>NZ_FNDJ01000003.1 GCF_900099965.1 Nonomuraea jiangxiensis | reverse complement strand
GTGTACTTCGAGCGCACGGTCGACAAGACCTCCGACAAGGACCTGTACGGGTGCAAGGTCATCCCGTCGCGGGGGGCCTGGCTGGAGTTCGAGATCGACAAGCGTGACAGCGTCGGTGTGCGTATCGACCGTAAGCGCAAGCAGGCCGTCACGGTGCTGCTGAAGGCGCTGGGCTGGACGAGCGAGCAGATTCTCGAGCGGTTCGGCCAGTACGAGTCGATGCGGGCGACCCTGGAGAAGGATCACACGGCCGGCCAGGATGACGCGCTGCTGGACATCTACCGCAAGTTGCGGCCCGGTGAGCCGCCGACCAAGGAGTCGGCGCAGACGCTGCTGGAGAATCTGTACTTCAACGCCAAGCGGTACGACCTGGCCAAGGTGGGCCGCTACAAGATCAACAAGAAGCTCGGGGTCGACGCCGCGATCGCTCAGGGCACGCTGGCCGAGGCGGACATCGTCGCGATGATCGAGTACATCGTGCGGTTGCATGCGGGTGAGGAGTCGATGCCGGGCGTCGACGGTGAGGTGATCGTCGAGGTCGACGACATCGACCACTTCGGCAACCGCCGCCTGCGCAGCGTCGGCGAGCTCATCCAGAACCAGGTCCGGCTGGGCCTGGCGCGGATGGAGCGGGTCGTGCGCGAGCGGATGACCACGCAGGACGTGGAGGCGATCACGCCGCAGACTTTGATCAACATCCGCCCGGTGGTGGCGTCGATGAAGGAGTTCTTCGGCACCTCGCAGTTGTCGCAGTTCATGGACCAGACCAATCCGCTGGCCGGCCTGACGCACAAGCGGCGTCTCAACGCGCTGGGCCCCGGTGGTCTGTCCCGTGAGCGGGCCGGCTTCGAGGTCCGTGACGTGCACCCGTCCCACTACGGCCGGATGTGCCCGATCGAGACCCCTGAGGGCCCGAACATCGGCCTCATCGGCTCGCTGGCGTGTTTCGGGCGGCTCAACGCCTTCGGCTTCGTCGAGACGCCCTACCGCAAGGTCGTGGAGGGCCGGGTCACCGAGCGGGTCGACTATCTGACGGCGGACGAGGAGGACCGTTACGTCATGGCGCAGGCGAACTCGGCTCTGACGGCGGACGGCGCGTTCGCCGAGGCCCGGGTGCTGGTGCGGCGCAAGGGCGGTGAGTTCGAGTTGGTCCGGTCGGGTGAGGTCGACTACATCGATGTGTCTCCGCGTCAGATGGTGTCGGTGGCCACCGCGATGATCCCGTTCCTGGAGCACGACGACGCCAACCGGGCGCTGATGGGTTCGAACATGCAGCGCCAGTCGGTGCCGCTGCTCAGGGGCGAGGCGCCGCTGGTGGGCACGGGGATGGAATACCGGGCGGCGACGGATGCGGGTGATGTGATCAGTGCGGAGAAGGCCGGGGTGGTGGAGGAGGTCTCGGCCGACTACATCACCGTGATGAACGACGACGGCACCCGGACGACCTACCGGGTGGCCAAGTTCAAGCGGTCCAACCAGGGCACCAGTTTCAACCAGAAGCCGATCGTGGCCGAGGGTGATCGGGTGGAGGTCAACCAGGTCATCGCCGACGGGCCGTGCACCGACAACGGTGAGATGGCGCTGGGTAAGAACCTGCTGGTGGCGTTCATGCCGTGGGAGGGCCACAACTACGAGGACGCGATCATCCTGTCGCAGCGGCTGGTGCAGGACGACGTGCTCTCCTCGATCCACATCGAGGAGCACGAGGTCGACGCCCGCGACACCAAGCTGGGCCCCGAGGAGATCACCCGGGACATCCCGAACGTGTCGGAGGAGGTGCTGGCCGACCTCGACGAGCGCGGCATCATCCGGATCGGCGCCGAGGTGGTGCCGGGCGACATCCTGGTGGGCAAGGTCACCCCGAAGGGGGAGACCGAGCTGACGCCGGAGGAGCGGCTGCTGCGCGCGATCTTCGGGGAGAAGGCCCGGGAGGTGCGTGACACCTCGCTGAAGGTGCCGCACGGCGAGCAGGGCAAGGTCATCCACGTGCGGGTGTTCTCCCGCGAGGAGGGTGACGAGCTGCCGCCGGGGGTCAACGAGCTGGTGCGCGTGTACGTGGCGCAGAAGCGGAAGATCACCGACGGGGACAAGCTGGCCGGCCGGCACGGCAACAAGGGCGTCATCTCCAAGATCCTGCCGGTGGAGGACATGCCGTTCCTGGAGGACGGCACGCCGGTGGACATCATCCTCAACCCGCTGGGCGTGCCCGGCCGGATGAACGTGGGTCAGGTGCTGGAGACGCATCTGGGTTGGATCGCGGCGCGGGGCTGGGACATTTCCGGGGTGCGGGAGGCCTGGGCGGAGCGGTTGCGGGCCAAGGGGTTCGATCCGGTCGAGCCGCGCACGAACGTGGCCACGCCGGTGTTCGACGGGGCGCATGAGGAGGAGATCGTCGGGCTGCTGGGCAATACGGTGGCGAACCGTGATGGGGACCGGATGGTGCAGCAGAGCGGTAAGGCTCGGCTGTTCGACGGCCGTTCGGGGGAGCCGTTCCCGTATCCGATCTCGGTCGGTTACATCTACATCCTCAAGCTCCTGCACCTGGTGGATGACAAGATCCACGCGCGGTCGACGGGTCCGTACTCGATGATCACGCAGCAGCCGCTGGGTGGTAAGGCGCAGTTCGGTGGTCAGCGCTTCGGTGAGATGGAGGTGTGGGCGCTGGAGGCCTACGGCGCGGCGTACGCGTTGCAGGAGCTGCTGACCATCAAGTCCGACGACGTGCTCGGCCGGGTCAAGGTGTACGAGGCGATCGTCAAGGGCGAGAACATCCCCGAGCCGGGCATTCCGGAGTCGTTCAAGGTCTTGATCAAGGAGATGCAGTCGTTGTGCCTGAACGTCGAGGTGCTGTCGAGCGATGGCATGTCGATCGAGATGCGTGACACCGACGAGGACGTCTTCCGCGCCGCGGAAGAGCTCGGTATCGATCTGTCCCGGCGTGAGCCGAGCAGCGTGGAAGAAGTCTGAGGGGGAGATCGCACAAATGCTGGACGTCAACTTCTTCGACGAGCTCAGGATCGGTCTTGCGACCGCCGACGACATCCGTCAGTGGTCGCACGGCGAGGTCAAGAAGCCCGAGACCATCAACTACCGGACTCTCAAGCCGGAGAAGGACGGGCTCTTCTGCGAGAAGATCTTCGGTCCGACCCGCGACTGGGAGTGCTACTGCGGTAAGTACAAGCGCGTCCGCTTCAAGGGCATCATCTGTGAGCGCTGTGGCGTCGAGGTCACGCGCGCCAAGGTGCGCCGCGAGCGGATGGGCCACATCGAGCTGGCCGCGCCGGTCACGCACATCTGGTACTTCAAGGGCGTTCCTTCGCGCCTCGGCTACCTGCTCGACCTCGCCCCGAAGGACCTGGAGAAGGTCATCTACTTCGCGGCGTACATGATCACTCAGGTCGACGCCGAGATGCGTGAGCGTGACCTGCCCTCGCTGGAGGCGAAGATCTCCGTCGAGCGGCAGCACATCGAGCAGCGCCGCGACGCCGACGTCGAGGCCAGGCAGAAGAAGCTCGAGGGCGACCTGGCCGAGCTTGAGGCCGCCGGTGCCAAGGGTGACCAGCGCCGCAAGGTCCGCGAGGGCGCCGAGCGTGAGATGCGTCAGCTCCGCGACCGGGCCCAGCGCGAGCTGGACCGGCTCGACGAGGTCTGGAGCCGCTTCAAGAACCTCAAGGTCCAGGACCTTGAGGGCGACGAGCTGCTCTACCGCGAGATGCGCGACCGCTTCGGCCGCTACTTCAAGGGCGGCATGGGCGCGCAGGCGATCCAGGACCGCCTGATCAGCTTCGACCTCGACGCCGAGGCCGAAAACCTGCGCGAGACCATCCGCAGCGGCAAGGGCCAGAAGAAGGCCCGCGCGCTCAAGCGGCTCAAGGTCGTGTCGGCGTTCCTGAACACCACCAACTCGCCGCGCGGCATGGTCCTGGACTGCATCCCGGTCATCCCGCCGGACCTGCGCCCGATGGTGCAGCTCGACGGTGGCCGGTTCGCGACCTCCGACCTCAACGACCTCTACCGCCGGGTCATCAACCGGAACAACCGCCTCAAGCGGCTGCTCGACCTCGGCGCGCCCGAGATCATCGTGAACAACGAGAAGCGCATGCTGCAGGAGGCCGTGGACGCGCTGTTCGACAACGGCCGCCGCGGTCGCCCGGTCACCGGTCCCGGCAACCGGCCCCTGAAGTCCCTCAGCGACATGCTGAAGGGTAAGCAGGGTCGTTTCCGCCAGAACCTGCTGGGCAAGCGAGTCGACTACTCCGGCCGTTCGGTCATCGTCGTCGGCCCGCAGCTCAAGCTGCACGAGTGCGGTCTGCCCAAGCAGATGGCGCTGGAGCTGTTCAAGCCGTTCGTGATGAAGCGGCTCGTGGACCTCAACCACGCACAGAACATCAAGTCCGCCAAGCGGATGGTCGAGCGGGCCCGCCCCGTGGTGTGGGACGTGCTCGAAGAGGTCATCACCGAGCACCCGGTGCTGCTCAACCGCGCTCCGACGCTCCACCGCCTGGGCATCCAGGCGTTCGAGCCGCAGCTCGTGGAGGGCAAGGCCATCCAGATCCACCCGCTCGTCTGCACCGCGTTCAACGCGGACTTCGACGGCGACCAGATGGCCGTGCACCTGCCGCTGTCGGCTGAGGCCCAGGCCGAGGCACGCATCCTGATGCTCTCGACCAACAACATCCTCAAGCCGGCCGACGGCAAGCCCGTGACGATGCCCACCCAGGACATGGTCATCGGCCTCTACTGGCTGACCACCGAGAAGGAGGGCGCGCAGGGCGAGGGCCGCGTGTTCGGCTCGATCGCCGAGGCGCAGATGGCCTTCGACCGCCGCGAGCTGGAGATCCAGGCGAAGATCCGGATCCGGCTGAAGGACGTCCTGCCGCCGCGCGACTGGGTGGCGCCCGACGGCTGGGAGCAGGGCGACCCGATCCGGCTGGAGACGACGTTCGGGCGGTGCCTGTTCAACCAGACGCTGCCCGACAGCTACCCGTTCGTCGACTTCCAGGTCGGCAAGAAGCAGCTGTCCACGATCGTCAACGAGCTGGCGGAGACCTACCCGAAGATCGAGGTCGCCAACTCGCTCGACGCGCTCAAGGACGCCGGCTTCCGCTGGGCGACCCGCTCCGGTGTCACGATCTCGATCGAGGACGTCGTCGCGCCCCCGAACAAGACCGACATCATGGAGAACTACGAGCGCCGGGCCGACAAGGTGCAGCGCGAGTACGAGCGCGGTCTGATCACCGACGAGGAGCGCCGTCAGGAGCTCATCGAGATCTGGACGCACGCGACGGCCGACGTCGAGACCGACATGGTCAACGCCTTCCCGGCGACCAACCCGGTCTGGATGATGGTCAACTCCGGCGCCCGTGGTAACAAGATGCAGGTCCGGCAGATCGCCGGCATCCGCGGCCTGGTGTCCAACACCAAGGGTGAGACGATCCCGCGGCCGATCAAGGCCTCGTTCCGCGAGGGCCTGTCGGTGCTGGAATACTTCATCTCCACCCACGGCCAGCGGAAGGGTCTTGCCGACACCGCCCTGCGCACCGCGGACTCGGGTTACCTGACCCGGCGTCTGGTGGACGTGGCGCAGGACGTCATCGTGCGCGAGATCGACTGCGGCACCGACCGCGCGGTCCCGCTGCACGTCGGCGAGCGGGACTCGGCGGGCAACCTGGTCAAGGCGGAGAACGCCGAGTCCAACGTGCACGGCCGCATCCTGGCCGAGGACGTCGAGGTCGACGGCAAGATCATCGCCGCGGCGGGGGTCGACATCAACGACCAGCACGTCACCGCGCTGGTCGAGGCCGGTGTCGAGACCGTACGCACCCGCAGCGCGCTCGTCTGCGAGGCCAAGATCGGTGTCTGCGCGACCTGCTACGGCCGCTCGCTGGCCACCGGCAAGCTCGTGGACGTCGGCGAGGCGGTCGGCATCATCGCCGCCCAGTCGATCGGTGAGCCCGGTACACAGCTGACGATGCGGACGTTCCACACCGGTGGTGTGGCCGGCGCCGACATCACCCACGGTCTGCCCCGTGTCACGGAGCTCTTCGAGGCGCGCATCCCCAAGGGTGTCGCCCCGATCTCCGAGGCCGAGGGCCGGGCCCGGATCGACGAGACCGACAAGACCAGGAAGATCGTGATCACCCCCGACGACGGTTCGGAGGAGATCGCCTACCCGGTGTCGATGCGCTCGCGCCTGCTCGTGCAGGAGGGCCAGCGGATCTCGGTCGGCCAGCAGCTGGTGGCCGGTGCGGTCAACCCCAACGAGGTGCTGCGCATCCTCGGCCCGCGGGCCGTGCAGCTGCACCTGGTGGCGGAGGTCCAGCAGGTCTACCGGTCGCAGGGTGTGTCGATCCACGACAAGCACATCGAGATCATCGTGCGGCAGATGCTCAAGCGCGTGAACGTGCTGGAGTCCGGTGACACCGACCTGCTGCCCGGCGAGCTCGTGGAGCGCCCGCGCTTCGAGCAGATGAACCGCGAGACGGTGGCGGAGGGCGGCTCTCCGGCCGCCGGCCGTCCGGTGCTCATGGGCATCACGAAGGCGTCGCTCGCCACCGAGTCGTGGCTGTCGGCGGCCTCCTTCCAGGAGACGACCAGGGTCCTGACGGACGCGGCGATCCACGCCAAGTCCGACTCGCTCCTGGGCCTGAAGGAGAACGTCATCATCGGTAAGCTCATCCCGGCGGGCACGGGCATGCCGCAATACCGCAACATCCGGGTGGAGCCCACCGAGGAGGCCAAGGCGGCGATGTACACCGTCGGCGGCTACGACGGCTCCGCGGCCGACTACACGTTCGGCACCGGCAGCGGCGAGGCGGTTCCGCTGGAGGAATACGACTTCGGTCAGTACAACCGGTGAACCTTTCATAGTTCGCTGTGACGCGCCCGGGTCTCCCGTTTCGGGGGGCCCGGGCGCGCTGCTGTGTGAACCCCGCCGTCCGTTACGCGGCGCCGTGGTGGCCCCAGCCGCCGCACGGGGCCGGGGACGCTCCAGGGAGACGGCCGCTGACCCCGCGCGGGTCAGGCGCCGTTACGACGCCCTGTGGGCCGGGTTACGTGGTCGTGGCCTGCCGGCGAAAGCTCGGCGACGGGTCGCCGGGGGCGGGCCCTCGGCCGCGAGCGAGAACGGCGGAACGCCCGGCCGATCCGAATGTCCGGGCCGGATCCGGTGGATTCGGGTGCCGGGATCTCCGTGCGGAATGCTGTGCAGGGCGGATATCATGGCGGCGGAGCTGTAGATGGGCTGGATGAAATAGGCCCCGGCGATCCGGAGTGGCAAGGCTGACTGGCCTTGTCGCGCCGTTTTGACGTGTCGCATGGGCCTGGGTAGTCTTGGACATCGTGCCCGTCTCTATGCGGGCCCTCGACCGTGCGCTCATTGCGGCGTAGGACGGCTTCCTGGCTCGTTTCCCTTTCGGATGTGTCTGTGTGAATGGCGCGACACGCCCGAGCGCGGGGGCGCCGAGACAGGGAAAACCAGCAGGTCATGACACCGGCAGCACCTGCGAATCGCAAGACCTGATGACGTAACACCGGCCAAGGCACGAAACGGAGTGGCAGTGCCCACTATTCAGCAGTTGGTCCGCAAGGGCCGGCAGGACAAGGTCGCCAAGACCAAGACTCCTGCCCTCAAGGGGAGTCCGCAGCGGCGCGGCGTCTGCCAGCGCGTGTACACCACGACCCCGAAGAAGCCCAACTCGGCACTGCGTAAGGTGGCCCGCGTTCGGCTCACGAACGGCATCGAGGTCACGGCCTACATCCCCGGAGTGGGCCACAACCTGCAGGAGCACTCCATCGTGCTCGTGCGTGGCGGTCGTGTGAAGGACCTGCCGGGTGTTCGCTACAAGATCATCCGCGGTTCGCTGGACACCCAGGGTGTCCGCAACCGCAAGCAGGCCCGCAGCCGCTACGGCGCGAAGAAGGAGAAGAGCTAACCATGCCTCGTAAGGGTTCTCCTGGCCGTCGTCAGCTCATGGCTGACCCGGTTTACAGCTCGCCGCTGGTGACCGCCCTGATCAACAAGGTGCTGCTGGACGGCAAGCGTTCCATCGCACAGTCAATCGTCTACGGCGCCCTTGAGGGTTGCAGGGAGAAGACGGGCAACGACCCGGTCGTCACCCTCAAGCGCGCGCTTGACAACGTCAAGCCGACCCTTGAGGTCCGCAGCCGTCGAGTCGGTGGCGCGACCTACCAGGTGCCGGTCGAGGTGCGTGCCGCGCGCAGCACCACGCTGGCCCTGCGCTGGCTGGTGCAGTACTCCCGCGCCCGCCGCGAGAAGACCATGACCGAGCGCCTCATGAACGAGCTCCTCGACGCCAGCAACGGCCTCGGGGCGAGCGTGAAGAAGCGCGAGGACACCCACAAGATGGCCGAGTCCAACAAGGCCTTCGCTCACTACCGCTGGTAGTGGGTTCGACGAGACGACGAGGACGCGAGAGAAGTGGCCACCACGACCGCTCTTGACCTGGCCAAGGTCCGCAACATCGGGATCATGGCCCATATCGACGCGGGCAAGACCACCACGACCGAGCGCATCCTGTTCTACACCGGCATCAACTACAAGATCGGTGAAGTCCACGAGGGCGCTGCCACGATGGACTGGATGGAGCAGGAGCAGGAGCGCGGCATCACGATCACGTCCGCCGCGACCACCTGTGAGTGGCTCGGTCACACCATCAACATCATCGACACCCCGGGACACGTCGACTTCACCATCGAGGTGGAGCGCTCGCTCCGCGTGCTCGACGGTGCCGTCGCCGTGTTCGACGGCGTCGCGGGTGTTGAGCCGCAGTCGGAGACGGTGTGGCGCCAGGCCGACCGCTACAACGTCCCGCGCATCTGCTTCGTGAACAAGATGGACCGGGTCGGCGCGGAGTTCCACCGCTGCGTCGAGATGATGGTCAGCCGCCTGGGCGCGACCCCCGCCGTGGTCCAGCTCCCCTGGGGTGTCGAGGCCGACTTCAAGGGCGTCATCGACCTCATCACGATGAAGGGCCTCATCTGGAGCGCCGAGGCGGCCAAGGGCGAGATGTACGACACCGTCGACATCCCGGCCGACCACGCCGACGCCGCTCGCGAGTGGCGGGACCGCCTCATCGAGACCGTCGCCGAGAACGACGACGAGCTGATGGAGCTCTACCTGGAGGGCACCGAGCCCACCGAGGAGCAGCTGATCGCGGCCCTGCGCCGCGCCACGCTGACCAGCTCCATCAACCCGGTCCTGTGCGGCACCGCGTTCAAGAACAAGGGCGTGCAGCCCCTGCTCGACGCGATCGTCGCCTACCTCCCGGCGCCGACCGACATCCCGGCCTTCAAGGGCCACGCGGTCGGCAACGAGGAGAAGGTCATCGAGCGGCACGCGGACCCGAGTGAGCCGTTCTCCGCTCTGGCCTTCAAGATCGCCAGCGACCCGCACCTGGGCAAGATCACCTACATCCGCATCTACTCGGGCACGCTCGAGGCCGGTTCACAGGTCACCAACTCTGTGAAGGGCAAGAAGGAGCGGATCGGCAAGATCTACCAGATGCACGCCAACAAGCGTGAAGAGCGGCCGTCGGCCATCGCCGGTCAGATCGTCGCCGTCATGGGCCTGAAGGACACCACGACGGGCGACACGCTGTCCGACACCTCCAACCAGGTCGTGCTCGAGTCGATGACGTTCCCGGCTCCGGTCATCAACGTCGCCATCGAGCCCAAGACCAAGGGCGACCAGGAGAAGCTGTCGACCGCGATCCAGCGGCTGGCCGAGGAGGACCCGTCCTTCCAGGTTCGCCGCGACGAGGAGACCGGCCAGACGGTCATCTGGGGCATGGGCGAACTCCACCTGGAGATCCTCGTCGACCGGATGCGCCGCGAGTTCAAGGTCGAGGCCAACGTCGGCCGCCCGCAGGTCGCCTACCGCGAGACCATCCGCCGCAAGGTGGAGAAGGTCGACTACACCCACAAGAAGCAGACCGGTGGTTCCGGTCAGTTCGCGCGGGTGATCATCGACCTGGAGCCGCTGGGCGAGGGCAACGACGGCTACGAGTTCGAGAACAAGGTCACCGGTGGTCGCGTCCCGCGGGAGTACATCCCGTCGGTCGACGCGGGCGCCCAGGAGGCCGCCGAGTTCGGCGTGCTGGCCGGCTATCCGATGGTGGGCGTGAAGGTTACGCTGACCGACGGTGCCGCGCACGACGTCGACTCCTCGGAAATGGCCTTCAAGATCGCCGGCTCGATGGCCTTCAAGGAGGCCGCGCGCAAGGCGGACGCCGTGCTCCTCGAGCCGATGATGGCCGTCGAGGTCACCACGCCCGAGGACTACATGGGTGACGTCATCGGCGACCTCAACGGTCGTCGCGGGCAGATCCAGGCGATGGACGAGCGGGCCGGCGCCCGGGTCGTCCAGGCGCTCGTGCCGCTGTCTGAGATGTTCGGCTACGTGGGTGACCTGCGTAGCAAGACGCAGGGGCGCGCGAGCTACAGCATGCAGTTCGACTCCTATGCGGAGGTGCCTCCGGGCATCGCCAAGGAGATCGTCGCGAAGGCCCGGGGCGAGTAGTTTCCGGTCCGATCCCGCCAGGGATCGGAGCGGGACTGCAGTTCTGGTCCCTGGTGGGGTGGTGAGAGCCGCCCCACCGCCAAGGGGTTCGGGAGTTCCCGGGCCCGAGTGTGTAGACGAAAGTCAGTCAGATTCTCTAAGGAGAGAACCAGTGGGCAAGGCCAAGTTCGAGCGGAACAAGCCGCACATGAACATCGGCACCATTGGGCACATCGACCACGGCAAGACCACGCTGACCGCGGCGATCACCAAGGTGCTCCACGACCGTTACCCGGACCTCAACGCCGCGACGCCGTTCGACAAGATCGACAAGGCGCCGGAGGAGAAGGCCCGCGGCATTACGATCTCCATCGCGCACGTCGAGTACCAGACCGAGAAGCGCCACTACGCCCACGTGGACTGCCCCGGTCACGCCGACTACGTGAAGAACATGATCACCGGTGCCGCTCAGATGGACGGCGCGATCCTCGTGGTCGCCGCCACCGACGGCCCGATGCCGCAGACGAAGGAGCACGTCCTCCTGGCCCGCCAGGTCGGCGTCCCCTACATCGTCGTGGCCCTCAACAAGGCCGACATGGTCGACGACGAGGAGATCCTCGAGCTGGTCGAGCTTGAGGTCCGTGAGCTCCTGTCCGCTCAGGAGTTCCCCGGCGACGACCTGCCGGTCGTACGCGTCTCCGCCCTCAAGGCTCTTGAGGGTGACGCGAAGTGGGCCGACAGCATCGTCGAGCTCATGAACGCCGTGGACGAGAACGTGCCCGAGCCGCCGCGTGAGACGGACAAGCCGTTCCTCATGCCGGTCGAGGACGTCTTCTCGATCACCGGTCGCGGCACGGTCGTCACCGGCCGTATCGAGCGCGGCATCGTCAAGGTCAACGAGCAGGTCGACATCATCGGCATCAAGCCGGAGAAGACGACCACCACCGTCACCAGCATCGAGATGTTCAACAAGATGCTCGACGAGGGTCACGCCGGTGACAACGCCGCCCTGCTGCTCCGCGGCATCAAGCGCGACGACGTCGAGCGCGGCCAGTGCATCATCAAGCCGGGCACGACCACCCCGCACACCGAGTTCAACGGCCAGGTCTACATCCTGTCCAAGGACGAGGGCGGCCGCCACACGCCGTTCTTCAACAACTACCGTCCGCAGTTCTACTTCCGTACGACCGACGTCACCGGCGTCGTCAACCTCCCCGAGGGCACGGAAATGGTCATGCCGGGCGACAACACCGAGATGCGCGTTGAGCTGATCCAGCCCATCGCCATGGAGGAAGGTCTGAAGTTCGCGATCCGCGAGGGCGGCCGTACCGTCGGCGCCGGTCGGGTCACGAAGATCATCAAGTAGCTGGACCGTCGGGGCGGCGGTCGGCCCCGCACCTGGGACCGACCGCCGATCCGCGTACAAGGCCCTGCGAACCGGCGCCGTGATCCTGCAGTCACTTCGGCTGACGGGACGATCTCGGTCCGGTGACCGAAGTCACTGCCGGATCACGGAAGAAACAGGCAGCTCCACTGCGTCTGCCTCGTGGGGTCACGCAGGCTCTGGCCTGCAGCAACACAGCGGCACAAGGCCGCACGATACTTTTTCAGACGACAGCGAAGGACACCGAGGCCACTATGGCGGGACAGAAGATCCGCATCCGGCTTAAGGCCTATGACCACGAGGTCATCGACACTTCGGCCAAGAAGATCGTCGAGACAGTGACGCGGACTGGCGCGAAGGTCGCGGGCCCGGTGCCGCTGCCGACCGAGAAGAACGTGTACTGCGTCATCCGCTCGCCGCACAAGTACAAGGACAGCCGCGAGCACTTCGAGATGCGCACGCACAAGCGGCTGATTGACATCATCGACCCGACCCCCAAGACGGTTGACTCGCTCATGCGGCTCGACCTCCCCGCGGGTGTCGACATTTCGATCAAGCTCTGAGGGAACGCACTGACATGGCTAAGACGATCAAGGGCGTCCTGGGCAAGAAGCTCGGCATGACCCAGGTCTTCGACGCGGACAACCGGATGGTCCCGGTCACCGTGGTGGAGGCCGGTCCGTGCGTGGTGACCCGCGTCCGCACTCCCGAGAAGGACGGCTACTCCGCCGTTCAGCTCGGCTTCGGGCAGGTCGACCCCCGGAAGGTCAACAAGCCGCTCGGCGACTACCTGCGTAAGCACGACATCACCCCGCGCCGTTACTTCGCGGAGATCCGCACCGACGACGCGAACGACTACACCCTGGGCCAGGAGCTGCTGGCCGACACCTTCGAGGCCGGCCAGTTCGTCGACGTGACGGGCAAGAGCAAGGGCAAGGGCTTCGCCGGTGTCATGAAGCGGCACGGCTTCGGTGGTCTGGGCGCGTCGCACGGTACGCAGCGCAAGCACCGTTCGCCGGGTTCCATCGGTGGCTGCGCCACCCCGGGCCGCGTTTTCAAGGGTCTGCGCATGGCTGGCCGGATGGGTAACGTCCGCACCACCGTGCAGAGCCTCAAGGTTCACTCCGTTGACGTCGAGAACGGTCTCATCCTGATCAAGGGTGCGATCCCCGGCGCCAACGGAAGTCTGGTCCTCGTTCGCACCGCTGCCAAGAAGGGGGCTGCCAAGTGAGCACCATTGACGTCCTCGACGCGAGCGGCGCCAAGACCGGCACCGTCGACCTGCCGGAAGACGTCTTCGGCGCCAAGGTCAACGTACCGCTGATCCACCAGGTGGTCGTGGCCCAGCTCGCCGCTCGCCGGCAGGGCACGCACAAGGCCAAGACCCGTGGTGAGGTCTCCGGCGGTGGCAAGAAGCCGTACCGCCAGAAGGGCACCGGCCGCGCCCGCCAGGGCTCGACCCGCGCGCCGCAGTTCACCGGCGGTGGCACCGTCCACGGTCCGGTTCCGCGCGACTACTCGCAGCGGACGCCCAAGAAGATGAAGGCGGCCGCGCTGCGTGGCGCCCTCTCCGACAGGGCCGGCGGCGGGCGCGTGCACGTGGTCAGCTCGCTGGTCACGGGGGACACCCCCAAGACCAAGGCCGCGCTGCAGGCCCTGCGCAAGATCACCCAGGCCGCCCGCGTGCTCGTCGTGGTCGACGAGACCGACGAGGCGACGTGGCTCAGCCTGCGCAACGCCCCGGAGGTCCACCTGCTGGACGCCGGGCAGCTCAACACGTACGACGTGCTCGTGGCTGACGACGTGGTTTTCACGCAGGAGGCCTACGACCAGGTCGTGGCCCGGCTCTCGGCAGGGTCGGCGTCCAATGAGGGAGAAGAGGCCTGATGGAGAAGATCGCCGACCCGCGCGACGTCATCATCAAGCCGGTCGTCTCTGAGAAGAGCTACGGCCTGATCGATGAGTTCAACAAGTACACGTTCCTGGTGCGGAAGACCGCGAACAAGACCCAGGTCAAGATCGCTGTCGAGCAGATCTTCGGGGTCAAGGTCAGCAGCGTGAACACCATCAACCGGGCGGGCAAGCGCAAGCGGACTCGTACCGGTTTCGGCAAGCGTCCCGACACCAAGCGCGCGATCGTGAGCCTGGTGGAGGGCGATCGGATCGACATCTTCGGTCAGATCGGCTAGCAGCCAGAGAAGTGAGCGGGCCGAAAGGCTCGCGGGGTCGAGACCGCCGCACTCCGTGTGGCGGGCTCACCCATGTAACCGACGAAGGATGAACGAAAAAGATGGGCATCCGTAAGTACAAGCCGACGACCCCGGGTCGCCGCGGATCGAGTGTCTCGGACTTCTCCGAGATCACCCGCAGCACGCCCGAGAAGTCGCTGCTTGCACCCCTTCACAGCAAGGGCGGCCGGAACGTACACGGCCGGGTCACCGCACGCCACCAGGGCGGCGGTCACAAGCGCGCCTACCGGATCATTGACTTCCGTAGGCATGACAAGGACGGCATTCCGGCGAAGGTCGCTCACATCGAGTACGACCCGAACCGTACCGCCAACATCGCTCTGCTCCACTACGCCGACGGTGAGAAGCGCTACATCATCGCGCCGACGGGCCTCAAGCAGGGTGACCGCATCGAGAACGGCCCCGCCGCCGACATCAAGCCGGGCAACTGCCTGCCGCTGCGCAACATTCCGACCGGTACCTTCATCCACGCGGTGGAGCTCCGTCCGGGCGGCGGCGCCAAGCTGGGCCGTTCCGCGGGCGCCCAGATCCAGCTGCTCGCCAAGGAAGGCCAGTACGCCACGCTGCGTATGCCGTCGGGTGAAATGCGCATGGTCGACGTGCGCTGCCGGGCCGCGGTGGGTCAGGTCGGCAACGCCGAGCAGGCCAACATCAACTGGGGCAAGGCCGGCCGTATGCGGTGGAAGGGCAAGCGCCCGACCGTCCGCGGTGTCGCGATGAACCCCGTCGACCACCCGCACGGTGGTGGTGAGGGCAAGACCTCCGGTGGTCGCCACCCGGTGAACCCGAAGGGCAAGCCCGAGGGGCGCACCCGCCAGGCCAACAAGGCCAGCGACCGGTTGATCATCCGGCGCCGGAGCAAGAGGAAGAAGCGGTAGGAGCAGCCGAAATGCCACGTAGCCTAAAGAAGGGTCCTTTCGTGGACGACCACCTTCAGAAGAAGGTGGACGCTCAGAACGAGAAGGGCAGCAAGAACGTCATCAAGACGTGGTCGCGGCGCTCCATGATCGTCCCCGACATGCTCGGGCACACGATCGCCGTGCACGACGGCCGCAAGCACGTCCCGGTCTTCATCACCGAGTCGATGATCGGCCACAAGCTCGGAGAGTTCGCCCCCACGCGGACGTTCCGCAGCCACGTCAAGGAAGACCGCCGCAGCCGGCGGTAAGCGTCCAGAAGTAGGAGAAAGCGATGGAAGCCAGGGCCCAGGCGCGGTTCGTCCGCGTCACGCCCATGAAGGCCCGCCGCGTGGTGGACCTTATTCGCGGGCTGCCCGCTTCGGAGGCGCAGGCCGTGCTGCAGTTCGCTCCCCAGTCGGCGAGCGAGCCGATCTACAAAGTGCTCAGCAGCGCCATGGCGAATGCCGAGCACAACTTCGACCTCGACCCGAACACGCTCGTCGTGAGCCGGGCATGGGTCGACGAGGGCCCGACGCTGAAGCGGTTCCGCCCGCGTGCACAGGGTCGCGCCTATCGGATCAACAAGCGGACCAGCCACATCACTGTGATCGTGGAATCCCGCGAGCCGAAGGGAAGGACCCGATAGTGGGCCAGAAGGTTAACCCGCACGGGTTCCGCCTCGGCATCACGACCGACTTCAAGAGCCGGTGGTACGCCGACAAGCTGTACAAGTCGTACGTCGCCGAGGACGTGTCGATCCGCCGCATGCTGCAGAAGGGCATGGAGCGGGCCGGCATCTCCAAGGTCGAGATCGAGCGCACCACGGACCGCGTACAGGTGGACATCCACACCGCGCGTCCCGGCATCGTGATCGGCCGGCGCGGCGCCGAGGCGGACCGCATCCGTGGCGACCTGGAGAAGCTGACCAAGAAGCAGGTCCAGCTCAACATCCTCGAGGTCAAGAACCCCGAGATCGACGCGCAGCTCGTCGCGCAGGGCGTGGCCGAGCAGCTGTCCAGCCGTGTCTCGTTCCGCCGTGCCATGCGCAAGGCGATGCAGTCGGCCATGAAGTCCGGCGCCAAGGGCATCCGTGTCCAGTGCTCCGGTCGTCTGGGCGGCGCGGAGATGTCCCGGTCGGAGTTCTACCGCGAGGGCCGCGTGCCGCTGCACACGCTTCGCGCGGACATCGACTACGGCTTCTACGAGGCCCGTACCACCTTCGGCCGGATCGGCGTGAAGGTCTGGATCTACAAGGGCGAGGCTCCGACCAGCCGCGCCGAGCGCGAGGCGGCTGCCGCGGGCGCTCGCGCCGGCCAGCGCCGTGAGCGTGACGACCGTCGTGGTGGCGGCGACCGTCCCCGTCGTGGCGGCGCCGGTGGCGGCGCCCGTCGCGGTGGCGGCGGCCGCGGCGACCGCGCCCCCCGCACCGAGGCGGCCGCGCAGACCGCCCCCGAGACCGGCCCGGCCGCGCAGCCGGGTGCCGAAGGGAGCTGACCATGCTGATCCCGCGCAGGGTCAAGCACCGCAAGCAGCACCGGCCTGACCGCAGCGGCGCCGCCAAGGGCGGCACCAGGGTCGTGTTCGGCGAGTTCGGCATCCAGGCCGTTGAGCACTCCTACGTGACCAACCGCCAGATCGAGTCGGCCCGTATCGCCATGACCCGTCACATCCGCCGTGGCGGCAAGGTGTGGATCAACATCTACCCCGATCGCCCCCTCACCAAGAAGCCCGCCGAGACCCGGATGGGTTCCGGTAAGGGTTCGCCGGAGTGGTGGATCGCCAACGTCAAGCCCGGGCGCGTGCTGTTCGAGCTGTCCGGCGTGGCGGAGCCGGTCGCGCGCGAGGCGCTTCAGCGCGCGATCCACAAGCTGCCGATGAAGTGCAAAATCGTTAAGCGTGAAGTGGGTGAGGCGTGATGGCTAAGGGCCTGACCGCCGGCGAGCTGCGGGTGGAGGACCAGGACACCCTGGTCCGCAAGCTCAAGGAGGCCAAGGAGGAGCTGTTCAACCTCCGCTTCCAGGCGGCGACCGGTCAGTTGGAGAGCCACGGGCGGCTGCGTGCCGTCCGCCGCGAGATCGCCCGTATCTACACCGTGATGCGTGAGCGGGAGCTCGGCATCATCACGGTTGAGAAGGAGACGAGCGATGGCTGAGACCACCGAGACCAGCACCACCGAGGCCGCCGAGGCCGCCGAGCACGGGCGGAACTTCCGCAAGGTCCGCGAGGGCCTGGTCGTCAGCGACAAGATGGACAAGACCGTCGTCGTCGCCGTCGAGGACCGCGTGAAGCACCGCCTGTACGGCAAGGTCATCCGCCGGACGACCAAGTACAAGGCGCACGACGAGGCCAACGCCTGTGGCGTCGGCGACCGCGTGCTGCTGATGGAGACCCGCCCCCTGTCCGCCACCAAGCGGTGGAGGGTCGTGGAGATCCTCGAGAAGGCCAAGTAACACGCCTTCTCTGCTTGCCGCGCCTCGTGGGGGCTCAGAGCCCCCATGACGGCGTCCAAGGACGCGGGGCCACCCTCGGCCTCGCGTCGCCTGCGGTGCGGTGCCGCAGGCCGCTCTGAGACACGTGGAGCGGCCCGCGGGGCTGTGGCCGGAGGAACAAGACAACAGCAGGTTCCGCCAGGCTCAGAGATGAGAACCGGCGCGACTAACAGGAGTAGAACGTGATCCAGCAGGAGTCGCGGCTCAAGGTCGCCGACAACACGGGCGCGAAGGAGATCCTTTGCATCCGTGTTCTCGGCGGTTCGGGCCGACGCTACGCCGGTATCGGCGACGTCATCGTCGCCACTGTCAAGGACGCGCTGCCGGGCAGCACGGGCGTCAAGAAGGGCGACGTGGTCAAGGCCGTCATCGTCCGCACGGTCAAGGAGCGCCGCCGGCCCGACGGCTCCTACATCCGCTTCGACGAGAACGCGGCCGTCATCATCAAGGACAGCGGTGACCCCCGCGGGACCCGCATCTTCGGCCCGGTCGGCCGGGAACTGCGCGACAAGAAGTTCATGCGCATCATCTCGCTCGCCCCGGAGGTGCTGTGATGTCGAGGCTGCACGTCAAGAAGGGTGACCTGGTCCAGGTCATCGCCGGCAAGGACAAGGGTGCCAAGGGTCGCGTCATCGCCGCGCTCCCGCGCGAGGACCGCGTGGTGGTCGAGGGCATCAACATGATCAAGAAGCACTCGAAGGAGACCCACCAGGGTCCGCGCGGCGCCAAGACCGGCGGCGTGCAGACCATGGAGGCTCCCATTCACGTCTCCAACGTGAAGAAGCTCAAGGACGAGAAGCCCGCAGAAAAGCCCGCCGACAAGAAGGCCGACAAGGCCGAGGAGACGGGTGAGGACAGCTGATGACTGCCACGACCACTGAGACCGAGCGCCTGACGCCGCGACTCAAGACGAAGTACCGCGAGGAGATCGCGGGCCAGCTTCGCGAGCAGTTCGGCATCGAGAACGTCATGCAGATCCCGGCCCTGACCAAGATCAAGGTCAACATGGGCGTGGGCGAGGCGGCGCGCGACTCCAAGCTCATCGAAGGGGCCGTCCGCGACCTCACCGCGATCACCGGGCAGAAGCCGGCGGTCGTCCGGGCCCGCAAGTCCATCGCCCAGTTCAAGCTGCGCGAGGGCATGCCGATCGGCGCGCACGTCACGCTGCGCGGCGACCGCATGTGGGAGTTCCTCGACCGGCTGCTCGCTCTGGCGCTGCCGCGCATCAGGGACTTCCGCGGTCTGTCGCCCAAGCAGTTCGACGGCAACGGCAACTACACGTTCGGTCTGACCGAGCAGGTCATGTTCCACGAGGTCGACCAGGACAAGGTCGACCGGCCGCGGGGCATGGACATCACGATCGTGACCACCGCGAAGAACGACGACCAGGGCCGGGCGCTGCTGAAGCTTCTCGGGTTCCCGTTCAAGGAGGCCTGATCATGGCGAAGAAGTCACTGATCGCCAAGGCAGGGCGTAAGCAGAAGTTCGAGGTCCGGGCATACACTCGTTGCTCGCGTTGTGGCCGGCCGCGCGCCGTCTACCGCAAGTTCGGGCTGTGCCGCGTGTGCTTCCGCGAGATGGCGCACCGGGGCGAGCTGCCCGGCATCACCAAGTCGAGCTGGTAGTTACCCTAAGGGGCGGCCCCGTGTCGCCCCTGGGTGATCGACCGCACACATATTCACTAGACCAACAGGACGCATCCCGCGTCCGTGACCACGCCGAAGGTCCACCGGTAGAGCACGAGGAGAGGTAGCCGGAGCGGGCACCGACAGGTGCCGGTTGCGGCGGACTCGACCACAAGGGCTGCTTGACCGACTGGAAACCGCGGCGAGGAAGGCCACTGGCCATGACGATGACCGACCCGATCGCAGACATGCTCACACGTCTGCGCAACGCGAACTCGGCGTACCACGACAGCGTGTCGATGCCGTACTCGAAGATCAAGGCGCACATCGCCGAGATCCTCCAGCAGGAGGGCTACATCCAGGCTTGGACCGTCGAGGACGCCAAGGTGGGCAAGAACCTCGTGGTGGAGCTCAAGTTCGGGCCTACCCGTGAGCGGTCGCTCGCGGGCCTGCGCCGGGTGTCGAAGCCCGGTCTGCGGGTTTATGCGAAGAAGGACAATCTGCCTCGAGTCCTGGGCGGGCTGGGCGTCGCGATCATCTCGACGTCCGCCGGTCTCATGACCGACAAGCAGGCCGGCAAGCGTGGTGTGGGCGGGGAAGTCCTCGCCTACGTCTGGTAGAGGGGAGGAACACAGCATGTCGCGAATCGGACGGCTGCCCATCCCGGTGCCCAGTGGCGTAGACATCACGATCAGTGGCCAGGATGTCCAGGTCAAGGGCCCGAAGGGCACGCTCACTCACACGGTCGCGGACCCCATCACGGTGGCCCGCGACGACGACGGCGCCATCGCCGTCAGCCGCCCCAACGACGAGAACAAGGTACGCGCGCTGCACGGCCTGTCGAGGACGCTGATCTCCAACATGGTGCTGGGGGTCACCCAGGGGTACTCCAAGACCCTGGAGATCGTCGGCGTCGGTTACCGCGTCCAGGCCAAGGGCCCCACGCAGCTCGAGTTCTCGCTGGGCTACAGCCACCCCGTCATCGTCGACGCCCCCGAGGGTGTCACCTTCCGCGTCGAGCGGCCGACCCTGTTCCACGTGGACGGCATCGACAAGCAGAAGGTCGGTGAGGTCGCGGCCAACATCCGCAAGCTGCGCAAGCCGGACCCGTACAAGGGCAAGGGCGTGCGCTACCAGGGCGAACAGATCCGCCGCAAGGTCGGAAAGGCTGGTAAGTAGGCATGGCTCCGAAGACTGCGTTCGGCAAGCACACGGCTGCCCGCACCGTCTCGCGGGCTCGCCGTCACCGCCGCGTCCGCAAGAACGTCGTCGGTACGACCGCGCGTCCGCGCCTGGTCGTCAACCGCTCGACCCGGCACATGTTCGTCCAGATCGTGGACGACTCCGTCGGCCACACGCTCGTGAGCGCGTCCACCATGGACCCGGCGCTGCGCACGCTGGAGGCGGACAAGACCGAGAAGGCGAAGAAGGTCGGCGAGCTCCTCGCTCAGCGGGCCAAGGAAGCCGGCATCACGGCGGTCGTCTTCGACCGCGGTGGCAACCGGTACGCGGGTCGGATCGCGGCGCTGGCCGACAGCGCTCGCGAGGGCGGGCTCCAGTTCTGATGGGGGCCCGGGGACCGCGCATGATGGCGTCGCAAATGACGGCATCACCAATGATGGCAACTGTTGAGATGAGGAACCACTGATGGCTGCAGCTCCGCGTCGCGGTGGCGGCACCGGTGGCGAGCGGCGGGACCGTCGTGACGATCGCCGCGGTGGCGCCGCCGACAAGGGCGTCTCGTACATCGAGCGCGTAGTGAAGATCAACCGAGTGGCCAAGGTCGTGAAGGGTGGTCGTCGCTTCAGCTTCACCGCCCTCGTCGTCGTCGGTGACGGCAACGGCCTGGTCGGCGTCGGCTACGGCAAGGCCAAGGAAGTGCCCGCGGCCATCGCCAAGGGCGTCGAAGAGGCCAAGAAGCACTTCTTCAAGGTGCCCAGGATCCAGGGCACCATCCCGCACACCGTGCAGGGCGAGGAGGCGGCGGGCGTCGTCTTCCTCCGTCCGGCCTCGGCCGGTACCGGCGTCATCGCCGGTGGCCCGGTGCGCGCGGTGCTGGAGTGCGCCGGCATCCACGACGTGCTGTCCAAGTCGCTCGGCTCGGACAACCCGATCAACATCGTGCACGCCACCGTGTCGGCGCTGAAGGCCCTGTCGCGGCCCGAGGAGATCGCCGCCCGCCGTGGCCTGCCGATCGAGGACGTCGCCCCGCCCGCGATGCTGAAGGCCCAGCGCGAAGGCCTCGCGGAAGCGGCGGCGGCTAAGGCGGTGAGCTAGTCATGGCACGCCTGAAGATCACTCAGGTTCGCTCGAAGATCGGTGGCAAGCAGAACCAGCGTGACTCGCTGCGTTCGCTTGGCCTGAAGCGGATCGGCGACGTCGTCGTCAAGGAGGACCGGCCCGAGATTCGCGGGATGGTCTCCGTGGTGACGCACCTCGTCGAGGTGGAAGAGGTCGACTAGTCATGACTGACAAGGCTCCGCTCAAGATTCACGACCTGCGTCCTGCTCCTGGCGCCAACAAGGCCAAGATCCGCAAGGGTCGCGGCGAGGCGTCGAAGGGCAAGACGGCCGGTCGCGGCACCAAGGGCAGCCACGCCCGTACGACGGTCCCCCTCGGTTTCGAGGGTGGCCAGGTGCCGCTGCAGAGGCGTCTGCCGAAGCTCAAGGGCTTCTCCAACGCGCTGTTCAAGACGACCTACCAGGTCGTCAACCTGGACAAGCTCGGCGAGCTGTTCCCCGAGGGTGGCGATGTCACCGTCGAGACGCTGGTCGCCAAGGGCGCTGTCCGCAAGAACCAGCTCGTGAAGGTGCTCGGCACCGGTGAGCTCTCCGTCGCGGTGAACGTGCAGGCTCACGCCTTCTCGTCCGCCGCGAAGGAGAAGATCGCCGCTGCTGGTGGTTCCGTTACCGAGCTGTAAGAGCAATTACGCGGCGTGGGGGCTTTGACAAATGCCCCCACGCCCGTAGTGCGTTAGAGTTCGCGAGACGGCAGGATTCTGTCGGGCTCGTTTGACCTGAGACTTCAGATGGCAGATCCCCGCACCATCGCATACTCATACCGCCGTAAAGGCGCGCAGGAGGGACCGTGCTGACCGCGTTTACCCGGGCGTTCCGGACACCGGACCTGCGCAAGAAGTTGCTCTTCACCCTGGGCATCATCGCGCTGTTCCGACTCGGCTCGGTTCTTCCGACTCCGGGTGTTCACGTCCAGAATCTCGCGGCCTGTTTCGACCAGGCCCGTAATGGAGCCGCCGGCAACATCTATGGGATGGTGCAGCTCTTCAGTGGTGGTGCGCTCCTGAAGTTGTCGGTGTTCGCGCTGGGCATCATGCCGTACATCACCGCGAGCATCATCCTCCAGCTGCTCGTCGTGGTGATCCCACGTCTTGAGGCACTGAAGAAGGAGGGGCAGGCCGGTCAGACCAAGATCACGCAGTATACGCGTTATCTGACGATCGGGCTCGCCGTTCTCCAGTCGACCGCCTTCATCGCGCTGGCCCGCACCGGTCAGCTCTTCCCGAACTGCCAGCAGGACGTCCTGCTCGACCCGGACAACATCTTCGGCATCGTCACGATGGTCATCATCATGACCGCCGGTACGTCGGTGATCATGTGGCTGGGCGAGCTCATCACCGACCGGGGCGTCGGCAACGGCATGTCCATCCTGATCTTCACCCAGGTCGTCGCGGTCTTCCCGTCCGAGCTGACCAACATCTTCCAGGCCAACAAGTTCACCTTCGCGGTCGTCATGGTCGTCGGCATCTTCATGATCGCCGCGGTGGTCTTCGTCGAGCAGGCCCAGCGCCGCATCCCGGTGCAGTACGCCAAGCGCATGGTGGGCCGCAGGATGTACGGCGGCACGTCCACCTACATCCCGCTCAAGGTCAACCAGGCCGGCATCATCCCGGTCATCTTCGCCTCGTCGCTGCTCTACCTGCCACAGCTCATCACGTCGCTGTTCCAGACCACCGACAACGCGGTCATCCGGTGGATCTCCCAGAACCTGGCCACCGGCGACACGCCGATCTACATGGCCACGTTCTTCCTCCTGATCATCTTCTTCACGTACTTCTACGTGTCCATCACGTTCAACCCCACTGAAGTCGCCGACAACATGAAGAAGTACGGTGGTTTCATTCCGGGCATCCGTCCCGGCCGTCCGACGGCTGAATACCTGAACTTCGTGCTCACCCGCCTGACCGCGCCGGGCTCGCTCTATCTGGGTCTGATCTCCATGGTCCCGATCGTCGCGCTGGCGGTGTCCGGTGCGAGCCAGAACTTCCCGTTCGGAGGGACGAGCATTCTGATCATGGTTGGTGTCGGCCTGGACACGGTGAAGCAGATCGAGAGCCAGCTGCAGCAGCGTAACTACGAAGGTTTCCTGCGGTAGTGCGTCTCGTTCTGGTCGGGCCCCCCGGAGCGGGTAAGGGGACACAGGCCCAGTACATCGCATCGAACCTGTCGATCCCGAAGATCTCGACGGGTGACATCTTCCGTGCCAATGTCTCGGGGGGCACGGACCTGGGCAAGCTGGCCAAGACGTATATGGACCGTGGTGACCTGGTGCCCGACGAGGTGACCATCGCCATGGTCCGTGACCGTCTGTCCGAGGACGACGCGCAGGACGGTTTCCTGCTCGACGGCTTCCCCAGGAACGTCGCGCAGGCCGAGATCCTGCGCGACATGCTCAAGGACTGGGGCCAGGCCCTCGACCTCGTGCTGGAGCTGGTCGTCGATGACGACGAGGTGGTGAGGCGGCTGGCCGGCCGGCGCACCTGCAGCCAGTGCGGGCGCATCTGGCACGTCGAGTTCGACGACAAGAAGGACGACAAGTGCGACGCGTGCGGGGGCGCGCTCTTCCAGCGTGACGACGACAAGGAGGAGACGGTCCGGCACCGCCTGGAGGTCTACCAGGAGCAGACGGCGCCGCTGGTCTCCTACTACGCCGACGAGGGCGTTCTCGTGGGCGTCGACGCCACGGGTCCGGTCGAGGAAGTCACGCAGCGGGCCATGGAGGCGATTCGCCCGTTCATGGGTTAAGTCGGAGTACGACCGTTTCAGGGTGGCACGGGTTTCCGTGCCACCCTGACCGCTATTGGGCGGTTATTGTGGGGGGATTGGGCCCCCAACGCGGCCCGTTGAGACCCAGGGGGGCAGGCAGATGTTCAAGCGCAACCGGCACGGGATCCAGATCAAGTCTCCGGAACAACTGGAGAAGATGCGGGCCGCGGGCCTGGTGGTCGGGCGCACGCTCGACCTGTTGAAGCGCTCGGTCGAGCCCGGCATGACGCCGCTCGACCTCGACGGCATCGCCGAGAAGGCCATCAGGGACGAGGGGGCGATCCCGTCGTTCAAGGGCTACCAGGGTTTCCCGGCGACGATCTGCGCCTCCGTGAACGAGGAAGTCGTGCACGGCATCCCGACCGACGCCCGCAAGCTGCGCGAGGGAGACATCATCTCGATCGACTGCGGCGCGATCCTGGACGGCTGGCACGGCGACTCCGCGGTGACCGTGCCGGTCGGCGAGGTGGACCCCAAGCTGACGGAGCTCATGCGGATCACGGAGGAGGCCATGTGGCGCGGCATCGCCGCGCTGAGCGTCGGCCGCCACCTGTCGGACATCGGCCACGAGGTGGAGCGGTACGTCAAGTCGCAGGGGCGCTTCGGCATCCCGCCCGAGTACGGCGGCCACGGTATCGGCACCGAGATGCACATGGACCCGTGGATCGCCAACCACGGTCGGCCCGGCCGGGGCCCGGTGCTGGAGGAGGGCATGTGCCTGGCCGTCGAGCCGATGGTCAATCTGGGCACCGAGCGCACCCGCGTACTCTCGGACGACTGGACCGTGGTGACGATCGACGGAAAGCCCTCCGCACACTTCGAGCACAGCGTCGCGGTGACACATAATGGTCCTTGGGTGCTGACCGCCCTGGATGGGGGCAAAGAGCGCCTAGCGCACTTGCAGGACTAGCCGGGAGTGGTGGGATGGCCAACAGCCCCGAGATGCGAGCCTCCGACGCTGACCGCGACCGGGTGGCCGCCATCCTCCGCGAGCATACCGCGCAGGGCCGGATCACCATGGACGAGTTCAACGAGCGGCTCGAATCGCTCTACAGCAGCAAGACCTATGGTGAGCTGGCCAAGCTGACGGCCGACCTGCCGGATGTGGACCTGCGCAACCGCCCCGCCAAGGTGAGCCCGGCCGCGCTGCCGGACAGCCGCATGCACCCCGGGATGCGGGCGGCCTGGGGAGCCTGGGCCACGGCCAGCGGCATCAACTGGGTGATCTGGCTGATCGTGAGCGTCACGTCGGGCGATTTAGTGTATCCGTGGCCGCTGTGGGTGATGGGGCCGTGGGGCGTGATCCTGCTGATCAGCACCGTGCTCGGGGGAAACCGGCACCAGCGCCACCGGTAGGCCTGTGTCCGGGATCGGGACACGCCAAGGTGGGGTAGACTATTGCATGGTTGTGTCAGGACACCTGGCACGCGTTTCGCGTTTTGGGGTCAGGTGTCGTACACTCCTTAGTCGGCTCACTATGACCATCACGCGTCGGCGATCGTTGCGGTCGCCGCTCTCTTCGAAGCGTGAGGTCGCGGCTGCTTAGTGAACCGGAGCCTCAGACGATCGATCAGTGAAACGCGAGGAATTTTGGCCAAGAAAGACGGCGCCATCGAGATCGAGGGCACTGTGGTCGAGTCGCTCCCGAACGCCATGTTCCGGGTGCAGCTCGACAACGGCCATAAGGTCCTGGCCCACATCAGCGGACGGATGCGGATGCACTACATCCGGATCCTGCCGGACGACCGGGTAGTCGTTGAGCTGAGCCCCTACGACCTGAGTCGTGGGCGGATCGTCTACCGATACAAATAAGACGTCTGAGGAACAAAGGACGATGAAGGTAAAGCCGAGCGTCAAGAAGATCTGCGACAAGTGCAAGGTGATTCGCCGGCACGGTCGCGTCATGGTGATCTGCGACAACCTGCGCCACAAGCAGCGTCAGGGCTAGGTCGCCGCAAGGGCTTCTCCTCCGAGTCCGCCCCGCCAGGGAGCGGGCTCGACGCATGAGAAGCCCGAGCCAGTAATCGCGTGTCACACCCGGGCAGGCGGTCCTTCTCCGGAAGGCCCGAACCGCTCGGGAGACCCCCGGTCGGAGGCCGGGGCCCTCACCCCGGGCATTGGGGAGGGGAAGTGAGGCGCAAGACCTCCGCCACAGAGAAGGAGAATGCCCGCCATGGCTCGCCTGGTTGGCGTGGACCTCCCCCGCGAAAAGCGGCTGGAGATCGCTCTCACCTACATTTACGGAATCGGCCGCACCCGGGCCCACGAGATCCTCGAGGCCACCGGTGTCAGCGGTGACCTCCGCGTGCACCAGCTCACCGACGCCGAGCTCGTCCCGATGCGTGACTACATCGAGGCGAACTTCAAGATCGAGGGTGACCTGCGCCGCGAGGTCCAGGCCGACATCCGTCGCAAGATCGAAATTGGCTGCTACCAGGGCATCCGGCACCGCAAGGGCCTGCCCGTCCACGGTCAGCGCACCCAGACCAACGCGCGCACCCGCAAGGGCAAGAAGAAGACCGTCGCGGGCAAGAAGAAGCCCGGTAAGAAGTAGTCCACAGCCGCGGACCGAAGACCTCAGGAGTAAAGGCAAGAAATGCCTCCTAAGAGCCGCCAGGGCGCGCCGAAGAAGGTGCGCCGCAAGGAAAAGAAGAACGTCGCTCACGGGCACGCCCACATCAAGAGCACGTTCAACAACACGATCGTCTCGATCACCGACCCGAACGGGAACGTGATCTCCTGGGCCAGCGCCGGCCACGTGGGTTTCAAGGGCTCCCGTAAGTCCACCCCGTTCGCCGCGCAGATGGCCGCCGAGAACGCCGCCCGCCGGGCCATGGAGCACGGCATGCGCAAGGTCGACGTCTTCGTCAAGGGTCCCGGCTCCGGCCGGGAGACCGCGATCCGCTCGCTGCAGGCCACCGGCCTCGAAGTGGGCTCGATCCAGGACGTCACCCCGGTTCCGCACAACGGCTGCCGTCCGCCGAAGCGCCGCCGCGTCTGATCCCCAGGAGAAATTGAGAAATGGCTCGTTACACGGGCGCGGACTGCAAGCTCTGCCGTCGCGAGAAGATCAAGCTCTTCCTCAAGGGCAGCAAGTGCGAGTCCGCCAAGTGCCCCATCGAGATCCGTCCCTACCCGCCGGGCGAGCACGGTCGTGCGCGTCCGAAGGAGTCGGAGTACCAGACCCAGCTTCGTGAGAAGCAGAAGACCCGCCGCATCTACGGCGTCCTCGAGAAGCAGTTCCACAACTACTACGAGGAAGCCGCCGGCAAGTCGGGCAAGTCGGGTGAGGTGCTGCTCCAGATCCTGGAGAGCCGGCTCGACAACGTGGTTTACCGCGCCGGTTTCGCGCAGTCGCGCGACGCCGCCCGCCAGCAGGTCCGTCACGGACACTTCCTGGTGAACGGCAAGAAGGTCGACATCCCGTCCTACCGCGTGCGTGAGCACGACATCATCGAGGTCCGCGAGAACAAGCGCAGCCTGATGCCGTACGAGGTGGCCCGCGCCACCGCCGGCGAGCGCACGATTCCCGCGTGGCTCGGCGTCGTGCCGGAGAAGCTCCGCGTCCTGGTGCACCAGCTGCCCGTCCGGCAGCAGATCGACACCCAGGTCCAGGAGCAGCTCATCGTCGAGTACTACTCGAAGTAGTCCTCGCTGGTCCGGGTACGGCAGACATGCGGTACCCGGGCTAGGCTGTTTGTCGGAGTGGCGTCATATAGCGGGCGCCACACGAAAAAGGGGAGATCCCGCACATGCTGATCGCTCAGCGTCCGACTCTTCTCGAAGAGTCGATCGACGAGACCCGGTCCCGATTCATCATCGAGCCGCTGGAGCCGGGCTTCGGTTACACCATCGGCAACTCGCTGCGCCGCACGCTGCTGTCGTCCATCCCGGGCGCGGCCGTGACGAGCATCCGTATCGAGGGCGTGCTGCACGAGTTCTCGACCGTTCCCGGGGTCAAGGAAGACGTCACCGACATCATCCTCAACCTCAAGGAACTGGTCGTCTCTTCCGAGCACGACGAGCCGGTCGTGATGTACCTGCGCAAGCAGGGCCCGGGTGAGGTCACCGCCGCCGACATCGCGCCGCCGGCCGGTGTCGAGGTGCACAACCCCGAGCTGCGCATCGCCACGCTCAACAGCAAGGCGAAGCTGGAGATGGAGCTGACCGTCGAGCGCGGTCGCGGCTACGTCTCCGCCGCCCAGAACAAGCAGCCGGGCCAGGAGATCGGGCGCATCCCGATCGACTCGATCTACTCCCCGGTGCTCAAGGTCACCTACAAGGTCGAGGCGACCCGAGTCGAGCAGCGCACCGACTTCGACCGCCTCATCCTCGACGTCGAGACCAAGCCCGCGATGAAGCCGCGTGACGCGGTGGCCTCCGCCGGTAAGACGCTCGTCGAGCTGTTCGGGCTGGCCCGCGAGCTCAACGTCGAGGCCGAGGGCATCGACATCGGCCCGTCGCCGACCGACGCCGCCCTGGCCGCCGACCTGGCGCTGCCGATCGAGGAGCTGAACCTGACGGTCCGCTCGTACAACTGCCTCAAGCGCGAGGGCATCCACACCGTGGGTGAGCTCGTGGCGCGCAGCGAGCAGGACCTGCTGGACATCCGGAACTTCGGCGCCAAGTCGATCGAAGAGGTCAAGCAGAAGCTGCACGAGATGTCGCTGGCGCTCAAGGACTCCCCGCCCGGGTTCGACCCGAGCGCGGTGGCCGGCGGCGGCTACGACGACGACGACAGCGCGTACGTCGAGACCGAGCAGTACTAGACACTTCCCGCGGGCCCCTCGGCGAGGGGCCTCGCGCGGGTAGACGTAACGGTGCCGCGCGTTCGCGGCGCCGGCCCGACTCCGGTACCTGGTACGGCCGGGGCGGGTTCATCCACAAGGAGAGCTGAGATGCCCAAGCCCACCAAGGGTGCACGTTTTGGCGGCAGCCCCGCGCACGAGCGGCTGATCATGGCGAACCTCGCCACCGATCTGTTCCGCCACGGCCGGATCCGCACGACGGTCGCCAAGGCCAAGCGCCTGCGTCCGCTGGCGGAGCGCCTGATCACCAAGGCGAAGAAGGGCGACATCCACAACCGTCGCCAGGTCCTGACCATCGTCCGGGACAAGGGCGTCGTGCACCACCTGTTCACCGAGATCGCGACGACGTTCGCCGAGCGTCCCGGTGGCTACACCCGCATCACCAAGGTCGGTGCGCGCAAGGGCGACAACGCTCCCATGGCGGTCATCGAGCTGGTGACCGAGCCGCTGAACGTCTCCACCCGCCGCGTCGCCAGCCCGGCGCCCGCCGCCGAGGAGCCGAAGGCGGAGGAGACGAAGGCCGAGGAGGCCAAGGCCGAGGCTTCGGAGGAGAGCGAGGCTCCCGCCGAGGCCAAGACCGAGGAGACCCCGGAAGCCGCCGCCGACGAGGCGCCGGCCGCCGAGGCCAAGAAGGACGAGGCCTGATCTTTCAGGTCGGCTGTCACGGGCCCGGATCCCCGCGTGGGGGTTCGGGCCCGTTGCGTTACCTAGGAGGATGATCGTGGTACGGCTCCGCCTCGACCTCGCGTACGACGGGACCGACTTCTCGGGGTGGGCCAGGCAGCCGGGGCTGCGTACGGTCCAGGGGGAGATCGAGCAGGCGCTCGGCAGGATCCTGCGCCTCGGCGAGCCCGCCCTGCTGACCGTGGCCGGCCGGACCGACGCCGGGGTGCACGCCCGCGGCCAGGTCGCCCACGTGGACGTGCCGGACGAGGCGCTGGGCGAGCTCGACGGGAACCGGGGGCCGCTGGGCGTCGATGAGAGGCTCTCTGCGCTCGTGAGAAGGCTCGGTGGGGTCCTGCCGCCCGATGTCCGGGTTAAGCGGGTCTCGGTGGCTCCTGGGGGCTTCGACGCGCGGTTCTCGGCGGTGTTCCGGCGGTACGCGTACCGGGTGAGCGACGTCGAGGGCGGCGTGGACCCGCTGCGGCGGCGCGAGGTGGTCTGGCACAACCGCCCGCTGGACCTCCGCGCGCTCAACACGGCGGCCGCCGGGCTGCTCGGCGAGCACGACTTCGCCGCGTTCTGCAAGAAGCGGGACGGGGCCACCACGATCAGGGAGCTGCAGCGGCTGGACTGGGCGCGGGAACCCGACGGGGTGCTGGTGGCCGCCGTCGTGGCCGACGCGTTCTGCCACTCGATGGTGCGGGCGCTGGTGGGGTCGCTGCTGGCCGTCGGCGACGGCCGCCGCCCCCGGGAGTGGCCGGGTGAGGTGCTGGCGGGGGGCGTACGGGACTCGGGGGTGCACGTGGCGCCCGCGCACGGGTTGTGCCTGGAGGAGGTGGGCTATCCGGCGGAGGAGGAGCTCGCCGCGCGGGCCGAGCGCACGCGGCGGGTCCGTACGCTCTGACGGCCTGGCGCCCTCACCCTCCGGTCAGGCGGCGTTCGAGCACCAGTGAGATCTCGTCCCTGAACGCCCCGCTGACCTCCGGCAACGTCTTCTCCTTGGCCTCCGGGGTGTGGCCGTCGGCGTGGGTGGCGTAGCTGAAGACGATGTAGCGGCCCCACACCAGGCCCGCCGCGTAGCCGCCGGCGATGTGCACCCGCTCGCCGCCCGAGCCGTCGGCGCCGGGCAGCGGGCGGAACCAGACGTTGTGCGAGAGGTCCTTCGCCGCGTCGGCGGCGGTGGCCGCGTCCTTGGTCGGCAGGACGGCGATGCCCGTGGTCACGGCGTAACGGCGCTTGCTGTCGACGTAGGTCGCCCGCAGGACGCGGCTGCACTTCTGCTCCCGCAGCGCGTCGGCGAACGCGCCCGCCGCGGCCTTGTCACAGCTCGACTCCAGGCCCGCCTTGACCCTGGTGAACGTCGTGCCCGCCGCGCTCACCTTCTTCTTCGGGAACGCCTCCGACAGCGACAACTTCTGCGGGTCGGTCTGCTCGGAGTTGAGCACGGACGCGCCGGGGACGTCGGCGGGCGGGGCGGAGCTGGGCACGTCGGTGGGCGCGGGTGCGGACGCCGTGGGGCGGGCGGCGGCCGTCGTGGGCGCGGGGTCGCTCACCGCCCGGTAGGCGAAGAAACCACCGGTCGCCACGCCCGCCAGGGCCAGCGCGCCGAGCGTGACGAACAGCGCCCGCTTGCTCTTGGCCGGCGGGGCGGGCGGCGGGGGCGGGGTCTGGAACGGCGGCTGCTTGAACGCCCCGGCCGGGTACGCCGACTGGGGCGGCGGCAGCTCCAGGGAGGTCGTGTGGCGCTGGCCCCAGGTCTCCCTGGGGAAGGGGAGGTCCGGGATCTTCTCCGCGGCCTGCTGGTTCGGCGGCCACACCGGTACGTCGCCGGGCTCGGGAGGGCGGGCGGCCGGGTTGGTGGGGTGCGGGCTGAAGAGCTGGGCGTCCCGTTCGGCGGCTTCGGGGTCGAAGTAGTGGGCCGGGGTCGGGGGCTGGGCTGGGTCGGCGGAGGTCGGCCGGGTGAGGTCCTCGCGGGCGAAGGGGTGGGTGTCCTCCTGCTGGAGGGGGACCGGGGCGGCCAGGGGGACGTTGCCCATCCTGATGGGGCCCGGGCGGGTCTCTTCGAGGTTGGGGGTGTCTTCCTGGGGCGCGGGTGGGGTGTCGGCCTGCATGTGGGCGGGGCCGTGCTGGGGTTCGGTGGGCCTGACCGCCGCGGGGCTCGTGATCTGGGGGTCGATGGGCTGGGGCGCGGTGGACTCGTCGGGCTCCTGGGCGAAGGCCGCCGGCTGGGGGGCCTGGTGCTGGGTCGCTTCCTGCTGGGCGGCGTCCCGCTTGGCGGCTTCGGGGTCGAAGTAGTGGGCCGGCCGGGTGAAGCCCTCGGGGTTGGTGGCGTTGGAGTCGAAGGCGGGGAGCTGGTCGTCCGGCTCGTCGGGCTCGGCCACCAGCTCGCCCGTGGCGGCGGGCCAGGGCGGCATGCCGTGCTGGTCGCTCACGGGGGCGGGCCACACGCGCATGCCCGCCGCGGCGGCGGTGAAGGCCGGGGGCGGCTCCCAGGGCGGCGCGCCGGGCACCACCGGCTTGGCGGGCCAGGGTGACGGCTTCTCGCCGGGCCAGGGGGGCATGGTCGCCTCACGGCCGGGACGCGGGAGATCGCCGGGACGCGTGTCGTCCGACTGCTGCGGGGCGCTGAGGCCCTTGTGGTCGGAGTGCGGGGCGTTCAGGCCCGGATGGCCGAGGTGCGGGGTGTTGGGCCCCATGTGGTCGGAGTGCGGGGCGTTCAGGGCTGGGTCGCCGGGGTGCGGGGCGTTGGGCCCCGTGGGGTCGGGGTGTGGGGCGTTGAGGCCGGTGTGGTCCGAGTGCGGGGCGTTGACGCCCGGATGGTCGGGGTGCGGACCGTGGCCCGTGTGGTGAGGGTGGGTGGGGCTGGGATACGGGTGGTGGGGTTGCGGGTGGAGGTGGCCGGGGTTCACCGGCTGGTGGGGGGATGGGGTGGTCTGTCCCGGGTCGAAGCCGGTGGGGTCGGTCTGGGTGGGATCGACGAGCCAGTCGTAGGCGGTGGCGTCGTCGGCCCGCACCTCCCACGGCTGCGCCCCGGCCGTCTCCTCGTGCCCGGGGTGCGACCCCCGGAAGCCGATGACGGCAGGGCTCGTCCCGTCGTCGGCGATCTCCTCATGGAGAGCCGACGTCGATCGTATGTCTCGCCCGCTGGTCTGGCCGAAGCTCGGCGGCGGCGTCGCTGGTGCGGCCGAGCCGTCGGCTTCACTGCGCTCGTGATCAGACCCGGTTTCCTGGCCACGCATAGGGCGAGCCTAGCGAGAGTAGCGAGATCGTTATGTCGGTATCGGAGTAGCCGGACGGATCTGGCATCCCGTTTGTCGTCATAACGCGCTAGAAGCCCGATTGGCTTACAGCGAGCTGCCGGTCAGCGACCGGTTGTCCAGGGCCTTGAACACGGTGTTCTTGGTGATGTCGTCGATGGCCTGGGAGATGCGCTTGGAACCCTTGGAGTCGGGTTTCGTGCCGTCCTTCCGCTGGAACCACACCAGGATCGCGTAGTGCCCGTGCGTCCAGATCTTGGCGCCGCCGCTGCCCGAGCCCAGCTGCTTGGTGACGCTGTCCTTGCCCGGCAACGGCTTGACGTAGTTGCTCGTGTCGCCGGTCTTGGCCACCTTGGTCGCGTTTTTGCTGGTGCTGAGGTTGGCCACGCCGACCGTGCCGATCACCTCGCCGGCCTTGTCGCGGAAGCTCGCGCGTACGAGCTGGTTGCACTTGCCGTCCATGAGCGACTTCTGGAGGTCGTCACCCAGGGCGGCGTCGGCGCACTTCTTGTCCAGTTTGTTGATCGTCATCTCGTAGCCGCGGCCCGAGAACGTGAGCTTCTTCTTCGAGCCGAAGAGCTCCTTGACCGAGATCGGGTCGGGATCGGTCTCGCGTTCGGCGGCGAAGCCATATTTGCCGGGCGGGGCCGACGGGAGCGGCGCGGAGGTGCGCTCGGCGGGGGCGACCTCGGCCGTGGAGGTCGGGCCGGCGTTCCACATCAGCGCGAGGCCGCCACCGAGCAGGCCCAGCATCACCAAGCCGGCGAGCGCGAACCACAGCGGCGCGCGCGAGCGCGGACCCTCGTCGTAGGGGCTCCAGCCGAACTTGCTCTGCGGGCTCGGCTGCCCCTTGCCGGGATCGTCGGCGCCGCCACCGCCACCGCCACCGGTGAAGAGGTCCGCGTCAGCGTCCGCCGGGGTGTCGGCGGCGCGTCTGCGCGAGCGGCGGGAGGAGCGGCCCTTCTCCGGGGGCGTCTCCTGGGGAGCCTCCCCCGGCCCGCCGGGGGTCTCGCCGAAACCCGGCCCGTTCTGCTGGGGCTGGAAGGCGTTGCCCATGCCGCCGGGGGCGTTCTGCTGGGGCTGGAAGGCGCCGCCCGGGCCGTTGTGCTGAGGCTGGAACACGTTGCCAGGCCCGTTGTGCTGGGGCTGGAAAACGTTGCCAGGGCCGTTCTGGGCGGGGTGGAAGTTGCCGTTGGAAGGTGGTTGGAAGTTGTCGCCGGCGCCGTTGTACGAGGCGGGCTGGAAGTTGTCGCCCGCGCCGCCGGGAGGGGGCTGGAAGTTGTTCCCAGCGCCGCCGGCGGGGGGCTGGGAGTTGCCCCCCATCCCGTACGGGGCACCCTGCGGGCGCCCCATCCCATAGGGGGCGCCGCCCGTGCCGTTCTCACGTTCCTCGGGAAAACCCATGCGGAGACATTACCGTGATGCGCGTTTACTGAGTTCCGAAGTCCTGGGTCCACCATGGACCGTTCGGGCCGGAGGCGACGCCGACACCGATCGCCTTCAGGCCGCAGTCCAGGATGTTCTTGCGTTGGTCGCGGCTGTCGAGCCAGCCGCGTACGGCCTCTTCCGGGGAGGTGTAGCCGGCGCCGATGTTCTCCGCGGCGCCCCAGCGGTAGCCCGCGCGCTCCATCCGGTCCCATGGAGACGCGCCGTCGGGGGAGTTGTGCAGAAGCCTGCCCGTACGGGCCATCTCCAGCGCGTGCGTACGCGCCGAGCGGGTGAGGTCGTCGTCCACCCGGAGCGGCCGGCAGCCGTGCCGGGACCGGGCGGAGTTCGTGAGGGAGACGACCTCGCCCGCCATGCCGCCCAGCAACCGGACGGGATCGCCGCTCCCGCCCGACACCCGCGCGGGCGGGTCCTCCGCGTAGTAGCCGGGGATCTGGCCCTTGGGCGATTTGACGGGCTTGGGGGTGGCGGTGCCGCGCCGGACCTTGTTCCTGGCGTGCCTGGGGATCCGCTCGGCCTGCGGCTGGGCCTTCTTGGCCGCCGTCGGCGCCGGGCCGGCCGTGGCGGCGGCGGGCGGGGCGGTCTCGTTGAGGTAGATGTGGCCGGTCGGCTCGGAGCCGCTGCCCAGCCGGCCGATCAGCACGCCCGTGAACAGCGCCGCCATGAGGCAGACCAGCACACCCAGGTGGTTCCGGCGCCGAGCGCCCCGCTGGGTTTGCCGGGTGCGAGAGTTCTGCCACATACCGCTATCAACGATAGGGATGTCGGGTCCTGGGAAAGAAGGGGTTCCAGGTAAACGAAACCGAACCGTTCTGAGGTCGGGTAGAATCGCGCAGGGTTACCGGTCTTTTGACCCAGGCGCCTGTGGGCGGGTAGCTTAGGTTCGTTGTGTGCACAGGTCCTGTGTGACCGATGCGCGGCGCGTCCGGCGTCATCTCCCGCGTTGTGGAGACGGAAGGTCCGGGCCGTCGTGTGCCCGCACCGACCGACCAATACGGCTGTCGCATCCGACAGCGCCGAAGACGCGAGCATAAAGAAGGCTACGACCGTGCGCACGTACTCACCGAAGCCCGCCGACGTCCAGCGTCAGTGGTACGTCATCGACGCGACCGATGTCGTGCTGGGCCGGCTGGCCAGCCACGTCGCGATTCTGCTCCGCGGCAAGCACAAGCCGATCTTCGCCAACCACGTCGACACCGGTGACTTCGTCATCGTCATCAACGCGGACAAGATCGCGCTGAGCGGTAACAAGCTTGAGCAGAAGAAGGCCTACCGCCACTCGGGCTACCCGGGCGGTCTGCGTTCCGTCACTTATGGCGAGCTCATGGAGAAGCGGCCGGACAAGGCCGTGGAGAAGGCCGTCAAGGGCATGCTGCCGAAAAACTCCCTCGGCCGGAAGATGGCCAGGAAGCTCAAGGTCTACGCGGGTCCCGAGCACCCGCACAAGGCTCAGCAGCCGGTGCCGTTCCAGATCACCCAGATCGCCCAGTAGTAGTTCGAAAGATTCAGAGGAGAACCGTGGCTGAGCCCACCGGTGTCGAGACGGTCGAGCCCGAGCTGGAGGACTACTCCGGCGAGGATTTCCCATCCGAGTACACCACCGAGTCCACCGCCAGCGCTGACGCTCCCGTGCGCAAGCCCGTCACCACGGGCAACTCGTACGGCACCGGCCGCCGCAAGGAGGCGATCGCCCGCGTGCGCATCGTTCCGGGCAGCGGCAAGTGGACGATCAACGGGCGTTCGCTGGACGTCTACTTCCCCAACAAGGTCCACCAGCAGATCGTCAACGAGCCCTTCGTGGTGCTCGGCGCCGAGGAGGCGTTCGACGTCATCGCGCGCATCGACGGCGGCGGCGTGACCGGCCAGGCCGGTGCGCTGCGCATGGGCCTGTCGCGCGCCCTGGCGATCCTGGACGTCGAGGTCAACCGCCCACCGCTGAAGAAGGCCGGCTTCCTCACCCGTGACGCCCGCGCCACGGAGCGGAAGAAGTACGGCCTCAAGAAGGCCCGCAAGGCTCCGCAGTACAGCAAGCGCTAAGTTGGCGCGCCTTTTCGGCACCGACGGGGTGCGTGGGGTCGCCGGACGCGACCTCACGGCCGAGCTCGCCATGGACCTCGCGGTCGCGGCGGCTCACGTCCTCGGCGATGCAGGCGCGTTCGCGGCCACGGGACGCAGGCCCGTGGCCGTCGTAGGCCGGGACCCACGTGCCTCGGGAGAGTTTCTCGAGGCCGCGGTGGTCGCCGGCCTCGCGGCGTCCGGAGTCGATGTGCTGCGCCTCGGCGTGCTGCCCACTCCGGCCGTCGCCCACCTCACCGCCGCGCTCGGCGCCGACCTCGGCGTCATGCTGTCGGCCTCGCACAACCCGGCGCCGGACAACGGCATCAAGTTCCTCGCCAAGGGCGGCTTCAAGCTGTCCGACGCGGTCGAGGACGAGATCGAGCGGCGGCTGGGCGAGGAGTGGAGCTTTCCCGTCGGCTCGGCCGTGGGGCGCGTACGCGACGCCTACGGTGAGGCCGACCGCTACATCTCCCACGTGCTGACCACCATGAACGCGGCCCTGGACGGCCTGTCGATCGTGGTCGACTGCGCGCACGGGGCCGCCCACATGGTCGCCCCGGAGGCGCTGGTGCGCGCCGGCGCCAGGGTCGAGGCCATCGGCGCCCGGCCCGACGGCCTCAACATCAACTCCGGCCACGGCTCCACCCACCTGGACAAGCTCCAGCAGGTGGTCGTCTCACGCGGCGCGGACCTGGGCGTGGCCTACGACGGCGACGCCGACCGCTGCCTGGCGGTCGACCACACGGGCGCGATCGTCGACGGCGACCACATCATGGCGGTCCTGGCCGGGGCGATGCACAGAGAAGGGCTGCTGGCCAAGGACACCGTGGTCGCGACCGTGATGTCCAACCTGGGCTTCAAGCTGGCGATGCGCGATGCGGGCATCACCGTGGTGGAGACCGCGGTGGGGGACCGCTACGTGCTGGAACGCATGAAGTCGGACGGCTTCAACCTGGGCGGGGAGCAGTCGGGGCATGTCATCATGCTCGACCACGCCACGACCGGCGACGGCCTGCTCACCTCGCTCCACCTGCTGGGTGTGGTCGCCAAGTCGGGGGTGACGCTGAAGGAGTTGGCCTCGGTGATGACGCCGCTGCCGCAGATCCTGATCAACGTCAAGGGCGTGGACCGGGGCAGGGCCGCCGTCCCCGAACTCGTCGCCGCCGTGGCCGCGGCCGAGGCGGAGCTGGGCGAGACGGGCCGCGTCCTGATCAGGCCCAGCGGCACCGAGCCGATGATCCGCGTGATGGTCGAGGCCGCCTCGGAAGAACACGCCACCCAGGTGGCGGGCCGCCTGGCCGACGTGGTCCGTACGGCCTGCGCTTCCTGAAAGAACGGTCGCGGCCCGCCGGGCCGCGACCGTTCTCATGCGCCGGCGCCTACTCGTCGCCCGTGAGGGAGAACGCCCGCAGCCGGTGGCCGGTCCAGAGGACGGCGCCGAGGGTGACGATGATGATGGCCGGTACGGCGAAGCCGAGGCTGACGTCGGTCCTCAGGAACGGGGAGCCGGAGATCTGGTCGGCGATCGACTGGGCCCACTGCTGGATCGAGAACTTGCGGGCGCCCGGCACCAGGTTGCCCACCAGGGACTCCCAGACCAGGGCGTAGACGATGCCGATCGTGACCGCGTGCCGGGTGATGACGCCCAGCAGGAGGAAGACGGCGGCGTAGGCGATGCCGGCCACCAGGGCGCCCAGGGCGAAGCCGGGGGCTATGCCGTCCTCGTTGCGGACCAGCAGCCAGGCCGAGACATAGGTCGGTACGGCGGCGAACAGGGCCAGGAGCGAGGCCGCCACCAGGAACTTCGTCCGGGCGATCACCGGGCGGGAGATCGGCTTGGACATCAGGTGGATGATGGTGCCGTCGTCGATCTCGGGGGCGATGACGCCCGTGCCGGCGATGAGGCCGAGCAGCGGCAGCATGGTGCCGATGGCGAAGTTCTGCATCAGCAGCACGGCCGAGCGCTGGTCTCCCTCGCCGAACAGGCGCAGCAGCAGGGCCAGGCCGATCAGCGCCAGGGGGAGCAGCAGGAGCAGGATGATGCGCCTGCGGCCCAGCAGGGCGCGGTAGGTGATGCCGGCTACGACAGCGTTCATGGCCTTACTCCGCGACGTGTGCGTGCCCCTGGGGTTGGGCGGGTTCATCAGGTGCTCCGGGTGATCAGGTAGGAGAAGACGCTCTCCAGGTCCTCGTCCGCGGGGGAGACCTGGTGGAGGTGGACGCCCTCGTCCCGGGCGATCCTGGGCAGGAGCCTGGTGAAGCGGCGGAACTCGGTGGCCTGGACCTCCAGGCCGTCGGGACGCAGGGTGATGCCGCCGGTCGAGTCGTCGCGCATGAGGGCGGAGGCGAGCTTCCTGTCGTCGCTGGAACGGATCCTGAACAGGTGGGGCCTGTCGGTCATCAGGCGCCTGATCTCGCGGAAGTTGCCCGAGGCCGCGTGCCGGCCGGCCACCAGGACCTCGATGTGCTGGGCGACCCGTTCGACCTCCTCCAGGATGTGGGAGCTGAACAGGATCGTCTTGCCCGCCGTGCCCATCGCGCGGATCAGGTCCATCAGGTGGAGGCGCTGGCGCGGGTCCATGCCGTTGAACGGCTCGTCGAGCAGCAGCACCGGTGGGTCGTGGACGAGCGCCGCGGCCACCTTGACGCGCTGGCGCATGCCCTTGGAGTACGTCTCGACCTTGCGGTCCTTCGGCTCCTCCATCTCCACCGTGGCCAGGGCCTTCCTGGCGGCCTCCACGGGGTCGGGGAGGCCGTGGAGGCGGGCGGCGGACAGGACGAACTGCCAGCCGGTCAGGAAGCCATACACACCCTCCCGCTCCGGAACTAGGCCGATATTTCGGTAAATATGGTGGTTTTTCCAGACCCGAGTGCCGTCCAGCGTGACCGAGCCGCTCGACGGCGCCAGGAACCCCGCCATCATGTGGAGAAGCGTCGACTTGCCCGCCCCGTTCGGGCCGAGCAGCCCGGTGACGCCCGGCCCGATCGTCATCGTCACGTCGTTGACCGCCACGACGTTCCCGTACCAGCGGGAAACCTGCGCGAGCTCGATCTTCACCGCGAGGCCGCCTTCCTGTAGCGCAGCGCGAGGGCGATGAGGCCGACGGCGATCAGCAGCACCAGGATCGCCAGGGAGGCCGGGCCGCTGGGATAGGCGGCGCTCTCGATGGAGTGGGGCGGCGTGCCGAACAACCACGACTGTACGGAGTCGACCAGCCAGAACGGGTTCGCCAGCCACGCCCAGGCGGCCGCCGACTCGTTGCCCGAGGAGTAGAGAGTCCCGTAGACCACCGGTACGGACGCCGAGGACAGCAGGTAGACCGCGATCACGGAGGCCACGCCGAGCCCGCGCCGCGGCGTGAACGAGGAGATGGCCAGCCCGAACGCCGACAGGAGCACGGCCAGCACCAGCGCCATGAGCACGGCGCCGAGGTATTCCTGGGTCAGCGGCGGCCCTTCCAGGTCCACCAGCAGCTCGCCGGCGTACATGAGGGTCAGCGGCACCGCCACCAGCAGGAACAGCGCCACGGTCATCGCCGCGACCTTGGCGGTGACGTATTCGACGACGGCGACGGGCCGGGACAGGTAGAGGGGCAGCACGCGGTGGCGCAGGTCGGGCGCGACCACGGTGGGCGCCTGCGAGGCCAGGAAGGTGGCCACCACGGCCTGCATGATGACCGCGAACCCGCTGTAGGGGATGCCGCGCTGCTTGGCCAGCGCCATCAGCGCGATGGACACGATCGCCGGCAGGAGCATGATGGCGGCCAGGGAGAACGGCACGATCTTGCTGCGTGCGGTGCGCCCGAGGCCGAAGACGCCGCGCAGGCTGTGCACGGCCAGCGCTCGGGTGGCGTAGCCGCGCCCCAGCCGGGGCCCGTCATAGTGCCGGTAGCCGATGTCGTAGATCTCAGACACTGGCGACCTCCTCCCGGAAGACGTCCTCGATGCGGTGACGTCCCTGCTCCAGGCGGATGAGGCAGAGGTCCAGGTCGACGGCGGCGTCGCGGATCACGTCGTACGTCTCCGCCCCCGCCACCTTGACCACCAGCATGCGGCCCTGCCGCGAGACGGTCTGCCCGTCGGCGGTCAGGCGGGCGGCCAGCGGCTCCAGCCCCTCGTCGACCTCGACCGTGACGGTCTGCGTGGCCTGGGTGAACTCCCCGATCGCGGACGAGCGCAGCAGCCGCCCGGCGTCGATGACGATCACGTGGTCGCAGATGCGCTCCAGCTCGCCCAGCAGGTGGGAGGTGACCAGCACGCTGATGCCGAACTCGGTGCCGATGCGCCTGATCAGCGTCAGCATCTCGTCGCGGCCCCGGGGGTCGAGCCCGTTGGTGGGCTCGTCGAGGAAGATCAGCTTGGGGTCGTGGACCAGGGCCTGGGCCAGCTTGACGCGCTGCTTCATGCCCGTGGAGTAACCGCCCACGGCACGATAGCGCTCTTCGGCCAGGCCGACGTGACGCAGCACGTCGGCGGCGCGCTCGCGGGCGGCCGTGCGCGGCAGCCCGGACATCTGTGCGAGGTGGACGACTAACTCCGTGGCGGAGACGTCGGGCGGGAGGCACTCGTGCTCGGGCATGTAGCCGACGAGCCTGCGGATCTCGGCCCCTTGCGCGGTCACGTCCAGATCGAGCACCTTGGCGGTGCCGCCGGTGGGCGGCAGCAGCCCCAGCAGGATCTTGATCAGCGTCGACTTGCCCGCGCCGTTGGCCCCCACCAGCCCTGTGACGCCGGAACCCACGGTGACCGTGAGCTGGTCGACCGCGGTGACGGTGGGGAAACGTTTGGTCAGCCCCTCGGTGGCGAGGATGTGCATGTGCCGGACCCTACCCGCCGCACCAGGGGCCTGGCCTCGTTCAGACGGATGAACGGCGTCCTCCTTTCGGCCATGGTTCGAGCCGGACCGGAGGCCGACACCGTCGTCGCTCACTGGTACGCGCCGTGCCACCGGACCGGTCGGCCGCGGGGGCACGTCGCCGTCCATCCGACGTTGACGCGTTTTTGACACCGATACGCGAGGGTGCCTCACATGATTCGGTTCAGGTGTCACGACGACGGTGTGGAGTGCTGGTTCGCCGATATCGACGATCAGGAGTGCGGGGGCAGATTGGGGCGTTATCTGGCGGAGGAGGCGTTCAGCTCCGGCGGAGCCGTACCCTACGGACGGAGTGATCGGCGTCCTTCTGCAGGACGAGATCGGCGCGTCCCCTGGTGGGGGCGATGTTCTCGATCAGGTTGCGTTCGTTGATGTCGCGCCAGACGTTGACCGCGAAGGTGGTGGCCTCGTCGTAGGAGAGCTCCGCGATGTGCCGGAAGTACGACTTCGGGTCTTCGAAGGCGGTCCGGCGGAGCTTGTGGAAACGTTCGACGTACCAGGTGCGGATGTCCTCGACCTTGGCGTCGACGTAGATGGAGAAGTCGAAGTAGTCGTTGACCGCGAGGGAGGTGGGCGGGGCGGGTTGGAGGACGTTCAGTCCTTCGATGATCAAGATGTCTGGATTTTTCACGGATTGAGTTGCGCCGGGGACTATGTCGTATTCGAGGTGGCTGTAGACCGGTGCGTACGCCTCCGGCGTGCCGGCCTTCACCTCCGCCACGAACCTGACCAGCGCCCGCCGGTCATAGCTCTCCGGGAAACCCTTGCGATGCATGATCCCCTTGGCCTCCAGCACGGCGTTGGGGTAGAGGAAGCTGTCGGTGGTGACCAGCTCCACGTGCGGATGCTCGGGCCAGCGGGCCAGCAGCGTGTGCAGCAACCGCGCCGTGGTCGACTTCCCGACCGCGACGCTGCCCGCGATGCCCAGGATGTACGGGACCCGCTCCCCGGGATGCCCGAGGAACGCGCTCAGCACGCTGCTGCGTTGTTTGGACCCGGTGTAGTGCAGGTTGAGCAGCCGGGTCAGGGGGAGGTAGATGTCGGTGACTTCGGTGAGGTCGATGGGGTCGTCGACACCGCGTAGCTCTTCCAGCTCGTCTGCGGTGAGAGTCAAGGGCGTGTTCTTGCGGAGCTCGCTCCACCGCTCCCTGCTCAGTTCCACGTAGCCGTTGTTCACCTTGGCAGCGTAACGATCCCCGGCTCGCTCGATCATGGCCGGGGACCCCTCGGCCGTCAGGACCCCCGGAAGTCCACAGCCTGTGGATAAAGTCGGGGATTACCGAGACTCAGTTCGGGGAAAGAATGCATTTCTGTCGCTGGGGGGATTCGGGGCGGGGAGGTCTCGTGGACCGTCGTCGCTTCATCTCCGCCATGGCCGCGGGCCTCGCCGGGCCGTTCGCGGGGGTGGCGTGCGCGGGCTCGCGGGGCGGCGCGAGGCCGGTGCCCGGTGGCTACGGGCCGCCGCGGCCCGTACGCGACCTGCGGGACGGGGAAATCCGGCTGCACCTGCCGGACGGGTTCCACTACCGCTCGTTCAGCGCCGCCGGTGACGAGTTCAGCGACGGCTCCACCGTGCCGGGCAGGCACGACGGCATGGCGGCCTTCCCCGGGCCCGGCGGCACGGTCATCCTGGTCCGCAACCACGAGGTCAACGGCCCGGTCGGCGCGTTCGGCGACAAGGACAGGGCCTACGACCCGATGGCCGGGGGCGGCACCTCGACCCTGCGCGTCACCCTCCACGGGGAGGTGCTGGAGAGCGCCCCCTCGCTCAACGGCACCATGATGAACTGCTCGGGCGGCCCCATGCCGTGGCGGGCCTGGGTGAGCTGCGAGGAGACGGTCAATGGCCCCGACGTGGGCGACGACTTCTCCGGCGGAGACAACTCCAAGCTCAGGGAGAAGCACGGCTACCTCTTCGAGGTGCCGGTCGGCCGCGCGGCCGGTGCCAGGCCGATCAGGTCGGCGGGCCGGTTCGCGCACGAGGCGGCGGCGTTCGACCCCGCGACGGGCGCGCTCTACCTCACCGAGGACAACTTCGGCTATCCGTCCGGCTGCTACCGCTACCTGCCGCCCCGGCACCCCGTCCAGGCCGGGCGGCTGCTCGACGGCGGCCGGCTGCAGATGCTCGCCGTCGAGGACGCCCCGCGCAAGGACCTCTCCGTAGGCCAGCCGCCGGCGGCCACGTACGCCACCACCTGGGTGGACATCGACGACCCTGATCCGTCGTTCACCGGGCGCCCGGCCAACGACGAGGCGGTCCAGGCCGTGGGCAGGCAGGGCCGCGAGGCGGGTGCGGCGATCTTCTCCCGGCTGGAGGGAGCGGTCTGCCACCAGGGCACGGTCTACTTCGTCTCCACCCAGGGCGGGGCCACCGCGGAGGGGGACCGGCTGCCCGCGGGGTTCGGGCAGGGGCGGGGGCAGGTGTGGGCGTACGACACGGGTGGCGGGCGGCTCAGGCTCGTCTACGAGTCGCCCCGCTCCTCGACCCTCGACCTGCCGGACAACGTGACGGTCAGCAGCCGCGGCACGCTGGTGCTGTGCGAGGACGGCGACGGCGACAACTACCTGCGCGGGCTCACGAGGACCGGCGAGCTGTTCGACTTCTGCCGGCTGCGGCCGATCGACGACGACCCGGGCGCGGAGTTCGCGGGCGCCACGTTCGGGCCCGGCGGCCGGACACTGTACGTCAACGTCCAGGCCAAGCGGGGCACCTCCATCGCGATCTGGGGTCCCTGGGAGCGCGGCCTGTTCTGAGTACCCTTGGGTGATGTGATCCTGGGTATCGGCGTGGACGTCGTGGACATCGCCCGCTTCGAGGCGACGCTGGAGCGCACACCGCGGCTCCGCGACCGGCTGTTCACCGAGATCGAGAAACCCCTGCCGACGCGGTCGCTGGCCGCCAGGTTCGCGGCCAAGGAGGCCGTGGCCAAGGCGCTCGGCGCGCCGCCGGGGCTGGCGCACCTGGAGGCCGAGGTGCGCTGCGACGACCTGGGCAAACCCGAGCTGCGCGTGACGGGCAAGGTCGCGGAGGTCGCCTACGGGCTCGGCGTCAAACGCTGGCACATCTCGCTCAGCCATGACGCGGGAGTCGCCGTGGCCTACGTGATCGCGGAGGGATAGCTTCGGATCATGCGTACCGCCTACACCGCCGACCAGATCCGGGCCGCCGAGCACGAGCTCATGGCACGGCTGCCCGAGGGCACGCTCATGCAACGGGCCGCCGTCGGCCTCGCCGCCGTCTGCGCCGACCTGCTCGGCAGGGTGTACGGCAGGCGCGTCGTGCTGCTCGTGGGCAGCGGCGACAACGGCGGGGACGCCCTGTACGCGGGCGAGCGCCTGGCCAGGCGGGGAGCCTGGGTGGGAGCCGTACTGGCCGGGTCCAGAACGCACGAGGCCGGGCTGCGGGCGCTGCGCGAGGCCGGCGGGCGGGTGGTCGGCCAGGAGGAGATCGAGCGGGCCGACCTGATCGTGGACGGGCTCGTGGGCATCGGGGCGACGGGGGCGTTGCGGGAGCCCTACGTGTCGGTCGTCCGGGCGGCGAACTCGGCCCGCGCCCCCATCGTCGCGGTCGACGTGCCGAGCGGGGTGGAAGCGAGCACCGGGCGGGTGCCGGGGGTGGCCGTGCGCGCCCGGGTCACCGTGACCATGGGAGCCTGCAAGACGGGGCTGCTGGTGGATCCCGGCGCGGGCCACACCGGGACGCTGACGCTGGTGGACATCGGGCTGGGAGCCCATCTGCCCGATCCCGACGTCGCGGCGCTGACCGGCGGCGACGTGGACGACCTGCTGCCGCGCCCGGGCGACGAGTCGGACAAATACCGCAGGGGAGTGCTGGGGGTGGCGGCCGGGAGCGACGAGTTCACCGGCGCCGCCGTGCTGGCCGTGGGCGGCGCCCTGCGGGCCGGGGCGGGCCTGGTGCGCTACGCCGGGCCGGCCGCGCCGGTGGCGCAGGTGCGGGCGCGCTGGCCGGAGGCGGTGATCACCGAGCTGGACCGGCCCTCGCTCGACGGGGTCGGGCGGGTTCAGGCCTGGGTGCTCGGGCCGGGGCTCGGCACCGGCGACTGGTCGCACGAGCTGGCGGCCAGGGTGCTCGCCTCGGACGTTCCCGTGCTGATCGACGCCGACGGGCTGACGCTGGTGGCCAGGGACCGGTCGCTGCTGCGGCGGAGCGCGCCGGTGCTGATCACGCCGCACGCCGGGGAGCTGGCCCGGCTGATCAGGGCCGACCGGGACGACATCGAGGCGGCCCGGCTGGAGCACAGCCGCCGCGCGGCGGCCGAGCTGGGCGTGACCGTGCTGCTCAAGGGCTCGACCACGGTGGTGGCCGAGGACTCCAGGCCGGTGCGGGTCAACACCACCGGCACGTCCTGGCTGGCCACCGGGGGCACCGGGGACGTCTTGTCGGGCGTCGCGGGGGCGCTGCTCGCCCAGGGGCTGAGCTGCTACGACGCCGCCTCGTGCGGAGCCTACGTGCACGGGCTCGCCGGGCGGCTGGCCGCCGGTGGCGCCCCGCTGGCGGCCGCCGACGTGGCCGAGGCCGTACCGGCCGCCATCCGCGCGCTGCGCGCCGACAGCGCATAGGCCACGGCCCCTGACACGGTCGGCGGTCGCGCCTCCAGAAGGCCGGAAAGTCATCGCCGACCTGGGGGCGGACGGTGAGAATCATGCTCGACCACAGCTGTGAGCTGCCACACTGGAAGGATGTACTCCCCGATGGCGACCCCGGCACAGGCCCGCATCGACCTGGACGCGATCAGGTTCAACGTGGCCATGCTCAAGGAGCGGGCCCGCGGTGCGGAGCTGATGGGGGCCGTCAAGGCCGACGCCTACGGACACGGGCTGGTCCCGGCGGCCGGGGCGGTGCTGGAAGGGGGCGCGAGCCGGCTGGGCACCGCGTTCGTCAGGGAGGCCCTGGCGCTGCGGGCCGGCGGCGTGACCGCGCCGATCCTGTCCTGGCTGCTCACCCCGGACGAGCCGCTCGACGAGGCGCTCAGGGCCGACGTCGAGCTGTCCGCCTCCGACCCGGGGCTGCTCGGCGAGATCGCCGCCGCGGCCCGGCGCACGGGGATCACCGCGAAACTGCATCTGGAGGCCGACACCGGCATGAGCAGGGGCGGCTGCCCGCTCGCCGGGTGGCCGGAGCTCCTGGACGCGGCGCTGGAGCTGCGGGCCGAGGGCGTCGTCGAGATCGTCGGTCTCTGGTCCCACTTCGCCTGCGCCGACATCCCCGGCCATCCGTCGATCGGGCGGCAGCTGGAGGAGTTCGAGACGGCGCTCAAGCTGGCCGAGCAGGTGGGCGCCGCCGGATCCCACGTGATCAGGCACATCGCCAACTCCGCCGCCATCATGACCCTGCCCGCCGCCCGCTACGACCTGGTCAGGCCGGGCATCGCGATGTACGGCCTGAGCCCCATCCCCGAGCTGGGCGACTTCGGCCTCAGGCAGGCGATGACGCTGGTCGCCCGGGCCGGCCTGGTCAAGCGGGTGCCCGAGGGCTCGGGAGTCTCCTACGCCCACCTCTACACCACCGAGCGGGAGACCACGCTCGGGCTCGTCCCGCTCGGCTACGCCGACGGCATCCTGCGGCACGCGACCGGCCGGGCCGAGGTGCTGGCGGGCGGCCGCCGCAGGACGATCGCCGGCCGGGTGTGCATGGACCAGTTCATGATCGACATGGGCGACGACCCACTGTCGGCGGGTGACGAGGTGGTGCTGTTCGGGCCGGGTGACGGGGGCGAGCCGACCGCTCAGGAGTGGGCGGATACTCTCGGCACGATCACGCATGAGATCGTGACGAGGATCGGCTCGCGCGTGCCGCGAGTCTACGAGCGAAGGAGCTCCGGGTGACGAAGGGCACGTCGCGGCGGCCATGAGCGGACCAAGGATCGGGGAGATGACGACGACGACAACACGGCGCAGGGTAGGGATCGCCGGCGCGCTCGTCGGTGCGGCTTCCGCCGGTGTCGCGGCGGCGGCGCTGGCCAAGCGCTACGCGGTGGGCAGGATCAGGCTGCGTCACGACGCCGAGGCGAGCGAGCCGTTCGGCGAGTTGCGAGGCAGGGAGCGCACTCTCGTCACCTCCGACGGCAAGGCGCTCCATGTGGAGATCGACGGCCCCGAGGAGCGAAGGAGACCGGCGGGAGAGCGCGGGAGCGACGCCGCCGGCGATCCCGACCAGGGGGACGAGGAGCCGCTGACCGTCGTGTTCTGCCACGGCTACTGTCTCAGCCTGGAGTCCTGGCACTACCAGCGCAAGGACCTGCGCGAAAACTACCGCATGGTGCTGTGGGACCAGCGCTCGCACGGCCGCTCGCAGCGCGTGAGCGCCGAGGAGAGCACGATCGACCGGCTGGGCGACGACCTGGCCGAGGTGATCGAGAGGTTCGTGCCAGGCCCGTGCGTGCTGGTCGGCCACTCCATGGGCGGCATGACGATCATGGCGCTGGCCGACCGCCACCCCGAGCTGTTCGGCGACCGGATCCGCGCGGTGGCGCTGATCGCGACCTCGGCGGGCAAGCTGGCCGAGCTCACGCTGGGCCTGCCCGCGATGGTGTCGAAGGTCGTGCACAAGGTCGCCCCCGCCACGGTCTCGATGCTCGGCAAGGGCGGCGCGCTGGTCGACAGGACCCGCAACGCGGGCAGCGACATCGCCTTCCTGATCACCCGTTACATGGGCTTCGGCGACTCCAAGAACGTCAGCCCGACCGTGGTCGACTTCGCCGAGTCGATGATCAGGGCGACGCCGACCGAGGTGGTCGCCGACTTCTACCCCGCGCTGATGAACCACGACAAGCTCTCCGCGCTGCACGTGCTCGACGACGTGCCCACCGCGATCATGGTGGGCGAGCGCGACTGGCTGACCCCGCCCGAGCACAGCAGGGCCATCTCCTCGGCGCTGCCCAAGGCCCAGCTCACCGAGGTGCCCGACACCTCGCACCTGATCCAGCTGGAGCGTCCCGGCGTGGTCAACGACGCGCTGCGCGACCTGATCAAGCGGGTGGAGCAGGAGTGAGGCTCGCGACCGCCGAGGACACCCGCGCGTACGGCGCCCGCCTGGCCGCCCTGCTGCGCCCGGGGGACCTGCTCGTGCTGTCCGGCCCGCTCGGCGCCGGCAAGACCACGCTCGTGCAGGGCATCGCCGAAGGGCTCAAAGTGCGCGGCCCGATCACCTCGCCCACCTTCGTGATCGCCCGCGTGCACCCCTCGCTGCACCAGGGCCCGCCGCTCGTGCACGCGGACGCCTACCGGCTGGGCGGCGACCTGGAGGTGGACGACCTCGACCTGGACGCCTCGCTGGAGGAGTCCGTGACCGTCGTGGAGTGGGGCGAGGGGCTGGTCGAAGGGCTGTCCGAAGACCGGCTGGAGATCCACATCGATCGCGAGGCAGGCGACGAGGCCCGCCTCGTGACCCTGCGCGCCGTGGGCGCGCGGTGGGCCGACACGCCGTCTGATCCGCCAGAAGATTAAAACCTCCGCCATTTCCCGATAGAGCTGGCACCCTTGACGCACCAGGCCAAGGATATGAATCATGATCGTTGGCATGGGATTCGCCCAGAATTTCTGGGTATCAGGAGGGGCGACGTCCACATTTTTGGTGGATGCTTGGTGCAGGACGGCAAAGTGGGGTGCGGCCGGTGCTCAAGGTCAGGCGAGTCGCGTACGCGGGAGCCATCGTCATGGTCGGCTTGACCGGCTGCACGGCCTCGGCGGATAGCGAGGCGACACCCACCTCGTCCCCGACCGCCACCGCCACGGGCGCACCCACCGCCACCGTCAGCCCCCGGGCCGCCACCAGGCCTACCATCCAGGTCCAGCTCAACCCCGACCGCGTCAACGCGGGTGAGACGTCCACCGTGTGGATCCTGGCCAACTGCCCGGTCCCGACCGGCGGCCCCACGCACACCGGCACCGCCACCTCCAGGGCGTTCGTCAGCGGCGTCACGCTCAACCCGGTTCCCGCGCAGCGGGAGGCCAGCCCGACCCCGACCGGCGTGAGCGGCGGCTCCCCCTGGGTGCGCGGCGAGGCCCGGGTCTCGGGAACGGTCCGGCGCGGCTCCTACCGGGTCGACGTCAAGTGCGACGGCACCAACGACATGGGCCGGGCCACGCTCAGGGTCGTCGCGGTCGACACGGAGCCCACGCGGGTGCCCACCAGGGCGCCCAGGGCCGGTGGCGGCGGCACATACGCGCAGGACGTCGAGGAGGACTCCTCGGTCCCGATCGGCCCCGCGGCCGCCCTGGTCGGGCTGGGGCTGGCCGTCGGCGTCGGCGTGGTGCTCAAGCGTCGCCGGTCGTAGCGTATGGCCCGCCCAGGACGGGTGGTGCTCGCCGGCGCCGTGACGGGCCTGCTGCTGGTGGTGTTCGGCCGGGGAATGCAGACCAGCACCACCACCCCGGTCGCGAACGTCGTGCCCGAGAGCATCGACATCCCCTCGATCGAGGTGGACGCCCCGCTGATGAAGCTCGGCCTGACCAAGAACGGCGAGGTCGAGCTGCCCCCCTACGAGAAGCCGAAGGTCGCCGGCTGGTACACCGGCAGCTCCGTGCCCGGCGAGAAGGGCGCCTCGGTGATCATCGGCCACGTCGACACCAAGACCGCCCCCGCCGTGTTCTACAAGCTCAGGCAGTTACGCAAGGGCGAGACCTTCGAGGTCGGGCGCAGCGACGGCAAGGTCGTGCGGTTCAAGGTGGACGAGGTCGAGCAGGTGCACAAGGACCGCTTCCCGAGCGAGCGCGTCTACCTGGAGGACGGCCTCAAACTGGTCACCTGCGGCGGCAAGTTCGACTATGCCAACGGCGAATACCTGGACAACATCATCGTGTACGCCTCCGAGGTGTGAAAAACCGCTTGAGCCAGGCGGGACGATGGAGACATGAGCGTTGACACCAACCCGCCCGCGTCCGGGGTCCGTGTCCCCTGGCAGGACGTGCATCCCCTGGTGCGCGCGGCGGTGGCGGAGTTCCTCGGCGGCCCCGTCGTCGAGGCCCGCACCCAGCCGGGCGGATTCTCCCCGGCGGCGGCCGTCCGGGTGCGCACGGAGGGCGGCCGGCGTGCCTTCGTCAAGGCCGTCGGCCCCGAGCCCAATCCCGACAGCGTGCGCATCTACCGCGACGAGCTCAGGATCGCCGCGGCCCTGCCGGAGTCGGTGCCCGCGCCCCGGCTGCTGACCGGGGTGGAGGTGGCGGGCTGGGTGGCGCTCGTCTTCGAGGACGTCGAGGGCGGTCACCCGGCGATGCCGTGGCGGCGCGACCAGCTCGACCTGGTGCTGGCCGCCATCGACCGGATGGCGGCGACGCTCACCCCCTCGCCGATCGACGCGCCGGCGATCGGCGACATCCTGGAGCCGTCCTTCCGCGGCTGGCGCGAGCTGCTGAAGGAGCGCGCAGACGGGCTCGACCCGTGGGCGGCGCGGCACCTCGGCGAGCTGGCCGAGCTGGAGTCCGGCTGGGCCGAGGGGGCCGCGGGCGACACCCTCGTCCACGGTGACCTGCGGGCCGACAACATCCTGCTGGCCGGCGACCGGGTCTATGTCGTGGACTGGCCGTGGGCCTGCGTGGGCGCGCCCTGGGTCGATCTGGTGAGCATGCTGCCGTCGGTCGGGATGCAGGGCGGGCCGCGCCCGCAGGAGGTGTTCGCCGACCCCGATCCGGCGGTGACCGCCTTCCTCGCCGGGCTCACCGGTTATTTCCTCTGGAACGGCCGGCAGCCGGATCCGCCGGGCCTGCCCACGGTGCGGGCCTTCCAGCGGGCCCAGGGCGCGGTCGCGCTCGAGTGGCTGAAACACCGTACCGGCTGGGTGTGACCCTTCCGGCGGGTAGGCTAAACAGTCGTGCTGGTCCTGGCCTTTGACACCGCGACGCCCGCCGTCACCGCGGCACTCCACGACGGTGAGCGCGTGCTCGCCGAATCCACGACGATCGACGCCCGGCGACATGGTGAGCTGCTCGTCCCCACCATCGAGCTCGTGCTGAGCGAGTCGGGCGCCGCGCTGCGCGACGTGACCGCCATCGTGGCGGGCAGCGGCCCCGGTCCCTACACCGGGCTGCGCGTCGGGCTGATGACCGCGCAGGGCCTGGCCACCACGCTGGGAGCGCCGGCGTACGGCGTGTGCACGCTCGACGCGATCGCCTACGGCAGCGGGCTCGGCGAGCCGTTCCTGGTGGCCACCGACGCGCGGCGCAAAGAGGTGTTCTGGGCGCGATACGCGGACATGCGCACCCGGGTCGCCGGGCCGTTCGTGGACCGGCCGGCCGAGGTGCCGGTCCAGGGGGTGCCGGTCGTGGGGGCCGGGGCCGCCCTCTATCCGGAGATCCTCGGGCACCGAGGTGACGTCCCGCCCTACCCGTTCGCGGGCGCCCTGGCCGCGCTGGCGGCCGAGCGGCTCGCCGAGGGCACGCCGCTCGACCCGCCCCGCCCGATCTACCTGCGCAGGCCCGACGCCGTGGTGCCGGGCGCGCCCAAGCGGGTGACGGCGTGAAACTCCGGCCGATGACCATGGCCGATCTGCCGGCGGTCATGGCGATCGAGCGGGCCACGTTCCCGCTGGACGCCTGGAGCGAGGGCATGATGCGCGGCGAGCTGGCCGACATGCCGCGCACCCGGCATTACGTGGTGGCCCTGGTGGAGGAGGAGATCGTGGCATACGCCGGGCTCGCCGCCGCCGCCGACCAGGCCGACGTGCAGACCATCGCGGTGCTGGACAAGCACCAGGGCACCGGCATCGGCAGCGCGATGCTGACCGAGCTGCTGAGCGAGGCGCGCCGCAGGGGAGCGCGGGAGATCTTCCTGGAAGTACGCTCCGACAATCCGCGGGCGCAGGCCGTCTACCGGCATTTCGGGTTCGAGGACATCGGCACCCGCCGCCGCTACTACGACGACGGCACCGACGCGATCATGATGAGAAGGAAGCTCGATGACTGACGAACCCCTGGTCCTGGGGATCGAGACGTCCTGCGACGAGACCGGCATCGGCATCGTCAGGGGCCACACCCTGCTGGCCAACACGATCGCCTCCAGCATGGAGGAGCACGCCCGGTTCGGCGGTGTGGTGCCCGAGGTGGCCTCCCGCGCCCACCTGGAGGCCATGACGCCGACCGTGGAGGCCGCGCTGGCCGCCGCCGGGCTCAAGCTCACCGACCTCGACGCCATCGCGGTCACCGCCGGTCCTGGGCTGGCCGGGGCGCTGCTGGTGGGCGTGGCCGCCGCCAAGTCCTACGCGCTCGGCCTCGGGCTGCCTCTCTACGGCGTCAACCACCTGGCCGCCCACGTCGCCGTCGACCAGCTGGAGCACGGGCCGCTGCCCAAGCCGTGCATCGCCCTGCTGGTGTCGGGCGGCCACTCCTCGCTGCTGCTGGTGCCCGACGTGGCCGCGGACGTGATCTCGCTCGGCTCCACCGTGGACGACGCGGCGGGTGAGGCGTTCGACAAGGTGGCGCGGGTGCTCGGGCTGCCGTTCCCGGGCGGGCCGCACATCGACCGGGCCGCCCGCGACGGCTCCGGCACGGCCGTCGCCTTCCCCCGGGGCAAGATCGACGACGGCACGCTCGACTTCTCCTTCTCCGGGCTCAAGACGGCCGTGGCCCGCTGGGTCGAGGCCCGCGAGGCCGGGGGCGAGACCATCCACGTGCCCGACGTGGCCGCCTCCTTCCAGGAGGCCGTGGTCGACGTGCTGACCCGTAAGGCGTTGCAGGCGTGCAAGCGCTACGACGTGCACGACCTGCTGATCGGTGGCGGCGTGGCGGCCAACTCCCGGCTGCGGGCGCTGGCCCAGGAGCGGTGCGACGCGGCCGGCGTACGGCTGCGGGTGCCCAGGCCCGGGTTGTGCACCGACAACGGCGCGATGGTCGCCGCCCTCGGCTCCGACCTGGTGTCGGCCGGGGTCACCCCGTCCAGCCTGGAGATCCCGGCAGACTCCTCCCTGCCGATCACCACCATCCACGTGTGACCCCGGCCCGCTCGGGCGGGGACTTCTGGCGCTCGCCTGCCCGCCCGCGCAGGCGCAGGACCAGGAGCCGGTCCTGCGGGTGGCGTGAGACGCCCCTCAGGGCCTCTCAGCCGCCCGTTCAGTCCTTGGCCCTGATCGGGCGCAGCAGGGCCTCGGCCAGGGCCAGCATGGTCTCCTCCAGGGCGCTGAGGCGCCTGTTCAGGTCGTCGGTGGCGGGCTGGACGATGCCGCTGACCGCCTCGGTGATCTGGTCGCGGTCGGGGCGGGAACGTACGAGCTCGGTGAGGGTCTCTGCGGCGGCGGTCAGGCGCTCGGCCTGGTCGTCGGCCTGCGAGCGGACCAGCTCGCCGATCCGTTCGGGAAGGGCCAGGGCGGCGGGCAGCTGGCCCATCCGCTGATTGACGGCCTCGATGCGGTCGTCCACCGCCTCCAGGTGCTCGCCGGCCTGCTGGGCGCGGGTGGCCAGGCCGTTCAGGTGGGTGTCGAGGCCGTTGAATCGGCTGTCGAGCGTGCCGAACTGGCCGTCCACCGCGTCGAGGCGGCCGATCAGGTGCTCCTCGGTCTCGACCAGCCGCTCGTCGATGGAGTCCAGCTGGGTGTCGAGCTTGTTGAAGCGGCCCTCGTTGCGGGTGGTGCCCTCGGTGAGGCGCTGCTCCGTGCCGGCCATGCGCTCGTCGAGCGCGGTGAAGCGGGCGTCGATGCGTACGTCGAGGGCGTCGAAACGGTCGTCGTGCCTGCCGAGGTGGCCGTCCACGGTGCTCAGCCGCTTGGTGAACCCGCTGAGCTGGCCGTCCATCGACGTGAGCCGCTTGTCCACGCTGCCCACCCGGCTGTCGATGCCGTCCAGCCTGGTGTCGATGTCGGCCAGGCACTCGTCGGCGGACTCCAGGCGGCTGTCGAAGCCGGTGAGCCTGGTGTCGAGGCCGGCGAGCTTGCCCTCGGCCCTGTCGAGCCGGGCGTCCACGCCGCTGAGCCGGGCCGTCAGACGCTGCTCGCTCTCGCCGACCTGGACGGCGAGGTGGCGGTCGGTCTCGTCCAGGCGGGCGGCCAGGCGCTGCTCGGTATCGGTCAGGCGGGTGGCGAGCTGCTCGTCGGCCTCCCTGAGCCGGGTGACGAGCCGCTCGTCCGCCTCGACGAGACTCGTGGCCAGCCGCTGGTCCGTCTCGTCGAGCCGGCGTGTGAGGCGCTGGTCGGTCTCGTCGAGCCGGGTGGACAGGCGCTGGTCGGTGCCGTCCAGGCGCGCGGACAGCCGCTGGTCGGTCTCGGCCAGGCGGGCGCCGATGCCCTCCGACAGGTCGTTGACCACGAGCTCGACCCGGTCGGTACGGCCGGCCAGCTCGGTCATGGACTTGTCGAGCCTGGTGAACCGGCTGGCGGCGGCCTCCATGCTGGAGTTGAGGCCGGCCAGCTGGGCGGCGAAGTCGGACATTCCCTTAGTGATGCCATCGGTGGTGTCCAGCACGGACTGCAGCCGTTTGAGGGCTTCGTCCACGCTCTCGCCCACGGTGCCGAGGTCGGCCCAGAGGTTCGGCAACTCGCCGACCGGGGCCACGTGCGCGTCCACGAGGCTCACCCGGTCGCCGACGGCGTCCACATGGTCGCGTACGGCCTCCACGTGCTGGGCCAGCCCCTCGGCCCACATCGGCGGCTTGGCGGTGATGTCGTCCAGCCTGCCGCTGACCGCCTCCAAGGTGCCGCTGAGCCCGCCGAGCTCGCGCTCGCGCACCTCGCGCAGCAGCCACTCCATGCCTTCGAGCCGCTGGCGGATCTCGTCGAGCACGGCTCCCTGCGTGCGCTGCTCGTAGACGTGGTCCTGGGCGGCGCGGTTGAGCAGGTCTCGCATTCTCTCGGAGATGGCCTGGTGGCCGCCTGCCTGAAGAAGGGTGGTGTGGTTGGAATTGTCCACCGAAAGCTCCTTCGCTCGCCGACGGTCTGCCGCGCAGCATTGGGATAGGTCCGGTTTGCAGATGAAAGAGCGAGAACACGGATAACCGCATTAGGGGGAGAACTCCCGCCCGCCCACCTTAGCCTCTCGATCAAGGTCCGGCAGGGGTGAAGTGAAAGATCGTGGTTAACGGGGTAATGGCCGATTTGGCGGTGTTCAGGCAGCTGATGAGGGGTTACAGATGAGGACCGATGGTTTATCGAGAATCCGGGTCAGGATGATTACCGCGGAATTGTCGCCGTTCAGTCGGAGGTCCGTTCGGAGGCGTTCGATATCGATGGCCGAACCGCGCTTCTTGATGGTGACATTGCCGACATGTCGCCTGCGGAGCTCCGCGCGCAGCTTTTTCAGGGAAAACGGCAGGACGTCGTTTATTTCGTATCTCGCCGCCCATGGAGTGTCCTTGGCGGTGTCACCGGTGATATACGCGATCATCGGGTCCGGCAGGCGGCCGTTGACCAGAGCGGCCACCTCGCCGACGAGATGTGCCCGGATGGCGGCGCCGTCGGGCTCGTAGAGGTAGCGCCCGACCGGGCCGACGGGGGCCCGGGTGCCGGTGGCCGTGAGGGTGTGCCCGCCGGGCAGCAGGGTGGCCCGCCGCCCGCCGCCCGCCCCGCCCGTCCACAGAGTGGCCTCCTTGACCTCGCCCTTGTAGGAGACCCACTCGGCCTCGGCGTCGGCGGGGATGAACTCGTACGGGATGCCGGGGGCGACCTTGAGGCACGCCCTGCGGGCTCGGGCGAGCAGGTCGAGCACCACGGGCCAGGGCGGGGAGTAGGCCATGGGGTCGAACGTCCGGCCCCTGCTCGTCCGCCGTGCCGGGTCGGCGAACAGGACGTCGTGGTCCTCCGGGCGGACGCTCGCCGCATCCGCCACGCACACCTCGGCCGCCAGTCCGAACGCCTCGGCGTTGGCCCTGGCCACGGCCACGGTGAGCGGGTCGGTGTCCACGGCGGTCACGATGCAGCCGGCGCGGGCCAGCGCCAGCAGGTCGCCGCCGATGCCGCAGCAGGCATCCACGACCCGGAGCCCACCGGCGGCGGGAACGCCCGCCTCCCGCCGGGTGGCGGCGGCGTCCGGGCCGTGCCGTGCCGCCGGGGTGCCCGGGGCCTGCTGGGTCGCGGGGGTGGCCAGGTCTGGCGATGCCGCGGGGGTGTGCGGGTCCTGCTGGGTCACGGGGGTGCCCGGGTCGGGCCAGGTGGCGATGCGGTGGGCGCGGTGGGCGGCGACCTCCGCCCGGGTGGCCTGCTCCAGGCCGTGCGGCGTGAAGTACATCCGCTCGGCGTCCGCGCCGAACTTGGCCCTGGCGCGCTCCCTGAGCCCCGCCTGGGTGAGCGCTGCGGAGGTGAGCGCGGCGTCGTACGTCCTGCGGAGCCTCGTGGCGGCGGCGACCGGGTCGGCGCCGATGAGCTCCCCGGCCTCGGCGAGCGCCCGCTGCCCACGCGGCGTCAGCAGGTCGGCGAAGGCTTCGAGGTCCACGGAACGACGTTATCGCCCTGGTCGAGCGCTCGAACCGGCGCGTCGTAACGGATCGGGAGGCCGCCGGGGCCGGGGTTTCCCGGCCTGATCGCTCACAGCAGACGCGTTCGTGTTGACTGTCAAGCCCCTCTTGCATATGTTTCCTGTTGGCACTCTCCCCTTGAGAGTGCCAACGTGCGACGAGGCAGGTCTGACACCCGCGACGGCAGGCCCAGCTGGTCGCCTCTTCTAGATCATTCAAATCTGAAGGGGAGGTCCGATCGTGACGACCGCCACCAAGGTTCCCGTTAAGCCGCTCGGCGACCGCATTGTGGTTCAGCCGCTTGAGGCCGAGCAGACCACCGCTTCCGGCCTGGTCATCCCGGACACTGCCAAGGAGAAGCCGCAAGAGGGCAAGGTCCTCGCGGTGGGCCCGGGCAACTGGGACGAGGACGGCGACAAGCGGATTCCGCTCGACGTCTCGGAGGGCGACATCGTCCTCTACAGCAAGTACGGCGGCACCGAGGTCAAGTACGGCGGCGAGGAGTACCTCGTGCTCTCCGCCCGCGACGTTCTCGCGATCATCGAGAAGTAAGTCGGATGTGTCGAGCCCCGGGCGCTCATGTGGGCGGCCGGGGCTTTCGACGCTAGGAGAGGACTTTCAGCAATGGCGAAGATCCTGGAGTTCAACGAGGACGCCCGCCGCGCGCTCGAGCGTGGCGTGAACGCCCTCGCGGACGCCGTGAAGGTTACCCTCGGCCCCCGTGGCCGCAACGTCGTCATCGACAAGAAGTTCGGTGCTCCGACGATCACGAACGACGGTGTGACCATCGCTCGTGAGATCGAGCTGGAGGAGCGCTACGAAAACCTCGGCGCCCAGCTCGCCAAGGAAGTTGCCACCAAGACCAACGACATCGCGGGCGACGGCACCACCACCGCGACCGTCCTGGCCCAGGCCATGGTCCGCGAGGGCCTGCGCAACGTGGCCGCCGGCGCCTCGCCGCTGTCGCTCAAGCGCGGCATCGACAAGGCCGCCAAGGAGATCAGCGACAAGCTGCTCGCCAGCGCCCGCGCGGTCGAGGACAAGAAGGAGATCGCCAATGTCGCGACGATCTCCGCTCAGGACGCGCAGATCGGCGACCTGATCGCCGAGGCGTTCGACAAGGTGGGCAAGGACGGTGTGCTCACCGTCGAAGAGTCCAACGCCATGGGCATGGAGCTCGAGTTCACCGAGGGCATGCAGTTCGACAAGGGCTACCTGTCGGCTTACATGGTGACCGACCCCGAGCGCATGGAGTCGGTGCTCGAGGACGCCTACATCCTGCTCACGCAGAGCAAGATCTCCTCCATCGCGGACTTCCTGCCGCTGCTGGAGAAGGTCGCCCAGACCAAGAAGCCGCTGCTCGTGGTCGCCGAGGACGTCGAGGGCGAGGCCCTGGCCGTCCTGGTCACCAACAAGATCCGCGGCACGTTCACCTCCGTGGCCGTCAAGGCTCCGGGCTTCGGCGACCGCCGCAAGGCGATGCTGCAGGACATGGCCATCCTCACCGGCGGCCAGGTCGTCAGCGAGGAGGTCGGCCTCAAGCTGGAGCACGTCGGTCTCGAGGTGCTCGGCACGGCCCGCCGCGTCGTGGTCACCAAGGACAACACGACCATCGTCGACGGCGCCGGCGACGCGCAGGCCATCGAGGACCGGGTCAAGGAGATCAAGATTGCCATCGAGCAGTCCGACTCCGACTGGGACCGCGAGAAGCTGCAGGAGCGCCTGGCCAAGCTGGCCGGCGGTGTGTGCGTGCTGCGGGTCGGCGCCGCCACCGAGGTGGAGCTGAAGGAGAAGAAGCACCGCCTGGAGGACGCGATCTCCGCGACGCGCGCCGCCATCGAGGAGGGCATCGTCTCCGGCGGCGGCACCGCGCTGATCCACGTCTCCAAGGAGCTCGACGACCTCGGCCTGTCGGGTGACGAGGCCACCGGCGTCGCCATCGTGCGCCGCTCGCTGGTCGAGCCGGCCCGCTGGATCGCCGAGAACGCCGGCCTTGAGGGCTACGTGGTCACGCACAAGATCGCCGAGCTTGAGGCGGGTCACGGCCTCAACGCCGCGACCGGCGAATACGGCAACCTGCTCGACCAGGGCGTCATCGACCCGGTGAAGGTGACGCGGTCGGCCGTGCAGAACGCGGCGTCGATCGCGGGCATGCTGCTCACCACCGAGGCGCTCGTGGTGGACAAGCCCGAGGAGGAGGCCCCGGCCGCCGGCCAGGGTCACGGTCACGGCCACGGCCACGGCCACTGACCTTCCTGCCCGTCACGGCCTGCATCCTTGAAAGGATGCGGGCCGTGTGGCTTTTGTGGGGTTCGTCCCGGCTGAGTACGCCAACTGGGCTCTCCGGGACGATGTGGCGAACCTGGAGCGGGAGCTGGACCACACTCGAAGCCGCGGGCGGTGGCGAGCCACCGACCTCCTCCTGCGGGCGCGGGGACCCGGAGCGCCGTCCCCGGGCCATGGCGAGCGTCGGCGGGCTGCGCATCACTACCCGTTGGCCGATACGATTCGCCCACCTCAGCCGCACCAGCGCCCTGCGGTGGGCGGGCCGGCACCGCCTGCCTGGGGGCTCGAACAGGGGAGGCCGACGACGCCTGCCACTGCCCGAGCCCGCCGGGTCAAGTCGGCCATTTCGCCGGGCGCTTGGTGGAACAGGCTGGGTCGAGCAGGCTGGGTCGAGCAGGCTGGGTCGAGCAGGCTGGGTCGAGCAGGCTGGGTCGAGCAGGCTGGGTCGAGCAGGCTGGGTCGAGCAGGCCGGGTCGAGCAGGCCGGGTCGAGCAGGCCGGGTCGAGCAGGCTGGGTCCAGCGGGCCGGGTCCAGCGGGTCAGGTCGAGGAGGCCGGGTCGAGGGGGGCCGCTGGGCGTTGGGAGGTGCTTCGGGTGGTCGGGGAATCCGGTGGCACTGGGCAAGCCGCTGGGGCGGGCGGCTTGTGGAGTGGTGGGACGGGAGGAGGGAGTGGGCGTGCGGTATGGGCGGGCGGTGGATCGGTTGCGGATGCTCGCCGAGGCGTGCGAGCAGACCAGGCGGGTGCCGGTGGACGAGCCGTTCCTGCGGGAGGCGTACGTCTTCGGGAAGTTGCTGGACGGGGCCGATCCGATCGAGGAGATCGAGGTCGTCTTCGTACTGAACCTGCCGCCGGAGGAGGTGGCCTGGGGGTCTCATCCGCCCGGCACCGCCTGGCTGGTGGACTTCCTGCGGCTGGACCAGGGCGGGGTGGCCTACTGGTGGCGCTCCCGGCGGGATCCGGTGGCAAACCCGTTCATCCGCGGGCCGATCCGGTTCTGGTCGCTGGACGGGCCCGAGAAGGCCGTGCTCGATGCCCTGGAGGCGCGCCGGTTCGACCTTGTGCGCGGGGCGGAGCCCGAGGATGAGCCGGCCCGGGCCGCCGGGGAGCTCAGGACGGCGCTGGAGCATCTGCGGGCGGTGCACGACTCGTACTGGGACCGGCGGTGGCGCAGGGAGCATCGCGGGGTGGGCCGGTATCCCGAGCACCACCTGTGGGAGGCCGTCCAGGGGTATCTGGAGTTGCTCGACGTACAGGATGACTAGGGGCACTGGCGCGGGCCGGTGGTGGCGGTCCGCGAGCGGCGTAGATCGAGGTGGTGAGCGAGCGCGAGGTGCTCGGGCCGGCCGATCGCCCGCGGGTCGGCCTGCTCGTTCGCCGGTTGGGGTTCCTCGATGGCGGCCGGCGGACGGGGTCAGGGCAGGGGGCGTGTTTCGAGGGGTGGCGGCTTCTGGGGGGAAATGGGGGGAAAGGTGGATTGCTGGAGTAAACCGGAAGTGGCAGATAAGCGTCTGTGGGCTGGCAATTGTCGTGCATTCCGGGTTATGGGGTGAAACATTATGTCAGCAGTTAAGGCTTAGTGTGGTCATTTGATTACTGATGGTTATCGTCGCTTCAATGTGACCAATCCGTAGCCGTTCGCTATGACGACAGGCCGGATCAGTGCGGGCATCATGCCTATCGTGAGCGAGGGAAGCGTCGCCGACGCCAAAATTGGGGTAAGGCTCGCGTCGAGACTTCCGGCACGGACGGATGACTCCGACCTTAGGGAACTGACGAGCCTCGCCGTGCAGGGAGATCGCAGTGCGATCGAATCCCTGCTCGGTGAGTTGCGTCCGATGGTGGTGCGCTATTGTCGCGCCAGGCTGGGCAGGGTTTCAGGGCAATATCACATTGCCGATGACGTAGCCCAGGAGGTGTGCATCGCGGTCCTGTCCGCGCTGCCGCGATACCGGGACATGGGACGGCCGTTCGCCTCCTTCGTGTTCGGGATCGCCTCGCACAAAGTGGCCGATGCGTTGCGGAGTTCGGTGCGCTCGGCCGTACCGACCCAGGATCTGCCCGACGGGCCGGACGATGGGCCGGGGCCGGAGGAGACGGTGGTCCGCTACATCGAGGTCGAGCACGCGCGCAGGCTGCTGGCCCGGCTGCCCGACAACCAGCGGGAGTTGCTGCTGTTGCGGGTGGTGTCGGGGCTGTCGGCCGAGGAGACCGGTAATGTACTCGGTATGTCACCAGGTGCGGTCCGCGTCGCCCAGCATCGGGCGCTGGCCAGATTGCGGCAGATGGCGGAGCTGGAGTCAGCTTGACGCCAGAGGAAGAGACCGACGCGCTGCTCGACGCGCTCGGTCGCGGGGAGATGCCTGATTCAGCCGATCCAGCGGTGCGGTTGCTGGCCGTGCTGCTCGATGATGTCGGTCAGCGGCGTTCCTCCGTGTCGATGACGCCATCGACATAGCCTCTGGCGTACTCCCAGCTGACATAGTCGGCCGGGTCAGGGTGAAAGGCCGGCTCGTGGACCTGAGGCTGGCCCTTCTCGATCATTTGCCTCAGGTTGCCGCGCAGCAGCTCCCAGTCGAAGAAGTGCTGCTCGCCGCATTCGGGGCAGTCGAGCACGAGGCCCAGCACCCCCTGTGGTTCGAGCAGGGAGCGAAAGACCTCGACGTCGGCGAGGTCGGTGATGGCCTCGTCACGTTCGGCCGCGGTGAGTGGCTCGGCGTCGTCGAGTGCCCCCATCGCCGAGGAAGGATCGTTCGGGTCGTCCGCGAACGGGTCGCGGGGGACGTCTTCCAGCACCTTCCCACCATATGACCGAAGCGGCCCGAGCGGTGGGTTATAGCTCAGGCCCTGCGGCCGGCTGCCCGCTTTCCGGCCGTCCCACTCGCGCGTTTTCGGGCTTCCCGCCCTGCTCCGCGCGCTGTTTCCGCGGGGTACGGGGTCAGCGGAGCCAGCCGCGCCTGGCCGCCTCCACACCCGCGTGGAAGCGGGACTGGGCGCCCAGTTCGGCCATGGCGTCGGCGAATCTGGCGCGGATCGTCCGCACCGAGACCCCCAGCTGGCGGGCTATGGACTCGTCGCACATGCCCTGCGCGGCCAGGCGCAGCACCTGGATCATCCCGTCGCCCCTGCGGCCCCAGGGCAGGGGTACGGCCCTGGCCCACAACTCCTCGAACAGCGCCCGCAGCACGCCCACGACGACGGGGGTGCGTACGAGGTAGAAGTTGTAGGCGTTGTCGGGCAGGTTGCCGCCCCACACGGAGGGCAGGCCGGCGACCTCGGGGCCCACGGTCATGAACCAGCTCGGCACCCGGTCCAGCGTGCGTACTTTGCCGCCGGTCTCCAGCAGGCGGGTGAGCTGGTCGCGGACGCCGGGCAGCATGAGAGTCGAGACCGGGACGATGGCATGAACGGTAAGAAGATTTCGTTCCTGAGCATCAACCCAGGGATCCGCAAATTTGCGGGCAAAATCGGTCATGGTGCGTTCGTCGGGAATGCCGGTCACTAATGTCATCGGCGGTGATTGAACGGCTATGCCGACGACGCTCTCATACAGCACATCGGCCCCGCTGGCCATCTCCACCATGAAAGAGCCACTCTGATAGTCGCGCCCGGCGTCGTAGTCGCGAATCAGGCCCCGGATCGAGCCGAACGCCGAGTCGATCATTCGGCTTTCCTCGGCCAGCCGGTCGAGCCGCTCGGCGATCACCCGCCCGAGCGCCGCCGCGGGATGTCTGGCCAGGTAATGGCCGGACCGCTCGTCGATCACGCCCAGCTTGACGAGGTCGTCGAGCTGGGCGCCGACCTGCTCCACCGGGTTGTCCATGGCCAGCGCGAGGTCGGTGCGCGTGGCCCGGTGCAGCCGGAGAACCGCCGTGTACAGCGCGGTCTGGGCAGGGTCGAGACCCAGCGTCTCGAAGGGATCGGACACGGTTCGGGGCTCGTTGCGCATTATGGGCGGCTCCGTTGGGGGGACACGGGCGTGCCGCGAGGATAACCCCGCATTACTCCCGTGTCCTCAGGTTGCTATGACTCGTCGGCTCGTAATGCAACTTCGTGCAGTTGCACGTTTGCACATTGCGTTGTTCCGTTGAGTAACGCAGGCTTTACCTAGCGTCGGCATCCCGGAAGGGCACGGCGGAGCGGGCCATCAGAACGCGGAGGGGGGTTCGGTGGCGTTCCACGCCGCCGCGCCCGGATGCCGGTGGCCGGGGGATGGGACGGATCACCAACCGTCCCATCCCCCGGCACTTTTTGGTGCCGGGGGTACGACGGGCCGTGGGGGTCATCGTGCTCCCGGCATCCGGCTCGCGGAGTGCCCGGCCCAGCCCGGCTCGCGGGGGGCGAGGCGCTGGGGATGCGTTTGGCGGCAGGCCCTAGACTTAGCTCAATCAGCACAGATGGCAGGAGGGGCCGCCGCATGTCCAAGTTCACCGAGGTGGGATTGACCTTCGACGACGTGCTGCTGGTGCCGGCCTATTCAGATCTCCAGCCAGGTGAGGCCGACACCGGGTCGCGCCTGTCACGCGGCATCACGCTGTCCATCCCGCTCGTCTCCGCGGCCATGGACACCGTCACCGAGGCCCGCATGGCGGTCGCCATGGCACGCCAGGGCGGCATCGGCATCCTGCACCGCAACCTGTCGGTCGAGGAGCAGGCCCAGCAGGTCGACCTGGTCAAGCGCTCGGAGGCCGGGATGGTCACCAACCCGGTGACCTGCAGCCCGGACGACACGCTGGCCGATGTCGAGCGGCTGTGCGCGACCTACCGGATCTCGGGTGTGCCGGTGACGGACGAGTCCGGCACGCTGGTGGGCATCGTGACCAATCGCGACATGCGCTTCGAGACCGACCAGTCGCGGCCCGTACGCGAGGTCATGACCAAGATGCCCCTGGTGACCGCGCGGGTGGGGGTGTCGCGCGACGACGCCTTCGCCCTGCTCAGACAGAACAAGATCGAGAAGCTGCCGCTGGTCGACGCTGACGGCCGGCTGCGCGGGCTGATCACGGTCAAAGACTTCACCAAGAGCGAGCAATACCCGCTTTCCACCAAGGACGCCGACGGCCGTCTCATCGTGGGCGCGGCCGTGGGCGTCGGCGGCGACGCCGAGATCAGGGCCAAGGCGCTGATCGAGGCCGGGGTGGACGTGGTGGTCGTGGACGTGGCCCACGGGCACTCCAAGGGGCTGGCCGACATGATCGCGAAGGTCAAGGCCAACAGCAAGGTCGAGGTCATCGGCGGCAACATCGCGACCAGGGCCGGCGCCCAGATGCTGGTCGACGCCGGGGTCGACGCGGTCAAGGTCGGCGTCGGGCCGGGCTCCATCTGCACCACCCGGGTGGTGGCCGGGGTCGGGGCGCCGCAGGTCACGGCCATCTTCGAGGCCGCCAAGGCGTGCGCGCCGGCCGGGATCCCGGTCATCGGCGACGGCGGGCTGCAATACTCCGGTGACATCGTCAAGGCCATCGCTGCCGGGGCGGACACGGTCATGCTGGGCTCGTTGCTCGCGGGCTGCGAGGAGTCGCCCGGAGAGCTGATCTTCATCAACGGCAAGCAGTTCAAGTCGTACCGGGGGATGGGGTCGCTGGGCGCCGTACGCAACCGCGAGCGCGGCGGCACCTCCTTCAGCAAGGACCGCTACGCGCAGGCCGAGGTGGGCGGCGAGGACAAGTACATCCCGGAGGGCATCGAGGGTCAGGTGCCCTACCGTGGCCCGGTCGCGGCCGTGGCGCACCAGCTCGTCGGCGGGCTGCGCCAGGGCATGTGGTACGCGGGCTGCCGCACGATCGCGCAGATGCACACCGACTGCGAGCTCATGCCGATCACGGCGGCCGGGCTCAAGGAGAGCCACCCCCACGACATCCAGATGACCGTGGAAGCTCCGAACTATCACAGAAGGTAACTTCATGACTCAGCAGGTGGAGATCGGCCGGGGGAAGACCGGGCGGCGGGCGTACGCGCTTGACGAGATCGGCCTGGTTCCGTCCAGGCGCACCCGCGACCCGGAAGAGGTCTCGATCGCCTGGCAGATCGACGCCTACCGGTTCGAGCTGCCCCTGGTCGTCGCGCCCATGGACAGCGTGGTCTCACCCGCCACCGCGATCGAGATCGGCCGCCTCGGCGGGCTCGCGCCGCTCGACCTCGAAGGGCTCTGGACCCGTTACGAGAACCCGTCGCCGCTGCTGGAGGAGTGCGCCACCCTCGACGCGGCGGCGGCCACCAAGCGGCTCCAGGAGATCTACGCCGCCCCGATCAAGGAGGACCTGATCGGGCAGCGGATCGAGGAGATCCGCGCCTCCGGGGTCACCACGGCCGTGCGGCTGTCGCCGCAGCGCACCGTCCAGTACCACAAGGCCGTGATCGACGCGGGTGTGGACATCTTCGTCATCCGCGGCACCACGGTCTCCGCCGAGCACGTGTCGGGGCGGGCCGAGCCGCTCAACCTCAAGCAGTTCATCTACGAGCTCGACGTGCCGGTCATCGTGGGCGGCTGCGCCACCTACACCGCCGCCCTGCACCTCATGCGCACGGGCGCGGCGGGGGTGCTGGTCGGCTTCGGCGGCGGAGCCTCGCACACGACCCGTACCGTGCTGGGCGTGGCCGTGCCGATGGCCACGGCCATCTCGGACGTGGCGGCGGCGCGACGCGACTACATGGACGAGTCGGGCGGGCGCTACGTGCACGTGATCGCCGACGGCGGCATGGGCACGTCGGGCGACATCGCCAAGGCCATCGCGTGCGGCGCCGACGCCGTGATGGTGGGCTCGCCGCTGGCGCGGGCGGCCGAGGCGCCGGGGCACGGGTTCCATTGGGGCTCCGAGGCGCACCACCCGGACCTGCCGCGGGGACGGCGGGTCGAGTTCGGCACGGTGGGCACGCTGGAGCAGATCCTGCACGGACCGTCGAGCGTGGCGGACGGCTCGATGAACCTCATGGGGGCGCTCCGGCGGACGATGGCCTCGACCGGCTACTCCGACATCAAGGAGTTCCAGCGGGTGGAGGTCGTGGTCGCGCCGATCCAGCGCTGACCACCCGGGGGCGGCCCGTCCGTGCCGGAGGGCCGCCCGGGGGCGAAGGTAAGCTATCCGGACATGGAATCCCTTGAGGAGAGAGTCGCCCGGCTCGAGGAACAGGTCGCATCCCTGCAACGGCACCTCGGTGTCGATTCCGCGCTCGTCGCGGTCCGGCCGGAGAGGCCTCGCCTGCCGCCGGAGTTCTTCACCGCGTTGCGCGCCGGGAAGAAGGTCACCGCGATCAAGATCTATCGGGAGGCGACCGGGGCGTCGCTGCTCGCGGCCAAGCAGGCGGTCGACACGATGGCGCGCGAGGCACGCGGCTGATGCCCCGGAGCGCGCGGCCGACGGCGCCGGAGGCGGGGGCGGTGGCGCCGGGGTCCGTGGGTTCCGGGGTGCCGGGTGGTGCTTCGGCGGGGGAGGTCGAGCGGGTCTTCCGCGCGGAGTACGGGCGGGCGGTCGCCGTGCTGGTGCGCGTCTTCGGGGACATCGACCTCGCCGAGGAGGCCGTGCAGGAGGCCTTCACCGTGGCGGTGCGGCAGTGGCCCCGTGACGGGACGCCGCCCAGCCCGGCCGGGTGGATCATCACGACCGCGCGCAACCGGGCCATCGATCGGCTGCGCAGGGAGGCGGCGCGGAGCGACAAGCACGCGCAGGCCGCGCTGTTGCACGCGCCCGGGGATCCTGTCGAGCAGGGGGCCGTGCCGGACGACCGGCTCCGGTTGATCTTCACCTGCTGCCATCCCGCGCTGGCCGTTCCCGCGCGGGTGGCCCTCACCCTGCGGTTGCTCGGCGGGCTCACGACCGCCGAGATCGCCCGGGCGTTCCTGGTCTCCGAGTCGACGATGGCGCAGCGGCTGGTGCGAGCCAAGGCCAAGATCCGGGACGCGGGGATCCCGTACCGGGTTCCTGAGCGGGATGACCTGCCCGGGCGGCTGCGTGCGGTGCTGGCCGTGGTCTATCTGATCTTCAACGAGGGGTACACGGCCAGTTCCGGGGATCGGCTGGTGCGCGAGGACCTCTGCGCCGAGGCGATCAGGCTCGGGCGGGTGCTCGCCGCGCTGATGCCCGACGAGCCCGAGGTCATGGGGTTGCTGGCGCTCATGCTGCTGATCGAGGCGCGGCGCCCGGCGCGTACGTCCCGGGCGGGCGAGCTGGTGCCGCTGGCCGAGCAGGACCGGCGGTCGTGGGACAGCGGGTTGATCGAGGAGGGGCAGGCCATCGTCAGGTGGTGCCTGCGGCGTGACCAGCCCGGCCCCTACCAGGTCCAGGCCGCCGTCAACGCCGTGCACAGCGACGCGGAGAGCGCACGGGACACGGACTGGCGGCAGATCGTACGGCTCTACGACCTGCTGCTGACGTTCGACCCGAGCCCGGTGGTGGCGCTGCACCGGGCGGTGGCGGTGGCGGAGGAAGAGGGGCCGGTGGCGGGGTTGCGGCTGGTCGAGGGGCTGGAGCTGGGGGATTACTACCTGTTCCACGCTGTACGGGCGGATCTGCTGCGGCGGCTGGGAAAGGACGCCGAGGCGGCGGAGGCGTACGAGGCGGCGATCAGCCGGACTGGCAACGAGGTGGAGCGGGAGTTCCTGAGAGGGAGATTGTGAGGACTCGCGGCCCGTCGCCCAGGACCGGGATGCCGTGATGGTCAGGCGGGGGTGTGGCGGCGGCGGTGGGCTCGCTGGCGGCAGGCATTGCCGCAGTAGCGGGCCGGGCGGCCGGTGCCGGCGGCAGGGACCGGAGCACCGCATTCCGCGCAACAGATTTCGTTAGGTTTCGTTACGGTGGCCGAGGCGGGTCTGAGTCCGTCCATGACGATGGACGTGGTGCGCCCTGACCCGGCGGTGGTGAAGCCGGCCATGGCGGCGCAGCCCGCGACCAGGCTCGTCACCTCGGCCGCCGTCACGTCAGGGCGGACAGCCCCGGCCTCCTGGGCGCGCGACAGCAGCGCGGCCAGCGCCGCCCGGTAGCGATCGCGGGCGTCCGGCGCGACCCTGGCCCGCGCGTCCGAGGCCAGCGACTCGCACAGCGCCTTGTTGTAGGCCACCTGCTCGACCGACCGCTCGAAGGCCGCGAAGAAGGCGGCGCCCGGGTCGGCGCGGCCTATGGTGCCCGCGAGGGCGGCGATCTCCTCGACCAGCAGCCCGACCCGCTCGCTCACCACCGCCGCGAACAGCGCCTCCTTGTTCGGGAAGTGCCGGTAGACGGTGCCCGCCCCCACGCCGGCCCGGCGGGCAATGGCGTCGAGCGGCACCGACAGCCCCTCCTCGGCGAACGCGGCCTGCGCCGCCGCCAGGAGTTGTGCGCGGTTGCGGCGGGCGTCCGCGCGGCCCGTGACGGTCATGTGGTGGCTCCCGGATTGACAAGCGGAACCGGTGTTCCGTAACGTCTAAACGGATAGTTCGTTCCGTATTCTAGGTCAACCGGAGGTATGAGATGTCGTCTGCGCGTGAGGTGGCCGAGCGTTTCCTGGACGCGGTGATCGGCGGCGGGCTCGCCGACCTGTACGCGGAGGACTCGGTGATCGAGATCCCCTTCGCGCCGGAGGGAGTGCCGACCAGGTTCGAGGGGAGGCAGGGGCACCGGGAGAGGTTCGAGCTTTCGGCGAAGGTCATCCGTCGCGACAGGACCGACAACGTGGTGATCCACGAGACCGCCGATCCCGAGGTGGTCGTCCTCGAATACGACCTGCACGGCACGCTCCTGGGTTCGGGCCGGCCGGTCGTGCTCTCGTACATCATGGTGATGCGCGTGCGGGACGGGCTGATCGTGCACTCGCGGGACTACGGCAACCCGCTGGCCACGGCCGAGTTCCGGGAGGAGCTCGTGCGGGCGCTGCGGTCCGAGCAGGTTTAGATCGCCCGCTCCCGGCCGGGCGGGGAGATCCACATGCCTCTGACCAGCGTCGTCGAGCGAATGGCGGGCCGGCTCGTGACCTAGCATGCGGACATGGCCGATCTCCAGCACACCCACGACCTGGCTTACGACGACGACGTCGTGACCAAGCGGTTCGTGGACAGCAAACCGGGCGCCGCCGAGCGTGAATGGCGGGCGCTCACCCTGCTGGCGGAGCACGCCCCCGGGCTGGCGCCGGAGCCGATCGCGTTCGAGGGCGGCGCCGTGCGGATGTCGCGGATCGCCGGGGTGCCGCTGCGCGGGCTGTTCGTGGGCGGCGTGCACGTCGCGGCCATGGCCGACGCGCTGGCCGAGCTGCACGCCGCCGTGCCGCCCGAGGTCCTGCGGACCGTCCCGGTGCGCCCCTGGCAGCGCCAGGCGGTCGTGGACTGGGTGCGCCGCCGGGGCGCCGGCTGGCAGCCACGGGACCCGCTGTCGGACCGGGCCGTGAAGGAGGGCCTGCGCTGGCTGGAGCGGTGGTCGCCGGGCGAGTCGGGGATCACCCCCGTGTTCGGAGCCGGGGACGGCAACCTGGCCAACTTCCTGTGGGACGGCCACCGCGTCCGGATCGTCGACTTCGAGGACTCCGGCCGCAGCGACCTGGCGTTCGAGCTGGCCGAGCTGGCCGAGCACGTGTCGATGTGGGTGGACGGCGAGGTGGAGATCGCCCGCCGGTTCGAGCTGAGCCCGCACGAGGAGCGGCGGATGCGCGAGTGCCGGAAGGTGCAGGCGCTCGTCTGGATGTTCCTGCTCTCGCACGAGCACCCGCGCAATCCGCCGGGGACCTTCCACCGGCAGGTCGAACGGGTCCTGGCAACATTGGGCGCGTGAGACTCGCGCGCCCTGAAGACAGACCCGACGTCGAGCGGCTGGTGCACGCCGCCTACACCCCGTGGGTGGAGGTCATCGGCATGCGGCCGCTGCCGATGGAGGCCGACTACGCCGCGCTCATCGCCGCCGGCCACGTGCACGTGACCGACGAGCTCGACGGGCTCATCGTGCTCGTGCCCGAGGACGGCGTGCTGCTGGTCGAGAACGTCGCCGTACGCCCCGACCGGCACGGCCGGGGCATCGGGCGCGGGCTGATGGCCCACGCCGAGCGGGAGGCGCGCCGGCTGGGCCTGCCCGACCTGCGCCTCTACACGAACGTGAAGATGACCTCCAACATCGCCCTGTACGAGTCGCTCGGCTACGTGGAGACCGGCCGAACGGGGATCGAGGGCCGCTCGGCCGTGCTGATGCGCAAGCGGCTCAGCCCGTGAGCACGCCGAGCAGGTGGGTGACCTCCCTGGCCACGGCGTCCCGGCCCGCCTTGACATATTTGCGCGGATCGACCACCCGCTCGTCGTGGACCAGGTAGTCGCGGATCGCGCCGGTGAACGCCTTGTTCAGGTGGGTCGCGATGTTGATCTTCTTCATGCCGTGCCGTACGGCCTCCCGCAGCACGTCGTCCGGCACCCCCGACGAGCCGTGCAGCACCAGCGGCACCGGCACGGCGGCATGCAGCTCGGCGACGAGCTCCAGGTCCAGCACCGCGTCCTTGGTGGTCATGGCGTGGGAGGTGCCCACGGCCACGGCCAGCGCGTCCACGCCGGTCCTGGCCACGTAGTCGACCGCCTCGTGCGGCTTGGTACGCGCTCCGGGCGCGTGCACCCCGTCCTTGCCCCCGACCTCGCCCAGTTCGGCCTCCACCCACACGCCGCGCTCGTGGCACCAGGCGGCCACCTCCGCGGTGGTGAGGACGTTCTCCTCGTCCGGCAGCGCCGAGGCGTCGTACATCACCGAGCCCAGCCCCAGCTCCACCGCCTCCTCCACGAGCGGGCGGCCGGTGGCATGGTCGAGGTGCACGGCGACCGGCACCTCGGCGCGCCTGGCGACGGCGAGCGCGGCCAGCGCGAGGGGCTCCAGCGCGCCGTGGTAGCGCACGCAGTTTTCGCTGATCTGCAGCACGACCGGCAGGCCCAGGGCCTCGGCGCCGGAGACGATGGCGGTGGCGTGTTCGAGGTGGATCACGTTGAACGCCCCCACCCCGGTGGGTGACGTGCCGATGATGTCGCCGAGGGCGGCGAGGGGCATGGCGTGTGCTCCTTACGTGATGATGATCTGGGGGTGGATGTCGGCGTACACGTCCCGGTCGAAGTCGCCGGCCACCGGCGCGGCCACGGCGGCCGCGCCCAGCGCCGCCGCCCGCCGCAGCCGCTCCGGCCACGGCGCCGACTCGACCAGGCCCAGCGCCAGCCCCGCGACCAGCGAGTCGCCGGCGCCGGTCGGGTTTCCCGCCACCTCGTACGGCATCCGCGCCCGGAAGGTTCCCTCCCCGGTCACGGCCAGCAGCCCGGCGGCGCCCATGGAGACCACCACCGAGTCCGCGCCCCGGTCGCGCAGCGCCTGGGCGCCCTCGGCCGGGGTGCCGCCGGGCACGGCCCTGGCCAGCTCCTCCGCGTTGGGCTTGACCACGGCGGGCCGGCCCTCTGGCGCGTGGCGCAGCGGCTCGCCGTCGGCGTCCACTATGGCGGGCACGCCCCGGTCGGCGGCGATGGCGGCCAGGGCGGCGTAGGTGTCCACCGGGACGCCGCGCGGCAGGCTGCCCGAGATGACCACCACGTCGGCGGCGGCCACCAACGAGGTGTAGTGCCGGGTGAAGTCCGCCAGCTCGACCGGCGTGACCTCGGGACCCGGCTCGTTGAACAGCGCCGTACGCCCGGACGCACCGCCCGCCCGCCCGCCGCCGTCCGCACGGGAGCTAATCGTGCCGTCCGCATGGGAGCCGGGCGTCTCGGAGACCGCCAGCGTCGTGCGGGAGTCGGCGGCGATGCCGGTCAGCGCGCTGGGCAGGCCCGCCGCTCGCAGGTCCGCCTCGATCGCCTGGCCGGTGGGCCCGCCCACCAGCCCGCTGACCAGCACGTCCTGCCCGAGCGCTGCGAGCACCCTGGCCACGTTGACACCCTTGCCACCGGCCCGCCGGTGCACCGCGCCGACCCGGTTGACCCCGTTCCAGTCCACGGCGGGCACCTGGTAGGTGACGTCGAGCGCGGCGTTGAGCGTCACGGTGAGGATCATCGCGGCTCCGTGACCCAGCCGCCGTCCTTCATCACTCCGGTCACCTCCAGCGTGTCGGACAGCACCACCAGGTCCGCCGCCTTGCCGACGGCGATCGAGCCGATCCGGTCGGCCAGGCCGAGCACCCGGGCGGGCGTCAGCGAGGCCACCTGGACCGCCTCGGGCATGGACAGGCCCACTTCCCGGACGCTGCGCCGGAACGCGACGTCCATGGTCAGCGTGGATCCCGCGATGGACCCGCCCTCGACCAGCCGGGCCACGCCGTCGGCCACCCGTACCCGCATGGGGCCGAGCACGTAGTCGCCGTCGCCCAGGCCGGTGGCCGACATCGCGTCCGTGATCAGCGCGGTCCTGCCGGGCCCGGCCACCTCGTACGCCAGCCGCAGCATCGCCGGATGCACGTGCACCCCGTCGTTGATCAGCTCGACCGTCACCCGCTCGTCCTCCAGCAGCGCCGCCACCGGCCCAGGGGCGCGGTGCCCCAGCGGCGGCATCGCGTTGTAGAGATGCGTGGCCACGCTCGCGCCGGCCTCGACGCCCGCCAGCGTCTGCTCGTAGTCGGCGTCGCTGTGCCCCACCGCTGCGATGACGCCCTCGGCGGCGGCCAGGCGGATCGTGTCGAGCGCCCCCGGCAGCTCGGCGGCGACGGTCACCATGCGCACCTGCCCGCGCCCGGCCTTGATCAGCTCCGCCAGCTCCCGCGGCGACGGCTCGCGCAGCAGCGTCGGGTCGTGCGCGCCGCAGCGGGCCTTGGCGATGTACGGCCCCTCGAAGTGGATCCCGGCCAGCAGCCCCTCCTCGCACAGCTCGGACAGCGAGGCGGCGGCCCTGGCGAGCCCGTCGATCGAGTCGGTGACCAGGCTGGCCATCATGGTCGTGGTGCCGTGGCGGCGGTGCAGCGCCACCGCCTCGCGTGCCTTGTCCTGCTCGCCGGTCGGGAAGGAGCCGCCCGCGCCCCCGTGGTTGTGGATGTCCACGAACCCCGGCACCACGTGCCGGCCGCCCACGCTCAGGCCGGGACCCGGGGCCGATCCGTGGCCGACATGCGTGATGCGGCCGTCTTCGATGGTCAGCCACCCCTCGTGAACTCCCTCGGGGGTCACGATCCTGGCGTCGGCAAGAGTAAGGCTCATGAGGAAAGGATCACAGATCGGGTGAGGTGCATGGGCTCGTCGGGGTTCAGGCCGCGGGCGAAGGCCCGGGCCACGGCGACCCGCTGGGCGCGGATCAGCTCGGCCATCGGGTCGAGCCCGCTCTCGAAGAACGTGGCGCCGGTCTCCTCGACCTGAGCGCGCAGGCCCTCCGGCGCGGTGCCGAGCATCCAGGTCACCCGCCCGGGGGCGGCGATGCTGATCGGCCCGTGCCGGTATTCCATCGCCGGGTACGCCTCCGTCCACGAGCGGGACGCCTCGCGCATCTTCAGCGCGGCCTCCTGGGCCAGGCCCACCGACCAGCCGGTGCCGAGGAAGCTGAACTGCTCGGCGTTGACCAGCGCCTCGGGCAGCGGCACGGCCACGGCCTGCTCGGCGTCGTCGATCGCCTGGGTCAGGTCCTCGCCGAGCGACGCGCGCAGCAGGGCCAGCTGCGTGGTGGCGAACCTGGTCTGCACGACCGAGCGCTCGTCGGCGTAGTCGAGCACGACGACCTCGTCGGCGGCCGTCATGATCGGCGTGTCAGGGTCGGCGGTGATGGCCGTGGTCCTCGTGGTGGTCCCGGCCAGCAGCTCCAGCACCTCGGTCGTGGTGCCGGAACGGCTGAGCGCGAGCACCCGGTCGTAGCGGCGGTCGATCGGGGCCTCGGAGGCGGCGAACGCGTCGGTCTCGCCGTGCCCGGCCCGCTCCCGCAGCGCCGCGTACGCCATCGCGATGAACCACGACGTCCCGCAGCCGACGACGGCGACCCGCTCGCCCCGGCGCGGCAGCACGTCGGCGGGGACGTTCGCGACGGCGCGGCGCCAGCACTCCGGCTGGGACGCGATCTCGGCCTCGGTGTGAGTGGTGGTCACCACGTGCCTCCCGTGATTGATTGTTTGTGCTGTTTTTATACCAAGAAAGCGCACTTATGAACACCGTTGGCCTGGCACTCCCGGTTGTGCCACGCTTACCTCTCGACCGTCCCCAGGGAGGCCCTCGTGTCCCGCTACGACCGTTGGAACGGCATCCTGGAGCTGCTGGCCCAGGAGGGCAGGCTGTCGGTGGAGGAGGCCTCTCAGGCGCTCGACGTGTCCACCGCGACGATCCGGCGTGACTTCGATCAGCTCGCCCAGCAGCAGATGCTCATGCGCACGCGGGGCGGCGCGGTCGCGCAGAGCGTCAGCTACGACCTGCCGCTGCGTTACAAGACGGCCAGGCACGCCGGCGAGAAGCACCGCATCGCGGCCGCCGCGGCCGAGCTGGTCACGCCCGGCGCCGTGGTCGGGCTCAACGGCGGCACCACCACCTCCGAGCTCGCGCGCACCCTGGCCACGCAGTCCTCCCTGGAGAGCGGCTTCACGGTCGTCACCAACGCGCTCAACATCGCCGCCGAGCTCACCGTGCGCCGGCACGTCAAGATCGTGGTGACCGGCGGGGTGGCCAGGCAGCAGTCTTACGAGCTCATCGGGCCGCTGGCGACCGGGGTGCTGGAGCAGGTGACGCTGGACGTGGCCTTCCTCGGGGTCGACGCGCTGGACGTCGATCTCGGCGCCTCGGCTCACCACGAGGGCGAGGCGAGCGTCAACAACCTGCTCATCAGCCGGGCCGACCAGGTCGTGGTGGTGGCCGACTCCTCCAAGGTGGGCAAGCGGGCCTTCTCCCGGATCTGCCCGATCCAGCGGATCGACACGCTGGTCACCGACACCGAGCTGCCCGATTCCGAGGCCGACCGGCTCGCCGACGCGGGGGTCAAGGTCGTACGCGCTTGAGGGCCCCAGGCGTTACAGGTCCAGCCCGCGGCGGGTAGGTATGGAGGGCAGCCGATCCCAGGGGGAGTCATGACGTCGGGAAGGAGTGTGGCCCGACTCGGTCCCGCGGAGCGGGCCGAGGCGCTGGAGGGCATGTCCGGGCAGGAGCTCGACGTGGTCGTGGTCGGCGGCGGCGTCGTGGGGGCGGGGGTCGCCCTGGACGCCGCGACCCGCGGGCTCGCCGTGGCCCTGGTCGAGGCCAGGGACTTCGCCTCCGGCACCTCCTCACGCTCGTCCAAGCTCATCCACGGCGGCCTGCGTTACCTGGAGCAGCTCAACTTCGAGCTGGTGCGCGAGGCCCTGCGGGAGCGGGCGCTGCTGCTGCAGCGGATCGCGCCGCACCTCGTCCGGCCGGTGCCGTTCCTGTTCCCGATGACCCACTACGTCTGGGAGCGGCCCTACGTCGGCGCGGGCGTGGCGCTCTACGACTCGCTCGGCTTCGCCGCCGGGCTCACCCGGGGGGTGCCGGCTCACCGGCACCTGTCGCGCTCGCGGGCGTTGCGGCTGTCCCCGGCGCTGAAGCGGACCGCGTTCACGGGCGCCATCCAGTACTGGGACGCGCAGGTCGACGACGCCCGCTACGTGATGACGATGCTGCGCACCGCGGCCACCTACGGTGCCCTGGTGGCGCCGCGGGCGCAGGTGGTGGGGTTCCTGCGGGAGGGGGAGCGGGTCACCGGCGTGCGCGTGCGCGACCAGGAGAACGGCCACCGCTTCGAAGTACGCGCCCAGCAGGTCGTCAACGCCACCGGCGTCTGGACCGACGACATCCAGGAGCTCGTCGGCGGACGCGGGCAGATCCACGTACGCGCCTCCAAGGGCATCCACCTGGTGGTGCCCAGGGACCGGATCCACTCGCTGACCGGCATCATCCTGCGTACGGAGAAGTCGGTGCTGTTCGTGATCCCGTGGGGCCGGCACTGGATCATCGGCACCACCGACACCGAGTGGACGCTCGACAAGGTCCACCCCGCCGCCTCCCGGGCCGACATCGACTATCTGCTCGACCACGTCAACGCCGTCCTGTCGGTGCCGCTGACCCGCGACGACGTCGAGGGCGTCTACGCGGGGCTGCGCCCGCTGCTGTCGGGTGAGTCCGACGAGACGTCCAAGCTGTCCAGGGAGCACGTGGTGGCCCACCCGGTGCCGGGCCTGGTGATGATCGCCGGAGGAAAATACACGACTTATCGCGTCATGGCCGAGGACGCCGTCAACGCCGTGGCGCACGGGCTCGACCAGCGGGTGCCGCGCTCATGCACCGACCGGATCCCGCTCGCCGGCGCCGAGGGCTACCAGGCGCTGTGGAACTCCCGGCACCGGATCGCCCAGCGCTCCGGGCTGCACGTGGCCAGGATCGAGCACCTGCTCCAGCGCTACGGCTCGCTGATCGACGAGGTGCTGGAGCTGGTCGAGCAGGACCCGGCGCTGGCCAGGCCGCTGTCGGGGGCCGACGACTATCTGCGGGCCGAGATCGTCTACGCCGCCACCCACGAGGGAGCCCGGCATCTCAACGACGTGCTGACCAGGCGTACGCACATCTCCATCGAGACCTTCCACCGCGGGCAGGCGGTCGCGCAGGAGGCCGCCGAGCTGCTGGCCGAGCCGCTCGGCTGGGACGGCGAGCAGGTCAAGCGGGAGGTCGAATACTTCACCAAGCGGGTGGAGGCCGAGCGCCGCTCCCAGGAGCAGGACTCCGACCAGGAGGCCGACGCGATCAGGCTCGGCGCGCCGGAGATCGTCCCCGTGGTGGCGCCGGAGCACTCATGACGGCAGGGGTCCCGCCGGTGTGAATGGGCGGCCCGCGGCGCTGCGGGATCCACGGACCGCCCTTTCCTGGAGGGTCATGTGGGGACAGATCTACCCATCGAGCCGTGAGCAAACGTCCGGGCACCGCCCCGAGGGGCCGTGCCCGGACGTCAGGGGCGTCACGGGGTCGGGCTAATACCGCGTGGCGTCGTGCACGTCGAGCAGCGGCTCCTTGACGCCGTCGCCGGATTCGTCGGTCCAGTTGAAGTTGCCCGTGGCGATCAGCGTGCTACGTACGGCCAGGGAGCCGGCCCTGGTCGTCGGCTTGCGGGTGCCCGCGGTGAGCACGCCGGCCGCGCCGGCCACGTGCGGGCTGGCCATCGAGGTGCCGCTGATCGTGGCGTAGCCGCCGTTCATGTAGGTCGAGTAGATGCAGGTGCCCGGCGCGGTGATCTCGACGGTGGACCCGTAGTTGGAGTAGAAGGCCGAGGTGTCGTCCTGGTCCCTTTCGCTGCGGCAGGACAGCACGTTGCCGCCCGCGCCGCCGGGCAGGCCGTCGTTGTCGGTCAGGGCCGAGACGGTGACCACGTCGGGGTGGTTGGCGGGGAAGAACGTGGAGGTGTTCGCGTTGCTGTTGCCCGCGGCCACGACGACCACGATGCCGGCGTTGACGGCGTTCGTGATCGCGTTGCTGATGGCGCTGCTGCTGCAGCCGGCGCAACCGAGGCTGAGGTTGATCACCTCGATGGTGGAGGCGCGTGCCACCACCCAGTTGATGCCGGCGGCGATGCCGGCCAGGCTGCCCGAGCCGGCCGCGTTGAGCACCTTCACGCCGTGGATGCGGGCGCCGGGCGCGACGCCGACCGGGCCGATGCTGTTGTCGAGCGCGCCGACGGTGCCGGCGACGTGCGAGCCGTGGCCGTTGTCGTCGACGCCGGAGTTGTTCACGCACACGCCGGTCACGCAGTTGGCGCGGGCGACCACGTTCAGGTCGGGGTGGGTGTTGTCCACGCCGGTGTCGACGACCGCCACGTCCACGTTGATGCGTACGTCGTCGGTGGAGTCGATGTCCAGGTTCGGGTTCGGCGGGGCGAAGATCCGCCGGATGCCGGTGGGGACCGTCTGCGGGAAGGCGGAGACCACGGCGTCGGGCTCGACGCTGAGCACGTTCGGGGTCTTCCTGAGCTCCTCGGCGGCGGCCGGGGTCAGGCGGGCGGTGTAGCCCTTGAAGGCGTGCTCGTAGACGCCGATCAGCCGGCCGTTCAGGCGGTTCACCTGGGCCTGGGCGTTCTCCTGCGCCGTGCTGCGCAGCCGCGGGTTGAGCTCGACGATGTAGGTCTCTTCCTCTGGTGCCGCGACGGCGGAGACGGGCGGGGGCGCCGCGGCTAACGCCAGCGCGGTCACGAGTAACGCGAGCAGGGGGGTGCGTGATCGCATACAGCTGCGCCTTTCTGGTGCCTGCATGGTGCGGACTCTTGAAACATGAGGCACGATCAGGCCCACCGCCATACGTATCTGATACGTAAGCGACTACTTAGCCTTGCTGAGCTGCCGCCGTGAAGTGAGTCCGAGCTTGCGCAGGGCGTTGGCCACGTGCACTTCGACCGTCCGCCGCGACAGGAAGAGGCTCTCGGCGATCTCCCTGTTCGTGAGCCCGTCCGCGGCCAGCCCGATCACCTGCTCCTCCCGGGGCGACAGGACGCCGACCGGCTGCGTGGGGGCCTCGATGCGGCGGCTCAGCCGGCGCCTGATGGTGGGGGTGATCGACTCGCGCACGGCCTGCCTGGCCAGGGGCTGGCGCAGGCCGTACGTGCCGGGGGTCCACTCGCGTAGCAGGCCGCGTCTGACGGCCTCGGCGAGCCCGCGCTCGCCCTGCTCGGGCAGCATGCCCGCGACGGTCGTCAGCGTGTGCAGGCAGGCCGGCTCCTCCAGCATGGCCGCGGCCTGCACGATCCTGCGCGCCACGGGCGGCAGCGCGTCCAGCCTGAGCCGTAAGGCGTCGCGGAGCGCGGGCGGCGTGCCCGGCTCCATGCCCTGGGCCAGCATGCGGGCCAGCTCCTCGATCGCCAGCGGCAGGCCGCCGGTGAGCGGCCACAGGTCGGCCGAGCCCGGCAGCAGGTGCTTGGCCAGCAGCTCGGTCTCCTCGGCGGTGAGCGGCGCCAGGGCCAGCTCCACGTGGTCGATGTGCGGCGGCAGGTGCGCGATCAGCTCGGTCACCGGGTGGCACAGGTCCTCGGCACGGTAGGTGAGCACGAGGTTGACCGCCTCGGGCAGGCAGCGGGCCAGGAACCCCAGCAGCTCCCTGGTGTCCTGGTCCACCCAGTGCACGTCCTCCACCACCAGGGTGATCGGGCGCAGCGCGTCGAGCAGCGAGAGCACGCCCCTGAACAGCCGGTGCCGCTCGACCTGGGCGTTGTGCAGCGGGGGCGGCGCGGGCGGGAGGAGGTGGGCGCACTCCGGCAGCAACGGGCGCAGCGCGCCGGTGACCGGGTTGAGGCCCCGGGGCGGGCGGGCCGCGCGCAGTGCCTCCACGATCGGCCCGTACGGGAAGCGCATGGGATGGCAGCTCCCGGACAGCATGGGGTGCCCGTCCAGCTCACGCAGCAGCCGCGTCTTGCCGACGCCCGCCTCGCCCTCGATGAGGACGATGACCGGTGGGCGCGCGAGAGTGTCGTTGAGCTGACGGAGTTCGCGCTCTCGCCCCACAAAAGGCATGACGCACCCACCTGATCCGACAACACATTGTCAGGTGATTTTTCATTATTTGTGGGAGTGTGTCCATAGAAGGGTGCTGGTTCGCGGCAAATGAGCAATCGCGGAGTAATTAGCGGTTCGGAATCCAGGCCCGTTCGGCGAGCGTGGTGGCGTCGTTGACCTGGATGCCCCCGTGCGAGACCGTCCACAGCTCGTCACCGATGACCAGCGAGCGCTGGATGCCCGGCTGGTAGGGGTCGCCCTCCTGCCGCTGCGCCGGATGCCGGATCATGCCGAGCCGCGACACGCCCGAGTCGTCGATCCGCAGCACGAGCGCGCCCGACTCGGACGCCTGCGTCAGCGGGATCACCGCCAGGCCGGTCTTGGGCCAGTACAGGAACGCGTGCGGGTCCCACTCGGCCTCCGAGCCCGACTCCTTCTGGAAGAACTGCGACAACCTGCGCGGGGCGGCCGGGTCGCTCACGTCGAACAGCGAGACCTGCGTGCCCAGCGTCCTGCCCTGCTCGCTGGCCTCCTGGCCGATGCCGATCAGCCGGCCGGAGGCGCCGGGGTGCAGGTAGGCGGAGTAGCCGGTGATCTTCAGCTCGCCCGTCACCCTGGGCGCCGCCGGGTCGCGCAGGTCGAGCGTGTAGAGCGGGTCCACCTGCCGGAACGTCACGCAGTAGCCGACCGCGCCGATGAACCTGACCGAGTAGATGCGCTCGCCCTCACCCAGGCCACTGACCTCGCCCGTCTTGGCCAGGGTGTCGGCCCTGAGCACGTGGACGGTGCTGGAGCTGGAGCGGCCGTCAGGGGAGTTGAGGGTGGTGGCGACGCGGAGGTGGCCCTCGTACTCCGACAGGGAGTACTGGTTCAGCAGCCGTCCCGGCACCTTGCCCGAGGCCACGTAGGCGGGCGGGCCCGGCGCGGCGATGTCGAACCGGTGCACCTCGGTCTCCTCCGGCGGGATCGACGGCTCCGGGCTGGGCGTGGCGGTGTCCAAGGGCGTTGCGGTGGCGGTGACGGAGGGGTCTGTCGGCGTGGGATCGGCGGCCGGGGGCGCGTCGCTCGTGGCGGGCGTGTCCTCGATCGGCTGCCGGAGGATGATCGGCAGCCACCAGCGCGGGTTGCTGGCCACGTAGAGGCTGGTGCCGGTGCCGTACACGATGTCGCCGTCGGCCGCCAGGCTGATCGGGTCGGTGCCCGCGGCGGTGAGGCCCCGCGCCAGGTCGATGGTGTGCACGGTCAGCAGCGAGGTGCCGGTGTAGTCGGCGGGGTGGCTGACCCGCTCGCAGTCGACGGTGTGCTTCGTGACGGCGCCGGACGCGTCCGTGATCTCGAACTCGGGCAGCCAGGACTCGATCGGGGCCCGCAGGACCGCGGCCCGGTTCACCTTGAGCTGCTCGGTGTCCACGAAGCCTTCCTGCCACTGCGGGAACATGATCTCCGGCTGGTTGCGGATCACGAGCCTGACCGTGGAGCCGACCATCCTGGCGTCCAGGTAGGTGCCCTCCGCCCGGACCGAGCTGAGGATTCTGGGCTCGGCGGCCAGGTCGACCAGCACGTATCGGGTGTCGCCGCTCGGCGCGAACGTACGGGCCGCCATCATGCCGCCGTCGTGCAGCAGGACCAGCGCCCGGTCGCCCGCGACCAGCAGGTCGGAGGGGGCCACCACGCCGGTGTTCGCTTTCGCCAGCTCCAGCGTGGCGGTGATCTTCCTGGTGGCGGTGTCGATGATCCGCAGGGTGCCGTCGGTGACCGTGATGACGCGGTCGCCGTCCGTCTTCACCAGGTCCGGCTCGTCCACGCCGGCTTCGTGGACGTTCGTGGTGGAGTGCTCGGGGGTGGTCGCCGTGCGCTGGTTCGGGAGTACCGCCGCCCTGCTGTCCTCCATGGCCATCATGGGGTTGCTGGAGCCGAGGCCGTACGGGGTGACGTTGCGGGCGGTGTGCTCGCGCAGGCCGGACAGCAACTCCTCGCAGCTGTCGTAGGCCACCAGGCGGACGGCGCCGAGGCCGGCCTTCGGGGGTGGCGCCGTGCCTCCCGGCGAAGCGGTGCAGGCGGCCGTGACCGCCACGAGTGCGGTGGCGGTCACGGCCGTTCGGATCAGCGTCCTCATGACCTCTTGACGGCTGCCCGGTCCGTACGGTTCAGGAGCCCCTGTTGGGGTTGACGGTGAAGGCCGGGCTGAAGTCGATCTCGTCGGGGACCTCCAGCAGCTTGCGTACCAGCTTTCCGTTGAAGTCGACGACCTGGACCTCGTCGTTGGCGTTGTTGTCCTGTTCCCAGCAGTAGAGGTGGCTCTCGTCGTACCAGCCGAGGACCTTGTCGCAGTCGGAGGAGAACTTGCGCAGGCGCTCGCCCGTGGCCGAGTCCCAGACGCAGTGGTCGCCGTCGCCGCCGTTGGGGCAGTTGGTGACGAACGCCTTGCCGGAGGGGGAGAAGATGTCCTGCGTGCCGGCCGACAGCGTGCCGATGCCCGGCACGGAGTGGGTGGCCTTGCCCTCGGCGTCGAAGAAGCGCAGGCCCCGGTTCTTCTCGTCGCCGTAGACGTTGACCGTGCCCTCGTAGGAGCCGTCGAAGCCGAAGGCCGTCTGCCGGATGGAATCGTCGGACACGTTGACCGTGGTGGAGTCCTTCCCGAGCACGTCCACGAGGACGAAGCCGGGGTAGACCCAGTCGTCGCCGTCCTTCCGCTCGATGTTCAGCAGGATCTTGCCACCGTCATTCGACCAGGCCCTGATGCTGCTGATCAGCGGTTTCTTCACGGTCTTGATCGTGGTCCTCTCGCCCGTGTCACGATCGGTGATCACGATGAAGTCGAAGTTGTCGGAGCTGTAGCTGCGGCCCCGGGTCGCGAGGTAGCGGCCGTCGGGGGAGACCATCGACTCCCAGTTGCCGGCATATTTCGTGAAAGTGCCGTGAAGTGCGCCCCTGGCGTAGTCGACCCAGTCGTCGCCCTTCTTGTCGAAGACCTCGTACGAGGTCAGCACGATGGCGTCGGCCGGGTTCTCGTAGAGGGAGATGTCGGCGCCGGGCAGCGCCTTCTTCGTGCCCGTTCTCGGCACGGCCGCCGCCGTCGCGGACGGTCTGGGGGATCGAATGCTGCTCGGTGTCCTGCTGGACTTCGCGGGCGGGTCCGCCAGCGTCGACTTGTCGATCTGGATGATCACGACCACGCCCGCGAGCACCAGCAGCGCGACCGCGATCGCGGCACCCGCGATCAGCGGGCCCCGGCTCCTCCGCGACGGCGGGTGGTGGGTCGGATAGGTCGGCTGCGGGGGCGGCCCGGGCGGTGTCCACTGGCCGTGGGGGTGCGGCGCGACGGCGCCGGTGCGCGGGACGGGGCCGGGATGCCCGGGATGCTGGGCCGGACCCGGGTACGGGACACCCCCCGAGTGGTGCGGCACGGGCCCGGAGTGCGGTGCGTGCCCGTGGTAGGCCGCCGGCCCCGAGTGCGGCGCGGGCCCGGGCGGTGGGCCGAAGGGCGGGCTGGGAGCGGCCTCGGCGGCGGCCTGGGCCAGCATGCCGGAGTTCGGCTCGGGGCGCTGCAGCAGGCGCATGATCACCTGCTCGGCGGTGGGCCGCTGCGCCGGATCCTTGGCCAGGCAGGCGGCCACGACGTCACGTAGCTGCCCGTCCAGCACGTCGAGGTCGGGCTGCTGGTTGAGCACCCGGTTGATCACCGCGGGCATCGTGTCGCTGCCGAACGGCGCCCGGCCGCAGGCCGCGAAGACCATCGCGCTGCCCCACGAGAACATGTCGGCGGCCGGCCCGACGGTCTCGCCCATGATCTGCTCGGGCGCCATGTACGCGGGCGTCCCCACGACCATGCTGCTGATCGTCGCGGTGGCGTTGAGCGCCCGCGCGATGCCGAAGTCGATCACCCTGGGCCCGTCGGCGCCGATGATCACGTTGGCCGGTTTGAAGTCGCGGTGCACGATCCCGGCCTGGTGGATGGCGGCCAGCGCGGTGGCGGTGCCGATGGCCAGCCGGTGCAGGACGGACCCGGTGCGCGGCCCCTCCTCCTGCACGATCTTGTGTAACGAGGGTCCTTCGATGAACTCGCTGACGATGTACGGTCGGTCCTGCTCGACCCCGGTCCCCACAACTGCCGCGGTGCAGAAGGGCGCCACCTGCTGGGCCACCTGGACCTCGCGCAGGAACCGCTCGACGCTCACCTGGTCACCCGACAGATCGGGGCGCAGCCACTTGACGGCCAGGTGCGTGCCGGCGGGGTCCTTGCCGAGGTAGACGACGCCCTGGCCGCCCTCTCCGAGCCTGCCTTGGAGTTCCAGGCCCCCGAGCCGCTGTGGATCTCCGGGTCGTAGCGGAGCGAAGGATGCCATGTAGGGATTCTGGCCCTACGCCGAGCATCCGTAAAAACTACCTACGAGTATCTTCGCGGAATATCCTTCTGCCATGCACGTGACGACCAGCGGTAGGACACGGCACATCACCGCCCCATTTACCGGCGAAAATCTTGCCGAGCTCCCCATATCGGACGCTGATGACGTTCGCCGGGCATATGAGAAAGCCAGGGCCGCCCAGCTCGAGTGGTCGGCGCGATCGGCCGCCGCGCGGGCGAAACCCTTCCTGCTGCTGCACGACGCGATCCTGGACCGCAGGAGCGAGATCCTGGACATCGTCCAGAACGAGACCGGCAAGGCCCGCAAGCACGCCTTCGAAGAGGTGCTCGACGTCGCCGGCTGCGGCCTCTACTACGCCCGCCGCGCGCCCGGCCTGCTCGCCCCCCGCGCGCGCAAGGGCATCTTCCCCGGCGCCACCCGGGTGGTGGAGCTGCGCCAGCCCAAGGGCGTGGTCGCGCTGATCTCCCCCTGGAACTACCCGCTGGCGCTCGGCGTCACCGACGCGGTGCCCGCGCTGCTGGCCGGCAACGCCATCGTGCACAAGCCCGACACCCAGACCTGCCTGTCCACGCTGTGGACCATCGACCTGCTGGCCGAGCTGGGCATGCCGCGCGAGATCTGGCAGGTCGTGCTCGGCGAGCCGGCCGAGATCGGCGACGCGCTGCTGGACCACGCCGACTACGTGGCCTTCACCGGCTCCACGCGCGGCGGCCGGAAGATCGCCGAGGAGGCGGCCAAGCGGCTCATCGGCTGCTCGCTGGAGCTCGGCGGCAAGAACCCGATGGTGGTGCTCGACGACGCCGACCTGGACGTGGCCGTACAGGGTGCCATCCGCGCCTGCTTCGCCAACGCCGGGCAGCTCTGCCTATCCATCGAGCGCCTCTACGTGCACGCCTCGGTGTTCGACACGTTCGCCGAGCGCTTCACCGGGCAGGTCGCCGCGCTCAAGCTCGGCGCGGGCCACGACTGGTCGGTGCAGATGGGCTCGCTGACCTCACAGCGCCAGCTCGACACGGTCAGCGCGCACGTGGAGGACGCCGTGGCCAAGGGCGCGACGGTGCTGACCGGCGGCCGGGCCAGACCGGACCTGGGGCCGCTGTTCTACGAGCCGACCGTGCTCACCGGCGTCGGCGAGGACATGCAACTGTGCCGCAACGAGACGTTCGGGCCGGTGGTGGCGCTCTATCCGTTCACCTCCGACGACGAGGTGGTGGAGCTGGCCAACGACACCATCTACGGCCTCAACGCCTCCATCTGGACCTCCAGCCGGGCGCGCGGCCGCGCGCTCGCCGCCCGTGTCAAGGCCGGCACGGTCAACATCAACGAGGGGTACGCCTCCGCCTACGCCTCCTACGACGCCCCCATGGGCGGCATGAAGGCCTCCGGGCTGGGCCGCCGGCACGGCGCGGAGGGCCTGCTGCGTTACACGGAGTCCAAGACCGTGGCCGCGCAGGCGGGCTGGCTGGGGTTCGAGCCGCCGTTCGGGCTGCCGTACGAGAAGTGGGCCGGCACCCTGGTCACCACCCTCAAGACCATGCGCAGGCTCAGGCTCAAGTGAGAGGGCCCTGCCCTCAGGTCAGGGAGTGGACGACCCAGACGTTCGGCTCGACGTAGACGGCGTGGTCGTGCTCCACGTCGCAGTGGACCGGGCTGAGGGCGCCGGGCACCTCGATCGCCCCGGAGCGGTCGAACGGCAGATCCGTCCAGCTCCGCCACTCCTCCAGCGTGCCCGCCACCACCATCGAGCGCGGCGCCACCTTGACGATCTTCCCGCCGGCCCGTACGTGCACCCGCAGCCAGGGGTCGTGGGGCAGGCCGTCGGGGCGGGTCCTGAAGGCGTACTCGGTCATGGGGGTGTGCGGTTCGAGGTGTTTGCGGCTGGGCCGGACCGGCGCTACCAGTTCGGCGTAGCCGAGGTGAGCGGCGTGGTCGCGCATGGCCGCCACCATCCGGGCGGACAACCCCGTGCCCTGGAGGTCGCGGCGCACGCTGATCTCCAGGGCCGAGATGCCGTCGGGCGGCGTGCCCCGGTGGCGGGCCAGCCAGCCGGAGCGGATCACCCCGTCCCAGCCGTCGTCGGGCAGCTCGGCCCCCTCCGAGACGAACGGGATCATGCACGCCCGCGCCACCAGCACGCCGGGGTCCGCGTCGTCGTCGGCGACCAGGACGTACTCGGTGTAGTCCGTGGTGGCGATCGCATAGAACAGGTCCGCGATCGGATCGTTCAGCATGAACTCCTGCCACGTATGGTCCATGTCCCACAACGACGGCGCGAACTCTGGACGCTCCGCGAGCGTCGTGATCTGCAGGGCCATGCGGGTCATTCTCACATTCCGACCGACTGGTATGTGTATCGTTTAATCCACAAATGCTTGCGCTACGGTCAGGCCATGACACAACTTGACGCCAGGCTGCGCGCGATCACCGACTTGACCGTGGCCGAGGCGCGCGAGGGCGGCGGCAGACACGAGTACGACGGCCGGATCCAGGACCTGTCACCCGGCGGCGTACAAGCGGGGCTGGCGCGGCTCGGCGCCGGGCCGGCGCCCGCGGACCCGCATGACGCCAGGCACCTGGAGGTGTTCGAGGAGAGCCTGCGCTACCGGTTCGGCGAGTTGGAGCTGCATCGCAGGAACCCGCTGATCCACCTGGACAACCTCGACCTCGCCTGCTACGACCGCGACTACGCCCCCGCCGAGGAACGCGCCACCGCCAGGAAGGCCCACCTCGCGCACTGGCCGGACGCCGTGGGCCAGGCGATCGACTCGCTCGACCAGGTCGCGGCGCCCGTCGCCGACTCCCTGCTCGGCGCCGTCAGGGGGCTGGCCGCCGGGATCACCGACGAGGCCGCGCTGGCGGCCCACGGCAGGCTCGTCGCCCACCTCGAACAGGCCGCCGCCGACGGGGACCCCGACGCGGCGCTCGGCGGCCAGGCGCTGGCCCGGCTCATGGGCACGGCCGAGGGGCTGCCGGTGGACCTGGGCAAGCTGGCCGAGCGGGCCGACGCCGAGCGCGACCGGCTGCTGGCGCTGCTCGCCGAGTCCTGCGCCAAGCTGGGCGAGCGCGACCGGGCGCCGCTGGACGTGGTACGGGAGCTGGTCAAGGACCACCCGGACGCCGACGGGGTGATCGAGGCCGCCAGGATCGGCACGGAGAAGGCCATCGCGTTCACCCGCGAGAAGGATCTCGTGCCCTACCACGACGGCGAGTGCCTGGTCGGGCTGGCGCCGGAGTCGCGCCGCTGGGCGATGGCCATGATGGCGTGGAACGCGCCAGGCGAGGCCGAGGGGCCCTCCTGGTACTACATCACGCCTCCCGAGCCGTCCTGGCCCGAGCAGGCGCAGGAGGAGTGGCTGGAGGTCTTCAGCAACACGACGCTGCCGGCGATCAACGTGCACGAGGTCGCCCCCGGGCACTTCTCGCACGCCAGGGCGCTGCGGCGGGCCCCGTCGGACGTGCGGCGGCTGCTGCAGTCGATGGCGTTCGTCGAGGGCTGGGCGCACTACGCCGAGGAACTGTGCGTCGAGGAGGGCTTCGAGGCCGGCGACCCGCGCTTCGAGATCGGCGTCTGGGTGGAGGCGCTGATCCGGGTCACCCGGCTGGCCTGCGCGATCGGCGTGCACACCGGCCAGATGGCGGTCGAGGAGGGGGCCAGGCGCTTCGCCGCCGACACCCACCTGGCGGGCCCGGCCGCGCTGTCGGAGGCCAGGCGGGCCTCGTTCGACCCCACCTATGGGCGTTACACCTGGGGCAAACTGCTCATCCAGGACCTGCGGGAGCAGGCACGCGCGGAGTGGGGCGCCGGCTTCAGCCTCAAGCGGTTCCACAAGGCGCTGCTCGATCTCGGCTCGCCGCCTCTGGGCATGATCGGCGCGATCCTGTAGAGGTTGTAACAGGTGTGACGTTCGGGGAGCGAGGAGGTCAATCCAGTGCGCGAGCTCTCCGGGAAGGTCGCCGTGGTGACGGGCGCGGCCAGTGGCATCGGGCGGGCGCTGGCCCTCAGGTTCGCGGCGGAGGGCATGACGTTGATGCTCGCCGACGTCGATCACGGGGGCCTCGCGGAGACGGCCGGGCTGGCCGGGGACGCCAGGGTGCTCACGCAGATCACCGACGTCTCCGACGCGGCCTCGGTGCGGCACCTGGCCAACCGGTGTTTCGGGGAGTTAGGCGCCGTACACGTGTTGTGCAACAACGCCGGCGTCTTCCAGGGCGGCCACATGTGGACCCGGAGCGAGGAGGACTTCGCCTGGCTGCTCGGCGTGAACCTGTGGGGCGTGCTGCACGGCATCCACGAGTTCGTGCCACGCATGATCGAGCAGGACACCGAGGGGCACATCGTCAACACGGTGTCGGTGGCCGGGCTGTTCGCCAGGCCGGGGGCGGGCGCGTACGCGGTCGCCAAGCACGCCGCGCTGGCCGCCTCCCAGGCGCTCGCCCAGGACCTGGCCGCCATCGGGGCCAAGCTGCGGGTGACCGCCCTCTGCCCCGGAGCGGTCAGGACCCGCATCGCCGACTCCGCCAGGACCCGCCCGCCCGGTCTGGCGAGCACCCCGACCCCGGACGAACGGGAAATCCACGCCTCGGTCGGCCGGGCGGCCGCGCGCGGCATCGAGCCCTCCGAGGTCGCGGGCATGGTCGTGGAGGCGATCCGCGAGGAGCGGTTCCTGCTCCTGACCGACCCCACGTACGCCGACCGGCTGCGCCTGCGGACCGAGTCCCTGCTGACCGGGGACCTGCCGGACTACCAGTGACGTTCGTGGGCCAGCACCCGCACCACCGCGCCGCTTCGCGGCCTGACCAGCAGCCGTACGGAGTCGCCCGGCAGCACGTCCCGGTAGAGGCCGGGCTCGACCGAGAACGCCGTGGCCGCCGGTGAGCGGCCGTCGTGCAGCGCGATGTAGTAGCCGGGCGAGGCCCCCGCGTCCTCCTTGACGCCCTGATACGGCTCGGCGGGCGTCCCCTCGACCCAGCGCTTGACCACGTGCCCGGCGACCTCCCGCCGCCCCGGCCCCGGCGTGGCGGCGGGCTCGATCTCCACCCCCGGCCAGCCGCTGCCCGTGTAGATCCACTCGTGCCGCGGGTCCGCCGGCGCGGGTCCCGACCCGGCGACCTGCCTGCCACGGGCGGTCGGTACGAACCCCCGCCCGGCCAGCAGCAGCCCCGGCCCGGCCACCAGGGACACCATCGTGGCGATCATCCCGGGCCATGACAGGCCGGCCGCCGACACGGTGGCGTACCAGGGGACGGCGAGCGCGGCGGCCAGCAGCACCGGCACGATCAGCGTCGGCCAGCGCCGCCGGGCCAGGCCGAGGTCGATGGCGCTCTCGCGTACCAGGGGGAGGAAACCACGCTCCAGGTCGGCGCCCTCGGGCATGAGGGCGGTCACCGGCGCGTGCGGGGCACCGGACAGCAGCGCGGTGACCCGCGCCAGCACCCACCGCTCGTACGCCGGCAGCTCCTCCGTCCCCTGGCTTCGGGGCTCCTCCGGCAGGTCGACCAGGGACAGGCGGTCGCCCTCGATCGTCACCCACCCGCGCTCGGCCAGGTCGAACAGCGCCGCGTGGAACACCTCCTGAGCCCGCATACCGCGTAAAAGCTCGGCGACCGGCGGGGGCGCCGGGAGCTCGGGGGCCCGCACGGCCCTGCCCCTGCTGGACAACTTGAAGGCGGCGGCCAGCGTGGCGACCCAGAGCGCCCACGCCGTCGCCGGCCAGACAAGATCCATCTTTCTGTGTTAGCACGACTCCAGCCGCCAGGCCAGGTGTAATGCGCAGGGCCGATAGACTGTCCCTACCGCATATGCCTTTTGGGGGGTTCTCTCGGTGTCTGAATTCGACACGGTGCTGGTGGTCGACTTCGGCGCGCAATACGCGCAGCTCATCGCCCGGCGGGTGCGCGAGTGCCATGTCTACTCCGAAATCGTGCCCTCGTCGATGCCGGTCGAGGAGATGGTGGCCAAAAACCCGAAGGCGATCATCCTGTCCGGCGGCCCCTCGTCCGTCTACGCCGAGGGCGCACCGCCGGTGCCGCAGGGGCTGTTCGCCACGGGCGTGCCGACGTTCGGCATCTGCTACGGCTTCCAGGCCATGGCGCAGGCGCTGGGCGGCGAGGTCGCCCGCACCGGCGTGGCCGAATACGGCGGCACGGCGCTGGACGTGCTCGCGGAGGGCGTCATCTTCGCGGGGCTGCCGGCCAGCCAGACCGTCTGGATGTCCCACGGCGACAGCGTCGCCGTCGCTCCCGACGGCTTCACGGTGACCGCCTCGACCCACCAGACGCCGGTCGCCGCCTTCGAGGACACCGGGCGCGGCCTCTACGGCGTGCAGTTCCATCCCGAGGTGCTGCACTCCGAGCACGGCCACGCGGTGCTCAAGCACTTCCTCGATGCGGCCGGCTGCCGCCCGTCGTGGACGATGCTCAACATCGTCGAAGACTCCGTCACGGCCGTGCGCCGCCAGGTCGGCGACGGCCACGCCATCTGCGCGCTGTCGGGCGGGGTCGACTCGGCGGTGGCCGCCGCGATCGTGCAGCGGGCCATCGGCGACCGGCTGACCTGCGTCTTCGTCGACCACGGGCTGCTGCGCAAGGGCGAGGCCGAGCAGGTCGAGCGCGACTTCGTGGCCGCCACGGGCGTCAAGCTGCGCGTCGTTGACGCCGCCGACCGCTTCCTGAAGGCCCTCGAAGGCGTCTCCGACCCTGAGGAGAAGCGGAAGATCATCGGCCGCGAGTTCATCCGCGTCTTCGAGGACGAGCAGCGCGCCATCATGGCCGACCGGCCCGTGGAGTTCCTGGTCCAGGGCACTCTCTACCCCGACGTGGTGGAGTCCGGCGGCGGCACCGGCACGGCCAACATCAAGTCCCACCACAACGTCGGCGGCCTGCCGGACGACCTGCGGTTCAAGCTGGTCGAGCCGCTGCGGGCGCTGTTCAAGGACGAGGTCCGGCGGGCGGGCGAGGAGCTGGGGCTGCCGGCCGCGATGGTCTGGCGCCAGCCGTTCCCCGGCCCCGGCCTGGCGATCCGCATCGTCGGCGAGGTGACCCGCGAGCGGCTGTCACTGCTGCGCGAGGCCGACGCCATCGCCAGGGAGGAGCTGTCGCGGGCGGGCCTGGACCGGCAGATTTGGCAGTGCCCGGTGGTGCTGCTGGCCGACGTGCGTTCGGTCGGGGTGCAGGGCGACGGCCGCACCTACGGTCACCCGGTCGTGCTGCGTCCCGTGACCTCCGAGGACGCGATGACGGCGGACTGGGCGCGGGTGCCCTACGACGTGCTGTCACGCATCTCGACCCGCATCACCAACGAGGTCCCCGAGGTCAACCGCGTAGTCCTGGACGTGACCAGCAAGCCCCCGGGCACCATCGAGTGGGAGTGATTTTTGGTCCCGCATGGGTTGCCCTCATGGCGCCCGTGCGGGTTCTTTCGTGGTGAAAACCCCCATTGGTCCCGCATGGGTTGCTCTCATGGCGCCCGTGCGGGCTCTTTCGTGGTGAAAACCCCCATCTCGTACGGCGGAGCCAACGGCACGCCACCCGCCGTACGGGGCACAGCGCCTCCAGGGTGACGCCGGCTGACCCGCACGTGGCGGGCCGCCGCAACGGCGCCTTCTTTACCGGCTGGGTGGTATGAACGCCGGCGCGGGGCCGTCCTGACTACGTACCCGGGCTGGCGATCTCGACGATGAGCGGTGTTCGTCGAAGGAAAGTGCGGCCTTGTCCCCGTAGGGAATGTCCAGAGTGAGCACCGGACGGACTGTTGCGGTCTCACGCTTGCTCGGGCCGAGGGTCCACGGGCGTTCGCCGGGCGAGCCGTACGAGCCGGGCACCCGATCGCCCCACAGCCCCCGCCAGCAACGGCACCAGCAGTGCCCCGATGAGGATTGGTGAGGCCATGTATCGGAAGTCCTGGGCCGAGATGTTGGCCAGGATCGCCAGTTGTTGCCCAGCCACCACGGCGGCCACCGCCAGCACGTACCGGTTGCGCAGTGCCCACGCGGCCGCCCCCACCGCCAGGTACGACAGGTACGCCCACCCGGCCCCCCGCCACAGCGCCCAGTCGTAGCGGGGAGCCAGCGAGCCCGTCAGCCACGCGGTGGCCACCAAGTACAGCTCCTGCGACAGCGGCCGCAGCGAGAAGACCCACCGCCCCGGGAAGTCGGGCACCTTGGTGGGACCCACGTAGGTGTCGGCGTTCGGCCGCAGGGAGAACCGGTATGTCATCCCGCCGACGGCCTGCTCGTCCTGCACCGGCCGCCACGCGATGGCGCCCCGGCACAGCCGGGTGTCCACGATCGTCCCGGGTGCGGACACCAGCAGCCGCCGCCACAGGGCCAGCAGCTCCCCGGCGTGCGCGTCCGCCGCCTGCCAGCTGAAGTCCCCCCGCCAGATCAGCGGATTGATCGTGTGGCAGGTCCCCCCTTCCCACCAGCGCGTCAACGGCGCGACGGAGGCCAGGAGTGCCTTGTCCTGCTCGCTGAACAGCTCAGGACGATCCCGGTAGGCGACCGCGATGTCCCCGAAGGCGGTGTGATAGACGTACGTCCTGGACGGCGGCCGGATCCCGAACCGGGGGAACACCAGCTCGGTGAGCAGCAGCGGCACGGCGGCGGCGACGGTGCCGACGAGCAGCACGCGGACTCGCAGGGCCGTGACGATCACCACAAGCGCCACCACCGCGACGCCGACGACGAGGAAGCCGTTCGCACGGAACAACCCCAGCGCCGTCATGAGCACCCCGAGCCCGGCCAGCGCCGGCCCGGTCACGGCCCGCCGGACCGCGATCCGCGCGCACACCCCGGCCAGCGCCACCGCGCAGATCGTGAACGGCACGTCCTTCCACAAGGTCACCGCGAACGCGCCCACCGGCGGCGCCACCGGCATGAGCACGGCGACGACGGTCGTGAGCAGGCGTGGCGCGCCGAGCGCGATGAGCGACCGCGCCAGGTACGTCAGCGCCAGCGCCATGGCCGTCGTCTGGGCGAACGTGACCGCGCCCAGGTCCCCCGTCCTGGTGAAGCTCAGCCACAACAGGGCGTCGTAGAGCACGGAATGGTCGCTCACCCACGGCCCGGCCAGCGTGTGACTCAGGTACAGGACCGAGTCACGGCTGAACAGGCCGGGGTAGAACGCCGCCCACCAGCATGCGAGCACCGCCTGCAGGGTCAGGAAGGTCGCGAGCGCGGCCCATGGTCTCGGCCGGACAGCGGTAATGGACTCGCGCATGGTTCACGATCCCGGATTTACCGAGGGATCCGCTAGAAGTAGCTCGTTCCTGCCATCGGGCCCTTGCCCCGCAGCAGCGTCGGCACCGTGACGAGGTGGTAGCCCTGCTTCTTCAGCTCCTTGATGATGCCGGGCATGGCCTTGACGGTGGCCGGCTCGGTGTCGTGCATGAGGATCACACCGTCGCGCTTGGCCAGCTTGAGCGCCGCCGCCTTGATCTTCGCGGCGTCCTTCAGGCTCCAGTCGAGCGTCGTGCCGGTCCACAGGATCTCGGCGAGGTTCACCTGGTTGGCCAGGGTGAGCACCCGCTGGTCGGTGTGCCCGTACGGCGGGCGGTACATCGTCGGCCGATAGCCCGTGGCCTTCTCGATGACCTCCTGGTTCACCTTGAGCTCGTCGAGGATCTCGTTGTCCAGGCGGGTGGGGAGCGAGGCGTGGGAGTAGGTGTGGTTGCCGATCGCGTGCCCCTCCGCGAGCGCCTGCCTGGCGAGCGCAGGGCGCTGCACCACCCGCTTGCCCACCAGGAAGAAGGTGGCCTTGACCTTTTCCTTCTTGAGCAGCTTGAGCAGGGTGGGCGTGTGCTCGCCCGGTCCGTCGTCGAAGGTCAGGGCCAGACATTTGACCCGGGCGCAGTCCACGCTCGCCGGGGCGGCGGTGGTCGGGGCCATTGTCGAGGTAAGGGCCAGCGAGGCCGCGATCAGGGCATTAATCACCACGGGCTATAGCTTAAAGCCACGACCATCCCGTTAGGTGCGCGCTTTACATCTCGTTCTGAACACTGTTATCTACCGAGACGAGCACGTAGGAACAATGTCACGCCTTTGAGCGATTTAACCGGCAGATATCGCTCGGCCCGTACGACGGCCGACAGGCCCGCGTTCACCAGGAATGGCGTTCTGCGCAGGTCACTGCCCTGGGAGCGGCGCCGGTGCAGCTCCACGAGCGGGCGGAGCAGCACGTTCCAGCTCCAGACGCGATCGACCTTCAGCCCGGCCTTCTCCACGACGATGGTCAGCGACTCGCGGCCGTAGCGGCGTACATGGCCGACGGCGTCGTCGTGGGCGGACCACAGCGCCATGTCGCACGGCACCGCGATCAGGGCATGGCCGCCCGGCGCCAGCACCCTGGCGATCTCCTCGGCGACCAGGTGGTCCTCGCGAATGTGCTCCAGCACGTCGAACGCGGTCACCAGGTCCATGCTGCCCGGCTCGAACGGCAGCGCCCGGGCGTCCGCCCGCACGGCCTTGAGCCCGCGCTCCCTGGCCAGGTCCACCGCCGCCTGGGAGTGGTCGGTCGCCGTCGCGTCCCAGCCCGCCTCGACCAGCACCCGCGTGTTCCCGCCGCCCGCCGCGCCGACGTCCAGCGCCCGCCCGGGCCGGCCCAGCTCGCGCAGCTCCCTGCGCAGGATGGCCCGGCGCTCGCGGTACCACCAGTGGCTGTCCTCCAGCGCGACCAGGTGGCGGATGTCAGAGCTGTCCATCGATGTCAGTACCTCGTACGGGAGAGGACCCAGCGGTCCAGGGCGGCGAAGTGGATCAGGGTGAGCAGGCAGTACGTGGCCACGACCGCGCCCACCTCCGCCGCCCGCCCGGCGCCCGGGGGCACGGCATGCACGGCCAGGGTGGTGAGCGGGAAATTGACCATGAAGAGCATCGCCGCACGGAAATGCGGGGTGGTGCGCCTTTTGAAGGTCCACCGGCGGTTCGCCTCGATGTTGATGATCCCGGCCAGGACGAGCGCCCCGAGATTGGTCATTTCCGGCGACCAGCTGCCCCGTAGCGGAAGGTAGATGAGCGCGTACAGGATTGCGGAAATGGCGCCGATCACGGCGAACGATACGAATCTCGTCACCGGCACCGCCCGGGGCCGGGTGACCACGGCGTCCGGATGCGTGGGCGTGGGCTCCGGCCTGGCCACCTCGACCCGGCCTCGGCCCATCGCCAATGCCCAGGCGACCCTGGCCAGCCCCTTCAGGTCGTCGAACGCCGTACGGACGATCCTCACCCGGGAGTCGACGTCCTCGATCCAGTCGACGGGCACCTCGTGCACACGCAGGCCGTTGTGCTCGGCCAGCAGGAGCAACTCGGTGTCGAAGAACCACGAGTCGTCCTCGACCTTCGCCATCAACGGCCTGACCACGTCGGTCCTGGCCGCCTTGAAGCCGCACTGGGCGTCGGTGAAGCGCGCTCCGAAGCCGTACCTGAGCAGGGCGTTGTAGCCGCGCGAGACCACCTCGCGGCGCAGCGAGCGGCGGGTACGCGCGCCGTGCGCCAGCCGGGTGCCGATGGCGAGCTCGGAATGCCCGCTGGCCACCGACGCCACCAGCGGGAACAGGGCGCCGAGGTCGGTGGAGAGATCGACGTCCATGTACGCGACGATGCCGGCCGGGCTGTCCTGCCACGCCGCGCGCAGGGCCGCGCCCCGGCCGCGGATGTCGAGCCTGCGGGCGTGCACCCGTTCGAACTGCCTGGCCAGCCCGGCGGCGACCGGCCAGGTGGCGTCGGTGCTGCCGTTGTCCACGATCGTGATGCGCCAGGGGAGCGGGAAGGCGGTGTCGAGGAAGGCGGTCAGCGTGCGTACGCAGCCGGGCAGGGCACGCTCCTCGTTGAGCACGGGGATGACGATGTCGACGCTCGCCGGTCCGGCGCCGATGTCGAGGATGCGGGGGCTCGGCGCCGTGGCGGCACGCGTGTCCATAGAATCCCCTGATTTTGTTCGTGGCCGTGGGTCCATGGAAATGGTGCAGGGGACGTCCAGCGAGGCGCGTGCCACTTTTCCGCAAGATTACATGGGAGTGAAAGATCTTTACCGTTCGGGGATCCGATAAACGGCGGAGGTGCCGTTCCGGAACCGCAATTGAGCAAATCTCCCCAATTTCGGATTTAGGCCGGTGAAAAGCCATTTAACGCCATATTTCTGGGCGAGGTGTTGGACGTTCTCCGCCGACGGCGCCCGGAACACCGCGTCGTTCGCCGCCAGCCGCGCCGGGTCCGCGAACGGCACCCCGAGATAGGAGGTCACGAACAGCTCGGTCCGCGACTGCGTGCTCTCGGCGTACGCCCACCCCTCCACCAGCACCCGCCGCTCACTGAACCCCGACACCCAGTGATGCCTGCTGTCGCACGTCCGCCACTGCGGATACCGGCAGTGCAGGTCGGTGGCCACGACGTCGCCGGGCGCGGAGTGCTCGCGCAACCACCGGCCCGCCGCCCGCGCCCCCGCGGGAATCAGCCGCTCCCGCCTGTCCTCATCCGGCAGGACATGCCCCACCACCTCCCACGCGGAGGCGGGCACGGCGTACCCCGCCAGCAACGCCACCACGGCCAGCACGTGCCGGCGCCGCCACGCCACCACCGCCGCAGCCACCCCGAGCACCAGGTACGGCACCACGACCCTGACCAGCGGCCCCCCGGGCACCTCGACCACCCAGGCCAGCAGGGCGCCCCCCGCTCCCAGCGCCACCATGCCCCCCGGCACCGCCGGCCGCCACGCCGCCAGCGCCCCGCACACGGCCGCGATCGACAGGTAGGGCCGCACCCCTTCGAGGAAGTACAGCTGGGAGGCCGCCGGATGCCCCAGCACCACCACCGCGCCGATCCCGGCCAGCCCCATCCCCAGCAACAGCAGCACGGGCGGCTCCAGCACCCGCCTCCCCAGCCCGGCCACGCCGCCCCACACGCACGCCAGGCAGAACAGGTGCACGACGGTCAGCACCAGCAGCGGCACAGCCGACACGGAGGCCAGCTCCGGCATCCCGACCCCCGCCACCACCCCCCACAAGTCCCGCATGGTCGCGAACGGCGCGACGACCGTCCCGTGCGCCCCCCGCCCGAACACCACCACGTGCGCGATCAGCAGGCACCCCGACGTCATCGCCGCCGGCCCCACCCACTCCCGCCACGGCCCCCGCCGCACCGCCTGCACCGCCATCACCACCACCAGCCCCGCCAGCAGCAGCGGCAGGAAGGTGGCCTTGGCCCCGGTCAGCGCCAGCAGCAGCACCCCCAGCACCGCCCAGGGCCGCCGCCCGCCGACGAGCAGCAGCACCACGGGAGCGAACAGCAGGGCCCCGAACGTCTGCGTCGGACTGGCCCAGGCCGTGAACATCGAGCGCGTCGGAAAGACCACGTCCTCGTGCAGCACCGGCCCGAACAGGAAGTACGCGACCCCGACCGCCGCGACCCCGGCCCCCCACCACCCCCCGGCCCGCCTCCCGATCGCCGCCACCAGCACCACCATGGCCGCCGTCATCGGCAACGTGGACAGCCGGTAGACCAACGTCACGGGCTCGATCCCGGTGACCCAGCTGGTGGCGGCCAGGTCGGCGTAGACGAACCAGTGATACGCCAGCCGCTCGCCCAGCACGGTCGGCATCGTGGGCGGCATGTGGTTCTTGACCTCGCCGACCAGCGCCAGGTGATACGGCATGTCCACGTACGCGGCGGTCACCGGCACCCGATACAGGTGGATCGTGCTCCAGATGATCAGATAGCCGACCACGCCCGCGAGCGCCCAGGCACACCACCCCGGCATCCGCTCCCCGGAGCGGTCCCCCCGCCAGTGCCGCCGCAACCCGGGCACCGCGACGAAGATCCCGATCACCACCACCGGCGGCACCAGGACCAGCAGCGGCGCCCCCACCGCCCGCGCCGGAATGTAGGCGAGCACCTCGATCGCGTATCCCAGGGCCAGCCCCGCCGCGACGTCCTCCGCCGGCGACCGCCCGCCCCCGGCCAGCGCCCGCCACACCAGCGTCCCGGGCAGCGCCACCGCACCCCCGACGTACGCCACGAACGCGGCCACGTCGCGAACGGATACCCCGCACCACAGGAACACGGCCACCGCCCCGGCGAACACCAGCGCGGCGGGCACCCACCCGGAGCGGCCCCACCCCTTCGCCACAGGACGGGCGAGCAGGCGCGTCACGAACGTCATCCGAGCCGTCCGATCACGGTCAGCCGGTCACGGTCACCAGACGTGTGAACTCGACCGGCAGATCCACCCCGTCCCACACCCGGTGAAAGCTCAACGCGCCGCCCATCGGCACCATGCGGTCGACCCCGCGCCCGGCCAGCCCCCTGGCCAGCTCCTCCAGCTCGTCCCTGCCGAACCCGAAATGCGTCATCGTCTGGTCCCGCCGCTCGACCAGCGGGACCAGCTCGGCCAGCCCGCCGAGCCTGGCGTGCGCGAACGTCCCGGCCCCCAGCCACCGCCGGGGCGCGGCGGCCGGGTCGGTCAGCGTCACGCTGGCCAGCGCGTTGCCCCGGAACTCGATCCGCTCGGCCACCCCGTCGACGGCCAGCCCGTAGGTGGCGACCCGCTTCTCCACGGCCATCGCCGCGTCCACCGTCCACCCCCGCCCGGCCACCACCCGCTCCACGTGATCGGTGAAGTCGCCCCTGGCGCTGTCGCACTCGCCGTGGGTCCCCACCCAGAACACGGTCCGCGGCGACGAGCAGGCGGCCTGGTCGAACCAGTAGCCGTCGTTGACGAACCCCTCGGCCGCGCCGACCCGCGCCGCCCGCGGCGCGCCCAGCCAGGCCGCCGCCCGCACCACGGCGAACGAGGAACGGTCGGGGAAGGTCAGGTCCCTGGCGTGCGGGGCGAGCGGATGCCGCCGGATCTCCCGCACGCTGCCGTCCCCGCCCCACACCACCCGCAGGTCGCAGGCCGCCGAGAGCGCGGCGGTGACGGCGTCGGAGCGGTCGTAGGAGACGATCCGCTGCGTGGCGCCGATCACCGGGTCGGCCTCGGCCAGCGCCTCGTGCAGCGTGTCGAGGATGACCTCGGTGACCACGCCCGCGCGGGGCGAGAGGCGTACGACGTTGCGGTTGCCCATCAGGGCCGACAGGGCCCAGGAGTAGACGAAGACCGTGTCCACGTTGGCGGGCGGGATGTGGAAGACCAGGCCGCGCGGGACGCGGATGTGCGCGCCGCCGAGCGCTTCGACCGTGCGGGTCAGCTCGCTGGGCCGCAGGAAGAAGCCGAGCGATCCCAGCTCGGGATGCCGCCGCGCCGACGCCGGCCGCAGCAGCCGCCTGCCGAACGCCGCCAGGAACGCGCGCACCCGCTCGTCACCCACCAGCAGAGGCTCGCCGTCACCCAGCTGCGCCAGCAGCCCGGCCACGAGCACGGCCGTGGCGGCCGGGAACCTCACCTCCAGCGCGGGACCGTCTTCCATCAGCCCCGCCCGAACGTGTCGCCGCAACCCCGTGCCTCGGCCCGCGGCAACCTGCCGAGCACCTCGAACCGCTTGCCCGGCCAGCAGCCGTCGTCCACGCCCCGCACCACCCCGAGGTCCTCGGTCAGCAGCACGTGGCCCGGGTAGGACGTGGGCAAGGTGCTGACCACCTCGATCAGCCCCGGCTCCCCGGGCGGCGCCTCCGCCCAGGTCTCCGGATCACGAATCACGACATCAGCGAAATCGGGGCAGTAGAGCCCGTCCCCGCCGGGCCCCTCCAGGAAGATGGTCCCGATCTGCTCGACCATCCCGTAGAAGTTGTGCACCCTGCTCAGCCCGCACTCAGCGGCCAGCCGCCGCCGGAACTCGGCGTTGTCCACCGCCTGCTCGGCCAGCCGCTTCCACCCGCCGGAGTGGATCAGAACGCCATGGGCCAGGTCGGCCCCGAGGTCGCGCAGGTAGAGCCAGACCATGAAGGTGAACCCGAAGATCAGGAACCGCTCGCTGCCGTGCCGCGCCAGGAAGCACTTGACCGCCTCCGCGTCGACCCGCCCCTGCTCGTCGAGGACGAAGGTGTGGTCGCGGCCGAGGTTCATCATGCCGAGAACGCCGGCCCCGCGAGCGCTCAGGGCGGGGTCGCGCACGACGGAGCGGCTGTCGACGACCAGCATCGGCAACCGCCGCTCGCCCAGCACCACCCGCAGCGTGGCCGCCAGCATCCGCGTCTGCGCCGCCGCCGCCTCCCGGTCGAGGTGGACCCGGCTCGGCCGCTGCCCGGTGGTCCCGCTGGAGGTCAGCACCCGGAACACCCGCTCGGCGGGCACGCTGCGCAACTCGTGTGTCTTGAACAGCCGCACCGGCAACCACGGCAGGTCGGCCACGTGCTCGTAAGGGGGCGCCGCGCCGATGGCGTCGAGAATCCCCCGGTAGGGCGGGCAGGCCGCACGATGGTGCTCGGTCAGCTCCGCCAGCCGCTCCACCAGCACCGCTTCTCGCTCAGCCGCCTTCAGACCGAAAACGGTCATGTACGTGACTCCAGCGCCCGGTAGTCGACCTTGCCGGTGGCCAGCAGCGGCAGGCGGTCGATGCCCCGCACGTCGAACCCGCTCCAGTGCACCCGCAACTCGGCCCCCAGCCGCCGGGCCAGCCCCGCGCACCCGGCAGCGTTGAGCCCCTCGGCCCACACCGTCACCCGGTCGTCGCCGCTGGTGGCCGCCACCGGCCCGGTGTCGCGCAGCAGCAGCTCCACGTCGTCGAGGTTGACCCGGACACCGAAGATCTTGGCGATGCGCTTGAGCCGCCCGGTGATGTAGAGGAACCCGTCGGAGTCGAGCCGCCCGAGGTCGCCGGTGCGCAGCACCCCGCCCAGGTCGTCACCCCGTGCCAGGTCGGCGGCCGTCTCGGCGTAGCCCATCATGACGTTGGGACCGTGGTAGACGATCTCCCCGTCGTCGACGGACAGCCGCCCGCCCGGGATCGCCGGCCCGACGGAGCCGGGTTTGGCGGCCAGCAGGCCGGGGGGCAGGACGGCGATGCGGGCCGTGGCCTCCGTCTGCCCGTACATGACGTAGAACCGGTCGGCCTGCCCGGCGAACTGCGTGACCAGCTCGGGGCTCAGCCTGCCGCCGGCCTGCGTGAGCGTGGTCAGCGCCGGGTGCTCGGAGCGGTCGAAGCGCAGCCGGCGCAGCATCTCGTACTGGTAGGGGACGGCGGCCAGCGACGTGCACCGGTGAGCGTCGAGGTGGGTCCAGAACGAGCGCTCCAGCAGCCCGGCCTCCGTCAGCACCACGGTCGCGCCCGCCGCCAAATGACTGTTGAGCACCGACAGGCCGTAGCTGTAGTGCAGCGGCAGACTCGTCGGCGAGATGTCGCCGGGCCGCACCGACAGCGCCGTGACGATGGCGGTGGCGTTGGCCAGCACGGCGCGGCGGGAGAGCCGGACGAGCCGGGGATTGCCCGTCGAACCCGACGTGGCCAGCAGCACGGCCAGGTCGGGATGGGGCGCCGGCAGCTCCCGGCGCGGCGGCGGGGAGCCGTCGCTCGCGTGCGTGAACCCCAGCAGCGCGGCCGGCCGGAAACGCGCCACCAGCTCGGCCAGCGCCCCGGCGGACAGGTCGGGATCGAGCAGCGCGATCGGCCGCTCCGACCGCCAGGCGGCGAGATAGCGCAACACCGACGTGAGGTTGTTGCGCATCCCGCAGAACAGCGGCCCGGGGCGCAGCCGGCTCAGGGCCTCCGCGGCGCGGGTGACGTGGTCGGACAGCTCGTCGCCGGTGAGGCCGCCAGGCTCGCCGGCGACGACGAGCCTGGCCTGCGGGTGCGGGAACGACATCACAGCACCAGCCCGCCGTCCACCCCGATGACCTGGCCGGTGATGAAACCCGCCTCGGCGGAGAGCAGGAACGCGGCGGCGCGGGCGACGTCGTCGGCCCTGCCCAGGCGGCCGAGCGGGGTCGCCGCGATCGTGGCAGCGCGGGCCTCGTCGTCGAGCGTGGAGAGCATGTCGGTCTGGATGTAGCCGGGGGCGACGGCGTTGACCCTGATCCCGGCCGGGCCCAGCTCCTTGGCGGCGGCCAGGGTGAGGCCGAGGACCGCGGCCTTGGTGGCGGAGTAGACCGTCTGCCCGGGCCCGCCCGCGCGGCCCATGATCGAGGAGACGACGACCACGGCGGGGTCGGTGCCCCGGCGCAGCAGCCGCAGCGCGGCCTGCAGGGTGTGGGTGGCGCCCATGGCGTTGACCTCGAAGAGCCTGCTGATCGTGTCCTGGTGGACCAGGCCGAGCAGGCCGGCCGCGTGGACGCCGGCGTTGATCACGAGCGAGTCGAGCCGGCCGTGCCGCTGGTAGATCTGCCGCATCATGGCGGCGACCACCCCGGCGTCGGCCACGTCGCCGTGCACGGAGTCGGTCTGCCCGCCGGTCTCGGCCGCCACCTCGGCGGCGGCCTTCGCGGTGCGCTCCTCGCCGCGCCCGTGCAGCACCACGGCGTGGCCCGTCGCGGCCAGCCTGGTCGCGACGGCCCGCCCGATGCCCGAGGTCGAGCCCGTGACCAGCGCGACCCTGGCCTCAGACGGCGGCGGCGCCGATGCCATGCTTCTCCAGCAGCCCGGCCGCTTTCGCGAACGAGCTCATGTCGATCATCTCGTCGGTGTCGATCAGGACGGAGAACTCGTCCTCCATCGCGGCGATCAACGCCATGTGCGCCAGGGAGTCCCACTGGGGGATGGCACGGTATTCGAGGCCGTCGACGCCGGCGTCGGCGGGAAGGTTGAGCGCCATGCGGAAGACGGCCCGCAGGCGATCGAGATGACTCATGATCACTCACTCTCTGTCCTTAAGGCATGACGCAGTGTAGCGGGAATCGCGTGGCATGAGAAACCAAGGCCCCGTGCCGGGTAATGGAACCGTATAACGACGAGTGGCGCCTGTGGCGGGCTGGGAATGTCGCCAGGGACACGACAACCGTACGGGGGAAATGATGGACGAATCCAATCACTGGTACGGGCACTCTCGCATACTCGGCAGATACTGCGGCCTTCCGGACGAGGCGCCACGGCGAATCCAGGGCTTCCTTCAGCATGGATGGAACTATCTGCATGGATTTCCCCCGAATGACCATTGGTGCAGCCCTGGTTATCCCCGCTTCCTCTGGTCCGACGTGCTACGTCGCCGGGGCTGGTCGATGGGTCGCCGGGGCCAGTACCTGGTCGGGGCGCCCTGGATTTACCTGCTTTACCTCGAACCAGAGCTGGGCAAGGTACGCGAGCGCAAGGGTACGATCTGGTATCCCTTCCACGGCTGGGAGAAGTATTCCGTCAGCGGTGACCACGCCCAGCTCGCCGATGAAATCCGAAATGTCGAGACTGATCCCGTCACCGTCTGCCTTTACTGGCTGGAATTCGCGAATCCGGACATTCGGCGAGCGTACGAATCGAGGGGATTCCGGGTCATCTGTCATGGCGAGCGCGGATCCCGCTGGGAGGGAAAGGGGCGCGATTTCCTCTACAAGCAGTTGGTCCAGTTGCGGCGCCACCGCAGGGTGGCCTCCAACCGGCTCGGCAGCGCGCTGTTCTACGGCGCGTCGGTGGGCTGCGAGGTGGCCGTGTACGGAGACCCGATGCAGTACGAGGACGAGCGCCCCGAATACGGCGGCACGGCCCGCCGCCTGCGGCTCTGGCCCGAGATGCACGGCACGAGCGTCGATCCCGGGCTGGCGGCGGAGGTGGCGCGGCGCGAGCTGGGATTCGAGTATCAGGCGACACCGGAGGAGCTACAGCGAATGTTCGGATGGAAGCGGACCCGCGTGGGGGCGCCACCGCCCGGCGGGGGAGCGGCGGGACTCAAGCGGCCGGAGCGGCGGGGGAAGGCGACGGCGTCCGGGCGACCGAGCCCGCCCCTGGGAGCGAGGCCATGAACACGCGCACGAGCGAGGCCCCCGAGAACGTCCGGTTGATCGGCGGGGAGATGCTGCTGTGGTCCGACATGTCGACCATGGGGGGTGTCACGGACTGGCGGGTCGCGGCACTGGATCTGGTCAGGCGGATGATCCCGGAGAGCGGCAGGGTGCTGCTGGTCGGGCCGCATCCGCAGTTGCTGGTGGACGACGTGGTCGAGCGGGCCAGCGACCCCGCCGTGCTGCTCCGCTCCTACCCCGACGCCTGCGCGCTCGGCGAGCGGCATCCGGGGCTCGCGGTCTTCTGCGGTCGGCTGGAGGTGTTCGAGGCGGAGCAGCCGTACGACCTGGTGCTGGCGCTCGACGGCCTGCTGCGCACACACTCCGCCGAGGCCCCGGCCGCGGCCTGGATCGAGTCGCTCGACGCGCTGGCCGCGCTGGTCGCCTACGGCGGGCGGCTGGTCCTTGGAGTGCGTAACGACCTGGGCGTCGACCGCTTCCAGGAGGCGCGGCCGGCCGACCGGGAGGGCGGCGACGACCAGTGGGCGCCGCACGGCTTCGACCCCAGCTACCCCAGCGGCCCGCAGGCGCTGGATCGCGGGCTGGAGTCGGCCGGGCTGAGCGTGCGGCGCTGCTACGCGGCCTATCCCGGCCGGCAGGCGCCCCGGGCGTTGCTGTCCCGCGAGGCGCTGGCCCGCGAGCTGCCGGACGCGATCACGTTCCCGCTGAGCGCCAGGGGCGGCGACCGGATGCTGGTGGCCGACCCGCTGCGGCTGACCCGCCTGGTGTTCAGGCACCGCCTGGGCGAGCAGCTCGCCCCCCTCTGGCTGGCCATCGCCACCCGCCCGCCCCACGAGGCCGCGTACGACACCGCCCCCGACGACCTGCCGCTCGGGCTCATCGAGGAGGGCGCCTCCCTGTACGAGCTCACCCCGGCAGGCGTCAAACGGCTGCCCGACGGGGACGAGCGCCCTGTCCCGGCCGGCCGGGTGGTCGAGGAGATCCTGGTCGAGGCATGCGCCCGCGAGGACGTACGAACCGTACGCGAGCTGCTCGGCGAGCTGGCCGCCTGGCTGGAGGCGGGCGGCGACGTGTCGGCCGCGACCGACAGCCTGGTCTACGACGGCGAGCGGTTCGCGGCCATCGGCCCGGCGGCGCCCCCGGCCACGACGCCGGACCCGCGCGTCGTGCTGTGCCGGATCCTGTGGCGCTTCGCGGTCAGGCTGCAGATGGCCGGGCACCACCACCCGTGGCCCTGGCCACTGGAGGCCGACCAGCTCACGCTGACGCTGTGCGGCATGGCGGGCCGCCCGTGCGACCCCGGCGACCTCGACCTGGCCCGCAAGCTCGACGCCGAGCTGGGCCAGCCCGCCGAGCTGGCCGAGCAGCCGCCCACCTACCGCGACCTGCTGAGCTCCCGTGACCGCCTGGCCGACCAGCTCACCGCCGCGCTGGCCAGGATCTCGCGCCTGGAGACCAAGCTCTCCTACCGGGAACGCGAGCTGGTCAGGGCGAAGTCCAAACTCCGCAGGATCCAGCGCAAGGCCGCCGCCTACCGCAGAACGCTCGGATACCGCCTCTCCCGCCGCCTGGCCCGCCCCGGCAAGGTCGCCCGCCGCGTCATACGCCTGCTGTCCGGCTGACCCAACGATGGCTGCCCCAACGATGAGGAGTGCATGTGCCGGTTCTTTCGGTGATCGTCCCGTTCTACAACGTCGAGAAGTACATCGGGCCCTGCCTGGACTCCATCGCCGCCCAGACGCTGGCGGACCTGGAGGTGATCTGCGTGGACGACGGGAGCGCCGACGGCGGTCCCGACCTGGTCCTGGCCAGGCAGGCAGACGACCCCCGGATCAGCCTCGTCAGGCAGCCCAACCATGGGGTCGGCCGGGCCCGCAACGTCGGCGTGAGCCGGGCGGGGGGCCGCTATCTGGCGTTCGTGGACGGTGACGACACCGTCCCGCGCGACGCGTTCCGGCGCCTGGTGTCCTCGCTGGAGTCCAGCGGCTCCGACCTGGCCTGCGGAAACGTCATGCGCCTGCACAACAACCTGCTGGTGCCCTCGTGGGCGCACCGGCAGGCCTTCGCCCGGCCGATCGTGGCCACCCACATCACCCGCCATCCCCTGCTGATCCGCGACCGCATGTTGTGGAACAAGGTCTACCGCCGTTCCTTCTGGGACGGCCTCGGCCTGAGCTTCCCCGAGCGCATGTACGAGGACCAGCCGGTGGCCATGGCCGCCCACGTCGGAGCGCGTGCCGTGGACGTGCTGGCCAGGGTCGTCTACCACTGGCGGCAACGCGACGAGCCGGGCACCTCGATCACCCAGCGCTGCCTGGAGCCGGGCAACCTGCGCGACCGCCTGCTGTCGGTGCTGGAGACGTCGGCGCTGCTGGAGAAGGGAGCGCCCAGGCTCAAGCCGGACTTCGACCGCGACACGCTGGACATCGACATGGCCGTCGCCGTGGAGGCCGTGGCCGCGATGGGGCCGGCGGCGGACCCGGGGCTGATCGACCTGATCGTCCGCTATCTCGACGGCGTGTCGCGCGAGGCGTGGCAGAGCATCCCGTTCGAGCACCGCCTCCAGGTCCACCTGCTGCACCGGCGCCGCCTGGACGAGCTGGCCGACGCCTTCCGCCAGGCCCGCGACGGGCGGCTGCAGCCCCGGGTCAGCGCGACCGGGGTCCTGCGCAGGCGCTGGTACGGCCGCCACCCGTGGCTGCCGTCGGACCTGTCGGAGGTGTCCGACGAGCTGGGCGTGGCGGCCCGCCTGGTGAGCCTCGACTGGCGCGACGGCGTGCTCACCGGCGTGGGCCGGGTGGCCGTCGGCAGGTTCGACGTGGGCGAGCTGCGCCGGCTGCGTGTGCGCGTGTGGATGCGCGAGCGCAAGACAGGCGAGATCGTCCGGCTCTCGGCGGCGGAGACCAGGCCCACCTGGGAGAGCGTCGAGCGGGAGGGCGGAGCCCCGGTGGCGGAGCACGCGTTCCCGTTCAGGTTCGCGTTCGACCCGGCGATGCTCTCGGCCGCGCAGCTCGCCCGGCGCGGCCACTGGGACCTGTACGTCCAGCTCCGGGGGCGGGGGCTGAAGCTGGACGGCAGGGTGGCCGGGCCGCGCTGGTCGCCGCCGCTGATCCCGGCGCCGCGGCGGCGGGCGGGCGTGTGGCTGGTGCCGGTGCGCAATTTCCGCGGCGTCTGGGGACTGCGGCTGCGCACGGCCCAGGCGGTCATCGGCGAGTGCCGGGTGGATGACGGTGACCTGGTGTTCTCGGGGGAGATCTCCGACGTGGGCGACGGCGATCCGGTGCTCAGGCTGCGGCGCAGGAGCGACGGCGAGGAGATGTACTTCCCGGTGGCGCTGGCGGGCCAGGACTTCCACGCCCGCGTGCCGCTGGCCGACATCGACGAGAGCGTCGGGACCGTGTCGTGCTGGGAGGTGGTCATCGACCAGGGCAAGCCCATCAGGCCGCTGGTGCGCACCCGGCAGCGGCCGGTAGCGACCGTCGCCGACCGGCGCTTCCTCGTCGACCGGGCCGAGGACGGCTGCCTGCTGGTGGCCGAACGCCTGCCGGGCGACGGCGCCAAACGCCTGCCGGGCGTCCGCAGGAGACGCTGAGGGTCACGCCAGGATGCCGGTCAGCGTCTCCACGACCCGGTCCTGCTGGGCGTCGGACAGGGCGGGGAAGAGCGGCAGCGACAACTGCTCGGCATAGTACGCCTCCGCCAGCGGGCAGAGCCCGCGCCGGTAGCCCAGGTCCTCGAACACCGGATGCCGGTACGCGGGCAGGTAGTTGACCTGCACCCCGATCCCGGCGGCCCGCATGCGTTCGTAGACCTCGCGCCGGCGGCCGTCGCGGATCCTGACGGGATAGAGGTGCCAGCTCGGCGTCACGTACGCCCGCCTGGCCGGCAGCCCGAGCCCGGGCACGTCGCGCAGCAGCAGGTCGTAGCGTGCGACCAGCTCGGCCCGGCGCGCCCTGAACCGCTCCAGCCGGCGCAACTGGCTGAGGCCGAGCGCGCAGAGCACGTCGGGCAGCCGGTAGTTCAGCCCGAACTCGTGCACCTCCTGGTGCCAGCCGCCCTCGCCGGGGTCGCGCTGCTCGGCGGGCTCCCTGACCAGGCCGTGGTTGCGGAAGCGGGCGGCCCGCGCGTGCAGGCCGGGATCGGCCGCGGCCACCGCCCCGCCCTCGGCCGTCGTCACGGTCTTGGTCGGGAAGAACGAGAACGTCGTCAGGTCCGCCACCGCGCCCACCGGCCGGTCCTTGTAGGCCGCCCCGATCGAGTGCGCGGCGTCGCTCATGAGCCTCGCGCCGGCGCGCTCGCAGACCGCGCGCAGCTCGTCGTAGTCGGCCGGATGGCCGGCGTAGTCCACCGCCGTGACCACCCGCGTCCTGGCCGTGACCAGCGCCGCGGCGGCGCCGGGATCGAGGTTGCCGGTGTCGGGCTGCACGTCGGCGAAGCGCACCCGCGCGCCCAGCAGCGCCGCCGTGGCGGCCGTGGCCACGAACGTCAGCGGCGAGGTCACCACCTCGTCACCGGCCCGCACCCCCGCCGCCACGTAGGCCACGTGCAGCGCCGCGGTGCCCGAGGTGACCGACACGCACGGCACGCCGCCCGTCCAGCGGGACAGCTCGGCCTCGAACACGCCGACCGCGGGGCCGGTCGTGAGCCAGTCGCCGCGCAGCACCTCGGCCACCGCCTCGACGTCGGAGTCCGCGATCGACTGCCGGCCGTAGGGGAGCATCAGCCGGACACCATCTCGCGCAGCTCCTCCACCGAGAGCCACCGGTCGTTGGTGTCGGAGCGGTAGGCGAAGCCGTCCGGCATCTGCTCGCCGCCGCACGGCGGCACGTAGCCCCAGGTCGCGATGGTGGGCTGGACCACGTAGCGGTCGGCCAGGCACAGCGTCCTGCGGGCGTCGTCCGGCGCGATCATCTCCTCGTGCAGCTTCTCGCCCGGCCGGACGCCGATCTCGTAGATCGAGTTGTCCGGGGCCAGGGCCTCGGCCAGGTCGGTGATGCGCATGCTGGGGATGCGCGGCACGTAGAGCTCGCCGCCCTGCATCAGGTCGAAGGAGTCGACGACGAACCTGACGGCCTGCTCCAGCGTGATCCAGAACCTGGTCATGCGCTTGTCGGTGATCGGCAGGCTGCCGCCCTGCGCGGCCAGCCGCTGGAAGAACGGCACCACCGAGCCCCGGCTGCCGACGACGTTGCCGTAGCGGACGACGGCGAAGCGGGTCTCGTGCGCGGCGGCGTAGTGGTTGGCCGACACGAACAGCTTGTCGGCGACCAGCTTCGTGGCGCCGTACAGGTTGATCGGGCTGGAGGCCTTGTCGGTGGAGAGCGCGACCACCTTGCGCACGCCGGAGTCGATCGCGGCCTCCACGACGTTCTGTGATCCGGCGATGTTGGTGCGGACGTATTCGAACGGGTTGTACTCGGCCGTGTCCACCTGCTTGAGCGCCGCCGCGTGGACCACGTGCTCGACTCCGTGCATGGCGCGGGTCAGCCGGTCGCGGTCCCTGACGTCGCCGATGAACCAGCGCAGCCGCTCGTCGTCGTGGAAGAGTTGCCTGAGCTCGTACTGCTTGAGCTCGTCGCGGGAGAAGATCACGAGCCGCCGCACCCCGAGGGAGTCGAGCGCGTGGCGGATGAAGGACTTGCCGAAGGACCCCGTGCCGCCGGTGACGAGGATGGACGATCCACTGAGAATGCTCACGTGGCCCCCTGAGTCGCGCTTACACGCTGTAGTCGTTCAAGCAGGCGGTAGCATAGCGCGATCGTTCAATGACGCAGAGTCGCACGGGGGAATGGGGCTTTGGTGCGTATTGTCGGGATTGTTCAGGCTCGCATGGGCTCGACGCGCCTGCCGGGGAAGGTGCTGCGGGAGCTGCGCGGCCGTTCCGTGCTGGGGTGGGTGGTCCGGGCCGCGCGGGAGGCGGGCGCGCTGGACGATCTCGTGGTCGCCACCACGACGGAGGCCGCCGACGACGCCGTGGTGGCCGAGTGCCGCCGGCTCGGCGTGGCCTGGCACCGGGGGCCCGTGGACGACGTGCTGACCCGGTTCGTGCAGGCGGCGGCGGGGCGGCGGGCGCGGGCCGTGATGAGGTTCACGGCGGACTGCCCGCTGCTCGACCCCGCCGTGATCAGGGAGGCGGCGCTGGTCTTCCGCGCCGTTCCCGGGCTCGACTACCTGAGCACGAGCCTGACCCGCACGCTGCCGCGCGGGCTGGACGTGGAGATCGTGGGCCGGGCGGCGCTGGAGCGGGCCGACGCGGAGGCGACCTCCTTCCACCGCACCCACGTGACCTCCTACGTCTACGAGCATCCGGGCGACGCGCGGCTGCTCGGGCTGTCCTACCGGCCGGTCGCCGACGACCTGCGGGTCACGCTCGACACCGAGGACGACTGGCGGCTCATCTCCCGGGTGGCGGAGGAGTTCGGTGACCGGTGCGTGCCGGTCAGGACGCTGGTGGAGTGGCTGCGGGCCCGGCCCGAAGTGTGCGGGCTCAACGCCCACGTGCGGCAGAAGGCGCTGCAGGACGCGTGAGGGCGATGGCACGGGTGGGTTTCCGCTGCGACGCCGGGGTCGGCAGCGGGGTGGGCCATCTGGTGCGCTGCGTGGCGCTGGCCGAGGAGCTGCGCGGCAGGGGCGTCGAGGCGGTCTTCCTCGGCGCGGTGCACGGGTCGGAGTGGGCCAGGGCGCAGCTGCGTGAGCGCGGGTTCCCGCTGGTGGCCGCGCCCGCGTCCGCGCCGCGCCTGGCGGCACTGGCCTGCGAGCTGCGCCTGGACGCCGTGGTGCTCGACTCCTACGACCTGCCCGCGGAGACCGGGGCGGTGCTGCGGGAGGCGGGCTTCCCGGTGCTGGCGATCGTGGACGGCGACCCGCCGGGCCAGCAGGCCGACCTCTATCTGGACCAGAACCTGGGCGCCGAGCGCCGCCCCTTCTCCGGGCCTGCCCGCCGGCTGGCGGGGGCGCGTTACGTGTTGCTGCGCGACAGCGTGCGGCGGCACAGGCGGGCCCCGGATCCCGGGCCGGTGCCTCACGTGTTGTGCTTCTTCGGCGGCACCGACAGCGCCGGCGTCGCTCCCGCCTGGGCGGCGGCGCTGCTGGCCACCGGAGTGCCGTTCAGGGGGACGGTCGTCAGCCCGACGCCGTTCGCGGCGGGCGGGCCGATCGCCGTGATCCCGCCGACGGACCGGCTGCCCGAGCTCATGGCCGGCGCCGACCTCGTGGTCACCGCGGCCGGCTCGGCCGTCTGGGAGCTGCTCTACCTGGGGGTGCCCGCGGCGCTGAGCTGGGTGGCCGACAACCAGCTCGTCGGCTATCGAGAGCTGGTGGACCGGGGGGCCGCGGCCGGGCTCGGGCGGGCCGCCGACGCGCGGGCCGTGGCCCTGCTCGCCCGGCTGCTCGCCGACCCCGCCGTCCGCGAGGAGCACGGCAGGCGGGGCGGCGGCCTGGTGGACGGCCGGGGCAGGGAACGCGTCGCCGACGCCCTGCTCGCGCTGGCCCGGTCGTGACCCGCTAGATCAGGTCCCAGCTCAGCGGGGTGCCGAGGGGCGCGTCCCTGGTGAAGTGCCGGCCCATCACGTGGGCGGCGGCCTCGGGGGGCAGGCCGCCGGCCGGGCGGATCGAGCGGACGTTCTCCGGGGTCACCTGGTCGCCCGCGCGTACGTCCCGTACGACGTGAAGGGAGCGGCGGAAGCGCAGGCCCTCGCGCTCGGAGGCGCGCGGCCCGAGCACCGGGTCGCCCAGCGACCGCCAGGCCCGCTCGCTCTCCACCACCAGCGCCGCCAGCTCGTCCGGCTCCAGCGAGAAGGCCGCGTCCACCCCGCCGTCCGCCCGCGAGGCGGTGACGTGTTTCTCGATCAGGCAGGCCCCGAGTGCCACCCCGGCCAGCGCGGCGCCCAGCCCCGGCGTGTGGTCGGAGAGCCCGACGACCTCCCCGGTGAGCGCCGCCAGCAGCGGCAGCGCCCGCAGGTTGCTCTCCTCGGGCGCGGCCGGGTAGGAGGCCGTGCACGACAGCACGGCGAGCTGGGTGCAACCCGCCTCGCGGGCGGCGGTCACCGCCTCGTGGATCTCCGCGGCCGAGGCCATCCCGGTGGAGATGATCAGCGGCTTGCCGGTCGCCGCGGCCAGCCTGATGAGCGGCAGGTCCACGATCTCCGACGACGCGATCTTGTACGCCGGCACGCCGAGCTTCTCCAGCAGCTCGACGGCGGTCGGGTCGAACGGCGAGGAGAAGGCGGTGAGCCCGTGCGAGCGCGCCCGCTCGAAGATCGGCTCGTGCCACTCCCACGGCGTGTGGGCCCGCTCGAAGAGCCGGTAGAGGGTCTCCCCGCCCCACAGCGCGTGCCCTTCGCCGATCCGGAACGCGGGCGCGTCGCAGTCGACGGTCAGCGTGTCGGGCCGGTAGGTCTGCAGCTTCAGCGCGTGCGCCCCGGCGGCGGCGACCGCGTCCACGATGGCCAGCGCCCGCTCCAGGCTCCCGTTGTGGTTGCCCGACAGCTCGGCCACGACGTACGGCGGATGCCCGGCCCCGATCGGCCGCCCCGCGATGGAGATCATGCCTGCCCCTTCCTCAGCTGGATGGCCACGACGTCGCGCGGCACCCCGTCCACCTCCCGCTGGTAGGTGCCGACCTCCACGAACCCGAACCGCCTGTGCAGCAGCCTGACCGGCTCGTTCTCGGCCAGCACCATGCCGCGCAGGGCCGTCACCCCGAGCGGCCCGAAGGCGTGCTCGATGGCCGCCCGCTCCAGGCCGATCCAGGCCCGCAGCAGCCGCCCCGACCCCTCCAGCCCGTCGTGGTCCAGGTAGAAGCCCCAGGTGGCGGTGCCAGTGCAAAGCCCCGAGTACGTCACCACCCCGGCGGCGGCGCCTTCGTGGTCGTAGATCAGCACGAGCCTGTCGGCGTCCGCCCGGATGGCCGCCCACCAGCGGGCGTGCTCGTCCTCGGCGATCTCGTGCGTGGTGAAGCTGGCCGCGCGCACCCGCGGGTGGTTGCGCCACCGCCGCATCACCGGCAGATCGTCGTCCTGGACGCTCCTCAGCACAGCTCCCCCTACCGATCGCGATCGAGCCATTGCACAACGTAGCGGATTACTGCGTCCGGTAAAGAGCTCATCAGGGACGGGTATCGGGCGCGGAATCCGCCCGGCGATCGCGGCATGCTGCCCTCTAGCTCTCCCGTGATCCCGGAAGCAAGGAGCGACTTTCCCATGATCCCCCTGCTCAGCGTCGTCGTCCCGGTCTACAACGTGGAGCCGTACATCGCCGAGTGCCTGAGGTCGCTGGCCGCCCAGACCCTGGACGACCTGGAGGTCATCCTGGTCGACGACGGCTCGCAGGACGGCAGCGGGCGCGTGGCCGAGGAGTTCGCGGCCAAGGACGACCGGTTCGTCGTGATCAAGCAGCTCAACCACGGTCCAGGGCCGGCTCGTAACGAAGGCGTCAAACAGGCCCGCGGCACCTATCTGGCCTTCGCTGACAGCGACGACGTCGTGCCGCCGAGGGCGTACGAGACGCTCGTCGCCAGGCTCGCCGAAACCGGCTCGGACCTCGCGTGCGGCGCGGTGCGGCGGCTGGTGGACGGCGAGCTGGAGGAGTCGATCCTGCACGAGAAGGTGTTCAGGCGGCCCGAGCTGTGCACCCACATCACCGACAGGCAGGTGCTCATCCGCGACCGTACGGTGTGGAACAAGGTCTACCGGCGCGACTTCTGGGAGCGCCACGGCCTGCGGTTCCCCGCGGGCATCTACGAAGATGTGCCCGTCGCCATGCAGGCGCACGTGCTGGCCACCAGCGTGGACATGGTGGGCGAGGTGGTCTACCACTGGCGCAAGCGCGACGAGGGGGCGACCTCGATCACCCAGCGCCGCAACGAGCTGTCCAACCTGTGGGAGCGGCTGACGGCCATCCGCGCGGTCCGCGCCTTCCTCGACGAGCGCGCGCCCGAGCTGCTCGACGGCTTCGACGCGCTGGTGCTGGAGAAGGACATCGTCTTCCTGTTCCAGGCGCTGGAGGCGTGTGAGGACGACCCGGGGCCGCTGCTGGAGCTGTCCAACGCGTGGGTGTCCGCGCTGGGCGCGAACGTGCTGGCCACGGCGCCGTCCCTGCGCCGCCTGGAGCTGCACCTGCTCGGCCGCGGCCTGGTCGCGGAGCTGCGCGCGATCCGCGAGTTCCGGCGGACCCGCGAGGACGGCGCCCGCATCGTGCCGCGCGGGCTGCGCAACACCAACTGGTACGGCGACTACCCCTTCTTCCGCAACCGGCGGCTCCGCATCCCCGACGACGTGTACGACGCCCGCGACGAGCTCAAGCTGATCGCCCGGGTCGAGGGATGCGAGTGGGCCGGCGCCGAGTACCGGATCCGTGGCCACGTGTCGCTGCACCGCGTGGACCGCAAGGTCGGCAAGGTGAACGTGTGGCTCAGCGACGGCCGGCGCCGGGTCCCGCTGGAGGTGCGGCGCGCGGGCCGCCACGGCGTGCTGGCCGCCGTCGATCCCGCGCGGCTGAAGGGCGGCGGGCCGGTCTGGCGCCTCGGCGTACGGGCCGAGACCCGCGGTTTCGTGCTCAAGGGCTGGTTCAGGGACGGTGAGGCCAACTCCGCGTGGCGGTTCAGCGTGCCGGGTTGGTCAAGAAGCGGCATGGACATCACCCAGTAGTTCCAGACAGTAATCGCTCGGGCGCGTCTCGTGTTCATGCTGGGATGCATGAGGACCTATTCGCTCGATGACGTCCACGAGACACGCAAGCGGAGAGACTCCTGGTGGACCGTGTATTTCGTGGACCCGGCCGCCTGCCGGGTCGCCCTCGCCGTGGCCAATCGCACGTCCCTGACGCCGAACGGCCTCACGGTGTTCTCACTGGTCCTCGGGCTGGTGTCGGCGGGCTGTTTCGCGATGAACCAGCTCGTAGCGGGCGCCTGCTTCTTCTATCTGAGCTTCATGATCGACTGCGTGGACGGCAAAATCGCCCGGCTCAAGGGCACGGGGACGCCCTTCGGCCTCTGGCTCGACTACGTGGGGGACCGGATCAGGGTGGTCATGTGCGCCGGCGGGCTGGCGTACGGGCAGTACGCGCTGACCGGCGAGGTCACTTACGTCGTGCTCGGTGCGGCGGTGGCCGTGCTGGACCTGTTCCGATACGTCAACGCGCCGCAGATGAAGCGGGTACGCGAGGCCGTCAGGGAGGAGCGCCAGGAGCTGGAGCCCCTGGTGCCGGCTCCGCTGGTGCCCGACCCGATGGATCCGGAGCGTTTGGAGCGGGTTCGGCGTTCGGAGGCCGATCGCCTGCCGCGGGGGCGGAGTCTCCCCAAGCGGTTCAACCGGTTCCTGGCGCGGCACCGGGTTCGCTCGCACCTGATCAGCGGCATCGAGTTCCATGCCGCGGTGTTCGTGGTCGCGCCCCTTGCGGGGGCATGGGCGCTGATCCCACTCGCTACGGCGTCCGGGGCGATGCTGCTGGTCAACGAGATCTTCCTTGTCTACAGGATGTGGCGCTTCACGCGCAGGCACCGCGTGGCCTCCTCTCAGGAGAGCCGAGAGCACGTTCTCGTCTAAGTTTTTCGGGGGTTAGTACGACATGTCCGACAGGCCAATCTTCGTCATCGGATGCCCGCGCTCCGGCACCACGATGCTCCAGCTCATGCTCCACTCGCATCCGCGCATCTCGGTGCCGCCGGAGACGCGTTTCCTCATTCCCGCGTACTACCGCCGCCGCACCTGGGGCGACCTGCGGCTCGACCACCGCCGCCGGGCGCTGGCGCAGTGGATCGCGACCGACCGCAGCACCAAGTTCCGCGAGCTCAAGCTCGACAAGGACGAGTTCATCCGGGAGGCCGTGGACGCCCCCGGCTCGCTGGGCTCGGTGATCGGCACCGCGTTCCGCATGTACGCCGACCGCTTCGACAAGGCCCGCTGGGGCGACAAGCGGCCGAGCTACGTCAAGCAGGTTGACCTGCTGCTGCGGCTCTTCCCCGACGCCCAGTTCGTGCACCTCATCAGGGACGGCCGCGACTGCGTGGCCTCGCTGAAGGAGATGCCCTGGTACACGCTGGACTCCTTCCACGCCGTCTCGACCTGGGCCGAGGCCATCGACGCGGGCGGCAGGCTGCGGCGCACGCTGCCCGCGGACACCTACTACGAGCTGCGTTACGAGGACCTCACCGACGACCCGATGACGGAGCTGAAGAAGCTCTGCCACTTCCTGGAGGAGGACTTCTCCCCGTCGATGATCTCGCCGCGCGAGGCCGCCATCCACGCCGTGCCTCAGCACAAGGTCTGGCACAGCAACACGCACGGCGAGGTCACCCGCAGCCGCGTCGGGAGCTGGGCGGACCGGCTGGACGACTGGGAGATCGCGCTGTGCGAGCACATGCTCGGCGACCGCCTGGAATCCATGGGCTACGAGCTGACCGGCGCTCCCAAGCCGGCCAAGGAGCACGTGACCGCCGCCCAGAAGACCATGCAGAAGCGCAAGGCCAGCCGCATGCGCAAGGGCATGCGCGACCGGATCAACCGGCTGCGGGAGCCCAGCCCGGTGGCCGCGATGCTGACCACCACCCAGCGTTCCCTGGCCGGCATCCCGCAGCAGCGGCCGGAGATGAGCGAACCCGCGCTCTAGCCCGCCGTGCCTAGCGCTCGATGTGGGCGAACAGCTCCTCCCAGCGGTCCAGCACGAGGTCGAGGCGGAAGGCCTCGGCCCGTGCGCGGGCCGCGGCCCCCAGACGCCGCCGCTCCTCCGCCGAGTCCATGAGCCGGGCCAGCACGGTGGCGAACGCCGCCACGTCCCCCGGCGGCACCAGGACGGGCCCCGCGGAGCGAACCCCGCCCGACACGTCGAACGCCACCGCCGGCACCCCGTGCGCCCCCGACTCCAGCAGCACGATCGGCAGCCCCTCGTGCTCGCTGGTCAGCCCCAGGATCGAGGCGTCCAGGTATTCCCGCGACATCCGCGCGGCGGGCACCAGCCCCCGGAAGACCACCCGGTCGGCGACGCCCTCCCCGGCGGCATGCTCGCGCAGCCGCTCCAGCTCGTCGCCGTCCCCGATCAGGTGCAGCTCCCACGGCGGTGGCGCGCCCGCGCGGGCGAACGCGCTGATGAGCCGGTCGAACCGCTTGACCCCCTCCAGCCGGCCCACTCCCAGCACTCTCGGCGCTTCCAGGGCGGCGGTGTGCTCGGGCCAGGCGGCCAGGGGGTTCGGCAGCGACCAGGCGTTGGGCAGCAGCGCGTGCTCGGAGAACGACCACGCGTCGTCCTCGCTGAGGAAGACGGCCTGGTCGAGCGCGGGGTAGTGGCGCCTGATCGAGCCGAGGTGCCAGCAGCCGCGGGCGTGGTCGTACGAGCCGTGGTACTGGCCGATCGGCCGCAGGCGCGCGGGCAGCAGCCCCGACAGCCGGGCCACCACGGACGGCGAGGTCATCACCGCGTAACCGGGCCCGATCTCGCCGAGCAGCTCCTTCACCCGCTCGTCGGCCCGCCGTCGGGCGCGGCGGCGCTCCGCCTCCACGGGCGGCCCGCCGATCACGTGGCGGTGGTAGCGCGGCCGGTCCACGTACTGGAAGGGCGCGGCGGACAGGTGCAGCCCGATCACGTGCACCTCGTGCCCGCGCCCGGCCAGCCCCTGGGCCAGGGTGTGCGTGACCTGCTGGACGCCGCCGAGCGTGTCGGCGTCCAGGCAGGTGAAGACGACGCTCATCGGCGCCCCTCGAAGAAGTCGCTGACGATCCGGGCGGCCGCATCCCCCCGCTCCTCGGCGCACCACAGCTCGCGGAAGGCCGCGTACCGCTCGGCGTGGGCCGCGTGGTCGGCGGCCAGGTCGCGGATCGCCGCCACCAGGTCCTCGGTCGTCGAGACGCACGGCCCCGGCGCGATGGCGGGCAGGTCGTGGTAGACCCCGCGCTCCGACAGGCGGTATTCGTCCCAGTCGTCGATGTAGAACAGCATGGGCTTGCCGGTGATCGCGTAGTCGCACATCACCGACGAGTAGTCCGTCAGCAGCGCGTCCGAGGCCAGGATCAGGTCGTTGATCTCGGGATAGGACCCGGCCGGGCGGACGAAGTGCCTCAGGTGCTCGGGCGCGGTGTAGCGCTCCACCGGGTGCGTACGCAGCAGCAGCACCCATTCCTCGGCCAGCGCGTCGGCCAGCAGCTCCAGGTCCACCCGGACGGACTGGCCGCTGCCCTTGACCCGGTCCCGGTAGGTGGGCGCGTAGAGCAGGACCTTCTGCCCGGCCGGGATCTCCAGCCGGGCGGCCACGTCATCCGTGACCTCGCCCCTGATCAGCGCGTCGCACCGCGGCGTGCCGAACCGGTAGACCCGCCCCGTGTACCCGTTCGCCGGCGGGAACACCCGGGAGAACTCCGCGCTGGGCGAGACCAGCGCGTCCCAGCGGGCGACGGCGGCCCGCCACTGGGCGCGCGGCTTGTCGAAGTCGCCGCGCAGGTCGGGCGCGTCGAACCCGATCGACTTGATCCCCTGGCCGTGCCAGGTCTGCAGGTAGCGGGTGCCGCGCGGCTTGGGGTAGTCCAGCGGGAACCCGTGGCTGTCCACCCAGAACCCGGCGCGGGCCATCGTCCAGAGGTGACGCCAGCTTCCCCGGCGCACGAGCGTCACGCCCGGGGGGAAGTTCTTGCGGTCCTTGGCCACCGACCAGACCACGTCGATCGGCAGGTCGCGCCGGCGCAGCTCCTCGTAGAGGGCCCGTGGGCTGCCGCTGCAGCTCCTGCCGACGTCGGACTCGAACAGGGCCAGGTTCTCGCGCCGGGGGAGCACCTTGATCAGCACCTTGTAGGCCCGCAGCTTGTTCTGGGGCGTGTTGAAGCGCTTCATCAGCCGCTGCCGCACCCGCCGGGTCACCGACGCCCGGCCGGGGACGGGGCGTACGCACAGGTAGGCCGCGTACCCCTCGGCCCGCACGGTGCCCCCCGGCAGCTCGATCGGCTCCAGGTGCGGATCGACGATGAGCCGGTCGGTCGTGATGTGGCCGTCCGCAGTCCGGATGAAGCCGATGACCGGATCGCACTTGCCCGCCGGGGTGAAGGTGACCTCGCTGACGTACCCGCCCTCGCCGGACGGCTCCGGCGCGATGGGCACCCGCTGCCTGCCCAGCCCCAGGAACGCCGCCCACTCCTGCGGCAGCACGCCGAAGGGGTCGTAGGTGCGCACGGTCATCCGCACCCGCTCGCCGTCCGGGACCAGCGCCGCCACCTCGTGCCGCAGCCGGGAGGCCGAGAACGGCAGCTCGGCCAGCCGCAGCCGGGTGATGTCCAGGCCCGGCGACACGCGGGTCCCCCAGTACGTACGCCCGTCGAGCTGGACCGCCGCCCGTGGGGCGGCCCGCGGCCCGGTGAGCGAGCCCGCGGCCGTCCGCAGGTCCTCGATCCTGTCGTCGAGGATGAGCTGGCAGCAGACCCGGTCCAGCGGCTCCATCCCTTCCAGCACCTCGGCCGGGATCTCCTCCATGTACGGCCGCACGATCGAGGCGAACTCCTTGGCCCACACCAGGTCCCTGGTGGGCAGCGGGTTCAGGTAGACCCGCAGGTCCTGCACCAGGAACCGGCGCTGCCGGTGCGGCACCAGGTCGCCGGCCTCGTGGGCGCGCAGGATGTCGTCGCTCAGGCGGGCCGCGGCCACCCGCTGCCGCACGTTCTCCAGGTCCTCGATGCTCAGCGAGATCGAGTCGTTCGAGCGGGCCCGGTGCCAGTGGTAGACCACCCAGGGCACCACCGCGAACCGGCGCGACAGCGCGTACAGCTCGGCCGTGAAGACGTGGTCCTCGTAGTGGACGTCCTCGGGGAAGCGCAGCAGGTTGTCGTGCAGGAAGGCCAGGCTGTAGAGCTTGTTCGTGCTGAAGGAGTCCAGGAACAGCTCCGGCTCCTGCCTGATGCCGGCCACCACCCGCCGCCGGGCGAACAGGGTGGGATAGTACGGCTGCAGCCGGCCGTCCGACTCGAACAGCCGCGAGATCTGCCCCGAGACGAAGTCGGCCCCGGTGCGCTCGATCTCGGCCAGCAGGCTCTTGCACGCGTGCCTGGGCAGCTCGTCGTCGCTGTCGAGGAACATCACGTAGGGGGAGCGGGCGGCCTCGACGCCGTCGTTCCTGGGCGCCCCGCAGTGCCCGCTGTTGGTGTGCCTGCGAAGGTAGCGCACCCGCGGGTCGCTCTTCATGAGCCGGGCGGCGACCTCGGGCGTGGCGTCCGTGCTGGCGTCGTCGGCGATGACCACCTCGACGTCGCGCAGCGACTGGCGCAGCACGGAACGTACGGCCCTGGGCAGGCGGCCGGCGTCGTTGTAGGAGATGACGACAACGGTGCAGTCCGGCATGGCAAGATCCCCCCGCTGGTCCAATCACCTGCGGGAAGCACTTCCCCCGGGCCGAGGGAAGTGTCCGGACTTGATGGACTATTGTCCGAAATCAGCCCAAAGTCCGAGAAGTCAATAAAAGGAGCGTGCGGTTCAGCGGATCAGCCGGCGGATCACCCATACGATGACCAGCAGCGCCGCGAGCGCCCCCGCCACCGGCGCCAGCCGCTTCAGCAGCGGCTGCCCGGCGATCTCCAGCAGGTCCAGCGCCTCCTCGTCCGCCGTGCGCGACGTGCGCAACGTCCCCACCGGGCGAGCCTCCTGCGCCGGCGGCGCGGGCACGGCGCTGAGATGCCGCTCGTCCTGTGCCGTCGCCCGGCCGGCGTCCTTCTGGGGGGCCGCCGGAGCGGCGGCCGGGGCGGGCTCCACGGTGGACTCGGTGAGCAGCGCGGCCAGGTTGGCCGCGAACTTCTCGATGAGCTTGCCACCGACCTCGGCCATCACCCCCCGCCCGAACTGGGCGGGCCGCCCGGTCACGTTGAACGAGGTCTCCACGGTCACCGCCGTGGCCTCCCCGCGCGGCACCATCCGCGCCTTGACCGTGGCCGAGGCCGTGCCGGAGCCCCGGGCCTCCTTGCCGGACGCCTTGATCGTGAGTGAGGAGGAGTCCTTGTCCACGTCCTCGAACCTGGCCGAGCCGCGATAGGTCACCGTGATCGGGCCGACCTTGACCTTCATCCTGCCGGTGAACTCGTCGTCCTCGAAGAGGTCGAGCGTCGCCCCGGGCAGGCACGGCGCCACCCGTTCGACATCGAGCAACACCGCCCAGGCCTGCTCGATCGGAACGGGAACAGTGAACTCGTGCTCGAACCGCATCGCCATCGATCCGCTCCTTCTCCCACTATCGACACTACGTCCGCACGGGGGCGCCCCGGAAGAGGCGCCCCCGCGACGGGGTCAGGGCGATCCGGCCGCGGCGCGTACCGCGCGATGGGTCAGCACCCTGGCCAGATGGCGGCGGTAGTCCGCCTGGGCGTGCAGGTCGGACGACGGCGAGGTGTCGGCCGCCGCCTGCTCGCACGCCTGCCGCACCTGGTCGCCCAGCTCCGCGTCACGCAGACCGGCCTCGGCCGCGTGGGCGCGCACGGGCGTCGGCCCCATGTTCGACAACCCGATCCTGGCCTCGGCGATCGAGCCGTTGGCGCGCCTGACGGCCGCCGCCACGCCGACGATCGCCCACGCCTGCGCGGTCCTGCGGAACTTCTCGTAGTGGAAGCCCCACCCCGGCCCCAGCTTGGGGATCTTCACCCCGACCAGGACCTCGGCGGTCCGCAGCGCGGACTCCAGGTAGTCGACGAAGAACTCGGCCGCCGGGATCTCCCGCTCGCCCTGCTCCGACCTGGTCACGAACACGCCCTCCAGCGCCAGCACCACGGCCGGCAGGTCGCCGGCCGGGTCAGCGTGGGCCAGCGAGCCGCCGAACGTGCCCCGGTGCCGGATCGCCGGGTCCGCCACCGTCGCGGTGGCCAGCGCTATCAGCGGGCAGTCGGCGTTCACCACGTGGGAGCGCATGACCTCGTCGTGCGTGGCCATCGCGCCGATGAAGACGTGATCGCCGCGGTCGTGCACGCCCTTCAGCTCGGGCAGCCGCCCGATGTCCACCAGCCGCGACGGGTAGGCCAGCCGCAGCCGCAGCAGCGGCATCAGCGACTGCCCGCCGGCCAGGACCTTGGCCTCCTCGTCGGCGGCGAGGGCCTGGCAGGCCTCGGCCAGCGAATCCGGGCGCACGTAATCGAACGGTGCGGGAATCATCGTCCTGCTCCTTCCCTGGTCCCCTGTCGTGCCGCCTGGAGGGCTCGCCAGACGCGTTCCGGCGAGCACGGCATCTGGACGTCACGGACGCCGAGCGGGCGCAGGGCGTCCACGATGGCGTTCACCACGGCCGGGGTGGAGGCGATCGTGCCGGCCTCGCCGACGCCCTTGACGCCCAGCGGGTTGCTGGTGGCGGGCGACTCGGTCCGGTCGAGGACGAACGACGGCAGGTCCGCCGCCGAGGGCAGCAGGTAGTCGGCCATCGTGGTGGTCAGCAGGTTGCCGTCGGCGTCGTACACGGCCTCCTCGTACAGCGCCTGCGCGATGCCCTGGGCGATGCCGCCGTGCAGCTGGCCCTCGACGATCAGCGGGTTGATGACCTTGCCGATGTCGTCGACCGCCACGTACGAGCGGATCTTCACCATGCCCGTCTCGGTGTCCACCTCCATCGCGCACAGGTGGGTGCCGTGCGGGAAGGAGTAGTTCTCCGGGTCGAAGGTGACGTCGGAGTCGAGCCTCGGCTCCATCCCCTCGGGCAGGTCGTGCGCCGTGAACGCGGCGAAGGCCAGCTCCTGGATGGTCTTCTGCGAGTCCGTGCCCCGCACCTTGAACGCCCCCGCCTCGAACTCCAGGTCGTCGGGGGAGCACTCCAGCGCGTGCGCGGCGAGCTTGCGGGCCTTCTCCTTGACCTTGTCGCACGCCTTGAGCACGGCCATGCCGCCGATGACCAGCGAACGCGAGCCGTAGGTGTCCATGCCCTTGTGCGCCACGGCGGTGTCGCCGTGCAGCACCGTGATGTCGTCGAACGGCACGCCGAGCGCGTCGGCCGCGATCTGGCTCCACGACGTCACGTGGCCCTGCCCGTGCGGCGAGCTGCCGGTGATGACCTCCACCTTGCCCGTCGGCAGCATGCGCACCGAGGCGTGCTCCCAGCCGCCCGCGCCGAAGTTGGCCTCACCGAGCCACCTGGACGGGGCCAGCCCGCACATCTCCGTGTACGTGCTGACGCCGATCCCGAGCTGCACCGGGTCGCCCCTGTCACGGCGGTCGACCTGTTCGGCCCGCAACTTGTCGTAGCCGAACAGGGACATCGCCCGCTCGGTCGCCGCCTCGTAGTTGCCGGAGTCGTACGTCAGGCCCGAGACGGTGGTGTACGGGAACTCCTCGTGCCTGATCCAGTTGCGCTTACGCAGCTCCACCGGGTCCATGCCGAGCTCGGCGGCCAGCTCGTCGATCGTGCGCTCGATGCCGAACGTCGCCTCCGGACGGCCCGCGCCGCGGTAGGCGTCCGTGGGCATCTTGGTGGTGAAGACACCCGTGCAGGCGAACTCGTACGCGTCCATCTTGTAGATCGCGTTGAACATCGGCCCGCCCAGCGTCGGCACGCCCGGCGTGAGCAGCATCAGGTAGGCGCCCATGTCGGCCAGCAGACTGACCCGCAGCCCGCGGATGCGGCCGTCGGCGTCGGCGGCCAGCCGTACGTGCTGGATCTGGTCGCGGCCGTGGTGCACCGTCAGGTTGCCCTCGGAGCGCGACTCGGTCCACTTGACCGGCCTGCCGAGCCTGCGGGTGAGCAGCAGGCAGAGCACCTCTTCCGCGGTGACCTGCAACTTCGAGCCGAAGCCGCCGCCCACGTCGGGGGCGATCACGCGGAGCCTGTGCTCGGGGATGCCGGTCACCACCGCGAGCATGACCCGCAGGACGTGCGGGATCTGCGTGGACGACCACAGGGTGAACGACTCGCCGTCGGTGTCGGCCAGCACGGCCCTGGGCTCCATGGCGCTCGGGATGAGGCGCTGCTGGATGTAGGTCCGGTCGACGACCACCGGCGCGTCCCTGAACGCGGCCTCGATGTCACCCGAGTTGATCTTGACGGAGTACGCCTGGTTGCCCGACTCGTGCACCTTCGGGCTGTCCGGGGCGAGGGCCTCGTTCATGTCGAGCACCGCGGGAAGCTGCTCGTACTCGATGTCGATGGCCTCCAGCGCGTCGGCCGCGCGGTAGCGGTCGGTCGCGATCACGCAGGCCACGGCCTCGCCGACGTACCGCACCTCGGAGACCGCCATCGGCGGGTGGTCCGGGATGACGATGTCCTCGGTCACCGGCCACGCGCACGGCAGGCTGCCCTGCTCGGCGGCGAGGTCCTGGCCGCTGAACGCCGCCACGACCCCCGGCAGGTCACGCGCCCCCGACACGTCGACCCTGGTGATCCTGGCGTGCGCCATCGGGCTGCGCAGGAACATCACGTGCAGCAGGCCAGGGCGCGCGAGGTTGTCCGTCCACTGCGTGCGCCCCGTCAGCAGCTTGGCGTCCTCCTTGCGCTTACGCGGCCGGCCTATCTCCTGGATGGTCATGGCGTGTTCACCGCCTGCCCCATCTCCTGCGCGCCCCTGCGTACCGCGCGCACGATGTTGCAGTATCCGGTGCACCTGCAGAGGTTGCCCTCCAGCCCGTGCCTGATCGTCTCCTCGGACGGGTCGGGGTCCTCCCGCAGGAGGTCTATCGCGGCCATGACCATGCCGGGCGTGCAGTAGCCGCACTGCAGCGCGTGCTCTTCGTGGAAGGCCCGCTGCATGGGATGCATCCGGCCGCCCTCGCTGAGGCCCTCGATCGTGAGGATGTCACAACCGTCGGCCTGTACGGCGAGCACGGAGCAGCTCTTGGCGCTCTTGCCGTCGAGCATGATCGTGCAGGCGCCGCAGTTGCTGGTGTCGCATCCGACCGGCGTACCGGTCCTGCCCAGCCGTTCTCTCAGTAGGTGGACGAGCAGGAGTCGCGGCTCGACGTCCTCCTCGTATTTGACCCCGTCGACAGTGACGGTGATTCGGGGCATACGTCCTCCCTCAGGAGCAGGGGAAAGGCGGACACACCCGAACCTACGCCCGTGTTTTTCCCGGTCAAGGGTTACTTGCCCCGGACTGCCCTCGCGATGATCGCCACCAACCCCGCGAAGGCCAGCCCCAGCACCGTCACGCCGCCCAGGACCAGCCAATCCGTGATCGCTCGTGTCACAACCAATATGCCCAGAACGATGAAGAGCACGCCACTGAGCAGGGCCATCCAGTCCGTCCTGTGCAGGCGGCGCGCCCGCTCGACGTCACGCGGCACGCCGCACCTCCATGTCGCCCATGCCGCCCTTCAGGTGGAGCACGATGGTGGAGACCTCCTCGTCGGGCTTGAGCTCGGGCTCCAGCACCCGGTCCAGCCGTACGTCCACGCCGCCCTTGAGGGACTGGTCGAGCTTGATGTCGCCGACCTTGTTGGTGGCGTGCACCTCCACCCTGGCCGTCGGTGGCACGATCACCACCAGCTCGCCCACGGTGACGGAGGCGTTGAACGTCACGCTCGTCCCCGGTGTCAGCTCCAGTTCCGACAGGTCCAGCCGGCCGTCGCCGACCCCGACGTCGTAGCGGGCGTTCGCCTCCTTGACGGTGGTCGGGGTCCACTCGGACTGCCCGACGTTGGCCGGCACGCCGCCGAGCATCAGCCCCACGGCCACCAGCAGCGCGATCGTGGTGGCCGCGGCCACCAGCCCCGCGCCGCGGCCCCACCAGGCGGCGACCAGCAGACCGGCGCCGATGGTGATGAGCATGGCCCCGCCGACGATGGTCGGGCTCACTCCGGCGGCCGACCTGGCCTGGACCGCCATGACGATGCCTCCAATGATGAATGCCAGCAGGATGGTGATGACGCCGATGAACGACCGCGGCCGCCGCCGGCGCTCCGTCCTGGGGAACGGGCGATCGTAGTAGATGGGGTCGTACGGGGAGTAGCCCGCTCTCCTGGCCGGATCCAGTGGCTGGTAGGGGCCGTTCGGCGCGAAGGGCCGGCCGTAGGGGGTGTAGTCGACGGCGGTCTTCGGCTGGGGGCGGTACGGGGGTGGCGGGTACGAGGGCGGGACGTCGTGCTGTGCGGTCACCGCGTCGGCCTGGGCGGCTGCGGCCGCGTCGGCGCGTTCGGACGCCTCGGCCGCATTCTGGGCCGACACCGCCTCGGCCTCGTGCCGGGCCGTGGTCGTCTCGGCCTGGTGCTGAGCCGTGACCGCCTCGGCCGCATGCTGAGCCATGATCGCCTCGGCCGCGGCGGCCAGTTCCGCAGCCGTCTCCGAGTCTTCGGCGGCCGGCTCCGTGGCTTCGGCAGCCGTCTCTGCGGCCGGGACCGGTTCCGGGGTGGCTGCGGGCGTGGGCACGGGCCGGACCGGCGGCTCAGGGGCGTTGGGCGGCACCGGCGGCGTAGGGGCGTTGGGCGGCACCGGGGCCGTGGGAGAGTTCGGTGGCATCGGCGGTGCGGGAGAGTTCACCCGCATTGAGGGTGCGGGGGCGTCCTGCCGGACCGAGGACGGCGGCTGCGCGAAGGCGGCGGCCAGCGGGTCCTCGTCCCTTCTCCGCATCAGGCGCTCCGGCAGCGACCGCACCAGCGCACGCAGATCCACCCCGCTCGCGTGCGCGGCGAGCAGCGACACGGCCAGGGTCACGCCCACCACGAGCGTGCCGGAGTCGATCCACACCGTCGCCAGGTTGATCGCCAGCCCGAAGCCCAGCACCGCCGTCAGCAGCGCCATCACGGTCTCGTCGTCGAAGTCCCGGCGGGTCCAGAGCTCGATGATCCCCGGCTTGCCGCTCGGGTCCTTCATCAGCAGGAAGGCAGCTATGTAGAGGAACAGCCCGATTCCGGAGCCGAGCAGGAGCACGCCGAAGCCGACGCGGAACACCACGGGATCGATGCCGGTGCGCCGCCCGAGCCCGGCGCAGACGCCCGTGAGGATGCGTCCCTCGTCACTGCGTCTCAGAGCTCTGGGGGGAGCGGCCGGTTGCCTGGGCGGAGCTTCTGTCATACAACCATGGTGGACCGGGGGGCGACGGGTCCGCATCCGGGAGACCCCTGACCTGACCCGGGGGTCGTTCCCTGATGCCCGAGACGTCCTGCACGTGTGACTATGGCCATGTTATGGCTGACCAGAAGACTCTTGCCGAGCCCACCGGCGACCTGCCCTATCGCCGGATGACGCGCCCCATGGAGGGCCGCCTGCTCGGAGGCGTGGCTCAAGGGCTGGCGGCGCAGCTCTCGCTTGATCCCGTGGTGATCAGGCTGATGTTCGTGCTGCTCAGTGTCGTCGACGGCGTGGGCGTCGTGGCGTACGCGGTGTTGTGGATGGTCACGCCGCGGCAGCCGTACGCGGGACAGCCGCCGCAGCGGGACTGGAGCCAGCTTGCCGCGTTCAGCGCGGTCGGCATGGCGTTGCTCGCGTTCGGCTGGCTGACGGGTGCGTCGAAGGGCGGGATCGGCATGCTGCCGTTCGCTGTCGGCGGAATCGGCGCGCTGATCCTCTGGCAGCAGGCCGACCCGGAACGCCGCAAGAGCTGGATGAGCGGCGCGACGCTCAGCATCAGGAAGAACCGCGTCCGCACGCTGATCGGCGTCGTCCTCGTCGTCATCGGCGCGATCGGGTTCCTGGCCGCCCAGGGCGAGCTCGACCAGGCCCGGCCCGGCCTGGTGTTCACGATCGTGGTGGTGGGCGGCCTGGCGGTCATCGCCGCGCCCTGGCTCGCCGGGCTGTGGAAGGAACTGCAGCTGGAGCGGCGCGAGCGCATCAGGCAGGAGGAGCGGGCGGAGGTGGCCGCCATGGTGCACGACTCGGTGCTGCACACGCTCACGTTGATCCAGCGCGTCGCGCACGACCCGCGCGAGGTCGCCCGCCTGGCCCGCTCCCAGGAACGCGAGCTGCGCAACTGGCTCTACCAGCCGGCCCAGGACGCCGACGCGACGCTGGCGGCCGCCGTACGCAGGATCGCGGCCGAGGAGGAGGACGCGCACGGCGTCCCGATCGAGGTCGTCTGCGTCGGGGACATCGCCCTGGACTCGGCGGGCAAGCTGGGCGCCACCCTGAAGGCGGCCAGGCAGGCGATGGTCAACGCGGCCAAATACTCTGAGAGTCCGTCCATTTCCGTGTACGCCGAAGTTGAGGGTGAAGAGATCACGATTTTCGTGAAGGATCGGGGCAAGGGCTTCGACCTTGAGACGGTGCCGCTCGACAGGATGGGGATCCGTGAGTCCATCATCGGGCGGATGGAGCGTCACGGAGGCGTGGCCAGGGTGCGTACCTCGCCCGGTGAGGGCACGGAAGTGATGTTGACCATGAAAGTGGAGAAGGCATGACCCGCGTACTGATCGTCGACGACCACCGGCTGTTCCGCTCCGGCGTACGCGCTGAGCTGGGCGACTCGATCGAGGTGGTGGGCGAGGCCGAGGACGTGGAGACGGCCGTCAAGGCGATCGCCGAGCACCGGCCCGACGTGGTCCTGCTGGACGTGCACATGCCTGGGGGCGGCGGCCAGGAGGTGCTGCGCCGGGTGCTGGGCGCGGGCTCCCAGGTCCGCTTCCTGGCGCTGTCGGTCTCCGACGCCGCCGAGGACGTGATCGGCGTGATCAGGGGCGGTGCCCGCGGCTACGTGACCAAGAACATCAGTGGCAAGGAGCTGACCGACGCCATCCGCCGGGTGGCCGAGGGGGACGCGGTCTTCTCGCCGCGGCTGGCGGGATTCGTGCTGGACGCGTTCGCCTCGTCGGAGGCGCCGTCGATCGACCCGGAGCTCGACTCGCTGACGCAGCGGGAGCGGGAGGTGCTGCGGCTGATCGCGCGCGGCTACGCGTACAAGGAGATCGCCAAGGAGCTCTTCATCTCCGTCAAGACCGTGGAGACGCACGTGTCGTCGGTCTTGCGCAAGCTCCAGCTCTCCAACCGGCACGAGCTGTCCCGCTGGGCCACGGCCCGCCGCCTGGTCTAGTACGACTCCCCTGGATCAGGGGGTACTGGGCGTATTTGGAACGTTACGGGAACGTTATCCCTTCTGCGCCGACAAAAGGATGATCCCCATTGTCAAACTCTAAGGAGATAAATACATAGCCCAGGAGTAACCCCCTTGAACCGCGTCCCACGGATGCTGCCTGCCCTGGTCGCGCTGGTCGCCATGACGGCCTGCGCGGCGGAGACCGCCCCCGTACCCCTGAGTTCAGCCGCCCCGGCCCGGGCGGTCGCCGCGGCCGGCGTCGCGGCGCCGGCCACCACGCCCCCGGCGACGCCCGTCCCCAGTGCCCCGGCGAAGAAGGTCACGCTCAAGATCGCCGACATCACCCCGATGGGGGAGAAGACCGAGAAGGTCGGCGTGGGCTTCCCGATCATCGTCACGTTCGATCGTGACGTCAAGGCCAGGGCCGACGTGGAGGCCCTGCTGGACGTGCAGGCGGACAAGCCGGTCGAGGGCGCCTGGCGGTGGGTGTCGGCACGCAAGGTCATCTACCGGACGAAGACGTACTGGAAGCCCCACCAGAAGGTCCTCTTCACCGCGCGCCTGTCACAACTACCCGGCAACACCGGCGGCAAGGACGTCTCCCGCCGCTTCGCCGTCGGCACCTCCAACATCTCCGTCGTCGACACCCGCAAGCACCAGATGAAGGTCTACCGCGACGGCAAGATCGCCAAGAAGATCCCGATCAGCGCCGGCAGCGGCGGCATGGTCAAGAACGGCGTGGACGTCTTCCTCACCACCAGCGGCGTGCACCTCACCATGGGCAAGAAGGCCATGGAGACCATGACCTCCGGCTGGATGGGCGTGACGGATCCCAAGGACCCGCGCTACTACAAGGAGCAGATCCCCTGGGCGGTCCGCATCTCCGACAGCGGCGAGTACGTCCACCAGAGCGCCGGCTACTACCAGTACCTGGGCCGCTCCAACATGAGCCACGGCTGCGTACGGGCCACCCCGGCTGGCGCCAAGTGGTTCTACGGCATCGCCCAGCGCGGTGACGTCGTCAAGATCACCGGCACCAAGCGCAAGCTGGACTGGACCAACGGCTGGAGCTACTGGCAGCTCAACTGGACCGAGTGGAAGAAGGGCAGCGCACTCAAGAGCTGACCTCCCTAACGCGGGGCCGCCCTCGTCCTGGAGGGGGCGGCCCCACCCCACCCCACGCCCGCACTTGTTCCGCGCCCGTGCCCGCTCCGCGCCCGCGCCTGCGCCACGCCCACGCTTGTTCCGCGCCCGCGCCCACTCCGCGCCTGTGCCCGCTTGCACGGCGGGGCGATTCGGCAGCCCTTCACCCAACCGCCTCGGAGAACCGGGGCACCTCGGCGAATCGGGCCAGGCCCGGAGCCTCTTCAGCGGGGCACAGCCGCCAGCAGCGCAATCAGAGCGTCCCATCGGGCACCGGCCCAACCCGGCCCGACCCAACCCGGCCCGACCCAACCCGACACGCCACGGCCTAACCGGGCACGGGCCGGGCTAAGCGGGCACGGCGCGAGCTAAACCGGGCACGGTCGGGCTGCCAACGGCTCGGTCGTCAGAGCTTTTCGAGTGGGGCGTAGGCCAGCAGTAGCGTCTTCTCCCCGCCACTACCGAAGTCGATCTTGACCTTGGTCTTCTCCGCGACCCCGTCCACGGACACCACCGTGCCCAGCCCGAACGCGTCGTGCGTGACCCGGTCCCCGGGCGTCAGCGAGGGCACAGTGCGCCCGCCGGCCGCCTTCGGAGCGGCGGCCGCACGCGGCGCGGGCTCCCGTCGCGTCGCGGCACTCCAGGCGGACTTCTCCGGATCGGTACGCCAGTCGATGAGCTTGCCCGGCACCTCGTTCACGAAGCGCGAGGCGGGATTGAACGAGGGTGCCCCCCACGAGCTGCGCACGGCCGCCCGGGTGATGTAGAGCCGCTGCTGGGCCCGGGTGATCCCGACATAGGCCAGCCGCCGCTCCTCCTCCAGCTCCTTCGGCTCCCCGAGCGAGCGGATGTGCGGGAACACACCGTCCTCCATGGCCGTCAGGAACACCACGGGGAACTCCAGCCCCTTGGCCGTGTGCAGGGTCATCAGCGTGACGACCCCCTGCCCGCCGTCCTGGTCGGGAATCTGGTCGGCGTCGGCCACGAGCGAGACCTGCTCCAGGAACTCCACCAGCGTCCCCTCCGGATTGGCCTCCTCGAACTCGGACGCCACGGAGATCAGCTCGTTGAGGTTTTCCAGCCGGGACTCGTCCTGTGGATCCTCGGAGGCCTCCAGCTCGGCACGGTAGCCGGTGGCCACCAGCACCTCCTCGGCCAGCGCGGACGGCGGCATGCCCGCCGCCTTGTCGATCAGCTCCTCCAGCAGCGCGACGAACTCGCGTACGGCATTGAGCGAGCGCGTGGCCATCCCGTGCGCCTCGTCGGCCCGCCGCAACGCGTCCCAGAACGAGATGCGCTCGCGCGACGACAGCGCCTCGATCATCGCCTCGGCCCGCTCGCCGATGCCGCGCTTGGGCACGTTGAGGATGCGCCGCAGCGACACCACGTCGGCCGGGTTGGCGAGCACGCGCAGGTAGGCCAGCAGGTCCTTGACCTCTCTGCGCTCGTAGAACCGCACGCCGCCGACGACCTTGTAGGGCAGCCCGGTGCGGATGAAGATCTCCTCGAACACCCGGGAAGCGGCGTTGGTCCGGTAGAACACCGCGACGTCGCCCGCCTTGACGTCCTCCTCGTCGCTGAGCCGATCGACCTCCTGGGCCACGAACATGGCCTCGTCGTGCTCGTTGTCGGCGACGTAGCCGACGATCTTGGCGCCGTCGCCCTGGTCGGACCAGAGGTTCTTGGGCTTGCGCGACTCGTTGCGGGCGATCACGGCGTTGGCGGCGGCCAGGATGTTCTGAGTGGAGCGGTAGTTCTGCTCCAGCAGGATGGTCCGGGCGTCCGGGTAGTCCCGCTCGAACTCCAGGATGTTGCGGATCGTCGCGCCCCGGAACGCGTAGATCGACTGGTCGGCGTCGCCCACCACGCAGAGCTCCGACTGGTCGGCCCCCGCCCGCACCACGTCGCCGTCGGTCGTGCGCAGCTCCGGATGCCCGACGAGCTCTCTGATCAGGATGTATTGGGCGTGGTTGGTGTCCTGGTATTCGTCGACCAGCACGTGCCTGAACCGCATCCGGTAGTGCTCGGCCACCTCGGGGAAGAGCTGGAACAACGTCACCGTGTTCATGATGATGTCGTCGAAGTCCATCGCGCCGGCCTCGGTCAGCTTGAGCTGATAGGCCTTGTACGCCTGCGCGAGCGTCTTCTCCAGATGCGAGCCCGCCTTGTCGATCGCGGTCTCGTAGTCGATCAGCTCGTTCTTGAAGTTGCTGACCTGGGCCGAGAACGAGCGCGGCGGATAGCGCTTCGGATCGAGGTCCATCTCCCGGCAGACCATCGCCATGAGCCGCTGCGAGTCGGCCTGATCGTAGATCGAGAAGCTGGACGGGAACCCCAGCCGCTTGGCCTCCCGCCGCAGGATGCGCATGCACGCGCTGTGGAACGTCATCACCCACATCGCCTTGGAACGCGGCCCGACCAGCTTGTCGATGCGCTCCTTCATCTCGCGGGCGGCCTTGTTGGTGAAGGTGATCGCCAGGATCTCGCCCGGATGCACCTTGCGCTCGGCCAGCAGGTAGGCGATGCGATGGGTCAGCACCCGCGTCTTGCCTGATCCCGCCCCGGCCACGATGAGCAGCGGACTGCCGTGATGGATCACGGCCTCGCGCTGCTGCGGGTTGAGACCGTCGAGCAGGGGGTGGTCTACAGAGACTTGGGTCGGCACCTACCTAGGTTAAGACGCCCCACCGACAGTCGGCGCCCGGAATGCCGTCGTCGGTGCGGAGGTTGTGCTGAAAGCAAAGTTCAGGAAAGGGGAACCATGCTGCCGGAAACCGAGATCAACCGGGTTCTCGTCGTGACAGCCCACCCGGACGACGTCGATTTCGGTTCGGCGGGGAGCGTGGCGTTGTTCGTCGACAAGGGGGTGGAGGTCACCTACCTGCTGGTCACGGACGGCGACGCGGGCGGTAACGAGCGCACCCTGGACAATTCCGGCATGGCCGAGCTCCGCCGGACCGAACAACTGGCCGCCGCCAAGGCGGTCGGCGTCACGGACGTACGCTTCCTGGGCTATCCGGACGGTCAGGTGACGGTCTCGCTCGACCTGCGCCGCGACATCGCCAGAGTGATCCGCCAGGTACGTCCCGACCTGGTCATCACCCACCATCCGGATCGCAACTACCAGCACGTCGCCCCCAGCCACCCCGACCACCGAGCGGTGGGCGGCGCCGCCCTCGACGCGGTCTACCCGGACGCCCGTAACCCCTACGCGTTCCCCGAACTGGTCAAGGACGAGGGCCTGGAGGCGTGGACCGTACGGGAGGTGTGGCTGAACGGCGGCTCGACCCCCAACCACTGGGTGGACATCACGGAGGCCATGGACCGCAAGCTCGCGGCCCTGCAGTCGCATGGCAGCCAGATCTCCCACGTGGAAGGCTTCCTCGACTTCGTGAAGTCCCGCTTCGCCGCCTGGGCCGAACAGGCCGGCCTCGACGAGGGCCACTACGCGGAGGGCTTCCAGGTCGTCACCACAGCCTGACCCCCAGCCCCACTTCCCGAACCCTCATCCCACTCTCCCGACCGCACTTTCGCCCCGACCCCAGCCCGTGCTCCCGGGACCGGCCCCGGAGGCGCGCCCTGCCCAGGCCCGGGTGGACGCCCGGCCCAAGCGGGGCACGTTCGTCCGCTTGGAGCACAGGACCTTGGGTGGCCCCCGACACGGCCCCGGAGGCTCGCCGGCCTCAGGACACGAGACTCTCAGGCGCATGGCCCTGGGACGCGGCCACCTGGCCCTGGGACGCGGCAACGGGACGCCTCCATGGGGCGCGGCCATGGAGGTCGATCATCGAGGCTCGGGCTCAGGGCACGGATCCAGGCGGGACCACCCAGAGCGACGGTTGCCCCGTGACCTCGGAGATGATGTCGAAGTCGCGGTCATAGTGCAGGATCGTCGCCCCGTGCACCTCGGCACAGGCCGCGACCAGCAGATCGTTGGCTCCGACCGCCCGGTGACGTGACTTGCGCGCGAGCATCGCCTGAACGTCCACGGCTCGGGCACCCACCTCCCTGCCCTGGGTGGACAGGAGACGGAAGTCCTCGCGCAGGTGGTAGAGGTCCCGCTCGTAGCCCTCGGGATCGCGTGCGCTGAAGAGGACCTCGAGTTGCGTGACCTCGCAGATGGCCAGCTGCTTGTCGAGCATGAGCGGTTCGAGTGCCTGGTGGACCGTCGGGTGCGGCATGCGCGCCAGCGCGCTCTTGTCGATGAGGTAGACCACGCCCGTGGCTACCACGCATGCCTTTGGATGTCCGAATCCAGGAGGTCGGTATTGTCCCGGGTACGCCAGTACTCGAAGGCTTCGCGCCGCTTGGCCCTCTCGGCGATCTCCTTGAGGGCAGCGTTGACGGTCTCTTTCATGGTCGACGTCCCCAGTTCGTGCTGAGCGAGCTCCAGGAGATCCTTGTCGATGTCGATAACTGTACGCATACAACATCCCCTCCGTACCTCCACGATATATCAGAGTTGGTGATCTTGATATACGCGCTTCGCATGATGAACCGATCTCGCGAAGCGCTCCCGGCAGACGTTAGGGCAGCGAGGTGAGAGTGTTTCGGAACGGTCCAATGATCGGTAAAGAATCCTCAACCGAGGTGTGAAATCTTTCGCTCCTGGGCTGTCGATGATCCGCCCGGCTCAAGGCGGCATGCTCACGCTGCGTGGCGAAAACCCATCCGGCATAGGGCGAATGCCTCATACCAGCGGCGATGGCGGCCTGGCTGGCGGTACTTGACATCCCATCGGGGAGTCAGTCCTCGCCGCCGGGGAGTGCTTACTTGCGTTTGGCGGCGATGCGGGCGAAGAGGTAGCCGAACGAGTTGGTGGCGAGGTGCAGCATGGCCGGGGCCAGGAGGCCGCCGCGACGGCGCAGCTCGCAGAACAGCACGCCGGCCGCCGTCGTGGACACCACGCTGCCCGCCACCACCCTGGCGGTGTCCAGGTGGCCAGGGGACTCGCCTGCTGTCAGGGCGCCGAGGGCCGGGTTGGCACGGGCCATGTCGATGGCGGGAAGGATGTGCCAGAGGCCGAACAGGGTCGAGGAGATCGCCGTCGCGGCCACCGTGCCGCGCCGCTGGCGCACCATGGCGTACAGGGCTCCTCTGAAACCGACCTCCTCCAGCAGGACCGTGCCCAGCGGAACCTGGACCAGGGCCTCCTCCAGCACCCGGGCGCGCGAGAGCGACAGGGCGCGCTCGTCGTGGAAGAGCGGCTTGGTGCGCGGGTGGGAGATGCCGACCGTGTAGACGGCGGCCACGGCAGCCGCTAAGGCGCCTCCCGCGATCGCCCCACGGCGGCCGTGCTCGAAGCCGATCTCCTCCCATGACAGGCCGGACCTCCGGGCCATCGCCACGAGAGCGGCCGTCGCGGCGACGGACGTCACGGGTCCCAGCCGAGGTGCGACCTTGTTGTTCATGACGTTGGCGGCGGCAAGAACGGCGATCGAGCGAAGCAGCACCCTTGCAGGCTACGTCGCTCGCCGCCTCGCGGGCCCCCTCTCGGCCGAACCATCATCGGCAGCGCCCATCCGACGCTGCCGCCTGACGCCGCCCCGCCCACAGCTGACCCCAGGGCGGGCCTCACGGTGCCTGGAGCTGGCCCCACGGCGCATGGTGGCCCCATGGCGCGTGGTGTGGCGCGTGGCGGCCTCACGGCGCGTGGTAGCCCCATGGCGCGTGGCGGCCTCACGGCGCGTGGTGGCCCCACGGTGCCTGGAGGCCCATGGCGCGGGGCGACCCCACAGCAGCTCGTGGCCGGCGCGTGGTGGGCTCACGGCGCTTGGTGGCCGGCGGGCCCACGGTGGGCCCGCCACGTGTGGCCTGGTCACGGTGCCGAGAGGCTGCCGGGTGTGGCGGGCTCCGCGTATGAGGGTTCTCCGTGCACGGCGGGCTGCCGTGTGAGGCTCGTGGCGGTCTCACGCGCGCGTGATAGGCGGTGCCAAGTTCGCCGCTTTCGCCACTTTGGCCGGTTCCGCCGATTCCGGCGTTTCGCGGCTTCCCCCGGTGTTGTCCCGACGTTTCGTTCCGTCGGCTTGCCTTTGCGCCTTGCGGCAAGGCGTGGCGAGCTGGCGTATGCCGGACGGGTTGGGGTGTGGGCGTCAGGAGGCGGCGGGGCGGCGCCAGTTGGTGGGGAAGCGGCTGCGGCGGCGTTCTTCCGGGGTGAGGCCGCCCCAGATGCCCTCCGACTCGCCTGAGCGTAATGCGTATGCGCGGCACTCCTGGATGACCTGGCAGCTCGCGCACACTGCCTTGGCCCGGGCCTCCTGCATGGGGGTGGGGGCGAGCGGGAAGAAGAGGTCAGGGTCGCTGGATTTGCATGCGCCCCGGCGCAGCCAGCCGATCTCCTCCAATGACATGGATCCAAGGTAGAACGTCGGCGTGATCGCGCACATCATCCTATGGGTTGACCTTGGTATACATCCCCAGGTTCGATATGCGCCTGCCACTGCCACGTCAGCAGGAGCCGACCCCGTTCCGGAAGCCCTTGACGAAGAACTGCTGGCGCTGTTCGGCGGTGCCGTGGGCGGCAGGGTTCAGCCAGTCGTCCGTGGGGTCTCCGGCGGCCTCCAGGCTGGCGAACAGCTCGCCCTCGTCGCCCGGTTCCGCCCCCAGCGCTCCGGAGCTGACCAGGGCCGACAGGGTGCCGCCCGCGTAGCAGTCAGCCTGGAGCTCCATCTGTATGTTCAGTTGGAAGTCGGTCTGGAGCTGGGCCTGGATGGCGTGCCCGAACTCGTGCGGGATGATCAGATAGACCGAACCGTCCCCCATCTCGTTCCACAGCGAATCCATCCACGTCTGGTCGTAGGCGATGAAATGGCCGAGGGGGCAGTAGAAGGCGTTGTTCGGGACGGCGGGCTGGTTGCCGCAGCTCGGGCCGGAGTCGCCCGAGTAGGCGATGAAATCGGAAACAGGGCGATAAGTCCGCCCCGACTGCGCGAACTGCTGCTGCCAGAAGGCCTCCGTCAGCGTACGCGCTCCACGGACGTCGTCCTCGAACGTGTCACCCCCCTGGGAGTCCATGGAGGGCGGCCTGACGAGGCCACAGGAGGCGACCAGCAGGAGGGTGAGAGCGAGAATCAGGGCACGGGTCACCGGCTTCACATATCCCAAATGTGCACAGGCATGTTGCTGTGCATGCGTTCGATGTAGTCGACGGTCATGGCACGCAGCGCCTCGTGCCGCTCCCCGCCGTGCGCGCGCACCCGTTCCACCTGCCAACTCGCCCCCGTACGGCCGGTGAGGCAGCGGCCCTCGATGATGGCGAGCAGCCGGTCGGCGACGGGCCCGGACACGCCCCATTCGGCCAGGCCCTCGTGCGCCAGCGGCAGCAGGCGGCGCAGGATCAGCTCCGCGGCCGGCACCTCGCCCATCCCCGGCCAGTACAGCCGGGCCTCCAGCCCCTGCCTGGCCGCGGCGCCCAGGTTGTCCTCCGCCGCCTGGAACGACATCTGGCTCCAGATCGGCCGCTCGGCGTACGGGAGCTTCCGCATCAGCCCGTAGTAGAAGGCGGCGTTGGCCGCGATGTCCGACACGGAGGGCCCGGCGGGCAGGACGCGGTTCTCCACACGCAGGTGCGGCATTCCGTTCACCACCGCGTAGACCGGCCGGTTCCACCGGTAGATCGTGCCGTTGTGCAGGGTCAGCTCGTGGAGGTGGGGGATCCGGCCCTGTTCGAGCTCCGAACGCGGGTCCTCGGGCTCGCAGAGGGGCAGCAGGGCGGGGTAGTAGCTGACGTTCTCCTCGAACAGGTCGAAAACGCTCGTGATCCACCGCTCCCCGAACCACACGCGCGGCCGCACCCCCTGCGTCTTCAGCTCCGCCGGACGGGTGTCGGTGGCCTGCTCGAACAGCGCGATCCTGGTCTCGCGGTGCAACTCCTTGCCGAACAGGTACGGGGAGTTGGCCGCCACGGCGACCTGGGCGCCCGCGATGGCCTGGGCCGCGTTCCAGTGGGAGGCGAACGCCTCGGGGCTGACCTGGAGGTGCAGTTGGACGCTGGTGCAGGCGGCCTCGGGAGCGACGCTGTCGGCGTGCGTGTCGAGGCGTTCGACGCCTTCGATGCACAGGTGCAGGTCCTCACCGCGGGCCGCGAAGATCTGCTCGTTGAGCAGGCGGTAGCGGGGGTTCGCGGAGAGCGTGCCCTCGCCGAGGTCCTGTTCGCGCAGCGTGGGCAGGATGCCGATCAGGACCAGGTGGCCGCCCTGCGAGTGTGCGCGTTCCTCGGCGTGGTTGAGCCGGTCGCGGACGTCGTTCTCCAGGCGGAGGACGCCGTCGCCGCCCAGTTCCTGGGGTTCGACGTTGATCTCGATGTTGAACTGGCCCAGCTCCGTCGCCCAGTCCGGCTCCTCGATCGCGGCCAGCACCTGGGCGTTGCGCATGGCCGCCTCGCCGCGCGCGTCCACGATGTTGAGCTCGATCTCCAGCCCGGCGAGGGGGCGTTCGAGCTCGAAGCGGGACTCGCGCAGCATCTGGGCGAAGACGTCGAGGCATCGCCGCACCTTTTCGCGGTACTTGCGGCGGTCGTCCCGGCTGAACACGACGACTGGCACGTCCCTGCCCATAACCGAAAATGTCGCACGCGAGAGCGCCCAAGACCAGAGCAGCCGGCGGTCCGGGGCGGAGGGAACTCGATTGCCGGTGGCGAAGCAACCATTCGCGGCACCGAGGGGGTCATCAGTGCGTGGATGACGACGCACGGACGCGAATGGTGAGAGCCCGGCACAGAGCCGCCCCCGCCCACCCGATGACGGACATGACTCCGCGGGGAAGACGGCCCGCGGGACGGCTACGGGCCCTTGACGGGTTGCGGCTGGTCGCGGCGCTGATGGTGTGCCTCTACCACTACGCCGGCCGGGGCGGCTCCGTGCAGGAGGCCTGGGGCGCCTCTCCCAAGCAGCTGTTCCCCAGCCTGTACGCCGCCTTCTCCTACGGCTGCCTGGGCGTGCAGATCTTCTTCGTCATCAGCGGCTTCGTCATCTGCATGAGCGCGTGGGATCGTCCCCTGCGGGATTTCGCCGCCTCCCGGGTCGCCCGGCTGTATCCGGCCTACTGGTGCGCCGTCCTGCTGGTGACCGCGACGTTCGTGGTCCGCCCGGTGATCGCCGATCCGCTGCCGATCCAGGACGTCCTGGTCAACCTCACCATGGCCCAACTGCCGATGGGCGCCGACCGCGTCCTCGGCGTGTGCTGGACGCTGTGGGTGGAGGCACGCTTCTACCTGCTGTTCGCCCTGATCGTGTGGCGGGGGGCGACCTACCTCCGCTGCGTGACCTTCTGCGTGCTGTGGCTGGTCGCCGCCGTCGTGGCCGCCGCCATGAACGTGCCGGCCGTGGATGAGGTGGTCATGCCCCAGTACGCCCCCTTCTTCATCGGCGGCCTGGCCCTGTTCCTGGTGCACCGGTTCGGCGGCGATCTCACTCTCTGGTCGATCGTGATCTTCAGCTGGAGCCTGGGCCAGTATCAGGCGGTGGAAACCCTGGTGAGCCCGGCCGCCACGGGAACGTTCCACCAGCGCTCCGCGTGGATCGTCATTATGGTCGTCACTCTCGGCTATCTCGCCGTGGCGGCCGTCGCCCTCGGCCGGCTGGAGCGGGCGAACTGGCGCTGGCTGACCGTCGCCGGCGCCCTGACCTACCCCTTCTACCTGATCCACGAGCATCTCGGGTGGGCGGTCATCGAAGTCCTCCACCAACAACTGATGCTCTCCGCCCGTGCCACGTTCGCTCTGACCGTGCTTGTCATGCTGCTCCTCGCCTGGGCCATCCACCGGTTGATAGAGCGCCCCTTCGGCCCCCGCCTCAAGAACGCCCTCAGCGCGGAAGCCGTCGTGAGGAGGGCTCAAAGGGCTGCGCGCAGTTAAGGTGCTGGGATGCGTGTGTTGATTACTGGTGGGGCCGGATATATCGGGAGCACGGTCGCGTCGGCGTGCCTGGATGCCGGGATCGAGCCGGTGATTCTCGACAGTCTCGTGACGGGGCGGCGGGAGTTCGCCGAAGGAAGGACGTTCTATGAGGGAGATATCAGCGACGGGCCATTGATTGACAAGATATTCGGGGAAAATCCGGATATCGAGGTTGTCGTTCACTGTGCCGCGCTCATCGTCGTGCCTGATTCCGTGGCCGACCCCGTCGGCTACTACCGTGCGAACGTCTCCAAGAGCCTTGAGTTCGTCGACCACCTGATCCGCAACGGCTGCGAGCGGATGATCTTCAGCTCCTCCGCGTCCATCTACCGCGCGGGCGACGACCACACCGTCGACGAGGACTCCCCGCTGGCTCCCCAGAGCCCCTACGCGCGGACCAAGGCGGTGTGCGAGGCCATGTTCGCCGACATCGCCGCCGGCCGCCCGATCAGGATCCTCTCGCTGCGCTACTTCAACCCGATCGGCGCCGACCCCAAGATGCGTACCGGCCTGCAGTTGCGCCGTCCCAGCCACGCCCTGGGCAAGATGATCGAGGCGTACGAGGACCGCGTGCCCTTCCAGATCACCGGCACCGGCTACCCGACCCGCGACGGCTCCGGCATCCGCGACTACATCCACGTCTGGGACCTGGCCACCGCGCACGTGGCGGCCCTACGCAGGTTCGACGCGCTGGACACCGACGTGATCAACCTGGGCACCGGCACCGGCACGACCGTGCGCGAACTGGTGGAGGCGTTCAACCGGGTTGTCGACCGCCCGATCGAGGTCGTCGAGGCTCCCGCCCGCCCCGGCGACGTGGCCGGCGCCTACACCCGCAGTGACCGCGCCCGCAGGCTGCTCAACTGGAAGGCCGGCCACTCCGTCGAGCAGGGCATCAGGCACTCCCTCGAATGGGCGGCCCTGCGCGACTCCCGGCTCGGCGACTGAGCCGGAGGACGCCGAAGAGGGAGCCCTCTCCCGGTAGGACGGGAGAGGGCTCACCAGGACCGAACCTCCGGCAGCGCGGAGGTTCGGTTCACAAGGTGGTGTGCCGTCAGTCGCCCAGGCCGAGCAGCGGCGTGTCCAGCGGCGGGACCTCGTCGCTGCCGTCCGAGAACACCCTCGAGGTGTCACCCACCGCCGGCGGCTTGATCGACACGGAGGAGCCCCAGTCGGTGTACCTCGTGTCCACGCTCACGGAGACGTCGTCGCCGAGCGAGAACGTGGACACCAGCCGGGTCGGCAGGCCCGCCGAGTTCACGGTGAGCCGCCAGGAGATCACGCCCTTCGCCTCCTTCGCGGAGGGCTTGACGGGCAGGGAGGCGCGCATCCAGCGGGAGGCCTTCCAGGCGTCGCCTCGCTTGATCTTGCCCGCGTAGCCGCCGCTGACGGGCTTGGCGCCCTTGAGCAGGGTCTTGAGTGTGGCCACCTCCGCCACGTTGAAGGGCTGGCCGAAGACGCCGGTGATGCCGGCGGGCGGGCCGTTGGGCGCCTTGAACCAGGTCTTGCCCTCCGGCAACATGCTCGCCCAGATGCCGCCGGACAGGTAGGACGTGGTGCCGATCCTGATGGTGCGCTCCGGCGCGGTGATCGCCTTGAGCATGTCCCCGAGCTCGCCCTCGGGGATCTCGTCCTGGTCGGTCGCCGGGAAGTTGAACTTGCCGCTGATGTCCGAGGCCGCGAGTCCCGTCTTGCTGAACTGCAGGGTGCCGCTGCTCCGCGTCACGATCTCGCGCGAGCGGCCGGCGATCTGGGTGATGCGCTCGGTGAACTTCACCCCCTTGCCGGGGACGAGCTGCTTCTTGACGGCCACGACCGGGTCCTTGGGGGCCGCGGCGAGCGCGGGGGTGGCGGTCACCAGGGCGGCCGTGGTGGCTAACGCCACGCCGGTCAGGATGCGCTTCATGTTCGTTTCCTTTGTTGGAAGGGAAGTTCTTGCTCACTTGCGCCGAAGCCGGAAACGCGGCCTCGGTGGTGAGGCCGGGTGACGGCCTCGGGATGGAGCCCGGCGGAGCTCGGGGCTAGCGGATGCCGCCCAGCGAGTTCAGGGAGTTGCCGGGGATCTCCTGCAGGACTTCGGCGTCCGTCCCGCTGTCGTCGATCTCTTCGAGGTCGATGACCGTGTCGGCGGCGGGAGCCTTGATCGTGACCTTGCTGCCCCAGCCCGTGAAACGGGTGTCGACGACGGACGTGGTCTTACCGAGCAGGCCGAAGTCCAGCGAGTATTCGCTGCGGACCCGGGTGACCAGGCCCTTGGAGTTCAGGTCCAGCGTGTAGCCGATGCTGACCTTGCTGAGCTCCTTGTGGACCTTCTCCCCGTAGATCCTGCCCAGGGCGCCGAAGGCGATGGAGCCGCGGTACGTGCCCCCCTTGGAGCTCTTGGCCTGCGAGACGAGCGCCTTCAGCACCTCGGGGTCGAAGACGTCGAGCGGCTGGCTGCCCGAGCGCGGGTCGCCCGCCATCGCGTACCGGACCCACTTCTTGCCCTCGGGCAGTTTCTCGCTGAACAGCCCGCCCTCGGCATAAGTGCTGTCACCCACGGTGATGACCCGCGGCGGCGCCGGTAGTTTGTCGGATTCGCCGCCCACCACCCGAGTACGCACATCCGCGGCGACAACTCCAGTTTTGCCGAACCCATAGACGCCCGTCGTAGTCGTGGTGCCATTGGGCTTTCCGCCCAGCAGACTACGAGCGGTCTCCGAGATCCGCACCCCGTGCCCGGCCACGAACTGCTTGCGCAGCGCTTTGACCGGATCGGCGGACGCGGCCTGCGCCGGCACGGCGGTCAGGAGGGCGGCCGAAGCCGCCAGCGCCACGCCCGCGAGAATTCGCTTCATGGATTTCCTTCTACATTAAGGGCAAGGAAGGGTAAGCCTGCCGATTGGAGATCACGACCGTATATCGACCAGTGGGGCTAGTGATGCCAAATCTGTGCATTTTTCGTGCAGTGGCGTGGTAGAGAAGTGAGATCAGCGTCACAGAGTGGGAGAACCACGACCCGATGACCTGGGTTGGTCAAGCTTCGGGCTAGGCTTCACTGGCGGAAACGCCCGGCACGCAGGGGGTTGCCCGGGCCGTCGTACACCAGTCGGAAAGCATGGAGCGAACCCGACAGAACGAGCGGAGCGGAAGGCCGACGAGCGCGGCAGTCCACGACGCGAGTGACGAGGGCGAGCGACCAAGGAAAGAGGACGGACCCTCGTGGACCTGTTCGAACATCAGGCGAAGGAGCTCTTCGCTGACTACGGCATCCCGGTGCCGCGCGGCATCGTCGCCCACACCGTGGAGGAGGTGCGGTCGGCCGCCACCGAGCTGACCGGCCGCGTTGTCGTCAAGGCCCAGGTCAAGACCGGTGGTCGAGGCAAGGCCGGTGGCGTGAAGGTGGCCGACGACGCCGCCGACGCCGTCGCGAAGGCCGAGGCCATCCTGGGCATGGACATCAAGGGCCACACGGTGCACAAAGTGCTCGTGGAGGAGGCCAGCGCGATCGCGGAGGAATACTACTTCTCCTTCCTGCTCGACCGCGCCAACCGTACGTTCCTCGCGATCTGCTCCGCCGCCGGCGGCATGGACATCGAAGAGGTCGCCCACACCGCGCCCGAGAAGGTGGCCAAGGTCCCGGTCTCGGCGCTGACGGGTGTCGACCGCGCCACGGCCCGCGAGATCGCGGCGGCCGGCGGCCTGCCGGAGAAGTCGCTCGACGGCGCGGCCGAGCTCATCGAGAAGCTCTGGTGCTGCTTCGTCGACGAGGACGCCACGCTCGTCGAGGTCAACCCCATGATCCTGTCGGCTGACGGCCAGGTGAAGGCCCTCGACGGCAAGGTCACGCTCGACGACAACGCCTCCTTCCGCCAGGCCGACCACGAGGCGCTCGCCGACAAGTCGGCCGAGGACCCGCTGGAGGCCGCGGCCAAGGAGAAGGACCTCAACTACGTCAAGCTCGACGGCAACGTCGGCATCATCGGCAACGGCGCCGGCCTGGTCATGTCCACCCTCGACGTGGTGGCCTACGCCGGCGAGGCGTTCCCCGGCAAGCCGTCCTCCGCGAACTTCCTGGACATCGGCGGCGGCGCGTCCGCCGAGGTCATGGCGGCGGGTCTGGAGATCATCCTGTCCGACCCGAGCGTCAAGTCCATCTTCGTGAACGTCTTCGGCGGCATCACCGCCTGCGACGCCGTCGCCAACGGCATCGTGTCGGCGTTCAAGTTGCTGGAGGGCCGGGGCGAGGCCGTTCGCCACCCGCTGGTGGTCCGCCTCGACGGCAACAACGCCCTGCTCGGGCGGCAGATTTTGGCCGACGCCGCGCTTCCGCGGGTCGAGCTGGTGGACACGATGGACGACGCGGCCAAGCGGGCCGCCGAGCTCGCTGCGGCAGGTGTGTGACTCATGGCTATCTGGCTGACCGAGAACAGCAAGATCATCGTTCAGGGCATGACCGGTGGTGAGGGCACCAAGCACACCCGCCGCATGCTGGCCTCCGGCGCCCGCGTCGTCGGCGGCGTCAACGCCCGCAAGGCGAACACCACGCACGAGGGCCTGCCCGTGTTCGGGACGGTGAAGGAGGCCATCGAGCAGACCGGCGCGGACGTGTCGGTCGTGTTCGTGCCGCCGGCGTTCACCAAGGACGCGGTCAAGGAGGCCATCGACGCCGAGATCCCGCTCTGCGTCGTGATCACCGAGGGCGTGCCGGTGCACGACTCCACCGAGTTCTGGGCGTATGCGGTGGAGAAGGGCAACAAGACCCGCATCATCGGGCCGAACTGCCCCGGCATCGCCTCTCCCGGCGCCTCCAACGCCGGCATCATCCCCGCCGACATCACCACCGCCGGCCGCATCGGCCTGGTCTCCAAGTCGGGCACGCTCACCTACCAGCTGATGTATGAGCTGCGTGACTTCGGCTTCTCGACCGCCGTGGGCATCGGTGGCGACCCCGTCATCGGCACCACGCACATCGACGCGCTCAAGGCGTTCCAGGAGGACCCGGGCACCGACGCGATCGTGATGATCGGTGAGATCGGCGGCGACGCCGAGGAGCGGGCCGCCGCCTACATCGAGCAGCACGTCACCAAGCCGGTCGTGGCCTACGTGGCGGGGTTCACCGCGCCCGAGGGCAAGACGATGGGGCACGCGGGTGCCATCGTGTCGGGCTCCGCGGGGACCGCCCAGGCCAAGAAGGAGGCCCTGGAGAAGGTCGGCGTCCGCGTCGGCAAGACCCCCTCCGAGACGGCCCAGCTCATGCGCGAAATCATGCAGTCCCGCTGACCCGTTCTGAAACCCCCGCGTGTCTCTCCGCGCGGGGGTTTTTCCTTTTTTCCTCTCGTACGCTGCGCCGGGGTCTCCCCACCCGCCGACCCTAGCTGGGCTCTGTCCAGGGAGACGCCGGCTGAACCGGTCAGCGGTACTTCGCCGTTACGCCGCCCTGTGGGCCGCGTCCGTGGTGAACTCGTAGACCCATGTCCCGCCGGATGCGGCGGTCACCCCGTGTTCCGAAGAGACAGCGAGATTCATAAAGTGCGGGGCGGCGGCGCGTCAACCAAGCGCTGGTCGGGAAAGCTTGAGAAAATCGCCTACTGTGACGGCGATTCTCGACCAGTTGCGTACTGCCCCCCGGTCTGTGCTCGGCAAGCTGCCCGGGGGTTCGAGCGACGACGACGAGTCGAGACGGCCGCTGCCCGTGTCGGGCATGCTCGCCGCCGCTCTCACCCTGGGCGTCGGCTTGGCCGCGCTCACCACACTGACGCTGGTCGGCTGGATCGCCGCGCCGCGTGGCACGCTGGGCACGGGGCTGCCGGGCGTGTTCCGTACGGCGGCGCAGCTCTGGCTGGCCGCGCACCACGCCGGGTTCGCCATTCCGGGCGGGCGGGTCGGGCTGCTGCCGCTGGGGCTGACGATCCTGCCCGCCGTGCTGCTCTACCGGGCCGGGCGATGGATGGCGCGCGACGCCGACCTGCGGCTCCGGCTGCCTGCCCGGTTGCCGAAGAACAGCCCCAAGGAGCAGGCCCAGGCCCGGCGCCGGGCGCAGCTCATCCTGGTGGGGCAGGCCGGGGTCTCGCTGGCGGCCCCGTACGCGATGCTGGCGGGGCTGATCGCGATCGTCGCGAGCAACGAGATCACGCAGCCGTTCATCGGCGAGGCGCTGCTCAGCCACTTCGTGCTGGCGTTCCTGGCGGGCGCGCTGGCCACGGCGCGCACGATCGGGCCATGGCGGGCGATGCTGCGGCTGCTGCCCGAGCGGGTGCGCGCCCTCACCGTGGGTACGGCCGTCGCCACGGCGGTGCTGCTCGTGGCCGGGCTGGTGCTCGTGCTGATCGCCGTCGTGCTGAACTTCGGGCAGGTCAAGGAGCTGTCGGAGGTGCTCGCGCCCGGGTTCGTGGGCGGGGTGCTGCTGTTGCTGCTGCAACTGCTCTACCTGCTGAACGCCGTCATCTGGGCCTTCTCCTACATCGCCGGACCCGGGTTCGCCGTCGGTGCGGACACCCTGGTCGCGCCCACCGGCGTGCAGTTGGGCACGGTGCCGAGCCTGCCGCTGCTGGGGGCGCTGCCGGAGAGCGGGCCGGTGCCGGTGTGGATGATGGCGGTGATCGCGGTGCCGTTCGCCGCCGGGGCGGTGGCCGGGGTGATGGTCGCCAGGATCTCGCCGTCGCCGTCGTATGAGGCCGCGCCGTTGTGGGGGTTCCTCACCGGGGTCGCGGCCGGGCTGGCGGCGGGGGTGCTGGCGGCGTTGTCCGGCGGGCCCATCGGCGGCGGGCGGCTGGCGGCGGTCGGGCCGTCGCCCTGGGAGGTGGCACTGTCGGTGGCGCTGGAGGTGGGGGTCGCCGCGGGCATCTCCGCCGGCGTGACCAACCTGCTGCTGCTCAACAAACGAGCCCGTACGCCGCTGGACAAGGCGGCCGCCCCCGTGCGCAAGGCGGGAGCCGCGCTCGCGAAGGCGGCGAGCAGGGTGGGGCTGGCCGAGTCGGACCCGCGCCCGCTGCCCGGCCACTGGATGGACGCCACCGAGGCCGACACCCAGGAGATCCCGGTCATCAGGGACGACTGGCAGGACGAGCACGCCTCGGCGGAGGCGGAGACGCTGGCCCAGGCCCGCCCCCGCCCGCCCCGCCCCGAACCGGCCCGGCCACCCCGCAAGGACATCGTGGACGAGTCGGACGACCGCGGCGGGCACGTGATCTACGTGGATCCCTACGCCTGGGACCGCGACTGACCAGTCCTCGATCCCGCCCTCGACGCGCGCGCCCCGGACGGGAGCGAGGGGGTCACGACTGCATGGTGCCTAGCATGTCGAGGACGTCGGCGGGAAGCTTGCGCTGGGCCGCGTCGCGGAACTGGACGAAGCACTCGCCCTGCGACGACACCGTGCCCGCGCCCTTCAAGCACTCCTGATATGCGGTGTATTCGTCCATCAGGTAGAGCTGCATCCCGGCGGCCATGGTGGACAGCACCAGCGCGACCGAGGAAATGGTGATGCCCCCGGCCGCCACTCCTGTGGGCCTGCCCTCGGCTTTCAGCAGTGGCAGCGCCCGGATCCCGGCCATCAGCGCGAACAGCGCCATGACCAGGCCGGCGAGCGGCAACATGAACGTCATGGCCAGCGCTGCGATGGACAACCAGATCGCTCGGCGACCCGCTGAGTCCGCGGGCTGCTGACCTGCCGGTGCCTTCACCGGTGTGGACACCTGACCTCCTCTGCGTCGGCGGACGAGGAACGGATACGCTGACACCCCCACCCTTGTTTCCTCTTTGGAGAGTGCGCGTGTCAAAGGCTGGGCGACTCGTCGTCCTCGTCTCCGGCTCTGGAACCAACCTACAGGCCCTGCTGGACGCTTCCACCGACCCGTCGTACGGGGCCCGCGTGGTAGCCGTCGGCGCCGACCGGGAGGGGATCGAGGGGCTGGCCAGGGCGACGAAGGCTCAAATTCCGACATTTGTCGAGAAACTGCGTGATTATGGGACACGCGCTGAGTGGGATGCCGCCATCGCGGCCCGGATCGCGGCGTACGAGCCGGACCTGGTCGTGTCGGCGGGTTTCATGAAGATTCTGGGTGCGCCCACGCTGGACGCCTTCCCGGTGCTCAACACCCATCCGGCGCTGCTGCCGTCGTTCCCCGGCGCGCACGGCGTCCGTGACGCGCTGGCCCACGGGGTCAAGGTGACCGGCTGCACCGTGATGCTGGCCGACTCGGGGGTGGACACCGGGCCGATCATCGCGCAGGAGGCGGTGCCCGTGCTGCCGGACGACGACGAGGCCGTCCTGCACGAGCGCATCAAGACCGTCGAGCGCCGCCTGCTCGTCGACATCGTCGGCCGGATGGTCCGCGAGGGCTGGACGGTCACCGGACGCATCGTCCACCTCGGCACCGGACCTATCGTCCGCACCGGCAACCAATCAGGAGGGGAATCCACGTGACTCGCATCGCCATCCGGCGCGCGCTGATCGCCGTTTACGACAAATCCGGCCTGGAGGAGCTGGCCCGGGCCCTCGACGGCGCGGGGGTGGAGATCGTCTCGACCGGCGGCACCGCGGCCGCGATCTCCTCGTACGGGATCCCGGTGACGAAGGTCGAGCAGCTCACCGGGTTCCCCGAGTGCCTGGACGGGCGGGTCAAGACGCTGCACCCGCGCGTGCACGCGGGCCTGCTGGCCGACATCACCAAGCCGCACCACGTGGCCCAGCTGGAGGAGCTGGAGATCGACCCGTTCCAGCTCGTGGTGGTCAACCTCTATCCGTTCCAGGAGACGGTGGCCTCCGGCGCGTCCGACGAGGAGTGCGTCGAGCAGATCGACATCGGCGGGCCCGCCATGATCCGGGGCGCCGCGAAGAACCACAACACCTGCGCCGTCGTGGTCGATCCCGCCTTCTACGGCGACGTGCTCGACGCGGTGGCCGCGGGCGGCTTCACGCTCGCCGAGCGGCGGCGGCTGGCCGGGGTCGCGTATGCCCACACGGCCTCGTACGACGTGGCCGTGGCGAACTGGTTCGCGAGCCGGTACGGGAACGAGGAGGAGTTGCCCGAGTTCACCGGCACCGCCTACCAGCGCAAGGCCACCCTGCGCTACGGCGAGAATCCGCACCAGCGCGCCGCCCTCTACACCGGCGCCCCGGGCGGCCTGGCCAACGCCGAGCAGTTGCACGGCAAGGAGATGTCCTACAACAACTACCTCGACTCCGACGCCGCCTGGCGGGCCGCCTGGGACTTCGCCGACCCCTGCGTGGCCATCATCAAGCACCAGAACCCGTGCGGCATCGCGATCGGCGCCGACGTGGCCGAGGCGCACCGCAAGGCGCACGCCTGCGACCCCGTCTCGGCCTACGGTGGCGTGATCGCGGTCAACCGCACGGTGACGGTGGAGCTGGCCAGGCAGATCGCGGACGTGTTCACGGAGGTCGTGGTGGCCCCGGACTACGACGCGGAGGCGCTGGAGGTGCTGCGGGCCAAGAAGAGCCTGCGCCTGCTGCGCTGCCCGGAGCGGCCGGCGCAGCCGACGGAGTTCCGCAAGATCGACGGCGGTCTGCTGGTGCAGTCGGTGGACCGCGTGGACGCGCCCGGCGACGATCCCGCGCAGTGGGAGCTCAAGACCGGTACGCCCGCCTCGCCGGAGCTGCTGGCCGATCTGGAGTTCGCCTGGCGGGCCTGCCGCTCGGTGAAGTCCAACGCCATCCTGCTGGCCGCGGGCGGGGCCACCGTGGGCGTGGGCATGGGCCAGGTGAACCGGGTGGACTCCTGCCGCCTGGCGGTCACCAGGGCGGGCGAGCGGGCGACCGGCTCGGTGGCGGCCTCAGACGCGTTCTTCCCGTTCCCCGACGGGCCGCAGGTGCTCATCGAGGCCGGGGTGCGCGCGATCGTCGAGCCCGGCGGCTCCATCCGTGACCAGGAGGTCATCGAGGCGGCGGAGAAGGCGGGCATCACCCTCTACTTCACCGGCACCCGCCACTTCTTCCACTGATCACCACTCATCACCGCTGATCGTTCACCGATCACCGGCCGACTCATCCGGCGATAAGCCGCAAAGGGCGACATTTACGATCATGTCGCCCTTTGCGGTTTTTGGCGGTGAGCATCCGTCGAGTCCGGTTACTCTGAAAACTCCCCTTCGCCTTTGCCCCCGGAGTGCCCCTTGCTCGACGCGATCCTGCGCGCCTTCGTGACCATGAACGGCCTCGCCACCAGCCCCTTCGTCCTCCTGGCGCTCGCCTTCTGCGGTGCCTACCTCGGCATCCGCATCGTGGAGGTCGTCCCGTTCACCCGTCGCATCATCGAGCGCCGCGAGGCCCAGGCCGCCACCGAACGCGACTGAGGGCCCCGGCCGAGCACCCCCTGCTCACGCCTTCGCGGTCAACGCCGCGTTGAGCGTGCCGTAGTCCAGGCCGTCCGCGAGCAGTTCGTACGTGCCGCCGGCCAGCAGTTCGGCGGCCGCCCGCGCGGCGATGGCGTACGCGGACTGGGCGATCGCGCTGCCCACGCTGACCCTGGCCACCCCGGCCGCCGCCAGCTCGGACACGGGCGGCGCACCGGGCCCGGCCATCACGTTCAGCGGCAGTGGCCCGCCCGCCAGGCGGGCGATGCCGTCCAGGTCGAGCAGGCCGGGGACGAACAGCCCGTCCGCGCCCGCGTCGGCGTAGACCCGCGCCCGCTCCTCGACGTCGGCGAGCCGGTCACCGGGGACGCCGGACAGGTACACGTCGGTGCGGGCGTTGATGAACAGGTCCACCCCGGCGGCCGTGGCCGCCTCCCGCGCCGCCGCGATGCGCCGGGCCTGGTCGCCAGGTGACAGCAGGGGCGCGCCGTCCGGCCCGGGGGAGTCCTCCAGGTTGACGCCCACCGCGCCCGCCTCGATCACCGCCCGTACGGTGGCGGCGACGTCGCCGTACCCGCCCTCGATGTCGGCGGTGACGGGTACGCCGACGGCCGCCACGATGCCGGCGACCGCGGCGATCATCCGCTCCTTGCTGAGCCCGTGGCCGTCCGGGGCGCCGTTCGCCCAGGAGACTCCGGCGCTCGTCGTCGCGATCGCCCGGGCTCCCGCGGCCTCGACCAGGGCGGCGGAGGCGGCGTCCCAGGCGTTGGGCAGCACGAGCACCGGGCCTTGGTGCAGGGCGCGGAACAACGTCGTTCGATCGGTCATGGTGAGGTCCCTTCGCGGTGCGGGGTGTCGCGGGTCAGAGGTGTGCGTGTCGCGGGTCATTGGGCAACGGGTCGCGGTTGGCCGGGTCCCGGTAGACCCGGGAGGACAGCGTCCGGTCCTCCCGCGCCGGACCCTTCGGCGCGAACTCCTGGACGACGCTCCCGGCCGCCGCGACCAGGTGGTTGCGTGTTCGCCGAGACCAGAGGATGGCCCGCGCGGCACCGGCGTGTCTGGCCATATTCGGACATCACCAACGGGATAGGCCGCCGCCCATCGTGTCCGAATATGGCCGGTGGACGGGCCGCGGGTGGCGTAGACGTAGGACATGACCACGTATTCCGCTGTTGTGACCACCGGCATCTACTGCCGTCCGGGGTGCGGGGCCAGGCCGCTGCTCAGGAACACGCGTACGTATGAGCATCCGGCCGCCGCCGAGGCCGCCGGGTTCCGGGCGTGCCTGCGCTGCCGTCCGTACCGGGTGGCGGCGCCGATCGCGGCCGACGCGCCCGAGCTGGTGTGCCGGACCTGGCAGCTCATCATCGACGGGGCGTTGGACGGCGGCACCGAGGCGGCACTGGCCGAGCGGGTGGGCCTGTCGCCGCGGCACCTGCGCCGGCTGTTCCTGCGGCATCTCGGGGCCACGCCCGACCAGCTGGCCCGGTCGCGGCGGGCCCACTTCGCGCGGCGGCTGCTGGACGACACCGACCTGACGGTCCTGGACGTGGCGTTCGCGTCCGGGTTCGGGAGCCTGCGGCAGTTCAACCGGGTCATGCGGGAGATCTTCCGCGCCTCGCCGAGCGACCTGCGCGACCGGCGGCACCGCTCCGACCGGCCGGCCGCCGACGGCGGGCTGGTGCTGCGGGTGCCGTGTGTGCCCGGATACGACTGGGGGGCCGTACGAGGTCTGCTCGCGGCGCGGGCGGTGCCCGGGGTGGAGGAAGTGGACGGGGACGTCTATCGGCGCACGATCACGGTGGACGGCGCTCCGGGGGTGCTGGAGGTGGCACCGGGCCAGGACGGGTCCCTGCTGGTGCGGGCGCATCTGCCGTACTGGGAGGGGTTGATCCACGTGGTGGGGCAGGCCGGGCGGATGCTCGGCGCCGACACCGACCACGCCGCCGGGGTGGCCGCGCTGTCCGGTGATCCCGTACTGGGGCCGCTGGTGCGCAAACGGCCCGGCCTGGCGGTGCCGGGGGCGTGGAATGCCCTGGAAGCCGGGGTCCGGGCGGTCGTGGGGCGCGGTGCCGAGGAGCACGGGCGGGCAACAGCGCTGATGGGGGCGCTGGTGGCCAAGCTGGGTGCGTACGTGCCCGGCCTGCCCGGCGGCCTCACCCACACCTTCCCCGAGCCCGCGGCCCTGACGCCGGCCGCCCTCCGCGCGACGGGGCTGGGGGAGGGCGAGGCGGAGGTCCTCGGGGCGCTGGCGGCCGACGCCGGACGCGGGCACCCCGCTCTCGGCCACGGCACGAGCCGGGACGCGCTCGCCGCCCTGCCCTATGCCGGCCACGACCTGCGACAGGAGCTGGCCTTCCGGCTGGGGCACCGGGAGGCGTTCCCCGCCGGCGACCCGGAAGTCCGCGCCGCGCTCGCCGGCCTCGGGCTCGACCCCACCGCCCCGGACCGGTGGCGCCCCTGGCAGGCCCTGGCGGCGGCCCACCTCATGGCGCACGGCGGCACCCTGTGACGCTTTCCGCCAGGGGCGAGCACCCCGCCTCCGACCGTGGTAGCGACGGGAGGGGGTGCGGAAGCCCACGTCAGGCATGGAAGGATTGCGAGCATGAGCGCATTGAAACTCGATGGCAAGGCCACCGCCGCCAAGATCAAGGCAGATCTCAAGACGCGGGTGGCCGCGCTCAAGGAACGCGGCGTCACTCCCGGCCTCGGCACCGTGCTCGTCGGCGACGACCCCGGCAGTCAGATCTACGTCGCGGGCAAGCACCGCGACTGCGCCGAGGTGGGCATCGCCTCCATCCGCGTCGACCTCCCGGCGACCGCCGGCCAGGCCGACGTCGAGGCGGCCATCGACGAGCTCAACGTCTCCCCGGCCTGCACCGGCTACATCGTCCAGTTGCCCCTGCCCAAGCACCTCGACACGATGGCCCTGCTTGAGCGCATCGACCCGGCCAAGGACGCCGACGGCCTGCACCCGGTCAACCTGGGCCGCCTCGTCCACATGGTCGACGCGCCGCTCCCGTGCACCCCGCACGGCATCGTGCTGCTCCTGCAGGAATACGGCGTGCCGATCAAGGGCGCGGACGTGGTCGTGGTCGGGCGCGGCATCACCGTGGGCCGCTCGCTCGGCCTGCTGCTGACCCGCCGCAGCGAAAACGCGACCGTGACCCTCTGCCACACCGGCACCCAGGACCTGGCCGCCCACGTGCGCCGCGCGGACATCGTGGTGGCGGCGGCCGGCGTGCCCGAGCTGATCACGCGCGACATGGTCAAGCCCGGCGCGGCCGTGCTCGACGTGGGGGTCTCCCGGGTAAACGGCAAGATCGTCGGTGACGTGGCGCTGGACGTGGCGGAGGTCGCCGGGTTCGTCGCTCCCAACCCGGGCGGCGTCGGCCCCATGACCCGGGCCCTGCTGCTGTCCAACGTCGTCGAAGCCGCCGAGCTCCAGCACGGCCTCCGCTGAGCCCCGGCGTTCCGCCACGGTCCCGTTCGGGCGGGAGTCCCTGAGCCTCCCGCCTTCCCGAGCGGGCATGAAGGAAGGTGTGGCGGGACGTTCAGGGCACACCGCGACCTTCTTCATCCCCGGGCACACCATGGACACCTATCCCGTCGAGCTGCCGGTGTCGTGGTCGCTCGACGACTACCCGCAGTTCGAATACCTGCGGACGGACATCGGGACCCTGCCGGGGCTGCGCGGTCCGGCGAGCGTGTTCGGCAACTTCCTGGACGACATCGACTACATGCTGCGCGACGTGCCTCGCGGACGGCGCTAGAACGGGTACGCGGCGATGTCCCCCTGCATGGTGATCCACTGTGTCTCGGTGAAGGCGTCGACGTTCGCGCCGGTCCCGCCGAACCGCGTGCCCGTCCCCGAGGCGCCCATCCCGCCGAACGGCGCCACGGCCTCGTCGTCCACGGTCTGGTCATTGATGTGCACGATGCCCGTCGGCACCAGGTCCGCCAGCGCCATCCCCTTCATGACGTCACGGGTCAGGACGCCGAGCGACAGGCCGTACTCGGAGTCCGCGGCCAGCGCCGCCGCCTCTTCCAGCGTGGAGAACGTCGTCACCGGCGCCACCGGCCCGAACACCTCCTCCGCGTACGCGGGCGCGGCCACCGGCACCTCCGCCAGCACGGTCGGCCGGTAGAACAGCCCCTCGTACGTGCCGCCCGTCGCCAGCCTGGCCCCGGCCGACACGCTCTCGGTGACCAGCCGGTGCACCCGGTCGCGCTGCCGGGCGTCGATGAGCGGGCCGAGCGCGACCTGCCCGGTGGCCGGGTCGCCGACCGGCAGCCCGGCGGCCTTGGCGGCCAGGCGCTCCACGTACTCCTCCGCGACGGCCTCGTGCACGAGGTGACGGCCGGTGGTCATGCAGATCTGCCCCTGGTGGAAGAACGACGCCCACGCGCCCGCCGCCGCGGCCGGTCCGAGCTCGGCGTCGTCGAACACGACCAGCGCCGAGTTCCCGCCCAGCTCCAGGTGCACCCGCTTGAGCAGGCGTGCCCCGGCCTCGCCGACCTTGCGCCCGGCGGCGGTGGAGCCGGTGAAGGAGATCACCGGGATGTTCGGGTCGGCGACCAGGGCCTGGCCCGTGTCCGGGCCGCCGGGCACCACGTGCAGCAGGCCGCTCGGCAGCCCGGCCTCCTCGAAGACCCGGGCGATCGAGAACCCGCCGCAGACGGCGGTGCGCTGGTCCGGTTTGAACACGACCGCGTTCCCCAGCGCCAGTGCCGGGGCCACCGACCTGATGCCGAGGATCAGCGGGAAGTTGAACGGCGCGATCACCCCGACCACCCCGGCGGGCACCCGGCGGGCGAAGCTGAGGCGCCTGCGGGAGGTCGGCAGCACCTCGCCGAGCGGCTGCGAGGCCAGCGCCGCCGCCTCGTAGCACTCCTGCGCCGCCACATGCGTCTCGAACGCGGCCTTGCCCGGCACGCCCCCGGACTCGCGGACGATCCAGTCCTGGATCTCCTGCGCGTGCTCCTCGAACAGCCGCCCCGCCCGCCGCAGCAGCGCCGCCCGCTCCTCGTACGGGGTCGCCGCCCACGCCCGCTGCTCCTGCCGCGCCCGTACGGCGGCGGCCGCCACGTCGTCGGCCCCGGCGACGCCCGCCTGGCCGAGCTCGTTGCCGGTGGCGGGCTCGACCACCGGCGCGCTCCCGGCCCGCGCGGCCGTCCAGCCGCCGTCGAAGATCGAGCCCGTCCAGATCTTGGGGTCAAGGAACGTCATGGGTGCCTCCTCAGGGCTGGTAATCCGGATCCACGGTCACGGTCACCTCAAGCAACAGGGGTTCCTCGCGGGCGGCGAGCGTGGGCAGCACGTCGTCGAGCGCCGCCGTCAGCTCCTCGTACGAGTCCACCCGCCGGGCCGGGCACCCCAGCGACCTGGCCAGGCCACCCATGTCCACCTCGGTGAACGGCGGCCAGGGCGCCTTCGTGCCCTGCTGCTCGGCCAGCCGATCCAAGATCGCGTAGCGGCCGTTGGCCAGCACGACGAACAGCGCGCCCACCCGGTAGTGCGCGGCGCTCCAGAGGGCCTGCACCCCGTAGAGCGCCGCCCCGTCGCCCACGACGGCCACCACGGGCCGGCCGGGGAGCGCCATCCGCAGGCCGACCGCGGCGGGCACGGCGAACCCCAGCCCGCCCATGGCCGCCGCCACGAAGCCCAGCGGGGTCCTGGCGGGCACGAGCCGGTGCAGGTCGGGGCGGGAGGACGGGGTCTCCTCGACGAGCACGATGTCGTGGGGCAGGCGCGCGGCCAGCTCGTGCAGCACGTGGGCGGCGCGCAACGGCCGTCCCTCGGCGGGCGCAGCCGGAACCCCGGAAGGTCGCGCGGGGGTGGCGGCTTCGGGGCGCTCCGGGACCAGGGCCGCCAGCCGGGCGCAGACCGCCGAGGGCGCCGCGAGGTAGGCCAGGTCGGCGGGGCTCCGATGCGCCTCGGCCGGGTCGTCGGTGACCAGCGCGACCGACGTCCCGGGCGGGACGAGGGGTCCGGGCGCGTACGCGTACTGGCGGAAGACGGGAGCGCCGACCGCGAGCACGACATCATGGCCGGCCAGCGCCGCCCGCAGCCGCGTCCGGTCGGCGGGCAGCACGCCCGCGTACAGGGGATGGTCCTGGGGGAACCCGGCCCGGGACCCGAACGGCTCCTGGAACACCGGGCAACCGAGCCGCTCGGCCAGCGCGACCAGGGAGTCCCAGTCCGCTCCCGCGCCCGCCACGATCGCCGCCGAGCGCGCCCCGGCCAGCAGCTCCACCAGCGGCCGCAGCTCGGAGTCGGTCACCGCGACCGGCCGCAGCACCCGTACGGGCGCGGCCAGGACCTCGCCCTCGAAGGGCGCCTCCCAGTCGTCCATCGGCACCACCACCAGCGCCGGCCCCCGGAACGTGGTCGCCTCGTGGCAGGCCCGCGCCAGGGCGCCCGGCACGTCCTGGGCCCGCTCGGGCCGGCCGACCCACACCGGGTAGTCCCCGGCCAGCCCGCTCAGCCGCCCGGCCAGGAACGGCTCCAGCGCCAGGTGCCGCCGGTCCTGCTGCCCGACCAGGATCACGAGCGGCACCCGGTTCGAGCGGGCGGTGGCGATGGCGGCGACGGCGTTGCCCAGCCCGGCGGTGGTGTGCAGCACGGCCAGCGCGGGGGCCTCGTGGCCGATCGCCCACCCGGTGGCCATGCCCACCACGGACCCCTCGTGCAGCGCCAGCACGAACCGCAGGTCGTCCGGCAGCCGGGTCAGCAGCGACACCTCGGTGGAGCCGGGATTGCCGAAGATCGTGGTGAGTCCGTGCCGCCGCATGACCTCGAACGCGGCATCCCTGACCGTCGTCACCGTGCTCTCCTTACCGTGTGAACGGTCGTGTTCATCGAGTCCCCCGTGCCCGCTGGATCTGCCGGTAGACGTGCCCGCGCAGCTCCCCGAACCGGGGCAGCGACCGCGTCGCCACCTGGTCGCGCTCGGCGGGCAGGTCGATCTTCAGGTCCTCCATGACCGTGGTGGGCGAGGAGGACAGCACGATGACCCGCTGCCCCAGGTAGACGGCCTCGTCGATGTCGTGGGTGACGAACAGCGTGGTCACCCCGAGGTCCCGCCACAACCGCAGGATCAGGTCCTCCAGGTCGGCCCTGGTCTGCGCGTCCACGGCGGCGAACGGCTCGTCCATGAGCAGCACCTGCGGCTCGTACGCCACCGCCCGCGCGATGGCCACCCGCTGCTGCATGCCCCCGGAGAGCTGCCAGGGATGGGCCTCGGCCGCCTCGATGAGCCCGACGGCGGTCAGCGACTCCCCGACCAGCTCGCGCCGCCGCCCGGCGGGCAGCCGCTTCTCCTTCAGCGGCAGCTCGACGTTCTCCCGCACGGTCATCCACGGGAACAGGCTGCGGCCGTATTCCTGGAAGACCACGGCCATGTTCGGCGGCGGCCCGGTGACGGGCACGCCGGCCACCCGCACCTCGCCCGCGCTCGCCGGCAGCAGCCCGGCGATGCAGCGCAACAGGGTGGTCTTGCCGCACCCGGACGGCCCCACCACGCACACCAGCTCCCCGGAGCCGACGCCGAAGGTGATCGAGCCGATCGCCTCCACCCGGCGCCCCCGGCTCTCGTAGACCTTGCCCAACGAGGAGATCTCAAGCACGCTCGGCTCCACTGCCGTAGTACCAGGACAACACCCGCCGCTCGACGCCGCGGAAGAGGACCGACAGGGCCAGTCCGAGCAGGCCCAGCAGCAGGATGCCGCTCCACATCTCGGCGATCTGGAACTGCCGCTGGAACAGCACGATCGTGAACCCCAGCCCGCTGGAGCTGGCGAACATCTCGCTGATGACCATGAGGATGATCCCGATCGACAGCGCCTGCCGCAGCCCGGCCATGATCTGCGGGCTGGCCCCGCGCAGCACGAACCGCCGCATCCTGGAGGCCCCGCGCACGCCGTACATGCGGCAGGTGTCGGACAGCACCTCGTCCAGGGCCCGTACGCCCTCGACGGTGTTCAGCAGGATCGGCCACACGCAGCCGGAGACGATGACCAGTACCTTCATCGGGGTGTCGATCCCGGCCAGCAGCATGATCAACGGCACCAGTACGGGCGGCGGGATGGCCCTGAAGAACTCCAGCACCGGCTCCAGCGTGGCCCGCAGCCGCCGGGACAGCCCGATCAGCACCCCCAGGCCCACGCCCAGCAGCCCCGCCAGCACATAGCCGGCCAGCAGCCGGCCCACGCTCGGCAGCACGTCCAGGACCAGCCGCTCGGAGAACCACGTCTCGGCGAAGGCCCGCCCGACCCGGTCCGGGCTCGGCAGGTAGAACGAGCTGCCGCTGACCGCCCACCAGGCCAGCACCAGCAGCACCGGCAGGGCCAGCAACCTGACGACTCTCACGCGGCCACCTCCGAACGCACGGCCGGATGCCAGGCCAGCACCCTGCGCTCCAGCAGCCGTACGGCCGCGTTGACCCCGATGCCGACCAGCCCGGCCAGCACGATCAGCGCGTACACGGCGGGTACGGCCCCGCTGCTCTGCGCCACCTGGATCTCGGCGCCCAGCCCCGGGCTGCCGATCACCAGCTCGGCCGTCACCGCCAGGATGAACGCCACCGCCGCCGCCAGCCTGAGCCCGGTCATGACGTACGGCAGCGCGGTCGGCCACACCAGATGCCTGACCCGTGACCAGGCGGACAGCCCGTAGGACCTGGCGGTGTCGAAGGCCACGGAGTCCACGGCCGCGACCCCGTACAGGACCTGGATGAGTACCTGCCAGAACGAGGCGTACACCACGAGCATCAGGGTCGAGCCGAGCGACGGCCCGAACAGCAGGGTCGCGAGCGGCACCAGCGCGACCGACGGGATGGGGCGCAGGAACTCGACGGTGGAGCTGGTCAGCCCGCGCAGGCCCGGCACGATCCCGATGACCACTCCGAGCACCACCGCCGCCCAGAACGCCAGCGCCAGCCCCAGCGCCCAGCCGCGCATGGTCTCGCCCAGCGCGATCCACAACTCAGGGGTGACCAGCTGCCCGGCCAGCGTGCCCAGGATCTCCGAGGCCGGCGGCAGGAAGCGCGCGTCGACCAGGCCCAGCCGGGGCACGGCCTCCATCAGCACCAGCAGCCCGCCGAGCCCGGCCAGCCCGTACCCGAGCCTTCCCAGGGAACCGGTACGGGTCACGGCACCAGCGCCGCGACGTCGGCCTTCTGGGTGAGGATCCCGTCGGCCAGCGCCAGGTCGGCCACGGTCTGCACGGACGCCCTGTTCACCTGGACCGGCCACTTCGGCAGGTGGATCTTCGCGATCACCTCGGGCGCGATCTTGGTGTACGTCTTCAGCACCTCCCTGACCTCGTCGGGATGCGTGTCGGCGTATTCCAGCGACTTGTTCATCGCCGCCGCGAACCGCTTGGTCAGGTCGGCGTCGGTCCGGCCGGTGGTGAAGTACATGGCGACGGTCAGGCCGGGGGCGGCGTCGGCGTAGTTCCAGGCCACGGGGCGGGCCCCCTGGCTGATCGCCTGGCTGACGAACGGCTCGACCACCCAGATGGCGTCCACCCGGTCGGTCTGCAGCGCGGCAGGCGCGTCGGGGAAGGCCAGCTCCACGAACTCGATGCCGCTCGGGTCACCGCCGGCGTTGCGTACGGAGGCGCGTACGGTCGTGTCGCCGATGTTCTTGAGCTGGTTGACCGAGATCTTCTTGCCCGCCAGGTCCTTGGCGGTCCTGATCGGGCTGTCGGGCTTGACCAGCACCGCGCTGAAGTCCTTGCCCTGCTCGCCGGTCGAGGAGACGCCGTTGGCCACCACCTTCACGTCCAGACCCTGCTGCCTGGCGGTCAGCAACGAGGTGGTGTTGGCGAAGGCGAACTGGAACTGCCCGCTCACCGCACCCGAGATGCTGGCCGCGCCGCCCTGGACGGGGGTGATGGTGAGGTCGATGTTCTGCTCGCCGAAGAAGCCCTTGGCCTTGCCCAGATGGATCGGGGCGGTGTCGACGATCGCGATCACCCCGGCGTTGACCTTGGTCCTGCCCTGGGCCTGCCCGGGTGCCGGCGACTGGGTGCCGCCGCCGCAGGCCGTCACGAGTAAGGCGCCTAGAAGAATGAGAGCACGACGCACGACTGCTCCTAGTTGTTCGCTCTGCGCACATGTATTCTCTGGCCGAACAACCCCGTATCGCGCAAACTACGCTATTGCCGTCTTCTGTCAAGGGGATCTTGATGGTCGATCATGTGCAGTCGCTGGCCCGCGGGCTCGCGGTGATCCGGGCGTTCAGCGCCGAGGAGCCTGAGCTGACGCTCAGTCAGGTGGCCCGTGCGACGGGGCTCAGCAGGGCGGCGGCCAGGCGCTTCCTGATCACGCTCGCCGACCTCGGCTACGTGCGCAGCGACGGGCGGCTGTTCGCGCTCACGCCGCGGGTGCTGGAGCTCGGGTACGCCTACCTGTCCAGCCTGTCGCTGCCCGAGGTGGCGGACCCGCACCTGGAACGGCTGGCGGCCGAGGTGCGCGAGTCAGCCTCGGTCGCGGTGCTGGACGGGGAGGACGTCGTCTACGTGGCCCGGGTGGCGACGGCCCGGATCATGCGGGTGACGATCAACATCGGGACCCGCTTCCCGGCCTACTGCACGTCAATGGGCCGGGTGCTGCTGGCCGCCCTGCCCCAGGACGCGCTGGAGGCGTACCTGGAGCGGGCCGGCCTGCGGCGGCTCACCTCCCACACCATCGTCCTGCCCGCCGCGCTGCGGGCGGAGCTGGAAAGGGTGCGCCACCTCGGATGGGCGATGGTGGACCAGGAGCTGGAGGAGGGCCTGCGCTCGATCGCCGCGCCGATCCGCGACCGCGCGGGCCGTACGGTGGCGGCCGTCAACGTCTCGACCCACGCCAGCCGCACCACCCTCCAGGCCGCCCGCCGCGACCTGCTCCCCGCGCTCCTCGCCACCGCCGCCAAGATCGAAGCCGACCTCGCCTCCCTCTCCACCGCCCGCGGCTGACCCACCCGCTCCACCGCGCGCCTGACCCACCTGCCCTTCCCTTGCGAAGGACCGCGACCACCTACGGCGGAATCCGGTGTCAGCGGCGGCTATACCGCTCAGTGGCGTCCCGCGTCGCCCGGATGGCCGCGTCCGCCCGCTCATACGTCCGCTGCGCCAACCCCACGAAGATGCAGTCCACGATCAGCAACTGGCTGATCCGGCTGGCCAGCGCCCCCGGCCGGAAGGCCGTCTCCCGCCCCGCCGACACCAGCGTGTGATCGGCCAGCTCGGCCAGCGAGGACCGCGGATTGTTCGTGATCCCCACGACCAGTGCCCCCGCCTCCGCCGCAGTCCGGGCCGGGACCAGCACGTCCGGCGTCTCCCCGCTGCAGCTGATCGCCACCGCCACGTCCCCGTCCCGGAGCAGCGCGGCGCTGGTCAGGGCCAGGTGGGCGTCGCTGAACGGATGGCTGGACAGCCCGATCCGCAGCAGCTTCTGCGACATGTCCGCCGCCACCAGCCCCGAGGCCGCCACCCCGTACACGTCCACCCGCCGCGCCACCGAGATGGCCTTCACCACGTCGCCCAGCCGGTCGGGATCGAGCTGCGCCGCCGTGTCGGCCAGCGCCTCCGACTCGGCCCGCGCCACCTTGGCGATCACGTCGGTCAGCGGGTCGTCGGGCGCGAGGTCCCCGGGCACCAGGCGTTCCGGCTCCTTGGCCACGGCCGCGGCCAGCGCGAAGCGCATCTGCGAGTATCCGGTGAAGCCGAGCGCCCTGGCGGCCCGTACGATCGTCGCCTCGCTCGTCCCCGCCACCGCGCTGAACTCGGTGATCGTGCTGCGCACCACCACGCCGGGATCGTCGAGGATGATGCGGGCGATGGACTGCGCCGCCGGGGTGAGCGAGGGCAGCACGGCGCGTACGGCGGCGACGGGACTGGCCGGCTCGTTCGTCACCGGGTCAGCCATTCGGCCGCCGCCCGCGCGGACACCCGGGAGATCCCGTGGGTGGCCACGTGCGCCGCACCGGACGGCTCGTCCGGGATGCCGGTGTCGACCACGATGACGTCAGGCCGGCGGGCCACCGCCCCGGCCACGGCTTCGCGCACCCACGCGTGCCGGGCGGCGTCGTGCACCACCAGCACCACGGGCCGCTCGCCGGCGAGCTCCGGCAGCTCGCCGTCCGGCTCCATCCGAACCCTGGCGGTGCCCGGGAGCAGCGCGGTCAGGGCAGCCGTGACGCCGGTCGGCGTGGCGGGGTCCACGGCCTGGCTCAGACGGGTGTTGACCTCGATCACGAGCGGCGCCCGGCCGCCGAGCGCGGCGGTGCCGGTCGCGGTCAGCGCCGCCCTGGCCACCGCCAGGCCCACGCCCTCGTCGAGGTCGGCGCGGGCCTTGTCACGCAGCGCGGACTGGCCGGCGTACCAGCTGGACAGCTCGCGCACCCGCGTGGCCGCCTCCGCCAGCCGCTCCTCGGGCAGGACCCCGGCGCGGACCGCCGTCACGATCGCGTCGCGCATCTCGCGCAGGCCGTCCTCGCTGGTCAGCCCCACGCAGACGGCGTCCACGCCCGCGTTGAGCGCCCGCACCACGATCTCGCCGGGGGCGAACATGGCGGCCACCGCCCGCATCTCGATCGCGTCGGTGACGAGCATCCCGTCGAAGCCGAGTTCGCCCCTCAGGAGCTCGGTCATGGCGGTACGGCTCAGCGTCGCCGGCAGCTCCGGATCGAGCGCGGGGATGAGCAGGTGGCCGGACATGACGGCACGCACCCCGGCGTCGATCGCGGCCCTGAACGGCGGCAGGTCACGCTCGAAGAGCACCTCGCGGGAGGCGTGTACGGTCGGGAGCGCCAGATGGGAGTCGGTGACCGTGTCGCCGTGGCCGGGAAAGTGCTTGGCGCAGGCGGCCACGCCCGCCCCCTGCACCCCGTCCACGAAGGCGACGGTGTGCCGGGCGACCAGGCCGGGATCCGGGCCGAACGAGCGCACGCCGATCACGGGGTTGGCCGGGTTGGAGTTCACGTCGGCGGAGGGGGCGTAGTCCAGCGTGATGTCCAGCTCGCCGAGCATCCGGCCGATCTGGCGGCCGACCCGGCGGGTGAGCTCGACGTCGTCCACCACGCCCAGTGCCCGGTTGCCGGGGAAGGAACTGCCCGCCTCGACCTCCAGCCGGGTGACGGACCCGCCCTCCTCGTCGATCGCGATCACCGCGCCCGGGTGCTCGGCCCGGACAGACCGTACGAGTCGCTCGTCGATGGCGTTGCGGGCGAACAGGACGACACCGCCGAGGCCCTCGCCGAGAGCCCTGCGCATCCAGTCGGGGACGGACGTACCGTCGAAGCCGGGATGCAGGACGGTTGTCGCCAGTCTGTCCAGGTCACTGGTCATTCGGCAGTTTCCTTCACGGTTGTTGATATGAAGGTAATTTTCTGTCATCGTCGCCCTCGACACAACTGCTTTCGAGAGGCCACCCCCCATGCCCAGCAGAAGGACTCTCCTGAAGGGTCTCGCCCTCGCCGCCGCCACCACCGCGGTCCCGCTGCCCGCCTACGCCGCCGACGCCGGCGACGACGCCCCGCCGCTGCACCAGATGCGGGGCATGTGGATCGCCTCCGTGGCCAACATCAACTGGCCGTCGAGGCCCGGGTTGTCCGCCGACCAGCAGAAGGCCGAATATCTCGCCTGGCTGGACCTGGCCGTGCAGCGCCGGCTCAACTCGGTGTTCGTGCAGATCAGGCCGACGGCGGACGCGTTCTGGCCGTCGCCGTTCGAGCCCTGGTCACAGTATCTGACCGGCACCCAGGGGCAGGATCCCGGGTACGACCCGCTCGGGTTCGCCGTGTCGGAGGCGCACAGGCGGGGGCTGGCCTTCCACGGGTGGTTCAACCCGTACCGGGTCTCGATGCAGGGCGACCCGGCCCAGCTGCACCCCGACCACCCGGGACGCCGGCATCCTGACTGGATCGTGCCGTTCGGCGGGAAGCTCTACTACAACCCCGGCCTGCCGGAGGTGCGGAAGTTCTGCCAGGACGCGATGATGGACGCGGTCACCCGCTACGACATCGACGGCCTGCACTTCGACGACTACTTCTACCCGGTCAACACCACGGCCTTCGACGACAGCGCCGCGTTCGCCCGGTACGGGGCGGGCTTCCCCGACCTGGCCGCCTGGCGGCGGAACAACGTCGACCTCATGGTGCGGGAGATGCAGCAGCGCGTGCGCGCGGCCAAGCCGGACATCGCCTGGGGCATCAGCCCGTCGGGCATCTGGCGCAACAAGGGCACCGACCCGCTCGGCTCCGACACCAACGGCGGGCAGTCGTACGACAACCTGCACGCCGACACCCGCGGCTGGGTCAAGCAGGGCTGGCTGGACTACATCGCGCCGCAGCTCTACTGGTACATCGGTCAGCCGCCGGCCGACTACTCCAAGCTGGTCCCGTGGTGGTCCGACGTGGCCAGCGGCACGAAGACGCTGCTGTGGATCGGGCAGGCCGCGTACAAGGCGGGCGATCCCGCGCAGGCGGCCGAGTGGCAGGTCCCGGGCGAGCTGTCCAGGCACCTGACCCTCAACCGGAACCACCCCGAGATCGGCGGGGACATCTGGTACAACGCCAACGACGTCAGGGTGGACCGGCTCGGCTCGGTCTCGACCGCGGTCCGCGACCACTACCAGCGGCCCGCGCTGGCGCCCGTGCTGCCCCGGCTGGCCGACGGGGAGCCGCCCCGGCGCCCGGTGCTGGCGTACGCGCTGCGCCGCTCCGGCGGGGTCGAGGTGCGGGCCGTGGCCACCGGCAGGGACGAGCCGTTCCTGTTCGCCATCCACCGGTTCGACGGGCACGCGCCCGCCGGCGCCTTCGCCGACGCCCGCAACCTGGTGGCCGTGGTGCCCGGCGACCGGCAGGTCCGCTGGACGGACCCCGACGGCGGGCGTGGTCACCACTATTACGCGGTGGCGGTGGACCGCGCCAACCGGACCAGCGAGCCCAGCAACGCCTTCCGGGTGATCTGACCGCATCCGGTCGCCGGGCAGGCTGCGCCCGCCCGCGTCGCCGGCCGCTTTCCCGGCCGGTGACGAGCCCGGCGCGCCCAGGTGATGCGTGGACCGCGCTCGTCACGGTGCCGAGTGAGCGCGCCGGTTGATGCGCACTCGCTCGTCACCGTGCCGGGTGCGCACCCCGCTCGTCACCGTGCCCGGGGGCGGGCACGGTGATGAGCACGGTGACGAGCACGGTCAGGTCCAGGCTCTGGACGCTGCCGGAACCCCTCGCCGAAGCCCCGGTCGCGAACTGGTCTCGTGGTGGGCCGCGCTCGGCGGTCCGCCACCCGGCCGCGGTCTCCCGTGCCTACGAAGCCCTACGTCCAGCAGTCGAAGGCTGCTCGGCGGCGGCTCCCGACGACCTCTGTGGCGGCACCACGGGGGTCGGGCGGACCAGGCCGAGCGCGACGACCTCGTTGGCGAGGCGCGTGCGCCGGTTGGTGCCCTCGGGAATCCTGAACTTCTGGTAGAGCCGCAGGAGATGCTGCTTGACCGCGGCCTCCGTCACGACCAGGTCGTCGGCGATCTCGCGTGCCGTCGCCGGGGCGACGAACGCCTCGTCCGACAGCGCCGGCCTGCAGAGCGAGGTCAGCACGTCGACCTCGCGTCTGGTCAGCTCGGGCGCGGCCGCCCTGCGCAGCTCGACCTCGGGGGTGAAGTCCTCACGGGGGACTCCACCGATGCGACCCCGCGCCGCGCCGAACGAGACGACGTCGCCGTCGTCGAGAACCCTCCGGGCGATCGGCCTGCCGTTCACCCGCGTGCCGTTCCTGGACAGCCCCAGGTCGACGACATACAGGTAGGGTCCTCGTCTGACGAACTCGGCATGGAGTCGAGACACGCTGGGATCGGTGAGCCGGATGTCGACACCTCGGCCTCTCCCGACCGTCGTGATCTCGGGGCGCAACGGGACCACCTCACCAGTGTCCTCGATGCGTATGAACGGCCCCTCCACGGCAGTTCCTCCCCAGGTAGCCCGCCGTAACTATTACTACAGCTCCGGCTTACCCAAACGAGGGGATGCGGAATCGCCTTTGCCGAAAGGAGAATCCGGCGTGAAATTGGTCTGGACCTTTGCGGACGGTTTTGCCTGCTCACGGGTAGACTTCGGACGAAGATAAGCGGAGGAAACACTCATGGCGGACAAGCCCACGAAAGGTCTGGCCGATGTCGTCGCGGCGTCCACAGCGCTGAGCGACATTGACGGAAAGGCCGGTCGCCTGTTCTACCGCGGATACGACATCCACGACCTGGCCGGCCGCGCGACGTTCGAAGAGACCGCACACCTGCTCCAGCACGGCAAGCTGCCCACCCGCTCCGAGCTGGACGCCTACGGCGCGGAGCTGGCGCGGGGCAGGGAGCTGGGTGCCCTGGTGTCGGCGAACATCGCGGAAATCGCCGAGAAACAGAAACCCATGGAGGCACTGCGCTCTCTGGTCTCGCTGTCGGCTGCCGACGACCCGGACAAGGACTCCATCGCCCCCGACGCCAACCTGCGCAAGGCCGCCAGGCTGACCGCGCAGCAACCTCTGTTGGTCGCCCGCTACCACGCCGCCAGGACAGGTGGCGAGGTCCCCGCCCCCGATCCCTCACTGAGCATCGCCGCGAACTTCCTGCTGCAGGTCACCGGGCGCACGCCCGACCCCCGCGAGGTCGAGATCTTCGACGAGTGCCTGGTGCTGCACGCCGACCACACCATGAACGCCTCCACCTTCGCCGCCCGGGTCTGCGCCGCGACGCTGTCGGACATGCACTCCGCCATCGTCGCCGCCATCGGCACCCTCAAGGGCCCGCTGCACGGCGGAGCGAACGAGCAGGTCATGAAGACCCTGGAGTCGCTGTCCCCGGGTGGTGTGGCCCAGGCCGTACGCGACAAGCTGGCCGCGGGCGAGAAGATCATGGGCTTCGGCCACCGCGTCTACAAGACGGAGGACCCCCGCGCTACCCACCTGCGCAGGATGTCCGCCGAACTGGGCGAGAGCAGTGGCGATGACGCCTACTATCGGATGTCCAAGGAAATGGAGGAGGTCGTCTTCGAGACGAAGGGCCTCTACCCGAACGTCGACTTCTACGCGGCCTCGGTCTACCACTACCTGGGCATCCCGACCGACCTGTTCACGCCGGTCTTCTCGATCAGCCGCATGTCGGGCTGGACGGCCCACGTCATCGAGCAGCACGCCGACAACCGGCTGATCCGCCCGGACAGCGAGTACATCGGCGAGACCGACCAGAAGTGGAAGCCGATCGACGAGCGATGAGCTCGAGGTTGGAGAGAGTGAGAGCGATGCCGACGCAGGCCCGTAGCGAATGCGGCCAGGCGCGTTGAGCGATCGGACCGAACGTGAGAGCTGGGGGCCGTACCCGCTGATCCTGGCGGGTGCGGTCATCGGCGTGCTCGTGACCTTCGTCGTGGACCCGCGCTGGGGCGGGTTCACGCTGGGCGCCGTCATCATGGTCGCCGCCGCCCTGCGCTTCGCCGGATACGGCGGGGCCATGGCCGTGCGCAGCAAGGTGAGCGACGTCATCACGCTGGCAGGGTTCGGATTCGTGTTGGTCCTGACCTCGTTGTTGCTCTACAACAACGAGCTCAAGGCCCTGATCCTGTCCCTTTTGGGCGGTTGACCTGACGGTCCGATAGCCTCAACGCATCAATTCATCGAAGGGGAACCATTCGCATGCCCAAGATCAAGGTGGAGGGCCCCGTCGTCGAGCTTGACGGCGACGAGATGACCCGGATCATCTGGCAGTTCATCAAGGACCAGCTGATCCTGCCCTACCTCGATGTCGACCTGAAGTATTACGACCTCGGCATCGAGCACCGCGACGCCACGGACGACCAGGTCACCATCGACGCGGCCAACGCCATCAAGAAGCACGGCGTCGGCGTGAAATGCGCCACCATCACGCCGGACGAGGCGCGGGTCGAGGAGTTCGGCCTCAAGAAGATGTGGAAGTCCCCCAACGGGACCATCCGCAACATCCTCGGCGGCGTCATCTTCCGCGAGCCGATCATCATGTCGAACGTGCCGCGGCTCGTCCCGGGCTGGACCAAGCCGATCGTCGTCGGCCGTCACGCCTTCGGCGACCAGTATCGCGCGACCGACCTGAAGATCCCCGGCGAGGGCACGCTCACCCTCACGTACACGCCGAAGGACGGCTCCGAGCCGATCGAGCTCGACGTGTACGACTTCCCCGGCAGCGGCGTCGCACTGGCGATGTACAACCTGGACGAGTCGATCCGCGACTTCGCCAGGGCGTCGATGCGCTACGGCCTGGCCCGCAACTACCCGGTCTACCTCTCGACGAAGAACACCATCCTCAAGGCGTACGACGGCCGCTTCAAGGACATCTTCGCCGAGGTGTACGAGACGGAATTCAAGGCCGACTTCGAGCAGGCCGGGCTCACGTACGAGCACCGCCTCATCGACGACATGGTCGCCGCGGCGCTGAAGTGGGAGGGCGGTTACGTCTGGGCCGCGAAGAACTACGACGGCGACGTGCAGTCGGACACGGTGGCCCAGGGCTTCGGCTCGCTCGGCCTGATGACCTCGGTCCTGATGACCCCCGACGGCCAGACGGTCGAGGCCGAGGCCGCGCACGGCACGGTGACCCGTCACTACCGTCAGCACCAGCAGGGCAAGCCCACCTCCACCAACCCCATCGCCTCCATCTTCGCGTGGACCCGCGGGCTGGCGCACCGCGGCAAGCTCGACGGCACCCCCGCCGTGACCGACTTCGCGAACAAGCTGGAGGAGGTCTGCATCGAGACCGTCGAGGGCGGCCAGATGACCAAGGACCTGGCGCTCCTGGTCGGTGGCGACGCCGAGTGGCTGACCACTCAGGACTTCCTGGCGGCGCTGGACGAGAACCTCAAGAAGAAGATGTCCGCCTAGTCGAATATGGCCCTTACCCGCGGTCACGCCGCGAGGTAGGGGCCGTTTCGCAGGTACCCGGTTCTGAACCGGAATTGCCATTTTCGGCCCGGTGCGTATTGCGATAAGGATCTCGCCGGCGATTCGCGGGTGGTGAGCGGGCTGGGGTCGGCGCGGTGGCGGTGACCTGGGACGCCGGGCTCCCAGCATACCGATCGGTAAATAGGCTGATCGGGTCAGTTTGCAGGGCACCGGGACGGTCCTTTCGTATTTTCCGGCCATCTTTTGACTTCCCGGCAGCGTGGTGCAGTTGATCAGTTGGGTAAGAGCCACCTCGTAACGGTCGTACGTGACTCGGGGGGGTTCGGATGCGACTGGGAATTTTGCTCGGTTCCGGAATGGGGCTGATCGCCGCCGCGATCCTGACCGGCTGCAACTCGGAGCCCGAATCGGCCAAGCTGACCAACACCAAGGCCGACGCCGCGGCGAAGCTCAAGGAGAGCCGGGCCGCCAAGCTCAAGGCGGCCGCCAAGGTCAAGGCCAACGAGCTGGGACAGATCCCGGTGCTGATGTTCCACCGGATCGTGCCCAAGCCGGCCACGACGGACGACCGGTCGCCGCAGCAGTTCAGGGCGGAGCTGGAGAGGCTGATCCGGGAGGACTACGTGCCGATCACGGCCGCCGAGCTGGTGGCCGGCAAGATCGACATCCCGGCCGGCAAGCACCCCGTGGTGCTGACCTTCGACGACTCCTCCCCGTCCCAGCTCACCCTGAACGAGATGGGCGTGCCCCAGAAGGACACCGCCGTCCAGATCCTCAAGGACGTGGCCGCCAAGCACCCGGGGTTCCGCCCGGCCGCCACGTTCTACGTGACGCGCGACATGTTCGGCAAGACCACCCGCGAGGAGCAGGCACAGTACCTGCTGTGGCTGAAGGACAACGGGTTCGAGATCGGCAACCACACCCGCGACCACCACAACCTGCGGGGACGCTCGCAGAAGGAGGTCGAGGAGCAGATCGGCTCGATCGCCCAGCAGATCAGCGGCCTGTCCTACACCAACCCGACCACGATCGCCCTGCCGTACGGCAACCAGCCGAGCAAGAAGGAGTGGGCCCTGCGCGGCAAGCTCTACAACCACAAGGGCGCCTTCCTCGCCGGTTACACGCCCGCCGCGTCGCCGTTCAGCAAGTCGTACGACCCGGCCGGCATCCCGCGCATCAAGGTCATGGAGAAGAAGGGCGACTGCGCCCAGTTCTGCTCGGCGGCCTGGCTCGACTGGCTCAAGAACAATCCGGACATGCGGTACACGTCCGACGGTGACGTCAGGACGGTGGCGTATCCGAAGTACAAGAATCCGTACCTGCGCAAGAGCTACGCCACGTGGAGCCTCGCCTACTAGTTTCTCCTGGCCGGACCCACGCCGGCCCGGAGAACGCGGCAAACCGTGACGTCACGAACCTTTAACGGATCCCTGTGAAGTTGCTGAGCGTCGTAAAGTTTGCCTCGTTGGGGTTCAGCAAACGTGGGGATGAGGAATGCCGCAGATCTCGCCGCTGGTCACCGGCGATCCCACCGAGCTGGGGTCGTTCCGGTTGTCAGGACGGGTCGGTGAAGGCGGTCAGGGCATCGTCTACCTGGGTGTCAACGATCAGGGGGAGCGTGCGGCGATCAAGCTGCTGCACGTGAAGTTCAGCGGTGACACCATCGCCCGGTCGCGGTTCGCCAGGGAGTTGAAGGCGGCGCAGCGGGTGGCCTCGTTCTGCACGGCCCGGGTGATCGAGGCCGATCTCGAAGGCGACACGCCCTACATCGCCAGCGAGTACATCGACGGGCGGGCGCTGCGTGACCTGGTCGACACCGACGGGCCGCTCACCGGCACGGCGCTCGACCGGCTGGCCATCGGCACCGCCACGGCGCTCACCGCGATCCACCACGCCTCGATCGTGCACCGGGACTTCAAGCCCGACAACGTGCTGATCGCCGCCGACGGGCCGCGCGTGGTGGACTTCGGGATCGCCAGGATCATCGACTCCACCGGCACGATCACCAGCCGGGCCATCGGCACCCCGGCCTACATGGCGCCCGAGCAGATCGCCGGCGACGACATCGGGCCCTATACCGACGTGTTCTCCTGGGGGGCCACCATCGCCTTCGCGGCGACGGGGAAGGCCGCCTTCGACGGCAAGTCCATCGCGATGGTGCTCAACCGCATCCTCAACCACGAAGTCGACGTCAGCATGATGGCGGAGCCGCTGCAGAGCGTGGTGCGCTCCGCGCTGGCCAAGTCGCCGGCCGAGCGGCCGTCGGCCGACCAGATCCTGCTGCGGCTGCTGGGGCAGTCGTCGACGGTGGGGGCGTCCACGGCGGTGCTCACCCGGGGCGTACAGGTCGCCAGCGACGACACCAAGCCGTTCCTGAGGGTCTCGGCAGGGTCGATCACCGACAAGACGGGACAGAGCTCCCTGGCGCCGTCTGGGCAGGGCTCCGTGCCGACCGGGCCGAGTTCCGTGGTGCCCAGCGGCCAGGGCTCCGTGGCGCCGGGTGGGCAGGGCTCCACGACGACCGGCCAGGGCTCCGGGACGACCGGTGGGCATGGTTCCGGGACGACCGGCCAGGGTTCCGGGACGACCGGTGGGCAGGGCTCGACGACGACCGGTCAGGGCTCTGCGGCGCGGTCCGGGCAGGGGGCCGTGGTGCCGGGCGGGACCGGGCAGCCGGCGCCACTGGACCCGATGGCGCCGGCGGACGGGGGCGGGCCACCGTACCAGGCGACCGGGCCCGCCGTGCCCGTACGGCGGCGCGGGCGGGCGCGGACGTGGGTCGTGCTGGTCACCGTGGTCGTCCTGCTCGCCGCGGCGGCGATCGCGCTGGTCCGGACCGGCTGGCCGCCGCTGGCCCTCGGCGGGGCGATCGGGCCCACCAGGACGGCCGAGCAGGAGATCCCGCCCTCATACTCCTCCGTGGTGGACAAGGCGGCCGAGAGCGGGCGGATCGTGGTCGGCGTGAAGGGTGACCTGCCCCGCGTCGGGCTGCGCGACGGCGACGGCTTCGCGGGCTTCGACGTCGAGGTCGCCAAGCTCGTGGCCGCCGGGTTAGGCGCCAAGGAGACGGACTTCGTCGGCGTCAGCGGTAACGAGAGGGCCACCGCGCTGGCCGAGGGCAAGGTCGACCTCGTCGTCGCCACCTACTCGATCGACAAGAGCCGCACACAGTTCGCGGGCCCCTACTACCTGGCGCACCAGGACATCCTGGTACACGCGGGCAGCGGCATCGATTCCCTCGACGACCTCCGGGGCAAGCGGATCTGCGCGCTCGACATCCCGGCCGTGGGCACGGTCCAGGACGAGGTGAAGGTCGTGCCGGTGGCGGCCGGCGACTACGCCGCATGCATGGACCTGCTCAGGAGCGGCAAGGTCGACGCGGTCCCCGGCGACGACCTGATCCTGGCCGGGTTCGCCGGCCGGGAAAATCTGCGTTACAAGATCCTTGGCGCCAAGCTCAGCAACGAGCGCTACGCCGTGGGCATCAGGGACGGCGACGTGACGACCTGCAAGGCGGTCAAGGCGATCATCGCCGACCTCTACCGGACCGGCGCCATGGACAAGCTCCTGAACACGTATTTCGGCAACGTCGACTTCGAAATGGAGCGAAAAGTGCCCGCGATGGAAACCTGCTGATGACGAGCGGGTAACATCCCGAAGGTCAATGATTCATCCTGCGAGTTAGGGGAAGGCCATGGCGTCGTCGGCCACTGCGCCCGTCAAGGTCACCGTCACCGGAGCCGCCGGCCAGATCGGCTACGCGTTGCTGTTCCGCATCGCGTCGGGGCAACTGCTCGGCGCCGACGTTCCGGTCAAGCTCAGCCTGCTGGAGATCCCGGCCGCGGTGAAGGCGGCCGAGGGCACGGCCATGGAGCTGGACGACTGCGCGTTCCCGCTGCTGTCCGGCATCGAGATCACCGACAACCCCGACGTCGCCTTCGCCGGCGCCAACATCGCCCTGCTGGTCGGCGCGATGCCGCGTAAGGCGGGCATGGAGCGGGGCGACCTGCTCGGCGCCAACGGCGGCATCTTCGGCCCCCAGGGCAAGGCGATCAACGACCACGCCGCCGACGACATCAGGGTCCTGGTGGTGGGCAACCCGGCCAACACCAACGCCCTCATCGCCCAGCAGCACGCGCCCGACGTGCCGGCCGACCGCTTCACCGCGATGACCAGGCTCGACCACAACCGCGCGCTGTCGCAGCTCGCGGCCAAGCTGCAGGTCCCGGTGACCGAGATCAAGAAGATGACGATCTGGGGCAACCACTCCGCCACGCAGTACCCCGACCTGTTCCATGCCGAGGTGGGCGGGAAGATCGCGGCCGAGCAGGTGGACGCCGAGTGGCTGCGGGAGACGTTCATCCCGACGGTTGCCAAGCGCGGTGCCGCCATCATCGACGCCCGGGGCGCCTCCTCGGCCGCCTCGGCCGCCAACGCGGCGATCGACCACGTCTACGACTGGATCCACGGCACCGACTGGACCTCGGCCGCCGTGGTCTCCGATGGCTCGTACGGGGTGCCCGAGGGGCTCGTCTCGTCCTTCCCGGTTCGCGCGGCGGACGGCAAGTTCGAGATTATCCAGGGCCTGGAGATCGACGCCTTCTCGCGCGAGCGCATCGACGCCAGCGTGCGCGAGCTGACCGAGGAGCGCGACGCGGTCAAGGAGCTGGGCCTCATCTGAGGGCCGGTGCCCGCCTGACCACCCTGTGAGCGCGCGTCCCTCTCGAAGGGGCGCGCGTTCACGCTTCCGGGTGAAGGACGCCCAGGGACGGCGTGGGGCGACCAGGGACGGCGAGGGACGGCCAGGGACGCTCACAGCCTCGCGGCCGGGGTCACGGTCTCCGGCCAGGGAATCACGGTGTCGGTCTCCGGCCAGGGAATCACGGTGTCCTGGCCAGGGGGTCACGGTCTCCCGGCTATGGACGTGCGGCCGCCGGAGTCAAGGACTGGCCGTCTCGGGGCGGGTGTACTCGTCGGGGCTCGCCGTCTCCGGGCACGTCACCGGCTGGACGGCCGGGGCGGGCTGAGGGGTGACGAAGATCACGGCAGCGGCGGCGACCAGGCTACCTGCCGCGATGAGGGCACCGAAGAGCAGCTTCGTGACCCTTGGTGAAAATCTCCTCACATTCGCGTATCACAGCACACTTCCGGCTCACATATCACGCTTTTCCCGAAAGCGCCTGCCAGGCATCGGAGACGATGTCGCGCAGCGCCGGCCGTTCGGCCTTCCAGCCCAGCTCGCGCTCGATCCGGGCGGACGAGGCGACCAGCACGGCCGGGTCGCCGGGGCGCCGCTCGCCCACGACGGCGGGGATCTCGTGACCGGTGACCTCGCGGCAGACCGAGATCACCTCCTGCACGGAGAAACCGGTGCCGCTGCCCAGGTTGTAGATCCGGTGCTCGCCGGGCTCGATCGCGGCGAGCGCCAGCAGGTGGGCCCTGGCCAGGTCGGAGACGTGGATGTAGTCGCGCACGCACGTGCCGTCGGCCGTCGGGTAGTCGGTGCCGAACACACTGACCGACTCGCGCTCGCCGGTCGCGACCTTGAGCACGTTGGGGATGAGGTGGGTCTCGACCATGTGCCGCTCGCGGTAGCGGCCGTAGGCGCCGGCCACGTTGAAGTAGCGCAGGCTCACCGCCCCCAGCTCGCGAACCCGCGCGAACGCGGTCAGGGCCGTGTCCACGGCCAGCTTGGTGGCGCCGTAGGGGTTGGTCGGGCGGGTGGGGTCGCTCTCCTCGATGGGCGAGCGCTCGGGCTCCCCGTACGTGGCCGCCGTCGAGGAGAACACGATCCGGCCCACGCCCCGCTCGCGCATGGCGTCGAGCAGGGCCAGCGTGCCACCCAGGTTGTTGGACCAGTAGAGCCCCGGCTCGGCCACCGACTCGCCCACCAGCGACTTGGCCGCGAAGTGCAGCACCGCGTCCATGCCGTCGAGCTCGTCGCGGGCCTCCGTGATGCACTTTTGGACAAATCGGGCACCTTCCGGGACCGCGTCCTGATGTCCCGTTGACAGGTCGTCGAGTACCGTCACCTCGTGTCCCGCCTCGACGAGTTGTGCCGCGACAACACTCCCGACATATCCGGCCCCGCCGGTGACCAGTAGCCTCATGTGCACTCCTGTGCAAATATGTTTCATTTTGTACGGCTTGCCGTTCAGCATACGCGGGAAAGCCGCCGAGTACGCTGCCAACCACCATGTTTGACACCGTCGCGGCCAACATCGCCCTGGTCCTGCTGTTCATTCTCATCGGGGGTTTCTTCGCGGGCGCCGAAATGGCCATGGTCTCCCTGCGGGACAGCCAGGTCCGCAAGCTCTCCAAGAAGGGCCGTAGAGGCGAGCGCGTGGCCAAGCTGGCCCGAGACCCCAACCGCTTCCTGTCCGCCGTCCAGATCGGCGTCACCGTCGCCACCATGCTGTCCGCCGCGTTCGGCGCCGACCGGCTGGCCACGCAGCTCATACCCTTGCTGGAGAGCTGGCAGGTGCCCGCCGCCGTAGCGCCCGTGCTCGCGCTGGTGCTCGTGACGCTGGCGATCTCGTACGTGTCGCTGGTGCTGGGGGAGCTGGCCCCCAAGCGGCTGGCACTGCAGCGGGCCGAGGGGCTCTCGCTGGTCGTGGCCCCGTTCCTGGACCGGATCGCGGTCCTGTCGCGGCCGATCATCTGGATGTTGTCCAAGTCCACCGACGTCGTGGTGAAGCTGCTCGGCGGCAACCCGGCGGCCGACCGGGAGGAGGTCACCACCGAGGAGCTGCGGGACATGGTGGTCGGGCACACCGATCTGACCGCCGACGAGCGCAAGCTGATCAACGAGGTCTTCGCGGCCGGGAAACGGCAGCTCAGGGAGGTGATGTTGCCGCGTACCGAGGTGGAGTTCATGGACGCCGAGACGCCGCTGGACGCGGCCGCGCGGCTGGCCGCCGCGCTCCCGCACTCGCGCTTCCCGGTCTATCGCGAGTCATACGATGAGATCGTCGGCTTCATTCACGTACGCGACCTGCTCGACCCCGAGCTGACCGGCCGGACCGAGCCGATCAGCGCGGTCGTGCCGATCCGGGCGGCCAAGTTCGTGCCCGCGTCCAAGCGGCTGCTCACCACGCTCAACGAGATGCGCGACGAGGGGCAGCACCTGGCCATCGTGGTGGACGAGTACGGCGGCACGGCCGGCATCGTCACCCTGGAGGATCTCGTCGAGGAACTGATCGGGGACATCAGGGACGAGTACGACGTCGAGGAGGACGTCGTGATCCTGCCCGCGGGGGAGATCGAGATCGACGGCCTGACCAACCTGAACGACTTCTCCACGGAGACCGGCATCAGGCTGCCCGACGGGCCCTACGAGACGCTGGCCGGGTTCGTCATGGCGATGCTGGGGCACGTTCCCGCCGTCGGCGAGAAAGTCGATTTCTCGGGGTTCGAGCTGGCGGTCACCGAGTTGGACGGCCGGCGGATCGCCCGGGTCAGGGTGAAACGCCGACCTCTGGCCGAGTCGCCGCTCGACCAGGATTCCTGACACAATTGCCTGCTATGGCCAGACCTCGTGTACTCTCCGGCATCCAGCCCACGGCGGACTCATTCCATCTGGGCAACTACCTGGGTGCCGTGCGTCAGTGGGTAGCTATGCAGGAGACCCACGACGCCTTCTACTGCGTGGTCGATCTCCACGCGATCACCGTGCCCACCGAGCCCGACGCGCTGCGCCGCCGCAGCCGCGTGGCCGCCGCCCAGCTCTTCGCCTGCGGGCTCGACCCCGAGCAGTCCACCGTCTTCGTGCAGTCGCACGTGCGCGAGCACACGGAGCTCGCCTGGGTGCTGATCTGCCTCACCGGGATGGGTGAGGCGGCGCGGATGACGCAGTTCAAGGACAAGGCCGCCAAGTTCGGGGAGAGCGCGGCCAGTGTCGGCCTGTTCACCTACCCGATCCTTCAGGCCGCCGACATCCTGCTCTACCAGGCCAACCAGGTCCCGGTGGGCGTGGACCAGAAGCAGCACGTGGAGCTGACCAGGGATCTGGGGCAGCGCTTCAACCACCGATTCGGCGAGACGTTCACGCTGCCGGAGCCGTTCATCCCCAAGGAGGTCGAGAAGATCACCGACCTCCAGAACCCGACGGCGAAGATGTCGAAGTCGTCCTCCAGCCCCGCGGGCATCCTCGACGTGCTGGAGCAGCCGGGGCCGCTGCGGAAGAAGGTCATGCGGGCGGTGACGGACACCGGCTCGGAGGTGCTCTTCGACGAGGAGAACAAGCCGGGCGTCAGCAACCTGCTGCGCATCCAGTCGGCGCTGACCGGCACCCCGATCCCCGACCTGGTGGCCCGCTACGAGGGCCAGGGCTACGGCACGTTCAAGAAGGACGTGGCGGAGGCGGTGGTGGAGACGTTCGCGCCGATCAGGGAGCGCACGGAGAAGCTGCTGTCGGACGAGAAGGAGCTCGACCGGCTGCTGGCCATCGGCGCCGAGCGCGCGTCCGAGGTGGCCCGCCGCACGATGGCGACAGTACGGGAACGCGTGGGTTTCCTGCCCAAGCTGTAAACCGGGAAAAAGCAGGCTCCCGTTGCATGTACCGAAACAACGGGAGCCCGTCGGCATTCACTTCTGCGACAACACGCGGCCCTTGAAGCGGGGACGGTCGGTCTCCCAGTAACGCCAGCCCTCCACCCGGGAGGGAATGTTGGCGAGCCCCTTGTCGATCAGCACATGGCGGCACGTGCCGAGCACCGACCACGCCGACCAGCCAACCCGGTAACCAAAGACGCGGTACCACATATTGCCGTATTTGTTCTCGGTGATATCCCGGGTGTATTCGTGCCCGGAGAAGACCATATGCCGCTCTTCGAGGTGGGGCAGTCCCAGCCGGCGCAGGTTGCGGACCAGTTCGCCGGCGGTGATCGTCGGGGTGACGATCAGCGGCCTGCTGATCGAGTCCTGCCGCTCGCTCTCGGTCTCCAGGAACGCGGTCACTTCGTGCTCCCGCGTGACGGTCACCGTCATCGAACCGCCGGGGCCGTCGATGTAGCGGGTGCGGGGCAGGAAGAAGTTCATCGGCGAGAGATGGTTGACCTTGTAGAAGAGGCGCTCGTCGCAGCGTCCGTCGCCGAGGTGGACATTGAGGCGGGGGCGGAGCCGCCGGAAGAAGGGGCCCCTGGCCGTGGTGTCGGCCTCGGCCGACGCCCCTGAGGCGGCGGGGGTCTCGGTCTCGGTCGGGGTCGGCGTGGGGGTGCGCGTGGGCTTCGGGGTGGGCGTCGGGGTCTTCCGCGCCTTCTGGGTCGGAGTGGGATGTGCGGTCGGATGGTCGGGCACGGAGTCGAACCAGTCGTATTCGTCTTCCGCGCGTGCCGCCGGAGCCGTGACGGCGACCAGGGCCACCGCGAGAGAGCCGCGCAGGGTGGACACCGCCATTCTCCTCATCGAGTGACGCGCCTTGGGCCGGGCGGGAGCGGCTGCGGCATTTGTCCGGGGAATTGGCGTGAACATATATGTTCCTTTCGGAATGCGGCTCATTGCTGCGAATCGCCTCGCAAGCCGTATTGCGGCCGGTACCTTGCCCGCTGAGCGAGCCAACAAGACCGGTACGATGCTTACACTCGGCACGAGCCACACCACAACGCCACGCCGAAGTCGTACTCCCCGTAACCGGGAAAGAGCCGGTGAAAAAGCGTCAAGACCCGGTGGTCCATGTGAAAAGGAACGGGAGTGCCCGATCCGCTGTCAGATTCCCGAACCCGGCAAAGAAAAGAGCCCCTGCCCACGGATGGGCAGGGGCCTGGTCTGTCCCAGTTATGGACCTTAGTGCAATTTCTGAGTGGCTGCGACGGCGGCCGGAGTAAACCGGTGTTCCGCCGTCAACGCCCGTCGCCCGGTGTCACCAGTCCCGCCTCGTAGGCGACGATCACCGCCTGGGCCCGGTCGCGTACTTCGAGCTTGGCGAACAGGTCGCTCACCCGGTTCTTCACCGTCGACACCGACAGCCCCACCACCTCGGCGATCTGCGCGTTGGAGAGCCCGCGTGCGATGAGCGCCAGCACCCGCAGCTCGCGTTCGCTCAGCCTTGACAGGTCGGCGGGCGGCACGACGGCCCGCGGGCGGCCCGGGCGGAGCGGGCGGACGAAGGTGCCGATCAACCCCAGCAGCAACCGGGGCGCCACCGTGGCCTCGCCCCGGTGCACGATCTTGATGCCCTCGATCAGCTCCTCCGGGGACACGTCCTTGGGCAGGAAGCCGGAGGCTCCGGCCCGCAGCGCCGCGACCACGTGCTCCTCCAGGTCGAACGTGCTCAACGCGAGCACCCTGACCTCCGGCAGCTCGGTGACGATCCGCTCGGTGGCGGCCACCCCGTCCACGCCCGGCAGGTGCAGGTCCATGAGCACGACGTCGGGGCGCAGCTCGTGGCTCAGGCGTACCGCGTCGAGCCCGTCGGCGGCCTCGCCCACGGTGGTCAGCTCCGGCGCGGTGTCGAGCAGCAGTCGCAAGCCCACGCGGACCACCGCGTGGTCGTCCACCAGCAGTACCTTGATCACGTCTTCTCCAGCAGCGGGATGCGGGCGTGCACGGTGAAGCCTCCGGCGGGGGAGGGCCCGGCGCGTAACTCGCCACCGCACATCGACACCCGCTCGGCCATCCCCGCCAGCCCGAGCCCCAGCCCGATCTCACCGGAACGCGCCCGCCCACGCCACGGCCCGGCGTCCCCGGAACGTGCCCGCCCGTCGTCGTCGACCTCCACCTCGACCAGCTCGGGCAGGTACGCCAGTCGGACCCGGGACCGGGCCCCGGCAGCGTGCTTGCGGGTGTTGGTGAGCGCCTCCTGGACGATGCGGTAGACGGCGTGGTCCACGGTCGTCGGCAGCTCGACGGCCTCGCCCGTGACCTCCAGCATCGCGTTGCCCGACTCGGCGACCAGCTCGGGCAGCCGCGCCACCCCGACGCCCGCCTGGTTCTCGATCGACTCGCCGTCGGTACGCAGCACGTCCAGCAGGCGGCGCATCTCCGTCATCGCCTGGCGGGCGGTCTCCTCACCGGTGAGCAGGGCGGCCTGAGCCCGCTCGGGGTCGGCCGGGATCGTCCGCCTGGCCACGCCCATGTAGAGGCCGACCACGCTGACGTGGTGGGCGATCACGTCGTGCAGCTCGCGGGCGATGCGGCGGCGTTCCTCGCGTACCGCGTACTCGGCGGCCTGCTGCTCGCGCCGCCTGGACAACTCCCCGCGCAGGCGCACGATGTGCCCGGCCGCCACCGGCAGCGCCGGGGCCAGCACGATGGCCGCGACCACCGAGGGCTCGCCGGTCGATGCCGTGCCGGCGGCCAGCCAGTAGGCCCCCGCGGCCAGCATCGCCGTGGCGGTCGAGGGCAGCGCGGCGGTGTGCCGCCCCACGGTGTAGAGGGCGACGAGCATGGCGCTGACCGGCGCGTCGTACGGGGCCGACTGGAAGCTCACCGCACAGAGCACCCCGACGAGCCCGGCCACGACGAGGGGCGAGCGGCGCCGCACCAGGATCAGTCCCGCGGCGATCACCGCGTACAGCACGACCTCGACGCTCAGGCCCGAGGTGGGCATGCCGAGCTCCGCCGCCAGCACCCCCACCGCCGGTGTGACATCTGCCACCCAGGGAGGGAACTTCCAGGTCGTGGCGATCATGCGTCCAATGCACCACAAGTCGCGACCTGTGGGCAATCGCCCGGCTTATCCGCCCCCCGGGCCGGCCGTCCCAGTGGCCTGGATCTCCGGCGAGGTCAGCCCGCCCGGTGGCCCGGACCTCCGACGAGGTCAGCCGGCCCAGGGGCGGGCTCTCCGGTGGAGCAGGTACATCTGGTGGGCCAGGGCAGAGGCGAGCGTGACGGCGTCGGGGCCCGCGACGCGTTCACGGACCCCGGCGGCCAGCAGCTGCGCCGTCACCGGCCGCCGCAGTTCGGCCGTCCACCGGGCGGCCCCCAACCCGTCGACGCCCAGGCGGATCTCCCACGCCGGATAGGTGGTACGCAGCACGTCGAGCTGCCGTCCCACGAACCGGCCGTCGTCGTCGGGCGGCGAAGCGGCCCTGCCCTCGAACGGCATCCAGGTCACCTCCGTCGTGTCGGCCGGTGGACCCGCAGCAGTGCCCGCAGAGCGGCCAGGCTCGACCTGGTGAGCCGGGTCTCGCCGCGGGTGGCGGTCCAGCCGGAGTGGTCCCGTTCGAACGACCATCCGGGAAACTCCCTGATGGCCTCCTGTAGGAGTCGTTGCATGACGAGATCGGCAGTTGGCGCGTTGCTCATGGACGCAGCGTGGCACCGAAACCCCGTTCCGTGACGAACTCGGGCGACGGATCTCAATGTTCGCCCCGGCCGAACTCTGAGTTCGCAGGTCAGATCGGGATGTCGTGGCGCTCGGCGAGCTGGCGGACCTCCGGGGCCCACGACGGGCGGGCACGCCGGGCCAGGGAGCGTACCATCTCCCGTAGCAGCAGCTTGTGGTCCAGCTCCTCCGGGCACTCGCGCTCGATGCGCAGCAGGTGGAGCAGGCTCGCGGCGTCGTCGCCGAGGTCCTCGCAGGCGCGGGCGACGTGCCACAGGTGCGTGGTGCGACGCTCGATGGACGGCGTGCGGCGCAGGTCGATGTCGTCGGCGATGCGCAGCACCGCCTCCGGGCGGCCGGTGTCGTTCTCCAGGCTGGCCATGTGGATGGCGACGTTGGTGGGGCCGAAGAAGGCCAGGTCGTAGCCGCCCGAGGAGTCGTCCACGCGCTCGGCGAGCTGCGCGGCCGGGCCGCTGATCGTCTCCCTGGCCTCGTCCTCGTCTCCCGAGCGGGCCGCGCCGATGGCGGCGAGCAGGTGAAGCGCGCCCAGGGCCTTGAGGTGGCGCTGGTCGCCGTCGGCGACGTGCGGTTGGAGCACCTCGATGCCGCGCCGGGCGACGTCGTAGGCGATCTGGTGCATGTCGTCCGACAGCATCGACTGCCCGAGGGACCAGCAGGCCCAGGCGGTCATCAGCGGATCGGCGGACTCCTCGGCGAAGCGCATCGCGCGGTCGGCGGCCAGGTGCGCGAGGTCCACCCGCCGCAGGTGCTTGAGCACCCCCCTGGCCAGCAGGTACGCGTCCGTGGCCACGCTGTAGGCGTCCGGCGTACGCTCCAGTACGAGGTTCTCCGCGTCGGTGACCAGGGAGGGCAGGGCGGCCATCAGGATCGTGTAGCGGCGCGCCGAGGTGAACCAGGCGTTGCGGGCCGCGGCCACCCGTTCGGAGAGCTGCTCGGCGTCCGGCGGTTCGAGGTCGGGCGCCGCCGATCGGCAGGTGAACAACGCGCGCTCGATGTCGCTGATCTGCGGCCTGCTGGGCTCGTGGGAGTCGCGCGGGGTCTCTCCCAGCAGCACGGCCGTACGCACGCCCAGCACCTTGGCGATCTCCCGCAGCAGGGGCAGCGAGGGAGTGCGTTTTCCGTGCTCGATCAGCTCGATGTGCCTGGGGGTGCAACCGGCCTGCGTGGCGAGTGCGGTGGTGCTCATGCCCCGCCGCTCGCGCTGGAGCCTGACCATCTGCCCGGTGCTGATTTCGGCCATGGGGGGCGGCGCCTCCTGGTTCGGTCCTGACATGCAAAGGCTAGGGCTTGTAAGGATCGCCCGCATGGGTTTCCGTGCAGCTCAGAAGGGTCGGGCCGGTCGGAAGGAGGGCCGAATGCTGGGGCTCCAGGAGGGTCGTGAGATCAGGACGTCGGCGGGCGGCTGGAGCTCCAGGAAGGGCCGTGCGGCGAGTGGTGCTCCATGAGGCGGATCAGCAGGCCGGTCAGCTGTTCCCGCTCCTGTCCGGTCAGGGGGGCGAACACCTCGTCCTGGAGCTCCGTCACCAGCGTGTACAGCCGCCGCAGGTGCTCGCGGCCCCGCGGGGTGATGGTGACGACGTTGCGGCGGCGGTCGGCGGCGTCGGGGGCGCGCTCGACGAAGCCGCGCTCCGCCAACTCGTTGATGACCGAAACCAGGTCGCTGCGGTAGACGCCGGTGAGCCTGCTCAGCGCCGCCTGGCTCATCGATCCGGCCTGGTGCAGCGCCATGAGCGCCGCGTAGTGCCACTTGCGCGCGCCCTCGCGGGCCAGCCCTTCGCTCACCAGCCGGTCGGCGTGCATGGCGACCAGCGACAACATCCGGCTGGGCGGCAGCCGCAGCGGGGCGGAGGTGTCCTGCTCGTCCATGGCGTCCGTCATGACGGCGATCCTATCGGTTGGCGTTAGTCCGACTAACGATGTAGCATCCGTTAGTGCCACGAACGTTAGTGGCACCAACAAATTGTGAAGGATGATCGTATGCCCACCATCGACGTGCTCGACTCGACCATCTACTACGAGGACTCCGGTGACGGAGTCCCCTACGTCTTCCTGCACGGCAACCCGGCCTCGTCACATGTCTGGCGCGGGGTGCTGCCGGGGGTCCGCGGGCCCGGTCGCCGCCTGCTCGCCCCCGACCTCATCGGCATGGGCCGCTCGGGCAAGCCCGGCGTGCCGTACCGGATCGGCGACCACACCCGCTACCTCGACGCCTGGTTCGACGCGCTGGGGCTGGAGGAGGTCGTGCTCGTGGGGCACGACTGGGGCGGCGTGCTCGCGTTCGACTGGGCGGCCCGGCACCCGGGGCGGGTCCGGGGTGTGGCGTTCATGGAGACGTTCGTCCGCACGCTGAGCTGGGACGAGTTGGGCGAGGGCGCACGTGCCCGCTCCCTGGCCCTGCGCGGCCCCGAGGGGGAGACACTGGCGCTCGACCAGGACTACCTGGTACGGACGGCGTTCACGGGAGGGGTGTTGACCAGCCTGAGCGAGGAGGAAATGGCGCCCTACCTGGCGCCCTACCCCACGCGCGAGAGCCGCCGCCCGCTGCTGGAGTGGGCGCGCTCGTTCCCGCTCGACGGCGAGCCCGCCGACATGGTCGAACGGATCGACGGCTACCGCAAGTGGCTGGAGACCAGCGACGACGTTCCCAAGCTGCTGCTCACCTTCGACACCTCCCCGACGCTGCTGATCAAGGAGGAGATGGCGGCCTGGTGCGCCGAGCACATCGCCGCCCTGGAGATCGCGCACTGCGGCGCGGCGGGTCACCACGCGCAGGAGGACCGGCCCGAGGCCATCGCGGCCGCCGTCGCCGGGTGGGCGTCCCGCCGTCTTGGGGCCTGACGGCTCCTCCGGCGTCCGGGACCGGCCCGATCGCGGGCCGCCGGACCCCGGCGGGGTCAGCGGTAGCGGCGGCGCCCCACGTGGGCGAGGATCTCGCGCAGCGCGTCGGCCGCCTGCCGGGTGGCCTCCTCCGGCACCCCGGCCATCAGGGCGGAGTGCGCCTCCACGGAGGCCTGCTGCGCGGCCTTCGCCATGCGCCGCCCCTCCTCCGTGAGCTGCACCCAGCGGCTGCGCGCGTCGCCGGGATTGGCCTCGCGCTCCACATATCCGGCCGTTGTCAGCCGCTGCAGCACGTTGCTGATCCCTCCCGAGGTGAGGAACAGCGACTTCGACAACTCGCTCGGCTTCATCCGGTGCGGTGGCGCCGCCCGGTTGAGCGCGGCCAGCACGTCGAACTCGGCGTAGGTCAGCCCCAGCTCCGCCAGCTCCGCCTTGATCGCCTGCTCGAACAGCAGGTTGATCCGCGACAGGCGCTTGCTGAGCGCCAGGGCGGCGATGAGGGACGACGGCATGCCGGCCTCCTCCCACAGCGAGGCCAGGGCGTCGATCTCATCCGGTTTCACGCTCTTGAGGATACCCAGCGGCATATTGCTTTCTGAAAAGCTTCTCAATAAGCTTTCGGCCATGACAATCATGACTCTGATCAAGAACGGCGTCGTCATCGACACCGAGCCGGAGCCCGTCGTGCTGGGCCGGGTGGACGTGCGGATCGAGGGCGACACCATTGCGGAGGTGGGCCCGGACCTGCCCGCCGGGCCGGGTGCGGAGGTGATCGACGCGACCGGGCGGATCGTGCTGCCGGGGTTCGTGGACACGCACCGGCACACCTGGCAGGCCGGAATCAGGGCCGTCGCGCCCGACATCACCTTCGGTGAATACCTGCGGCGGGTGCTCGGCGAGCTCGCTCCGCGCCACCGCCCCCGGGACGTCCACGCCGGCAACCTCGCCGGCGCGCTGGAATGCCTGGACAGCGGCATCACCACGCTCCTCGACTGGTCGCACATCCAGAACAGCCCGGCCCACACGGACGCAGCGGTACGGGCGCTGCACGAGTCCGGCATCCGGGCCGTGTTCGGCTACTGCTACCCGGGCCCGGTCGAGGAGCTGGCGGTGGCGACCAAGGGGGTGCGCGAGCAGCTCTTCGACACCAGCGATGGGCTGGTCACCATGGTGATCGCCGCACTGGGGCCGGAGATCGCCGGCGAGGAGCGCGCGCTGGCGGAGTGGCGGCTGGCCGCGGACCTCGGCCTGCCGGTCACCGCGCACCTGGGCGGGCACGGACGGGAGAGCGCCCAGCGGGGGCTGGCGTTCCTGGAGGAGAACGGGCTGCTGGCCACCCCGACCACCTTCGTGCACGCCCTGCACTACACCGACGAGGAGTTCAAGCGCATCGCCGCGGCCGGCGGCAGCGTCTCGGTCTCGCCGGTGGACGAGATGAACCTGGGGCTCGGCTACCCGACCACCGGGCGCGCCCGGGCGGCGGGGATCCCGACCGGGCTGAGCGCCGACACGGTCGTGTGCTCGTCCGGTGACATGTTCAGCCAGATGCGGACCGCCCACCTCCTTGAGCGCGGCCGTCCCGAGGGCGCCGGGCTCGGCTTCACCACGCGCGACGTCCTGCGCATGGCCACCATCGAGGGCGCGCAGGTGGTCGGGCTGGCCGACGTCGTCGGGTCGCTGCGGCCGGGCAAGCAGGCCGACCTGGTGCTGCTGCGTACGGACACGCTCGGCATGGCGGCGGCGCACGACCCGATCGGCGCCGTCGTGCTGAACGCCGACCCGAGCTCGGTGGAGACGGTCCTGGTCGCGGGGCGTCCGGTCAAGCGTGGCGGGCGGCTGCTCCGCCACGACCTGCCCGCGGTGCTCGCCGATCTGGCGGAAACGGCCGGCGCGGTGGTGAAGGCCTGATCGTCGGCCCGGCTCGGGGGTAGGGGGTCCGCCGAGGGAGAGTGCGATGGCGGGTCTGGCACGGCGGATCGGGTCGGTGAAGTCCTGGGGTCGGCGCAAGGTGGACTACTGGCGGGTCCGCAGGCTGTCGATCGACCACCTGATCAGGGCGGTGGGCCGCTATCAGGTGCAGCACGGCGACCGGCTGGCGGGCGCGGTCACCTATTTCGCGTTCCTGTCGTTCTTCCCGCTGGTGGCGCTGGCGTACGCGGTGCTCGGGTTCATGGTGGAGACCAGCGAGGTAGTCAGGAACGACCTGAAGCTGGCCATCGTCGAGCGGCTGCCGGTGATCGCCGACGGCCTCAACCTGGATGCCATCGCCAGGTCCAAGGAGGCCGCGGGGATCGTCGGCCTGCTCGGTCTCCTCTACGCCGGGCTCGGCGCGATCGACGCGCTGCGCGGGGCGTTGCGCGAGATGTCGATGACCACCACGCCGCCGCTCGGCTTCTTCGCCGGCAAGCTGCGCGACCTGGCGACGCTCCTCATGATCGGGGCGACGCTGATCGTGTCGGTGCCGGTCGCCGGGTTCGCCACCAGCGCCACGGACAAGGTCGTGGACTCCGTCGGCGGGGCGTCCCTGGGCAACCTCGGGCTGAGGGCGGTCGGGGTGGCGGCGAGCGTGGCGGCCGACTGGCTGCTGTTCCTGATCCTGCTGGCGTGGGTGGCCAGGACGGCTCAGCCGTTCCGGGTGATCGCCAAGGGGGCGCTGCTCGGCGCCATCGGCTTCGGGCTGCTCAAGCAGGTGGCCACGCTGGTGCTCGGGCACACGGTGGGCAATCTGCTCTACGGGGCCTTCGCCGTCATCGTCGGACTGCTCGTCTGGATCAACGTCTCGGCCAGGCTCGTGCTCTACGTCGCCGCCTGGACGGCCACCACCGGGTTCTGCCCACCGCCGTCCCCGTCGCCGATCCCGTCCTCGGGCGAGGCGCCCGGGAGCGATACCGACGGGGCGCCCGGTGATGCCGGGGACCGGGCGTCCGCCGGCGACCGGGACCGGGCACCCGAGGACGACTCGGGCGCGGCCTCGGAGGGCGAGCGGGGCAGGGCGTCAGGAGCGTGAGCCGCGGCGCCGGCGGCGGATCCCGAAGCCGAGCCAGACCAGCCCGAACAGCAGCCCGCCGCCGATCACCGCCATCCCGACCGTCCTGCTGGAGTCGGTCTGCTTCGAGGCGGCCGTGCCCAGCAGCGGCGGCTGGACGGCCGGCGTGACCTTGGTGACCGGCGCGGACCCCGCCGGCTGCGGCGCGGGCCGCGCCACGGGGAGCGGGTCCACGAGCTTGCCGATCGCCGTGGTCCGGCCCCTGACCTCGAAGCCCCAGTCGAGCAGCTGGGCCACCTCGTCCCAGAAGCCGCCCTCGTGCCGCATGATGCTCACCACGATCGTGTGGCCGCCGCGGGTGGCCGCGCCCACGAAGCTGCCGAGCGCCTTGGAGGTCCAGCCGTTCTTGACGCCGATCATTCCCTCGTAGCGCCAGAGCAGCTTGTTGTGGTTGCTGATCTCGTAGTGCTTGCCCTTCGGGGCCGGGAAGTCGGCGGTCTTGGTGCTGATGTACCGGCGGAACTCGGGGTTGGCCAGGCCGGCGCGGGCGATCAGCGCCAGGTCGTAGGCGGAGCTGCTCTGGCCGGGCTTGTCCAGGCCGCTGGGCGTCTTGGCCACCGTGTCGTACGCCTGCAGCCGCTTGGCCTCGGCGTTCATGTCGCGCATGGTCTTGTCGAGACCGCCGTTGATCTCGGCCAGGGCCATGGCGGCGTCGTTGCCGGACGACATCATCAGGCCGTTGAACAGATCGTCGATCTTGTACTTGGCCTTGACCGAGAGGCCGACCGCGCTGCCCTCCTGATTGCAGGCGTTCTGGCTGGGCCTGATCGTCCGGTCCTTGTCGAGCTTGGGGATGAGCGTGACCGCGGTCAGCGTCTTCAGCGTGCTGGCCGGCAGGTAGCGGCCGTGGGCGTCCTTCGCCGCGAGCACCTCGCCCGTGGTGACGTCCGCGACGACATACGAAGTAGCCTTGGTCTTGGGCGGCTTCTTGACGCCCGGGGGCGCCACCAGGCCGCGGCTGCCCAGTGCCTCACCGCCGACCGGCGTTGTCGGCGCGGCATATGCGGCCCCGCTGGTGAGCGAGGCCGAGGCGAGGAGTGCTGCGATTGGCACGATTTTCGTCCACATGGCGGTCTCAGAGTAGCTCCGGGTGAATGCCCATGTGGCGACACATGCCCCGATGATCCACCTTCGATAGCAGAGAGGCATTCATGTCACGAAAGATCGCCGGATTCCTCATCGTCCTCGGCGTGTTCATGATCTTCGAGTGGGTCAATCTCGGGTTTAACTTGGCCGACGGCCATCCAACCAGCTTTTACGTGGTGCACGGCATCCTGATCGCCGTGAACATCATCCTCGCCGTCGTGCTGGGAGTCATCGGCTGGCGTGGCCTGCGCGGCGCTTCGGCCGGTGGCTCTGCTGGCAGCGACGCTGCTGCCAGCGGCTCTTCCGGCGGCGCCTCGTCCGTCAGGGGCCGCAAAGGAGACGCCGGGTGAGGGCGTGCAGCTCGTCCGCCTCCTCGCGGGAGTCGCCGATCGAGGTGAAGCCCAGCTTGCCGTGCTCGGGGATGGCCCCGAGCAGATGGAACACGTTGCCGGTACGCCGCTCGGCGTCGAATCCGATCCCCAGCCGGTCGGCCGAGCGCATGACCTCGCCCGGGCTGCACCCGCGTAGGCATGCCGAAGCACAGTTGTCGGTCGCGGTGTAGTACTTCGGCTGATTTCCGGACATGAGGAGGCCGGTCGCCGGATCGTACGTCGCCCCGGTCGTCATCACGGCGGCGCCGAACGGATGCGTGGTCCCGCCGATGCGCAGGTTGATCTCGCACAGCAGCGCCGCGTACCCGGCGTCGGCCTTCAGCGCGAAGAAGTCCATCCCGAACAGCCCGACCACTCCCCGCTCCGCCAGCACCTGCGCGATCCGCTCGGCCGAGCCGCCCACCTCGGAGCGGTACTCGGGCGCGGCCGGGAACGTGCAGCCCTGGTAGACCTGCCCATTGGGACCGCCGAGCACCTGGTCGTGCGTGGCCAGCACCCGGGCCTGGCCGTCGGGCGTGATGCAGGCCAGCGCGCTCGGGTAGTAGAGCGGCCGGTGCTCGATGTACTCCTCGACCACGCCTCCCCGGTCCCTGATCTTCCCGGTGAAGGTGCTCCAGGTCTCGCCCGCCATCGAGAAGCTGGTCAGCGCCCGGTCGGCCTTGGTGACGATCGCGTTGCCGAGGCCGGAGTAGCCGTCATTGAGCTTGACGATCACCCGCTCGCCCGGAAGCGCCTCGATCGCCTCCTCGATCTCCAGCGCCGTCCGCACGTCGCCGAAGCCGCGCGGCATCGGCACCCCCGCCTCGTGGCCCACCTCGCGGGCCCCGCTCTTGGAGCCGTAATAGGAAAGGGACGTGGCGGGACCGTAGAGGGGAACGCTGAGTAACGAGGCCAGCTCCTCCTCCAGCTCGCTCAGGACGAACGGCACGAGCAGAGCGTCACCGTCGATGGCGGAGCGTAGCCGCTCGATGGCGTCGGGGCGGGCGAGCAGCGTCCTGGTCAGCGGCTGGGACCAGGGGTCGTCGAGGCTGATGAGCGTCAGCCGCTTGGCGGCGTCGTCCGGGTCGGGGAGGAAGCCGAAGTAGTAGTCGATGATGTCGGGATCGATGGGCGCGGACGAGAGGTAGATCACCTTGACGCCGGGCTCGCGGAGCGAGAGCAACAGGAACAACAGGCGTTCCTCGTACGATCTAGCTGCCGTGATCCGGCGGAGCTCATCCTGCGGCAGGGAGAGCGAGGGCACGACCACCAGGGTCCCCTCGCTCGGCTCGAAGATGCTCAACCCAGCACACTTCTCCCCGAACGGGATATCAGTGATCATATAGCGAGTGAAACACGCATTCTTCTCAAATGCAGCCATCGCGGAAGTGTCATGACCATGACGGAAGGTGACAGGATTCGGAATCGCTGACCACGTTTGGAAGTGGCGACATCGGGTCACGATCTAATGATCCCTTGTGACTATTTCCGGATCAGATGGGCCTTCACGGACCGTAGCCACCTGCAGTTATGGACAGCCCGAGGGCTAACTTCTGGAGTATCTGTCGGCGAGGGGACGCGCGGGGGCGATAAAGTCGAAGCATCGCCATCGGGCTCACGGCCACCGCTGTGCTCCCGGCTGCAGCGGCCTCGCGACCGATGAACGCAAGCCCGTGCTGACGATCTCGCGCACCGCACCACCCGGTGTGTCTTTGGATTCGCCGAGCGGCCGCTCCACCGGGTGGCCACCGCGGGTGATGAGTTTCTAATGCGCTTGAGCCGCGATGGTCAGGACATATGATGCGCGCGGCATGGGACGGGATGGTGACATATGCGGGGACGTGAGCTTCGGGGGGAACTCGACGCGTTCCTAGCGGAGACCGAGCAGGACCTCGTGGCGTTTCGTCGTGACCTCCACATGCATCCTGAGCTGGCCTTCGCCGAATACCGCACGACCGAGCGGATCGCCGAGCGGCTCACCGCCGCCGGGTTGACTCCTTCGGTGCTCCCTCGGGGCACCGGGCTGATCTGCGAGGTCGGCAACGGCGACGGTCCCGCCGTCGCGCTGCGTGCCGACATCGACGCGCTGCCTCTCCATGACGAGAAGGACGTGCCCTACCGTTCGACGGTCGCCGGGGCCTGCCACGCCTGCGGGCACGACGTGCACACCACGGTGCTGCTCGGCACCTCGCTCTTCCTGGCCCAGCAGGCGGAGGCCGGTCTGCTGCCCGGCCGGGTGCGGCTGATCTTCCAGCCCGCCGAGGAGCTGCCCGGCGGCGCCCTGGAGGTCATGGCGCACGGCGGCATCAGCGGCGTCGACCGCATCTTCGGCCTCCACTGCGACCCGCGGGTGGACGTCGGCCAGGTCGGGCTCAAGTCCGGCCCGATCACCTCGGCCTGCGACCGGCTGGCCGTCCGGGTGTCCGGTCCCGGCGGCCACACGGCCCGCCCCCACCTGACCGCCGACCTGGTCTTCGCGCTCGCCAAGATCCTCACCGAGCTGCCCGCCGCGCTGTCGCGCCGCATCGACCCGCGTTCCTCGCTCAGCCTGGTCTGGGGCCGGGTCGAGGCGGGTTCGGCGGCCAACGCGATCCCTGACGGCGGCATCGCCGAGGGGACGGTCCGCTGCCTCGACGAGAACGCCTGGCACGCCGCCCCCGACCTGATCAAGTCCCTGCTGGAGTCGGTGGCGAGCGCCTACGGCGTGGACGCCACGATGGACTACACGCGCGGCGTGCCGCCGGTGGTCAACGACGAGGTCAGCGTCGAGATGCTGGCCGAGGCCACCGAGCGGGTGCTGGGCTCGAACGCCGTGGTCACCACGCAGCAGTCGCTCGGCGGCGAGGACTTCGCCTGGTATCTGGAGTCGATCCCCGGCGCGTTCGGCCGCCTGGGCACCCGCTCGCCCGACGGCCTCACCCATGACATCCACCAGGGCACGTTCGACGTGGACGAGCGGGCGATCGCGACAGGGGTGCGGGTCATGGCCGCCACCGCGCTGACCGCCCTGTGGGAGGTCGGCCCGCTCGACTCGATCACCTCAGCCCTGGCCTGAGGCGGGCCCGCCGCACGGGCCCGCCGCACTGAGGCGGCGGGCCGTCCGGCTGCTAGTGCAGCCTGCCGAAGGTCACGGGCAGCCGCAGGGACGAATGCCCCGGCGAGACCGTGATCTTGGTGCCCGGCGGATAGCGCAGGGTGTAGTCGTAGTCGGTCGACATGATCACCAGGCCCAGCCGGTGGCCCTTCTTGAACAGATAGTCCGTCGGCTGGAAGTCCCAGGTGAAGCTGTAGTCCTTGCCCGCGCGCAGCGGCTCGGTCCGGTCCTCGTGGTTGCGGTTGCGCACGTCCAGCCAGCCCCGGGTGACGATCTTGTAGGGCGTGGTGGCGGTGCCGAGCGTCCTGAGCGTGGTGCAGCCCGTGTCACCCGGGATGCCCTGGCCGTAGCAGTAGTTCTGGCCGGTCGAGACCAGGCTGCCCGTCGGCCGGACGTCGGTGCCGTAGTCCACCAGCAGGGCCGTCAGGTACGGTGACGCGCCGTCCTTGAACGAGGCCCGTACCGAGACCGTCGGCGTGCCGGAGATCCGCACGTCGGTGGGCAGGGCCCCGGTCGTGTACGCCAGCCGGTTCGGGTCCTGGCCGGTGGCCTCCACCAGTTCCTCGGCGGTGCGGGCCTTCTGGTCCACGAAGGACTCCTTGGGCGACAGCGGCCGGGGCAGCAGGTTCAGCTTCGAGCCCGAGCCCGGGAAGAGCGGCACGGTGGCGGTGCCGGGCAGCGGCCAGGAGGCGTGCCGCTCCCACTGGCCGGCCGCGATCTCCACGTCGGCCTGCGGCTCACGCATGATGCCCGAGTCGATGCCGTGCAGCCAGTAGTCGAACCAGCCGTGGAGCTGGCGCAGCCACTCGACCGTACGCAGGTTGAAGGGGTTCATGTGAGTGCCCTGGTGCAGCCAGATCTTGCGCGGCACCTTCTGCTTGGCCAGGGCGTACCACCACTGGGCGAACTGCTTGGTCTTGACGTTCCAGTCGTTGAGCCCGTGCACCAGGAAGACGCTGGCCTTGACCTTGCGAACGTCGTTCATGTAGTTGCGGGCGTCCCAGAACGGGCTGTAGTCGCCGGTGATCCGGTCCTGGGTGGCGGCGATCTGGTCGATCAGGGCGCCGCAGGCCTCCTGGCCGTTCTCCCTGGTCAGCACGTATTTGGCGAGCACGTCCAGGTCCTCGCCCTGGTAGCCGCCGGGGGCCAGGACGCCGCCGTTGGCGCGGTAGTAGTCGTACCAGCTGGAGATGGCGGCGATCGGGACGATCGTCTCCAGGCCCTTGACGCCGGTCGCGGCGACCGCGTTCGGCAGCGTGCCGTTGTAGGAGACGCCGATCATGCCGACCTTGCCGGTGGACCAGGTGGCCTCGACCGGGTTGCCGTCGGCGTCGAAGCCTCTGGCGCGGCCGTTCAGCCAGTCGATGGCGGCCTTCGGGCCGGCCGTCTCGTTGACGTCGCCGGAGGTCGGGCAGCCGGTGGCACGGCCGCTGCCGAGGTTCTCCACCAGCGCGACGGCGTAGCCGCGGGGGACGAAGTAGTTGTCGTAGTAGCCGTCGAACGGCTCCGCGGCGAGCTTGTTGATCTGCGCGCGCAGGGTGGGCAGCGGGTTGCCGTTCTCGTCCACGTCCACGGGGTGGTTGGCGACGTCGTTGCCGCCGGCGAAGTAGGGGCTCGCCTCCATGATCACCGGGACTTTGAGGCCCTGGTCGGTCTCCTTGGGCCGCAGGATGTCCACGGCGACCCGGTCCGGCCGGCCGTCGTTGTCGCTGTCGGTTCCCGCCACCTCGACGAACACGGTCTGCATGATGGCGTCGGCGCGGGAGAAGACGGGCTGGGTGGCGTTGTTCTCGATCTTGATGGCCGGGGTGTCGGCCGTGGCCGGGGTGGCGCCGGTCATGGTCGCGACGAGCAGCGCGGCCAAGGGCACGGCTAAGGCCTTCCAAGGGTGCATGCGGGGCTCCGATACGAAAAGTCATCTGATGGTTGGGAATCTTGTCCAAGATCGGGCTCTCGGCAAGGGGTGGGGGAGTGCCGAAATTGGACAAATCTTTCCGCAGACGAGACCACCGCCTGAAGCCAGCTTCAGGTCACAGACGCGACTGATGTCGATAACGGAGCGGTTGCGACCCTGCTCCAAGGTTTGGTCTGCCCTGGTCAAGCAACTATCTTCCGTGCAGGTGCCGTACGTTTCTTCGCGCCTGCGACGAAGCTTCTTGACGGCGGAGGAAGACGGCGGGGAAAAGGAAGGGAGTCGCCTTGCTCGGCAAGCGATTCAACAGGATGGCGTTCGGCTCGGTCGTCGGCGTCATGCTCATGGCAGCGACCGCCTGTGGCGGCGGTGGCACCGGTGGGGGCACCACGGCCAGCGAGGCGCCGAGCGCGGCGAGCAGCGAGGCACCGAAGGGCGCGCTCAAGGTCGGGCTCGCGTTCGACGTCGGTGGGCGCGGTGACAAGTCGTTCAACGACGCCGCCTACGCCGGCCTGGAGAAGGCCCACACGGAGCTCGGCGCCGAGATCAAGGAGCTGAGCCCCAGCTCCGACGGCTCCAACCGGGGCGACCTGCTGCGCCAGCTGGCCGACGCCGACTACAACCCGATCGTCGCGGTCGGCTTCGCCTATGCCGAGGACGTCAAGAAGGTCGCGGAGGAATACCCCGACCTCCAGTTCGCGGTGGTCGACTCCGCCTCCAACGCGCCCAACGTGACCGGCCTGCTGTTCGCCGAGGAGCAGGGCTCCTACCTGGCGGGCGTCGCCGCGGCGAACAAGACCACGGCCAACCACCTCGGCTTCGTCGGCGGTGTCGAGAGCGACCTGATCAGGAAGTTCGAGGCGGGCTTCGTGGCCGGTGCGAAGTCGGTCAAGCCGGACATCAAGGTCGACATCAAATACCTCACGCCCGACGGCGACTTCAGCGGCTTCCGCGCCCCTGACAAGGGCAAGGTCGCGGCCGAAAAGATGTTCCAGGACGGTGCGGACATCGTCTACCACGCGGCCGGCGACTCGGGCCTGGGCGTCTTCCAGGCGGCGGCCGCGGCCAAGAAGAAGGCCATCGGCGTCGACTCCGACCAGCGCCAGACGATCAAGGAGACCGATCTCCAGCCGGTCATCATGACCTCGATGCTCAAGCGCGTCGACGTCGGCGTCTTCGAGTACATCAAGGCCTTCCAGGGCGGCGCCAAGGGCGGCACCGACGTCACCTACGACCTGAAGGTCGACGGGGTGGGCCTGTCCACCACCGGCGGCGAGATCGACGACATCAAGGACAAGATCGACGCTGCCAAGCAGGACATCGTCGACGGCAAGATCACGGTTCCGGCCAAGCCGTAACCTGGGCGGGACTCGACCAAGGGCCCGGAGTTCACAGCTTCGGGCCTTTCGTCTATCCAGCCCCTCCGTAGGAGAGGCGAGATGAGTGCTGACACCCTGGCCACGGCGAAACCCGCCGTAGAGCTGGAGGGCATCACCAAGCGTTTCCCCGGCGTCGTCGCGAACCACGACATCCGCATCACTGTCCGACCGGGCACGGTGCACGCCATCGTGGGGGAGAACGGCGCGGGCAAGTCCACATTGATGAAGATCCTCTACGGCATGCAGAAGCCGGACGAGGGCACGATCAAGGTCGATGGCGCGGAGGTCAGCTTCCGCACCCCCAGCGACGCCATCGGCGTCGGCATCGGCATGGTGCACCAGCACTTCATGCTGGCCGACAACCTCACCGTTCTGGAGAACATCGTCCTCGGCGCCGAGCCGAAGAAGCTCGGCCTGCTCGACACGGCCGCGGCCAGGACGCGCATCACCGAGCTGGCCCAGACCCACGGGCTGCGGGTCGATCCCGACCGGCTGGTGGAGGACCTCGGCGTGGGCGACCGCCAGCGGGTGGAGATCCTCAAGGTGCTCTACCGCGGCGCGCGCATCCTCATCCTCGACGAGCCCACGGCGGTGCTCGTCCCCCAGGAGGTCGAGGAGCTCTTCCAGAACCTGCGCGAGCTCAAGTCCGATGGCCTGACCGTCATCTTCATCTCCCACAAGCTCGACGAGGTGCTCGGCATCGCCGACGCGATCACCGTGATCCGCCGCGGCACCACGGTCGCCAGCGTGAACCCCGCCGACGTCACCGCGCGCCAGCTCGCCGAGCTCATGGTCGGCAGCGAGCTGCCCACGCCGGAGACCCGCGAGTCCACGGTGACCGACCGGGTGGCGCTGACGGTCGCGGGCGTCACCATGGAGGCCGACGGCCACCGCCCGGCCGCGAACGACGCCACCTACCTCGACCGGCTCCGCGCGGAAGGCGCGCGGCTGCTGCTCGACGACGTGTCGTTCGAGATCCACGAGGGCGAGATCCTCGGCATCGCCGGGGTCGAGGGCAACGGCCAGTCCGAGCTGATCGAAGCGATCATGGGCATCCGCCCCGCGCACGGCAGCGTGGAGCTGGGCGGCCGGGACATCAGCGGCTGGTCCACGCTCAAGCGCAGGGAGTCGGGCATCGGCTATATCCCGGAGGACCGCCACCGGCAGGGCCTGCTGCTGGAGGCGTCGCTGTGGGAGAACCGGGTGCTCGGCCACCAGACCAGGTCCCCGGCGCGGCGCGGCATCTGGGTCAACCGGCGGGCCGCCAGGGCCGACACCCAGCGCATCGTCAAGGACTACGACGTACGTACGCCGAGCGTGGACACCCTGGCACTGGCCCTGTCCGGCGGCAACCAGCAGAAGCTGATCGTCGGACGCGAGATGAGCGGCGAGCCCAAGCTGCTCATCGCCGCCCACCCCACCCGGGGCGTGGACGTCGGCGCGCAGGCCGCCATCTGGGACCACCTGCGCGAGGCGAGGGCCGCCGGGCTGGCCGTGCTGCTCATCTCCGCCGACCTCGACGAGCTGATCGGCCTGTCCGACTCGTTGCGGGTGATCTACCGGGGACGGCTCGTGGCCGCGCTCGACCCTTCCGACATCACGCCCGAGCGGCTGGGCGGCTACATGACCGGCGCCATCGCCGGCACTGAGGAGTCGTGATGCCCGCCGGGCTCAACCGGGCGCTGCTCACCGTCATCGGCGCTGTCATCGCCATCGTCCTGGCCATCGCGATCTCCAGCGTGGCCATCACGGCGGCGGGGGCCAGCCCGCTCGCCGCGCTCGGCGCGTTCTTCGACTTCGGCTCCTCGCCGCGGACGGTGGCCAACGGCATCGCGACCTTCCTCAACCGGGCGGTGCCGCTGTTCATCGCCGGGCTGGCGGTGGCCGTCGGCTTCCGCATGAACCTCTTCAACATCGGCGTGGAGGGCCAGTACCGGCTCGCGGCCATCGTCGCGGCGTACGTGGGCTCGACGTTCACCGCGCCCGCGCCGATCCAGATCGCCGTGATCATCGTGGTGGCGGCGGCCGTCGGCGGCCTCTACGCGCTGATCCCCGCGATCATGAAGGTCACCAGGGGCGTGAACGAGGTCATCGCCACGATCATGCTCAACTACGTCGCGATCAACCTGGCGTCCTATCTCGTACGCGGGCCGTTCTCCGGACAGCGCGCCGAGGGGGCGCTCAACACGACCACGCCCGAGCTGCCCGAGTCGGCCATGTTCCCCAACCTCAACTTCATCTTCGACTGGTTCGGGCAGCCCGAGCCCACCCGCGGGGGAGGCGTGTGGGGGTTCCTGATCGCGGCGGTGGTGCTGGGCGTGCTGGTCTGGGCGGTGCTGGAGCGCACCCGCTTCGGCTTCGAGATCAAGGCCAGCGGGCTCAACGGCCCGGCCGCGGCCGCCTCGGGCGTCAACCCGAAGAAGATGATCATCGCGGCCATGGTGCTCTCCGGGGCGATCGCCGGGCTCATCAGCCTGCCGGAGCTGCTCGGCGACAAGGGCGCCTACACCTCCACCTTCACCGCCGGACTGGGCTTCCTCGGCATCGCGGTGGCGCTGCTCGGCCGGAACAAGCCGGTCGGCATCGCGTTCGCCGCCCTGCTGTTCGCCTTCCTCGACCGGGCGCAGGGCGCGTTGCAGTTCGCGGATGTCCCCGCGTCCGTCATCACGATCATCCAGGGAATGATCGTGCTGCTGGTCGTCGTGGCGAACGAGGTGACCAACCGGTTCGCCCTCAGACTCGAAGAACGGCGGGCCGCGCAGCAGCTCGGCAGGAACGCTCCGGTTGAGGTGGCAGCATGAGCAGGGTCGGCAAGTACCACGTGGCTCTCATCGGCGTTGCCGCGCTGATCCTGCTGATGTCGCTGGTGCGCGTCGTGTCGGGCCAGAACGACATCACCTCCTCCGGTACGTTCGCCGCCGCGCTGCTGCTGGCGGTGCCGATCGGCCTGGCCGGGCTGGGCGGGTTGTGGGCCGAGCGGGCCGGCGTGGTCAACATCGGCCTCGAAGGCATGATGGTGCTCGGCACCTGGTTCGCCGGCTGGGCCGGTTACCAGTGGGGCCCGGTGGCCGCGCTGCTCGCCGGGCTGCTCGGTGGCGCGCTCGGCGGGCTCATCCACGCGATCGCCACCGTGTCCTTCGGCGTCGACCACATCATCAGCGGCGTCGCGATCAACCTGCTCGGGCCGGGCGTCACCCGCTTCCTGTCCGAGGTGCTCTACAAGGAGGGCACACCGGCGGCCGAGGCGGGCGCCGGCATCACCACCTCGCCCGCGATCAGCTCGCCGCCGCCGGAGATCAGCCTGCCGCTGCTCTCCCAAGGGCCGGACCTCCTGGGCGCGCTGGAGAACACGCACTGGTTCCTGCTGTCCGACCTGGCGGGCATTCTGCGCGGCCTCACCCACAATGTGAGCGTGCTGGTGATCCTGGCCGTGCTGCTGCTCCCGCTGACGTTCTTCGTGCTCTGGCACACCGCCTTCGGCCTGCGGCTGCGTTCGGCGGGGGAGAATCCGTGGGCGGCCGAGTCGCTGGGCGTCAACGTCTACCGGATCAAATACATCGCCGTCGTCATCTCGGGCGCGTTCGCCGGGCTGGGCGGCGTGTTCCTGGTCTTCGTCTCCACCAAGTACGTGGAAGGGCAGACGGCCGGGCGAGGTTTCATCGGCCTGGCCGCGATGATCTTCGGCAACTGGCGGCCCGGCGGGCTCGCGGCCGGGGCGGCGCTGTTCGGCTATGCCGACGGCCTGCAGCTGCGCAGCTCGGGGGCGGTCACGTCGTTCTTCCTGTTCGGTGCGGTGCTGCTGCTGGTCTACCTGGGGGTCCAGGTGCGCCGGCTCACCGCGTCCGACCGGCCGGCCGAGCTGGCGGCCCGGGGCGGCAGAGAGTACACCCTGATGGCGGTCGCCGCCGCGGGCATGGTCGTGCTGTTCTGGCTCTGGCTGACGGTCGACCAGCTCCCTAACGAGTTCGTCTTCATCACACCACACGTGCTCACGCTGCTCGTGCTGCTGGTGGCTTCGCAGCGGTTGCGGATGCCCAAGGCCGACGGCGTGCGCTATCGCCGGGGGGAGCAACATTGAGCAGCGGCAGGGATGTCGACTGGGACGGGCTGCGGGCCGCGGCCACGGAGGCCATGCGCAGCGCGTACGCGCCTTATTCGAAGTTCCCCGTGGGGGCGGCGGCGCTGGTCGACGACGGCCGGATCGTCACCGGCTGCAACGTCGAGAACGCCTCCTACGGGCTCGCGTTGTGCGCGGAGTGCGGGCTGGTGTCGGCGCTGCAGCTCTCCGGTGGCGGCCGGCTGGTGGCCTTCACCTGTGTGGACGGCCACGGCGAGCTGCTGATGCCCTGCGGGCGCTGCCGCCAGCTCCTGTTCGAGTTCGGCGGTGAGGACCTGCTGGTCGAGACCGTGGACGGGCCCAGGCCGATGGGGGAGCTCCTGCCGTACGCGTTCGGACCCGACGACCTCGACAAGAGCGCATGATGGACGCGATCGAGGTCATCCGCGCCAAGCGCGACGCCGGCGAGCTCACGACCGGGCAGATCGACTGGGTGATCGACGCCTACACCCGGGGTGAGGTGGCCGACGAGCAGATGTCCGCGCTGGCCATGGCGATCCTGCTCAACGGCATGAACCGGCGCGAGATCGCCGACTGGACGCAGGCCATGATCCGCTCCGGCGAGCGCATGGACTGGTCGGGGCTCGACCGGGCCACGGCCGACAAGCACTCGACGGGCGGCGTGGGCGACAAGATCACGTTGCCGCTGGCCCCTGTGGTGGCGGCGTGCGGCGCGTACGTGCCGCAACTGTCCGGGCGCGGCCTCGGCCACACCGGCGGCACGCTGGACAAGCTGGAGTCGATCCCCGGCTGGCGGGCCTCGCTGTCCAACGGCGAGATGCTGGGCGTCCTGCGCTCGGCGGGAGCGGTCGTCTGCGCCGCCGGCTCCGGGCTCGCCCCGGCCGACAAGAAGCTGTACGCCCTGCGCGACGTCACCGGCACCGTCGAGTCGATCCCGCTGATCGCCTCGTCGATCATGTCGAAGAAGATCGCCGAGGGCACCGGGGCGCTCGTCCTCGACGTGAAGGTGGGCTCCGGGGCGTTCATGAAGACGCCTGAGACGGCCAGGGAGCTCGCCGAGACCATGGTCGCGCTCGGGACGGACGCGGGCGTGCGCACGGTCGCGCTGCTGACGGCGATGGACCGGCCGCTCGGGCGGACCGTGGGCAACGCGCTGGAGGTCGAGGAGTCGGTCGAGGTGCTGGCCGGCGGCGGCCCCGAGGACGTAGTGGAGCTGACCGTACGGCTGGCGCAAGAGATGCTGGAGGCCGCCGGGATCTCGGGCAAGGACCCGGCCAAGGCGCTGGTGGACGGGTCGGCGATGGACGCCTGGCGGCGCATGGTGGCCGCGCAGGGCGGCGATCCGGACGCGCTGCTGCCCAGGGCGGCCGAGACCTTGACCGTGGAGGTGCCGGAGTCGGGCGTGCTGACCCGGCTGGACGCGTACGCGGTGGGGCTGGCGGCGTGGCGACTGGGCGCCGGGCGGGCGCGCAAGGAGGACCCGGTGTCCTTCGGGGCGGGCGTCACGCTGCACGCCAAGCCGGGCGATCTGGTGCGGGCTGGCCAGCCGCTGCTGACGCTGCACGCCGACGAGACGGCCCGCTTCGAGCGCGCGCTCGCGGCCTTGGAGGGTGGCTACGCGGTGGGCACGGTGAGCGAGGACCAGCTACCGCTGATCATCGACCGCGTCACCGCGACGTAGCGTCGGCGGCCCGCACCGCAGCCCCGGCGGCCGCGCCGGGGCCGGCGTCCGCAGCGAACGGAGCGCCGGAGCCGGCGGTGAGCCGGAGGCGCGTGCCGGTGGTGAGCGAGGCGCGTGCCGGTGGTGAGCGGGGCGGGCGCCCCGGCCGTCATTGAGGGGTCAGGGCCGGGGTGTCGGCGAAGATCTCCCGCAGGACGGCCCGGTGCGTCGGGGCCGCTTCGGCGTGGCGGGCGCGGCCCTCGTCGGTGATGTGGACGAAGACGCCGCGCCGGTCGTCGTCACAGGCGCAGCGTGACACCAGCGCGGCCTTCTCCAGCCGGGCCACCACCCGGGACAGCGCGCTCTGGCTCAGGTGGACCTCGTCGCAGAGCTCCTGAATGCGCAGCTTCCTGTCGTGGCGGACGATCCGGTCCAGCACCTCGAACTCGCTGGGCCCCAGGTCATGGCGGTCACCCAGCTCGCGCTCCAGCGCGCACATCCCCTTGGCGTGCTTGGCCAGGACATAGTGCCAGGTGTCGACCGCGAACTCGTCGTCCATGTCGAGAGGCTACCATCCGGCCAATAAATATGCAACGGCATTAAATTCCCTTGCATTAGATGCAGGTGCATGTATTGTTCTGAGGCATGTCCTCCTTGTCATCCCGTTGGGGCGCGCTTGCCGTGCTCTGCACAGTGATATTCCTTGACGCCCTGGATGTTTCGATGGTGGGCGTGGCCCTGCCCGCCATCCAGCACGACCTGGGCCTCAGCACTTCCTCTTTGCAATGGGTGGTCAGCGGCTACGTGCTCGGCTACGGCGGTCTTCTACTGCTCGGGGGCAGGACCGCCGACCTGCTGGGGCGGCGCAGGGTGTTCCTGGTCGCACTGGCGGTCTTCGCCGTGGCGTCATTGCTCGGTGGCGTGGTGGACGACGGCGGGTTGCTGATCGCGGCCCGGTTCGTCAAGGGCGTGGCCGCCGCCTTCACCGCGCCCGCGGCCTTGTCGATCATCACGACGACCTTTCCCGAGGGGCCGGAGCGCAACCGGGCGTTGAGCATCTTCACCGCCTGCGGCGCCAGCGGCTATTCGCTCGGCCTGGTGCTGTCCGGCCTGCTCACCGAGATCGGCTGGCGCTGGACACTGTTGATGCCGGTGCCGGTCGCGGTCATCGCCCTGGTCGCCGCGCTGAAGGTGCTGCCGAGCGGCCGGGAGGAGCGCGCCGAGGGCGGGCACGACCTGGTCGGCGCGGTGCTGATCACGGCCTCCATGCTGCTGCTGGTGTTCACGGTGGTGCAGGCGCCCGAGGCCGGCTGGGCCTCCTTGCGGACGATCGGCTCGCTGGTGGCGGTCGCCGTGCTGCTCCTGCTGTTCGTGGTGGCCGAGCGCCGGATGCGGCACCCGCTGGTCCGGCTGGGCATCCTGCGCTCGGGCTCGCTCGTACGGGCCAACCTGGGGCTGCTCATCCTGATGGGCTCGTACGTGGCCTTCCAGTTCGTGGCCATGCAGTACTTCCAGAACCTGCTGGGCTGGTCGGCGCTCGGCACCGCCCTGGCGTTCCTGCCCGCCGGCCTGCTCGTCGCGGTCACCTCGACCAAGATGGGCGACTTCGCCGACCGCTTCGGCACCGGCAAGCTGATCGTCGTCGGCGCCGCCGCGCTGGCCGGCGGATACGCGATGTTCCTCGGCATCGACCGCACGCCCAGCCTGGGCGGCATGGTGATCCCCGGCATGATCCTGCTGGGCATCGCGTTCGCGCTGTCGTTCCCCTCGCTGAACATCCAGGCGACCAACGGCGTGCACGACGACGAGCAGGGTCTGGCCTCCGGGCTGCTCAACACGTCCGGCCAGGTGGGCGGTGCCATCGTGCTGGCCGTGGTGACCGCCGTGCTCACGTCGGGCGGCGGTGAGACGCTTTCCATCGCGTCCATGCGCGCGGCCATCGTCGTGTCGCTGGTGCTGGCCCTGGTCGGCCTGGTGGTCTCGGCGGCCGGCCTGCGTTCCCGCAAGGCGGTGACGGCGGCCGAGCAGGAGAGCCCGGCCGCCGTCTACGAGACCCTCTGACCCGGTCCTGTGCGGCCCCGCCGGTGACCGGCGGGGCCCTTCCGCCGGGGAAACCCGTGCTGATCTGGCGTGATGCCGCTTGCGAGCCGGTGGGGCTGGGAATCTACCCGGCATGCGCTCTCGTGCCGCCGTTCCGCTCGCCTGCGTCGCCGCCGTGCTCACCGCGTGCGGCACCGCCCCCCAGACCGTCCAGCCGGAGCGCCCGCCCGTGGGGACGCCGTCGGCGGGCGGCCCGTCCACCGGCGGCTCGTCCCTGGAGTCGCCGTCCGGTGGCGGTCCGGACGTCGGAGCGCCGCCGGACGCCGGCCTCGACACCGAGGGCTCGACGAGCAGCAGCGAGGTGCACGTCGACAACGGCGGCGGCGAGCCCGCCCTCGTGACGGCCGTGCGGTACGCCGCCCACCAGGGCTATGACCGGGTGGTGGTCGACCTGCGGGGCGGCTCCCCCGGATACGACGTCACGTGGGTGGACAAGCTCGTACAGGACGGGTCCGGCAAGCGGATCGACGTGCGCGGCGGGGCATACCTGCAGCTCACGCTCTTCCCCGCGCACGCCCACGACGAGGACGGCAGGTCCACCTGGACCGGTGGCCCGGTCTACCGGGCCGGCCTGCGCAACCTCACCGACGTCGTACGCACCGGCGACTTCGAGGGCCGGGTGGGCATCGCGCTGGTGCTCAACCGGCAGTCGGGCTTCCAGGTCATACAGCGGGGCGACCGGCTGATCCTGGACGTGGCACACTGACGGTCGTGGTGAGAAGGATCGAGGGCCCGGCCCGCATTCCCGTACCTGGTGGAAAGCTCATTGACGAGCACGTCGGCCGCGTCAGCAGCGGCGACGAGGAGATCTCCATCGCGCACATGACCGCGCCGCCGGGGTGGGCCGAGCCGCCCCAGGCGCCGGCCTTCACCGAATACACGGTGGTCCTGCGCGGCATGGTGATCGTGGAGCACGACGAGGGCGTGACGGAGGTCGCGGCCGGGCAGTCGGTGGTGACGGCGCCGGGGGAGAAGGTGCGTTACAGCGCCGGGCCCGAGGGCGCCGAGTACATCGCGGTGTGCCTGCCCGCCTTCTCGCCGGAAACAGCGGGCCGGGAGCCGTAGCGGGCGGAGCGGGCGCTGCTCATATCATGGCGAGATGAGCCCCACGCTTGAAGAGATCCGGCGGGCTCCCAAGGTGTTGCTGCACGATCACCTCGACGGCGGGCTCCGCGCCGAGACGATCGTGGAGCTCGCCAGGGAGACCGGCTACGATCGGCTGCCCGCCGACGACCCCGACAACCTCCGAGAGTGGTTCGCGGCGGCGTCCGACTCGGGCTCGCTCGAACGTTACCTGGAGACGTTCGCGCACACGGTCGGGGTCATGCAGACGCGCGAGTCGCTCGTCCGCGTGGCCGCCGAGTGCGCCCAGGACCTGGCCGAGGACGGGGTGGTCTACGCGGAGGTGCGGTTCGCGCCCGAGCAGCACACCACCCGGGGCCTGACCCTCGACCAGGTGGTGGAGGCCGTGCTGGAGGGGTTCCGCCAGGGCTCGCAGGGGCGCGGCATCCGCGTCGGCACGCTGCTCACGGCCATGCGGCACCAGGCGAGGTCCATGGAGATCGCCGAGCTCGCGGTGCGCTACCGCGACGTCGGCGTGGTGGGCTTCGACATCGCGGGGGCCGAGGCGGGATACCCGCCCACCAGGCACCTCGACGCGTTCGAATACCTGCAGCGGGAAAACGCGCACTTCACCATCCACGCCGGCGAGGCGTTCGGACTGCCGTCCATCTGGCAGGCCATCCAGTGGTGCGGCGCCGACCGGCTCGGGCACGGCGTGCGCATCATCGACGACATCACCGTGGGCGGCGACGGGGTCGCCAAGCTGGGGCGGCTGGCCGCCTACGTGCGCGACAAGCGCATCCCGCTGGAGATGTGCCCCAGCTCCAACCTGCAGACCGGGGCCGCCGCGTCGATCGCCGAGCACCCGATCGGGCTGCTGCGGCGCCTGCACTTCCGGGTCACGGTCAACACCGACAACCGGCTGATGAGCTCGACGAACGTGTCGCTGGAGTTCAGCAAACTGGTGGAGGCGTTCGGCTACGGATGGGATGACCTGCAGTGGTTCACGGTCAACGCGATGAAGTCGGCCTTCCTCCCGTTCGATGAGCGGCTGGCGCTGATCAACGGGGTGATCAAACCGGGGTTCGCCCAGCTGAAGTGGCAGCCGCTGTGAAGCAGACCTACCGGTCGAAGACGGCGTTCGTGCTCGGCTGGGTGTGGCTGGTGTTCGTCGCGTTCAACGTCTGGGATCTGATCGTCCACTACAGCGGCTCGCCGTCGCTGGTGGCGCTGGCCGTGCTCGGGGCGCTGACGGCGCTGGTCTACGCGATCGCGCTGCGCCCGGCCACCGTGTTCACGGAGGCGGGGCTGGTGGGGCGTAACCCGTTCCGCACGACGTTCCTGCCGTGGGCGTCGATCGAGGACGTGACGGTGTCGCACACCATCAACGTGCGGCACGGTGACGAGCGCGTGCTGCGGCTGTGGACGCCGATGAGCAGCGCGCGGGAGCGGGCCAAGGCCCAGCGGCGCGCGACGCCCAAGACGGAGCGGCGCGGGCGGTTCACGGCCGAGCCGCCCAAGCTGTCCAAGGGTGAGCAGGCGGCGCAGGAGGCATTCGCCGGCAAGACGCACGCCGACTGGGTGGGGGAGCAGATCCGCGAGCGCGCCGAGGCGGCCAGGCGTCGCGCCCAGGCGTCGGCCCTGGCCCGGACGGCCAAGCCGAAAACGGAGGCGAAGTCCACGGCGGCGGAGCCGGAAGCGGCGGCCCAGGATGGAGTGGCGGCCGGGTCCGGGGCGGCGGAGCCGGATGCGGCGGCCGGGTCCGGGGCGGTGGAGCCCCGGGCGGCGGCGGAGGCCGCCCGGGTCACCTGGTCCTACGACTCCATCGCCGTGCTGCTGGTGGCGGTGGTGCTGGTGGTCGTGGCCGTCGTCGCCGCCTAGTCCCGGTCGCTCCGGTCGCCCCGGTTGACGAACCGGGACATGCCCGCCTGGGCGATGCCCGACTCCTCCACCTGGACGGCGGCCTCCGTCTCCGCCCTGAACGCGCGCTCCACCTCCTCCAGGGACGGGCGCAGCAGCGCGAGGTGCACGGGCGTGGCCGTGCCCGGGGCGGTCCAGTGGCGCACGCGGGCGACGGCCGTGTCCAGCAGCGCCTCCGGGGCGACGATCTCGTCCAGCAGGCCGAGGGCGTGCGCCTTCGCGGCGGTCACGCGGGTGGAATCGAGCACCAGCCGCAGCGCCCTGGCACCCACCAGACGGGGGAGCAGATAGCTGCTGGCGTTGGAGATCGACAGGCCGAGGTGGTTCTCCGGCAGGAAATAGCCGGCCTCCGGGGTGCCGAGGCGGAGGTCGAAGCAGAGCGTCCATTCGGCGGCCCCGCCCACGGCCAGGCCGTTGACCGCCGCCACGACCGGCACCTGGGTCTCCAGTACGGCCCTGGTCATGTCGTGGAAGGTCTCCACCTCGGCCACCAGCGACTTGCCCACGGCCTCGTGCAGGTCCTCGCCGGCCGAGAAGGCCCGGCCGGTGCCGGTGACCACGACGCCCCTGGCGCTCTTGCCGTGCTCGCGCACCGCGGCCGCCAGGTCCGCGCGCATGGCGCTGGTGAGGGCGTTCAGCTTCTCCGGGCGGGAGATCGTGATCACCGCCACCTCGTCGCGCTCGGTCACGTCGATCATGAGTGCTCCTTTGCTGCCGTTTCCCGGCGGGGGGTGTCGGTCGCGATGGCGGGGGCGGCGCGCTGGTCGCGCTCCGGGGTGAGGAGGTGGCGCTTCTCGATGCGGGCCGAGGGGGTCAGCGAGAACGTCTCGACGAACTCCACGTACGCCGGGACCTTGAACCTGGCCAGGCGCTGCCTGGCGTGCTCGACCACGCTCATGGCCAGGTCGACGCCGGGCTCGTGGCCGGGGCGGAGTTGCAGGAACGCCTTGGGCAGCTCGCCGGACAGCTCGTCGGGGATGGGCACCAGGGCCGCCTGCAGCACCGCCGGGTGCTGGGTGAGCACGCGTTCCACCTCGGCGCACGAGATGTTCTCGCCGCCCCTGCGGACCATGTCCTTGATCCGCCCGGTGTGGTGCAGGTAGCCGCGGTCGTCGCGGAAGCCGAGGTCGCCCGTGTGGTACCAGCCGTCTCTGAAGACCTGGGCGGTGGCCTCCGGGTGGTTCCAGTAGCCCCGCATCATGGGCACGCCCCTGACCAGGATCTCGCCGGTCTCGTCCAGCTTGACCTCCTTGCCCGGCGGCGGCAGGCCCATGGCGCCGGTGCCGACCGTCTCGGCCGCGTCCTCGGGCACGACCAGGTCGGGGCCGCTCTCCGTGGAGCCGTACAGCTCGCGCCAGGGGGCGCCCCAGCGCTCCTCGAACGTCCGGTGCAGGTCGGGCTGGATGCCCGAGCAGATCACCAGCCGCATGCGGTGGTCGCGGTCGTGCGGGTGCGGCGGCTGCTTGTGCAGCAGCAGGGGCATGGAACCCAGGACGTACGTGAGCGTCGCGCCGTGCTCCCTGACCGAGGGCCAGAAGCCGGAGGCGGAGAAGCGGGGGAGCAGGACGAGCGGGATGCCGCCGATCAGGCAGACCAGGGTGGCCCACTGGGGGTCCAGGTAGGAGTAGGCCTGCACCATGAGCAGGACGTCGTCGTCGCGGAGGTTCACCTGGTCGGCGATGATCTGAGCGGTTCTGAGCCAGTAGTCGTGGGTGAGCATGCAGGCCTTGGGGAAGCCCGTGGTGCCCGATGTGTACTGAAAATTCGCTACATCGTGGTGTTCGGTGGGCACGTCGGGGGTCAGGCGGCTCTGCTCGTCCATCAGGAAGCCGGGGGTGCCGCAGTCGGCGAGGCCGGCGTGATCGAGGTGGGTGATGATCCGGGTGGCGCCGGAGTCCCGCAGGACGTGCGCCAGGTCGGCGGCCTGGTAACGGACGTTCACCGGGACGGCGACGGCCCCGGCCTTCAGCACCCCGAACCAGCTCAGCGGCCAGCCGGAGGTGTTGTCCAGCATGATCGCGACCCGGTCGCCGGGTCGCACGCCCCAGGCCACCAGGCCCCGGGCCAGCAGGTCGGACTGCTCGTCGGCCTCGGCGAAGGTGAGCGTGGCGTCGGGGCAGCGGAGGAACTCTCGTGCGCCGTACGTTCTGGCGGCTTGCCGTAGTAAGTCGGGGATCGTTTCGGGCATCCAGCGGCTCCCATGGCAGATCCAGGGGCCCGGAAAAGGCCCCATGTCATCCCAAATCACCATAGGTTGACCCTGACACCGTGTCAGCCGGTAGATCTGGAGCCGCAATGTTCAGCATCGGAGATTTCGCCAGGCTGGGGCTGGTGTCCGTACGCATGTTGCGGCACTACGACGCGATCGGTCTGCTGCGCCCCGCGCACGTGGACCCGGTCAGCGGATATCGCTCCTACCAGGCCGCGCAGTTGTCCAGGCTCAACCGCATCGTCGCGATCAAGGACCTCGGCTTCACGCTGGAGCAGGTCAGGGCGATCCTCGACGAGAAGGTGAGCACGGAGGAACTGCACGGCATGGTACGCCTGCGCCGCGCCCAGTTGGAGGCCCGGATCAGCGCCGACCTCGCCAGGCTGCGGAGCGTCGAGGCGCGTCTGCGGACGATCGAGAAGGAGGGTTACATGCGTACTGCCGAGGTCGTGCTCAAGAGGGTGGAGCCGGTCAGGGTCGCCGAGCTCAGCGCCCGGGCGGCCAGCTACGACGGCGAGGACATCGGCCCCGTCATCCAGCCGCTCTTCACCGAGCTCTGCCGGCGGCTGGAAGCGGCCTCCGCCCGGATCACCGGGCCCGGCCTGGCCTACTACGTGGCGGAGGACGACGGCTCGGTCATGGTGCACGCCTGCATGCCGGCCGCCCTGGAGTCCCGGGAGGGCCACGACTTCGCGGTGGTCGACCTGCCCGCCATCGATACGGCGGCCACGATCATCCACCACGGGTCGATGGAGCAGGTGGGGCCTACGTTCCAGGCGCTGGCCCACTGGATCGAGGAGAACGGCTACCACTCGCGCGCCCTGGCCAGGGAGATCTCCCTGCACTGCCCGGAGAACCTGGACGAATGGGTGACCGAGCTCCAGATGGAAGTGGTCCCGGCCCAGTGACCGAGCTCCACGAGCACCTCGAACCCCACCGGGCCGAGCTGACGGGCTACTGCTACCGCATGCTGGGCTCGGGGTTCGAGGCCGAGGACGCGGTGCAGGAGACGTTCGTGCGGGCGTGGCGTACGTACGACGCCGCACGCGGCCCGCTGCGGCCGTGGCTGTTCCACCTGGCCACGAACGTCTGCCTCGACATGCTGCGCGGCCCCCAGCGCCGCGCCCGCGCCATGGACCTCGGCCCCGCCGTGACCCCCGGCGCCGGCCTCGGCGCCCCGCTCCCGCGCGAGCGCTGGGTCTACCCCATCCCGGACGACCGCCTCGACCCCGCGGAGCTGGCGGTGGCGAAGGAGACCGTCCGCCTGGCCTTCATCGCGGCCCTGCAGCACCTGGCGCCCCGGCAGCGGGCCGTCCTCATCCTGCGCGACGTGCTGAAGTGGACCGCCGCCGAGACGGCGACCCTGCTGTCCACCACCGTCACGTCGGTCAACAGCACCCTGCAACGCGCCAGGGCCAAACTCCCCGCCACCGACCCGCCCGCCGGTGAGGTGGACGAGGACCTGCTGAGCCAGTACGTGGCCGCTTTCGAGTGCTACGACGTCGATGCGTTGGTGTCGCTGCTGCACGAGGACGCGACGGAGTCCATGCCGCCCTTCGCGTGGTGGCTGCGCGGGCGGGAGAGCATCCACGCGGTCATGCGGGCGGCCGACGCGCCGTGCGCGGGCTCCCGGCTGGTGCCGACGCGGGCCAACGGCTGCCCGGCCTTCGCTCAGTACCTGAACGGCGAGCCGTTCGCCCTGGTCGTCATCGAGGGCGGCGACCGCATCACGAACGTCACCACCTACCTGGACCCCGAGTTGTTCCCGCTCTTCGGCATCGACGGATCAAAAGCGCGCCCCGCCGATGAGTTCGAGGCCCGCGCTGCGTACTGAGGGGTGAAGGAGGAAATCCACATGCCACAGATCGTCGAATTCCCCGAGCGTCCCTACCTCGGGATTCGCAAGACCATCACCATGACCACCTTCGGCGTGGTCGGAGACCGTATCGCCGGGATGATCGGCTGGCTCGCCGAACGCGGCGTGGCCCTCACCGGCGCCCCGTTCTTCCGGTACGACTCCATCGACATGGCGGCGGACCGGCTGGTGGTGCAGGTGGGCGTGCCGATCGGCGTGCCCGTGGAGCCCGACGGCGACATGTTCACCGACGTGCTCCCGGCCGGCCGCTTCGTCACCACCACCCACCACGGCCACCCGGACCAGCTCCCCGGCGTCATCGACACGATGCTGAAGTGGGCCGAGGCGCAGGGCCTGGAGTGGGACATGACGCGCAAGGACGGGACGGAGCACTGGGGCTGCCGCCTGGAGCTCTACCCGACGAACCCGCTGGATGCCCCCGACCCCAACGACTGGGACATCGACCTGCAGTTCCGCCTGGCCTGACCGCCAACCGGGACCTCGCCCAACCCGCGGCGAGGTCCCTAGCGCCGTTCTCAAGCCACTTCACGGAACCAGCTCTCGGCTCCCCGGAAGCAACCGAATTCGGTTGTCTTCTACAGGGCCAGGAGGGTCGTCAGGTCGGTTTTCAGGGTGTCGAGGGTTGCGGTGGCGTTAGTGCGGGCCGTGGGGACGTCGTCCGGGGCCGGTATCACGACCTCCAGGTAGCACTTGAGTTTGGGTTCGGTGCCCGAGGGGCGGATCACCACGCGGGCGTCGCCTGCCAGGTGGTAGCGCAGGCCGTCGGTCGTGGGCAGGCCGCCGTCGCCTCTGGCCAGGTCGTCCGCCCGGGTCACCGCCCGGCCGCCGAGGGTGGTGGGCGGGGTGGCGCGCAGGCGCGACATGGCGGCGGTGATCAGGGAGAGGTCGGCCACCCGGAAGGAGAGCTGGGAGGTGGCGTGCAGGCCGTAGCGGCGGGCCTGGTCGTCGAGCAGGTCCAGCAGGGTACGGCCGGTGCGCTTGGCGGTCGCCGCGATGGCCGCCACCGTCAGCGCCGCACCGATGCCGTCCTTGTCCCGGACCGGGAGCCTGGCGTCAGCGCCAGCGCCTGCGTCGGCGCCGATGCTGTAGCCGATGGCCTCCTCGTAGCCGAAGACCAGGCCGGGGCCGGCTCTGATGATCCACTTGAAGCCGGTCAGCGTCTCGCCGTAGCGGACGCCGTGCGCCTGGGCGATCTTGCCGAGCAGGGTCGAGGAGACGATGGTGGTGGCCACCATGCGGTCCCCGGTGGTGTGCGTGATCACGTGCTCGGCCAGCAGGCCCCCGACCTCGTCGCCGGTCAGCATGCGGCACGTGCCGTCAGGCAGCGGTACGCCCACCGCGCACCGGTCGGCGTCAGGGTCGTTGGCCAGCACCAGGTCCGCCCGCAGCTTGGCGGCCAGGGCGACGGCCAGGTCCATCGCGCCCGGCTCCTCCGGGTTGGGGAAGGACACCGTGGGGAAGCGGGGATCGGGATCGCGCTGCTCGACGACGGCCACCGGGGGCTCGAACCCGGCCGCCCGGAACGCGGCGTCCAGCGTGGCGGCGCCCACCCCGTGCAGCGGCGTGTAGGCCACCCGCAGGTCACGTGCCTCGCCCAGGGGGAGCGACGTCACGGCGGCGAGGTAGGCGGCGACGACCTCCTCGCCCAGCTCCGTCAGCGTGCCGGGGGCGTGCAGCGGGAGCCGGTCCACGGGACCGACGGCGTCGATCGCGGCCGAGATCTCGGCGTCGACCGGCGGCACGATCTGCGAGCCGTCGCCCCAGTAGACCTTGTAGCCGTTGTCGCGCGGCGGGTTGTGGCTGGCGGTGACGGTCACCCCGGCGTCCGCGCCGAGGTGGCGTACGGCGAAGGCCAGTACGGGCGTCGGCAGCGGATGCGGCAGCAGCGAGGCGTGCAGGCCCGCGCCGGTCAGGACGGCGGCCGTGTCCCGGGCGAAGACGTCGGACTTGTAGCGGGCGTCGTAGCCGATGACCACGTGCCGGCCCGGCCCGAGCACCGCGGCGAGGCCCGCGGCGGCGCGCATGACGGTGACGCGGTTCATCCGGTTGGGGCCCGCGCCCAACTCGCCGCGCAGGCCCGCCGTGCCGAACTCCAGCTTGGTACGGAAGCGGTCTTCGAGCGCGGCCAGGTCACCGCGGTCGATCAGCTCGGACAGCTCGGCACGGGTGTCGGGGTCGGGGTCCTGGGCCAGCCACCCGCGGGCCTCCGCCAGGAGGTCACCGCCGCCCTGCCCTCCGCCGGTCCCGGTCACAGCCGGTCCACCACCTTGGCCAGGAGGACGCCCATGCGGGCGGCCGTGGTGCGGCCGACCTCCAGGACCTCCTCGTGGTTGAGCGGCTCGCCCGACAGGCCCGCGCCGGGGTTGGTGACCAGGGACAGGCCCAGCACGTCGAGACCCGCCTCGCGGGCGGCGATGGCCTCCAGCACGGTGGACATGCCGACCATGTCGCCGCCCAGCGCCCGGAGCATGCGGATCTCGGCCGGCGTCTCGTACGTCGGCCCGCGGAAGGCGACGTACACCCCCTCGGCCAGGCTCGGGTCGACCTCGCGGGCCAGGGCGCGCAGGCGGCCCGAGTAGACCTCCGTGAGGTCCAGGAACGTGGTCCCGGTGATCGGGTTGGCCCCGGTCAGGTTGATGTGGTCGCTGATCAGGACCGGGTCGCCGACGCTCTGCGTCTCGGGGCGCAGGCCGCCGGCCGCGTTGGTGAGCACGAGGGTGCGGACCCCGGCCGCGGCCGCCGTCCGTACGCCGTGCACGACGGTGTCCACCCCGAGCCCCTCGTAGAGGTGCGTACGCCCGAGGAACACCAGCGCGTGCCGCCCCGCCGCCGTGCGCACGACGCGGATCCTGCCGCCGTGCCCGGCCACCGCGGGAGCCTGGAAGCCGGGCAGGTCGGTGAACGGTATTTCGCGGACCGCCGCGCCGATCGCGTCGGCGGCGGGCACCCACCCCGACCCCATGACGAGCGCCACGTCGAAGTTGTCGATGCCGGCCGCGGCCCGCAAGGCCGTGGCGGCCTCGCGGGCGAGGGTGTATGCGTCTTTGGTCACGCCTCAGTAGTTTACGAGCAGCCTCTCCAGCACCCGCACGCCGAAGTGCAGGGCGTCGACCGGCACCCGCTCGTCCACGCCGTGGAACATCGACGCGAAGTCCATGTCCCCGGGCAGCCGCAGCGGCACGAACCCGAACCCGCGCACCCCCATGTCCGCGAAGAACGTCTTGTTGTCGGTGCCACCGGACATGCAGTACGGGATCGCCCGAGCGGCCGGGTCCTCGGCCTTGATCGCCGCGATCATCGACTCCACCAGGTCACCGTCGAACGAGGTCTCCAGCGCGATGTCGTGGTGCACGAACTCGCGCCGCACCTTCGGCCCGAGCAGCGAGTCGACGGTCTTGAAGAAGTCCTCCTCGAACCCGGGCAGGAACCGCCCGTCGATCACCGCCGTGGCCTGGCCGGGGATGACGTTCGACTTGTAGCCGGCGCCGAGCTGGGTGGGGTTCGTGGTGTGCCGCAGTGTCGCGCCGACGAAGCGGACGAGCGGCCCGATCCGGTCCAGCACCGGCTGCGGGTCGTCCTCGTCGAACTCGATCTCGAACGCGCTCGCGACCTCGGTGAGGAACCGCCGCACGGTCGGCGTGTACGTCAGCGGCCAGTCGTGCTCGCCGATCCTGGCCACCGCCCTGGCGATCTCGGTGACCGCGTTGTCGGAGTTGAGCATCGAGCCGTGACCCGCCGTGCCGTCGGCGGTCAGCTTCATCCAGGCCAGGCCCTTCTGCGCCGTCTCGATCAGGTAGAGGCGCAGCGACGGGTCCACCTCCAGCGAGTAGCCGCCGACCTCGCTGATCGCCTCGGTCACGCCCTCGAACAGGTCGCGGTGGTGGGCGGTGAGGTATTTGGCGCCATAGACGCCGCCGGCCTCCTCGTCGGCCACCCACGCGAAGACGAGGTCCCGGCGCGGCTGCCGCCCCTCGCGCTTGAGCTGGCGGATCAGGGCCAGCATCATCGCGTCCATGTCCTTCATGTCCACCGCGCCGCGGCCCCAGATGTAGCCGTCGCGCACCTCGCCCGCGAACGGGTCCACCGACCAGTCGGCGGCGTTGGCGGGCACCACGTCGAGGTGACCGTGCACCAGCAGCGCGGGCAGCGACGGGTCGCTGCCCGCCACCCGGGTGATCACGTTGCCGCGCCCCGGCTCGCTCTCGATGTACTCGTAGTCGATCCCGACCTCGGCCAGCCTGGACATGACGACCTCGGCGGCGGCCCGCTCACCGGTGCCGGTGCCGTCCCCGTAGTTGCTGCTGTCGGCGCGGATCAGCTCCACGCAAAGGTCGGCGACTTCTTTCTCGGCGGGTGTCATGGCGTTTTCTCCCAACGGTGATCCAGCGTCAGCAATCCGGACTTGTGCAGGTGACCGCGCTTGTAGGCACGGGTGATCAGGGTGAGGTCCACGTCGGTGATCTCGTCGTAGCCGCCGACGACCTGGGTCATGAACCGGTACAGGTCGGCCTCGTTCGCCGTCACGACCTGCACGTTCAGCGAATAGGTGCCCGAGGTGGCGGCGCAGTAGCGGACGGACGGGTGCGCGGCCAGCCGCTGGCCGACCAGGTCGAGCCCGTACGGGCGGACCTTCAGGCAGAGCACGGCCTCAACCTCCAGCCCGAGCAGCGCGGGCTCGACCTCGGCGCGCGGGAGCAGCAGGCGCCGCTCGATCAGCGAGGTCACCCGCCGGCGGGCGGTGGGCACGGAGATGTCCAGCCGCTCGGCGACCGCGGTGAAGGCGATCCTGCCGTCGGCGACCAGCAACTCGGCGATCTCCTCCTCCAGCGGCGACAGCCCTTCCTCGTCGGGCAGGCCCCCGGGGAGCGGCGTCGGCCGCAGCTCGGCCAGCTCCGTCTCGCCGAGGTAGGGGGCGTGCCACTCGGCCACGGTCCTGAACGTGTGCAGCACCACCTGGGTCTGCGTCTGCAGGACCCCGTCGATGGCCGTGAGATCGGCGGTGAGGACCCGGTGCAGGTCCTCCCTGGACGGGGAGACCAGCTCGCAGGCGAGGTCGGCGGCGCCGGTCAGGGCGTAGACCGAGCGGGTGTCGCGCCGGCCGGCCAGCGCCAGCGCCACCTCGCCGGCCGTGCCGGGCCGCACCTGGACGTGCACGTGGGCCGGGCGCCCGTGCCCGGTGCGCAGATCGTCGTAGATGGCGGTGACCCGCACCATGCCCTCGGCGAACAGCCGCTGCAACCGGCGCGCGACCGTGCGCTCGTGCTCGCCCACGGCTCTGCCGAGCTCACCCCACGACGCCCGCGGGCTGACTTGCAGCGCGGCGACGAGGCGCCGGTCGAGAACATCCACCTGGAGCCGTTTCTGTGTCGGGTTTGTAAATATACGCCGAGACATTTGACTGTTTAAGTCTTACAGCTGCACAGTAAGCCATCACCACACCTCCCAGCAAAGGAGTCCCCGGTGGCGACCTCTCCTGTAGCTGAATCCCCCCTCGGCATCCCCAAGAGCCGGGTCCGCCAGCTCATGGCGGCCAGCATCGGCAACGTGGTCGAATGGTACGACTGGTATGCCTACACCTTTCTGGCGACCTACTTCTCCGCGCAGGTCTTCCCCAGTGACACGGGCAACAGCCTGGTGCCGCTGTTGAGCACCTACGGAGTGTTCGCCGTCGGCTTCTTCATGCGCCCCCTGGGCGGTCTGCTGGTCGGCGCGTTCGCCGACAGGTTCGGGCGCAAGGCCGCTATGACGTTCACGATCGTGCTGATGGGTGCCGGGTCGTTGTTGCTGGGCCTGACGCCGACCTATGAGGCCGTGGGCATCCTGTCGCCGATCATCCTGACCCTGGCCAGGCTGGTCCAGGGGCTGTCCGTGGGCGGCGAGTTCGCCGCCGCGACCACCTTCCTGGTGGAGTCGGCCCCGCCCGGCCGCCGCGGCCTGTTCTCCAGTTTCCAGTACGTCAGCACCACCATCGGCCAGCTCATCGCCTCCGGACTGGCCGCGCTGCTCGCCTCCGGCCTGGCCAAGGCGGACATGGACTCCTACGGCTGGCGCATCCCGTTCATCGTGGGCGCGGTGATCAGCCTCGTGGGCCTGTGGATCCGCAAGGGCGCCGACGAGACCTCGGCCGTGGCGGAGGAGATCCAGCGCGGTGAGGTCCAGCGGCCGGGGATGTTCGAGTTCCTGCAGCGGCATCCGAGGGCGTCGGCCACGATCGTCGGCGTCACGCTCGCGGGCACCGTGGCGTACTACACCTGGACGAGCTTCCTGCCGATCTACGCGCAGATCACCGTCGACCTCGACCCGGCGACGTCGCTGCAGGCCGGCACGGTGGCGCTGTTCTTCTTCATGATCCTGCAGCCGCTGCTCGGCATGCTGTCGGACCGCGTGGGGCGCAAGCCGATGCTGATCGCCTTCGGGCTCGGCTTCCTGATCCTGCCGGTGCCGCTGCTCAGCCTGATCTCCGACTCGTTCGGCAGCCTGCTGGCCGTGCAGTTGGTCGGCATGGTGTTCCTCGGCTGCTTCACCTCGATCTCCGCCGCGGTGAACTCCGAGCTCTTCCCGACCAGGGTGCGGGCGGCCGGCGCGGGCTTCCCGTATTCGCTGACCGTGGCCCTGTTCGGCGGCACCGCCCCGCTCATCGGCACCGCGCTGCAGGACGCGGGCAACGTCGGGTTCTTTCCCTACTACATGTCGGCGCTGGCGCTCATCTCCACGCTGGTCTACGTCTTCGTGCTGCGCGAGACCAAGGACCAGCCGCTGAGTTAGACCGTGTTGCAGGGGCGCTCCCGCAACTCCTTGACGTAGTCGTCGGGAGCGCCCGCGCGCTCGGCCGCGTCGGCCAGGCTGCCGAGATAGCGGGCCGACGGCAGGCCGCCCTCGTAACCGTCGAGCACGTAGAACCAGGCCACGGTCTCCCCCTGGAGCGTCTGCACCCGCAGCCGCACCTTGTGGTAGGCGCCGCGGACCGCGCCCTCCCACTGGTCGAGCGAGGTCTCCTCCCAGTCGGGCACGTCGTAGAGCACGACGAACACGTGCTCGTCGGGATCCTCCACGATCGTGGCGACCGCGCCCTCCCAGGCCAGGTCCATGCCCCCGAACGTGAGCCGCCAGCCGGGCAGCCAGCCCACCCCCCAGACCGGGGAGTGCGGGGCGCGCATGGCCATCTGCTCAGGGTCCATGTTGGAGCCGTAGGCGCCGTAGAGCCTGAGCTCACTCGGCTTCCCTGACTGATCTGAGAGCCACGCCACGATCCACCCCTCTCGCCGGGTGCCGCTCAACATCCAGCTACCGCGCCATCCTGCCACGCTGAGTGGCCCCGCCGGTCCAACAGGCCGCACTGCGGGTCGGACGTGTCCCGGCAGGGTGCGGACGACGACCCTTCGACGGGCACGAGGAGGGCGTGAGCAGTGGCCCGGTTGCGGTCTTGCTGCTGGGATGCGGGACAATGGGACACGTGACGAGGATCGTGATCATTGGTGGCGGACCCGGTGGCTATGAGGCTGCGCTGGTGGCCGCCCAGCTCGGCGCGCAGGTCACGATGGTGGAGCAGGACGGCCCGGGGGGCGCCTGCGTGCTGACCGACTGCGTGCCGTCCAAGACGCTGATCGCGACCTCCGTCCGCAAGCAGGCCCTGCTCGACGCCCCGTCGCTGGGCGTGTCGTTCACCGGGGGTCCCGACGGTGACGTCGGCGTGGTGGGCGTCGATCTGCCGCTGGTCAACAAGCGGGTCAAGGAGCTGGCCCAGGCCCAGTCCGCGGACATCGCCACGCGGGTGGCGGCCGAGGGCGTCGAGATCGTCAAGGCGCGCGGGCGGCTGGTGGATCCGCAGGTGGTGCGGGCGGGCGACCGTACGATCCGGGCCGACGTCGTGCTCGTGGCCACCGGCGCGACGCCGCGGGTGCTGCCCGGCGCCGAGCCCGACGGCGAGCGCATCCTCAACTGGCGCCAGCTCTACGACCTGGACGAGTTGCCCGAGCACCTGATCGTGATCGGCTCGGGGGTGACCGGGGCCGAGTTCGCCGGCGCCTACCGCTCGCTCGGGTCGGAGGTCACGCTGGTCTCCAGCCGCGCCAGGATGATGCCCAACGAGGACGCCGACGGCGCCGAGGTGCTCGAAGAGGTCTACCGCCGCCGCGGGATGAACGTCATGGGCCGCTCCCGGGCCGCCTCCGTCAAGCGCACCTCCGACGGCGTGGTGGTGACCCTGGAGGACGGCCGCACGGCCGAGGGGTCGCACGCGCTGATGACCGTCGGCATGATCCCCAACACCTCCGGCATCGGCCTGGAGGAGGCCGGGGTCCAGGTCGACCAGGGCGGTTTCGTCAAGGTCGACAAGGTCTCGCGCACCTCCGCGCCCGGCGTCTACGCGGCCGGTGACTGCACCGGAGTGCTCATGCTCGCCTCGGTCGCGGCCATGCAGGGCAGGATCGCGGTCTGGCACGCGCTCGGGGAGGCCGTGCAGCCGCTGCGGCTGTCCACGGTGGCCTCCAACATCTTCACCGACCCGGAGATCGCCGCGGTCGGCGTCTCGCAGCAGGCCATCGAGGCCGGCGAGATCGAGGCCAACGTCGTCAAGCTGCCGCTGGCCACCAACGCCCGGGCCAAGATGCAGGGCTTCAACGACGGGTTCGTCAAGCTGTTCTGCCGCCCGCACACCCAGATCGTGCTGGGCGGGGTCGTGGTGGCGCCGCGGGCCTCGGAGCTGATCCTGGCGGTGTCGGTGGCGGTGCAGCAGCGGCTGACGGTCGACCAGCTCGCGCACACGTTCGCGGTCTACCCGTCGTTGTCGGGCTCCATCACGGAGGCCGCCCGCCGCCTCATGCAGCCGGGCATGGCCATCTAGCGCACCCCTCTGACCACGGCCCCGCGCGGGGCCTTGGTCCCCTTCCGCGCGTCCTCATCACGGTCGTGGGCCGTCGCAGTGGCACATCCATGGTTGACCTTTGTTGGTATGCCAACCAAACTAATTCAGGAGTTGGCGCAGCCGTTCGAAGGAGCTTCCATGCCCTACCGCCCCCCACTGGTCGCGCACGAGTACTTCGTCGCGGATCCGCCCGAGCTGCCGGTTCGCGCGCGCGGCGAGGGTGGCCTGTCGGCGGTGACCGCTGCCGAGTTCGTCGCGGCCGACGGCGCCGAGGTGATGCTCAAGGCGCTCACCACGGCGGAGGAGACGCTGGTCGTCCAGATCGGGGTGGCGGGCGAGGGGGTCATCCGGGTGCGGCTGTCGGAGGACCCGAACGCCAGGCCGCGCTCGGCGGCGGCCATCTCGCTGGTGTCGCCCTCCGGCGCGTATCGCGGGGCACGTGCCGGGGCGGCCCCGGGGGAGCCGATCGTGATCGACGCCGGCTCGCTGCGGGCCGAGATCACGCTCGCGCCGTGGCATCTGCGCTTCACCGACGCCGCCGGCCTCACCCTGGTCGAGCAGGATCGCGGGCACACCGACATCTCCGGGCGGCTGCGTACGCTGCCGTTCGGCCGCTCCAGCGCGTCCGGCCAGGCCGTGGCCTACCACGAGAGCTTCGCCGCCGCCCCCGACGAGGCCTTCGCCGGTTTCGGCGAGTCGTGCACCCGGCTGGACAAACGCGGCCAGCGGCCCGTGATGTGGAACTACGACGCCTTCGGGGCCGAGTCCCAGCGCGCCTACAAGAACGTGCCCCTGTACGTGTCCAGCAAGGGGTACGGGGTCCTGGTCGACAGCGGGGCCCCGACGGAGTTCGACGTGTGCCAGTCCACGCACAGCGCCGTGCAGATCGTGGTGCCCGACGACGTCCTGGACTACTACGTGATCGCCGGGCCCGGGCCCGCCGCCGTACTGGACCGTTATGACCGGCTGACCTGCCGGCCCGCGCTGCCGCCGAAATGGGCGTTCGGGACCTGGATCTCCTCCGGGTTCTGCGTGGACAGCCAGGAGCGGGTGCTGGCCAGGGCGCGCACGATCAGGGAGCGCGGCATCCCGTGCGACGTGCTGCATCTGGACACCTACTGGCAGACGGCCGGGCACTGGTCGGACCTGCGCTGGGATCCGGTGAACTTCCCCGACCCGGAGGGCATGCTGGCCGAGCTGGCGGGGATGGGCTTCCAGGTCTGCCTGTGGATGAACCCGTACGTCTCCCATCTGAGCCCCGACTTCGGCGCGGCCGCCGATGCCGGATATTTCTTGAAAAATAAGGCGGGGGAGACCTACGTCGCCGACTGCTGGCACGGCTCCTTCCCGCCCTGCGGCATCGTCGACCTCACCAATCCGGCCGCCGTCGAATGGTTCCAGGGCCTGCTGCGCGGGCTGCTACGGCAGGGCGTGGCCGCGTTCAAGACCGACTTCGCCGAGGGCGTGCCGAGCGACGCGGTCGCGTCCAACGGCATGACCGGCACCGACCTGCACAACGTCTACACGCTGCTGTTCAACGACGCGGTCGCCGCCGTCACCCGCGAGGTCAACGGGCACGACCTGGTCTGGGCGCGCTCGTCGTTCCTGGGCGGCCAGCGCCACAGCGCCCAGTGGAGCGGCGACACCTACACCAGCTACGCCGCCATGGGCAGCACGCTCAGGGGCGGGCTCGCGCACGGCCTGTCCGGCGTGCCGTTCTGGAGCCACGACGCCGGCGGGTTCACCGGCCGGCCCACCGACGACCTGTACGTGCGCTGGACCCAGTTCGGCGCGCTCTCCCCGCTGCTGCGCCTGCACGGCACCACGACCCGCGAGCCCTGGGAGTTCCCGGCCGTCGAGGAGATGGCCGTCCAGGCGTTACGGCTGCGCTACCGGCTGATGCCCTACCTCTACTCGGCGGCCGTCGAGGCCGCGCGCACCGGCGCGCCGATGCTGCGGGCGCTGTGCGTGGACCACCCGGACGACCCCGTGGCCTGGCAGGCCGACCTGCAGTACCTGCTCGGCCGCGATCTGCTCGTCGCCCCCATGACGGCACCCGAGGGCGTGCGCCGGGTCTACCTGCCGCGCGGCGAGTGGGCCGACTACTGGACCGGCGAGGTGCTCGCCGGCCCCTGCTACGTGGAGGTCGCCAAGCCGCTCGACCAGATCCCCCTCTTCGTCCGGTACGGCGCGCTCATCCCGGTCACTCCGGCCGGGCACCAGCTGGACACGGTGGACGTGCCGGCCGAGATCGCCCTCGTCGCCTTCGGGGGTGGCGACGGGACCGTGGAGATCCACGACGCCGACGGCGTGACGGTCGCCGTCGCCAGCAGGGACGGCGACGTGCTGCGTGTCGCCGTCACCGGCCCGAAGCGGGTCACGGGGGTCGAGATCGCCCCGGTGGCCGGAGCTCCCGCGCGGGCCGTCATCTCGTAACACCCCATGGAGGGATCATGGTCAGAATGAGAGGCGTGGCGGTGCTGGCCGCCGCCGCGCTCGCCCTGTCGGCCTGCGGTTCGGGAGGGGAGAGCCCGCCCAGCGCCCAGGGTGACCAGCCGCGCGTGCTCAAGCTGTGGCACTACGAGACCGCCGACAGCGCCATGGGCAAGGCGTGGGCCGAGGCGATCAAGAAGTTCGAGGCGTCGCACCCGAACGTGACCGTCAAGTTCGAGGAGAAGGGCTTCGAGCAGATCCAGAAGACGGCCGGCATGGTGCTCAACTCCGACGAGGCGCCCGACCTCATGGAGTACAACAAGGGCAACGCCACCGCGGGGCTGCTGTCCAAGCAGGGCCTGCTCACCGACCTCAGCGAGGAGGCCGCGAGGCGCGGCTGGGACAAGCTGTTACCGGGCGGCCTGCAGACCACCGCCAAATATGACGACCGGGGCGTCATGGGCTCCGGCAAGTGGTACGGCGTGCCGAACTACGGCGAGTTCGTGATGGTCTACTACAACAAGGACCTGTTCGACCAGCACAAGGTCAAGGTCCCGACCACGTACGAGGAGCTCACGGCGGCGCTCGACACCTTCGTCAAGGCCGGCGTGACCCCGATCGCCAACGCGGGCGCCGAATACCCGGCCCAGCAGATCTTCTACCAGCTCGCGCTGACCAAGGCGCAGAAGCCGTGGTTGCAGGCGTTCCAGTCCTACCAGGGCAAGGTCGACTTCCACGGCCCCGAGTTCACCTACGGCGCCGACACGTTCGCCGACTGGGTGAAGAAGGGCTACCTGGCCAAGAACTCGGCCGGGCTCAAGGCCGAGGACATGGGCGTGGCGTTCATGAACGGCGAGTTCCCCATGATGATCAGCGGCAGCTGGTGGTACGGCCGCGTCGCCTCGACGGTCAAGGACTTCGAGTGGGGCCACTTCCTCTTCCCCGGCGCCACGATGGCGCCCGGTTCCAGCGGGAACATCTGGGTCGTACCGGAGAGGTCGCGGAACAAGGACCTGGCCTACGACTTCATCGACCTCACGATGAGCAAGGACGTCCAGAACCTGCTGGGCAACTCCGGCGGCGTGCCCGTGGCCGCCGACCCGGCCGCGATCACCGATCCCAAGGCCAAGGAGCTCATCGAGACCTTCAACAAGCTGACCACCGCCGACGGCCTGGCCTTCTACCCCGACTGGCCCGCCCCCGGCTACTACGACGTGCTGGTGGCCGGGGTCCAGAACCTCATCAACGGCAGCAAGACACCCACGCAGGTGCTGGACGAGATCGCCGGGCCGTACGAGGACAACCTCGCCGACATCGGCAACTGACTAAATGAGAGCACGGACGAAGGGATACTGGCTCTACCTGCTCCCCAGCCTGCTGTTGTTCCTGGGCGTCATCGTGGTGCCGTTCCTGATGAACGTCGGAGCGAGCTTCACCCGCTGGTCGGGAGTCGGCACGCCGCGCTGGATCGGGCTGGAGAACTACCGCAGGCTGCTGGTCGACGAGCGGTTCTGGGAGTCGTTCCAGCACAACGTGGGCCTGATCGTGGCCATGGCCGTGGTGCCGACCGCGATCGGCCTCGTGCTGGCGGCGGCCCTGTTCGACTACATCGGCCGGCGGTTCGGGGCGCGTACGGCCTCCGCGCTGCGGGCCATGTACTACCTGCCGCAGGTGCTGCCGGTGGCGGTGGCCGGCGTGGTGTGGGGCTGGATGCTGCACCCGTCCTACGGGGCGGTCAACCAGATCCTCGGGCTGGACCTGGACTGGCTGGGCGATCCCGACCTGGCGCTGGCCACCGTCATGGCGGTCATGGTGTGGTTCCAGCTCGGCTACCCGGTGGTGATCTTCATGGCGGGGCTGCAGCGGGTGGACCCGGCCTACTACGAGGCGGCCGAGATCGACGGGGCCTCCTGGTGGCGGAAGTTCTGGCACATCACGATCCCGCAGATCCGGCCGGAGATCTTCGTGGTCATGCTGACATGCACGATCGCCGCGTTGAAGGTGTTCGGGCCGATCTTCGTACTGACCCGGGGCGGGCCGGGGAACGCCACGATGGTCCCGTCGTACTTCTCGTACCTGAACTTCTTCCAGAAGAGCAACGTCGGGTACGGCTCGGCCGTCGCCACGGTGCTGGCGCTGATCATCATCGTGGTGACGTTCCTGTTCCTGCGGGTGCAGGAGCGTGAGTCATGAGAGGGCCAGGACGCTGGGCGGTGCTGCTCGCGCTGGTCGTGCTGGCGGTCGTGATGGTGTTCCCGTTCGTGATCGTGGCGATCAACGCGGTCAAGTCGCCGGCCGACTACGGCTCGCACGGGCCGCTGAGCCTGCCCGACGGGCTCTATCTGCAGGGGATGGTCGACTTCTGGAACCGGGTCGAGTTCGGCACGAAGCTCTGGAACAGCTTCCTGATCAGCGCTTCCGTGTCGGTGCTCGCCGTGGTGCTGTCGGTGCTCAACGCGTACGCGCTGGGCATCGGCAGGGTGCGCGGCCGGCTGTCGATCCTCGTGCTGTTCCTGGTGGCCAACACGCTGCCGCAGGAGGCACTGGCCTACCCGCTCTATTACCTGGCCAAGGCCGTCGGGCTGTACGACACCCAGCTCGCGGTGATCATCGTCATGACGGTGATCCAGGCGGCGTTCGGCACGTACCTGCTGAGCGCGGTCCTGGGCCAGTTCCCGAAGGAGATCCTGGAGGCGGCGGCGATCGACGGCGCGGGGCGGCTGCGCTCGTTGTGGCGGATCGTGGTGCCGATCAGCCGGCCCACGCTCAACGTCCTGCTGATCTTCTTCTTCATCTGGACCTGGAACGAGTTCTTCCTGCCGCTGATCTTCCTGATCTCGAACGACACCCAGACGGTGCCCGTCGCGCTCGGGGTCCTGCAGGGCGAGAAGTTCATGGACGCCACCACGTCCAGCGCCTCGGCCCTGCTCGGCATCGTGCCGGCGGTCGCGTTCTTCCTGATCTTCCAGCGCACGCTGACCCGAGGTGTGACGGTCGGCGCCATCAAGTGATGGAGACCCCCTTATGCGAAAAATCCCGTTATTGGCTGTGTTAACGCTGGCGGCCTCCGCGCTCGCCGCTCCTGCCGCGCAGGCCGCCGATCATCCGTTCCAGAATCCCCGGCTGCCGGTGGAGCGGCGGGTCGAGGACCTGCTCGGGCGGCTCACCCTGCAGGAGAAGCTCAGCCTGCTGCACCAGTCGCAACCGGCCATCCCCCGGCTGGGCATCGCCTACCACAAGAACGGCACCGAGGCCCTGCACGGCGTCGCCTGGTCCAACCACCTCAACGACAACTGGAACCAGAAGTTCGCCAGCGGGACGGTGTTCCCGCAGGCCGTGGGGCTGGCCAGCACCTGGGACCCGGAGCTGATCAAGAAGGTCGGCTCCGCCGTGGGCGACGAGGTACGCGGTTACAACGCCGTGGACCCGATCCTGTGGGGGCTCCAGGTGTGGTCCCCGGTGGTGGACCTGCTGCGCGATCCGCGGGCCGGCCGTAACGAGGAGGGCTACTCCGAGGACCCGCACCTGACCGGGGCGATCTCGACCGCCTACGGCAAGGGGCTGCAGGGCGACGACCCCTCCTACCTGAAGACGGCGCCCGTGCTGAAGCACTACCTGGCCTACAACAACGAGGTCGATCGCAGCCTCACCTCCTCCAACCTGACGCCCAAGCTCAAGCACGAGTACTACGAGCCCGCCTTCAGGGCGGCCATCTCGGCGGACGCCGCGACCGGGGTCATGGCGTCGTACAACCTGGTCAACGGGCGGCCGAACCACGTCAACCCCGACCTGGACGCCGAGGTCAGGTCGTGGACCGGCAAGCGGCTCTACAACGTCAGCGACGCCTGGGGGCCGCACGCGCTCACCGACCTGGAGAGGTACTACGACAACAAGCCCGAGGCGTTCGCCGCCGTGCTCAAGGCGGGGCTGGACAGCTACACCATCGACAACAGCGACGGCGGGCCGATGACGCAGCACCTCACCGCCGCGCTGGACCGGGGGCTCATCACCGAGGCCGACGTGGACGAGGCGGTGCGCGGCGCGCTGACCATCCGTACCCGGCTGGGGCACTTCGACCCCGACGGCGGGCCGTACAAGAAGATCACCAAGGACGTCATCAACAGCCCGGCCCACCAGCGGCTCAACCGCGAGACCGCGGGCAAGGCGGCCGTGCTGCTGCGTAACTCCGGGGTGCTGCCGCTGGCCGGGCCGAGGTCGGCGGCCGTGGTGGGGCCGCTGGCCGGGAAGTTGTACCGGGACTGGTACTCGGGGCAGCTGCCGTACCAGGTGACGCCGCTCGACGGGATCAAGGAGCGGGTGAGCGACGTGACCACCGGCCAGGGGCTGGAACGGATCGCGCTCAAGCACCTGGACTCCGGCAAATACCTCACCGCCACCGGCACCGGCCCGGACGACAACGCGGCCCTCCTCGACACGGCTCCCACCGCGGCCTCCCAGTGGGACCTGACCGACTGGACCGGCGGGGTGTCCACGCTGCGCAACGCGGGCAACGGCCGGCTGCTCGGCGGCGACTGGCGCTCGCTCGACACCGACGACGCCGACCCCGACGGCTGGTACGTCTCCCAGCAGTTCGCCCTGGAACGCCAGCCCGACGGCAGTCACCTCATCAGGTACGCCGGCTACGAGGCCGTCGAGAGCTGGTTCGCCCTGCCCGACCCGTACGTGAGCGTCGCCGCCGACGGCACGCTCGGCCTGGCGCCCAAGGCGCAGGCGTCCAGGTTCGGCAAGGAGATCGTCGTGGACGGCGTGGCCGCGGCCGCCGCGCAGGCGGCCCGGGCCGAGGTCGCGGTCGTGGTGGTGGGCAGCCACCCGTTCGTGGCCGGGCGCGAGTTCCACGACCGGGACGATCTGCAGCTCGGCGCGGGCCAGCGGCGGCTGATCGAGGCCGTGCGCAAGGCGAACCCGCGTACCGTCGTGGTCCTGGAGACCGGCTATCCGGTGATCGTGGACGCCCCGACGCTGCTGTGGACCACGCACGCGGGCGCGGAGACTGGGCACGCCGTGGCCGACGTGCTCTTCGGCGACGTCAACCCGGCCGGCCGGCTCACCCAGACCTGGCCGGGCACCGACGCGCTGCCCAGCATCCTGGACTACGACCTGGCCAGGACCGGGATGACGTACCTGTACGGGAGGACCAAGCCGCTCTACGCCTTCGGCCACGGGCTGAGCTACACCTCGTTCGGCTACCAGGGGCTGACCGTGCGGGGCGAGACGGTGAGCGTGAAGGTCACCAACACCGGCAGGGTCAGGGGCGACGAGGTGGTCCAGCTCTACACCCACCAGCGCGACTCCCGCTTCCAGCAGCCGGTCAAGCAACTGCGTGGCTTCCAGCGCGTCACCCTGAACCCGGGCGAGTCGCGCACGGTCACGTTCACCCTGAAGAAGTCGGACCTGGCCGTCTGGGACCACACCCGCGGCAGGTGGGCCGTCGAGAACGCCACCCACGACGTCCTCCTCGGCTCGGCCTCCGACCGGATCCGCCTGTCCACCACCCTGCGGGTCTCCGGCGAGACCATCCCCGTACGCGACCTGACCAGGACCACGCGGGCGATGGACTTCGACGGTTACTCGGGCGTCCAGTTCGCGGACGAGACGAAGGCCGGTGGCGAGGTCGTGGCCGGGACGGCGGGCGGGTGGATCTCCTTCACCGACGCCTCCTACGGCTCCCGCCTCACCGCCGGGGTGTCCTCGGTGAGCGGTGGCGCCGTCGAGGTGCGCGCCGGCTCGCCGACCGGCGCGCTGCTGACCACCCTTCAGGTGCCCGCCACCGGCGGGATCTACCAGTGGGGTACGGCGGGCGCGACGCTGAAGGCGGGCAAGGGCGACCTCTACCTCGTCTTCAAGGGCGACCTGCGGATCAGGGACTTCGCCCTGGCCAGGTAGCGGGACTCACCGGACCGTCCAGCCGCCGTCCACCACCAGGGTGTGGCCGGTGACCAGCGAGGCGGCCGGTGAGACCAGGAAGAGCACCGCACCGGCGACGTCCATGGGCTCGCCGATGCGGTGCAGGGCCGCGATCCGCTCGACCACGTCCGCCTCGAACGCCGGGTCCGCCAACACCTCGGAGGTGCCCGGCGTGCGGATGAAGGTGGGGGCGACGTTGTTCACGGTGACGCCGTGCGGGCCCCATTCGACGGCGAGGCAGCGGGTGAGGTGGGCGATCGCGGCCTTGGTCATGCAATAGACGGATTCGCCGGGCAGGGCCACCTCGCCCGCCTGCGAGCCCAGGTTGACGATCGTGCCCCGCCCCTGCTTGATCATGGCTCGTCCCGCCGCCTGACTGGCCAGGAACGTGCCCTTCAGGTTGATCTGCAGCGTGCGGTCGAAGTCGTCCTCCGGGAAGTCCTCGGCCGGGCTGCCCGGGGCGATCCCCGCGTTGTTCACCAGGATGTCGATCCGGCCGAACCGGTCCAGCACGTCCTGCACCGACCGGGCGATCTGCCCGGGATCGGTCATGTCCATCTGCAACGGCAGCGCGGTCCGGCCGAGCGCGGCGATCTCGTCGGCCAGCCCCGCGTCGGCCTTGACGTCCCGTAGGCCCAGTGCGACGTCGGCGCCGGCATGCGCCAGGGCCAGCGAGATCGCCTGGCCCAGCCCTCGGGCCGCGCCCGTGACCAGGGCGATCTTGCCGTCCACCCGGAATTCGGGAAAGGGTGTCACATCAGCCTCCTGGGCCTATTAATTCGTTGTCTATCCAAACTATTGACCGCCGATACGCGGTGTGTGAGCCTGCTGGTGAGCTCATGCGCGAAGGCGCGGCGACGGTCAGGGTCCTGCACTCTGCTCGTGCATGGCGGTCACCTGAAGCCTTTGGGGCGCCCGCCGGCGCACCTGGAAAGGAAGAGCCGCGCATGCGAAAAAGATTATTGGTGATGCTCTCGGTCGCCACCGTCCTGCTCGCGGTGGCGGTCGTGCGGATGACGCCGGTGTCGGCCGTGGCCTCGGATCCGTACCTGTACAAGAACGTACGGATCGACGGCGGCGGCTTCGTGCCAGGCATCATCTTCAACCCCACCGAACGTAACCTCATCTACGCCCGTACCGACATCGGCGGCGCGTACCGGTGGAACCAGTCCACCAGGTCGTGGGCCCCGCTGCTCGACTGGGTCGGCTGGGACAGGTGGGGCTACAACGGCGTCATCAGCCTGGCCACCGACCCGGTGCAGACCAACCGGGTGTACGCCGCCGTCGGCATGTACACCAACAGCTGGGACCCCAACAACGGCGCGATCCTGCGTTCGACCGACCGGGGCGCCAACTGGCAGGTCACGCCGCTGCCGTTCAAGCTGGGCGGCAACATGCCCGGCCGGGGCATGGGCGAGGCGCTCTCCGTGGACCCGAACAACAACGGCGTCCTGTACTTCGGCGCGCCCAACGGCAACGGGCTGTGGCGCAGCACCGACTTCGGCGCGACCTGGGCCAGGGTGGCGAGCTTCCCCAACGCCGGCAACTACGCCCAGGACCCGAACGACCCCAACGGCTACCTCAGCCACCGGCCCGGCGTGCTCTGGGTGACCTACGACCCGCGCTCGTCCACCAGGGGCACCACCACCAGGACCATCTACGTGGGCGTGGCCGACAAACAGAACAGCATCTACCGCAGCACGGACGCGGGCGCCACCTGGACCCGCCTGGCCGGGCAGCCGACCGGCTACCTGCCGCACAAGGGCGTGCTCGACACGGTCAACGGCTACCTCTACATCGCCACGAGCGACACCGGCGGCCCCTACGACGGCGCCAAGGGCGACGTGTGGCGCTACGCCACCGCGACCGGCACCTGGACCCAGATCAGCCCCATCCCGTCGTCCAGCGCCGACGACTATTTCGGCTACAGCGGCCTGACCATCGACCGGCAGCGGCCGGGCACGCTCATGGTGGCCACCCAGATCTCCTGGTGGCCGGACGTGATCTTCTTCAGGTCCACGGACTCCGGCGCCACCTGGACCCGGGTCTGGGACTGGACGTCGTACCCGAACCGCGGCTTCCGCTACCGGATGGACATCACCGAGAACCCGTGGCTGACCTTCGGCGGCAACCCGCAGCCTCCCGAGGTCACGCCCAAGCTCGGCTGGATGACCGAGTCGCTGGAGATCGACCCGTTCGACTCCAACCGGATGATGTACGGCACCGGCGCCACGATCTACGGCACCGAGAACCTGACCCAGTGGGACTCGGGCGGCCAGTTCACCATCCGGCCCATGGCCAGGGGGCTGGAGGAGACGGCCGTACTCGACCTGATCAGCCCGCCCAGCGGCGCGCCCCTGGTCAGCGGCCTGGGCGACATCGCCGGCTTCCGGCACGCGAATCTGGACAACGTGCCGCCGATGATGTTCACCTCGCCCGCCTTCACCTCCACCACCAGCCTCGACTACGCGGAGCGGACACCGTCGATCATGGTGAGGGCCGGCAACTTCACCGACGCCGACCGCCCCAACGACAGCCACGTGGCCTTCTCCACCGACGGTGGCGCCAACTGGTTCCAGGGCACGGAGCCCGGCGGCGTCAACGAGGGCGGCACAGTGGCCGCGGCGGCCGACGGCTCCCGCTTCGTCTGGGCGCCGCGCGGCGTGACGCCGGTCTACTCGGTCGGCTACGGCAACTCCTGGCAGCAGGTCTCCGGCCTGCCCACCGAGGCGATCGTGGAGTCCGACCGGGTCAACCCGGCGAAGTTCTACGGCCTGAGCGGCGGCCGCCTCTACGTCAGCACGAACGGCGGCCAGTCCTTCACCGCCACCGCCGCCACCGGCCTGCCCACCACCGGCAAGTTCAAGGCCATGCCCGGCCGGGAGGGCGACCTCTGGCTGGCCGGCCAGGGCGGCCTGTGGCACTCGACGAACAGCGGCACGTCGTTCACCAAGGTCGCGGGCATCACGAACGCGGTCAACGTGGGCTTCGGCCGGGCGGCGCCAGGGCAGACGTACATGGCCCTGTTCACGGTCGCCACGATCGACGGGGTCACCGGCCTGTACCGCTCGGACAACGCCGGGGCGAGCTGGCTGCGCATCAACGACGACAAGCACCAGTGGGGCAACATGGGCGAGGCGCTCACGGGCGACCCGCGCGTGTACGGCCGGGTGTACGTCGGCACCAACGGCCGCGGCATCCTGTACGGCGACCGCACGGGCGGCTCGGTTCCCCCCACGGTGACCTCCACGGCCACTCCCACGATCACCCCCACGGTGACCCCGACCGTGACCCCCACCGCGGGTAGTGGCTGCTCGGCGGCCTACCGCCCCGGAAACGGGTGGCCGGGCGGCTTCCAGGCGGACGTCACGGTCAGCAACACCGGGAGCTCGGCCATCACGGGCTGGCGCGTCACCTGGACCTGGGCGGGTGACCAGCGGATCACCCAGATGTGGGGCGGCACCCCCACCCAGACGGGCGCCAACGTGAGCGTCGCGAACGCCGGCTACAACGGCAACCTGGCACCCGGCGCGACGACGTCGTTCGGCTTCAACGGCGGCTACTCCGGCACCAACACCCCACCCGCCACCCTCACCTGCACCCCGACCTGACCCACCCTCCCGGGGAGGGCGCCACCCACGCCCCGGCCCCTCCCCGGGCCCGCGGTCCGATCCCGCCCGGCCCCCGCGCTCTTCCAACGCCCCGCGTTCTCAGCGGCCGGCAGGGGCGGTGTCGTGGGCGATCCGCAGGGCGGCGACGAGTTCGCGGTAGAGCCGGTCGGTCTCCAGCAGGCTCTCGTGATCGCCCCGGGCCCGGATCAGGCCGTTCTCCATGACGACGATGTCGTCCGCGTCGATCACGGTGGACAGCCGGTGCGCGATCGTGACGACCGCCCCGGCGGCGGCCCGGTCACGGAGGCAGTTGTGGACGGCGGCCTCCGTCAGCGCGTCGAGCTGCGCGGTGGCCTCGTCGAGCAGCAGGACGTCCGGCGTGCCGAGCAGCGCCCGGCCCAGCGCGATGCGTTGCCGCTCCCCGCCGGAGATCTGGCTGGAGGACAGCGATGTGTCCAGTCCCTCCTCCAGCATGGCGACCTTCTCGGCCAGCTGAACCTCGTCGAGCACCCGGGCCAGCTCCTCCTCCGAGGCGTCCGGGTGGGAGAAGAGCAGGTTGTCGCGGATCGTACCGGGCACGATCGGCGTGTCCTGCTCCACGTACGCCAGCCGTGCCCTGATCTCGTCACGGGTGTGCTGCCGGTAGGGGCGGCCGTCCAGGAACAAGGTGCCGTGCTGGGGCTCCAGGAAGCCCAGGATGAGCGAGTACAAGGTCGTCTTGCCCGCCCCCGAGGGGCCGACGATCGCGAGGTGGCCTCGCCGTGGGATCGCCAGGTCGATGCCACGCACCGCGGGCGCGGCCGATGGCCGGTAGGAGGCCGTGACGCCCCGCAACTCGATGACCGGGCCGCTGCTCCGGCCGCCGCCGGGACCGCTCGCGGCGGAGGTGCGGCTCCCGGCGGGCTCGGCCTCCATGGCGTCGACCTCGCGGATGCGTTCGGCGGCGGCGACGCCCGACTGCAGGGCGGTGAGGTTCTGGGAGAGCTCGGTGATGGGATCCATCAGGCCGAACGCGTACAGCAGGAACGCGATGAGGCTGGACACCTCCAGTTGTTGGAGGCTCACCCGCCAGGCCCCGATGCCCAGGATCAGGATGATCGCGAGCTGGATGCCCGACCACGCGATGGTCCAGGCCGTCGCCTCGGCCCGTACCGCGCTGATCCCGTGCTCGGCCGAGGAGCGTGCGTGGACGAGGACGCGCTCGGCCTGGCGGTCCTCGGCGCGGCTCACCTTCACGGTCCTGATCGCCCGCAGCGCGCCCTCCAGCACTCCGCCGAGCCGCCCGACCTGCTCCTGAGCCCGCGCCTGGGCCGTGGCGATCCCGGGCATGAGCCAGCCGAACAGGGCAATGACCACCAGCACGGCGGCCACGGTCACGCCCGTGAGGACCAGGTCCAGCACGCTCATCAGCACCAGCGTCCCGACCAGCATGACGACCCCGTTGATGAGGCCGATCACGCTGGAGGTCGCCGCCTCGCGCAGCAGCACCGTGTCGGAGGTCACCCTGGTGACGCCGTGGTGGTGCTCTCGAAGAACTCAGGCGCGTCGCTGACGGAGATCGCGGCCGCGGCCGGGGTGGGGCGCACCACCATCCATCGCTACTTCCCCGAGCGCTCCGACCTGCTGACCGGGATCGGGAACCACCTGCTGGAGCAGATCGAGTTGGCGACCGAACGCGCCCGCCTGGACGAGGGCACGGCGGCGGAGGCGCTGGAGCGGGTCTGCCAGGAATACTTCGAGCTCGGTGACGCTCTCCGGTTCGCCTACGACAACCCGCAGATTTCGAGCTGGGTCGACTGGGAGACCGAGACGGCGGCCGACCGGGCACTGACCCGGCTCGTCGAGCGGGGCCACGCCGACGGCACCCTCGATCCTGAGCAACCGGTGGCGTGGGTGGCGGAGGTGCTGTGGGCGATGCTCTACGCCGCCTGGCAGCACGTCCACGCGAACGCCGCGTCCAAGCACACGTCACTCAACCTGTGCCTGCACTCCCTCAGACGAGCCGTGATGACCGACAGCCACCCACGCACACCCTGACGCACCCCCAAGCCCACTGCCCCCACGCCGACTCACTGGACGGACGGGCGGACGGACACGGCGCCCCTCGGCTCAGGCGGCGCTCCTCGGCTCAGGCGGCGCGCTTCGGGGAGGCGCTGCCGCTCCGTGACCCCGACCAGGCCGCGGCGATGCACGACACCAGCAGCGTCACACCGGACAGGACGCCGGCGACGACAGGCGTCCACGCGACGGCGGAGGTCTGGGCCATCACGAGCCCGGCGACCCCGACCACGGTGAGCAGCACGCCCGGCACGGCGATGCTCGGCTGCCTCCACACCGGGGCCAGCACGACGAAGTGGATGCCGACGATGACCGCGATCCAGGCGACGTTCGCCTCCTCCGGCTGTCCCCAGGCGCGCAACAGTGCGATCCCGCCAAAGAGGAGGATGGCCTCAGCGGCCACGACCAGCCAGTAACCCCGGCCGAACATGTTCCTCGGACCCCGCCCGGCGGCCGGTCGAGCCTGTCCGGTGGCGGCGGCTCGTGCCCGCCTTCCCAGCACGACGACCCCGCACAGCCCGAGCGCGGCGGCGGCGCGCGCGATGGTGACGGCCACCGGATTGAGCGGATCATGGGCATTGGCGATCACAAAGACCGCCCCAAACAGTGCACCGACCAACAGACCGGTCATACGTTGCATAGCGCGTAATTTACTCACCCGACCCCGAAGCGTGATGAGCGAGCCATGCGAGGACTTCAACCTCGGGCGCCCGGGCCCGCTACCCGGTGAAGATGTCCTCCGGCAGGAACGCCGACACCAGGAAGCTGGGCACGTCCACCAGCTGGCTCACCTTGAGGTCCACGGCGACGCTGCAGATCGCGTACGCCTGCTGCGGGCTCCACCCGCGCTCCCCGAGGTGGTCGATCATGTCGAGCAGCGCGTTGCGCGCCGCCAGGGTGGCGTCCTCGGCCGCCACCTCGCCGTCCCGGCTCACCGACATCCCGGTCGTCGCGTAGAACCTGCGGGGGGCCGCGAACGGCGCCGCCACCCAGTAGTCGGAACGCGCGAAGCGCGGTGCCCTGATCCCCTTCTCCGCGGCCTCGCCAGGGTGCACGGTGAAGCGCACCCGCAGCGTGGCGGCCATCTCGATCGCCGTCCCGCAGGCCTCGCAGTCACCCTGGGCGAAGTGCGCGTCCCCGGCCGAGAACAGCGCACCCGGCGTGTCCACCGGGATGTACAGCCGCGTTCCGGCCCCGAGTTGCTTGATGTCCACGTTCCCCGCCTGCTCCCTGGGCGGGATCGTACGTAAGCCGGTGGCGCCGGCCACGCCGCCCGGCACCGCGCCGTCCGGCGACGGCGGCAGCACGAACCCGCCGCGCTCCAGCGCCGCCTGCTCCCTGGCCGTGATCCTGGCCAGTGACTCGTGCCCCGGCGACAACCCGATGGTCCCCATGAACGGCGCCGCCGGAATCCGCACCCCCGGCAGGTCGTCGGAGGTCGCCCACCCGTCGGCCAACTGCCAGCGCACGATGAACGGCTCCGGGAACACGTCCCGCAGGAAACCGAACCCGGGCACCTGCACGGTGAACCCGTAACTGTCGGGCACGATCTCCAGGATCTCGATCTCCAGCAGGTCACCCGGCTGCGCCCCTTCGACGTGCACGGGGCCGGTCAGCGGGTGTACGACGTCCAGGTCGGGCGCCTCGACGGTCTTGAGGGTGGCGTTCGGGCCCATCTGGCCGTCGAACGCGTCCCGGGTCTCCATGACGACCTCGTCGCCGGGATCACACCGTACGACGGGTGGGATGTCGGGGTGCCAGCGATTGTGTCCGGTTCCGGGCTGCTCGCGAAGGGGGAGGGTCGGATCGATGCGGATCTCGTGCAAGGCCATGGCGATCTCCTCGCGTACGCGTTGTGATCGCCACGGTTCGCCCGCCCATCCGACCTGTCAAGACCTCAACAGCTCGTACGCCGCATAAGCCGTGATCCCATACGCCAGGTGCGGAACGACGTCCGAGACCCAGTCGGTCACCGACCACCGCCGCGGATCCGTGACGCCCGCCAACGTCAGCGGCGCGTCGGAGCCCGCCATGGCCATAGCCGTCAGCGCCAGCACCCCCACCGGCCACGACGGCCGCCGCCGACCGGACAACAGCCCGTAGGTGAGGGCCGCTCCGGCGCCGGTGGCGTACCCGAGCAGCGCTCCCAGCGCCTGCTTGCGGTTCTCGGCCCGCTCACCGTCCCCGAGATCGACGTCCGCGAGGTTCGTCATCTTCTCCACGGCCTGCTCCGGCGTGCTGCTGGCCCCGCGAGCCCGTATCACCATGTCGAGATAGGTAGCGACGTTGAGCGCACTGGTCCCGACCGCACCCGCGACCAGCCCTGCTGCGAGTCTGTGCATAGGCCGACCGCTACCCTCACAACCCCAACGCACGCCCGCCCTCAGCCGAAAGGGCGATATTCGGTCGAAACGCCTGCCGATAGCTGGAACCATCTCCATGTCATGGGGAAGAGGGTCCTGGCATGGCGGACAGGCGGGACGGGCCGGAGTTCGCGGGCGTCTTCGACATACACGTGACCGTCGCCATGGACGCGACCATCACCGCGACCGATACCACCGCTGCCGCCGATGACGGCGTCGGGCGTCTCGCCCGCTGGGCGACGGGCAACGCGGTGAAGCTCACGCACATCGTGCTCGCCCGGGGCGCGGTGCGCTCGCAGCCGATGCTCACGCTCGCCGGCCGCGGCACCCTGACCCGGCAGCGGGCCGTCGCCGCCACCTGTGTAGACCGGCTGCGCGACGAGGGCTTCGACGTCGTACGCGTCAAGATCGAGGCGGCCCCGTGGAACGAGGACGTACCGCGGAGTGCCGCCGCGGCGGTAGCGCTGACCGGGTGTTACTTCGAGCATCACGTCAAGGTCGTCGTCCGCGACGACGTGACCCCGCCGGCCGGGATCGCGCAGTTGGCCGAGATCGCCCAGCGGCACTCGGCGCACGTGTCGCGCAACGCCAGGCGCGAGTGTGACGACGGCTCGGCGGAGCGGTTCGTCACGCAGCGCTGCCGGGACATCGGGCTGTCCGAGGCAGGACGGCGTTTCGACGCGCTCGTGACGGAGTTGCGATCGTGCGGCTTCGCCGTGCTGGAGACCGAGCGGGAGTTCGTGGTGTACGACAGCAATCCGCAGATCGACAAGGGCTGGATCGAGGAGCGATGACAACGGCCTGGGAGCAGTACCAGGAGTGGCAGGGGCCGCGGCGGCGATCGAAGTTCCCCGAGCGCGGGGCCGTCGACTTCCCGTCGACGTACGTGCCGGAGGTGCGCGGCGACGGAATGCACCAACCGCCGATCTTCGATCCCGCCCTGAAACACATCCCCCACGCCTTCCGGGCGGGCGAGCCGCTCTTCGAGGACCTGGACGTGGGACGGCGCTGGCGGCGGGCCCGCCGGATGGCCATGGACCACCTGGTCCGCATCGTCGCGGAATCCCCGTGGGCCGAGAACCTCGTACTGCGTGGCAGCCTGCTGCTGGAGTCCTGGATCGGCGAGCAAGCCCGCGACCCCGGCGACCTGGACTGGGTGGTGGTGCCGGCGAGCCTCAAGCTGGAGCGTCCGCCGACGGTGGCGATGTTCAGGGGCATCATCGCCACCGTGGCGGCCGTGCCCGAGACCACCGGAACCGTCGCCGGCATCGACGCCCCGGTGCTGGTCGATGCCGGCGACATCGCCGTCGACGACATCTGGACCTACGAACGCGCCCCCGGCCGCCGCCTGGTCTTCCCCTGGCGCACCGAGGGCCTACCGCCGGGAACCGTGCAACTCGACTTCGTCTTCAACGAGGAGATGCCGATGCCGCCGACAACCGCGCTCATCCCGCGCGCCGGCGGCGGCGACCCCACACTCGTTCAGGCCGCCACCCCCGAGCTGTCCCTGGTCTGGAAGATCCTCTGGCTGGCCTCCGACGCCTATCCCATGGGCAAGGACCTCTACGACGCGGTCCTGCTCGCCGAACGGGTCACCCCGCCACGGGAGCTCCTGCACCAGGTGCTGGACAAGGAACTGGGCGACGGATACGGGGCCGCGTTCGACGAGGACAAGTTACGGTTGCTGGAGGTCGACTGGCCCGAGTTCCAGGCGGAATATCCGCAGATCGAAGGAGACGGGCGGACCTGGAAGGAACGACTCGCCAAGGCCCTCCGCCCGGTGCTCGGATCGGGATCGTGACGGCCTGACATTCTCCCGCCGGTGCCTCCGCGAGCAGCTCCCGTCCTGTCGTGGTGGGCAGTTCGCCTCTGGCCACTGCCCGACCAGTGGCGACAGGGCGTTGGGCGCTGTCACCGATCACCGTATGCCGATCCGGCGGGGTATCCGTGCTACCTGGTCCGGGTAGCCCGCCGCCACCTGCTCCGCCGCAGGTCGAGACCCGCGAGGATCAGCCAGAGGTAGGGCAGGGGCAGCATCGCCAGCCAGAACAGGTGTGCCTGGTCCCAGTACCCGAACCCGCAGGTCGGCGGCCAGAGCCGGAGTTGCTGCGGAAGCAGGATGGTCCCCAGCACCATCGCCAGCTGGACCACTACGGCGGCCATGGCGGCCTGCCGGCCGGGCGTGAACCGCACAGCGGTCGCAGCGGCCGCCAGCGCGATGCCGAGGCAGACGCCCACCTCGATGAGCAGGTCGCCGACCGGGAACAGGGAGCCTTCCGGCAGCCGGGTCAGGATGTAGGAGAAGGCGGCCAGCCAGATCGCGATCGCGGCGCCACCGGGCAGCAGGCAACGCAGCGCCTGCCGTACCCATCGGGGGACGGCGGCGGCTCCGAGGTCGGCGGCCATGGCGTCGACCAGCCCGAAGGCCGCCGCCGCGCCGAGCAGGGTGCCACAGATACGCATGAGTACGAGCGCGTTGCTCCCGGACAGTTCCTCCCCGTACCGCACCAGGCTCACGACCCCCGTGACGAACACGGCGACCACGACCAGCGGCGCCCAGTCGATGGCCCGGGAGAGGGGGCGCGCCAGCAGGAGAGCCACCCGCAGGCGGGACGGTGGCGCGGCGGACCTGACGGCGGCGGGAACGACGGACACTTGGCGGGCGGGCGGCGTCACATGCATGGGGTGGCTCCCATGGGTGCGTTGAACTTGCGTTCCAGCCCGAGCAGAGGCAAGGCCTGGTCGATCGTGGTGGTGGGCTTCATGAGCGTGTCCCAGTGGGCCTGAATTCTCTCCCGGGCGCCGGGGGAGGCCAGCAGCAGCTTGGCGTAGCCGATCTCGGCCGGGCCCCAGTCCAGGCCGATCAGGCGCCCCTGGTTACGGTCGGTGTAGAGCTCGCGCCGGGGCCCGGGAGGGGAGACCTGGCCGATGAGCCAGTGCGCCACCACCGTGCGGGCCTGGCCGCGCACGTCGCAGAGCACTTCGCGGCGCGCGTCGTGGTGCTCCGCGGCCGAGTCGTACAGGCCGGTCGCCAGGAAGGCCATGTCCTCGGCCAGCATCCTGCGCTGGTCGGGATGCCCCCAGCTCATGGGCGTCCGGATCATGCGGGTATCCCAGGCGGCGAAGCCCCAGGTCGGGCTGATCTGCCGCACCTGGGGCGCCCGGGTTCGGAGCGCGGCGGGCAGCATCGCCACGACCGGCTGGATCGCCTGTTCCCAGAGCGGGATCCACGGTTCGTAGCCCGGAAAGGCGCAGTAGGTGAGGCCCTGCCGCACCGTGCAGCGGTAGGCGTCCGGACCCAGGTAGCGCTCGCGCACACGCGAGTCCACGTGGCCGGCGGTCAGCTCCACGTTCGTGGGCAACGCCACCGGTGGCCGGGTGGACGCGGTGGTGGCCCCCGTGGGCACCGCCACGGCCAGCGCCGCCGCCACCGCCACAGCGGGCGCCGGCCGTACCCGGTGCCTGAGCAGCGCGATCCCGCCGAAGGCCGCCGCGACGGCGAGCACGTACACCAGGTGGACCGCCGAGGGGCGGTCGGGCCAGTCCGGCTGGTGGTCCTGCATCACCGGCAGCAGCCAGCGAGCCTGCCCGTTCAACGGGTTCTGGTAAATGAGAAAGCCGAGCACCGCCACCACCAGCGGCCCAGCGATGAGCCACGGTGACCAGCGGCCGACGGCCACCCCGAGCGTCGCGGCGAGGACCGCGGCGGCCACCGCCGTCAGCGGCTCCCACACGTCCAGCCGCCCTCCGGCGGGGCCGCTCAGCAGCCGGATCGCCAGGTAGCCGCCCACGGCCACCGCCGCCGCGAGCCCCGCGACCAGTGGTGTGGCCAGCAAAAGGGCCCGCGTCCGGTGCTCAGCCCGCCCGGGCAGGCCCGCGAGGCTCTCGGGCATGCCGTGCCGCCCGTCGCGCGAGGCGGCCAGGCTCGCCACGACCAGGACCGCCGCGGCCAGGCAGGTGGCCAGCCCGGTGGCGTTGATCGGATCCATCGCAAGGTCGGGCTGCTGGTCCCAGCTGAGAAAGGTCTGCAGCGCCAGCACCAGGACGGTCGCGCCCCACACGAGCGGGTGCCGCACCAGCCTGCGCGTCTCGAACAGGAACAGCCGCCGCGTCACGCCGCCTCCCCGAGTAACGTGAGTCCGCGTCACGCCGCCTCCCCGAGCAGCATGAGGTAGCCGTCCTCGACGCCGGGCGCCGTCGGGTCCGCTGACGGTGGCGGCGCGCCGAGCGTGCGATAACGCCCGTCGGCCGTCCGCCAGAACAGCTCCGAGGTGGCGGGCGGCGTGTCGGACAGCCACACCCGGCCGTCCGCGACGGCCGCGAGCTCGCCGGGCGTGCCGTCGAAGACCGCCCGGCCGTCCCGCATGACAACCACCCGCTCGCACAGGGCGGCGACGTCTTCGGTCTGGTGCGTGGACAACACGACGGTACGGCTCTCGCCGAGCCGCGAGACCAGCGCCCGGAACACCATCCGCTGCTCCGGATCGAGTCCCACGGTCGGCTCGTCGAGAATGAGCAGGTCCGGCTCCCCCAGCAGGGCCTGGGCCAGCGCGAGCCGCTGGCGCATGCCGCCCGACAGCCTGCGCACCTTCGTCGCGGCCTGATCGGTGAGGCCCACCTCGGCCAGCACCCGGCGCACCTCGGCGTGCCGATGCTCGCGGTCGGTCAACTCCTTGAGGATCGCCACATAGTCCACGAGATCGAAGGCGGTGAAATGCGGATAGGCGCCGGGGTTCTGCGGGAGGTAGCCGAGCCTGCGCCGCAGCGTGGTCCGCTGCTCGCGATCGGCGGGGTCCAGGCCGAAGGCGTCGACCGCGCCGCCGTCGGGAGCGAGGGTGGTGGCCAGACAGCGGAGCAGGGTGGTCTTGCCGGCGCCGTTCGGGCCGAGCAGGCCGGTCACGCCGGCGCCGAGCGTCAGGTCCAGGCCGTCGAGCGCCCGCTTGGCGCCGTAGGTCTTGGTCAGTTGCTTGATCCGGATCATCTGGTGCTCAATCTGTGGAAGCGGTAGATCAGTAGGAGGGCGGCCGCGGCGTACCCGATCTGCGGTGCGGGGCCGAAGACGGCCGGCCAGTCGCCGAAGAGGCGGCCCGCGCCGACGATGGCCAGCCACACCCCGCCCACGGCGAGGGCGGCGATCGGCACGGGCAGCCGGTTCGACAGGGCCAGGCAGCCCGCGCCGGCGGCCAGCGCGGGCAGCAGCCAGGCGGCGCTCATCCCGGGCGGCGCGGGCAGTAGCGGCGAGGCGATCCCGGCCAGCACGACCGACACCGTGAGCACCGCCGTGGCCCGGGCCAGCAGCAGCCGCGGTCCGGACATGGGCGTGGCGGCCACCAGTTCGTGGACGGGATCGACGCGCGGCCCGTAGGCGAGCGCGATGCCCGCCAGCGGCAGAACCGGCGCGGCGATCAGGAAAGCGGGCAGGAACTCGGCCTGCTCGCGTGCCGCCAGCACCGCGAACGCCAGCACCGCCACCACCGCGGCCAACCAGGCCCGGCTCATCGTCGGCGTGGCCGACAGCAGCCTGGCCAGATGGTCGGGCACTCCGACGTGCCATAGGAACCGCTCGGACAGGCCGGGGCGCGGCGTGACCAGCTTGGTTTCCAGCCGTGCCCAGGACGCTTCGAGCCAGTCCTTGTCGTACGGCACCGCTGCCCGGCACTCAGCGCAACGGTCGAGATGCGCGTCCACGGACATGGCCAGCGCCGGTTCCAGCGTGCCTTCCAGGTAGCTCCCGCGCAGGTCGTCAGGGATGTGCCAGCTGGTCATGACAGCTCCTCGCGCAACCGGGCCCTGGCCCGCATCGCGCGGGTTTTGACCGTGCCTTCCGGAATACCAAGGAGGCCGGCGGCCTCCTTGGTGGTGAGGCCGTCGAGTACGGTCGCCTCGATGACCGCCCGCAGCTCGGGGGAGAGCCTGGTCAGGGCGGCGCCGAGGTCGCCATGCTCCACGTTCAGCAGCACCACGTCCTCGGCCGAGGCGATCGGCGAGCTGTCGCCCGGTTCGGTGCCGGAGCCGATCCAGCGCGAGCCGCGTCCGCGCAGAGCGGAGATCAGGCGGCGGACGGCGATCGTCCACAACCAGCCGGCCGGGTTGTCGCCGCGAAAGCCGCCCGCCGAACGCCAGACGGCCAGAAACGTCTCCTGCAGCGCGTCGTCGACGACGTCCATGTCGGCGCATCGGCGGGCCAGCCGGGCCCGCAGCCAGGGAGCGTGGCGCTGGTGGAGGATGCGCAGGGCGGCGGTGCTCCGCGCGGCCACGGCGGCGACGAGCTCGACGTCGGTGCTTTCCGTGGTGACGTCGGGCGCCGCGCGCCGCCGAAAGAGAAACGGTCTCACGGTGTATCTATCGCACGATCCCCACTGATCGGTTCTCCGGACCAGCCGGACGGCTGTCCATGATGGAGAGCTACGGGGAGGCTTGTGGAGCCCCGACCCCGCGGACCGGACTCCCCTTACTCGGTTGGGCGATACGGGGAACGATCCCGCGGCCGCGGAGGGTGTCTCAACAGGAGGTAGCCGATCGGCAGCACGAGCACCAGTAGCTGGGCGGGGTCGTCGCGGAGGTCGTCGAACCGGAGCTGACGCAGCAGGCCGACGCCCAGGGATTCGTCCCCGGTGAGGAGCGGGGCGAGGGCCACCAGCCCGTACACCACCAGGGCGTCCATGGCCGCCGTCAGCGCGCGCCGCCCAGAGATCGGTGGCGCCGGGGAGCCGGACGCGAGCAGCACCAGCAGGGCGGCCGCCAGCAGGCACAGCTCCCAGAGTCCCCAGCCGCCGGACAGAGCCTCGAACCAGTCCGGGCTGAACATGGGCAGCGAGCCGGAGCAGATGCCGTCCCCCTGGTAGTCCGCCGAGAGCGGCCGGACGAGCGCGATCAGCGCCAGCACCCAGGCGGCACGCGGTCCCGCCGTCGCCGAATGCCGCCGCACGAGGGCGACCAGCACGGCCAGTACAGGCACGGCCCAGGTCGTCGCGAGTTCGGTGAGTGTGGTGAGGTCGTCGCGCAACGGCAGGAACGGCGAGCGGTCGATCGAGTCGTACAAGCGTACGCAGCGCACGGTGCCCTCGGTGAAGCCCTCGTAGCTCCTCGCGTAGTACCCGTCGGACAGGCTGGACGCCGTGAACAGGGAGGACCAGTCGAACGAGCTCTTCCAGGTGTCCCAGGTGGGGTAGGCCGCCGCGGCGAGGGCCGCCATCCAGGCTAAAGGGGCTGAGGGTGACACGCCAGGGGCTCCTTTGCTTCTGGCGAACCCTATCGGTGATCTTGGGCCGGGGGTGGGTGAAACGCTGCTCAAGGCGAAGCGCTTTTCAGCCCTTGATGGCGCCCACGATCACGCCCTTGGTGAAGTGGCGTTGGACGAAGGGGTAGAGGATGAGGGCGGGGATCACGGCGATCACGACGATGGCCATTTTGATGGCGAGGGTCGGGGGTGCGTCGCCTGTCACGCCGGCCGTGGCGCTCGGGAGTGGGTTGGAGTCCACCACGTACTGGCGCAGGATCAGGGCCAAGGGCCACTTGCGGGTGTCGTCGATGTAGAGCATGGCGTTGAACCAGGCGTTCCAGTAGCCGACCGCGTAGAACATCGCCACTACGGCGGTGACCGCTTTCGACATCGGCAGCACGATGCGGAACAGGATGCGGAACTCCCCGGCCCCGTCGATGCGGGCGCTGTCCAGGATCTCGCCGGGGACGTTCATGAAGAACGACCTCAGCACCACCACGTTGAACGCCGAGACCGCCGTCGGCAGGATCAGCGACCAGTAGGTGTCCTTCAGGCCCAGGCCGCTCACCATCAGGTACACCGGGATGATGCCGGGGAAGAAGACGAACATCAGCAGAATGCTGAACAGCAGCGGCCGGTGCAGGAACGACCCGGTCCGCGACAGCGAATACGCCCCCAGCACGCTCACCGCCGTGCTGACCGCCGTTCCGGCGAGCGTCACCAGCGTGCTGACCAGCACCGCCCGGCTGACCACGGTGTCGGAGAAGATCTGCCGGTAGGCCTCGAACGTGATCCCGTCGGGCACCAGCACCAGCCCTCCGACCCGGTTGACCGTCTCGGAGGAGCTCAGGCTGGTCAGCACGATCGTGTAGAGCGGGCCGAGCACGATCAGCACGATCAGCGTCAGCAGCGTGCCCTTGCCCAGGCGGCCGGCCGGCGACGGACGTTCCTCCCAGGGCGCCAGCCCGGCCGGGGAGCGCCGCGGCCTCGTTCTACGGGTCTTCCGCCGCTGGTCTCCGGAGGTCAGAGCCGTCATGATCGCGAATACACCCCCCGCTCGCCGAGCGCGTGCGCCACCCGGTTGGCCGCCAGGATGAGCAGCAGCCCGACCAGGCCCTTGAACAGCCCGGCCGCCGCCCCGTAGCCGAGGTCCCCGGTACGCAGCCCCGACCAGTAGACGAACGTGTCGAACACCTCGGACGCCTCGCTGCCGACCGCGCTCCGTTGCAGCATGAACTGCTCGAAGCCGACGTTGAGCGCGTCGCCGAGGCGCAGGATCAGCAGCAGCACGATCACCGGCCGCAGCCCGGGCAACGTGATGTGCCACATGCGCCGCCAGCGGCGGGCACCGTCCACGGCCGCGGCCTCGTACAGGTTCGGGTCGATGGTGCTGAGCGCGGCCAGGAAGATGATCGCGCCCCAGCCCGCGTCCTTCCAGATCGTCTGGGACGTGATCAGCAGCAGGAACGTGTCCGAGTTCGTCATCCAGTCGATGGCTTCGCGGCCGTTGTCCCGCAGGATCTGCGCCACCAGCCCCGCCCCGCCGAACATCTGCTGGAAGATGGCCACCACCAGCACCCACGAGAAGAAGAACGGCAGGTAGACCACGCCCTGGACGAAGGCCCGCAGCCGGGCCGAGACGATGCTGTTGAGCAGCAGCGCCAGCATGATCGGCACGGGGAAGTAGAAGACGAGCTGGAAGGCCGTGATCGACAGCGTGTTCAGCAACGCGCGCAGGAACTGAGCGTCCTGGAAGAGCAGCGCGAAGTTGGTGAAGCCGATGACGGGACTGCCCAGGATGCCGCCGGTGAAGGGGTTGTAGTCCTGGAAGGCGATGACGTTGCCCAGCGCGGGCAGCCACCAGAAGACCGTGACCAGCGCCAGCATCGGCAGGTTCATCACCAGCAGCGGCCAGTCCCTGCGCAGCTTGGCCCGCCAGGGGAGCGGGGGAGGGGGCGTGGCCCGGCCGGGCGGGGAAGCGCCGCGCCGGTCCACGCCCCGCTTCGCCGTCACCACCCCCATGTCACAGCCGGCCGTTCTCGCGGGCGACCTTCATGTAGAACTCGCGCGCCTCGTTCCCGCCCTGCTCCTGCCACTCCTTGAGGATCCGCGGCCACTCGGAGACGGGCCGCTTGCCGCGGAAGATCTCCTGCATCTTGTCCTCGGTCGGCTTCGCCAGGCCCGCCATCTTCGACGGCACCTCCACCCGGATCCCCACGAACGGGTCCTTCTCCAGGAGCTTCGCGGCCCCCGTCGACCAGTCGTACAGACCCTGGACGAGTCCCTCGTACTGGCTCATCGCGTTCGCGTTCGGCCGCCCGGACAGGAACATGTACGTCGGCGCGACCTCCTTGCGCCCGAGCGCGGTCTGCTGGACCTTGCCGTCCTCGACCGTGTAGTGCTTGCCCTCGACGCCGTTGTTGACCAGCTCGTACTCCTGCGTGCCGAACGGCGCCGAGCACCAGTTGGCCAGCGCCAGCAGCTCGCGCGTGCGGGCCTCGCCGAGCCCCTTCCTGATGAAGCAGAACATGCTGGCGGGCTCGTTGCGCCACATGATGGCCGTGCCGCCGGGCCGCGCCGGGTACGGGGCGACGATCTGCTGGTCGAACTTGGGGTTGTCGGGCTGGAAGCGGCCCAGGTTCTCGTGCCAGGCGCCGAGCCCGTCCCGGTAGATGACCAGCTGTCCGCTGCCGAAGATGCCCTTGTTGTCGGCGTCCTGGTTGGCCACGATGTCGGGGTGCACCTGGCCGGCCGCGAAGAGCTTGGTCATGAAATCGATCGAGGCGGCGAACTCGGCGGTCTCGTACTTGTACTCAAGGGTGCCGTCGCTCTTCTTGCGCCACTCGCGCGGAGCGCCGAAGGCGCGCTGCATCTCCTGCTCCATGCCGCCGCCGAAGGCCCAGCGCTTCTTCTTCGCGTCGGTGATCGCCTTGCCGAGCGCGACCAGGTCGTCGCCGCTCCTTGGCTGCTGCAGGCCCAGCTCGTCCAGGATGTCCTGGCGGACGAAGGTGGCGAACGGGAACGGGTCGTTCTGCCAGGGGATGCCCTGCAGGATGCCGCCGAAGACGCCGTACTGCCAGGCGGCGGTGTCGTAGTTGGCCAGCAGCGGGAAGTCCTTGGCCCGGTCCCCGGCCAGGTAGGGGGACAGGTCGGCGAACAGCTTGTTGGCCGCCTCGGTGAAGCGGGCGAGCTTGACGATCTCCCAGTTCGGGATCTGCACCATCTCCGGCACGTCGCCGCTGGCCAGCAGGGTGCTCATCTTCTGCCCGTAGGTGTTGCCGTCGGAGATGTTGAACCGTACGACGCCACCGAGCCGCTCGTTGACGGAGTCGTAGTAGGAGTTGCTACCCAGCCCGGGCGGCACCGTGTTCCACAACGGCGTCATCGCGGTGACCTCCTTGCCGCTGGTCAGCGGCTTGGTGGTGACCGCCTGCACCATGGAGGCGGGCCGGGTCAGGAAACCGGGCGCCACGAACTCGCCGCCGGGCAAGTCCGGCTTGAGCCCGGGGATGTCGAACGGAATCCGCGCCGGCACCAGGCCCTTGAGCTTGTCGGCCGCCACGGCCGTGCCCCTGGACAGCTCCTTCTTCTCGGCACAGCCCGCCACCAGAACGCTCGCGCCGACCAGGCCGAGGAATGCGCGACGAGTCGTGTTGTCCGGCATGGCTCGCTCCCTTCTCCGAGTGGGGATGGCCTAGCAAAATTAGTTGGTATTCCGACCAAACAAATTAGTAGACTGTGACCGCAGCCACAAGGGATCGCAACGGTCACAGAATGGTGAAGGGAAGCCACGATGCGGCATGCTGGGGTCATCTCTTGGCGGGAACGGGGCTGATTTGATCACTTCTACGACCGGCCCGCAGCCGGCCGACTTCGCCGACGTACGGGCCACCAACCTGGCGGTCGTGCTGCGGTTCGTCCGCGAGCACGCGCCCTGCTCGCGGGCCGACATCGCGGCCTCCACCGGGCTGAACAAGGCGACGGTGTCCAGCCTGGTCGCCGACCTCATCGACCGGCGGCTGGTGCGCGAGACCGGATTGACGGAAAACCGGGTGGGCCGGCCGGCCACGATGCTCGTCCTGGACGGCTCGCCGTACGCGGCCATCGGGGTCGAGATCAACGTGGACTTCGTGTCGGCCGTGGCCGTCGATCTCGCGGGGGAGCGGCTGCTGACGTGGCGGCGCTCGTTCTCCGCCGGCGACTCCGTCAACCAGGGCGTGGCCGCCGTCGGCGCGATCGTACGGCGGGTGGTCAACCGCATGGCCAAGGAGGAGCGCCAGATCCTGGGGCTGGCGGTGGCCGTGCCGGGGCTGGTCGACGTGCAGGGCACCGTGCGCCTGGCGCCCAACCTGGGCTGGCGCGACGCCGACATCGGCGGCGACCTGGCCAAGGCGCTGCGCGACCCCGGCTTCCCCATCCAGGTCGACAACGACGCCAACCTCGCCGCCCTGGCCGAGCAGCGCTTCGGCGCGCACGCGGGGGCCGCCGACCTGGTCTACCTCACCGGCGAGGTGGGTGTGGGCGCGGGCATCATCCTGGACGGGCGGCTGCGCCGCGGCGGGCTCGGCTACAGCGGCGAGATCGGCCACGTCCAGCTCGACCCCGACGGCCCGGCGTGCCACTGCGGCCGGCGCGGCTGCCTGGAGGCCATGGCGGGCATCGGCGCCGTGCTGCGCAAGGACCCCTCGCCCGCGGAGATCCAGGTCGAGATCGAGGAGTCGCTGCGCCTGGCCCGGGCGGGCGACCCCGGCACTCTGGCCACGCTGGAGTCGGCGGGCCGGAGCCTGGGCAGAGGCGTGTCCATCCTGGCCAACCTGCTCAATCCCGAGGTGGTGGTGCTGGGCGGCTACTACGTCCCGCTGGCGCCCTGGCTGCTGCCCGCGGTGGAGGAGGAGTTGCGCGACCGGGTCGTCGCCGCGGAGGGCGGCGGATGCCAGGTCGTGGCCTCGACGCTGGGCCACGACGCGGCGGCGCTCGGGGGCGCGGCGCGGATCCTCGATTCCGTGGATTCGGGAAGATTGCCGGGAGGATTGGCGCGAATCCCTTGACCTTGGTCACGGGGGCGTGCACCCTTCAGTCAACCCACCGAAATGTCCGCGTAACTTCCCCAGGCCGGTCGTCGAAGCGCTTCGACACTCTCAGAGGGATGATCATGCACGAACCCTTCCGCGACCCTGCGCTCCCGCTCTCCGACCGGATCGGCGACCTGCTGCGCAGGCTCACCCTGGAGGAGAAGGTGGGCCTGCTGCACCAGTACCAGGCCCCGGTCGAGCGGCTGGGCGTCGGCGCGTTCCGCACGGGCACCGAGGCGCTGCACGGCCTGGCCTGGCTCGGCCCGGCCACCGTGTTCCCGCAGGCCCTGGGACTGGCGTCGAGCTGGGACGCGGACCTCGTGCGCAGGGTGGGGGAGGCGACAGGCGACGAGGTGCTGGCCTTCCATCACAAGGACCCGGCCGGCGCGGGCCGCAACGTGTGGGCCCCCGTGGTGAACCCGCTGCGCGACCCCCGCTGGGGCCGCAACGAGGAGGGCTACTCCGAAGATCCGTGGTTGACCGGCGTCATCGCCACGGCCTATGCGCGTGGCCTGTGTGGGAGCGCTCCCGAAATTCTCAAGACCGCGCCCACGCTCAAGCACTTCCTCGCCTACAACCACGAGACCGACCGCTGCACGACCTCCAGCAACGTGCCGCCCCGGGTGTTGCGCGAGTACGAGCTGCCCGCCTTCCGCCCGGCCGTCGAGCAGGGCGTGGCGGTGGCCGTGATGCCCTCCTACAACCTGGTCAACGGCCGCCCGGCGCACCTCAGCCCGCTGATCGAACAGGTGCTGCGGGCCTGGGCGCCGGACGACCTGCTGGTGGTCAGCGACGCCTACGCGCCGGGCAACCTCACCGCCCTGCAGGGCTACCACGACACGTTGCCCGAGGCGTACGCGCACGCGGTCAGGGCCGGGATCGACAGCTTCACCCAGGACGACGACCGATCGCAGGACACCCTCGACCACCTGCGGGCGGCGCTGGAGCGGGGCCTGCTGGCCGAGGCCGACATCGACCGGGCGGTACGGCACACGTTGTCGATCAGGTTCCGGCTCGGCGAGTTCGACCCGGCGACGCCGTACGACGACGTCACCGACAGCGTGGTCAACTGCCCCGAGCACCAGGCGCTGGCCAGGGAGGCGGCGCGGCGCGCGTTCGTGCTGCTGCGCAACGACGGGCTGCTGCCGCTGACCGGGGTGCGGCGGGTCGCGGTGATCGGCCAGCTCGGCGACACGCTGCTGGAGGACTGGTACAGCGGCACCCTGCCCTACGCCGTGACCGCCCGCACCGGGCTGGCCGAGCGCTGCGAGACGGTGTTCTGCGAGGCTGTGGACCGGGTGACGCTCACCGCCGAGGCCGGACCGGTGACCGCCGACCTCGCGGGCGGGCCGCTGAGCGTGGGCGGTCCGTCCGGGCAGGCCGCGGTGAGCGCGTTCGACCTGTTCGACTGGGGTGGCGGCGCGTACGCGCTGCGGGCCGTGGCCACCGGCCGGTTCGTGTCGGCGGACGGCCTCACCCTGGTGAACGACCAGCCGGGGCCGAACGGGTGGGAGGTGCGCCAGACGTTCCGGATGGAGGAGCGCCCGCGCGGCACGCTCGCCCTGCGCCACATCGCCACCGGCTGCTACGTCGGCGTGGCCGACGACGGCGTGCTGCGCCTGGTGGACGACGCCGACCAGGCCGTGTGGCTGGCCATGGAGGTGATCAGGAGCGGCACCGAGCAGGCGGCCAGGGCCGCCGCCGCCGCGGACGTGGCGGTCGTGGTGGCCGGCGACCACCCCCTGGTGAACGGCCGCGAGACCGAGGACCGCATGACGCTGGCCCTGGCCCCCGCCCAGGACGCCGTGGTCGCGGCCGTACGGGCGGCGAACCCGCGTACGGTCCTGGTGCTCACCAGCGGCTACCCGCTGACCTGGACCGACGACGCGGTGCCCGCGGTGCTGTGGTCGGCGCACGGCGGCCAGGAGTACGGCCACGCCCTGGCCGAGGTGCTCTTCGGCGACGCCGACCCGGAGGGCCGCCTGACCCAGACCTGGTACCGCTCCGAGCAGGAGCTGCCCGACCTGCTCGACTACGACATCATCGCCTCGGACGCCACGTACCTGTACTTCAGGGGCGTGCCGCTGCATCCGTTCGGGCACGGCCTCAGCTACACCACGTTCGAGTACGCGAACCTGCGCGTGCACGTGACCGGCGACTCCGTCACGGCCGAGGTCACCGTGACGAACACCGGCCCGCGACCGGGCGTGGAGGTCGTGCAGTTCTACACCCACCAGCAGCGTTCCCGGGTCAAGCAGCCGCTGCGCCGCCTGCGCGGGTTCGAGAAGGTACGCCTCGCGCCCGGCGAGAGCCGTACCGCCACGCTGCGGTTGCCCGTCGCCGAGCTGGCGTTCTGGGACGTGACGCGGGGCAGGTTCGTCGTGGAGAGCGCGCCGCACCGGCTCATGGTCGGCCGCAGCGCCACCGACGTGCGCCTGAGCGCCCGCTTCGAGGTCGTGGGCGAGACGATCCCGCCCCAGTCCGGGCCGCTGCGCGCGGCCGACCACGACGAGTACGACGCGGTCACCCTCGTGGACGAGACCAGGACGGACGGCGAGGCCGTCAGGTCGGACGCGGAGGGCGCCTGGATCGTGTTCCGGCAGGTGGACCTCACCGGCAGCACGAGGTGCGTGGCCACGGCGGGTGGCGCGGAGGGCGGCATGATCACCATCCGCCGCGGCGATCCTCTCTACGGCCCGGCGCTGGCCACGTTCCCGGTGCCGAGGACGGATCGCCACGCCTATCACGCCGTCACGGCGCCGCTTGCGGCCGTGACCGGGGTGCACGATCTTTATGTCGTGTTCGAGAACGATGGCGTGACGCTGACCAGGCTGGACTTCGGAGCCGGGGCTTGACCGGGCGGACGGTGACGATCTCCGAGGTCGCCAAGCACGCGGGCGTGGCCGTCAGCACGGTCTCCTACGTGCTCAGCGGCAAGCGGACGATCTCGGCCGACACCCGGCGGCGGGTGCTCGACAGCATCTCGGCGCTCGGCTACCACCCCAACGCCGGCGCTCGCGCCCTGGCCAGCAAGCGTTCCAACGTGATCGCGCTGGTGCTGCCGCTGCGGGCGGGCATGCACGTGCCCGTGCTGATGCGCTTCGCCAGCGCCGTCGTCACGGCCGCCCGCCGCTTCGACCACGACGTGCTGCTGCTGACCGCCGACGAGGGCACGGCGGGCATCCGGCGGGTGGCCGCGAGCGCGCTGGTGGACGCGCTGGTGCTGATGGACGTCGAGCTGGACGACCGGCGCGTGCCGCTGCTGCGCGAGCTGGCCGAGCCGAGCGTGCTCATCGGCTTCCCGGCCTCGCCGGCCGGCCTGACCTGCGTGGACCTGGACTTCGCCGCCGCGGGCGCGCGCTGCGTCGAGCACCTGGCCGAGCGTGGCCACGAGGAGATCGCCCTGCTCGGGGCGCCCTCGGTGGTGTACGAGCGGGGCACCGGTTTCGCCGACCGTACCCGCGAGGGATTCGTGGCGGCGCTGGACGCCCACGGGCTCACGGGAGTGGCGCTGCCCTGCGAGGAGACCTTCGACGAGGTGTACGAGACCGTCCGCGACCTGCTCCTCGACCGCCCCGGCCTGTCCGGCCTGGTCGTGCACAACGAGGCGGCGGTCGGCCACGTGCTGGCCGCGCTGCGCCAGCTCGACCGGCGGGTGCCGCACGACGTGGCCGTGGTGGCGATCTGCCCCGACGACGTGGCCGAGCGGGCCAGCCCGCCCCTCACCTCGGTGCCGATCCCCGCCGAGGAGGTCGGCAGGGAGGCCGTACGCCTGGTGATGGAGAAGCTGGAGGGCCGCCCGGTGCCCGCGTCCACCCTCCTTGGCCCGCTCCTGGTGATCCGCGCGAGCACCTGAGAGCAAACGCCGCCGGGGCCAAAGTTTCCGGTGGTGGCCAGTTGCGTACGTCAAGTCTGGGGATATTTCTCCCCCTATGTGATTCTGTGTCTGGTTTATCGGGCAGGGTCGCCTAGGCGAGGGGGGAATCCTTATGAGCACGTCTGTGCAACCGGCGGCAACCGGTCAGATGGCCGGACGCCCGTCACCGACGGGGCTGGCCGACGTGATCGACACGATCCTCGACAAGGGGCTCGTGATCGACGCCTACGTCCGGGTCTCGCTCGTCGGCATCGAGATCCTGACCATCGACACCCGCATCGTCGTGGCGAGCGTCGACACCTACCTCCGGTTCGCCGAGGCCGCGAACCGGCTCGACATGGCACAGACCGGGGAGAAGGGCCTGCCCGACGTGCTGGCGCAGGCGAAGGGCGCGAGCGGCCTGGGACAGAAGCAGGCGGCCGGCCTGGAGCCGGAGAAGGACGTGATCCAGGGGCAAGTGGAACGGGCGGACGAGCTGACCGACTTCACCGACGAGGCCGCCGAGCCGAGGCGGCGCGAGAGAGCGCCCCGCCGGCGCCGGCCAGAGGAAGAGTGACGAGATGGCACGATCGACCAGGGAATCCAGGGCCTCCGTACCCAGGCAGCGGCCCCGCCTGACCGAGAACCTCGCCACGTACGTCTACGGCATCGTGCCCGCGGACATGGAGCTCGACCAGGACGAGCTCGGGGTGGGCGAGCCGGCCGGCCGGGTCGAGATCATCCGGCACGGCGAGATCGGCGCCCTGGCCAGCGACATCGACGCTGACCAGCCGCTGGGCCGCCCCGGCGACTACCTGGCCTACGAACGGCTGCTGGACTCCGTGGCCGCCCGCTCGCCCGTGCTCCCGTTCCGGTTCGGCGCGGTGCTGTCCGACCCCGACGCGGTCGTGACCGAGCTGCTCGAACCGCACCACGACGACTTCCTCGACGCCCTGGACGACCTGGGCGACCAGGCCGAATACATCGTCCGAGGCCGCTATGTCGAGGCGACGGTGCTCGGCGAGGTGCTCGCGGAGAACCCCGAGGCCGCCGGGCTCCGGCAGGCCATCCGCGGCCTGCCGCCGGAGGCCACCAGGAACGAGCGCATCAGGCTCGGCGAGATCATCGCCGCCTCCATCGAGGCCAAACGGGACTACGACACGAACCTGGTCCTCGACGCCCTCTCCTCGATCTACTCGACGGCGCTCGTCCGGGAGCCGACGCACGAGCAGGACGCCGTACACGTGGCCCTGCTCGTCAGGACCGGCGACCAGCGAGCCCTGGAGCGGGCCCTGACCAAGGTCGGCGACGACTGGGAGGGACGCGTCGACCTGCGGTTGCTGGGCCCGCTCGCCCCCTACGACTTCGTCACGGCGCAGGCGGAGGTGTGAGGGCGTGGGCCTGCTGACCACGATCCTGGCCTGGCCGCTCGTCGTGCCGGTGCGCGGGCTGATCTGGCTCGGCGAGCTCTTCCAGGACCAGATCGAGATGGAGACCCGCAACCCCGCCTCGGTCCGGCGTCACCTGGAGGAGATCGAGGCCGCCAGGGAGGCGGGGGAGATTTCCGAGGAGGAGCAGAACCGGGCGGTCGAGCGCGTGCTGCAACTCATGACCGCGACCACCCGGAGGTGACCCTGTGCCCGTCAAACGCCACGTCGTGCCGGAAAGGCGTCCACGCAGCGACGTCGACCAACCACGCCCCCGCGACGACCGGCCCTACGACGACCGGCCCCGGGGCGAGGAGCGATCCCGCGGCGAGGAGCGACTCCGGGGCGAGGAGCGATCCCGCGGCGAGGAGCGACTCCGCGGCGAGGAGCGGCCCCGCAGTGAGCCCCGCAGTGAGCCCCGCGGTGAGCTCCGCGGTGAGGAGCGATCACGTCTGGAGCGGACGCGGCCGGCCGGGCTGGACGCGGCCACGGCCGGGGAGTCCGGGATCCGGCACATCGACGAGCTGACCTCGAAGGCCATCGAGGGGGTCACGTCCGTGGAGCCGGCGGAGGACGGCTGGGTCGTCGACGTCGAGGTCGTCGAGGACCGCCGCGTCCCGTCCTCGGGCGACATCCTCGCCATCTACGAGGTGCAGCTCGCCCGGGACGGAAGCCTGCGCTCATATCGACGGGTCCGGCGCTATCGGCGGGCCAACACCGACCTCGGACAGGCGTAGACATGGAACGAATGACACAGTCCGGCCCCGTCGTCCGCCAGCCGTACGGGGTGGCGCCCCCGGGCGGCCGCGAGCCCGCCAACCTCGGCGACATCCTGGAACGGGTGCTCGACCGCGGCGTCGTGATCGCCGGCGACATCCGGGTGAACCTGCTCGACATCGAGCTGCTCACGATCAAGCTACGCCTGCTCATCGCGTCGGTGGACACGGCCAGGGAGCTGGGCATCGACTGGTGGGAGCACGACCCCTGGCTCTCCGGCCGGGACCGCGAGCTGGTGGAGGAGAACCGCCGGCTGCGCCGCCGCCTGGCCGCCGTGGAAGGACCGGCGGACCTCGATATCGGGCACCGCGAGGCCGGGCACCGCGATGTCTGATTCCGGCACCTACCTGTACGCGGTCGCGAGCGAGTCCGTGCCCGTCGACGTGCCCGGCGTGGCGGGCACCCCCGTACGCACGCTCACCCGCGGCGCCCTCGTCGCCTACGTGAGCACCGTGCCCCTGGCGGAGTTCGGCGAGGAGCCGCTGCGCCACTCCCTGGAGGACCTGGACTGGCTGGCCGAGACCGCCCGCGCCCACCACCGCGTCGTGGAGGAGGCGGCGCGGGTCCCGGTGGCCCCGGTCCGGCTCGTCACCGTGTACGCGGATGACGACCAGGTGCACGAGCTGCTGGACCGGCGCGGCGAGGAGTTCCTGGCGGTGCTGTTCCACGTCACCGGGCGCAGGGAGTGGGGTGTCAAGGCGTACGCGGGGCAGGCGGCCGGCCCGGCGGCGACCCCGGTGAACGGCGGCGACCCCGGCAGACCGGGGACCTCCTACCTGAGCCGCCGCCGGGAGAGCCTGCGCGGCCGGGAGCAGGCCCGCCGGCTCGCCGTCACTCGCGCGGAACACATCCACGCCAGCCTGTCGCGGCTGGCCGTCGCCAGCCGCCGCCACCGCGCCCAGGACCCGCGGCTGTCCGGCCACGACGAGTGGATGCTGCTGAACGGCGCCTACCTCGTCGACGTGGGCCGGGACGAGGAGTTCGCCGCCCTGGTCGGCAGCCTCGGCGGCGACGGCGTGGACGTGCGCCTGACCGGCCCCTGGGCGCCCTACTCGTTCACGGTGCTGGAGCCCGGTTGAGACGCGACGTACTGTCCGACGATCGCCTGCCCGCCCAGCGGGTGGCCCTGGTGGACCTGCTGGACCGGCTGCTGGCGGGCGGCGTCGTGGTGACTGGCGACCTGGTCCTGACCATCGCGGACGTGGACCTCGTACGCATCTCGCTCCGGGCCCTCATCGCGTCCGTGGACGGCCCCTTCGAGGGCCCGTGATGGCGACCGAATCGCCCGCCTGGCGGATCAAGGCCGACTCCGAGACGGTCGAGCGCGACCTGACCCGCCTCGTGCTCACCCTGGTCGAGCTGGTCCGCCAGCTCGTGGAGCGCCAGTGCGTACGCCGGATGGACCAGGGCGACCTGACGGAGGAGCAGATCGAGGTGCTGGGGGTCACGCTGATGCGCCTCGAGGAGGCCATGACGGACCTGTGCGAGCGCTTCGGCCTGACCCCGGAGGACCTCAACCTCGACCTCGGCCCGCTGGGCACCCTGCTGCCCACGGAGTGAGACCCCGCGCACGCGGGGAACCGCCAGGCGAAGGGCGCTCAACCCGGCCAGGTCTCGCACCGCCAGGCGTCCCCGTCCCACTCCACCTCGAACGGCACGGCGTGCGGTAACGGCGCTCCCCACACCCGCCCGCCCAGCCCGCACAGGGCGCTGAGCCCCACCGTCAGGCTCCCGATGTGTCCCACCACGGCGACGGTCTCGCCGGGATGCGCCGCGGCGATCGAGGTCAGCGCGTCCACCACCCGCGCGGTCACCGCGTGCCCGTCCTCGCCGTCCCCCACCGCCTCGTCCAGCTTCCCGTCCACGACCCATGAGCGGAGCACCTCGGTGGCCCGCGCCCGCACCGCCGGATCGCTCGTGCCCTCCAGCCCGCCGATGCCGAACTCGGCCAGCTCCGGCAGGGTCGCGACCCCGTCGAGGCCGATCGTACGGGCGATGATCTGGGCGGTCTGCCGCGGCGGGACGGCGGCGCCGGCGTAGACCCTGGTGATGCCCTCCCCGATCAGCCGCCGTGCCGCCTGCCCTGCCTGCACCCGCCCCCTCCCCGTCAGCTGGGCCAGGGGGAGCGCCCCGGTGGCCGAGGAGACGGCGTTCGCGGACTCGGCATGGCGCAGGCACAACAGGCGAACGTGATCGCTCATACTCGGACCCTACGAGTCTCCCGGATCAGAAAGGCTCACCACCCCCGGGATCAGGCGAAAGGTGGTGGAATCCCGCCGTAAAGCCGAGGCGGACATTGCTGACAAACGCGGAGCGCTCCCCTGCGAAGGCCCGTCTTTGTGGCCTCCCGGGGAGCGCTCCTGGCTTCGGGTGATCTGGCAGCCGCCAGGCGAACTACCGGCTGCCGGGTGATTTACCAGTCACCGCCGCCGAAATCGCCGCCGCCGAAGTCACCGCCGCCGCCGAAGTCGCCCCAGCCACCGGCGTCACCGCCGCCGAAGTCGCCGCCGCCACCGTCGGCGTAGCCCTCCGCGTAGCCGGCGCCGTAGCCGCCGTAGCCGAAGCCGCCGATCATGCTGCCCATCATGGTGCCGATGAACATGCCGGTCATGATGTCGCCGAAACCGCCGTAGTAGCCGTAGGCGTACGGCTGGTAGGCGGGGCCGGCGTCGTAGTAGGGGCGGCGCTGGCCGTCGACCATGACCTCGCGCATCTGCGGGTCGAAGCCGCGCTCGACGGCCTCGGCGTCCATCTTGCAGGCGGGAACGTCGCGGACCGCGCCACCCTGCGGGGCCCAGCGCACGTCACGGACGGAGGGGCCGTGCTGCGGGTTGAAGAAGCAGGGTGCGCGCCGCTCGGGGACCGGGTCGTTGTTGACCTTGGCCTTCACCACGGCCAGCGCGTAGCGGCCGTCCTCAAGGGTCTGGGTGACCTCGCGCACCTGGTCGGGGCGCTGCACCGCGGCGAGCTGGGTCTTGGCCTTCTCGTAGGAGTCGAGGGCCGTCTGCCACTCGTCGATGTGCGTGCCGCCCTGGCCGGCGAGGGTCACGTCGGTGTCGAGAGCGGTGATCTCCTCGCCGAGCTTGGTGACGTCCTCGTCCACGGTCTGCTTGACCGCGGCCAGGTCCTTGGCCTCCTGGATGGCCCGCTTCTTCTTCTTGTTGCTGGAGTAGAGGAAGTAGCCGCCGCCGCCGACCAGCACGAGCACGCCCAGGCCGATCAGCGCGGCGGTGCCGCCCGCGCCGGGGTTGGCCTGGCTGCCGGGGTCGAGCGACGTACGGGTCTTGCCCGCCACGGCGTTGTCCACCCGGTTGGCGAAGTCCTTCATCCCGGCCACCACGTCACCGGGGTTGGCGGTGGTGGAGAGCCGGGACAGCTGGCCCGCCAGCCCGCTCTGGCGGATCGAGGTCGAGGCCGCGTAAAGAGTCGTGCCGTCCAGCACCGCCATCGTGGACGAGGGGGCGCTCTGGCTGACCATCGTGGAGTGCAGACTGTTCATGAAGGACCCGATGGAGGAGTCATTCACGGTGCCGTCGGGAAGCGCCACAGCGAAGATCTTGCTGTCGGCCCCCTTCAAGGCGTCACGGATCTCACTCTGCTGGTCCGACGTCAGCGGGGAACCGGACACCACGAACAGTGGATCTCCCTTGTGCCAGCTCGACACCACCGTGGTCGGATCCGGTGGAGCCGCCGCGTGGGCGGCAGGGGACAGCGCAAGAACGACGATTAGACCGGCGATCAGAGCCGAAATCACGGCCCCTGCTCGGCGCAGCGATTGGGTCATTGGCAGCAAGCCTCCTTCGCCCTTGAGGACGAACGGGCGGTCGGGAAAGTTCCTCACTGCGCACGGTACCCGCCCAGGGCCGGGCGAGCGCGTAGTGTCACCGAAGATCCTGGTCGTGGAATGGCCCACGACGCCCGCCCGAGGGTCGTCAGCTGTCCTTGATCTCGCAGATCGTCGCCCCGGACGTCACGGTCTGGCCCACCGCCGCGGTCAGTCCGGTGATCGTGCCCGACTTGTGGGCGGTCAGCGGCTGCTCCATCTTCATGGCCTCCAGCACGACGACCGTGTCGCCCTCGCTCACCACGTCCCCGTCCGAGGCCACGACCTTGACGATCGTGCCCTGCATCGGGCTGACGAGCGCGTCGCCGCCGGCCGCCGACTTCTTCGAGCCGCCGCCGCGGCGCCGGGGCCCCTTGGTGTTCGCGTTGGGCGTAGCGGTGGGGGTGCCGAGCCCGGCGGGCAGGACCACCTCCAGGCGCTTGCCGCCGACCTCGACGGTCACCGTCTCCCGCGCGCCGGCCTCGTCCGCGGCGAGCTCCGCGGAGTACGGGGCGACCGTGTTGTCCCATTCGGTCTCGATCCACCGCGTGTGCACGGCGAACGGCGCGGAGGCGAAGGCGGGATCGGCGACGACGGCCCGGTGGAACGGCAGCACGGTCGGCATGCCCGAGATCTCGAACTCCGCCAGCGCCCGCGCCGAGCGCTCCAGCGCCTCCTGCCGGGTGCGCCCGGTCACGATCAGCTTGGCCACCAGCGAGTCGAACGTCTGCGGCACCGTCATCCCGGCCTCGTAACCGGCGTCCAGCCGCACCCCGGGCCCCGAGGGTGCGCGCATGACGGTCAGCGTGCCGGGCGCGGGCAGGAAGTTGCGGCCCGCGTCCTCGGCGTTGATCCGGAACTCGATCGAGTGGCCGCGCAGCACCGGGTCGCCGTAGCCGAGGGTCTCCCCGTCGGCGATCCGGAACATCTCCCGCACCAGGTCGATCCCCGACACCTCCTCGGTGACCGGGTGCTCGACCTGCAGCCGGGTGTTGACCTCCAGGAAGGAGATCGTCCCGTCCTGGCCGACGAGGAACTCGCACGTGCCCGCCCCGGTGTAGCCGGCCTCCTTGAGGATGGCCTTGGAGCTGGCGTACAGGACCTCGACCTGCTCGGGCGACAGGAACGGCGCCGGCGCCTCCTCCACCAGCTTCTGGTGGCGGCGCTGGAGCGAGCAGTCACGGGTGCTCACCACGACCACGTTGCCCGCCTGGTCGGCCAGGCACTGCGTCTCGACGTGGCGCGGCCGGTCGAGGTAGCGCTCGACGAAGCACTCACCGCGCCCGAACGCCGCGACCGCCTCGCGCACCGCCGACTCGTACAGCTCGGCGACCTCCTCCATGCGGCGCGCCACCTTGATGCCGCGCCCGCCGCCCCCGTACGCGGCCTTGATCGCGATGGGCAGCCCGTGCTCCTCCGCGAACGCCACCACCTCGGCGACCCCGGAGACCGGGTCCTTGGTGCCGGGGACCAGCGGCGCGCCGACCTTCTGGGCGATGTGCCTGGCCTGCACCTTGTCCCCGAGCGCCGCGATGGCGGCCGGTGGGGGCCCGATCCAGACCAGGCCGGCGTCGATGACGGCCTGGGCGAAGGCGGCGTTCTCGGCGAGGAAGCCGTAGCCGGGATGCACGGCGTCCGCCCCGGCCCGCCCGGCGATGTCGAGCAGTTTCCCGATGTCGAGATAGGTCTCGGCGGGGGACTGGCCGCCCAGTGCGTAGGCCTCGTCCGCCACCTTGACGTGCAGGGCGTCGAGGTCCTGGTCGGCGTAGACGGCCACGCTGCCGATCCCGGCATCCTTGCACGCGCGGGCCACCCGCACGGCGATCTCGCCGCGGTTGGCGATCAGAACCTTCCGCACCTGCCCGTCCTTCCTTGTCTTGTTTACCGGCGGCCTGTCTCAGCGGCCCAAGTAGGCGCCGCCGTTCACATGGAGCACCTGCCCGGTGATGTGCCTGGCTCCCGCGGATGCCAGAAAGAGAACGGTATCCGCCACGTCAGAGGGAGTGCCAGGGCGGCCGTTGCGGGTGTTCTCCACCCGTGCCCTGATCCCCTCCTCCGTCAGGCGGCCGCGGAAGAACTCGGTGTCCACGACGACCCCGGGGGAGACGACGTTCGCGGTGATGCCCTGGGGGCCCAGCTCGGCGGCCAGGTCGGCGGTCCAGGACTCCAGGGCGGCCTTGGCGGCGCCGTACGAGCCGGAGCCCGTGCCGCGGGCGGCGAGCGAGCCGATCGTGACGATCCGGCCGCCCCTGCCCATGCGGGGCGCCAGCGCGGTCGTGACGAGCACCGCGGACATCAGGTTGGCGTTGAGGTTGGCCCACCACGCCTCGGCCACGTCCATCAGGTCGTCCGACTGCCTGCGCTCCAGGTTGGTGTTGCCGCCCGCGTTGTTGACCAGCACGTCCACCCGTGGCGGCAGGCCGTCGACGGCCTCCTTCACGGCGACCGGACTGGCGGCGTTGAAGGCCGCGCAGTCCGAGCCGAGCTTGGAGGCGGCCTCCTTCAGCACGTGCTCGCGGCGGCCGGTGATCGTGACGTGGTCGCCGAGCGAGACGAACGCCGCGGCCACGGCATAGCCGATGCCTGTGCCGCCGCCAGTGATCACAACCTCGCGCATGGGCGGAAAGCTCCTGGTTGAAGCCGAACAATCCTCCGGATAGACCATAGCCGCTCGGCATAACGGGGGCGACGGCCGGTGGGTCCCCTTAGGGTGAGGGCGCTTTCACACGGTTCAGGGAGGATGCATGAGCCAGAGTATGCTCGGCGGCGACCCCGCGGAAATGCAGCAAATGTCCACGCAGTTCAATCAGCAGTCCGAGGCGGTGCGCACGACCATGACCGCGCTCGACCGCGAGGCCGCCAAGGTCGGCACCGCGTGGACCGGTCCTGGAGCGCAGCGTTTCCAGCAGGCCTGGCAGAACTACCGCACCGCCTTCCAGCGGATGACGGAAGAACTGCAGGAGGCTTCGCGGGTCATCGGCACCTATCGTCAGAACATCGAGTCCGCCACCAAATGATCAACGGACGGAAGCCCTGGCAAGGGCGCCGGGGCTTCTTCTGTTGAACCGGGCAGGTCGCCAAATCGGGGCAGGCTACGCTTTTCCCCATGATCGGTCGCGTTTTACTGGCGAGCGGGCTCGCCCTGCACACCCTCGCGGCGCCTGCGGTGGCCGCGGCCGACGACGACTGCAATCCGAAGAAGGGCACGGTGCAGTTGCCCGCCAGCGAGCCGTGGGCGCAGAAACGGCTCGACATCAAGAACGCCTGGCGCCTCACCATGGGCGCGGGGGTCACGGTCGCCGTCGTCGACAGCGGCGCGGACCTCCACCCGCAGGTGCAGCTTTCCAAGATCATTGACGAGACGCACACCGGTTACCGCGACTGCGTGGGCCACGGCACCGCCGTCTCGGGCATCATCGGCGCCCACTACATCGAGGGGGTCCCCTTCCACGGGGTCGCGCCGGACGCCAGGCTCGTGATGATCAAGCAGAGCAACAAGTCCGAGGGCGACGTCGCCAAGCTGATCAGCGGGATCGAGGACGCCGTCGCGGCCAAGGCGGATGTGATCAACGTCTCCGTCCGCGCCTCCGACACCCCCGGGCTGAGGGCGGCCGTCCAGCGGGCGCTGGATCAGGACATCCTCGTGGTCGCCGCCGCCGGGAACGTCACCGGTCCCGACGACCAGGACGTGCCCGCCTATCCGGCCGCGTACGAGGGCGTGCTGGCGGTGGGCGCCGCCACCCCCGACGGGCGCCGCGCCGACTCCTCCAACGCCGCCACGCCCGTGAGCGTGCTCGGCCCCGGCACGGACATCACCGCGCCCTGGCCGGGGCGCAGCTACATGCGGGGCCTGCAGGGCACGAGCTTCGCCGCACCGTACGTGGCCGGCACCGCCGCCCTGGTACGGGCCCGCTTCCCCGACCTCACCAGGGAGCAGGTACGCCAGCGCATCATCGCCACGGCGGACGGCACGGTCGGCGCCGGCACCGGCGCGGGCATGGTCAACCCCATGCTCGCTCTCACGGCCGTGCTGCCCTACGAGGCCGCGAACGCGCCCGTGGTCGCCGAGCCCCCTCCCTCCCCGCTGCCGGTCGGCGCCATCGCGAAGGTCCCGCCGCGTGACGAGACCGCCATCGGCGTCTCCCTGGCGGTGGCCGCAGGGACGCTGATCGTGATCATGGTCGCGGGCGCGTTCGCGTTGCTCATTCCGCTGGGCCGGCGGCGCGGCTGGCGCGCCGGACGCGTGTCCTGAATGTGACCTTATGATGAAATGTCAATTCACTACTGAAACCACTGATGCAAATGTGGCGGATTTGGTTGAATGTCCCTTCGAGATCATGCTTTAAGTGAAGGGATGGAGATGCACCCCCTGCAGCCGGGTGATCCCGAGAATGTGGGTGCGCATGTCATCTCTGGACGTTTGACCGAGGGCCCGCGTGGCGTGGCCTACCTCGGCAAGGAGTCCGATGACCTGCCGCTGAGAGTGATCAAGTTGTTGCGCCCTGACCCGGCGACGGGCGGCGACGACAGCGCTCGGTTCGCCCGGGTGCAGAGCGTCTCCAGTTCGCACGTGGCCAGGACGCTGGCGCATGGCATGCACGGCGACCAGCCGTACGTGGTGCGCGAGCACGTCGAGGGGCGGAGCCTCGCCGAGATCGTGGCGGAGGACGGCCCGCTCGACGGCGACTCGCTGGAGCGCCTGGCGACGGGCGTGCTCACCGCGTTGACCGCGGTGCACCTGGCGGGGATCACGCATCGGAGCCTCACTCCGAACAATGTGATCGTCGCTTCCGACGGCCCCCGAGTGACCGACGTCGACCTGGGCGAGCCCGCCGGCGAGGTGGGGTACCGCGCGCCCGAGCAGATCAGAGGGCTGGGCTACGGGCCGTCCGCCGACATCTTCGCCTGGGGCGCGATCGTGGTGTTCGCCGCGACCGGGAAGGCCCCGTTCGGCCAGGCGCCCGAGGCGGTGCTGGACGGCGAGCCCGAGGTCGGCGACCTGCCCGACCGCCTGCGCCGGGTGGTGCTGCTGGCGCTGTCCAAGGACGTCGGCAAGCGTCCGACCACGTACACGGCGCTGTTGCAGCTCCTCGGTGACAAGCGCGGTGAGGCCGCCGCCATCGCGACGCAGAAGGTCCCGTCCATGCCGGGCGCGCCGATCGAGGGCGTGCCGGTGCAGGGGGCGCCGGGCCAGGGCGTGTCTCCGGTGGCCGGGCCGCCGCAGTGGGGGCCGCAGGTTCCGCAGGAGCCCGTGCCGGGCGGACCCGTGCCGCCCGGGCCGATGCCGCAGGGTGGCGCTCCGGTGCCGCCCGGTCCCCCGCAGATCGGTCCCGTGCCGCCGGTGCCGGGTGGTCCCGGGCCCATGCAGGGCGTGCCGATGCAGCCTCCCGCGCCTGTGTGGGGGCCGCCGCAGGACCAGCCGCAGCCGCAGGTGCTGCAGTCGGTCCCCGGGCAGACGGTGTCCTCCCGCGCGCCGCGTAAGTCGTTCCCGATGGGGCTTGCCGCGGCTGTGGGGGCGCTGGCGTTGCTGTCCGGCGTGGGGCTGTGGGGAGCCAACCACTACGCCACCACGCAGCGCTTCGAGCCGGTCGCCGCGGCGGTGGACGCTCCCCCGAGCGAGGGTGGTGCCGCGGGGGTCGGCGGAACGGGCGACTCGGGCGGGCAGCCCGAGCAGCCCGCGCAGGGCCAGCCCCAGGTGACCGTGCCGTGGGCGGCCACGCCGAGTGCCGACCCGAACGACGTCGGCCCGATGGTGCTGCCGACCGACTGGACGTCGCCGACGCCGCCGGAGCTGAGCACCGTGCCGACGCCGCTGCAGATCCCCAACCAGCCGGTCACGCCGCCTCCCGCGCAGCCGACCGCGGTGCCGGCCACCGTGCCGGCCACGGTGACGGTGACGCCGACCCCGACGGTGACGGTGACGCCGACACAGACCACCCCCACTCCGTCGCCGCCCCCGACGCAGACGCCGACGCCGACGGAGACCTCGACGGAGACCGGGACCCCGACTCCGTCTGAGACCGCCACGCCCACGCCCTCGGAGACGAGGACCCGGCACAGGCACAGGCACACCCCGACGCCGACGGTGACGGTGTCCCCCTCTCCGACGGCGACGGCGAAGCCGCCGGTGACGGTGACCGCCAAGCCGCCGGTGACCGTGACGGCCAAGCCGACGGTGACGGTGACGGTCAAGCCGACCGCGAGGCCGAAGCCGACGCCGTCGTTCGGGCTGACGCCGTCGGCCAAGCCCACCAACGGCACCCCGCCGACGGAGATGCGCAACCCGAAGAATCCGGTCGCGGTCTGCGGTCCGGGCTTCACCGTGCAGCGTCAGCAGGCGTTCCGCGGTGGTGAGACGTTCCTGCTCTACAACGGCTCCACCGGTGAGAACTGCGTCGTCACCATGAAGACCGTGGACGTGGGCAAGTCCACTCCGGTCAGCGCCACGCTCGAAGTGCAGGGTGGCGAGAGCCGGACCGACAGCGCCTCGTACGAGTTCTACGCGGGACCGGTCAAGCTGCCCGCCAAGGGCAAGTGCGTACGCTTCCGCGGAAGCGTCGGCTCGGGCTCGACCAGCTCCAACTGGTCCAACTGCGGCTGATCCGGTAAGCACGAAACCCCCTCCGGACGTGGTCCGGAGGGGGTTTTCTCGTCGGGTGGGACCGGTCGAGCGGTAGGGGTCAGGGGTGGTGGAGGCCGGTCATCAGCTCGTCCTTGGACGCCGCCGCGGCCTGCTCCGCCCTGACGACGGCCGCCAGGATCTCGTCGGCCAGGCGCCGGGCGTCCAGGCGTTTCCTGCTCAGCGGGCTGATCTCCAGCGTGAGCAGCGCGCCGAGGGCGTCGGTCGTGGCCACGATCCTGCCCTCGTCGGCCCGGCCGACGAACTGGCGGGCGCTCCACTCGGCCACCATCTCCTCGGCCCGCCCGGCCGCCGCGACCAGCTGGTCCAGGCGCGCCATCGCCTCGTACATCTCCTGCATGCTCACCCCTCCCGCAGCAGGCGCTCGATGTGCGGCGCCAGCGGGTCCCCGCCGTCCGGCACGGACGTCTGCGGACCGGTCAGATGGGCCGTCAGCTCCGTCAGCCGGTCGCCCATCGCGGTGTGGGCCGCGCCGATCGCCTGCTTGACGGCCGCGGCCAGCTGGACGTGGTCCAGGTCGCGCAGGCCGCGCGGATCGATGTTCAGCCGGAGCAGGCGGCCCTCGCCGGAGACCTTGACGTGTACGACGCCTGTCTCGTCCACCCCTTCCAGCTCCTCCCGGGAGAGGCCCTCCATCGCACCGGCCAGCGCGCCCGTCCACTCGTTCACCTCGCGCAGCAGGCCGTTGACGTCGCCTTCCCTGCCTTCCGCGAAGTCTCTGACGTTCTTCATCACTTCGCCGCCGGGACCCACATGTTGCTCAACCTCTGCGGGTCGGAGATGGTGGGCGACAGTTGCAGATCGCGCGGTCCCTGGTTGGGGTCGCCGGACTGGTAGAAGGCGCCCTTCAGGTCGTTGAGCTTCAGCTCCAGCTTGTTGAGCTCGCCCTCGTAGGAGTTGTAGATGTCGGCGAACTGCTTGACCAGGTTGCCGCCCGCGGTCATGAAGAGGCCGACCTGGGTCATCAGCGCGGCCCGGGCGATGGGGTGAGCGCTCATGCTCGCCAGGGTGCGCAGGATCGGCGCGGTGGTGGCGTACATGCCGAACACCGACAGGTCGTACTCCAGCACCTCCTTGTACTGGCTGTGCATGGCGCCGCTCATGTCCTTGCCGATGCCGCCGAGCTGGCTGAACAGGCCGTTGACGTTGAAGCGGACGTACTGCTGCAACATCTCGGCCGCCTGGCCCTGCCAGTGCGGCGAGATGTCGTCGAAGTACCCGCGCCACAGGTTCGACCTGTTGCCCTCCAGGGCGCCCGACATCTCCTTCCACGTCTCCCGCCGGTCGTAGAACAGGAACGGGTTGCCGAGGTTGAGGGTGGCCAGCATGTCCACACCGAGCGCGGCGACACCGAGCCCGGACATCATGATCGCCCCTCTGGTGGTCTGCCGCAGCGGGTTGAGCCCGGTGACCAGGCGCTTGAAGAATCCGGGATCGGTACGGGTGACGGCGGGCGCCACCTGCACGGTCTTCTGGACGGCGCCGGCGCGGTTGGCGATGTGGAGCTGCTGGGGGACCTGGGAAGGAGCGGTCTGGCCGGGCACGATCAGCTTCGGCGGGTCCGAGGGGTTCGACATCCGTGTCCTTCTCAGTTGGTTCCGCCGGGGTTCGCAGCCCGGTAGTTCGCCGCCGACGTGATGAGCTTGGTGCTGTCGTTCTTGAGGAGGTTGCCCAGGATGGTGGCGCTGTCGCGATAGGTGTCGGCGATGTTGTTGTAGCGGCCGACGAACCACAGGCCGACGATCGGCACACCGACGAGCGGCGCCAGGTTCCAGCCCTCGAAACGCGGCGTCCGCTGGTTGACCTGGTGTACGCCCTGGCCCGCGCCGTCCATGACCCCGGCGAAGCCCTCCAGATATTTCAGCTCGGTCTCGTAGCCCTGGAGGTTCGACCTGCCGCTGGAATTGCCGTTGTTGCCGCCGGGTTTCGGCGGGGCGCTGGTCGTGGTGGTCGGCGTGGGCCGCAGCGACGGCGGAAGGCACGCGGGCGGCGGGCACTTGGGAGTGTGCGGGCACGGGCTGACCATGCTCGGCAGCGGACTGGCCGTCGTTGACGGGTTCGCGGTGGCGGACGGCGACGCCGTCGGCGAGCCGGTCGGTGAAGGTGACGTCGTGGGCGAGCCGGTCGGTGACGGCGAGGTGCTGGGCGAGCCGGTCGGCGACGCTGACGTGGTCGGTGTGCCGGTCGGCGACGCGCTCGGCACGGACGTCGAAGGGCTCTGCGACGTGCTGCCCGAGGGGGAGGCGCTGGTGGTTGGATCGGTCGACACGCGATCTTTGTACCAATGGTGTGTCGTAAAGATCCGTATGTTTCCGGTGGTGACAGTGAGTGTGCCGGTACTTTTGGGTTTTTGGTAACCAAAAGTTCTTCTGGGGCGACGGCTCAGTAGGGCTTGTAGCCGCCCCCGTTGTCGAGTGAGCGGATGCCCGGGTGGTGGGCCAGGTCGCCGTAGCGGCTGTAGGTGTACAGGACGCCGGCGATGATGTTGTCCACCGGCTCGCGGATCTTGGTGTAGCCCGGCAGGGCGTGCGCGTTGAACGTGGGTGGGATGGTCTGCATCAGCCCCTGGGACGGCACGCCGTTCTGGGCGTTGATGTCCCAGTTGTTGATCGCGTTGGGGTTGCCGCCGGACTCGTGGTAGATGACCGTCCAGATGCGCTGGATGTCCGTGGGGTCGTTCGGGTCCAGATCGCTCACGTCCAGGCCCCGGGCCCGCAGGATCGAGGCCATCTCCGGCGACTTGATGATCGTGAGCGCCTGCTTGATCCAGTCCACGACCTGGGCCTTGGGCGCGGGGGTGTTGCCGTACGACGAGGGCGCGCCGACGTCGCCACCGCCCGCGAAGCCGCCGGGACCACCGGGACCGCCGGGATCGTCCGCCGAGGAGAGCGTCGTGGAGGGCCGGTAGCCATTCACCTTGCGCCAGTCGACCTGCTGGTCGCCGGGCTGGAAGTCGGCGCCGCCGGGTGGGCGGATGCCGTGGAAGAAGGCGAACCCGTCGCGGCCGAGCTGTCCGTCGAGGGCGGTCTTGGCCGTGGTGAGGGCGCTCTCGGCATCGCTCACGGCCCGGGTGGCCGTGGAGACGGCGCCGCTGAGGGAGGGCTGGGCCTGCAGGTGGGTGTCCACGTCGTCCTGCGAGGCGTCGGGGTGCTGCCTCTTGTACGCGCTCTCCTCCGTCACAGCGCTCTGGTGGAGGCCGCTGATCGTGTTGTGCGCGGTCTCCAGGGCGCCGGCGGCGGTGTCGAGCGCGGCGGCGCAGGTCGTGACCGCGCCCTTCAGTGCCGCGCCCGCCCGCGGGTAAGCGGCCATGTACGTGTGGAAGGCCTCGGCCGAACCCCCGTCCCAGGCCTTGCCCACCTCGTCGACGTAGTTGACGAGCTTGCCGCTCGACGTGTCGACGTGGCCGGCGACCACGCGCAGGGCGGCGGCGATGTTCCTGATCGCCTCGGGGTCGCCCTGGACCTTGTCCTTCATCGAGCTCAGGGTCGTGACGAGGCTCATGCGCCGGAGGCGTTCTCGGCGCGGCGGATGTTGCCGGCCACCTGGCCGAGGGCCTCGTTGACGCCCTTCAGCAGGCTCTGCGCGGCGCCGAGGTCGGCCCCGATGGACTCCCAGACCTGGTCGACCTTGGCGGCCAGGGCGCCGGCGCCGTCGAGGCCACCGAAGATGTCGGCCTTGGTGTCGCCCTTCGGCGCCGGGGTCCTGCTGCCGACGAAGGCGTCCTGCACGTCGAGCATGTTCCGTACCCGGAGGGCCTGCCGCCCGCACTCTTCGAGCGCCTGGACATGCACATCCACGAAACTCATGGAACTCCCTGACTGTCTACGAAGTGCGCCAAAGCCGACAATAGTCGGCATTCGCCTCTGTGGTCACGGCAACAGCGCCTTTCACGGCTGCTCCAGGAAGGCGGTCTGGATCAGGCGGGAGCCGTTCCGCCGGTCGATGTGGAAGCCGCGGCCGACCGGCAGCGGCTGCGGGCGGACGTTGCCGAAGAGCTGGCCTTCCTCCCGGTTGCCCGACATGATCAACGCCGGGCTGGCCATCTCCTTCAGGCGCTGGATGGCCTGGTCGTACATGGCCCGGCTGGCGCCGCCGCTCTGCCTGGCCAGCACCAGGTGCAGGCCGATGTCGCGGGCCTGGGGGAGCAGCTCGGCGAGCGGTGCCAGCGGATTGTTCGACGTGGCCACCAGGTCGTAGTCGTCGACCACGATGTACAGGTCCGAGCCCTGCCACCAGCTGCGCGCCCGCAGCTGCTCGGCCGTGAGGTCGGCCGGGGGCAGCCGCTTGAGCAGGGCCGAGCGGGCGTCCTGGACCAGCTCGGCGGCGGCGGTGCTGGAGGCGGCGTAGCCGATGCGGTGCTCGGTGGCCGCGGTGTCCAGCAGCGAGCGGCGGTAGTCGATCACGATCATCATGGCCTCGCGCGGCGTCTTCCTCGCCACCACGCCCTCCATGATGAGCTTGAGCAGGTTGGACTTGCCGCACTCGTTGTCGCCGAACACGATGAAGTGCGGGTCCGTGTCGAAGTCGATCGTGACGGGCGACAGCGTGTCCTCGTCGATGCCGATCGCGATCCGGCTCGCCCCCGTCTGCTCGGGGCCGGGCATGGAGGCGGCGGGCAGCAGCGACGGCAGCAGGCGTACGGGCGGCGCGGCCGGGCCCTGCCAGGACTGCCGCACGACGTCCGTCATCGACCGCACCCCCTCGGACAGGTCGTCGATGCCGACCTGCCCGTCGATCCGCGGCAGCGCGGCGAGGAAGTGCATGCCGTCCCTGGTCAAACCCCGTCCCGGCACTCCCTCCGGCACGGCCATCGACGCCTTCCTGCTGATCTCCGACTCGTACGCGTCACCCAGCTTGAACTCGATCCTGGTGCCGAACAGGTCCCTGATGCCCGCCCGGAACTCCGACCACTTGTTGGTGGCGGCCACCACGTGGATGCCGTACCCGAGCCCGCGCGCCGCCAGGTCGGTGATCACGCCCTCCAGGTTCTCGAACTCCTGCCTGATCGTCAGCCACCCGTCGATGACCAGGAACACGTCGCCCCAGCCGTCGCCCTGGAGGCTGCCGTCGGCCATCATGCGCCGGTAGGTGGCGATGGACTCGATGCCGCGCTCGGCGAAGTCCCGCTCCCGCTGCCGCAGCAGCACGGAGATCTCGGCGACCGTCCTGCGCACCCGGTCGCCGTCGAGCCGGCTGGCCACGCCGCCCACGTGCGGCAGCCCCTCCATCGCGGTGAGGCCGCCACCGCCGAAGTCGAGGCAGTAGAACTGCACCTCGCGCGGCGTGTGGGTGAGCGCCATGCTGGCGATCAGCGTGCGCAGCACGTTGCTCTTGCCGCTCTGCGTGCCGCCCGCCACGCCGATGTGCCCGGCCCCGCCGGACAGGTCCACCCAGTACGGGTCACGTCGCTGCTCGAACGGCCGGTCGATGATCCCGATGACGGCGTGCAGCTTGCCCCGTCCCTCCCAGCCCGGCGTGGACAGGCCGAGCTCCGGCGTGACCGAGAGCGGCGGCAGCAGGTGGGCGAGCGTGGGCGACTCGCCGAGCGGCGGCAGCCAGATCCGGTGGGCGGCCGGGCCGTGGCCGGCCAGGCGGCGTACCACGATGTCGAGCAGGCTGTTCTGCGCGGCGCGCTCGGTCATCTCCGCGGCCGGCTGCTCCTGCTTGGGCTTCTCCTGCACGACCGGGAGCGGCACGAAGCCCGGGCCGTACTCCACGACCTGCCGCAGGATGGTGTGGTCGTCCTCGGACCCTGCGCGGGCGGTGTCGGGCTGGTGGGCGCCGGACACGTACGCGGCCTTGAACCTGGTCATGCCGCTGGTGTCGAACTTGAGGTAGCCGTTGCCGGGCGCGGAGGGCAGCTCGTAGGCGTCGGCCACGCCCAGCACGACCCGGCTCTCCATGGCGGAGAACGTCCGCAGGCCGATCCGGTAGGACAGGTGGGTGTCCAGGCCGCGCAGCCGCCCCTCCTCCAGGCGCTGCGAGGCCAGCAGCAGGTGCACCCCGAGCGAGCGGCCCAGGCGGCCGATCATCACGAACAGCTCGATGAACTCCGGCTTGGCCGACAGCAGCTCGCTGAACTCGTCCAGGACCACGAACAGCGTCGGCAGCGGACGCAGGGCCGCCCCCTGCTCGCGGGCGCGCTCGTAGTCGCGCAGCGAGGCGTAGTTCCCGGCCGAGCGCAGCAGCTCCTGCCTGCGTACCATCTCGCCGTGCAGGGCGTCGTGCATGCGGTCGACCAGCGGGAGCTCGTCCTCCAGGTTGGTGATGACCGCCGAGACGTGGGAGAGCGACTCCAGCCCGAGGAAGGTCGCGCCACCCTTGAAGTCGACCAGGACGAAGTTGAGGATCTCCGAGGAGTGCGTGACCGCCAGGCCGAGCACCAGCGTGCGCAGCAGCTCGGACTTGCCCGAGCCGGTGGCGCCGATCACCAGCCCGTGCGGTCCCATGCCGCCCTGCGCGGACTCCTTGATGTCCAGCTCCACGACCCGCCCGTCGGCGCCGAGCCCGATCGGCACCCGCAGCCGGTTGCGGCCGGCCCGGGGGCGCCAGGTGGCCCCCGGGTCGAGCCGGGTCGGGTCGCCTACGCCCAGCAGGTCGGTCAGCGTGGTGTTGACCGCCAGTACGTCCTCGGCCTCGCCGCCGGCCACCGCCGAGGCGCGTAACGGCGCGAGCTGCCTCGCCAGGCCCTCGGCCCGCATGTAGTCGACCCGGTCGGGATCGCCGAGCCGGGTCTTGTGCTCCTTGCCGGCGTGGTCGATCTTCACCATGTGGAACCCGTCCGGCCGGACCTCCAGCCGCAGCGTGTTCTTCTCCTCCACGTCGGCCGTCGAGCGTGACAGGTCGATCACGGTGACGCCCTGGATGGCGTCGCTGCCGAGCTGGGAGTCGTGCGGCACGTGCCCGCCGTCCAGGATCAGCACGTGGTAGGGCAGGATGTCGGCCGCGGCGCCCGGCCGGAAGCGGGCGCGCTCCCGCAGCTCCTTCCCGACCAGCCGGTCCAGCTCGTTCAGGTTCTCCGTCATCAGCCGTACGGGGCCCGCCGCGTCGACCTCCTCCGGGTGCAGCGCGTGCGGCAGCCACTTGACCCACTCCCAGTGCGGCATCGTGTCCGACCCGGCGCACACCATGATCCGCATGTCGTCGGGCGAGTGGAACACGGTCAGCTGGGCGATCATGGCGCGCACCAGGTCACGGGTGACGCCGGGGTCGCCGGTCAGCCGGATCCTGGCGAACGAGCCGAGCGCCACGGCGACGGGCAGCCCGGCGACCGTCGAATGCGCCCTGACGAACCTGCGCAGCGCGCCGGCCGACAGGGCGTCCAGGTCCTCCACGGGCTTGGAGTCCGGCGGGATGAGCTGGATGGCCAGCTTCTGGACGCCGGTGCCGAGCCGTACGGTCGCGAAGTCCTCGTCGCGGGGGCGGCGCTCCCACAGCCGGGGGCTCATGGCGATCCACCACAGGGCCTCCGGCTCCGGGCCGCTCCACTCCAGGGCCTCGCGCTGCTGCCTGGCCGCGCGCTTGGCCCGCTTGCGGACCTGGCTCAGGTACCGGAAGTAGTCGCGGCGGGCGCCGTTGAGCCGGTATTTGCGCTCCCCGGCCTGGCGGCCCATCTGGCCCAGCGTCATGCCCACCATGGAGACCGCGAACAGGCCGCTGGCCACGTACATGACCGGGTTGGCGTTGCCGCCCGCGGTGAACATCAGGCCCATCGCGGCCGCCCCCGCCCCCATGGGGAGATAGGTGAGGACCGCCGAGAAGCCCTGGCTCTGCACCTCGGGAATCTCGGGTGGGGACTCGAGAAGGATCTCGCCGCGCGGCGGCTTGGGGCCTGGGCGGCGTTCCGGGCGACGTACGACGACGATGCTCATCAAAGACGTTCTTACCAGAAGAGACCAGATATGTTCTCTGTTGTCCGTGGCCACTGGTGGGGACGGAGTAGCGATTTTGGGACAGATGGTTCAGGGGCCTCCGCCAGGGCCCCCGCCGTTCCAGGGGCCGCCCCCTGGGCCGCCACCGATGCCGCGTGGCTACCCCGGCCACCCGCCGGGCCCGCCTCCGGGACGGGGTCCCGTGCAACAGGGTGCGCTCCCGCAGGTGCCGATGCCGTTGCCGGCCCAGTGTCACGTGACGATCGTCGGCCCGCGGCGCAAGGCCGACCTGGCGCTGCCCGCCGACATCCCGCTGCCCAACGTGCTGCCCAGCCTGCTGCGCGCGCTCGGGGAGGTGGGTGGCGAGTCGGCGGCGTCGCCCGGATGGACGCTGCAGCGGCTCGGCGGGGCGCCGCTCGACCTGGGGCTGAGCCTGAGCGCGCTGGGCGTGCTCGACGGCGAGATCCTCTACCTCAGGCCGCGCGAGGCGGTCCTGCCGCCGGCCCTCTATGACGACGTGGCGGACGTGGTCGCCACCGGGGTGCGCGACGGCCGGGGCGCCTGGTCGGCCAAGCACACCAGGATCCTGGGCGCCTCCGGGGCGACCGGCCTGCTCGTACTGGGCGGGATCGGCCTGGCCGTGTCCGGCCTGTCGGGGCTCGTCATCACGATCGTGGCCGGGGTGCTGGCGCTGCTGCTGGTCGTCACGGGCGCGCTGCTGTCCAGGGCCGTCGGGGACTCGCTGGCGGGGGCGCTGATCGGGCACGCCGCGCTGCCGTACGGGTTCGTGGCGGGGCTGTTCGCGCCGTCCGGCGGGGCGACGGCGTACGGGTTCGGCGCTCCCCACCTGCTGGCGGCGCTGGCCTGCACCGCGCTCGTCGCCGCCGTCGGCGGCGCGCTGATCTCCGACGGCGTTCCCGGCTTCCTCGGTACGGCCGTCGCCACCACGGCCGGGGCGATCTGCGCGGCGGTGGTGATGGTGTGGGCGCCCACGCCGGCCGGCGTGGCGGCGGTGGCCGTCGCGGTGCTGCTGGCCTTCACTCCGCTGGTGCCCACGCTGGCGTTCAAGCTGGCCAAGGTGCCGCTGCCGGCCATGCCGACCACCGCCGAGGAGCTTCGCAACGACAACCAGCTCCTGGACGCCTCGGCCATCCAGGAACGCACCAGGATCGCGCAGCGCTACGCCACCGGCATGGTCGCAGCGGTCGGGATCTTCGCGCTGGTCACGCAGGCGTTGCTGGTGCTCCACGACGACTGGGTGGCCTCGGTCATGACGGTGTCGCTGTCGCTCACGCTGATCATGCGGGCCCGCTTCTTCCATGGGCTCGGGCAGCGCGTCTGGCTGGTCGGTACGGGCCTGGCGGGCTTCGCCATGCTGGCGCTGTCGTTGTTCGGCAGCGGCGGGATCGTCGGGTCGCTGTCCGTGGCCATCGGGGTGCTGTGGCTGGCGCTGATGACCGTGGGCATCGGGCTGTGGCTGGCGGTGGGCAAGCCCTCGCCGTTCTGGGGGCGCGCCGGCGACATCGTGGACATCGTGCTGATCGTCCAGCTCTTCCCGCTCGCGCTGGGAGTGCTGGAGGTCTACACCTGGGTACGCGGCTTGTCCGGCTGATCGTTTCGAGGCGCTGATCGTTCGAAGGCAGGGAGCAGGGGATGCAGGAGTTCGGAGACTTCGCAAAGATCGACATCGACAAGCTGCTCGAGGGCGCCGACAAGCAGATCGCCCTCCTCGGGGAGTTCCAGAAGAACGTCACCTCGCTGGTCGGCCGTGCCCAGGACGAGGACGGCTTCGTCACCGTGGAATACGCGCAGGAGGGCGTGCGCGAGCTGGAGCTGCACCCCAAGGCGATGCGGCTGTCCTCGGGAGAGCTGGCCGAGCTGATCAAGGCGACGCTCAAGGACGCCACGGACGACTTCCAGAAACAGCTCCACGAGACGGCGGGCGGGCTGTTCGGCGAGGAGGACAACCCGATGAAGTTCGCCACCGACCCCGAGGCGATGACCGAGCGGCTCAACGCGGCGCAGCGGATGCACGATCGCGCGTTCGAGGACGTGATGGGGGAGCTCGACGGCATCCGGCGCAGGCTCGGTCTCTGACGTGGTGGGCGACTGCCGCAGCCGGTCGATGTCAGGTTGTGATCGGGCGCCTACCTGGACGTTTATCAAGATGTCGCCGTACCGCGACCGAGCCGCAATCAGATATTTCTGTGATTTCTGGGATCAATGATGGCTAACATGCCATTTGATGTTGTTCACGGGGGTAGTTCCTTTCGGAGGTCAACGCCCGCCGTAACAGACCAGGCCACGTAGACCTATGGAGGTCAAGTGTCACTGTACGGCGCAAGCCCTACTCAACTGACGACCGCAGCGGGCTATTGCCAGGACACCGCTCAGTACATCGAGGGAATGCGGCAGCGCGTCCAGCAGATCAAGGGCGACCTGACCACGCAGGGTTGGAAGGGCGGCGCGTCGCAGCGCTTCAGCCAGGCGCTGGACCAGTGGGACGTCGAGTTCAAGCAGGTCATCAAGATCCTTGAGGACATCTACGACCGGCTGAACATCGGTGCCGGTGTCTACCGGAACGCGGCCGACCAGAACATGGACATCGCCGGCGGGTTCGCCGGCGACGGCCAGTCCGGACGCATCGACTCCCTCATCAACGCCAACCGCTGAGCAGGAAGGAGAAGGCCATGGCTGCCACGCCCGACGACTACACATACGTCAAGTTCCCCTCGATGGAGGTGGCCTACGAGGAGCTCAAGAAGGTCATCACCGAGCTCGACAAGGCCACCGACGACCTGTACGCGGACATCAAGAGGGAGCTCGGTGCCAGCTGGGAAGGCGAGGCCGAGCGCTACTTCGATGTCAAGCGCGAGCAGTGGAACCAGCACGAGAAGGCCATGGGCCAGCAGCTGTTCCAGGCCGCCGAGGCGGTCAGCATCGCCAAGGGCAACTACGAGAGCGCCGAGCGCCGCAACATCAGCATCTGGACGGACTAGTTCCAGTACGTCCGCTTTCCTCTCGGCCGTCGTCGGGGCACGGTGGCCGAGAGGTCTGCCGCTTAGGGGATAGGCATGAGCAACAACGGCCCAGGAATTCACGTCGACCCGCACCTTTTCGACGCCCGGGAGAACTCGCCGTCCAGCATGCGGGCGATCGCAAACGAGCTGCGGAGCAGCCTCAACGGCATGCTGGGCGATGGCCGGCGGCCGAACAGCGATGAGATCACCGGCTGTGGGCTGTCCGGGTCCCAGATCGGCCAGTGGGACGACGCCGTGCGGTTCTCCTCCCAGGTCGGGTCGAGCAACGCGGGCAGGAAGTTCGCCGAGGTCTACGGGAGGTTCGTGCAGGCCTACCAAGAGGTGTGCGAGGCCATCGAGGCCAGCGCCGACAACCTCGACCGGGCGCGCCGGGCCAACGAGGGTGATGGCTGATGGCCGACCACGGGCGGGTCAACATCACCCCGGAGGGTGGACGTCCGCAGGGGACACGTCCTTCCGTCCCCAAGGCCCAGATCAAGCAGTGGCTCGACTCCACCGACCCGGGCACCGTCCAGACCGCCGGGCAGGCGTACAAGGACCTGGCGAGCAAGGTCCAGGCGGCCGCCGACACCCTTGAGACGCACGCCCGCAAGATTCTCCAGGCCTGGCAGGGGCCGGACGCCGCCCGGGCCAGGACGGCACTGGAACTCCTGCACGCCACCGGCAACGAGCTGTCCACGAAGATGGACGCGATGGGCGGGGCGCTCCAGACGTACGTGGGGCACCTCAACACCGCCAAGACCGAGGTCGAGAGGGACTGGGACCCGATCGGCCCGTACGCCACCGAGGACGACCGCGCGGTGGCCAAGGTCGCGCTGAACAACACGCTCGCGCAGCGAGCGCTCGAAGAGCTCAACCAGAAGATCGTCGCCATCTCCACCGGTGAGGTCCCCCAGTTCGTCGAGTACGACCTGCCGACGGTGAACATCCCCGGCGGTCCCCCCGCCACGCAGGATCCCGGCTATCCCACCGGCACCGACACGAACGGCCCCACCTTCGGCCGCTCCGCGACCGACTACTCCGGCGGCGGCTCCAACGGCGACACGCGGGGTTCGGGCCCGGGGGATTCCGGCGGCTCCAACCCCGGCGGCTCGAACCCGGGCGGCTCGAATCCCGGCGGATCCGATCCCGGTGGCTCGAACCCTGGTGGCTCCGACCCCGGCGGCTCCGACCCAGGCCAGAACCCCCAGGATCCGCCCCCCACCCAGCCCCCCGGGCAGCCGCAGGTCCCCGGCTCGGACAACGGTACGGTCCCGCCGGTCATCGGCGGCGACGGCCAGACGGTCACCGACGGCACGAACGGCACCGACCCGCGCCAGACGGACATGGCCGCCTTCCAGCCGACGACCGCGATCACCACGCCGTTCACCACGGTGACACCGCCCGGCTCGTTCGCCACGACGACGCCGCCCAACCTGTTCACCCCCACACCGCCCGGCGGTGGCTCCCCGATCATGCCCTCGGTGATCGGCTCGCCCGTCATCGGCGGCGGTCCGGGCGCGGCCGGCGCGGCCGGTGGGCGCCTCCTCGGCGGGGGAGCGACCGGCATGCCCATGATGCCCTTCATGGGTGGTGCCGCCGGCGCCCCCGAGCACGGGGACATGGAGCGGACCACGTTCCTCACCGAGGACGCGAGCGCCTGGACGACCAGGAATGACACGACGGACCCGGTGATCGGATGACCAACAACGGGGCGTACCCGTATCCGGGCCTCCCCGGCGGGCAGTTGCCCCCGACGTCGTCGGGGATCTCCTTCACCGACGGGGAACTGAGCAACATCGGCAAGCAGATCACCGGTCAGGTCAGTATCCTCCAAGGTCTGAAAGATGGGGTCGGGGGCCTCGGCGTCCCCTTCCCGAGCTTCGGCGTGATCGGCATCGGCATCGAGTTGGCGCTGGACAGGGCGGTAAATGCCCAGGGTGAGGCGTTGGCCAAGGCCCACAAGGCGCTGTCGTCCTGGCAACCCGCCCTTGAGGCGGCCGACAGGAACTACAGGAAGGCCAACGACGAGAGCGGTGACCCGTTCGGCCCCGGCGGCCCGGGTGGCCCGGGAGACCTCGGCGACTTCGGCGGTCCGGGCGGATTGGAGAACGTCGGTCTCGGCGGCGCTGGTGCCGGTGACCTGCCCGGCATGCCGGACGGATCGCTTCCGGGCAGCGATCTGCCAGGCAGTGATCTGCCAGGGAGCGACCTGCCGGGAAGTGACCTGCCGGGAAGCGACCTGCCCGGGAGCGACCTGCCCGGCGTGGACACCCCTTCCACCGATCTTCCCAGTACGGAGCTGCCCCAGCAGAACATGCCGGGCCTCGATCCCGCGGACATGAAGGTCCCCGACATCGCCTCGGCACTCAACGACCCGTCCAAGACGGACCTGTCCTCCTACCAGCCGATGAACCCCAACCTCGCCGGAAATCCGGCGTCCATGGATCCTTCCGGTCTGGGGACCCGCACCGGACCCGGCACCATGGGCGGCCCCGGAGCGGGGACAGGCATGGGCGGTCCAGCGAACGGCCTGTCCCCTGCCGCCGCGGCCGGGCTCCGCGGGGCTGGTGCGGGCGGCATGCCGATGATGCCGTTCATGCCGCCGATGGGCGGTGCCGCCGGCGGTCAGGAGGAACGTGACCGAGAGCAGACCGTCGGCCTCTCCGAGGACGAAGGTGTCTGGGGCGGGGACGAGGACGTCGCACCTCAGGTGATCGGGCAGGAGGAGTTGTGAGCGCGCTCGACGCGTACCGGACATCTGCGGTGGTAGCCGCCGGAGCGGCTGTCGTCATCGCAAGTCCTTGGGCCGTTTACGTCGCCCTCGCGATAGCCACTATGGTGTCCAATCCCGAAGGCATGGAGGAGGCGGCCAGAAACTGGCGCATGGAAAATCCGGGGGGCGAGAACGCGCCGAAGCTCTCCGAGCTGACTACCCAGTTGAACACGCTGCGGACGCAGCTTCAGGAGCAGGGCACCTGGGAAGGTGCGGCGTTCGAAGCCTTCGACAAAATCCATGCCGGCTTCAAGGAATCGGTTGAAGAGCTGGAGAAGCTCCGTAAGGACACCGGTACTGCCGTCGACCAGACTGCGACGTTCGCCAAATTCGGTGCCGGCATGGTCTCTGCCATCGCATTATTCATGGCCTACGCGGCGGCCTTCAGACTGGTCTCCTACTTCACGGGCCCGATCGGCTGGGCGACGGCTCGCGCCGCGTTGGACTCCGCGGGCCAAGCCGTCCTCAAGGTGGCCAAGGTGATGCTGGGGAATCACAGAAAGGTGATCATGAGGGCCGCCATGGTCATGGCCACGGCCGAGGCGGCCTCTTACGCGACCGGCAAGATCTTCCCCACGTTCGAGGCCATCCCGGGCTCCATGATGTCCTCCATGTCGGGCGGTGGCGTGAATTCGGAGCCGTTCTCGACCGGCGGCGGGGGAATGGAGTACGACGAGCAACTCGGTGGCCTCACTCCGGTCATGGACATCTAGTAGGTGGCCTTCCAGCCCGGCTCATTGGGTGCCGGGCTGCTGGATCAGGTTCGCCTCCTGCACGGGCATCCTGGCCGCCGCCGGGTCCAGCGCGGGGCCCTCGGGGATCAACCGCAGCAGGCCGACGGGCACCGGCGCCACGTCCGTCGTGTCGTATCCCAGGTTGCCCAGCACGTCCGGCGTGGCCAGCCGGTACCTCCTGCCCTGGTCCGTGATCAGCGAGAACTGCTGGACCGCCGACAACTGCCCGTCGCCCGGCAGGGTTCCGGCCACCGCCGCGCTGCCCGGGGGCAGCAGCACCTGGTCGACCTTGTCCGGGCCGGCGCTCGCCGCCGGGGTGGGGATGCGCAGCCGGCCGCCCGTGGTCAGGACGGCCCTGGTGGAGCCCTTCGCGGTGTCCTGGTAGGCGGCGCAGAGCGGGGACGACACACCCGGCGTCTGGAAACGGGGCATGGTCGAGGGCAGGCCGCTGTCGCGGATCCGCTGCGCGGACGCCTTGGCCGCGTTGGCGCTCGCCGCGTCGATGGCGATCTCGCGGACCTGGAGCCGGCCGTACGCGGCCTTGCTGGCCGGGTCCTGGAGCAGCAGCATCGCCTGCGTCTGATTGATGGGCGCGAGGCCGTCGGCGAGGAGCACGTACCAGCGCTCGGCCGCGCCGGCGACGGACTCCACCTTGAACACCTGCCCCACTCTGGCCGCCCGGCCGCCGGGGCCGACGGCCTTTTTGCCCCGCTGGATGATCGGCGGGGCGGCGAAGTCCACGCCGGAGGGGATGGCGTTGATCCAGGAGACGGGGACGCGGCGCGGGGTCTGATCGGTGAGGCGGTCCACGTTCGCCGCGCGCATGCGCTGGTTGTTCCAGAGCACCCAGTTCTGCGTCCCGTCGTTGACGACCAGCGCGGAGCCGCCCACCGGCGTTCCGGCCACGTCGATCCCGCCCACGAGCGTCACGAACGGCTTACGCACCCCGGCGGCGTCGGCCCCCTCGACCACGCACACCGACCACGGCGCCTTGACCAGCCGTTCGCGCTTGGGCAGCGAGTCGGGCGCCCCCTGGATGCCCACCTTCTGCCCTCGCGCGTAGGGCGCCAGCGACTCCGCGGACACCGTTCTGACCTTGATGTCCTGGCTGTCGAGCATCAGCCGAGCGGACACGTAGTTCGCCACCGGCTGCAACTTGTTCTGCTGCTGGTTGTAGACGTACGACGCCCCGGTCTCCTCCTCGACCAGCAACTGGCCGGGATCGGTGAGTTTGGTGGCGTTTCCGGGCTTGAGCAGCCCCCAGATGCCGAATCCGACCACGATCAGCACCGCGATCAGGATCCCCGCGAACGTCGCCACGTTGTGCCGCCGCATCGGCGACTCCGGCAGATCCGGCTCACCCTGAAGCAGGGCCAGCCCCAGACGCTGCGTCATGAGGCGATGCGCCTGATAAAGATCCTTCTGGGTCTGCATATTGCCTCATGTTACGCATGTTGACTATGAGTTTTCTGTACGGCAATGGAACAGTGCAGTAGGCTTCTAGATCGAGTGCGGAGGGGGAGCGTCTCATGGGAGAAACACAGCCACCTGCGAACTGGCCGGGGCTGGAGCCTGAGCGTGATGGAGTCGTGTACAGCCCTCAGAAGATCCTGAACATCGCCGGGGCGCTTCGCGAGGCGATGAAGCCCATCAGCGGTGAGGGCTACGGCCAGCGCCAGGGCTCGGTCGCGGATTTCGACGCCTATGGCAACCTCTCGGATATGCGCGCGCACCTGAAGAGCGTCGACCGCATCGAAGGCATCAAGACTTTTGTCGACACGCTGGCGACCAGCCACCAGGAGTTCGCGACCGTCTACGGCCAGGTCCTGGAGAACTTCCAGATCGCGATCTCCCTCATCGAGGCCGGAGCCGGCAATTACCAGGTGACGAACACGGCCAACGGGCAGGAGGCCTGATCCGTATGGGGGACACCAGGCAGGAGACTCACCACCTGAAGTCTCCGGGCGCGAGTCTCGGTGACGACAACCCGAGCAACCGGAACGTAGAGCAGGTCCTGACCTTCCTCCAGGGCTTCGACGCCTCGCGCATCGACAGCGCGTCGATCGCCTACTCGGACGCTCACCAGGCGGTCAGCGAGGCGAAGGCCGCGATCGAACGGGAGGCCCGCGAGCTTGCCAAGGTCTGGGAGGGTAATGCCTCGGTCGAGGCCCAGAAAGCGCTCGGGATCCTCTACGTGACGCTGGGCGAGCTGGCCGAAAAGCTGAAGGGCATGTCCACTCCCCTCTCGGACTTCGCCAATGTCGTACGCAAACACCAGGCGTTCCTCAACGACGACTGGGGCGGCTTCATGCTGCCGACCTGGCACTACCAAGGATTCTGGAACGGTGGACTGGTAGGCAGCGCCTCGTTCAACGACGACTGGACGGACTACTACAGCACCTACACCGGCGTCTATGGCGGCGACAGCACCAAGGGCCAATGGGGGTCCCAGAACGAACTGGCCGGGCAACACCTGCAGACGTTCGGCAATGACCTCAAGCACGTCTTCAGCTCGATGCCGGACACCTTGAATGTGGCGCTCCGGAACATCAAGCCGCCGACACCGCTGGATGATCGCCCGCAGCCGGTGAACTACCCCTTCGACGGCGGCGGACCAGGAGTGGGCGGCGTCATGCCCGCCTCGTACAACGACCCCGCCCTGTCCGGCGACCCGTCGGGCGGGCTGGACCCGAATTCGCCCCCGTACGGCTCGATGGACCCCTCGACCGACTCGATGAACCCCCCGGGCGGCTCGACGGATCCCGGTTCGGACCCCTCCACCGATCCCACGTACCCGGGAGCGGACTCCCAGACGGACCCGTCGGCCGGGGCGAACGCCACCATGGCGAACACCGGCCAGAACCCCGGCGGCATCACGACCACGGGTTCCGGTCAGCAGTCGCACCCCACGACACGCCTGCAGGACTACCAGCCACCGAACACCAGCTCCTTCCCCACCACGAACGGCGGCGCCGGCAGCACCCCCACCTACACCCCGGCCACCTACGGCGGCGGCTCGGGCACATCGACCGGCGGAAGCGGCGTGGCCGCCGCGATGGGCCCGTCGGCCAACGTCCGCGGCGGGACGACCGGCATGGGCATGCCCTTCATGCCCATGGGCATGGGCGGCGCTGGAGGCCAGGAATCCAGTGATCGCGAATCCAGCACGTGGTTGCACGAGGACGACGACGTGTGGGGCGGCGACGCGGACTCGGCGGTGAACAGCCGCATCGGCTGACGGTTCGCAGCCGGCCGGTGAACGACTCACGGCGAACGATGTCCGGCGATGGAACACCCCGGCATGGGCCGGGGCTGTTTCTTGACGGGCCGTCGCCGCTGCGCTGATGCTTCAGGGCCGGTCCGATCATGTTGAGGACTCACGGTCAACGAGCTGGATGCTGACGTCACCGGTTCTGGTGGGGAGGGAAGCCGAGCTCGGCACCGTCGTGGCGGCGCTGCTGACGCCGCCGGTGGTGGTGGCGGTGGAGGGCGAGGCGGGGGGTGGGCAAGACCCGCCTGGTGACCGAGCTGCTGGGCCATCGCGACGTCGCTGAGTCGCGTCGGTTGGTGGGCCGGTGTCACCCGATCCGTGAGCTGTTCCCGCTGGACCCGCTGGTCGAGGCGGTGCGCGGGCTGCGGGAGGAGCTTGACGGCGCGCGGCTGGGTGGGTGGGGCGTTGCGTCCGCTGTTGCTGGAGCTGACCGACGTACTGCCGCCGATGCCGGAGCCGCTGGACGATCGCGGCGCGGAGCGGCATCGGGTGTTTCGCGGCCTGATCGAGGTACTCGTCGAGGAGGCGCGGGTTCATCGCGATGGCGGGCAACTCTGCGACACGCCGACCTTCCCCACCGGGTTCGGGCCTGGCTCGTACCGCGTCGCGGTGGACACCACGCTGTCGACCCGTACGAGCACGGAGTGGTCGCTGAACTACACCCCCGACACCCAGATCCCGCTGGTCGTGACCGAATACCGGCTGCCGGTGGATCTGAACAACGCCGTACCCGCCAGGCGGCACCAGGCGCCGATCCAGCTCGGCTACCAGCGTGGCGGCCCGGCGGCGCCGTGCACGGCGAACACGTGGAAGTTGGGGATTTATCCCCTAACGCCGCGATGCCAGGTCGCCCAGACTGTTCGGCGAGCGCGTGTATCGCAGTTGAAGCAAGAGGGAGGGCACTGTGATGGCCCACAACGATCGTTCACCTGTCACCGTCATCGGTCTCGGCCTGATGGGCTCGGCACTGGCCCGGGTTCTGGTGAAGAACGGATACCAGACGACCGTATGGAACCGCACCGCCGGGAAGGCCGATGAGCTGGTGTCTCACGGTGCGACCCGAGCCGCGACCGTTCGCGAAGCCGTTGCGGCGAGCCCAACGGTGATCGTCTGCGTGACGGACTACCCGGCCGCGTACGAGGTCCTGGAGTCATGCGGTGATGTCCTCTCGGGGAGACATCTCGTACACCTGAGCACCGGCACCCCGGAACAGGCCCGCGAGGCGGCCACCTGGGCGGCCGAGCGCGGTGCCCACTATCTCGACGGGGCCGTGATGGCCACGCCGAGCGGCGTGGGAGGGTCTGAGGCCGTTCTCTTCTACAGCGGATCAGAGGCGGTGTTCTCGGCCGAGCGAGAGATGCTCGACTGCCTGGGCGGCGCCACGTCCTACCTCGGAGCCGACCATGGCATGGCCTCGCTGTACGACTCGAGCCTTCTCGGCGTGGAATGGGGCGTCCTGAGCGGCTATTTCCACGCCTTCTCCCTGGTCGGCACCGAGGGGAGCAAGGCGTCGACGTTCCTCCCCGTCGCCATTCAGTTTCTCAGGTCCATAGAAATGGTCTTCCACGAAGTCGCCAGGCAGGTCGACGAAGGCAAGTATCCGAGCGACGAAGAGACGCTCGACATTCACCTGAACGCGATGAATCGCCTTATCGAGACCAGCCGTGCCCGCGGCATAGGTGTGGACGTGCCCGAATTCTTCAAGACCATCATCACGCGTGCGGTCGCCCTCGGCCACGGTGCCGACGGCCTGCCGAGCGCCTTCGAGGCGGTCAAGCGACCGGCCTGACCCGAGCTGAGATGGTCGCGAGCTCCTCACCCGCCGCATAAGCGCGACGCCCGGACGTCCATCGCCGTACAGCATGCCGGGAAGCCTGACCTGCACCGGATCCGCCGCCTGCGACCCCGAACTACAATCGCTAGGTTGGACAAAAGGGTCCGCTGGACAGGAGGACACGAGCCGGTGGCGATGTTTCACGGTCGAGTCGCGTGCTTCCTGCCGAACTGACCCCCTTCCTCGGCCGCCGCAAGGAGGCCCCGGAGGTCCGTCGCCTGCTCGAGTCGAGCCGGCTGCTGACCCTGACAGGTCCCGGCGGCATCGGCAAGACGCGGCTCGCCCTGCATACGGCGCGTAAACGGCACCGGGCGTTCCCTGGCGGCGTCTGGTACGTCGACCTCAGCACGCTGACGGACCCGAGTCTCCTCCCGCAAACGGTGTCCGCGGCGATGGGCCTGCCCGACATGTCCACCACGTCGCGGACGGAAACGCCGATCGACTACCTGGCCGGCCGACAAGGGCTGCTGGTCCTGGACAACTGCGAGCATCTGGTCGATGGCTGCGCCCATCTGGCCCGCACCCTGCTCCGGGCGTCCGAGGGTCTTCGGATCCTCGCGACCAGCCGTCAGCCACTCGGCCTGGAAGGTGAGCAGATCTTCCAGGTCCCACCGCTCACGGTGCCGCTGGAGCCCTCGGCCGGAGAGCCCGCCGAGGTCCTGGCACGGTACGAGTCCGTCAGTTTGTTCGTCAGCCGGGCACAGGCGGTCTTCCCGGAGTTCCACCTGGATGCCGACAAGTGTCCGTCGGTGGCACGTCTGTGCCGCGATCTGGAGGGGATCCCCCTCGCCATCGAACTGGCCGCGGTTCGTATGCGCTCACTGTCGGTGGAGCAGATCGTTGCCCGGCTTGATGATCGATTCAAGCTGCTGACCATCGGGCACAGGGGCCACGACACCCGGCAGACCTCGCTCACGGCGATGGTCGAGTGGAGCTACGACCTGTTGGACCCGCTCGACCGTACGCTGTGGGCAAGGCTGACCGTTTTCGCCGGCAGCTTCGACCTGGCGGCGGCGGAAGCGGTGTGTTGCGACGACGACCTCCCCGCAGAGGAGTTGCTGGACCGTCTGCACAGCCTGGTCGAAAAGTCGATCGTGATCCGGGATGACGACAGCACGGGTGTGCGTTACTGCATGCTCGACACCTTGCGGCAGTTCGGCCGTGGCCGCCTGGGGGAGTCGGGCGAGCTGGAGACGGTCAGAGCGCGGCACCGCGACTGGTGCGGCGCGCTCGCCTCACAGGCGACCACCGGATGGGCGGAGTCAGAACAACGTCACTGGAGCCGGCGGCTCAAGTCCGAGCGGCACAACATCCGGGCCGCGATCGAATACTGCCTGACGACTCCGAACGAGGCCATCAGCGGCCTGCATCTCGCCGCCGACCTCTGGCCCTTCTGGCTGGTGCACGCGGTGAGCGAGGGCAGATGTCAGGTGGAGCGCCTGCTGGCCGCCCTGCCAGGGGGCGCCGAGGCGGACGCGGCCAGGGTCCGAGGGTTGTGGCTGGCCGGTTGGCTGGCGTTCTACCAGGGTGACCTCGAAGCCACCCGCCTGCACGGCCAGGAGAGCCGTGCCCTGGCCGAACGGCTCGGCGACGACCGCAGCCGTGCGTACGCGACCTATGTCCTGGGGCTGAGCGCGGTCTGCGACCACGACTACCCGCGGGCCAGGAGCCTTTTGAGCACGGCACGCGATCATCATGAGGTGACGGGTGACCTACCGGGACGTTGGCTCGCCACCGCGGACCTGGCGGGTGTGCTGGGCGCGCTGGGCGAGATCGATGCGGGCGTGGAACTCTGCGATTCGGTGATCGAGCAATGCGCTCGCCGGGGCGCACGCTGGAACCAGTCGTATCTCCTGTGGATCCTCGCCGACCTCAGGCGCCTGCAAGGAGATCTCGACGAGGCCACGCGCCTGCTCAAGGAGATTCTCGACATCAACCGCGACTTCGAGGACCCGACCGTCATCGGTGCGTGTCTGGAGTCGCTGTCCTGGCTGGCGACCCGGCGAAAGGATGCGGGGTCGGTGGCCTGGCTGCTCGGCGCGGCACATGCGACCTGGGGCAAAGCGGGGATCTCTCTCCTGGGGTACGCCACGTGGGGAGCGGAACACGACAACGCCTGTGACTACGCGCGTGAATCGCTGGGCGAGACGGCATTCGAGGAGGCGTACCAGCGGGGCGCGCGGATGACGCCCACGGCTACGATCGACCGCATTCTCGCGAAACCGACGAAGGCGTTGCCCCGCGAGCCGCGCGTCAGGGCGAACACCGAGGAGCTCACACCGCGAGAGCTCGAAATCGCCGAACTGATCACCGAAGGGCTGACGAACAAGAAGATCGCCCAACGGCTGATCATCGCGCAACGCACGGCCGAGGGCCACGTCGAGCGCATTCTGCGCAAGCTCGGATGTACCTCCAGGGCACAGGTGGCGGCCTGGTGGACGTCGCGCACCGCATCATAGGGCGCGATCCGGCCGATCGGCCGCCGCGCCCGCGACCGGTACGCTCCACGGAGCACTCGCCCTGCCGAACGCCGTCACGGCCTCGCGTATGGCGGTGTCCGGGGATCTTCTCCTTCGTGCGTGTCGTACGGACCGCAGGTCAGGCGCGCTTGGCCTTGCGCCATGAGCGGTCGTAGAGCGTGGCGCTGTCGAGGGTCGAGGAGCCGCCTTCGTCGCCCAGCGTAGGCCCGTCGACCGTTTTACGGCTGGATATGAACCGGTGTTTGCCGGTGGAGTCGATTCCCAGATAGATGCCGACATGGTCGATGGCCGTGCCGTCGTCCGTGCTGGCGTCCCAGAACAGCAGGTCGCCCGTCTGCAGATCCGCGTAGGACGTGGGCTTGGCCGTTCCACCGTCGATCACGGTGATCCCCGGGGCGTTCTCGTCGGCCATTTGTACGGCTCGGCGGGGAATCGCGGACTTGCTCAGCGTGTCGCCGATGCCCAGCGGGTAGCCGCCGCGGTAGCCAAGGACCATTCTGACGAAACCGGAACAGTCCAGCGAGTCCTTCTGGCGGGTTTCCGGGGGGTCGATCCTGTCGTCGTAGGTCCATGCGAGGCCGAGGTAGTCGTTGAAGTCCGAGCCCTCTTCCCGGGTGCCGTCCGGGAGCAGGGGACCGTAGTGGGCGTCGCCCGCGTAGCGCAGGCCGTCGCGGACCTTGGAGGGGGCGTCCGCGAGATACTGCGTGGCGATGTCCAGCAGATCCTCGTCAGTCCTGGCGATGTTGGCCGCCGGCCAGGTGGCCGCCCATGGCGCCGACGGTGACCATGGGCCGGGGAGCAGGCGGACCCAGGCTCGGGTCGAGACGGTCGCCTCGGTCGTCGGCTCGGCGAACTTACGTTGCGGGCCGTAGGTGACGGCGGTTCGGGCGCCTTCCGTCAGGACGGCGCCGACCCGGCCTTGGCTGTAGTAGAGGTTCTGGCCGGATTTGCCGGGGGTGTAACCGGTGAAGGACTGCCCCTGCGCGCAGGCGGTGGCGTCGGCGAACAGGGTGGTGAAGGAGGCGAATCCTTCGTTCAGGGGGCGGCGGTCCTGCCAGACCGGTGCCCCGGCCAGGGGGTCGGCATGGTGGTGCCACCACATCCGGCCGGACGCGTCGAGCGCGTAGACGACTCCCGCTCCGGCGCCGGACGGACTGCGGTAATCCGTCCAGCCCTCGCCGGTTACCAGCCCCGTGCCCAGGCCGAAGGTGGTGCCGCCGGAGACCGGATCGGTGTGGTCGTACCAGCGGACCTGTCCCTTGGTGTTCACGCCGTACAGTGTGCCGTCGCGTCCGGTCATCAGCGTAGTGATCGCTGTCCAGCCGGAGCGGATGACCTTGCCGCTCCCCGGCGCCCATCTGGCTTCGCCGGTTGCCGGTGAAAGATGGCGGTACCAGTGCAGGTCTCCGGCTTTGTCGAGGGCGTAGATGACTCCGGAGCCGGCCGACACGATGTCCACGAAGTCGCCCCAGCCGTTGCCGATGACCGTGCGCTCGCCGGGAGCCCAGCCGCGCTCACCGGTCGCCGGATCCAGGTGGCGGTACCACTTCAGGTTTCCGTCGCCGTCGACCGCATAGATCACGCCGTTGCCGCCGGAGAACACCTTGGCCAGCGTGTTCCAGCCGTAGCCGATCTCCTTGCCGCTGTCGGCGGCCCAGGAATCCTCGCCGGAGGCGCCGGCGCGGTGGCCGTACCAGCGCAGTTTTCCCCCACCGTCGATGCCGTACACCGGGACGACCGCCGAGCACGTCAGCGCGGAGGCGGCCACGGCCGGTCGCGGATCGACCAGGGACAGCAGGGAGGCTCCGACGATTCCCGCGGTCAGGACGGCCAGCTGGGTACGGAGCATGTCCACAACCTCTCGATCTCACGCCGAGACGGACCACGTTTCAATGCCGCCAGTCCGATCGATCGCAGCATGATCTCACGGATGCAGGCGCGGCCAGGCCGCCCCCGACCACGCCGGCCAGTGTCAACGCGAGGCCGTCGCCTCGTACCAGAACGTCGAAGCGAGGCTGAGGAAGCGTCGTCAGAGCAACGCGGCGAGCTCCGCCGGTCGCGAGAACATCGGCCAGTGGCCGGTCGGCAGCTCGGCAAAGGTCCATTCGGGTGTGCCGAGCGGGGCGAACGCCGGGTTCCCCGAAGCGACCAGCTCGCGGATCACCGCCACCGGCATCGTAGTGGCGACCATGGTCTTCGGCGTCGCCGGGATCTGCTGCGGCCGCTGAACCGACTGGATGACCGCGCCCCACGGCTGCGGCGTCGCCTTCGCACGGATCTGCGCCCAATGCTCCTTGGTCAGTCCCTCGAACTTCCCGTCCCCTTGCTCGAAGGAGGGCGCGTCGAGCGCATGACCGTCCCCGACCTGAGCGCGCCAGGCCTTCTGGGTGTCCTCGTCGTTGAAGTCGATCACCGCCACACCGGACGGCAGTGGCGCGGTGTCAACGTAGACGACCCGGCTGAGCCGCTCGGGATGCCGGTCCGCGACCGCGGTCACCGGGACAGTCGCCCCGCTGTGCCCGACCAGGACGACCTCGTCCCATCCGTCCATCGCCGCGAGGATGTCGACCACATGGGTCTCCACGCCGACCTCCGGCGACAGCTCCCCAGCCCGCTCCGCCAGCCCCGTCAGGGTGACCGCCCGCACCTCGTGTCCGGCGGCGCGTAGTTCCCGCGCCACTTGATCCCAAGCCCAGGCGCCGAGCCAGAAGCCGGGAACCAGCACGTAGTTCGCCATCTCATCGTCCTTCCAGTGAGCCGATGTCGCTACGCTAAGGCCGATAGCGGACAGAATCCGCCCGGATTAAGTGGGTGATCTGTGTCATATCCGGCGATCCGGATGCTGGCGATGCTCGAACTGCTCCAGGCCCACCACGGGCTGGGCGGCCGCGACCTGGCGCAGCGGCTCGGTGTGGACGAGCGGACCGTCCGGCGCTACGCCTCCCGGCTCGCCGAACTGGGCATCCCGGTCGCCGCCGAGCGCGGCCGCTACGGCGGCTACCAGTTGATGCCCGGCTACAAGCTGCCACCGCTGATGCTCACCGACGACGAGGCCACCGCCGTGGTCCTCGGTCTGCTCGCCGGCCGCCGCCTGGGCCTTGCCGCCGAGGCCACCGAAGCCGCCCTGGCCAAGATCCGGCGGGTGCTGCCGACCACGCTGCGAGAACAGGTCGGCGCACTGGAGGAGACCTTGGACTTCACCCTCGCCGAACGTGCGGCGCCGACGCCCGCGAGCCGGGCCGTGCTGACCCTGGCCGCCGCGATCCGCGACCGCCGCCGGGTCACACTGCGCTACCGCTCCTGGAAAGGCGCCGAGACCGAACGCGAACTGGACGGCCACGGTCTGGTCTTCCACTCCGGCCGCTGGTACGTGACCGGCCATGACCACCGGTCCGGCGAGATCCGCACCTTCCGCGTCGACCGGATCTCCGCCGTCGTCCCGGGGACGGCTTCCTATGAGATCCCCGAGGAGTCCGATCCGGTGCGGCAGGTCACCGCGTCGCTGGCCCAGGTGCCGTATGCGAACGTGGTCGAGGTCATTCTGCACGTTCCCCTCGCCGAGGCGTCCCGCCGCATCCCGCCGTCGGTGGCCACACTCACCGAAACACCGGACGGAGTCCTCCTGCGCACGCGTGCCGAGTCCCTGGACGGCATGGCCACCATGCTCGCCGGACTCGGCTTCCGGTTCACGATCCTGTCACCGCAGGACCTGCGCACCGCCGTCCGCCGCCTGGCCGAGCGCCTGCTGAAACAGACGCCAGAATGAAACACCCCACTATGTCTCCGCCGACCAGCGACCACCTCAGCCCGCGGCCCGTTTCAGCCCGCCACCCCTGATGGTGCAGCGGCGTGTCCGACGGCGAGGTGGCCGTCGCCGCCGCGAACGCCACCGCAAAGATCCCCGCTGATCTCCCTGGCCGTCCTTACCGCCTTCAGCAACGCGATGATCCGTACGCCCCTTCCCTACGTCCCGCCCCTCACCTACGTCGCGATCATCGCGTTCATCACCGCGCTGACCGTGACCGCGCCGGCCATCCCGGCCCGCCTCACCCGGCCGAAGCCCACGGGCCCGCAACTAAGATCCCCAGCCCGAGCGTCAGCGCCCAGCCCAGATACGCGGCCCCGCCCATCACCATGAACACGGACTCGTCCAGCGTCGTGCCGACGTTGAAGTGGCTGCGCACGCCACGCACCGCCTGGAAGGTGATGCCGAGATCTCCGGCAGAACGAACCCGCCGACCCCGACCGTACCCAGCCACCCCAGCGTCCGCCGCCACCGCTCCACCATGGCGATCATCCAGGCGAACGTGATCGCGGAAAGGCCGAAGGAGGCCGCGAACTTGAACGGCTTGAGCCACACGGCCGGGCAGACCCCCTTCGCCCAGCACCATCCGCTCATTGACCACCAGACCGATCCCGCTCACCACAGCGAGAACCGCCATGGCGATCGCGCATGCGGTGAGCGGGCCGTGCCATGTCCTCTGACGCGGGGCAACCATGATGCCTGTTACGAACCAGAGACGTGATCACCGGCTCGGCATGACCTCGTCACGAATCGGTCAGCCGGCCGCCGAATCGCTGGCGACAGAGGAAAGCCGTCTGCGGTCAGGCATAGGGGTCGAACGGTATTCCGGCCGGCTTGGCCTTCGCCAGCTCGCCGCCGAACGAGGAGTCCTTGAGCCCGAAGCTGGCCGAGCCGAAATTGTGCGCCACCAGGCGGTCGCGGAACCCGGCGGGGTAGTTGTCCCAGCCGACCAGCGGCGGGAACTGCCAGGTGCCCTTGTGGTTCTCCGGCTGCTCGTCGACGTTCGCGAAGCGGAACGCGTGGGTGGACAGCCCGTCCTTGTGGTAGATGATCTTCGGGTGCGTCCCGTCCCACGGGAGCTGGGAGCGCGCGCGTACGTTGTAGGCGCCATGCTCGGATGCCGCCACGTACTGCGCCGTACCGTTCTGGACCCAGACCACGACGTGCTCCCAGTCGTGCCGGTGCCCGCAGCAGCCGGGCAGCGTCTGGTCCTTCTCGAAGTAGAGCCCGTAGATGTAGGCGCACCAGCCGTTGTTGCACTTGGAGCGCGAATAGGAGTTGGTGTTGTCGAGGTCGGACAGGTCGCGGCACTGCCCGTTCACCGCCCCGCCGAGTGCGAGGCCCGGGGCGATGGTGCCGTCACGGCCGATGGCGGGTGTCGGGTAACAGCCGTCGCCGTCGTAGTCGAACGCCGGCTGGTAGGTACGGTCGTCCGACGGCGCGGCCCCGTCGAGTGCCGTCGGCGGGGCGGCGTGCGCGATGCCCGGGACGGCCACGACGATCGCGATGGCACTCACCAGCGCCCGCAGGGCGAAGGATAAGCGCCGCGATTTCCGGCGACGGGAGTGAGGAACGTGGTTTGTCGGCGTTGGGGGGTGTGTAACGGGCATGACCTGGACTCCTGACAGAGTGAGTGAATACCGGTTATGTCCGTTGTCTTCGTCTCACGAAACCGCCGCGCTGACCAGAAACCGCAGTGGGCATTACCGGAAATGGGGCAAGAACGGCCGGTGACACCACTCGTCCCGGATGTCATAGCGAGTCCATGTCGTACACGATCCGGGCCATCCCGTCACCGTGATGAGGCGATAACCGGTTCAGACGCGACGCCGCCCAGGGCGGTGAACTTCACGCCGCTGGCGGCGATCCCGTAGCCGTTCACGTACAGGAGCCATCCGGTGCGGCCCCCGTCCATGACCTTGGCCTGTACGACGGCGCGCCTGAAGGAGTCCTTGTCCGAAGAAATGCCAACGCGCACACCGCCTGGGTCACCTCCTTCGCCGGCAGAGTCCGCCGGAACAGCGCGCCCGTGACCCGGCCGAGCACGCACGCGACCTGGCCGGCGCGCTCACCACCGGTCCCAGTGCAGAACCTCCTCCCGTGGGATACGTGGAGCGGGCTTGAAGTCGGTGCCGAGAGTGAAGGCCAGCGGGATGAAGGCCGCCAGCATGACCTTCTCGTGGGGCACGCCGAGCACCTTGGCCAGCTCGCGTTCGAGCGGCGCCTGCGCGGTGGTCCACACGGTGCCGAGGCCGCGCGCCCGGGCGGCCAGCATGAAGCTCCACACGGCGGGCAGGATCGACCCCCAGGTGCCCGCCTGCTCGGCCACCGGCGCATGGTCGGTGCGGCCCTCCACGCCGGGGATGACGAACGCGGGCACCCGTTGGATGCTGGCGGCCAGGTGCCGCAGGCCATCGAAAACCCGCTCGGTGGAGCCGGAATGGTAGTTCATGCGCCACAGATCACGTTCGCTCAGCGGCTGGCCGCCGGCCACGGCCAGGGCGCGCAGGAAGATGTCGGCCACGGCCCGGCGCTGCGCGGCCTCGGTCACGACCATGAAGTGCCAGCGCTGCCGGTTGCGCCCGGTGGGCGCCTGCACGGCCAGGTCCACGCACTGCTCGATCAACTCGCGAGGCACCGGCCGGGTGAAGTCCAGGCGTTTGCGCACGGCGCGGGTGGTGCTCAGCAGTTCGTCGGGGGTGAGGTCCAGTGTCACGATGGGTCTCCTGTCAGACGGCGGGGACGGGTACGGGGCGACGCGAGCGCAGGCCGTAGACGGCGATGAGGCGCCCGCCAGGGAGAAGCCGCCCCCGGCCAGGAAGGCGATCCGGTAACCGGCGAGTCCGGGAACACCGCTGCGCACAGCAACACCAGGGCCATCTGTTTACGGCCATAGGTTCGTGGCACGGCCCTCTCCCCTGAGTACAAACAATTTCCTTACAGACGATTAGGACCGTATGCCTGCAAATCATCTGCTGTCAAACAATCTGCGGCCAGATGAATGCCGTGTAGGCTGATGGCAGAGCGAAGAGGAGACCGATGGCCACCCCGACCAAGACAGCCGACCGCGCACGACCGACGTACTTCCCGCAACTGGCGGCCGAGCGGCTGGACATCGCGCTCTGCCGGGCCTCGGCCGCCGTGGCCCGCGCCGCAGACGCCCGCGCCGGCGAGGAAGGGCTCGGAGTCGGCCAGCACCTCGTGCTCCAGATGCTCGACGCCGTCGGCCCCTGCTCCCAGCAGACGCTCAGCGAAGAACTACGCATCGACCGCAGTGTCATGGTCAGCGTCTGCGACGACCTCGAACAGGAGGGTCTCGTACGCAGGGAACGCAACCCCCGCGACCGCCGCTCCTACGCCGTCACCATCACCGACGCCGGCCGCCGACGGCTGGCCCAGGCGCAGACGTCGATCCCAGCCTTCCTCGAGGACACCTTCCAGCCTCTTACACCCGACGAGCGTGACCAATTGAGCACACTTCTCGGCAAACTCCTGAAAATCGACACCTGACGCAACGGCGCCACCACGCACTCACCCCCCTGGACGAGTAAGCCCTAGCTGGGTCCGCTGTGAGGCCGTGTGAGCGGCGAGCAGCCCCATTGGCCAGCTCCCCTCCGGGCCCCTCCTTGCCTGCGTGGTTCCGTGTAAGCGGTGGCGAGTGAGGTGGCGGCACGGATAGATGGCGAGTAGCCGTATCGTCCGACCTCAGCCTCGTGTTCACGGCGCTGCATGTGGGCGAGGGTGGGGCGCGGCGGCGCGGATTCGACGGTGAGCAGCCGCATCGTCCGACCCCAGCCTCGTGTTCACGACGCTGCATGTGGGCGAGGGCGTGTGGGGCGGCGGCTCGGATTCGGCGGTGAGGAGCGCATCGGCGGATCCACCTCCCGAATCCGCCCACGCCACCTCGCTGTGGCTGGATGGACCCGAACCGTAGGGGAAGGGAGCAGTGGGTCTTTCAGGCGTCGTTGTCGGGGAGAGCCGCTTGGACCGGTGTGATGTTGCCCGTTGTCACCAGGAAACCCCGGCCGGGTGGTCCACCGGCCGTGCCGCGCGGGAGGCGGATCGTGAAGAGGTCGCCATCCGCCTGGCTCTGCACCGCCAGCAGCAGCCCCGTACGAGACTTGCGTGTCTCGGCCACGAACCCGCGATAGGCGACGGCCAGGTCCCCAGTCGTACCGGCGATCAAGAGTGCGTGATCGCCGTCCCGGCCCGAACGAAGCACCTCCTCCAAGGCCATGCCCAGCGGCGCGTCCGCGTTGATCAGCTCGGCGTCATCCACCAGCACGACGTACTCGTGCAGGTCGGCGACCAGTTCTTGCAGGTTGTCGGCGTTGCCGTCCAGCACGGCCACCGCCCCCGCCAACTGCTTCAGGGGGCTGCGCCTGGGCGCGACGGCGATGACCGGCGTACCGCGATCGATCAGCGAATGGGCGGCCGTGAGCAGCACCGATGAACGGCCGGACCGGGACGGGCCCGCGATCACCGCTCCAGGACCCTGAGCCAGGAGGTCGATCCCCAGCGGCGCGAGGGAGTCACCTCCGGCCCCGATCAAGGCCCACAACGGTGACGGAGGGCCGAACGCGGGATCCAGAGCCAGCGCCTGGGAGGCCGTGATGCGCATCGGCAGAGCGTCCACGCGTAGCGGTGGCGCGCCCTCCCAACGCCAGCCACCTTGACCAGCGGCGGCAAGAGGACGCCCATGAGCCCGCTCCACCCCCCGGCGCCCACCGGACCGACCAGCACCATCACGAGAGCCGGCACCGCCACCGGTGTCTGTACCATCCGTCCTGATGGACGCCCCCATGCTGGTTGATGCGCTCGCGTGGGCCGACGTCCCCGCATGGGTCGGTGTCCCCGCATGGGTTGGTGTTCCCGCATCGGGCGTCGGCGTGGTGTCGGCCAGCGGCGCGCCGAGGTCCATGGATGCGCTGGCGTCAAGGCGCGCACCGACGTCCGTGCGTGCGCTGGCGTTCAAGGGCGTGCCGGTGTTCAAGGGCGTGCCGGTGTTCAAGGGCGTGCCGGCGTTCGAGGGCGTGCCGGCGTTCGAGGGCGTGCTGCCGACGTTTGAAGGCGCGCTGACGTCGGTGGGTGTGCTGGCGCCCGTGAGTGTGCCGTCGCCTGTGAGGGTGCCGACGGTTGGGGGTGGGTCGAGGTCGATGGCGGCAGCGGTGCGGGCCAGGGATTGGAGGGCCGCGACCTGTGCTGGGCCTGCCGGGTCGGGGTCGAGGAGTGCTATGTGGTGTTCCACGATGCCGTGGTCGCCCATCGAGAGGGCGCGGCCGGGAGGTACGGACGAAGGCAGGCCCTTGAGCGGGAAACCGGCCAGGCCGTAGTCGGCGGGGTCGGCGAGGCGGAGGAGCAGGCGGTCGTCGAAGACCGTGGAGACCTGCCCCAGCAGGCCGGAGCGGTCGGCGGTGACCACTGCCCGGAACCCCACCGCCGGACCTTCCCGGAGCAGCTGCATCAGGGCCTCGATCAGGCGGCCATAGTCGTAGCTCTCGAAGGCGGCGACGAAGCCCTCCCAGCGGTCGAGCATGAACACCAGCCACGGGAGGCGATGACCGGCCTGGCGGTATTCGGCCAAGGAGGCGTGACCGGCTTCGGCCAGCAGTTGCTGTCGGCGGCCGACCTCGGCGCGGAGGCGTACGAGCAGGCGCTCCACCCGGTCGAGCTGGTCGCGGGTGACCACGGCGCCGCAGTGCGGCATCGCCACCAGCGGCAGCAGCGCGCCCGAGCCGCAGTCCACCGCATGGACGTGTACGTCCGCAGGAGAGGCGTGGGCGGCGATGGAACCGGCGATGGTCCGCAGGGCCGTCGATCTGCCGCTGCGCGCGGCTCCGGCGATGAGCAGGTGACCCCCGTGGGCCACGTCGAGCGCCAGCGGGTGTCGGTCCTGCGCCCACGGCCGGTCAGTGATGCCGAAGGGCAGCGGAGCCACCTCCACGAACTCCCCAGGCCTCGATGGGCGACGGGCTCCCAGGCCGGGCCGGAACGCTGGATCCGGGGCGGACGGGACGTGGCGGCCGGCGTGCGCGGGGACGTGAGCGGACTCGGGCCGGGTGGTGAGGGCGTGAGCGGACTGTGGCGGGGTGGTGAGGGCGTGAGCGGACTGTGGTGGGGTGGCGGGGGCGTGGGCGGCCTCTGGCGGGGTGGTGGGGGTGGCGAAGTTCAGGACGAGGTGGGTGGGGAGGGGGTCCAGCCATGGGCTGGGCTGGTGGGGGACGCCGGCAAGGCGGGCGGCCTCGATGAGGGCGTCGGCGACCAGGCTGAGGTCTGTGGCCGTCGCGTCCTCCTCCGGCTCCGGCGCGGGCGGCAGGGGCCTGCCCAGGGTGCTCCAGGCCACGTCGAGCACCCGTACGTCGGCGTTCGACGCGCCGAGCTGGTCCTGCGAGCGGGGCGAGGCCGCCGGGCTGCGACCCCCGACCCTGGCCGTCTGTACGGCCGTCGCCGCGCCCACCCCGGAACGTACGTAGCAGCGGCCGGGCGTCGACTTGGAGATGTGGGCGGCGTCCGGCAGGTCGATGACGTCGGACGATTCGGCGGGCTCCGTCACCCGCAGGGCGATCCGCAGCGAGGTGTTGGCCTGGATGTCGGCCGTCACCACACCGGCGGGCCGCTGCGTGGCCAGGATCAGGTGGATGCCCAGCGAACGGCCCCGGCGGGCAATGTCCACCAGACCCGTGACGAAGTCGGGCAGTTCGGCCACCAGGGCGGCGAACTCGTCGATGATCAACACCAGCCGGGGCATGCCCGACCCCGTATAGTCCTCGATGTCCTTGGCCCCGGCCGACCGCAGCAGCAGCTCCCGGCGGCGGATCTCGGCCGCCAGCGAGTCGAGGGCCCGCTGGGTCAGGTGACCGTCGAGGTCGCTGACCATGCCGACCGTGTGCGGCAGGCGTACACATTCCTTGAAGGCCGCCCCGCCCTTGTAGTCGATCAGCACGAACGTGAGCTGGTCGGGACGGTTGGCCACCGCCAGCGAGCAGATCAGCGTCTGCAGCAGCTCAGACTTGCCGGCGCCCGTCGTGCCGGCGATGAGGCCGTGCGGGCCGTCGAGCCTGAGGTCCACCGAGAACGGGCCGTCCGGGCCGATGCCGATCAGCGCCTGGGTCGAGCCCTCGTCCCGCCACTGGGCGGCCAGCTCACGCCCAGAAGGGTCTGGCATGCCCATCAGATCCAGCAGGCGGACCGCGTCGGGCAGGTTGCCCCCAGGGTCGTCCCTGCTCACGTCACGGATCGGGGACAACGCCCTGGCCAGGCGGTCGCACCAGGTGGCGGAGACCAGATCGCCCAGCACCGGGCCGATGACGTCGAGCCCGCCACCGAGCAGGCGGATGAGACCGTCGGTGCCGCACGCGGCCACGGTCTGGCACTCCTCGGGGAGCAGCCGCTGGTCGTCGTCGATGGCGAGGGTGAACACCCCGGAGCGCGGCCCCTGACGCAGTACCTGAGGCATGTTGGGCAGGCCACGCAGGATCTGGGCGCCGTCGAGGACCACGAGCACGTCGTAAGGGCGCACGTCATAGGAGGAGAACGTCGGTTTTTCCGGCCCGCCCAGGTCGTCCCAGCCGGTGGGGATCTTGCTCAGCTCGGGGATCGCGGTGTTCTGGCGCTGGTCGATGAGGGCGGCGAGCTCCGAGACGCGGCGGGCGGCCGAGTCGGGATCGGTGCCCACCAGCACCACGCAGTCCTCGCCCGCGCGCGGCGCGCAGTGCGGCAGCCAGCGCGTCCAGCCCCAGCGGCGCTCGGCGTCGGCGTGCGCGGACACGACCACGATGGCCAGGTCACGAGGGCTGTGCAGGGTCGCCGCCTGAGCGATCAGCCAGCTCGCCAGACTGGTCGCGGCCGCCCGCGGGCCGGTGACGCCCGCCACGCCGAGCCGGCGCATCGGCAGCGCCACAGGCACGGAACGGCAGATCGGCGGGTCGATCGGCCCGCCCTGCTCCTCCGAAAGCTCCAGGTTGGCGGGCAGGTCGGCGAGGCCGACCCTGAGCCGGAGCGCGTCGGAGTCGTGGATCCTGCGCTCCCACAGCCGTCGGCGCGGCCCGGTGGCCGTGAGCAGCACCTGGGCCGGGTCCGGCGCGTCGGACCTGCGCGCCGCCTCGTCGGCCGCCCGCGCCCGCTCGACCGCCTCGTCGTACGCCTGGAGCTGCTCCTGGTATTCCTTGATCGCCTTCTTGTGCTGCTTCTTGCCGTGGCGGCGGTCGCTCCACCACTGGCCGATCATGATGACGGGAGTCATGAGGGCGACGAGCAGGTAATACCACTGCCTCAGGGCTATCGCCAGGGTCAGGCCGAGCACGGCGGGCAGGAAGGCGGCCAGCAGCTGGAGCCGCAGGCCCTCGTTTCTGGTCGGCTCCTTCGGCCTGACGATCTTGCGTTCGGGCTCGGGTCGCCGGAGCCTGGGCGGGCGGTTGTAGGACACGCCGCCGTCGGACCTCGGCGCCAGATGGGCGTCTCTAGGCTCGATCGAGGTCAGCACGAACACCGATGAACCGCAGGTCAGCACCGCCTGGTCGGGCCATTCGACGGGCTCGGTGAGCGGCCGCCCGTCGAGCTCGGGGATCTCTCCGTAGTCGGCGGCGAACTCGGCCGCCTCCCGCTCCGCGACCCGCGCCGTGAGCTCGGCGACCTCCTCGGCCCAGCGGCCCTTGAGCTTGATCTTGGGTGCCGCTCCCGGCTCCCGCCATGCCCGCTCCACGGTGATCGTTTCCGGTGTCACGCGTACGGCCACCGCCTCCGGAGCCAGCGCCGGGTCGGCGGTGGCCATCGCGCACGTCGGGTCGGAGCCGATGACGTGCACGCCCAGGCCCAGCCGATGCACCGCGCCGGCCGCGGGGCCGCCCACCACCCGCACCTCCGCCACCCCGCCCGGCTCCTCGACGACCGTCGTGCGGGCGAGCCGGGGATCGAGCGTGACCTTGTCACCGTCGCGCAGCACCGCGGCGGCCGGCGCCCGCGGGTCCAGCGGGCGGCCGTCGCGCCACAGGGCCAGATGTCGCCCGCGGGGCACCGTGGGCCGTTGGGCGCCGTCGCCCGGCAAGTGTGTGGTGCCGTCGTCACGCAGGTGTCTCGGCCTGCGGGGACGGGGCACCTGCGGGCCGGTGCCGCCGGTCGCCGACAGTCCGTAGGGCGCCCTGGCCCCGGGCAGGCGGACGACCTTCGCCATCGGCTCGGGATCGCTCAGCGCCTCGGCCAACCTCGCCACGGTGACGTTGTCGTCTCCGTCGATCACGACGTCACGATCGCCTTGCCCGCCGAGCACGGTGAGCATGATCCGCATGGTGCAGTCTCCTCGCTCGACCTCGGGCCGCCAAAGGTAGCGCCCGAAGCGAGGTTAGGCCGGTTGGTTGACGCCAATGGCATGGCAAGGGCCGGTTGTGGACAACGCGGGCCGGCGCGCCACCGCCTGTGGACAACTTCCGTCCCGGTGTTGGTTGGGTGGCTTCGGTGGTGGACGTGACCCGGCAACCGGCGCTCGTCCGTCCGCTGCCTGGGGGCTTGGCGTGGGGTTCCTTCGTCCGTCCGCCGTCCGAGGGCTTGGCGTGTGGCTCTCCTCCGTCTGGAACTTGGCGTGTGGCTCGCTCGTCGTCCGCTGTCCAGGAATCTGCTAGGTGGTCCGGTGCCGCCGGTTGTGCCTGGTTCGGGGCACAACGGCGCCGGGGGCGTCCACCCGGCGCAAGGCGTCCCGTCCGCCGGACTTAGGAGATCAAATCCAGCAAAAGCTGTGATTAAGGTGACGCATGTTAATGAAGTGGCAACTACTCAGAAAACTCACCACCCGTCAACTGGATAGAAACAATAGGCATTGATTATTTCCAGTTGACATCCCGCCACCTGCGAAACGAGCATGGGTCCTCGCATTCCGACCCCACCGCGCCACCCCGACCCACATAATGGCGTGAATTCCCCAATTCACAATGGGAGCCCCCCACCCATGAGGACCAGTGAAAAGCCTGCCGCCAACCAGGCGGCGGGGTTGTCCGGCCCGGCTTCGCGCAAGCTCCCCGTGCCACCCCGGGAGCGCAAACCGGCCCTGGCCGCCCTGGCGGTGCTGCTCATCCTCGGCGGCGCGCTGGCCACGACCATGCTCGTGCTGCGCAGCGGTGACCGGGTTTCCGCCATTCGCATAACCCAGCAGGTCGGCGCGGGTCAGAAGTTCCCCGAGCAGGCGCTCGAAGAGGTCAAGATCGCAGCCGACAGCGGCATCGACTACGTGAGCTGGTCGCAGCGCGAAAACGTCCTCGCCAGCTTCGCGACGGTCACCATCCTCCCCGGCACGCTCCTCACCAACCCGATGGGCATCAAAACCAGCAGCGAACTCGGCGAGGGAAAGGCCACCGTTGGACTCGCCCTCAAACCAGGTCAAATTCCAGCGGGCCTCAGAGAGGGCGACCGGGTCCAGGTGGTACACGTGCCGAGCCGCTCAAGCCAGGGAGAAACCCGCGTTCTCGCCCCCAGTGCGCTTGTCTTCGATGATGGTCGCGATGGGTCCAGATCGGGTAACTCTGGTCAAATAACCATTGTTGTGGATTCATCAGCAGCGCCGGAGATAGTGGCTTTCGCCTCCAGTGGAGAGATCGCCGTGGCCGAGCTTCCGGGGGCACGCTGACGTGGCGCTGATCGTACTGGCCGCCGACAAGGGCGCGCCGGGCGTGACCACCGCCGCGACGGCTCTCGCGGCGGTCTGGCCGCGGCCCGTCCTGCTGGCCGAATGTGACCCGGCGGGCGGCGACCTCGCTTACCGGTTGCCCGCGGCCGACGGCGGCGTGCTCAATCCCGGCAAGGGACTGCTCACGCTGGGCGCGACGGCGCGGCGCGGCCTGGAGCCCGCCCAGATCCACCAGCACACGCAGAAGATCATCGGCGGGCTCGACGTGCTGCTCGGGCTCACCCACGGCGAGCAGGCCGCCGGCCTCACCTGGCTGTGGGGTCCGCTGGGCAGGACGCTCGCCGCCATCCCGCACGCCGACGTGATCGCCGACTGCGGCCGCCTCGGCGCATGCCCGCAGCTCGGCGACCTGATGGCCGAGGCCGAGCAGGTCATCATGCTCACCAGGGCCACCCTCGACCACGTCGCCCACCTGCGCGAACGCCTCCAGGTCACCAAGGCGCACGGCGTCGCCGTGATCGCCGACCCGCGTAACTACCGCGCCTCGATCGAGGACGTACGCAGGATCGTCGGCCCGACCGTCCAGTACGTCTACGGCCTGGCCCACGACCCCAAGGGCGCCGAGCTCCTCCGCGGCCAGTGGGGTGGCCGCCTGGACCGCTCGCTCCTCATCCGTACGGCCCGCGACCTGGCGGCAAGGCTGGTGAGCCACCGATGATCGATCATTCGCTGGTCAAGCGGTTCCGCCAGGAGGTCGGCGACCGCCTGGCCCACCAGCGCCGGCTCGACCAGGCCAACGGCCTGCCCGCGATGACCGGTGAGGACGAGCGCCAGTTCGCCAGGGCGCTGATCTCCCAGGTGCTGGAGGAGCACGCGCGCAGCGAGATCGGCCTCGGCCGCACGCCGCCCACGGTGGAAGAGGAGGAGGCGCTCGCGGCCGGCATCCACGCGGCGCTGTTCGGCGTGGGCCGCCTCCAGCCGCTGCTCGACGACACCGAGGTCGAGAACATCGACATCAACGGCTGCGACCGGGTGTTCGTGAGCTACGCCGACGGCCAGGAGTCGCTGCACGACCCGGTCGCCGACTCCGACGAGGAACTGATCGAGCTGATCCAGATCCTGGCGGCGTACTCGGGCCTGTCGAGCAGGCCGTTCGACACCGCCAACCCACAGCTCGACCTGCGCCTGCCCGACGGCTCCCGGCTGAGCGCCGTCATGGACGTCACCGTACGCCCGGCCGTCTCGATCCGTCGCGCCCGCCTCGGCAAGGTCTTCATGTCGGACCTCGTGGGCAACAACACGATAAGTCCGGACATCGGGAGGTTCCTTCGGGCCGCCGTCGCCGCCCGCAAGAACATCATGATCGCCGGATCCACCAACGCCGGCAAGACCACCCTGCTCAGGGCCCTGGCCAACGAGATCCCGCCCAGCGAGCGCCTCATCACCGTCGAACGCGCCCTGGAGCTCGGCCTCGACCAGTTCCCCGAACTCCACCCCAACGTGGTCGCCTTCGAACAACGCCTGCCCAACTCCGAGGGCCAGGGCGAGATCTCCATGGCCGAGCTGGTCAGACGCTCGCTCCGGATGAACCCCAGCCGCGTCATCGTCGGCGAGGTCCTCGGCGACGAGATCGTCACCATGCTCAACGCGATGACCCAGGGCAACGACGGCTCCCTGTCGACCATCCACGCCAACTCCAGCATGGAGGTCTTCAACCGCATCGCCACCTACGCCCTGCAGGCCGGCGAACGCCTCCCCATCGACGCCACCCACATGCTCATCGCGGGCGCCATCGACTTCGTCGTGTTCATCGAGAAGCGCAACGACTATCACATCGGCGGCACCCTGCGCCGCTACGTCTCCAGCATCCGCGAGGTCAACGGCTGCGACGGCCGCGTACTGTCCAGCGAGGTCTTCGTCCCCGGCCCCGACGGCTCCGCGGTCCCGCACGCGCCGCTCTCCTGCCTCGAAGAGCTGGCCGCCCACGGCTATTCCCCCGGGGGCTGGTGACCGATGGCCTTCGACCCGTTCTCCCTGCTCGCCGGGGCGCTCGCCGGCGGCGGCCTGTTCCTGTTCGTCATCTCCCTGTACGGCATGAGCCCCCGCCCGTCCCGGCCCAAGCGCCACCTGGTCAAGTTCCTCACCACCCGCGCCGCCATCGCCGCGGTGGCCGCCACCATGGTCCTGGTGATCACCGGCTGGCCGGTCGTGGCGGTGGGCACGGTGCTGCTGGTGTTCGCCTGGCGCGGGCTGTCCGGCGGCGCCGCCGAGGAACGCGCCGCCATGAGCCGCCTCGAAGGGCTCGCCGCCTGGACGGAGTCGCTGCGCGACACGATCGCCGGCGCCGCCGGGCTGGAACAGGCCATCCCGTCGTCCATCAGGGCCGCGGCCCCCACGCTCAGACCGCATCTGCGGGCGATGATCGACCGCCTGCACACCAGGATGGCGCTGCCGGACGCCCTCGCGCTCTTCGCCGACGAGCTCGACGACCCCTCGGCCGACCTGGTGGTGGCCGCGCTCATCCTCAACTCCCGGCTACGCGGCCCCGGTCTGCGCGACGTGCTGGGCGCGCTGGCCGTCTCGGCCCGCGAGGAGCTCGACATGCGCCGCCGGGTCGAGGCCGAACGCCGCGCCACCCGGCGCAGCGTGCAGATCGTGGTGATCACAGCGCTGGCCTTCGCCGGGATCCTCGTCGTCTTCAACCCCGCATACGTCGAGGAATACGAGGACGCGCTCGGCCAGGCCGTACTGGTGGTCGTGGCGGGGCTCTTCGGCGCGGGGTTCGCCTGGATGCGGCGGCTGGCCAGGTTCGACAAGCCCACCCGGCTGCTGATGGGAGGAGGCGGCGATGGTTGAGGCCGCGCTGGCCGGCGCCGTGCTCGGGATCGGCCTGCTCGTCCTGCTGAAAGCCCTCTTCCCGGCCCGGCCCGGGCTGGTGACGCGGCTGCTGGCGCTGGACGCCGTGCGCGAGGACGCGGGCGCGCCGCGCATCCAGCTCGTCCTGCCCGACGAGGAGGTCGGCGCGTTCCGCCGCAACCTCGGCGTGCGCATGGCCCGCCTGTACGGCGTCCGCGGCTGGGAGGTCAGGTCTGTCAGGGCGGACCTGACGCTGATCGGCCGGTCGTTCGAGGCGTTCCTGGCCACCAAGGTGCTGCTGGCCACAAGCGGCCTGCTGGCCTTCCCGCTGCTGCTCGGCTGGCTGGTGCTCATGGAATGGGGCATCTCGCTCACCATCCCGTTCTGGTCGGCCGTGCTCGCGGCCCTGTTCTTCTTCTTCCTGCCCGATCTGCAGGTCAAGAAGGAGGCCGCGGCGCGGCGGCGCGACTTCCGGCACGTCGTGGGCGCGTTCCTCGACCTCGTCTCCATGAACCTGGCCGGCGGCCGGGGCGTGCCCGAGGCCCTGATGATGGCCGTCTCGGTCAGCGGCGAGCAGCCCAACTGGGCGATGGGCCGCATCCGCGACGCCCTGAGCGGCGCCCGGATCGTCGGCATCACTCCGTGGCAGGCGCTCGGCCAGCTCGGTGAGGAGATCAACGTCGACGAGCTGCGCGACCTGTCCGCCGCGCTCGGCCTGGTGGCCGACGACGGCGCCAAAGTACGCGCATCGTTGACGGCCAGGGCCGCCACGTTGCGCCGCCGCGAACTCGCGGAGATCGAGGGCCGGGCGGGCGAGCGCTCGCAGTCGATGCTCGTGGCCCAGCTCCTGCTCTGCGCCGGTTTCGTGATTTTCCTCAGCTTTCCCGCTGCCATGAAGATGTTGGGAGCCTGAATGAATCACCCTTGGATCATCTATCTCACCGCATATCTGGGCGTGCGCGTCCACCGGGCCCGTACCGCACCCACCAGGGGCGCGTCCGCAGTCGAATGGGTGATCATCACCGCCATCGTCGCGGGCGTCGCGCTCGGCCTGGCCACGGTGATCAAGAACCTGGTCGAGGACAAACAGAACGAAATCGGCGAGTCGTTCGGCGGCGGAGGCGCCGGGGGCGGTGACGGTGGTGCGGACGACGGCTGACAGGCGCGACGAGCGCGGCGTGACGGCGATCGAGCTGGCCCTGCTCATGCCGGTCATCCTGGCCGCCGCGCTGCTCATCGTGCAGGTCGCGCTCTGGTTCCACGGCCGGCAGGTCGCGGAGGCGGCCGCCCAGGAGGGTGCCAGGGTGGCCAGGTCGGCCCCGTTCGACTCGGCGGCCTGGGAGGGCGCGGCCACCGAGAAGGCCACCGGCATCGTCCAGGCCATCGGGCCCCGACTGCTGTCGGACGCCACGGCCACGACATCCGAGAAGGACCCCGACGAACGTTTCGTCACCGTGACCGGCAAGGCCGTACAGGTGATCCCGCTGCTGCCCGACCTCACGTTCACGATCACCGCCACCGCGGGCGGGCCCGTCGAGTGCTTCCGCCCCGACAACGGCGGAGAGGACTGCCAGTGACCAGGACGGCGGAGCGGGGCTCCATGGCCGTGGAGACGGTGATGCTGGCGCCGGTCTTCCTGCTGTTCCTGCTGTTCCTGGCCGGCGCGGGGGTGCTGGTGGAGTCGCAGGGGCGGGTCAACGGGGCGGCACGGGACGCGGCCCGCGCGGCGTCCGTGCAGCGCAGCCTCGACCAGGCGGAGTCCGCCGCCGAGGCCATCATCGCGGAGGTGCTCGAAGGCCAGTGCCAGTCCTCGTCGGTCTCCCTGGACGAGTCCGAGTGGGAGCAGGGCGGCCAGGTCCATGCCGAGGTCACCTGCGAGCTCGACCTCGGCTTCCTCGGGTTCGGCGGCACCAAGCGGATGACCGGTACGGCCGTGGTGCCGCTCGAGCAGTTCAGGAGGGTCGATTGAGCGAGCGGGGGTCGATGTCGGTCTTCACCGTGCTGTTCTCCGTGGTCGTGTTCCTGCTGGCGGGGCTGCTGGTGGACGGCGGGTCGGCGATCAACGCCCGCTTGCGCGCCGCCGACGTGGCCGAGCAGGCCGCGCGGGCCGGCGCCGACCAGATCGACGTCGACCAGTTGCGCACCTCGGGCGAGACACGGCTGCTGGGCGAGGACCAGGTGTGCGCCAGGGCCGACGAGATCGTCGAGGCCCAGGGCGGCGACGACGTGACCCGCGGCGACTGCGCCGTCGGGCAGGGCGGGGAGCAGGTGACGGTCACGGTGTCGGTGCGCTGGGAGGCGTTCTTCCTGAGCGCGATCGGCTTCCCCGGCGCCGAGATGGCCGGCACGGCCACCGCCGCCCCCGAAGCGAGATAGACCGATTCCCACCACTGGATGGCCGCCGGAACACCCGAGGCATGACGCTGGACGCGAGAAAGGAGAGGCGATGCCGACGCGAGAGCCCGCGCGTCCTCACGGACGTCACAAGCCGGTGCGCGCCCCGGCCAGGCGCAGCGCCGGCGACGTGCTCGCCGGGCTCGCGGCGCTGGTCGTGCTGGTGGCGCTGGTGGGCGGCGTGCCGTACGCGCTGCTCGTGTTCGTCGGGCCGCCGCTCGCTCCCGAACTGCTCGATCTCGCCTCGCTCACCAGCAGGATGGGGCCGAGCACCGTGGTCGCGGTGCTGGTGCTGCTGGTCTGGCTGGCCTGGTTCCAGCTGTTCGTGTGCGTGCTGGTCGAGGTGTACGCCGGGGTGCGCCGGGTCGGCATGCCCGCCCGGGTGCCGCTCTCCGGCGCCTCGCAGGCCCTGGCCAACAAGCTGGTCTCGGCCGTGTTGCTGCTGTTCACGGCCGGGGCGATGGTGGCGCCGATCGCCAAGCTGGCGCCGCCCACGCCCGCCGCTCCGCCCGTGACGGCGGTCGCGTACTCGGCCCCGATCGTCGAGAAGGCCCTTGAGACGCACAAGACCAAGAAGGTGTACGTGGTCCAGCCCCCGCACGGCCGGCACCACGAGAGCCTGTGGGAGATCGCGGAAAAATGCCTCGGCGACGGCCGCCGATATCCCGAGATCTACCGGCTCAACCAGGCGAAGGAGCAGCCGGACGGCAGCCGCCTGCGCATGGCCGACCTGATCAGGCCCGGCTGGGTGCTCGACATGCCGGACGATGCCAGGAACGTCCACATCGTGCCCGCCGGCCAGCCCCGCGAGCAGACCCTGCGCGAGCATCCGGGCCGGGCCGACGGCGGCTCGAAGACCGACCGTGCCGACTCCAAGGCCGACCGCGCCGAGCGGCAGACCCCAGAACGGGCGGAGGCGAAGCACCGCATGCCCGAGCCGCGCGACAGCGTGAAAGCGGAGGAGCCGCAACAGGTCATCCGGGAGGCCCAGGGGGATCTGCTCGACTACCTCGTCCCGGCCTCGCTGGCCGCCGCCGGGCTGCTGTTCGTGCTGGCCAAGCGGCGCCGCGAGCAGCTCTGGCGGCGCATGTTCGGCCGCAGGATCGTCCGGCCCCGCGACGACGCCGCCCGCGCCGAGGTCGCGCTCAGGCTGGGCGGTGACGCGCCGGGCGCCCGCGTCCTGGACCTCGGGCTGAGGATGCTCGGCGCTGAACTGGCCGCGCAGCACCGCACCCCGCCCACCGTGTACGGGGCCCACCTGTCGCCCCGCACGCTCGACCTGTGGATCCATCCATCGGACGACGACCCGCCCGAGCCGTGGACGGCCCAGGACGGCGGGCAGATCTGGCGGCTGCCCACCCACGAGGGCCGCCTGCTGGACGAGCGGCCGGGCGGGGCGCCGTACCCGGGGCTGGTGTCCATCGGCACGGACGCGAGCGGGAGGGTGCTGATCGACCTGGAGGCCGCGCAGGGCCTGATCAACGTACGCGGCCCGCAGACCACCGCCGCGCTGGCCGCCATCGCCGTCGAGCTGGCCACCAACCGCTGGTCCGACCGCATGCGCATCACGCTCGTCGGCTTCGGCGAGGAGCTGACCGCGATTGCGCCCGACCGGGTCAGAGCCGTCGGCAGCCTGGCCGAGGTGCTGCCCGGGCTGGAGGCGAGCGCGGCCCCGCGCAGGGAGGTGCTGACCGGGCGCATCTCCGGCAGCCCGCGCGACGCCCACTACCTGCTGTCCGCGGTGGCGCCCACGCACGAGGAGGCGCGCCGCCTGGCGCTGCTGGCCCGCAGGGACACCGCCGGATACGTCGTCGCGGGCGAGATCCCGCACGCCACCTGGACCCTGGAGATCGGCGACGACGGCCGGGCCAGGATCGCCGAGCTGGGCTTCGACGTGACCGCCCAGCTCCTGCCCCGGCGCCACTACCGGGCGCTCGTCGACCTGTTCCGCACGGCGGGACGGCTCGACGGCGAGCCCGTCCCCGAACCCGAGCCGCTGGCGGGGCTGCACCCGCCGGCGGTCGAGATCCGGATGCTCGGCCCCGTCGAGGTGGTCGGCCTGGACCCACTGGAGGAGGGGCGGCTGGCGCTGGCCACCGAGCTGCTGGTCTACCTGGCCACGCACCCGGGCGGCGTACATCCCGTGGTGCTCGGCGGGGTGCTGTGGCCGCGCGGCGTGCAGGCCATGGTCAGGGACGCCACGATCGCCAGGGTCGTCGACTGGCTGGGCTCCGAACACCTGCTCACCGACGAGGCGGGCCGCCTGCGGCTGGGCCCCGACGTCCGTACGGACTGGGCGGTCTTCCGCGAGCTCGTACGCCGCTCGCACGGCGACCCGACGGCCAGGCCCGTGCTGCTGGAGAAGGCGCTCAGCCTGGTCAGAGGCCCGCTGCTGGCCAACAGGCAACCCGGGCGCTACGCCTGGCTGGCCGCCGACGACCTGGAATACGACGTGGCCGCCGAGGTGGCGGACGCGGCGCGGCAACTCTGCGAGATCCGGCTCGCGCACGGCCAGCCGGACGCCGCGGTGGCCGCCATCCGCGCGGCGCTGCTGCTGGCGACCGACGACGAGGCTCTCTGGCGCGACCTGCTGCGCGCCACCCACGCCACGGAGGACACGGTACGCCTGCGCGCCGTCGTCGAGGGCCTGACCCGCAGGGCGTCCTCGCACCCGTACGGCGGCGGGATGGCCCCCGAGACCGAGGCCCTGATCGAGGAACTGCTGCCCACGTGGCGCATTCATGTAGTGAGGGAGTCGTCCGCATGAGACGAATGGCGCCGGTCCTGGCGCTCACCTTGCTGGCCCTGGCCGGCTGCGGTCAGCCCGAGCGGCCGTACCGGCCTCAGGAGGCACCCTCTCCGGCCAGGACGAGCAGCACCACGCAGCCGCCGGATGATACGGCGGACGAGGCGCTCCCCGCCGGCCCCCAGACGGTGCAGATCGCCGACGGCCTGCGGGCCAGGATCGAGTGGCCCGCCGACCCGGACCCGCTGATGAAGATCATGGTCGACCAGTACGTGGGCACCCGCAGGGCCGTGGCCGAAGGCGAGTCGATCTACGACCACAACATGGAGTACGAGGCCGAGATCCAGGCCAGCGAGTGGATCCGCGGGTTCGTCGAGCAGGACCAGTCCATGCGCGGAGTCGGGCGGGTCTACAACCTGCGGGTCGTCTCGGTCGTGGACAACAAGGGGGCCCAGGTCAACGCCTGCATAGACGAGACCGGGATCCGGGTGGTCTCGGCGGCCACCGGGAAGGCCGTGCCGCGCCAGCCCTCCCTGGTCCGCGCGCCGTACGCCGAAAGCGTGATCGCGCACCGCGGCGATGACGGCGTGTGGCGCATCAGATCCTATTTCAACCCCGATGAACGGTGCACCCGATGAAACCCCTCATCTCAGCGATAGCGGCGGGGCTCCTCCTCCTGCCCGTCAGCCCGCCCGCGGCGAACCCGGGCGACGAACCGAGTACAGGTGTCTCCCGGGAAGGCGACACCGTGACCGCGCAGGTCGCCAGGGCGGGCAGCAGGCTCACCATCAGCGGCGACGGCGCCAAGAACGGCAAGGGCGACGGCTACACGGTGAAGCGCCCCTGCTGGTACGAGCCGTTCCTGAACGCCCAGGAAATGATCGATCTGCACACCAAGGGCGTCGGCAATGCCAGGAGAGCCGCTATTCACGAGGAGAGCCACCGGGCCTTCATCGCGCCGTTCCTGGAGAAGGAGGGCCAGGAGGGGCTCTGGTGGGCGACCAACTACATGCTGAACGATCCCGCGGGCGCGGCCTGCGCGGCGGCGCTGGAGCAGTTCCTGTTCGTCCCGCCGAACACCACGCCACCCGCGGGGATCACGCTCCAGCAACTGGCGGAGATCGCCCGGGCCGCGATGACCGTTCCCCAGCACACCATCAATCTGAACCCGGACGCCAAGAGCTTCGTGAACCTGCCGACCTGGGTCTGGATCGAAGGCATCGGCCAGCCGCGCCGTACGGTCACCGCCTCCATCCCCGGTTTCATGAGCGTGACCGTGGTGGCCACCCTCCAGGACATCAAGATCGATCCGGGCACCACCGCTGAGCGCGCGGAGATCCACGTGGAGGGCTGCGGCCCCACCGGCAAGCCGTACGTCAAGGGTGGGCAGTTCACCTGCGGCGTTCGCTATCTGCGCTCGTCGATCGACCAGGGGCAGGAGAAGTACCCGCTCACCGTGACGACGGTCTGGCCGGTCCAGGTGGTCGACAACGTGGTGCCGGTCACCTTCCCACCCGTCGAGGTGGACACCTCCCGCGACGTGCAGGTGGGCGAGATCCAGAGCAACGTCAGACCCTAGCGAGCAGCGGGCCGGGGACTCGTCCCGGCCCGCCGCCCACGGCCCTCAGTCGAACAGTTCGTCGACGCTGCTGACGTCGAGGGCTCTGTCGATCCAGGTCTCCAGGACTTCGGAGTCGATGCAGTCGAGGATGCGCTCCTGCACCTCGATTGGCACCGGGATGCCCCGCTTGCTCAGGATCCGCAGGATGGCCATCGCCTCGCCTTCCGCAACTCCTGCCGCGACCCAGCTGCGAACCAGCGAGCTCCGGTATCCCCTCGAGGTCTTGTACTCCCTCACTATTGCCATCTGGATCTCCTTGAACTTGTTGACGGCGTCTTTCGGTAGCAGGTCGAGTACCAGATCAGAATAGCTTTGCTGCTCTTCGGACAGGTGCTCGTGGGCGTCGTGCATCACCTGGAGGACCTTGGCGCCGTCGTCTCCCGCGCCGTGCACGATGGCGGAGAGTGCCATGAGCTCGGGGTTGGCTATGGCCCGGTCGACTTCGGTGACCATGGGCACCTCGTCCGGGCCCAGGACGATCGGATGGAGCGTCCAGCCTGGATGCCCCATGTCGATGGGTTGGGCGCACTTGGTGGCCTCCGTCCTGCTCGGACAGAAGACGAGCAGTATGCAGGGGCACTTCACGCGCCCTCGAAGCGTGGCCAGGTAAACGGGCCAGGACCAGGTCTTTCTGTGGTCATATTCCCGCTGGACCTCCAGCACCACCGCCGAGACCGGATTCTTGTCGACCATGACGACGACCGAGTCCGCACGGTATTCCGTGGGCACTCGTTCGGTCATGTCGCAACTGTCCAGCCGGGCTTCCTGGTAAGCCGGAACCGTCACGCCCTTCTCCGCCAGCAGCGTGGCCACCAGGGAAGGGCGTTGCTGGACTAACTCCAAGAGATATTCATGTTGCTGAGTCGGCATGCGAAAATATTACCGAATGAAGTCGTCCGACTACAAAGCGTTAATAATTTGCCCGGATTCGTGGGCAAGCAGCCATTCCTTGACCGGTACGCCGTAGTAATACCCGCCATATCCCCCGCCGCTGGGCAACACCCGATGGCAGGGCACGAACGACGCGATGAGGTTCTGGGAGCAGGCCGACCCCGCCGCCCGTGCCGCCGTCCGCGGCAGGCCCGCGCGCTCGGCCAGCTCCGCGTACGACACGGTCGTCCCCGGCTTGACCTCGCGCAACGCCTCGTGGAGGCGCCTGCGCGTGGGCGTGCCGGGCTGCGAGACCGGGACGGCGTCCAGCGCCGCCAGGTCCCCGTCCAGGTACGCCCGCACCGCCTCGGAGGCGGCGCCGAGGTCGGCCCCGACCTCCAGGCCCTCCGCCTGCAGGGCCGGCGTGAGCCGGACGAACATCTCCGTGGGGTCGGCGGTGAAGCCGGCCGCGACCAGTGTCCCTTCCCGGGACAGCAGGGCCAGCGGACCCACCGGGGTCGGGAGGATCTGGGCAGCGATCATGAGGAACTCCAGAGGTGCAGGGCGGCGTACGCCCGCCACGGGCGCCACCGCTCGATGTGCTCGTCAGGGATGCCCAGCGCGGACATGCTCCGCTTCAGCCCGAGGTCGCCCACGGGCCAGGCATCGGGGTCGCGCAGGGCGCGCAGGGCGATGTAGCCGGTGGTCCACGGCCCGATGCCGGGCACCTCCAGCAGCCCCGCCACGGCCTCCGCCGGATCCTGGCCGCCGTCCAGGTCGACGCGCTCCTCCACCAGGACGGTGGCCAGGCGCTTGAGCGTGTCGATCCTGCGGTTGGTCAGCCCCAGGCCCGTGAGGTCGGTTTCCAGCAGGTGTTCGGGGGTGGGGAAGAGCCCGCCGGGCGCGGCGGCCCTGGCCACGATCCGGCCCAGCAGCGTACGGGCGCCCGCCACGGAGATCTGCTGCCCCACGACCGCGCGCACGGCCAGCTCGAAGCCGTCGAACGTACCCGGCACCCGCAGCCCCGGCCGGGCCGACACGAGGGGACCGAGCGAGGTACGGCCGAGGACGCCGGAGATGGCCTCCGGATCCGCGTCGAGGTCCAGCAGCCGCCGGCACCGGGCCACCACCCGGGCGAGCTGCCGCGTGTCCGCCACCGCCACGTCCAGGGCGATGTGGTCGCGCCGCGGGGTGAGCGTGATCGTCCCGCCCGGCACGGCCCGCGCGTAAGAGTTCAGGTCCGCCGTCTCCAGCCCCGGGATCGCCCGCGAGGTCAGGAACGCGAAGACCCCTTCCACGTCGTACGGCTCCCGCCGGTGCAGCCGCAGCCGGAGCGTCGCGGGACCCGCCACGGACTCGTCCGCCCGGCGGCCCGCCGTGGCCCGGAGCTCGCTGGGCGTGAAGCCGTACGTCTCGCGCATGGTCGCGTTGAACTGCCGGACGCTCCCGAACCCCGCCGCGAACGCCACCTCCGTGACCGGCAGCCCCGTCTCGGTCAGGAGCTGCTTGGCCAGCAGGAGCCGCCGCGTACGCACCACCGCCAGCGGCCCGGCGCCCAGCTCGGCCACGAACAGCCGGTGCAGGTGGCGCTCGGTGATGTGCAACCGCCTGGCCAGCCCGGCGACGCCCCGCTCGTCGGCCGCCCCGTCGTCGATCAGCCGCAGCGCCCGGCCGATGAGGTCGCCCCGCAGATCCCAGCCGGGATCGCCGGGGGAGAGCTCCGGCCGGCAGCGCTTGCACGGGCGGAACCCGGCCGCCTCGGCCGAGGCGGCATGCCGGTAGAAGCGTACGTTGCGCGCCGAGGGAGTGCGCGCCGGGCAGATCGGACGGCAGTAGATGCGGGTCGTCTTCACCGCCGTGTAGAACCGCCCGTCGAACCGGGCGTCCCGGGCGGAGACGGCCCGGTAACACGAGTCGAAGTCGAGTTCGGGTGGAGCCATGTCTCCGACGGTATGTCCTGCCAGGGACCATCGGCTGGCGGAAATCGGACCCCAGCGTCGGCCGGGCGGACGAGCAGGCGCGAGCGGGAATCGGACCGGCCGATCAGGGCTGGTGGCGCAGGTCGGAGCGTAGGATGGGAAGCCAGCTCAGCGCCATGATCAAGGCGCCCAGCCACAACGCCGACCGTACGCCCCACACCTCCCCGAGCAGCCCCGCCAGCAGCCCGCCCAGGCCGACCGCGCCCATCAGCAGCAGCCGCATCGTGGCGGTCATCCGGCCCAGCATGTCGTCCGGCGTGACGCGCTGCCGCAGGCTGACCAGCAGCACGTTGTTGACCCCGACGCGGAACGTCAGCACGAACCACGCCCCCGCCGCCGCCCACAACCACGGCCCGGACCCCAGGAACGGGATCACCAGCGAGGCGGGCGCGGTGGCCAGGCTGACCAGCAAGGTGGCCCGGCCGGTGCCCAGGCGGCGCCCGAGCAGATGAGCCGACGTCGAGCCGGCCAGCGTGCCCAGCCCGCCCACCGCCAGGTAGGCCCCCAGCACCCACTCCGGGTAGCCGAGCTGCTCGACGACGAGCACCGGCAGCAACACCGAGCACAGCGGGAACGCCAGATTGGCCATCGTGCCCTGCACCAGGGCCGCCACGAGCACGCGGTCGCCGAAGAGGAAACGCACTCCGGCGCCGATCTGCCGCCCGATGCCCTCCCCGCCCCGAGCCCCGCCCACCGCCTCGCGGCCCCCGCACGACCCGCCCGCGGTCTCTCGGCCACCGCGCGACCGAGCCGAGGGTTCGCGGACCTCACCTGACCGGGCCGAGGGCTCGCGTACCCGGGCCCTGGGCTCGTGGACGCCGCGCAGCCAGACCGCCGACCACAGGTAGCTCACCGCGTCCACCAAGATCGCCACCGGCGCCCCCACCGCCTGCACCAGCACCCCCGCCACGCTCCGCCCCGCGATGTCCATCCCCGCCCCGGTCCCCACCAGCAGGGAGTTGGCGGCCGTCAGCCGGTCGCGCCCCACCACCCCGGGCACCAGGCTCAACGAGGCCACGTCGAACACCAGCGACCCCGCCCCGACCAGCACCGCCACCGCGTAGAGCTGACCCATGCCGAGCCACCCGCCCCACCAGGCCAGCGGTACGGACAGCAGCACCGCCGCCCGCGACAGATCCGCGGCGATCATCACGGGCCGCCGCCTGACCCGGTCCACCCAGGCCCCGGCGGGCAGCCCGAGTAACAGCACCGTGAGCGTGCCGAGGGCCGCCAGCAGCCCCACCTCGCCCGGCCCGGCCCCCAGGGCGGTGACCGCGAGCAGGGGCAGCGCGACGTAGCTGATCTGCGAGCCGAACTGGCTGACCGCGCCGGCGACGAACAGATTACGAAAGGCCCGGAGCCGCAGCAGCGGCTCGTCGGTGAACGTTGTGGACATGTCCGCCACGATGCGGAAATATCGTCTGGCAGCGCCATCGATTAAGTGAGAAGCTAATCCAGTGACCCTGGATCTGACATTCACGGCCCACGACCTCGCGAACATCCGCTTCGCGATCTCCCCGCTGGGCGAGGTCGTGGCCAGCGTCCGGGTGCTGAAGGACCCGGCGGCCCACCCCCTGCTACGCCCCTGGGCCGACCGGGTGCGCCGCCGCCTGCGGGACGTGGACTGGGGCCTGCTGTCCGACCTGGTCCCGGTCCCCACGATCGTCATAGCGGGTTTCACCTGCACCCCGCCGTCCACCTCCATGCCGGACCTGGCGCTCGAACTCGCCACGATGCGGGGCGCGGCCGCCCGGGTCCGCTCGGACCTGGACGAGATCCCCGGTCCCCGGACGAAACGGGTTCAGGAGCTCTACGACGACCCGGAGCGGGGCCTGGAGCGCCTGGCCGGGGAGGTCGAGAGCTACTGGGCCGCCGCGATGGCGCCGTACTGGCCGCGGATCAGGACCCTGCTCGAAGGGGAGATCCTGCACCGGGCCAGGCTGCTCGCGGAGGGTGGCGCCCGGCGCATGCTGGCCGACCTCGACGACGCGGTCACCTGGCGGGACGGCACGCTGCGCATCCGGCATCGCCGCGCCTCGGGCCCGCGTTCGCTGCGCGGGCTGGGGCTGTTGCTGGTGCCGAGCGTGTTCGTGTGGCCGCGGGTGTTCTCGGTGACCACGCCGCCCTACCAGCCGACCGTGCGCTACGCGCCGCGCGGCATCGCCACCCTCTGGGAGCGCCGCGACGTGGATCCGCCGCGGGCCCTGGCGGCCGTGCTCGGCCGGACCCGCGCCCGCCTGCTCGCCGAGCTCGACCAGCCCGCCTCCACCCGCGAACTGGCCCAGCGCGCCGGACTCTCCGAGCCCGGCGCGAACCAGCACCTCACCGCGCTGCGCAGGGCGGGCCTGTGCTCGGCCCACCGCACCGGCCGTTACGTCCTGTACGCGCGCACGGCGACCGCCGAGGCCCTCCTGGAGGGCTACTTGGACGAGACCCCCACCCCGAGGTCGAACTCCCGGTAGACCCGCGCCCAGAAGCCGTCACGCAGCCACACCCGCGCCTCCGGGTAGGGCCGCAGCGAGTGCCCGAGCTCCTTCTCCGCCTCGATGAGCAGCTCGGTGTCGATGACGGTGGGCAGGATCGGCCCCGGCAGCAGGTCGCGGATGTTGTCGCGACCGCGGGTCAGTATCCACTTCTGCGCCACGTGCTCGCCCACGTCCTCCACCCGCGGCCGGCTCGGCCCGAGCTTGGCGACCTGGCCGGGCTTGGCGTGCGGCTTGACGGGCGTGCGCCCGGCGAACACCTGGGCGGGCGAGGGAGCCGCGGCGGGCGGGGCGACGGGCACGGGCTGGGGAGCACGGCTGAAAAAGGGCCTCAGGAAGTCAGCAGAGATCACTTCTACGGTGTCGGACTCCCACACCAGGCGTTCTGCCTGGTTGGTGCCGTAAGGCGGTTCGACGCCCCAAAGGTGGATGCGCACGCCGTACGCCTGCGCCGCCTCGACCGCCGGAACCATGTCCTCATCGCCCGCCAGCAGGATCGTGTCGGTGACCGCATGATGCCGGGCCAGCGCCTCCAGATCACTCCTGATCTGCGCGTCGACACCCTTCTGCTGACCACGGGCGTTCAGGTTGCCAAGCCGCACCTTGACCCACGGGAGCTGGGCGATGACCCGCTGGTCGACAGTGGGCACGCGGTCACGGGCCGCGTCATACCAATAGATCCGCAGAAGTTCGCCGGAAATACGTTCCTCTGCATGTTTCTGAAGACTCTGGATGAGCTCATCGGCGGCCACCCGATATTCCTTGCGTTCCTTCGCGCCGAGCAGCACCTCACCCGCTGCAGCGTAGAGATAACCGACATCCACTAGGACGGCGTACTTGGCTGCCACTGGATGCGGCATGAGGTCTGGGATGGCCATGTCGTCCTCCAGGCCGCGGTGTTAGTTGATCGGCTGACTATATACGCCTACTTTCTCTAGATAGTCCCAACTCCCGGGGAACTTGACACCCGATTCTCAGGATCTATCTACGGTAGTGCGCTCATCCGCCATGCCGACTTCCCTGGGAGGACAGGCTTACGCATACCTCTAGCCGGGTTTCGCCAAGTTTGGCGACGTGGTTGGGGAGGGGTCTCCGATCCGGTGTCCCGGCTCTGCCGCGTGGCGAGTACGGCCACCAACGCGGCGATCTCCTCGGGCGTGGCGTCCCCGCGGACAATACGCAGATGGCTCGTCATAGTGGGATGTTCCCATGTTTCTTGGGCAGCGGCGTGGCCCGCTTGTTCCGTAGCGCTCGCAACGCCCTGATGATCTGGGGCCGGGTTTCGGCCGGCCGGATCACCGCGTCCACATAGCCACGCTCGGCCGCGATATACGGATTGGCCAACGTGTCCTCGTACTCGGTGACCAGCCTGGCCCGCTCGGCCTCCGGGTCCTCGGAGGCGGCCAGCTCACGCCGGTAGAGGATGTTGACCGCGCCCTGGGCTCCCATGACCGCGATCTGGGCGGTGGGCCAGGCCAGGTTGACGTCCGCGCCGAGGTGCTTGGAGCCCATGACGTCGTACGCGCCGCCGTACGCCTTGCGCGTGATGACGGTGATCAGCGGCACGGTGGCCTCGGCGTAGGCGTAGAGGAGCTTGGCGCCGCGGCGGATGATTCCGTTCCATTCCTGATCGGTGCCTGGAAGGAATCCCGGTACATCTACAAAAGTCAGTATAGGGATATTAAACGCATCACATGTTCGAATAAATCTGGCGGCCTTCTCGGATGCGTTGATATCCAGACATCCGGCGAAATGCATGGGCTGGTTGGCCACGACGCCCACCGGTTGCCCGTCCAGGCGGCCGTACCCGACCACGATGTTCGGCGCGAACAGCGCCTGGACCTCCAGGAACTCCCCGTCGTCCAGCACGTGCTCGATCGCCCTGCGCATGTCGTACGGCTGGTTGGCCGAGTCGGGGATCAGCTCGTCGAGCTCGGGGTCCGGCTCCAGGTCGGTGGCCGCGGCGGAGAACGGCGCCTCGTCCAGGTTGTTGGAGGGCAGGTAGGAGAGCAGCGCCTTGACGTATTCCAGCGCGTCCTCCTCGTCGGTGGCCTGATAATGGGCCACGCCCGACTTGGTGTTGTGCGCGTGAGCCCCGCCGAGCTCCTCGAACGTGACCTCCTCACCCGTCACCGTCTTGATCACGTCTGGCCCGGTGATGAACATGTGCGACGTCTGATCCACCATCACCACGAAGTCGGTCAGCGCGGGCGAGTAGACGTGCCCGCCGGCCGCCGCCCCCATGATCAGCGAGATCTGCGGGATGACGCCGGAGGCGTGCACGTTGCGCTTGAAGATCTCGGCGTAGAGGCCGAGCGCGACCACGCCCTCCTGGATGCGCGCGCCGCCGCCCTCGTTGATGCCGATGATCGGGCAGCCGGTCTTGATCGCCAGGTCGAGCACCTTGACGATCTTCTCGCCGTACACCTCCCCGAGCGAGCCGCCGAACACGGTCACGTCCTGCGAGAACACGCACACCTGCCGGCCGTCGATCGTGCCGTGCCCGGTGATGACGCCGTCGCCGTACGGCCGCCGCTTCTCCAGGCCGAACATCGAGGACCGATGTCGGGCGAACTCGTCGAACTCGACGAACGACCCCTCGTCCAGCAGCGCCAGCACCCGCTCGCGGGCGGTCATCTTGCCCCTGGCGTGCTGCTTCTCCACCGCGGCAGTGGACCCGGCGTGCAGGGCCTCGTCGAGCCGCCGCTCCAGGTCGGCGATCTTCCCGGCAGTGGTGTGGATATCCGGGCCTTCCGGCACCTTCTCAGCAGCTCCGCTCATGCGCGCAAGGCTAATACCTCCTCCTAGAGTGGATCCATGACGGATGCCGTTCGCACGCACGGCCTGTTCAAGCGGTACGGCGGCCAGGTCGCGGTGGCGGGGGTGGACCTCGTGGTCCCCGCCGGCAGTTTCGCCGGGTTAGTCGGGCCGAACGGAGCAGGAAAGACCACCACTCTCAGCATGATCACCGGGCTGCTCCGCCCCGACGGCGGCTCGGCCGAGGTGGACGGGTTCCACGTCTGGCGCGACCCCGTCGAGGTCAAGGCGCGCATCGGCGTGCTGCCCGAAGGGCTGCGGCTGTTCGAGCGGCTGTCGGGCCGCGAGTTGCTGCTCTACAACGGCAGGCTGCGCGGCATCCCCAAGGCCGAGGTCGAGCAGCGCGCGGGCGAGCTGCTCGACGTGATGGACCTGACCGCCGCCGCCGACAAGCTGGTCGTCGACTACTCCACCGGCATGCGCAAGAAGATCGGCCTGGCGGCGGCGCTGCTGCACAACCCGTCGGTGCTCTTCCTCGACGAACCGTTCGAGGGCGTCGACCCTGTCAGCGCCAACACCCTCACCGACGTGCTGCGCCGCTTCACCGGCTCCGGCTCCACCGTGATCTTCTCCAGCCACGTCATGGACCTGGTCGAGCGGCTGTGCGACTGGGTGTCCGTCATGAGCGCCGGGCACATCGTGGCACAGGGCACGCTGGCGGACGTACGCGGCGAGCGCAGCCTCAACCAGGCGTTCCTGGACCTGGTGGGCGGCTCGCGGGGCGACGGCGAGGCGGGCCTGACCTGGCTCGGCGGGAGGAAGCAGTGAGCGGGCTCGGCGGGAGGAAGCAGTGAGCGGGGAGCGGCGATGAGCACCGTCCTGCTCTTCGCGCAGCTCAAGATCCGGCTGCTGGCCGGCAACCTGCGCGGCGACCTCCAGCGCAAGCTGGGCTTCATCTTCACCCTGCTCATCGCCGCCGGCCTGGCCGTGCTCGGCTTCTTCCTGATGAGCCTGCTGCGCCTGGCCCCCGCCGACATCGCCGCCTCGCTCGTGACCGTGGCGTTCACGCTCTTCCTGGTGAGCTGGATGATCGTGCCGCTGATGGCGTTCGGGCTGGACGACACGCTGGACCCGGCGCGGCTGTCGCTGTTCCCGCTGCGTACGCGCCGGATGGCGGTCGGCATGTTCACCGCGTCCGTCACCGGCGTCTGGCCCGTGGCGATGCTCGTCGTCACCTTCGGCGCCCTGGTCGGGCTGGCGGGCGGCGTGGGCGGCTTCCTGCTCGGGATCCCGGCCGTGCTGCTGCAGTTCGCGCTCTGCGTGGTGACGTCGAGGCTGATCACCACGGCGCTGTCCGGCGCGCTGCGCAGCCGGCGCGGCCGTGACCTGCTGGCCGTGGCCGTGCTGCTCGTGGTGGTGCTCGCGCAGCTGCCCAACCTGCTGATGAACCGGGGCTTCGCCGACCCCGCCGCCGAGCTGCACCGGATCGCCGCCGTGCTCAGGTGGACCCCGCCCGGCATGGCCGCGCACGCGATCGCCGACGGCGGGCCGGCCGGCCTGGCCGACCTCGCCGTCCTGGCCGGGGTCGTGGCGTTGCTCGGCTGGTTGTGGATCAAGGCGCTCGGCCGGGCCCTGGTCACGCCCGACTCCTCCACCCAGGGGACGGCCTCCGTGCGCAAGGGCAGGGGGCTGGTCGACCGGTTCCTGCCGGACGGGCCGCTGGCGGCGGTGGTGACGAAGGAGCTGAAGTACATCAGGCGCGAGCCGCGGTTCCGGGTGAGCTGGGCCAGCGCGGTCTTCGTCACGCTGGTGCTGTCGTTCTCGTTGGGCGGCAGGGGCGACGGCGACGCCGTGGCCGCGCTGCCGGTCTTCCTGGCCTCCATCGGCGCCGTCATGATCGCGTTGCAGTCGGCCAACACGTTCGGCATCGACGGCCGCTCGCTGTGGATGAACGCCGTGGCCTTCGGCTCCGAGCGCGATCTCCGTACCGACCTGGCCGGGCGCCACCTGGCCAACGCGGTGATCGCGGTGCCGCTGCTGGCCGTGATCGCGGTCGCCTCCGGCCTGTTCGCCGGGCAGCCCGAGCTGATCGTCCCGGGAGTGCTGGCCGGCTGGGGCGCGCTCGGCGTCGGGCTGGGCGTCGGCTCGGTCACCAGCGTGATCCTCCCTTACAGCCTGCCCGAGCGGATGAACGCCTTCAGCGGCGCCGCCCCCGGCCAGGGCGGCCAGGCGCTGGCCGCGTCGATGGGGGCGATGGCCGGCATCGCGCTGCTGGCCCTGCCGATCCTGCTGCCGATGGCGCTGGGGCTCGTCTGGGTCTGCGTGGTGGCGCCGTTCTACGGGCTGCTCGCCGAGGTGCTGGGCCGGCGGCTGGCCGCGAACATCGGCTTCGCCAGGATGCCCGAGCTGCTCGCGGCGGTCTCCAAGGCGAGCTGACGCCTGCGGAGCGAAGGCGCCACGCACAGTGGTCTAGTCCAATCAGTGAGACCGGTCTACGGTCGTTCCGGACCAGTCGATATCTTCAGAACATGATTGACCAGGGGCTCGAACGCCGCAGCACCGCCGTGACCGAGATGCCCGACGAGTTGCGCCACGACGTGCGCCTGCTCGGCAAACTGCTCGGCCAGGTGCTGGCCGAGCAGGGTGGCGAGGACCTGCTGGCCGACGTCGAACGGTTGCGCAAGGCCGTCATCGCCGCACGCAAGGGCGAGGTCTCGGCCGACGAGATCACCGCCATGGTCGCCGAATGGGAGATCGAACGGGCGGTCGAGGTCGCCCGCGCGTTCACCTGCTACTTCCACCTGGCCAACCTGGCCGAGGAGCACTACCGCATCCGCACGCTGCGCGAACGGGACGCCGAGGGCAGGGTGCAGCGCGAGTCGCTGGCCCAGGCCGTACAGGAGCTCGGGCAGGAGCGCGTCACCGAGCTGCTGCGGGATCTGGAGCTGCACCCGGTGCTCACCGCGCACCCCACCGAGGCGCGCCGGCGCGCCGTCGTCACCGCGATCCAGCGGATCAGCGGCCAGCTCACCGAGTACAACAGCCCCGGCCGCGGCGCCTCCGAGCGCGCCGAAAACAAGCGGCGCATGCTGGAGGAGATCGACCTGCTGTGGCGCACCGCCCAGCTCCGCTCGACCAAGCTCGACCCGCTCGACGAGGTGCGTACGGCCATGGCCGCCTTCGACGAGACGCTGTTCCGCATGGTGCCCCAGGTCTACCGCTCGCTGGACGCCGCCCTCGACGAGCGCACCGGCACCCGGCCACCCCAGGCCAGACCCTTCATCAGGTACGGGAGCTGGATCGGCGGCGACCGCGACGGCAACCCCAACGTCACCTCCCGGGTCACCCGGGAGACCATCCAGATCCAGTCCGAGCACGTGCTGACCGCCCTGGAGACGGCCTGCACCCGCATCGGCCGCACGCTCACCGTCTCCGCCCAGCTCGCCCCCTGCTCGCCGGAGCTGAAGTCGGCGCTGACCGCGGCCGTGGACGCCTATCCCGAGGTGGTCTCCGAGCTGGCCACCCGCTCGCCGCGCGAGCCGCACCGGCAGTGGCTGCTGTTCGTGGCCGCGCGCATCGCCGCGACCCGCAGGCGCGACCTCGACCTCGCCTACCGCGCCCCGGCCGAGCTGCTCGCCGACCTCCGCCTGGCCCAGGAGTCGCTGGCCTCCGTCGCGCCGAGGCAGGCCTACGGGGAGCTGCAGCACCTCATCTGGCAGGTCGAGACGTTCGGCTTCCACCTGGCCGAGCTGGAGGTGCGCCAGCACTCCCAGGTGCACGCGGCGGCCCTGGAGGAGATCCGGGCCGGCGGGGAGCTGTCGGAGCGCACCGAGGAGGTGCTGGCCACGATCCGGGTGATCGGCTGGGTCCAGGAGCGTTACGGCGTCACCGCCTGCTCCCGCTACGTGGTCTCCTTCACCCGCTCCGCCGACGACATCGCCGCGGTCTACGAGCTGGCCGGGCACGCGCTCGGCGGGCGGGCGCCGGTGCTGGACGTGGTGCCGCTGTTCGAGTCGGGACAGGACCTGGCCAACTCGCCGCGCGTGCTCACCGGGATGCTGGAGATCCCGCAGGTGCGCAAGCGCCTGGAGGACACCGGCCGGCGCATGGAGATCATGCTCGGCTACTCCGACTCGGCCAAGGAGCTGGGCCCGGCCGCCGCCACCCTGCGACTCTACGAGGCGCAGGAGGAGCTCACCGCCTGGGCCGCCGAGCACGACGTGAAGCTGCGCATGTTCCACGGCCGCGGCGGCGCCCTCGGCCGCGGCGGCGGCCCGGCCAACCGCGCGGTGCTGGCCCAGGCGCCCGGCTCGGTCGCGGGCCGCTTCAAGGTCACCGAGCAGGGCGAGGTCATCTTCGCCCGCTACGGCCACATCGCCATCGCCCGCCGCCACCTGGAGCAGGTGGCCAACGCCGTGCTGCTGGCCTCCTCGCCCACGGTGAGCGCCCGCACCGCCGCCGCGGCCGAACGCTTCCGCGGCCTGGCCGAGCGGGTGGCCTCGGCGTCGGAGGAGGCCTACCGCGCGCTGACCGAGGCGCCCGGGTTCCCCGAGTGGTTCGGGCTGGTCAGCCCGCTGGAGGAGATCGGCACTCTCCGGCTGGGCTCGCGGCCGGCCCGGCGCGGCCTGGGCGCGCCCCGCTCCCTCGACGACCTGCGGGCGATCCCGTGGGTGTTCGCCTGGGCGCAGACCCGGGTCAACCTCCCCGGCTGGTACGGCCTCGGCACCGGCCTGGCCTCGGTCGGCTCTCTCGACGAGTTGCGCGCCGCCTACGCGGAGTGGCCGCTGTTCAACGCGATGCTGGACAACGCGGAGATGTCCCTGGCCAAGACCGACCGCTCGATCGCCAAGCGTTACCTGGCGCTGGGCGGCAGGGAGGACTTCGCGCGGCAGGTCCTGGAGGAATACGACCGGACCAGGGACCTGGTCCTGCGCGTCACGGGCCACAGCCGGCTGCTGGAGAACCGCAAGGTCCTCTCGCGCGCCGTCCAGCTCCGCGACCCGTACGTGGACGCCCTGTCCCACCTGCAGCTGCGGGCCCTGCGCGCGCTCCGCACCGGCAACCCGTCGGAGAAGGAACGCGAACGCCTGTCCACACTGCTGCTGCTGTCGGTCAACGGGGTGGCGGCGGGCCTGCAGAACACCGGCTGAGCGCTCAGTCCATGAGGAGCCGGTGCTCGCCCGCGTAGACGTTGCAGCGCTCGCCCCGCAGGAAGCCCACCAGCGTCACGCCGAACTCCTTGGCCAGCTCCACCGCCAGCGACGACGGCGCCGACACCGCGCAGACCACCGGCACGCCCGCCGCCAGCGCCTTCTGCATGATCTCGTAGCTGGCTCGCCCGCTGACCATGAGCACGTGCTCGGCCAGCGGCAGGTGGTCGGTCAGCGCGGCCCAGCCCACGAGCTTGTCCACGGCGTTGTGCCGGCCCACGTCCTCCCGGACCGCGACCGGCGCACCGCCGGCCGAGAACAGCCCGGCGGCGTGCAGCCCGCCCGTCTTGCCGAACACGCCCTGGGCCGCGCGCAGCGCCTCCGGCAGCCCGTACAGGAGGTCGGGGGAGATCCGCAGCGTGCCGTCCGGGATGGGCGAGCAGCGGTCGTGCAGCGCGTCCAGGCTGGCGGAGCCGCAGACGCCGCACGCGCTGGAGGTGAGGAAGTGCCGGTCCAGGGCGGGCAGGTCGGGGATCGGGCCACGTATGTGCACGGTCACAGTGTTGTAGCGGGCCTCCGGCGGGAGGTCCTCGTCGGTGCAGTAGGCGATGGCGGCGATGCCACCGGGGCGGACCAGGCCCTCACCGTGCAGGAACCCGGCGGCCAGCTCGAAGTCGTGCCCCGGCGTGCGCATGGTGATCGCCACGGTCCTGCGCTCGCCGTCGGGCGCGGTGAGCCGGATCTCCAGCGGCTCCTCGGTGGCCAGGTCGTCGCGGCGGTCCCGGGCGACGGAGCCGTTGATCTCCCTGATCCTGGTACGGGTGATGGGTCCCGGCCGCGTCTTCACGCGCACCGCGCAGTGCCGGGGGCGTAGCAGCCCGAGTCGCAAAGTTTTGCCCAAGTTTTACCGTTAAGTCGTGAAACATCCCCCGGGGGTGGCGCGTCGAGCGGCCACAACTCCAGGCGGGTGTCCGGCTTGCGCGACCCGACGTCGAAGGGCCGCCACGGGGCCCGGAGGCGTGGGCGGAAAGACGTGCTCATGTCCCTATCTTCCCCTTTCCCGGCCGTGCCCACGGCGGCCCATCAGCGAAGATAGGGGGATGGCCGACTCGCGCTACTCCGACCTGCACCGTCCTCCGCTCTCGGAGGCGGCACTCAACCGTGCCCTGGTCCGTCCCGGGTCCCTGTGGACGAAGCTGACCGTCGTCGACAGCGCCGGCTCCACCAACGCCGACCTGGCCGAGGCCGCCCGCGCGGGCGCCGCGGAGGGCACCGTCCTGGTCGCGGAGGCCCAGCTGGCCGGCCGCGGCAGGCTGGGCCGCGCCTGGTCGGCGCCGCCCCGGTCGGGGCTGACGTTCTCGGTGCTGCTCAGGCCGAGCCTGCCGCCCGCCACGCAGGGCTGGCTCTCCCTGATGTACGGCGTCGCCGCCGCCTCGGCCGTGCGCCGCCTGGCCGAGGTGGAGGTCCGCCTGAAGTGGCCCAACGACCTGCTGATCGGCGAGCGCAAGCTGGCCGGCGTGCTGGCCGAGCGGGTGGACGACGCCGTCGTCATCGGCATGGGGCTCAACGTCTCGCTCCGGCAGGAGGAGCTCCCCGTCGAGACGGCCACGTCGCTGGGCATCGAGAAGGCGGCGTGCGTGGACCGGGATCCGCTGCTGCGGGCGGTGCTGAGGGAGGTCGAGAGCCACTACCGCGACCTGACGGCGGTGGCGGGCGACGCGGAGGCGGCCGGGTTGCGCGCGGCCTACCTCGCGTCGAGCGCCACGGTCGGGCAGCGGGTCAGGGTGGAGCTGCCCGGCGGGAGGTCGCTGACCGGCCTGGCCACGGACGTCGACGCGGCCGGGCACCTCCAGGTGGAGGAGGCGGGCGAGCGCCACACGCTCAGCGCGGGCGACGTCGTGCACGTACGCGCGGAGAAGTAGGGCACGAACGGGGGAGAAGTAGGGCGTACAGCGCGGAAAATGGGGCGCACGCGCGCTTTCGGTCGGCGGCGTGGCAGCGGGACGGGGATGGTGGCACGATTTGCCCCATGACCCTTCCCGACCATCATCTGACGCAGGGTGAGCGGCGAGTCCGATCCTTCCACCCCCACTGGAAGCGGCTCATCGTCCCCCTCATCGCGCTGGTCCTCATCGTCGCCGCCGCCGGCGTGGCTGTGTACTTCATCCCGAGCGACTGGCAGTACGCCACCTATGCCAGGATCGCCGTCGGCGTCATCGGCCTCATCCTGCTGACGATCTGGTCGTTCGTCCCCTACCTGCAGTGGAAGAACACCGGCTACGTGCTGACCACCCACCGCTTCACGATCAGCACCGGCGTGCTCAACAAGTCGACCGACGAGATCCCGATCACCAAGGTCAACACGGTCAGCTCCGACCAGACGTTCCCCGAGCGGCTGCTCGGCTGCGGCACGCTGACCGTCGAGTCCGCCGGCGACAGGGGCGAGATCGTGCTGCGTGACATACCCAGGATCCAGGATGTCCGCACCGACCTGTTCCGGCTGGTCGAGGACGCCTCCGACGGCGAGGTGGACGGCCGCTGACGTAACCTCCTTCGGGTGAACGAACCTCGCCCGCCCCGGCCCACCGCCGCCGACATCGAGCGGCAGCTCGTCGGCCTGCCACCGCGCTTCACCAAGGAGCAGGTGGCGGCCAAGGCCGACGTGCCGCAGGAGCTGGCCGAGCGCATCTGGCGCGCGCTCGGCTTCGCGCAGCGGGCCGGCGACGCGGTGGCGTTCACCGATGCCGACGTGGACGCGCTGCGCCGGGTGCGCGGCATGCTCGGCAGCGGCCTGCTCGACGAGCAGACGCTCATCCGGATGGCCCGCGCGCTCGGCCAGACCACGGCCAGGCTGGCGCAGTGGCAGGCCGAGATCGTGATCGGCACCGTGCTGCCGCAGGAGCCGTCGCACGGCGACCTGAACCGGGTGCTCGACACCGCCCGCGGCCTGTTGCCCGACTTCGAGCGGCTGCTGATCCACGTCTGGCGGGCCCAGCTGGCCGCCGCCGGCACCCGGTTGCTGGCCCTGGCCGACGTCGGCGACGAGCTCGCGCCGAGCCGGGTGCCGATGGCGGTGGGGTTCGCGGACCTGGTCTCGTTCACCAGGCGGAGCCGCGAGCTCGACGAGAGGGCGCTGGCGGAGCTGGTGGAGGGGTTCGAGTCGCACGCCTCCGACGTGGTGGCCTCCCACGGCGCGCGGCTGGTCAAGACGCTGGGTGACGAGGTGCTGTTCACCGCGCCGACCGCGGCCCAGGCGGCGGCCATCGCGCTGGACCTGGTGGAGCGGGACGAGTTGCGCATCGGGCTGGCGTACGGGCCGGTGGTGCCCATGATGGGCGACGTCTTCGGCACCACCGTCAACCTGGCCGCCCGGCTCACCGCCATCGCCCGGCCGGGCACCGTCCTGGTGGACTCCGCGCTGGCCGAGGGGCTGGAGGGGTTCGCGCTGCACAAGATCCGGCGCCGCCCGGCCCGGGGGCTCGGCGTGGTGCAGCCCTATGTCTTGCGGAGATCATCCTCCTGACACAAGATGGCTGGCATGCCGTACGAAGTGCAGGGCGTCATCGCCCGAGCCAAGGGTCAGGAAGTCTCCCTGGAGACGGTCGTCGTCCCCGATCCGGGGCCGGGCGAGGCGGTCGTCAACGTGCAGGCCTGCGGGGTCTGTCACACCGACCTGCACTATCGGGAGGGCGGGATCAACGACGAGTTCCCGTTCCTGCTCGGGCATGAGGCGGCGGGCGTCGTCGAGGCGGTCGGGCCGGGCGTCACCGGCCTGGAGCCGGGCGACTTCGTGATCCTCAACTGGCGCGCGGTGTGCGGCCAGTGCCGGGCCTGCCTGCGCGGCCGCCCCTGGTACTGCTTCGCCACCCACAACGCCACCCAGAAGATGACGCTCGCGGACGGTACGGTGCTCAGCCCCGCCCTGGGGATCGGCGCGTTCCTGGAGAAGACCCTGGTGGCGGCCGGTCAGTGCACCAAGGTCTCGGCGGAGGCGCCCGCCGAGGTGGCGGGACTGCTCGGCTGCGGCGTCATGGCCGGCCTCGGCGCGGCCGTCAACACCGGCGGCGTGACGCGCGGTGACACCGTGGCCGTCATCGGCTGCGGCGGGGTCGGCGACGCGGCGATCCTCGGCTCGTCCCTGGCCGGCGCCTCGAAGATCATCGCGGTCGACGTGGACGACCGCAAGCTCGGCTGGGCCCGCGAGTTCGGCGCCACCCACACGGTCAACTCCCGGGAGAGCGACCCGGTGGAGGCGATTCGCGACCTGACCGGCGGGTTCGGCTCGGACGTGGTCATCGAGGCGGTGGGCCGGCCGGAGACGTACGAGCAGGCCTTCTACGCCCGCGACCTCGCCGGGACGGTCGTCCTCGTGGGGGTGCCGACGCCGGAGATGAAGCTGGAGCTCCCGCTGCTGGACGTGTTCGGGCGCGGCGGCTCGCTCAAGTCCTCCTGGTACGGCGACTGCCTGCCCTCGCGCGACTTCCCCATGCTGATCGACCTGTTCCTGCAGAACCGGTTGCCGCTGGACAAGTTCGTGTCCGAGACGATCGGGCTCGGGCAGGTCGAGGACGCGTTCGCGAAGATGCACCGCGGCGAGGTTCTGAGGTCGGTGGTCGTGCTGTGATTGATCGGGTCATCACTTCAGGGACGTTCTCGCTGGACGGGGGCACCTGGGAGGTCGACAACAACATCTGGCTGGTCGGTGACGCCCGTGAGGTGGTCGTCATCGATGCCGCCCATGACGCCGCGGCCATCGCCGAGCGGGTGGGCGGGCGTACGGTCAGGGCCATCCTGTGCACGCACGCGCACAACGACCACATCAACGCCGCCCGCTCGCTCGCCGAGCGGACCGGCGCGCCCATCCGGCTGCACCCCGCCGACCAGGTGCTGTGGGAGCAGCAGTACGGCGACGAGCTGACCTACCGGGCGCTGACCGACGGCGAGAAGGTCGCGGTCGGCGGGATCACGCTGGAGGTGCTGCACACGCCCGGCCACGCCCCCGGCGCGGTCTGCGTGCTGGCCCCCGACCTGGGCGCGCTGTTCAGCGGCGACACCCTGTTCAAGGGCGGTCCAGGGGCGACCGGCCGCTCCTACAGCTCGTTCGACACGATCATCGACTCGATCAGGGGCCGCCTGCTGTCGCTGCCCCCGGAGACCGTCGTGCACACCGGGCACGGCGACTCGACCACGATCGGCGCGGAGGCGCCGCATCTGGAGGAGTGGATCGCGCGCGGATCCTGAGATCGGTTCCGCGGGTAGGCAACTGTGTCGTACCTAACATAGGCAAGCCTTACCAAAGTGGGCTACCTTAGGTGTGCCTTACCTAACGGCCGCCCCTGTCCGCTCACCGCCCCCGAGAGGCTTGTCCCCGTATGTACGTATGCGTCTGTCGTGCTGTGACCGAGAACGAGGTCCACGACTGCATCGCCTTGGGAGCGAGAAGCGCGAAGCAGATTCGTGATACCACCGGTGCTGGTGGTGATTGCGCCCGTTGTGTACGAAAGATCTGTGCAATCCTGAAACGGTCAGATGAATTGACGACCGCTTAGCCGGATAGGGGCCCGTTCATGCAGGGCGACAAGCAGATCATCGAGCTGCTCAACGAGCAACTGACCGCGGAACTCACCGCGATCAACCAGTACTTCCTCCATGCCAAGATGCAGGAGCACTGGGGATACACGAAACTCGCGGAGCACACGCGCGCGGAGTCGATCGACGAGATGCGCCACGCCGAGCGCCTGACCGATCGCATCCTCTTCCTGGAGGGCCTGCCCAACTACCAGCGTCTGGGCACGCTGCACATCGGCCAGACCGTCGAGGAGCAGCTCAAAGCGGACCTTGAGGTCGAGATGTCGGTCCTGCAGCGATTGCGGCCGGGCATCGCGCTCATGCGGGAGAAGGGCGACATCACCTCGGCCCGCATCTTCGAGGAGATCCTTGAGGACGAGGAACAGCACATCGACTACCTGGAGACCGAGCTCGGCCTGATCCGCAGCCTCGGCGAGCAGCTCTACCTGGCCCGCTACGCCGAGCCTCCGTCCTCCGACTGACCTCCCACCGGCCGTCGGCCGGCGCGGCATCTGGTCTGCCGTGAGATGATCGGATGTATCTGGCATGTCCGTCGAGCCGAGCCGGCCACGCGGATACGGCCACCACGAGGGCCAACGCGACAAGGCGGGTGCCAACGGGGTACATCTTCCGGTGCGGCCCAGGCTCCGTCGGAGGCCGTGCGTACGGGCCAGCGCGGTGATTTAATCCGGACTAACCGATGTTTAGCCGCGTTTGCCCAGGTCAATGGATAGGTCAACGACGAGTCAAACCGCGCGCTGTGCCCGGGAAACGATCGCCTAAGGTCCTACGATCGCTTCATGACCTGCGTACTTCTTGCCGAGGATGACACCTCGATCTCCGAGCCACTCGCGCGTGCGCTGCGCCGCGAGGGCTACCAGGTTGAGGTGAGTCCCGACGGCCCACAAGCCCTGGAAAGGGCGCTGTCGGGCGGCATTGATCTCATCGTTCTCGACCTTGGCCTGCCAGAGATGGACGGGCTGGAGGTCGCCCGCCGGATCCGGGCCGAAGGCCACGGAACTCCGGTTCTCATACTCACGGCCCGTGTCGACGAGGTCGACACCGTCGTCGGCCTCGACGCGGGCGCCGACGACTACGTCACCAAGCCGTTCAGGCTGGCCGAGCTGCTCGCCAGGGTCCGCGCGCTGCTGCGTCGCGGCACCTCCGAGACGCCGGTCGTCCAGGGGGTCCGCATCGACGCCGACTCCCGGCGCGCCTGGATGGGGGAGAAGGAGCTGCACCTGACCACCAAGGAGTTCGACCTGCTACGAGTTCTGGTACGAGACGCCGGCAAGGTCGTCACCCGCGAGCAGATCATGCGCGAGGTGTGGGACACGAACTGGTGGGGCTCGACCAAGACACTCGACATGCACATCTCCTGGCTCCGCCGAAAGCTCGGCGACGACGCCGCCAAGCCCCGATACATCACCACGGTCCGGGGGGTCGGCTTCAGGTTCGAGCGCGAGTAGGAGATGCGTCGCCGACTGCTCTCCTCCACCCTGGTCGTCGCGGTCATCGCGGTCCTGCTGCTGGGGGTCCCCCTGGGCGTCGTCGTCAGCCGACTGATCATGGATGAGGCGGCTCAGGAGCTCGGGGCGGAAGCCAAACGGCTCGTCGGTGAGGTCGAGTATGCCCGCGTACAGGAGACCCCACTCGACCCTCAGCAACTGCAGCAGAAATATCCGAGCCGGTTCATAGAGATCTGGGAACGCGACACCCCTCTCAGGATGACCGCCGTCGGCCACCCCCCGCCGTCCGGTCAGCTGATGACCGAGGATGCCCAGACCAACACCGGCGTCTACGTCCGGATAAGTCGTGACCGGGAGCAAGTTGAGCAGGATGTCCGGGCCCGGCTCCTGCTCATCGTCGCCCTGGCCGGCGCCGCCCTGGCGGTGGCCGTGAGCTTGTCCGTCGTACAGTCACGCCGTCTGACGCTGCCCTTGCAGGACCTGGCCAAGATCGCCGAACGGCTGGGCTCCGGAGACGCGCGGCCGAGCAAGCACCGCTACGGCATTCCCGAGCTCGACCGGGTCGCCCAGGTGCTCGACCGGAGCGCCGCCCGCATCTCCGACCTGCTCACGCGCGAGCGCGAGTTCGCCACCGACGCCTCTCATCAGCTCCGTACGCCGCTGACGGGTCTCACCATGCGCCTGGAGGAGATCGTCGCCGCCTCCGACCAGCCGGAGGTCGTACGCGAGGAGGGCGAGGCGGCGATCGTCCAGGCCGAGCGGCTCACCGCCGTGATCGACGAGTTGCTGGCCGCGGCCCGCCGCCAGCGTCACGCCCAGGCCGAGCCGGTCGCGGTCGACGAGGTGCTCGTCCAGCAGATCACCGAGTGGGAGCCGGTCTTCCGCGACACCGGGCGCACCCTGCACCTCGAAGGCTCCCGCGGGCTGAAGGCGATGGCCACCACCGGCGGGTTCGGCCAGGTGGTCGCCTCCCTGCTGGAGAACTCCCTGCGCCACGGCGGCGGCACCGTCGCCGTCACCACCACCAGCAGCGACAACTACGTGGTGGTCGAGGTCGCGGACGAGGGGCCGGGGATCGCCGACGAGATCGCGCCCAAGATATTCGAGCGCAACGTCAGCGGGGCCGGGGGCACCGGTCTCGGGCTGACGCTCGCCCGCGCGCTGGCCGCCGCGGACGGCGGCAGGCTGGAGCTCGTACGGCGCCGCCCCGCCACGTTCGCCATCTTCCTGCGCCCCGCCGAGGACGGGAACGGCCGGGGCCGGGTGGTCAGCGGTCCTGCCTGATCCCGGAGTCGGGCAGCTCCACCGGGATGGGCTCGGTGGCCTCCAGGAACACCCACTTCTTGTACGACCAGTAGCGGAACAGCGTGCCGAGCCCGACGCCGAGGATGTTGGCGATGTTGAGGCTCAGGCCGTCGTGCAGGTGGAGCGTGTATTTGGCGAAGCCGATCACCAGCAGGCCGAACAGCAGTGCGATGCCGTTGAGCAGGAAGAACAGGAAGTATTCGCGTCCCAGGCCGCTCTGCTCGCGGTGCCGGAAGGTCCAGTAGCGGTTGCCCACGTAGGCGAAGGTCGACGAGATCGTGGTCGCGATCACCTTGGAAGTGAGCGGACCCCAGTCCAGCCCGAGCAGGAAGAGGTTGTAGACCGCGGTGTCAAGGACGAAGGCGACCGCGCCGATGCTGCCGAACTTGGCCAGCTCGTGGACCAGTGACGCGAACCGGTGGTAGAGGCGCTTGACGAGATCCACGTCTCCGCTCGGTCCCTTCGGTAGTCAGGCTGACCGTCATCAGCGTACCGGGCACGATGTAGCCCGAGCGTCAGACCCATGACCATACCGCGCAAAGAACAAGGGCAGAAATATCGTTCTATGCCGGGCAGAAGCGATCAGGGGCCATTACGCTGCGTGGCAGGTCACGGGGCACAGGGACACCGGGCGGTCGTGCCTCATGAGGCGACCCGGAACGGCCGCCCGGCCCGCACCCTGCCCCCGCACCCTGGCCGGACCGTGGCGGCGCTGTGGCGGGACGACCGGCGTCGGTTCAGTCGTAGCGTCCCGGTAAGCTCACCTGGCGTGAGTTCCTACAGCCCCATCGGCCCGGTCGTCGGCATCGTCGGCGCGGGCCAGCTCGCCAGGATGTCCCAGCCACCGGCCATCGCGCTCGGCGTCGAGCTGCGGGTGCTGGCCAACGCTCCTGACGAGAGCGCCGCGCGGGTGATCGTCGACACGCGCCTCGGAGACTACCGCGATCTTGCCGATCTGCGCGAGTTCGCCCAGGGGTGCGACGTGATCACGTTCGACCACGAGCATGTGCCCACCGAGCACATCAGGGCGCTGGCCGCCGCCGGTCACGTCGTGCGGCCGGGCGCCGACGCGCTGGTGCACGCGCAGGACAAGGCGGCCATGCGGGAGCGGCTGAGCGGGATCGGCGTGCCCTGCCCGGCCTGGGCGCGGGTGTCCTCGCCCGCCGACGTCGAGCGCTTCGCCGCCGAGCACGGCTGGCCGGTGGTGCTCAAGGCCGTGCGCGGCGGATACGACGGCCGCGGCGTGTGGGTGTGCCGCTCGGCGGAGGAGGCCGCGCAGGCCACCGCGGGGCCGTTCGCCGCCGGGCTGGAGATGCTGGCCGAGGCGTTCGTGCCGTTCGAGCGCGAGCTGGCGGTGCTGGTGGCCCGCTCGCCGCACGGCCAGGGCGTCAGCTACCCGGTGGTGGAGACCGTGCAGCAGGACGGCATCTGCGTCGAGGTGCTCGCGCCCGCTCCCCGGCTGGACCCCGAGGTCGCCGCCCAGGCCCAGCGCATCGGCCTGAAGATCGCCGAGGAGCTGGGGGTGACCGGGCTGCTGGCGGTGGAGCTGTTCGAGACGGCGGGCGGGCTGGTGGTCAACGAGCTGGCCATGCGGCCGCACAACAGCGGCCACTGGACGATCGAGGGCTCGACGACGTCGCAGTTCGAGCAGCATCTGAGGGCGGTGCTGGACCTGCCGCTGGGCACGCCCAAGATGACCGCCCAGGTCGTGGTCATGGCCAACCTGCTCGGCGGCGACGACCCCGACCTGTTCAAGCGCTACGAGCACGTGCTCGCCCACGACCCGGGCATCAAGCTGCACTTCTACGGCAAGCAGGTGCGCCCCGGCCGCAAGATCGGCCACGTGACGGCCCTCGGCTCCAACCTCGACGAGGTGCGCGCCCGCGCCCGCCACGCCGCTGTCTACCTCACCACGGGGGAGTACACGTGACCCTCCGGAGCACCACCGCGCTGAACGGGACCCTTCGAAGCGCGATTCCGCTGAACGGACCGACGAGCTGGCGCGGGGTCGCGATCTTCGCGCTGCCGGCGAAGGAGGCAGTGTGAAGATCGGGATCGTCATGGGCAGCGACTCCGACTGGCCGGTGATGAAGGCCGCGGCGGAGGCGGTGGCGGAGTTCGGGGTGCCGTTCGAGGCCGACGTCGTGTCCGCGCACCGCATGCCGGTCGAGATGATCGAATACGGCCGCCAGGCCGCCTCCCGCGGCCTCTCGGTGATCATCGCCGGTGCCGGCGGGGCGGCGCATCTGCCCGGCATGCTCGCCTCCGTCACTCCGCTGCCGGTCATCGGGGTGCCGGTGCCGCTGAAGCACCTCGACGGGATGGACTCGCTGCTGTCGATCGTCCAGATGCCCGCCGGGGTGCCGGTGGCCACGGTGGCGGTGGGCGGGGCACGTAACGCGGGGCTGCTGGCCGTACGCATCCTCGGGGCCTCCGACGCCGGGCTGCGGCAGCGCATGGAGGAGTTCCAGGCGCGGCTGAAGGAGCAGGCGTACGCCAAGGGCGAGAAGCTGCGCGCCGAGGCCGCCGAGCTCTGAAACCGGTTCCCGCCGTCCCGCTCCTGCCGCTACTGTGCCGGGATGGACGATGTGATCAGGGGCCATGCCTCCCGCGTACGGGCCGCTGACCCGCTGGTCGCAGGTCAGGACGAGTTGCCGGAGTCGGTCGGCGAGAAGCGGTTCGCGGTTCGCGACGCCGTCGGGCTGGCCTCCGTCGACCGGATCAACCCCGCCAGCGTGCGGGCCTCCTGGTCGCCGCTGGTCGTGCACCGCCTCCAGGCCCGGGTCGCCGGCCCGGACCCGGAGGCCGCGCTCGGCCGGCTGCTCGATCGCTGGCTGCACGACCTGCGCGTCGACGGACCGGGAGAGGCGCTGTCCGTGACCTGGCCGAGCCGGGACACCGTGCCCGTCAGGGCCCTGGCCGTACGCGGCTTCGCCCCCGTCGCCGCGGCCGCCGTGCGCCCGCTCCGCTGGGAGGGCCCCGTGATCTACCCCTGGATCCGCCCGGCCACGCAGGGCGACGCGGAGGCGCTGGTCCGGATGTACGTGCGGCTGGTGGCCTACGACGCGCAGTTCGGCTGGGTGGCCGTGCGCCCCTCGACCCCGGCGCGGATCAGGGAGTCGGTGGCGATGGAGGTGCTGCCGCTGGAGTGGTGCTGGGTGGCCGAGGTGGCGGGCGAGGTGGCGGGCTGCGTCATCGTCCAGCCGCCGGAGCGCTCGACCTGGATCGGCAGGTCCGTACGTACGGCGCCGACGGCGTACTTGGGCGTCATGTACGTCGAGCCGTCGGCCCGGGGCCAGGGCGTGGGCGTGGCGCTCACCGAGGTGGCGCAGGCTCATGCGGCGGCCCAGGGCGTGGCGTCAATGATCCTCCACCACGCCCTGCCGAACCCGCTCTCGACCCCGTTCTGGGCCCGCAGAGGCTACCGCCCGCTCACCACCCAGTGGGTCCGCCACCTGCAGTGAGCCGCCCGTCGCCGACGGACCGGCCGTCCGCCACCTGCAGTGAGCCGACTTTCGCCGACGGACCGGCCCGCGACGCGGGTGGGGCGGCCGGGCACCGGGGACGGTCCGGGGTAAATGTTGTGGCGCCGCGAGGTCGGATCCCGGATCCCGTCCTCTAAGGGCGGCCCAGGGCGCGGTAGTGCCATCCCGCCGCCCGCCACAGCTCGGCGTTCAGCGCGTTGCGCCCGTCCACGATGCGCCGGGTGGCGACCACGCCCCCCAGCGCCTCGGGGTCGAGCTCCACGAACTCCTGCCACTCCGTGAGCATCAGCACCACATGCGCCCCCCGAACCGCCTCGACGGCCGAAGTGCCGTAGTTGAGCTCGGGATGCGCCTTACGAGCGTTGTCGAGCGCGATCGGGTCGTACACGGTGACCCGTCCGCCTTGGTGGCCGATCGTCACGGCGACGTCGAGGGCGGGGGAGTCGCGGATGTCGTCGGAGTTCGGCTTGAAGGCCGCGCCGAGCACGCCCACCGTGCAGCCGTGGAAGGACCCGCCGGCCAGCTCCCTGGCCAGGTCCACCATGCGGGCCCGGCGCCGCATGTTGATGTCGTCCACCTCGCGCAGGAACGTCAGCGCCTGGTCGGCCCCCAGCTCGCCGGCCCGCGCCATGAACGCCCGAATGTCCTTGGGCAGGCAGCCGCCCCCGAAGCCGAGTCCCGCGTTCAGGAACCGCCCGCCGATGCGGTCGTCGTACGCCAGGGCCTCGGAGAGCTGCTTGACGTCGGCGTGCGCAGCCTCGCAGACCTCGGCCATGGCGTTGATGAAGGAGATCTTGGTGGCCAGGAAGGCGTTGGCGGCCGTCTTGACCAGCTCGGACGTGGCGAAGTCGGTCACCACATAAGGAACTTCGCCCAGCGGCTCGTACACCTCGCGCAGCACCTTCTCCGCGTGCTCGCTGCGCACGCCGAGCACGATCCGGTCCGGGTGCAGGGTGTCCTCGACGGCGTACCCCTCGCGGAGGAACTCCGGATTCCACGCCAGCTCCGCCCCGGCGCCGACGGGCGCGAGCCGGGCGAGCTTGTCCGCCAGCCGCTCGGCGGTGCCGACGGGCACGGTGGACTTGCCGACGACCAGGCAATCCCGGTCGAGCAGCGGTGCCAGGGACTCGATGGCGCCGTCCATGTAGCTGACGTCCGCGGCGTACTCTCCGCGCTTCTGCGGCGTGCCGACGCAGACGAAGTGCACGTCACCGAAGGCGGCGACCTCCTCGTACGAGGTGGTGAAGCGCAGGCGGCCGGAATCCAGGCCGCGGCGGAGCACGGGTTGGAGGCCGGGCTCGTGAATCGGAAGCTCACCGCTGTTCAGTCTGCGAATCTTGTCGGCGTCGATGTCGAGGCCCAGGACGTCGAACCCGAGATCAGCCATGCAGGCGGCATGGGTGATGCCCAGATATCCGGTCCCGATCACCGTGAGGCGATATGGCACGAGTGAGCTCCTTTCGATGGCGGTGGCATGCTACCGGCCTCCGCTACCTCCTTCGTGCCACCTGCGCCTATTCCGAAACCGTACCGGCTGGTAACAAGATGCTCGGACGTCCTAGTATTTGACGCATGAGCTTCCCTCTCTACGCGCCCGCCGAAGAACACGACATGCTCAGGGAGACGGTCCGGGCCCTGGCCGACGAGAAGATCGCCCCGCACGCCGCGGAGATCGACGAGACCGAAGAGTTCTCCTGGGACGTCTACAAGGCTCTCGTGGCAGCCGACCTGCACGCGGTGCACGTTCCTGAGCAGTACGGGGGCGCCGGAGCGGACGCGCTGGCCACGGTGATCGTCATCGAGGAGGTCGCCCGCGCCTGCGCGTCCACCTCCCTGATCCCGGCCGTCAACAAGCTGGGCACGGTCCCGCTGCTGCTCTCGGCCTCGGAGGGGTTGAAGTCCCGCTACCTGGCGCCGGTGGCGAAGGGGGAGGCGATGTTCTCGTACGCGCTGTCGGAGCCCGAGGCGGGCTCGGACGCCGCGGCGATGAAGACGCGGGCGGTGGCCGACGGCGACTCCTATGTCCTCAACGGCACCAAGATGTGGATCACCAACGCGGGGGTGTCGGAGTTCTACACGGTGATGGCGGTCACGGACCCGTCCGCCGGCGCCAGGGGCATCTCGGCCTTCGTCGTGGAGAAGTCCGACTCGGGCGTCTCCTTCGGCCCCAAGGAGAAGAAGCTCGGCATCAAGGGCTCGCCCACCCGCCAGGTCATCCTGGACAACGTACGGATCCCGGCCGACCGCATGATCGGCGCCCCGGGGACCGGTTTCAAGACCGCCCTGGCCACCCTGGACCACACCAGGATCACCATCGCCGCCCAGGCCCTCGGCATCGCCCAGGGCGCCCTGGACTACGCGATCGGCTACATCAAGGAACGCAAGCAGTTCGGCCGCCCGGTCGCCGACTTCCAGGGCGTACAGTTCATGCTCGCCGACATGGCCATGAAGCTTGAGGCGGCGCGGCAACTGACGTACCACGCGGCGGCGAAGTCGGACCGCGCGATGGCGGGCGAGCCACAGCGCGACCTGACGTTCCTGTCGAGCGCGGCGAAGTGCGCGGCATCGGACGCGGCGATGGAGATCACGGTGGACGCGGTGCAACTGCTGGGCGGCTACGGGTACACGAAGGACTTCCCAGTGGAACGCATGATGCGCGACGCCAAAATCACCCAAATCTACGAGGGCACCAACCAGATCCAGCGCATGGTCATGGCCAGGCAGCTCCTGAAGTAGCCCTGACATGCGGAAACCCCGCCTGCTGATCGCCAGCGGCGGGGTTCGATGTATCGTGATCGGGAGCTGAACGATCACTGTTCCGTGCCTGTTCCGTAGGACACGCTGTGCGGACGGAACAGGCGGTCGTCGATCGCCCGGCGTGCCCGGTCGTAGGAGCCGGGCATCATGTGGGCGTACACACGGAGGGTGAAGCCGGGATCGGCGTGGCCGAGGTATTCGGCGAGTTCCTTGACCGAGACACCACCGGCCAGCATGACGCTCGCGTAGTAGTGCCGGAGCTGGTGCAGCCCCTCCCTGCGGGAGGTGGCATAGCGGCTTCTCTTGCGTGGGTCCTTGTCCGGTGCCGGGATCACGCCCGCGGCCACCAGAGCGGGCTTCCAGACGGTTTCGCTGTAGCTCCTGGCCTTGACGAAGCAGTCGTCCGTCCAGCGGAACAACAGGTTGTGCGTGCGAAGCTTGCCGTCCACCTTCTCCCAGGGCAGGGAGCAAGCCAGCGGGGGATAGGCCGAGAGGTGCCTCCTGATGGCCTCGGCCGCCCACTCAGGCAGCGGTACGACCCGCTCGCGGTCGTTCTTCGGTAGAGCGAAGACGTGGTCGGCTCCCAGCTTCTTGATCTGCCGTCGTACGCGAACAAGGTGCTCCTCGAAGTCGATGTCTTCGAGGGCCAGGCCGAACAGCTCACCCTGCCGCAGCCCGCACGCGGCCCCGAGCATAGGGAGCAGACGGAAGAGGGCGGGGTGAGCGTCGATCAGGGCGTGGACCCGTTCGTCCGACCACGCCGTGATCTCCTCGGTGGTGCGCTTCGGCACCTGGACGATCGGTGACTTGGCGGGACTGCGCTTGATTGCCTCGTCAGCGACGGCGAGGTCCAGGATGCCCTGAAGAACCAGGAAGGCCGTCTGTACGGTCGAGGTCTCGAAACGGCTGCTCAGGTCACTGATCCACGCCTGGATCTGGGATGGCTTGATGCTCTTCACCTGGCGCTTGGCGTAGGTCGGCGCGACGTGAAGGCGGTGGATGTACTCGTACCTGATCTTGGTCGAGGGGTCCACGATGCGCGAGGCGAGCCACCGTTCCGCGAGGTCGGCGAAGAGCACCTTGCCGGCGTTCGGGTCGATGTAGTCGCCGCGCGCGATGTCCGCGCCCATGGTGGCGATCTTGCGTTCGGCGTCGGCCTTGCGGTCGTACGCGGTCGAGCGCTCGTTGCCGTCGGGGTCCACCCAGACGGCGAGCCAGCGCTTGCCCTTGCCATGGCGTGCGGTCTTGACCCTCTGCGGCTTGCCGTCCGGGGTGCGGACCGTCTTGGTCCAGAGGTCCTTGACGAAGGCCATGGGCTACTCCTGGTCCTGGACCCAGGACATGACGTCCTCAGGCACGTAGCGGAGGTGCCGGCCGATCTTGCGGCCTCTCGGGCCCGTCCGGTGGTGTCGCCACTGGTAGAGCGTCGCGATCGGCACACCGAGGAAGGCGGACACGTCTTCGACCGTCCAGAGCCTGTCTAGGGCGTTCATCGATAACCTCCCTCGATCGCTGCGGCAAGGATCGCGTCACCGAGGGACAGTCCTTGTCCGGCGTACTGCCAGTGCGCGACCACGAGGACGGTGTCCTCGTCGAAGAGCGGGAGCCGTCCGGTGGTGACCTGTTCGGTGCGCATGTGTTCTTCTCGGGCTGCTCGGAGGGCGCCGAGGGTGGTGGAGTAGTGACGGCTTTTGGTGGAGAAGTGGCCGCGGAAGCCGAGCATGTGGGCCCAGTGCGTAAGCCGGAGGTCGGCCAGGCCGGGGTGTTCGCCGAGGCGCATGCAGGCGGCGATGAGGTGGCGGGCGTGGTCGCGGATGGGTAGGGCGTCGAGGTTGTCGAGTGGTTGTATGCGGCGGTCCAGGGTGCCGACGCATTCGGCGGCTTTGGTGGCGTACTTGGCGATGTAGGCGGCGACGGCTTGTTCGGTGAGGTCGCCGTTCATGGTGATGCGGCGGACGTCGAGCTGGGTTCCCCATTGGAAGGTGCGGTTGAGCGGTTTGACCTCTGCGGTGACGGCGGCTGCTGCGTGCTGGACGGCTTGTTCCAGGGCGTCGGCGGTGGCCCAGGCCGGTGGTGGTGAGTCGGGTCCGTCAGGGCCGTCGAGGCGGATCACGGCGTGGAAGTGGACGACGCCGCGGCGCTGGTATTCGGCGACCTTGGCGAAGGCGATGCTGACGTGTTCGCGCAGGGCCTTGACGGTCAGGCCGTTGAGCCTGGCGAAGCGGCGGCGCAGGGCGAGGGTGAAGCGGCGCCACAGCTCGGGGCTGATGGCGTTGAACAGGACCGAGCCGTCGTAGTCGTAGCAGTCCGGGCACAGTGGTTCGCCGAGGCGCGGGTCGTCGGCGCTGTGCCGCTCAGTGCAGGACATGACCTGTCCGTGTGGGCAGGTCTGGGCGTCGCGGCGGGCGTGGCAGGGCAGGACCTTGCCGGTCTTCTCCCGCCGGACATGCACCGTGCCGAAGGAGGGCGCAGTGAGGGTGACGAACAGGCAGGGATGTGAGCTGACGGTCTCGGGCACGCCCTTGCCGCCGATGAGGCCGGCGCGGACGAGTTGGTAGGTGTCGGCGCGGTAGACCTCGGCGCAGGCCGGGCAGCGGGTGGCCCGGCGGGTCTTGCACGGCACGCGCAGCACGCCGTTGGGTTCGGTGGTGGTGGAGTAGCGGTGCAGGAGGTGGCCGGTGGCCTGGTCGTAGTGTTCGACCTTGCCGCGCAGGTGGATGGGCTGGCGGCAGCCGCCGGTGCGCTTGATCTGGCTGGCCCAGCGGTGGTAATCGGGTTGGTTGAGCCGGTGAATCATTCCAGCCACGGCGTGGCTGTGGGCAAGGTGGGGCAAGATGGGTTCCGTCCTATCCAGTGACTCTGGTGTGGATGGCCCCCGGCCTGGCGCGGATCTTGGCGGATGTGTGGCCAGGCGGGGGCGCTGCGCGTTATGCGCCGTGGTTGTCGATGCCGCTGCCGTCGCAGTCGGCGCAGGTCTGGTCGTCGGTGAGGCCGGTGCCGTTGCAGGTGCAGCAGCGGTAGCGGACGACAGGTGTGGCGTCCATGGTCATCGGTCCTTCTGCGGGCTGTCGGGCGTGACGCAGCCGCGGTAGCTGTCGTGGGCGGCGTGCCGGGCACGGGATTCGGCCAGGATCGCCACGGCGCGGTACTGGATCGGGCCGAAGAACAGCGAAGTCGTGTAGTGGGTGTTCTCGCTGTCGATGCGGCTGCCGAGCACGGCGGCCAAGCGGTCGATCTCGGCACGCATCTCGGCGTCTTGGGCGTCGGGCACGAAGTGGTGAACGATCGTGCTCCGAGGTGTCGGGATGTCGGGATGGGCTTCGAGCAGGTCGGCCAGGGCGCGTAGTCCAGCGACGAACGCGGGCCGCGGGTGGATGGTGGACATCGAGGGCGTTCCTTTCACTGGGCCTGTGCGGGCTGTAGAAGGTGGAGCAGGTCGGCAGCGAGTTGGTCGGACACGCCCAGACGGGCGCGGATGAGGTCTGCGGTGATCGGCCCGCCCTGCTTGGCGTGGTGCTCGTCGGCGACGCGGCGGGCGTAGTCCACGAGGGCCGGATCAGGTGCGGGAGCGTCGTGCTGGCGATCGACCTCGTCAGCCGGGGCCAGCGCAGGACGGTCAGCGCGCGGGACGTTGTGGGACTCTGCGGAGACGGTATGGGACGTCTGTGCGGTTGGTGAGGACGTCTCCGGGACGTTTTGCAGCGAGCTGGTACGGGTGGCGGCGCGGCGTTCGAGCATGGAGACCGCGACGAGGAAGGCGCCGGCCGGGGTGGCTGCGGTGATCCAGCCCCAGACGGTCGGTGTGGCTTGGGCGAGGTTGGCGGCCAGGGACAGGATGATGCCTCCGGTCAGGACCAGGACGGGCCAGGAGACCATCCCTCGTTGGGTTCGGCCGGTCTTCTTGTCGCGTTGGCGTTCGCGGGCGGCCATGACGCAGGTCAGGTCGATGCAGATGGCGATGGCCCATGACATCCAGCCGGTCTGGCCGTGTTGGTTGGCGGTGTCGCGGATGTGGGTGAAGGAGCCTGCTCCTGCGATGAGAGCCAGGACAAGGACAGGGCCGGTGTTGAGCAGCCAGGCGGCGATGTGGCGCATCTCGACCCCCTTTCGGTGTCGGTTCAGGCCGTCTGCTGGTCGGGCGCATCCACGGGCTGAGCGGTCATGACGTCGGCCCAGGTCGGTGCTTGGTCGGCGTAGGTGCGGGCGGCATATTCGGCCGTGGCTTCGCTGACGTAGAAGGAGCGGGCCCGATACCACTGGCCGTCCTGGCTGGCGACGATGGCCACGCCCGGTGTCTCGGCGGCGATGGCGCGGGCGGAGTCGAGCGCGGCAGGGTCGAGGTCACCCAGGGTCATGGTGGCGGTCTCGGGGTCGTTGACCCGGTGGCAGATCCGTCCCGAGCACTGAGCACGCAGGGCGGTGACGCCGGGGCCGAGGTCGGAGCCGATGCGCTGACCGGAGCAGAACAGGTAGATGCCGAACGCTCGCCCGAGCTGGGCCACCCGCAGGAGTGCCGTGGAGGTCTTGGCGATCTCGTCCTTCTCGCTCTTATCGGCCATCAGGTACAGCTCGGCCAGCTCGTCCACCAGGACCACGATCGGGATCGGGCGCATGGTGGGCGGGAGCTGCCAGATGTTGCGGGCCGAGGTCATCCGGCACATGCCCATCCGGTCGGTCATGAGCGCCACCAGGTCATCCAGCAGTCCGCCGCACTCGGCTCGTGTGGTGGCCAGGGCGGACAGCCGGGGCGCGTACGGGGTGAACTCGACGCCGCCCTTGAGGTCGAAGCCGACCAGGGCGACCGGTTGCGGGGCCAGGCCGACGATGAGTGCGTTGGCGAGGTTGGACTTGCCGGACTGGGTGGCTCCCGCGTTGATGTAGTGCGGCACGGTACGGAAGTCGATGACCCACGGCCCGCCGGTCTCCAGCCGTCCCACGGTGACCTTGAGCAGTTCGGTCGAGGGCGGGAGTTCGTCGACCTTGACCAGGGGGTCACGGATGGTGGCGGCAAGTCGTACCCGGCCAGGCTTGTTGGAAGAGACGCGCACGGCGTGCACGCCCCAGGAGTGCGCCAGCCGTTCGGCGACGTCGGCGTAGTCGGCCGGGATCTGCCCTTCCAGGGTGTGCAGGGTGACCCGCCAGCCGTACCGGGTCGGCAGCGGCAGCCACATGAATGGTTTGGTGTCCACGGCGATGCGCTGCCACTTGCGCCGGACACGGACGACGCCGGTTGAGGCAATCAGGCCGGGCACGGTGGTGAACCAGAAGCGCTGTCGCTTCTTGGTGAGGTTGCAGCCGAGGGCGATCTTGCGCCAGGACGCTCGGATGCTGATGGCCGTGATTGGGAAGCCGATGAGGAGCCAGAAGGAGCGGTAGTGCCAGCGGTGCCAGGCCCAGAGTCCGGCCGCGACGGCGGCCAGGACTCCGAGCATCCACCAGAGTTGGTCAGACACTGGCGGTCTCCTGCTGCGGGAGCAGGGCGGTGGCGCGGTAGGAGATGCCCCAGCGTCCGGCGATCTCCCAGACGTAGCCGAGCAGGCCGACCGCGTGGACGGCGTCGCCGGCCTTGATGGGCGGCTCTCCGGTGATGCCGATCTTGACGAGTTCGATCCGGCCGAACTCGTCTTCGACGGAGACGGTGACCTCGTAGACGGTGTTGCCGTTCTTGTCGGTCTTGATCTCGCCGGTGTCCTTGTTGAGCACGCGAGGGCGCGGGGCCTTCACGCAGGTGATGGTGAGCTTGCTGACGTCCACGGGAATGGGGACGGTACGCATGGTGAGTTGACCTCTCGTCGGCCTGTTGATCAGGCGTTTCAGGACGAGGGAGGCCGTGCCGTCAGCTCGGAGGCGATAGCATCGAAGCGCCAACTAGGGTGCTCATCGCATCCGGCCTGGGCGGGTCTCCCGCTCAGGCCACGTTCATGTGTGGCCTCTCTCCGCCTTCCGTGAGCGGACCTCCTTGATCCACCCCTGAAACGCGAAGAGCGTTCGTGCTGGGCTGCCACCCTCCGGTTACGGAGAGTTCCAGCTACAACACGAACGCTACCTGATACTGAGAGTAATCGCTAGTACTTAGAGTACGTGCACACGTACTTTTTCTACGCCCCCACTCGTTCGGCCAGTTCCCGCAGCTCAGACGACGCCGGATCCTGCATCGACAGCAGGTCAGACACGAGTTGCCGGACCACCCGATGGTTACGGATCTGCTCCGGAGTGACGGCCTCGGCCTCCAGCAACGCGGCCACCGCTTCGTCGACCTGGCGACGCTGCGCATGTGCCCGCGCGAGATCCACGGCCAGCCGTGCGCGCCGCTCTGCCGACAGCGACGTGGTGTCCACCGCAGCGCCGACCCGTAGCGCGTGACCGGCATCGCCCACCTCCACCGCTACCGCCACCTCATGCAGGGCGACGTTGGCCGGCCCGAACTCGGTGTTGTAGTCGTTGCGCCCCTCGCCCACCCGCGCCGCCATCTCGCGGGCTCGCGACAGGTGCTCGTAGGCGACATCGGCCTGATTCAGCCGCGACGCGGCCACGGCCCGCTGCAAGGTCAGCCCACCCCACAGCGACATCGCCTCCACGTTGCCCTGATCAGTGAGGAACCACAGCGCCTCAGCGGTGGTGCGCGCCGTCTCCTCCACCTGATCGAAGTGACGCGCCCCGAGGAACACGAACCCCAGCCGGAACGCACCGGCCGCCATCAGCAACGGGCTGCCCGCCCGCTCGGCCGCGCTGATGGCCCGATCAGCAGCGATCCACGCCGCCTCAGGCTCACCCAGCTTGGCCAGCGACGCCGAACACGTCTGATAGGCCACCGACAGCAACTCGAACACCTCGGCCTGCTGCCCCGCCGGAGCGGACCGGGCGGCACTCTCCAAGATGGGCACCAGCCCGCGCAGCAGTTCGGTCAGCTCGACGTAGCGGCTCTGGTGCGTCAGCTCCCATGCGTGATCGACCCGCGGCTTGAGCTGATCGATCGCGGGCACGGGCGTGGTGTGCAACATGGCCTGCAGGGAATGGGCGCCGGACAGCACCAGCCGCAGTCCGGCCGTGCCGGGCGTCTCCTCATTGGTGGCGGCGACCACGGGCGCTTCGGCGGCCAGCTCCGACAGCGGCACGTCCAGCGTTTCGGCGACCTTCTCCAGCACGGACATGCGATCGACCTTGCGCACGCCCCGCTCGACTTGTGAGATCCAGGCCACCGATCGATCCACCAGTCGGGCCAGTTCGGCCTGCGAGAGGCCGCGCCGCTTGCGCTCCTGGGCGATACGCCGTCCGAGCGCCCGCTGATACTCCATGCTCACGACGTCGTGCCCTTCCCGCTCTGCAGTTCCAGCCAGTCGACCTCGACCGAGGCCAGCAGCTCTTCCCGGGCCGCCAGGAAACGCCTGGTGTGCTTGGTCTGCTCGTGGGCGTCGAAGGCGTCCCGGTCCCGGTACAGCTCGTAGAAGATCCGCTGGAGCGGCTGACCGTCCACCCGGTGTGAGGCGTACACGATCGTTCCCGGCTCGTGCCGGCGGATCGCCTCGATTGTCTCACCGACGAGGGTGTCGAACGCTGCAGCGCTGTCCTCGTCCTTGCAGGTGAATCGCACCATTAGTCCGAACATGTGCACCCTCCTGGGTCGCCGCCGGTCTCTGGGGTCTCGGTTCTTTACTCGACCAGTACTTATTGTGCGGCGCAAGTACATCAAGTCGCTTGTACTTGAAGTATAGCACTAGTACTTTAAGTACTGTTAGCGGTTGGCAGTGTGTTGACCTGCACGAACGCGAGGAAACGGCGATGTCCCCAGCGCTGAACAGCCCCAAGGAGATCCACCGGTGGTGTCGCAACTTCCCCGGCACCAGAGCTCAGATCAGCGAGGCCCGCCAGTTCGTCACCAGCTACCTGGGCGACCACCTCGAAACCGACACCGCCCAACTGATCGTGTCCGAACTCGCCACCAACGCCATCCGCCACACCCGCAGCGGACTCCCCGGCGGCCGATTCGGCGTCACCCTCCACGCAGGCAGCACCCTGCTGATCCTCGCCGTCCATGACGAAGGCGGCTCCTCCACCCCACACTTGTGCCGGGCTGAAGACGAGGACCAGAGTGGCCGCGGTCTCTGTCTCGTGGAGACGCTGAGTGCCCGCTGGGGCGTACACGGCGATAACGCCGGCCGCACCGTCTGGGCGCTCATCTCTCTCACCCCCGCCGACCAAGCAGCATGAGCGACTGCCTGTCTCCTCACCTGCCCGAGCCGCACCCGGGCTGCAAGCGGTTGGTCTGGCTCAAGGCACGAAACGAGCCACGGCGTCGGGCACTCCTCTGGACGTGCCACTGCGATGACGTCGTCTACGAACTGTGCGCCACGGGCGGCCAAGCGTTCTTGTGGCGCACAGACCCAGCGACTGAGAAGGGCGCGGAGACCCACCGTGTGAGCATGCGACAAGGACAAGCCATGTGGCAGGCCCTACTCGAAGGGCGCGTACGGTAGCCACGTGCGCGAGCGACCCAGCTGTATGAATGCACGATGAGACCCGCAGCCATCGCCGTCAGTCCGTCGTGCAGCGGGGGCAGATTCAGTTACTCGCTCCGCAGAGACTCGGCGTCATCGCGCAGGCACCGCACCTGGTCAGAAGTCAGCCGTCGGACGTCCCAGATCAATCCCGCCAACTCGGTCGCCGCTGGGTGTGTCGGCGGCGGGTTGTCAGGAAGGCTGATGCCGGTAACGGCGGCCAGGTCGTCGGCTGGAATGCCGAGCACGGTCGCGAGTCTGGCCAGTAGGTCGGGGCTTAGCGGTTTAACGCCGCGACCGATCTGCCCGATCGTGGAGCCGGCCAGCCCCAGACCGGTGAGGCACAGTAGGCACTTGGCTGTGTTCACCCATTTCAGATTCCGATTCGCGAGCATCCGGAGGATTGCCGCGCCGAAGCTGGGTTCGTACTGCTCGTATGGCCGCGGCGGTGGAAATGGGCGTATACGGGGATGCTGGGGGAGTGATTGGGCGCGCTGTCGCAACTCGTCAATGCGTTCCGGCGGCAGCCACGTGGCCTGGTTGATCAGTGATGCAGCCCAACTCCCAGCATCGGCATCCAAGGGAGCGAGGTCGTCGGGTGCAGGCATCCCGGCAAGCACGAACAGGTCCACATCGCGCCAGCCAAGCGCTGGCGCAAGCCGCAGAAGTAGCGACGGGCTTGGCTCCGCGCCGTCGCCCACCTCCTGGACTACGACTTCAGGGACCTTCACCAAACGAGACAGGTCACCGAGGCTCAGCCCACGATGATCGGCTAACCGTGCCAACAACACGCCGAACCCTGGGTACCCCATCATCTCGCCGATCTCGATCAGTGCGTCACTGGGCAGTGGCCCACTTGCGATCATGCCACCGCCGTGTCCCTGGATGGGGGAAGGCAACGGACACCAATCATGCAGGCTTCCACCTGGATCACATCAAGATCGTTTCGAGGCTGCGCGGTCGTGGATGAGAACTTTCTCTACGGTTTCAAGGCAGCCCGCCTGCGGCGGCCTGCCGCGCGACGGCGGTCGCTGGCCGCGCTGCGGCTCTCCGGCCGGTCGCGGCCAGCACCGCCCGCGCGCTAATCCACCACGGTGCGCAGACCTCGAACCATTGACCTGCCCAGGGTGAGCCGGATGATCGGCGTTCGGCAGCATCGGTGAAGTGAAGGGCCGGGCATGCGACGGTGGCGCTCCAGCCACGATACTTTTTCGCGGGTCACTGGGGTGAAACGTTTGTGCGATGGCGTTTGATTCATAGCCCCCGGGCTTCTCCATTACCACCGAGCCCGCTCGTAGCTGGCACCCGTTGTAGTACAGTGTGCCACGTCGTGCTGAACCATCGTAGGGGCGGCGCCGATTTTGTCTATCTTCTCGGCTGTTACTTGAACTGGGCCCTGATATTGTCAATCGCCTGGCGGATTCTCTCTTTATGCCAATTCAGGGCGTTGCAGTCGGACTTGGCCGCGAGTGCGCTCTCCGGAACGCCGCTTTCTAGCAGCATACATACTCTCATAACCGAGTAGACGGACTCCGAAAGATAGTACAGGTCTCCATTATTGAAAGTGCGGGAATCCCCTGCTAGATGGGTAAGCTCATTGCGGGTCTGGGAAATGGTCTGCGCCCAGCGGCCTGCATCACCGATGAGATTGCGCGTCGCAGGACGTGAGCGCGCGGCCAGCTTTCTCATTCTTTTGCTGAGAGGAGGCTCATTCCCATAACTAAGTTTGTCGATAAACCAGTCGCGGTGCTCAGTGGGTGTGATTGCAGCATAGGCTTGAAGCACTGCGTCATACTCGTCGGGGGCGATGTACGATCCACCCTCTGTCAACCGATGGAAAGCTTCAGCAGCGTACGTAACGTTCAGGAATCTGTTTTCCACGTAGATCCTGTCTGTATTGCGTACGCTCATGAGCGAGGAAAGGGAGCGCTGAAATTTGAGTGATGCATCGAGCCATCTTGCGACCGCGTCGATACCACCGAGCTCCGAGAATGTCAGGAGCATGTCAAAATCATAAATGCGTTTTCGGTGGTCGCTAGTAGCTGGTTTCAAGCGAGGCGCACGGTATTCGATGATCTGCTCATAGCCTAGTGGCGTACCGGAGATTGATTGCGCAATGGCGTCGGGCCGCCTAAGTGACATGCCTTCGACGGCGACGTGCCTATCGATGCATAACATTACTAGATCTGATAGACGGGCGATGTCTTTTTGGATCTCGTCAAACTCCGTGAGGCTGGAGTAGTCGATGCGAAAGGCCGTGTCTTGGGTTACGAGTGCACGTCTAAGATGATCTACATCATATGCCCATTCGTGCTCCAGGCTCACGCGACCGCGTGAATAATCAGAAAAGATGCTTTCAGGTTGAGTGTAAGAAATCTCATATCGGGACGGCGTTGTAGAGGTGCTATCGTGCCTATCAGAGGTAATGCCGCTACGGCCTACCCAGTACGCAAGCTGGGTTAGCTTAAGCGATACTGACTGAAAGGCAAGAGTGCTATCCTCCAGGTGCCAACCAAGGAACAGCTCATTGAAGTAAATGTTCTGCTGTAGTACGCCTGGAGAGCTGAAAGAGGTGCCTCTGCTGTAACCTCGATTTAGAGTAACCTCAGCCTTGTCTATCAAGCCAAAGAGGCGAATCTCTGCGCTTGCGGTATCCGGGATGCGTTCAAATCTTCCGATTAGCTTTAGCTCTATTCCATTTTTTGCGTCAAACTGCAGTCGACCCGAAAGTCTACTCTCGGGGTCGCCTGGTAGCCAGAATTCTCCGAAAGAATCAATGCTCTCCACTGAACCTCATTGCTATAAATACTCTTATGGGCACAATCCCTTTCAGGATACATCGAGCAGATGCAGCGCCGCAGGTAATTTCGCTGCCAGTGTGCTTGAGACTCTTCCGCCGCGCACGCGTCGGCAGGGGCGCCCGGGGTATGGTTAGGTACCTGGTCGGTCTGATCGCGGACTCCTGACAAGCGGAAGGGCTACTGCCGCGCCGCTTCCGGTGCTCGAGCCTGGCGGCCCTGCGCTCCGGGTCGGCTTGCCACCGGATAGGTGGGTTACTGTCGTCTGCTGTACAGCAGGGGAGTGCAGCACCACCTCAGAGCCTGATCGTCTTGTACGGCATCACAAAGTGGAGCAGCAGCGCCGGCTCCAAGCTAAAATCCTTCGCTTTACTCGCATGAAGTTTTCAGTTGAGTCGGTGACAATCGCTGGCTCTAATCCTCGCCGCAATGGTTGAGTGGTAGGACTGCCGCTCTCTTCGCCAGCCCTTGCCACCAGACGACCATGACTGAAGTGACGCTATCCAGTCTTCCCCGTTCTAGGACGTGGAGAAGTAATAGGCACAATTCGTTCATCGTGGGTCTACGGACCTGCATCCAAAACACCGCAACTTTCAGTCCTATCGTAGCTAACACGTTCTGTTCCTTTAGCTGGAAAATCTTCTTTGGTTCGCGATAATTCGATCGACTCTCGAATGCCACATTACTCCCAAGTGTTCGTTCAGCATCTGAACGAAATCCTCACCAGACCACAGTTTGATGCGACTTCGGCGCATTGGGTCGTCAACCCATTCGATTGCAGTCATTGGCCCCTTGTCGGTAAATCCGGAAACTGAAATAAGCACACCACGGGTTGCCTCGCCACTAAACACAACTCCTGCAAAACTCCGCACTGTTGCAACATCTACTTTGGCAACCCAATTTTTGCACTCAATGTATACTATCTCTTGTTCGTTTTTGGCGACTGCGTCGAATCCGCCGTCCTTTTGCTGATCGGTTATATGTACTTCATAGCCCATCTCGGAGTACAAGGCAGAAGCAAGGAGTTCGATATCTCTAGGATCGAGACTGTGAAGTAGTGCAACCTTCTCATTCCTGGCAACCGAGCTCTCGATAATGTAGCGATATCGAATAAGCGTCATTGCATCACTAAGCCCATCGATCCTCAGGTCTGGGAGGGTTTGGGCGTGGGCAAGAAGGAATGCCGAGAGCGCATTGATTGCATCGCGTGGAAAATGTGGCAACAGATCTAGAACCCAAGTAAGGCCGGGCCAAACGGGTTCACTGCCCTTGCCCGCCAATGCGAGGATAAGCCTCCGCTCATAATCGCTGAACTCGCGAGGTTCGGATGAGCCATCCGGGTGCAGAGTGCCTGGCCCCATTGCTTTCAGGGTTTGAATGCGAAGCTTGTCAATAAGGTTCGCACCACGCGATTCTCCTATCATATTTGCCAATACTCGACGGATCTCCATTTCTGGCCAATCCGATACCTTGAGTAGATACTCGTCTCGAATTCGATCGTCTGGAAAGGCTATGACGACATAATCGGGCGATGGTTGAGCGACCTCATGACGCATTATGGCGCGCCATTCGTCTAATAGATATATTGGCATTTGTCGATCCATCATGTTGAAAATGCTGGAGCTCTCGTAATCTGCGGAAAACTTTCCACCGAAGTGGCCGATTTCTTGTCAGATTTATGCTTCACTTGTATAATGTATTTGGCCTACTGCTTTACTGCCTATTCTCATCAGTTTTCAATACCAAATAGTGTCATGTCAGTCGGATGGTCGGCTTGCAATCCATCAAACCGTCTTGAGGCTGCCGCCCCACTTCCGGTGCTCGGGCCTGGCGTGGGCTCAGGGTCGGCTTCCTGTCGTATATGAGGGGTTGCTGGTCTGCGGTAGAGCGCGGAACTACAGCAGTGTCACCTCATGCAGCTTGATCGTCTTGTGCGGCGTCATGCGGTTGAGCTGTACCGTTGACCTTGGCTCATGGTCCTCTTCTTCACTCGTAGGAAGTGGATGGGTTGCTTGTGTGACGGTCGCTCACTCCGACTCTCGCCAGCGAGGCGTGGATGTCGACGCTGGCTCTCCCCTTCGTCGGGCCTCTGCACACGATGACCATGGCTGACGTGAGACGTCGACATTCGCGCCACCGTACACACGCGGCTGACCACGGTCTCTATCAGTCGAGCAAGGTGATTGTTCCGCCTGAAAGGGCGGATGGTCACACCTCGTGGTGTCCGGCGCGTATGTGACTACTTCCTTGCGCATGGCACAACACGGTATCTGTGGGCCATCACGCCATGAGCTGAAGACGCGGCAAGTATTTGCCCTGGTAATCAGTAAGCACGCAAGCGCGATCAACGAGCTCTGGGCTCAACAGGACTGGCTCCCACGCGGCAAAAAATGTTCAGCTCTATTTGATACGGTTAGCGCTGTATCAAATAGGCAAGCAAGGCTATGCCGGCCAGAAATCCGATTACGAATGCATAGAAGGTTGGCTTCCAGTTGACGACTATCTGTGCTGGTGGTGGCGTAACTACGCCCTCAACGCGATCGGCGTGAATCCTGATGCTATCGACTGTCTCGTTCAATTGATCTATTAGACTATTTCGGCCGTGCGATCGAGTTAAGCTGCTGAGAGTCCCAGAGATTCTCTCAAATCCTTCTAGTGCCCGCTCCATTCTGATGGTGAACTCGCGTGCCTCGCTAATTTTGTTCCCAGCCTTCAGAAGCGTCCTGGCGACATCCTCGTTTATATTGTCGCCTGCGGCACGGAGGGAATGCGCAACATCCTCGTTTATACTTCGACCGGCGAACAGGAGGGCATTTGCAACATCCTCGTTTATATTCCGGGCAGCGTATTCGAGGGCATGGACGACGTCGGGCGACACCACGCCATCCCGCAGAGCTTTCCGTAGGAGCCGTGCAAGTGCTGGCGCCTCCTGAGAGAGCTTCTCAAGTATCGCTTGCGTCGTCTTGTCGATGGCGTTGATAGTGCCGTAGTTGTCGCGGCCGACGAAGGCCCCAGAGCCGTGGTTATGTTGTTCGACGCGAGATGGTTCGCCCTCTGGATGTGTGACCATCGTCAGGATTCCCCGGGCGTCGTTATGCCACCGTAGTTATCCCGGCCAATAAAGGTGCCCGAACCGTGATTGTGCTGCTCGCCGACGTTCATCGTCTCCTTCGCTGTGGGCGTGGACTGTGCGACGGCCTCGAGATCGGCCCGGATCTCGGGATGCTCGGCCAGATACGCTGCGAGGTGTACACCCCATCGAGCCTTTACGTCGGCCTCTGAAGCTGCTCGTCGAGCAAGGGCGAGCGAGTCGTCTTCTGCGGCGCGGAGTGAAGTAGATTGCTCCTCTTCGGTTCCTCCTCGGAAGATGCGCTTAATTCGGGAACGCGCGGCGTCTACCTGGCCATTGAGCATGTAGGCAACCAGGTTTCCTGCCGCGCCAGTGATGATCGCCATCGTCGCCGGGTCTAGCATCTCACGCACACTCCGATCAGCGCTTCGGCAAGTAGCCGACCCCAATATTCGACCAGGCTCCACTATAAAGCTGGGGAACGACAAAATAAGTGCATCTGTCCCGTCGAGGACACCGGCAGCGTTCGAGTGTTGGGGCGTGTACTTGCGCCCCGACCCGGGCTGTTCCGTCGCTGTTCCGTGGGAACCAGGAAAGCAGTGGAAAGTGATGCGAGCTACCCCCAGGCATTGAACCAGGTCAGGAGCCTGATCGGAGAGTCGGCCCAGATGGGCAGATCGGGCGTCGGAGATCACCCAAATCTACGAGGGCACCAACCAGATCCAGCGCATGGTCATGGCCCGTCAACTCCTCAAGTAGGCCTTGACTTGCTCAAACCTCGTTTCCCGGGTGAGGGAGGCGGGGTTTGTCGTGGAGCAGCCGGTATACCGCGATAGGAGATCTGGGAGGCCGCGGTCTCAGGGGTGTTTGGTCTCAGGTGCCGATGGCGCGCACGACAACACCGACGAGCCGCTTCTGAGTGACCAGGCCGTAGTCCCGCGAGTCGCGGCTGGCGTCGGGGTTGTCGCCGAGGATCGCCATCCAACCCGGAGGGATGTGTGCGTTCGACGGCGACGGTACGTGCTCCGGTACGAGATCCCCTGGTACCGCAGCCAACCGCTTGATCACGTAGCCGGTACGCGGTCGCGGGCCCGCCATTCGCGCGTCCGGTACGACCACAACGATGTCGCCCACTCTCAGGCGGGACAGGGATGTCCGGCGTACCAGCAGACGATCGCCGGGATGCAGGGTGGGCGCCATGCTGAAGCCCGTAACAGTGGCCACCACGAACCTGCGCCGCAGCACCGCGACGAAGGCCGCCACGCCGGAACTTATCAGGAGTACTGCAATCACGGCCTGCACGGAGAACGCCTCACTAATCGGCGAGTATTTCGGAGCACGATGGCAGCCGGTAGCAATCCGGCCGTCACCGCCACCACCTCCGTGGCCCGTGGTGCCATGGCGACAGCGACCGGCGAATACGCGGACCGCGACGGGAACTCCCACCACGCCGCCGAGCACGCCGAGTGACATACGGACCATGGCCACCGGCAAGTTGAAAGACGATGAACCGAATCATGGCCATTCCTGCCACGTGGAAGCGGCCACCGACTCCGGCCAGCGGCCCGCTCCCGCCTACGTGTCAGCTAGCAGCTGCCGCGTTCCCCCCGCACATTGCAGGGCCCGCAGGTCGTCTGGTTGCTGTCGCAGCCGCGGTCGCACCACCGGGATATGGAATAGACACCGCTGCAGTAGCAGAATTCCTTCCAGGTCGTGCAGGCGGCTTGAGCAGTGACTTTCGGGACGAAGGCGGACAACATCCGGTCGCCGAGCGTGTTGAAGAGTCGCAGCATGCTCTACTCCCTCATGAATGACGGGCCGCTTTGGAGAGCCGGTAGGCATCGTCTGGCCTTGACCCGTCTTGATCTACATTAGAGATCAATTCAGGTTTCCGGTCAATCGCGATAACCGGAGGCTTGGAGGGAGAACAACTCGGCGTAGGGCCCTGGTGCCTCCACCAGCTCGTCGTGTGGCCCAGCCTGCACCACGGTGCCGGCGTCGAGCACCAGGATCAGGTCCGCGTCCCGGATCGTGCCGAGCCGGTGCGACACCAGCAGGCTTGTGCCACCCTTGCGTAGCCGTTGGAAGCCCTGGTGGATCTCGTGTTCGGCCTCGGCGTCGAGTCGTGCGCTCGGCTCATCGAGGATGAGCAGGTCACGACCGCCGCGCAGGAAGCTGCGCGCGATGGCGACACGTTGCCACTGACCGCCGGAGAGCATGGTGCCCGGTGTGGTTCCGTTCAGGTCGTCGCCGGCGAAATAGGTGCGGCTGAGCAGCGTCTCATACCCATGCGGAAGTGTGCGCACGATGTCGTGCACACCCGCGTTCCGCGCAGCGGTCTCGATGCGTGACCGATCCGCCAAGGCCTCGACATCACCGATGCCGATATTCTCGGCGGCCGACAACTCATAGGAGACGAAGTCTTGGAAGACTCCCGCGATCCGGGCGCGCAACTGAACCGGGTCGAGGTCCCGCAGGTCGACACCGTCCCAGAGGATCGCGCCACGATCCGGGTCGTAGTAGCGGCACAGAAGCTTGATGATCGTGCTCTTACCGGCACCGTTGTAACCGACAAGGGCGACCGCCTGGCCGCTTGGGATCGTTATGCTGACGCCGCGCAGTACCCACGGAAGATCCTCACGGTACCGAAACCAGACGTCACGCAGCTCGATGCCGTGCCGCAACGGTGCCACCGGACGGGTGCGGGCCGGCACCGGCAGATCCGGCTCCGCTTCTACGACGGCGAGGTAGTGACTGAACATCAGCAGCTGGGTGTGCGCTCCCGCTGCATCGCGCACCATGCCGAGCAAAGCCGTCTGCACTGCGGCGACCGCGGCGACCAGCATGGCCACGTCGCCTACGGTTACCGTTCCGTTGGCCGCGGCGTTGACCACCCAGACCAGGCAGCCGCCCGCAACCGCGGTTGAGAGCATGGTGAGCCCCGCCTCCGTGCTCAGGGCCCGCCGGTCCATCGCCCGCTGCACCTGGTTCGCGGTACGGCGTTCGCGGAGCATCCGTTCCCTGAGAAAGGAACCGACGCCGAACAGTCTGATCTCGGTAGCCGCGTCGACATCGGAGAGCAGTTGGCCGTAGAACAACTCGCGCCGCTCGGTCGGTCCGACGGTATTCATCGCCTCGGCCCGCCGGCGCGCGAGCGCGAACTCGGCGCCGACGGCGGGGAGCGTACCGACCAGGACGGCGAGCGCCAGAGCAGGACTGACGGTGACCAGTGAGACGACGAACCCCGCGGTCACCAGGACCTGCTGGAGCAGGTTCAAGCTCACGGTCATGATCTCGACCGGTCCGGACCCGCCGGCGTGACGGGCGAAGCGCAGCCGATCCGCGAACTGCGGGTCCTCGAACCGCCCCAGACCGACCAACCTGTTGACCGCGGTGTAGAGCTGGTCGAGGGCGGCGAGTGCGACGATCCGTCCCTGCTCGGCCCGCAGGTAGTGCAGCACCTGCGCCAGCACCGCCGTCATCACGCCTGCGGTGACCAGACCGATGATCGGCCACATCAGGTCCGCGGGGCCCCCGGGGGCGCTCAGCTGATCGAAGACAACCTTCGTCAGCCAAGCCACGGCGACGGGCGCGCCTGCGCCCAGCACCGTCAGCACGAACTGAGCGATGGTCGTACGCGCCGCGACCCGCCAGGCCAGCCGCCAGGCGGCGCCGGCCACCCGTATGCCGGTGGTCACAGGGCTACGTACCCAGGAAGGATGTCGACCCGGTAACCCGTCACCGCGAGAACACCGTCCTGGCCCATAAGGCAGAAGGCCGGGTATCCGCTGAGGCCGAATGCCGTGGACATGTCGCCCTCGACGTCCGCCTCGATGACAATCTGCGCGACCCCGCTCAGCTCCTCGCGCAGGCCCTCCAACTCCTCGGGCGAGCCCAGCAGCACTGCTATCACATCGTCGCGCCCGCCTGACAAGCCGGACGCGTACCGTACGAAGGCGGGTTTCTGCTCCTCGCAGGACGGGCAACGCGGCGAGAAGAAGGCCACGAGCAGGCCTTCCCGAAGATCATCACGGGTCACCTCCCGGTTGTCGCCCGTCACGACGCGGAAGTCGCCGACCCGGGCTCCGGCGGGCAGGGTGATCTCGCCCTGCCCGGAGGCCTGCGCGTTTCCTCGGTTGATCAGCTCGGTGTGCTCTCGAAGGCGCCGGATCACTGCGATGGTGAGCAAGAGATTAAGCAGGCAGATGGCACCGACAATCGCTAATGCGGCCCACAGGACTGGCATGGCGAAATCCTCAATGTTTGAGCCTTTGCGGAGCGGCCAGGATAGTACAGGTCAAGCCGGGCGAAGCGGTCGCTATCCAGCGGGCCTGATCAAGGTGAAGCCGATCCAACCTGCCACCCGCACCGGGACGAACAGTGGCACTGCGGCGATTGCCACCACAGCAAGCGCCACCGGCTGCAGGAGAGGGCTCGGCACCTGTTCCAACTGGCGCAGCGAACGGACGAACGCGAGTTCTTCCAGGAGCTCAGCCAATTGAGCCCGATGTACCTGCGAGTTGGCCAATCCTGGCCTCCTGGCGGGTGAGGTCTCCTGTTCCGTCGCTGTTCCGAAAGCCCCGAAAGCCGCCAGGAAGTAACGAGAGACGACCATAGGCAGATTGCCTGCTCAGCAGCCCGCTTACGCTGATCTTCGCGGTATCTGAAATGCACGGCCTGATAGCACCCAAATCTACGAGGGCACCAACCAGATCCAAGCATCGTTGAGGCCGGCTACCCCTGCTCGGGCGACGAGCTGTCCCACCACGTTTCCCCATCCAGCGGTACCCGACTACGGATCAGATGCTGGCGTTTCGTCATGCGCCCATCTCTGCCACGCCGGGATTCTCTCCCACGACGATCTGGATCGACCGAGGCACGTGGCCTGGCCACGAAAATGACACGGACCACGTCGTCACCAATCCTGACCAGGCTCAGAGCGTGGCCTCCCGGCTGACCGTCAGCCTGTCCAGCCGCGCGTTGTGCGAGCTCGGCCCCCACCCGGCTGGGACGACTGACCCACACCTCGGCGGTGCCGCCCAGACTTGGGTCACGTGCGCGTCTGCTCAGGTGTGATGCCCTCAGCCCTCAGGAGCTGCCCCGACTCGTAGCGCGTGTCCGGTGTCGCCTCGATCCTTGAGAGCCTGTCCCACCTCAGGCCGGCCACACTGCTGAGCCTTTGGATATGTGCTGCGCGTGCAGGAAATTCACTCGTGACGGAGACCTTCTTTCACCGTGAGTGCCCAGTACGCATGGTCTGAACGTTTCCCCGCAAGGCGTCCGGTGAACGAAAGTCCCGATCGCCCGGTGTTGAATTCAGACGGTGATCTGTCAAGGTAGAGCTGGTACGGTCGGCTGGGAGTTGGTCCAGCCGACTTCCAGCAGCGTTTGGTTGTGGGTTTTGCCCTCGAGCGTCTTGCCGTTCCACATGACCGTTTGGTCTTGCGACAACAGCACCATCTTGCCGGTGTCGATGATCAGCCTGAGCTTGGTCGAGTCCTTGCTCTGCTCCTTGCTCGTCAAGTCGATCAGGATGGCGGCTCCGGATCTCCCCAGGGTGTCCTTGGTGTTGCCGTCGGCGCGGACGCCCGGCATCGTCAGCAACGCCTGGTAGGCGGCGGTGCGGACCTCCTTCGGGGCGGGGATGGAGTGCAGGATCTGCGGCAGGGTGTTCGTGACCCAGCGGTCGAGGGAGCCGTCCGGTACGCGGCTGGCCTGTCCCGCCCGCGTGAGCCAGTCCTTCAGGTTGTTCGGGTCGGCGGGCAGGCGTTGCACCTCGTCGTAGGTCAGCCGCTGCCCCGCGAGACGGAACGAGTTCTCATCCCGTACGGGAGTCATGCTGCCCTTGGCGGGTTCGGTGGACAGCTTCACGGTCTTGCCGTCGATCGATTCGCTCCACTTGGTGGGGGAGCCGTCACGCTGCCAGGCTTTCTTGTCCGCCGCGCTCTTCGGCAGCGTCCCGAGCTCTCGGAACCCGACCCACTCCCGGCCGTCGGATGAGTTCCAGTGTTCCGAGATTCGCCGCTGGACCAGCGAGTAGGGGTGCGACTTGGAGCCGAAGCGCCAAGGGTGGGTGTTCGTCATCAGTGTCCTGGAATGCCAGTAGGCGCCCTCGGGTGGAGCCGCGGCGGTCGCCGGCGGCGTGCCCAGGAGACCGGTAACGCCCAAGGCCAGGCCGGCGCTTATGGCGATCAGCGACCGGGTCGTCGCGGTCACGGCCTTCATATGGTTCCTCCTGCGGATTCGAAGTGACGACCTGCAATACGCCTGGGACCACCTGAATGGTTGCCCGTGAAGTGTTTTTCGCGGGTGGGCAACGGTTGGAAAGGCTGAGGCGTATTAGGAGGCATGGAATCGGACAGACAGCCGTGAGCGACGTGGAGCTCGACTTCGGCGCCTTCGTGGCGGCGCGTGCCACGAGCCTGCTGAGGATGGCCTATCTCGCCTGCGGTGACGAAACGGAGGCCGAGGATCTGCTGCAGACGGCGCTGGAGCGTACCTATAGGAACTGGGACCGCGTACACCGCGACAGCCCCGAGCCCTACGTACGCCGCGTCATCATCAACGCCGCCATCAGCCGCGCCCGCCGCCGGGCGATCCTCAGCATCATCCCGATGCACAGCCCGCCGGAGAGGTCGGCCCGCGCGACCGACGTCGACCTGCGCCACGTGCTCATGGAGGCGCTGCGCGCCCTGCCGCCCCGGCAGCGTGCCGTGATCGTCCTGCGGTACTGGGAGGACCTCAGCGAGACGCAGACCGCTGAGGTGCTCGGATGCTCGATCGGGACCGTCAAGAGTCAGGCGTCCAAGGCCATGGCCAAGCTCCGTTCGGGGCTCGGCCGGGAATCAGTGGAGGGAATGATCGGGAATGCCCACGCTTGAGGAGACGATCCGCCAGGTCATGGCGGACGAGACCGCGAGGCTGCACGCCGCGCCCGACCTGGCGGAGCGGGTGATGCGCTCCTCGCGGGCAACGAGGAACAGGGCCCGGGTCCTGACACTGGCCACATCGGTCGCCGTGATCACCGCCGCGCCCGTCGGGTATCTGACCCTCAACTCGGTGGCCACGACCGGGCAGGCGCCCTCGATCTCCGCGACCCCGGAGCCGCCCGCCATCGACGACACCCCGCCGGTCGCTTCCGCTCCGCCGGAGCTCGGAGACCTGGGCGACGGAAGGGAGTTCGGGCACGTCAAGGTGGGGTATCTGCCCGAGCGGCTGAAATGGTCGAACTGGTCGGTGGACTTCGGCGACAGCTACTCGACCGCGTACAACTTCGACGGCGACAAGAACGGCTTCTACTGTGTCCAGATCTACATGTACGAGGAAGCGGCCGTCCAGGACATCGACAGCCAGATCCAGCGATACCGTGACGAGGGCGAAGGCGAAGAGGTGATCCTTGGCGACCGGACCGGCTACCTGGTCGTTCAGGACGTCGGCGAGGACGGTGGGAAGGGCACTCCGACGCTCTTCCTCACCATGGGGGCCGAGCAGCGGGCCGCGATCATGTTCAGCCCTACGTACGCCAAGGAGTTCTCCGGTGCCGAGGCCGTCAATACCGAGTTGAAGAAGATCGCGGAGGGGCTCACGCCGGCGAACTGATTACACGGCTCCGGTGGCGGCAAGCCCTGGAGGCGACCAGTCTGCCCGCAGGGTCACGCCACGGCTGATCAGGCATCCCCTTCGGCCGGCTTCGTCCCCGATGGGATCGTGGAGCGGTTGTGGCTGCTCGGCCCGGCCTGGCCGTTGCAGAACACCTCCTTGATGAGCTTGTCCTGCAACCCGGCGAACTCCTTGATCAGGTCGATGGGGTCGATTGCGGCGTCCCCGCCGGTCAGCGAGGCGGTCAGGGTGTTTCGGCCGTCGGGTGTGCTGTACATCAGTGCCCCGTAGCCTCCGGGGGCGCTGCCGTTGTGGTGCAGGACGGTGCCGCCGCTTGGGCCCAGATCCTGTACGGAGAGTCCGAGGCCGTAGACGAGGGCGCCGCTTCTGGGGTGTGGCGTGCGCATCTCGGTCAGCAGCCAGGCCGGCAGGAGCTTGCCGCTGTTCAGGGCGGAGAAGAAGGTGTGGAGGTCATCGGTGGTCGAGATCATGTCGCCGGCGGCGTACAGGAGGGAGGGGTTCTGGCGGGTGACGTCGACCACCTTCCACTGGCCGGCGTCCTGGTAGCGGGAGTAGCCGTGGGCGTGCGGCCCGGGGATGTCGAGCTGGGCGCCTGGCGCCACGGTGCCCCGCAGTCCGAGCGGCTCCAGGATCCGTTGCCGCAGCTCTTCGGCGTAGGGGCGGCCGGTGACCTGCTCGATCAGCAGCGCGGCCACCGTGTAGTTGGTGTTGGAGTAGCTCCACTCCGTCCCCGGCTCGAACCGGGCCGGCTTGGACAATGCGAACCGCACCAGCTCCTCGGGCTGGTAGGTGCGGAACCGGTTGTCCACCCACTCCTTGCCCACCGCGGGGAGCCCGGTCTCGACCTCGGGGTGGTGTTCGCCGGTGTAGTTGAACAACCCGCTGGTGTGCTGCAACAACATCCGCACCGTGATCCGCGGGTCCAGCCCGAACTGGGGCAGGCGGCCGGCCGCTGGGCTGTCCAGCTCGACCTTGCCCTCGGCCACCAGTTGCAGCATCACGGTCGCGACGAAGGTCTTGGTGCTGCTGCCCACCCGGAACCGCCCGTTCGTCGGCGGGTTCGCGCTCGCCCCCAGCTTGCGCACCCCGGCGCTGCCGACCCACTCGCCCCGCTCATCGTTCACGCGCATCTGCATCCCGGCGAAACCGGCATCGACGAACGCCTGGATGGCCTTCTCCAGCTCCGGACGGTCCTGCCCGGCTTCGGTGGTCCTGGTGGTGTGGAGGGATTCGCTCATGGTCGGTCCTCGTTTCGCGATAGTACGTGTTCGGTGCGCTTCGAAAGCTATGTTGCGTTCAGGGTTGCGTCAATTGAGTGAAAGGCGTTTGTGCAGATAAATGCGGATAAATTGGTGCAATGACGCTGCGCTCGAAAGCAACAATGTGTTGCAATGACTGGCGGCGAAGGCAATACTGCCGGCATGCCAGGAGGACGATTGACCCAGCAGGACCGCGAGCGCATCGCGGCCGGACTCGCCGACGGGCTCTCCTACGGTCAGATCGCCAGGCGGCTCGACCGGCCGACCTCGACGATCACCCGGGAGATCGCACGCAACGGCGGCCCCGCCGGCTACCGGCCCCAGCAGGCGCACCAGGCGACGATCCAGCGGGCGCGGCGCGGCACGCCGGCGCCACCGCGCGCGGCGGTTTCGCAGGACGGCACGTCCGCACCACCGCGCGCGGCCGGATCGCCGGGCGGCACGATGGAGGAGGAGCTCATCGAGATGGTGGTCGGCGCGGGAATGCCGAGGATGACCGCGCGCGTGCACCAGGACCTGATGCTGTCGGAGGACGGCCGGCGCACCGCGGCCGAGCTGACCCGCCGGTTGCAGGTCAGTCCGGCCTCCGTCTCCGTGGCCGTGAACTACCTGGTCCGGCACGGGTTCGTCCGGCGCGAGCGCGATCCTCGGCGGCGTCGCGACATCTACGTGATCGACGACGACGCCTGGTACCACTCCATCGTGATCAGCGAGCGGCAGACTCTTGAGACGGCGCAGGCCACGATGGCGATAGCGGAGACGTACGGGCTCGACAGCCCCGTGGGGCAGCGGCTGGCCAAGACGGCGGCGTTCCTGGAGCGGGTCAGCCTGGACATCATCGAGTCGGCCAACCGCTGGCGCGCCCTGCTGGCGTGATGGATCTCGGCCGAAGAACCGGGTTTCTCAAGCGTGGCCGGCGGGCTGTTCAACCGCAGGGTGGTGGGGGCGGCCAGGCTATGTCGTCGATCGCGAGCCAGGGTGCGGTGGCCATGGCCGTGGGGGTGAGGCCGGCGAAGGACTTGATTTCGCGGCTGAGGTGGGACTGGTCGACGTAGCCGCTTTCGGTGGCGACGTGGGCGGCGGGGTGGCCGGCGGCGAGGAGGTGGGCGGCGTGGTCGAACCGCACCAGCCGGGCGGCGCGTTTGGGCGTGATGCCGAGCTGGGAGCGGAAACGGGCCCACAGGCGCTTGCGGCTCCAGCCGATCTCGTCCGCCAGGCCGTTGATGCGTACCCGCCCCCGGCTGGTGAGCGTTCGGCGCCAGGTGTGGGCGACCTCGGGATCGACCCGTGGGCGGGTGCCCAGTCGCCGGCCGAGGATTTCCGCGGCGATCGTGAACCGTTCGTCCCAGGACGTGGCGGCGCGCAGGCTGGTCTCGGCTCGTTCGGCGTCGCGGCCCCAGATCGCGTCGAGGGGCGCCAGCGTTCCGCTGAGCTCGGTTGACGCGCCGAGCACCGCGGCCGCCACGGTCGGCTCCAGCCGGATCTGGAGGCACTCGCCGACCCCGCGGCCGGCTGCCCGAAGGTCGCCGGGGAGGAGTCCGACGACGACACTGCCGCGCTCCTGCCGGCCCTGGGTCGCGTAGACGGCGCCCTCTCCCTCGCTCAGGTCTATGAGCAGGGTGATGGAGGGGTGGGCGACCATGGTGATGTTCACGTGTGCGGGGACACGCTGGCGGAATCCGGCCATGGTGATGCCCGGCAGCCGAGCTGACGGGGGCGGGACCGCGACGTCCACCCGCGTCCAGTCGAGTGGTGGCCCGGGCGACAGCACGTGAACCAGTCTAGGTTCCCGGGGCGGCCTGTCAGAGGGCTGGTGTCGTGAAGGCCAGGAGTAGTCTGCCGGTCGTCTCGGGGGCCTCCAGCATGGGCAGGTGGCCGACGCCGGGCAGGAGTTCGATCCGTGCGTTCGGCACCACGTCGTACTGGTGCGCGGACGCCGGATCCCAGCGGCGGTCGGCGGCGCCGAAGATCACCAGCACCGGGACGTCGAGAGCGGCGAGCCGCTCGGGCACGCTCCGCTCGGTGATGTAGGCGGTGTTCCGGCGCAACACCGTCCTGGTCGTGTGGTACGTCATGTCCCGCAGGTCGGCGACCAAGTCGTCCGGGACCTCCACCGGGCTCGCGGCCGTCGCGCTGATGCCGTTGCGGATCATCGCGTCCGTACGCCTCGACCACACGAGCGGCCCGAGGGGCGGGGCCAGCAGCACCCGGAGGATGAACGGCTGCCTGAGCAGCGCATCGGGACGCGGGCCACTGCTGATCAGCGCGAGCGATCCCACCAGGTCGGGGCGCTGTTCGGCCAGCGCGGTGGCGACGTAGCCGCCGCTGGAGTGCGCGACCACGGCAATGGCAGGAAGGCCGAGGTCGTCGAGCAGCGCCGCCACCCGGCCCGCCTGGTCGGGCACGTCGTACGACGGCGCGGGCGGTGACTTGCCGCAGCCCGGGAGGTCGACCCGGATGACGTGGTGGTGGCCGGCGAGGGCCGGGACCAGCGGATTCCAGCAGGCGCCCGAGGCCCCCGAACCGTGGATGAGCAACAGCGGGGGCGCCTGCCGCGGGCCGTCGTGGACCACGTGCATCCCCTGGGCGTATTGGATGTCGTACTTGTTCATGCGGGCGATGATGCCTGGGCCGGCGGCTGCCGGTCTTGGACAAATGTCGCCCCTGCCGGCTATCGGTCTCCCGTTATCTGGGCGGCTGCTGCCTCTGTGAAGTTCGCCAGGGCGTGGCGGGCTTTGCGTTCCCGGTCTCTCCTGTCATATTCGTCGGCGGCCTGCGGAATTTCCTCGGTGAGTTTGAGTGCGGCGGAGGCGAGTTCGCTGAGTGTGCCGTTCGCCAAGAGGCGCAGCCGGAAAAGGGCCGAGGTGGCTTCGGCTCGGTTGCGGCGGGACTCGTCCTGTGCCGCTGTCAATGCCTGGCTGCGTGGGTCTTGTCGCTCGTGTTGCCATCGGTCGTTCTGGCTGTTCCGGAAGTCGGTCAACGCGCCGGCGAAGGTGCTGTAGGTGGTCAACCGCTCCTGCCAGAGTCGTTCTTCTCGTGCGGTCTGGTGGGCCTGTTTTGCCGTACGAGCCTGGAACACGTACGTGACGGTGACCCCGAGCAAGGTTCCCAGGACGGCGATGATCCCCGTTATCGCGCTTGCCATTCAGCCAGTGGAACACATATCGATCAGTCGCTGCCGCCCCGAATCTGGGTGCAGCGTGGGAGGTCCTGGATGCCGCCGCCTTCCGGGATCATTCCCCAGAGGAAAGGGACCAGATATCGAGGCGGTTCGCCGAGGAGCTCGGTCAGGTCGTCCTCGGTGATGGTGAGGGCGAAGGCCGGGCCTGGTCGCCGCGATTTCCATCCCTGTTCGACGGCCCGCCGGACGCATCCGCTGACGAGGACGGGACGGACCGCGATCGTTCGCTCGCCTGCCCAGTTGTCCGGCCGGGCGCAGGGGAGTGACACCACGAGAACGCATCCGGGTTCTTCGGCTCGTTCGACGGCGAACGTGAGCGGGCTCCAGCTGTTGCCCTGGCTGTAGGACGGCCGGTGGCTGACACGCCAGCGATAGGCGGTGCCGTCAACGGTGATGAGCCTCGTGCCCTTTTTCGGCATGGCCACAGCCGCCTCCAAGCTCTGGTTCTGTGCGCCAGGGAATGGCGCGAGACGCCCGCGAGCGTAATCGCCGCCCATCGAGGTGATCAAGTTGTTTTCGCAGCTCCGGTCGGTGGCATGCGGGAGAGCCCGCGGCGACCCGGGGTCATCGTCCCTTGCGTACGTCGCCGAGTGAAACCGCCTGGCCGAGCTCCAGCGGGAGTTGGCGGAGGCGCTGGGAATCGCCGGTCCGAACATTGACCCGGTAATAGCCGAATGAGCCTCCACCAGGCTCTGGAGCCTCGGCGTTGACGATGTACTCGTCGGTGTCGAGCCAGCCGTGCCCGATCGCGTCGCTGGGCTCCGACAGGAGCCGAAGTTCGAGCTTGCGTACGATTTCGCCGGTCTCGGCAGCGCGGAGGACGAGAAATTCCTTGCCGTCCTCGCCGAAGGTGGTGAGCACCTCGGGAAGCATTCGGCCGTCCGGGGAGAGGTCGCCCACGAAATCGCCGCCCGGCCATTCGGCGGTGACCGAACCCCGGCGATCCAGGATGGTGACGGTGCCGTTTTCTCGGCAGACTCGTCGAGCCGCGATCACCTCAGCGGCTCTGCTCACGCCGAACACCTGGCAGAAGCCGGGCAGCGTGGTGGTCCGGCCGGTGGCCGACTCGGTGATCAGCAGCCGCGGCCGGTTTCCGGAGAACGCGAGCGCGTAGAAGGCGCCGTCGGGGGAGACCTCCACACTCAGCAGGTCGTTGAACGCCTTTGCGTCGAGGGGCGGGGAGATGGCCGTACGTTTTCCGGTACGCAGGTCCCATCCGAGGTACCGCTTCCACGTGTTGCTGAAGTAAGCGATGGAATGGCCGTCCGGGGTGATGGCCAGCGGCACGCCCCGAAGCTCGCCGGCAGTCGTTCGGACCTGGCTCGCCGCGTCGAAGAGGGGGATGTCGCTGGTGCAGTCGTCTTCGTCGGTGTCGAATCCGCCGCAGCCCACGCCGTACGGGATGTTCAGCTCCCGCTTGCCCTCGCCTCTCCGGTAGTTCACGTGCAGGTGCCAGTCGGTGCACGTCACCAGTTCCGGTTCGGCGCCCTCGGGTTTGGTGGGCATGGAATCATGGCAGGCCGAATCTTCGGGAACGAATGCGTACTGAACTGGTGGCTCGAATGGGCCGGGTTTCCATTCCGGGCTCGCGGCGGGCTTGTAGTTGAGGTCGAGATAGACGAAGGCGGCGCCGGCCGCGCAGGCGAGAAGCAGGGCCAGAATGCGGGTCCGCCGGGTCGTTCCGGGGCGCGCGCGGGGGCGCTCGGGCGGAATCTCGGGCTCGGGCGAGCCGTCAAGATCGGTGTCGATGGATGTCGTCAAGCTCCTCATGCCTCCCCGTCCGATATCGGGAAATGTGAGAGGGCAGTTACGGCGACATATCAATCGATCCCGGCCCGAGGCTGTGGGCGACCGTGAGGCGAGGGTCGGCGGCGGGCTTCCGGTGATCTTCACTGGTAGTTCGCCTGTTTGTCGGACAGCGGCATTTGGTCGGTATAACGTCGGGTTTCGGCATGATCATTAACGGAAGACGGGTACCGGAACATGCGCAAAGTCCTGACCTTCGCCCTGGCCGCCACCGCCTCGCTGGGCCTGATCACCCCGCCGGCCGTCGCGGACGACCGCCGGCCACGGGAGTTGCCGAACGAGATCTACGGCGGCGCCTGGGCCTCCGGTCACGTGCAGGGCATCGCCATCGACCAGCGCAAGGGGTACATGTACTTCTCCTTCACCAACCTTCTGGTCAAGACCGACCTCAAGGGCAACCCGGTGGGCTCGGTGACGGGCTTCACGGGGCACCTCGGTGACCTGGACTTCAACACCAGGGACGGCCGCGTGTACGGCTCCCTGGAGTACAAGGCGCAGGAGTCGTTCTACATCGCGATCTTCGATGTCGACCGCATCACCAGCATGAACATGGACGCCCAGACCAGCGACGTGGTCAGCACGGTCTACCTGAAGGAGGTCGTGTCGGATTACGTGGCCGACATGAACGGGGACGGCACGTTCGACGGCAACGTGGGCAACACTCCCGATCACCGGTACGGGTGCAGTGGCATCGACGGGGTCTCGTTCGGGCCGGAGTTCGGGAACAAGCACGGCAAGCAGCGGCTGACCGTGGCCTACGGCGTCTACGCCAACACCACCCGGTCGGACAACGACCACCAGGTGCTGCTCCAGTACGACATCGACACGTGGAAGACGTACGAGAAGCCGCTCACCGAGAGCGCCCCGCACAAGAGCGGTCCCCAGCGGGTGGACGGCAAGTATTTCCTCTACACCGGCAACACGACCTACGGGGTGCAGAACCTGCAGTACGACGAATACACCGGCAACTGGATGATGGCCGTCTACAAGGGCACCAAGCCGCAGTTCCCCAATTATTCGTTCTTCATGGTGAACGGTGCCACGCGGCCGAAGAAGGGCGACATCGTGGGGCAGCCCCGGCCCGAGCGCGGCGAGTTGCTCACACTGGCGCCGGGTGGGCTTCAGGACGCGGGCTCGGGCGTCAGGGGCTGGGAGTTCACCGGTGAGTACGGGCTGATCTCGCTGGGCGGTGGGCGTTACTACGTCTCCAGGGCAGGCACGGTCGAGGAGAACGGGGTGACCAAGCAGACCAGCCACGCGCAGCTCTACCGCTGGACCGGGCAGGCGCCGACGCCCTTCGAGAAGCTCGGCTGACAGGCGTCGTAGCTCCTGCGGCGTCGAGGTTGGTCAGGATGGCGGCCGGGTCAGGGCCGCCATCGGTCAGACGTCGGCGAAGTGGCAGCCTGCGCCCTGCGGCGTCCGGACGACCGTCGCGTCGGGCGCCGGATCGGCGGCCTGGGCGGGCGGGGTGGCCAGGGCCAGGGTGGCGAGAACGGTGGCGGCGCACGCGGCCACCCGCCGGACGGGCCCGGGAAGCTGGGGGGTCTTCATGGCACCTCCATGAGATCACTCGACAGCCCCATCGTGGATGCTGGGGCGCGGAATGTCCACCTGCCGGTCACTTGAGACCGTACCGCCCGGGGGGCCGCCGCCCAGCCGGAATCCTGCCAGGCCCCCACCGGCGAGGCGTGATGGCTTGTCCTGTCATGACAGGTTGCCAGCGGGCCGTCAGGAACTGCTGTTAGGGTCGGTCCCCATCCCCATGAACACGTAAAGAAACCTGTATGGGAGGGTCATGCGGACCACGAGGAAAGTCGCAGTCGTCGCATCTTTACTGGCCGGTGTCGCGGCTCCGGCCGTGGCGACGGTGCCCACCGCGAGTGCCCAGGCGGCCCCGGCCTGGTACGCCTACCACAACGTCAGCCCCGCCCAGAGCGAGGCTCAGGTGAAGAGGCTCAAGGCCCAGGGATATCGGCCGATCACGGTAAACGTTTCCGACGGTGAGCGGTACGCGGCCGTGTGGCTCAAGGACGGATCGTCGACCGAATGGGGCATCTGGCAGGGCATGTCGCCCGGCGGGTTCCAGAAGCGGTTCGATGCCGGGTTGAAGGACGGGGCGCAGCCGGTCTCGGTCTCGGCCACCGGGTCGGGCGACTCCGCCGTTTTCACCGCGATCTGGGAGAAGAAGGGCGGCAGCTTCCTCACCAAGTCGAACCTCACGCCGGAACGGTTCGGCGCCGTCAACAAGCAGGCCGTCGCCCAGGGGCTCGCGCTGACCTCCGTGGACGCGTACGGCACTCCGGGTGACGTCCGCTACGTGGGCGTGTGGACCGCCAACACCGGTGGAGCCTGGTACTACACCTACGGCTACTCCCGGCAGAAGTACGAGGCCGAGTTCCGGGCCAGGAAGGCCAAGGGGTTTCGGCCGGTCAAGGTGGCCGTGGCGCCCGACGGCACGTACACGGCCGTGTGGCGCAAGGACGGGCGCCGGTACGCCAACTACATCGACATGAGCAGCTCCGGCTACCAGGTGCGGTTCAACCAGCTCAAGGACCAGGGGCTGCATCCCGTTCAGGTGAACGCCGAGGGCGGCAAGTACGCCGCCATCTGGGAGTGAGCGGGAGGCGAAGGCAGGTGGGCAGGTGACCGGCGCGAGGACAAGTCTCCCCGGGTCGGTCACCTGCCATCAGGAGCCCGCGCGATCGCCGCGGGCCAGGATTTGGACGTCTCCCGTGGTGCTGCGGGCGACGATGGTACGGGGGCTCTTGGTGTCCTTGAGCTCGGAACGGTCCTCGCCCTCCTTGCTCGCGGTCGTCACCGCGTAGGAGTCCCTCGGCACCGTCGCGGTCACCCGGCCGTCGCGTGACTGCAGGTCGAGGTTGGTGGGCGGGCTGTCGAAGGTCACCTTTATGGCGCCGTCCGAGGTCCTGCACCTGACGTTCGCCGACCTCAGCCGCTCCCCGGTGATCGGGCCCTCGCTCAGCAGGCGCAGCTTGCCCGAGGCGCCCGACACCTGGATGTGTTCCCTGGTGGACACGTCCACGTCCTGGGTGAGGTCTTTCAGGATGACGCCGTCCACCGTGTCGATCGACAGCCGTACGCCGGGCGGGACCTTGACGTGGTAGCGGGCGCCGCAGTCGCCGAGGATCATGGTGCAGTTCGCGCCGAGCCGGAGGGTGCCGTCCCGCAACGACCAGGTGGCGTTGCCCTCGCCGGCGGCCTTGCCGCGGACCCACCGCTCGACCACGACGGCTCCGCCGGTGCCCGGCAGGACGCGGAGGCCGCCCAGCGAGGATCTGATCTTCAGCTCGGTCCCGGTGAAGGAGAACGACCGGGCGGTGTGGACCTCGTCCGCGTCCAGGTCCACCCCGCATCCGCCCGTCGCCAGGGCCACCACCGATGCGCATGCCGCGAATATCGCGATTTGCCTCATGTCAGCGATCGTGGCCGAGCGCCCGGCCCCGGCCATCGGCCATCCGACCGACCCCCATCGGCCATCCGGCCACCCTCCGACACCCGCCAGAGATCACGCCGGGGGCCAGGAAAGGCAGGCGCAGCGAGGGTTACAGGGCCGAGGACCCGGCGGTCTAGGAAGGCGGCTGGGGGGGTGAGTTGCAGGGCCGAGGATCTGGTGGTGCGGGCCAGGGCCGAGGGCTGGGGTGAGCTACAGGGCCGAGGAACTGGAGGGCGCTTACAGGGCCGACAGGAGGGCCTTGATGTGGGGGAGTGGGTCCGTGTCGATCGGGCGTACCACCACCGTGTCCGCCCCGCCCGTCCACAACCTCCTGACCTGCCCCGCCGCCTCCTCAGGCGTCCCCACCGCCATCGTCACCTCTTCCACCGGCACCCCGAGGAACTCGGCCTGGCCGGCCGCCACCGAGCGGGCGGCCGTGGCGGCGTCCGGGCCCGTGTGGAGGTAGGTGAAGACGGCCAGCTCGTGATCGTCCGAGGCCCCGATCCGGTCCCGGATGCCGGGCAACTGCGCGGGCCCGGTGCCCTCGGGCACGATCGTGCCCTGCGCGACCCGGCCCGACAGCGCCAGCGAGCGCGGTCCCTTCACCCCGCTCAGCACCGGCGGCGGCTCGGCGGGCGGGTGGACCAGCGACACCCCGTCCAGGTGGACCGCCCGGCCGTGCAGGGTGACCGTCTCGCCGCGCAGCAAAGCGCGTACGGACGTGATCGTCTCCTCCAGCAGCGCCAGCGGCGACGGCACGGCGGCGCCCACCTGGCGCATCCAGCCGGGCACGCCGTGCCCGATCCCGGCCGCCAGCCGCCCGGGGTGCAGGCGGGCCAGGTTGGCCAGCTCCATCGCCAGCAGCATCGGGTTGCGCAGCGGCGCCGGGGTGATGCCTATGCCCACGCGCAGCCGGGAGGTCACGGCCAGCGCGGTGGCGGCCGAGGAGACGCCGCCCGTCCAGCCCAGGTCCTCCACCACCCACAGGTCGTGCACCGTGGTCTCGTCGAGCGCCCTGGCGAACGGGATGAGCCCCTCCGGCGGCAGATCCCGGTCGTACATGACCCCGAGCCTCACGATGACCTCCAGTAGTAGCGGAACACCCGGCCGACCTCCGAGTATCCCGCACGCAGGAACGCGTTCGCCGTGGGCACGTTGGCCACGTCGGTGGCCGCGACGATGCGTTGCAGGCCGGCCTCCGCCAGCGTACGGGTGCCCCTGGCCAGCAGGTCGTCGACGTAGCCGTGGCCGCGGTGCTCGGGCACGACGCCGATGTAGGCGATGGAGTGGTCGTCGGGCGCCACCAGGCCGACGGGGGAGTCGCCCAGGTAGCCGATGACGAACCAGCTCGGCTTGGCCTTGCGGTTGACCAGGTCGTCGTACATCCATCGGGCCTCGTGCGCCGCGCCCGCCGTGGCGACCTCGACCCGCGTGTCGTGGTCGAGCGAGCCCTGCGAGATGCGTACGAGGAGGTCGAGCACCTCGCCGGGCTCCATGCGGAGCGCGGGGCGGTAGGTCAGCCGGCCGGGGTCCGCCGGGAGGTCGCTGCCCGCCACCCATTCGAGCGACAGCCGCTCCACCTCCATGGCGAACCCGGCCAGGGTCAGGGCCTCGTGTTCGACGGCACGGTCGACGACCGGGTGGAGTCCGGGCCGGAGGGAGATGTCGTGAATCATCTTCTTCAGCCCCATCGCGTGCAGGCTGCGGCGCAGCAGCCCGGCGGCGGTGGCGGGGTCCGGTCCCGGGTCGAACGGCCAGATGATCACCGGCTCCGCGCCGGCGAAGGGAGCCCAGAACGACAGCCGGGCCTGGCCCTCCGCGAAGCACCACTCAGGCCGGCTCCTGCCCTCGTCGAACGCGGCGACGAGCTGGGAGCGCGCGGGCTCGGGGAACAGGTCGAACAACGTGAAAGCCTCCGCATCTGTGGGGGCTCTCGCGACAGCATGGACCATGGGGCCGTGGCGAGGGTGTGCCCGTGATGACAAAGACCATGATCTCAAACGGTGCCTGGTTCGTCAGGCCGCGCTGCCCATGGCCGCACGTGCCTCCGCGAGGGATTCGCTGGTCTCGAAGTGGCGGTCGAGGTTGGTGATCGTGAGCAGATGGCGGATCATGCCGGGCGCGAGAACGACGATCATGCGGCCTTTCCGGCGCTTGACCTGGTTGTGCAGGCCTACCAGCACGCCGAGCCCGACGGAGTCGCAGAACGGGACCTCGGTGAAGTCCAGGATCAGGTTGAGCGGGCCTGAGACGGTGGTCGCCTGCTCCAGCTCGGCTCGCAGGCGGGGGGCGCCGGCCACATCGAGGTCGCCCGTGACCTGGATGACCGTGCAAAGATCCTCTCGCCAGTGCCTGACCACCATGGCCTCACCTGTCCGAGCTGGCCCAACGTTATATCTATTTCTTACATATATTCTCCATTGCCGTTTTGGTGGTCGCTGTAACACTCGGCTTGGCGGACGGGGTGGCGGTCGCCTGCCGTTTCCGGATCTTCGGCTGATCGCGGCCGACGATGACCTCGATGTCCTTGACGTCGGCCTTGCGGAGCTCGGCGCCCGGAATGGCGGAGGCCACCAGCTTCGCCGCCGCCTCGTCGCCCTCGCCGTAGCGGACGACGGTCTTCTCGTAGTCCGGTTCGGCGGCGTTGCCGGCCTTGTCGGGGACCTTGAAGCCGTACGCGACCAGGGCTTCCTTCGTGCGGGCGCCGAGACCGGTGATGACGGTGCCGTTCGTGACCTCGATCGTGATCCGCTCCGGCGTGAGCGGGGGTGCGGTCGGCTTCTTCGAGGGGGTGACGCTCGGGGTGGGCTCGGCGGCCGGGTCCTGGTCGGCGTTGATCCGGGTGAACAGGTCGCGGGCCGCCTGCTGGTCCCACAGCACCGCCGACTCGCCGGTGGGCGCCTTGAAGTCGACGTCCGACAGCGGCACCTCGGCGAACTTCACGTCGCCCAGCGAGACGTCCCTGAGCTGGGTGGCCAGCCCGATCAGCCCGTCGTCGGGATCGACCTTGACCGTGCTCAGCGTCGAGTTGACGAACGAGGCGAGCTTGCCCGGGTTGGCCAGCGTGTCGGCGCTCAGCGCCCGGTTGAGCAGCGCCGAGATGACCTGCTGCTGCCGGTCGATGCGGTCGAGGTCGGAACGCGCGGTGGCCCGCGTGCGGGCGTAGCCGAGCGCCTGCACTCCGCGCAGCTGGTGGGTGCCCGCGCGCAGGTCGAGCCCGGTCTTGGGATCGTTGATCGGTACGGGCGTGCAGATGGTCACCCCGCCCAGCGAGTCGACGACGTCGATGAAGCCGAGGATGTTGACCTCGATGTAGCGGTTGATCTGCAGCCCCGTGGCGGCCTCGACGGTCTGCTTGGTGAGCTTGGGCCCGCCGAACTGGTATGCCGAATTGATCTTGTGGTCGCCCTTGCCGGGGATCGTCGTCCAGGTGTCGCGCGGCAGGCTCACCACGGTCACCCGGCGGTGGTCCTCCGACAGGTGGATCACCATCATGGTGTCGGTGCGCTGACCCGCCTCGCGGCCCAGCTTGAGCTGGTTCTGCTGGCGGCGCGTCAGGTCGTCGCGCTTGTCGATGCCGACCAGCAGGATGTTCTCGGCGCCGCGGGAGGGGGCGGTCACGCCGGCGTCCACGGTGCCGATCTGGCGCGGGGTCGCCCACACCACGCCGGTGGTGATCAGAACGCCGGTGGACATCAGGCCGGCGATGATCACGTTGCGACGGCGGGCCCTGGCGCTCCTGAGCGGTCTGCGAGGGCGGCTGGGGAGCTTGACACCGCCGTAGGCATCGCCGCCCACGAGCACACCGGCGTCCTCCTCGCCCGGGTCTCGCATGCAGTCCCCCTAGTGTCACCGTGGAGGATCGGCCTTTCGATTGCCCTCCTGCCGTGGTCGTACAGTAGCGTGAGCCCCGCCATGAAGCAGTTCCCCGACTCGCCGCACGCGCCGGCGGAGACGCGCGGCTGGCCCCCCATCTCCGTCATCATGCCGGTCCTCAACGAGGAGCGGCACCTACGCGAGGCCGTCGATCAGGTCCTCGCCCAGAGCTACCCCGGCGAGATCGAGGTCGTCCTCGCCGTGGGTCCCTCCCATGACCGCACCCAGGAGGTCGCCGACGCCATCGCGGCTGCCGATCGCCGGGTGACCGTGGTGCCCAACCCGACCGGTCGCACTCCCAACGCCCTCAACGCCGCCATCGCCGCCTCCCGTAACGACATCGTCGCCAGGGTCGACGGGCACGCCATGCTGCCCCCCGACTACCTGCGCGTCGCGGTCGAGACGCTGGCGGAGACCGGCGCCGACAACGTGGGCGGCGTCATGGCGGCCGAGGGCATCACGCCCTTCGAGCAGGCCGTCGCCTGCGCCATGACCTCCAAGATCGGTGTGGGGGCGGCCGCCTTCCACGTGGGAGGCACCGCGGGTCCCGCCGACACGGTCTATCTCGGCGTCTTCCGCCGCTCGGCGCTCAACCGGGTGGGCGGCTACGACGAGCACTTCCAGCGGGCCCAGGACTGGGAGATGAACCACCGGATCCGCCAGAGCGGCGGCCTGGTCTGGTTCCAGCCCCGGATGCGCGTCTCCTACCGGCCCCGGCCCAACGTCAAGGCGCTGGCCAGGCAATACTTCCACTACGGCCGCTGGCGGCGGGTGGTCTCGCGCACCCACGAGGGCACGATCAACCTGCGCTACCTGGCGCCGCCTGCCGCCGTGCTGGCCATGCTGCTCGGGCTGGTCGTCGCGCCGTTCCTGCCGCTCACGCTGATCGTCCCCGGCGGCTACGTCGCGGCCGTCGTGGTGGGCTCGCTGGTGACGGGCAGCGGGCTCCCGCCGGCGGCCAAGCTGCGACTGCCGGTCGTCTACGCGACCATGCACTGCTCCTGGGGCTGGGGCTTCCTCACCAGCCCAAGGAAGCTGGCCAGGACACCGCGTTGACGAGCCGCGAGGACCCCATCGGTGTGATCGTCATGTGCTCGCGAAGACCCGCTCGATCGCCGCGTTGAACCGGGTGAGCGCGTCCGGATACTCCGGCCCGAGCAGATGGCTCTTGAGCTTGGCCCTGGCCCGGGCCAGCGTGTCCTCCCCGTCGAGGAGGTTCGCGAGCCCGGCCAGGTCCGGCCCGAGCAGCACGCCCGCCTCGGCGCTGGGATAGCGCTCCAGGAAGGCCCGTTCGGGCAGCCCGGCCACGTTGGTGACCGCGTACGGCTTGTCGCTGGCCAGGAAGTCGCTCACGACGCTGGAGATGTCGCTGATCAGCAGGTCGCACTCGTTGAAGCAGTCGTAGAGGTGCGACTCCTGGTCGGTGACGACCAGGTGCCTGATCTCGGACGTCTCCCCCGGCGCGCTCGACGGGTGCCTGGCCTTCGACTTGGCCAGCTCGCGCGCCTCGATCATGGCCACGATCTTCCGGTGCGCGCGGGTGGCCCGCTTGTCGCGGTGCCCGGTGAGCGGGTGCGGCTTGTAGATCACGCGTACCGCCGGCCGGTGGTCGAGCAGCGCCCGTACGATGCGCGGGCCCATGGTGAGCAGCGAGGTGTGGAACAGGTCGTCGTTCCAGCCTTCCCAGGTCGGCGCGTAGAGCACGGTCCGGTACGGCAGCCCGGGCCCCGCCGTCGAGATGCCTTCGAGCTGCGGCCTGCCGACCTCGTGAACGCACTCGTCCCTGACGCCCACCCTGGCCCGCCGGTAGCGGTCCCGGCCCGCGGGACCGGCCACCCACACCTCGTCGTACACGCGCGAGAACGGGTTGAACGACGCCTCCTTGTCGCTGTCCCCGTGGTTGAGGAACACGCTGCGCAGGCCCGGGATGCGCAGCATGTGGACGTTCCTGCCGACGTTGGCCACGTACAGGCAGAGTTTCGCGCTCGACAGGGCGCGGAAGCTCATCAGGTCGGCCGAGGACGGGATGCACAACATCGGCAGCGTGGTGGACTCCAGGTGCGTGGCCATGCCGCGCTCGCGCAGCACGACGACGGCCCGCCGGTCGATGCGCTCCAGGACGGGGAGCCACATCCTGGCCTGGTAGGCGGCGGCGGTGGCGCCGGAGAAGTACAGGATGACCTCGGGGCGATAGTCCTCGACCTGCCTGCCCACGACCTCCAGGACCCTGGCCGCGTCGGTGAGGGGGGTGGCGCGGCGCACGTACGGGATGAGCGCGAGCGCCCCCGCGCTGCCCAGCAGGAACGCCAGCCCGGCGCCGAGCGCGGCCGGGACCACGCCGGCGGCGGCGCCGACCACCGGCAGCGCGTCCAGGTAGAGGAAGGGCACGCTGCGGGCGTCACGCAGGTGGCGAGGCGGCATCCGCGGGATGCGCAGCGCTGAGACGTCGATGTTGCGGGTGGTCACCGGCATCTTGCTGAGCATCTGCCGGAGCCGCATGGCCAGCCCCGTGTGCCCGGCCCGCGCCACGTGGATCGCGAACATGCCGGCCGCCAGCCCCACGAACCACCACGACTCCGGTCCCGCGGTCCGGGCCACCAGCAGCAGTGCCATGGTCTCCCTGGCCGCGAAGCGCACCGTGATCCCGAGGTGCACCTTGCCCAGCAACTCGGGCAGGGGCCTGGCGAGGTGCGGGGCGGCGTACTCGACGGCGTAGGAGAGCACGGCGACCGCCCCGAACACCGCCGGCGCCGGCCAGAGCGCCGACACCAGCAGCACGGGGTAGCAGCAGAACAGCGCCGCGATCACGATGAGTCTCCTCATGTGAACGCACGGTAACAACGATCAGGTCAAGCGCCGTCCACGCGAACGTCTATGACCTGCCCTGATAGGTCGGAGATGAGGATGTCCAGTGAGGTCTGCGCGACGAGGAGCGGAGACGCGGCGGTATTGACGCAGTTGACCCGGATGCCGTCGGCGGCCCATTCGCGGGCCAGTGCCCGGGTCAGCCCGGTCAGCGCGGCCGCGGTGGAGGCGTGCAGCGCGCCGGAGCCCCGCGGGACCTGCAGCAGCAGGCTGCCGCGCAGGTGCGGGCGGGCGGCGCGGGCCACGTTGAGCGCGCCCAGGTGGTCGACGCCGGCCGCCTCGTCGGCGAGCCCGTCCAGATGGGCGGCGACCGGCGCGCTGACCACGTGGTCGACGCCGCCCACGCCGTCCAGCGCCTTGGCCACCGAGTCGAAGTCCTCCACGCGCACGCCGTCGGCCCTGGAGAAGGCGTGCACCCGGGCGCCCTGGGCGGCGGCCAGCTCCGCGGTCTCCGTGTCGCCCAGCACCACCACACTCTGGCCGGCGAGCGCCCTCCGGTCGCCGGCCGGCACCGCCTTGGGCAGCTCGAAGAGCAGCTCGGCGATGTGCAGGTCGGCCGGGTGGGTGACCTTGATGTTGTGCTCGCTGCCCGGCACCAGGTGGATCGGCACGTCCGGCAGGTAGCGCAGCACCACGCCGCAGTCATCGGTGGCCGGCCGGCGGCCGAACTCGGGGTCGGCGAACGCCCGCTCGTAGGCCTCCCTGATGACCGACAGCCGGAAGCACTGCGGCGTCTGGCTGCGCCGCAGCCGCGACCGGTCCAGCACCTCGCCGATCACCTCGCCGTCCGGCACCGGCTCCGCCACCAGGACCGTGTCGGAGCTCGGGATCGCCACGTTGACGGCCTGGTGAGTCTCCAGCGCGCGTACACACTCGGTGATGATCCGCGGCTCCAGCAGCGGTCGCACGGCGTCGTGCAGCAGCACGTCGCACTCCTCGTCACCCAGCGCCCGCAACGCCCGCCAGGTGCTCTCCGTACGGCTCGCGCCGCCGTCCACGATCTTGCTGACCTTGCGGTAGCCGCCGCGCTCCACGATCTCCCTGATCTGGTCGGCGTAGCCCGGGGTCATCAGCACCACGATCTCGTCGATCTCCGGCGCGGCCTCGAACACCGCCAGCGAGTGCTCGATGATCGTCCGGCCCGCCACCTCGGCGAGTTGTTTGGGCCTGCCGAGCCCGGCCCGCTGCCCCACGCCGCCCGCGAGCAGCACCCCGATCGACCGCAGCCGTGAATCCATACCGGCAGCGTAACGGTCCTGTTCCGTGATATCGCGCCGGCCTGTCGCTACGCTGTGGCTACGCACCCCCAAGTCCACGCACTCCCGCCCGACCGGTAGGAGACCTGCGCTTTGCCCGACCCGCTGACCCGCGCGAGCACGACCACGTCGGTCGTGCTGCTCGCGACGACTCCCGCCTGCGCGCTCGTCTGCGCCGAGGGCACGCTGCTCGACCGGATCAGCGGCCAGCTCGGCGCGCTGTCCGTGCTCGACGTTCAGGTGGTGAGCGCGGGCGACGGCCTCGGCGCGGACCTCCGGAACGTCGCCAAGATCGTCAGGGCCGCCCCCGGCGCCGTGGTCGTGCTGCCCGCCGACCTCGTGGCCCACACCGAGGCGCTCGCGCTGCTGCTGGAGCACCCCGCCCGCGACACCGCCGCGCTGGTCTCGCACGACACGATCGCGGGTCCGCTGCGGCCCCCCGTACGCGTCGAAGGCGGCAAGATCATCACCGCGGGCAGCTCGTTTCACCTCGTGCCCGCGGCGAACGCCGCCTTCCGGGGCGTGCTGCAGGCGGGCGAGGGCGACCTGCGCGCACTCGCGGACGTCGCGGAGGAGCTGGCCGAGCTGGTCGACGCCGGCAAGCTGGGCCCCGTCACCCCGGTCGAGGCGGTGGACCTGCTGCTGGTCGGGCTGGTCAGGTCGGGGGTGGCCGTGCGGGCGGCCGGTCTCGGGCCGCTGCGCGCCGACCGGGTGAGCGGCCAGGACGCCGCCGACACCGCCGTGGCCGGGCTGGCCGAGGTGGACGAGGGCAGGGTCCGGCTGGAAACCTCCGTCAAGGAGGACGACGGCTTCTTCGCCACCTTCCTCGTCTCCACCTGGACGCGCCACCTGGTCAGGCCGGTCGCCCTGCTCAGGCTCACCCCCAACGCCGTCACCGGCATCTCCCTGAGCCTCGCGCTGCTGGCGGCCGTCTGGTTCTCCGCGGGCGGCCAGGGCGGGCGGCTGGCCGGGGCCATGCTGCTCTACCTGTCCTTCGCGCTCGACTGCCTCGACGGCCAGCTCGCCCGCTACACCCGTACGTTCTCCCCGCTGGGCGCCTGGGCGGACGGGCTATCCGACCGGTTCAAGGAATATGCCGTCTACGTCGGCCTCGCCGTGGGCTTCGGCGGCTCCGGCATCTGGTACCTGGCGGTGGCCGCGATGATCCTCCAGGTCGTACGGCACACCCTCCAGTACGCGTACACCGGGGCCGTCGCCGACGCCGCCCGCGTCGGAGCACCCTGGGGCCGCCCGGCGCGCTCGCTCATGGAGTCGGAGGACGCCGGCCGCGCCCCCGGCGTCATCGGGCTCGCCCAGCGCATCGAGCGTGACACGGTCGCGCGCTGGCTCAAGAAGATCATCGTGCTGCCCATCGGCGAGCGCACGGCCCTCATCGCCGTCACCGCGGCGATCTGGGACGCCAGGGTGACATTCCTGTCCCTGCTCTGCTGGGGCGGGGTGGCGGCGCTCTACCAGCTCGCCGGGCGGATCGCGAGGTCGGCAAGATGACATCGGTCCACATGGCACCCGTGCCCAACAGCACCGTCGTGGCCTACCGCGACGACGGCCCCCTCTCGCGCGCCATGGGCCTGCTCGTGGCGGGCCAGCTGCCGCCGCTACCGCCGGTGGTCGCGGGCGCGTTCGTGACCGGGGTGCTGCTGGTGATCGGCGTGGCCGGGTCCGACGGGCTCGCGGTGTTCGCGCCCGCCGTGACGCTGCTGCTGGCCGGGCCGGGCAGCACGCATCCGCACGACGGCAGGTTCGACTGGCTCGTGGTGCCGATCCTGCGGCTCATCGAGTACACGTTCGTCGTGGCGTGCGGGTTCGCCCACGATATGCCACCGGTACTGATCTTCCTGCTGCTCGGCGCGCTGGCCTTCCACCATTATGATCTTGTCTACCGGCTGCGCCAGCGCGTGTACCCGCCCGCCTGGCTGGCCACGTTCGGGCTCGGCTGGGACGGGCGGATGATGATGGTCTCGCTGGTCGCCCTGACCGGCTGGATCACCGCCGGCTACGTGCTGCTCGCTCTCTACCTGTGGGCGTTGTTCGGCTGGGAGAGCCTCACGTGCTGGCTGGCCGCGCCCCGCTCCGGGGCGGAACCCCCCGATACGGGAACGCAAGACTAACGCCGGATTACCCGCGGAGGGCGCAAAGACGAATACTCTTTGGGCCAACGGTGGGTCGCGTTCGGTGGCCTGCCTCACGTAACGGAGTCCGTGCGTACGGTGAGCCCGCGTGCCGCGGGTCCGCCACGCGTCACGAGTCATGCTCGACTGAGGAGTGCACGTTGCTGGGAATGGTGCTGGCCGCTGGGGCCGGACGACGCCTGCGGCCGTACACCGACACGCTGCCCAAGGCGCTCGTGCCGGTCGACGGCGAAACCACGATCATGGACATCTCGCTGCGCAACCTCGCCGAGGTGGACCTGCGGGAGGTCGTGGTCGTCGTCGGTTACGCGGCGCAGGCCGTACACGAGCGCAAGGACGAGTTGGAGCAGCGGCACGGCGTCAAGCTCACTCTTGTGCACAACGACAAGGCCGAGGAATGGAACAACGCCTACTCCCTGTGGTGCGCCCGCGACTACTTCGCGCAGGGCGTGCTGCTGGTCAACGGCGACACCGTGCACCCGGTCTCGATTGAGAAGACCCTGCTGTCCGCCCCCGAGACGAGCGACGTCCTGCTCGCCGTCGACAACGTGAAAAAGCTCGCCGACGAGGAGATGAAGGTCACCCTCACGCCCGAGGGCGCGCTGCGGCGCATCACCAAGCTGATGGACCCGGCCGAGGCCTACGGCGAGTACATCGGCGCCACCCTCATCCGGCCGGGCGCGGCCGACCGGCTGGCCGACGCGCTGAAGGCGACGTTCGAGCGTGACCCGCAGCTCTACTACGAGGACGGCTACCAGGAGATGGTCGAGCGCGGTGAGCTGATCCACGCCGCGCCCATCGGCGAGGTCGACTGGGTCGAGGTGGACAACCACGACGACCTGGCCAAGGCCCGTGCCATAGCCGTTCGCTACTGAGGGGGCGCGGATGCCGCTTCTAGCGAGAATGCTGCCGGCACCCCTGACCATGGAGGTCAGGCGCGGCGCGGTGGCGCAGCTGGGCGCCCTGCTGGCCGACAGCCGCGTGGCGACCTCCGGGAGGGTCGCCGTGGCCGTCGGGCCGGGGCAGGGTGACCACATCGAGAGCCTGATCGCGCCCACGCTGGGCGAGGCGGAGGTGTTCAGGGTGGCCGACGGCTCGGTGGACGCGGCCGTCTCGCTCGGCGCCGACCTGCGCAAGGGCGCCTACGAGGTGGTGGTGGGCGTCGGCGGCGGAAAGACGATCGACGCGACCAAATACGCCGCGTCGCTGGCGGGCATCCCGATGGTCGCGGTCGCCACCAACCTGTCCCACGACGGCATCTGCTCGCCCACCGCCTCCCTGGTCTACGAGGGCGGCAAGGGCACCTTCGGGGTGCCGATGCCGCTGGCCATCCTGGTCGACCTCGACTTCGTGCACAACGCGCCGAAGCAGCTCGTCAGGGCGGGCGTGGGCGACGTGGTGAGCAACCTGTCGGCCATCGACGACTGGCAGCTGGGCAACATCGAGCGCGGGGAGCCCATCGACGGGCTGGCCTGCTCGATGTCTCGCACGGCCGCCGAGGCGCTGATCGGGCGTACGGACTCCATCGAGTCCGACGCGTTCCTGACCGTCCTGGCCGAGTCGCTCATCCTGTCCGGGATGTCGATGGTCATCGCGGGCTCCTCCCGGCCCGCGAGCGGTGGGGATCATGAGATCCTTCATGCCGTGGATCAGCTCTTCCCCGGCACCTCCAACCACGGTGAGCTCGCCGGCATCGGTGCCGCCTTCTGCTATTTCCTCAGGGACGACGACGCCCGGGTCGAGCAGGTCGTCGGCTGCCTGCGCAGGCACGAGCTGCCCGTCGTCCCGGCCGACATCGGGCTGAGCGCCGAGCAGTTCGCCGAGGCCGTGGCGCTGGCCCCGGCCACCCGTCCCGGCCGTTACACGATTCTGGAGCACCTGCGCATGCAGGACTCCGAGATCCGCGATCGGGTGAGGGACTATGTCCGGGCCTTCGGTAGCTGAGCTGCGGGAGGTGGCCCAGCCCGCGGGCCACCTCGAGCGCAGGAACGGCGAGCACTGGGCGGGCGTGCTCTACATGCGCCGCCTGTCCATCTACGTCACCTGGCTGCTCAGCAAGACGTCCGTCACGCCCAACCAGCTCACCTGGCTGATGACGCTGGCCGGGATCGTCGCCGGGGTCGTGCTGGCCCTGCCGGGGTTCTGGGCCGTCGTGGTGGCCGCCCTGCTCGTGCAGGTCTACCTCCTGCTCGACTGCTCCGACGGCGAGCTGGCCCGCTGGACCGGCAAGACCTCGCTGGTCGGCGTCTACCTCGACCGCGTCGGCGCCTACTTCACCGAGGCCGCGCTGCTGGCCGGGCTGGGCTGGCGGGCGTCGGTCACGCTGCCCGACTGGTACACCGTGCTGGGGTTCGCCGCCGCGCTCGGCGCGATCCTCATCAAGGCCGAGACCGACCTGGTGGACGTGGCGCGGGCCAAGGGGGGCCTGCCGGCCGCCTCCGAGTCGTCCGGGACGCAGTTCCGCTCCGGGCTGCTGGGGCTGGGCCGGCGGGTGCTGTCGGCGACGAAGTTCCACCGGATCGTGCAGCCCATCGAGCTGTCCCTGCTGGCGCTCGCGACCGCGGTGATCGATGTGGTGCGGGGCGACCTCGCGGCCACCAGGGTGCTGCTCGTGGCCTGCTTCGTAGCGGCATGTCTACAGGTGGTTCTGCATTTGGTAAGCATCGTGGCATCGAGGCGCCTTGCGTGATCTCATGTCGGAACCGGAGCGGCTCGTTGTCCGTCGTATAAATCGGACGTCCGCCGTTCGGTGGGGGTTCACCCCCAGTTCCGATACGCTTAGCTCCACCAATATCAAAAGATGCAAACCAGCAGACTCGGTGATCATGAAAGAATGCTCCGCCCGTGCTCTCAACGCGTCAGGACGATGATTCGTTGAAGATCTCGTGCGTCATCCTCACCATGGGCAACCGGGTCGCGGAGCTGAACCGGGCAGTCGAGTCCGCCCTCAACCAGATCGACGGCGATGTCGAGGTCGTGATCGTGGGCAATGGCGCCGACGTGCCCGAGCTCTCGGCGACGCCACCCGAGGGGTCGGCCGCGGTCGTGAAGTCGATCCGGCTCGACCAGAACACGGGCATCCCCGCAGGCCGTAACCGCGGCGTGCAGGAGTGCTCCGGAGACGTCGTCCTGTTCCTCGACGACGACGGCTGGTACGGCAACCAGAAGGTCGTCGCCCACGTCCGCGAGCGCTTCGCTACCGAGCCGGACCTGGCGGTGATCTCCTTCCGGGTGATGGACCCCGAGGGCGGCATCGGCCAGCGCCGTCACGTGCCCCGCCTGCGCGCGGGCGATCCGCAGCGCTCCTCGCCCGTCACGACGTTCCTGGGCGGTGCCTCGGCGATCAGGCGCTCGGCCTTCCTCCAGGTGGGCGGCCTGCCGGAGCGGTTCTTCTACGCGCACGAGGAGACCGACCTGGCCTGGCGGCTGCTGGGCGAGGGCTACCGGATCGAATACGACGCCGACACGGTGATGTATCACCCGCAGGTGCCGCCGACCCGGCACACCGAGTTCTACCGGCTCAACGCCCGCAACCGGGTCTGGCTGGCCCGCCGCAACCTGCCCTGGCCGCTGGCGGTCCTCTACCTGACCAACTGGGTGGTGCTCACGGTGGCCCGCGAGCGCGGCGGCGGGGCCTCGCTCAGGGCCTGGTTCTCCGGCTTCATCGAGGGCCTGCGCACCCCGGCCGGCGAGCGCCGGCCGATGGCCTGGCGGACGGCCTGGCGCATGGTCAAGCTCGGCCGCCCGCCCATCGTCTGACCTCAGGCCCGCTCCGGCGGTCCGATCGTCCGGCTCGGCCGCTCCGGCGGTCCCGATCGGCTGACCTCAGACCGGCTCGGCCTCGCCGATGGTCAGGGCGGCGTGCGCGATCGTGGAGCTGAAGACCGCCCGCCTGGGCAGCCCCAGCTCGCTCAGCTCCTTGGCGATGGGATGGTTGCCGAGCCGGATCAGCGCGCCGCTGGGCCGCGCCCTGACCTTGCGGGCACGCGCGGACCAGGCGATGCGCCGGGTGACCCCGTCCTGGTGGGTGTAGGCCGGCGGTGGCGCCAGGGCGGTGAGGCCCGGCACGGGCGCGCCCGGCTTGATCAGCAGGTCCAGCACGAGCCTGCCGTCCTTACGGAGAATGCACCGTTTGTACGGCGACGCGAGCCGCAACTCGATGTCCGCCAGCTCCTTGGGGAACCCCCACAACGCCCGCCCCGCCTCCAGCGTGAAGGGCCGGTCCACCGGCAACCAGTGCACGAACATCCCGGCCTGCCGCAGGTCGGCCGGCCCCGTGGAGCCCCGCACGCCCGGCGGGCGCACCAGGAACGCCATGCCGAACTCGTGATAGGCGTCGAGGTCCCCGTCGCGGTAGTCGGCGAACACCAGCACGCAGACGGCCTTGCCTGGAAACGCCTCGGTCACGTCGAGGCCGGAGTACGCGATCACCGCCCGCGCGGCGTCGGCACGCACGAGGAAGGTGGCGCTGCAGACCTCCGCGTCCCTCACCCGCACCGGCATGCCCAGCGTCCGGCCCTGGATCAGATGCGATGCCATAACCCCAGTACATCAACCTCCAAGCCGCGTGACCATTCCTGCCCCGGCTTCGTCCAGGTATGAGCCTCGCCCTGGACCGGCGGCATCCTCCGTCGTGGCCCTCGGCCTCGGCAGTCCTACACGGCCAGGGCGTGGGCGGGGATCCCGGCCCACGACTCGGCGCGGCTGACGAAGGCCGCCGCGTGGTCCGGCCAGTGGTGGTGCAGGCGGGCCTCCGCGTGGCCCAGCGCGCCCAGCTGGGCCCGCCGTGCCGCGTCCTCCTTCAGGTCCAGTACGGCGTTCAGCACCGCGTCCACGTCCTGGGGCACCACGAGCCCGCACCCGGCGCGCTCCACCAGCGCGGCGCCCTGCGGAGTGGTGATCACCGGCAGCCCGCGGCCCATGTAGTCCATGATCTTCGTCGGTGCCGTCCTGACCGTGTCGGCGGCCAGCGACAGGCCGGCCAGCGCGCCCTCGGCCATGCGCAGGGCGTGCCGGAGGGGCACGTACCCGAACCAGTCGAGCAGCCCGACCCGCTGCGCGTCGCGCAGCAGCGGGCGCACGTCGGGGGCGGCGGCGCCGATCAGGTCCATCCGCACGCCGTGCGGGACCAGGCGCTCGGCCAGGCCGATCAGCTCCGTCACGCCGCGCTCGGCCGACAGCCGGCCGATGTGCACGACCCTGGTGTCGCCGGGAGGAGGCGGGCTGGGCGACACTAGAGTCGCCTCGGGGACGTCCGCCGGGCTGATCAGCCGGTGGCGCCGCGTCGCGTGGGCGAGCCGGCGGGGCGTCACCTGCTCGCGTACGTCCCAGACGACCGGAGGACGCCGGTAGGGCAGCGCCCGCAGCAGCCGGTGGTCATGCACGATCAGCAGGTCCGCGTCCCGCAGACCGCGTCTCAGGGCCGCTCGGGCCCTGCCGAAGGGGGCGTGGTGTGCCACGTCCACGGCTGTCAGCCCCATGACGGGGGTGACGTTGTAGAAGGTGAACGGCGCGACGTAGGTCACCTCGTGGCCCGCGTCGAGCAGCGCCCTGATCTGCCGGTGCATGATCCGGGCATCCTCAGGGTGATGGACGGTCGTGGCGACACATGCGCGCATGTGTCGATGCTCCGCGCTTACCAGGTCAAAGGCGTTAATCCTGGCAGAACGGCTGCTTAATTTCGGGAGGGGCGGCGATAGAGCCAGGTCAGCCGGGGCTCCAGAACCCACTTGAAGACGTTTCGGGTCACCGGCAGGCACAGGACGATCGCCAGCGCGAAACACGTGGCACAGATCGCGAGCACGCCGAGCGGCCCGTACAGCCACGGCAACGACAGCCAGCCCTGGTCCTTGGCGATCAGCACCGGAATGCCGTGCAGCAGGTAGCAGTAGAGCGTACGGGTGCCGAGGTCGGTGTACCACGTGTCGCGCCGGGGCACCAGCGCCAGGACGGCGAAGCACATGGCCAGCCCGCAGATCAGCAGCCCGGTGCGCAGGCCGATGCCCATGTACCAGGACAGGTCCATGGAGTGGTAGCTGGCCTTGTAGTAGAAGGGGGCGAGCTTGGTGTGGGGCGCGACGAGGATCGCCACCGCGGCCGCCGCCACGAGCGTGAACACCGCGAGGATCTTGACCCAGCGCCGGTTGAGCAGCTCGAAGTGCTCGGGCTGCATGACCAGGCCGATCACGAAGAACGGCATCAGCCCGAAGAAGCGGTCCATGCTGAAGTCACCGGAGATCGCGGAGAGCCCGGCGAACAGGTAGATGGCGATGGAGACCGGGACCGGATATTTCATCCGCTTCCACACCGGCGTGGACAGGCGCCAGAACAGCAGCGCCAGCAGGTACCAGTTGAGCCACGCCGGGTCGATGATCGTCAGGCTCCACTTCTGGCCCAGCGCGTAGCGGAGCACGGCGTAGCCGACCTCGACGATCACGTACGGGACGAGGAACGTGTCGACCAGCTTGTTGGTCTTCGCGTTGGAGTTCCAGAAATTGCGCGACAGGTAGCCACTGATCAACACGAACAGCGGCATGTGGAAGGTGTAGATGAAGACGTAGAGAGCCCTGGAGGAGTCCGCGGCGAGCGTCGGCACCAGGGAGTGCCCCATCGGCACCAGCGCGATCAGCAGGAACTTGACGTTGTCGAGGAACGGGTCGCGCTTGCGCTTGGGCGGCTCCGCCTCCGCCACCGGCTCGGGGTCGGCCTCGGGCCGCTCCGGCCGGCCCGCGGCCGGGATCGCCCGCTGGGGAGCGGTCAGCTCGGCCGCCGACTCATCGGTCCGCTGACCCGGCGCGACCCCGTGCGGATCGGCGGCCTCGCTCCAGAAGGCCTCTTCCGGCAGCGGCCAGCGGGCTCCTGTCTGAGCAGGCCCGCCCCCCTCCTCGGCGCTCCGTCGGGGCGTGACCGGTGAGGAGGATCTGGTGTCAGACACAGGGGAGTCGCTCAGCTTCGTTAGAGGGCCGGGAACACGCCGGCGACACGCCCAGCGGATGACCTCGCGGCCCGCGTCGCACTGCGTCGCCGACCCGCAACACATTATCCCGCTCGCGGGCTCCTGTCTCTCGAAGCCGGGCCGGAAGGCCCGCATACACAGCGAACTTTGAGGCTCAGGTGCAGACGTTCTTCTGCTGAGAGGCGGTGATGCTGTTGTTCTCGACGCTGTCGGGGAGCTTGGTGACCTTGACCGACTTGAAGTCCTCGCCCACGAGGAGCTGGACCACCGGCGCGCCCTTCGGCGCGACCCCGGCCTGCGTCCACGTGTACGGCTGCGGGTTGACGGCCTTGACCTTGCCGGCCGCGGGAGCGGGCTTGGGCAGGACCGAGCCGGCCAGCGTGTCGGCCTGGCCGGGCGCCGTGGCCCCCGTCTTGGCGTAGTGGATCTCGCTGTTCGCCAGGCTGACACCGCCAGGGGCCTCGTAGTTGCCCACGCTGACGACGGCGAAGCCCTCCTTGGCGAGCTGGTCGGCGACCTCGCGGGCCTTGCCCACGGTCTTGGTGCCGTTGAGCACCTCGACCTTGACCTGCTCGGGCTTGACGGTGACCTTGGGCTTGGCGCTGGCACTCGCGCTGGGGCTCGGGGCGGTGTTCTTCGTGACCTCGGTGTCGGTCCTGATCGCGGTGAACAGCTCCTGGGCGTCCGGTTCCTTCCACACCACCCGGTTCTTGTCCAGCGGGTCGGGGACCCACGGGATCGTGGTGAACTTGACGCCGCTGGCCGTCAGCTCCCTGGCGCTCATGGCGATCTCGATGAGCTGCTCGGTGTCGTTGGCCAGTTCGGGGTCCATGGTGACCGATCCGGCCGCGGCCGCGATGAAGTCCCTGAGCTTGCCCACGTCGGTCAGCAGGGCGCTGCTGGTGGCCTTGGCGACGACCTTGCTCAGGAAGATCTGCTGGCGCCGGATGCGCTGGATGTCGCTGCCGTCGCCGTAGTGGCGCAGGCGTACGTAGCCCAGCGCCTTCTCGCCGTTCAGCAGGCTCTTGCCCGGGGGCAGGACCAGCTTGGAGGCCCGGTCGTTGACGCCGGACTTCAGGCAGATCTCGATGCCGCCGAGCGCGTCCACGATGTTCTTGAAGCCGCTGAAGTCGACCTCGACGAAGTGGTTGACCCGGATGCCGGTGAGCGTCTCGATCGTGGACATCGTGCAGGCGATGCCGCCGGAGTTGTACGCCGAGTTGATCATGTCGCGGCGGGGCGGCATCTCCTGCTTGGTGGTCTCGTTCCGGCATTTGGGGATCTGCACCATGGAGTCGCGCGGGAAGCTGATCAGGCGCGCCTGGTCCCGGTTGGGCGAGATGTGCAGCAGGATGATCGTGTCGGTGCGCTTGCCGCCCGCGTCGGCCTCCCTGGCCAGCTGCTGGCCGTACTGGGCGTTGCCCTTGCCCGCGCGGGTGTCGGAGCCGACGAGCAGGACGTTGAGCGCGCCGGTGTCCGGCGGGCGCGGGTTGATGATGTCCTCTTTGACGCTCTTCTGCTTGATGTTGCCGAAGGCGTCCCGGTAGACGGTGTATCCGGTCAGCGCGCCCGCGACCATGACGGTGGTGAGGCCGATGCTGACCCAGGCCAGCACGCGCATCTTGTTCTGGCCGCCGGGCTTGCCGCCGCCGCCACGGTGGCTGCGCGGGGGCCTGTCGTAGGGGGGCGGCGGGGGCGCGGCGGCGGCCGCCTGCCTGCGCGCCATCCGGCTGCCCGGCTGGGTGGGAGCGACCCTGCGATCGTACGCGGGGTCCACTGGTGGCGCGATCCGGTGGTCGCTCATACGCCCCCTAGCCTCACTTCGAGCGCCTGGCGCGTCGGCAACGCCTGCCGGGCGACGGCACTATTGGTCGCTACGCGCCACGAGACTGGGTCACGTACAGCGTGCCTGGCAACCTGACCGTGGGGAACGGCCGTGACCCAGGCGTGATGTTTCCGCGGCAAAGCATACTCAGAGCCGGACATTGGGTGGAATATCATCGCCAAACTCTTTCAATTGCTTCCGGGCTGTCCCAGCACGTCGGGCCTGATGCTCAGGGCCGCCGCCAAGCAGGCCAGGGGTACGGCGGGAAGCACGTAGCGATAGTCGAACTCCGCCGCGGCGGCCGGTGTGACCAGCAGCACGACGGCCACTGACCAGGGCACCAGCCAGGCCGGCACGCCCGGGCGGCGCCTGCTGCCCGTGCCGTCGCCCGGCAGGCGGTCACGCCTGCGCGCGATGGCCGCCACCGGGGGCACCAGCAGGACCGCCAGGAGCACCGAACCGGGCAGCCGCGCCATGCCCTGGTAGGCCCGCAGCCATCCGGCGTAAGGCTCGACGATCTCCGTGCCGATCGCACCCTGCTCGTAGAGCTTGGCATATTCGGCGCCGACCTGTGCGGGATAGCGGCCAGGTGGTCCCGGTGGGGTGGCCGGAAACTGGTAGTAACCGTAGATCTCAGGATCCGGATAGATCGCGCGTTCCCAGGTGAACGTGCGGCCCAGCTCGCTCAGGACCGAGGCGGCGTAGTCGAGCGGTTGCCTGGTGATCGCCAGCGTCGCGAACCTGGCCGCCAGGTCGTCGTTCTCCTTCGTGAACGTGATCCCCGGGCGCAGCACCAGCGGGGAGTCCTTGGCCCAGATGTACTCCTGGGATGGCGGGCGGCGCTCTGGCGGGCGCGGATCGCACAGGACCCTCAGGTCGGGCGGCGGATCCATCCTGGCGCAGTCCGCGAACGACATCGTGCGGGCATAGAGGAAGGCGCCGTTCGCGCCCACGAGGCCGACGCGCTGGTAGGTGCCGTAGAACCAGGCGCCGTAGGCGAGGATCGGCACCAGGGCGGCCGCCACCAGCACCCCGGCGAGGCCGACCCGCCTGCGCAGCACGAACCAGGCCGCCGCCACGACGACGAGCGGCTGGCCGACGGTCCTGGTGAGCGTGGCGGCGGCCAGCAGCAGCCCGACGGCGGCGACGGTGGCCGGCCGCGCCGTCATGCACAGCGCCACGGCGGCCACGACCAGGAACATGAACAACGTGTCCGAGACGAGCAGGTGCTCCAGCTCGATCTGGTAGGCGTCGAGCAGCACCGGCACGGTGGCCAGCGTCCGCACCCACCCGGGCGCCCGGCGCGCCACCGTGTAGATCAGCACCCCGGTGGCCAGGCCGAGCAGATGCTGCACCGCCGTCACCACGCCGAAGGAGTGGAACGGCTCCAGCAGCTTCAGGAACATCGAGTAGCCCGCCGGGCGCACCAGGTCGGGGCGGGGCCTGAAGACGGTGACGACGTAGGTGTAGGTGTCGGGGAACCATAGGGCGGGCCGGTAGCCCAGCATCGCCAGGGCGCGCAGCACGGTGCCGAGGGCGAGCACCGCGACGAACCACCCGTGCCGCCGCACCAGGCCCCGACGATCGCCCGCGCGATCGTCCGCGCGCCGCCGCGACGGGCCGCGGGAATCGAACGAGAGCCGTCGCAGCAGGCGATGGGGCTCGCGCGGGAGCCGACGCCTGCCACGGCCGGTGCTCGCGGGCACCTCCGCCATCACCCGCACGTCCTCCCGCTCCTCCGGCACGTCGTCAGTGCAAATGCCCGCTAGCCGCGGTCGCTCGTACGCTACCCGCGTTTGCGCGGAGCCCGTGCCACCGGCAGTCCCGGGGGCCGGCGTTGGATACGCTCACTCACCGATGGACCTCGAACGACCTGGCCGCGTGCTGGCCGCGATCTCGGTGGTGCCCGCGCTGGCCGTGGCGGGCTGGATGCTCGCGGGGCTGCCGCTGCTGCTGCTCGGCTGGTTCGCGCCGGTGCCGCTGGTGCTGCTCGGGCTGCCCGCCGCCGGGCTGCTGTGCTGGGCCGGCACGCGGCGGCTCGGCAAGGTGCCGGCGGCCACTCCCTCGCAGGTCGCGGGGGTCGTGGCGGTGGCCGTGGCGGCCGGGGCGTTCAACTTGGTCATGCACTCCGAGCAGCTGCTGGTCAGGCGCGATCCCGCCACCTACGCCCAGTACGCCGCCTGGATCGCGGGCCACGGCTCGCTGCCCGTTCCCGCCCAGGCGCAGGCGTTCGGCGGGGCCGATCGATGGCTGGAGTTCGCCAGCGTCGGGTTCTACCCGGCGGACGGAGGGGTGACCCCGCAGTTCATGCCGGGGCCGCCGATGTTGTTCGCGATCGGCGACTGGCTGGGCGCGCCGTTCCTGATGCCGCCGCTGCTGGGCGCGCTGGCCGTGCTGACGCTGGCGGGCGTGGTGGCGCGGCTGGCGGGGGCGCGCTGGGCGGTGCCCGCGGCGCTCGCGTTCGCGGTGAGCCTGCCGATCCTCTACACCTCGCGCACCACGTTCAGCGAGATCCCGTCGCTGATCCTGCTGTTCGGCGGGCTGGCGCTGGCGTACGACGCGCTGGCCGGGCAGAGCCGGGCGCGCGCGCTGCTGGCGGGGCTGGTGTCCGGGCTGGCGGTGCTGGTCAGGGTGGACGGGCTGCGTGACGTGCTGCCGGTGCTGGCCTTCGCCGGGCTGCTGATCGCGATGCGCCGCTCTGCCAGGGCGCGGGCGGCGCTGGGGCCGCCGCTGCTGGCGGGCCTGGTCGTGGGTACCGGTGTGGGGCTGCTCGCGGCGTACCTATTGGCTCGCCCCTATCTGAGTTATCTGTCCGGATCGGTTCGGCCGCTGCTGCTCATCTGCGGCGCCGTCCTCGTGCTCACCCTCGCCGGTACGGTCGCCGCCCCGGCCCTGTCCCGGCTCCGGTTGCCCCGCTGGACGCCCACGGCCGGCGCCGCGGCGGTCGTGGCCCTCATGGCGGCCCTGTACGCGCGCCCGTGGTTCCAGCTCGTGACCCGGTACCCGATGAACGAGGACGACCGGCGCACGGCCAAGATGATCGAGCAGACCCAGCGGGCCAACGGCCTGCCGCTCGACGGCACCCGCCTGTACTTCGAGAACTCCCTGCACTGGGTGGTCTGGTACGTCGGCCTCCCGGTGGTGGTGCTGGCCACCATCGCGGCCGCCCTGCTGGTGCGCCGGCTGCTGCGCGACGGCACCCCCTTCGAGTGGCTGCTGCCCCTGGCGATGGTCGGCTGGACCACGGTCACCACGCTGATCCGGCCCGAGATCACCCCCGACCACCCGTGGGCCGCCCGCCGATTGGTCCCGATCGTGATCCCCGGGCTCATCCTGCTCGCCACCTGGGCGCTGGACCGGTGGCGAGACCGGCTGCCGGAGCGCCGGCGGCGGTGGGGCGTGGCGGCCGCCGTGCTGCTCGTCCTGGTGCCGCCGGCCGTGACCTCGATCGGCACCGCGTTCACGCCGGTCGAGCGGGGCGAGGCGGCGGCGGTCGAGGCCATGTGCGCCCGCATCCCGGCCGACGCCTCGGTGCTGATCGTGGAACGGGTCACCGGCGACCGCCTGACCCAGCTCGTACGCGGGATGTGCGGCCGGCCGGCGGCGAAGGTGAAGCGCGGGACCGCGGAGACGGCGCCGGAGGCCGAGGTGCGCCGCCTGATCGGCCGGGTGCGCGCCGCCGGCCGCGTGCCCGTCGTGCTGGCCGCCGAGGCCGGACAGGTCGCGCCGTACGGGCCGGCCACGCAGGTCATGGGCCTGGTCACGCGCCAGGACGAGCGCTCGCTGATCGACGCGCCGAACGGCACGTGGTCGCTGCGGATCAACGTCTGGCTGGCCGTGGCAAAGTGAATGATCTTGAAAGTGGGAGTTCCCGCTGCGGCGATGTGGACCTGGCGTTACGGTGGGCAGAGTAACCTCGACCCCCGTGAGCACGCTTGAGACCTCCAAGAGTGGACCTGACGTGGATGAAGCCCCTTACGTCACTATCGTCCTGCCCTGCTACAACGAGCAGGACCATGTCATCGACGAGGTCGAGCGCATCACCAAGGCGATGGACTCCAGCGGCTACACCTATGAGCTCGTTGCCGTGGACGACTGCTCCACCGACGAGACGCTGGCCAGGCTGAGGCAGGCCGCGCCCGACTACCCCAACTTGCGCATCCGCGCGTTCCACCGCAACGGCGGCTCCGGCACCGTGCGGCGGATCGGCACCCAGGAGGCCAGGGGCGAGATCGTCGTGTGGACCGACGCCGACATGACCTACCCCAACGAGCGCATCCCCGAGCTGGTGCAGATCCTGGACAAGGACCCGGCGATCGACCAGGTGGTCGGCGCGCGCACCAGCGAGGAGGGCTCGCACAAGCTCCTGCGGGTGCCGGCCAAGTGGGTGATCCGCAAGGTGGCCGAGATCCTGGCCGGGCAGAAGATCCCCGACCTCAACTCCGGGTTGCGCGCCTTCCGCAAGTCGGTGGCCCGGCCCTATCTGCGGCTGCTGCCGCCCGGGTTCTCCTGTGTGACGACGATCACCCTGTCGTTCCTGTCCAACCAGCACGACGTCCACTACGTGCCGATCGACTACGCCAAGCGGGCCGGGAAGTCGAAGTTCAGCTTCGTGTCGGACGCCTACCGCTACATCCTCCAGGTGTTGCGGATGATCATGTACTTCAACCCGCTCAAGGTGCTGATGCCGCCCGCGTTGTGGCTGGTGGGCATCGGGTTCGTGAAGGGCGTCTGGGACATGATCCAGCACCCCTTCTACTTCCCCGCGAACACCGTCATGATCTTCCTGTCCGGGCTGCTGATCGGGTCCGTCGCGTTGCTCGCCGACCTGATCGTGCGCTCGCGGGGAGAGTGACCCTTGCGGATCGTGATCGTCGGCCCGACCTACCCGTACAAGGGCGGCGGGGCGCAGCACACCACCGAGCTGGCGCACCGGCTCGCGGGCCTCGGGCACGACGTGCTGATCGAGTCGTGGCGGGCGCAATATCCGTCGTTCCTCTATCCGGGGCAGCAGACGATCTCGGCGCCGGAGGGAACGCCCTTTCCGAGGACCGAACGGCGGCTGGACTGGCGGCGGCCCGACGGGTGGGTGGCGGCGGGGCGGCGGTCGCGGACGGCGGACCTGGTGGTGCTCGTGGTGATGAGCCCGGTCCAAGTCCCCGCATATTTGGGGATTTTGTACGGGATAGGGCGAAAAGTCAGGACAGTTGCCCTCTGCCACAACGTGTTGCCGCACGAGCGCAAGCCCTACGACGAGCCGCTCATGCGGGCGCTGCTCAAGCGGGTCGACGGCGCGCTGGCCCACTCCGAGCCGCAGGCCGAGCTGGCCAGGAGGCTCACGGACAGGCCGGTCCGGGTGGCGGGGCTGCCGCCGCACCTGCCCTCGACGAACGCCGAGAAGTCCACCCAGGTGCACCGGCGGCTGCTGTTCTTCGGGATCGTGCGCCCGTACAAGGGGCTCGACCTGCTGCTCCGTGCCCTGCCCGAGGGGATCGGGCTGACCGTGGCGGGCGAGTTCTGGGGCGGGCTCGACGAGACGAAGGCGCTGGTCGCCGAGCTGGGCATCGGTGACCGGGTGGAGCTGCGGCCCGGTTACGTGGCCGCCGAGGACGTGCCGAGGCTGTTCGCCGCGGCCGACGCGCTCGTGCTGCCTTATCGGAGCGCCACCGCCAGCCAGAACGTCTGGCTCGGTCACGAGCACGGCGTGCCGGTGATCGCCACCCGGGTCGGCGCGCTCGCCGACCACGTCACCGACGGCGTGGACGGGCTGCTGGTCGAGCCGGGCGACGTGGGGGAGCTGCGGCGGGCGATCGAGCGGTTCTACGCCTCGGGCGAGCCCGAGAGGTTGCGGTCGGGCGTCAAGGCGGTCGATCCGGAGCCGTTCTGGTCGGCGTACGCGGGCACCTTGCTGGCGACCTGACGGCCGAGCAGGAACGAGACGCCCGCGGCCGTCGCGTCGCCCAACGTGAACGCCAGCCGCGACACGATCGCCACCGCGAGCGCCGCCGGGGTGCCGATCATCGGGCCGAACACCAGCACCAGCGCCCCCTCCCTGATCCCGACCCCGGCCGGGACGACGACGGTGAGGATGCCGGTGGCCCAGGCGAAGGCGTAGGCCCCGGTGGCCAAAAAGTAGACGCCGAAGTACAGGTCCAGGCGGCCGGAGAGCAGCCAGGTGTGAAGGCCGTACACGAGCCATCCGAGCGTGGTCCACGCCACCGCGAGCACTACGGTCCGGCCGGGCAACACGCTCTCCAGCGGTTCCTTGCGGGCGATGCGCAGCGCCAGGTTGAGGCCCCAGGTCAGCACCTTGGGGTGCAGGCAGACGATGATCACCGGCACGAGCAGCACCAGGTACCACGCCTGCCGTACCACCTCCTGCGAGCCCAGGGCCACGGCGGCGATCGAGATGGCCACCCCCAGGTTGATCACCAGGCCCAGCGAGATCGTCGCGAACGTGCGCCGCGGCGGGCTGCCGTGGTCGCGCCCGAGGTCCATCATCGCCGCGTACGCCCAGACCGCCCCCGGGATGTATTTCCCGAGCTGCCCCACGAACATGATCCGCCCGGCCACCCGCAACGGCACCCGCGTGCCCAGCCCCGCCAGGATCTCCCGCCAGGCCACCAGCATGAAGAACTGGCCGAGCAGCACCGCGGCGAACGCCCCCAGCACCGCCCAGGGTGACATCGCGGCCACGGCTCGGGTGGTCTCGTCCCAGTTGAGGGCCAGGCCGTAGCCGAGGAAACCGAGGGCGACCAGGGCCAGGACGACGCGCAGCGAGCGGCGGAGCATTGGCTCAGGCTACGCGGGGGCCGCCGGGTAGACCAGGGAACACGGCGATCGTCCCCGGCGTGCCGGACCGGTCGGTACTGTTGTGCGACGTGGGGAAGCAACGCGTCGCGCAGCTCGAATACAGCGAGTTCCAGTCCGCCATGCTCGACGAGGAGAAGCGCAGGCGCAAGGCCGCGAAGATCATCGCGGTGCTTGAGCACTTCCACGGGCCGCTCGGCGGGCTGACCGTGGGCGACGTGGGCTGCTCGGCCGGGTTCATCGCCGACGAGCTGGCGCGGGCCGGGGCGGGGCACACACTGGGCATCGACATCGACGTGCCGGGGCTGCGCAAGGCGGCCGACCGGTTCGGTGAGCGGGTGGCGTTCGTGTGCGGTGACGGCACGGCGCTGCCGTTCCCCGACGGCTCGGTGGACGTGCTGGTGTTCAACCACATCTACGAGCACGTGGTCGACCCCGACGCGGTGGTGGCCGAGATGCACCGGGTGCTGTCCGACGACGGGGTGCTCTATTTGGGGCTCGGCAACCGGCTCGGGGTCATGGAGCCGCACTACAAGCTGCCCTTCCTGTCCTACCTGCCGCCGGCGCTGGCCGACCGCTACGTGCGCGCCTTCGGGCGGGCCGACCACTACTACGAGCGGTTCAGGACGCGGCGCGGGCTGCGCAGGATGTTGCGGGCCTTCCACGTGTGGGACTACACCTTCCCCGTGCTGGCCACGCCGACCCGGTTCGCCGGGGGTGAGCTGTTCCCCGGGGCGCTGGGCCGGGTGGTGCGGACGGTGCTGGCCGGGATGCCGCGCGGGGTGCTCAGGCTGCTGCTGCCGGTGGTGCCGACCTACCTGTGGGTGGCCACCAAGACCCCGAGGCGTCCCGTGGGCGCGGCGCTGCCGCAGCCGCCCGAGCGGGTGCGGCCGCTGTGAGCGCCACCGGCCCCGGACGCGCGCCCGCCGAGGAGCCCCCACTGTCGCGCGGCGGAGAGCCCGGGGAGGGGCCCGCCGTGTCGCCGGGGGAGGAGTCCGGGGAGGAGCCCGCCGTGTCGCCCGGGGCGGAGGCCGGCGTGTCGCGGCGTTCGGTGGCGCGTAAGGTGCTGCGGTTCGGGTTTCTGCTGGTCGCGCTCGGGTTCGGCGGGTGGGCCGTGGCCTCGGAGTGGGACGCGGTGGTGGCCGGGTTCGCCCGGTTGTCGTGGGCCGCGCTGGCCGGGTCTCTGGCCGCCGTGATCGCCGCGCTGCTCGGCGCCATGCTCACCTGGCGTACCCTGCTGGCCGACCTCGGCTCGCCGCTGCCGCTCCGGCCCGCCGCCAAGGTGTTCTTCGTGGGCCAGCTCGGCAAATACATCCCGGGCGCCGTCTGGCCCGTGCTCGCCCAGATGGAGATGGGCCGCGACCTCGGCGTGCCGCGCCCGCGCAGCGCGGCGGCGTTCTTCCTGATGATGCCCATCCAGCTGGCCACCGGCCTGCTGGTCACGCTCGTCACGCTCGGCTGGGACCGCTACGGCTGGTTGCTGCTGCTCATCCCGCCGCTCCTGGTCCTGCTCGAACCCAGGGTCGTCAACGGCCTCATCGGCCACGTCCTGCGCCGGCTCAAGCGCGAGCCGCTGGACCACCCGCTCACCCGGCGCGGCATGCTCACCGCCCTCGGCTGGGCGCTGGCGGGCTGGGCGGCCTACGGCGTGCACCTGTACTTCGTCGCCCCCGAGGGCGGCCTGATCTTCGCGGTCGGCGCCTTCGCGCTGTCGTGGTGCCTGGGCATCATGACCTTCGTCGTTCCGGCGGGCGCGGGCGTGCGGGAAGCCGTGATGGTCGTGGTGCTGGCACCCCACCTGGACCGCGGCTCCGCCATTGCGGTGGCCCTTTCATCCCGCATCGTCATCATTCTGGGAGACCTGATCTGCGCCGGTCTGGCGGGAATTGCTGCGCGTCGCGACTCCGTGTGATTTGGCCCACGATTTAGGGGAGGCTGGTCATAAGCTGAACTTCAGAGGGGGACGACCGGTCCCACGTCGATCTTGAGGGGAGAGATCTACGTATGCCTCGAGTGCTTGTCGACGCGGCGGCGGTCCCGGCGGACCGTGGTGCGTTGATCCGATATGTGGACGGGCTCGTGGCCGCGCTCCACCGGGCCGGAGCGGACCTCGCGGTGGTCTGCCAACGAGCCGATGCCGAACGATATCGGCTGCTCGCGCCCTCCGCGCACGTCCTCACAGGACCCGTCGCCATCACCAACAGGGCCGCCCGCCTCGCCTGGGAGCAGACCGGGCTGCCGCTGCTCGCCCGCCAGGTCGGCGCCGACGTGATCCACGCTCCTTACTACTCCATCCCGTTGCGCGCGGGCGTGCCGACCGTCGTGACGGTGCACGACGCCACGTGGTTCACCGAGGACGACCGCCACAGCCCGCGGGCGTCGTTCTTCAGGTCCGCCACCCGCACCGCCGTCCGCCATGCCCGGCGGGTGATCGTGCCGTCCAAGGCGACCAGGGACGAGCTCGTCCGCGTGCTGGCCGCCGACCCGACCCGCATCGACGTCGCCTACCACGGGGTGGACCTGGCGCAGTTCCACCCGCCGAGCGAGGAGGAGGTCCGCAGGGCCGCCTCGCGATGCGGGTTACACGGTCAGTCGTACGTCGCCTTCCTGGGCGCGCTGGACCCCCGTAAGAACGTTCCCAACCTCATCCGCGGCTTCGCCGCCGCCGTCAAGTCCCTGGACCAGCCGCCCGCGCTGGTGCTCGGCGGTGGCGTGCACGAAGACGACGTGGACGCCGCCTGCCGCGAGGTCGAGGCCACCGTCAGGGTCGTGCGGCCCGGCTTTCTGCGCGCGCCCGACCTGCCGGGGTTCCTCGGCGGGGCGCTCGTGGTGGCCTTCCCCTCGCGCGGCGAGGGGTTCGGGCTGCCGGTGCTGGAGGCCATGGCCTGCGGCGCGCCGGTGCTGACGACTCACCGTACGTCGTTGCCCGAGGTCGGCGGGGATGCCGTGGCCTACACTGAGCCGGACGCCGACAGCATCGCCTCGGCGCTCGGGCAGCTGCTGTCCTCTCCCGAGCGGCGGGGGCAGCTGCGGCAGGCGGGGTTGGCCAGGGCGGGCGAATTCACGTGGGACGCCTCGGCCGAGGCGCATCTCAGCTCTTATCAACGCGCCATCGAATAGTTCGGTAACCTCACGGAGTGATGGAGAGCTCTTTGCCAGACCTTGAGGCCATCCTCCTGGTCGGGGGCCAGGGCACGCGCCTGCGTCCGCTGACACTGGGCACGCCCAAGCCGCTGCTGCCGACCGCCGGAGTGCCGTTCCTCGCCCACCAACTCGCCCGCGCTCGATCCTTCGGCGTACGCCGGATCGTGTTCGCGACCTCGTACAAGGCGGCCATGTTCGAGCCGGCCTTCGGCGACGGGGAGGCGTTCGGGCTCTCGCTCGAATACATGACGGAGGAGACGCCGCTGGGCACCGGGGGCGCGATCCGCAACGCCGCGGAGGCGCTCACGTCGGGCCCCTCCGACCCGGTGCTCATTCTGAACGGGGACGTCCTTTCCGGGCACGACATCGGCCACCAACTGCGCCTCCATTGCGCACGGCAGGCGGCTGTAACGCTCCATTTGACAGAAGTGGACGATCCCACCCGGTTCGGATGCGTGCCCACCGACGAGACCGGGCGGGTGACCGCGTTCCTGGAGAAGACCCCCAATCCGGTGACCAACCGGATCAACGCGGGGTGCTACGTGTTCACCCGGTCCGTGATCGACCAGATCCCGCGGGGAGAGGTCGTGTCGGTGGAGCGGGAGACGTTCCCCGGGATGATCGAGGCGGGGGAGCTGGTGCTCGGTTACGCCGACCGCACCTACTGGCTGGACGTGGGCACGCCGGCCGCGTTCGTGCGGGGGTCGCGGGACCTGGTGCTGGGGCGGCTGGACTCGCCGGCGCTGCCCGGGCCGACCGGTGAGCACCTGGCGCTCGAAGGGGCCAAGCTCTCGCCGGAGGCCAAGGTTCAGGGGGGCACCACGGTGGGCGCGCGGGCCGTGATCGGGGCGGGGGCCTCGGTGGTGGGCTCCGTGCTGCTCGACGACTGCGTCATCGAGGCGGGGGCCTGCGTGACGGACTCGGTGGTGGGCGCGGGGGCGCGGGTGTGCGCGGGCACGGTGGTGCGCGACGCGGTGATCGGGGACGGGGCGATCGTGGGGCCGGGGAACGAGCTGCAGCACGGGGTGCGCGTCTGGCCGGGGATCCAGCTGCCCGAGCGTGCGCTGCGCTACTCCAGCGACGTCTGAGGCCACTTCAGCCCGTCGGCAGGGGCTCGGGGGTCCCGCGGGCGCGGCACACTGTACGGGTGGAAGAGCGCAGGTGGATGCCCGGCGGGCCGCTGGACGTGGGGCTGACCCTGGGGCCGCACAAGCGGGGCAGCGGGGATCCCACCTGGCGTCAGACCGCTGACGGCGCCGTGTGGCGCACTTCCAGGACTCCCGACGGGCCGAGCACGCTCAGGGTGAACGTCAAGGGCGGGGAGGTGCTCGGGCAGGCGTGGGGGCCCGGGGCCGGATGGGCGCTGGAGGCGTTGCCGGGGTTGCTGGGCGCGTACGACGACGATGCCGGATTTGTCGTGCGACACGACGTCCTGGCGGATGCTGTCAGGAAAAATCCGGGCCTGCGGATCGGACGGACCGGGCGGGTCATGGAGGCGCTCGTTCCCGCCGTGCTGGAGCAGAAGGTCGTCGGGCGGGAGGCGTGGCGGGCCTGGCGGTGGCTGCTCCACCACTACGGCGAGCCCGCGCCGGGGCCCGCGCCCGAGGGCATGCGGGTCGTGCCCGAGGCCGTGGTGTGGCGGCAGATCCCGAGCTGGCACTGGCACCGGGCGGGCGCCGAGGCCGTACGGGCCAGGACGATCGCGACCGCCGCCTGGCACGCCGCCAAGCTCGAGGCGGCGGCCGGTACGGCGGAGCTCGACCGGCTGCTGCGCGCCCTGCCAGGGATCGGGGTGTGGACGTCGGCCGAGGTGCGCCAGCGGGCGCTCGGCGACCCGGACGCCGTCAGCGTGGGCGACTTCCACCTGGCCAAGCTCGTCGGCTACGCGCTGACCGGGGAGAAGACCGACGATCCCGGGATGTTGCGGCTGCTGGAGCCCTATCGGGGACACCGGCATCGCGCGTCGGTCTACGTGTGGCTCACGGGGCTGCGCCCGCCCGCGCGCGGGCCGCGGATGCCGGTCCGGGACTACAGATCGTTCTGAGTTTCGGTCCCTGGGTGCGCGGCGTGAACTCAGCCCGACGTACTGTGCCTCTATGAGCTCTGATTCCGCGCTCCGCCGTGCTCTCGCCCGTGCCAGGGACGGCAAGGCCCTCGACGTCACCGAGGCGACCGTGCTGTTGCAGGCCCGGGGCGAGCATCTCGATACCCTCCTTGACCACGCCTCCCGCGTACGCGACGCGGGGCTCCTGGCCGTCGGCCGGGCAGGGGTGATCACATACAGCAGGAAAGTCTTCATCCCGTTGACCCGGCTCTGCCGGGATCGGTGTGGTTACTGTACGTTCGCCACCGCGCCGCACAAGCTGCCCGCGCCGTTCCTGAGCCCGGACGAGGTGCTGGACATCGCCCGGCAGGGGGCGGCGATGGGGTGCAAGGAGGCGCTGTTCACGCTGGGGGACCGGCCGGAGGACCGCTGGCACCAGGCCCGCGAGTGGCTCGACGCGCACGGCTATGACGACACCTTGTCCTATGTGCGGGCGATGGCCATCAGGGTGCTGGAGGAGACCGGGCTGCTGCCGCACCTCAACCCGGGCGTGCTGACCTGGCGTGACCTGCAGCGGCTCAAACCGGTGGCGCCGTCGATGGGGATGATGCTGGAGACGACGTCGCGGCGGCTGTTCGAGGAGAAGGGGCAGCCGCACTACGGGTCGCCGGACAAGGACCCGGCCGTGCGGGTGCGCGTCCTGGAGGACGCCGGCCGTACGAACGTGCCCTTCACCACCGGAATTCTGATCGGCATCGGCGAGACCGTCGCGGACCGGGCCGAGTCGATCTTCGAGATCCGGCGGGTGGCGCGGGAGTACGGCGGCATCCAGGAGGTCATCGTGCAGAACTTCCGCGCCAAGCCGGACACGGCCATGCGCGGGCTGCCCGACGCGGACCTCCAGGAGCTGGCCGCCACCATCGCCGTCGCCCGCCTGGTCCTCGGACCCCGGGCCCGCATCCAGGCGCCGCCCAACCTGGTGGACGACGAGTACGCGCTCATGATCCGGGCCGGCATCGACGACTGGGGCGGCGTCTCCCCGCTGACCCCCGACCACGTCAACCCCGAACGGCCCTGGCCGCAGATCGACGACCTGGCGGCCCGCACCGGCGCGGCGGGGTTCCGGCTGCGCGAGCGGCTGACCATCTATCCCGAGTACGTACTGGCCGGCGAGCCCTGGCTGGACCCCCGGCTGTTCGGCCACGTGGCCGCCCTGGCGGACCCCGAGACGGGGCTGGCCAGGGAGGACGCCGTGTTGGAGGGGCGGCCGTGGCAGGAGCCGGACGGCGGGTTCGTGGCCGCGGGGCGGGTGGACCTGCACGTGGAGGTGGACACGTCGGGCCGCACGCACGACCGCCGGGACGACTTCGACCACGTCTACGGCGACTGGCAGGCCCTGCGCGACCGCCTCGACGCCGGCGCCCCGACCTCGGCGGCCCCGGATCCCACGGGGGCAGCGGCCGGCGGCTTCAGCTCCGCGGGCGGGGCGAGGGCCGGTGAGGACGGTTCCCATGCCGCCGCACCGGCCGGCGCGGACGGCTCCCATGCCGTGGGCGGCGCGCAGGAAGGCGGTTCCCGTGCCGTGGGAGGGGCGAGGGCCGGGGCCGTGACCCCGGGCGAGGTACGCGGTGCGCTCCGGCGGGCCCAGGCCGATCCCACCGGCCTGACCGACGCCGAGGCGGTGGCGCTGCTGTCCGCCGAGGGCGAGGCACTGGACGAGCTGGCCGCCATCGCCGACGACCTGCGCAGGCAGGCCGTCGGCGACGAGGTCACCTACGTCGTCAACAGGAACATCAACTTCACCAACGTCTGCTACACCGGATGCCGGTTCTGCGCGTTCGCGCAGCGCAGGACCGACGCCGACGCCTACACCCTGAGCCTGGACCAGGTGGCCGACCGGGCACAGGAGGCGTGGGAGGCCGGGGCGACCGAGGTGTGCATGCAGGGAGGCATCCACCCGGACCTGCCCGGCACCGCGTACTTCGAGATCGCCAGGGCGGTGAAGGCCAGGACGCCGGACATGCACGTACACGCCTTCTCCCCGATGGAGGTCATCAACGGCGCGTCCCGTACGAACATGTCCGTCCGGGACTGGCTGGAGGCGGCCAAGGACGCCGGAGTGGACTCGCTGCCCGGCACGGCGGCGGAGATCCTCGACGACGACGTGCGGTGGGTGCTGACCAAGGGCAAGCTGCCGGCCAAGGAGTGGGTCGACGTCATCACGACGGCCCACCGGGTGGGCATCCCCACGACCTCGACCATGATGTACGGGCACGTCGACAACCACCTGCACTGGGTCAGGCACATCAAGCTGATCCGCCGCCTGCAGGAGGAGACCGGCGGGTTCTCCGAGTTCGTCCTGCTGCCGTTCGTGCACACCAGCGCGCCCATCTACCTGGCGGGCATCGCCCGGCCCGGCCCCACGGCGCAGGAGAACAGGGCCGTGCACGCCCTGGCCAGGATCCTGCTGCACGGCGCGATCAAGAACATCCAGTGCTCCTGGGTGAAACTCCGTGACGACCTGTGCCGTCAGGTGCTCCAGGGCGGCGTGAACGACCTCGGCGGCACCCTGATGGAGGAGACCATCAGCAGGATGGCGGGCTCGGAGAACGGCTCGTACAAGACCATCACCGAGCTCCGCGAGATGGTGGCGGTCACCGGGCGGCCGGCGCGGCAGCGCACCACCGAGTACGGCGATCCGGCCCCCGAGCGGCTGCGGGCCGCCGAGGCGAGCGACGGGGTGTGTGGGAGCGTGCGACGGGTGCTGCCGCTGGCCTAGCTATAACATGTTCTAGACACTTGCGCCCGCCAGGGGACTCGCTGCGAGAATCATCACTCCCTTGGAGAGAGGTTCGCCGTGCGGTTGGGTCGACACCGTGCCGCCCTGCTCCCGGAGCAGCGGCGCAGGAAGGCACTGCGGCGCGGGACGCTGGCCGGGCTCACGGTGGTGGCCGTACTGGCGGGCGCCCTGGTCGTGCTCTTCGGCGGGGCCGGGGCGCTGTGCGCCACACGAGAGCCTGTTCTGGTCAGCGTGGCCGCCGCGGTGGACGTCGCCCCGGCGGTCATGGAGGCCGCCGGCCGGTTCAACGAGACGAACACCACGGTGGGCGGCCGGTGCGTGCTGGTCCAGGTGACCGAGCAGCCGCCGGCCACCGTCCTGCGGACGCTCATCGGCGACCGGGCGGGCGTGCTGAGCGAGCGGCCCGACGGGTGGATCGCGGACTCCTCGGCCTGGATCAGGCTGGCCCGCCAGCGCGGCGCGAACGCCCTGCCCGCGGGCGAGAGCGTGGTGGCGACCTCGCCGCTGGTGTTCGCCACCCGCTCGTCGCTGGCCCGGCGCTTCTCCGTGGGCAACACCGAGATGAACTGGCGCATGGTCTTCCCGCCGACCGTGCGCGGACGGCTGACGCCCAACGCGAACGAGCCCGACGTCGTACGCGTCCCCGACCCGTCGCTGGCCGGCGCGGGCATCGCGACCGTGGCCGCCGCCAGGGACGTCGTCGGCACCGGCCCGGAGGCGGACAAGGCGCTGACCGCGTTCGTACGCTGGGCGCAGGCCGGCTCCGCCCCCGACTACCGCAGCATGCTGGCGGCGATCGACGACCACACGTTCTGGCAGCGCCCGGTCGTGATCGTCCCCGAGCAGTCGGTGTGGCGGCACAACCTGAGCCCCTCGCCCGACCCGGTCGTGGCGCTGCACCCCCGCGAGGGCACGATCAACCTCGACTACCCGTACGTGGTCACCGCCACCGACCCGGCGATCGCCGAGGCGTCCACGGTCTTCGCCGGCTGGCTGACCGGCGCGCAGGCCGAGCAGGTGATCCGGCGGGCGGGGTTCAGGTCGGGTGACGGTGCCCGGGGGCCCATCCCGCCCGGACCTCAGATCCCCGTCGCCGCCCCGCGGACCCGGCAGTCGGTGTCGCCGCAGGACATCGACGACGCGCTCAGCGCCTGGAGCAGGCTGGCCCCGCCGACGAACATCCTCGTCCTGACCGACACCTCCAAGCACATGGCCGAGAAGCTGAACGGCGGCACCAGGGTCAGGGTGGCGCTGGACGCGGCCAAGATCGGGCTGCAGCTCTTCCCGGACTCGACGCACATGGGCCTGTGGGAGTTCGCCGACCAGCTGGGCCGGATCAAGGGGTACCAGGTGCGGGTGGGGCTCGGGCCGATCAACGAGCCGGAGACCGGGCAGGTGGTCCGCCGCGGCCGCCTCGACGAGCTGACCGGCACGATCACCGCGCATCCCGGCCTGGACAGCTCGCTCTACGACGCGATACTCAGCGGTTTCCGCGCCGTCAGCGGCCAGTACAGGGCGGAGATGAACAACGCGCTGCTGGTGATCACGGCGGGCCGGGACGACGGCAAGGGCACCACGCTGCCACGACTGCTCGACCAGCTGCGCCGCGAGTGGAACCCGGACCGGCCCGTGCAGATCATCGTCATCGCCTTCGGCAAGGGGGTGGACCGGGCGAGCCTGTCCCAGGTCACCGCCGCCACCAACGGCTCCCTGCACGAGGCCCAGGAGGCGGGGGAGATCATCGACGTCTTCCTGGCGGCCCTGGCCCGCAGACTGTGCCACCCCACCTGCAAGCCGACGACCTGAAAGGAAAGGGGGCGCCCGGCGCCCCCTTTCGGGTCAGACCCGCTGCCAGAGGGCCGGGACGTTGGGCGGTTCCCAGCCGGCGATGGCGGTGTGCGGCTGGATGCACCGGTACGTGGCGCCGTTGTAGGTCACCGTGTTACCCGCCGCGTACGCCGTGCCGGCCCGCCACGTGCCGGAAGGCGTGGTGGGGGTCGCGGTCGGCGTCGGGGTGGGCGTGCGGGTCGCGGTCGGGGTCGGGGTGGGAGTGGGGTTCGGGTTGCCGCCGCCGCCGATCTGCAGGTCGATGCAGGAGTAGAAGGCGTTGGTGGTGTCGGAGATGTTCCAGATCGCCAGGACCTTCTGCCGGCCCGAGTAGCCGGACAGGTTGACCTGGTGCGAGACCGTCTGCGGTGGTTGCTGGCCGTTTCCGGCGAACGTGGCCACCCGGGTGTTGCCGATGTAGTACTCGTAGCTGGCGGTGGCGTGCCGGGCGGTGAACGTCCAGGTGAAGGTCACCGTGCTGCCCACCGAGGCGGCCGGCCACGGCTTGCTCTCGTCGCTGAGCTGGGCGAACTGTCCCAGGTTGGCGTGGCAGTTACGCAGGCCCTTGGGGCCCTCCACGCTCTGCGGCTCGTAGATGATGTTGCCGCAGTTGGGCACCCTGCCCTGGGCGCAGTTGGCCTGCCGGCTCGGGGGCGAGTTCACATAGCCGTGTGCTAACGCCGGCGCCGTGTTGAACACCGTGGTGGCGAGGGCGATCACCACCGCGGCGGCCAACGTGAGAGTCCTTCTCATGAAGTGGCTCCTTTACATGGGGGGATGCTCCAAATGTAAAGGAAACTTTCCTAACGGTAAACGGCTCGCTGACCACGGGTTCCGAGGCCGGTCAGCACGGGAGCGCGAGGCCGATTCACACAAGGGCGGTCAGCGGGGTCGGGAACCGGGTCAGCGGGTGAGGATGAAGTCCTCCGGGTCGCGCGGGGCGCGGTCGCGGGGCGGGGCGGCCGCGTGGCCGACGGCCACGCACCCCATCGGGTCCCACGAATCGGGCAGGTCCAGCACCTCACGGACGACCGGCCGGCAGAACATCGTGGAGGAGACCCACGCCGAGCCGAGCCCTTCGACGGCGAGCTGGATCAGGAAGTTCTCCACCCCGGCGCCCGTCGCCACCACGAACATCTCCCGCTCCGAGGCGTTGCGCCGGTCGTCGCGATAAGTGTGGGAGCCCTCCATCACCAGGCACGGCACGACCAGGTAGGGCGCGTTGCGCAGCACGTCGCCGCGCCTGATCCGCTTGGCGATGGACTGCTCGGTGAACCCGTCGCCACGCAGGTCCGCGATCCACGCCTCGCGCATGGCGTCGAGCAGCTTGGTCCGCGTCTCCGGCGACTCGACCAGCACGAACCGCCACGGGGTCGTGTGGTGCGGCGCGGGCGCGGCGATGCCCGCCGCCACCGCCCTGCGTACGGCCGCCGGATCGACGGGCAGGTCGGCGAACTCCCTGATCGTCCGGCGGGCGAACACCACGTCCCGAGAGCCGTGACGGAACAGGTCGTCGTCGGCGCCGCGGATGAGCGGCCTGATCCCCGGCCCGTCGTCCTCGGTGACCAGGTGGGCCAGCCCGCGTACGATCGCCACCGGAACCCCGGCGAGCTTGCCCTTGACCAGCTCGGCCGCTCCCGCGATCTCGTCGGCCAGCGCCGTGACGGTGGCGCTCAGCGCGTTGCCGTAGCCGTCGGAGGTGCCGCGGTAGTCGTCGAGCGGCCGCACGCCCGCCACCCCGATGGCCACGTCGGTGAGCCCGTGGCGCCACGGCCGCCCGAACGTGTCGGAGACGATCACGCCCGCCCGCACGCCCAGGCCCTGCCTGATGCGCCGGGCCGAGGCGTCGGAGTCGGCGGGCAGCAGCAGCACGGTGCCCGGCTCGGTGTTGGAGGCGTCGACCCCGGCGGCGGCCATGACGAAGCCGTGCCGGGTCTGGGAGATCACGGTGTCGCCGCGCCTGGCGACCACGCGCACGGTCTCCTCCTCGATCGCCTCCGCGCGGTCGGGCGCCTGCCGGACGCGGCCCTCCGCCTTGCTTATGATCTTGGAGGTGACCACCACGATGTCGCCGTCGCGCACGTCGGCGTCCTTGAGCAGGGCCGCCACGTCGTCACCCGGCCGGACCTCGCCGATGCCGGTCACGGCGATCACTTCCAGCCGCCGGGGCCCGGCGGCGTCCTGGGGGTGGCCGGCGGGCAGGTGTGGCATGGTCATCGGGCGAGCTCCTGGGCGAGGTCGAGGGTCGTACGGGCGATGTCGGCGGCGGCGGCCACATCGTGCATGAGGATCGGCCGGGCGACCACCCGGACGCCGTCGAGGGCGACCCTCGCGTCCTCCTCGGCCACCAGCCAGCCGTCGATCAGGTCGGAGCCGTAGAGCTCCAGCACGGCCTGCGCGGTGGTCTTCACCCCGATGGCCGTCAGGCAGGCGTCGGCCATGCCCCGGACGGGCGCGCCGCCGATGATCGGCGAGACCCCGACCACGGTCTTGGGCAGCAGGGCGTCGCGGATGCCGGGGACCTGCAGGATCGTACCGATGCTGACCACCGGGTTGGACGGCGGCAGGATGACGACGTCGGCCTCCTCGATGGCCTCCAGCACGCCCGGCGCGGGCCTGGCGGTGTCGACCCCCACCAGCGCGAACGACTGCGCGGGGACGGAGGCGCGCAGGCGCACCCACCACTCCTGGAAGTGGACGGCCCTCCGGCCGTGCTCGTCCTCGATCACGACGTGGGTCTCGCAGCGGTCGTCGCTCATCGGCAGCAGTCGCACGCCCGGCTGCCAGCGCGTCGTTAGTGCCTCGGTGATCTGCGAGAGCGGGTAGCCGGCCTCCAGCATCTGGGAGCGCACGATGTGGGTGGCGAGGTCGCGGTCGCCGAGCCCGAACCACTGCGGCTCCACGCCGTAGGCGGCCAGCTCCTCCTTGACCACGTGGGACTCCTTGGCCCGGCCCCAGCCCTGCTCCTCGTCGATGCCGTCGCCCAGGGTGTACATCACGGTGTCGAGGTCGGGGCAGACCCGCAGGCCGAAGAGTGTGATGTCGTCGCCGGTGTTGCCGATGACGGTGATGGTGGCCGCTGGGTCGGCCGCGCGCAGGCCGCGCAGGAAACGGGCGCCGCCGATGCCCCCGGCTAGTGACACGATGTGCATGCGGCCCAGTCTTCCACCGGGCTCTGACAACCCCGCTTCGGGAGTGGTTTTCTCCTTTCTGATAGGGGTTTACGTCCTGCTGCTGGTGGATTTGTTAGCAATGAGCTTTCTGGGACTCCCGCGAGGTGCGCCGGGGATGTGGCAAACTCCCTTCGGGCCAAAGGGTCTGATGGGGGTAGTTGTGAGCAAATTCGACGTCGCTCGGCTGAGAGAGCCGGGCGCCTTGGTCATGCTCGTCGCCGGACTGGTGGACGTGCTGGTGCTGATCGGCCACATCCTGGTCTCGCCGAGCTTCAGCGTGTCCACCGTCGAGAGCGCGAGGATGAACCTGCCGGCGCTGGTCAGCCCGGTCGTGACGGCACTGCTCCTGGGCTCCGTGCTGCTCGTTACCAAGGTCGGCACCCCGTCGCCCAAGGCGAAGCTGATCACGTACGGTGCGGTGGCCGGATTGTCGCTGGCGACGCTGTTCGGGGTGATTTCGTTCCTGCTCGGCCTGTTCGCCGGCGGCGGTTTCCGTTCACTGCTGGAGTTCGTGCTCCAGGGTGTGCCCCAGCTCGCCTTGACCGCGATCGCGCTGGTCTACCTGCTGCCGCAGGTCCTGCCCGAGCGGCCGGTCGCGCAGGTCTACCAGCCCCAGTTCGGCCAGCAGCCGCCCCACTTCGGCCAGCCGCAGCAGCAGTTCGGCCATCCCGAGCAGCAGTTCGGTCATCCCGAGCAGCAGGGCCCCGGCTACGGCCAGCAGCCCCCCGCCGGCTACGGCCAGCCCCCCTCGGGCCAGCAGCCGGGTTACGGTCAGCAGGACCCGTCGGCCGCCTACGGCCAGCAGGACCCCGCGGCCGCCCCCTTCCAGCAGCCCGGCTACGGCCAGCAGCCCCCCTCGGGCCAGCAGCCGCCGCCGTCCGACTATGGTCAGCAGCCGCCGTCGGGCCAGCAGCAGCCTGGTTACGGCCAGCAGCCCCCCTCCGGCCAGCAGCCCGACTATGGTCAGCAGCCCCCCTCGGGCCAGCAGCCCGGTTACGGCCAGCAGCCCCCGTCCGGTCAGCAGCCCGGTTACGGCCAGCAGCCCCCGTCCGGTCAGCAGTCGGGTTACGGTCAACAACCGCCGACAGGCCAGCAGCCCGGCTACGGTCAGCAGCCCCCGTCCGGCCAGCAGCCCGGTTACGGCCAGCAGCCGCCGAGCTTCGGCGGGCAGCCCGAGCCGCCCTCGTACGGACCCCCGGCCGACCACCAGCAGCCCAACCCCCAGGCCGCCTACGGTCAGCAGCAGCCCGAGCCCTACCAGCCCGTCAGGGCGGCCCTGCCCGCCGGCCCCTCGGCCCTGGACTACGCCACCCCGCCAGCCGCTCCCTCGGCCCCGGAATACGCCACCCCGCCCGCGGACTACCAGCCCGCCCCGTACGTCCCCGCCGACAGCCAGCCGAACGTCTACGGCCAGCCGAGCCCGAACCCGTACGCGCCCGCCGGGAACGACCAGCCCAACCCCTACGCCCCGGCCCCGGAGCAGCAGCCCGGCCAGTACGCGCCGCCGGAGCCCGCGCCCAGCGCCTTCGCGCCCCAGGCCGACCAGCCGTTCCCGCCGGGCGACACGACCCCTGACGTCCGCTACCCCCAGGCCGACCAGGGCTCGTACTTCGGCCAGAGCGCCTTCGACCAGCCCGCGACCCAGCCGGGTGGCCAGCCGTTCAGCGGGTACTCGGGGCACGAGTACGCCACGCCGAACGCGTACCAGGAGCCCGACCCGCCCGTGGACCCGCGCTCGCAGCAGCTCATGGACGCCTATCAGCAGGCGGAGACCTACCAGCACTCCACCGCGGCCGGCACCCAGCCCGAACTGCGCGTGCCCGACTACTCCAGCCAGGCCGGCAGGTCGTACGACGACCCCTTCGGCCACCCACAGCAGCACCCCCAGCAGCCGGCGGCGTACGAGCCCCAGCAGGGCCAGTACCAGCCCACCCACCAGGCGCCGCCCCAGCCGCCCGGCTGGCCCGAGCCCCAGGGCGAGTCGACGATGCGGCTCGACGCCTCCGCCACGCCCTTCGGCGGCGACCAGCGCCGCCCGGGAGACGACCCGATCGACCCGACCGCCATATACACCCCCAATGAGCCACGCAGGTAACGGACCAGCAATGAACGGCTAGAGAGAAGGTGGGCCGGGGGCGGGCGTCTATCCCGCCCTGGTACGGTTCCGACCGCTGACAGCGTTGAACAACTCCTGCCGAGGCCAAGCACAGCCGGGCGGCGGCGGGGGGCGAACATCACATGCCAAGCACACCGGGGCGAGATCTGGTCTTTCCCCGGATACCTGCATGCCGCTTGACGTCACCTACGGCACGCGCGTGTAATTACAACCATGTTGTTACGCCTTCCTGTGGGTGGGTACTAAGGAAGGCGTCCATGGGGGGCTCCATTGCGGGCGGGCGGCAGGGAGGTGTGCAGTGACCGATCCGGTCATCGCACAGGATCAGCTTGACGCTGAAGAACTCGGCTGGCAGGAGCGTGCGTTGTGCGCGCAGACTGATCCGGAGGCGTTCTTCCCGGAAAAGGGCGGCTCCACCCGAGAGGCCAAGAAGGTTTGCCGATCGTGCGAGGTCCGTGCCGAGTGTCTTGAATACGCACTCGAGCACGATGAGCGGTTCGGCATCTGGGGTGGACTGTCCGAGCGGGAGCGCAGACGAATCAAGCGCCAGGCCGTTTAGGTATATGGCCGAAGGGGTCACGCGGGCCGCCGTGTGGCCCCTTTTAGCATGCGTGATGGCCTTTGACCGGTATGGTGAGCCCGCTTGACCTCTTCGGTGAGTGCGCTGATCAACCCCCCAGGAGTCGTCCACCCATGTCCCGCCCGTACGTCACCGCGATCGTCGTCGCCCACGACGGCGCGCGCTGGCTCGGGGAGACGCTGCGGGGGCTGGCGAGCCAGAGCCGCCGGCCCGACCGCGTGGCGGGCGTCGACCACGGCAGCAGGGACGGCTCGGCCGACCTGCTCGCCCAGACGCTCGGCAGCGGCAGCCTGATCTCCCTGCCCCGTTCCACCGGATTCGGCGAGGCCGTCGCGCAGGCGCTGGAGAAGCTGCCGCCGGTGCCGTCGCCCGGCGGGCGCGACGAGTGGATCTGGCTGCTGCACGACGACTGCGCCCCCGACCGGCGGGCACTGGAGGCGCTGCTCACCGCCGCCGCGCATGATCCGAAGGCCGCCGTGCTCGGCCCGAAGCTGCGCGACTGGCTCGACCGCCGGCGGCTGCTGGAGCTCGGCGTGACCGTGGGGCGCACCGGGCGCAGGGACACGGGGCTGGAGCCGCGCGAGTTCGACCAGGGACAGCACGACGGGACGCGGGAGGTCCTGTCGGTGTCCACGGCGGGCATGCTGATCCGCCGTGACGTATGGGAGCAGGTGGGCGGGCTGGACCCGTTCTTCCCGCTGTTCCGCGACGACCTCGACCTGTGCTGGCGGGTGCGCAACGCCGGGCACAAGGTCCTGAGCGTGACCTCCGCCGTGGCCTGGCACGCCGAGGCGGCGGCCCGCAGGCGGCGGCGCATCGCGGTCAGCGGCGATCATCCGCGCCGGCTGGACCGCCGTAACGCGATCTTCGTGGTGCTGGCCAACCTGCCGTTCTGGCCGATGTGGTGGGCCCTGCTGCGCAATGTGGTCGGCTCGGCCTTCCGCACGCTGCTGTTCGTGGTGAGCAAGCAGCCCGCGAACGCGCTGGACGAGGTGGTGGCCATGGGCTCGGTCCTGGCGCACCCGTTCCGGCTGGTGCGGGCGCGCCGGGCCCGCCACCACGGCCGCAAAAAGGGATATAGGCGCATAAAGCGGTTGATGACCCCGCGAGGGGCGGCCTACCGGCGGCTCACCGACATGGTGCAGAGCTTCCTCGCCGGCCAGGCGCCCCTCGACTCGGCCGGCCGCCATCACCAGCAGCAGCAGGCCGCCGAGGACGAGTACGCCGTCGTCCCGGCGGACACCGGCGCCGTCAAGCGCTTCCTCAGCCGGCCGGGCGTCGTCCTCATGCTCGCGCTGACAGCGGTCGCCGCGGTCGCCGAGCGGTCACTGCTGGGCGGCGAACGGCTCGGCGGCGGTGCCCTCGTCCCCGTGACGGGCGGCGCGGCCGACCTGTGGGCCTTCTACACCGAGGGGTTCCACGACGTCGGGCTCGGCTCGACCGACTGGGCGCCGCCGTACGTGGCCGTGCTCGCCATCGCCTCCACGCTGGCCTTCGGCAAGACGTGGCTGGCGGTCTCCGTGCTGCTGCTGGGCTCGGTGCCGCTGGCGGGCGCGACGGCGTACCTGGCCACCCGGCACGTCATCCCGGCGGTGCCCGCGCGGGCGTGGGCGGCGGGGACGTACGCGCTGCTGCCCGTCGCGACCGGGGCCGTGGCGGCGGGGCGGCTGGGCACGGCGGTGGTGTTCGTGCTGGTGCCGGCCTACGCCTCGCTCACCGCCACCCTGGTGTCCGCCGAGCGGCGGCGCGCCCGCCGTACCGCCTGGGCCCTCGGGCTGCTGCTGGCCGTGGGGACGGCGTTCGTGCCGCTGGTGTACCCGCTCTACGCCGTGCTGGGGGTGCTGGCGGCGGTGGCGTTCCGCCACGCGATCGTCTCGATGGCCATCGCGCTCGCGGTGCCGGTCGCGCTGCTGTTCCCGTGGCTGGCGGAGTTGGCGACGGACCCGGGCCGGTTCCTGCTCGAAGCGGGTCTCAACGACCCGACGCTGGTCGACGCCTCGCCCGCCCCCGAGTCGCTGCCGGCGCTCAGTCCGGGCGGGCCTGGGCTGCCGCCGTTCTGGGTGACGGCGGGCCTGCTGGTCGCGGCGCTGGCCGCGCTCCTCATGCGCCGCCAGCGCGTGATCGTCGCCATCGGCTGGGGCACCGCCCTGTACGGCATGCTGGCGGCCGTCCTGGTCAGCCGGGTCACCGTCGCGGGGGTCCGGGTCTGGCCGGGGGTGCCGCTGGCCTTCGCCGGCGCCGGGCTGGTGGTGCTGGTGGGCCTGACCGCGCATCGCCTGAGCGAGTTGCGTGTCGGCGGCGGGCCCCGGCGGCTGGGGGCCGGCGTGGTGGTGGCGGTGGCGTTCAGCACGCCGCTGCTGGCCGCCGGCTTCTGGGTGGTCAACGGCGTGCGCGGGCCGCTCGTGCGGGACGCTCCCGACGTGCTGCCCGCGCTGGCGGCGGCGCGTACCACGCAGGGCGAGCGCACTCTGGTGATCAAGGGGTCGTCCTTCACGGTGCTGCACGGCCGTACCCCGCTGCTCGGGGAGTCGGAGCTGCCCGTCGCGTCCGAGGCCCGCACCCGGATCGGGGCGGCGGCGCAGGGGCTCATCGGCGGGCGCGGCGGCGACGCGGCCGCGCTGGCCGAGAGCGGGATCGCGATGGTGGCCGTGGCCCCGCCCATCCCGGCCGGGCTGGCCAGGACGCTGGACTCGCAGCCGTCGCTGCGGCGCCTGAGCCTGTCGGAGACGGGCGGCGGCGTGTGGGCGCTGACCGAGCCGGTCACTCGGGTGCCCGCCCAGCCGGTGAGCGTCCTGCACACGCCGTGGCTGTTGGCGCAGGGGGCGCTGGTGCTGGTGATGGCGCTGCTGGCGGCGCCCGGCCGGCGTTCGCCCGAGGAAGCGGAAGCACCGGCCCCGGCCCTGGCGGGTGCGTGATGAGGGCGTTCGTGGAGCATCGGCTCGGCCTGCTGGTGCTGGTCGTCGCCGCCCTGACGGGCCTGTACGGCCTCGCGTACGCCACCAGGCCGGCCGCCCCCCAGACCCACCCCGTGGCGGGCCCGCGCAAGGTCCCGGTCGCGTCGGTCACCGCGGTCTGCCCCGGCGGCAAGGGCGAGCAGGTCGACGTCTACCTGCCCGGCACCCTGTCGCACGAGGACCTGGCGGACGAGCCGTACGTCACCAGCGGCCCCGCCGGCCTGGAGGCGGGCTACCTGACCCGGGCCACCGCCGGGGCGGCCCGCGGCCTGGCCGGGGTCCGCTGCACCGAGCCCGCCGCCGCGACGTGGCTGGTGGGCCCCGGTCCCGCGAACGCCGACCTACGCCTCCACCTCACCAACGCCGACAAGGCGCCCGCCCAGGTCGATGTGCTGGTCTACGCGGCCGAGGGCATGGTCTCCGGCGACCAGGGGATCGGGCTGGAGGTGGCGCCAGGCACGCACAGGGAGATCGACCTCAAGACCCTCGCCCCCGCCGCTGACGTGATGGCGGTGAGCGTCACCACCGTGTTCGGCCGGGTGGCCGTCGCCGCCAGGACGACGCTGGAGAGCGGGGGCGTCGACTGGCTCCCCGCCGCCGCCCCGCCCGCCACGCGGGTCGTCGTGCCCGGGATCCCCGGCGGCGGTGGCCGCCGCGAGCTCCTGGTCGCCGCGCCCGGCCAGGCCGACGCGGTGGTGCGGGTCAAGGCGGTGGGCGAGGACGCCGAGTACGCGATGAGGGGCCGGGAGTCCCTGGACGTGCCCGCGGGCGGGGTGGTCTCGCTGGACGTCACCACCGGGCTGGGCGCCTCGTCCGCGGCCCTGGAGCTCACGTCCTCGGTCCCGATCGTGGCCGGGGTGGTGATCACGGGCACGGGGCGGCACCCTGACGTGGCGTTCACGGCGGGGACCGCGTCGCTGGAGCTGGGCAGCGCGGTGGCCGGCAACCTTCCGGGTTCGCGGCTGGTGCTCACCGCCCTCGGCGGGCCGGGGAAGGTGCGGGTGCAGCTGGTCCCGGACGAGGGGGCGGCGGAGCCGGCGTTCGAGGTCTCCGTGCCGGCCGGGCGGACCAGGAGCGTGCCGCTGAAGGGCAAGGGGGAGTTCGCGGTGGTGGTCTCGCCCGTGTCGGGGAAGGTCTACGGCGGGCGGGTGGTGGAGGAGAACCAGAAGACGGGCCTGCTGATCACGGCCCAGCCGCTGGCCCCGGCCCGGATGTGGACGCTGCTGCCACCGCTCGACGACTCCCCGCGCGTGGTGCTGCCGTAAGGGCTCGCGCGGCCCGGGTCAGCGGCGGTCGTCGTAGCCGGGGTCCACGGTCTCCGGCGAGATGCCCAGCAACGTGGCGACCTGCTCCACCACCGTGTCGTGGACCATGGCGCCCAGCGTGTCGCGGTCCCTCGCCCTGGCCTCCAGCGGGCGCCGGTAGATCACGATCGCGGCCGGACGCTGGCCGGTCGCGGTGTCCGCGCGGCCGAAGGGGATCGGATCCGAGGTCAGCCCCGGGCCGTCGCCCAGCTCGCTCAGCGGCGGCACCTCCTCGACCGCGAACTCCACCACCGACAGCTGCCGCTCCCAGCGGGGACGGAGCCGGTCGACGGCGTCGAGGACGAGGTCGTCGAAGCGCTCGCTGCGGGACTTGGCCAGGGGCACGTGCGAGGGGGCGAGGGGGCCGCGGAGACCGCGGCCGTGGCGGTCGCGCCGTCTGGGACCGCGCTTGTGATTCACGACAGCAAGTGTACGGGGCGGGCCGCGCGGTCACAGGGAGCGGCGTCGCCGTCGCGCGGAGGCGAAATCGGGGGTTTGAAGTGAGTGCCCGGGTGGTAAAGGCAGGGGTGCCTAGAGGTGCGTACCGAGGCTTGCGTGACGGGCGAGCGGTGTCCGGGAAGCCCGATGGCATCGGGCATGTGGGTCGAAAGCCTGCGACAGGTGTCCGAATTGTGGCGACACGCTCGTAAAGAGCGCTCAGATAGTGGCGCCTGGCACTCTTACCGGATACGGTCCCTCCGTGAGCCCCGTCCGCCGCTGTTCCCGCACCGCCTGCAGCCAGCCTGCCGTCTTCACGCTCACGTACGTATACGCCGACTCGACCGCTGTCCTCGGCCCCCTGGCGACGTACGCGGAGCCACACTGCTATGACCTGTGCGCCGAACACGCCGAGCGGCTGACCGCTCCCCGTGGCTGGGAGGTCGTACGCCTGCCGACGGACGGCGCGTCCCCCAGCTCCGACGATCTGGAGGCGCTGGCCAACGCGGTCAGGGAGGCCGCGCGGCCCACGCCGTCCGGCAGCGGTGAGCCCGTCGGCCAGGGCGTCGAGGTCGGCCGCCGGGGGCACCTGCGCGTTCTGAGGTCGGCCCAGCAGCATCGCGACCGGTAGGCTCGTTTTACACGGAGGAGAACGACCTAAGGGCGGAGCTGGAGAGTGGGCGACCTCGCCAAGATCTTCAAAGCGTATGACGTTCGCGGGGTGGTGCCCGACGAGCTCGACGAGCCGACCGCCGAGGCCGTGGGGGCGGCCTTCGTGGAGATCATGGGTGCCGAGTCGGTCGTGGTGGCGCACGACATGCGGGAGTCGTCCGTGCCGCTGGCCGAGGCGTTCATCCGCGGAGCGCTGTCGCGTCGCGCCGATGTGGTGCACGCCGGGCTGGGATCCACCGACCTGCTCTACTACGCCAGCGGGAGCCTCGGGCTGCCGGGCGTGATGTTCACCGCCAGCCACAACCCCGCCCGCTACAACGGGATGAAGATGTGCCGCTCAGGCGCGGTGCCGATCGGCGGCGAAACGGGGCTGACGGAGATCCGCGACAGGGCCGCCGAGCTGGTCGGGGTCACGGCCACGCCGGTCGGATCGGTGATCGAGAAGGATCTGCTGCCCGGCTACGCCGAGCACCTGCGCACGCTCGTCGAGCTGCGCGGCATCAGGCCGCTCAAGGTCGTCGTCGACGCCGGCAACGGCATGGGCGGGCACACGGTGCCGGCGGTCTTCGAGGGGCTGCCGATCGAGCTGACCCCGCTCTACTTCGAGCTGGACGGTGACTTCCCGAATCACGAGGCCAACCCGCTGGAGCCGCACAACCTCGTCGACCTGCAGCGGACGGTGGTCGAGAGCGGTGCCGACCTGGGGCTGGCCTTCGACGGTGACGCCGACCGGTGCTGGGTGATCGACGAGCGCGGCGAGTCGGTCTCGCCGTCGGCCATCACGGCCCTGGTCGCCGTGCGGGAGCTGGCCAAATATCCGGGCGCGACGATCATCCACAACCTGATCACGTCGCTCGGCGTGCCCGAGATCGTGCGCGAGCACGGCGGCGTCCCGGTGCGCACCCGCGTGGGGCACTCGTTCATCAAGGCCGAGATGGCCCGCACGGGCGCCGTTTTCGGCGGCGAGCACTCGGCTCACTACTATTTCCGTGACTTCTGGTTCGCGGACTCCGGGATGCTGGCGGCCATGCACGTACTGGCCGCCCTGGGGGAGCAGGACAGGCCGTTGTCCGAGATGGTGGCCGCCTACTCGCGCTACCACTCCTCGGGCGAGGTCAACAGCGCCGTCTCCGACCAGGGCGAGGCGTTGCGGCGGGTGCGCGAGGCGTTCGCGGGGCGCGGTGACTTCGACGAGCTCGACGGGCTGACCGTGACCGGGTCCGGCTGGTGGTTCAATCTGCGGACGTCCAACACCGAGCCGCTGCTCAGGCTGAACGCGGAGGCCGCTGACGCTGGCATGATGTCGGCGATCAGGGACGAGGTCCTCGCCATTGTGGGAAAGGTGTCAGAGTGAAGATCGACGACTGGCTGCTGGAGATCCTGGCCTGTCCGGCGTGCAAGGCCCGGCTGCGCGCGGAGACCGAGGCCGAAGAGCTGGCCTGCACGGGTTGCGGCCTGATCTACCCGGTCCGGGATGACATTCCCGTCCTGCTCGTCGACGAGGCCAGGAAGCCGTGACCTGGGAGCCGGCGCGGCTCGACGACCAGCGGCACCTCACCGAGGGCGATCCGGGCGGCATGCTGCTCGCGGTCGCCGCCTCCGCCGCTCACGTGCGCACCGGCTACCGCATCGCCGTCGAGTCCCGCGTCGACCGCCTGGCGAGCCAGGGGCGCCCGCGTGCCATCGTGGTCGCGGGCATGGGCGGCTCGGGCATTCCGGGTGACATCCTCACGGCCGTGGTGGGCAACGGCGCGCCGCTGCCGGTCGTGTCCCTGCGCTCCTACCAGCTTCCCGGCTGGGTCGGCGCGACCGACCTGGTCGTCGTCGTGTCGAGCTCGGGCGAGGCCGAGGAGACCGTGTCCGTGGCCATGCAGGCCGTGCGGCGGGGCTGCTCGCTGCTCGGCGTGGGCGCCCCCGGCTCCCAGCTGGAGGCCATCGCCACCCAGGCCTCGGCGGTCTACGTGCCGGTGCCCGTCTCCGGCCAGTCCAGGGCGAACATCTGGCTGCTGACGATCCCGCTGATCGTGGCCGCGGCCGCGCTGCGGCTGGTCCCGGCCGACGCCGACCTCTACGAACGGGTGGCCAGTTCACTGGAGGACATGGCACACCGGTGCAGGCCGTCCAGCGAGTCGTTCATCAACCCCGGCAAGTCGCTGGCCATGGACCTCGCCGACAACCTGCCGATGATCTGGGGGTCGTCGCCGGCGGCGGGGGTGGCGGCCTACCGGCTGGCCTCCCAGCTCAACACCAACGCGAAATATCCCGCCATCCACGGCGAGCTGCCCGAGGTCTGCCACAACCAGGTGGTCGCCTTCGACGGGCCGCTGGCTGAGCGGGACATCTTCGCCGACGCGCCGGGCCCCGCGATCAGGCTCGTGGTGCTGCGCGACGTGGAGGAGCACCCGCAGGTGACGCGGCGGCGCGAGGCGGCCGTACGCCTGGCGCGCGACCGGGACGTGGCGGTCAGCGAGCTCGCGGCCGAGGGCGAGCACCCGCTGGAGCGGATCGCCACGCTGGTCGGGCTGGGCGACTACGCCAGCACGTATCTGGCGCTGGGATACGGCATCGACCCGACGCCTGTCTCGGCGATAGCTGAGCTGAAGGCCAGAATTTCACAATAGGATCCCCTTTCGGGCCTTTGAGCAATATATGAGTGGAGCAGATCGGTGAGCGCGAGTGGCGGTACGAAGGCGATCATTGCGGCGTTGACCGCCAACCTGGCGATCGCCGTGGCCAAGTTCGTGGCCGCGGCCTTCACGGGGTCCTCGTCCATGCTGGCGGAGGGCATTCACTCGGTCGCCGACTCGGGCAACCAGGTGTTGCTGCTGGTCGGCGGCAAGCGGGCGGCGCGGGCCAGCACCAGGGAGCATCCGTTCGGCTACGGCCGCGAGCGTTACTTCTACGCCTTCGTGGTGGCCGTCGTGCTTTTCACCATCGGCGCGGCGTTCTCGATCTACGAGGGCGTGCACAAGCTTTCCGATCCGCATCGGGTGGAGGCGCCGATCTGGGCGTTCGCGGTGCTGATCTTCGCGATCGTCGCCGAGTCGTTCTCGTTCCGTACGGCGATCAAGGAATCCAACGCCGTACGCGGCAAGCAGTCGTGGGTCGCCTTCGTCCGCCGCTCCAAGTCACCCGAGCTGCCCGTCATCCTGCTGGAGGACCTGGGCGCGCTGCTCGGCCTGATCTTCGCGTTGTTCGGCGTGACGATGGCCGTCATCACGGACAACGGCGTCTGGGACGGCGTCGGCACCCTGATGATCGGCGTGCTGCTGGCCGTGATCGCGGTTGTGCTGGCCATGGAGACCAAGTCGCTGCTGGTCGGCGAGGGCGCCACCCCCGAGATGGAGGCGCAGATCCGCGCCGCGCTGGAGAGCGCGCCCGAGGTGGACCGGATCATCCACATGCGCACGCTGCACCTGGGCCCGGAGGAGCTGCTGGTGGGGGCCAAGATCGCGGTCGCCCACAACGACACGGCGGGCGAGGTGGCCCGGGGCATCGACGAGGCCGAGCGCCGCATCCGCGAGGCCGTGCCGATCGCCCGGGTCATCTACCTGGAGCCGGACCTGGACAGGGCGCCCAGCACCACGGCCCGCCCGTAGCGGGCCGACCGCGGCGGGCCGATCGCGGCGGGTCCGCCCGTAGCGGGCCGACCGCGGCGGGCCGGAGGGCGGGCTCACCTGCCGGGCGGGCGCAGCAGTCGCAGGGCCTTCTCCTTCTCGAAGTCCAGGGCCCTGCGCGGCACCTGGATGCGCCCGATCCGCACCCCCAGATCGCGCACCGCCGCCGCCACCGCGGGCTCGCTCAGCACCCGCAGCGCGAACGCCAGCTCCGCCGGCGACACGTCGAACCGCTTCTCCAACTCCACCCCCTGCGCCACGGCGGCCAGCTCGTCGGGCCCGAAGCGCCGGTGCGCCCCCTGCTCCCGCACCGGTGGTAGCAGACCGAGCGCCTCCCGGTATCGGAGCATTCGGGGGGACATACCGAGCCGCTTGGCAGCTTCCGTGATGCGCATTCTTACATTCTTACGTCAGTTTCAGCATCCTGAAGGTGCGTCCGCGGCGTCGTGCCACCTAAACTCGTCTACCGGAACACATCCGTGACGCGAGGGGACACCCAATGGACTTCAAGGTCGCTGACCTTTCACTGGCCGACTTCGGTCGCAAGGAGATCCGGCTCGCCGAGCACGAGATGCCCGGCCTCATGGCGGTTCGCAAGGAATACGCGGCTTCCCAGCCCCTTCGCGGCGCGAAGATCATGGGCTCCCTGCACATGACGATCCAGACGGCCGTCCTCATCGAGACGCTGGTGGCGCTCGGCGCCGAGGTCCGCTGGGTGAGCTGCAACATCTTCTCCACGCAGGACCACGCCGCCGCCGCCGTGGTCGTCGGCCCCGAGGGCACCGTCGACGACCCGAAGGGCGTGCCGGTGTTCGCCTGGAAGGGCGAGACGCTGGAGGAATACTGGTGGTGCACCGAGCAGGCCCTGACGTGGCCGGGCGGTGACGCGCCCAACATGATCCTGGACGACGGCGGCGACGCCACGCTGCTCGTGCACAAGGGCGCCGAATACGAGAAGGCCGGCGCCGTGCCCGCGGCCACCGCCGAGGACCCGGAGGAGTGGCACGTCATCATCGACCTGCTCACCCGGACGGTCGGCGCGGACAAGACGTGGACCCGGATCGCCGAGAGCATCAAGGGCGTCACCGAGGAGACCACCACCGGCGTGCACCGCCTCTACGAGATGCACAAGAACGGCCAGCTCCTCTTCCCGGCGATCAACGTCAACGACTCGGTCACCAAGTCCAAGTTCGACAACAAGTACGGCTGCCGCCACTCCGTCATCGACGGCCTCAACCGCGCCACCGACGTGCTGATCGGCGGCAAGGTGGCCGTGGTCTGCGGCTACGGCGACGTCGGCAAGGGCTGCGCCGACGCGCTGCGCGGCCAGGGCGCCCGCGTCATCGTGACCGAGATCGACCCGATCTGCGCGCTGCAGGCGGCCATGGACGGCTTCCAGGTCACCACGCTCGACGAGGTCGTCGGCATCGCGGACATCTTCGTCACCGCCACCGGCAACTTCAACATCATCACCGCCGCTCACATGGCGCGGATGAAGCACCAGGCGATCGTCTCGAACATCGGTCATTTCGACAACGAGATCGACATGGCGGGCCTGGCCAAGACGCCCGGCGTGGTGAGGAACAACATCAAGCCGCAGGTCGACGAGTGGGTCTTCGAGGACGGGCACTCGATCATCGTGCTGGCCGAGGGCCGGCTGATGAACCTCGGCTGCGCGACCGGCCACCCGAGCTTCGTGATGTCCAACTCGTTCACCAACCAGGTGATCGCGCAGATCGAGCTGTTCACGAAGACGGCCGAATACCCGATCGGCGTCTACACGCTGCCCAAGCACCTGGACGAGAAGGTCGCCCGGCTGCACCTGGACGCGCTGGGCGTCAAGCTCACCGAGCTCACCAAGGAGCAGGCCGCCTACATCGGCGTTCACGTCGAGGGGCCGTACAAGTCCGACCACTACCGCTACTAGATCTGCTCCGGTAGAAGACCGCTCCGGGAGGGGTTAGCGCCCTCCCGGAGCTTTCCCTTATCAGGGCGCTCCCGTCCCCTTCGCTCAAAGGCTGGCCATGGATCTCAGTGATAGCGGTGAGCGGCAGATCTCCTGGGCCGCGCGTTCGATGCCGGTGCTGACGGCGATCGGGGAGCGGTTCGGGCTCGAACAGCCGCTCGCCGGGGTGCGGATCGCCGCCTGCCTGCATGTCACCGCCGAGACGGCCGTGCTGATGGGGGCCCTGATGGCGGGGGGCGCGCAGATCGCCCTGGCCGCCTCGAACCCGCTGTCCACGCAGGACGACGTGGCCGAGTCCCTGCGGACCTACGGGATGGCGGTGCACGCGCGGGCGGGGGTGGACCGGGCCACCTACTACCGGCACATCCACCAGGCGCTCGATGTCGAACCCGACCTCGTCCTCGACGACGGGTGCGATCTGGTGAACATCCTGCACACCGAGCGTACGGACCTGCTCGAACGGGTCTCCGGCGGGTGCGAGGAGACAACGACCGGGATCATCAGGCTGCGGCAGATGGCCGCCGAGAACGCCCTGCGGTTCCCCGTCGTGGCGGTGAACGACACGCGGACCAAGCGCATGTTCGACAACCGGTACGGCACCGGGCAGTCCACGCTCGACGGGATCATGCGGGCCACCAACACCATGCTGGCGGGGCGTACCGTGGTCGTGGCCGGGTTCGGCTACTGCGGGCGGGGGGTGGCCGAGCGGGCCAAGGGGTTCGGGGCGCGGGTGATCGTGACCGAGATCGACGCCGTCAAGGCGCTCGACGCCATCCTGCAGGGCTACGAGGTACGGCCCATGGCCCAGGCGGCGACGCTCGGCGACCTGTTCGTCACCGTGACCGGCAACCGCGACGTGATCAGGGCCGAGCACCTGTCGGTCATGAAGGACGGCGCCATCCTGGCCAACGCGGGGCACTTCGACGTGGAGATCGACGTGCGGGCGCTGGACGAGATGGCGCGCGAGGTGCACCGGGGCGTGCGGCCCAACACCGACGAGTACGTCATGCCCGGCGGCAACCGGCTGCTGCTGCTGGCCGAGGGGCGGCTGGTCAACCTCACCGCCGCCGAGGGCCATCCGGCGGCCGTCATGGACATGTCCTTCTCCGCGCAGGCCCTGGCCGTGGAGTGGCTGGTCGGCGAGCGGGCGAACATGGCGCCCGGCGTCTACGACGTGCCGGCGGAGATCGACCACGAGGTGGCCAGGCTCAAGCTGGCCGCCACCGGCATCGGCATCGACACGCTCACCTTGGAGCAGGAGGCCTACCTGCACTCCTGGCGGGTGGGGTCCTGACCGTGGCTCCGCCGTTCGCGGGGGTCACGGGGTCGCCTGCATCTCCTGCATGCGGCGGATCTCGGCCGTCTGTTCCACGCTGACTTCGGTGGCCAGCTCCTCGATCTTGACGTGCGAGCCGCTGGTCAGCACCTGCCCCGACATCTTGATCGCGCCCAGGTGGTGGTTGATCATGAGCTGCAGGAACTGCCGGTCGAACTCCTTGCCGGTGGCCGCCTTCAGCGCCTCCATCTGCTGGGGCGTGGCCATCCCTGGCATGCCGTCGTGCGCCGCGTGGTGATCGGGCACCTTCTGCTCCTGCTCGCGCAGCCAGGTGGTCATGTACTGGATCTCCGGGCCCTGGACCGCCTTGATCCGGTCGGCCAGGCCCTTGAGCTGCGTGGACTCGGCCCTGCTCGGGGCGAGGAGCACCATGTCCAGGGCCTGCTGGTGGTGGACGATCATGTCCTGGACGTACTTGACGTCGGCGGCGTTCGCGGTGGGTGAGGGCACGGCGGTGGCGGCCTCGGCGGGCGACAACGTCTGCGCCTGCTCTCCGGGGCGTCCTGGGGCGATCACGGGGGCCGTAGAGGCGGCTCGCGGCGCTTGCGGAGGGGTGCTGGAGCTGCAGCCGGAAAGGGCAACCACGGTGCCCACCATGACAACGAGCGCGGCGCGCACCCGGCCTCCCTTAACTGACGCAGTCGAGAATGGGCACTTTATGCGTACATGGGGCAAATGGGAAGGGGTCGAAACGGAACAAAGTTTGACAGATTGCACGCTGGCCTACCGGGCTCGGTGGCGCGAAGATTGCCTAGATTTATGCCCCCTTTATCGGAGGTTCCCGAGTGTTCACCCCCCGAAGAGCCGTAGTGCTCCTCGCGGCTGTCCTCGCGATGACCGGCACCTCAGTGTCGGCCCAAGCTGCGGACATCCCGGCCCCTGGCGAAATCGTCATGAGCCCTAACATCGAGCACGTCACGAACGTGCCCAAGCCCGAAGCGCTGACCGACATCAACACGGACATCGCCTTCCAGGGCAACTACGCCTACGTCGGCAACTACTCCGGGTTCTCGATCTACGACATCAAGGACCCGAAGCGGACCAGCGTCGTCAGCTCCGTCGTCTGCCCCGGCAGCCAGATGGACCTGTCGGTCTACGGTGACCTGCTGATCGGCTCGGTCGACTCCTCGCGCAACAACGACTCCTGCAGCAGCACCAGCCAGCCCGCCTCCGTGAAGGAGTCGTGGGAGGGCATCCGCATCTTCGACGTCTCCGACAAGCGGAACCCGAAGTACATCAAGTCGGTCGAGACGAACTGCGGCTCGCACACGCACACGCTCGTGCCTGACAAGCGGGGCAAGAACGTCTACGTCTACATCTCGTCGTACGGTCCCAACGACGCGTTCCCGGACTGCAAGACGCCGCACGACCTCATCTCGATCGTCAAGATCCCGCTGAGGAACCCGACGGAGGCCTCGGTCGTCGCGACGCCGGTGCTGTTCCCCGACGGCGGCTTCCCCGGCGTGCCGGGCTCCTACCCCGACGGCAAGTCCGCCACCGCGGGCTGCCACGACATCACGGCCTACCCGGAGAAGGGCATCGCGGCGGGCGCCTGCATGGGTGAGGGTGTCCTGTTGGACATCCGCAACCCCGAGCAGCCCAGGGTCACCGCCACCGCCCGTGACGAGACGAACTTCGCGTTCTGGCACTCGGCCACGTTCAACAACGACGGCACGAAGGTGATCTTCACCGACGAGCTCGGCGGCGGCGGCCGGGCCACCTGCAACGAGGCCATCGGCCCGAACCGGGGCGCCAACGCGTACTACGACATCGTCAGGGGTCAGCTCCAGTTCAGGAGTTACTTCAAGATCCCGCGGCACCAGGCCGACACCGAGAACTGCGTCGCGCACAACGGCTCGCTGATCCCGGTCAAGGGTCGCGACATCATGGTGCAGGCGTGGTACCAGGGCGGCATCTCGGTGGTCGACTTCACCGACACCGCCAACCCGCAGGAAATCGCCTACTTCGAGCGCGGCCCGGACAACACCGCTCCGGCGCTCTCCGGCGGTTTCTGGTCCGCCTACTACTACAACGGCTACATCTACGGCTCCGACTTCAACCTGGGCTTCGATGTGCTGAAGATCAACGACCGGCGTACCAAGGGCGCTGACAAGGTGAAGATGGACTCGCTGAACGTCCAGTCGCAGCCGTCCTACAACGACCGCGGTCGCGGCCACGACCACTGATTTCACCTCCGTCAGGCGGTGGGCACCCCCGGGTGCTCGCCGCCTGCGGGCGTTGAACGGCGAAAGATGCTATGTCGGCGACAATCGCCGTTCAACCCGTCAAGTCATGAAATTTCTTGACAAGGTGACATCTGGTCGGGAGCGAGGGCGGGGGCTCACCATCTTGTTCACTTGTGTTCTTTTTTAGGACATACGTGATCAAGGAGGCTCTCGAGTGTCCAGTCCGCGCCGTGCCCTCGTCATGGTCGGGGCGGCCGTCGCGTTAGCGCTGACGGCGATGCCCGCACAGGCCAATGACATCCCGCCGCCCGACACCGTGGTCACCAGCTCGAACGTGACCCACGTCCGCAACATCCCGAAGCCGACCCCGATCGCCGGCACCATCAACACCGACATCGCCTTCCAGGGTGACTACGCCTACGTCGGCAACTACGGCGGCTTCTCGATCTACGACATCAGGAACCCGAAGAAGGCCAGCGTCGTCAGCTCCGTCGTGTGCCCCGGGGCCCAGATGGACGTGGCGGTGTACGGGAACCTGCTGTTCACCGCCGTCGACTCCTCCCGCAACAACGACTCGTGCGCCAGCACGGGCCAGTCCGCCACGATCAAGGAGTCGTGGGAGGGCGTGCGGATCTTCGACGTCTCCGACAAGCGGAACCCGAGGTACATCAAGTCGGTCGAGACCAACTGCGGCTCCCACACCCTGACCCTTGTCCCCGGCAAGGGCCGCGACCGGAACCGCAACGTCTACCTCTACGTCTCGTCCTACCTGCCGGCCGACAACTTCCCGGACTGCCTGCCGCCGCACGACAAGATCTCGATCATCAAGGTGCCGCTGAACGACCCGACCGCCGCGGCGGTCGCGGCCACCCCGGTCGTCTTCCCCGACGGCGGCAACGAGAGCCAGCCGAACCTGCTGGTGCCGACCACCGGCTGCCACGACATCACGGCCTACGCGGAGAAGGACATCGCGGCGGGCGCGTGCATGGGTGACGGCGTGCTGTTCGACATCTCCGACCGGCTGAACCCGAGGGTCACGGCCAGGACCACGGACGAGAACTTCGCGTTCTGGCACTCGGCCACGTTCACCAACGACGCCCGGAAGGTGATCTTCACCGACGAGCTCGGCGGCGGCGGCGAGGCCACCTGCAACGCGACCGTCGGTCCGAACCACGGCGCGGACGCGATCTACGAGCTCTCGCGGGGGCAGCTCAGGTTCAAGAGCTACTTCAAGATCCCGCGCTACCAGGACGACAGCGAGAACTGCGTGGCGCACAACGGCTCGCTGATCCCGGTCAAGGGCCGCGACATCATGGTCCAGGCCTGGTACATGGGCGGGTTGTCCATCTGGGACCTCACCGACGCCTCCCGCCCGAAGGAGATCGGCTTCTTCGAACGCGGTCCCCGCGCGGCCGGTGGCGGCGGCGGCATCTGGTCCGCGTACTACTACAACGGCTACATCTACGGGGCCGACTTCAACGAGGGCCTCGACATCATCAAGATCGACGACTGGCGGACGGACAGCGCCAAGAACGTTCGTACCGACCGGTTGAACGTGCAGACGCAGGAGTCGTACCGGAACCGGGGACATGACTGAACTCGCCCCGCCCGCTGACCGCGCTCACTGAGGCGGAGCGAACCCGCCCGGAGTCGCCCTCGGCGGCTCCGGCGCGGGTGCGCCGGGAGGCTGGTACGCCTGCGGCTGCGGGTACGGGCCCGCCTGGTACGCCTGGGGTTGCGGGACCTGCGGGTACGGGGTCTGCGGCCGGGCCTGGGGCGGCAGGCCGTTGCCTGCCTGGCGCGCGAAACGCAATTGCTCTCGGCGGCGGCGCTCGGCCAGGATGGCGCTCAGGTAGGCATGCGGCGGCACCCCGGCGGGCGCGGCCGGTGAGACGAAGGCCGCCGCCTGGGTCGCGATGCGCATCCCCATCTCGTGCCGGATCTGCGGTGACAGGTCGTGCCAGCGCACCAGGTACTGTCTGGCGGCCCGCGTCACCTCCTCCGGGAGCTGGGAGAGCTCCAGCGTGGTCGCCCAGCTCGCGAGCCGCGGCGGCATCACGATGAGCTGCGTGGTGTCACGCGGCCCCCGTTCCGAGATCACGATGGTGCCGGCGAAGATGTCGCCGATCCGCTTGCCCCGCTGCGAAATCAGCGAGGAGATCAACGCGGGCGCCCCGGAGAACGACCAGAGCTCCAGGAACCCGGCCAGCCCGCGGAACAGGGCCTGCCGGAACCGTTCCGGGCTGCCGTCGTCGCTGACCACCCGCAGCCCCATGACCAGCTTGCCGAGGCTGCGCCCTCTGCTGATCGACTCGAAGATCACCGGATAGGCGACCGTCACCAGCACGAGCATCGCGATCATGACGGCTCCGAAGATGGCGGGGTCGCTGATGGCCGCGAAGGTGCCCAGGAGTATGTAGGCGGCGATCAGCAGGGGCAGCTGAACCGCCATGTCGATGATGATCGCCACCGCGCGGGAGGGCATCTGCGCCACCCGTACCTCGACGACGACGGCGTCACCGGTCACAACCTCTGACATATGTGGAGCCTAACGGCTATGTGCCGCTGATCGAGCGGCCACAATGGTCGGGTGGACATCGACGCGTTCGTCACGGCACACCGGCCCACCTGGCACCGGCTCGAACACCTGGTCAACCAGCGCTCGTCGCTGACCGGCGCGGAGGTGGACGAGTTGGTGGACCTCTACCAGCGGGTGTCCACGCATCTGTCGATCGTCCGCTCCTCCTCCAGCGACCTCATGCTGACCGGGCGGCTGTCCGCGCTGGTGGCCAGGGCCAGGTCCGCGGTGACCGGCGCGCACGCGCCCGCCTGGCGGGAGCTGGTGAGGTTCTGCACGGTGACCTTCCCGGTGGTGGCCTACCGGGCGCGGTGGTGGTGGCTGGGCAGCGCGGCGGCGTTCATGGCGGTCGCCTGGGGGATGAGCGCATGGATCGCCGCCAACCCGGAGGTGCAGGCGTCGATCGCCTCTCCCGACCAGATCAACCAGCTCGTCAACGAGGACTTCGCCAACTACTACTCGGAGCACCCGGCCGCCTCCTTCGCCAGCGGCGTCTGGGTGAACAATGCCTGGATCGCGGCGCAGATGATCCTTTACTCGATCGCCCTGGGCCTGCCGATCCCGTACGTGCTCTACGTCAACGCCGCGAACGTCGCCGTCTCCGCCGGGCTCATGGCCTCCAGGGGCAAGCTGGACATCTTCTTCGGCCTGATCACCCCGCACGGGCTGCTCGAGCTGACCGCCGTGTTCCTGGCGGGGGCGGTGGGCATGCGGCTGGGCTGGAAGGTCGTCGATCCCGGGCCGCGCCGGCGGGTGGAGGTGCTGGCCGAGCAGGGGCGGGCCGTGATGAGCGTGGCGCTGGGGCTGGTCGTGGTGTTGTTCGTGTCGGGGCTGATCGAGGCGTTCGTGACCCCGTCGGGGCTGCCCACGTGGGCGCGGGTGGGCATCGGGGTGCTCGCCGAGGTGGTCTTCCTGACGTACGTCATCGTCTTCGGCCGCCGCGCCCTGAGACAGAACGAGACCGGCGACCTCGAACGCGCCCCCGACGTCGCCCCCACGGCCTGACCCCACGCAGAGCCGTCCGACCCCTTCAGCGCTCCCCTTCAGAGTCGGCCCGCCGCCTTCAGTGCCAGGTAGGCGTCGGCGAGTGCGGGGGCGATCTCCTCGGGCGGCGCGTCCACGACCTCCACCCCGTGCCGCCGCAGCCGGGTGGTGATCCGCCTGCGCCCTAGCTGGGCGTGCTCGGCCGCCGCCGCGTCATAGACCTTCTCGGCCGACCCCCGCCGGCCCGCCATGGCCGCAACCCGCGGGTCGGACACCCCGGCGACCAGCACCAGGTGCCGCGACGAGAGCTGGGGCAGCACCGGCATGAGTCCTTCCTCCAGGGCCGCCGGGTTCAGGTCGGTGAGCAGCACGACCAGGCAGCGCCGCTTGGCCCGGGCCAGGATGGCCGCCACCATGCCCTGCGAGTCGGCCTCGATCAGCTCGGCCTCGATCGGCGCCATCACGTTGACCAGCGACGACAGCAGTTCGGTGCGGGACGCCCCGCCCACCCAGGCGCGTACGGCCCGGTCGTAGGCCAGGAAGTCCACCTGGTCACCGGCCCGGGCGGCGAGCGCGGCCAGCAGCAACGCGGCGTCCATCGACCAGTCGAGCCGCGGCCAGCCGGGCGCCGGCCGCGAATCGGGTCCGGCCAGCAGCCCGCCGCCGCCCGGGGTGGCACCGGCCATGGGGATCGGCGCGTCGCCCACCCGGCCCGCCGAGGTACGGCCGGTGTCGAGCACGATCAGCACGCGGCGGTCGCGTTCCGGGCGCCAGGTGCGTACGACCACGTCGTGGCGGCGCGCGGTGGCCCGCCAGTCGATGGAGCGCACGTCGTCGCCCACCACGTATTCGCGCAGCGAGTCGAACTCGGTGCCCTGACCGCGCACCAGCGCCGGATGTTGCCCGTCGAGCTCGCGGAGCCTGGCCAGCCTGGACGGCAGGTGCTTGCGAGACAGGAACGGCGGCAGCACACGTACGGACCACGGGGCCTGGTGGTCGCCCTGGCGGGCCGCCAGGCCGAGCGGACCGACCGAGCGGACCGTGACCGCGACGGACGAGCGGTCGCCGCGCCTGGTGGGGTCGAGCGTCATGATGATCCTGCGGCGCTCGCCCCCGGGCACGTCCAGCTCGGCCACCCGCGGGCCGGCGCCCGCAGAGGGCTGCCAGGCGTCCCTGAGCCGGCCGCGGACGCGCCTGGAGCCCGGGTTCTCCACGATCAGCTCGACCGTGGCCCGCTGGCCCAGGCGGATCAGCGTGTCGCCGGAACGGTGGAACCTGAGCGGGCGCACGGCCCCGGCGAACACCAGGTCCACCAGGATGGCGGCGGCCAGCAGCAGGCACACCCCGGCCAGCGCGGCCCCCGGCTGCGGCGCGAGCAGCACCACCACGATCCCGATCGCCGCCACCAGCCCGGCCCGCCCCGTCAGAGCCATCGGCACATCACCACGACCCCGGTCTCAGCGGTCATAACCGTCACCACGATCCCGGTGTCCCCTGTCAGAGCCATCAGCGCGGGACCGGGACGGAGGCCAGGATGCCGTCGAGCAGGCCGTCGGCGGTCGCACCCTCCAGCTCCGCCTCGGGCCTGAGCTGGATGCGGTGCCGCAGCGCGGGCCTGGCCAGCGCCTTCACGTCATCAGGCGTGACGTAGTGCCGCCCGGACAGCCACGCCCATGCCCGCGCGGCCGCCAGCAGCGCCGTGGCGCCCCGGGGCGAGACGCCGAGCTGCAGCGACGGGGAGTTCCTGGTGGCGCGGGCCACGTCCACGATGTAGCCGAGCACCTCGGGCGCCACGTGCACCTGGGCGACCGCCTCCCGGCCCGCCGCCAGGTCGTCGGCGGAGGCGACCGCCTTGATCTCCGACAGGTCGCGCGGGTCGAAGCCGCGGGAGTGCCGGTCGAGCACCGCGATCTCCTGGTCACGCGGCGGCAGCGGCACGGTCAGCTTGAGCAGGAACCGGTCGAGCTGGGCCTCGGGGAGCTGGTAGGTGCCCTCGTATTCGACGGGGTTCTGAGTGGCGCACACCACGAACGGCTCGGGCAGCCGGCGGGCGGCACCCTCCACGCTGACCTGCCGCTCCTCCATCGCCTCCAGCAGCGCGGCCTGGGTCTTCGGCGGGGTACGGTTGATCTCGTCGGCCAGCAGCAGGTTCGTGAAGACCGGCCCTTCGCGAAACTCGAACTCCGCGGTCTTTGCGTCGTAGATCAGCGACCCCGTCACGTCACCAGGCATCAGATCCGGGGTGAACTGCACCCGCTTGAAGTCCAGGGTCAGCGCCGCCGACAGCGTGCGTACCATCAGCGTCTTGGCCACGCCCGGCACGCCTTCGAGCAGTACGTGCCCCCGGCACAGCAGCGCGATGACCAGCCCCGTCACCACCGCGTCCTGGCCCACCACGGCCTTGGCCACCTCGGTGCGCAGCGCGCCGAGCGCCTCTCTGGCCGAGTCGCCAGAAACGGCCGTGCGGTAAATCTCCTCAGAGTTCACTGACCTGCCTTTCGATGAAGTCCAAGTATCCGGCCAGCCCGACCAGCCCGGCGTCGTCCACCGGCGGCGCCCCGTACAGGGCCGCGCCGACCTGCTGCGGGTCCTGGCCCGTACGGGCGGCGAGCGCCGCGACGACCTCGTGCGCCCCCGCGCCGGAGCCGAGTCCGAGCCGGGGCGTGAGCCGGTCGATCGTGCCCGCGCGCAGCGAGTCGGCCGCCCGCTGCCTGGCGCGCCGGGCCCGGTAGAGGCGGCCGCGCCCCTCGACCGTCTCGGCCGCCCGTACGACGACGGGCAGCTTCTCCGTCACCACCGGCCCCAGCCTGCGGCCCCGCCAGAACGCGGTGAGGACCAGGGCGATCACCGACATGTAGAGCGCCCAGGCGATGCCCGCGGGCATCAGGTCGTACATCGAGCGGCGGCTCTCCCCGAGCGCCGACTCGCCCTGCGGTGGGTTGTCCGGGCGCACCAGCCAGGTCACGGGCCTGCCGGTGCCGATCAGGTTGATCGCCAGCGCCGCGTTGCCGTCCTCGGCCAGCCGCTGGTTGGTCAGGAAGCTTCCGTCGCCGACGACCGTGGTGGTGCCGCCCGCGTTGGGGAAGCTGATCAGCGTGTGCCCGTCGCCTGCCGGGTAGCAGCCGGTGGCGCCGGGCGGGCCGCGGAAGGCCATGCCGCCCATGTACGCGCTGCCGGCCGCCGTGGCGGCGGGCAGCCCGCACTCCGGGTCGCGCAAGCGGGTGCGCGCCGGCTCGGGCACCCGCCGCAGGCCGGGGGCCAGCGCCCTCAGGCCGAAGACGTTGCCGACGATGAGCCGGTCACCGGGGATCGTGGACAGGCGGAACTCGTTGAAGTACGTGGTGTCGGTGATCAGCAGCAGCCGGTGGCCGGTGCTGGCCTTGTCCGCGGCGGCCTGCACGGAGTCGACCCGGTCCACCGTGACGCCACGGGCGCGCAGCAGCTCGGCCAGCGCCTTGGAGCCGGCCAGCGTGGTGTCGTCGGGGTCGAGCGGCCGGGACGGCCCGCCGCCGGGGCGGACCAGGAGTGCGATGACCGAGACCAGCACGGTGACCACGCCGATCAGGGCGACCATCCGCCACGCCCGCCAGGTCGAGCGGACGGTGGGGGAGGTCGGCCGGGAGGCGGGGGGAGCGGAGGGAGGCGTGACCAGGCTCATGACGCCCCTCCGTCCACCGGCGGCCGTCGCGGGTCCGCGCCCGGCCACGCCCCGGCCCCGGGCGGCAGCCCCGCGCTCGCTCCGCCTGACAGCCCCGCGCTCGCTCCGACCGGCATCCAGGCGCCCGGTGGGGTCGCCGCTCCGAGCGGGACCGGTCTGGCCTGGCGGAGCCGCTCGTCCAGGCTGGTCATCGTCTCGTATGCCTGCCTGGTGCCGGGCGTGCCGCCGTACGTCACGTCGTCGAACGAGCGCGCCGCGGCAGCCAGCTCCGCCGTGAAGCCGGGCAGCGCCACGGCCGCCTCGCGGGTCAGCTCGTCGGCCGTGCGGCCGGGCATGCCGTCGACCAGGGCGCGTTCTTCCAGGTCACGGGCGATGGCCCGGAGGCGTTCCTGGATGGCCTCGGTCCAGCGGGACTCGGCGGCCAGCCGGGCGGCGGCCGCGCGGTGCTCGGCCGCGCTCATCGCCCGCTCCCCGAACAGCCCGCCGGTCGGGAGCCCTCTCTTGCGGGCGGTCCTGCGGAGCTGCCAGGAGATCAGCAGGACCAGCCCAAGGATGATCAGTACGATCACCACGGCCGCGATCACCCCGCCGGCCGTGCCGCCACCCGTGGCCGTGTCGACCAGGTCGCCCAGGAACTGCGTCACCCGCCGATAGATCTGGTCGAAGAGCGGCTCCTTGTCGTAAATGGGCTTGAGGAGCTCCTGCGCCGCCTGGCGCGCGGCCTCCTCCCTCTCGACAGGGCCGGTCACGGCCTGGCCGAGTTGGACGGATGCCACAACTCGTCGGCCGAGGCGTGCACCCAGCCCTGGCGTTGCTGCTCGATGGCCGCCGTCTGCAGCACCAGGTCGAAGGCCTCGCTGCGCATGCGGCGGTCGGCGTAGAGCAGGCCGGAGACGCCGGCCTCGAACGGGTAGGTGAACATCGCGCCGAGGGTGGCGCCGATGGTGATCAGCAGCGTCGCGGCGACGATGGAGCCCGCCGAGCCCGCCCCGAACGCGCCCACCAGCGTGCCCGCCACCGTGAACGGCACCGACAGCACCCCCGACACGAGCCCTACCAGCAGGGACGTGACGAACAGGATGCCGAGCACCCGCCAGAAGTCGCCGGTCACCAGGTCCCACGAGCGCCGCATGGCGTCGAGCGGGCCCCGGCCCTCCAGCACCACCGCCGAGGGCGCGAACGCGAAGCGGGCCCTGATGAACAGGTAAAAGGGCAGGTAAAGCCCGAGGAACAGGATGGACAACCCGGCTATCCAGACCAGGTCGCCGCGGGTGGCGTTGAGCGAGAACACCACGATGAGCATCACGAAGACGATCAGGGGCACCACCATGATGACCGCCATGAGCCCCACCACCCCGAACAACGCGGGGATCCGGCCCTTGACGAGCCGCCAGGCCTCGCCGGAGCTGAGGGTGCCGCCGAAGACCGCCCGGCCGAGGATGCGGGTCAGCACTCCGGTCAGCATCGTCACCACGACGAACTGCACCGCGTAGGAGATCAGGGTGCCGCCGTATTGCGAGGCGAAGCCGTACAGGGTGGTGAGGTCGTCGGAGGCGGTGGGCGCGCTGGTGGGATCGGCGATCACGCCGCCCATGGTGTCGAGCAGGACCGCCTGGCCCACGGCCAGCGGCACGGCGGCGAGGAGCGCGGCCACGGCCGACAGCCCCAGCACGGCCTTCGGGTTGGACCGGATCAGCTTGATCGTGCCGTCGAGGATGTCACCGAACCCCAGCGGGCGCAGCGGGATGATCCCCGGCCGCAGCGCCGGCGGGGGCGGCACGAAGCCGTGCCCGGCCTGGGGATGCGGATGGGGCGGATAGGGTGTTTGCGGCCCCGGCCCGTGGAACTGGTGCCCGGGAGCCTGCCCGTACGGCTCGCCGTAGGGCGTCTGGGGCGAGGAGCCTGGTGCGGTCCACGGGGAGGCCGGCGGGGCGCTGTAGGGCGGGGGCTGCTCGGCCGACCAGCCTGATGGCGTCTCGGGCAGGGGACCGTGACCGTCTGACATATCCCAATCCTGGCATGCGGCGCGGGGGCGTGGTGTCACAGAGAGGATTCGCCACCTCATCTTGCCCGCATTCCCGGGCGAATCTGGACGAGGTTCGCGTCCAGGGATGGCCGAAAGTCACTCTGTTACCGCAGACTGAGATGGCGGTCGCAGGGGGGACCCTAAAATTCGCCTTTTGTTGGGCTCATGTCACGTTCATGGGCCGACCAAGGGTAACCTTCAGCGATCGTGCGGGTATGTCCCACAATGCGTAGAACGAATGAGGGGCCATGAAAGGTCGCGTGCTGGTCGTCGACGACGACGCCGCTCTCGCCGAGATGCTGGGGATCGTGTTGCGCGGGGAGGGCTTCGAGCCGTCGTTCGTCTCCGACGGTGACAAGGCCCTCGACGCCTTCCGGGACACGCGCCCGGACCTGGTGCTGCTCGATCTGATGCTGCCGGGGGCGGACGGCATCGACGTCGCACGCAGGATCAGGGCCGAGTCCGGGGTGCCGATCGTCATGCTCACGGCGAAGAGTGACACGATCGACGTCGTCCTCGGGCTGGAGTCCGGTGCCGACGACTACATCGTCAAGCCGTTCAAGCCGAAGGAACTGGTGGCGCGGGTGCGGGCGCGGCTGCGCCGTACCGACGAGCCGACCCCCGAGATCCTCCAGATCGGCGACATCACCATCGACGTGGCCGGCCACTCGGTCAAGCGGGGTGAGGAGACGATCAACCTCACGCCCCTCGAGTTCGACCTGCTGGTCGCGCTGGCCCGCAAGCCGCGCCAGGTGTTCACCCGCGAGGTCCTGCTGGAGCAGGTGTGGGGCTACCGGCACGCGGCCGACACGCGGCTGGTCAACGTGCACGTCCAGCGGCTCAGAGCCAAGATCGAGAAAGACCCCGAGCACCCCGAGATCGTGGTGACGGTCCGCGGGGTGGGTTACAAAGCCGGCCCAGCCTGACCCTCGCCCTGCCCTGTCATGCCCCCGACGAAGAAGAAGAGATCTCGCCGACGGACACTCCGCCGAATTCTCGGCGGCGTTCGCCGGCGGGTGCGTCGCGCGGCGGGCAGGGCACGCAGTGTGTGGCGGCGCTCGCTGCAACTCCAGGTCGTCACCAGCACGCTGGTGATCTCCGTGATCGTGGTGGTCGTGCTGGGCACGTTCCTGTCCGACCAGATCAACCGGTCGGTCGTGGCGAGCAGCCAGGAGTCGGCCGCCACCGAGGCGTTCGCCGACCGGCTGCAGATCGCCGACGCGCTGGCCCCCGAGACCGAGGACCAGACCAAACCCGCCGACAGCGGTAAAAAGGGCTCCAAACCGCTCGACGACGTCATGGACACCGTCACGGGCACCAGCGAGGACGGCTCCAAGAAGCGCTACGACGTGCTGATCCTCAACCGGACGACCCCGGGAGAGTCGCGCGCCTCCGGCAGCGTGGTGCCCGCCGACGTGCCGCTGGGCCTCCAGTTGAGCCTGCGGCGCAACATCGACAGATTCGAGTACGACAAGCCCGTCGGGTCCGTCGAGAAGATCAAGTTCACCGGGGCCAGCCAGCCGGAGCTGACCTACCTGGTGGGCAGCGTCGTCCACGTGCCCTCCACCGGCCAGAACTACGAGGTCTACCACTTCTTCCCGTTCGACGAGGAAGAGCAGCTCCTGTCCAACGTCCGGCTGGCCATCGTCGTGGTCGGCCTCGGGCTCGTATTGCTGCTGGCCGCCATCGCCTACCTGGTCACCCGCCAGGTCGTCTCTCCCGTACGGCTGGCGCGCCAGGCCGCCGAACGCCTGGCCTCCGGCAACCTGGACGAACGGCTCAAGGTGCGCGGCGAGGACGACCTGGCCCGGCTGGCGAACTCGTTCAACGAGATGGCCGCGAACCTGGCGCTGAAGATCCACCAGCTGGAGGAGCTGTCGCAGGTCCAGCGGCAGTTCGTCTCCGACGTCTCGCACGAGTTGCGCACCCCGCTGACGACCGTGCGGATGGCCGCCGACCTGCTCTACGACGCCCGCGAGGACTTCGACCCGATGGCCGCCCGCTCGGCCGAGCTCATGCAGGCCCAGCTCGAACGGTTCGAGTCGATGCTGGCCGACCTGCTGGAGATCAGCCGCTACGACGCCGGCGCCGCCACCCTCGACCTCGACTCGGTCGACGTGACCAAGGTGGTGCTGCGCGCGATCGAGGACTCCGAGGCGCTGGCCGAGCGGCACGGCACCCGCTTCGAGCTGCGGCTGCCGGCCGAGCCGTGCATGGCCGAGATCGACAACCGCAGGGTGGAGCGGATCCTGCGCAACCTGCTGTTCAACGCCATCGAGCACGGCGAGGGCCGGGACATCGTGGTCACCGTGGGGGCCGACAGGGACGCCGTGGCCATCGCCGTACGCGATCATGGCATCGGCCTGAAGACCGGCGAGGACACGATGGTGTTCGACCGGTTCTGGCGGGCCGACCCGTCGCGGGCCAGGACCATCGGCGGCACCGGGCTCGGGCTGGCGATCTCGCGCGAGGACGCCACCCTGCACGGCGGCTGGCTGCAGGCGTGGGGACAGCCGGGCGAGGGGTCGCAGTTCAGGCTGACGCTCCCCAGGCTCGCCGGGTCGGACCTGAGAGGCTCGCCGCTGTCGCTGGTGCCGCCCGAGATCGAGATGCGGCGCACCTGGCGCGGGGCGATGACGCCGGTGCTGCTGCCGGCGACCGGGGACGGAGCGGACCATGACGACGACTAGGCGGCTGGGCACGCGGGTCGCGATGACGCGGACCGGATCGCTGGGTGCCGGGGCCGTGGTGACGAGGACCAGATGGCTGGGCGTCGTCGTGGCTGTGACGGTCGTCGTGGCCGTCGGGAGCACCGGCTGCGCGGTGATCCCCGTGACCGGCCCGCACTCCGTCGCGGACGCGGGCGGCGGCGATCCGCTGAGCAAGCCGTTCCAGCGCATGATCGCCATCAGGCCGCAGAAGGGCTGGAGTCCCGCCCAGCTCATCCGGGGCCTGCAGGCCGCCATGGCGGCCTACCCGGACGACCCGAAGATCCTGCCCTCTTACCTGACCCCCAACGCCCTGGCCAAGTGGGACCCCTCCGGTCCCGTGAACGTGATCGAGGACGGGTTCGAGGTCCTGCCGCCCGGCCCGCGCGACGGCTCGGACGCGGTGCTGAAGGTCTCGCTCAAGGCCCGCTGGGTGGCCAAGATCAACGAGGACGACTCCTACGTGCCCACGATCGGTGACTGGGACGGAGGCGCCTTCGAGCTGGTGAAGGACGCGGAGGACAACTACCGCGTCAACGACCTGCCCCGCGGGCTGCTGCTCACGGCGTCCGACGTGGCGCGCGCGTACCGGGCCACGAACCTCTATTACCTCAGCCGCAACCCTCAGGACCCCCGGCTCGTCGCGGACCGCGTGTGGCTGCGGCTGAAGCCCACGGAGAGCTTCGCGCAGACCATCCTCGAGCGCCTGATCGAACCGCCCACCTCGGCGCTGCAGGGCGGCGCGGTGACCACCAGCTTCCCGCCCGGGACCCAGGTCAAGTCGATCACGCACGGCGATGACCGCGTCGTGGTCAACCTCTCCGGCGGCCTCGACCCGGTCAGGGACGAGTCCCTGCTGGCCCAGATCAGATACAGCCTCAACAGGAACGAGGTCGCCAAGGGCCGCACCATCGAGGTGCAGGTGGACGGCGAGGTGTACGGGCTGGACCAGCCCAACTCCGACGAGCGCTGGCTGGACGACAGCAGCGACACCGCCTACTACGTCAACCGGGGCGCGGTCCACTACCTGGGCAAGGACGGTCCGGCCGGCACCGTGCAGGGACCCGCCGGGGAGCCGCGCGAGGGATACTCGGGCTTCGCCCTGTCCAGGGAGGGCGACGGCCTCATCGCCGCCAGGACCTCGACCGGCATCTCCGTGGCCGGGCTGACGCAGGAAGGTCGGTGGCAGGAGGTCATCCGGGGGGCGGACCTGACGGCGCCCACCTGGCATCGGGACGGGTCCCTATGGACATACGACCGCCAGAACGCCGCCCTGTTGCGGTACGACCCGGCCGGCGGGGGCGGGGCCCAGCGGGTGACGTTCCCGCTGAAGGGGTTGGACGTCACGCGATTCAGGATCGCCAGGGACGGGGTGCGGGTGGCGGTGACGACCGGGAAGAACACCGTGCAGATCGGCGCCTTCATCGAGGGCGCCGGCGGGACCCAGCCCGGGAACTTCCACATGCTGACCACGACCGAGATCGGGGAGAAGATCCTGGACCTGGCGTGGGAGGATGCCGATCACCTGCTGGTGCTGATCGAGAACAAGGCCGGACAGATACTCAACCAGGTCAACGTGGGTGACGGGGAGACCGTGGGGGTGCCGTTGAAGGAGGCGCTGGGGTCGCTGGCGGCGCAGGGGGATCGGGTGCTGGCGGCCACGGATGACGGGGCCAAGGTCGTCGAGCTCAACCAGGACCAGAAGACCTGGACCGCCAAGATCGAGTCCGACGGCGGCGCCCCCCTCTTCCCCCTCGGCTGACAACACACCCCTCGGCGCAGCCTCCGGCCTTGGGCCGCTTCCCGCCTTTCCCCGGCCGGCGGCTGCCCTTCCGTTCTCCCGAACCTTCCGGCACACAGGGCTCGCCGACGTTCCAGCGCACAGGTGGGTGGGTGGGCGTTCGTGCGCCCCAGAACTGTCGGTGGGGCCGGGCATCCTGGGGCGCGTGCTGAGCTCCGTTCTGGATCTGGTCCTTCCCTCCGCCTGCGCCGGCTGCGGAGCCCGCGGGGCGCGCTGTTGCGCCGGCTGCCTGGCCGCGCTGACCGCCGCCCCGGCCCGGCGCCTGCCTGAGCCGGCGCCACCCGGGCTGCCCGACTGCTGGTCGGCGGCTGTCTACGACGGCGTCGTGCGCAGGGCGGTGGTGGCGTACAAGGAGCGGGGCGCGGTGGCGCTGGCGGGGGTGCTGGCGCAGGCCATGGCGTTCACCGTCCTGGCGGCGGTCGGGGGCGGGGCCTTCCGGGCGGACGGGGCGTTCGCCGTCGTGCCCGTGCCCAGCGCGCGGCGGACGCTGCGGGCGAGGGGGCACGATCCGGTGGGGCGGCTGGCGGTGCTGGTGGCGCGCATGCTGCGGGTGGCCGGGATGCAGGCGATCGTGTGGACGGGGCTGGCCCAGGCGCGGCGGGTGGTGGATCAGGCGGGCCTGAGCTCCGCTGAGAGAGGCGCCAACCTCGTGGGGTCACTCTGGGTGCCGGAGGCCGTAAAAGGGCCTCCAGTGGCCCGTGCGCTGCTCCTGGACGACATCGTCACGACCGGCGCCACCCTGGTCGAGGCCGCCAGGGCACTGCGCGCCGCGGGGGTGCCGGTCTCGCTGGCCGTGACCGTGGCCGCGACACGCCGAAGATCTCACAAGACATTACGGTGACAGTGCGTAAAGAATGATCCAAATCGGCATCCTCACCTGGAGGCCACATGTCACTCCCCTGGGAAGGGTGGCCCGGCAGCTCAGCGAATGCTGAGCTTCGCTCTCGAACGGCCCGCCGGCGGGTTAAACCAGGCACCTAACCGACGTTGAGGCGCGCTCCAAAATCACGGAAAGTGATCCTTTGGCACACCCTCCGGCTGACATTCGCCCTGGATGCGGATAGCGTTCTGACATGGCACCCGTTCGGGTCCGTGGTTGCGCAGGGTCGGGGTCCCCGGCTCTGCTAGCCGATGCCAGCCGCAGGCAAAACGGTCCACGTAAGGCGACTCTTTGTCGACCGATCACGGTGCGGCTTAGGGGTAAGTCCTGCCTTCCCGGGGGTCCAGATGTCCCCCGTCAGAAGAGAAGGGCAGTAGTGGCAACAGAGCTGCGAAACCCTCAGCAGGCGGATGTGGGGTCGAAGACCAGGTCGGCCGGGCGGGTGCCATGTGAGTTCCCGGTAACGCCGAGTCGGAAGAGGGTAACGGTGAGAGAAAGGCAGACAGAAGACCCCGCCCGATACGCAGGTAGTCGGGCGCTCTTGCTCAGTCGTTAGACGAAGGGGGCTGTTGCATGGACATCATCGTCAAGGGCCGGCACACAGGAGTGAGTGAACGGTTCCGAGACCAAGTGACGACCAAGCTGGCCAGGATCGAACGTCTGGACAACAAACTCATTCGCGTCGATGTGGAGGTGTCGAAAGAACGCAACCCACGCCTCGCCGCTCAGCGAGAGCGCGTCGAACTCACCATTCACTCACGAGGACCGGCCATCCGCGCCGAAGCCTCGGCCGACGACCGATTCGTAGCCCTCGACATAGCCCTCGACAAGCTGGAAGGCCGCCTCAGGCGACTGGCCGACCGGCGCAAGGTTCACCACGGTAACCACTGCCCGCCGTCGGTGGCGGAGATCACCGCGACGCTCCCTGACGTCGCGGACCTGGCGCCCCGGACGGAGTCCACCGTCCCCCGGCAGGACGAGCCCGACGAGGACGAGCTCCAGCGGAGCGACCAGCAATACGACGACATCGTCCCGATCGAGATGGACGGTGACGGGCCGCTCATCGTGCGGGAGAAGTTCCACCGGGCTGAACCTATGACCATCGATCAGGCCCTTCTCGAAATGGAGCTGGTCGGACACGACTTCTACCTGTTCCGTGACAAGGAGAGCGGCCAGCCGTGCGTCGTCTACAACAGACGCGGGTACAACTACGGCGTGTTGCGGCTCGTAGAGCCCTGATCGCGCGCTAAAAGATCTTCTCGACCACCCGGAACCGCAGTTCCGTGCCATCATTGCGGTTCAACGGCTCTGGCCCCCCGACGAGGAGGAGACGTGAGCGAGCTCAGTCAGGTTCGGACGAGCGAGCGAAACGAGCGAACGGCAGTCGCGAGGCGGACCAAGGAGGCCTCGTGACCGAGCCTGGTGAGGTCCGCACGGCGGAGAGCGAGCCGATCCGCGTGCTCATCGTGGACGATCACGAGCTGATCAGGCGGAGTCTGGCGCTGGCGCTGGCAGCTGAGCCCGACATCGAGGTGGTAGGTGAGGCGAGCGATGGGCAGGAGGCGGTCGAACTGGCCGATCGCCTCATGCCTGATGTCGCGCTCATGGACGTACGCATGCCGCGGCAGGACGGGATCGAGGCGACGAAGGGCATCAAGGCCTCCGTGCCGAGCACCCGGATCATCATGCTGACGGTCAGCGACGAGGAGGAAGACCTCTTCGAGGCGATCAAGGCGGGAGCCACCGGCTACCTGCTCAAGGACGTCCAGATCAACGACGTCCCGGCCGCGGTGCGCGGCGTCCACGAGGGCCAGTCGTTAATCAACCCGGCGATGGCCGCCAAGCTCATCAGCGAGTTCGCGAACATGAGCCGCAAGGAGGCCGAACGCCCGCCGCAACTCCCCGTGCCCCGGCTGACCGACCGCGAGATGGAGGTCCTGCGCCTGGTCGCCAAGGGGATGAACAACCGCGAGATCGCCAAGCAGTTGTTCATCTCGGAGAACACGGTGAAGAACCACGTCCGCAACATCCTCGACAAGCTGCAGTTGCACTCACGGATGGAAGCGGTGGTCTACGCGGTGCGGGAGCGCATGCTGGAGATCACCTGATCAGGTGCGATCTCCTGGCGCACGCCCTGCGACCGGCACGGTCGCCGATGCGCACGCCCGTCCTGCTACCGGTACGGTCGCCGATGCGTACGCGGTTGTTGGGTCGCATGGTCGCCCGCCCGTACGCGCTCGTTGGGCTGCGCGTGCGGGCTCGGCTCGGTTCGGCGCACGCATGCGGTCGGTTCGATATGGGCCGCGGTGCCGTTTCACGCTGGTCGGGCCGTCCCGGCGGCCGTGCCGATCCAGGTGCCCGGGCCGTGCCCCACCCTGCGGGGGCGCCGAGCCGTCCCGCTACGCAGCACCAGCCGACCGTAGGCGTCCACCGACCTTGCCCCATCCGCCTATCGAGCCGACCGTAGGCGTCCACCGAGCTCGTCCCACCCGCGTATCGAGCCGATCGTAGGCGTCCCTTACCTGGGTTCCCCGGGAACGGCATGGCCGCGCGAACAGCGGTGGACCTCCGACGGGCAGGGGCATGCGCCGCGATCCGCCGGTCCGGGGTTCTGGGCCGGCGGGGGATGCTATTCGGGCGCGTTCAGTATGGGGAGCAGCTCCGGAGGGTCGGCGCGTTCGACGCGAACGGTGTCGCAGCCGACCCACTCGGCCGCCGACCACAGGGCCTCGCGCACGGCGGGGGCCCACTTGGCGGCCGACAGGCCCGGCTCCAGGCTGAGCTGCCTGGCCACGAGTGTGGTGCCGACGCGGGCCGGGTCGACGCGGCCGATCAGGCGACCGCCCGCCAGCAGCGGCATCGTGAAGTAGCCGTGCACCCGCTTGTGCTTGGGCACGTAGAGCTCCAGCTGGTAGGCGAAGCCGAACACCCGCTCCGTGCGGCCCCTGTGCCAGATGAGCGAGTCGAACGGGGACAGCAGCGTGGTGCGGTGGCGGCCGCGCGGCTCGGACTCCAGGGCCGCCGGGTCCGCCCAGGCGTTGGGGCGGCCCTTCTTGCCCGGCCAACCGGCGACCGACACGGGCGTCAGGCCCGCCTCACCACTGACCAGGGCCTCGTCGAGGATCGCGGAGTGCTTGCCCTTGAGGCGCAGGAAGTCGATCAGGTCGGTCCGGTTGGCCACGCCCAGGGAGCGACCCGCGACACGCGCGAGGCGTACGATGCACTCCTCGTCGGAGAGGTCCTCGGCCAGGAGGTCGGCGGGGACCACGCGCTCGGCCAGGTCGTAGACGCGGCGCCAGCCGACGCGACGGCTGCAGACCAGCTCGCCGATGTCCAGCAGCCACTCCAGGCCGATCTTGGAGTCGGACCAGTCCCACCACGGGCCGCCGTTCTTGGCGCCGCCCACGTCGGAGGTCGTCACCGGACCCGACCCGCGCACCTGGTCGAGCAGCTTGTCGACGCTGTCGGGGACCTCGTGCCAGCGGTAGCGCCGCTCACGGTAGGCACGGCGGCGGAAGGAATAGAGGGGCCAGTGCTCGATGGGCAGGATGCAGGCGGCGTGGCACCAGTATTCGAAGCTCTGGGCGGGGTTGTGCCAGTAGGCCCGCTCGATCCCGGCTCTGCCCACGGCGCCCAGGCGGGCGTACGCGACCAGCTCATGGGAGCGGGCCAGGACGGAGATGGTGTCGAGTTGTACGGCGCCGAGCCTGCGCAGCATGGCGTGCGTCCCGCCCTTGCGCGCGTCGGCGCCGATCAGGCCCTGGGAGCGCAGAATGACCCGGCGTGCCTCGTCGGCGGTCAGGTCTGTGAAATCGGTCATGACTGCGGGTGGGTACGGGGATGCATGCGAGCAATCTAGCGGCGGAGACCGACAGAAACCGGCCCGGATGCTCGCGCTGGGCGTTGAGACCGGATTCGACCCGAAGATGGGGGTCCGATCCCGCTCAGGCGTCGGGGGTGGACGCCGACCAGGGGATCGAGGGTCGAGTGTGAGTTCGGCGGCACGTCAGAGCTGTCTGGGTCACGTCGCGGGCGATCCGGCGACATAGCGGACGACCTGGCGGGATTGCGCTCGGGGGAGTGGGCGTGCAGTGGGGCTGGGGCTGTGCCTGCCAGCCGCCACAGGCCAAGCCATTGGGTGGGTGCCCGCGAGCTGCGTATTGGCGTGCGTGTCGCGCGTATGCATCGGGGTTGCGTGTCGCGCGTGTGGATGGGAGTTGGCGTGTCGCGCGTGTGGATGAGGGTTGGCGTGCGAGTGTGGATGGCGGTTGCGTGTCGCGAGTTGTGTGCCTTGCGGTGCGGTCGCCGGCTCGGTTTCGCCGTGTGTGGTGTGCCCCGAGCGTGAGCCCGGTGCTGCGGTCCGGTGCTGCGGTCCGGTGCCGCGGTCCGGTGCCGCGGCTCGGCGTCGCGGCTCGGTGTCGCATCCCGGTGTCGCATCCCGGCATCGCGGCCCGGGCACCGTAGAGCGACCGACCGCGTGTGAAGTTGCGGAGTGTGGGGGCCTGGGGAGGGGGGTTTGGGGTGGAAAAGGAGCGGCGGGCAGCCCGTGGGGTCGGGTGCCCGCCGTTGGAGCTTGGGTCAGCGGTGATCTTCAGCGCGCATGCCCACGCGAGGAGCGTCGATCACGACGTCGGTGAAGATATCGAAGACCAGGGCGAGGATGCCGCCGACAACGAACACCCCGGCGCCGATCCAGACGAGCATCCAGTTGTTGGCCGTGAGTCCGAAGCCGGCCACCACCGTGCCCACCAGCATCACCGTCACCGCCAGCCACGACGACGCTCGCCCCGCGTGGCTGCCGAGATTCTCCGTTTGCTCCGACTTCTTCCCCTCAACCATGAAAAATCCTTCCTTTGCCGGATATCGCGCTTAATGGTGCGAGCCGGCGCTCAACCGGCATACCCTCTGCCATGCACCATTCTCCCAGACGCGGGTGGCGGCCTCGCCGTCGCGGTGGCTGTGTCTGGTTGCAGAACCGCCTACGATGGCAACGGGGAAGTTTGTCTCGGCCTCTCCTCCTGGCGGCGGCGCCGGGGTAGACCTGCGAGGAGCTTTACATAAAGTGGCAGCCATTCTCGACAAGATCCTACGTGCCGGCGAAGGCAAGATCCTGCGCAAGCTCAAGCGGATCGCCGATCAGGTCAACTCCATCGAGGACGACTTCACGAGCCTGTCCGATGCGGAGTTGCGTGCCCTGACGGGCGAATTCAAGCAGCGCTACGCCGATGGCGAATCTCTGGACGATCTGCTCCCGGAGGCGTTCGCGACCGTGCGCGAGGCGTCCCGCCGGGTGCTCGGCCAGCGGCCCTACGACGTGCAGATCATGGGCGGCGCCAACCTTCACCTGGGCAACATCTCCGAGATGAAGACCGGTGAGGGCAAGACGCTGACCTGCACGCTGCCCTCCTACCTCAACGCCCTGACGGGCAAGGGCGTCCACGTGGTCACGGTCAACGACTACCTGGCCAAGCGCGACGCCGAGACCATGGGGCGCATCCACCGCTTCCTCGGACTAGAGGTCGGCTGCATCATCTCCGGCCAGCAGCCTGACGAGCGCCGCAAGCAATATCTCGCCGACATCACCTACGGCACCAACAACGAGTTCGGCTTCGACTACCTGCGCGACAACATGGCCTGGTCGCTCGAGGAGTGCGTGCAGCGTGGCCACAACTACGCGATCGTGGACGAGGTCGACTCCATCCTCATCGACGAGGCCAGGACGCCGCTGATCATTTCCGGCCCGGGCGAGCAGTCGGGCAAGTGGTACACCGAGTTCGCGAAGATCGTACCGCGGCTCCGCAAGGGCATCGAGGCGAAGAACCCCGGCGAGGAGAGCACCGGCGACTACATCGTCGACGAGAAGAAGCGCACCGTCGGCGTGCTGGAATCGGGTGTCGAGAAGGTCGAGGACTGGCTGGGCATCGACAACCTCTACAAGCCCGAGCACACCCATCTGGTCGGCTTCCTGAACAACGCGCTCAAGGCGAAAGAACTGTTCAAGAAGGACAAGGACTACATCGTCGCCGACGGCGAGGTCCTGATCGTCGACGAGTTCACCGGCCGTATTCTGCACGGCCGCCGTTACAACGAGGGCATGCACCAGGCCATCGAGGCCAAAGAGGGCGTGAAGATCAAGGACGAGAACCAGACTCTCGCCACGGTCACCCTGCAAAACTACTTCCGCCTCTACGGCAAGCTCGCCGGAATGACCGGTACGGCGGCCACCGAGGCCAACGAGTTCCACCAGACGTACAAGCTGGGTGTCGTCCCGATCCCGACCAACCGGCCGATGATCCGCAAGGACCAGGCCGATGTGGTCTACAAGACCGAGGACGCCAAGTTCAACGCCGTGGTGGAGGACATCAAGGAGCGTTACGAGGCCGGCCAGCCGGTGCTCGTCGGCACCACGTCGGTGGAGAAGTCGGAGCGGCTGTCCAAGGCGCTCAAGCGGCGCGGGGTGCCGCACGAGGTGCTCAACGCGAAGAACCACGCGCGTGAGGCGTCGATCATCGCCGAGGCGGGTCGCAAGGGCGCCGTCACCGTGGCCACCAACATGGCCGGTCGAGGCACCGACATCATGCTCGGCGGCAACTCCGAGTTCCGCGCCGACCTGGAGCTGCGCCAGCGCGGGCTCGACCCGGTCGAGACGCCGGAGGAATACGAGAAGGCCTACGCCGAGGCGCTGGAGAAGGCCAGGGCGGCGGTCAAGGCCGAGCACGACGAGGTCACCGCGCTCGGCGGCCTCTACGTCCTCGGCACCGAGCGGCACGAGTCGCGCCGGATCGACAACCAGCTCCGCGGTCGTTCCGGCCGCCAGGGCGACCCCGGCGAGTCGCGGTTCTACCTGTCGCTCGGCGACGACCTCATGCGCCTGTTCAACTCGGCCCGGGTCGAGGTCATCATGACCAGGCTCAACATCCCCGACGACCAGCCGATCGAGTCCGGCATCGTCTCCAAGGCCATCGCCTCCGCCCAGCACCAGGTCGAGCAGCAGAACTTCGAGATCCGCAAGGATGTTCTGAAGTACGACGAGGTGATGGACCGCCAGCGCAAGGTCATCTACGCCGAGCGGCACCGGGTGCTGGAGGGCGCCGACCTGCACGATCAGGTCCGCGGCTTCATCGACGAGGTTATCGACGGCTACGTCCAGGGCGCCACCTCCGAGGGCTTCGCCGAGGAGTGGGACCTCGACAAGCTGTGGAAGGCGTTCGGGGAGCTGTACCCGATCTCGGTGCGGTACGAGGACGTCATCGAGGAGGCCGGTGGGCGCGAGGAGCTGTCCGCCGACCTGATCCGCGAGAAGGTCAAGGCGGACGCTCGGGAGGCGTACGCGCGGCGGGAGGCGGAGTTCGGCGCCGAGACCACGCGCGACCTGGAGCGCCGCGTGATCCTCTCGGTCCTCGACCGCAAGTGGCGCGAGCACCTCTACGAGATGGACTACCTGCGCGAGGGCATCGGCATGCGGGCCTACGCGCAGAAGGACCCGAAGATCGAATATGCCCGCGAGGGCTTCGAGATGTTCGCCGCGATGCTGGAGGGCATCAAGGAGGACTCGGTCGGGTTCCTGTTCAACCTCGAAGTGGAGGTGCAGGAAAACCCGATCGTCGAGGAGGAGGACGCGGTCATCGCGGAGACGCGGTCGATCATCGCGCGCGGGCTGCGCGGGCCTGAGCGGCCTGCCGAGCTCGAATACACGGCGCCCGGCGAGCAGGGTGAGGTCGAGCACACGAAGGTGCGGACCACTGCGGCTCAGCGGGCGGCGTACGGCAACGTGGAGCGCAACGCGCCCTGCCCGTGCGGGTCGGGCAAGAAGTACAAGCGCTGCCACGGGGATCCGAAGCACGCGGCCTGACCGATTTACCGAGGCCCCCACCTCCCCGGGCGGAGGTGGGGGTTTCTCATGTTCTCTAGGCCGTTTCGAAATCGGTGCACAACCATCGGACGCCGCGCCGTTCGAGGCGTATGGCGAGTACGTGATTACGGTCGCCGCAGGCGACGAGGACGCACATTTCCACGGCGCCGTCCCGGGGCTCCTTCACGTGCAGGCTTTTCGCGAACGGCGGCCGGTCGGCGTGTATCATCTGGCCTGCCCGGACCAGTTCCCGGTAGGCTCGTTCCGTCAGCTTGTCGGCTACCGTCTCGGGCGGGCGCCGGCCGGAAAGGACCTCCGCCAGGGCTTGTCCGAGATAACGCAGCTTGCGCTCGTCGGGGATCGCGCCTGGTGGGCCCCATACCAAGGGGTGGGGGTCGAGGGCCAGGGAGCCGTCGACCTGGGGCGTCTGGCGCCTTTCGAGGCGGCGGGGTTGCTCGTCGTCGTAGGGGGGCTCGGGGACGGGGGTCAGGCCGATGCGGGGTGTCGCTGACACGTATCCTCCAAATTCCTGGGCGGAAGAAGAATCGGTATAACGAGTTTTCGGCCCTGCGTATTTATACATTCGCCGCCAACTTCTTGGATGGGCGGCCGGGCTTGTCCGTTTAAGGTGTAGAAAGTTCTCGGAAGTTGGATCCCCTCACCTAAGGGGTGTCGGCTTGTTTCGGGCATGGATGGTTGACTTACGGCCAGCCCAAACCTTTTAAGTCGGGTTGATTTGTGGTTATGGTGCCCACCCTTTTCTGGGGGTGGAGGTGAGGTTGCACTCCCGCTGCCCAACACCGCCCCGAACTGCACCACCAAGAACCGCACACGGCCAAGAACGGCACACGGCCCGGACCGCCACCTCACCCGCCGCGCCACTGCCGCGTCGTGGGATCGCCGTGTGACGGCGTCGCGACCTCGCCGCCGGGCGACTGCCGCGTCATGGGATCGCCGCGCCTCGGCAGGGCGGCCTTGGCAGGGCGGCTTTGGCACGGCGGCTTCGGCACCGCGCCACTGCCGCGTCGTGGGATCGCCGTGTGACGGCGTCGCGACCTCGCCGCCGGGCGACTGCCGCGTCATGGGACCGCCGCGCCTCGGCAGGGTGACCTCGGCACGGCGGCCTCGGCACCCCGCCCGACCGCCGCACACGGCCCGGACCGCCACCTCACCAGCCGCGCCACTGCCGCGTCATGGGATCGCCGCGCGACGGCGTTGCGACCTCACTGCCGGGCGACTGCCGCGTCATGGGATCGCCGCGCCTCAGCAGGGTGACCTTGGCACGGCGGCTTCGGCACGGCGGCCTCGGCACCGCGCCACCGCCCCACCACGGCATCGCCGCCATGGTGGGTCAGATCTCCAGGTGGTCGGGGCCACGGCTGTTCCTGTCCGTCAGCGCTCTTCGCTGGGGGCCGCTCCTGCGTTGCGGCAGGGGACGTCCGATGGGAGACCCGGTTGTGGTCGGCGTCAGGGTTGTGCCTGGGTGTTGGCGTCCTCTGCTGCGGGCCGCTCTGCTGCGGGTCGTTCTGCGCCGCGTTGGTGGGGCGTTCTCGATGGCGGGACCGGCGCTTGTGGTCGGGGAGCAACAGAGCCAGGTCGCGGCGGTGAGACTTCGTGCCAGGGGGTGCCGGGAGGTCAGGGTGGGGGTGGGTTAGGTTTCTCCGGAGTCGACGTCGGGTTCGGGTTCTCGGCCGGGGGTCTGGATGTTGAGTTTGTGGATCAGGAAGGTGAAGACGGCGTAGTAGAGGACGCCGTAGGCGACGCCCAGGAGGAGGATGCCGGGGAGGTTTTCGGTGTTGGATTTGCTGGCGTTGAGGAGGAGGTCCAGGAGGCCGGCGGAGAAGCCGAAGCCGAGTTGGCCGCCTATCAGGGTGGTCAGGGCCATCGCGACACCCGTCAGGAACGCGTGGACGACCAGCAGCAGGGGTGCCACGAAGATAAAGGCGAACTCGATCGGCTCCGTGATGCCAGTGACGAAGGAGGCCAGGGCCGCCGAGAGCATGATGCCGCCCACCGTGGCCCGGCGGTGTGCGGGGGCCGCGCGCCACATGGCCAGCGCGGCGGCCGGGAGGGCGAACATCATGATCGGAAAGAAGCCGGCCATGAACTGGCCCGAGTGCGGGGCCCCGCCGAAATAGCAGTTCCAGTCGCCGCCCAGCACCTGGCCGCCCACGTCGCACTGCGGCACCACGTACCAGACGACCGAGTTGACGAAGTGGTGCAGGCCCAGGGGGATGAGCAGGCGGTTGATCAGGCCGTAGATGCCGGTGCCGATGGGGCCGGCCGCGGCCAGGGCCTCGCCGGCGTGGCGGATCCAGTCGCCGAGCACCGGCCAGAGCCAGCCGAAGACCACCCCGAGGAGCAGGGCGACGATCGAGGTGATGATGGGTACGAACCTGCGCCCGCCGAAGAACGCCAGCCAGGAAGGCAGCTTGATGCGGTGGAAACGCTGCCAGAGGATCGCGGTGACCAGGCCCATCATGATGCCGCCGAGCACCTTGGTGGGGTTCTGCATGCCGTAGTTGATGATCTCCTTGATGCCCTGGTCCTGGACCTCCCTGATGAGTACGGTGTCGCGGATGTCCGAGCCGAAGAACATCACCTTCGTCACCCGGTCGAAGACCAGGTAGCCGACCACGGCGGCGAGCGCCGTGCTGCCGTCGGACTTGCGGGCGAAGCCGATCGCCACCCCCACGGCGAACAGCAGCGGCAGGTTCTCGAACAATGCCGCCCCGGCGGCGGCAAGCACCTCGGCCACCTGGTTCATCCAGGCGAACCCGGCCACGTCCGCGAGCCCACCGGGCTCCGCGCCGTTCGAGCCGAGCATGTCGGGCTGGCCGAAACGCAACAGCAGGGCGGCCGCGGGCAGCGCGGCGATGGGCAGCATCAGGGAACGGCCCAGCCGCTGGAGCACCGTCATCACGCGGGCGAACGGCGAGGGCTGAGCAGCGGCCGCGGCGGCGGTGGTGTCGTTCACCGGGCGTTCCTCCGAGGCGGGTGGGAGCCGAGGCACTCCGGGGGGTCAGGTTTCATCAGTCAGGGTATGTGGAGGGGATTTGGGGGGATTTGCCGGGTTTTGGGTGGGGGGTCGGGCGTCTATGAGGGCTACCCCGGGAGGGGAACGCGAGGAGCGAGGTCGGGGGTTCAGGGGTTCCGCCGGGTGCGGGGCCTGGGGCGGGGTGGGGGTTTCTCGGTTGCGAGGGTGTCTCCGCCGAGGGGGTCAGCGCTCAGGAGCGTCTTGCGGGCATCTCCAGGAGGGTGCGGAGCTGGTAGCGGTCCGCGCGGTAGGTGGACACGCCGAGCTCCGCGCAGACGCCGCCCGCGAAGGATCTGCGCTGCAGCAGCAGTACGGCGCCGCCGCGCGGCAGCTTCAGCAGATCGGCGTCGCTCGGGTCGGCGATGCCGCCGTCGATGGTGAGTTCGCCGGCGTCCATGACGAGGCCGTAGCGGCTTTCCAGCAGCTCATAGAGTGATTTGTCGGACAAGTCTTGGTCGGCGAGGTCGGGGGCGAGCTTGACCGGGATGTGGGCCCGCTCGATGGACAGCGGCTCCCCGTCGGCCGTACGGAGGCGCTCAATGAAGTGCACCTCCTCGCCCGGCTGGATCCCCAGTTCCTTGGCCAGGTGGGCGCTGGCGCGCACGACGCGGCGGTCGACGTCGCGCGAGCCCGGGATCATGCCGCGGGCCCTCATGTCGTCGGTGAACGAGGTGAGCTGCAGCGCCAGCTCGATCTTGGGTCGGGCGACGAACGTCCCCTTGCCGGGCACGCGGTGCAGCCGGCCCTCGGAGACGAGATGGTCGACGGCCTGCCGGACCGTCATTCTGGACAGGCCGAAACGCTGGCACAACTCGCGCTCGGACGGGATCGCCGCGCCGATGCTGAGCTCGTCACTGTCGATGAGGTCCAGCAGGATCTCGCGAAGCTGGAAATACTTGGGCACCGGGCTGTCCGGATCGATGTGCGCCACGGATCCTCCCCTCGTGATGACCTGGGTGATGGGCTATGGTTCGTACTGGTCTAGTCCGGACTAGACCACATGTCGTGAAAGACGGTCAAGCCCGTGCTGTGATGAGTTAAGGATGAGCCCAAGATGACCACCATGATGCGCAGCGAGATCGCGGAGCAGCCGGCCGCGCTGCGGGCCACGCTGGACTCCCTGCTGTCCCAGGTCGACGAAGTGAGGGCCATTGGCGAGCGGACTCGCCAACTGCTGTTCATCGCCCGCGGCACCTCGGACAACGCCGCAGTATACGGGCGCTACCTGGTCGAGTCGCACGCCGGTCGCCTGTCAGCGCTGGCCGCGCCGTCGATCGCGACGACGTACAAGCGCCGGCTGGACCTGGACGGGGTGCTGGCGGTGGCGATCTCGCAGTCGGGGCGGACCGAGGAGATCGTCGAGACCCTGACCTGGGCCAAGGACTGCGGGGCCAGGACTGTCGGGATCACCAACGGCGGCGCGGGGAGCCCGCTGGCGCAGGCCGCCGACGTCGCTCTGTGCACGGTGGCGGGCGAGGAGAAGGCCGTCCCCGCGACGAAGACGTACACGACGCAGCTCGCGGCGCTGGCGGTGCTCGCGCTGGGGCTGGGGGCCGACGTCGACGTGGACGAGCTGCGGCGGGTGCCCGACGCGGTGGAGAAGCTGATCGCCGAGCCGGGTGACGTGGCGGCCGTGGTCGAGGGGCTGCTGGACAAGCCCGGCGTGGTGGTCTCGGGGCGCGGGCTGGCGTTCTCGACCGCGCTGGAGACCGCGCTGAAGCTCAAGGAGGCCTGCTACCTGCACGCCATGGGACTGTCGTACGCCGACCTGCTGCACGGCCCGATCGCCGTGGTCGACGCCGACACGCCGGCGTTGCTGGTCGCCGCTGAGAACAGTCCCACGCTGGCCGGCACCGTCGCGCTGGCCGAGCGGGTCGTGTCGGCGGGGGCGGCGGCGTACACGATCGGCGGCGGTGACGCGCTCGCGCGGGCGGGCACGGCCGCGCTCAACGGCCCCGAGCTGCCCGAGTGGGTGGCGCCGATGGGCCTGATCGTGCCCGCGCAGCTGCTCACCGAGGCGCTGGCCCGCAGGCTCGGCATCGACCCCGACGCGCCGCGTGGCTTGAACAAGGTGACGCAGACGGACTGATCTAGCCTGGTCGGAGGCGAGCGCTAGGGAGGACCGGATGGCGGATGCGTACGCGATCATCGCCGGGCTCGGCGGGGCCGAGAACATCATCGAGATCGAGCCCTGCATCACCCGGTTGCGCACGGAGGTGTACGACGCGTCCAAGGTCGACCAGGACGCGCTCAAGGCGGCCGGCGCGCACGGCGTGATGGCCACGGGAAACGTGGTCCAGGTCGTCGTCGGGCCGGAGGCCGACACGATAGCCAGCGACATCGAGGACATCATCGGCTGAGGGCGAGGCCATGACGACTGTTCTCGCCCCGGTGGAGGGGGCGGCCGTGGGGCTGGCCGCCGTGCCCGATCCGGTGTTCTCCGCGGGCATGGTCGGGCCGGGCACGGCGATCGATCCGCTGCGGGGCCCCGGCAAGGCCGTCGCCCCCATCGCGGGGAAGATCATGAAGCTCCATCCGCACGCGTACGTGATCGTCGGCGACGACGGCAAGGGCGTGCTCGTGCACCTCGGCATCGACACGGTCCAGCTCCAGGGCGAGGGGTTCAAGCTGCTGGCGGCCGAGGGCGACCGGGTGAGCGCCGGCCAGCCGGTGGTGGCCTGGGACCCGGCGGCGATCGAGGCGGGCGGGCGCTCGCCGGTGTGCCCGGTGGTCGCGCTCGACGCCCTGGCCGGGGCCGTGACCGGAGTGGCGGAGGGAGCGGTGCACGTTGGTGATGAGCTCTTCAGATGGGAATAGGAGAGGCTTTGATCGGTTTGCACGGTGCGCCGGTCGCCCCACCATATCGGCGGAACACGTCACAATAGGCAGGCCGCCGATTTGACCGGGAATCGGCTGGCTGCATCGACGGAGGTCCGGCTGGTCTGGACCGGCGCACAAGGAGGCAGAGCAGATGGGTGAGCGCAAGGTCACCGTGGCGGCGGAGGTGGGGTTGCACGCCCGGCCCGCGGCGACGTTCGTGCAGCGGGCCAAACAGGCCCCGATGGACATCACGGTGGCGCGGCCGTACAGCGGTGACCCGGTCAACGGCAAGAGCATTCTCGCGATCATGGGACTCGACGTCAGGCAGGGCGAGACCGTCGTGATCAGCGCGGAGGGGGAGGGTTCGGAAACGATCCTCGACGAGCTGGCCGCGATCGCCGGAGCGCCATGAACCTGCGGGGGGTGGGGGTCAGCCCGGGCATCGGGCACGGCCCCGCTTACGTACTGGCCGTCTCCGTGCCCGAACCCCCCGAGGGCGCCACCTACACCGGTGAGGCGGATCAGGAGAAGGAGCGCGCGATGAGCGCGCTCACGCAGGTCGCGGGCGAGCTGGAGGCCCGCGGCAACCAGGCGGGCGGCGAGGCCGAGGACATCCTCAAGGCCCAGGCGCTGATGGCCGAGGACCCCGGTCTCGTCGTGAAGGTCAGATCGCTGATCGACCGCGGCCTGGCCGCTCCCAGGGCGGTTTATGAGGCTTTCGGGAAATACCGGGACGTGCTTGCCGGAGCCGGTGGCTACCTGGGCGAACGGGCCGCTGACCTGGACGACATCAGGGACCGGGTGATCGCGCTGCTCTACGGGATGGCGCTGCCGGCCGCGCCCACCGCGCCCGCGGAGCCGTACGTGCTGGTCGCCCGTGATCTCGCACCCGCCGACACGGCGTTGCTGTCGCGGGAGCAGGTGGTCGGGTTCGTCACCGAGGAGGGCGGCCCCACCAGCCACACCGCGATCATCGCCAGGGCGATGGGCGTGCCCGCCGTCGTGGCCTGTCCTGGCGCGACAGGCATCCCGCAGGGCGTGCCGGTGATGGCCGACGGCACCTCCGGACTGGTGCACGTGGAGCCGGCCGATGTCGACGTGGCCGACGCGGTGGGCGCGCACACGGCCAGGCAGGCGACGATCTTCGCGGCGAGGGGACCCGGCAGGACCGCTGACGGCCGTCCGATTCCGCTGCTGGCGAACATCGGCAATCCCGGCGAGCTCGACGACGCCGTCCGGGCGGGCGCTGAGGGCGTCGGCCTCTACCGGACCGAGTTCCTCTTCCTCGGCCGGGCCGAACCCCCGTCGGCCGAGGAGCAGCGCCGGGCCTACCGGGCGGCGCTGGACGCCTTCCCCGGCGGCCGGGTGATCGTGCGCACGCTGGACAGCGGGGCCGACAAGCCGCTGGAGTTCCTGCCCGGGCCCGCCGCCGAGCCGAACCCGGCGCTGGGGGAACGGGGACTGCGCAGGGCCAGGAGGTTCCCCGCGGTCATGGAGGCGCAACTGGGCGCGCTCGCGGCGATGGAGTCCGAGCGGCTCGCGGTGATGGCGCCGATGGTGGCCACGCCCGAGGAGGCCGGGTGGTTCGCCGAGGAGTGCCGCTCCAGGGGCCTGCGGGACGTGGGCGTGATGATCGAGATCCCGTCGGCCGCGCTGAGGGCCGCGGACCTGATCTCCCAGGTGGACTTCGTCTCGGTCGGGACCAACGACCTCGCCCAGTACGCCTTCGCCGCCGACCGCCAGCTCGCCTCGATGAGCGCCCTGAACGACCCGTGGCAGCCCGCGCTGCTCGACCTGGTGGCCATGACAGCGGCCGCCGCGTCCGAGGCCGGCCGGCCGTGCGGGATCTGCGGGGAGGCGGCCGCGGACCCGGCGCTGGCCTGCGTGCTCGTCGGCCTCGGGGCCTCGACGCTGTCGATGGGGGCCGCCGCGTTGCCCGCCGTACGGGCCGCGCTGGCCGCGCACACGACGGAGCAGTGCGACGAGGCGGCCGAGGCCGCTCGGGCGCAGGTGACGGCGGCGGAAGCGCAGGCGGCGGCGCGGGCGCGGTTGCCCGGACTCGCCACGTTCGGATAGTGGTAGGGCCGGTTTTCGGTAAATGCCGGGTCACGAGCGAGTCATGACCTGGATACCTTTGGAGGCATGCTTCGAAGGATGGGTACGGCCGGCCTGCTCATGATCGCGCTGACCGCCTGCGGCGGCGGCGACCGCCCGGCGAACGCGAGCCCGACGGGAGGCAAGGCAGCGCCCCCCGCGCGGACCACGCCGCAGCCGACCCCCTCGCAGGCAGCGGCGCGAACGCCCGCCCAGAGCGCGGTGCAGGCGGTGCTGTCGAAGATGAGCGTCCAGGAGAAGGTCGGCCAGCTCTTCATGCCCGTCCTGTACGGCACCGCGGCCGACACGGTCTCCGGCGAGAACCAGGCCAGATACGGCGCCCAGACCCCGGCCAAGGTGATCGCGAAATACCACCTGGGCGGCGTGATCCTCTTCCCGCACAACATCAAGACCATCGGACAGGTCGTCGGCCTCACCAACGGCCTGCAGCGGGCGGCCGAGGACGTCCCGCTCCTGGTCGGCACCGACCAGGAGAACGGCCTGGTGTCCCGGATGGCCGCGCTCATGACCGACTTCCCCGGCGCCTCCGAGATCGGCGCGACCAAGGACCCCGAGCTGTCGCGGGCCGTGGCCAGGGCCACCGGCCTGGAACTGCGCGCCCTCGGCGTCAACCTCGACTTCGCCCCCGTCGCGGACGTGAACGTCAACCCGAAGAACCCGGTCATCGGCCCGCGCGCCTTCGGCGCCGACCCGCGGCGGGTGGCCACGATGGTCGCGGCGGCGGTCAAGGGGTTCGGCGAGGCGAAGGTGGGCGCCACGGCCAAGCACTTCCCCGGGCACGGGGACACCGACGTGGACAGCCACAGCGGCCTGCCGGTGATCAAGCACACCAAGGCGGAGTGGGAGAAGATCGACGCGCCGCCGTTCAAGGCCGCGATCGAGGCCGGGGTGGACGCCGTGATGAGCGCCCACATCGTCTTCCCCAAGCTCGACTCGTCGGGCGACCCGGCGACGCTGTCCAAGCCCATCCTGACCGGGTTGCTCAGGGAGCGGCTCGGGTTCGACGGCGTGATCTCCACCGACGCGCTCAACATGGACGGCGTGCGCAAGAAGTACAACGACGGCGAGATCGCGGTGCGGGCCGTGCTGGCCGGGGCCGATCTGCTGCTGATGCCCAACGACCTGCCCAGGGCCTACCAGGCGGTGCTGTCGGCGGTGAAGTCCGGCCGGATCTCCGAGCGGCGGCTCGACCAGTCGGTCACCCGGCTGCTCACGCTCAAGCAGCACCGGGGGCTGCTCACCGAGGCGCGGGCCGCCTCGGCGACCGAGGCGGCCCGCGTGCTGCGCTCGGCCGAGCACCGCAGGCTGGCCGCCAAGGTCGCGCGCGAAGCGCGCTGACGGGCAGGCGCGCATGAGCACGCCGGCGGGAAGGTGGGCGCAGCGCGTCAGTGGGAGCCGTGCAGGCCGCTGGCGATGAACATCGCGGCCAGCATGGCGAACAGGTACGCCTGCAGGAACTGGATGAACATCTCCAGCGCGGTGAGCGCGATCGTCATCAGCACGCCGAGCACGCCCAGGCCCGCGCCCAGCGGGGTGAGCCGCTCGAAGATGAACCAGAAGCCCACCGAGCTGAAGAAGGCCAGCAGGAGGTGCCCGGCGAACATGTTCGCGAACAGCCGGACGAAGTGGGTGAACAACGAGTTGATGAACACCTCGGCCAGGATCAGCGGGGCGTAGAACGCGTACGCCCAGCCGGGCAGGCCAGGCAGGTACACGATGCCCCTGAGGTAGCCGCGGACGCCGTGGTGGCGGACGCCGAGGTAGACCTTGATGACGTACACGGACAGCGCCAGCACCAGCGGGAAGGCGATGTGCGCGGCCACCGGGAACTGGACGACCGGGACGATGCCCATCAGATTCCAGACGAGCACGGTCAGGAAGATCGTGAGGAGCAGGCCCATCCACCGGTCGGAGTCCTTGCCGAGGCTGGGCCGGGCGATCTGCTCGCGGACGAACGTGTAGCAGTATTCGCCGAGGCTCTGCCAGCCCCGCGGGACGAGGGCGGGCCTGGCGAACGCGGCCCAGCAGACGGCGATGACGATGACCGAGCTGAGCAGGACGATGAGTACGGGTTTGGTGAGCCAGGCCGGCCCGCCGGGGTAGACGGGTGCGAAGTCGAAGAGTTCGAGTCCCGGGGGCTGCCATCGGTCGGGGGAGGTGATCAGGATCGTCGTTTGCACGGCGGTCCCTTCTGTAGTGTCTCGACACCAGGGACGATCACCTTAAATCACGAAAACGGACGCCCTATTTATGGGGTTTTATCCAGAAATAACGGGCGTGTCTGGGGTAAAAGCCATTTCCGTGACGCTCTACGCTAGAACGATGCTGACGGGTGTGCTCATCGACTGGGGCGGGGTGCTCACGACCAGCCTCTCGGACTCCATCGCACGGTGGATCGCGGCCGACCGGATCGACGGCGACCTGTACCGCCGGGTGATGCGCGAGCTGATCGACCACGCCTACGGCGAAGGCGACGGGGAGAGCGTCGTCCACGCGCTCGAACGCGGCGAGCTCGCCGGGCCCGCCTTCGAACGCGACCTCGCCGCCCGCCTGCTCACCGTAGACGGCGTGCCGCCCGTGGCCGAAGGGCTGCTGGAGCGCATGTTCGCCGGGTTCGAGCGGGTCGAGGCCATGTACGACATGCTCCGCGACGTACGGCTGCACGGCGTGAAGACGTGTCTGCTGTCCAACTCCTGGTCCAACGAGTACCCCAGGGACGGCTGGGACGAGCTCTTCGACGCGGTCGTGATCTCCGGCGAGGTCGGCATGCGCAAGCCCGAGCCGCGCATCTTCCACCACGCCCTCGGGCAGATCGGGCTGGCCGGCGAGGAGTGCGTGTTCATTGACGACATCGAGGCCAACATCCTGGCCGCCCGCGCGATCGGCATGGCCGGGATTCACCACCGGGACCCGGACACCACCATCGCGGAGCTCGAATCACTCCTCAGCCTCACCCTGCGGCGGGCATGATCTATGCGTAACGCGGCCGAGCCGGCAGTCGCATAGGTCTTGACCAGGTGCGATCGGTAAGGTGTCGGTCTGCTGAAGCAGGTTCCGCATAGCTCAGCGCTCGCAAGCTTGGAAAGGTTCGTCATGCGCGTCTATCTGCCGTGCACTCTTCTCGTCCTGGCCACCGCGGTCGAGGCGGGAGAGCTGGGCCCGGCTCCCCTGACCGGCTACGCGGTGACCCCCGCGCTGACCGAGTGGTACGCCTCGGGCGACACCGAGGAGCTCGAATACGTCGCGCTCACCGAGGCGGCCCGCGCCTCGCTGCGCCTGCTGGCCGCCGACCGGGCCGGCGGCGTGGTGACCACGCCCCGGCGCGTGGTGGTCGCGGCCGAAGTGCCGGAGGGGTCCGTCTCGGCGGGCGTCGACCTGGAGGAACGCGCGAGAGTACGCCTCGCGCAGCCGATCCCGCTGGCCAAGGTGGCCGCGGTGCACATCGACGACCTCGACGCCGTCCCCGACATCGCGGCCGCCGCCGCCGCGCTGCCGGCCGCCGACGCGGGCGACGACGACGCCAAGTTCACGGTGGACGGGGCGGAGGCCCACGAGCTCATGTGGTTCGCGACCCAGGAGATCCCCGATCTGCTCGATTCCTAGGACATCGGCACCACCGGCGGGGTTCACGGACGCGCCCTGCCGGGGCCGTGGCACGCGCCCACGTTCGCGGAAAATCGTGCACGCCGGTCTAGGCTTGGCCTGATATGACAAAGCACATCATCTGGGATTGGAACGGCACCCTTTTCCACGACATCGATGCCGTGGTCGGGGCCACCAACGAGATCTTCAAAGCGTACGAGCTGCCCGAACTGACCGCCGACCAATTCCGTGCCGCCTACACCCGCCCGATCTGGGTCGCCTACGAGCGACTGCTGGGCCGTCCCCTGACCGAGGGCGAGTGGGAGCGGCTGGACGTGGGATTCCACGAGCACTACTACCGGCTGGCCGACGCCTGCGGGCTGGCCGAGGACGCCGAGCTCGCGTTGACCACCTGGACCGGCAGCCAGTCGCTCTGCTCCATGGCGCCGCACGCCCACCTGGTGCCGAAGGTGGACTCGTTCGGCATCACCCGCCACTTCACCAGGGTGGACGGGCTGGTCGGGTCCACCGGCGGCGAGAAGGCCATGCACATGATCGCGCACATCGAGGCCATGGGCGTGGACGCCAAGGAGATCCTGGTGATCGGCGACAGCGTGGACGACGGGCTCGCCGCCCGGCACGCGGGGGCCAGGGCGGTGCTCTACACCGGGGGGATGTCGACGCGGGCCGAGCTGGAGGCCACCGGACTGCCCGTGGTGGACACGCTCGCCGCCGCGCTCGGTTACGCGTAGCCGAGCGCCGGGCCGCGCCGAGCGGGACACGCGGCGAGGTCATACTGAAATCGCGCGGGCGGGGGGCCACGAGGGTGGCGACGGCCGTACCCTTGCATGGACCCCCAGGAGGCCGCCATCAACCGCCTTGTGCTCTGGAACATCGACCTGACCCTGGTCGACGTCGCCATCGTGACCAGGGACGCCTACGCCGAGGCGTTCCGCGCCGTGACCGGGCGCCCGCTGGTCAAGCTCGTCCCGCCGCTGGGCCGCCCGGACTCCGAGATCGTCTTCGAGACGCTCGCCGTCAACGGCGTGCAGGCCGAGGACGAGCACCTGCCCAAGTTCCTGTCGGCGCTCGCGCTGGCCTTCGCCGACCGGCGCGGACGGCTGGCCAAGGAGGGCCGGATGATGCCGGGGGCCAAGGACGCGCTGAAGTCGGTGTCCAGGCTCGACGGCGTGGTGCAGACCGTGCTGACCGGCACGATCAAGGGCAACGCCGTGCACAAGCTCAAGGCGTTCGGCCTGGACAAGTTCGTCGACTTCGAGCTCGGCGGCTACGGCGAGGAGGTCTATCCCCGGGCGACGTTGTTGCAGGTCGCCCAGGGGCGGGCCAGGCAGCGCCTCGGCACGCCGTTCACCGCGGCCAACACGGTGCTGATCGGCGACTCGACGCGGGACGTGCAGGCCGCCAGGATCGGCGGGGCCGCGATGATCGGGGTCGCCTCCGGGCGCTCGACGGCCGGAGAGCTGACCGAGGCGGGGGCCGACCTCGTGCTGCCCGACCTGTCCAACGCCTCCGAGGTGGTGGCCGCGGTCGCGGCCCTGACCTCCCCGGTGGACCGCAAGGCCGGCTGACCCCGCCCCCGCTCGCCCCAGATCACCCCGCCCCCGCCCGTCCCCGATCTCCCCGCCCCTGTCCGCCCGCTCCTGCTCGCCCCGCTCCCGCTCGCTCCGCCCCCGGAGCGCGAGGGTGGAGCCGTCGGGAGGTGGTCAGGAGAGGGCGTCGAGGAAGCGGGCCGCGATCGGGGCGGCGACCGCCGAGCCGGCGCCGCCGCCCTCGACGATCACCGCGAACGCCAGATCATCCCTGTACCCGATGAACCACGAGTGCGCGGGAGGCTCCGCGCCCGAGCCGTACTCCGCCGTCCCGGTCTTGCCCGCCGTGCCGGCCGGGAAGTGCACGGCCGCGGCCGTGCCGTCCGTGACCACGGCGGGCATGAGCTTGCGCAGCGCGGACGCCACGGCCGGTTCCAGCGGATGCGGGTTGTCCGGCGAGGTCGGCGCGTCCTTGACCACGCGGGGCGCGATCCACGCGCCGGAGGCGATGGCCGCGGCCACCGAGGCCATGTTGAGCGGGCTGGCCAGCACCCGGCCCTGGCCGATCGCGGCGGAGGCGAGGTCGGTGTCGTCCTTGGGGGCGGGGAACTCGGCACGCACGGCCGGCACGCCCGGCTTGATCGCCGTGCCGAAGCCGAAGCTCCTGGCCACCTCGGCGAGCCGGGCGCCGCCCAGGTCGGCGACGCTCATCTCGCCGAACGTGGTGTTGCAGGAATGCGCGAACGCCTCCTGGAAGGTCAGCGTGCCGAAGTCCTCGAAGCCCGCGTTGTGGAAGGGGAAGCCGCCGATGTTCTTCTCGGCCGGGCAGGTGACCTTCTCAGCGGGCTCCACACCGCCCGCGACCAGCGCGGAGGCCGTCACGACCTTGAACGTGGAGCCCGGCGGATATTTGCCGAGCAGCGCCCGGTTGAACCCGCCCGGCTTGTTGACCACGGCCAGAATCTCCCCGGTGGAGGCCCGCAGCGCCACCAGCGAGGCCGGTTTCGACACGCCCTCCATCGCCGCGGCCCCCGCCCGGTGCACCCTGAGGTCGAGTGTGGTCTGCAGCGGCCGGACCCCGCCGGGCTCCACCACGGTCCTGACGAGCTTGTCTCCCTGGTAGAGGCCGATATCGGCGTCGTTCTTGGCTTTGAACCGGTCGGGATAGGTCTGCCTTATCCCCTCGACGAGCTGCTGCACCGAGCCGGGCGCGTCCGGGGTGTTGATGGGTGTGCCGTCGGCGGCCAGCACCTTGAGCGGGTCCTCCCGCTGCTTGACCAGGCGCAGCGAGCGTTCCCTGATGGTGAGCAGCGGGTGGATGGTGTCGGGCGCCCAGGCGACCTTCCAGGTGCGGTCGCGCTCGACCAGCCGGAGCTCGCCGTCGTAGTCCCAGTCCCGCGCCCCGATCAGCCGGGCGTGGAAGGCGGCGACCCCCTCGTCGTCCACGACCGGGCCGGCGAAGACACCGCTGGGCCTGGGCAGGGAGAAGTCGGCCCGGGTGAGCTTGAGGTCGGCGAAGAAGCGCCGGTGCAGACTCTCGAAGTCGGGTGGCGGGTCGGCGACGAGCGCACGCATCGCCGCGTAGTCCTGCCGGGACCAGGCCGCGAGATATTGGTCGGCCGTCTCCTCAGGCGCGCCCTGCGTGCGCAGCGCCCAGATCACGCCCCCCGCGGCGATGATCGGGACCAGGAGGACGGCCACGATCCACGGCCACCTGCGCCGCCGACGTGGCCGGGTCTCCGGCTGAAGGTATGCATAACTTGTCCCCCTTTGTAGTGCCATGCGGCAGATAACACCAGTTCGCCGCTAACCGTGTCCAATACTGGTATGACGGCCATGCAGATATAAATCTGGATATATTTGCTGGTCATGGACCTGGTCCGGCACCTCCGCTACTTCACGGTGGTCGCGGAGGAACTCCACTTCGGCAACGCCGCCATCCGGCTCGGCATGGCCCAGCCCCCGCTCAGCCAGCGCATCAAGCGCCTGGAGGAGGAGCTCGGCGTGCGGCTGTTCGACCGCTCGGCCCGCCAGGTCCGCCTCACCGACGCCGGTCGGCTGCTGCTGGGCGAGGCCCGCGAGATCGTGGCCCGGGTGGACCGGCTGCACGAGCTCGCCAGGCAGGGCGAGGGCGAGGCGCTCAAGGTCGGCGTCCCGCCCGACCTGGCCGCCGCCGTGATCGCCGCCCTGGTCGCGGGTTTCCGCGAGACCCACCCCGGAGTACGCCTGGCGCCCGCGGAAATCTGGACCGCCGACCAGGTCACGGCCCTGGCGGAGGGCGTGATAGACGTCGGCCTGGTCCGCCACCCGCTCTCCGCCCCCGGCCTGCGCTTCGGCCAGGTGCTCGGGCAGGCCCAGGGCGTGCTGCTGGCGGCCGATGACCCATTGACCGGCGTGGGCGAGGTGCACCTGGCCGACCTGGCGGGCCGCGATCTGCTGATGCCGCCGCTTGAGGGCGAGCCGGGGCTGCACGCGGAGACGCTCTCGGAGTGCCGCCGCCACGGCTACGTGCCCGCGCAGGTGCACGAGGGCGCCGGGCTCGGGCTGGTGCTGGCGGGGGCGGCGGTGGCCTTCGGGCCGAAAGGGGAGCAACCGGGCCTGGCCTGGCGGCCACTGCTAGGCTCGCCGATCATCAGCCGGGTCTCCACTGCCTGGCGCGGGGCCACGGGGCCGACGAACGAACTGATCGCCGACTTCTCGGCCGTGACCGTACGGACGTTGAAGGAGAGCGCCGGGATGACGGAGCAGGGCCCCGGGCACGATTTCGGGCCCGCGCGGAGGGTCAGCCGCAGGCCGGGGATGCTGGCATGAGCGCGCCCGACTTCGACGTCCTGTTCGGGAGGGCGGGCGTGACCGGCTGGCTCTACGCCGCCGACATCGAGTCAGGACGGGAGATCGGGCACGGCGCCGACGAGCCGCTGCCCACGGCGTCGATGTTCAAGGTGGCGCTGCTGGTGGAGTTCTGCCGGCAGGCCGACGCCGGGCTGCTCGATCCGGCCTGCCGGGTGACCGTGCCGGGCGGCGCCCGCGAGGCGGGGCCCACGGGGATCGCGGTGATGCTCGACGACGTGACGATCTCGCTGCGCGACCTGGCGTACCTGATGATCGCGGTGAGTGACAACAGCTCGGCCGACGCCCTGCTCGGCCGGATCGGGTTCGACGCGGTCAACGCCATGCTGGACGCGCTCGGGCTGGAGGTCACGCGGGTCACGCAGAGTTGCGAGACGATGAACCGCAGCATGCGGACGGACACCGGGCACGGGTGGCCGTACCTGGATCCCGACGACATAGAGCGGCTGAGCGCGCTCGACCCGGCGCGGACCAACCGGAGCACCCCTCGTGAGATGGCCCGGCTGTTCCGGCTGATCTGGCGGGACGAGGCGGCCTCGCCCGCCATGTGCGCCTGGATGCGCAGCGTGTTCAAACTGCAGGTCTGGCCGCACCGGCTGGCCTCCGGCTTCCCCTACGACGACGTGGCCGTCGGCGGCAAGACCGGCACGATGCCCACGTTGCGCTGCGAGTCGGGCGTCGTCGAATACCCCGACGGCAGGAGCTACGCGGTGGCCGTCTTCACCCGTTCCTTCAGCGCCGCGCTCAACCAGCCGCGCGCCGACGCCGTGATCGGCACGGCCGCGCGTATGGCGGTGGACCACCTACGGAGATAGCAAGTTATGTAGAAGGTCAGGTATGACTTTCCGTTGATCGGGCGACAGGATGGGACACATGGTTGCTGAGGGCGAGCTTCTCTGGGAGCCGAGCGAAGAGGTCGTCGCGTCCGCCAGGCTGACCCGCTACCTGGAGTGGCTGGGCAGGTCCGGGCCTTACGAGGACCTCTGGCAGTGGTCGGTGGACCGGCCGGCGGAGTTCTGGACCTCGATCTGGGACTACTTCGACGTGCTCGGGGAGCGCGGCGACGGGCCCGTGGTGTCCGGGGAGATGCCCGCCGCCCGGTGGTTCGCCGGCGGCACGATCAACTACGCGGAAAACGCCCTGCGCCACGCCGGGGGCACCGCCCTGGTGTTCGTCTCCGAGGACGGCGCCCGCCAGGAGCTGACCCGCGACGAGTTGCGCGACGAGGTCGCCCGCGTCCGGGCCGGGCTGGTCCGGCTGGGCGTGGGACGCGGCGACCGCGTGGCCGGCTACCTGCCGAACATCCCGCAGGCCCTCATCGCCTTCCTCGCCACCGCCTCGCTGGGCGCGATCTGGTCGGCGGGCTCGCCCGACTTCGGCGTGGCCAGCGTGGTCGACAGGTTCAAGCAGATCGAGCCCAAGGTGCTCATCGCGGTCGACGGCTACCGCTACAACGGCAAGAGCTACGACCGCTCGGCCGCCGTCAACGAGATCGCCGCCGCGTTGCCCACGCTGCGCGCGACCGTGTGGATCCCCTACCTGGCCGCCGCCGAGGAGGGCCGGCCGCCCCAGCAGGCCCTGCCCGCCGAGGGGCCCGCCGAAGGTCCCACCGAGGAGCCGCCGCACGGTGAGGTGATCGGCTGGGAGGGGCTGCGGGCCGAGGAGGGGCCGCTGGAGTTCGAGCGGGTGCCGTTCGACCATCCGCTGTGGATCCTCTACTCCAGCGGCACGACCGGACTGCCCAAGCCGATCGTGCACGGCCACGGCGGCGTGGTGCTGGAGCATCTCAAGTCGCTCGCCTTCCACCAGGACCTCGGCGAGGGCGATGTGTTCTTCTGGTACACCACCACCGGCTGGATGATGTGGAACTACCTCGTCGGCGCCCTGCTGGTGGGAGCCACGCCGGTGCTCTACGACGGCGCGGCCACCTATCCCTCGCCGGCCGCCCTGTGGCGGATCGCCGACTCCGAGCAGGTCACCTACTTCGGGGTCGGGGCGCCGTACATCATGGCCTCGCTGAAGTCCGGGCTCCGGCTCGACGGGCTGGAACGGCTGCGCGGCGTCGGCTCGACCGGGTCGCCGCTGCCGCCCGAGGGGTTCGCGTGGGTGTCGGCCGAGCTGCCCGGGGTGCCGGTCGGCTCGTTCTCCGGCGGCACCGACGTGTGCACCGGGTTCGTCGGGGCCACCGTGCTCCATCCGATCAGGGCGGGGATCATCCCGTGCCGGTCGCTGGGGGCGAAGGTGGAGTCGTACGATCCGGCGGGCCGGTCGGTCGTCGGCGAGGTGGGCGAGCTGGTGCTGACGCAGCCGATGCCGTCGATGCCGGTGATGTTCTGGAACGACCCCGACGGGCGGCGCTACTTCGACAGCTACTTCGACGTCTACCCGGGCGTGTGGCGGCACGGCGACTGGATCAAGATCAACAAGGACGGGAGCTGCGTGATCTACGGGCGCTCCGACTCGACCCTCAACCGGGGCGGCGTCCGGATGGGCACCAGCGAGTTCTACCGGGTCGTGGAGCGGTTCGACGAGATCGCCGACAGCATGGTGATCGACACGGGACAACTCGGGCAGGAGGGGCGACTGCTCCTGTACGTGACGCTCGCCCCCGGCGCCACGCTCACCGAGCAGCTCGAACGCAGCCTGTGCACCGCGCTGCGCGAGGAGCTGTCACCCCGGCACGTGCCCAACGAGATCCACGCCGTGCCCGGCATCCCGCGTACGCTCTCCGGCAAGAAACTGGAGGTGCCGGTGCGCAAGATCCTGCTCGGCACGCCCGTCGAGGAGGCCGCCAACCCGGACGCCATGGCCAACCCCGAGGTGCTGCGGCACTTCAGGCCGGCAGCAGGATGATCTTGCCCCGGGTGTCGCCCGCCTCCGCCCTGCGGTGGATCTCCGCCAGCTCCGTCAGCGGGTGAGTCTCGACGACCTCGACCGCCAGCTCGCCCTTGTCGATCAGCGCGGCCAGCTCGGCGAGCTGGGCGGGGTCGTTGCGCATCACGAAGTGCGTGCCGCCCTCGATCGGGGTGGCGGCCGTGAGCACCGTACGGCCGAGCCCGGCCAGGACGGTGGCCTGCTCGGCGGGGATCCCGGCCAGGTTGAGCACCACGTCCATGCCGCCGGGCAGCGGCGTGGTGGTGTAGTCGATGACCTCGTGGGCGCCGTACCGGGCGACCGCCGCCGCGCTGCGCGGGCTGGCCGTGGCCGTCACCGTGGCGCCGGCCAGCCTGGCGAGCTGGACGGCGAACAGGCCGATGCCGCCGCCCGCGCCGTTGATCAGCACCCGCTGCCCCGGGGCGAGCGGGGCCTGCTCGTGGACGGCCTGCCAGGCGGTGAGCCCGGCCACCGGGACGGCGGCGGCGTCGGCCAGCGGGATGCTGCGCGGCGCGGGGGCCAGCAGGCTCGCGGGCGCGACGACGTAATCGGCGGCTGAGCCGGTCACCAGGCCGAACACGCGCTCGCCCGGGGCCGGATCGGTGACGCCCGGGCCCGTCTCCACGACCGTGCCCGAGACGTCCCAGCCGAACGTGTGCGGCAGGTCCAGCTCGAACAAATTGCGCAGCAGGCCGGCCCGCAGGCCGAGCTCCGACGGGTTGAAGGAGTTTCCGGCGACCTCGATCAGCACCTCTCCCGGGCCGGGGCGCGGGGTCGGGATCCGGTCGTGGTGGATCGGGCCGCCGTATTCATGCAGGCGGGCGGCCCGCATGGTGGTGGCGGGGGCGGGCACCTCGCGGAAGTCGGCCGCGTGGTCGGCCACCCACTGCCGGAACGTGCGCGGCGCGGCCTTCGTGACCTCCTCGACCGTCCGGGTGACGGGGGCCGGGTGGCTCACCAGTGCCGCCTGGGCCCGCAGGACGTCGTCCGCCACCGCGGCGGGCAGGCCGGTGGCGAGCAGGTCGGCGCGGGCCTCGTCCGGGGGGACCTCCACCCAGCGCGCCGGAAATTTCAGGACTTCGGAGATGATGCGGAGCTGGTCGGCCTGGGTGAGCGACTCCGGGCCCGTCAGCGCGTGGACGGCCCCGTGGTGACCGTCGTCCAGCAAAGCCCGTACGGCGACGGCCGCGATGTCCCGCTCGTGCACCAGGGGCATGGCGGCCTGCCCGTACGCGCCGCGTACCACTCCGGCCCGGACCTGCCGGGCCCAGCGCAGCGTGTTGGCCGCGAAGGCGTGCGGGCGCAGGAACGTCCACTCCGGCCCGGACTCCTCGATCAGCCGCTCGATCTCGCGCTCCGGCTCGCGTACCGCGGCCGAGGAGAGGTAGACCACGCGCCGGACCCGCCGGGCGATCTCCCCGACCACCGGCGCCGCCCCCTCCGCCGAGGCGAACGGCCACACCAGGAACACCGCCTCCACCCCGTCGAGCGGCAGCGACCCGGGATCCCTCAGGTCGCCCGTCGCCCTGCTCAAGGGCTTGATCCCGACCCCCGCCGCGGTCAGTTGCGCCGCCACCTGCCTGCCGACCGTGCCGGTCGCCCCGGTGACCAGAACCACGCTCATCGCGTACCCCGTTCCTGCTCGTCCGTCATGTACGAAGGCAACCGTAGGGGCGCCGGACGAGATGACCAATGCGCCATCGACGCGAATTTCATACGCCATCGTCTCGTGGCGGAAACAGTCGCTTATACTCCCGCTGTGGACGTGCTCAGCGACGTGATCGCCATCATGCGCACCGGGGAGCCGCGCTCAGCCCGGGTCGAGCTGCGGGCGCCCTGGGGACAGCGGTTCCCGGCGGCTCCGGGGTCGGCGGGGTTCCAGGTCGTGCTGCAGGGGTCGAGCCGCTTGCTGCCGCCGAGCGGTGAGCCGATCATGCTGTCGGCCGGTGACGTGGTGTTCTTCCCCCACGGTCACGGCTACGTGATGGCCGACGCGCCGGACACGCCCATCGCGGAGTGCGACCACGGCCCGGCGGATCCGGCGCCGCTGTTCGCCTCGGCCTCCGTGGACGGCCCGCCGACCACGGTGCTGCTGTGCGGCGGCTACCGGCTCGACCCGGGCCTGGCCCACCCGATCCTGGCCGATCTGCCCGACATGATCTACCTGCCGGCCCGGCTCGGCCTGCGCACCGAGGTGCGCACCGCCGTGGAGCTGCTGGGCGCGGAGATCCGGCGGCCCCGGCTGGGCGCGGACACGGTCGTGTCGTCCCTGCTGGACCTGCTGCTGCTCTACATCCTGCGGGCCTGGTTCGACGCGGAGCGCGGGCACTGCGAGGTCGGCGGGTGGGCGCGGGCGCTGGCGGATCCGGGGGTCAGCGCGGCGCTGGACGCCGTCCACCGGGACCCCGCCCACCCGTGGACGGTCCAGGAGCTGGGCGCGCTGGCGGGGCTGTCCCGGGCGGCCTTCTCGCGCCGGTTCAGCACGCTGGTCGGGCGGTCGCCGCTGGCCTATGTCACCTGGTGGCGCCTGGCCACGGCCGCCCGGTTGCTGCGTCAGTCGGAGGCGGCGCTGGGGGAGATCGCCGCCAGGGTCGGCTACGGCTCGGAGTTCGCCTTCGCCACCGCCTTCAAGCGGGAGCACGGCATGGCGCCCGGCAGGTATCGCCGCGAGGGCTGCCCGGTTCCCGCCAAGGAAGTTCTTAAAACGTAACAATTTGCACATGCCGCGCGGGACGAGGGCCCCACCGCACTCTCGCCCTGAACGACCATTGACGCCCGGCCACTCGCTGATCTACCGTCCTCCCACCGCTTAAAACGATTTTCGCCGGGAGCGCGGCACATGGATCAAACTCCCGTTCTGTCCCTCTCACAGGTCAGCAAGGCGTTCGGTGCGGTGCGCGCCGTACGCGAGGTCTCTCTGGAGCTCTTCCCCGGCGAGGCGCACGCGCTCGCCGGGGAGAACGGCGCGGGCAAGTCCACGATCGTGAAGATCCTTTCAGGCGTGCACCGGCCCGACTCGGGGCGGATCCTGCTGGACGGGGAGCCGGTCGAGTTCGGCGGGCCCGCCGACGCGCAGCGGGCCGGGGTCGCGGTGATCTACCAGGAGCCAACCCTGTTCCCCGACCTGTCGGTCATGGAGAACATCTTCATGGGCCGCCAGCCCCGCGCCCGCCTCGGCATCGACCGGCGGGCCATGCGGTCCGCCGCCGCCGAGCTGTTCACCAGGCTCGGCGTGCACCTCGACCCCGACCAGCCGGCCCGCGGCCTGTCGATCGCCGACCAGCAACTCGTGGAGATCGCCAAGGCGCTGTCGCGGCAGGCGCGGGTGCTCATCATGGACGAGCCCACCGCCGCCCTGTCCGGCCAGGAGGTCGCCCGGCTCTTCGGCGTCGCCAAGGCGCTGCGGGAGCAGGGGTGCGCGCTGCTGTTCGTCTCGCACCGCCTGGAGGAGATGTTCGAGCTGTGCCAGCGGGTGACCACCCTGCGCGACGGCGCCCTCGTCGCCGTCGACCAGATCGCCGGCATCACCCCCGACGACCTGGTACGCCGCATGGTCGGCAGGGAGCTGGAGGCCCTGTTCCCCAAGCAGGAGACGGACGCCGGCGAGGTCGCGCTGAAGGTGCGCCGGCTCACCCGCGAGGGCGTGTTCACCGACGTGTCCTTCGACGTGCGGCGGGGCGAGATCGTCGCCCTGGCCGGGCTGGTCGGGGCCGGGCGCAGCGAGGTGGCCAGGGCCGTGTTCGGGATCGACCGGTGGGACGCCGGCAGCGTGGAGGTGGACGGCCGGCGGCTGCGGCCCGCCAGCCCCACGGCGGCGATGGCGGCCGGGCTGGCGCTGGTGCCCGAGGACCGGCGGCAGCAGGGGCTGGTCATGGACCTGTCGATCGAGCGCAACATCGGACTCGCCGGGCTGGCCGCCGTACGCCGGGGGCCGCTGGTCTCCCGGCCGGCCGAGCGGGCGCTGGCCCGGGACTGGGCGGTACGGCTGCGGCTGAAGTTCGTCCGGCTGACGGATCCGGTGAACGTCCTGTCCGGCGGCAATCAGCAGAAGGTCGTACTGGCCAAGTGGTTGGCGCGCAGGCCGTCGGTGCTGATCGTGGACGAGCCCACCCGGGGGATCGACGTGGGCACCAAGGCCGAGGTGCACCGGCTGCTGTCGGAGCTGGCCGGGAGCGGCGTGGCGGTGCTGATGATCTCCTCGGAGCTGCCCGAGGTGCTGGGCATGGCCGACCGGGTGCTGGTCATGCACGAGGGGCGGCTGGTCGCCGAGCTCGACCGGGCGGACGCGACGGAGGAGAGCGTGATGGCCGCCGCCACCGGAAGGAGCGCCGCGTGATCCGGAACCGTACGCCCCGCCTGCCGGGGAGGGAGGGCGAGTGACCGCCACCGCCACCAGGACGGAGGCCGGGCGCCGCAACGGCGGGCGGCGGCTCGTCGACCGGGTCGCGCGGGTGCGCGAGCTGGGCATCGTGGTCGCGCTCGGCGTGCTGTTCGGCGTCACCGGCGCGGCCAACCCCGGTTTCCTGACCTACGCCAGCCTGCGCGACATCCTGCTGAACTCCGCCATCGTGGCCCTGCTCGCCGTCGGCCAGACGCTCGTCGTCATCACCAGGAACGTGGACCTGTCGGTCAGCTCCGTGGTCGGTCTGTCGGCCTTCGGCGGCGCGCTCGTCCTGGCCGACAACCCGGGCGTGCCGATCCCGTTGGTCATCGCCGGGTGCGTGGTGCTCGGCGCCGCCTGCGGCGCGGTCAACGGCCTGCTCGTCGGCGTCGCCAAGGTGCCCGCTCTGGTGGCCACCCTCGGCACCCTGTACGCCTTCCGCGGCATCGACTACGCCTGGGCCGGCGGCCGCCAGGTGAACGCCGCCGACATGCCCGAGGGCTTCCTGGCCCTGGGCACCCGCTCGGTGCTCGGTGTCCCGCTGCCCGCCCTGGTCGCCCTGGCCGTGCTGCTGGTCGCCGGCTGGATGCTGGGCAACCTGCGGGCCGGCCGTGAGCTGTACGCCATCGGCTCCAACCCCGAGGCCGCCGTACTGGCCGGGATCCGGGTGCGCCGCAGGATCGTCGCGGCGTTCGTCGCCAACGGGGCGCTGGCCGGGCTGGCCGGGGTCATGTGGGCGGCCAGGTTCGGCACCGTGGACGCCACCGTGGCCACCGGCAAGGAGCTGGACGTGATCGCGGCCGTCGTGGTGGGCGGCGTGGCGATCTTCGGCGGCAGCGGCACGGTGTACGGGGCCGCGCTCGGGGCGCTGCTCCTGTCGACCATCACCAGCGCGCTGGCCGTGTTGCGGGTGGACGCGCTCGCCCAGACCGCGATCAACGGCGCGCTGCTGATCGCCGCCATCGTCCTCGACCGGCTGCTCGCGCTGCGGGTCGCCGCCGCGCTGCGCCGCAGGAGGTTCCGCGATGCCCGCTGAACACACCGGGGCCGTGGGGTCCCGTTGGCCGGTCCGGGCGGCCTACCGCTGGGAGGGACTGATCCTGGCCCTGCTCGCCGGGGTCGCCCTGTGGGCCTCGCTCGGCGTGGACGGCTTCGCCAACGGCTCCAACGTCTCCTTCCTGCTCCTGGACACCACCGAGATCGCCCTGATGGTGCTCACCATGACGCTGGTGATCGTGGCGGCCGAGATCGACCTGTCGGTGGCCTCCACGCTGGGCCTGTCCTGCGCGGTGCTCGGCCAGCTCTGGAACGCGGGCCTGCCGATCGAGGCGATCATGCCGATCTGCCTGCTGGTCGGCGCCGTGTGCGGCGCGTTCAACGGCCTGCTCGTCACCGGGCTCGGCCTGCCCTCCCTGGCGGTGACGATCGGCACGTACGCGCTGTTCCGCGGCCTGGCGTACGTGCTGCTCGGCGACCAGGCGGTGGCCGACCTGCCGCCCGCCTACACCGGCCTGGCCACCGCCTCCCTGGGCCCGATCCCGCTGGCCTCCCTGCTGGTCGTGGTGCTGGCGGGGGTGGCGGCCGTGGTGCTGCACGCGACCGGGCTGGGCCGGTCGATCTTCGCGCTCGGCTCGAACGTGGAGGCCGCCTTCTTCGCCGGCGTCCGGGTCAAGCGGATCAAGTTCTGGCTGTTCGTGGCCTCCGGGACGATGGCCTCGCTGGCGTCCCTGGTCTACACGTTCCGCTACGCCAGCGCCCGGGCGGACAACGGCATGGGGCTGGAGCTGGCCGTGGTGGCCGCCGTACTGCTCGGCGGGGTGTCGATCTTCGGCGGGCGGGGCTCGCTGCCCGGCGTCCTCATGGCGGTGCTGCTGCTCGGCGTGGTGCGCAACGCGCTGATCCTCGCCGACGTGGCCAACGAGGTCCTCAACTTCGTGACGGGCCTGCTGCTCGTCGCGTCCGTGCTGGCGCCGAACCTGGGGGCGGTCAGGCGGCGGCGCACAACACCATCAGTGGAAGGGAAGTCCGTTTCATGACAACGCGCACCCCTTGGCGCCCCGCGGCGCTCCTCACCGGGCTCGTCCTGCTGACCGCCGCCTGCGGGGGCGGCACCACCAGGAGCGACGTGGCCCAGCAGCAGTCCTCCGCCCCGGCCGGCGCCGCTTCGTCGGCCGCGGCCGACCCGAACGCCCCCATCAAGCAGGGACTGAAGGTCGCGTTCCTGCCGAAGCAGGTCAACAATCCGTACTTCACGATCGCGAACCAGGGCGGCATCTCGGCCGCCGCGGAGTACGGCGGCGAGGGCAAGGAGGTCGGCCCGTCCGACGCCAGCGCGTCCTCCCAGGTGTCCTACATCAACACGCTGACGCAGCAGAAGCAGGACGCCATCGTCATCTCCGCCAACGACCCGAACGCCGTGGTGCCCGCGCTCAAGCAGGCCATGGCCGCCGGGATCAAGGTGGTGAGCTACGACTCCGACACCGCCGCCGACGGCCGCCAGATCTTCGTCAACCAGGCGAGCGCCGAGGACCTCGGGCGTACGGAGGTGCAACTGCTGGCCGAGCAGATCGGGCACAAGGGCAAGATCGCCGTGCTCTCCGCCACCCCGAACGCGACCAACCAGAACGCCTGGATCGAGTTCATGAAGGACGAGCTGACCAAGCCCGAGTTCAAGGACATGGAGCTGGTCAAGGTCGCCTACGGCAACGACGACGACCAGAAGTCCTTCACCGAGACCCAGGGACTGCTGCGGTCCTATCCGGACCTGGCGGGCATCATCTCGCCGACGACCGTGGGGATCGCGGCCGCCGCCCGTTACCTGTCGGACTCGCCGTACAAGGGGAAGGTCAAGCTGACCGGGCTGGGAACGCCCAACCAGCTCAGGAAGTTCGTCAAGGACGGCACCATCGACGCGTTCGAGCTGTGGAACCCCGCCGACCTCGGCTACCTGGCCTCGTACGCGGCCGCCGCGCTGGCCTCGGGGCAGATCACCGGGGCGGAGGGGGAGAGGTTCAAGGCGGGCAGGCTCGGCGAGTACACCGTCGGGGCCAAGGGGGAAGTGCTGCTCGGGAAGCCGACCGTGTTCGACAAGGACAACATTGACGATTTCGACTTCTGACCTTGTGTGATGCCCGCGGGCGTACCCGGGGAGGTGCGCCCGCGACAGGGCTCAGGTCTCCAGGGCGAAGAGGGGCAGGCAGGCGGCGAGGCCGTGGAGCTCGAAGCCGGGCGGCTCGGTCCAGTCCTGCCTGGCCAGGCGGAAGCGGAGGAGGTTGACGGGCTTGCCCTGGCGGTCGTGCACCGACATGCCGTCCTCGCGGTAGCCGAGCTTCCGTGTCACCGCCTTGGAGGCGTGGTTGTCCTCGAACGCCTCCGTCGTGGCGTGTTCGGCCCCCAGCCCGGCGAATGCCAGGTGCAGCACGGCCTGGCGCATCTCCGTGCCGATGCCCCGGCCCTGGAAGCGCCGCCCGAGCCAGGAACCGGTGCGGACCTCGCGGGTGACCGGGAAACCCTTGGCCATGATGCCCTGGGTGCCGACCACCCGGCCCTCGAAGACCACCACGAACTCGATCGCCCAGCTCGCCGCGGTGAACTCGCTCCACGTGCGGAAGTGGTACTGCACCGTGCTCCTGGCCCGCTGCTCCGGCTCGGCGTCCGACCAGGGAACCAGGAACGGCATGAAATCCGGCTCGTGCACGCCCTCCGCCGCCCGGTCGCCCAACTCGTCGAGGTCGGTGAGCGAGGGCAGGCGCAGCTGGAGGCGTGGAGTCGTGATGGACAGGTCGAAGAGTGGCCAGTTGCGCATGGCATCGCATCCTGCCAGCCGTACCGGCCGAACCGCGACCCTTTTTCTGCCATAGGTCGCTATAAATGCGAAATGCCGGTCTCGGTGGGATTCGCTAATTCTCCCGAATTTTGCTGTCGAAGGCCGCCGCAGGGGATGCATTTACGGCTATCTGGGTAGGCGTCGAATTATGAGGACAATGGTTTCGGGAATTGTCGTTCTCGCCGTCGGATGCGGGCTGCCGCTGCTGGTGCCGGTACCCGCGCTCGCGCTCGCCGAGGAGGCGCCCTCTGGGCGGGAAGCCGTTCCCGTTTCCCGCCGAGCGACTCCCGGCGACGGTGAGGGCCCGGACCGCCGGGGAGCGAGCCCCTCGGTGCGCGGCACAGGCCCGGCCGGCCGGGCGGATACGCCGCCGTTCCGGGGGATGGGCCCGGCCGGCCGTGGGGAGACCCCGGTGGTGCGGGGGACGGGTCCGATCGGCCGTGGGGAGAGCCCGCCGGTCCGGGAGGAGGAGGTCGTCGCACGGGACGAGGACCCCGCGCTCCGGTGGGAGGAGCGGCCCACGGTCGGCGACGACGCGCTGACCGGCCCGGACGAGCCATCCACCGTGGCCAAGCCGGTCGTGCTCAAGCCGGGCGACCGCGGCGAGCTCGTCAAGATGCTGCAACGGCGCATGCGCGACGGCGGCTACTACTTCGGCAAGGTCGGCGGCGTCTATGACGAGCAGACCAAGTTCGGGGTGTACGCCGTGCAGAAGGCCCACCGGCTGACGCCCAAGGGGGCGGTCGGGAGCGAGGTGTGGCGGGCGCTGGACAGGAAACCGAAGGTCCACCCGCTGGTCCCCAACGGCGCCGCCGACCGGGTCGAGGTCAACCTGACCCGCCAGCTCCTCACTCTTTACCGCGATCGCCGCCCGGTGCTCTACGCGCACATCTCCACGGGCGCCGAGGTGCGCTGGTGCCACCAGGGGCGGTGCGGCGACGCGGTAACCCCGGTGGGGGACTTCAAGGTGACCAGGCGGGCGCCGGGGTGGACGAAGGGCGACCTGGGCGCGATGTTCAACTCGCTGTACTTCGTCGGCGGCATCGCCCTGCACGGCGCCACGCGGCTTCCGCTGCATCCCGCCTCGCACGGCTGCGTACGCATGCCGGTGGAGACCTCCAAGCGCGTCTACCAGCTGGTGGGCATCGGGCACCCGGTGCACGTACGCGGAAAGGTCACACCCCCTGGGATATTCTGAACAACCGACTGGGGTCGTACGTCGCCTTCATCTCGGCCAGCCGCCTCGCATTGGCCCCGTAGTAAGCGCTCCGCCAATTACCCAAATCGGGGTCAATGTAATTCACATAGGCGTGATCCCCGAAATATCGGGACATTGGGCCGTGGATTCCGCGTAACCACCCGCGATCGGTGCCTTCCGCGTAATACTGCACGCTGTAAAGCGCCGCCCGGTGCGGGAAGGCCGTCGCCGCGGGATCCACCCGCCCGATCGCCCCGCCGAGCGCGTCCATCAGCACCGAGTGCCGCCCGCGCCGGGCCACCCCGGCCACCAGCGCCCGGATCCCCTCGGCGGGCAGCTTCCGGTAGGCGAGGTGCGACTTGGCGGCGAACGTCTCCCGCGGCAGCCGCCGGCACTCGGCGACCGACAGCGACGGGCAGCCCGCCATGATCCGCATGGCGTCCAGGTAGGCGGGCGTCCGCACCGACCGGGACGACGGCCGCCCGATCCTGGCCACCAGCGGCACCAGCAGCCGCTCCAGCACGGACCCGCGGCCCACGTACGTGCCGATGAGCCGCACCTCCAGCCCGCCCGCCGACCGCGACAGGTGCAGGGACGACCACAGCTCGTCCGGCGCCGAGGGTCCCCATGACTGCCACGCCCTGACCGCGGCCGCCGCCCTGGCCCACGGCCAGCTCAGGGAGAACACGGTCAGGTCGCGCGCCTCGTGGGTGCGGAACCGGAAGGACACCGCCACGCCGAAGTTGCCGCCGCCCCCGCCCCTGCAGGCCCAGTAGAGCCCGGCATGGTGCTCGGCGTCGCAGGTCAGCAGCCGGCCGTCGGCCGTCACGACGCGTACGGACTCCAGGACGTCGCACGTGAGCCCGTACTTCCTGGACACCACCCCGATCCCGCCGCCCAGGGTGAGGCCGCCGATCCCCACCGTGGGGCAGGAACCGGCGGGGATGCTGACGCCGTGGCGGGAGAGCCGGTCGTAGACGTCGATCAGCTTGGCGCCCGCGCCGACCGTGGCCCGGCCGTTCGCGTAGGTGACCGACGCCATCCTGGACACGTCGATCACCAGGCCGGTGCCGGTGGACCAGCCCGCGTACGAGTGGCCGCCCGAGCGGGTGGCGACCGCCACGCCGTACGTGCGCGCGAACGCCAGGCACGCCGAGACGTCGGCCGCGCCCGCGCAGTAAGCGACCCCGCCCGGCCTGATCCGGTCGTAGGCGGGGTTGTACAGGCGGCGCGCGCTGTCGTATCCGGCCTCACCCGGCAACACGAGCGTGCCCGCCAGCCGTCTGCGCAGCCGGTCCCAGGGGGGCGGCGGCGCGGAGAGCGCCAGCGGGGCGAGCGCGGTGACATGCAGGAAATCCCGGCGGTCCATGCGGCGTCTCCCCGAGTCGTGATCGTCCCGGACATGGGTGAGACGCCTGACGGATCCCGCCAGGTTCGTCACATGTGCCTCACCTCTGGATCACCCAGCCGTTCCTCCCACTCTTGAGACGCTCGGGCCGCCGCCGACCCGGCTCAGCCGGGGCAGGCTCGACCCGGCCTTCTTGAGCACTCCGTCCTTGACCAGCCGCAGCGGCGACCCGGCCGGCTTGGGGCCGTCCCCGGTCGTCTGGGCCAGCCGCAGGGCCAGTGCCGGGCACATCTCGACCGCCCGCCGGGCCTCCTTGACCATCCAGCCGGGGACGTTCCTGAACGACGGGAAGCCGTAGTCGTCCAGGTCCACGAACTCCGGCAGCAGGTGCGCGCACAGCCCATGGCCCTGGCAGCGCGACCAGTCGACCTCCAGCCGGTATTCGAGATCGGCCTCGCGCTCGGGCATGGGCAGCACGCCGCGTACCGGGCGCCCGCACGAGCCGTGCTCCAGGTGGAGCGCGATCTCGCTCTCGAACGCGTCCAGTGCCGACAGCACGAACTTGGCCGTGCCGTCGGGGTGGAAGCAGGCACCGCGCCGCTCGACGCCGCGTACGCACCGGCGTACCGCATCCACCGATCCGGTGCCCTCCACCAGCGCGTACATGGCCCTGGCGAGGTCCGGCAGGCCGAGGCGGCAGGGGCCGCACTGGCCCGCCGACTCGGCTGCCAGGTAGGCCGCGACCCGGGCGGCCTCGCCGAGCGAGCAGGTCGACTCGCCCAGCGGGACGATGATCCCGGCGCCCAGGGTGGCCCCGGCCGCCTTCATGCCCTCGCGCGAGATCACGGCCGACTGGGCGACCTCGGCCGACAGCCACGCGCCGTGGTAGCCGCCGATGAGCACCCCGTCGCCGACCTCGGCCTCGGTCAGCGCGAGCACGTCGGCCAGGTAGGTGCCGGTCGGCGCCTCGATGACCGCGCCGTTGGCCGCGCCGCCGCTGACGGTGAGCAGGATGGTGCCGGGCTCCTTGCTGGTGCCGACCTCGGCGTACCGCTCCGGGCCGAGCTCGGCCAGCAGCGCGAACTGGGCGAAGGTCTCCGTGTTGGACAGCAGGGTCGGGAGCCCGTCCACGCCGCTCGTCGCGGCCCGCCGCTTCCTGCCCGGCGGGATGGCCTCCTCGCCGTTCACGCCGCGGACGAGCGCACCGCCCTCGCCGGAGATGAACCTTTCCTGGATCCCGACCACCCGGATGGGCACCCGGCTCTCGGAGCCACCCGAGATGTTCGCCGCCCGGCGCTCGGTCACGGCGGCGGCGACGGACGCCTCGGCGACCTCGCCACCGGCCGTGGCGACGACCACCTCGCGGGCGCCCAGCGCCTCGGCCGCCAGTACCGCCCCGTCCAGCACCAGGTGCGGGTTGCGGGTCAGCAGCATGGCGTCCTTGGAGCTGGCGGGCTCGCCCTCCGCGCCGTTGACCAGGACGACGCTCTCGCCCCCGGAGCCGGCCGCGTCGGCGACGGCGCGAAGCTTGCGCGCGAACGGGAACGCCGCGCCGCCCCGCCCGCGCATGTCCACCTCATTGACGTGCGAGATGAGCTCCTCCAGCTCGCGCGGCTCGGGAGCGCCGTGAAGCGTGCGGTGGGCGGGTAAGTCGAGGCGCCGGCAGTGGTCCAGCCCGGCTGTCAGCCGGGCCGGACCCATGCGCAGCACCCGCGGCACTCGGGCCGGGATCACGTTCTCTCCTGGGGGGTGGCGAGGGCGGGTTCGATCGGGCCGGAGGCGGTCATCCGGCCTCCCTGAACCTGCGCCGGGCGTCCGCGAGACTCACCGGCGCGTTGACCTTCAGAGCGGCCGCGGCCACAGCCGCCGCCGGGGCCGCCTTCTGCGGCCTTTCCACGGGTACGCCGGCCGCGGCGGGCGAGGCCACCACGGACCCTTCGACCTGTACGGGCAGCAGCGGCGGCCGGCGCAACGTGGCCAGCACGCGCACGACCAGCGCGGAGCCGACCGCCGCCATGCAGGCCACGTAGGACCAGGCCACCCAGCCGGCCGCGGGACGGCCGGCGGTCAATCCGTGCATGATCGCGACGGGCCAGGCCAGGTACGCGGCGGAGTGCATGATCCGCCACATCCACGGCCTGGTCCGTACCGCGAAGTGCCCCCTCAACATTCCGGTGGCCACGGCCACGACCATCAGGTCGAAGGCCAGCGCGCCGAGACCCACATAGATCCCGGCCACGGGCACGACCGCCGCGCCGAGCGGCACATGCCCGAGGCTGATCATGAGCGTGATGTGCGTGACCAGGAAGGCCAGCCCGATCAGCGCGGTCGCCCGGTGCGCGAGCTGCGCCCTGACGCGGTTGGCCGGTGACAGGAAGACGCGTTCGGTCGTGAGCAGGCCGAGCGCGACTGTCGCGGTCAGCAGTACCAGGCTGAACACGCCGGCGTAGAACTCGAGGAAGCTGACCCCTCGGCCGAGCATCGCGATCCCGCGTTCCGTGCGGGTCAGCGCGAAGGCTGACAGCACGACCGCGGCGATCGAGGCGCTCGCCCCCAGCCGGACGTTCCTGGTGTCCAGCTTGGTGGGGGCGTGCCGGGGGTGTCGTCTGTGGAGCATCTATTTCCCTCCAAGGTCGGGTGAGGGTGCGACTCGGAAGGCTGGGCGCCCGTGAGGGCACGTCAGATCAGCAACGGCGACCTCGGTTGATGCAATCGACGACGGTCCGCATCAACCGATCCGGCATCACGTTGGCGAAGTCGCCATGGTCCGTGATCGGATTGTGCTTCTGCTCAGGGAAGGCGTCCACGGCGTACGAAGGACCCTGCGGCACGGTGTACGCGAGGGTCATGCGCAACTGCGGAATCGCCCTGGTGCCCTGAGGACAGGCACCACTTTGGTCGGGGAAGACCACGTGTGTGCGGTGATTGGCGCTGTCGGTGTTCTGGCCGTCCCAGCAGCTCGGGAAGTCCAGAATACGGAGGACCTGGCTGCCGCGCGGGCAAAGCGTGTATTTGTCGGGACTTATGCGATTTTGGAATCCCGTGCAGCTCCACCCGGCCCGGGCGTTGGCGCCGCCGTTCGTGCCGGCCTTGGCGTCACCGGTGATGATCCGGATGAACCTCGGCATCGCGACCACCCTGGAGGTGGCGTTGCCGCGGAACTGGAGCGTCACCGCGCGCGGGACGAGGATCTGGCCGATGTTGTTGTCCGGGTCGTTGGCGTTGGCGTCCACCTTGCGGTTGCGGAGCACCGGCCAGAAGTACGTGGACTTGTCGCCCTGCCGGCACGTGGTGTCGGCGGCGGCCAGGCTCTCGTCGGTGGAGAACGCGTCCGTGGACAGGTTGCCCACGTAGTCGTGCAGGTGGTGGGCGCCGTTGCTGACGCCGGGGGCGACGATGAAGTTGTCGGGGTTGTGGTGGCCGTTGCGGTTCGTCCCGCACTGGGCGACGAAGGTGCCGCGTGAGCCGTTCCTGCCTGCCCGGGCGTCGAGCTGACGCGAGCCCACCCGGCGGATGTCGACGAAGTCCGCGGCGGACGGGCCGATGTCGGCACATTCCGGGTTGCCGGACGCGGTGGGGGAGGGCGAGGGTGAGGGCGATCCCGTCGGCGACGCGCTCGGCGACGGGTTGGCGCTGGGGTTGGCGCTGGGGTCGGCTGTGGGGTCGTCGTCCGGGGCCTGCGTCTGCGTCTGGCTGGGGCTCGGGGTGGCGCTCCTGGTCGGCCGGCCGCGGCGGGAGAACGTCGAGGCGCTCTCGTCTGCCTGTCCTGCCTCGTCTGCCTGCCCGTCCTCGGGGGACTGGGCCGGGTCGCGCACGGCGACACCGCCACCCTGGGGCGCCTGCTGGTCGGCGCCGTCCTGGTCAGTACCGCCCTGGTCGGCGACACCCTGGTCGGCGACACCTTGGTCGGCGCCGTTCTGGCCGGTGCCGTCCTGGCCCGCGTTCTCCTGTTCTGGAACCTGCTGCTCCGGGGCCTGCTGGTCCTGGCCCTGGTCCTCCTGGTTCTGATCCTGACCCTGCTGGTCGTCCTGCTGGCCGTTGTTGCGCCGGTTGTTCCGCTGCTGGTTGTTCTGCTGCTGGCCCGTCGGCGAGGCGCCGGCCTGCGCCGGGTCGCAAATGTCGGCGCTCACGGGGCCGACGCCGATGACGGCCGCGGACACCAGCCCGCCAGCCGCCATGGCCAAAGCGGACATGGCCGCGGCCATGCGTCTGGATCTCCTCATGTGTGTCTCCTCGTTTCGACCGCCATGGCGACGGGTGGAGCGGGTGAGGGCGTCGGGGGTTCGGGCAGCTGGTTGTGGTCGACCAGCCCGGTGGACTCCAGCAGGGTCATGTGGCGCATGACGAAGTTCACGCCCTCCTGGGCGAACTTCCTGACCTCGGAGTTACGCGTCCCGGCCCGTACGGCCGCCACGACCGTGAAGACCTTGCCGTGCGCGGCACGCAACAGGTTCGCGAAGTCCTTGTCGAAGGCGGGGCCGCTCTCCGCGGCGAGCTGGGCCATCCAGCGCTGCTGGTCGGCGTTGGGCTCGTCGGGCAGGTCCACGCCGAGCCGCTTGGCGACCTGGCGGGTCATCAGGTCCAGTTTCTGGTGGTCCTGCATGATCAGCTTGCCGACTTCCTTGACGCGCTGGGACTCGGCGCGGGTCTGCGCGTAGTCGCCGACCGGCATCTCCCAGAGGCCGGCCTGCCGTACCTTGACCAGCAGGTCGCGATCGGCGGCCGTAAGGGGGCCCGACGACGTCTGCGTCCATTGAGCGGCGGCGGGATCGATGGCCGGCGGCATGACCAGCGCGATCGTCACCGCGGCCGCGGCGACGAACCCGCCGAGCATCAGCACCTCGCCACGCAAAAGCCTGTGCATGGTCGGAGGTACGCGGGGGTTCCGCCTCGGGTTCACTCATGGCCGGAGATAGTTACAAATGACTGGAGTTATCGGAGTGGCTACCGGACTGATAACAAAGGTGTAAAGATGTGCCCCGTGCTAGGTCACCTCGACGGCAGGTTCGAGAGTGCGGATGCCGAGGCGGAGGCCCGCATTGCGGTGCTCTACCAGGAGTTCGGCGGCCCTCTGCTGCGCCACGTACGCAAGTCCACAGGTAACGACCTTCAATGGGCTGAGGACGTAGTGCAGGAGACGCTCGTCCGAGCCTGGCGTAACTCGGCAAGACTGCAATGGGAACCAAGCCTTATATGGGCGTGGCTACTGACGGTGGCCCGCCGCATCGTTATCGATGGACGTCGGCGGAAGAGCGTCCGGCCTCACGAGGTCGAGCCGCCCGAAGTCGACATGATGGCGGTGCCCGACGGGTCGGAGCGGGCTCTTTCGGCGATCGTCGTCGCCGACGCGCTCCGCAGCCTGTCCGAAGAACACCGCGAAGTCATTGAGCAGACCTACCTTCGAGACCGTACGATAAGTGAGGCGGCGGAGATTCTGGGGATACCGCCGGGCACGGTGAAGTCCCGGCTCTACTACGGCATCCGGGCTCTCCGCGAACAGTTGCGGGACAAGGGGGTAGCCGGCTGATGCATGACGGGGTGGCCGCCTATGTCCTCGGTGTCCTCGACGAAGAGGAGCACGAGGCGTTCGAACGCCACCTCGACACGTGCGAGCAATGTCAGGCGGAGCTGATTGAGCTTGCCGAGCTGCCCGATCAGCTCGACGAGCTCAAGAACACCCCCGCGGCCACGTCGGGCGAGGACCCCCCGATGTCGATGTCACGTTGACGTCTATGCCCTTTTCGGGTGGTATCGGTACGGCGAGGCATACGCCCGGTGAACCAGGGCCGGGCTGTTGGGGGAGGTGTTCGGTGGGCATCGATGGTGATGCGCCCGTTCCCCCGCATCGGCGGTTCGGCGAGGAAGGCGGCCGGCTGTCCTACGGCGGCTACCTCCGCCTGCCCGAGCTGCTCGCACAGCAACAACCGCAGTCGGACGCCCCCGACGAGCTGCTCTTCATCACCATCCACCAGGTCTACGAGCTCTGGTTCAAGCTGCTGCTCCACGAGCTGGAGAACGCCCGTGAGGCCATGTTCGCGGGCGAGCTCTGGCGTGCCCGGCAGCTGTTCCGGCGGGTGCACGCGGTGGAGAGGGTGCTGATCGGGCAGGTGGAGGTCTTGGAGACGATGACGCCTCAGGACTTCCTGGAGTTCCGCTCGCAGCTGGCGCCCGCCAGCGGGTTCCAGTCGGTGCAGTTCAGGGAGCTGGAGTTCCTGTCGGGGCTCAAGGACGAGCACTACCTCGGCACTTTCCGGCACGCCGCCGACGCCGAGCTCGCCCGGCTGCGCCGCAGGCTGGCGGAGCCCACCCTGTGGGACGCCTACCTCGCCGCCCTTTCCCAGCGCGGCCTGCCGGTCTCCGACGCGGAGATCATGGGCACGCTGCTGGTCGTGGCCAGGGACCGCGGGTCCTACGACGATCTCTGGCAACTGGCCGAGGACCTGCTGACGCATGACGAGACCGCCGCGCTGTGGCGGATGCGCCATGTCCAGATGGTCGAACGCCAGATCGGCATCAAATCGGGCACGGGCGGCTCGACCGGTGCCCCGTACCTGCGCGAGAGAACGCGCCTGCACTACTTCCCGCTGCTGTGGGAACTAAGGGCCTGGCTATGAACAGCCATGGCAAACCCTCACAAAGGAGTGAGAGCGAAATGCCGCTCGACGAGGCCAAGGATGAGCTGCTCCAAAGAGCCGCCGAGCGTTGCGCTGCGGGCAGCGAACATGTGAGCACCGAGGAGGCCCTGACCTTCCTGCGGTTCTACTACCGGCACGTGGCGCCGGAGGACCTGCTCGACCGCAACCCCGTTGACGTGTACGGCCCCGCGATGTCACAGCGGAAGCTTGCCGAGGTCCGCCCCCAGGGCCGGGCCGTCGTCCGGGCCTACACCCCCTCGCTGGACGAGAACGGCTGGGACCCCGGCCACTCCGTGGTCGAGGTGGTCACCGACGACATGCCCTTCCTGGTCGACTCGGTGACGATGGAGCTCGACCGCCACGGCCTCGGCATCCACCTCGTCGTCCACCCGCAGATGCGGGTACGCCGCGACATGACCGGCCGGATGCTCGGCCGCGGCCAGGAGGACGTCACCGGTCAGATGCTGGTCGAGTCCTGGATGCACCTGGAGATCGACCGGCAGGCCGACCCGGAGCGGCTCAGGGTGATCGAGGCCGACCTGCAGCGGGTGCTCACCGACGTGCGCCACGCCGTCGAGGACTTCAGGAAGATGCGGGCGCTGGCCGTGCAGACGGCCGAGGACCTGAGCGTGAACCCGCCGCCGCTGGAGCCCGCGGAGGTCGAGGACAGCCTCGACCTGCTGCGCTGGCTCGCCGACGGGCACTTCACCTTCCTCGGCTACCGCGAATACCGGCTGGAGCACACCGACGAGGGCGAGACCCTGCGCGCCCTGCCGGGGGCGGCGCTGGGCATCCTGCGCGATGACAAGGTCGGCTCCGACAGCTTCTCCGCCCTGCCCCCCGAGGTGCGTGCCAAGGCGCGGGAAAAGCAGCTCCTGATCATCACCAAGGCCAACTCCAGGGCCACCGTGCACCGGGGCAACTACCTCGACTACATCGGGGTCAAGACGTTCTCGGCCGAGGGCGAGGTGATCGGCGAGCGGCGTTTTCTGGGCCTGTTCACCCACGTGGCCTACAACGAGTCGATCTCCCGGATCCCGGTGCTCCGGCGCAAGCTGGCCGACGTGCTGGAGCGGGCCGGGCTGGCCCCCGACAGCCACGATGGCAAGGACCTGATCGAGATCCTGGAGACGTTCCCGCGCGACGAGCTGTTCCAGACCTCGGTGGACCAGCTCCTGCCGATCGCGATGGGCGTGCTGCGCCTGCGCGAGCGCAAGCAGGTCAAGCTGTTCCTGCGGCGCGACGACTACGGCCGCTACATCTCCTGCCTGATCTACCTGCCGCGCGACCGCTACACCACCAAGGTGCGGCTGAAGATGCAGGAGGTGCTGCTGAAGGCCCTGGGCGGCACGTCCTACGACTACAGCGCGATGATCGGCGAGTCGGTGCTGGCCCGGCTGCACCTGGTGGTGCGGGGCGAGCGGGGCAAGCAGCTTCCGCCGCCGAGCGTGGACGTGGAGGAGCTGGAGGCGCGGCTGGCCGCGATCACCCGCTCCTGGGAGGACGACCTGGCCACCGCGCTGACGGAGATGACCTCGGAGGAGGAGGCGCCCGCGCTGACCAGGCGGTACGCCTCGGCCTTTCCCGAGGGCTACAAGGCGGACTTCCCGCCCAAGGTGGCCGTGGTGGACCTGCGGCGGCTGGAGGAGCTCGTCGCCAACGGTGACGACGACCAGGTGGGCATCAACCTGTACGAGCCTTACGACGCGGCCGACGGGGAGCGGCGGCTCAAGGTCTACAAGATCGGCTCGCCGATCTCGCTGTCCCACGCGCTGCCGCTGATCCAGCGGCTCGGGGTCGAGGTCGTGGACGAGCGGCCTTACGAGGTCGACCGGGACAACGACCCGAGCACCAAGAACGCCTGGATCTACGACTTCGGGCTGCGCTACACGCCGTTCGGCGACGTGGACAGGGACGACTTCAAACAGCTGTTCCAGGACGGGCTCAACGCGTTGTGGAACGGCCGGGTGCAGGCCGACAACTTCAACGCCCTCATCCTGCGGGCCGGGCTGACCTGGGAGCAGGTCGAGATCCTGCGGGTCTACGCCAAATACCTGCGCCAGTCCGCGAGCACGTTCTCGCAGCTCTACATGGAGCGGGTGCTGCTGGGCAACGTACGCCTGGCGCGGCTGCTGGTCCGGCTGTTCGAGGCGCGGCTGGACCCGCGGCGCTCCGAAGAGGTGCGGGTCGATCTCGTGGAGGCGCTCAATGAGGAGATCCTGGGAGCGCTGGACGAGGTGGCCTCGCTGGACGAGGACCGGATCCTGCGGGCCTACCTGGAGATGATCCAGGCGACGTTGCGTACGAACTATTTCCAGAGGGACGAGGACGGGGCGCGGAAGCCGTACATATCTCTCAAGTTCGACCCTGAGGCGATCAGCGTGCTGCCGCTGCCGCGGCCGAAGTACGAGATCTTCGTGTACTCGCCGAGGGTGGAGGGCGTGCACCTGCGCTTCGGGAAGGTTGCCCGAGGTGGTTTGCGGTGGTCTGACCGGATGGAGGATTTCCGTACGGAGATTTTGGGCCTGGTGAAGGCGCAGATGGTGAAAAACACCGTCATCGTGCCTACTGGGTCTAAGGGTGGATTTGTCGTGAAACGTCCGCCTGCGTCCGGAACGCGGGAGGACCTGATGGCCGAGGGCGTGGCGTGCTACCGGACGTTCATCTCCGGGCTGCTCGACCTCACCGACAACCTCGTGGACGGCAAGGTCGTGCCGCCGCCCGACGTGGTCAGGCACGACGGCGACGACACCTACCTCGTGGTCGCCGCCGACAAGGGCACCGCGACCTTCTCCGACATCGCCAACGGCGTGGCCAAGGACTACGGCTTCTGGCTGGGCGACGCCTTCGCCTCCGGCGGCTCGATCGGCTACGACCACAAGGCCATGGGCATCACCGCCCGTGGGGCCTGGGAGTCGGTCAAATACCACTTCCGCACCATGGGCGTGGACGTGCAGACCACCGACTTCACGGTGGCCGGCATCGGCGACATGTCCGGCGACGTGTTCGGCAACGGCATGCTGCTGTCGCGGCACATCCGGCTGGTCGCCGCGTTCGACCACCGGCACATCTTCATCGACCCCACGCCCGACGCCGAACGCTCGTTCGCCGAGCGGCAGCGGCTGTTCGAGCTGCCGCGCAGCTCCTGGGCCGACTACGACACCAAGCTGATCTCCCCCGGCGGCGGCGTATTCCCGCGCACCGCCAAGTCGATCCAGATCACGCCCCAGATGCGCGAGGCGCTCGGCATCCCGGCCAGGATCGTGTCGATGGCCCCGAACGACCTGATCAGCATGATCCTGCGGGCCCCGGTGGACCTGCTGTGGAACGGCGGCATCGGCACCTACGTTAAGGCCGCGAGCGAGTCCAACATCGACGTCGGCGACAAGGCGAACGACGGGCTGCGGGTCAACGCCGACGAGCTGCGCTGCAAGGTCATCGGCGAGGGCGGCAACCTGGGGTTCACGCAGCTCGCCCGGATCGAGTTCGCGCTCAACGGCGGCCTGGTCAACACCGACTTCATCGACAACTCGGCCGGCGTGGACACCTCCGACCACGAGGTGAACATCAAGATCCTGCTGGACCAGGTGGTCCGCGACGGCGAGCTGACCGACAAGCAGCGCAACCAGGTCTTCACCTCGATGACCGACGAGGTGGCCAAGCTGGTGCTGCGCGACAACTACGCCCAGAACGTCGTGCTGGCCGCCGCCCGTACCCAGGCCGTGGAGATGCTCCACATCCACGCCCGCTACCTGCGGCGGCTGGAACGGGACGGGCTGGTCAACCGGGAGCTGGAGTTCCTGCCGTCGGACAAGATCCTGGCCGAACGCCGCCAGGCCAAGCTGGGGCTGTCCGCTCCGGAGTTCTCGGTCCTGCTGGCCTACACCAAGCTGGTGGCCGACGCCGAGCTGCTCAAGTCCGATCTGCCGGACGATCCGTATCTGGCGTCGTGGCTGGTGTCGTACTTCCCGTCGGCGTTGCGGGAGCGGTTCCGGCCGTACATGGACGCCCACCCGCTGCGGCGGGAGATCATCACCACGTGCGTGGTGAACGAGCTGGTCAACTCCGCGGGCACCACGTTCCTGCACCGCTTCGGGGAGGAGACGGGCGCCTCGACGCCCGACGTCGTGCGGGCCTACCTGGTGGCGCGCGAGGTCTTCGACCTGGCCAGCTTCCACCGGGCCGTGGAGTCCCTGGACAACAAGGTCGACACCGCCACCCAGATCGCCATGCTGCTGGAGGGCCGTAAGCTCGCCGAGCGCGGCGCCCGCTGGCTCCTGGTCAACCGCCGCCCGCCGCTGGACCTGGCCGGTTCGGTCGGCTTCTTCGTCAAGGGCGTCAACGGGCTCCTCGCCCACATCCCGAAGCTGCTGACCGGGCCCGACCTGACCGCTTACGAGGAGCGCCGCGACTCGTTCCTGGCCAGGGGGGTCTCGCAGGAGCTGGCCGAGCGGGTGGCCGGGATGGTGCCCGCCTACTCGACGCTGGACCTGGTGGAGATCGCGTCCCTGACGGGGCGCCCGGTGCACGAGGTGGCGGAGGTCTACTTCGACCTCGCCGACCGCCTGCAGCTCGCCCGGCTCCGGGAGCGGATCATCGCCCTGCCGCGGGACAACCGCTGGAACTCGATGGCCCGCTCGGCCCTGCGCGACGACCTCTACGCGGCGCACGCCTCGCTGACCCAGGACGTGCTGGCCCACAGCAAGCCCGGCCTGTCGCCGGAGGAGCGGCTGGCCCGGTGGTCGGAGCAGAACTCGGCGGCCGTCTCCCGGGCCCGGCAGACGCTGTCGGAGATCTGGGAGAGCGACCACTTCGACCTGGCCACCCTCTCGGTCGCCCTGCGCGCCATCCGTACGCTGGTGGCCACCAGCAACCTCCCGCACACGGAGGCGTGACAGGCGCGGGACGCGGGAGCCCCGCGCTACCAGCTCGTGGCCGTCGTCAGGCGCTCGACCAGAGCGGACCTGTCGACGCCGGCCAGGGCGAGGGCGCGGGGCACGGTGCCGATTCGTGAGCGGTGTTGCCCTCGTGGGCCGAGATCGCCAGCAGCAGGTGGTGGGCCTCGACGGAGGCCGCCCCGTCCGCGGCGGCCTCGGCACCGCCCTGTTCGAGGACGGCGTTGAGATAGTGGTCGATCTCGCTCACGTCCGCCTCCTCAGCGTGACGCCGGCGGCGATGAGCCGCTTGGCGTGCTTTTTGTGCACCGCCTGGCGGGTGACCCCGAGCGCCTCGGCGACCTGGGGCCAGCTCCAGCCCGCGCGCATGGCCTGCTCGACGGCGGCGTCCTCCAGCCGGTCGGCCAGGAGCCGCAACGCCGCCACGGCCGCCAGCGCGTCGGCGGGCTCCTGTGGAACGGGAATCTCGTCAGCCGACATGAAGCAACCCTAGTTGACTAATCCAGAAACAGGCAACCTGGGTTGCTACGTGCCGGAGGCCCGCGTCAGGGCGCCGTCATGGGCGATCACGACGGCGGCCGCGGGGGCGGTGAGCGGGGGGACGGCGGTGGCGAACTGGTGGGTCTCGGTCAGTTTGAGCGAGCGCCGCACCACCCGGTCGCTGATCGCCCACCGGGCCTCGTCGGGCACCGGGATGAAGTCGTCCTCGGCCGTCTTGGTGGTCGTGGTGGTGGACCTGGACAGCGAATACTGGATCAGCGCCCCGCCGTTCGCGGTGCGCAGCGCGTAGACGGGGAAGTTGTCGGCGCTGAAGATCGAGTCATAGCTGAACCCGTCGGCCTTGGCCTTCTCCCGGAACGCGGCGATCTGCTCGGCCACCTCCGTCGTGTTGGGCCCGGCGGCGAGCAGGCCCCCCGTGACCCCCGCGGACCCCGTCTCGGCCACGCTGGCGTGCACCGGCCCCATGAACTGCGGGCTGATCGTAATGGTTTTGTCATCGGATGCCACCGGCGTGGCGTAGCCCTCGGCGTCCAGCTCGATCTGCGGCAGCTCCTGGCCGGGCTGGAGCTCGGCGGCGGAGCTGAGCCGCCAGCGGTCGGACTTGGCGAACGTCAGCAGCGTCGGGTGCCCGTCGCGCGGCGCCAGCGCGCTGAACCAGGGCGCCTTCTCCTCCTGGGGGAACCTCGGCACGAACAGCGTCGGCGCCCCCCACCGGTAGCGGTGCGGCGCGTAGCCGGTCGACAGGTAGGCGGCCTCGGTGAGCTGCGCCTGCCCGCCTATCAGCTGGTCCTTGGCCAACCGCAGGCGCCCCTCCAGGGCGGTCCGCACCGCCGCGTCGCCGCTGCGCGCCCGCAGGGCGTCGTCGGTGAGGGTGATCTCGTCGAACACCTGGGCCGCCTCGGACCGGGTGACGGCCGGCGACGTCAGAGTGGGCGAGGGGGTCGGGGAGGTCGCCATCGCCGACTTCGTGGCGGCGGGCCGGCCATCGCCGGAGCAGGCGGTCACCGCGGCCAGTACGCCGACGGCGAGCGCCAGCGCTTTCCGCCGACCGTATGCACGCACCTCGCCATGTTATTCGGGTGGGCGAGGGTCGCGTACCCTTGGGAGACGTGGCAGGCATCGATCCGGCAGAAGAGATCAACGAGCTAGCGGGCACGCTCCGCAGCATCCAGGACGTGCTCGACCTCGACGCTATGCGCAAGCAGATCGAGGGGCTGGAGCAGCAGGTCGCCGCGCCCGACCTCTGGGACGACCCGGAGCAGGCCCAGAAGGTCACCAGCAAGCTCTCGCATCTGCAGGGCGAGCTCAACCGCGTGGAGGGCGTCGCGCGCCGCCTCGACGACCTGAGGGTCCTCTATGAGCTCGCGGCCGAGGAGAGCGACGACGACACGCGCGCCGAGGCCGACAAGGAGCTTGAGACGCTCAAGTCCGACATCGGCGCCATGGAGGTGCGCACCCTGCTCTCGGGCGAATACGACGCCCGGGAGGCGCTGGTCACGATCAACTCCCAGGCGGGCGGCGTCGACGCCGCCGACTGGGCCGAGATGCTGCTGCGCATGTATCTGCGGTGGGCCGAGCGCAAGGGCTACCCGACCGAGGTCTACGACACCTCCTACGCCGAGGAGGCCGGCATCAAGTCGGCCACGTTCACGATCAAGGCGCCCTACGCCTACGGCACGCTACGCGGCGAGCACGGCACCCACCGGCTGGTCCGCATCAGCCCGTTCGACAACCAGGGCCGCCGCCAGACCTCGTTCGCCGGCGTGGACATCGTGCCGGTCGTGGAGCAGACCGACCACATCGACATCAACGAGGACGACCTGCGCGTGGACGTCTACCGCTCGTCGGGTCCCGGCGGCCAGGGCGTCAACACCACCGACTCGGCGGTGCGCATCACGCACCTTCCGACCGGCATCGTGGTCTCCTGCCAGAACGAGCGCTCCCAGCTGCAAAACCGGGCCTCGGCGATGAACGTCCTGCAGGCCAAGCTGCTGGAGGTCAAGCGGCAGGAGGAGGCGGAGAAGATGTCGGAGCTGCGCGGCGCCACCACCACGTCGTGGGGCACGCAGATCCGCAACTACGTCCTGCACCCCTACCAGATCGTCAAGGACCTGCGTACGGGCACGGAGGCCGGCAACCCGACCGCCGTGCTCGACGGCGACCTCGACGAGTTCATCGAGTCGGAGATCCGCTGGATGCGGCGGCAGGACTCAGACCCCGCTTAGCCGCTCGACCAGCAGGGTAACGAAGAGCAGGACGATCAGTAGCAGGGCGATCAGGGCGGGTGACAACCCGGCGAAGCCGTGGTTGTGCATCCGCTCGCGGTTGGCGCGGCATATTGCGCAGCGGCCCTCGATCACGGGGTGGGCGCAGTGCGCGCATACGAGGTGTTCGCAACTCATGTCAGCCCCAAGTCTAGCCGCACAATCGTTTTGTTTCCGTTATGGACGTTCCATGCCAGTCTTCCCTCTAGACTGTCGTCTGGCCAATCGGAACGTCGATCATTGGTAAAGAAGACGCCGCCGATCGGTCGGTGGCGGGAAGTGGGTATGTGCCACCCTCGCTTCCGTCCTGACCCCTAGACTGGCATGCCGTGATGCTCTCGTGATCCATTTCGATAATGTCACCAAGGTCTACGCGAACCAGAACCGTGCCGCCCTGGACCACGTCTCCGTTGACGTGGACAAGGGCGAGTTCGTGTTCCTCGTCGGTCCCTCGGGATCAGGCAAGTCCACGTTCCTGCGCCTGATCCTGAAGGAAGAGCGGCCCAACTCCGGTGCGATCCACGTCGCCGGGAAGGACCTGGCCCGCCTCTCCAACTTCAAGGTGCCTCACCTGCGCCGCCGCATCGGCTGCGTGTTCCAGGACTTCAGGCTGCTCCCGAACAAGAACGTCTACGAGAACGTGGCGTTCGCCCTCGAGGTCATCGGCAAGCCCCGGCGGTTCATCCGCAAGGTGGTGCCCGAGGTCATCGAGCTGGTCGGCCTGGAAGGCAAGGCCCACCGGATGCCCGACGAGCTGTCCGGCGGCGAGCAGCAGCGCGTCGCCATGGCCCGCGCGTTCGTCAACCGGCCGATGATCTTGCTGGCCGACGAGCCCACGGGCAACATCGACCCCGCGACGAGCATCGGCATCATGAAGGTGCTCGACCGCATCAACAGGACTGGCACCACGGTCGTCATGGCCACTCACGACGCGGCCATCGTCGACTCCATGCGCAAGCGTGTCGTGGAGCTGGAGGACGGCAAGATCGTCCGTGACCAGTCGCGTGGCGTTTACGGCCAGGCGTACTGACAGGGAGCTGTAGACAGAACATGCGGGCGAATTTCATCTTCTCCGAGGTCTGGATCGGCCTCCGTCGCAACCTGACCATGACGATCGCGGTGGTCATCACCGTGGCGGTAGGCATGGCGATGCTGGGCGTCGGCTTGATGATCAACGCCCAGGTCGGCATGATGAAGGGCTACTGGGACGACGAGGTCGAGGTCTCGGTCTTCGTCTGTAACCGGGGCACCGCCATCGAGGCGTGCAACGGCAAGGCGATCACCCCCACGCAGCTCAAGGCCCTCGATGCCCACATCAGGGGCACCCAGGGCGTCAAGGATGTGCTCTTCGAGGACCAGACGACCGCGTACAAGAACTTCGCGGAGTCGTTCGCGTCCAACAAGGCGCTCGTGGACGCCACCAAGGTCGAGGACATGCCGCAGTCGTTCCGGATCAAGATCGCCGATCCGGACAACTACCAGTCCGTCATCCAGGCGATGGAGGGCCAGCCAGGTGTCGCGCAGGTGGTCGACCAGCAGGAGCTGATCGCCCCGTTCTTCAACATGCTCGACAAGCTGTCCTTCTCCGCCCTCGCGCTCGCGATCGTGCTGGTGCTGGCGGCGGCACTGCTGATCGGCAACACGGTGCGGCTGTCGGCGTTCAACCGGCGCCGGGAGACCGGCATCATGCGACTGGTGGGCGCGTCCAACCTGTACATCCAGTTGCCGTTCGTCATGGAGGGCGTCATCGCCGGCCTCATCGGCGGCGTGTTCGCGGCGGTCATCCTGATCGTGACCAAGGTCCTGCTGTTCGACGAGCTGACAGGGTTCTTCGTCGCGCAGTCCACGGCTCAGCTGGGCTGGGACGCGGTGGCCTCGACGATCACGATCACCATGGCCATCGGTGTGATCATCTGTGTGCTGGCGTCGTTCGTGACGCTCCGCCGGTACCTCAGGGTCTAGCGGGGTGCTGAAGATCGCCGCCGTCGGTCGCCGGCTCGCTCTCTCCGGTTCCGGTCGCCGGTAAAGTCGAACCATGCCACGTGAGACCGGGCGGAAGGTCATCGCCCAGAACAAGCGGGCCCGGCACGACTACCACGTCGAGGACACCTTCGAGGCGGGTCTCGTGCTGCAGGGCACGGAGGTGAAGTCGCTCCGCGAGGGCCGCGCCTCGCTCGTCGACGGTTACGCCAGCATCGACGGCGACGAAGCGTGGCTGCTCAACGTGCACATCCCCGAATACGCCCAGGGGACGTGGACCAATCACGCGGCTCGCCGCAAGCGCAAGCTGCTGCTGCACCGCAAGGAGATCGACAAGCTCGCGGCCAAGACCAAGGAGGGCGGTCTCACGATCGTGCCGCTGTCGCTCTACTTCAAGGACGGCCGCGCCAAGGTCGAGATCGCCCTGGCGCGCGGCAAGAAAGACTGGGACAAGCGGCAGTCGCTGGCGGAGCAGCAGGCCAAGCGCGAGATGGCCCGGGCCCTGCGTCACCGCAACCGATGAGAGCGGCATGAGACGAGCCCGCCGCAATCTCGCCGCGACCGTCACCCTGGCGCTCGCGTGCAGCACGCTGACCGGCTGCTTCGAGGAGCCGTCCCCGCATGACGCGGTGCGCGACTTCCTCGTGGGCTGGCAGTCCGAGGACTACGACCTGGCCGCGGGCCGCACCGACGGTGACCGGGCCATCGTGCGCCAGGCGTTGTCCGACGCCAAGCTGGAGCTCGACGCGGCCTCGTTCCGTTTCAAGATCCAGCGCATCACCATCAACGGCGAGGACTCTCAGGCGGACTTCCGCGCCGAGGTCGACCTGGGCGAGAACAACCCGCTCTGGGGATACGACGGCGTGCTGCCGCTGCACCTGGTGGACGGCAGATGGAAGGTGCGCTGGTCGCCCTCGGTGCTGCATCCCCAGCTCAAGGAGGGGCAGCGGTTCGCGGTCGACACCGACCCGCAGCCGCGCCGGCCGGTGGTCGACCGGGCCGGCGATCCGCTGCAGAGCGACACCTACCTCTACGTCGCCGGCGTCTATCCGGCTCAGCTGGGCGACCAGGCCGAGGACGTCGTGGCCCGGCTGTCCGACATCACCGGATATGCCCAGGACCGGCTGCTCAGCCGGATCAGGTCGTCACCGCCGGAGAAGTTCGTGCAGCTCGTCACCTTCGGTCGGGCGCGCTACCAGTCGATGCAGTCCAAGCTGGAGGCCATCCCCGGGATCAGGGTCGAGCGGCAGGAGCAGCCCGTCGACCCCGACCCGCCCAAGCAGATCATCGGCACCGTCAGCGCGCTCACGCCGGAGACCGAGCAGAAGCTCGGCGGGCCGCAGCGGGCCGGCGACTCGGTCGGCAGGAGCGGCCTGCAGGCGGCCTACCAGGACTACCTGACCGGCTCCACGCAGACCAAGGTGATCACCCTGGATCTCAAGACCGGCAAGCAGGTCGCCCAGCTCGAGGAGTGGCGGGGGCGGCAGAACGCCGCGGTCAAGACCACGATCGACCGCGGCGTCCAGCAGGCGGCCGAGCGGGCGGTGGCCGACACGGTGACGAGCTCGCTGGTGGCGGTGCAGCGCGACACCGGTGAGGTCCTCGCGGTCGCGACCAAGGGCATGAACCAGGAGACGGACGCGCTCTCCGGCAGGTTCCCGGCGGGGACGGCGTTCTCGATCGTGGCCGCGGACGCGTTGCTCAAGGCCGAGGTGAGCCCCAAGCAGCGGCTGTCCTGCCCGCCGGAGCGCACGGTGGGCGGCGCCAGGTTCGTGCACCCCGAGCAGGCCACCGCGGTGACGCCGTCGGGCACGTTCCAGGAGAACTTCGCCAAGGGGTGCGTCACGGCGCTGGCCTCGCTGGCCCGCCGGGTGACGGCGGACGAGCTGGCCAACAGCGCCAAGGCGTTCGGGGTGGGCCAGCCGTGGCGGTTGCCGCTCAAGTCGTTCAGCGGCTCGCTGCCGCAGCTGTCCAGCGACGCCGACAAGGCCAAGGCCATCGCGGGCCAGAACGTCGAGGTGAGCCCGCTGGGCATGGCGCTGGTGGCCGCGGCGGTGGGCTCGGGCACCTGGCGGCCCCCCGTGCTGGTGACCGACCCCAAGGCGCCCGACCCGGCGGCCGAGGTCGAGCCGATCGTCCAGCCGGATCCGGTGCCCGTCGACGCCGCCGTCCGCAAGACGCTGACGACGATGATGCGGGCCGGCGCGGTCGGCACGCCCGCCCAGGCGGGCCGGGGCAGGGTCTACGGCGTGACGGCGACGGCGGGCGACCAGATGACGTGGTTCGTGGGCTGGCAGGGCGACGTGGCGATCGCGGTGCTGGCGAAAAACCACAACGCCGGGGCGGTCGCGGGCAGCTTCTTCGCGGGCCTGCCCAACTCCCCGTGAAATTGTCGTGACGGCGAGCAACCCTTGCGTGGCGCGGCTGCGTCTTATTGAGTGACTGGGCCCGCTCGGGGGGTTGCGGTCCCAGTCGCCGTGATGAGATCAGGACTTCATCTCGGGGGAAGTCCTGCCGTCCGGACCGGCTCGACCCTGCCGGTCGGCCCCCGGAGGCGCGAGCTGCTGTGCCACGCCTTCGGGGGTTCGGCATCCGGAATTAAGTTGGCGTTGAGGGCGTTGACCCATGTACATTCATGTTGCTCACCTCCACGGGGGTGTGTTGACAACTGCACAGGGGGTGACTGGCTTCGACTTCGACTTTGCAAGCCAGGTGAAGCGGGCCGAGGACTGCGGACATAACCTCGTTAATCCTGTGACCGCAAACTACAAGTGCCAATTCCAAGAGCACTGTGGCGGCCAGGGACTCCCTGGCCCTCGCTGCCTAAGCAGCGAAACCACTGTCAGCCCGGGAGTGCCTTCGGCCCGGTGTCTGGCATCGCTAGAAGGCTCAACCGCTCGACCCGGCCACGGGGGAGAGCGGGAAACCAAACAGTGGCTGGGCCCGTCGGCGACTCGCCTGCGTGATCGCCGGGGCCGAGAAAAGCACAGCAGGCTGCGCCCGGAGAAGCCCTGACTTGGGGTTGAAGGACCCGGGTTCGATTCCCGGCACCTCCACCAGTCCGAAAAGGCTCGGTTCCCTTTATGGGGACCGGGCCTTTTCGCTGTTCAGGAGCGGTTTCGCCGGTGCCGGCGGGTGGGTGTCCGCGGCCGATCGTGCTGACTGCGCGCGATGAGTGCTTTACATGTGGTTAGGTATTGCTTTGACAATTCGCGTGGCGTAATGGGGTTACAGGGTGTCAAGGTACGATTGGCGGCATTCGGGGTTCGCACCCCTGGTGGGCCTCGTGGTGGCGGGTCTGCTCATGGCGGCCGGGGCGGTGGCGGCGCTGCTGCAGTCCGTGGGCTCGACGACGGCTCCGGCGGCGGCCCAGCTCGTGGTCACACTGATCATCGCGGTGTTCGTGACCACCGTTCTGAGGATCGCCAGGGCCGTGCCGGACATCCGGCGGGAGAGCGCCGCGACGGCCCGGGCCGTGACGAACGTCCAGGCGGTGAAGCCGAACGAGGACACGCTGGTGGCGCGGCGGCTCGTGCTGTTCAGGGAGGCGGCCGAGGCGGGCAACGACTGCGAGGCGGTGCTGAGCGCGCGCTCGGCGCTGGACGAGAGCGAGCTGGCCAACAAGCACCATATCGACCACGCGCTCATCTGGGCGCTGCCGGTGTTCGGGTTCATCGGCACCGCGCTGACCATGGCCGCGATGGTCAGCTCGTTCTCCGACGCCCTGGACAGCCAGGGGGACCCCAGCGTGCTGATCAGCGCGCTCAAGCAGCACGTGCTGCCCGAGCTGGCCTCCGCGTTCGGCGTCACCCTGATCGCGCTGTTCCTGAGCGTGCTGGCGTTCGGGGCGATGGCTCTGGTGGAACGGGCTGAGCGGGCCGGCGTGGTGGCCGCGGACGAGGTCTTCCTGATCTACATCGCGCGCCTGCCCGCGAAGCAGGCCGCGCCCGCCATGCACGGGCTCACCCAGGAGCTGGCCCAGTCCAGAGGCAGGACGGAGGAGCTGGTCAAGGGCCTGGACGCGCTGCGTACCGCGGTGGAGCGGCTGAGCGCGGTCGAGAGCCGGCCGCAGCGCTACACGCTGGTGAGGGAGCAGTGAGGCGACGGCCTGTCCGGTCGATCGCGCCGCCGGTCGACCTGCGCTTCATCGACCTGTTCATGTCCATCGTGCTGGCGCTGGCCTTCGTCGCCATCATGCTGACCGTCGTGGCGCGGATGCTGCCGACGGAGAACGCCGCGCCGCCCCCGCGCCAGGAGAAGAGCGTGGCGCAACTTGAGCGGGAGCTGGACGCCGCCGTGCGGGCCCAGCGCGAGGCCGAGACGGAGCTGCGCGACACGCGGGAGCAGATCGCCGACCAGACCGCCTTCGCCCTGCCGTGGTGGCTGATCGGGTTCTGTGCGCTGCTCGGCGTGCTGGCGGTGTTCATGGGCTGGCGGATCCGGTTGTGGAAGCAGGGGAGCCTGCCGCGTTTGGGGAGCTGGCTGCTGGTCACGCTGGTGGTGGCGGTGGTCACAGTGGTGATCAGGTGGTTGAGCGACAGCGACGGCTACCTGCTGCTCGCCGAGATCCCGTGGTGGGCGGCCGACGCCCTGTGCCTCGGGCTGCTACTGGTCGCGTACGTGCTGATCTCCGTGATCCGGGACAGCCACGCCACGCTCGGCGAGATCAGGGCCCGGTCGGCGGACGGATCGCCGCGCCGCCGGGCCGAGAGGACCAAGGCTTGATCTCCGACAGTTGGGCTGAACTTCACTCCTGTCACATCTCGCGCAAATAACGTGACCCGCATCCCTGACTAAGGAGTTGCGATGTTGCGTCGAGCCCTGGGAATCCTGGCCGCGGCCGGAGCCCTGCTGCTGACGGCCGCTCCCGCGCTGGCCGCCGACCGTGCCGAACCGCTGCCCCGTGCCCACGCCCACAACGACTACGAGCACGAGCGCCCGCTCCTGGACGCCCTCGACCGCGGTTTCACCAGCGTCGAGGCCGACATCTACCTGGTGGAGGGCGAGCTGCGGGTCGGCCACGACCCCGAGGACCTGCAGCCGGGCCGCACCCTCCAGTCGCTCTACCTCGACCCGCTGGCGCGGCGGGTCAAGCAGGGGCACGGGCACGTCTACCCGCGTGACCGCCGGCCGCTCCAGCTCCTGGTGGACATCAAGAACAACGGCGCCGCCACGTACACCGAGCTCGACCGGGTGCTCAAGGCGTACCGGAAGATGCTCACCACCTACGCCAAGGGCAGGGTCAAGGACGGCGCGGTGACCGTGGTCGTCAGCGGTGACCGGCCGCGCGACCTCATGGCGGCGCAGGAGCGGCGCTACGCCTTCTACGACGGGCGGATGAGCGACCTGGGGCAGGGCGGCGCGTCGCTGATCCCGCTGATCAGCGACAACTGGACCAACCACTTCACCTGGAACGGCACCGGCGACATGCCGGCCGCCGAGCGGGCCAAGCTGCGCGAGATCGTGGCGACCGCGCACCGCGACGGGCAGCGGGTGCGGTTCTGGGCCACCCCCGACGTGGCCGGGCCGGCCAGGGACGCGATCTGGCGGGAGCTCGTGGCGGCGGACGTGGACCACATCAACACCGACGACCTGGACGGGCTGCGGGAGTTCCTGAGGCGGTACGACACCGAGCGGGCCGCGGCCTGACCGGAGCGATTCGAGCGGGCCGGCCCCTGACCAGGCCGGTCCGAATATTGGTCGCGTATGTCCGTGACGCCGAGTAGGGTCCGAGATCAGACTGGCCGCGGGACTTCGGTACGACTTCCGGAACCCGCCTCTACAGCGATGCTTCGCTGCTCGTGCTTCCATTCCCCGGCCAGTCCCGGACCCCGGGAGCCGCATGGACACCTACGCAGACCTGATCGAATGCGAGGACGTGCTGCTCTTCGCCAACGCGGCGATCACCTCGACCGGCCAGCGCGAGTTTCACGGCTCGGCCGGTGAGCAGCGGCTCTCGCTCGACTTCCTGCACCGCTACATCCAGGGCAACTACCCCGACCTGTACGCCGCCACCCTGGCACTCGACATCAACGACCACAACGCCGCCCTCATCATCGCCAACCTGCTCAAGCAGCCGGGCACGGGTGACGGGCGGCTGATCGCGTGGCGGCTGGCCAGGATGAGCCCGCCCAGGGTCTACCGGCTGTTCCGGGAGCTGCGCCGGGCGGGCGTGAACAACCGGCGCACCAGGGCCATCATCCGCGACTGGCTCGCCGGCCGCCCTGACCTGGCCTTCGACGCGGTGAAATACCGCTCGGCGGTCAAGTCGGCGGTGCGGCACGCGCACCTGACGCTGACGGGCGAGCTGGGCGACTTCCTGTTCGCGCCGTTCAGCCGTACCCGCTACGACACGCCCGTCCTGGAGGCGTGGCGGCGCGCGCACTACGACAAGAGCGCCCTGTACGACCTGCCGTACACCGTCGCCGAAGGCTTCGCGGCCCGCCACGGGATCAGCAGGCCGATCTTCCTCGAACGCGTCGCGCCCCGGCTGACCGGCCTGGAGCGGCTGCGGCTGGCGGAGTCCGCCGGCGCGGCGGGGGTGGCGACCGGGGCCGACCTGGCCGCGATGCCGCTGGTCAGGCTGGCCTCCTACGTCCTGTCGCTGGCCGCGGACGTGCGCACGCGGCGCCGCGCCGAGCTGGTGGGCGCGCTGCGGGCGTCGGCGGCCAGGGCGGCGGGGGCGCGGGCGGGCACCTGGGGGAGCGTGGCGGCGGTGCTGGACGACAGCTTCTCCTCGTTCGGCTCGCCGGTGAAGCGGCGGCGCCCGCTGGCGGTCGCGCTGGCCTGCAACTACCTGCTGGAGGCGCTGGCCGGCGCCTACCGCGGCCTGTGGGTGTCGCGCAGGACCGATCCGCTCCAGGCGCGGGCCTCCGGGCACACGCCGCTCGGTCAGCGGATCCTGGACGCGCTGGACACGAGGCCCGGCATGCTCGTCATCGTCTCCGACGGCTGGGACAACGCGCCGCCCGGGCTGGCGGCCGAGGTGCTGCGCGTCTGGCGGCGCAAACTCGACCCCGGAGGTGAGGTGGGCATCGTGCACATGAACCCGGTCTACGACGCCGACACGTTCGACGTGCGGCGGTTGTCGCCCATGGTGCCCACGGCCGGGATCCGCGACGCCGAGGACCTGCCGGCGCTGGTGGAGCTGGCCAGGTTCGCGGAGGGGCGGACGGGGCTCGCGGAGCTGCGGGCCTACCTGGCCGACCGGGCGGCGCGATGAACGGCCCCACCGGACTCGGGCACTCCGGTCCCGTCCGGCTCGACCTCTCCGGGCTCGACACGCGGCCCGCGCAGACCTGGGGCGCGATGCGGCTGGTGCCGCTCGTACGCCGCGAGCCCATCGAGGACCTGCGGCTGCACGCCGGCCTGTACGACGACGACCCGGCCACCACGGTCCTGTCGGACGCGACCGGCTGCACCACCTACGTGCCGCACGCCTTCGTCGCCACCTGGAGCGACGACGGCACCCCCGTGGCGGCGTACGGCACCCAGCTCGGGCGGCCCCGGCGGCACATGCCCGTCTGGACCCGGCGCAGGATGGCCCGGCACGGGGACAAGAGCCGGCTCAGGTTCCTGCCGCTGCACCTGGCCGTCGAGGGCTTCCTGGCGCTGCACTTCGGCGGCCCGGTGATCGTGTGGGAGGAGTGGTCGCGGCAGGCGGTCGCGCACGGCCTGTCGCCCCGGGCCGAGGACGCCTACCTCGGCATGGAGATTCGCGGGCTGGAGGACGCGCTCAAGGTCTTCGAGATCCACCCGGAGCAGTGCGGGCTGCTGCTGTACACCGGTGACACGCTGGCAGCCGCCTTCGTCGTGCCGCACCCGGAGGACTATCGCGCGCTGCATCCCACGCTCGTCCTGGACCTGTACGGCGAGCTGGTCTACGACTACGCGCTGTTCTACCCGGCCAGGGACTTCCGCGCGACGATCGACGAGGACGCGGTCTCCTCGCTGGCGGACCTGCGGGCCGAGGCCCTGCGCCAGGAGCGGGAGTGGGCGCGGTTCCACGACTCCGTCATGGCCGGCGGGCTGATCCGCGCCCCCGACAAGGTGGAGGAGATCGAGCGGCTGGGCCGGTTCACCCTGAGCCGTTTCCTGCCCGCGTTCGAGCGGAAGAGCGAGAACCACATCGGCGAGACGATCATCGATGAGGAGGGGCAGCTGGCCTACCTGAAGACGTTCCGGCTGTCGGAGGCGCAGAGCCGCCGCGGGCACCTGCTGAGCACGCTGGCCGAGCACGACTGGAGCCTGCCGGCCACCGCCGCCGCCCTGGGGACCGGCCCGGCCGCGCTCGGGCTGCGGCTGGAGCGGGCCGGATTCGGGCACCTGCTACGGCAGGACGTCCTGGACGGTTACCGCAAGGCGCGGGCCGAGCGGCTCAGTGGGCGCAGCCGGCGTACTCGTCCAGCCGGCGCACCATCGCCACCAGCATGAGCGGGAACATCGCCACGTGCGAGACCATCATCAGCCCGCCGGCGTCGATGACCCCCAGCCACAGCAACGGGAACAGCGGCACCACCGGGGCGAACATCACGGCGCACATCTCCAGCGTCGGCGCCCAGCGGTGCCCGCGGATCCGCATCCAGACGGCCATGCCGACGGACATGTTGAACGCCATCACCAGATAGGCGAGCTCCGGTTGCCGGTCATGGGAGACACCGAGCCCGACGGCGTCCTGCAACATGCCGAGCGCGAACATCCCGGCGAACATCGCGACGATCATCTCAACGTAGTGGAGAGCGAACTTGCCCCAGCGGCGGCCGGTGCGCGTGCGTGTCGTGGTCATGCACCGAATGTGTCGGGGCGGAGGCCGCCCGCCAAGGAGAGCGACCCGGAAGGTCCGGAAATTTGGGACCTTCGTCCTACGGACCTAGGGTCGGGGCCATGGAGAAACGCCGGTTCGTCGTCGTGGGCTACGAAGCCGCCGCACTGCTCGACATCGCCTGCGTGGTGTCCGCGCTGGAGACCGCCAACTGGTACGGCGCCCAACCGTATTACGAGCCCCGTCTGGCCACGCCCGGCGGTCACACCATCAACACCGGCACCGCCCTGACCCTCCAGCCGCAGCTGGTCCTGGAGCGGGTCACCGGACCCCTCGACACCCTCCTGGTCTCCGGCGGCATCGGCCACGAGGACGCCGCCGCCAACGCGCTGATCGTCGGCCACGTGCGCAGGCTGGCCCGGGAGAGCCGCCGGGTCGCCTCCGTCTGCACGGGAGCCTACGTCCTGGCCGCCGCCGGGCTGCTGGACGGCAGGCGCGCCACTACCCACTGGCAGGTGGCGCGCACGCTGGCTGAGCGCCACCCCGAGGTCCTGGTCGACGCCGACCCGATCTTCATCAGGGACGGGAACGTCGCCACCTCCGCGGGGGTCACCGCCGCGCTCGACCTCACGCTGGCCTTCGTCGAGGAGGACAACGGCGCCGAGGTGGCCCGCAGCACGGCCAGGGACCTCGTCACCTACCTGCAGCGGCCCGGCAACCAGGCGCAGATGAGCATGTTCGTCGAAGCTCCCGCGCCCGCCGACGGCCTGGTCAGAAAGGTCGTCGACTACATCGGCGGGCACCTGCGCGACGACCTGACCACGCCGATGCTGGCGGCCGAGGCGGGCGTGAGCGAGCGCCACCTGACCCGGCTGTTCCTCAAGCACCTGGGGCTGGCCCCGGGCCGCTACGTCAGGCAGGCCCGCACCGAGGCCGCCGCGCACCTGCTGGCCTCCACCTCGCTGCCGATGGCGGCGGTGGCGGCGCGGTGCGGATTCGGGTCGGCGGAGACGTTACGGCAGGCCTTCATCGACCGGTACGGGATCCCGCCGTCGCACTACCGGCTGACGCAGACGTCAGCAGGAGGGTGATTCGGGAAGATTTCTTGTCCATCGCCGGTCATGCGGCGCTTTCTGGCTACTCTGTCAGCGATGGACGGCGACCGGGTCATTGGCGGATACGTGCTGCGGCGCCTGCTGGGCCAGGGCGGCATGGACGAGGTGCATCTGGCGGCGGCTCCCACGGGGACGCTGGTCGCTCTCAAGACCATCCACCCTGGGCCGGCCAGGGAGCCGGCCCGGCGTGTGGCGGGGGGTCAGTCGCCCGGTAGCTGGCCCAGCGTGACGGTGACGGTCGCCGTCTTCCCGCTCGGGTGGACCACTCCGACCCGGGCCCGGTCGCCGGGCTTGAGGGTGGTGAGGACCTCCGAGAGCTGTGCCATGGTCAGCGTGTCCTTGCCGTTGATCGAGACGATCACGTCCCCGGGCCGGATCCCCGCCTTGGCCGCGCCGCCGCCGGGCTCCGCGCTGACCACGCCCACGCCGCCGGGATCGCCGTTCTCGCCGATCACCGTACTGGCCCGGATGCCCAGCGCGGCCCGGTGGCTGTTGGTGACCTTGCCCTGCTTGACGATCTGCGAGGCGATGTCCGTGACGGTGTTGCTCGGGATCGCGAACCCGATGCCCGGTGCGGCGCTGCCGCCGAGGTCGGGGTCGATGGCGGCGAGCGTCGGGATGCCGATGACCTGACCTGACAGGTCCACCAGCGCGCCGCCGCTGTTGCCCGGGTTGATCGCGGCCGAGGTCTGGATCGCGCCCGCGATCGTGGCGCCGGGCGAGCCGGGGTTCTGCGGCTCGCTGACCGTACGGCCGAGGGCCGAGACGATGCCGTTCGTCACGCTGCCCGACAGGCCCAGGGGGTTGCCCATGGCCAGGACGATCTGGCCGACCCGCAGCTTCGACGAGTCGCCGAACCTCGCGGGCCGCAGTCCGTTCGGCTTGTCCACCTTGATGACCGCCAGGTCACCGGCGCCGAACGACTTGACCAGCCTGGCCTTGAGCGCGGTGCCGCCCGCGGTGGTGACGTTCAGCTCGTTGGCCTCACCCACCACGTGGGCGTTGGTGACGATGTGCCCCGCGGTGTCGTACACGATGCCGGAGCCGAGCCCGACCTTGGTGGTGATCTGCACGATGGACGGCAGGACGTCCTTGATGACCTGCTCGTAGGCCGCCTCCAGCGGGTGCGCGGTGGGGGACGGCGTGGGGGTGGGCGTGACGGACGCCGTGGTGGTGGGGGACGGCGTCCGGGTGGCCGTGGGAGCACCGCAGCCGAGAACCAGTACGGCGGCGGCGATGCCTGCGACGATCTCCCTCATGGGAGACGACTGCCCAAATCATCCCGAAAGATACGTTTCCCTGACATTGCGCCTGCTCAGCTTGCCCGTCGGCGTACGCGGGAGGGCCTCGCGGTACTCGATCACCCGCGGATGCTTGAGCCTGGCCAGCCGGGGCGCGCAGTGGCGCAGCAGCTCCGCCGTCAGATCCGGGCCCGCCTCGACCCCGGTGGCGGGCTGGACGAGGGCGACGACCTGGTGGCCCCACTCCGGATCCGGTACGCCGATGACCGCCACGTCCGCCACCGCCGGGTGTTCGAGCAGGGCCGCCTCGATCTCGGCGGGATAGATGTTGACGCCGCCCGAGATGATCAGGTCCGTCCGCCGGTCCAGCAGGAACAGGTAGCCCTCCGCGTCCAGGCAGCCGATGTCGCCAGGGGTGTACGCGCCCTCGCGCATGGTCGCCGCCGTCTTGTCCGGGTCGCCGTGGTACTCGAACCGGTTGATCCCGCTGATGTAGACGAGCCCCGGCGAGCCCGGCCCCACCTCCGTGCCGTCCTCCCCGACGATCGTGAACCTCATCCCGTCCAGCGCCCGCCCGACCGTGCCCGGCCTGGCCAGCCACTCCTTGGAGGACACCATGGTCGCCACGGCCGCCTCCGTGGAGCCGTAGTACTCCCACAACACCGGGCCCAGCCAGTCGATCATCGCCTGCTTGGTGGCCGGCGGGCACGGCGCGGCCCCGTGGTAGAGGTGGGTCAGGGACGACAGGTCGTACGACTCCCGATCCGGCACCGCCAGCAGCCGGTGGAACATCGTGGGCACCATGAACGCGTTCGTCACCCGGTGCCGCTCGATCAACCGCAGCGTCTCGGCGGGCTCGAACCGCTCGGGCGCCACGATCGAGTGCCCGAGCTGCAGCGCCATCATGGCCTGCCCGTACGGCGCCGAGTGGTAGAGCTGCGAGCACACCAGGTGCACCCCGCCCTGCGGCAACCCGAAGTGCCGCCAGCTCTTGCGCATCAGGATCGGGTACAGCTCCTCGGGCGTCAGGTCCAGCAGTCGGCGCCGCACCCCCTTGGGGCGGCCCGTGGTGCCCGAGGTGTAGAGCATCATCGACCCGGCCCGCCGGAGCTCGGGCGCGTCCGTGGATCGTCCCGAGACCAGCTCGCCGACCGTCAGCGCATCGGGCGAGACCACCACCTCGGCTCCGCAGTCGGTCACGATGTAGTCGATCTCGTCGGCCGTGAAGTGCCAGTTGACGGGGACCAGGTAGGACCCGATCTGGTACGTGGCGAGCATCATGGTCAGCGCGTCGAGCCCGTTCTTCAGCACGGTGACCACGCAGTCGCCGGGACGCACCCCGCGCGAGGTCAGGCCGTTGGAGGCCTGGTTGACGCGGGCCAGCAACGCGCCGTAGGTCGTGCCCTCGGCGCCGAGGAGGGCAGGGCGTTCCGGGTCGTCGGCCGCGATCTCGTAGAAACCCCTCATGTTCGGAGACCTTACAGAATTAGATTCTGCAGGGGGAATAGCGGAATTATCCGCCGCTCAGGTGACGTAACCTCAAGGCCATGGCGGACGTCGGCGACCAGAAACCTTCCTTTGATGCATCAGCCACCACCCCGTTCCCGAAGGTTGTTCTGCCCGCCGAGGAGACCATAAAGATCTCCAAGCCCCCCGCCCCGGGGCCGTCCATGCCGATACGCCCCCCGGAGCAGGCCCCGAGCCCGACTCCACAACCCAAGCCGCAGCAGGCTCCGGCCAAGGCCCCGCAGCCCAAGCCGCAGAAGACCCCGACCGAGGCCGCGCAGCCCAAGCCGCAGCCGAAGGTGGAGCAGGAGTCGCCGCAGGAGTCGTCACAGGCTCCGGGTCCGGCTCCTGCGGCGCAGGCCGCTACCCAGCCCACGGTGCAGCCGCCGCAGCTTCCCCCGCCGCCCGCTCAGCACCCCAGCCAGTCGCCCGCTCAGCACCCGAGTCAGTCGCCGGCTCAGCAGGGGGGCCAGCCGCCCGCTCAGCAGGCGAGCCAGCCTCCCGCTCGGCCTATGGGCCAGCCGCCCGCTCAGCCGCCTGCTCAGCATCCCGGTCAGCCGCCTGCTCAGCTCCCGGGCCAGCACCCCGGTCAGCTCCCGGGCCAGCACCCCGGTCAGCCGCCCGGTCAGCACCCGGGTCAGCCGCCCGTTCAGCACCTGGGCCCGCCTCCGGTGCAGTATCCGGGGCGGCCCGCCGAGCGGCTGCCGGAGTCGTTGCCGCCCAAGCCGCCGCGGGGCATCGGTGACATTCCGATCAGGGTCGTCTACCTGGTCGGCGCCATCATCGGCACCGTCGCGGCGGTGGCGCTGATCTTCATCCTGTTCTCCGGCGACGTGCCCACCAACAGGCAGGCCGAGCCGGTCGTCCCGGTCGCCCCCGTGCCGACGAGCGCCGTCCCCACGGCCTCGCCCACGCCGACGGTCACCGAGACCCCGATCGTGCTGCCGCCGGTGCCCGCGAGCAAGGCGTACGCCACCCTGTCCGGCACGGCGTCCGCCGTCACCGGCCTGATCACCGACAAGACGAACGGGATCAGCTACCCCCGGCTGGCCGCGCCGTGGAAGGCCAGGTCGTACCCGCCGTTCACGATCGCGCAGCGCATCGGCGAGGTGAAGATGCCGTTCACGGTGATCGGCTCGGCGATGTACCCCGGGGAGTCGCCCGCCAAGAAGCCCTCCTCCGACGCCGACTACCGGAAGATCGCCACCGAGGCCGTGCGCTGGACGATCAGCACCCAGTACCCCAAGGGCGCCACGATCTCCTGGACCGCCTCGCGGAAGCTCCCCCTGGGCAAGGGCTGGACGCTCGGCTACAAGGTCACCTACCTCGTGGACGGCAAGAAGCAGACCGCCCAGGCCATGCTGTCGGTCGTCGAGGTGGGCAAGACCAAGCCGGCCATGCTGCTGGCCTCCATCCCTGAGGCGAACAAGGCGCGCTGGCGCGACCTGAACACCCTGGCGCAGCAGGTTCGGCCGCTCTAGGGGTGGGTCAGAAGTATCCTCTAGAATATGATTCTGGGCATGGACTCAGACCTGGCTGGAGGATGAGCAGATGGCGATCGGGTTGAGCGAGGAGCACGAGGCACTCCGCGATTCGGTGAGTGGCTGGGCCGAGCGGAACATTCCTGCCGAGTTGCTGCGCGCCGAGGTGGAGGGGCGCCCGCCGTTCTGGCCGGGCCTCGCCGAGCAGGGGCTGCTCGGCCTGCACCTGCCCGAGGACTCCGGCGGGTCGGGCTATGGCCTGCTGGAGACCGCCGTGGCCATCGAGGCGCTGGCCGAGCGGGTGGCGCCGGGGCCGTACGTGCCGACCGTGCTGGCCAGCGCGGTGATCCACGCCTCCAAGCGGCACGAGCTGCTCGAAGGGCTCGCCGACGGCACGCTGACCGGCGCCGTCGCGCTGCCCGGCGCCCTGACCGGCACGTTGACCGGCACCCGCGCCGACGACGGCTCCCTGGTCGTCTCCGGCACGGTCGAGCCGGTGCTCGGCGGTTCGCAGGCCGACGTGCTGGTGCTGCCCGTGACCACGGCCGAGGGCGAGGAGTGGATCGCGCTCGACGCCTCCGCCGCCACGGTCACGCACGTCAGGTCTCTCGACCTGACCAGGCCGGTGGCCAAGGTCGAGCTGGCCGAGGTCACCGTGCCCGCCGAGCGGGTGCTGGACGGCGTGGAGAGCGCCGACGTGCGCCAGCTGGCCGCGATCGTGCTCGGCGCCGAGGCGGTGGGCCTGGCCTCGTGGTGCGTCACCGCCGCCGCCGACTACGCCAAGGTACGCGTCCAGTTCGGCCGCCCGATCGGCCAGTTCCAGGGCATCAAGCACAAGCTCTCCCGCATGCTCGTCGCCCTGGAGCAGGCCAGGGCCACGGTGTGGGACGCCATCAGGGCCGCGGAGCGGCGATCAGGGCCTGACCCGGCGACCGGGGAGCCGGTCGGCGGGAACGCGGCACAGGAGCCGGCGTTCGCCGCGGCCATCGCCGGGGTGATGGCCCCCGATGCCGCGGTCCAGTGCGCGAAGGACGCCATCCAGACGTTCGGCGGCATCGGCTACACCTTCGAGCACGACGTGCACCTCTACTACCGCCGCGCCCTCACCCTGCGCGCCCTGCTCGGCTCGGCGACCGGTTGGGCGGCCGAGGTGACGGAGCTGGCCCTGCGGGGCGTGTCCCGCTCGATGGAGATCGACCTGCCGGAGGACGCCGAGGAGCTGCGCGAGTCCATCCGCGCCGAGATCGCGGAGATCGCCCGGCTGGAGGGCCAGGAGCAGAAGCGGGCGCTGGCCGAGCGCGGCTTCGTCATGCCGCACCTGCCGAGGCCGTGGGGCCGCGACGCCAGGCCGCTGGAGCAGGTGCTGATCGCCCAGGAGCTCAAGGCCGCCAAGGTACGCCTGCCCGCGATGATCATCGGCGCCTGGGTGGTGCCGTCCGTCGCCGCCTACGGCACCCCCGAGCAGCAGGAGCGTTTCCTGCCCAGGACGCTGAGCGGCGAGCTGATCTGGTGCCAGCTCTTCTCCGAGCCCGGCGCCGGATCCGACCTGGCCTCGCTGCAGATGAAGGCGGAGCGGGTCGAGGGCGGCTGGAAGCTCAACGGCCAGAAGATCTGGACCTCCGTCGCCCACGTCGCCGAGTGGGGCATCTGCATCGCCCGCAACTCCAGCGAGGGCTCCAAGCACGAGGGCATCACCTACTTCCTGGTCGACATGAAGGCCCCGGGCGTCACGGTCCGGCCGCTGACCGAGATGACCGGCGAGAACCTGTTCAACGAGGTCTTCCTCGACGACGTCTTCGTCCCCGACGACCTGGTCGTGGGGGAGGTCGGCGCGGGCTGGAAGGTGGCCCGCAACACACTGTCCAACGAGCGCGTCTCGCTGTCGTCCGGCTCGGGCGGCACCGGCGCCTCCGTGACCGACCTGCTCGGCCTGATCGGCCGGCTGGGGCGGGAGCTCACGCCGGCCGAAGCCGAGCACGTCGCCCGGGTCGTGTGCGAGGGCCACTCGATCAACGCGCTGTCGCTGCGGGTCACGCTCAAGCAGCTCGCCGGGTCCGAGCCGGGCGCGGACGCCTCCGTACGCAAGCTGCTGTCCACCTCCCACGCCCAGCACGTCTCGGAGACCGCCGTGGACCTGCTCGGCCCGGCGGCGGTGGTGGCCGCCGACATGAAGCTCGGCGACGCGGGCTACTGGAACCGGGCGGTGCTCGCCACCCGGGCCATGACGATCTACGGCGGCACCACCGAGGTCCAGCTCAACATCATCGGCGAGCGCATGCTGGGCCTGCCCAGGGACCCCGAACCGGGCAAGTGACCGGAGCCGCCTATCCCTCCACGGGCTGTGGGGGGACGGCGGCGCCCGTGTCGTCGGGGACGGGCACGCCGATCCTGACCTCGCCGACGCACGCGCCGGGGCCGGCCGCGCTGATGGCCAGGTGGTCGCCCTCGCCGCCGATCGTGGCGAACGTCCGGCCCAGGTCCCGGCCGGCCGTCACCTCCGCGCGGCCGAGGCCAAGGCGTACCGACAGGGTGGTCTCGGCCGCGTTCAGGTAGGAGATCTGCACCGTCCAGTCGCCGCCCCGGAGCGGGGCCGGCAGCGGGAAGCGGACCTCGTTCCCGCCGACGGGCACGCAGGAGGCGCCCTGCGGGATCGTCAGGCCGCGCAGCGCCACCGGGCGCAGGCGGCCCCGCTCGTCGAACGTCAGCGGGTCCCGCACCGGCCCCGCGAGCCGCCAGACCCACGTGACCGGGCGCGGCGCGGGCACGCTCAGGACGCTGGAGTGCAGGGCGTACTCGTGGAAGAAGGCGGGGGCGGCGACCGCGGGCGGCACGTACGTGTCGAGCACCACCGTGCCCTCGGGCACCTGGGCGAGCGCCCGTTCGGCGGTCAGGACGTAGCTCCTGGCGGTCCGGCCGAGCGGCCGGTCCGCGTAGGCGGCCACCGACCAGACCGAGCCCGCCGTGACCACGGCCGCCAGCGGCACCCAGGCCCACCGCAGCCGGGCCGGCGGCCGGGACCGTCGGGACCAGGGCCGTTCCTCCCCGTCCAGCGGGATGAACGCCAGGCCGACCACCACGGCCAGCACCATGGCCGTGGCCGCGAGGTAGCGCAGCTCGTACCCGAGCACGCCCGGTCCGAGCAGCTCGATCCGCCCCAGCAGCACCGGCACCACGTCCGCGAGCAGGAAATAGCCGAGCAGCACCAGCCACGCCAGCCAGGCCCGCCGCCGGTAGAGCACCGAGACCCCCACCACGACCGCCGCCACGCCGAGGGCGATCCAGGCCGCCGGCTCCGGCGTGGCGGCCATGGCGTAGTCGTCCCCGATCGGCCGCCACTCCCACGGCCCTCCGAGCGCGGTAGGGACGAGCGCCCGCGTGGCCAGGATCCAGGCGAACTCGCCCGCCACCCCGGCCGAGGGCAGCCGCGGCGTCTGCGTCGAGTCGTTGAGCTGCACCGAGCCGTAGAGCCCGGTGAAGAACACCCACGAGTACGCGGCCAGAATGCCCGCGTAGAGCGCCCACGCCGGCCACAGCCGCCGCCGTGCCGGCCTGAGCCAGCCGACTGTGATCACGAACAGCAGCACGGGGACGAACGCCGCCTTGACGAAGAACAGCAGCCCGAACCCGATCCACCCGCACGCGGCGAGCAGGTGACGGACTCGCCCGTCGCGGGCGTACAGCACGTGGGACGACAGCGCCATCGGCAGGGCGAGCTGCAGCGGCAGCGTCTCCAGCACCGCCGCCCACCACGACAGGGACGGGATCGTCATGGGCGTCACCAGGTAGAGGCCCAGCGGCACCAGGATCGCCGGCCGCGCCCCGAACAGCAGCCAGAGCAGCCGCAGCAGCGCCAGGCTCGCCCCCGCCTGGAGCGCGATCGTCAGCGTGTGGGCGAGCGCCTCGTTGTAGCCGCCGAGCCGGGCCATCGCCCACGAGATGCCGAACCCGCCGGGCAGCAGGTGCCCGACGTCCACCCACATGAGGTAGTCCCAGGTGAAGCCGCTCCGCAGGCCGCGGATGAGGTAGTGGAAGTCGTCCTGGCGGAAGTACGTCTGCCTGACCAGCTCGTACTTCCAGACCAGTTGCACGGCCACCATCGCCAGGCCCGCGGCGAGCACCGCGTCGCCCGCGCGTAACCGCTGACGGATCGCCGCTGCTGTCACCATCACCCCGTGCCTCCCGGCGCGAGACTAACCATGAACGTTTTGCGGGGGAATGGCCGTGCCCCGGTTGTGATGTCATAGCGGGATGCCGCCCACGGCCCCGAACACGGCCGAACCAGCCGGGATGCCGCACACCGCCCAGAACACGGCCCCGAATGCGGACACGAGGGCCCGGCTCGCCGCCGCCCTCCTCGGTCTCGCGCTCGGCTGCCTGGCCCTCGGGCCGGCTCTGGGGCCGGGGTTCACGCTGCTGCAGGACATGGTCTTCGTGCCGGATCCGGCCTTCTCACGGTTCACGTTCGGGCTGGCGGGCGGGGCCGCGCGGGTCGTGCCCAGCGACGCCGTGGTGACCGCGCTGGCGCAGGTGCTGCCCGCCGAGCTGGTGCAGAAGCTGATCCTGCTGGCGATCTTCGTGCTGGGGTGCACGGGGGCCGCTCTGCTGCTGCCGTCGCGGTCGATGGGGCCGCGGCTGGTGGCGGGGGCGTTCTATGTGTGGAATCCGTACGTGGCCGAGCGGCTGCTGATGGGGCAGTGGGCGCTGCTGCTCGGGTACGCGGGACTGCCCTGGGTGGTGCGGGCCGTGTGGTCCGGGCGGCGGGTGGCGGCGGCGGTGCTGCCCGCGGCGGTGAGCGGGTTCGCGGCGATGACGGTGACCGCGATCACGGCGCTGCCGGTGGTGGCGGCGCGCCGACGTTTTGCGGTGCGGGTGGTGGCGGTGCTGGTGGGGTTCAGCCTGCCCTGGCTGGTGGTGACCGCGCTGCGGCCTCGGGGCATCGCGGGCGACCCCGTCGGGGTGGACGCGTTCGCCGCCCGTGCCGACACGCCGTTCGGGGCGGTGGGGAGCCTGCTGTCGCTGGGCGGGATCTGGAACGCGCACGCGGTCCCCACGGGGTACGAGACCGTGGCAGGGGCCGTGGCCCGTCTCGTGCTGACGCTCGTCGGGGCCGGCTTCTTCCTGCGGGGCGGGTTGCCGTACAGGCGAGGGCTGGGGGTGGCGGCGGCCGTCGGGGTGGGGGTCGCGTGCGTGGGGGTGAGCGAGCCCGGCAGGCAGGCGTTCCGGGGGGCGGTGGAGGTGTGGGGCGGGTTCGCGGTGTTCCGGGACGCCCAGCAGTTCGTCGCGCCGCTGGCGCTGGTGGTGGCGCTGGGGCTGGGGCTGCTGGCCGAGCGGGTCGCCCATGACCGGGTCTGGGTGGGCGCGCTGGCGCTGGTGCCCGTGGCCGTGCTGCCGACCCTGGCCTGGGGCGCGTTCGGCAGGCTCGGGGCCGTGCCCTATCCCGCGAGCTGGACGGCCGCCCGCGAGGTCATCAGGGCGGATCGGGCCCCGGGGGACGTGCTGGTGCTGCCGTTCGAGTCCTACCGGCAGTTCGCGTGGAACGGCGGGCGCGCGGTGCTGGACCCCGCGCAGCGCTTCTTCGCCGTGCCGGGGCGGCGGGTGGTCTCCAACGACGTCGTACGGGTCGGGAACCTGGTGGTGGCGAGCGAGGACCCGCGCGCCCAAGCGGTAGAACGCGTACTAGAAGGATCTTCACCCGACCTGCCCGCCGCGGGATTTCGCTACGTGTTGGTGGACGCGGGGACAGCCGAGGAACGGCAGAGGTTCGGTGGCTGGCTCGGCCGGGCGAAGGTCCTGGTCGACGCGGATGACCTGCGGTTGTACCGATTTGACGGGCCGGTCGCGCCGGTCCCGGCCGAGCAGGCCCGCTGATCAGCGGGTTTGGGAGGAATTTCGGCGAGCTACTTCCGAGTAGCAGAAATTGGTTCTAGGTTGGGGTCGCCCCGGACATTGCCCGCTCAAGGAGGAACCCCCCGTGTTCAAGATCCTCTTAGCAGCGCTCATCGGTGTCGCCGTGGCGGCCCTCGTGGCCACGGTCACCACGGTCTCCCTCACCGGCGCCACCGCCACGCCGGTCAACCAGCCGCTCTACAACTACGGCGAGCGGTAACCCGAAGCGCCATGCCGCCCTCTCCGCAAGGCGACGGGGGGACGAGCCGGCCACCACTGCTTGAGATAGTCGTCCCCGCTCGCAACGAGGAGGGACGGCTTCCCGGGGGGCTCCTGGAGTTGTGCGCGAAGCTTGCCCGCATGCCGTTCCCGACGGCGGTCATCGTCGTCGACAACAACAGCACCGACCGCACGGCCGAGATCGTCAGGGCCTGGCCGCGCGGCCCCGTACCGGTCCGCCTCGTCCCCTGTGAGACTCCCGGGAAGGGCGCCGCCGTACGCGCCGGGCTGCTCGGCACCAGCGCGCCCTTCGTCGGCTTCTGCGACGCCGACATGGCCACCGACCTCGACGCCGTGGACCTGGCGCTGGGGCTGCTGCTGTCCGGCGAGCGGGTGGTGATCGGCTCCAGGGCGCACACCGGATCCCACGTGCAGAACCGCCACAGCAAGGTCCGCGAGCTGGGCGCCTACGGGTTCCGCGCGCTCGCCGGCGCGCTCGTGCACGGGGTCAGTGACACCCAGTGCGGCTTCAAGTTCTTCGACGGGGTGCTCGCCCGCGAGGTCGCCGTCCTGCTGCGCACCCCCGGCTTTGCCTTCGACGTCGAACTGCTCGCGCGCTGCGTCGAGCGGGGCTCGGCGGTGCGCGAGATCCCCGTGCGCTGGCGCGACATGCCCGGCTCCCGTTTCTCCCCGGCCCGGCACACGCTCGGCATCGTGCTGGAGCTGGGCCGGATCTGGGTACGGCTGCGCGCCCAGCCGCGGGCCGCAGCGCGCCCGGCCTGGGAACCGCCGCTCGACCCCGTCGGATATCCGTGAAGATCGCTGTCGTCAACTGGCGTGACCCCTGGCATCCGCGGGCGGGTGGCGCGGAGACGTTCGCCTGGGAGCTGGCCCGCCGCTTCGCGCGGTCGGGCCACCAGGTGTGGTTCGTCACCGCGCGGGCGCCGGGGCAACGCCGGCGCGAGACCGTCGAGGGGGTACGCCTGGCGCGGATGGGCGGCGTGTTCACCGTCTATCCCCTCGTCCTGGGCTGGCTGCTGGGCCGGCGCGGGCGCTTCGACGTGGTGCTCGACTGCCAGAACGGGATCCCGTTCTTCACCCCCTGGGTGGTGCGGCGGCGTACCAGGGTGTTCTGCGTCGTGCACCACGTGCACGACCGGCAGTTCGGCGTGCACATGCCGGGGTGGCTGGCGGCGGTCGGGCGGTTCCTGGAGGGGCCGGTTTCCCGGTGGAGCTACCGGCGGCACGAGAGCGTGGCCGTCTCGCCGTCCACGGCACGGGCCATGCGGGAGCGGCTGGGCTGGCGGGGGCCGGTGCACGTCGTACACAACGGGGTGAGCGTCGTCCGGCCTGCCGGCATCGCGCGAAGCCGGGAGCCGCGGCTGGTCTGCGTGGGCCGGCTCGTCGCGCACAAGCGGGTGCACCTGCTTCTGGAGGCCGTGCCCGAGCTGCGGCGGCGCTGGCCGGGGCTGACCGTGGACGTCATCGGGCGGGGGCCGGAGGAGGCCGCCCTGCGGGCCCGGCTGCCCGAGGGGGTCACCCTGCACGGCTACCTGCCGGAGGAGGACAAGGCCCGGCTGGTGGGCCGGGCGTGGGTGCACGTGAGCACCTCGCAGGGGGAGGGCTGGGGGCTGAGCGTGCTGGAGGCGGCCGCGCTGGGGGTGCCGACGGTGGCGTACGACGTGGACGGGCTCCGGGACGCGGTACGGCACGGCGAGACGGGCTGGTTGCTGGCCGAGGGCACGGACCTGGCCAAGGGAATCGCCACCGCGCTCGACGAAGTGGATCATTCCTATACCGTGAAATGTCGGGAATGGGCGGAGCGTTTCTCCTGGGACCGCAGCGCTGAACGCCTGACCGCCCTGATGCTCGGCCATCCCGTCGAGTCCGGCCGGGAGACCCTGTGACCCGCATCCCGCCGCACGACCGCCTGGTCGCCGGCCGGCCCCTCCACGACGAGCCACAGCCCGCGCCCCCCGGAGAGCCGCAGTCCTTGCGGCCCGGGACGGAGCCCACTCCTCTCAAGGGAGAGGAGCCCCCGCGATCCCGGGTGGGGGAACGGGCCGGGCGGTGGTCGTGGCTGTTGATCTGCTGCCTCGGCTTCGCCGTGCTGGCGTTCACCACCAGGCCGGGCAACCTCATCTCCGACACCAAGATGGACCTCGCGCTCAACCCCGTCGGCTGGCTGGAGCGCGCCGCCCACCTGTGGGACCTGCAACACTTCGGCCAGCTGCAGAACCAGGTCGCCGGCTACGTCTTCCCGATGGGCCCGTTCTTCGTCCTGGGAGACCTGGCCGGCGTCGAGCCGTGGGTGACGCAGCGGCTCTGGCTGACACTGCTGATGTGCGTGGCCTTCCTCGGCGTGGAGCGGCTGGGCGGGCAACTGCGCATCGGCACGCCGGGGACCAGGCTCGTGGCGGCGCTGGCGTACGCGCTGGCTCCGCGCACGCTGTCCATCCTGGGCGAGATCTCCATCGAGTGGCTGCCCGCCGCGATGCTGCCGTGGATCCTGATCCCGCTGCTCACCGCCTCGGAGACCGGCCAGCGGGCCCGCGCGGCCGTCAGGTCGGCCCTGGCGGTGGCGCTGTGCGGCGGCGTCAACGCGGTCGCCGTGCTGGCCGTGCTCGTCGCCCCCGTGCTCTACATCCTCACCAGGCCGCGCCCGGTGCCGCGCTGGCGCCTGCTCGCCTGGTGGTCGGCCGCCGTCTCGGTCGCCACCCTGTTCTGGTGGCTGCCGCTGCTGCTCGTGGGCCGCTACGCGTTCTCGTTCCTGCCGTACACCGAGACCGCCGGGACCACCACCCAGGTCACCTCGCTCACGAACGTGCTGCGCGGCGCCTCCGACTGGGTGCGCTACCTGCCGCTCAACGGGGTCTTCGAGCAGCCGCCCGGGTTCACGATCGCGACCTCGGCGACCATGATCGTGGTCACCGGCGGGCTCGCCGCGCTCGGCCTGGCCGGGCTGGCCCGGCGCGACCTGCCCGCCAGGGGGTTCGTGGTGGCGCTGTTCCTGGTCGGCGTGGCTGCGCTGGTCGCCGGGCACGCGAGCGCGCTGGAGCCGATCGTGGCCGAGCCGGTGCGCCTGCTGCTCGACGGCCCGCTCGCACCGCTGCGCAACCTGCGCAAATTCGACCCCCTGGTACGCCTCGCGCTCGTCTTCGGCCTGGCCCACCTGCTGGCCGGCCTGCCCGCCCGGGCCCGGCTGCCGCTGCGTACCGTGTCGGCCGTGGCGTTCGCGGCGCTGGTGCTGCCGGTGTTCAACCAGGGCCTGGCCGCGCCCGGCGACTTCAGGCAGGTGCCGGCCCACTGGCGGGAGGCGGCGGCCTGGCTGGACCGCAACGCCGGCGACGACGGCGTGCTGGTCGTGCCGGGCGCCAAGTTCGGCGAGTACGTCTGGGGCCGCCCCATGGATGAGCCGCTGCAGGCGCTGACCACCGCCCGCTGGACCACCAGGCAGATCACGCCGCCGGGCTCGGTCGGCCTGAGCAGGCTGCTGGACGCCATCGACCAGCGGCTGACCTCGGGCCGCGGCTCGGCCGGGGTGACGGCCGTGCTGCGCCGGATGGGCGTGCGCTACCTGCTCGTCAGGAACGACCTCATCAGGCAGAACCTCCAGGGCGCCTGGCCGTCGCGGATCTACGAGGCCCTGCGCGAGTCGCCGGGCGTCACGAAGGTCCGCTCGTTCGGCGAGCCCGTGGGGGACAGGGAGACCGACGACGCGGTGGACTCGGTGGACGCGCCGTTCCCCGCGCTCGACCTCTACGAGGTGGGCGGCAGCGAGGACCTCATCTCCGTGCGGCCGGTGGCCGACGCGCTGGCCGTGCGCGGCGGGCCCGACTCGTTGCTCGCGATGGGCGACCTCGGCCTGCTCGGCGACGGGCCGGTCCTGGTGAACGGCGACGCGGGCACGCGCGAGGTGCCGACCGTGGTCAGCGACGCGCTGCGGTTGCGCGAGCGCTCGTTCGGCGAGATCAGGTCGAACCGGTCGCCCACGTTGACGGCCGACAGGAAGGCGGACTTCGCCGGAGTCGGCGAATTGGACCTGCTGGAGGAGGGCTGGCTGGACGACACCGCCACCGCCGAGTACCACGGCATCGCCGGGATCAGCGCCTCCTCCTCGGCCGCGGACCCGTACGCGATCGCCGGGATCAGCAGCCCGGGGCGCGGCCCGTGGGCGGCCATGGACGGCAACGTCGAGACCGGGTGGGAAAGCGGCGGCGCCCGGCCGCCGCGCGGCGAGTGGCTGCGGGTGGACCTGCCGCGGCCGATGCGGGTCCCGGGGCTGGATGTCATGTTCGCCCCCGACCTGCTGCTCGGCCAGGCGGTCAGGACGGTGGCGGTGGAGACCGAGGCGGGCAGCCTGGTCCAGGACGTCCGGCGGACCACGCAGGCGCAGCGGTTGCGGGTGCCCGCCGGGCCCACCGGCTGGGTGCGGATCAAGGTGGTCGCGACCACGTCGGAGGCGTGGAGCTACGGGCAGCGGGTCGGCATCGTGGAGCTGGCCGTCCCCGGAGTGCTGCCCGGCCGTACGATCCGGCTGCCCGGCACGGGCGGCGACGTGTTCGTCATGGACCGGGGGCAGGACGGGCGGCCCGCCTGCATGCGCAATATGACCCGGTGGGTCTGCAACGAGCCGGTCCTGGCCGAGCGGGGCGAGGAGACCGGGTTCGACCGGACCTTCAGCGTGGAGTCGCCCGCGACCGTGGACGTACGAGGGTCGGCCGTGCTGCGGGATCCCGAGCTGATCGACCGCTTCACCCGCATCCGTACGGACCTGACCAGCGTGACGGGGTCGTCCCAGATCACCGAGGACGCGGTGGTGTCGCCCAGGTCGGCCTTCGACGGGGACGCCGGCACCACCTGGATCCCCGATCCCGAGGACGCCCAGCCCACGCTCACGCTCGGCTGGAAGGGCAAACGCACGATCTCCCGCCTCCAGCTCGGCCGGCCCGGCGGCGACAAGCAGCCGCTCGACGTGGTGCTGACCGGCGACGGCGGCGCGGTGCGGGCGGGCCGGGTCTCGCCCACCGGGACGCTGACCTTCAAGGCGCTCACCACGTCCACCCTCAAGCTGCGCTTCTCGCCGTTCTCGCGGCGGTTGCAGGTGACCGAGCTGGTGGTGCCGGGACTCGACCCGGTCGGCCGGCCCGCCGACGTGCCGCTGCGGCTCGGCTGCGGGCTCGGGCCGAGGATCGAGGTGAACGGCAGGGTGATCCCGACCAAGGTCACCGGCACCCATGCCGACCTGCTGGAACAGCGGCCGGTGCGGATCACCGGCTGCTCGCGGGTGCGGCTCGCCGTGGGGGACAACCGGGTGCGGGTGGCGGGCTGGGACGCGTACGGGATCGAGGACCTGGTGGTCGGGTCGCTGCCCGACGAGCCGCCCGGCGTCGCGGGCGGGGTGGTGCAGGCCGCCTGGACGCAGTCGGTGCGCGAGGTCAGGGTGAGCGCGCCGAAGGACGCCTTCCTCGTGGTCAACGAGAACTACAACGCCGGCTGGCGGGCCCGCGCCGAGGGCAAGACGCTGCGGCCGGTGCGGATCGACGGCTGGAAGCAGGGCTGGGAGCTGCCCGCGGGCACCTCGGGGACCGTGCGGCTGGAATACGTGCCCGACCGCGCCTACTGGCTGGCGCTCGTGCTGGGGCTGGCCGGGATCGCGCTGCTCGCCCTGATCGCCGTGGTCCTGCGCGGCCCGCGGCCGGAGCACGTGCGCGAGACCGCGGCCGCCTCGGCCACGCGGATGTCCCGCTGGCGGGCGCCGTACGCCGTGGTGCTCGGGCTGGCGTTCGGCGGCTGGGTGGCGAGCTGGCCGGGCATGCTCGCCGTGCTCGCCGCCGTACTGGTGACCCTGCTGTTCCGGGCCCGCGGGCTGCCCGCGCACTGGCTCGCTGCCGCCGCGTTCGCCGTGGCCACGCTGTGCCTGGCGGCGGGCACGGAGCTGCGGAACTACGGGCTCGGCCTGGCGCCGCTCATGGACCAGGCGCCGCAGCTGGCCGCCTGCGCGGCCGTGGGCGTGCTGTTCGGCCAGCTCGTCACGGCGCAGCCGCGACCGGCGCGGGCGCCGGAGCTGCCGGCGGCGGAGCAGGTGCTGACCGGTGTGCGCTGAGCCTGAGCGCAGGCAGCTCGATCAGGTGGTGGGTGCCCACGCTCAGCAGGGTCGTCACCACGAGCGACACCACCGCCACGCTGGTGAAGTCCCCGGCGAACGGCTGGGCGCCGGTGAGCTTGAGCTGCAAGGTGATCACCGGCGCGTGCCACAGGAAGAAGCTGTAGGAGATCCGCCCCAGGTAGGCGGTCACCGGGTTGCCGACCACCCGGTGCCTGAGCGAGTCCGGCCGCGCCGCCAGCGCGAACGGCGCCACCACCAGCACCGCGACCGCCGCCTCCAGGCTGACGCGCAGCAACGACTGCGACAGGGTCGGCAACTCCAGCGTGCGCGGCCCGGCCCAGCCGGTGCTCAGCACCGCGTAGAGCAGCAGGGCCAGCACCAGCAGCTGCGGCGCCAGCGCGTCGATCACCCGGCTGTGCCCGAGCCACACCGACAGCACCGCCATCGCCATGCCACAGGCGAAGAACACCAGATGGTACGGCAGCCAGAGCGCGAGCTGCGGCAGGCCGAGGACCCGCGCCACGACGACGGTGGCCACCGAGACCACCGGCAGCACCGCGATCCCCGCCAGCAGCCGGAGCGGCCGGCCGCCGCCGGAGCCCGCCCGCGCCCACCGGTGCAGCGCCCAGGCGAGCACCGGCAGCAGCACGTAGAAGGACATCTCGACCGGCAACGTCCACATCTGGTAGAGCCCGTCCGGTGGCGGGTCGTCCGGGAAGTAGTTCTGGGCCAGCAGCATCCACTTGGCCCACCCGGTCCAGTCGAACGGGCTCCACGCCCACAGCGCCAGCCCGGTCACGAGCCAGTAGGCCGGCATCACCCGCAGCACCCTGCGCCACAGGTAACCCAGGGGCCGCGGGCGTGGCCCGCCTTCGAGGACCGCACGCGCCCAGGGGCGGTAGAGCAGCAGGCCCGACAGGACGAAGAAGACCGGTACGGCGATGCCGAGGCGGCTCATCATCCAGGCGTACATGCCCTCCCGATACATGACACCTGTATTGCTCCCGACGTGCAGCAGCCAGACGCCGAGAGCGGCGAAGGCGCGGATGCCGTCGAGGGCGGCGTCCCTGCTCCTCATGCCTGCTTCCACTTTCGCTTTCCCCGCTTCCGACGCTGGGCCGGAACTACGATAGAACTTGTTTCTATCGATTTGGTTGCGGTGCGAGGGCGGCGGATGACGGGCCTGACCCCCTGTCATACTTTGGTGCCCGACGTCGGCACCGGCGACAACACGTTTCACAAATGCGGAGGCCTCGATGGGTCGCATCTCGACGCTGGTCCTCATCGGGTTCGGTGCTTTCTTCGTCGCCCTGGCCCCCCTGCTGAAATTCTGGGCCGCCGGGCAGATCGTCTCCGCTCCCGCCAACCAGTTCGGCATCTCGCGGCTGGAGGCCAAGGGCGCTCAATACTTCTCCCTCCAGGACCTGAAGGTCCTCACCGGTGACCTCGACATCATCGTCACCACGCGCGGCGACGTGAAGGAGGCCAGCGCCGACCGGGTGGTCTGGGACGAGGCCACCGTGGTCAACGACGTGACGAACTCGCGCCCGCTGGTCGACGTCACCGAGCGGCGCAGCGCCTTCAACCGGTACTCGGGCCTCGGCGTCAACTGCTGCGGCGCCAGCATCCAGAAGGCGCCGGTCACGCTGGAGGGGCAGATCTACAAGTTCCCGTTCGACGTGGAGAAGAAGACGTACAAGGTGTTCAACGCCACGGCGCACAAGGCGTTCGACGCCACGTTCGTCCGCGAGGACACCGTCAACGGCCTGCCCGTCTACGTCTTCGAGCAGGACGTGCCGCCGACCAAGACCGACACCCGCACCGCGCCCGCCAACGTGCTGGGCATCACCGGCACCACCGGTGACGTGCAGGTGGACCGCTGGTACGACGGCAAGACGACGTTCTGGGTGGAGCCCGTCACCGGCTCCCCGGTGCGGCAGGAGGTGCAGCGCCACGAGGTGCTGAAGACCCAGGACGGCGTCGAGCGCTCGGCGGCCTTCGTCGGCACCGCCAAGATGACCGAGCAGACCGTCAACGAGCTGGTGGCGAAGGCGGAGGACGGCAAGAACCAGATCAACCTGCTGCGCAACACCATCCCGCTGGCGCTGGTCGCCGTGGGCGTCGTCCTCGTGCTCGCCGGGATCGTGCTGGGCCGGCGCCGCCCGGTCAGGTAGCCCACCGGCATTCCGCCGGGAGTGGTCCTCCGCATACAAGGGCCCGCGAATTCCGCGGGCCTTTCTTTATGACGTCGGGAGACCTGACTAGAACGAGTTATCAAGTCCCGGAACCGACGAAAGGTTCTAGTCTAGAACGCGTTGCAGTTCGGTGTTCCGCGGACGTATTGTCGGGCCATGCGGACACGTGTCACTGACATGTTCGGAATCGAGCTCCCGATCTTCGCGTTCAGCCACTGCCGCGACGTGGTGGCCGCCGTCAGCCGCGCGGGCGGCATGGGGGTGCTCGGGGCGCTCTACTTCACACCGGAAGAGCTCGAGATGGAGCTCAAGTGGATCGACGAGCACGTGGACGGCCGGCCGTACGGGGTGGACGTCGTCATGCCGGCCTCGTACGAGGGAGCGGACTTCGCGCCGGAGGAGTTGGTCGGCCGCCTGCAGACGATGATCCCCGAGGGGCACCGCGCGTTCGTCGACGACCTGCTGGCCCGGCACGGGGTGCCGGAGCTCACCGCGGATGCCGAGCCCGGCCGGGTGCTGCTCGGCTGGACGGACGCCACGGCCCGGCCGCAGGTGGAGGTCGCGCTGCGGCACCCCATCGCCCTGCTGGCCAACGCCCTCGGCCCGCCGCCCGCCGACGTGGTGAAGCTCGCCCACGAGCGGGGGGTCAAGGTGGCGGCCCTGGCCTCCACCCCGCGCCACGCGCTCAAGCAGGTGGAGGTGGGCGTGGACGTGGTGGTCGCGCAGGGCACGGAGGCGGGCGGCCACACCGGGGAGATCTCGACCATGGTCCTGATCCCGCAGGTGGTGGATGCCGTGGACGTGCCGGTGCTGGCCGCGGGCGGCATCGGCAACGGCCGGCAGATGGCCGCGGGCATGGCCCTCGGCGCGGAGGGCGTCTGGACCGGCTCCCTCTGGCTCACCGTCGAGGAGGCCGACACCCCCGAGATGGCCAGGCGCCGCATCCTGGAGGCCACCTCCCGGGACACCGTGCGCTCGCGGAGCTGGACGGGCAAGCCCGCCCGGCTGCTCAGGAACGAGTGGACGGATGCCTGGGAGTCGGAGGAGTCGCCGGGGACGCTGCCGATGCCGCTGCAGTTCATGCTGGTGTCGGGCGCGCTGCGGCGGATCGGCCGTTCGGACGCCTCGGAGCTGGCCACGTTCCCCGCCGGGCAGATCATCGGGATCACCAACCAGGTCCGCTCGACCAAGGACGTGGTGTTCGGCCTGGTGGAGGAGTTCGGCGAGGCCCTCGACCGGCTGGGCCGCCTCACCCGCGACTGACATGTCAGTGGCCGAGATAGGTCGGCGGGCGCTTCTCGCGGAAGGCCCGGGTGCCCTCCTTGGCGTCCTCGGAGCCGATCACCGGCCAGCCGAGCTCGTCCGACACCTTCAGCGCCGCCGGCTCCGGCAGGCCCAGCGTGTCGCGGTAGGTGCGCAGGATCGCCTGCACCGCCAGCGGCCCCGACGCCGCGACGTCGCCGGCCAGTTCCCTGGCCGACGCCAGCGCCTGCCCGTCCGGGACGACCCGGTTGACCAGGCCCATCCGGAGCGCCTCCGCCGCCGTGATCGCGCGGCCGGTGAGGAGCAGGTCCATGGCGTGGCAGTAGGGGATCTGGCGGGGCAGGCGCACGGCGCTGCCGCCCATCGGGAACAGCGCGCGCTTGGCCTCGAACAGGCCCAGCGTCGCCGACTCGGCCACCACCCGCAGATCGGTCCCCACCAGTAGCTCCGTACCGCCGGCCACCGCGTAGCCCTCGACCGCGCAGATGATCGGCTTGGTCGGCGGGTCCTCGCGCAGCAGGCCCTTCCAGTGCATGTTGGCGATCCTCGCGGCCCTGGCCTGCACCTCCGGGTCCGTAGAGGGCTGTCCCATGGCCTTCAGGTCCGCGCCCGAGCAGAACGTGCCGGCCGCGCCGGTCAGGATCGCCACCCGGATCCCGGGCTCCTCGGACGCGTACGCCCACGCCGAGGCCAGGCCGACCAGCATGTCCGAGGAGAGCGCGTTGCGGGCCTCCGGCCGGTTCATGGTGACGATCAGGACGTGGTCGTCGCGCTCGACCCGGCAGTGGGGGGTGCTGATCGGCAGGAGTTCCACGGATGCCTCCGACGTGGCTTAATCAAGCGCTTGCTCCACACTTCGGCCCCAGGATACGCTCCCAGCATCAAACGAGAACAGGTTCCTGTTTGCTCGCGCCGGAGGAGTTCGGATGGGCACACTCGGTTTCTGGAGGCTCGCGCAGGCGGATCCCGAGTGGATCGCGGCCGTGGATCCCGACGGCACCGAGCACCGCGCGGGCGACCTGCTGGCCCGCTCGAACCGCCTCGTGCACGGCCTGCGCGAGCTCGGGCTGCGGCCCGGCGACGGCATCTGCGGCCTGGTCCCTAACGGCGCCGACGGCCTGGTCCTCTACCTGGCCGCACTGCAGGCCGGCTGGTACTACACCCCGGTCAACTGGCACCTGACCGGCCCCGAGATCGCCTACATCGTCTCCGACAGCGAGGCCAAGGCGTTCTTCGTGCACCCCCGACACGCCGTGGAGGGCGCGCGGGGCGCCGAGGCCATCGAGCCGCACCGGCGCTTCCTGCTGCCCGGCGGGCAGGACGCGGTGCCGGGGTTCCGGCCGGTGAGCGACCTGACCGACGGGCAGCCGGACACCGCTCCCGCCGACCGTACCGCCGGGGCCGCCATGCACTACACCTCGGGCACCACCGGCCGCCCCAAAGGGGTCAGACGCCGCCTGAACGGCCTGGACCCGGACGAGTCCGCCGAGCTGATGACGGGCCTGCTCCGCCTGTTCGGCATCACGCCGGGACGGCCGAACACCCACCTGGTCACCTCCCCGAGCTACCACACCGCCGTGACGCAGTTCGGCGGCAGCGCCCTGCACCTGGGCCACACGCTCGTCTACATGGACAGGTGGGACGCCGAGGAGATGCTCCGGCTCTGCGAGCGCCACCGGGTCACCAACTCCCACATGGTCCCGACCCACTTCAAGCGCCTGCTGGCGCTGCCGGAGCAGACCCGCGGCCGGTACGACCTGTCCTCGCTGGCCTGGATGATCCACGCCGCGGCCCCCTGTCCCGTCCCGGTCAAATGGGCGATGTTCGAGTGGTGGGGCGACTGCGTGTACGAGTACTACGCGGCCACCGAGGGCGGTGGCACCCTGGCCACGCCCGAGGGCTGGAAGTCGCACCCCGGCACGGTCGGCACGGCCTGGCCGTTCAGCGAGCTGCTCATCGTGGACGAGTCCGGCGAACCCGTACCGACCGGCACCCCCGGGACCATCTACATGAAGATGCTGGGCGTCCCGTTCGAGTACAAGGGCGACCCGGAGAAGACCGCCGCGAACCGCCTCAAGGACTACTTCACCGTCGGGGACATCGGATACCTGGACAAGGACGGCTTCCTCTACCTCTGCGACCGCAAGGCCGACCTGATCATCTCCGGCGGCGCCAACATCTACCCGGCCGAGATCGAGAACGAGCTCGTGGTCCACCCGAAGGTGGCGGATGTGGCCGTGTTCGGGATCCCGGACGAGGAGTGGGGCGAGCAGATCAAGGCCGTGGTCGAGCCCGCGGCCGGGGTCGAGCCCTCGCCCGAACTGGCCGCGGAGCTGCTGGCGTCCCTGGAGGGCCGGCTGGCCCGGATGAAGTGGCCGAAGAGCATCGACTTCATCGCGGAGATGCCCCGCGAGCCCAACGGCAAGCTGCTCAAACGCAAACTGCGCGACCCGTACTGGGAGGGACACGACCGTGCCATCTGATCCGCTGGTCGCCCAGCACGTCCTGGAGTTCCCCGGCGGTTACACCCGTACCACCGGGCCGGTGATCGGGCGGTTCCTGAGCGAGTTGCGCGCCCGCCGCATCGTCGGAGTCCGTACGGCGGAGGGCAAGGTGCTGGTGCCGCCCCTGGAGTACGACCCCGCGACCGGCGAGCCGGTCACCGGCGAGTACGTCGAGGTCGGCCCGGCGGGCACGGTCACCGCGTGGGCCTGGGTGGACCACCCGCTCGACGGCCACCCGCTCGACCGGCCGTTCGCGTGGGCGCTCATCAAGCTCGACGGCGCGGACACCGCGCTGGCGCACGCCGTGGACGGCGCCGACCCCAAGACGCTGCGCGCGGGCGCCCGGGTCTGGCCTGTCTGGCGGGACCGGCCCACCGGCGACATCACCGACCTCGCGCACTTCGTGCCCGAGGTCACGCGGATCGTGTCCAACGTGCGCGCCGAGTACCGCCTCCAGGCGGGCGGCGCGCTGCGCGTCTTCCTGGAGGGCATCGAGCGCGGTGTCTTCCTCGGCGGCCGGTGCGGGAGCTGCGCCAAGGTGTACGTGCCCTACCGGCTGTCGTGCCCCCAATGCGGCACCGGCATCACGGAGACGCTCGAACTGCCCGACACCGGGACGGTCACCACGTTCGCCATCAACAACCTGCCGGATCCGCGGGCCCCGGAGGTGCCGTTCGTGTCGGCGTACATCTTGCTCGACAACGCTGACATCCCCATCATCGCCCTGGTCGGGGATGTACCCGCACATCAGGTGCGCCAGGGCATGCGGGTCAGGGCGGTCTGGGTCCCGGAGAGCGAGCGCACGGCGTCCATGGCGAACATCCGCTGGTTCGCCCCCACCGGCGAGCCAGATGTGGAGCTGACATGAGAGACGTCGCGGTCGTCGCGTTCGCCCAGACCCGGCACACCGGCCAGGACACCGGGCTGACCGAGTCCGAGCTGATCCAGCCGGTGATCGAGGAGGCCAAGGAGCGCAGCGGGCTGAAACGGTTCGGCTTCACCTGCTCGGGGAGCTGCGACTACCTGGCGGGCGCCCCGTTCTCGTTCGTGTCGGCCCTGGACGCGCTGGGCGCCTGGCCGCCCATCTCGGAGAGCCACGTGGAGATGGACGGGGCCTGGGCGCTGTACGAGGCCTGGGTGCGCCTCCAGCACGGCGACATCGACTCGGCCCTGGTCTACGGCTTCGGCAAGTCGTCGCTCGGTGACCTGGACCGGATCATGACGCTCCAGCTCGACCCGTACTATCTGGCGCCGCTCGGGCTCGACCGGCTCTCCTGCGCCGCGCTCCAGGCGAACGCCGTGGGAGCCGACAGGAAGGAGCTGACCGAGATCGTCAGGCGCAGCCGGGCGGACGGCCGGCGTAACCCGTACGCGCTGGACCTGCCCGACCCGGAGGACGGTGAGGAACCCTTCGCGGTGCGGCCGCTGTCGCGCGGCGAGGTGCCGCCGATCACGGACGGCGCGGCGGCGATCGTGCTCGCGGCCGGCGACCTGGCCGGCCGCATCCATGCCCGGCCCGCCTACATCAGGGGCATCGCGCACCGCATCGAGCCGCACTACCTGGGCATGCGCGACCTGACCCGGTCGCCCTCCGCGGCCGACGCCGCCCGGGCCGCGGGGGTCGGCAAGAGTCCCGTCGAGGTGGCAGAACTGCACGCCCAGTTCCCGCACGAGGAGATCATCCTGCGCGCGGCGCTCGAACTGCCCGGCGACACCGTGATCAACCCCTCCGGCGGCCCGCTGGCGGCCAATCCGGTCATGGCCACGGGCCTCATCCGGATCGGCGAGGCGGCGCGGCGCATCCATGACGGCGACGCCCGGCGCACGGTCGCGCACGCCGCCGGCGGCCCCTGCCTGCAGCACAACCTCGTGACAGTCCTGGAGGCGTGACATGGGAAACCCTTGTGCGGTGATCGGGGTGGGGCAGACGCACTACAGGACCAGCCGCCGGGACGTGTCCATCGCCGGGCTGGTGCGCGAGGCGGCGCTGCGGGCGCTGGCGGACGCGGGGCTGACGTTCAAGGACATCGACGCCGTGGTGGTCGGCAAGGCGCCCGACCTGTTCGAGGGCGTGATGATGCCGGAGTCGTACCTGGCGGACGCGCTCGGCGCGGCGGGCAAGCCGATGATGCGGGTGCACACGGCCGGCAGCGTCGGCGGCTCCACGGCGCTGGTCGGCGCCTCGCTGGTGCAGGGCGGGGTGCACGACCGGGTGCTGGTGGTGGCCTTCGAGAAGCAGTCGGAGTCCAACGCCACCTGGGCGCTGTCCACCCACCTGCCGTTCAGCGCGTCGCTGGTGGTGGGCGCGGGCGGCTACTTCGCGCCGCACATCCGCGAGTACATGCGCAGATCCGGCGCCCCCGGCCACGTTGGAACGCTCGTCGCCGTCAAGGACCGGCTGAACGCCCTGAAGAACCCCTACGCGCACCTCAAGATCCCCGGCATCGACCGGCGGATGGTGGAGTCCACGCCGATGTTGTGGGAGCCGATCCGCTACCTGGAGACGTGCCCGTCCAGTGACGGCGCCTGCGCGATGGTGCTGGCCTCGGAGTCCGCCGTCACTGGAACGCCCGCCTGGGTGCACGGCACGGCCATGCGCTCGGAGCCGATCACCCGGGCCGACCGTGACACGGTCAGCCCGCAGGCGGGCAAGGACTGCGCCGCCGACGTCTACCGGCAGGCCGGGATCACCGACCCGCGGCGGCAGATCGACGTGGCCGAGGTGTACGTGCCGTTCTCCTGGTACGAGCCGATGTGGCTGGAGAACCTGGGATTCGCGGCGGAAGGGGAGGGGTGGAAGCTCACCGAGTCCGGGGCCACGGCACTGGACGGCGACATACCGTGGAACGCCTCCGGCGGGGTGCTGTCCAGCAACCCGATCGGAGCCTCGGGGCTGATCAGGTTCGCCGAGGCCGCGCAGCAGGTGCGCGGGATGGCGGGCGAGCACCAGGTGGACGGCGCCCGTACGGCGCTCGGTCACGCCTATGGCGGGGGATCCCAGTTCTTCGCGATGTGGATCGTCGGACGGGAGAGACTCTAGATGGAGTTCAACCACGCTGACCTGTTCGAAGGGCTCGCGGACACGATCGGGGACAGGACGGCCGTCGTCTGCGGCCCCGACCGGCGCACCTACGCCGAGCTGGAGGCCGAGTCCAACCGGCTCGCCCACTACCTCATGGACCTCGGCGTCCAGCCCGGCCAGCACGTCGGGCTGCACCTCTACAACGGCGTCGAGTACGTCGCCGGGTTGCTGGCCACCCTGAAGATCAGGGCCGTGCCGATCAACGTCAACTACCGGTACGTCGCCGCCGAGCTGCTCTACCTCTACCGGGACTCCGACATCAGGGCGCTGATCTACGACGTGGAGTTCGACGCCCGGGTGGCCGCCGCGGCCGTCGAGTCGCCGCTCCTCGATCACCTGATCTCGGTGGGCGGGCCGTCGGTGATCCGCTCGGCGGTGCCGTACGCGACGGCCCTGGAGCGGGGCCGGCCGGAACGGGACTTCCCGCCGCGCTCGGGCCAGGACGTGTACATCATCTACACCGGCGGCACCACCGGCCTGCCCAAGGGCGCGATGTGGCACGTCGAGGACCTGTTCATGGGCTTCGGCGGCGGCAACCCGTACGGCGAGCCGCGCGCCACGCCGCAGGAGGTGATCGACGAGGCGGTCAAGGCCGACCCGATGGTCATGATGGCCGCCCCGCCCCTGATGCACGGGGCCGCGCAGATGGCCACGTTCATCGCGTGGTGGATGGGCTCGGCCATCGTGTACGTACGCAAGTTCGACCCCGCCGAGGTGTGGCGGGCGGTCGAGCGGGAGCGGGTGTTCACCATGAACATCACCGGCGACGCCATGGCCCGGCCGCTGGCCGAGGAGCTGGCGGGCGGCGGCTACGACGTCTCCTCGCTGTTCGTGGTCAGCTCGACCGGGGCGATCCTGTCCGGCGCCGTCCGCGACCGCCTCCAGGAGCTGTTACCGAACGTCATGATCCTGGACAACTTCGGCTCCACCGAGTCCGGCTACACGGCCTCCGGCGTGGCCGGGTCGTCCCCCGAGAAGGGGCTGCGCTACCAGCCGAACTCCGTGGTCAAACTGGCCGTGCTGGACGATTCGAACCGGCCGGTCGAGCCCGGTTCCGGGCAGCTCGGCACGGTCGCGAGGTCGGGGCGGGTGGCGTTCGGCTACTACAACGACCCGGAGAAGACCGCCCGTACCTTCGTCACGGACGAGGCGGGCACGCGGTGGCTGCTCACCGGCGACCTGGCGACGGTCGATCACGACGGGACCGTGAACGTGTTCGGCCGGGGATCGCAGTGCATCAACACCGGCGGGGAGAAGGTGTTCCCCGAGGAGGTGGAGGCGGTGCTCAAGGGGCATCCGGCGGTGTTCGACGCGGTGGTGACCGGGGTGCCGGACGAGCGGTGGGGGAACCGGGTGGCCGCCGTGGTGGAGCCGCGCCAGGGGATCGAGGTGACGGTCGCCGAGCTGGACGAGCACTGCCGGAAGCTGCTGTCGGGCTACAAGGTGCCGCGTACGTACGCGTTCGTGGCGCAGATGGTGCGCTCGCCCGCCGGCAAGGCGGACTACCGCTGGGCCAGGGAGACGGTGGAGGCCGCCGGCCCGTGAGTCCGGGCTGTCGGCTGGCTGTTGAGGCTCGGTCAGCGGTGGCTGGTGAGGCGGCGGAGTTCCTGTTCCACCGCCGCCTTCGCCGCGCCGTCCCCGCCCGCCTTCTCCAGCAGCCGCAGCCTGCCGCGCAACACGTCCTGCAGCAGCCCGGTCAGCTCCGTCTCTCGTGGTGCCAGGCCGCGCAGCAGGTCGGCCGACACGCGCAGGGCGGCGTCCGCGGCGTCGTCCCTGCCCAGCTCCTGCTGGCAGAAGCCGAGCCGGGCGTGCGCCACGGCCCTGGACACCTCGTCCCGCGTCACCTGCGTACCGCGATGGAAGACGAACCCGGCCTCCAGCGCCCGGCCCGCCTCCATGAGCGCGTCGCCCAGCATGAGCATCGCCCTGGACAGCAGTCCCGCCTGCAGCCGGTTGCCTGAGGCGAACCGCTCCAGCGCCGCGACCGCCTCCCGCAGCGGCTGGACGGCCTCCGCGGCCTGGTCCCGCATCCGCAGCGCGGCGGCCAGGGTCAGGCAGGCGCCGGCCCGGCTGGTGTGCAGGGCCTGCGCGTTCATGCCCGTGGTCAGCAGCTCGTCGTAGATCGCGATGGCCTCCCTGGCCCGCGCCTCCGCCTCCGCCGCGCCGTCCGGCCGCAGCGCCGGCAGCAGCTCGGAGCTCTGCGCCAGCGAGTCGGCCAGGATCGCCCGGTACGTGAGATCGTCCGGCCGCCGCCTGGCCCGCGGGATCAGGTCCTCCACGAGGGCGTGGGCCTCGGCGAGCGCGCCGAGCATCATGTGGCACCTGGCCAGCCGCTGCGTGGCCAGCGCGTGCTTGACGGTGTCCGGAGGGTGGCCGGTCGCGGCGAGCCTGGCGTACTCGGCGGCCTCCTCGGGCCGGCCCCCGGCGAGCAGGTCGTCGGCCACCAGGGCGGCGGTCTCGGCCGCCGCCCGCGGATCCGGCAGCCGGGTGAACAGCCCCACGGCCTCCACGAGGTGCGCCAGCGCCTCCTGCTCCCTGCCGGACGCCCGCAGCACCCGCCCGCGCACCTGGACGGCCCGCGCCCGCACGTGCGGCAACTCCCGGCCCGCCTGCTCGGCCCGTTCCAACTCGGCCAGCGACCAGGTGATCGCCTCCAGCGCGGCCCGCGGCCGGTCGAGCGCGGCCAGGACCTCGCCCAGCCGCGCGTAGGTGAGAGCGGCCACGGCCGGGTCGTCGAGTTCGTCGCAGAGATCGGCGGCCCGCTCACAGTGCGCCAGAGCCTCCACATGACGCCCCTGCTCGTGCAGCCGGCCGGCGTAGCTGAGCAACATCTCCACCAACGCCCCACCCGCCGGCGACGCCCCCTCTATGCTGCCCAGCAGGTCGATGGCCTGCTCCAGCGCGGGGAGCGGCGGAGTTTCCCGCAGCCGGGCGAGCGTGGCGAGCGCCGTCCCGAGCCGCTCTCGATACCTGCCGGAGACGGCGACGAGTCCCCGGTAGACGCGGACGGCCAGCTCAGCGACCTGTACGGCACTTGCCCGGTCACCCGCCCTGGCCGCGGCGTCGCCGAACCGGGCCAGGCACCGGGCGTACTTGTCGTGCAGCCCGGGCTCGCTACTCGGCGGCGCCTGCCGTTCCAGCGCGTCGGTGAACGAGGTGAGCGACGGCACCAGCCCGGCCGGATCCGCGCCCGACATGTCGCCCAGGCCGCCGGACAACTCCTCGATGAGGACATGCAGTACGTCGGCCTCGGGCAGCGGCCGGATCCCCAGCAGCCGGGCGTGCGGCGCGACCCCCGCGGCGGGGCCTTCCCCCGCGACCCGCAGCCGGGCCAGCCGGATCAGGGCCAGCAGGTGCACGGTGACGAGATCGGGCGGAACGGGCCCATGCTGCTCCAGCAGCGCGGTGCCCTCGGCCAGCTTGGCCCCGGCCGCCTCTCCGTCGTCCAGCTCGGCCAGGCAGAGCCCGGCGAGCTCCAGGCAGGTGGCGGTGAGCACCTGGACCTCCCCGGCGGGAGGGTGGCCGTCGGGCTCGGCGGGAATGACGTCGAGCGCCCTGGTCACGGACTCCAGCGCGCCTTCCACGTTCCGCCTGCCGTAGCGGATCCCGGCCAGCAGCCGCAGCGCCCCCGCGAGGGCCACCGGAGGCTGCAGGCGGTCGGCCACGAGCCCGCCGTACAGCTCCACCAGCCGTTCGGCGGCCGACTCGGCGTCCGACGGGCAGGTGGCGTGGGACAGCGCGACCGTCTCCAGCACCATCAGCTCGGCCAGCTCCCTCCGGAACGCCGGGCTGGTGCCGGTCTGCGGCTCGTAGGCCTCGATGGCGGTGAGCAGGTGCGGGATGGCCTCTTTGTACCGGCCGAGGGCCACCAGCGTCCGCCCGAGTGCCGCCGCGACCATGCCCACGGCGATGGCGTGCGGCCGGTCGGGTACGGCGGTGTGCCGCAGCGACTCGGCGGCCTGCATGGCGAGGACGAACCCGTCGGCCGCCCGCCCGGCGTCCGCCCACGCCCGTGCCAGCGTGGCCTGGGCGGACAGGTGCGCGTGGACCTCCTCGGCCTCCGGGGTGCCCGCGCTCTCGACGATCCTCCGCCGCTCGGCCAGCAACCGCTCGGCCCGCCTCACCCCCTCCTCCGCCGGCCGCTCACTGACCAGCGCCAACATCCACGGCCGCACCCCCGCCGCCCGCACCGCCCCCGCCGCTCCGGACACGAAGGGCCGCATCCCGCCCGTCCTTGCCGGCTCGGGTGCGGCGAGCGGGGGCTCTCCGGCTCGCGTCGGCTCGGGTGCGGGGAATGGGGATTCGCGCGTTCCCGGCACTCCGTAAGCGCGGATGTCGGCGTCCAGGGCCGACCGCAGGCGACTCAGCCTGGCCCGTACCTCGGAGCGGCGGCGCGGGTGGTCGTCCCCTTCCGCGCCCGGCAGGTCGTACAGCTCGGCTGCGATCTCCAGCTGGGCCAGAGCGTCCATGGGGCGGCCGATCTCGTCCAGGCACAGGCCGAGCAGCCACCTGGCCCTGGCCTGCGTGGCGACGTGCCCCTCAGCCACCACGCCCATGGCCTCCTGCAGTGGATGGAGCGCATCCTCCGCCCGGTCGTCGATCAGCAGCAGCTCGCCCAGGTCCAGCAGTTGCCCGGCCAGGAGGGGCCGGTAGGTGCCGGGTTCGAGGGTGACCAGCGCACGCAGGTTCCGCGCGGCCTCACCGGCGGAGCGTACGGCGGCGTCCAGGTCGTCCAACCCGGCGTGGATCCTGGACCGCAGCCCGGCGGCGGTGGCGAGCAGATACCGCAGCTCCGGCTCGGCATCCGCCAGCCCGCGCAACCGCCCGACCGCCTCGACGGCGGGAACCAGGGCGTCGGCCGCCCGCTCCCGCCCGTGCAGCCAGGCGGCCAGGAGGTGCAGGCGCAGGGCCACGTCCCTGCTGGTCGGGGCGGCGTCCTTGACGGCGGTCGTGACGGCGACGGCCAGACCCGCCCCCAGCTCGGCCAGCACGTCCGCGTTCACCTCGGCATACAGCGGCAGCGGCTCGGGCGCGGGCCACACGGACACCTCGGGAGGCACCGCCGGCGACTCCGGGCCGGCGTCGGTGGCCCCTTCAGCGAACCACCCACCCGCGGCGGCGCCGCTCCGCTTCTCCGGTGATCGTTCGTAGGCGGTGCCGAGTGGTGGTTCGTAGGCGGTGTGGGACGGGCTCCGGTTCGCCTCGGGCGGGCCGGTCGGGGTGGCCGGGGGAGGCAGGACGGACAGGGCGCCTGTCAGGTTCGCCGCGAGTTCGGGGTCGCCGCCCGCCAGCTCGAACGCCGCCACGGCCTCGTCCAGGCGGTCGACCTCCAGCAGCGCGCACGCCAGGTTGTAGTGCGCCCGCGCGACCTCCCCGGCGTGCCCGGGGCCGTCCTCGGCCAGGATGCGGTATCGGGCCGCGGCCTCCTGCGCGGGTTTGAGCGCGGCGGCGGGCTCACCTGCCAGCAGCAGACACCCGGCCAGCTGGAACAGCGCCTCCGCCCGTCCCGCCGCCTCCTCGTACGGGGGAGCGGCGGCGAGGATCTCGACGGCCTCCTTGGCCACCACGACGGCCTCGACCACCCGGCCCACGGCCGCCAGCCGCCCGGCGAGCACCGCAAGGGCCCGCGCCAGCCCCGCTCCCGCCCCGGCGGCCCGACGACGCCGCACGACCGACTCACCCAGCGTCACCCCAAGCGCCCGCAACCCCAACTCACCAGCTGCGGGGTCCAGCACCCCCAGGTCCGGATTGAGCACCCCTGGGTTCGGGTCGAGCACCTCCGGGGTCGGATCCAGCATCTCCAGGCTCGGATCCAGCACCTCACGATTCGGATCCAGCACCTCTGGGTTCGCATCGAGCATGTCCAGGCTCAGATTGCGTGTCGGTGATCCCGGCTCGTCGAGCGGGCGCGCATCCCGTTCCAGCCGGGCGGACACGGCCTCGGCGAGCTCCCGGTCGGCGGGGAACAGGCCGAGGGCGGCGTTCAGCACGTCGCCGAGTCTGGTGGCGGGCGCCGCCGCGCTCTCCGCGACCAGCCGTCCGATCCGTGCCGCCACCAGCGATCGCAGTGCCGCCCGCACCCGCGCCCGGCCCGCCGACAGCCGCAGGACGTCGAGCATGCGGATGAGGTGCTCGACCGTGCGCCCCTCATGGTCGTGCAGCGCGAGCACGAGCGCTTCCAGGCCGTCGGTCTCGTCCAAGAGCTGCTCGGCGATGAGGTCCGGGCCGAGCGGCACCAGCCGCTCGCCGCCGGGAAAGATCCGCCCCAGCCAGGCCGCCAGCCGCAGGGCGCGGTCCGGCAGCCCGCCCGTGCTGAGGGCGTGGTCCGGCAGTTCGCCCGTGCCGAGGTCGCGGACCCCCGGCACGGGCGTACCGAGGTCGCGCACCCCCGGCACGGTTGTCAGCAGGCCGGGGAGTTCGGCGGGGGTGGGGGCGGTGAGTGTGAGGACGGCCACGGCCTGCAGTGCCGTCATGTCGTCCACCCGGTCGTGCCCGTCCGGCCACACCCGGGCCCATTGCCGGCGTTCCCGGGCGAGGAACCGGCTGAGCAGCCCGTCGCCCACATCGGCCCCACCGCCGAGGCGCGGCAACGGTTCCGTGTTCGCCTCGTCCTCGTCCTCGTCCGCATGTCTCCCCGCGTCACCGCTTGCCGGGCTGGAGGGGGCCGCATGGCTCGGGGGGAGCTCGTGGTCGTTCTCCGGGCCTTCACCATCCCCTTCGGTGCCGTCGCGCAGGCGTAGCAGGGCGGCCAGGTGGACGCGGACCGGCAGGCCGTACTCGGGGTCGTCGAGGCGGGGTGGCGGAGGCAGGACGGCCCGGCTGGGGGCGAAGGCCTTCATGGCGGCGAACGCGTGCCTGTTCCGCTCCGCCAGCGTCAGCGGGTGGGCGTTGAGGTGGACGGTCGTGCTGTTGAGGCGCCTCAGCCAGCCTCCCGAGGCCGTGTCGAGGCGTCGCCACCACTCCGGATCCCCGGGCTCGCGGGCCACCAGGAGGAGCCGGACGGGGGGATTGCGGTCGTGCTTGGCCAGCCGCCGGATCAGCTCGCCGACCAGCGGCGCGGACGGCTCCGGGTGATCCACGACGAGCAGGGCCGGGCGGCGGGCGTCCAAGCGCGTGACCCGCGTCATCGGGCGGTTGGGCGCGTCAGGGCGGCTGGTCAGGGGGCCCGTGACGGAGGACAACGGGAGGGTGCCGGTGTCCCAGCCCGCCTGCGCGAGCTCCGCGCACAGCTCGGCGGCCAGCCGGGTCTTGCCGGTGCCGCTGCGGCCGGTCATCACGGCGATCGACAGCGCGGCCGGTTCGGCGATCCAGGCGCGCAGGGCGGCCAGTTCCTCGTCCCGGCCCAGGAACGGCACCACCGCGTGCCGCGCCATCAGCAGCGTCCAGTCCGGGCGGTCCGGCGGGAGCCCGATATGGGCGGGGGACAGTAGGCCGGGCAGCATCACCACGGGGTCGCCCTCCGCGACCGTCTCCAGCCGTCCGGGTGCGACCCCGGCCAGCGCCCGGAACCGCTCGTCGCCCAGCAACGCGGTCACGGGCACGACGTCCAAGCGCCACCCCGCGCCCCGCTCGTCCCGGTCGCTCCGCAACTCCCACCCACTACTGTCCCGCTGGCTCCGGGAGTCCCCGGCGTCGTCTTCTCCGTCCCGGCGGTCCCCAAGGTCTCCTAAGCCCTGTGAGTCACCTGAGTCTCGAAAGTCTCCGGTGTCCCGGTGGTGGCCTTGGGTGATCACGCCGATGAGTTGTCCGGCGGGTTCGGCGAGCAGGACGGCGCCCGACAGGCCCTGCCAGAGCGCGACCGGCGTGGTGGCCGGTTCAGGGGTGAGCACGTTGACGGTCAGTGCCTTCGACACCGCGCCCGAGGGGGCCTCCACCAGCCCGACGACCGTCTGCGCGGCCCTGGCCCCGGTCCGCCGCCCCGCCATCGGGAATCCCCTGGCCACGCAGCGCAGCCGGTAACCCACGCCGGACACCCTGGCCCAGCGGACGTGTTCGATGCCCGGCACGTCACCCCACGGGGCGTCGGCCACCCGTAGCAGCACCGCGCCCGCCTCGCCGCGACCCCGCCACACCTCCTCGGCCGCCGTCCACCGGGCCGAGGACGGCAGGCGTACCTGGCAGGGCGCACCGGGATCCACGACGTGCCCGGAGGACAGCACCAGATCGGCACCGATCACATATCCAGATCCGGTCACCCCGACAAGGTCGTCGTGACCCGAGTAGACCTCGACGACCCGTTCGAGCCCGAGGTGGTGTGGTGGCGTGTCCATGGGGTCCGCCTATGACGTACTTCCTGGTCTGCCGTCCCTCGTAATCAGATCTCACTATCGCACTATGAAACGCAAAATTCCCGGCTTGTCATGCCTTGGCGGTTGTGAGCCACGCCGCCAGCCCCAGGTACACCACGCCGCTGCCCACGTCGAGGCGGCGCCGGGCCCGTGCCGACCCGCGCACCCGGCCGGCCAGGGCCGAGGAGAGCATCGCGTACGCGCCGTCGCTGATCACCCCGAGCACCAGCCAGAACGCGCCGAGCAGCAGGATCTGCGGCCCGACGGGCCCGGCGGCCGGGTCACAGAACTGCGGCAGGAACGCCAGGAAGAAGATCGCCGTCTTCGGGTTGAGCGTGTTGACCACGAACCCCTGCCAGAACAGCCGCCGCTTCGACTGCACGGTCATCTCGACGGCCTCCTCGCCCTCGCCCCGCCGCATCAGCTTGCGGACGCCGAGCCAGAGCAGGTAGGCCACACCCACGTACTTCACGACGGTGAACGCCGTGGCCGAGGCCGCCAGCAGCGCGCTGATGCCCAGCGCCGCCGCCCCGATGTGCACGAGCGAGCCCGTGTGCACGCCGAGCACGGAGAGCAGGCCCGCCGCCCGGCCCTGCGTGACGCTCCTGGTGACGACGTAGAGAACGGCGGGCCCGGGCACCACCAGCAGCCCCAGGGTCGCCACGCAAAAGACGGCAATGGTTGAGATGTCTGGCATGCGGCCATGGTAGAGGCGGCGTCAAAGGCTTTCTTGGAGCGCCTTCAGCAGTGCCTCCGTGGCCGGGGGATGGGGCGGCTCGCCGTAGACGGCCGCGTAGACGTGCCTGGTCGACCCCGGCACCTCCGCCACCTCCACGTCCGGGTGGCGGTGGGCGCTGAGCGCGAGCCCCGGCAGCAGGGTCAGCCCCAGGCCGGCCGCCACCAGCGCCTGCACGGCCACGATGTCGTCGCTGGTGAACGAGATCTGCGGCTCGAACCCCGCCTTCTCGCAGATGTCCAGCAGATGGCTGCGGCACCGGTCGCAGCCCGCGATCCAGGGGGACCCGGCGTGGTCGGCCGGCGTGCCGGCCGGGCCGCTCGACACGAGGTAGCTGGGATCGTCGAGGAGGTGGACCAGGTGCAGGCCGCCGTCCTCGGGGGCGGTGTCGTCGTAGCGGAAGATCACCGCCACGTCCACCCGCCCGGCACGCAGCAGCCTGAGCGCCTCCGGCGGCTCAGTCTCGGTGAGCTGCAGGCGCAGCCCGGGATGGGCGCCGGACAGCAGCCCGGCGGCCTTGGGGATGAACGTGCCCAGCGCCGAGGGGAAGGCGGCCAGCCGGACACGGCCGCTACGCAGCCCCACGTGCGCGGCGAGCTCCTCGGCCGTGGCGTCGAGCCGCCCGATGATCTCCGCGGCCCGCTCGGCCAGCAGCCGGCCCGCGTCGGTGAGCCTGATGCCCCGCCCCACCCGCTGGACGAGCCGGGCCCCGGTCTCCGCCTCCAGCCGGGCCAGGTGGTGGCTGATGGAGGGCTGGGAGTAGTGCAGCTCCTGGGCGGCCGCGGTCAGCGAGCCCTTACGGGCCACCGCGACGAGGACGCGGAGGCGGGTGACGTCCAGCATTCATCAATCATATCTATCGATGGCCCATAAAACTTCTGTTGGACCTATCGGTGCAGCTTGTAGCACCGTAGGGAGGGAAGACAACAAGTCGTTTTCCTAGGGGATGCCATGAACAGGGCCACCGTCATCACCGCCAGGCCCGGCCTCGGCCAGCTCGTGGCCGGCATCTCCGGAATCGTCGGCCGGCGGCCGGCGCCCCGCGAAACCGCGTACGCCGTCGCCGACCTGCTCCGCGACCGGCTGCCCGGCCTGGACATCCTCACCCCGAGCGAGCGAGCGGGCTCCCCCGACGGGTACGTGTCCCACGTGCTGCACGCGCAGGACGACTTCTCCATCGTGGCCGTCGTGTGGCGTCCCGGCCAGCGCACGGTGATCCACGACCACGTGGCCTGGTGCACGTTCGGCATCCTCAGCGGGATCGAGTACGAGACCCTCTACCGCGACATGGGCGACCATCTCGTCAAGATCGGGCATGCCTGCAACCGGCCGGGCGAGGTCAGCGGCTTCGCGCCGCCCGGGGACATCCACATGGTGCACAACACCAGCGCCGAGGTCGGGGTGTCGCTGCACGTCTACGGGACGGACGTGAGCAGGCTGGGCAGCAGCGTACGCCGCGTCTACGAGCTGCCCGTCAGATAAGCCCGCCGGTCGGCCATCGCGCGGCCGGTGCCGCCGTCGTCAGGCGCCCAGGGCCGAGGGCAGGCTGATCTCCTGGAGGAACAGGGCCTCCGTGGTGGCCACCCGGCGCAGCTCCTCCAGGTCCACGCGCTCATTCGGCGCGTGGATGGCCGCCTCCTCGTCCTCCGCCCCGAACAGCAGGATCTCCGCGGCGGGGAACTGCTTCAGCAGCGTGCTCACCAGCGGGATCGACCCGCCGGCGCCCACGTCGCGCGGCGGCCGGCCGAAGGCGCGCTCCATCGCCCGGTTCAGCGCCGCGCGGGCCTTGCCGCCCGAGTCGGCCTGGAAGCCCGCGCCCACCGTGAAGTCCCCGAACGAGACCTGCGCCCCCCACGGCGTCACCTGCCGCAGGAACTCCACCACCGCGTTGACCGTCGTCTTCGGGTCCCCGGCCGGCGGCACCCGCACCGTCACCCGGGCCCGCGCCACCGGCTGGACCGCGTTGACGGCCCCCGACACCGAGGGGACGTCCAGGCCCGTCACCGTGATCGCATAGGACGACCAGAGGCGATCCGCCAGCGCCCCGGAGCCGACCAGCGACACCTCGCCGAGCACGCCCGCCGTCTGCCTGAAGTCGTCCTCCGACGGCCCGTGCCCGAGGAAGCTGCCCCGCGGCAGCCCCGGCACGCGCACGTCGCCGTTGTCGTCGTGCAGCGCGGTCAGCATGCGCATCAGCGCCGCCAGCGCGTCGGGGGCGGCCCCGCCGAACGAGCCGCTGTGCACGGCCTCGCGCAGCGTGCGGACCTCGACGGTGAACCCGGCCATGCCGCGCAGCGACGTGGTGACCGCCGGGTCGCCGACGCGCGGGTTGCCGGTGTCGGCCACCACGATGGCGTCGGCCCGCAGCAGCTCGGGGTTGCGCTCGACGAACGCCTCCAGGCGCTCGCCCGCGTATTCCTCCTGGCCCTCGATGATGACCTTGATGCCTACCGGGAAACGTCCCTGGAAGGCGCGCAGGGCGGTGATGTGCGAGATGACGCCGGACTTGTCGTCGGCGCAGCCCCGGCCGTACAGCCGGCCGTCGATCAGGGTCGGCTCGAACGGCGGCGTGCGCCACGCGGACAGGTCGCCGGGCGGCTGCACGTCGTAGTGCGCGTAGAGCAGGACCGTGGGCGCGCCGGGCGGGGCGGGGGCCTCGCCGTAGACGGCGGGGAAGCTGCCCTCCACCGCGACCTGCTGGACGTGCGGCAGGCCGACGGAGCGCAGCAGCTCCTCGGTCATCGCGGCGGCGGCGAAGACCGGCTCCTCCGGATGTCCGGGAAAGGCCACGGAAGGGATGGCGGCCAGGCGCTTGAGCTCTTCGACGGCCTGAGGCATCGCGGCGGCGACAGCGCTCTCGATCTGGTCAGGAGTCACGGGAAGGTCCCCCGGGGGTTGTTCTCAGCGGCTCTCCACAGGTCTGCACCGTGGAGCTCCAGTTCTCGGCAATTTGCTCCTCATTGCACCACACCGGTTCCCGGCGCGCGTAGACCGACCGACCCGCGTGCGGATTTCGTCGCCGTTACAGAGCGGTTCTGCGGATCTCGATTATCTTGCATAGTGTTGCTACCGATTCGCTTGGCAAAGCTCAGGTGAACATGCAGACTGTGGGGAGTTCAGACACAAGGGAAGATAACCATGACGCAGCCGGAAAACGACGTCCTGAAGGCCGCTCAGGACCACCTGTGGTTGCACTTCACCAGGCACAGCGCCTACCAGCAGTCCGAGATCCCGACCATCGTGCGCGGTGAGGGATCGTACGTCTACGACATCCACGGAAAGCGCTATCTGGACGGTCTGGCCGGGCTTTTCGTGGTCCAGGTCGGCCACGGGCGGCAGGAGCTGGCCGAGGCCGCCGCCAAGCAGGCCCAGGAGCTGGCCTTCTTCCCGCTCTGGTCCTACGCCCACCCCAAGGCGGCCGAGCTGGCCCAGCGCCTGGCGGCCCACACCCCCGGCGAGCTGAACCGCGTCTTCTTCACCACCGGCGGCGGCGAGGCGGTGGAGACCGCGTGGAAGCTGGCCAAGCAGTATTACAAGCTCGTCGGCAAGCCGCTCAAGCACAAGGTCATCAGCCGCCAGATCGCCTACCACGGCACCCCGCAGGGCGCACTGTCGATCACCGGCATCCCCGCGTTCAAGCAGATGTTCGAGCCCCTCGTGCCCGGCTCGGTCCGCGTGCCCAACACCAACCACTACCGCGCCGACGAGATCAGCGGCGTCAAGGGCATGACCCCCGAGGAGTATGGCCGGTGGGCGGCCGACCGGGTGGCCCGCGCCATCGAGATGGAGGGCCCCGACACCGTGGCCGCCGTCTTCGCCGAGCCCGTACAGAACGCCGGTGGCTGTTTCCCGCCCCCGCCCGGCTACTTCCAGCGCCTGCGCGAGATCTGCGACGAGTACGACGTGCTGCTCGTCTCCGACGAGGTCATCTGCGCCTTCGGCCGGCTCGGCACCATGTTCGGCGGCCAGAAGTTCGACTACGTGCCGGACATCATCACCTGCGCCAAGGGAATGACCAGCGGCTATTCGCCCATCGGCGCCATGATCGCGCACGAACGCCTGTTCGAGCCGTTCAAGGGCGACGATACCATGTTCGCGCACGGCTATACTTTCGGCGGCCACCCGGTCTCTGCCGCAGTGGCCCTGGCCAACCTCGACATCTTCGAGCGCGAGGACCTGCTCGGCCATGTGACCAAGAATGAGCCGCTGTTCAAGCAGACCCTCGACGCGCTACGCGACCTCCCGATCGTCGGTGATGTGCGTGGCTCCGGCTATTTCTGGGGCATCGAGTTGGTCAAGGACAAGTCCACCAAGGAAACCTTCAACGCCGAGGAGTCCGAGCGGCTGCTGCGCGGATTCCTGTCGAAGGCACTGTTCGACGCGGGCCTCTACTGCCGCGCCGACGACCGGGGCGACCCCGTCATCCAGCTCTCGCCTCCGCTGGTTGCGGGCCCCGAGGAGTTCGACGAGATCGGCTCCATCCTTCGAAACGTGCTCACCGAGGCGTGGGCGCGCTTGTAGCGGCGGACCCGCCGTCCGCGGCGGGACGCCCACCGTAAGACCGCAGTCCGGTACGACGAAGTGCCGGTTCGCTGAAAGGACCACCACCATGAAGATCGGCGTTCCAGCCGAGGTGAAGAACCACGAATATCGTGTCGCCGCCACTCCGGCGGGCGTGCACGAGTTGGTGCGCCACGGCCACGACGTCATCGTCCAGCGCGGGGCGGGCCTGGGCTCGCACATCACGGACGAGGAATATCTGTCGGCCGGCGCGAAGATCCTCGACAGTGCCGACGCCGTCTGGAATCAGGCGGACATGGTGCTCAAGGTGAAGGAGCCGATCGCCGAGGAGTACCACCGGCTGCGCGAGGGCCTGGTGCTCTTCACGTATCTGCACCTGGCCGCCTCCCGCGCGTGCACGGACGCGCTGCTCGGCGCGAAGACGACCGGCATCGCCTACGAGACCGTGCAGGTGGACAAGGCTCTGCCGCTGCTCGCCCCGATGTCCGAGGTCGCCGGGCGGCTGGCGCCGCAGGTCGGCGCGTACAACCTGATGCGGTTCAACGGCGGCCGCGGCGTCCTGCCGGGCGGCGTGCCCGGCGTGGCCCCGGCCAGGGTGGTCGTGATCGGCGGCGGCGTCTCCGGCCTGAACGCCGCCCAGATCGCCGTCGGCATGGGCGCGGACGTGACCGTGCTCGACACGAACGTCGACCGCTTGCGCTTCATCGACGCGATCTACCAGGGCCGGCTCAAGACGCTGGTCTCGACGTCGTACGCGATCGAGCAGGAGGTGCTGCAGGCCGATCTGGTGATCGGCGCGGTGCTGATCCCCGGCGCCAAGGCCCCGACCCTGGTCTCCAACGACCTGGTCTCGCGCATGAAGCAGGGCTCCGTGCTCGTGGACATCGCCATCGACCAGGGCGGCTGCTTCGAGGACTCGCGCCCGACCACGCACGACGACCCGACGTACACGGTGCACGGGTCGGTCTTCTACTGCGTGGCCAACATGCCGGGCTCGGTGGCCAACACCTCCACCTACGCCCTGACCAACGCGACCCTGCCGTACGCGGTCAAGCTGGCCAACCAGGGCTGGCACGAGGCGCTGCGGACCGACCCGGCGCTCGCCGGGGGGCTGAACACGCATGACGGCCTGCTGACCAACCGGCCGGTCGCCGAGGCGCTCGGGCTGGCCTACACGCCGGTGTCACAGCTGGTCTGACCGGCCGCCCTCGAAGGGCACGGACGGCCGTGCCCTTCACTGCACGCCCAGCCGGCGCCGCAGGTCGCGGGCCGTGGCCAGGACGTGCTGGATCTCGCCGTCGCCCGGCCATGGCGCGCTGCCCGGGCGCAGCAGCGTGCCACGCACCGACGCCAGGTACTCGATCGCGCTCGCGTGCACCCCGCTGCGCTCCACCAGCCAGCCGATCACGTCCGAATGGTCGTGCAACGGCCTGGTCACCACGTCCCACGTGCCCAGCACCTCCGTCAGGTCGGCCACGGACAGCGGCACGCCGCCCCTGCGGCCGGTGGCGGCCGAGGCCAGCTCGGCACGGGCGGTCAGCTCGGGCTCGGCGGGCCTGCCCCACGCGGGCGGCGGCGGGTCGGCCAGCCACTCCCGCGCCTCGCCGTGCTCTCCCGCCACCGACAGCAGCCCGCCCAGCTCCACGGCGGCCCCGCGGTGCCCGGCCCGCGCCGCCTGCCGGAACCAGTGCTGCCCCGCGGCCAGGTCTCCGAACTCGGCGATGAGCAGCAGGCCGTAGTCGTAGGCCGACTCGGCGTCGCCGCCGGCCGCCGCCCGGCCGAACCAGTGGCCGGCCGCCGTGCTGTCGCCCAGCTCCACGCAGACGAACCCGGCCATGCGCTGATCCTCCACCCGTCCGGCGGCGGCCGCCCGCTCGAACCAGGCACGGGCCGTGCGCAGGTCGCCCCTGGACAGCGCGACCCCGCCGAGCCGGGAGGCGGCGCCGGGGTGCTCGCTCTTGGCGGCCAGCCGGTAGTAGGTCTCCGCGCCCTCAGGGTCGCGGCTGGCATGCAGGTAGAGGCCCATGCAGTAGGCGGAGTCGGCGTGGCCGCCCCGGGCCGCGTATTCCCACCAGCGCAGGGTCTCCGCGTCCTCGCCCGAGGAGTAGGCCAGGAAGCCGAGGTCGTGCGCCGAGGCCAGATCGCCGTCGTCGGCCGCCTGGCGGTGCCACTCGCGGGCCGCCGCCAGTTCGCCCGCGTCCTCGCACATCAGCGCCACCCGGCGGGCGGCCGCGCAGGACCCGGCCCTGGCCGCGCTCTCGAACCAGGTCCTGGCCTGCTCCGCGTCGCCCCGCTGCTCCAGCAGGAGTGTGGCCAGGTTGGTCGCGGCCTCGGTGTCGCCGGTGCCGGCGGCGATCTCGTACCAGAAGACGGCCTGCTCCAGGCTGCCGTGCTTCTCGTGCCAGATGCCCAGGTTGTAGGCGCTGTCGACGTTGCCGCCCGCGGCGGCCCGCTCCCACCACTGCCGCGCGGCCACCCGGTCGCCGTGCTGGGCGTAGAGCTTGCCGAGCCGGTGCGCGGCCCGCGAGTCACCCGCCTGCGCGGCGGCCAGCAGCTCGGGTTCGTCTCCCAGGCGCGGCGCGGGCACCGCCACCTCTCCTTGCCAGGCCATGGCGACAGCGTGGCACGTGATCGCACGATCGCGAACGGTAATCGCCGACAACGCCCTACGAGAAGTTGATGAACCCGGCGTACATGCCCATGCCGCAGACGTACCGGAGGGAGCCTGGCCGCTGTGGCGGCAGGCGCACGGTGGCCGGCAGCGCCACGTCCCGCCCGCCGATCGCCACCGTGCCGGTGCAGCCCCGGTCCGCCAGCTTGAAGACCACCTCGACCGGTACGCCCGCGCGGGCCGTCACGATCGCCGGCCGGTAGCCGTCGCGGGTCGCCCACACGGTGACCGACCGCGCCCCCGGCTCGGACGCGGCGGGCGCGGCGCTCGGCAGCCAGCCGCCCAGGCTCACCCCGGCGCCGGCGGTCCAGAGCCCGGCCGCGATCGCCACCATCCCGGCCGCCCTGGCCAGCCGGGTGCGGGAGACGCGCCGCAACACGTATCCCAGCAGCGCGAAGGCCGGCGCGGAGCCGGCCACGAACCCCGCCATGGCCGCCGCTCCCGCCAGTGGGGAACCGCTGGAGACGGCGACCATCTCCACGCCGAGCGTCACCCCGCAGGGCACGAGGATGGTGGCCGCGCCCAGCAGCGGCGCCTTGTACGCCGAGGGCGCCCGGTCCGCGGCCGGCGCGCACCCGGCGCGCCCGCGCCTCATGAGCCGGATCGCGAAGACGACGACCGTGACACCGGCCGCGACGAGCAGCACCGCCCGCGCCCCCGGCGGGAGCTCGACGGCCGAACCGAGCAGCCCGAGAAGGGCGCCGGCGGCGGTGTAGGAGACCAGCCGCCCGGCCAGGAACCAGCCCACCAGTACGGGGTCGCGCCCCCGGCAGCCGTGGTCGACCAGCCCGATCAGCAGCCCGCCCTGGGCCGCGGTGCACGAGGCGGTGCCCGCCAGGAGCCCGGCGACGAGCCCGCCCGCGAGCAGGGTCGTGGTCGTGCTCATGGCTCGCTCACCACGCCGGGTCTGTCCTCTGCTCGCCGCGCCGGGCGGGCTCCCGTCGCGCTCAGTGGACGAGCGCCAGGTTGTCCAGACTTCCGTTCTTGGCGGCCTCCACGATGGAGCCGAACTGGTCGAGGCTCATCTCCACGCGCTGCCCGAAGTCGTCGGTGATGACCACCTGGCGCTCCTCGGGTGCCGTGTGATCGAAGAACAGCTCCGGGCAACCGCAGCTGCACTGGCCGCAGAATCTCGCGATGGACCGCATTCCTGTCCCCACTCTCTATTTGCCGTGTACGAAAGATAACGCGGCGTTATGGGTCCGGCCAGTAACAGTTGAATCACCCATAGTGAGGTTTATGAGTTGCCGCCCTTGAGGACGGACACCTTTTCGAAATACTCGTCGTCGGTCATCTCGCCGCGGGCGTACCGCTCGGCGAGGATCCGCTCGGCGGAGGCGATGGGCGAGGTGGACTGGTCCGCGGGCCCGGCGCTCCTGGCGCGGTGCGGCCCCCACCAGCCCCTGCGCCAGGCCGTGACGGCGAGTGCGACCAGGGCGATCCAGATCAGGGCCCAGAAGGCCGGGATGATCGGCCAGAAGCCGGTGCCGCCGCCCCAGTGCGGGGCCCAGAGTGCGATCGTGTTCATTTCTCCTCCTTGGTGTGTGCCTCAAGGATCGGTGAACGGGTCGCTCGTCGAATCGCACGCAGGGCTCGATCGGCCGTCCGCCCGGGGGAGTGCTCGGGGGCGGGCGCGCGTACGCCCGGGGGTGTAGGCCGCGCCCGGAATAACGGGCGGAATTTACCGCAGTTTATGGATGGAGTTTCCCGGTGCGATCTTTTTGGGCCCCGGTTTCGGGCGCGTTTCTATACCAGGCAGAATTCGTTGCCCTCCGGGTCGGCCAGCACCGCCCAGCCGTTGTGGGTGGCCAGCAGCCGGGCGCCCAGCGCGATCAGCCGGTCGAGCTCGGCGTCCAGGTCGTCGGCGCGCAGGTCGAGGTGGAGGCGGTTCTTCACGACCTTGCGCTCCGGCACGCGCTGGAACCACAGCCGTGGCGGCCCGCCCTCGACCAGCACCGTCGGATCGTCCTCGGGGTCGTCGACGCCCTCGCCGCGCAGGCGTTCGAGCTCGGCCTCGTCGTAGGGCGCCACGGCGTAGCCGTCGAGCGCCGCGGCCCAGAACCGGGCCAGCGCGGCCGGATGCCGGCAATCCACCACCACGTCATGCAACCTGGCCATCGGGCCGCCTCGCCTCGATCAGGAACCTGCTGGAATGAGCGACGAACGGCCCCTCGGCCTCGATCAGCTCGTGCATGTCGCGCAGCCGGTCGCGATGGCGCTCGACCGAGAACCCCGGCACGATCCAGATCACCTTCCGCAGGAAGTAGATCATCGCTCCGACGTCGCGGAACTCCATCCGCAACCGCTCGGACCGCAGGTCGACGACCTCCAGCCCGGCCGCCTCCGCCGCCGCCCCGGCCTTTCCCGGGTCGCGGGCCGAGCCGTCCTGCGGCCCCAGGAAGAATTCGGTCACCTCGAAGACGCTCCTCGGCCCCACCTGCTGGGAGAAGTAGGTCCCGCCGGGCCGCAGCACGCGGGCGATCTCCTGCCACCAGGTCCGGACGGGGTGACGGCTGGTCACCAGGTCGAAGGTCGCGCTCCGGAACGGCAGCCGCGGCTCCTCGTCGTCGGCGACCACCCGGGCCCCGCGCGGTCGCAGCCGGGCGGCGGCCAGCGCGAGGTTGGGCGGCCACGACTCGGTGGCCACGGTCACCGGCGGCAGCTTCGCCAGGCCGGCCAGGACCTCGCCGCCGCCGGTCTGGATGTCGAGTGCGGCCCGCGCCGCGGCCATCCGCTCGCCGAGCAGCCGGGCGTAGCCCCACGACGGCCGCTCCTCGGTGGCCCGGCCGTCGAGCCAGGAGAAGTCCCAGCCGTCCACGGACGCGCCGGCCGCCTCCTGGACGAGATCGTCAAACGTGACCCCCATGCTTCGACCTTGGCAGCGGCCCGCCCGGACGTTCAACCAAATTTCGTCATGCGATACGGCTGCGTACGGCCGCGTGGTCGATGCCGAGCTGCTCGACGAGCCGTGCCACCGGGTCGGGCCGCCCGCGCTCCAGCAGGGCGAGCACGAGCTGCCGGGGCGCCTCCTTGGATCTGGTCTTCAGCGTCGTGGCCCGGATGGACTGATTGATGACCGCGCGGGCGCTCGACGTGAGCGCCGTGTCGGGGACCGCCGGGTGCTTGCGCGGCGCCTGCGGCAGGTCGCCCACCTCCAGGCCGAGCAGGCGCAGCGCCGCCCGGTCGAGCTCGTCGAGTGCGGCCCGCGCGCCTGCCAGGTCCACGCCGAGCGCCCGCGCGGAGTCCGCGTCGTGCAGGGTGCCGAGCAGCAGGTGCTCGGTGCCCACCCGGCGGTCGCCGCGCTGCCTGGCCTCCTGGAACGCGGCCTTCACGATCACGGCGAACCGGCTCTTCTCCATGCCGAACATTCGTCTGCCCCCTCACTTCCCGTATTTGGCGTGCACCGACTGCCGGGACATGCCGAGTGCGTCGCCGATCTGCTCCCAGGTCCAGCCCTGCTCCCTGGCCAGCGCCACCGACACCGCCTCGACCTGCTCGGCCAGGCGGTGCAGCGCCCCCACCGCGCGCAGACCCAGGTCCGGATCGTTTGCCCTGATGCGCTCAGTCAGCTCTGTGACATCCACGGTTGTCAGGCTAGCTTGACAGCGCTGATGGTGTCAACCCAGCCTGACAGGCATGGACGATGTACTGATCGTGGGAGCGGCTGCTAGGCAAAGAGTGTCAGTGGCTGCTAACGTTAGCCGAACTCGACACTCTGGAAGGTGAAGACATGGGACGACCGATCGCGTTCTTCGAGGTGGTCAGCTCGGATCACGAGCGGGCACAGGCGTTCTACCGGGACCTGTTCGACTGGCGGGTCGCCGCCGACCCGGAGATGGGTGGCTACGGCCTGGTGGACACCGGGGCCGGCGAGCAGGCCGTGGGCGGGGGCATCGGACCGTCCATGCAGCCCGGGGACACGGGCGTGAAGGTGTACGTACAGGTGGACGACCTCGACGCCTACCTGGACCGGGCCGAGGCGCTGGGCGGCGAGCGCCTGGTCCCGCCGACCGACCTGCCCGGCGACTTCGGCAGATTCGCGGTCTTCGCCGACCCGGACGGCAACCAGGTGGGCCTGTGGGCCTGACCGAGCCGGACCCGACGGACGAGGTGCTGCGCGCGCTCGCCGAGCCGCGCCGGCGCACCATCCTGCGGCTCGTCGCCCACGACGAAATGTCAGCCGGGGAGATCGCCGCGACGTTCGAGGTGAGCCGCACCGCGATCAGCCAGCACGTGACCGTGCTGAAGAACGCGGGGCTGCTCACCGAACGGCGGGCCGGCACCCGCCGGCTGTACCGGGCCCGCCCTGAGGGGCTCGCCGGGATACGGGCGTTCCTGGATGAGATGTGGGCCGGTGCGCTGGACACCGCCCGCCGACTCGCCGAGGCCGAACGCGGGCTGTCGGACGACGTGGACGCCGAACGTACCGGCTGACCACACCATCCACCCAGAAAAAGCGACAATAGCCCCACAAAGCATTAAATCCCCACACCGAAGGACGACCATGACCGCGCAGAGCCGGCCCCCCGTCGTGCCGCTACGGCGGCCGCCCGTTCGTCAGGCCACCCTCGTACGCAGCGATATCGACCACACCTTCGACGTCTTCGTCCGCACGATCGGCGTGTGGTGGCCGGTACGGCCGTTCTCGGCGGGCCAGGAGACGGTACGCGACGTCACCTTCGAACAGCACACCGGCGGCCGGGTCTACGAGACCTGGCAGGACGGCACCACGGTGCAGTGGGGCGAACTGCTGGCCTGGCGGTCGCCCCACGGGTTCACCATGACCTGGACCGGCACGCCCGCGCCGACCGAGATCGAACTGGCCTTCACGGCGCTCGGCCCGGCACTGACCAGGGTCACCGTCGAACACCGGGGCTGGGAGGCGCTCAGCGACGCGCAGTTGTCCGAGGACTGCGCCCTTCCCGGCGGTTACACGGGCGAGGCCTACAGCAAGGGCTGGGCGACGATCCTCGCCTGCTTCGCCGAAGCGGCGGAGGCCCGTCAATCGTCGAAAGGAAGCCTTCCATGAGCTATTTCCTCTACAAGTTCGTCCCCCGGCCGGATTTCCGCACAACGATGACCGAGACCGAGGCGGCCACCATGCGCGAACACGTGAGCTACTGGCGGGCACTCGCCGACCAGGGCACCGCGATCGCGTTCGGGCCGGTCGCCGACCCGGCGGGCGACTGGGGCGTCGCCATCCTGGAAGCGGACGGCCTCCAGGACGCCCGGGCACTGGTCGCGGCCGATCCCGTGGTCATCGCCGAACTGGGGCCGGTGGACGTCTACCCGATGCACGATGCGATCACCAGGCGGTGGCGGCCCGGCCCCTGACCGGCTCACCCGGGCACGCCCCTCGCCTCCCGGCCCCAGCGAGGCCCCCCGGACACATCCCGCACTCGCCACCCGCCTCCTGGCGGCGGCGAACGATGCACTCGCCGAATGTCGCGCCGCGTGCGGGCGGTCCCCGAACTGCGGGAGGTCCTGTCGAATCCGGAGCGGGCCGATCGACGCGTTGACGGCACGGCAACGGCTGGGTCCTGTAGGAAGGTCCCGGCGGCGGGTGAGCCGGCCGGCAGCGGCGGGAGGTCCGTTACAGCCGCCGCTGTCGGTATTCCCACGACAGGCTTCCGGCCACGTTCGCCGACAGTCGTGAATAACCTGCAAACCACTCCTACGCGCTCAAGATCATGCCTACTCTGGTCTCCACCGTCCGTCGTGGAGGAACGCGTCCCCATGGGCAGAGCGCGCCGGAACAAGCGCACATCGGCCGGCCGCGCCGCGGCGGCCCAGCAGCAGGAGGGCGACGAGGCGTCCGATACCGCCCGGCCGAAAGGGCTGCTGGCGTGGCTCGCGGGGATCGCCAGCGCGGTGGTCCTGGCCGCGTTCGGCGTCGTGTTCACCGAGTGGTACAACGCGCACGGCTCCGACACCGTCGAGCGGGCACGCGGCGCCGCCCCGATCACCGTCGGCCACGTGGCCGTCGACTACTCCGAGCGCGATACCGTCCTGCGCGAACCGGTGACCGACCCCGAGGACCGGGCGGTCATGCTGGCCGGCCATGCGGGCAAGCGGCGTGACCCGGTGCTGGCGCGCCACCGGATGGCCCTGATCGACCGCATGGACGCCACCGTCGTACTGACCGGGAACCGCACCAGCCTGCGCGTCGTGGACATCGAGCCGCGGATCCTCGCCCGCATGCCGGTGTCGGAGGGCGCCCGCCTGATCGCCAGAACCGGCAGCGGCGAGACGGACACCGTAGAGATGACCGCCGACCTCGACCGTCCCGCACCCCGGTTCACGGCCGGCGGGGACGCGTACTTCCGGAAGAAGCAGATCGACCTGAAACGGGACGAGCGGGTCACGCTCAGCCTGAGCTTCACCGGCAAGAACGCGTACTACGAGTTCGACCTCCTGGTCACGGTGCTCGCGGACGACCGTACGGAAGAGGTAGTGATCAAAGGGCCGGACGGAGGGCCGTTCCGGTTGACCGGCGAGGCCGCCCGCTACCGGTCCTACTACCGGGAGACGCCGCAGGGAGGCTGGCGGCCGGTCTCCTGCGAGGGACGCCAGACATGCTGATCATCCGTTGCCTCCGGGCCCTGACGGCGCTCTCGGTGGCCGCCGCGGTCGCGGTCGCCGACGACGGGCGACCTCCGCTGGAACTCGTCGGCTGGAAGGCGGCGTGGTCGGTCCCCGCCGAGGATATGGCCTCGCTCTCCTTCCTGTCCGGCGAGAACCTGATCACGGCGGCGTCGGAGGGGACCGTGACCGTGCGCGATGCCCGTACCGGCACGATCCGGCGTACCATTCGCACCTCCGCCCCTTCCCTTGGTGACGCGTGGGCGACGACCGGCACTCTCGTCGTGGCCGGGAGTCCCAGGGGATCGTCGGACCGGACCTTGTACGGCTACGACCTGGCCTCCGGCGGCCCGCTGTGGCAGCACGCGCTGCCCCCGTCGGGGCCACGGGCGGACAATCTCCCGCGGATCCTGGTGTCCGAGTACGGCATCGTCGTCTTCCAGCGGGAGTCCGGGCTGCTCTCGCTCGACGTGCGAACCGGCGGCATCCACGCCCGGAATGCCGACACGGTGGGTTGCGAGGGACAGCCCGACTCCACATCGCGGGCCGTGCTGCTCCTGAGCCACTGCGGGCAGGGCCGCGTGCGGCTCGACTCCTTCGATCCGCGTACGTTACGGAGGAACTGGACACGTCCGGTGGCCACCAGGCACACCACCGCTGACGACGACGTACGGCTCTCGCTCAGGAGGGCGTCGGAGGGTTTCGTCATCGCCGGGGTGGACGACGACGAGTACCTCTTCACACAGGACGGCACGCCGCTGCCCGTCTCCGGCCTGGACAGGGCCGCCGCCTGGTGGCCGTCCGGCGGCGACGGACGCTGGAGCCCGCCGCTGCAGGTGGGCGATCTTCCCGACGCCGGGGACCCACCGGGATTCGACCTGAACAGCGCATGGCCGCTGCCCGGTTATCTCATCTCGCGCGACCAGGACACCGGCCGTCTCGGCGCGTTCCCCCTCGACAGGCCGCTCGCCCACACCACCAATCTCGTGGGAGCGACCTCGCGCATGGCCTTCATCCACAGTGACGCCCAGGTCACCGCCTTCCGTCCGGTCTACGGGCGTCCCACCGGCCCCGTCGCGCTCGGCGGCGTCCCGCCGCACGCCTGGCCGGACGCATGCTCCCTGCTCACCGCGCGCGACCTCGGTCACGGCATCCGCCCCGTGCCCGGCAGCAAGTCCCTGGGTGACCTCACGCTGCCCAGGCCCGTGGCCTGCGACTGGATACCCCCCGAGGACGACGGCGAAGTCATCTCGCTCGCCGTGAGCTGGGTGTCCCCGAACGCCGGTGCCCTCTTCGCCGCCGCGGCCGAGCAGACCAGGCGCCACGAGAGCTTCGACTTCGACCCCACGATCGAGGGTGAGGGCATCTTCTCCTACACGGCGCACGGCCCCGGCGGGACCTTCGGCGGGACGCTCGTCAATGTGGGGCCGGTCATCGTCCACCTGACGTCGTCGTCCCGGCTGCTCCAGCGCCTGACCGCGGTCCGGGTGCGTGACAACCTGATGGCCCGCTACCGGCCGGGCGAGCGCGTCCGTCCTCCGGAGCGGACGGGTGGCTGGACCCACCTCGCCGACGGGAGCGTCAGTGCCGACCCGGTGGTGGACGGCGATGTCGTGTACGCCGGCGCCGACGACGGGCTGTACGCCCTGGACGCCGTCAACGGCCGAGCACGATGGAAGTCCTGGCCCGCCGCGCCCATGCTGGTGGACGGCGTGCTCTACGGCGTGAGGAGCGACGGAGTGGCGGCCATCGACGCCGCCAGCGGCCGGATGCGGTGGAACCGCGACTTCGACGCCAGGGACATCGTCATCAAGGACGGCGGCGTATACGCGGGCGTCGGCTTCACCCACGTCATCGCGCTGGACGCCGTCACCGGCAAGCAGCGGTGGCGCTTCCGCGTCCCCGGCGACCTGGGCAACGTGGCCGTGGCCGCCGGCACCGTCTACGTGAGCAGCCGGAAAGGTCACGTGGGCGACCAGCAGGGCCTGCTGTCCGCCCTCGACGCCACGACAGGCGCCCTTCGCTGGCGCTCTCGTCTGGGCGCCGCCGACTTCACCCCGGCCGGTTACCTCACCGCGACCGGCGAGGCCGTCTTCGCGGTCACCGGCACGAAGGTGTCCGCGCTCGACCCCGCCACCGGGAAGGCGCGATGGCGCGCCCGCTTCGGCCACATCGTCCGGTACGACCCGGTCGTGATCGGCGGCACCGTTTACCTCGGCGACCTCGCCGGGCGCACGTACGCGTTGAACACCGCCTCCGGCAAGGAGCGATGGCGGCTCACCACCGCAGGCGACAGCGGCCGCTGGAACGTCACCGAGTCGCGAGGGAAGGTCTACATCGGCGGCCGGCACCTGCACGCCCTGGACCCCGAAACCGGGCAGGAACGGTGGAGCAGGCCGCTCACCGCCGAGGTGTCTGTCCACGAAGACACCGTCTTCGCCCGAGATGAGGGCGGCACGCTGCACGCGCTGGACGCGGCCACCGGCGCGCCCCGCTGGCGCTTCCAGGCCGGTGGCAGGTTCCAGACCCAGCCGGTCGTGGCCGGCGGCCTCGTCTACGTCGGCAGCTCGAACGGCAACCTGTACGCGCTGCGCGCCAAGGACGGACGCCCCGGGCCGAACCCGGCGGAGCTTGACCGGCACACCGGATGAACACGGCTCCTCCGGTGCGACTCGCCTCCTGCGAACCCGCGGCCCTAGGGCTAAAAGTTCGAAACGAGGCTGTCGAGGGCTGACCAGCCCGATTCGTCAGAGCCAGCCGGGTTTGACCAGCCCCGACTCGTATGCGATCACGACGAGCTGCGCCCGGTCCCTGGCGTGCAGCTTCATCATGGCCCGGCTCACGTGAGTCTTGGCGGTGGCCGGCGACATGAACAGCTTGGCCGCGATCTCGTCGTTGGTCATGCCGGTGCCGACCAGGGCAAGCACCTCGCGTTCGCGCTCGGTGAGCTGGTCGAGCCCGTCGGCGGCGACCGGTTCCTTGGCGCGGAAGGCGTATTCGGCGATCAGCCGGCGGGTCACGCTGGGCGACAGCAGCGCCTCGCCCGCCGCGACCACGCGCACCGCCTGGATCAGCTCGGCGGGCTCGGTGTCCTTGACCAGGAAACCGCTGGCCCCGCCGCGCAGCGCCTCGAAGACGTACTCGTCCAGCTCGAACGTGGTCAGGATGATGATGCGCGGCCCCGGCGGCATCTGCCGGGTGGCGGTCAGGCCGTCGGTGCCGGGCATGCGGATGTCCATCAGCACCACGTCGGGCCGGTGCTCGATCGCCAGCCGTACGGCCTCGGCGCCGTCGGGGGCCTCGGCCACGACGGTCATGTCCGGCTGGGCGTTGAGCAGCGCCTTGAAGCCCGCCCGGACCAGCGCCTGGTCGTCGGCCAGCAGCACCTTGATCATTGACTCTCCTCGGGTAGTGGCAGCCGCGCCTGGACCTGGAAACCGGCGCCCGCCGGGCCGGCGACGAGGGTGCCGCCCAGCGCGGAGGCCCGCTCGCGCATGCCGGGGATGCCGTTGCCGCTGCCCGACTCCGACAACACCGGGACCGTGGCCGCGCCCGTGTCGTTCACCTGGATGGCCAGCTCCCGCAGGCCGTATTCGAGGCGCACGCTCACCTCGGAGCCGGGTGCGTGGCGGGCGGCGTTGGTCAGCGACTCCTGCACGATCCGGTAGGCGGCCCGCTCGACCTGCGGCGGCAGCGGCCGGCAGCCGACCCGTTCGATCGACACCCGCATCCCCGAGCGCTCGATCAGCTCGTCCAGGCGGTCGAGCCCGGCGGTCGGGGAGCGCGGGGCGCCTTCGCGCAGGACGTTGAGGACCGAGCGCATCTCGCCGAGCACCTCCTTGGAGGCCGTCTTGATGGTGGCCAGGGCGGTCCTGGCCTGCTCGGGGTTGGTGTCAATGAGGTGCAACGCGGTAGAGGCCTGGACATGGATGAGCGAGATGTTGTGGGCCAGCACGTCGTGGAGCTCCTGGGCCATGGTCAGGCGCTCCTCGCTGGCCTGCCGCCGGGCCTCCTCCTCGGCGATGCGCTCGCGCTCGGCCCGGCGTTCCCTGACGGTCCTGACCAGCTCGGCCACCACCATGAGCAGGGTCACGGCGGTGAAGATCCACACGCTGTGGAAGAGGTCGCGCTGGCCGATCGCCCAGCCGTAGCCGATGAAGGACACCACCGTGGCCCCGGCCATGCTCCAGCCGATCAGCCTCCTGCCGTGCAGGACCAGCTGGAACAGCAGGACCGCCAGGCTGACGAAGCTGGGACCGTAGGGGTATCCGCCGATCAGGAAGAGGTCGCAGGCGGCGAGCGCGGCGATGGTGGTCAGCAGCGGGAAACGCCGGTGCAGGACGATCGCCACCGGGCCGACCAGCAGCAGTCCGTAGGCGTAGGGGTCGAGGGGCGCCCTGGTGTATCGCTGCCCCCAGGACGCGCCCTTGCCGATGACGAACTGGGCGGCCGCCACGATGAGGGCGAGATAGGGATGGAATCCGAGCTTGCCGCGCACGGGTCCTACGCTAGGTCAGCGCGTTGACCGGCGCATCATCCCTGTGTTTGAGGGGGCCCTACCGCGACGGGCGTACGTGGTCCATCGTGGAGACCATGCGCCGAGTGATCGTTCCCGTAACAGCAGTCCTCGTCTCGCTCGTGCCTGCCGCTCCCGTGCTGGCGGAGCGGCAGGAGAAGGTACCGGTCGCGGAGGGGTACGGCGGCGCCGTGGCCACCGTCGACCTCGATGCCAGCAAGGCCGCCATCTCCGTGCTCAGGAAGGGTGGCAACGCCGTGGACGCCGCGGTCGCCGCCGGCGCGGTGCTCGGCGTGACGGAGCCGTACTCGTCGGGCCTGGCCGGCGGCGGCTTCATGGTCTACTACGACGCCGGTAAGCGTAAGGTCTACACGATCGACGGCCGGGAGACCGCCCCCCGGGCCATGAACGCGACCACGTTAGAGGGCATCCCGTTCGATGAGGGCGTCACCAGCGGTCTGTCGGCCGGCGTGCCCGGCACGGTCGCGAACTGGGATCTGGCCCTGCGGAAGTTCGGCACGATCTCCCTCAAGGAGGCGCTCAAGCCCGCGATCGAGGTGGCCGACAGGGGCTTCGTCGTGGACCAGACCTTCCACGACCAGACCGCCGCCAACGCCGCCCGCTTCGCCGACATCACCTCCACGGCCAAGCTCTACCTCCCGAACGGCGCCCCGCCGCCCGTCGGCTCCGTCTTCAGGAACCCCGAGCTCGCCGACACCTACCGCGAGCTGGGCAGACGCGGCCCGAGCTGGCTGTACGACGGGCAGCTCGGCAAGGAGGTCGTGGCCACCGTCAAGCGCCCGCCGGTCACCCCCGGCAGCACCCGCAACGTCCGGCCCGGCCTCATGGAGCTGTCCGACCTGCGCGCCTACCGCGCCCTGCTGCGCGAGCCCACCAAGGTCTCCTACAAGGGCCTGGACGTGTACGGCATGGCGCCCCCGTCCTCCGGCGGCTCGACCGTCGGGGAGGCGCTCAACATCCTGGAGGCCCTGCCCCGCGTCGGCCTGCACGAATACCTGGAGTCCTCCAGGCTCGCCTTCGCCGACCGGGGCAAGTACGTCGGCGACATCCTCGGCGTGCCGCTGAAGCAGCTGCTGTCCGACGGCTTCGCCAAGGAGCGGGCCTGCCTGATCGGCGACAGGGCGATGGCCCACCCGGCCGCGCCGGGCAACCCTGACGGCTCCTACGAGGACTGCGCCGAGCCTGAGGGCAGCGCCACCCCGGTCGCGCAGGAGGGCCCCGAGACCACCCACCTGGTGGTCGCCGACCGCTGGGGCAACGTGATCGCCTACAACCTGACCATCGAGTCCACCGGCGGCAACGGCATCGTGGTGCCGGGCCGCGGCGTGCTGCTCAACAACGAGCTGACCGACTTCACGTTCGGCCCGGCCCCCGGCGACCCGAACCTGCCCGCCCCCGGCAAGCGCCCGCGCTCGTCGATGGCGCCGACGATCGTGTTCGACCACGGCAAGCCGGTGCTCGCGGCCGGTTCGCCGGGCGGCTCGACCATCATCACGACCGTGCTGCAGATCCTGGTCAACCGCTACGACTTCGGCATGAGCCTGCCGGACGCGCTCGCCGCGCCGCGCGCCTCTCAGCGCAACACCCCGCAGACGCAGGCCGAACCGGCGTTCCTGACGAGGTACCGGCCCGAGCTGGAGGCCCTGGGGCACAGCTTCGCCCAGACCCCTGAGCTCGGCGCCGCCACGGCGCTGGAGTTCGTCGGCCGAGGCCGGGTCCAGGCGGTCGCCGAGCCCGTCAGGCGCGGTGGCGGCAGCGCGCTGGTGGTGTCCCCTAGTAGATGAGCTCGTAGGCGCCGGGCCGCACCTTCCTCGTACGCGCCCAGTACTCGAAGGTGAAGCCCGGCCAGATCGTGCGGTTGACGCCGTGCTCGTCCAGGTACCAGGAGTCGCAGCCCGCGTTCCACACCAGAGGGTCGAGCCGGCGGCGCAGGCGGCGGTTGAACGCCCGCTGCGCGCCCGGCCTGACGTCCAGGGCCCTGGCCCGGGTCCTGGACAACAGGCGCAGGCAGTTGACGACATAGCGGACCTGCGACTCGATCATGAACACCACCGAGTTGTGCCCGAGGCCGGTGTTGGGGCCGAGCAGGAAGAACAGGTTCGGGAAGCCCGAGGTGGCGATCCCGTAGTAGGCCTGTACGCCGTCCCGCCAGGCGTCCTGGATCTTCAGCCCGTCCCGGCCGACGATGTGCTGGTCGGCGAGCGTGTCCACGACCCTGAAGCCGGTGCCGTAGACGATCACGTCGGCCGGGTGCTCGGCGCCCGCCGCGTCCACGATCGAGTGTGGCCTGATCTCGGTGACGCCCTCGGTGACCAGCTCGACATTCTCCCTGGTCAGGGCCGGGTAGAAGTCGCTGGAGAACAGGATGCGCTTGCAGCCGATCAGGTAGCCGGGGGTGAGCCGGCGGCGCAGGTCCGGGTCGGGGACCTGGGCCCCCAGGTGGTCGAGCGCGAGCCTTCTGAGCGGCTTCATCAGGCGGGGGTCGGCCGCGAAGCCCATGCCCCTGGCCTCCAGGGCCCAGTAGAGGCCGTCGCGTACGGTCCTCGCCAGGCCGGGCAGCCGCAGGATCCGGCGCGTGGCGGGGGAGAAGGGGAGGTCCGGTTTGGGGTGGATCCACGGGGGCGTGCGCTGGAAGACGGTCAGGCGGCCGGCGAGCGGGGCGATCCGCGGGACGAACTGGACGGCGGAGGCGCCGGTGCCGATGACGGCGACGCGCTTGCCGGTGAGGTCGGCCGAGTGGTCCCACTCGGCGGAGTGGAAGGCGGGGCCGCGGAAGGTCTCGCGCCCCGGTATGTCAGGAAATTTCGGGATATGTAGGGCGCCGATGGCCGAGACGATCGCGTTCGTCCGCATTGTCGTCCCGTCGTCCGTGGTGACCGACCAGCCCCGCCTGGCGTCGTCGTAGTCGAGGGCGGTGACCTGCCGGCCGTACCGGATGTGGCGGGTGATGCCGTACTTGTCGGCGCACGCGCGCAGGTAGTCCCAGATCTCCTGCTGCGGGGCGAACATCCGGGACCAGCCGGGGTTGAGCTCGAACGAGTAGGAGTACATGTGCGACGGGATGTCGCACGCGCAGCCGGGATAGGTGTTGTCGCGCCAGGTGCCGCCCAGCTCGGCGGCCTTCTCCAGGATGACGAAGTCGTGGTAACCGGCTTCCTTGAGCTTGATCGCCATGCCGATCCCGGCGAACCCGGCGCCGATGATCACCAATCCCGGATCACCCATAGGACCTCCCCGGCCGATTATTGGACGCCCCATCCAATATAATGAGCGCAATCCGGCCGGGTCCAGGGTGACGGCCGTCACATGGCGACGACGAGATCCCGCCACGGCCTCCGCGGCGGGGATCGTCCTGCCGGTGACTACTGGAGCAGGAGGAAGGCGGCCACGCCGATGATCACGATCACGACGGCGACCGCGATGATGGGCAGCAGCGGAGACTTCTTGGGCTTGGCCGTGGCTTCTTGCTCCCGTGCGCTCGCGAACGCGCGGAACGCCTGGGTGTTGCCCGCCGGATCGATATGCTGGTCAGCCATGGTGAGCAGCCTAGCGTGAGCGCTTGCGCCTTTTGCGGCCTTTGGCGGGATCTATAGCGAGTGAGCTTCGCCTGGCCGCCGCGGTGGCGCGCTGAAACGCGGCTTGCCGTGGGGACGGCCTGATTAGGGGACCGGCCCACCCGGCGGATAACTTTGAACCATGCTCAGGACCCTGCTCTCGCCCCGCATCGTGGGGCTGCACCTGTTGACGATCGGGGTCCTGATCGCGTTCATCCTGCTCGGGCGCTGGCAACTCGGCGTCTTCCAAGATTCGGGAAAGCCGCACGCCTCCGCCGACCCCGGGCCTGTCGCGGTCGCCACGCTCGCCCCGACGGGCGCCCAGCTCAACGGCGAGGCGGTGGGGCGCCGGGTCTCGGCCGAGGGCGTCTACGACGCCGGCCGCCAGCTCCTGGTGGTCGACCGGCGTCCCGACGTCGACGCGCCCGGCGGCCGGGTGTCGCGCGACCACGGCTACTGGGTGCTCACCCCGATCAGGCTCGACGACGGCACGCTGGTGCCGGTGGTGCGGGGCTGGACGGACAGGGCCGACGACCCGGCGGTGGCGGCCGTGCCGCCCGGCAGGGTCACGGTGGCCGGGCGGCTGCGTCCGCAGGAGGGCACCGACAGCGTGCAGGGGCGGGCCGAGGTGCTGCCCGCCGGTCAGGTGCAGACGGTGTCCACGGGCGAGCTGGTCAACCTGTGGAGCGGGCAGAAGGTGCGCACGGGTTATGTCGTGGCGCAGCCGCCGTCCGGCACGCTGAGCCCGGTCGACGTCCAGCCCCCGCAGGTGGGCGGGACACTGACCTGGCGTAATCTCGCGTACGCTGCCAATTGGTGGATTTTTGCGGGATTCGCCGTTTTTATGTGGTTCCACTTCGTCCGCGATGCCGTACGAAGTGATCGAGACCGTGGCAAGTCCCCCGAGATGGTTCTGGAAGGTTAAGCGGTGGAATCGGCTCTGAAGCCCTTCCGGGTGCTCGCATATGTGGTCGGCGTCATGCTGCTGGTGCTCTGCGTGGCCATGGTGCTGCGTTACGGCTTCGGCGAGGCGTCGATCTCGAAGATCGTGGCACCCATTCACGGCGGGCTCTACATGATCTACCTGCTCACCGTGATGAACCTGGGCATGAAGGCGCGCTGGAGCTGGCCGTACATGCTCGGCGTGATGCTCGGGGGCACGGTGCCCTTCCTGTCGTTCTACGTCGAGCGCAAGGTGACCCAGCGCGTGCAGGACACGCCGGCGGCGGCGGAGGCCTGAGGTCAGGCCCCCGCCGTTCCGGCGGGCTCAGTGGCCGATGCCGCGCCTGCGGGCCCTCTTGAGCCGCTCGCGCTGCGACGGGTCGAGCATCAGGTAACCGACCACCGGGGCGGCGACCACGCCGAGGATCACCAGCAGCGTGATCCAGCTGAACTGGAAAAAGATCAGCGAGAGCAGAACCGCGGCGCCGGCGCCGATGGCGTACTTCTGAACGGGCGACATCCCCAACTTCCTCCGAACGCGGAGCCCGCGCCCCGCCTCTCCCACATTGTGCGTCGCCTGTCCAACGTGTGAGGGCACCGTTGTGGTTCCATTCGCGATGTATCGCAATTGTTGTGCATTCGGCCAACTGCGGAAAGACCATGGGGGCTGCTCAGCCGGGATCAGGTGGCGCGTCGATGACCGACCGGAGGTCGCGGCGGAGCTCGTCAGGCGTGGGCCGTTCGGCGGGGTTGCCGGACAGTAATCGGAGCAGGACAGGGGCCAGCGCGCCCGCCCTGGTCAGGGGCGCGCCGGGGGCCGGCGGCGAGCCCTGTACGGCGGTGAAGAGGGTGGCGCCCAGGGACCACAGGTCGGCGGCCAGGGTCTGGGCGCCCTCCGGGGCGGTGAAGGCGGGGAAGGTGCCGGCCCGCAGCAGCGGGGTCAGCAGGGCCCGGCCGTCGGGGGAGAGCAGCACGTTGCCCGGCTGGACGCCGCCGTGGAACTCGCCGCCCGCCAGCAGCCGGTCCAGCACGGCCAGCCCGATCGCCGCGACCTGGGCGGGCGGCAGCGGTCCAGCCGTCGCCACGACCACGTCGAGCGGCCGGTCCACGGCCAGGTGTTCGAGCGTCTCGCGCACCACCTCGATCGGCGGCGGCCCCGCCGGGTGCAGCATCGCCCTGATCAGCGATCTGAGCGGGTCCGCGCCCGCGGCGGGCACCTGGCCCGGCGGCCGGCCTTCGACCGCGAAGTGCAGCGTGGCGGCCAGCGCCCACAGGTCGGCCGAGGGCAGCATGCTCAGACTGGGGGACCCGAACCCGGTGAGCACGGCCCGGCCCGTCGGGGTGAGCAGCACGTTCCCCGGGTCGACCCGGCCGTGCACGATCCCGGCCTCGTGCGCGGTCGTCAGGGCCGACAGCAGGCAGACGCCCACCCTGGCGGCCTGCGTGACCGGCAGCGGGTGGTGCGAGCGTACGGTCTGCTCCAGCGACGCCCCCGAGACGAACTCCATGACCAGCCATGGCGCCCCGTCCTCGACCACCACGTCGAGCACCCGCGCGACCAGGGGATGCCGCAGCCGGGCGGCCCGGCGGGCCTCGTCCAGCGCGGAGTTGTGCAACTCGGCGGGCACCCGCAGCCGCCTGACCGCGACGTCACGGTGCTCCCGCTCGTCGAAGGCCAGCCGGACGGAGCCCGTCCCCAGGGGGTTGAGCAGCCGGTAGCGCCCGCCGAGCTTCCTGGTCTCACCCATGTCGAGGGGCACGATAGCGCCCGCCCTCGTGCGCGGCCATCATGCGATGCCGCCGGACAGCCAGGTCTCGTGGGCGTCGTACAGCCTGCGCCACAGCTTGTCCTTCTCCTCGGCGCTCGCGTCGTCCAGCGGGAGCAGGAACACGTCCGCCAGCGCCGCGTAGTAGTCGACGGCGGTGTCCAGGGTGACCGTGTGCACGCCGGTGCCGAGGCGGGACAGGGTGAGCCCGCGCAGGTTGTCCACGCCGGACGCGTCCCGCCGCTGGATCGTGGCGATCTGGACGTAGCCGGACGTCGGCGAGGTGGTCAGATGGCGATGCATATCGATAAATGCCGACATGTCGGTGGGGGCGGGGTCGAAGTCCATGCCCTCGAACGAGCCGCTCGGGTCATGCTCGAACCGCCAGCCGCCGGGCGCGACCTCCGAGGGGCGCAGCGCGTACTGGAAGGGGCCCTGCCGGTAGGTGCCCGCGACCAGCGGGAGCGGCTCGTGCAACGCGTCGCCGAGACCGGCGTCCACCAGCCACTCCCCGCCCGGGTTGGCCGCCGAGGGCAGGCCACGGACGGTGAGGACCAGGTGGTTGGCGTTGACGCCGGGGTCCCCGCCCCGCTTCTGCACGCCGCCGACGTGCCGGGTGACGTCGTAGCCGAGTGCCCTGAGCAACTCGGAGAAGGCACCGTTGAGGTGGTAGCAGTAACCGCCGCGGCCGCGGAGGATGCGCGCGGCCGACTCGGCTGGATCGACGGTGGTGGGGCGGCCCAGCCAGATCTCCAATGCCTCGTAGGGGACTTTTTCGACGTGGGCCGCGTGGAGCGCGCGCAGGCCCTCGGCGGTGACGGGTTCGTTGAGCAGGTGGGGCAGGCCGAGACGGCGGAGGTATCCGGCGGTGTTCACCAGCCAAGTCTGCACCGTATGTGCACAGATTTAGGAGTGTCGTCTGCACGGGGCGCTTCTAGGCTTTCGTACGTGGCAGAGCAACGGCGCATCCTCGTGGTCGAGGACGACGTGACGATCGCCCTGGCCGTGCGGAACAGGCTGGCCGCCGAGGGGTTCGACGTCAGGGTCGCGGGTGACGGGCAGGACGCCCTCGTCCAGTACGGCAGGGCGGAGCCCGACCTGGTGATCCTCGACCGGCTGCTGCCGGGCCTGGACGGCCTGGAGGTGTGCCGCCGCATGCAGGCGGCCAGACCGGTTCCGGTGCTCATGCTGACCGCGCTCGGCGAGGAGACCGACGTGCTCGTCGGGCTCGGCGTCGGGGCCGACGACTACCTGGCCAAGCCGTTCAGCATGCGCGAGCTGGTGGCCAGGATCCACGCGCTTTTACGCAGGGTCGAGCGGGCCGCCCAGCTCGCGGCGGAGGACACGGTGATCAGGGTGGGTGAGGTGGAGATCGACACGGCGGCCCGCAGGGTGTTCGTGAGCGGGGTCGAGGCGCAGCTCACCAGGACGGAGTTCGACCTGCTGCGGCGCCTGGCCGAACGGCCGGGGCAGGTCTTCGAGCGCGACCGGCTGTTGTCGGACGTGTGGGGCTTCTCCGAGGCCGCCGCGACCAGGACCGTGGACAGCCACGTCCGGGCGCTGCGCCGCAAGCTGGGCTCCGACGTGGTACGCACGGTGCACGGCGTCGGCTATGCCCTCGTACGCCGATGAGGCCGCTCGACTTCCTGGGCCGGATCAAGGTCAAGCTCGGCATCGTCATCGTGCTGGCCGTCGGCACGGCGTTCGCGGTGAACGAGGTCGGCCTCACCTCCGGCCTCTCCCGCGAGGTGCGCATCGCGGTGGCGGTGGTCCTGGCGTTGATCATGGTCCAGCTGCTGGCCATGGGGATGACCAAGCCGCTGCGCCAGATGGCCAGCGCCGCCCAGACGATCGCCAAGGGCAGCTACACCCTGCGCGTCAGCGCCACCTCCAGGGACGAGGTGGGGGAGCTGGCCAGGGCGTTCAACGCGATGGCGGCCGACCTCGGCGAGGTGGACCGGCAGCGGCGCGAGCTGATCGCGAACGTCAGCCACGAGCTCCGCACCCCCATCACCGGCCTGCGCGCCGTCCTGGAGAACGTCGTGGACGGCGTCTCCGCGCCCGACCCGGTCACCATGCGCACCGCGCTCGCCCAGACCGAGCGGCTCGGCCGTCTCGTGGCGCAGCTGCTCGACCTGTCGCGGCTGGACTCCGGGACGCGGTTGATGGAGCCGGACACGATCGAGCTGGCGCCGCTGGTCGAGCAGGCCGTACGGGAGGCGGGGCTGGCCCGCGAGGACGTCACGATCCGGCCGTCGGTCCCCGCCGACCTGGTGATGCGCGCCGACCCCGACCTGCTCGCGCAGGTCCTGGCGAACCTCCTCGACAACGCGGTACGGCACAGCCCGCCGGATGGTGTGGTGACCGTCACCGGTGAGGCGGAGGGCGACGGGGTGCGGCTGGTCGTCGCCGACCGGGGGCCGGGGATCCCGGTGTCGGCCAGGGGGCGGGTGTTCGAGCGTTTCTCCCGGCTGGACGCGGGGCGGGCGGCCGACTCCGGGGGCGCCGGGCTGGGGCTGGCCATCGTGAAGGAGATCGTCGAGCTGCACGGGGGTTCGGTTCGCATCGACGACCGCGTGGGCTGTCACATGGTCGTGGATCTACCAGGGAGGACGACGATGCCGGACGTGCCGCTGGAGACCGAGCGGATGTCGGAGGGCGAGAAGGGCGCGGAGCAACCGGCTCCACCGCCGCCGGCGGCGGACCCCGCTCCGGCGCGGGGAGCCCCGGCGCAGGCGGCCCCGGTGCCGGGGGTCCCTGTGCGGGCGGTCGCGGTGTCGGGGGTCCCCGTGCGGGCGGTCGCGGCGCAGGTGGTCGCGGTGCCGGGGGGACCGGGGCAGGCGGGGCGGGCCGAGGCGGTGGGCGCCGGGAGTGAGGGGCCGGGCGCGGCGGGGCGGGACGGTGCCACCGAGGGCATGGTGGCGGAGGGCGTCACGTCGGCGGACTCCGGTGCGGGGCCGGTCGGTGGAGCCGCACCCGTGCCGGTGCCCGGGTACGGGGGGCCCGGATACGGGGGGCCGGTGCCCGGATACGGGGGGCCGGGGCCTGCGGGCGGGGGCCCGCCGTCCGCGGGTGGCGGGCTCGCCAGGGTGCTCGGCGGCGGGGTCCTCGGGGTGCTGGCCGGCTTCCTCGTCGGGCTCTTCGCCGCCGTCATCGTCAGTGTGGTCGCCGGGGACGGGATGGCCCTGTTCACGTTCCTGCTGTGCGTCGCCACCCTGGGGGCGGTCGGCGCGGCGCTGGGGGCGGGTTCCGGGAGCCGGGCGGCGACCACGGCCCACCAGGGGCAGGCGACGGCGCCGTACCGGGGGCAGGCCGGGCCGCCGCCGCCGTACGTCCCGCCGCCGCTCTTCCCCAGGCCGGAGCTGCCCGAGCCGCCCCCCTGGCTGCTGCCGGCGGCGGCCGGGGCCGGGGTGTTCGCCACCGTGGCGCTGCCCGACGCGCGGGTGGGGCTGGGGGTCGTGCTGGTCGCCATGGTGCTGGGCGCGGCGGCGCTCCCCGCGGTGCTGCGGCGGATGACGCCGTGGACGGTGGCCTTCGGGGTGACGGCGTACGTGCTGATCTCCATGGCGGCGGTACGCGACGCCGACTGGCTGGTCGCGGTCCTGCTCGTGGCGGGGGCCGGGCTGGGCGCGCTGGCCGTCTCCGGAGCCGGGGCCGGCTGGCCGGGCGTGATCAGGGGCGGCGTGTCGGTGCTGCTCGCGCTGGGGCCGGTGCCCTGGTTCCTGGCCAAGCCGCTGAAGCGGGTGACGTCCCGGCGGCGGTTCGTGCCGATGCTGGTCGCGCTGGGTATCACGGCGGTGCTGCTGGCGGTGTTCGGGCTGCTGTTCGCCTCGGCGGACGCGGTGTTCGCCTCTTACCTGGAGCGGGTGACCGCCGCGCCGGACTGGGCCGAGTCGGTGCCGTTGCGGCTCTTCCTGTTCGTACTGGTCGCCGTGTTGCTGGCGGCCGTGGTGCTGGTCGCTCTCAGGCCGGTGGCCGATCCGGTGGGCCCGATGGCCAAGTTCGGCGTGAGCAGGAGCATCTGGGTCCTGCCGTTGACGGCGGTGAACCTGCTGTTCGCGTCGTTCGTGGCGGTGCAGATCACGGCGCTGTTCGGGGGGAACACCTGGGTGCTCAGGACGGCCGGGCTGACCTACGCCGAATATGCCAGGCAGGGGTTCTTCCAGCTCGTGGTGGTCAGCGTGTTCGTACTGGGGATCGTGGCGGTGGCGGCCGGGCTGCTCAAGGTCGAGCGGCGCGAGCGCTGGCTGCTGGCCGGGCTGCTCGGTGTGCTGTGCGGGCTCACCATGGTGGTGCTGGCCTCGGCCCTGCACCGGATGAACCTCTACACCGATGCCTACGGCCTGTCCCGGCTGCGGCTGTCGGTGCAGGCGACGGTCTGGTGGCTGGGCGCGCTGTTCACCCTCGTGCTGCTCGCGGGGGCGGCCCGGCTCGCCGGTCGTGGCTCGGGCTGGCTGCCGCGCACGATCGTCCTGGTCACCGGGCTCGGGCTGGCCGCGTTCGCGATCGTGAACCCTGACCTGCGGGTCGCGTACACGCAGGTGGAGGTGCGCGGGGTCACCAAGCTGGACTCCGACTACCTCGGCGACCTCGGCGCGGACGCGGTCCCGGCGCTGGACCGGCTGCCGGAGCCGCTGCGCAGTTGCGTGCTCGCCGACGTGGTCGCGGCGGGCGGCCTGGACCGCCCCGACCCCTGGAACGGCTGGAACCTGGCCCGCTCCCAGGCCCGCGATCTGCTGGCGGCGCGGCCCCTCCACAGGCCGGTGAGCTGCGGCGGGCCGTCCGGGGGCCGCTCTGGTTGAATCTTGGGGTGACCTTCGACGTAGTCATCAGCGGTGGCCGGGTGCTCGACGGCACGGGCGCCCCTCCATACCGGGCGGACGTGGCGATCGGCGGTGACCGGATCGCGGCGGTCGGCAGGTTGGACGGCGTGCGGGCGCGGACCATGATCGACGCGACGGGACGGTTCGTCGCGCCTGGTTTCGTGGACTGCCACGTGCACGGCGACTCGGCGGTCTTCGACCCGGTCGTGCAGCAGGCGGCGCTCCGGCAGGGGGTGACCACGTTCGTCCTGGGACAGGATGGTTTGTCCTACGCGCCGGGGTCCGCCGCTGCCGTCGCCTACGCCGCCCGATACTTCGCCGCCGTCAACGGCCCGCCGCCCGGTTCGGGCGCGCGGGTTCACCCGGGCGATGGGACGCCGCCCGGCGCCCGCGTGCCGGCCGACGGGCCGCTCACCGTGGCGGAGCTGCTCGCCGGCTACGACCGGGCGGTGCCGCTCAACACCGTCTACCTGCTCCCGCACGGCACCATCCGCTACGACGTCATGGGGCCGTCGCCCGATCCGGCCACGGCCGGCGACCTGGCGGCGATGGTGCGGCGCGTCGAGCGGGGCCTGTCGGACGGGGCCCGCGGGCTGTCGAGCGGGCTGGAATACCTGCCCGGCCGCTACGCCTCCGCGGAGGAGCTGGCCGCGCTGTGCCGGCCGCTCGGCGGGCTCCCGTACGTCACCCACATGCGGGCCTACGGCGCCCGGGCCGAGACGGGGATGGCGGAGGTGATGGAGATCGCCGAGCGGTCCGGCGCCGCCGTGCACGTCTCCCACCTGCACGGCCCCGCCTCCGTGCTGGCGCCGCTGGTGGCGCGGGCGCTCGGCGAGGGCGTGGACCTGACCTACGACACCTACCCCTACCTGCGGGGCAATACGATCCTCGCGATGGTGGTGCTGCCCCCGTCCGTGCCGGGCGCCGAGCCCGACCGCGCGCTGGAGATGATCGCCTCGCCGGAGCTGGACGACTGGTGGCCGACGCTCGCCGACACCTGGCCGCGGCTGACCGTCTCGCACGCGCCCGGCCTGGAGTGGGCCGAGGGCCTGACCATCGTGGCGGCGGCCGAGCGGGCCGGGGTGACGCCCGCCGAGTTCTGCCGCCGCCTCCTGACGGAGACGCGGCTGACGGCCGGGGTCGTGTCCGCTCGTCCCGACGAGGGCCCCGAGGGCGAGCAGTCCGTACGGACGATGCTGCGCCACCCGTCGCACACCGGCGGCTCCGACGGCATCTACGTGGGCGGCCATCCGCATCCGAGGGGTTTCGGCGCGTTCGCCAGGTTCCTCGGCCGGCACGTCAGGGAGCTGGGCGACTGGACCTGGGAGCAGGCCGTGGTGCACCTGGCCTCGCATCCGGCCCGCCGGTTCGGGCTGGGGGACCGGGGGCTGGTGAGGAGCGGGTTCGCGGCGGATGTGGTGGTGTTCGACCCGGACGTGGTGGCCGACCGGGCGACGTACGCGGCGCCGCGTACGCTCGCGGTCGGCGTGGACGACGTGATCGTGTCGGGGGTGCCGGTGCTGGCCGGGGGAGAGCTCACCGGGGCCAGCCCCGGGCGGGCGCTCCGATCTTGACAGCGAGTGCGTTGGGATAAGGTCGGACCCGGATGAAAGAGGGTGTTGTGCAGGCGATTCTCGGGCAGTCGGTCTTCGACGGGGGACTCGAGTTCCCCCTCATGGTGGTGCATCGGGACGCGTTGGAGCACAACGTCGCGACGATGGCCGCCTTCGTCCGCGACCACGGGATGGAGCTGGCCCCGCACGCCAAGACGCACATGTCGGCCGAGATCGCCGCGCGGCAGCTCGCCGCGGGGGCGTGGGGGCTCACCGTCGCGACGCCCCGGCAGGCCCGGGTGGTCCGGGGGTTCGGGGTCGACCGGCTCATGGTGGCCAACCAGGTCGTCGATCCGGCGGGGCTCGCGTGGGCGGCCGGTGAGCTGGCGCGGGATCCCGCGTTCGAGTTCCTGAGCTTCGTCGACTCCGAGGCCGGGGTGGACGTCCTCGCCAGGTTCGCCGGGGACCGGCCGTTCCGGGTGCTGGTGGAGCTGGGGCGCGAGGGCGGGCGGGCCGGGTGCCGGACGCTGGACGAGCTGGTGCGGGTGGCCGCCTACGCGCAGCAGGCGCCCGGGGTCGAGCTGGCCGGGGTGGCCGGATATGAGGGCGGCCTGCGGACCGCCCAGGAAGTCCGGAAATATCTGGGCGCGTTGCAGGAGGCCGTCGAATACGTCCGCGTCCGCAACCACATCCTGAGCGTGGGCGGCAGCGAGTGGTTCGACGTGATCGGGCGCGAGCTCGTCGCCACCCAGGCCACGATCCTGCTGCGCAGCGGCGCCTACGTCACCCACGACGACGGCTTCTATCGGGAGCACACCCCGTTCAACCGTATGGAGGGGGAGCTGCGGCCGGCGCTGGAGGTGTGGGCGCACGTCCTGTCCACGCCCGAGCCGGGGCTGGCGATCGTGGGCATGGGCAAGCGGGACGCGCCCTACGACGACGGGCTGCCCATCGCGCGGCGGGACGGCGTGACCGTGCTCAGGATGCAGGACCAGCACGCCTACGTACGCGCCCACGGGCTCGTGCCCGGTGAGCTGCTGGCCTTCGGCATCTCCCATCCGTGCACCGCGTTCGACAAGTGGCGGATGCTGCCGCTGGTGGACCCGGACTACCGTGTCGTTGGCACGATAAGCACCAATTTCTAGGGAGATACCGTGAAAAAGGAGCTCAGGACTACCGAGGGCGCTGCCCCGATCGGCGCATACTCGCAGGGTCTCGTCGTCGGCGACTTCGTCTACACCTCCGGCATGGGCCCGCTCGACCCGCACACCGGCGAGCTCGTCGGCGACGACGTGGCCACCCAGACGCACCAGGTCATGCGTAACCTCGGCGCCATCCTGGCCGCCCACGGCCTCGGGTTCGACGACGTGGTCAAGGCCACGGTCCACCTGCAGCACCTCAAGCGCGACTTCCGCGCGTACAACGAGGTGTACGAGTCGTACTTCAGCCGGCCCTACCCCGTGCGCACGACCGTGGGGTCCGAGCTGCTGGACATCCTGGTGGAGATCGACTTCGTCGCGCACAAGAGCGCTTAGGGGCTGGTTGTGGACAGTTCGGTGTACGCCTTCGTCGAGGACCTGCGCGGCGAGGGCGTCGAACGGGTGCTCGACAGGATCAGCGGATACGGCGTCACGGGCATCACCGTCGGCGCCGTGCACCACGCCGCCTACGACGTCACCCCGCACGGGCTGTCCAGGCTCACCCTCCGGCACGACGGGGCGCACTTCCCCGCGCCGCCCGAGTTGTTCGCCGGGCTCCGGCTGTCTCCCGTGCCGGGCTTTCTGAATGCCTTCGACGGGCTTCGCGAAGCGTGTGCGAAGCGGTCGCTGAAGCTCCATGGATGGACGGTTTTCCTACGTAACGCCACGCTCGGCACCGAGCATCCGGACGTGACCGTACGCGACTGCTTCGGCGACCGCGGCTCGCTCACCGCCCTCTGCCCCGCCCATCCCGACGTGCGCGAATACGCCGTGGCGCTGGCCAGGTCGGTGGCCAGGCTGGGGGTCGACAGCGTGGTGGCCGAGGCGCTGCACTTCAGGCCGCTCAAACCGCAGCGCTCGTTCGTGCCGCTCGGCCCGATGGACGCCTACCTGCTCGGGCTCTGCTTCTGCGACTACTGCATGCGGCGGGCCACCGACCTGGGGGTGAACGCCGAGGTGGCGCGGGACGAGTGCGCCAGGATCGTGGGCGGGGTGTTCGACGGCGACCCGCCCGCGCAGGGCGAGGTGACCAGGGCCGCGCTGACCGCCTACGCCGGGCCCGAGGTCGTGGCCTACGCCCGCGCCAGGTCCGAGACCGTGACCACGCTGGTGTCCGAGGTGGCCTCCGCGGTGGCCGAGGAGGGGTCCAGGCTGGTGTTCGTGGACTCGACGGGTGCGGTCAAGGGCTACCAGCACGGGCTGCCCACGCCGGGGCTGGCGGCGCACGACGCCTGGCAGCTCGGGGTCGACCTGGTGGCGCTGGGCGATCTCGTCCCCGCCTTCGGCGTGCTGGCCTACGCCAGGGACGCCGCCCGGGTGGCCGACGACGTGGGCGCCTACCTGCGGTCGGTGGGCAAGGACCGCGAGGTGCGGGCGGTGCTGCGGCCCGGCCATCCCGACAGCGACTCCGCCGACCGGCTGGTGGCCAAGGCGCGGGCGGCCAAGGCGGCGGGGGCGCTGGCGGTGGACTTCTACGCCTACGGGCTGGTGCCGCACCCGGTGCTCGACCGCATCCCTGCCGCGCTGGCCGAGGTCCAGTGACGGGGTCGCGGTGCGTGGCGCCGGTGGGGGCGGCCGCTCACTTCCTGCCGGTGAACGCGGCGGCCAGTCCCATGCCGAGGTAGACGACGCCGCTGACGTACCGGAGGGTGCGGGCCCGCCTGGTGAGGCGGTGGCCGAGGGCGCCGGCGGCGCAGGCGTACACGAGGTCCGAGATCAGTCCCAGGAGCAGCAGCGTCAGGCCGAACAGCACCACCTGCGGCGCGGGCGAGCCCGCGCCGGGGTCCACGAACTGCGGCAGGAACGCCAGGAAGAACAGCGCCACCTTGGGGTTGAGCACGTTGACCAGCACGCCTTCGAGGAACACCTTGCCCAGCGGCTGCGGGGCCGGCGTGCCGCCCTGCTCCTGCCCGCCGGTGAAGGCACGCAGGCCCAGGTAGGCGAGGTAGGCCACGCCTGCCCACTTGACCACCGCGAACAGCGTCGCGGACTGCGAGATCACGTACGACAGGCCCAGGGCGGCGGCCGCGATGTGCGCGAGCGTGCCGACCTCCACGCCGAAGGCGCTCGCCAGCCCCGCCGTCCGGCCCTGCGCGAGCCCCCTGGCGATGATGTAGAAGTGGTTCGGGCCGGGGATGAGCACCAGGGCCAGCGACGCGGTCACGAACAGGGCAAAAGTCGTTGGAGATATCACGAAACGGCAGCGTAAACTGTCTTTGGTATGTCAACGAAGGCCAATATCGCGTCAGAATCCTGGACCAATGAAGTGTCGGTGCGCCGTGGCATAGTTTCTGGCGTGAACGGTCTTCTCGTCGGGCGCTCCGCTGAGCTGGCCAGGCTGTTGCGGATGCTCGAATCCGCCGCCGAGGGGATCGCCGGAGTGGCGCTCGTCGGCGGGGACGCGGGGATCGGCAAGACCCGGCTGGTCACCGAGCTGGTCGATCAGGCGCGCGAGCGTGGCTTCAACGTGCTGGTCGGCCAGTGCGCCGAGCTCGGCGACGCGCTGCCCTACCTGCCACTGGCCGACGCGCTGCGCGGCGCCGCCCCTGCCGTGAGCGCGGCCGCCGCCACCCGCCCGCTGCTCGGGCAGCTCCTGCCCGGCACGGAGAGCGCGCCCGCGGCCGGCCTGACCCAGCAGCGGCTGTTCGGCTCGCTCCTCGGGCTGCTGGCCGACGTGCAGCCGGTGCTGTTCGTGATCGAGGACCTCCACTGGGCCGACCGGTCCACCCGCGACCTGCTGGTCTTCCTCAGCCGCATGGTGCAGGCCGAGCAGGTCTGCGTGGTCGGCACCTACCGCACCGACGACCTCCACCGGCGCCACCCGCTGCGCTCGGTGCTGGCCGAGCTGAAGCGCCTGCCCACGGTGACGAGCGTGGAGCTGGGGCCGCTGAAGTCCGGCGACATGTTCGACTATGTCGCCACTTTGGGTGAGGTCAACGCCCAGGCGCTCGGCCTGATCGTGTCCCGCGCCGACGGCAACCCGTTCTACGCGGAGGAGCTGTTCGCGGCCATGACCGAGGGCGACAGCATGCCCGACGGGCTGGCCAGCCTGCTGATGACCAGGGTCGAGGTGCTGTCCGAGGCGGGGCAGCGGGTGCTGCGCGCCGCCGCCGTGGCGGGGCGGCGGGTGGAGGACGAGCTGCTGCGGGAGGTGTCGGGGCTGCCGCTGGCCGAGTTCGAGCAGGCGGTCAGGGAGATCGTCTCGCGGGGGTTGCTGCGGGTCGACGGTTATGGCTACGCCTTCCGGCACGCCCTGCTGCAGGAGGCGGTCTACACCGATCTGCTGCCCGGCGAGCGCACGCGGCTGCATGCCGCCTTCGCCCGGCTGCTCACCGCCCCGGCCGAGCTGGCGCACCACCACCTCGCCGGCCACGACCTGGCGGGCGCGCTGGCGGCCTCCGCCGAGGCGGGGCGCCTGGCCGAGCGGCTGGGCGCCCCGGCCGAGGCGCACAGCCACTACGACCAGGCGCTCGCCCTGTGGGACCGGGTCGAGGGCGCCGCCGAGCTGGCCGGGGAGAGCCGGGAAGAGCTGGCCTTCCGCAGCGCCGTCACGGCGGCCGACAGCGGTGACAACCACCGGGCGATCGTGCGGCTGCGGGCCCTGCCGCCGACGTCCGAGGTCAACGAGCGCCTCGCCTACTACCTCTATGAGATCGACGACCCCGCGGGCGCGATCGAGGCGGCCGAACGGGCCGTCGAGGAGGCCAAGGACCAGGTTGCGCTGTCCCGGGCGCTGGCCACCCAGGCCCGCACGCTGCTGTGGAGCAGCCGGCACCAGGAGGTGGAGGCGCTCACCACCCGCGCGCTGGAGACCGCTCGCGCGGCCGGGGCCAAGGACGCCGAGGTGGGCGCGCTGCTCACGCTGGCCATCCACGTCGAGCACCAGGGCGACGTGGAAAGGGCCCACCAGCTGGTCGAGACCGCTTCCGCCGGGCACACCGGCGACCTGGCGATGGATCTGCGCGCCCGCTTCCACCACGCCCGCATCCACTACGACCAGGGCATGATGTCCTTCGCCGCCGAGGTGGCCGACGACGGCATCCAGCTGGCGCTCGAAACCGGGCTCAAGTGGAGCACCTACGGGACCGACCTGCGCTTCCTGCGTTTCCTGATCCACTACGCCACCGGCGAGTGGGATGAGGCCGAGGGGGTCGCGGCCGGCTTCCCCGTGCGGGTGGGCACGCAGCCGGAGGCGATCCTGTCGTCGTTCGCGCTCTTCGTCGAGGTGGGGCGCGACCTTCCGGCGGTGGAGAGCCGGCTGAGCTGGCTGGCGCCGTTCTGGTCCGACGCGCTGGCCGTCTACATGTCCAGGGGGCTGGCGGCCGAGCACGCCCTGTGGCACGGCGATCCGGCCGCCGCGCTGGAGCACGTGCACGCGGCCATGGCGCCGCTGATAGAGGGCGACTCGGGCACCCTGCGGCTGGCCGCCATCGGCCTGTGGGCGCTGGCCGAGCTCGGCACCACCGAGGGCGCCGACGAGCTGCTGTCCCGGGCCCGCTTCGCCGTCGACTCCGGGCCTCTCGGCCAGCGCGGGCACCTCGGGCCCGAGGGGCTCGCCTGGGCGGCGCGGGCCGAGGCGGAGTGGCACCGGGTGCACGGACGGCTCGACGTGGAGCTGTGGCGTAACGTCGTGGCGGCCTTCGACTACGGGTTCGTCTACGAGGCCGCCCGCGCCCGGTGGCGGCTGGCCGAGGCGCTGCTGGCGTCCGGCGACCGGGTGGCGGCGCAGGCGGAGTGGGAGCTGGCCAGGAAGGTGGCGGGGAAGCTGCGGGCCGTCCCGCTGGAAAGGGCGCTGCTGGAGTTCGGGCGGCGGGCGCGCTTCGGGGGCGGGAGCGACGGGGCCGGCGACAGGGCCGGTGACAGGGCCGGCGACGGCGGGCTGACGGCTCGCGAGGTCGAGGTGCTGGGGCTGGTCGCGGAGGGCATGACCAACCGGGAGATCGCGCAGCGGCTGTTCATCGCGCAGAAGACGGTGAGCGTGCACGTCTCCAACATCCTGGGCAAGCTGGAGGTCTCCACCCGCACCCAGGCCGCCGCGGCGGCCCGCCGGCTCGGCCTGCTGACCTGACGCCCTCGGCCCTTTCTGGGGTACTTGGGGCAGAAGGTAACCCTCTACACCACAATGGTGATATGGCATACCCTCCGCAGCCTCCGCAACCTCAACCCCACCCGCAGGATCCGTGGGGCGCACCGGAGCAGGGGGCGTCGCAGGGATACGGCACGCCACCCGGACAGGGCGCCCCTCAGCCCGGTTACGGCCCTCCGCCCGGCCAGGGCGCCGCTCAGCCCGGTTACGGCCCTCCGCCCGGCCAGGGTCCCTACGGCCCGCCACCTGGGCAGGGCTTCCCGCCACAGGGCTACGGCCCACCACCCGCACAGGGTCCCGGCCCGTACGGACAAGGGCCCCAGGGCCAGCCTCCCGGCCAGTACGGGCAGGGCCCCGGCCAGTGGGACCAGGGCCCCGGTCAGTACGGCCAGGGCCAGTACGGGCAAGGTCAATACGGTCAAGGTCCGAACGGGCAGGGGCAGCAGGGCCAGTACGGGCAGGGCCACTACCCGCAGGGACCCGGTCAGTACCCGCAGGGACCCGGTCAGTACGGGCAAGGTCAGTACGGACAGGGTCAGTACGGGGCGGACAACCCGCAGGTTCAGCTGCCCCCGGTGCAGTACGGCTCCCAACCTCCCGCGAGCGGCGGTAACAACGCCCTGGTCATCGGTCTGGTCGTCGGCCTGGTCGTGTTGGTGCTGGGCGGTGGCGCGGTGGGCGCGTTCCTCTACCTCAACGCCCCCGACCCCTTGACCACCGTCACCATGCCCAAGATCACGACCATCCCTGAGCCCTCCGAAGATACGTCGGATTCGCCGTCGAACCCGCCCGTCACCGACGAGCCCACCGAGCCGAGCGCCACCCCCACCGAGTCCGATTCACCCTCGGCAGGCGCCGACTCGCCGCTCTCGGACACGGAGTTCAAGGACTGGGACTTCAAGCTCGGTGACGTGGCGCTACAGGCCCAGAAGGTGGGCGGCTGGACGTACGACGACTGCGACCCGGTGGACGGCAAGGGAGGCGTGCTGGCCAAGAACGACTGCGAGCAGGCCATCGAGCTCGCCTACTCCGCGAGGAGCGGGCACGTCAAGGCCGTCCAGGTCATCATGGCCTTCCCCACGAAGGAAGATGCCAGCGCGACGGCCACCCGGCTCACGAGCCTCTCCTCCGACGCCGTGAAGTGGCGCAAGGACAAGACGCACAGCACCTATGCCTTCGGCAAGTACGCTGCGGCGGCGATGGGGAAATACGTGATCTACACGGTCGTCACCGCGGACAACACGGGCAAGTCGCAGGCCCCTCGCTACCTGTCGTACCTGCAGAGCGACCACGCGAACTACTTCATCTGGCGCTAGCGACCATCACCCGACGGGGCGGAATCCCTCGCCGATGGCAAGGCGTGGCGATCGTCGGGCGGCGGGCACCGACGGGCGGTCAAAGTCTGAGGTCGTCCGGAGCGGGTCAGTCGGTCGTGGCCCAGTCGAAGGTCCTGGTGACGGCCTTTTTCCAGCCCGCGTACCCCTCCTCGCGCCGCTCCTCGCTCCACGTCGGCTCCCAGCGGCGGTCCTCCGCCCAGTGGGCGCGCAGCTCCTCGACGTCCCGCCAGAAGCCCACCGCCAGCCCGGCCGCGTAGGCGGCGCCGAGGGCCGTGGTCTCGGCGACCACCGGGCGGCTGACCGGCACGCCCAGGATGTCGGCCTGGAGTTGCATGCACAGGTCGTTGGCGGTGACGCCGCCGTCCACCTTCAGCTCGTCGAGCACCACCCCTGAGTCTGCCTGCATCGCCTCCACCACGTCCCTGCTCTGGTAGCAGATCGCCTCCAGGGTGGCCCTGGCGAGGTGGGCGTCGGTGTGGAAGCGGGACAGGCCGACGATCGCGCCACGGGCGTCCCCCCGCCAGTACGGGGCGAACAGCCCGGAGAACGCCGGCACGAAGTACACGCCCCCGGAGTCGCTCACCTGCCGGGCCAGCGCCTCGCTCTGCGGGGCGGAGCTGATCAGGTGGAGTTGGTCGCGCAGCCACTGCACCGCCGAGCCCGTCACGGCGATCGAGCCCTCCAGCGCGAACACCGGAGGCTGCTCACCGAACCGGTAGGCGACGGTGGTGAGCAGGCCGCTGCCCGAGCGTACGAGGTCGGTGCCGGTGTTGAGCAGCATGAAGTTGCCGGTGCCGTAGGTGTTCTTGGCCTCGCCGGGTGCGAAGCAGACCTGGCCGACGGTGGCGGCCTGCTGGTCGCCGAGGATGCCGTTGATCGGGACCTCGCCGCCGAGGGGCCCGTCCGCGACCGTGGCTCCGTATCCGGCGGGGTCAGAGGACGGCCGGATCCGCGGCAGCATGGGGCGCGGGACGCCGAAGAAGGACAGCAGCTCGTCGTCCCAGTCGAGCGTCTCCAGGTCCATCAGCATGGTGCGGCTGGCGTTGGTGACGTCGGTGACGTGCACGCCGCCGTCGGCGCCGCCGGTGAGGTTCCACAGGATCCAGGTGTCGGTGTTGCCGAAGACCGCCTCGCCCCGCTCGGCCGCCTCCCGGACGCCCGGCACGTTCTCCAGGATCCACTGGATCTTGCCGCCGGAGAAGTACGCCTCCGGCCGCAGGCCCGTCTTCCGCCGGATCACCTCGCCCCGGCCGTCCCGCTCCAGCGCGGCGGCGATCCTGTCGGTCCTGGTGTCCTGCCAGACGATCGCGTTGTAGTAGGGGCGGCCGGTGCGCCGGTTCCACACGACCGTCGTCTCCCGCTGGTTGGTGAGGCCCAGGGCGGCCAGGTCGCGGTCGGTCAGCCCGGCCAGCCGCAGCGTGGTCTGGATCGCGGCCCCGGTCTTGGCCCAGAGCTCGGCCGGGTCGTGCTCCACCCAGCCCGCCCGGGGGAGGATCTGCCGGTGTTCGAGCTGGTACTTGCCGATCTCGGTGCCCTCGTGATCGAAGATCATGAAGCGGGTGCTCGTGGTGCCCTGGTCGACCGCTCCCACGAAGTCGGACATGTCGCTCTCCTCTGTGGGTTCAGGCGTCCGACGGCTTCACGGAGTCGCGGTCCTCGCCCGGCGGCAGGAACCGGGCGATGCACGCTTGATACAGGCCCGCCCCGATGAGCCCGCCGATGACCGGGCCCACGATGGGCACCCAGAAGTACAGGTCGCCGTACTGGTCCCGCCAGGCGCCGCCGTAGCCGGTGAGGAAGCTCGCCAGGCGCGGCCCGAAGTCGCGCGCCGGGTTGATCGCGTATCCGGCGTCGGCGCCGAAGGACATGCCGATGCCCACGATGAGCAGGCCGATGACGACCGGGCCCAGGTTGGCGCTCGGCGCCATGTTGCGCGTGTCGGACAGCGCGAAGATCACGAAGAGCAGGATGGCGGTGCCGAGAATCTGGTCGCGCAGCCCGCCCCACAGGCCCACCGGCAGCGTGCCGTTGCCCGGCAGGGTGGAGAAGACGATCTGGGTCTTGACGGTGTGCCCGGGGTCGGCCATCGCCAGCACCTCGGTGTAGTTCCAGCGCACCAGCAGCGCCGCGACGAAGGCCCCGGCGGTCTGCGCCAGCGAGTACGGGACCACCTTGCGCCAGGCGAACCCGCGGAAGGCGGCGAACCCCAGCGTCACCGCCGGATTGAGGTGCGCGCCCGTGGTCCGCCCGGCGACGTAGATGCCGAGCGCCACGCCGATGCCCCACGCCCACGCGATGCTGTCGTGGTCGCCCAGCCCGGCCGCGACCACCTGGGCGACCACCCCCGCGCCGAACAGGACGAGCACCATCGTGCCGACGAACTCCGCGATCAGCTCGCCGGCCAGTCCCATCCGGTTGAGACGCTCGGCCACGGCCACCCCCGTCACTCATGAGTCCTGTGTGGCATTCCCGGTCAAGCGGGAGTGCATACGAACTGTGTGGGAATCGTTGCGGAAAGTGACAGGCGGTAAGCGGGTTGACCGCAAGGTCTGTAGCGCTTACGTTTCCGGCGACCCGTGAAAATATCGTCATGGCTCCGAAACTTTCGGAGGAGGTTCACCGGTGAAGCCCCTCATCATCGCCCTGGCGCTCATCCTGGCCGCCCCGCTCCCCGCGTACGCGCACCCGCGTACGCCTCGTGACCTGCGGGAGCTGGCGCACCAGCAGGGCATCAGGATCGGCACCGCCGTCGATCTCGCCGCCCTGCGCGGCGAGGCCGACTACCGCACGGTGCTCAACCGCGAGTTCACCCACGTCACCGCCGAGAACGCGATGAAGTGGGAGTCCGTCGAGCCGGAGCGCGGCGTATTCATCTGGCGCGACGCCGACGCCCTGGTCGAGAACGCGCGCCGCAACCGGCAACGCGTACGCGGCCACACCCTGGTCTGGCACAACCAGTTGCCCGCCTGGCTGACCACCGGCGTCGCCGAGGGCAAGATCGACGACCGCGAGCTCAGGGACATCCTGCGCGACCACATCACCACCCAGGTCCGCCGCTACAAGGGCAAGATCAGGGCCTGGGACGTGGTCAACGAGGTGGTGGAGGAGGACGGCACGCTGCGGCAGAGCCTCTGGCTCACCCATCTCGGCCCCGGCTACATCGCCGACGCCTTCCGCTGGGCCCACCGCGCCGACCCGCAGGCCAAGCTCTTCATCAACGACTACAACCTGGAGTGGAACGCACCCAAGATCGAGACCACGCTCTCCATCGTCAAGGACCTCCAGGCGCGCGGCGTGCCGATCCACGGCATCGGCTTCCAGGGGCACCTCGGCATCCAGTACGACTACCCGGGCGACTGGGCGAACGTCATGCGCCGCTTCGCCGACCTGGGCCTGGAGATCGCGGTCACGGAGCTCGACGTCCGCATGGTGCTGCCGGTGACCGAGGAGAAGCTCGCCACCCAGGCCGACTACTACCGTCGCGCGCTCACCGACTGCCTCAGCGTGGAGGCGTGCCGCGAGCTGACCGTCTGGGGCTTCACCGACCGCCACTCGTGGGTGCCCGGCTGGTTCGACGGGGAGGGCGCCGCCTGCCTGCTCGACGAGAACCTGGCCCCCAAGCCCGCCTACCGGGCGCTGCTGTCGGTCAAACGACCCCGCTGAGCGGGGATCGAGCCTGCTCGGGGGGCTGATCCTCGACCTGTGAACGAAGGGGCGACCGGTCGCCGGTCGCCCCTTCCGTATGCTCCCGGTAAAAAGCCGACCATCTCCCCTTGACTCGATCTTGGAATCGATAGATTCTATTCCTACTTGTATAGTAGGAATGATAGGAAAGGGGATGTCGTGCGAGCATTGATACTGCTCGGGCTGGTCGGACTCGCGGCCCAGCTCGTCGACGGCAGCCTGGGCATGGCCTACGGCGTCACCTCGACCACGCTTCTGCTCGCCATCGGCACCAACGCGGCGGCCGCCTCCGCCACGGTGCACCTGGCCGAGATCGGCACCACGCTCGCCTCTGGCATCTCCCACTGGCGCTTCGGCAACGTGGACTGGAAGGTCGTCGCAAAGATCGGAATCCCGGGGGCGGTCGGAGCCTTCGCCGGGGCGACGTTCCTGTCCAGCCTCTCGACCGAGGTCGCCGCCCCGGTCATGTCGATCATCCTGCTCGCTCTGGGCGTGTACATCCTGGTTCGCTTCACCGCCTACGGCCTGCCGCGCGGTAACCTGGGCAAGCCGCTGCGCAGGCGTTTCCTGGCGCCGCTCGGCCTGGTGGCCGGCTTCGTGGACGCGACCGGTGGCGGCGGCTGGGGTCCGGTCGGCACGCCCGCCATCCTGGCCAGCGGCCGGATGGCGCCGCGCAAGGTGATCGGCTCCATCGACGCGAGCGAGTTCCTCGTCGCCATCGCCGCCAGCATCGGCTTCTTCGTCGGCATCGGCTCGGAGAACATCAACTTCGCCTGGGTCGGCGTGCTGCTGCTCGGCGGCGTCATCGCCGCGCCGATCGCCGCCTGGCTCGTCCGGCACATCCCGCCGCGCATCCTGGGCTCGGCGGTGGGCGGCCTCATCGTGCTGACCAACGTACGCACCCTGCTGCGCAGCGACTGGATCGACGCCTCGGACGGCGTGCAGACGACCGCGTACGTGGTCATCTTCGTCATCTGGGCGGCCGCCATCGCGTACTCGGTGCGCGAATACCGGCGTGACAAGGCCAACGAGTCGGTCGAAGCAGTGGAGACGGAAGTGCGCAGCCGGACCGCGCAGGAGGAGGAGACGGCCTCGGCCTGAGGCCCGCGGCACCGGGCCCGGCTCTCCAGCGCGAGCCGGGCCCGCCGCGTCGAGATGCCTATGAGAATCTCTGCCCGCACCCAGTACGCCCTGGGCGCCATGCTCGCCCTCGCCGAGGCCGGCGGCCCCGTGCAGGCCGGCTGGATCGCCGACTCCCAGCAGATTCCCCGCCGCTTCTGCGACAACATCCTGCTCCAGCTCCGCAGGGCCGGTCTCATCCGCAGCCAGCGTGGCCACGACGGCGGTTACTGGCTGGCCCGCCCGGCACAGGAGATCGCGCTCGCCGACGTGATCCGCGTCACCGAGGGCGTCGAGCAGGCCACCAGGCCCTTCCCGAAGGCCGCCGCGCCGCTGGCCGCGATCTGGGCCCAGCTGCGCCGCCACGAGGACGCCCTGCTGAGCGAGATCACCCTCGCCGACGTCGTCGCCTCCACCCCCGAGCGCCCTGAGCCGCCTCCACCCCGAGACGCCCTGAGCCGCCTCCACCCCGAGACGCCCTGAGGGCCTCGCACGACCATGGGGGCCGCAGGCCCGGTCACCCCTTGACGGCCCGCACGTCCACGGGGGCCGCAGGTTCGGTGTCGTGTGCCTTTCCCGGGGGCCGCCGGCGTGGTTAGGGTTGGGGCCTCGGGCAGGGAGGAGGGGGCATGCGCGGGAGGCCGGTCGCCGCACTGCTCCTCCTGCTGTCCTGGTTCCTGCCCGCGACCGCCCCCGTCCCCGGCCCGGCCGGGACCGCCGCTCGCGGCTGGCCCCAGCAGGTCGCGGCCGTGCAGGCGGCGGCCTGGCGGGCACACGAGAACCCGGGCCCGGGCCTGGGCCGGCAGCCCCTCCGCGACGCCACGATCAAGGCCGCGCACGGCGTGCCCGGCCTGGTGGGACCGGCCGTCCTCGCGTCCCGGCCCTCACACCAGGGGGCGGCCTGGGCCGTCACCGTCTCCCGCCCGGCCCCCCGCGACCCCGCCACCCGTCACACCCTGGCCACGCCTGCCAGGGCGCCTCCCTCCACAAGGTTCTGAGACCCCTTTTCCCGCACGTCCGAGCCTGTGGAGGCTTCCATGTCCCGTGCGCCGATCTGGCGTGCGGTGGCGGCGCTCGCCGTCATCGCGATCTCCATCGTCCTGGCCCTCACCACCGCGCCGCGCCTGGGCCTCGACTTACGCGGCGGAACCCGGCTCGTCTTCGAGACGAGGGACTCGCCGTCCGTCAAGGCCGACGCCGCGGCCACCGACCGCGCCCTGAACGTGCTCCGCCAGCGGGCGGACGCGCTCGGCGTGGTCGATCCCACCCTGGTCCGCTCCGGCGAGCGGCGGATCATCGTCGAGCTGCCCGGCGTGCTCGACCCGCGGCAGGCGGCCGAGGTCATCGGCCGTACCGCGCAGCTCGCGTTCCATCCCGTGCTGGGTGACCGGACCGGGACCCCGGACGAGAACGGCGGCCGGCTCGAACTCGGGCCCGCCGCCCTGACCGGCGACGGCGTGACCGACGCCGTCGAGCAGAACGACCCCCAGCGCGGCCCCGGCTGGTGGGTGAGCATCGACTTCCGCGACGAGGCGGCCTGGCGGGAGCTCACCGGCACGGCGGCCTGCGCGCCCGCGAACGACGCCAGACGCCGCATCGCCATCGTGCTCGACAAGGAGGTCATCTCCTCCCCGCCGGTCGATCCCTCGGTGCCCTGCGGGTCCGGCATCCCCGGCGGGACCGCCGACATCACGGGGTCGTTCACGTACGAGGAGGCCCGGGACCTGGCGGTGCTGATCAAGGGCGGCGCGTTGCCGGTGCCGCTCAGCCTGGTCGAGCAGCGTACGGTCGGCCCGACGCTCGGCGCGGCGGCCATCGAGGCGAGCGCCGAGGCGGCGGTCACCGGGCTGGCCCTGACGGCGGTCTTCATCGTCGCGGTCTACCGGCTGGCCGGGCTGCTGTCGGCCGTGGCGCTGGCCTGCTACGGCGTGATCTCCTACGCGGCGCTGGTGGCGATGGGGGCGACGTTAACGCTGCCGGGGCTGGCCGGGTTCGTCCTGGCGATCGGCATGGCCATCGACGCCAACGTGCTGGTGTTCGAACGCGCCAGGGAGGAGTACGGCCAGGCGCCCCGGCGCGGGCTGCGGGCGGCGCTCGAACGGGGGTTCAGGAACGCGTGGAGCGCCATCGCCGACTCCAACGTCACCACCCTGATCGCCGCGGGCCTGCTGTTCTGGCTGGCGTCCGGCCCGGTCAAGGGGTTCGGCGTGACGCTGGCGGTGGGCGTGCTGGCCTCGCTGGTGTCCGCCATGCTGATCACCCGCGTGCTCACCCAGTTCGTCATCGGCCGGGCCGGGCCGCGCCTTTCCGGGCTGGCCTCGGCCGGTGCCGTCAGGACCTGGCTGACCGGCAGGGACCCGCGGCTCATGCGGGCCGGCAAGGTGTGGCTGGGCGTCGCGGCCGGGCTGGTGGCGCTCGCCGTCGCCGGGCTGGTGGCCCGCGGGCTGAACTTCGGCGTCGAGTTCACCGGCGGGCGGCTGGTGGAGTTCGCCACCGCCAGGCCCGTTCCGGCCGACGTGGCGGGGCAGGCGGTCGCGCGGGCCGGGTTCCCCTCGGCGGTGGTGCAGGCGAGCGGCGAGGGCGTCTCCGTACGCGCCGCGCGGCTCGGTGCCGACGCGGTGACCGGGATCGAGCGGGCCCTCGAACAGGTGGCGGGCGAGGCGAGCAAGCGGCGCGAGGAGTTCATCGGTCCCAGCCTGGGCGATGAGCTGCGCCGCAACGCCCTCGTCGCGCTCGGCGTGGCCGTGGCGCTGCAACTGCTCTATCTGGCGGTCCGGTTCAGGTGGACGTTCGGGGCGGCGATGGTGCTGGCGTTGCTGGTGGACGTCATGGTGGTGGCGGGGATGTTCGCGTGGCTGGGCAAGCCGGTGGACGGCGTCTTCCTGGCCGCGATGCTGACCATCGTCGGCTACTCGGTCAACGACAAGGTCGTGGTGTTCGACCGCGTACGGGAGCTGTGGGCGGCACGCCGGCCGTTCCCTGACGCCGTGAACGGCGCGATCCTGCAGACCCTGCCGCGTACGGTCAGCACCGGGCTCGGCGCGCTCTTCATCCTGGTCGCGCTGATGGCCTTCGGCGGTGACTCCCTGCGCGACTTCGCCATGGCGCTGGTGGTGGGGATCGTGACGGGCACGCTGTCGTCCGCCTTCGTGGCCGGGCCCGCCGCGATTTCCCTCTCCCGGTACGACCGGCAACCACCCCCCGAGCCCGGCCGCAAGCGCCCGACCGGGTAACCGGATCACCGGAGTGCCCGGCCGGGCGGGTGGATCAGCGGGGTGTGCGGGTCCAGCCCGGAAGGCCGGGAAGGACGGGGAACGGTCCCGGACGCGGTTGGGCGCGCAGCGTGCTCAGCTCGGCCGGTGGCACGGCCGGGCACCTCGCGCCCTTGGCGGGCACCGTCAGCGACGTCAGGTACGCGTCGAAGGCGGCCGTCGGGCACTCGCCACGGCCGTAGATCCCGTGCCCCGCGCCCTCATAGGTGAGCAGCCTGGCCTCGTGCCCGATCTGGCGCGCCGTGCTGACGGCCCACGAGTAGGGGGTGGCGGGGTCGTGCAGGGCGTTGCCCATCAGCAGCGTGGGCGTGCCCGCCACGCGCAGGCGGTGCTGCGGGTTGGGGATCGAGGCGGGGGAGCCCAGGCAGGCGGCGGTGATCGAGTGGGCCAGCGGGCTGATCAGCATGTCCGGCGCGATCGCCGCCGCCCTGCGCAGGTGCTGCGCGTATTCGCGGTAGTCGCGGATGGGCAGCCGGTAGTCCTGGCAGAAGACCTGGGTGGGATCGTTGATCACCGGCTCGGCCGCCGGCGTCAGGATCGCCCGCGCGGTCGACGCCCCGCTGTCCAGCGCCACCAGGAGGTCGGCCAGCTCCCGGTAGGCGGGGGAATAGAACGCGCCGAACGCCTGCCCGAGGACGTCGAGCTTGGTCAGCTTGTAGTCCGGGTAGCCGGGCAGGGGCAGCTCGCCGCGCTCGGCCCGGGCCAGCAGGTCCCGCCAGAACGCGCGGACGTCCCTGCCGTGCAGCACGCACGAGGCCGTGGTCTCGCACCAGGAGACGAACTCGTCGAAGGAGTCCTGGACCGTCTCGGCCTCGGTGTCCAGGAACGCCTTCGTGCCGAGGCTGTGGTCCATGTTGCTGTCGAGCGCCAGGGCGCGGACCCGGTTCGGGAAACGCTCGGCGTACAGCTGGCCGATGAGCGTGCCGTACGAGACGCCGTAGTAGGTGAGTTTCCGCTCGCCCAGCGCGGCGCGCAGGGCGTCGAGATCGCGTACGACGCTGCCGGTGTCCACGTGGTCGAACAGCGGCCCGGTACGGTTGCGGCAGTCCTGCCGGTAACGCTCGTTGTGGGCGAGAAGCGCGTCGAAGCCGGCCTGGTCCTTGATCGACAACGGGTCGGGCACCTGCAGAGCCAGCTCCAGCGAGCACTGGATCGGGTGGCTACGCGCGACGCCGCGCGGGTCGAACCCGACGATGTCGAAGCGGCTGGTGATCTCCGGCGAGAACGTCATACGCCGTTCCACCACGGGATCGATGATGGCGGACACGCCGGACCCGCCCGGCCCGCCAGGGTTGATCACCAGCGCGCCGATCCTGGCCGCGGGGTCGGTGGCCGGGCGCCGGGCGACCGCCAGCTCGATGGTCTGCCCGCGGGGCCTGTCCCAGTCGAGCGGCACGGTCAGCGTGCCGCACTCGGCCGCGGGCTCCTCGGGGCACGGCGTCCAGGAGATGTCACGCGTACTCGCCGCTTCGGCCGGGGCCACGGCGGTCAAAGGGGAGATGAGGGCGAGGAGAAGAGGGAGGAATAACGCCGATCTTCGCATCTGCATCCAATCATCGGGAAATCCCGATCATGGACTGAATGCACAAAGCAGACATCCGACTTGGGGAGGATATTCGGTCATGCCTGGATATGAGGGGCACGCATATCTTTACTGTCAGCTGATCTGTCAGATCGGGCGACCCGCTGCGCGGCGCGGCGGATGCCGGCGTAACCGGTGCAGCGGCACAGGTTGGAGGCGAGCAGCGCGTCCAGCCGCCGTTCGTCGCCACCCAGCTCCGGATCGGCGGCCAGGGCGCCGGCGAGCAGCATGAGGAATCCCGGCGTGCAGAACCCGCACTGCAGGGCGTGCTCGGCGGCGAACGCCTCCTGCAGCGGATGCGGCCTGTCGCCGTCGGCGAGGCCCTCGACGGTCCGTACCTCCTCCCCCTGCGCCTGCACGGCCAGCATCAGGCAGGAGCGTACGGCGGTGCCGCCGACCAGCACCGTGCACGAGCCGCACACGCCGTGCTCGCACCCGAGCGTGGTGCCGGTCAGGCCGAGCTCGTCGCGCAGCGCGTCGGCCAGGCTGGTACGCGGTTCGACGTCGAGGCTGTGAGCCTCGCCGTTGACGGTCAGCTCGACGTTCATGAGTCCCCCGCGGGGTCGTGAGTTCCGTCGCCGACGGCCCGGGCGAGGCAGCGCCGTACCAGGACGCCCAGGGCGTGGCGGCGGTAGGCGGCCGGCGCGTGCGGCTCGTCCGCCGGATCCGCCTCGGCGGCCGCCCGCGCGGCGGCCTCGGCCAGCAGCTCCGGGCTCGGCAGCTCGCCGGTGAGCACCCGCTCGGCCTCGACGGCACGCAGCGGGACGTCGGCGGCGTTCACCAGCCCGATGCGGACCCATCCCACCCGCCCCCCGGTCAGGCGCAGGACGACCATGGCGGCGGCGAGGGCGAAACTCGCATGGGTACGGCGGTGCTCGGCGAACGCGACCCGCGACCCGGCCGGCGGGCGGGGCAGCCGGACACCGGTGACCAGCTCGTCCGGCCCGCACGCGGTGGCGAAGGCCCCTCGAAACCAGGCGTCGGCGGGCACCGCCCGCCTCCCGGCCGGGCCGCGCAGCTCGATCTCCGCCCCCGTCGCCATGGCCAGCGCGCACCACTCGGCCGCCGGGTGCGCCCAGGCGAGGCTGCCGGCGAAGGTGCCCCTGGCGCGGATGGGCGGGTGGCCGACGTAGGGGGCGACCTGGCGGAAGAGGTCGGCCAGCGGGTCGTCGAAGGGGGCCCGTTCCAGCTGCGCGTGCCGTACGAGCGCGCCGAGGTGCACGGAGTTGTCGGAGAGCACGATCTCGGACAGTCCGGGGACGCGGTTCAGGTCGACCAGCAGGGCCGGGCGCGAGGTCCGGTAGCGCAACTCGATGAGCAGGCTCTGGCCCCCGGCCAGTACGCGGCTCTCCGGCCCCCGCTCGGCCAGCACGGCTACCGCCTCATCCAGGGAGTCGGGCGCCAGATAGTCGAATTGTGCTGGTTTCATGAAAGCCGTCCCACGGATTCCGATATCCCGGTTGGTACCGAAAGCCGGGGACTCCAAACCTCGGGCGCCGCGCCGCCGTCAGCGGCGGCCCGTGGGACGCGGCGAGCTCTTGGCGGCGTCCACAGCGGCGTCCACGGCGACATCCACGGCGGCGTCCAGATCGGCGTTCGCGGTCGCGCCGGAACGGGAGGCGGCGATGCTGCCGAGCAGCCGCAGCGCCTCCTCGGAAGGGCTGCCCGCCCGCGGCAGCAAGGTGATGAGCTGCAGGCCCGGCGAGCTGTTCACGGAGAAGGTCTCGACGTTCATGGTGAGGTCGCCGACGGCCGGGTGGCGCATCCGCTTGACCTCCCGCGCCTTGCTGGAGACGTCGTGGCGGGCCCACAACCGGCGGAAGTCCGCGCTCTTGACGGACAACTCCCCGACGAGCTCGGTCAGGGAGGGGTCGTCGAGGTCGGCTCCCATGGCCGCGCGCAGGTTGGCGACCTTCGAGCGGGCCGAGCGCTCCCACTCCGGGTAGAAGTCGCGGGCGGCCGGATCGAGGAAGATCATCCGGAGCAGGTTGTCGCGGTGCTTGAGCCCGTCGTACAGGGCGTCGGCCATGGAGTTGACGGCCAGGACGTTCATCAGCCGGTCGCACAACAGGGCCGGGGTGTCGGGCCAGCTCTCGATCAACCGGAGCAGGTCGGGGCTGATGCGCTCCCGCCGGGCCGACGTACGGCGGGGCCGCAGCATCGGATGGGCGAGCCGGTACATGTGCGCGGCGGCCTCGGGGCTGAGGTCGAGAACCTGGGCAAGCGCCTCCAGCACCCGCTCGGAGGGGTGGCGTTCCCTGCCCTGCTCCAGGCGGATGTAGTAGTCGGTGCTGACGTGGGCCAGCATGGCGACTTCCTCACGCCGCAGCCCGGGGGTGCGGCGCGGACCCACGTCGAGGAGTCCGGCCTGTGTGGGCGAGGTGGCTTCCCGCCGGGCGCGGAGGAACTCCCCCAGGAGCTTGTTCTCGTCCATTACCACAACATATGTCCGATTTTTAGAGCCAGGGTGGCCCTGACACTCCTAGTCAAGTTCTCTAGTCAAGGCCACAGCGGGGAAGCGGGGTTCCTAGGAGTTCTGCGGCCACCTTGTCAAACATTTCCCGACATACGGTGACTAAATGGACTGTAGTCGGCTGTCCGATGACCCGGCTGCCGACGTGGAAAGGAAACCACCACAGTGATCCGCTACCCCCGATCCATTCGTGGGCGCTCCACCATCGCCACGTCGCTGCTGGCACTGGCCATCCTGGCGGTGCTCGCCGTCACCGGCTGCCTGGCCATCCGCTACACCCTCGGCGAACACGTGTACGCCCAGGCCGAGCACGAAGCGGGCGAGTGGACCACCGTGGCCCGTACGACCTCGCCCGGCGCGCTGCGCAACCCGCTCCCCGTCTCCGCCGAGATCAACCTCGTCCAGATCGTCGGCCCCGGCGGCGCCGTCCTCGCCGCCAGCCCCGACGCCCACGGACTGCCCGCGCTCAGCCGCGTCCGCCCCGCCCCCCAAGACCCCGTGCGGCGCGTGTCCGACGGGCGGCACATGATCGTCGCGATCCGCTCGGGCCCCGCCCCCGACGCTCCCGTCGTACTGGCCGGCCTCGCCGTCCCGGCCCTGCTGCGCGGCCACAACCTGGAATACCTCCTGGGCGCCCTGACCCTCCTCCTGACCGCCTGCGCCGGCGCCATCACCTGGGCCGCCATCGGCCGCGCGCTGCGGCCCGTCGAGGCCGTCCGCGTCCACATGGCGCAGATCACCCTGAACGACCTCAGCCGCCGGCTGCCCATCCCGCCCGGGGAGGACGAGATCGCCGACCTCGTCCGTACCGCCAACCACACCCTCGCCCGGCTCGACGAGGCCGTCGCCCGGCAGCGCCGCTTCGCCGCCACCACCTCCCACGAGCTGCGCAACCCCATCGCCGGGCTGCGTGCCCAACTGGAGGACGCCCTCGACCACCCCGAGGACAACGACCCCCGCCAGACCCTGCGTACGGCCCTGAACACCACCGACCGCCTCAACGCGATCATCGGCGACCTGCTCGCCCAGGCCCGCCTGAGCGCCGACAGCCCTCATGAGCTCGTCAACCTCAACGAGCTCATCGCCCAGGAGACCAGCAGGACCAACGACAGCCACACCCACGACGGCAGCCATGGGCACGACGGCAGCCGGCCGGGCGTGCCGGTGCGGTTCCGGGCGGAGGGCGACGTGTGGGTCTGCGGATCGCGGATCCAGCTCATCCGCGCCCTGGCCAACCTGGTCGGCAACGCCCGCCGCCACGCCTCCAGCGGCGTGGAGGTCGCTCTCAGCACCGCCGGCGGCCAGGCCGTCGTCTCCATCACCGACGACGGCCCCGGCATCGCGCCCGGCGACCGGCAGCGCGTCTTCGAGCGCTACACCCGGCTCGACGACGGCCGCCGCCTCGACAGCGGCGGCAGCGGCCTGGGCCTGGCCATCACCCGCGACATCGCCGCGAGCCACCGCGGCACCCTCACCATCGAGGACTCGCCCAAGGGCGCCCGATTCGTCCTACGCATCCCCCAGCTCGACCCCCACGACGACGACGGCTCGGACCACGACCCGGATCTCGCCCGTACGACAGAGGAGGTGAGAACCTGAACCACCGAGCCCCGGGCGGCGGCGTGCCAGCCGACGTCTATGTCGCGCTGCCGCCGGAGGTTCTGTCAGGCGAGATCCGGGCCGTCCCCCTGGCCTGCCACCCCGGCCGCGCCGAGCGCTGAACGCCCGTGGCCGGGGTTCGTGTGCGACGATCAGTTCGGCGGCCCCATCGCAGTTTTCATCGCATGGAGGGGTAATGTCCGGTCTGTCGTTCGAGCCCTTGACCCCGACGAGCTTCCTCGAACGTGCGGCGACCGTGTTCGCGGCGCGTCCGGCGGTCGTGGACGGCGAGCTGTCGCTCACCTACGCCGAGCTGTGGGAGCGGGTCCGGCGGCTGGCGGGCGGGCTGGCCCGGGCGGGGGTGCGGCCCGGGGACTGGGTGGCGGTGCTCGCCGCCAACGGCCACCTGCTGCTGGAGTCGACCTTCGGGGTGCCGGCGGCCGGCGCGGTCATGGTGCCGTTGAACATCCGGCTCTCGCCCGGCGAGCTGGCCTACATCCTCGACCACGCCGAGGTGTCGGTGCTCCTGCACGACGCCGGGCTCGCGGAGAACGCCCGGGCCGCCGCCGCGGGCAGCGGGTCGCGCCCGCGGCTGGTGATCGCGGACGAGTACGAGGCCTTAGTGGCGGACGGCGAACCGCTGCTGGTCCCGGTGGACGACGAGACGTCACCGCTGTCGATCAACTACACCAGCGGGACGACCGGGCGGCCGAAGGGCGTCGTCTACCACCACCGGGGCGCCTACCTCCAGTCGCTGGCCATGGCGCTGCACGCCAGGCTCGACGCGGCCAGTACCTACCTGTGGACCCTGCCGATGTTCCACTGTCACGGATGGTGCTTCCCCTGGGCGGTGACGCTGGCCGGCGGCCGGCACGTGTGCCTGCCCAAGGTGGAGCCCGGCGAGGCGTGGCGGCTGATCCGGGCGTACCGCGTCACCCACCTGTGCGGCGCCCCCACGGTGCTCACGTCGCTACTGGCCCATGACGCCGCGCCCACCGGCGCCCTGGACCCGCGGCTGCTCGCCCTGGTGGGCGGCGCGCCGCCCAGCCCCGCGCTGCTGGGGCGGGCGCTGCAGGCGGGGATCGACGTGATCCACCTGTACGGGCTCACCGAGACCTTCGGCCCCGCGGTGATCTGCCAGCCGCAGCCCGAGTGGGCCGACCTGGGCGTCGAGGAGCTTGCCGCGGTCACCGCCCGGCAGGGGGTCGGCAACGTGATCGCCCAGCGAGTCCGGGTCGTCGACGACAACGGCGACGACGTGCCCGCCGATGCCACGGTTGTGGGCGAGATCGCGGTCCGCGGCAACGACGTCATGCTCGGCTACCACCGCGATCCGGCGGCGACCGAGAAGGCCGCGCCCGACGGGTGGTTCCGCACCGGGGACCTCGCGGTGTCGCATCCCGACGGTTACGCGCAGGTCGTGGACCGGGCCAAGGACGTGATCATCTCCGGCGGGGAGAACGTCGCCTCGCTGGAGGTGGAGAACGCGCTGGTGAGCCATCCCGCCGTGGAGGAGGCCGCGGTCGTGGCCCGGCCCGATCCGTACTGGGGCGAGGTGCCGGTGGCCTACGTGAGCCTCGCCGCCGGGGTGCCGGCCGGCGAGGCCGAGCTGATCGAGCACGTCAGGGAGCGGCTGGCGCACTTCAAGGCGCCCAAGGCGGTGTTCTTCTGCGAGCTGCCGAAGACCTCGACTGGCAAGATCCAGAAAAACGTGCTCAGGGAACGGGCGGCCACCGGAAAGTAACGGCCCCGCCCGAAACCGGGGCGGTCAGAACGGCCAGGCCGCCGTGCGGGCCATCTCCACGTGCGGGATCGCGGTGAACCAGCCGCTGGACGGCTCGGTGATGACGTGTTCGTGGCCGGGAACCGTGACGGCCTGGGCCGCCTGGGCCGCCGCGTCCGGATGGGTGAGCACCACGATCCGGTCGTGACCGTCCAGCCACCGCCGCACCGCCGCCGCCGCGTCGGCCCGACCGCCCACGGGGCCGAACCGGTCCACCGTCTCGCGGACGGGGCCGGCGGGGACGCGCCGCTGGTCCGTACCGAACTCGACCAGATCCACCGAGGCGCCCCGGGCGGCGAGCGCCGCGCCGAAGACGGCGGCGGCCTCGGCGCGCGTCAGCGGGGCGCACTCGGCGGGCCCAGCCATCAGGTCGGTGCGATCGACCAGCACGAGCGTGCGGCCGGGCAGCGCGGGCACGTTGACGGCCGACAGCTCCACCGCCGCGCGCAGCGCCCGCGACCAGCGCGAGTCCGGCACCGCCCGCAGGGCGGCGAAGACCTCCAGCGGGCTGACCCCCGACCCGATCACCGACGACGGGTCGGCCAGTTCCCGCGCCACCTGCCGCGCGACCTCGTCGGGCAGCCGGTCGCGCTCGAAGTCGGCCAGGTGGGCGAGCCGGTCCCGGTAGGACATCGACGGCAGCACAGCGGCCCAGGCGGCCCCGGTCATCCGGCCGAGCAGCCAGCGCTCGACCGTGGGCCACGGCATGGCGGCCCGGGCCAGGCGCTCGGCGGCGTCCGGGCGTTCGAGCAGGAGGCTGCGGCGTTCGGCGGGCACCCAGTACATCGAGCGGCGGGCCCGCAGCAGCACCAGCGACTCGGGGATGCCGCGCACGGTGCCGCGCCTGCGCGCCACGGCGTGCCGGAAGACGTCCGCCTGCACGGGGTCGTGGGTGATCGGGTGGGTGAGCGCGAGCACGTCGGCGAAGCGCAGGACGGCCGCCGGGCTGTCGTACGTGGCCAGCGCCCGCTCGTCGTAGAGCCGCACGACCGCGTCCGCCACGCCGCGCTTGACCGGCTGGGGCAGGGCCCGGCCGAACTGGGTCAGCCAGTAGTGCAGCAGCTCACCCGGCTCGTCGGCCCGCAGCAGGGCCCGGTCGACGACGCGGCGGGTGCCTGTCCTGCCGGCCTCCAGCCGAGCGTGGACCAGCTCGGCGGTGGCCGCCAGCCGCAGGCGGGCGAGCGGCTGGTGGCGGGCCATCCAGGGCAGCAACCTGGTCAGCCAGGGGTCGTCGGCGCGCGCCAGCCGCTCGACCAGGTCGGCGAACCTGTCGGTGGGGGTCCGGGCCTCGACGTCGGCCAGCGCGCGGGCGACGAGCAGGAAGGTCTCCTTCCTGGCCGTGTCCGAGTTGGTCGTGGTGCCGGCACGCATGATGGATCGACTCCCTTTCCCATGAGCTTTCCGCTGAGCTTTCCACTGAGCTTCCACCGTGGTTGAGGTCTCCCGAGACCGAGAGCCGGATCCACCGCGCGGATCCGGCGAGCAGGGAGAGGCGTGCGGCATGCCCCTTCCCCGCCCAAAGTGCGCACCGGGAGAGAATCGGTCTCCTACGCCGCGGCGGCGTGGGCCCTGCCGATGACGTGGGAGACGTGCCAGCGGGTGAAGCGGTCGAGGCGGTCGATGGTGAATCCGGCCGACTCCAGGGCAGTGACCAGGTCGCGGGCCGGGTGGCAGCCGCCGCACACGCGGGCCCACACCGGGGTCACCATCTCCTCGGCCAGCGCCAGGACCGGGTGGGCCGAGCGCGGGTGCTCGTGGAAGCGCAGCTCGCCGCCCGGCCGCAGCGCCCGGCGTACCTGGCGGAGGGCCTCGTCCAGGTGCGGCGCGCAGCACAGCGCGAGCGAGCTGATCACGGTGTCGCACGAGCCGCTCTCGACGGGCAGCCGCGAGACGTCACCGTCGAGGACGCGCACCGGGACGGGCACGTCCTCGGCCACCAGCCGGGCCGCGGCGCGCAGGAAGGGGTCGGGCTCCACCAGGACGATCTCCTCGCAGGTGGCCGGGTAGCAGGTCAGCTTGACGCCGTCGCCCGCACCGAGCTCCAGCACCCGTCCGGACAGGCCCTCCATGAGCTGGTGCCGCTGCGGGGTCATCGCGCCGCCGCAGCGGACGGGCCTGGGGTGGTGGAACTGCTCCATGCCCCAGCCCACCCCGTCCCGGATCTCGGACGGGATGCTGGGTTGCGGAACGTGAACGACCATGGCTCCTCCTGAGTGCTGCCTCTCCAGCCTGCGGCACCCGGACAGCCGGTCGGCGCCATCCCTACACGATCCCTACGGCGGGACCGCCGATCGCCATGTTTCCTTGACGTCCGCTCCGGTCAGTGGGCCTCTTCGATCAGGTCGCGTCCGGGAAGACCGGCTTGGGCAGGACGGGAGGATGGGGCCGGCCGCGCCATTCGCGCGGGTAGCCGAGGGAGACCTCCTCGAACCGCACCCCGTCGGCCCACATGGTCCGCGGGATGTGCAGATGGCCGTAGACCACGACCGTGGCGTCGAAGCGGCGGTGCCAGTCATGCGTCAGCTCGGTGCCGCACCACTGGGCGAACTGCGGATAGCGCAGCACCAGGGTCGGCTCGCGGGTCAGCGGCCAGTGGTTGATCAGCACGGTCGGCAGCTCGGGATCGCGGGCCGCCAGCCGCCGCTCGGTCTCCCGCACCCGGGCCACGCACCAGTCCTGCCTGCTCGGGTAGGGGTCGGGGTGCAGGAGGAACTCGTCGGTGCAGACCACGCCGCTCTCCTCGGCCCACGCCCGCGCCTCCTCTCGCGACATCTCGGCCGGGCGGAACGTGTAGTCGTACAGCAGGAAGAGCGGCGCGATGGTGGCGGGGCCGCCCGCCCCGGTCCAGATGGGGTACGGGTCCTCCGGGGTCAGCACGCCGATGCGGCGGCACATCTCCACCAGGTGCTGATAGCGGGCCTCGCCGCGTAAACCCGTGGTGTCGTCGGGCCGGGTCCACAGGTCGTGGTTGCCCGGCGTCCACACGACGACGGCGAAGCGCTCCTTGAGCACCGTCAGCGCCCATTCGATGTCCGCCGGCCGCTCCCCGGTGTCGCCGGCGACCAGCAGCCAGTCGTCGTCCGACTCCGGGCGGAGGCTCTTGACGATCTCGCGGTTCTCCGGGTAGGCGACGTGCAGGTCGCTGACTGCCCAGAGCTGCGGTCGGCGCTTCTCTGCGATCACGGTTCGATGGTAACGGCCCGGGTTACCGTGCCTCCCGCTTGACGGCGTCCAGATGGTCGGGCCGGTTCGTCATGATGCCGTCCACGCCGTACGAGATCAGGCGGCGCAGCACGGTCGGCCGGTTGGCGGTTCCAGAGTAGATGTGCATGCCCTGCTTGTGCACCTCGTCCACGTACTCGGGGGTGAGGTCGCTGTGCGGCAGGTTGATGCCCCTGGCGTACTGGGCCAGCTCGGGGAGCCGGTCGGTGGACGGCTTGCCGAGCAGCGCGATCGGGATGCTCGGCATGAGGGTGTGGAAGGTGCGCATCGACTGCCAGTCGAACGCCTGCACCGCCAGCCGCTTGTTGCTCCACCAGGACCGGGTGTCCTCGAGCTTGTCCGCCACCAGCCGGTCGATGTCCCGGTTGCCGGGGGAGTGCTTGATCTCCAGCAACAGCCCGATCCTGCTGTTGCCGGTCGCCCGCAGGGCCTGTTCGAGCGTGGGCACCCGCTCGCCGCGATAGCGCGGGGAGAACCAGGAGCCGGCGTCCAGCCGCTTGATCTCCGGCAGCGTGAAGTCGGAGACCCGCCACGGGGACCGCCCGGGGAAGACGTCCTCGACGTTGGTGGTGCGGCCCAGCGTCTGGTCGTGGATCAGTACGAGCTGGCGGTCCTTGGTCTGCTGGATGTCGAACTCGCACGTGTCGGCGCCCTGCACCTGGGCCATGGCACAGGCCGCGATGGTGTTCTCGGGCGCGAAGGCGGCACCGCCGCGATGGGCGATGTTCTCGACCTCCGGCGAGGCCGAGGCGGTCGTCGTCATGACGGCCAGCGCGGTCAGGGTGACGGTGACGACGGCACCGAGTTGCCGGTACATGTCCCTCCTCGGGCTTGGCCCTATGCCTGAAGCCCGAACCTGACAACCGTGTCTTATGTCGAGCTAAGTAGAGACGTGCCCGCTAATGCCAGCAAAGACGGATTTGGCCCCGGCGTGTCGCCGACGTCAGCACGAACTTTTTGCCACGGGGGAAGGACCGCTTGGGCGGTCGCCCCGGAGGCCATACGGCGGGGCGCCACGGCGGGGTTGACTTCATGTCGACATCAAGTCGCATTCTTGTCGACATGCCGAACAACATCGCCGATGAGCCGGACGTCGCCACCATGATCGCGTTGCTGGACGCCACCGAGACGCTGCCCGGTGCCGCGGAGCTGCGGGCGCGCACGTACGAGCTGCTGGACCTCCCCGCAGGGGCCGGCGTCGTCGATGTGGGGTGCGGAGCCGGGCGGGCGGTGGCCGAGCTGGCCGAGCGGGGTGCGCGGGCGGTCGGCGTGGACCTCCACGAGGAGACCGTGGCCTTGGCCGCCCGGCGCTGGCCCGGCCGCGACTTCCGCCTGGCCGACGCCTGTGACCTGCCCTTCGAGGACGGCGAGCTCGCCGGATACCGCGCCGACAAGGTCTACCACGAGCTCGGCGACCCGGCGCGGGCCCTGCGCGAGGCGCGGCGGGTGCTGGCCACCGGCGGGCGGGCCGTCCTGGCCGGCCAGGACTGGGACACGCTCGTGATCGACTCCAGCCGGCCGGGGCTCACCAGGACGATCGTGCACGCGCGGGCCGACCTCGTCCGGACGCCGAGGGCCGCCCGCCAGTATCGCAACCTCCTGCTGGACGCGGGTTTCCGGGACGTCACCGTGGAGGTGCGGACCGCCGTGTTCACCGACGCGATGATGCTGCCCATGCTGTCGGGGCTGGCGGAGGCGGCGCGGGGCGCGGGCGCGATCACCGGGGAGGAGGCCGCGGCCTGGGTCGCCGACCAGGAGGAGCGGGCCCGGGCGGGGCGGATGTTCCTGGCGCTGCCGCTCTTCGTCGCGGCCGGCCGGCGGGCGTGAGGGGCGTTACGGGTCCGTCGCGGGGGCGAAGGCCGTTACGGGCGTGAGGGGCGTCAGGGGCGTGAGGGTCGTCATGGGCCTGGGAGCCTTTCAGGGGCGGATCGCGCCGACCAGGCGGTTGCGCCAGTAGTCGTCGAGGTTCACGACCTTGATGACATCGCCGGTCTGCGGCGCGTGCACCATCTTGCCGTCGCCGGCGTAGATGCCCATGTGCCCCAGGCCCTTGCTGAAGAGCAGATCCCCGGGCTCGATGGCGTCGAGCGGGACCCGGCGGCTCGCGCCCCAGCTCCACTGGGTCCAGGTCGTACGGGGGAGCGAGACGCCCGCCGCGCGCCAGGCGGCCTGGGTCAGGCCGGAGCAGTCGAAGGAGCCGGGCCCGGTGCCCCCGAACCGGTAGGGCTTGCCGACCTGGGCGAAGGCGAACTCCAGCGCCGTGCGCGCGTTCCCGGAGGCCGGGCCGTTGTACTCGATGCCCGGACTGTCGGGGTCGCCGGTCCGGAACACGCCCAACCGGCGCGCCAGCTTGGTCTGCTCCTTGATCAGCTTGTCGATCTCCGTCTTCTCGCCGCGGATCTTGTCCCGCGCGCCGTCGGCCTCCGCCAGCACCCGCTTGGCGTTGTCGCGTCGGTCGCGCAGGCCCTTGGTGGTCGCCTCGAAGGCACGTACCTTCGCGGCCCTGGCCTCGGCGAGCTGCTCCAAGGTGGCCAGGCTGCTCAGGGCCGCCTCGGGATCGCCATGGAAGGCGAACCGCTGCCAGCCGGTGTACGCGTTGGCCTGGTACTCGTTGACCGCCACCTCGGCCAGGTCCTTGCGCAGGCCGTCGGCCACCGCGCCCTGGCGGCCGAGCTCGCCGTTGAGGACGTCGTACTTCTTCTTCGCCTTCTTGTAGGTCTCCGTGGCCTGGTTGTAGCGCTCGACCACCTGGTCGGCCTGCTCGTTCAGCTTCACCAGCCGGGCCCTGGCCTGGGCGGGTGACGGGTCCGCGAGGGCAGGGCCGGAGTCGGCGAGCGACGCCGTCAACGCCAGCGCCACGGTCAAGGTTGCCCGCCCAAGCCTCGTCGGCACCACGAAGCCTCCTCGTCCTGGGTCGTACGTACCGTTCATGGGGAGATACGCGGGACGGCGGCAGGGTGTTCAGCCGTCGGAGACGGGGGTCCCGGGCCGAGGGGGTTAGAGGCTCGACAGGCGGGCAGCTCACATGCCGGCAAGTCTCTCGACAGTGCGCAACCGGTGATCACGGCGGACGGGCTCCGAGGCCGTCCGTGACCAGGCCGGCGGTTCCACCACGATCGAGGGACCCAGCACCATGCCTACCAACCGCAAGATGTCCACCACCGTCGCCGCGGGCGCGCTCGCCCTGCTCACCGCGTGCGGCGGCGCCACGACCGAGCAGCAGGGGATGAGCGGCGGCAACGCGACCGCCACCACCAGCGCCCCGGCGACCCCGGCCTTCAACGACGCGGACGTCAGGTTCGCGCAGATGATGATCCCGCACCACGAGCAGGCGGCCCAGATGGCCGACCTGGCGCCCTCCCGCGCGCACGATCCGGAGATCAAGGAGCTCGCCGCGAAGATCAAGGCGTCTCAGGGGCAGGAGATCCAGACCATGAAGGGCTGGCTGGCCCAGTGGGGCAAGCCCGTGCCCTCGGGCGGGATGGGACACGAGATGCCGGGCATGGTTTCGGAGAAGGACATGAAGCAGCTCGCCGCCGCCAAGGGGCCGCGCTTCGACAAGCTGTTCACCCAGCGGATGATCGCCCACCACAAGGGAGCGATCGAGATGGCCCGCCACGAGCAGGCCGACGGCTCGAACCCGCAGGCCAGGGAGCTGGCCAAGTCGATCGAGAGCACGCAGCAGGCCGAGGTGGCGCGACTGCAGAAGATCCTCGCCCGGCTCTGACCTCCGGACAGAGTCCTTCGGCCCTGGCATGACAGACCTCCGGCCCTGCCCTGGCCCGGCGCCGGCGAGGTCTCCTGGAACTGTGGGGAAGGAGGCCCATCATGATCATCGTAGGAGTGGACGGCTCCGTGGCTTCGCGGGCCGCTGTGGAATGGGCGGCCAACGACGCCCTCCGGATGCGGGTGCCGCTGCGGATCGTGCACGTCGTGGACCGCTCGCCGTACCAGATCGGTCGGTATCCCAGCGTCGACCTGCCCGACACGCTGCTCGACGAGGGTACGAAGGTCCTGCGCGAGGCGGAGGAGCTGGCTCGGGAGCGCCAGCCCGAGGTCGAGATCTCGACGCAGATCGAGGAGGGCGCGACCGCGGCGGTCCTGCGCGAGCAGGCGAAGGACGCCAACGAGATCGTGCTCGGCAGCCGCGGGCTGGGCGGGTTCACCGGCGCGTTGCTGGGGTCGGTCAGCACGCACGTGGCCGGTCACGCCCACTGCCCGGTCGTGGTGGTGCGGGGCGAGCGGCGACCGGTACAGGGCGAGATCGTGGTCGGCGTGGACGACTCGCCGGAGTGCGAGCCCGCACTGGCCTACGCCTTCGAGCAGGCGAGCCTGCGCGGCAGCACGTTGCGCGTGCTGTACGCCTGGCAGCTCCCGGTGCACGCCTTCGCGCCGGAGGTCGTGTACGACATGGACGAGGTACGCGAGGCGCAGCACCGGGTCGTCCACGACCGGCTGGCGGCCTTCGCCGAGAAGTATCCGCAGGTGAACGTGGTGGAGGACGTACAGTCCGGGCACCCGGTGGACGCGCTCACCGCCACCTGCGACAAGGCGGACCTGGTGGTCGTGGGCTCGCACGGCCGCGGCGCCGTGGGCTCGCTGCTGCTCGGCTCGGTCAGCCGGGGTGTTCTGCACCACGCCCACTGTCCGGTCGCGGTGGTCCGTACCTGAGGGAGCCCGGTGTTCGTGGTGGCCGGTCCGCTGCCCGGTGAAGCGGTCAGCGCCTGGAGGAGCCCGGGGATATGAGCCACATCGTGCTCGGCTACGACGGCTCGGACTTCTCGGTGCGGGCCCTGGAGTGGGCGATCGAGGAGGCCGAGCTGAGGAGGCTGCCGCTGCTCCTGGCCCACGCCTGGCAGTGGCCCTACGGCCAGGCCATAGAGGAGGCCAAGGGCCACCTGCGCAAGGCGGCCGAGCACGTGCTGTCGCACGGGGCCGAGTGCGCCCGTGCGAGCAGCTCAGGCGTACGCGTCGACACCGACCTGTACGAGGGCTCCGCCGCCCGGCGACTGGTCGGACTCTCCGGCGGCGCGGCGCTCGTCGTGGTCGGCTCCCGCGGCCTGAGCGCGCTGCCCAGGGCCGTCGTCGGCTCGGTGGCCGGGTACGTCGCCGCCCACGCCGACTGCCCGGTCATCGTGGTCCGCGGCCCGGGGCCGGGCCCGGCGCGGACCGGGCCGATCGTCGTGGCCGACAGGGCGCCCGGCCCTGCCGTGCTGGAGTTCGCCTTCGGTGAGGCGGCGCTGCGCCAGGTCCGGCTCACCACGTCCGCCGACCTGGCCGGGTGGGCGGAGCTCTATCCGGGCGTACGGATCGGGCCGGGGGACGAACCCGCGACCCTCATGGTCACCGGGCGCCGGCAGGGCACCCGGTTCGGCGCGGCCGGCTTCCTCCTCCAGCACGCGCCCTGCCCCGTCGCGGTGGTGGCCGAGCCCTGACGTTTGGGACTGTCACTCTAAGTAATCAAGTATTACAGTGTGTGACCAGTCGGCCGTGGAGCACGGCCCATCGTCACCGGAGGTGCATCCCCCATGCGCATGATCCCCGCCAAGGTCGCAGCCGCCCTTTCGGCGTTCGCGCTGCTCACCCTGACCACCCCGGCGCCCGTCCAGGCGGCGGCCCCGGTCCGCTTCGAGTTCACCGACATCACCGGAGAGCGATTCGTCGTCCAGCTCACCGATCCCGCCAGCATCCAGCATGCCCGCGACCTGCTCAGCGGCGTCACCACGGACAGACCCCACATCATCGGGCGGATCACCCCGCGCCCGGCCCCCTACAACCCCCGCTGGAGCTACCACCTGAACCCCGACACGATCGGCTTCTTCAACGTCGCGATCGAGGTCTGTGACGCGACCATCCCGTACGTCGAGGATCACCTGGACGAGGCCGGCGGGGCGTTCCTGCCCGGCTACCACTGGTGCCCGTGGACCTCGCGTCTCGTGCGCGAACTGCCCTAGCCCCTGGCCCGGTCGAACGCCGGAAGCCGGGCATGCACCCGGCGTGTCAGGAGTCACAAACCTGGCCGTCGGGGATCGTGCGATCGGCTGCCGGCGTCACGTACCGTGCGGCGCGAGGGGGTGACCGCATTGTGGCGTCTCAACCCGATGTCCGGACACCCCCTCCCGCACGGCGGCGGGTGAGGGGTCCCCGGAGGGCGGACGGGCCGGTCAGTGCCAGGGCAGCAGGGACTTGGGGATGTAGGCCACGATGACCTTGTTGCCGTCCACCGCCTCGGCGACGACGAAGTCGATCGCGATGCTGCACAGCGCGTACGCGTCGGCGGTCGTCAACGCTCCCTGGCTGACCTCGACGAGATGGCCGACCGCCTCCTTCACGGCGATCTCCAGCGCGACATCGAGGTCGGCGTCGATCCCCATGCACCAGAAATACTCGTCGCTCTCGGCGCGCGGCCATTCCAGGTTCGCGCCCTTGCGGACGATGAACTGGGCGGTGAGCGCCATCGAGTGCTCGACGGCGGTCTGGTCGACCTCGCCGTGGCCCTGGGCCCCGTGCGTGTCGCCGGTGTAGAACATGGCCCCCGGCTGGAACACCGGCAGGTACAGCGTCGTACCGGCGACGAGGTCGCGGAAGTCCAGGTTGCCGCCCCACCGGTCCGGCGGGTTGGCGGAGACGAAACCGGCCGACGTGGGCGGCGCGACCCCCATGATCCCCGCGAACGGCTTGAACGGGACCTTGATGCCGTGCCCGAACGAGTAGTGGCTGCCCGAGTCGTCCAGCCACAGCAGCCGGTTCGAGGCCGTGTCCAGCAGGTCGCCGCAGACTCCCGCGCCGGGGCCGGTGCTGTTCACGCCGTACGGGACGCGCGGCGTGACGCCCAGGACGCGGATCTCCAGGACGTCCCCGGGCTCGGCGCCCCTGACGTGGATCGGGCCGGTGAGGACGTGGCCGGTGGCGCCGGCCGGGCGCGGGTTCTTCGCGACCTCCGCCAGCTCCGGCAGCACCTGGTCGGCGGGCACCCCCAGGGCCTCGAAGTACGCGACCGGCCCTTCGGGGGCCGCCGCGCCGCACTGGTTCACGGCGTCGATCCTGACGACCGTGCCGGAGTCCACGGTCAGCACCGGCGCGCGATCGGTGGGGAAGTGTCCCCAGATCGCGGTCTCCTGGGTGGTCTTGAGCACGACGGGCTCGGAACCACCCGGTGGCGACGCGGCCGCATCCTGGGCGGACGGTACGGCGGTGCCGAGGGCTCGTACGGTGGCCGGGCGGTCGGGGGACTCGGGCGATCTCACGTCAGTCGGCCTCCGGGGGGTCTGACCGCGACGTGATTCGTCACGATCTTATGCTGTTTATACCTTGTCACTGCTCGACCGGCGGGCACGGGGCGACGTCTCGCCGGTCGATCCGGGGACCGGGCGGTGAGCGGGCCGGGCGACGTACCTCACGGAGGTTTCGGTGCAGATTTCCCAGTTACCGTATCTGGACGAGCACGCGACGACGATCGCGGCCGACGTCCACGACGTCTGGCCGGTCCTGGTCGAGGCCGTCGGCCGGGCCTTCTCCGGGGCCGCCACGACCCTCTACGCCCGTGCCATCGGATGCGCCGACCACGCCGAGTCCGGACCCCGGCCGCTGGCCGAAGGGTCGACACTGGCCGGATTCCGGGTGGCCGCCGCCGTACCGGGGGCGGAGCTGGCGCTCGAAGGCCGCCACCGCTTCTCCTCCTACGCCCTGATCTTCCGCCTCGAACGCCTCGCCCCTGGGCGGTCCCGCCTGATCGCGGAGAGCCGGGCGGCCTTCCCCGGCTGGTCCGGCGGCCTCTACCGGCTCCTCGTCATCGGCACGGGCGGTCATGTGGTCCTGCTCCGGCACCTGCTGTCCGGCATAAGACGCCGGTCGGAGCAGCCTTACCCGGTGTAGTCGCGGGACGGCGACGGGCGGGAGGTCATGATCGTCGGCCGGTCCCTAGACTGGCCTGGTGCAGCACGCCGCAGCCCAGCGCACCGATCCCGACGAGCCCAGCCGCAGCGCCACCGAACCTCTTTCCCGGTCGGAGGCCGAGCGGCTCGCCTGTGCGCTGAAGACGGTCGCGGACCCCACCCGGCTCCAGCTGCTCACCATGATCAGCCGGAGTGCGTCCGGTGAGGCCTGCGTCTGCGACCTCACCGCCCCGCTGGGCCTGACCCAGCCCACCGTCAGCCACCACCTCAAGATCCTCGTGGAGGCCGGGCTGCTGACCCGCGAGAAGCGCGGCAAGTGGGCATGGTACGCCCTCGTCCCCGAGCACCTGGAGGCCCTGCGCGGCCTGATCCCCTGACCGGGCACTCTCCTAGCCGGGCAGGTGCAGCACCTTGCGGGCCTGGGACTGGATGAGCTGGGCCACCTGCTTCGGGTGCTTCAGGTGGGCGTTGTGGTCGCGGCCGGGCCACCTCACGCGCTCGGCGTTCGGCATGACCCACCCGATGGCGTCCAGGCGCTCGGAGAGGTGCGCCGGGCTGCGGTCGCCGCTGAGGAGGACGGTCGGCACGGTGATCCGGGCGTAGGTGTCCAGGCGGACGCCGAGCCGGTCCAGCGCCTCGACGGAGTCGAGCTGGCACGGCGCGAGCCTGCGGAACCTCGGGACGAGCGCGGTGGCCTTCCCCGCCGGCCAGGCCTGCCAGGCGGCGATCCGTACGGTGTCACGCAGGAAGATCTCCATGGCCTTGCCGGTCTTGCCGGCCGCGAGCGCCGCCCGGGCCCGGGCGAGCACCTCCCCGTCCGCTCCGCCCAGCGGTGGCCCGATCACCGCCGGCGGCTCGTAGATCACCGCGCCCGCGAACAGGTCCGGCGCCGCCGCCAGCGTCTCCAGCGCCGTCACCGCGCCGTCCGAATGGCCGTAGAGCACGACCGGCACCTCGACGGCTCGTACGACCGCGAGCACGTCGTCGACCTCCTCGGCCACCGAGCACGGTGAGCCGCCGAGCCGGGGATCGGCCTTGAGGTCGAGCCGGTATTGGCGGCGATGCGGGCGGATGACCCTGAACCGCCCGGCCAGGATCGCGGCCACCTCCTTGAGCCCGGTGCCGTCGTCCAGCCCGGGATGGAGCAGGACGATGACCGGGCCGCGGCCCTCGTCGTGGGCGCGGACGTCGGTGCCGTCGGCGGAGATCACATTGAGCATGAGACCCTCCCTAGCGTTGCTAGGGGGAACGGTATCCCTAGCAACGCTAGGCTGTCAACGTGCGCGATGACACACGGGCCGGGCTGACCCGCCAGACCATGATCGAGACGGCCCTGAGACTGCTCGACGAGGTCGGGCTGGACGGGCTGACGGTGCGCAGGCTCGCCGCCGAGCTGGGCGTCAAGTCGCCCTCGCTTTACTGGCACATCCGTACCAAGCAGGATCTGCTCGACGGCATGGCCGACACGATCATCCGGGCCGCCGGGATGGGCCCGCCCCACGAGGGCGAGTCCTGGCAGGACTGGCTCGCCCGGCGGGCCCGTTCCTACCGGCGGGCCGTGCTCGCGCACCGCGACGGCGCCCGCCTGGTCGCCACCGGCCAGTCGCTGGGCGCGGCCACGATCAAGGCGCTCGACCAGGAGCTGGCCGCCATGGTGGAGCGCGGGTTCACCCCGCTTCTCGCGCTGGACACGATCGCCGCCATCAGCCGCTACGTGATCGGGTTCGTCCTCCAGGAGCAGAACGAACGCCTGCCCGACAGGCCCGTGGACAACATGGCCGACCTGCTCGACGGCGGCACTTCGGCCCCGCTGCTCGTGGCTCTGCGCGCCGGTGGCTCGATGGGCGAGGCCGCCTTCGAGCACGGCCTGCGAACGCTCATCGACGGCACCGCCGCCGCCCTGACCCGCCTGCCGCGCTGAGGCCGCCGCCATGACGTTCCCGCGAGTGCCCCGGCTCGACGTCCACCGCTACCTGGGCGAGCTGCCCGTGCCCCTCGAATACGAAGGCCCCTGCCCGGGCGGCCAGGTCGGCGCCGCGTACGTACGCTGGCCCGACGGCCACCGATCGGTGCTCACTCTTGGTCCCGACGTGAGCGAGTTGCTGGCGCCGGCACGGGCGGCGGGCGTCCCGGCGCCGAGATACGAGCTGGTGCATCCGCCGGTCGTGGTCCAGGAGCTGCTCCCCGGCACCACCCCGCGCACGCCCACGGCCGCCACCATCCGGTCCATGGTCGAGGTCAACCGACGCTGCCGCGGGGTGCTCGCTGGCCGCCCGGACCTGCCGGGGCTCCGGCTCCACCTGCGCGCGGACGGCCCCGGCTTCTGCCTGCACGGCCCGCTGCGCGCCTACGACGGCCGCACCCGGCGGCTGCTCGACCAGGTGGAGGAGGTCGGCCGGGCGTTCCCGGACACGCTGGAGGGCGACGACCTCGTACACACCGACTTCCATCCGGAGAACGTGCTGATCGACGCCGAGGGAACGGTCACCGGCGTGATCGACTGGGACGGCGCCACCCGTGGCGACGCCGGCTTCGACCTCTTCACGCTCGGGTTCGACCTGGCTCACCGCGCTCCCCACCTGGCTCCTGACCTGCACGCCATCGTCCCGAGCCCGGTGCTGCTGGTCTCGTGGGCGCACATGAGCCTGCGCATGGTGGACTGGGCCATCCGGCACTTCACCGCGTCCGACGTCACCACCTGGCTGGACATCGCCGACCGGCTCAGACCCCCCGACCTCTAGGCGATCACGCGCTTGGTCGGCCTCGCGGGACAGCTCGCGGTAGCTGAGCTCCACGCCCGCGTCCGGGTGGTGGATCGCGGGAGCGTCGGAGTTCGCGCGGCCTGCTCCCCGAAGAGGGCGGAAAGTGTCGGGCTCAAGGGTTCTCCTGAAGGATCGACTGGAACGGGTGCCTGCCCAGCCGCTGCGCCACCCGTGCAGCCAGGTGGACGGCGAAGAGGTGGTAGAGGAACGGGGAGAACTCCTCCCGCGCCCGGCCGGCCACCTCGAAGGTCGCGTGCGCCGCCCGGGTGGCCGCCGCGTCGCCGTGCTCGGCCACCACGACGACACGTCTCCCCAGCTCGCGGGCGCGGGCGGCGATCGCCCCGGCGTGCCCGTGCGCGTGGCCGGGCGGGGCGAGCACATACACCGGCAGGTCGGCGGGCTGGGCCCAGCGCTCGACGTGCGCCCACTCCTCCAGGTCCTGACCCAGGGCCAGCAGCCCCGCCGACTCGGCCAGCTTCGCCGCCGCGAACATGGCCGTCCCATGGTTCGGCCCGCTGCCCAGCACGATCGTGCCGGGAAACGCCGCCACGTGCTCGGCCTCCGCGCGGGCGCGCGGGCCGGCGGCCTCGTGCGTGGCCGCCACCGGATCGGCGAGCGAGGCGAGCTCGGCGTGCAGGGCCTCGGCCCCGCCCAGCCGGAGCGCGATCAGCAGCAGGCCGAGCAGGCTCGCCTGGTACGTACGCACGCCCGGCGACGGCTCCGGATCGGGCAGGTCCACGGCCAGCACCCGCTCGGCCGCCCCGGTCACGGGCGAGCCCGGCGTGCCGGTGACGGCCACGGTGAGAGCCCCCGCCTCCCGGGCCCGTTCGAGCGCGGTCAGCACGGCCGGTGTGCTGCCCGACGCGGTGACCGCGACCACCAGCGCCCGCCTAGCCCCGGGCCGCAGAGCCCAGCGGGAGTCGTAGGCCGCGAACCGGAAGGCGCCGGCCGCCCGGCACGGCACCTCGCCGATCGACGCGAAGGCCGGCTCGGTGGCGCACCCGGCGTGGTAGGAGTCGCCGTCGCCCACCAGGTAGACGTTTCCGATCGAGGTTCGCTCCGGCTCGCTCAGCAGGTCGCCGGCCCGCCGGGCGAAGACGCCGGTGAACTCCCGCAGGTCGTCGGCGAGCCGGGCCGCCTGCCGGATCAGGACCTCGGGATTCACTTGATCCCCCGGACGATCGCCACGTAGTCCCTGACCAGGCCCACGTCGATGCTGCCGCCCCAGCCGTCGCGTTCCAGGCAGGTGCCCACGAAAGCGCCGTCGGCCAGGGCCAGCAGCCGGGCCGCGTTGCCGTGGTGGGTGTGACCGGCCAGGATGATCGGCACGTCGGGCACGTTCGCGCGTACCGAGGCGATCAGGCGCCGGGTCCGGTCCTCGTCGGCGTGGCCCAGCACCACGGCGTCGGCGCCCACCTTCCTGGCCGCCCTGGCCACCTCCGCCGTCGGCTTGCCGCCGCCGTACCAGGTGAAGTGGGAGGAGTCGATGTCGGCGAGGATGCGTACGTGCCCGGCCCCGATGCGGCGGCGGTATTCCATGACGCCCATCGGGTCGGCCGTCACCATGCCGTGCTCGGTGAGCGTCATGCCGACCAGCGCCCCCGCCCTGACGAACGCGGCCCCGGTGACGGTGGCGACGGCGAGCGAGGCCCTGATCGCGTTGCGCATCAGCTGCACGCCGACCTGGAAGCGCGGCCCGGTGGCCCGGACGATCTCGTGCACGATGAGGGTCATGGCGGCGGTCCGGGCGGCGTCGGACTCGTCGTCCACCCGGTAGACGCGCTCGACCGTCTGCACCAGGCAGCCGTCGGCGCCGCCCTCGAACAGGGCCAGGGCGGACTCCACCGCGGTCCGGCGGATGCGCTCCAGGCTGCCCTCCTCGTAGTAGGGCGTGCCGGGGAGAGGCTGGAGGTGGACCATACCGATGATCTGCTTGGACATGGCTTCAGCCGTCCGGGGTCAGCGCGAACGCGGACTCCAGCCGGTCCAGGGCGGCCAGGAGATCCTGCTCGCGACGTGAACTGGTGATGCGGGCGATCCCTCCGGCGAAGCAGAACGTGAGGATCCCCGGGAAGACCGACACACCGCAATGGTGCAACAGGTCGCGGAAGCAGCGATAGGAGTCGTCCCAGCCGGTGAACTCCACCATGGTGTTGATGGAGTAGTGCGGCTCCAGCACGCGCACGGGAACCTGGGCGAGCCCGTGGCTGGCCGTGCTGCGCAGAGTCCGCAGCCCGGTGTCGCGCGCCAGCCGCTCGGCCCGGTACGAGCGGTAGGCCGCGCTCAGCGTGTCCAGCCGCAGTCCGTAGGCCGGCTCGAACTCGGCCAGCTCGGCGGCGGTCGGCTCGTCCAGCCCGGTGAGCAGCCAGCGCTCCATCCGGGCCAGCACCTCGACCAGGGTGTAGAAGAACGACGGCGGCCCGCCGAAGGTCGTGGAGGCGTATTCGTAGTAGTCGGCGACGAACTGCTCCTCCGCCAGCAGCCAGCCGACCTTCATGCCCGGTGCCGACCAGGTCTTGGACAGGCTGGAGACGCGGATGACGTTCGGTGCGGCCCGGTCGGCCGAGCAGGGCGCCGGCGGGCCGAGCCATTCGTGGCACTCGTCCAGCACGATCATCGTTGAGGGCGAGGCGGCCCGGACGAGCTTGGCCAGCTCGGCCTCGACCACGGCCGCGCCGGTCGGGTTGCCCACCGTCTGCAGCAGGACCATCGGGGTGTCCGGCGACAGCGCGTCGATGAGCGGCCGGAGCGAGGTCTGCCCGTCGCGCGAGGGCAGCGGGACGAGGCGCACCTGCGAGCGGCGGGCCACGGTCTCGACCAGGGGCGGGTAGTTGGGGATCGCGCACAGCGCGGGGGAGCCGGTCGCCGGTGCGCCGTGCAGGATGAAGTCCGCCAGCGAGCTGACCGCGAACGTGCCGCCCATGGTGATCGCCACGTTCTCGGCGCGGTAGGCGGCGGCCTCCATGCGGGCGTTCTCGTATCCGGCCACGGCCTCGCGGACCGGTCGGCGGCCACGGGAGTCGGAGTAGCCGTACCAGTCCAGGTCGAGGGCGTGGCGGAGGCAGTCCTTCAACGTCTGGGGCAGCCCCCACGCCTGCTCGTCGATCGATCCCGCGGACAGGATGTGGGTGGCCTGCGAGCGCAGGTCGCCGTAGAGGTCGTCGCGGAAGAACCAGTTGAAGAGCTCCTTGACGAAGCGCACCGTGGCCCGCGAGCCCAGCACCTCGGCGGGCTCGACCACGCGGAGCGGGGTGGCCGTGCGCCACAACCGGGCCAGCGCCGGCCGGTGGGCCCGCGGCCCCAGCTCGCACTCCACCCGGCCGAGCCACAGGTCGCGCAGTTCGAGTGGGTCCTCCGGGTTGCGCGCGCGGGAGTACACGTCGAGCATGCGTTCGTCGACCGTGGGCACGAAGCCGTCGGCGAAGCCGTCCGGGCCCGCGGTGGCCGGGGCCGGGGCGGGAGGCGTGGGCGGACAGGCCGGATGAACGGTTTCGAATAGCCGCATTAAGAGTGGTCCTTGTGCTCGGCGATCACGTGATACGCAGGCGCTTGAGATGGCGCGGGGAGTCGGTGACCGCGGCTCGGGAGGGGCTCGCCGTACGGCCGTGGAAGTAGCGGGCGTTGTCGATGATCACGATCATGCCGCGTGACCAGTGGACGCCGGCGGCGGTCGAGCCGTACATGGCGGCCAGCAGGTCGAGGATGCTCCGGTTGACCACGGTCTCGTCCGCGTCGTCTCCCGGATGGGCCCAGTGCAGCGGCTGGGAGAGGAAGTCGCGGAAGGAGAAGACCCGGCGGCCCTCCACCGTGCGCAGGATGCGGGGCCCATCGGTGCTGTGCCGATATCGGGTGCGTGCCAGCACGGACAGCGACTCCGGTGTGAGCGCCCGCTCGATGGCGGTCATGGGCACCAGGACGGTCTGGGCGGCGGTCGGATCGTCGCCAGGGGTCACGCACATCAGCACGATGTAGCGGGGCTGCTCCTCGGCCCTCCTGCCACTGCTCTCCGTGTGCAGCGACAGCGAGTTGGTGGCGAAGGGTTGCAAGGAAACGTTTGCGGTGGCCACGTGCTCGCGGCGGAGATGCAAAATGACGTCGTTTTCCACATAAGGTTGGACGGCGGGATCCATTCTCGGCATGGCCTGCCCGAGCAATGCGCCAAGAGCGAGAAACCGCCGGGTATGCAAGGGCTCGTCCAGCTGCACGATGGCCGTGCCCGTGGTGGCCAACTCGCGTAGGGCATCGTGTACGGGGCCGTCCAGGAAATCCGCGGCGGACGAATGGGTCACGGGCACCGGGGGCGGCGGCAGGACTTTGCCACTGTCGAGCAGGTCGCGCCTGAATGCGACATGCTGGTCGGTCGAATTCTCGGTGAATGCACCATATAGCATGCGTCATACTCCCCGGTAACCCCAGCGCATGCTATCCGGATCGGATATGCCGAGTCGAGCATTTACATCCGGCCTGTCTGGTCGGCGGCGTCCATTTCCAGAAATAGCGAATTAAGAAACGATTTATCGGTAAAAGTTAGTTTTCCACCCTCGCCCTGACGGCCGGAACGACCCGGCTGGCGAACAGCTCGATCGTCTCCCAGTCGAGCGGCGGGCGACACCCCAGCAGGAAGTCCCGCACGCCCAGCGCGGCGTAGCCGAGCAGGTCCTCGACGCACTGCTCCGGAGTGCCGAACGTGAGGTATTCCGCCAGGTCGGGGGAGCCGGCCGGGAGCAGGGCGAGCCGCTCGGCGCGGCGGCGCTCGACGTCCGCCGGGGTCGCGGCGAGCACGGCCCTGAAGGTCAACGACTGGCGGATGTCGGCCGGCGGGCGGCCCTCCTCGGCGCAGTAGCCGGCCAGCAGCCCCACCTTGCGGCGATAGCCCGCCAGGTCGCCCGCCAGCGTGTTCCAGACGTCGGCGTGCCGGGCCGCGACCCGCAACGTACGCCGCTCGCCGCCCCCGCCGATCACCAGCGGCAGGCGCTCCTGGACCGGCCTTGGGCTCAGGCGGGCGTCGGTGAGCCGGTAGTGCTCGCCGTGGAAGGTGAACGGTCCCCCGCCCCACAGGCCGCGCATGACCTGGCACGCCTCCTCCAGCATGTCGAGGCGGACGCCGGCGCCGGGGAAGGGCAGGCCGTACTGCTCGTAGGCGAGGTCGGGGCCGGCGGCGCCTAGGCCGAACTCCAGGCGACCGGAGGAGACGTGGTCTATCGTGGCGGCGATGGCCGCGGCCGTGGCGGGGTGCCGCCAGGTGACGGCCGAGACCAGGATGGCGCACCTGACCCTGCTCGTCCGGGCCGCGAGCGCGGCCAGCAGAGAGGGGCCGTCGAAGCAGGGTCCGTCGGGCCCGCCGAGCGGCGGTCGATAGTGGTCGAAGACGGACACCCAGTCGAGTCCCAGCTCCTCGGCGCGCTGCCAGAGCTCCAGACAGTCCGCGAAAGTGCTGTACTGCTGGCCTGAGTGAACTCCGAATCTCAGCATGCCTGTCCGGTCCCCGGGGATCGCCCGCGTCATGCCTGTTCAGCAGGCCACGTGCCACACGATGGCCTTGCCGGAGACCGGCCATGAGGATCGTCCGTACGGCCGTGGGGCGGACGGCCGGGGAGCCCGACGTGCCGAAGTAGAACACCTCGTCGTCGCGGGCGGGCACGGCCGCTGCCGGAGGCTCATGGTCGGGGCAGGAGGGCGGGGATGGCCGAGGCGCCCGGGTAGGCGTCGTCGGGCACGGCGGCCGACCTGAGGACGGTGGTGACGCCGAGCGCCTCGGTCTGCCGGCGCAGCCGTGCCGGGGGGTCGGTGGGGCTGAGGAACAGGACGCGGTGGCCGGCGCGTACGGGGGCGAAGACCGCCAGGACCGCCTGGTGCGGAACCCCGAGTAAGCGCAGGTCATGGGCGGCCTAGGTAGGCTGGCGGGCATGTCGGTCGCCGCCACGCACACGCTCGGGCAGTTCCTGCGGGCTCATCGTGCGCGACTCGGGCCCGCTGACGTCGGCCTGGCCGGGGGAGGTGACCGCAGGGTCGCCGGGCTCCGCCGCGAGGAGGTCGCCGTGCTCGCGGGCGTGAGCATCGACTACTACACCCGGCTGGAGCAGGGGCGCGAGCGCAACCCGTCCGCGCCGGTCCTTGACGCGATCGGGCGCGCCCTCGACCTCAGCCTCGACGCCCGCGCCCACCTCTTCCGGCTGGCCCGGCTGAGCCCGGCCCCGGATCGCTCCCGGGAGCCGGTCCACCCGGCGCTCCTGCAACTCCTCGACTCCTTCCCGAACGCCGCCGCATACGTCCTGGGCCCGGCGTTCGACGTGCTGGCCACCAACGCCGTCGCCGCCGCGCTGCTCTCCCCCTTCCCGGGCATGACGAACATGGTCCAGGTGCTGTTCCGGCACCCGCGGGCGAAGTCCGTGTTCGCCGAATGGCCGTCCCTGGTGGAGCGGGTCGTCCAGGCCCTGCGCCTCAACGCCGGCGCCTACCCGGACGACCCCCGGATCGCGGCGCTGGTGGAGGATCTGGTGCAGACCTCGCCCGGCTTCCGGACCCGGTGGCAGGAGGGCCAGAGCGTCGCAGGGCTCGCCCGGATGGCCAAGGTTTTTGTTCATCCGGTGGCCGGGCGGATCGAGCTGACGTACCAGACGTTCGACGTCCGCGACGCGCCCGGCCAGCAGTTGCTCGTCGGCACCCCGGAGCCGGGCAGCCCCAGCGCTTCCGCTCTCACCCGCCTGACCGCCGCATAACCGGAGGACCCTCCTGCGGCACTTCCTGGGCGTGCCGCACCCAGGAAGAGGCGGCCTTCTCCCGGTCCTGGCCGGGGCCGCACGCTGGTTGCCGCGGCGCGTCCGCCGCGAAACCCCGGCATCCAGCACTTCCAGGAGTCCTCATGAGCGAGCCCACGACCGGCAAGGTCGTTCTCATCACCGGAGCGAGCAGCGGGATCGGCGCGGCCACCGCCCGCCGCCTGGCCGCCGACGGTCACCACGTCGTGCTCGGCGCGCGCCGGGTGGACCGGCTCGCGTCGCTGGCCGCCGAGCTCCGCGCCGCCGGCGGCCAGGCAGACCACCGGGAGCTGGACGTGACGGACCTCGGCAGCGTGCGTGCCTTCGCCGCGGCCGCCCACGAGCGGTACGGCCGGGTGGACGTGCTGGTCAACAACGCGGGCGTGATGCCGCTGTCGCCGGTGGACGCGCTGCGCGTGGCCGAGTGGGACCAGATGATCGACGTGAACCTGCGCGGTGTCCTGCACGGCATCGCGGCCGTCCTGCCGCTCATGCGCGAGCGGGGCACGGGTCACATCGTGAACGTCGCCTCCACCTCCGCCCACCGGGTCGACCCGACGGCGGCGGTCTACTGCGCCACCAAGTACGCCGTCCTGGCGCTGTCCGAGGGGCTACGCCAGGAGAGCCGGGACATCCGGGTGACCGTCGTGAGCCCCGGCTTCACCCGTACGGAGCTCACCGATCGTGGCGGCGCCGCGGAGGCGCAGGCCGCCGCGCGAGCCGCGATGGAGCAGCTCGCCATCCCGGCCTCCGCCGTCGCGGACGCCATCGGGTACGCCATCGGCCGGCCCGGCGATGTCGACGTCAACGAGATCGTCATCCGGCCCACCGTTCAGGGCTGACAAGGCTGAATGCACAATATTTTCAACAGAAAGCATCAAAGCTACGCTCATGGCTCATGAAGCCCATGCATCCCGCGCGATGGCTGGCGGTGGTGGCCCTCACCGCCGGGTTATCCGTGGCACCCCCCGCCCACGCCGACGGCGCGGGCACCCGACCCTCCGACACCTTTCTGCGTGGACTGGACCTCGACCGCGCGACGGTCCTCGACCTGCAGCGCGCCATGGACCGGGGACGGTTCGACGCGGTCGCGTTGACCCGCTTCTACCTGGACCGCATCCGCAAGGTGGACCCGCTGCTGAACTCGGTCATCCAGACTAACCCCGCGGCGCTGGAGGAGGCCGAACGCAGCGACCGGCGGCGGCGCCACGGCGGGCGCGGCGTGCTGGAGGGCATTCCGGTCCTGCTCAAGGACAACATCGACACCGTCGGCCGGCTCCGTACGACCGCCGGCTCGGAGGCACTGCTCGGCTCTCGCCCGGCCCGCGAGGCCTTCCTGGTCGAGAGGCTGCGGGCGGCGGGCGCGGTGATCCTCGGCAAGGCGAACCTGTCGGAATGGGCCAACTTCCGCTCCGCCCCCTCCTCCAGCGGCTGGAGCGCGGTCGGCGGCCAGGTCAACAACCCCTACGTCCTGGACCGCAACCCCTGCGGGTCGAGCAGCGGTTCGGCGGTCGCCGCCGCCGCGAGCCTGGCCGCGGTGACCATCGGCACCGAGACCGACGGCTCGATCGTCTGCCCGGCGGGCATCAACGGCGTCGTCGGCATCAAGCCCACGATCGGCCTGGTCAGCCGGTCCGGCGTGGTCCCGATCTCCGCGCAGCAGGACACCGCCGGCCCGATCACCAGGAACGTCACCGACGCCGCCGCCGTGCTCGCGGCCATCCAGGGCGTCGACCCGCGCGACCCTGCCACCCGGCCGGGCGGTGACCGCGACTACCTCAAGGCGCTGAAGCCGGGCGCGCTGGCCGGCAAGCGCATCGGCGTCTGGCGCTCGGTGGCCGGGGACAACCAGGACGTGCTCGCGACCCTGGACGCCGCCGTCGCCACGCTCCGGGCGCGCGGCGCGGTTGTGGTCGACAACGTCGAGCTGGAGGGCATGGACGAGGCCGGCGAGGCGGAGTTCGCGGCCCTGCTGACCGAGTTCAAGCACGACCTGAACGCCTACCTGGCCCAGACCCCCGGACGGCACCCGGACGACCTGGCCGGGCTGATCGAGTTCAACAAGGAGCACGCCTCGACCGAGCTGCGCTACTTCGGTCAGGAGCTGTTCGAGCAGGCGCAGGCGACCACCGGCGACCTGAACGATCCCGAATACCGCGCCCTGCGGGACAAGGCGACCTCGCTCGCCCGGCAGGCGATCGACTCCGTGGTGGCCGCCGACCGGCTGGACGCGGTGCTCGCGCCGACGAACAGCGGGGCCTGGCTCACCGACCTGGTCAAGGGCGACGACTTCAGCGACTTCGTCTCCTCCTCCGCGCCCCCGGCCGTCTCCGGTTATCCGGCGATCACGGTCCCGGCCGGCTATGCCCGCGAGGTGCTGCCGCTGGGCGTCACCTTCTTCGGTCCCCGCTTCTCCGAATCCACCCTGATCGCCCTGGGGTACGCGTTCGAGCAGGCCGGCAAGGTACGCAAGCCGCCGACCTACCTGCGCACGCTGCCCTGACCGGCCTGACTCTCGGTGCCGGTGGCGGGGTGCGCTTCCCCGCGCCGGCGCCGGACCCGCGCGTCAGAAGCCGATCAGCCGCGGTGCGTCCGTGACCGTGCGCAGCATGCCCGGCAGGACCGTTCGCAGTGCGTCGATGGTTTCCGGTGGCAGGTCGAGGTGGGTCTCGAACGAGGTCTCCGTCTCCAGCGCGTCGGCGGCCTCCGGGGTCAGCTCCAGCCGGAGCGTCCCGCCGTCCAGCGTGATCGAGCGCACGCCGCGGTCGGTGACGCGCTCGCCGTGGCGCGCCACCCAGTAGACGTCCTCGCCGGACAGCACCACCAGCCGTTCGTCCGCGTGGTGCCCGGCCTGGTCCGTCAGGTGGAAGTGGTTGCGGCCGTGCCGCCGGCCGTGTTCGAAGGCACGGACGGTCAGGGTCGTGGCCGGGAGGTAGCTCAGCGTCCCGGAGATCGGCGGCGGGGGAGGCGGCGGCTCCCGGTGCATGAGGGACCGGCGTTCGTAGTGGTCGCCGTAGGTGGTGGGCAGCCCGATGGGCGCGGCGGTGGGCAGCGCGGCCAGCAGCCAGCCGGGCGGCTCCGGCCGGGGGAACGTGGTCAGCTCCGCCAGCGCCGCCACCGGGGGCACGTCCTCGAACGGCGGCGCGGCGGAGTCGACGTGGCCGGTGTAGCCCCTGGTGCCGGGCGAGAACACCAGCTCGCAGGTGAACCAGGTGCCGGCGTCGGCTCGGTAGGCCAGCTCGCGCAGGCGCTGGAACGGGTCGTCCAGGCCCGCGACGGCGATCTCCTGGCCGTCGCGGGTGACGGTGGTCCTGGCGTACTGGCCGGTTTGGGCGCGGTGGACGGTGAGGCGCGACCAGCCGGGAGCGGCGGCGGCGCGGGCGAGGTCGCCGATCGCCAGGCGCATGCTGTGGCTCTCGTCGTGCCGGGAGCGCCATTTCCTGGCGCGGGCGGATCGTCTGGACGCCATGGTCATCCTTCCTGACCGGTGCCGGTGAGGAGGTCGTGGAGTCGGCGCGCCTCGCGGAGCAGGCCGCTGGTTCCCTTGCGGGCCGCCATGTCGCCCACCTCGGGGATCTCGCCGCGCGCGCCGCACCACTCGGCGGTGGTGGCGGCGAGCGTGACGAAGCCGGCCAGGCCGTTGCGCGGGCGTACGCCCGGCGGGGGCAGCAGGGTGGGCAGCGCCGCCGCGGCGATCCGCCACACGTGCTCGTGGGCGCCCCGCCTGGCCGCGGCGTCGAGCGCGGTGGTCACGTCGATCACTCTGACCTCGCCGGCGGCCACCAGCAGCCCGACGTGCCTGCCGACCTCCGCCGCGGGCAACTCGTCCCGCGCGGCGGTCTCCAGCAGGACGTCCACCGACTCCGGCATGTCTGGGTCGCCCAGGATGCGCGCGAGCACCATCGCGAACGCCGCCCCGACCGGCCCCTCGGCCCGGGCGAGCTCGCGCGCCATCTCCGGCCCGACACGGGTTTCGCCGTAGAAGCGGCGGTTCACGTACGGCATGAGGTGCGCGGCGGCGACCTCCCGGTGCGAGGGCAACGTCGAGGGCCACCATGCGAGGTGCTCGGCCTCTGCCCAACGCCGCTCGACGCCGAGCACCATGTCGACCAGCGGCAGGCCGGTGGGGACGAAGGTGGCCGTCGGCACCGGCTGGATGTCGTGATTGTGGTCGCGATCGTGCCAGTCGTGCGTGCCGTGGTGACTCCCGCAGGTCCACTCCAGCTCGACCGCGACCTCCGGGCAGGTCCACCCGGCGAGGACCCGGCCCGCTGCCGAGGTCAGCCGGGCCGCCCGGGCCGTCGCCTCCGGATCCGGGGTGCGGGGCAGGCGCAGCAGGGCCTGCTGGAAGTCGGCGGCCAGCGGCTTGGCGCCGGCGGCCTCGATGACCTCCATGCGGCGCACCAGCTCGGCCGCCGCCACGTGTCCGGTGCTGTGCGTGGGCGTGGCCAGCAGCAGCGGCGGCAGGGTGTCCTCCTCGACGGCCCGCAGGATCTCGGCCCCGCGGTGCAGCAGCAGCCGGTGCGGCGCGGCCAGGCTCTCCCGCGGCATCATGCGATGCCAGGCTCGCCGGATCGGTGCGATCCTGGCCAGGGAGTTGGCGGCGCCCTGGAGCCACTGACCGAGGTGCAGCCAGGCCTGGCGGCCGTAGCCCCAGGGGTTGTGCGGCAGTCGGGGGTGCAGCGCCGCCGCCACGCGGGCACGGTCACGGCCGGCGAGCGTGACGAGGTCGGCCAGCAGCCGTTCGTAGTCCTGCCAGGAGCGTGCCTCCTCCAGCAACAGGATGAGATCTCCCTGGGCCGGCAGGCGCTCCACCTCGCTCCCCGGGGAGAGCTCGGCCGGCGGGGCGAGGGCATGGGCGCGTTGCGGCGCGGCGGGCAGTGGCGGCGGCACGAACGCGGGCTCGGCCGGGGTCACCGTGCCGCCCGCGAAGGCCGCGGCGACCCGGTGGCCGAGCCGGAGCGGGAGCAGCTCCACCGCCTCGCGTACGGTGGCGCGACCCTCCTCGCCCATGCCGGCCGCGTGGGCGAGGGCCAGCTCGACGGCCTTCTCCTGCAACTCGGCGGAGTCGGCGGCGAACGCCCGGGTCAGCGGCGTGGCGACCACGGCGGCCAGCTCGGGCGCACGGCGTACGGAACGGTCGAGCCAGGACAGCCCGGCGCGCACCAGCTTGCGCTCGGAGCGGAACAGCAGCGACTCCCACGCCTCGGCGAGGTCGTCGGCCGCCAGGCCGTCGCAGGCGCGCAGGCGCTTCGTCGCCAGCTCGGCGACCGGGCCGGGGGAGGCGGGCAGCAGGCTCAGGTAGTCGCGGACGTGCGGGGCCACCTCGGCCGGTGCGGGGTCCAGCGCCTCGTGCAGGCGGACGAAGAAGCGCAGGTCGATGGGCGTGCCACCGCGCAGGAAGCGGCGTACGCAGCCCTCGATCAGCGCCTCGCGCTTCACCCGGCCGGCCGCGGCCTGCGCCGTCAGCGCGCCCAGCCAGCCGCTGTGCGGCTCCTGCTCCCACTGCAGCTCCCGGCCCACGCCCTCGGCCTCGAACAGGCGCGGCAGCAGGTGGTCGAGCAGCGGGTCGTCGCGCAGCGGCCCGCCGGGGAGCGTCGTCCCGAGCGCGGCCCAGCCGGCCACCAGCGGGTCGTGCTGCGGTGGCTCGACGCCGGTCTCGCGCAGCAGCGCCAGGGTGAGAGCCATGCCGCGGTCGTCGGCGGCGCGCATGCGCAGCACCAGCCTGTTGGCCAGGTCGGCACGCCAGGCGGCGGGCCGGTCGGCGAGCACGTCAAGGAGGAGGTCCACGTCGTTGTCGCGGCCGGCCCACCGCGGCGCGAAGTCGCGCCGGTAGAGCCAGGACGCCACGCCCGCCGCCCCGCCGATCGTGCCGGCCCCCGCGACCCGCAGCACGACCGAGTAGTCGACCAGGCGGTCGTCCCACCGGTCGAACCGGCCTCGCAGCGCCTTCAGCAACTCCGGCAAGCGAGCCGCGACCTCCTTGCGGGCCGCGCCGTCGAGCGTCCTGATCCGCTTGACGAGCTGGTCGGCACGTCGTGCCTCGATCAGTTTCCTGATCTGTTCCCAGTGATCCATGGCGGGGACCCTAACGGCCACTGCCGACACTTTGGCCCCGGTGATGGTGGCCGCGGCGACCGAGGTGCGGGGCCGCCTGGGGCGCGTGGTCGGGTGTGAAAGTCCCTCGGTCTTGCGTGCGGGTCGATCTTGGGGGAGTGTGGCAGGCTGTGGCCGTCCACGGGTTCCGCCGACCTGCGCGGGGCCTGTGCCGCGAAGGTGTGGCCGCGGGGCGGGGTCAGGTGCTCGGCATCCCGCCGAACGGGTCGCCCAAGGGAGCGGAATCCATGGATCAGCAACCGTTCCCGCCCGGGCGGCCCGAGACCGGCGGGTCCGACTGGCCGCGGATTTTCGTGGTCTACGTCGCGGGCGTCGTGGCCGCCCTCGGCCTGGGCAAGATCTCGGCCGTCGGGGCGCAGGTCTCCGACGCGCTCGGCTTGACGCTTTCCCAGCTCGGCTGGCTCATTTCCGTCATCACCGCGGTCTGCGCGGCGGTCGGGCTGGCCGGCGGGGTGCTGAACCGCCGCTACGGCACTGGCCGGATGCTCGTCGCGGGCCTGGCCGTGGTGACGGCGGCCAGCGCCTTGAGCGTGGCGGCGACGGGGTTCGGCACGCTGCTGGCCGTCCGGCTGGTCGAGGGCCTGGGATACCTGCTGGTGACCGTCGCCTGCCCCGTGCTGATCGCGCGCCTGGCCGGCGACCGGGACCGGGCGATGGCGCTGTCGATCTGGGGCACGTTCGTGCCGGTCGGCCTCGGGCTGAGCACCCTGCTGGGCGGGCTGGTCGGCACCGCCGCCGGCTGGCGCGTCTGGCTCGGCGTCGTCGCGGCCGTCACCCTGGCGTGCACCCTGGTGACCTGGCGCCGGTTGCCGCCCGGCCGGGTCGCCGAACACGTTGGGGTGCCCGTCCGGGCCGGCGCGCTGGTCCGGCCCGCCCTGCTGGCGTTGTCGTTCTGCCTGATCGTGATGGCCACGCTCTCCGTCGTCGTGCTGCTGCCGGCCTTCCTGGTGGAGCGGCACGGTCAGGCGGCGGCGGCCGCCGGCGCCCTCACGTCGGTGATCTCCCTCATCAGCGTCGCCGGGGGGATCGTCGCGGCCGGCCTGCTCCGTACGGTGGCGCCGGGCGTGCTGGCCCTGAGTGGGATTTCGATCGTCCCGGCGGCCTGGCTGGCCTTCCACGAGGAGGCATCGGTCACCGCCACCGCCGTCGGGACGGGTGTCATCTCCTTCGCGAACGGCATCCTGGCGGCCATCGTCTTCGCCGCCCTGCCGTACGTCCTGGTCAGCCTGGCGCACATGGACCTCGCCACCGGCATCGTCGCCCAGTTCGGCAGCCTGGGCTCGATGCTGGGCCCGCCGCTGTTCGGCCTGCTGGCCGAGCGTGGCGGCTGGCACACGCTGGTGCCGGTCACCTCCGGGGCCGTGGTGGGGGGCGTGACGCTGCTGGTCCTGACGCTCTGGTGGCGTCGCCCGTCCGTCGCCTAGCGCGGTCGTCCGGCGGCGTCCCGTACGTTCCCGAAGTCGGGCGCGTGGTCCTCGGCCCACTCCCGGAACGTACGGGCCGGGCGGCCGGTCAGCTCCCGGACGGCCGGGGAGACCGACTCTGGTTCGTCGACGAGGTGGGCCCAGTAATCGAGCGAGGAGTCCACGAAGGCGGGCTCGCCCCAGGCGGCGACCATTTCCGCGCGGGCCTCCTCGCGTGACTGCTCGTCGAAGCGCAGCCCGCGCCCGATGGTCTCGCCGATGACGCGTACCTGCTCGGCCTGGGTGAGGACCTCCGGGCCTGTGAGCACGTACCGCTTGCCCGCGTGCCCCTCCTCGGTCAGCGCCAGCGCCGCCACGGCCGCGATGTCGGCCTCGTGGATGAGCGATCTGGCCGCGCCCGCGTACGGGGCCCGCACCACGCCGGTGTCCCGGATCTGGCCGGCCCAGGCCAGGGTGTTGGTGGCGAACCCGCCCGCGCGCAGGAACGTCCACTGCGCCGCGGAGTCCTCGATCAGCCGCTCGACCTCGCCCCACACGCCGTTCTCCGCCGGTTCGCGGTCGTCGCGCACGGAGTGGGCGGACAGGTACACCACCCGGCGGGCGTGCTTGGTGATGCGGTCCACGACGGGTGCGGCTCCTTCGGCCGTGAAGTACGGCCACAGCAGGAACACCGCGTCGACGCCGTCGAGCGCCGCGTCGAGGGAGCCCGGGTCGGTCAGGTCGCCGCCGGCCACCTCGGCGCCCGCGGGCAGTCGGGCCGAGGCCGGGTCCCTGGTCAGCGCGCGTGGCTTGTATCCGGCCTCGACCAGCAGGGAGACCAGCGGGCGGCCCACGTTGCCGGTCGCGCCGGTGATGAGGATCTTGGTGTGCTCGTTTCGCTCAGGCATACGACCATGCTCGAACATCAACCAACGTTGAGGTCAAATAGTGCCCCTACAGGCCGGACTCCAGGTCAGCCAGCGCCCGGTCGACCTCGGCGGGGCCGTCCATGCCGGGATCCCTGGCCCACTGCAGCCAGACCAGGGCCACGATGCCGAAGACCGCGCCGACGGCGTTCCTGGTCCGGGGGTCGTCCACGTCGCGGCCCGCCTTCTCCGCCAGGATCTCGTGGACCTGCCGCAGCAGGCCGGAGCTCTTGCGCAGGTTGGCCGCCACCAGCTCGGGGACGGTCACCGCGAACACCTCCCGCGCGTGCCCGGCGGCGATCTCCTCGGCGGTCAGGGAGGCGAACGCCGTACGGAAAGCGCCGCGCATGACGGTGACCGGAGGGCCCGGCGGCTGGGCCGCCATGGACGCGAGGAGCGGCGGGAAGTCATCCAGCGTGACCAGGTCCTCCTTCGTCGGGAAATACCGGAAGAAGGTGGCGGGGGAGACCTCGGCGGCCTCGGCGATCTGCTCGATGGTGGTGGCGTGGTAGCCGCGTTCGCGGAAGAGCCTGAACGCCTCGCGCAGGATCGTCTCCCTGGTCCTGGCCTTCTTGCGCTCGCGCAGCCCGCCGGTCGCCATGCCTTCACTGTACTGCACCCTCATGTGAGAGCCTCCTCTCACAAGGGGCAGCCGCTGGGAGGTCGGCTCGCGGGTGACGTGTCAGGAGGGCAGCCCCTTCGGCGGGTAGACCTGGAGGGCCGCCTCCAGGGCCGTGGCCTCCTCCGGGCTGAGGCGTTCGAGGAAGTGCACCAGCGTGGCGGCCCGGTTGCCGCTGTTGGCCAGGGACTCGCGCATCACGTCGGCGGTGTAGGCCTCCTTGGAGGAGACCACCTCGTAGACGTAGGCCCGCCCGACGGGCTTGCGCTTGAGCAGGCCCTTGGTGTGGAGCTTGTCCATGACGGTCATCACGGTCGTGTAGGCGAGCGTGCGCTCCTGCCGCAGGTGCTCCAGAACGTCTCTGACCGAGGCGGGCTCCTTGGTGGCCCACATGCGGTCCATGATCGTGGACTCGAGTTCTCCCAGGCCGCGCATCATCTGACAGCCCCTCCGTGCGTGGTCTGCCTCATGCTAGCGGCGATCGCTGAGGCGCAACCACGAACCCGGCGCAGGGCTGGAACATACGCTACCGGGGTACCGTAGTAGCGCCACCTATGTGAGGTAATGATAAAGGAGCGGTGTATGTCCGATCCAACCCCCTCTGTCCGGCGGGCGCTGTTCCTGCACGCGCCGATCCGGCGCAAGCCGCGGGCGATGCTGGAGCGGATGCTCGCACTGGTGGACGACGACACCCCGGCGGACGGGCCCGACGGCCCGGTCGCGGTGCTGGAGCGGCGGCTGGCCGAGCTGCTCGGCAAGGAGCGGGCGCTGTTCTTCCCGAGCGGGACGATGGCGCAGCAGGCCGCGTTGCGCGTCCACGCAGACCTGCGCGGGCGCCGCGCCTTCGCCGCCCACCCGCAGTCGCACCTGGACGTGTGGGAGGGGCAGGGCTACAACGCGGTCCACGGCCTGTGGATGCACCGCGCCGGCGACCCCAACGAGCTGATGACGGCCGGCGACCTGGCGGCGATCGGCGAGCCGCTCGCGGCGGCGGTCTGGGAGCTGCCGCAGCGCGACCTCGGCGGGCTGCTGCCGTCCTGGGACGACCTCCGTGCCCAGGTCGACCTCGTCCGGGCCACCGGCGCCGCCGCGCATCTGGACGGGGCCCGGATCTGGGAGGCCCAGGCCGGTTACCGGCGGCCGATGGACGAGATCGCCGGCCTGTTCGACTCGGTGTACGTCTCGCTCTACAAGAGCCTGCAAGGAGTGCGCGGTGCGGTGCTCGCCGCGGACGCCGGCACCGTACGGGCCGCCGAGGTGTGGCGCCGGCGGCTCGGCGGCGCGATCGCCGACGCCTGGCCGCTCGCCCTGGCCGCCCTGGTCCACCTGGACACCCTCGGCTCGGACATGGCCCGCTACCACGAGCACGCCATCGCCGTCGCGGCGGCCATCAACGCCGACGGCGCCGCGCGGGCCCACCCCGACCCGCCGCAGGCGGCCATGTTCCACGTCCACCTGCCGGCCGCCAGGCGGGACGTCGAACGGGCCGGCGCGGAGATCCTCGCCGAGCACGGCATCCAGCTCTGGGGCAGAGTGCGCTCCGCGCCGGACCCCACCCGCTGCAGCTTCGAGCTCAGCGTCGGGGCGAACGCCATGGAGTTCACCCCGGGCGAGGTGGTCACCCTCCTCCACGACCTTCTGAAACGCGCCCACGACGGGTCGGCGGGGAAGCCCTGAACGGCAGCCGGGGATAATCCGCAACGAAACTATAATGTTATCTATGACTGCCATGGCGCCATCGCGCGCGGAGCCCGACCTGTCGTTCCTGCTCGACCGCACCAGCCACGTGTTGCGCACGCGCATGGCGGCGGCGCTGGCCGAGATCGGCCTGACGGCCCGCATGCACTGCGTGCTCGTGCACGCCATCGAGGAGGAGCGTACGCAGGCCCAGCTCGCGGAGCTCGGCGACATGGACAAGACCACGATGGTGGTCACGGTCGACGCCCTGGAGGAGGCGGGGCTGGCGGAGCGCCGCCCGTCCAGCGTCGACCGCCGGGCCAGGATCATCGCGCTCACCGAGAAGGGCAGGGAGATGGCCAGGCGCAGTCAGGAGGTCGTCGACGGCGTGCACCGCGCCGCCCTGGGCTCGCTGCCCGCCGAGGATGCCAAGGCGCTGCTCCAGGCGCTGGACCGGCTGGTCGAGGGGCACCTGTCCACCCCCGTGGAGGCGCCGCCGGTGGCACGCCGGGCACGACAATAGGTCCGCAAAGGATCGTCTACAACAAAACTATCTGCTACGGTTTCTTCTGTTTCGTGATGACAGGAGAAGCCATGTCGCAAACCCAACGCCTCGCCCTGACCGTGCTGTCGGTCACCATGCTCATGACGATCCTCGACGGCAGCATCGTGACCGTGGCCATGCCCGCGATCCAGAGCGATCTCGGCTTCACCGCCGCCGGGCTGAGCTGGACCGTCAACGCCTACCTGATCGCGTTCGGCGGGTTGTTGCTGCTGGCCGGCCGGCTGGGCGACCTTCTCGGGCGCAGGATGATGCTGCTGGCCGGGAACGTCGTCTTCACCGGCGCCTCCCTGCTCGCCGGGGTGGCCACGTCCTCCGGCCTGCTGATCGCCGCGCGCTTTTTGCAGGGCGTGGGCAGCGCGATGGCCTCGGCGGTGGTGCTGGGCATCCTGGTGACGCTGTTCACCGACCCGCGGCAGCGGGCCAGGGCCATCGGCGTCTTCAGCTTCACCGGCGCCGCCGGCGCGTCGATCGGCCAGGTGCTCGGCGGAGTGCTCACCGACGCGCTGAGCTGGCACTGGATCTTCTTCATCAACGTGCCGATCGGGCTGGCCACCGTCGCGCTGGCGTTCAGGGCACTCCCCGCCGACCGCGGCCTGGGCCTGGCGGCGGGCGCCGACGTCCTCGGCGCCGTGCTGGTCACCTCGGGGCTGATGCTCGGGATCTACACGGTCGTCAAGATCGAGGAGTACGGCTGGCTGGCCGCCCACACCCTGGGCCTCGGCGCCCTGTCGCTGGCCCTGCTGGCCGCGTTCTTCGTCCGCCAGGCGACCGCGCGCACCCCGCTGATGCCCCTGCGCGTCCTCCGATCGCGCGGTGTCGTCGGCGGCAACCTCGTGCAGATGTTGTCGCTGTCGGCCATGTTCGCCTTCCAGATCATCGTCGCCCTCTATATGCAGAGGGTCCTCGGCTACGGAGCCCTGGCCACCGGGCTGGCCATGCTGCCCGCGGCGGTGTCCATCGGCGCGGTGTCGCTGTTCGTCTCCGCCCGCCTCAACACCCGCTTCGGCGAGCGCGCCGTCCTGGCGGCCGGCCTGGTGCTGCTGCTGCTCGCGATGGGCTGGCTCACCAGGGTGCCCGTGCAGGCTTCCTACGCCACGGACCTGCTGCCGGTGATGCTGCTGATCGCCGGCGGAGGGCTGGTGCTCCCCGCGCTGACCACGCTCGGCATGTCGGGCGCCAGGGCCGACGACGCCGGGCTGGCGTCCGGGTTGTTCAACACCACCCAGCAGATCGGCATGGCGCTCGGCGTCGCGGTTCTGTCCACGCTGGCCGCCTCGCGTACCGGCACCATGCTCTCGTCCGGGGCCTCCGAGGCGGCGGCGCTGGCGGGCGGGTACCGGCTGGCGTTCATGTTCGCGACCGGGCTGCTCGCCGCCGCCCTCGTCGTCAGCCTGGCCGTGCTGCGACGCCCGGCTCCCGCACCCGCCGCGGATGCGGACAACGTCGCCGTCACCGCCTCCTGAACGGCTTCCCTAAGGGATCGGGGTCCCCGTCGCCTGAGCCAGGGCGGCGGGGACCGCCGCGCGTCGGTCAGGGGCGCAGGAGGGCGCGGAGGCGGTCGATGGTGGCGGCGGCGTGCTCCAGGTTCTGCCGTAGATCGCCGCTGGTCGCACGCAGCCGATCGGCGGCGAGCGGGCCGTAGCCGCCGAACGCCTCGGCCGCCGCGCGGGCCTCCGCCTCGGCCCGCTGCCTGGCCCGGTGGATCAGCTCGACCACGGTCTCGGCAAGGTCCGCCGAGCTCATGCGCATGGCTCGGGGGTCGAGGTGCAGTTTCCGCACGCCCGAGGTGCTGCCGCACTCGACCGTCACCCGGCCGTCGTCGGACTCGGCCCGCGCCACGGACTCCGGCTGGGCGTGCAGGTCGCGCATCCGCTGGAAGAGGTGGTCGGCGTCGGCCGCGAGCCGCTCGGGGTCGAAGCCGAGCTCGTGCCTGAGGTCCATGGATTCACTCCCAGGGGAAGGTGTAGGAGCCGTCCCCGGCCTGCTCGGGTACGTACCGGCCGGTCACGGTCTGGCTGCCGCTCACGATGTCGTTGACCGCCTTGGCGCCCGCGAGCTGGGGCAGGCCGGGCGGCAGCGGCTTCCCCGAACGCGGGTGGACGCCGTCGACGCCGTGGGCGGTCAGGTCGCGTTCGACCCGGTTCGCCGTGCCCCAGATGAACAGGGGGCCCTGGGCGAAGGTCCCCGCGGCCAGGTCGCGCAGGCCGCTGGTGTCGCCGTGCGCGGCCTCGACCCCCACGTCCACGACCACGGCCGCGCCGAGGACGGCGGCGCACCCGTGCATGACCGTGTCCACCAGCCGTTCCACCGCCCGGAAGCCCTCGAAGAGCTTGATCAGGCACTGCAGGGCCACGAGCCGGGCCGAGGCCAGGCTGAGCGGGGTGACGGCCGCGACCAGCACCCACGCCGCCACCGCCGTCATGGCCACGGCGACCAGGAACTGGAACAGCAGCAACGCCGCCAGTACGGCCCCGGCGACGTACAGGGTGATGGCCGTGACCACCGCCCGGATCTCGATGCCGCGCAGGTCGGACAGGTAGGCGTCCATGCGGCGCTGGAAGGCCCGGCCGTCCTCGCCGCGCCAGCCCGCCCCGGTCGCCCCGAAGACGAGCGCCTCGACGTTCAGCCGGGCGGTCACCACGTCGTCGTGCACCGCCAGCCAGGTGCCGGCGCCGTCGAAGAACGACCGCGGGTCGTACTGGTGGCAGTACATCCTCCCGACGAAGGGCCAGCCCGCCGGGACGCCGAGCAGCCGACAGCGTCAACGCCGCGCCCGTGCCCAGCTCCAGGCTCCGCCGGCCCAGCAGGGCCAGGTTCAGGTCCATCTCACGGTGCTCGCATGCTCGGCGTCCTGCCAGGTCTGGAGGGAGACGGCCACGCCCTCCCTGATCCGCGTGGTGTCCCGCGTGCGGTGGCGCAGCTCCTGCAGCGTGTACGCCTCGACCTCCCCGTAGGCGATGGCCAGCGAATAGGTGAACGAGGTGAAGCTCGACTCCGCGACGGTGAGCGAGACCAGCCGGGGGATCGCGTCGTCGAGCGGCCGGGCGGCTTCTGGCAGGTGGGAGATGATCTCCCGCAGCCGGGCCCGCTCGATCTCCACCACGTGGGGATCGACCGGTTCCTCGGGTGCCCAGGGATTCAGGAGCTGCGACATGTGTGGCCTTCGGATGGCTGGAATGATCTCTTGCAGCCTGTCCCGGGAAGGGGCGCTGTGGGGTGGTTCTGACACAACGCCTACGCGAACCGTGTGCTCACTGTCGCGGTCTTGACGCCGGCCGGGCGGCCGGGTGGAGGAAGGGCCTCCCGAGAAAGGAAGCCGGCCGTGACACGGCTGCCCGACCGTGTGTCGTGGCCGGCCGCGAATGCACCGGGAGGCCTCGTGCCGTGGTGCCTGTGACGAAGGTGGCCGGCACGCCGCGGGCCGTATTCGCTCCGGCCCGCGCTGCACGTCTCTGGGAAGGACCCTCAGGAAGTGTCAGCGCCCTCCACTATGCGGCGCCGCCCCCGGGTATCGCAAGCGACATATACGGCTTTTTGATGGCTTTCTCGTACAAAACGGATAAATGCGTGTATGGGTGGCTTTAAGGGTGTCGGTGGAGTGGGCTGGTTCCAGTGGATGGAAATCACCGTCCGTTTCGTGGGATGAATCGATGCCCCGCTCCGGCGCGAGACAGGCCGCTGCCATGAGGGCCGGGTAAAGCGCCAGTTCCGGACAGCCGATTCGGGGTGGAGCGGTGGCGGTCGGGGTGTGGCCAGGAGTTGAGGGATTCGGCGGTGATCCTGGGGTTCGCGCAGGTTGGAGGGGGTTTGGGGAGTGCCCTTGCGGTGCCGGGCTGTCCGTGCGCAAAATGTCACGCTAAGTCACGTGACGTGACCATTAAGTGGTGGTTTGCCCTGAATTTTGGGTGTGCGTGGGCACCTGTCGGGGGTTTGCTGATCGTTTGACTATGTTGACACGATGGCAATACTGGGTGGCGCACGGCGCCGGTTCTCACCGCCCCCTCAGACCCCAGGACTGTCATGCCGCCAGATTTCCTCAGCTTTGCGATAGTGATCGGCGTCATCGTCGTTGCCGTCGTGGGCGTGCTGATTTACCGCAACCGCGTACAGAAGGAGCTCGCCCAGACCCGTAAACAGCTGGCCGAGGCGCGGCGGGGGCAGGAACGCCTGTCCCGCGAGGGCAGCGGGCGGGACCAGCGGCTGCAGCAGGTCGATCGGCGGCTGAAGGAGGCCGAGCGGAAGGCCAAGGAAGCCGAGCGGCAGATCCAGGAGGCCGAGCGGAAGGCCATGGAGGCCGAGCGGCGGACGCAGGAGGCCGAGCGGCAGGTCGCCGAGGCCGCGGAGCAGGTCGGCAGGGCCCGCGCCCGGCACGACCTCGTACGCGAGGAGACCGACCACCTGCTGACCAGCCGCATCCCCGCCCTGGTGGCGCACCTGAGGGCTCCGCACGTGATCGTGCCCGGCCTGCACAACGCGGCGCTGGCCGGCACCGACGTCGACAAGCAGCACCGCGCCATCCTCGACGCGCTCGCCCGCAGCGTGCGCGAGGAGGGGGAGCGGATCGACGAGGCGGCCCAGGCTGTCGTCCGGGGTGCCATGTCACGCGTGCAGACCCAGGCGCTGCGGGCCCAGGACCTGCTGGCCGGGGTGCAGCGGCGCTACAGCGGCGACGAGCACACCGCGTTGCTGCGTGAGGTGCTCGGGCTCGACATGTTCAACGAGCTCATCGTGCGCCGCGCGCAGGCCAGCGGCATCGCCTGCGGCGCCACCACGGGCCTGTCGCGTGACGACACCTACCTGGTGGACCTGGTCGTGGGCGCGATCTCCCGGGTGGAGAACTTCGAGCAGCGCATCGATGGACCGGCCAACCACCTGCGCCGCCGGGTCGGGGTCGCGGCCCGGGCCGCGGAGCCGATCCTGTTCATCACCTCGGAGTTGCTGGCCAACGCCGTCCACCACTCCCACGGCACGCTCAAGGTGACCATCGCCATTCACGAGACCAACACCGGGGCGGCCATCGTCATCGACGACGCCGGCGTGGGCCTGAACGAGGAGCAGTACGCCCGGGCCACCCGTCTGCTGAGCGGGCAGCACCCCGTGCGCCTGGTCGACCTGGGCAACCCGCCGCGCACCGGCTGGGCGGCGATCGGCCGCCAGGTGAGCCATTACGGCATGCAGGTCACGGTCAAGAAGAGCGCGTACGGCGGCGTCCAGGCCGTGGTCAGCGTGCCCGCGGGGCTGCTGGTGGAGATGCCGGACACCAGCCGGCCCTCGGTGCTGGCGCCCGAGCCCGTCAGGTCCGCCCCCACCACACAGGCCCAGCACCGGTCGGCCGAGGAACTGCCCGTGCGGCAGCCCGCGATGGGGGACTTTCCCGGGCGGCAGCCCGCGACGGCGGAGCTCCCCGTGCGGCAGCCCGCCACCGCCGAGTCACCCGGATGGCAGACCGCCGACGAGCCGTACGCGGACTGGGACCGCGCGGACTGGGACGTGGACAAGGAGCACGTGGACGGGGAGCATGCGGCGGTGGGGGAGGGCGTGGCGCAGCCGGAGCCCGTGGGGACGGGAGCGGCGCTGCCCCGGCTGCCGCAGCGCCGCCGCCAGCCCACGCGCCCCGCCGCCACCCCTTCCCCCGACGGGCAGGCCCGCACCACCCCCGAGGAGGCCCAGAGGCGGTGGGGCGACTTCCAGACCGGGGCCGAAGCCGGCCGCCGCGCAGCGATGCCGTCACAGCCGCACGACGCAACCGAAGGGAACTGACCGCTCCATGGACGCCCACACCACCGCCGCCGCCGCTCAAGGCCGGCGCCGGCCGCTGTCGCTCGACGTGTCCTGGGTCCTGTCGCCGCTGCTGGCGCTGCCCGGAGTCACCAGCGGCGTGGTGCTGAGCCGCGATGGGCTCATCCTCGGCGGCTCCCCGGACGTGAGCGTCGAGACCGGAGAGCGTACGGCCGCCATGACCAGCTCCGTGCTCGGGGCCGCCCGCGCGCTGTGTGAGGGGCTCAGCAACGGCGCCGACGGGGAGGTCGTGGACATCGTCATCTCCGCGGGCTCCGGCTACTACTACATCGCCCCGGCGGGTGACCGCGCCGCCATCGTGGTGGCGGCCACCGGGGCGGTCAACGTCGGTTCCCTGGCCTACGAGGTTCAGCACCAGGTGCAGAAGCTCATCAAGGCGCTCAACGACGCCAGCGCCGCCAGGACACCGGACATCCCGGCATGACCTCCGGGCGGCAGCGGCGGCGGGTCGTCCCCGACTACATGGCCGCTGCCAAGCTGACCGTGCCCGAGCACATCAGTGTGGAGCGGACCACCATCGTCGTCGTCGCCCCCGAGGCGGTCACCGACGGGCTGGACCCGCCCGGCTCGCACCTGATCGCCCTGCTGCGCGAGGGTCCCCTGTCGGTGTACGAGTGCGCGGCCTACCTCGGCCTGCCGTACTGCGTGGTGCGGCTGCTGGTGGCGGGTCTGGCGGAAACCGGGACGTTGCTGACGCGGGCGCCGCTCCGCGCGGACGCACCCGACCTCGAGATCTTGGAGTTGGTGCTCAGTGGCCTCCGCGCCCTCTGACACTCGTATCAGTACCGATCACATACCCGTCAAACTGATCATCGCCGGGCCGTTCGGCGTGGGCAAGACGACCATGGTGGACGCCCTGTCGGAGATCAAGCCCCTCAACACCGAGGAGGTCCTGACCCAGGCGGGCACCCTGGTCGACGACCTCACCGGCGTCAACGAGAAGACGACCACCACCACCGCCATCGACTTCGGCCGCCTCACCCTGCCCGGCGTGGTGCTCTATCTGTTCGGGGCGCCGGGGCAGGCCCGGTTCCAGGTCCTGTGGCAGGAGCTGGCCCGCGGCGCGCTCGGCGTGCTGGTGCTGGCCGACACCCGGCGCATCGACGACAGCTTCGCCGTACTGGACCTGGTGGAGAGCACCGGGGTCCGGTACGCGGTGGCCGTCAACAACTTCCCCGACTCGCCCGAATACCCGCTTGAGGCCGTGCGGCAGGCCCTGGACCTGCACCCGCACACCCCGCTGGTGGTGTGCGACGCACGCGACCCCGTCTCCGCCCGCGCTTCGCTGATCGCCCTGGTGGAGCACATCAGGGAGCTGATGCTGACATGACTCTGCGCTATCTGCCCGACGCGGGCAAACTGTACGGGCCGGAGTTCGCCCGTGACCCTCAGGCGATCTACGCCGCCATGCGCGCCCAGCACGGCGCGGTCGCGCCCGCCGAGATCGCCCCCGGCGTCGAGGCCCACCTGGTGATCGGCTACCAGGCGGCCATCGACGTGCTCACCAACGCCGCCGGTGTCTGGATCAAGGACGCGCGTGCCTGGCAGGCCCGGCTGCCCGACACCCCCGAGGCCGCGGCCATGGTCGGCATGCTCGGCTATCGGGTCAACGTCCTGTTCGCCGACGGGGCGGAGCACGCCCGCTACCGCAAGGTCATCGCCGACTGCTTCGGCATGATCCAGCCGCACAAGCTGCGGGACCTGGTGATCGACGTCTCCGACTCGCTCATCCGGCGGTTCGCCGCCACCGGCTCGGCCGACCTGGCCGGCGACTTCGCCCGGCAGATCCCGCTGCGCGTCTTCAACCGCCTGCTCGGACGGCCGGACGCCGACAGCTCCGCGCTGATCTCGGCCCTGTCCGACATGATGGAGGCTGACGGCGACGTGGGCGCACGCGGCACCGAGGCGTACGGCCGCTACATCGGTGAGCTGATCGAGGCCAAGTACGCCGCCCGCGGCGACGACCTGACCTCGTGGTTCATCGACCACCCCGCCGGGCTGAGCCCCGAGGAGGTGCTGCAACACCTCATCCTCATCCTGGGCGCCGGATTCGAGCCGATGGCCAGCCTGATCTCGAACACGATCTCGCGGATGGTCAGCGACGACCGCTACTACAACTCCCTGTCCAACGGCGCGCTGAGCACGTACGACGCGCTGCTGGAAGTCGTACGCGCCGAGCCCTCGATGGCCAACTACGGCCCGTACTTCGTCTCGCGGCCGACGGAGTTCCACGGCACCTGGATCCAGCCGGGCGAGCTCGTCCTGGTCTCCTACGCCGCGGCCAACACCGAGCCCTGCGACGTACCCGAAGAGCTGCGCTCCGACGGCGGCGCCTACGTGGGCTTCGGCGCGGGGCCGCACCGGTGCCCGGCCACCGACCCCGCGCTGCTCATCGCGATGACCGCCATCGAGCGCCTGACCTCCCACCTGAGCGACCTGGAGCTGACCGTGCCGCGCGAGGAGCTCGCCTGGCGCCCCGGCCCCTTCCACCGGTCCCTGGCCCACCTGCCGGTGCGCTTCACCCCCATCCGTCCCGACCAACCAGGAGAATCCCCTTGGTCAGCGCAGCACCCGTCGTCCTCGACCCCTTCGGATCCGATCTCGCAGCCGAAGTCGGACGACTACGCGACCTCGGCCCCGTGGTCCTCATAGAGCTGCCAGGAGGGATCCCGGCCTGGGCCGTCACCCGCCACGACCTGCTCAAGGAGCTCATACTCAACCCGCTGGTCAGCAAGGACAAGCAGCACTGGCGGCTGTGGTCGCAGGTCGACTCCGAGCCCGCCTGGACCTGGATCAAGGGCTGGATCGGCGTGCGGAACATGCTGAGCACGTACGGGGAGGAGCACACGCGGCTGCGCAAGCTCATCTCGCCCAGCTTCACCGCCCGCCGCAGCAAGGCCCTGCAGCCGAGCATCGAGCGGATCGTCGCCGAGCTGCTCGACGCCATGGAGGCGGTGCCCCAGGGGCAGCCGGTGGACCTGCGCGCCGCGTACGCGTACCCGCTGCCGATGCGGGTGATCTGCGAGTTGTTCGGCGTCCCTGACCACATGTGGGGCGACATGGCGCGGATCATGGAAGAGATCATGGACACCACCGCCACCCCGGAGGCGGCGGCGGCCACCCTGGGGCGGATCGCCGTCGCGCTGCCCGCGCTGGTCGACTACAAGCGCGCGCACCCGGGCGACGACCTCACCACGGAGCTGATCAACGCCCGCGACCAGGACGACCGCCTGAGCGACGACGAGTTGCGCGACACGCTGCTGCTGCTCATCGGAGCGGGGCACGAGACCACGGTCAACCTGATCGGCAACGCCGTGCACGCCCTGCTCACCCATCCCGACCAGCTCCGGCGGGTGCTGTCCGGGGAGATCTCGTGGGAGGCGGTGGTCGAGGAGACCCTGCGCTGGGCGCCCTCGATCGCCACCCTGCCGCTGCGCTTCGCCATCCAGGAGATCGAGGTCGGCGGCGTACGGATCGGGGCGGGCGACGCCATCGTCACCACGTACATGTCCGCCGGGCACGACCCCGACCAGCACGGCCCGGACGCCGCCCGGTTCGACGCCGCGCAGGAGCGTGACGAGCACCTGTCCTTCGGCGTCGGGGTGCACCGCTGCATCGGGGCGCCGCTGGCCCGGCAGGAGGCGCTCACCGCGCTGCCCGCGCTGTTCGCCCGCTTCCCCGGCCTGCACCTGGCCGTGCCCGCCGACGAGATCAAGCAGGTCCCGTCCTTCATCGCGCACGGGTGGAGCGAGCTGCCGCTGCTGCTGCGCTGAACCTCTGGTCTGAAGGCGGCTTCTGCGGGACAGTAGGGCAAGATCAGTATGCGAGGAGGCGGCAGTGCGGCTCGGATTCAGCATCGGCACCCTCGGTCCCGTGGCGGCCACCCATGACGCCCAGCTCACGCTGGTGCGCGAGGCGGAGCGGCTCGGATACGACTCGGTGTGGGCCTCGGAGGGCTACGGGGTCGATCCGGCGACGACGCTCGCCTGGCTGGCGGCCGGCACCGAGCGCATCGGCCTGGGCAGCGGCGTGATCCAGGTGACGGGCCGCACCGCGATCTCGACGGCGATGGCCGCCACCACGATCGACCGGGTGTCGGGCGGCCGGTTCCTGCTCGGGCTGGGGGCCTCCGGGCCGCAGGTGGCCGAGGGGTGGCACGGCCAGCGATATGAGCGGCCGCTGGCCCACCTGCGCGACTACGTGACCGTGGTCCGCACCGCGCTGGAAGGGCGGCCGGTCGAGCACACCGGGCCGGAGATCGTGCTGCCGCTGCCGGACAGCCGCGGCAAGGCACTGAGCATGACGGTCTCCCCGGTACGGCAGCCGCTGCCGATCCACCTGGCGGCCATGGGACCCAAGGCCGTGGCGCTGGCCGGGGAGGTCGCCGACGGGTGGCTGCCGATCCACTTCCCGCCCGAGCACCTCGTCGAGACCATGGAACACCTGCGGGCCGGGGCGGCCAGGTCAGGGCGGGACGCGGACCGGGTGGAGGTCTCGCCGATGGTCATGGCCATGGTGGACGACGACGCCGACTACGCGCGTGACCTGATCCGGCCGATGCTGGCGCTCTACCTGGGCGGCATGGGCACCCGGGGGGTCAACTTCTACAACCGGCTCGCGCACCGCCTCGGGTTCGGCCCGGCGGCGGCGCGCGTGCAGGACGCCTACTTCGACGGTGACCTGGGCGAGGCGATGGAGGAGGTGCCCGACGACCTGGTCGACGCCCTGGCCCTGTGCGGCACGCCCGCGCGGGTGCGCGAGCGGCTGGAGGCCTACCGCAAGGCGGGCGCGACCAGGCTGATCGTCGGCCTGAACGCGCCCACCGTGGAGGACCGCGCCGAGCAACTCGGCTGGCTGGCCGAACTCGCCGCCTGACCCACCACCCGGCCGGGCTCACCACGCAAGCCTCCGCCCGGCCGGGGCGTAAGCCTCGCCCGGCCGGGCGCGCCGCGTGAGTCCTGGCCAGGGGCGCGCTGCCGCGTGAGTTCGGGCCAGGGTGCGCCGCGTAAGCCGCCGCGCCGGGGCCGGGCTCAGCTTTCGGCGGGAGCCTGGGGCATCTCGCGCATCCGGGGGATCGGCGAGAGCGCCAGCACGATCATCGGTACGACCGCGCCGATCACCGCCGCGACCAGGACCACCGGCCGCATGCCCACGGCCTCGCCGAGCAGCCCGGCCAGCAGGGCGCCGATCGGCGCGGGCACCAGCCCCATCGCCCAGATGGTGGCGATGACCCGGCCGACGAGCTCGCGCGGCGTCGACGACTGCAGCACGGTGATGTTGTTGACCACGAACACCTGCGTACACAGGCCGACCAGCAACTGCGAGAAGGCCAGCACGCCGATCGCCAGCCAGAGCGGCCCGCCGGCCAGCGGCACCAGGATGAGCGCGCTGTTGCCGATCACCGTGGACCAGAACATGGTGGGCCCCGGCCCCACCCCCTTCATGAGCCGCACCGACAACCACGCGCCCGCCACGGCGCCGACCCCGCCGACCGCGAGCACGGCCCCGACCCAGCCGGCCGGCACGCCGGCGCCGTCGATGACGTACGGGATGTAGAGGGTCTGCAGGATGCCGATGTCGAAGAAGGAGTAGACGGCGCTGGCGATGGCCAGCGGGCGGACCACCGGGTGGGACATCACCCAGCCGAAGCCCGCGCGGATGGCCGCGATCATGGTGCCGCCGCTGTCGGGCGGCGGCGGGTCCTCGCGCTTGCGGATGGAGATCAGGCAGATCGCCGACAGCACGTAGCTGACCGCGTCCACCAGGATGACCAGCGGCGCCGAGCGGGTGGCGATGAGGAACCCGGCCAGGCTGGGCCCGACCGCCTTGGACACCGAGTCGCTGAGCTGCAGCTTGCTGTTGCCGTCACCGAGGTGCTCGGGGGCGACCAGCACCGGCAGGTACGAGCGGTAGGCGATCTCGAACAGCACCCCGAAGACGCCCATCACGAACACGACCGCGTACAGCCACCACAGCGTCAGCATGTCCATGACGAACAGCAGCGGCACGGTGGCCAGCATGAACGCCCGGATGACGTCGCTCCAGATGAGCACCGGCCGGCGCCGCATCCGGTCCACCCAGACGCCCACGACGAAGAACAGCACCATGGGCAGCCTGGCCAGCGCGCCGAGCACGCCCATCTCGGCGACGGAGGCGTTCAGCCACAGGTACGCGACGATCGGCATGGCGAGCACGGTCACCTGGGAGCCGACCAGTGACAGGCTCTCGCCACTCCACAGCTTGAGGAAGTCGCGATTCTTCCACAGCGTGGCGGGCTCAGTCGTGGGGGGTGAGGCCATGGTCGACACTGCTCCTCAATTCGGCGGCCGCCAGGGCGACCCGGGGCTCGTACATGACGGTGAAACGCTCGCCGTGGATGGGCGAGATGCGCAGGCGGCCGGTGACGACGTTCCGCCAGCCCATGTCGTCGGGCGGGACGCCCTCGGCGGCGGGCGAGAACAGCAGGACGTCCCCGTCGTAGGGGTCGTGCCGGTAATGACCGACGGCGTGCGCGTTGGCGCGGAAGACCTCGACGAAACGGCGGGCCTGGCGCAGGTCGGCGGTGTCGGGCTGCAGCGTGTCGGCGCGGGCGGCGGCGTCGATCACGGCCAGCAGCCGTTCGTCCGGGCTCATCCGGTGCAGGTCGTCCAGGTCGACCTGGACCTTGCCGCCGGCCAGGGCGTGGGTGAGCAGGACGGCGTCGTCCTCCAGCGAGGCACGCAGCACCGGCTCCTCCGCGTCGGAGTAGAACAGCACCACGAGCGGCACCTCCTCGCCCATCTCGCGCAGCCGGCGCGCGGTCTCCAGGGCGATGTTGCCGCCGATGCAGTAGCCGCCCAGCACGTACGGGCCGTGCGGGCGGACCTTGAGCAGGTGGGCGGTGTAGTCGTCCACCATCTCCGCCAGCGTGGCGTGCGGCTCCTCGCCGGGGGCCAGCCCGGCCGCCTGGATCGCGTAGACCGGCTGGTCGGGGCCGAGGTGGCGGGTCAGCGGCAGGTAGCGGAAGACCTGGCCGCCGAGCGCGTGGAACAGGAAGACCGGGTCGCGGTCGCCGCCGGGCCGCAGCGGCACGATCCGCTGCGGGGCCCCGTCGTTGTCCTGGGGGCGGCGCAGCTCGGCGGCGAGCTGGGCGACGGTCGGCGCGGTGAGCACGGTCGACAGCGGCACGTCCCGGCCCAGCTCCTTGCGCAGCCGCATGGTGAGGCGCAGGGCCAGCAGGGAGTGGCCGCCGAGGGCGAAGAAGTCGTCGTGCACGCCGACCGCGTCGACGCCGAGCGTCTCCTCCCACAGGGTGCCCAGCTTGGCCTCGAACGGGTCGCGGGGCGGCAGGTACGGCGCCCGCCCGGTGTCGCCGGGCTCGGGGAGGGCGCCGCGGTCGAGCTTGCCGTTGGCGGTGACGGGCAGGGCGTCCAGCCGTACCCAGGCGGTCGGGACCATGTGGTCGGGCAGCCGCCTGCGCAACATCGTGGCCAGATCCGGTAGGCCGTCGCCACCGGGGGCCTGGTCGCTCTGTGGGGCCTGGTCGCTCTCGGGGAACTGGTCGCTCTTGTCGCTCTCGGGGACGACGTAGCCGACGAGGCGTTCGCCGCGCAGCACCACGACGGCGGCGCGGACGGCGGGATCGGCGGTCAGCAGCGCCTCGATCTCGCCCAGCTCGACCCGCTGGCCGCGGATCTTGACCTGGAAGTCGGTCCTGCCGAGGTACTGGACCTCGCCGGAGGGCAGCCAGCGGGCCACGTCGCCGGTGCGGTAGAGGCGGGCGCCCGGCGGGCCGTACGGGTCGGGCACGAACCGCTCGGCGGTCAGCTCCGGCCGGTTGACGTAGCCGCGGGCGAGCTGGACGCCGCCCAGGCAGAGCTCGCCCGGGGTGCCGACGGGCACCCGCCGGCCGTCGGCGTCGAGGACTTCCAGGCGGGTGTTGGCGACGGGACGGCCGATGGGCACCAGCCGCTCGCCCGGCTCGCAGGGATGCCAGGTGACGTCCACGGCCGCCTCGGTCGGGCCGTACAGGTTGTGCAGCTCGGTGTGCGGGAGGCGGTCGTGGCAGCGGGCGGCGAGTTCGGGACCCAGCGCCTCGCCGGAGCAGATGATCCGGCGCAGCTCCGGCAGGCCGGGCTCGTCGAGGAAGAGCTCCAGCATGGACGGGACGAAGTGCGCGGTGGTGACGCGGTGGGCGGTGGCGAGGGCGGCCAGCCGGGCACTGTCGCGGTGGCCGCCCGGTTCGGCGACGACCAGCCCGGCACCGACCATGAGCGGCCAGAACAGCTCCCACACCGACACGTCGAACGACAGCGGCGTCTTGTGCAGCACGCGCTCGTCCGCGGTCAGCCCGAACGCCTCCTGCATCCATTGCAGCCGGTTCACGATGGCGCGATGCGACACGCCGACCCCCTTGGGCCGGCCCGTCGAGCCCGAGGTGAAGATCACGTACGCCAGCGCGTCGGGATGCACGTCCGGCGGCGAATCGGCCTCGGGAACGGCAGCATCGGGGAGCGGGTCGTCAAGCGCCAGGGCCACGCCGTCCGGCAGCACTTCCGCACCGCCAGGACCGGTCAGCACCGTGCGCGCCCGCGCGTCCTCGATCATGTACGCCAGCCGCTCGGGCGGCAGGTCGGGCTCAAGCGGCAGGTACGCGGCCCCGGCACCGAGCACGCCGAGCAGGGCGGGCAGCAGGTCGGGACCGCGTTCGAGGCAGACACCGACGACGTCGCCGGGCCGGGTGCCGGTGGCCAGCAGCCGGGCGGTGATCGCGCGGGCCCGTTCGGTCAGCTCGCGGTAGGTGATCCAGATCCCGTCGTAGCAGACGGCGGGCGCGGTGGGGGTGCGCGCGGCCTGCTCGCCGATGAGGTCGTGCAGCGCCGCGCTGGGGTAGGGCCGGGCCGTGGCGTTCCAGCCGTCGATCGCGGCGGCGTCGCGAGCCAGGTACGGGTCGGCGGGGCGCGGGTCGGACGTGGGATCGGCGGCCTGGTGGAGCGCGGTGAGATAGAGCTCGCCGATCCGGCCGACCTGGTCGGCGCCGAACTGGGCCCGGTCATAGGTGAGGGTCAGGTCGAAGCCGCCGTGCTCGCGCGAACGGCTGAACGCTGCGGCGAACGGCACGTCCGTCTGCTCGAAGAACTCCTGGTGGACGATCTCGACGCCGGGCAGGCTGCGGTAGACGTGGAAGTCACGGAAGTCGAACAGCACGTCCAGCAGCGGGGAGCGGCCGGCGGCCCGCTGGATCTCGAACAGCGGATACCGCCGGTGCGGCAGCAGCGCCACCTCCGCCTCGAACACCCTGCGTGCCAGCGCCGCCCAACTAGGGGCCGTCACGTCCAGGCGCAGCGGCACGGTGTTCAGGAACAGGCCGAGCACCTCCTCGCCGGCCTCGCTCTCCGGGCGGCTGTGCGTGACCAGGCCGGTCATCACCTCGTTCTCGCCGGTGAGCAGGGCGAGCACGCGCAGGTGCGCGGCCAGGAGCAGGGTGCGCAGCGGCACCGCGAGCTCCCTGGCCACCGCGCCCAGCCGGTCCAGCAGCGCCGCCTCCAGCGGCAACCGCAGCACCACGGCCTCGGGCTCGCCGCGCTGCCCCGGTGCGCGCGGTGCCTCGGCGTCGGCGTGGTCGGGTTGCCCGGATGAGTGGAGTGCCTCGGCCTGGTCGGATTGACCTGGTCGGTGGGGTGGCTCGGTGGGCTGTTCCGGCAGGCGGGGGAGCCGGGTGTCGGGGGCGTCGGCCACCTGGGCGTGCCAGAAGTCGCGCGTCTCCGCCGCCGCCACCGCGGCGCGTTCCGCGGACACCAGCTCCCGGAAGGCCGCGCCGGGCGGGCTGACCGGTAACCGGTCGCCGGTCAGGTGCCCGTGGTAACGCTGTAGCAACTCGGTGACCAGGGCCGCCACACTCCACCCGTCGAGGATGGCGTGGTGGAAACTCAGGCTGAACGCGAACAACTCCCCGGACAGCACGTGCACGTACGCGCGGGCCAGCGGCGGCGAGGCCCAGTCGAACGGCCGCCGCTTCTCCGCCTCCGACCACTCGGCCAACCGGTCGGCCGCCGCCGGATCGCCCGACAGGTCCGTCACCTCCAGCGGCAACGTGGCCGCGCGGTGCACGAGCTGCAGCGGCTCGCTGAACCCGGTCAGGTCGAACGAGGTACGCAACACGGGATGCCGGGCGGTCACCTCGGCCAGCGCCGCCTCGAACGCCCCGGCGTCGAACCTGCCGCGCAAGGTGATCGTGGTCAGGTCGTGGTAGGTGGCGGCGTCCGGCTCGTACGCGCTGTGGTAGAGCATTCCCGCCTGCAGCGCGGCCAGAGGATAGGCGTCCTCCAGGCCGCGTGCGGTTCCCGTCGTGACGGTCATCGCGCCTCGCCTTCCAGCAGTTGTGCCAGGTCCTCGGGACTGAGCAGGCCGAACGGTGTCTCCGGAGCCTCGGGCGGATCGGCCGCCGGTGCGGTCAGGAGCTGACCGGCCAGCTCCCGCACGGTCTGGTGGCGGAAGAGCTGTTCCAGCCTGACCGCGTAACCGGCCTCGCGCAGGCGGGCGACCACCTTGAGGCTGCGGATGGAGTCGCCGCCGACGGCGAAGAAGTTGTCGTGGGCCGAGACCCGTTCCAGCCCGAGCACACCCCGCCAGGCGGCGGCGACGGCCACCTCGGCAGCGCCCTCGGGCTCGGTGTGCCGGACGGCCTCGGGGGTCCGGGGGTCGGGCAGGGCGTTCCTGTCGAGCTTGCCGCTGCGGTTGAGCGGCAACTCGCCGAGCACGGTCCACGTCCTGGGGATCATGTGGTCGGGCAACGTGCCCCGCAACCTCCGCTCCCACTCACCCGCCGCGTCCGTCGCGTCCGCAGTGCTTGCGGGCTCCTCGGTGGGGACCACGTAGCCGGCCAGGCGCAGGCCGGCGCCGTCCGCGATGGCGCGGACGGCCGCGGCGCGTACGCCCGGCAGGGCTGCCAGGGCCGCCTCGATCTCGCCCAGTTCGACCCGCATGCCGCGGATCTTGACCTGGTGGTCGGACCGGCCGAGGTACTCGATCTCGCCGTCGGGCCGCCACCGGGCCAGGTCGCCGGTGTCGTACAGTCGCCCGCCCGGGGGACCGTAGGGGTCGGGGACGAAGCGCTCGGCCGTCAGCGCGGGCCTGGCCGCGTACCCCCGGGCGAGTTGCACGCCGCCGATCCACAGGTCGCCCGGCACGCCGACGGGGACGCGGTTCATCCGTTCGTCGAGGATCTCCAGGCGGGTGTTCGCCACCGGCCGCCCGATCGGGATCGTGTCCTCCCCCGGCCGGCACACGTGCCACGACACGTCCACCGCCGCCTCGGTCGGCCCGTACAGGTTGTGCAGGCCAGCCCCGGGAAGCGCGGCGGCGAACCGGGCGGCCAGGTCGGCGCTGAGCGCCTCCCCCGAGCAGACCACGGTACGGAGCGCGCCGAGCCGCGCGCCCAGCCCGGGTTCCGCCAGGAAGGCGTCCAGCATGGACGGTACGAAGTGCACGGTGGTGACGGACTCGCTCTCCAGCAGGCCGGCCAGGTGGGCGGGGTCGGCCTGCCCGCCGTGCCGGGCGACGACCAGCCCGGCCCCGGTCATCAGCGGCCAGAACAGCTCCCACACCGACACGTCGAACGAGAACGGCGTCTTGTGCAGCACCCGATCGGCCTCGGTCAGCCGGAAGGCGTCCTGCATCCAGTGCAGCCGGTTCACGATCGCCCGGTGTGAGACGCCCACCCCCTTGGGCCGGCCGGTGGAACCCGAGGTGAACAGCACGTAGGCGAGCGAGTCGGGATGCGGCCGGACCCCGAGGGGCCCGCCGTCCTCGGCGGCGACGGTCTCGGCATCGCGGTCGAGCAGCACCGTCGTGACCTCGGACCGGGTGGCGTCGTTCCCGGAGGGGCCTACCAGGCGGTCGGTGAAGCGCTCGATCGAGACGGCGAGGCGGGCGCCCGCGTCGGCCATCATGCCCGCCAGCCGCTCGGCCGGATGGTCCGGCTCCAGGGGCAGGTAGGCGGCGCCGGTGGCGACGATCGCGTGGACGGCGACGACCAGGTCCGCGCCCCGCTCCAGGCACACCCCGACCACGTGGCCGGGCCCGGCACCGAGCGCGCGCAGCCGTCTGGCCAGGCGGTTCACCCGGCCGGCGAACTCCTCGTAGGTGAGCCAGGCCCGGGTCCCCGACGGGGTCTCGTACCCCAGGGCGGGCGCGTACGGGGTCCGGGCCGCCTGCTCGGCCACCAGCGCGGGCAGGGTGGCGTCCGCGGCGGGGCCGGCGAGGCCGCCCGTGTCGTTGGCCCGGTGGATGGTGTCCAGCTCGGCCGGGGTGAGCAGGGGCAGGTCGGTGACCGGCCGCTCCGGCTCGGCCACCGCGGCCGACAGGAGCGCCCGGAAGTGGTCGGCGAAGCGCTCCATCCGGTCGTGCTCGAACAGGTCCTTGGCGTAGTGGAGCACGCCCGTGAGCCGGTCGCCGGCCTCCTCGATCATCAGGTGCAGGTCCGCCTGCGTCACCCCCGGGTCGATGTCGAGGGTACGCAGGGCGATCCCCGCCACGTCCGGCGGCGCCGGCGGCACGTTCTGGAAGGCGAGCATCACCTGGAACAGCGGATTGCGGGCCAGGTCACGCTCCTCGGCCAGCTCCTGCACCAGCACCTCGAACGGCAGCTCGGCATGGTCGTGCCCGTCCAGTACGCGTTCGCGGGTGCGTGAGAGAAGCTCGGCGAAGCTCGGTTCGCCCGACAGGTCGCCGCGCAGCACGAGCGTGTTCAGGAAGAGCCCGGCCATCTCCTCCACGTCGGGGTGGCCCCGGCCGGAGACCGGGGTGCCGACGGGGATGTCGGTGCGTCCCGTGTAGCGGGCCAGCACCGCCTGGAACGCGGCCAGCAGCACCATGAACGGCGTCACCTGCCGCTCCAGGGCGAGCGCCCGTACCGCCGCCACCGTACGGGCGTCGATCGGGAACGTCAGCCGCCGCCCGGCCATGCTCGCCAGCCCCTGACGGTGCCGGTCCGCGGGCAGGTCCAGGGTGGCGGGCAGGTCGGCGAGCGCATCCTTCCAGTACGCCAGGTCGGCCGTCCGTTCGGAGACCCGCGCCCGGTGCCAGGCGGCGAAGTCCCGGTAGCGGGCCGGGAGCGGGGGCAGCTCGGCCGTCGCGCCGGCGACTCGTGCCCGGTAGAGCTCCATCAGGTCGCGCAGCAGGATCGACAGGCTCCACCGGTCGGCGATGACGTGGTGCAGGGTGAGGTACAGCTCGTGCTCGGTCGCGTCGCGGCGTACCAGGGTGGCCCGTACCAGCGGTCCGGCCGCCAGGTCGAAGCGGTGCCGCGCCTCCTCCCGTCCCACGTCCGGGCCCGCGGACCGCACGGTCAACCGCGGCCGGTGGGCGCCTTCGCGCAGGGCGGGCTCTCCGTCGTCGTCCACGATGACCAGGCGCAGCGCGTCGTGCCGGGCCACCAGGTCGTCGAACGCGGCGGTCAGCGCCGCCACGTCGAGCGGGCCGGCCAGCCGCTCCGCCCAGGCGACGTTGTAGGCGGGGTTGCCGGGGTCGAGCTGGTCGAGGAACCAGAGGCGGGTCTGCGCATGCGAGGGCCGCGCCGGTCCGTCGGGCGCGGGCGGGATCGACCGCGCGGCGCCCGGCTCGCTGCCGGGGCTGGGGTCGGTGGGAGTGAGGCCGCCGCCGGTTTGGGCTTCGGGAATGAGGGGGGCGAGGCCGGCGATGGTGGGGGTCGCGAAGCAACGCCGTAGCGTCACCTCGGCGCCGAAGGCCTCCCTGAGCCGGACCACCAGGCGCATGGCCAGCAGGGAGTGGCCGCCCAGGGTGAAGAAGTCGTCCTCGATGCCGATGTCGTCGCGTTCGAGCAGCTCGGTCCAGATGGCGTGGAGGACGTGTTCTGCCGGGGTTCGCGGGGGGATGCGCCGGGTCGCCTCGCCGGTGGGCCTGGCGGGCGGCGGGAGGGCGGCGCGGTCCAGCTTGCCGCTGGGCAGCACGGGGAAGTCCGGTACGAACACGAAGGCCGCCGGGATCATCGCCTCCGGGAGCCGGGCCCGCAGGTGAGCCCGCAGATCGCCCTCCGCGCCTGAGCCGTTCTCCGCACCTGTGTCGTCTTCCGGGTCTGTGCTGATGACATAGGCGACCAGGCCGCGACCGCCCGGGGCGTCGTCGCGGACGGCCACGACGGCTCGCCGTACCAGGAAGTGTTCGTTGAGGACGGCGGCGACCTCGTCCAGTTCGATGCGGACGCCGCGTACCTTCACCTGGTCGTCCAGGCGGCCGAGGTATTCCAGGGTTCCGTCGGCGCACCAGCGGGCCAGGTCGCCGGTGCGGTAGAGGCGTCCGCCCGGCGGGCCGAAGGGGTCGGGGATGAAGCGTTCGGCGGTCAGCGCGGCCCGGCCGTGGTAGCCCCGGGTCACCCCCGTACCTCCGAGCAGCAGCTCGCCCGGCACGCCCACCGGGACCGGGCGCAGGTCACGGTCCACCACGTAGGTCGCGGTGTTGGCGACCGGCCCGCCGATCGAGCCGCCCCGGCCGTCGGTGACGCGGCGCCTGGTGGACCACACGGTGGTCTCGGTGGGGCCGTACAGGTCCCACAGCTCGTCCGTGACGGTGAGCAGGCGGGCGGCGAGCGGGCCGGGGAGCGCCTCGCCCGTGCTGATCACCCGGGGGACCCGGTGCTTCAGCGCGGGCAGCAGCCCTTCCAGGACGGAGGGGGTGGCCTGGACGGTGTGCAGGTCGCCGCGCTGGATGAGGTCGTGGACCCGCTCGATGCCGGTGGCCGAGGCCAGGACGACCGTGCCGCCGGTGACCAGCGGGCCGAAGATCTCGATCATCGCGATGTCGAACGACACCGACGTCAGGAACAGGAAACGCGCGCCGGGCGCGAGGCCGGGACGCTCGCGCACGTCCTGGAGCAGGCTGACCAGCCCCCGGTGCGGCACCACCACGCCTTTGGCCCGTCCGGTGGAGCCGGAGGTGTAGATCAGGTACGCGGCCTGGCCCGGGTGGAAGGCGGGCACCGCAGGCGGGCCTGCCTGGGGGGCGCCGGCGGTGCGCTCGTCGAGGAGGAGCAGGGGCACGGCCGACGGCAGGCGGTCCCGGAGGGAGGTGACGGTGATCACCAGGGCGGCGCCGGAGTCCGTGATGATCTGCTCCAGCCGGTCCTGCGGATAGCCGGGGTCCAGGGGGACGTAGCAGCCGCCGGCCTTGAGGACGGCCAGCAGCGCCGCCACCACGTCCGGGTCCCGGGGGAGGCATACCGCGACCCTGGTCTCCTGGCCGACGGCGAGGGCGCGGAGCTCGGCGGCCAGGTCGTTCGCGCGGGACTCCAGCTCGGCGTAGGTCAGGCAGGTGCCGTCCTGGCCCTCGACGGCCGGCGCCGCGGGAGAGCGGGCGGCCTGCTCGGCCACCAGGTGGTGGAGGCCGAGATCGGGGTACGGGATCGCGGTGTCGTTCCAGTCGTGCAGGACGTTCCGGAGCTCGGCCGGGTCCATCAGCGGCAGCTCGGAGAGCCGCAGATCCGGGTTCGCGACGGCGGCGCTCAGCAGCGTGCGCAGGTGAGCGGCCAGGCGGTGGGCGCGGTCGTCGTCGAACAGGTCGGTGGAGTAGTCGAGCACGCACAGCAGCGACCCGTCCTGGCGTTCCTCCACGATCAGGTCCAGGTCGAACATGGCGGTGCCGGGACGCACGTCCAGGCGTTCCAGCCGCAGGCCGCGCGGGTCGCCGGGCAGCTCGGGCGTGTTCTGGTAGGCGAGCATGACCTGGAAGAGCGGGTTGCGGGACAGGTCCCGGCCGCTGGACAGCTCCTCCACCAGCGTCTCGAACGGCAGACCCGCATGGTCGAACGCGGCCAGCGTGCGCTCCCTGGTACGCCCCACCAGTTCAATGAAGGTCGGGTCGCCGGACAGGTCGCCGCGCAGCACCACCGTGTTGAGGAACAGCCCGACGGTCTGGTCCAGGGAGGGATGCGGCCGGGCGGACATCGGCGTGCCGATCGGGATGTCGGGCTGGCCGGTGTAGCGCGCGAGCAGCGCCTGCAGGGCGGTGACGAGGACCATGAAGGGAGTGGCACGCCGGCCGGCGGCCAGGTCGCGCAGCCCTGCGGCGAGCGTGCCGTCCAGCTCGAACAGCAGGCGGCGGCCCCGGTTCGACTGCATGGGCGGGCGGGGCCGGTCGGCGGGCAGATCGAGCACGTCGGGCAGGCCGTCGAGGGCCTTGCGCCAGTAGTCCAGGTCGCGTTCCCGGGTCGGCCGGTCCTCCTGCTGGGCGACGTGATCGGCGTATGCCACGGGAAGCGCGGGCAACGGCTCACCGGCGTAGAGCCGGAAGAGGTCCCTGAACAGGATCGCCACCGACCAGCGGTCGGCCAGGATGTGGTGCAGGGTGAGGATCAGGCGGTGTTCCCGGGCCTCGGATGCCACGCGCACCAGGCGGGCCCTGGTCAATGGGCCGGCGCTCAGGTCGAAGGCGAAGCGGGCCTCGTCGCGGGCGACGGCGTCGGCCTCGGCGGCGGACATCGTCTCGACCCGCAGCGTGGGGCGGGTGGGGCCGGGAGCCTGGCGGGGCTCGCCGTCGCGGGTCTCGATCACGTACCCGAGGATCGGGTGCCGGTCCACGAGCGCGTCGAAGGCCGCGGCCAGGGCGGCGGCGTCCAGGTCGCCCACGATCCGGTACGCCCATGAGAGGGTGTAGGCCGGGTTGCCCGGGTCGAGCTGGTCGACGACCCAGAGCCGGCGCTGCGCGTCGGACAGCGCGGATCCGGAAACCACCCCGGCCTCCGGTCCTCCGAGCCCTGCCCCGCTGGGCACCGCCCCGTCGGACGCCGCCCCGTTGGACCCGGCCCCGTTGGACCTCGCACCGTCGGATCCCGCACCGTCGGACCCCGCACCGTCGGACCCCGCACCGTCGGACCTCGCACCGTCGGACCCCGGTCCGTCGGGCATGGGCCCGTCGGACCCGGGCCCGTCGGTCCCGGGCCCGCTCGTTCTCGCGGCTCGGGTGCGCGCGAGGCGGGCCTCCAGCGCGGCGCGCTGTTCCGGGCTGAGCCTGGCCAGCCGCGCGCGTACCCCGTTCCCGTCGCTCACCGCTCCTCCTCAAGGAGTTCCAGCAGGTCGGCATCCGTCAGTCCCTCTTCGAGCACCGCCAGCGCCTGCTCCTCGACGGTCGTGGCGTCGAAGCAGCGGCGCAGCGGCAGCTCGACGCCGAACTCGTCGTCGATCCGGCCGACGAGGCGGACCACCAGCAGGGAGTGGCCGCCCAGGGCGAAGAAGTCGTCGGTCACCCCGACCCGCTCCCGGCCGAGCAGCTCGGCCCAGATGGCGGCGAGGGTCTCCTCCATCGGGGTACGCGGTGGCACGAACGCGGCGGTCGTGGCACCGGCCCCCGGCGGCGGGAGGGCGGCGCGGTCCAGCTTGCCGCTGGGCAGCACGGGGAAGTCAGGGACGGACACGAAGGCGGCCGGGATCATCGCCTCCGGAAGCCGTGCCCGCAGATGCGCCCGCAACTCCCCTTCCACGCCCGCGCCGCTGCCCTCACCTGCGGGGATGACATACGCGACCAGGCCCCGGCCGCCCGGGGCGTCGTCGCGGACGGCCACCACGGCTCGCCGCACCGAGGGATGTTCGTTGAGGACAGCGGCCACCTCGTCCAGCTCGATCCGGACACCACGCACCTTCACCTGGTCGTCCAGACGCCCCAGGCATTCCAGCGACCCGTCGGGACGCCACCGCGCCAGGTCTCCGGTGCGGTAGAGGCGTCCCCCCGGCGCACCGAAGGGATCCGGTACGAACCGCTCGGCCGTCAACGCCGCCCGGCCGTGGTACCCCCGGGTCACCCCGGCCCCGCCCAGCAGCAGCTCGCCCGGCACCCCCACCGGCACCGGCCGCAGGTCCTGGTCCACCACGTACGCGGTCGTGTTCGCCACCGGCGAGCCGATGAGCATCGTGGCGGGGGAGTGCGGCACCCGGTACGCGGTGGACCAGATCGTCGTCTCCGTGGGGCCGTAGAAGTTCCACAGCTCGTCGGTGACCGTGAGCAGGCGGGTGGCGAGGTCGAGGGGCAGCGGTTCGCCGCCGAGGATGGCGCGGGGCAGCCCGGGCGGCAGGTGTTCGACCGCCAGGCTCGCCACCGAGGGGGTGAGCTGGACCAGGTCCGCGTCCTCGGCGGCCCGGCGGATCTCCTTGGGCGTGCGGGCGGCGTCCTCTGGGGCGATCACGAGCGTGCCGCCGGACAGCAGTGGCGTGAAGATCTCCAGGGCCGCGATGTCGAAGGAGAGCGAGGTCATGTACAGCGCGCTGCCGCCGCCCAGCCGCCGGATCACGTCGGTGACCAGGTTGACCACGCCGCGGTGCGGCACCTGCACCCCCTTGGGCCGGCCGGTGGAGCCGGAGGTGTAGATCAGGTACGCCAGGTTGTCGGGCCCCACCGAGGGCAGCGGCCCGTCATCGCGGATCTCCGGGCCGGCATCGGCGGGCTCCGGGTCGGCGAGTTGGTCCAGCAGCAGCTCCGGAGGCCGGTCCGCGGGTAGCCGGTCGCGGTGGGCGGAGTCCGTGAGCAGCAGGGCGGCACCCGAGTCGGCCAGCAGGTAGGCCAGCCGCTCCGGCGGGTAGGCCGCGTCCAGCGGCAGGTAGCACGCCCCCGCCCGCAGCACCGCGAGCAGCGCCACGAGCTGGTGCACCCCGCGCGGCAGGCACAGCGCCACACACGACTCGGCCCGTACGCCCCCGGCCACCAGCCGCCTGGCCAGCGCTCCGGTACGCGCGTCCAACTCGGCGTAGGTGAGCTCCGCACCGTCCGGGGCGCGTACCGCCACCGCGTCCGGGGTGCGCGCCGCCTGTTCGGCGACGAGCTCGTGCAGGGTCAGCTCCGGGTACGGTGCCGCGGTGTCGTTCCAGCCGGTCAGCAACTCCCGCCGCTCGGCAGGCGTCATCAGCGGCAGCTCGGACAGCCGGGTCCCCGGCTCGGCGGCGACGGCCTCCAGGACGAGCCGGTAGGCGCCGGCCAGGCGGGCGACGGTGGCGGCGTCGAACAGGTCGGTGCTGTATTCGAGGTAGACGCCGGCGCCGTCGGCCGTCCTGACGACGTCCACGTTCAGGTCGAGTTGCGCGGTGCCGTTCGGGAACTGCCCGCGCGACCCCATCGGCAGCAGGTTGAAGCCCACCTGGAACAGCGGCGTGCGGCTGGTGTCGCGGACCGGCTGGAGCGCCTCGACGAGCCGGTCGAACGGCACCTCGGCGTGGTCCAGCGCGTCGAGCACGGTTTCCCGCACCCGGTCGAGCAGGTCGCCGAAGGCCGGGTCACCGCTCAGGTCGGTACGCAGCACCAGGGTGTTGATGAACATGCCGATCAACGGCTCGAACTCGGGCAGGTCACGCCCGGCCACCGGCGTGCCCACCGCGACGTCGTGCTGGCCCGCGTACCGGGAGAGCAGCGCCTTGAGCCCGGCCAGCAGCACCATGAACAGGGTCGCGCCGCGCCGCCTGGCCAGCGCTTCGAGCTCGTCGACCAGGCCGGCGGGCAGCGCCAGGTGGTGTTCGGCCCCGGCGTGCCCGCGGGTGGCCGGCCGGGGCCGGTCGGTGGGCAGCCCGAGGTCGGGCGGCAGGCCGGCCAGCCGTTCCCGCCAGTGGCCGAGCTGGGCGGCGAGCACCCCCCGGCCGAGGTGCTCGCGCTGCCAGGCGGCGTAGTCGGCGTACTGGATGGGCAGGTCGGGCAGCCGTGGCGGGCGGTCCTCGTCGATGGCGTCGTGCAGCTCCCTGAGCTCCTCGGCGAAGTTGGTGGCGGAGCGGCCGTCGAACACGGCGTGGTGCACCACGAACACCAGCCGCTGCGGCCCGCCCGGCATCAGCACCAGGTGCGCCCGCCACAGCGGCGCCCGATCCAGCGCGAACGGCCGCCGGGACTCCGCCACGGCCAGCTCGCCGAACTCGCGTTCGGCCCGTTCCGGCGGCAGCTCGCGCAGGTCGGTCCTGGGGAGGGCGACCGGCAGCTCGACCTGGACGATCTGGACGAGGTTGCCGTCCTCGATCGCCAGGGCGGTGCGCAGCGTCTCGTGCCGCCGGACCAGCTCGCGCAGTATGCGCTCGCACCGGTCCGGATCGTCCCGATCGGGCAGCTCGTACACGGCATTGACGTGGTACGTCGGCGCGTCGGGATCGAGCCGGGTCAGGAACCACAGCCGTTCCTGGGCGAACGAGGCGGGAAAGGCGTACGTGCCGGTCACCGAAGCTGCTCCTCCTCTACTCCCCCATGGCCTCGCGCAGGCTGCGCGGGCGCATGTCAGTCCAGACCTGATCGATGTGGTCGAGGCAGCTCTGCTTCGCCCCTTCGTAACCGGTCTCCCGCCAGCCCTGCGGCAGGGGACGCTCGGCGAACCAGATGGAATATTGCTGCTCGTCGTTGACCACGACCTTGTACTGGCCGTCCCGCATGTCAGCGCCTTTCCTCCCGGGGGAGCCGGGTGATCGTCGTTGCCTGTTTCGGTGCGTCCTGGCCGCGCAGCTCCTCCACGAGCGCGGCCATGCCGGCCACGGTGGGAACCTGGAAGAGGCTGCGCATGGGCAGCCGGACGCCGATCTTCTTCCTGATGAGGGCGATGAGCTGGACCGCCACCAGCGAGTTGCCGCCCAGCTCGAAGAAGTCCTGCTCGACGCTGACGCGGCGGGAGCCGAGCACCTCGCCCCACAGCCCGGCGAGCGTGCTCTCCAGCTCGTTGCGGGGGGCGACGTGGTCGTCGGAGTCCACCCCGGCCTCGCCCGCGGCCCCGGCGGTGGCCAGTTCGTCGGCCACGGTGTCCTGGGTCAGCTCGCGTACCCCGGCCACGAACTCGGTCAGCTCGATGGCGTTGACCACGACCTGGGTGCCCAGGTCCGTGGCGAGCAGGCGGCGGAAGGCCTCGGCGCCGTCCGCCGGCGGGATGCCGCGCTTGGCTCCGTCGAGGTCCAGGGCGACGCCCGCGGTCGCGGACTCCTCCTTCACCGTCATGTCCTCGGCCGCCTGCCTGGCCCCCTCATCGACGGTGCGGGTCATCGCCTGCCGGTCGATGCGCCTGAGCACGAAGTCCGAGATGGTCACGACGCGCTCGCCGGCGTCGTCGTACAGGGTGAGGTCGACGGCCAGCACCTCGCCGCCGCCGGTGTCGCGGAGCCGGGCGTGGCTCCACACCGCGTCCGGGAGCGGCGCGTGCACGGTGATGCGGCCGTAGCCGAGCGGCAGGTAGCTGTGCTCGCCGGCGACGGCGACGAACGCGGTGGCCTCGTCCAGCAGCGCCGGGTGCAGGGGCAGGATCCCCAGCTCGGCGGCGACCTGGGGGCCGGCGACCAGCTGGGCGAGCTGCTCGTTCTGGCCTAGCCGCACATCGCGCAGGCTGCTCCACCGCGGCCCGAACGTGAGCAGCCCGGACGCCGACGCGAACGGGTTGCCGTCGCCGGTGCCGTGGGTGCAGCGCGCCCGCGCCTCGGCCAGCTCCCCGGCTAGCTGCTCCGCCACGACCCAGGCCGCCGAGCCCCTGGCGTGCTGGGTCGGCTCACCGCCGGTGACGCTGACCACCTCGAAGTCCATGCCGTCGCCGGTGGGGGTGAGCAGCACCCGCACCTCGGCGCTGGCCCCCTCGGCGACCGGCAGCGGCGCGACGAACGCGACGTCGCGCAGCTCGATCACGTGTCCGGGCGCGGGACGCGGCACGGCCGCCTCGAACGCGGCGCGGGCGGTCTCCAGATAGCCGGTGCCGGGCATCACCGGCACCCCGGCCACCCGGTGCTCGTCCAGGAGCCAGTGCGTCTCGGGCGACAGGGTCGCGGCGTACCAGGGCTGGCGGCCGGCGCTCTCGTGCCGGTGGCTGAGCACCGGGTGGTCCAGCCTGGTCACCCGGTCGCCGCGCTGCAGGGCGCGGAACGCCACCGGGGCGGCGACCTCGGCGGCCATGCCGACCTCCAGCCAGGCACCCCAGTTCACCGACAGCACCCGGCCGGGCCAGACGTGCGCGTACGCGTCCATGAAGTTGTTGGCCGCGCAGTAGTCGACCTGGCCGAACCCGCCCGCGACGGCGGTGATCGACGAGCAGAGCAGGACGAAGTCGAGCGGCTGGTCGCCGAACACCTCATGCAGCGCCAGCGTGCCGGCGATCTTGGGTGCCATGACGTCGTCGGCGGCCCGGCGCTCCTTGACCTCGGCCATGCCGCCGCCGGGCACCCCGGCCGCGTGCACGATGCCATCGACGCGCCCGAACCTGGCGAGCGCCTCGTCCCTGACCCGGCGCAGCGACTCGGGGTCGGTCACGTCGGCGGCCACCACGAGGACCTCGGCGCCCGCCTGCTCCATGCGGCGGACGGCGGCGACGGCCCGCCGCACCCGCTCCGGTGCCCCGTCGAGCGCGCCCCAGTCCGCCCGGGGCGGCAGCCCGGAGCGGCCGAGCAGGACCAGCCTGGCCTGGACGCGCGTGGCCACGTCCTCGGCCAGGGTGAGGCCGATGCCGCCGAGGCCGCCGGTGATGACGTACACGCCGTTCGGGCGCAGCGGGTCGTCCTGCGGCGGCAGCGGCACCGGCTCGAAGCCGCGCACCCAGCGGCGGCCGGCGCGCAGCGCGACGGGGGACGGCGGCTCGCCCTCGGCCGGCTCGCCGGGCTCGGCGGCCAGTTCGGCGAGCACCTTCGCCGCGTCGTACGGTCCCGTCTCCAGATCGAGGTGGCGGGCCGTCAGCCAGCGGGCCTCCAGCGGGACCACGCCGGTGATGCCGGCGACGGTGGCGTGCTCGGGCCGATTGACGTCCTGGCCGGTGACGCCCTGCGTGCCGGCGGTCAGGATGTCGAGCTGGACCCCCGCCTCGCGCTCGGCGCCGGCCAGCGCCTGCACCAGGGCCAGCAGGCTGTGGAAGCCGAGGTCCTGGGCGGCGGTGGCCGCCGCGGCCGTGGTCGCGGCGGCGCCGTCCAGCGCCCAGGCGTGGATGATCCGGCCCGGTACCCCGGTTTCCGCGAGCAGCGCCTCGTAGTCGTCGCGCTCGGCCGGGCGGATGGTGATCGTGCCGTCGGGGGCGGTGCCGTACGAGCTGCCGGGGACCACCCGGACGGCGTCGGCACCGGCCGCGCGCAACCCGTCCAGCAGCGGCTCGGCGGCGGGGCCCGCGAACACCAGGCAGCGGAGGCCGGCGAGCGCGGCGGTCCCGGCCGGGGTGACGGGCGCCTGACGCCAGGCGGGCACCGAGAACCACTCCTCCACCGGCAGGGCCCCCGTACGCGGCGGCCGGGGGAAGATCAGCTCGGGGTCGAACGCGGTCCGCACCCAGTGGTCGGAGCGCTCGTACGGGTAGGCCGGCAGCGGGACGCGGCGGGCGGGCTCGGTCAGCGCGTCGGTGTCCAGCGGGACGCCCGCCGTCCACAGGGCACCGGCCGCCGCGTAGAGGATCTCCAGGTCGGGCCTGCCGTCGGAGGGGCCGGGAAGGCTGGGCAGCGGCCGCGGGGCGGTGCGGGGGAGCTGGGTCCTGGCCAGGCCGGCGAGCTGGCGGCCAGGCCCGCACTCCACCAGCCGCCACTCGCCCTCGGCGGCGAGCGTCGCCACGCAGTCCCCGAACAGGACGGTCTCGCGCAGGTGGCGCGTCCAGTAGGCGGGGTCGGTGGCCTGTTCGGCGGTGATCCAGGTGCCGGTGACGTTCGACAGGAAGGGCAGGGTGGGGGCGTGCCGGGCCGCGGCGGCGACGGCCTCGTGGAAGTCGCCGAGTATGGGGTCCATCATCGCCGAGTGGAAGGCGTGCGACGTGCGCAGCGCGGTGTGCTCCACGCCCTTCTCGCCGAGGGTGGCGGCGTAGGCGGCGACCAGCTCGCCGGGTCCGGCGACGACGCAGGTGCCGGGGCCGTTGACGGTGGCGATCGACAGGCCCTCCGGCAGGTCCCGGCGCACCTCCTCCTGGTCACGGCGTACGGCGAGCATGGCGCCGGGCGGCATGCTCTGCATGAGCCGGCCCCGGGCGGCCACCAGGCGCAGCGCGTCGGGCAGGGGGAAGACGCCGGCGACGGTGGCGGCCACGTACTCGCCGATGCTGTGGCCGATCATCGCGGCCGGCTCCACACCCCAGGAGCGCCACAGGGCGGCCAGCGCCCACTCCACCGTGAACAGCGCGGGCTGGGTGAGCGCCGTCTGCCGCAGCCGCTCGTCGGCGGCCTCCCGCTCGTCCTCGGCGGGGAAGAGCAGCGTACGCAGGTCCAGGCCGAGCTCCTCGTGCAGGATCGCCGCGCACTCGTCGACCGCGGCGGCGAAGACGGGCTCGCTCCGGTAGAGCCCGGCGCCCATGCCCGCGTACTGCGCGCCCTGGCCCGAGAACAGCCAGGCCACCTTGGGCGTGCCCGCCTTGCCCTTGACCAGCCGGCGCGGGGTGGTCAGCGCCGTGACCGCGTCGGCGGCGTCGGTGGCCACCACGGCGGCCCGGTGCGCGTACCGGCGGCGGCCCGCCCGCAGCGTGTAGGCCACGTCGGCCAGGTCGGTCTCCCGGTCCTTGAGGTGGTCGGCCAGCCCGGCCACGGCGGCGTCCAGCGCGGTCGCGGTGCGGGCCGACAGCAGCAGCAGCTGGGCGGGGCGCGGCTGGGTGGTGGGCAGCGGCGCGGGCGGTGCCTGCTCGACGACCACGTGCGCGTTGGTGCCGCCGATGCCGAAGGAGCTGACGCCCGCCCGGCGCGGGAAGCCGTTCGTCTCCCACTTGGTCAGCGTCGAGACCACGTGGAAGGGGTTGGTGCCGAAGTCGATGCGCGGGTTCGGCGTCTCGTAGTTGAGGCTCGGCGGGATCATGCCGTGCTCCAGCGCGAGCACGGTCTTGATGAAGCCCGCGATGCCGGCGGCGGGGCCGAGGTGGCCGATGTTGGTCTTGACCGAGCCGATGCCGCACCAGCCAGCCTCGTCAGTGTCCGCGCCGAGCACGCTGGACAGCGCCGCCACCTCGATCGGGTCGCCCAGCGCGGTGCCGGTGCCGTGCGCCTCGACGTAGGTGACGGTACGCGGGTCGACCTGGGCGACGCCCAGCGCCTGGGAGACCGCCGCGGCCTGGCCCTCGGAGCTCGGCGCGGAGAAGCCCACCTTGGTGGCGCCGTCGTTGTTGATCGCGTTGCCGATCACCACGGCGCGGATGTGGTCGCCGTCGGCGACGGCGTCGGACAGCCGCTTCAGCACGGCCATGCCGCCGCCACCGCCCCAGATCGTGCCGGCCGCGGAGGCGTCGAACGCGCGGCAGTGCCCGTCGGCGGCGTAGATGCCGTCCTGGTGATAGTGGTATCCCCACTCGGCGGGCAGCTCCAGGGAGGCGCCGCCGGTCAGCGCCATGTCGCACTCGCCGCTGCGCAGCGCCTCGCACGCCACGTGCAGGGCGACGAGCGAGGAGGAGCAGGCGGTGTGCAGGGTCAGGCTGGGGCCGCGCAGGTCGAGCTTGTACGACACCAGCGTGGCCAGATAGTCGGGGTGGTTGCCGGTGTAGACGGCGAGGTTCCCGACGGAGGAGAACACCTTCTTGTTGGGCCGGATGTACATCCATTGGTATTCGTCCGACCCGATGGCCCCGTAGACCCCGATCTCCCCGGAATACCGGGCCGGATCGTACCCGGCGTCGTCCAGGGCGGTGCTGGCCAGCTCCAGGAACATCCGCTGCTGCGGGTCCCGCAACTCCGCCTCGCGCGGGGACATGCCGAAGAAGGCGGCGTCGAGGGCGCCGTAGTCGGCCGCGATGGAGCACGCCGAGACCCACGTCGGATCGTCGACCAGGTAGTCAGGGACGCCGAGCGCCTGCTGCTCCTCCCGCGTGTAGAAGCGCACCGACTCGACGCCCCCGACCAGGTTGCGCCAGTAGGCGGAGACGTCCTCGGCACCGGGGAGACGGCAGGCCAGGCCGACGACCGCGATCGGCTCGACCCCGGGTCCCTCGTCGTCGTGGTTCAGCGCAGCGGTCATTCTTTACTCTCCCGTCTGGCCCGGTGGGGCCGAGTTGAGGGTCGTGCCTGGCGCGCCGCGACCCGCCGGGCCGCGCGCTCCGATCCCGCGGTGCGCCGCTCGCCGTCGAGGTGCGCCGCGAGCGTCCGTACGGTCGGGAAGCGGAACAGGTCCACGATCGGCACCTCGCGCCCGAGCGAGGCGGCGAGGCGGGCCTGGACCTGAGCGGTGGCGAGCGAGTGCCCGCCGATCTCGAAGAAGTTCGCGTCGGCGGAGACCCGCGGCAGGCCGAGGACCTCCCGCCAGATCCCGGCGACGAGGCGCTCGGTCGGGGTGGTGGGCTCCTGACCGTGCCCGGGCGCGGCCCGCGGGGGCGGGGCGGGCAGGGCGGCCCGGTCGACCTTGCCGTTCGGCGTCAGCGGCAGCGCCGGCAGGAGCACCAGCTCGGCGGGGACGGCGTAGTCGGGCAGGCCGGCCGCGAGGTGACGGCGCAGCTCGCCGGCCTGCACGGCCGCGCTCTCCGGCACCGCGTAGGCGTGCAGCACCCGGCCTCCCGGCTGCTCGGCCACCTTCGCGGCGGCGGCCCGGACGCCGGGGTGCGCGGTCAGCGCCGCCTCGATCTCGCCCAGCTCCACCCGGTAGCCCCGGATCTTGACCTGTCCGTCGGCCCGCCCGGCCGGCACCACCCGGCCCTCAGGGTCGTGGCGGCCGAGGTCCCCGGTGCGGTAGCGGGCCGTCTCGCCGTCCGGCTCGCGGGTGAAACGCAGCCGGGTGAGCTCGTCGTCCAGGTACGCCTCCGCCAGCCGGCGGCTCCTGATCACCACCTCGCCGAGCTCGCCCACGGCGGCCGGGGCGCCGTCGGCGTCCAGCACCAGCAGCTCCGCCCCGTCCACGCCGTGGCCGACCGGCACCGGGTCGCCGGTTTGCGGGACCGGGCCGGTGATCTCGTACACGGCCTGCGCCTGGGGGGTCTCGGTGGTGCCGTAGGTGTTGACCAGGCGGGCCTTCGGCGCCACCGCCGCGAACCTGGCCACGTCCGCGTAGGTCAGCCGGTCCCCGCCGAACAGCACCAGCCGCAGGTCGGGCAGCTCCACCCCGGCCGCGGCGATCAGCGTGGCGAGCTGGGGGGTCAGGTGCGCGACCGTGACGGCCCGCTCCCGCAGCCACGCCGCCAGCCGGGCCGGGTCGCGGACCCGGTCCTGGCCCGGCACGTGCAGCGTCGCCCCCAGGGTCAGCGGTGTCCAGGCGTCCCGCAGCAGCGGGTCGTGCGCCAGCCCGGCCAGCAGCGCGAACCGGTCGTCCGCGGTCAGCTCGAACTCGGCCGCGTACCAGGCCAGGAAGCGGGCCAGCGGGCGCTCGGCGGCCCGTACCGGCTTGGGCTCGCCGGTGGTGCCGGAGGTGAACGCCAGATATCCCCGCCCCTCGAACGCCACCGGGAACGACGCCTCCCCGGTCCCGCCCGCCGGCCGGGGAGGCCAGGCGAGTTCGGGAAGCCAGGCCAGCTCGGGGGGCACGGGAACGCCGGGGCAGGCGATGAGGGCGCGGGCCCCGGCGGAGCGGGCCTGGGCCGCCAGGCGGGCGGGCGGCAGGGCCGAGTCGAGCACGGCCCAGCGGGCTCCGGCCCCCAGGACACCGAGCATCAGGGCGGGCAGCTCGTAGGTCCGGGCGGCCAGGATCGCGACCGTGTCGCCCGGCCGTACCGCCGCGGACACGGCGTCACCGGTCGCCGCCGCCAGGCGGGCCAGCTCGGCATAGGTCAGCTCGCCCTCCTCACCGGCGACCGCCACCCGATCCCCGCCGGTCCCCGCGAGCGTGACCTGGTCGAGCCCGGCCTGCGCGAGAACGCGTTCCACCACGCCGGGGCCGTCCCAGGCGGGCAGCGGGCCGGTCCCGTCGGGGAGCCTCGTCCGGCCGTCCTGACCGGGCAGAGGCTGCCCGGGGCGGAGGGAGGCGCGCCGGACCGGCCGCTCGGGAGCGGTGACCAGGTCGCCGAGGATGCGGAGGTAGCCCGCGAGCAACTCCTCGATCCGCTCGCCCCGGAACAGCCGCGGGTTGTACACGGCCTGCAGCACGTAACGCCCGTCCCGTTCGCCGACGTACAGGGTCAGGTCGAACAGTGCCCCCGGCAGCCCGGGCGGCAGCGGGACGGCCGTGACGCCGGGCAGGTCCAGCCGCGGCTCGGTGAAGTCGTACATGTTGAACAGGACCTGGATCAGCGGGTTCCTGGACAGGTCGCGGCCGGGGCCGAGCCGGTCGACCAGCCGCTCCAGGTGCACGTCGAGATGGGCCAGCGCGCCGGACAGCGTCTCCTGGCAGCGCGTCACGTGCGCCTCGAAGGTCTCGCCGTCCTCGACCCGCAACCGTACCGGCAGCACCTGTACCAGGCACCCGGTGAGCGGGTGGAAGGCCGGGTCGCGCCGGTCGGCGACGGGCGCCCCGACGATCAGGTCGTGTTGTCCGGTGAGTCGCCGCAGCACCTGCGCGAACGCCGCCAGCATCACCGAGTACGGGGTGCCGCCCAGCCGCGTGGCCAGCGCGCGCACCCCGGCGCTGACGGCGGCGTCGGCCTCCGCGGTGGCGCCGGCCCCCTCGAACGTCTGCACGGCCGGGCGCGGATGGTCGCGGGGCAGGTCGAGCACGCTGGGGGCGCCCTCCAGGTGGTCCCGCCACCACTCCAGGTCCGCCTCCTTGTTCCGCCCGTCGAGGTAGGCCACGTACCCGCCGAACGACGTGCGCAGCGGGGGGAGCGCCGCGTCGCGGTAGGCGCGCCCGAGGTCGTCGTAGAGCACCTGCTGCGACCAGCCGTCGAACACCAGGTGGTGCGCCGTGATGGCCAGCACGTGCTCGTCGCCGGCGATCCGCAGCAGCCGGGCCCGCCACAGCGGCCCCTCCGCCAGGTCGAAGGCGAGCCTGGCCTCGGCCTCCAGCCGCTCGGCCACCTCCGGCTCGGTCACGTCCTCCACCGGCAGCGGCACCGGGCCGGGTGGCGACACGGCGACGGCGGGCACCCCGTCCGACTGCGGGACGCGCCAGCGCAGCACCTCGTGCCGCTCGGCCACCGCCGCCAGGGCGGCGCGCAGGGCGGCCACGTTCAGCGGGCCGGACAGGCGCTGCGCCATCGCGATGTTGTGCACGGGCGTGCCGGGCGCCAGCCGCTCCACGAACCACATCCGCCGCTGCACCGCCGACAGCGCGGCCGACGCGTCGGCGAGCGGCTCGTCCCGCACCGGCGGGGCGAGCTCGACCCGGCGCGCGATACCGGCCACGGTACGGCCCGCGAGCACGTCGCTGACCTCGATCTCCCTGCCCAGCCCCGCACGCAGCAGGGCGGTCAGGCGCATGGCCACCAGGGAGTGCCCGCCGCAGGCCAGGAAGTCGTCCTCCGGTCCCGGCTCCTCGCTCCCGAACGCCTCGGCCCAGGCCGCCGCGACGCCGCGCTCGGTCTCGCTCGCCAGGACGCCACGCGCGTTCTCGCCCGCCGGGGAAGTGCCGGTCGCCGGGGTCGCGGCGCGGTGGGCGCGCAGGGCCGCCATGTCGATCTTGCCCGCCACGGTCAGCGGCAGCACGGCCAGCCGTACCACCCTGGTCGGCACCATGTACGCGGGCATGCTCTCCAGACAATGAGCCCGCACCTCGTCGATGCCGGGCGCGTTCTCCGGGGCGAGGTAGGCGGTCAGCTCCTTCAGCCCCGCCGGACCGGGCGACACGTCCGCCACCGCCTGCCGCACGTCGGGGTGCGCACGCAGCACCGCCTCGATCTCGCCGATCTCGACGCGCTGCCCCTGGACCTTCACCTGCCGGTCCAGCCGCCCGATGAAGCCGATGCGGCCGTCCTCCTCCAGTACGACCAGGTCCCCGGTGCGATACATGCGCGCGCCCGGCCCGCCGTACGGGTCGGGCACGAACCGCTCGGCCGACAACCCCGGCCGGTCCAGGTAGCCCCGGGCCAGCTGCGGGCCGCCGATGCACAGCTCTCCCGGCGTGCCGGGCGGGCAGGGCCGGAGCTGGTCGTCGAGGATGTACGCCTGGCAGCCCGGCAGCGCGTACCCGATGGGCAGCGGCCGGTCCCAGGCACCCGCCAGTTCGGTGCCGACGACGCACACCGTGGTCTCGGTCGGCCCGTACCAGTTGTGGAAGCGCCGCCCGCCCGTCGCCCAGCGGGCCACCTGCTCGGGCCCGGCCGGTTCACCGGCGGTGAGCAGATCGCGTAGCCAGGGCAGCCGCTCCGGCTCCAGCAGCGGCAGCAGCGCGGGCGGGATCGTGCCCCAGGTCACCCGGTGCCGCTCCAGGAAGCGCTGGAGCCGGACCGGATCGACCCGGTCCTCCTCGGGGATGAGCATCACGGACCCGCCCCGCGCGAGCGGGGCGAAGACGTCCAGCACCGACACGTCGAACCCGAGCGCCGCGAACCCGATCGACCGGCATCCGGCGTCCAGCCCGAACACCTCGCCCGCCATCGTCACGAAGGTCACCGCCGAGGCATGGCTGACCACCACCCCCTTGGGACGCCCGGTCGAGCCCGAGGTGTAGAGCACGTAGGCCGCCGCACCCGGCGGCGCGACGCCCGTGGGCGGCTCGCTCGCGCCGGCGGCGATGACGGGCTCGCCGTCCCCCGGCCGGGTCGCCGTTTCGACGTGGACGGGCAGCCCGGCCAGCAGGTCCGCGCCGGTCTCGTCGGTGACGACCGTGGTGATCCCGGCGTCCTCGATGATCCCGGCGAGCCGCCGGCGCGGGTGCGAGGGGTCCAGCGGCACGTACGCGCCCCCGGACATGAGCACGCCCAGAACGCAGACCAGCAGCTCAGGAGTGCGGCGATGGCAGATGCCGATCCGGACCTCGGGCCCGGCGCCGAGCTCGCGCAGCCGGTGGGCCAGCGCCGCGGCGGCGGAGACCAGCTCGCGGTAGGTCAGGCCCTCGTCCCCCTGCCACACGGCCGTCGCGTTCGGAGTGCGCCCGGCCTGCGCCAGGACGAGGTCATGAAGAAGCGCCCCGTTGGTCACCCAGTCCCCCCGTTACCCCGCCTGTTCTGCCGGCATGTCAAATCTCAGCCGCACCCTGTCGTGCGGCACAGCGACTGCTCCCAACGCTTCTCCCCGGGTGGTGTGCAGAGGTAGGTGGACGACCTGCCAGCGGGCCAGCCGGTCCAGTCCCGGGCCGGCCTGGGCACGCCAGGGACCGGGGTCGGCGAGGTCAGGGAAGCTGACCGCCGTGGGATCGGCCCCCCGGCCGTCGGCGGCCATCAACGCCCGTTTCGCGGTGACGGCGCGTGAGGCCAGCCACCGCCGGTCCTCCTCGGCGGCGTCCTCGATCTGCTCGTGCTCGTCCCCGTTCAGCTCGGACAGGCCGTCGTCCGGCCCCCCGAGATCCAGCGCGCGCAGAAGGGACACCCCGGTCCCGGGTTCCCCGGTTGCCGTGGGGTCGCCCGTGGGGTTCGTGCTGACCGCGGCCAGCAGGGTCAGGTCGTCGGAGTGGCTCGTGCTCACCGCGGCCCGACCGGCGTAGTGGCGCAGGACCGTGCCGTGGTCGGTGGGCCGGCCCAGCCAGAGGTGGACCTCGTCCGGCTCGGGCAGGGCGGGCTCGGCCGCCAGGTCGGCGGCGATGAGCGCGGCCAGCTCGGCCGGGCGGTCCTTGACGAACAGGTGGCCGCCGCGCAGCGTACGCAGGCGGAAGCCGCCGGTGGTGTGCCTGGCCCAGCCGAGCATGTCCGCCGCGCCGACCTCCCCGTCCTCCAGACCGGTGAAGGCCACGATGGGGGAGTCGATCGGGGGTTCGGGGGCGAAGGCGTAGTTCCTGATCCAGACGAAGTCCGACCGCAGCACCGGCATCATCAGCTCCCGCAGCTCCGGCATGTGCTTGAGCTCGGGTAGCGCGCCCGACCTGCGGACGAGCTGGTCGATGAAGGCGTCCTCGGGCAGGTCGACGGCCGCCGCCAGCGGCACCCGGCGATCCGGCGCGTGCGCGCCGCCGACGTACAGTCTCGACGGCTGGCGCAGGCCGCGCCGGCGCAGCTCGCGGACCACCTCGAAGGCCAGGCGGGCGCCCATGCTGTGGCCGTACAGGGCGTACGGCTCGTCCGTGGCGGGGGCCACCTCGTCGGCGATCTCGTCGATGGTGAAGGCCGGCGGTTCGGCGATGCGGTTCTCCCTGCCGGGGAGCTGGATGGGGACCACAGTGAGGTCGGCGAGTTCGCGGAGGAGCCCGGCGTAGGCGCTGGCGCCTCCTCCGGCGTACGGCAGGCAGAACAACGTGCGGGCGGGGCGTGGATCCATGGGGTGGGGGTCCTGCGCCGCCGCGGCTAGCTGGCCGCTGATCGCCCAGCACCTCCCCTGGGGGAGGTCGCCACCCGCGGTGCCCGCGGCCTGGGTAACGATGTCGATTGGGTGATTCGTCGCTGAATAGAGAGGTCGTCAACCGCCATGTTACGGCGCTCCTCGACAATTTCCTCGAAACAACATCGAAATAGGGAGTTGTGCGATCTGTCTTGTCAAAGCGTGTGATCTCACGCCGTTGCACGACATCAACTCTTATATCGATGTTCTCGGGGTGGAGTCAACGGCGTATTAGGGGGCGCCCCTTACCTCCTGGCGGATAACTGGATTCACCCCCGGGGGACTCTTGCACCGCCGGGCATGCGATGATAGATGCGGCCGAACCCCAATAGGACCGTAACCAGGATTCGGGCGACCGAAACTCCTCCGCAACGCTTTGGCGTGATAAGTGGCGGTTTTGTCTGGTTTGAGATGTTCATCACGAACCGCCGAAGGGGAAGGGCAGGGCCTGTCGAAGTGTGGCACGGCCTTCTGTCGTCCCCTGACAACGACTCGACACAAGCTCTGTGCGGCAAAGTAAGAAGCACCGCCGGCCGTCCCGGATCGCCGGCGTCCCGCGCTGTGTTCACTCGCCTCCGGACTCCTTTGTCGCCGGGCGTGTCAAGTAGCGGTGAAACTTTCAAGTATCGGGCGGCCCGATTGTCTTGTCGCCCTAACCCCGGCTCGGGGCACACCGAAACTCCGGCTCGACGTGCGCGATCGGGACGACGCCCACGCTCGGCCCCGTCCTCGCGGCCGGATATTCGGCTTATTAATCCGAATATGCAATCCCGAATTCATTTCCCGGCGACCGCGCCGGGCGGCCCATTGAATAAGACCAATTCATCCGAGAAGCGAACGCCGGTTCCCGCACGGCTGCCGGCGGAACCGCGATATCCACGAACACGGGACGGAAGCCGTTCGCTTTGATGAGCCCGTGCGCCGCACAGCTTTCGCCTGCCCGTTGCCGATCGCGGTCATCCGCGAGCTGATCGGCGTTCAGGAGGGGATGAGCGCCAACTACGACCCGCGCCGTTTCGACGGCCCTGGCCGGCTCGACCTGACCCGTGAGCGGGGCTCGCGGCGGGAGTCGCACGTGGGCTTCGGCCATGGGCCGCACTATTGCCTGGCACACAGCGGGGCGGAGATCCCCTTCTACCCGCTGTTCCTGGCCAAGCTGCCGGTGCGGTCGGCGTGAAAGAGGGCCGACCACCGGCGGCGGTGTGCGCCGGTGGTCGGTCGAGGGTGGTTACCAGCCTCCGGCGTGGCCGTCCTTGCGCGGGTCGGAGCCGGCCCGGTAGACGCCGTTCACCGGGCGTTCGTAGGCTTCACCGGTACGGGGGCCGTCGCCCCTGGGCAGGATGGGCTTGGGCAGGCGCGGGTCCGGCTCGAAGAGGATGCCCTGATAGCCGCCCGCGTGGCCGTTGGCCCGGTTGAGCCGGTGGCCCATCTCCTGGAGTTTCGGCCCGACGAGATCGAACAGGTATGTGTCCAGGCTGGTGACGTCGTTCTCCTGGCTGTGGTCGAAGCGGGCGACGTCGGTCGTGGCCTGAACGTTCATGCCGAGATCGATCATGTTGACGATGTGCTGCGCGTGGGCCTGTGGCTGGGTGCCGCCGCCCATGTTGCCGAACGCCATCACCGGCTGACGATCCTTGGTGATGAAACTGGCGATGATGGTGATGAAGGGCCGCTTACGCGGCTCCACCACGTTGGGATGGGCCTCGTCGAGGGTGAACCCGGACCCCCGGTTGGCCAGGACGAACCCGTAGCCCGGGACGGTGACCTTGGACCCGAAGGTGGAGTAGACGCTGTTGACCAGGGAGACCATGTTCCCCCAGCGGTCGGCCGTGGCGAAGTAGACGGTGCTGCCCTGGTCGGCGCCGTTGACGTCGAGCGGCGTCGCCCGGTCGGGATCGATCCGGTCGCACAGCGTCGCCGCGTATTCCTTGGAGAGCAGGCGGTCGAGCGGGGCCGGGTCGAACTTGGGGTCGGCGTTGTAGCGGTGCAGGTCGGAGTAGGCGAGCTTCTTCGCCTCGATGAGCAGGTGCCAGTAGCGCGGCTCACGCGGTCCCAGCTCGGCCAGGTCGAAGCCGAGCCGCGGGGCGCACACGTCGAGGATGTTCAGCATCTCCAGGGCGGCGAAGCCCTGCCCGGGCGGCGGCAACTGGTGCACCTGGTAGCCGTGGTACTCGGTGGAGAGCGGCGTCACCCATTCCGACCGGTACTCGGAGAGGTCGTCCGCCGCGATCACCCCGCCGGCGGTCTGGGACTTCTCCACGATGGCCCTGGCGATCGGGCCCTTGTAGAAGGCGTCCCGGCCGTCCTTCTGGATCAGGCGCAGCGCGCGGGCCAGGTCGGGGTTCTGGAAGACGCTGTACAGCTGAGGGGCCTGCCCGCCGGGGAGCCAGGTCTTCGCCGAGTCGGGGTCCTCCCTGAGCGAGTTGACCGTCGACCGCCACTGGCCGTGCATCACCTCGTGGATGGGGAAGCCGTCCTCCGCGTAGGAGGCGGCCGGCTCCAGCACCTCCTTGAACCCCATGCTGCCGAAGCGCTTCAGGAGCGCGTCCCACCCGGAGACGGTGCCCGGGATGACCGCGGAGTTGATTCCCCGGCCGGGGACCTCGTCGACGCCGAGCGTGTTCTTGAAGTAGTCGACGGTCCACGCCTTGGGCGCCCAGCCGCTCGACGCCAGCGAGTAGAGCTTCTTGTCCTTCGCCGACCAGACGATCGCGAACAGGTCGCCGCCGAGCCCCGTGCTCATGGGCTCAACGGTGCCCAGCGTCGCCGACGCGGCGACGGCGGCGTCCACCGCGTTGCCGCCGGCGAGCAGGATCCGCTCCGCGGCGGCGGTGGCCAGCGGGTTGCTCGTGGCGGCGATCCCGTTGCGGGCCAGCACCTCCGAGCGCGTCTGGTCCAGGTATCCGGCGGGGCGGGTCGCCGGAACCGCTTTGTTGTTCGCGCCGGGATTGGGCGTTGCGGCGTTCGGCTTTCCGAAAGGAGTTTCGGAGCCTGATTGAGGTTGGGCGAGCCCCATTCCGGGGGCCGCGTTGAGCAGGACGAGGAAGGCGGCGGCTGCTAATAGCCGACCCGTGCGCCTCATGGATCTCCCTCTCTGCCTGGTGCCGGTGAAATTCACATACCGTATACAGAATGTGACATGTGATCCAGACTGGTGCAATGAACACTTAGTCGGGCCCCTTGTCGGGACTCATCACATTCGATGGCACCCTGCACCCGGCACCAGCCCGGGGAGTACACCGGCATCAACGGCAGCGCTTTTCGGGCAACCCGTACGAGAGGTTTCGGTCACCCGCGCTCGCCCGGGTTCGGGACGAGCGCGGGAACCTGACGTGGTTACCGAGACGTCAGCGCTTCATGCCGTGTTCGATGGCCTTGATGATCCGCGGCCGCATCTCGGCGACGCTGATGATCGCGTCCACCGAGCCGACCTCCACCGCGCGCTGGATGCTGTGCACCCGGTCGAACTCCGCGGCGACCTCGCCGAGCTTCTCCGCCCGCACGGCGGACTGCACCTCGGCGAGCCGGGCGTTCAGCGCCGCCCGCTCGGCGCCGCTGGCCGCCGCGACCCGCGTCTGCAGCTCGGTCACCCGCGGGTCGGTCGCGGTGCGGTTGTTCACCTCACCGGAGAACACCACGGCCGCCGCCGGGGCACCGCCGAGCACCGAGGCGAACGAGCCCTCCAGCGCCAGCACGGTCATGTTCGGGTTGAGCGCCTTGGAGAAGACCACGAACGCGCCGCCGTGGTAACGGGAGATCACGCAGAACACGATCGGCCCGTCGAAGTTGACGATCGCCCGGCCGATCTCGGCCCCGTACTCCAGCTGCAGCTTGCGCAGCGACTCCGGCGAGCCGTCGAACCCGGACAGGTTCGCCAGCACCACCAGCGGCCGGTTGCCGGACGCCGCGTTGATCGCCCGCGCGGTCTTCTTCGACGAGCGCGGGAACAGCGTGCCCGCGGTGTAGGTGTCCGGCCCGTCCGTGGGCGGGAAGCCGCGCCGCGGCACCGAGCGCGACTCGATACCGATCAGGCATACCGGCCACCCGCCGATGTGCGCGTCCTGCACCGCCGACGTCTCGGCGTCGGCCATGCCCGCCCACCGCTCCAGCACCGGGTGGTCCTGGTCGGCCAGGGCGCGCATCACCGTACGGATGTCGAACGGCTTCTTGCGGTCCGGGTTGTACTCGGACGAGAAGATCTCGCCGACGGTGGTGAAGTCGCTGCCCGCGATCGCGTGCGGGAACGGAGAGACGTCGCGGTCCACCGGGTCGGTGGTGTGGGCCTGCCGCGGTGACGTCTCGCCGGGCACGACGTAGGTGTGGTCGTAGTGGGCCATCAGCACGTCGCGGGCGGCCGGAATGGTGGGCGCCCAGTATTGTGCCTGGCCGTTCGGCCCCATCACCCGGTCGTAGCCGCCGATGCCGAAGTTGTCCTCGGCCGAGACGCCGCCGGAGAAGTCCAGCGCCTGCTTGCCGGTGAGCACCATCGCCGAGTCCGGCGTCATCACCAGGATGCCCTTGGTGTGCATGAGCATCGTCGCCTCGGCGTTCCAGTACGGCTGGGCGCCGACGTTGATCCCGGAGACCACCACGTTGATCTCGCCGCCGGCCTGGGTGAACGTGACGATCCGCTTGAGCGCGGCCGCGACCCAGTCCATGTTCTCGGT
>NZ_FNDJ01000016.1 GCF_900099965.1 Nonomuraea jiangxiensis | reverse complement strand
CCATCGCGGCGCTGTTCCTCACCACCGAGGCGGTCATCGCCGAGAAGCCCGAGAAGACCCCTGCCGCTCCGGCCATGCCGGGTGGCGGCGGCGACATGGACTTCTAGGTCTTTTCTCGCTGTTCCCGACAAGGGTGGCCCGGGTTTTCCGGGTCGCCCTTGTTTCGTTTCCCAGGTATTACCTTTAATGATTGATCCGCTACTCACAGTGAGCGATGCTGAGTGCCGCACACCGCACAGCAGAAGGAGTAGTGGATGTTCTCCCGCACCAAGCGCGTTCTCGGCGTCGCCGCCCTCGCCCTGGCCGCCGCCACCGTCATGGCCGCCCCCACCCAAGCGGGCACCGAGGTCGCGCGGTCGCACGGCGTCAACCCCTTCGGCGGCGACTTCAAACTCCTGAAGGAGCTGCAGGTGCCGTTCTGCCTGCCCAGTCCCCAGCTGGGGCTGCCGGTGCTGGACTCGCTGATGCCGGACCTCATGTCGTGCGCCGGCGCGGCGGTCAGCTGACCGCGCGTGCCACGCCGGATTCCGGGCGCCCTGCCGAGGCCGGTGGGGCGCCTTTTCGATGATCGGAGGCTCTGGCGCCGCCTCGCCCGGCGCAGGCGTGCGGGCGCCCGGAGGCTCTGGCGCCTCGCCCGGCGCAGGCGTGCGGGCGCCCCGGGGCGCCTTCGCACGGCCTGCGGTCCGGGTGGACTTCAGACGCCGTAGTAGGCGATGACGTGGCCGCGGGCCAGGGTGTTGGCGGTGATGTTGAAGCCCACCACCGCCGGGCTCGCGTCACTGTCCACGCCCAGCTTGTCCACGCCCAGGGCGTGCACCGTGAAGACATAGCGGTGCGGGTCGCCGGGGGGCGGGGCCGAGCCGCCGTAGGCCTTGATGCCGTAGTCGTTGCGGGCGTGGACCGCGCCCTCCGGCAGGCCCTTGAAGTCAGGGGCCGTGCCGGCGGCCGTGGGCAGCTCGGTCACCGAGGCGGGCAGGTCGAACAGGACCCAGTGCCAGAAGCCGCTGCCCGTGGGGGCGTCGGGGTCGTAGCAGGTGACGGCGTAACTGCGAGTCTCGGCCGGGGCGCCCGACCAGCGGAGGTGGGGGGAGAGATTCTCCCCCTGCATGCCCCAGTCGTTGAAGACGTGGCGCTCGCTGAGCCGCTCCTCGTGCTGGACGTCGTCGCTCTCGACCGTGAGCGCTGGGACGGACGGCAGGTGTTCGTGTGGCAACGGTGCAGGCACGGCATCCTCCTGGTTGAGAGCATTCTGCTGGCCATCCTAGGAGTGGCCGTGCCCAACGTGGATCAGGGCCTCACACCGTGGCCAGCTCGGGGGGCAGGGGCTTGTCGTGGAGGACGGTCAGGGAGGTCACCGCTCGGGTCAGCACCACGTACAGTCTGGCCAGGCCCCTGGGCTCGGCCGCGACGATGTCGGCGGGCTCCACCACGATCACGTGGTCATATTCCAGGCCCTTGGCCAGGGTGGCGGGGACGACGAGCAGGCGGTGCTCCTCCACGGCGTCGGGGTCCAGGATCGCGTGCGGGAGGCCGGCCAGGGCGTCGGAGATCGTGGTCACCATCGCGTCGGGGGCGATGATGCCGATCGAGCCCTCCTTGTCCAGGGCCTCCTTGGCGGCCTCGGCGACCGGGACGCCGGGGCGGATCGAGAGGGAGCCGAGTCCGGGGCGGAGGGATCGGGGGGCGGCGAGGTCGGGGGCGACCGAGGGGAGCAGGCGGGCCGCGTAGTCGAGGACCTCCCGCGGTACGCGGAAGCCGAGCGTCAGCTCCGTCACCTCGCCGTCGGACTGGCCGAGGTGGACCAGCACCGACTCCCACGAGGTGGTCGACCACGGCGTGGTGCCCTGGGCGAGGTCGCCCAGCACGGTGGCCGAGCCGTTGCGGCAGCGGCGGCCGAGGGCCCGCAGCTGCATCTCGGAGAGGTCCTGGGCCTCGTCCACCACCAGGTGGCCCAGGGAGGGGGTGCGGTCCATGAGGTCGCGGAGCTCGTCGAGCAGCGCGGCGTCCGCGGGGCTCCACCTGGCGGACTTCCAGCTCCGGTACGGCTTCCGCCAGATCAGCATTTCCTGCTCGTCAGGCGACAAATCGGATTTAGCGGCTTTGGCGAGAAATTCCGGGTTGGAGAGCAGGCGATGCAGGACCTGCTCCGGGGTCAGCTTCGGCCAGACGGTGTCGACCAGCTGCCGTACCGGCTTCGACCGGGCCACGGCGTCCTGGACCCGGTCGTCAGGCGAGCCGCCGCGCTCTTCCATGCGTACCAGCACCAGGTGGGCCAGGCGCTGCGCCAGCGCCGCCCGTCCGGGGTTGTACCGCGTGGTGCCGCGCAACGAGGCCACGATCTCGCGTACCTCGTAGTCGGCCACCCGGTAGCGGTAGGCGCCCTGGGTGTAGACCACCCCCTCCTCCGGCTTCACGATGTGCAGCCAGAGCGCGCGTTCGAGCACCGCCGCCATCCTGGCGTCACCCTTAACCGCCGCGACCATCGGGTCCTCGGCGGTGGAGTGGTCGCCGAGCAGCCCCGCCACCGTGGTCTGGTCGACCTTGACCTCGCCGAGCGCGGGCAGGACCGAGGAGATGTAGGAGAGGAACGCCCGGTTGGGGCCCACGATCATGACGCCGGCCCTGGCCAGCCGCTCGCGATGGGTGAACAGCAGATAGGCGGCCCGGTGCAGGCCGACGGCCGTCTTCCCGGTGCCCGGGGCGCCCTGCACGCACACGGTCTGGGCCAGCGTCGACCGGACGATCTCGTCCTGGTCCGGCTGGATGGTGGCGACGATGTCGCGCATCGGCCCGGTGCGGGGGCGCTCGATCTCCTCGGTGAGGATCCGCGACGGGCCGATCTCGCCGCCCTCGCCGAGCGGCTCGTCCTCGAACGCGGTGAGCGCGCCGCCGTGGTAGCCGAAGCGGCGCCGCAGCGCCAACCCCATCGGGTCGGACGGGCTGGCCTGGTAGAACGCGCGGGACACCGGCGCACGCCAGTCGATGACCAGCGGCCGGCTGCTGCCGTCGTGCACGTGGCGGCGGCCGACGTAGATGGTGGCGGGCAACTCGGCCTGCTCGCCCGGCTCCTCGTCGTCCTCCTGCGGCGCGCCCTTCCGCCCGGCCGCGGCCCGGTCGAGGCGGCCGAAGAACAGCGGCGTGTCCGGGTGGTCGGCCAGCGCGGCCACCCGCTGGTCGAGCAGGGACTGCAGGATCTGCTGCGAGACCCAGTCGCCCGCCGCGTCGGCGGACAACGACTGGGCGTGGGCCCGCATGGCTTTGAGCGCGGCCCTGGACCTGGCCAGGTGGGCCTGCTCGGCGGCGAGCACGTCGGAGGGTATGTCGGGAGCGAGTTGGTGTGCGGGCATGCGGAAACGCCTCCGGGGTCGGTGACAGAGGTGGTCAAGGCAGCGAATCGACCAGTTTAATAGCGGCCCCCGTGGCCTACCAAAGCATTTACGTGGGTACGCATAGGTGATGGCGCGGGTTCGGCTGCGTGTCTCACCGATCCTTCCCACGATCGCGAGCTTCCTGCTCGCGGCGCTGTGGGGGTTGTCGGTGTTCGCCGGGTGGGGGCTGGAGGCGTTCTGTGCGGGTGGTGAGTCCGCTTCGAGGTGCACTCAGCGGCTCGGCCGGGTCTCCACGATGTCGGGGATCTTCGCCGCGCTGGCCGCCTGCTGCACGGCGGCCGCCTGGCTCCTCCCGCGGTCGAGGCGCGACCCGCGGGTGTTCACCCCTCTCATGGGCGCCGGAGTGGCCGCCTGGATCGTGGCCGAGGGCGTGCTGTTCGTGGGAGGCATGACGGCCGGCTGATCAATGTGGGAATACCGAAAAAATCGGGCATATCAGGTGGGTTTGCCGGATCATGGGGGTATGTCGCAGGCGGCGTGATAGTACGCAGGTGAGGGGGGTGGTTCGATGTCTTCGGCCCGCGGAGTCTCGTGGACGTGATGCCACGCTGATGCCTGGCCGCTCATCCGAGCGGCTGGGCATTACACCCCGCCCAGCACGTCGTCGGCGTCGATGATCTGGTACGCGTACCCCTGCTCGGCGAGAAACCGCTGCCGGTGCGCCGCGAACTCCTGGTCGACCGTGTCCCTGCTGACCACCGTGTAGAACCGGGCGCCGCCCCCGTCGGACTTGGGCCGCAGCACCCGCCCGAGCCGCTGCGCCTCCTCCTGACGCGAGCCGAACGTGCCCGACACCTGGATCGCGACGGCCGCCTCCGGCAGGTCGATGGAGAAGTTGGCTACCTTCGACACCACCAGCACCTGGATCTCCTTGTCGCGGAAGGCCTGGAAGAGCCGCTCGCGCTCCTTGATCCTGGTCTCGCCCTTGATGATCGGCGCGTTGAGGTGCTCGCCTAGCTCGTCGAGCTGGTCGATGTACTGGCCGATGACCAGCACCTGCTCGCCCAGGTGCCGGCGCACCAGCGCCTCGGTCACCCGGGTCTTCGACGGCGTGGTGGCGCAGAACCGGTAGCGCTCCTCGGCCTCGGCCATCGCGTACGCCAGCCGCTCCTCGTCCGTCAGCGTCACGCGCACCTCGACGCAGTCGGCGGGCGCGATCCAGCCCTGGTTCTCCATCTCCTTCCACGGCGCGTCGTAGCGCTTGGGGCCGATCAGCGAGAACACGTCACCCTCGCGCCCGTCCTCGCGCACCAGCGTCGCGGTCAGGCCGACGCGCCTGCGGGCCTGCAGGTCGGCCGTCATCCGGAAGATCGGCGCGGGCAGCAGGTGCACCTCGTCGTAGACGATCAGGCCCCAGTCGCGGGCGTCGAACAGCTCCAGATGGCTGTAGACGCCTTTGCGCCGGGTGGTCATCACCTGGTAGGTGGCGATGGTGACCGGGCGGATCTCCTTCTTCGAGCCGGAGTATTCGCCGATCTCGTCCTCGGTCAGCGACGTGCGCTTGAGCAACTCGGTCCGCCACTGGTGGGCGGAGACGGTGTTCGTGACCATGATCAGCGTGGTGGCCTGCGCGTGCGCCATGGCGGCCGCGCCGACGATGGTCTTGCCCGCGCCGCAGGGCAGCACGACGACGCCCGAGCCGCCGTTCCAGAACGCGTCGGCCGCCTCCTGCTGGTAGGGGCGCAGCGCCCAGCCCTCCTGCAGCAGCTTGATGGGGTGGTGCTCGCCGTCCACGTAGCCGGCCAGGTCCTCGGCCGGCCAGCCGAGCTTGAGCAGGGCCTGCTTGACGTTGCCACGGTCGCTCGGGTGCACGACGACCGAGTCGGGGCCGATCCGCTCGCCCAGCATCGGCTGGATCTTCTTGGAGCGCAGCACCTCTTCCAGCACCGCACGGTCGGTGGAGGTCAGCACCAGGCCGTTGACCGGGTCCTTCTCCAGCCGCAGCCGGCCGTAGCGCGCCATGGTCTCGGCGACGTCCACCAGCAGCGCGTGCGGCACCGGGTAGCGGCTGAAGCCGATCAGCGCGTCGATGACCTGCTCGGCGTCGTGTCCCGCGGCGCGGGCGTTCCACAGCGCCAGGGGGGTGACGCGGTAGGTGTGCACGTGCTCGGGCGCACGTTCGAGCTCGGCGAACGGCGCGATCGCCTTGCGGCACGCGTCGGCCTGCTCGTGGTCCACTTCGAGCAGCAACGTCTTGTCCGACTGAACGATCAGGGGTCCGTCGCTCACAGGCATGTCTCCATGGGTTCGGGGCTTGGGCGCAACAGGACCATCGTCTCGTGATCCCGGCTTCACCGCTCCGAGACTGCAACAACCGGGGCGCCCGGATTAGTCCAACGGCCATCCGGGGCCCCGGTCGTTTCCCCACGAATCAGGAACTGCGCGGCTCCCAGCGGAAGTGCTTGCGCGCGATCAGCACGCCCACGACGATCCACGCCGCGATCAGCAGCAGCCGCGGCCCGGCCGCCACCCACGACTCCGCGAACGACACCGCCGGGTGCGGCGCGGCCTGCGTGAAGTCCTGGCCGAAGTAGCCGATGCGGATCACGTCGACGACCGGCGAAAGGGGCAGGGCGCCCGCGACGCGCTGCACGATGTCCGGCATGCCGGCCAGGGGGAAGCTGGCCTGCGAGGTCGTGGCCAGCACCAGCATCGCGGGCAGCACGGTGATCTGGGCGGACTCCCCGCTCTTCGTGAATCCCGACAGCGCCGCCGCCATCGGCACGAACATCACCGAGCCCAGCACCACGCCGAGGAACAGCAGGGGGATGTTGCGCGGCATGTGCCCGCCGAGCGCCACCATGCCCAGCGTGATGATCGCCGCCACCTGCAGGACGTAGATGACCGTGCAGGCCAGCCCGCTGCCGCCGAAGATGGCGGCCTCGGACAGGACGCTTCCGCGCATGCGCTTCAGCACCAGTTCCTCGCGCCGTACCGTGAAGACCGTGGTGAGGTGCATGAACGTGACGAAGAAGCCGATCAGGGCGAGCATCCCGGTGAGGATGTAGAGGCCCGAGGAGACGCCGGACACGAAGCCGTCCTTGAGGAGGAGCGCCACGCAGCCGAGCAGGAGCGGGAAGGCGATCGTGGTGAAGAAGGCCATCCGGTTGCGGGTCAGCAGCGCCAGGTCCAGCCTGGCCAGCCGCAGGGTGTGGTTAAGCAGCATGTGCCACCTCCAGGAAGACGTCCTCGAGGGAGGCGCTGCGTACTTCGAGCCGGTCGAGGACGAGACGGTTCTGGGACGCCCACGAGATCAGGTGGGCGAGGGACTGCTGGGTGCCGTCGGGGTCGGCGCCCAGCCGGTATTCGGCGATGAGCTGGCCCTTGCGCAGCTCAGTGGCCGCCGCGACGCCGTCGAGCAGGGGGAGCCGTTCGACGGGCAGCTGGTCGGGCACGCGGAAGCGGATGCGGTTGCCCTGCTGGGAGACGACCTCCGCGGCGGTGCCCGCCAGCTGGATGCGGCCCTCGTGCATGATGGCCAGCCGGTCGGCCAGGCGTTCGGCCTCCTCCAGGTAGTGCGTGGTGAGCAGGACGGTGGTGCCGGAGGAGACCAGGTCCTGGATGATGGTCCAGGTGTTGCGGCGGGCCTCGGGGTCCATGCCGGTGGTGGGCTCGTCCAGGAAGAGCACCTTGGGCTGGGCGAGGGTGGCCAGCGCCAGGTCCAGGCGGCGCTTCTGCCCGCCGGAGAGCTGGCGCACCTGTACGTCGCCCTTCTCTGCCAGCTCGACCCGGTCGAGGACCTCGGCGACCGTGTACGGCTTGTTCGGCGACACGTCACGCCAGAACCGCACGGTCTCGACCACGGTGAGGTCGGTGAAGAAACCACCTTCCTGCAGCATGAGACCGGTGTGCGGGCGTACCTTGGCCCGCTCGGTGACAGGATCGTGGCCGAGCACGCGCACGGAGCCCTCGGTCGGCGGCCGGAAGCCCTCCAGGATCTCGATCGTGGTGGTCTTGCCGGCTCCGTTGGTGCCCAGCAGGGCGAACAGCTCGCCGGGCCGGACCTCGAAGGAGATCCCCTTGACGGCCTCGAAGTCACCGTACTTCTGGCGGAGGTCACGGACCTCGATGACGGATGCGGTGTCTGGTCTGTGCACGGTTTCCCTGCGTTCCAGGAGAGTCTGAGAGATCATTTCCAGTCCTCATTGTCGGGCGGCGATCATGTGCTGACGAGTTGTTTGCCTTGCTTGCTGAAGTCGCCGACGGCGACGCCGGCGAAGGCGCGGGGGACGATGACCGTCCGGCACACGGCCAGGACGTCGTCGTCGGGCACGGCGGAGAGCCTGCGGCCGTAGCCGAAGATTTCCTCGATGGGCAGGCCGAGCTCGATCCTGCCGGTGATGGCGGCGGCCAGGTCGTCCTGGCCGCCCGTTCCGGCGAGCCTCCGCCCGATCAGGTACTGCCTGGCGGCGTCGATCTCGTCCGGTCCGTACGGGTCGGCGGTCACGCCGTGGACGACGCGATGGAACTCCTCGACCGCCTCGTCGGCTGCCTCCCTCCTGACGTCGAAGCTCACCGAGAGGCCGGCGCCGGTGCGCTCGGGCTCGATGACGCTCCTGGCCGAGTAGGTGTAGCGGTGGATGTCGCGTAGCGCCGTGGACAGGCGCGAGGAGGAGTAGCCCCCGAACGCCATGTTGGCGATCTCGGCCGCCGGGAACGTGGGGTCGCCGGGGTCGGGGCAGGGGGCGTGGAAGCGCACCTGGACCTGGCTGCCGCCCGGATGGTCGATCAGCTCCCAGGCCGGGCCCGCGGGTTCGCCCGGCGTCATGGGATGGGCGGGTGCGGCTGTGACGGGTCCCCAGTCGCCGAGCGCCTCCGCGGCCTGCGCGGCGGCCTCCGGTACGAGGTCGCCGACCATGACCAGCGAGGCGGCGGCCGGTGAGAGGGCCGTGGCGTGGAACGCCTCCAGGCCGAGCGGGCTCACCTGGGACACGGCCGCGGCGGAGGCGTACTCGGGGCCCAGGCCGCGCAGGCGGCGCAGGGCGTTGCGGGCGACGCCCGCCGGGTGCGCGGACAGGGCTCCGATCTGGTGGGCGATCAGGGTGCGCGTGGTGCGTACGTCGGCGGCGTCGTAGCCGTCGGCCGTGGCCAGCGCACCGGCCAGCGTGCGCAGGACCAGACCGAGGCCCTGCGCCGGCCCGTTGCCGGTGAGCGTGAGCTGGCCGGTGTCCGCGAGCGGGACGATCGTCCAGCCGGTGCGCTCCAGCAGGGCGGCCTCCCGGCAGCGGCTCTCCCGCAGCAGCATCGCGCCCAGGACGGCGGCCGCGCCGGGGTCGGCCGTCGGGGGGAGGCCGATGCGCAGGCGCACCGAGACCAGTGGCACGGCGGGGGACCGGACGGCGACCACCCGCAGGCCGCTGCCGAGCAGAAGGTCGGCCAGGGCGGGGGTGCGCACCGGGGGCAGCTTGCCGAGGGCGGGGAGCCCCGGGGGAGCCGGCGTGCCGGGGGCCGCGGCGGGGGTGGGCGCCGCGGGCGGCACCGGAACGGGGGTGGTCGTTCCCATGGGTGTCGAAGCGGAGGGGTGCGCCGCTTTTCGCGTCCGGGCGGGGGTGTGCGCCGCGGTGCGCGTTCGGGACGGGGTCGCTCGTGTCGCGGGGGGAGCGGGGAGCACGTGGACCAGGGCGCGGGGTTGCTCCTGGCAGCGGCGGGCGGCGGCGGAGATCTGCTCGTGCGTGACCTGCCGCAGCAGGCCGGGGAGGTCGTCGGCCAGGTTGGCGGCGGCGAAGAGGATCTCCAGGCGGCCGTAGGCGCGGGCCCGGTCGCCCGGCTGGGCGTGTGCCCGGCTCCACGCGGCGGCGGCGCGGGCGGCAGCGCCGCTCAGTTCCTCGTGCGGGATGCCGGGAGAGGCCAGCCTGGCCAGCTCGGCGTCGATCGTGGCGACGACGCGGTCGGCGTCGCCGCGCTGCGGGTGGAAGGCCGTGATCGTGAACGTGTCCGGGTCGCGGGCGCGCAGCGGGCCGCCCATGAGGCCGCAGTTCGACCTCACCGTCACCGCGCCCAGGTCCGCGGCGGCCAGGGCACGCTGCAGCCTGCTGGTGACGCCGTCGGTGAGCAGCGCGGACAGCACCATGTGGGCCAGGTAGCCGTCGAGGTCCGCGTCCGGGTCGGGCAGCCGGTGGCCGATCGCGAGCGCGGGTCCGGGGGCGTGGGGGTCGAGGTGGGTCGCGCGGAACTCCGCTGCGGTCCCCGCACCGACCTCCGCGCGCGCGGAGGCAGGACCCGGCGCGGTGGTGTGGCGGGGCTCGATGGTGGCGAAGTGCCGCGCCACCAGGTCGGTCGTCAGGTGAGGGTCGATGGCGCCGCTGATCGCCAGTACGCAGTTGGCCGGGTGGTAGTAGGTCTCGAAGAAGTCGGCGCAGTCGGCCGTGGTGGCCTGGTCCAGGTCGTGGAAGTCGCCATAGCCGTCGTGGGTGTCGGCGAAGCCCTCGTACAGCGTCTGGGAGACCAGCGGCCAGGGGAAACGGCCGTACGGCTTGCTGAGCACGTTCCGCCTGATCTCATCCTTGACCACCGCGAGCTGCTTGGCCAGCGCGCCCTCGGTGAGGCGTGGGCCGCGCAGGCGGTCGGCCTCCAGGAAGAGCACCCGTTCCAGCGCCGAGCTGGGGACGGTCTGGTAGAAGTTGGTCGCGTCCGGTCCGGTCGAGCCGTTGAAGGTGCCGCCGGCGGCCTGGACGAGGCGGCCGTGCAGTCCTGGCGCGACGTTCCGGCTTCCCTCGAACATCAGGTGCTCGAAAAGGTGGGCGAACCCCGTCCTGCCCTCGGGTTCGGACCGGAATCCGACGCCGTAGTGCAGGCTGATCCCCACCGTGGGGGCGCATGGGTCCGGCGCCAGGACGAGCCGCAGCCCGTTGGGCAACGTGCTCCTGCCGATCTCAGGCAAGGTGATGGGGCGCGTGGGCATGGTGAATCTTCCTCAAGGCAGGTAGGTGTCATCGCCGTTGACGGAGTTCGCGGTCCCTGGCGAAATTAGAACTGCCACAGGTGTCTCTTCACCGCAGGGCCGCGGGAAGAGGATGGGACCTGACAGCTGGACGTGAATGGGTGTGACGTGAATGCATATTTCGAGCGGCGAATATTCGGGCGGCCTTCAAACCCGCCTGGAAACGGCTCCGAGCGTCGAGCCGTTCCATGAGATCGGCGGTAATACGCCGGACGGTGCGCAATGAGACGCCTAAGTTGCGGGCGACGGCTTCATCGGTACAGCCTTGGGCGAGCAACTGCAGTACCTGCCACTCTCGCGGGGAGAGCGGGCTGCCCGAGAGCGAGTGCCCGTCCGCACGTTCGCGGCGCTCCGCTGCGCCGGGTTCTGATCCGGCCGCCTGGGCCTCTGCTCGGGACAGCAGGATGGTCATGCCCGTTTCTGGACGGACCACCGTGAACACTCCCGGCTCTTCCTGTCGGAGCAGGGACAACCGGTGCAGCAGTCGCATGCACGCGTGCACGCTCGCCGGGTCGCCGTCGAGCCGCCGCGCGATCTCCTCGACGCCGAGTTTCGGACTGGTCTGCAGCAACGTGTAGACCTGTGCGGCGTCGACCTCCCTGGTCGCCTTGGCGGTCATGACAACCACCTCGTCAACGCGGTGCTGAGGGTGTCGACGCACTCGTCCAGTTCGGCGATCTCGACGTACTCGTCGGACCGCCTGGTCCTGGCGAGGTCGCCGGGGCCGTGCAGGACGACGGGCACGCCGAGCTCCTGGAAGACCCTGGCGTCGCTGGGGCAGGGATACTGGCACCACTGGAGGCCGGGATTGACCTCCCTGAGCAGGTCGGCGAAGACCTGGTGGCCCAGACTGGTGGCGGTGAAGTGCGGCTCGCCCCGTTCCCACGAGGGCACGGGCAGGCCGGCCGAGGCGAACTTGTGGATCAGGGTGTCGGTGATGACGGTGAGTGCGGTCTCCTCCGGGAGCAGCGGGGGGAGCGCCACGGCGAAGTCCACCGCCGCGACCGTGGCCGGCGCCGAGACCTGGTCGCCGGCGTGGATGGAGGTCGGCAGCACATAGCGGATGCCCTCCCGGGTGGGGTAGAGCTCCTGGAGCACCCGGTTGGCGCTCTCCAGCGCCAGGAGGGCGGTCGAGGCGTGCGTGGCGGCGTTGCTCTCGTCGGTCGCGTACGCCATCGGGCCACCGCAGGCGTGCGCGGTGAGGTGGTAGCGGGCGAAACCGTACGCGGTGGTGCACACATGCCGGTTGGTGGGCTCAGCGAGTACGGCGAGTTCGGCGCGGGGCAGGTCGGCGGACAGCAGCGCCCTGGTGCCGCCACCGCCGAGGTGCCTATCCACGGCGATCTGGACGGTGACGCGCCCGGTCAGGCCGCCCTGCTCGGCCAGCCGGCGGACAGCGGTGATGAGGGTGGCGATCCCGCCCAGCATGTCGCTGGTCCCGGCGCCGTAGACGCGTCCGGCGCGGATCTCGCCGGCCCGCCAGAGACCGGGCGAGGACCAGCCGGTCTCGTCGGCCACGTCTTCGATGTCGATGTGCCCGTGGACGATCACATGGGGGCCGTCGTCGGCGAAGGCGTGGGTGGCGGCGATCTGTGGGCCTCCCTCGTATGGGCGGATCTCGCAGTCGAGACCCAGCGTCCTCAGGGTGTGCGCGGCGAGGTCGATCGCGGCGGACACACCCTCGCTGCGGTGCGTGGGGTGGCACCTGACCAGCTCCGACGTGAGCTCGGCAACGGAGAGACTCATCAAATACACCTCCTTCGTCTTGAAAGTAACCAACAGCGGATTAGGCGGGGAGGGAGAAGATGCCACCTGTCAGGCAGTGACCAGGTCAGGCATCACCGCGGCGGCGTGGTCGTGCAGGACGCACCGGGAGATGCCCTCGGCGAGCAGGGTCGTGGCGTGGAAGCCGAGCTCGCGCGCGGCCCGCTCGACCGACGGGATCTGGACGGTGACGGGACGAACGCGGCCGCTCCTGCGCCGGGCGGGAGAGGGCGCGGCGATGGTGCTGGTGCTCCCGATCAGCTTGATGGCCAGCTTGGCGGCGTCCCTGAGGCTGTAGGTCTCGCAGGAGGCGATATTGTAGCAGGCGTGCGGCGCGGTGTCGGTGTTGTCCCGGCACAGCGCGGCCACGATGCCGGCCGCCACGTCGTCGCAGTAGGTGAAGTTGCGCAGCTGGGTGCCGCCACCGGGCAGGATGACGGGGTGGCCGGTGGCGGCGGCGGTGAGCACGCGGCCCATGGTGGACTCGGCCGGCTGACCCGGGCCGTAGAGGCCGAAGGGTCTGATGACGGTGGACGAGCGCCCGGGGATCATGCTGAACTGCTCGACCAGCCGCTCCCCGATGACCTTGGCGCGGGCCAGGCGCGTCTGGGGGATCAGGGGGTCGTTCTCGTCGAGTAACCGGCCCGCCCCGTCGCCGTAGACGTCGGGCAGCGAACAGAACAGCACGTGCCGGCAGTTCTGGCTGATCGCGGCCGAGGTGATGGTGGCGGTCCCGCTGGCGTTGGGGCCGTACACCTCGGCGTCGCCGGTGCCGAGGTGGATGATCGAGTCGGCGCCGCTGATCGCGGCGTAGACGGCCTGCAGGTCGGTGAGGGGGCCGTTGACGTGCTCGATGCTCAGGTCGGCCACGGGGGCGGGCGGGACGGTGCTCAGCACCCGTACGGTGGCGCCGGGGCGGGCGGTGGCGATCCGGCGCAGAATCGCGGCCCGAAGAAAGCCCGTTCCTATAATCGTGACGGGGTGGTCGAGTGCAGTTTTCATGGCGTTATTCCTAGCGCTGGACGCGGCTGGTTGGACAGGAAAAAACTGCCGAATGGCATCGACTGCCGAGCGATTACCGTACGGATCGGTATCGTTGCGTGACGCGACGGTGATTGAACAGCCCTATCCGATGGATATAGCTTTGTCATCCGTGCAGTCGATTAGCCGATCTGGGGTTGATGGAATTGGCACACGGGGGTGGCGAGGCGTCGGCGACCAGACTGGCCGAACTCCTCGCGGATCTACTGCCTGACGAGATCGTCCATGGTTACGCGCAACTGATCGATCAGGGCGACTGTGAGGAGAAAGAGGCGGCCCGGCTGGTCGGGTCGCAGAACCTACTCGACGTACTGATGGAGCGGGGGCTCGCCCATCGGGCGTTACGTACCGAGTGCGGCCGGACGGTGATCCGTCCCACGGATCCGACGCTCGCCTTCCGGGGCGTCCTGCACGGCCTGCAGGAGCGGCTGGCCGAGTCGAGCAGCCGGCTCATCGACGCCCACCAACGCATCAACGACATCCAGCGGGTCTTCTCGCGGCGCATGTTCGAGCACGAGCCGGAGGAAGCCGTCAGGGTGCTGACGGACGGAGACGAAATCCAGTCCCTGTCGATTTCCTTCATCAACAGCGCACAGTCCGACTATCTGGGGCTCCATACCTGGCGCTTCACCGTGCCGCTGCGCAAGGAGGAGGTCATTTCGGCCCCGGCGAGCGTGGTGGACCGCAAGGTACGCCGCCGCTCGATTTACTCCACCGAGTATTTCGACAACGAGGTGGGCTACCACTTCATCCAGAACGCGGTGAACGACGGATTCGACGTCCGCATTTACCGGAACCTGCCGATGAAAATGAAGCTGGTGGACGAGGACGCCGCGATGGTCCCGCTCACCCCGAGCGGCGCCTCTGGCATCATGCTCATCAGGGCCCCCGTCGTCGTCAAGGCGTTACGGCAGTATTTCGAGCTGCTGTGGAACCGGGCGACGTCCGTGGGGACACCGGAGACCCCGTCGGCGAGCCCGTCCCCCGGTGGGGGCTCGCCGAGCGAGTTGCACCTGCAGTTGCTCAGAATGATGGCTCTGGGGCTGAAAGACGAGTCCATCGCCAACCGGACCGGAATGAGCCTGCGTACAGTGCGCAGGCACATCGCCTCCATCATGGAGGATCTTTCGGTGGAGACGCGGTTCGCTGCTGGCGTGGCGGCGGCCAAGCGGGGTTGGATCGACTGATCAGTGCCAGGGGTCGTCGTCCCTGTCCTCCGGGTCGTCGATCACGATGCAGAGGTCCTGGACAGGCTCGACACAGATGATGATGCCCGGGGTGTCGGCGTTCGCGGGAGAGGCGGAGAAGCCGAGCGCGATAACGGCGGCGAGAGCGGTGACGACGATGCCGAGGCATTTCTTCATGATGTTCCCTCCGTTTTTGTGGCCGGCGGCCCAAGGTCTTTCGCACTTCAAAAGATAGGGGCGGGTCACGTCACGGAGGAGGGAGGAGATGTCAAGTGGCACGAAGTGAACAACGACGGCCCCGCGACATGATCCGTCGCGGGGCCGTCGCTCCCTCGCGCCGCTTCGGCGTGGCCGGTGCCCGGTGGCCGGGCCGCGTGGCTTCAGCGCAGCCCGGTGTGGGCGGCGCAGAACGCCAGCACGTCGGCCTCCAGCGCGATCGTGCTGCTCACGGCGCGGGCGCCGTGGCCCGCGTCCGTCTCCGTGCGTAGCAGCACCGGCGCGGCGTGGCCGCCCTCCTTCGAGACCGTCTGGAGGGCCGCGCACATCTTCCTGGCGTGGAAGGGATCGACCCTGGTGTCGCCCTCGGCCACGGTGAACAGGACCGCCGGGTAGTCCACGCCGTCGCGTACGTGGTGGTAGGGGGAGTAGGCGTACAGCCAGGCGAACTCCTCGGGGTCGGCGGCGGAGCCGTACTCGGTGCTCCACGCCGCGCCGAGGCCGGACCGCTCGTAGCGGACCATGTCGAGCAGCGGGGCCGAGCTGACGGCGGCGGCGTAGAGCTCGGGGCGCTGGGTGAGGGCGGCTCCGACCAGGAGGCCGCCGTTGGAGCCGCCCATGATGGCCAGACGGTCGGGGGTGGTCAGGCCGTCGGCGGTGAGCTTCTCGGCGGCGGCGTGGAAGTCGTCGAACACGTTCTGCTTCGCGCCGCGCATCCCCGCCCGGTGCCACTGCTCGCCCCGCTCGCCGCCGCCGCGGAGCTGGGCGACCGCGTACACGCCGCCGGCCTCCACCCAGGCCAGCGCCTGCGGACTGAACGCGGGCGCCATGGAGATGCCGAAGCCGCCGTACCCGGTCAGCAGGCACGGGCGCGGCCCCGCCGCGTCCGGCGCCGACATGACCAGCATGCGCACGGGCGTCCCGTCCTTCGAGCGGTACTCCACCACGCGGCTTTCCACCGGCGGCGGCTCGGCGGAGCCCGGCGGGGCGGCCCACAGCGTGGTCTCGCCGGTCCTGACGTCGTGGCGCAGGACCGAGACGGGCGAGGTGACGTCGGTGTAGGCGAACCACACCTCGGGTCCCCCGCGCGTGGACAGCGCGGCAGCGGTCCCCGGGCCCGGCGTCGGCACCGCTCCGGTGAGCGCGCCGGTGCGGGCGTCGTGCACGGTGAGTTCGGTGACGGCGTCCCGGGTCCGGCTCAGCACCAGCAGCGGCTCAGCCAGGTCGTCGAGGAGCGCGTAGTCGGCGAGTACGGCCTCGGGGTCCTCGGGGATCAGGTCGCGCCAGGTCTCGTACAGCGGGTCGGCGGGGTCGGTGACGGCCACCCGGCCGCGCGGCGCGTCCCGGTCGGTCATGAGGTACGCCCGCCCGTCCCGCCCCACGCGCAGCGCCGTATGGGCGTCCACACCCTCCTGGACCACCCGGAACGCCCCGGGCCGGCCGGACGACACGTCCGCGAGCCACAGGTCGTTGCGCGGCGAGGTCCCCAGGGAGGCGGAGACGGTGAGCCAGCCGTTCGTCACGTTCACCCGATAGTGGGTGGCCTTGTCCCTGCCCTCGCCGAAGACCAGCTCGTCCTCGGCCGGGTCCGTGCCGACGCGGTGCAGGTAGACGCGGCGGTGGTAACGTTCCTCGCCCTTCGGCACGCGGTCGGGCGGGAGACGGCGGACGTACAGGAACGACCGGCCGTCCGGCAGCCAGGCCACCAGCGTGGAGCGGCACCGGTCGATGGGGCCGTCGACCACGTCGCCCGTGGCGACGTCCATGACCGACAGCAGCGACTCCTCGCGGCCGCCGCTGGAGAGCTGGTACGCCAGCAACCCGCCGTCGGGCGACGGCTGCCAGGCGTCGATCACCGTGGTGCCCTCGGGTTCGAGCAGTACACGTTCGGTGCCGTCCGGGTCCAGGGTGTGCAGCACCAGATGCTCCTGACCGGCCTCGCGCCGGACGAAGAAGGCGCGATCGCCGTGCCAGCTCGGCGGCCCGGCGAACCCCGCGCTCTGGAGGCGGGCCAGCCGGTCGCGGAAGCGGTCGCGGTGGTGCAGGTCCCTGGCGTGCTCCAGGAACAGGTCGTCCTGCGCGACGAGCCACTGCTTGGTGGCCGGGTCGCCGGGGTCCTCCAGGGGCCGGTAGGGATCGGCCACGGGGGTCCCGTGGAGGTTTTCGACGAGGTCGAGCCGGGGAGCGGGCGGGTACATGCGTTTCTCCGCTTTCTTGAGCATGCTGGCGGCGATGTCCACATATGTCAGGAGCTGGTCGTCCCATCCGACGTAGGTGGCGAAGTCCCTGGCGTGGGTGAGCACGCGTAGCGCCCCGAGGGCGTGGTGGGTCCCGGGAGGCGGCGTGCGGCCGTACCCGTCGAGGAGGGCTTCGCGCAGGGAGTCGTAGTCGAAGGCGAGCGCGGGCGCGATGCCCGCCGCGACCGCGTGCTCCAGCTCGACCAACTCGGCGAGGAGCCAGCCGAGGTCAAGCCACCAGGGCCCGCGGCTGAGCGCCTCGCCGGTGAGGAGCACCGGCTCGGGGCCCGGCACGATCAGCGCCAGGCTGGCGGCCCCGTGCATGAGGACGGGCGGCCCGGTGCCGGTGAACTCCCGGCACAACTCGCCGACGGCTGCCAGCCGGGCCGCCCCGATCCGCTCCCGCGCGTACTCGCGCAGTCGCGCGGCCGCGACCTGGCCCTGGGGGTCGTCGAGCCAGGCGGCGAGCCGGGTGAGACCCGGATGTGGTGCGGTGACCTGCTCGGGCGGTGGCTGGGCGTGCAGTGCGGCCAGGGCCTCGCCTGTCCGGCGGAGAGCGTCCCGCAGCACGGGCCCCGCCTTGGCCGGTCCGAAGGCGAGCCAGGACGCCGCCGGCAGCGCCCCGCCCGCCCGGTACGTGTGCGGCTCTCCGGGAAACCGCAGCACGGGATGCACGCCGTCGAGGCGGACGCCGGGCGGCGAGAGGTCGTAGGCGGGCCCTGGCTCGCGGACCCACCTGAACCCCGGACCCTCGCGGTAGACCCGGGTACGCACGTGCGCGGTGGCGAACTCATTGACTGATTTCATGGTTCCTCCGGCTTTCCAGGAGGCTCAGCATGAGGGACATGGGCGCCGCGACGGATGCGTCGAGTTTGCCGGTCGAGATGCTCAGCCCGGGCTTGGGCGGCCCGATCACCACGTTGGGCCGGCGTTCGAGTGCTTCCTTGTGGCTCAGGTAGGCGGGGCTGTTCAGCCCGTGCGGCGGCAGCGAGGGGGCCAGGCCGATCGGGGCCGGCGTGCACTGCAGCGCGAGGATCGCCGGGCTGTCGCCGACGCCGAGGGCCAGCCGCGCCAGGAAGTTCAGGCAGGCGGGGTAGACGAGGATCGAGTCGGGCCAGTTGCTCCACTCGACGTGCGGCGCGGAGTGGCCGACGTGCTGCGGCCACTCATCGGACACGGCCTGGTGCCCGCAGATCGTGCTGAGCGCGTCGAGCGTGACGAAACGCTGCGCGCTGCGCGTCGCGACGGGCTTGATGACCAGGTCCGGGTAGCCGGTACGCAGCCAGATGAGCCAGCCCGGGATGAAGGCCGCCGACAGGGCGCCGGTGACGACGAGTAATAGGCGTTCTCCAGAAAAAGGTGGATATATCCGGTCAGTCATGGGGACTCTCCCAGCGCGGTCAGGATCTCTTCGGCCTCGCCGATCGCCGCCGGGCCGCCTTCGGCCAGGAGCACTCCGGTGGTGTTGAGGATGATCTCGTCGACACCCGCCAGGAAATACTCGTGGAGCTGGTCGGCGACCCGCCGGGCCGTACCGGTGACGAACAGGCCGCCGTCCACCATCGCGCGCGGGCTCGCCTCAAGGCCCGCCCTGCGCAGCATGTCGGCGTAGTGGGCGGCCCGCAGATGGTGGCCGGCCGCCAGCTCGGCCAGCCGGGTGGCGTCGCGCCCTGGGCGCGACAGCGCGACGTGCACCACGGTCGCCACGCGCGGCACCGCGCGCACGTCACCCGCGCCCTCGCTCAGCGCGGGAAGCAGCACGTCCCTGACGTACGACGGCGGCGTCATCCAGGTGATCGCCACGTCGGCGCACTCACCCGCCACCCTGGCCATGCCCGGCCGCAGCACGCCCGCGCCCAGCTCGACCGGTGGATGGCGCAGCGGCGGCAGCGTGAAGCCGCGTAACCCGCGACCGTCGAGCAAGGCGCGCACGGTGGACAGGTACTCGCGGGCCATGGCGGCCGGCCGCCGGTAGGGCGTCCCGTTGAGCACGCTCACGAACTCGGGTGCAGACGCGCCGAAACCGGCCACCACGGGATGGCCGGTCATCGACGCCAGGGAACGGGCCTCCAGGGCCGCCTGCAGCGGATGTCGCAGCGGCATCAACGTCACGGAGGTGCCCGTGGGCACCTGGTGGCCTCCCCCCGCCAGGTGCGCGACCACCTGATGGGTCTCCGCGCGCAACGACTGCCCCAGCCACAGACGCGCGGCGACGCCGCGTTTGACCAGGTCCGCGTATGGTTCCGCGTCGGATGCGGCCCCCGGCTGGCTCGCGAAGATCACCGATGCGACGCCCATCACGACTCCAGGGGCAGGTCGGGCGAGGAGAGGTTCCGGTACGGTGCCGCCGGATCGATCCCGCCGCGCGCCAGGCAGGCCAGGACCGCGGCGGTCACCGGCACGCCCTCCGTGGCGCTCAACACCAGTCCTTCTGCGAGCACCCGCGAACGGTGCTCGCCGAAGCTCAGCAGGCGCATGCCGGTCCTGTCGTCCATCGGGTCCCAGGCCACCGCAAGGCCGGGGCCGACCCGCCTGGCGTAGGCGGACACGTCGTCGACCAGCCCGGGGAGCACGGAGAGCGCCGCGATCAGCTCCCGCAGCACCGGCCAGCCCGCCTCCTCCAGGTAGATCACCATGGCATCGCGGCGTGGGTACCCGGACGACCGCGAGAACGCCTTGGCCCGGTAAGGCACCCGCCGCCCCTCCAGCACGCCCAGCGCGATCCGCCACGCGTCCGGGGTGAAGGCGGGACCGGCCAGGTGAACGTAGAGCCGCAGGATGGGGCCGCCACCCAGCACCGACCCCGCCGAGCCGTCGCACAGGAAGAACCCGGGGGACAAAGCGGGCCGGACGGCGTCCGCCTGGATCACCGCCAGGCCGTCGTCCCGGGCTTCGGCGACACGCTGGGCGGGGACGCGTACCCGGACGTCGAGCAGGTCGACGATCCACTCGCGCTCGCCCTTCTCGTACACGGGAACGAGGGCGGCCGTGTGCCGGTGGGGCACCGCGGCGGTGAGAGCCGATTCCAGCGGGAGGTCACGCTCTCCCGGCCGCGCGGCCGGATCGTGCGCGTGGCCGCTGTGGAAGAGCTCGTACAGGGCGGCGCTCAGCGCGGGCAGGAGCGCACGCGGGCCTTCGGCCGTCACGTCCCGCTCGACCACCCGTGCGCTGCGCCCGTCGGCGGCCATGTCGACCGCCTGGACCACTGACGCCAATCCGGCGTCCAATGTCGTTTCATCAGTTGTCAGCACGTTACGCAGATTAGGCGCACCGCTATCCGGCGACCAGATTTCTGGCACCCAGCGGCCGTCGATTGTCCGCAGGATGCCATTCCCTTGCGGGCCGGCTCGTTCGCGGGGCATTCTCGAATTGTCCAGAACGGACACCGAAAAGAAAACACGACTTCCGCAGAGGGAGAAATTATTATGGCTGAGAAGGACCTGGTCGACGGTTACGAGGCCTACACCGACGCCGAGGAGCTCGCCTTCGACGAGGCCGGCGACGAGGAGTCCCCCAGCACCCCGTGGTGCATCGCGAGCATCGTGATCACCGCGTCGGCCGGCTGCTGACGCGGCTACGCCGAATCTCCGTGCGCACGCACACCCGGCCGGGTGTGCGTGCGCACAGGCGTGTCTGGACAGGCGCCCACTCCTGGGCGGACGGGGGCCGTGGTGCGTACGCGTGCCGGCACGGTTGCCCCCGCGAACCCACCGACCTGCGTGAAGACGCGAAAACGGCCCCTTCGGCGAATCTCGATCCACCGGGGATCGAACCTCACCGAAAGGGCCGTACAAATATGTGAACACGCCTGGCGCGTGGGGGTGAAGGTACCGCCGGGGGCGGTCGGCCGGACCGGGGGGACGGTCCGGCCGACGCGCCGGTCTTTCGTCAGGTCAGCAGCCGGCCGACGCGGTGATCACGATGCTCGCGATGCACCACGGGGTGCTGGGGGACTCCTCGTCGCCGGCCTCGTCGAAGGCGAGCTCCTCGGCGTCGGTGTAGGCCTCGTAACCGTCGACCAGGTCCTTCTCAGCCATAATAATTTCTCCCTCTGCGGAAGTCGTGTTTTCTTTTCGGTGTCCGTTCTGGACAATTCGAGAATGCCCCGCGGCGGCGGCGCGTGGCAAGGGAATGGCAGGTTGGCGTCACTCGGTGCCGGATGGTGCCAGCACCATTGATGAAACGGGGGAGCGGTTTCTAACGTGGGGGAGCATGCTGAGAAAAGAGAAGCTCGAGGCGTCCCCCCTGGAGGCCGCGCCCGAGGTGAACGCGCTGCTCCGGCGACTGGGCCTCGGCACCCTGGACGGTGACGGGATCAGCGCCTTCGCCGGCCGCAACAACAACTGGGCGGGCCGTACGAGCACCGGCGCGGCCGTGTTCGTCAAGCGGCTCGACGGCGATCGCGAGGAGTCGCTGGTCCGTTTCGGCCGGGCGCTCGATTTCCAAGCGGCGTTGCTCGCCCATCCCTCCGACGATCTGCGCTGCCCGCCGCTGCTGGGCGCCGACGAGGAGGGCAGGCTGCTGGTCTTCGCCTGGCTGGACGACGCCCGCGCGGGCAACGTCATGGCCACGGACGGCGAGTTCGAGCCGGACCTGGCCTACCTGTGTGGCCGCGCCATCGGCGCGCTGCACCGGCTGCCCGCGGCGGCCGACACGACGCCGCACCCGCTGCCCCCGGTGTGGGCGCTACAGGCGATCCCGCTGACGATGTTCAGCGCGGCGCGCATCGCGGAGTTGCGTTACTGGGGGCTGCTGCAGAGGGACCGGCCGCTGGTGGCGGCGCTGGAGGCGTTGCGCGAGCGCGAATCCCTGGTCGAGCACCGGCCCTCCCACAGCGACCTGCGCCTGGATCAGTTCCTCCTGGATTCCAGCGGGCTCCACGTCCTGGACTGGGAGGAGTTCAGGATGGCCGACCCGGCCCGCGACGTCGGGGCGTTCGCCGGCGAATGGCTGCACCACGCGATCCGCAAGGTCAACTCCGACGTGGACAAGGTCTACGGCCCTGGCACGACGCTGTCACACGAGCTCATCGTGGAGCGGGGCAGCGCGGAGATCGCGCGGGTGCGTCCCCTGATCGCGGAGTTCTGGCGCGGCTATCTCGACAGCGGCGTCGACGTGGACGACGACCTGACCGAGCGGTCCACCGCGTACGCCGGCTGGCACCTGCTGGACCGGCTACTGGCCACAGCGGGCACCCAGACCAGGCTACGCGCGATCGACCTGGCGGCGGCAGGGATCGGGCGCACGGCGCTGCTGAACCCCGGCCGGTTCACCGAGACGCTGGGCCTGGCCGCGCCTAGTCGTCCAGGTAGCCGTTGAGGCCCAGGAAGAGGAAGCCGCCGATCGTCAACGCGAAGCCGAGCCCGAACAGGACCCAGCTCCAGAGCAGCATCGAACGGGCGGCCTGCGGCTGTGTACGGGCCCTGCCGAGTGCGAGGCCCGCGAGGATCGCCCCCGGCAGCCCCAGCACGTTGCAGCAGGACACGAGCGCGAGGCAGTTGAGCACGAGCGAGACGATGGCGTTGGCGGTCGGTCCTTCGTCGCGCCGGGGCGGCGGATATCCGTAACCGTAGCCGTATTGCGGGGGCGGCTGCTGTCCGTAGGGAGCGCCATAGGGCTGGTACGGGTAGTCCGACGGATCTTCCTGGCTCACGTTCACCTCCAGACAGGTCAACAATTATCACGGAATCGGCACGCGCTTGACCGTGAGCGCGATCTCACCATAGATCCGCCGGCCTCGTCAGCCGAGCCTGGCCCGCAGCGCCTTCCTGTCGAGCTTGAGCACGCTCGTCACCGGCACCGAGTCCACGAACCGCACCTCGCGCGGATACTTCACCCGCCCCACCCGGTCGCGGGCCCAGCCGATCAGCTCCTCGGCGGTGGCCGTCGCGCCCTCCCCGAGCTGTACGAACGCCACGACCTCCTCGCCCAGCCGCGGGTCGGGTCGGCCCACGACGCCGCTCATCACCACGTCGGGATGCTCGTTGAGCGCGTCCTCGACGTCACGCGGGAAGACGTTGAAGCCGCCGCGGATGATCAGGTCCTTCTTCCGGTCCACGACGTAGAGGTAGCCGTCGTCGTCCACGCACCCGATGTCCCCGGTACGCAGCTCCTTGCCGACCAGCGCGGTGCCGTCCGGATCGGGCTTGTGCTCGCCCCAGTAACCCAGCATCAGCGAGTCGCCCGACACGCAGATCTCGCCCACGTCCCCGGCCTCCACGGGCTCGCCCTCGTTGTCCCTGACGGTGATCGTGTAGCCGGGCAGCGGCAGGCCGACACTGCCGGCCCGGCGCCTGCCCGGCGGGTTGAACGTCGTGACGGCGCTGGTCTCGGTCAGCCCATAACCCTCCAGGATCTGCACACCGGGCATCCTGCGCTCGAACTCCTCCAGCGTCTCCCGCCCGAGCGGCGCCGCGCCGCAGATGAGGTGGGCGAGGTCGGGCAGCGGGTGCTCTTCGAGCGGCTCGGCGAGGAGGAGCTGGAGCATGGTGGGCACGACGGTGCCGTACTGGACGTGCTGCGCGGCGGCCAGCTCCAGGAACGATCCCGGCTCGAACCAGCGCATGAGCACCGCCTGCTGCGGCTCGGTCGCGTGCATCCCCGCGACCGAGATGATCAGCCCGTACGCATGAGACAGCGGTACGGGCACCAGCCCCCGGTTCTTCCCCTCCTGGTGGGAGAGCTCGTAGGCGGCCCTGCCCACCTGCCAGAGGCCGCGGTGGCTCAGCATGACGCCCTTGGCCCTGCCCGTGGTGCCGCCGGTGTACATGAGGGCGGCCAGGTCCCCGGGCTCCCTGGCGACGGGCCCGTGCTCGGGGGACCGCTCCAGCTCGGCCGTGCCCACGAACGTCGGCAGCTCGACTGCGGAGGCGCGGACGGTGTCCGCCGACTCGGGCGACGTGACGACCGCGGCCGCGCCACTGTCCGTCAGGATGTGCCGCAGCTCCTCCGGCCCCACCAGGAACACCACCGGGGTCACGACCGCGCCCGCGGCCCACAGCGCCTGGTAGGTCAGCGACACCTCGGGGGCGTTCGCCATCATGACGATCACCCGATCGCCCGGCCTGATCCCCGCCGCGACGAACCCGCCGCACATCCGGCGCGCCCGCTCGGCGAGCGCGTGGCTGCGGTGCCAGCGCCCTTCGTAGTACACCGAGTCGTGGTCGTCGAAGCGGCTCCAGGACTCCTCGGCCAACCGGCCCAGCGTCTGCTCGGTCACCTGCCCAACGTGATGCGCCCGCGGACGCCGCGTCAACCCCGGCCCGCCTTGACCCGTAATTGTGGACGGTGCCATTACCGGCGGTAAATGCAGAAGAAATCCGCCGCTACGGCCATTCCTGTTTTCTTGTCGCCCTAGATCGTGTAAAGGTAAGGAGATCTAGCCGCCCTGCGGCCCGACCAGACCAGCGGAGGGCATGATCGACGTGTCCGCATCGGTGGGCGTCGTACCGGCTATCCCGCGAAAGTCCTGGTCAGAAGGGCATGGTGACGCTGTGTGATTTCGCGGTGTTGAATCGAAGAAATTCGTTGGGCAAGGGCATTTTCGGTAGGAAACCTTCTTCGTCAAGTCCGAGGTGACTTCGTGACCCACACGCCTGAACCGGGCGGGCTCGACCTCGAAAAAACAACGCTCAGTCAGAGCCTCATGACAGTCAACGACCACCTGCGAGCGGTGACCACTCCCGTCCCCCGGGACCTCGACAGGCGGGAGGCCGACACCCTCCTGCGCTCCTATCTGGAGCCCGCCTGCTTCCCCGACGCGGTGGACCGGCTGGCCAGGCGCCACCTGCTGGTGCTCGTGAGCGAGGGGGAGACGGGCAGGCGACTGGGCGGCATCGCGCTGCTGTCGCGCATGTCGCTGGCGGAGAGCAGGATCACGGTCCTGTCCCCGGCCGGCACCGCCCGCGAGCTGTCCGGGACCGACTACGGCCCCGGCCGGGCCTACCTGCTGCACGACTGGATCGCCGCGAGCACTGACAGGACCGAGCTGGTCGGCCTGGCCCGCAAGCTGGCGGAGCTGGGGTCGTATCTGGTCATCACCAGGAGCGGGGCGCTCTCGCAGGCGGTCGAAGTGGAGCAGCCCTGGACCGCGCCCGACCCGGGGGAGCTGTTCGACCTGTGCGTGAGCACGTTCGACCTGCGGGCGGGGCGGAGTCCGGACGAGATCACCCGGGCCAGGGACCTGGCACTGACGTTGCGGACGCCCGCCGAGGTGGTGCGCCTGGCCGGCCAGGAGGCGCCGGCGCGGGACGAGGTGGCGGCCTGGTTCGACACCAAGCCGTCGATGCGGGACGTGCTGGCGGTGGCGGCGCTGGCGTTCGCGCCGGGGGCCGGGTTCGAGGCCCGGCTCGCCGAGCTAGAACGGCTCTGTCCCGAGACCGGGTTGCGGCCACCGCGCGGACCGCTGGCCAACGCCTCGGGGACGGGCTTCCTGGCGCCGCACTATCGCGATCAGGTGTTGGAGGAGCTGGTCGGCCGGTACGGGTTCTGGCTGTGGCAGCCGCTGCGGGACTGGGTCAGGTGGCTGGCGGGGCAGGGGCCGGAGACGGTGGTACGGGCCGCGCAGGGGGTGGCGTCGCTGGCGGCGCACTCGTTCAAGGAGGCCCGGCAGGAGTTCCTGGACGTGTGGGCGCGCGGCACGGACGAGGAACGGATGGCGGCGGCGCACGTGCTGTCGTACATGTGCGCCGACGACACCCTGGCGCCCGAGGCGCTCCGCCTGGCGCTGGCCTGGGCGGCGGATCCCGCCACGGCCACGACGGCGGCCGTGGCGCTGGGCGGCGGACTGTCCGTCCGCTACCCCGCCGACACCAGCCGCCACCTGCGGCGGCTGGCGGCCGGCGAAGGGCCCGCGGCGGCGGTGGCCAGGCAGGGGCTGACCCTGCCGGCGGACCGCCCGGCGGCGCAGGTGATCACGGCCCTGCCGCAACGGTGATGCCGGGCGTCAGAGTCCGGCCACGCCGGTGATGCGGTGCAGGGCGAAGCGATGGACGGCGGCCCGTGTCTCGTCGTAGGCGGTCAGGTAGCCGCCCTCCATGCGGGCCGGCTCCAGGATGCGCGAGGTCGCGTTGCCCTGCGAGTCGAGATAGCCGATCCACACGCGTACGCCCTGTTTGATCGCCTCCTGCAGCGCCGAGATCGTCGCCGTCGCGGGCGAACGCGGCACCTGGCCGTCAGGCGCGTCGACGGGCTCGCGCCGCGCCAGGTGCGCCGCGTCACCGGCCCGCAACGCGCGTACGGCCGCCGCCGCCACCTCCGGGTCGAGCCCGTTGGCCGAGGCCACGGTGCGGACCGGCGACACCCCCTCGGTGCGGCGGCTCTCCAGCTGGGAGATGATCACGTCGCCGTCGAGCGACTCGGCGACCGGGGAGTAGCCCATGGCCCGCAGCGAGTCGACCAGCACCGCCCGCGACGTACGGGAGGCGATCACGGTCGGGGCGAGCCGGCGCAGCCGCAGCGCGGCGGAGCGGCGGTCGGCGGTGATCTGGTCGAGCAGGGCGGGGTCGTCGCAGCGGACGTACGCGCTCGCGGTGCCCACCCGGATGCGGCCGTGCCGCCGGGCCACGTCGGTCACCAGGTAGGACAGCGCCTGCGGCACCGGCGTGGCCGAGTGCCGGCCCAGCATCGACACCAGCTCCTCGCCACCGTGCCCCGCGTCGAGCGCGCGCCGGATCGAGTTTTCGCTGAACCGGTAGACCGTGGCCCCGCCCTTGGACTCGACGTCGGCGGTGAGTGTCATCCAGCGGTTGAGTTCGCTCGTGAGCGGCCCCGGCGCGACGGCGGTGAGGTCGGCCTGGAGCAACACGTGATCGACCGGCTCCGGCAGCAGCGGCGCCAGCGCCTCGGCGGGGTCGGCCCCGTCGAGCAGCGCCCGCCCGTGCCCGGACAGCGCGCCCAGCCCGGTCACGCCGACCTGCTCGGCCTCGCGCAGCGCGAACTCGGTGAGCTGGTCGCGCAGCGGCCCCCGGCGGCGCGGCTGCTCCCATGCCAGCCGTTCGAGCACGGAGTCGCGGGTCGGCGCCATGCCCGGCGCGGCGGCCAGCACGCCCAGCGTGGCCGCGCGCACGCCGGCCGCGGAGGCCCGGCGCAGATCGGTGTGCAGGGCGTTGAGCGGCCTGTCCCGTTCGTCCCGCTCGCCGACCAGCCCCGGCACCCGGTCCATCTGCAGCCACGTGGCCGCCAGCGTCACCCACCGGTCGGCGGTGCCCCTGACCCGCCACAGGTCGTAGCCGGAGGTCGGCAGCCACTCGCCGTCCACGCCGCCGCCCGCCGCGATCAGCCCGGCCGCGTGCGCCACCTCGACGACCAGCGCCGCCACCCACTCGGGCAGGTCCAGCTCGCCCGCCGTGCGTTTGAGGTCGCGCACGCCCAGCCCGCCGGTACGCAGCACGCCCGGCGGCTCGATGCTCCACCGCTCGCACAGCTCCTCGACCGACCTGACGAACGAGAACGCCTGCCCGGCCGCCGTACGATCGGCCAGCTCGCGATCCCGGGTGGACCCCGAGAGCGGCGGCGGCACGGCAGGCAGGTTGCGGTGGACCCGGCCGCCGCGCAGGTAGAGGCCGACCTCGCGGGGCAACGTCACGCTCTCCTCGCCGGTGGCCGCCAGCAGGCCGCGGGCGAGCAGTTCCTCGATGGGGGAACGAGCCGAGGCCATGCGTACTTCGCGCCTGGCGTTCGGCACGCGGCCGGTGGGCGGGCCCCAGGCGAGCTGGTCGAGCGCGCCCCTGGCCTCCGGCGAGACGGACTCGACGAGCGCGGCGGGCGCGGCCAGCACCGCCGCCAGCCGCTCCTTGCCCGACCCCTCGGTGCCGGGGGTGATGTCGTCGGCCATCTCGTCGAGCTGCTCGGGCGGATGGTGCCGGAACACGTCCACGGCCCTGGGCCCGAGCCCGGCCGGGTCCTCGATCACCTTGCGCACGCCCGGGCCGAGGTCGAGCCCCTCGTCGGGCCCGTAGACCAGCGCCAGCTCGCGCAACCGGTCGAGCGCCGCCGACAGCGCGGGCTCGGGATCGCCGGGGCGGGAGCGGGCGGCATCGTGGTCGGCGTCGCGACGAGACGAGGCGGCGCCGTTCTTGGCTTGGCGGTTTGAGGCGGTGCCGTTGTCGGTGTTGCGGTTTGAGGCGGCGTTGCCGTTGGCGGCGGCCGGGAGGCGGGGGCGGTCGTCGTCCCGCATCGCGGCGGCGATGAGGTCGCGCAGCTCCTCCTTCGGCGTCGGCCCCGCCCGGACGGCCAGCGTCTCGACCACGGCGAGGGTGAAACGGTCGAGCCGGTCGAGCACCCTGCCGATCGCCGACGGGCTGCCCGCCCGTGACGCCAGGCCTTCCAGATGCGCGGGCACCGGAGTGATCAGCTCGGGCCGCGCGGAGACGAGCGCCCGTAGCTGTTCGTCGGTGCGCCCCCTGATCCACTCCGTGAACTCCATCGATGCCATGGTATGTCCCACCTCATTGAGGCAGCATTGCTAGACGTGATAGAGCGCGCGGACCAGCTCGTGCTGAACTACGTCTCCAAGGCGGCCGACGCGGCCCACGGCGTGCTCCGGGCCGACCAGCGGCTCGACTTCGTCAAGCGGCTGCGGGCCAGGATCGAGGCCGAGCGCCGGGGCAGCCAGAACGCCCGGGATGTGTCGAAGGTGCTGGCCAGGTTCGGCGATCCGGTGGCGCTGGTGGAGCGCGAGGTGCGGCGGCTGGCAGACACCGGAGCCAGCACGGGAAGCGACCCCTCGGCGGGTGGGCGGGCGAGCGGGTCCACGGGTGGCGGGGCCTCCACGCTGCGGTTCCCGGCGATCGTCGACGACCGGGACGGGCCGCCGGGCGTGCGGGCGTACCGCAAGATCGCGCAGGAGCGGCTCGACCGCGGGGCCGGCCGGGGGCTGCCGTTCGTGGGGTTGCGCCGGGCGGCCATGTCCAGCGCCAACCCGATGGCCACCGGTGGCAGGGATGCCAGGACCGTGGTCAAGGAGCACCCGCGCGACACCTCCGCGATGGTGATGCTGGTGGTCGCGGCGCTGCTGGTGCCGTTCGACCTGCCGCTGCTGGCGATCTTCCCGGTCCCGCTGGTGGTGTGGGCGGCGGGCGCCGCGATCGTGCTGCTCAGCGAGACGTGGAACGTGCGGGACAAGGCCGTCGGAGCCGGCGCGCCGCTGCTCGGCTACACGGTGGGCGGGGTGCTCATCGGTGGCCTGCGGATGGGGGCGCAGCCGGGGTTGGAGGCGTTCCTGACCCAGTTCTACGCCGTCAGCGGCACGATGTTCATGATCGGGACGGGGCTGGGCGTCGTGTGGCTGGCCTACCGGCTGCTCGACGCGGACGGGCCGGTCAGCTGACGGGCGTCTGGACCGGGTAGGACGGGGATCCGGCCGCCCGGCCGACGGGGGCCGGGCCGGAGAGGAGGCCGACCGCCAGGCGCACCCAACCGGCCACGAACTGCTCCTTCGCCACGTGCCCCGGCACGTCGCCCACGGTCTCCTGGAAGAGCCGGTAGTGCACCACCGCGCCCCCGAGCACCGCGGAGACGCCCGTCCAGTCGATCTTGGCATCGCGGTATTCGGGCTGGACCTGGAACCAGGTGACGATCGCGTCGAACATGGGCTGCAGCAGGCCCTCGCGTACCACGGCGACCAGCTCGGGGAACTGGCTCAGGTCGCGGAAGAACACCCGGGTCAGCTCGGACTCCTCGCCCATCTTGGCCAGCCCGGCAAGGCACAGGTGGGTCAGGCGGTCCTCCAGGTCCACCGCGGACTCCATGCCGTTGAGCCCGGCCAGGCACTCGGCCACCTGGGTCCGCGTCCGGCTGGCGTGCTCGTTGATCGCCGCGGCGAGCACCTCGTACTTGGACTTGAAGTGCCGGTAGAGTCCGCCCGCGCCGGGAGAGAGCCCTGAGGCGGCCTCGATCTCGGCCACGGAGGTGGCGGAGTAGCCCCGTTCGGCGAACAGCCGCAGGGCCTCATCGATGATCCGCTCACGGGTCGATCTGGTCATGTCTATCCTGATACCTCCGTAAGGAGCGTAGTCGGTGCTGTGACCCGGATCCGCACCTGGTGGTACGTCGCGTCGCACGCGGCGGGCTCCTTGTACGCGGCCCGCTCAGGGCGCGGCGCGGCGGATGAGGCCCGACAGCGCGGAGCCGATGACGAGCCAGACGATCGCGGCCAGGCCGTAGTTGACCAGCGTCGTCCACCTGGGATCGGCGAGCTGGAACAGGTTGGCCAGGCCCAGGGACAGCGAGGAGGCCAGCGACTCGACGAACTGGTACCAGACGTTCGCCGGGTTGGCCCTGAACACCGTGAAGACCGCGTACAGCAGCATCGACAGCGCGGCCACCCTGGCGGCGACCCGCACCACGTAGGCCACGCCGCCCACGAGCCGGTGCCAGGGCGTCACCACCGTCCCGCCCGGCCGGGCGGGACGGTGGGGGCGGGGCGGGGCGGAGGACGCGACGAGCCGATCTCCGGTCTGCGGAGGTTTGGGGGTCTCGCTCACGCTCGCTCCTCTCCGATAAGTAATTCCTTTCTTCCCATTACTATGGCCGCGGAACAAGGGCCGTTACGCGGGGTAGGGCAGGGTTTGGCATCCTCTATGTGTGGCAAACAACGTGGGATTCGACCTCGACATGACATTGGCGGACACGAGACTCGGTATCGCGGCTGTTTACGAGGAGCTGTCCCTGCGTTTGGGAGTGGCCATGGACAGCGCCAAGATCGTCAGCCGGCTCGGGCCGCCGCTGGAGGTCGAGCTGGCCAACTGGCTTCCCGCCGAGGAGGTCGCCGCAGCCGCTGATCTGTATAGGGAGATATATCCGGAAATGGGCGTTCCGGTTCACACCGCCATGGCGGGCGCCCACGATGCGATCGAGGCCGTACGCGCCCGTGATGGCCGTGTCATCGTGGTCACGGGCAAGAACGCACGCGACGCCGCCGGCACCGTCGAGGCGCTCGGGCTCGCCGTGGACGAGGTCGTCGGTTCCGTTTTCGGCTCCGCCAAGGGATCGGCACTCGCGCGCTTCGGCGCGGCAGCTTATGTTGGTGACCATGTCGCGGACATCGAGGCGGCACGTGCGGGCGGCGCCGTGAGCGTGACCGTCGCAACGGGCCCCTACACGGTGAGAGAGCTGCGTGATCACGGAGCAGATGTGGCGTTGGGCGACCTGACCGAATTCGCGGACTGGTTCGCCGGTTGGCGCAAGCATGATGAACTTCGGTAAATGCCCGGAATTTACCTGGTCGCCCTGGCGCTTCGCGGGGCATAACCTACATCCATCCGTCCTTATTTCGACAGTTCGAACGAGGTCCTCCTGTGCCGAGTGGCAAGGTCAAGTGGTACGACGCCGACAAGGGATTCGGCTTCCTCACCCGCGACGACGGCGGTGAGGTCTTCGTGCATTCCTCCGCGCTGCCCACAGGCGCAGGCCCGCTCAAACCCGGCCAGAAGGTCGAGTTCGGCGTGGCGGAGGGGCGCAGGGGCCAGCAGGCGCTCTCGGTCCGGATCCTGGAGCAGCCGCCCACCCTGGCCAAGCCGAAGCCCAAGGCCAAGCGGAAGAAGCCCGACGAGATGGTGGTCATCGTCGAAGACCTGATCAAGCTGCTCGACGACGTCTCGACCTCCTACCAGCGGGGCAAGCACCCGGACGCGGCGCACGCCAAGAAGATCGCGCAGGTGCTGAGGGCCGTCGCCGACGACCTCGACGTCTAGAGCACGTCCGGATCCACGAGCGGATGGCGGGGCGCCCTGCGGCGCCCCGCCCCCGTGCGTGCCCAGGTCAAGTGACCAACCGGCCGCTTCACCGCGGAGCGGGTCACGGCTTCAGGCCCGCCCGGTGGGAGCTCAGCCGTTGGGGTTGGTCAGGGGTTTGGTGGGGTCGAGCGTGTCCGGCCGCTGGTGCTGGTCGGCGTGCTCGGCCCGGTGCCCACGCAACCTGGCGTCGGCCGCGCGTATGCGCTTTCTCCTGGTGAACAGCAGCCAGACGAGCGCGACGGTCAGCAGCACCGCCAGCGTGACCAGCCCGGCCGTGCCGCTCCGCGTCAGCGAGAGCACCAGCCCCACCAGGCCGCCGAACACCCAGGCGAGCTGGAGCATCGCCTCGACCACGCCGAACGTGGACGAGCGCACCTCCTCACCGATCTCCCGCTGCACGATCGCGTCCAGCGCCAGCTTGCCCAGCTCCTGCGCGAAGGCCGTGATCAGCGAGATCGCCAGCGCGGCCCACACGCCGAAGAAGATCGCGGTCACGATGGTGGTCACAGCGGCCATGGCCAGCGTGAGCAGCACGATGAGCTGCGGCGCGTGGTTACGGGTCCAGTTGGCGACGACGGCGCCCGCCAGGCCGCCCAGCCCGGCCGCCCCCGCGAGCAGTGCGATCGTCTTGGGAACGTCGAAGAACGGGTCCCGCGCCGCCAGCCACGGCACCGCCTGGTCCTGCACCAGGAACAGCAGGAAGAACAGCAGGAACCCGGAGAAGACCCGGACGGCCACGTTGGCCCAGACGGCCTCGGCGACCGCGGGCCCCACCTTGAACAAGGTGCGCCAGCGCGGGGCCGCGCCCTCCTCCTCCAGGTCGGGGGAGTCGACGTGCCGTGGCAGGCGTACCGCGGCGACGCCGAGCAGCAGGAAGGCCACCATCGCGACGCGCAGCGCCACCGCGCTGCCCAGCCACGCGGTCAATCCCGCGCCGACCGGCACCGCGATCCCGGCCGAGACCAGCGTGAACAGCGCCACCCGCGCGTTGGCGGACACCAGCCCGATGTCGGCGGGCAGCACGCTCGGCATGATCGCCGCCCGCGACACGTTGTACGCCTTCGACAGCACCAGCACGCCCAGGGCCCCGATGAACAAGGTCGGCAGGTCACCGGGCCCCACGGCGGCGGCCATCGCGAAGCACAGCAGCCCCCGCCCGAACAGCGTGCCCGCCATCACGTAACGCCGCCCCGACCTGAACCGGTCGAGTATCGGCCCCACGAACGGCGCCAGCAGCGCGAACGGCAACATCGTGATGACCAGGTAGAGGGCCACCGACCCGCGGGCCTCGCCGACGGGCACCCCGAAGAACACCGTGCTCGCCAGCGCCACCGTGACCAGGGCGTCGCTCGCGCTGTTGCCCGCCGACAGCTCGATCAGGCGGCCGAGCCCGGTGCGGTCCGCGCCGTTGGCGTAGGTGAGCCGGCGCGTCGCTTTACCGACTTTTTGCGCACCTCTGGCGGTGGCCCTGCTCGCCCGTACGGTGCCGCTCGCCGTGGCCCTCCCGGCACGCGCGGTCGCACGGCCCGCGTCGGCGACCCCGCGCCCTACGCGCCGCGTGACATCACGTGCTCGGCCCCAGCCTCCCCCCACGTCCACCAGTCTTACCCAATTAGTCCGCGATCTCAGATGTGGATCCCCGGTTGTGGGCCCGTCCACGTCCCCTCATGGGGGAGAATGAAGTGTGAGCGAACAGCACCTTTCGGCGGAGCCGCCCCGATGAGCCGCACCAGGGCCCGTGTCGCCGCTCCCGATCAGGCCTGTGTCGCCGCGGTCGATCTGGCGCGGGCCGCGGCCGAGGAGCTCGCGTCCCCGGGCGAGCCCGGCGAGCACCTCGGCTACGAGAGCGAGGGCGACCGGATCGTCACCCACTACTTCGCCTGCCTGGACCGGGCCTACCGGGGCTGGCGCTGGGCCGTCACCGTGACGCGCGCCTCGCGCGCCAAGAAGGTGACGGTGAGCGAGGCCGTCCTGCTGCCCGGCGCGGGAGCGCTGCTGGCGCCCGACTGGCTGCCGTGGAGCGAGCGGCTGCGCCCCGGTGACCTGGGCGTGGGCGATCTGCTTCCGGCCGCGGAGGACGACGACAGGCTCGCGCCCGGTTTCACCGAGATCGACGACGACGCAGACCACCAGATGGTTTTCGAGTACGGCCTGGGTCGAGCCCGTGTGCTCTCGGCCACCGGCAGGGACCGGGCTGCCAGGCGCTGGCACTCGGGCGAGCACGGGCCGCACACGCCGATCGCACACGCCGCGCCCGCGCAGTGCTCCACCTGCGGCTTCTACTGGTTGCTGTCAGGTGAGCTGCGACTGTCCTTCGGGGTCTGCGCCAACGAATACGCGCCCGACGACGGCAAGGTCGTCGCCGCCGACCACGGCTGCGGCGCCCATTCGGAGGCCGCGGCCCTGCCGCCACCCGGTGAGCAGGCCATACCGATCCTCGACGATCTCGGTTACGACCTGATCGAGGAGGAGGCGGGCTCGGTCGACGAATCCGCCACCGAGGAGCTTGGCCATTCCTGAGCCCGAGTGTCGGTGCAGGCCGCTAACCTACGGTGGCCCCCCAACCCTCGACCAGGATCGTGATCGATGACCGCAACCTTTGGCTGTGACCGGATGCGAGCCGCCGTGCTCGCAGCGTGGACGGCTTCCCCCGCCAGGTTCCGCGAGGACGCCAACGCCGAGGAGGACTTCGCGCTCGGCGGCTACCGCGACCGGTTGATCGTCGAGCTCGCGCAAAACGCCGCCGACGCGGCGCTGCGCGCGGGCGTGCCGGGCGTGTTGCGGTTGACCCTACGGGGCGACGTGCTGACGGCCGCCAACACGGGTGCTCCCCTGGACGCCACCGGCGTGGAGGGCCTGTCGACGTTGCGTGTCTCCGGCAAGCGTGACGAGGCCGGCGCGGCGGGCCGGTTCGGTGTCGGGTTCGCGGCGGTGGTCTCGGTCTGTGACGAGCCTGCCATCGGCTCTCGCGGCAGCGGCTCGGTCCGGTGGTCGCGCGCCGAGACCACGGCCGCGGTGGCCGGGGTCCCGGAGCTGGCGGGCGAGCTCGCCGGCCGCGCCGGGCACGTGCCGCTGCTGCGCCTGCCGTTCGACGGGCCGCCGCTCGACGTCCCCGAGGGATTCGACACACTCGTACGCCTCCCGCTGCGTGACGGCGCCGCCCTCGACGCGGTCCGGCGGATGCTGGCCGACACCAGCCCCGCGCTGCTGCTCGGCATGCCCGCGCTGGAGGCCATCGAGATCGAGCTCGATGGCGTGACCCGCACCGTGGTGGCCGATGGCTGGCACGTGGTGTCGGATTCCGGCGAGTTCACCGCCGAGGAGGTGGGCGGTCTCTTCGCCGACCGGCCCACCGAGGAGCGCGCCCGCCCCTACTGGTCCGTGCGCTGGGCCGTCCCCGTCTCCGGACCCGCCGCGGGCGTCCCCGTGTCCGGATCCACCGCGGGCGTCACCGGGGTCGGGGAGCCGGTGGCGTTGCCCCGCACCGTGCCGTCCGTCGTGCACGCGCCCACGCCCAGCGACGAGCCGCTCGACCTGCCCGCGCTGCTGATCGCGTCGTTCCCGATGGCCACCGACCGGCGCCATGTGGCCACGGGGCCGCTGACCGACTTCCTGGTGGAGCGGGCGGCCGACGCCTACGTCCGGCTGCTGCGGGAGCTGCCGCGCACGCCCAAGCTGCTGGACCTCGTGCCCTCCCTCATGGGCAAGGGCGAGCTCGACGCCCGGATCCGCCGCGCCGTGCTGGCCCGGCTGCCCGGCACGCCGCTGCTGCCGGCGCTGTCCGCGCCCGCGCCGGCCGTGCAGACGCCGTCGTTCGCCGACTCCGAGGTCTACGAACCCGACGCGGAGTGGCAGGTCGAGCACCCCGCCCGCGAGCCCGAGGGCGACGGCTGGGTGGTCGCGGGCCGGGAGGCCGCCGTGGTGTCCGCCGGTTCGGCGGAGCTGCTCGCGGCCGTCGCCGACTTCGTGCCCGGGCTGCTGCCGGCCGGGTGGCCGCCACGGCACCCGGCCATGGCCGCCCTGGGGGTGCGCAGGGTCGAGCTGTCCGACGTGGTCGACCTGCTGTCCGGCGAGGCCGTGGAGGCGCGCGAGCCGTCGTGGTGGCGCTCGCTCTACGAGGTGCTGCCCGCCGACGACCCCGAGGCCCTGGGCGCCCTGCCGGTGCCGCTGACCGATGGCCGGCTGGTGCGGGGGCCACGCGGCACGCTCATCCTGACCGATGGCGGCGCCGACCTGGACCTCACGCCCCTGGGGCTGCGCATCGTGCACCCGGAGGCGGCCCATCCCGCGCTGCTGCGGCTGGGCGCCGCCGAGGCCACGCCCCGTACGATCCTCGAAGATCCGCTGACCAAGGCCGCCGTCGCGCAGTCGCTCGACAGCCCCGACCCCGAGCCGGTGGCGAGAGCCGTGCTGTCGCTGGTGGGGGCGGCCGGGCTGGCGCCCGGCGAGGCGCCGTGGCTGGCCGACCTGGCGCTGCGCGGCACCGATGGCGAGCTCTACCCGGCCGGGGAGCTCATGCTGGCCGACGGCGCGCTGGCGGGGCTGCTGGAGTCCGGCACGCACCTCGGGGTGGCCGCCTCGGAGCTGGAGGCGGCCTACGGCTCCCGGGTGCTGGCGGCGGCGGGGGTGCTCGACGGGTTCGCGGTGGTGCACGAGTCCGACGTGCTGCTCGACCCCGACGACTGCGACCACGACCTCGACGGCGAGGAGGAGTGGCTCGATCACGTGCTCGACCTGCTGCCGGAGCTCGACGTGCCGCCGCTGGTGGCGGAGTTCGCGGCGGTGCGGGATTTGGAGCTGGTGGCCGACTGGCCCGCGGCGCTGGCGCTGCTGACCCGGCCCCCGCTGCGTGCCGCCCTGCATCCGTTGCGGGTGCAGGGGACGGAGGTGCCCTCCTACACGGCCTGGTGGCTGGCCAACCATCCGGTGCTGGGCGGGCGCAAGCCGACGGAGCTGCGGCTGCCGGGCGCCGACCCGCTGCTCCAGGGGCTCTATGAGGACGCTCCGGCGGGCCTGGACGAGGCGGCCCTGTCGATGCTGGGCGTCCGCACGACCCTGACCGAGCTGCTGGCCTCGCACGGAGGCCCGGAAGAGCTGCTCGACCTGCTGGCCGACGAGTCGATCCAGGTGGACCGGGCGCAGCTGCGCGCCCTGTGGATCGCCCTGGCCGCCGTCGACCCCTCCCGGGTGGCGCCGCCGTCCAGGGTGCGGGCGGTGCTGCGGGGCTCCATCGTGGTGGCCGCGGCCGAGGACGCGGTGGTGGTCGAGGCCCCCGACCTGCTGCAACTGGTCACCGACCGGCCCCTGGTGCTGGCCTCTTACGACCTGGCGGAGTCGCTGTCGGAGCTGCTGGACCTGCCGCTGGCCGGTGAGCTCACCTCGGGCGAGGTCACCTCGCAGGGAGAGGTGCGGAAGGTGCCCGTCGAGGTGCGCTCCCTGCTGCCCACCGCGCCCGAGACGTATGTGGCGCACGAGAAGCTGCTGGTGGACGGGGTGGAGTGCGCCTGGCGTTATTTCGAGGGCGCCGTGCACTGCACCGGGGTCGACGGCCTGGCCCGCGGGCTGGCCTGGGCGACGGGTCAGTGGAACGACCGCCTCGCGGTGGCCGCTCTCCTGCGGGACCCCGAGGCCGTACCGCTCCTGCTGGCGGAGGCCGACCTGTCCTGACGGGAGCGGCGGCCTCCCACGGCGGCCTCCCACGGCGGCCTCCCACGGCGGCCTCCCACGGCGGTCTCCCACGGCGGCCTCCCACGGCGGCCTCCCACGGCGGTCTCCCACGGCGGCCGCCGACGGCGGGCTCCGTCGGAGGGCTGTCAGGCGGCGCAGGTGGTGCCGGCGGCCGGTACCTTGCCGTTCAGCAGGTAGGCGTCCACCGTGCTCATCACGCAGGCGTTGCCGCTGAGGTAGGCCCCGTGCCCCTCGCCCTCATAGGTCACCAGCACGCCGGTCTTGAGCTGGGCGACGAGCTCAGGGGCCCACTCGTACGGGGTGGCGGGGTCGCCCTTGCCGCCGATGACCACGATCGGCGCGGAGCCGGTGGCGTCGACGCGCTTGGCGGCGTCGTCCCCCGGCACGGGCCAGTGGGCGCACGCGGTGCCCGAGCCCTCGACCGCCAGGATCGGGAAGATCTTGCGGATCCGGTCGGACAACCGGGCCGTCTCCGCGACGGTGGGCCGCTCGGCGTTGTCGGCGCAGTTGATGGCCTGCAGGCTCGTCATCATCGTCGAGTACGTCCCGTCGGGCCTGCGGCCGGTGTAGAGGTCGGCGAGGCCGAGCAGCGCGGTGCCCTCGCCCTTGACGGCCGCCGCGGCCGCCTGCTCCAGCACCGGCCACGTCGCCTTGGCGTAGAGCGGGGTGATGACGGCCAGCTGCGCCAGCCCGTACGTGAGCTCCCGGTCGCCCACCTTGATCGGCTTGGTCTTCAGGCCGTTCAGCAGGGTCTCGACCGTCCGCCGCACGGCGGCCGGGTCACCGCCGAGCTCGCAGCTCTTCGCCACGCAGTCCGCGGCGAACGCCTCGAACGCCTGGGCGAACCCCTCCGCCTGCGTCACGGCCCGCTCCTCGAACGTGACGGTCGGGTCGAGGGCCGCGTCCAGTACGAAGCGGCCGACCTTCTTGGGGAACTGGGTGGCGTACACGCTGCCGAGATGGGTGCCGTACGAGAGGCCGAAATAGTTGAGCCGCTCGTCCCCGAGCGCGGCCCTGAGCAGGTCGAGGTCCTTGGCGGCCTGTACGGTGCCGACGTACGGCAGGATCTTGCCCGAGTCCCGCTCGCACGCCTGCGCGAACTCCTTGGAGAGCCGGTCGCCGTCGGCCTCGGTGCCTGCGGCGAGGAGTTTGTCGAGCTCGCCGCCGCACTTGACGCCGGAGCTGCGATCGACGCCGCGCGGGTCGAAGCTGACCAGGTCATAGCGTTTGCCCAAGCTTGCGAACGTCTGGGCGGCCAGCGCCATCGTGTCCACGCCGGACCCGCCGGGGCCGCCGAAGTTGAACACCAGCGAGCCGAGCCGGTCACCGGTGGCCTTGACCCGGATCAGCGCGAGGTCGATCTGCTCGCCGCCGGGCTTGGCGTGGTCGAGGGGGACCTTGATCCTGCCGCACTCGACCCCTGGGCCGGGGGTCAGCGGCTTGCCGTCCGGGCCGATCAGATCCGTGCACGGGCTCCACGCGACGTTCCCGGTGCTCTTGGCGGCGGGCGCAGGGGTGCCGCTGTTCGTGGTGGTGGGACCGGCGCTGCAGGCCGTGAGGGCCGCCGCACTCACCAGCAAGATCATCAAAGGCTTCTTCATGCGGATAAGCATGGTTCGGTGGGCATATGCCGATGTAGTGGGCGGAAACACTACTTCCAGGTGACTTCGGGGAACGCCGGGAGATGACGAATGTCAGCTCGGATGCCGGTCGAACGTGCCCGGAGCGGTGGGCGGGATCAGCCGCGCCTGGGGCGGCGTACGAGCCAGATGCCGAAGAGGCCGAACCCGACCCCCGTCAGGCAGGTCCAGATCCACCATGAATTTTCCGGGGCGGGGCGAAAGATCAGCAAAACCACCAGGGCGACCGCCCACAACGCGGTCCCCACGGCGACGGCGGCCGTGTCGTTGGTCTTGATCGGCTCAGGGTCGGGGTGCCACTGCTGCTTCACGTGTCCAGCCTAGCTTGCAATCGGGTCTCGATCTCATTTCGGCTCTTTTCGCAGCTCATCGCGGCTGTCAATCTTCGCGTCGTGAATAACGCATCAAATGCCGTAGATCGTTTCTTTGCGATATCCGCCAGGGGTTCGACCCTCTCCCGCGAGATCCGGGGCGGGTTGGCCACGTTCTTCACCATGGCCTACATCGTGGTGCTGAACCCGATCATCATCGCCAACGGCACGGACGTGGAGCATCAGGTCATCGGGGACGGCACCACGCCGCACGTGGCGCTCGTCGCGGCCGGCACGGCTTTCGTGGCCGGCGTGCTGACGATCCTCATGGGCGTCATCGGCCGGGTGCCCTTCGCGATGGCCGCCGGCCTCGGCCTGAACGCCTTCGTCACCTTCAACATCGCCAGCGTGATGAGCTGGGAGGAGGCCATGGGCCTGGTCTTCCTCGAAGGCGTCATCATCGGCATCCTGGTGCTGACCGGGCTCAGGGTGGCGGTGTTCCGGGCCATCCCGGCCCAGCTCAAGACCGCCATCAGCGTGGGGATCGGGCTGTTCATCGCGTTGATCGGCTTCGTGGACGCCGGCTTCGTGCGCCGCGTGCCCGCCGGCCCGCCGCTGGAGATGGGCATCGGGGGCAACCTGACCTCCTGGCCGATCTTCGTGTTCGTGGTGGGCCTGCTCGTCACGGCGGCGCTGGTGGCGCGGAAGGTCAAGGGCGCGATCCTGATCGGCATCGTCGGCACCACCGTGCTGGCGGTCATCGTGGAGCTGATCGCCAAGGCCGGCCCGTTCTCGGCCCAGAACCCCGACGGCTGGCAGCTGAACGTGCCCACCCTGCGCGACCTGACCATCGACTTCCACAACCCGCTGGTCCTGTTCACGGAGTTCGACCCGTTCGGCGCCTTCAGCCGGGTCTCGGTGCTGCTGGTCATTCTGCTGATCTTCACGCTGCTGATCACGGACTTCTTCGACACGATGGGCACCATGGTGGGCGTCGGCCGCCAGGCGAATCTGGTGGGCGAGGACGGGATGCTGCCGCGTACCAGGGAGATCCTGCTCGTCGACTCGATCGGCGCGGCGGCCGGCGGCGCGGGTTCCGTCTCCTCGAACACCACCTACATCGAGTCGGCCGCCGGTGTCGGCGAGGGCGCGCGCACCGGCCTGGCCAGCGTGGTGACCGGCGTGCTGTTCCTGATCGCGATCTTCTTCGCGCCGCTCGTCACGGTCGTCCCGTACGAGGCCGCGGCGCCCGCCCTGGTCGTCGTCGGTTTCCTGATGATGACCCAGATCCGCGACATAGACTGGAACGACTACGAGGTCGCCATCCCGGCGTTCCTCACCATCGTGGTCATGCCGTTCACGTACTCGGTCTCGAACGGCATCGGCGCCGGCTTCGTCAGCTACGTCCTGATCAAGATCATCCGGGGCAAGGTGCGGGAGATCCACCCGCTGCTGTGGGGCGTCACGATTCTGTTCCTGATCTACTTCGCGATGGGGCCGATCCGGGCCATCCTGGGAGTCTGAGCCGTCCGTCCGGGGCCGTCCGCGTCCGGGGGGCGGCTTCGGGTACCAATGTGAGACACGGCCGATGTGGGGAAATATCTTGCCTTCGCCTATAGTTAGCAAAGGTAATGACTCATGCTAACCAAAACCCAGCCCAAGATGGACCTGCGCAGCGACGCAGGCCTGGCTTCAGCCCTGCGCGTGTCGATGGCAAGGCTGACCAGGCGCCTACGACGACAGGCGGCGGCTCACTCGCTGACTCCCACGCAGTTCGCGACGCTCGCCGCGGTGGAACGGCACTCCGGAATAACCCCCGGCGAACTGGCCGAACTCGAGAAGGTGCAACCGCCTTCGATGACGCGCGTGATCGCCGGGCTAGAGGAGCGCGGCCTGGTCGCCCGTACGCCGCACCCGACCGACCGGCGGCAGGTGACCGTGACCGTGACCGAGGCCGCCCTGAAGCTGCTGAAGGAGGAGCGGCTCCGCAAGGAGGCGTGGCTGACACAGCGGTTGAAGGAACTCACGCCGGAGGAGAGGTCGGTCCTCAGGCAGGCGGCGCCGATCCTGGAGAAACTCAGCAAGATATAGAGCCTGAAGAACCTAAGACCGGGATGTTCCGGTCACTCAAGGTTCGTAACTACCGCATGTTCGCAGCCGGTGGCATCGTCTCCAACACCGGCACCTGGCTGCAGCGCACCGCCCAGGACTGGCTGGTACTGGACCTGACCCAGCACCAGGGCGGCGGCAGCGCCTCGGCACTCGGTACGGCGACCGCGCTGCAGTTCCTGCCCATGCTGCTGTTCGGGATGTTCGGCGGCATGCTGGCCGACCGCTACCCCAAGCGGCCCATCCTGATCACCGCCCAGGTGCTGATGGCCTCGCTGGCCCTCACCATCGGCGTGCTGACCATGACCGGCAGCGCCCAGGTCTGGCACGTGTACGTCATGGCGTTCGTGCTCGGCCTGATCTCCTGTGTGGAGGTGCCGACGCGGCAGGCGTTCGTGGTCGAGATGGTCGGCCGCCGGGACCTGTCGAACGCGATCGCCCTGAACAGCTCCATCTTCAACCTGGCCCGTGTGGTCGGCCCGGCGATCGCCGGCATGCTGATCTACGTGCTCGGCGGGACGGGGCCGATCTTCCTGATCAACGCGGCGACGTTCGGCGCGGTGATCTCCAGCCTGATCCTCATGCGCAGGTCCGAGCTGACCCCGTCGCCGCCCGTGCCCCGGGCCAAGGGGCAGCTTCGCGAGGGGCTGCGGCACGTGATCCAGCGTGAGGAACTGCTCATGCCGGTGTTGCTGATCGGGTTCGTGTCGATCTTCACGCAGTCGTTCTCGATGTCGATCGCGCTGATGGCGCGGGAGGTGTTCGGGGCGGGGGCCTCGTCGTTCGGGCTGGCCTCCAGCATGTTCGCGGTGGGGGCGCTCGGTGGGGCGCTGCTCGCGGCGCGCCGGTCGCGGTTGTCGCGGAAGGTGCTGCTGGTGGGGGCGATCGGGTTCGGGCTGTTCCAGATCGCCTCCGGGCTGGCGCCGGGCTATCCCGCATACCTGGTGCTGCTGGTGCCGACCGGCATCGCGCTGATCACCATCAACACGGCCGCGAACGCCAGCGTCCAGATCGCCACGTCCCCCGACATGCGGGGGCGGGTCATGGGGATCTACTTCCTGGTGTTCACCGGCGGGGCTCCGCTGGGGGCGCCGCTGGTCGGCTGGTTCTCCGACCTGGGCGGGCCACGGCTGGGCGTGATCCTGTCCGGGGCGATGGTCCTCGTCGGCACCGGGCTGGCACTGCTGATGACGCGGCTGATCAGCGCGCGGGTCGGCGAACCGGCGCTCGCCACAGCATGAGTCGAGCCCCCACGGGCCGGTCCACCGCACTGAGACGCGGGGACCGGCCCGGGGGCGATTTCCGGGTGTTTCCGGGTGTTTCCGGGTGAGACGCGCAAGGTCGAGTGCGGTGGGTTCCTGGTGAGATCCGGGGATCGTGGGGCGGTTCCCCTGGCGGGGTGGTCCGGGGGGAGAATCGGGGGGCATGAGGCTCTTCGCGGCCGTGGTGCCGCCCGACGCGGTGCTGGACGAGCTCTCCCGCGCCATCGCGCCGCACGTCGGGCAGGTGCCGGGGCTGCGCTGGCCGGACCGGGCCACCTGGCACATCACGCTCGCCTTCTACGGTGAGGTGCCCGAGCGGGCGCTGCCCGACCTGGAGGTGCGCCTGGCCCGTGCCGTACGCCGCCACACCGCCCTCGACCTGGCCTTCGCCGGCTTCGGAGCCTTCTCTTCCGCCCGCCGGGCCAGGGTCTTCTGGGCCGGTGTCACCGGCGACTCCATGACCGGGCTGGCCGACTCGCTCAGAGCGGGCGGGCGGCGGGCCGGTGCCACGCATACCGACGAGAAACGTTTCCACCCGCACCTGACGCTGGGCCGCGCCAAGACGGACACCGACCTGCGCCCGCTGGTCGAGTCGCTGTCCGGCTTCACCGGCTCGCCGTGGCGGGCGGAGCACGTCCGGCTCGTCCGCAGCTTTACGGGTCCTCAGGTGAGGTACGAGTCACTCGCCGAATGGGCGCTCGCACCCGCCGGGCGCGACTAGGCTCCACGTCGTGGACCGTCCTCGCCCCTGGCTGCTGCCGATCGTGCTCGGCCTCCTCCTGCTGATCGTCGTGCTCGGCGCCGTACTCGCCTGACCCGCGCCGCCCCGGCCGCCCCCGCCCCCGCCCGCCGCCACGTGCGCGGGGCGCGAGGCGAGCGAGCGGGTGTGCGGGGCCGGCGCCTCAGCAGGCCCGGGGCGCACGTCGGTGGGATCAGGTGTGCGGGCCGGGACCGGTCACCAGGCGTAGTCCTCCGGGGCGGTGCGGTGGCCGGGGAAGATCTCGTCGAGACGGGCCAGGGCGGTGGCGTCCAGGTCGATCTCCAGAACCCGCAGCGTGCCTTCGAGCTGCTCCAAGGTGCGCGGCCCGATGATCGGCGCCGTCACCGCCCGCTGCTTGAGCAGCCAGGCCAGGGCGACGTTGGCGGGGTCCTCACCCAGGTCGTCGCAGAACTTCTCGTACTGCTCGATCTGGTCGCGGTGCTTGTCGAGCTGCTTGAGCATGTGCTCGGCGGCCGAGCGGCCCTTGTCGATCTTGCGGAGCACGCCGCCGAGCAGGCCGCCCGCCAGCGGGCTCCACGGGATCACGCCGACGCCGTAGTCCTCGCACGCGGGCAGCACTTCCAGCTCCACCGCGCGGGTGAGCAGGTTGTAGTGCGACTGCTCGCTGACGAGCCCGGTGAAGTTGCGCCTGGCCGCCGTCTCCTGGGCCTTGGCGATGTGCCAGCCCGCGAAGTTCGACGAGCCGACGTACAGGATCTTGCCCTGCTGCCGCAGGACCTCCATCGCCTCCCAGAACTCTTCGAACGGGGTGTTCCGGTCGATGTGGTGGGCCTGGTAGATGTCGATGTAGTCCGTCTGCATCCGCTTCAGCGAGGCGTCGCAGGCACGGCGGATGTTGAGGGCGGACAGCCGCCCCTCGTTGGGCCAGTCGCCCATGTCGCCGTAAAGCTTGGTCGCGATGACCGTCCTCTCCCGGCGCCCGCCGCCCTGGGCGAACCACCGGCCGAGGATCTGCTCCGTGACTCCCTCGCCCTTCTTCCAGCCGTAGACGTTGGCGCTGTCGAAGAAGTTGATCCCCAGCTCATGGGCCTTGTCCATGATCGCGAAGGAGTCTTCCTCCGAGGTCAAAGGGCCGAAGTTCATGGTGCCGAGACAGAGCGGACTCACGCGGAGGCCGCTGCGGCCGAGGTTGACATATTCCATGAAATCAAGATTACAAACCTGGAGTGCACTCCAGGCCATAGGCTTGCTCCCATGATCCCCCGGGCCGCGCTGTGATCGCACTGCTCCGGTCGGCCGTCCCACTGTTCCTCGCGATGGCCACGGGCACGATCGGTTCGCTGGTGGTCACCTCCGTGCTCGGCCGGCACGACACCGTCACGCTCGCCGCCTTCGCGGTCATGACGGCCGTGCTCAATCCCGCCAGTGCCGCGGTGCAGGCCGCGTTGCGCGGGCTCGGGCCGTTCGTCGCTCCTTACCGGGACGATCCGGCCGGGGCCGTGCCGATCATCCGGGACGCGCGCTGGCTGAGCCTCGTCACGGGCCTGCTGGGCGCCCTGGCCGTGCTCGCCGTGCCGCTGTTCGCGGGGGCGGCGGGGGTGCCGGGTGAGGTGGTGCGCGAGCTGGGGGCGCTGCCCTACTTCCTGGCGGCCTACCTGCTGGTCTTCGCCTCCACCGGAGGCACGAGCACCATCCTGGTCGCGCTCGGGCGCAGCCGTAAGGTGCTGTGGCCCAGCCTCGCCTCCGCGCTGCTGTTGAGCGTGCTGACGGCCGTACTGGTCCCGCCACTCGGGCTGACAGGGGTGGGGGTGGCCTGGCTGGTCGCGGGCGCGACGGCGGCGGCCGTGGCGAGCCTCAGCCTGCGCCGCGGGCTCGGGCGCCCGATCGGGCAGGGGCGGCCCAGGATCGGCGAGATGGTCAACCTGGCGAAGGTCAGCATCCCGCTGGCGGGGACCGTGCTCATCAAGTTCGGCGTGCTGGGGGTGGTCACCTTCGCGGCGAGCACCACCGGCGCGCGTGACACGGCCGCCCACGCCCTGCTGACCACGCTGGCCGGGATCATCATGCTGGCCTCCATGTCGGTGGCGCAGGCCGCGCTGCCGGAGGTGGCCAGGGCCCCCGACGCGGCCGGGGCGCGGCGGGCCAACCGGACCGCGGCCGTGCTCGCCGTCCTGGGGACGCTGGCCGGGGCCGGCCTGCTGGCGGGGTTCGGGGAGTGGGCGCTGAGGCTGTTCAGCGACGACGCCGGGGTGCGGGAGCGGGTGCTCATGGTGCTGCCGCTGATGCTGGTGTCGTCGGTGGCCGACGCCGTCCAGGCGGTGCAGGGGTTCGGGCTCACGGCGCTCAAGCGGTCGGGGGCCAGCCTGCTCTACTTCGCCGTCGGGTACGGGCTGCTGGTCGTGGCGGCCGTACCGGTGGCCAGGACGTGGGGGATCACCGGGTTGTGGGCGGCCATGGCGGTGGCCAACGTGCTGCTGGTGGTGCTGCAGGGCACCGGCTTCCACCGGCACAGCGCCAGGGTCGGCGCCCCCGTCCGGGTTTCGACTGGAACGGCCACGGGTGGGGCATGATGGCCGCATGGGGGATGTCGTGTTCCGGGTGCTCGCTGCCGTCGTGCCGGTGGCGTGCTTGTCGTTCGCCGTTCCGGCCCACGCGGCGGACGAGGGGACGCGGCGGCTCTTCACCTTCAAGGACCCGAAGATAACGGAGTCCAGCGGGCTGGCCGTCTCGCCGACGCACGACGGGATCTACTACACGCACAACGACAGCGCCGCCGCGCCCACCTTCTACGCCGTCGACGGGAGCGGGCGCACGAAGGCCACGTTCCAGGTCAGCGGTGCCGAGGCCAGGGACTGGGAGGCCATGGCCGCGACCAAGGACGCCGCCACCGGGCGCGGGGTGCTGTGGTTCGCCGACATCGGTGACAACCTGGACGGCGCCTGGCCGGATGTCTCGATCTACAAGGTGCTGGAGCCGCGGACGGTGGCGAGCGCGACGCTGCCCGCCACCCGCTACCGGTTCCGTTACGCGGACGGTGCCCGCAACGCCGAGGGCATCATGATCAACCCCAAGACGGGGCGCCTCTACGTGGTGTCCAAGGAGTTCGCGGGGTCGGTCTACGCGGCGCCGAAGAAGCTGCGCACCGACCGGGTCAACGTCCTGCGCAGGGTGACCGCCGCCCCGCTCATGGCCACCGACGCCGCCTACGCGCCCGACGGCTCCTCGTACGTCGTCCGTACCTACTTCTCCGCCACCCTCTACCAGCCCTCCGGCAAGATGATCTCGAGGGTGGAGATGCCGGAGCTGCAGCAGGCCGAATCGATCACCTACACCCGCGACGGCAAGGCCCTCCTGACGGGCTCGGAGGGCGTCAAGAGCCCGGTCTACCGGGTCCCGCTCCCCGAACGCGCCCGGCCCACCCCCACCCCGTCACCCGTGGCGCGGTCCGCCACGCCGTCCCCGGTCGCCGCCGACACCGGCGGCACGTCCGGGTTAACCGTCACGAACGTCCTCATCTGGCTGGCGGCCGCCGCGATCGCGGTCGGCGGCATCACGTTCCTGGCCCGCCGCACGCGCTGACGGTCCACGAGTCCTGCGAAGAGGCCGGTGCCCGTGCGCCGTCACGGCGAGGGAGCGGGGAAGCCGGTAAGCGTCCCCCTGGAGTGCGGGAGACCAGCGTCGGTGGTTGGAGCCCACCGTGCTCCGCCGTAAAAGATCATCTGGAACGCATCGTGAAGATGTCCCCGCGCAGGGCGCGTTCGACCACCTCGATCGAGCGGGACAGGCGCACGAGACGCGGCCCCTCCTGCCGATACGTGTCCAGCACCGCCTCGATCGCGTGCGGCGGCAGGTGCCCCTTGAGATCGACCGCCGCCCCCCGGTAGCCCGCGCGGGCGGCCTCGACGGCGGAGAGGACGTGGTGGCGGGCCATGGCGGCCAGCGCCACCGGATGCCGCCTGAGCACCTCGTACGCCCGGTAGTCCGGCGGCACCGCGTCGAGCAGCCAGGCCACCGCCGAGGTCTCCCAGTCGGGAACGCTGGGCGGCCGGACCTCGGGCGGCCATTCTGGCGGGAGATACATACGCCAATCGTACTTAGATTCGATTAATGACGGGAGGGTGCTCCCGGCGAACGCGCCCGCGCGTGGCGCCTGCCAGGCCGGCCCGTTTACGATCACCACGAGCTCGCTACCCACGACGATTACTGGAGGCCGTGGTGTCAGGCGGTGTTTCTCGTCGGGGAGCGTTGACGTTCTTCGGCATCCTCGCCCTCGCGATGGTGGCGCTCGTGGTTTTCCGCGGCACCGACGACCAGCGGTTCATCCGCTCTGCCGCGGAGATGGAGGCGTTCGCGCGCACAATGCGGGACGGCGAGCGGCTCGGCCCCCGCACCGTCGGCGGGATGAAGTTCGAGCAGGTCCGCCGCGAGCGTGGGGTGGTCGTTTTCCAACGGGGCGAGAGGCTATTCAGCCCCTACGGCTACGCCTGGAGTCCACAGGGCGATCCGTTCCGACTTCTTGAGGACGTGGAGTGGTCCGAGGATCACGTCGATCACTATTTCGAGCACCTGGAGGGCGCCTTCTACTCCTGGGATGGAAGGCGCTGACGCCCGCGTCCAGTACGAGCAGTCGGGAAGGCCATTCTGGCGGGACGTACATAGGGACATCGTACTTATGTTCGATTCGTCGGGATATGGCGGGGAGGCCCGGTTAGTCGGAAAATCGTCATGTGACGGAGAAGATCGGGATCGTGGGTGCGGGCATCGTCGGGCTCGCGGTGGCGCGCGAGCTGGCCCGGGTCAGGGGCGCCGAGGTGACCGTACTGGAGAAGGAGGGCCAGGTCGGCGCCCACCAGACCGGGCACAACAGCGGCGTCGTCCACGCGGGCATCTACTATCCGCCGGGCTCGCTCAAGGCCAGGCTGTGCCGCGAGGGCGTCGCGCTGCTCAAGAGCTACTGCGCCGCGCACGCGCTGCCGTACCAGGAGGTGGGCAAGCTGGTCGTGGCGAGCACGCGGGCCGAGCGGCCGCTGCTGAGCGCGCTGGCCGAGCGTGCCCGCGCCAACGGCGTGCCCGGCATCGCCGAGCTCGACGCGCTCGCGCTGCGTGAGATCGAGCCGCACGCCGTCGGCGTCGGCGCGATCCACTCGCCGCACACCGCGATCGCCGACTTCCCCGCCGTCGCACGCAGGCTCGCGCTCGACGTGGCCGAGCTGGGCGGGTCCGTACACCTCTCGCACCCGGTCCGGGCGATCAGGGAACGTTCGGCGGGCGTCGAGGTGCTGGCCGGGCAGCGCAAGTTCACCTTCGATCGGCTGGTGGTGTGCGGCGGCCTGGGGACCGACGCGGTGGCGAAGATGGCGGGGCATGCGGGGGATGTGCGGATCGTCCCGTTCAGGGGGGAGTTCTACGCGCTCCAGGGCGCGGCCAAGGACCTCGTCCGGGGCCTGATCTACCCGGTGCCCGACCCGCGGTACCCGTTCCTGGGGGTGCACCTGACGCGGCAGACCAGCGGGGAGGTGCTGGTGGGGCCGAACGCGGTGCTGGCCCTGGCCTACGAGGGCTACCGATGGCGAAATATCCGAAATTTCCGGCAAATTCTGAGCTGGCCGGGGACCCTGCGCCTGGCCCGCTCCCACTGGCGTACCGGCCTCAAGGAGACCTACGGATCCCTCGTCAAGAACGCCTTCCTCAAGGGCGCCCGCCGCTACGTACCCGAGCTCACCGCCGCCGACCTGGAGAAAGCCCCCGGCGGCGTACGCGCCCAGGCCGTCGCCAGGGACGGCCGCATGGTCGACGACTTCGTGGTGGACGTGCACGGCAACATCGTCCTGGTACGCAACGCGCCCTCGCCCGCCGCGACGTCGAGCCTGGCCATTGCCCGGCACATTGCCGGAATTGTCCCAGCACTCGTCCGATGAGGGCATCCTTGGAGGTGATGGAATCACGCCTGCTGATAGTCGAGGACGACCCCAACATCCTCGAACTCCTCGCCGCGAGCCTGAGGTTCGCCGGATTCGACGTGACCACGGCGAAGAGCGGCCTCGACGCCGTCGCCGCCGTGCAACGCCACCGCCCCGACCTTGTCGTGCTCGACGTCATGCTGCCCGACCTCGACGGTTTCGAGATCGTCAGGCGGCTGCGCGGCGGCGGGTTGCACACCCCGGTGGTGTTCCTGACCGCTCGTGACGAGACCGAGGACAAGATCCGCGGGCTCACGATCGGCGGCGACGACTACGTCACCAAGCCGTTCAGCCTGGAGGAGGTGGTCGCGAGGATCCACGCCGTGCTCCGGCGTACGAGCGGGGAGTCGCAGTCGGCCCCGCCCCGGCTCACGTTCGCCGACATCGAGCTGGACGAGGAGAGCCACGAGGTGTGGCGCGGCGGCAACGCCGTGGCCCTGTCGCCCACCGAGTTCAAGCTCCTGCGGTATTTCATGACGAACGCCGGCCGCGTCCTGTCCAAGCCGCAGATCCTCGACCACGTCTGGGACTACGACTTCCGGGGGGAGGTGGGCATCGTGGAGTCGTACGTGTCCGTGCTGCGGCGGAAGATCGACAACCGTAGCCCGCGGCTGATCCACACCCTGCGCGGCGTCGGATACGTCCTGCGCCTGCCACCGAGCCCCTGATGAGCGGCCTGCCGCTGAGGGTCAAGCTCATCGCGTCGATGCTGGCGTTGCTGGGTTTCGGCATGACCTTCATCGGGCTCGTGAGCGTGTCCGTGCTGCACGGCTACCTCATGGACCGGGTGGACAGCCAGCTCCACCTCCTCAGCGTCAGGATGCACAAGAAGGTCCTCAGCGACCGGAAGAACGACAGGAACACCGACGAACGGCCGATCCTCATCGAGTCCGACGCGATCGTCCTGGTCAGGGAGCCCGGCAGCACGTTCGTGCCGATGCTGACCGACCGCGACGTGGACCTGAAGCCGAAGCCCGTGCTCTCACCCTCGCCGGGCACCGACATCTACACGGCGCCCGCCGTCAAAGGGGATGGCGAGTGGCGGGTGCTGGAGCACGTGGTCCAGCGACGCACGCTCGTGGTCGCGGTGGACCTGGAGGAGGTCGACGCCATCACCAAGCGGCTCGTGCTCGTCGAGCTGCTGGGCGGGGGCGGCATCCTGCTCATCCTGACCGTCGCGGGCATCACCATCGTGCGCCGGAGCATGCGCCCGCTGGGCCAGATCGAGCGCACGGCCGAGGCCATCGCCGCCGGGGAGCTGGGGCGCCGGGTGCCGGACGCCCATCCGCGTACCGAGGTCGGCAGCCTGGCCAGGTCGCTGAACGGGATGCTGGCCCAGATCGAGTCCGCCTTCGCCGCCCGGTCGGCCTCCGAGGCGGCGGCCCGCCGCTCCGAGGACCGGATGCGCGAGTTCGTCGGTGACGCCTCGCACGAGCTGCGCACCCCGCTGACCTCGATCCTCGGGTTCGCCGAGTACGCCAGGCAGAACCCCGGCGCCGACCCCGCCGAGCTGCTGCAGCGGGTGGAGAAGGCCGCCGGCCGGATGAACCTGCTGGTGGACGACCTGCTGCTGCTGGCCAGGGTGGACCAGCAGCGACCGCTGCAGATGCGGCCGGTGGACATGCTGGCCCTGGCCGCGGACGCCGTACAGGATGCCCGGATCCTGGCTCCCGAGCGGGCGGTGAAGCTGGACGTGGTCGGTGGCGCGGCGCTGATCGTCTCCGGTGACGAGGTGCGCCTGCGGCAGGTCATCAGCAACCTCGTCACCAACGCCATCGTGCACACCGACCCCGGCTCGCCGATCATCGTCAGGGCCGGGGCGGGCTCGGACACCGTCTTCCTGGAGGTCGTCGACAGCGGCCCCGGGCTCACCCCGGAGCAGGTCGAGCGGGTCTTCGAACGCTTCTACCGCGCCGACTCCGCCCGCTCGCGGCGCCGCGGCGAGGACCGCGGCACCGGGCTGGGCCTGGCCATCGTACGGGCGCTCGTCCAGGCGCACGGCGGCACCGTGACGGTGACCAGCTCCCTTGAGGCGGGCTCCACGTTCCGGGTGGAACTCCCACTCGCCTTGGAGTGACCCTTCAGCAAACCCTCAGGTGCCTGAGTCACTCTGGGTTGGTGACGAAACCCGAAGCGTTGATCATGGTGGTGGACGACGAGCCCAGCATCCGGGATCTGCTCTCCGCCAGCCTGCGCTTTTCCGGGTTCGAGGTGCTGACCGCCGCCGACGGGCAGGAGGCCGTGGAGGTGGCCGAGCGGACCTCACCCGACCTGGTGGTGCTGGACGTGATGCTGCCCGACCTCGACGGGTTCGAGGTCGCCCAGCGGATCGACGCGCCCGTCCTGTTCCTGACCGCCCGCGACGCCACCGAGGACAAGATCGCCGGGCTGCGGGTCGGGGACGACTACGTGACCAAGCCGTTCAGCCTGGAGGAGGTCCAGGCCAGGATCCGGGCGGTGCTGCGGCGTACGCGGGGGGAGAGCGCGCCCGCCAGCAAGCTCAAGGTGGCCGACCTGGAGCTGGACGAGGACGCTCGCGAGGTGTGGCGGGGCGGTCGGCAGGTACGGCTGTCGCCGACGGAGTTCAAGCTGCTGCACTACTTCATGGTCAACGCCGGGCGCGTGGTGTCGAAGGCGCAGATCCTCGACCACGTGTGGAACTACGACTTCGGCGGTGACGCGGGCGTGGTCGAGTCGTACGTGTCCTACCTCAGGCGGAAGGTGGACGACGTCGAGCCGCGGCTCATCCACACCCTGCGCAGCGTCGGCTACGTGCTGCGGGAACCACCCGCGGGTTGATCGCGACGCGCTCCCGCCGACCCGGGGCCCGCCTGATCAGGCGATCATGCCGCGGCCACGGGGGCTGAGCACGACACTCCGCCTGGCGCGGTGGACCCCTCGGTGCGGGTCCAGCACGTAGCGTGGATCTCATGGACCTGCTGGGCGCGTTGGAGGCGCTGCGCCGGCCGCTGGACCGCGAGCTGTTCCCGCTGGCGGTCGGCGCGGCGGAGGCGGACCGGCGCGCGCTGCGGGAGCTGACCGGGCAGCTCGACGACTACCTGCTGCCCCGGCTGCGCGCGATCGACGCGCCGCTGCTCGCCGTCGTCGGCGGGTCCACAGGGGCGGGCAAGTCCACCCTGGTCAACTCGCTGGTCGGGGCCGACGTGGCCGAGCCGGGCGTGCTGCGGCCCACCACGCTGGTCCCCACGCTCGTGGTCAGCCCGGCCGACCGCGACTGGTTCATGGGCCAGAACGTGCTGCCCGGCCTGTCCCGCGCCACCGGCTCCGGGCCGGGCGCACTGCGCGTGGTGACCTCCGGGACGCTCGGGGCGGGCCTGGCGCTGCTCGACGCGCCCGACATCGACTCCGTCGTGACCGCCAACCGGGAGCTCGCCGCGCAGTTGCTGGCCGCCGCCGACCTGTGGCTGTTCGTCACGACCGCCGCCCGGTACGCCGACGAGGTGCCCTGGAGCTTCCTGCGCTCGGCCCGCGAACGCAGCACCGCGCTGGCGGTCGTACTGGACCGGGTGCCGCCGGACGCCGCCGATCCCGTGGCGCGCGACCTGTCCCGCCTCCTCGTCGAGAACGGCCTGGAGGGCACCAGGCTGTTCACCGTCCCGGAGGCCGCGCTGCCCTCCGAGAAGGCCCGGCTGCCCGGCGAGACCGTACGGCCGATCTCCTCCTGGCTCGCCGAGCTGGCCGCCGACGCCGCCCAGCGGTCCCGGGTCGTCCGCCAGACGTTGTCGGGGGCGCTCGACAGCCTGGCCGTCCGGGTGCCGGCGCTGGCCGAGGCCGTCGAACGCCAGCAGTCGGCCTTCGACGGCCTGCACTCCATCGTCGCCGGCGCGTACGCGGGCGGGATGGCCGACTTCGACGAGGGCATGCGCGACGGGTCGCTGCTGCGCGGCGAGGTGCTGGCCCGGTGGCAGGACTTCATCGGCACCGGCGATCTCATGCGCTCCCTGGAGAGCCGGGTGGGCTGGCTGCGCGACCGGATCGTCGGCTTCTTCACCGGGCGCATGCCGGAGGTCCAGCTCAGGAACGCCCTGGAGAGCGGCGTCGAGGCGCTGATCAGGGGCGCCGCCGACGGGGCCGCCGAACGCGCCCTGGACGGCTGGTCGGCCGCGCCCGGCGGGCCCGGGCTGCTCGAACGCCTCGGCGCCGTCGAGGCCGCCCGCCTCGGCCGGGCCTCGCCCGACCTCGGCAAACGGGCCGAGGCGGCGGTGCGGGGGTGGCAGGAATACGTCCTGGACCTCGTACGCCAGGAGGGGGCGGAGAAGCGTACGGCGGCCAGGATCGCGTCGTTCGGCGTGAACGGGGCGGGGCTGCTGCTCATGCTGACCGTGTTCGCCTCCACCGGCGGGTTGACCGGGATCGAGGTGGGGATCGCGGGCGGGACCAGCGTGTTGTCGCAGAAGCTGCTGGAGGCGGTGTTCGGGGATCAGGCCGTACGGTCCTTGACGACCCTGGCGCGGGACGACCTGCGTGATCGGGTACGGGGGCTGCTGGCGGAGGAGTCGTCGCGGTTCACGGCCCGGCTGGAGACGGTGGAGCCGGCCCGGGGCACGGCGGAGGCGCTGAGGACGGCGGCCCTGCGCGTCCGCGACCGTCGCGCGGAGCTGCCCGCCGGCGCCGAGCCGACACCGCCGACCCTGGAACTCCCGGCCATGCCACCCACCGACCACCCGACCCCTCCGCCCGCGCCGCCAGTGGACAATCCGGGCCTTCCTGATGTGCCAGGAGGGTCCGCCGGTGGCACCTCGGGGCATCCTGCCGGGCCGGCCGGTGACACCTCGGAGGAGAGGCCGTGAAGCTGCTGCGCCGTAAGGAGGGGCCGTCCCTCGAATCCCGGCTGGCGGCCCTGCTGGAGGCGGCCTCGCTGGCCGACGGGCGGCTGTCCGAGCGGGCGGTGTCCGGCGCGCGGGCGGTCGCCGGGCGGGCCGGAGTCCGCCGAAGTCTCTCCGTCGAGCACACCGTGGCCGCGCTGGCCGGGGCGACGGGCAGCGGCAAGTCGTCGCTCTACAACGCCCTGGCCGGGGAGGACCTGGCGGCCGTGGGCGTCACCAGGCCGACGACCGCCACCGCGCAGGCCGCCCTCTGGGACGGAGAGGGTGCGGGCCCGCTGCTCGACTGGCTGGACGTCCCGCGCCGCCACTCCGCCCCCGCCGCTTCCGACCTGTCCGGGCTTGTCCTGTTGGACCTCCCCGATCACGACTCCATCCGGCTCTCCCACCGCCTGGAGGTGGACCGCCTGGTGGAGCTGGTCGATCTGCTGGTCTGGGTGGTGGATCCGCAGAAATACGCCGATGCCGCCCTCCACGAGCGTTACCTGCGTCCGCTGGCCAGGCACCGGGACGTGATGCTGGTGGTGCTCAACCAGGTGGACCGCCTACCGCCGCAGGCCGTCGACCGGTGCGTACGCGACCTGCGCCGCCTCCTGGAGGACGACGGCCTCGGGGGCGTTCCGGTGCTCGCCGTCTCGGCCCGTACCGGTACGGGCATGCCCGACTTTCGCGCGCTCCTCGGCGACCGCGTCTCGGAACGCAAGTCCTGGTCCGCCCGGCTGGCCGCCGACATCACCACGGCCGCCGACCACCTCGCCACGGCCGGCCCGGTGGAGCCGGCCCCGCGCACGGGAACCAAGCCCGCCGGACCTTCGCATGCCGCGACCCGCACGGAGGCGCCACCCCACGCCGCGGAAGGCGACGGGGAAGCGCTGTCGCCAAGCGGCACTCCCGAGCCGCCGGCATCCGGCGACGGTCGCGGGGGAGCCGGGCGCGAGGCGGTATCCGGCGACGGTCGCGAGGGGGCCAGGGGCGAGGCGGCGGCATCCGGCGACGGTCGTGAAAAGGCCAGGCGTGGGTCGGCGGTGTCCGGTGGCGGGGTGCTGATGAGCGGGCGCGTCCCCCAGGGGGCAGAGCGGCAGGAGGCTGGGCGGCAGGAGACGGGAGGCGCCGCTGATGGGGCCGCCGAGCGTGGCGAAAGGCGGGTGGCGGGGCTCGGGAAGGCGCTCACCCGTGCGCTCTCCGATGCCGCCGGCGTGCCGCTGGTGGTGGAGGCCGTGGCCAAGGGACACCGGCACCGGGCGGTCGTCGCCACCGGCTGGCCGGTCACCCGGTGGGTACGGAAATTCCGGCCCGACCCGCTCCGGCGGTTGCGCATCGGCGCCATGGCACCGTCCGCCCGGCCGGGCAGGGAGATCGTCGGGCGTACCTCGGTTCCGGCGGCGTCGGCCGTACAGCGGGCTCAGGTCGAGACGGCGATTAGAGACGTCGGCGAGGCGGCCGCGGCGGGGCTGCCGGGCCCGTGGGAGGCGGCGGTGCGGCAGGCGGCCAGGTCCCGTACCGGGGAACTGGCGGACGCGGTGGACAAGGCGGTGGCCAGGACCTCCGTCGGGGCCACGAAACGGCCCAGGTGGTGGCGGGTTGTTAATGTCCTACAGTGGCTGGTGTTCCTGGCCATGGTGGTCGGCGCGTTGTGGCTCGGGGTGCTGTTCGGGATGGACTATCTGCGCCTGCCTCCGCCGCCGCTCCCGACCGTGGGCGTGGTGCCGTGGCCGACGGTTTCGCTGGTGGGCGGCGCGGTCGCGGGCGTTCTGGTCGCCTTGTTGTCCCGGCTGGCGGCCTGGGCGGGCGGCAGGCGCAGAGCCCGCCGTACGGCACGGGCCCTGCGCGAGGCCGTCGGCCAGGTCGGCAAGGCGTACGTACTGGACCCCGTGGAGGCGGAGCTGGACAGGTACGCCCGCTTCGTCGAGGCACTCGACCTGGCCAGGGCCGGAGCGGACGGGCCCGCCAGAGCCTGAGCCACGCCCTACCCGCGCCTGCGCAAGGTGCCGGCCAACCCCGCCCCCACCAGCGCGAACGCCGTCGCCGCCAGGAAGGGCGCGGAGGCCCCGTATCCCTCCCCGACCACCCCGGCCACCGCCGACCCCGCCGCGCTCCCCATCCCCACGGCCGTGGAGGCCCACCCGAACGCCTCGGCCTGCGCCGCCGGAGCGAGCTCGTCCACCAGTAACGACGTCGTGGTCATCGCCGGATTGAACGCCAGCCCCGCGGCGAACAGCCCGATCCAGACCACCGGCAACGCCTCGATCAGTACGAGCGGCGCCACCGCGACCCCCAGCGCCAGCAGCAACCCCACCATCCGCACCGCGGGGGACGACGCCCAGGACCGGGCCCCATAGACGGCGGCCCCCGCGATCCCGCCCAGCGACAGCGCCGCCACCAGCAACCCGGTGGCAGCGGGTGCGTCGCGGGCGGCGGCCAGCGCGGGCAGCCCCACCTGCAGCGCCCCGAGGGTCCCGCCGAGCAGCGCCACCACGGACACCAGCACCAGCATGCGCCGGTCCGCGAACACCCGGCCGCGCTCCCGCGTCGCCGTGACCGAGCCCGCCCGCAGCGCCCGCGCGAAGGCCAGCGTGCCGAGCCCGGCCGCCACCGCCACCACGACCAGCGCCACCGACGAGGACGCCACGGTCCCCGCGTCGCGTGCCGGCGCCCCGCTCGCTGTCACCGCGATCAGCAGCCCGAACACCAGCGGCCCGATGAGGAAGGCCAGCTCCTGTACCAGGTAGACGAGGCTGTAGGCCGCCGTACGCCCGGAGTCGGCCATCCGCCGCCCCCATGCGATCCGCATGCTCAGTGAGATCGGCGGCAGCCCGGCCCCGGCCAGCCAGGCCAGCGCCACCATCGCCCACCATGACGGCGGACCGCCGCGGGCGAGGATGGCCAGCGCCACCAGCGCCGCCGTGTGCACCAGCGCGGTGGCGACCAGCACCGGCCCCGGCCCGTGCCGGTCCATCAGCCGCCCGTGCACGGGCCTGCCCATGCCCGCCCCGACGGAGAACGCCCCCGCCGTCGCCCCCGCCAGCGCCAGCGAGCCGCTCGCGTACTGGATCACCAGCACGATCCCCACGGGCGCCACCTGCTGCGTGAGCTGCGCCAGAAAGCCGAGCACGGCCTGCCAGGTCACCCCTGGCAGGCCGAGCAGCGTGCGGTAAGGCATGTTTCGCGAGCTCATAAAGACCGCACGCTACCTCGTAGATCAAGATGCGGGGCAGTCGGTTGCCTTCTCGTTGTCGTCGACGAACTCCTGATCCAGCGGCTCGGGTCCTACCTGGGCGCTGGCCACATCAGATGCGAGGAGGGAGCCGCCGCTCACGAACCAGGAGTCGGGCACCGAGTCCCGCACCTCGTAGTCGCCACCCCGCGTGCCGCGGGTCGTCACCGTGAACTCCTCGATGCCGATCCCCCGCTCCCGCAGCATCTCCCGCACCTCGGCGACGGTCTTGTTGCGGTACGCGACGCAGTACATGGGCTCGCCCTTGGCATCCCACCTGGTGAAGGCCAGGTAACGCTCGCCGGGCCTGGCCTTCCTGCCGACGTTGATCTGGGCCGCGCCCTTGAAGCCGACGGGGATCTTCACCCCGATGGCGCAGCCGCCCAGCTTGTCGCACGGGCCCGGCGGGTCGATGCCCTTGATCTCGGTGATGTGCTCGTGGTTCGGCGAGCTGGGGAAGACCATCCTTTCGAAGGCGGCGGTGGCGGGGACCACCGTGAGAGAGACGTCCAGGCCGACCGAGCGCAACTGGGTCTCGTAGCTTTCCGGGTCGGCGTACAGGTCCTTGATCTGGATGACGTAATAGCCGTCCTGCTGCTTGATGTCGAGCGCGGAGGCGGTGGAGGTCGGCATCAGCCAGGTCACCGTCAGGACGAGGGCCGTCAGCAGCGCGCCCGTCGGTGCGGCGATCCGCCATCGGAGCACCCGCCGGGCGGGACGCGGACGTTCCTCCGTCATGATCTCGCGCATCAGGTCGAGGGCGCCCCCGCCGGCCTCGGTGACGGGCGGAGCGGCGAAGCGGGCGACGACGTGGTCGAGGTCCTGGGTCATGACCGGCCTTCCGCGAGAGAGACGGCTCGGCTGCCGTAGCCGGTGAGGTCGGGGTCGAGTGCGGCCAGCTCCCTGGCCAGTCGCTTGCGGGCGCGGTGCAACCGGATCCTGGCGGCCCCGCGCGAGCAGCCGAGCACTTTCGCGATCTCCTGCCCGCTGAGGCCCTCCCAGGCGACCAGGCCGAGCAGTTCCCTGTCCGCGTCGGGGAGCCGCATGAACGCCTCGTGTGCCTGCCCGTGGTCTCTGACGGGCTCCGGCCAGGTCCTGACCTCCTCGCGGAGCCGTGACGCCAGGGCCGTCCTGCGTTCCTCGGCGCGGAAGTGGTTGGCGAGGACGCGCCTGGCGACGCCGTACAGCCAGAGCCTGGCCTCGTCGCCCTGGGGGATGTCGTTCAGCCGCCGCCAGGCCGTGGTGAACGTCTCCGCTATCGCGTCCGCGATGTCGTCCGGCGAGCCGGCACGCCGCCGTACGTAGGTGGCGACGGCGGGATAATGCGCCATATAGATCTCCTCGAAGCGCTGTTCGGGCTCAGGTGGCCCCATGGAGGTGGTCCTTCCGATCGGCGAACACACCTGAGGAGATGTCCGGATAAGTCAGACTGTTTCACTCGGTTCCGAGGGAGGCGCCGACCGTACGGAGGGCCGACAGGAGCGGGCGGAGCAGCGGATGGGAGTCCGCGCCCCGGCGGGTGGCCGCGAAGACGCGGCGTTCCGGACCCGGCGTGTGGCGCACCACGATCCCCGCCGGCGCCATGTCACGCAACGCCAGCCGTGGCACGAGCGCCACCCCCGCCCCCGCGCCCACCAGGGCCACCACGGCGCGGAAGTCGTCGGAGCAGTGTGCCAGGTTCGGCGTGAAGCCCGCCTGCTGGCACGCGAACGTGATCACGTCGTGCACCGGATTGCCCGGATAGGGGCCGATCCAGGTCTCGGCGGCCAGCGACACCAGCGTGGCCGACCCGGCCAGCGGATGGTCGTGCGGCAGCACCAGGTCGAACGGCTCGGCGTAGAGCGGCAGGCGTGACAGCCGGCGGTCGGCGGCGTCGGGCGCGCCCCGGTATTCGACGGTGACGGCCAGGTCGGCCTCCCCGTCCAGCAGCATCGCCAGGCTGTGGTCGCCCTCGGCGTCCAGTACGCGTACGTGCAGCCCGGGTGTCGTGACGCGCAGGCTCGCGATGGCGGGGGAGAGCACGGCGCTGATCGCGGTGGCGAAGCAGGCCACGGTGACCTCGCCGGCCTCGCCGGTGGTGTACGCGGCCACCTCGGCCTCGGCGCGTTCGAGCTGGGCGAGGACCTCGTTGGCGTGGCCCAGCATGATCTTGCCCACGGCGGTCAGGTGCACGCCGCGCCCGTCCCGCGTGAACAGGCGGTGCCCCACCTCATGCTCCAGCGCGACCAGTTGCTGGGACACGGCGGAGGGAGTGAGGTGCAGCGCGGCAGCGGCGGCGGTGACCGTGCCGTGGTCGGCCACCGCGCGCAACGTACGCAACCGCCGCGTGTCTATCACGCGCGTTCCTCAGCCTCACTCTGTGAGGTGGGCTCGGTTGCCATCCGCCTTCTCCCGCTCTGGTCGTTTCTCCCCAGGCGGGAGAATACTCACCCGCGGGCTTGGACGAACGCCTGGATCGCGCGATCGACGTCCTGCGGGGAGTGGGCGGCCGAGAGCTGCACCCGGATTCTGGCCTGGCCCTGCGGGACCACCGGGTAGGAGAAACCGATCACGTAGATGCCCAGGTCGAGCAGGCGGTCGGCCATGGCGCTGGCCGCCGCGGCGTCACCGATCATGACGGGCACGATCGGGTGGTCGCCCGGCAGGATGTCGAACCCCGCCTTGGTCATCTCGCTGCGGAAGCGGGCGGTGTTGGAGCGCAGCCGCTCACGGGCGTCGTCCGAGGTCTCCAGCAGGTCCAGGATGCGCAGCGACGCGGCGGCGATCACGGGCGCCAGCGAGTTGGAGAACAGGTAGGGGCGCGAGCGCTGCCGCAGCAGCTCGCAGATCTCCTTGCGGGCCGAGACGTAGCCGCCGCTGGCCCCGCCGAGCGCCTTGCCCAGGGTGCCGGTGATGATGTCGATCCGGTCGGTGACCCCGTGCAGCTCGGGCGTGCCGCGGCCGGTCGGGCCGACGAAGCCGACGGCGTGGGAGTCGTCGACCATCACCATGGCGTCGTAGCGTTCGGCCAGGTCGCAGATGTCCCGCAACGGCGCGAGATATCCGTCCATGGAGAACACGCCGTCGGTCACGATCAGCCGCCGCCGCGCGTCCGAGGACTCCTTCAGCCTGGCCTCCAGGTCGGCCATGTCACGGTTGGCGTACCGGTAGCGCTGGGCCTTGGACAGCCGGATGCCGTCGATGATGCTGGCGTGGTTGAGCGCGTCGGAGATCACCGCGTCCTGAGCGTCCAGGATCGTCTCGAACACGCCGCCGTTGGCGTCGAAGCACGAGCTGTACAGGACGGTGTCCTCCATGCCGAGGAAGTCCGACAGGCGCGTTTCGAGCTCCTTGTGCACTTCCTGGGTGCCGCAGATGAACCGTACGGAGGCCATCCCGAACCCCCACCGGTCCAGCGCCTCCTTGGCCGCCGCCACCACGTCGGGGTTGTCGGCCAGGCCCAGGTAGTTGTTGGCGCAGAAGTTCAGCACCTCGCGCCCGGCCACGCTCACCTGGGCGCTCTGCGGGGTGCCGATCACGCGTTCGGGCTTGAGCAGCCCGGCCTCGGTGATCTCGTCGAGCGTCGTACGCAGCTGCTCGCGCACGTTTGTGAACATCAGGCGCTCCTGTCCATGGTCGGGGCCGCTTCGGCCTCCGTCGGCTCGTTCCTCGCTCTCCCCGGCCGGGCTTCTTCGCTCCAGTCCAGGATGACCTTGCCAGTACGGCCGCTGGCGGCCGTGTCGAAGGCGGCGTCGAAGTCCTGGTACGGGAACCGGTCGGTGATCACCGGGGTGAGGTCGAGGCCCTTCTCCAGCAGGACCGACATGTTGTACCAGGTCTCGTACATCTCGCGGCCGTACACGCCCTTGATAGTGATCATGGACGTGACGATGGTGGCCCAGTCGACGGCGAACTCCTCCGCGGGCAGGCCGAGCATCGCGATCTTCCCGCCGTGGGTCATGTTCGCGATCATGTCTCGCATGGCCGCGGGGTTGCCCGACATCTCCAGCCCCACGTCGAACCCCTCGCGCAGGTGCAGCTGGCACATGCCCTCGCCGATGGTGGTCCTGGAGACGTTGAGCGCGAGGGAGACGCCGAGCTTGCCGGCCAGGGCGAGTCGCTCGTCGCTGACGTCGGTGATCATCACGTGCCGGGCGCCGACGTGCGTGGCCACGGCCGCCGCCATCAGCCCGATCGGGCCGGCCCCGGTGATCAGCACGTCCTCGCCGACCAGGGGGAAGGACAGGGCGGTGTGTACGGCGTTGCCGAACGGGTCGAAGATGGCCGCGACGTCGGGGTGGACCGGGACCCGGTGCACCCAGACGTTGGAGGCGGGCAGGGTGAGGTATTCGGCGAACGCGCCGTCCCTGTTGACCCCGAGGCCGATCGTGTTGCGGCACAGGTGCCGGCGGCCGGCCATGCAGTTGCGGCACTTGCCGCACACGAGGTGTCCCTCGCCGCTGACGAGGTCGCCGACGGAGATGTCCTCGACGCCCGGCGCCACCTCGACCACGTGCCCGGAGAACTCGTGCCCCACGATGATCGGAGGCTTCAGCGTCTGCCGCGCCCAGTCATCATATTTCCGGATATGCAGGTCGGTGCCGCAAATGCCGGTCCGCAGGACCCGGATCTTCACCTCGCCCGGGCCCACCTCGGGTTCCGGCACGTCCACCAGCCGGAGTCCGGGCCCGGCCTTCTCCTTGACCAGCGCTTTCATGGCTCAATTCCCCCTCGGTCCGAACCTAACGCACTGTGCCCGCTCCGCTCGGGACGTGTCCATCGAGGGATTCTTAAGTGCCCCCACAGCTCAGCTTCACGCGGGCAGGGCCCCCGAAGGCGGGCACGATCACGCAAGCAGCTTGATCCGGGTGCGTCACGCTCGGCGGCGAGGGCCTCGCACTCGACCACGCGGAGCGGCTGCTGTTCTCGTAGTGCTGTCACCCAGGGGACACAGTTGCCCTGTGGTGCTCGAATGTGCAGGATTAAAGCTAGTTACTTGCATAAATTGGCGCTAGTCTCCAGTGAGCCCTGACGGCTCGGGCTCACATGACCCGGAGGCCCGCTCGTCGCGAGGACCGCCTTCACCGGCTCGAAGATCACCTTTACCGGCTCGGAAGAGAAGGGACCTCTGTGGAAGACCTGCGCATCGGAGTCATCGGCCTCGGCCTGCGGGCGAGCCTCGCACTGGCCGGACACCGCCCGGGCGGGGGCGCGGTCGTGGCCGCCCTGTGTGACTCCGACCCGGCGGTGCTCAAACGGCAGGCCGAACGGTTCGAGGCGGAGTTCCTTACCGAGGACTACCGCGAGCTGCTCGCCAGGCGCGACCTCGACGCGATCATCGTCAACACGCCCGACGACACGCACGAGCGCCTGGCCATCGACTGCCTCCAGGCCGGTAAGGCCGTCTACCTGGAGAAGCCGATGGCGATCACGGTGGAGGGCTGCGACCGCATCCTGCGCGCCGCCCGCGACACCGGCACCCGCCTGTACGTCGGGCACAACATGCGCCACATGGGCGTGGTACGCCTGATGCGCGACATCATCCGCAAGGGCGTCATCGGCGAGCCGAAGACCGTCTGGGTGCGCCACTTCGTCTCGTACGGCGGCGACTACTACTTCAAGGACTGGCACGCCGACCGCACCCGTACCACGGGCCTGCTGCTGCAGAAGGCGGCGCACGACCTGGACGTCATCCACTGGCTGGCCGGTGGCTACACCACCCGCGTCAACGCGTTCGGCGACCTTATGCTCTACGGCGACCTGCCGCGCCGCGCCCCCGGCACGCCGCGTCCGGACAACTGGCTGCAGGAGTACGAGTGGCCGCCGACCGCGCGCAAGGACCTGCACCACGTGATGGACGTGGAGGACGTGTCGGTCATGAACATGCGCCTCGACAACGGTGTCATAGCCGCCTACCAGCAGTGCCACTTCAGCCCCGACTACGTGCGCAACTACACGGTCATCGGCACGGAGGGTCGCCTGGAGAACTTCGGGGACGGTCCGGGGGACATGGTCAAGGTCTGGAACACCGGGCCCACGGGATACCGGGACGACTGCGACATCGCGTACAAGGTGCCGGCGGCGCAGGGCACGCACGGGGGCGCGGACCCGGAGATCATGACCGAGTTCCTGCGGTTCGTCCGGGAGGGCGGGGTGACGGACACCTCCCCGGTGGCGGCCCGGATGAGCGTGGCGGCCGGATACATGGCCACGATGTCGCTCCGGAACGGCGGCATGCCGTACGACGTGCCGGACCTGGACCCGGACCTGGCCGCGTACTTCGAGGCCGGCCAGGCGTGATCGCACTCTCCTGAGCATGCGGACCCCCGTCGAGGGAGGCGGAACTCGACGGGGCTCGGCGGACAGTAGAGGTATGTGGATATGTCGATGCGAGTCCGCATACGTGATGGGGACAAGGCGGCGTTCGGCCAGCTCTTCGACGAGTGCTCCAAATCCGTCTACAACCACGCCTTCCGCCTGACCGGCAACTGGTCCACGGCCGAGGACGTGACGGCGTTGACCTTCCTGGAGGCCTGGCGCTTACGGGGGCGGATCGACGTCGAGGGCGGCTCGCTGCGGCCCTGGCTGCTCGGGATCGCCACGAACGTGGTCCGCAACCAGCGCCGGGCCGCGCGCCGCCACGACGACGCCCTGGCCAGGCTGCCGCCGGGCGAGCAGGTGCCGGACTTCGCCGACGAGGTCGTCGGCCGCATCGACGACGCCGAACGCCTGGCCACAGTGCGCCGCGCGTACGGCCGGCTGCGCCGCCAGGAGCAGGACGTGTTCGCGCTGTGCGTCTGGGCCGGGCTCGACTACGCCCAGGCGGCCGAGGCGCTCGGCATCCCGGTGGGCACCGTCAGGTCCCGGTTGTCCCGGGCCCGCAGGAAACTTGCGAACTTCGGGGAACCGCCGCCCGGGACCCGACAGGTAGAAGGTGACCGCGGCCCCGAGGAGATGAAGGAGGTCCGATGAACTGGCCGAGTGAACGCGATCTTCCCGAGGGCCGTCACCGACTGATCAGGGAGTTCGTGATGACCGAGATCGACAAGCAGCCGCAGTCGCGCGGGTGGCGCCGCCCGCGCCTGGCCGTCCTCGCCCCCGCCCTGGGCCTGGCCGCCGCCGCCGCGCTGGCCGTGCCGCTCCTCTTCGGCGGCACCCCCGCGTACGCCCTCACCAAGGGCTCCGACGGCCTCATCCACATCACCATCAACGAGGCCAAGGACCCCGACAAGCTGCAGGCCGACCTGCGGGCCATGGGGGCCGACGTGGTGGTGGACTACGTTCCTGAGGGCAAGAAGTGCGGCCCTGAGCCCCGCAGCTCCCACTTCCTCGGCCGCGACGAGGCGCCCCTGGCGGTGTTCCCGCCGCCGCCGTCGTCGTCGTCGGAGGACCTCGCGCCGGGCTTCACCATCGACCCGAGCGTGATCGGGCCGGGGCAGACCGGCGTGCTGGAGTTCAGCGTGTCAGAGCGGACGGACCAGCAGGTGGCCGGCATCTGGGCCCGGGTGGGGACGGACCCGGTCGCCGACTGCGTGCTGGAGGACACCACGGGGGCTCCGCTGGCGCACTGAGGTCGACCGAAATGATGCCCGCCGCACAATTCATCCCGTGCGGCGGGTATCGCCATGTCAACGAGTTAGGGCTCCAGGGTTGGAAGTGCCGTTCCAACCATGCAACACTGTTGCAAGGTTGCTACATGGTAAGTCGGGGAAGACATCAGCACAACGAGATCAATGCGGCCTTCAAGGTCATCCGCAAGACCAGGTCGTTGACGGTGGTGGAAATCCACAAGGGGCACCGCTGGGGGGCGATTGAGTGCGTCTGCGGCGGCGATCCGTACACGGTCTGGTGCACGCCGCGAAATCCAGGCAACCATGCGAGAGGCATACTGCGATATGTCAACACTCACGCCGCGTGCGCTGACAGCGAGGATGGGTCATGATCAGCTGGGATTTCCGCGTCACTCTGAACCGAGCACCCGCCGATGACGAGGTGGACGCCCTTTTCGAGGCCGGTCTTGACGACTGCTCGATAGCAGGGGGTCCACGCGGTGACGTCTACCTCACGTGCGACCGTGAGGCGGAGAGCATGCTGGATGCGATCGCCTCCGTGATTGCCCAGATCAGGACGGTTCCCGGGCTCTGGCCGGTCGGAGTGGGCGAGGACGACGGCGTGACGCTGGGTGACGCGGCCCGGCGGCACGGTGGCCGGACACAGGCGAGCCTGCGGCAACTCGCCACCGGACAGCGCGGCCCCGGCGGTTTCCCTGAGCCGCTCATCGAGGCCGACAACATCAGCATCTATTCGTGGGCCGAGATCTCCGAGTGGCTGCGCACGCGGATGGGGGACGACATTCCATCAGAGAACCCCGACGTCGCCCTTGCCGATGCGCTCGTCAAGGTCAACTGCCGGGCCCGGGCGGCACATCGGGAGGACGGGCTTCGCCACCTGTTCGATTCCGTCGCCTGACCCGCGCTTGATCACCATTTCCTCGCCCCTTGACACCACTCCTACTACGAAGCGCGGTCCCACGATGCCGGGTCGCGTGAGAGCCAAGCCCGGAGCGCCCGCCGTGCGGCGGGCGACCACCCCGGGCAAGGGTCGCGTGGTCGGCACCCCCGGGAAGGGGCCGCGCGGTCGGGCACCTCGGGCGTAGGCCGTGCGGTCGGTGCCCGGGGAAGGGGCCGTGCGGTCGGGCGCCTCGGGCGTAGGCCGTGTGGCCGCAGTTCCCATGCAAGGACCCTGGGAGGGGCATCCCCGGGAAGGGGCGTGTGGCCGTGCTTGCCATGAAAAGGCACTACGAGGGCATCGCCGGGCGTAGGGCGTGGGTCAGTGTTCGGCTTCCTTGGGTTTGCGGTCCAGGTCGGGGAACGGGGACGGCTCCTGGGCGCCCTGGGTGAGCTGGCGGGGGCCCTTGGGGCTCTCCGCCTCCTGGGCGTCCGCGACCGCCTCGGCCGCAGCCTCCGAGGCCTTGGCGACCTCCTCGTCCATCTCCGCCGACTCCGGGAGCTCGTCCCTGGTCGCCGCCGACCTGGGCAGGGCCTCCGTGAACGCCTTGGAGACGCCCTGCAGCGCCGACGTCACCTCGCTGGGGATCACCCAGAACGTGTTGCCCTCGCCCTGCGCGAGCTGCGGCAGGACCTGCAGATACTGGTACGCCAGCAGCTTCGGGTCCGGGTCGTTGCGGTGCACCGCCTGGAAGACCTGGTCGATGGCCCGCGACTGGCCCTCGGCCTCCAGGATGGCCGCCGTGCGCTGGCCCTCGGCCCGCAGGATGCGGCTCTGCTTGTCACCCTCGGCCGTGAGGATCTGCGACTGCCGCTGGCCCTCCGCGTTGAGGATCGCGGCCCGCTTGTCACGCTCGGCCCGCATCTGCTTCTCCATCGCGTCCTTGATGGTCTTGGGCGGGTCGATGGCCTTGATCTCGACGCGGTTGACGCGCAGGCCCCACTTGCCGGTGGCCTCGTCGAGCACGCCGCGCAGCTGGCTGTTGATGGTGTCGCGGGAGGTCAGGGTCTTCTCCAGGTCCATGGAGCCGACCACGTTACGCAGCGTCGTGACGGTGAGCTGCTCGACGCCGTGGATGTAGTTGGCGATCTCGTACGCCGCCGCCCGCGGGTCGGTCACCTGGAAGTAGAGCACCGTGTCGATCTCCACGACCAGGTTGTCCTCGGTGATGACGGGCTGCGGGCGGAAGCTGACGACCTGCTCGCGGAGGTCGATGACGGGGTAGACGCGGTCGATGTACGGGATGACGAAGTTGAGACCCGGCTTGAGCGTGCGGTGGTAGCGACCGAGCCGCTCCACGTTGCGGGCCCGCGCCTGCGGAACGATGCGGACGGCCTTGAGGACCGTGAATGCCGCGAAAAGTATGATGAAAAGTCCGACCAGCAACAGCGGATCCATGGGTCACTCCCGGGGATATACGAGGGCTGTAGCCCCTTCGATCTCGATGATGTCGACGGTCGCCCCTGTGGGGATCACCAGTGTTTCGTCATAGGCGCGTGCCGACCATTCCTCGCCCCCGATGCGTACGCGCCCGTCGCGACCGGTGACCTCCGAGATCACGTAGGCGGGTTTGCCGACCAGTGCCTCGATGCCGAACCGCTGTGGTGGCGGCTGGCTGATATGGCGCAACGCGATCGGCCTGATCACCAGCAGTCCGGCCGCCGACGAGAGTGCGAAGAAGAGCAATTGCAGGGGAACGGGCAATCCGAGGGCCGCCGTCCCCGCGGTGAGGAGAGCTGCCGCGCCCAGCAGCCCCAACGAGGCCGTGAGCGTGAAGATTTCGGCCACGCCGAGGACGACTGCGAGGATTACCCAGATGATCCATTCATCCATGTCCGGCCCTCCTGGTAGGACAACGGGCCTGTCTTCGCTTGCGGTTCCCCCCTTACTACGTTAGTCCTGGAATTATCTTCATGGGACCCGTCCGCCGCCGGACAAGGCGCTTCCTTCCCGCCACCTGCGCCACGAGAGCTGCCAGAATCCCCAGCCGTTGTCCCATTCGAGCTCGCGGCTGGTGCCCGTGATGGTGACCGGGTCGCCGCGCAGGGAATTGTCGAAGAACCACGCCGCCTGGTCAGGGCGGGAATTGATGCAACCATGGCTGACATTTGCCCGGCCCTGCGCCCATACGTTGTCCTTGGCGTGCACGTATTCGCCGCTGTCGGAGATGCGTACGGCGTGCTCGATCATCACGTCGTAGAAGCCGGGTTCGCCCTTCTCCCGGCCGGGCGAGACCATGCGGACCGGGCTGGCCTTGTCCATCGTCAGGTGGATGCCGCTGGTCGTGGTGTATTCGGGGGTGGTGGCCATGCCCGCGCTGATGGCCATGCGCTGCACCACCCTGCCGTCGCGCTGGACCACCATACGGTGCGTCGTGGTGTCGATCGAGGTGGTCTGGTCGCGGCCGACGGTGAAGGCGAAGGTGGAGTCGACGCCGCCGTAGACGCCGTCGGCCACCCGCACCCCGGCCAGATGGGCGGTGACCGTGACCTGCTGCCTGGGCGCCCAGAACCGCCGGGTGCGGTAGACCACCCGCGTGTCGCCGATCCACCGCCACGCCCCCTCGACCGGGGTCTCCGACCTGACCTCCAGCGCCCGCTCGACGGCCGCCTTGTCCGCCACCGGGCCGTCGAAGTCGATGATGACCGGCATCCCGGTGCCGACCGTCTCGCCGGGCAGCGGCGCGGTCGAGGCCACCCGCACCGTGCGGTCCGCGGCCCGGGTGCGGAAACGGCCCGTCGCCACCGTGGCGGGGCCCCGCGGGGCCGCGGCCGTGGCGGTCACCGTGTATTCGGCCCCGGGTTTCAGCGTCCAGTCGGAGCGCCAGACGGTGTGCGAGCCGTCGAGCCTGCCCGGCACGTGCTGCCCGCCTTCGGAGACCAGGACCCTGCCGAGCGTGCCGCCCCGCGCCCTGACCACCACGCCGCGCTCCGGTCGGGCGTGCTTGCTGTCGAGGGCCGGCCGGATCTGCACGACCGGGGGCGGGGAGGGAGGCTCGGCCGGCGCGGCGCCGCAACCGCAGCAGATCAGGAGGAGGGCGACACAGATCAGCACGGCACGCCGCATGTGACTCCTGCTTTCCGAGGGAAGGGCGATCCCAGGGTAGCGAGGAGTCAGCGGCCAAGCACGTTGAGTTACTTATCCGACGGTTCCGGAAACCTCGCCCAATGTCAGGGCGCCGGCGGTGGCCCGGATGGTGACGGTGTCGCCGTCCTCCAGGAATGAGCGCGTCTCGCCGCTCGCCAGCTTGATCGGATCGGCTCCGTTCCAGGTCAGCTCGATGAGTGAGCCCCGCTGGTCGCGCTCCGGCCCGGAGATTGTGCCGCTGGCGAACAGGTCCCCGGTGCGCAGCGAGGCGCCGTTCACCGTCATGTGCGCCAGCATCTGGTCAGGCGTCCAGTACATCCCCGAGTACGGTGGCCGCGCCACGACCTCCCCGTTGAGCAGCACCTCCAGGGAGATGTCCAGCCCCCAGTCGGCCTGCCGGCCCAGGTAGGCCACCGGTTCGGGATCCTGCGCGCGCCCGGGGATCCTGGGCAGCGCCTCCAGCGGGGTGATCCACGGCGACACCGACGTGGCGAACGACTTGGCCAGGAACGGCCCCAGCGGCACGTACTCCCACGCCTGGATGTCGCGCGCGCTCCAGTCGTTGACCAGCGTCACTCCGAACACGTGCTCCTCCAGCGGCCCTGCTGGGACGCCGGGCGCGGTCGGCACCCCGACCACGAACCCCAGCTCCGCCTCGATGTCCAGCTTCGCGCACGGCCCGAACACCCCCGCCCCGAGCTGCCCGCTGGGCCGCCTGACGGGAGTGCCGGACACGACGACCGTGCCCGCCCTGCCGTGGTAGCCGACCGGAAGGTGCCGCCAGTTGGGCTGGAGCGGCTCCGAGCCGGGACGGAAGATCTTGCCCACGTTGCTCGCGTGCTCGATCGAGCAGTAGAAGTCGACGTAGTCGGCCACCTCGAAGGGCAGGTGCAGCCGCACCTGCTCCAGCGGGATCAGGTGCCGCTCGATGACGGTGAGGTCGTCGGTGAGCTTGTTCTGGATCAGGGTCCTGGTGTCGTGCCAGGCCGCGCGGCCACGGGCCATGAACGGGTTGAGCGAGGGCGCGGCGAACACCTCGTCGTGCAGCGCGGGCGCCAGGTCGAGCACCCGGTCGCCGAAGCGCACCCCCACCCTCGGCCGTTCGCCGGGGGCCGAGAACACCCCGTAGGGCAGGTTGTCCACTCCCCAGCTCCCCAGTGCCCCGGCGTGCCCGTTCACACTTTCTCCTTGATCAGTCCGAGGGTGTGCAGGTCTTCGAGCGGCGTGCTGGTGCTGCACGAGCCGTAGCTCACCAGCAGCGTCCTGGCCCGTCTCGCGGTGCCCTCCGGTACGGCCTGCGCGAGGCGTACGAGGTGGCCCACGTCGGTGGTGCGCAGCACGGGCGCCGGATCGCGCCCCTCCACGGCCTCGCAGACCGCCAGCACCAGGTTCAGGAAGCCGTGCCGGTCGACGCCGAGCGAGGGGTCGAAGTGGCGTACGGCGTGATGCAGCCCGGCGGTGGCCTTGAACGGGATGCCGTGCTCGACGCAATGCCTGATGAACCCCGCCAGATGCTCCACCGCCGGGAACGCCTCGGCGCTCGACCCGCCGCAGCGCACCTTCAGCCCCACGCCCGCGGGCACGTCGATGCCCGTTCTGCGCGGCTCCACCTCGACGAAGAGCCGCACGTCCGAGGGCAGCCCGAGCGTGCCGGCCAGTGCCTCGACCGTCGAGTCGGGCGGCAGCAGGGCCTCGACGAAGTCCACCGGCAGGTCGTCGAAGGAGGGCAGCCGTGTCGTGTCCGCGATCAGGCCGATCCGCCGCGGCCGGTACGCCATGCCGCGCAACCGGTCGAGCCGGCTGGCCGGGCACAGGAAGCGGTGGGTGAGCACCGGGTTGCCCCGCTCCAGGTCGCGCCGGTTGCGTTCGAGCGCCTCGTCCATGTGCAGCGAGGTCGGCGGGAACAGGCCGGCGTCGTCGATCAGCGCGTTGTAGACGCTCATCGGGCCCAGGTCCAGGCGTAGCCGGGATCCTCGCACGCCAGGGCGCCCTGGCCGAGGTCGAGCGGGCGGAACGTGTCGACCATGACGGCCAGCTCGCTCGTCGTCGTGACGCCGCGGGCGACCGCCTCGACCACCGCCTCGACGGCTCCGGGCTGCGGCCCGTGCGTGAACCCTGCCGGGTGCAGCGAGATCGAGCCGACGTCGATGCCCGAACCCTGGCGCGCCGAGTAGTCGCCGCCCACGTAGAACATGAACTCGTCGGAGTCCACGTTGTGATGGTTGTACGGGATCGGCACGGCCTCGGGATGGTAGTCCAGCGGCCGCGGGCAGAACGAGCACACCACGAACCCCGGCCCCTCGAACGTCTGGTGCACCGGCGGCGGCGCGTGCGTCCGCTTCACGATCGGCTCGAAGTCGTTGATGTTGAACGCGAACGGATACAGGCAGCCGTCCCAGCCGACCACGTCGAACGGGTGGTTGCGGAAGAACATCCTGGTCAGCCCGCCCCGGGTGCGCACCAGCACCGGCACCTCCTCGCCCGCGACGATCAGCGGCTCGGCGGGGGCGCGCAGGTCGCGCTCGCAGTAGGGCGCGTGCTCCAGGAACTGCCCGTGCTGCGACAGATATCGTTTGGGCGGCCTGATGTGCCCGAACGCCTCGATGGCCAGCACGTTGACCTGCCCGTTGGGCACCCAGCGGTGGATCGTCCCGGTCGGCACGACCACGTAGTCGCCCTCCCCGGCCTCGATCACGCCGTACGTGGACTCGAAGCGCACGCTGCCGCGCTGCACGTAGACGCACTCGTCACCGGTGGAGTTGCGGTAGAGCTCGCTCGGCTGGTCGCTGGTGGCGTACGACAATCGGACGTCGCCGTTGCCCGCCAGCGGCATGCGACCCATGACGAGGTCGCCCGTGCCGCGCAGCTCCTGCGTGCGGAAGTGGCGCGGCGAGAGCGGCAGGTTGGGCGCGAGGCGGGTCTCGTTCGCCGGAGTGACCGCCTCGACCTTGACGATCGCGGTCGGCAGGTGGCGATGGTAGAGCAGCGAGGAATCGGACGAGAACCCTTCCTCGCCCATCAGCTCCTCCGCGTAGAGACCGCCGTCCGGGCGCCTGAACTGCACGTGTCGCTTGCGCGGGACCTCCCCGACGACACGGTAGTAGGGCATTTCTCTCCTCCGTCGTGTCCGTTAATCGGACGTACATGTCCTCTATCTGGGACAACCGTCCGCTATCGGTATGGAGATGTCAACCCAGCGCGGCCGCGAGCTCGGCGGCTGCGGCGACGACCCGCGGCCCCGTGGACTCCCTGAGCGGTCCGAACGTCACCACGCCCACCGACGCCTCCAGCCACGGAAGCCCCGTCACCGGCGCGGCGACTCCTTTCGCTCCTTCCTGCAACTGCCCTTCCGTCACGAAGTAGTCATCCAGACCTTCGCGCAACGCCAGGATCGCCCGCCCCGCCGCGCCTCTGGCCAGCGAATGGCGCGAGCCCTCGCGGTAGGCCACGTGCATGTCGGTCCACGACGGCTCCACCACCGCCACGGCCAGCCCGTCGTCGCCCTCGGCCACGGTCAGGTGCGCGGTCGCGCCCACCTCCTCGGCCAACCGCCGCAACGTCGGCACCGCCGCCGCCCGCAACAGCGGTTGTACGGCCTGCGCCAGCACCAGCAGCCCGAACCCGAGGTGCACCCGCCCCTCGGCGTCCCGGCGGACGAACCCCTCGTTCATCAGCGTCGTCAGCAGCCGGTAGACCACGGGCCGGCTCAGCGACAGCTCGGCGCTCAGCTCGGTCGGGGTGCGCCCGGCCCTGCCGTCGGCGAGCAGTCTCAGCAGGCGGAGCCCGCGTTCCAGGGTCTGAGCGGATTCAGCGGCCATGTGACCGATTATCTAGTGACGCTGCGCGGTGAAGGGGGTACGTAACGGTGAGTTGAGCCGGGGGGATTGATGATGCGGCAGAAGTGGGCGCTCCTGCTTGTCGGGGCAGCCGTATGCGCGCTGTCGCTCACCGTGCCCTCCCTCACCATGACCCGGATGTCCGAGGAGGCCCCGCTCGACCCCCGGCGGGCCCTGGTGGAGGACACCTTCTACGTCACCGAGGGCATCGAGGTCGACCAGCGGCTGCTGCCCACCGCGCCCGGCGTCGACTTCCGTGCCGCCTACCTGGCCGTCGGCGTCAGGGTCGACGGCACCGGCAGGGTGTACGGCACGCCGCGCCGCGCCGGCACCTACACCGCCCCGATCCAGCTCTGCGCCGGTCTGTCGTGCCACGTGCAGCGGGTCACCCTCGTGGTGCTGCCCAACGTGCCCTGGGAGCCGCGCGAGCTGATCTTCCCCGGCCGCGTGGGCGCCGCGCTGAACGGCGAGATCGGCGTCGACGGCGGCCCCGACGGCGTGATCCCCACCTTCACCGTGACCAACCACGCCAAGCTGCCCCGGCACGTCACCATCGGACCCGACGGCCACGTGGGCGGCGTTCCCGAGGCGCCGGGCGTCTCCGAGGTGCCGGTACGGATCTGCGTGGCGGGCAACTGCGCGGGCGTCGTCGTCCGGCTCATCATCGTCTGAGCCTTGCTGTCACCGGCCTTTACGGTCACCGTGGTCTTATGAAATCGGTCATTGTGGTCGGAGCGGGCATTTGGGGGTCGTCACTGGCATTGCGGCTGGCCGAAACGGGCTGGCAGGTGACGCTCGTGGAACAGTACAAACCGGGTCACGTACGGCAGGCCAGCGCGGGCGAGACCCGGCTGATGCGCTGCGCGCACGGCTCCGACGACTGGTACGCCCGCCTCGCCTGGCAGGCCAGGGACGACTGGCGGCGGCTGGGCGAGCGGGTGGGGGAGGAGCTCTACCTGGAGGCGGGCATGGTGTGGTTCGCCGGCACGCCGGACGGGTGGGAGCAGGCCAGCGCCCAGGTCCTAAAAAATTTGGACATCGAGTGTGAGGTACTGGACCCCCGCGACGGCGGCAGGTTCTTCCCCGACTTCCGCGGCGACGACCTGTCCTTCCTGCTCTGGGAGCCGCACGCGGGCGTGCTGCGGGCCAGGCGGGCCACCCAGGTGACCGCGGCCCTGGCGGTGGCGGCCGGGGTCCGGCTGGTCAGGGGCCGGGCGACGCCCGTACCGGGGGACGGTTCGCCTTATCTGAGCGCGGTCGAGGTCGGCGGCGAGGTATGGCACGCCGACCGGGTGGTGTGGGCGTGCGGCGCGTGGTTGCCCGCGCTGTTCGAGCTCGGGCAGCTGACCGTGACGAAGCAGGACACGCTGCACTTCGCGGTGCCGGCCGCGTGGTCGTTGCCCGAGACGCCGGCCTGGCTGGAGTACGGGGCCTCCATCTACGGGCACGGCGACGTGGACGGGGTGGGGATGAAGGCCACCTCCGACGCGGAGGGGCCGCCGTACGAGCCGGAGCACGGCAGCCGGGTCGTGGACGCGCACAGCGAGGAGGTGGCCAGGGCCTACCTGCGGCGCAGGTTCCCCTCGCTGGCGGCGGCGCCGGTGCTGTTCAGCCAGGTGTGCCAGTACACGCTCACCCCCGACGCCGAGTGGCTCATCACCGAGGTGTCACCGGGGGTGTGGCTGCTGGGCGGGGATTCGGGACACGGGTTCAAGCACGCTCCGGCGCTGGCCGAGTACATGGCGGGCGTGCTCGACGGGACCCACCCGCCCGAGCCCCGCTTCGGGCCGCATGACCGCACCCCCTCCCGCGGACTGAGGACGAGCGGACAGGTCCGGTAGGGCGCTCCTCACCGGAACTCGGGGGACGGCGGGCATGAACCGGACGGCCCGCGCGGCGGACACTTCAGTGACAACCCGCCGGACTCCGAAAGGCCCGTCATGAGCACCTCGACCAGCACCGCCACGGACACTGCCAAGATCACCGCCCCCCGGACCGGGACCCGCCCTCCCAACGACATCCCGCCCGTCGTATCCGCCGCCGCCATGCTCTGGTTCGTGGCCGTGGGGCTCGGCGTCACCGAGACCGCGCTGGTGGTCACGCAGGAGCTGACGGCGGGCACCTCCACGCTCGCCGAGCTGCTGCCGCAGGTCGGGCTCCGGCTGGCGGTGTTCGCCGGGGCGGTCTTCCTGACCCTGCGGCTCAGGCACGGCAAGAACTGGGCGCGCTGGACCCTGGCCGGGACGCTGGGCGTGTTCGGCACGCTCTCGCTGGTGGTCGGGCCGATCCAGTGGCTGCTGGACGGGGGCTCGATCGCCGCCGCCGTGGCCGGGGCCGACGCGATGGGACTGGCCTTCGCGGCCAGCCGGATCCTGCACGTGCTGGCCGTGCTGGGGGCGATGGCGCTCATGTTCCAGCCCAGGGCCAACGCCTGCTTCAGGTCAGCTTGAGACGGGTTCGAGCCGGGGGGCGCGCAGGTTGCGCACCCCCGGCGACAGCAGCGCGGCGAGCGTGGGCAGCACGACGAGGACCGCACATCCGAGCAGCGCCTCCTCGGTGCCGAACAGGCTCGCCGCCGGCCCCGCCAGCAGCAGCCCGATCGGGCCGAACATCATCGACCCCAGCACGTCGTACGAGCTGACCCGCGACAGGGACTCGGCCGGGACCTCGCGCTGCATCGCCGTCTGCCACAGCACCCCGAACACGTCGAAGCACACGCCGAACACGAAGGCCCCGACCACGATCCCCCAGAGCGGCGCGTCCAGCCCGAGCAGCACATACGGCAGCGCCGCCGGCAGGCACAACAGCACCGCCACCAGGATCGGACGGCTGGGCCGCACTCGCATCGAGACCAGCACCCCGGCGATCGTCCCGACGGCCTCGCCCGCCAGGAACGCCGACCAGGCCGCCGGGCCGCCCAGCGACTCCTTGGCCAGCAGCGGCCCGAGCACCCCGTGCCCGGCCTGGACCGCCATCACCAGCAGCGAGAACTGCGCCACGACCACCCAGATCCACTGCCGCGACCGGAACTCCCGCCACCCCTCGCGCAGGTCGCCCAACACCGAGTGCCGCCCGGCCGCGTTCCGATCGCCCGGCGGCAGCCGCAACATCGCGATCAGCACGCCCGCGAGCGCGAACATCGCGGCGCTCGCCGCCAGCGCCCAGCCCCCGCCGAACAGCACCACCGTGCCCCCGCCGAGCACCGCGCCGGCCACGCGGGAGGCGTTCGCGCCCAGGCCGAGCAGGGCGTTGCCGGTCTGCAGCCGGTCGACCGGCACGACCTCGGGGATGATCCCGGTCAGCGCCGGGAACGTGATCGCCGTGGCCACCCCGCTCAGCGCCGCCGCGGCGGCCATCGCGGGAAGCGGGGTCCAGCCGACGAGCAGCATGCACGCCAGCGCGAGGAACCCCGTCATCATCAGGAACTCGCCCACCATCATCACCCGCTGCCGCGGCAGCCGGTCCGCGATGACACCGCCGGCCAGCATGAACACGATCATGGGCACCGACTCGGCGGTGAGCACCACGGAGAGCGTCGAGGCGGTGGCCCCCGGCAGGCCGAGGATGCCGAACGCCAGCGCGACAGGCGCGAACGCGCTGCCCAGGACCGAGATCGTGCGCGCCACCAGCAGCAGCGTGAACCGGCGGTCCCGGAGCAGGCCCAGATCGCCCAAGTAACTGTGCACGGTCGCGCCCCCAAAAATCGCGTCAAACCCCGTAATTCTGCCGTTTCCGCCCGCTCTTTGTCGCCCGATATTTCGCCCGGTGTTGTCACTGTCCTGACAAGACTGAACGCGGAATGTGCGGATGTTTGGCAAGAACCGCCCGGCTGTCTCCCGTAATTTGCTAGGTCCCTGCTGTCGGCGAGGGGACCGCAAGCCTTTGTTCGAGTCCGTTGGGCGCCTGGTCCATCGCGGTAGGTGGACGCTGCTGGTGCTGAGCCTGGCGGCCACCGTGCTCGCCGCGCCGCTGGTGGCAGGGCCACCGTCAGGGCCGGTGGCGGGCGGCTTCGAGGACCCGCGCACCGACTCCGCCACCGCCGCGCGCTGGACCGAGGCGTGGTACGGCGGCGCCGCGGACGTGGTCGTCCTCTACCGGCATCCGACGGTCAAGGTCCGGGACCCGCGATACCGGCGGGCGGTGCACGACTCGCTGCGGCGGCTGCCGGGGGCGTACGTGCGGGGGACGGTGACGTACTGGACCGGCGGGGCCGGGGAGATGGTGTCGCGGGACGGGCGGTCGACGTACGCGCTGGTCACGCTGCGCGGCGGGCCCGAGGCCAAGCGGGCCGGGTACGCGGCCATCGAGGAGCGGCTCAGGGACGCCGGGAATCTGCGGGTGTCGGTCGGCGGGCCGGTGCCGCTGGCGGCGGACTTCGACGGGCGCCTCGCCGGCGACCTGACCCGGGCCGTGGCGGTCGCGGCGCCCGTGCTGCTGGTGCTCCTGGTCCTGGTGTCCGGGAGTCTGGTGGCGGCCGTGCTGCCGCTGGTCGTCGGCGCCCTGGCGGTGCTCGGCGCCCTGGCCTGGCTCCGGCCGGGCGCCGGCGTCTCGTGGTACGTGGTCGTCATGCTCGGGCTCGTCCTGGCCGTCGATCATTCGCTGTTCGTGCTTCGGGTGTTCAGGGCGGAGCTCCGGGCCGGGGCCGGCAGCGAGCAGGCCGTGGTGCGTACGGTGGCGACGGCCGGGCGTACCGTGGCCTGCGCCGGGCTGGCGGTGACGGCGGGGCTGCTGGTGCTCGCGCTGTTCCCGCAGCCGTTCCTGCGCTCGACGGGACTCGGGGCGGCGGCGGCCGCCTCGTCCGCGACGCTGGCCGCGCTGGTGGTACTGCCCGCCCTGCTGGGCATCCTCGGCCGACGGGTGAACGCCCTTCGGCTCCTCCCCGGCCCCGGGCGTCGCTGGGACGGCGGGGGCCGTCAGAGCGAGGGCCTTCCCGGCGAGGGCCTTCCCGGCGAGGGCCGGTCTGGTGGGGGTCGGTCTGGTGGGGGTTGGCCTGCTGAGGGCCGGCCCAGTGGGGGTCGGCGCGGTGGGGGCTGGCATGGGGTCGCGGCGAGCGTCACGCGGCGGTCGGTGTCGCATGCGGTCGTGGTGATCCTCGTGCTGCTCGTCCTGGGGTTCCCCTTGACCCGGGTCACGTTCGGGAGCCCCGATCACCGGGCCCTGCCCGCCACCGCCGAGAGCCGCCAGGTGGCGGAGGCCGTGGACCGGGACTTCGCCCCCGCCGCCCTGTCGCCGATCGACGTGCACGTGCTGGTCGTACGGTCCTTCGCCACCCGACCCGCCACCCCGGGCCCGCTCGGGCAGGGCCACGTGCCGATCAGCGCCGTCACCCGCGTCACCGCGGCCGACGTCCGGCCCCTCAAGGCCCGGTTGGAGCAGCTTCCCCAGGTGACGGGCGTGCGGGTGACCGGGGTATCGCAGGCCGGCGGCGCGGTGCGGCTGGCCGTCCGGCACGAGGCCGCCGCGGATGCGGCCCCGGCTCTGGTGAGGCTGATCCGGTCCATGCCGCCCGAGCCGGACGTGCGCCGGGTGGTGGTCGGCGGGCCCGCCGCCGAACAGGTGGACGCGCGGGACAGCCTGCTCGCCGGCCTCCCGTGGCTGGCCCTGATGGTGTCCCTGGCCGTGGGGGCGCTGCTGCTCGCCGCCGGCGGATCGCTGCTGCTCGCGGTCAAGGGGCTTCTGGTGACCGTTCTGTCCCTCGGGGCCTCCTGCGGCGCGCTCACCTGGGCCGCCCAGGACGGCCCGCTGTCCCCGTATCTCGGTCCCACGGGAGCGATCGATCCCGCGGTGCCGGTCCTGATCGTGGTCGTCGTGTTCGCGCTCTCCACGAACCACGAGTTCTTCCTGGTGTCGCGGGCGCGTACGGAGTGGTCGCGCACGGGGGACGCCGCGGGTGCCGTGGCGGCGGGGCTTAGGCTGCCGGCACCCGCCCTCCTCCGGCTCCTGGGCCCCATGGCCTGGCGACACCCCCGCAAGCCCTCACCTCAGGCGAGTGCCGGCGAAGAGACGGGTGACCCACCGGACGCACCGCCCCGTGTAGCGGCGAGCGCCGATCGGTGGCCGGTCGTCTTCGGCGTGGACACCGATCCCGTGCAGGTGGCGGAGGCCGGGGAGCCGGGGGAGGACGTCGAGGCCGGGAGGGTCGGGTGGGTGAAGGTGGGTGAAGGGCGGGCCAGGGTGGTGCGGCCGGGGGCCGGTGGCCGCGGGTGGGTGTGGATGGAGGTGGATGAATGACCGTGAGGCGGACGAAAGGGGTTGTCGTTACGCCCGCGTGTCCGGTATTCGACGGGTCAGGAAACGCCGTGCGACGAGAACGCTGACCGCTTGCTGATAGTGGCCGGACAAGTGACAGATCGCATTGAACGTTGTTGATCGTCCGGATATTGTGCGATATGCCCACGATCACCCCCGGGAAGTAAAGGCCTCATGCGACTGCGGCAGATCTTCGTCATCGGACTCGCTCTCTCACTCCTAGGCATAGGCGTTCCAGCGTGGTCGGAGGACGACCCCCGCAGCTGTAACGACCAACTGCCCGCCGGCACCCCGTCGTACGTGGTCTGCCGCACGTTGGCCACCCCCGAGGAGGCCGCGGAGATCGCGGCCTTCTGGCTCAGCGACGACGGCAAGAACATGGTCGACTCCGGCCCGCTGGACCGTCTTGAGCTCACCTGCGACCAGCCCGGCGACCAGTGCCCGGAGGCCGAGGGCGACGGTGAGATCCACGACGTCGGCGCGCCGGACGTGCCGGGCGCCGAGGACGGCGGCACGCCCGAGTGCCAGAACGGCGAGCAGTGCTACGTGGACGGCCACGGCATCAGCGCCGCCGACCGGGCCGCCGCCCAGCAGACCCCGGCCGGCCAGGCCACCCAGGCCGTCGCCCCGACCGGCATGCGCGTCTGGATCGACACCGAGCTCGCCGACGACTACAAGGCGGGCAACCTGGAGGAGGCCGCCAAGAAGGTCGCCGCGCTGGCCGTCACGCAGCCCGGGGTCGTCGGGATCAGGTTCTCCTCGCAGCTCGGGTTCAACCAGACGTTCGCCTCGGCTGACGAGGTCGACAAGTTCGTCACGGAGGCCTCGAACGCGCTGCACGCCCTCGTGCCGGGCAAGAAGCTGGCCGTGCACACGGTGGTCCCGGTGTTCGGCTGCGGTGGCAATGAGACCTGCCGGACCGAGATGACGAAGAAGTACCCGCTGCTCGACCCCGACCACATCGGCGCCTGGCTGACCAACGGTCTCATCGACCAGCTCTCCCTGGACACCGGCCACCTGGCCACCGAGTACGCCACCTGGAAGATCGACGCCGCCGAGGCCCGGCGCAACCAGTCGATCCAGGTCCGTGCCCGCGCCTGGGACGCCTACGGCCAGATCGCGTACGAGGACGCCTCCTTCGCCACCGCCGGGGCCGCCCCGCTCACCGAGGAGCAGACCACCCAGGCCATCACCGACCGCATCGCGGCCCCGCTCCAGGAGGACGCCGCCGAGAGCGTCACCCTGTGGTCCCGCTGGCAGAACGACCAGGGCCAGGTGAGCCGCGCGTACGGCGAGAAGTGGGCCGCCAGCGCCACCTGGGACCAGCTCAAGAAGCTCGGCGAGATCCGCCCCCGCCTGGCCACCGTCTACGACCCGGCCAACCCCGAGGTGGACGTGGCCACGGACCTGAAGAACCTGTCCGAGGTCTTCGGCCAGGTGTACCTGCACGCCGCCTGACCGAGGCGAAGCGGCCTGGCCCCGGTCAGGCCGCTTGACCAAGGTCAGGCGGCTTGACGCAGGTCAGGCCCCAGTGCCGCCGTCGCACCGGCAGGCCCCCGCAGCTCAGCGCGGGGGCCTGCCGGTTTTCGGTTGTCACCGCGTCCGAGGCGGACCGCCCGCGCCACCACCTGGCCGGGGCGGCGCTCGCCGTTCAGAGCAGGGTGCCGCCCGTCACCTCGAAGCCGGCGAGGGCCTCGTCGATCCTGGCCAGCGTGTCGGGGTGCAGGGTGAGGTCGGCCGCCGACAGGTTCTCCGCGATGTGGGCCGGGGTGCGGCTGCCCGGGATGGTCACCACGTGCTCGTCCTGGTGCAGCAGCCAGGCCAGCGCGAGCTGGGCCGGTGAGATGCCCAGCATCGCGGCCAGCGTCCTGATCGGGGCGTAGCGGTCGTTGTTGGCGGACAGGTTCTCGGCGGAGAAGCGCGGGGCGTTGTGCCGGAAGTCCCCCTCGCCCAGCGACTGTACGGTGCCCGTCAGGAACCCGTTGCCCAGCGGGCTCCACGCCACGATCCCCACGCCCAGCTCGCGAGCGGTGGCCAGGAGGTCCGGGTCCAGCGGGCGCCACATCGACCACTCGTTCTGCACGGCCGCGACCGGGTGCACGGCGTGGGCCGCCCTGAGCTGGGCCGCCGTCACGTTGGACAGGCCCACGTGCCTGATCAGGCCGTCCCGCACGAGGTCGGCCATGGCCCCGGTGACGTCCTCGATCGGGACGCCGGGGTCCGGGTAGTGGAGGTAGTACAGGTCGATCACGTCGGTGTCCAGGTTGCGCAGGCTGCGTTCCGCGTAGCCGCGGATCAGCCGCGGATCAGCGTTCACCCGCAGCTCGTTGAAGGCGTAGCCCACCGGGTGCGACCGGCTCGGCTCGCCCTCCGGGATCGCCAGGCCGAACTTCGTGGCGAGCACCACCTCGTCCCTGCGGCCCTTGAGGGCGCGGCCCACCAGCCGTTCGTTGTGGCCGTTCACCCCGTAGGCGTCACTGGTGTCCACATGGGTGCCGCCCGCGTCCAGTGCCGCCTTGAGCGCGGTCTCGGCGCGGGTGTCGTCGATGTCTCCGTACACACCGGGCGACAGCACCATGGCGCCGAAGCCGATGGCGGGGACCTGCAAACTTCCGAGTAGGCGTGTCCTCATGGTGGCGATGCTGCCGCCGCCGCCCATGCGAAGTCCAAGACCTCTTGCTATAACCCTTGGTTATGGAGGCGCATCTGCGGGATTTGCGATACTTCGTCGCCGTGGCCGAGGAGCTCAATGTGACGCGGGCGGCCGAGCGCCTGTTCGTGTCCCAGCCGGCGCTGTCCAAGCAGCTCAGGGCGCTGGAACGGCAGCTCGGGTTCAGGCTGTTCGAGCGGGTGCCGAGCGGGGTGGTGCTCACCCGGCAGGGCGGGACGCTGCTGCCGATCGCCCGCGACCTGCTGGAACGCTGGGCCGACGGGCTGGAGGCGGTGCGGGCGGCGGCACCCGCGGGGACACTGGTGATCGGGCTGCAGACGGCCGTCGGGCGGGGGTTGCAGCAGGAGGCCCTGCGACGCTTCCGGGCGGTGATGCCGGAGTGGGAGGTGTCGCTGCGGCTGGTCGGCTGGGACGACCCCAGCGGCGGGCTGGCCGACGGGTCGTCCGACGTGGCGTTCGTCTGGTTGCCGGTGCCCCCGGGGCTGGGCATCCACGTGCTGGTCACCGAGCGCCGGGGGGTGGCCCTGCCGGACGATCATGCGCTGGCGGGGCTGACGGAGGTGCCCTTCGCGGCGCTGCGGGACGAACCGTTCATCGCGCTGCCCGCCGCGGCCGGGCCGCTGCGGGACTACTGGCTCGGCCGCGACGCCCGCGACGACGAGCCGGTCGTCGGGGTCACCGCCCATACGCCGGAGGAGGTGTTCGAGGCCGTGACCGGCGGGCTCGGCGTGGTGCTCGTGGCCGAGGGGAACGCCGCCCTCTACGACCGCCCGGGACTCGTCTACCGGCCGGTCACCGGGTTGCCGCCGGCGGAGCTGGCCATCGCCTGGCGGGAGGGGGACGGCAGGCCGCAGGTGGCGGCGTTCGTCAGGGCGCTGCGGCAGGCCGGATGAGGCGCCGCCGCCGGCGCCCGGGATGACCCCACGGTGATGACCTTCCGGCCACAATCACGGTGGGGCCGGGGCCCGAGCCGATAGTCTTCGCGCGAAAAATGCCTTCTGACCTGTCTTGTACAGGTCCTCAACGGACTCGCAGAAGGGCGACTCGTGAGCGACTACTCGACCACCTTTGACCTGATCGACGTCGACAAGGACGGCCGCATCTCCGCCGTCGAGCTGGTACGGCTGATGGAGGTGCTCGGCCAGCCGGTGACCCTGGAGGCCGCGCAGGAGGGCGTACGCAAGCTCGACCAGGACGGTGACGGCCTGATCGACAAGGAGGAGTTCGGCGCTTTCCTCCAGAAGTGACAAAAACCAAGCCCTTGCTCCGTATCCTCTTGTCGCCGGGGTCACAACGGCGGCAGGAGGGACGATGGCCATCGAGAGTGACAGCAGCGAAAGCCGTACCCCCGCGGACATCGTGCGGAGGCTCAGGCCGGGCGTCGGCCGGGTCACCGATGAGGTGGTCGAGGAGATCCGGACCCGCATCCCCGAGTACGCCCGTCCCTCGGACGACCTCTACCTCAAGGCCGTCAGGAGGGCGGTGGAGCAGGCCGTCACGGGCTTCCTCGACCGCGTCGAGCACCCGGACGGCCCCTGGAACCCCGAGCCGTTCCGCCTGATCGGCAAGGGGGAGGCGGCCGAGGGCCGCGACCTGGAGCAGTTGCAGGCCGCGATGCGGCTGGGCGCCCGGGTGGGCTGGCGGCGGCTGACCGAGCTCGCGGGCCCGCTCGGGCTCTCCCCACAATCCCTGTACGACCTGGGCGAGGCCATCTTCGTCTACCTCGACCGGCTCGCCGACGCGGCGGCCGAGGGCTACCAGGCGGCCAGGGCGCACTCCGCGGGCGAGCTCGGCCGCCGCCGCGACCGCCTGCTCGACCTGATCCTGACCCGCCCGCCCGCCGCCCCGGCGGCCGTCGCCGACCTGGCCAGGGCCGCCGGGTGGCGGCTGCCGCGGACGGTGGCGTGCGTGGCGCTGGACGACCAGCACGGCGCCCGCCGCACCCCCGCGCTGCCACCCGACGTGCTGGCCGGCCTGGCGCGACCGGTGCCGTGCCTGCTGGTGCCCGATCCCGCCGGACCCGGCCGGGCCCAGTCGCTGGAGCACGCGCTGCGCGGGCGGCGGGCCGCCATCGGGCCCGCCGTGGCGCTGCCCGCGGCGGCCACCTCCCTGCGGTGGGCGCGGGAGGCGCTGGAGCTGTCCCGGCGGGGCGTCCTGCCGGGTGGGCTGCTGCGGTGCCAGGAGCACCTGGCCACGCTGGTGGTCTTCAAGGACGAGGAGCTGGTCAGCGCGCTGGCGGAGGTACGGCTGGCGCCGCTGGCCCACCTGCGCCCGGCGCAGCAGGACCGGCTGGCGGAGACGTTGCTCGCCTGGTTGCGGCACGGCCGGGGTGCCGGCGAGGTGGCGGCCAGGCTGCACGTGCATCCCCAGACCGTGCGCTACCGGCTGCGGCAGCTGGAGGAGCTGTACGGTGACCAGCTCACCGATCCGGACATCCGGTTCGAGCTGGAGATCGCGCTCCGGGCCCGCCAGGCGGTGCTCGCGGACCGCTGAGCCGGGTCAAGCTCGGTGGACGGCCCAGCCCCGTTCGGCGCGGTCAGCGGTGGACGGCGCGTCGGGACTCGTACCAGGTGTCGCCGGCGGGCTCACCCGCCAGGTTCCAGCTCCAGGAGACGGTCGGCGTGATGCGGCTGTAGAGGCCGGGACCGACCAGGCCGACCCGCTTCACCGGCTCCTCGGCCTCGCCGTAGACTCGCACGCCACGGGCGATGAACGGGTCGAGCGACACCAGGTCGTCGACGACCAGGGACACCTTGAGGTTGCCGGCCCGCAGGTTGCGGAACTTCCGGGTGCCCAGCACGGATCCGCCCGAGCCGCCGATCCAGAAGTGCGTGCCGTCGTACTCGAAGGCCAGCGGCACCACGTCCGGCTGCCCGTCGGCGGACACGGTGGCGACCCGGGCGAGCGGTTGCGACCGCAGGTAGGCGATCTCTTCTTCGGCGGTGGCCGTCGTGCTCGGGTCCGGCGTGCCGTTCACCATGATCGGGCTGAACGTCACCCACCAGGCCCTCGCCACGCCGGACGTGGTCGCCCGCATCGGCGCGATGCCGGCATGACTTCCCCCGCCCGCCGGGGGTAGCGGTCGTCGCATGCGACTGACCTACACCTCCGATCTGTGGTGGAAGAACGCCGTCATCTACTGCCTGGACGTGGAGACGTTCAAGGATGGCAACGGGGACGGCGTGGGCGACTTCCGCGGGCTGACGCAGCAGATCGACTATCTCGCCGGGCTCGGGGTGACGTGCCTGTGGCTCATGCCGTTCTTCCCGACCCCCAACCGGGACGACGGGTACGACATCACCGACTTCTACCAGGTGGACCCGCGACTGGGCACGCTGGGGGACTTCGTGGAGTTCATTCGGACCGCCCACGACCGGGGACTGCGGGTGATCGCCGACCTGGTCGTCAACCACACCTCCGACCAGCACCCCTGGTTCGCCGAGTCACGCTCCAGCCGTGAGTCGCCCCGGCGCGACTGGTACGTCTGGTCCGACACCCCCGAGCCCGACGACCCCACGCAGATCGTCTTCCCCGACAAGGAGGACAGCGTCTGGCAGTACGACGAGCCGTCGGGCCAGTACTACCTGCACAGCTTCTACCGGCACCAGCCCGATCTGAACGTCGGCAACCCCGAGGTCAGGGACGAGATCGCCCGCGTACTCGGCTTCTGGATGGAGCTCGGGCTGTCCGGGTTCCGGGTGGACGCGGTGCCGTTCCTCATCGAGAACGTCAACCCGCAACTGGCGAACCCGCACGAGTTCCTGGCCGACCTGCGGGCGTTCATGACGCGGCGCAAGGGCGGGTCGATACTGCTCGGCGAGGTCAACGTGCCCTACAAGGAATTAATCCGCTATTTCGGTGACGGCCTGGGCGACCAGATCACCATGTGCTTCGACTTCATCAGCATGCAGCGCGCCTGGCTGGCGCTGGCCCGCAGCGACGCCGAACCCCTCGCCTCCGCCCTGAGCGAGCGCCCCCGGCCGCCCAAGGACTGCCAGTGGGCCATGTTCCTGCGCAATCACGACGAGCTCACCCTTGACAAGCTCACGGAGGAGGAGCGGCAGGAGATCTTCGGCGCGTTCGGCCCGCGCCGGGAGATGCAGATCTTCGGGCGCGGACTGCGCCGCCGCCTGCCCACGATGCTCGGCGGCGACCTGCGGCGGATCAAGATGGCCTACAGCCTGCTGTTCTCGCTGCCGGGCACGCCCGTGATCTTCTACGGCGAGGAGATCGGCATGGGGGAGAACCTGGAGGAGGAGGGCCGCATGGCGGTCCGCGTGCCGATGCAGTGGTCCCGCGACGGCGGCTTCTCCCAGGCGCGGCCGGTGCGCCGGACCCCCGGCGGCTCGTTCGCCCCTGACCGGGTGAACGTGGAGGAGCAGAAACGCGACGCCGACTCGCTGCTGCGCTGGTTCCAGCTGCTGATCGAGCGCTACCGGGAGTGCCCGGAGCTGGCCTGGGGCGACTGCACGGTGCTGGAGAGCGGCCACCCCGCCGTCTTCGCGCACCGCTGCGACGCCGAGGGGGCCTCGGTGGTGGTCGTGCACAACCTGTGCGACACGGCCACCGACGTGCGCCTGACACTCTCCGGGCTGGAGCACTATCGGCTCACGGACCTGCTGGTGGACGGGCAGCTGGAGGTCTCGGCGGAGGGGACGGCCCTGGTCCCGCTGGGCCCGCACGACTGCCGCTGGCTACGCGCCGCTCCCCCCGAGATCTCCCCGCAGGACGCCTCCATCAAGGCCCAATAGTGAATCTGCCGGCTCATCGGCCGCTGGGCGGTTACCGGCGATTAACGTGTCCAGGTTACTCTCCGGCTCATGCAGACCAAGAAGCTCACTGTCACCGGGGCCACCGCCCTGTGCTTAATGGCCCTGGTGTCACCTCACGCCCAGGCCGCGTCCAGGCCCGACTCGGTCACCATCACCGTGATGGGCACCTCGGACATTCACAGCAACGCCCTCAACTGGGACTACTTCAAGGACGCCGCCTACTCCGACAGCGCCGGCAACAGCATCGGCCTGGCCAAGGTCTCGTCGCTGGTCAACCAGGTCAGGGCGGAGCGCGGGAGAGATCACACGCTGCTGTTCGACTCGGGTGACACCATCCAGGGCACGCCGCTGGGGTACTACTACGCCAAGGTGGAGCCGATCACCGAGCCCGGCGGCCCGGTCCACCCGATGGCCAAGGCCATGAACGCCATCGGCTACGACGCCGTGACGCTGGGCAACCACGAGTTCAACTACGGTCTGCCGCTGCTGGCCACCTGGATCAAGCAGATGAAGGCCCCGGTGCTGGGCGCGAACGCGGTCTACGAGAAGTCCGGGCGGCCGGCGTACGAGCCGTACGTGATCAAGACCATGAAGGTCAAGGGCGAGAAGCCGATCAAGGTGGGCGTGCTCGGGCTGACCAACCCCGGTACGGCCATCTGGGACAAGGCGAACGTCGAGGGCCGGCTGCGCTTCACCGACCTGGTGGAGTCGGCGCGGAAGTGGGTGCCGGTCATCCGCGCGCAGGGCGCGGACGTGGTCGTGGTGACCGCGCACGCGGGCGACAACGGCATGTCCTCCTACGGCACCGAGCTGCCGGTCGAGAACGCCTCGGCGATGGTCGCCGAGCAGGTGCCGGGCATCGACGCGGTGCTGTTCGGGCACGCGCACAACGACGTGCCGCAGCGGTTCGTCACCAACAAGGCCACCGGGAAGCAGGTGCTGCTCACCGAGCCGGGCCGGTGGGGCAACCGCCTGTCGAAGCTGGACTTCCAGCTCACCAAGCAGCGCGGCACGTGGGTCGTGACCGGCAAGTCGGCCACCACCCTCAACACGAACACCGTCCAGGAGGACCCGAACATCGTCCGGCTGCTCAAGCCGCAGCACGACGCCACCGTGAGCTACGTCAACAAGGTCGTGGCCAAGTCGGCGCAGGAGCTGCGGGCGGCCGAGTCGCCGTACAAGGACACGCCCATCCTGGACTACATCCAGCAGGTGCAGGTGGACACGGTCAAGCAGGCCCTGCCGGACAACACGCTGCCGGTGCTGTCGATCGCGGCGCCGTTCAGCCGCTCGGCCGTCTTCCCCGCCGGTGACATCAAGGTCCGGGACGTGGCCGGGCTCTACGTGTACGACAACACGCTGCTGGCGATCAAGCTGACGGGCGCGCAGATCAAGGACTACCTGGAATACTCCGCCAGGTACTTCAACCAGCTCAACCCGGGCGACCCGGTGGACGTCTCCAGGCTGACGAACGCCGGCAACACCCCCGACTACAACTACGACCAGCTCTCCGGCGTCTCGTACGACATCGACGTGGCCAAGCCGGCCGGGCAGCGGATCGCCAACCTGACCTACGACGGCGCGCCGGTCCCGGCGGACAAGCAGTTCGTGGTCGCGATCAACAACTATCGCCAGTCGGGCGGCGGCGGGTTCCCGCACGTCACCGGGGCCGAGGTGGTCTACAACGCGCAGGTGGAGATCCGCCAGGCGCTGATCGAGTACGCCACCGCCAAGGGCACCATCGACCCGGCGGACTTCGCCGCGTCCAACTGGAAGCTGACCCGCGACGGCGTACCCCTGTTCTGATCGGGTGCGGGCCGCCGGGCGATCGGCGGCCCGCCCCACTGGACGGGGCTTCGCGAGATAAGCCCCCGGCCGTGCTGGGTAGGGCGGGTGAATGAGCACAAAGGACGAGCTCCGGCAGGTCGAAGAGGACCTCGACCGGCTGCGGCGGGAGAACCGGGAAATGCGCGACCAGATGCGCGACATGGGCGTGACCGACCAGGTGGAGATCTCGGCCATCATCAGCCAGGCCGACGAGCAGGTCGAGCTGATCTCCGAGCTCGAGCGCCGCCGCGACATGTTGCGGCGGCGACTCGAGGAAGAGGGATGAGAGCGGCTCAGCGCAGATCTGCGCCGACCTCGTGCAGGTGGCGGAGCGCCTGCGCATGCGACTCGACGAACCCCGTCTGCAGGTAGCTGACGCCGAGCTCGGCGCAGTAGCGCTCGACGATCGGCTGTGCCTTACGCAGGTTGGGGGCCGGCATGCTGGGGAACAGGTGGTGCTCGATCTGGTAGTTGAGCTGGCCGAGCGCCACGTCGGTGAACCAGCCACCCCTGACGTTACGCGAGGTCAGCACCTGCTTGCGCAGGAAGTCCAGCTCGTCGTCCTTGGTGAGGATGGGCATGCCCTTGTGGTTGGGCGCGAACGTGGACCCGAGATAGACCCCGAACAGCCCCTGGTGCACGATCAGGAAGAGCAGCGCCTTGCCGAACGGCAGCACGGCGAAGACCACGCCGAAGTAGACCACGAAGTGGGTCGCCAGCAGCGTCAGCTCCAGGCCGCGACGTTTGACCGACGGCTTGAGCAGGGCCTTGACGCTGGCCACGTGCAGGTGCCACGCCTCCAGCGTGAGGAGCGGAAAGAACCAGAAAGCCTGGTATTTCGCGAAAAATCGCGGGATTCCTCGGCTTCTCGCGACCTGCTCCGTGGACCAGACGATCACGGCCGGTGAGACGTCTGGATCATGGTCCTCGTGGTTCGGGTTGGCGTGGTGACGATTGTGCTTGCTGGTCCACCAGCCCCAGCCGAGGCCGACGCCGAGATTGCCGATCAGCCGGCCCGCGAGGTCGCTCGGCCGGCGGCTGCTGAAGACCTGCCGGTGGCCGAGGTCGTGGGCGACGAAACCGAACTGCGCGAAGACCACGGCCAACGCGACCGCGACGAGCAGTTGCAACCAGGAGTCACCCAGCCAGACGAACAGAGCCCAGCCGCCGAGGTAGAAGGCGCCGATGACGCTGAGACGTACCGCATAATAAAAGTGACGCCGGTCCAGTAGACCGGCGTCCGTGATTTGGCGAGATAGTCGTGCGAAATCACTACCCCGAGTGTCTAGGGTGCCAGGACTGACCACAGGTCTCCTCAGTTCGCGATGAAGGTTGCCCTTACCTTGGCGCATCGGCGGCCAAACCGGAAGGTTTCGGCTTCGGAAGCGGCTGACAGCGATCTGGCAGCGGTCCCAGGCATCGTTGCCACCATGACACACGTGCTAATCGTCGGCTCGGGACCGACAGGATTAACGCTGGCCATCGAGCTGGCTCGTCGGGGCATCGAATTTCGTATCGTGGAAAAGTCTACCGAACCACCCGCTGGGGTGCGCGGCAAGGGCCTGCAGCCACGCACGCTGGAGGTCTTCGACGACCTCGGAGTGATCGACGAGATCCTCGCCACCGGGCGCGAATACCCGAGCCTGCGCGGCTATCAGGGGGATCGGGTGGTCTGGGAAGGGCGCATGGACGAGCTTCGCGAGCCGTCCGCCTCCGTGCCGTACCCGAACCTGATCATGCAGCCGCAGTGGCGGACCGAGCGGATCCTGCGCGACCGGCTGGCCGCGCTGGGGCACCGGGTCGAGTTCGGGGCCGAGCTGACCGGGTTCGAGCAGGACGGCGACGGTGTGACCGCCACGCTGACCGGCGGCGAGCGCGTACGCTGCGCCTACCTGGTCGGGGCGGACGGCGGCCGCAGCACCGTACGCAAGCGACTCGGCGTCGGCTTCGCGGGCGAGACGTTCGAGAGCGAGCGCATGATGCTCGCCGACATCAGGACCCGGGACCTGGACCACGACCACTGGCACGCCTGGGGGTCCCTGGAGACGAGGGCCGTGCACTTCACGATCTGCCCGCTGCCGGACACCGACCTCTTCCAGCTGGTGGCCCCGGGCGAGGGCGACATCGCGGCGCTGGTCGCCGAGCACGCGCCGCACGTGCGCATCGACGAGATCGTCTGGCGCTCGGACTACCGCGTCAACATCCGGATGGCCGAACGATTCCGCGTCGGGCGGGTGTTCCTGGCCGGCGACGCGGCCCACGTGCACTCGCCCGCGGGCGGTCAGGGGCTCAACACCGGCGTGCAGGACGCCTACAACCTGGGGTGGAAGCTGGCGGTCGGGTCGGAGGCGCTGCTGGCGACGTACGAGGACGAGCGGATGGCGGTGGCGGAGCACGTGCTCGGCCTCAGCACCCGCCTGCTCAGGACGGGCGACGTCCGGCGCGGCGACGACACCAACCAGCTCGACCTGGCCTACCTCGGCAGCCCGCTGTCGGTGGGGGAGCGCGGCGGCGAGCGGCTCGGGACGCTGTTCGCCGAGCAGCGCGGCACCGGTCTCCTGCTGCTGGGCGAGCCGGCCGGGGACCACCCGGCCAGGGTGCTGCCGCCTCTCGACGGCCAGCGGGGCGTCATTCTGGTACGCCCCGACGGCTACATCGGGTATCACGGGGAGGAGAGCGGCCTCAGCGCGTACCTCTCGGGGTTCGGCATCGAGGCGCCCCTCGCCAGGGCCGCCCGGTAGTCGTCCGCGCCCAGGGCGGCCAGGCACCGCCCCGCCAGGTCGTTGACGAAGGGATCGGCGGACTCGTCGATCCCGCGCAGCTCCCGCGCCGCGCCGAGCAGCTCCGCCGCGACCGGCGGCGCGAGGTGCTCGGCCACGCCTTCGAGCACGGTCGCCCGCGCCGTCCGGTCGGAGCAGTCCACCATCAGCTCCAGGGCCTCGCGCAGCGGCTTGACCGGGTCAGGGCCGACCCGGGCCAGCTCCACCCTCATGAACGCCCTGAACTGGGGTGGAGCGCCGGTTTCGAGCGCCAGGGCGGCCTCCAGCAGCCGGGCGGCGGTCCCCGGGTCGCCGGTCCGCCTGGCCAGCTCGGCCCTGGCGTGCATGACGCGGGCGAGCATCAGCCGGTCCTCGGAGCGCTGCGCCGCCTCCCAGGCCCGTTCCAGCGCCTCCGCGGCCCCCTGGTGATCGCCGGCCCGGGCCTTGAGCTGCCCGACCCGCAGCAGGAACGTCATGGGCCCGAGCGGCGCGTCCAGCCCCGCCAGCTCGGCGGCGAGCCGTTCGGGCTGCTCGCCCAGCGTCACCGCCGCGCCGAAGTCCCCGCGGTTCTCCGCGGCCAGTGACAGCCAGTAGTAACCGGCCCACTGCCCCCACCGGTCACCGGTGGCCCGGAACCCGGCCATCGCCGCCTCCAGCAGGTCCTCGGCCCCGGTCACCGCGCCGTACTCGAACCGTACGATGCCTCCGACCAGCAACGCCGCCGACCTGGTCCAGAGGTCGGGGTGGGCCCGCAGCCGCGCCATGCCCCGCTCGGTCACGCTCACCACGTCGGCGGGCGGGCCGAGCACGGCGCCCATGGCCCAGCAGTTGAGCGCGGCGGGGTGATCGGACCCGAGGACCACCTCGGTCGGCCCCTCGCCGCCCAGCATCCGGCACAGGCCGTGCGCCAGCTCCCGCCCCGCGGGCGGCACGTCGCCGACCCTGCGCAGCACCGCCGCGGCCTGCTCGCTCATCTCACGCAGCCGGGCACGCATGATCCAGGGCCAGAACCTGGGCAGGACGAGCCGCAGCGGGTCGTCGGAGTGCCGCAGCGCCGCGTCCAGGTTCCCCTGCTCGGCGTCGAGCATCGCCAGCCACGCGAGCTGCTCGCCCGTCCGCAGGTACGGCTCCGCCGTCTCGGCCAGCTCCGTGTAGTAGCGGGCATGGGCCTGGCGCAGCTCGGGGAGGTCGGCGGCGGCGTACTGCCTGATGGTCTCCAGCATCGTGTAGCGGTCGCCGGAGATCGCGATGAGCGACTTGTCCACGAGCGAGGAGAGCAGGTCGGGGTCGCCGCCGCAGACGCGGGCGATCGCGTCATAGGTGGCGCCGCCCGCGAACACCGTCAGGCCGCGGAGCAGCGCGCGCTCGGGCTCGGACAGCAGGTTCCAGCTCCAGTCGATGACGGCGCGCAACGTGCGGTGACGCGGCTCCGACGTACGGCCGCCGCGCAGGGTCAGCCGGTCGCCGAGCTGCTCGATCAGCACGTTCACCGGCATCGTACGCAGCCGGGCGGCCGCGAGCTCGATGGCCAGCGGGATGCCTTCGAGCTCGAGGCAGATCCGCGTGGCCTCCGCCGGGCTCACCACCAGGTCCGGCCGCGCGGCGGCGGCCCGGTGCCCGAACAGCTCGACCGCGCTCTCCCCGGGCAGCGGGAGCACCTGGTGCAGGGTCTCGCCCGGGATGTCGAGCGGCTCCCTGCTGGTGGCCAGGACACGTAACCCCGCCACCTCCGACAGCAGCCACCGTGCCACCCCGGCGGCCTCCTCGATCACGTGCTCGCAGTTGTCCAGCACGATGAGAGGGGAGGTGCCGCTGAGCGCGGTCACCGGGTCGGTCGTCTTGAGCACGCTCTCCACCGCCGCCCTGACGCCCGCGGCGTCGGCCAGCTCGACCAGCCACACCCCGTCCGGCACGTCGAGCGCCGCCGCCGCCTCCACCGCCAGCCGGGTCTTCCCGGCCCCGCCCGGGCCGACGAGCGTGACCAGGCGGGCGTCGCCGGTGAGCAGCTCTCCGATCCTGGAGAGGTCCGCCGCCCGGCCCACGAAGCTCGTGAGCCGGGCGGGCAGGTTGCTCCGCGGCTCCGGGTCCCGCAGCGCCGCCAGGTGCGCCTCCCGCAGCTCGGGGCCCGGATCGACGCCCAGCTCCGCCGCCAGGTCGGCCCTGATCCGCTCGAAGACCCGCAGCGCCTCCCCGCGCCGCCCGCAGGCCAGCAGGGCCCGCATGAGCAGTGCGTGGAACGGCTCCCGCAACCGGTGCTCGGCGACCAACTCCGCCAGCTCGGCCGCCAACTCCGCCACCCCGGCCGCCGGCTCCGTCGGGTCCGGCCCGTCGGCGATGGCACGTGCCGGGCCGGGGGTGGTGTGGGTGGCCAGGTCGGGGGCGGCCCTGGTGGCCGGGCTGGGGGTGGTGTGGGTGGCCAGGTCGAGGGAGATCCTGGTGGCCAGGGCCGTGAGGCGCAGCTCCTCCAGGCGGGCGGCCGGAGCGGTGGCGAAGGGCAGATCGGCCGCGTCCGCCAGCGCCGCGCCCCGCCACAGCGCCAGCGCCCTGTGCACGTCACCGGCCTGCACGAGCCGCTCGAACGCCCACGCGTCCACCTCGCCGGGCGGCACGTCGAGCGAGTATCCGGCGGGATGCGAGGAGATCATGCCGGGCGCCTCCCTGCGCGCCCGGGACACCAGCGACTGCAACGCCGCGAGTGGATGGGCGGGCGGCTGATCCGGCCAGAGATCGTCAATGAGCCGGTCGGCGGTGACCACGCGCCCGGGATCGAGCGCCAGCCGCACCAGCAGCACCCGCACCCGGGCACCGCCGATCTCGCCCCCCGCCACCCGCAACGGCCCCAGAATCCCGACCCGCATCCGTCCTCCCGACAGCCGCCTCCACAGTACGCACCAAGCGACCGTCGCGAGCCACGGACCTGCTCAGGGTTCACCAGCCGGAGCGTTCCCGAGCAGCCCCTCAGCGGTTCACCGGCTGGGGCGTCCCCGAGCAGGCTCTAAGGGGTTCACCAGTCGGGGTGCTCCCTGAGCCGGTCCGGCGGCAGGTGTGGCACCGTGGCCTCGCCGCACTCCGGCAGCCCCACGACCAGCAGCCCGTCCTCCTCGCCCTCCCGCAGCCCCGCCGCCGCCGAGTGGCCCGCGAAGCGACGCGGCTCGATGTTGTAGAACCCGCCGGAGCCGTAGTCGATGCGGATGCTCTCCAGCGCCGGTCGCGCCCTGGCCAGCCACGCCCCCATCGGCACCCCCAGGTCGGTCGGCACGGTAGGCGTGTGGGCGTTCCCGGCCACGACCAGCGCGGGCTCGGCACCCGCCGCCAGCACCCGCCGCGCCATCGCGGCGTCCCGCTCCGACCAGTCCGCGGTGAACGTCCACCCGTCGAACAACGTGACCGACACCCCGGTGAACGCCCTGAGCACCGCCAGGTGCCCCGCTGTGACCCGCCCGTCGCCCAGCCACCACAAGGGATGATCGAGCCCGGACCCGTCGGCGAGGTAGCGGTCGAGGTGCGGTCGCAGGTCGTGCGGCCACTCCAGGGCCAGGTTGGTCAGCCCGAGCTCGCGCATGAGCCACTGGATGACGAGCGGATTCTCCCTGACCCCGCGTATCTCGCCGAGCAGCAACAGCCCGGCCTTCTCAAGCGACCGCCGGGCCCTGTCGAGGGCCGTCGCCTCCACGGGCAGCACGTATCCATCCGTTCTGAACTCGCCGACGGCCCGTGACAGCTCGTCCATGGTCTCGACACCAGGCATGCCTCCAGACTCTGCGCCCCGGTCCCCGCGCGCAACACTCGCACCGCGGGTCGGGCGGGACGTTCCCGCTTCGTAAGATCGGTACGGCATGGGCCGGTGTTGGATCGGGGCATGCGCGTTCTCCTCACCGGATCGGCAGGCTTCATCGGCAGTCACGTCATGGAGGCGCTCGACCACGACGTGGTCACCGCCGACCTGCGGACGGGCGTGGACGTTCGCGACCCCGCGACCCTGGACCGCCTCCTGCCGGGCGTCGACGCCGTCGTGCACCAGGCCGCCAAGGTCGGCCTCGGCGTGAACGTGGCCGACCTGCCCGCCTACGCCTCGGTCAACGTGTACGGCACCGCGACCCTGCTGGCCGCCATGGCCCGGCACGGCGTCGGCCGCCTGGTGCTGGCCTCCTCCATGGTCGTCTACGGCGAGGGCGCCTACGACTGCCCGCGCCACGGCCGCGTACGCCCGGGTCCGAGGCGGGCCGACGACCTGGCGAAGGGGGTGTTCGACCCGCGATGCCCGCGCTGCGACGACGTCCTCGCCCCCGCGGTCATCGACGAGGACGCCCCGCTCGACCCCCGCAACGCCTATGCCACCACCAAGCTGGCCCAGGAACACCTGGCGGCGAACTGGGCCAGGGAAACCTCCGGCACCGCCGTGGCCCTGCGCTACCACAACGTCTACGGCCCCGGGATGCCACGGGACACGCCCTACGCCGGGGTGGCCTCCATCTTCCTGTCCTCCCTGCTGGCGGGCCGGGCGCCGCGGGTGTTCGAGGACGGTGCCCAGCGGCGGGACTTCGTTCACGTACGGGACGTGGCCAGGGCCAACCTCCTCGCGCTCGGGGCGGGGACGGCGGGGGCTCTGGTGGCGTACAACATCGCCAGCGGCACCCCGCGTACGGTCGGGGACCTGGCGGCGGCCCTGGCGACGTGGACCGGCGGACCGCGGCCGGTGACGACGGGCGACTACCGGCTGGGAGACGTCCGCCACATCGTCGCCTCCCCGGCCAGGGCGGCCAGGGAGCTGGGCTTCACGGCGCGGATCCGCTTCGAGGACGGCATCAAGGAGATCGTGGCCGGGTGAGCTGGTGGGTGGTGCACCGAGCCGAAGCCGGGAGCGCTGTCACGGGTCCGTAAGGATTGCGCGGGCCGGCCGGCCCTAGCGTCTGACGGGTGATCGATGTCGTGTTGCCCTGCCTGAACGAGGCTGAGGCGCTGCCCTGGGTGCTGGAGCGGATGCCGGACGGTTACCGCCCCATCGTGGTCGACAACGGCTCCACCGACGGCTCCGATCGGGTGGCCGCCGCTCACGGGGCGCTCGTCGTGCGGGAGCCCCGGCGCGGCTTCGGCGCCGCCTGCCACGCCGGGCTCCTGGCCGCCGGCCGGTCGGCGGAGCCCGTGGACGGCGCCGCGGAGGTCATCTGTTTCATGGACGCCGACGCCTCCCTCGACCCACGTCAGCTCCCGCTCGTCGCCGAGCCCGTGGTGGCGGGGGAGTCGGATCTGGTGCTGGGGCGGCGGGTGGCCGCGGAGCGCGGGGCCTGGCCGCTGCACGCGCGGCTGGGGAACGCCGTACTGGCCCGGAGGTTGCGGCGCGGCGCCGGGGTCGCGGTGCGGGATCTGGGGCCGATGCGGGCCTGCCGCCGTACCGCGCTGGTCGGCCTGGAGCTGGCGGACCGGCGGTTCGGCTATCCGCTGGAGATGGTGCTGCGGGCCGCCGCCGCGGGATGGCGCGTCACCGAGGTCGACGTCCGCTATCTCCCGCGGGCCGGGCGGTCCAAGGTCACGGGCACGGTACGCGGTACGTTGCGGGCCGTCGCCGACATGCGGGCCGTGCTGGCCGAGCACGGTCAGGGGCAGCGTACGACCATCCCGGCGTAGGACAGGTTGCCGCCGAAGCCGAAGAGCAGCATCGGCGCCCCGGACGGCACCTTGCCCTGCTCCAGCAGCTTCGACAGGGCCAGCGGCACGCTCGCGGCCGAGGTGTTCCCCGACTCCTCGACGTCACGCGCGATGATCGCGTTGACCGCCCCCAGCCTGGCGGTGACGGGCTCGATGATGCGCAGGTTCGCCTGGTGCAGCACCACCGCGGCCAGCTCCTCGGGGGTGACGCCGCCGCGCTCGCACGCCTGGCGGGCGATCTGCGGGAGCTGGGTGGTGGCCCAGCGGTAGACGGTCTGCCCGTCCTGGGAGAAGAGGGTCGGGGTGCCCTCGATGCGTACGGCCGAGCCCAGCTCCGGTGCCGAACCCCACACCACAGGACCGATCTCCGCCTCGGGTGCCGCGCTGATCACGGCCGCCCCGGCGCCGTCGCCGGTCAGCACGCACGTGGTCCGGTCGGTCCAGTCGGTGACCGCCGTCATCTTGTCCGCGCCCACGACCAGCGCGTTCGTGGCCGCATCGGCCCGGATCGCGTGGTCGGCCAGGGCGAGGGCGTGGGTGAAGCCGGAGCACGAGACACCGACGTCCGTCAGCGCGGCGCTCGGCACGCCGAGCCGGGCCGCGACCCGGGAGGCGACGTTGGGGGCGCGCTCGGTCTGCGTGCAGGTGGCGATCAGCACGAGGTCGATGTCGGACGGCCGCAGGCCGCTGTTGGCCAGCGCCTTGGCGGCCGCTGCCCCGGCCAGGTCGGCGACGCTCTCGTCGGGCTCGGCCACATGCCTGGTACGGATCCCGACCCGCCTGGTGATCCACTCGTCGCTGGTGTCCACCATTTGCTCTAGATCATCGTTCGTCAGGATTTTCGCGGGTTGATAGTGGCCCGTGGCGACAAGCCGTGATCCGTTCATGGCGACGCACTATAGCAACCGAACGTTCGGACGCTAATGTGACCTCATGCCCGTCCCCACGACCTCACACCGTCTCAGCGGATCCCCTGGCGCGGCCGGAGACCGCCGGGGCGTCGGGATGGCCGGATGAGCCCGCGCAGATCTGCCGCCGAGGCGCGCGACACCCGTTCGGCGATTCTCGACCGCTCTGTCGCCATCGCCTCCACCGAGGGCCTCGAAGGGCTGACCATCGGCCGCCTGGCCACCGAGCTGGGCATGAGCAAGTCGGGCGTGCTCGGCCACTTCGGCTCGAAGGAGGCGCTGCAACTCGCCGTGCTGGACCGCGCGGGCGAGATCTTCCGCGCCGAGGTGTGGACGCCCGTCGTCTCCGTCACGCCCGGTCTGGCCAGGCTGCGGGCGGTGTGCGAGACGTGGATCTCCTACCTGGAACGTGCGGTCTTCCCCGGAGGGTGCTTCTTCGTGGCCGCGGCGCACGAGTTCGACGGCCGGCCGGGGCCGGTGCGGGATGCGGTCGAGGGCCGCTTCGACGCCTGGCGCGGGCGGCTGCTCAAGGAGACGCGGCGCGCCGTGGAGGCCGGTGACCTGCCTGCGGGCACGGATCCCGGCCAGCTCGTGTTCGAGCTGATGGGGCTGCTCATGGCGCTGAACCACACTCTCCAGCTCCACCACGACCCGAACGCGGCCGGCCACGCCCGCCGCGCCGTCCGGACCCGTCTCGCCGCCCACCCACCGGCGGCACGGCCTCAGCCGGCGATGAAGTAGACGCTGGCCAGTACCAGATATCCCACCAGCAGCACGCCGCCCCGCACCCGGCTCGACGACCCCCGTCCCAGCACCAGCGCCGGAAGCGCCACCGCGATCGCCAGGCTGATGATCTCGACGGGCTCGAAGGCCATCGGCAACGGAGCGAAGGTCGCCGACAGCAGGGCCACCACCGGCAGGACGAAGACCGCCACCTGCGCCGAAGAACTCAGCGAGATCTCCAATGCCAGATCCCGGTTCCCGCGCGCCGCGACCACCACCGCACCGCCGTGCTCGGCCGCGTTGCCCACCAACGCCACGACCACCGCCGAGGTGAAGAACAACCCGAGCCCGCTCGCCGACGCGAACGCCTCGATCGTGTCGGTCACCACATGCGTCACCACGACGGTCGCGGCCGTCGCCAGCACCAGATAGGCCAATCCCTTGCGCAACGACCACTCGGGCTGCACGGCCCCGGCGGCCTCACGGTTCTTCCGCTGTTCCACCATGGCCGCCCGCACCGACCGAGCCGTCAGCGCGACGTACAGCACCAGCAAGATCGCACACAACGGCAGGTCGAACCACGACGACTGCTGTCCGCTCTGCCGCCACCCGTAGTGGACGGCCATCCCGGTGAACAGCACGACCGCCAGGCCCACCTGTCCGAGCGCCCCGATCACCGAGGACCGGCTCACCCGCCCCCGCGGGGCGAACACCATGGAAGTGCCCAGCACCAAGAGCAGATTGCTCACCACCGACCCCACCAAGGACGCCCGCACCACCGTGAACAACCCGCCCGCCACCGCGAACAACGACACCATCAGTTCCGGCGCGTTCCCCATGGTGGCGTTGAGCAGACCCCCGACCACGGGACCGGTGTGCTCGCTCAACCGCTCCGTGGCCTCCCCGATCACGAACGCCAGCGGGATCAGCGCCAGAGCCCCCACCACGAACTGGGCACTGGCCCAACCACCCGCCTCCGCGGTAACGATGTCCACCAGCACCAGCAAAAGAGCCACGCCGAGCAGGATGTTGACCGTCCTGCTCCGGCTCGCGGCCACCACGAGCGTGGATGCATCGTTCGACATCGAGATCCTTTCGAGGGAGCAGACCAGGCCGACATGGGCCGACCATGGGTTTATCAAGGGTCTCAAGCGCCTTACGGTGCATTGACACCGGGTTTGCCGGGCAAATCCGACAGGGCCCCGTAGCCCTCTTTCGCACCAGCTTGCGAGCCGTACATCGACGCGGCCTGTCTGTGTCCACCCTGATCAGAGAGCGCGGCCCGGCTGGGGGGCTTTACCGTCGCGACTCCGGCTTGAGGATCCGCCGCGAGGCATGGCGCATCCGTGCTGCCGCCGACCGCTCGGCGCTTCGGCTCAGCACTTTCGGCGCGTTCTCTGGCGGTCGGTTCACGCGGCCGTGTTCACGCGTGCGCCATCGACGCCAGACCACGTCACGAAGTCTCATGAAGGGGGCGATGTGCCGCTTTATCGTGATCCGCGCATCGGCGGGACATGACCTGTCACGCGCCGTTCGCTGGGGCGCGGGCGTGCCCGCCCGGAGCCGGGGATCGCCGTCGGCCGGGGCGTCAGCTCGCGGAGAGCCGGTCGAACAGCGCTACGGCGGCTTCGCGTACCTCTCGCGGCGTGACTCCGTCGAGCGTCTTCCTGGCGTCGCCGATGTCACGGGTGGTGGCAAGCGTGATGGCCACCGAGGAGGCGGCGGCATGGTCGATCGATCCCGTGGGTGCGGCGTCGGCCAGCTCCTGAGCGCTGGCGGCGAGGTCGAGGTTGTCTCTCATGGATCTCCTCGGGTGAAAACGGCTCGGCCCATTGCATCATTTGGCGTCGTGTCGCATCCACCATTCGGTGAATTCCTGGCATCGCCCGTCGGATGCGAACCGGATAACCCACAGGTTACTGTACGTTTTGTCAGGGTATGTCGTGACCCCCTGGATGACGCTCGCGTCGTCCGTCATGGTCACCGGATGCCACTCGAACGTGGCCTCACCAGGCTTGTCCTGCCGTTGCAGCCACTTGGCGACGATGTCGTCCCGTCCCCGCCAGGGCTGGCTGTAGGGCTCGGTGTAGTACGTGGCCCCCTCGGTGAACAGGGCGGCGATCTCGTCGGGATCGTTGGAGTTCCATGCTCGTACGTAACCGTCGATCCAGGGGCCCGGCTCCACCATGGCTATCCTCTCAACGGGTCGTGGCCCACGATCATGAGCTCGCGCCGGGACTCGTCCCACAGCAGGTCGGTGGCGAAGCCCTCGGTCATATCGCCCGTGTACCCCTCATGCCTCCCGTTACGCACGGCCGTCGCCGTGCCCCGCTCGCGGACCCGTGGAGGCGGCTCGTGAGCGTGCGGCGTTCGCGGGGTCAGGCCGTTCCGTCGGCGAGTTTGGTGATGGTGTCGGCGATGCGGCGCTGCCGGGTCTCGGGCTTCTTGGCTCCCTCCACCAGCAGGACGAGCCGGGACTTGCGCGAATAGGACAGGCTCTCGAAGAATGCCCTGGCCTCGGGGGCGCCTTCGAGTGCCGCCGCCAGGTCCGCGGGCACGGCGACCTCCCGGGGGGCGGTGTCGAGCTCGACGGACACCTCCACCTCGTCCCCGGCCGCCACCCCGGCTCCCTGGCGGTTCTCGGCGCTCAGGGGCAGCATGAAGCGGCCGCCCATGATCGCCACCGTGCTGCGGTAGGTGTGGCCGTTGATCGTGACCGTCACGGCGGGCCGCTTGCCGGTCCCCAGGCCCGTGACGACCTCGGCCGGGACCTCCAAGCCGGTGGCCGTCTTGCCGCCGAGCTCGATCGTCGTGCGGAATCTCATCGGAAGAATCCCTCCAGTACGGGGGCCAGAGCGGCGGGTTTGACGATGTGGGTCTGGCCTGCGAGCGTCCGGTACTCGGCGTTGGGCAGCAGGCCGGCCAGCGATTCGGCGGCGTTGCGGATCCAGGCCTGGCTCTTGCCCCCGTCCATGACGAGCGTCGGGACCTTCACCGAGGCCCAGTGCGCGGCGGGATAGGGCTCACCCCGCTCGTACGGGGCCACGAACGCCACGTCGTACGGCAACGTATGCGCCACGGCCTTGAGCTTCGGCCAGGCCGGCATGAGCCGCATCATGCCCACCACGAACCCCGGCAGCCCCACCCCGGTCCGGAAGAAGTAGCGGATCGCGTCGGCCCGCCGGTCGGTGGCCACCAGCTCGTCCAGCCGCCGTACGTAGTCGTCGGGGATGGCGGGCCGGGTGCCGTCCACGATGAACGGCGGCTCGTACAGCGCCAGCCGCTCGACCGGCACCCCGCTGTCCACGGCCGCCAGCGCCAGGGCGGCACCCGACGACGTGCCGTACACGTGGGCCCTGCCCGCCTCGGCCACGAGTGCGGCCAGGTCTTCGATCTCGCGCTCCGGCGCGAACGGTGCCGTGTCGCCGCTTTCGCCCCGCCCGCGCCGGTCGTAGGTGTAGACCGTGAAACGCCCGGCCAGCGCCGTGGCCAGGCCGGTGTTGATGCCCTGCGCGCGGTGGCTGAGCGCGCCGTCCACCAGGATGACCGCCGGGCCCTGGCCTGTGCGGGTGTAGGCGATGGGGGTGCCGTCCGCAGAAATGATCTTGCTCATGTCGCCTCCGTTCAGGGTCGAGGCTATTGGCCGACAAAAAAAATTGTCAACCTGGGAGGGTTGGACTTGGCGGCTCCGGGCCCGGTGGTCCTACGGTCCAGTGGGCTCCCCGGCCGGCGGGTTCAGGCTTTCCGGTGGGTCGTCGGCCTCCCGGCGGACCCCGTCAGGAGGCCGCCCGCACCAGAAAATCGCCGGATTTCTCATTTCTTTTGGGAATCGACGTACTCAGGGCGGCCCTACCGCGCTCAGTCACGGTAGGAGCCGACTCGCTGTGGGGGACACGGGCGGCTCCGGCAACTTGCCGCGAAGGAGGGGACGGCACGTGCCGTGGGTCGGGGCGGGCGGTCTGCCAGCCGCTCGCCCCCGCCCCGCGGCACGTGCCGGTGGCAAGCAGGGCCGACGAGGGCTACGTTCGCGGGCGGGCCGGCCCGGTGCTGCCGCGGGGGGTGAGCGCGGCGGCCTGGTCCTCGAAGGGAGGCACGCTCTCGCCGGAGATCAGGGCCAGCAGGCGTTGCGCGGCATGGGCCCCGTAGGCCGGGATGTCGCGGGTGAGCGCCGTGAGCGGCGGCCGTACGACCTGGGACAGCGGGGAGTCGTCCCAGGCCACGATGGACAGGTCGGCCGGCACCTCGACCCGCATCTCCTGCGCCACCGACAGCCCCGCCACGGCCATGATGTCGTTGTCGTAGACGATCGCCGTGGGCCGGTCGGGCGAGCTGAGCAGCCGCCGGGTGGCCCGGGCGCCCTCCTCGCCGGTGTAGTCGGTGTGCACGGTGACGTGCTCGGCCAGGCCCGCGCACGCCTCGGCGAACGCCTGGTCGCGCAGGGCCGTGTGGACCAGCTCGGGCAGGCCGGCCACCCGGGCGATGCGGGTGTGGCCGAGTGCCACCAGGTAGCTCACGGTCTCGCGGACGGCCTGGCCGTCGTCGGACCAGACGGCCGACAGCGTGCCCGACTCCGAGGGATGGCCGATGACCACGACCGGCATGCCGAGTCGCTCCAGCTCGGCGACCCGGGTGTCGGAGTAGTGCAGGTCCACCAGGAAGACGCCGTCGATCCGGCTCTCGCCCCACCAGTGCCGGTAGACCTCGCTCTCCTGCTGGTGGCTGGTGACGACCTGGAGCAGCAGCCCGTAGGAGCGGTCGGCGAGCACCCCCTCGATGCCGCTGATCAGCTCCATGAAGAACGGCTCGACCCCCAGGATGCGGGCGGGCCGGCAGAGCGCGAGCCCGACGCAGTTCGCCCGGGCGCCGTTGAGTGCCCGGGCCGCGCTGTTGGGCCGCCAGCCGATCTCCTCGGCGATGGCGACGATCCTGGCCCGCGTCGCCGCCGACACACCCGGCTGCCCGTTGAGCGCGTAGGAGACCGCCACCTTGGACACTCCCGCCCGGGTGGCGATGTCGGCGATCGTGGGTCGCTTCACGGACTCCCCTCCTGAACCGGATAACCCTCCATACTGTAGGCCACCCCGGCTGACCCGCGAGGTCCCCCTCGGGTTACGGTATTAACCGCTTAAGCCGCATGCCACGGCCTGCTCTCGTCCGTCTCCTTGGCGCCCTGGGCCACGCGCAGCGCGTAGGTGGGCCGCTCGGCTCCCGGCACCGGGCCGAGGTAGGTGTGCCCGGTCAGGTGGCACCACGCGGGCAGGTCCACCGGCGCCGCGGGGTCGGTGGCGATGAGGTGGATCTCCGCGCCGGGCCCGGCGGCGCGTACGTGACCGCGCAGTTCGATGAGCAACTGCACGCAGAGCTTGTCGCCGCCGTCCACTACCAGATCAGGCATAGGTACAAGGAAACCACCTTCCCGGCGGGGATCGTGCCGCAATGGCGGGCCACCCTGAGGGGGAAACGGCACACCGGCGAAGTCAGGGCACGCGAGGCGGGGGAGCAGGTCAGGAGATGCCGGGTGGGGAGGTGGAGTCGCGGATCACCAGCTGGCACGGCATCTTGTGCACCCCGGGGGTCGCCCTGCCGTCGATGGCGGCGAACAGGTGCTGCGCCGCGGTCCTGCCGAGCAGCTCCAGGTTCATGTCCACGGTCGTGAGCGCCGGCCTGGTCTCCGTGGACAGCACCTCCCAGTTGTCGTAACCGACCACCGCGATGTCGTCGGGCACCCGCCGCCCGCGCTCCCTGGCCGCCTCCACGAACCCGGCCGCGATCTGGTCGCTGCCGCAGAACACCGCGTCGATCTCCGGCTCGGCCATCAGCAGAATCTCCGCCGCGTGCCGCCCCCACCGCTGCGACCACACGCCCGACAGCGTCTGCCCGGCCTGCTCCAGCCCGGCCGCCGCGAGCGCCTGGCGCAGCCCCTCCTCGCGGTCGCGCGCCGCCTTGTAGTGCCCGGGGCCCGTAACGTGCGCGATCCTGCGGCGGCCCAGGGCCAGCAGGTGGTTGACGGCCATGGTCGCCGCGCCCACGTCGTCGGGCACGAACGACACGTCGTCCGGGTCCTCCGAGGGGCCGTAGGCGTACACGACGGGGATGGGCAGGTCCTTGCTCACCGACGGGCGCGGGTTGGTGCTCTCGCCCACCACGATCAGCCCGTCCACCCGGCGCGACAGCAGCGCCCGCAGGTGGTGCTGCTCCCTGATCGCGTCGCCGCGGGCGTCGCAGAGCAGCACGGCCATCTCGCCCGCGCCGAACGCGTCCTCCGCGCCGAGCAGCACCGGAATGCCGAACCGGCCGACGCTGTCGGAGGTCAGCAGCCCCACTGTCCGGGTCTGCCCCGAGATCAGCCCTCTGGCCAGGGCGTTCGGCTGGAAGGAGAGCTCCGCCGCGGCAGCGAGCACGCGCTCGCGCGTCGCCGCTCGTACGTCCTGGCGCCCGTTGAGCGCCTTGGACGCCGTGGCGATCGATACCCCCGCCAGCGAGGCCACATCACTGATGGTCGCCCGCTTACTCGCCATGTTTCGAAACCCTTTTCGGTCACAGGTGAACTCATAGAACCCTAGCACCCATTGACATGGACTCTTGTTTCTTCTACGTTTCCGAAAACCTTTAAGTCCAGGAGCACATCATGAGACGAAGGCTGGCCGGGATCTCCCTTCTCGGTGTGTTAACGCTCACAGCAGCGGCCTGCGGCAGCGCCGGCGGTGGCGGCGGCAGCGCGCAGCCGTCGGACGGTCCCGTCACCATCACCATGTGGACCCGAGCAGCCACCCAGGCGCAAAGCGAGCGGCTGGTACAGGCCTACAACAGCAGTCACAAGAACCAGGTCAAACTCACCGTCATCCCGACGGACAACTACCAGCCGCGCATCGCCGCCGCGGCCGGTGCCAAGCAGCTCCCCGACGTGTTCGCGGCCGACGTCATCTTCGTCCCGAACTACACCTCGCAGGGCCTGTTCCTGGACGTCACCGACAAGATCGCGGCGCTGCCGTACAAGGACAAGCTCGCACCCTCGCACATGAAGCTCGGCACGCTCGACGGCCGGCAGTACACCCTCCCGCACACGCTCGACCTGTCGGTCTGGTTCTGGAACAAGGACCTGTACGAGAAGGCCGGCCTGGACCCGGAGCAGGGGCCGAAGACGCTCAAGGAGTTCGCCGAGCAGGCCACCACGATCCAGGAGAAGCTCGGCAAGGACGGCAAGGTGCACGGCACCTTCTTCGGCGGCAACTGCGGCGGCTGCTACGTCTTCACCTTCTGGCCCTCGGTCTGGGCCGCCGGCGCGCAGGTCATGAACCCCGAGGGCACCACCTCACTCAACGACCAGGCCGCGATGACCGACGTCTTCAAGATCTACCGCGGCCTGTACGAGAACAAGGTCACCGGCCCCACCACCAAGGAGGAGCAGGGTCCGACCTGGACCGGCTTCTTCCCCAAGGGCGAGATCGGCGTCATGCCGATGCCCTCCACCACGCTCGGCCTGATGCCGGCCGAGATGAAGATCGGCGTCACCCCGATCGCCGGGCCGGACGGCGGCGAGTCGACGTTCGTGGGCGGCGACTCCGTCGGCATCTCCGCCACCACCCAGCACTCGGACGCGGCCTGGGACTTCCTGTCCTGGACGGTCTCCGACGAGGCCCAGGTGGAGGTCATGGCCAAGAACAAGGACGTGCTCGCGCGTACCGACCTGGCCGCCAACAAGTACTCCGCCGAGGACCCGCGCGTGGTGATGATCAACTCTCTGGTCGCCAAGGGCCAGACCCCGTTCGCGCTGCGCTTCGGCCAGACCTTCAACGACCCGCAGGGCCCCTGGCTGCGGCTGGCCCGCGAGGCCGTCTTCGGTGACGCCGCGAAGGTTCCGCAGCTCAACGCCGAGATCACGAAGTCGCTGCAACAATGACCTTGACGATCACGCGATCCGGGCGGCGGCCGGCTCACACGCCGCCGCCCGCCCGGTGGCGGAGCAGGAAGGTCCAGGGCTGGCTGTACGCGGCCCCGACGGCCGTCATCGTGGGCGTGCTGTTCCTCGCGCCTCTGGTGCTGGTCGTCTGGATGTCCCTCAACCGCTGGCCGCTGCTCGGCCCGGCCACCTTCAACGCCCCGGCCAACTATCTCAAGATCGCTGACAATCCGCTCTTCATCGACGCGGTCCTGTTCACGCTCAAGTACACCGCCATCACCACCGTTCTGCTGTCGGCCGTGGCGCTCGGCCTGGCCCTGCTGGTGCAGGACCGCCGCCCCGGCATCGGCTTCTTCAGGACCGCGTTCTTCCTGCCGGGAGCGGTCGGCTTCGCCGCCGCCGGGCTGCTGTTCTACGGGATGCTGAACAACGACTTCGGCCCCATCGACCCCATGCTCCAGGCGCTGGGCATCACCGACGAGCCGGTCAAGTGGATCGGCACGCCCAACATGGCGCTGTTCTCCACGATCACGCTGGTCATCTGGCGCTTCGCCGGGTTCAACATGCTCATCCTGCTGACGGGCCTGCAGGCGATCCCGGCCGAGGTCTACGAGGCCGCCAAGAGCGACGGCGCGAACCGCTGGCAGATCTTCACCAGGATCACGATGCCGCTGCTGCGCCCGACGATGGCGCTGATGCTGATCCTCAGCGTCACGGGCTCGCTGCTGGCCTTCGACCAGTTCTTCGTCTTCACCAACGGCGGCCCGGACAACAGCACGGTGTCCATGGTCATGGTCGTCTACCGGGACGCGTTCTTCCGCTTCGACCTCGGTGGCGCGGCGGCCCTGTCGGTGGTGCTGCTCGCTGCCCTCATCGGGCTGAACGCGCTGATGATGCGGAGGCTGCGGTGACCCGCTATGTGACGTTGTCCGCTCTCGCGGTGCTCTTCCTGTTCCCGCTGGTGTGGAGCGGCTACGCCTCGCTGGAGGAGCCGTCGAACTACCTGGAGATGGCTCGATTCGGCGAGGGCGTCGGCACGTACGCGACCAACAGCGTGCTGGTGTCGGTGATGACCGTGGCCGGCACGCTGGCGGTCTCGGCGCTCGGCGGCTACGGCTTCGCCCGCTTCGACTTCCCCGGCAAGAACCTGCTGTTCCTGGCCACGCTGGCGATCCTGATGGTGCCGTACGCGACGATCCTGATCCCGCTCTACGTGCTGCTGGGCTACCTCGGCCTGCAGAACTCGCTGGTCGGGCTGGCGCTGGTGTTCGTGATGTTCCAGCTGCCGTTCGCGCTGTTCATGATGCGCAACGCGTTCGAGGCGCTGCCGCGCGAGCTGGAGGAGGCCGCGCTGGTGGACGGGTGCGGCACGTTCCGGGCCTTCACCAGGATCCTGCTGCGCGCCGTGCGGCCCGCGCTGATCACGGTGGGGCTGTTCGCCTTCCTGGCCTCGTGGAACGACTTCTTCGCGCCGCTCATCCTGCTCAACGATGGCTCCTCGTTCACGTTGCCGGTGGCGGTGGTGAACATGACGCAGCAGACGTTCGGCGCGATCGACTACGGCATGTTGCAGTCCGGCGTCATGGTCATGGCGATTCCCTGTCTCATCCTCTTCATCGTGTTGCAGCGCCACTACGTGCGCGGATTCATGTCAGGAGCTCTGCGTGGCTAATCCTGTCCTGCCCTCATCGGGCGTTCTGTCGCCCCTCGGCCTCGACGCCGTAAGCGTTTCCCCCGGCTTCTGGGGTGACCGGATCGCGCTCAACCGCGAGGTCACCATCGCTCACTGTCAGGAATGGGAGGAACGCGTCGGCTGGATCCCCAACTTCCGGGGTGAGCGCCCCCGCAGGGGCCGGGAGTTCAGCGACTCCGAGACGTACAAGCTGCTGGAAGCCATGGCCTGGGCCGACCATCCCGCGCTGCCCGCACTGGCCGAGACCGTGGCCCAGGCCCAGGAGGGTGACGGGTACATCAACACCCGCTGGTCCGGCAGCCGCTACACCGACCTGGAGTGGGGCCACGAGCTGTACTGCTACGGCCACCTCATCCAGGCCGGGGTCGCCCGGCTGCGCATGCACGGCGAGGACCGGCTCACGCAGGTCGCCGTCAGGGCCGCCGACCACGTGTGCCGCCGCTTCATGGAGGGCACCCAGACCTGCGGCCATCCGGTGATCGAGATGGCGCTGGTCGAGCTCTACCGCGTGACCGGGACCGAGCGTTACCTGGAGATGGCCCGCCGCTTCGTCGATCGGCGCGGGCTGCCCGCCCTCGCCGACATCCCCTTCGGCCGCGCCTACTACCAGGACGACCTGCCGGTCCGGCAGGCACAGGTGTTCCGCGGGCACGCGGTGCGGGCGCTCTACCTGGCCTCCGGCGTGGTGGACGTGGCCGTCGAGACCGGCGACGAGGGGTTGCTCAAGGCGGTCGAGGCGCAGTGGGAACGGACGGTCGCCCGCCGTACGCACCTGACGGGCGGCATGGGGTCGAGGCACATCGACGAGTCGTTCGGCGAGGACTACGAGCTGCCGCCGGACCGCGCGTACAACGAGACCTGCGCGAGCATCGCCTCGATCATGCTGGCGCACCGGCTGCTGCTGGCCACGGGTGACGCCCGCTACGCCGACCTGGCGGAGCGGACCATGTACAACATGCTCGCCACGGGAGTGGCGCTGGACGGCCGGTCGTTCTTCTACGCCAACCCGTTGCAGGTGCGGGTGCCCGCCGAGCCGCTCGAAGGCGTCAACCACGCCGCCGAGGGCGGGCTGCGCTCCCCCTGGTTCGACGTGTCCTGCTGCCCGCACAACATCGCCCGCACGCTGGCCTCGCTGCCCGCCTACGTCGCGACGTCCTCGGCCGACGGGATCCAGATCCACCACCACACGCCGTCGGAGATCCGGCACGGCGACCTCGCGGTGCGGGTGGAGACCGGCTACCCGTGGACGGGCTCGGTGACCGTCCGGGTGCTGGCGGACGGCGCGGGCCGGATCGGGCTGCGCGTGCCCGGCTGGGCCACGGACGCCACGCTGGCGCACGTCCCCGCCTCCTCCCCGCAGGCCCCGCTGCCCGAGGGCCCGGTCATCCGGCCGGTCAGCCCCGGGTACGCCTACGTCGACGGGCCGTGGCGGGTCGGCGACGAGATCCGGCTGGAGCTGCCCATGGCGCCGCGCTGGACGTTCCCCGACCGGCGCATCGACGCGCTGCGCGGAAGCGCGGCGGTGGAGCGCGGGCCGCTGGTCTACTGCGCGGAGTCGGTGGCCGACGAGCCGCCGCTCGGCGACCTGACCGCGCGGGTGTCCCCGCCCGCCGAGCACCACGTGGACGGCGTCGTCGAGCTGGAGGTCGAGGCCACGCTCGGCGCCGGGGACGGCGGCTGGCCGTACACGTCCGCGGCCGGTGGCCCGTCCGGCGGCTCCGCCGGAGGTGGTGACGTCCGGCTGCGGCTCATCCCCTATCACCGGTGGGGGAACCGCGGCCCCGCGACCATGCGGGTCTGGCTGCCGATCTAGCGCCTGGTCCTGTTAACGCTCACACCCGGTGACCGCCCCCGGTGCGCGGGGGCGGGCACCGGGTGGGTCAGGACGCGGTGCAGGTGTAGGAGCCGGCGGTGGCGGTGTTGCCGTTGGGGCGGCCGGCCTGGAAGCCGAAGCTGGTCGAGCCACCCGGGCCGAGGTTGCCGTTGTAACCCAGGCTGCGGGCCGTGACGGTCTGCCCGCTGACGGTCAGCGTGGCGTTCCACGAGCCGGTCACGGTGTGCCCGCTCGGCAGCGTGAACGTCACCGTCCACCCGGAGACGGCCGAGGTGCCGCTGTTGGTGACGGTGACGGGCTGGACGACGTAGCCGTTGCTCCACTGGGTCTGCACGGTGCCGGCGGCCGTGCAGCCGCCGCCCCCGCTGCCCCCGGGACTGGTGGTGAACGTGGTGGTGGGGGAGTTGCCGGACAGGTTGTTCGCGCCGTCGCGGGCCCGCACGTAGACCTGGTACTGGGTGGCGGGGCTCAGCCCGGTGAGCGTGATGGAGTTGGTCGTGCTCTGGCCGAGCAGCGGGTCGTTGGCGCCCTGTTCGCGGTAGACGTTGTAGCCCGCCAGGCCGGACCCGCCGGAGTCGGTGGAGGCCGACCAGGTCAGCCTGGCGCCGCTGGAGGTGACGTCGGCGGCCGACGGGGTGCCGGGGGTGGTGGGCGCGGTGGTGTCGTCGCCTCCGCCGCCGCCGAAGAACGTGGCCTCGCGCGAGGTCGTGCCGATGCCGTTGGCGCCGTTGAAGATGCGCTGCCCCCAGGAGGTGAGGCTGGCGGCGTTGAAGTTGGTCACCATGTCGAGGTATTCGACGCCGCCGCCGTTGCCGCTCCACGACCAGCCGATGTAGCCGAGGCCACGCGACTGGGCCTGCGCCATGATCGTGTCCTCGTCGGGGTTGCCGTCGGAGTGGTCGTGCCCGAACTCGCCGATCACCAGCGGCAGCCCGGCCGTCTGGAACGCGCTGAGGTAGGCGGTGATCTCGGCGGCCGTGTCGAAGACGCCGTACATGTGGATCGAGAAGACGGTGTTGCGCTGCGGGTCGGAGTTGAAGACCGCCTGGGCGTTGTCACGCATGGTGAACTGCCAGTCCTGGCCCCAGTTGGGCGCGTCCACCATCAGCAGGTGCTGGAAGCCGAGGCTGCGCATCCGGCTGATCGCGCTCGTGGTGGCGCTGGTCCACGACGCGGCGTTGTTGTTGCCGATGGGCTCGTTGCCGATGTTGATGACGATGAAGTCCTCGGTGCCGGTGAGCGCGCTCCTGACGCTGTTCCAGTAGGTGACCGCCTGGTCGAGCGTGTACGCGCCGCTCTGCTCGCCGTACCCGGTGGTGTCGTGGTTTTCGAGGACGCATATTAACCGGTTCGTTCTACAGAGCGAGACGATGTTGGCCACGTCCGAGGCGCTGTTGGCCGGCCATCTGCCGCCGCTGAGCACCACGCGGACCGTGTTGGCGCGCAGCGCCTTGATGGCGGCGAAGGAGCTCGTCTGGGTGGGGAACCAGGTGTGGGCGTGGCTCACACCGCGGATGACGAACGCGTTCCCGTTGGCTTCCATGATTCTGGTGCCGCTGACCCGGAGTCCGACCGCGGCGTGCGCGGGGGCCGGGACGATGAGCATCGAGACGAGGAGCGACAGGAACGCCGCCGCCACGAGCCCGAGTCGCTTGCGCATGGGAGTGCCCTTCTTCGGAGGTTAACCGGTTATGTACACCGGATGGGCTTCCCTGTACAGCGCGGGTGAAAGTTTCAGGACCGGAGCGCGGGCAGGCCGGCGGCCACCGCGCTGAGCAGGCGGATCATGGTGGGCATCATCTCGGGGCAGGCGGCGGCGATGGCGGGGTCCTGGGCGTAGAGCTCGGCGAGCGCCGGTGAGGGGTGGGTGACGGGATAGAGCATCCCGGCCAGGCCGGTCGCCGCCGAGACGAGCTCCACGGCCTCGCCCTCCGTCAGATCCGTGACGTGCGAGACCAGCGTGCCCACCTCGGCGATCACGCCCAGGACGGCCTGCTTGAACGTGCGTGCCGCCGGGACCGACACGTTGTGTTCGAGGCTGGTCGTGGTGTGGCTCATCAGGTCACACAGCAGTGTGCGGGCGGTCAGCGTCTCGGCCAGCGCCGCCACCACCTCGTCCGCTCCCGCGCAGTCGCGCAGCCGGTCGCCGATGGCTTCTCCCCACTCCCGCCACTCGTCGGCGGCCAGGATGAGGTAGATCTCCTCGCGGGTGCCGAAATAGCGCATGATGTTGGACTTTGCCAGTCCGACCGCCTCCGCGACGGCTCCCAGACTGACGTTGCGCACGCCGGAGGCAAGGGCGAGTTCGCGTGCGGCGCCGAGAATCGCCTCGCGCCGCTGTTGCTTGTGCTCCGGCCGCCTGGCCCGGACGAATGCCGACCGCGTCATGTCGCTCCAGCATACTGGCGCAGCCTAAGAGAACAAAGGTCTCTTGTTAAGTGAACGCCGTTCTGTTAGCTTCGCCTCAACCAATCGGACTCCGACGGGAGGATCGCGTGACCGAGATACGGATGCGGGTGAACGGCGTCGTTCACTCCCTCGACGTCGAGCCGTGGGTCAGCCTGCTCGACGCGCTGCGCGAACGGCTCGGGCTGACCGGTCCCAAGAAGGGCTGCGACCAGGGCGCCTGCGGCGCGTGCACGGTGCTCGCCGACGGCGTGCGGATCAACGCCTGCCTGGCCCTGGCCGTGCAGTACGCGGACAAGGAGATCACCACGATCGAGGGCCTCGCGCAGGGTGGGGAGCTGCACCCGGTGCAGCAGGCGTTCATCCGCCACGACGGGTTCCAGTGCGGCTACTGCACCTCGGGCCAGATCTGCTCGGCGGTCGCGATGCTGGCCGAGCACGCCGCGGGCATGCCCAGCGTCGTGAGCGGATCCGCGGCGCGGGCCGAGCTGACCGACGCGGAGATCAGGGAGCGCATGAGCGGCAACCTGTGCCGCTGCGGCGCCTACAACGGCATCCTCGACGCCATCAGGGAGGTGGCGACGCCATGAGGCCGTCCGCCCACGTCAGAGAGGTGGCCGGGGCATGAGGCCGTTCGATTACGTCAAGCCCGCCGATGTCGCGGCGGCCGTGCGGGCGGTCGCCACCGCGCCGGGCGCCAAGTTCATCGGCGGCGGCACCAACCTGGTGGACCTGATGCGCGAGGGCATCGAGACCCCGGACACCGTCGTCGACCTCGGCGGGCTGCCGCTCGACGGGGTGGAGGAGCTGCCGGACGGCGGGCTGCGGATCGGCGCGCTGGTGCGCAACAGCGCGCTCGCCGCCGACCAGCGCGTCCGCGGCCGCTATCCGATGCTGTCGCAGGCGATCCTCTCCGGCGCCTCCGCCCAGCTCCGCAACATGGCCACGGTCGGCGGCAACCTGCTGCAGCGCACCCGCTGCCCCTACTTCTACGACCAGGCCGCCGCCTGCAACAAGCGCGCGCCGGGCAGCGGCTGTGACGCGCTCGACGGGTTCAACCGCGGCCACGCCGTCCTGGGGGTGAGCGAGCAGTGCATCGCCACCCATCCCTCCGACATGTGCGTGGCCCTGGCCGCGCTGGACGCCGTGGTCGAGGTGGAGAGCGTGCGCGGCACCCGGCGCATCCCGGTGGCCGACCTCCACCGGCTTCCGGGCGCCACCCCGGACGTGGAGTTCGAGCTGGCCGCCGACCAGTTGATCACGGCGGTCGAGCTGCCGCCGGTGCCGGTCGCGGCCAACTCCCGTTACCGGAAGGTGCGCGACCGGGCGTCGTACGCGTTCGCGCTGGTCTCCGTCGCGGCGGCGCTGGAGGTGCGGGACGGCGCCGTGACGGCGGCGCGGCTGGCGCTGGGCGGCGTGGCGGCCAAGCCGTGGCGGGCCCGTGAGGCTGAGCGGCTCCTGGTCGGCGGCCCGGCGAGCGAGGAGTCCTTCGGCCGCGCGGCCGACGCCGAGCTGGCGGCGGCCACCGTACGGCCAGGGAACGCGTTCAAGGTCGCGCTGGCCCGCGCCACGATCGTGGCCACGCTGCGAGACCTGACCCACGGAGGGAGCACGGCATGACCACGAAACACGCGGAAGTCGAGCAGCGGGCCCCCTACGTCGGCAGGGCCGTGGATCGGCTGGACGGCCCCGCCAAGGTCACCGGCGCGGCCAGGTACGCGGCCGAGCACCCCTACCCGAACCTGGCCCACGCCGCGCTCGTGCACGCGACCGTCGCGCGGGGCCGGATCACGGCCGTGGACACCGCGGCGGCGCTGGCGGTGCGCGGCGTGATCGAGGTCCTCACTCACGAGAACGCACCCGCGATGAAACCCGCGCCCGCGCTCAGCATGCTGAACCCCAGCACGATGGCCAGCGGGACCTCGGTCAACTACCTGGCCACGGACGAGGTGCACTGGAACGGCCAGCCGGTGGCCGTCGTGGTCGCCGAGACCCCGGAGGCCGCCAGGTACGCCGCGAGCCTGGTACGGCTGACGTACCAGGAGTCGCCCGCGGAGGTGGACTTCGCCGCCGCGGAGCCGAACGCCGTCCCGCAGAAGAACAACCCGCTCCAGTCGGCCGGGGCCGACAAGGGCGACGCGAACGCCGCGCTGGCGGCCGCGCCGGTGCGGGTGGACCTGCGCTTCACCACGCCCCCGCACAGCCACAACGCGATCGAGCCGCACGCGACGACCGCCGTGTGGGACGGCGACGACCTGACCGTGCACGAGGGCACCCAGAACATCGCGTGGGTGCGCCAGCACCTCGCCCAGCGCTTCGACGTGCCGGCCCGCCGCGTCCGCGTGCTGTCCCCCTACGTGGGCGGCGCGTTCGGCGGCAAGACCATGATCTGGGCGGGCACGCTGCTCGCCGTGCTGGCCGCGCGGGCGACCGGCCGGCCGGTCCGGCTCGTGCTCACCAGGGAGGGCGTCTTCCACACGGTCGGCGGCCGGACCCCGAGCACGCAGCGGGTGGCGCTGGGCGCGGACGCCGACGGGCGGCTGACCGCGCTGATCCACACCAGCGTGGCCAGGACGGGCCGGGTGGGCGGCGGCCCCGAGCAGATCACCTCCGCCTCGCGGCACCTCTACGCCGCCCCGAACATCCACCTGCGTCAGAACCTCGTCCAGCTCGACCTGGTGGCCAACACCGTCATGCGCGCCCCCGGCGAGTCCATCGGCACCTTCGCCCTGGAGTCGGCCATGGACGAGCTGGCCTGGGAGCTCGGCCTCGATCCGATCGAGCTGCGCATGCGTAACGAGCCCGCGAACAACCCGGTGGACGGCAAGCGGTTCGCGCACCGGATGCTGCGGGAGGCGTACGCGCTGGGGGCCGAGCGGTTCGGCTGGAAGGAGCGGGACCCGCGGCCCGGGGCCATGCGGGACGGGAGGTGGCTGGTCGGCATGGGGGTCGCCACGGCCTACCACCCGGCGTGGCAGTTGCCGGCCAAGGTCGGCGTGCGGCTCACCGCGGACGGCACGGTCGTGGTGCGCTCCTCGCTGCACGAGATGGGCATGGGCGCGGCGACCGCGCAGGCGCAGATCGCCGCCGACACGCTGGGCGTGCCGATGGAGGCCGTCCGGGTGGAGTACGGCGACTCCGACCTGCCGCCGGGGCCCGGGGCGGGCGGCTCGGGGCAGACGGCCAGCGCGGCGGCGGCGCTGCTGGCGGCCTCGCACAAGCTGAAGCGGTCCGTGTTCGCCCTGGCCCGGCACGCGCCGGACTCGCCGTTGCGCGGGCGCCGCCTGGACCGGCTGGAAGCGCGCGACGGCGGGCTGTACGAGGGGTCGGCCGGGGAGACGTACGCGGCGATCCTGACCCGGGCGGGCCGCGACCACCTGGAGGCGGAGGCGGGTCCCGGCATGCTCGGGTTCGCCGCCAAGATGCTGCGCGACCGCCGGAACTGGGTCAAGGCGGCCTCCGGCGCCCAGTTCTGCGAGGTGCGGGTCGACCAGGACACCGGCGAGGTGCGGGTGTCGCGCTGGGTGGGCGTGTTCGACGTGGGCACGGTGATCAACACGAAGACCGTGGCGGCGCAGCTGCGCGGCGGCATCGTGATGGGCCTCGGCCTGGCCCTGTCGGAGGAGACCCTGGTCGACCGGCGCACCGGCCGCGTCGTGAACGCGAGCCTGGCCGAGAACCACGTCCCGGTGCACGCCGACGTGCCCCGCATCGACGTGGACTGGCTCGGTGACCCCGATCCGACCATGCCGCTGGGGCTGCTCGGGGTGGGCGAGGTGAGCATCACGGGCGTCGGGGCGGCCGTGGCCAACGCCGTACGGCACGCCACGGGGCGGCGGATCCTGGACCTCCCCATCACCCTGGACAAACTTCTCTAGGCTGCCCAGGAGAACGACCATCCGCTGCTGGAGGCACCATGTCACGCCCGCCCGTCCCGCCGTTCACCGAGGAGACCGCACGGATCAAGGTGCAGGCCGCCGAGGACGACTGGAACACGTGCGACCCCGACCGGGTCGCGCAGGCGTACACGGAGGACTCGGTCTGGCGCAACCGCGACGAGTTCCTGACCGGGTGCGACGAGATCCGGGCCTTCCTGCGCCGCAAGTGGGACAGGGAGCTGGACTACGCGCTGCGCAAGGAGCTGTGGGGCGTGCTGGGCGACCGCATCGCGGTGCGTTTCCAGTACGAGTGCCGCGACGCCGCGGGGCAGTGGTGGCGCAGCTACGGCAACGAGCAGTGGGAGTTCGACGAGTCGGGGCTGATGCGGCGCAGGGAGGCGAGCATCAACGACGTGCCCATCGCGGAGTCCGAGCGGCGCATCTTCGGCCCGCGCGCCGACCACGAGCAGGGGGTGGACGTGCTGCCCGTCAGATGAGGTAACGCAGCCACAGGTACGGCGTCGAGATCGCCACGGTCACGAGCGTGACGACCAGCCCGTACCGGGTGAACTGCCAGAAGCTGATCGGGGTGCCGTTGCGGGCGGCGATGCCAATGATCACGACGTTGGCCGCCGCTCCCACGGCCGTGGCGTTGCCGCCCAGGTCGGCGCCGAGGGCCAGGGCCCACCAGAACACCTGGGCGTGCTCGTTGCCGCCGGCCGCCTGGACGAGGTCGGCGACGATGGGGCTCATGGTGGCGACGTACGGGATGTTGTCCACCACGGCCGACAGCACCGCCGAGCCCCACAGGAGCACCATCGTGGTCAGGGCGAGCCGGCCGTGGGTGGCCTCGGCCGCGGCGTGCGAGATCCGGTCGATGACCCCGGTCTCCACCAGCGCCCCGACCATGACGAACAGGCCCGCGAAGAACACCAGGGTCGGCCACTCCACCTCGCGGAGTGCCTCCTCGGTGGTCACGTTGGTGGCGGCCACCAGCACCCCGGCGCCCAACAGCGCCACGATCGAGGGCTCGTAGTGCAGCACGGGATGCAGTACGAAGGCCACGATCACCAGGGCCAGCACGGCGAGCGACTGCCACAGCAGGCGGCGGTCGGCGATGGCCTCGCGCTCGTTCAGGGTCATGATCTCGGCGGCCCGCTCGGGGTCGTACCGGAAGGAGCCGCGGAACAGCCACCGGCACAGCGCCACGAACACCACCACCAGCACCACGATCAGCGGCGCGAGGTGCACCAGGAAGTCGTTGAAGGTCAGGCCGCCGCGGCTGGCGATGATGATGTTGGGCGGGTCGCCGACCAGGGTCGCGGTGCCGCCGATGTTGGAGGCCAGCGCCTCGGCGATCAGGAACGGCGCCACCGGCACGGCCAGCCGCTCGCACACGAGGAACGTGACGGGCGCGATCAGCAGCACGGTGGTGACGTTGTCCAGCAGCGCGGAGGCGCAGGCGGTGATCACGATGAGCAGCGCCATGAGCCGGAACGGCCGGCCCCGGGCCCGTTTGGCCGCCCAGATGGCCAGATATTCGAAGATCCCGGTCTGCTTCAGCACGCCGACGATGATCATCATGCCGAGCAGCAGGAAGATCACATTCCAGTCGATCCCGGAACGTTCGCCGAAGAACGCCGCCTCCGCGCCGGTGGCGTGGATCAGCAGCATGATCCCGGCCCCGCCGAGCGCGGCCGCGACCCGGTGCACCTTCTCCGTGGCGATCAGCGTGTACGCGAGCAGGAAGACGGCCACCGCCACCCACGCCGTGACGGTCATGTGACCACCCGCCGCTCACGGGGGAGGAGGGCGGGGCGGTCAGGGAACATCTGGGCGACCTCCGGGCTCGGCGACGGAACCGCCGACCAGACTTCCCGGCACACCTCATCAATAAAGTATCAAGACCCGTAAGGCTCGCGAGTGATCCGGATCCACCTTGGATCCCTGTAGTTCTGCTCAATCCCTTCAGCGGGCACGAAATCGGGCGCCGAGTAGAGCACGACGTGGCCCTGTACCTCCAGATAGCGGATCATGCCCGCCGCCACCGACAGGACGGTCTCCATCCCGCCGCTCCTGGGCATGTGCTGCCGCAGCAGCGCCACCACCTCGCCCAGCCCGAACTCCTCGGGCAGCAGCGCGGCCACCTTCCGCACGAAGTCCTCGGTGACCCGGGCCTGCACCGTGATGTTCCTGGCCGCCGCGCTGCCCGAGCCGCCGCAGATTTCGCAGTCGCCGGGGGTGTCCTGGCCAGGGGCGGCCTGTCCCGAGCCCAGGCAGGCGGGGCACAGGCCGGAGCGGGCGGCGTGCCGGGCCGCGGCGTCCCGGTCGCCGAGGGGCAGGCCGCAGGCGCAGCCGAAGGAGTCGCCGCAACCGGCGGCGGAGTGGACGGTGATGACGTGATCGGCCATGAGAAGTCGTGCGCTCCTCGTCTGCGGCGGATACGAAGCGGCCCCCAACATAGTGGGCGGCGGCGGGAGGGGTCCCGGGATCGGCGGAAAGAGATGTCGCAGCTCAGGAGGGTGATCCACGCCTGGAGGAATGATCCGGTCAATCCGCTGAGACTGGTGACGGGCGGCCCGGCGGGGGTAGGGGGCGGGCATCGACCCAGCGTGGGAGGCGAGATGCGCTCATCCATCTCTTTGGGCCGCATCGCTGGAGTCCAGGTCGGGCTCAACATCAGCGTGGTGGTCATCGTCGCGATCCTGGTGTTCGGGCTCGCCTTCGGCCGGTTCCCGCTGGTCTTCCCCGGCCGGTCGTGGGTCGTCTACCTGCTGGCCGGCGTGGTGGCGGCGGTGCTGTTCATGGCGTCGCTGCTCGCGCACGAGCTGGCGCACGCAATCATGGCCCGGCGGGAGGGCGTCGGGGTGTCGCGGATCACGCTCTGGCTGCTGGGCGGGGTCGCGGAGTTGCAGGGCGAGCCGCGCTCGCCCGGCGCCGACTTCCGGATCGCCGTGGTGGGTCCCGCGACGAGCCTGGCGGCCGGGGCGGTGTTCGCGGTGGTGGCGTTGCTGACCTCGGCCACGCTCGGGCCGGGGTTGCTGGCCGGGATGTTCGCGTACCTGGCGGGGGTGAACGTGCTGCTCGCCGTGTTCAACCTGATACCGGCCGCGCCGCTGGACGGCGGGCGGGTGCTGCGCGCGGCCCTGTGGGCGCGCTGGCGGGACCGCGCCCGCGCCGCCATCGCCGCCGCCCGCGCCGGTCGCGGCTTCGGCTACATGCTCATCGCCCTGGGATTCGTGCAGGTGGTCACGGGGCGCAGCTTCGACGGGCTGTGGCTGGCCCTGATCGGCCTCTTCCTGGTGAACGCCGCCAGCGCCGAGGAACAGCACACCCGGCTCGGCAGCGCCCTGCACGGCGTCCGGGTCGGTGACGTGATGTCGCGGCACCCCGTGGTCGCGCATCCGGACGAGACCGTGGCAGACCTCGTCGAGCGGGTGGTGATGCGGCGGCGGCTGTCCACCTACCCGCTGACCGGGGAGGACGGCTCCTTTCTCGGCCTGGTGACGCTCAACCGTGTCCGCCACGTGGATCCCGCCCTGCGTGACGTCACCCGGGTGCGCGACATCGCCTGCCCGCCCGCCGAGGTGCCGCAGGCGCGGCCTGACGAGCCGCTGACCGACCTGCTGGCCAGGATGCAGGGCTCCGCCGACGGCCGCGCCGTCGTGCTCGACCCCGAGGGGCGCCTGATCGGGCTGCTCACGCCCAGCGACATCAGCCGCGCGGTGCAGACGGCCGACCTGCGCGGCCACGTGTCGGGGCTGCGCGGCGCGGACCTCGCCCCACCGTACCGGGAGGGCCAGGACCACCACCGCGACGCGGCCTGAGCCGATGCGCAGGCGCCTCACAGGGTGAGCCGCTGCTCCCGGGTGCTGCGCCACTCGACCAGCAGCACTGTGGCGTCGTCCTGGAGCCGGCCGCTCTGGTGCTTCAGGATCGCCTGGATCAGCCGGCGCAGCGTCTCCGGGGCCGACAGGCCGTCGGCCTCGTGGCGGATGATGAAGTCGATGAACCGCTCCAGCCCGAACTGCTCCCCGTCCGGGCTCTGCGCCTCGATGATCCCGTCGGTGTAGAACAGCACCCGGTCGCCCGGCTCCAACTGGTAGCCGAGCAGCCCGGTGGCCGGGCTCAGCCGGAAGCCCATCGGCGGGTCGGGCTCGCTGCTCAGGGTGGCCACCCAGCGGCCGTCGCGCAGCACCAGCGGGGGATGGTGGCCCCGGTTGACCCAGCTCAGCCAGCCGGTACGCAGGTTCAGGTCGGCCAGCACACCGGTGGCGAACCGGCCGACGAACTGGTCGGCGATGGCCGCGTCGATGGCCTCGCCCGTCGTGGGCAGGTCCGCTCCCTGGCGCCGGTTGTTGCGGCACGCGCTCACGGCGACGGTGGCGGTCAACGCGGCCGAGGTGTCGTGGCCCATGGCATCGAAGATCGCCAGGTGCAGCAGGTCCCCGTCGATGGCGTAGTCGAAGATGTCGCCGCCGATCTCGTACGCGGGTTCCAGCGCGGCGCTGATCACCACGTCGTCGTTGGCGCACGTGCCCGGCGGCAGCAGCGTCATCAGCACCTCGGCCGACAGGGTCATTGGGCGGGTGCGGACCAGCCGGGCGTAGGAGTCGCTCTGCGGCCGCTTGTCCATCACCAGCATCGCGACCAGCGAGGCCAGCTTCGTGACCCGCCACTCGGCGAGTTCCCCGCCCTCGCTCACCGTCAGCCCGAGCACGCCGACCCGCTCGGCGCCGTCCAGCAGCGGCACCCACCACCGCTGCGCCTCGCCCTGGCCGGGCTCCGGGCTGTCCTCCGCGGAGCCGGGCACGAGCCTGGCCCGCACGACCTCCACGGCGCGGAAGGCGCGGCCGGCGAGCGTGGCGTCGATCCGGAGCGGCTGGAGCGGCTCGCCGGCCGGGTCCGACTGCCCCGGGAGCGGCATCAGGAGCTGTTGCTGCAGGTCGGTCACGTAGACCATCGGGTCGGCGAACCCGCCCGAGCTCGCGTGTTCCGCGATCACACCCGGCAGGTGCTCCAGCACCGTCAGATGGTTGGCACGCAGCAGGCCGCCCAGCATCAGCTCGCCTTCGCTTCGCATCAGCAGGCCCTTCTCGCGATCGTCCTTGTGCGAGGGCTCATACCCAATGAGCGATGATCCGCCGCTTTCATGGGGATCTGGAGAGACCGCCATGGGGATGTCGGGTATGTCGGAGCCCCGTGCCCGCCGCCCCTCCACGACGCCCCCGTAGGCCGCCCGCCCACGCCGGGGGTGGCCTGGTGAGGGCCGGGGTGGCGGGGGATCCGGCGTTGTCGCTCTGCCCGGCGTGGTCGATGGGCTCGGGGTTCCGCCCGTGTCCGGGACGTCCCGCCGACTGCCGGTGTGCCCAGATGGGGAGGTGATAGTAACTGCGAGGAAATATCGGCATAACTTACGCGCTGCATCCTTCTGCGTGATCATCGTGTGTCACTCGTGCCGAATTCGGCCGAGACGAGACACCTCGGAAGGACCTGCATGCACCCCATGGAACGTTCTCGTGTCTTATCCGTACAGCGCCGTCTGGGCTCCCGCACCACCGTGGGCCTGGTGGCGCTCGCCACGGCCGCCGCGCTGGGCGTCGTCGCGCCGGTCGCGCCCGAACAGGCCGCGGCCGACCGCACCGGAATCCGCATCGATCTCGAAACCGCCACCGTGGCGCAGCTCCAGCAGGCGATGAGCGCCCGGAAAATCACCTCCGAGGAGCTCACCAACGACTACATCGAGCGCATCCGCGCGCTCAACTCCGACGGCCCCGGCCTGAACGCCGTGCGGGTGCTCAACGACAACGCGGTGGAGGAGGCCAGGCAGGCCGACCGGGACCGCAAGAGAGGCAAGGTACGCGGCCCGCTGCACGGCATCCCCGTGCTGGTCAAGGACAACATCGACGTACGGCGGCTGCCCACCACCGCGGGCGCGCTCGCGCTGGCCGACTCCTACCCCACTGACGACGCCTTCCTCGTCAAGCGGCTGCGCGCGGCCGGCGCCGTCATCCTGGGCAAGACCAACCTGACCGAGTTCGCGAACTTCACCACCAACGGCATGCCCTCCGGCTACAGCGGCCTCGGCGGGCAGGTGCTGAACCCGTACGACGTCAGCCAGACCCCGAGCGGGTCCAGCTCGGGCTCGGGCGCGGCGGCCGCGGCCGGGCTGGCGGCGGTGACCATCGGCACCGAGACCTCGGGCTCGATCCTCAGCCCGTCCGTGGCCAACTCCCTCGTCGGCGTGAAGCCGACCGTCGGCCTGGTCAGCAGGACGGGCGTGGTGCCGATCGCCGCCTCGCAGGACACCGCCGGCCCGATGACCCGCTCGGTGTACGACGCCGCCGCGCTGCTGACCGCCTTGACCGGCGTCGACCCCGAGGACCCCGCGACGGAGACGAGCAAGGACGTCGCCGGCACCGACTACACGGCGGCGCTGTCGAAGGACGCGCTCAAGGGCGTGCGCGTCGGCGTGGCCAGCACTCCGAGCGGCAACCAGGCGGTCGCCTTCAACCGGGCCCTCGACGTGCTGCGCGCCCAGGGCGCCACGGTCGTCCCCGTCACCGTCAGCACCGGCGGCCTGCCGCCGGGCATCCTGAACTACGAGTTCAAGCGCGACCTGAACGCCTACCTCGCCCGCCTGCCCCGCAACGCCCCGATGAAGACCCTGGACGACGTGGTCAGGTACAACACCGCGCACGCCGCCGAGGGCACGATCAAGTTCGGCCAGACCCTGCTGGAGGAATCGAACGCGATCGACGTCGACGACCCGGCCACCAAGGCGGCCTACGAGGCCGACCGCGACAACGGTATCGCCGGCGCCCGCCAGCGCATCGACGCGGCGCTGGCCGCCGAGGACCTCGACGCGATCCTGTTCACCGGCAGCGGCTCGGCCGGGATCGGCGCCCGCGCCCAGTACCCGTCCGTCGCCGTGCCGATCGGGTACGACCCCGCGAACGGGCGGCCGTTCGGCATGACCTTCCTCGGCACCGCCTACACCGAGGCCAGGCTGCTGTCCTACGCCTACGCCTACGAGCAGGCCGCGCAGGAGTGGCGCCCGCCGTCCGTGACCAACCCCTCCCTGTTCCGGTGCGTGCGGCCGGGCAAGTGGCAGCGGAGCTGCGCACCCTGACCGCCGCCCGCCGCGCCGCTTCCCGGACGGCGCGGCGGGCCACGCACACCGTGCCGGCGCCTGCGGGGCCGGGGAATCCCGGTGCCTGCGCGGAGCTGTGACCCGTTCGGAGAGGCGGGTATAGGGACGGCAAAATCATCAAATACTTACTGTCCGGAATAACGGGACGAGTGATGGAAAGGGTGACAACCAAGGATTTCCTCGTACAGAGGGAGGGATCATGGCCGTCACCCAGCCGCGCGGACGCACTGCCGCGTCCGACGGTAAGGTGCCCAAGCGGATCACGCTGGACCTGCCAATGCTCAAGATCGAGCTGCGGCGGCCCGACATGCGGATGCCGCGCGTCGAGATGCCGAACGTCTCGATGCCCCGGGTTTCCATGCCGCGGGTCAACATGCCGCGGGTTCACATGCCGCGTGTCGAGATGCCGCATGTCAGCAGGCAGGAGGTCGGCCACTACGTAGACGTGGCGCGTACGTTCCTGCCGCCGCCCGAGCGGATCGCCTACTACGGCGCGCTCGGCGCGCTGGCGGTCTTCGGGGTCGTGGAGTGGCCCGTCGCGGCCGCCATCGGCGCGGGCACCGTCATCGCGCAGCGGCGCAAGCGCCAGGAGCAGGCCGCGGGCAGGCCGCGTCCGACCGCCGCCGGCCCGGCCAAGGAGGTCGAGCCGGGCAAGCCGGCCGCGCGGCGCAAGCCCACGACGGCCGGCACCGCCGCGCGGCGCAAGCCCGCCGCGACCGGAGGCGCCGCCGGCGCCCGCAAGCCCGCCGGCACGACGAGCCGGGCCAAGGCCGCGGGAACGACCGGCGCCAAGGCCGCGGGAACGACGACGCGCGCGAAAGCCACCGGTGCCACGAGCCGCGCCAAGAGCGCCGCGTCCACGACCCGCGCCAAGGCCACGGACGCCGCGAGCCGCGCGAAGAGCGCCGCGACGACGACGCGTGAGAAGGCCACCGGCACCAGCCGGACCAGGACCAGCGCGGCCGCGAACGGCAGTCGCAAGACCACCGCGACGGCCCGTGCCACCGGCTCCAAGGCCACGACGTCCCGTGCGGGCAGCGGTCGCAAGACCACCGCGGCTTCCGGTACGACGCGTCGTAAGACGGCTGCGGCGTCCGGGACCACCGGTCGCAGGACGGCTACGACGTCTCGTGTCGGCAGCGGCCGTAAGACCACCGCGCCGGCCCGGGCCGCCATGACGTCGGCTGCCGAGAGCTGACACCACACAACCAGTACGACCAGGACACGCAAGAGTCCCGCCGCACGCGGGTGAGCCAGACGCCCCAAGGCGGGAGGACCCATGGCGTTGCTCGGCTTTCTAGCCGTCGACACGCTCCACAACATGCTCCCCGAACCTGTGAGGAGCCTCCTCCCGCGCTCGCGCCGGGTTCAGCGGTGCCCTGGTGGGGTCCGCATCGAGCTGCGGAACATCGGCGGGCCACGGACCGAGGGGCCCGCCCGCGCCCTGGAGGAGCGGTTGCGCGCGGTCGGGGTGCCGCGTGCCGAGGTGAACGGGGCGCTCGGCTGCGTGTTCGTGAGGCACGAGGAAGGCCCGGCCGCCGGCGAGGAGGCCGCGGAGGTCCAGGTTGAGCTGGACAAGTTGCTGGCCATCATCGAGGAGCTCGACGTGGGTCCCGGCCAGGCGCCGGGGCCCACCCTGCTGGACGGCGTCGAGCAGCAGGCTCGCGCCGGCGCCAGCCTCGGCCTGCACCTCGCGGGCACCCTGCTGGCCGCGGCCGGTGCGGTGACCCGGGTCCCGAGGTTGCCCCCGGCGGTGCCCAACGTCCTCGCGCTGGTCGAGCACACCCCGCGCATCCGCAGGGAGCTGGAGGAGCGGCTCGGCCGGCCCGTCGTGGAAGCGATGGTGGCGACCAGCAGGATCGTCTCGAACACGCTGGCCATGCGGCCCCTGTCGCTGTTGGTCGACTCCGTCGCCGCGACCGGCCGCTACATCGACACGCGCGCCGGGCGCCGGGCCTGGGAGCGGCGCGAGGAGGAGTTCGCGGCCGAGGAGGGCGCCTACCGGCATGTCCGGTCCGCCGAGCCGGTGCGCCCCGCCCCGCTGCCGCGCGGGCCCGTGGAGCGGTACGCCGACGCGGCCAGCGGGGCCGCGGTGGCCGCCGACGGCCTCACCACGATCCTCAGCCGCAGCCACCAGCGCGGCCTGTCCGTCCTGATCTCCGGCGTGCCCAAGGCCGCCAACCTCGGCAGGAACGCCTACGCCAGCGCCGCCACCCGCTTCCTCGCCAAGCACGGCACGATCGTGTTCAACCGCATCGCTTTGTGCCGTATGGACCGCATCGACACCGTCGTCCTGGACGCCCCGGTGCTCACCACCGGTATGTGGACGATCGACGCCGTGCAGCCGCTCGTCCCCGATCTGGACGCGGACGAGCTGCACGCCCGGCTGTACGCGCTCGTCGACCTCACCGACCCGGCAACCCGCCGCAAGAGGGACGGCTGGAGCGTGGCGCCGCATGACGACGTGCCCGAACAGTGGCGCGAGCAGGGGATCCGGGCGGTCGCGGTGGCGCGGGACGGAACCCCGGTCGCCCTGGTCGCCCTGGCCCGCGAGCTGCACCCGCTCGCCGAGGCCCTGGTCGCGGCGGCGAAACGGACGTGCCAGGTGGTGCTGGCCGGCGGGGAGCCCGGCCTGGCCCGGCGGCTGGGCACGGACCGGGTCGAGGGCGGGGCCCGGCTGGTCTCGTCGGTACGGGCGCTGCAGTCCGAGGGCCACGGCGTGGCCGTGGTGTCGCGGCGCGGGCGGCGCGGGTTGTGCCAGGCCGACCTCGGCATCGGCGTGCTCGACGGAGGCCGGCAGGTCCCGTGGGACGCCGACGTGATGGGCGAGCTCGACGGCGTTTATCAACTGCTGTGCTTCCTGGCCGCGGCCAGGAAGGCGAGCGTGCGGGGGGTGGGCGTGGCGGCCGCCGGCGCGGTCGCCGGGACCACGCTGGCGCTCCTCGGCCCGGTCCCGACCGCGGTCCGGCGGGCCCAGATGGTGCGCGACTGCACGACGCTGGCCGCCCTGCTGGTCGGGGAGTGGACGGGCAGGAGAGTGGGGCGCGAGGGGCCGCCGGTCCGCGCCGACGCCACGCCGTGGCACGCGATGGCGGCCCAGGACGTGCTGGACAGGCTCCGTACCACCCGGACCGGGTTGACCGAGGAGGAGGCGGCGCGCCGCAGGGCGACCGTGCCCCGACCGGCGAGGGGCGGGCCGCAGTCGCTGATCGGCGCGTCCGTGCAGGAGCTCGCCAACCCGCTGACGCCGGTCCTGGCCGGTGGGGCGGGACTGTCGGCCGCGTTCGGCTCGGTGCTCGACTCCGTGCTGATCGGCGGCGTGATCGTGGTGGACGCCCTGCTCGGTGGCGCCCAGCGGCGCGGCGCGGGCCGGGCGCTGCACCGCCTCACCGAGACCACCGCCGTCAAGGTACGGCTGCGCCGCCCCACCGGCGGCGTACCGGGCCATGCCGAGGACCTGGTGGTGGGGGACGTGATCGAGCTCAGGGCCGGCGACGCCGTACCGGCCGACGGGCGGCTGATCCAGGCCGCCGGGCTGGAGATCGACGAGTCCACGCTCACCGGCGAGTCGCAACTCGTGTCCAAGACCGCCAGGCCGACCGCGGCGCCCGCCATCGCCGATCGCGTCTCGATGGTCTACGAGGGGACGACCGTCGCGGCCGGGCACGGGCTCGCCGTGGTGGTGGCCACGGGCGAGGCGACCGAGGCGGGCAGGACCGCCAGGCTGACCCGGCACGAGCCGCCGCCGAGCGGGGTGGAGCTGCGGCTGCGCGCGCTGAGCCGGAAGATCCTGCCGGCCGCGCTGGGCTCCGGTGTGGTCCTGATGGCCGTGGAGCTGTTCCGCGGCTCACCGCTGTCGCAGGCGCTCGCCCCGGCGGTGAGCATGACGGTGGCGGCGGTGCCGGAAGGGCTGCCGTTCGTCGCCACGGTGGCCGAGCTGGCCTCGGCCAAGCGGCTGTCGGTGCACAACACACTGGTACGCAACCCGTCCACGATCGAGGCCCTGGGCCGGGTGGACGTGCTCTGCTTCGACAAGACAGGCACCCTCACGGAGGGCCGCATCAGCCTGGGCCGGGTCTCGGACGGCTGGGTCGAGCAGGCGGTGGACAAGGCCTCGCCCGAGATGCGGATGATCGTGGCCGCGGCGCTGCGGGCGGGGCCGCGGTTCGAGGGCGGGCGCGCGATTCCGCATCCCACGGACCGGGCCATCGTGCGTGGCGCCGAGAAGCTCGGCATCACGCCGGGTGACGGCCTGGAGAAGTGGCAGCGGGTGGACGAGCTGCCCTTCGAACCGGGCCGCGGCTACCACGCCGTGCTCGGCCGGTGCGAGACCGGGCAGATGCTGAGCGTCAAGGGCGCCCCCGAGATCGTGCTCACCTCCTCCACGAGCGTCCGGCGGGACGGGCAGACCGTCCCGATGGACGACCGGATCAGGCAGGAGCTGGAGCAGGAGGTGGAGCGCCTCGCCCTGCAGGGCTACCGCGTGCTGGCCGTCGCCGAGCGGCCCGCGTCCAGCCGCGCCGACCTCGACGAGTCCCGCATCGAGAGCCTGTGCTTCCGCGGGTTCATCGGCCTGGCGGATCCGGTACGGCCGACCGCCAAGCGGAGCGTGGAGCAGCTCATGCGGGCCGGCGTCCGGGTCGTGATGATCACCGGCGACCATCCCAGCACCGCGGAGGCCATCGCGGCGGAGATCGGCGCCCTGAACGGCATGCACGTGATGACCGGCCCCGAGCTGGAGCTGCTCGACGAGGACTCGCTGACCGAGACGCTGGCGAAGGTGGCGGTGTTCGCCCGGGTGACGCCCGAGCACAAGGCGCGGATCGTCACCTGCCTCCGCAAGACGGGCGCGGTCGTGGCCGTCACCGGTGACGGCGCCAACGACGTGCCCGCGATCCGGCTCGCCGACGTGGGCGTGGCCATCGGCTCGCACGCCGCCCCCGCCACCCGCGCCGCCGCGGACATCGTCGTAGTGGACGACCGGATCGAGACGATCATCGACGCGATCGTCGAGGGCCGGGGCATGTGGGCCTCCGTCCGCGACGCGCTGGGCATCCTGCTCGGCGGCAACGTCGGGGAGATCGCGTTCACGCTCGGATCCAGCCTGCTCACCGGCCGCAGCGCCCTGAACGCCCGCCAGTTGCTGCTGGTCAACCTGCTCACCGACATGCTGCCGGCGATGGCGGTGGCCATCCGGCCGCCCAGCGCCGCCAGCCCCGAGCGGCTGCTCTCCGAAGGGCCGGAGGCGTCGCTGGGCGCCGCCCTGACCCGCGACATCTACCTGCGTGCCGTCATCACCGCCGCCGCGGCGACGGCGGCGTGGCTGCTGGCGCGGATGACCGGCACCCGTGGCCGGGCGGACACCGTCGGGCTGATCGGGCTGGTGTCGGCCCAGTTGCTGCAGACCCTGGCGCTCGGAGGGCGTGATCGGATGGTGGCGCTGGCCGCGCTGTCCTCCCTCGGCGTGCTGGTGGCCATCATCACGACGCCGGGCGTCAGCCAGCTCTTCGGCTGCCGGCCGGTCGGCCCGATCGGCTGGGGGATCGGCCTGGGCAGCGCCGGTGCCGCGGTCGTGGTGGCGGGCATGATCGAGCGGTCCGATGCGGACTAGTCACCATTTGTTCACCATTTCGATACATCGATCATGCCCATTTATACATCTTTATGCCGGATTATGCCTCTAAGTGTAGTTTCCTACGAAGAGGTAGAGAGTTGACCGAGTTCCTGGCCTCGTTGCTTGCGAAGGCCGCCCTCATCCTCCTCGAAGCGTTGATCACGCGCCTCGTCCAGAGCCTGGCAGCGTCGATCCTCCGGCCCGCGGGACTCCGGCTCGCATAACCGGGGCCGGGACGCTTCGGCCCGGCCGGCTTCGTGCCGGCCCACACGTGCTCCGGCGGTAGTCGGGGCGCGGTCTTGGCGATCAGTTGCAGTCGCAGCAGCAACCGTCGCAGTCGCAGCAGCTGTTCGCATTCGAGCAGCAGGAGCAGCAGTCGGCGCACTCTCCGCAGCCGTCGCAGCAGCCTGCGCAGTCCTCGCAGCGCTCGGTGCACTCGCAGCGCCTGCAGCACGAGCTTTCGCGTTCCTCGTCCCACGGGGCCCGGTACAGGCCGCACGTGCAGCAGGTCAGCGCGGCGCACACCGGCGACAGCAGGCCGCCGGGATTCCGCCTCGGCGGCGGCCCCTCTGGCGGCCCCGCCGGCGGCGCACCGGGATCCGCGGGCCCATGCTCGGGCCCCTGGCCTGAGGGCCATCCGGGTCCCTGTCCCTGACCTGCGGGTCGCCTGGGTTGCGGTCGGTGGTGGGTGCCGGGTGTCGCGGTGGTGAAGGCGCGGGAGATGGCGCTGCCGGTCTCGCGTACCAGCAGGGCGCGCGTCAGGGCGGGTCGCGCCAGGTCCAGCCCGTCCACGGCGGCACGCAGCTCGGCGTGCGCCGCTTCGCAGTGGCCGCGCGCTTCGTCCAGGCCGGTGCCGGTGGCGACGAGCGGGTTGTACGCCCCGGATGCCCGGTCCTCGGCCAGGTCCTCCACCGCGTCGATCAGATGCGCCAGCCTGCCGAACCCGCGCCCGGCCGCCTCCAGGGCCTGCCGGTTGTGCGGCTTGCCCGCCAGTACGGCGGTGTGCGCGAACGCGGCGGCCACGGCGTCCTCGGTGGGCCCGGTCAGCTCGCGTAACCCGGGCGGCGCCGCCAGTGCCCGGGCCGAAGGGCGTTCCAGTGACGCCTGGCGGTCGGCCGCCGCCGTCAGCGGGGTGGGGTCGAAGCCCAGCGTGGCGGCCGTGGCGGTGCCGGCCGAGGACCAGCGCTCCGCCAGCCGGGCGGCACCGGCGGCCACCGGGCGCCGGGCGTACGGGCCGTCCCCGTCGGCCACGTGATCGCGTATCTTGCCCGCCGCCAGGAGCAGTGAGACGGAGGCCGCCAGCCGGACCCCCGCGGCCTGCACCACGTCCGCGCCCCTGAAGCCGCGCAGCGCGCACGCGCCCGCCCGCCGGCGCGGTGCGGACGCGGGCGACTGGGCCTCGGTGAGGACGGACACGAGCAGGCCGTCATAGTTGGTCACCAGGCGGGACAGATGTCCGTGCTCGTCGCGGAGCGCCAGGCAGAGCCCGCACAGATGGCTCATCCAGTCCGCGTAGAGCCCCTGGCACATCACGTGCCGGCAGGGGCGGACGATGCCAAACATATGCCCCCTCATCTGGATGTGCCGGGGCAACCGTAGCAACATCACTTCGGCCGGCACAGACCGGTCGCGGCGTCCGGCCAGGCTGTTTCAAGACGGGCACACCGTCCGGTACGGCTCACCCGGGACGGACTGTGCCCACTCCTCCCGGGTGAGCGACCGGCCGGCGAGCGCGCACAACTCGGCCACGGGGTCGGAGGGCTCGCGGGCGTTCCAGAGGCGTACGGTCCGGTCCATCCCGCCGACGGCGAAGCTCCTGCCGCCAGGGGCGAACCCCACGGTGAAGACGGAGCCGCCGATGTTGCGGGCGGAGCCGAGCTGCCGGTGCGTGGCCACGTCCCATACCCGGACCTCGCCGTTGTGAGCACCCGTCACCAGGATCTTCCCGTCGGGGCTGAAGGCGGCGGCGGTCACCCACCCGGTGTGGCCGGTGAAGGGCACGCCGGTCCGCAGGCGGCCGGCGAGGTCGAACAGGTGGACGGCGTAGCTCTCGTCGGAGACGACCAGAGTCGTGCCGGTGGGGTCGATGCCACGGACGAGGCCGGGCAGGTGGAGCCGGCCGCCGATCAGCCGGCGATGGCGGACGTCCCACACCCACCCGTCCCCCTTGTCGCCGGTGGCCACCAGGACTCCGCCGTCGGCGCTGAATTCCGCGCTCCGGATCCTGCCGATGTCTCCGGGCAGCGGCGGACCGGCCTGCTGGCCGGAATCGACGGCGTAGAGGCTCATCCTGCCGCCCCGCGGGATGGCGGCGATCTTGCCGTCCGGGCTGATGGTCGCCCTGGGCATGGCGGTTCCCGCTCTTTCGGGAGCAGGCAGGCGCGTGGTGGCCCGCCGTCGCGTGCCGGGCTCCCAGCGGTGCACGGTTCCGTCGCTCGTACCGACCACCAGGATCCCGCCGTCGAACGCCAGGCCGGTGATGAGCGTCCTGTGGGGCAGGGGCGCGCCCACCCGGCGGCGGGTACGGAGGTCGATCAGGTTGACGTGGGCGTCCTCCACCAGCGGGTCGGCAACGGCCAGGAGGGTGCCGTCCGGGCTGAAGGCCGTGTACGAGGCGTCGTTCACGTTGGTGATGACGGAGCGGGTCAGGCCGGCCACGTCCCACAGGGAGACGTCCCGCTGGTCGACGGAGACGAGCGTGCCGCCTGTGGAGCTGAAGGCCAGCTGCTGGGCGGGGCTCGGGAGCGCCACGAGCTGGATTCTCCGCCTGACGTCCCACAGGCGCACGGTCCTGTCCTCCCCGCTGGTGGCCAGCATGGTGCCGTCTGGGCTGAAGGCCGCCACGCGGACGGGGCCCAGGTGCCCGATGAGAGGGCCGCCGACCTGACGGTGGGTGACCGGGTTCCAGAGCCGGACGGTGTGGTCCATACCGCCGGTGGCGAGCAGGACGCCGTCGGCGCGGAAGGCGAGCGCCGGCATCGGATACTGCCAGTTCATGAGCTGTCGTCGCCGCCCGCTCGGCAGGTCCCAGGTCGAACCGGGCAGGTTGTCACCGCCGGCGGCGAGGATCTTGCCACCCGGTGCCAGGGCCAGCGTGTCGGCCGAGAACGGGGAGCTGGTGAGCGGGCCGACGACCTGCCTGCCGGTGGTGACGTTCCACACCCGGACGGCGTGTCGCGAGTCCGTCGTCGCCAGCAGCCTGCCGTCTGGGCTGAGGGCCATGTTCCGGACGCCGTACCTGTGGCGGGCGAAGGGCGGGCGGAGCCGCCGGCCGGTCGCCGGGTCGTGCAGCCGCACGGCCCGGTCCGCTCCCATGATGGCGAGGGTGCGGCCGTCGGAGCTGAGCGCCGCGCTGCCGGCCCCTCCTGGGTGGGTGGCGAAGGCGCGGGTGGCCTGCCGCCCGGCACGGATATCCCAGCGCCGTGCCATGCCATCGGCGTCCAGCACGACCAGGGTCCGGCCGTTGGCGCTCAGCAGCGCGCGAATGCCCGCGCCCGTGCGCAGCACCCGTTTGACCGGCTGCGCCAGGACGTTGAGCATCGCGTGGCGGGCTTCTGGGGTGGGGCTGATCTGGTGGGCGGCGACGGCCAGCAGCCCCGGGAGCACCACGCCCATGCCCGTCAGCGCCACGCTCTGCGCCGCCACCTGCCGGGACAACGCCTCCCGCCGCCGGGTCTCGGCCGTCCCGGCCGACCGCACCGCCGCCACGGCCGCCACCACGGCCACCACCGACAGCACGACCAGCCCCGACACCGCCGCCCGAGCCCATCCCCGGCGCCGCGCCGCCGCCCGTGCCCGCAGGGCGGTGGCCTCCTCGCCCGCCCGCAGGAAGTCCTCGCCGGCGCGCTCCAGCGCCGGGAAGCGGTCCGGCGCGGCCCTCCAGCGGGCGCGGGCCTGCTGGGCGGCGGTCAGGCGGGCGCCGCGGTAGAGGAACGAACGGTCGCGGCCGTGCCGGTCCCAGTGCTCGGCGTCGGCCAGCAGTTGACTCCGCATCGCGTGATCGGCCTCGTCCTGGCCGAGCCAGCCGCGCAGCCGGGGCCAGGCCAGCAGCAGGCAGTCGTGGGCGATCTCGGCGGTGTCCTCACCGAGCACCACGAGCCGCCGCGCCGCGAACGACTCCAGCACCGCCGCCACGTCGGCCCGCTCCTCCCGCCCACCGAGCTCGTCGTGCCGGACCGGGGTGCCGTGTTCGCCCTGCGCGACCGGGGTGTCGTGCTGGACCGGGGCGGCGAGTTCGTCGTGCCGGAGTGGGCGGCGGAACGGGTGGCCGGTGGGGGAGATCGCGGTCATCCGCAGGAACAGGCGCCGGGCCAGGTCCTGGTGGTGCGGGGTGAGGGCGTCGTAGGCGGCTTCCGCGCTGGTGCGTACGGCGTGGGCGACGCCGCCGCCCCGCTCGTAGCCGCGTACGGTCAACCGGCCTTCCTGGCGGTTGTCCCAGGTGGCCAGCATCGCCTGGGACAGCAGCGGCAGCACCCCGGCACCCGGCTGGGGGCCCAGCTCCTTCAGGACGACGTCGGCCAGGCCGGCCTCCAGCGCGACCCCCGCCGCCGCGGCCGGGCCGGCGATCGCGGACATCAGCTCGGCCGGCCGCATCGGCCCGACCACGAACTGCCCGTCCTGCAGTGCCTCGGCCAGTGCCGCGTCGGCGGCGCACCGGTCGACGAAGTCACCGCGTACGGTGACCACGACCAGGGCGGGCGGCCGTGCGGCGCCGGGTGGGCCGGTGGCCGCCGCGGCCAGGGCTTGCAGGAACGCCGCGCTCCCCGGCTCGTCCGGGGCCAGCGAGTAGAGCTCCTCGAACTGGTCGACCACGACGACCAGCCGTTCCGCGCCGTCGCAGGACAGCAGGATCTGCCGGATGAGCAGGTGCGCCTGGTCGGGCCGATCGGCCAGGAAGCGGCGCACGGTCAGCGCGTCCAGGCGGGCGCGGGCGGCGAGCTGCGTGGCCAGCTCCGTCAGCGGGTCGCGGGTCGGGGTGAGCACCAGGTGCGGCCAGCGGGCCGAGCCGGGTTCGGCCAGTGCGCCGCGGGCGAGGGCGGGCAGCAGCCCGGCCCGTACCAGGGATGACTTGCCGGCTCCCGAGGCGCCGGTGACGACGACCAGGGCGGGCCCGTCCAGGCGCTCGGCAACGGTGCGCAGCAGCCGGACGGTCTCCCGCTCGCGGCCGTAGAAGATCGGCGCGTGGTCGGTCTCGAACGGCCACAACCCCCGGTACGGGCTGCCGCCCGCCCAGAGCGGCCCGCCACCGGGCGCCCGGTCCGGCTGCCGCAACGCCGCCACGTCGGAGCGGATCAGCGCGAGCTGGTCGAGCTGGTGGCGCAGCAGGTCACGGTCGTGGCGGTGCTCGGCGTCCTGGCGGTGCAGGCTCCGCTGGATCTCCAGGGCGGCCTGCTCCAGGCCCTCCAGCAGGCAGGCGGTCTCCGCGTAGCGCTCCCCGAGCTCTGCGAACGCGGCGACGACGGAGCTCTGCAGGTCGCGGTCGCCGCTCTCGACGGCCACCTTGAGCGCGACCTGCCCGGCTCCGACCTCGCGCAGCAGCGCGGCGATCTCCCCGCGCAGCTCCCCGGCGCCGGCGGCCTCGGCGTCCAGCCGTGCGGCCAGCCGATGCCGCAGCTCGTCCTCGGCCTCCTCCGGCGTCACGGTGGAGGTGCGCCTGCGCAGCGCCGCCACGGCGTCCGTCAGGACGGTGCTGAGCACGTTCGCGCCCACCCCGCCGACGAGCTCGGCCACGGGCACGGCCGTTCCGGCGAGCGCGGCCAGGGCCATCGGGACCAGCGCCCCGGCCGACAGGACGGCCAGCAGCGCCGGCGGGGCCAGCGGCGCCGACCGGGTGACCACCGCCGCGACGCCGGCCCGCGCGGCCGCACGCAGGCCGCCGTCATCCTGCTCGGTGTCCTCGGCCAAGGGGGGAATCCTCACTGCAGTGCGCTCCGGTCACGCTTCGCGTCATGACCGTTACAGAAATAGCAGAGCGAGGAGGCTGTGGAGGCCGGGTCGCCAGGGCTCGTCGAGACGCCCGCCGGGCTCAGGCCCGCGAACCGGCCACCTGGCTAGGAGCAGTGGCTGCGCGGCCGGCTCAGGTTGTCGACCAGGCGGTCGAGCAGGGCGGGGTCGTTGGGCAACGAGCCGTGGTTCACGCCCGGGTTGTCGGTCAGGCTGAAGTGGTGGCAGCGCATCGCCCGCCAGGCCACGATGGCGGTGTTGGTGGTGTCCTCCTGGTTGCCGTCACCCATGCGATACAGGAAGTCGCCGGGGTCGGCGAGCTGGCCGGTGGTCAGGTCCGGCATCCTGGCCCCGACGACCGTCGGCAGGCCGGAGCCCCTCTCTGCGTAGACGTCCACGTTCGGGAACCACTTCGGGTCGGCGAACCGGACGAAGCCGATGTAGTAGTCGGCGATGCTCCGGGCGGTGCGCAGTCCGGCGTCGGTGAACAGGCGCGGGTAGTCGCGCGGGGTGTAGGAGCGGCCCGTCGAGGAGTCGCTGATGACGACCTCGCGGCTGTCGAAGATCTCCGGGTCGGCGGCGCTCATGTAGGTCGAGGGGGCGCTCTGGTACATGCGCGCGCTGCTTTGCGCGTTCTCCACGGTGGTGGGGTAGCCGAAGTCCTGGACGTTCTGCCCGGTGAACATCAACTGGTACATCAGGCCCTGCCCCGGCATGTTGCCCGCGATCGGGGTGAAGCCGTGGATGAACCTGTCACGCCATGCCTGGCTGGTGTGGGTGAGCAGGTATTGGGCGTAGAGCGGCCCGTTGGAGTGACCGACGAGGTGTACCGGCTGGTCGCCGTTGGCGTGGTAGGTCTCCTCGATGAGGCGGCGGGTGCGCTGGAGGAAGCCGCCCATGTCGGGGGTGAGCCGGGCGTCGTAGCCGGCGACCCGGATGTCGTGGTCGCGTATGTATCCGTCCGCCTCCAGCCTGCGGTACATCTCCTCGTAGTAGGGCGCGCTGCTGGTGCTGCCGTAGTCGATGATCCGTACGGTGACGCCGGGCTGCTCGGAGAAGCGCTCGGGCATCGGCAGCGCCGGGTCGTCGCGGTAGCGCAGGGTGAGCAGCAGGTCCTGGCACACCTGGCTGAACCTGCTCGGCCGGTCGTTGCGGAACCAGTCCTGGAACGTGCCCGACCGCGGGCATCCGGGCGACGTCGTCTGGTCGATTACGGTCGCCTGGAGCTTGGTGAAGTGGAAGGCGGGGAACAGCACGACCGGCGGTTTCCCCCGCGCCGGAGGCACCGCGGCCGGCCCCGCGCCCAATCCCAGCGGCAGCAGCGCCGCCGCCAGCACACTCTGAATCCAGCCACCGTCGAACATCGCAGATCCCCCTCGCAGCATTTGTGCTCGATAAGGATCGTTACACGATCACACTACGCAATACTCGCAGGTCAGCGTCGTGTCGGAGAGGAAGATCGGGCCGGGGGCGGGTGGGGTCAGCGCCGGCGGGCCACGTCGTAGGTCTCGCGGGCGGTGAAGACGTGGTCCAGCTTGTCCTCGACCCAGCGGGTCAGCGTCCACACCTGCTCGGCCACCTCGTGGCCGATGGGCGTCAGCGAGTAGTCCACCCGGGGTGGGATGACGGGCTTGGCGTCGCGGTAGACGAAGCCGTCGCGCTCCAGGGTCTGCAGGGTCTGCGCGAGCATCTTCTCGCTCACCCCGCCGACGTGGCGGCGCAACTCGCTGAAGCGGTAGGAGCGCTCCAGCAGCGCGGCCAGGACCAGCACGGCCCAGCGGCTGGTGACATGGTCGAGCACCACGCGCGAGGGGCAGTCCGTCCGGTTGACGTCGGCCGGCGCCGCACGGAGCCCGTGCGGCGCGTGCTCTCCGGACTCGGGCCTTTCCCTTACTGCCATATCAGTACCTTACCTGAAAGTGGGTACTTCCTGATTGCACTGTACCGGTCCTATGGTGAGCCTCGGGCGCGGGACCTGCGCCGATTCACTCAAGGGACGGGAAGCACCTCTGATGGGCATCGTCATCACCGCGGCCACCGGACGGTTCGGCCGTATCGTCATCGCGGACCTGCTCGCCGCCGGCGTACCCGCGGACGAGATCACGGCCGTCGCTCGCGCCGAGGACAAGGCCGCCGACCTGGTGGCCAAGGGGGTTCGCCTGCATCTCGGCGACTATGACCGGCCGGAGACGTTCGCGGGGGCGTTCCGGCCAGGGGACCGGGTGCTGCTGATCCCGGGCATCGAGCTCGGCAGGCGGGTGGCGCAGCACGAGGGGGTCATCGACGCGGCGCGGAAGGCGGACGTCGCGCAGCTGGCGTACGTCGGCGTGTTCGGCGGGCCGGAGGCCGACTTCCTGATCGCCGCTGACCACCGCGGCACCGAAGAGCTGATCCTCGACTCCGGTCTGCCCCATACCTTCCTGCGCAACAACTGGTACTCGGAGGCGTACGCGGGGGACCTCAGCGATTTCGCCGGAACGCTGGAACGCGGGGCCATCGTCACCAACGTCGCCGCCGGCAGCCGCATCGCCACGGCTCCGCGCCGGGACTACGCCGCCGCCGCGGCGGTCGTCATGAGTCAGGACGGGCACCTGAACAGGGCGTACGAGCTGAGCGGCGACACCGCGTGGACGTTCGATGAGTTCGCCGCGGAGGTGTCACGGCAGAGCGGCAAGAAGGTGGTCCACACCTCCGTCACCACCGCCGAGCGCAGGGCACTGCTCACCGCCTCCGGCCTCCCCGGTGCCTACGCCGACGCGCTCGTCGACGTGGACGAGGCCATCAGCCGGGGCGCGCTGGCGGGCACGCCGGGGGAGCTGTCGCGGCTCATCGGCCGCCCGACGACGCCGATCGCCGCCACGATCGCGACGGCCCTGGCGAGTCCGGCATCCTGAGCCGCCCGCGTCCACGGCCCGCCGCGAGTCCGGCGTCCCGAGCCGCCCCGCGTCCACCGGGTCAGGCGGGGTCCTCGGGATTCTCGACGGCCCGGGCCACGTCGAAGCTGCCGGTGGCACGGATCCAGTCGTTCACCTGGCGGCGGACGGCGAGGCCCTCAGGAGTACTGATCCCCGGGGGGGCGGCGCCCGCGAAGGGGCCGATGGTGGCGGCGAGGATCCTCAGGCCGGCCTGGTGAGCGCGGTGGGCCAGGGTCGTGAAGCCCTCGATGAGGGCGTCGGAGGTCGCGGAAGGCTCGCCGGACAGGCCGGGAAGGCCGAGGTCGTTGACGCGAGCCGTGCAGAGCTGACGACACCGGCGTCAGCCGCGTAGGTAGGTGACGACCGCGAGGACGCGGCGGTGGTCGTCCTCGTCGGGGGGCAGGTCCAGCTTGACGAGGATGTTGCCGATGTGCTTGCCGACGGCGGCCTCGGATACGACGAGCGCCCGGGCGATCGCGTTGTTCGAGCGCCCTTCGGCCATGAGGGCGAGCACCTCTCGTTCCCTCGGGCTGAGGCGTTCGAGCGGGTCGCGGCGGCGCCGCAGCAGTCGCCTGACCACTTCCGGGTCCACGACGGTGCCTCCCGCCGCGATGGTGTGCAGCGCGTCGAAGAACTCCTCGACGTCGCCGATGCGGTCCTTGAGCAGGTAGCCGACTCCGGTGCCGTCGCCGGAGTCGAGGAGTTCGGAGGCGTAGGCCTGCTCGACGTACTGGCTGAGCACCAGGATGGCGAGGCGCGGGTCGGCCGTGCGCAGCGCGACGGCGGCGCGCAATCCCTCCTCGGCGAAATCCGGAGGCATCCGCACATCCGTCACGACGATGTCGGGCCGGTGCTCGGCGACGGCCGCGACCAGGGCACCGGCGTCCCCGACGGACGCGGCCACCGTGTGACCGAACCGGGCCAGCAGCCCGGAAAGCCCCTCACGCAGGAGTACGCCGTCCTCGGCGATGACTATCTTGAGGGGGCGTTCGACGCGCAAGGGATCTCCACACGTAGCAGGGTCGGACCGCCGGCGGGGCTGGACAGCATCAGCTTGCCGTCGACCACCGAGACGCGATCGGCCAGGCCGGCCAGTCCCGTCCCGGCCGAGGCGTCGGCGCCGCCCACGCCGTCGTCCCGGATCTCCACGGCGAGCATCCCGTCCTCGAACCGCCCCTCGACCGTGGCATGCCGGGCCTTGCTGTGCTTGGCGACATTGGCCAGCGCCTCGCAGACGACGAAGTAGGCGACCGACTCGACGGGCGCCGGCAGGCGTTCGGAGAAGTCGACGGAGACCTCCACGGGGACCGGAGAACGGTCGGCGACCTCCGCCAGGGCGGTGGGCAGCCCGCGGTCGGTGAGGATGCGCGGATGGATGCCCCCGATCAGGTCGCGGATCTCGGCCAGCGCGAGCTTCGCCTGCCTGTGCGCCTCGTCGACGAGCTCGGTGGCCTCCTCACCGCGCGACATCTTCGCCAGCCCGAGCATCATCGTCAACGACACGAGCCGCTGCTGGGCCCCGTCGTGCAGATCACGCTCGATGCGCCGCCGCTCGGCTTCGAACGCCTCCACCAGACGGGTACGGGAACGGGTGAGCTCGGCCAGCCGCTCGCCCGGCTCGTCATCTCGGGGCGTGAGGAGAAACCGGGCCAGCGTGGCGTGGGCCATCGCGAGCGCTGTCAGGGGGTAGACGGCGAGGACCAGCGTGACGACTCCCACGGCCGCCACGAAGAACGCCTTGGGATAGGTCTCGACGTGCCACACCTTGAGCACGTTGATCACGTCGGCCTCGCTCAGGGCGAGCGGCGTGCAGATCATCGCGATGGGCACCACCAGGCCGTACACCACGATGGCGAGCTCGATCGGCCACAGCACCATGATCAGGAGCCCGGTGTAGGCCAGCTCCCTCCAGGTGGCCTGCTCCTTGTAACGCAGCTCCAGCCACGCGCGCAGGCCGGGCTGGCCGGGAACGCGATGGGGAGTGCCGGCCGGCGCCCCGTCGATGATCCGCAGGCGCTTCCGCTCCAGCGCGGCCACCGGAACCCCGCCGAGCCCCAGCGCCACCACCATGGGGATGCCGACCAGTAGCAGCGTCATCACCGCACCGGTGAACAAGAACCCCAGGAACACCACCAGCACGATCGCGCCGACGCCCACGCCCGTGACGAGGTAGGCCATCGCGCGCCATGGCAGGGAGGAGAGGATCAGGTCTCTCCGCGTGAGCGCCTGCCATGACTGTCGTGGTCGCACGCGGCAAAGAATACGAGGTCAGAGAGCATGCTTCCGATGGGCGCCGCCCTACTTGCGAGGTATATCCAGCCCTACCCCGAAGAGTAGGTCCTCGGTCACTGCGCCCCGAACGCCGCCGGCGATGTCATTGGGTCTCGTGAACGAGACAGTGACTTTGCGACCGGGAACAGACGACGACAGGCCCTCCGACCTGCGAGCCTTTGTGGCGGTCGCCATGCGCAAGCAGGGGGTGGTGGGCGCCGTGGCACCGAGTTCGCCGTCGCTGGCACGGGCACTCACGGCGGTGGTGCCGTCCTCCGGAACCCCGCTGGTGGTGGAGCTCGGCCCGGGTACGGGATCGATCAGCGAGGCCATCCGCCGCGGGCTGGCGCCCGGCTCGCGGCAACTCGCGATCGAGGTCGAGCCCTCGATGGTCGCCCACCTGCGGCGCGCCAAGCCGTGGCTGGAGGTGATCCATGGCGACGCGGCGGAGCTGGGAGCCCTGCTGGCGGCGGCCGGCGTGACCCAGGTCGACGCGGTGGTCAGCACGCTTCCATGGTCTCTGTTCCCAGCCTCCCGCCAGTCGCGGATCCTCCACGAGATCGGCAGCGTGCTCGCCCCCGGGGCCGCTTTCACCACGGTGACCTACCTGCACGCCCTGCCCCTCCCGATGGCCAGGGCCTTCCGGCGGCGGCTCCGGTCCGCCTTCGAGGAGGTCCTGACCACCGGGCCGGTCTGGCGGAACATTCCGCCCGGGATGACGTACGTGTGCCGGAGGCCGGTGCTCAGGGCTGAATGTTGATGAAGGGGTCCCAGCAGTAGTAACCCTGCTTCTCGCCCTTGTGGTTGAGAATCATGAAACTGAAGTTGTAGGTGACCGTCCCCGTGTCCAGGACCTCGCACTCCCAGTAATAACTGCTGATTTTCTGGATGGTGGGATTCAGCGGGTCCTGACTGTTCGGCTGCGGCTCGCTGAGCATCACCGACCGCGGTACGGGGGTGCTGATCAGATCCTGCCCTGCCAGGGTGTTGAACCTGTAGAGGATGCCGGTGTACTCGGAGTTCAGGGATAGTGTCGTCTCACGCCACCTGATGATGTCCATGGGTGAGGCGTTGATCGTCAACTCGCTGCCCGGGGTGCTCCCGAGCTGGTTCTGCCGGGTGGTCATGTAGATCAGGTTGCTGCTGTCGGGGATCGACGTCGGCCCGTTCGGATCGGTGTTCCTGCCGAATTCTCCGACAATGGTTTCGGCGTCGATGGCGATGAGAACGTTAATGAATTCCGACATGCAGAAATTCTCCCTGTCGTGTCCGACGAGAACAGAACGTGGAACCCGCAACCACAACTCAGCCGTCAATGCGGTCGATCGGTGCCGCGCGTTGATGCGCGGGGTCGAAGGCTGAGGGGCGAACGCCTCCACCATGATGTTCGCCGTAAGTGCTGTCAAGACCGCAGAATGTCACCCAAATAGCACCGTAACGCCTGGCATTGACGCGATGAGCAGCCGGAATCAGTCCCTGGGACCAGGAGGGCGCGCCCCTTTCCCCGGGGCAGATATGGCGAACAGGACAGAGGTGCATCACCGGGGTGGTCAGGACGGCGCATGGTGGGTTCGATACTCACAGCTGGTACACAGGTTGACGAAAGGGGGCGCACAGCGTCTTTGCCGACGATCGGATGATGACGATGGGGAATGCGAATGCCTTCGGGCAGCTACGCCGACCCGATGGCGGCCCGGTGCGGGTCCTGGTGGTGGATGACGAACCCACCCTGGCGGAGTTGCTGTCCATGGCACTGCGTTACGAGGGCTGGGAGGTGCGCAGCGCCGGAGACGGGCTGAGCGCGGTACGGGCGGCCCGCGACTTCCGGCCGGACGCCGTCGTGCTGGACGTCATGTTGCCCGACATCGACGGCCTGGAGGTTCTGCGGCGGTTGCGCGCGGAGTGGGCCGATGTGCCGGTGCTGTTCCTGACCGCGAGGGACTCGGTGGAGGACCGGATAGCGGGACTGACGGCCGGCGGCGACGACTATGTGACCAAGCCGTTCAGCCTGGAGGAAGTGGTGGCGCGGCTGCGCGGGCTGATGCGCAGGGCCGCCCGATCGGAGCGGCGCTCCGGCTCCCAGCTCGTCATCGGGGATCTGGTCCTGGACGAGGACAGCCGCGAAGTTCGCCGGGCCGGCGAGCCGATCACCTTGACGGCCAAGGAGTTCGAGCTGCTCCGCTATCTGATGCGCAACCCACGCCGGGTGCTCAGCAAGCCGCAGATCCTGGACCGGGTGTGGAACTACGACTTCGGCGGCCAGGCGAACGTGGTGGAGCTCTACATCTCGTACCTGCGCAAGAAGATCGACGCGGGCCGGGCTCCCATGATCCACACACTGCGCGGCGCGGGGTATGTCCTCAGGCCCGGGGAGTGAGCCGCCGCCCCCTGTGAGCCGGTGGCGCGAGCCCGCGCGCTGGTCGCTCAGGGCCCGCCTGGTGGCGGCCATGGCGGCCCTGCTGGTGCCCGCGTTCCTGGTCGTCGGTGTGACCGCCGAGCTGACCCTGAACAAGGCGCTCTACGACCGGGTCGACGACCAGCTCAGCGCGGCGGCGAACCGGGCGCCGCGCGGCTTCGACGATCGGCTGCCCCCGCCGGGTCCACGCGACTGCATGCAGCCGCGTGCTCGGCAGTTCCCACCCGGGCAGGTCATCGGCACCTTGGCGGCGCGGATCTGCCACGGCACAGTGGTCAACGCCGACGTGCTGGTGGAGGACGGGCAGCCGCCGCCGGTCGTCAGCGGCCTCGACGCCACGCTGCTGGCGGTGCCGGTGGACGGCCCCCCGAGCAGCCACGACCTGGGAGCCCTGGGCGAGTATCGCCTCATCGCGCGAACCATGCCTGACGGCGTGGTCTTCGTCACCGGGCTGCCGCTGGCCGACACCAAGGAGACGTTGTACCTGGTGGCCGGTGTGGTGGGCGGGGTGAGCGTGCTGGTGGTGCTGGCGGTGACCTACCTCGGCGTGGTGATCGTACGGCGGGCGCTGCGGCCGCTGTCCCGGGTGGCGGCGACCGCCACCCGGGTGTCGCGGCTGAGACTCGACCGCGGCGAGGTGGTCCTGCCGCAGCGGGTCGCGGAGGCGGATGCCGACGTGGGCACCGAGGTCGGCCAGGTCGGGGCGGCGCTGAACCGGATGCTCGACCACGTCGGCAACGCGCTGGAGGTGCGGCACGCCAGTGAGACGCAGGTGCGCCAGTTCGTCGCCGACGCCAGCCACGAGTTGCGCACCCCGCTGGCGGCGATCCGCGGCTACGCGGAGCTCGGCCGGCGCGCCCGGGAGCCGGTGCCGCCCGAAGTGGCGCACATGCTGAGCCGGGTCGAGTCCGAAGCCCGGCGGATGACCCGCCTGGTCGAGGACATGCTGCTGCTGGCCCGCCTGGACGCCGGCCGTCCGCTCGCGCACGAACCTGTCGACCTGTCGATGTTGACCGTCAACGCGGTCAGCGACGCCCACGCCGCGGGGCCTGGGCACGAGTGGCGGCTGGAGGTTCCCGAGGAACCGGTCACGGTGCTCGGCGACCCAGGGCGGCTGCAGCAGGTGCTGGCGAACCTGCTCGCCAACGCGCGCACGCACACCCCCGAGGGCACCCTTGTCACGGTCACTGTCGGCACCTGCGGGGGGCAGGCCGTGCTGGAGGTCTCCGACAGCGGCCCGGGCATCCCGGCCGGATTGCTCCCGTACGTCTTCGAGAGGTTCGCCCGCGGCGATGGCTCCCGCTCCAGGACTTCCGGCAGCACCGGGCTCGGGCTGGCCATCGTGCACGCGGTGCTCAGCGAGCAGGGCGGAACCGTGGAGGTCGACAGCGCGCCGGGCCGAACCCGGTTCACCGTCCGCCTGCCCCGCACCTGACGGTTTCCTCCCACCAAGGCTAGGAGCGGGGCGGCCGGCGCCTGGCCACGGCGCTTGGGACCCCGCCGAAGACCCAGGTGCGCAGCAGGAGGAACCGCAGGCAGGTGGTGGCGAGGTTGGCGGCCACGAGCACGCCGAGTTCGAGGGGCGCGGCGGGAGCCGGGGCGAGGGCTTGCAGCAGGGCGAGGGAGCCGCCGGTCAGGCCGAGGCTGACGGCGAAGACCAGCAGGCCCTGGGCCTGGTGCAACCACAGGCGGCCGGTACCGCGCACGCCGAAGGCGAAACGCCGGTTGAGCGCGGTGTTGGCCACGGCGGTGACGAGCAGGGCGACGAGGTTGGCGGTCTGCGCGCCGGTCTGCGTCCGCAGCAGGGCATAGAGCAGCAGGTAGGCGAGGGTGCTGACGATGCCGACGGCGGCGAAGCGCAGGAGTTGCCCGGTCAGGCCGGCGGGCACGCCGGGCACCGGTCGCGGGGAGCGCCCGAGTTGCTCGCGCAGGCTACTGAGAGCCAGCCGGCCGGTGCCGAGCGCCGTGACCAGGCGGGCGATGCCCTTGAGGTCGGCGACCGCGGTACGCAGGATGTCGACGCGGCTGTCGGGATCGTCCACCCAGTCGACGGGGACTTCGTGGATGCGCAGGCCGGCGCGTTCTGTCAGGACGAGCAGTTCGGTGTCGAAGAACCAGCCGGTGTCCTGCACCAGGGGCAGCAGGCGCGCGGCCACGTCGGCGCGGACGGCCTTGAAGCCGCACTGCGCGTCGGAGAAGCGGGCCGACAGCGTGCCGCGCAGCAGCAGGTTGTAGCAGCGAGAGATGATCTCCCGCTTGGGGCCGCGGGTCACGCGGGCGCCGCGCGTGAGCCGGGAGCCGATCGCCAGCTCGGAGTGGCCGGAGATGAGCGGGGCCACCAGGGGCAGCAGCGCGGCCAGGTCGGTGGACAGGTCGACGTCCATGTAGGCCAGCACCGGCGAGTCGGAGGCCGACCAGGCGTGCTTGAGCGCGCGGCCCCGCCCCTTCGCGGCCAGCCGTACGTAGGAGACCTCGGGCAGTTCTGCGGCGAGCCCCACCGCTATCTGGTGGGTGCGGTCGGTGCTGGCGTTGTCGGCGATCGTGATGCGGAACGTATAGGGAAACTCGTTGACCAGGTGGTGCCGCAGGCGGCGCACGCAGGGTTCGAGGTCGTCCTGCTCGTTGTGGACCGGCACCACGACGTCGAGGACCGGGGCGTTCGCCGGCAATCGTGGGGCCGTGACGGAGGCGGATGACGCTGAGGTGCTCATGGTCCTACCGTCGCCGGGGCGGCTGTCAGGGTTTTGTGGTCGTGCTGTGACGAGGCTGTGAAGCCGGGCGGCGCCCGGCACAGCGCGGAAGGCGGCTCCCCGGGGTACGGGGGGCCGCCTTCGTGGTGGGCCGGTCAGGAGGCCGGGGTGGTCAGGTCGTAGAGGGTGAGGCCGTCGACCGTGGTGGGCTTGAAGGTGGCGGTCACCCAGGCGGAGATCTGCCCGGAGGCGCCACCGTCGCCACGCATGGGGCCGCGGTCGCCGCCGATGAAATAGTGGATCCTCTTGTCGGTGACATACTGCTGGAACTGGGCGAGGGTGGGGGATGGATCACTGCCGTTGAAGCCGCCGACGGGCATGACCGGATGACCGGTGGCCAGTTGGTAGCCCGAGGCGTTCTGCGACCCGATCGCCGCGGCCACCCAGGTGTAGGAGCCGGCCTGGTCCAGGAGCAGCTTGACCGTGTCCGCGCCAGGGGTGGAGCCGTTGAGCAGCCCGCCCATGCCGCCGCCGCCTCTCCAGGCGCCGCCACCGGGCAGGCCGTTGGGCGGCGTCCCGCCACGCGGGAAGCCACCGCGTTGAGCGTTGCCGTCCCTAATCGTGCCGTCACCTGGCATGCCCCTGGCCGCACCCGGTGGCGGGCCACCGCCCGGCCGGGGGCCGCCCCGGCCGCCAGGGCCGGCGGCGGTGAAGGGGCCGGCCGACGGGATGGAGCCGGCGTGGGGGGTGGCGGCGGTGTCCATCGCGTAGGCGCCAGGCCCGGCGAGGACCACGACGAACGTCAGGGCGGCGCTGGCCGTGGTCGCGCGCACGCTCAGGTGAGCCGAGGCCGGCAGCCCCAACGCCGCCGCGACCCCGCCCAGCAGCACCGCCCAGCGCAACCACGGCAGGAAGTCGGCGCTGCGGCCGAGCAGCTCGAAGGACCACCATGCGGTCACCGCCACGGTGACGGCCGCGACCGGCGGCGCCCAGGGGCTCTTCCACCGCCTCCACAGCGTCACCGCGCCCATGCCGGCCACCGCGCCGATCGCAGGGGCGAGGGCCACCGTGTAGTAGGCGTGGAAGATGCCGGCCATGAAGCTGAACACCGCGGTGTGGAGGAGCAACCAGCCGCCCCACAGCACGAACCCGGCACGGGTCCGGTCGGTACGTGCCGTGCGGGCCGTCACCACCAGGCCCATGACCAGCAGCACGAGAGCGGCGGGCAGCAACCAGGCGACCTGGCCGCCCTGTGCGGCGTCGAACATGCGCGTCCATCCGGTGTCCCCCCAGCCGCCGCCCGGCCGTCCTCCGACGCTGCCGACCTCGTTGCCGTTCAGTCTGCCGAGGCCGTTGTAGCCCAAGGTCAGCTCCAGGAGGCTGTTGTTCTGGGAGCCGCCGATGTAGGGGCGCGTCGAGGCGGGCACCAGCTCCACGACGGCGACGTACCAGCCGCACGAGACGACCAGCGCGAGCCCCGCGATCAGGAGCTGGAGGAGACGCCTGCCCAGTTTGGGCGGCCCGGCGACGAGGTAGACCAGCGCGAACACCGGGACCACGAGCAGCGCCTGGAGCATCTTGGCCAGGAAGCCGCAGCCGACGAAGACGCCGGCCCACACGAGCCACCTGGTGGCCCCGTTCTCCACGGCGCGGACCATCGCGTACGCACCGGCGACCATGAGCAGCACCAGCAGCGCGTCGGGGTTGTTGAAGCGGAACATCAGCACCGCCACCGGCGTCAGCGCCATCACGGCGCCGGCGACCAGTCCGGCGGCCGGGCCGTACCAGCGCCGCACGGTCGCGTACAGCAGCGCGACGGTGGCGACGCCCATCAGGGCCTGCGGTACGAGCAGGCTCCAGGCGTTGACGCCGAACAGCCTGGCAGACAGGGCCATCACCCACAGCGAGGCGGGAGTCTTGTCGACAGTGATGGAGTTGCCCGCGTCCGAGGAGCCGTAGAAGAAGGCCGTCCAATCCTGCGAGCCGGCCTGTGCCGCGGCCGCGTAGAAGGAGTTGGCCCAGCCGGAGGTGCCCAGGCCCCACAGGTACAGCACGGCGGTGGCCAGCAGGAGTGCCAGCAGGGCCGGACGCACCCATCGGGTGCCGTCACCGGGTGCGCCGCTGCTCTGCCCGCCACGCGCCGGATCGGGCGGCGGCCGGTCCACCGGCGTTGCGGGCAATGTCGAGCTCATGGCGCGTCCTTTCATCCATGCGTACTCGACCACTGTCGGCCGCCGGCCTGTCCGAGCCATGTGCCGACGCTGTGTGTGACCTGTGAGCGCGGTGGGGGGTGTTCGCTCCGACGCCTGGCCGCCGTCCGGGTCGTCAGCTCTGCCCGGAGATCACGCGGACGCGGGATCTCGACTCCGTCGGCGGGTTGAGCGTGATCTGGTCCTGGCCGAGCGCCGTGAGCAGCAGTGACCGTCGCCGCTCCGTCATGGTGGTGGGGGAGCGCCCCCAGTCCTCTCGCAGGGCCTTGTCGTCCGTGGGAAGCGGAAGCGGGCCCGGATGCCGCCAGTCGGTGGCGTTCAGCAGGTCCCAGTACCGGTTCCGGAGCCGGTCCAGCTCGGCTTCGTATGCTCTGTGCTGGTTGCGGCCCCCGAGCGCGCGGCGTACCTGACGTCGGGTGTGGCCGAATTTGGTACGGCGATGCAGGACGTACGCGCTGCGCGCACTCGACAGGTCGGCCAGCGGTCGCCCGTGGGGAGTGCCTCCGGAGAGGCCGGCCCGCTCGATGACGAGGTCGGCCAGCCACCCGGCGTAGGCGTCGAGCGAGTTGTCGTGGAGGTGCACGGCCATGAACAGCCAGTTCACCAGCTCGCGCAGTCGTCCGCCCCGCTTGTCGCGGCACCAGGCGAGCACCGCGCGGGCCGTCTCGATCTGCTCGTCGAGCTCCGTCACGCGTCTCTCGCGCCAGACGGCGACGATCGCGGGCCGGGACAGGCGCCGGGCGGTCAGCTTCTGCAGCTCCTGATCCACCGCGGTCACGGGCGCGTGGACCTCGGCGCAGTCAGGGCCGGCACAGGTATAGGACGCGCTCAGGGGATCGGGGTACCAGCCACTGGCGGCGTGGCCGCCGGTGAGCGGGCCTTGGCACTGCGGGCAGCTCAGGACGTCGTCTCCGACGTACATGGGGCGTTCGGCCTGGTCCTTGTCCGGTAGCAGGCGGCGCGTGATCTGCTGCCTCACCTCGGCGGCCGTTAACGCGAGGGCTTCCACCTCGACGCCGCTGCGTGATCGCATAGGAGTAGAGAGTAGCCGCCAGGGGCCGGTGCGGGCGAGACCCTCGCGGGACCCGGCCCCGCGCTGATCGCCTCGGAGGCCGGCCACATCCCGCCCGAAACACTGGGAATTTGCAACCTCGAATCTATGTCGTGTAACTTAATGACACGACATAGATCATCACTGGGAGGTTTCCGATGAAGGCTTCGACAGATCCGATCAAGCGTGTATCCGTCCTCAGCACCGGCTCAGTGGCCATCCGGCCGGAGCATGTTGGACCGACATGGAAGAACCCCTATTTCTGGCTGTTCACCTCGACGCGATGGACAACTCCCCTGCCGATCAACGTCTACGTGATCGAGCATCGCGACGGCCTGGTGCTGTTCGACACCGGGCAGGACCGGGCGTCCGTGACCGATCCGAACTACTTCCCCGGCGGGTTCAACAAGCTGATCTACTCGCGTCTCGCGAAATTCGCCATCGAACCGGACGAGACGCTGACGGCCGGCCTGTCCAGACTCGGGTACGCCATCGACGACGTGGACACCGCTGTGATCTCCCACCTTCACCAGGACCACATCGGCGGGCTGCCCCTGCTCGGCCACGCCGACATCGTCATCAGCCACGCGGAATGGGAGTCCTTGCACAAGCCGCTTCCTGAGGCACGTGGCCTGATGCCATCGCACATCGACCTACCGGGACTGAGCTGGAAGCGGATAACACCCGAACCGCTCGCGGATCCGACGGTGGCACCGTTCAGCACCGGCCATGACCTGTTCGGCGACGGAAGCCTCCTGCTGCTGGCCACTCCAGGGCACACACCAGGCTCGCTCTCCATGCTGATCCGCCGCCCGGACCACGCGCCACTGATCCTGGTCGGGGATCTCACCTACGACGACGACCTTCTGGCGGCCGGCGCACTGCCCGGAGTAGGCGACAAGAAGCAGATGCGTGACGCGGTGAACAAGGTGAACGCCCTGCGCGCCACGATGCCTGACCTGGCGGTTCTGGCCGCCCACGACCCCGGAGCGGCCGATCGCCTCGCCGGGGCCCTCAGCCGCGCGCAAAGGGCGTGAAGACCGAGAACCTCCGCGTTCTCAAGGAGATCATCGAGGCCCACGGCGCGGAGACGGTCGCCCGAGGCCATTCGATGACACGTCATCAGATGCCGTAGCATGCGCCTACAAAGAAGAATGGCACCTACAGGGCGCTCCTTGAGAGTTTCCGCCGAGAGAGGATCCGCACCGGTGAAGGACGCCGAAGAGTTCCGCTACCTGGTCCTGGCGATTCAGCGAGAGGGCAACCGGGTGCTCGCCGCCGCGCTCCGCCCGCTCGATCTCACGCCGGCCCAGGCGGAGGTGGTGAGCGTCCTTGACGAACGCGGGCCCCTCACCCTCTCGGGACTCGGTGAACTGCTGGTATGCGAGTCGGGAGTGAATCCGAGCAGGCTGGTCGACCGGCTCGTGACCGCGGGGCTGGTCGAGCGGACGATCAGTACGAGCGACAGACGGCACGTTACCCTGACACTCACGGCAGCCGGCAGGCAACTGGCCGAGCGCGTCAGAACGGTCCAGGACGACCTGAACGACGCGATCGAAGACATGCTCGCCGGACAACCGATCACACCCACGTTGACCACGCTCCGAACCGTGGCCGACCACTTCCCCGCCGGCGAAAAGGTACGACGACGCAAAGAAAGCTTCTCAGCCTGATCGCACCTGCCCACACCGGCGTGAGTTGCCGCCACCAGCAGCTGGCCTCACCACGGAGCCGGCCAAGCCCAGCGCCAGCCGCCGCTGCTCATGAACCACTCCGTTTTCTTGGAGGCCCTGAAACCAGCATGATCGTGCCGGCGGACGGGAGAACCGCACCTGGCGTAGGCGTTTGCCGGTACGCCTGCGGATACTCGTACGGGCCATCAGGCGGGTTCGAGGTGGTCGGCGAGGCGGCGGAGGGTGATCGCGAACCGGCCGCGGAGGCGCGGAAGAACACGCCGGCGCGAGCGCGGCGGGATCATGCGTAACTGTGCGGCCTCGGCTCGCCGCTCAGCGAGGTAGGCGCGGCCCCACTCCTCATGCATGGCATACATGGAAGGCTCCTCAGGGCTCTTCGGGGAATGCGTGGTAGAAGATGAAAATCGGGCGTGTATCCGGCGGTGCCTCGCTCGATTCGACACGTGATTTGGTCAGCTCGCGCCACGGCTGCAACACGGCATTGAGCTGGTCGGCGAGCTGCGCCAACTCGTCCTTGGTGAGTCGTAGGTGGCGGCTGCTTCCGAAGCCCGCGTTGCGCCAGTCCTCGGGAAGCGTCATGTGAGTGCGTTTGAAGTCGCGCAGCCGCTCGAACTGGTCGATCACCCACTGTGAAGTCCACGCCTGCAACGCGGCTCTGGCTTCCGGTGCTTCGAAGTCCCTATCCACTACCAGCCCGCCCATAGCGGGCCGCACCCAGCGTTCCCGGCTGTCCCGGGCGAGCTCCGGCACGTCCTCGATCAAGTCATGTTTCTGCAGTTGCCGCAGGTGATAGCTGACCTGGCCGGGGTCGGCATTCATCCGTCTGGCGAGCTCGCTCACCGTGACCGGGCCAATCTGGAAAAGGAGGCTGAAGAGCCTCATCCGAAAGCGGCTGGTCAGAACCTTGAGCACGTCCGGGTCATCGATCTGTTGCATGGCCACGACGGTAGGACCAGCAGGTGAAGATGCTCAAGACGCCTACTGGATCTTGGAAATCGCGCGCTGGCCAGATGTATTCGAACGCAGGCACGGTCGAGGGCACACCGAAGTCCTCGAGGTGATCACCGCACGTTCGTGCAGTCGATGGGCTTGCCCAGCAGGCGCGCGCCCTTGTCCGTGCAACCGTGTGTTTCAGCGAGTTTTAAGGGTCAGCTCAGCGTCCTGGCTCATCTTGTGGAGCGTCCATCTCAAAGGAGACGCTGATGTACCAGAGACTGACGATGATCGCCATAGGCACGCTTGCCGCCGTGGGCATCGCCCTGCCCGCCCCTGCCGCGGTCGCAGCGTCCGCCATCGATGAGGCGAACGCCTCCGCGGTGATCTACTGGTCGTTCCTGAACCGCGGGAACGGCAAATGCCTGTCGACCTACGAAAGCGGCGAGATCCGCATGGTGACCTGCGACACCGCCGCCAACGCCCAAGAGTGGCACTGGGTCAACAGCGAGTGGAACACCGAATTCCGACTGCTGAAGAACAAGTGGACGGGAAAGTGCCTGATCTCGACGAACCCGGTCTCGTCCGGCACCTGCGAGGACTGGACCAGCAGGCACTGGAAGAACACGTTCACCGAGAACGACATCTACACCCTCAGAAGCTCTGAGACGAATGGCTACCTGCAGACCACCGATGACACGACAGTGCGGCAGGGGGCGATCCGCGCCATCAGCGACGCGCAGTGGTTCATGAGAGCACGCTAGACGAGTCCTCGGTCGGCGCCCCGCCGGCACCGACCGTCAGTACCCCGGGTAGCCGCGGTCGGGAGCCCCGGCCATACCACCGGGAGGCATTCCACCGGGAGGCATACCACCGGGGGCGCCGGAAGCCGTGCTGCCGAGAGGCATGCCTCCGGGGGTCATGCCGGCGGCGGCCGTCGAGCGGTGAGCCTCCTGGGCCTCGGTGATCTTGCGGATGACGCCGATCGCCAGCACGGCCGCGATGAGCATCAGCACGATGCCCACCACGTCGAACCGCGCGGCGGCGGCCAGCGACTCCAGCTCTTCGGCGTTGAACAGCAGGCGGCCGGCCACGTTGGCCACCCAGGTGCCGATCAGCCAGGCCGCCCACCAGGCGTTGAACAGGCCCCGAGGAGGCGAGGGGGTGCGGGAGGAGGCGTACCAGATGTCGTCCACGATCTGCTTCGGGAACCAGAAGTTGACGATCGGCACCACCCAGCCGAAGATCAGCCACGGTGGGGTGTGCCGGTGGCCGCCGGGTGAGAGGATCTCGGCGTTCGCCCTGACCCTGAACAACCACACCAGGAACGCCACGACGGCCACGAGGTAGACGACCGTCTCGAGGATGCCGGACAGGCCGTAGACGAGGTCGCCCGTGTCGATCTCCGCCTCGGACACGGAGTCGAGGTCGACGATCATGCGGTCCACGAGCGAGGCGTACCAGAGGTCTATCACAGCCGCGACGATCCCGATGAGGGAGTCGCACACCAGGGCCACCACGGCGAAGATGGCCACGCCCCGGACCGGGCGTAAGGGTATCGGCGGTGGCGGGTAGCCAGGGTGGGAAGGGGATGGCGGATACATGGCGCGGCCCTTTCGGAATCGGGACGAACCAGTATGTCGGGCCACGAACCAGGAGTGGATCAGTTGTCCGACCCGGCATCCTCTCGTGATGAAGCCGGGATTTGTACTTTCTCCCCACAAGTGTCGTTCACAGCCTCACCCGGGCCGAACCTTCTAGCGCGCACGCTTCTAGTGCGATAGATGGCCCGGCTGGTCAGGCGCTGAGAGCGAAGCTGTGACCACCGCCCATAGATGGTGGCTGGGAGACAGATCAGCCTGCGGGATCGCGCGGATTCCCAGGTGCAGGTGATGGGAGGTCCCAGGCCTTCTCGGGGGCTTGGCGGCGCGACAGGGCGAGCCGGCGTCGCTGCACGTCGATCTCAGTGATGATCACGGTGACCTCGTCGCCGACCTGGACCACATCGCCTGATGCCTCAACAGTCGTGGCAGCCAGTTCACTGACGTGGACCAGACCTTCAATGCCGTCTGCCACGCGGATGAAGACGCCGATGGGCACCACTTTGGTGACCGAACCGTGCAGGATCTGCCCCACGTGTACGCGGCGTGCGAACTGCTGGAACGGGTCGGGCCGGGTGGCGCGCAGCGACAAGCGGGCTTCGCCGTTATAGGTGTCGAAGACGAGGAATTCGCAGGTGACGTGCTCTCCCACGGAAACGACTTCGGATGGGTCCTCGAAGCGGCGCCAGGACAGTTCGGGCATGGTGATGAAGCCAACGCCGGGAAAGACGGGATGGTCGGGTCCATCGTCCAGATCCACGAAGACGCCGAAGCGTTCGATAGCGGCCACCGTGCCGGCCAGCCGCTGCCCCGGACGCAGCGCCTTCAGATAGGCCCAGAGCTGGGGATTCTCGGTCGCCGACCGCGAGAGCCGGACCTGCCGCTCTCGGAGATCAACGGCGATGACCTCGCCGGAGACTCGGCCACCGACTTCAAGAGGTTCAGACCGCCAGGAACGATCGAGCGGGCCGATGATGCCGATCGGATCACTGGTGAAGGCGTCGAGGAGCACGGTCGTCTGTGATTGCGTGACCTCCGCGACGGTCCCGGTGAGGACGTCGCCGACGTTCACCGTCCTCAGGAACGCGGCCAGGGACTCTTCGTCTTCCACCGCCCCCATGGCTCCAAGGCTCCCACGAATGCCGGGCCGTACTGACATTGGCAAGCGCCTCAGACAACAGCACCCGCCTACTGCAGGAACCTTGACCAATCAAATGAATGCCCTTTTAATTTAGGCATGGGCCGCATAGCGGGCGTAACGGCTGCGGAAACGCGGGAGCGGTTGTTGCGGGCCGCCGCCGATGTCTTCGCGCAGCGTGGTTATGACGGCACCCGGGTGGCCGACATCGCCGCGACCGCGGGCGTGAGCAACGGGGCGCTCTACGCGCACTTCGGGTCGAAGGCCGAGTTACTGGTGGCGGCGCTGCGGGAGCACGGGCGGCGGCTGCTCGCCGACCTGTTCGCCGGCGATCCCGACCGGTCCGTGGCCGAGTCGCTGGTGGCCGCAGGTCGCCGGTTGCCGCGGCGGCGCGACGCCCGTGGACACCTCCTGGTCGAGGCGCTGGTGGCGGCCCGGCGTGACGCGGACGTCGCGGGGCCGATGCGGGACTACGTGGGTGAGCGCGCCGACTACATCGGCGAGCTCGTACGCGTCGCGCAGGCCCGAGGTGAGCTGGATCGCGCGCTGTCGCCGGACGCGTTCGCCCACTTCTGTCTCCTGCTCGCGATGGGCAGCGCGCTCGTGACCCCGGACCTGCACCAGGTCGACGACGAGGAGTGGACCGCGCTGCTCACCCGCGTCGTGACCGCCCTCGCCCCCGCCGACCTCACCTCACCCAGGAGGGCCACGCAGTGAAAGCGCAGATCGACCAGGAACGGTGCCACGGCCACGGCCGCTGCTACACCCTGGCCCCGGAGCTGTTCGGGGAGGACGACGAGGGTTACGGGCAGGTCGCCGGTGACGGTGTCGTGCCGGCCGCGGGGGAGCGCGCGGCGCGCCTGGCGGTGTCCAACTGCCCGGAAAGGGCGATCGACCTCATCGAGGAGGCATGACATGAGCGTCGATGATCGCTTCGTCGAGGACTACCGGGAGGGGCAGGGCGAGCTGCCACCCGGCACGCGTAGCGAGATCATCACCGGTCCGGTGACGGACTGGGCGACCGACTTCTCCCATGTCGAGGCCGAGTGGGCGGCCGACCCCTATCCCATCCAGGACGATCTGCGGCAGCGTTGCCCGATCGCGCGTACCGAGCGGTTCGGCGGCGGGTGGTTGCCGACGCGCTACGAGGACGTCGCGGCCATCGCGTACGACACCGAGCGCTTCTCGTCGCGGTCGATCGTCATGAGCAACTTCCGGCCGCCCCGCGATCTGGCCCCCGTGGGCAGCACACCGCCGATCTCCTCCGACCCGCCGTTCCACCGGGACGCGCGCAAGCTGCTGCTCCCGGCGTTCACCAAGACCGCGGTCGCGCGGCGGGAGGCGGCGACGCGGGCGTTCTGTCACTCGCTGATCGACGCGTTCGAGGGGCAGGCCGTCGTGGACGCCGCCCGGGACTACGCGCAGCACATCCCGATCCGGGTCATCGCCGACATGCTGGGCTTCCCGCCCGAGGACGGGCCGCGGTTCAGCGAGTTCATCGAGAACGTGCTCGAAGGCGTCAACCTGCCGCCGGAAGAGCGCCAGGCCCGGATGTCGGGGCTGTTCGACTACCTGCTCGCGCAGATCCGCGATCACGTCGACCGGCCGCGTGACGACCTCACGACCTACCTCATCGAAGCCGAGCTCTACGGTCGTAAGCTGGAGCCGTCGCACGTGGCCGGCACGATGGCCCTGCTGCTCATCGCCGGCATCGACACGACGTGGAGCGCGATCGGCGCGTCGCTGTGGCACCTCGCGAAGACCCCGGCCGACCGCGAGCGGCTGGTCGCCGAGCCGGGGCTGCTGCCGACCGCGATGGAGGAGTTCCTGCGGGTGTACGCGCCGGTCACGATGGCGCGGCTGGTGAAGGAGGACATGAGCTGGAACGGCGTCGACATGAAGGCCGATGACTGGATCCTGCTGTCGTTCCCGGCGGCCAACCGCGACCCGGCGCAGTTCGACCGGGCCGGGGAGGTGGTCATCGACCGCGAGGTCAACCGGCACGCCGCGTTCGGCCTGGGCATCCACCGGTGCGTGGGCTCGCACCTCGCGCGCATGGAGCTGCAGATCGCCCTGGAGGTGTGGCTGGAGCGGATCCCGCGGTTCCACCTCGCCGACCCGGCTGGGGTGACCTGGGCCCGGGGGCAGGTCCGGGGGCCGCGTACGCTTCCGCTGGGCATCGGCGGCTGATCGGGGTGACCATGGACGGCAGGGAGAACGGGCGCAGAGCCCTCGTGGTACGGGGTGGCTGGGAGGGGCACGTCCCGGTGGCGGCCACCGATCTCTTCGTGCCCTTCCTGGACAAGCACGGGTTCGAGGTGGTCCTGGCGGACTCTCCGGCACCGTACGCGGACTCCGCTTTCATGTCCGGGGTGGACCTCGTCGTGCAGTGCTACACCATGGGCACGATCGAGCCCGCCGAGCTGCGCGGGCTGGAGGCGGCGATCCGCGCGGGCACCGGGATGGCGGGCTGGCACGGCGGCATCGCCGACTCCTTCCGCGCCTCCTCCGACTACCTGCACCTCATCGGCGGCCAGTTCGCCTGTCATCCGGGCAAGGACCCGGCCGAGTGGTACGAGGGTTCGCCAGACCACAACTTCGTGCCGTACACCGTGAACATGCTTCCCGCGGCGGCCACCCACCCCATCACCGCGGGCATCGCGGACTTCGACCTCGTCACCGAGCAGTACTGGGTGCTGACCGACGACTACATCGACGTGCTGGCAACGACCACGCAGCAGGTCCGCCCGTGGGACCCCTGGCACCGGGAGGTCACCTCCCCGGCGGTCTGGACGCGGCGCTGGGGGGACGGGCGGATCTTCGTCACGACCCCCGGGCACAGCCTCGACGTCCTGCGGCACGACAGCGTGCGCACCATCATCGAGAGAGGGATGTTGTGGGCCTGCCGCGGTCCGGCGGCGGAATGACGCGCGGCAGGCCCTGGACGTTTGGTGCTCCAGTCGCAAAACGACTGGAGCGATGTCGAGATTAGGACGTTTCATCCTGTTTGTATAGATTCTGTGGAGAGAAAGTTGACAGACGCTTTGACGAGGATGCGGTAACGGCGTTCGCCCGGGGTTGACCCAATATTGTTCTATAGGCCATCGGCGGTCAGCCCGCCGGGGAGGCCGAGGCTTTTCTCGACGCGTCCGCCGAGGTCACCGTCGACGGGCTGGCCGACCGGATGGTCGTCGCCGAGCGGGGGATGCCGCCGGGCGAGTTGCTAGCGCGCTGGCGCGCGGCCGCCCTCGCCGGGCTCCCGGACGCCCCGGTCCGCTGTGAGCTGACCGCGCCGGATGGGACCCTTTGGGCCTTCGGCGACCCGGCCCGGATCGCCGGCCCGGCGGCGGAGTTCTGCCGGGTCGGCGCCCGCCGCCTCACGCCCGAGCAGGCCGGCCTCACCGCCGAGGGCCCGCACGCCGCGGACGCCCTGCGCGTCCTGCGGAACTACGCCGCCTGACCCACGCCGCCTGACCCACGCCGCCGTTGGCCGGTCCGATGGCGTTGACCGGGATGGCGTTCGGCCGGGCGGCGTCTGGGGCAAGGTCTTCTCCAGCGACCACGAGACTTGACACCTTCCATGACGATTGCCGCAATAAGGCAGTCGCCTTATATTCGGATAGGTCGGGCAGCCGAGCTGGAGGACACGGTGACTGCTGAAGCCATTCCAGATTTCCCCTTCGACCGACCCACGGCCCTGGAGCCGCCGCCGCTGCTGGCGGAATTGAGAGAGAAGTGCCCGGTGGCGCACGTACGGCTGCCGAGTGGCGACACCGCCACCATGGTGACCAGGTACGACGACGCCCGCGCCGTGATGGCGGACCCCCGGTTCAGCCGCAACCTCGCCAGGGAGGGCGCCGCCCGGCTGTCCACCACCGAGGACGGCGGCCTGTTCAGCCGGCGCAGGGACGGCTCCGCGAGCGTCGGCGAGGGACAGGACCACATGCGCTGGCGCCGGTTGCTCAGCGGCTGGTTCACGGCACGCAAGATGGAGGTGTGGCGGCCCAGGGTCCAGGCGATGACCGACGACCTGCTGGACGCCATGCTGGCCAAGGGCTCCCCGGGTAACCTGTCGGCCGGGCTCGGCCTGCCGCTTCCGGTGCGGGTCATCTGCGCGCTGATCGGCGCGCCGAGCGAGGACCAGGACAAGTTCGCGCACTGGTCCCGCGTCATGCTGACGCTGACCCGCTACACGCAGGACGAGGTCGACCGGGCCTACCAGGAGTTCACCGCGTACGTGTCGGACCTGGTCGACCGCAACCGGGCCGACCCGGGCGACGACCTGCTCAGCGAGCTGACCCAGATCAGCGACGCCGAGGACGGCCGGCTCAGCCAGGGCGAGCTCATCGCCACCGTACGCGGCCTGCTGCTGGCCGGCCACGAGACGACCTCCAACATGATCGCCATCATGGTCGCGATGCTGCTCTCGGACCGTGAGCGCTACGAGGCCGTGATCGACGACCCCGAGCTCGTCCCGGGCACCGTGGAGGAGGTGCTGCGCCTGGACAGCACGCTGTCGGCGATCGGCGGGGTGCCCAGGTTCCTCACCGAGGACATCGAGCTCAGCGGGACGAAGTGCCCGGCGGGCAGCACCATGATCCCGAACGTCCCCGCCGCCAACCGCGACCCGGACAAGTTCCCCGACCCCGACCGCTTCGACCCGCGCCGGGAGAACAGCGCCCAGCACCTCACCTTCGGCGCCGGGAGGCACTACTGCCTCGGGCAGCCGCTGGCCCGGGTGGAGCTCCAGGTTGTCCTGAGCACCCTGATCCGGCGACTGCCCGGCCTGCGGCTGCGGGACTCCGCGGACCGCCTGCAACTGCGTACCGGTGGGATGTCCGGAGGGCTCCAGGACGTATGGGTCACCTGGTGACTCCTGAGCACCGGCGGCGGGAGCCGGCGGCACTCCGCGAAGAGTCTCCATGACGACAGCGGTCCCCGGCGCCGCGAAGCCGGCGCCGGGCGGCCGCATGACCGTGGCGGTGCTGGCCCTGGCGGGCATCATGGTCGCGCTCATGCAGACCCTGGTGATCCCGCTGGTCCCGCAACTGCCGGCGTTGCTGCACGCCTCGGCCTCGAACACCTCGTGGGCCATCACCGCGACCCTGCTGGCGGGCGCGGTGGCCACCCCGGTGTTCGGGCGCCTGGGCGACATGTACGGCAAGCGGCGGATCCTGATGATCTGCCTGTGCCTGCTGGTGGCCGGGTCCGTCGTATGCGCCGTCAGCGGCTCGCTGATCCCGATGATCGTGGGCCGTACGCTGCAGGGCGCGGCGGCCGGGGTGATCCCGCTGGGGATCAGCATCATGCGCGACGAGCTGCCCGCCGACCGGCTCGGCTCGGCCATGGGGCTGATGAGCTCGTCCCTGGGCGTGGGCAGCGCGCTGGGGCTGCCGGGGGCCGCGGTGCTGGCCGAGATCGCCGACTGGCACGCGCTGTTCTGGGTCTCGGCCGGGTTCGGGGCGGTGGTGGCCGTCGTCGTGCTGGTCGTGGTGCCGGAGTCGCCGGTGCGTACCGGCGGCCGGTTCGACCTGGTCGGCGCGGCCGGGCTGTCGGCCGGGCTGGTGTGCCTGCTGCTGGCGATCTCCAAGGGCGGCGACTGGGGCTGGACGAGCCTCACGACGCTGGGGCTGTTCGCCGCCGCCGCGGTGATCCTGGCGTTGTGGGGCTGGTGGGAGTTGCGCTCGCCGCGGCCCCTGGTGGACCTGCGGATCTCCGCGCGCCGCCGGGTGCTGCTGACGAACGTCGCCTCCGTCATGCTGGGCTTCGCCATGTTCGCGATGTCGCTGGTGCTGCCGCAGCTGCTGGCGCTGCCGACCGCGACGGGATACGGTCTCGGCCAGTCGTTGCTGGTGATCGGCCTGTGCCTGGCCCCCGGCGGGCTGGTGATGATGGCGATGTCGCCGCTCGCGGCGCGGCTGTCGACCGGGTGGGGGCCGAAGGTGTCACTGATGGCGGGGGCGGTGGTGATCGCCGCAGGCTACGGCCTGGGCACGGTGCTGATGGACGGCGTCTGGGAGATCATCGTGTTCGGCTGCATCGTCAGCGCGGGGGTGGGCATCACCTACGCCGCGATGCCCGCGCTGATCATGTCGTCGGTGCCGACGTCGGAGACCGGCGCGGCCAACGGCCTGAACGCGCTCATGCGCTCGATCGGCACCTCGACGTCCAGCGCCGTGGTCTCGGTCGTACTGGCCCACATGGTCACCCGGTTCGGGACGCAGAGCGTGACCTCCTTCGACGGGTTCCGGACCGCCCTTCTCATCGGCGGGGGCGCGGCGCTGCTCGCGTTCGTGATCGCGGTTTTCATCCCGGGCCGGCGGGGAGCGTACGAGGAGAACGTGCCGCCGGACGAGTCACGGGCGGCTAGGAAAGACGAGATCAGGGATCTTTCATGAAAGCCAGCGCGGCCGATGTCACGCCGTCCACCCGCTCGGCACGCGCCAGGGACAAGCTGATGCACACCGCGGAGCGGCTCTACGCGGAGCACGGGTTCGCGAACGTCTCGATCAGGATGATCGGCGAGGCGGCGGGCCAGCGCAACAAGTCCGCCGTGCAGTACCACTTCAGCACCCGCGACGAGCTGATCCAGGCGATACTCACCCGCCACGCGGAAGCGATCGAGCGGCACCGCGCCCCGATGGCGGCCGCGCTGGAGGGCTCCGGCGAGGTGTCGCTGCGGGACTGGATCGCCTGCGTCATCGTGCCGAGCATCGAGCACCACATCGAACTGGGCACCCCCTCCTGGTACGGGCGGTTCCTCGCCCAGGCGGTGGTGGAGCCCTCGCTGCGCGAGTACGTGATCCAGGCGCACCTGCGCACGCCCTCGTTCCGCCGCCTGGAGCAGCTCCGGCCGCCGCGCGGGCAGGACCGCGACCCCGAGCTCACCGCCAGGAACGCGGCCATGACCCGCCAGCTCATCGTGCACATGAGCGCGGAGCTGGAGGCCGACCTGGCCGGCGGGCGGATTCCGGCGGCCGAGGCCGAGCGGTCCTGGCGGCGGCTGGGCGAGACCCTGATCACCGCCATCTGCGGGCTCAGCTCGGCCCTGCTCGGCAGCGCCTGATCGACGCCTCCGCCGCGGCCGGTCAGCTCACGGTCAGGTGTTCGGAGATCTTCGGTAGAGAATGGCGCTGATCCCCATGGGCGGGTTCGCTGGTCTTCGTCCTGGTTAGGGCAGTTGGAGGCGGCGACGGACGCACGGGCGCGGCGCCACGCCGACGGGTTGCCGCAGTTCAGAGCGCCTCCGGCGGCCGGCACAGCTTCCGGGCAGGCGAACCGGTAGGGGGCGGAGCAATGGCTAAAGCAGTCGGCATCGATCTGGGCACCACCAACTCGGTGATCGCCGCCACGGAGGACGGCCACCCCACGGTGCTGCCCAACGCGGAAGGCTCGCGTACGACACCCTCGGTGGTGGCCTTCACCGACCAGGGAGAACGGCTGGTGGGCCAGCTCGCGCGGCGCCAGGCCATCCTGAACCCCAAGGGCACGATCTATTCCGCCAAGCGCTTCATCGGCCGGCGCTACGACGAGGTCGGGAGCGAGATCCACGCCGTCTCCTTCGACGTGGTGGAGGGGCCGCAGGGAGCCGTCCGGTTCCAGGTGGGCGACAAGCAGTACGCGCCGGAGGAGGTCTCGGCGCTGGTGCTGCGCAAGCTCGTCACGGACGCGGCCAAGCACCTCGGCGAGAAGGTGACCGAGGCGGTCATCACGGTGCCCGCGTACTTCAACGACGCCCAGCGCCAGGCGACCAAGGACGCGGGGCGCATCGCGGGGCTGGAGGTCCTGCGGATCATCAACGAGCCCACCGCCGCCGCCCTGGCCTACGGGCTGGACAAGAAGGCCAACGAGACCGTGCTGGTGTTCGACCTGGGCGGCGGCACGTTCGACGTCAGCATTCTGGACATCGGCGAAGGGGTCGTGGAGGTCCGCGCCACCTCCGGGGACGGGCATCTGGGCGGCGACGACTTCGACCGCAGGATCGTCGATCACCTGGCCGACGAGTTCCAGCGGGACCAGGGCATTGACCTGCGCAACGACCCGCAGGCCCTGCAGCGGCTCTTCGAGGCGGCCGAGAAGGCCAAGGTCGAGCTCTCGGCGGTGACCCAGACCACGATCAGCCTGCCGTTCGTCACGGCGGACGCCACCGGGCCGAAGCACCTCAACACCACGCTCATGCGCTCCACGTTCGAGAAAATCACGGCCGACCTGGTCGAGCGTTGCATCGCCCCCGTCAAGCAGGCGCTGGAGGACGCCAAGCTCCGGCCCGCGGACATCGACGAGGTGATCCTGGTCGGCGGCTCGACCCGGATGCCGGCCGTACAGAACCTCGTGCGCCGGCTCACCGACGGCAAGGACCCGAACATGACGGTGAACCCGGACGAGGTGGTCGCCATCGGCGCGGCGGCCCAGGCCGCCATCATCAAGGGCGAGGTGCAGGACGTCGTGCTGCTCGACGTCACGCCGCTCTCGCTGGGCGTCGAGACCCTCGGCGGGCTCATGACCAAGGTCATCGAGCGGAACACCACGATCCCGGCCCGCCGTACGGAGGTCTTCAGCACGGCCGAGGACAACCAGAACGCCGTGGACATCGTCGTCCTTCAGGGCGAGCGGGAGCGCGCCGCCGACAACCGGGTGCTGGGACGCTTCCGGCTGGAGAACATCCGGCCCGCGCCCCGCGGAGTGCCGCAGATCGAGGTCACCTTCGACATCGACGCCAACGGCATACTCAACGTCTCGGCCCGGGACAAGGACACCGGCGCCGAGCAGCGGATCACCATCAGCGAGAGCTCCAACCTGGACAAGTCGGAGATCGAGCGGATGGTCGCCGACGCCGAACGGCACCGCGGCGAGGACGCCAGGCTGCGGGAGACCATCGACGCGCGCAACGAGCTGGACTCCGTCGCCTACCGGGTGGAGCGCCGGCTGGAGGAGCTCGGTGACGCGGTCCCGGTGCACGAGAAGGCGAGGGCCGGGCAGCTCGTCGAGGAGGCCCGGCAGGCGATCGAGGAAGAGGCGCCGATCGACCGGCTGCGCGCGCTCAACGGCGAGCTGCAGCAGGTCTACCACGGGCTCGGGGCCGCCGCCGGGCCCAGCGTGCCGCCGCAGGGCAGGAAGGAAGGCGCCCCGGCCGGTACGGACGACGTGATCGACGCCGAGTTCACGACGTCGGAGCCCGAGTGACATGAACGAGAACACACCCGAACCTCCCGCGGAGCAGCCGCAGCCCGGAGCACCCGCGGAACCCGTTCCTGCGGAGACCGTGCCCGACGAGACGGACGTGAAGCTGGTGGAGCTGGAGGATCGCTGGCTGCGTGCCGTCGCGGACCTGGACAACCTTCGCAAGCGCATCGCCCGGGAGGCCGAGCGCACCAGGGCCGAGGAGCGGGACAGGGTGGCCTCGGAATGGCTGCCCGTCGTGGACAACCTGGAGCTGGCGCTGAGCCACGCGCCGGACGCCGCGGACCCGGTCCTCGACGGCGTACGCGCGGTACGGGACCAGGCCGTCGCCGTGCTGACCGGGCTCGGCTACCCCCGCCATGACGAGACGGGCGTGCCCTTCGACCCCGCCCGCCACGACGCGGTGATGACCGTCGAACTGGCCGACGCTGACCCGGGCACCGTCGTGGAGGTGCTCAGGCCCGGTTACGGCGACGGGGAGCGGCAGCTCCGCCCGGCGACCGTGGCGGTCGCGAAGAAGGTGGAGTAGCGATGGCCGCCCGCCGGGACTTCTACGAGGTGCTCGGCGTCGGCAGGAACGCCGGCGCGGACGAGATCCAGCGGGCGTACCGCAAGCTCGTACGGGCCTACCATCCCGACGTCAACAAGGACCCCGGCGCGGAGGACCGGTTCAAGGAGATCTCGGAGGCCTACTCCGTGCTGTCCGATCCCGAGACACGGCGCCGCTACGACGCGTTCGGGCCCGACTTCCGCCAGGTGCCGCCCGACGTGGATCCCGCCGAGTGGGCCAGGGCCCGGGCCACGACCGGTACGGGCGGCGGCGGGTGGGGCTCGCCCTGGCCGTCGGGCTTCGGCTCGGGGATAGACGTGGAAGACCTGTTCGGCGGCATGTTCGGGCGGCGGCAGTGGGGACCCGTGCCCGGCGCCGACCAGGAGGCGGAGCTGACGCTGACGGTCGAGGAGGCCTACCACGGCGGGCACCGCGCTCTCACGCTCCCCGGCGGCCGGCGGCTGGAGGTGAGGATCCCGGCCGGGGTCACGAACGGCCAGCGCATCAGGCTCGCCGGCCAGGGCGGGCACGGGAGCGCGGGGGCGCCCTCCGGCGACCTCCAGCTGGTCGTCCGCATCGCCGAGCACCCCCGCTACCGCGTGGACGGGCGCGACCTGTACGCCGCCCTGCCCCTCACACCCTGGGAGGCGGCACTGGGCGCCACGGTCGCGGTCGACACACCGGCCGGTGAGGCGAAGGTCAGGGTGCCGCCGGGCACGTCCACCGGCCGCCGCCTGCGCCTGAGAGGGCGCGGCATGCCCAATCCCCGCGGAGCCGCCGGCGACTTCTTCGCCGAGGTCCGCGTCATGGTGCCGGCCGGGCTGACCGAGGAGCAGCGGCGCCTGTTCGAACAGCTCGCCGCCGTGTCGACCTTCGACCCGAGGGGGCGCTGATGACCTACGCGCTCGTCCATGTGGAACGGCTCGACCTCGACTCCTACGCCCGCGCCACCGGCCTGCACCCGCAGGCCGTGCGCAGGCTGGTGGCGCTCGGCCTGCTGGATCCCGGCACGAACGCCGGCGGCGAGTGGTGCTTCGCGCCCTCCCAGGTGGCGGCGGCGGCCCGCATCCAGCGGCTGCACGAGGGCCTGACCCTCAACTACGCCGCGATCGGCGTGGTGATCGACCTCCTCGACCGGATCGACGAGCTGGAGGCCGCGCTGCGCGACCTCGCACGATGACGCCGGGGGGCTGGACGTGGACCCGGACCGGATGACGCAGAAGACGCAGGAGGCCCTGCACGACGCCCAGACCAAGGCGCTGCGCCACGGGCACACCGAGGTGGACGGCGAGCACCTGCTGCTGGCCCTGCTCGAACTGCCGGAAGGGCTGATCCCCCGGCTGCTGGAGCAGACCGGCGCCGACCCGGAGGGCCGGGGACGTGCCGGACGGCTCGACGATCGCCGTCGGCGCCGACAAAGGGGAGCTGAACGTCACCTTCTACCCGCCGCCCGAGCCCTGACCCCGGGTTTAACCGCGTGAGGTTGGTGGGAGCCGGATGCGAGGATGTCCGCATGATGGCATGGGACCCGAAATCGGAGCTGCGACATTACCTGCGGCAAGCTCGTGAGGCCTTGTTGTGGAAGCTCGACGGGCTCTCCGAATACGACCTCCGCCGCCCGCTGACGCCTACCGGCACCAACCTGCTGGGCCTGGTCAAACACATGGCGGGGGTGGAGTCGGGCTATTTCGGCGAGGTCTTCGGCCGGCCGTTCGCCGAGCACCTGCCGTGGATCACCATGGACGCCGAGCCCAACGCGGACATGTGGGCGACCGCCGAGGAGACGCGCGAGGACATCGTCGGGCTCTACCACCGCGTGTGGGCGCACGCGGACGCGACGATCGACGCGCTGGAGCTGGACGCGACCGGTGAGGTGCCGTGGTGGTCGCCGGAGCGGCGCCAGGTGACACTCAACCGGATCCTCGTGCACGTGATCGCCGAGCTCAACCGGCACGCCGGGCACGCCGACATCGTCAGGGAGCTCATCGACGGGGCCGCGGGGCTGCGGTCGGACAACGACAACCTCCCGCCGGGCGACCAGGCGTGGTGGGCCGACTACCGGGACCGGTTGGAGGAGGTGGCCCGCAAGGCCGGTGAGAGCTGATCCCCGCCTGATCCCGCTGTCGGGCTCAGCCGTCGTGGCGGCGGGGTGGCGCGGTCGCGCCCCAGTCCGTGGCTCGCTCATACGCGCGGGCGGCCCGTAGCACGAGGGCGTCGGCATGGCGGGGGCCGACGATCTGCAGGCCGACAGGAAGACCGGCGGAGGTGAAGCCGCAGGGCACGCTGGCGGCGGGCTGCTGGGACAGGTTGAAGGGGTAGGTGTACGGCGTCCAGCCGGTCCACTCCCGGGCGGGCCGGTCCGCGGGCGTGTCCCGGCCCTTGGCGAACGCGGTGATCGGCAGGGTCGGGGTGACCAGCAGGTCGTAGGTCTGGTGGAAGATCCCCATGCGCAGGCCGAGATCCATGCGGACCGCGGTGGCCTCCAGGTAGTCGGCGGCGCTGAGGGCGGCGCCCCGCTCGGCGGCGCGGCGCAGGCCGGGGTCGATCCGGTCGAGGGCGTCCGGTCCGGGTGTCCCGACGACCTTCGCGGCGCCGGCGTACCACAGGGTCAGGAAGGCGTCCTCGGGATCGGTGAAGCCGGGGTGGACCTTCTCCACGTGGGCTCCCGCCGCGGCGAGCACCTCGGCCGCCGCCCTGACCGCGGCCGTCACCTCCGGGTCGTTGCGTACGTAGCCGAGGTCGGGGGAGAACGCGACGCGGAGCCCGCGTACCCCGTCGTCGAGGCCGTCGAGGAACGATCCGGCCGGGGTGGGCAGGGCCGACCAGTCCCGGGGGTCGAAACCGGTGATGATGTCGAGCAGCAGGGCGGCGTCGCCGACGGAGCGGGTCATCGGGCCGGCGTGTGAGAGGGTGCCGAACGGGCTGGCGGGCCAGAGCGGCACCAGGCCGTAGGTCGGCTTGATGGTGACCGTACCGGTGAAGGCGGCCGGGATGCGCAGCGAGCCGCCGCCGTCGGTGCCGACCGACCACGGGCCCATGCCGAGGCTGACGGCCGCGGCGCCGCCGCCGCTCGACCCCCCGGCCGTCAACGCCGGATCCCACGGATTGCCGGTGGCGCCGTGGCGAGGGGAGTCGGTGACGCCCTTCCACCCGAACTCCGGCGTGCTGGTCTTGCCGAGCAGCACCGCCCCGGTGGCGCGGAGCCTCGCGACGGCGGGGGCGTCGTCGGGCCAGGGGCCGGCAGCGTCGACGAGGAAGGAGCCGCGCAGCGTCGGCCAGTCGCGGGCGTAGAGGAGGTCCTTGATGGAGGTGGGCACTCCGTCGCCCGGTCCCAGCGGGTGGTCGGCCCGCCAGCGGGCCTCCGACTCCTTCGCCGCCGCGAGCGCCCTGTCGGCGTCCACCAGGACGAACGCGTTCACCTCGGGGTCGGCGGTCTCGATGGCGTCGAGCGCGGCCTGGGTCGCCGCCACCGGGGACAGGTTGCCGGCGCGGTAGCCGGACAGCAGCTCGGTCGCGGTCAGGCGGGTCAGATCATTCATTACCCATGCATATCGCGCACCCGGCCGCCGTCGCGATGCTCGGTTGAGCCGGGTGCGGTGGTGCCGTGGGTGGAGGTGTTCGAAAATCCGGGCAAGGGCGGTAATCCGCGGCCGTTCGGAGGGACTACTGGGTGTGGACGATCCCGAAGAGCGATTCACCGATCTCTACGACCGGCACTACCGCAGCGTGCTGGGCTACGCCCTGCTGCGGGCCGAGCGGGACGTGGCCGAGGACGTGTCCAGCGAGACGTTCCTGGTGGCGTGGCGGCGGCTGGCGGACCTGCCCGAGCCGCCGCTGCCGTGGCTGCTGGGCGTGGCGCGCAACCTGCTGGCCAAGCAGCGCGTCTCGCGCCGCCGCCGGCAGGCCCTGGTCGATCGGATCGCGGCCCTGACCACCGCTCGCGACCAGGTCGGCTGGGACGTGGCCGAGCACGTCGTCGACCGGGAAACCGCCCTGGCCGCGCTGGCGGCCCTGCCCGAGCGGGACGTTGAGGCGATGGTCTTCGCCACCTGGTACGGCCTGCCTCCCGACCAGGCGGCGGCCGTCATGGGCTGCTCGGTCCGCACGTACAACGTCCGGCTGCACCGCGCCCGCAAGCGGCTCGGCCAGGCGTTGCGCCCGGGTGACGGGCCCCGTCCGCGGCCTCGACTCCTGACCACACCCCTGGAGGACCCTCATGACTGACCGACTCTTCGCCGAGCTCAGGCCCGGCGAGCTGGACGACCTTGCCGAGGACGGCTACCGGCGGCGGCGCTCGGCCGACCTGGCCCGCGCCTTCGCCACGCCCCGGGCCCCGCGGCGCTCGCGGCGGCCGTACCTGCTGATGGCGGGCACTGCGGTGGGCACTGCGGTGACCGCTCTCGCGGCCGTCGCCGTGGTCGTCATCACCGGCGAGCCCGCGCAGGCGCCGGCCCGCCCGCCGGCCGCCGCCCTGCCCGTGGACGCCCGCTCGTTCCTGCTCGCGGCGGCCTCGACGGCGCTGCGCGAGCCCGCCGCGACGGGCCGCTACTGGTACGTTCGCGAGCGCAGGTACATGAGGGTGCAGTTCGCGCCGGGCGTTTACGCGCCCAGGGTCAAGGCCCTGGTCGACGCCCAGAAGCGGACCGAGGAGCAGCTCAAGGGGGACCCGGAGCGGCTGGCCGCGGCGCAGGAGGAGTTCCGGCGGAAGGTCGCGGAGCTGAACCGGGCCGAACTGCCGTACAGGGCGTTCGCCGCCAACACCCGCGAGACCTGGCGTCCCATGCGGGCGGGCGAGGTCGCCCGCACCGTGCGGAACCAGGACGTCGAGGTCACCTTCGGCTCGCCGCAGGACGAGGCCGCCTGGCGCGCGGACGGCGCCCCCGAGCTCGCGGACCGGGAGAGGGAGACCCAGGACGACGCGGTGGAGCGGGCCCCGTGGATGGACAACCCCAGCCTGAACCTGCGGAACGTGGCGGACCTGCCCACCGGTGTGGAGGAGCTGCGCCGCCGCCTGGACGACCTGTGGCGGCAGAGCCCGAAGGTCTCCGGCGCGGACCGGGCCGGGTACCTCTGGCAGACCGGCATCGACCTGATGACCGCGCCACTCAAGCCGGGCACCCGCGCGGCGTTGTTCCGGGTGCTGGCCGACCAGCCGGTCATGAAGCTGGAAGGGCGGGTCTCCGATCCGCTGGGCCGTACCGGGGTCGCGCTTTCCGCGCCGACGCAGCACAAGTTCAGGGTGCGGCTGGTCGTGGACGAGAGCACGGCCGAGTTGCTGCAGTATGAGCTGGGCTCGGATGACGAGGTGGGGCTGCGGGTGACGCTGGAGGACATGGGCTGGACCGACTCGCTCGGCGACCGCCCGGCCGGCTGACGAGTTGAGGGGGTGTCATGGGGGTCTGCCGGTGGCGTAGCGGTAACAGGCCGCAATCACGGTCTTGGCGACGTCGAGCTCGTCGGCTGTGCGGGGGGCGTACAGCATGATCTCGTGGTTGTCCCGGCCGTACAGGGGGTGCCGTTCGCCCCAGCCCTGGTCCAGGACCTCCTGCTGGTCGGGGAGTGCCAGGCACAGGTGGAGGCTGCCGTCGGCGTGGACGTGGGCGTACTCGGCGGTGTAGCGCGGCGGCATCAGGACCGCGCCGGCCGCCGGGCGTATGTGGGGGCGCAGGAAGTAGGCGACGGTGCCGGGTACGGAGATCTCGCTGGATCCGCTCGTGGTGTCCGGGAGATGGCGGCCCATCCAGCGCGTCAAGCGATCGCGTATCTCGTCGGGGCTGGTCTGGTCGAGCTGCACGTGCGGGGGCACGCGCTGGGTCAGGGGCCGGTCGCCTGCGCGTACGGGCAGGGCCAGCTCGGTCATGGCGCCGGGCTCCAGGACGGGCGCTCGTTGAGCCTCCTGACGTCCATGTCGGCGACGCTCCGGTGGGCCCGCTCCATCGCCTGCAACTCCTGCGTGCTGAGCACGTCGCCGATGTCGGTGAAGCCGCCGGGCGCGCGCCGGTCCACCAGCTTGATCGTCTCGTCCACGGGGAAGCGCCGGCTGGTCAGGACGAGGTCGTTGGTGTGGCGTCGGCGCTCGCTCTCGTACGCGGCCAGCCCCGCCGCCGGGTCCTCGGCCGAGGCCAGCGCCATGGCCAGGAACCGCGCGTCCAGCACCGCCTGGGACCCGCCATTGGAGCCGACCGGATACATCGGGTGCGCGGCGTCGCCGAGCAGGGTCACCCGCCCCTCACCCCAGCGGGGCAGCGGCGCCTTGTCCACCATCGGGTACTCCAGGATTCGGCCGGCCCCGGAGATCAGCTCGGGCACGTCCAGGAACGGCAGGACCCACCCGTCGAAATGCGGCAGAACCTCTTCCAGCCGCCCCTCGCGGTGCCAGTGGGCCTCGGAGACCGGCGGCCCCGGCGGGGCCATGCGAACCTCGGCCACCCAGTTCACCAGGGACCTGCCGCGTACGCGGGTCTGGGCGCACATCGGATAGGCCACGATCTTGGAGCCCTCGTCGGTGCCGGCGACCACCATGGAGGCGCCGTCGAGGTACGGCTCGCTCTCGGTGATGCCGCGCCACATCGTGATGCCGCTCCACCGCAGCTCGTCGTCCCGCGGGTGCAGCCGGGCCCGGACCGTCGAGTGCAGGCCGTCGGCCCCGACCACGACATCGGCCGTCTCCGTGAAGACCCGGCCGGTACGCACCTCGCGCAGCCGTACCGGCACCGGGCCCTGCTCGGGGCCGGTCTCGAAGTCCTCGAAGGCGAGGCCGAGGCGGACGGCGTCGGGTCCGAGGCGCTCCCGTACCGCGTCGAGGAGGATCATCTGCAGCCGGCCGCGGTGCACGGACCACTGCGGCCACCGGTATCCGGCCGCCCGCCCGCGCGGGACCGAGAGGATCACGTTGCCGTGCCTGTTGGCGTAGATCAGGGCGCTCGTCGGGATCGCGGTCCGCGCCAGGGCCTCGCCCAGGCCGAGCTCTATCAGCTCGCGCACGGCATGCGGTTGCAGGTTGATGCCCACACCCAGGGGTTTCAGCTTCGTGGCCAGCTCGACGAGCGCGCAGCCGATGCCGGCCGCGTGCAGGCTCAACGCCGTGGTCAGTCCCCCGATCCCGGCACCGGCGACCAGTACACGCATGCCACGTTCGGTGCCCTGGGCGCGTACGGACATGTCACGCCTTACCCATTCAGCACCCGCTTTTGACGCGCCCGCCCCCGCCAAGCCCCCCGCCGCCGCCCCGCCCGCGCAGGCCCGGCAGCGTGTACGTGAAGCCTCGCGACCACGACGTTCCTTGAACAAGCTTTTGTCCAGGGCCGGGAAATTTCTGCAGGGAAGGATGGCCTGGATGCCGGCCATGGGCGGTTCAGGTGGGGCGCGCACAAGCCGGGCCGGACGGCCCGGCAGGTGCCGTTAGCTGCGCGGGACGGGGCGGGGGGAGATCGCTTGCGCCACGCGAACCGCTGGGAAGCGATCGAGGTGCCTGAGGCTCGACCTCGACACGGCTCCCTTCGGACAGCCCCGTTCCGGAAACCACGCCGTGTTAGCGTGGAAGCCGTCACAAGACTCCGAAGACCGGGGCGCCGTGATAAAGGCCGCCAAGGCACCTCAGGTGGGTCGGGCTGCTGGAATTCGGCAGGACCGCGCCGCCCCTGATCGTGCAGTCGAGAATCGTGATCTTGTCGTCGGCCGAGGCCGGGCCGGCCGTGGCGATCGGCATCGCGACGGCGGCGGAAGCGAAGGCGAGAATGGCGATAAGGCGGCTCATGGTACCGCTCCAATCACTTTGGGTGACATTTCGCTACATAGAGTTACCTTCTCTGTGCTAGTCGAAACGCGGCCGGAGCAACCGCTTGGGAAAACTTGACCTTGGCCGGTACGTTTGCCGCCCTTCATGGGCCGAGCGGGGGAAATGCGGTGGCACTGAGGTGGAACCAGCGGGTGTGACCTTGGTTGTCGCCGCCTCGCGCGGGCGGCGGTGAGCGGGCGCGGGGCCGGCCCGCGAGATCGTGGACCGGCCCTGGAATTTTCTGGACGCCGTACTCCTTGAAGCTCAGTCGACGACGATGGCGCCGGGGGGCAGCGGGGTCGCGCCGTTGGTGTCGAGGACGTTCACCGTGAACTTCTTGGGAGCGCTGATGTTGCCGGCGGCGTCGATGGCCCGGAACGCGATCTCGTGGCGCCCGTAGCCGGGCTTGAAGTCCGGGTAGGACTGCTCGAACGGCGCCTTGGTGAGGCCGCCGCTGCCGAGGCTGCCGTAGGCGATCTCCTTGATGACCGAGCCGGCCGGGGTGAACCGGTACGGCGTGCCCTCGGGCGCGTCCGGCCACCCGTGATAGTTGAACCAGCCGTCACCGTCGAGCTGGAACTCGATGACGACATAACCCTCCTGGTCGTCGGTCGCCTTCAGCCCCATCTCGAACCACTCGCGGAAGGTGTACTGCGGCGGCCGGGAACGGGAGCCGGAGACCGCCGAGACCGGCTGGGACAGCTCGAAGGTGGCCTCGGGCGCGACGTTGTCGACGGTCCAGGTGAGCTGGTCGGCCGTGGTGCGGGGCGAGGCCGGGTCGGACAGCGTCGCCGTCAGCTCGTAGGTGCCGGGACGCAGCTTCAGCCCGCTGAGGTCGAGGTTGCGGCTGTTGTACTTGTTCGACAGCTTCTTGCCGTTGAGGGCCCAGGTGACGTTCAGCACGCGGTCGCGCGGGTGGGTGGTCTCGACGTAGACGACGTCCTGGCCGCCGACGGGGTGCGTGGTCAGCGTGGACGACGTGAACTCCGGCGTGGTGGCCGCGGCGGCCGGCGCGGGGGACGGCTGCTCGGCGATCGTCCACTGGCGGGTCTGGGTGAGCGCGGCGCCGTCGGCCACGGCGGGGTCGCGCACGTCCCCGGTGTCGTCGGACACCGTGACGGTGACGGTGTCGCCGGCCCGTACGCGGTGCTCGCGGAGGTCGAAGTTCCGGCTGTTGCCGGTCTTCTTGACGGTCCTGCCGTTGACCGCCCAGGTCACGGTGAGCTCGTGGTAGAGCGGGTGCATCGTCTCGACCCAGAGCACGTCCTTCGGATACACCGGCGCGTCGGTGGGCGTGGAGTGCAGGGACAACTGGGCGACGTCGCGCCGGCCGGAGATCCGCTCGATCATCCGCTCGCGGCCGACCTGGTCGAAGTGGTAGCCGATCCAGCGCATGATCGAGTGCTCGCTCGGCCGCCACACGTTCTCCGAGCGGCTCAGGCCGCTCTCGTACCGGTCGATGACGCCGCCGGACAGGCTCTCCTCACCCAGCCAGCGGTACCACTTGCTCTGCTGCTGGGCCATCTCCTCGGTGGTCAGCCGGGTGTGGTGGATCGAGCTCGGCTCGGTGTCGGGGTGCCGGCCGCCGGGGACGTTGCGGGTGCTGTAGGGGTACTCGTCCTGCAGGCCGCCCAGCGAGTGGCCCAGCTCGTGCGGGCTGACCAGCGGGCCCTGCGGCGCCTGCCCGGTGGTCGTGGCGTTGCGTCCGCCGATGCCTCCGTACGTGCTGGTGTTGGCGAGGGTCAGGGTCTGCCGGTTCTGGGCGGTCACCCCGGGGATCAGCGAGACGTACTGCTCCAGCGCATCCTGGCCGCCGGGGCCGAAGGTGACGCCGCGGGCGTTCGCACCGGCCGGGCAGGTCGAGGCGTACTGGAGCTTCAGCGGCGTGTCGCGGCGGACGTTGCCGTCGTCGGGGTCGCAGCTGATGCCGGACACCCCCGAGACGACCTCGATCATGTACACGTTGAAGTAGTCGCGGTAGCTGCGGAACGGCTCGATGCTCCACTGCACGTTGAGGTGCTTGTCCACGTCGTCGCGGAACTGCTGCATCTCCTCGGCGGTGTAGCCGTCGCCCAGGATGATCAGGTTCAGCCGGTCCTGGGGCGGGCCGGTCACCTGCAGCGGCACCACGGTCGCCGACCCGACCTCTGCCGCCGCCCGGGCGGCGGTGCCTAACGTCGCGGCCGCCACCGGGGCCGCCGGGACCGCTCCGGTGAGCAGCGTACTCACCAGACCGGCTGTCCCCACGGCGGCCGCGATCTTACGCCTGGCCATGGTCACCTCATCCCTCGCTTCGGAGACGGCCAGCTGCGCGGGGTGCGAGCCTCGGTCTCCCCCGGGACGCTAACCACGATGCATCCGGACAGCACCGGGCAGATGACGGATATTCGGGCACCCTTTTCCGTTGTCTGTAGGAACGAACTCGCCGGTTCGGCTCAGGTGGCCGGGGCGCGCTCGGGGTGGCGCTGCCGTACCGGGGTGGCCAGGGCGACCAGCGCGAGTAGCAGGCAGGACGCGCCGGCGATCACGAACACCGCGGTGGCGCCGTAACTCGCGGCTGCCCAGCCGAGGGCGGCCGCGCCCACCGGCCCGAGCGAGAAGTGGATCGTCCAGAACGCCGAGGTCACGCGGCCCAGCAGGTGAGCGGGGGTGACCTGCTGCCGCAGCGACATGGAACAGATGCCGGCCACGCTGACGCAGGCCAGGTAGAGGGCCATGATGGCGGCCACGCCCCATACGGAGCCGGCCAGCCCGAGGCCGAGGATGGCCAGCCCCGACACCACCTGCGCCCCGATCCACGACGGCCCGAACCCGAGGCTCCGCCGCACCCGGGCCACCAGCATCGAGCCGATCATCGTGCCGGCCGCCCCGACGCCCAGTACGACGCCCACCACGGAGTCCGCCTGGCCGAGGTCGTGCTTGAGCCGGTAGATCACGATGTCCGTCAGCCCGAGGGTCATGAAGATGAAGAACGACAGCAGGATCGTCAGCGTGCGCAGCACCGGATGCCGGACCAGGAACTCGGCCCCGGCCAGCAGCTCACGCAACGGCCGTCCCCGGGGCGCGGGTGCCGCCTCGACGGCGTACCGGGAGGAGCGGGTGAGCAGGACGCCGAGCGCGGACAGGCCGAAGCTGGCGGCGTTGATGGTGATCGCGGCGGTCGGGCCCAGGTTGCTGGAGACCACGCCGGCCAGGCTGGGGCCGAGGATGCCCGCCGCGGCGGCGGTGGCGTACAGCATGCCGTTGGCCTCGGTGACGCGGGTCTCGCCGGCCAGCTCGCGTACCGCGGTCACGTACGTGACCTGGAAGACCATGCCCACGGCCGCGGCCAGCGGGAGCACGCAGAAGAGCAGCCAGACGTGGTCGCCGAAGGCCCAGACCACCGGGATCGTCGCGAACAGGACGAGCCGGATGACGTCGCAGGCGATGAGCAGCCGGCGCCGGTCGAAGCGGTCGGCGAGCGCCCCCGCCAAGATCCCGGCCGCCACCGACGCCGCCCCCGACACGCCGGTGAGCAGGCCCATCTGCGCGACGGAGCCGGTGACGTTCAGGACGAGGAGGGGCACCGCGATGAGCGCGAACGAGTCGCCCGCGACCGACAGGGTCTGCGCGCACCAGAAGATCAGGAAGTCGCGGTCTCGCCACAGGGAACCGGGCACCGCTCGCGTGTCAGGCTTCATGAATCCGGTTGGGAGCAGCGCAGCGGGCCTGGGGTGATCGGTTCTGGCCGATCCGGAGAAAGCACGCAAAGGAGCGTATCCCGCCCGATCCGCCGCTCGCCGCCCGAATTCTCGGCTGATGAGACGCCGCCCGCCCTGACCGTCCTGCCGCCGCTATGACAGGGCTCGCCCGGTGTTGGGCTCTCGCACAAGCCGGGCGGCGTCGTTCGTCGCAGGCACCGAAGATGCCCGGTCGGCGGGGGCCTACGGTTTGGTCCATGCCGCATCTCGTGCTCGACGACTTCTACCGTCTCGCCATTCCTTCCGATCCGCAGGTGCGTCCCGACGGGGGAGCGGTGGCGTACACGCTGACGACCGCCGTGCGGGATTCCGACGAGAACCGTACCGAGGTCTGGCTGGCCGAGCCGGGCGCCGAGCCGCGGCGGCTGGCGGCCGGCAGCGCCGCGCGGTGGTCGCCGGACGGCCGGACGCTGGCGTTCCTGCGGCCGGTGGACGGCAGGCCGCAGATCCACCTGCTGCCGATGGACGGCGGCGAGCCCACGCCGGTGACCTCCGCGACGCTCGGCGCGGGACCGGCCGTCTGGTCGCCGGACGGCACCCGCATCGCGTACGCCGCGCTCGTCGGTACGGGCGAGGACGGCGGAGCACCCGACCAGAACGCCCCGATCGTGGCCACCCGGCTCGACCACAAGGCCGACGGCGCCGGGCTGGTGAACGGCCTGACCAGGCACCTGTTCGTCACCGAGACGGACACCGGCGAGACCTTCCCGGTCACCACGGGCGACTTCTTCGCGGGCGAGCCGTCGTGGTCGCCCGACGGCCTGCGCCTGGTGTTCGCCGCCGACCTGGACGACGACCGCGACCTGGAGCCGGGCGGCGCCGCCTACGCCGTCGACGCGGTCAAGGGCGCCGTGCCTGAGCGGCTGACGGATCCCGGCCTTCTCTGCGGCGGCGTCTGGTGGCTCGGTGACCGGCTGGTCGCCGCGGCGCACAAGGGTGGCCTGATCGGGCACGTACGGCTGTTCACGTTCGGCCCCGGCGGATGGGCCGAGGTGGAGACCGGCCTCGACAGGAACGTGATGACCGGCGCCCCCGGCTACCCCGGCGGCGTTCCTGCACTGCTCGGCACGGACCTGCTGTTCTGCGCGCGCGACGGCGGCTCGACGCACCTCTACCGCCTCCCCGAGGGCGGCGCCCGCGCCGAGCGGCTGGTGCCCGGCGAGGTCAACATCTCGGGGATCAGCGCGGCGGCGGGCGCGGTGGCCTACGTGGCGGCGACGCAGCACAGCGCCGGCGACGTGCACCTGCTGACCGGCGGGCAGGACCCGTCCCGGCTCACCGATCACGCCCTCGGCGACGTCGAGCTCTTCACCGCGCGCCGCCGCACCTTCACCGCCCCCGACGGCACCCGGGTCGAGGGTTTCGTCCTGCGCGACGAGAGCGCGCAGACCCCCGGCCCGCTGCTGCTCGACGTGCACGGCGGCCCGCACAACGCCTGGTCGCCCGTCTTCGACGGCTTCCACCTCTACCACCAGCTCCTCGCCGCCCGCGGCTGGACCGTCCTGACCGTCAACCCGCGCGCCAGCGACGGGTACGGCGAGGACTTCTACACCGCCGCCATCGGCGCCTGGGGCCTGGCCGACGCCCAGGACCTGCTCGCCCCCATCGACGCCCTGATCGCCGACGGCGTCGCGGACCCCGAGCGGCTGGCCGTCACCGGCTACAGCTACGGCGGCTACATGAGCTGCTGGTTGTCGGCCACGACCGACAGGTTCAAGGCCGCGATCCCCGGCGGCTGCGTGAGCGACCTGGCGAGCATGGGCGGCACCGCCGACCTCGGCCTGCTGCTGAAGGAGCACGAGTGCCGCGGCGACCTGGCCGCCCAGTCGCCCATCACCCACGTCGCGAACGTCACCGCCCCGACGCTCCTGCTGCACGGCCAGGACGACGACCGCTGCCCGGTCGGCCAGGCCGAGCAGTGGTTCGCCGCCCTGCGCGAGCGGCGGGTGCCGGTCGAGCTGGTGCGTTATCCCGGCGCGAGCCATCTGTTCATCCTGGGCGGGCGACCCTCGCACAGGTACGACTACAACGAAAGGATCATCGCGTGGCTGGAGCAATGGGTCAGCGGCTCGCCGAGCTGATCGCCCAGTACGAGGTCCCCGGCTCGGCGCTGGCGTACTGGCACCAGGGCGAGTTGCACGAGTTCGCGGCCGGCACGCTGAACGTCGACACCGGCGTGGAGGCGACGACCGACGCGCTCTACCAGATCGGCTCGATCACCAAGGTGTGGACCGCGACGCTGATCATGCAGCAGGTCGAGCAGGGCCGGCTGACGCTGGACACGCCGGTCATCGAGGTGCTGCCCGAGTTCAAGGTCGCCGACCCCGAGGCCACCAAGAACACGACGATCAGGCACCTGCTCTCGCACACCAGCGGCATCGACGGCGACCAGTTCATCGACACGGGCCGCGGCGACGACTGCGTGGAGAAATACGTGGCCGCCTGCGCGACCCTGGCGCAGAACCACCCGCTCGGCGTCACCCAGTCCTACTGCAACTCCGGGTTCGTCTTCGCGGGCCGGGTGCTGGAGCGGCTGACCGGCAAACGCTGGGACGACGTCCTGCGCGAGGGCATCTGCGAGCCGCTCGGCCTCACCCACACCTGGACGCTGCCGGAGGACGTGCTGCGCTTCCGCGCCGCGATGGGCCACGAGGACGGCAAGACCGTCCCGGTGTGGGGGCTCATGCGGTCGGTGGGCCCGGCCGGCCTGATCTGCGCCCGCCCGGCCGACGTGGTCGCCTTCGGGCGGGCCCATCTGGGCGGCGACCTGCTGCGGGACCCGAGCGCGATGTGGGAGCCTCAGGTCGACATCCCCAACCCCTACACGCTGGGCAAGCAGTGGGGCATCGGCTGGATCCTCGACGAGTGGAGCGGCCACCGGGTCATCTCCCACGGCGGCAACACCATCGGCCAGCACGCCATGCTGTGGGTCGTGCCCGACACCGGGACCGTCGTCTGCGTGACCGCCAACGGCGGCAAGAGCGGCGCGTTCACCCGGGCCGTGGCCACCGAGTTGTTCGCCGAGCTGGACGGCCTGACCGTGCCGCCCTCGCCGACCCCGCCGGAGACGCCGGTCGACGTGGACGTCAGGCCGTACGCGGGCGTCTACGAGCGGGCCGGCTCCCGGATCACGCTGAGCGTGGACGACGACGGCGGGGCCCGCGTGCGCCTGGAGGCCACCGGCGAGCTGGCCTCCCTGCACGAGCCGCAGGAGGCCGACTTCGTGCCGGTGGAGGAGAACCTGTTCGTGTTCCGGCCGCCGGGCGCCGGCGACTGGCTGGCGGCCGTGTTCTTCGACCTGGCCGACGGCACCCGGTACATGCACATGGGCGCCCGCGCCACCCCCAGGATCAGCTGAGGAGGCCGACATGGATCTGCGGGATCGCCTCGCCGAGGCGGCGCGCGGGCACGGCGTGCCCGGCGCGGCCGTCGCGGTGTGGCACGACGGCGAGCTGCACGAGGCCGCCACCGGCGTGCTCAACACGGTCACCGGCGTCGAGGCCACGACGGACAGCGTGTTCCAGGTCGGCTCCACCACGAAGGTGTGGACGGCGGCGCTGGTCATGCAGCTCGTCGCGGACGGCCTTGTCAAGCTGGACAAGCCGGTGGGGACCTACCTGCCGGACTTCGCCTTCGGCGGCGTCACCGTCCGGCAGCTGCTCTCGCACACCGCCGGCTTCGACGGCGACGTGTTCGAGGACACCGGGCGCGGCGACGACTGCCTGGAGAAGTTCCTCGGCCACCTGGGCACCGCCGGGCGCGTGCACGAGCCCGGCGAGCTGTTCTCCTACTGCAACGCGGGCTACTGCGTGCTCGGCGCGCTGGTGGCCCGGCTGCGCGGCGGCACCTGGGAGCAGGCGGTGCGCGAGCGCCTGCTGGACCCGCTGGGCGCCACGCAGGCGGCGCTGTTCGGTGAGGAGGCCGCGCTCTTCCGCGTCTCGGCGGGCCACATCGGGCCGGACGCCACCGTCTACCCGCGCTGGCAGATGCCTCGGTCCAACGGCCCGGCCGGTGCCACCATGTGCCTGGCACCGCGCGAGCTGGTCGCGTTCGGCCGGACGCTGGCGGCCGGCGGCCTGGCGCCGAACGGCAAACGGCTGCTGCCGGAGGAGTCGGTGGCCGCGATGCTCACGCCACAGGTGCACGTGCCGGGTGGCGGTGGCGCGCTGGCCGAGCGGTGGGGGCTCGGCGTGGAGCTGTTCGGCTGGGGCGCCTACGGGCACGACGGCGGCACGCCCGGGCAGAGCACGTACTGGCGGATCGTGCCCGAGGCGGACTTCGTCCTCGCGATGAGCGGGAACGGCGGCTCGTTCGCCGGGCTCATCGCCGACGTGGCGCGGCCGGTCATCGAGGAGGCGACCGGCCTGACGGTGCCCGGGCCGCCCCTGCCGCCACAGGTGCTGGAACCCGTGGACGGCGCCCCGTACGCGGGCAGCTACCAGGGCCCGCAGCTCGGCTACGAGGTCGCCGCCGCGGAGGACGGCCTGGACGTCACGCTCATCCCCGGCCCGCTCATGGAGAGCATGGGCGCCACCCGCAGCACCACCCGGTACGCGCGTCTCGACGGGGAGTCGTTCATCGCCGTCGAGGCCGAGGACGGGCGGCACGACGTGGTGACGTTCGTGCTGCGGGACGGGCGGGCCGCCTACCTGCACAACGGTCGTGCGGTGGCCCGTGTCTGACCGGCCGGACGGGCGCGGCCACGCCGGCCGTCCCGTCCGGTGTGGCGTCGATTTTTTCCGCTGATGTCGGTTTTCGTGGATTATCGTGAGCGAATGAGGAACCGCCCCCGCGCCAGCCTGGGACGGATCCTGCAGGACCTCGGGACCACGGTCCTCGACGTGGCCGCCTCACCCGGTGACCTCGACGCCGAGGTCACTGGCGTGCACATCTTCGACCCGCTCGACGAGCTGATCGTCCCCCCGGGCGGGATCGTGCTCGGGGTGGGCGTGCGCGGCGCCGCGGAGGTCTGCTTCCTCATCGAGCACGCGCCCGCCGCCGCGGCGGTCGTGGTGAAGCTGCCCGTGGACGTTGACGAGCGGGTCCGGGCCGCCGTGCTGGAGACCGGCGTCGCCGTGCTCGGCCTCACCAGGGCCGCCTCCTGGGCGCAGGTCGCCGCGCTGCTGCGCTCCCTGCTGGCAGAGGCCGACCTGGCCGAGCCCGGTCAGGAACCGCAGGGCGACCTGTTCTCGCTGGCCAACGCCGTGTGCGCGCTGATCGACGCGCCCGTCACCATCGAGGACCGGTCGTCGCGAGTGCTCGCCTTCTCCGGCCGGCAGGAGGAGGCCGACGCGGGCCGGGTGGAGACCGTACTCGGCCGGCAGGTGCCCGATCGTTACCTGCGGATGCTCGACGAGCGCGGCTTCTTCAAGCAGCTCTACCAGAGCCGCGACCCCATCTACATGGAGCTCGCGGACGAGGGCGTGATCAACCGGGCCGCCGTGGCCGTACGCAGCGGAGACGAGATCCTCGGCTCCATCTGGGTGGCCGTCCGCGAGCCGCTCAGCGAGCAGCGGCAACGCGCGCTCGCCGACGCCGCCAAGATCGTCGCGCTGCAACTGCTGCGCGAGCGGGCCGGGGCCGACACCCAGCGGCGCCTGCGCGCCGACCTGCTCTCCACCGTGCTGGCCGGCGGCGCCGACGCCCCCGAGGGGGCCGGGCGGCTGGGCATCGCCACCACCCGGCTCTGCGTGCTGGCCGCCCAGCTCGTCTCCGACCACATCACGACCGACCCCACCGGCGACCCCGCCCGGGGCGAGAGCGACAGGCAGCGGTTCTGCGACGCGCTGGCGCTGCACGTCGCCGCCATCAATCCCAAGGCCGCCGCCGCGCTCGTCGGCTCCATCGCGTACGCGGTGCTGCCGCTGCACTCGGTGGGCGACGAGGAGGCGCGGGCTGTACGCGTGGCGGAGAGCTTCCTGGCCAGAGTCGGGCCCCGGCACGCCGCCAACATCGGCGTGGGCCGCCTGGCCGGCAGCCTCTCGCAGGTGGCCAGGTCGCGTGCGGACGCCGACCGGGCGCTGCGCGTGCTGCGCGCCCGAGGCACCAGCGGCCAGGCCGCCGGCTACACGGCCGTGCACTTCGAGTCGCTGCTGCTCCAGGTAGCCGACGTGGCCGCGGCCGAGGAGCAGACGCCCACCGGTCCCTACCAGCGTCTGCTCGACCACGACGCCGAGCACGGCACCGAGCTGGCCGCCACCCTGCGGGCCTATCTCGACGAGTTCGGCGACGTCAACGCGGCCAGCGCCCTGGTGCACGTCCACGCCAACACCTTCCGCTACCGGCTCAAGCGCCTGGTCGAGATCAGCGGCCTCGACCTGTCCGACCCCGACGCCCGGCTCACCGTGATGCTGCAGATGCGGATCTTCGGTCGCTAGCACGAGCCGCCCCGGCATTTTCGTGGGCGGGCACATAGGAACCGGGTCTGGGCAGGCAGGAAGGTTGTGGCGACCCCCCACGCCTGTCTGGAGTCCCCATGACGAAAACAGCAGTCGCGGCCCTGGCCGGGCTCGCTCTGCTCACGGCCGCGTGCGGAGGCACGACGAGCGGCCCCGAGCAGCAGGGCAAGCCGGTTACGGGTGGCACCTTCACGTTCGCGATCCCGGCCGACCCAGGCGCCCTCGACCCCGCTCAGGGCGTGCTGTCGGTCACCAACAACGTGCTGTCCATGGCCTACGACACGCTCGTGGCCGTGGACGAGTCCGGGAAGATCGTCCCCAGCCTGGCCGAGAAGTGGGACGTCAAGCCCGACTCGGTCACCTTCACCCTGCGCAAGGGCGTCACGTGCTCGGACGGCTCCCAGCTGACCCCCACGAACGTGGCCGACAACGTCAACCACATCGCCGACCCCGCCACCAAGTCGCCCGTCTACGGGGTGATGGTGCCCGTGGGCATGAAAGCGGAGGCCGACGACGCCGCCGGCACGGTGACGCTGTCCATGCCGCAGCCGTTCAGCTTCATCCTGGAGAGCACCCGGACGATGTACATCGTCTGCGGCAAGGGGGTGAAGGACCGCGCCTCGATCGCCCGGGCCACCTCCGGCAGCGGGCCGTACCAGCTCACCGAGGCGGTCCCCAGCGACCACTACACGTTCAAGGTGCGCCGCGACTACACCTGGGGCCCCGCCGGCGCCACCGCCAAGGACCTGCCGGAGACACTGGTGATGAAGGTCGTGCCGAACGAGGGGACCTCCGCCAACCTGCTCATCGCCGGCTCCCTCAACGGCGCCCTCTTCCTCGGCCCCGACCGGACCCGCGTCGCGGCGTCCCCGGGCGTGACCAAGCAGGAGCTCAGGACCAATACCGGCCAGTTCTTCTACCACCAGGGCGAGGACCGGCCCGGCCACGACCCGCAGGTCCGCAAGGCCCTCACACAGGCGCTCAACCTGCAGGAGCTGTCCGCAGTCGCCTCCGGCGGCACCGGCAGACCGGCCACCGGCCTGGTCCTGGAGCCCCGCCCCTGCCAGGGCGACTCCGTGACCGGGCACGTGCCCGGCTACGACGCCGCGGCCGCCGCGGCAGCGCTCGACGCGGCGGGCTGGAAGCTCGGTGCCGACGGATTCAGGGCCAAGGACGGCAAGCGGCTCAGCCTGCGCTACATGTACGCCACCACCCGCGGCTCCAACTACCAGGCCTCCGCCGAGTACATGGCCGAGGTGTGGAAGAAGCTCGGCGTCGAGGTCAAGCTGAACGGCGTCATCGACACCAAGCTCTCGGAGTCGCTCAACGCCACCCAGGACTGGGACGTCGTGTGGCTGCCGATCGGCGTCACCCTGCCCAGCCAGCTCATCGGCTTCCTGTCGGGACCGTCCGCCCCCGACGGCGCGAACTTCGCCCACCTGGCCAACAAGCGCTACGAGGACCTCGTCGCCAAGGCCGGCAAGCTCTCCGCCGCCGAGGCCTGCCCGATGTGGCTGGAGTCGGAGTCGGCCCTGTTCGAGGCCGCCGACCTGGTGCCCGTGGTGGACTACACGGCACTGCTGGCCGCCAAGGGCGCCACGTTCCGCACCATCGCCGGGAGCCCGGTGGCCACCTCTCTCCGGCTGGTAGCGCAGTGAGCGACCAGCTCAGGGCAGGCCCGGGCAGCCCGGCCGTCCGCAGGACGCTGCGTACGGGCGCGCGCCGGATCGTGCGGTTCGCGGTGTCGCTGGCCGTGCTGCTCGTGGCGTCCTTCACGATGATCCATCTCATCCCGGGTGACCCGGTCCGCGCCTCGCTCGGGCCGGCCGCCCCGATCGAGCTGGTCCAGGCCCGTACGGCCGCGCTCGGCCTCGACCGGCCGCTGCCGGAGCAGTTCGTCACGTACGTCGGCCACGTCCTGACCGGCGACTTCGGCACCTCCTTCCTGACGGGGGAGCAGGTGGGCGACGTCATCGCGGCCCGTCTGCCGAACACCCTGACCCTGGCCCTGCTGGCCACCGCCGTGGCGCTGGTCGTGGCGGTGCCGCTCGGCATGTGGGCCGCCGTACGCACGGAGAACGGCCGCAACCGCGGCACCGAACTGGCCTTCGGCACCGCCACCGGCACCGCCGTGGCCGTGCCCGAGTTCCTGTACTCGATCGCGCTGGTGGCTGTGCTGGCCGTCGGGCTCGGCTGGTTCCCGCCGGCCGGCAAGGCGGGGCCGCTCACGTACGTGCTGCCCATCGCCGCCCTGTCGGTCGGGCCGATCGCGATGATCGCCCGGATCACCCGGGTCGAGACCCTGCGCGAGCTGGGCAGCGACTATGTGCGCCTGGCCCGCGCCAAGCGGCTGCCCGCGATCCGGCTGCACCTGCGGCACGTGCTGCCGAACACGCTGACCGCCACCCTGACGATGGGCGGCCTGCTGCTGACCTCGCTGATCGCCGGCAGCGTCCTGGTCGAGTACGTCTTCGCCTGGCCCGGACTCGGCCTGAAGATCGTCGAGTCGATCACCCAGAAGGACTACCCGGTGGCGCAGGCCGTGATCCTCGTGTACGGCGCCGTGGTACTGATCGTGAACCTCGTCGTGGACCTGGTGCTCGGCGCGCTCGATCCCACCTCGGAGATCAAGGAGGTCTCGGCCTGATGGGGGCCAGGACAGCCGCGGACGGCGGCGTGGAGCAGGCGGCCGGGCACGTGAAGAAGGGACCGGGGCGGCGCGGCGGCGTGTGGCGCAGCGCGCCGGCGCTGATCGGCGGCGCGCTGGTGCTGCTCATGGCGGTGCTGGCGGTGGTGGGGCCGATCATCTGGGGCGCGGCCGCCGAGCGCATCGACGCCGGCGCCATCCTCCAGGGCGCCTCCGCCGAGCACCCGCTCGGCACCGACAACCTGGGCCGCGACCTGCTCGCCCGGGTGCTGGTGGCGGGGCGTTACTCGCTGGCCCTGGCACTGCTGGCCACCCTCATCGGCGCCACCGTGGGCATCGTGCTCGGCGCGCTCCCGTCCGTCCTGCCCCGGCGGGGCGCCCGGCTGGTCACCGGCGCGGTCAACGCCCTGGTCGCCTTCCCCGGGCTGCTCCTGGCCATGTTCACGGCGGTGGCCACCGGGCTCGGCGCGCGCGGCGCGGTGCTCGGCATCGGCGTGGCCATCGCGCCCGGCTTCGCCCGGCTCACCCAGACCCTGGCCGCCTCGGTCGCCGGCGCCGACTACGTGGCCGCGGCGCGCATGCTCGGCGTGCCCCGCCGCCGCATCCTGGCCCGGCACATCCTGCCCAACATCGCCGAACCGCTCATCCTCAACCTCGCCCAGTCGCTCGGTGGCGCGCTGCTCGGCCTGGCCGGCATGTCGTTCCTGGGGCTCGGCGTGCAGCCGCCGGACTTCGACTGGGGCCGCCTGCTGTTCGACGGGTTCACCTGGATCTACGTCAACCCCGAAGTGGCGCTCGGTCCCGCGGCCGCCGTCGCGCTGGCCGGCATCGGCTTCAACCTGCTGGGCGACACCCTGGCCAGGGCCGCCTCCCGCTCCTCCGCCGGGCAGCGCGACACCGCCAGGACCGCGCCGCCGGAGCGCGCCGGGGAGCCCGACCCGGACGCCGTCCTGGAGGTCCACGACCTGACCGTCTCCTTCCCCGGCGGCTCGACGCCCGTACGCGGGCTGTCGCTGAGCATCGCCCCCGGCGAGATCGTCGGCCTGGTGGGCGAGTCCGGCAGCGGCAAGAGCCTGACCGCCGCCGCCATCGGCGGCCTCGTCCCCTATCCGGGCACCGTGACGTACGGCCGGCTGCGCCTCGGCGGCGCCGACGTCGCCACCCTGTCCGGCAAGGAGCTGGGCACCGCGCTCGCCATGGTGTTCCAGGACCCGATGGCCTCGCTCAACCCCGCGCTCAAGGTCGGCGGCCAGCTCGCCGAGGTGGCCGTCGTCCACCAGGGCGCGAGCCGCGCGGACGCCCGCCGCCGCGCCGTCGACCGGCTCGGCCACGTCCAGCTGCCCGAGCCCGCCAAGCAGGCCGCCCAGCATCCGCACGAGCTGTCCGGCGGCATGCGCCAGCGGGCGGTCATCGCGATGGGCCTGATGGGCACGCCACGCCTGATCGTCGCCGACGAACCCACGACCGCCCTCGACGTGACCGTGCAGCGGCAGATCCTGCGGCTGCTCCGCGAGGTCGTCGAGGAGACGGGCGCGGCCCTGCTGTTCATCTCCCACGACATCGCGGTCGTCGGCGAGCTCTGCGATCGCGTCGTCGTCATGTACGCAGGGCGCGTCGTCGAGGAACTGCCCGCCGACCGGCTCGCCGACGACGCCGCCCATCCCTACACCAGGGCGCTCGTCGCGTCGCTGCCCGACCTCGACACCGACCGCGGCCGCCCGCTGGCCGGCATCCCCGGCACCCAGCCGGCCCCGGCGCGGGTCGGCGCGGGCTGCGCGTTCGCCGGCCGATGCCCGCTCGCCACCGAACGCTGCCGGAGCGAACGCCCCGAACTCGTCGTCCACGGCCTGCGGCAGCGGGTCGCCTGCTGGGAGGTCACCTCTTGAGGATCGAAGGGCTGACCGTGCGCTACGGCGGCTTCACCGCGGTCGACGACGTCACCCTGGAGATCCCTGACGGCCATGCCGTCGGCGTCGTGGGCGAGTCGGGCTCGGGCAAGTCGTCGCTGGCCAGGGCCGTGAGCGGGCTCGTCCCCTACACGGGCAGGATCGAGGGCGCGACGCGGATCCAGATGGTGTTCCAGGACCCGTACGCGTCGCTGGACCCGCGCATGACGATCGGCGAGACAGTGGGGGAGGGCATCGCGAAGCGGCGCCGCGCCACGGAGGTGCCGCGGCTGCTCGGCCTGGTCCAGCTGCCCGCCGAGCTGGCCGGGCGCTACCCGCGCGAGCTGTCGGGCGGGCAGCGGCAGCGGGTGGCGATCGCCCGCGCCCTGGGCGGCGACCCGGCCCTGCTGATCGCCGACGAGATCACCGGCTCGCTCGACGTGTCGGTCCAGGGCACGGTGCTCAACCTGGTCCGCGGGCTGCGCGACGAGCTCGGCCTGTCGATGCTGTTCATCTCGCACAACCTGGCCGTCGTCCGGTACGTCGCCGACACGATCGCGGTCATGCACCGCGGCCGGATCGTCGAGCACGGACCCACCGAGCAGGTCATCGGCGAGCCCGCGCACGACTACACGCGCACGCTGCTGGCGGCGGTGCCGCGGCTCAGGGGGCGCTCCTGAGGCGTCAGAGGGTGATCCACTCGGTGGACGTGGTCACCTCGTCGAGCACCTCGGGGATCGGCGTGACCCCGAGCCCGGGGCCGGTCGGCACCTCCAGGTGCCCGTCCACCAGCTCGAACGGATCGGTGATGTCGGTCGCGTAGTAGCGGCGCGAGCCCGAGGTGTCGCCCGGCAGCGCGAACCCGGGCAGCGCCGCGAGCGCCACGTTCGCGGCCCGGCCGAGCCCGGTCTCCAGCATGCCGCCGCACCAGACGGCGACCCCGTTGGCCCGGCACAGGTCGTGGACGCGGCGCGCTTCGAGGTAGCCGCCGAGCCGGCCGGGCTTGATGTTGACGATGGAGCAGGAGCCGAGGGCGATCGCCGCCGCGGCGTGATCGGCCGACTCGATCGACTCGTCCAGGCAGATCGGCGTCCGCAGCCGCTGGGCCAGCCTGGCGTGCTGGACCAGGTCGTCGTTGGCCAGCGGCTGCTCGATGAGCAGCAGGTCGAACGCGTCCAGCCGGGCCAGCCGGGGCGCGTCGGCCAGGGAGTAGGCGGCGTTGGCGTCCACCTGGAGGAGCACGTCGTCGCCGAACCGCTCGCGCACCGCGCGTACCGGCTCGACGTCCCAGCCGGGCTGGATCTTCAGCTTGATGCGGACGTAGCCCTCGTCGAGATAGCCCGCGACGGCGTCGAGGAGCTGCGGAACGGAGTCCATGATGCCCACCGACACCCCGCACGGCACCCGGTCCGCGACCGCGCCGAGGAAACGTCCGAACGACTCGCCGGACGCCCGCAACTGCGCGTCGAGCACGGCCGTCTCCAGGGCGGCCTTGGCCATGCGGTGCCCCTTGATCGGCGCCAGGGCGTGGCCGACGTCGTTGACGCCGAGCGTCCTCGGCAGGGCGGGCAGCAGGAAGCGGCGGATGACGTCGGCGGCGCCGTCGGCGTACTCGGAGGAGTAGAGGGGCTCGGCCATGGCCACGCATTCGCCCCAGCCCTCGCCGTCCGGGGTCACGACCCGGACCAGCAGGATGTCGCGGGTGGTCTCCGTACCGAACGAGGTGCGGAACGGCGCCACCAGCGGCATCGCGATCCGCCGCAGCTCTACTCCGGTGATCTTCACACTCTCTCCACTACATAGAAGGACTTCTCGTGGAACCCGGTCACCCGGCAACCTTCGCCCATCAGGCCCCCGAGCACGTCGCGGACGGCGTGCCGCCACGCCTTGGCAATGCCCGGCTCGGTCCGCCGCAACGCCTCGATGTCGGCGGGCAGGCCCACCAGCACCTTCGCGGCGTCGGCGCGCCCGGTGACGGGCCGGCCGCCCTCGTCGGCGAGCGCCACGACGGCGTCCTCCGGCACCGGCGTGGCGTGGGGCTCGCGCCGCGCGAGCGCTTCGACGTGCGGCGCGGTGATCGGCCAGGAGGCGACCAGGCGGTCGGACTCGTCGCCCTGGTTGATGGCGTCGGTCATGACGCCGTAGAAGCTGGGGAGGTACTCCTCGGGGCGGGCGCCGAGTTTGGCCAGGTTGAAGTGGGCGTTGCGGCGTACGAGCGGGTCGTAGGTCCAGGTGATGCGCTCCAGGCCGCGCTCCAGGGCCCAGCGCCGCTGGTGCAGCTTCAGCTCCAGCCCGACACCTCCCTGCGGCGCCGCGCCGGTGATGTGGGAGTGCAGCGCGCCGTTCGCGGCGAAGAACCCGACCGAGCCGCCGACGAGCCGGTCACCGTCGAAGGCCCCCGCCACGTAGTTGCCGGCGTGCGCGAAGGCGCACATCAGTTCCAGCGTGATGGGCGGGTCGCCGGGTTCGAAGTGCCAGATCTCGTTGTACAGCCCAAGGACCCGCTCGAACTCCGCGACCTCATGGAGCTCCCTGACCGCGATCAACTTGCCGCCTTTCGTCCTGGATATTCACTGGCGACGGTATGTCATAGTGCGGTCGGCGTATTCGTGCCGGACTACCAAGGAGGAGGCCTGCGTTCGTCGAAGCGCACGGGCCGGGACGCTCAACGGCGGTGAGCCGGGCGATTCCCCGGGCTCCCGGAGATCCATTTGTCGGTCGGGGTCGCTAGCGTTCCCCGCATCGCGGCATCGGAGACCGCGGCATTCCTGTCTCCATGACCTGTGCATCTCCATGACCTCTGAAAGGCGGACGCGTTGGGTTGGCTGGCGGCGGGCGACGGATACGAGGTCGCCCTCATAGATGGCCGGGTGGCGGCGCGCTCCACCAGCGGCCGGGCGGCGGGGCGGCAGCTCAAGACGCTGCCCAGGGCCCTGCGCGAGCACCCCGAGGTCGACCGGCTGCGCCGGCTGGCCGAGTGGCTCGACCGGCACGCCGCGGCGTGCGTCGCGCAGGTGGACACCTGGATGGTGTCGTCCCTGCCCGTCCCGACCGGGCTGCTGGCGCGGGTGTGGCCGGACGAGGCGTGGCAGGCGGCGCTGCGCGACCTCGTCATCGTCGGTGACGACCCCGACGAGGCCGGGTTCCTGCGGGACGCCACCGCCTCGGGCGAGCTGCGGGTGGTCAACCTCGACGGCGAGACCGTCCGGTTGTCCGTGGAGACGGTGACACTGCCCCACCCGGTGCTGCTGCCCGATTTGGACGATCTGCGGGAGTTCGCCGCCGAGCTGGGGGTGACGCAGACGGTCGAGCAGATCCACCGGGCGACCTGGCGCAAGCCCGCCGAGGTGAAGGCGCGGGCGACGGAGGTGACCGAGTTCGCCGGTGGCAGATACTCCTCCCGGTTCGGGCTCGCGGCCCGGGCCACGCGGCTCGGTTACCGGGTGACCGGCGGCTATGCCACGTGCCGGGTCCGGGACGCGGGGCGCATCGCGGAGGCGGCGGTGTGGATCGGGGAGCCGTACTGGGAGAGCGAGACGGCGACCGGCAACCTCACCTGGCACGACCAGGAGGGCAGGTCGCTGCCGCTGTCCGAGGTCGGGCCGGTGGCGTGGTCGGAGGGAATGCGGATGGCCGCCGGGCTCCACGCAGGCCGGCAGATCGAGGAGGGGTCATGACGGAGGCGCGGGAGGTGCTCAAGGCCGGGGGTGTGCGGCCGCCCGAGGCCGCGGGGGCGGGTGAGGGGGCGGTGCCGCTGGTGGCCCGCGCCTACCGGCATCCGGGGCTGGACGACCGGGTGGTGGTCCGGCTGGTGGCCGAGGAGCTTCGCGCGGCCGAGGACCTGGCGGCCGGGTTCCTCGGGCTGGAGCCGGCGGGCGAGCCCGAGGTCATCGGCATCGGGCTGCGCCGCTCGCTCGGCTTCCCCGAGTGGGTGCTCGTACACCACCCGGACGACGGCCATCACGCGCTGGCCGTCGTGCCCGAGCTCGAACGCATCGCCCGGCAGGCCAAGTCCAAGGCCAAGGCCGCGCTCGACGCCTATCAGGAGCTGGCCGGCCGGCTCGCCGCGTCGGTGCCGCACTTCCTGCCCACGTTCTACGAACAGGCCGGGCGCGTCTTCGCCGGCCTGGACAACGCGACCTACGCCGGCCAGATGTTCTCCCGCGCCCGCGCGGCGGAGGCGGAGCACGGGCTCGACGTGGACGAGGACCGGCTGGACGCCGTGTTCCTGGAGTTCGCGCTGGCGGGGGCGCTGCCGGTCAAGGTGCTGTCCGGATACGCCAGGGAGCTGGCCGGCCGCCTGCCCGCCGACGAGGCGCTGCGCCGCTTCACCCGGCTGTGCGTGCGGCGGACCGCGGGCGGGTTGCCGCCCTCGGCGCAGATGGCGCAGGACCTGCGCAGGCTCGCCCGCACCACCAAGGCGGGCGCCGACGCCGCCGAGCGCGCCTACCTTGCCGAGCTGATCGCCCTGCCGGCCACCCAGCGGGCGGCCACCGGCTGGTGGAGGTCGCACGCCTCCGCCATCGCCGCGATGGGCAAGGACGACCCCGCCGTTCGCGCGAAGCTGCTGGAGATCATGCCGGAGACCAGGGACCACGACATGCCCGGCGTCTGGCTGGAGATCCTGGAGTCGTCGGGAGCAACCGGCGACCTGGCCGAGGGCCTGCTCCGGCCCGCCGACGGCATCACGGGCTGGCTGACGCGCTTCCTTGAGTGCCGCGACAGCCCGTGGGGGCGGCCACCGCGCCTGCCCCGGCTCCACACGCTCATCGAGCGGCTGGGTGGCCCGTTGCGGGCCGAGCTGACCGCCGCCGGCCGCACGCTGGCGGCCCCGGTGGAGGTCGACCTGCTCGACCAGCTCCTGTCCCTGGACATACCGGTGGCCCGCCCGGGTGACCACCACCGGCTCCTGCTGGCGGACTGGGGGGACGGCGAGGGGCAGCGCGACCTGGTGGCGCTGGCGGCCGACGGCCGGTTCGAAGCCTCGTTCCGGGGCGGAGCCTACTGGTGCCACGACGACGAGGCCGGCCGGCGCGCCATCCGGCTGCTGGCGGAGACCCCCGGCGGGCGGCCGATGCTGGCCGGGTGGGTGCGCGAGCTGGCGCGGCGCGCCTCGGCCGCCGGGCTGCCCGACATTCCCGACGCCCTGCGCCACCTGGCCTGGCTGCCCGGCGAGGCGCTGCGGCTGGCGGAGGAGGAGATCCGCGAGGTCGCCGCCGCGGACGTCACCCGGCTGCTGGCCCGCACCCTGCGCGCCGGGCTGATCGACGAGCTGGGCTGGCCGGCCTGGGACGAGGCCGTCGCGGCCGCAGCGCCCCGGTGGGGCGTCAAAGACATCGTGGTCGCCGACGCCTGGCCCTACGCGATCGTCGCCGGGCCCGCCAAGGTCAGCGTGCTCGGCCCCGAGGGTACGGTGCTCACCCACGACCTGCGCGTCCCGGACGACGACACGTGGATGCACCCCGGCTTCCACTACGTGGACGGCGAGCTGCTGGTCTACTGGCATTCGCAGGACCGGAACAGTCTGCTGCGCGGCTACTGGCACACCGCCCCCGACCAGGTCCTGGACCTGGAGGGCGGCAACGTCAGGGGCCTCAAGCTCGACTACTACGGCGGTGACGGTCCCGCCAGCCTGGCCCTGCCCGGCGGCGGCCGCACCACCGGGCACGCCGTACTGCACCGGGGCGACACGTCGGTGCCCGACGAACGCGAGGTGATCAGCGACGGGACCTCGTTCTGGGTCTGGTCCCGGGACGGGGACGGCCCGCCCGGCTGGCATGAGTTCGACCCGGTCAGCGGCCGGGAGGGCCGCAAGGGCATGCCGGGTTTCCTCGCCGACGCGCTGCGCGACGCCCCGGCGGGCAGCGAGCTCCTGGACGGCTGGGTGCTGCCCGCCCCTTCCGCCGCCCCCACGCCCGTCGGCGCGCCGGTGGACGGCGTGTTCGGCTGGCGGGTGATACGGCTGCCCGACGGGTCCATCCGGGCGGAGGACACGGGCGACGGCCGCGTCACCGTGCCACGGGACGCCGGGATCCCCGAGCGCGCGTTGAGATTTTCCGGGGCCGAGCACGCCTGCGCCGTGACGCGCGGGAACTACCGGCTCAACCTGATCGACCGCGACGGCGTGGTCACCGCCAGGATGATGACCGACCGGGAGCCGGGTCCGTTCGGCGAGGGCACCGCCATCCTGCCTCCGGTGCGCTACTGGACGTACTTCGAGCCCCGCGACCCCGCCGGGTCGGCCGCGCTGCGCGGGATCGACGACGACGCCGCGGCCTCGATGCTCAAGGCCGCCGAACTCGACGGCGTCAGCCGGCCCCCCAGTGAGCTGGAGGCCCTGATCCGGGCGCTGCTGCCGGGCCTCGGCAACGGCGCGCTGGTGGCCGGGATCGCCGGGGTCGCGCGCTTCGCCGCCCAGCAGCGGGCCGCGCTGCACGCCGTCATGGCCAGGCTCGGCAAGACGCTGGCCGGGGCCGACCGGCCGCGCGGGCCCGCCGGGCCCTCCGATGGCCTGCTCGGCAAGGCGCTCAACGGGCTGAAGGCCGACGCCGGCACCCACTGGCACCGCACGGGCGGGGACGGCGTCGTCGGCCAGATCCGGATCATCGGCGAGCTGCTGTCCGCCGCGGAGCCGGCCGCCCGGCCGGACCGGCCCCGGCTGGACCCCGAACTGCCCGGCTCCGACCTGCGCTGGACCTCTTCGGTGCTCGACCACGCCGCCGCCGTGGCCTTCCGCGCGGCGGCCGAGCTGTCCGGCCAGGAGCACCGCGCCGCGCTGCGGACGCTGCTCACGGAGCTGCACGGGCGCGGCCTGCCGCTCTCGGCCGCCCCTGACCGGTGGCGGCGGATGACGGTGCGGCTCGACGACCGGCACATGACCGAGCTCAACGGTGAGTGGGACGACCGGAGATGGTACGGGGTGCTGCCGAGGGGCGGCGGGGCGTTCATGGCCTTCGTGACCGTGCTCGACTACGACCACGGTGGCTCCATGATCAGCTGGGAGGTGCTGTACCACGATCCGCTGGGCCTGTTCGAGGTGCCGCCGCCGTACACCGTCGTGTCCTCCTCCCCGGTCGGCGGGGATCGGCCGGACGGCTGGGTCGAGGCGTTCCTCGCCGAGCTTGAGGCGCGCGGGCCGGTGCCGTTCCGGCCGGCGGCGGCTACGGAGTTCGCCCGGCTCACCGGCGTGTCCCGGACGCTCGCGAGCCTGGTGGTGGCCGGGATGCCGGGAGCGGAGTCGTACCATCGCGGTTTCCTCACGAAGGAGATGCGCACGACGCTCGACGTGAAGGAGGGCGAGGCGGCGGTCGCCAGGGACGAGTTGCGCCTGCTGGGCGTCGGCGTGCGGCAGGCCGTCGTCGGGGCGCTGCTGCCCGCCGACCCGGCGCGGCTCTGGACCGACGGCCCCGACGTGGCCGCCGCGGCCGAGGTGTGGAACGCCGAGGTCGGCCGGCAGGCGGCCGTGCCCGAGTGGCTGCCGGTGGAGGCGGCCCGCGCGGTCAATACGACCTGGGCCGCGGGCCGCGCCCTCCGCGCCCTCCTCGACCCGGCCGCCACCCGCGAGCTGAGCCGCGACCTGTCCTGGACCGTCCAGGGCAGCGAGGTGCGCCGGGCGGACGGGCAGGGCCCGGGGTTCGACGCGGAAACGCTCGTCGCCGTCGTCTCCATGGTGGCGTGGCTGGCCCACCGGCTGCCCGCCGGCGACCCGATCCGGGCGGCGCTGCCCGCCGCGCTGGCCGCCGTCCGCGACCGGCTGGCCGCGCCCGAGCTGCTGCTCAACCTCGGCCGCCACGTCGAGCTGGCCACGTACCAGAAGGCCGCGGGCGCGCCGACCGAGACCGGCGAGGGATTCGTCCGGTACGGGTGCCTCATCCTGCCCACCCTCCGCCACTGGACCGCGCCCGCCCTCCGGGTCGCCCTGTTCGACGAGGACGACCCCTACCTGCGGGCCCTGCTCGGGACGGAAGAGCGGTTACCGATCGAGATCGCCCTGCGGCTGGCGCGTGATCCGCGTTTCGAGGCCCTCGTCGCGGAAGCCGGCGGCGAGGAGGGGTGGCCGCAGGATCCCACCCGCTCGGTCCCCGACCTGGTCGCCGAGGTCGCCGCGACGTACGGGCTCGGCGCGGACGCCGCGGCCGTCTACCTCGTCCTGCTGGCCATGCCGGACCCGACCGACCGCAACGTCGCCCGGTGGACCGGCTGGAAGCCCGCCCGGCTCAAGGCCGCCCGGGCCGAGCTGGCCGCCACCGACCTCGTGATCGAGGCCACCAGGCCGCGGGCGGGGCGCTCCCTGTTCCTGCCTGGCGGATGGGCGGAGCTGGAGGCGCCCAGCCTCCCCGTCGAGCGGTGGAAGCTCTCCATGTTCCAGCCGTGCCGGAGCGTGGCCCTGGTGCCGCTCGAACCCGTCGCCGACCTGTACGCCAGGGCGTGGCGCCGGATACGCGAAGGCGATCTGCCCCGCTACGAAGAGCTGAAGGTCAGGCGCGGACGGCGCCGATGAACCCCCCTGATCTGCGTGAGGACATTCGATGACCATGACCGATGACCAGGCGACGGCGGCCGCTCCGGCCCGCCAGGTGCTCGCGGCCGAAGAACGGTACGCGACCGAGCTGGCCTTTCTCGCCTCCTACGACGACGGGCCCCGACCGCCCGGGTGGGCGCTGACGCCGCGGGCGGTGGTGACGTTCGTCTGCGGCGGCGGTGGCGAGCCGCTCGAACTGCCCGAGGAGCGGCGGGCCGCCGGTGTCCCGGCGCGGCTGCGGGTGGAGGCCAAGTTCGTCGGTGAGCGCTCGCTCGTCGAGCGGTGCGTGGTGACGCTCGCCGGCGAGCGCGGGCTGCTGCTCGTGGGCGAGCCCGGCACCGCCAAGTCGATGCTGTCGGAGCTGCTGGCCGCCGCCGTGTGCGGCACCAGCGCGCTCACCGTGCAGGGCACGGCCGGCACGACCGAAGACGCCTTCCGCTACGGCTGGAACTACGCCCTGCTGCTGGCCCAGGGCCCGTCCCGGCAGGCGCTGGTGGACTCGCCGGTGCTCACCGCCATGCGCTCGGGCCGGGTGGCCAGAGTGGAGGAGATCACCCGCTGCCTGCCCGAAGTGCAGGACGCCCTGGTGTCGATCCTGTCCGACCGGCGGGTGAGCGTCCCGGAGCTGACCGGTACGGAGGACGCGCAGGTCGCGGCGGCGCCCGGGTTCACCGTGATCGCCACGGCCAACCTGCGTGACCGCGGCGTGTCCGAGATGTCGGCGGCCCTGAAGCGGCGGTTCAACTTCGAGACCGTGGGGCCCATCGCGGACGCCGTGGCGGAGACCGCACTGGTGCGCCGCCAGGCGACCGCGGTGGTGCGGCGGGCCGGGGCGGCGTTCGGGGTGGACGACGCCGTGCTGGAGGTGCTGGTGACGGTCTTCCGCGACCTGCGTACCGGGCGGTCCGACGAGGGCTGGGACGTGGAGCGGCCAGGAACCGTGATGTCGACGGCCGAGGCGGTGCAGGTCGCGGCCTCGCTGGGGGTGGCGGCGGCGTACCTGCCGGCGGGTGACGTACTCGACCTGGTGCCGGGCCACCTGCTCGGCGTGGTCCGCAAGGACGATCCCGCCGATCACGGGCGCTTGCTCGGCTACTGGGACGGGCCGGTACGGCGGCGCGCGGAGGACGGGGCGGCGATGTGGCGGCGGCTGTGGGACCTGCGGGAGAACCTCCGGTGACCTCGACCCCCGAAACCGGCGGGCCGCTCGGCCCCCGCGCGGCGGTCGCCGCCCTGGCCGGCTCCGACCGGCCGTACCTGATCGGGGTACGGCACCACAGCCCGGCGCTGTCCGTGGTCCTGCCCGGCCTGCTGGAGGCGTCCGGGGCCGAGGTGGTGTGCGTTGAGCTGCCCGCGGACTTCCAGCCGTGGCTGGAACACCTGGCCGCCCCGGAGACCGTCGCGCCGGTGGCGCTGGCGGGGGCGGGGGCGGACGGCGGGCTCGCGTTCTACCCGTTCGCGGACTTCTCACCGGAACTGGTGGCCATCCGATGGGCCCGGGAGCGGGGGGTGGAGGTGCTGTGCTGCGACCTACCACTGTCAGATCGCGGCCACCCCCAACCCACCCCAACCCCAGCTTCCGCCCCGCCTCCCGCCCCGGCCCCCCTTCCCAAGCCCGCCCCACCCGCCGCCCCAGCGCCGGCGCCAGCCCTAGCCCCCACTCCCGCATCGGCCCCGGCCCCCATACCCACGCCCGCCCCAGCCACCGCCGCAGCACCAGCCCCCACTCCTGCTGCGGCCCAGGCCCCCACTCGCGCTCCCGCCCCGGCGCTGGCGCCCGGCCGCGCCTCAGCCCCGGATCCCGCTCCGGCCCCAGCACCAGCCCCCACTCCCGCTGCGGTCCCGGCCCCCACTCGCGCTCCCGCCCCGGCGCTGGCGCCCGGCTCCGCCTCAGCCCCGGATCCCGCTCCCGCCCCAGCGCCAGTCCCCGCCCCGGCGTTGGCCCCAGCCCCAGCCGCCGATGTGCCTGACCTCGATGGGGCTGGGCTTGATGGTGGTTCTGGGCCGGGTGCGGGCGGCTCCGAGGTGGCGGTGGGGCGTCGGCGGTCCTTTGCCGACGCGCTGGCCGCTTCCGGCACAGGTCGTGAAGGCGATGACCTGTGGGACCGGGTCGTCGAGGTCCGCGCTCCCGAGAGCGAGCCCGAGGCCGTGCGCCGGGCCGCGCTCGGGGTCGGCTGGGCCCTGCGCAGGGATGCCGAGGAGGCGGGCGGCGTTCCGGCCGGGGACCTGGCGCGCGAGGCCCACATGCGGCAGGTCATCACCGAGGCAACGACCGGCGGCCGTCGCGTCGCCGCGGTGATCGGCGCCTTCCACGCTCCCGCCCTTCTCCCGCCCGCCACCCCCGGCCAGGCGGCCGACGCCCCCGAGCCGGTGACGACGGCGACATCGTCCGGGACGCCACCGGTCACGGCCTCTGCGTCGGTCTCCGGCCCTACGTCGATCAAGGGGCCAGCGGCGGTCGCCGGCACGCGGTCGCGGCCTCAGCCGGTTGTGTCGCTCGTTCCGTACGCGTTCGACCTGCTTGACTCCCGTTCCGGCTACCCCGCCGGCATCCGGGATCCCCGCTGGCAGCAGGCGGTGTTCGAGGCCGGCGGTGATCCCGGGCGGGTCACCGACGGCGCCGCCCGTGCCATCACCGACCTGTGCAGGGAGGTACGCAAGGCCGGCCACACCGCCGGCACCGGAGAGGCCGCCGAGACCCTGCGCATGGCCTGCGACCTGGCCCGGCTGCGCGGCCTGCCGGCTCCGGGCCGCGGCGAACTGCTCGAAGCCGTGACCACCGTCCTCGGCCAGGGCGAACCCCTCGGCCGTGGACGGGTGCTGGCCCGCGCCCTGGACACCGTATTCGTCGGCACGCGACGCGGCCGGACCGCTCCCGGCACACCACGCTCCGGCCTCGGCCCCGCCGTGGAGGCCGAGCTGAAGGAGCTGCGGCTACCGGGCCCGGACGATCCGGAGCGCCGGGAGATGCGCCTCGACCCGCTCCGCTCCGCCCTCGACGCGCGCCGCGAGATCCTGCTGCGCCGCCTGCTCGTCTGCGGCGTCGACTACGGCGAGCCGATCGAGGTGACGGGCACGGGTGACGCCTCCGCGCTCGGCACCAGGTGGCGGCTCAACTGGACCCCGGCGGTCCCGGCCCTGCTCGACCTGGCGGGCGTACGGGGGGTGACTCCCGCTCAGGCCGCCGCGGGCACGTTGCGGGAGACGTACCGGCGTGAGTCGGCGGAGGGTGGGCCCACGTGCCGGCTCATTCTCGACGGTCTGCGCGCGGCGGCCGAGTGCGACCTGCCAGAACTGGTCGCCGATCGCCTGGCCGAAGCCGCCACCGCGCTGCCCGCCACCGCCACCCTGGCCGAGCTGCTGGACGCCCTCGACCTGCTCGAAGCCCTCCGCCGCGAACACCTCCCCGGCACCACGCCACAGGGCCGCCGGCGGGCCGCCGAGCTGTCCGGCACCCTGCTGGAGGCAGCAGTCCGGGCGCTCCCGGGCCTGGCGGGCAGCGAGCGGCCCGAGGACGCCGCCGCCCTGGTCGCGCTCGTCACCCGGACCGGCGAGGAACGCCTGGGGCTGCGGATGGACGATGTGCTCGACGAGCTGGCCCGTACGGCGTCCCCGCTCATGCAGGGCGCGGCGCTGGCGGCCCGCGTGCTGCTGGACCTCGAAGGAGCCGGCACGCTGGGCGCCCGGGCGGCGGGCTGGATCGACCACGCCACCGGCCCGGACGGGCGCCGTCGCCTCGGCCGCCTGCTGACCGGCGTGCTGACCGCGGCCGGCCCGCTGCTCGAATCGGCTCCCGCCGCACTGCACCCCCTCATGGACCGCATCGACGGCCTGGCCGACAAGGACTTCCTGGACCGGCTGCCGGCGTTGCGCGGCGGGTTCGACACGCTGACCCCGGCGGCGCGTACGCGGCTGCTCGGCACCGTGTCCGAACGGCTCGGTGACCGGCTCGACCTGTCGCTGGACGCCCCGCCCGAGCTGCTCGGCCGCTGGACGGCCGCCGACACGGCGGCCCTGGCGGTCCTGCACTCCCTGGGCCTGGCCGAAGCCGCCGTTCCAGCCGGCCCACCCGCGTCGGGGGAGGAGGAGCCCGTTCAGCCCGGGGTCTGCGCCGCCCGGACGGCGGTTGCGCACGGGCTGGCGCCGGTCGATCGGTGGCGGTTGCTGCTCGGACGCGACTCCCAGAAACTGCCGTCCCAGGCCCGCGCCTACGCGCGTGCCCTCGACGAGCTGTACGGACGGGGGCGCGGCGAGGGTTCGGACGACTTCGGGCTCTCGAACGGGGACGGCACCGGCGGCCGGGAGCAGTCCTTCCCGACGGCCCGGGAGTGGGCGGAGGAGCTGGAGGCGCTGTTCGGGTCGGACGTCCGCGAGGAGGTGCTGGCCGGTGCCGCCGACGCGGGGCGTACCGACGTGCTGGCGGAGCTGGACCCGGCCTCCGTCCGGCCGTCGGTCGAACTGCTGACCTCCGTGCTGTCCCTGGCGGGCGGCCTGCCCGAGCAGCAGCTCGCCGGGCTGCGCCCGTTGGTGCGGCGCCTGGTCGCCGAGCTCACCCGCGAGCTGGCGACCAGGCTGCGCCCCGCGATGACCGGCCTGGCGAACCCGCGCCCGACCCGCCGACCAGGCGGCCCGCTGGACCTGCCGCGTACCCTGCGCGCGAACCTCCGGCACAGCCGACGCCTGGAGGACGGGCGGCTGGTCGTGGTGCCCGAGCGACCGGTGTTCAGCACGCGGGCGCGGCAGGAGGCCGACTGGCGGCTGATCCTGGTGGTGGACGTGTCCGGCTCGATGGAGGCGTCGGTGGTGTGGTCGGCGCTGACGGCCGCCGTCCTGGCGGGCGTGCCGACGTTGTCGACGCACTTCCTGACGTTCTCCACGCAGGTGATCGACCTGACCGAACGGGTGGCCGACCCGCTTTCGCTGCTGCTCGAAGTACGGGTGGGTGGTGGCACACACATCGCGGCGGGCCTGGCACAGGCGCGGTCGCTTGTGACCGTACCGAGCCGGACGCTCGTCGTGGTCGTGAGCGACTTCGAGGAGGGTTGTCCGATCGGCGGGCTGCTCGCGGAGGTGCGCGCCCTGGCGGGCTCCGGCGTACATCTGCTGGGCTGCGCCGCTCTGGACGACACCGGGGCGCCACGTTATTCGCTGCCCATCGCCCAACAGCTCGTCGCGGCCGGGATGCCGGTCGCCGCCCTCAGCCCGCTCGCCCTCGCCCGCTGGGTGGGGGAACGCCTTCGCGGAGAGAACCGGTGAACATGTCGAACGTTCCCCCCGGTGACCGGCTGCCACCCGTGGTGCCGCACGTGGTGGCAGACGCCGTGGAGGGGCTCACCTCCCGGCTGCGGAAGAAGCTGGACACGGCCATCGAGCAGTACGCGGCCCTGCCCGTCGTGGTGGTGGACGGGGAGGGGGTACGGATCACGTGCGGCGAGGACGCGGTGGTCACGCTCTCACCCGGGGCGGGCGGGGTGGTCGCCGAGGACGGCCAGGCACGGTGCAGTTGCCTGCTCGCGCCCAGATGCCTGCACCGGGCGGCGGTACTCAGCGCATGCCCGCTGGCGGCCACCCCCGATCCCACGGATGCGACGGCCACCATGGAGCCCGTGGAGCCGGGAACGGCCGCCACCGATCCCGTGGAGCCGGGTACGGCGGCCACCGATCCCGTGGAGCCGGGAACGGCCGCCTCTGACCAGCCGATCGCCGCCCCTGGCCGGACCCCGCCCGAGGCGCCAAGTCAGGAGCGGGCGGCGGCGGTGCCGAACCCGCCCCAACCGGCGTCAGCTCCTCCGGCTGGGCCGGCTCCGGCGCAGGTGGCGGCTGCAGCGGGGTTGTGGGCCGCCGGGGCGGCGGTGCTCGCGGCCGGGGTGCCGGCGGCGGGCGCGGTGCCCCAGGCCGAGTTGCTCCGTGCCGCTCACAGTGCCCGCCTCGCCAGGCTGCCCAGAGCCGAGGCCGCTGCCATCCGCGTCGTACGGGAGCTGCGGTCGGCCCGCGAACAGCGAGTCGGACACCAGCTCTCGGACCTGGTGTCCGCCCTTCGGGAGCTCCTGCTCATCGCGGGCCGCCTGGCGGCGGGCGATCCGGACCCGGCGTTGACCGGCAGCGTCCGGCGCGCGTACGAGCAGGGTGGCAGTTTGCGCGTGTACGGCGCCTTCCGGGAGCCGGTGATCAGCGCGACCGGCTATGGCGGCGTGGTCACTCACGTCGTCGCGGAGGACGGCCGGTGGTTCTCGGTCGCAGACGTCAGGCCGGGTGGCGCGGCCCGGGCGCGCGGCGCGGCCACCGCACCCGTCGCCATCGGCTCGGCCACCCTGAACCACTCCCAGCTTGCCAGGTCCGGCCTGCTGATCGTCGGGGCCACGGTCTCGCCGGACGGCCGGCTCGGAGCGGGCCGAGGTGTACGCGCCACTCCGGTACGCGGCCTGCCATGGGCCGAGGGCCCGATGGCCGCCCTGTTCGCCCGCCCACTGTCCGAGGAGGCCCAGGCGAGGCTTTCGGGCGAGGTCTGGAGCGAGTCGGGCACGGAGGAGGTGGCCAGGGAGCCGGTCGGTTGCGACCTGATGATCGTCGGCGCGTCCGGCGACCACGTCCTCGCCCGCGCCCTCGCCCCCACCCCGCCCGCCCACCACCCCACAACGGCCACCGACGCGCCCGCCCCGGACGGAGACGAGGCCGGGACGCTTGACGGGGTGCCCACGCCGGACGGCGGCGGGGCGAGGACGCTCGGCGGGATGCCGGACGGCGGTGGAGCGGGGGCGTTGGGTGGTGTGGCCGTGCCGGACGGCGGCGGAGCCGGAGCGCTTGGCGGGGTGGCCGTGTCGGATGGCGGTGGGGTTGTGGTGGCGGAGGGTGGGGCTTTCGGGGGGATGCGGCCGGTCGGGCCGTTGATTCGGCTGGTGCCGGCCAGTCGGCATCCCGAGTTGGCGCACGTGGCCAACCTAGGGCGGCTGGCCTCCCGGCCGGGGCTGTGCGTGCGGGTCGTGGGGCGGGTGGAGCCGGATCGGGCGACCACGTTGCGGCCGTTCGCCGTGGGGCCCGTGCCGGGGGCCGGGATGACGCTGCGGTTGCCCGCCGAGTGGCAGGACCGCGCAGACCTCGGGTACGACCGCCTGCAAAGTGCTCACCTGCCCCCGCCCGGCCCGCCCGGCGACCTGGCGGCGGCGACGGAGGAGGTGGATCCGCTGGCGAGCGCGCCGCTGTGGCGGGTTCGGCGGCTGGTCGAGCTGGCGGTCGCGGGCGGTCGTCGGGCCGTGGCCGAGTCGGGACGCGGCACGGACGCCAAGGCACAGCAGGCGTCGTTGCGCCGCTCCGGGTTCAAGACGGCCGCCGAACTGGCCGCCGCCCTCACCACCGAGGCCGACCGGCGCGAACGGGACGTGTTCGGCCGGTTGACCGACCCCACCCCCGACCGCTACGCCTGGGCCTGGCTCGCCACCGCCACCCACCTGGCCGCCACCGAACGTGCCCTCGTCCAGGCGTCCTGGCAGGCCGGCGAGTGACGATGGCGGACGGGCCTCAGGGCATACGGAGGGAGAGCACCGAGTCGGTGTCGGTGACGTAGAGGGCGTTTCCCGTGGCGAGCAGGCCCTCCGGGAACGATAGCGACTCCTCCCTGAGGAGACGACCGCTCTTCATGTCGAAGCTGCACACCGCCTGCGTGACCGCGACATGGACGGCTCCGGCGGCGACGACCACGCTGTCCGTGAAGTTGACCCACTCGACCTCCCGCCGCCACCGCACCTTGCCGGTGGCGGTCTCCACGGCCAGGAGGGTTCGCGAGGAGTCGTGCATGTACAGCAGCTTGCCCGCCGGTACGGGCGTGAGGTCGGACAGGGAAGGGCCCACGTCCTCCCCAAAGGGGTCGAGCGGGCGTCGCCAGCGGAGCTTGCCGGTCCTGGCATCGAAGGCGTGCAGGTCCCCTGACTCGTCGACGCTGTAGACGGCGCCTTCCGCCAGGACGAGGCTGCCGGTGACCTCGCGCTGCCGCACCCGCACCGCGCTGCTCCACCGGCGCCGTCCGGAGTCGGCATCCAGGGCGTGGATCGTCCCGTCGCCCAGCCTCGCGTAGAGCGATCCGCCGGACTTCCTGAGGGCGACGCACGCGACGCCGAACTGGTCGGTCAGCGTGCTCGTCCACCGGACGCGCCCCGTGGCGATCTCGATAGCCTTGATCTCAGTGGTGTCGCTGGTGAAACCGGCGTAGACCAGGTCGCCCGCGAACGTGAAGCTCCCCTCGTAGCGGCCGTCGCCCTCATGCGTCCAGCGCGGGGTGCCGCGCGCCGCGTCGTAGGCGGCTAAGTTCCGCTTCCCCTGCACGACGACCATTCCCTTGGCCACGACCGGCGGGTGCTGCTGGACCTGGGACTCGACCTCCCGTTTCCAGCCGGACTCGCCGGTCGCGAGGTCGTAGGCGGAGACCGAGTACCTGTCACGCAGGTAGACGGTCCCGTCCTTCACGACGGGGACCAGGCCCCCTCCCGTGTACGCCAACTCGTACGGTGCCGACCACCGCTTCTTGCCCGTGCCGGCGTCCAGCACGTGCACGCGGCCGCCGGGGGCCGCGATGAACACCGCCTTGCCCACGACGGCCAGCTTCCTTTCATCGGTGCCGTAGGACATCGGGGTCCGCCAGCGGATCCCGTTCGGCACGTTCACGGGCGTGGGCTTCAGCTTCATCTGGAGATCAGAGAGCAGCGGCCGGTCGTTGCTTCGCGGCGGCGGCGACGGCGACGACTTCGGGGGGAAGGCCATGAGCGCGCCGACTCCGCCTATGATCGCCACGACCAGGCCGGTACGCCCGTGCCGCAGGATCCGTCGCCTGGACAGGTCCTGCTGGTCGGAGGCCCGGAGGCCCGGCTTCGGCCGGGTGACGGCAGGAACCGGGTGAGGGGCCGGGGGAGCGTACGGCTTCTCCAGGCGGCGCGTGGCGGGGACGTCCGGCGGGGCGGCGGGCGGCGGGTCCAGCCGTCGCGTGACGGAGGCGCCCAGGTCGGCGGGCAGCCACGAGGTGCCCTGCAGTATCTCGGGCTGGGGGATGTACGGCGAGAGGCGTTCCAGGATCAGCCCGGGGGTGGGGCGGAACTCCGGCTCCTTGACCAGGCAGGCGGCGACGAGGTCCCGCAGGTCCGGATCCGCCACCCCGTCCAGCCGGGGCTCCTCGTGCACGATCCGGTAGATCAACGCCTCGATCGCGCCCCTCCCGAACGGGCCCACACCGGTGAGCGCGTAGACGAGCACCGCGCCGAACGCGAACACGTCGGTCGCGGCACCGGTCTCCACGCGCCCGGTGGCCTGCTCCGGCGCCATGAACCCGGGGGACCCGAGGACCGAGCCGGAAGCGGTCAAGGTGCCCGCACCCGCGCCCCTGGCGATGCCGAAGTCGATCACCTTCGGACCGTCGGGGGTCAGGATCACGTTGGACGGCGTCAGGTCGCGATGCACCACACCGGCCCGGTGGATGGCCTCCAGCGCCTCGGCCAGCCCGGCGCCGAGCGCGAACACGCTGTCCAGCGGCAGCGGACCGTGCTCCGTGACGGCTCGCTGCAGGGACAGCCCGTGCAGGTAGACGGTGGCGAGCCAGGGTACGGGCGCGTCCAGGTCGGCGTCGATCACCGGGGCGGTGAAGGCCCCGCCCACCGCCCGCGCCGCCGTCACCTCACGGCGGAAGCGGGTCCGGAACTCCGGGTCCCCGGCCAGCCCCAGGTGGACGAGCTTGAGCGCCACCTCGCGGCCGGCGCGGGAACGGGCGAGGTAGACCTGCCCCATCCCGCCGACACCGAGGCGGCTGACGATGCGATAGGGACCGATCGACCGTGGGTCGTCAGGTCGGAGAGGCTGCATAGGATCACCTGCCTAGCGAGGGCGCCACGTGATCGTCAAGCCGTGCGCCCGTCATGCCTCCTCCCCGTGGCCGGCCAGGGAGCCGACGGGGGCGGGGAGGAACTGGGCTCGATATTCCTGCGGGCTCATCCCGTAGGCGGCGTGGAAGGCGCGGGTGAAGACGGCAGCGTCGGAGAAGCCCCAGCGGGCGGCGATGGCGTGGATCGGCTTGTGTTCGGCGGTGGGTTTCACCAGGTCACGGCGGCATCGTTCCAGCCGCTGCCCACGGATCCACCTGGCGACCGTCGCGTTCTCCAAGGCGAACAGCCGGTGCAGGGTGCGTACGGAGATGCTGTGCGCGGCCGCGATCGACGAGGGGGACAGCTGGCGGTCCCCGAGGTTCTGCTGGATGTAGGCGTGGATGCGCAGCATCAGGGCGCGCTGCCCCGTATCGGAGGGCAGGCCGGCGTCGAGATGGTGGCCGAGCAGCATGGTGACCAGGTCGGTCAGCGTGATGCCGAGCCTTACCAGGTCGGCCGTGGAGTAGGAGGTCCTGTCGGCGGCCAGGCCGCTGAGGAAACTCGCGGCTAACGCGCCGACGCCATGGAGTCCCGGCATCACCCTGGCGACGTTCTGCTCCACCGCACGCCGGGGGAAGGGCAGCAGGCTGCCCGGGAAGGCCACCAGCAGCGCCCGCCCCCCGCCCGTCCTGACGTGGAAGGGATGCGAAGTGTGGTAGATCGCCATGTCGGAGTGACCCAGCACGACGTGCTTCCCGTCCTGCGTCAGGCCGATCCGTCTGCCCTGGTTGCAGAGGAGGTAGAAGACCTCGGGGTCGGACTGGCGGATCAGCCGGGTGGTGCGGGAGGCGTCGCAGCTGCCGATGTCATGAGAGGAGACCTGTACGGTCCCCAGGTCCAGCGTCTCGATCCTGCCGTGGAAATCGGCCCGGTCGTCCGTGCTGAACGACACCGGCGCCACGAGCCGCGACATGGTCTCCAGCCAGCCGTCGAACCGGTCCGCAGGTGGCAGCTCGTGAGTGGACATGATGAGTTGCACGGGCGACTCCCCCATCGCGACCGCGTCGAGCCTTCCCCCGTGGACGGACCCAACTTGATGCGGTCGAGCCAACCTTTTGACGAACATAAAGGGTATTCCGGTCGGGCTTCCGGCTGTGGGCGATCCGCGGGGTCGCGTGGCTACCGGAACAGGCGGCTCAGCGAAGCGTCGCGGATGCCAGCGGCACCGGTGTCTCCTGACCGGGCCAGGCCCCGGTCAGCACGGTGCCGGCGGGTCCGGCACCCGGTTCGGGGCGGCGGATGACGGCCAGCTCCACGGTGTCCGTGACGATCAGCGTCGGATCGCCCTCGACCACCCGGCGCACCGTGCCGACGGCAGGCGCCTGCGCGCCCCCGGCCGCGCCGCCCGCGATGCTCATGTCGGGCTCGCGGCGCTCCAGCCGGCCGTCGACCTGGAGGAACTGCTCGGCCTGACCGGTGTCGCCGAGGATCGCGCTCGCCAGCGCCGCGGCGTAGACGGGGTCGCCGCAACCGTCGTAGACCCAGCGCCTGCCCAGCGCCGAATGTTCGGCGGTGCCCAGCAGCCAGTCGTCGCCACCGGCCAGGGGCGCGTCCCGGTAGGTGAGCGGCACCTGATGAACCGGCCCGTCGCCGGCCCGGACCAGCATCGTCTCGATCCCGACCGCACCGGCCGGATCGTCGAAGCGGTAGGCCCCCACCCGCAGCACCTCACCGGCCGGCCCGGAGAACCAGCCCCGGCCGGGCAGCCAGGCGGCCAGCAGTTCGAGCTTCGTGGGTCGCAACGTGGCTTGGTGGAGCAGGGCCATGCGCACATCGTAGCGACCGGCTATCCGATGACGACCACCCGCGCCCACTCGGGCGGCACGTGCGGCACGTAGTCAGGGTCGTTCTCGTCCCACGACGGGGGCGTCCTGTCCCGGGAGAAGAGGCCGACCACCGTCCGGCACGGTGGCCGCGTATCGGGCCAAGGTGTCTGTCCGTCGGTCAGGATCACGATGACGTCCGGCCGCGGTGTCGTCCGGAGCGCCTGCGCGAATCCCGTACGCAGATCCGTCCCGCCGCCGCCCACCAGCACGAGCCCCTCGGCCCGGCACAGCGGATTCACCACCCGGGCCGCCGCGTCGCACGACAGCACTTTCACCAGGTCGCGCCGGCCGCCCAGGGCGTGGACGATCGCCGCGACCTCCAGCAGCGCGCTCCCCAGTTCGGCGTCGCTGACCGACGCGGACGTGTCGATCACCACGCAGACCCGGGGCGGCCTGCGCCGCAGGCTCGGCAGGATGACGCCGGGCAGGCCGGCGGACCGCCGCGACGGCCGGGCATGGGTGTAGTCCTCGCCCGCGCCGGGGCCGCAGGCGGCCGAGCGGACCGCGGAGCCGAGCAGTTCGCGCCACGGCTGCGGCGGGTGGAACGCCTCCTCCGCCCACCGCTGCCACCCCTTCGGCACGTTTCCCGGTCGGGCGTTGATGCCCTGCGCCACCCGGAACCGCACCGCGTCCCGCTCCTGGGCGCTGAGCCCGTTCGCACCCTCCGGCCCGAGGTCCCACTCCCGGTCCAGCCCGTCGGCGCCGCTGCCGCAGTCCAGCCAGACCAGACCCTGCGCGTCAGGACCGAGCCGGAACTGGCGCAGGTACTCCTCCATGAGCTCGCCCTGGGGCAACCGCAACATCGAGGGTTCGATGGCGCCCTCGGGCCGGGCCAGCCCGTCACCGTACACGTCGTCGTTGATCTCGAAGTCGGCGGCGATGTTCATCCGCAGCCGCTCGCCTGGCCCGGTCAGTCCCCGCTCCGACGCGACCCGGTCGCTCCGCCCATGGTGGTTGCGCAGCAGGTGGGAGACCTCGTGCACCCACACGCCCGCCAGCTCCTCCACGGGCGTCCGGTCGACGAACACGGGCGAGACGTAACATCGCCAGTGCCGGTCCACGGCCATCGTCGGCACCAGCCGCGACTCCACCGGATGCAGCGCGAACAGCGCCGTCGCCAGATACGGCCGGGCCCTGGCGGCCTGCAGCCGGGCGGCGTAGAGCTTGTCCAGGTTCAGCGTCCCCGCTGCGCCGGACGTCATCGGGCCGCCTCCGCGACGGCGCGTACCCGCTTGGCGGCCTGGTCCGCCTGCCCGCTGAGGGATACCACCCCGGCGAGCCGCTCGATGGAGGCCGGGACGTCCCAGTCCGCGCGGCGCAGCGCGGCGAGCGTGGACGCGGGCACGACCACCAGGTCCGGGGCCCCGCCCTCCAGCGCCCGGGCCATCAGCTCCCACGCCGCGTCCCACCGGGACCTCTCCGGCCGCCGCCGGACCGCCTCCACCACGCCGTCGAGCACGGCCTGGCGCAGGTCGCCCCGCTCGGGCAGGCGGGCCGCCGCCGGGTCGGCCAGCAGCGCCTCGGGGTCCGGCAGGTCCATCCGATCCATGCTCGCCAGCAGTTCGAGTCCGGGACCGTCGCCTACCGTGCCCCGTACCAGCATGGACAGCACGTCCTTCGACGTGTTCGCGGCCGTGGCGAAGGCGACCAGGCGCAATGCCATCTCCCAGCTGCGCGGTGAGGGCCAGGGGCCGCCCCGGCGGGCCTCGTCGTTCGGCAGCCGGTGTACGAGGGCGGGACGGGCGGCGAGCAGCCCGCACACCGCACGACGGGCGAACACCACGGCTTCCTGCAGCCGGTCCGCGTCGAGGCGCGGCAACGAGGCCAGCGGCCAGGTCCCGCCGAGGCCGCGTACCACGACGTCGTGGTCATGCCGCCACTGCAGGTGGACGAACCGGTTGGCCAGCGGCGGGCTCAGCTCCCAGCCGTCGGCCGCCGAGGAACGCGGGTTGGCCGCCGCCACGATCCGCACCCCCGGCGGCAGCCGCAACGCGCCGACCCGCCGCTCCAGCACGAGGCGGAGCAGCGCGGCCTGGACGGCCGGCGGCGCCGTGGACAGCTCGTCCAGGAAGAGCAGTCCCCGGCCGGTCCGGGCCAGGCGCACGGCCCAGTCCGGCGGGGCCATCGGCACACCCTGTACGGCGGGATCGTCCCCGATCACCGGCAGGCCGGAGAAGTCGGAAGGCTCGTGCACGCTGGCGATCACGGTGGTCAGCGGCAGGCCGAGGGCCGCGGCGAGCTGCGTCAGCGCCGCGGTCTTGCCGATCCCCGGCTCTCCCCACAGCAGCACGGGCAGGTCGGCCGCCACGGCCAGGGTCAGCGCCTCCAGTTGCGGGTCGACGCGGCGCTCCGTGGCCGTGTCGTGGAGCAGGGCGAGCAGGTCGGCGGCGACATCCATCTGAGAAGAAGTCATGGGTATGAGATCACCTTCGGGGTCTGGTAGGAAGCGGGCAGGCCGGAACGCGGTGAGGGCCGCGCAGGCAGGCCCGCAGGTCAGCGGGGCGTCGAATGACGAGTGCGGGCGCGGCGGCCGGGCTGGGGATCCGGGCCGAGACCGGCCAGGCCGGCGCGGTACAGCCCGTGGGCGGCGCGTCGCCGCGCGGCCGTCTCCAGCTCGTCCCGCAGGGGGCCACCGGGCAGCGACGCGCCGGGTCCGAGCAGCCCCTCGACGGCGGCCAGGGCGCCGGCGGTGTCGCCGTGGTCCAGCCGCGCGCGTACGTCGACGAGATTCGACGGATCCCGATGCGCCTCGTCGATCACCCGCAGGCAGGGCACCGGGGTGCCGGTCAGCGCGGCCAGCAGGCGCTCGCGGCGGAGCTCGTCCGGATCGTGGTCAAGTGGTACGAGCACCCCGTCCACGAGACCGATCCGGTGCCGCGCGCCCCGGCACTCGACCAGGTGCGGCCCCGGCCCGCCGGTGGGACTTCGGCCCGCGCCGGTGGCGGGCCGGCCGGGTACGAGCGCCCGCGCGACGAGCGGGTGCAGCCGGTCGGCCTCGATCAGCCCGGCCCGCAGCAACGCCAGGTCGGGCAGCACCCAGGTCGCCGCGTCGGGCAGGATCGGCAGCCCGCTCCCGCCATCCCTCGCGGCACTGACGTGGAGGGACGGGGGCTCGTGGGCGGCACCATCCGCCGTCAGGTCGAGCACCAGCCGGCGCCGCCCTCCGAGTCGTACGGCGATCGCCCCACCGGCCCGCCCCTCCGCCCGGAGGAGCATCGCCGCCTCGGCCGCCCACCGGTCCACGGCGCAGCCGTGCTCCAGCAGGGCGCGCAGCTCCGGAGCGAGGCCGTCGCCGGTGGGCGGCCGGTCAGCGCCGGACCGTACCCGCAGCTCACCGGCCCTGCCGGTGTCCCACAGGTGGCGGTGCAGGTCGAGGCGGAAGCGCCGGTGCGGGCGGGGATGCGGATGCGGGCCCGCCGCGGACCGCGACCCGTCCCACAGGGCCAGGCTGATTCGCTGTCCGGCAGCCGCCCAGGTGGGTGGGGTGCGGGCCACGAGGTGCACCGTGCGGGCGCAGCCGTGCTCCGCCGGGTCGTACCGGGCCAGGGACACGGTCAGGCCGGAGCGCAGCAGGCCGTCCGGTGCGGTTCTCGGCATGTGCCAGCGCAGCAGGTCAGGAGCCAGCCGGCGGAGATCGTCGCGGACCTGGGCGGCGAACTGCCGGCCATGCGCGTCGGCCGCGGAGCGCAGGCTCAGATCGACGTCCACGTGTGCCGCGGCACACGCTCCCGCCCAGTCGCCGGTGGCACGGCGGGCGGCCGCGGATTCGATCACGGAAGGCGGCACGGCGAACTCGCGCACGCGCAGCCAGAACAGGAGGCGGAAATCCTCGTCCGGAAGGTAGGAGCGCATCAGCACTCACCTTCGGCGAACGGGACCCCCAATCTGCTGTAGGAGGTGTTCATCGTGATCAGCGTACAACGTCCCGCGCCGGATCCGCCAGACGCGCCTGCCGAGGTCGCGGAGGTCAGGGCTGGAGGACGTACCTGCCGCGTACGCCGCCCTTCGCGACCGCGCGGTGGACGGAGGCGACCTGGTCGAGCGGCACGACGGCGTGCACCCGCGCCGGCAGGCGACCGCTCACGGTGGCGTCGAGGAGCCGGGCGAGCCGGGCGGCGTCGGGCCGCACCGCCACCACGCGGACGGTGATGCCACGCTCCGCCGCCGGCACCGCGCCCGGCTGCACGCCGGCGAACAGGCCGCCGTCGCGGACGAGGGCGACGCCCCGCTCCTGGAGCGCGGCGGCGTCGGCCACCACGTCCCAGCCGGGCGTGGCCCGGGCGGTGAAGGCGGCGCCGAGACCGCGTACGAACTCCTCGTCCTCGGCCCGGGCCAGCCCCGTGACCCGCCAGCCGCGGTCCTGGGCGAGCGCGGTGACGTACCCGCCGACCGCGCCCGCGGCACCGGTCACCAGCAGGTTCCGGCCCGCGCCGTCACCGAGCAGGTCGACGAGCTGGGCCGCGGTCAGGCTGTTCAGCGGGACGGTGGCCGCAGTGGTCAGGTCGAGACCGGCGGGCACGGGCGCGGTGTGGTCCGCCGGCACGATCAGTTGCTCGGCGTACGCGCCGAAGTCGCGATCGACCCCGTCGACCAGCCCCGCGACCCGGCTGCCGACCGGGAGGTCCACGTCCGGCCCCACGGCGGTGACGGTGCCGGCGAAGTCCCAGCCCAGACCGGTGTGATGGGGCTGGTGGACCCACCCGAGCCCGTGGAACACCCCGGCGGCGACCGCCAGATCGACGGGGTTGACCGCGGCCCCGGCGATCGCGACCCGGACCTGGCCAGGCCCCGGCTCGACGACGGGCACGTCGATGATCTCGATGGAGTCGGGACCGCCCGGGACGCGGACGACCGCGGTGCGGAAGGTGGTGGACATCATGCCTCCTGTGGAGAAACCTGTACTGCTGCTCCACAATGGATTGGCTACTCTCCAACGGGAAGTACGCACTTCCAGGTGCGTATGCCACCGAGCGGTAGGAAGGCATCACCGATGGCGACGATGACGGCGGCCCAGCTCCGGGCGCAGGCGAAGCTGGAGTACGACGCGTTCCTGGCGGGCTGTCCCAGCCGCCGGCTGCTGGACCGGATCTCCGACAAGTGGGTGTCCCTGGTCCTGGCCGCGCTCGGCAGCGCCGGCTCGCACCCCGGCGACGACTGCGCCGTCGGGCCACGGCCGATGCGCTACTCCGAGCTGTCGCGCCGGCTCGCCGGGGTCAGCCAGAAGATGCTCACCCAGACGCTGCGCTCCCTCGAACGCGACGGCCTCATCACCCGCACGGTGACCCCGACCGTGCCCGTCACGGTCACCTACGAGCTGACCGACCTCGGACACTCGCTCCACGGCCTCATGCGCGGCATCAAGGAGTGGGCGGAGGAGCACATGGACGAGGTGCTCACCAACCGCGAGAAGTACGACACCCACACCACCTGAACACGTCCCGCGCCCGCTCTGGCCCGTCGCCGGTCTCCTGGTTCGTTCGTCCCGCGCCTGTTCACGCTGGTCTCGCGCGGCGGCGGCCTGGCCTGCCTCGAATCCGTCCTCGCCGCCGACCTCAAGCGAGCCGGCTGAGCCCGGCGCCCCACTCTCCGGGGGTGCCGAATCCCCGACGGGCGGCGGCAGAATTGGGGGAGTTGGTCCGAAACAGGCGGAGATTCGGGAGTTCGCATGCCGGTGATCGTGGGCGTCGTCGCGGCCGTTGCGGCCATCGTTCTGGTAGGCGCCGTGATGGCCGCGTTAGGTGGCCTGGGCACCGTCGAGATCATCGTGATCGTGCTCGTCGGGGTGATCGCGGGAGCGGTGGCGGGCAAGTGGGAAGCGGGCCGTCGCCGGTAGGTTCCTTCGCCGAGGTCGTCGCGGGACTTCCGGGGCACAGGACTGTCTCGTGAAGGGGAGGTTCCGGGGGCCGGCACCCTATGTAGAGTTCGAGACATGTCGGCCGGTCCGCGGATGACCATGCAGGTCCAGGCGGTGTTGCGGGCGTTCCTCACCGATCCCGCCCAGCGCCGTTACGGCCTGGAGTTGTGCGCGGCGACCACGTTGCCGAGCGGCACGGTCTATCCGATCCTGGCCCGGCTGGAGCGGATCGGCTGGGTCGAGAGCCACTGGGAGGAAGGCGGCGCGCAGGCGGGGGAGGGCCGTCCCCGGCGCCGGTACTACACCATCACCTCCGACGGCGCCGAACGCAGCCGGGACGCGATCGCCCGCGCGTACACCTCCCGCCGCCAACCGGCTCCTTACTGGCTGGAGGGACCCGTGGGAGGTCCGGCATGACCGAGGGCATCGGCGTCACCGGATCGCACCTCGACCCACTCCTTCGTGCGCTGCCCGCCACGCTCACCGCCCACGAGCGCGACCTGATCGAGCGGGCCTACACCGTGGCGGCATACTGGCACCGCGGCGGGCGGCGGGTCAGCGGCGACCCGTACATCACCCACCCGGTCGCGGTGGCCGTCATCCTCGCCGAGCTGGGCAGGGAGCCCGAGCTGCTGTGCGCCGCCCTGCTGCACGACGTCCTCCGGGACACCGCGTGTTCGCGGGAGGAGCTGGCCCGCGAGTTCGGGGACGACATCAGCGGGCTGGTCGCCGGTCTGAGTGATCTGGACGATCCCGACCGCCGCGCGGCCGGCTGGGAGACTTCGACCGATGAGCGCATCCTGCTGCTCAAGGTGGTCGATCGGCTGCACAACCAGCGGACGATGCGGTTCCTGCCGCCGGACAAGCAACGCAGGAAGTCCCTGGAGACGCTGGAGTTCGTCGCGCCCGTGGCCGGACGGCTCGGGATGGAGCAGGTCGAGCAGGAGCTCCGCCGGCTGGCCAGGGCCACCCTGTGGCCGCACGACCAGGCGGGGGTGCGGGCGTCCTTCCGGGCGATCGCCGCCGGCGCTTTCCTCCTCCCGCGCCGGCAGCGGCATCGCTGGTTGGAGGAGTGGCTGAGCGATCTGCAGGACCTGCCCGACAGGCGGTCCCGGCGGCGCTTCACCGCCCAACTGCTGGTCGGCATGCCCAGACTCGCCGCCGAGCTGCGATGGCCGCTCCCCGACCTGCGCGGGCGCGTGGCGCGGGTGCTGCTGCGCTGCCTGCGCTGGGTCGTCGGCTCCAACGCCCGGGCGTGGTCGCTGCTCGCGCCCTTCCTCCTCTGGATCATCGCGCAGGCCGCCACGAGCAGCCTGTGGGAGGCCGTGGTGGTGCTGATGACGCTCCCGCCGGTGCTCAGCACGGGCATCGGCCTGCTGCGCGCCCGGTTGCGGGATCCCGGCGAGGACCTTTGAACGGACTCCCGCTCAGGAGTGGCCGATGATCCGGTGGGGCCGGTAGGGGGCCTCCAGGCGGGCCGCCTCCTCCTCGCTCAGGGACACCTCCACCGCCGCGATCGCGTCGTCCAGGTGAGCGACCTTGCTCGCCCCGATGATCGGTGCGCTCACCCCGGGCCTTCCCAGCAGCCACGCGAGGGCGACCTGCGCCGGGGGCAGGCCCCGTTCGCCGGCCACGGCGCGGACCGCGTCGACGACGTCGAAGTCCGCGGTGTCGTACATGCTGTCGGCCAGCGGGTCGCTGCCGGAGCGGACCGTGCTCCGCAGGCCGTCGCGCCGGCGGCTGCCGGTGAGCAGCCCGCGCGCCAGCGGGCTCCACGGGATGACGCCCACTCCCTGGTCCAGGCAGAGCGGGATCATCTCCCGTTCCTCTTCCCGGTAGAGGAGGTTGTAGTGGTTCTGCATCGACACGAACCTGGTCCAGCCGGCGGCCTGAGCGGCGTGCTGCGCCTTGGCGAACTGCCAGGCGTACATGCTGGAGGCCCCGATGTAGCGTGCCTTGCCGGCCCGTACCACGTCGTGCAGGGCCTCCATGGTCTCCTCGATCGGGGTCTCGGGGTCCCAGCGGTGGATCTGGTAGAGATCGACATGGTCGGTCCCGAGCCTGGTCAGCGAGGCGTCGATGGCGGCCATCACGTGTTTGCGCGACAGACCCCGGTCGTTCGGGCCCGGCCCCATCGGGAAGTAGACCTTCGTGGCGAGCACGTAGTCGTCGCGGCGCTCGAAGAGCTTGGCGAGCAGCCGCCCGGTGACCTCCTCGCTCGCGCCTTCGGAGTACATGTCGGCGGTGTCGAAGAACGTCACGCCCATCTCGACGGCACGCCGCACGATCGGCTCGGCCGCGTCCTCCCGCAGCATCCACTCCCGGGAGCTCGGATCCCCGTACGTCATCATGCCGAGGCAGATCCGGGAGACCCGCAGCCCCGTCGAGCCCAGCTTCACGTATCGCATGACGCCCATCGTCGGCCGACTCCTAACTTAGGAGAATGGCGAATCGAAAGATCAGACCTGAACGAGCCTACGAATCCAAGGAAATGGACGCCCTCGACCTTCGTATTCTGGCCGAGCTGCAGGTCGACGCCAGGGTGAGCTTCGCCGAGCTGGGCCGCCGGGTCGGCCTGTCGGCCCCCGCGGTGGCCGAGCGGGTGCAGCGGATGGAGACGGCAGGAGTGATCATCGGCTATCGCGCCGAGGTCGACCCGCGGGCGCTGGGGTTCCCGGTCGCGGTGATGGTACGGGTCCGGCCGGCGATCCGCGAACTGCGGCGCATCTCCAAGATCGCCCAGGAGGTGCCCCAGATCGTCGAGTGCTACCGGATGACCGGCGACGACTGCTTCTATTTCACGATGCACCTGCGGGCGGTCGACGAGCTCGAACCGATCCTCGACCTGTTCGCCCCCTACGGCCAGACGACCACGTCCCTCGTCCATGCCGCGCCTGTGCCACGCCGCCCGCTGCCCCTGGAATGAGCCTCCCCAACTGCCCACTGGAACCCGCTCAGCGGGATGGCGCGAGAACCCGGACCCCGTCGCCGCCGTCACCGGACAGGAACGACGCCAGGCACCGGCCCTCCTCGGTGACTTCGGCGTGCTCGGCCCGCGTGAGGTCGCGCAGCGGGGTGACGACCACGAGGTCCGCCTCGACGGTCCAGGTCGCGGCGACCCGGCCGTCCACCAGTACGACCCGCGCGCCCGCGACGGACAGGCCGCGGTGGGCGTCGTCGATGATCCGGCTGCGGTCGTGGTAGCCGAGGATCGCGTTGTCGAAGGCCGGCAGGAAGCGTACCGGGGCCGGGGTGTCGGGGTCGGGGCGCGGCGCGTCCGGCAGGTCGAGCAGCTCGCGCCCGCGCTCGTCGCGGAAGGCGACCAGTTCCCCGCGGACGGCGGCCACCGCGGCTGGCAGCCCGGCCAGGCCGCACCAGGCGCGCAGGTCGGCCGAGGCGGCGGGGCCGAATGCCGCCAGATAGCGGCGCACCAGCGCCTCGCCGGCCGGATCGGTCCCCGGCGGGGCGGGCGGGTCGATGTCGCGGTCCAGCCACAGGGAGAGCGGGGCGTTGCGCACCCTGGACCGTGCGCGCCACATCCCGCGCGGCGGTAACTGCACCATCGGGACGAGCGCGGCGACCACCAGCTCGCCCAGCGCCCGCGGGCCCGGCGCCGGCCAGCGGTCGGCGAGCGCCCGTGCGATCTCGGTCATCGAGCGGGGCTCGCCGTCGGCCAGCACAGCGCGGGCGGCCACGGTGAGCTCGTCGAGATCCAGCCCGGCCAGCTCGCGGCGGTAGGTGCCGAGGACCCGCTGGCGCAACATCGCGTCGTGGCGGGCCCGCCAGGCCAGGACGTCGTCGGCGGCGAGGAGGTGGACGGTACGGCGCATGAGATGGGTCCGCACCACCCGCCGCCCGGTCAGCAGGCCGTCCAGCACCGCCGGGTCGAACGCTCGCAGCCGCGACCACAACCCGGTGAACGGCTCCTGCGGCTCCTGCGCCTGCAGGCCGCACAGGTGCGCGACGGCGTCGAGGACCGGGGTGTCGGCGCGGTCGAGCAGCAGTTGCCGGGCGAGCGTCGCGCGGTTGAGCGCCCTGGCGCCGAGGTCGGTCACCGGGTCACACCGTGGGGCGCTCGCCGGGTGCCGGGGCTGCTGGTCATCGCCTTCAGGTCCTTCCGGTAGCTCTCGGGGTACGGGAGGACGATCGCAGCGAAAGCGGCCAGGATGTGTCCTCTTCTCAAGGGAGCATGCGGGCATGCCGAAGACCTCAGCGCGACTGCTCGCCCTGCTCTCGCTGCTCCAGGCACGACGGGACTGGCCCGGTGCCCTGCTGGCCGAGCGGCTGGAGGTCAGCCCGCGTACCGTGCGCCGCGATGTCGACCGCCTGCGCGAACTCGGCTATCCCATCGTGACCTTCAAGGGCCCCGACGGGGGCTACCGGCTCGACGCCGGCGCGGAGCTGCCTCCGTTGCCGTTCGACGACGAGCAGGCCGTCGCGCTGGCCGTCGCCCTCCGGATGGCCACCACCAGCGGCGCCGGCATCGAGGAGGCCGCGGCGCGTGCGTTGGCCACCGTCCGGCAGGTCATGCCCGCCCGGCTGCGCCACCGCATCGACACCCTCCACGTCACCGCCGTCGACCAGCCCGCGACCTGGCCGGAGGTGAGCAGCGCCGTACTGGTGGCGCTCGGCGCCGCCGTGCACGCCCGCGAAGTGCTGCGCTTCGACTACACCCCCGCGTCCGGTGAGGACGGCGCCGGCGTGCGGCCCCCGCCCCGCCGGGTGCAGCCCCACCACCTCGTCACCTGGGGCGGGCGCTGGTACCTCGTCGCCGGGACCTCGACCGCGAGGACTGGCGCACCTTCCGCGCCGACCGGATCACCCCGCGCGTCCCCACCGGGCCTCGCTTCACCCCGCGCGAGCTACCCGGAGGCGACGTGGCCGCATACGTGACCGGCAGGTTCCGGGGCTCCCATGGCTCGGGGGACTGGCCCTGCCGCGGCGAGGTGATCCTCGACCTCCCCGCCACCGTCGTCTCCCGCCACACCCGCGAGGGCATCGTCGAGGAACTCGCCCCGGACCGCTGCCGGCTCGTCCTGGGCTCCTGGTCCTGGCCCGGCCTGGCCGCCGCCATCGGCATGTTCGACGCCGACATCGAGGTCGTCGGCCCGGCCGAGCTCAGACACGCCTTCGCCCACCTGGCCCACCGCTACCGAAGGGCAGGCCAGTGCTCCGGCCTTCAGGCCGGGGGTGAAGGCCCGCGCGGGAGTGCCCGCTAGGGCGCGGGCGTGCCCTGCCCTGACTGGTTTTGCTGCTCGGCCCACCAGGCATAGGGCACCAGGACGGCGAACGGTGCGCGGTTGCGTTCGATGACGGTGTGCTCGCCGAGGTAGTGGGCTGCGTTGACGCGGTCGCCGAGTTTCTCGCGTGCTTCTCGTACACCCATGCGAATATCCATAGATCGAATGGTACACTGTGTACCGTGCAGCTTCGTTACTCCTTCCGCCTCTACCCGACCCCCAGCCAGCATCAAGCGCTGGCGCGGGCGTTCGGGTGTGCGCGGGTGGTGTTCAACGACGGACTTCGCGCACGGGCCGAAGCCCACGATGCGGGTCTGCCGTACATCTCGGATGGCGACCTGTCCAAGCAGGTCATCACAGCAGCCAAGCAGACCCCGGAACGCGCGTGGTTAGGTGAGATCTCCGCTGTGGTGTTGCAGCAGGCGCTCGCCGACCTGAACACCGCCTACCGCAACTTCTTCAACTCGGTGTCGGGGAAGCGGAAGGGGCCGAAGGTCGCCCCGCCCCGGTACCGGTCGAAGAAGGACAACCGGCAGGCGATCCGCTTCACCAAGAACGCCCGCTTCGCAGTGACGGCGGGCGGGAAGCTGCGCCTGCCGAAGATCGGGGACGTGCCTGTTCGATGGTCACGCGACCTGCCTGCCGAGCCTTCGTCGGTCACGGTGGTCAAGGACGCGGCCGGGCGGCACTTCGCCTCGTTCGTGGTCGAGGTGCCCGAACGTCCCTTCCCGCCGGTCGAGTCTGAGATCGGCATCGACCTTGGGCTGGGCCACTTCGCAGTGCTGTCGAACGGCCGGAAGATCGACGCCCCGCGTTTCCTCCGCCGGGCAGAGGAGAAGCTCAAGCGCCTCCAACGGGCGCTGTCCCGCAAGGCTAAGGGATCGAACAACCGGGCCAAAGCCCGCCATGCTGTCGCTCGGCAGCACGCCAAGGTGGCTGACGCCCGCCGTGAGTTCCATCACCAGGAATCCACCAGGATCATCCGTGACAACCAAACGGTGATCGTGGAAGACCTGGCCGTGAACGGGCTCGCGCGCACCCGGCTGGCCAAGAGCGTGCATGACGCGGGCTGGTCGGCGTTCGTCGGCATGCTGAAGTACAAAGCGAAGCTGCACGGGCGGACCTTCCACCGGATCGACCGGTGGTTCCCCTCCTCTAAACTGTGCTCCGCATGCGGCGCACGTGCTGCGTCCATGCCGCTCGACGTTCGGGAGTGGAGCTGCGCGTGCGGCGCCGTCCATGATCGGGACGTGAACGCCGCGATCAACATTCTCGCCGCTGGACGGGCGGAGAGGCTAAACGCCTGTGGAGGGCTGATAAGACCACCGCTCGCGGTGGCGCAGCCCGGTGAAGCAGGAAGCCGCAGAGGTGCCGCGTGACGGGGCACGGGCTGAATCCCTGGCCTTCAGGCCGGAGAGCGCGTCAAGCCAGAGCCGCGACCGACGATCCGGCGCGAGCGGACGGCACGTAACGGCGCGTCAGACGATCCGGCCGGACGGACGACACGCGAACCCGACACTGACGACCTCCAAGGCCGCGCCCGCGCGGGCAACCACGAGCATGGCAATGGTCAGCGCAGCAGGGGGAGTCGGGCGGTGAGGCGCTCCACCACCGTGCGGGGGCCGAAGAGGCTGACCGCGTGGTACGCGGGCTCCTCCGTACGGGCCAGCTCCGCCAGGTAGTCGTCATAGACCACGGCACACTGCGCGATGTCCGCCATGTCGGACACCACCAGCTCCGGCTCTGCCGCCGCGTCGTCCCGGATCCTGCGCACGATGGCCGCGGGGGAGGCCAGCACCGTGCACCCCGTCCACGGCAGCCCGGCGTGAGCGCCCCCGGAGGCGTCGAGGCCGCCGGAGCCGACGATCGCGGGCGCCGCCGTCCCGACGGACGCGGCCAGGCAGGCGGCGGCGTTGGCCTGCAGCCCCCTGGGCAGGTCACGGTCCACCACGATCGCCCACTTGACCGCGAGCTGCTTGGTGGGCAGGTCACTACGCTGTTCGAGCACGTCCATGCCTCGACTCCCGTCTCCGAAGCTCCCTCAGAAGAGTCGCGACACAGCCGTTCATCCTTCAACCAGAACCACGCGTGTGGACGAACTTGATACGGCGATCCTCGGTGAGCTCCAGCGTGACGGCCGCCAGACCAACCGCGAGCTCGCCGAGCACCTCGCCCCCTCGACCTGCCTGGAGCGCGTACGCTCCCTGCGCGCCGACGGCGTGATCGAGGGCCTCCACACGGAGGTGAGCCTCGACGCGATCGGCCGCCCCGTCCAGGCGCTCATCAACGTACGGCTGCACCCCAAGATCCGCGAGGCCGTCGAGGGGTTCCGCGACTACGTGGCCGCCCTGCCCGAGGCGCTGGCCGTGTTCGTGGTGTCGGGCGGCGACGACTTCATCATCCAGGTGGGCGTGCGCGATGCGGGTCACCTGCGCGACTTCGTCCTGGACCACGTCGCGCGGCACCGCAACATCGCCGACGTACGCACGTCCCTGGTCTACGACCACATCCGCAAGACCTCGGTCGAGGTCCTGCCACCGGCGCCCCCGTCGCGCCGCCGTACTGCGCGCAAACGATGAGCGGCAGCGCCCCGGAGGATCGCCCTAGACTGACCGATCGTGGACTGGATCGAGCGGGTCGCAGAGATCCGGCGCTGGAGCAGAGGTGGCGAGCGCGCCCCGCACAAGCCCCTCCTCCTGCTGTACGCGCTGGGCCGTTTCCAGCGGCACGGCAACCGGCCCATCCCGTTCAGCGCCGCCGAGGTCGAGCTCAGGAAACTCCTCAAGGAGTACGGCCCGCCCCGAGACACCAGCCCCGGCTACCCCTTCCACCACCTCACGAACGACGGCCTCTGGCTGGTCGACACCCGCCACGGCGCCGGCAGTCCCGGCCCGGAGCTGGGACGGTTGCGCGACAGCCGGGCCGCCGGCCACCTGCACCCCGACCTGGCCCGCGCCCTGTCGGAGGAGCCCGGCCTGCTCGGGCGGATCGCCCGCTACCTCCTGGACGCCAACTTCGCCCCGTCCCTGCACACGGACCTGTGCCTGATGGCCGGCCTCGACCTGGAGACGGCCGAAACCGCCACGGACATCAAGAAACGCCGTGACCCGGGCTTCCGCGACCGGGTGCTGATGGCGTACGAGTACTGCTGCGCGTTCTGCTCCTACGACGGCTGGCTGGACGGCACGGTGGTCGGCCTGGACGCCGCGCACGTGCGCTGGTGGGCCTTCGACGGCCCCGACGACGTCGCGAACGGCCTGTGCCTGTGCGCCATCCACCACAAACTGTTCGACAAGGGTGTCCTCGGACTGACGGCGGAGCGCACCATCGCCGTCTCGGCGAAGTTCGTGGGCCGCTCGGAGTCGTCCCGCGCCATGGTGCTCTCCCTGGCCGGCCGCCCCGCCCGGGAACCGCAGCCCGGCCTGGAGGCGGTCGAGGGCGAACACCTCACCTGGCACCACCGTCAGGTCTTCCGCGCACCCGCCCGTACGGCCGGGACCACCACCTGATCGGGCCCTATGGCCGCCCCCGCTCCGCCCGCCGGAACGCCAGCCAGCCCATGGCCACGAACCAGGCATGCACCTCGATGATGCCCAGCCGCTGCACCAGCCCGGCCACCCCGTGCTCCGCCCCTTCCGCGGTCTGCTGGAAGGTCAGGAAGAACGCCACTAGCAGGACCAGCGTCAGCGGGCTGCCCGCCAGCAGCCAGGTGCCGAACCGGCGCCACCCCGGCAGGCGGCGGAAGGACAGCCCGGCGACCAGGAAGCCGATCACCGGCGTGCCGATGGCCAGCAGGAAGCCGAGCGAGTGCGGCATCATCTGCTCCAGGTCGTAGATCCCGCAGATGATCTGCCCCACGCCGGTGAGTCCGAGCAGGACCGTGCAGGTCCGGCTCCATGGCGCCGGGACCGTTCGGTAGACGCCGGCCACGCCGACGATGAGGATCAGGCCGGTGGCGACGAACGCGGTGTTCATGTACGGCGCGGTCGCTCCGAGGCCGAGTCCGCTGACCGGCTGGCTGATGGGCGAGTAATCGGCGAACCGGTGGCCGAACAGGGTGTAGCCGGGGCTGACCGTACCCAGCACGAGCCAGCACAGCTCGAACACCAGGGGACCGGCGATCGCCCCGAGAGCCGCCCAGCGGGCGGCCGCGGGCGGATAGGCAGCACGGAACATGACAGAGCTCCTCCAGAGCGGGGTCGTGGTGATGTGCTCCGCGGGGAGGATTCCGGCTAGCCTTGCGGTTGCCGACCTCGTGCGACCGGTTCCGTTCCCGCGGGATCAGTGCGAGGCCGACCCCGGCCGCGGTGTTCCCGCACCGCGACCGGGGTCGTTTCCGGGTCAGTCCGGCGGCTCACCTCCTTGCCCGTAAAAGGCGTGCACCCGGGCCCACTCGGTGCGCCAGCCCGTCACCGGATCGATGATCCGCTGGACGAGCCGCTCGACGAACGCGATCTCGGCCTCCAGCAGCGCGAGCCGATATTCCTCCTCGACGACGAACAACTCCGGCATGCCGGAGCTCAACGTGCCCTCGATCAGTGCGGCGGTCTCCTCGCGCTGCCCGGCCAGCCGGTCCAGCCGCCTGCGCAGCAGCTCGACGGCCTCGTCCGGGGGCAGCGCCCCGATGAGCGACAGGGCGGCGACGAAGCCCAGGAATTCGTGCCGGGGCTCTTCGACCAGTTCACGCAGCCAGTCGCGCTGCTCCTGCCGGCCCTCGTCGGTCAGGCCGTACACGGTCCGCTCCGGCAGTTGTCCCTGACGGGTCGTCTCCACCTCGACGATCAGCCCCGCCCGGGCGAGCTGCCCGACCACCATGTAGAGGGACCCGTGGCGGAACTTGATGCTGCGGTCGTCCCCGTGGTCGCGCAGGGTCCTGCTCAGCTCGTACGGATGCATCGGCCGCTGACTCAGATAGGACAGGACGGCCAGGGCCAGCAGATTGCCCACCTTACGCTTCTTCGCCATCCGCCCTCCCCTCTCCAGGACCAACTATCCATATTCGACTAGTCAATGTCAACTAGTCGAAAAACCACGGCCGTCCGGCCGCTCCGCACGATGGACAATGGGGTCGCACGTGGGGCCACCGAAACACGGCGCCGCCGGACTCCTGCGGCGGAGTCCGGCGGCGTCTGTCAGGTCAGGAGCGGAGCCTCATGACCAGTAGCACAGGCCCCTGCGAGCAGCCCGGACCCTGAAGCCGAAGTCGTGGACGACCTCCCCCGGGCCGACCTCGCGCCGTTCGCCCCCGTAGCCCGGCCAGTTGTAGAAGCACCAGAAGTCGGGGGTGTTGTTGGCCGCCCAGAGGACGGGCGGCCTGATGTCGGGCTCGTCGTCGACGATCAACCGGAGGCTGCCCTCGGTGTCGTAGGCGCAGACCGCGAGAATCAGGGGACAGGGGAAGGCGGATTGGGCGGCGGGGGCCGCGGCGGAGGGCAGGGCCAGACCGAAGGTGGCGGTCGCCATGGTCAGGAGTACGGCGGCTCCCCGGAGGAGGGTTCTCATGGTCGCTCCTTGCTGTTCGGGAACGCCTGCGATCGCAGACACCTGAGTCAATAACACTGTGTAATCAATTGGCAACAAAGAGCGACGACACTGTGTCGCCAGCGTCAACGCGACCGTCCGGTGCATGACGCGAGCGAGCGCTCACAGCCGTTCCCGCAGCCCTGATGTCCGGCAGGGCAGGCTCGGCTACGCGCCCGCCACCAAGGAGGCCGGAGGTGACGTGCGGATCTGGCGCCTGTCCAACATGAACAAGTGGCGGCTGGCCATCGAGGCGCACAAGGACAAGATCCTCGTCAACGAGCCCGGCTGGAACCTCGACGGCCGGGTCTTCTTCCAGTTCGCCGGCCCCCGAAGCGGCGCCCGCGCGCTCCACGACCTCGCCAGTTGAGCGGTCACTCCGGGCGTGGCGGGTGTTCCCGTCCCTCCGCCGCCGGGCGTCCGAGCAGCCTGTCGAGGTCGCGGCGTTCGCGTTTGGTGGGGCGACCCGCTCCACGAGCTCGAACGGCCACCGTCACGACCTCCTCACGCGGAGGGGGCGGAGGACTCTTGTCGACGTAGCACTCGGCGGCCACGGCGGCACCGACGCGCTTGGTGATGATCCGGGAGACGACCACAATGCGCTCCCGCCCCTCGTGCCGCAGCCGGACCTCGTCACCGGCCCGGACGACGTGCGCCGGCTTGACCCGCACCCCGTTGACCCGGACATGACCGCCTCGGCAGGCGTCTGACGCGATCGAACGGGTCCTGGTGAGCCGCACCGACCAGATCCAGCTGTCCACCCGCGCACTCAGCTGCTCACCCGCCATGCCGACACTGTACTGAGAGTGCCACGTCACCCGCTTCGCTGGGGAAAAGACGTCACAGGCCCTCGACGGCATCCCGGTATAGACCAGTTGACAGGGCCGTACTCCCCGTCGTTGTAAATCCGATATTCGGCGGTATAGACCGAACCGTTCTGTCTGTCTAAGCTGACCCAAGATCCCTATAAAAGGGATATAGCCGCCGTCCTGGCCACCAACCGGTACAGACCAGTCACCCCCCAAGAACAAGGAGGCGGTCATCGAGTCGAGCGAGAGGATCGCCAGGACGGTCGCCCTCAGGCCGCGTGACACCCCCCAGCGCCGATCTGACACCCGCACGCACGCTCCCCTGTCGAGCGGGTGGTCCGGACATGTCAATCAATGCCCGACAGCGACCTGTGCTGGAGGTGCGCGGCACCCGATGTAAGGAGTGACGTGCAGTTCTCGTTCTTATCGCCGAAGCGGGAGCGGAGGTACGGCGGAGGCCGTCGGCCCCGCGCAGTCCCCGCTCTGACAATCGGCGCGCTTCTGGCCACCTTGTTCGTCCCCCTGACGGTGGGACAGGCCCTCGCCGACACGCCCACGGCCTCCGCCGTTCCCTCACCTTCCGAGAGCGTCAATCTCGCACTCCAGCCGGGCGCGGTCGCCTCCGCCAAATCCCAACGTACGACCCGGCCCGAAGCGACGTACGCGCCCGCCAACGCCATCGACGTCTTCGCCCACAACGGCTGGACCTCGAACTACGCCACGGTCGGGGACGGTTATGACCCGACCCGGGACTGGTTCCAGGTCAAGCTGGCCGAGCCGGCCCCGGTCTACGAGGTGTTCAGCCTCTGGACGTCCGCGGCCAAGCCGACCGAGTACGAGTTGCAGGTGGCCACGGACGCCGGCTGCCAGACGTGGTCGACGGTCGCCCACGTGGTGAATCCGAGCGACAAGGATTCCCAGGTGATCGACCGTAAGGACCCGATCTCCTGCGTACGGATGCAGGCCCTGGCCACGAACTCCAGGACCGGATACACGATCAACGAGTTCGAGGTGTGGTCCGGCCCCAAGCCGGCGCCGGTCGTGGGTCAGATCATCCCCGTGCCGGTGCGGCAGACGCCCGGCACCGGCCGGCCGTGGGAGCTCACGGCCAAATCCCGGATCGTGGTATCCGACGACGGCGATGGCCTCGCCGCCACGGCCGAGGTTGTCGCGGGCTACCTGAGGCTGGCCACCGGGTACGCGCTCCCCGTGGTGACGGGTTCCGCCACCGCCGCCGACATCGCCCTCACCCTCGCGCCGGTGCCCGACCTGCCACAGGGCAACGAGATCGCCGCGGCCGAAGGCTACTCCCTCACGGTGTCGAGCGCCGGGGCCAAGATCGTGGCCCCGAAGGCGCACGGCCTGTTCAACGGCTTCCAGTCCCTTCGGCAGTTGTTGCCGGCGGCGAGCTACTCGCCCACTCCCGGTACGGGCCCATGGACGGCGCAGCCCATAACGGTCGTGGACTACCCGAGATATGCGCATCGAGGTCTCCAACTCGACCCTGCCCGCAACTTCCTGACCGTGGCCGAGACGAAGTCCATGATCGACCAGTTGGCGGCGTTGAAGGGCGACCGGCTGCACCTGCACCTGAGCGACTCCCAGTCCTGGCGCCTTGAGATCAAGGGCTACCCGGCACTGGACGGCAGGGGCTGCAACGGAACGGGCTGCGTCGCGGGCTTCTACACGCAGGAGGACTTCAAGGACCTGGTCGAGTACGCGGCCGATCGGTTCATCGAGGTCGTACCCGAGCTGGAGGGCCCGGCCCATGCCACGGCGGCGGTCGCGGCCCTGGGCGGCCTCGCGGTCATGGGCTGCCAGGGCCAGACCCAGACCGACCGGTTCTGCACCGATCCGAACGACCCGGCCAGTGGGCGGGCCCTCGCGTTCTGGAGAGACGCGATCGCGCAGCTCGCCGAGATCACTCCCGCACCGATCATCCACATCGGCGGGGACGAGGCCATCGGGATGCGCCACGACCACTACATGTGGTGGATCCGGCAGATGGAGATCATCGTCAACGACAACGGCAAGCGGATGATGGGCTGGAACCCGGCGCTGGAAGGGTACGCACCGGATTCCACCTCCATCAACCACTACTGGTCCGACTACACCGGCGGCGGGCCCCCGCTCATCAAGCCCGAGTGGTTCAACCACGGCCGGGACGTCATCGTGACCCCGGAATACAACGCCTATCTCGACTTCGGCTATGACGGATCCCCCGGCAGGACGCCGCGTACGGAACTTCTCCAGTCCTACTCGTGGGACCCGGAATGGGTGTACGAGAAGTACCGGTCGGTCTGGGCCCAACCCGCTTACGGCGGGCCGAAGGCGGAGGACATCCTCGGCATCGAGGCGCCCATCTGGGGCGAGCAGATGCGTGGCCTGGCCACGAACGAGTACATGGTCTTCCCGCGGCTGGCCGGAATCCTGGAGAAGGCCTGGTCTCCCAAGGTGCTCACCCAGGACTACGACGCGTACCGGCAGCGACTCAGCGCGGCCGGACCCCGGTGGGCGTTCGCGAACGTGAACTTCGGCACCATATCCCAGGTCACCTGGAACACGGCGGCCATGGGAACGGTCGCCCGTTTCGGCGTGGACAGGACGCTGAGCAATGTGCCCCTGGCGCGTATGACCGCCGGTTCGATTCCGCCCGGTAGTTTCACGGCCGTGATCGACTGGGGTGACGGATCCCCGACGGAGACCGCCGTCATCGCTGGACGGGATTATGTGGCGAGCCAACGGCAGGGCAGAAGCCTGATGTCGGTCAGCGGGAGCCATTCCTATCCGGCGGACCAGGCGTACCAGGGAACCGTCACCTACCGTTATCAGGACCAGACGTGGGCCGTGCCGTTCGTCGCGACCGGCGTCCCGTCCTGCACGAAGACGATCAGCGGGACGCACCGTGGCCCATTGACCGTCACCTCGGGTGTCGTGTGCCTCGATGACGCGACGGTCACCGGTCCCGTGACCGTGCGTGCAGGCGCCGGGCTTTACGCGTCCGGGTCCGAAGTGCGCGGCCCGCTGACGGCGTCCGGGGCGGTCAACGTCCTGGTGTGCGGCACCACGGTGTCCGGGCCGGCCGGCCTGACCGGTGGTACGCGGGTCTGGCTCGGCAACCGCAACGGCGGCTGCGCGCCGGCGACGATCAAGGGCCCGGTGAGCGTCAGCGGCACGACGGGTCAGGTGACGATCGAGGGCACGACCGTGGGCGGCCCGCTCGTCGTGCAGAACAACACGGCGACGACGATCGTCGCCGGTAACCACATCGGCGGGCCACTGTCGTGCACGGGGAACACCCCCGCGCCGACCAACGCCGGCCGGCCGAACACCGCCTCCGGCCCGAAGTCGGGGCAGTGCGCCGGGTTGTAGCCCGGTAGGTCACGCGGCCCTCCCACATCTCTGAGCTGGGAGGGCCGCCGTGACGGGATCAGGCACGAGCACCGTTCAGATGGGGGTAGCCGCTCGCCGGTCGGGGCGCGGGCTACGGGGGACGCGTGGGAAGGCGATCCGGCGGCGATGGGGACGACCTCATCGGGTCGCGCGGCCAGTGCGTTGAGCGGAGCCGGGGTGCTGGCGTCGCCGTGGACGAAGGCCAGGCGGTCGTCGGTGAGAACCGAGTCGAGAGGGGCCAGGTTGCCGATGCCGTCAGTTCATCGAGTGCGGCCGGCCTGATGTTCTCGTGCTCCGCGAGCAGGGTGCTTCAAATAATCTCGGTGCCAATGTGAGCCGAATATTCAAGCCCACCGATTCCGTAATTAGTCCCAGGTGCTGTCGTCGAGGTCGGCGGGGGCGTCCCAGGTGCTGTCGTCCAGGTTGGAAACGGTGTCCCAGGTGCTGTCGTCGCTGGTGCTGACGGTGGAGGCGAGGTCCCAGGTGCTGTCGGCGGAGGCGGGAGCGGCGTTCAGGGTGAAAATTCCGGCGATGATTCCGGCGCCGATGACGAGCGAGACGCGGGAGGTGCGGCGGGCCTTGGCGGAAGCGGTGAGGTTCATTTTCCCGGTCCTTTTGTGAGTTGTTTGTGTTTCGTCCTCGCACAACCAACTCTGCGCTTCCGGCAATCGCCGATCCAGACGAATGGAAGGCAGTAAGCTGCCTCGGCGCTTCCGCTTCCTGCCAGGGGGTGCTCCCAGGAGACCGTACGGACTAGAAGTCGTACCCGGCGAAGTCGGTGACCGGGACATATCCGAGTCGCTGGTAGAGGGCGTTGCTGGTGGCGTTGGCCGGGTCCGCGAACAGGACGACGTCCGTCGCGCCCGCGGTCAGCGCGGCCCTGCTCACCTCCACCGTAACGGCGCCGGCGTAGCCGCGACCCCGGAGGTGGGCCGGGGTGTAGACGGGGTCCACCCGGATCATGCCACCGACCATCGAAGTCGAGCCTGCCATGGAGAGCGGACTGCCGTCCGAAGCCTCCCAGAACGTGAAGTGTTTGTCGGCGAAACGCGATTCGGCCCAGGAGTCGGCGTCCATGGAGGCAGCCTCTCCGACGGCGGCGACGAACTCACCGCACCATCGGACGACTTGCTCATGGTCCTGCGCGTCCGCGACCCGACCCCGGCCGTCCGGGAACGGCTCCGGTGCGTTGAGCGTGCCCAGGCGGTAGAGACGGGTCCGCGAGAAGAGCACCGGCGCTGCGCCTGTGTGCCGCTGCCACGCCTCGGCGAAAGCGGTGGCGGTGTCGTGGTCCGCGGTGACGCCGGGGAGGGAGTGGCCGAGGTCGGCCAGGTGGACGGCGAGGGTGCCGGCCTGCTCGGGGGAGAGGGGCGTGAGGGTCAGGCGACGGGACGGACGGCGGTAGAAGATGGCGCTCACCTCGCCCCCTGACTCCAGCAGGCCGAAGACGGTGGCTTCGGCGCCGTGCGCGTCCGCCCCGCGGATTCGCAGTTTCTCGATCACCGTCAGCGGCATGGTGTGCAGGGCGGGACGCGAACGCAGGAAGTCCCCGGCTCGGGCGAGAAAGTCGTCGACGTCTTCGGTGAGATGCCAGTCGTTCGGGCGCATACTTCATGATCCCCGCCGTACTCGACCTCTTGCGGCATGACCCGACACTGCATATCGTGCCGATGTATCTACTCGATATATCGGGCCGACGGTTCGCCGTGGCCCGGCTGACGAGGGAGCGGCGATGAGGCGGATCGACTACGACACGGAGCAGTACCAGGACTACGCGCGGGGCCGCGCGCTCACCGAGCAGCAGCGGCAGACCTGGATCAGTGCCTTCGCAGCGGTGCTGCCCGAGCGGCGCCCGCTGGTGGGGCTGGACGTCGGCTCAGGGACGGGCAGGTTCACCCCCGCACTGGCGCGGGCGTTCGGGCCCGTCACGGGCGTCGAGCCGTCGGTACGCATGCGCGAGATAGCGCAGGCGCAGCCCCCGCATCCCGACGTGCGATACCTGGCGGGCTCCGCCGAGGACATGCCGGTGCCGTCCGGCAGCGCCGACTACGCTCTCATGTTCTTGTCCTGGCACCACGTCCAGGACAAGCCGCGGGCGGTCCGGGAGCTCACCCGGGTGCTCAGGCCCGCCGGACGGCTGCTCCTGCGCGCGAACTTCAGCGACCACCATCCCAGGCCGTGGTGGCTGGAGCACTTCCCCCGCGGCTTCGAGGCGGACGCCGCGCTGTTTCAGCCGCTGCACGAGGTCATCGAAATGTTCACGTCGGAGGGCTGGCGCGTCACCAGCTTCGGTACGGTCACCGAGCCCTCCTACGGCACCCGCGCCGACATGCTCGAACGGCTGCGCCTCCGCACCCTCTCGTTCTTCGCCCAGCTCAGTCCCGACGAACTGGAGTCCGGCTTCCGCCGCTTGGAGCAGGCTGTCGCCGCGGATCCCGACGCGCCGGCACCCGTGTTCCCCGAGCCGCTGCTCACCCTCGAACGGCACTGAGGGCCACCGGATCATCGGCCGATGGAACGCAGGTAGGCCCCGAGGGTCTCGGCGGCCTTGACGTTGCGGGGGCCGGTCACGGCCTCGCCGTACGAGATGACCTGGTAGCGGTGCTGTTTGATCGCCGGCACCGACTTCAGCTGCGGCAGTGACTCCAGGTAGGCGATCTTGTCCTTGGCCGGCTGGTCGGCGTAGTCGATGATCAGGATGACCTCCGGCCTGGCCTTGACCACGGGTTCCCAGCCGACGCTCGTCCAGCCCTTGTCCAGGCCGGCGAAGATGTTCACGCCACCGGCCGAGGAGATGATGTCGTTGGGCGAAGCGTTGGCTCCCGAGGTGAAGGGCTGGTCGGTGCCCGAATCGTAGACGAACACCTTCGCCGGTTCGCCTCCCGCCGGCCAGGTCTTCCTGAGCGCGGCGATCCGGCCCTTGAGCTCGGCGACGACCTGGCTGGCGCGCGGTTCGACGCCGAAGACGCGGCCCAGGTTCTCCAGGTCGGTGTAGAGGGCCTGCAGCGGTGGCACTTTGAGGCGGTTGGACCCGTACTCCCAGCAGGTCTCGGTGTGCAGGTAGCTGGCGATGCCCAGCCGGCGGAGCAGCGCCGGGGTGATGCCGCGTTCCTCGCTGAAGCCGAAGTTCCAGCCCGCCAGCACCCAGTCGGCCTTGGCGGCGACGACGATCTCGCGGGTGATGTGTTCGGTGCCGAGGCGTTCGACCTTGGTGTAGTCGTCCTTCCACGGGGATCCGGCGATGGAGGGATCGCTGAGGGCGTTCATGACGTAGCCGCGCATCCGGCCGGCCAGGCCCAGGGCGAACATCTTCTCGACCCCGCTGATGTCGTAGGCGACCGGCTGTTTCGGGCGGGGGTAGGTGACGTCCTGGCCGCAGTTGGAGATCGTGACGGTGGCCGGCGCGCCGGTGGCGGCCGGTCGCACGGTGGCTCCGCACCCGGTGGCCAGCACGAGTACGGCGAGGAGCGGCTTGAAACGGATCACGAGCGTGTTCCTCCATCGAGGTCGTAAAGCAGTTGAAGGGCACCGGTCCGCGGATGCGCCACGATCGTGACCTCGATGCCGAAGACCTTCCGGATCAGTTCCGGGGTGAGGACCTCGGCCGGGGCCCCGGTGGCGACCAGCGTCCCGGCCTTCAGGACGGCGATGCGGTCGCAGGCGGCGGCGGCGAGGTTGAGGTCGTGCAGCGCGGCGAGCACGGTCAGGCCCGACTCGCGCAGGAAGGTCAGCAGTTCCACCTGGTGGCGCACGTCCAGGTGATTGGTGGGCTCGTCCAGGACCAGCACCCTCGGTTCCTGGACCAGGGCGCGGGCGACGAGCACCCGTTGCCGTTCGCCGCCCGACAGTGTCAGCACGCTGCGATCGGCGAGATGGGTGACGTCCATGCGTGCCATGGCCCGGCGGCACAACTCCCGCTCCCGCGCATCCAGCGCGCGGTTGCCACGGACGTGCGGGGCCCGGCCGAGACCGACCACCTCCTCGACGGTGAAGTCGAGGTCGATCTGGCCGTCCTGGGCGAGGGCGGCGATCGAGCGGGCACTTTCGCGCAGCCTGAGCGAGGTCAGATCCGTGCCGTCCAGCAGCACCGCCCCCGAACTCGGCCGCAACGCGCGATACACGCAGCGCAACGCGGTGGACTTCCCGCTGCCGTTCGGGCCCACGACCCCCACGACCTGGCCGGCCTCCACGTTCAGGTCGAGCCGGTCGATGAGGGCCCGTCCGGCCCGTTCCACCGTGAGCTCACGCAGGGAGAGGATCATCTACCGGCCTCCGAACAGGTAGCCGCGGCGGCGGATCAGCATGATGAACACCGGCACGCCGACCAGCGCGGTGAGCGCGCCGAGCGGCAGCTCCTCGGGGGCGACCAGAGTGCGCGCCAGCAGGTCCACCCAGACCATGAAGACGGCCCCGGCCAGCGGAGCGACCGCCAGTACCCGCCGGTGACCGGACCCGACGACGATCCGTACCATGTGCGGCAGCACCAGCCCGACGAAGGCGATCGCGCCGCTGACCGCCACGATCAGGCCCGTGGCCAGCGCGGTCAGCAGGAACAGCCCACGCCGCACCACCGCGGCGTCCACGCCCATGCCGGCGGCGCTCTCGTCGCCCATGGACAGCACGTCCAGCGACCGGCCGTGCCGCAGCAGCACCACCACGGTGACCAGCACGCCCGCCGTCACCACCGGCAGCGACTGCCAGGTCGCCGAACCGAGGCTGCCCAGCAGCCAGAACAGCACCGTACGGGCCGCCTGCCCGTTCGGCGACAGGAACACCAGCACGCTCATCAGCGCCTGGAACCCGTACGCCAGCGCCACCCCGGTCAGCACCAGCCGCAGCGGCGTCAGCCCGAGCGACCCCCGAGCGGCCAGATACACCAGCACCGTCGCACCCAGCGCGCCCAGGAACGCCGCGACCGACAGCGCGTACACCCCAAGCCCGGCGAACACCCCGAACACCACCACGGCCGTCGCCCCGACCGAGGCCCCCGAAGAGATGCCCAGGACGAACGGATCGGCCAGCGCGTTGCGCACCAGGGCCTGGACCGCCACGCCCACGACGCTCAGCCCGGCCCCCACCACCGCCGCGAGCAGCACGCGAGGCGTGCGCACCTCCCACACGATGGAGTACCCGGTCACCTCCTCCGCCCCGATGCCGCCGCCGGTGAGAGCGGCCACCAGATAACGGACGACGTCCTCCACCGGCACGACCGTCGGCCCCAGCGCGATACCGGCCAGAACGGACGAAACCAGCACGGCCGCCAGCGCCAGCAGCGGCCCCGTCAGGCGTCTTCGACCCGCGCTCGCGGACGGTAAGACGGCAGCTGAAAATGATGTCGAGTCCCTCGCCATGAGGTCCCTTCCGCGCATGCGGCAGCCCACGACGGCTGCCGGGATTCAGCCAGAACGCGAAGGCACCCGCCTCATCGAGGCGACCAGGTCACAGCGGCAGCCCGGCGGCACGAGAACGCGCGGCGCGGGTCGCTTTCCAGGTTGTCGATGTGAGGCGGGTCAGCCGACCGGCGGACCCCGCCGCACCACCGCATGGGACAGCCACAACGGTACGGCGTCACCGAGCGGTCGATCGTGCTCCGCGCCCGCCGGTATCCGCTCCACCCGCTCCATGGGAACGAGATGGCGATACAGGAACCAGACGACGTCCGCGACCAGCCGCCGTAGCAGCGCCCACAGGGCCGACTCGCCCCGGTCCAGCCACCACGCGGTCAGCAGCGTGGCCACCGCGTGGAAGACCAGCATGCCCGTGTCCGGCGAGAGGGCGTGGTGGCCGGCATACGTCCCGGTCTCGAAGAGGATCGTACGCGGAAGGCCGGAGAACAGCAGGTGCGACATCACCTGTCCGGCCCCGAGCAGCGGCAGGATCACCGCGTACGACCGCTCGCGACCGGTGGCGGGCAGGCCGATCCCCAGCCCCACCGCCAGGCCCAGCGCGAGCGTCGGAGCCGTCACCGTCCCACCGGCCAGAACATGTGCCGCCGACGCCAACCCGGCACACACCACGGCGAACACCGCCGAGCGGGCCAAGCGCAACATCAAGTCAGCGGGCATCACCGGCATCATGGCATGAAACCCCTACCAAGCACGATCGTCCCGGCAGGTCCGTGTCCCGCCGCGAGGACGCGGCGCGAATGGTGGCCGGGCGGCACGCGATAAAACCAGATCCCGGTCTTCACGGACGCCAACGCCAGTGACGTACATCACATTTCTGGTTTCGGTTGCGGCGACGGATTTCCTCTCGACGGCTGGTCTTGATGCGGACGAAACCCGACCACCACGCCGGAGGCTCCCATGTCCGATTCCTTGAAAACCGCCGTTGTCACCGGGGCCAGTCGCGGCTTCGGGCGAGCGATCGCCGCCGCGCTCGCCGCCACGGGCGCCTGCGTCGTCGGTATCGCCCGTGATGAGCGGGAGCTGCGTGCCGTACGCGATGAACTCGGTGAGGGCTTCACGGGCGTCGCCGCCGATGCCACCGACGAAGGGCTCGCGCAGCGCGTGATCCGCGAGCACCGTCCTGACCTGCTCGTCCTCAACGCCGGGGCGACGCCCCACATGGCACCCTTGCACGAGCAGACCTGGGAGACCTTCAGCCGCCACTGGCACACCGACACCCGGCACGCCTTCGCCTGGATCCGGGCGGCGTTGCGGGAGCCGCTGGCGCCCGGCAGCGTGGTCGTCGCGATGTCCAGCGGCGCCGTCCTGGGCGGGTCGCCGCTCAGCGGTGGGTACGCCAGCGCGAAGGCGGCCATCAGATACCTGCGCGGCTACGCGGCCGACGAATCGGAGCGGGCTGGGCTGAACATCCGGTTCCACACGCTGCTTCCCCAACTGACCCCGTTGGGAGGTGTCGGCACGGTGGGGGTCGCGGGCTACGCCGCACGCCAGGGCGTCGATCAGGACACTTTCGTCGAAGGCCTGAGGCCGATCCTCACCCCGGAACAGGTCGCCAAGGCCGTCGTGGAAATCGCCATGGACGCAGGCGGCGCTCCGGAGTACCTGGTCAGCGGGGCCGGACTGAGCCTGGTCAGCTGAGCCGCCGCCTACAGTGGACAGCACAGCATCTCTGGGAGAAGGCGCAATGCTGTCGGACGCCGAGTTCGCCGCACTGGCCGAGCCGTTCCGGCCGGAGTTGCTCGCGCACTGCTACCGGATCCTCGGCTCCATCCATGACGCCGAGGACCTGGTGCAGGAGACCTACCTGCGGGCATGGCGGGCGTTCGGCCGGTTCGAGGGCCGATCTTCGGTGCGCCGGTGGCTGTACAAGATCGCCACCATGGCCTGTCTGACGGCGCTGGAAACCCGCTCGCGGCGGCCGCTTCCCTCGGGATTGGGCGCGCCTTCGGACGATCACCGGGTGGCCGTCGCTCCCCGCGAACCGTCGGTGGCGTGGCTCCAACCGGCGCCCGACGCGCTGTTCAGGGCCGACGACCCGGCGGTGATCGTGGCCGGCAGGACGGGGGTGCGGCTCGCGTTCATCGCCGCGCTCCAGCTCCTGCCTGCCCGGCAGCGGGCGGTGCTGACGTTGCGGGACGTGCTGGAGTTCCGTACGGCCGAGGTCGCCGAGATGCTGGACACGACGACCGCGGCCGTCGACAGCGCGCTTCGCCGTGCCCGGGTCCGCCTGGCCGAAGCGGGACCGGTCGAGGACGACCTGGCCGAGCCGGACGAGGAAACCCGCCGAACCCTCCTCGAAGGTTACGTCGACGCGTTCACCCGGGCTGACCCCGGCGCGCTGGTCGATCTCCTGCGGGCCGATGTCGAGCTGGAGATGCCGCCGAACGACACCTGGTTCACCGGCCGCCGGGCCGTCGTCGGATTCCTGGCCGGCCGGGTGCTGAGCAGGGATCGGTTCCGGCTGGTGCCCGCCGGCGCCAACGGCCAGCCGGCCGCCGTCGCCTATCTGCGCGCGGGTGACGGCCGGTACGAGGGGCACGGCGTCCAGGTCCTGACGCTGATCGGGGCGCAGATCGCGCGCATCACGGCCTTCAACGACCCTGGCCTGGTGCCGACGTTCACCCGAGTTCCGCAATCTGGGTCGGCCGGACCAATAGGGTTTCGCGGTTATTCGTTCTGATGGTCGCCATGCCCCAGCTCGGACGGACCCCACATGCAGACATGCAGGAGAACCGACCGAAGGCCGGGGGTGTGCGGGGTGCCGTAGGCCGGTTCGCCGGCCGCGGAGCCGGCCACCGCACGGCGCGAACCAGCCGAAACGCCCGGAACTGGGATTGATGTACCAGTTAGGCCGATTATGATCTTTACAGGTAGAAAACGGTGGATTACCTTGATCAGTGGAATTACCCGTTGGGAGGCGCCCCCGACATCGAACGTGATTGCCGTGCCCCAGGTCGGCGAGGCGATCACCGAGGTGACGACAGGAGATTTGCCGTGGGCTCCTCCGACAACTCTTATCCATCACCCGACAAACGAGAAGCGTCCTCTCACGATCCCGCGATTCCGCATTCACAGCGGGTGGCGCGCCGCTCACCACGGCGTATTAAGCGCCCGCTCCCGGCATTGGCGGCCCTCCTGGTGGGCGCCGCCGTCGTCATAGGAAATGCGCCCCTGCGGGGAACGGGAACAGAAGGCACCGTCGCATTCAACGGCAAGGTGCTGTCCTCGGCCGCGGAGTACACCATCGGCCTGCAGCCGGCCACGGACCCGGGCCCCTTCCCGGGAAGCGTCACCCCGACGACCCCCACCATCACGATCGCCGGCGCGCGTGACGGGCAGAGCACCTTCGACGTCGTCAAGTACTCCCAAGTGCAGCCGAAGGCGCCCGGGCAGATGGACTTCGACCACTTCCATACCGGGATAGAGATCGAGTGGTGGCTGAAAAAGTGGGCCCACGATCATCCTGACCTGGTCGACTTATACGTCGTCGGGGAGAGTTTCAGCGGTCAGCCGATCTACCAGCTGACGATCACGAAAAAGTCCACCGGTGCCGACACCGACAAACCTGCCGCCTTCTTCGAAGGCAACCGGCACTCCGGCGAGACGTCCTCGGCCGAGAGTTCGCTGTGGCTCGCGCACCATCTGATCACGCAGGCCGGCAAGGACAAGAAGGTCGACGAACTGCTCGCCGAGAAGGCCTTCTACATCAGGCCGGTCAACAACCCGGACGGGCACAACCTGTACCTCTACACCGCCCAGACGAACCGCTCGTCGGTACGTCCGCAGGACAACGACGGCGACGGCAAGCTCGACGAGGACTCCGGCGAGGACCTCAACAAGGACGGATACCTGAGCCAGATGCGCCAGTACGTCGGCGCCGGCAAGGGAACGCACGTGATCGACGAACGCGACCCGGCCAAGACCGTCATGCTCAACGTCGGCGCCGGTAAGGGCGACTACCTCATGTTCTCCGAAGGGGTCGACAGCGACGGTGACGGTGCTTCCAACGAGGACGGTATCGGCGGCCTCGACCTGCACCGCAACTACCCCTACAACTGGCACGTGATGCCGGACGCCGACGCGACGGGGCGGAACCTGACCCAGGGCGGTGCCGGCGCGTACCCCTTGTCGGAGCCGGAGACCCGTCACGTCTACACCTGGCTGATGTCGCACACGAACATCGGCGTGGTGAACAGCATGGACACGCGGGTGCCCATGCACCTTCGCGGGCCGTCGACGTGTGACCCGAAGGAGTGCATGTACACGAGCGACCGCAAACTGTACGAGCACTTCGACAAGGCGGGCGCCGGGTTCACCGGCTACCGGTACACCGGCAGCGTCTACATCGACTACGCCACCCGCAACGGTGGTGAGCCCGAGCCGCTGTTCGGTCACGGGCCCGACTTCGGCTACTTCCAGTACGGCGCCATCTGGTACGGCGACGAGCTGTGGAACGGCGGTGACTTCAAGGACTACGACGGCGACGACAGGTTCTCCGACTGGGAGCGGTCGCGGTGGTGCGCCGAGAACGGCCGTACCAACTGCTTCCTGCCGTGGACCAAGATCCAGCACCCCACGCTGGGCGAGGTCGAGGTCGGCGGGATCAACCCCAAGTTCTGGTCGCAGAACCCGTCCGCGGACCTGATCGGTCAGTGGGCCGCGAACCAGGCGCGCTTCAACCTCTACCTGTCCGAGTCGCTTCCGCAGGTGAGCCTCTCGCAGGTGAGGGTGAAGCCGCTCAGGGGCGGCCAGAGTGACGGCGCGACCCACGAGATCACCGCCACCGTCACGAACTCGGGCCGCATCCCCACCGCACTGGAGCAGGCGAAGGAGATCAAGATCGTCACCCCTGACACCGTCAAGGTCGACGGTGCGAGGGTCGTCGGCGAAGCTCCCGAGTTCTACCTGGACGGCGGGAAGGCACAGAAGGTGACGCTCCGGGTGACCAAGGGCAACGTCGACACGGTCAAGGTGAACGCGGTCAGCGTTCGCGGCGGCCTGTCCTCCGCGACGGTACGTCTGAGCTGATCTCCTGACATCGTCCCCGCCTCACGCTCACGTGGGGCGGGGACGACTGCACGACGCACACCATGCCCCTGGAGGGCAACCACTGGTCCTCCATCGACACGATCACCCGCGCGGTGTTCGCCGACGAGTACGCCGTCGTTATCCGCCGGCTCTCCCATCATCGGGGCTTGATGGTGGTCGGCAGGGACCGGAAACCGCGGATGCTGGGGTGGTGCATGCGGATCGGCGTACCGACCTCGTAATCCTCGTGCACGGCCGCCACCAGTTCTTCGAGCACGATCCGGCTCTCCAGCCTGGCCAGCGCCGCGCCCAGGCAGAAGTGCGGCCCCGTGCCGAACGCGATCGCCTTGGTGGTGTCGCGGTCGAGATCGAACGTGTCGGGCGCGGGGAAGACCCGCGGGTCGTGGTTGGCCGCGGCGAAGATCAGCAGTAGCCGCGAGCCGGCCGGGACCACGGTGCCATGCCATTCGACGTCACGGGTGACGAGCCGGGCGAGCATCTGGCCGGAGGTGTCGTAGCGGAGCGTCTCCTCGACCCAGTCGCCGATCCGGCCGGGCCGGAAGGCGATGCTGCGCTGGCCGGGATGGCGGGCGGCCTGGTACCAGGCGTTCCCGAGGATCTTGGTCGTGGACTCATTGCCTGCCACGCCCAGCAGCAACAGCACGGCGCGGATGTCGGTGTCCGACAGCCGCTCGCCGTCGATCTCGGCGGCGATGAGCGCGGACAGCAGGTCGTCGCCGGGGTGGGCACGCCGGTCGGCGGTGAGCTCCTGGTAGTAGCCCTGGAGTTTGCGCGTGGCGTCGGCGGCCGAAGCGGTGACGGCGCCGCTGCCCTCTTCGCGGTGCACGCTCTCATTGGACCAGTGGAGGATCTGCCGGCGGTCGGCCGCAGGCACGCCGACCAGCTCGCTGATGACGTCGGCGGGGATGTTCTGGGCGAAGTCGGCGATGAAGTCGAACTCGGCTCCGGCGTCGAGCGCGGCGTGCAGGTAGTGGCGGGTGATCTGCCGGATGCGCGGCCCCAGCTCGGCGACTCGTCTCGGCGTGAACGCTCGGGAGATCAGTGCCCGGAATCGGGTGTGGTCGGGCGGGTCCATGGCGATGAACGACTGGCGTTTGGCGATGTCCTTGGACCATAACTCCAGGCTCACGCCGTGGCTGTTGCTGTAGGTGGTGTGGTCCCGGCCGGCGGTGTACACGTCGGCGTGCCGGGTCAGGGCCCAGAAGTCCACCTCCTCGTTGCGGTAGATGGGCGCCGTCTCGCGCATGAGCGCGTACGTCGGGTACGGATTCTCGTGCATGGCGTAGTCGTACGGGTTGTAGATCAGCACGTTGCTCACGAGACCCCTATCAGGAGCGTGGAAGGGGTAGGGAGGTGCGCTCAGCTTCGCAGCCATGCCGGGGTGAGGCAACGGTTCGCCTGGACGCTGTCCGGTGGGCATCTCTTGAGGTGGGCGCGGCCGAGTCCTTCGTCGGGCGGTGACGCGGCGGCGTCGAGACCGGCGGCGTGCCGGAATGAGGCCCAGCCCTGGCGGCGCCGGTACAGGTCCCCCACGTCCAGACCGGTCTCCCGGAAGAAGGGCTCCGCCTGCCCGGCCGCGCGTAGCCGCCGGTAGTCGAGCGCGGCGGCCATCCGGCAGCGGGGCGGGGTTCAGGCGCTCTTCGCGGTGCGGTGCAGGCGGAGGGCGGAGATGAGGAAGAAGACGCCGCCGACGGTCGCGTACCCGGCGAGGCTTGTCAGCGACGCGGTCGGCGTGCCGGCCTGGAGGATGAACGCCGCTCCGGCGATCGTGGAGATCGCCCCGCTGAGGATCATCGCCCATTGGCCGCCGAGCCTGCGGCGGCTGACGGCCACGATGAGCTGCACGATTCCGGCGGTGATTGCCCAAGCGCCCCAGACGCGCAGCACCCCGGGCACGCTTGAGGCGGCCGTGGCGGCCAGACCGACGGCGGTGAGCAGGCTGAGGGCCAGGTTGACGTACAGGGCTGCGGTGGGGCGGGCGGTTTTGGAGGAGCGCAGATCGATGATGGCCGCGGCGACGTCGAACAGTGGGTAGATCACGAGCAGTGCCACGCTCACCGGACCGGGAGCCGGCCCGGTCAGAAACAGCAGGGCCGCCCAGATGAGGGCGAATCCGAAGCGCACCACGTAGAGGTTCCGCAACGCCGCGGCGGTGGTGCCGGCGTTCGTGTCGAGGGTGGTGGTCATCATCGTTCCTTCTCTTCTCGCACTACGGGTAGGTAGAATGACTAGTAACTCTACCGGCGCTGACGTTAGCCCGGTGGCGAGGTCCGGCGCAAGAGGGGAGGACGAGGGATGCGTATGATCTCGAGCATGAACAGCCCCATGCGCGAGCGACTCCTTGAGGCGGCGAGCGAGCTGTTCTACGCGCACGGGCTGCGCGCGGTGAGCGTCGACAAGGTCATCGACCTCGCCGCCACGACGAAGGTGACGTTCTACCGGCACTTCAAGAGCAAGGACGACCTCGTCGTCGCTTACCTCGAACGCCGCGCCCAGTTGGAGCGGGACGGCATCGGTGAGGCGATCAAGCAGGGCGACGGCGATGTCGATGCCACCCTGCGAGTGATCTCCGAGGCGATCGGGATCATCGCCTGCGCACCCGGCTTCCGCGGCTGTCCCTTCATCAACGCCGCCGCCGAATACCCGGATCCCGACAGCCCGATCCGCAAGGCTGTCAACGCGCATCGCCACTGGAACAAGACGACGTTCGAACAGCTCATCGCCCCGCTCGGAATCACGAACGCCGCAGATGTCGCCGACGACCTCATGCTGATCCGCGATGGCGCCATGGTCGCCGGATACCTCGACCAGCCGGCGACCGTCGCCGCCTCGTTCCTTCGCAGCAGTCAGGCCGTCATCGGCCCCGGCAACTCGGCCCGGAGATGAGCTTGCTGTCTTCGACGGCGTCGCTCGACGCGGCTAACCGGGCCCGGGTGTGTTGGAGGGACACCTCGACGGGAAGACATCCGAGACGCTGAGAGTGTTGGCAACAACCTGGTGGAACAGTAGGTGGCCCTTCCTGGCCGAGATCCGCTCGGGCAGGTCGGGGAGGGTGAACTCCTCCAACTCCCGGCCGGTCGCGGTGTCATCGCGGAGCGTCATTGATGCCTTCGAACATCCTGCTCCTGGACCAGATCAGCGTGGTGGCGTCACCTGTAGTAGCGGACGACAGAACTTCTGGGGAAGCATTCACCGAGTTCGAGCCGGCGGGGACTACGACGCGGGCCTTGGCCCCAGGCCACGGTCAGACGGCTGCGCCTGGGCCTGGTAGCGGGTCGATGTCGCTGGCGTGCATCGGCTCGCCGCAGTGGTCGCAGCGCAGGTCGACGTGGCTGGTCTCACCGCACGCCTGGTGGCGGTAGAGCACGGGCGGGCCGGCCTCGCCGGCGAGCCACCGGTCTCCCCAGCGGGTCATGACCATGAGCAGGTCGACCAGTTCGGCGCCCTTGGCCGTCAGGTGGTACTCGTAGCGTGGCCGATTGTCGTAGGGACGGCGTTCGAACACGCCCTGGTCGACCAGGTGGTTGAGCCGCTCGGTCAGCACCTTGCGGGAGATCCCGAGATCGGCCTGGAGCTGGTCGAAGCGGCTCATACCGGCCCACACGTCACGCAGGATCAGGGGCGACCACGGCTCCCCGATCACGTCGAGGGTGCGCGCGATGGAGCAGGCCATCTCCCCGAAATTCGTACGTTGCATGGAGTCAGTCTAGCTATTGGGGTTCCGTAAGGGAACTCTGGGTGCTACGGTCATGGAGTCTCTTGAAGGAACTCAGAAGGGTTGCGCAGATGAGCAAGGTCTTCAGCGCCCACGCCGTATCGGTCGACGGCTACATCACAGGGCTCGGCCCCGGCCCCGGGCGCGGGCTGGGCGATGGAACGATGCTCTTCGACTGGTACTTCAATGGCGACACGCCAAGTCAGGTGTTCGACGGATTCCGGCTGAGCGGGCCCAGTGCCCCGGTCTTCGACGCCCTCGCCGCACGCGTGGGTGCGGTCGTGGCGGGGCGCGACACCTATGAGCACTCCGACCGTTTCGGAGGCGGCGGCCCGCATCCCACGGCCCGGTTGTTCGTCCTCAGCCATCGGCCGGCCCCGGAGATCACCGAGCGGCAGACCTTCATCACCACCGGCATCGAGGACGCGATCGCGGCTGCTCGTGAGGCCGCCGACGGCAAGGACGTCGGCCTCATGGGCGGCGGCGTGGCGACCGAGGCCCTGAAGGCAGGGCTCGTCGACGAGGTGATCCTCCACCAGGTGCCGGTCCTGCTCGGCGGTGGCCGTCCCTTCTTCCAGGCGCTGCCCGAGCACGTACGCCTGCGCCTGGTCCAGGCCGTCCCCGCGCCGGGCGTCACGCATCTCCACTACGAGGTCGATTGCTGACCCTCGCAACCCGCGACCTCGCCATTTTTCCCCGCCGACGCCGCCCGCTCGCCTGGCTGCTGACGCTGGGTCCCTTCCCGGCCTTCGACTGCACCACCGCAGTCGCCGACCACGCCGCACCACTCACCGGCAACCCGTTCATGAGGAGAAGAAGACGATGCTCAACCCTGACGTACGCCGCGCCCTCGACGGCACCTCGCTGGCCCACCTCGCCACCGTCCTGCCGGACGGCTCGCCCCACACCGTCCCGCTCTGGGTCGGCACCCATGGCGACCACGTCGTCTTCATCACAGGTCCGCACTCGCGCAAGGCCCGCAACCTGCGCCGCGACTCCCGGGTAGCACTCTCCCTGACGCCCGCCGACAACCCGTTCGAGCCCGTCATCGTCCGCGGTCGCGTCATCGAATGGCTCGAAGGTGACTCGGCCTGGGACATCATCGACCAGATATCGACGAAGTACATTGGCCAGCCCTACTCCCGAGACGAGGAACGCATCGTCGCCGTCGTCGAGCCCGAGCGGCAGACCGTCGGCCGCTGAGCCGCCTTCATGCACCCGGTACGCGCCGGCTTGCTGCCGCCTTCGGGAGTTACAGGAGCCGAACCCGCGCTGCTTACGCACCTGCGCCGGCGGCACCTGACCTCCCACGATTCTGGACCATGACGGGTGATCGTCGGCGAAGGTTTCCCGCGGTGTCGGCTCGGCGTCATCGACCGGCGGCCGTAAGCAGCAATAAATCCCATATGCGTAAATCCCTGCTCGCCACAACCGTGATCGCGGCGGCCTTGGCCGCCGGTGCCGCCTCACCCGGCATGGCCAGCGCCGAAGCCGGCCAGTCCGGCCGCGGCTCCTCATTCACCTTCGCCCTGCTCGGCGACACCCCGTACGGCGCAGCCCAGGAAGCCGCGTTCCCCGCCCTGGTCAAGGACATCAACGCCGACCGGGACGTCAAGCTGGTCCTGCACGCGGGCGACGTCAAGAGCGGCTCGACCTCCTGTGACGATGCGCACCTGACCGCGACGGCGAAGCAGTACCAGACCTTCGAAGACCCGTTCGTGCTGACCCCCGGCGACAACGACTGGACCGACTGTCACCGCGTCGCGGCAGGTAGCTTCGTGCCGACCGAGCGGCTCGACGCGGTCCGCCGGATTTTCTACCCGGTCGCCGGCCGTACCCTGGGCAGGCACCCGATGAAGGTAGAGACCCAGGCCCGCGACCCGCGCCACCGGGACTACGTGGAGAACGTGCTCTTCACCGAGAAGAAGGTCGTTTTCGCCACGGTGCACGTGGTCGGCAGCGCGAACGGCCTGGCCCCGTGGGGCGAGCTGCCCGGCGGCGACCAGCCGGAGCCGCGACTGGCGGAGTACGAGGCGCGCAAGGCCGCCGCGCTCGACTGGATCGACAACGCCTTCGACACCGCCCGGCGTACCCACGCCCCCGGCGTCATCCTCATGCTGCAGGCCGAGCCCACGCAGAGCAACGGGTTCACCGAGATCCGCGAGCGCATCGTCGAGCGCTCCCGCGCGTACGGCAAGCCGGTGCTGCTCGTGCACGGTGACGAGCACGTCCAGGAGTCGGAGCCGAACTACGCGGGCGTGCCCAACCTGACCCGGCTGGAGACGTTCGGCGACACCGCCAGCCAGTGGCTGACCGTGACCATCGAGCCGAAGTCGGCCAACGTCTTCTCCTGGAAGCAGCGGACCGTACCGGCCGCCTGAGACGCAGCGCCGACGGGCTGACGCCTCCTTTCCACGGAGAAGCCCATTGACGAGGAGCCGGGTCGCTCCCACCCGCCGCGTACGGCAGCGGGTGGGCGGGAGCGACCCGGCACTTCGCGCAACCGAACCAATACCCCCTCGGAATGGTCTTCGACACGCCGACGGCCCGCACCGGAGGAGTACGCACAGGCTGTGGACGCGTACGGGTTCGACATCGCTGAGTGGCCCGGCTTCCACACCATCCGTCGTATCCGCGAGACCACGTTGACCACCTGGCTCATGCGGAACGTCGACCAGAGCCCGGAGATTCGCACTAAGTTCGACCGGCGCATGGCGTCTCTGCGTCATGACGTTCTCCCGCGAGTCTGGACACCGTTCAGAAGACCGACGTGGCGTTGGCACGCGGCCGTAGCGTCGGTACCGACACGGTCGTCGGTCAGCGGCTTCGCTCTGCTTGTCAGGTTGGGCGGTCTGGCCGGTTGTGCTTCGGCGGGCGGCAGCCTGCCAAGCGGTCAGGGTGGCGCTGTGGTCCAGTCTGCGGTGCAGATGAAACCGGCCGCTTTCCGTGCAGAGCCTTCGCCTTCTCCCCGGGATGCGGCATTGAGAAGTCCGCTTACCGGACGTCTCGTATCGCCAAGATGACGTGCAAGCTGCCTCGTCTGGAAGATGGCAGTTGGAGTTCGATGCGGCGCTACATGCAGACGGTGAGTGGCTGCCTCGACCGTGTATGGGCGAAGCAGCTCGTCAAGATGCATCAGTCTTACAAAGCGCCCAAAGCGGTTCGCGAACAAGTCGTGCGAGTGGCCGGGAGTCCCCACGGACCTGGCGGGGCCATCGTTGAAGATCGGCACACTCGGCTCCGCATGGGTGCGAATTGCATGTGGTTCCCAATGAAGACGAGAAGCGACTCGGGCTGCTCTAGTTAATGCCCTAGCTTGTATCGGGCGTGCCGCGGGTGTCGTAATCGGTTCTAAGTCGAGGTGCCGTTCGCTTTCGCCTTGTCTTTGTAGGAGGCGGGGCTCCAGCGGATATCCACGCTGGTACGGGCTGTCCTTAGCGCGTGAATGTGAATCGGGAGACCGAGCTATCGACGCTGATCACATGTCAAGGTTCAATCAGCTAATAAGAACGCATAACGCGTTTACCCGATGTGCCGGACGTGCTTGACTACCGCACTGTAAGCCACCCATCTGGGAGGGTCTATGGGGGAGTTCGTCGGGATCGATCCCCTCGGCGCTGAGAAGCTGATCCGCCAGATGGAGACGGGGAAAGACGTCCTGGGCCGAGCGCGGCCAGGGCTGGAAGCGGCGATAGCCGAGGCAGGTCAGGAATGGGCCGGCCACGAAGGCGTTACAGCGATGCACCGCACCTGGTGGTTCTTCCACGAGTCCCAGCAGGACCTCAAGTGGCGCATCGACACTCTCAAGCGGATGGTGCCGACACAGCAGAAGGGCATGCTGACCGGCACCTTGCCCTTCAGCAGCCAGACAGAGGCGGCACAGGCGGCCAAGAAGGACGCCACCGCTATCACCGAGGCACTCAAGCACCACGACGAGTACCTCTCTGAACAGAGTTGGAGCGAGGTGGAGAAGGCTGTATCGGCGCTCAAGGGCAGGGCCGATGACCCCGCCTACTCCGCAGCACTACTGGCCGCGCTGGGCACCGAGCAGTTCCAGAAATTGCTCCGCGACTGGATGAACACCCGCGCAAAAGGAGACCGCAGAGGCCTGACCCCAGACGCTCTTGACCAGGCCCGCGACGCCTCGCCGGGACTACTGGCCAAGGCTTTTGCCGGCGCAGAGGGTTCCGGGCGGCTCGGAAACGAATGGCAGAAGATGGTGGAGACAGCCCCGTCAGACATTCTGACGGCTCTCGTCGGGCTGGCCCCGCAGTCGGGCACGTTCCTCAACAAGGTGGCGGCCAACCTGCTGAACCGCCCGCCGAACTCCGACGCGTATCCCGCTGACCCGAACTGGAACCTGTACAACCTGGCCAAGGCCTTCGAGGCGAATCCCGCCGCGTTCCAGCGATTTCTGGCGGAGCACCAGAAGGAGGCCGGGGTTCTCCTGGACGCGTACACCATCAGGTCGGCAGGCGTGCCCGCCTACGAGGATGCGCTGGCAAAAGCGCTGCATGGCGCATTGAAGCCCGGCTCAGGGAAGGACGACACACGGGACCAGGCCTGGCTCACCGTGATCAACAGCATCGGAGCCGAGCACAGCCTCTGGGTCGGCGGCAGTCTAGGAACGTTCGCCAACTCGCCCATAAGCCGGATGTTGGCTCAGGACATCAAGCCCGTCCTTGACCATCTCGCCCGAGGCCAAGCTCAGCGTAACGCGCCGGACTTACCCCAAGTGGGGGACAGACCGCCATGGGACAAGCTAGACCCCACAGTGAGCGCCCGCTTCATGGGTGCCCTGATGCAGGACCCCGCCGCGGCTGACACGTTGATGAAGGCGGCGAAGGAGTACACCAAGGAACTGGACATGGGGCGCTTCCATCCCTTCGATCCGGACCTCTACAAGCGGGAGGCCCACGTGAACCTAGCCTCACGTACGGGAGCTCTGGCCAACCTCCTGTTGGCGGGCTCGACCTACGCGGAGTGGAGCGACGACGAATACGCCGAACAGTTAGCCGGTTACATGCTCATGCCGGTCGATTACTTCAACAACAAATACCTGCCCATCAACAGCGCGTTGGTCTCCACGGGCAAGGACAAGGTGCTGGATGACTTTAAAGACGTCATGAAGGGCATGATCACCGACTATTTCGACAAGAAGACACCCGACGATGCCGAGGCTGTGGCCAACAGGCTTGTGGAGCAGCAGGTGGCCTTCTTGGCCGAATCGCTCAAAGCTCACGGGCAGCCGCCGCTGGCCGCCGCGGACAGAGTCACGATGAGAGATGCGATCAAGGGTCGGCTTCTGAGTGCCTTGACCGAGGCCCTGAACAGGCGGGGTGGTTGACCATGCCCATCAAGCACCAGTTGCTCCGTGAGGCGGCCGAGAAGGAGGCGCTCGCCGACACGTTCACGAGGTATGCCAAGACCCTTGCCGTCGTGTTCGACGGTATCCCGGCGCAACAGAGGGGCGGCGAGTCGTACTGGAAAGGGCCGGCCGCCGAGCGATACCAAGCGCATGCAGTCCAGCTCAGGAGCCAGATAGGCAATCTCGAAACCGGATGCCTGGCCACAGCCGAGAACCTTCGCCGCCGTGCCCGACAGCTTCGCGAGGAGGCCGCGCAAGCGCCTGACCCCATGTAGGGGCCTTCACCCCTTACCGGGGTAGCACTCCGTCTTGCCGGTTATCACGAGGTTGGGAGCCTCCGACAAGCGTCCGAGGAGTACGAACGTCAATTTGGCATTGTCGTTCACTGCCACGGTCACGCCCAGTTCGTCCTCCCCGAGGTCGAGTTCGTCCACGACCTCGCGGTATCCCATGGTCTCGAGCTTGCCTTTCAACAGTCCGATGCGGCTGAGTGGATCCTGTCTCGCCGGGTCGGTGAAGTTGCCCTTGGCCACGAAATATCGTTGTGCTTGGCCTGTGCTGCATGAAGTCGTCCGGTCTGTGTCGGCGCGTTCCTTCGTCAGGCCAGTCAGATCGGACTGAATCATTGACATCAGTGCGTCACCGTCGCTCACAAGCTGGCGAGTGGCCTCATCCAGCGTTGGCTGCTCCGATTCGCCCGAGCAGCCCGTCAGGACCGCGAAACAGACAAGTGCCGCGGCAACCACGCTCGAAGACGCACCAAAGCGCACGATCGGACTTTATCTGAGGGGACTCCACTCGTACATCCGATTCGTCCCGGCCATAGCGAGCCGCGATAGAGACGCCAATTTCCGGGCTCGGCACGGGCGATGCGGCCGATCATCAACACATTGGCCGACGTTCCAGGAGATCGAGACGGTTGCGCTCACCGTGGCACTGAAGGTATCCCTGTGAGGGTGGCCGCTGGGGGCAGGGTTACCCCTACCCTGGCTCGTCGTCGCCGCCCAGGTCGAGCAGCACCGGCCGACCCGCGCACGTGGGAGGTACGGGAAGCCCGGCAGGTGCTACAGCAGGTGGGATTGGTGAGGCGGTCTCGGCAGGAACGCCACCGTACGGGGGTCCGGTGCCTTGACCGACACCTTGCCGCCCCAACCGCTGTAGCGGGTGTCCACGGCGATGAGCCGGCTTTCGAGCCTCCTGCTTTCCGCGTCCCAGCGCTCCTTCGTCCGGTACGCACTCTGCAACCTGCTCACCAGACCCGCCGGGGTGAGGGTGAGGGTGTAGGAGACCACCGTGTGCACCTTGTCCGTGGTCGGTGCCGAGCTCCGGAACCACCGCGAGTGGTCCCCGATCGCGCCGAAGGTGATCGTGCCGGTGACGGTGTCGTTGCTCCGCTTCCCGTTCCTGAGGAGAGCGGCCAAGGTCGTAGGTTCGGCGGGATTCAGTACCTGTCCGTAGGAGTCGGACAAACCACCACTGGGCATGTCGTGATAGTTCTTGCCTTCCACGGGCGGCCCCGACGGGTCGCCGAAGGCGACATAGGTTATCCATTCGCGCTGGATGCCGATGGTCCGTCGCCGCTGGGAGTCGATGGTGGTGGCCGTGATGTCGAAGGCCGCGACGCCCTTGCTGTCGAAGCGGAAGGTGCCCCGGCTCGTCTGCTTCCTCTCCTCGGTGCCGTCCACCACGGTGGCCGTCTCCGTGAAGCGCACTCCGTGTCCGGCCACCAGCGTGGCCTTGAATGCGCGGACCGGGTCCTCCTGCGGCGCTGCCTGGGCCGGCCCGGTACCGGCCGCCAGGGTTGCGCCGGCCGCCAAGACGATGATCGTTAACTTCATGGTCGGTCATCCTCCCGTACGTGGATCACGACCGCCATGCTTTCCGGCCGCATTGACCGGGCCGTACGACGCAGGCGTGATCTTGGACGACATGACCACCTGTTGAAGCTGGAGTGCCGCCCCAGGAGGATGGGCACTTTCAATGCGTTGGAGGTGTGGTGAGCCAGTATTACCAGGTCCACGATCAAGTCCTTTGGAACCCTTCTAATGGGGTCTTCGCGTTGTTCATGCGATCGGCCCAGGCCCTCGCACCAGAGGCGGGCTTGCCGACTGGGCTGGGGCCGATGCGGAGCGACGAATGCCAGATCGACCTGAAGGCTTTCACCGCCTTCGTGAGCGCACTGGTCGAGCGCTACGAGCGAACGAACCATCCGATCCTGCACGCGCTCATGGAGGGTTTCATCGCCACGGCGCTGGTGCTCGTCCAGCGTGGTGGTGCCGAGCTGGATCGATCAGAGCGAGAGGACAGCGACGGCCGGCGGGAGGTGCAGGTGAGTGGGCCTTCCACCAGCCTGCCCGAGGGCGGGGGCGGCACCGCCGGGCGATGGGCGGAGCTTTCGGCGCGGCATGCCCGGGCGATGCCGCGCTGAGCACCCTGGCGGGTGGCCGCCAGTCGAGAATCGGATGGTGGGCGGTGCGTGGTGTTTCGGGTGAGCCCTAGGGTGGGCGGTCGGTCGGCGGTCAGGTTGTGGGGAGTGGTGTTGCTGCACGTCGGGCCGCCGCCGTGCGCTGGAAGCGGACCAGCAGCAGTACGGCCGTGGTGGCCAGGCCGATCAGCAGACCCCACCATACGCCCGACGGTCCCAAATCCATCGCGAGGCCGAGCAGCCAGGCGGCGGGCAGCCCCACCAGCCAGTAGCCCACGAGTGTGAACGTGAAGCCCGAGCGGGTGTCGTCCAGCCCCCGCAGCAGCCCGACGCCGATGTTCTGCGCGCTGTCGAAGTACTGCAGCAGCGCCGCCACCCCCAGCAGTCCCGTCGCCACCGACAGGGCCGCCCGGTCGGCGGGCAGCGCCGGGTCCAGGAACGGCCGCAGCACCACCTCGGGAATCAGCAGGTACGCCGCACCCACCAGCGACACCACCAGCGCACCCTGGCCCAGGGCGAGCAGGCCCACGCGGACCGCCCGGTCGTGGCGGCCCACCGCGGCCTCGCCGCTCACGCTGATCGAGGCGGCGTGCGACAGTCCGATCCCCGACACCTGGAAGACGATGTACACCAACTGGTTGACCGCCGCGTGCGCGGCCAGCGCGGGTGCGCCGAAGGTGCCCATGAGCAGCGCGACCACGGTGAAGAACCCGGCCTCCGAGCCGTAGGTGGCCGCGATCGGCACGCCGAGCCGGGCCAGCCGGCCCACCGTGCCGCGCTCGGCGCGGGCGTGGCCGAAGGCCAGCATGCCGGTCAGCGCCGGGTCGCGCCGCGTGAGCAGGTACAGCGCGACGAAGGACAGCGCGTAGACCAGGCTGGTCGCCAGGCCGATGCCGGGCAGGCCGAGGACCTGCAGCAACGCCCAGTTCAGCGCCGCGTTGGCCGCGATGGAGGCCACGGTGATCCACACCAGCGCCGCGGGCCGGCGGGCGCCGACCGTGAGCTGCCGTACCACCTGGAACCACAGACACGGCACCAGGCCGGGAGCCATGGCCAGCAGCATCGCGGCGGCCTGCTCGGCGACGGCCGGGCTCTGCCCGAGGGCGCCGAGCAGCCGCCCGGCGCCGATCATGAGCAGGCCGCCCGCCAGGCCGGCCAGCGTCGCCAGCGCGAAGCCCGCCCGGACGAGCCCGCGCACCTCGTCGGGGCCGTCCCCGCGCGCCAGCGCGGCCGCCACCTGGTTGCCCAGCGCCGTCACCAGCCCCACGCCCATGGTGCGGAACTGGTTGAACAGCACCAGGGCCAGCCCTCCTGCGGCCAGCGCCTCGGCGCCCAGCAGCCCGAGCATCACCGTGTCGGTGGTGGTCAGCGCCACCTGGGCGAGCTGGGTCAGCGCGATCGGACCGGCCAGCGCGGCCAGCTTCCTGCCGTCGCTCATGACGCTCCCACGCTCCCGAACTCCTCCAGCAGGTCGCCGACCTCGCGCTCGACGTCCGGGTCCAGCAGGTCGCGCTCGGCCATCCAGGCGTCGTTGAAGACGGTGTCGAGGTATTTCTCCCCGCTGTCGTTCAGGAGTGCCACCAGGGTGGACCCCGGCGGCGCCGCGCGCAGCTCGTGCAGCGCCTCGTGGATCACGCCCCCCGCCGAGCCGCCCACCAGCAGCCCGGTACGGCGGGCCAGCGCCCGGCAGGTGCCGAACGCCTGCCGGTCGGAGACCTTGCGGCCCTCGTCGATGAGGTCGTAGTCGACCAGCGCCCCCACCGGGGCGCCGGGCGGCGTGCCGGTGCCGGACTGGTGGTAGGGCCCGCCGGGACCGCCGAAGGCGATGGAGCCGACCGGCTCCACGCCGACCAGCCGCACCCCGGGCATGAGCCTGCGCAGCTCGCGGCCGGTGCCGCACAGCGAGCCGCCGGTCCCGACCGCGCCGATCAGGTGGTCGACGCCCTCGGGCAGCGCCTTGGCCAGCTCGCGGGCCAGCGGCCGGTAGCCCTCGGCGTTGGCCGGGTTGTTGTGCTGCTCGGTGAAGACGGCGTTGCCGCTGTCCTTGGCCAGCCGCGCGGCGAGCTCCTCGCGGGCGGCGGTGGCCAGTTCCTCGTCGCCCTCCTCCGTGACGTACACCAGCTCCGCGCCCATGGCCAGCATCGCGCGCAGCTTGTCGGGGCAGGCGTGGCCGTCGACGACCGCGGTGAAGCGGTAACCGCGCTCGGCCGCCACCAGCGCCAGCCCCAGCCCGGTGTTGCCCGAGGTGGACTCGACGATCCGCCCGCCGGGCCGTAACCGGCCGCCGGCCTCGGCGTCGAGCACCATGGACAACGCCATCCGCAACTTGGCGGTGCCGTACGGGTTGAACTGCTCCAGCTTCAGCAGCAACCGGCTGCCCGATCCCGTACGGCAAAGGGCCAGCAGCGGCGTGTCGCCGATCAGCTCACTCAGTCTGTTCACGATGCGCAACGCGTGTGCTCCTTCAACTCGGGGCGCGGTCGAGCCGCCAGCGGCCGTCGGCCTCGATCACCACCTTGGGCGGCAGGGGCAGCTCGTGGAAGCGCGACTCGTTGGAGTCCATCTGGTAGCCGGCGGTGTTGGGGTAGACGAGCAGGTCCCCCGCGCGGGGGCGGCCGGGCAGGGTGATCCGGCGCCAGGTGAGCAGGTCCGACTCCAGGCAGCTGGCACCGCCTACGCACGCCTCGAACGGCCCGCCGGGCCTGACCGGCACGGGCCGCGGCTCGGGCAGGAACTCGCTGTTGAACCACTGTTCCGACAGGCTGAGGCTCGTGCCGTCCACGGTGATGATCCCGTAGTCGCGCGCCTTGACCCCCTGGACCTGGAAGACCGTCATGCCGGCCTGGTCGAGCAGGGCGCGGCCGGGTTCGATGAGCAGGCGGATGCCGCGTTCACGCAGGCGCCTGCCCAGCCCGCCGGTCGACAGGACGGCACGCAGCGCGTCGGGGCCGCTGACGGAGGAGTGGTAGGGGTAGAAGTCGGTGAAGGCGCGATCGGCGTGGAAGCGGTGGCCGGTGATGTCCACCGGCCGGCCGGTGTAGTCGACGGCGAAGCCGCCGCCGATGCTGATCGTGTCGACGGCGGGACTGGCCGTCCGCTCGCACCACTCGACCAGCCAGGCGGCCACCTCGGCGCGCTCGGCGGGGTCGTAGCCGGTCAGGTGGAAGCTGAAGCCCTCCAGCCGGGCCCGGCCGCGGCGGCGCAGCGCCGTGTCCAGTTCCTCGGCCGTCATGCCGAAGCGGCTGTGCGGCCGGCCCGGCGGCAGCGCGCGCAGCATGATCCGCGCCTCCAGCCGGGCCACCCGCTCCAGTTCGTCGAGGGAGTCGACGGTGATCAGGCAGCCGTGGTGCGTGGCCAGCCGCAGCAGTTCGTCGGCCTTGGCCGGGCCGGTGACGACGATGCGCTCGCCGCGTACGCCGTGGCCGAGGGCGTCACGCAGCTCGCCCACGCTGGCCACGTCCACGCCCGCGCCCTCCTCCGCGCAGCGTTCGACGAAACAGGCCGCCTTGTTGGCCTTCTTGGCGTAGTGGATCTGCCCTTCGACGCCCACGGCCTTCATCACCGCGCGGAAGGCGCGCAGGTTGGCCTCGAAGCGGTCGGGGAACAGCACGTGGAACGGACCGCGCAGGCCGTACGCCAGCTCCGCCAGCAGCCCGCGGTCCGCCTCCAGGAGTGCCCGGGCCTGGCTGGACAGCAGCGCCGTCACCGCCACAGGTGGATCACCTGCCCCAGCCCGCGCTCCTCCGCCGCCTGGGCGAAGTGGTGCCCGAGTGCGATGTCGGTGATGACCAGGCCGCTGTTGTAGGCGAAGATCCGCTGGTCGGCGCCGGTCCTGGCGGTGAGGCGGCCCGCCAGCACGTCGGGCAGCTCGGCGTCCACCGGGCGCAGCCGACCGTGCTCGTCGGCCATGTCGGTGCCGGTGACCCGCATCTGGGCCTCGCTGGTGGCCACCACGCGGTCGGCGCGGCGCAGGGTGGAGGGCGCCAGGCCGTATCCGACCAGTACGCACAGCGCGCCGGGACGCAGCAGGTCCCCCTCGATCCTGGCGGGGCTTCTGGGCCCGGCGACGGCCAGGATCACGTCGGCCTCCCGCGCGGCGGCCGGCAGGTCGTCGACCGCCTCCACCTCCCGCCCGGGCAGGGAGTCGCGCACCGCCCGCAGCCCCTCCGGGTGCGTCCCGTACACCATGAAGCGCTCCAGCCCCGGCAGCGTGACCTGTAGGTACGGCAGCGCCTGCCGCCCCTGGACGCCGGTGCCGACCACCAGCACCGAACGGCTGTCCGGGGCGGCACACTCGCGGGCCAGCAGGGCCGAGACGGCGGGCGTGCGCATCGCGCCGACGGCCGCGCAGTCCATCAGCGCGACGGGGGCGCCGGTGCGGTCGTCGTAGAGGCTGAGCGTGGTGTAGTAGTGCCGCCGGTCGGGGTGGAAATTGTAGGAGGTCTTGAACGCGACGATCTGCCGGGTGCCGTCGCGGCCGAGCATCGAGTAGGCGACCGAGTGCCCGTCGGGCGGCTGCACGGTGAGCTTGCTGGGGTTGTCCGACAGCCCGGCGGCCAGCGCGCGGTAGGCCTCCTCGACGACCGCGACGACCTCGGCGGGCGTGAGCTCGATCTTGTCCAGGTCGCTTCTGGTCAGGACGCGCATCACGCCACCTGGTAGGGCTCGATGGTGCGCTGGCCGTACCCGTGCTCGCCCCGCTCGCCGGGCCGCTCGCGGCCGGGGACGCGCACGTTGACCCGCTTGAGCCAGCGGTCGGTGCCGTCGTAGCGGGCGCGGAACGGCTCGCGGCCGTGGACGACGGTGTCGTTGTCGATCACCAGGACGTCACCGGGCTCAAGCGGGACGCCCACCGAGACCCGGTCCAGCTCCCCGGCCAGGCGCTCATAGGCGCTCATGAAGGCGTCCTCGGCCTGTTCCAGGGGCGTGTAGGCGGGGTCGAAGCGCAGGCACAGGCCGTCCTCGCGGTGCCAGAGCGTGCGCATCGGCGTCGGCTCCAGCGGCGACGGCTGCGCCTCGGCGTAGGCGTCGTCGGGCAGGATCGGCAGCGCCGGCCGGGACAGTGTGGCGATCTCGTCCGTGGCCAGCCGGGTGTCCCGCACCCGGGCGGCCCGCGTGGTGACGTGGTCGGGGTTGCGCAGGCAGCCCAGCAGCATGATGTTCGCGCGGCCGGGGTGGAAGGCGTCCTCGTTGTGGGCGGCCAGGTCGACGGTGCTGCTGGCGCCGGTCTGCTCGGTCTCGTGGCCCTTGCCGGGCACGATGTCGTGCACCAGCCGGCCTGCCTGCTGGCCGTGCCAGCCGAAGGGGCGGCCGAGCGCGGCGGCTAACAGCAGCATCACCGCGTCCCACGCCGCGGTGCGCTGCCGGTCGGTCTGCGCCCAGCCGGGCGGGGTGGGGCCGAGCTCGTCGTCCGGGACCCGCAGTCCACGCAGTACGTAGAAGTCCTCGCCGGGCTCCGGTGGGCGGAGCTCACCCAGATCGTCGGCCGCGGCGGGCAGGTCGCGGAGAAATTCGGGGTCCGAGACAGTTTGGTGCTCTGCGAGGAGGGCACTGGCCTGCTTCATGACCCGGTTGTGGTCGATCCGCCGGATCGGGATGGTGCTCACGGTTCACCGCCTTCGCATCTCCGAGGTGCTCGTTCCGGACGCTAGCGGGGAGAATTTGATTAGGCAAGGCTAACCTAAGTTATCAAAATGTTACCTTTCTGGCGGGCGCCCGGACAAGCTGCGAAGACTCCTCCATGAAGCTTCCCGAGAATTCCGGGGACCTTGGAATGTGGTGGTTCTTAGGGTAGGCAAACCTTAGGAACGAAGGAGGCAAGGTGCTTACGACGAGGAGGCAGGCGATCCGGGCCGGGTTAGGCGCGGGCACCGGACTATTCCTGGCCGCATGCGGGGCCGGCGCCCGGCAGGCGCCCACGGCACAGGGCGCGGGCGAGGCCCCCAGACCAGGCGGCACGCTGCGGATCGGCGCGCTGGGCAAGCCCGGGGCCGTCACCCGCGACCCGCACGGCACCCAGGTCAACGAGAGCGACTACCTCATCATCGCCCTGGTCTACGACGCCCTCACTGTCCCCGGGGCCCAGCCCACCGTCGCCCCCGGCCTGGCCGTCTCCTGGGAGTCGGACGACCTGCGCCGCTGGCACTTCAAGATCGCCGAGAACGCCACCTTCCACGACGGCAGGCCCGTCACCTCCGAGGACGTCGTCTGGTCCCTGCGCCGGCTGCGCTCGACCCCCTCCGGCGCGGCCCGGCTCCCCGGCGTCGAGGCCGACGCCATCAAGGCCGACGGCGCCCACGGCGTCACCCTGACCGGCTCCTACCCCAACAACGAGCTGCCGCTGCTGCTCAGGCTGACCACCTTCACGCTGCCCAAGGACACCCGCGACCCGGCAGGGGCGCCCGGCACCGGCCCGTTCAAGCTGCGCTCGTTCCAGGACGGCAACGCCGGGCTGGTGCGCAACGACTCCTGGCACGGCGGCAAGCCGCTGCTGGACGGCATCGAGGTGCGCATCTTTCAGTCCGCGCAGGCGATGACCAACGCGCTGCTCACCGGGCAGATCGACCTGGCGTCCAACGCCGGGCCGCTGGCCGCCCGTACCGCCCAGGGCCGCCCCGGCGTGCAGGTCGTACGCCGCCGGCACGACCTGGCGATGCCGATCGTGATGCGCACCGCCGGCGGCCCGTTCGCCGACGAGCGGGTACGGCTGGCGCTGCGCCTGGCCGTCGACCGCCAGGCGCTGGTGCGGCAGGCACTGTCGGGCTACGGCGTCGTGGCCAACGACGTGCTGGGCACCGCCGACCCGGCCTACGCCAAGGACCTGCCCCAGCGCACCCGGGACCTGACCCGCGCCCGCAGTCTGCTGACCGTGACCGGGTTCGACCTCAACGCCACCTACGACCTCTGCACCACCGAGGACGTGCCGGGACTGGCCGAGTCGGCCACGCTGTTCGCCGGCCAGGTGCGCGAGGCGGGGGTCAAGGTCAGGGTGGTCAAGCAGGACCCGGCCGTCTTCTGGGACCAGACCTGGCTCAAGGCCCCGCTGTACACCACCTACTGGGGGACCAACGACTCGGTGGTGTTCTTCGCCGGCAAGACCATGCTGTCGGGCACCGGGCAGAACGAAACCGGCTTCGACGACCCCGAGTTCGACCGCGCCTACCGCAGGGCGGTCAGCGCCAAGGACACGGCGGAGCGGACGCGGCTGCTGGGGGAGGTGCAGCGCATCCAGTACGAGCGCTCCGGCTACCTGCTCTGGGGGATGGCCGACGGCATCGACCTCGCGGCGGCCCACGTACGCGACCTGCCCACCCTGCCCGGTTACGGACGTGTCCGGCTGGAGCGCGCATGGCTGGCGACCTGACGGCGATCGAGCCGACGCCTCCGCCCGCGGGGACCGCGCGGGCGGAAGGACCGCGGCGGGCCGCCGGGCCCGCGCTGCGGGCGCTGGCCGCACTGGGCAGGCGGCTGCTGCTGCTCCCCGTCCTGCTGCTGGTGGTCTTCGCCACCATGGAGTTCCTGCCGGGCGACGCCGCACGCTCCACCATCGACCGCGGCGCCGGGGCGGCGGCGGTGGCCGAGCGCCGGGCGGAGCTGGGCCTGGACCGCCCGCTGTGGTCGCGGTTCTGGGACTGGATCACCGGGCTGCCGCGCGGCGACATGGGCGTCACCGCCCGGGGCGAGCAGGTGGCCGACGTCATCGGCCGCCACTTCACCAACACGCTGCTACTGGCCGGTCTGGCCTTCGCCCTCACGCTGGTGGTCGCGCTCGCGCTGGCCGGCCTGGCCATGCTCAAGTCCGGCACCCTGCTGGACCGGCTCGTGTCCGGATCGGCGACGATCGTGGCGGCGCTGCCGGAGTTCGTGGTGGCCGGCGTGCTGGTGCTCGTGCTGTCGCTCTGGGCCGGCCTGCTGCCGGCCGTCACCGTGCCCGGGCCCGGCGGCCTGCCCGCCGAACCGGTGATGCTCGTGCTCCCGGTGCTGGCGCTGGCCATCCCGCAGATCGGCTGGAACGCCCGGGTGGCGCACGCCGCGCTGGCCGACGAGTGCTCGGCCCCGCACGTGGAGGCCGCCGTCCTGGACGGCCTGCCGGCCCGCCGCGTGCTGCTGCGCCACCTGCTGCCCGGCGCGCTGCCCGCCATCGCCACCGGGGCCGTCACCTCGACGGGCATGCTGCTCGGCGGCGCGGTCGTGGTCGAGACGATCTTCAACTATCCGGGCATCGGCAGCGTGCTCGCCTCGGCCGTGCGCGACCGCGACACGCCGCTGGTGGCGGGCGTGGTCACGGTGACCGGCGTGGCGATCCTGGTCCTGCTGATCGCGGCCGACGCGGTGCGTGCCCGGGCTTCGGGGAGGCGATGAGGATGGCCGTCCAGTCGCAGGCTCCGCCGCGGGCCGCACGCCTGTCCGGTCGGACGTGGCGGCTCCTGCGCGCCCTGCCCGCCCCGGTCGTGATGGCGGTCACACTGGCCGGCCCCTGGCTCGCCCCGCATCCCGTCGACGCGCCTGTCGCCGCCCCCTACGCGCTTCCGGGCCCCGGCCTGCCGCTGGGCGCCGACCAGGTCGGCCGCGACGTTCTCAGCCGCCTGCTGGCCGGTGGCCGCGAGCTGCTGCTGACCTCGCTCACGGTGGCCGTCCTGGTCACGCTGGGCGCCGCGATCCTGGGCACGGCCGCCGCGCTGCGGCCCGGCCTGGGCCGGTGGGTGGACCGGGCGGCCGACCTGATGATGCTGCTGCCCGCCGTGCTGGCCGTCCTGCTGGTCGTGCTGTCCTGGCCGGGCGGCGGCCGGATGGCGCTCATCGCGGCCGCGGTCGCGGTCGGCCTGCCGTACGCGGTGCGGGTGTTCGCGGGCGCGGCGGCCCCGATCGCCGCCTCCGGCTTCGTGGAGGCCGCCGTCGCGGGCGGCGAGCGGCTGCCGCACCTGATCTGGCGCGAGGTGCTGCCCAACCTGCGCGCCACCCTGCTGATGCTGCTGGGCCTGCGCCTGGTGGCCGCCGTGTACGTGGTCACCACGGCCGCGTTCCTGGAGATCGGCCCGCAGCCGCCCGCGGCGGACTGGGCGCTGATGGTACGCGAGAACGCTCCCGGCATCCTGCTCAACCCGTGGCCCGTCGTGGCCCCCAGCCTCGCGATCGGCGCGCTGGCGCTGAGTGTGCAGGCCGCGGCGGCGCTCGTACCCGGCAACGTGAGAAAGGCGGTGATCCGGCTGTGACGGTGGTCGGCAAACCGGAGACCCTGCGGCTGGAGACCGCGCGCCGCGGCGGCGAGGAGGTCGCGCGGATCGACAGGCTGGCGCTGACCGGCCCGTGCGGCGTCGTCGTCGTGGACGCGCCGCCGCTCACCGCCCGCAGGGGCCGGGTGGTGGCGCTGGTGGGGCCGTCCGGCATCGGCAAGACGACCATGCTGCGCGCCCTGCTGGGCTCGGTGCCCGACGGGCTGACCACGCACGCCGCCCGGGTGAGCGTACTGGGCCGGCAGGTCTTCGAGCTGGATCGCGGGGAGCTGCGCCGCCTGCGCCGCGAGCACATCGGCCTGGTCGACCAGGACCCCGCCAGCCGCCTCAACCCCTACATGCGCGTACGCTCCCTGCTGGCCGAGACCGCGGGCACCCGCGACCCCGCCCGGCTGCTGCCGCTGCTGCGCCGTGTCTGCCTGCCCGTCGACGGCGACCTGCTGCGCCGCCGCCCGCGCGAGCTGTCGGGAGGCCAGCAGCGCCGGCTGGCACTGGCCCGGGCGCTGGCCCGCCGCCCCGCGCTGCTGCTGCTGGACGAGCCGACCGCCGGCCTGGACGAGGCGCTGGCCTGCCAGATCGGCCGCCTCGTACGCGACCTGGCCCGCGAGGAGGACATCGCGGTGGTCGTCTCCACCCACGACGAGCAGTTGGTGGCCGACGCGGCCGACACCGTGGTGGACCTGCGCGGCGCCCACCGGCCGCCGGCGGCCGGCGGTCCGCGCGAGCCGGTCCACGGCCCGCCGGTGCTGGCCGTACGCGGGCTGACGGCGCTGGCCCGGCCCGGCGGGCGAGCCATCCTCAGCGATGTCGGCCTCGAGCTGCGCCGCGGCGAGGCGCAGGCGGTCATCGGCCCCTCCGGCGCGGGCAAGACCACCCTGGCGAGGGCGCTGACGGGCCTGCACCCGCACGTCAACGGCGACATCGCACTGGCCGGCGAGCCGGTCCCTGTACGGCTGAGCCGGCGCACCGCCGAGCAGCGCAGGCGCATCCAACTCGTCCCGCAGGACCCCCTCGGCACGCTGAACCCCGTGCGGACGGTCGGCGACATCCTCGCCCGTCCCCTGCGCCTGCACCGCCGGGCTCGCCCCGAGGACGTCACAGGGCGGGTCCGGGCGTTGCTGGAGGACGTGGCGCTGCCCGCCTCCTGCGCGGCCAAGCTGCCGGGCGAGCTGTCCGGCGGCCAGCGCCAGCGGGTCGCGCTCGCCCGCGCTCTGGCCGCCGAGCCCGAGGTGCTGGTCTGCGACGAGGTCACCTCCGCGCTGGACACCGTGACCGCGACCGCGCTGCTGGAGCTGCTGACGCGGCTGCGGGCCGCGCACGGCCTGGCCGTGGTGATGATCAGCCACGATCTGGAGCTGGTCGCGCGTTACTGCGACATCGCCTGCGCGATCGAGGATGGGAAGGTCGCCTGGACGGGCGGCGTGGCGGCGCTGAGCGCCCGGCGGTGATCGGATAACCGAATCAGCAGCCGGAAACTTACGCAGGGCAGGCATAGGAGGATGTTCGCCGGGTAGGGGATGCCGCCCAGCCCGCTACTCGATGTGGATTTCGTATGACTTCGAAGCGGCAGTCAGGTAAGAACGGTTCACGTGTCGCCCTGCTCTCGCTGGGCAGCGAAGTGGTCCGGTCCGGCTTACGCACCATGCTGCGGGAGCTGGAGGCGTTGGATGACGTGGTCGACGGGGGCGATTTCGACAACAGCATGGAGCTGCTGTACTCCGGCCGGCCCACGCTGCTGGTCCTGAGCGGCGCCGACCCGGTGCACGAGGCGGAGAAGCTGGCGCGGACGGCCGCCGACTTCGGCGTACAGGTGCTGCTGCTGCTGCGGTCCTCCTGCGACAAGGCTCTGGCCCAGGTGGTGACGATCCCCGCCGACGGATACCTGCTGGAACCGGAGGTGACCGGCCAGACGCTGATGAGCGCGCTGACCGACCTGGACAGCGGGCTGGTGCCGATACCGCCCCCGCTGGCGCGCAAGCTGATGGCGAAGGTCCGCCCGGCGGCGGCACCGCAACCCGAGGAGCTCGACACGGCGCCACCGGACGTCCCCGAACCCGCATCCGACAGCCCGCCCCCCACTCCGCTGAGCTGCCGGGAGCTGGAGGCGCTCGGCCTGATGGTCGAGGGGCTGAGCAACAAGCAGATCGCCCGCCGGCTCGGCATCTCCGAGCACGGCGCCAAACGGCACGTCGCCAACATCCTGGCCAAGCTGAACTGCTCGAACAGAACGCTGGCGACGGCCCTCGCGCTCAGTCGCGGGCTGGTTCGCGATCCCGGGACGTCCCGGCGGTCGCGACGCCGTTGAGCGTGCCGGACACGTCCTGCCGCAGGGCGGCCAGGCCGCGCAGCGGGGCCCTGGCCTTGAGCAGCATCTCCTCGTACTCGTCCTCGGGATCGGAGTCCAGCACGATGGCGCCGCCCGCGCCCACCGACAGCCACCCCTGGTGCGCCACCGCGGTGCGGATGACGATGTTCAGGTCGGCGGTGCCGTCCAGGCCGAAGAAGCCGATGGCGCCGGAGTAGACGCCGCGCGCCCGGCCCTCGAACCGGTCGATGAGCTCCATGGTGCGCAGCTTGGGCGCCCCGGTCATCGAGCCGCCGGGGAAGCACGTCCGCGCCGCCTGTACGGCCGTGACGCCCTCCTGCAGGTGGCCGCGTACCGTGGAGACGAGCTGGTGCACGGTCTCGTACGACTCCACCGCCATGAAGCCCGGAACGTGGACCGAGCCGATGTCGCAGATGCGGCCCAGGTCGTTGCGGAGCAGATCCACGATCATGAGGTTCTCGGCCCTGGTCTTGTCGGAGGTGGCCAGCTCCTCCCGCAGGGCGGCGTCGCGGTGAGGGTCGGGCGAGCGCGGCGCGGTGCCCTTGATGGGCTTGGACTCGGCCATGCCGTCCCTGTCCACCTTCAGGAAACGTTCGGGGGACGAGCACAGCACCTGCATGTCGTCCAGGCGCAGGTAGGCCGCGTAGGGCGCGGGGTTGAGCCGCCGCTGGCGCAGGTAGAGGTCGTAGGGGGAGCAGTCGAAGGGCAGCTCCACGGTGTTGGTCAGGCAGATCTCGTAGCTCTCCCCGGCCCGCAGCATCCGCAGGCACTCCTCGATGTCGGCCAGGTAGCGCTCGCGCGGCCGTACCAGCCAGGGTTCGGGATCGAAGTCGGACACCTGCTGGACCGGCGCGGGCGACCCCTGCCTGCGGCAGACGGCGGCGGCCCCGGCCACCCACTCGCGCGCCGCGGCCCGGCTCTCGCGCCCGCCGTCGGTCAGCGCCAGCGCCCACGTCTCGCCGGTCTCGTGGTCGATCGCCACGAACCTGGCCGCCGACATCCACACCGCGTCCGGGAAGGGTGAGACGTGCGCGGCCGAGGCGCCGCAGTCGCGCTTGAGCTCGTAGCCGAAATAACCGACGTAGCCGCCATTGAGGTCGAACGGCAGCGCCGGGTCCGTGGCGATGGCCCGCTCCTTGATGTGGGCGTCCAGCACGTCGAAGATCGAGGCGAAGACCGCCGACTCGACGAGGCTCGAACGCACCAGCACGCTGTCCGAACCCGGACAGCAGGTCAGGACCTCCCCGTGCGGGCCACCGGCGTCGCCCAGGAAGGAGAAGCGGGCCAGCCCGCGCTCGACCCGGCTGCTGTCCAGCCAGAAGGCGTACGGCTGGTCCGCGAACAGCTCGGAGAAGACCGCCTCGGCGTCGGGGACCCCGTAGACCCGTTCGGCCTCCAGGGACCAGCGCGGCGCCCGCGGCGGCACGGCGGTGCCCGCCTCGGGCCTGGCCGACTCGTTGTACTCCGCGGCCAGGTCACGGAAGTTGAGCATCAGCTTCGGTCCGTACTCGGTGGAGATCGACTCCGGGTGGAACTGCACGCCCCACCAGGGCATCGCGCGGTGCCGCAGGCCCATGACGACGGAGTCGGCGGTCCACGCGGTGATCTCCAGGTTGTCCGGCGCGGGCGTGGCCACGCACAGCGAGTGGTAGCGCACCGCGTCGAACCCCTGGGGCAGGCCGCGGAACAGGTCCCGGCCGCAGTGCCTGATCTGCTCCACGTAGCCGTGGATCGGCGCGGGGGCGGGCACCACGTCGGCTCCCGACAGCCACGCCAGCGCTTGGTGACCGAGGCAGACGCCCAGCACGGGCAGCCCGGAGTCGCGGATCAGGTCGAGCGTGATCCCGACGTCGCGCTCCTTCTGCGGGCGACCGGGCCCCGGGGAGACGATGAGCGCGTCGAAACGGCTCAGGTCCAGCCTGGCCCAGCCGGGGTCGTCGTTGGTGAGCACCACCGGCTCCACGCCGTACGCCTGGGCGGCCAGCTGGAAGAGGTTGTAGGTGTAGGAGTCGTAGTTGTCGACGATCAGCGTGCGCACGGCTGTTCCCACAGGTGGAGGGCGGGCAGGACGGCGCGGTGCCGTACGGCCTGCCGCCACTCCGCGGCCCGGACCGACACCTTGGCCGGCGTTGAACGGCCGTCGGCGTCGGCCCAGGCGCGTACCGGGCGCAGACCGTGCAGGGCGTTGAGGGTCCAGGTCTCCAGCTCCGGCAGCTCTGCCAGGCTGACGCGCTCGCGCCGGACGGGGCAGCGCCAGCACCCGGCGAGCCGTTCGAGATGGCTCCTGGTGATCGAGGGCAGTACGGGCAGGCCGTCGTCGGGCGCGCACAGGGTGTCGCCGCGCCACCACACCAGCGCGCTGTGGGCGGTTTCCAGCACGGTGCCGTCCCCGTCGTGGAGCAGCGCGTCATCGGCGCCCACGGCCCTGGCCCGCTCCCGCAGCCGGGCCAGGACCGGCAGGTCCGGCCCCTTGACCTCGGGCCGGCGGCGGGGGTCGGACTCCGGCGGGATCCAGAGCGTCACCTCCGCGGGGCCGGGCTCGGGAGCGGGGCGCGGCCACAGCGCCAGCCGGGGCTCGGCCCCGCCGTACGCCTCGATACGGGGAAACCAGCGCCCGCGCGGCGGCAGCCAGTGCCGCACCGCGCCCAGGAACCGGCGGATCTCGGCGGCCGGCAGCTCCGGCACCGCCTCGGCGCAGGCGCGCAGGAAGCGTTGTCCGTGCAGCGCCAGGTCGCGTACCCGGCCCTCGGCCACCAGCCAGGAGTCGACGACCGCCGGGTCGCCCGGCCACCGGTCCGGTGCGGCGATCAGGCCCGGCCCGGTCCACGCCAGGCGCTCGTACGCCCGCTCGGCCGGGAGGACGGTGGGGGGAGCAGTCAGCATGCGGTCACCACTTTCCCTCGCGCACCGCGAAGCGGCGCAGCTTGCCCGTCGGAGTGCGCGGCAGGCTTGAGCGCAGCTCCACGCTACGCGGCACCTTGTAGGGCGCCAGCCGTCGGCGGGCCATGGCGATCAGCTCGCTCTCCAGCCGGGCGCCGTCCACCTCCGCCGAGGAGGGCACCACGTAGGCGCGCAGCCTGCGGACGTGCCGCTCGTCGGAGATGACCGCCACCGCGACCTCGGCCACCGCCGGGTGCTCGGCCAGCACCCGCTCGATCTCCAGGGGGGAGACGGTGATGCCGCCCACCATCTCCATGTCGTCGCTGCGCCCGCAGTGCTTCAGCGCGCCGCCGTCCACGTATTCGGCCAGGTCGCCGGTGCGCAGCCAGCCGCCGCGCAGCGCCCGGCCCGTCTGGTCGGGGCGGCCCAGGTATCCGATCATGACCGAGGCGCCGCGCACCCAGATCTCGCCCTGGCCGAGCGTGACCAGCGCGCCGTTCTTGTCGCGCAGCACGACCTCGTAGCCGGGCAGCGGACGGCCGATCGTGCCCGGCTCGTCGCGCCAGGCGGTGTTGGAGCAGAAGGCGTGGCCGACCTCGGTGGAGCCGAGCTGGTCCAGCAGCGGCGCGTTGAGGAGTTCGCGGGCCCTGGCGCCCAGGGCGGTGGACAGCGACTCGCCGGCCGAGACGGCCAGCCGTACGGTGGAGAAGGCCTCGGGCGGGCACTCGGCCACCAGGTTGGCGTAGCAGGACGGCACGCCGTACAGCAGGGTCACGCCGTGACGCGACACGATCTCGGCGATCTGCGCGGGCGCCGGCCGGTGCGGCAGCAGCACCGCGGAGGAGCCGGAGAACAGCGGGAAGACCAGCGCGTTGCCCAGGCCGTAGGCGAAGAACAGCTTCGACACCGACAGCGTCACGTCGTCGGGGCGCACGCCCACCACGCCCTCGCCCGCGGCCCGCTGGTAGCGGGCGGGGTCGGCGTGGCGGTGCAGGGCGGCCTTGGGCACGCCGGTGGTGCCGGAGGTGTACTGCGCGTACAGCGGTGTGTCGCCGGTGACGGGCGCGGCGGGGGCGGCGGGCGCGTCCTGGGTCAGGCGCATGAGATGGTCGCCGGTCAGGACGGCGTGGCCGGTGAAGCGGCTGGTGAGGCGGTCCTCGTTCACCACGAGCCGGGCGTCGCAGTCGCCGGCCAGGTAGGCGTGGTCGTGGGGGGTCAGGTCGGGGTTGGCCGGGATGGCGATGGCGCCCAGCCGGGCGGCGGCCAGGAACGCCGTCACCCAGGCGATGCCGTCGCCCATGGCGATGAGCACCCGGTCGCCGGGCCGTACGCCGTGCTCGGCCAGGACGGAGGCGGCGGAGGCGGCCAGCGTGTGCACCTCGCCGTGGGCCCAGGAACGCTCGGGGGTGTGGAAGGCCGGGCGTTCCCACCACCCCTCGCGCCGGGCCAGCGCGGACACCTGGACCGCGAAGTTGGCGACCCCGCCGTCGGCGTCGCCGCCGGCGGCCTGCCGGGGTGACGACAGGCCGGTACGGCCACCGCCGCTCAGCACCTCAGGCATGGCTTGACCTCCCCAGAAGCTCGTGGCGAGGACGGCGCGGCAGGTCGAGGGGCGCGAGCAGGAAGGCGCCGTCCACGGGGCCGACCGGCCACCAGCCGCCCGCGATCAGGTCGGCCAGCCGGTCGTCGCGGTCGTCGGCGAGTGCGGTGGCGACCAGGGTGCCGACCAGCCACAGGACCGCGCCGGACATCGCCAGCGCGTCGGCGTCGGCGGGGTCGGCCGGCCGCAGGCGCGGGGTGGCGACCAGCATCGCCACGTGCTCGGCGAGCTCCAGCCGGTCCTCGCGGTCGGCGTCGCGGAGCCGGGCGCGGGCCTGCGAGCGGCGGTTCTCCAGCAGGGCCTGCCACAACGGGTCCACGCGGTCCAGGACCGCGGCGGGCAGGTCGTCCACCCGCCGCACGGGCAGGCCGCTCATCTCCGCCGGTACGCGGCCGGCGCTCGGGCCCCGCTCGGCCCGGTGCGGCGCGTCGCCGGGCGGCAGGTACGTGACCAGGCCGTGGAGCAGGGCGGCCACCCGGTCACCGCCGGGGCCGAGGTCGACGGCGAACCCCTCGGGCGGGGCGTTCAGTTCGTAGTACCGGGCCATCGCGGCTCCACCTCCGGATAGTCGAGCCCGAGCTCGTCGCACAGCAGCACCCGCGTGCGCCGGACGAACTCCGTACGCGCCTCGTCGTTGGTCAGCCGCTTGATGCCCCACCTGCGGAACAGCTCGTTGTTCCGGGAGTCGCTGCGGCCGAAGAAGGGCAGCGTCATCGTGATCAGGCGGTGCGCCGACGAGCGCATGTCCTCGCGGGTGGCCGGATCGGCGGCCAGTTGCTTGGCGGTGGTGGTCCCGAACCCGACGTGGAAGCGTTCCTCCGGCATCAGCGACCGGCACAGCCTGCGCAGCGGCACGTAGGAGCACTGGCACAGGTCTTCCATCAGGACGATCTCGGCCAGGTCGACGATGGCCTTGGTCATGACGTATCCGGTCCACGACTCGACCTGGTAATCAAAGACCGAAAGCGGCGGCCGGCTCTGCGCGTCCTCCAGCCCGAGCTCATTCGCGAGCTTGTTGAATTTTAAATGGTGGCCGTATTCTTCCATGGCCATTCTGCAGGCCAGCCATTTCTCGCGCGGAGTGGGCGCGAGCGCAATGGACGGCTCGTCGAATACCGCCGCGCCGGCCGCCTCGTTGCGCACATGGCTATTGATGATCTTGCCGAGCGCGGTGACGTACTCGTCGCCGAGCGCGCAGGCCTCGGCGGCGTCGTGGACGTCTTTCATCAGCGTCTGCGGCACGTCGCCTCCCTTCCGGACTTCGTCGATGGACGCTAAGAGGGAGGCCGGAACATCGGCAAGTGCCCGGATGGGCACCTCGAAAGCGTACTTCTCCCCTTCCGGTGAAGTACCAGAAAGGGTAGGTCCTTCGCGTTTTTCCTGAATATCAGACTCCGCGCTGTCGGTTAGGTGAGCCTAAGTAACTGACTGAACGGCTAGCAAGGCCCTCCATAAAGAAATTTCATAATTTGTCAGGGCCTTCCGAACGTGTCACCTTTTTTGCATGACGGAAACGGTGATGCGTGAGTACCGCATATCCGTGCAGGGCCGGCTGCTTGCCGCCGAGGACCTGGAAGCACCGGTGAGCGAGCTGACCGGGCTGTCCTCCCGTGCCATCCAGACCGTCCCGGACGGGGCACTGACCCTGCTGGTGGAGGCGCGGCCCGGGGCCGAGCCCGAGCCACGCCGGGTGCGCGCCGCCGTCCTCGACGCCTGCGGCGCGGTGGTGGAGACGGTGGCGATGACCGACCCCGGCTCGCTGACCGGCGACCGTGCCGAGCTCGTGACCCGCTTCCGTCGCGCCATGCTGCCGGTCAGCGCCGTCGACACGCTGGCGATCCCGCCACAGGCGCCGGACGTGGGGGGCGACGGCTCCCGGCCCTCTCGCGAGGTTTCCCGGGGCAACCAGGCCGCCCCGCTCCCGACCCTGGAGGAGATCACCCGCGCGGCGGCCGACCTCCTCGGCGTCCCCCCGGCCGACCTCGACCCCGCCGAGGACCTCATCGCCTTGGGCCTGGACTCCATCCGCATCATGCAGTTGACCAACGACTGGCAGCGCCGGGGCGTCAAGGTCAAGTTCGCCGACCTGATGGAGTCCCCGGCGATCACCTCCTGGCACGAGCTGCTCCGGCTCAAGGCCGGCTCCGGCACTGCGCCGCCGCCGGAGGCCGAGCGCGTCGACCGCCATGCGCCCTTCGCACTCACCCCGCTGCAGCACGCCTACTGGTTCGGCCGCCGCGACCGCCAGGTGCTGGGCGGCGTCGGCTGCCACTTCTACGTCGAGTTCGACGGCCGCGACATCGACCGCGAAGCCCTGGAGCGCGCCGCATACGCCCTGTTCGAGCGGCACGACCTGCTGCGCGCCCGCTTCCTCGACGACGGCACCCAGCAGATCCTGCCGCGTACCCCCTGGCCCGGCCTGACCGTCAACGACCTGCGCGCCGCGCCGGACGCCGAGGCCGAACTGCTCCGGCTCCGCGAACGGCTGTCGCACCGCCGCCTGGAGGTCGAGCGCGGCGAGGTGCTCGACCTGATCCTCTCGCTGCTGCCGGACGGCGCCTACCGCCTGCACGTCAACATCGACCTGCTCGTGGCCGACGTACGCAGCATCCAGATCCTGCTGGAGGACCTGGCCGCCCTCTACCGGGGCCAGGACGCCGAGCTGCCCCCGCTGACCTACTCCTTCCCCGACTACCTGGCCGAGCGTGAACGCCTGAGCGCGCAGGAGCGCGAGACCGACCGCCGCTACTGGGCCGGCCGCCTGCCCGACCTGCCCCCCGGCCCACCCCTGCCGCTGGCCGTCGACCCGGAGAAGGTGGAACGGGTCCGCATCGTACGCCGGGAGCGCCGGTTCACCGCGCGGGAGCGGCTGGCCGAGCGCGCCCGCGCGCACGGCGTGACGCTGCCGATGACGATGGCCGCCGCGCTCGCCGAGGTCGTCGGCGCCTGGAGCGGCGCGCAGCGCTTCGTGCTCAACGCCCCGCTGTTCGACCGGCAGGCCGTCCACCCGGACGTGGAGCGCATGGTCGCCGACTTCAGCAACCTCATCCTGCTGGAGGTGGACCTGTCCGCCCCCCAGACGTTCGCCGAGCGGGTGGCGGCGTTGCAGGCGCGCTTCCAGCGCGACGTCTCCCACTCCGCCTACTCCGGCGTGGAGGTCCTGCGCGACCTCAACCGGGGCGGGCGCCACGACCAGGTGACCGCGCCGGTGGTCTTCACCAGCGCCCTCGGCATGGGCGACCTGGTCGGCGCGGACGTGCAGCGCAGCCTGGGCCGCCTGGGCTGGATGCTCTCCCAGACGCCGCAGGTCTGGCTGGACCACCAGGTGGTCGAGGTGGACGGCGACCTGCTGGTCAACTGGGACGCCGTCGAGGAGCTCTTCCCGCCCGGCGTGCTCGACGGCATGGCGGGCGCCTACAACCGCCTGCTCGACTGGCTGCTCGACAGCGACTGGAACACGCCCGTGCCCTCGCTCGTGCCGCCCGCGCAGCTGGCGGTCCGCGCGAAGGCCAACGACACCGCCGCGCCGCTGCCGGAGGGGACGTTGCACGGGCGGTTCTTCGAGCTGGCTCGGCGTGATCCGGCGCGGGTGGCGATCTGTCCGGATGTGTCTTATGGGGAGTTG
>NZ_FNDJ01000005.1 GCF_900099965.1 Nonomuraea jiangxiensis | reverse complement strand
CCGCTGCTGACTCCGGCCCCGCTGCTGACTCCGGCCCCGCTGCTGACTCCGGCCCCGCTGCTGACTCCGGCCCCGCTGCTGACTCCGGCCCCGCTCCCGACCCCGACGCCGCTCCCAACCCCGGCCCCGCTCCTGACTCCGGCCACGGTCGCGCTCTCGGTCCCGCTCTCGGCTCCGACCTCGGGGGCGCTCCCGACCTCGGCCGCGCGCCCGGCTGCAGCCCTGGCGGCGTTCCCCGTTTCGGTGGCGGCCTGTTCGATGCCGGTGTGCGGTGGGCTTCCCGGGTGCGGACGCTCGTCGGGACGCCGCTCGGTGAAGCCGTCGGCGACGCACTCGCCCAGGACGGCGATCATCGAACCTACCTTTCCGGCACATTGCCGATTCGTGACGGCACGGAGGCATTGACGCAACTGGAATCGGAGTTCATCATCGCAGCACGGCTGATGTCAACGTTGACATATGTCAACGATGTCATCGAGGACTCGCTGATGGGACACCGCCCATGAAGACAAAGCTTACGGCCGGCCTCCTCACCACCACCCTGATCGTCCTCGGCGTCGCAGCCTGCGGCGGCAACGGAGGCGGCGGCCAGGGCGCCTCCGCCAAGCCCAAGGTCGGGCTGATCACCAAGACCGAGACCAACCCGTTCTTCGTCAAGATGAAGGAAGGCGCCGAACAGGCCGCCGAGGCCAACGGCCTGGAGCTGATGAGCGCGGCCGGCAAGTTCGACGGCGACAACGCCTCCCAGATCACGGCCATCGAGAACATGGTCGCCGCCGGCGTGAAAGGCCTGCTCATCACCCCGAGCGACACCAAGGCCATCGTCCCGGCGATCAAGAAGGCCCGCGACGCCGGCGTCCTCGTCATCGCGCTCGACACCCCGACGGAGCCGCAGGACGCCACCGACGCGCTGTTCGCGACCGACAACTTCAAGGCGGGCGAGCTGATCGGCCAGTACGCCAAGGCGGCCATGGCCGGCAAGCCCGCCAAGATCGCCACGCTGGACCTGGCCCCCGGCATCACGGTGGGGCAGCTCAGGCACGACGGGTTCCTCAAGGGGTTCGGGATCCAGTCGGGCGACCCGGCCGTCGTCTGCTCCCAGGACACCCGGGGCGACCAGGCCAAGGGCCAGACCGCCATGGAGAACTGCCTGCAGAAGGCCCCCGGCATCAACCTCGTCTACACCATCAACGAGCCCGCCGCGCTGGGCGCGTACACGGCGCTGAAGGCCAAGGGCCGGGAGAAGGACGTGCTGATCGTGTCCGTGGACGGCGGCTGCACCGGCACCAAGGCCGTACAGGCGGGGCAGATCGCCGCCACCAGCCAGCAGTACCCGCTCAAGATGGCCGAGGACGGCGTCAAGGCCGTGGCCACGTTCGCCCAGAGCGGGCAGAAGGCCAGCGGCTACACCGACACCGGCGTCACCCTGATCACCGATAAGGCGGTCACCGGCGTCGAGGCCAAGGACACCGCGTTCGGCCTGGCCAACTGCTGGGGCTGAGCATGACCGTGACCGAAGCGACGCTGCCACGCCGCCTGATCAGCACCCCTGTCGCCGGCCCGCTGGCCGCCCTCCTGCTGGCCTGCCTGTTCTTCGGGCTGAACACCGGCCAGTTCTTCACCGGGCCCAACTTCTCCCTGATCATCCAGCAGGTCATGGTGGTCGGCACGCTGGCCATCGGGCAGACACTGATCATCCTCACCGCGGGCATCGACCTGGCCAACGGCGCGATCATGGCGTTCGGCGGCATCGTGATGACCAAGCTGGCCGTGGACAGCGGCCTGCCCGCGCTGCTCGCCATCGCCGCCGGGCTCGCCGTGTGCGCCGGGTTCGGGCTGGTCAACGGGCTGCTGGTGACGCGGATCTCACTGCCGCCGTTCATCGTGACGCTCGGCATGCTGAACGTGGTCTTCGCGCTGACCCACATCTACTCGGCCGAGCAGACGGTCACGAACCTGCCCGCGCCGCTGACGTTCCTCGGGCAGACCTTCCGGCTCGGCCAGACGAACGTCACCTACGGCTCGCTGCTGACGATTCTGCTGTTCCTGCTGTTCGCGTACCTGCTGGGCTCCACCGCGTGGGGCCGGCACGTGTACGCGCTCGGCAACAGCCCCGAGGTGGCCCGCCTGACCGGCATCAGGACGCGCCGCCTGACCGTCGGCGTCTACACGCTGGCCGGCTTCGTGTACGGCATCGCCGCCCTGCTGCTGGTCTCCCGTACCGGCGTGGGCGACCCGCAGGCCGGCCAGACCGACAACCTGGACAGCATCACCGCGGTCGTTCTCGGCGGCACCAGCCTGTTCGGCGGTCGCGGGATGGTGCTCGGCACGCTGGTCGGAGCGCTCATCGTGGGGGTGTTCCGGAACGGCCTGCAGCTCATGGGCGTCCCGTCGATCTACCAGACGCTCATCACCGGCATCCTGGTGATCCTCGCCGTCGCCGTCGACCAGCTCTCCCGCAGGAGGAACCGATGACGAGCCCCCAGACGCCGGTCCTCCAGGCCCGTGGCCTGGTCAAGCGGTACGGGCACGTGACCGCGCTCGACGGCGCCGACTTCGACCTGTGGCCAGGCGAGGTGCTCGCGGTCATCGGCGACAACGGCGCCGGCAAGACGAGCCTGATCAAGGCGCTGACCGGCGCCCTCCAGCCCGACGCCGGGGAGATCCGGCTCGACGGCGAGCCCGTGCGCTTCCGCGACCCGCTGGACGCGCGCCGGCACGGCATCGAGACCGTCTACCAGGACCTCGCGGTCGCGGCCTCGCTGGACATCGCGACCAACATGTTCCTGGGCAGGGAGCTGCGCAAGCCGGGGGTGCTCGGCCGGGTCTTCCGGCTGCTGGACAAGAAACGCATGCGCGAGGAGTCTGCCCGGCACATGGCCGAGCTCAAGATCGGGCTGCGCTCGCTCACCCAGCCGGTCGAGTCGCTGTCGGGCGGGCAGCGCCAGGGCGTGGCCGTGGCCAGGGCGGTGGCGTGGGCGACGCACGTCGTCGTCATGGACGAGCCCACGGCGGCGCTCGGGGTCAAGGAGTCCGGCCAGGTGCTCGACATGATCAGGCGGGTCCGCGACCGGGGCACCCCGGTGGTGCTGATCAGCCACAACATGCCGCACGTGTTCGAGATCGCCGACCGCATCCACGTCCAGCGCCTGGGCCGCAGGGTCGCCGAGCTCAGTCCCGGCGAGCACGGCATGGCCGAGGTGGTGGCCATCATGACCGGCGCGCTCCAGGTGTCGGAGGGCAAGGCCGTGGTGGCCGACCAGGGCGCGGCCAGGGCGATCGGCCTGTCCTGACGGGCCACTAGCATGAGCGGAATGCGGCGCCCCACGATGACAGACGTGGCCCGCGAGGTGGGGGTCACGGCGAAGACCGTCTCGCGGGTGCTCAACGACGACGGCCCGGTCGCCGTGGAGACCCGCGAACGCGTCATGGCGGCGGTCCGCAAGCTGGGCTACCAGCCCAACCTGATGGCCCGCAACATGCGGGTCGGCGCCAGGGACGCCGCCGTCGGCCTGATCATCCCCGAGATGGGCAACCCGTTCTTCGGTACGGTCGCGGGCGGCGTCGAGAGCGCCGTCCGCGCCCGCGGTCTCACCCTCATCGTGGGCTCCTCCAGCGAGACGGCCGAGCTGGAGCAGTCGCTGATCGCCACGTTCCTGGCCCGCCGGGTGAGCGCGCTCATGATCGTCCCCTCCGCCGCCGGCGACCACCGCCATCTGCGCACCGAGCGGGTGGCGGGCCTGCCCATCGTGTTCCTCGACCGCCCGGCCGTCGGGCTGCGGGCCGACAGCGTGGTCAGCGCCAACCGGGAGGGCGCCCGGGCCGGCGTCGCCCATCTGGTCGCCTACGGCCACCGCCGGATCGGGTTCGTCGGCGACCAGCCCGCCACCCTCTACACCCGCCGCGAACGTTTCCTCGGCTACCGCGACGCCCTCGGCCGGGCGGGGCTGCCCTTCGACCGCGCGCTCGTGGAGACCGGCCACGACCAGGAGGCCGCGGCCCACGCCACCCTGCGACTGCTGGAGCTGGCCGATCCCCCGACGGCGCTGTTCGCCGCCAACAACCTCGCGTCGATGGGCGCGGTGCTGGCGCTGTCACGGGCGGGGCGCCGGGACGTGGCCCTCGTCGGCTTCGACGACCTGCCGCTGGCCGAGGTGCTCGACCCGCCGCTGACGGTGGTGGCCCAGGACCCGGCGGGGATGGGGGCGGTGGCGGCGCAACTGGTGCTGGCCCGGCTGGACGGCGACCGCTCCAGGGCCCGCCGCTCCCTCGTCCCGACCCGCCTGCTGCCCCGGGGCTCGGGCGAACTTCCCCCACCACCCCGTTAACCACAAGGCCCCGCCCACCCGGACAAAGCCAGACGACCCCACACAAAGGAAGCGCCCCCGCTGGCCTTCCGATCAGGGCCACCGGCCCGCCCTTTGCGCGGGGACGCAACCGCGTGCGCTTGGCATGGGGCCGTCCCGTGGGACATCCCTCCGTGAAGCGAGCGGCCCGGCTGAGCGGCTCCCGAGCATCTGGAGCGGGCGTGCGGGCCGGCGGCATCGAGTGCGGGGGCGGTGAACCGGCATGTCAGCTCGCCCACGTAACCCCAACCCCGCACCCCGACCCGCCCGGAGTGTCAGACCCCCGGCGACCAATCCCCACAGGCGGCGGCGGGCAGGATCAGGAGGACCTAGCCATCGCGCAGGCCCGCGAACAGATCCTCCTCATGATCGGGCGCGCTCACCTTGCTCAGCTTGCGCTCGAACGCCTCGTGTGAGAACGCCTGCTGCTGCGCCTCCTCCGGCATGCGCAGCAGGAAGATGCTGTCACCCTGGCTCTCGTGCGCCTTGAGGGCCTTGAGCTTGCGCTCGACGTAGGGGCTGACGTCGACGATGCTGGTGACCCGCTCGTCGGGGGTGCCGAAGTCGTCGGAGGGCTGGAAGTCGCCGAGGTCGATGCCGGTGTCGCGCATCAGCTCGAACATCCGCTTGATCGAGGCCCGGGGGATGGCCGTGTAGTAGAGCTTGTCGGGGATGCCGGTCAGCTCGGTGGCCGCCATCGTGACCCGGTGGGTCTGCACGTGGTCCGGGTGGTTGTAGCCGCTGCCACCCGTCTCGTCATAGGTGATCACGACCTGGGGCCGGTAGTGCTCCATCAGCGCCGCCAGCCGCGTCGCGGCCGTCTGGACCGGCACGTTGGCGAACGCGTCGGGATGGGCGTTGGTGTCCCAGCCCTCCATGCCGGAGTCGCGGTAACCGAGCAGCTCCAGGTGGTCGATGCCCAGGTGAGCGACCGACTCGCGCAGCTCGCCCAGCCGCCGCTCGGCCACGGCCTCGGGGTCATGCCCCGGCTCGCCCGGCTTGACACCATTCGGGCCGTCGCCCTGCTCGCCGTTGGTGCAGGTGACGAGGACTGTGCGGATGCCCTCCTCGGTGTAGCGGGCGAGAATGCCGCCCGTGCTCAGACACTCGTCGTCGGGGTGGGCGTGCACGGCCATCAGGGTGAGTTGGCGTTCCATGGCTCGAACACTAGCCGCCGCCCCCGACAATCGACGTCCGGCCCATTCCGCTCCCCGTCTGCCCGGTGCGAGGCCGTAGGGTGGACGCGTGTATTCGACACAGATCTCCCGACGTGTCAGCGCCCCGCCTCAGGCCGTCTACCGGGCACTCATCGATCCGGACGCGATCGCCAGGTGGCGGGTGCCGGTCGATATGAGCTCTCACGTGCACGAGTTCGACGCTCGTGAAGGTGGCACGTTCCGGGTCTCGCTCACGTACGACGCACCGACCGGGACAGGCAAGTCGGCCGCGCACACCGACACCTACCACGGTCACTTCGTCCGGCTGGTGCCGGGTGAGCAGGTGGTCGAGGTGTTCGAGTTCGAGACGGCGGATCCGGCGATGCGCGGCGAGATGACGATGACCACGACGCTGACCGAGGTGGACGGCGGCACCGAGGTCCGCATCCTGCACGAGGGGATTCCCGACGTCGTGCCCGCCGCCGACAACGAGACCGGCACCCGGATGGCCCTGGACAACCTCGCCAAGCTCGTCGAGGGCGGCCAGGCGGACTGACCCGTCGAGTCCGTGCCGCACCGGCGGCCGATCGGGCGCCGGTGATCGCGATTCGGCTCGAACCCCTGCAACCAGGCGCCACCGCGGGCCGACCGGCTCAGCGACGGACGCGGTAGCGGATGTGGGTGGCCGCCGGCGTGTCGATCACTCGGATGACCTCCAACTCCATCTCCGACGGCAGGACGTCGAACAGGCGGCGCCCGCGACCGAGCAGCACGGGGACCAGATGAATCCGGAGCTCGTCCAGCCCCCCGGCCTCCAGCGCCGATCGGGCCCCTGATTCCACCTATGTGAACTACGCCTCACCAGGACAACAACCGGACATTCACCGGATGTCAGAGACGGGCGGCTGCCCAAGAAGTCCGGGTGTACGTGGGCGGAGGCGCATCGTATCGGGACGTCTTGACGCAGAATCAAACTGAACAGTACGGTTTGGAGCATGGAGGCGGCCAAGGTGGCTCAGGGGTCGGCGCGTAGTGAGGCCAAGCGGGCTCAGATCCGTCATGGGGCAACGCGCGTCTTCCTGGCGGAGGGGTTCGCCGGCGCGACCACGGACGCCATCGCCAAGGCCGCAGGTGTGTCCAAGCAGACGCTGTACGTCTATTACCGCAGTAAAGAGCAGCTCATGGTCGACGTGCTCGGCTCGCTGCTGGCGAGGCTGAATCGCGATCACGCGGTACTGGAAGGCGAGCGGTCGGTGGACTCGCTGCCGGCGCTTCGGGCCACGCTGGTCGAGCTGGCATCGGAGGTGCTGGAGGCCGTGTCGGGTAGCGACTATCTCGCCTTGGCGCGCGTCATCATCGCCGACTCGCCACGGGTGCCGGAGATCGGGCGGCTGTGGGCTCAGACGATCACCGGGGGCATTCGGCTCGTGGTGGCCGGATTGCTGGAGCGGGCGCGTGAGGCCGGGGTTGTGGTGGTCGATGACGTGGAGGCGGCGACCCGGTTGCTCACGGGTGGCCTGCTCACCTACGTCCTGCCGGACGGGATCGTGGCCGTGGATGGGCCGGTGGCCGCCCCTGATCGCGAGCGCGTCGAGCGGATCGTGGACATGTTCCTGCGCGCGATCACCTGAAGGCTGAGGGGTATCGGTCATGAACGCTCTTCGCCTGCCTCGAAAGAGAACTGAACGGTTTGGTTTGATAGTTGCCGGGCAAGGTCCGGCGGAAGGGAAAGATCACATGTCATTCACCTGGGGCGGACTCACCGAGGGACCTGTCACCTTCGCGGAGGAGCAGCCGCCGGCTGACGCGGTGACACACACCAGCTCCGTCGTGGTGCTGACCATGGACAGGCAGGACATCGGCCCGCAGGTCGAGGGCGGTCCGGCGGTGTTCGCGACGCTCATGACGGAGCGGTTCACCGGTGGCATCGAGGGCACGGGGCACGCCGACCACGTTCGGGTGATGCAACCGGACGGCTCGCAGATCGTCGCCGGGGTCGAACGGGTCGTCGGCACCATCGACGGCCGATCAGGGAGTTTCGTACTGACCAGCTACGGCTATGGGGACCGGCCGGGGGCGGGGCGGGGCTTCTGGACGGTGGTCCCGGGATCCGGCACGGGAGAGCTGGCCGGGCTGCGCGGGCGCGGCACGTTCACCGTGGCGCTGGGGCCGGACGGCACCTGGCGAGCCGAGGACAGCTTCACCCACTGGTTCGACAAGTAAGGCAGCACATGTCCGCGATCCCGGGCAAGGCGCCGTGCGGTCATGCCCTCGCTCGTCCCGGTTGCATCGAGACCGGCGGCACGCGGATCTATGACGAGGTCGCGGTGCCGGCCCCGCCCTGGTCTTCGGGGCGGGGTGGGGTGGCGGTCCCGGCGTGCTTTGGAGCCGGGGCTGTGGTGGCCTTGGTTCGGTGCCTGGCTGGGGTGAGGATCAGCTTGATGGGGTGGGGCCCTCCATGAACGCGGTGGCGTGGTCGGCGACCCACTGGCGAAACGATCGCGGCGCCGATCCGAGGATGTCGGAGACAGTAGAGGTGATGAACGCGGGCCTTCCGATCGTCGCGCTCCAAGCGGCGAGCAGCATGTCGACGGCCGGGCGGGGCCAGCTTCCCTCCGTCTGACTCCGGAACTGGTCCGGCGTCAGCTCCTCAAACCTGATCCGGCGTCTCAGGACGTCACCGATGATGCTCACCTGCGCTGCCTGACTCAGCGGCTCGGGGCCCGTGAGGACGTAGTCGCCTCCGGCATGTCCGTCCTGGTACAGGGTCCGTGCCGCGACGGCTGCGATGTCGCGGTCATCGATGGGTGCCGTTTCGGCAGCGCCGTAAGGCCACCGGACGACATCGCCGGCCCGGATTGCGGTCGCCCACCAGGACAACGTGTTCGACGCGAACATTCCCGGACGGATGATCGTCGACTCGAGTCCGGTGGCCGCGATGAGTCGCTCAATATCGGCGTGGAGTGCCGCCATGGGATTCGGCTGCTGGAAGAAGGGGTGTGGCGTCTGGTGCGGTGAGGAGAGAAAGACGACACGCCGCGCGTGGGCTGCCAGACGCTCGACAACTGCCGGAGCGGTCGCCGGCGGGGCGGTCCAGACGAGGAAGACGGCACCGGTGCTTCGCAATGCGGCGTCGAGTGATTCGGGCACGGTGAGGTCGCCGGTGACGACCTCGACGTTCGCCGGCAGCGTCGCCGCCGCCTCGGGGCGACGCGTGAGGGCGCGGACCGGCACGCCCGCGTCGATGAGTCGATCGATGACGACGCGGCCAACCCGGCCGGTGGCCCCGGTGACGAGTACCGGAGGCACGTGCGTTCGTGTCATGAGCACCTCGCCGAGGTCCGTGGCAGGCGCGTGTGGTGAGCCATGCAGTCCTCCCGGGAGCGCATGCGCCGGGCGAGATCACACGCGAGCGTCAGGCCGGTCGGGGTGGCACCGGCCACGAGAGTGTCTGTCTGAGTCACATGTCCATCAAACGTTACTTACGCTGATCGGGTGATCGAGCCGATGGGGCTGCGGGCCCGCAAGAAGGCGCGGACCCGTGACGCCATCGCCGACGCGGCGATCTCGCTGCACCGATTCGCGGATCACCACGGCGAGGCCGCGCGCGTCGTGCGTGACCGCCGGCCCGACGTCTCCCCGGTGACGGCGCTGCACCGTCACTTCCGGGCCGGCCTCGATCGGTACGAACCCGTCACCGGCCTCAACGACCATTCCGAGGTGGTGGCGTTTCACCGGCTGGTGTTCACCACACCGAGCCTGGCGGGACGGCTCACGCAGTACATGCTCGAGGACGAGGAGGCGCTGGCGGGCGCCCTCGGCCCGGGCATCCACGCACGACTGCGAGCCGCGCAGGTGCTCGCGGTCCAACGGGTGCTCGCCCGGGCCAACTGGCAGAAAATCGCCGACGGGCGAACCGCCCGCGACGTCCACCCCGAGGCCGTCGCCGACGCTGACCAGGCATTCGCTCAACTGCGGTAACGCAAGCCTCGGACAGCGCCGGTGTTCCGGCCCGGGGATGATCGGCTCATGCCGGCAATCTTGATGCCGTGACCAGCCGTCCCACCCGGCCGCCGGGATCCCCTGACGGTGCCCGGCCTGCGCGGCCGAGAGCCGGTGCGGTTGCGGCTGCTGACCCTGCGTGAGTGGGCATGTGTGGCCTGGTGGTCGGGCTCGACGCTGAGCGCGTCATGGGCCCGCTACGCCACCTTAGAGGGCGGGGGCGGCGTAGTGGGCCACTCCGTTGCCGAACGACCAGTCGATGGACTCGTTCTCCGTCACGGTGACGAGCACGTTGCGTGGTTCGGTGCCCGCGTACTCGTGGGCGAACTCCGCGATGCGCCGGTACATGGCCTGCTTCTGGGCGGGCGTGCGGCCGGAGCGCATGGTGATCGCCACGAACACCACGTCGTCGTCGCGGTCGATGCCGGGGAATGTGCCGTACCGCAGAGTGCCGTCGTGGCCGGTCAGGACCTGGAAGAGGTCGTCGGGCGGGATGCCGATGGTCTCCACGAGGGCGTCGTGCACGGCGCGGCCGAGCGCGTCGAGCCGTTCGGCGCCGCCCCGCAGCGCGTCGATGCGGACGAAGGGCATGGCTCAGTCCCCTTTCGGGCGGGTCAGCAGGCCGAGGGCGCCTTCGACGGCCGCGGCGTACGCGTCGGGCCGGCCGGCGGCACGGGCCAGGACGTAGCCGCCCTGCACCACGGCGGCCAGCGCGGCGGCCGTGGCGGCGGGGTCGAGCGCCGCGTCGAGCTCGCCGTCCTCGCGGGCCTCCGCCAGCAGCCCGGCCAGCCGGTCGGCGAGCCAGGCGAACGTCTCCTCGACCGGCTTGCGCAGCACCGGGTCGGCCATCACGTCGGGGTCCTGGGTGAGGCGGCCCACGGGGCAGCCCTTGAGCGCGTCCCGTTCGCGGCGCAGGTAGGCGCTCACCCGCTGGAGCGCGGTGCCGGGCCCGGTGAAGGCGGCTTCGGCGCTGTCCCTCATCTCCTGCGCGCTACGGGTCATCGCGGCCAGCGCGAGGTCGGGTTTGCCGGTGAAGTGGTGGTACATACTGCCCTGGCCCGCGCCCGACCGGTGCTGGATGGCCTTGGGGCTCGTGCCCACATAGCCGCGTTCCCACAGCAGCTCGCGCGTGCTCTCGATGAGCCGTTCCCTCGTGTCCATGCCTACATACTAGTAGGTACAGAGGATCGCGATATCCTCGGCTACGGGGTCCGGCCGCCGTCCCGGGCCAGCTCGTCCGCGCGGACCCGGGCCGCGGCCGCCGCGCCGCGCTCGCCGAGCAGGTCGGCCAGGGCCGCCTGCTTGAGCCAGTTGTACGGGCTGCACGGCCGTACGTTGATCCGCTCGCTCACCAGCGTCCTGGCCAGGTCCCGCCGCCCCGCCCGCAGGACCGCCTCCAGGAGGGTCCGCTGGACGGCGTCCCGCTGCGCGTGGCTGCCGCCGAACTCGTTGATCCGGTGCCTGATCGGATAGAGCAGATCCACCACCGACGCGTAGTCGCCCCGGCCGAAGGCCACGACGGCACGGCACACCGGCAGGCCCACGTGGAGCGTCATGTCCAGGTTCGTCACCCCCGGACGCGGCTCCAGCACGTACGCCTCCCGCGCGGCCACCAGCTTCTCCGCGTCCCCGATCCGCCCCGCGCCCACGTACGACATGACCGCGTGCATGTCGTTGAACGCGTAGAACGGCTCGGCCACCAGCGGCGGCCACGCCTCGGCCAGGCCGAGCCAGCGTTCGTGCTGGTCGGAGCCCTCCAGGTGGAGCCGCCAGAGCAGGGCGGCGGCGTCGAGCAGCTCCATGCTGGACTCCCCGCCCGCCAGCACCGAGTCGTAGATCGCCAGCGCCCGCGGCACGTCGCCGGACTCCAGGGCATAGAGGCCGTAGTGCCACCAGTTGTGGATGTTGAAGAACGTGCCCGTCGACCAGTCCCGCGTCCGCGCGTCGAGGTAGCGCAGGCCGTCGCCGAAGCGGCCCTGCATCTCGTAGGTGTGCACCACCGCGTGGATGCCCCACACGTCACGCGGGTTCAGCTCCACGGCCCGCAGCCCGACCTCCTCCGACCTGTCGTAGTGCCCGGCCTCCTCCAGGCCGAAGGCGTACATGCCGAGCAGGTGGCCGAAGTGCCGGTCGTCCTCGCGCCAGGCGGTCAGCGCGCCGCCGATCCGGTCGCGCAGCGAGCGCGCGTCGCCGGTGAAGAAGTCGATCTGGTGCCCGACGGCCAGCGCCAGCGCGTCACGCGGATGCTCCACGGTGATCTCGCCGAGCAGCGCCCCGCAGGTCAGGAAGTCGCCGTCGAGCAGGGCCTGGACGGCCGCCACGTGCGCCCGCTCGCGGGGCAGCAGCGCGTGCTCGTCGGTCCCGCGGCGGAACGCGCCGAACCGCGCCCGCGCCTTGCGGGCGTCGTCCGCCTCGGTGGTCAGCAACCCCAGGTACGCCGACAGGACGTTGGCCATCGGGAAACCGGGCGACTCGGCGAGCGCCGCCTTCGTCTCGGTGGCGACCTCCACCCTGAAGTGCAGCAGCTCGTCGATCGCCCGGTCGTAGTGCTGTGCGGCGGCGGCGCCGGCCCCGGTCATCGCCAGGCCGTGCTGGTCGGTGGTCACCGATTCAGCGTACCCAGGGGGCCGGCGCCGCGACGCGTACCGGCTCAGAGCGAGCGGCGGGCCACCACGGCCCGGCCCATGGAGGGGTCGTCGCAGAACACGCCGTCGACGCCCAGCTCGATGAGCCGCGACACCCAGCCCATCACGTCACCGGTCGCCCGCGGGTAGACCGGGCTCGCCGGGTTGCCCAGCCGGTAGTCGGCGGGGAGCTGGGAGTTCTCGTTGCGTACCGTCCAGACGTGCACGTCGAGCTGCCTGCGGTGGGCGTCGGCGACCAGCGTCGTGGGCTGCGTGGTCCGGCCGGAGGCGTCCTGGGGCACCACACGCCGGGTGTCCACGCCGATGCCGCTCGCGTAACGGGCCACCTCGCGCAGCCCCTCGGGCGTCACCATGTCGTCATAGGTCCGGGTGCTCCCGGCGGCGATCCAGTCGTACGGCGCGCCGCCGAACGTGATGAGCTGGACCAGCGGCAGCCGGGTCCTGCGGCTCAGGTCGCGCAGGTTCGCGGTCTCGAAGGACTGGATGTACGCCTTGCGCACGCGGTTCCGGTTCAGCACGTCCAGCAGCGGCTCCTCCAGCGACAGGCCGATGGAGTCGAAGTAGGTCGGGTGCTTGGTCTCGGGGTAGACGCCGACGCCGTGCCGCAGGGCCAGCTTGACGACCTCCTCGAACGTCGGGATCTCCGGCAGCCCGTCGAAGGCCGTGTTGTCGGGCCGCAGGTCGGGCACGCGTTCCTTGGCCCGCAGCGTCTTGAGCTCGGCCAGCGTGAAGTCTTCGGTGAACCAGCCGGTGACAGGGCGGCCGTCCACGGTCTTGGTGGTGCGGCGGGGGGCGAACTCGGGGTGGTCGGCCACGTCGGTGGTGCCGGAGATCTCGTTCTCGTGCCGGGCCACCAGCACGTGGTCCTTGGTGGAGACGAGGTCGGGCTCGATGTAGTCGGCGCCCATCGCGATGGCCGTCTCGTACGACAGGAGGGTGTGCTCGGGCCGGTGCGCGCTGGCGCCCCGGTGGCCGATCACGAGGGGCTCCTGGCCGCGGCGGTCGGCCGTGGCGGGAGGCGTCTGGGTCAGCACAAAGGCGACCGTACCGCCGGCGACCACACCGGCCAGCACACTGGCTAAGATCCTTCGGATTGTCATGCGCGCACCGTAGACCGCTCAGGTGGACCACGAGTTACGGACGGGCGCACAGGGGGAGTCGGGCCTGTCGGGGCCCGGCGCGGGAGCTGGGATGACACGCTCGGGGACACCGGGCGCGGGTGCCGGGGTTTCGCGCCGTCGCGTGGAAGATTGGGGACATGACCGATCTCGACGGCCGCGTGGCCCTGCTGACCGGCGCGTCCGGCGGCATCGGGCGGGCGCTCGGGCGCCGGCTCATCGCCGCCGGCGTGCGCACGGCCTTCGCGTACGGCTCCCGCGCCCGCCAGGCCGACGAACTGGTGGCGGAGTCGCGGGCGGCGGGGGTGGACGCGGCCGCGTTCCCGGGCGACCTGGCCGATCCCCAGGTGCCGATGGCCCTGCTGGGCGCCACGGCCGAGGCGCTCGGCCCGGTCGACCTGCTGATCGCCAACGCGGGACACGCCGTCCAGCTCGACTACACCGACGTGGACGCCGCGACGTGGGAGCGGACGATGGCCGTCAACCTGCGGGCGCCGTTCCTGCTGGCCCAGCGGGCGCTGCCGGGGATGGTCGAGCGGGGGTTCGGGCGGGTGCTGTTCATGTCGTCGGTCGCGGGGTTCACCGGCGGCATCGTCGGGCCGCACTACGCGGCCTCCAAGGCGGGGCTGCACGGCCTGGTCCACTACCTGGCCGCGCGGGTGGCCCGGCGTGGCGTGACCGTGAACGCCCTGGCGCCCGCGCTGATCGAGGACACCGGCATGCTCCCCGCCACGGCCTCCCCGGACAACCTGCCCGTGGGGCGGTACGGGCGTCCCGAGGAGGTGGCCGACCTGGCGATGGCCGTACTCGGCAACGGGTTCGTCACCAGCCAGGTGATGGGTGTGGACGGCGGCGCTCACCCGCGCTGACCGCGGCGGGCCGCCACTCCCGTGTACGACGACGGTGTGGAAGGGGCGGATTCATGCGGCTCCGGTGCGCCCGTATCGCTGCGCGTGAAAGGCGAACTCGTTGCGCAGCAGCGTGCACGCCAGGACATCCCAGGTGCCCGATCGCACCGCGTCCTCCGTCACGGGCCGGCCGTCACCGGTGATCGGGGCGAACGCCTCGTCCGTCAGGTTCGCCCTCCAGTCGACCACCCAGGTCACCTCGGGCTGGCGCCCTAGGCACGGCCGGCCGGTCGTGATGCGGTACAGCGAGAGCTCCACCTGTGTGATGCCGTTGTCGTGGTGGATCCAGCCGTACGACGGGCCGTGGACCAGTTCGCGGCGGCGGTGTTCCGGCTCGGGGAGGCCGGTCGGAACGGCAGGGCACGGGGACGCCTCCGGTGAAGGGCGTCGTGTCCGGGCGTACGCGGCCATCCAGAACTTGGTCAGAAACGGAGCGACGCGGGGCGGCCAGGTGAGCGGGGGCAGCGACGTGGACACGATCAGGGTCGTGGCCATGGCCATGGACATGGCACCGCGGAGGGATCGGCGCATCGACGGTTCCTTGAAAGCGTGCAGGGATTCATGATCACCGTAGGGGCCGTAACAAGCGAGATTTCTCACCGAATCCTTACGTCTCGTCCACAGCCGGGCCGGCCGACGCCCCACCTGCCATCCGCCATGACGAAACCGTCAGGAGTCGGGGCCGCAGCGGGCGGCCTGTTCGAGGTCGGCCACGATCGTCTCGACCGGGGGCAGGGCGAGCATGCGCTGCCGGGCGTTGAGGGCCTGCGCGATCGTACGGGAGTCGTGGAGCAGGAGGCCGCACGTGGCCGCGATGGTGGCGGGGTCGTCGCCGGGCAGGCGGTCGCCCAGGCCGAGCCGCCGGATCCGGTCGGCGTTGCGCGGCTGGTCGCCGAAGCGCGGCAGCACCGCCATGGGGACGCCGGCCGCCACCGCCTCCCGCACGCTGTTGTAGCCGCCGTGCGTGACGAACAGCCGCGCGTACGGCAGCAACGTGGGTTGCGGGAACCGGTCCACGACGCGGACCCCACTGCCGGGCGGCGGCTCCCGCACCGGGAGGCCGCCGGTGGCGACGAGCGCGTGGCAGTCCAGCCGCGACAACCCGGTGACGATGGCGTCGAGCAGCTCCGCGGTCTGGAAGAGCCGGTCCGGCGTGGCGCCGTCGGGCCGCAGCAGGGTCAGCCGGGGCAGCACGGTGCCGACGGAGGCCAGCACCAGCGGCCGGCCGGTGCGCAGGTCGGCCGCCCAGCCGTCCAGGTCCGACTCCGACGGGTCCACGACGGCGGGCTGCCGGTAGAGGAGCGTGCGCTTGGCCGGGTAGGCGTCGAAGGAGTATTCCGGCGGCATGCAGTCGAGCCGGCCGAACCCGTTGACGGCGTACGGCTCCGTGGCCCGGGGCAGCCCGAGCTGGGCGCGGCGCTCGTTGAGCACGGGCAGCAGGGTGACCGGGTTGATGTGGTTGGCGGCGCCCGAGGGCGCGACCACGAGCGGCACGCCGAGCGACTCGGACACCAGCCGCCCCGCCAGCTCGCCGCCGTCGCGCACGATCAGGTCGGGCCGGAACTCCCGGGCGAGCGGCATCAGCGCCGCGAAGTCCGCCAGCAGCAGCGGCCCCATGAAGATCTGGAACCACAGCTCGTCGATCGGGCACGGCGTGACGGGCGTGTGGTCGGCGGGATCGCCCATGACCGGGGCGACAGTCACCGGCGCGGTGGACAGCATGGACGCGGGCCGCCGCGGCGCCGCGACCAGCACCTCGTGCCCGGCCTCCGCCAGCGCCGACACCAGCGGCAACATGGCCCTGGCGTGTGACATCGACCCCGTCACGGTACAAAGCACCCGCACGCCGGCTCCTTCCCCCCGCATCCGGACACCCGACGCATCCTGGAACCCTAGGTTACCTGGAGTGCCCGCATCACTACCGGTACGACCCGGCGGGGAGCCCGCGTCGAGCCGCCCGCCGCCGCACTCGACGGTGGCGGGGTCGGGGAGTTGGCGGGGCTGAGGAGGTGGCGGGGCTGAGGAGGTGGCGGGGCCGGGGAGGTGGCGGTCGTTTCAGTCCGATGGAGGTCCGGAGGCGATCTGCCGGTAGTGCTCGGCCGCCTGGGCCATGTCGCGGCCGAGGAGCCGGAAGAACTGGCTGGCGGCCCGGAGCCGGGCGCTGGCCGGGGTGTTCGCGCCGAGGATCTCGACGCCTTCCTGCGTCGTGTCGGCCCACTTCGCCATCGCGCGGCTGTTGATCACCCACGCCCGATACCAGACGTCCTCGTCGATGAAATAGCGCTCGCGCCGGTCTTCCCGCTCGCGCCGGACGAGGTTGACGCGGTCGAGCCAGCCGACGCCCTTGGAGATCGACGCGGGGCTGACCTGCAGCCGTTCGACCAGGTCGGCCACGGTCCGGTGGCCGGAGTCGCTGGTGAGCAGGCAGGCCAGCACCTTGCCCGCGATGGCCGGCACCCCGCCCGCCTCGGTCAGCATCGCCGAGAGCTTCTGCTCCAGCTCCCGCACCGCCTGGGGGTCACGCGCGTCGGCCTCCGCGGTCTCCGGTGAGCTCGGCGGCGGGATCCGGCGCCGGGCGCGCCACCCGGTCGCCTGCTGCGCCCGGGCAGCGCGGTAGGCGTGCGGGCCGCCGTTCCTGGCGATCTCGCGGCCGACGGTGGATCTCGGCCGCCCCAGACGACGGGCGATCTCCGCGTAGCTGAGCCCTTCCGCCAGCCCTTCGGCGATCTTCCGGCGATCCTCGTACGTCAGGTGGCCTCCCGGCATGCGCCCTCCCGGCACTTCGTCGTCACCTCGGCCCAAGTATGCGTACGGGAGGTGCTTGGGTGCGACACCCCGGTAGCCCGTTGTTGCATTTCTGGTTCTCGCTATTGCGCCACTTGAAAGCGTCTGACCTGCGTAAACGGCCTTTCCGGCTTGCTGAATTCTCGAACGCATCCGTAGCGTTTCCTCATGCGTGAACGATCGGCGTTCCCGCCTGGGGCGGGTGACCCACCGCCCATTCGTCGAGTCCTGAGGAACCCCTGCCATGACGGCCAAGGTATGTCTCGTCACCGGTGCCTCGTCCGGTATCGGCCACGCCACCGCGCTCGAACTCCTGCGTGGCGGCCACATCGTGTACGGCGCGGCGCGCCGGGTGCACCTGATGGCGGCGATCGAGGAGGCGGGAGGCCACGCCCTCGCGATGGACGTGACCGAGGAGGAAGACCTCCGGCGGGCCGTCCGTACCGTCCTGGACGCGCACGAGCGGATCGACGTCCTGGTGAACAACGCGGGAGCCGTGCTCCATGGCGCGGTCGAGGACACGCCCTTGGCGCTGGCACGGGACGAGTTCGAGGTCAACGTGTTCGCGCCGGCCCGGCTGGCGCAGCTCGTCCTGCCGCACATGCGGGCGCGGGGCTCCGGCACGATCGTCAACGTGTCCTCGATCGGCGGCGAGATCGCCCTGCCGCTCGGCGCCTGGTACTACGCCTCCAAGCACGCCCTGGAGGCCTTCTCCGACACGCTGCGCATGGAGGCCGGCGCCTTCGGCATCGACGTCGTCGTCGTCCAGCCCGGCATCATCAAAACCGACTTCGAGGCCGGAACCGCGCGCCAACTGCGGGAGATCTCCGGGAACGGCGCCTACCGGCGGCTGGCCGAGGCCATGGCACACGCGGCCGAGACGCACCTGGGCGGCGACAGCCCGGCCTCGGACCCCGAGGTGGTCGCGGTCACCATCCGGGAGGCCGTCGAGTCGGCCCGGCCGGAGACCCGCTACGTCGTGGGCTGGCAGGCCGAGGCGCTCCTCAACCTCAACAGAACCCTCACCGACCGCGAGTTCGACGCGGCGGTGACCAGGCCCGCGGACTCGACGCGGCGATGAGCCGCACCCCATCAGATCCGCCATCGGAGAAACCCATGACCCCTGCCATCGCCGTTTCCGGGCTCGTCAAGACCTACGGGCGGACCCGGGCACTCGACGGGCTCGACCTGACCGTGGCCGCCGGGGAGGTGCACGGCTTTCTCGGCCCGAACGGCGCGGGAAAGAGCACCACCATCCGCGTCCTGCTGGGCCTCATCCGGGCCACCTCCGGCAGCGCCCGGCTGCTCGGCGGCGACCCGTGGGCCGATGCCGTCACGTTGCACCGGCGGCTGGCGTACGTGCCGGGAGACGTGGAGCTGTGGCCCAACCTCACCGGCGGCGAGGCCATCGACCTGCTCGGCCGGCTGCGCGGCGGGCTCGACCCCAAGCGCAGGCAGGCGCTGATCGAGCGGTTCGAGCTCGACCCGCGGAAGAAGGCACGCACCTACTCCAAGGGCAACCGCCAGAAGGTCGCCCTCGTCGCCGCCCTGTCCGCCGACGTGGAGCTGCTCATCCTGGACGAGCCCACGAGCGGCCTGGACCCGCTGATGGAGGCGGTGTTCCAGCGGGTCGTCGCCGAGGCCAAGGCCGCCGGCCACACCATCCTGCTGTCCAGCCACATCCTCGCCCAGGTCGAGAGGCTCGCCGACCGGATCACCATCATCCGGGACGGGAAGGCCGTGGAGTCCGGGACGCTGGCGGAGCTGCGGCACCTGACCAGGACGACGATCGAGGCGAGCACCGCCCGCCCGGTCACCGGCCTCGACGGGCTGCCGGGCGTGCATCGGCCGACGACCGCGGACGGGACCGTACGGTTCAGCGTGGACGCCCAGCACCTGGACACCGCCGTCAGGCACCTGGCCCAGTTCGGCGTCCGCTCGCTGGTCAGCCACCCGCCGACGCTTGAGGAGCTCATGCTCCGGCACTACGGGAACGGGGCGGCGGCATGACCGTCACGGTCTCCCGGACGCGCGGCCGTACCGGATCGCGGGCGGCGGGCGGCCGGCTGACCGGCACCGGCGCCATGATCCGGCTGGCGCTGCGCCGCGACCGGATCAAGCTGCCGCTCTGGGTGCTCGCCATCACGGCCCTCATCCCGCGCTTCTACGGCGCGGCCACCACCGTCGTCGCCCCGACGCCGGAGGCCAGGTTGGAGGCCACCCTGATGATCCAGGGCTCGTTCATGAAGGTGCTGGCCGGACCCGTCTTCGGCGACCCGGCCGGCACCTCGCAGCAGTATTTCCTCCTCGCCTACTGGGTCGAGTTCCTGCTGGCAGCCGCGCTGATGACCATCCTGCTCGTCACCCGGCACACCCGGGCGGAGGAGCAGACCGGCCGGGCCGAGCTCGTCCGGGCGGCCGCCGTGGGCCGGCACGCCCAGCTCACCGCGGCGCTGGTCCTCGCGCTGATCGGCAACGCCGCCCTCGCGCTCTGCAGCGCCGCCGCGGCGATCGCGGTGGGTTTCCCCATCGGGGGCGCGCTGCTGTTCGGCGCCTCCCTCGCCGCGGCCGGGCTGGTGTTCGGCGCGCTCACCGCGGTCACCGCCCAGGTCACCGAGCACTCCAGAGGGGCGGCCGGGCTCGCGGGCGTGGCGCTCGCCGTGGCGTGGATCCTGCGCGGGGCGGGAGCGCTGCAGAGCCCAGAGGGCGGCCCGCTGTTCTGGCTGTCTCCGCTCGGCTGGTCGCAGCAGACCCGGGTACTGGCCGACGAGCGCTGGTGGCCACTCGGTCTTCCGGTGCTGGCCGCCGGGCTGCTGGTGGCGGCCGCGTACGCGCTGGCGGAGCGCAGGGACCTCGGCGCCTCCCTGGTGGCCCCGCGTCCCGGCCGGGCCTCGGCGGCCCCATGGGTGCGCTCGCCGTTCGCGCTCGCGCTGCGACTGCAGCAGGCGGCCATCGGCTGGTGGGCGGCCGCGTTCCTGGCCGTCGGCCTGATCCTGGGGGCCATGACCGGTGGCATGCTGACCACCGATCTGCCCATCTTCTCCGCCGGGGCGGACCTCGGGCGGGCCTGGATCGGCCTCATGGTGTTCACCGGCTCCCTCTACACCGCCGTCTTCGCGGTCCTGTCGGTCCTCCGGCTCCGGACGGAGGAGGTGCGCGGCCGTAGCGGGCCCGTGCTGGCAGGGCCGACCGGCCGGGTGACGTGGTTCGGGGCGTCGCTGCTGGTCACGGTTCTCGCCGTGGTGGTGCTGCTCGCGGTTTACGGAGCCGGGCTCGGTGTCGGGGCCGCCGTGTCGACGGGCGATCCCGCGTACGTGGGGGAGGTCACCCGGGCGTGCCTGATCCGGGCCCCTGAGGTGCTGGTGCTGCTCGCCGTCCCCGCCGCGCTGCTGGGCCTGGCCCCGCGGCTGCTCGGCCTGGCCTGGGCGGCGCTCGCGTACTGCGGGTTCGTGACGGTCCTGGGCACCTACGCGGGCCTGCCGGACTGGGTGCCGAACACCTCGGCGCTGTCCCACCTGCCCTGGACCCCGCTGGGCACGTTCACCCCGGTGGCCACGGTGGTGCTCACCGCCCTCGCCGCGATCCTGACGGCCCTCGGCCTGTACGGCCTGCGCCGCCGCGATCTCGCCACCGGCTGACCGGCCGCGTTTACGGTTTCCCGCCATCGAGGTCGGCGGCCCGCCCCCATGGCCGCTCGCGCCGGGCCCGCCTACCGTGGGGCGGCGTGATCAGTCTCAAGGGTTTGAGCAAGCGCTACGGCGACCGGCTCGCGGTGGAGGACCTGTCGCTGGAGCTGAAGCCGGGCAGGGTGACCGGGTTCCTGGGGCCGAACGGGGCCGGGAAATCCACCACGATGCGGTTGATCCTCGGCCTCGACCGGCCCACCTCGGGCACGGCCACGATCGGCGGGGTGCCGTACCACCGGATCAGGAACCCGCTGCGCACGGTCGGCGCGCTGCTCGACGCGCGGGCCGTGCACCCGGGCCGCAGCGGGCGCGCCCACCTGGTGGCGCTGGCGCGCAGCAACGGCATCCCGCGGCGGCGGGTGGCGGAGGTGCTGGAGACGGTCGGCATGTCGGAGGCCGCCCGCCGCCGGGCGGGCGCGCTGTCCCTGGGCATGAGCCAGCGGCTCGGGATCGCGTCGGCATTGCTGGGGGATCCCGAGGTGGTCATGTTCGACGAACCCGTCAACGGGCTCGACCCGGACGGGGTGCGGTGGGTACGCGGGCTCATGCGGTCGCTGGCCGGCGAGGGCCGTACCGTGTTCGTCTCCAGTCACCTGATGAGCGAGATGCAGCTGACCGCCGACCACCTGGTGGTGATCGGCAAGGGGCGGCTCATCATGGACGCGCCGCTGGCGCAGGTCATCGCGGGTAGCGCCGGCACGACCGTGCTCGTACGCACCCCGCACGCGGGCGAGCTGGCCGCCTGCCTGCGCGCCGCCGGGATCGCGACGGAACGGCTCGGCGAGAACGAGGTCGCCGCCACCGGCGTCCCCGTCGAGCGGGTCGGGGACCTGGCGCACGAGGCGGGCATCCGGCTGCACGGGCTGCGCACCAGGGAGGCGTCGCTGGAGCAGGCCTACCATGAGCTGACCGCGGACAGCGTCGAGTACGGCGCCACGGGACGGGCGGGCGCATGAGCGGGTTGCGGCAGGCGGCCGGGGCCGAGTGGGTGAAGCTGTGGTCGGTCCGCTCCACCTGGTGGTGCCTGGCCGCCACGACGGTGCTCATGGTGCTGGCCGCGCTGACCCTGGGCGGCGCCACCGCCACGGACGCCCTGCGCGACGGCGCTGATGCTGCTGATGACCGGGAGCCGGCTCGCGCTGGATCTCTCGCTGCGGATGCCGATGTTCGCCGGGCTGGCGTTCATGGGCAGCACGGACAACCTGACCGGCGGGCCCATGCCGTACCCGGCGGGGGAGGGCCTGGCCTGGCTGCTCGCCTGGGTCGCGGCCGGGCTGGCGGCCGGCCACGCCGTGCTGCGCCGCCGCGACGCATAGACTGCACGGGCGTGGCGGGCAGCATGACGTACGACGGCGGGCCGGATGACAAGGTCTCCTCGAGCGGTGCCGTGCGCGTCCTGGCCGGGGTGCTCCTGGGGACGGTCCTCGCCCTCGCCGAGCTGGCGTTCCTGGCCGTGGCCTGGCCCGCGGCGCTGATCCCGGCCGCGCGACCGGTCGCGGCCCGCGGCCTGGCCCGGCTCATGGCCGCCGAGCGCGCCCGGCTGGCGAGGTGGTTCGACCACGAGACGACCGGCCGGGGCGGCTACGGATACCTCGCCGCCCGCGCCGCGCTCGGCCTGCTGAGCGGATACGGCTGCGCGGCCGTGCTGTTCGTCACCGCGCTGCTGCTGTTCGGCGGGCCCTGGGTCATGCTGCGCGGCGAGTCCGAGCCGGTGCCCGTCACCCTGCCCGGCGTGAAGATCGTCACCAGCAGCGGCATGCTCGGCCTGACCAACGGGATCGTCCTGCTGGCGGTGCTGACCCTGATGATCCTGGCCGTCGGCCGGCTGGAACGCCGGCTGGCCATCCGCTTCCTCGGCCCCGGCGACCGCGAGCGGATGCGCCGCAGGATCGCCGAGCTGACCGCCACCCGCTCCGGCATCGTCAAGGCCGTGGACGAGGAGCGGCGCAGGATCGAGCGCGACCTGCACGACGGCGTCCAGCAGCGCGGCGTCGCGCTGGCCATGCTGCTCGGCCGCGCCCGTCACGCCCGGGACTCCGCCGCCGCCACCGACCTGGTCGCCCAGGCCTACACCGAGTCGCGCCGCCTCCTCGACGAGCTGCGCAGCGTCGCCTGGCGGATCTACCCCACCGCGCTCGACGAACTGGGGCTGCGCGCCGCGCTCGACGGCGTGGCCGAGCGCGCCGGCGTGCCGGTGACGATGCACTACGGGCTGGCCGGCCGCCTCCTGCCGGAGACCGAGACCGCCCTGTACTTCGTGGCCCGCGAGGCCATCACCAACGCGGTCAAGCACGCCGCCGCCCATGACATCCTGGTCGTGCTGGGCGAGGACGAACGGACGGTGAGCGTGACGATCTCGGACGACGGCAGGGGCGGCGCCGACCCCGCGGGCGGCGGGCTGGCCGGGCTGGGCAGGCGCGTCCTGGCGCTCGACGGCGAGCTCACCGTGCACAGTCCGCCCGGCGGCCCCACCCGCATCACCGCCAGGCTGCCCAAGGCGCCGCCGTGCGGGTGATCCTCGCCGACGACTCCGTCCTGCTGCGCGAAGGGCTCACCCGGCTGCTCGACGACGCCGGTCACGACGCGCCCGCGCTGCTGGCCGCCGTCGATGAGCACCGCCCCGACGTGGCCGTGATCGACGTGCGCATGCCGCCCACGCACAAGGACGACGGGCTGCGGGCGGCGCTGGAGATCCGCGAACGCCGCCCGGAGGTCGGCGTCCTCGTCCTGTCGCAATATGTCGAGCAGCACTACGCGGCCCGGCTGCTGGCCGGGTCCCCGCAGGGGCTCGGCTACCTGCTCAAGGACCGGGTGTCGGAGGTGGCCGACTTCCTCGACTCGCTCGAACGCGTACGCGCGGGCGGGACCGCGTTCGACCCCGAGGTGGTGCGCCGGCTGCTGGCCCGCACCACGCACGCCGACCCGCTGAGCCGCCTGAGCCCGCGCGAGGCCGAGGTGCTGCGCCACCTCGCCCAGGGCCTGGTCAACGCCGCCATCGCCGAGCGCCTCCACGTGTCGCTCAGCACCGTGGAGAAGCACGTCAACGCCATCATGGACAAGCTCGACCTGCCGCGCGACCGCGACTACAGCCGCCGCGCCCTGGCCATCCTGCGCTACCTCGAAAGCTGAGCGATCCCAGGCGTGCGGCGGGTCCGGCCCTGCGGGGTTCCTGCGCCAGACTGGGACGGTGATACATGACGGGGATGCGGGCGTACCGGGCTCGCTGGCGAGAGTCCTGGCTGACGTGGCGGCGGAGCGAGCGGCTCAGGACGCGAGATGGGGCATGCAGGTGCTGCCCGACGGGACGGGCGGCGCGGCCAGGGTGGCCGACGCGGACCTGGCCCGGCAGGAGACGGACGAGTCGGGCAGGACCGGGACCCTGACCTGGCGCCACATCCTGGCCGAGGAGGTCCTGGAGGCGTTCGCGGAGTCGGACCCTGACCGGTTGCGCGCCGAGCTGATCCAGGCGGCCGCCGTGGCCGTCAAATGGGTCCAGTCCCTCGACCGCCGCCCGTCCCCACCATCCATCGACCCCCGGCCCGCCCCCGCCCCGGCGGCGGCGGATCGGTTCCGGCCCATCGTCGACGTGCACGTCCTGCTGCTGCGCCGCGCCCCCGGGAGTGGCGAAGTGCTGCTCGGCAGGCGCACCGGCACCGGCTTCGGCGACGGGCTGTGGCACCTGCCCTCCGGCCACCTGGAGGAGGGGGAGCCGGTGATCGACGCGGCCGTACGGGAGGCCAAGGAGGAGCTGGGCGTGACCCTCGACCCGGCGGACCTGACCCTGGTCCACGTCATGCACCGCGCCCCGGAACGCCTGGGCCTCTTCTTCCGCACGGAAACCTGGGCCGGCGAGCCCTACAACGCCGAACCGGACAAATGCTCAGAACTAGCCTGGTGGCCCGTGAACGCCCTGCCGCACGACATGATCGACTCCCCGGCGGCGGCCATCGCGCACATCCTCGGCCAGGTCCCGTTCGCCCTCCACGCATGGCCCGCCGAACGTTGATCCCGGCGGCGAGACCTGGCAATGCTACAAGTCATTGACGGAGCATCATTCCTGTGTAGAAGATTTTCGTACAATGTCCGCCTGCGGATGGGGTCGGCCAATGACGTCCGAGTCGTTCAACGCCAGCGTCTATCTCGTGGACCGGCAGGTCGAAGCAGGGCGAGGGGACCACGTCGCGCTCACGGGCCCCGCGGGCACGGTCACGTACGCGGAGCTCGCCGCGCAGGTCGCCGCGCTGGCCACCGGGTTACGAACGCTGGGCGTCAGGCCCGAGGAGCGGGTGCTGCTGGTCATGTCGGACCGGCCCGAGACGGTGATCACCGTGCTGGCCGTCATGCGGATGGGCGCGGTGGCCGTGCCGGTGTCCACCATGTACACCGACGCCGAGCTGGGGACGTTGATCCGGGACTCGCGGGCGCGGGTCGTCGTGGCCACGCCCGAGTTCGAGCCGACCGTGCGGGAGGCGCTTCTCGACGCCCCCGACGTGGCGGTGCTCGTGCTCACGGACGCCGACGGCCGTCCGCCGGCGGGCCCGGCCGACCCAGCTGGAGCCGCGCGGAGCCTGACCGCCGAGGTCACCACCTGCCGCTGGGCCGACCTGCTCCCGACCGGCCCGCAGGCCGCCCCCGCGTACGACACCTGGCGCGATTCGGCCGCCCTGTGGCTCTACACCTCGGGCACCACCGGCGCCCCGAAGGCCGCGATGCACCGCCACGGCGCCATCCGGGACGTCTACGAGACCTACGGCCGCCAGGTGCTGGGCATCCGCCCGAAGGACCGCTGCCTCTCCGTGGCCAGGCTGTTCTTCGCCTACGGCATCGGCAACTCCCTGTTCTTCCCGCTGGCCGCCGGCGCCACCGCCATCCTCGACCCGGCCCGCCCCACGCCCGCGGGAGTGCTGGCGAGCGTGGCCGAGCACCGGCCGACGCTGTTCTTCGCGGGCCCCACGTTCTTCGCCGCGCTCCTCGCCACCGACGCCCCCGGCACCTCCTTCCAGTCGGTACGCCTGGCCGTCTCCGCGGGCGAGGCCCTGCCCGCCGAGATCTACCGCCGCTTCACCGGCCGCTTCGGCACCGACATCCTCGACGGCCTCGGCTCCACCGAGGCGCTGCACATCTTCATCTCCAACCGCCCAGGCCGGGTGCGGCCCGGCAGCTCGGGAACCGTCGTGCCGGGCTACGAGGCCAAGCTGCTCGACGACTTCGGCGCCCCCGTCAAGGACGGCGAGCCCGGCCACCTGTACGTCCGCGGCGACTCCGTGGCCACCGGCTACTGGTGCCGTACGGCCACCACCCGCCAGGTGTTCCAGGGCGAGTGGCTGCGCACCGGCGACACCTACATCCGCGGCGAGGACGGCTTCTACCAGTGCCTGGGCCGCTCCAACGACATGATCAAGGCGGGCGGCATCTGGGTGTCGCCGATGGAGGTCGAGGGCAGGCTGCTGCAGCACGTCTCGGTCGGCGAGTGCGCCGTCGTGGCCTACATCGACAGCGAGGGACTGGAGAAGCCGGTGGCGTGCGTGGTCTCCGCCCCTGGCCGTACGGTGGACGCCGCCGAACTCGTCGCCTTCTGCCGGGACGGCCTGGCCGCGTTCAAGCGCCCGCGCGAGGTGCTGATCCTGGACGAGCTGCCCAAGACGGCCACCGGGAAGATCCAGCGCGTGGTGGTCCGCCGCATCGCCGCCGACCTGCTGGGCAAGCACGGAGCCTAGAGCGGAAAGTTCGTGCCCGGGCGATGTCCATCGGGGCGCGTCCCGTTCGTGGTCATCCCGTAAGGTGACCCGGTCGCGTCCGGCCGCACGGTCACAGTCACGCGGAAAGGACCCTGACCATGAAGTACATGCTGCTCATCCACACGGCCGCCACGCAGAGCGACGCCCCGACGTCCGACGGGTGCGAGGTGGAGGACTGGATGGCCTACGACAAGGCCGTCCAGGAGGCGGGGATCTTCGTCGCCGGGCACTCGCTGGCGGACCTGACCACGGCCACGACCGTGCGGGTCGGGCCGGGCGGTGAGCGGACCGTGACGGACGGGCCGTTCGCCGAGACCCGGGAGATCCTCGGCGGTTACTACGTCATCGACGTCCCCGACCTCGACGTCGCGCTCGACTGGGCGGCCCGCTGCCCGGGCGCGCACGCCGGCGGTTCGATCGTGGTCCGCCCGGTCGCCGAGTTCTAGGCCGGGCGACACATGAGGGATCCGCGTGCGGACCGGCCCGCCGAGACAGGTGCGCGGGCGTCGGTGGAGGCGATCTTCCGGGAGGAACACGGCCGGCTGCTCGCGGCCCTCGTCCGCCGCTTCGGCGATCTCGACCTGGCCGAGGAGGTGGCCTCGGAGGCCGTCGAGGCGGCGCTGGTGCGCTGGCCGGTCGACGGCGTGCCGCCCAACCCCGGCGGGTGGCTGATGACGACGGCACGCCGCCGGGCCGTCGACCGGCTGCGGCGGGACAAGGCGTACGCCGCCCGGCTGGCCATCCTGCAGGTGGAGGCCGACCGGGCGGAACCCGTCCCGCCCGCCGAGGCCGGCGACGGCCTGCCCGACGAGCGGCTGCGGTTGTTCTTCACCTGTTCCCACCCGGCCCTGTCCGCCGAGGACCGCGGGGCGCTGATGCTGCGCTGCCTCGGCGGGCTCACCACGCCCGAGGTCGCGCGGGCCTTCCTGGTGCCGCCGGCGACCGTCGCCAAGCGGATCGTACGGGCCAAGAAGAAGATCAGCCAGGCCCGCATCCCGTTCCGCGTGCCCGGCCCCGACGAGCTGCCGGAACGCCTGCCGGGCGTGCTCCAGGTCGTCTACTCGATCTTCACCGAGGGGTACGCGGCCAGCGCGGGCCCGGACCTGCAGCGGCTCGACCTCGCGGAGGAGGCCATCCGGCTGGCGCGGATCCTGCGCCGCCTGCTGCCCGCCGAGCGCGAGGTAGCGGGCCTGCTCGCGCTGATGCTGCTGATCCACGCCCGGCGCGCGGCCCGCACCGGGACCGGCGGCGAGCTCGTCCTGCTGGACGAGCAGGACCGGGGCCGCTGGGACCGCGCGATGATCGAGGAGGGGCTCGCCCTGGTGCCCGCCGCGCTGACCGGCGGCCCTCCCGGCCCCTACGGCGTGCAGGCCGCGATCGCCGCGCTGCACGACGAGGCCGCCGACGTCGCCACGACCGACTGGCCGCAGATCGTGGCGCTCTACGACGTGCTGCTCGCGCTCACGCCCTCCCCGATCGTCGAAGTGAACCGGGCGGCGGCGGTGGCGCTGCGCGACGGCCCCGCGGCGGGCCTGGCCCTCCTCGACGCGCTGGCGGCCGAGCCGCGGCTGCGGGCCTACACCCCGTACGCGACGGCCCGCGCCGACCTGCTGGAACGGCTCGGCCGGCGGGCCGAGGCCGCCGCGGCCTACCGGCAGGCGCTCGCCCTGGCGGGCACCGAGCCCGAACGCGCCCACCTGCGCCGCCGCCTGGCGGCCCTCGAAAGCCCCGGCGAAGCCTGAGGGGCCGGCCCGGTGACCGCCGCTTCAGCCGAACCTGTGGCGCAGCTCGCGTTTGAGCACCTTGCCGGAGGCGTTCTTCGGCAGGGAATCCACGAACACCACCCGCTTGGGCGTCTTGAACGCGGCCAGCTGCTCCCGCAGGAACGCGATCAGCTCCTCCGCGGTCACCTCGCCCCCGTCCCGCAGCACCACCGCGGCCGTCACCGCCTCGACCCACTTGGGGTCCGGCACCCCGAACACCGCCGCCTCCGCGACCGCCGGATGCCGGTAGATGACCTCCTCCACCTCGCGGCCGGCCACGTTCTCGCCGCCCGACTTGATCATGTCCTTCTTCCTGTCCACGACCGACAGGTAGCCGTCGGCGTCCATGACGCCCAGGTCACCGCTGTGGAACCAGCCGCCTCGGAAGACCTCCTCGGTGGTGGCCGGGTCGTTCCAGTAGCCGAGCATGGCGTGCGGGCTGCGGTGCACGATCTCGCCGACCACGCCGGGCGGCACCGGCCGGTCCGCGTCGTCGACGATCCGGGTCTCGACGTTGAGCGCGGGCCGCCCGGCCGAGCCCAGCCGGGTGAGCTGCTCGTCCGGGCCGAGGACCGTGGCCACGGGCGCCATCTCGGTCTGGCCGTAGAAGTTGAACAGGCGCACGTCCGGCAGCCGCGCGGCGATCTCCTTCAGCACCTCCACCGGCATGATCGAGGCGCCGTAGTAGCCCTTGCGCAGCGACGACAGGTCCCGGCGGTCGAAGGACGGGTGGCGTAGCAGCCCGATCCAGACGGTGGGCGGGCAGAACAGCTTCGTGGCGCTCTCGCCCTCGATCGTGGCCAGGATCGTCCCCGGGTCGGCGCCGGGCAGGATGATGTTGGTGGCGCCCACGTAGAGGCCGGGCGTCAGGAAGCAGTGCAGTTGCGCGCAGTGATAGAGCGGCAGGGCGTGCACCTCGACGTCCTCGTGCCGCATCTCGCCGTCGACCAGGCACGTGACGTACTGGGAGATCAGGCTGCGGCTCGACAGTGTGGCGCCCTTGGGGCGGGACTCGGTGCCGCTGGTGTACATGACCTGGATCGGGTCGTCGTCGGCGATCTCCACACTGGGCTCGGAGGCGTCGTCGAAGGCCGCCCACGCGGCGAACGGCTCCCACCCGTCGGCGGCGCCGATCACGCCGCGCACCGTCACCGCGGGTCCGGCCGCCGCCGCGGCGACCGGCAGCAGCGCCTCCTCCGCCAGCAGGCCGGTCGCGCCGGAGTGCTCCAGCACGTACGCGACCTCCTCGGCCCCCAGCATGAAGTTGATCGGCACGGAGATCGCCCCCAGCCGCGCCAGCGCCAGGTACGTCACCACGAAAGCGTGGTTGTTGTGGCTGAACACCGCGAACCTGTCGCCCTTGCCCACCCCCCGGGCCGCCAGCGCGTTGGCCGTGCGGTTGACCGTCAGGTCCAGATCGGCGTAGCTCTGGCGGAGGTTGCCGTAGACGACGGCGGTCTTGGCGGGGTGGCGCGCGGCCGAGCGCCGCAGCAGGTCACCGATGGCATGCTGACGAGTCAACCCGACACCTTCCGATCATGGCAGAACGATGTTCGGGTGATCCTAACCGGGAAGGCCCGCGAAACTCACCCCGCATACGGGCGCGGCGTCAGTGCGAGCCCGCGCGTGTGACCGTGAACGGCGCCAGCTCGCCCAGGCCCCGCACCGACAGCCGGTCGACCGCGCGCAGCCGGAAGGCCCGATCGCCCTCCAGCTCCTCGGCCAGCTCGGGATCGGCCAGCACCGTGCCGGGCAGCGACAGCGCCGTGAGCCGGCTGGCCAGGTTGACCGTCGTGCCGAACACGTCGCCCATGCGCCAGATCACCGGCCCGGAGGCCAGCCCCACCCGCAGCTCGGGCATGTCCCGGCCGCGTTTGTGCGTCTCCACCAGCCGCAGCCCGATCTCCGCCGCCACGTGCGACTGGTCGGCCACGAACAGCACCGAGTCACCCAGCGTCTTGATCACCCGGCCGCCGGTGGACATCACGATGTCGGCCGAGCGGCCCTCGAAGGCGTCGATCAGCCGGGCCAGCTCGACGGCCGTGATCTGCCTGCTCAGCCGGGTGAACGCGACCAGGTCGGCGAACCCGACCGACAGGCGTACGGCGCTCATGTCCTGGTCGGCGATGCGCCCGGCGGCCACGGCGAGCTGGCGCTGCCAGGCGTAGACCAGCAGCCGCGCCAGGTCGGGCACCACCCGCTCGGCCCGCCGGCGCCAGGCCCTGGGCCGCTCCGCGAGCGGCACGCCCGCCTGGTCGAGCGCCTCCACGCCCAGCTCGGCCTGCGACTCGGCGAGCTGGGTGGTGGCCCGGCCGAGCGAGCGGGCCAGCAGCAGCACGTGCTCCTCGTCGTAGACGCCCGAGGTGACCATGCCGAGCAGCGTCTTGAGCGCCTCGACGTCGGAGTCGGTGAACTCGACCGCGTCGTCGGCCACGTTGGCGAATCCCAGAGCACGCCAGAACCGCCGCGCGCGATAGACCGGCACCCCCGCCATCTGGGCGACCTGGTGGCTGGTGTAGCGGCGCGGCGCGCGCAGGAAGGTCTCCAGCACCCCGTCCCCATCCACGGGCGCCAAGATAACACTCTGTGGGCCAGGTCACTCCAGCAGCGCCCGCAGTGCGGAACGCTCGTCGGCCGGAACGTAGCCGGCGTAGTAGTCGTACATCGCCTTTCGCGACAGGCGGGCCGCCAGCCGGCCGTCCCCTGCGCGCACGGCGGCGATCACCTCCTCGTGGTGGCTGATGCTCTGCCGCATCAGCGCCGCCCGGTCGGGAGCGGTGGCGATCTTCTCCGAGATCAGGCCGAGCACGATCGAGCGGACCACGTCGGTGCAGATCTGGATCAGCTTGTTGCCGCTCGCCCTGGCCACGGCGTCGTGGAAGGCCACGTCGGCCGCCCCGAACGTGTCATGGCCGGCCTCCACCGCCTCCCGCATGCGGGCCACGGCCGCGTCCATCTCGGCGAGCTGCTCCTCGCTGCGCTGCCGGGTGGCCAGCAGGATGGCCGAGGAGTCCAGCACCATCCTGAACTGCAGCAGCTCGGCCAGCGACAGCTCCTCCACCCTGGCGAGGGTGGTCATCGACTTGTGTAACGCGGCGGGTGTGAAGGGCAGCACCTCCGCCCCGTTCGGGTCGCCGGGCCGCGAGCGGACCAGACCGCGCGCCTGCAGCACGCGCAGCGCCTCGCGGACGGTGGAGCGGCTGACGGAGAACTGCACCATCAGCTCGCGCTCGCTGGGCAGCCGCTGGCCCGGGGTCAGGGAGCCGCTCTCGATGGCCTCCTCGACCTGCTCGACGACCCGCTCGTACGCGCGCACGGCACGCACCGGCTCGAAGCGCGGACCACCCATGCAATCCCCCTTGACCTGAGCCGCCGCCGACTGGCAATGTGCGTAGCCTACTGGTCCGACCAGTGCACTAGCCAGGAGGCTGTAAAAGATGAGGCGAATCGGCACCTGGATCGCCGCCGGCGGTCTCCTGCTGGCCCTGGCCGCCTGCGGCGGCGGTGCCGGCGGTGGCGGCGGAACAGGCACCCCCCAAGCCCAGTCGTTGTCCGTCGGGTTCGTGGCCGAGCCCGCCAACCTCGACTTCACCTCGACCGAGGGCGCGGCCATTCCCCAGGCGTTACTCGTCAACGTCTACGAAGGCATGGTCAAGCTCGACCAGGACGGCAAGATCGTGCCGCTGCTCGCGGAGAAGTGGGACGTCTCGGCCGACCGCAAAACCTACACCTTCACCCTGCGCAAGGACGTGAAGTTCAGCAGCGGCGCGCCGTTCACGGCCGACGACGTGGTCTTCTCGCTCGACCGGGTGAAGACGGACTGGAAGCTCAAGATCAAGTCGCAGCTCGACGTGGTCGACAAGGTGGAGAAGACCGACGACCACACCGCCGTCGTCACCCTCAAGCGGCCGAGCAACGGCTTCCTCTACTCGATGGCGACCAGGCTCGGCGCGATGTTCAGCCGCACCGGGGTGGCCGACCTGGCCAACAAGCCCGTCGGCACCGGCCCTTACGTGCTGGGCTCCTGGCGGCGCGGCGACTCCATCCAGCTTCAGCCCAACCCCTCCTACTGGGGGACGAAGCCGAAGGTGCCGACCGTCACCCTGAAATACTTCAAGGACGCCACGGCGATGAGCAACGCGCTGCTGACCGGCGGCATCGACGTCATCTCCGCGGTGCAGGCGCCCGAGTCGCTGCAGCAGTTCGCCGACCCCAACCGCTTCCAGACGATCGAGGGCACCACCAACGGCGAGGTCGTGCTGTCGATGAACAACGGCCGCCCGCCGTTCAACGACAAGAAGGTCCGCCAGGCCGTCAGGCACGCCATCGACCACAAGGCGCTGCTGGAGACCGCCTGGGCCGGGCGCGGCCAGCCGATCGGCTCGATGGTGCCGCCCACCGACCCCTGGTACGAGGACCGCACCGGCGACTACCCCTACGACCCGGCCAAGGCCAAGGAACTGCTCGGCGGCAAGACGTACGACGTCAAGATGCGCATCCCCAACCTGCCGTACGCGGTCGCCAGCGCGCAGGTCGTCAAGTCGCAGCTCGCGCAGGTGGGCATCAATGCCGAGATCGAGCCCCTGGAGTTCCCGGCCCGCTGGCTGGACCAGGTGTTCACGAAGGGCGACTACGACCTGTCCATTATCAACCACGTCGAACCCCGCGACATGGGGATTTTTGCTGACAAGTCGTACTACTTCCATTACGACAACCCCGAGTTCGGCAAGCTGCTCGCCGCCGCCGACGAGGGCACCGAGCAGGAGCAGACCGACGACCTCAAGCAGGCCGCCAAGCTGCTGTCCGAGGACGCCGCGGCCGACTGGCTGTTCCTGTTCCCCAACCTGATCGTGGCGAAGAAGGGCGTCACCGGGCTGCCGAAGAACGCCATCGCGGAGTCCTTCGACTTCACCGCGCTCGCCAAGCAGTGACCCCCACATGACGCTCTACCTGCTGAAACGGCTGGCGGTGCTGGTCGCCAGCACCGCCGTGGCCGCGGTCGTGGTGTTCGCGTTCATGGGGCTGCTGCCCGGCGACCCCGCCGAGATCGCCCTGGGCGTCAACGCCACGCCCGAGGCGGTCGCAGAGCTGCGCCGGCAGTTCGGCACCGACCGGGCGCCCGTCGTGCAGTTCCTCGACTGGTTCGGCGGGCTGCTCCACGGCGACTTCGGCACCTCCTACGTCACCAGCTCGCCGATCGGCCCGCAGATCAGCGACCGGCTCGCCGTGACGACCGTGCTGGTGGTCGGCGGCATGATCGTGGCGCTGCTGGTCGCGGTGCCGCTGGGCACGTTCGCCGCCGTGCACCACCGCAATCCGCTCGGCGCGCTCATCAGCGCGGCCAGCCAGATCGGCATCGCCGTCCCGGCGTTCCTGGCGGGCATCCTGCTGGTGTTCGTGTTCGCGGTGCAGGCCCAGGCCCTGCCGTCCGGCGGCTACGTGCCGATCGCGGAGAACCCGGCGGAGTGGCTGCGCGGCCTGCTGCTCCCGTGGCTGTCGCTCGGGCTCGTCCAGGGCGCCGTACTCACCCGCTACGTGCGCAGCGCCGTGCTCGACGTGATGCGCGAGGACTACCTGCGCACCGCCCGGGCCAAGGGCCGGGGTAGCACCGGCGCGCTGTGGCGGCACGGGCTGCGCAACGCCTCCATCCCGGTCGTCACCGTGCTCGGGCTGCAACTGGCCACGCTGCTCATCGGCGCGGTCGTGGTCGAGCGGGTCTTCGTCATCCCGGGGCTGGGCGACCTGCTGCTCAACGGCGTGGCAGGGCGCGACCTGCTGCTCGTCCAGGGGGTGGTGATGGTATTGGTGGCGGCCGTGCTGCTGATCAACTTCGTGGTGGACGTGGCCTACCACCTGCTCGACCCGAGGCTGCGATGAAGGGCCGGGTGAACGTCGCGCTGCTGGTCGGCGCCGTGCTCGTGGCGCTGGTGGGGCTGGCCGCGGTGGTGTCGTTCTTCTGGACGCCGCACGACCCGACACTCGTGGACGCGGCGCGCAAGCTGCGCGAGCCGGGCGGCGGCTACCTGCTCGGGGCCGACAAATTCGGCCGCGACACCTTCAGCCAGCTCATGGTCGGCGCCCGGACCACGCTCTACGTGGGCATCGTGGCCGTCGGCATCGCCGCCGTGCTGGGCGTGCCGCTCGGCATGGTCGCCGGGATGACCCCGCGCGGCTGGCTGTCGGAACTGATCATGCGGGTCAACGACCTGGTGTTCGCCTTCCCGGCGCTGCTGCTGGCCGTCATGCTCGGCGCGGTCTACGGGGCGGGCACGCTCACCGCGATGATCGCGATCGGGGTGGCCACCGTGCCCGCGTTCGCCCGGGTGACCCGCGCGGCCACGCTCCAGGTCATGGTGACCGACTACATCCTCGCCGCCCGGGCCGCAGGGCGGCGGCGCCCGGCCATCGCGGTGCGGCACGTGCTGCCGAACATCTCCTCGATGCTGATCGTCCAGGCGTCGGTGTCGTTCGCCATCGCCATCCTGGCCGAGGCGGCGCTGTCGTTCCTCGGCTTCGGCACCCGGCCGCCCACCCCGTCGTGGGGGCGGATGCTGCAGGAGTCGCAGGAGCTGCTCTTCTCCACCCCGCGCCTGGCGCTCTGGCCCGGCCTGGCCATCGCGCTGGCCGTGCTCGGCTTCAACCTGCTGGGCGACGGCCTGCGGGACTACCTGGACCCCAGGCTCAGGCGGATCAGGGAGCAGGCCGAGCCCCCCGCGAACGGAGCGACCCGTTGAGCATGCTGAGTGTTGACGGCCTGACCGTGCGGGCGGACTCCGCCGAGCTCGTGCACCAGGTGTCGTTCGCCATCGCGCCCGGCGAGCGGGTCGGGCTGATCGGCGAGTCCGGGTCAGGCAAGTCGCTCACCGCGCTGTCGCTCATGGGGCTGCTCCCCGAAGGCGTCACCGCCTCCGGCACCGCCCGCCTGGGCGAGCGCGACCTGGTCGGCGTGCCCGAGAGCCGGATCAAGGACCTGCGCGGCCGGGAGCTGTCCATGGTCTTCCAGGAGCCCATGACCGCGCTGAACCCGCTCATGCGGATCGGCGCCCAGGTGGCCGAGGTCATGACCCTGCACGGCCGCTCCAGCCCCGAGGCCCGCGCCCGGGCGCTCGACCTGCTCGGCCGCGTCCGGCTGCCCGACCCGGAACAGATCTTCCGCGCCTACCCGCACCAGCTGTCCGGCGGCCAGCGCCAGCGCGTCATGCTCGCCATCGCGCTGGCCAACGAGCCCCGGCTGCTCATCTGCGACGAGCCCACCACCGCGCTCGACGTCACCGTGCAGAAGCAGATGCTGGAGCTGATCGCGGAGGTCGCGCCCGCGCTGCTGTTCATCACCCACGACCTCGCCGTCGTGGCCTCCGTCTGCGAGCGGGTCCTGGTCATGTACGGCGGCCGCGTCGTGGAGAGCGGCCCCATCCGCGAGGTGTTCACCCGCCCCCGCCACCGCTACACGGAGGGCCTGCTGGCCGCCTCCAAGCTCACCCCGCGCGGCACCCGCCTGCCCACCATCCAGGGCAACGTCCCGCCGGCCGGCCACTTCCCCGACGGCTGCGTGTTCAGGAACCGCTGCCCGCAGGCCACCACCGCGTGCGAGCAGGTCCCGGCGCTGACAGGAGACGGACATGCCCACGCATGCTGGCACCCCGCTGATTGAGGCCCGCGACCTCACCCGCGTCTACCGCCGCCCCCGCACCTCGCTCACCAAACCGGGAGCCGAGGTGCACGCGCTGCGGGACGTGTCGCTGACCGTGCACCGCGGCGAGCGTTACGGCATCGTCGGCGAGTCCGGCTCGGGCAAGTCCACGCTGCTGCGCCTGCTGTGCGGGCTCGACCAGCCCACCGGAGGCTCCATCCGCTTCGACGGGCAGGAGATCGCCGGCCTGCCGGAGCGGCGGCTGCGCTTCCTGCGCGAGAACCTGCAGATCGTCTTCCAGGACCCGATGAGCTCGCTCGACCCCCGCATGCGGGTGCGCGACCTCGTCGCCGAGCCGCTCACCGCCCTCGGCCTGCCCGTCGGCGACCGGGTGGCCGGGCTGCTGGACGCGGTCGGGCTGCCCGCCACGGCCGCCGACCGGTACCCGCACCAGTTCTCCGGCGGGCAGCGGCAGCGCATCGCCATCGCCCGCGCGCTCGCGCCCCGGCCGAAGGTGCTGGTCGCCGACGAACCGGTCAGCGCCCTGGACGTCTCGGTCCGCGGGCAGATCCTCAACCTGCTGGCCGACCTGGCCGACGAGCTGGGGCTGACGCTGGTGTTCGTCTCGCACGACCTGTCCGTGGTGCGGCACGTGTGCGAGACGGTCGCGGTCATGAGCCGGGGCGAGATCGTGGAGACCGGGCCGGTGGACGACGTCTGGGCCGCGCCCGCCCACGCCTACACGCGTACGTTGCTGCAGGCCGTACCAACTCTGGAGGGATTGCTTTGATCGAGGTCGATGCCGAGGGCGTGGTGGCCTTCACGCAGGCGCTGGTGCGGATCCCCAGCACCAACGACCCGGCGCGGGGCCGCGACGAGCGGCCCGCCGCCGAGCTGGTCGAGGCGAAGATGCGCGAGTGGGGATGGCGGCCGGTGGTGTCCGAGGCCGCGCCCGGCAGGCCGAACGTGGTGGCGGTGGTCGAGGGCGGCGGCGGGGACGGGCCGACGCTGATGTTCGAGGGCCACACGGACGTCGTCACCGAGGGTGATCTGTCCACCTGGACCGTGGACCCGTTCGGCGGCGAGATCCGCGACGGGCGGCTGTGGGGCCGGGGCAGCGCCGACATGAAGTCGGGCCTGGCCGCCACCCTCTACGCCACCCGCGCGCTGCAGCTGGCTGGACCGTTCCCGGGCCGGATCAAGGTGTGCGCGCTGGCCGACGAGGAGGGCCTCATGCTCGGCGCGCACCACTTCGTCGCCGAGGGGCTGACCGCCGACGTGGACGGCGCGATCGTGGCCGAGCCGGAGGCCGGGGAGATCTGCGCCGTGGCCAAGGGAGCGCTGCGGCTGCGGGTGGACCTCACCGGAAAGATGGCGCACGGGGCCATGCCGCAGCACGGCCGCAACCCCATCCCCGCCGTGGGCGCGCTGCTGGCGGGCCTCGGGGCGCTGCAGGACGAGCTGCAGGCGCGGCACCCGGCGCACGAGCACCTCGGCGAGGTGTACGTCACCCCCACCGTGCTGCGGGCCGGTTCGGAGGAGCAGGTCAACGTGATCCCCGCCGTGGCCTCGGTGTTCGTGGACGTGCGGACGATCCCCGGGGTCGAGCACAAGGTCGTCGCCGACCGGGTGGCCGCCCTCGCCGGATACGACGGGATCGCCGCCGAGGTGTCGATCCTGGTGGACCGGCCGCCGGTGGATGTGCCCGTCTCCGACCCGGTGGTGGCCGCGCTGGCCGCCGCCCACCGGTCGGTGACGGGGGAGGAGCCGGTGTACGGCGGGGTGCCGGGCTCGACGGACGGGACCGTGCTGACGCACTGGGGCGGCATCCCCTCGGTCGTGTACGGGCCCGGCGGGAAGTGGATCGCGCACCAGGCGGACGAGTTCGTCGAGGTGGCCGAGATCGTCCGGTGCACCCGCGTGTTCGCCGAGGCCGCGCGGCGCTTCCTGAACGGGGACTACTGATGCGTCCCGGGCCGACGAACTCTCTGGTGGACGTGGCCGGGCTGCGGGTCGGGCACGCCCAGCGGGTCGGCGGCGGCCACCGGACCGGCACCACGGTCGTGCTGGCCCCCGACGGCGGCGCCGTGGCGGGGGTCGACGTGCGCGGGGCCGCCCCGGGGACCCGGGAGACCGAGCTGCTCGACCCGCGCAACCTGGTGCAGCGGGTGCACGCCGTGGTGCTGACCGGCGGCAGCGCGTACGGGCTGGCCGCCGCCTGCGGGGTGGTGGACCGGCTCGCGGACGCGGGCGTCGGCTACCCCGTGGCGGGCGGCGTGGTCCCGATCGTCCCCGCGGCCGTCATCTTCGACCTGGGCCGGGGCGGAACGTTCCGCGCCACCCCGGACGCCGCCCTGGGCAGCGCGGCCTACGACGCCGCCGCGCACCCGCACCCCGGCACGACGCCCCCGGAGGCCAACGGCTCCGTCGGAGCGGGCACCGCCGCGACGGCGGGCGGCTTGGCCGGCGGCGTGGGCACGGCCAGCGCCGTCCTGGACTGCGGCGCCACCGTCGCCGCCCTGGCCGTGGTCAACCCCGCCGGCTCGGTGCTCGACCCGGTCGACGGCACCCTCGCCGGCGCCAGATACGGGCTGCCCGGCGAGTTCGACCACCTCCGGCCGCCCGCCCCGCACGAGGTCGTGGCCTGGAACCCCGAGAACCGGCCGTCCTTCAACACCACCATCGGCGTGGTGGCCACCGACCTGGACCTCGGCAAGGCGCAGTGCGGCAAGCTCGCAGGGGTGGCCCACGACGGCCTGGCCAGGGCCATCCGGCCGGCGCACACCATGACCGACGGCGACACCATCTTCGCCCTGGCCACCTGTGCCCGCCCGGTCCCCGGCCACGACGCCCTCCAGGACACGCTGGCGGCGGCGGCCGACGTGTTCAGCAGGGCCGTCGCGCACGCCGTACTGGCCGCCACCGGTCGCGAGGACGCGCCCGCGTACCTCGACGTGTTCCCGAGCGCCACAGGAGGGCGATCATGACCTTCACCGCCGAATGGCCGTCCGGGCTGCCCATCGGGAACGGCTGGGTGGAGACCGCCGGCACCACCGACGTGCTCTTCCCCTACGACGGATCCCTGGTCGCCAAGGCCCCGCTGGGCACGCCCGAACTCGCCGCGGCGGCCCTCGACGCGGCGCTGGCGGCGGCTCCCGCCATGGCCGCGCTGCCCTCGCACGCCCGCCGCGCGGCCCTCCTGCGGGCCCACGACACCCTGCGGGACCGGCAGGAGGACTTCGAGCGGCTGCTGGTGCTGGAGACCGGCAAGCCGCTGGTGGACTGCAAGGTCGAGGTGGCCAGGACGCTCGTCACGCTGGCCACGGCCGCCGAGGAGGTCGCCAGGCTGCACGGGGAGACCGTGCCGCTGGACCTGCTGCCGTCCGGCGAGGGGCTGGTCGGGTTCTGGACGCGCCGGCCGATCGGCGTCGTCGTCGGGATCACCGGCTTCAACTACCCGCTGCTGCTGGCCGCCCACAAGATCGCCCCATCGGTGGCCGCCGGCTGCCCCGTGATCGTCAAGCCCGCCCCGGCGACCCCGCTGGCCACCCTCTGGCTGGTGCACCTGCTGCGCGACTCGCTGCCGCCGGGGGGCGTGCAGCTCGTCACCGGGGACGTCGAGGTCGGCCGCAGGCTGGTCGAGGACCGCAGGATCGGCGCGGTCTCCTTCACCGGCTCGGCCGCCGCCGGCCACGCCATCGCGCGCAACGCCGCCCCCACCAAGGTCCTGCTGGAACTCGGCTCGAACGCCGCGCTCGTGGTGGCGGCCGACGCCGACCTGGAGGCCGCCGCCGACGCGGTCGTGCGGGGCGGCTACTACGCCTCCGGCCAGGCGTGCATCTCGGTGCAGCGGGTGCTGGTCGAGGAGCCCGTACGCGAGGCGTTCCTGTCCCTGGTGGCCGAGCGGGTCAAGGACGTCGAGGTCGGCGACCCCCGGCTGCCCGGCACCCGGGTGGCCCCGCTCATCGACGGGCCCGCCACCGACCGCGTCCTGGAGTGGATCGCCGCCTCCGGGGCCGAACCGCTCACGGGCGGGCACCGCGACGGCCGGGCCATCGCGCCCACCGTGCTCGCCGACGTGCCGGACGGCGCGGCGGCGTGGGACGAGGAGATCTTCGGGCCGGTCGTGTGCGTGCGTTCGGTGCCCGACCTCGACGCCGCCTTCGCCGCCGTCAACCAGTCGCGCTACGGCCTGCACGTGGCGGTCTTCACCCGGTCGCTGGCCACGGCGTTCGCGGCGATCGAGCGCATCGACGCCGGGGGAGTGGTGGTCAACGAGGTGCCGGGGTTCCGGGCGGACAACATGCCCTACGGCGGCGTCAAGGACTCGGGCGTCGGCCGCGAGGGGCCGCGCTTCGCCATCGAGGAGCTGACGGTCACGAGGATGGCCATCATCCGGCCGTAACAGTTCGACGCGTTGTCTTTACCTTCGCCCGACTGTCGCGTTTGATGGCGGCCATGGCGAAGATCACGCGCAGGACGGTGTTCAAGGCCGGGGCGGCAAGCGCCTTCCTCACCCTGCCGGAGCCCGCCGCCGCCATGACCGCGGGCACCGGTCCGGGCTCCGCCCTTGCCGCGGCCCTCGATCCCGGCCTGGAGCAGCGGGCGATGGCGCTGGAGCCGCCGGTGTTCCTGCTGGAGAGCGCGGTCCCGCCGCACTTCTCCGGCACCGGGCTGTCGATCGGCGACCAGGTGGCGGTGTGCGGGACCAGGTCACTGCGCTGGGACCACGGCCCGGGCGACGTGATCACCGTCAGGGCGCCGCTGAAGTGGGCGCCCGACCCCTACCGCTACGGCGACGACCAGGCGTGGCAGGGGATGGTGGACGCGTTCTGCGTGTGGGTGCACAACGGGACGCCGGTGGACGACGTGCTCAGGTTCGAGTTCGGCAGGGGTGAGCGCACCGACGTCTGGTTCGAGTTCCGGCTGGGCTTCAGCGGGTGGCGTACGGCGTGGGTGCGGTACGCGTACGACATGCGCGGCAAGCCCCACCCCGCCATGGACACCCTGCGGGTCATCGCCCCGCGCCGCGCCGGCGCCCTGCACCTCGACCAGCTCATGCTGAACGTGCCCCTGCGCCCCGACGCCCCCAACAGCGACCACCAGCTCCCCGACATCGCCCCTGAGGGCGACGAGTACGACAACCAGCACTGGCAGGCCCTCAACCGCTTCGACCGGCTGCTGGCCACCGTCAAGCCGGACCCGTCACCCCCGACCGCGGCGGAGCTGGACGCGCTGCGCACCCTGCACACCCGCTACCACGACGAATACCTCATCGCCCCGGTCAAGGCGGACGTCCCCGCCCTCACCGCGCAGGTGAACGCCCTGGTCGGCCGGCCCACCCACGCCTACCAGTCGCAGATCTACCCGGTGGAGATCGCGGCCGAGCTGAAGGCGTTCGTGAACCCGGTGACGCTGCGCGCCTGCACGGACCTGATGCAGGCCATCGCCCGCGCCCACCAGGCGAGCGCGCAGGACCGGCCCGCGCTGGCCGGGCTCTACCTGCGGATGGTCGCCCACCTGCGCGAGCAGGGCTGGACCAGGGGCAGCGGCCAGGGCACGATCCACCACCTCGGCTACGACGCCCGCGGCTTCCACGACTCCGTCTACCTCATGCGCGACGCGCTGCGCGCGGCCGGGGAGTTCGAGCGGGTCCGGGCGGATCTGGAGTGGCTCACCGGGCTCGGCCGGATCTTCCGCGGCTTCGGGTTCCGGATGGCGCGCGGCAGCATGATGGACATCCACAACACCACGTTCCGCGGCATGCTGGCGGCCGTGCTGCTGCGCGACGGCGAGGCCGAGCAGGTCGCCTACCTGCGGGTGCTGCGCGACTGGCTGAACGACACCCTGATGCCCACCGACGGCATCCAGGACGGGATCAAGGTGGACGGCACGGCCTTCCACCACGTCGGCTTCTTCCCCGACTACGTGCGCGACGGCCTGGCCGGGCTCGCCCCGCTCGTCTACGTCATGCGCGGCGGCGCCTTCGCCGTCTCCGGCGAGGCGTTCGGCTGGCTCAAGAAGGCACTGCTCATGCAGCGCGTCTACGCCAACAAGGCGCAGTGGCCGATCTCCATCAGCGGCCGCAACCCCAGCGGCGCCACCGCCCTGTCGATCGTCCCCTTCCAGTGGCTCGCGCCCATGGACGACGACATCGCCGCCGCCTTCCTGCGGCTGCTGCCCGCCTCGCCCACGCCGGAGCAGCGCGACCTCGCCGCCCGGCTGGCCGCCCGCGGCATCAGGGCCGAGGCCGCGCCGAGCGGGACGTGGGCGCTCAACTACGCGGCGCTCGCCGTGCACCGGCGCGAGGAGTGGCAGGTCACCGTACGCGGCCACAACCGCTACCTGTGGAGCACCGAGATCTACGTCGGAGCCAACTGGTACGGCCGCTACAACACCTACGGCCAGATCCAGGTCCTGCACCGCGGCGACCCGGTCACCAACCTCGACAGCGGCTACGCCCAGCCCGGCTGGGACTGGAACCGGCGGCCCGGCACCACGGTCATCCACAAGCCGCTCGACCGGCTCAAGGGCGACCTCACCGGGGCCATCGAGGAGATGCTGCTGACCGACTCCCGCTTCGCCGGGGCGCACAGCATCGACGGGCGCAACGGCATGTTCGCCATGGACCTGCACGGCCACCCCAAGTACGACGGCACGCACCGGGCCCGCAAGTCGGTGTTCCTGTTCGACGACCGGATCGTGGCCGTCGGCACCGGCATCACGAACGACGACCGAGCCGACGAGACCGAGACCACCCTGTTCCAGACCCGGCTGGCCGCCCGGGACGCGGCCACGGTGGTGGACGGGTCCGCGGTGACGGCCTTCCCTTACGAGGCGCTCGACGGCGCGCCGCGCTGGCTGCTGGACGACAAGGGCATCGGCTACTACCTGGCAGCCGGGCAGCGGGTCGCCCTCACCCGCTCGGCCCAGTCCTCCCGGCACAACGCCACCGAGGAGCCCACCGCCGGGGACTTCGCCACCGCCTGGATCAGGCACGGGCGGGCGCCGCGCGACGGGACCTACCAGTACGCGATGGTGGTGAACACGACCGCCGAGCGGATGGCCGGCTTCGCCGCCGCGATGGCGGATCCGGCGCGGGCGCCGTACCGGGTGCTGCGGGCCGACCGGGCGGCGCACGTCGTCAGCGACCGGGAGACCGGCCTGACCGGGTACGCGGTGTTCGAGCGCACCCGCCTGGACGGGGTGGTGCGCGAGGTGGACACGCCCTCGATGCTGCTCGTCCGGGAGGAGGGCGACGGGCTGGTGCTGGCGGTCTGCGATCCGGACCTGCGGCTCTACAGCGGGATCGACCTCGACCAGTACGAGCGGGGGCGCTACGTCGGGCACTACAGCCCGTGGTCGCGGCCCTGGCTGGCCGAGCCGAGCCACCCGCACCTGCTGCGGGTGACCCTGGAGGGGCGCTGGCGGGCGGAGGAGGGCCAGCCGTGCCGCGCCAGGGTCACGGGGTCGCGCACGGTCGTCGAGTTCGAGACGGTGCACGGCCGGCCGCTGCAGGCCCGCCTGCGCCGCCGCTGACGGTCGGGCGGCGGGCCGCCTGACCCGGCCGGGCAAGGGCCTCCGCCCCTGTCACTGCTGCGGGGGTCAGTTGGGCGGGTCGAAGCGGCCGTCCACGGCGGTCCAGCCGCCGTCCACGTACAGGACGGAGCCGGTCACGAAGCTGGCCGCGTCGCCGGCCAGGTAGACCACCGCGCCGGCCAGCTCTTCCGCCGACGCCCACCGGCCCAGGGCGCTCTTGGCGGCGTACGCGGCGTACCAGTCGGGGTTGTCCTTGATCTGCCGGGTCAGCGGCGTCTCGACGACGCCCGGCGCGATGGCGTTGACCCGCACCCCGCTCGGCCCGAACTCGGCCGCCGCCGTCCGCAGCAGCTGCACCAGCCCCGCCTTGGTGGCGGAGTAGACGCCCTGCCCCGGCTCGGTGACGGACGCCCGGATCGACGCGAACCCGATGATCGAGCCGCGCCCCCGCTCGACCATGCCCGCCCCGAACGCGCGCACCACGTCGAACGAGGCCCGTAGGTTGAGGTTCACCACCCGCTCGAACTCCTCGCCGGAGTAGTCGAGCAGCCGCTTGCGCACGTTCGTGGCCGCCGTGAACACCAGCACGTCGGCCGGCTCCGCGGCGGCCAGGCCGCGCACCGCGGCGTCGTCCAGCACGTCGACCAGGCGGGCGGACCCGCCGCACCCGGCGGCCGTCCGCTCCGCCGCGTCCAGGTCGAGGTCCGCGCACACCACGCCGGCCCCGTGGGCGGCCAGCGCCAGCGCCGCCTCCCGGCCGATCCCGCTCCCAGCCCCGATCACCACGGCCCGTCGCCCATCGAGGCGGAACAACGCGTCATATCCCATGAGAGGCAACCCTAGCGACTGGTCTGACCAGTGCACCAGGTTCCTGACCGCAGAAATGTCAGTGGAGACAGGCAAGCTGTACGCCATGAAGAGCATCGCCGAACTCTGGGACGCCGCCGCCGACACCTTCGACGAGGAGGCCGACCACGGCCTGCGCGACCCCGCGGTCCGGGCCGCCTGGTCCGCCCGGCTGGCCGGATGGTTACCCGACGGGCCGCTCGACGTGCTCGACCTGGGGTGCGGCACGGGTTCGCTGGCGCTGCTGCTGGCCGAGCAGGGGCACCGCGTGGTGGGGGTGGACCTGGCGCCCCGGATGGTGGCACGGGCCCGCGCCAAGCTGGCGGGCACGGGCGCGTCCGTCCTGGTCGGAGACGCGGCCCGGCCACCGGTCGGCGACCGGCGCTTCGACGTGCTGCTCGCCCGCCACCTCCTGTGGACCGTCCCCGCCCCCGGGGCGGCCCTGTCGCGCTGGACGGGGCTGCTGCGCCCCGGCGGCCGCCTGGTGCTCGTGGAGGGCCGCTGGAGCACACCCGCCAACGTCACCCCGGGCGGCTGTGGCGGCCCCGGGGACCTCGGCGGCCCTGGCGGCAATGCGGGCGGCCCTGGCGGCGATCCGGGCGGCCCTGGTGGCGATGCGGGTGGGACTACGGGCGGCGATGCGGGTAGCCGTGGCGGCCCCGGCGGTGGCCCCGGCGGCGACGCGGGTGGCGATCCGGATGGTGGCCCGGGTGGCGATCCGAGTGGTGGCCTGGCCGGTGATCCGGGCGGTGGCCTGGGTGGCGACTCTGGCGACTCTGGCGGCGATCCGGGCGGTGGCCCGGGAGGCGAGTTGCCCTGGGCGGGTGGGGTGAGCGCGGCCGATCTGGTGGCGGCGTTGCGACCGCTCGTCGCCGACACCCGCGTCGATCCGCTGCCGGACCCGGTGCTGTGGGGCAAGGAGATCGACGACGAGCGCTACGCGGTGGTGGCCCGGATATAGGGGCTGGTCGGAGCCGCCGCAGCGGCCCTTCCGGCCCGCACCGGTACGGGCCGGTGTCAACCTCCGGCGGCCGGTCGGCTCCAGGAGGTCGCTCAGCTCCGGAGGTCGGTCAGCTCGGGCGGCGGGCTAGCTCGGGAGGTCGGTCAGCTCCGGAGGTCGGTCAGCTCGGGCGGCGGGCTAGCTCGGGAGGTCCGTCAGCTCCGGAGGTCGGTCAGTTCCGGAGCCCTGGTCAGCTCTGGAGCCCTGGTCAGCTCTGGAGGCGGGTTGGCTTGGGAGGCCGGTCAGTTCTGGAGCCCGGTCAGCTTGCGAGCCCGGTCAGCTTGCGAGCCCGGTCAGCTTGTGAGCCCGGTCAGCTTGTGAGGCCGGTCAGTTCTGGAGCCCGATTAGCTCGGGAGGCGGGTTAGCTCGGGAGGTCGGTCAGCGAGTGTGACAGGGTGCGTAGGCGGGCTCGGGCGTCGTGGTCGTAGGCCTGGTCGAGTGCCTGTGCCGGGCGCGTGCCGTCGAAGAAGCGCCCGGACACCTCGTCCAGCTCCGGGTCGGTGACCAGGCGGGCCGTGGCCTCCACCCCTTCGCGCAGCTCGCTCGTCGGGGTCGCGACCATCTTCGTCGGCATGTAGGTGGCCGGATGCAACGCGTTGACCGTCACCCCGCTCCCCGCCAGCTCCTCGGCCAGGTCCACGGTGAACATCACCTGCGCGAGCTTGCTCTGGCAGTAGGCCCGCACCCCGCTGTAGTCCTTGGCCAGCATCACGTCGCCGAAGTCGATCGGGGTCTGGCCGAGGCTGCTGACGTTCACGATCCGGGCCGGGGCAGCCGCCCGCAGCACCGGCAGCAGCAGTCGGGTGAGCAGATAGCCGGCCAGGTAGTTGACCGCGAACCGGAGCTCGTAACCCTCCGCGCTCTCCTGCCGCATCCCGCCCCCGGGCACGGTCGACCCGATGCCGGCGTTGTTGACCAGGGTGTCGAGCGCCTGATGCTCGCCCCGTACGGCCTCGGCGAGCTCCCGCACCTCGGCGAGCGAGGCCAGATCGGCCCTGTACCAGTGCAACCGGGCGCCGGGGGCCCGCTCCCGGATCTCCTCCAGGGTGTCCTGCCCGCGCCGCTCATCCCGGCCGTGTACGAGCACGGTGGCGCCCCGCCCGGCGAGGTCGGCCGCCAGCGCCCGGCCGAGGCCGTCGGTCGCGCCCGTGACGAGAATCGTCCGCTGCTCCATGGGACGCATGCCCACCTCCACTCCGGCCGTTAGGCTCCGACGCTATCAGCCACCCTGTTCCGCGTTTCTGTAAGGCGGCTTGCGAAAATTCCGTAAGCAGCCTTACGATTCTCCGTATGATCAACACTGATCGGCCGTCGTACGACGAGCTGGAGGCGCGGTTCGGCCCTCCGGCCGGGGTGGAGGACGCCCGGGCCCGCTGGAGCTCGCTCGTCAAGGCCGCCGCGAACGGCGGGATCACGCTCATCACCCGCGAGCGCTGGGAGTGGGCCGCGCTGGTCCCGCTGTCCGAGGTGTCCGGGGTGCTGAGCGGCCTGCCGCTCGTCCCGCTGTCGACCGCCCGCTCGAAACTCGGTGACCTCGTACGGCAGGTCGCGCAGCCGTACGAGGACTCACCCGTGCTGCTGGGCCGGCACCGCACCCCGGTCGCCGGGCTGGTCGCGGCCCGGCGCCTGCTGGACAGGCCCGGGTCCCGGCACCGGCCGGGCGCCGACGGGCTGCTGACCGACGGCGCCACGATCACCCTGGCCCGCCTGGCGGACGGGGCGGTCGCCGTCGTGGCCCGTGACCGAGCGGGCCACGAGATCGCGGCCGGCTCGGGTGGCGACGTCAACGAGGCCCTGCGTGCCCTCGCCGCACCCGGCCACGGCGAGATCGGCGGAACCTGATCGAGCCGGGAGCAACGGCCTCAGGACACGGCCGGAAGTATTTAGCGGGACAGTGCAGGTGCGGTCATTCGGACATGGCGGGCTGGACCACCGCGTCCGGGCCGGGGAACATGAGCTGCTCATGCCCGTCGTCGAAACGGACGACGTAGGGCGGTGATCCGGCCGGGCCCCGGATCTCGATGATCTCGCCCTTCCGGTCTCGCTGGCCGACGACGTGACCATGGATGATCAGCATGTCACCGACGTTCGCCTGCATGGTGGGTCCTCTCGCCGGGCTCTGGCAACCTTGGGATTCCATCCCACAGTGCACGAGAGCGGCCGACTCGGAAAGCCGACAGGCCGCGCCACTTGCCGGAGGATTCTTCGGCAGAGCCCCTCGAAGAGACCCGGGCCTGCCCACGTGGCTACGGCCTGCCTGCGCTGCAACGGCTTGCCTGCGTGGCTATGGCTTGCCTGCGTGGCTATGGCTTGCCTGCGTGGCTATGGCTTGCCTGCGTGGCTACGGCCTGTCCGCGTGGCTATGGCCTGCCCGTGCGGCTATGGCCTGCCCGTGCGGCTACGGCTTGCCCGCGTGGCTATGGCTTGCCCGTGCGGCTACGGCCTGCCCGTGCTGCAACGGCCCCGCCCGCGTGGTTACGGCTCGGAGCGCAGGCGCTCGCGCCACGGGTGGGTGGGGTGGGTGAGCCGGAGGGCCGTGTCCAGCCAGTGCCGCTGCTCGCCGGTGAGGACCGGCACGACCTCGGTGAAGTCCTGCTCGTCCTTCGGGCGCGGGTCGTTGGCCTTGTAGAGGAGCTGGACCTCCGGGGCGAGGCGCCGGAAACCCGGCTCCTCGATCGTCAGGGTGGCCAGGGCGCGGCGGATGCGGGGGTCGCGCCGGTAGACCCAGTCGGTGCCGTCGGCCTCGTCCAGCATGAGCTGGAACCGCCACGGCCCGCCGGGATGCTCACGTACCCAGATGTCGTGGGCCGTCTCCGGCAGCACCTCACCCGGCGGCCACGGCCGCAGCGTCCCCGAATCGGCCACGTGGCAGTCCCATCCGGACAGCAGGCCGCGCACCGCGACATGGTCCCGGCGCAGCAGCGAGACGTCCAGGTCCCCGTGATCCCGGTAGGCGCGGCCCACGGCCAGCTCGACCGCGTACCCGCCGCTCACCCACCACGGCACCGCGGCCTGCCGGAACAGCTCGACGACCGAGGGCAGGGACATGGCCTCCCACGGCCCCCACGGGGTCTCGATTCGCAGCGTCATCCGGCAATCATGCACCGCTGTCCGGGCTGGGGTAACGTCAGCCGCCATGCGTGCCTTCGTCATCACCGGTCCGGGACGCGCGGAGATCCAGGAGGTCGATCCGCCGGTGCCCGGCCCCGGTGAGGTGGTGGTCGAGGTCGAACGAGCCGGGGTGTGCGGCACCGACGCGGAGGTCTTCTCCGGTGCGATGGCCTACCTGCGTACCGGCGAGGCCCGTTATCCCGTACGAATCGGGCACGAGTGGGCCGGGCGGGTGTGCGAGGTCGGCGACGGAGTCGACCCCGCCTGGCTGGGGCGGCGCGTCACGGGCGACACCATGCTCGGGTGCGGGCGGTGCGCCCGGTGCGGCTCCGGCCGGCAACACCTCTGCGACGACCGGTACGAGATCGGCATCCGCCACGGCTGGCCCGGCGCGCTGGCCGAACGCCTGCCCGTGCCCGTACGCGCGCTGCTGCCGCTGCCCGACACGGTCGATCCGGGGCTCGGCGCTCTGGTGGAGCCGGGCGGCAACGCGCTGCGCGCCGTGCGGGCCGCAGCGCTGGCACCCGGGGAGCGGCTACTGGTGATCGGACCGGGCACCATCGGGCTGCTGGCGGCGCTGATGGCCAGGGCCCAAGGGGTGGAGGTCCACCTGCTGGGGGTGACCGAACGCTCGCTCGCCTTCGCCCGCTCCCTTGGCTTCACCCACACCTGGACGGCACCACCGGTCCCGGAAGGAGAAGCGGGCCTGGAGGGGGTAAGGGTCTTGGAGGGACCGGCAGGCCTGCAGGGGGCAATGGGCCTGGAGGGACCCGCGGGTCTGAAAGGAGCGGGCCCGGAGGGAGCCCGGGGCCTGGAGGGAGCTGCGGGCCTGGAAGGAGCTGCGGGCCTGGAGGGAGCTGCGGGCCTGGAAGGAGCCGGGGGCCTGGAGGGAGTTGTGGGCCTGGGTGGAGGCGGCGGACTGCGGGGAGGCGGCATTGAGGCGGCGGGTGCGGAAATAGCGGGCGCGGAGGTGCTCGGGAAGAAGGCGGGGGATGGGGCAAAGGCGAGGCATGCCGTGAAGGCGGGCGATGGGGCCAAGGCAGGCGGGGACAAGGCGGGCGATGGGGCAAAGGCGGGGCATGCTGCGAAGGCGGACGATCGGGGCAAGGCGGGGGTGGGGCTCGATCCCTCGTTGCGGTTCGATGCCGTGATCGACGCCTCGAACGGGGCCGGCTCGCCTGCGCTCGCGCTCGACCTTGTCGAACCCGGCCGGCACGTGGTGTTCATCGGGCTGTCGGCAGAGCCGAGCCGGCTCGACACGCGCCGGATGGTGCTCAAGGACGTCACCGCCGTGGGCGTCCTCAGCGCCTCGGGCGGGCTCGCCGGGACCACCGACCTGTACGCCTCCCGCCAGGTCGATCCCCGCCCGCTGGTCGCGGCCACCGTCTCCCTGGGCGAGGTGGCCGCCGTGCTGGCGGGGGAGCGGCGACTCGAGTGGGGCGACGCCCCCAAGATCCACGTCGACCCCCGGCTCCCGTGACCGGAGCCCCCGGCCGCCTCCCATGAGAGGCGCCCCGGCAGCCTCCCATGAGGGGCCCCGGTGGGTGCGTGTGACCGGCGCCTCTCGCGGGCAGGGACGCTCGGCGTGCCTCGGGTGGGCAGGCATGTCCGGCGTGCCTCGGGTGGGCAGGGACGTCCGGCGTGCTCCTGGTGGGCAGGGACGTCCGGCGTGCCCCCGGCGGGCACGGAGGACCGGCGGTTTCGGGGCGCTCGTATCGTGGGCGGCATGGCCGTGTTGCGTTCCATCGCCCTGTTCCTGCTCGCCGCCGTCGCCGAGATCGGTGGCGCCTGGCTGGTCTGGCAGGGCTGGCGGGAGCAGCGCGGCCTGTGGTGGGTCGCCGCCGGGATCCTCGCCCTGGCCGCCTACGGTTTCGTCGCCACCTTCCAGCCCGATGCCAACTTCGGCCGCGTCCTGGCCGCCTACGGTGGCGTCTTCGTGGCCGGATCCCTGGTCTGGGGCGTGGTGGCGGACGGCTTCCGCCCGGACCGGTGGGACGTGATCGGCGCGCTGATCTGCCTGGTGGGCGTGGCCGTCATCATGTACGCCCCGCGAAGCTGAACCCCCTGCCCGCACGCCGTTGACGGTGCTCTTCGTCGCTTCTTAAACTCATCATGTAGTGAATTAGCGCCGAGGAGCGATCGTATGCGCAGGACACCCGCGGCCGTCGTCAGTGCCGCCTTCTTCGCCGCCGCGCCGGGCACCGTCGCCGTCCTGATCCCGTACTGGATCAGCGGCTGGCGGATGCGCGACCCCTTCCCGCCCGCCGTCATGATCCCGCTCCAGGTGCTGGGCGGGCTGCTGGTGCTGGCCGGGCTCGTCGTGCTGGTCCACGCCTTCGTCAGGTTCGTGGTCGAGGGATTCGGCACGCCGATGCCGGTCGCGCCGCCCGACCGGCTGGTGGTCGGCGGCTTCTACCGCCACGTCCGCAACCCCATGTACGTCGCGGTCTTCGCGGCGGTCGTCGGGCAGGCCGCGATCTTCGGTGATCCGTGGCTGCTGGGCTACGCGACCGTTCTGGGGGTTCCCGTCTATTCCTTCGTGCGCTGGTACGAGGAGCCGGCCCTGCGCCGGAAGTTCGGCTCCGACTACGACGACTACCGCGCCCACGTGCCGGGCTGGTGGCCGCGCCTGTCCCCGTACCGGCCGTGACGGCAGAGAAATTGGAGTCCCATGTGCCCGGTGGTTTGACGATGAGTGATGACATGTGGTCATCTCGTGACCGTTGTTTCTGATGTGATGATTTTCACCGGTCCGGGGGAGAACGTTAATGACGCACGCCCTCCTGCGCGTGCTCGCTTCGACGACCGTTGCCAGCGCGGTCCTGGTGGCCTTGCCCGCCACCAGCCAGGCACAGGCGCACGGGGCGGCGACGCGACACGTGATGGATCGGCAGGCGGCGAAGATCCGGCCGGTGCCTGCCGTTGAGGAGCCGCCGGCCGCCGTGGTGAGCCTGCCGAGCGGGCCCTCCATCGCCGCCCGCCCCGCCGGGGACGAACGCGTCGGGCCCGAGATGCCCGAGGTGACCACACCCGCGGGTCCACGGCTGATCAACGAGATCACCGCCGCGGCCGCCGCCGTCCAGCAGGAGCAGGGCATGAGCGGGCGGGCCCCCGCGGTCGGCCAGGTGGTGCCCGACACCGCGCAGGCGCAGCCGCTGACCCTCCTGAAGCCGCTGGCCGCGGTGGCGCGGGAGTTGGAGGGACTGGGCAAGGCCGTGCCGGGGCTGACGTACCGGCTCTGCGTGGAGAGCGCGGACGTGCCGGTGTCCTGCTCGATCGCCCGGCCGGTCGGCGTGCCGGTGGCGGCCGACGTCACCGGCGACAGCATGCCCGACCTGGCCGCCGACCTGGTCCCCGTGGCCGGCCCCGCCGAGGGCTCGATCGGGCTCGGGTTCGCCGTCAGGCGGCTGTCGAAGGAAAGCCTCAAGGCGCGGGTCTGGGCCGAGTACGACGGCAAGGTGTCGGTCGGGTTCGACGGGCTGCGCCGCGGGTCGTCGCTGTCGCGCTCCGACCGGGGCACGTTCACCATGGACCTGGCGGGCAGGCGGGTCAAGGCGGACATCGAGCGTACGGAGCCGGGGGAGTCCGCGGCCGTGATCGCGGGCCTCACCGGGCGCACCGCCGTGAGCCTGCGCCAGACCCCCGCCACCGAGCGGCTCACCGTGAACGCCGCGCTCGGCTCGCCCGCCCTGGACAGCACCGCCTCCGCCCCCGCCCGGCTGGACGCGCTGGACGTCACCGCCTCCGCCCCGGCCCGGCTGGAGGCGCTGTCGGTGTCGGGCCAGCGGTTCACCGAGGCCGTGCTCGACCGGATGGACACCCGCGCCGCGGTACGCCTGTCGGGCACCGAGCTGCGCTTCACCAGCTCGTCGCCGATCGCGACCGCCCGGCTGCACCACTTCACCTACCGCGACGGCCGCCTGTCCCGCGCGCTGAGCGCCGAGCTGCGGCAGGTGCCGCCGTCCTTCACCGCCAAGTACGCCGCCGCGAACGGCAAGCAGACCCTGTCGGTCGACGCGGGCCGCCCCGGGGCCGGCGCGGCGAACCTGACCTTCTTCGACCGGGCCGCCGCCAGGACCGTGCTGAAGGCCGAGATGAGCGACCTGCCCGCGAAGGTGCGCCTGGTCAGCGACCCGGACGCGCGCCGCGTCACGCAGACGAGCAGCTCTCCCGTGGGCACGTTCGCGGTGGTGCTGCAGCGCGGCGAGGGCGCGATCGCCAGCCCGCGGGGCGGCCACGTCACCATGATCAAGAACGGCGCCGCCCTGGGGATGTCGGGGCTGGTGTCGGGGCTGTCCGGGTTCGACGTCTCGTACGGGGCCGCGCCGCACGCCCACCTGCGGGCCACCGCCGGCGGCAAGTCGTTCGTGGGCGCGGCCAGTATCGACGGCGTCCACGTGACCCGGCTGGAGCTCTCGAACACCCCCTCCACCGTGGACGTCACCATCGACCCGGCCGCCAGGAAGGCCGTCTACCGGGCCACCGGCGTGATCGGCCGGCTGCGCGCCGCCTACGCCGACCGCAGGTCGGGCCCGACGATCGACGGCACCGTGCTCGGCGTGCAGGACGATGTCACGGCCTCGTGGGAGCTGGGCGAGCGGTCGGTGGTCAAGGTGGACACGTCCGGCAAGCTCCAGCAACTGAGGATTTATGCCAATAAAGCGAACGTAACTACCGCAGCGACCGGCGAGGACCTGCGGATGACCGTCGAGGGCGTGCGCAAGCACGCCGAACTGGCCGCCGACACCGGCGCCGGGACGCTCACCTGGACCTCGGACGGCCCGGTCACCAAGGTCTCGGCCCTGGCCAGGGCCAAGCTGGGCGGCCGATACGTCAGGGCCGCCGCCGAGGTGACCGGCGTCCCGGCCAGGTTCGACGCCTCGTGGCAGGCCGGCTCGTACCGGTTCCGCGGACTGTCAGGCCCGGTCGGATCGGCGGCGCTGGCCGTCACCAACCACGACGGCGCCACCGCGCCCACCGGCCCGCACCTGGCCGCGCACTACGACCAGGCCAGCGGCGACCTGGACGCCAGCGTGCTGGTCAAGGGGTTGTCGCACGTCGAGTTCAGCCCGGCCGAGGAGGGGTTCGACGCCGACTTCCGCTCCGCCCGGCAGAGCATGGCCGTGGACGCCGACATCACCAAGGGCGATATCCGGTTCGGCCTGATCGGCACGGTGGGCCCGGTGCCCGGCCGCCTGGCCGTCTCCGCCGCCGGCGGCAAACTCACCTACCAGGGCTCGCGCCTGGACGTGCGGGCCAGGGCCTGGCTCGGCAAGGTCGGCGCCCTGTCCCGCATGGGGGCCGCCCCCGCCGTGCCGGGCGGCGTGTCCCTGGTGGACGGCGGGTGCGCGGCCGGGTCGGCGGGTTGTGCCCAGGGGCCGTTCTGCGTGCCGGGGCGCGGGTGCTTCGGGCTGCAGGGCTACCTGGACGTGACCGGGCTGCCCGACCAGGTGTCGGTGGACGTGGCGGGCCGGACGTTCGCGTTCTCCGGGTTCCGTCCCCGGCGCCGGGACCTGGGGGTCTACCTGGCCAGCAGCGTCCTGTCACCGGTGCCGATCAAGGCCAGGGCCACGCTGACCGGGCTGCCGTCCAAGATCACCAGCCTGGCGCTGGGGCCGTTGGAGGTGGCGCAGGGCAACGCCGTACGGGCCGGGTACCGCATCGAGCCCGCGGCCACGCTCGGCACGCTCGACGTGCTGGCCGAGGCGGCGGGGGTGCGCGGCCAGGTGGCCATCGACCCGGTGCCCGCCGCGGTGGACGTCCGCGGGACGTACGGCGCCAAGACTCGCATCCGCGTGACGAACTCCGCGCCCGTCAAGCGCCTGATCGCCAGGGTCACCCTGGCCGGGAAGGGCACCGGGGAACTGCGCTTCTCCGACGTGCCCGCCGTGTTCGGGGTGGACGCCGACGCCTCGGGCGCCGGACTGAGCGTGCCCGCCGTCACGTACAAGGCCGTGGGCGGCGTGAACACGCTCGACGGCTCGCTGGGCGTCGAGGGCGGGCTGGTGGACCCGCGGGGCCGGCTCGGCGACGTGGCGTTCGCGGTCAAGGATCTGGCCGCCGACACCACGGTCCGCCTCAATCCGGACCTGTCGCTGGACCTGGTGTCGAAACCGGTGCCCACGGGGCGGATCTCGCTGCGCGCGGGGCTGCGGATGGACCCCATGGCCGCCCAGCGCATCGCCGTCAGCAAGGAGGTCCCGTACACCAAGGGCTTCCTCACCTACCACGTCGGCGGCCGGTTCGGGCTGGGTGCGAGCGCGGTGAAGGACCTCGCCCTGTCCATCGAGCGCATGTCGTGGCTGCGCGTGCGGCCCGGCAAGGTCCCGTTCGGGCTGAAGGCGCCGCCGGTGCTCGGCTACGTCGCGCCCGGCTTCGAGGGGGACTACGGGCGGCTCCGGCTCGCCGCCAAGGGGGTGGACCTGCGGCCGGACGTCTCGCTGCAGGTCCGGCTCAGCAGGGAGATCGGCAACGACGTCTTCCACGACTCGGTACGCCTGACCCGTACAAGCTCGCTGGCCCTGCGCCGCTACGACCAGCGGATGCGGCGCATCGGGGCCGAGCAGGAGATCAAGGCCGCCGGGATCAGCCTGGCCTGCGTGACCGTGGACGCCAAGCCGGGCTTCGCGGCCGGCGGCGGCAACTCGATCACGCTGCGTGGCGCGGACGGCCCGCAGATGGTGTCACTGCTGGACCCGGGCGGTCGGGTGCCGGACTACGCGGTGGACCTGCTGACCCACTTCATGAGCCCGTTCCCGGGGGCGGACTGGAAGGTGGCGAGCACCGAGGCCGGCTCCTGCGACCGGCCCGGCCCATCCCACCCGAACACCCGCTGACCGTTCCCCCACCCGCGCCAACCCCCTACTACTTGCGACCGGCTCGCTGGTGCGGTCCGGACGGGCTGGCGCGGGGTTCGTGGGTGGGGTGGCGGTCAGGGGAGTGGCTCGCCCAGGCGGAGGTGGAGGCGGTCGCCGTGGCGGGCGGACTCGCGTACCGTCCACACGCGCTCGTCGATGACCGTGCCGGCGGCCGTCATGTAGCCGCCCATCCGGAGCACCGGCCGGCCGGTGGCGTCGCTGATCAGTTGCGCCCTGGACTCCGAGCCGTCGCCGAAGAGCACGAGGAAGTCATCCACCTCAGCCGGGGCGTCCAGGATCAGCCCGGGATAGAGGTGCGGGTAGGGGACTTCGATGAGGTAGTGGCTCACGCGACGCCCCTACCCGTCCCTCGCCGTTTCTCGCATCCCGGAAGGCGGGATGGTGCTTCTCGTCCCTATGAGGTGAAATATCACCATTCTTAGCTACAGGTTGGAGATCATGTGCCACTGTTCGATCTGCCCCTAGAGGAACTGCGCCGATACCTCCCCGACCGGGACGAGCCCGCCGACTTCGACGCGTTCTGGACCCGCACTCTGGCCGAGGCCAGGGAGACCGAGCCGGCCGCCGAATTCGTCCCCTACGACCTGCCCTTCGTCACCGTGGACGTGTACGACGTCTCGTTCGCCGGCTGGGGCGGGCACCGGATCAACGGCTGGTTCATCGTGCCGCGCGGCACGGAGGGGCCGGTGCCGTGTGTCATGCACTACATCGGTTACAGCGGTGGCCGCGGGTTCCCCAAGGACCACCTGATGTGGCCGTCGGCGGGCTACGCGGTGTTCGTCATGGAGACCAGGGGCCACGGCGGCGCCAATCCCAACAGCCCCGGCGCCACCGGGGACCCGCACGGCAGCGCCTCGCCTCAGGCGCCGGGCATGATGACCCGCGGCATCCTCGACCCCGACGACTACTACTACCGGCGGGTGTTCACCGACGCCGTCAGGGCCGTGGACGTGGCCGCCGCCCACCCGGCGGTCGACGCGGGCCGCATCGTGGTCTCGGGTGGCAGTCAGGGCGGCGGCATCGCCCAGGCCACGGCCGTCCTGCACCCCTCGGTCAAGGCGGCGCTGATCGACGTGCCGTTCCTGACCCACTTCCGGCGGGCCGTCGAGATCACCGGGCGGGATCCGTACCAGGAGCTGGTCCGGTTCCTCGCCACCCAGCGGGGCAGCGCCGAGCAGGTGTTCCGCACGCTGTCGTACTTCGACGGGCTGAACTTCGCGGCCCGTGGCCAGGTGCCCGCGCTCTATTCGGTGGCGCTGATGGACGACATCTGCCCGCCGTCCACGGTGTTCGCCGCCTTCAACCACTGGCGGGGTCCCAAGGAGATCACGGTCTGGCCTTGGAACAACCACGAGGGCGGAGGCGGCTTCCAGTCGGAGGAACAGCTTCGCTACCTGCACAAGCTGCTCGCCGACGGCTGAGCGGAATCCCGCCGTGCCGGACGGTGCCGGCACGGCGGGGCCGCGTCAGACCGGCTGTTCCTTGACGAGGAACGAGACACTCCCTTGGTCGTCGGCCCCGGCGTCCAGTGACTTGTCCTCCAGCACGCTCGCGGCGACGGGATCGAGATAGACCCGCGCCCCCTCGGTCTCGACCACCTCGTCGGCCGGCTCCGGGGCGGTGGCCAGCGTAAGGGTGAGCGAACTCGCGCCCTCCCCCTGGGACGAGATGCGGATCCCGCTCTGGGAAGGCTCGGGCGCGGACGCGGTGAGATCGCGAATCGCCTGGGCTGCGTTGGCTGTCAGGGTGAGCACTACGGCTCCTCCTCACGTTTGACGTACACGAATTGCCTGCCCTTCCCGCAACTCGCGAGCTCAACCCTTCCTGACCGTTTCTTTACCCATACTTCCCGGAGATCCCGCGTCACCGGCGGGCCGGCTCCCGCCGGGGGACAATGGGTTCATGGACCGCGGGTCGGAGTACGAGGCGCAGCGGCACGCCCTGGTGGCGCTGCTGCGCGAGCGCCAGGAGGTCGGCGAGCCCGTGGCCGCGGCGATGCTCGCGGTGCCCCGGCATCTGTTCCTGCCCGGCGTCGACCCCGAGGAGTCCTATCGCGACGAGCCCATCGTCACCAAGCGCGACGACGAGGGCCGGCCGATCAGCTCCTCCTCGCAGCCCGCGATCATGGCCGCCATGCTCGACCAGCTCGGCGTGCGGCCAGGAGACCGGGTACTGGAGATCGGCGCGGGCACCGGCTACAACGCAGCCCTGCTGGCCCACCTCGTGGCGCCCGGCGGGCACGTGGTGAGCGTGGACATCGACGAGGACATCGTGGCGGGGGCCAGGCGGCACCTGTCGGCCGCCGGGACCTCCTCACCGGTGGAGGTGGTGTGCGCCGACGGGGCGGCGGGATGGCGGGAGCGGGCCCCGTACGACCGGGTGATCGCGACCGTCGGGGTGTGGGACCTGGCCCCGGCCTGGCTGGAGCAGCTCAAGGGCGACGGGCGGCTGGTGGTGCCGCTCGATCTGCGCGGCGTGCAGGCGTCCGTGGCGATGGAGCGGAGCGGCGGGCACTGGGTCAGCCGGTCGGTGCTGCCGTGCGGGTTCATGCGCATGCGCGGGCCGTTCGCCGGGCCCGAGGTGACGCTGGTGCTGAGCCGCGATCCCGACCTGATGCTGGTGCTGCCGGAGCCGCGCGAGATCGGCGACGTGCCGGCCGCGCTCGGCGCCGTGCCCACCGAGATCGCCACGAAGGTGGAGATGTCATCGCTGATGTCCGCGACCGGCATGGGCCTGTCGTTGTGGCTGGCGCTGCACGAGCCCCGCTGGTGCACGCTGAGCGGGACGCTGGGCGCCGGATACGGCATCACCGCCGGAATCGTGGAGGGCGACAGCATCGCGCTGCTGGCGGAGGATCGCACGCTGGTGGCGCGCGGCCACGGGCCGGGGGGCGCCAGGCTGGCCGCCGAGCTGGCCGCGCACGTCGGGGCGTGGGATGGGGCGGGCCGGCCGGAGGCGGAGGACCTGCGCGTCGAGGCGTACCAGGGGGCCGTCCCCACGGCGGGCACGATCATCGCCAAGCGGCACACCAAGCTGGTGCTGAGCTTCCCCTAGAGCCCCTAACCTTCAGCCAACCGGTCGCGGGCGCGTCCGGTGACGCGCCCGCGGCTGCGCTGGTCTGGGAGTGCCGCCGCCTCCGGGGCTGAGCCTGCCCGGGAGGAGCCGGCGCCTGTGGCCGGGGCCGCCGTTCGCTACAAAAGACCATAAATTATGCGGTTTCCGGGAAGTGAACTATTGGTAAGGTTGTCCAGAAAAAGCGTGATCTGGACGGGTGGGATAGGTGGAGGTCGAACAGACAGCACTGCCAGGGATCGGACTGCGGCACGACTTCACCACCCGTAAGGGGCAGCGGGTCGGCGTCGTGTCCCACCGAACCGGGCGCCGGGATCTGGTGATCTACGACAAGGACGATCCCGACCGCGCCTGCCAGACCGTCAAGCTCAACGACGAGGAGGCCGACGCCCTGGCCGAGCTCCTCGGCGCCCCCCGCATCGTGGCCCGGCTCAACGCGCTGCACCAGCAGGTGGAGGGCCTGGTCAGCGTGCAGTTGCCGATCCCGGCAGGCTCCCCGTACGCCGACCGCCCGATGGGCGAGGCACGCGTACGGACCCGTACGAGCGCCTCGATCGTCGCTGTCGTCCGTGGCGGGCGGGTGTTCGCCAGCCCCGGGCCCGACTTCGTGTTCGCCGCCGGCGACGTCGTCGTCGTGGTGGGCAGCGAGGACAGCACCGCAGAGGTCGCCGACCTCCTGGCAGAGGGGTAGGGCCGCGGTTTGCACCACACCGCGGTGCTTTTCCTGGAGTTCGGTGCTGTCTTGCTCGGCCTCGGCGTGCTCGGCGCGCTGGCCCTGCGGGCGGGCATCTCCCCGATCCCGCTCTACCTCATCGCCGGTCTCGCGTTCGGGACCGGTGGCGTGCTGCCGCTGGCGACCAGCGAGGAGTTCATCTCCGTCGGAGCGGAGCTGGGCGTCGTCCTGCTGCTCCTCACGCTCGGCCTGGAGTACAACGCCGACGAACTCGTCACGAGCCTGACGAGCAACGCCCGCGCGGGCATCGTGGACCTCGTGCTCAACGCCGCCCCCGGGGCCGCGTGCGCGTTATTGCTGGGCTGGGGCCCGGTGGCGGCCGTGGCCATGGCCGGCGTGACTTACGCGACCTCCTCCGGCATCACCGCCAAGGTGCTGTCCGACCTGGGCTGGATCGGCAACAGGGAGACACCCACGGTGCTGTCCCTGCTGGTGTTCGAAGACCTGACGATGGCGATCTACCTGCCCGTGCTGACCACCATGCTGGCCGGGCTGAGCCTGGCCAGCGGGGCGGTCTCGGTGGGCGTGGCGCTGCTGACCGTGAGCGTGGTGCTGATCGTGGCGCTGCGCTTCGGCCGGTTCATCGAGGCGTTCGTGTCCAGCCCCAACTCCGAGGTGCTGCTGCTCAAGGTGGTCGGGCTGGCACTGCTGGTGGCCGGGCTGGCGCAGCAGCTGCAGGTGTCGGCGGCGGTCGGCGCGTTCCTGGTCGGGATCGCGCTGTCCGGGCAGCTCGCGCACGACGCGCGGGCGCTGCTGGAGCCGCTGCGCGACCTGTTCGCGGCCGTTTTCTTCGTGTTCTTCGGCCTGCAGACCGACCCGGCCAAGATCCTTCCCGTGGCCGGGCTGGCCGCCCTGCTGGCCGTGATCAGCATGATCACGAAACTGCTCACCGGCGCGTACGCGGCCCGGCGGGCGGGCATCGCCAGGGCCGGCCAGGCGCGGGCGGGCATCGCGCTCATCCCGCGCGGCGAGTTCAACATCGTCATCGCCGGCCTGGCGGTGGGCGCGGGCGTTCATCCCGACCTGGGCGCGCTGGCGGCGGCGTACGTCCTCATCCTGGCCGCGTTCGGCCCGCTGGCTGCCAAGCTCGTTCAACCCCTCATCGAGGCCATCGCGAAACGGGCCTGAGCCGCTAACGTGTTCGCATGGCACATCCCACGGAGAAGACGATCTGGGCGGAGGACTGGGACACCCTGGAGATCTCGGGGGAGACGCACCGGCGGGTGCTGTTCCAGGACGTGGACATGACCGAGCTGATCGACCACGGGTCCTCGTTCGAGGAATGCCACTTCAGCAACGTGCGGTTCAACGTGTCCGAGCACCGCGACGCCCGCTTCCTCAACTGCACCTTCACCCGGTGCTCGCTCTTCGAGGCCACGTTCGAGGGTTGCAAGCTGACCGGCAGCGTGTTCGACCGGTGCACCTACGGCCTGCTCAAGGTCGAGGGCGGCGACTGGTCCTTCGCCGGCCTGCGCGGCGCCGAGCTGCGCGGCAGCGCCTTCCACGGCGTCCGGCTGCGCGAGGCCGACCTGACGGGCGCCCGGCTGGAGGGCGCCGAGCTGCGGCGCTGCGACCTGTCGGGCGCGGTGCTGCGCGAGGCCGACCTGACCCGGTGCGACCTGCGCGGCAGCGACCTGAGCACGCTCGACCCGCACACCGTCACGATCAAGGGCGCGATCATCGACCCCGTCCAGGCCACGGTCATCGCCGCCGCCCTGGGTCTGGACGTGCGCGACTAGAGCCGGTCATCAGTGGCGTTACATGATCGACGCTCCAGGCGGCCAGGATGTCGGTGTGCGAACCGCTGACCTCACCCCCGCCGAGCAGGCCGTGGCCGCCGCCCTGGACCGCGGCGCGCAGGTGGACCTGCGCACCGGATCCCCCGGCCACGACGATCCCGCCGACGCCGCCTCCTGGCACCCCGACCGCAGCGTGCGCGCGGAGGTGCTGGCCGAGCTGCTGCTGGACGACGCCCCCCGGCGGGCGCTGCGGCTGGCGGGAGCCCGCGTCACCGGCCGGCTCCACCTGGCCTTCGGCGAGATCGGCTGCCCGGTCATGTTCCAGGGGTGCGCCTTCGACGAGACCCCCGACCTCTACCAGGCCCGCACCCGCTTCCTCAGCTTCAGCGGCTCCCTGCTGCCCGGCCTGACCGCCTCCAACATCCAGGTGGAGGGCAACTTACGGCTCACCGGCTGCCACGTCACCGGGGAGGTGCGCCTGCCCAGCGGCCGGATCAGCGGCAACCTCACCTTGAACGGCACCCGCCTGCACAACCCCGGCGGCGCCGCCGTCTACGCCGAGCACCTCGATGTCGGCAGCAACCTGCGCGCCCAGGACGGGTTCACCAGCGACGGCGAGATCATCCTGACCGCCGCCAGGATCGGCGCGGCCGTCAACCTCGACGGCGCCACTCTGCACGCCCCCGGCGGCCTGGCGCTGGGCGGCTCCAACCTGGACGTCCAGGTGGGCCTGTTCGCCCGGCGGATGACGGCCGACGGGGAGATCAGCCTGCGCTTCGCCCGCATCGGCGGGCCCGCCACGCTGCGCGGCTCGCGCATCGCCAACGCCGGCGGCCTCGCGGTGCACGGCGGCGGCCTGAACGCCGAGGGCGGCCTGTTCCTGTCACTCGTCGAGGCCGACGGCCAGATCCGCCTGAAGAACGCCACCATCGGCGGCGCGCTCAATCTGGACGGCGCCACCCTGCGCAACCCCGGCGACGTGGTGGTCGCGGCCGACGGCGTCGTCGTGAACGGCGCCCTGCACGCCCGCAAGGGTCTGTCGGCGGAGGGCGAGGTCAGCCTGCTCGACGCCTCCGTCACCGGCCCGGCCCACTTCGAGGGCGCCCGCCTGGACAACCCGGGCGGCTCGGCGCTGTCGGCCAACGGCCTCACGGTCGGCAAGGTGCTCAACCTCTGCCACGGCTTCACCGCCCGAGGTCGCGTCCGGCTGACCAACGCCCAGGTCGGCAGCCGCCTGTGCTTCGACGACGCCATCCTGGAGGCCCCCGGCGAGGTGGCGCTGAAATGCTGGCGGCTGGAGGCGCGGGAGCTGGCCCTGCGCACCGCGCGGCCCGTCGGCGGCACGGTCGAGCTGCGCCACGCGCGCATCGGGGTGCTGCGCGACGACCCCGGCGTTTGGCCCGCGGCGATCCGTATGGACGGGCTGTCGTACGAGGTGCTCGAACCCCTGCTCCCCGCCGCGGAACGGCTCGGCTGGCTGCGCGCCGACCCCGACGGCTACCTGCCGGGCGCCTACGAGCAGCTCGCCGCGATGTACCGGCGGCTGGGCAGCGACGCCGACGCCCGCGACACGCTCCTGGCCGGCCAGCGCCGCCGCCGCGCCACCCTGCCCTGGTACGCCGGCCTCTGGGGCCGCCTGCAGGACGTCACCGTCGGCTACGGCTTCCGTCCCCTACGTGCGGCCGGCTGGCTGGCGGCCCTGCTGGCCCTGGGCACGGGGGTGTTCACCGCGTTCGAGCCGCCGCCGCTGAAACCGGGGGAGGCGCCGGACTTCAACGCGCTGGTCTACACCCTGGACCTGCTGCTGCCGATCATCGACTTCGGGCAGGAGAAGGCGTACAAACCCGGCGGCGGGACGCAGTGGCTCGCGTACGCGCTGATCGTGGCGGGCTGGGTGCTGGCGACGACGATCGCCGCCGGGCTCACCCGGTCGCTGCGCAGGGCCTGAGGGTCAGCCGCCGACGGCGCGCAGCGCGCCCGGCCGGCGGCCGGTGAGCAGGTCGAGCGCGGCCGCGGTGGCGGCGTCGGCCGGCAGGTAGACGATGAGGCGCTGCTCCTGGTCCGAGAGGTGGAGCGGCTCCAGCTCCAGCCGCAGCTCGCCCGCCCGTGGATGCGTCAGCCGCTCCACGGGCGCCAGGCGCGGCGGGCATGGTGGCCCCGACAGGCGCGCGCCGAAGGACTCACCCGCCGCGAACGACAGCTCGGCGAGCAGCTCCGTCGCATAGTCGTCGTCGGCGGCGGCCTCCAGCCGGAGCGTGGCGGCGTACTCGTCGGCGACCTGGTCCCACTCGGGGAAGGCGGCCCTGGACCGCGCGTCGGCGAAGACGAACCGGAACATGTTGGGCCGCTCGCCGTCCAGCAGCCCGAGCGGGCCGAAGAGCCGCTCGAAGCCCGTGGTGTGCGCGAGCACGTCGCCCAGCCGGTTGAGCACGGCCGCAGGGGCGGGTTCGAGCCGGTCGAGCAGCGCGTGCACCGCGGGGCGCACCGTACGGGCGGGCGCCTGGTCCGGCCCCGGGCACAACAGGTGGCCGCCGCCGGCCACCTTGGCGAGATAGCGCAGGTGCACGCGCTCCTGCGGCGTCATGCGCAGCGCGCCGGCCAGCGTCGCGAGCACCTGCGTGGACGGGTTGCGGTCGCGGCCCTGCTCCAGCCTGGTCAGATATTCGACGCTCACGCCCGCCACGGTGGCCACCTCGGACCTGCGCAGCCCCGGCGTGCGCCGCCGCGGACCGTCCGGTAACCCGACGTCGGAGGGTTTGAGCGCCTCGCGGCGGGCGCGGAGGAACGCCCCCAGCTCGTTGTCGGTCACGGCCCCGAGTCTACGGTGGCCCCGCGCCCTGATCGTGGCCCTGCGGGGGCCAGTCTCACCCCGGCCTCCCTGTCCAGGGCCGATCGCGATGTGCTTGCTCCATGACACGGAACCTCGCCACCACCGCACCCGCGCCCCGAGAGGGGGCGACGTGATGCGCTACCGCCTGCTGGGCCGCACCGGGCTGCGGATCTCCGAGCTGTTCCTGGGCGCGATGACCTACCGGGAGGCCACGCCGGAGGTGCGGCGGATCTTCGACCTGTACTCCGAGGCGGGCGGCAACGTCGTGGACACGGCCTCGATGTACGGCGACAGCGAACTCGTCGTCGGCGAGCTGCTCCAGGGCCGCCGCGACCGTTACGTCCTGGCCACCAAGTACACCCCCACCCGCGACCGCACCGACCTGAACGCGGCCGGCAACCACCGCAAGAACCTCGTCCTGTCGCTGGAGCGCAGCCTGCGGCGGCTGCGTACCGACTACATCGACCTCTACTGGGTGCACGTCTGGGACCGGCACACCCCGATCGAGGAGACGATGCGGGCACTGGACGACGCGGTCCGCGCGGGCAAGGTGCTGCACATCGGCTTCTCCGACGCCCCGGCCTGGGTGGTCAGCCAGGCCAACACCCTGGCCGACTGGCGCGGCTGGACGCCGTTCGCCGGCCTGCAGGTGCCCTACAGCCTGGTCCACCGCGACGTGGAGCGGGAGCTGCTGCCGATGGCGCGGGCCCTGGAGATCAGCGTGGCCGCGTGGGGGGCGCTCGGGCACGGCGTGCTGTCGGGCCGCTACGAGGCCCCGGACGCGGCGGCCTCGCGGGTGTCGCCCGAGGGCATCAGCGCGCGGGACCGGGCCGTGGTGCGGGTCGTGGTCGAGGTGGCCGGCGAGCTGGGCGCCACGCCCGCGCAGGTGGCCCTGGCCTGGGTGCTGCGCGGGGGCGTGCACCCGATCATCGGGGTGAGCAGCGCCGAGCAGCTCAAGGACAACCTCGAAGCGACGCGGCTGGCGCTGCCCGAGGAGGCGGTGCGGCGGCTGGAGTCGGCGGCGGAGTTCGAGCTGGGCTTCCCCGGGAACTTCGTCGGCGAAGTGGACCTCAGCCCCGACATCTACGGCGACGACCTCCACCTGCTGGACGGCCGCTGACCCGTCAGCACAGCGCCATGGCCGTCTGCCACACCCCGGGCAGGGCGGCCAGGACGCGATCGCCACGGCGGCGGCGGTCGGCGAAGGTCGCCACGCCGAGGTCGGCCAGCAGCTCCAGGAAACCGTCCTCGTAGCCGCCGGCGCCCGCCGCCGCCCGCTTGGCCAGGCAGCGCGCGTACGTGGCCACCAGCCAGAACACGGCCTCCCTGTGCAGCCCGCACGTGATGAGCTCGCGGCTGCCGTCGATGGTGACCGGCCGGGCCACGGGCGAGATGTCGCTGTCGAACCGGTAGGAGGGCACCCGCAGCCCCGAGGTGGCGTCGAATACCGTCTCCAGCGCGGCCAGGTGCCGCTCCACCCTGGCCGGGCTCAGCTCGGCGCAGCCCAGCAGGCCGAGCAGGCTCTCGTGGAAGTCCAGCCGCCCGTGCGCGGCCAGCAGTTCGCGCACGGCCGCGTACCGGCGGCGCACGGTGGGGTTGCGCAGCCCCGCCACCAGCAGCACGTGCGTGGTCACCCCGGTGCCGAACAGCCACGAGGTGACCTGGTCGGCCAGCGGCGCGGACTCGTCCATGCCGTTGATCCACCCGCGCACCCGGTCCATCGCGTCGGTGCAGCGGGCCAGGATCCACGGCCGCTCGGCGAAGTCGCGGGCCACCACCCGCTGGAGCTCGCCCAGCCGCCCGGTCGGGTCGGCCAGCACGCACGGCAGGTGGAAGGCGCCGGCCAGGTGGTAGTCGCTCAGCACGTCGTGCGCGGAGCCGAGCCCGGCCAGGGCGGAGACCTCGATCAGCACCCCCTCGTAACGGAACTTCCCGAGGCGCGAGGGCGGATCCTGGATCAGGACGACGTCCACGTCGGCGGTCGGGGGAAGCTCCGCGTCCGGGTCGGGGGCCCACAGCACGGACCCGGTGAGGAAGGCCCCGCCGAACCCGGGCAGCCCGGCCCCGTGCTCCCGCACCCACGTCCGCGCGATCTGCCTGGCCTGCTCAATCCGCATTCACGTCCTCCCGATCACGGCCGCGGCGCGCGGTCCTGATCAGGACGAACGCGCCCAGCACGACGAGCACCGCCAGCCCGCCCCAGATCCAGCCGGGTACGCCCGCCGAGGCGGCGGACGTCTCCCCGGCCGCCGCGGCGGATCCGGCCGGGGCCGGCCGGGTCGCCGCCGTGGACGGCCCACCGGTGGCCGCCCCGCCGGCCGGCGAGGGTGATGCCGATACGGAGGATGATCCTTTCACGCTGAAGGGGATTTCGCCCTCTATGGGGTGGCCGTCGGAGGAGACCACCCGCCAGGCGATCACGTACGCGCCCGGCGCGAGCGGCTGCGGGACGTCGGCGAGCACCAGGTGCCCGGAGGTGCGCGGCTCGCCGATCGTGATCTGCTTGCCCGCCGCGTCGTGCAGCAGGACGAACGGGAACTTGACGCCGGCGGAGTATTCGAGCTCGATCCGGTCGACCGAGCCGACCTGCGCGTTCTTGGCCGGCGAGCTGCGCTTGAGCGCGTCGTGGGCCAGGGCCGGCGAGGCGGGGAGTGCCAGGAAGAGGGCACAGGCGAGGGCCGCGAGCGCCGCTTTGCGGATGCTCAGCCGCGGGAATGTCATGACCGATCTCCAGAAGGATCTTCCGGACCGCGCCCGTGGCGCCGTCCGGAGCACAGGCAGGAAAGGACGCGCCCGACATGGACGCCGAAGGACTTCAACGCCTCGGCGTGCCGGGCGGCCCTCGCCTGCTCACTGTGGGGGAGACGGTCCTGCCCGCGGACGCGGGCACGTCGTGGGTCACCGGCCGCCACGACAGGGCGGCCTGCGCGCCGGACCCGGCGGCGCCCGCCACCGGCCCGCGGACGGGCAGCCATCCGATCGGCGGCGGCGTCGCGTAGAGGCGGAGCACCAGCCACAGGGCGCGCTCGCCGCGGTGCAGCCACCACGCCGTCAGCGCCGCCACCGTGAGATGCGCCAGCGCCATGCCGAACGCTGGGTGCGCGTGCCCGGGATCGCCCGCCGCGCCCGGCGCCACCCGCTCGAAGAGCTGGTGCAGCACCATCTGGGCGCCCACGGTCGCGGCCAGCACGGCCGCGGGCCCGCGCTCGCGCCCGTCGATCAGGCATGCCAGCCCGAACGCGCCCAGCACCCCGGCCAGGTAGACCCCGAACGGCACCGGCCCGCCCCCGGCCAGCGCGTGCCCGCCCGCCGACACGGCACCGCAGACCGCCGCGAACACGACGGCCCGCGACAGCCGCAACGCGGCCGCCGCGACGGGCACCGGCGACACTGTGGACACAGTCGCCATCCTGACACAGGGTCCGGCCGGTCCCGCAGGTTCCTCACGCTCCAGCGGGGCAGCGGACCCGGCGGGACGGAGCCGATCGTCACGTCCCGACGCGCAGCGGCCTGCCCACCTCGTGCAGGTGGCGCAGCGCCACACCCCACGATTCGATCAGCCCGCACTCGGCGTACTCGACGCCGAGCGAGCTGCAGTACGCCCGCACGATGGGCCGTGCCCTGCGCAGGTTCGCGCTCGGCATGCTGGGAAAGAGATGGTGCTCGATCTGCAGATTGAGGCCGCCGAGCGCGATGTCGGTCAGCCACCCGCCGCGCACGTTCCGGGAGGTCAACACCTGGCGGCGGAGGAAGTCCAGCTTGTCCTGCGCGGTGAGCACCGGCATGCCCTTGTGGTTGGGCGCGAACGTGCAGCCCAGGTAGATCCCGTAACAGGCCTGGTGCACGGCCAGGAACACCAGCGCCTTGCCGGGCGGCAGCACCAGGAACAGCGCCCCCAGGTACGCCGCCACGTGCCCGCCCAGCAGCAGCCCCTCGATCCTTCGGTTCTTCAGCGACGGGCGGCGCAGCGCGCGGAAGCTCGAGACCTTGAGGTTCACCCCTTCCAGGGTGAGCAGCGGGAAGAACAGGAACGCCTGCCACCGCCCGATGAACCGGGAGATCCCGCCGGCCGTCGCGGCCTGCCGCTCCGACCAGATCAGCAGGTCGGGCGCGACGTCGGGGTCGTGCTCCTCGTGGTTGGGGTTGGCGTGGTGGCGGGTGTGCTTGTCCATCCACCAGCCGTAGCTGAGGCCGACGCCCAGGTTGCCCACCAGCAGCCCGGCGATCCGGCTCGTCCGCCGCGACCGGGCGATCTGCCCGTGCGCCAGGTCGTGCGCCAGCAGCGTGACCTGGGCGAACGCCACCGCCAGCAGCACCGCCACCGGGATCTGCCACCAGGAGTCCCCGAGCGCCGCGAAGAGCGCCCAGCTTCCCGCGAACAGGGCCGCGACCAGGCCGATCCGGACCGCGTAGTAGCCGGGGCGCCTGTCCAGCAGGCCCTCCTCGGCGATGCGGCGCGACAACCGCGCGAAGTCGCTGCCCCTGTCGCCATCTCTCCTGGCTGACGCGGGGGTGAGGGACGTGTCCACCATAGGCACAGTTCTCTCCGATGCCGACGAGTCGTACGTGATCTCGCATCAGCATCGCGAAGATCCGGTGCCGGGCGGACCCCCGCTGTCACCCGTACTTGCGGTAGGGCAGGCACTACCACATGAGGCGCCCCCGCCGCCTGGGGATCGGGCCGGCCCATCGCACTCAGCGTCGCACGGGACGGCCTCAGTTGGGGAATGGCGGGCGGCGGGGGCCCCGGCTCAGCCGGGTAGGAGCGCCGCCGCAGCCTCGCCGTGGACGTGCAGGTCGGGGCGGAAGGCGGCCAGGTAGGCGTCCCTGTCGCGGAAGGTCGCGGCCAGGGCGTCACCATAGTCGATGAGCTGCCGGTGGGCGTGTCGGCGGGGCTCGTAGCGGGCGTAGAGCAGCCGGTCGAGCAGCTCATGGTCGCCGCCGGCCGCGCAGATGACATCGGCCAGCAGTTCGGCGTCGTGCAGCGTGTAGCTCATGCCCATGCCCGTCATCGGGTGGCAGGCGAACGCCGCCGAGCCCAGCAGCGCCGCGTTGCCCTTGTGGTAGGCGCTCAACCGCAGCGACGACACCTTGATCCGCTGCCAGGTGGCGGGCTGCAGGAAGTCGAAGGCGTCGGAGCTGTCGGTGACGAACTTCTTCAGCTCGTCGAGCAGCGCGGGGATGCCGTCCTGGAAGATCTCCTTGTCGTCCTCCGGCGGCAGGCCGACGAACACCCTGGCCTGGTCCTGGTTGATCGGGTAGAGGTAGGCGAGCCAGCCTTCCGAGCTGAAGTAGAGCCGGTTGAGCTGGGCGACGCTGGCGCTCAGCGGCACGGTGGCCACCCGCATCAGCAGCCGCTCGTACGGCATGGTGCGCTGCTCGATGCCGAGCGCCTCGCGCACGGCGGACTTGGTGCCGTCGGCGCCGATCACGACGCCGGCCCGCAGCCGGTCCCCGTTGGACAGCGCCAGCTCCTCGACGTGGCCGTCCTCGATGACGATGTCGTCGATGCTGGCGTCGAACCGGAACTCGACGCCCTCCATCGCGCAACTGGCGTAGATGAGCTCCACCAGCTCGCGGTAGGGGCGGATGAGGAAGCCGCCGTCGGGGAAGCGGCACTCCTTGATCGGCTCACCGTCGTGGTAGTAGCGGATGACGTCGCGTCTGAGGCCATGGCGTTCGATGAGGTGCGCCATTCCGTGCCGGGCCAGCACCCGCAGACCCGGCGGCTTGAGGAAGTCGGCGCCCCCGCTCGGTACGGAGGGAGCCTGCTCGACGACGACGACGTGCCGGCCGCGGCGTCCCAGCAATAACGCTAGGAAGCAGCCGCCGAGCCCGGCGCCGACGATGGCTACGTCGCAGGAAGTGGTTGCCATGACGAGAGCCCTTTCGAATGGTTGTACTAGTGCGTGTGCCCGCGGGTGCCGGCGAGCGGCCCGGGTTCGGGCGTCCGCGGACGCGGGACACGGTCCGTGGGGGTGTCCATGGGGGGTGTGCGGGTCTCGACTGGCAGCAGAGCGTCAGCCTCCGCCGCGACGGTCGCGAGGGTCATGCGCAGCTCAAGCAGCATCCGCCGCGGCACCTTGATCATGACGTCGCCGGGGTCGGTCCGCAGCCGGGTGATCTTGGTCAGGGCTATCGCGCCGATCAGTACGGAGATGGCCACGCACATGGCGAGCGCGCCGGCCAGGCCCGCGAACGGGCCGGTCATGAACGGGTGGTCGATGACGACCGAGACGACCGCGACGCCCACGGCCCCGCCGACCATGCGCGCCATGGTGGCGGCGCCGACGGCGGAGGCGTACTGGTGGGGGCGGGCGGCCAGGGTGGTGGCCACGGACGTGCCGGGCGCGAGCGCGCCGACGCCCATGCCGACCACGACGCTGGCGATCAGGCCCCACACGGTGGGCCCGGCCTGCGTCAGCACGAGCACGCACGCGCCGCCGCAGAGCAGGGAGCCGGCGTAGATCAGGCCGTACGCGCCGACCCGCTTGAGGAGCTTGCCGGCCAGGTAGCTCGTCACGACGACGGCCACCGACGTGGGCGTCAGCCACATCGCCACTTCCAGCATGGGGTAACCCAGGTGGAGCAGGTAGAGCGGCTGCACGGTGAGCAGGCCGAACGACAGCGCGCCGAAGCACCACGTGGCCAGCCAGCCCCAGACGAACCTGGGCCGCCGCCACAGCGCGAGGTCGATCGCGGGCAGCCGGTGGTGCCTGGCCTGCGCGAGCGCGCCACCCAGCAGCGCCACCGCGGCCAGCGCCAGCCACAGCACGTCCGTGCCCCAGGCCATGGCCTTGGAGATCGCCAGGACGATCACCGCGATGCCCCCGGCGAGCAGCCACGCGCCGAGCATGTCCGGCACGCCCTTGGCCGTGGTCCGCCTGCCCGGCGGCAGCGCGGCGCAGGCGATGAGGAGCACGACGCCGATGATGACGTCGGGGACGAACAGCGCCCGCCAGCCGACGGTGGCGGCCAGCCAGCCGCCGCCCGCCTGCATGAGCAGGCAGCCGAGCCCGGAGGCCGAGCTCCACAGGGCGATCGCGCCGCGCCGCTGCGACTCCGGCAGCTCGCCGAGCAGCAGCCCGAGGCTGGCCGGGATCATCGCCGCCGCGCCGGCGCCCTGGACCGCGCGTGCGGCCAGGACGTACGACCAGGAGTCCACGGTGACCGTGGCGATCCCGCCCAGCACGAACACCACCAGCCCGACGGCCAGCACCCGGCGCCGGCCGAACAGGTCGGCCCACCGGCCGGCGGTGGCCAGCAACGCCGCGATCGGGATGAAGGCCGCGCTGGTCAGCCAGACCAGGTCGCCGAGCGGCATGCCGGCGCCCGCCGGCGTGTACCGCAACACCCCGACCGCCAGGGTGGTGGCCGTGGTGTCGGCCATCACCGTCAACATGACACCGGCGCCGACCAGCCGCAGCATGATTCCGTGACGGCGGTCTACGGTGCTCGTCCCCCGCGCTGGTGACGAACGCATGTGGTCACCTCCAAAGCGATGTATGTGGCTCCGCCGGCCGGCACACTCCGGCTGTGCGACCGGCGAATTCGGACAGGTGGTACGGGCCCGAGGACCGGGCCCGGCTGGGATCCGGACCCTCGGGTCCGGTGGTGCTTCGGTCGGTGGTGCTTCCGGTCGGGTGTGGTGGCCGGGGCCGGCGGTCAGGCGCCGTAGCGGCCGGGGGAGAGCAGGCCGTCGGGGTCGAGCGCCGTCTTGAGCCGGTGCAGCATGCCGAGGCTGGCGGTGCTGGTCTCCGACCAGACGTCGGCGGCGGCGTGGTCGATGTCGGACCGGTAGATGGCGCACCCGTGGCCGCGCAGCAGGCAGTTGCCGTCGTTGCGGAGCTGGTGTGCCCGGTAGGGCGCGTCGGGCGCGTCGCGTTCGAAGAAGATCTGGATGACGCCGTTGGCCAGGTGCCTGCTGACGAGGTTCCACTCGATCATCAGGGCGGTGGTGTGCGCGTCCACGGCCGTCTGGAGCGCGGCCAGGATGTGCTCGGTCCTGCGGGCGTGCATGGGCATCAGCGGCAGCAGCGCCAGGAAGCCCATCTCGCCCTCGTCGATCTGGTCGCACGACGCCACGCCGAGCGCGTTGCGTACGCCGAGGCAGGTGGGGATGCCCTGCGCCATGAGCGCCCGCGCGTAGAGCGGGTCGCCGGGGGCGACCTCGGCGGCGTCGACGACGCGCAGCGCCTCGGCGCCCTCCACCTCGATGAGGGCCTTACGCAGCAGCTCCTCGGCCAGTTCCACCGTGGCGTCGCTGCCCATGAGCGGCCCCAGGATGGTGAACAGGCTCGGATCGACGCCTTGGGGCAGGATCCAGTCGCCGTGGCTCGGCACGAGCGACAGCTCGCGTACGCGCAGCAGTCCCTCGGCCGGGTTGCCGCGGCGCAGGAAGTTCGTGACCGCGCCGAGCGCCACGCCGGCCTGGTCCCGCGGGATCCGGCCGTGCACCAGCCCGATGGTCTGCGGGCGTGGCACCAGCGCGACCGCCATGGCGGTGACGACGCCCAGGTTGTGCTGGACGAACGCCGCCGTCAGGTCCGGTCCGGCGACCCGCCCGTGATAGCGCCCGGCCGGGTCCAGCCCGCCGGTGGTGACCACGCTGCCGTCCGCCAGCACGGCCTCGATCCCGGCCACGTCGTGCACCCGGGAGCGCACGCAGCCGTCGCCGCGGTCGAGGGCGTTGCCGATGACGGAGGTGTCGGCACAGGAGGCGGTGACGTTGAGCATCCACGGGGTCTCGCGCAGCACCTCGGCGAGCTGCGCCTGGGTCACTCCCGGTTCGATGACGGCGAAGCCGGCCTCCAGGTCGAGGCTGCGGATGCGGTTCATGCCGCTGAGATCGACGACGACGTTGTCCTCGGTGATCGGCATGGCGGAGCCCATGCCCCAGTTCCTGCCGGTGCTGACCGGGTACAGGCGGCTCTTGCTGACCATGGCCCGCCGTACGAGTGCGCGTACCTCGTCCAAGGTGCGCGGCGCTTCCATGCCCGCTATGGAGCGTGGCTGGTGACCTCCGACATCACGCGGCCTCAGCTCCAGTCGCGATAGTCCCTGCATGACTCTCCTCTGAGATATCGCTGTGCCGGCTCCCGTCCCGGAGCCGCTGGGGCACACTTCAGGCAGTGTGCTGGAGCAGGTCGTCGATGGAGCCGATGGCCTGGTTGGACATTTCCCTGATGCCGAGCAGCCGCTGCTCGACGAACACGTCGGGTTCGTCGGGCAGGCCGGGGACGGCGTCGGGGAGGTCGAGCGTGCCGCGCGGAGCCGCCTGCACGGGAACCTCGTGCAGGCCGTAGGGGTGGCGGCGGGGTCTGGCGGTGTCGGTCTCACGGGACTCGCGCCTGGATCGGGCGGGCAGGTGCGGGGGGGTTCGCATGACGGGAGCTCTCCTACCGGATTCTGGTGACCGGATGTGGGGTGGGGGGTTTCCGGGCGACCGCTCGCCGTTGAGCGGTTACGGGTTCAGCGGGCGCCCTCCCCCTGGCCGAGGTGTCCGGCCCGGGGAGCGGCGGTCGCGGGGGTGGCCCGCGGCGTGCCGTGGTTGATGACGCTCGCGGCGATGCGGCGCTCGGCCAGCCCCATGTGGGGACGGCCGCCACCAGTGAAGCCCGGCCGTGGGCCGGCCGAGCCACGGATCATGGAGCTGGCGTGCACCCATCGGCGGGTCTCGGCCAGCACTTCTCTCTGCGCGCGGCGCAGGTCGGAGTGGAGCGCGTAGTGCTCGCAGACGGCCCGCGCCAGCACGCGCGCCATGACGAGGTGCTCCTCGCAGGCGCTGGCGACCTTCGTCTCCAGCCCGGCGACCTGGGCCAGCAGCAGCTGCAGGTGGGGCAGGCCGGAGCTGCGCTCGTAGCCCTCCAGCTCGGCCAGCCGCTCGGGCCAGCGCAGCCGGCGCTCGATCGACTCGCAGACGGCCGCCGCGACCTGGGCGGGCGCCTCGTCGTCGGGGCTCAGTTCGCCGAGCAGCCCGTCGAGCTGCACGGCCCGCTGGGCGGTGTGCTCGAAGTCGGCCAGTCTGCGCAGTCCGCTCTGCAGCAGGCGTACGCGGTTGTGCAGGCACGCGGCGCTCCAGCCGAGCACCAGCAGGCGGTCGGCGTCGGCCTCGCAGTGCCAGCCGACCAGCGCCACCTCGCGGGCCATGCGGTGGTGCAGCACCCAGGACTCCTGGGTGCCGAGCGGGGCCGGGGTGTCGATCCACACCTGCAGGCCGCCCGGGGGCAGCTCGCCGACGCCGACCTCCATACCCTCCGGCGCCACCCTGGCGCAGATCCGCCGCACCACCCGTTGCTGCGCGGCTGTCTCCGGCGCCATGGGCACCGGGCCTGGCAGCACGCGCTCTGGGGCCACTCTCGCCCTCGGCTCGATGCTCAACTGAGGCCACCTCCTGACCCGTGGGCCCGGCTCGACTCGTAAATTGACACTTAATACCTACGCCCACGATGGTCGTCAGCGGCGGGTTTCCTGTCAACTGTCACTTAACGAATCTGGTATCGATCGCTTGGCGCCGCGCCGGGCGCAGGTGTGAACGGGCCTCTCCACGCAGGTGAACGCTGTGTTTCCGGGCATGGTCGTGCGCCGGTCGGCAGGAGTGGGGGAGTGGGCCGCGCGGGTGATCGATGCCGTGGTCACGGGGGGTATGGGCGGCCTCGCTCTCGGTCGGGCCGCAGGCGGGGCGCCGGTCACCGCCTGCGGTCGCGGCAGTCCCGCCAGTCCGCAGGGCTTACCCCGTCGACACTGCTTGGTTACCAGACCGAATCGGTCCACCTCGAAGGGCGCACGTCGCCGGCGAGGCGCACACGCGCCGGCGAAGCGGACGGGTCTGTGTGCCGGACGGGTCTGTGCGCCGGACCGGTCCGTGTGGCGGGCGGCGGCAGTGCGGCCGATGGCGTCAGCGGGGACGTCGTCCGCCGCCCCCGCGCGACACCCGATCACCCGAGCGTGGTGCGCCGGGATCCATCCGAGCGCGGTTCGCTCGGTTCCATCCGAGGGTGGTCCGCCGAAGGGTTCACCGCTCCGGCGGCAGGCCCTCGCCCTCGGCCCTGGTGATCCCCTCCTCGTCGATCTCCAGTCGCTCCCTCCGGACCTGGCCCTCCACGATCTCCTCGTGCCGCACGTCCCGCTTGTGGATGCGGACGCGCTCGACCGGCCTGGTCTCCTTGCCGACGATCGGACGCTCCTCGTGCAGGATCATCTGCCGCTCTTCCTCGCGGATCTCCAGCGGCGTGGCGGTCTCCCCGTCGGAAATGGGCTCGCGCTCGATCACGAGTTCCTCGTGCGAGAGCGGGATCCGCTCGGTGACGTGCTCGGTCTCGACGTACTTGTGCAGGCGCACGCGGCCCGTCTCCCTGCTCTCCTTGCCGATGCGCAGGCGCTCCTCCGACATGGTCATGTCGATGTCGCGCTCGTCGGCGAGGCCGCCGAACGGCTCACCGGGAACGCCGCGCTCGCCGAGTGGCTCGCCGGGAACGCCCCGCTCCTGCTCCGCGAAGCGCTCGCCCGTGAACGGTCCCCGCGTCCGCGGCTCGCCGCTGCGCTGCTGCGGGATGCCCGACGGCTGCATGCCGTAGTAGCGGTAGAGGTCGGCCTCCTCTTCCAGCGCCAGGCGGCCGTTCACGTCGATGTTCGGTGCTCCCTTGATCATCTCCCTGTCGAAGGGGACCCTGATCTCCTCGCCCGAGCGGCGCGCGTTGGCCAGCGGCACGAAGGTCTGCTTCATACCGAAGAACCCTGTACGCACGGTCACCCACTCCGGTTCCCCTGTACGGTCGTTGAGGTAGACCTGGCCGACCTTGCCGATCGGCTGTCCATCCGAACCCACCACGTGGCAGTCGAGCAGGTTACGGATCTCTGTCTCCATAGCCATGACGATCCCCCCGATGTGTTCGTTTCGGGTTCAAAAAGGACAAATACCCTAAATCGCTACAGTGTCATGCCCGGTTAGGGAAGCTTTTGGCCAATTCGGCGGCGCCTCTCCGGCCTCTCCACGCTCATGCGCCTCGGCGGCAACGGCGGGTGACGGGCGCGCGGCACCCCGTGGCAGACTCCTCATGGACGCGGGCCACACCCCGGGCCGCGCCCAGGCACCCGAGACCCGAGGGACATGCGCCATGCCGTCTTCCCCGCCGATCAGGCTGGTTCTCGTGGAAGACCATGCCATGGTCGCGGAGGCCATCAGCCTCGCGCTCGGCCGGACCCCCGACATCGAGGTCGTGGCGCGGGCCGGCACCATCGTCGCCGCCGTGGCCGAGACCGCCCGGTGCCGGCCCGACGTCGTCGTGCTCGACCGGCGCCTTCCCGACGGCGACGGCATCGAGGCCATCGGCCAGCTTGCCGCCGTCGCCCCCGGGGCCCGGGTGCTGGTGCTGACCGCCGAGGCGACCGTCTCCGTGGCGGCCAGGGTGGTGGCGGCCGGCGGCGCCGGGCTGGTGGTGAAGTCGTCGCGGCTGGGGGAGCTGGAGTCTGCGGTGCGGGAGGTGGCGGCGGGGGGAGTGGTGTTCGCTCCCGGGCTGTTGCCGGGCGTGCTCGACCGGCTGACGGGCCGCGCGGGGCACCTGGGGTCGGCGCTGACGGCGCGCGAGCGCGAGACGTTGCTGCTGCTGGCCGAGGGCGCGAGCACGGCCGAGATCGGCGAGCGGCTCGGTGTGGCCCGCAACACCGCGCGCAACCACGTACAGCATGTGCTGGAGAAGCTGGGGGCGCGGTCCAAGCTGGAGGCGGTGGCGCTGGCCCGCAGGGAAGGGCTGCTCGACTGACGCAAATGCACTATGGCGCTTGCCGCAGCCGTATCAGGGTGGCTGGCGCGGTTGCGTCTCGTGGCCGGTAGGCGACCTCGCCGAAAGTAGATGGGTGGGAACCGAGGAGGCGGGGGCGTGCGTCGTGGAGACCAAGCTGCCGGAGGAGATGGACAGCATCACCGTGGCACGGCAGATCGTCCGGCGCGCTCTGGCGGAGTGCGGCTATGAGGGTCATCACGAGGACGTGCTGCTGGTGGTGTCGGAGCTCGTGACGAACGCGCTCTTACACGGCGAGGGCGGGCCCGGGCTGCGCATGTGGGGTGGCGCCTCCCACGTACGGGTCGAGGTGAGCGACACCGGCGCGCACATGCCCGAGGCCCGGGTCCCCGGCCCGGCCAGCGGCTGGGGCCTGCACGTCGTCCGGCTGCTGTCCACCGGCTGGGGCATCTCCTCCAACGGGGAGGGCAAGGAAGGCGGCAAGATGGTGTGGTGCGAGCTGGCATCGGTTTGACCCGGCTTTGATTCCGGTGAGCGGCCGTGCAAGGCTGCGGTATGCCCGAGCATGAGCGCCCACCGGAGGACATGCAGCTCCTCGTCCAGAGCATCCGGGACTACGCGATCTTCATGCTCGACCCCCAGGGCAGGATCGCGAGCTGGAACGCGGGAGCACAGCGGATCAAGGGATACACCGCCGAGGAGATCATCGGCACCCACTTCTCCGTGTTCTATCCGCCCGAGGACGTGGCGTCCGGCAAGCCCGACGGCGAGCTGGAGATCGCCGCCGTCGACGGGCGGTGGGAGGAGGAGGGGTGGCGGGTCCGCAAGGACGGCACCAGGTTCTGGGCCAGCGTGGTCATCACCGCCCTGCACGACCAGGACGGCGGCCTGCGCGGATACGGCAAGGTGACCCGTGACCTGACCGAGCGCCGCAGCATGGCCAGGGCGCTGGACGAGCGCGGCCTGCTGCTGGCCCGTCTGGTCCAGGCCCAGGAGGCGGAGCGCCGCCGCATCGCCTCCGACGTGCACGACGACACCATCCAGACCATGATCTCCGTCGGGATGCGGCTGCGGATGCTGGGCGAGAGCCTGCCCGCGGAGCACGCCGGCGCCCTGCAGGCGCTGGACGCCGCCGTGGACGCGGCCGTCGTGCGGCTGCGCGACCTCGCCTTCCGGTTGCGCCCGCCCGGCGAGGGACTGGTGGAGAGCCTGGCCGTCTACCTGGAGCAGGCCCTGGCGGCCGGCGGCCTGGCCTTCGACCTGGTGCACGATCTGGAGGGCGAGCCGCCCACCGAGACCGCGATCACCATCTTCCGCATCTGCCAGGAGGCGGTGACCAACGTGCTCAAACACGCCTGCGCGACCACGGTCACCGTCGAGCTGGCCGCGCTCGACCGGGGCGTGCACGTGCGCGTCGGCGACGACGGTGTCGGCCTGCTCTCCGCCGACGGTCTGCCCGGCCACTTCGGGCTGATCGAGATGCGGGAGCGCGCCGAGACGGCGGGCGGCTGGTGGAGCATCCGGAGCGCGCCGGGCGCGGGCACGACGGTGGAGTTCTGGGTCCCCGCCGTCCCCCGCCGGCAACGGTGATGAATCCCGGCAAAAGTCATGAACCCCCGGCAACGGTCATGAGCCGTCGGCGTCGAGTAGTGCCAGGGCCTGGCAGGCGATCTCACCCTCCTCGTCCGTCGGGATGACCAGCACCGCCACCTCGCCGCCCGGAGGCGAGATCGCGCGCTCGGCCGTCGAGGCGGCCCGGTTGCGCGCCGGGTCGACCGCGATGCCGAGCCGGTCGAGCCCCGCCAGGGCGGCGGCGCGGGTGGCGGCGTCGTGCTCGCCCACCCCGCCGGTGAACACGATCGCGTCCACCCGCCCGAGCAGCGCGTAGTAGGCGCCCACGTACTTGCGGATGCGCCGGGTGTAGATCTCCAGGGCCAGCGCGGCCTCGGGGTCGTCGCGGGCGCGTACCTCCCGCATGTCGCCCGTCCCGGTCAGCGCCAGCAGGCCGCCGTGGCGGGCGAGCGCCTGCTCCACCTCCCGCGCGTCCAGCCCGTCCACCCGCGCCAGGTAGCCGGCCAGCGCCGGGTCGACGTCGCCCGAGCGCGTGCCCATGACCAGCCCCTCCAGCGGCGTCATGCCCATGGAGGTGTCCACGCTGCGCCCGCCCGAGATCGCCGTCGCGCTGGCGCCGTTGCCCAGGTGCAGCACGACCAGGTTCAACCCGGCCGGGTCGCGGCCGAGGAAGGCGGCGGCGCGGCGGGAGACGTAGGCGCAGGAGGTGCCGTGGAAGCCGAAGCGCCGCACGCCGAGCCGCTGCCGCCATTCGCGCGGCACCGCGTACGTGTACGCCGCCGGCGGCAGCGTGAGCTGGAACGCCGTGTCGAACACGGCCACCTGCGGCACCCCGGGAAAGGTCGTGCGCGCCACCCGGATCCCGGTGAGGTTGACCGGGTTGTGCAGCGGAGCCAGCGGTGCGAGCTCCTCGATGGCCCGGATCACCGCGTCGTCGACGACCACCGCCCCGGTGAACCTGGTGCCGCCGTGCACCACCCGGTGCCCTACCGCCACGGGGTCCAGCTCGGGCCCGGCCGCCTTGAACGCCTCCAGCACCGCGGCCAGCCCCTCGCCGTGCCCGGGGAAACGCGCCGCGTGCCGGTAGGGCGGCCCCTCGCCCGCGTGGTGGGTGAGCAGCCCCTGCTCCTCGCCGACGCGTTCGACCAGCCCCCTGGCGGGGCGGGCACGGCTGGCCGGATCGACCAGCTCGTACTTGATGGACGACGAGCCGGTGTTCAGGACGAGAATGTGGCCGGCCATGTCCACGTCCTGATCTCCGGCGGGTCCTCGCCGTGCTCCCTGGTGTAGGCGCGGGCCTCCAGCCGGGCGTCGGTCATCCGCTGGCGGAGGTGAGCCTGGTGGGAGCCGAGCCCTGGGACCCGGTCGATCACGTCGATCACCAGGTGGTAGCGGTCGATGTCGTTGAGCATGCACATGTCGAACGGCGTCGTCGTGGTGCCCTCCTCCTTGTAGCCGCGTACGTGCAGGTGCTGGTGGCCGTGGCGGCGGTAGGTGAGCTGGTGGATGAGAGACGGATAGCCGTGGAAGTTGAAGATGACCGGCTTGTCCGTGGTGAACAGCGCGTCGAACTCGGCGTCCGGCATGCCGTGCGGGTGCTCCGACGGCGTCTGCAGCCGCATCAGGTCCACCACGTTGACCACCCGGACCTTGAGCGCGGGCAGGTGCTCGCGCAGGATCGCGGCGGCCGCCAGCACCTCCAGGGTCGGCACGTCGCCCGCGCAGGCCAGCACCACGTCCGGGTCCTGGTCCTGGTCGGTGGAGGCCCACGGCAGGATGCCGAGGCCGCGCGTGTTGTGGGCGATGGCCTCGTCCATGGTGAACAGGTCGAGCACGGGCTGCTTGCCGGCCACGATGACGTTCACGTAGTCCCGCGAGCGCAGGCAGTGGTCACCGACGGACAGCAGCGTGTTCGCGTCCGGCGGCAGGTAGACGCGCACCACGGACGCCTTCTTGTTGACCACCACGTCCAGGAACCCCGGGTCCTGGTGGCTGAACCCGTTGTGGTCCTGCCGCCACACGTGCGACGACAGCAGGTACGTCAGCGACGCCACCGGCCGCCGCCAGGTGATCCGCTGGGAGGACTCCAGCCACTTGGCGTGCTGGTTGAACATGGCGTCGACGATGTGGATGAACGCCTCGTAGCAGTTGAACAGCCCGTGCCGCCCGGTCAGCAGGTAACCCTCCAGCCAGCCCTGGCACAGGTGTTCGCTCAGCACCTCCATCACCCGACCGTCCGCGGCCAGGTGCTCGTCGGTCGGCTCGACGGCGGCGTCCCACGCCCGGTCCGTGACCTCGAACACGTCCGTCAGCCGGTTCGACGCCGTCTCGTCCGGGCCCAGCAGCCGGAAGTTGCGCGGATTGGCGGCGATCACGTCGCGCAGCAGCCCGCCGAGCACCCGGGTGGGTTCGCTCGACTGCCCGGCCGGCGACTTGACCTCCACCGCCAGCGTGCGGAAGTCCGGCAGCCGCAGCGGCTTCAGCAGCTCCCCGCCGTTGGCGTGCGGGTTGGCGCTCATCCTGCGCGGGCCGCGCGGCACCGTGCGCCGGATCTCGCCGACCGGCCGCCCGTCCTCGCCGAACAGCTCCTCGGGCCGGTACGAGCGCATCCACTGCTCCAGCTGGGCCAGGTGCGAGGCGTCCTCGCGCACCCGGGGCAGCGGCACCTGGTGCGCCCGCCAGGTGCCCTCCACCGGTTTGCCGTCCACCTCGCGGGGGCCGGTCCAGCCCTTCGGCGTACGCAGGATGATCATCGGCAGCCGGTCGGCCCGGCCGTCGCGGTAGGCGGCGATCTCGTCGAAGACCGTGTCCAGGGTGCCGGCCATCTCCGCGTGGTCGGGGCCCACCAGGTGCGGGTGATAGCCGTACCCCTCCATGAGCTTGACCAGGTCCTCGAAGGGGATGCGGGCGAGGACGGTGGGGTTGGCGATCTTGTAGCCGTTCAGGTGGAGGATGGGCAGCACGACCCCGTCCCGCCGCCGGTTCACGAACTTGTTGGAGTGCCAGCTCGCGGCCAGCGGCCCGGTCTCGGCCTCCCCGTCGCCCACGATGCACGCCACCACCAGGTCCGGGTTGTCGAACGCGGCCCCGTAGGCGTGCGCGAGCGAGTAGCCCAGCTCGCCGCCCTCGTGGATGGATCCGGGCGTCTCGGGCGCGACGTGGCTGGGGATCCCGCCGGGGAAGGAGAACTGGCGGAACAGCAGCCGCATGCCCGCGGCGTCCTGCGAGACGTCCGGATAGCGCTCCGAGTACGTTCCCTCCAGCCAGGCGTGCGCCACCGCGGCGGGGCCGCCGTGGCCGGGGCCCGCGATGTAGATCATGTCCTGGTCGCGCTCGGTGATGATCCGGTTGAGGTGGGCGAAGCAGAAGTTCAGCCCGGGTGTGGTGCCCCAGTGGCCGAGCAGGCGGGGCTTGATGTGCTCCGGCCGCAACGGCTCTGTCAGCAGCGGATTGTCCAGCAGATAGATCTGCCCGACGGACAGGTAGTTCGCCGCCCGCCAGTACGCGTCGATGAGCTCCATGCCCTTGGTGCTTCCTCCCCCGGGCGTACTGAATCCCCAAAGCCCCCGATAAGGTGCCAAACATGGAATTGAGGAGTTCGCAGTGGTATTCGGGGAACGACCGCAACTCCTACATCCATCGGGCGTGGATGCGGCGAGGCCTGCCGCGTGAGGCGTTCGAGGGCGGCAGGCCGCACATCGCCATCGCCAACACCGCCTCCGACCTGACCCCCTGCAACTCCCACCTGAACGAGGTGGCCCAGCGCGTCATGAACGGCGTGTGGGAGGCCGGCGGCGTGCCGCTCAACCTGCCTGTCGTCTCCCTCGGCGAGACGAACGTACGCCCCACCGCGATGCTCTGGCGCAACCTGGCCGCCATGGCCACCGAGGAGATGCTGCGCGCCAACCCCATCGACGGCGTCGTGCTCCTCGGCGGCTGCGACAAGACCATCCCGTCGCTGCTCATGGCCGCCTCCTCCGTGGACCTGCCGGCCGTCGTGGTACCCGGCGGACCCATGCTGACCGGGCACTTCCGCGGCGCCCCGCTCGGCTGCGGCACCGACGTGTGGCGGCTCAGCGAGGAGGTACGCGCCGGCACGCTCTCCCGCGAGGCGTTCCTGGAGTCCGAGTCGTCCATGATCCGCAGCCGCGGCCACTGCAACACCATGGGCACCGCCTCCACCATGGCCTGCATGGCCGAGGCGCTCGGCATGACGCTGCCCGGCACCGCCGGCACCCCCGCCCCCGACAACCGCCTGCTCGAACGCGCCCACGAGACCGGGCGCCACGTCGTGGACCTCGTCAGGCAGGGCCGCCGCCCCAGCCAGGTCATGACCAAAGGCTCCTTCCGCAACGCCATCGTCACCCTGGCCGCGATCGGCGGCTCCACCAACGCCGTCGTGCACCTGCTGGCCATCGCCGGCCGGCTCGGCGTGGACCTGACCCTGGACGACTTCGACCGCATCGGCGCCGGGGTGCCGCTGCTGGTGGACCTCCAGCCGGCCGGGCGGCACCTCATGGACGACCTCTTCCGGGCCGGCGGGCTCGCCGCCGTGCTCAAGGAGGTCGAGGACCTGCTCGACCCCGAGGCGATCACCGTCACCGGGCGGCCGCTCGTCGAGCACCTGGCCGGGGCCGAGATCTGGGACGAGGACGTCATCCGGCGCCGCTCCGCCCCGCTGCTGCCCGACGCGGGCATCGCCGTGCTGCGCGGCAACCTCGCGCCCGGCGGCGCCGTGATCAAGCCCGCCGCCGCCTCGCCCGAGCTGCTGCGGCACCGCGGCCGGGCCGTGGTCTTCGACAGCGTCGAGGACGTCTACGCCCGGCTCGACTCGCCCGACCTGGACGTGGACGAGACGTCGGTGCTGGTGCTGCGCGGGTGCGGGCCCAAGGGGTATCCGGGCATGCCCGAGGTGGGCAACCTGCCGTTACCGGCGAAGTTACTGGCCAAGGGCGTACGCGACATGGTCCGCATCAGCGACGCCCGCATGAGCGGCACCGCGTACGGCACGGTCGTGCTGCACACCGCGCCCGAGGCGGCGGCCGGCGGGCCGCTGGCCAGGGTGCGCACCGGCGACCCGATCGTGCTGGACGTGCCCGCCAGGCGGCTCGACGTGGACGTGCCCGCGGCCGAGCTGGCCGCCAGGAAGCCCGTCACCACCGGCTACGCCGCCCCCACCCGCGGCTGGGAACGCCTCTACGTCGAGCACGTCACCCAGGCCGACCGCGGCGCCGACCTGGACTTCCTCATCGGGTCCAGCGGCGACCACGTGGGCCGGGAGTCCCACTGAGGCAAAGAGTCCTCCCCGCGGCGGGCGGAATGCGCTATCGGGGGTACGGGGTTACGGGACGATGGTGATCGGTTTGGCGATGCGAGGAGGAAAGAGCGTGAACGGCGACATCACCCAGAGCCATGAGTGGGCGGCCCTGGCCAAGCATTACGAGGAGTTGAAGGGCAGGCGGCTGCGCGAGCTGTTCGCCGAGGACCCCGCCCGCGCCGAGCGCATGACCGTGACCGCGGGCGACCTCTACCTCGACTACGCCAAACACCGTGCCACGCAGGAGACCATCGACCTGCTCGTGAGCCTGGCCGAGCGCGCGGGCCTGCGCGACAGGATCGAGGCCATGTTCCGCGGCGAGCACATCAACGTCAGCGAGGACCGCGCCGTCCTGCACGTCGCGCTGCGCCTGCCGCCGGACGCCGAGCTCGTCGTGGACGGGCAGGACGTGACGGCCGACGTGCACGCCGTGCTGGACAGGATGAGCGCCTTCGCCGACCGGGTCAGGTCGCGGGACTGGACGGGCGCCACCGGGCGGCCGATCGAGACCGTCGTCAACATCGGCATCGGCGGCTCCGACCTCGGCCCCGCCATGGCCTACGAGGCGCTGCGCGACTACGCCGACGCGGGCATCAAGGCCAGGTTCGTCTCCAACATCGACCCGGCCGACATCACCGGAAACCTCGCCGACCTCGACCCCGCGACCACGCTGTTCGTGGTCAGCTCCAAGACGTTCACCACGCTGGAGACGCTCACCAACGCCCGCGTCGCCCGCCAGTGGCTGGTCGACGCGCTCGGCCAGGACGCGGTCTCCCGGCACTTCGTGGCCGTCTCCACCAACGCCGGCAAGGTCGCCGAGTTCGGCATCGACCCCGACAACATGTTCGGCTTCTGGGACTGGGTCGGCGGGCGCTACTCCTTCGACGGCGCCATCGGCCTGTCCGTGATGATCGCCATCGGGCCCGAGCGGTTCCGCGAGATGCTCGCCGGCTTCCACGCCATGGACCAGCACTTCCGCACCGCGCCGTTCCAGGCAAACATGCCGGTCCTGATGGGCCTGCTCGGCATCTGGTACACCGACTTCTTCGGCGCCGAGACCCATGCCGTCCTGCCCTACAGCCAGCGGCTGCACCGCTTCCCCGCCTACCTGCAGCAGCTCACGATGGAGTCCAACGGCAAGTCCGTACGCGCCGACGGCACCCCGGTCACCGCCGACACCGGCGAGATCTTCTGGGGCGAGCCGGGCACCAACGGCCAGCACGCCTTCTACCAGCTGCTGCACCAGGGCACGCGGCTCGTGCCGGCCGACTTCATCGGCTTCGCCGAGCCGTTCGACGACCGCGCGGGCATGCACGACCAGCTCATCGCCAACCTGCTGGCCCAGACCTCGGCGCTGGCGTTCGGCAAGACCTCCGAGGAGATCGCCGCCGAGGGCACGCCGCCGGAGATCGTGCCGCACAAGGTGATGCCCGGCAACCGCCCCACCTCCACGATCCTCGCGCCCAAGCTGACCCCGTCCACGCTCGGCCAGCTCGTCGCCCTCTACGAGCACATCGTCTTCGTCGAGGGCACGATCTGGGGCATCGACTCCTTCGACCAGTGGGGTGTCGAGCTGGGCAAGAAGATGGCGCTCGACCTGGCGCCCGCGCTCACCTCCGAGGATCCGCCGGGCGATCTCCCTGACGCCTCCACCGAGCGGCTCGTCCGCAAATACCGGGAGCTGCGCGGAAGGCGGATCTGACGTGGGGCACGCATCGGGGGGCGTGGAAGACGCCGGCGCACTCGTCCTGTTCGGGGTCACCGGCGACCTGGCGCGCAAGATGGTCCTGCCGGCCCTCTACCGCCTGACCGCCGACAAGCGGCTCGACCTGCCGATCATCGGCGTGGCCAAGACCGACATGGACCTCGCGGCGCTGCGCGAGCACGTCCGCGAGGCCGTCGGCGCCGAGGTCGGCGACGCGGCGTTCAAGAAGCTGGCCGGCAATCTGCGGCTGGTCGCGGGCGACTACCGCGACCCGGAGACGTTCGCCGGGCTGCGTGACGAGGTGGCCGGCCTGGGCTTCCTGGTGCACTACCTGGCGGTGCCGCCGTCGCTGTTCGCGGTGGTCGCCGAGGGGCTGTCGGGGGTGGGGCTCAACCGCGAGGCGCGGCTGGTGGTGGAGAAGCCGTTCGGCCATGACCTCGCATCGGCCCGGGAGCTCAACGACCAGCTGCTGTGCCACTTCGACGAGGACCACCTGCGGCGGGTCGACCACTTCCTGGGCAAGGAGCCGGTCGAGGACCTCATGGTGTTCCGCTTCGCGAACACCCTGCTGGAGCCCATCTGGAACCGCAACCACATCCGCAGCATCCAGATCACCATGGCCGAGGACTTCGACGTCCGCGACCGCGGCGCCTTCTACGACGCCAACGGCACCATCCGCGACGTGGTGCAGAACCACCTGCTGCAACTGCTTGCCATCCTCGCGATGGACCCGCCGCCGTCCACCGACGCCCGCGCCCAGCTCGACGAGAAGTGGCGGGTGCTGCGCGCCGTCCAGGCCATCGACCCCTCCGACGTCGTACGCGGCCAGTACGCCGGCTATCTCGACACCGACGGCGTCCGCCCCGGCTCGACCACCGAGACCTACGTCGCCATGCGCGCCCACATCGACAACTGGCGCTGGGCCGGGGTGCCCTGGTGCATCCGCTCCGGCAAGGCGCTGCCCACCACCGACCTGGAGGTCGTCGCCGAGCTGCGCAGGCCGCCGGTGACGATGTTCCGCGGCGGCGCCGAGCCCGCCGGGCCCAACCTCATCAGGTTCCGGCTGCAGCCGGACGCCGGGGTGACGTTCGACCTGCTGGCCAAGGAGCCGGGCAAGCAGCACACCAGGCCGGTGCCGGTCAGCGTCGACTTCACCAAGGTGCTCGGGCCGATGGAGGCCGCCTACGTACGGATCCTGACCGACGCCCTCAGCGGCGATCCACGCAGGTTCGCCCGGTTCGACCTGGTGGACGAGTCGTGGCGGATCGTGCACCGGGTGCTCGACCTGCCCGAGCAGCCGCTGCCGTACGAGAAGGGGACCTGGGGGCCCGAGCCGGCGGCGAAGATCCCGCCGGGCGGGTGGCACGAGATCTCGACCACCTTCGACTAGCGAACGCCCGCGGGCGCCGGTGGCCAGGCGGGCGGCCGAGGGCGAGGATGGGGGGATGAACATCATGGAGCTCATGGAGCGATCGAAGGACGCCGCGACCGTCAAACGCGTCTTCGGCGAGCCGATCCAGCAGGGCGACGTCGTCGTCATCCCCGTCGCCCGGGTCGCTCAGGGCGGCGGGGGCGGTCAAGGTCAGGGCAGGGGGGAGAAGAACGAGGAGGGCACCGGCAGCGGCGGTGGGTTCGGGCTCAGCGCCACGCCCGCGGGCGTCTACGTGCTCAAGGACGGCGACGCTCACTGGCGGCCCGCCGTGGACGTCAACCGCATCGTGCTGGCCGGCCAGATCGTGGCCGTCGTGCTGCTGCTGACCCTGCGTTCTTTGATCAAGAAGCGCGGCCGCAAGCGCTGAGGCGTGGTGCCCGCCTCGTAAGGTGGACGCCATGACCTCTGTGACACAGATAGCCGCCTTCGGCGGTGTGGTGATGCTCGGCGCCATGTCACCCGGCCCGGACTTCGCGGTCGTCGTGCGCCGCTCGGCCGTGTCCGGGCGGCGTCACGGCATGGCGGCGGCGGCCGGGATCTCCGTGGGAGTGTTCGTCTGGGTGGCCGCCGCGGCCACCGGCGTCGCGGCGCTGCTGGCCGCCTCGGCGATGGCGTTCACCGTGGTGAAGGTGGTGGGCGCGGCCTACCTGTTCTACCTGGGGGCACGGGCGCTGCGCTCGGCCCTGCGCGGCGGCGGGAAGCCGGAGCTCGACCTGCCGGACCCGGGGCGGCGCAACGCCTGGGCCGCCTTCGCCGAGGGACTGCTGACCAACGTGCTCAACCCCAAGGCGGCCCTGTTCTTCGTGGCCCTCGTGCCCCAGTTCGTCGGCTCGGGGGCCCTGCTGGAGGACGCCCTGGTGCTGTCGCTGATCGCCCTGGCGGGGACCGTCGCCTGGTTCCTCGTCGTGGCCAACGTCGTCGGCGCGCTGCGCAGGCTGTTCACCAGGCCGGCCGTACGCAGGACGGTGGACGGCCTCACGGGAGCCGCCCTCATCGCCCTCGGCCTCAGGCTCGCCACCGCCACCCGTACGTGACCGGGCTCATGAGACGGCGACGCCGAGCAACTGCCCCAGCCCGAAGGTGACGGCCGCGGCCCCGACCCCCAGCACCAGCTGCCGCATCCCGCCCAGCCACCAGGGCCGGGCCGTCATCCGCGCCACCACCGCGCCGAACCCGAACAGCGCCACCACGCTCAGCACCAGCGCCACCACCAGCCCGGACGCCCCGAACAGGAACGGCGCCAGCGGCACCAGCGCCCCCGTGGCGAACGCGCAGAACGACGAGGCGGCCGCCACGTAGGGCGAGGGCAGGTCGTCCGGATCCACCCCGAGCTCCTCCCGCACGTGCACCCGGAGCGCCTGCTCGGGGTTGGCCGACAGCCCGGCGGCGACCTGGCGCGCGAGGTCCGGGTCCAGCCCCCGCGCCCGGTAGAGCGCCGCCAGCTCGGCCTGCTCGCCCTCGGGATCGCGGGCCAGCTCGCGCCGCTCGACGGCGATCTCGGCCCGCATCAGCTCGGTCTGCGACCTGACCGAGGTGTACTCCCCGGCCGCCATGGAACACGCCCCGGCGATCAGCCCCGCGAACCCGGCCACCACCGTCCCGCGCCCGGCCCCCGCCGCCCCCACGACCCCGGCGATCAACGCGAAGTTGGACACCAGCCCGTCCATCGCCCCGAACACCGCCGGCCGCAACCAGCCACCGGTGACGTCGCGGTGACGGTGATGCTTCTCGGCGGAGTACGGGCGGGTGAGCTCGATGGTCATCATGCCCTCCATATGCCGACCCTCGGCCAGCAAATGTAGACATATGCTCGTAAACCTCGCAACGCAGGACAGGCTTGCCTGACCTGCGTCTACTCGCGAGGCGCTGCCGTTCCCGCTCAGTCGCCCCCCTGGTCACACCGTCGCCAACTGGCTCAAGCTGCCCCAGCCCGGGGAGCGCACCGAGTTGATCGACGGAGGCCGGGGGACGCTACGAGCTCGCTGCCGCCCTGGCCGGCTCGCGGCGGACCCGGGTGGTCAGGCGTGGATCGGGGCCGGGGTGGTGGGGGTGGGCTGGGGGCCGCGGATCAGGGTGGCGCAGTCGGTGATGGTGTCCTCCAGGAGCTTGCGCAGCAGCGCGTCCGGGTCCGGGATGCAGGCCTGGACGATGCCCACGACCGCGAGTTGCACCGCGTTCGGGGCCGCGTACCGGCGGAAACCCTTCTCCGTGATCCGGGCCGCGCGGCTGAAGTGCCTGGCCTGCTCGGCCGCCTGCGGCACCTCCGCCATCGCCCGCCGGCTCTCCTCGCTGAACCGTCCCGACGGGGCCCCGTCGAGCCGGGCCAGCATCTCCTCCGCCGCCAGCACCGACACCGCCAGCGCGAGCTGGCGCTCGGCCGCCGCCACCGGCAGCGCCGTCGTGGCGCAGCGCAGCGCGATCCGCGCGTCCACCCGCAGGTCGTCGCTGGCCAGGCCGATGATGGACGGCACGAGCCGGACGAGCTTGGCCCGGCTCTCGTCGCTGGTGTTGTCGTTGACGAGGCGGGCGAGCGCGGCCAGCAGCGGGTGCGTGCACGCCGGATGGTCGCTCCACCGCTCCCCGGCCAGGTAGGAGGCCAGCTCCATGAAGCAGGCGCCGCGCTTGGGGTTGCGATGCCTGCCGCGGGACAGAACCGGCATGTGATCAAGGTGATTGTCCACGGATGCTCCACTGCTCCACGCGATAGCCGTCTATCCAGTCTGCGCCGATGTGCGCGCCGACGCCAGTGATGGGCGTCTTTCCTGTTGTTCCTTCCCCGGTCAGGACTGGACGAACACCGCGACCGTACGCGGCGGCACCGTGAGCGTGCCGGAGGCCGGGTCGAACGACGATCGGCGCACCACCGGATCGCCGGACCCGGCCTGTACGGGATGGAGCGCCACCGCCCGCCCGGCCAGCGACTCCATCGCCTGCGCGCAGGCCCAGGGCGTCGCGTTGAACACGACGGTGACCGACCTCCACCGCGGATCCAGGCCGGTCGTGTCCACGTGCATGGCGATCACGCCCTCCGCCGCGTCGGGGAACGTCAACCGCCGCCGCACCTCGGCGAGCGACCCCAGCGCGAAGGCGGGCGTCGAGGCCCGGATCCGCAGCAGCTCGCCGTACCTGGCCCGGGCGGCGTCGATGGCCGCGCAGTCGGGCAGCAGCGCCGGGTCGGCGAGCAGGGGCCGGGCGTAGGGCCATCTGTCCGCGTTGCCGGCCCGGGGCGGCAGTCCGGCGCCGAAGCCGTTGCCGGCCGCGCAGTCCCACAGCAGCCGGTTGAACCAGTCGCCGGAGTCGTAGGAGTTGCGGTCGAGCGACTTCGACCGCAACCGCTCGCTGCCCGCGTGCACGAACGTCGTCCCCTGCGCCAGCACCGCCGTGGCCAGCGACAGCGCCTGCATGCGCACCCGGTCGGCCATCGGCGTGTCCTGCGGCAGCTTGTAGGCCAGCGCGTCGAACAGCGTCTCGTTGTCGTGCGCGTCCACGTACGTCACCGCCTCTCCGGGCGCGGCCGTGTAGCCCGCGGGCGAGCCGTTGTAGTCGATCTCCGAGCCCTTCTTCCCGGAGGGCAGTACGTAGTCGCGCAGGTTACCGGTCAGGCCCACCTTGATCAGGTCGGTGTAGTACGCCAGCCGGGCCCGCTGCTGCTCGGCCGTGCCGTTGGCCGGCGCCCCGTTGGGCGCCCCCGCCAGGCCGGAGCCGAACCCCTGCACGCGCGGGTCGGCGTCGAACGGGCCGCCTCCGCGCACCGCGTCCCGCAGCCGGTCGGTGAACGTGCCGATGCCGGTGCCCGCCAGGTTCGCCTGCGTGGCCTGCTCGAAGCGGGCGTCGTTCGCCACCTCGCCGAAGTTCCAGCCCTCGCCGTACAGGATGATCGACGGGCCGTCCACGCCGTCCCTGGCCACGGTCAGCGCGTCGAGGGCGCGGCGGACGGCGAGGATGTTGGCCTTCGGGTGGTGGCCCATGAGGTCGAAACGGAAGCCGTCGATCTTGTACTGGCGGGCCCAGGTGACGACCGAGTCGACGATCAGCCGGCCCATCATGGCGTGCTCGGGCGCGGTGTTGGGGCAGCAGGTGGAGGTGGCCACCGTGCCGTCCTCCAGCAGCCGGTGGTAGTAGCCGGGCACGATCGGGTCGAGCACGCCGGTGGAGTGGGTGTGGTTGTAGACCACGTCCATCACCACGCGCAGCCCCGCCCGGTTGAGCCCGGCGACCATGCCCCTGAACTGCCGGGTCCGCTCGTCCGGGTCCGTCGCGTAGGAGCCCTCCGGCACGGTGTAGTGCAGCGGGTCGTACCCCCAGTTGAAGGAGTCGGTCGCGGCCGTGCGCGCCACGCACTCCTGCTGCCGCTCGGAGTCGGGCGGCAGGGCCGCGAGGTCGCAGTCCGGCTCGGTACGGTCCGCCGCGCGCTCGGGGACCGTGGCGAAGTCGAACACCGGCAGCAGGTGCACGTGCGTCAGCCCGTCCGCGGCCAGCCCCCGCAACTCGCGCATCCCGGCCGAATCCCCGGCAGCGTCCCCGGAGAAGGCCGCATATGTGCCGCGCCGCCCGGCCGGGACGCCGGCGTCGGAGGCGGAGAAGTCGCGCACGTGCAACTCGTAGATCGAGGCCCGCTCCTGGGGCACGGCCGCGGGCTTGGCCAGCCGGTCCCAGCCGGGCGGCTTGAGCGCGGCGCTGTCCAGGCTGACCAGCCTGCTGCGTGTCCCGTCCGGGGCGACGGCCAGGCTGTAGGGGTCGGTGACCTCGTTCGTGACGACCCTGCCGGCCGCGGGGGAGTAGACGGTGACCAGGAACGTGTACTCGCGTCCCATCCAGGTGGGCAGCCCGCGGAACGACCAGATGCCGGTCCGGTCGTCGCGCCGCATCGGGTGGACCGTGCGCGAGCGCCCGTACAGGGCCAGCTCCACCCGCCGCGCGGTCGGCGCCCACAACGCCAGCCTGGGGACCACCCGACCGGCCGGGCCGAGCGGGGCGGTGGCCGCCGCGGCGTACAGGTCGTCGAGCACGCCGGGGATCTGCACGCCCGTCGCGGCCCGCAGCCCGCCCTCGGCGTCCCGGGCCACGGCCACGACCTGGCCGCGCAGTGCCTGCCGCACCAGGCCGGCGTCGCGCCGGTCGACCTTCAGCGCGGTGTACCCGGCCAGGTGGGGCCAGCGGCTTCGCTGCTCCTCGCTGAGCGTGCCGGGGGCCAGCCTGACGATGCGCGGGTGCCCCGTCAGCTCGCCGGAGGCCCCGACGGCGATGCCCCCGTCGGGGCTGAAGGCGAGCGTGTGCCGCAGGGCGGGGTCGGTCTGCCAGACCACCGTGTCGCGGTCGATCCAGTGGGCCCTGGCCTCGGCCCGCCCGGCGGGCGCGCCGGTCCGCTCACCCTGGTCGATGACGTGGCTCAGGCTCGTCGCCCCCTCGGCGCGTGGCACCCCAAGGTCGTTCCCCGCTGGGGGGCGGTGAAGCGCGACGGCGGCCCCGTGGCTTTGCAACGCTTGCTGGAAATTTCTGCAACAGTCCAAACGGCTTCCTGGCCCGTACGTCGATGGACGCGCCGCCGGACGCGGAGCACAATGCGGAGAAGTCCATCATGACCTGCGGAAACGGCAAAATCCGCAGGCCGCGAGACCGTCCGGGGCACGCGGATGGATCAATGTAACAACTTGCAGAAACCTTGCGTCCTGATCTATCGATCGGGGTCACGTCGGCGTAATCTCCGGCGTACCCCGACCTCCGGCCAGCAGTGAGGAAAAGGACATGCGACGACTCTTACCGGCCGTTGCGGCCGTCGCGGCATTGACCCTGACGATCTCCGCGTGCGGCGGCGGTGGCGAGAGCGCGGGCACCGCCCCGACCGTTTCCGACCCGTCGCAGATCAAGGGCGAGGTGACGTGGTGGGACACGACGCGCCCGGACAGCGAGGGGCCGACGTTCCAGGCGTTGATCAAGGAGTTCCAGGCACAATATCCGCAGATCAAGGTCAACTATGTGAACGTGCCGTCGGACCAGGCACAGAACCAGTTCCAGACCGCGGCCCAGGCCGGGTCGGGGGCGCCGGACGTGATCCGCTCCGAGGTGGCCTGGACCTCGCAGTTCGCCTCGCTGGGCTACCTGCAGCCGCTGGACGGCACCCGCGCGGTGGACCGGCCGGACGACTTCCTGCCAGGACCGCTGTCCAGCACCAAGTTCAACGGCAAGACCTACGCGGTGCCGCAGGTGACCGACACGCTGGCGCTGATCTACAACAAGCGGCTGCTGAAGGAGGCCGGCCACGACGCGCCGCCGGCCACGGTCGCCGAGCTGAAGCAGACCGCCCTGGACGTCAAGGCCAAGACCGGCGCGGCCGGGCTCGCGCTCAACGTGGACTCCTACTTCCTGCTGCCGTTCATCTACGGTGAGGGCGGCGACCTGCTGGACGTGCCGAACAAGAAGATCGTGGTCAACTCCCCGGCGAACGCAAAGGCCATCCAGACCGTGGCCGACCTCATCAGCTCCGGCGCCGCGCCCAAGCCCGCCACCACGGACAGCTACGCCAACGCCATGACCGCCCTCAAGGAGGGCAAGGCGGCGATGATCTACAATGGCCCGTGGGCCCTGTCGGAGATCTACCAGGGCAAGGAGTTCCAGGACAAGGCCAACCTGGGCATCGCCCCCGTGCCCGCCGGGTCGGTCAAGGCCGGCGCGCCCACCGGCGGCTGGAACCTGGCGATCTACGCCGGGTCGAAGAACATCCCGGCGGCGTACGAGTTCGTCCGGTTCATGACCACGGTCCAGGCCCAGGCGAAGATCGCCAAGGAGATCAGCCTGCTCCCCACCCGTACCTCCGCCTACGCCGACCCCGCCGTCCAGGGCAACGCGGACGTGGCCGTGTTCAAGCCGATCATGGACACCGCCGTGCCCCGCCCGTGGATCCCCGAGGGCGGCCAGCTGTTCCAGCCGCTGCTGGAGGGCTACCAGGCACTCGTCGGCGGCGAGTCCACCCCCACGGACATGCTCAAGAAGGTCTACGAGCAGTATCGCGGGATCATGAAGGACTGGAGCTGAGCGGTGGCGGTCTCCACCGGAGGCGTGCCGGCCGCGAGCGAGTCCGCCCGCGGCCGGCGCCATGACGGGCGCCCCGACAGGCAGGGCCCGCTGCGGCGGTCGATGTCCACCCACTGGTACGCCTGGGCGATGATCGCACCGGCGATCGTCGTCATGCTGGTCCTGATCGGCTGGCCGCTGGTGTGGGGGGTGTACCTGTCGCTGACGGACGCGACCGAGGCCACCATCGGCCGCACCATCGGGGTGAACGTCATCCCCGCCACGTACGAGTTCGTCGGCCTGGACAACTACGTGCAGATCCTGACCAGCAGCCTGTTCTGGGACAAGCTGCTGTGGACCGTCATCTGGACGGTCGCCTGCGTGGGCCTGCACTACGGCATCGGACTGGGCCTGGCCGTGATGCTCAACCGCAAGCTCCGCCTCCGCTCCCTCTACCGGGTGCTGCTGATCCTGCCCTGGGCCGTCCCGGCGTTCGTGGCCGCCTTCATCTGGCGCTACCTCTACAACAGCGACTACGGCGTGATCAACGGCTTCCTGAAGCTGGCCGGCCTGTCGGGGGTGGGCTGGCTGGACGACCCGACCACCGCCAAGATCGCGGTGATCGCGGTGAACGTCTGGCTCGGCGTGCCCTTCATGATGGTCGCCCTGCTCGGCGGCCTGCAGTCGATCCCCGCCGAGCTCTACGAGGCCGCCGAGGTGGACGGCGCATCCCCCTGGCAGCGGTTCGCCTCGATCACGCTGCCCGGCCTGCGGCAGGTGTCCGGCACCGTGGTCCTGCTCGGCACGATCTGGACGTTCAACATGTTCCCCATCATCTTCCTGATCACCGGGGGCGGGCCGGGCAGCGAGACCGAGATCCTGGTCACCTACGCCTTCCGCGAGGCCTTCACCGGGATCCGCGACTACGCCGGCTCGGCCGCCTGGGGCGTGATCATCCTGGCCATGCTCGTCGTGCTCGCCCTCGGCTACCGCCGCACCCTGCGCTCCCAAGGAGACCCCTGGTGACCTCCCCGGTGCACACCGTCCGCACGCCGCCCCCGACGTCGCCCCGCACGTCGCCCCGTGCGCGCCCGCGCGGCGAGCGCGGCCCGCTGGCCTCCGTCGGGCTGCACGCGGGGCTGCTGATCGCGGTGGCGATCTCCCTGTTCCCGGTCGCCTGGCTGGTGCTGACCTCGCTCAAACCGCGCAACGGCTGGTTGTCCACGGAGCTGCGGTTCTTCAACGACCCCTCGCTCGACAACTACGTCCGGGTGCTGACCGGCACCGAGTTCCCGCAGTGGCTGCTCAACAGCGTGCTGACCGCCGGGCTCACCATGGTGCTCGGCGTCTTCCTGGCGGCCAGCACCGGCTACGCGGTCAGCAGGTTCCGCTTCCCCGGCCACCGGGCGACGATGTGGCTGCTGCTGGTCACCCAGATGTTCCCGGTGGCCATCCTCATCGTGCCGCTGTTCAACCTGATGGCCCGGCTGGGGCTGCTCAACCAGATCCCGGGCCTGGTGATCGCGTACATGACGATCGCGGTGCCGTTCTGCGCCTGGATGATGAAGAGCTACTTCGACACCGTGCCGATCGAGATCGACCAGGCCGCGATGGTGGACGGGCTGACCCCGTTCGGCGCCTTCTGGCGGGTCGTGCTGCCGCTGGCCCGGCCGGGGGTCGCGGTGACCGCCTTCTACTGCTTCATGACGGCCTGGGGAGAGGTGGGCTACGCCACCGTGTTCATGACCCAGGAGGACAAGCGCACCCTGGGTGTCGGGCTGCAGCAGTTCGTCGGCCTGCACTGGTCCGACTGGGGCCTGATGACGGCCTCGGCCGTGCTCATCGCGCTCCCGGCCGGGGCGGTCTTCCTGCTGGTCCAGCGCCACCTCGTCACCGGGCTCACCGCGGGCGCCACAAAAGCCTGACCATATCCGCAGGGCAATAGCTCGATCACTGTACGTGACAGGCGTTGGATCCTGATGACATGGACGGATTCCTGGACGAGACCCGCGGAGGTGTGACCGAGCTACGCGTACACGGCGCTTCCGGCACCCCGCCGGCGGGCATCCTCAACCACCCCCACCCCCGGCTCGTCGCCGGTGATGGCACCACGGGCTTCTACCGGCGCTGGTGGGCCGCCGGGCCGCCGGCCGGCGACCACGCGGACGTGCCGGACAGCCACCACCGGGAGGCCTACGCGTGGGGTGGCCTCACCTCCGGCGGCCGGGCGATCGCGCTGTGGCTCCTGCTGCTGCCGTTCTCGCTGGCCAACGTGTCGTACTTCATGCTGCCCCGGCCGCCGGGCGGGACCCGGCTGCGGCACGCCACGGAGGCCGCGCTGCGGCTGTTCGCCCTGCTGCTCACCGGGACGCTCGTCGGCGCCGTCACCCGGGCCAGCGTGGACCTCGTCGGCTGGCAGTGCACCGCCGCCGGCCGCGCCTGCACCCGGGAGTCCGCGCCCGGCTGGGTGCACTGGCTGGGCACATTGTGGGGGGACGAGCCGTCGAAGCGGCTGGCGGTCACCGCGCTGGTGCCGCTGCTGCTCGTCGCCCTGCTATGGTGGCTCGCCCGGCGCACCTGGAGCCGCGACGAGCGCACGGTCCCACCCCTGGTCGGCGGCATCCGGAGCGAGCACCCGCCCGCCGGCCAGGACGAGCCCGGTGGTCGGGGCGAGCCCGGGGCCGGTCCGTCCGGGGGTCACGGTGAAGGGGCGGGCGGTCCGTCCAGTGGCGTCCGGAGCGGGGTGCTGCTGGCGCGGCCCCGGTTGTGGCACGGCGGCGCGCCGGTGTGGCGGCTGCGGGTCGTGCACGTCTGCTTCGCGCTCGCCTCGATCGGGCTGGCCGTGTCCGCCCCCTTCACCGGCACCCCGCGCGGCCTGATGCTGACCGTCGCCAACGCGGGCCTGCAACTCGCCGCCGCGGGGCTGGCCGCGCTGCCGTCGATCGCCCGGCGGATGGACCCGCACTCCAGCGAGTCGGTGCCCCGGTGGCTGTCGCCGGCCTGCCAGGCGTTGCGCGCGGCCACGCTGGCCGTGCTCGCCCTCACGATCGGGCTGGCCCTGGCCGGGATGCCCGCGCAATCGGCGGCGCGGCAACTTCCCGACATCGGATTTGGAGCGTTCCACATCGCGTTCACCATCGCACTCGGGCTGTTCGTCCTGGTCACCACCGGCGTGCTGGCCCGCAGGGACCGGGGCGAGTCCGCGCGGCGGCCGCTGTGCGGGATGGGCGCCTGGTTCGTGCTGATGGCGGCCGCGGGCTGCGCCAACGGGCTGTCGCTCGGCGTGCTGTTCTGGACCGCCACGTTCTTCGGCGCCCCCGCCACCCCGGCCGCGCCGGACCCGCTCGACGGCAGGCTCTTCCTCGACGCCCCGTTCTGGTGGACGGCGGCCCTGGTGCCGCTGCTGGGGGCCGGGTTCGCCGCCGTCGCGCTCGTCCTGTGGCTGATCCGGGGCAGCCACGCGCGCCGGCTCGTCCCCGAGCTGCGGCCGTACTACGGCGAGCGCGACTGCGTCACGGTCGCGCGCATGTGGTCGCTGGCCGCGCTCACCGACCGGGCCGGGCTGGCGCTCGGGGTGCTCACCGGGATCGGGGTGGCCGGAACCCTGGCCGTGACCGTGATCGACCGGTTCGGGCTGTTCACCCCGGACGGGGGGCTCGCGGGGCTGCTCGCCACCGTCGGGAGCTGGGCCACCACCGCCTTCGTCGTCGGACTGGTGGTGCTGGGCCGGCGGACGTACCGCGATCCGCGGCTGCGCAGGACGATCGGCATCGTGTGGGACGTGGCCACCTTCTGGCCCAGGGCCGTGCACCCGCTGGCGCCGCCCTGCTACACCGAACGCGTCGTCCCCGAGCTGATCGCCCGCGTCGGCGACCTGGCCGAGACCGACCGGGACGAGGTCGTGCTGTCCGGACACAGCCAGGGCGCCGTCATCGCCGCCGCCCTGGTGCCGCAGCTGGGGCCCGAGCTGCGCCCCCGGGTGCGGCTGCTCACCCACGGCTCGCCGCTGCGCCGCCTGTACGCCGCCTTCTTCCCCGCCTACTTCGGCGACGACGGCCTGTCCGCCGTGCGTACCGCCGTGTCCTGGTGCAACCTCTACCGGCTCAGCGACCCGATCGGCGGACCGGCGTTCCGGCGGGTCGATCCGCTCGCCGCCGGGAAAGCCGCCCCAGGACCGGCCGTCGCGGACGCGGCCAACGGGGACGACGTGGACGAGTTCTGCTGGGATCCGTTGCCGGCCAGGCCCGGCCGGCCGCTGCCGATGGCCCGCTGGCATTCGGACTACTGGCTCGAACCCTCCTACGATGCCGCACTGGCCCGACTGATCGTCGTGAAACCCGCCGTCTAGAACGGCCCGCCCTGTAGGGTTTCGGGGACTCGAAGACCTTTCCGCAGGGAACACGGGGGCCGACGGTGAGATGGGTGCTGCTACTGCTGGTCGCGTCGGGGCTGTGGTGGGCGGCACCGCCGGTCCACGCGGAGGCCCGCGCGGCCGAGGCGGGGCGGGTCGCGTTCATCGGGGTGCCGGGCCTGCTGTGGTCGGACGTCAACGCCCAGGACACGCCGCGCCTGTGGCGGCTGGCCGGGGAGAGCGGGCTCGGCTCGGTCTCGGTCAAGACCGTGGGCACCCTGGCCTGCCCCTACGACGGGTGGCTGACCGTGTCGTCGGGCGTGCGCTCGGCCGTCGGGCAGCGCTGCGGGCTGCCGCCCGAGCCGGTCGCGCAGGGCGCGGGGGCGGTCGTCACCGACGTGTCCTGGCTGCACACCACCCGTGACGGCACCTACGCGGGCACGCTCGGCGAGGCCGTGCACGCCGCCGGCCAGTGTACGGCCGCCGTGGGCAGGGGCGCGGCGCTGGGCCTGGCCGACCGGGCGGGCAAGGTCGACCTGTACGCGAGCGAGCCCGGCGGGCTGACCGACTGGTCGCGGTGCCGGGTGCTGGCGGTGGACGTGGACACGCTGGTGCGGCCGTACCTGGTGGACGGCAAGCTGCCCCAGGAGCCGGAGCCGCTCGCGCCGGAGCGGCGGCGGGCCCTGGCGCGCGAGGCCGACGCCCGGATCGGCACGGTGCTGGACCGGCTGCCCGCCGGCACGGAGATCGTGCTGGCCGGGATCAGCGACCACGGCTCCGTGCCGCACCTGCGGGTGGCGATGTGGAAGCGCGCGGCCACGCCCTCCGGTGAGGCGGCCGGTGAGGTGTCCGGGCCGGCCGTCGGGACGAACTCCACCCGAAGAGACGATCTGGTCGTCCTGCCCGACATCACGCCCACGGTTCTCGCCGCCGCCGGCATCGCGGCCCCCCCGACCGTCGTCGGCCAGCAGTGGCGGCTCGGCCCCACCACGACCCCCGCCGACCTGCGCAGGGACGACCTGGCGGGAGTGTCGGTGCGCGGCGCCACGGGGGTGTTCTTCACCTCGTTCGCCGTCGTCCAGGTGAGCTTCTACGTGCTGGCCTACTTCCTGCTGTCGCGCCGCCGGCGGCTGCGGCTGATCGGCTCGGCCGCCATCGTGCTCGCTGCGATGCCCGTCTCCACCTACGCGGTCAACCTGCTGCCGTGGGACCGCAGCCCGTACCTCATCCCGACGGCGGTCGCCGGGGTGCTGGCGATCACGGCGCTCATCGCCACGATCGCGCTGTGCGGTCCATGGCGGCGGGACCCGCTCGGGCCACCCGCCGCGGTGGCCGTCATCACCGCCGCCATCCTGGTGGGGGACCTGCTGACCGGGACGACGTTGCAGTTCAACAGCCTGATGGGCTACACGGCCGTGGTCGGCGGGCGCTACTACGGGCTGGCGAACATCCCGTTCGCGCTGCTGGCCACCTCCGTGCTGACGGGCACCGCCATCGTCGCCGAGCACCTCGTACGCGCCGGGCGCCAGAAGGCCGCGGTCGCCGTCGTGGTGGGCCTCGGCGTGATCGCGATGCTGCTGGCGGGCTGGCCAGGGGTGGGCAGCGACTTCGGCGGCGTGATCGCGTTCGTGCCGGGCATCGCCGTGGTCGCGCTGCTGGTGGCCGGCCGGCGGGTGTCGCTGCTGAAGCTGGCCGGGTTCTGCGTGCTGGGCGGCGTGCTGGTGTCGGCCATCGCGGTGCTCGACTTCCTGCGGCCGCCGGCCACGCAGACGCACCTGGGCAGGTTCGTGGGCCAGGTGATCGACGGGACGTTCCTGCCCATGATCGGGCGCAAGCTCGGCGCCATGCTCAACACCATGCTCTCGCCGAACCTCATGCCGATCGTGCTGGCCGGGATGATCTTCCTGGTGTTCGCGGTGCTGCGGCCGGGCAAGGTGAGCGCGGGCGCGGTGCCCAGGGCGTTCACGCAGGCGCCCATGCTGCGGGCCGGGCTCATCGGCGCCCTGGTCAGCGGGGTGATCGGCATGCTGGTCAACGACTCGGGCACGGCCGTGCTGTCCATGGTGGTGGCGCTGTCGGTGCCGCTGGTGCTGCACGCCGGGGTACGCGCCATGGCCTCGGGCGACGCGCCGGAGCAGGCGGAGCGGTCCGGCACGCCGGAGCCGTCCGGTTCGGGAGGGTCGCCGGAATCGCCGGGGTCGCCGGGGTCGCCGCCGCCGGGGGATCTGCAGCCCTCCAAGATCTGAAATTATCTTTTAGTTCACGTACAAGTCTTGAAAGTTATAACCGCGGGCGATTGAGTTCGGGTCGTGCAGACCCTCCGATTGCTGGCCGCCGCACTGTTATTAGGGCCCGTGGCCCTGACCGCCGTGCCCGCGCAGGCCGACCCCGCAGTTCCCGCAGAGGACGCGCTCGAGGCGTCGTCCTACCCGCCGCCGTCCACGCTGCTCGCCCAGGAGGCCGGGCAGAAGCTGGAGACGGCCAAGAGGACCCGGCCGATCGCCCCGGGCATCTCGCTGACCTCGTTCGACACCTACGACGCGCTCGGGTGGCTGCGTGCCGACGCCGTCACTGCCGACCTCGGCGGCGCGAAGGCCGACTACGTCTTCTCCGGCGAGGTGTCCAGGACCGAGCCGCTGTCCGGCCCCGCCCGGCGCTCCCGGGCCGTCGCCGCCGTCAACGGCGACTTCTTCGACATCAACAACTCCGGCGCCGCCGAGGGCATCGGCGTGCGGAACGGCGAGCTCGTCCAGTCGCCGGTCTCCGGGCACGAGAACGCCGTCGCGGTCACCGGCGACGGCGTCGGGCGCGTGCTCAAGATGTACTTCGAGGGCAGCGCCACGCCGGCTGGCGGCGCGCCGATCGCGCTCACCCAGTTCAACCAGATCATCCAGCGCGGCGGCGTCGGGCTCTTCACGCCGCTGTGGGGCTCCTACAACCGGGCCCGCGCCGTCGAGGGCGCCACGTCCGTCGCCGAGGCCGTGCTGGTGGACGGGGTGGTCACCGAGGTACGCACGGCCGCCGGCACCGGCCCCATCCCCGCCGGGACCTCCATCCTGCTCGGCCGCGACGCCGGCGCCGCCAGCTTGGCCGCGCTGAAGCCCGGCGACCGCGTGGACGTGAAGTACCAGCCGAAGCCCTCCGACGGCGGCACGGTCAAGGCGGCCATCGGCGGCAACTGGGTGCTGGTCAAGGACGGCGTCGTACAGAACTCCACCGACACGGCCGCGCACCCCCGTACCGCCGTCGGGTTCTCCGCCGACGGCCGCGAGATGTACCTCCTGACCGTGGACGGCCGCCAGGTCGACAGCCGTGGCGTCACCCTCAACGAGCTGGCCCAGATGATGATCGAGCTCGGCGCCGCGAACGCGCTCAACCTCGACGGCGGCGGCTCGTCCACCATGCTCGCCCGCGAGCCCGGCTCCGCCGACGTCCAGGTGGAGAACAGCCCCTCCGACGGCGGCGAGCGGCACGTGCCCAACGGCCTGGCGCTCTACGCGCCCGAGGGCAGCGGCAAGCTCAAGGGCTTCTGGCTGGAGACCGCCACCGACCCGGCCAAGGCGCCCGGAATCGGGCCCGTCCCCGGTGGCCGTCCCGACCGCGTCTTCCCCGGCCTCACGAGGAGGCTCACCGCCGCCGGGTACGACGAGACGTACGGCCCCGCCGCCGGCGCCCCCTCCTGGCGGTCGACCCCGGCGGTGCACGGCGTCATCCGCGACGGCAGGTTCCACGCCCTGGTGCCCGGCCCGGCCACCGTCACCGCCTCGCGCGGCAAGGCCAAGGGCAGCCTCGACCTGACCGTCCTGCAGCCCCTGGAGCGGCTCGGCACCACCTCCGACCGGCTCGGCATGCAGGGCGTGAACGGGACCGCGACGTTCGGCGTGGTCGGCTACGACCGCAACGGCAACTCCGCGCCCATCGAGCCCGGCGACCTCACGCTCGACTACGACCGGAACCTGTTCGAGGTGACCGCCGCCGAGGAGGGCTACTTCACCGTCAAGGCCAGGCAGGCCACCGCCTCCGGGCTGATCACCGCCAAGGTCGGCAAGATCAGCACCGCCGTCCCGGTGACCGTCGGCCTGGAGACCAAGCCGGTCGCCGACTTCGAGGACGCGGGCTCGTGGACCTTCGCCGCCGCCCGCGCCACCGGCTCGCTGGCCGCCGCGCCCGGCCAGAGCGGCGGCGGGCTCAAGCTGTCCTACGACTTCACCACCTCCACCGGCACCCGGGCGGCCTACGCCAGCCCGCCGCGGCAGATCGAGGTGGACGGGCAGCCGCAGGCGTTCGGGCTCTGGATCAACTCCACCGGCAAGGGGGAGTGGCCCAGCCTGGAGTTCTACGACGCGCTCGGGCAGTCGCAGATCCTGCGCGGGCCGTACATGACGTGGACCGCCTGGCGCTACGTCGAGTTCCCGGTGCCGGCGGGCATCAACCACCCGCTCAAGCTGCGCCGGTTCTACGTGGCCGAGACCAAGGCCGCCGTCTCGTACACCAACGAGATCCTCATCGACGGCCTGGTCGCCAAGGTGCCGCCGTCGGTGTCGCCGCCCGCCGTGCCGGAGGTCGCCGACCCGGTGGTCAAGGCGGAGGTGGGGAAGATGCCGTGGCGGTTCGCGGTCATGTCGGACGCGCAGTTCGTGGCCCGGGCCCCGGACAGCGACCTGGTCAGGAACGCGCGCCGCACGCTCCAGGAGATCAGGGCGGCCAAGCCGGACTTCCTGGTGATCAACGGTGACCTGGTGGACGAGGCGTCGCCTGAGGACTTCGCGCTGGCCAAGAAGGTCCTCGACGAGGAGCTCGGCGGGAAGCTGGAATACCACTACATTCCGGGCAACCACGAGGTCATGGGCGGCGCGATCGACAACTTCAGGGCGGTCTTCGGCGACACGTACCGGACGTTCGACCACAAGGGCACCCGCTTCGTCACCCTGGACACCTCGCGACTGAACCTGCGGGGCGGCGGCTTCGACCAGGTGGCCATGCTGCGTTCGGAGCTGGACAAGGCGGCCGAGGACCCGAAGGTGGGGTCGGTCGCGGTGCTGTTCCACGTGCCGCCGCGCGACCCCCTGCCCGCCAAGGCCAGCCAGCTCGGCGACCGCAAGGAGGCCGCGCTGGTGGAGGGCTGGCTGGCCGACTTCCAGCGCGCGACCGGCAAGGGCGCCGCCTACATCGGGGCGCACGTGGGGACCTTCCACGCCGGCCGGGTGGACGCGGTGCCGTACTTCGTCAACGGCAACTCCGCCAAGACCCCGGCCACAGCTCCCGACGACGGCGGCTTCACCGGCTGGTCGCTGTGGGGCGTCGACCCGGTCTCGAAGTCCGAGGCCGAGCAGGTCAGGCGTAACTGGTTCGCCGACGCGCCCGAGTGGATCGGTACGCAGGTGCGCCCGCACGTGGACGACCTGACGCTCACCGTCCCGGCCTCGGTCCGCGTCGGCTCGCCCGCGACGGTGACGGCCGCGGTCAAGCAGGGCGGCCGGACGGTGCCGGCCGCCTACCCGGTCTCGGTGACGTGGTCGGGCTCGCCGAACCTGCACATCGGCAGCCGCCTGACCGCCAAACCGTGGGACGTCGCCGTGCTCGACCCGGCCACGGGCACGCTGACGGCGCTGCGCAAGGGCACGGTGACGGTGGCCGTCACGGTCAGCGGCGTGAGGCGGCAGGCGCAGGTGGCGATCGCCGCCAGGGCCGCCGCCTGACCCTCTCCGCCGGGCCCCGCGGGACGGCTCACCGTCCCGCGGGGCTCCGCCTCGCGGGTGTTCACCGCGCCCGGGGCGCGGGTACGGACCGGGGTGACGGGGGGAGGACAAATCGCTCGTGAGTGCTTGGGGGCCCGCCGATGTCCGCTGAGCTCGACCTGGTGCCCGCCGGACTCGTACGGGCCGTCGAGGCGTTGCCGCTGGTCGACCACCACGTGCACGGGGCCTCGGCGAAGGACCTGTCACGCAAGGCCTTCGAGGAGATGATCACCGAGTCCGACCGGCCTGTGCCCGAGTGGATGACCCAGTTCGACTCCCAGGTCGGCTACGCCATCCTGCGCCACTGCGCGCCCGTGCTCGGGCTGGAGCCGCACTGCGCGCCGGAGGAATACCTGGCCAGGCGTGCCAGGCTGGGCACCGACGAGGTCAACCGGCTGCTGCTCGGCGCCAGTGGCGTCGGCCACTTCCTGGTCGAGACCGGCTACCGCGGCGACGAGATCCTCGGCCCGTCCGGGATGGCCGAGCTCGCCGGGGTGCCCGCCGACGAGGTGGTCCGCCTGGAGGCCGTGGCCGAGCGGGTCGCCGCCACCGGGTGCGACGCCGCGGCGTTCGCCGGGCGGTTCGCGGAGGAGTTGTGGGAGCGCAGCCGCACGGCGCGCGGGCTCAAGACCATCGCCGCCTACCGGCATGGCCTCGACTTCGACCCTGCCCCGCCGGGCCGTGAGGAGGTCACGGAGGCGGCCGGGCGCTGGCTGGCGGCGGGCGGCGGCCGGCTCGACGACCCCGTGCTGCTGCGGCACCTCATCTGGACCGGTCTCGAACGGGGGTTGCCGCTGCAGTTCCACATCGGCTACGGCGACCCGGACGTGGACCTGCGCCGCTCGGACCCGCTGCTGCTGCGCGGGCTGATCGAACGGGCCGAGCCGACCGGGGTGCCGCTGCTGTTGCTGCACTGCTATCCGTATCAGCGGCATGCCGGGCTCCTGGCGCACGCGTACCCGAACGTGTACTTCGACGTGGGACTGGGCCTCAACTACTCGGGGGCGCGCAGCGCGGCGCTGGTGGCGGAGAGCCTGGAGGTGGCGCCGTTCGCCAAGGTGCTGTTCTCGTCCGACGCCTGGGGACCGGCCGAGCTCCACTACCTCGGGGCGCATCTGTGGCGGCGGGCGATGGAACGGGTGCTGGGCGCGTTCGTGGACGAGGGTGAGTGGTCGCTCGCGCAGGCGGTACGGGTGGCCTCGATGGTGGGCGCCGAGAACGCGCGCCGCGTGTACGACCTGGGCGCCGACGCCTGACCGGCCCGGTACCGCAGACCGGCGCCGTGCATATCGGGCACAAAACTCATCGATGACGAAACCATCGCGAACCTCTAGGCTCGGCGACGATGGATCCCGAAACATTCACGCCCGGTTCGGGGCGACTCGAACCCCGGGCGGCACTCCGCTCCGACGCGCCGGCTCTCGACCTCAACGGGACCTGGCGCTTCCGCCTGTCACCTACCGCGACCGTCCCCGACGACTTCGCCCGCCCCGAGTTCGACGACGCCTCCTGGGACGACCTGCCCGTCCCCGCCCACTGGCCGCTGCACGGCCACGGCGCCCCCGCCTACACCAACGTCTCCTTCCCCATCCCCGTCGACCCGCCCCACGTCCCCGGCGAGAACCCCACGGGCGACTACCGGCGGGAGTTCGACCTGCCGGAGGGCTGGACCGGCGGCCGGCTGCGGTTCGAGGGGGTGGACTCCTTCGCCCGGGTCTGGCTCAACGGCCACGAGCTGGGCTTCAGCACCGGCAGCCGGCTGCCCGTCGAGTTCGACGCCGGGCCGTGGCTCAGGCCGGGGCGCAACGTGCTCGCTGTACGCGTGCACCAGTGGTCGGCCGCCAGCTACCTGGAGGACCAGGACATGTGGTGGCTGCCCGGGATTTTCCGGGACGTCACGCTCACCCGCTCCACGGCGGACGTCTTCGTACGCGCCTCCTACCGGGACGGGCGCGGCACGCTCAGCTTCGAGGCGCCCGGCCGGATGAGCGTGCCGGAGCTCGGCGTCGCCGACCTTGAGCCCGGCACCGAGGTCACCCTCGACGTGGAGCCGTGGACGGCGGAGACCCCCCGCCTGTACGACGCCGTCGTGACCTGCCCCGAGGAGTCGGTACGCCTGCGCGTCGGCTTCCGCACGATCTCCATCGCGGACGGCGTGCTGCTCGCCAACGGCCGCCCGATCCTGCTCAAGGGCGTGAACCGGCACGAGTTCCACCCCGAGCACGGCCGCGCCGTCCCGTACGAGACGATGCGCCAGGACGTGCTGCGGATGAAGCAGCACAACATCAACGCCGTCAGGACCAGCCACTACCCGCCGCATCCGGACTTCCTGGACCTGTGCGACGAGCTGGGCCTGTGGGTGATCGACGAGTGCGACCTGGAGACGCACGGCTTCGGCCAGGTCGGCTGGCGGGCCAACCCCACCGACGACCCCCGCTACGCCGAGGCCCTGCTCGACCGCATGCGCCGCATGGTCGAACGCGACAAGAACCACCCCAGCGTCATCATGTGGTCGCTCGGCAACGAGGCCGGGGTCGGCCGGAACCTGGCCGTCATGGCGGACTGGGCCCGCGAACGCGACCCGTCCCGGCCGCTGCACTACGAGGGCGACCTGTCGTGCGCGCACACCGACGTCTACTCCCGCATGTACGCCTCCCACGCCGAGGTCGAGGCCATCGGCCGGCTGGCGGAGGACCCGCTGGACGACCCGGACCTGGACGCGCGGCGGCGGGCGATGCCGTTCCTGCAGTGCGAGTACGCCCACGCCATGGGCAACGGGCCCGGCGGGCTGGCCGAGTACCAGGAGCTGTTCGAGCGCTACCCGCGATTGGCCGGCGGGTTCGTCTGGGAGTGGATCGATCACGGCCTGGCGCATCCCGTCCACGAGTACGCCTACGGCGGCGACTACGGCGAGCCCGTGCACGACGGGAACTTCGTGATCGACGGGCTCGTGTTCCCCGACCGGACGCCCTCGCCGGGGCTGCTGGACCTGAAGAAGGTGTTCGAGCCGGTCAAGTTCGAGTTCGAGAGCGGGGTGGTGCGGGTCGTCAACTGCTACGACTTCGCGGATCTGGCCGAGCTGGAGCTCGTCGTCACGGTGGAGTCGGCGGCAGGCACTGCGGAGGTCGCGGCGGGGACGCTGGGTCCGGCGGGGACGCTGGCGGTGCCCGCCGGGGGTGGCGTGGTCAAGCTGCCCGACCTGCCCGCCGGGGACAGGGAGCGGTGGCTGACCGTGCGCGCGGTGCTGGCCGAGGACCAGCCGTGGGCGAAGGCGGGCCATGAGGTGGCATGGGCACAGACGCTCCTGGCCCCGCCCCCTCCGCGCCCCGACGGGACGGCGGCCACGACCTCGGGCACGGGTGCGGGTGTGGGGTTCGTGCGGGACGGCGGCGAGATCACCGCCGGGGACTCCGCCTTCGATGCGGGGACGGGCCGGCTCGTCCGGCTGTTCGGGGTGGAGGTGGACGGCCCCCGGCTGGACCTGTGGCGGGCGCCGACCGACAACGACTCCTACGGCGGTCTCGCCGGGCGGTGGCGCGCGCTGGGCCTGCACCGGCTCACCCACCGGGTGGACGCCGTCGAGGTCGGCGCCGGGCTGACCGTCCGTACCCGGGTCGCGCCGGCGGCCACCGACCTTGGGATGCGGGCCACGTACCGGTGGACGTTCGACGGTGGGCTGCGGCTGGAGCTGGAGGTCGAGCCCGAGGGTGACTGGCAGGACCCGATCCCGCGGCTCGGGCTGACGATGTCGCTGCCGCGCGAGGTGGCGCGGGTCGCCTGGTTCGGGCTCGGGCCCGGCGAGGCCTATCCGGACACGGGGCTGGCCGCCCGGGTGGGCCGCTGGTCGGCGACGGTCGCGGAGCTGCAGACGCCGTACGTGTTCCCGCAGGAGAACGGGCACCGGGCTGAGGTGCGCTGGGCCGACTTCGGCGGTTTCCGGGTGTCGGGGGAGCCGGTGTTCGGGATGACGGCGCGGCCGTGGAGCATCGAGGAACTGGACGCCGCCCGGCACCGGCCGGACCTGGTGGCAGGGGAGCGGGTGCACCTCCACCTGGACCTCGCCCACCAGGGCATCGGCACCGCCGCCTGCGGCCCCGGACCTCTGCCGCGCTACGCGCTCCGGGCCGCCCGGGCCACCTTCGCCCTCCGCTTCGACCCGAGCTGATAAAGGCTGGGGCCCCGCGCGGTTCGCGGGACCCCGGCCTGCCCAGCACGCTGGACCTTCGGTGGGACTCGGGTTTCAGTCGGGGACGGTGAGGATCGTGCCGGCGCCGACCGTCAGCCCGCCCTCGCGGATCGCGAAGCCGAGCCCGGGCTCGATCGCCACCGCCTTGCCCAGCTCGACCTCCGCCTCCACCATGTCGCCCGGCCGGCCCGGCCCGGACAGGGCCAGTTCGCCCGGCACGTCGGTGGTGCGCAGGTAGAACTGCGGCCGATACCCGGAGGCGATCGGCCTGCTCCGCCCGCCCTCCTCGGGGGTCAGCAGGTAGACGCGGGCGGTGAACGACGTACGGGCCCGCTGGCTGCCCGGCTCGGCCAGCACCATGCCCCGCCGCACCTGCTCGCGGCGCACCCCGCGCAGCAGCACGGCGGCGTTGTCACCGGCCTCGCCGCGCTCCATCGTCTTGCCGAACGTCTCCACCCCGGTGACGACCGCGCTGAACCCGTCGCCGAAGCCGACGGCCTCCACCGTGTCGCCGACCCGGACGGAGCCGCGCTCGATGGCGCCGGTGACGACCGTGCCGCGGCCGGTGACCGTCAGCACGTTCTCGACCGGCATGAGGAACGGCGCGTCCACGTACCGGACCGGTACGGGGATGTGCTCGTCCACCGCCTGGAGCAGCGCCTCGACGGACGCCGTCCAGACCGGGTCGCCCTCCAGCGCGCGCAGCCCGGACACCCGGACCATCGGCACGTCGTGGTAGCCGTGCTCGCCGAGCATGTCCTGCAGCTCCAGCTCGACCAGGTCGGTCAGCTCCGGGTCCGCGCCGTCGGCCTTGTTGACGGCCACGACCAGGTGCTCGACGCCGACCCGCTTGGCCAGCAGCACGTGCTCCCTGGTCTGCGGCATGATCCCGTCGTGCGCGGACACGACGAGGATCGCCCCGTCGAGCTGCGCCGCCCCCGTGATCATGTTCTTCACGTAGTCGGCGTGTCCCGGCATGTCCACGTGCGCGTAGTGCCGGGTGTCGGTCTCGTACTCGACGTGCGAGATGTTGATCGTGATCCCCCTGGAGGCCTCCTCCGGGGTCCGGTCGATCCGCTCGAACGGCGTGTACGTGGCCTGCCCCCGCGCCGCCAGCACCTTGGTGATCGCCGCGGTCAAGGTGGTCTTCCCGTGGTCGACATGCCCCATGGTGCCGATGTTGAGATGCGGCTTGTTCCGTACGTAGGCCTGCTTGGCCATGATTCCTTCCCTCAGAATCGCCTGGTCGTCTCGCGTGACCCGTCGGGGTCGTCCACCTCCCCCCGCCGGGTCACCTTCAGGACTTACGGGAAGAGGTCAGCGCTCCAGGCCGTCGCAGGCACGCTCGAACGCACCCGGCACGGCGGGTGCGGTGTGGCGAGCGCGCAGGAACATGAGGACCATAGTGGGGCGATCAGCGCCGGAGGGCAACGGAATATTCCCGGGCGGCCCGGCGCCCGCTCAACCTGGGACCGCGGGCCGCGACCCGGCCGGAGCCGCGGCGGCGAGGGGGGCCGCGGGAGGCCCGATCGGGAGGCGGCCCGTGGACCCAGGCTGAGGCCCCCGCATCCGGGGCCCCGTGGACGTAACCCCGTGTGCGGAGCAGCGCATCTATACCGGCGCATGTGGAGCAGCGCCGAAGACGCGACCCGCCCTGGCGGCGGCACGGGCTGGTGCCGCCGCCGGGGCGCCTCTACCGGAGCGCGGCGACCGTGCACCCCCGTGAGCCGCCGGCGTCCTGTGAAAATCTTGGACCTGGCGAGGCAGGCGGAATGTTGTCAGTATGTTGTCGCCGATGTGATGGGGTGTCCCAGAAGGTATCGGTGCTCCCGAGATCGGGGTGACGGTGTGCTCGGATTCCGGCTGTTCGGTCCGGTGGAGCTGGAGACGGATGCCGGCGCGGTGGACATCGGACCACCTCAGCGGCGAAGCGTGCTGGCGGCGCTGGCCGTGGACGCCGGGCGGCAGGTGTCGGCCGAGACGCTGATCGGCCGGGTGTGGGGCGACGGGCCGCCTGACGGGGCGCGCCGGGCGCTGCACGCGCACATCACCCGCCTCCGCCGCCTGCTGAGCGACGCCGGTGCCGGGGACGGCGGTACGGCGGCGTCCGTGCCGCGGCAGGCGAACGGCTACCTGCTACGGGTCGAGCCCGAACGCATCGACCTGCACCGGTTCAAGGGCATGGCCGAGCGGGCCCGCGACCCCGGCCTGGCCGGACCCGAGCGGCTGGAGTTGCTGCGCGGGGCCCTGGAGCTGTGGCGGGGCGTCCCCCTGGCCGGGATCAAGGGGGAGTGGGCGGAGCGCGTGCGAGAGGGCTGGGGCCGGCAGCGCCTGGACGTCGCCGTGCACTGGGCCGGGCTGGAGCTCCAGTACGGTGGCCGGGACCGGGTCCCGCACCGGCTGCGCGAGCTGCTGACCGAGCACCCCCTGTCCGAGCCCCTGATCGCCGCCCTCATGCGGGCACTGCACGCGACCGGCAGCACCGCGGAGGCGCTGGCCTGCTACGCCTCCTTCCGGGAGCGACTGGTCGACGAGCTCGGCGCCGGGCCGGGGGCCGAGCTGCAGCACCTGCACCAGGCGCTGCTGCGCGACGAGATCGTCGCACCACCGTCCACACCGCCGGCACCATCCACGCCGCCCGCGCCGCCGTCCCGGGTCGTCCCGGAGCAGCTCCCGCTGGACGTCCGCGGTTTCACCGCCCGCGCCGCCGAGCTGGCCGAGCTGGACGCCCTGCTGGAGGAGTCGGTGAAGCACCCGACCGCGGTCATCATCTCCGCGCTGTCGGGCACCCCGGGCGTGGGCAAGACCGCGCTGGCCGTGCACTGGGCGCACCGGGTCAAGGACGCCTTCCCCGACGGCCGGCTCTACCTGAACCTGCGCGGCTACGACGTCGGCCCGCCCATGTCGGCCCACGAGGCACTGGCCGCCCTGCTCGGCGCGCTGGGGGTGCCCGCGCCCCTCATGCCACCGGACACCGAGCAGCGGGCGGCCCGCTTCCGTACCGAGGTCAGTGGCCGGCGCCTGCTGATCGTGCTGGACAACGCCTCCTCGGCCGAGCAGGTCCGCCCCCTGCTGCCCGGCTCGCCCTCCTGCATGGTGATCGTGACCAGCCGCGACTCGGTGCCCGGACTGGTGACCCTGTACGGCGCCCACCGGATCCTGCTCGACCTGCTGCCGCTTCCCGACGCGATCGGCCTGCTGGGCACGCTCATCGGCGCCCGGGTGGCGGCGGAGCCGCGGGCGGCGGCCGTACTGGCCGGGCAGTGCGCGCGGCTGCCGCTGGCGCTGCGTGTGGCCGCGGAGCTCGCCACCACCAGGCCCGGGGCTTCGCTGGCGGAGCTGACCGGCGAGCTGGCCGACCACCAGGCGCGGCTCGACCTGCTCGAAGCCGGTGGGGACGGGCGGGCCGCGGTACGGGCCGTCTTCTCCTGGTCCTACCAGCGCCTCCCGCCGCCCGTGCAGCGGGCCTTCCGCCTGCTGAGCCTGTCTCCCGGCCCCGACGTGGACGCCCATGCCGCCGCGGCGCTCACCGGCGACTCACCCGAGTGGGCCGAGCGCACCCTGGCCCTGCTGGCGAGGGCCAGCCTGCTGCAGCCCGCCCCGCCCGGCCGGTACGGCACGCACGACCTGCTGCGCGCGTACGCCACCTGGCTGAGCGCCCGTCACGACGCGGAGCACGAGCGGCGCGACGCGCTGACCCGGCTGTTCGATCACTACCTGACCACCGCCGGCGCGGCCATGGACATCCTCTATCCGGCCGAGCGCCATCGCCGGCCCGAGGTCGGGCCGCCGACCCCCTACTCGCCGGCGCTCGCCGACGCCGCCGCCGCGCGAACGTGGCTGGAACGCCACCGGCCCGCCCTGCTCGCCGCGTGCGCCCGTGCGGAACAGGACCGGCCCGGCCACGCCACCCGGCTGGCCGCCGTTCTGTACGCCTACCTCGACAACGGCGGCCACTCCACGGACGCCCTGCTCATGCACTCCTACGCCCTCCAGGCCGCCCGGCAGACCGGTGACCTGGCCGGGGAGGCCGGCGCCCTCGTCCACCTCGGCGTCGTCCACCTGCAGCTCGGCAACCACGACCGGGTCACCGAGCACTTCACCCAGGCCCTGGCCATCTTCCGGGAGCTCGGCGACCGCACCGGGCAGGCCCGTACGCTGGGCAACCTGGGCATGCTGCAGGGCCGCATGGGCCTGGTGGAGTCCGCCATCAGCCATCACGAGCAGGCACTCGAACTGTTCCGCGAGCTCGGCGACCGGGTCGGGGAGGCGAACACGCTGAACAACATGGGCGACGTGGACGTACAGTGCGGCCGCCTGGCCTCGGCGGCGGAGCGGCACACGCGGGCCCTGGCGATCTTCCGCGAGCTCGGCCACGTCGGCGGCGAGGCGACCGCGCTGAACAACCTCGCCGACGTCCAGGTGATGTCGGCCCGGCCGCAAGCGGCCCTCGACCTCTACCAGCGGGCCCTGGCCCTGTTCCGGCAGCTCGGCGAGCGCTACGGGCAGGTGTGCGTGCTGAACGGCCTGGGCGAGGCCCACCGCCTGGCCGGCGCCCACGCGAACGCCGTCGCCCAGCACACCTCCGCACTGGACCTGGCCGTGGAGATCGGCGAACGGGACGAGCAGGCCCGCGCCCACCGCGGGCTCGGGCGGGCCTTTCAGGCGATCGGCGATCCCGATCGTGCCCGTCGGCACGGGGAGCACTCCCTGGCGATCCACATCGAGCTCGGCACCGTCCACACCGAGGACCTCCGCGCCTGGCTCGCCTCCCTCGGCACCCCGCCCCAGGACCCGTCCGCACCCGACCTCAGCACATGACCCGCGCCACGCCGACCAACGCCGGCCTCCGAGGCGACATCATGCTGAAATCCGCCTTGTTCGGGCCGGCCCCGGAAAGAATGGTGTCGTCCCAGTGATGGGGAAGTCCGGCAACATCGCCTCGCCGAATTTCGCTCCTACGAAGCGGGTGTCGGCGTTACGCGCGGTGTAATAGACCGCCAGGAGCGCGGCCGGCCCGGTGGCGACCGCCAGGACGCGACCGCGGATGGCGTCTTCAGCGACGCGGTCCGCCTCGTCCCCGTCACCACTCGGCGGCGTCCACGTACGGCCGGGTCCAGACCGTGACGTGCAGCATGACCGACTTGGTGAAGGCGGCGTGCATGCGGTCGACCTGCTCGGGGGAGGCGCCCGTGGCGCCCAGGTACTCACGCGCGGTGGCGATCACGACGGCGGTGAAGGCGAGCAGGTAGCGCATCGGAATGTGGTCGGCGGAGTCGGCGTGATCGGTGACGTTCTTCTTGGCCCGGGTGTGACGCAGCCCGATCTCCTGCTGGTAGTTCAGCCAGTCCTGATCCAGCGGGCGGGTGCAGGCGTCGATGATGAACCGGTCGAACCGCGGCTGGGACGCCGCGCCGTACTCCGGGTTCGGGCTCCCGTCGGGGTGGCCGAAGTAGGGGCGCATGAACGGCATTTCCCCGAGCCGCCGGCGGTAGGCGGTCACCATGTCGTCGGCCTGGTCGACCAGTACGCCGGCCGCCTCCACCAAGGCGTCCTCGTCGTCCTTGGTCAGCCCCACCACGGCCTTGAGCCGTTCCAGGTCCTCCAGGGTCAGCGGCGAGGTGGCGGCCTCGGCGGTGCCATAGGAGTAACCGGGGATCGCCTCGGCATGTTCGGTGACCAGTTTCGGTGTCGGCGTATGCTCACTCATCACCAAGACCTCCCTTGCTCGGTACGCCACCGCACCTGACGAGATCACGGAGGAGCCGCCCGAACCCCGGCGCCATGCTCCGCTCCGCGCGGATCCGGACAGGCGCGGACCTGGCCGCAGATCCGCCGCACCCGGCGTCCACCCGGGCCTCTACCCTGGTCGAAGGCGTCACACCTCGCCCCTGACCGCGCGGCTGCGCGATCTCCGCGAGAGCGGCGTCGTCGGGGCGTACGCCGACTTCGCCGGCGGCGGTGTGGGGCTCGTCAGGGGGTGACCGCGCAGGGGGCGATGAGGATGCGGGTGGGGGCCTCCTGGCTGAGGTGTACCGAGTCGAGCGGGACCGTGACCTCGGGTGTGCGGTAACGGCCGCCTGAAAAGCGGGCGGCCAGGCAGGCGCGCACCGCCGCCGCCGTCACGTCGCCGTCAAGGAAGCTGTGCCCGTCGCGGTGGACCTCCATCACGCACGGCCCCGGCTGCGCGGCCAGCGCCAGCCCCGCCACCGTCGCCCCGGCCAGCGCGCCGAGATCGCCGCGCGTCCAGCCGTAGTGCCACATGCCCGCCGCCACCACGGGCGCGGCCGGACAACAATCGGGGGCGGTGAGCACCACGTCCAGCCCCTGGAACAGCGCCCTGGCGATCTCCTCGGCCCCGTTCGCGACCGGCGTGGCGATCCGCAGCCCCGGTAACTCCGGCACCCGGCCGGTCGCTGAATAGATGAGTTTGACGCCCGTTCGGACAAGTCCGGGACCGGTGTCGCGCCACCCGCAGGCGACGACGTCGGCCGACTCGGCAGTCCCCCATGTGCCGATGCGCAGCATAATCACTTGACTACCCTTTGCGCTGGCCATCACACGCTGTTACCCGATTCGGTGTTCCGTAACGGCCGCCGCACGTCACCCGGCTGGTCGCCCGAGCCCGGACGGAGCGATGGGGTGGATCAAGGGTCCGGTGGTTGAGATCATGACGGCCCGGACCCGACCTCGGAGGTCATCCATGCGTACGTTACGGACGTTCGGCGCTGTGATCGGAGCGGTGGTGGCCATGGCCACCTCCGCGACACCCGCGGCGGCCCTGGCCGCCCAGCCGCCCACGCTCTCCTTCCACAAGCAGACCCTGTGGCGGTCCTACACCGACGGCGGGTCGACGACCTGCTTCCGGCTCCCCGCCGTGGTCAAGACCAGGAACAACGTGCTGCTCGCGTTCGCCGAGCGGCGCAACCGCAACAACTGCGCCGACCACGGCGCGTTCGACGTCGTCATGCGGCGTTCCACCGACAACGGCCGCACGTGGGAGGCGAGCAGGACGGTCCTGGCCGGCGCCGCGGGCGCGGCCCTGCAGGGCAACGCGACGGTGGTGGCGCATTCGGCGGGGCCGGTGTTCCTGTTCACCACCTCCGAGCCGACCGCCACCCAGACCACGCCCCGCGTCCCGAAGGTCCAGGTCAGCAACGACGACGGTCGGACCTGGTCGGCGCCGGACGACCTGTCGGGGGTGATCAAGACGCCCGCGGGCGCCGGGGACTGGTTCGCCACCGGGCCGGGGCACGGCATCGAGCTCACCCATCCCGACCACCGGGGACGGCTGGTCGTGCCGGTCTACTTCGGCATCGGCGACCAGCAGAGCGTGCGGCTCGTCTACAGCGACGACCGCGGCGCGAGCTGGAAGATCGGCGCGACCGCGACCTACGACAAGTCGGTGCTGCGGCTGGGCGAGCAGACCCTGGTCGAGCGGACCGACGGGAGCATCCTGGTGATCGCCCGCAACGGCTCGGTCCCGGACCAGACCTCCGTACGCGGCCTGGCCCGTGGCGTCAGCCTCGACGGCGGCCTCACCTTCGACGGCGACTTCCGGGCCGACAACTCCATCACCGCCCCGCCCACCCATCCCGCCCTGCTCCGCCAGCGCGGGGCCGGCGGCTCGTACACCCGGATCCTGCTGTCCGCGCCCGCCACCCCGAAGACCGACAACAACCCCGTGGGCATGAACGTACGCTCCTCCTTCGACGAGGGCGCCACCTGGCGGCACTGGGACGGCTCCGCCGGCGCCGGCGGCATCCGCATCGACGGCGACCACGCCGGATACTCCGACATGACGCTCATCGGCGACGGCGCGATCGGCGTGCTCTACGAGGCGGGCGTGAACCGCTTCCGGGACGAGATCCGCTGGAACTGGTTCTGGGAGAGCGGCATCGGCCTGCGCTGACCCCCGGCGGAGCCGGACGGGTCCAGTCCGGCTGTCACACCAGGGCGGTCGGGTTGCCGGCGCCGACCACCCTGGTGCCGCCGCCGGGCCGTGGGTGTAAGCACATGGCTTGCCGGGACTTTGCGTTTCAGGGCCTGACACCAACATTGCACTGTGTGATAGTAATGTGACGCTACGTATCAGAGGTGATTCGGGAGATCTTCATGGTGGCGTACATACTCTCGATCTTGGCGGCGGTGGGTGGGGTGGCGCTCGCCGCGCTGGTGTTCAGCAAGGTCAAGCGGGCGAGCGACGACCGGGACCCCGGCGGGCCGTCAGCCGGGCACGCGGGGTCGATGTTGTCGGCCATGTTCCTGCTGGTGTTCGCCATCGCGATCATCGTGCCGTGGACCACCGCCGACGCCGCCCGCCTCAACACACAGACCGAGAGCCAGTCGGCGATCGACGCCTACTGGGCGGCCGGAGATCTGCCCGGCACCGCGCCGCTGGAGGTGCGCGCGGCACTGCGCGACTACGTCACCTTCGTGATCAGGGACGAGTGGCCGTTCATGGCCGAGGGCCGGATGCACCCCGTCGGCGCGGCCAAGGTGGACGCGCTGCGCGGCCGGGTCGACGCGCTGCAGGTGCGCGGCGACACGCAGGAGGACGCCAAGGACGCCGTGCTGGAGCACATCAGGGCCGTCTCCGCCGCCCGCGCCCAGCGCACCGCCGACGCCGCCGCGACACCCCCCGCTGGGCTGCTGCACCTGACGGTCCTGACCGCGGTGGTGGTCATCCTCTTCCCGTTCCTGGCCGGGGCCAGGCCGCGCGGGCCGGCCCTCGCGCCGCTGGTGGCGATGGCGGGCCTGCTCGGCTTCGGCGTCTTCCTGACCTGGGACATCTCCCGTGCCTTCGCCGGGCCGCTGGCCGTCGGGCCGGAGGCGTTCCGTGGGGCGATGCAGGAGTTCGCGCGCATCGCCGGGGGGATGTGATCATGGCGGGGAGGCGCGCGCCGCTGCTGCTGGCCGCCGCCCTGCTGGCGGTGGTCGTCGCGGGTCCGGCGACGGCCGAGCGGGAGCCCCGCCCGGTGCCGAGGGTGTCCGTACGCCCGCCGGTCCCGCCCGCCCCGCCCAAGGGGGTGTCGGTGGGGCCCAGGGTGTCGGTTCCCAAGGTGAAGACGTGGCGCGAACCCGTCCCCGGGGTGTCGATCTCGATCCGGCCCCGCGCCCGCCGCCCCGTGCCCAAGGTCACGCTGCCCCAGGTGACCATTTACCGGGACGCGGTGTGCATGGGCCGGGTCGTGCTGGGGGAGTGCCCGCGCAAGCGGCCCCGGCGCCCGGTCCCCGCCCGGCCCGTGCCCCGCGCGGCGCCGTTCCTCGTTCCGGCCCCGACCCCGACTCCCAAGCCCACGCCGAAGGTGTCGCCCCGGTCGCACGTCAGGTGGCTGGCGGCCTCGGAGCGGCGCAAGAGTCCCCTGGCCACGGTGCTGGTCACGGTGGTGGTGGTGACGGCGATCAGCTCGACGACGGCCGTGGCATTCCGCGCCCGAGGCTGAAACCCCTGACGGCACCTGGCCATGGCGGCCCCGCTCACCCTTGAGCGTGGCAGACTGGCCGGCGGGTTCGGAGGGGTCGGGAGGGCCGGTGGGCGACGAGGAGGTGCTGACCGGTGGGGGCGTCAACCACGTCGTCCGGGTCGGCGGCACGGTACGGCGGCCGGTGGGCCCGTGGACGCCGGCCGTGCACGCCCTGCTGGAGCACCTGGCGGCACGCGGGTTCACCGGTGCGCCGCGGTGCCACGGGGTGGACGACGCGGGGCGGGAGGTCCTGGACTTCGTGCCCGGCGAGGTGCCGGGTCATCCGCTGCCGGAATGGGCCCGGGCGGACGGCGCGCTGGCGGTCGTCGGGAGGCTGCTGCGGGAGCTCCACGACGCCACCCTCGATTTCCCGAAATCTCCGGACATGTCGTGGTACTTCCCGCCGCAAAGTCCGGCCGAGGTCGTCTGCCACGGGGACGTGGCGACCTACAACTGCGTGTTCCGGGACGGGCGGCCGGTCGCGTTCATCGACTTCGACACGGCGCACCCGGGGCCGCGGATCTGGGACGTGGCCTACGCCGCCTACCGGTTCGTGCCGCTCGGCGACCCGCGGCACCCGGACGGCGCTCCCGTGGCGGAGCAGGCGCGCCGGGTGCGGCTGTTCGCCGACGCCTACGGGCTCGGCGACGGCGACAGGGGCGCGCTGGCCGAGACGGCGCGGGCGCGGCTGGCACACCTGGTTCGGCACATGCACGAGCGGGCCGCCGCGGGTGAGGCGGCCTTCGCCGGTCACATCGCCCGCGGCGACGACACGCTCTATCGCGCGGACATCGACCACCTGGCCCGCCACCGGGCCACGTTGACGCGGGCGCTGCTGGCGGACCCGGTCACCGGCTGAATCCCGCGGTCAGGCCGCTGAGGAGCTGGCGGCGGCCCACCACGTACAGCAGCAGGATGGGGAGCGTGGTGAGCACGACGGAGGCGAGCACGGCGGGCACGTTCACGCTGTACTGGCCCTGGAAGTTCCACAACGCCAGCGGCAGCGTGCGCTTGTCGGTGCTCTGGGTGAGGACCAGCGGCAGCAGGAACCCGTTCCAGATCATCAGCGCGTTGTAGATCGTCACCGTCACCACGGCCGGCATCGTCAGCGGGAACGCCAGCCGCCACAGCGTCACCTGCTCCCCGGCGCCGTCGATCCGCATCGAGTCGAACAGCTCCTTGGGCACGTCGCGGATGAAGTTCGCCAGGATCAGCACCGACAGGGGGATGGCGAAGGCGATCGACGGCAGGATCAGCGCCATGAGCGAGTCGTAGAGGTGCAGCCTGATGATGATCAGGTAGATCGGGATGATCGTCGCCTGCAACGGGATCGCCAGGCCCATCAGGAAGAGCGAGTTCGTCCAGCGCAGGAACCTGCTGGCACCGCCGCTGCGCACGATCGCGTACGCCGCCATGAAGCTGAACAGCACGGCCGGCACCACGGCACCGACCGTGGAGATCAGGCTGTTGAGGAAGTACTGGGCGAAGTCCGCCTCGATGACCATCCGGTAGTTGGCCAGCGTCGGCTCGGCCGGCGGCATGAAGGGATGCTCGGCGTAATAGTTGGACTGCGTCTTGAAGCTGGTGATGACGATCCAGTAGATGGGCACGATCACGATCGCCAGCCAGATCCAGGCCGTCAGGCTGCCCAGCCAGTTGGGGCGCTCGGTGACCCGGCCGGAGGCGGGCCGGGGCCGGGGCGGGGCCGTCCGCTCGGGACCGGTGGACAGGATGGTCGCCATGAGGTCAGGCCCCTTCCAGCTGGCTGTGCGAGGCGTCACGGCCGCCGACCCGGCGCAGGAGCAACGCCAGCGCGAGCCCCACGAGGACCAGGATGACGGCGATGGCGCTGGCCGGGCCCATGAGGTTGGCCTGGAACCCGCGCTTGTACATGTCCAGGGCGAGCACCCGGGTGGCGTCGCCCGGTCCGCCCGCGGTCAGCACGAAGATCAGGTCGAAGAAGGTCAGCGAGCCGACCACCATGAGGGTGGAGGAGGTGATGATCGTGTACTTGAGCTGCGGCAGGGTGATGCTGAAGAACTTGCGCACCCGGCCGGCGCCGTCGAGCTCGGCGGCCTCGTACATCGAGCGCGGGATCTGGCGGACCCCGCCCTGGTAGATCAGCGCGTGGAACGGGATGAACTGCCAGGAGACCACGAAGATCACCACGCCGAAGGCGAGCCACGGCCTGCCCAGCCAGTCCTGCGTGAGCAGCGCCAGGTTGAGCCCCGGCCCGAGCCCGAAGTTGGGGTCGAGCAGCGCCTTGTACGTGATCGCCACCGCGGCGTGGCTGAGCAGCAGCGGCACGAAGTACAGCACCGCCAGGACCGCCCGGTAGCGCTGCGACCCGGCCAGGAACACGCCCATCAGGATGCTCGCCGGGGTCTGCACCGCCCAGGACACGGCCATCACCAGGAAGGTCACCCACAGCGCGTGCGGCAGCCCGGGGTCGGCGAGGATGGCCTGCCAGCTCTCCAGGCCGGCGAAGTGGATGTCGCCGAGCCCGTCCCAGGAGGTGAAGCTGAGCAGCAGCACGCCTGCCAGCGGGATCACCCCGAAACAGACGAAGAGGAGCAGCGCGGGGACGGCCAGCCACGCGAGGGAGCCACGCCGGGCGCTCCCTCGCGGGACGGAGGTCGCGGGCGCGCTCACTTGCCGATGACCGCGTTCATGTTCGTCGCGAACTGCTGTGGCGAGATCGACAGCTGGAACAGCTTGGAGATGTTGTCCAGCAGCACCTCGGCGGCCGTGGGGCTGAGCGCCTGGTCCCAGGACTGGGCGAAGGTCTTGGCGTTGACGGCGATGCCGTAGACGAACTTCAGGAACTCGGCGTCCTTGGCGCTGCCGAACGCGGCGTCGGCGCCCTTGACGATCGGCACCGCGCCGGTGCCGACCCAGTCCTTCACCGACTCGTCGCTCATCAGCTCGGTGGCGAAGAACTTCTTGGCGATCTCCTTCTGCTCGGGGGTCGCCTTGGCGGAGATCGACAGGTACTGGCCGGGGTTGCCGACGGTGTTGCTGGGGTCGCCCTTGCCGCCCTCGACGGGCGGGAAGTTCATGTAGCCGAGGTTGCCGCCGGAGACGAAGTCGCCGCCGTCGGTGGACATGCTGCCGTACGTCCAGCCGCCGTGCAGCATCATCGCGGCCTTGCCGGTGTAGAGCAGCGCCTGGTCGGCGTTGGAGTCGGCGGTGATGGAGGAGAAGCCCTTGATGAAGCCGTCCGCCTTGATCAGGTCCTGCGCCTTGGTGAGGGCGTCCAGGGCGATCGGGTTGGACCAGGCGTCCTTCTCGGCGTCGAACACGGCCTGGAACACCTCGGGACCGCCGATGCGGTCGAACAGGAACTCCAGCCACATCATGTTCGTCCAGCGCGACTGCCCGCCGAGCGAGAACGGCGCGATGCCCGCGGCGTTGAACTTGGGCACCAGGGCCATGATGTCGCCCCAGCTCTGGGGCGGCTCGGCCTTGATCTTCTCGAAGGCCCGCTTGTCGTAGTACAGGACGATCGGCTGCATCGTCTCGCACGGCATCGCGTAGATCTTGCCGTCGATGGTGGCGGCGCCGAAGGAGGAGGGGAACAGCCGGTCCTTGACGGCGGGATTCTGGTCGAACCACGAGGTGAGGTCCTCGACCTGGCCCGCCTGCACGTAGCTGCGCAGTCCGCCGCCGCCCCAGCCCCAGATGAGCGTGGGTGCCTGGCCGGCCCCGATGGCCGTCTTGATCTTCGTCTTGAAGGCGTCGTTCTGGAAGGTCGTCCCGACGAGCCGGCCGTTGGGGTTGGCCTTGTTGAAGCGCTCCATCGTCCTGGTGCGCACGCCCTCTTGCGGCTGGGTCGACAGATACCAGTAGGTGGCGGTGGTGCCGCCGCCGCCACCGCCGGTGCTGGTGGCGCCGGGTCTGGTCGGCCCGGAGGTGCCGCAGGCGGCCAACGCGGCGCCCAGGGGCAGGCCCATCGACATGGTAAGGAAGGTGCGGCGAGAAGAACTCCTGGACTCCACGCTGATCTCCGTACTCGTATGCCGCTGCTGGGGGAGCGGCTCGTTGATCATCCGATGTGGTGGCCGGCGGTCGGGGGACTGGCACCTGCCGATGCCACGTTACGAGTCCTCCTTGGGTCAGCTCTCCGAAACTTTTTCGACATGACCGCGGGGGTCGCCAATCTAGGTTTCGGCTTTCTATGTGTCAAGAGTGTTGCGTGGAAACCACTCTCCACCTTGGTATAGGCGCGTGTAAAGTACTCTGGCGCGGGCTCCTGGTCTTTTCGGGTGAGCACTGTAGTTTCGGCGCGAAGCCGTTCGGCGCCCGAAATATTTCGAAACTCTTGCGACAGCAGAATCAAGGGAGAGCACATGACGGCTCTTGATCGGACTCCCGCGGCGGACCAGGTCCTTCGCCCGTGGCAGGACCCGGCGCTTCCCGTGGTCGAGCGAGTCGACGCCCTCCTCGGGGAGCTGACTCTGGAGGAAAAGGTCGGCCAGCTCGGCAGCCGGTGGATCGGCAACGAGATGCTGGACGAGGCGCCCGAGCCGGACGCCGACACGCTGAACGTGGCGCCGATGCAGGACGTTTTCGCCGCCTCGGGCACGGTCCCGTGGGAGGAGGCGATCCGGCACGGCATCGGCCACCTGACCCGGGTGTTCGGCAGCGCGCCGGTGAGCGTGGCCGAGGGCGCCGCGGAGGTGGTGCGACTGCAGCGCGCGGTCGTCGAACGCTCCCGGCTGGGCATCCCGGCGATCGTGCACGAGGAGTGCCTGACCGGGTTCACCACCTATGGCGCGACCGTCTACCCGGCGGCCATCGCCTGGGCGGCCACGTTCGACCCTGACCTGGTGGAGCGCATGGCGGCGGCCATCGGGCGGGACATGGCCGCCGTGGGCGTGCACCAGGGACTGTCGCCGGTGCTGGACGTGGTGCGCGACTACCGATGGGGGCGGGTCGAGGAGACCATGGGCGAGGACCCGTACCTCGTCTCGATGCTCGGCGCCGCCTACGTGCGCGGGCTGGAGAGCGCCGGGGTGGTCGCCACCCTCAAGCACTTCGCCGGATACTCCGCCTCGCGGGCCGCCAGGAACCACGGTCCGGTGCCGATGGGACGGCGGGAGCTGATGGACATGATCCTGCCGCCGTTCGAGGCCGCCATCGCGCTGGGCGGGGCACGCTCGGTGATGAACGCCTACGCCGACGTGGACGGCGTGCCGGCCGGGGCCGACCCGTGGCTGCTGACCGAGGTGCTGCGGGACGAGTGGGGCTTCACCGGGACGGTCGTGTCGGACTACTGGGCCGTCCCGTTCCTGGCGACGATGCACGCGGTCGCGGGCGACACCGAGGAGGCCGGCGTGCTGGCGCTGACCGCCGGGATCGACGTCGAGCTGCCGGACCGGCTCGGGTTCGGACAGCACCTGGTGGAGCGGGTCAGGCGGGGTGAGCTGCCGGAGTCGCTGATCGACCGGGCGGCGCGCCGCCTGCTCGCCCAGAAGGTGCAGCTCGGGCTGCTCGACCCGGGCTGGACGCCGGAGCGCTCGGTCGCCACCGCGACCGCCGGCGGTGTGGACCTGGACTCGCCGGCCAACCGGGACCTGGCACGGGAGATGGCCGAGCGGTCCGTCATCCTGCTCGACGCCGGGACCGCCCTGCCGCTGCTCGGCGCGGGCCGCACCGCGCCCGGCCGGGTCGCCGTCGTCGGGCCCGGCGCGGACGACCCCCGTACCTTCATGGGCTGCTACGCCTTCCCCAACCACGTGCTGCCCCGCCACCCCCGGCTCGGGCTCGGGATCGAGGCGCCCAGCGTGCTCGACGCGCTGCGCGCCGAGCTGCCCGGCGCCGTGATCTCCCACGAGCGCGGCTGCGACGTACGCGGCGCCGACCGCTCCGGCTTCCCCGCCGCGGTGGCGGCGGCACGCGCCGCCGACCTGTGCGTGGCCGTCGTGGGCGACCTGGCCGGCCTGTTCGGGCTGGGCACCTCGGGTGAGGGCTGCGACGCCGAGGACCTGCGGCTGCCGGGCGTGCAGGGTGACCTGCTGGCCGAGCTCTTCGCCACCGGCACGCCGGTCGTCGTGGTGGTCGTCTCCGGCCGCCCGTACGCGCTCGGCGACGCGCACGCCGGCGCCGCCGGGCTCGTGCAGGCGTTCATGCCGGGCGAGGAGGGCGGGGCGGCGATCGCCGGGGTGCTCTCCGGCCGGGTCCAGCCCGGCGGCCGGCTGCCCGTGCAGATCCCGCGTTCGCCGGGCGGGCAGCCGGGCACCTACCTGCAGCCGCCGCTGGGGGCCGACAGCCACGGCATCAGCAACCTGGACCCGACGCCGCTGTTCCCGTTCGGGTACGGCGCCTCCTACACCACCTTCGAGGTCGGCGACCTGCGGATCAGCGAGACCGAGGTGCCCACGGACGGGGAGTTCACCGTGTCCGTCAGCGTGCGCAACACCGGCGGCCGGGCGGGTTCCGAGGTCGTCCAGCTCTACCTGCACGACGTGCTCGCCCAGGTCACCCGGCCGGTGCGGCAGCTCGCCGGGTTCGCCAGGGTGCACCTGGAGCCCGGTGAGAGCACCGGCGTGCGCTTCCTGGTGCACGCCGACCGGACCGCGTTCACCGGGCGCGACCTGCGGCGGATCGTCGAGCCGGGAGACGTCGAGGTGTTCGTGGGCACGTCCGCGGCGGAGCTGCCGTGCCGGGGCAGCGTGCGACTGACCGGCCCCACGCGGCACGTCGGCCGTGGCCGGCGGCTCGTCACGCCGGTGGAGGTGGGCTCCAACGACCGCGGATCAGGACAAGGGGGTGCGGATGCCGGACAGTCCTAGGCGCGCCGGGGTGTCGGCCGGTCCCCGGCGGGCGACGCTGGCCACCGTCGCGGCCTCGGCGGGCGTGTCGGTGGCGACCGTCTCCAAGGTGCTCAACGGGCGCAGCGACGTGGCGCCCGCCACCCGGTCGCTCGTGCAGTCGCTGCTGCGGCAGCACGAGTACGTCGCCCCGGCGCCCCGGCGGGCCGAGAAGGGCGGGGTGGCCTCGATCGAGGTGCAGTTCGACACGGACCTGAACGCGTACTCGACCGAGATCATCCAGGGGGCGGTGGCGGCCGGGGCGGAGGCAGGGGTCGGGGTCGTCGTCAGCATCAGGAAGGGGTCCGACCGCACCGCGGGATGGGCCCGCGACCTGGCCGACGCAGGGCGGCGGGCGCTCATCGCCGTCACCAGCGAGCTGACCGGCCGGCAGCTGGCGGCGCTGGCGCGGGCCCGGCTGCCGCTGGTCGTGATCGACCCGCTGAACCTGCCGCAGACCCGGGTGACCAGCATCGGCTCGACGAACTTCGCCGGCGGCCTGGCCGCCACCCACCACCTGCTGTCGCTCGGCCACCGGCGCATCGCCTACGTCGGGGGTCCGGCCACGGCGGCCTGCAACCAGGCCCGGCTGCACGGCTACCGGGCCGCGATGGAGGCCGAGGGCGCCGCCGTGCCGCCCGGCTACGTCCAGGCCGGGCACTTCCGGTATCACGACGGGGTGGTGGGCGGGGCGGCCGTGCTCGACCTGCCGGTGGCGCCGACGGCCATCTTCGCGGGCAGCGACGAGACGGCCCTCGGCATCATGGAGGCGGCCCGGGCCCGGGGGCTGCGCATCCCTGAGGACCTCAGCATCGTGGGGTTCGACGACACGCAGATCGCCCAGATGGCCTCACCGCCGCTGACCACCGTCCGGCAGCCGCTGCGCGAGATGGGCGGGGTCGCGCTACGGACGGCGCTGCGGCTGGTGGCGGGGGAGCGGGTCGACTCCCATCACATGGAACTGGCCACCGAGCTGGTGGTCCGCGGCTCGACGGCCCGCGTTTCCGGCTCGCGGGCCGGCGTGCGTCCCTCCTCGGCCGCTGAGTCCGTGGCGCCGGTCGCACAGTCCGCCTTGGCCGCTCCGGCCGCGGTTTCGCGGCCGGCTCCGGCTTCGACTCCCAGGCCGGCTCGCGTGTCGCGCAAGCCGTCGTCCCGAGCCGCGGCGACGGACGGGAAGGGCACGCCCGACCGCACCGCCTGAGCCGCCTCCGGTGGGAAGCGGGACGGGCCGGCCGCCCGCCCCCGACCGGCCGCAGGGGGGAGGCGGGACGGGCCGGCCGCCCGCCCCCGACGGGCCGCAGGGGGGAGGCGTTGGGTCACTTCTCGGCGACGCCGAAGGCCGTCCAGCCCCGGTCGGGGAAGCCCGCCGCCGTGGCCACGGCCGCCGAGGCGGCGTTCGTGGTGGCATGCAGGTACGTCGGCACCGCTCCCTCGTCCAGCACCCGCCGCGCCGCCTGGGCCACCAGCCGCCTGGCCAGCCCGCGCCCGCGCGCCGCCGGGGACGTCACCACCGCCAGCTCGCACCCGTACGCGTCGTGCCGCTTGATCCCCACCCCGGCCAGGTGCCGGCCGGTTCCGGGATCCACGGCCACCAGCACCTCACCGCCGAACGGGAGCAGCCAGTCGGGAACGCCGGGTGCCGTGGCGGGCAGCCACCGCCCGGCGTCCGCCAGTGGGGCCGGGTTGTCGGTCCAGCGGTAGACGGCCTCGAACCAGGCGCGCTCGCCGTACCCGACCAGCTTGGGGATCTCCCCCCGCGTGCGTGCGGCGGCCACCCGGGCGACGTGCTCCGGTGGCACCGACAGGACCGCGCCGTCCGGTGTGCCGACGCCCAGCGCCGGGTGGACGCTGCCGTCCCAGGCCGGGACGGTGCGCTGTTCGGAGCCGATGACCTGCAGTTTCTCCGTCGGGGGCCACGCTCCCAGCCAGTGGCGAAGATGATCGGTTATCGACACGCACCTACTATAGGGAGTAGTAAAAATATCGATTACGGCAGGGGTGTGGTTACCCGCGCGAAGAGGGTCGACACATGGCGTTACACCGGCTAACTTCCTGACATCAGGATCTTTATCCGGGCAGGAGGTCCAGATGGAAGTTCCCGGCTACACCGAGATCCGGGAACTCGGGCACGGCGGGACGGGCCGGGTGATGCTCGCCGTACGGGACTCCGACGGGCTGGCGGTCGCGATCAAGCACCTGTCCGAGGCGCTGCGCGAGAACGCCGAGTTCGTCGCCAGGTTCCGGGCGGAGGCCCAGGTCATCCGGGAGATCGACAGCCCGTACACCGCGCGCCTGCTGGACTACGTCGAGGCCGGGGACGACGCCGTCATCGTGATGGAGCTGGTGGACGGCATCACCTTACGCCGGTTGCTGGAGCACGAGGGCGGGACCGGCGCCGAGGCCGCGCTCGTGGTGCTGAAGGGCGCGCTGCTCGGGCTGGCCGAGGCCCACCGGCGCGGGATCGTGCACCGCGACTTCAAACCCGAGAACGTGATCATCACCCAGGACGGCGACAGCAAACTCGTCGACTTCGGCGTCGCCGCGCACTCCGGGGAGAGCGCCGACCTCGCCGGCACCCCCTCCTATATGGCGCCCGAGCAGTGGGACGACGCCCCGGCCGGCCCGGCGACCGACGTCTACGCCGCGACGCTGGTGTTCTTCGAGTGCCTGACCGGGCACCGGGCCTTCCAAGGCGAGAACGTGGCCGCCCTCGCCTACCAGCACCAGCACGTGCCGCCCCCGGTCGAGGAGGTCGAGGAGCCGCTGCGCCCGCTCGTCGAGCACGGCCTGGCCAAGGACCCCGCGGACCGGCCGGAGTCGGCGGAGGCGTTCCTGGCCGAGCTGGAGCAGGTCGCGCTCGATGCGTACGGGGAGGAATGGGAGCTTAGCGGACGGACCGGGCTCGGGATCCTGACGCTGCCGCTCGCCGCGCTGCTGCCCAAGCCGCAGCCCGTCGCCGACGGCGGCACCAGCCTGTTCCACAGCACGCTCACGCCGATGACGAAGTTCGCGATGACGAGCGGGCTGGTGCTGGCGACCGCGGCGGCGGTGGCGGCGTCGTTCGTGATCCTCGTGGACACGCCGGAGCCCGAGAGCGGCGCCGCCCTCCCGCCCGTCCGGATCGCGCCGTCGCTCACCGAGCCGCCCGCCCCGCGGGCCTCCGAGCGGCCCGAGCCGTCCCCGAGCCCGAGCGGCACACCGCCGGAGAGCCTCAGGGAAACGCCGCCCGTGGACCAGCCCGGTACGGACGTGGCCGTGCCGCCCGCGGAGCGGCCCCTGCCGACGAGGGCCAGGCCGGAGCCGCCGCGCGCCACACGCGAGCCGACGCGGGAACCGACCCGGACGACCCGTCCGACCGCCCGCCCCAGCACGCCCGCGACCTCGCGCCCGCCGACCACCGCCCCGCCCACGAGCAGGCCGCCCAGCACCTCCCCGCCCGACGACGACCCGTCCCCCACCCGGCCGCCGGCCACGCCGCCACCGGACACCCCGCCGCCCGGCCCGGACACGCCGCCCGGCGGGGACAGGGAGCCGCTCGTCTCGGTGTCGGTGAAGGTGTCGCTCAACGTGCCGATCCTCAGCGGGGAGGGCGACGGGCTGCTGGACGCCGACGTGGGCCTGGGGCTCGGCTCCAGCCTGCTGGGCCTGGTGGTGGTGCCGGGCTCGGCGCTGCTCGGCCGCCGGATCGTGGCACGCAGGGTACGGCGGCGGCCAAAGATCGAAAAGCCGGAAATGGAGTAGCGGAGACGTACGATCCCCTACTATCGGCGGGGGATAGAGGGCGGCTGCCGGACCGATTAGTTCCTGACCGGAATCGCCCTGCTGTGCGTGGTTAGGAGAAGAGTGCCGGTTGCGCCCCCCACCGGCCGGTCGCTCAGCCCGGCCAGGACCTTCGTCGCGGCCCTCATCACGGGGCTTCTGCTGCCCGGATTCGCCGCCGTGGCGCGGGCGGAGCCCAAGCCGACGGTGAAGCAGCTGAAGAAGGAGCTGGCCGAGCTCCAGAAGGAGTCGGACAAGCTCATCGCCGACTACTACAGCAGCCGCATTGACCAGCAGAAGGCGGAAAAGGCGGAAAAATCAGCACGGGAGAAGCTGGCCGCCGCCCAGGAGGTCTACGACCGCGAGTCCGTCGCGCTCAGGGCCATGGCCGTCGCCCAGTACACCGGCGGCGCGCCGAACGAGGTCACCATGATGACCGGCGCCCAGGACCCGTCCGCGCTCCTCGGCCGGATGGCGCTCACCCGGCACCTCGTCACGCTCCAGGACGCCCGGCTGGGCGGGTACGCCCGGGTCAGGGACGACCACCAGCGGGCCAAGGGCGAGGCCGCCGCCCGTGCCGAGGAGCTCGCCCGGACGGTCGATGAGCTGGAGGAGCGCAAGGCCAGGGCCGAGAAGACGATCGAGCGTATCAAGGACCGGATCGACCAGCTCTACACGGCGCCGGGGGTGCGGCGGCCCGACGGCACGTGGGTGCCGCAGCTTCCCGAGGGGGCCGACAACGTCACGCCCAGGATGCGGCTGGTCAAGATGCTCATCGAGCAGCGGTTCGACGTGCCGTACGGGATCGGGTGCTACCGGGCCGTCCAGGACGGTGGCGAGCATCCGCTGGGGCGGGCGTGCGACTTCATGCTGAGCCGGGGCGGGGCGATGCCGACCGGCGAGGAGCTGAAGCGCGGTGACGAGATCGCCGAGTGGGCGATCAAGAACGCCAGGCGGCTGGGGATCATGTACATCATCTACCGGCAGCGCATCTGGCACGTCAGGACGGGCGGTTGGCGCACGATGTCCGACCGGGGCGGCACGACCGCCAACCACTACGATCACCCGCATATCTCGGTGTACTAGGGGGCGGGCGCCGGGGTGACTAGCGCACCCGCCCGCGCGGCTTGAGCCGGATGCCCGGCAGGACTGGCGCGGGCAGCGGAGCCCCGTCGAACCCGGCGACGGAGCCGAAGACCGAGGCGCCCGACTCCAGCCCCTCCATCCACTCTGCCCGGAACGCGGCGATCTCGTCGTGGGTGCGGCCGACGAAGTTCCACCACATGACGATCTCCTCGCCGAACGGCTCCCCGCCGATCAGCAGCACCCGCCCGCGCCCGGACAGCCGCAACTCCTCCCGTCCCGGCGCCAGGTAGACCATCGACCCCCGCTCCAGCTCGTCGATCGTGCCGTCGAGCAGCAGCAGCCCGTGCTCGAACCCGGCCGTCAACGGCACCCGGGCCGCGCCGTCCACGGCGAGCTCCGCGCCCACGAGCGGGCTGTAGGCGGTGGCCGGAGAGGAGACCCCGCCCAGCGTGCCCATGACGACGGTCGCCTCGAAGCCGGGTCCCGCGAACACGGGCAGGCTCGGATGGTGCTCGAAGCCGGGGCCGACGTGCCGGTGCTCGCCGGGCAGCGCCACCCACAACTGCACCCCGTGCAGCATCGTCTCCGGGGACTCCTCGGAGTGCGAGATGCCCCGGCCGGCGGTCATCAGGTTGAGCTGCCCGGGGCGTACGTGCCGGCGGCTGCCCAGGCTGTCGAGATGCAGCACCTCGCCCTCGACCAGCCAGCTCACCGTCTGCAGGCCGGTGTGCGGGTGCGGCGGCACCCGCATGGCGGCCCGCTGCGGGCCGTAGGCGTCCACGAAGCACCACGCGCCGATCATGCGCCGGCGCGTGCCCGGCAGCGTCCGGCTCACCAGCATGGCGCGCGGCCCGCCCAGCGGCACCTCGCGCCCGGGCAGCACCTCGCGGTCCGCGCCGGCCTCGGCGCCGCAGTGGATCTCCCGTGGGTCCAGCTCCAGGTTGCTCACCCGAAGACTGTACGGCGTCCGGCGGGCGGCGGGCCGATCAGCCCAGGGCCTCCCGCGACCGCCGCCCACGGCCGGGGTCAGGTCAGGGCCCGCCACCCGCCCGACCGGGTCAGGTCAGGGTCTCCCACCAGCCGTCCACGGCCGGGGCGGCGGCGGTGTCGACGCCCTCGCCGGGCCGGGGCACCACGATCCTGACGTCGCGGGCCTTGGCCTCCCGCCACAGCCGGTCCACCGGCTCCGCCCACGGGTGCAGCGCCAGCGTGAACGTCGCCCAGTGCACCGGAAGCAGCAGCTCGCCCCCCAGGTCGAGGTGGGCGTTGACGGCCTCCTCCGGGTTCATGTGGATGTCCGGCCAGGCCGGGCTGTAGGCGCCGATCGGCATCAGGGTCAGGTCGAACGGCCCATGCGCCGCCCCGATACCGCGATATCCCGCGAAGTATCCGGAGTCGCCCGCGTAGAACACCCGCCTGGTCGCCCCGGCCACCACCCAGGACCCCCACAGGGTGTCGTTCCGGGTCAACGACCGGCCGGAGAAGTGCCGGGCGGCGGTGGCCACGAAGCGCAGGCCCGCCACCACGGTCTCCTCCTCCCAGTCGAGCTCGACGATCCGGTACGCGGGCACGCCCCACCGCTCCAGATGCGCCCCGATGCCCAGCGGCACCAGGAAGGGCGCCTTCTGCGTACGCGTCAGCGACCGCACGGTGGCCAGGTCGAGGTGGTCGTAGTGGTCGTGGGAGATCGCGATGGCGTCGACCTGCGGCAGCTCGGAGAGCTCCACGGGCACCGGGTGGTGCCGCTTGGGCCCGACGAACTGCGCGGGGGAGGGCCGCCGGCTCCACACCGGGTCGAACAGCACCCGCCTGCCCTCGATCTCCACCAGCGTGGAGGCGTGGCCGTACCAGACCGCGCGTACGCCGTCGGCGGGCGGCGGGGTGGTCGGCGGGAAGCGCAGCGGGACGAGACCGGCGGGCCGGCGCAGCTCCTTGTCCTTGGCCAGCTCGCCGATCAGGTTCGCGGGCGGGGTGGTCATCGCGTGCCCCTGCTCCGGCATGGTGTTGACGAACACCCCGTCCCGGAACTGCGGCGAGCGCCGTATCCTGGCCGCCCGCTCGGGCCCCGACGTCAGCGGGCGCACCCCCAGCTCGGCGGGCACGTCACGCAACGCCCAGCCCGCCGCCGCCAGGGCCGCGCCGCCCGTGAGGATCCGCCACGCCGTCCGCTTGCCTGCCATTGCCACACTCCCCTGGAAATCCGTGCGTCCCGCCCCGGCCGAGCGGGACTCCCCTGTGACTCGCTTCTAAGATATATCGCGATAGTTCAAACTGTTTTGCCGGACCCGCCGTCGATGACGTAGTCGGCACCGCTGATGCTCCCGGCATGCGGCGAGGCCAGGTACGTCACCAGCGCGGCGACCTCTTCCGGTTCGATGAACCTACCGGTCGTCATTCCGGTGTTCGACGGCAGCCCCGCCAGGAACCGCTCGTGCTCGACCCCGTGCGCGGCCGCCACCGCCGCGCCGTATCCGTTCGGGTCCTCCCACATCGACGTGCGCACCGCCCCTGGCGAGACCGTGGCGACCCGCACCCCCTGCGGGCCGAACTCCTCGGCCAGCGCCTTGCCGAACGCCGTCAGCGCCGCCTTGGACGTCGTGTACGGGATCGGGCCCGTGTGCGGCATCCGCGCGCTGATGGAGGACACGTTGATCACGGTGCCGCCGCGCCGCAGCAGGCTCGGCAGGGCGGCGCGGGTGGCGCGCACCGCGCTCAGGAAGTTCAGGTCGTACGTGCTGTGCCACTGCTCGTCGTCGAAGCCGAGGAAGCCGCCCGTCTGGCCCTCGCCCCCGTCGCCGCCGCCCACGTTGTTGACCAGCAGGTCGATCTCCCCCAGGGCGGCCAGCGCCCGGTCGATCACCTCGGCGGGGCCGCCGGCGGTGGACAGGTCGGCCGTCACCGCCACGGCCCCGCTCTCCTTCAGGGCGGGCGAGATCGTCCGCGCGGCGGCCACCACCCGCATCCCCTCGGCGACGAGCGCCTGGACGACGGCCAGCCCGATGCCCCTGCTCGCGCCGGTGACGACGGCGGTCCCGCCGGTGAGTCGCATGTCCATGACAATCCTTTCCCTCGGGCCAAATTGCATCTTGCCGGACGCTGAAGACCCTAGACTTGCAACAGTTATGATGCAAATTGAGGGAGGAACGGAGACGCTGGCGTAACCTGTGGGATGTGAGTGAGACGACGCGGGCGCTGCGCTCCGATGCCGAGCGGACGGTGCGCACGATCCTGGAGGCGGCCGAGCGGGTGCTCAGCAGGAATCCGGCGGCCAGCATGGAGCAGATCGCCGAGGCGGCCGGGGTGGCGCGCACGACCGTGCACCGGCGGTTCGCCTCGCGGGAGGCGCTGGTGGGCGCGATGGCGGCGTGGGCGACCCGGCAGTTCGCCGCCGCCGTCGAGGCCGCCCACCCCGACAACACGCCGCCGCTGGTCGCGCTCTACCAGGTCACGGCCAACGTGCTGCGGGTGAAGCTCGACTGGGGGTTCGCGATGAGCCGGGCGCTGTCGGCCGACCCCGAGGTGGCCAGGGTGCACGCGGACGTCGAGGAGCGCTGCCGTCGCCTCTTCCACCGGGCGCGCGAGGTGGGGGTGCTGCGGGCCGACGTGGACCCCGAGTGGGCCCGGCGGGTCTATTACGCGCTGATCCACGAGGCGGCGGAGAGCCGCGACGGCGACGCCGACGCGATGGCCACCCGCCTGGTGGACACCCTCCTCCGCGGCGTCGGCACCGGCCGGGGCCTCGGCTAGCCCCTCGGGGCCGGTACGGCCACAGCCCGCGGTCGCGGCGCTAACGGCGGGTTACGGTGGGTTACGGCGGTTACGGTCTGCGGGCGTCGGCCTGGTCCGGGTCGTCGGGGCGGCGGCTCGGGAACGGCCAAGGGTTGGGGCGGCAGCGGCCCAGCGACTTCGACTGCTGCGTCATGACCGGGGCGAGGCGGCCGGGGCCGGGGCAGGGGAGGTGGCTGTGGCCCAGGCTGTGGCCGACCTCGTGGTTGATGACGTAGTGGCGGTAGGCGGCCAGGTCACCCTCGTACTGGGGGACGCCCTCGGCCCAGCGCCGCGCGTTGATGATCGAGCGGGTGCCGTTCCAGCAGGACAACTCGCCACCGGTGTGCAGCGGGAGGCACTCCCGGATGGTGAGGCCGGGGCTGGACAGGGCGACGCGCACCTGCACCGGGCCGTGGTCGACGCGCCGGAAGCGGGCCCAGCCGCGGACGTCGTTGAGCGTGCGGTGCACGGCCGCCGCGAACGTCTCCGGATCGAACGGCAGCCCGCGCTCGACCTCCACCAGATAGCGCACCACCGCACCCCGGCCGGGCCGGGCGGGAGCGCCGCCGCGCACGACGACGTACTCGCCCGAGGCCGCGAACGGCACCCGCACCTTCGGCTTCGGCGGGCGGGAACGCCGCCGGGGCGTGGGGGTCGGCCGGGGCGGCGGGGACGGCGCGGCCGTGGGCAGCACGGGAGGCGGAGGCGGCGGGGTGCCGCATCCGGCCGGCACCAGCAGCACGGCCGGCGACATCAGCAGGACCAGCGGTGACAGCCGTGCGAGCTGCGGCAACGTGGCCTCCCCACGAGATCACGGTGGGGAGAAATCTGATCCTACGTTGCTGATTGTCGCCCTTGCCGGGCAGCTGTGCGGCGGCCCCGGATCAGGCGGTGGGCGGTGCGTACGGGGCGATGTCGATCGGGGGTTCCTCGCCGAGCGCCAGGGCGGCGGCGATCCTGCCGGTGACCGGCCCCGCCGTCAGCCCGTACGCGCTCAGGCCCGTCGCCACCACCACCCGCGGCGTGAGCGGGCCGATGAGCGCCGGGCCGGGGGCGTAGACCGGGCGCAGGCCCACCCTCGTCTCCGACACCGTGGCGGCGAACAGGCCCGGCGCCACCCGCAGCCCCGCGTCGATCACCTCGGCCAGCCCGCCCATCGTGACCCTCGGCGAGAACCCCACGTCCTCCACGGTCGCGCCGATCACCACCCGGGAGTCGGGGAAGCCCAGCAGGTACGGGCCGGTCCGGGGCAGCACCATCGGCCACCACGCGGTGTCCACGCCCTCCAGGGTGGCGTGCAGGATCTGGCCCCGCCGCGGGAACACCGGCAGCTCCACCCCCAGCGGCCGGCACACCTCGCCCGTCCAGGCCCCCGCGGCGACGATCACCATGTCGGCGTCGAGCGGCTCACCCTCTCCGGCCGGGCAGGACACGCCGAGGTCGTGCCGCCCGTCCTGGGGCAGTCCGGCGGGGGCCGCGCCGGGCAGGGGGTGCGCGGACACGCGGCCGTCGGGGGTGAGCGTCGCGGCGGCCCTGCGAATCCGGGCGCCCCGGGCGACGGCGGCGGCCAGCAGGGCGTCGCGCACCGTGCGGCCGTCCACCCGGGCCGCGCCGGGCACCAGGATCGCCCGCAGCGTGTCGGACAGCGGCGGGAACAGCTCGGCCGGGGTGTCGACGTCGACGACGTCCCCCATCTCGGGCGCCTCGGCGTGGCGGCGGCGCAGCAGGGCGCGTACCGGCTCCAGGTCGGCGGGGTCCTCGGCCACCAGGAGGGCGCCCACCTTGGCATATCCGATGTCCTCGCCCAGAGCCTCCACCAGCCCCGGGTAGTGGCGGGCGCCCTCGCGGTTGAGCCGGTACCAGTCCTCGTCCTCGGGATGGTCCACCCACGGGCACACGATGCCCGCGCCCGCCTGCGTCGCCTCGCCGTGGTAGCCGCCGTCCACCACGGTCACCGACACACCCCGCTCGCTCAGGTAGTAGGCCGCGCCGGCTCCGACGATGCCGCTCCCGATCACCACAACACGCATGGATCCCATGATCTCAGCCCGTTCACCTCGACCGGTGCCCGGTCTGGGCCGTACTCGGCAAACCCGGCCACACCCGGCCCAGGGTCAGCCGGCGCCCCAGCCGTGCGTCTTCATCAGGCGGGCCGCCACGCGGGCGAACCGTTCCCCGTCGAGCACCGCGCCCTCGCGCCGGATGTCGTCCTCGTCCAGCACGAACACCCGGTCCAGCCGCACGTAGGACACCCGGTCGTCGCGTCCCCACGCGCCCAGCTCCACCCAGTCGGGCCCGTCGTCGCCCTTGCTGGACAACATCATGCCCAGCAGCCTGCGCCCGGTTCGCCCCACGATCAGCAGCGGGCGGTCCTTGCCCCGGGACGGGTCCTCCTCGTACGGCACCCAGGCCCAGACGATCTCGCCGGGGTCGGCCAGGCCGTCGAGGTCGGGGGAGTAGGCCAGGGTGGCGGGGCCGTTGAGCACATGGATCTCGCGTACCGCGCCCCGGGCCGGGCGGGGGTCCTCACCTAGATCACGCATTGGGGGAGCCTACGGGGGCGAGGCGGCGAAATCCACCCGGAGCGGATGTTCAGAGGCTCGAGAAGAACGTCCTGATGTCGTCGGCCAGCAGTGCCGGGGCCTGCAGCGCGGCGTGGTGCCCGCCCCGCGGGAACTCCGACCAGTGCACGACGTTGTGCGCCCGCTCGGCGTACCGTCTGACCGTGTTGTCGCCAGGGAAGACGGCCACGCCCGTCGGCGTGCTGCCGGGGGTGGCGGGGGGCGCCCAGTCCGCGCCGCTCTCCCGGTAGATGCGGGTGGACGACCCGGCCGTACCGGTGAGCCAGGCGAGGCTGACGTCGGTCAGGAGGTCGTCGGCGGGCACCCCGCCGGCGTCGCGGCCCCAGGAGGCGAAGACGTCGAGGGTCCAGGCGAGCAGCCCGGCGGGGGAGTCGGCCAGGGCGTATGCGAGGGTCTGCGGCCTGGTGCCCTGGACGGCGGCGTACCCGGAGAACTCCGTACGCCACCGCTCGATCCCGCGCGCCCGGGCCACCTCGGCCTCCGTCAGCCCCGACATGTCGTCCGTGACGAACGTGGTGAGCGCGTTCACATGCACGCCCACCACCCGGTCCGGCGCCAGCCGGGCGAGCGCGGGCGAGACCAGGGCGCCGAGGTCGCCGCCGTGGGCGCCGTAGCGGTCGTAGCCGAGCCGGTCCATCAGCTCCGCCCAGGCGGCGGCGACCCGCCGCACCCCCCAGCCCGGCTCGGTGGCCGGCCCGGAGCAGGCGAACCCGGGAACGGACGGGATCACCAGGTGGAAGTCCCGGCTGAGCGGCCCGGCCACCCGCGAGAAGTCCGCGAACGTGCTCGGCCACCCGTGCGTCAGCACCAGCGGCAAAGCCCCCGGCCGGGCCGAGCGCACGTGCGCGAAGTGCACGAGCTGCCCGTCGATCCGGGTCGTGTACTGCGGCAGCTCGTTGAGCCTGGCCTCGTGCGCGCGCCAGGAGTAGCCGTCGAGCCAGTACGCCGCCAGCTCCCGCACCGCCTCCGGTGGCACGCCGTACGACCAGCCGACCCCGTCGAGGGCGTCGGGCCAGCGGGTCCGGGCCAGCCGTGCCCGCAGGTCGTCGAGGCGGTCCTGCGATATGTCGATGACGAAAGTGTCCATATCGGCCGACGTTAGACGGCGATGCGGTCAGATTCAGGCCACAATGGGGGCGTGCTGGACACCTCGGCAAGATTGTTGCGCCTGCTGTCCCTGCTGCAGACCAGACGCGACTGGCCCGGACCCGAGCTGGCCGAGCGGCTCGGCGTCGCCAGGCGGACCGTGCGCCGCGACGTCGAACGGCTGCGCGGCGCACGGTGACCGGCATCGAGGAGACCTCGCTGCGTGCCCTGGCCAAGCTCGAACAGGTGCTGCCCGCCCGCCTCCGCCACCGGGTGAACGCGGTCCAGACGCACACGGTGCGGATCGACCGGGAGGGCCCGACCGTGGACGCCGACCTGCTCAGCCGGGTCGCCGCGGCCTGCCGCGACCACGAGCAGCTGCGTTTCGACTACACCGACCACCATGGCGAGTGCGCGTCCAGGAAGGCCGAGCCGCACAGCCTCGTCAGCAGGGGCAACTTCGAGGTGCTGGCACCGGTGGAGCTCAAGGAGAGCCTGCGCGCGCTGGGGAAGCGCCTCGCATGGCTCTAGAATCTGACTCTGTGTCGTCAGCCTTCTTCACCCTGAAGCGGGACGAGCTCGTCCCCGCGCCGCACGCCCGCGGTCCCTGGTCCCCCGACATGCTCCACGGCCGTCTGCTCGGCGGCCTGGCCGCGCGGGCCATCGAGCAGCGTCACGGCCGGCCGGACCTGCAGTTCGCCCGGTTGACCGTCGACCTGTTCCGCAGCAGCCCGATGCTGCCCGTCACGGTGGAGACGACCCTGGTCAGGGACGGCCGCCGGATCCGGGTCGCCGACGCGACGATCTCCACCGACCAGGGGGTGATCGGGCGGGCCAGTGCCGTGCTGCTGCGCCGGGGGGAGCAACCCGAGGGCACGCAGACGCTCGTCACGCCCGCGTGGGACGAGCCGCCGCCGGACGGGCCGCCGGTGCGGGGCGGGGGGTGGACGCCGCCGTTCGACCTGTGGCGGGTGACCGGCTGGGGAGAGCCGGGGCCGGGGCGGGTGTGGATGCGGGAGTCGTACCCGCTGGTGGACGAGGAGCCGGTGACGCCGTTCGTGCGCGCGGCGCTGGCCGCCGACTTCGCCAGCCCGCTCAGCAACTCTGCGACGGACGGGCTGCACTTCATCAACGCCGACTACACGCTGACCCTCGCCCGGCTGCCGGTGGACGACCTCGTCGGCGTCGAGGCCACCGGCCACCTCAGCGCCGCCGGAGTGGCCACGGGCCAGGTCACGCTGCACGACACGACGGGTCCGTTCGGGTTCTGCCTGGTGACGGCCGTGGCCAACCCGGCGCCGCTCGGCGGTCGCTGAGCCTGGTCCGAAGGGTGAGGCGGTCGCCGAGCCTGGGGGAACGGGCTCGGCGGGTGCTAGTTCGGGCCGGCGGCGGGCAGGCAGAGGACGACTCGGGTGCCGCTCGGGTGGTCCTCGATCTGGAGGCTGCCCCGGTGGGCCTCGGCGATCTGCCGGGCGATCGGCAGGCCCAGGCCGGTGCCCCCGGCGGTCCTGTCGCGGGCCGTGTCCAGCCGGGCGAACCGCTGGAAGACCAGCTCGCGCTTGTCCGGATCGATGCCCGGCCCGTTGTCGATCACCTCCAGCCGGGCGATCCCGTTCGGGAAGCGGTGCACGTCGCGCCTGGAGCTGGCCGCATGCCACACGTGGAAGCTGACGGTGCTGGCGGCGTGCCGCTCGGCGTTGTCGATCAGGTTGGCGAGCAGGCGCGTCAGCCGCGCCCGGTCGCCGATCACCACGACGCCGGGTTCGAGGGTGTACTCGAACCGCTTGTCCGGCCGGGGACGCCGCTCGCATTCCTCGGTCACGAGCCCGGCCAGGTCGATCGGCTCCTTCCCGCCCGGCCTGCCGTCGTCCAGCTTGGCGATGGTCAGCAGGTCGTCCACGATGGACTCCAGCCGGTCCAGGCTGGCCAGGACGGTCGTGCACACCAGGGGCAGGTTCGTGTCCTCGGGGGCCTGCAGCGCGTCCTCGATCTCGGCGCGGATCGCGGCGATGGGGCTGCGGAGCTCGTGGGAGGCGTCCGAGGTGAACTGGCGCTGCTGCGTCATCGCGGCCTGCAGGCGGCTCAGCGTCCGGTTGACGCTGTCGGCCAGGTCGTGGATCTCGTCCTGGCTCGGCGGGAACGGCACCCGGCGCTCGGGGCAGGTTTCGTTGATCCTGTCCAGCTCCGCCCGGATGTCGCTCACCGGATGGAGGGAGGCGGCCACGATCCGCCGGCCCAGGTAGGTGATGGCCACGGCCAGCACAAGCGCGGCGCCGCCCACCGTCGTGGCCAGCCACGGATCCACGTACGGCGGGATCGTGGGGGAGGCGCTGTAGATCGTCCAGTCCTGGCCGTCCCGGTGCGCCGACTGCGCCACCACGATGTCGCACTCACCCGCGGGGAAGACGCCGCCGCACACGGCCGAGGTGGCGATGTTCCTGCTGTCGGAGTTGAACTGGGCCATCACCGGCTTGCCCTGCAACTGCGGTGTCGCGGCGACGATCGTCCCGCGCGGGTCGACGACCTGTATGTTGCGGTCCCGGTGCTGGGCGAGCGGCATCTCCAGCCGGCGGTGCTCCACCTCGCTGGCCACCCGGCCGCCGGCCGCCGTGACCTCCTCGATGAGGGATCCGGTGGCGTACCGATGGAACGCGATCATGACGGTGACGGCCAGGAGCGCCGACATCAGGGCCGCCACCACCCCTGTGAACAGGGTGATACGCATTGTTATCGAACTGCGGCGCCCGGTAGTCATAGTGCAATCCCTCCACACAGTGCAGCACATGGGCCGTAGCCGTCTGTGAAGGGATCGGGCGATTGTTGGCGAATGCGGCGCCAAGACCTGGTCAAATGGGGTGCGATCCGCGCTCACGGGCCTCCCGGCCCGCGAACCGCGGCCGCCCGCACGTCCGGACGCGGGCCGCGGTCGGCCGGAGGCCGCGGCGTCCGGACGCGGGCCGGAGCCGGCCGGAGGCCGCGGTGTGCGGGACGCGGGGCCGCTTCCGGCGCGGCCCGCGCCGTGGGGACGTGCGGCGGAGGTTACGCCGGGCGTTCCGTGCGGTCGCCGGACCAGTCCGTGTGGAAGGCGCCCTCCTTGTCCACCCGCTGGTACGTGTGCGCCCCGAAGAAGTCCCGCAGCCCCTGTACCAGGGCCGCCGGCAGCCGATCGCGGCGCAGCCCGTCGTAGTAGGCCAGCGCCGAGGAGAAGCCCGGCGTGGGCACGCCGATCCGCACGGCCGTGGTCACCACCCGCCGCCACGCCTCCTGCGCGGAGTTCAGCACGTCGGCGAAGGTCGGGTCGGCCAGCAGCGTCGGCAGCTCGGGGTTGGCGTCGTAGGCGGAGCGGATGCGGTCCAGGAACTTGGCCCGGATGATGCACCCTCCGCGCCAGATCGTGGCCATCGCGCCGAGCTCGATGTCCCAGCCGTACTCCTTCGAGGCGGCGGCCATCTGGTCGAAGCCCTGGGCGTAGGCGACGATCTTGGAGGCGTACAGGGCCTGCCGTACGTCGTCCACCAGCTCACGGGCGCCGTCCCCGGACACGTACGGGCCCTGCAGGGACGCGGCGGCGGCGCGCTGCTCCGGGTGGCCGGACAGGGCCCGCGCGAAGACGGCCTCCGCGATGCCCGTCACCGGGACCCCCAGGTCGAGCGCGCTCTGCACGGTCCAGCGGCCGGTGCCCTTCTGCTCGGCCTGGTCCACCACCACGTCCACGAACGGCTTGCCCGTCTCCGCGTCGACCTGCTCCAGCACCTCGGCGGTGATCTCGATCAGGTAGGAGTCCAGGTCGCCGCGGTTCCACTCGCGGAAGATCTCGGCCAGTTCGGCCGGGGTGGCGCCGAGGGCCTGGCGCAGCAGGTCGTAGGACTCGGCGATGAGCTGCATGTCCGAGTACTCAATGCCGTTGTGGACCATTTTCACGAAATGTCCGGCACCGTCGGGGCCGACGTGCACCGAACACGGCACCCCGTCCACCTTGGCCGCGATGTCCTGCAGGATCGGCCCGAGCGCCTCCCACGACTCCTTCGACCCGCCCGGCATGATGCTCGGCCCGAGCAGCGCGCCCTCCTCGCCGCCCGAGATGCCGGTGCCGACGAAGTGGATGCCCCGCTCGCGCAGCGCGGCCTCGCGCCGCCGGGTGTCATCGAAGTGCGCGTTGCCGCCGTCGACGATCATGTCGCCCGGCTCCATCAGGTCGGCGAGCTCGTTGATCACGGCGTCGGTGCCCGCGCCCGCCTTGACCATGATGATCGCCCGCCGTGGGCGCTTCAGCGAGGCGACGAAGGTGGCCATCTCCTCCGACGGCACGAACGTGCCCTCCCCGCCATATTCCTGCATGAGTTGCTGCGTCCGCGCATATGAGCGGTTGTGCACGGCCACCGCGTATCCGTGCCTGGCCAGGTTGCGGGCCAGGTTACGCCCCATGGTCGCCAGGCCGGTGACGCCGATGTCTGCCAAATCCATCTTCAGCTCCTCTGTGGGGAATACGCATGAACCAGCCAAGTAGTTCGGCGGGATATTCCTGGATTAATCGCTCTGCCGCACCCCGAGCTCGTCCAGCCTGTCCAGCATGTCCGCCGGGTCAGCGTAGACCCTGAATGCCCCCGCGCGTTCGAGTTCGTCCCTGCCATACCCTCCCGACTGCAGTCCGATGCCGAGCGCTCCCGCCCGGCGGGCGGCCAGCAGGTCCCAGATGCTGTCGCCCACCACCATGGAGTGCCGGGGATCCACCCCGACCAGCGCCGCGCCGGCCAGGAACAGGTCGGGGTCCGGCTTCGCCCGGCGTACCAGGTCACGGGTGACCATCGGAGTGCCGTCCGGCAGGCCCAGCAGGCCCAGGGCGAGCTTGGCCGTACGGGCGTATCCACTGGTGGCGATGGCCCACGGCACGCCGCGCGAGGTCAGCTCGGACAGCAACTCGTTGGCGCCCGGCAGCGGCCTGACGGACTGCGCCTGCTGCTCATATGCCTCCGCGTGCGAGGTCTGCAACTCGTCGATCTGCTCCCGCGTCAGGTCGAGCCCCGTCTCGCGCAGCAACGCGCTGACGAACAACCCGCCGCTCATGCCGATACGCCGGTGGATGCGCCATACCGACAGGTCGATCCCTATACCGGACAATGCCTGCCGCCATGCGATGACATGCTGGTAGACGCTGTCGATCAGCGTTCCGTCCAGGTCGAACAGGAATGCCGGGGTGGGGGCTTGCGGATAGTCGCTCATGCGTCCATGACACCATGGGTGGATGTGCGGCCCGTGGTGGCGGGTGGACCTGGGACGATCGCGCCGCGCCTGGGATCCGGGGCGGCCGGGCCTGGCACGCGAGCCCGCGTACGGCGCCGACGCGCAAGCCCGCGTACGGCGCCGACGTCACGGCCATCGGGGTCATCGTCGCGGTGCTCGCGGACTCCGCGACCGCCGGGAAGGCACTGGAACTCGTCTCCGGCGGCACGCCCATCGCCGGCCTTCTAAAGACAGAGTGAGGACATGACGGAATATCGCAACCTCGGACGTACCGGTCTCAAGGTCAGCCCACTGTGCCTCGGCGCGATGATGTTCGGCGGGTGGGGCGAGTCCGACCCCGACGAGTCGGCCCGGATCATCGACCGGGCGCTCGACTCCGGCATCAACTTCATCGACACGGCCGACGTCTACTCCCAGGGTCAGTCGGAGGAGTTCGTCGGGCGGGCGCTGGCCAAGTCCGGCAAGCGGGACGACGTGGTCCTGGCCACCAAATGCCACGGCGTCATGGGCGAGGGCCCCAACCAGCGGGGCAACTCCCGCCGCTGGATCTTCCAGGCCGTCGAGAACAGCCTGCGCCGCCTCGGCACCGACTGGATCGACCTTTACCAGATCCACCGTCCCGAGCCCGGCACCGACATCGAGGAGACCCTCGGCGCGCTCACCGACCTCGTCCGCCAGGGCAAGGTCCGCTACATCGGCAGCTCCACCTTCCCCGCGCACCGCGTGGTCGAGGCGCAGTGGGCCGCGGAGCGGCGCTCGCTGGAGCGGTTCGTGTGCGAGCAGCCGCCGTACTCGCTGCTCGTGCGCGGCATCGAGGCCGACGTGCTGCCGGTGGCCGAGAAGTACGGCATGGGCGTCATCGTGTGGAGCCCGCTGGCGGGCGGCTGGCTGACCGGGCGCTACCGCGAGGGCCGCGAACTGCCGCAGACCCGCAGGTCCGTGATGCTGCCGCAGCGTTATGACATGGCGCTGGAGGTCAACCAGCGCAAGCTGGCGGCGGCCGAGCGGCTCGCCGTGCTGGCGGAGGAGGCCGGGATCACGCTGGTCGAGCTGGCGCTGGCCTTCACCATCAGGCACCGGGCGGTGACCTCGGCCATCATCGGGCCGCGCACCATGGAGCACCTGGAGAGCCAGCTCACCGCCGCCGACGTGCGCCTGACGGACGACGTGCTCGACCGGATCGACGAGATCGTGCCGCCCGGCGTCACCCTCAACCCGGCCGACGCGGGCTGGGCGCCGCCGGAGCTGACCGACGCGAGCCTGCGCCGCCGCAGCAGCTGACACACCCCAGGGCAAGGTGGCACCGGAGCTGAGACGCCCCCGGGCAGGGTGGCGTCGCCGGGTTCGCGGTGCCTCAGGCCAGGCGGCGTTGCCGGAGTTCGCGTGCCTTAGGCCAGGCGGCGTTGCCGGAGTTCGCGTGCCTTAGGCCAGGCGGCGTTGCCGGAGTTCGCGTGCCTTAGGCCAGGCGGCGTTGCCGGACTTCGTGCGCCTCAGCCAGGCGGCGTCGCTGACGTTCGCGTGTCTCAGGCCGGGGCGGTATTGAGGAGAGTCGCGTGCCTCAGATCAGGGCGGATCGGGCTGCGTCGGCGCATTCGGCCAGGGTGCGGGCGGCCAGGGCCGTCCGCACGGCGGGGACCGACACCGGGGCCATGGACAGGCTCGTCACGCCCAGCCCCACCAGCAGCGGCGCCAGCCGCGGGTCACCCGCCGCCTCGCCGCACACCCCGACCGGCTTGCCCGCCGCCCGCCCCGCTTCCGCGCACATGGCGACCAGGGCGAGCAGCGCGGGCTGGCCGGGGTCGAGCAGATCGGCCAGGTCCGGGTGTTGGCGGTCGGCGGCGAACGTGTACTGGGCCAGGTCGTTCGTGCCGATGCTGAGGAAGTCCATCTCCCGCAGCAGGGCCGCCGCCCGCAGCGCCGCGGCCGGGACCTCGACCATCGCTCCCACCTTGGCGATGCCCCGGGCCCTGGCCCGGCGGGCGAAGCCGGCGGCCTCCGCCGGGGTGGTGACCATGGGCGCCATCACCCACGCCTGCGTGCCGGTCGCCCTGGCCGCCTCGGCGATCGCGTCGAGCTGGGTGTCCAGCACCTCGGGCAGCAGGCGGTCCACCCGCAGGCCGCGTACGCCCAGGGCCGGGTTCTGCTCCTCCGGCAGGCCCAGGAAGGGCAGCGGCTTGTCGGTGCCCGCGTCGAGAGTGCGCACGATCACCTCCTCCGCCTGCTCGAACACCTCCGCATAGGCGGCCACCTGCTCCTCGAACGACGGCGCCCCCGTACGGTCGAGGAACAGGAACTCCGTCCTGAACAGCCCGACCCCTTCCGCGCCCGGCCGCAGGTCCCCGGCCGAGCCGATGTTGAGCAGCAGCTTCACCGGATGCCCGTCGGCGGTCCTGCCGGGTCCGGCGCTCGCCGCAAGCCGGGCCCGCTCCGCGCGGTCGCCCTCCCCGACCGCGGCCGCCTCCTCGTCGGTCAGGCCGATCGTGATCTCGCCGGTGCCACCGTCCACCCCGACGACCGTGCCGTCGGGCACGTCCATGACGCCCGCGCAGGCCACCACCGCGGGCAGGCCCCGGCCCCTGGCCAGGATCGCGGTGTGGCTCGTCGGCCCGCCCCGCTCGGTGATCAGGGCGAGCACGTCGGGGCCCAGCCCGGCGGTGTCGGCGGGGGAGAGGTCGGCGGCGGCCAGCACGTACGGGTGGCCGGGGTCGGGCAGGCCGGGCATGGGCAGGTCGAGCGCGTACGCCACCGCCCGGTGCCTGAGGTCGTCCAGGTCGGCGGCCCGCTCCGCGAGGTAGCCGCCGAGCGCGGCCAGCGCCTCCCGGTGCCCGGCGAAGGCCCCGTCCAGAGCGTGCGCCGCGTCCGCGCCCGCCTCGGCCCGCTGCTCGGCCTCCTCCAGCAGCATGGGGTCGCCGGCCATCATCGCCAGCGCCTCCAGGATTTCGCTGGCCTCCCCTGACGCGGCGGCGGCCCGCCGGTCGAGGTCGGCGGCCACCGCCGCCAGCGCCTTGCCCACGGCGGCTACCTCGGCGGCGGCGTCCACGACCGGGCGGGGCGGCGGCAACACCGGCGGCCCGGCCATCCGCATCACCGGCCCCGCCGCCCGGCCCGGACTGACCCCCAGCCCACCCAGCCTCCCCCCGGCACCGGCCCCGCGAGCGACACCGCCAACACCGGAACCGGCGTCGGAGACGGGGGTATCGAGGCTGGAAGGGGAGCCGGCGGCTAGAGCACCGACGCCGCGAGAGACGCCAGAAGCGGGACCGCCCGGGCTGGAGAGGCCGTCGGAGGGAGAGGTGGCGCCGGAGGCGGGAGTGCCCGACGCGGAGGTGGGAGTACCTGACACGGAGGTGGTGCGGGGGGCGGGTGTGCCTGGTCCGGGGGCGGCACCGGAGGGAGGAGTGCCTGATCCGGGGGCGGTGCCGGAGGCGATGCGGCCGGGGACGGGAGGGGCGTCGGGGTTGGGGGAGGCGGGGGGAGGGGTGTGCTGGGGTGGGTGGGGGGTGGGGTCAGGCATCGGGGGCCTCGTCCGCGTCCAGGTCGCGGGAGAGCAGCGCCGTCAGCGTGTCCAGGGCCTCCTCGGCCCCCGGCCCGTCCGCCTCCAGGGTGACCTCCGTGCCCCGGACCGCCCCCAGCGACAACACCCCGAGCATGCTCCTGGCCGGGACCGACTTCTCGCCCAGCCGGATCTTCACCGGCACCCCCAGCCGCATCGCCGCCTGCACGAACAGCTTGGCGGGCCGCGCGTGCAGGCCGCTGGCGGAGGCCACGACCACCGTACGATGTGCCATCTTCCTCAAACCTCCCGATCGGATCAGGGCTCGATGGTGACCTTGATGGCCTCGCCCCGGCTGACGAGATCGATCCCGTCGAGCACCCGGGACAGCGGCAGCCGGTGCGTGATCAGGTCCGACACCGGCACCGCCCCCTCGGCCACCAGTCGCAGCGCCTCGGCGTTGTGCGCCGGGCTGGAGCCGTTCGCGCCCACGATGGTCAGCTCCCGGTAGTGCACCAGATTGGCGTCCAGCGCGATGACCGGGTCGTCCTTGGGCAGGCCGCCGAAGAAGCTGATGCGTCCCTGCCGGGCCGCCATCCGCACCGCCTGCTCCTGGGCCGCGCCGGACGCGGCCGCCGTGATCACCACGTCGGCGCCCCGGCCGCCGGTGAGCTTCAGCACCTGGTCGACGGCGTCGGAATCGATCGCGGCGTCGGGGCGTACCAGGTCGGCGGCCATCGCCAGCCGTCCCGCGTTGACGTCGACCAGGAAGACCCGGGCGGCGCCGCGGGCCCGCGCCAGCCGTGCGTGCAGGCAGCCGATCGGGCCCGCGCCCATGACCACCACGTCGTCGCCCGGCCCGACGCGCGCCAGCGACTGGCCGTTGAGCACGCATGCGAGCGGCTCGGCCATCGACGCCTCCGCGAAGCCCACCCCGGCCGGGACGGCGTTCACACCCTGTACGGCCAGCACCTTCGCCGGGACGATCAGGTATTCGGCGAAACCACCGTCGTAGTGGTAGCCCATGGACTCCTGGTTCGGGCAGACGGTCTGGCGGCCGTGTCGGCACTCGTGGCACGAGCCGCACGGGATCGCCGCGATCACCTGCACCCGTGCGCCCGTGTCCACGACCTCGCCGGCGATCTCGTGGCCCATCACCCGGGGCGGCCTGATGTGGTGGTGCCCGAACTTGTAGATCTTGGCGTCGGTGCCGCACGTCGAGCAGTTGCGTACCCGGATCTTCAGCTCTCCGGGGCCGGCGACCGGTTCGGGCGCGTCCTCGATCCTGATGTCGCCGGGAGCGTGGAATCTGGCGACCCTCATGTCAGTTCCTCCAATACCCGGGAGACCTCCGTGGCCTCCCGCAACGTCCTGGCACGATCGGGATCGAGCAGGATCTCGGCCACCGCCGCCAGCAGCGGCACGTGCCCGTCGCCCCGGGCCGCGATGCCGACGCAGAGCGTGACGAGCTCGCCGTCCCAGTCAACCCCGCCGGGGAAGCGCACCACGCAGATCGCGTCGTGCTTGATGTCCTCCTTGGAGGCGTTCGTACCGTGGGGGATGGCCACGCCCTCGCCGACGTAGGTGGAGATGGTCCGCTCACGTTCGAGCATCGCCTCGATGTACGGCTCCGCGACCGCACCCACCTCGACCAGCGCCCGTCCGCACCGGCGGATGGCCGCGTCCCGGTCGGGCGCGCTCTCGTGCAGCAGCACCGCCCGGGGGTCGAGCAGGCCGTCACGCATCGACCGTGCCGCCGTTCTTGATCGTGGACACCAGCCGGGTCACCGCCGGGTCCCCGAGGAAGATCTGGAACGACACCAGCACCTTCCCCGGAGCCGAGGCCCTGGCCCTGGCGGCCAGCCCGGCGTGGCACAGCACCACGTCGGCGTCGTCGGGGATGGAGTTGACCGGCGTGTGCTCGACGCTGACGCCCGTGTCCTTGAGCTGCTTGCGCAGCTGGGAGGCGAGCATCACGCTGCTGCCCATCCCGGCGTCGCAGGCCACGATGATCTTCTTGATGTCCTTGCTGTCGATGCCGGCCATGGCTCAGGCCTCCTTGGTGGCGGGTTCGGTGCCGGTGTGCCCGGCGCGGGCGTGCTCATCCTCATTCATCTGCCCCGTGCCGGTCTCGCCGGGCTCGGGCTCCTCCTTCTCGCCCCTGCCGAAGCCGAGCAGTACGGCGGCGACGGCGAACGACACCGCGGTGGCCAGCAGGATGCCCAGGCTGGAGCCGAGCCATCCGCCCTTCGGGGTGACCGCGATGTAGGCGAAGATGCTGCCCGGCGACGGGGTGGCGACCAGCCCCGCACCGGTGACCATGAACGTGAACACCCCGGCCGCGCCGCCCGCGATGACGGCCAGGATGAGGCGCGGCTTCATGAGCACGTAAGGGAAGTAGATCTCGTGGATGCCGCCGAAGAAGTGGATGATCATCGCGGCGGGCGTGCTCGGCCGCAGCGCCCGCGGCCCGAACAGCAGGTACGCCAGCAGCAGCCCCAGCCCGGGACCCGGGTTCGACTCCAGCATGAACAGGATCGACTTGCCCTGCTCCGCCGCCTCGGCCACGCCGAGCGGGCTCAGCACGCCGTGGTTGACGGCGTTGTTCAGGAACAGCACCTTGGCCGGCTCGATCAGCACGGAGGCCACGGGGAGCAGGTTGTGCTGGATCAGCCAGCCCACCGCGTTGCCCGCGGCCGTGGTGACCGTCTCGACGATCGGGCCGATGCCCAGCATCCCGACCACGGCCATCGCGCCGCCCACGATGCCGGCGGAGAAGTTGTCCACCAGCATCTCGAACCCGGCCCTGGTCCGCTGCTCCGTGAACTTGTCCACATATTTCAGGATCAAGGCGGTGAGGGGGCCGATGATCATGGCGCCGAGGAACATCGGAGCGTCCGTACCCACCACGACGCCCATCACCGCCACCGCGCCGACGACCGCGCCCCGCTGCCCGTGCACCATCCGGCCGCCGGTGTAGGCGATCAGGACCGGCAGCAGGATCGAGATGATCGGACTGACCATCTGCGCGAGCGTCTCGTTGGGGAGCCAGCCGGTCGGGATGAAGAGCGCGGTGATCAGGCCCCAGGCGATGAACGCGCCGATGTTGGGCATGATCATGCCGGCGAGGTGGCCGCCGATGCGCTGGATGGTGGCCTTGACGCCGGTTCCGGTGACCGGGGGTGTGTAAGTGTCGGCCATGGACTTGCTCCTTCGGGGGGGGTGAGCAGTGGATCAGTGGTTGCTCGCGGTGAGGGGGCGGTCGGGACCGGGCGGGCCCACGGTGACCCCGTCCGGGTCGATGTCGCCGGGACCCGGCATCCGGCTGCCCGGCAGGCGTACGGCGGCGGCCCCCCAGGCCAGCGCTCGCGCCAGGGCCCGCGGACCCCGTCCGCCCGCGGCCAGGAAACCGGCCAGCATGGCGTCCCCGGCGCCGACCGAGCTGCGCGGCTCGGTCACGGTCGCCTCGCCGTACCAGACGCCGTGCTCCTCGACCAGGACGGCTCCGTCGGCGCCCAGACTGGCCAGCACGGTACGCGCCCCCGCCGCGCGCAGCTTGCCCGCCGCCTCCACCACGTCACCGAGGTTGCGGATGGGCATGCCTGTGGCCCCGCGCAGCTCCTCCAGGTTGGGTTTGACCAGGGCGGGCGCGGCGCCGAGCGCGTGGACGAGCGCCGGGCCGCTGGTGTCGACGGCCACGTGGATGCCGGCCTCGGCGAACCTGCGGCAGAGCCGGGCGTAGACGTCGGCGGGGACCTCCGGCGGCAGGCTGCCGGAGGCGACCACCCAGTCGGCCCCTTTGTCGTCGGAGTGCGCCTCGGCCAGGACCGCCTCGGCGATGGTGTCGAGCTCCGCGGGCGACAGCGCCGTGCCGGGTTCGTTGATCTTGGTGATGGTGCCGTCGGGCTCGGCGAGGGTGACGTTGGAGCGGGTCCTGCCCGAGACCGGGACGGTGACCATGTCGAGCCCCTCCGCGGCCAGCAGGCGGACGAGCTGCCTGCCCTCGTCCCCGCCGTACGGGACCACCGCGCGCGCGGCGACCGCGTTGGCGAGTAAGGCGCGCGAGACGTTCACGCCCTTGCCGCCGGGGTCGAGGTGGGCCGCGGCGGCGCGGATCACCGTGCCCCTGTCGAGCGAGGCGATCTCGATGGTGCGGTCGAGGCTCGGGTTCAGCGTCAGGGTCACGATCACGCCCTGATCACCTCCGGGCCGGCGGCGGCCAGGTCGGCGGCCAGGGTCACGTCGATCCCGGAGTCCGTGATCACCACGTCGATCTCGCTCAGGTCGGCGAACCTGGCCAGATAGGTGTTGGTGAACTTCGTGTGGTCGGCGAGCAGCACGCTGCGCTGCGCGGCCTTGATCATGGCCCGCTTGATCGCCGCCTCGGCCGGGTCCGGCGTGGTCAGGCCGCGCGCGGGCAGGCAGCCGTTGGCCGCCATGAACGCCACGTCCACGTTGAGATAGGCCAGCGGGCGCAGCGCCCAGTCGTCGACCGTGGCCAGGGTCTTGCCGCGCACCCGGCCGCCCAGCATGATCACGTGCAGGTTGGGGCGCGCGGCCAGCATCGTGGCCAGCGGTGGCGAGTTGACCACGACGGTGAGCTCCCGGTCGGCCGGGAGCACCTGGACCAGGCGGCCCGTGGTGGTGCCCGCGTCGATGATCACCGATCCGTCCTCGGGCAGCTCGGCCAGCGCGGCCTTGGCGATGCGCTCCTTCTCGGAGGTCATCACCTCGTCGCGGGTGGCCAGCGCGGGCTCGAACCCGAGCCGCTCCACGGGGATCGCGCCGCCGTGCACCCGGCGCAGCACGCCCGCCCGCTCCAGCGAGGTCAGGTCGCGGCGGATCGTCTCGGTGGTCACCTCCAGCTCGGTGGCCAGCGTGACCACGTCGACCCGGCCCGCCGCCCGTGCCCTGCGCAGGATCTCCTGGTGCCGCTCCTCGGCGTACACGATGTTGGTTCACCGCCGTTTCGAGTTGGTTTCCTCTGTGTTTATACCCGATTGCGTTGGAGGGTCAAGGGTAGACTCGGGGAATCTGGTAGTTATAGGCGGATGCGCATGAAGCCTCTGACCCCCCTGCTGCTTTCCGGGCCCCTCGTCCTCGCGCTCGCGGGTCCTCCCCAGGCCGCCGACGCCGCGGGCGGGGCCGCTCCGAGCGTGCACATCCAGCCGCCCCGGGTCCCGGCGGGGACCACGGCGGCGTGGGTGGTGTTCGACCGGCATGCCGGCAAGATCGTGGCCACCAAGAACGCGCACCGGAAATACCGCTCGGCCTCGGTCGTCAAGATCCTGATCGCGATCGACTACCTGGAGCGGCGCAAGAGCGTGCCCGCGGCCGACGCCAACCTGCTGAAGATCATGCTGCGGTCCAGCGACGACGACGCGGCCTCCACGTTCTGGGACCGCGGGGGCAAGGGGCAGATCGTCGTCCGTACGGCCCGCAAGCTCGGCCTGTCCGACACCACGCCGCCGCCCGCCTCCAAACCGGGCTTCTGGGGTTACACCTCGCTCAGCGCGTACGACATCGTGCGGACCTACCGTTACCTGCTCGACCGGGCCGCGCCCAAGGTCAGGGACACGATCCTGGGGCACCTGCGGCGGTCCACGCCGTGCGGGACCGACGGCTTCGACCAGACCTTCGGCATTCCCGACGCGCTGCCCCGGCCGTGGGCGGTCAAGCAGGGGTGGTCGGGGTTCGGCACGACGCCGCCGGTCAGGTGCGACGCCAAGGCCACCAGCGCGCCCGTCTCGTGGGTCGCGCAGCGCGCCACCGGGTCGGGCGTGCCCGACTACGGCCGTCCCGTGCTGCACACCAGCGGCCTGGTGGGCAAGGGTGAGCGCTACGTCATGGCGGTGCTGACGGCCCACCCGGTGGGCGGCACGTGGAGCGCCTCCGTCAAGCGCATCACCACGCTGACCAGGGATCTCTACCGCAGCGTGTCCTAGACGCCATCACCGGCCTTGCGGGAGGAGGCGGTGCGGCGGGGTCAGCGGCCCTGGGCGGTGAGTTGCTGCTCCAGGCGTACTTTCTTGGGCACGCACATGCGCCACGCCTCCAGCACGAGCTCGCGCATCTCCTCCTCGTCGAGCGCGTCCATGCGCGCGACCACCCAGTTGAACCGCATGTCGGACTCGCGCGGCAGCAGGAACTTGGCCGGCTCGGCCGCGACCAGGGCCGCGCGCTCCTCCTTGGGGAAGCCGAAGCCCATCTGCGTCTCGTCACGCGAGAACGCCACATAAACGATCTTGCCGACCCGGAACTTGACCCGATCCCTGATCAGATGTTCCGACGTGCGCGGGAGCGTGCGCGCGAAGCGGCGCACATCGTCGACGGTGACCATCCGGCCACGCTACCGCCTGGCGGCTATCGATTGGCCTCGGCGGCCGAGATGCCGGCCAGCGCGGAGTCCGGGTCGCGTTCGAGCGCGAGATCCCCGAGGCTCACGATGCCGACGGCGCGGCCGTCCTCGACCACCGGCAGGCGGCGTACGGCGTGCGAACGCATGAGCTGGATCGCCTGTTCGAGGGTGGTGTCAGGCCCGATGGCCTCGACCGAGGGGCTGCACGCCTCGCGTACCGGCGTCTGGCAGCACTTGTCCGCGGCGACCACGCGTACGGTGATGTCACGGTCGGTGATGATGCCCTGCATGCGACCGTTCTGGTTGACGATCACGCAGCCGGTGTCATGGTCACGCATGAGCGAGGCGGCCACGGACACGGGCTGGTCGGCCTCGACCGTCGCGGGATGCGTCGTCATCACGTCCGCCACGGTCTTCGCCACGGTCTCGGCCATGGGAACCTCCCAGTCGATCGGTGTCGAACCCCCTACCCGGGCACGGGCCCGACTCACTGGCCTTGGCCTATGGGCCCAGCTCAGCGGGGCGGGTCCCCGGGGTCAGAGGGTCTTGGCCGCCAGGCGGATCTCGTCGAGCAGCACGGTCAGGTCCCGTTCGGTGGTGTCCGGGTGCAGGAAGCAGGCCCGCAGCACGTCCCGCCCGCCCAGTCAGGCACGCTCGGCGGCCGGCACCGGTCGCCACGCCGGGCGGCCGGCGACGCCCGCGAGATGATCGGCCACGACCCCGGCCGCCGCAGCCCCGGCCCGCCGCAACTCGTCCCTGGTCAGGTCATCCATGCGATTCTCCCTGGCCTCCATCGCCCCCGTGGCCGCTCTGGTGGTGGCCGGCGCCGCCCAGCTCCATGGCGAGGTAGTAGACGCAGTCGATCGGGCCGTCGTTGGCGAAGGCGTGGCGGCAGTCGCCCGGGTAGTAGGCCGGGTCGCCCGCGCCCAGCTCGTACGCCCTGCCGTTGACGGTCAGCCGCAGGTCGCCGGCCTCGACGGCGAGGTATTCCCGCGAGCCCGGCGCGTGCGGCGCGAACTCGCCCGCGTCCACGCCCGGCCCGATGGTCGTGCGCATGAACTCGAACTCCACGTCGGCCGGCACCGGCGACAGCACCCGCCGCTCCCAGCCGGACGGGTCGCGCAGCACCCGCTGGTCGGCGTGGCGCAGCACCCGCAGCGCCGCGTGCGCGGGCTCGTCGAGCAGCCGGGCGATCGAGGTGCCGAGGGCCGTGGCCGGCCGGTCGAGCACCGGCACGGTCGGGGTCTTCGTGCCGCGCTCGACCTCCGACACCATGCTCCGGCTGATGCCGCTCAGCTCGGCCAGGCGTTCGATGGACAGGCCGCGCGCCTGCCGCTCGGCCCGGATCCGCTGCCCCAGTTCGGCCATCGACAGGCCGCTGGACAGAACCCCTTCGCCATGCACATTTCCGCTATAGCGGCGTTTTGTCCGCCATAGCGGAATCGCGGGCCGCCTCGTACGCGGCCAGCACCTGTTTGCGCCGCTTGGCCGGCAGACGGTCGATGTAGAGGTGGCCGTCGAGGTGGTCGGTCTCGTGCTGGAGGCAGCGCGAGAGCAGCCCCGTGCCCTCGACGGTGACGGGCTCGCCCGCCACGTCGAACCCGTGCACGGTGGCGTGGTCCGCGCGGGGCAGGGGCGCGTACTGGCCGGGCACCGACAGGCAGCCCTCCTCGCCGGGGTCGAGCCGGCGCTCGCCGACCTCGGGGAGCACCAGGACCGGGTTGACCACGACGCCCTTGTGGCGCTCGCCGTCCGCGTCCGGGCAGTCGTAGACGAACACCCGCAGGGACACGCCGATCTGGTTGGCGGCCAGGCCCACGCCCTCCGCCGCGTACATGCTGGCGAACATGTCGTCCACGAGCGCCGCCAGGGCGTCGTCGAACCGGGTGACCGGCTCGCACGGCTGATGCAGCACCGGGTCGCCCACGTGCACGATCGGCCGGATCTCTCCCACGAACCAACCGCCTTCCCTGAGGTTTACGAACATGCCGCCACAAGTTTAGATGATCAATGAAATCTCATATGACAAGACATTTTCTCTTGCATCGTGAGATGCGGCTAGAGTGGGCGAAACAAAGGAGTTCCTGACATGGATGTCGTTTACACCCATGGCCACCACGAGTCCGTGCTGCGCTCGCACCGCTGGCGCACCGCCGAGAACTCGGCCGCCTACCTGCTGCCCCACCTCCAGCCGCACATGACCGTCCTGGACGTGGGCAGCGGGCCGGGCACCATCAGCGCCGACCTGGCCGCCCGGGTGGAGCGGCTGACGGCATCGGAGGTGAGCGCCGGCGCGCTCGACCTGGCCAGGGCCGAGATCACCGGCCGGGGGCTGTCGAACGTGGACTTCGCGGTGGCCGACGTGCTGGCGCTGGACTTCCCGGACGACACGTTCTGGGTGACGCACGCGCACCAGGTGCTGCAGCACGTCGGCGACCCGGTGCGGGCGCTGTCGGAGATGCGTAGGGTGACCAGGCCCGGCGGGCTGGTGGCGGTACGCGACAGCGACTACTCCGGATTCACCTGGTATCCGCTCCTGCCGGAGCTGGAGGAGTGGCTGGCGCTCTACCAGCGGGTCGCGCGGGGGAACGGCGGAGAGCCGGACGCCGGGCGGCGGTTGCTGTCGTGGGCCAGGGCGGCGGGCTTCGAGGACGTCACCGCCACCTCCTCGACCTGGTGCTTCGCCACGCCCGAGGACCGGGCCTGGTGGGGCGGGATGTGGGCGGAGCGGATCCTGCACTCCTCCATGGCCGAGCAGGCCCTGGCCACCGGCGCCGCCACGGAGGCCGACCTGCGGCGCATCTCGGCGGGCTGGCTGGAGTGGGCGGCGGCGGACGACGGCTGGCTGTCCATCCTGCACGGCGAGCTCCTCTGCCGCGCCTGAGCCGAGTTCAGCGAACCGCTATCCCTGCCCAAGGGAACCGCTATCCCCGGGCGGGGATCCGTTTACGTCTCAGATGCCCAGGGTGCGGGCACGCTGCCACTGCGGGTCGCGGTAGAGGACCATGTCCGTGCCGACCATCTCGTCGGGCGCGGACAGCATGGTGATCTCGCCCCCGGCCTGCATCCGCAGCAGCAGGTCGCGCACCCGGGGCCCGACGGGCATGCGGCCCGTGGCCAGCCCCAGCCCGGCTCTGACCGTGTCGGCGATCTCCGACAGGCGGAACGGCCCGTCGAATCCCGCCACGATCCCCCGGACGAGGGACATCGTGATGCGCTGCTCGGCCTCGGCGTAGGCGAGCTGCCAGGTGATCTGCTCCTTGCGCCGGCCGGTGCCCACACAGGCCGAACAGCCGCGTAGCAGCCCGGGGGCGAGTTGCTCCTCGGCAGTGCCGAGGCAGGCGGAGCACAGGCCGTTCTCGGCGGCGTGCAGCTCGGCGGTCATCCGCCCGGCCAGCACGGCGCCGCAATCACAGGCGAACGCGTCACCCAGGACGCCGCTCTGCGGGGAGATCGCATGCATGCTCACTGGGCCGACTCTACCGTTCACCCGCGAGGAACGACCCCCGGGGCGGAGGAGACCACCCGCGCCATCTCAGCTCCGCACGTCGGCCAGGCCGTGCAGGCGGCGTAACGCCTTGCGCGCCGCCGCCACGACCTTCTCGTCCGGATGGTGATCGATGAACACCCGCAGCACCCGTCCCGTCCAGGGATGATCCCCGAAGGCCAGGATCGCGATCGTGCCGGCCTGCTCCTCGGCGTCCATCCCCATGGCGATCGAGTCGATCACCTCGCCCGTCTCGCCCCCGAACTCCAGCAGCGCCGCCGCCATGTCCACCAGCACCCAGGAGATCTCGTCGGGGGCGGGCTGCCGCTCCTCCCGCCCGGTCCTGGCGGCGATGACCGCGCCGAGCTTCGGCTCCTCCAGCAGCCGGGCCAGCGCCAGCCGGCCCTCGTCGCCGAGCGCCGACGAGAGCAGCTCCACGCCGACCGCCCGGCTCAGCGGGCTGACCGTGCCGAGCACCGCGGCGATCTCGGCCGCCGCCGCCTCCGGCTCCCGCTCCTTCAGCCACCCGGCCAGCTCCTCGCCGCGCTCGGGCTCCGGATAGGAGCGCAGGCCGTGCAGCAACGCCGCGGCGTCCCGGTCCGCGAGCGTGCCCATGACCGGGATGTCCTGCCCGGTGGTCTCGGCGATGATCTGCCGCGCCACCCACAGGCCGAGCCAGCTCAGCGTGTACGGCTCCGCCTGCCGTACCAGCCCGAGACCCGACAGCGTCTCGGGCACGTCGCCCTTGAGCGGCTCGCGCGACAGGAACATCCTGATGAGCTCCAGCAGCAGCCCCTCGTCGGCGGCCAGGCTCTCGCGGCAGTGCTCCGCCCAGGTGGACAGCACCTCCGTGTCGTCGCCGTCCTCCGCCATGAGCTCGTCCTTCAGGACCTGATCGGCCAGGGGAGCGGCGCGGACGGCGGCCGCGAGGGTGGCCGCGCCGGGCAGCCGGATGGGCGGCTGCAGGGGCAGCGTGTCGTCGTCGTAGGACCTCACGAGCCCATCCTGTCGTGATATTTCGGCTAGAGTGCCCTCTGACACCGAAAAGTCGGAAGAAAGGAGGCGCTGAGATGTACGGCACCGCTCTGGGCGCTCACCGCGCCCGCTTCTACTTCTCGGAGGAATCATGCGTCTCCGCACCGCTGTCGAGGCCGATCTAGACGGCCTGCTCGGCTGCGTCGTCGACGAATCCATCAGCTGGGCCCACCCCGACCGGCTGCTGTCCAACCTGGACCGGGGTAACTACCGTTTCGACCGCATCTGGCTCGCCGTGGACGAGGAGAGCGGCGAGATCCTGGGCCGCGCCGTCTGGTGGGGTTTCCCGGGGGCCGACCACCCCCTGGCCCTGGACTGCGTGTACGTCCATCCGTCGGTCGAGGACCGGGTCGGCCTGGCCACCGAACTGCTGACCCGCGCCCACACCGCCTACGGCCGCAGGCCGGAATACCACATCTTCCTCACCAACGACTGGCGCGACCAGCCGCGCTCGGCGGGGGCCGTCGCCTGGCGGCGGGAGGCCGCGGCCCGCGCCGGGCTGACCGAGGAACTGGAGCGCCTGCGCTACGAGTGGACGCCGGACGAGGCCGTGCCGGAACCCTCGAAGCGGCTGGTGTTCCGCGGCGATGACGACGACGAGGCGTTCGTGGCGGCCTTCCGGCGGGCGGCCGTCGGCACCCTGGACTTCGCCACCCGGCAGGCGCTGCTCACCCTGGACCCGGAGGCGCAGGCCCGCGAGGACGTGCGCGACCTCAGGTCCATGCCGGGCGACCGCTCCTGGTGGCGCCTGGCCTACACCAGGGACGGGGAGGACCTGGTGGGGTTCGCCCTGCCCTCGGCCAACGACGGCGGGCCGGTGGTCGGCTACCTTGGCGTGGTGCCCGAGCACCGGGGCCACGGCTACGTGGACGACCTGCTCGCCGAGATCACCCGTAGCCACGCCGGCCGCGGCGTCCAGCGCATCATGGCCGACACGGACCGCGGCAACGCGCCGATGGCCAGGGCGTTCGAACGGGCCGGCTACCGCAACCAGGCCATCAGGCTGGTCCTGTCGGCGGACCCGCTGAAGGACTGACGCGCCGGTCAGAGGTGCTCCCGGCGCACGCCGGCCAGGAAGTCCTCCACCCGGTCGCGGTCCGGCCGGGTGGGCAGCACGGTGGGCGCCCCAGCCATCGTCGCGGTCATCATGGCGGTCAGTTCGGCGGTCAGTCCGGCCCGCCAGGCGTCCACCTCCGCCCACGGCACCTCGCCGCGCCTGATCGCCATCAGCCGGTCCCGGTGCGGCCCGACCTGGATCAGCGGCTCCCCGTGCCGTGCCAGGTGCAGGCCGCTGAGCAGTAGCCGGATCATGTGCATGGCCTGCTTCCACCGGGGCGCGGCCGGGTCGAGGCGCCGCGACTGGTCCTCGGCGTATCCGGCGAACGACCGCAGCGCCCGCGTCGACAGGAACGCCTCCCGCAGGTCGCGCAGCCGCCGCCCGGCGGGGGTGATCACCTCCACCAGGGGTGACCAGAGGCATTCCAGGATCGTCGGGTTCGCGTCGAGGGCGAGCACGCAGAACCGTTCGACCTCCCACGAGAACTGCTCGGGCAGCGGCCCGTCCCGGTGGGTGGCGGGCTTGTCCAGCCGCCAGAACGCGGCCGTCGGCGCCACGAACACCCCGCGCCGGTCCACGTCGGATTCGGCCGTGTCGAGTCCGTACGCCCGGGAACCCGTGACGACGGAAAGGATCAAGTCATCGCTCATCCGAATATCTTGCGTGATGTACCCGGCGGCTGATCTGATCGATAAGTGGGCGGTTATGACGAGGCTTATCGGCGGAGCATTGAGCGGCCCGGCGAGTTCTGGGCGGAGGCGGCCCGGGGCATCGACTGGGACGTGGCGCCCACCACGGTTCACGGAGACGGCCGCTGGTTCCCCGACGGGCGGCTGAACACCTGTCACAACGCGGTGGACCGGCACGTCACGGCGGGGCGCGGCGAGCAGCCGGCGCTGATCTACGACAGCCCGGTCACCGGCGCGGTGCGCACGATCACGTACGCCGAACTGCGCGACGAGGTGGCCAGGACCGCGGGCCTGCTGCGCGACCTCGGCGTGCGGGCCGGGGACACCGTGGTGATCTACATGCCGATGGTGCCGGAGGCCGTGATCGGGATGCTGGCCTGCGCGCGGCTCGGGGCGGTGCACTCGGTGGTGTTCGGCGGGTTCGCGGCCGGGGAGCTGGCGGTCCGCATCGACCACGCCCGGCCGAAGGTCGTGCTGTCGGCGTCGTGCGGGATCGAGCCGGGGCGGGTGGTGGCGTACAAGCCGCTGCTGGACGCGGCGCTGGCGCAGGCCGAGCACCGGCCCGAGCGGTGCGTGATCCTGCAGCGGCCCCAGGCCGTGGCGGAGCTGGCGGAGGGGCGCGACCTCGACTGGGCGCGGGCCGTGCGGGAGGCCCGGCCGGCCGGCTGTGTGAGCGTGGCGGCCACCGACCCGCTCTACATCCTCTACACCTCCGGCACCACCGGCTCGCCCAAGGGCGTGGTGCGCGATAACGGCGGCCACGCGGTGGCGCTGCACTGGAGCATGGCCCACGTCTACGGCGCCGCCCCCGGCGAGGTCTACTGGGCGGCCTCCGACGTGGGCTGGGTGGTGGGGCACTCCTACATCGTGTACGCGCCGCTGCTGGCGGGCTGCACCACCGTCCTGTACGAGGGCAAGCCGGTCGGCACCCCCGACCCCGGCGCGTTCTGGCGGGTGGTGGCCACGCACGGGGTGCGGACGCTGTTCACCGCGCCGACCGCGATCAGAGCCATCAAAAAAGAGGACCCATCCGGAAGCTTCGCGAAAAAATGGGATTTGTCGGGCTTGCGGCACCTGTTCCTGGCCGGTGAGCGGCTCGACCCCGACACCTACCACTGGGCCTCCGACCTGCTCGGCATCCCCGTCATCGACCACTGGTGGCAGACCGAGACCGGCTGGCCGATGGCCGCGAACTGCGTCGGCATCGAGACCCTCCCCATCAGGCCCGGCGCGCCCACCAAACCGGTGCCCGGCTGGGACATCCGGGTCCTCGACCCCGACGGCGAGGAGTGCCCGCCGGGGGTGGACGGAGCGGTCACGGTCAGGCTGCCGCTCCCGCCGGGCTCGCTGCCCACCCTCTACCGCGACGACGCCCGCTTCGCCCGCTCCTACCTGGAGCGCTACCCGGGCCACTACCTGACCGGCGACGGCGGCCACCTGGACGCCGACGGCTACCTCTACGTCATGGGCCGCATCGACGACGTGATCAACGTCGCAGGCCACCGGCTCTCGACCGGCTCGATGGAGGAGGTCATCGCCTCCCACCCGGACGTGGCCGAGTGCGCGGTGATCGGCGTCGCCGACGAGCTCAAGGGCCAGCTCCCGGTGGGGTTCGTGGTGCTGAAGGCGGGCTCCGAGCGCGACCCCACCGACCTCGAACGCGAGCTGACCGCCCTGATGCGCGAACGCATCGGCCCGGTGGCCGCCTTCCGCCGCGCGGTCGTCGTCTCCCGGCTGCCCAAGACCCGCTCCGGCAAGATCCTGCGGGCCACGATGCGGGACATCGCCGACGGCAGGCCGTACGGCACCCCCTCGACGATCGAGGATCCGGCGGCGTTGCCGGAGATCGCCCGGGCGATGAAGCGAACATGACGCGCGGGTAACGTTCGGATCGTCGGAGACCAAGGAGCCTGCGCGACCGCGGCGTACGGCGGATGATGGGGACATCCAGTGCCCGGGAGGAGGCCATGATCGAAACCCCGAGCTACGCCGACGCCTTGCGGATTCTCGGATGCAAGGACGGCAGGCTCGTCAAGGTGGTCGGGTTCTCCGCCGCCGCCAAGCGCACCGGCTGGGCGCTGGCCGGCGGCGGGCAGCTCGTGCTGGGCCTGCGCGACATGCGCGAGGGCATCGTCCGCTACGGCGAGGACGTCATCCGCCGCCTGCCGGAGCTGAAGAGCGGCGTGGACCGGTTCACCCGCACGCAGCGGCTGGCCGCGGCGCACGCGGTGATCGTCGTCTCCGCCTACTTCGAGGCGCTCGGCGAGGCCAAGCTGCCGTTCACACTCGACCGGCTCGACCGCAACGACACGATCTCGCACGGGGTGCCGACCCGCGAGCGGTTCGCCCGGCTGGTGGCGGGGCTGCTGCTCGACCGGCTGCCCATGCCCGAGCCGCACCTGCCGTACGCGGAGACCCGGCAGGCCGTGGAACGTGCCTTCCTGCGCATGTCGGAGGCCATGGCCGGATACGTCGGCGGCCTGGCGGTCTGGGACGAGTTGTCGGTCGACGACCAGCTCCTGCTGCCCCGCATGCTCGCCGAGGGGCCGCCCGCGCACGCGCTGCGCATCTACGACGAGGACTACCGGTCGCTGGCGCTCGACAGCCACGAGTTCGGCGTGCGCAGCCTCGTCACGGAGCAGCCAGCGCCCGCCACGGCCCTGTCTCGGGTGGCGTGGTTACTGGCCGAGCTGGCCCCGCCCCGGGTCGGCGACCGGCCCATGATCCACCGGGTGCGGATGGCCGCGAACGCGCTCGACCAGCCGCTGCTGCTGGCCGGCAAGCTGCCGGAGGACGTGTCGCTGCCGCTGCTCGGCGAGGGCTACCTCAGCCCGCGCTGCCGGGTCGCCGAGCTGACCCGCGAGGCCACGCCCGCGCTGCGTGCCTGGTGGGACGACCAGCGGCTGCTGTCCGACCCCGAGGCGTTCCTGGTGGGTCACCTCACCTCGCTGCGCGCCACCCAGGCGCCGCTGCTGGTGCTGGGCGAGCCCGGCTCCGGCAAGACCAAGCTGACCGAGGTGCTCGGCGCGCGGCTGGCCAGGTCCGAGTTCCTGCCGATCCGGGTGGAGCTGCAGAGCGTGGCGGCGCGGGCCTCCGTCACCGAGCAGATCGAGCAGGCCGTACGGGCGGTGCTGGGCGAGGAGGTGACCTACGCCGACCTGGTGGCCGCCGGCGACGGGGCGATGCCGGTGATCCTGCTCGACGGGCTCGACGAGCTGGTCCAGGGCGGCGCCAACCGCTACGACTACCTGGAGCAGGTCCAGCGATTCCAGGACAGGGAGGCCGGGCTGGGGCGGCCCGTCGTGGTGATCGTGACCAGCCGCACCGTGGTCGCCGACCGGATCAGGTTCCCCCGGGGCCTGCTGGCGCTGCAGCTCCAGCCGTTCGCGGACGGGCAGGTGCGCCAGTGGCTGGACATCTGGGACCAGGCCAACCGCGCCCTGCTGGCCCGCCGCGACCTCAAGCCGCTGCCCGCCGAGGCGGCGCTCGTCCACGGCGACATGGCCCGGCAACCGCTGCTCCTGCTGCTGCTCGCGCTCTACGACGCCGGCAGCAACGCCTTGCAGCGCGATCACGGCCCGCTCGGCCGCGCCCGCCTGTACGAGGTGCTGCTGCGCGACTACACCGAACGCGAGACCGGCGGGGCGCAGCGGGTCGCCATCGACCAGGAGCTGGTGCTGCTTGGCACCGTCGCCCTGTCCATGCTCGCCCGCGGCCGCCAGGTCATCACCGACGCGGAGCTCGACAGGGACGTGCCCGCCCTGTGCCACGGCGGCGAGGACGACCCGGGCGGGGAGGGCGTCGACTGGGCGCGCCGGGCCACCGAGCGGTTCTTTTTCGTACGCCGCAACGGCCACACGTTCCTGCACGCCACCTTCGGCGACTTCCTGCTGGCCTGGCTCACCATGTACGCGCTGCGCGACCTCGACCGGCGCCGCCGCCTGGCCGGCGACGAGCCGCTCGCCCTGGTGCAGAGCGTGGACGACGACCTGCTGTACGCCGTCACCTCCCACTCGTGCCTGGCCGAGCGCGGGCCGACGGTCGGGTTCATCCTGGAGTTGCTGGACGAGGTGCCCTCCGTCGTCCGGGCGCGATGCGTGGACCTGCTGGCCGGGCTGCTGCGCCGGTCGCTGCACGAGCGCGCGCGGCGTCACTTCACCGGCTTCCGGCCGGTACGCCACACGATGACCCGGCGGCTGGCCGCGTACTCCGCCAACCTCACCCTGCTCATCGTGGCCGCCGCCGAGGAGCCGGTCACCGTCTCGTCGCTGCTGCCGGAGCCCGACCACCTGGAACGGTGGTCCGCGCTCACCCACCTGTGGAAGGGCGAGCTCGGGCAGGAGGGCTGGACCGGGCTGGTCACCGCGCTGTCGGCGCACCGGGTGGTCGAGGAGGGCCGGGAGGACGTGGTGCTCGGCGGCGGGGAGACCTCCGGGCTGGGGGACGTGGTGGTGGCGGTCGCCACCGGTCACACGCCGCGCCACCGCCGGCTGCTGGACCTGCTGCTGGGGGCGCTGGGGGAGGGCCGGAACCTGCCCTACCGCGACCGGGCCGGCATCCTGGAGGAGCTGGCGCGGACGGTGGCGGTGCGCTCGCCCGCCCTGTACCGCGCGGCGGGGGCGATGTGGACGGAGGAGGGGGCCGACCACGCGGAGCTGCGGCCCCTGCTGCACGCGCTGCTCGCCGACCCGGTGGACCGGATGGCCGCCTGGGAGCAGCTCGTCAGGGCCGGCGTGCCGGAGACGGTGCTGTGGGACCTGCACCAGAGCACCGAGCCAGGCCCGCGCGGGTGAGTCTCAGGGCGCGGCGGGGTCGACCGGCAGCTCCACGGTGATCATCAGCCCGCCCTCGTCCCGTGGCCGGGCGCTCACCGTGCCCCCGTGCGCCTCGGTGATCACCCGGACGATCGACAGCCCCAGCCCGCTGCCCCGTTCGGAGCGCAGCCGGTCGCCGTGCAGCCGCCGGAACGGCTCGAAGATCGTCTCGATCTCGTACGGCGGCACCTGCAGTCCCGTGTTGGCCACGACCAGCTCCACCCGCTCGGCCCGCCGCCGCGTCGTCACCCACACCTCGCCCTTGGCGTGGTTGTGCCGGACGGCGTTCTCCACCAGGTTCTGCACCAGCCTCTCCACCAGCACCGCCTCGCCCGTGGTGGGCGCCGGATCGAGCAGCCGGTGCATGGTGACCTCGCGCTCCTCCGCCTCGGCCGCCGCCTGGTCGAGCACGTGCTCGGCCACGTCCGCCAGGTCGAACGGCCGCCGGTCCAGCACCGCCTGCTCGCCCTCGGCCAGCGCCAGCAGGCCGTCGATGAGGCGTTCGTGGCGGGTGTTGACCACCAGGAGCGACTCGCCGAGCCGCCGGACGTCCTCGGTCGCGTCGGGCCGGCGCACGGCCACGTCCACCAGCGTCCGGTTGATCGTCAGCGGCGTGCGCAGCTCGTGGGAGGCGTTCGCGACGAACTTGCGCTGCCCGTCGAACGCGCGGGCCAGCCGGTCGAGCATGGTGTCGTAGCTGTCGGTCAGTTCCCGGACCTCGTCGCGCGGGCCCCGGTAGGCGATGCGCTGGGTCAGGTCGTGGCTCTGGGCGACCCGGCGGGCGCTCTCGTTGACCTTCCTGAGCGGGCGCAGCACCACGCCCGCCGTCCGCCAGCCCAGCCCGAACGCCGCCCCCGTCCCCGCCAGCACGGCCAGCCCGCCGATGTCGCGCACCCCGGCCAGGGCGGTGTTCTGGTACGTGGCGCTCGCCCGGATGGCGAAGGAGCGGGCGAGCTCGTACGGAGGGCTGTACCGCTGGACGGAGTAGACGCCCTCCCCGTCGCGGACGTACGTGATCTTGGTGGGGGTCAGCACGGAGGCCCGGTAGTCGAGGTTGGACCGGGTGACGAAGTAGAGCACGGTCACGAGCAGCCCGCCGACGACGAGGAACACCCCGGCGCAGGCCAGCGCGAAACGCAGGCGCAGGCTCATGGGATGCGGTATCCCGATCCGGGCACGGTCTCGATGACCTGGGGCTCGCCGAGCTTCTTGCGCAGCTTCATCATCGTCGTGCGCACGGTGTTCGTGAACGGATCGATGTGCTCGTCCCACACCTTCTCCAGCAGGCTCTCGGCCGAGACCACGGCCCCCTGGGCGCGCAGCAGCTCCGCCAGCACGCCGAACTCCTTGCGTGCCAGCGGTACGTACACGCCCTCGCGGAACACCTGCCGGTGCGCCCAGTCCAGCCGCACCCCCGCCCGCTCCAGCATGGGCGGATCGGCCGGCCTGGCCCGCCGGCCGAGCGCGTGCACCCGGGCCACCAGCTCCTCGAACGCGAACGGCTTGGTCACGTAGTCGTCGGCCCCCAGCGACAGCCCGGCGACCCGCGAGCGCACGTCACCGGCGGCGGTCAGCATGAGCACCCGCACCGGCCAGCCCCGCTCGACGACGGCCCGGCACACGTCGTCCCCGTGCACGACCGGCAGGTCCCGGTCGAGGATCACGACGTCGTAGTCGTGCACCCCGAGCCGTTCCAGGGCGGCGTCCCCGTCGTAGGCGACGTCGACGGCGAGCGCCTCACCCCGTAACCCCTCGGCGATCGAGTCGGCGAGCATCCGCTCATCCTCGGCGACCAGAACCCGCACCGCGCCCCCCATGAGATGTCATGTGCCCGACAGTGTGCTCCGCTGCGGATAACGCGCGCATAACCACTCGAAGCGGGGATCCAGGCTATAGGTCCTGGCCGGTTTTGCCACGGGCCGTCGCTCTGGGGAATGATCCGGGCATGACGGTTATAGGCGCGATATTTCGGCCACAACTTCCCCCCGAGCGCCTGCGTTCGGTGGTCACCGCGGCCGAGGAGGCCGGGCTGGCGGAGTTGTGGCTCTGGGAGGACTGCTTCCTGGAGAGCGGCATCGCGACGGCCGCGGCGGCACTGGCCTGGACCGAGCGGCTGCGGATCGCGATCGGCGTGCTCCCGGTGCCCCTGCGCAACGTCGCCCTGACGGCCATGGAGGTGGCGACCCTGCACCGGCTGTTCCCCGGCCGGGTGACGGTCGGCGTCGGCCACGGGGTGCAGCAGTGGATGGCGCAGGTGGGGGCGGGGGCGGAGTCGCCGCTGACGCTCCTGCGCGAGCATCTCGACGCGCTGCGGGCGCTGCTGCGCGGGCAGGAGGTCACCACCGAGGGCCGCTACGTCCGGCTCGACGCGGTCGCCCTCGGCTGGCCGCCGCACACGCCGCCGGCGGTGGTCTGCGCGGCCACGGGGCCCCGCACGCTGAGGCTGTCCGGCGCGGCGGCCGACGGCACCGTCCTGCACGCCGGTACGCCCCTCGACCAGGTACGGCAGGCACGGCGGCTGATCGACGAGGGCCGGGCGGAGGCCGGCCGCACCGACCGGCACCCGCTGATCGCCTACGTCCAGTCCGGGAACGGCGACCCGGAGACGGTTGCCGGGATCGCCCGGGATCGGGCGCGGGCGGGCGCCGACCACGTGGTGCTCGAACCGGCGGGCGACGAGCCCGACCCCGAGGGCTTCGTACGCATGGCGGCCGAGGTCGGCACGCTCGTCGGCAAGGACTGACCCCGCGACGACGAGCCGTGGCGGGCGCCCCGGCCATTACCGCCACGGCTACGATCATGTTTTGCGTCCTCGCCGCCTCCGGCGCGTTCGGCGATTGCGGGCTTCGGGTCATGAGGGTGGCATCGGCGGTTGCGGTGCTGGTGAACGCCCCTGTGGTGCCCCTCGTTCCGGTGCCCGCCGTCATGGAAGCGCCCGGTCCGCGCGACTGATGGTTTCCCAGCCTGTCCCCTCCGGAGGCTGACACTCAGCCGGAATGGCACGTAATATCCGAACATCACGAGCGTTGGGGGCGCCAGGGTGCCAGGACAGAGCGTGGGTGTGGTCGTCGATCCGGGAGTACCCCCGGAAATCGCCGGATTGCTGCGTGCCAACGCTCCCTTACTGTCCAGGATCAGGTCCGGGTGGGTGCCCCCCGTCGCGGCCCCCGCCCGCCGCAACAGCCCGTCCAGCGCCCTGCTGCTGGCCGCCACGCCCCTCGTGGTCGCGCTCATGGCCATGCTGCTGGCCTCGCCGTTCGCGCCGGCCGGGTTCGTGCTCCTCGGCACGTACGTGTTCATCGTCCTGGTGAAGATCGCCTCCATGAACGAGGTGGTGGACGACCAGCGGCCGCACGAGCGCGGCGTGTACGAGCAGGCCCGCTGGTACGACGGCCGCTACCTGCTGGCCGAGGACTTCGACGAGGAGGCCAGGGTGGTGCTGGGCAGGGCGCAGCGGGCCATCGGGTCCGTGCTGCGCTCCCACGTCAACGCCGAGGGCCTGCTCGACGACGCCCGCAACGCCCTGATGCTGCCCGCGCAGGAGTGGGAGATCGCCAGCCTCCTGGCCAAGCTGTCGGCCCTGCGCCTGGAGCACCGTGAGCTGCTGGCCAGGGGCATCGCGCCGGAGGTGGCCGCGGTGATCGAGCCGCTCGAACGCGCCCTGGTCAACAGCGAGGCCGCCGTGGTCGCCCGCGTGGAGGCGCTGGAACGTTATGCCGGCCACGTGGCCGAGGCCGAGCGCGCCTACCACGCCCGCGGCCAGATCGAGGAGCTGCGCGCCCGGCTGCCGCGCTACGAGGAACTGCTGGCGGAGTCCGGGGCGGACTCCCTGGCCGTGCCCGAGATCGAGCGGCTGGCCGAGGACGCCGACGTGCTGGAGCGCACGCTACGGCGCAGCGTCGAGTCCGCCCACGAGGCTTTCCGCTACTTGGAAGGCTGACAGTCGGACAGACCGGAACATAGGATCTCTTATGTGCCCGGACGTCATGCGAAGGTGATCGTCGATCCGGCGGTGCCCGACCACGTCGCCTCCCTGCTCCGTGACAATCGCAAGCTCCTCGTACGCATCCACTCGGGCTGGGTTCCCGAGCGCCGGCGCTCTCATCCGGCGGCCGGCACCGCGGCCCGCCTGGTGGCCACCGGCACCGCTGTGGCGGCGGTCGTCTACGGCCTGGCCCTGTTCGTCGCCGAGCGCTACACGCCTTTCGTGGTGATCATGACGGGTGCCGCGCTGCTGATCGTCGGCGTCCTGCTCCGGCCCCGGCCCGACGCCGAGGTGGAACGCAGGCACGCGCTCGAACGCGACGTCCACGACGCCGCCACCGCGAACGAGGGCCGCTATGTCCTGCGGGAGAGCCTCGACGATCCTGCCAGGAGCCTGATGTCCCGCGCCCAGACGGCCATCGACCAGGTCATGGCGTCCAGCGTCAACACCGAGGGCCTGCTGGACGACGTGCGCAACGCGGTGATGCTGCCCGCGCAGGAGTGGGAGATCGCCCGCCTGCTGGCCAAGCTGTCGGCCCTGCGCTCGGAGCATCAGGAGGTCGTCTCCGAGGGGGTCGTCCCCGAGGTGGCCGCCGTCGCCGAGCCGCTCGCCCACGCCCTGGACAGCAGCCATCAGGCGGTGCTGGCCCGGGTGGAGGCCCTGGAGCGCTACGCCGGCCACGTGGCCGAGGCCGAGCGCGCCTACCGCGCCAGGAACCAGATCGAACGCCTCAGCGCCCGCCTGCCCCGCTACGAGGAGCTGCTCGCCGAGTCCGGCGCGGATCAGTCGGCCGTGCCGGAGCTGAGCAGGTTGTCGGACGACGCCGACCGCCTCGAACAGGCGTTACGCGACAGCGTCAGCTCCGCTCATGAAGCATTTCGCCACCTACGTCGTTGACTTGGCTTAGTATCCGGTTCGTGGCGGATGTGGTGATTGACCCAGAAGTGCCACCGGACGACGCGCAGTTGCTCAGGGACAGCCGGCGGGTGCTGATCAAGATGCGCCAGGGCTGGGTCCCCCGATCGCGCGGAGCCGTCTCGAGCACGCAATACCGCATGATCGCGGTCATCGGTACGGTGATGTTCTTCGGGCTGATGACCGGCGCCGGGCTGCTGAACAGGGGATTCGGCCTCCTGTTTGCGATCATGCTCGGCATCCCGTTCATCCTCATCATGTTCGTCCGCAACGACGTGCTCGAGGACGAGCAGGACGAGTACGAACGCCGGGTCTACGACCAACTGCGCTGGTACGAGGGCCGCTACGTGCTCCTGGACGACCTCGACGAGTCCGCGGGCAGGCTGCTCGCCCGCGCCCGCGCGGCCATCGGCACCGTGACGAACTCCGTGGTCAACACCGAGGGCCTGCTGGACGACGTGCGCAACGCGGTGATGCTGCCGGCGCAGGAGTGGGAGATCGCCCGGCTGCTGGCCAAGCTGTCGGACCTGCGTACCAAGCACAGGGAGACCGTCTCGAAGGGGCTCACCCCCGAGGTCGCGGCCGTGGCAGAACCGCTCGCCAGGGCTCTGGACAGCAGTGAGGAGGCCGTGCTGGCCCGCGTCGAGGCGCTGGAACGTTACGCCGCCAACGTCACCGAGGCCGAGCGCGCCTACCTGGCCCACCACCAGATCGCGGAGTTGCGCGGCCGGCTGCACCAGTACGAGGAACTGGTGGCCGAGAGCGGGGCGGACGGCTTCGTCGTACCGGAGCTGGAACGCCTGGCCGCGGACGCCGACCGGCTCGAACAGGCGCTGAGGCGGAGCGTGCGCTCCGCCCACGAGGCGTTCCGCCATCTGGAGCCCTGAGGGCGCCGCGCGATCTGGTCCCCCGAGGACACCGCGCTATCGGGAGCCCTGCGCCTGGGCCGTGCCGAGGTGAGCCGCCCGCAGGAGCACGTCGCAGAGGGCGTCTGCGGCGTCCACGCGGCCGAGCGCGGCCGCGGCCTGCCCCATCGACGAGCGCAGCTCGGGATCGGCCAGCAGCGGCATCAGCTCGGCCAGCAGCTGCTCGGCCGTCGGACGCGGCTCCAGCAGTGCCCGCGCCGCCCCGGCCGAGGCCAGGTATCCGGCGTTCTTGCGCTGCTCGTCGCCGCCCGTCGGGATCAGCGGGATCAGCACGGACGGCTTGCCGATCGCGGTCAGCTCCGACACCGTGCCCGCCCCGCTGCGCGAGATCACCACGTCGGCCGCCGCAAACAGGTCGGCCAGCTCCGCGCCGACGTAGGGCACCGGGTGGTAGCGGTCGGCCAGCTCCGGAGGCAGCGCGACGGCGCGCATCTGGTCGATCCAGGCCGGGCCGCACTGGTGCACGATCTGCGCGTGCGGCAGCAGCCGCGGCAGGACCTCCGCGATGAGCGTGTTGATCTGCTTGCTGCCCTGCGCGCCGCCGGTCACGTAGATCAGCGGCACCTCGAACGTCAGCCCGAACAGGTCGTAGGCCGCCGCCCGGTTGCCTTGCAGCAGCTCCGGCCGGACCGGATTGCCCGTCACCACGGCCTTCGCCCTGGCGGCGGCGGGCAGGTATTCCAGCGAGGACTCGTGCGACAGCGCGATGCTGGTGGCGAGCCTGGCCAGGATGCGGTTGGCGAGCCCCACCACGGTCGTCTGCTCGTGCATGACCAGCGGCCGGCGGATCAGCTTGGCCGCCACCCCGATCGGCACCGCCACGTATCCTCCGGTCGACAGCACCACGTCGGGGAGATAGCGGGCGGCGTGCCCCACCGCCTGGAACACCCCGACCGGGATGCGGAACACGTCGGCGATGTTGGTGCCCAGTTCCTTGAGGTTGGGGCGGCGCCGCAGCTTGCCCGTGGTGATCGCCTTGAACGGGATGCCGTGCTCGGCCGTGATCCTGGCCTCCAGGCCGTTGGCTGTGCCCACCCAGAGCACGTCGTGCGGCACCTGACGTCGCTGGACGGCCGACAGGGTCGTCAGGGCCGGATAGGTGTGACCACCGGTGCCGCCGCCGGTGATCAACAGTCGCAGGGTTCGTGACATGCGATCAGATTAGGGCCGCACAGCGGAAACCGGTGTGCCCGGTCGAGGAGTCCGGTGTGTTCGAGGTGCGGGCGGCCACCCGGTAGCGGTTGCAGTAGGAGTCGTGGCACAGGTAGGAGCCGCCGCGGATGACCTTCGCCGTGCCCTCGGCGGGACCCGTGGGATTGTCGGCGGAGGGCTCCCAGCTCGTGCCCCACCAGTCGGTGGTCCACTCCCACACGTTGCCGGAGACGTTGTAGAGGCCGTAGCCGTTGGGCTGGAACGACTTCACCGGCATCGTTCCCCTGCTCGGCGCGGTCGGGAAGCGGCCCTGCCAGATGTTGCACCGCTGCCGCCCCTTGGGTGCCAACTCGTCGCCCCACGGGTAGCGCATGCGCGACAGGCCGCCGCGGGCCGCCATCTCCCACTCCGCCTCCGTGGGCAGCCGCTTGCCCGCCCAGGCGGCGTACGCGCTCGCGTCGTGCCACGACACGTGCACGACCGGGTGGTTCTGACGGTCGCCGATCGACGAGCCGGGCCCCTCCGGAGTGCGCCACGCGGCCCCCTCGACGCCGGCCCACCACGGCGCCCCCGGCACCCCCGCGTCCATGACGCCGCCCGTGGCGAACCGCGCGAACACGAACGACCAGCCGATCCGCTCGGCCTCGGTGACGTAGCCCGTCTCCTTGACGAACGTGGCGAACTGCGCGTTCGTCACGCACGCCGGGTCGATCATGAACGGGTCCAGCCGTACCTCCCGCACCGGCCCCTCGCCGTCCTCGGGCCGGCCGTCAGGGTCGTCGCCGCCCATGAGGAACGTCCCGCCGGGAATGCGCACCATGCCGCGCGGCACCTGCCGCCGTACGGCCGTCGCCACGGTCTCCCGGGGCGGCGCGGCGGCCTCCCTGCTCGGACCACAACAAGCACTCAAGGATCCCCCCAAAGTGTCACGACTCACAGGGAAGGGTAGTCCCTGAAGCATGGCCACGATCACGCGGCTGCCTCAGGTCACAGCCGCGCAGACGCTCGCGCTCGCCACCACTCTGGTGCTCCCGACCGTCGCCCAGGGCGTCATCGTGCGCCGCCCGCCCGCGGTGCGGCTGGCCGGCCTGGCCGACGCCGACGGGCGCGCGATCCGGCTGCTGCACCGGCTGCGCGCCGAGCACGGCGACGGGCCGCTGCTGGTACGGGTGCCGAAACGGGGCTGGGCGATGTTGCCGCTGGCCTCGCGGGACGTGCGCGAGGTGCTGGAGGACCGGGTCTTCACCCCGGCCAACCGGGAGAAGTGCGGCGCGCTCGGCCACTTCGCGCCCGACTCCGTGCTCATCACCTCAGGACGAGAGCTCCGCGAGCGGCGCCGCGCCCTGAACGAGCAGGTGGTGTGCTCGGACTTCGGCCCGTTCAGCCGGGTGATCGAGGAGGAGGCCGCCACGCTGCCCCGCGACGGCATCCTCACCTGGGCGCGCTTCCACGCCGCCCACTGGCGGATCGTGCGCCGTATCGTGCTCGGCGACCAGGCCCGCGACGACGTGACGCTCACCCGGCAGCTCGACCGGCTGCGCCGCGACGCCAACTGGTCCTATCTGCGCGGCCACCGCATCGACGTGCTCAGCGCCTTCCGCCGCAGGCTGGCCCGGCACCTGGCGCGGGCCGAGCCGGGCAGCCTGGCGGCCGTGCTCGCCGGCACCCACGCGCCGGCCGACGTGAACGCCGAGGGGCAGGCGCCGCACTGGCTGTTCGCCTTCGACTCGGCCGGCATGGCCGCCTACCGCGCGCTCGCCCTGCTCACCAGCCATCCCGGCCCGCGCGACCCCGCCCGGTGGCCGGAGCACCTGCGCGCCGCCGTGCTGGAGTCCGTGCGGCTCTGGCCCACCACGCTGGCGATCCTGCGCGACATCACCGGCCCCACCCGCTGGGACGTCCCCGAGGGCACGGTCGTGGTCATCTACTGCCCGTACGTGAACCGGGCCGAGCCCGGCGACACGTTCCGCCCGGAGCTGTGGCTCGGCGACGAGGACGTCTGGGCGGGTGTGCCGTTCAGCGTCGGGTTCGCCCGCTGCCCCGGGGAGGATCTCGTGCTCTTCACCGCCGCCACGATCCTGGGCGCCATCCTGCGCGAGCGATCCGTCCGGCCGTACACGCCGCTGGCCTCTCCGCTGCCCGCCACCCTTGACCATTTCCGGCTCCGTTTCGCCGTGAAAGCCGCAGACCGGTAGCGTTTTCCCATGCGACTCGGCGTGCTGGACATCGGCTCGAACACCGTCCATTTACTGGTCGTCGACGCCCATCGGGGCGCCCGGCCCATGCCGGCCTACTCCAACAAGATCGATCTGCGCCTGACGGAATACCTCGACGCGGAAAACCGGCTGGCGCGCGACGGTGTCACGCGGCTCGGCGAGTTCGTCGAAGAGGCGATGCGGCTGGCCGAGGACAAGGGGGTGGAGGAGGTGCTGGCCTTCGCCACCTCCGCCGTGCGCGAGGCCGCCAACGGCGAGCAGGTGCTGGCCGAGATCGACGCGCGCTGCGGGGTGCACATCGAGGTCCTGTCCGGTCGCGACGAGGCCAGGCTGACGTTCCTGGCCGTGCGCCGGTGGTTCGGGTGGTCGTCGGGGCGGCTGCTGGCCTTCGACATCGGGGGCGGCTCGCTGGAGATCGCCGCCGGGGTGGACGAGGAGCCTGACGTGGCCGCCTCGCTGCCGCTGGGCGCCGGGCGACTGACGCGCGACTGGTTCACCGGCGACCCGCCGACCGCCGAGGAGATCCGCAGGCTGCGCAAGCACGTACGCACCGAGATCGCCCGCACGGTCGGCGGCATCGCCCGCTATGGCGAGGCCAACCGGGCGGTCGCCACGTCCAAGACGTTCAAGCAGCTCGCCAGGATCGCCGGGGCCGCGCCCTCCAACGACGGCCCCTACGTCTCGCGCTCGCTGTCGCGGCAGGACATGGCCGACTGGGCGGTCAAGCTCACCACCATGGGCTCCGCCGAGCGGGCCCAGCTGCCGGGCGTGTCCGAGGGCCGGGCGGCGCAGCTGGCGGCCGGGGCGTTGGTCGCCGACGCGGCCATGGACCTGTTCGAGGTGGACCGGCTCGACGTGTGCCCGTGGGCGTTGCGCGAGGGAGTGATCCTGCGCCGGCTCGACATCCTGCCGGGACGGCTGGAGCGGCTCGGCGGCGGGCCGGAGTAAGTTCGATCTATCCCTAAATTTTGCGAAATTTTTGCATGAAGCGCTGGTGGGCGGGCATTCTTCGCCAAATGGTGGCAGTGCTCGGCATGATCGGCTCCTTGACGGTGGTTCTGGTGCTCATTGTCCTGGCCGTGCTGGTCATCGCGGTGGTCGGCCTGGCGGTCCTCGTGGCGCTGGCCGGGTCGATGACGGACTGGCGGGCGTTGCGGCGGCGGCTGACCCGCGGACGGGCCCGTCTCCCGCTGAAACTCAGCGCGGACACGGCGCCCGCTCGGCTGCGGGCCGAGCTGAGCGGCGGCATCCCCCGGGTACGCCGCAGGCTCCGGCTCGGCGGCCTCCCTTCGGGGAGGCGCGGCAGCGGGGGAGAAGGCGCTGACGCGCGACGCCTGCGACCACACGGCCACCGCCCGGTGCGGCGCCGCATCGGGATCTGACCCGGATCGGCCCCGGGGTTCCGGCCCGACCGGGATCCCGGGGCCGACCGGAGCACGGAAGGAACATCAGAAGCGGCCGGAGCTCGTGGCTCGACGGAGGGTGCCGGCGCTGGACCGGGGTGAGGGGGCTTGCCGAGCGGGGACCTCGGCCCGGTGGCCGAGGTGTCGTCAGGGGTGGCGCGCTAGGCGGGCATGGTCATGAGATGCGGCCCGGCGGCGCCGGGTACGTAGCGGAGGCGTTTCTCCAGGCAGACCACCGCCCCCTTCTGCGCCCTGTTGGTGAAGCGGATGTCGTCGGCGAGCGCGCGCATGATCTGCAGCCCCCGTCCATGGTCGGCGTTCGGCTCCGGATCCACGATCTCGCGCGGATCGAAGCCGCCGCCGGCGTCGACCACCTTGATGATGCACATGTGGTCGAAGACGGCCGCGCTGACCCGGTAGCAGTCGCTCGGTTCCGCGTGTTTGATCACGTTGGAGCATGCCTCGGTGAGCATCAGCTCGATGTCGTCGCGGACCTGCTGCTCGACGCCGAGCGACCGCAGGGTGCCCTCCAGCATCTGCCTGACCAGCGGGACGCTCGCCGCGTCCCTGGGCAGCCGGAGCGCTATCGTGGTCTCCACTGCGTCTCCTCCCGTGTGGATACCCGTGGTTTCCCGAGTAGGTTTCCTCCCCTCGATCCGTTGTTCTAATCATCCCTTTTTGGGCTCCAGTGTCCGGAAAATTTACAACTCAAGCAGTCGCAGGGCCACCTCCAGGGAGGCCTTCTCGATCTCCTCGTCGCTGAACTCACCCTCGAGTGTCAGCCACTTGCCCGCGTGGAGCGCGAAGAAGGCCAGCGAGTGGATGATGCGCTCGGTGGCCGGCGCCCCCGGCGCGCACATCTCCGCCGACAGGCGGATCATCGCCTCGCGCATCTTGGCGAGCTTCGGATGGTTGCGCAGCGCCGTCTGGTTGCGCTCCAGGAACCGGGCCACCTGCAGATAGCGCGGCGTCGTGAACTGCTCCGCGTAGCGCCGCACCAGCTCGCGCCGCATCTCCGCGTTCTTCTCCTGGCTCCTGGCCCACTCCAGCAGCTTCTCCAGCTCGGCGACGCGGAGATCGACCAGGCTCGTGACGATGTCGTCCTTGGTCTTGAAGTGGTAATAGAGGGCGGCCTTCGTCACGCCGAGCTCCTCGGCGATCTCGCGCAGGGACGTCGCCTCGTAGCCCTGCTCAGTGAAGAGCCTCAGTGCGATCTCCTGGATCCGGGCTCGCGTGTCTTCCCGCACAATTGCACCTTTTCGACTTGACGGCCGACAAGTAAGTATTTACCTTATTCTATGCTTGCCGGTCGGCAAGTAAGCAAGAGCTCTACATGGGGGTGTGTGGTGGCGGAGGCCGTCGGGCGACGCCGGGAGGTCATGGTCGTCCTGCCAGGACTGCTGCTGGCGATGATGCTGGCCATGCTGGACAACATGGTCGTGGGCACGGCCATGCCGAAGATTCTGATCGAGTTCGGCGGCTTAGCGCACATGTCCTGGGTCGTGACGGCGTACGTGCTGGGCACGACCGTCTCCACCCCGATCTGGGGCAAGATCGGAGACCTGTACGGCCGCAAGAGCATCTTCATCACCTCGGTCGTCATCTTCCTGATCGGTTCGGCGCTCTGCGGCATGGCCGGCTCCTCGATGCTCGGTGGCCCGGACAACGGCATGGCCCAGCTCATCGCGTTCCGCGCGATCCAGGGGCTGGGCGCGGGCGGCCTGATCGTCAACGTCATGGCGATCATCGGCGACCTGGTGCCGCCCCGCGAGCGCGGCCAGTACACCGGCATCATGGCCGGTGTCATGTCGCTGGCGATGATCGCGGGCCCGCTGGTCGGCGGTTTCATCACCGACAACCTCGACTGGCGCTGGGCCTTCTACGTCAACCTGCCGATCGGCGCGGTCGCGCTCGTGCTGCTGGTGGTGAAGCTGCACCTGCCCAAGCTGCACAACAAGGTACGGATCGACTGGAAGGGCGCGGTGCTGCTGTCCATCAGCATCACCGGCATGGTGCTCATCACCACCTGGGGCGGCAACGAGTACGCCTGGGGCTCCTGGCAGATCCTCTCCCTGGCCGCGCTCTCGGTGGTCACGCTGGCGGCGTTCATCATGGTGGAGCGCAGGACGGAGGAGCCGATCCTGCCGCTGCAGCTCTTCCGCAACCGCAACTTCACCCTGATCTCGGTCATCGGCTTCCTGCTCGGCTTCGCCCTGTTCGGCGCGATCACCTTCCTGCCGGTGTTCCAGCAGATGGTGCAGGGCGCCACGGCCACCAACTCCGGCCTGCTGCTGCTGCCGATGATGGCCGCCTCCATGGTCGTGTCGTTGTTCGTGGGCAAGGCGATCACCAGCACCGGCAAGTACAAGATCTACCCGATCCTCGGCGGCGTCGGCATGGCCGCGGGCATGTGGCTGCTGTCCACCATGGACGTGTCCACGCCCGCCTGGCTGACCGGCGTGCACATCGCCGTACTGGGCCTCGGCATGGGCTTCCTCATGCAGACCACGCTGCTGATCGCCCAGAACAGCGTGGAGCAGAAGGACCTCGGCGTCGCCAGCAGCGCGAGCACGTTCTTCCGGTCGATCGGCGGCTCGTTCGGCGTGTCGCTGTTCGGCGCGATCTTCAACAACCGGTTCCTGTCGGAGCTGACCGCCAGGTTCGGCCCGGAGGCGGGGGAGAAGCTGTCCAAGGGCGGCGCCCAGATGGACCCGAAGCTGCTGGACAAGATGCCGCCGCCCATGCGTACCGGGCTGCTGGAGTCGCTGGCCACCTCCCTGACGGGGGTCTTCTGGTGGGCCATCCTGTTCGCGATCGTCGTGCCGGTGCTGGCGGCGTTCGTCAAGGAGATCCCGCTGCGCGGGGCCGCGCCGGTGGAGGCCGCCAAGCAGGAAGAGGTCACCCCGGCGGCAGGCTGAACGGCCGGTCGAGCGCGGTGAGCTGGAACAGGCCGCGCCGGTAGGGCGTCAACGCGACCACGTGCGGGACGGCGTTGACGCCCGAGGCCCGCCTTCCCGCTCAGAGCGGGGCCCGGTGCCGGAAAATGGGAGGCGCGCGGAACCTCGGTTTCTGGACAATCCTCCCTATGCACAGCATCAGAGCGCCGCGTGTGGAGGACGCCGCGGCCATCCACGAGCTCATCGCGATCCGTGACACGGCGGTGCTCGGTGCACCGGACATGACCCTGGAGGACGTCGCCGACGAACTGGTCGAGCCCGGCTTCGACCGCGACAAGGACGGCTGGCTGGCCCACGACGCGGGCGGCGGGCTCGACGGCTGGGCCTGGGCGTGCTCGAACGGTGACAGCGACCTGGTGGACGTGCAGGTGATCGTCCGGCCCGGGGTCGAGGGCCTGGCCGCGCGGCTGTGGCCGCGCGTGCTGCGGCGCGCCCGCGAGCAGGGCGCCGCGCGCGGCCACGCGCGGATCACCCTCCACCTCGGCGTCTACCGCGCCGACCAGGGCAAGCAGGCCGAGGCCAAGGAGCAGGGCTTCGAGCCGGGCACCAGCTTCCACCGCATGCGCATCGACCACCAGGGCGCCGAGGCCGGCCCCGCCGCGGTCACGGCCGAGCCGCCCGCGGGGCTCACCCTGCGTACCGGGGAGAGCGAGGACGTGCGGCGGGCCGCGCACCTCGTGCACCAGCGGGCCTTCACCGAGCACTTCGGCTTCGTGCCGGTCGGCTACGACGTGTGGTACGAGCGCCGCCAGGCGTCGAGCGCCACCGACTGGAGCCAGCTCACCCTGGCCTACCTCGACGGCCACCCGGCGGCCCTGTTGATCGGCAACAACCAGTTCGTCCCGGACCAGGACTGCGGCTACGTGGACACGCTGGCGGTGCTGCCGGACTACCGGGGCAGGGGCCTCGGCCGGTTCCTGCTCCGCCACGCCTTCGCCGCCGACGCCGCCCGGGGCCGCGAGGGGACCATCCTCCACGTGGACTCCAACAACACGACCCCGGCGCTGGGGCTGTACGAGTCGGCGGGGATGCGCGCGGTCATGGCCATCGACGTCTGGCGCCGCGACCTGCCCGTCTGACCCCTGCCCGTTTTGACCCTGCCCGTCTGACCCGGCCCGCACCCGGACGCGGTGGGGTGCCGGTGGGGTCAGACGCGGTGGCGGGACAGGTGGTCCAGGACCGACTGGTTCGCCTCCCAGCCGTCCGGGAACTTCACCGGCACCCCCAGCTGCACCGGCTCGGCCGACGGGTGGGCGTCGAGCAGCTCGGCGATGCCCGCCCTGGCCACCACCACGCAGGCGTGCCGGTGCCGGGACGTCAGCACGCACAGCCGGCCCGACTCCAGGTGGAAGGCCGTGGCGTCGCGCCGGCCCGACAGCGGGTGCAGCACGATCGTCACGTCGTACTCGCGGCCCTGCAGCCGGTTGGCGGTGTCCACGGTGATCTCGGCGGGCAGCCCGGCGGCGCGGATGGCGGCCACCTGGTCGCGGTGGGCGGCCCCGACGGCGATGCGGTCGGCCGTCACCGGCCGCTCGCCCTGCTCCGAGCTCGCCACCGCGCCGCGCTGCAACAACCGTGCCGCCAGCAGCGCCACCGCCTGCACGGCCTCCCCGTCCGTGCGCACGGTGTGCCGGTTCGGCAGCTCCAGCAGTGCCCACCCCGACCGGGCGGCCTCCTCCAGCGCCCGGTCGTGCACGGTCCCCATGCCGCCCGTGGCCAGCTCCAGCCGCCGGTCCCCGTCGGAGGTGCCCGCCCGGAACCCGGTGAACGGATAGAACGCCCGCGACACCACGGGCGCGGCCGACGCCGGCAGCCGCCACGACACCGGCAGCCGGTGCACCGGCAGGTCCGGGTTGTGCCGCAGCAGCACCGAGACCGCGCTCTGCAGCGGATCCCACGACAAGCCCGACCAGCGGTCCCCGTCCACGATCGAGAACGGGTCGAGCTGCCCGGGATCGCCCACGAACAGCGCCCGCTCGAACGACCCCGCGATCCGCAGCAGCTTGTCCGAGCGCATCTGGTACGCCTCGTCCACGATCGCCCACGGCCACACCCGGTCCCCGATCCAGGCCCACTTGTCGGCGGTGGCGATGACGATGTCCGGGTCGCCCAGGTCCTGGATCCTGGTCCCGAACCGGACACCGGGCAGCTCCAGCATGCGCGGCGGCGGCACGTAGCCACCGGCCGACAGCCGTCCCACGCTCAGGTGCGGGTGCTTGCCGGAGATCCGGGTCACCAGGTCGTCGACCTGCTCGTTGGTCTGGGCGACGATCATCAGCGGCTCGCCCGTGGCCGCGATGTGCGCGGCGGCGCGTACCACCAGGGTGGACTTGCCCGCGCCCGGCGGCGAGTCCACCACCACGCCCCGGTGGCGGGGCAGGTCGGCCAGGACGTCGCTGATGACCTGTTCCGGCCGGAGGTCCTGCTCCGGACCGGCGCTCGCGGCGGGCGGGTTCACGACCACTCCTCCTGGGCGTCCTCGTCGTCGGGCACGTAGTCCTGCGGCGGCCCGCCGTGCGTCCACGGCGTGGCCTCGGCCTCGGGGAGCTGGGGCGAGCCCTGGAAGTCGTCGGTCAGCGAGGTGTAGCAGACCCGCTCGCCCACCTCCGGCACGGCGCCGGGAGCCGCCGTCCGGCCCCGGCCCATACCCTTGGTGATCTTCACGGTGACGAGTCCCTCGCCGGCCGACACGAGCTCGGCGCCCTGGGCCCGGCGTTGCGGGGTGCCCAGGGTGGCGCCGGGCGGCAGGCGTACCGGGTCGTCGGTCTTGATCACCACCAGCGGGCGGAGCTTGCGCGAGCGGCCCTCGCCCTCGGTGTTGTCCGGGTCGGTCTCGACCACCTCGCCCGCGAACGCCTCGCCGGTCAGCCGGTATTCGGCCATCACGAGGGGGTCGTCGTAGGCGCGCTGGACGTCGTAGGCGGCCTGGGCGCGCTCCATGCGGGCGAGCCTGGCCGCGGCGGCGACGGCGCCGTCACGCCGGGCCTGCGGCGGCGCGCCCTCGGCCAGGTGCGTCGCCATGCCGCTGAAGGACCCCCGGTCCTGCTCCCACCGCTGCGCCGCGCTCGCGCCCTCGGGCAGCCCGGCCAGCAGGTCGATGGCCTGCCACATGAGCCGCCAGGTGGGTTCGAGCTGCGTGCGCAGCGCCTCGGCGACGCGCTCGGGCTTCCCGCTCTCGATCGCCGGCGCCAGCACCTCCGCGTCGAACCCGGGATCGGTCGCGGGCCCGGCGGGCGGCCAGACGAGAGGGTCCTCGGCCTCCTCGCTCGGCCCGGTGGTGATCCAGGCGAGCAGCGCCGCCAGGTTGGCGTCCTCCAGCCCGCTCTGCCCGCTCGCCCAGTGCCGGCCCAGCTCCTCGGTCGCGGCCAGCATCAGCGCCGACCCCGGGTACGCCGCCCGCTCCCCGAAATAGGTCAGCCACCGCCCCAGTACCGGCACCGACTCCGGCACCGGGTAGGGCCCGTCGGGCCGGCGGAAGCGCGTCGAGCGGCCGAGCAACCGGGTGAAGGCCACGCCACCCTGGTTCGGCACGATGAGCTGCGGCGCGTCCATGGCCCGCTCGTAGGGGTCGGCGTTCCTGCGCTCCACCGTCTCGGTGTCGGCGAGGAACCCCTCGATGTAGGGCAGCAGCACTCCGGCCAGCTCGGCGGCCCAGGCGAAGCGCAGGTCCCGGTTGCGGGGCTGGGTCACCACCAGCAGCCGGGGCCGCTCGCGCTCGGTGCCGAGCATGGCGGCCAGCGGCGCGGCGGCCTCGCCCGACAGCTTGAGCGGCACGAACACCATCGGCCGCGCCGACAGATGGCAGTGCCGGACGGTCGCCACGGGCTGCGCGATGCCCTCCTCCAGGGCCCGCAGCCGGGCCAGCGAGGTCAGCAGGCTCACGTGAGGCACTCCCTGCGCAGGCGCTCGGCGTTGCGGAGCAGCCGGGCGATCTCCTCCTGACCCACGGCGGGGTCCCGGGTGCCGTCGGCCAGGCCGAGCGCCTCGGCCACCGAGGCCACCCCGCCGAGCTCGTCGCGCACCTGGCGGCCCAGCAGGTCGCAGGCGCCCTCCTGGCGGGCCTCGTCCCGGCAGAAGAAGCACAGGTCGCAGGTGGACAGGCAGTCGGGCGCGTACCGGGCCGTGGCCCCGCGCAGCGCGTCGGCCAGCTCGGCGACCGGCCTGGTGGGCCGCCCGTCCTCGTCCGGCCGCAGGTCGAACGTGACGTCCTCGGGCAGTGCCGCCAGCAGCCGGTCGAGCGAGGTCATGCGGGTGAGCTGGCGGCGCAGCACGGCGAGCTGCCTGCGTACGTCGACGAGGGTCGCGACGGGGCGGTTGGCGAAGTTCTCCGGGCAGACCAGAACCACGTCGTGCGAGACCTGCAGCGGGTCGTGGCCCAGCTCCTCCAGCAGCGTGCGCAGCGCCAGCACGTAGACGGCCGCCTGCCGCGCCGCCGCCGCCACCGCCGCCGGGTCGGCCTGGCCGTCGATCACCGCGAACGACTTGATCTCCACGATGTGGAACCGGCCGCCGAGCTGGAACGCCACCACGTCCGGCTCCAGGTAGGCGGTGTGCCCGGCGATCTCCAGGGTGAGCAGCGGGTGGTCGTAGAGGGTGCCCGCGTCCTGGCCGCCGGTCGCCGCGCGGTCGATGAGCGCCCTGGTGTGGGCGTGGCGCAGGTGGGCGCCGACGTTCTCCACGTCGTGGTAGGCGACCTCGGCGACCGGCAGGCCCAGCGCCTCGCGCAGCATCCGCAGCAGCTCCGCGCACCCGTCGGCCTTGACCAGCGCCTCGAACACGTTGCCGCGGGTGATCGCGAACGGCGACTGCCCGAACGGCGCGGGGAACCCCAGGTGCCGGGCGGCGGCGTCCTTGTCCACGCCGGCGCCGTCCATGAGCGCGCGGCGGCTGCACCCGGGGTTGGCGGCCAGGGCCGCGATGGCGCGGGCGTCGTGCGGGCGCGGCGGGGTCGTGCCCCGCAACGCGTCGAGACGGTGCTGCGTGCTCATGGCCTCACCCCGTGGGGCGGGCCTTCCCGCTTCCAGCCGCTCACTTGGCATTCTCCTTCTTGATCGTCATCAGCGTAGCGGCGCCGAACAGCCGGGCGGTGTCACCGAGCTGCGCCGTCGCGCGTTCCGCCAGCTCGGCGCGGTCCCGCGTGTCGCGCTCGGCGTGCACCCGCAGCTCGGCGCGGGCCGCCGCGGCCACCTGGCCGGGGACCGGCGGGCCGAACGTGCCGTCGGTGGCGCCGGGGATGTTCCTGGCCATCCTGACCAGTAATCGGGCCGCCCGCCCGTCGCCCGCCCCGTGCTCCTCCCCGTGTTCCGCCACCGCGATGGCGCAGGTCAGGAAGTCGACGCGGGGGCTGAGCGGGCCGACCACGCGCCGCTCCAGCGGCCAGGTGCTGAGGGTGAGCAGGCCGCGGGCGGCGGACAGGCGGTCGGTGAGGGCGGCGCACAGATAGTACGGCCGGCCGTGCGGCGATGACCGGAACGAGCGCTCCTCGTCCCGGCGCAGGCTGGTGAGCTGGGCGCTGCGGATCGTGCCGCCGAAGAACGCGTCGCTGACGGCCACGATCAGCCTCGGCTGCGCGGCCGCCCCCAGCAGCCGCAGCCCCTGGTGCACCTGCTCGCGTACGGTGACCAGTCGTGGCGGCTCCGCCTTGACCTCCGGCTGCTCGCCGCTCACGAGGGCGTCCCAGGCGCGTTCGGCGGAGCGCAGCTCGGCCCGCAGCGTGCGGGCGGTGGCCGGGTCCCGGTGCCGCATGGCCTTGCGCACCCCGGCCCGCAGCTCGTCGATCCGCCGCTCAAGATCGTCCAGCCGGTCACTCATGGCGCGAGCGTACCAACAGTCCCAGCATTTTCCAGTAATTTCGCGCCATCGAGGCGAACACGTGATCTACGACGTAAAGCCGCCCGGGTCAGATGGTCGTGGCCACCACCCAGGTGCGGTCCTCGGTCAGGAACCGGTCCAGCCGCAGCCCCTCGGCCGTCAGATCGGCCGCCAGCTCGTCGTCCGTGAGCCGCTTGGACGCGAACGACTGCGTCCACACCGTGTCCTCGCCGTGGCCGTAGCGCATGGTCGCGTGAAAGATCCCCGGCGAGACCTGCTCCACCGCCGCCATCGTGATTGTGACGTCGCCGTCCTCGCGTCCCATCCCCACGTGCCACCGGTCGTGCGCCTCGGGGGGCATCCACTGGATCAGGACCGAGCCCCCGGACTTGACGTGCCGCGCGCACGACCCGAGCAGCTCGCGCCTGGACCGGTCGTCCACGGTGTTCACCAGCTGCGAGGCCAGCATGACGGTGTCGAAGCGCCGGTCGAGCCGCAGGCTCTCGACCCGCCCCAGCACCGTTTCCACGCCGCGGACGCGGGCCAGCATCTCGGCCGACTCGTCCACGGCCACCACCTCGAACCCGCGCTCGACGAGCGCGTGCGTCACTCGGCCGACGCCCGCGCCCAGCTCGAGGACGGACCCGCCGGGCGGGGTCACCTGGGCGACGAGGTCCGGCTCGGCGCCCGGCCGGAGCAGGCTGTAGAAGTCGACTGAGGAGCCGTCAGGAGTGATGGGCCCAGGGCCTGTGCCAACGTTACTCATGATCCGAACATATCCCCCGAATCTACGCGATGCCCGACCCAAATCCGCCGAATGCCCGAAAGGTGCGAGCCGGCCCCCCGATACGGCGCGTGATCAATGCGGACGAACCCACCACCTCCCCGGTACGGTGCGTAACCGCCGGGCAAGGCGGGGACGAAGACCGCTGTGACCCCCGAGATCCGCCGCCTGATGGGCACCTTCACCGGCCTGGCCGCCCTCGTCCCCGTCTACTACCTGACAGAAGCCGCCGCCAAGGCCCTGCGTACGAGCCACGCCACGTTCGGCCCCGCACCGGCGGCCCTGGGCTACCTGGCGGCGGTGGCCGTCATCGTCGCCCTGCTGACCGCCTGGCCCCCGGCCGCGCTCGCCTGCGGACTGCCGCTGGCCGCCGCCGGAGCCCTGTTCGCCATGGACCTGGACGCCGCGCTCGGCCTGGCGGGCACCCTGCCCTGGGCGCGCGCGGGCGGCCTGCCGTGGGCGCAGCCCGGCGCGCCGTGGGCCGAGCTCGGGGAGCCGCCGGGCACCCTGGCGGGAACGAGCGGACTCTACGCCCTCATCGGCGCGCTGCTGGTGCTCTCGGCGCTGCTGCCCGCCCGGTTGCGATCTATCCTGAGCGGGTGAGCGGACGGGACCCGGATCGGCGCAGGGCGCTGCTCGACGCGGCCGACCGGGTCATCCAGAGCGGCGGCCCCGAGGTGTCGATGGCGGCCATCGCCGCCGAGGCGGGCATCACCAAGCCCATCCTCTACCGCCACTTCGGCGACAAGAGCGGCCTCTACCAGGCACTGGCCGACCGCCACGTGCACACGGTCATCGCCCAGCTCCGGCCCAAGATCGCCGAAGCGGAGGCCGACCTGCGGGCCAGGGCCAGGGCGGCCATCGGCGTCTACCTCGACCTGGTCTCGGCCAACGTCAACCTCTACCGGTTCCTGGTCCACCGGGCCAGCGCCGAGGACAGCAGGATCCGCTCCCACATGACCTCGCTGGTGCGCGGCCTGGGCGAGGAGCTCGGCGGCGTGCTGGCGACCGAGCGCGCGGTGCCCGACCCGGTGCGGGCGCAGGTGCTCGGGCACGCGTTCGTCGGCATGGTGCAGACGACCGGCGACTGGTGGCTGGACCATCCGGAGGTGGACCGCGCCCAGGTGGTGGAGGGCCTGGTGGACGTGATCGCCGCCGCCCTCAGCCCCCGGGACGCGGGCGGCCGCCCGGCGCCGGCATCATCCTGAGCAGGTCCCACTCGTTCTCGCACACCCGGCGCCCGATCGCCGCCAGCTCCACCGAGCGGGCGCCGCCGCGCAGGTGCCGCATGGTCTGCATGACGCAGATGATCCCCCACTTGAGCACCCCGAACGTCTCCCACCACCGCAACGCCTCCCGGTCCACCGGCTGCCCGCCGGCCTCCTCGTAGGCGCCGATCAGCTCCTCGTACTCCCCGAACCCGCCCACCGGCAGCGGCGAGCCGAACCGCCACGCCTTCACGCACAGCCACCCGAGGTCCTCCAAGGGATCGCCGAGGTGGGCCAGCTCCCAGTCGAGCACCGCCCGGATGCCCTCGGGCCCGACGATCAGGTTGCCGTTGCGGAAGTCGCCGTGCACCACCGTGCGCCGTGTCCCGGGCGGCCGGTTGGCGGCCAGCCGCCGCAGCGCCAGCTCGAACACCGGGTGCGGCTCGCCGAGCCGGTCGAGCACGTCCCGCCAGCGCCGCAGCGGATCAGCGCCGTCGTCCGTGGGGCTCCCGGTGGGCAGGCACGAGGGCGGCATGCGGTGAATCGCCGCCAGCGCCCGCCCGCACTGCCCGGCCAGCCGGGGCCTGGCCGCCGCGTAGGCGTCGTCGCGCAGGATCTTGCGCGGGATCGTCTCGCCCGCGACGCGCTCCATGAGGATGTACGACTCCCCGCCGGCGACGACCCGCGGCACCGGCACCCCCGCGTCGGCCGCGGCCCGCATCAGCGCCGTCTCGGCGGCCGGCCCGGCGCCCGTCTCCAGGGCCGCGCCGGGGGAGTCGAGCCGCAGTACCAGCTCGTGCCGCCGGCCGCCGGAGGTGACGACGTCGAGCGCCCACATCTCCCGCGAGGCCCCGCCGGGCAACCGGACGCGGGCGACGACCTCGGCCCCGGCCCCGAACACCTCACGGACGACCGCACGCGCGTCCGTCATCGCGGACCGGCCTCCCCGAGGGTCGTCGCGGGCCCGCCCGCTCGCCGGCCGCCCGTCATCGCAGGCCGAACTCCCAGTTGCCGCCAGCCGCGTACTCGCCCAGGATCCGCCGCCCCACCGAGTCGATGTGCACCTCGTCCGGCCCGTCGTAGATCCGGCCCGCCCGCGCGTGCCGGTACATCCGCTCCAGCGGGGTGTCCGGGGTGAGCCCGGCGGCCCCGTACACCTGGATGGCCCGGTCGATCACGTTGTGCAGCATGCGCGCGCCCACCACCTTGATCGCGCCGATCTCCACCCGGGCCTGAGAGCCCGCGTCCACGGCCTCGGCCGCGTTGAGCGTGAGCAGCCGGGCGGCCTGGATCTCGGCGTAGGAGTCGAACACGTGCTGCCGCATGAGCTGCTTCCCGGCCAGCGGCTCGCCGAACGCCCGGCGCTCGTGGAGCCGGCGGCACATCAGGTCGAAGGCCCGCTGTGCCTGCCCCAGCCAGCGCATGCAGTGGAAGATCCGCCCCGGGCCGAGCCGCTTCTGCGCGATGACGAACCCCTGGCCGCGCGTGCCCAGCAGGTTCGTGGCGGGCACGCGTACGTCCTCGTAGCGGACCTCGCAGTGCGCCCCGTCGAGCCCCAGCACGGGCGTCTCGCGCACGATCCGGTAGCCCGGCGTGTCCGTCGGCACGAGGATCATGGAGAAGGCCAGATGAGGCGGCGCGTCCTGCTCGGTCCGGCACATCACGGTCGTGTACGCCGCCCGCGACGCCCCCGTCGTGAACCACTTGTGCCCGTTGATCACCCATTCGTCCCCGTCGAGCACGGCGGCCGTCCGGATCTGGGTGGGGTCGCTGCTCGACACCGACGGCTCGGTCATGGCGAAGCTCGGCGCGATGTCGCCCCGCACCAGCGGCTCCAGGTAGCGCTCCCGCTGCCCGGCCGAGGCGTGCTCGTGCAGCATGAGCGAGTCCTGCAACGTGTACGTGCCCAGCGCCAACTGCCCGAACTCGCTGCGCCCCTGCACCTCGTTGACATAGACGTAGTCGAGGAACGGCAGCCCGCCGCCGCCGAGCTCCCGCGGGTGCCCGAGCGCCCACAGCCCTTCCTTCCTGGCCTCGGCGCGCAGCTCGTCCAGCACCGCCGCGGCCTCGGTCCCGCCCGCGTGCAGCACCGGCTCGGCGGGCTCCACCCGCTCCGTCATGAACGCGTGCACGGCATCACGGATCGGACGGACGTTGTCGGGCACGGCGAAGCTCATACAGCGATCTCACCCCCGGACCCGTCGCGGGGTCAACAGGGCTCAGGGCAGCCAGCTCACCTTGCCGCGCAGGAAGGCGTACCCGACGAAGGCCACGGCGTCGATGAGCGTGTGCGCCACCACGAGCGGCATCGCCCGCCCCCACCGCTGGTACATCCGCCCGAACACCAGCCCCATCACCACGTTCCCGATGAACCCCCCGAAGCCCTGATACAGGTGGTACGACCCCCGCAGCAGCGACGACACCACCAGGGCCCGCCACGGTCCCCACCCGGCCTGCCCCAGCCGGTGCAGCAGGTATCCGGCGACCACCACCTCCTCCAGCACCCCGTTCTGCGCCGCGGCGAGCAGCAGCACCGGCACCTGCCACCACACCTCCGGCAGCGCGCCGGGCACGACCGTCAGGTTCACCCCGAACGCCCACACCGCGAGGTAGAAGGCCAGCCCCGAGCCGCCGATCGCGGCCGCGAGCGCCGCCCCGCGCAGCAGGTCGCGCCCCGGCTGCCGGAAGTCCGTGCCGATGGTCCGCAGCGACTCGCCCGAGCGCACCATCAGGTAGGCCACCAGCCCCACCGGCGCCACCGCGATCGCGATCTGGACGAGCTGCAGGGTCAGGTCCAGCCAGGGCCGACCCGGCGCCATCGACCCGACGAGCACGGCCTGCTGGTTCTTCAGCTCCTGGGGGGCCGTGAGCGCGCCGATCAGCCGTACGAACGCCACCAGCGCGCTGGCGCCGAGCGAGACCGACAGCACGACGACGACCTCGGCCCGGATGAGCCGGGGCCCGAGCATCGGGACCGGGGCGGAGGGAGAGTCTGTCCGCATGGCCGCAGACTAGCCGGTCCATGATCGGACCCGCATAAAGCCCTCTTTGGGGAGGAGCGCGCCATCTGCTAGGCAGGTCCCATGACAGGACCGGACGCACCATCCGAGGCGGGCCCGCACGACGTGCCCACGGCGGCGCAGCTCGTGGCCGCCGTCCGCGACTTCCTCCAGTCCGACGTGCTGCCCGCGGTCGAGGGCCGGGTACGTTTCCACACCCGCGTGGCGATCAACGTGCTGGGGATGGTGGAACGCGAGATCGAGCTCGGGCCCGCCCACGCCGCCGAGCACGCCGCCCGGCTGGCCGAGCTGGGCGTGTCCGGCGACGCCGAGCTGGCCGCTGCCATCCGCGCGGGCCGGATCGAGGACGGCCACGCCCTCACCGAAGCGCTGGAGCGGACCGTGCGGGCCAAACTGGAGGTCGCCAACCCCCGCTACCTGACGGAGGACTGAGCCCCGCCCTGGAGTGCCCGTCCGGGCCTGGAGCCCCTGAGCGGGCCTGGAGTTCGTACCCGAACCTGGAGTCCCCGTCCGGGCCGGACCCAGGCCCGGACGGGGATGGCTCAGGGGAAGCCGGTCAGTGCGAGCCGGCCAGGTCCAGGTCCTTGACGTCGGGGTCGCCCTCGTCCGCGAAGTAGTCGCTACGCCGGGTCTCGTCCTTGCCGTCGGCCACCTTGGCCGCCCGGAAGGCCAGAGTGGCGAGCACCGCCACCACCAGGTTGACGGCCAGCGCCAGGAACCCGGCGTAGATCGTCATGGTGGTGTCGAAGCCCAGGTTCTGCAGGCCGAAGGCCGAGCCGCCGAAGTGCGCCTTGCCGCTGGCCGGGTTCGGGATCAGGTAGAGCATCCACATGCCGGCCGCGAGCCCGGCCGCCCAGCCCGCCAGCAGGCCGCCCTTGTGGAACCAGCGCGTGTACAGCCCCAGCGCCACCGCCGGGAGCGTCTGCAGCATGATCACACCGCCGATGAGCTGCAGGTCGATCGAGAACTGCGGGTCGAGCAGCAGGATGCACAGCACCGCGCCCACCTTGACCACCAGCGACACCAGCTTGGAGACGTTGGCCTCCTGGGCGTCGGTGGCGTCCTTGTTCAGGTATTCGCGGTAGATGTTGCGGGTGAACAGGTTCGCCGCCGCGATCGACATGATGGCCGCAGGGACCAGCGCGCCGATGCCGATCGCCGCGTAGGCGACGCCGGTGAACCAGTCGGGGAACATCTGGTCGAACAGCATCGGCACGATGGTGTTGCTGTCCGGCTTGCCGTTGGCGTTCATGACCGGCTTGGTGCCCGCCGCGATGGCCATGAAGCCGAGCAGCGCGATCAGGCCGAGCAGGAAGCTGTAGGCGGGCAGCGCCGACATGTTCCGCTTGATGACGTTGCGGTTCTTGGAGGCGAGCACGCCGGTGAGGCTGTGCGGGTAGAGGAAGAGCGCCAGCGCCGAGCCGAACGCCAGCGTGATGTACTGCAGCTGGTTGCCGGCGTTGAGGAGGTGGCCGTCGCCCGCCGCGGGCGTGGCCTCGAACTTGGCCTTGGCCGCGTCGAAGATCGAGTCCCAGCCGCCGAGCTGGGCCGGGATGTAGATGACCGCCGCCAGGATCACGATGTAGATGAGCGTGTCCTTCACGAACGCGATCAGCGCGGGCGCGCGCAGCCCCGACTGGTAGGTGTAGGCCGCCAGGATCGCGAACGCGATGATGATCGGCAGGTGCCCGGTGATGCCCATCGCCTTCAGCACCGCCTCGATGCCGACGAGCTGCAGCGCGATGTACGGCATGGTCGCCACGAGCCCGGTGATGGCGATGGCCAGCGCCAGCGTCGGCGACCCGAACCGGGCCCGGACGAAGTCGGCCGGCGTGACGAACCCGTGCACGTGGGACACCGACCACATCCGTGCCAGCACCAGGAACACCAGCGGATAGACCACCACGGTGTACGGCAGCGCGTAGAACCCCAGCGCCCCCGAGCTGAAGACCAGCGCGGGCACCGCCACGAACGTGTAGGCCGTGTAGAGGTCGCCGCCGACCAGGAACCAGGTGATCCACGAGCCGAAACTGCGCCCGCCGAGCCCCCATTCGTTCAGGCTGGCCAGATCGGTCGGGCGCCGCCATCGCGCGGCCACGAACCCCATGCCGCTGACCAGCAGGAACAGCACGATGAAGACGACCAGCTCGGTCGTGTGCTGGCTCACCTGGTCATCCTGTAGACGAGCGTCGTGGTGCCGACGCCCACCAGGATGAAGGCGAGCTGCAGCCAGTAGAAGAGCGGGAAGCCCAGCAGGCGGGGCTCATCGGCGTTGAACAGGAACGTGCACAGCGGCAGCACGATCGGCAGGACCAGCAGCCAGTTCCATGGGCTGCGGTCGGTCCGCGGCTGCCCGGGTTCCCCGGTAGTCATCGACCCTCCGATGAATGGATCAGGAGCCGGAATTCGACCGGTCCCTGACAGCTAGTCAATGGAGGGAGATTAGCTTTCCCGAGATATTAAACCCAACGTCCAACATATTACGGTTTGGCCTAAATGTTGGGACGCCTGCCCGGCATCCGAGACGCTTCCGGCCGAGGTCAGAAGGCCCCCGACGCTGGCACTTTAATCACGGGAACGCCGCGATCGTGATTGCCGATCGCCGAATGGTCGGTAACACGCGCCGAGCGGTCACCCGGCGCGCCCGGGTTCGCCGTGTCTCGCCGCGGTCCGGCGGGTGCCATCCTCCGTACAGCTTGAAAAAAACATGACATGAGGTGTCCTCTTTTCGGGAGACGATCGGTCGCATGATTGCTTTGGTGGCGGGCGCGACCCGCGGAACGGGACGGGGCATAGCGGTCGCACTGGGAGCGGCCGGCGCGACGGTCTACTGCACCGGCAGGAGCACCCGCGAGCGGCGCTCCGAGATGAACCGGCCGGAGACCATCGAGGAGACGGCCGAGCTGGTGACGGCGGCCGGGGGCACGGGCATCGCCGTCCCGACCGACCACCTCGACTCCGGCCAGGTCGAGGCGCTGGCCCGGCGCGTCAGGAGCGAGCAGGGCCGGCTCGACGTGCTGGTGAACGACATCTGGGGCGGCGAACACCTGTGGGAGTGGGACACCCCGGTCTGGAAACACGACATGGACAAGGGCTTCAGGCTGCTCAGGCTGGCCATCGACACCCACATCATCACCAGCCACCACCTGCTGCCGCTGCTCATCGAGCACGAGGGCGGGCTGGTCGTGGAGGTCACCGACGGCACCTGGGCCTACAACGAGACCCACTACCGCGAGAACGTCTACTACGACCTGGCCAAGATGGCGGTGAACCGGCTGGGCTTCGCCTGGTCGAACGAGCTGCGCCCGTACGGCGGCACGGGACTGGCGATCACCCCCGGTTTCCTGCGCTCGGAGGCCATGCTGGAGAACTTCGGGGTCACCGAGGACAACTGGAAGGAGGCCAAGATGAGCCCCGAGCACGGCAGGGCCTGGATGGTCTCCGAGACCCCCGCCTACATCGGCCGCGGGGTGGCCGCCATCGCCGCCGACCCGGACAGGCAGCGCTGGTCGGGCCGGTCGGTGGAGAGCGGTGACGTGGCCGAGGCGTACGGGCTCACGGACGTGGACGGCAGCCGTCCGCAGGTGTGGCGCTTCATCCGCGAGGTCCTGGAGGCAGGCGGGGACGCCGGCCCGGAGGCCTACCGGTAGTCGGCCATGGAACGGGTGACCATCGGTGGTCACTCGTAGAGAGCGGACATGCGGGCGGCGGCCTCGGCGACCATCGCCCGCAGTTCCGGCGGGTCGAGCACCTCGGCCTCCGGTCCGAACCGCAGCACCTGCGAGTAGGCCACCTCCAGCGACTCGACCGCCAGCCGTACGGTGCCGTCCGGTCGCGCCGAGGCCAGCGCGTCGTCGAGGGCCGCCGGGTCGGCGACGTGCCGCAACATCTGCAGCCCGCGCTCGCTGAGCCGCAACGTGACCACGTCACGGAGCAGCGAGCGCGAGAACTCCGCCGACTGCCCGGCCCAGAACGCGGCCAGGTCGAAGCCCGGGTCGCGGTCGAACGACTCGGGCAGGACGGAGATCTCGCCGAACCGGTGCACCCGGAAGATCAGGAACCGGGTGCCGAGCCGGGCCGCCAGATACCAGGCGCCCGCCTTGAGCACCAGCCCGTACGGCTCCAGCGTGCGCCGCCTGTCGCGGTAGAGCGCCGAGACGCGCTGGTCGTTCCAGACGGCCCTGGCCAGCGGCGCCAGCGCGGCCGGCGGCGGATCGTCGGGCACGAACCAGCCCGGCGCGTCCAGGTGGAAGCGTTGCGCGGCGACCTCGGGGGCGTCCCGCAGCGCGGGGGAGAGGGCGGCGGCGGCCTTCAGCCGGGCCGTGGCCGCGACCTCCTCCAGCCCCATCTCCCGCAGCGCCGCCGGCACCCCCGACAAGAACAGCGCCTCAGCCTCGGCCCGGCCGAGCCCGGTCAGCCGGGTGCGGTAGCCGTCGAGCAGCCGGTAACCGCCGCCCCGGCCCCGGTCGGCGTAGACGGGCACGCCCGCCTCCGACAGCGCGAGCACGTCGCGGTGCACCGTGCGCTCGGAGACCTCCAGCTCCTCGGCCAGCTCCGCCGCCGTCATCCCGCCCCGGCCCTGCAGCAGCAGGACCAGCGACATCAGCCGCGAGGCGCGCACAGCGGCAGCACCACGGCGGAGGGCAGGTCGGGGGAGTGGAAGACCTCGACGTCGGCGGGCACCATCGCGCCGGCCGCGCCCAGCGGGTCACCGGTGCCGTGGTTACGGGCGATCGTCGGGTACGCCCCGGCCGCCACGTGCACCCTGATCCGGTGGTCGCGCCGGAACCGGTGCGCGATCGGCCACAGATCCACCCCGACCCGGCGCACGTCGTCCCCCATGAACCCGTTGCCCTCGTCACCGGGACGCAGCCGCCGCACGCCCTCGCACACGTTGTACGACCGCCCGTTCGGGTGCACGTCGCACACCCGGACCACCACGTCCACGTACGGGGTGCTGGAACGCACGAACAGCTCGGCGTGTACCGGGCCGATCATCTCCACGTCCGACTCCAGCGTGGCCGAGCTGTAGACCAGCACGTCGCGGCGCTGCTCCAGGCGCCGCTGGTCGCGCGGCCGGGAGTCGCCGAGCAGCACGGGACCGCCGAGCACCGGCGTCGGATGGTCGGGGTGGTAGCGGAAGCGGTCCGGCCCGGCCTCCCGCGGCGCCTCCGGCCCGAGCCCGAACCCGTGCTGCAGGTGCCAGCGCTGCCGCCGCATGCCCGGCACCGGCCAGTCGGGGTAGTCGCGCCACTTCCCACCACCTGTCACGTACAGCCGAACGGGATCCGGCCGTAGCCGGGAGTAGTCGCCCAGCAGGTGGGCGCGGAACCAGGCGATCGCCTCGGCCAGCGCCGGCCGCCCGTGCCGGGTGTCCACGTGGTACCAGGGCCCGATCGTCAGGTACGGCCGCCGCCCCGCCGCCCGCTGCGCCGCGTAGTCCTTGAGCTGCCACGGCAGGAACACGTCGTACCAGCCGCCCAGCATGGTCACCGCGGCGTCCACCTCGCCCACCATCGGCGAGAAGTCGCGCTTGTCCCAGTAAGGAACGGCCGGGTCGGTGTGGTGGGTGAGCAGGTCCTGAAAGAAGGGCAGCGGGTGTCCCGCCGAGACCAGGTCCAGCTCGGCCACCGGGCGGCCGGACAGGACCGCCTTGCGGGTGAGCCGGGGCGCGGTGAACGCCGCGGTCCCGCCGACGAAGCGGCGGGACATGACGTCGGTGAGCGTGGTCCAGCTCAGCGCCGACTCCAGTGCGAACGCGCCGCCCACGTAGGCCGCGTCCCTGAACTGCGAGGCGGTGACCTGCGTGGCCATGGCCCTCAGCTCCGGCCCGGCGTAGGGCGCGACGGCCCACTGCGTGTAGCCGAGGTAGGAGGGGCCGAACATCGCGAACGAGCCGCCGTACCAGGGCTGGTCGCGCATCCAGGCGATGGTGGCCAGGCCGTCGTCGTGCTCGTCGCCGAGCGGATCGAGCAGCCCGCCCGAGCCGAAGCTGCCACGGCAGCTCTGGATCAGCACATGGAAGCCCTGCCGGGCGAAGGTACGGCCGTGAACCCAGCCGAGCAGGCCGCGCCGGCCGTACGGGGAGCGCATGAGGATGACCGGGGCCCGCCCTCCGCCGGCCGGAGCGTAATGGTCGGCCAGCAGCGTCACGCCATCGGGCATGGGCACGGGAATATCACGCTGGAGCCGCACACGTCTCATGTACTTACCAGTAACATACGGCTCCCGGTGAGCGGTAGCCCGGGGGCACCCCAAAAAGCCATCGGCCGAGCCCGGACGGCGATGTCGCTCACCTGGCCGTTCACGGGGAACTGGGCTGTGGCGCCGGTCAGCGTGCCCCGCGTCGGGATGCCCGCCCCGCAGCGGCGGGGCGGGCACCGGTCACTACGGGGTCGCCCGGTCCGGGCGCTCCGAGATGCGTACCGCGTTCACGATCGTCGCGCCCTGCCGGGTGGCGAAGCGCACGTTGAGCTGCCCGTCACTCACGCTGACCGTGTACTGCCTGCTCACGGCCGTGTAGGTGCCCGCCTCCAGGGCCAGGTCGAGCGCCGGGATGGCCAGCTGCCCCTCGACCAGCACGTCGAAGACGCGCTTGCCCATCTGCGTGCTCTTGATGTCGGCGAAGTCCAGCTCGACCGTGTACGTCCCGGCCGGCACGTTGTCGAACCGGTATTCGAGCATGCCCTCCCTGGCCGTCCTGAACAGGGTCTGGTCCTCGGTGCCGCGGATCGTCTTCGACGTGCTCACCGTCTTGTTCTGGTTGGCCACGTAGCCGTACCCGCCGGTCGTGTACTTGCGGTCCGGCGTCCAGGTGTCACCGGCGACGTCGGTCACGTTCTTGGTCGCGCCGACGTCGATGGCCACCTGGTGCTTGGGCACCACGACCGTCACCTTGATCTCGATGGTGGGCTGCCGGCCGCTGGCCGACTTGATGAGCAGCGTGCCCGCGCGCGCCGTGCCGGGAGCGACGCCGGCGCTGGAGACCGTCGCCGTCAGCGTCACCCCCTGCCCCTTGGCCAGTTCACCCGACGTCGGGGTCACGGAGAACCACGGATCCGCGGTCACCGTGTAGGGCGTGGGCGAGCCCAGGTTCGTCAGCCGCAGCGTCCTGGTGCGGGTCGCGTTGGCCGGCATCACCACGGTCAGCTCCGCGACCGAGGCGCTCACCTGGCCCGTGACCAGCGCCGTGTCCAGGCGCGTCACCGTGGTGGGCGCGACCGTGACGGCCTGGCTGAACGTGCCGTAGTGCTCCTTGGACACCTCGACGTCGTAGTCGCCCGCCAGCAACTGTCCGTAGAACGTGCCGTCCGTGCCGGTGGTGAACGTGGCCACGTCGCCCACCTTCACCGTCGCCCCGGCCAGCGGCCGGCCGTCGTTGGCGTCGCTGACCACGCCGGTCACCAGGCCGTGCCGGCTGGCCGTGAACGCCAGGCTCTGCCCGGTGGACAGCACCGCCTCCTCGTAGGAGTAGAGCAGCGCGTCGTTGCCGGCCGCGTTCTCGACGCCGATCGTGGCGCTGGTGCCCCGGTCGCGCTCGGTCTCGATGTCCTTGTACCGGAAGCTGACCGAACCGTCCTCGCCCAGCAGCGCCGCGAACGACACCCGCTGGTCGGTGGTGTTGTAGAACAGGACGTTCCGCCACTCGACGACGTACGTGCGGTGCGGCGCGGTGCCCGTAACCCCGGTGTAGATCCCGGCCTGGGCGTCCACGATCAGGTCGTCCCAGTACGGGTAGACCGCGTTGTTGGGGGTGCCGGTGGTCGGGAGCCGGCCGTTGCTGGCGGTGACGACCCGGTCGTTGGCGAAGGAGACGAAGCCGTTGGTGGCGATCCACGCCCGGCTGAGCCCCGTGCCGTAGAACGGGATCGGGAACGGCAGCGTCACCTGCTGGGCCTCGTCGTCGCCGGTCAGGGCCAGCTTCTGGGTGCCGGCCACGTACGCCTGCGTGCCGCTGCGGCAGGTGTAGCCGAAGTTGTCGCCGCGCAGCGGCAGTTCGATGTCCTTGGTCACGTCACCGGCGACCGTGACGTCCGCCGTGGCGCCGCTGGAGCAGCGCGAGGAGGGCGTCACCCGCAGGTCGTAGGAGCCGTTCGGCAGCGTCAGGCTGTAGCGGCCGGCGGCGTCGGTGACCGCCCGCTCCGGCGTGCCGACCGCCTCGACCGTCGCGCCGGGCTCAGGCGTGCCGGCCGTGCTGACCGTGCCCGTGACCACGCCGGTCGGCTGCCTGGTCATGGTCAGGTCGGAGGTCGTGGACTGCTCGGCGGTGATCGTGGCGGTCGCGGTGGCGTCGCCGTAGCCGAACTTCCCGGCGGTGACCTGGTACTCGCCGGGCAGCAGGCGCGGGACTGCGTACGTGCCGTCCGCGCCGGTCGTCACGGTGCGGCTCAGCGGGCCCGACACCGTGACCGTGGCCCCGGCCAGCGGCGCGCCGTCCGCGGTGACCGTGCCGGCCAGGTCGCCCAGGCCCTCGTGGGGGGCCGCCTGGACGGCGGCGTAGGTGTCGAGCCTGCCCTCGCCCCAGATGTTGTTGTCGGCCGCGGTGCCGCCGCAGCTCGTGTCGTTGACGTCGATGGCGGTGCTGTCCAGCAGCGGCCGGGTGGCCTCCACGTCGTTCTGCAAGCCGGGCGAGCCCGACCAGATCAGCGCGACCGTGGCTGCCACGTGCGGCGAGGCCATCGACGTGCCGGTGTAGCTGTCGTAGGAGTTGGTGGGGACGGAGGACCGCACGTTGACGGCGGGGGCGGCGATGTTCGGCTTGATCTCGCCGTTCTCGCCCTCGCCCTTGCTGGAGCGGTTGTAGAGCACGTTGTTGACGTCGAAGCCGCCGGCGCTGTAGCTGACCACGTACTGGCCGGGGGAGCCGCTGGTGCGGCAGGACGGGCCCTCGTTGCCGTTGGCGAATGCCGGGAAGATCCCGGCCGCGACCCACGCCTCGACGATCTGCTTGTACCACGGGTCGAACCCGGCGCCGCCCCACGAGTTGTTGACGATGTCCGGCGCCAGGTCGGGCCGCGGGTTGTGGCCGTTCAGGTCGGTGGGCGCGAGCATCCACTGGCCGGACGCCAGCAGGGAGGCGTCGGTGCAGGTGTTGAGCTCGCAGCCCTTGGCGGCGATCCACCGGACGCCCGGGGCGACGCCGATGCCGTTCGCGCCGGCCATCGTGCCCATGGTGTGCGTGCCGTGCCCGTTGTTGTCACACGGCGCGGGCGACGGGCAGACGCCGGCCGGGTCGAACCAGTTGTAGTCGTGGGTGAACGAGCCGTCCTGGTTCCGGCCCCGGTAGTTCATGACCAGGTCGGGATGGTCGAACTGGGCGCCGCTGTCGATGTGCCCGATCACGATGCCCTCGCCGCGGTTGCCCAGCTCGTCCCACACGCGCGGGGCGCCCACGCGGTCGATGTTCCATTCGACCGCTTCGTCCTTGACGCGAACCCGGGGCTCGGCCCGCCCCGGCACGGGCTTGGGCAGCGAGACGGTGCGGACCGGCTCGATCCGCTCCACGTCGGGCAGCTTGGCGATCTCGCCCGCCAGCTTTTCGTCGGCGGTCACCTGGACCGCGTTGACGATCCAGAACGGGGTGTAGTCCGCCTTGCGCGCGTCGAGCAGCGCACGCAGGTCCTGCTGGGAATTGTCGGCTCGCTCGGTCTTGGCCTCGAAGACCTGCTCGGCCTTCGCGTCCTTGGTGACGGCCCGGCGGGCGCCGCTCAGGTCGGCCTGGCCCTTCATCCGGACCCAGAAGGTGGCCTTGTCGCTCTGCGTGAGCTGCGACTGGACGGTCGCGTCGATCTTGCCGGGATCTGGCTCCGCGTACGCGGCCTGCGGGACCAGCAGGCCGGCTAAAGCCACGATTCCGGCCAGAATCGCGCGCCAGTGAGGGGTGTTCGGCACGTACTCTCCTTGACGACATGTAAAGAGGTGATCTTTACGCCTCTGTCGAGAAGAGTGAAGAGATCTTGTGAGTAAAGCAAGAGGTGACGCGAAACGTTACGTAGCCGTCGGAAATGTAATCTGGTCAGCCTAAATGCCGACTTTTACCGGTAACCGACCTGTGTCAGAATGCGCAGGAAATACGCTCTGATCTCGCCGGCGTCCGCGTCGTCGGGACGGGTGCCCACGTGGGCGAGCACGGCGGCGGTCAGGATCTCCTGGGCCACGTCCACGTCGGCCTCCGGCGGCAGCCGCCTGAGATCGCGCGCCCGGCACAGCGTCTCGCGCACCAGCGCCGCGCGCCGCCCGCCGCTGACGGTCCGGTAAGCCCCGATCAGCTCGGGATAGTCGTCGACGGAGCCGTAGATCCGGCGCAGCAGCCGGCGGTTGCGCGGCACCGCCAGGTAGGCCGACATGTCTCCGATCAGGTGATCTACGTCGCGCCAGCCGGTGAGGGCGGGGTCGCGGTCGTGGTTGGCCCACTCCAGGGCCCGCACCAGCAGCTCGGTCTTCCCGGCGAACCTGCGGTAGACCGTCGCCCTGGTCACGCCCGCCCGCCTGGCGACCTGCTCGATGCTGGTCTGCGCGGCGCCCACCTCGATGAGCAGGTCGAGAGCGGCGGTCAGGATGGCGAGGTCCGCCTCCTGACTACGCGGCCGCCCGGCCGGGCGGGACGCGGGCCCAGCGGAGGCGGACGCAGCGGAGGCGGACGCAGCGGAGGCGGGTCCGGACGAGGCGGGCCCCGACGAGGCGGGCACAGGGCCGGTCGTGTTCATGCGGGTCGGGTCACCCCCGGGTCGTGCGGGCCGTCCCGCAGGAGTCTATTGATCCGCGGCCGGTCTACGGCGTGTCCCAGGTGACGGGCAGGCGGTGCACGCCGTAGATGGGCATGTCGGTGCGCAGCGGCACCTCGCCGGGCTCGACCGCCAGCCGCAGCGAAGGGAACCTGGCGAACAGCGCGGGAAAGGCCGCCCGCATCTCCACCCGGGCGAGCTGCTGCCCGAGGCACTGGTGCACGCCGTGGCCGAAGCCCAGGTGGCCGCCGCCCTCCCGGAGTACGTCGAGGGTGTCGGGGTCGGGGAAGCGGCCGGGGTCGCGGTTGGCGGCAGGGAGCGAGACGGTGACCGTCTGCCCGGCCTCGACCAGCTCGCCGCCCACCTCGACGTCCTCCAGCGCGGTCCGTACGAGGAAGGGGATGATGCCGAGGAAGCGCAGCAGCTCCTCCACCACCCGCTCGATCCGCTCCGGCTCGGCGCGCACCACGGCGAGCTGCTCCGGGTGGGTCAGCAGCGCGAACGTGCCCAGCGCCAGCTGGTTGGCCGTGGTGTCGAGCCCGGCGCCCAGCAGCATGAACCCGATGTTGGCCAGCTCCTCCTCGGTCAGGTCGCTCCTGGTCAGGCCGCTCAGCAGGTCGTCGGTGGGCTCGGCCCGCTTGGCCCGGGCCAGCTCCTTCATGTGCTCCTGCATGCCCAGGAAGGCGGCCATCACCTCCTCGGGCGAGTTGCCCGGCCGCATGAGCACGTCGGCCTCGGCCAGGAAGCGCTCGCGGTCGTCGCCGGGCACGCCGAGCAGCTCGCAGATCACCAGGGCCGGGATCGGCGCCGTGAACGACTCCACCAGGTCCACGGGCGGTCCCTGCCGCTCCATGGCGTCCAGGTAGGCGCCGGTGATCTCTTCGATGCGGTCGCCGAGCAGCCGCATCCGGCGCACGGTGAACTCCCCGGTGAGCAGGTGGCGGTAGCGGGTGTGCGCGGGCGGGTCCATCGACAGGAAGATCCCGGGCGGCGCGGGCTGGGCCGGCCGCGGCTGCCCGGCCGGCATGTGGTGGAGCTCGGACCGGGCGCTGAACCGCCGGTCGGCCAGCACCTCCCGCGCCAGGGCATGGCTGGTCACCAGCCAGCCCCGGTGGCCGTCGGGGTAGGCCAGCGGGGCGATGGGCCGGCTCGCGCGCAGTCCGGCCAGCTCGGCGGGCGGATCGAACGGGGTGGGGCGCAGGGTGGGCAGTGGGGTGGGCAACGGGACCGCCTCGGTCATCTCGGGTCTCCTCTCGACCGGCGGCCATAACAATACAGTGCAGCTCTGTATCGAAACAGTGGGGGGTGGGTGGATGGGCGGCGGTTCGCGTTGCGCGATCATGGACGGGCAGATAGCCTGAGCGCATGCGAAATCACGTCCAGCTCCAGTGGTGGCGCCGCTTCTAGGCGGCGCGTGTTTCGCATTCCTCAACGGACGGCCGCCCCGGATGGCGGCCATTCTCGTGTTCGCCCCGGGGCCCTAGCATTTGACCTGGGTAAGGGGCAGCAAGTGGAGACGCGCGGATATACCACCGCCGGGGGCATCGGCGTCGAGCGCGAGGCGCGCGACGTGGATGAGGCGGCTCTCGAAGACATCGTGACGGCCCTGGGCGCACGGCGCGGCGGCGCCTTCTCCTCGGGCATGGACTATCCCGGTCGCTACAGCCGATGGGCGTTCGGCTACGTCGATCCGTGCATAGAGCTGGTCGCCAGGGGGCGCGTCATCTCGGCGACCGCGCTCAACGAGCGTGGCCGCGTCGTGCTTCCCGCGGTCGCCTCCTGCCTGCTGGCCGCGGGCAAGCCGGTCGCCGAGCCCACCCCCGACCGGGTGGAGGTGCACGTCCCCGAGCCCAGCAACCGGGCGGGCGACCTGCTGCCGGAGGAGATGCGCAGCCGCCGGCCCACCGTGTTCACCGCGATCCGCGAGGTCATCGCCGCGTTCAAGGGCGACGACCCGCACCTGGGGCTCTACGGCGCCTTCGGCTACGACCTGGCCTTCCAGTTCGAGCCCATCAGGCAGGAGCTGGACCGGCCCGACGACCAGCGCGACCTCGTCCTGCACCTGCCCGACCGGCTGATCGTGATCGACCGGCAGCGCGAGACCTGCGTCGAATACCGCTACGAGTTCACCGTCGACCGCGCCACCACCCGCGGCCTGGACAGGAGCGGCGAGAGCGCCCCGCCCGTCATGCCCGGCGAGCTGCCGGCCAACCCGCCGAAGGGCGAATACGCCAAGGTCGTCGCCGCCGCCAAGGAGCGGTTCAAGCGCGGCGACCTGTTCGAGGTCGTGCCCGGCCAGGTCTTCCACGCCACCTGCACCGACCCGGCCGCCTTCTACCGTGGCCTGCGCCAGAGCAACCCGGCCCCCTACGAGTTCATCATCAGCCTCGGCCAGGGCGAGCACCTGGTGGGCGCCTCGCCCGAGATGTACGTCAGGGTGACCGGCGACCGCGTCGAGACCTGCCCCATCTCCGGCACCATCGCCCGCGGCAGCAACCCGGTCGAGGACGCCGAGGCCATCCGCACCCTCCTGTCCAGCGTCAAGGAGGAGTCGGAGCTGACCATGTGCACCGACGTCGACCGTAACGACAAGTCCCGCATCTGCGTGCCGGGCACGGTCAAGGTCATCGGGCGCCGCCAGATCGAGCTCTACTCCCGGCTGATCCACACCGTCGACCACATCGAGGGCCGGCTGCGCCCCGAGTTCGACGCGCTCGACGCCTTCCTCACCCACATGTGGGCCGTCACCGTCACCGGCGCGCCCAAGACGTGGGCCATGCAGTTCATCGAGGACCACGAGGCCACCACCCGCCGCTGGTACGGCGGCGCCATCGGCTTCATCGGCTTCGACGGGTCCATGAACACCGGCCTGACCCTGCGTACCGCCCAGATCAAGAACGGCGTGGCGACCGTCAGGGCCGGGGCCACGCTGCTGTTCGACTCCGACCCCGAGGCGGAGGAGCGCGAGACGGAGCTCAAGGCCAGCGCCCTGCTCGGTGCCCTGTCCGCGGTCAACCAGCCCGGCTCCGTGCCCGCCCCCGAGCGCCGGCCGCAGCCCGGCCTGGGCATGAAGGTGCTGCTCGTCGACCACGAGGACTCCTTCGTCAACACCCTGGCCGACTATTTCCGCCAGGAGGGCGCCGACGTGGTGACCATGCGCCACGGGTTCCCGGCACGCATGATCGACTCCATCGCGCCCGACCTCGTGGTGCTCTCACCCGGCCCCGGCTGGCCGACCGACTTCGGCATGGCGGCGCTGATCGACGAGATCTACGCCCGCGACCTGCCGGTGTTCGGCGTCTGCCTGGGCCTGCAGGCGATGGTCGAGCAGGCGGGGGGCACGCTGGAGCTGCTCGACTACCCCGAGCACGGCAAGCGCGGCCGGGTCTCCCGGCTGGGCGCCAGCGCGCTGCTCGACGGGCTGCCCGAGGAGTTCACCGCCGCCCGCTACCACTCGCTGCACGCCAAGCGGCCCGGCGTGGTCGGCTTCACCCCGACCGCGCTCACCCCCGACGGCAACGTCATGGCCATCGAGGACGTCGAGCGGCGGCGTTTCGGCGTGCAGTTCCACCCGGAGTCGATCCTGACGCAGGAGGGCGGCGCCGGTGCGAAAATCATCGCGAACGTGCTGCGCCTCTCTCGTAGGTAGGTAAAAGGGCCGCGGGGGCGTGCGGAGCTCCCCTAGAGTCTCCGCATGCTCCCCGTAGACCTGCCCGACACGGTGCGTGACGCCTTGCTGGCCCCGCTCGTGGACCACCACTGTCACGGGGTGCGGCGCGACGACCTGGCCAGGGCCCAGTTCGAGCTGCTCATCAGCGGCGGCGGCAGCCCGGCGCCGCCCGGCACCACCCACTTCGACACGCCGTTCGGGGCGTCGCTGCGCCGCTGGTGCGCGCCCCTGCTGGACCTGGAGCCGCACACGCCGCCCGCCGTCTACCTCGCCCGCCGGGCCGAGCTGGGCGCGGCCGAGGTCAACCGGCGGCTGCTGGCGGGCGCGGGAGTGGTGGCCTTCCTCGTCGACACCGCGCCGTCCGACACCGCGTCGCCCAACACTGCGCCGTCCAACAATGTGCCGTCCAACAATGTGCCGTCCAACACTGCGCCGTCCGACGCCGCGGACGAGCCCGCGCTGCTGTCGGCCGCGGAGATGGGCCGGCACGGCGGCGCGGCGGCCGACGAGCTGGTACGGATCGAGCAGATCGAACGCGACGTGGCCGCCTCGGCCCAGCTCGCCGTGGACTACCTGGACGACCTCGGCGAGGAGCTGACCGTCAGGGCCGCCAGGGCGGTCGGGCTCAAGACCGTCATGGCCCGCCTGTGCGGTCTCGACCTCGAACCGACCCGGCCGAGCAGGGGCTCGGTGATCGCGGCCGCCAACCGGCGGCTGGACGAGCCCGGGGAGCCGCCCACGGATCCGATCCTGCTGCGCCACCTGCTGTGGTGCGCGATCGACGTGGCCAGGGAGCGTGGGCTGCCCCTGCAGTTCCACTCCGGGTTCGGCGGGGCCGGGGCGGGAAGGGCCGACCCGGCCGGGCTGAGCGAGCTCATCAAGACGCTGCAACCCATCGGCGTGCCGGTGATCCTGCTGCACTGCTACCCCTACCACCGCCAGGCCGCCCACCTGGCCGGCCTCTACCCGAACGTCTACGTCGACGTCGGCCTCGCGGTCCCGCACACCGCCGGCGCCTCGGCCGTCGTCGTGGACGAGCTGCTCACGCTGGCGCCGTTCCACAAGCAGCTCTTCAGCTCCGGCTGCCAGGGCGTGGCGGAGGCGGCCTACCTGGGCGCGCTGTCCTACCGGCGCGCGCTCGGCACGGCGCTGGCCGCCCGGCTCGGCGCGGGGGAGTGGAGCGCCACCGACGCGGCCCGGGTGGCCCACATGATCGGCGCCGGCAACGCCCGGCGGATATACCGCCTGTGAACTCCTCCCCTGACGGCCAGGGGACGCCTGATCAGCAGGTGGGGGCCTCGCGGGCGGACTGCGGACGGCCGTCCATGCAGGCGCCGAGCCGGGTGCCGACGACCTGCATGGCATCCGCCAGGGCGGCCGTCTGCTCCGGAGTCAGGTGGTCGAACAGAACCTCGCGCAGCGCCCGCGCGTGATCGGGGGCGATGGCGGCGATGACCGCCCGCCCCTCCTCGGTGATCTCGGCGACGCTGGCCCGGCCGTCGCTGGCGTCCGGGCGCAGCCGTACGTAGCCCCGCTCCACGAGCTTGCTCACCCGGTGGCTGAGCCGGCTGATCGAGACGTTGCCGACGCTCGCCAGGTCGCTCAGCCGTAACGGGTTGGAAGCCAGCGCGTTGAGCAGGCCGTATTCGACATGCACCAGCCCATGGGCCCGGAACGTCCGCTCCACCTGCGGGATGCCGACGAGCATGACCGCGAGCAGACCCTGCCACGCGCGCTGCTCGTCCTCGCCGAGCCCCTCGACCAAGGAACCCCCAGGGTCAGAAGCGTCCCACCGCGACGATGACCGCCATCGCCAGCAGCACCAGACTAGCCGTGAAGTTCTCCTTCCGCCTCCGGTGCACCGCCGCCGCGAGGATCATCGTGATCCCGAGACCGGCGGCGGCGAGCGGGGTCAGCACGGGCGCGATGCCGGTGAGCCAGGGCACCACGACGCCCAGCCCGCCCAGCACCTCCACCGCGCCGATGCCCCTGATCTGGGCCTGGCTGAAGTCCTCGACGTACGGCATGCGAGGCTGTAGCCGCTCCTTGGGCTGGGTGAGCTTCCCCGCGCCCGCCGCGATGAAGGCGACGGCGAGCAGGACCTGCAGCACCCAGAGGAAGACGTCCATAACTTGACCCTTCAAGTATCTAGAAGGCCCCCACCGTAGACCAAATAACTTGAAGCAACAAGTATCGCTTCCCGTCCGTCTCCGGGAGCCTTTCGCCGCCGGTGGGAGAGGGTGCCGGGTGCCGACTCGCGCCGAGCGGCGCGACCTGGTTTGCTGGGGGCCGTCACAAACACCCAACCCGAGCGGGGGCTCCCATGCGCACTGTCGAACCCGAGGTCTTCATCGTGGCCCGTCCCGAGCTCGACTACGACGAGCTGGCCAGATACCTGGGAGAGGTCGGCGGTGAGAGCTGGCTGGAGCGGCTGGACCGGGGCGACCTCGACGCGCAGAACCTCGCGGAGTTCGCCGGCCGGCTCTGCTACCGCTCCTTCGAGCCCGGTCTCAACCCCAACGTGGTCAAGATCAGGGACAACCAGGACGACTATCTGCGTAACATCCTGGCCAGTGCGCACGGTTCCGTCCTGGAGCACGTCAGCTTCAGCTTCGTGCTGCACAATGTCAGCCGTGTCCTCACCCATGAGCTTGTGAGGCATCGGCCCGGCGTGGCCATCTCCCAGGAGTCGCTGCGGTTCGTCCGCCTGGACGAGCTGCCGTTCTGGTTCCCCGAGTGGGCGCAGGCCGACGAGGAGCTGATGAAGCGGGCCACCGCCGTGCTGGAGCAGCTTGAGCACTTCCAGCAGTGGATGGCCGGCCACTTCGGGCTGGACGAGGAGGGCGTGAAGTTCTCCGAGAAGAAGCACCGCACCTCGTTCATGCGCAGGTTCGCCCCCGAGGGAGTGGCCACCGGGCTGGTGTGGACCGCCAACGTGCGCACCCTGCGGCACACGATCGAGGCCCGCACCGCCGTCGGCGCGGAGGAGGAGATCCGTCTGCTGTTCCAGCGCATCGGCGGGATCATGCGCAAGGAGGCCCCCGCCCTCTTCGGCGACTACGTCGTCGAGGACGGCGCCTGGATCCCCGGCTGGCGCAAGGTCTAGCCGCATCGGCCACGAGCCCGGGCGCTGCCGCCGCCGGGTGAGCGACGGCAGGCCCCCCGCCGGGGCGGGCCTCCAGGGCGGTCAGGCGAGCGCTGGAAGGACGTAGACCTCGGCGCCCGGGGGCAGGGCGCAGTCCAGGCCGCCGAGGCCGCGGGCGTTCTCGCCGCACACGATCATGCTGATGTGGCGGCGGATGCGGCCGTAGTCGTCACGCAGCCGCTCCTCCAGCAGCGGATGCGTACGCCGGAGCATGTCCAGGGCCGAACCCAGGGTGGGCGGGGAGTCGCGGTCGGCGCCCACGGCGAAGACCTTGACCTCCGTGCGCCCGCTGACCCATCGCCGCAGCGAGTTGGGCAGCACGAACACGACCATCATCACCGGCTTCGTCATGTGACTAGAGCACCGCCGCGCGCACGCTCAGCACGTCGGGCAGGTGCCCGCCGACCAGCGACCAGGTCTCTCCGTCGTCACGCGAGCCGTAGACCTCCCCGTCGCGCGTGCCGAAGAACACCCCCGCCGCCGACGCCGTCATCGCGTCCCGCAGCACGGAGGCGTGCACGGGCCCCGCGGGCAGCCCCGAGGAGAACGGTCGCCACGTGCCGCCCGCGTCGTCGCTGCGGTAGACCCGGTAGAGGTGGTCGACCGGGGTGCGGTCCATGTCGGCCCGCAGCGGCAGCACGTAGATCGTGCCGGGCCGCGACGGGTGCGCCACGATCGGGAACCCGAAGTCCGACGGCAGGCCGGAGCCGATGTCCTGCCAGCTCCCGCCGAAGTCGTCGCTGCGGTAGACGCCGAAGTGGTGTTGCAGGTAGAGCCGCTCGGGCCGGGCCGGGTCCATGCCGACCTTGTGCACGCACTGCCCGAACTCCGGATATTGCTGCCCCTCGGGCAGGAACGGGGCGCGGATGTTGTGGTTGGCGGCCGACCAGGACCGGCCGCCGTCGGCGGTGCGGTAGAAGCCGCCGGTGGAGATCGCGACGCCCATGATCGCCGGGTCGGTGGGATGGTTGACGATCGTGTGCAGGCACAGGCCGCCGCCGCCCGGCTCCCAGTGCTCGCGGTGCGGGTGCTCCCACAGGCTCTCGACGAGCCGGTAGGTGATCCCGCCGTCCTCGGAACGGAACAGCGCGCCGGGCTCGACGCCCGCCCACACCACGCCGGGCTCCGACGGCGAGGGCACGAGCTGCCAGACCTTGGCCAGCGTGGCCCCCGTGCCCTCCGGGAAGGCGATGGGCGGCTGTGGCGCCTCCTCCCAGGACTTTCCGAGGTCATCCGAATACATCACGGACGGCCCGAAATGGCCGTATTCGATGCCGGCCAGCAGCCGAGGGGTGGTGCCGCGGGTGTCGATCGCGACCGACGTCACCGCGACCGTGGAGAACTGGATCGGCTCGATCTCGAACGGCCCGCCGTCCGCCGAGCGGGCCAGGAACAGCCCCTTGCGAGTGCCGATCGCGAGCATTGCCTCACTCATAGCATCGCTCCCAATGTTCGCTTGCCGCCATCGTGCCACGCGGCACCGACAGCCGCCGAGGACTGGGAGATTCGCCCCAAGGCTCGTCCTCCAGAGCGCATTACCCGGCGGGTAATCGTGGCCCTTCCCCGCACCCGGTAGGTTTCCGGACATGGAAGCGGTCGCGGTACGAGAAGAGACCTTCGGCGCGTTGCTGCGCGGGTGGCGGCAGCGCCGCCGGGTGAGCCAGCTGGACCTCGGCATCGAGGCCGACGTTTCGGCCCGTCACATCAGCTTCCTGGAGACCGGGCGCGCCCGGCCGAGCCGCGAGATGGTGATGAGGCTGGCCGAGGAGCTGGGAGTGCCGCTGCGGCACCGCAACAGGCTGCTGGTGGCGGCCGGCTTCGCGCCGGTCTACCCCGAGCGGGAGGTACGCGCCCCCGAGCTGGGGGTCGTCCGGCAGGCGCTGGACAAGATCCTGGCCGGGCACGAGCCGTACCCGGCGGTCGTCGTGGACGCGGCGTGGAACCTGGTGGCGGCCAACACGGCGGCCGCCATGTTCACGGAGGGGGTCCCGGCCGAGCTGCTGAAGGAGCCGGTCAACGTGATGCGGCTGTCGCTGCATCCGGCGGCGATGGGCGGCCGGCTGCTGAACCTGGCCGAGGTCCGGGCCTACCTGCTGTCCCAGTTGCGCAGGCAGTCCGAGGTGTCGGGTGACGAGCGGCTGGAGGCGTTGTACGACGAGCTGGCCTCGTACACGTATCCGGGGGTGGACCTGAACGTGGGGCACGTGCCGGGGCCCGCCGACATCCTGGTGCCGTTGCGGATCGCGGCCGGTGACCGGGTGCTGTCGATGTTCACGACGATCGCGACGTTCGGCACGCCGGTGGACGTGACGGTGTCCGAGCTGGCCATCGAGACGTTCTGGCCCAGCGACGAGGAGACCGCCGCCGCGTTCGCCAGGCCCTGAGGCCCGGCCCCGCGGGCCGGCACCCCTAGCGGGCGGTCAGGGGGAGGCCGGGGCCGGTCTCGCCACTGGCGATGGGGGCCTCGACGGACAGGGGGGCGATGCCGCCGTCCGTGATCGGCAGCCCGCCCGTGACGGTGTAGGTCCGCATGTCGAACGCCCCGCCGGTGGACGCCGTCGCGGCGATGAACGCCGGGAAGGCGTTGCCGCCGGGCACGACCGAGGTGGAGATGTAGTCGCCGACCATGCGGCCCTGCGTGGTGTTCGCGAGCCAGTCCGGCGCCATCGGGCCGTATAACTCGCGCGGCGCCGACCAGCTCGCGCCGCCGTTGGTGGAGGAGATGAAGGCGACGGTGAGGCGGCAGGTCGCGGCGGTGCAGGCGGGGTCCGGGTAGCGGTAGTAGGTCAGGGCGAGCCTGGCCGTGGTCCCGTAGCTGGCACGGTCGACGCCGAGGCCGGGGATGAAGTGGTCGCCGTCGCCGTCGGTGACCCGCAGTACGTCGTCCCAGTCGGCCCCGGTGGCGGACTTGCTCAGCACGATGTCGTTGCCGGCGCAGCCGTACTGGAAGCGGCAGTCGTGCCAGACGACGTACACGTTGCCGGCGGCGTCCGTGTCCACCGACGGCAGCGGCGTGGCCCGCAGCCCGCCCGCGACCGTGTGCCGCTGCATCACCGCGACCAGTACGGAGGCGCTCCACGTGACGCCCCCGTCGCGGGAGCGGAAGGAGCGGATCTGGCCGTCGGCGCCCAGGTACGGCACCACCACCGTGCCGTCGGGCCGCACCACCGGCTGCCCGCCGAGCCCGGTGGCCGAGGTGCCGGTCACGGTCCAGGTGAGGCCGCCGTCGGACGAGCGGGCCATCCTGATCGCGTTGCCCGCGCCGTTGTCGTCGAACGCCGTGTGGCAGCGGCCGTAGTACGGGCTGGCCGGGGTGTTGTCGCACGCGATCCAGCTCTTGTCCAGGTCACCGGACCCCGCGACGGCGGTCGTGACCGGTCCGCCCCAGGTGAGGCCGCCGTCGGCGGACCGGCTGGTGAGCACGGCGGTCCCGCCCGTGCCGGTCATCGCCAGGGAGGAGATCAACCAGACGCCGTGCCTGGCGTCGTAGGCCACCGACGGGTCGCTGACCCGCTGGTACGGCCCGCCGCCGAACCCGGTGATCCCCGGCAGGACGCCCTTCGTCCAGGTGGCCCCGTTGTCGGGGGAGGCGGCGAACGCGATGCCGGAGGCCCCTCCGTCGAAGAACCGGCCCGCCTGCTGCGCCACCACGATGGTCGTGCCCGACTGGAAGGTGTCCGGGCCGGCCTGCGTGCCGTGCTGGCTGGTGGCGTTGGCGTAGGCGTCCGTTCCCAGCTCGGTCAGCGGCACGCCGGCGGCCTCGTCGACGGCGGCGGCTTCAGAGGCGGTCCCGGCCTCGGCGGCGCCCTCGGTCTCACCCTCGATCTCGTCGGCGGTCTCGTCGGAGGCGGAGGTGGTGGCGGTGGCGGAGGTGGTGGCGGTGGCGGAGGTGGTGGCGGTGGCGGAAGCGGTGGTGGCGGTGGTGGTGGCGTTGGCGGGTACGGAGACGAGCAGCGACATCGCGGTGACGACGGTCGAGACGATCAATAACCCGCCGATTTCTCGGCGCCGGGCGGGGGATGGCACGGGCAACCTCCACGGGGCGTGTCACCTTCCACATGGCACCCTGCAACCCCCGCTGTCAACCTCCTGATCAAAAAACGGACCTCCGCGGCCCCCCCGAGAAGCCGGACACTCGGCGGAGGTCAGCGTTCGCCCTGGACGATGTCCCGGTGGATGCGTGACAGGGGCACGCCGTCGAGCTGCAGGCGGCGCACCGTCTCGTTGACCATCGGGGTCGGGCCGCACACGTAGACGTCGTGCTCGGCCCAGGACCGGAAGCGCTGGGTGACCTCGGGCAGGGTGCCGCGCATCCCGTCGTACGAGGGCTGGTCCGACACCACCGGCAGCACCCGCAGCCAGGGGAACGACGACTCTATCCTGATCAGGTCGGGCAGGTCGTACAGCTCCTCGGCCGTGCGCGCGCCGTACAGCAGGTGGATGTTGGGGCGGCGGCCGGAGGCGACGATGGACTCGATGATCGCCTTCAGCGGCGCCAGGCCCGTGCCGCCCGCCACGCACAGCACGTCGCGCCCGCTGTGCTCGCCGGGCGTCATCGTGCCCATCGGCGGCCCCAGCATGACCGTGTCGCCGATGCGGGTGTGGCTGAGGAGCGCGTTCGACACCCAGCCGCCGGGGACCGAGCGCACGTGCAGCCGGATCGTGTTGTCCCGGCGCGGCGCGTTGGCGATCGAGAACGTCCGCCAGACGCGCGGCCAGCGCGAGGTCTGCACGTTGACGTACTGTCCCGCCGTGTACGGCAGCGGCTGCGCCGGCCGCAGCGTGATGACGGCGATGTCACGGTAGCGCCGCTCGTGGTCGATGACGTCGGCCGGCCACCAGGCGGGGGAGACCCCGGCGTCGGACTCGGCCGATTCGATCATGAGATTGGCGGCGGCCGTGTACGCCGACGCCCAGGCCGCCTCGATCTCGTGATCCCAGACGTCGGCGGCGAAGCGGCGGATCGTGGCCAGCAGGGCGTTGCCCACGGCCGTGTAGTGCTCGGCCAGCACGCCGTACTTGCGGTGGTCCCGGCCGAGCTGCCCCAGGAAGGCAGCCAGGCTGTCGGGACTGTCCAGGCTCCACACGATCCGGGTCAGCGCCTTGAACAGGCGGTCGCGCTGGACGTCCATGGCAGGCGGGAACATGCCTCGCAGGGACGGATTCTCAGCGAACAACCGGCCGTAGAAATAGGCCGTGGCCTGTTCGGCCGCCGGCTCGACGAGGGAGAAACTCTCCTTGACCAGGCGCGGATTCAACGACATATACCTAACCCCACCCCTTGGACCGGAAGTGCGACTCCGGTCGTGCCGTTCACCTCCCTGACGGTTCCGGGTAGCGAGCGCGGCGCGGGCCCCGGCTCAGCCGCCGCGTTCGAAATCGAGTGTTACACCACCCATGAGGTGCCACAACCGTTTCCCTGCAATATGGCGGGAAGCAGAACTATCAGTAATGGTGTCGTGATTCTGCGCGCTCAACATCATTGCCATTTCAACTAATAAATGCGAAGATAAGTCATATTCGCTTTCAATTCAGCGAGTTCCGCGGACAGGCCGAGGCAGCGGAATGCTCCTGAGTCCGGAAAAGTCGTGATCCCGGCCGCCCGCCGGACGACGCTGTTCCGGTTCGGCCCGTTTCCCGAACGGGCGGGCGGGCGTACCATCCGGCCATGGCAGTCCTTCATCCCAGGCGCGTGGCCTGGGAAGGCGCCCGGATCTTCGTCGTGGCCGCGAAATCGGACGCCTACCCCTGGCTCAGCGAGAACGTGGGCCACTACCTCGGGATCATGTACCAGCTCCAGCTCTCCGAGACCCGGCTGCGCCTGCAGGCCGAGACCGGGGCGGCCGCGGCGGAGACGGCGTACGAGGAGGTGGGGGCGTGGCGCGCCCGCCTGGACGATCTCCTCGACACCCACCCGGGCACGGCCTCGATCCTCACCCAGCTCATCACCGAGACCACCGCCCGCCTCCCCTGACGCCCGCGCCGCCGCCACCCGGCCCCGGGCCCCGGCGTGGCATCCCACCTGGACCGATTCCCCGACCCCGTGCCCCGGGTGAGATATCGGGCGAAAGCCGTGGATCTTGGGGACGGGTGACATATCGGAAACAGAGTGCGCCATGATGGGGCGTGTGGTCGTCACCTCGACCGGCTGATGGCGGCACGAACTCCGCCATGCCCCCTGGAGATCGAATGTCCCGACCCTTGATCGGAATCACCGCCTACTTCGAGGCCGCCCGCTGGAGCGACTGGGTACGCGAGGCCGTGCTGTCGCCACCCGCCTACGCCAAGGCGGTCGGGAGGGCCGGGGGAGCGCCCGTGGTGCTGCCGCCGCTCGGCCTGAACGCGATCGAGGACTACGTCCGCGGCCTCCAGGGCGTCGTCCTGGCCGGCGGCGTGGAGCTGGCCGCCGCCGCGTACAACGGCGAGCAGGACGCCAGGGTCCCCGAGCCGCAGGCGCACCGCGACCGGTTCGAGCTGGCCCTGGCCAGGGCCGCCGTCCAGGCCGACGTGCCGATCCTGGCCATCGCCCGGGGCATGCACGTGCTCAACGTCGCCCAGGGCGGCACGCTGATCCCCTGGCTGCCCGAGGTGCTCGACAGCGACCGGCACACCGAGCCCGGCACGACCCACACGATCCAGGTCAGCGTGTCGAGCAAGCTCGGCAAGGCCGTCGGCGACCGGGTCGAGGTCACCGCCCCGCACCACCAGTCCGTACGCCGCCTCGGCACCGGTCTGCTGGCCGTGGCCTGGGCCGAGGACCAGATCGTGGAGGGCATCGAGCTGCAGGGCCACCGCTTCGGCGTGGGCGTGCAGTGGCATCCGGAGCGGGACGACCATCGGCTCTTCGATGCGTTCATCGAGGCGGCCCGCTAGGCTGCGATCATGCCGCTGCATCCTCAGGCGCGGGACTACCTCACCCGCTACCTGCCGGACGAGGAGACCGATTTCGACGCGCTCGACCTGGACGCGATCCGGGAGGTGCGCGCGCAGGCCGACCCCGTCGCGATCCAGCGCGGCCCGCTGACGAAGCTGCCCTTCGTCCGCGACGAGCTGGCCGAGGGCGTGCCCATCCGGATCTACCGGGCCGATCCCGGCGACGGCCTGCTGCCGGTCGTGGTCTTCTTCCACGGCGGCGGCTGGGTCTACGGCAGCGTCAAGCGCAGCGACGCGCTCGGCCGGGACCTGGCGATCCGCACCGGGGCGGTGGTCGTGTCCGTGGACTACCGGCTCGCCCCCGAGCACCCCTTCCCGGCCGCCGCCGACGACGCGTGGACCGTGGTGCGCGACGTCTTCGCCCGGCCCGCCTTCTACCAGAGCGTCGGCAGCGTGGCGGTGATGGGCGAGAGCGCGGGCGGCAACCTGGCCGCCGTGGCCGCCTGGCAGGCGCGCGACGCCGGGCTGCGGCTGACGCACCAGGTGCTCGTCTACCCGGCGCTCGACCTGGCCCTGGACACGCCCAGCCACAAGGAGTTCGCCAGCGGCTATGTGCTTACGGCCGCAGAAATGACGTGGTTCGCCGAGCAATACGCGCAGGCCGCCGACCGGGCCGACCCGCGGCTGTCCCCGCTGCTGCTGGCGGACCTGGCGGGGCTGGCGCCCACGACCGTCGTGACGGCCGAGTACGACGTGGTGAGGGACGACGGCGAAATGTACGCCCGGCGGCTGGCGGAGGCCGGCGTGCCGGTGGACAGCCGCAGGTTCGACGGCGCCCTGCACGGCTTCTTCGGCCTGCCGGGCCTGTTCGACCAGGCCACGGAGGCCCGCGACTACGTGGCGCGGCGGCTGCGGGAGTCGTGGTGACCTACGACAAGCTCAAGCTCGACACCCCGGCGGAGGGGGTGCTGCGGGTCACGATCAGCGAGCCGGCCCGGCTCAACGCCGTGGACACCACGGCCCACCGCGAGCTGGGCGAGATCTGGCGGGACGCCGACCGCGACGACTCCGTCAGGGCCGTCCTCGTGCGGGGCGAGGGCCGGGCGTTCTCGGCCGGCGGCGACCTGGCGATGATCGAGGAGATGACCCGCGACCACGCCACCAGGCTGCGCGTGTTCGCCGAGGCCCGCGACATCGTCTACAACGTACTCAACTGCTCCAAGCCCATCGTCTCGGCCATCCAGGGCCCCGCCGTCGGCGCCGGGCTCGCCGTGGCGCTGCTGGCCGACATCTCCGTCGCCGGGCGCACCGCGCGGATCATCGACGGCCACACCAGGCTCGGCGTCGCGGCCGGCGACCACGCCGCGATCGTCTGGCCGCTGCTGTGCGGCATGGCCAAGGCCAAATACCACCTGCTGCTGTGCGAGCCCGTCACCGGCGAGCAGGCCGAGCGGATGGGCCTGGTCAGCCTGTGCGTGGACGACGACGAGGTGCACGACAGGGCCATGGAGATCGCCGTCCGGCTCGCCGCGGGCGCCCAGGAGGCGATCAGGCTCACCAAATACTCGCTCAACAACTGGCTGCGCCTTGCCGGGCCCACCTTCGACGCCTCGCTGGCCATGGAGTTCCTCGGTTTCACCGGCCCCGACGTGGCCGAGGGCGTACGCGCCCTGCGGGAGAAGCGCCCGCCGTCGTTCGGCGGGTCCTGAGCCCCGCACGGTCGAGCGGGCCGGCGGGTGTGCTTCGCCCCACCTTGGGTAGGCGGCGTGCAGAGGCACAGATCGCAGTGGCCGGCCTCGGGGCCGCGCCATCGAGGGCTAGTCCGCCGAGGCCGAGAACGCTGCTCCGGGGGACGAAGCAGAGGCTCCGCTGGCGCGCTCGTCGGCCGGTTCACCCGGCAGCGGAGGAGGGGATTCACGAGGTTCCCCCCGGCGCGGTCAGAAGCTGCGTGGCAGCCCCAGCACCTGCGTCGCGAGGTAGTTGAGCAGAAGCTCCTCGGTCACAGGTGCGACCTTCCCGATCCTGGCGTCGGCCAGCAGCCTGGCCACCGGATATTCGAGCGAGTACGCCATCCCGCCGTGCGTCTGGAACGCGGCGTCGGCCGCTTCCCAGGCGGCCTGCGAGGCGGTCAGCTTGGCGATGTTGGCCTCGGTGCCGCACGGCAGGCGCTGGTCGAAACACCAGGCGGCCTTGTGCAGCATCAGGCGGGCCAGCTCGATCTTGGCCTTGACCTGCGCCAGGGGGAAGGCGATGGCCTGGTTGGCGCCGATCGGGCGGCCGAACACCTCGCGTGACGTGGCGTACTCGACGGCCACCCGGAGCGCCACCTCGGCCCCGCCCAGCGCGGAGGCGGCCAGCAGGATCCGCTCGGGGTTGAGGATGTCCCACAACACGGCCGAGCCGCCGTCCACCTCGCCGACGACGTCCGAGGCGGGCACCCGTACGTCGTCGAGGAAGACCATGTTGGACGGCGTGGTGTTCGCGCCCAGCTTGGGGATCGGCCGGTAGGACAGGGTGCCGGCGGCTACCGCTTCCGGCACGTTCACCAGGAACACGGTCAGCCCGTGCGTGCGCGGGCGCGCCTCGGCGGCCGGCACGGTCCTGGTCACCAGCAGCATCCAGGTGGCCCGCTGCACGCCGGTGATCCAGATCTTCTGTCCCCTGATCACGTAGTCGTCCCCGTCGCGCCGGGCCGACGTGGTGATCGCCAGCGAGTTGGACCCGGCGTCCGGCTCGGTCAGCGCGAAGCAGGTCTCCAGCTCGCCGGCGGCCAGCCGGGGCAGCAGCGCGGCGCGCTGCTCGGCGGTGCCGTGGCGGGCCAGGGTGAGGGCGCCGAAGCCGGGCGTCAGCACGTACGTGAACGCCGAGCCGCCGGCCGCGCCCGAGGCCGCCAGGGTCTCGGTCGCGACCGCCAGCTCCAGCAGTCCCTGACCGCCTCCGCCGTATTCCTCGGGCACCGCCAGGCCGAGCCAGCCGCCCTTGGCCAGCTCCTCCCAGACCTCCTCCGGCCAGCGCTTGTCGGCCTCGCACCGTTGCCAGTAGTCAAGGTCGTAGCGGGAGCAGATGTCGGCGATGCCGCGCTGGACGGCCAGGGCACTCTCGGGAAGGGAGAAGTCCATCAGGCCATCGTAGAATCGCGTTCTGATCAGGGTCGAGGCCGGCGTGCGTGGAAGACGAAGGCCGGGGGCGTGTTGCGCCACACCGTACGCCCCGCGATCACTTCCTCGAACCGCTCGGCCAGCATCGAACGGAACCGCCGGGCCGAGTTGAGCGGGATGGCGTGCACGTACGAGAACGTCGTGAACGCCGCCCCGTGGCTCATCGCCGCCGTCACCGCCGCCAGCAGGTCACGCTGGGCCTGCGGGGCGAAGGCCGCCCACGGCAGCCCGCTCACCACCACGTCCGCGTGCGGGAGCCCGCGCTGGCCGAGCAGCTCGCCGAGCCGCTTGGCGTCGTCGTTCACCACGTCCACGTCGGGGAAGCGCCCGGCCAGCAGCGTCGCCATCGGCTCGTTGAGCTCCACGGCCAGGTGATGGCCCCGCCCGGCCAGCCGCTGCTGGATCTCCGCCGTGAAGACCCCGGTGCCGGGGCCCAGCTCGACCACGGTGGGCTCGCCCCGCTCGGGGATCGGCGCGCAGACGGCCGAGGCGAGCCGGCGCGAGCTCGGGGCGACCGCGCCGATCGTGGCGGGGGCACGCAGGAACTGACCAAGAAGCAAACCGGTGTCGTTCGGCATGGAACAAACATAGGGGGCTATAAGTCCAACTCGCTCCGCCAATCAGCCGGATCTCCGGCCACTTGGAGGAGGCGGTGTCCTCCGTGCGGAGGATCAGGTTGTCACGCCCGGATACCGTGGATACATGCGTTGGCGCGGTATCCCGCTGGATGTCCTGTTCGCGGTCTCGGGCGTGGGCATGGACCTGCTGACGACGGCGCACGCGGGCGACACCGAATACCTGCCCGCCGCGATGAACATCCCGCTGGCGCTGCTCGTGGGCCTGCCCATGGGCTTCGTACGGCGCCGGCCGGTGCCCGTCACCCTCTACCTGGCCGCCTTCCTGGTCCTCACCGACCAACTCGGGTCGTCCACCTCCAACACGGCGCAGATCCTCGTCTGCGTGGCGCTCGCCGTGACCGGCTACCGCTCGAGTCTGCGGGCCAGCGCCGCCGCCGTAGTCGTCACCATCGCCGCCACCGCGGTCAACCTGGCCGACCCCGGCATCGCGCTCACCAGGAACTCCTGGGTGTACTCCGTCCTGCTGCCGGTCTTCCCCGCCGTGATCGGCGCGTACCTGCGCAGTTCGGCGGAGCGGCTGGACGAGCGCGACCCGACCCCGGACGCGCTGCTCGCGGCCGGCGGCGTGGCGATCACCGTGCTCAGCACCTGGACCTTCTGGCACGCCGGCTCCCAGCCCGTCTGGCTGATCGGGCTGCTGGCCGTGGTCGGCGGCCTGTCGCTGGGCGTGGCCAGGCGGCTGCCCGGGCTGGTGTTCCTGCTGCAGGGCGTGCTGCTGCTCGCCGCCGACACCTATCTGCCCGTGGTCGTCAACACCTGCCTGATCCTGACGCTCATCGCGATCGGCGTGTTCGCCATGCGGGTGCACTTCTGGCTCTGGACGGTGGCCGCCTACCTCGCCGGCTGCCTGCTGACCTCGATCGCCGTGGTCGGGCCGGTTACCGGCGTCACCCCGTTCCGGGTGGGGGTGCTGATGACGCTGGTGGCCACGCCCATCGCGATCGGCCGCTACCTCGGCATGCGGCAGGCCGCCGCGGCCGCCGAGCGGGCCCGCGCCGAGGAGTCCGCAAGGGCGGCGGTCGCCCAGGTACGGGCCGACCAGCTCGCCGAGCGGGAGAGCATCGCCCGCGACGTGCACGACATCGTGGCCCACCACGTCGGCGCCATGGTGCTGCGGGCCGGCGCCGCCCGCTACGCCGCCCCCGACGGGCCCGTGGCCGAGGCGCTCGACGACATCCGCCACACCGGCCACCAGGTGCTGCAGGACCTGCGCGGCCTGCTCGACCTGGTACGCGACCCCGAACACCGGCCCGGCCTGCTGGCCGACCCCGCCGACGTCGTACGCGAGGCCGCCGAGCGCATGACCGCCGCCGGCCTCGCGGTGGAGCTCGCCCTCGACCCCGCCACCGACGAGGCTCCGCTGATCGCCCGGGCCTCGGCCGCCCGCATCGTCCAGGAAGGGCTCACGAACGTGCTCAAACACGCCGGTCCCGGCACCGAGGTCCGGGTCGACGTCACCGGCGGCGGCGACGGGCTGTCGGTGGAGATCCGCAACGGCCGCCCGCCCACCGTCATCGAACGCCTGCCCTCCTCCGGCAACGGCCTGGCCGGCATGCGGGAGCGGGTCCGCGCCCTCGGCGGCACCCTCACCGCCGGCCCCGACGGCGAGGGCGGCTGGCGGCTGACCGCGACCCTGCCGGGGAGCCAGGGGACGGACCTGAGCACGGGCCTGACCACGGGGCTGACGACGGGCCTCACCACGGGCCTGACCACGGAGAGCGCGTCATGATCCGCGTGCTGGTGGCCGACGACCAGGCCCTGGTGCGCGCGGGCGTGCGGATGCTGCTGCAGGCCGCGGGGGACATGGAGGTCGTGGCCGAGGCCGAGGACGGCGCCGGGGCGGTGCGCCTGGCCGCGCACCACCTGCCGGACGTGATCCTCATGGACCTGCGCATGCCCGTCGTCGACGGCCTGGAGGCGATCAGGCGGGTGCTGGCGGCCCGGCCGGGCGCCAGGATCGTGGTGCTGACCACGTTCGCCGACGACGCCAACGTCTACGCCGCCCTGCGTGCCGGGGCGGTCGGCTTCCTGGTCAAGGACGACGAGCCGGAGCGGATGGTGGAGGCCGTGCGCAGGGCCGCGGCGGGGGAGCAGCTCCTGGCGCCGTCGGTGCTGCGCCGGGTCGTGGAACGCTTCCTGGCCGCCGAGGAGCAGGCCGCCGCGCCCGCCTGGCCCGCCGGGCTGACCGAGCGCGAGCGGGAGGTGATCGCCCTGGTCGGCACCGGCCTGTCCAACGCGGAGATCGCCGAGGAGCTGCACGTCGGCGTCACGACGGTCAAGACGCACATCGCCGCCGCCATGGAGAAGCTGGGCCTGCGCAACCGCATCCAGGCCGCGGTCGTCGCGCACCGCGCCGGCCTGGTGGACGCCGCCTTCCGCCCCGTCCGCCCGCCCAGGGGCCGGCCCTGAACGCGGTCCTGCCCGCCCGGAGGGAGAGGAAAGCGGCCCCCGCCCGCTAAGGTCTGAAGGGTGTACGTGAAGATCTGCGGGTTGAGCGAGCCCGAGCACGTGGCCACGGCCGTCGCCGCGGGCGCCGACGCCATCGGGTTCGTCATGACCCGGAGCCCGCGCAGGGTGACGCCCGAGCGGGCGGCCGAGCTGGCCGCGGCGGTCCCCGCCCACGTGCTCACCGTGGGCGTCTTCCGCGGTGAGGACCCCGACACGGTGCGGGCCGCGGCGCTGACCTCCGGGGTGCGGGCGGTGCAACTGCACGGCAGGCACCCGCACGCCGACTTCACCGCGCTCAAGGACCTCGGCCTGACCCTGATCAGGGCCGTCGACGCCGAGGCCGACCTGCGCTGCGGCGCCTACGACGAGGACCTGCTCCTCGTGGACGCCCCGCACGCGGGATCGGGCCTGCCGTGGGACTGGGCGGCCGTGCGCGGCCGGCCGACGGGCCGCTGGATGCTGGCGGGCGGCCTCACCCCCGCCAACGTCAACGAGGCCGTGGCCGCCGCCGAGCCGTGGGGGGTCGACGTCTCCAGCGGCGTGGAGACCGCTCCCGGGGTGAAGGACCCGGCCCTCATCAAGGCGTTCCTGGAGGCCGTAGGCCGGGACGGCTGAGCCGCCGCCACGCGGCGCCGCGATCCCCGGGGAGGGGCATCGCGTGCCCGCCCCCGCCGGGCGGGACGGCAGGGCTGGACGGTCTGGCTGGACGGACAGTTCCGGCGGGCCCGCTGCTGCCGGAGTTCCACGCAGTAGGGTCTGCTCCGTGAGCGATACTTCCGCCGAGGACCGGATCTGGACGGTTCCCAACCTGCTGAGCTTCCTGCGCCTCCTCGGCGTCCCCGTGTTCCTCTGGCTGGTTCTCGGGCCCAAGGCGGACGGCTGGGCCATCGGGGTGCTGGCGGTGGCCGGCTTCACCGACTGGCTGGACGGGAAGATCGCTCGGGCGTTCAACCAGACGAGCAGACTCGGCCGGCTGATCGATCCCGCTGCCGACAAGCTCTACGTGTTCGCCACGATCCTGGCGCTGCTGCTACGCGACGTGATCCCCTGGTGGCTGGTCGCGGTCATCGTCGGACGTGAACTCTTCGTGGCGAGTTTCATCCCCGTACTCCGCAAACACGGATACAAGGCACTCCAGGTTCATTTCCTGGGCAAGGCGGCCATGTTTAATCTCATGTACGCCTTCCCTCTCCTCTTCCTAGCCTCCCACACTGGGTGGTATGCCGAAATAGCACGAATTGTCGGGTGGGCCTTTGCCCTCTGGGGCACGGGTCTGTACTGGTGGGCCGGGGTGCTGTATGTGGTACAGGTGCGCCAACTTGTAGCCGCGGCCAAAAAGGAGTGATCCGTGAAGGCGGTCGTCATGGCAGGCGGAGAGGGAACTCGGCTGCGTCCCATGACCGCCAACCAGCCCAAACCACTACTCCCCGTAGTCAATCGCCCGATCATGGAACACGTGTTACGCCTGCTCAAGCGGCACGGCGTCACCGAGACCGTGGTCACACTGCAGTTCCTGGCCGCGCTCGTGCGCAACTACTTCGGCGACGGCGACGAACTCGGCATGAGCCTCCAGTACGCCACGGAGGACATCCCCCTCGGCACCGCCGGCAGCGTCAAGAACGCGGCGGACCGCCTAAGAGACGATCGATTCCTGGTGATCTCCGGCGACGCCCTGACGGATATCGACTTATCCGACATGATCCGTTTTCACCGCGAAAATTCGGCCCTTGTCACCATCGGCCTGAAACGCGTGCCGAACCCGCTCGAGTTCGGGATCATCATCCTCGACGAGGAGCGCCGCGTTCAGCGCTTCCTGGAGAAGCCCACCTGGGGCCAGGTCTTCTCCGACACCGTCAACACCGGCATCTACGTCATGGAGCCCGAGGTCCTAGACGCCGTGGCCGGCGGCGAGCCCGTGGACTGGTCCTCCGACGTCTTCCCCGCCCTGCTCGACCGCGGCGCCGCCATCTACGGCTACGTGGCCGACGGCTACTGGGAGGACGTCGGCACCCACGGGAGCTACCTCAAGGCCCAGGCCGACGCCCTGTCCGGCAAGGTCGCCCTGGACATCGGCGGTTTCGAGGTCTCACCCGGCGTCTGGGTTGCCGACTCGGCCTCGGTGGACCCCGACGCCGTGCTCAAGGGCCCGCTGCTGATCGGCGACTACGCCAAGGTCGAGGCCGGCGCCGCGCTGCGCGAGTACACCGTACTGGGCAACAACGCCGTCGTCCGCGAGGGCGCCTTCCTGCACCGCGCCGTCGTGCACGACAACGTCTACCTCGGGCCCGGCGCCCACCTGCGCGGCTGCGTCATCGGCAAGAGCACCGACATCATGGCAGGCGCCCGCGTCGAGGAGAACGCCGTCATCGGCGACGAATGCGTCATCGAGGCCGAGGCGTACGTCTCCAGCGGCGTCAAGGTCTACCCCTTCAAGACCATCGAGGCCGGCGCGGTCGTCAACACCAGCGTGATCTGGGAGTCACGCGGCCAGCGCAACCTGTTCGGCCCCCGGGGCATCAGCGGCCTGGTCAACGTCGAGATCACCGCCGAGCTGTGCGTCCGCCTGGCCAGCGCGTACGCCACGACCCTGAAGAAGGGCGAGTACGTCGTCACCTCCCGCGACTGCTCCCTGGCCGCCAGGGCGCTCAAGCGGGCCGTCATCGGCGCCCTGACGGCCGGCGCCATCAACGTGCTCGACCTGGAGGCCGCCCCGCTGCCGGTGGCCCGCTACCACACCGCCAGGGAGTCGGCCGCGGGCGGCATCGCGCTGCGCACCACGCCCGGCGACCCGCAGAGCGTGGACATCATCATCATGGACGGCCGCGGCGCCGACCTGGCCCCGGCGGCCCAGCGCAAGCTGGAGCGGGTCTTCTCCCGCCAGGAGTTCCGCCGTGCCTTCCCCGGCGAGATCGCCGAGCTGGCCTACCCCGCCAGGGCCGTCGAGGACTACACCCACGAACTGCTGCGCCACGTCGGTGTGGGCGACGTCCGGGACATGAAGGTCGTCGTGGACTGCGCCGGGGGCACCTCCTCGCTGGTCCTGCCCACCCTGCTCGGCCGCGTCGGCGTCGAGGTGCTGACCGTCAACGCCCGCCTCGACGACACCTCGCCCACCGAGACGCTGGCCGAGCGCCGCCGCGACCTGCAACGCCTGTCGGAGCTGGTCAGCTCGTCGCGGGCGGCGTTCGGCGTGCGGTTCGACCCGGTCGGCGAGCGCATCGCCCTCGTGGACGAGAAGGGCCAGCTCATCAGCGAGGAACGCGCCCTGCTCGTCGTGCTCGACCTGGTCGCCGCCGAGCGCCAGCGCGGCCGGGTGGCCCTCCCCGTCACCACCACCAGGGTCGCCGAGCAGGTCTGCCGCTTCCACGGCGTGCAGGTGGAGTGGACCTCCACCTCGCTCGACGCCCTCACCTCGGCCGCCGCAGGCCCCGACATGATCTTCGCGGCGGACGGGCGGGGCGGCTTCGTCGTCCCGGAGTTCGGCCCCGCCATCGACGGGCTGGCCACGTTCATGCGCCTGCTCGGGCTGGTCGCCCGCACCCGCCTGTCGCTGAGCCAGATCGACGCCAGGATCCCCGAGGTGAAGCTGCTCCGGCGTACGGTGCCCACGCCCTGGGCGGCCAAGGGCGCCGTCATGCGCTCGGTCATCGAGGCGGCCGAGTCCGAGCCGCCGGGCCGCCGCATCGACACCACCGACGGGGTGCGGGTGGCCCACGACGACGGGAGCTGGGTGCTGGTGCTGCCCGCCGCGGCCGAGCCCGTCACCGACCTGTGGGCCGAGGCCGCCGACATGGACGCCGCCCAGGCCCTGATCGAGCACTGGGCCCGTATCGTGGAGCAGGCCGCAGTCTGAGCCGTCACACAGCGTGACCGGAAAGGTGGAGTTCGCCGATGGTGCGCACGGAATGCCGCAAGATCGTAATGTAGAAACGCGCGGCGGCATGGACCACGGGGCGGGGCGACGGTAACTTTGTCTGCGTCCAAACCAAAGTGCAGCGCCTCGCCTTGACCTTTGCCGCTGATCAGCGTAAGTTGCGGCATTCGCAAACTTGAAAAGCGAAGCGAGGCGCGACCCTGAGCACCGTCGCCGCGTCTTCGCGGTAGGAGGCCGAGCCGATCGATGCCGAGCGTCTACTGCACGCAGTGCGGGCACGCCAACCCCGAGGATGCCCGTTTCTGTTCCCGCTGTGGGTCACCGCTGACCAGACCCGAGGTCGCCGGGGACACCACATCGACGATCTCCGTGGCGGGAATCGAGGCGTACGAGGCTGAGACAGGCGACATGCTCCTGGCCGAGCGGGCGCTCGTGGAGCAGTTGCCGCCCGGCACGGCGCTGCTCACGGTGACCAGGGGCCCCAACCAGGGGAGTCGCTTCCGGCTCGACAAGGAGCTGACCACGACCGGGCGCCACCCGGAGAGCGACATCTTCCTCGACGACATCACGGTCTCCCGCCGCCACGTGGAGTTCTACCGCCACCGCGGCGGCCAGTTCTCGGTGCGCGACGTGGGCAGCCTCAACGGCACCTACGTCAACAGGGAGCGCATCGAGGAGGTTCCCCTGCACTCCGGAGACGAGGTGCAGATCGGCAAGTTCCGCCTCGTGTTCCTGATGCGGGCCCACGCCGGCGCATGAGCGCACGAGCGCGGCAGGCGGCTCCCCCGGGGCTCGTGCGGCTGACGATGGAGGTCGCATGAGCTCTCAGGCGGCACGTTCGCACATGAGCATCGGGGAGGTCCTCGCGCTGCTCCAGGGCGAGTTCCCGGACGTCACCATCTCCAAGATCCGGTTCCTGGAGGGCGAGGGGCTGGTCGAGCCCGAGCGCAGCCCCTCCGGCTACCGTAAGTTCACGCACCTGCACGTGGAGCAGCTCCGCTTCATCCTCACCGAGCAGCGCGACCACTACCTGCCGCTGCGGGTGATCAAGGACAGGATGGCGGAGAGCTTCGGCCGCCCGCGGGCCCTCCAGCAGAAGCAGGAGATCAGGCTCAGCCGGGCCGAGCTGCTGGAGGCCGCCGGGATCGACGAGGAGACCCTGGCCGAGCTGGAGGACTACGGGCTGCTCGCCCCGGTGGCCAGGCGCTACGACGAGGAGGCGCTCAAGGTGGCACGCAGCGTCGGCGCCCTGACCCGCTTCGGCCTGCACGCCCGCCACCTGCGGGCGGTCAAGGCGGCGGCCGAGCGCGAGTGCGGCCTGGTCGAGCAGGCCGTCGCCCCCATACTCAAACGGCGGGCCCCGGGCGCCATCGGGGAGGCCGACGAGGTCGCCAGGGAGATTTCCACTCTCCTGCTCGACCTGCACGCAGCCCTTGTCCGCACGGGTGTCCGGTCCGTCCTGGGGCGCTGAAGAGCGTGACGACCTGGGAGGCGAGGGCACATCCAGGCGCGCGCGGTGTTACGTTGAATTGCAGAAGCCAGTCAGCAGAAGCGAGCAATGAGCTGTGCCGGGTGACCGGTCAGGAATACGGAGCAGCCCGTGTTGCAGATGGAGGTCGTGGGCGTTCGCGTTGAGATGCCCACAAATCAGCCGATCGTCTTGCTCAAGGAGGCACACGGGGAGCGGTTCCTTCCTATATGGATTGGCATGACCGAGGCGACCGCGATCGCCCTGGCCCAGGCGGAGGAGCCACCACCGCGGCCGCTCACCCACGACCTCTTCCGAGACGTGTTGAGCGCCCTGGGCGTCGGCCTGCGGGCGGTCAACATCGTCGCCCTGCGCGATGGCATCTTCTTCGCCGACCTGGTCTTCTCCAACGGCGTGGAGGTGAGCGCGCGCCCGTCCGACTCGATCGCGCTCGCCCTGCGCACCGGGGCGCGCATCTTCGCCAGCGAGGAGGTCGTCCAGGAGGCCGGAGTGATCATCCCCGACGACCAGGAGGACGAGGTGGAGAAGTTCAGGGAGTTCCTTGACACGATCACTCCCGAGGACTTCGGCAGGGCGGGGTAGGTATTTCAGTGCATTTACGCTTCACGACGCGCCGAGCCGGATCGTTGACTGAGCATGGTCACGGTCCTACGGTGCAAGTGAAACCCGCGGTCGCCCTTTATGAACCCCCAGATCAGGCCGTGGGATGAGAGAAAGCCGGAGGTCCGCGTGGCGGTCAGCAGCGGCGAGGGAAAGACGGCCGGCCAGGAAGATCCGGTGCGGCGCGAGAGCGCGCGGCAGCGTGCCGGAGAGCAGGGTCTGCTCTTCGACGAGCAGCCGACGGCGCTGCCGGACGACATCGGATACCGCGGGCCGACGGCCTGCGCGGCGGCCGGCATCACCTACAGGCAGCTCGACTACTGGGCGCGCACGGGTCTCGTGGAGCCCACGATCAGGGCCGCGCACGGCTCCGGCTCCCAGCGGCTCTACAGCTTCCGCGACATCCTGGTGCTCAAGGTCGTCAAGCGGCTCCTCGACACCGGGGTGTCGCTGCAGCAGATCCGTACGGCCGTGCAGCATCTGCGGGACCGCGGGGTCGCCGACCTCGCGCAGATCACGCTCATGAGCGACGGCGTCAGCGTCTACGAGTGCACCTCGGCCGACGAGGTGATCGACCTGCTCCAGGGTGGCCAGGGCGTGTTCGGCATCGCGCTCGGCCGGGTCTGGCGCGAGGTCGAGGGCTCACTCGCGGAGCTGCCGGGGGAACGCGCGGCGGTCGAGGACACCGTCCCGGCCGACCACCCCGCTGACGAGCTCGCCCGGCGGCGCCGTGCGCGCCGGACAGGCTGACCTTCCTTCTTCTGGCTTGCCACCTGTTCCGTGGCGACGTGTGCGCCGTTCAGGTAAAGGGCAGAGCGTAGTAATCTGGACAGGCAAGGCTGACGACCCCGTGCGGGAGAGTCCCCGAGGCCCAAGGTCCACGGGGCGCCGAAGGAGCAACCCTCCCCGGAATCTCTCAGGCATCCTGTACCGCTCGGGCGAGGCAACTCTGGAAAGCAGGCGCGCCCGCCAGGCGTGCCTCACCGACGGTGCAAGCCCTGATCCGGGGTGAAGCTCTCAGGTCGCGACGGTGTCGCGCTGACAGAGGGGGAGATCCGGCACACGCCCGCGCTCTGGCGCCGGTCTCCATAGCCTCGGGAGGCACCTTCATGACCGATCTGTCCGCTCCGCCGTTCTCGTCCAGGCATATCGGGCCGTCGGCCTCCGAGCAGCAGCGCATGCTCGAAGCGGTGGGCTTCGAGTCCGTGGCGGATCTGGTGGCGGTGGCCGTTCCCGAGGCCATCCGGGTCAAGGACCGGCTCAAGCTGCCCGCCGCGGCGAGCGAGGCCGAGGCGATCGCCGAGCTGCGCGCCCTGGCCGGGCGCAATCGGGTGCTGACCTCGATGATCGGCCTGGGCTATTACGACACGGTCACTCCCGCCGTCATCCGCCGCAGCCTGCTGGAGAACCCGGGCTGGTACACCGCCTACACGCCGTACCAGCCGGAGATCTCGCAGGGCCGGCTGGAGGCGCTGCTGAACTTCCAGACGGTCGTCTCCGACCTGACGGGCCTGCCCGTCGCGGGCGCCTCCCTGCTCGACGAGAGCACCGCCGCGGCCGAGGCCATGACGCTGGCCCGGCGCGCGGGCAAGTCCAAGAGCGACGTCTTCCTCGTCGACGCCGACACGCTGCCGCAGACCAAGGCCGTACTGGCCACCCGGGCCGAGCCGCTCGGGATCACGCTGGTGGAGCACACTCTGGACGGCGAGCTGCCCGAGTGCTTCGGCGTGCTCGTGCAGTATCCGGGCGCCTCGGGGCGGCTGCGCGACTTCCGCGCCGTGGCCGCCGCCGCGCATGAGGCCGGCGCTCAGGTCGTGGCCGCCGCCGACCTGCTCGCCCTGACCCTGGTGGCCGCGCCGGGCGAGCTGGGGGCCGACATAGCGATCGGGTCCTCGCAGCGGTTCGGGGTGCCGTTCGGGTTCGGCGGGCCGCACGCCGCGTACATGTCCGTACGCGAGGGCCTGCAGCGCCAGCTCCCCGGCCGCCTGGTGGGCGTGTCGGTGGACGCCGACGGCGACCCCGCCTACCGCCTGGCCCTGCAGACCCGCGAGCAGCACATCCGCCGCGAGAAGGCCACCAGCAACATCTGCACCGCGCAGGTCCTGCTGGCCGTCATCGCCGGCATGTACGCCGTCTACCACGGCCCCGAGGGGCTGCGCGGCATCGCCTGGCGGGTGCACCGGCACGCCGTGGCACTGGCCGGCGGGCTGCTCGAGGCGGGCCTGGAGGTCGTGCACCGCGAGTTCTTCGACACCGTGCTCGTGCGCGTGCCCGGCCGGGCCGCCGCCGTGCTCGCCGCCGCCGCCGAGCGGGGCGTCAACCTGTGGCAGGTGGACGGCGACCACGTGTCGATCTCCTGCGACGAGAAGACCGGGGCCGCCGAGGTGGCCAAGGTGTGGGCGGCGTTCGGCGTCGAGCGGGACGAGGTGAGCCTGGAAGCCGACGCGCTGCCCGCCGGGCTGCTGCGCGAGTCGGACTACCTCACGCACCCCGTCTTCCACGGCCACCGCTCCGAGACCGCGATGCTGCGCTACCTGCGCAAGCTGCAGGACAAGGACATCGCGCTCGACCGGTCGATGATCCCGCTGGGATCGTGCACCATGAAGCTCAACGCGAGCACCGAGATGGAGCCGATCACCTGGCCCGAGTTCGCCGCGATCCACCCCTACGCCCCCGCCGACCAGGCCGCGGGCTACCAGGAGCTGATCGGCACGCTGGAGGGCTGGCTGGCCGAGGTGACCGGCTACGACGCCGTCTCGGTGCAGCCGAACGCGGGCTCGCAGGGCGAGTTCGCCGGGCTGCTGGCCATCCGCGCCTACCACCGGGCCAGGGGCGAGGTCGCGCGCGACGTCTGCCTCATCCCGTCCTCCGCGCACGGCACCAACGCCGCCAGCGCCGTCATGGCGGGCATGCGGGTGGTCGTGGTGGCCTGCGACTCCGACGGGAACGTGGATCTGGCCGACCTCGACGCCAAGATCGAAAAGCATCGTGACCGGCTGGCCGCGATCATGGTGACGTACCCGTCGACGCACGGCGTCTACGAGGAGACGATCACCGAGGTGTGCGCCAAGGTGCACGACGCCGGCGGCCAGGTCTACGTCGACGGGGCCAACCTCAACGCGCTGGTGGGGCTGGCCAGGCCGGGCGAGTTCGGGGCCGACGTGTCCCACCTCAACCTGCACAAGACGTTCTGCATCCCGCACGGCGGCGGCGGTCCCGGCGTGGGCCCGGTGGCGGTGCGCGGCCACCTGGCGCCGTTCCTGCCCGGTCACCCGCTGCACGACGGCTCGGCGGTCGGGCCCGTCTCGGCGGCGCCGCACGGCTCGGCGGGCATCCTGCCGATCTCCTGGGCGTACATCAGGATGATGGGGGCCGACGGGCTCACGGCGGCGACCGAGCAGGCCATCCTGTCGGCCAACTACCTGGCCCGGCGGCTCGCGCCGCACTACCCCGTGCTCTACACCGGGCGCGGCGGGCTGGTCGCCCACGAGTGCATCGTGGACCTGCGGCAGATCACCAAGGAGACCGGCGTCACCGTGGAGGACGTGGCCAAGCGCCTCATCGACTACGGCTTCCACGCCCCGACCATGTCGTTCCCGGTGGCGGGCACGCTCATGATCGAGCCGACCGAGAGCGAGGACCTCGGCGAGCTCGACCGCTTCGTGGACGCGATGATCGCCATCCGGGGCGAGATCTCCAAGGTGGCCTCCGGGGACTACGACCGGACGGACAACCCGCTGCGCAACGCGCCGCACACGGCCGAGGCGGTCAGCGCGGACGAGTGGCGGCACCCGTACTCGCGGTCGGAGGCGGCCTACCCGCTGCCGTCGTTGCGCGACGGGAAATACTGGGTGCCCGTGCGGCGCATCGACCAGGCCTACGGGGATCGCAACCTGGTGTGCTCCTGCCCGCCGCTGGAGGCCTACGAGGACTGAGCGGGGCCCCGGAGGGACGTTCCGATGACCTGTGACCGGCCGTACGGACCGCGGTGTCACCGGGGCGGGTCATCGGGACGGGCAGGCCGATGATGCGCGGCGGTGTGCTGGACGACCTGGTCAAGGGCCAGGTGTGCCTGTTAGGCGGGCTGGGGGTGTGCCTGGCCGTCATGCCGGGCTGCCTGTCCGCCAACTGCGGGATGAGCGACTTCGGCGTGCACTGGCGCACGCTCGTCCCGTATGTGGCCGGGTGCCTCGGCGCGGCCCTCTACACCAACAGGGGGCTGCGGGCGCTCGCGCCCCTGCTGCCGGCGCCGCGGTTCGTCCGGCTGGCCGGTGTCTCCTTTGCGATCCTGCTGACCGGGGTCCTGCTGACGCCCTACACGGTGAGCGACACCGTGCACTGGGTGCACCGGGCCTTCGGGGCGGCGTTATTCCTGCACGAGATGGTGCTGGCGGTGCGGCTGCTGGGGTGGCGGCTGACCGGGCCGCTGCCGGTCGCCGCCCAGGCGGTGGCCGGGGTGGCCGCCGGCGTCTGCGTCGTGCTGGAGAAGGGCCCGCTGGTGGTGGGACAGGCGGTGTTCCAGGTCACGTTCGGCCTGATCGTCATCGGGATGGCGCGCCGGCTGTTCGCGAATCCGGCGCAGACCAGTCCATCGGCGTCAACTGAGCAGACATGATCCCTTTTAGTCGTTAGGCTCGGTGCGACCGCCGCCCCAAGGAGCTCCCTTGACGTTCTCAGAGCTGGAGACCCCGCCCCTGGACACCGCCCGCCGCCTGGCCGAACGCGGTGACCTCGACGGCGCCGCCGCCATCCTCAGCGAGCTGGCCGCCGACCCCGACGGTCCCGACCGGGCCCAGGCCGCCGTCGGGCTCGCCGTGGTGCTGGAAGAACGCGGCGACGTGGAGGCCGCCAGGGCCGCCGCGCGGACCGCGCTGGCCACCGGGCACCCCGAATACGCCGCCCAGGCGGCCTGTCACCTGGCGCAGGGGTTCGAGCGGGAGGGGCGGGCCGAGCAGGCCAGGGCCGCCTGGCAGGCGGTGCTGGGGGTCGGCACGCCCGCGTACGTGCCGCTGGCCCACCTCGCGCTGGCCCGGCTCGCGGTGCGGGCCGGACAGCCGGATGAGGCGGAGCAGGAGCTGCGCGCCGCCATGGCGGCCGGGGACGACCGGCTGGGCACGCACGCGGCCCAGGACCTGGCCGACCTCCTGATCGAGCACGGAGAGCCCGGGGAGGCGGCCGGGGTGCTCATGGACGCGCTGGAGTTCGCTCCGGCCGAGGAGGTGCCGGGGCTGCGGGTGCAGCTCGGGATCGCGCATCTGGAGCTGGCCTGCGCCGAGTTCGCCGAGACCGTGGAGAGCGGGGCGGACCCGCGCACGAGCGCGCTGGCCATCGAGCTGCTGGCGCGCACGCTGCCCCTGCGGGGCCGGATGGAGGACGCGGACCGGGTGTGGTCGTACGGGCTGGAGCACGCGGACGAGACGCTGGCCGCCGAGGTCCGGCTGCGCTTCCAGCGCGACGCCTGACCCGCGCGGCGGAGGCACGTGACCCGCGCGGCGATCAGGGGCGTCTGACAGGCACGGAGGTCAGAGGCGGCGCATGGCGATGGCCACGGCGGCGGCCACGTTGATCACCACGATCGACAGCCAGGTGATCGTCAGCCCCACCAGCCCGGCGTTGCTGGCCGCGATGGCGGTGAGCGGGATGCCGAGGCCCATCGAGCCCAGCGCGATCGGGATCATCGCCGCGCCCGGGGCGGAACGCTTGTGCGGAGCGGGCCCGTGCCGGTCCAGCTCGGCGCGCACGCGGGCGGCGATCGTGGCGTCGAGACGCTCGACGAACGACTCGACGAGCGCGGGTTCGTAGTCGGGACCGAGGTCACGGCGGGCGTCGATCGTGGCCTGGAGATCATCGCGGAGGCGCTTGTCTGGCATACGGATATCATCCACTCCTCCCGCCGCGCCGTCATCCGCCCTGAGAGCTAGGGCGCGCTCCTCCCCAGGTACGGTGCTGGGGTGGAGGTCATGACGCCGCGCGGGCCCGCCCTGGTCGAGATCGACGAGCCCGGCGATCCCCGGCTGCTGCTGGTGCTCACGCACGGCTCGGCCGGGGGAGTGGACGCGCCCGACCTGCTGGCCGTCCGCGCTGCCGCGCTCGATGTGGGGGCCGCCGTGGCCAGGGTGACGCAGGCGTTCAGGGTGGCCGGGGCGCGGGCCCCGGGCTCGGCGCCCCGGCAGGACGAGGCGTGGGAGATCGTCCTGGGCGAGCTGCGTGCCCGGCTGCCGGGCCTGCCGCTGGTGCAGGGCGGGCGGAGCAACGGGGCCAGGGTCTGCTGCCGCACGGCCGAGGCGGTCGGCGCGGCGGCGGTGGTGGCGCTGGCCTTCCCGCTGCACCCGCCGGGGAAGCCGGAACGTTCCAGGGCCGACGAGCTACGCGGTGCCGGGGTGGACGTGCTGGTCGTCAACGGGGACCGCGATCCGTTCGGGATCCCCGACGCCGCCGACGCGGCGCGGCTGGTGGTGCTGCCGGGCGAGGGGCATGATCTGAAGAAGGACCCTGCCCGGGTGGGCGAGGTCGTGGCGGAGTGGATCACCCACTACGCGTAGGCCGGCGGCCACCGGGTGGCGCACCGGGCCTCGACCTTCTAGGCCGCGCCGACCACGGGACGGTGCGGGGCGATGACGGTGCCACTGGGAAGGAGCTCCCCGGTGTCCTCGAACAGGACGACGCCGTTGCAGAGAAGGCTCCACCCCTGCTCCGGGTGGCAGGCGAGGGTGCGTGCCGCCTCGCGGTCAGGCGCCTCGGCATCCGGACAGGCCGGGTCGTGCGGGCACATCGGCGTGCCTCCGATATCTCGTGGGATGCTCCCGTTCTTGAGGGGCGGGAGCCGGCTCGGATTGTTCTATTTGGCAAGTGTGCGACGTATGTCACAGGTTCCGACATAGCCCGTTAGGACTGTTACAGGAGGGTCCCCACGTCGTGTGACCTTCGACACAGCGTGCCTTATGCAGGATAACGGGCCAAGCACGACACGCGCACTACGTTTGCAATCCCTTGAGCAAGGCGTCGAGGCCGCGTTCGAAGTCCAGATCGGCTCTTTCATCACGCCTGACCCACTCGTCTACCTCTGGATCAGCCCATCCGGATTGCTGGACCTCGACTGCCACGCTACCGAACACGAAGGCCCGCAACGCCCGTACGGCCTCCGCCGCAGTCTCCAGGCCCTGCTCGGAGAGCTGTTCGGTCTGCTCCCTGATGGCCAGGGCGGTCGCTCCCTTGGGCGGTTTGGTCAGGGCCAGGGCGAGCACCCCGGGATGGGTGCGCAGCAGCTCCCGGCCGGCCCGGCACCAGGCCTTGGCCGTCTCCTGCCAGGTCGGGGCCTGCTCGACGTGGACCGTGGTGACGTGCTCGGCCAGCGCGTCCATCAGCGCCTCCTTGCCCCGGGGCAGGTGGTGGTAGATGGCCATGGCCTCGACTTGCAGGGCGTCGCCCAGGCGGCGCATGGTGAGCCTGCGCAGCCCCTGGCTGTCGGCGATGTGGAGCGCGGCCTCGAGGATGCGCTCGCGGGAGAGGGGCACGGGCGGTCTCTTGGCGGGCATGGTGATCATCTTACTATGTAAAGGGCCGGGCGCCGGGGCGATTTCCGGCCGTGTCGCCCGACGGCGTACGCTTGGGGGCTGAATGATTGCCGACCGCGTCTGAAGGGGCCTGAAGTCGATGGCGTTTTTCCGTCCGCGGGTGAGCCGGGAGGCCGAGGTTCGCTACCACGCGGACCAGGAGATCTCCAAGGGCTTCCCCGAGTTGCTCGAAAAGGCCAGGCAGGCCGAGCGGACGCTGCGCGAGCTGCGCGCCGCCGCGGCCGACGAGGTCGAGTTGCTGGCCGCCGGGCAGGCGTTCGACGAGGCGCTCACGGACGCGCTGCGGGCCGCCGAGAGCGGGCAGCGGGCCACGTTCGGGGTCAAGTCCTATGACGACCGGATCGCGCGGCGCAAGGCCAAGGCGACGCCCGCGGGGGCGATGTGGACGGCCGAGGTGGAGCGGCTGCGCACGTTGCGCGAGGACAACCGGATGTGGGGGATCCCGCGTGTTCCCCGGCCGGTGACCTCCACCCCGCTGACCAGCGGTCACTGACCCACCGGCACGCACGCTCGGGCCCCGCGAGTCCCTTCCGGCGGGGCGCGGGGTTCCGACGTGAGGGCGTGCCGGGTGGATGAGAAGCCCGGCGCGGTGATGCGCCGGGCGATGCCCCGGTGATGTGCCGGGCAATGTCTCTGATGTGGCAGGCGAAAAGGTGAAGCCCCGGCTGTGAGGCCGGGGCTTTACGGGTTAGCTGGCCCAGTCGAGCAGCGGACGGGTGTTGCTGGGGTGGCGGAGCTTGGAGAGCGACTCCTTCTCCAGTTGGCGGATGCGCTCCCGGGTGAGCCCCAGATACTTGCCGATCTCGTCCAGGGTGTGCGGCTTGCCGTCCACCAGGCCGAAGCGCAGGGCCATGATCTTGGACTCCCGCGGCGACAGGTTGTCCAGGACACCCCGTAGCTGGTCGCCCAGGAGCTGGCGGTCGACGATCTCGGAGGCCTCCGGCGAGTCGACGTCCTCGATGAGGTCGCCGATCGTGGTCTCCCCGTCCTCGCCGATCGTCGCGTTGAGCGAGATCGGCTGGCGGCTCGTCCGCAGCAGCTCCTCGATCTGGTCCGGCGTCCTGTCCAGCTCGACGGCCAGCTCCTCGGGCGTGGGCTCGCGCCCCAGCCGCTGGTGCATGTCACGCTCCACCCGCGACAGCTTCGAGAGCATCTCCAGCACGTGCACGGGCAGCCGGATCGTCCGGGCCGAGTCGGCGAAGCCACGCTGTATGGCCTGCCTGATCCACCACATGGCGTACGTGGAGAACTTGAAGCCCTTGGTGTAGTCGAACTTCTCCACGGCCCTGATCAGTCCCAGGTTGCCCTCCTGGACGACGTCCAGCAGGGACATGCCGCGGTCGGTGTACTTCTTGGCGACCGACACCACCAGCCGGAGGTTGGCCTCCAGCATGTGGTCCTTGGCCTGCCTGCCGTCCTCGACGACCAGGCGCAGCTCGTCCTGGACGGCGGGGGACAGGCCGGGCTCGGTCTCCAGCTTGTACTCGGCGTACAGGCCGGCCTCGATCCGGCGCGCCAGCTCGACCTCCTGGGCGGCGGTGAGCAGCGTGCGGCGGCCGATGGACTTGAGGTAGGTGTGCACCGAGTCGCCCATGGCCGACTGGGTGTCGTCGAGGTCGATCGCCTCGCTCTCAAGCTCGGCGTCCTCGGTGGCGAGCACGAGCTCGTCGGGCACGTCCTCCTCGTGCTCGGGCCGGACCTCGGGAGCGGCCTCCCGCGCGGGGGCGGAGGATTTTGCCTCGGTGGCCTTGCGGCCGGTAGTCTTTGCACGCGAAGACCTCTTCGCGGTGGACGTCTTGTCGCGCTGCGGATTCTTGGGGGCGGTCTTGCTGAGAGACGGCTCGTTCTCGGCAGCCAGACTCACGCCGGCCTCTGACAGCTCACGCAGGATCGTGCGGCCTTCAGAGGGGCTGATGCCGGCTCTGGCGAACGCGTCACGCAGCTCCGCCAGAGATAGGTGACCCTGGGCTCGCCCTCGTTCAAGCAGTTGGTCGAGAGACGTGGGCGGGGTCGCCACGGCGGTTCTGGGCATGAGGACACCTCCTCCGTACGGAGTCGAAGGGATCAAGCAGGTTGTGGTGGGGCGGCATCGAGTCCACGCGGCGCACCAGTATCAATAACGTCATTCGCCGTCATTTGTTCCCGAGTGGGCCGTGAGGTACGAAAAGGGGCGGACCGCCCCATAGACGGAACCGCCCCTTGGGTGTTCTTTATTCCGGCAGCCGGAGCCGATCGGCCGAGGGCATCGGCATGGGCTGAGCATCCTCCATGCGGCTGTTCGTCCAGTATTCGAAGACCTTGGCAGGGTCGGGGTTGACCTCGGTGGACACGACGATGTCGTCGTCGTCGGTCTTGGAGTCCGACGGCCGGGCGGTCGGCGGCGCCTTCTCCACCACGGCGCGGGCCTCCTCCAGCTTGCCCGCCGAGGCGGCCGCGGCGATCGAGACACCGGCGGCGACGATCACGCCGACGACGGCCGCGGATGCCCACATCTTGCGGGTGTGATCCATGCAGGTTCCTCCCTCTCCCCACTATGACGCAGCCGCAACTCGTCAGGTTCCTGCCCTAAGCCGTACGAGATCGGTCTTGCCGTTCGGCAGCAGTGGCAGGCGGGGGACCACGCGCAGGTCGCGCGGGGCGGCGTGAGGCGGAAGCCTGTCGCGGCAAAAAGCCCTCAACTGTGCGAGTGTCGGGGGTGCGTCGGGGTCGGCGGGGACCACTACGGCAGTGACCAGTTCGCCCCATTCGGGATCCGGGACGCCGATCACGGCCGCCTCGGCCACCTCGGGGTGGGTGTCGAGCACGGCGGCCACGGCGGCGGCCACGACCTTCTCGCCGCCGGTGTTGATGACGTCGTCGGCCCTGCCGAGCACCCGGAGCCGGCCGCCGGTCAGCTCGCCGAGGTCGGAGGTGACGAACCAGTCGCCGTCGAACGGGCCGGGCGGCTCCCCGAAGCGGTAGCCGGAGAACAGCACCGGGCCGGAGATCCTGATCAGGCCGTCCGCGCCGATTTTGAGATCTACGTTGTAAAGGGGCCGGCCGTCGTACACGCACCCGCCGCACGTCTCGCTCATCCCGTACGTGGTCACGATCCGCCCGCCGAGATCCCGGGCCTGGTCGAGCAGGCCGGGGCGGGGAGCGGCGCCGCCGAGCAGGATCGTGCGGAACACCGACAGGTCCGCCCCCAGCCTGACCAGCCGGTGGAGCTGGGTGGGCACCAGCGAGACGTGGTCCGCCCCGGACGCCAGGACCGCGTGCGCGTCGAAGCCGGCGTGGATGATCGGCTCGGTCTCGCAGAGCAGGGCGCGCACCAGCACCTGCAGCCCCGAGACGTGGGCGACCGGCAGGCAGCACAACCAGCGGTCGCCCTTGGAGGCCTCGACCCGGCGCAGGGACGCCGCCGCTGAGGCGCGCAGCGCGGTGGCCGAGAGCAGCACGCCCTTGGGCGCGCCGGTGCTGCCGCTGGTGGCGATCACCACCGCCACGTCGTCGGGCACGCCCACGCCGCCGTCCTGGGGCACGCCGTCGACGTGGGTGGGAAGCAGAGCCGCGACGGCGGCCTCGGCGTGGCCGGGGGACAGCGGCAGGACGGCGGGCCCGTCACCCGAGAGCGCCTCACGGACGGCGGTGAACAGCTCGGGTCCCGGAGGCTGCACAATGGCATGCAGCGGACGGTCCGGATGCGACGGGTTCCTCCACATGCTCGTAAGGTTAATGGCGATAGGTCGGACAGATGCGCAGGAGGGTCGTGACGCGTTCTCCCGTGGCCCCCGTGGTGTTCAGGATCCCCATGCGCACGCGGTTCAGGGGGCAGACCGTCAGAGAAGGGGTGCTGCTGCACGGTCCGGCCGGCTGGGGAGAGTTCTCCCCGTTCCCGGAATACGGGCCGCGCGAGTGCGCCCGGTGGCTGGCTTGTGCGCGCGAGGCCGCGTTCGAGGGCTGGCCGGAGCCGGTGCGTGACAGCGTCCCGGTCAACGCGACCGTGCCCGCCGTGGCCCCGGAGCAGGCCCACGACCTCGTGCGGGCGTCGGGGTGCGGCACCGCGAAGGTCAAGGTGGCCGAGCGCGGGCAGACGTTCGACGACGACGTGGCCCGGGTGGAGGCCGTACGCGACGCGCTCGGGCCGGCCGGGCGGCTGCGGGTCGACGTCAACGGCGCGTGGGACGTCGACGAGGCCGTACGGCGGCTGAAGCGGCTCGACCGCTTCGACCTGGAATACGCCGAGCAGCCGTGCGCCACGCTGGAGGAACTGGCGGAGGTGCGGCGGCGGTGCGACGTGCCGATCGCGGCCGACGAGTCGATCCGCCGGGCGGAGGACCCGCTGCGGGTGCGGGCGGCGGAGGCCGCCGACATCGCGGTCGTCAAGGTGCAGCCGCTGGGCGGGGTGCGCGCGGCGCTGCGCGTGGTGGAGGCGTGCGGGCTGCCGGCCGTGGTGTCCAGCGCCGTGGAGACGTCCGTGGGGCTGGCGGCCGGGCTGGCGCTGGCCGCCGCCTTACCGTCGCTGCCCTACGCGTGCGGGCTCGGCACCATGTCGCTGCTGTCGGGCGACGTGGTGGACGACTCGCTGACGCCGGTGGACGGCCGGCTGGCGGTACGACGCCCTTCGGTGAATTATCAGCATTTGTCGGCTTTCGAGATTGAATCTCCACAGTGGCTTCGCCGGATGCAGGAGGCGTCACTTTGAATCCCGCCACCGCGCTGGCCACGGTGCTCGTCGACGAACTCGTGCGCTGCGGCCTGAGCGACGTGGTGCTGGCCCCCGGCTCGCGTTCCGCCCCCCTGGCACTGGCCCTGCACGCCGAGTCGCGGGTGCGCCTGCACGTGCGCATCGACGAGCGGTCGGCCTCGTACCTGGCGTTGGGGCTGGCGCGGCGCTCTGAGCGCCCGGTCGCGCTCATCTGCTCGTCCGGCACCGCCACCGCGAACTTCCACCCGGCCGTGATCGAGGCCGGCGAGTCCGGGGTGCCGCTGCTGGTGCTCACCGCCGACCGCCCGCCCGAGCTGCGCGGCACCGGCGCCAACCAGACCATCGACCAGCTCGGCCTGTACGGCACCGCGACCCGCTGGTTCGCCGAGGTCGGCGTGCCGGAGGACCGCCCGGGCCAGGTGGCCTACTGGCGCTCGCTGGCCTGCCGCGCCTACCAGCGTGCCGCGGGCCCGGCCAACCCCGGCCCGGTGCACCTGAACCTGGCCTTCAGGGAGCCGCTGATCCCCGACGGCGACACCACCTGGTCCGAGCCGCTCGACGGCGCCGAGAGCGGCCCCTGGGTGCGGGCCAGGGTCGCGCCCCCGCCGGTCGCCCTGCACATCCCGCCGACCCGGCGGGGCGTGCTCGTCGTCGGCGACGGCGCGGCCAACGTGCGACGCTACGTGGCCGCCGCGGGCATGGCGGGCTGGCCCGTGCTGTCGGAGCCGAACGGCGGCGGCCGCTACGGCGACCACGCCATCTCCACCTACCATCACCTGCTGAGCACGCCGGAGTTCGCCGAGGCCCACCGGCCCGACGTGGTCGTCACGCTCGGCCGTCCCGGCCTGTCCCGGCCGCTGCTGTCGTGGCTGCGGGGCGCGGGCGAGCACATCGTGGTGGCGCCCGACCTGGACCGCTGGCCCGACCCGACCCGCTCGGCCACGCAGGTGGCGCAGGCGGTGGAGATCCCGGTCGCCTCGGGCGACGACACGTGGCTGCACGCCTGGCGGCAGGCGGACCAGGCGGTCAGGTCGGCGACGGACGAGGTGCTCGACCTGTCGGGCACGAGCGAGCCCCGGCTGGCCAGGGACCTGGTGGACGCGCTGCCGAACGGGGCGCTGCTGTTCTGCGGGTCCTCGATGCCGATCCGCGACCTCGACCAGTCCATGCGGCCCCGGCGCGGCATCAGGCTGATGGCCAACCGGGGCGCCTCCGGCATCGACGGGGTGGTCTCCAGCGCGATGGGCGCGGCCCTGGCCCACAACGGCCCCTCCTACGCGCTCATCGGCGACCTGTCGTTCCTGCACGACCAGAACGGGCTGATCCTCGGGCCCCGCGAGCCCCGGCCCGACCTGTGCTTCGTGGTGGTCAACAACGACGGCGGCGGCATCTTCTCGCTGCTGCCCCAGGCGGCGGTGCGCGATCCGTTCGAACGGGTCTTCGGCACGCCGCACGGGGTGGACCTGGGTTACGTGGCGGCCGCGACGGGGACCCCGTACACGCTGCTGGGTGACATCAGCGAGCTGCCCAAGGCGTTGCGGGGCGAGGGGCCGCGGGTGGTGGAGATGCGCACCGACCGCGAGGAGAACGTCGCCGTGCACGAGCGCCTCCGCGAGGCCGCGCAGGAGGCCGTGCGATCCTACCTGGAGACGCAGACCCAGCCCTAGCGCAGGCCCAGCTTTGGCGCAGGCCGGACTGGCGGTCCGTGCCTCGGTGCCGGCCCCGGTGTCGGTGGCCGGGGTCCCTGGCGGCCGGTCCCGGGCTCGTCGGCCCGGGGTTCCCCGGGCCCGCGTCCGCTCCCCGGGAGTCAGCCGCCCAGGGTTTCGAGGAGGCGGTTGAGGGGGCCGTCGAGGCCGTACCGGTCGGCCAGGTGGACCAGTGCGTCCGGGTCGCGCGGCTTGGCGGGCAGGGTCAGGTCGGTGGCGGGCAGCGGGCAGTCGGAGGCCACCTCGACGACGGCGGGCGCGGCACGCAGGTAGTCGCGGGCGGCGGCCAGCCGGGAGCGGGCACCGGCGGGGAAGCCGCCGGTGACGCCCGCGTCGAGCGCCTCCAGCAGGGCGGCGAGCGAGCCGAACCGGGTGATCAGGGCCGCCGCGGTCTTCTCGCCGACGCCCGGCACGCCGGGCAGGCCGTCGCTGGGGTCGCCGCGCAGGGTCGCGAAGTCGGCGTAGCCGCGGCCGGGGATGCCGTACTTGGCGGTCACGAACGCCTCGTCCACGATCTGCAGGTTGCGGATCCCGCGGGCGGTGTAGAGGACCCGTACGGGGCCGGCGTCGTCCACGAGCTGGAACAGGTCGCGGTCGCCGGTCACGATGTCCACCGCGCCGTCGGCCTGGTGGGTGAGCGTGCCGATCACGTCGTCGGCCTCGTAGCCGGGCGACTCCAGGCGGGCGATGCCGAGGGCGTCGAGCAGCTGCTCGATGACCGCGATCTGCGGGACGAGCGCCTCGGGCACCTGCTCGGTGTCGCCGTGGGCGACGCGGTGGGCCTTGTACGTCGGGATCGCCGCCACCCGGAACGCGGGCCGCCAGTCGGCGTCCATGGTGGCCGCCAGGGCGGTGGGGGAGTGGGAGCGCACCAGGGTGGCGATCATGTCGATGAGGCCGCGTACGGCGTTGACCGGCGAGCCGTCGGGCGCCTTGATCGAGTCGGGGACGCCGAAGAAGGCCCGGAAGTAGAGGGACGGTGTGTCCAGGAGCATGAGCACTAGCCCAGTATGCCCACCGCCAGCACGCACGCGTCGTCTTCCGGGTTCGGGCCGCCGATGTCGGCCAGGAGACGGTCGAGCCCCGCGTCCAGGTCGTGCCCCGGCACGTCGCGGGCCGCTGCCAGGGCCAGGTCCAGGCCGACGTCGATGTCACGGGTGCGCCGCTCCACCAGCCCGTCGGTGAACATCAGCAGCACGTCCCCGGGGTGCAGCCGGGTGGTCGCCAGCTCGTACGGGCGGCCCGAGGTGGCGCCGAGCAGCACGCCCCTGGGCGGGTCGAGCCGCCTCGCGACCCCGTCGCGCACCAGGATGGGCGCCAGGTGACCGGCCTGGCCCCAGGCGAACACCCGCGTCTCCGGGTCCAGATGGCCGATGATCGCGGTGGCGGTGGTGTCCTTGAGCTGGTGCATGACCAGCTCGTTCAGCCAGGCCAGCAGCCGGTTGGCGGGCGTGGCGGTCATGGTGAGGCCGACCAGGGCGTGGCGGAGCTGGGCCATGCGCGCGATCGCGGGCAGGCCGTGCCCGGAGACGTCGCCGATGGCCAGCAGCAGGCGGTCGTCCGGGGTGGGGGCGGCCTCGAACCAGTCGCCGCCGAGGTTCGCGGTCGTCTCGGCGGGCACGTAGCGCACGGCGATCCTGGTGTGCGGCAGGTCCAGGCGGCACGGCGGCTCGGGCAGGATGGCCTCGCGCAGGGCCAGCATGACGTGGCGCTCCTCGGCGGCCTGCTCGCGGGCCTCCAGGAGCTGGCGGCGCGACTCCGACACCATGCGCTCGGCGCGGCGGCGGCCGGTGATGTCCTGGATGACGCCGTGCATGCCGGCCGGGCCGCCGGGGGTCATCAGCGGCTCCAGCACCACCCGGATGTCACGCAGGTCGCCGGAGCACCCGCCGCGCCGGATGCGGAACTCGGCCTGGACCGGCTCCACGCCCTGCACGGCCGACCACAGGAGCCGGTCGAGCGCGCCCACGTCCGCGGGCTCGATGTGCGCGGCCAGCTCGGGCAGCGGGATCGGGCCCTGGGCCGGGGCGCGGCCGAAGATCACGTACACCTGGTCGGACCAGATCGTCTCGCCGCTGTGCAGGTGCCATTCAGCCCACCCCATGTTGCCGAGCCGCTGGGCGTGTGCCAGTCGTATGGCCAGCATCTCGGCGTCACTTTCGTGCCCGAGCAGCTCGGCCGCGCCTATGACGTCGACCATGGTCTCACTCTCAAGCGCAGTGGAACTGGACAATTGGTCCCACAATACGTGATCGACATGGAACGGAGCGTAGCCATGACTGGCTGCGTTGTGAGAGCTTTTCGCGGATTTTAGGAGGCGGGCTCCGAGTAGATTATGGGCTGTGACGTCCTCTGATCTGTATCCCGTGTCCCGTGTCGCCGCCGTTCAGGAAGCCGCCGCCAAGGCCGGTCTCGACGCCCTGCTGCTGACCCCAGGGCCCGACCTGCGCTATGTGAGCGGTTATGAGGCCAAGCCGTCGGAGCGGCTGACGTGCCTCGTGGTGCCCGCCGCCGGCGAGGCCTACCTGGTGGTGCCCCGCCTGGAGTTGCCCTCCGCGCAGGCCTCGCCCGCCGCCCGGCTCGGGCTGGAGTTCGTGGCCTGGGACGAGACCGACGACCCGTACGCGATGGCGGCGGCCCGGCTCGGGAAGGCGGCCAAGGTCGGCCTGGCCGACCGGATGTGGGCCATGGCGTCGCTGCGCTTCCGCGCCGCGCTGCCCGGGGCCGAGCAGGTGCTGGCCGGCAGCGTGCTGCGGGAGTTGCGGATGCGCAAGTCGCCCGCCGAGGTGGCGGCCCTGCGGGAGGCGGGGGAGGCGATCGACTCCGTGCACCGGCGGGTGCCGGAGTTCCTGCGCGCCGGGCGCACCGAGCGCGAGGTGGCCGCCGACCTGGCCGAGGCGATCAGGGCGGCCGGGCACAAGACCGTCGACTTCGTGATCGTCGCCTCCGGGCCGAGCGGCGCCAGCCCGCACCACGACGTGTCCGACCGGGTGATCGAGGCCGGGGACCCGGTGGTGGTGGACATCGGGGGCACCTTCCCCAGCGGCTACTGCTCCGACTCCACCCGCACCTACTGCGTGGGCGAGCCGTCCGCCGAGTTCGCCGCGTACTACGAGGTGCTGCGGCAGGCCCAGGACGCGGCCTGCGCGGCGGTGCGGCCGGGCGTGTCGTGCGAGTCGATCGACGCCGCGGCCCGCGACCTGATCGCCGAGGCCGGCTACGGCGACTACTTCGTGCACCGGACCGGCCACGGGATCGGGATGGAGACGCACGAGGAGCCGTACATCGTGTCCGGCAACGGCGAGCCGATGGAGCCCGGGTTCGCGTTCTCGGTCGAGCCGGGCATCTACCTGCCGGGCCGGCACGGGGCCCGGATCGAGGACATCCTGGTGTGCACCGAGACCGGCGGCGAGCGGCTGAACAACACCTCGCGCGAGCTGGTGATCGTCTAGCCCGCGGGATCGTGAGCGGGGGTCATCGCGGCTGAGCCGCCATGGCCCCTGCCGCCGGGGGATCGGCGGTGTGGCACAGTCGCTGTCATGTTCGCCGAGGTCACACATTCCAGCCGGGCCGGGTCCGAGCGGCCCAACGAGGACCTGGTGCTCGCCGGGCCGTCCTGGGCGGTGGTGCTCGACGGCGCCACGGCGGCGCCCGGGGTCGACAGCGGATGCGCGCACGACGTCGCGTGGCTGGTGGGACGGCTGGGGAGCGCGCTGGCGGCGGGGCTGGCCGCCGGTCACAACGGGTCGCTGGCCGGGCTGCTGGAACAGGCCGTCGAGGAGGTCTGCGCCACGCATCGCGGCACCTGCGACCTGCGCAACCCGGACTCGCCGTCCTCGACGGTGGCGATGGTGCGGGGGGCGCGCGGGCGGGTGGAATACCTCGTGCTGGGGGACTCGCCGGTGGCCTTCCTCCGGGCCGACGGGCGGGCCGAGGTCGTCTCCGACGAGCGGCTGGACCGGTTGCCCGGCGGGCGGCCGTACTCGGTGGAGCTGGTGCGGCGCCTGCGTAACGCGCGCGGGGGGTTCTGGGTGGCGGGGGCGCTGCCGGAGGCGGCGCGCCAGGCGGTGTGCGGGAGCGTGGCCGCCCACGACCTGCGGGGGGTCGGGGTGTTCACCGACGGGGCCACGCGGCTCGTCGACTGGTACGGGTGGAGCTGGGGCGACCTGCTGGCCGCCATGGAGTCGTCGGGTCCGGCGGCCGTCCTCGGGGCCGTACGGGAGCTGGAGGCGGCACGGGGACCCGTGCGCGGGAAGCGGCACGACGACGCCACCGCCGCCTGGTTGCGCCTGGATCCGTTCAGTCCCTGAGCCGATTTGACCCCTTGTACGGGATCGTGTATCAGGCGCCGCCGCCGGCGCTCTGAGAAGACGAGGGCCGCGAAGGGAGGGCGCATGTTCGTCGGCAGAACCGCGGAACTCACCCTTTTACGTGCGCAGCTGCGTGCGGCGGTCGGAGGGGACTCCCGGACGGTCGTGGTCGAGGGGCCGGAGGGGATCGGCAAGACCACGCTCGTCCACCGCACGCTCGGCGAAGAGGGTGTGCGGGTGCTGGCCGCCAGCGGGGAGGCGAGCGAGCGCCGGCTCAGGCTCGGCGTCGTACGGCAGCTCGCGGACGCGGCCGCCGGATGGGAGGGGACACCCCGGCGGATCGGCCTGGCGGGGCGGGATTCGTGCGCGGCGGGGCAGGCGCTCTACGAGGTCGTCGACCGGTTGCAGGCGGAGGGACCGGTGGCCGTGGTGGTCGACGACGCGCAGTGGGCGGACCGGCCGTCCCTGCGCGCCCTCTCCTACATGTTGCGGCGGGTACGGGCCTGGCGGGTGCTCGTGGTGGTCGTCTGCCGTGACGTGGCCGATCCCTGGCTGCCGGAGGGGCTGCGGCGGCTGCTCACCGGCACGGACACCCGGCGGGTCACGCTCGGCGGGCTGAGCGCCGGCGACCTCGCCGAACTCGCCGGGCAGGCGATGCCGCAGCAGTCCGAGGACGCCAAGCCGGCCTGCGGGGTGCGCGACCCCGCTCCCGGGCAGGTTTCCGGGCTCGCCCCGCAGGTTTCCGGGCTCGCCCCGCAGGTCTCCAGGGTTGCCCCGCAGGTCGCCGTGCGGTTGCGGGAGCACACCGGGGGGAACCCGCTGCACGCCCGTGCCCTCCTGGCGAGCGTGCCCGCGGCGGTCCTCGCCGAGCCAGGGGTGCGGCTGCCCGCGCCGGACACGTACCTGCGGCCCTTCGCCCGGCGCCTGCACGGCTGCGACCCGGCCGTCCGGCGGCTCGTCGCGGCCTGCGCCGTCCTGGGCGGGCCGTGCCCGCTGCACCTGGCCGCCGCCGTCGCCGACGGGCTCCGCGAGCCGCTGGACGCCCTTGAGGCGGCCGTGGCCGCCGGGCTGCTGCGCGAGCTGCCCGGCCGCCTGGTCGACTTCCCCGAGCCGCTGGCCAGGGCCGCCGCCTACGACGGGCTCGGCGCGGGCACCAGGGCGCGCCTGCACCTGGCCGCCGCCCGCGCCGTGACCGACACGGGTGCGGCGCTGCGGCACCGGGCGGCCGCCGCCGGCGGCCCCGACGAGGGGCTGGCCGAGGAGCTGGCCAGCTTCGCCGCCAAGGCGGCGCAACACGGGCAGTGGCAGGAGTCCGCCGCCCACCTGGACCTTGCCGCCGGGCTCACGGAGTCGGCGGTGCGCCGCGACGAGCTGCGCACGTCCGTTCTGGAACACGTCCTCGTCGGGGGCGACGTGATCCGGGCGGCGGAGCTCGCCGATGTGCGCAACGCCGACCCGCGCCCGGTACGCCGGTACGTGCTGGGACGCCTCGCGCTGGCCCTCGGACGCTTCGACGAGGCGTCCGAACTGCTGGCCGAGGCGTGGCGGCACAGAGAACCCGGATTCGCCGCCGACGTGGCCGAGCAGCTCGCGTGGCTGCATCTGGTCACGGCGGACAGGGAAGCGGCGGTGAACTGGGCCCGCCTGGCGCTCGACCAGCCCATCCAGGGCCCGGTCGCCAGGCCGTACGACGTGCTGGCGCTGGGAGGGGCACCCAGCGCCGGCACGCCGCCCGACAGCCTCGCGGCGGCCCTCGCCCTCCTGGAACGCGACGCGGCCGAGGAGGCGGCCACGGTGCTCGGCAGGACCGTGGCCGCCGCCGCGAAGGCGGGGCTGCCGCACCACCGGCTGCTGGCCACCGCGCTGCTCGCCGTCGCCGAGCACGGCGCCGCCCGCTGGAACGAGGCCGCCGCCCGCGCCGAGGAGGCGCTCGCCGAGGCGGCCGCGCTCGGCCAGCGCTGGCTGCTGCCGTGCCTGGAGGTGGTGTGCGTGGCGCCGCTGGCGGCGCTCGGCGAGCACGAGCGGGCCCTCGCCCACGCGACCGCCGCCGGCACCACTGCCCGCCGCCTGCGCCACCCGCTGGGCGAGACCCAGGCCGCCCTGGCACTGGCGCTGCTCGGCGCCGGCAACGAGCCGCTGGAAGCCGATGACGTGTTCGCGCCCGACCCGCGACCGGCCAGGATCGAGGCACTGGTCGCCGACGGGCGGCTGGACGAGGCCGGGCACGCGCTGGCCGGCTTCGACGGGGCCGGCTTCGCCAACGCCGGGGTCGACGGGGCTGGGGTGGATGGGGCTGGAGTCGACCGGGCAGGGGTCAACGGGGCCGGGGGCGCCCGCCGGGCGGGGCCGCGCGCCCGGGCCGAACGCCTGCGGCTTCACGGTCTCCTGCTGGCGGCCAGGAACGTTCCAAGTGAGGCCGAGGAGAGCTTCGCCCGCGCGTTGACGCTCGTGGAGTCCGGCGCGTGCCCGCTGGAGGAGGCACGCGTGCTGCTGGACCTCGGCAGGCTGCTGCGCCGCACGGGCCGGCGCCGGGCCGCCGCCGAGCGGCTGGGCGCCGCCCGCGCCATCTTCGAACGCCTGGGCGCGCGCCCGCTCGTCGACCGCAGCGCCCAGGAACTGGAGGCCTGCGGGCTGGAACCCCCGGCCACGGTACGGCTCGGGCTCACCCCTCAGGAGCTGAGCACCGCCATGCTGGTCGCCGGCGGCCTGACCAACCGGCAGATCGCCAGGGAGCTGCTCATCAGTGTCAAGACCGTCGAGTACCACATCGGCAAGATCTACACCAAGCTCGGGATCGGCTCCCGGGTGGCGCTGGCCGCCAAGCTCGCCGGCGGGCCCACCTAGTCACCACGACCCCGGCCGGCCCCGTCGGCGCCGATGAGCCGCTGGGCCTGTACGGCGGCGTCGCTCTCCCCGGGGCGCCACGGTGCTGATACCTTGATCGATAGTGCACGATCATGAAACAATTCCCCAACAGGTGTATATCCCAGGCATTGGGGGTCGTCGCCCATGATCCGTGAGCCGCTGGACCGGCCCTAGGATGCGGGACGGCGAGCTGGACGACGCATTCGAGCTCGGCAGGACATGCGCGCTGGCCGCCGAGTGCCGCAGAGATCTAAGTCGCTGCGCGCAGATGTACCAGGGGCTGTTCCCCGAGGCGGCCTTCGACGGCGAGTTCTACCACTCCCTGACCCTCACCACGGCCTTCAGCGCACCCTGGGCCACCGCCGAGCGCCTGAAGGTGCTCAACAGGACCGCCCTGTGGATCCTGGCCGTGGACCGGCTGGTGGGCCACACCTCCACCACCCGCGAGCAGGTCAGCCGCCTGACCCGGGAGTGCCTGTCGGTCGCCGCCGGCGCGGTGCCCCGCTCGGCGGTCACCCGGTTCCTGGCCGACCTGCGCGACGAGCTGGCCACCGCCAAGGACTTCGACGACCTGCGGGGGCTCTGGCGCGACCAGCTCGCCAGCACGCTGACGGGCATGGCCAGGGCCTGGGTGTGGCGGGACACGAACGCCGTGCCGACGCTGGCCCGCTATCTCGACAACGCCGACAGCCGCGGCTCGTGCTTCGTGGACCTCTCGCACTGGATCTACACGGCCGACGACTGGTCCAGGACGCACCTGGCGGACCTGCGGGCCGTCAGCAGGCAGGTACAGCGTTACCTGCACCTGCTCGGCGACCTCGCCTCCTACCGCAGAGATCTGAGCTGGGGCGACCTGAACGTGCTGGCGCTCGGCGTGCCGCGCGCCGAGGTGACCGGGACGATGGCCGAGCTGGCCCGCGAGGCGGCCGCCCTGATCGAGACGGTACGGGAGCCCAGCCCCCGCATAGCCGTCTACCTGCGAAGACAGATCGGTTTCAACGCCGGTTACAACGGCATTTCGGCCTACAACCCGTCGCCTTAAAGGTCCTGTCGGATTACATGACAAGTCCACTTGACTCCCGTGCCGTAAGTGCGGCGAATAAGGCGGCTTGGAGCTACAAACCGTGACATTTTGTTTCTTGTAAAAACGTGCGGCTTGAGTGGAAAATGTGGCGTTGCTAGGGTGTCTCGATGCCAGGCATGTGGATCAACCTTCTCAACGCGCCTTGACAGATACCACTGACCACGGCACCTCAGGGGTGGGGTTGGGCATGCGCGGGAACGTACAGGCGGTGCTGGATGGAATTCGGTCGCTCTGACCATTGGCGGCTGCCGACCGCGATCAAGATCTTGATCGCCGGGGGATTCGGCGCGGGCAAGACCACCATGGTGGGCGCCGTCTCCGAGACCCGGCCGCTGCGTACGGAAGAGGCGCTCACCCACGTCGGCACGTACGTCGACGACCTGTCCGGCGTCGAGCGCAAGCTCACCACCACCGTGGCGATGGACTTCGGCCGCATCACGATCCGCAACGACTACATGCTGTACCTGTTCGGCACCCCGGGCCAGGAGCGGTTCTGGTTCGTGTGGGACGAACTGGCCCTGGGCGCGCTCGGCGCGGTGGTGCTGGCCGACACCCGCCGCCTGGAGGACTGCTTCCCGGCCGTGGACTACTTCGAGAAGCGCGAGCAGCCCTTCATCGTGGCGCTCAACTGCTTCGACGGCATCATGCCGTTCACCGTGGGGGAGGTGCGCTCGGCGATCGGGCTGGAGCCGGACATCCCCATCGTGCGCTGCGACGCCCGCCGCCGCGACTCCGGCAGGGAGGTCCTCATCACGCTGGTCGAGCACGCGATGCGCAGGGGCGCCACCCCGGTCGGGACAATGTCGTGACGGGCAACGGCTACCTTTGACCGATGGAGGAGATCGACCGCCGGATCGTCACGCTGCTGGCCCGCGACGGCCGCATGAGCTTCACCGACCTCGCCAGGGAGACCGGGCTCTCGGTCTCAGCGGTGCACCAGCGCGTACGCCGCCTGGAAAAGCGCGGAGTCGTCCGCGGATACGCCGCGATCATCGACCATGACGCGGTGGGGCTGCCGCTGACCGCGTTCGTGTCGATCAAGCCGATCGACCCGGCGGCGCCGGACGACGCGCCGGAGCGGCTGGCGCACCTGACCGCCATCGAGGCGTGCCACAGCGTGGCGGGGGACGAGAGCTACATCCTCAAGGTGCGCGTGGCCTCACCCGTGGCGCTGGAGGACCTGCTGCAGCAGATCCGCGCCTCGGCCAACGTCTCGACCCGCACCACGGTCGTGCTGAGCACCCCCTACGAGCACCGCGCCCCCGAGGTGACCGGCGAGCCCACCGAGCCGGACGCGCGCCTCGCACCCGACCGCGACCAGGCGCCCTAGGCCGGGACCCGCGGCGCCCGCGAGGGCCGTACCCCAAGCCCGGACAGGGCCGGCTCCAGCGTTCCTTACGAAACGCGGACGCCACGCCGGATGATCGCCCGGCGGACGCGCGGCGGTGCGACGCTGCACACCATGAACGCCCGCACCACCGGCGCCGCCGCGCTCGTCGCCGCCCAGGTGACCGTCCTCGCCGTGCTCTTCCACAGCCCCCCTCGGGGACTGTTCTGGTGGTACGCGGCCGCCTGGGTCCTGTTCGGCGCCGCCGGGTGGGCGCTGCGCGGAGTGCCGGGGAAGGCGGCCGCCCGGCTGGTCCTGGTGGGCGGGCTGGCCGTGATCGCGACCGGCCTGCTCGGCCCGCCCGTCACCAGCACCGACCCCTACCGGTACGTGTGGGACGGCCGCGTCCAGGCCGCCGGGAACTCCCCCTACGATCACGCTCCGGCCGATCCGGCGCTCGCCTCCCTGCGTGACCCGTGGCTCTTCCCCCGGTGCGCGGAGGGGCACTTCTACCCGATCGGCGGCGGCGCGTGCACGAGGATCAACCGGCCCAGCGTGCACACGATCTACCCGCCGCTGGCGGAGGCGTACTTCCTGCTCGTGGACCGGCTCTCACCCGGCGGGGCGCGGCTCGTGCCACTGCAGGCCGCCGGCGCGCTGCTGGCGGCGGCCGTGCTGCTGATCCTGCGCCGCCGGGGCGACCCCCGGTGGGCGGCCTGCTGGGGGTGGTGCCCGGCCGTGCCCATGGAGGCGGTCAACAACGCCCACGTGGACATGCTCGCCGTGGCCGCCGTCGTGCTCGCCCTCGGCGTGGCCCGCGGGACGGCCGGGCGGGGGGCGCTGCTCGGCGCGGCGGTCGCGGTCAAGCTGGTGCCCGCCGTGGTGGTGCCCGGCGCGCTGGCGGGGGCGCTGTCGAGCGCGCGGGGGTTCCGCCGCGCCCTGCGCACGCTGCTGCCCGCCGTGCTGGTCGTGGCCGCCGCCTACCTGCCCTACGTGCTCCTCTCGCGCGCCTCCGTGCTCGGCTACCTGTTCGGCTACGTGGCCGAGGAGGGCTACGAGGAGGCCGGGGCCCGCGACCGGTACGCCTTGCTGCGGCTGGTCCTGCCCGACACGTGGGCGCTGCCCGCCACCGTGGTGATCCTCACGGCCCTCCTGCTGCACATCCTGCGGCGCGGCGATCCTGACCGCCCGTGGCAGGGCGCGCTGACGCTCACCGGCGCCGCGTTCCTGCTGCTCACCCCCGGCTATCCCTGGTACGCCCTGCTGGTCGTGGCCCTGGTCGCCCTCGACGGCCGCTGGGAGTGGCTCGGCGTGCCGCTGGCGGGCACGGCGGCCTACCTCACCACGTTCGGCACCCCGGCCTACGCTCTGGCGGCTTCCGGTGTCGCGGTGGGGCTGGCGATACGTGGCGGGCGGTGGCCGCTCACCCGGCCGCTCCGATGGCGCCGGGACGTGCGTCGTTCTTCGCTTTCCTGAAGGCGCTGCGGGAGCGGGCACATTTATATCCGGAAATGTCTTGGAATTTCCGCCTTCGGTGTTAATTGGGGTATTTCGGAGGGTGTTATCGCCCCATCCTGGATCAGGAGCGAACCGTTGAGCTGAAGACCTCGTCGCGAACGGTCCCGAGGGCCAGGTCGAGGGCGCCGGCCAGGACGGGGTTGCCCGCGACGCTCGACAGCCGCACCAGGGGCCGGGGGATGGTCAGCGCGTAGAGCTCCTGCTCGACCAGCTCACGCAGGGTCTCGCCGCCCGGCAGCACCACATCCCCGGTCAGCACGATCAGCGCGGGGTCGACGACGGAGGTGATCGCGGCCAGGCCCACGGCCAGCCGGGCGGCGACCTCCCTCAACCCGGCCCCGGCCGCCTCGGCCTGCCTGCCCCGCCCGCCGGCCGCCCGTACGGCGTTGGCGACGGCCTCGCGGACGTCGGCGCCGCGCACCCCGTACGAGCGCAGCAGGTCGAGCACGGCCGGGCCGCCGGTGAGCGCCTGGAAGCCGTGACGGGCGTAGCGGCCTGACTCGCGGGCCGTAGGCGCCCCGGGGGCCGGCATGTAGCCCACCTCGCCCGCGCCGCCCGTGGCGCCCCGGTGCACGCGCCCGCCCAGCACGATGGCCGAGCCGATGCCCTCGTCGGCCCAGAGCAGCACGAAGTCCCGGCTGTCCCGGGCCGCCCCGTGCGCCTGCTCGGCCAGGGCGACCAGGTTGACGTCGTTCTCCACGTCCACCGGCACGCCGAGCCCGGCGCTGAGCGTGGGGACCAGGTCGGGGATCTGCCAGCCGGGCACGTCCTCGGCGGCGGCGTACCCGAGCCTGCCGGTGGTGGGGTCGATCGCGGCCTGCACGCCGATCACGACCCGGCGCAGCCTGCCCGGCGGGTTGGCGCCCCGCAGGGCGGCGCCGAGCCGGTCCACCAGGTCGCCGGCCGGCCGCCGCCCGGTGGGCAGCGTGTGCTCGCCCACGACCGTCCCGGTGATGTCGGCGACCCTGGCCTCGATCCGGGCGGGGGTGACGTCGAGCGCGCCCACGTACGCGGCGGCCGGGTTGATCCGGTAGACCTCCGCCGTGCGGCCCGGCAGGCCCTCCCTGACGCCGTCCAGCACCACCAGACCGGCCTCCCGCAGCCGGGCCAGGAGCTGGGACGCCGTCGGTTTGGACAGGCCGGTGAGCGTGCCCAGCTCGGGGCGGGTCAGCGGCCCGCGTTCGAGGAGTGCCCGCAAGGCCGCGCGATCGTTGATGGCGCGTAGCAGACTGGGTGTCCCCGGCACCGGACCGCTCACGGGCGCTGCTCCCTGGGGTAAAGTTAGGAAACTTTCCTAACCCGCAACGTAGGGACGAATCCCGGAGCGGTCAAGAGGTGAAACAAAGGAGGTAACGCGAAGGAGATCAAGAGGGAAAGGCGGGAGAGTGCCGCAACAGGCATGCTAATGTCGTCGTTTGTCGTAACAACAAGCAGAATGGCCCGGAGTGTCCCATTAACCACATTAATGGTCAGGCGGCAACGCGTCAAACCGAGCTCATCCGAGAGCAGACCTACGTCACCCGCCTCTACGACCGCCTCGACACGCTGCGCGAGCGTACCCAGCGGCAGCTCAAGGAGGTGCTGGCGACGGGCGCGGTCGGCACGATGCAGAACCGGTCGGAGCGCGACACCTTCGCCGACATGTACGCCTCCAGGCTGGCGCGGCTCTGGGCGGTCGAGCGCGGGCTGGTGTTCGGCCGGCTCGACCACGTCGACGAGGGCCGGCTCTACATCGGCAAGCTCGGCCTCACCGACGACGACCAGCAGCGCCTGCTGATCGACTGGCGCGCGCCGGTGGCGCAGCCGTTCTACCGCGCCACCGCGGCCGCGCCGATGGGCGTGACCAGGCGCCGCCACCTGCAGACCAAGGGCCGCGACGTGACAGGCGTCGACGACGACCTGCTCGATCTGGACTCCCTCAGCGACGACGACCGCGCCACGCTCAACGGCGAGGCGGCGCTGCTGGCCGCGCTCGACGAGCGGCGCACCGGCCGCATGCGCGACATCGTCGCCACGATCCAGTCCGAGCAGGACCGCGTCATCCGCAGCGACCTCAACGGCGTCCTGGTCGTCCAGGGCGGCCCCGGCACCGGCAAGACCGTGGTGGCCCTGCACCGCGCCGCCTACCTCCTCTACACCCACCGCGAACGCCTCGAACGCCGTGGCGTGCTCATCCTCGGCCCCAACCTGACCTTCCTGCGCTACATCGAGCAGGTCCTGCCCTCGCTCGGCGAGACCGACGTGCTGCTGTCCACCGTCGGCGAGCTCTACCCGGGCCTGACCGCCACCGCCAGGGAGCGCCCCGAGGTGGCCGCGCTCAAGGGCGACGTGCGGATGGCCGAGGTGATCGCCAAGGCGGTACGCGACCGGCAGCGGGTGCCGCGTCAGCCGGTCGAGCTCACCATCGGCCGCATCACGCTGACCATCGACCGCTCCATGCTGGAGGGGGCCAGGAACAAGGCCACCCGCTCACGCCGCCCGCACAACCAGGCCCGTGCCGTGTTCGTCAGGTCGCTGCTCAACGCGCTGGCCAGGCAACAGGCCCGCAAGATCGGCAAGGGGCTCATCGACGAGGAGGAGCTGGCCGACCTGCGGGAAGAGCTGCGTACCGAGCCGGTGGTCAAGGCCGCGCTCAACCGGCTGTGGCCGTACCTGACGCCGCAGCGGCTGCTGCTCGGCCTGTACGGCTCCGCCGAGCGCCTCGGCTACGCGGCCGCCTCGTTCACCCCCGAGGAGCGCGCGCTGCTGCGCCGGGACGGCGGGGAGTGGACCGAGTCGGACGTCCCGCTGCTCGACGAGGCGGCCGACCTGCTCGGCGAGATCGACGAGCAGGTGCTGCGGGCCAGCGCGCTGCAGGCCGAGGAGGAGCTGGCCGCGGCCAGGCAGGCCGAGGAGCGCGAGCGCGAGGCCGAGCTCGCCTACGCCCGCGAGGTACTGGAGCTGACGGGCCTGTCCGACGTCATGGAGGCCGAGCGCCTGGCCGAACGCCAGCGCGGCGAGGGCCCCTACCTCACCACCGCCGAGCGCGCGGCGGCCGACCGCACCTGGGCCTACGGGCACGTGATCGTGGACGAGGCGCAGGAGTTGTCGCCGATGGCGTGGCGGGCCGTGATGCGGCGCTGCCCGACGCGTTCCATGACGATCGTCGGGGACATCGCGCAGACCGGCTCGGCCGCCGGAGCGCGCTCGTGGGCCGAGGTGCTCGACCCGTACGTGGCCGGGCGGTGGCGGCAGGAACGGCTCACCGTCAACTACCGCACGCCGGTGGAGCTGATGGCGGTGGCCGCCCGGGTGCTGGCCACCATCGACCCCTCCCTGCAGTCTCCCACGTCCGTGCGCGAAGCCGGCGCGCAACCCTGGTCGGCGCCGCTGTCGATGCTGCCCGAGCTGGTCAAGGCCGAGGTCGGGGAGGGCGGCAAGGTCGCCGTGGTGGTGCCGGACGCGCTGCTGCCCGCGCTGGGGCCGGCCGTGGCCGAGGTGGTGCCGGGGGCGGTGGCGGTGACGCCCGGCGCGGGGCGTACGCGGGGTGCGGAGGCGCTGGACGCGCCGGTGGCGGTGCTGGGGGTGACCGACGCGAAGGGGCTGGAGTTCGACTCGGTGATCGTGGCCGAACCTGACCTCATCGCCGCCCAGTCGCCACGGGGGCCGAGCGACCTGTATGTTGCTCTCACCCGTGCCACGCAGCGGCTCGGGGTCGTTCACGAGCGACCGCTGTCGGAGGCGCTGCGGGACTTGCCAAGCCGCTCGTCCGCACCGGCTAATGGGCTTTGAACCGCTTTACGGCGGCCGGTCAAACATGTCCTACCTGCGAAAACTTGATGTTTCTGCTGATCGGGACACGGTTGACATCTGAGGTGGAGTCGGTAGTTTGCTGCGCAGTCCAGCACGGGACTTGGCCGGTTGGCCGTCTCTGACATCGCCGGATCCTGCGTCCGTGACGGAGCGTGGCTTCGTCCACACAGCCAGGTGCAGGGCCGTCGGTCCGTCGAGTCGGGGCACCCCAACCGGGCGGGGGGTTGGACCCGGGGCGGGTCCGGGAGCCCAGTAGACAACGGAATTCCGCGCTCGCCGCCGACGAGACGGGTCCGGTCCGAAGGGTTTCCGGGCCCTCTTCCCGCTCTCGTGCGCAGGACCGCCATTGCGCCGGGTGATCCCGTCCGTCGCGGGATCACCCTCGCGCCCGCGCCTTCCCTGACCGTGCCGGGGGCTTGGGTCCTCTGGGGCCGCGCGGCCGGATGTTCTGGGCCGCCACGCCGTGATCCGGGGCGTCGCGCTGGCTTGAGCGCGGCTGCGGGGCGGTAGCGTTTTCGCAAGCAGGCTTGCGAGATCGGCGAGGAGACCCCGGAGTGGTTCAGGACAAGACGAACCTACCGCCCGCGCCCGGGCGCGACTCGGCCACGACCAGGCTCCCCGTCCCCGAGGCCGCCGTCCAGGGCGGCGACGGCACTCCCTCGCACCCGGCCGCCACCGAGGGCGACCCGCCCGCCCCATCCGTGAATGGCCAGTCCACGGCGGACTCGCCCGCCCCGGCGGTGAATGGCAGGGCCGCGCCCGTTTCGGGGGTGAACGGTGTGTCGTCCGACGGGGAGGCGGTGTCCGTTGTGGTGGGGAATGGCGCGTCCGGCGGGGAAACGCCCGCGCCGGACGCGGATGAGGAGCCGCCTGCCGCGGCCCTGAGCGAGACGACCGGCCTGGAAACGCCCGCTGTGGCCGGCAGCGCTGCGGACGTCCGGGAGCCCGCTGCGGCCGAGCCCGCTTCCGTCGAGCGCGCTGCGGCCGAGCCCGGTGCGGTCGAGCGTGCTGCCGCCGAGCCCGCTCCCGTCGAGCCCACTCCGGTCGAGCCCGGTGCGGCCGAGCCCGCTGGGGCCGGGGTCGCGAGTGAGGCCGTGGGAGCGGCCGCCGCTGCTAAGTCCGTGTCCCGAGCGGCCCGGGAGTCACGATGGGTGCTGGTGGCCCGGATGGTGGCGGGTGTCGCCGGTGGGGTGGCCCTTTACGCCGCGTTCCCGCCGCTCGACTGGTGGTTGTGCGCGCCGCTCGGCATCGGCCTGATCGTCGCGGCCCTGCACGGCACCCGCCCCAGGCGGGCCGCCTGGCTCGGTTACCTGAGCGCCGTGGCGTTCCTGCTGCCCACCCTGGCCTGGGTCCGGACGATCGGCGATGACGTCTGGCTGTTGCTGGTCGGCGTGGAAAGCCTCTTCTACGCCGCCATGGCCGCGCTGGCCGCTCTGGTGTTCAGGCTGCCCGCCTGGCCGGTGTGGTTCGGCGCGTTGTGGGTGGCGATGGAGTGGGCCAGGGGCCTGGTGCCCATCGGCGGGTTCCCCTGGGCGCGGGTGGCCTTCAGCCAGGGCGAGACGCTGTTCACCTCCTACGCCGCGCTCGGCGGTGCGCCGCTGGTGTCGTTCGCCGTCGTCCTGTGCGGCGCCCTGCTGGCCTACGCGGCCCTGATACGCCCCTCCGCCGCCCTGCGCCGCCGCACCACCTCGCGCGCGGACGCCCCCGCCTCACCCGCGCCGGAGGGCACCGCCGAGGCGGGGCCGGCCGGGGCCGGGTTCGCCGTGGCGCGCAGGGCGGTCCCGGTGGCGCTGGCTCTGGCCATCCCCGTGCTGAGCCTGACGATCCCCAGGCCGGGCGACGAGGGGCGGACGATCAACGTCGGCATCGTGCAGGGCAACGTCCCCGGCCGGGGCATGTACGTCCTCGGCGACGAACCCGCCGTCGTCCTGCGCAATCATGCCAACGAGACGAAGCGGCTGGCCCAGGCCGTACGCGAGGGCAAGCTCCCCAAGCCCGACATCGTCGTCCTGCCGGAAAACTCCACCGACATCGACCCTTACCGCGACGAATACGCTCGTGAGATCATCACCGACTCCGTCCGCGACGTCGGCGTGCCCACGCTCGTCGGGGCGGTCGTGGCCATCGGCTCCGACGAGCGCGCCACCCGCAGCCTCGTGTGGGACCCGGCGAGCGGGCCGGGCGCCTATTACGACAAGCAGCGTCTGGTGCCGTTCGGGGAGTACACGCCGTTCAAGGACATCGTGCTGGCGCTGTCGGAGCGGGCCAACCTGGTCGGCAGGCAGTCGGTGCCGGGGAACAAGCCGGGCGACCTCAAGCTGGGGCCCGTCACGATCGGCGCGGTCAACTGCTACGAGGTGGCCTACGACGACACGGTGCGCGAGACCGTACGCGCCGGGGGCACGCCGCTGGTGGTGCAGACCAACAACGCCACCTACGCCGAGTCCAACCTGCCGCCGCAGCAGCTGGCCATGTCCCAGATACGCGCCGTCGAGCACAACAGGGCCGTCGTCACCGCCGCCACCACGGGAATCTCCGCATATGTCACACCTGACGGTAAGGTCTCCTGGCAGACCCGCGAACTGGTGGCCGACATGAATGTGGTCAAGGTGCCCGTTCGCACTCAGGAAACGATCGCCACAAGGGTGGGCGCACTACCCGAATGGGCATTGATGGTGATAGGAGCGGCGGCGGTCGGAGTCGCCGTGTGGCGTGGCAGGCGGCGAGGCGATCGGATGAGGAACGACGGATGATGGAGACTCTCGGCCGGGTGCTCGTCGTCGTACCCACCTACAACGAGCGCGACAACCTGCCCATGATCGTCGAGCGGGTTCGCGCCGCCGTGCCCGACGCCCACGTGCTCGTGACCGACGACGCCAGCCCCGACGGCACCGGGGAGGTCGCCGACGAGCTCGCCGCCGCCGACGATCACGTCCACGTCCTGCACCGGCCGGGCAAGCAGGGGCTCGGGGCCGCGTACATCGCGGGGTTCCGGTGGGGCCTGGACGAGGGTTACGACGTGCTGGTCGAGATGGACGCCGACGGCTCCCACCAGCCCGAGGAGCTGCCCAAGCTGCTGGAGGCGCTGGCCGACGGCGCCGACCTGGCGATCGGCTCCCGTTACGTGCCCGGCGGCAAGGTGGTCAACTGGCCGCACCGGCGCGAGCTGCTGTCCAAGGGCGCCAACATCTACACCCGCGTCATGCTCGGCCTCCCGGTGCGCGACGCGACCGCCGGGTTCCGCGCCTACCGGGCCGCCACTCTCGAGAAGGTGGGGTTGTCGGGGGTGGAGTCGCAGGGTTACTGCTTCCAGGTCGATCTCACCCTGCGCACGTCCAGGCACGGGCTGCGGGTGGTGGAGGTGCCGATCACGTTCGTGGAACGTACGGTGGGCAAGAGCAAGATGAGCGGCAAGGTCATGTCCGAGGCGCTGTGGCGGATCGGCATGTGGGGCGTCACGGGCCTGCCCAAGCGCCTGCGCGGCGGCGGCCGGGACTAGGCGGCCAGGCCCGAGAGATCGGCCGGCCCGTGATCCGGTCACCGGGCCCGCTGCCAGGGCGGATCCGGCCCGGAGCCGGGGCTGGTGCGGGGCCCGGGCGGGGTTCGTGTGCCGGGGCGGAACGCTTGGCGGTCGCCGGGCGTTGTTCCTGCAGTAGCGCGCGTGTTGCGGAAACGAGGAAACGATGCGGCTCCTGCTCTTTCTGGCCTTCCTGGTCGTGCCCGTGCTGGAGATCTGGCTGCTGATCCAGATCGGCTCGGTGATCGGCGGGCCTCTGACCGTGGCCCTGCTCATCGCCGACAGCCTGCTGGGCGCCTGGCTGGTACGCCGTGAGGGGCGCCGGGCGTGGCGGGCGCTCCAGGAGGCGTTGCAGTCCGGCCGGATGCCCGACCGCGAGCTGGCCGACGGCGGCCTGGTGCTGGTGGGCGGCGCGCTTCTGCTGACGCCGGGCTTCTTCACCGACGTGTTCGGGTTCCTGTGCGTGCTGCCGTTCACCCGGCCGTTGATGCGGCGGGTGGGGGCCTGGTTCTTCGACCGCAGGGTCAAGAAGATGGCGGCCGCCTCGCCGTACGCGCACCTGTTCCCGCCCCGGCAGGGCGACCCCCAGGGCACCTACGACGGCGCGCAGGGCGGCCGCGTGGTGCACGGCGAGGTCATCCGCGAGGACCGCGAGCGCTGACCGTCCTCGCGGGGGCCGTGACTCACCTCGTGAGTTCGGTTTCTTGAGGGCAGGGCAGAACGAAACCCCCGGGCCGGCAGCCCGGGGGTTTCACCGTGAGAGAAGTCAGGCGCTCTTACGACGCTGAGCCCGCAGGACCGCGAGCCGCTCGTTGAGCACCTCCTCAAGGTCTTCGATGGACCGTCGCTCCAGGAGCATGTCCCAATGCGTCCGCGGCGGCTTGGTCTTCTTGGACTCCGGCTGCTCGCCGTCCACGCGCACCGCTGTCGCGCCGCACATGCGGCACTCCCAGGTCGCGGGGATCTCAGCCTCGGCGGCAAGCGGAACCTCGAAGTGATGGCCCTTGGGACAGGTGTAGGACACCTCCTGGCGCGGGGCCAGATCCGTGTTACGGTCGTTCTCGTAGCTGGTTGCCCCGAGCCGGGTGCCACGAAGCGCGCGCTCGCCCATGTTTAAATGCCTCCTACAGGGCCCCCTTGCGTGGGGGGTCTGTCTCCCACGGTGTCTAACGCTTGATACCGTGATGGGATTCCCACCCGCGGGGTGATCCAATCCCGCTTGGAGCCTCGGTTCTCCTGGCAGCCCTCCAATAGCCCGCGGTCCTGCGGGAATGCGACTCCAGAGATCTCTGTGTCCGGTGCGGCGATCCGTCAGCGGCCCGCGAGCGCCGGCTTCCCGCGGCCTTTCACCAACGCCACCGCCGGCCACAGGCAGCCGACCATGACGAGGGCGCCGTGGGCGATCCGCAGCGGGTACGGGCCGAAGAACTGCGGGATGAAGAGCACGAACCCCAGGGCCATGACGATCCCGCCGGCCCTGGGCAGGACGCCGGTGCGCCAGATGGCGATCGCGGCCATCACCGATCCGGCGGCGAGCAGGACGAGGCCGAGGCCGAACATGGTGATCGCGACGGGCCCGTACCTGAACTCCTGGGCCAGCTCCATCAGCGCGGGCGCCTGGTCGCGCAGGGAGCGCCGGGCGATCACGTTCAGGCCGAAGTCCTCGGCGCCGTAGTACGGCAGCGTCAGGCCCGCCCCGGCCCAGGTGACGGCGGCGGCGCGCAGTGACAGGCGGTCGCCGAGCACCTGGTGCAGTCCGAGCACCGCCAGGCCGAGCAGGACGAAGCCGAGCATCGCGGCGGCGTGCCCGGCGACCCAGGCGGGGGAGGCCATGGCGACGGCGTCGTCACCGGAGGGGCGGAGGGCGGGATAGGCGAGGAAGAGGACCCCGCTCGCGGCGAAGGCCGCCGAGGTGAGACGTGCAGGCATCAGTGCTCCTAGGGGAGGGCATCGCTCGGTTGCGAGAGCAATGCTCTCCTCATGGTGCGCCGATGTCAAGAGCACTGCTCTCGATTTGGAGCGGTGACATCCGCTAGCGGGGGTTAGCGGGGGCGGCGGCGGGTGAGGAGGGGGACCAGGGTCCTGTCGCCGAGCCGGGTCATCGCCGCCAGTGGCCTGACGGCCGCGCCGACCAGCAGGGGCAGGCCCCGCCTGCCGGTGGCACGGGCGAGGCCGGGGCCGAGGGCGGCCATCATCGCGGTCAGCGCGGGCAGCGGCCGCACCCACATGGTGATGTCCTTGATCAGGCCGTCGTCGTCCAGCCGGACGAGCGCCGACTCGTGGATCTCCATCCGGTCCAGCCGGGCGGTGGCCGTCAGCGCCCGTGTCCGGTCGTCGCCGACGTCGGTCTGGTAGCGCATCCCGGACAGGGCGCTCAGCACGACCGCGAACAGCTCCCGGATCTGCTCCTTGCCCTCGAAGGTGGCGGTGCCGCTGAGCGGCGAGTGGAAGGCCACGTCGTCGGAGAGCGTGGCCATGAGTGCGTCGAGGTCGTGGGCCTCGCCCGCTTGCCGGTACGCCAGGGTGGGTGAGTCCTGAATGTGAACCGTCATGAGTTCACTTTATCAACCCTTTATCCTGGTGTCATGAACAGGTTCGGCGAGATGCACTGCTCCATAGCCCAGGCCGTCGGCGTCCTCGGCGAGCCGTGGACCCCGCTGATCCTGCGTGACCTGTTCCTGGGCGTGCGCAGGTTCGACGATCTGGCCGAGGACCTGGGGATCTCGCGCAACCTGCTGGCCCGCCGCCTGGACCACCTGGTCGCGGCCGGGGTGGTGGCGAAGGAGCCCTACCAGGAGCGTCCGGTCCGCCACGACTACGTGCTCACGGAGGCGGGCCGTGACGTCGTGCCCGCGCTGATCACCCTGATGGCCTGGGGCGACCGCTGGTCCACCCCGCCGGGCGGCCCGCCCGCGCTCCTGGTGCACTCCTGCGGCGAGCTGTTCACCCCGGTCGTCACCTGCCCGCACTGCGGCGGTGCGGCCACCGCGGACACGGTGACGGCCGTGCGGGGCCCGGGAGCGGCTCAGGGCCCCGGCACGATGATCCTGTCCGCTCCTTCCTGAGCCCCGCGATCAGATCCGGTCGGGCACCTCGTTGCCGGCCGCGCGGATGGCCTTCGGCAGGTTCGTCAGGGCCAGCAGGACGAAGCCGATGACGAAGAAGATCACCATGGAGACGATGGCGATCCGGTAGCTGTTGGTCAGCTGCAGCGCGATCGTGACCGTCAGCGAGCCGATGAACGCCGACCCCTTGTCGCTGATCTGCAGCAGGCTGAAGTACTCGGCCTCCCGCCCCTTCGGGATCACCTGCGAGAACAACGACCGCGACAGCGCCTGCGTGCCGCCCAGCACGATCGCGATCACGAACGCCATCAGGAAGAACTGCAGCGCCTGCCCCTCGGCCACGAACAGGGCCGCCACCACGATCGCGGTCCACACCACCAGGCTCGCCAGCACCGTACGCTTCGTCCCGAAGTTCCGGGCCAGCCGCCCGAGGGCCAGCGCCCCGAAGAACGCCACGAACTGCACCATCAGGATCGCGATGATCTGCACCTCCTGTTCGAGCTTGAGGGCCTCGGAGGCGAAGGCCGCGCTGTTGCCGATCACCGTCTGCACGCCGTCGTTGTAGACCAGGTAGGCCACCAGGAACAGCAGCGTCAGCGGAAAGCGCCGCAGGTCGGCCAGCGTACGGCCGAGCTGGCGGAAGCTGCCCCCGACCGAGCGCAGCGCCGTGGTCTCGTGCGCCGGCACGGGCCGGTTGCGCAGCCGCAGCAGCGGAATGATGGTGAACGTCGCCCACCACAGGCCCGCCGACATCATGCAGATCCGCACCGCCATGCTCTCGGTCAGCCCCAGGCTCTCGTGCTGCAGGTAGAGCACCAGGTTGAGGGCCAGCAGCAGGCCGCCGCCGAGATAGCCGATGGCCCAGCCGCGCGAGGACACGTCGTCGCGCTCCTGCGGGCTGGAGATCTGTGGCAGGAACGAGTCGTAGACCACGACCGAGGAGCCGTAGGCCAGGTTGGCCACGATGAACAGGACGCCGCCCAGCAGGTAACGGTCGCCCTCGACGAAGAACAGCGCCATCGCGGCCAGCGCGCCGACATAGGCGAACCCGCCGAGCAGTTCCTTCTTGCGGCCGGTGTGGTCGGCCAGCGCCCCCACGATCGGCAGGAACACGATCTGCAGCAGCACCGCGACCGTCGTGATCAGCCCGAAGTACGCGACCGGCCTGATGTCGGCGCCCAGCACGTCGACGTAGCCGAGCCCGGGATTGGCCGCGACCAGCTTGTCGAAGTCGGCCACGCACCGGTCGGAGGCCATGCCCGGGAAGTCCTGGGCGCAGGAGGCGGTCTTGGCGACCGGGATGAGGTACGGGCCCAGGAAGACCGAGATGATCGTGGTGTAGAAGGCGGAGTTGGCCCAGTCGTAGAAGTACCAGCCGCGCTGCTCGCGCCGGCGGGCCGAGGGCGAGTCGTCGAGGGCCGCGGGGGGTGCGGGTACCGGCATGATGTCGTATCGCTCCTGTGTACGGCCGTGCGGCCGGGATCTCGGGACGGCCCGTGCGGCCGTGTCCTGGGGGTGTCGCTGCTACGCGGCCCTGCGGCCGGGATGCCACTGGTCGCGGCGGGTCAGCACCTCGCGCAGGCCGGTGACGTTGTCGGTCATGACGCCGTCCACACCCAGGTCGAGCAGGCGCTCCATGTGGGCGGGGTCGTTGATCGTCCACACGTGCACCTGCATGCCGATGGCGTGCGCCGTACGGATGAGGCTGCCGGTGGTGACGCGCAGGCCGCGGAAGCCCACCGGCACCTGCGCGCACGGGACGCCCGCGCGCGTCAGGCGGGCCAGGATGCGGCCGTAGCCGGAGGTCGAGGCGGCGGCGCGGAGCGCGGCCACGCCGCGCGGCCCGAGCGCCGAGCACACCTCGCGGCCCAGCGCCGACCTGGCCAGCACGAGCCGCTCGTCGGAGAAGGAGGTCAGGCAGACGCGGTCGTAGGCGTTGGTACGCCTGATCGCCTGGGCCAGCGGGGCGATGGCCGCCGCCTCCTTGACGTCGATGTTGAAGCGGATCTCCGGCCAGGTGCCGAGCAGGTCCTCCAGCAGCGGGATCTCGTGCACCCCGCCGATCCGGGCGTCGCGGACCGCCCGGTAGGGCAGCTCCGAGATGCGGCCCCGCCGGTCGGTGACGCGGTCGAGGGTGTGGTCGTGGAAGGCCAGCAGCACGCCGTCGGCGGTGGCGTGCGCGTCGGTCTCCAGGTAGGTGTAGCCGAGCCGGACCGCCCGCTCGAACGCCGCCGCGGAGTTCTCCGCGCCCTCGGCGGCGCCTCCTCGGTGTGCGAAGGCGAGCGGACCAGGGTGGTCGAGAAAGGCGAATCGACGGCTCAGCACGTCCTGAAGTATGCCCTTCGTGGGTGAACGGTGCGGTTACGAATCGGGGAGATTCTGCCACTCCTGGCGGCGCGTTTCGGCCAGCGCGATGGCCGCGGCCACCGCCACGTTGAACGAGCCGACCCGCCCGACCTGCGGGATGTAGCAGGCCCCGTCGACGGCGTCGAGCAGCGCGGGGGAGCAGCCGTGGTCCTCGCTGCCCACCACCAGGCACACGTCGCGGCCCAGGTCGGCCCTGTGCAGCGGCACGGCCTCGGCGGTCAGCTCGATCGCCAGCACCGTGTAGCCGTCCTCCCTGGCGGCCTTGACGGCCTCGGTGGCCGGCACCGGCTCGTGCCAATTGACCAGCCGCTCGGTGCCCAGCGCGGTCTTGCCCGCCTTGGGGTTGGTCGGCGGGGTGGCGTTGCCGGCCAGCCAGATCTGGTCGACGCCGAACGCGGCGGCGCTGCGGAAGATCGAGCCGATGTTGAACGGGCCGGTGACCGACTCGATGATCAGGCTGAGGCGGTTTCCGGTGTTCCTGCGCCAGGTGCGGTTGAGCCGCTTGACATCGGTGGGGCGCAGTTGCCTTCTCATCGGGTCACCTTCAGGATGCGGTAGGCGGCCCGGCTGGCCTCGCGGGAGGCGTGCCAGCCCTGCTCGCCGAGCCAGCGCTGCAGCGAGTCCGAGCCGAGGTGTTTCTGGACGACCAGGTAGGCGACGCCGTCGGGAGTCAGCCGGGCGAGCCACCTGGTGAGCATCTCGTGCAGAGCCTGCTTCCCAATGCGGATCGCAGGATTAGACCAGATTGCCCGAAATTTCACTTCATCAGGTACTTCGTCGACATGCACTGACCTTACTTTGTCAAGGCGGGCGGCCTGGGCGTTCCGCGCGGTCAGCTCCACGGCGCGCCGGTTCACGTCGACGGCCCACACCGTCGCCCCGGGCGCCCGGCTGGCCATGGTCAGCGCGATCGGCCCGTAGCCGCAGCCGAGGTCGAGCAGGTCGCCCTCCTGCGGCGGCGGCGGGACGTTCTCCAGCAGGGCCCGCGTGCCCACGTCGACCCGCTCCGGCGAGAACACGCCGCTGTCGGTCTCCAGCCGCAGGTGCAGATCGGGCAGGACCAGATCGACCGAACCCGGCCTGCTCGCGGTCTTCGGCTGCTCGGAGAAGTAGTGGGCCACGTCGCCAAACGTTACGGGATGCGCGAGCCGAACATGACCGCCGCACCCGCCACCAGCAGCCCGGCCAGGATCGCGGCCACGATGAACCACTGGGTGATCTCCTGGTTGACCAGCTTGTAGCCGAGCGAGGTGCCGATCTGCTCGTAGACCTCGCGCAACTCGCTGCCGGACTCCGCGGAGTAGGCCCGGCCGCTGGTGCCGTCGGACAGCGACTGCAGGGTCTGCTTGTTGACCGGTACGTTGACCGGCCTGCCGTCGATGGCGACGGTGCCCTCCTGGGTGCCGTACGCGATGGTGGAGACCGGTACGCGGGCCTGCTGGGCGGCGTCGATGGCCTCGTTCACCGACCGGCCGGAGGTGTTGTCCCCGTCGGACAGCAGCACGACGGCGGCCGGCGGCGGGTCGGTGGCGGCCTGCTGGTCGAACGAGCGCAGCGAGTCGAGCGCGTTGAAGACGGCCTCGCCGATCGCGGTGCCAGGGCGGGTGGTGAGGTTGCCGATGGCGGTCACCACGGCCTGGTGGTCGGTGGTGGGGGAGATGACCACGTTGGCGGAGCGGGCGAAGGAGACCACGCCGACGTTGAAGCGGTCGGGCAACTCCTTGACGAACGCCTGGGCGGCGGCCTTGGCGGCGCTGATGCGGTCGGGCTGCACGTCGTCGGCGTCCATGGACAGGGACACGTCCAGGGCGATCATGATGGTGGCGCGGTCGCGGGGGACGCGTACCTCGCCGGCGGGTTTGGCGGCGCCGATGACCAGCAGCGACATCATGACGAGGAACAGCCCCGGCGCGACGTGCCGGCGCCAGCCGGGGCCGGCGGGGGCGACCAGGTCGAGCAGCGCGAGGTTGGTGAAGCGCACGGTGTAGCGGCGGCGCGCGAACATCGACACGATGTAACCCGCCACGAGCAGCAGCACCAGCACGAACAGCCACAGCCAGCCGGGGGAAAGGAAGGTCATGTGGCTCTCCGGTGGGCGAGGTGGCTCATGCGGCGCTGGCGCAGGACGAACTGTGCCACGTCGAACACCCAGTCCCGGTCGGTGCGCAGCACCAGGTGGGCGATCCCGGCGCGGCGCAGGGCCCGGCGGGTGCCCTCGCGTTGCGCCGCGGCCGCCTCCGCGTACGCGTGCCGAACTTTGGGAGAAAGATGCACTTCGCGTACTTTCCCGGTCTCGGGGTCGGCGAACGCGACCCGGCCGACGTCCGGCAGCTCCAGCTCGCGCGGGTCGATCACCTCGACCGCCAGCACCTGGTGGCGGGCGGCCAGCCGCCTGATGGGGCGCTCCCAGGCGCGTTCGGCCTCGGGGTCGAGGTCGGGATGGGCGTCGAGGAAGTCGGACACGATCAGCCGCATGCCGCGCCGCCGCCGGCTGGCCGACAGGACCTCGATGCCCTCGGCCAGGTCGGGAGGGTCGGGCACGATCCGGCCGCGCGGGGCGTCCATGAGGGAGTGCAGCAGGCCGAAGAGGGCGGGGCGGCCGGTACGGGCGGGCATGCGGTGGATGAACTCGTCGTGCAGCACCAGCGCGCCGAACTTGTCGCCCATCCGGCTCGACAGGAACCCGATCGCGCCCACGGCGGCCACCACCAGGTCGCGCTTGTCGGTGTCGGCGGTGCCGAAGTCCATGCTGGGCGACAGGTCGGCCAGCGCCCAGGTCTCCAGCTCGCGGTCGGCGATCAGGTCGCGGACGTGGGGGATGGTCGTGCGCGCGGTGACGGCCCAGTCCATGCGGCGCACGTCGTCCTCGCCGGGCACGTAGACGCGGCTGTCGCCGGTCTCGCTCCCGGGGCCGGGCAGGAGTCCCTGGTGCACGCCGTGCAGCAGCCCGTCCAGCCGCCGGGTGACGGTCAGCTCCAAGCGCCGCAGCGCCTGCTCCGCTGTGCTCATCTGCTGGTCACCGCCCTTCGTCGGCTGTGGGATCGTGCCGGGTCCCGGTGCTTCGATGCGGTACGCGGCGCCGGGTTCGTTCAGTGTGGTCAACGGTTCTGGTTCCAGACGACGAGGGGCGGGGGTACGGCGTGCAGGATCTGGCGGACGACCTGCTCGGGGTCGACACCGTCGGCCAGGGCGTCGAAGGTGAGCATCAGCCGGTGCGACATGACGTCCACGGCCACGTCGCGTACGTCGTCGGGCAGCAGGTAGTCGCGCCCGCGCAGCAGGGCCAGCGCCCGGCCGGCCGCCACCAGGCCCAGGGTGGCCCGCGGGCTGACGCCGATCTCGACGGTCTCGGCGAGGTCGGGCATGCCGTACTCGGCGGGGGCCCTGGTGGACATGACCAGCCGTACCACGTAGTCGGCGACGAGCTGGTGCACCGAGACCTGCTCGGCCGCCTCCTGCAGCGCCAGCAGCTTGCCGGGATCGAGCACCCGCTCGGGCACGGGCGGGGTGACGCTCATGCGGTGCAGGATCTCCAGCTCCTCGTGCGCCGTGGGGTGCGGCACGCGGACCCGGAACAGGAAACGGTCGCGCTGCACCTCGGGCAGCGGGTAGACGCCCTCCGACTCGATCGGGTTCTGGGTGGCCAGCACGATGAACGGCCTGGGCAGCGGATGGGTGACCCCGGCGAGGGTGACCTGCCGCTCGGCCATCACCTCCAGCAGCGCGGACTGGACCTTGGCGGGGGCGCGGTTGATCTCGTCGGCCAGCAGGAAGTTGACGAACACGGGGCCGAGCTCGACATCGAACTTCTCGTTGGAGGGATGGAAGACGCGGGTGCCGACGATGTCGCTCGGCACGAGGTCGGGGGTGAACTGGATCCGGGCGAACGTGCCGCCCACGACAGTGGCCAGGGTGGCGGCGGCGAGCGTCTTGGCGACGCCCGGCACCCCTTCGAGCAGGCAGTGCCCGCGCGCCAGCAGGGCCACGACGAGTCGTTCGACCATGTGCTCCTGGCCGACGATGACCCGCCGGACCTCGTCGAGACTCTGACGCAACAGGGCTGCGTCATTCCCCCCTGGCAACTCTTCGGCGACGCTCATGACGCCATTCCACCAAACGTGCCGCAAACGTGCACGACGCCACGTCTGTGCTTTCATGGCAAACGTGGCAAGTCCCCTGCAGTTCGGCGATCCACCCCGGTTGGGGCCCTACGTGGTGCAGGCGCGCCTGCAGTCGGCGCCGGCCGGGTTCGTGTACCTGGGCCAGGGACCCGACGGGCGCGCGGTGTCCCTGGGCCTGCTGACGCGCGGTGCCGCCCTCGACGCCGCGGCGCGCGAGCGTTTCGTGGCCGCGATCAGGGAGGCCGCCCCGGGCGAGCGGTCCCGGGTGCGCGGCTGGCTGGGCCGGGGCAGGCCGCGGGGCGCGGTGCTGGACGGCACGCCCGCGGTGCTGGGGCACGACGCCGGGCGCGCGCCGTGGGTCGCGGTCCCGTACGTGCCGGGCCGGCCGGGAGCCGAGTGGTTCCTGGAGCAGGTGATGGTGGGCGGGACGCTGATCGGGCAGGCGCACGGGCCGGACTTCGTGCCGTACTGGCTGACCGACCGCGCGCCCGCGCTGCCCAGGCCGGCGCGCCGGCGCCCGCCGCCCACCGAGACCCGCAGGCGGGTGCTGCTGGCCGCGCTCGCGCTGGTGCTGCTGCTGGCCCTGGTGGCGGCGATCCTGCTGCTGCTGTTGCTGGGCCGGCGCGCCAGCCAGCCGCAGCCCGTGCAGCTGCCGCCGACGGTGTTCGTGCCGACGCCGCCGCCGACGCCGCAGACCCCCGTGCCACAGCCTACGCCGTCGGATTCGCCGTCGCCGAGCCAGTCAGGGCCGGGGACGCCGGGCCGGTCGCCGGGGGACGACCCGGGCGAGGAGCCACAACTCTGACGGTCTTGCCGGCTTGAGTCTCCCCTTGCTGGAGACTTTAGGCTGCGCTGCATGGATTTCCTCGTTCACGACACGCTCACGGCGATGGCCGACCTGCTCGCCCAGCCGCTCGACCGGCGGCCCGGCGCGCTGCGGGAGATGCTGGCGCCCATGCGGGCGGCGATCCCCATGCCCGGCGACATCGTCGACCTCCACCACCGCGGCGGCGGCTTCCGGGTCGACGCCGAGGACCCGCGTTACCTGCCCGCCGTCCGGCGCATGATCGACGCCGACGTGCTCGGGCAGGTGCGGCGGGAGCTGGCCCGCGCCTCCGAGGCGCTGAGCGGGGCCAAGCAGGCCGAGTCGCTGCAGGTCATGTTCGTGCTCGGCAATCCGGACGACGATCACCTGATGAGGGTGGGCGGCGGCTACTACGGCATGGGCGGCTCGCCGGGCTGGATCTATCTGCTGGCGTGGCCGTCCGAGGAGGTCATCGGGCGGATCGCACACTGCGCGGTGCACGAGTTCCACCACGGCGTGCGCTACACCAACGTGGAGTGGGACCCGGCGACGGTGACCGTGGGGGAGCACGTGATGGCCGAAGGGCTGGCCGAGGCGTTCGTACGGGAGTTGTCGGGGCCCGGGGCGATGGGGCCGTGGTCGTCGATGGTGACCGGTGAGGCGCTGGAGGAGGCCCACCGGCTGATCATGGCGGACTTCGACCTGGCGGGGATGGGGCACACGACGGCGTACGTGCTGGGGGACAGCGCGATGCGCACCTTCGGGCAGGAGCCGCGCGGCATCCCGGACATGGCGGGATACGGGGTGGGGCTGCGGCTCGTCGATCGTGTGCTGGCCGCCACCGGGCTGTCGGTCGAGGAGGCGACGCTGCTGCCGGCGGCGGAGCTGATGCGGCGGGCGGCGGCGGACGTGTAAAGGCGGACGCGCGGAGGCGTGAGGCGCACGCGCGGCCCTTTCTCATATTGGCGAATGTCTGTCGAGGATAATTCGCTCTGGGTGGAATGCGCTTTTAGAGAAATGCGCCGCCAGCGAAAACATTCCTTACCGCTCGCCTTGCGGGACTAGCGTTTTTCGCAGAAATACCCGCGTAGAAAGGCGACCGTCATGGCCGAGACCAAGCACGCTGCCTGGCCTGAGCAGCTCAGTCAGCGCCTGCTCAAGGAGCGCATCGTCGTCCTCGGGCAGGAGGTGGACGACGAGATTTGCAACCGGCTCTGCGGGGAGCTGCTATTGCTGGCGGCCGAGGATCCCAAGCGCGACATAACGCTTTACATCAATTCCCCGGGCGGCAGCGTGCAGGCGGGCCTGGCGCTCTACGACATGATGCACTTCATTCCGTGTGACGTGGCGACGGTGGCGATGGGCTTCGCCGCCTCCATGGGGCAGGTGCTCCTGTCGGCGGGGGCCAAGGGCAAGCGCTACGCCCTGCCCAACGCGCGCGTCGTCATGCACCAGCCGCTCGGCGGCATCGGCGGCTCGGCCAGCGACATCCAGATCCAGGCCGAGAACATGCTCCACACCAAGCGCAGGTTGGCCGAGATCATCGCCCACCACACGGGCCAGCCGCTGGAGCGCATCCAGGCCGACTCCGACCGCGACCGCTGGTTCACCGCCCAGGAGGCCAAGGAATACGGGATCGTCGACCACATCGCCGAGGGGGTCAACTGACATGGCCGGACGTTACGTGCTGCCGTCGTTCACGGAGCGGACCTCCTATGGGACGAAGGAGTCCAATCCGTACACCAAGTTGTTCGAGGACCGGGTGATCTTCCTGGGCGTGCCGATCGACGACACCGTGGCCAACGACGTGATGGCGCAGTTGCTCACGCTGGAGTCGCTCGATCCCGACCAGGACATCAACCTCTACATCAACTCGCCCGGCGGGTCGTTCACCGCGATGACCGCCATCTACGACACGATGCAGTTCGTCCGGCCGGAGATCCACACGGTCTGCATCGGCGAGGCGGCCTCGGCGGCGGCCGTCCTGCTCGCCGCGGGCGCCCCCGGCAAGCGCGCCGCCCTCCCGCACACCCGGATCCTGCTGCACCAGCCGCACACGGAGGGCGGGCGCGGGCAGTCGAGCGATCTGGAGATCCACGCGCGGGAGATCCTGCGGATGCGGGACCAGCAGGAGGAGATCCTGTCCCGGCACACGGGGCGGGGGGTGCTGGAGATCAGGAAGGACATCGACCGGGATCGCATCTTCACGGCCGAGCAGGCTCGGACCTACCACCTGATCGACGACATCTACGCCTCCAGAAAACGCACCTTGACCCCCACCCGCTAACCCCGATCCCGCTGATCCCCGGGGTCCGCTGGTTCCTTGGGCCCGCTGATCCCCGGGGTCCGCTGATCTTTGGGGTCCGCTGATCCTTGGGCCCGCTAACCCCGGGTCCGCTGATCCCTGGGTCCGCTAACCCCATGGTTTCGCTGACCTTGGCCCGCCGACCCCGGGCCCTCAACCCCGCCGGGCCCTCAACCCCGCCGGGCCCCCACCCCCCAGCCCCTTAACCCTCGGGCCTGCTGACCTTGGCCTGCTGACCTTGGTCCGCTGGCCTGGGCTCGGTGTGCCCGGCGTGCTGGAGTCGACTCGCCGGGTCTGACGGGCTGGTCGCGGCTGCGCCATCCAGCGTGTCGGGCCCTGGCCGCTGGGATGCCGGCGGTGCGGGCCGGTCCGCCGTCCCGCCGTGCGGCGCTGCCCAGCGGTCATCCTCGCGTCTCGTGCACTGAGGTCCTACACAACCCCCCGTCGCACCCAACTCCACGCCGCACACAACACCGCCGCCGCACGTAGCCCCCGGCTGGTACAGCTGCCCCAGCGCCACACAGCCGCCCCTCTGCCACAGCTGCCCGCCGCCGCATCCAGCTCCGCGCGGCCCACAAGCCCGCCGCCGCACGTAGCCCCCGGCTGGTACAGCTGCCCCAGCGCCACACAGCCGCCCCTCTGCCACAGCTGCCCGCCGCCGCATCCAGCTCCGCGCGGCCCACAAGCCCGCCGCACATAGCGTCCTGCTGCCGCACGCTGCCCCAGCGCTACGCAGCCCTCTGCTGCACGCTCCCCGCCTCTGCGCGCTGCCCATCTCCGCAGAGAGTCTCGACGCTGGCCGTTGCGGTCCCGGTGCCCATTCCGGCGGGGGCTATGTGCGGCGGCGGGCGCGGTAGGCGCTGGCTTTGGCGCGGTTTTGGCAGGACAGGCCGCAGAAGCGGCGTGAGGCGTTGCGGGTGACGTCGAGGAAGACCAGGTCGCAGCCGCCCGCCTCGCACGCCCGCAGGCGCTGCCCCTGGCCGACGCCGATCACCATGGCCAGCGCCGTGGCGGCGTCGGCGGCCCAGGCGTCCACGAGGTCCGAGCCCGGCCGGTGGAAGGCCAGGATCGGCGGGTCGCCGTGCAGGTTGGGGACGGCGCCGTGCCGTACGAGGGTCTCGTTGAGGACGGCGGTCGCGTCCGGGGCGCCGGTGAAGGCGGGGCGGAGGGCGGCGGCCACGTCGGCGAGCCGGTCGGCGTCGGCGGCCGTGAGCGCGCGGGTGGGGATCCAGCCGTGCTGGTCGAACGCCTGGGAGAGGGCGGCCAACCGGTCGGCGGGCGGGGTGCGCGGACGGCCGAGCGCCTGGGTGACGGCCAGTTCGTTCACCAGGAGGACGGCCAGCTCCGCCCACCGACCGACATAACTGTCTATCTGGGATTGACCAGTGATGTGCCATGCGTCTATCGTCACTGGCATAGCTTACCTAGACAGTGAGGATTTGCCGTGAGTGCATCGTCCAGGCTCGCTCGCCGCATGTGGCATCAGCTTGAGCCCCTCCACGCGGTGCTGTACTTCTCGCCACCGGCGTTCGAGGCGGCGGCTGAGCTCGGTTACGAGGTCGAGCCGCGCTGGCCCAGCTACTTCGCCTACCGCACGGCCCCGCTGGGCCGGGCCGGCGCGCGGCTGGCCACGGCGGCGTACTACAGCTTCAGCCCGCGCACGATCGCCGAGCACGTGCCCGGCGTGTGGGCGGTGGCCTCGCCCGAGCAGGTGCTGGCGACGCGGTTGGCGGCGATCGACCGGACCTATCGGCAGCTGCTGGGTGACGGGGTGGCGGCGCCGGAGATGAAGGAGGCGGCGGAGCTGGCCAGGCGGGCCGCCGAGAGCGTGACGGTGGGCGGCCGGCCCTTCGCCGCGGCCAACCTGGACCTGCCCTGGCCGGACGAGCCGCACCTGGTGCTGTGGCAGGCGGCCACCGTGCTGCGTGAGCACCGCGGCGACGGCCACGTGGCGGCGCTGCTGGCCGCGGAGCTGGATCCGTGCGAGTCGCTGGTGTCGTTCGCGGCGATCGGCGCGGCCCCGGTGGCGAACTTCGGCGGGCGCGGCTGGAGCGAGGAGGAATGGGCGGCCGCCAGCGAACGGCTGGCCGCACGCGGGCTGGTCGGTCCCGACGGCCAGGCCACCGAGCGCGGGCAGGCGCTGCGCGACCAGGTGGAGCGCATGACTGACGAGCTGGCCGCTGAGCCGTGGCGGCTGCTCGGGGAGGAGCGGGCCGAGCGGCTGGCCCGGCTCGGCTCCCCGCTGCTCGGTGCGATCTTCGAGGCCGGGATGCTGCCGATGACGAGCACGCTCGGCATCGCCACCGTCAGAGTTCCCGATTGATCAGCACTGCTCCCGACCGGTGCGCCGCTCGATCAGGTCTGAGGGCGCGCGAAGCCGGGGGCGGGCTGCCAGAGGCTGATGCGGGTGCCCTGGTCGTCGGTGCACGCGCAGCCGCGGCCCGAAGTGCTCTCGTACATCTCACCGGTGCTGCCGCCGAGCTCGCGTACCCGCTCCGCCGCGGCGTCGACGTCGGGGACGTCGTAGTAGAGGTTCGGCTGGGAGGAGGGGCCGTCGGCGGTGAAACCCATGGGCACGGACGTGTTGGTGACGTGAAGGTAGGTCTCGTGCTCCCGCCTGAACTCCCAGCCGAACAGCTTCCCGTAGAAGGCCGCCGCCCTGTCCAGGTTCGCCACGGACAGGGTGTAATAGTGCAGTTCGACGGACATGCGCGTACCTCCGCAATAATTGACGCTATCGTTAAGGATTAACACCCTAACGGAAGCAGGCAAAGATTAACAACGACGTTAACGATGTGGACGCGACGCTGGCCGCGCTGGCCGACCCCACCCGGCGTAAGGTGATCGACCTGCTGCGCGAAGGGCCGCGCCCGGCCGGGGAGCTGGCCCAGGCGGTGCAGATGAGCGCGCCCGCCCTCAGCAGGCACCTGCGGGTCCTGCGGGCGGGCGGTCTCGTACGGGCCGAGGCGGGCGGGGCCGACGCCCGCCTGCGCCTGTACACCCTGCGGCAGGAGCCGTTCGCCGCCCTGCAGGCGTGGCTGGACCAGGTGCAGGCGTTCTGGGCCGAGCAGCTCGGCTCGTTCAAGGACCACGTGGAGCGCCGGCAGTGAACTCCGTCCAGGCAGGCGTCACCGTCCTGGTCGATCCCGCGACCGCGTTCCAGATCTTCACCGACGAGATCGACCGCTGGTACGTACGCGGCCGCCACAGCTGGGTAGACCCGGACCGCGCCGTGGGCATCCGGTTCGAGGACGGCTACCTGCGCGAGGTGTGGTCCGACGGCGGCCACGTCGACACCGGCAGGATCGTGGTCTGGGAGCCCCCGCACCGCCTCGTCTGGGCCGACCTGCTCAACCCCACCGGCCGGATGGAGATCGAGATCGCCTTCAGGCCGGTCGAGGGCGGCACCGAAGTGCTGCTGGAGCATCGCGGCCTGGACACGCTGCCGCCGGACGTGGCCGGGCGGATCCGGCGCGGCTACTCCTGGAACATCGTCCTGGGGTGGTTCGCCGGACAGTGGCGGGCGCGGGTCTAGCGGCGGCCGTACTTCTTGTGCACGGCCTGCTTGCTCACCCCGATCGCGTTGGCGATCTGCGCCCAGGCGAGCCCGGCCACCCGGGCCCGCCGCACCTGGACCGCCTCCAGGCGCTCGATCTCACGGCGCAGCGCGGTGGTGGCGTGCAGTGCCAGCAGCGGATCGTCGTCCTGCGCCTGCCTCATCAGGGTCGCCAGGTCGTTCGTCATGCCCTAAAGGTAGTCCAGCAGCAGGGCGTTGACCTCCTCCGGACGTTCGAGAGAGGGCAGGTGCCCGGCCCACTCCAGCTCGACCAGCCGGGCCCGCGGCAGTTCGCCGGCCAGGTGGCGGGCGCTGGCCACGAAGTACGGCAGGTCGTGCGCCCCCGCCACGACCAGCGCGGGCACGTCGACGGGCGGCAGTTCGCGCTCGATCTGCTCGGGCTCCGGATCCGCGGCGAGCTGCACCTCGAACGCGTGCCGCTGCATGCCCACCAGCCGCTCCCACGCGGCCTCGGACGCCTCGGGGCCGAGCAGGGTGCGCGCGTTGAGCTCGGCGGCCCCCTGCGTGTCGCCGAGTTCGAGCAGCCGCCCCTCCTCCGTCCAGTACGCCCGCACGTCCGCCGTCGGCTCCAGCGTGGAGATCGGGTTGAGCAGCACCAGGCGGTCGGCGAGCCCGTCGGCGGCCAGCTCCAGCGCGGCCCGGCCGGCGCCCGACGACGCCACCACGGCCGCCCGTCCCACGCCCAGCCCGGCCAGCACCTCGGCCACGTCTCCCGCATCGCTGTACGGCCCGTCCGCCTGGAACGGCGTCCGCCCGTACCCACGGAAATCCACCTTGATCACCCGGAACCGGGCGGCCAGGGCGTCCCACTGCGCGTCCCACATCCCGGAATCCGCCGCCGACGAGTGCAGCAGCACCACCGGCTCACCCGTGCCCCGTTCGGCATGCCAGATCGTCATCGCGCCTCCACCACCAGCCGCACGCCCAGCCCGATCAGCACCACGCCCGAGATCTGCTCCAGCCGCCGCCGGACCCCCGGCCGGTCCAGCCACGCCTTCGCCCTCGCGACGGCCCAGATGAGCAGCCCGTACCAGAGCAGGTCCACCACCACCCACACCAGGGCCAGCGTCACCAGCGTCAGCGGCACGCTCTGCCCCGGCGGGACGAACTGCGGCAGGAACGACATCGCGAACACCCCCGCCTTCGGGTTGGCCAGGCAGGTCCCGACGCCCGCCAGATACGGCCCGCGCCAGCCCGCCACCACCTCGCCGGCGGGCGGCTGCGGCGCCTCCTTGCGCGCCTGCCACAACGACTGCGCCCCCATCACCACCAGGACGACGGCGCCCGCGACGCGCATGACGTCGTAGGCCAGCTCCGAGGCCACCAGCAGCGCCGACAGTCCGAACGCGGCGGCCAGTCCCCACGCCAGGATCCCGGTCTCGTTGCCCAGTGTGGCGGCCAGGCCCGAGCCCCGGCCGGCGCGCAGGGTCTGGCGCAGGATGACGGCGGTGCTGACCCCGGGCACCATGGCCACCAGGACGCACGCGCCGATGAACGCTAGAAGATACATGCGCGGCATCGTGGCAGACTGGCGCCCGGATATCGCCTGATTTATTGGTAGATCTTGCCTAGCGCCGTGACCGCCTCGACCATCAGGGCCCGCAGCTCCGGCGGCCCCAGCACCTCGACGTCGGTCCCCATGCGCAGCAGCAGCCAGCGCGCGTGCGTCAGCGACTCGACGGGCACGGTCAGGGTCAGCCAGCCCTCGGCGTCGGGCTCCCCGGCCGCGTCCAGCGCGGCGGTGACCACGTCGGCGCCCATCGTGTACGCCAGCAGGTCGCCGCGCCCGGGGGCGAGCTTGATGACGGCCCGCGCGGTGTACATGCGCTCGCGGAACTCCTGGGTGTAGCCGTGCCAGAACTCCGCCAGCTCGAACTCCTCAGGCCGGGAGAACCGCCCGGGCAGCGTCTCCACGGTCAGCACGCGCGCCACCCGATAGGTGCGCGGGGTGCCGCCCGGTGGCGCGGCCACCATGTACCACGACCCGCCCTTCAGCACCAGCCCGTACGGATGGACCACCCGGTCCACGACCTGGCGGCCCCAGCGCCGGTAGGTCATGTGCAGCGGCCGCTGATCCCACACCGCCGCGGCCACCGCGCTCAGGTGCGGCACGTCGTCGCCCGAGCGATACCACCCCGGCACGTCGAGCAGGAACCGCTCGCGCATCCGCGCCGCGTGCGAGCGCGGCTCGGGCGGCAGCGCGGCCAGCAGCTTCAGCTCGGCGGCGGCCGCCACCTCGGCCAGGCCCAGCTCCGCCGCCGGGCCCGGCAGCCCCGCCAGGAACAGCGACGAGGCCTCCTCGGCCGTCAGCCCGTTGAGCCTGGTGCGGTAGCCGTCGAGGAGCTGGTAGCCCCCCGCGGGGCCGCGGTCGGCGTAGACCGGTACCCCGGCCGCCGACAGCGCCTCCACGTCGCGGTAGACCGTGCGGACCGACACCTCCAGCTCCTCGGCCAGCTCAGGCGCGGTCATGCGGCCGCGCGTCTGCAACAGCAGAAGCAGCGAGAGCAGGCGGCTGGCACGCATGCCGCCATTCTATGGACGCCCTGGGCGGCTGGCAGGTGGGCGCCGGGATCAGCCGAACTGCTGCCAGCCCAGCCTGATCACCATGGCCACCACCACGCACAGCAGGACGATCCGGACGAAGGCGGCGCCCCGGCGCAGCGCCATGCGGGCCCCGAACTGGGCGCCGGCGACGTTGCACACCGCCATGCCGAGCCCGAGCCCCCAGTGCACGTGCCCCTGCGCCGCGAACACCGCCAGCGCCCCCAGGTTCGTCCCGATGTTGATGATCTTCGCCGAGGCGGACGCCGACACGAAGTCCAGCCCGAGAACGGTGGTGAACGCGATGATCAGGAACGTCCCGGTGCCCGGCCCCATGATCCCGTCGTAGAACGCGATCACCACCCCGGCCGTGACCACGGCGGCGAACACCCGTCCCCGGGTGCGCAGCCGCGGCTCCGGTACGGCCCCCAGCCCCGGCCGCAGCGTCACGAACGCCGCCACCGCCAGCAGCACCACCATGACGGCCGGCCGCAGCACCTCGGCCGTGATCGAGGCCGCCGCCCAGGCCCCCAGCCCGGCGCTCACCATGGCCAGGCCCGTCGCGGGCAGCGCCACGTGCCGGTCGATCTTCGTGGAGCGCGCGTACGCCACGGCCGCGGAGGCGGTGCCGAACATCGAGGACACCTTGTTGGTGGCCATCGCCTCAACGGTGGGCAGCCCGGTCATCAGGGTGGCGGGAAGTTGCAGCAACCCACCGCCGCCCACGACGGCGTCCACCCAGCCGGCGCCCGCCGCCGCGGCCAGCAACACCAGGACCTGCTCCAGCGGCACGCCATCCCCCGAATCCCACGAAACGGGGATGAGTGTACAAGTCGCACTCTGGTCACTTTCGACCCCCCGGTATCGCGATCGGAGGTCAGGGGGAGGTGGCGCGCTCGACCGTGTAGGTGGACTGGACGACGCCCGCCCCGAACACCTGGGTCGAGCGGTGCGTGAGCGGGACGTCGCCGCCGACCGGGCCGAACAGCGGCAGGCCGGTGCCCAGCAGAACCGGGACCGTGGTGATCGTCATCTCGTCGATCAGGCCGGCGCGCAGGAAGGCACGGATGACCTGGCCGCCGTCGACGTACACGCTCGTGGCGCCGCGCTCGGCCAGTGCCCGCAGGAGCCGGTCGAGGTCGCGGTGGACGGTGATGCGCGGGTCGGCGCCGTCCGGCAGCGTGGTGCTGAGCACGGCGACGTGCTTGCCCTCGTGCGGCCAGGTGTCGAAGGCCAGGCCCGACTCGTACGTGCCGCGTCCCATGACGACGGTGTCGATGCCGTCGGCGAACTTCTGGTAACCCAGGTCGCCGCCGGCGGCCTCGCCCCGGCTGGTGAGCCAGGCGAGGTCCCCGTCCTCGCGGGCGATGAACCCGTCGAGGCTCGTGCCGATGAACACCGAGCACGTGAACGGGCGGTCGGCGGGCATGCGCGTCTCCTGTCTATTAGTAAATGTCCATTCGTTTACTAACGTAGAAGACGACAGCCCGTCACGCAAACGGCGAGGCCGGAGTGCATGATGGGGGTCATGGCTTCATGGCGGGAGTTCGACCGGCAGGCGCCGGAGTTGGCGGCAGTGGCGCGGCGCTTGATGGAGGCCTACCGGCACAAGGTCCTGGCGTCATTGCGCAAGGACGGCTCGCCTCGGGTCAGCGGCATCGAGACGAGCTTCAGGGACGGCGAGTTGTGGACCGGCTCGATGTCCCACGCCGTCAAGGCCGCCGACCTGCGGCGGGATCCCCGGATGGCGATCCACGTCACCTCGAAGGCCCCGGAGGGGGCCGACCCCTCGGAGTGGGAGGGAGACCTGAAGCTGGCCGGGCGGGCGGTGGAGGTCACCGATCCCCAGGTGCTGGCCTCGTTCGAGCTGCCCGAGGCCGACTCGCATCTGTTCAGGATCGAGCTGACGGAGGTGGCGTGGACCCGGGTCGAGGGCGACGAACTCGTCATCGACGCCTGGAGCGAAGGGGTGGGCGCACGCCAGATCCGCCGCAAGTAATCTACAAAGTAAAGGCAGCGGGCCCTGGGCGCTAGTGGACGAAGAAACCGCCGTCGACGAAGAGCATCTGGCCGGTGACGAACGCGGAGGCGTCACCGGCCAGGAACACCGCCGCGCCCGCGAAGTCCTCGGGCACGCCGTTGCGCTTGACCATGTGCCGGGCGGCGAGCGCCTCGACGCGGCCGGGGATCGCCTGGGCGGGCGCGGTCAGCGGGGTCAGCACGAACCCGGGGATGATCGTGTTGACGCACACGCCGCCGGCCGACCACGCCTCGGCCTGGGAGCGGGTCAGGCCCGCGAGCCCGGCCTTGGCGGCGCCGTAGATGCCGCTGTCGCCGAACGCGCTGACGGACTGCTGCGAGCCGACGTTGATGATGCGTCCCCAGCCGCGCCCGGCCATCTTGGGGCCGAAGTGCTGGCCGAAGAGGTAGGGGGCGGTGAAGTTGACCGCCACGGTCCGCTCGTAGTCGTCGGGCGTGAGGTCGGCCATGGGCTTGCGGATGTTGTTGCCGGCGTCGTTGACCAGGATGTCGATGTCGCCCGCCGCCGCGCAGACCCGCTGCACGTCGGCACGGTCGCCGAGGTCGGCGCTGATCCAGGAGGCGGTGACGCCGTGCCCGCGCAACCGGCCGGCGGCCGCCTCCAGCCTGCTCTCGGTACGGGCGACCAGCACGACCTCGGCCCCGGCCCGCCCGATCGCCTCGGCCATGGCGTACCCGATCCCGGAGCTGCCGCCGGTCACCAGGGCGCGCCGGCCCTCCAGGGAGAAGAGCTCTCGCAGATAGTCCGACATGACCGGCCAAGCTAGCACCCACCCCACCGCCCAGCACGCCCACCCCGCACCCGCCTCGTCCCGGTACGGCCCGGGACTCCTATAGCTGCGGCGAGCCGCCACTCGGTTGATCAGTGCGTACGGCGGCGGGGTGCCAGGACCTCGGTGACCTCGCGGCGCTCCAGGTCAAGGTCCTCGACGTTGAGCGCGAGAATCTCGGCCGCCCTGGCAGCCGTGTCGGCGGCCGCGGCGAGGGTGACGTTCCCGCCGCGCAAGGCAGCGATCTTCGGCCTCGCGCTCACGCCGGCCTCCGGACCAGGACGGCGCCCGGCATGATGCACCGGATGACGTGCCGGGGTCGCGCAACCAGCACCTCGAACGGGCCGGTTCCCCGGTGCGACTGGGCGTGCGTGGCTGGGACGACCAGGTGCGGCGGCTCGGTAACGCGATCGAGGCGATCGCGCGGCCGGGTGGGAATGCCGGTTCGTGCGAGGATGCCGAGATGATCATCCAGCCATCCCGCCGTACCTTCCTGCTGTCCTTATCCGGCGGGGCGGGCCAGGAACTCGGCATGTTCATCGCGCCGGGCACGCTCGTCTTCGTCCTGCTCATGAACGCGCCCTTGTCGTACGCCGAGACGGGGCTCGCCTCCGCGGCCGCCACGCTGCTCGGGTTCCTGCTGGTGCTGCCGATCGGCGTGCTGGTAGACCGGGTGCGGCGCGGGCCGGCGCTGGTGGTCACGGCCCTGGCGGGCGCCACGACGCTGGCCTCCTTCGCGGTCACCACGTGGCTGGGCTGGACGGCCGCCCCGCATCTCCTCCTGGCCGTCGTGCTCGTGCCGATCCTGTGGCAGGCCGCGGACCTCGCCAGGGACGCCTACCTGCCCGCGGCCGTCGAGCACGGCCGGCTCGTCCCGGTCAACGCGACCGTGGTGATCGTCGCGGAACTGGCGTACTGGTTGCTCCCCGGGGTCATGGAGCAACCAATGTGGTGGCCGGCGCTGGCCGCCGGGGTGCTGGCCGCCTGCGCGCTGCTGTTCCGCGCGATCGGCGTCCCCGAGGAACCCGCGCCGCCGCGAGCGGGCTGGTGGGCCGAGACGGTGGAGGGCGTGCGTTTCACCTTCGCCCATCCCGTGCTCAGGGCCATCGCCGTGTCCGTCGTGGTGGTCGCGATGCTGCAGCCGCTCCTCGGGGAACTCGTCGAGCCGCGCGGGAACGTGCCGAGCTCCTGGCTGGGTTACCTGGCGGTACCGGCCGGGGCTGTGGCGGTGTGGGTGTTGCGGCGGAGGGTGCACGTCTTCCGGCTGGCCTGGGTGTCGCTCCTGCTGACCCAGCCGTTCGCGTTCCTGCTCGTGCTGGCCGAGACGGGCTGGGGCGTGTGGTGGCACGCCCTGGGCACCTTCCTGCCACTGGCCGGGACGACGGCCGCCGCCGTGACGCTGCTCAGCCACCGTCAGGTGATCACGCCGTCGCGGCTGCTCGGCCGTACGGGGGCGACGCTGCTGCTGCTCGTCGGCCTGGCGGGCGTCGTGTCCTCGTTCGTGGAAGTTCTGAGCATCTACCTCTTCACCCTGGAGTCCATGCTGTCGCCCGACGTGCGCATTCCGGTGTACGCGTGGCCGGTCGTGCTGCTCAGTGCCGCCGGGCTGGTCGCGGCCGCGCTGCCGTTGTACCGGGTACGCCGGCTCGCCGAGGCTCCCATGGCCGAGCCGTCGCCGCTGCCGTGATTTCGTGTGATGAGCTGATCGGCGCACACCACACAGGAGGCCCGCTGAGCGGCATCGCGGTGGCGCTCTGCGAAGTCGGGTGGGTGCTGGGTGACGGCGGGCCGGAAGAGGCGGCGGTGGGCGCGCTGGACCGGGTGGTACGGGCGGCGCGCCCGATGGACGGCGGTCCCGGCTGGTCGGGCGATCCGGCGCAGCGCGCCGACGGCGGCGTGGTGCTCGCGCTGCTGCACGCCGCGTCGATGCTGGGCCTGCCGGCCTACGAGGAGCTGGCGGCGGAGGCGGGCGCGCGGGTGGCGGGCGACCCGGGCGACCTGGACTGGGCCGAGCGGCTGGCGGCCGGGATCGTGGCCAGCGGGGTGCCGTACCGGCGGGTGCCGGGGTTGTGGGACACGGCCTGCCAGTGTTGCGGGGTGGCGGGGCTGGTGGAGCTGTTCGCCGGGTTGTGGGCCGCGACCGGGCGGCGGGCATCGGCGCGGCGCTGCCGCACCTGGACGCCGTGGCACGGGACGGGCAGGTGCGGCGGGTGATCCTGCTGCCGGACAATCCGTTCCCGGCGATCCCGGCTCCGGCGGGCACGCTGCGCGAGCACGGCTGATCCACGGGCGGTTGCGATCGCGGCGATGGGGGAGTTAAGCTCGAATGCTGCGCAGTTTTAGCGCAATCTCCACACGCCTCCGTTAGGAGTATACCACGCTATGGCTAATCGTCAAGATGGTCTTGCGGAAGCCCTTGACACCGAGCAGCGCACTGTGTCCCGGCTGTACGAGCGGCTCGACGTCACCAGGAAGCGGGCGCAGGCGGCACTGCGCGAGGCGTACGGCAGGGGCGGCTCCCTGGGCACCCGGCAGGCGATGGTTGAGCGCGAGGCGCTGGCCTCGGAGCAGGCCCGCCGGGTCGCGCAGCTCAACGCGGTGGAGCGCGGGCTGTGCTTCGGTCGCATCGACGACGGGTCGGGGCAGAGCACCTATGTCGGCAGGATCGGCCTGCGGGACGAGAGCCACGAATCAGTTCTGATCGACTGGCGGGCGCCGGCGGCGCGGCCGTTCTACGTGGCCACGGCCACCGATCCCGGCGGGCTGGTGCGGCGCAGGCACCTGCATCTGCGGGACCGCATGGTGGTCGGCATCGACGACGAGGTGTTCGACCTGGAGGGGATGAGCGAAGGGGACCGCAGCACGCTGGTCGGCGAGGCGGCGCTGCTGGCGGCGCTGCGGCGGGGCCGTACGGGCCGGATGGGCGACGTGGTGGCCACGATCCAGACCGAGCAGGACCGGGTGATCCGCGCCGCGCTGCAGGGAGCGCTGGTGGTGCAGGGCGGCCCCGGCACCGGCAAGACGGTGGCGGCGCTGCACCGGGCCGCGTACCTGCTCTACACCCACCGCGACACGCTGGAGCGGCGCGGCGTGCTGGTGGTGGGCCCCAACCCGATGTTCCTGCGTTACATCAGCCAGGTGCTGCCCGCGCTGGGGGAGACGCAGGTGGTGATGTCCACGGTGGGGGAGATGTTCCCCGGGGTGCGGACGAGTGCGGTGGACGCGCCGGCGGCGGCGGTGGTCAAGGGCGACGCGCGGATGGCCGAGGTGGTGGCCCGCGCGCTGGAGCTGCGCCAGGCGGTGCCGGACGGGGAGTTGGAGGTGGAGCTGGACGGCCTGAGGCTGCGGGTGCCGCGCGAGGTGTGCCTGCGGCTGCGCGACCGCGCCCGCGCCGTACGGCTGCCGCACAACATGGCGCGCAAGCTGTACGTCACCGAGCTGCTCAAGGAGCTGGCCAAGGCCGAGGCGCGGGCACTGGAGGAGTCGCTGCACATCGAGGACCTGGTGGTGGACGGCGAGCCGGAGCTGTCGCAGCCGCTGGACCTGGAGGGCGACCTGGACGAGGTGGACCTGCGGCTGGCCTCCCGGCGGTTGTGGGGCGAACCGGAGGTGCGGCGTGCCGTCGACGGGTTGTGGCCGGAGCTGACGCCGCAGCGGCTGATCGCGGAGCTGCTGGCCTCACCGGAGACGTTGTGGTCCGTGGCGCCGCCCGGCCTGGACTGGTCCGAGCTGGTGCGCCCGATGGAGGCGGAGTGGACGGTCGGGGACGTGCCGCTGCTGGACGAGGCGGCCGAGCTGCTGGGTGAGGACGACTCGGCCCGCCGGGCGGCGGCCAGGCGGAGCGGGGAGGAGCAGGCCGAGCAGGAGCTGTACGCGTGGGAGGTGCTGCAGACGACCGGCGTGGCGGAGGAGGGCATCTTCGAGCGGGCCGACATGCTGGCGGAGCGGCACGCCGACGACGGCCTGGGGCTGACGACGGCCGACCGGGCGGCCGCCGACCGTACGTGGGCCTACGGGCACGTGATCGTGGACGAGGCGCAGGAGCTGTCCGCGATGGCCTGGCGGATGATCATGCGGCGGGTTCCGGCGCGGTCGCTGACCGTGGTGGGCGATCTGGCGCAGACGGGCTCGGCGGCGGGCGCACGTTCGTGGGGCGAGGTGCTGGACCCGTACCTGGAGGGGCGGTGGCGGGAGGAGCGGCTGCTGGTCAACTACCGTACGCCGGTGGAGATCATGCGGGTGGCCGCGGACGTGCTGCGCACCTTCGCGCCGGGGCAGGAGCCGCCGGAGTCGGTACGCGACGGCGAGGCGGAGCCGCGCGCGGTACGGCTGCCGGTGGCGGGGCTGCCCGCGCTGGTGGCGGGCGAGCTGGCGGAGATCGGTGAGGGCAGGATGGGGGTGGTGACGCCGGACGCGCGGCACGCGGAGGTCGCCGCCCTGTTCCCGGACGGTGACCTGGACGCGCCGGTGGTGGTGCTGACGGTGCGGCAGGCCAAGGGGCTGGAGTTCGACGCGGTCGTGGTGGTGGATCCGGCCGGCATCATGGCGCAGTCGCCGATGGGCGGCCAGGACCTGTACGTGGCGGTGACGCGGGCGACGCGGCGGCTGACGGTGGCCTACGAGGCCGAGCTGCCGGAGCCGCTGGCTCGCCTGGCTTGAGATCTACTTTGTAAAGGCGGTGGGCTGCATGTGATCGAGCTCACCGCCTTTTCCAACCTTCCGGCGAAACCGGGCGGGCCGCTCAGCCGTTGTCGTCGTGAACGAGCTTGTCGGCGACGTCCCGTAGGGTGCGGGTGACGTGGTCGAGGGCGCGCAGGGTCTCGGTGTCGAGGTGGTCCATGATGCGTCGATAGTGCCGCAGGCCGGCGTTGTTGATCTCCTCGATCAGCGCGGCGCCGGCGGGGGTGAGCTCCACCCGGCGTACGCGCCGGTCCTGGGGGTCCTCGTGCCGGCTGACGAGTCCCTGGGCCACGAGGCGGTCGACGATGCCGGTGACGGTGCCGAGGCCGACCCCGAGGTCCTGGGCGAGGTCCTGTCCGGAGGCGGAGCCGTTGACGGACACGAGCATGACGACCTTGAGCTGCCTCATGGTGAGGTTGGAGGTGAACAGGGGGGAGTGGTGCTGGGCGAACAGCCGCCCGAGGCCACGCTGGGTTTCGGTGATCCGGCGGATCAGGTCCTCGCGTTCGTCTTTCACGCTCACCTCTCGCTTCCTGAGAAGGTTATCAGGAAAGCTGACCTTGTCTAAATATTCGTTCGGGGCGAAGTGTTAGTCTGGGGCGAACTCTTGGAGGGGAACCTATGACCGCTTTCGCCCGGTTGAGCCTGGCCAACCGCAGCCTAGTGATCTTGGTCGCGGTCGTGCTCAGTGCGTTCGGCGCGTTCACGATCCCGCAGTTGAAACAGCAGTTGCTGCCGTCTTTGGAGTTTCCCGGCGCATTCGTGGTGGCGCCGTTCCCCGGCGCGTCGCCGGAGATCGTCGAGGAGCAGGTCACCAAGCCGATCGAGGACTCCTTCCAGGGGCTGCCCGGCATGGAGCAGATGACCTCGACCTCGCGGGAGGGGATGGCCCAGATCCAGGTGGCCTTCGAGTTCGGCACCGACATCGAGTCGTCGCTGAACAAGATGCAGCAGGCCATGGATCGGGTGACGCTGCCGGACAACGTGCAACCGCAGGTGGTGGCGGGCAACACCGACGACATCCCGGTGATGGTGCTGGCGGTGGGCGACGGCGGCGACGAGCGGGCGATGGCCGACAAGCTGCGCAGGATCGCGGTGCCGGAGCTGCAGAGTGTCGAGGGCGTACGGGAGGCGGCGGTCACCGGCACCCGTGACGAGGTCGTGACGATCGAGCCGGACGACAAGAAGATGGCCCGGGCGGGGGTGTCGGCGGCGCAGATCCCCGACGTGCTGCGGGCGAACGGCACGCCGATCCCGGCCGGCACGCTGACCGCGGACAGCAGGTCGCTGACGGTGCAGGTGGGGTCGCGGGTCGACACGGTGGAGAAGCTGAAGGACCTGTACCTGACGCCGGCCCAGCCGCAGGCTCAGGCCCCTGCCCAGGCTCAGGCCCGGCCGCAGCCGGGGCAGCCGCAGGGGGGCCTGCCGCAGGGCGGGTTGCCGCAGGTCAAGCCGAAGCCGCTGAAGCCGGTGAAGCTGGGCGACGTGGCGACGGTGACGCGCGGGCTGGCCGACGCGACGACGATCACCCGGACGAACGGCAAGTCGAGCCTCGGCGTGTCGATCACGATGGTGCCCGACGGCAACGCGGTGGCGATCTCGCACGCCGTCGCGGACAAGCTGCCGGACCTGACCAAGGCGCTGGGCGACTCGTCGGACACGGCGGTGTCGGTGGTGTTCGACCAGGCGCCGTACGTGGAGCAGTCCATCGAGAACCTCACCACGGAGGGCCTGCTGGGGCTGGCGTTCGCGGTGCTGGTCATCCTGGTGTTCCTGCTGTCGGTGCGTTCGACGCTGGTCACGGCGGTGTCGATCCCGCTGTCGGTGGTGATCGCGCTGATCGTGCTGTACGTGGGCGACTACTCGCTGAACATGCTGACCCTGGGCGCGCTGACGATCGCGGTGGGCCGGGTGGTGGACGACTCCATCGTGGTCCTGGAGAACATCAAGCGACATCTCGGCTACGGCGAGGCCAAGCTGCAGGCGATCCTGACGGCCGTGCGCGAGGTGTCGGGCGCGGTGACGGCCTCGACGCTGACCACGGTGGCGGTGTTCGCGCCGATCGCGGTCGTGGGCGGCATGGTGGGCGAGCTGTTCAGCCCCTTCGCGGTCACGGTGGCGGTGGCGCTGCTGGCCTCGTTGCTGGTGTCGCTGACGGTGGTGCCGGTGCTGGCGTACTGGTTCCTGAAGGCGCCGGACCTGACGCCGGAGCAGGCGCGCAAGCAGCGTGAGGAGGCCGAGGCCAAGGAGCTGCGGTCGCCGTTGCAGCGGGCCTACCTGCCGGTGTTGCGGTTCGCGACCCGGTTCAAGCTGGTGACGGTGCTGATCGGGATAGCGGTGTTCGTCGGCACGATGGGCCTGGCCGGCCGGTTGCAGACGAACTTCCTGGACTCCTCGGGGCAGAACACGCTGTCGATGTCGCAGCGCATGCCGGTGGGCACCGACCTGGCCACCACCGACGAGGCCGCCAAGAAGGTGGAGGCCGCGCTGGCCGGCCTGGGCGGTGTGGAGTCGTACCAGGTGAACGTGGGTGGCGGTGGCGGCGGTCTGCAGGGCGGCGGCCAGGGAGGGAGCGCTGACCGGGCGTCGTACTCGGTGACGCTGACCGAGGACGCCGACACGGCGAAGGTCGAGCAGGAGTTGCGCGACAAGGTCTCGGCCCTGTCGGGGGTCGGCGAGGTGACGGTGGGCGGTGCTGGCGGCGGCGGGTTCAGCTCCGACTCGATCGACGTGATCGTGCAGGCGCCCGACACCGACGCGCTGCGTGCGGCGGCCGACAAGGTCAAGGTCGCGATGGGCGAGGTGTCGGGGCTGCGCGACGTGTCCTCCAACCTGGAGGCGAGCGCGCCGCGGGTCGAGGTCGTGGTCGACCGGCAGGAGGCTGCCGAGCGGGGGCTGACGGAGGCGCAGGTCGGGCAGGCGGTGGCGCAGGCGTTCCGGGGCGCGCCGCTGGGGCAGATCACGCTGGACGGGCGTACCAGTGACCTGGTGCTGCGGGGCGCGGACGCGCCGGACGACGTCAAGGCGATCGAGGACCTGAAGCTGCCGACGGCGGCGGGCCTCGTGAAGCTGTCGACGGTGGCGGACGTCCGGCAGTTGGCCGGGCCGACGCAGGTGTCGCGGATCGACGGCGAGCGCTCGGCCACGGTGTCGGCGAAGGCGGCGGCCAGCGACCTGGGCAGCGTGACGCAGGCGCTGACGACGAAGCTGGACGCGCTGCCGCTGGGCGCCGGTGCCACGTACGAGATCGGCGGCGTGTCGGCTCAGCAGGACGAGGCGTTCGCCGACCTGGGGCTGGCGATGCTGGCGGCCATCGCGATCGTGTTCATGATCATGGTGGCGACGTTCCGCAGCTTCGTCCAGCCGTTGATCCTGCTGGTGTCGATCCCGTTCGCGGCCACGGGCGCGGTGGGGCTGCTGGTGGCGACCGACACGGCGATGGGTGTGCCGGCGCTGATCGGCATGCTGATGCTGATCGGTATCGTGGTGACGAACGCGATCGTGCTGATCGACCTCATCAACCAGTATCGCGACCAGGGTATGGGCGTGGTGGAAGCGGTGATCGAGGGCGGCCGGCAGCGGTTGCGGCCGATCCTGATGACGGCGGTGGCCACGATCTGCGCGCTGACGCCGATGGCGCTCGGGGTGACGGGGTCGGGCGGGTTCATCGCGCAGCCGCTGGCGATCGTGGTGATCGGCGGCCTGATCTCCTCGACGCTGCTCACGTTGGTGCTCGTGCCGACCCTGGTGGTCGCGGTCACCAGGAAGCGCGACCGGGGACCGCGGCCGCCGCATGGGCAGCGGCGGCCTGCGGGCGCCGATGAGGCCGAGAAGGAGAGCCTCGCCGGCAGCCCTGCCTGACAATGCCGCCTGTTGGTCGGTCGCCCGGCGGATCATCGGATCCCGCCGGGCGCAGGGGCGTCTCTGGTGTGCTCACGTTCCCGGGATGACCACGGTGCCGCACTCGTCGCAGCGGAAGGCGTCGGCGTGCTGGTAGCCGAAGCCTTTGGTCAGCCGGATGCCGGTGAGGTCACCGAGCGCCCCCACGCTCTGCTTGAACTTGACGCCGGGGCTTCTGCCCACCACGATTCCGGGCTTCATCGAAGTCGAGCAGAGGGGGCAAGGCAGCGCATCGTCCGACATGTCACGAGCCTATGCCTTTGAGGTGCCGCCGCAGCTGATGGCGTGTCAGTGATCTGACCCACCAGAACGCGGTCCCGGTCCCGGCCGCAGTAGTCGGCGGGTTCTGGCGCTGAACCGCCGAAGCGGTCGGCTGCGCTGCCGATTTAAGCCGGACGCATCTCCCGGCGGCGCGTCGCGTACGCTTTTCGGCATACGCTTCGAGGATGCTCAGCAGCGAATAGCCTGGGGTGTTGACTTTTCGCGCTCGCCTTCGACGAAGGGCTTTATGGTGTCCCAGACTCGGACGAACCGGATCCTCGTGGTGGCGATGACCTGGTCGTCCAGGATGCCCACCCCTCTGAGCGCCGCGAAATTCTGAAGAAGTAGGCGACGTCGTACGCGTCCCACGATCCCGTGGTCCTCAGCCGGCCGATTCGCCGTGGTGATTCGTAAAGCCCTCGCCACCTGGACCACGGGCGGGCGTTCGGGAGCATACGTGGCGCGTGCGACGTTCCCGGGAGGTGAGCGCGTTCCTGCCGGGCCGGGCGTGGCAGAGGGCTTGGGTCAGGGGCTCAGCGGAGTGCAGTCGAGGATGATGTGCCCGAGGGCGGTGTGGTGAACGCCGGTGAGGGTGAGCCCGGCTCTGGTGGCGAGGGCGAGGTAGTCGTCGAGGGTGCGTTCGCGGCCGCCGGTGAGCACGAGCATGCGCAGGTTCATCTCGGTGACCATGGCCGGGTCGCCGCCGGGGCCGCCGCCTGACTCGATCATGACGACCCGTCCGTGCCGCCCGGCCGCCTCGGCGCATCGGCGCAGGATCAGCAGGGCGTCGTCGTCGTTCCAGTCGTGTATCACCCGCTTGAGCACGTATACATCCCCTCCTGCGGGCAGCGGGTCGAAGAAGCTTTGCCCGGCGAACGCGCACCGTGCATCCAGTCCGAGCTCGGCCAGGTGGCGCCGGCCTCGCTCAACCGTGTCCGGCAGGTCCACGAGCGTGGCGTGGAGGTCCGGGTTGGCGCGCAGGACTTCGGCGAGCAGGGCGCCGGTGCCGCCGCCGACGTCGACGACATGCCGCACACCGGACCAGTCGTACCCTTTGGCCGCGTCGGCGACGTAGTCCGCTCCGGAAGCCATCATCGCGTCGAACGACGCGCTGATCTTCGGGTTCGCGGCGAGATAGTGCCAGTACGGGGTGCCGTAGACCGTCTCCCACGCCGGTCGCCCGGTGCGTACGGTGTGCAGCAGGCCGGTGAAGGCCAGGTCCATCTGCCCGCCGAAGCCGTCCAGGTCGAGCTGCGCCCGCATGTGGGAAGGGTGGTCGGAGGCCAGCAGCGCGGCGGGTTCGTTGACCGCGAACGTGCCCGGCTGCGGTTCGGTGAAGACGCCCCGGCCGGCCAGGTGACGCAGCAGCCGGCCCAGCGCGTCCGCGTCGGTGCCGGACCGGCGTGCCAGCTCCTCGACGGGCACCGCGTCGCCGGCCATCAGATCGGTCAGCCGCAGGGAGGCCGCGACCCGTACTGCCATGGGCGTCACCAGGTCCGTCACGGGGGCCAGCACCTTCCAGGCCCTTTCCCAGGCCGACGTCTGCCCCTGCTCTTCTTGATCGCTGTCGGCGCTGGTCATGGCCATGATCCCTCACTCTTGCGGCGGGTCGAGGATTTGCTTTGGCCGGAAGCTACCACGCGACCGATCCACCCGGTCTTGGACAAATCTGACCTCGGCTGCTGACGCGTACGCGTGACTGACGACGCACCGACCAACCCGGTCGGCGTCATCATCGCGTCCCTGCGCCTCGTCCGTGACATCATCCGAGGTCGCCCCGCTGATGAGCGCCAGGTAATTCCGCGCTCGCGTCCTCCTCGGCCAGTGCGCCGGCCGAGGAGGGCAAGGTGCAAGCACATGGGGCTTCGGCTGCGGTGGCGTGAATCTCGGGTTACCTTCGGCTGGTGGGGCCCTTTAGGGGGTGGCGCGTGCTGGACTGGGTGGAGAATCTGGAGCCGTCTTTAGCGGCTGCCGTGATTTCCGCTGCCGTGTCAGCGGTCGTGGCGGTGCTGACCGTGCTTCTGGCGCCGGTGGTGAAGTACGGCCTGGACAGCCGGTTGGAGTCGCGGAAGCTGGACCTTCAGTATCGGCTGGAGCAGCGCCGGGCCCTTCGAGAGCACATCGGTCAGCACAAGGGCCGGATCCTGGAGACCGCTTCGGAGTTGAACGACAGGCTGGCCAACTTCATACGGTTGCCGGATGCCAAGGCTTGGCTGCGCTTGGAAGGGCGGTATCCGGGTGGGATCTATTCGACCACGTTCGCTCAGCGTATGGTCTCGCACTGGAGCACCATTCAGCAGTTCGCCGATTCCGCTTTGTACATCGATGCCACCGTGGCGACCCGCGAAGATCTCGCATTCGTCAAGTTCCTCCGGCTGAACCTCGACGTGTGGACGGACGTCAGCCTTTTTGACGGCAGGACCTACGACCGCGGACGCTCCTCGGCGCATTTCTTCCAAGGACAGCTCCTTGACATGGTCGCGCCACTCACGGCGGCCGATGGGACCAGGGGTACGGCGCCCGGCGAACTGCGTAGGGCGTTCCGAGCGGAACTCGAACGAAACCCGGACGTCTACAAGTCGGTGTTCTTGTTCCTCGACGGCCTGCGGCCGGAAACCCTCAGATATCAGCGCTTGCTGGCCGCCCGCCTGGTCCTGATCGTGACCCTGAACGCCTTCGGCTACGACTACCAACGCACGTCTTCCGAGGACATCCACGGCGTCGCCGTACTGCTGGAGCCGTCCATCCGCCGGAACCTTGCCGAGATCGTGGGCCGGGCGCACCTCACCAAGCAGAAAGACGTCCGGGCCCTCCTGGTAATCCTCCGGTCGGCGAGCGACGGCCGGACACCGAGGCGTATAGGTCGCGCTTAGGCGGCAAAGGTCGTCACGGTTGTGGTCCCCGGTTCGGGCTTCGGCTTGCTCCTGCGGCGCCTCGGGGCTTGGTCGAGGTCCGTACGGGTGAGTAACGCCCGAGGTCACCACGTCCTCGACGCCCGGTGTCCTAGGTCACCCTCCCGAACGCAGCAGGAACCGACCGGCCAGGCTAGGACTCCTAGATGTAAGCTAGGGTTATTAGGTAGAAGCGAGTGACCCTAGGAGTGTGGGCGCATGATACGGGTCGGGCTGACGGCCGAGCGGGTGACGCTCGTCGGGGCCGAGCTAGCCGACGAGGTCGGGCTGGAACACGTGACCATGTCCGCGGTGGCGCGACGGCTCGGGGTGAAGGACGCCAGCCTCTACGCGCACGTCCGTAACCTGGAGGACCTGCGCGGGCGGATCGCGCTGCTGGGGGCGGAGGAGAAGACCATCCGCATCGCGGAAGCCACCGCCGGCCGGGCCGGGAAAGACGCGCTGGTCGCGTACGCGAACGCCTGGCGGACCTACGCCCACGACCACCCCGGCCGCTACACCGCGACCCAGCTCCCGATGGAGATCGATCCCGAGCTGCTGGCCCGCTCGCCCGGGCCGCGACGCGCGATCGAGCTGACCTACAGCATGCTGCGCGCCTACGCACTGGAGGAGCCCGACCTGACCGACGCGGTCCGGTTGATGCGCAGCTCCCTCCATGGCTTCGTCAGCCTCGAGGCCGCGGGCGGGTTCGCGCATGCCCGCCCGGCGGAGGACACCTGGGTCCGCTGCCTCGACGCCCTGCACACCCTCCTGGAGCGCTGGCCCGAACACCATGAAGGAGAACCCGCATGACCCGCCCGACCGTCGGCCGCCTGCGCGTGGACGGCGCCACCTTGCACTATGAGGTACGCGGCAGAGGCCCGCTCCTGCTGCTGATCCCCGGTGGCACGGGCGGCGCGGCCGCCTTCGACGGTGTCGCCGACCTGCTGGCCGACGACTACACGGTCGCCTCCTATGACCCGCGCGGCCTGTCCCGCAGCCCGCTGGACGATCCGGAGGCGCGGCAGCGGGTCAACCAGCACGCCGACGACGCGTTCCGGCTGCTGGAGCTGCTGTCTCCAGGCGCGCCCGCTCGGGTGGCCGGCTGCAGTTCGGGGGCGATCGTCGCGCTGCACCTGCTGGTCACCCATCCCGAGCGGACCGAACGCATCGTGGCGCACGAGCCGCCGGTGGTGGAGGCGCTGCCGGACGCCGCCGAGCATCGCGCGCTGCTCGCCCGCGTCCAGGACACGTTCCGTCGTGAGGGGCTGATGCCGGCGGCGGCGGTGTTCGCGGCCGGTCTCAGACGGCCCGACCAGCCTCAGACGGGACCCGGCCGGTCTGAGACGAGCCCCGGCTCCGATGTCCCCGGTGATACCGGTGCCCCTGGTGATGCCGGTGCCGCTACTCCCGTCGCTGCCGCCGCTGCCGAGGGTCCCGTCGGCCCCGGCGAGGTCCCGTCGGTCACGGAACTACCGCCGCAGGCAGCGGCACGGGCTGAGCGCACGATGGCGGACATGCCCTACTTCCTCGGGCGGATCGTGCCGAGCTTCATGGCCTACGCCCCGGACGTGGATCGCCTGCGCGCCCTGTCGGACCGGCTCGTGCTCGCGGCCGGCGCGGACTCCCACGGCGAGTTGCCCTACCGTCCCGCTGCCTTCCTGGCCGAGCAGTTCGGTACGGAGCTCGTCCTCTTCCCCGGCGGGCACACGGGGCTCACCACGCACCCCGCGGAGTTCGGGGAGCTGCTGCGCAAGGTGCTGGGCGCCTAGGGCGTGCGTTCCTGATTGGAGTTCCTCCGTCCGTTGCTGCCCAGGCCTTGCGCGGACGGAAGCGTCTGGACGACCGAACCGTGCTCAACGGGGTCGTGTGGAAGTTCCGGACGGGCACGACCGCCACGACGTTGGGTGGCCGAGCGGACCTTCGGCCGGCTGATGCTCCACCGCCGCCTCGTCCGCGACTCGCTTCGGTACGGCCGTGCCCGATAGGGGCGACGGGATCAGCGGCGTACTTGGCCGCGCCCGCTTGGCGCCGTAACCCAAGAAAGCAGTGGCCGCGCGGGCTCGGGGCCACATACGTTCGCCTCCATGGTTGACGCAACTTTCGGGCATCCGCGCCTCGCCGCCATCTACGACCTACTCGATCCGGACCGCGGCGATCTCGACGCGTATCTCGCGATGGCGGAGGAGTTCGGCGCGCGGTCCGTGCTGGACATCGGGTGCGGTACGGGCGTGTTCGCGCTGCTACTCGCCGAGCGCGGGATCACGGTTACCGGGATCGATCCCGCGCGGGCGTCCGTCGACGTCGCGCGTGGCAAGCCGGGCGCGGAGCGGGTGTGCTGGCTCGACGGCGAGGCGGGGGATCTGCCGCCCATGCAGGTCGACCTGGTGACGATGACCGGGAACGTCGCCCAGGCCATCGCCGATCCGCAGGCATGGCGTACGACGTTGCGTGGCGCGTACGAGGCGCTGCGGCCCGGCGGGCGGCTTGTCTTCGAGACGCGCGATCCGGCGCAGCGCGTGTGGGAGGAGTGGGCGGAGTGGACGCGCGAGACCACGTACCGCATGACGGACATCCCGGGCGTCGGCCACGTCGAGACCTGGGCCGAGCTGACGGACGTGAGCCTGCCGCTGGTGAGCTTCCGGGGTACGCACGTGTTCGCTGCGGACGGGGACGTACTGGTTTCGGAATCGACACTTCGCTTCCGCGAACGTACGGAGATCGAGCGGGACCTGCATGAGCACGGTTTCGTCGTCGAGGACGTACGCGACGCACCCGATCGGCCGGGCGGGGAGTTCGTGTTCGTGGCGCGGCGCGGTACCGCGGAGCCCGTTCCTCCCGGAATGCTCTAGGGAGCGTGCGCGCCACACAGCGCCGAGCAGACGGGACTTTGAAGACACTCTCTAGCCGCCGCTGTCGCAGCCGATCGCTCGCGGGCTGTGCTGGTGGCGAACGCCGTCGTCCGGGTCTGGGGGACGCAGTAGCGTCGGATCATGCTGATCATTGACGGCGTCGCGATCGCGTACGAGCAGGCCGCTCCTCCGCAGCCGGCGGGCACCGTCGTGCTGCTCCATGCCGGGGTGGCCGACATGCGCATGTGGGACCACCAGTTCCAGGCCCTGGCGGAGCGCTACCGCGTGATCCGTTACGACCAGCGTGGCCACGGCCGCTCGGGTGACGCCGCCGGTGAGGTGTGCCACTACCAGGATCTCCTCGCCGTCATGGACGCACTGGAGGTCGAGCGGGCCGCACTGGTCGGGAGCTCGATGGGTGGGGCGTACGCCACCGAGGCCGCCCTCGCCGCCCCCGCGCGCGTCGCCGGGCTCGCCCTGATCGGCTCCGGTCTGGCCGGGCACGAATGGCCGCCTGAGATGCTGGACCAGGCCCGCGAACGCGTGCATTCCTCGGTGCCCGCCGACCGCCTGGCCCGCTACCGCGAGGGTGACGCCGGACACGTGGATCCGGCCGACGTCCTGGCGATGGCCGAGGCCCACACGAGCTGGCAGGTGGCGGGCCCCGACCGCACCCGCGACGCCCTCACCGACGAGGTGTGGCAGGCGGCGGTGGAGATGTTGCGCCTGGTGTTCGAACGTTCGTGGACCGGCCCACGATCCACCGAGCGCCACCTCGTCCCACCGGCCGTCGGGCGCCTGCCCGAGATCACCGCTCCCACTCTGGTGATCAACGGCCTGTCGGACGTGCCCGGCATCCAGGAGGTCGCGTCCCTGCTGGCGGTGGGCATCGGCGGCGCCCGCCGCATCGACCTGCCGGCGACCGGTCATCTCCCGCCGCTGGAGCGGCCGGCGGAGGTGACGGACGCGCTGACCACGTTCCTGTCCCGGGTCTTTTCCGAAGACGTGGCGGGTCCGCGGATGCGCCCGTCCCCGAGCCGATGAAGCCCACCCTGCCGACGAAGCCTCCCGAGTGGTGAAGCTCACCGCGCCGACGAAGGCCCCTGAGTGTTGACGTCCCCCCGAGATTGACGTCCCCTGAGTGTTGAAGATCACCGTGCCGATAAAGGTGCCGTGTCGTTGAAGGGAACGGTGTTCGCCAATGGCTGCGCCGCGGCGGTGTTCCGGGTGGTGAGGGGTGCCCGGAACACCGCACGACGGCCTACCTGGCGAGTGCGGCCGGTTCGTCCAGGCGCGTCAGCTTCCGTGGGTTCGCCACCGCATAGATCCGGGTGATCCGCCCGTTCTCCACCACGAGGCTCACCGCGGACACGGCGCTGCCGCTCTCGACCCGGGCCGCGGGTGCGCCGTTGATCCAAACCGTCCGTACGGCCACCACGCGGTGCAGGCCCGCGAGCAGCTTCGCCACCAGTGCGGCCCCGTGGAGCGGAGCCCGGGCGGCGGGCACGACGCCGCCGCCATCGGCGATCAGGACCACGTCCGGCGCCATGACCTCCAGCAACTCCTGTAACCGCCCGGTCTGCAACGCCGCCAGGAACCGCTCCACCACGGCCTCCTGCTCCGACGGGCTCACCCGCACCCGCGGCCGCCGGGCCGCCACGTGCTCGCGTGCCCGCCGCGCGATCTGCCGCACCGCGGGCGCGGACTTGCCGATGGCCTCGGCGATCTCGCCGTACGGCATCTCGAAGACCTCCCGCAGCACGAACACCGCCCGCTCCGCCGGCCCGAGCGTCTCCAGCACGGTCAGCATCGCGAACGAGACGCTCTCCGCGAGCTCGACGTCCTCGGCCACGTCGGGGCTGGTCAGCAGCGGTTCGGGCAGCCATTCGCCGACGTACTCCTCGCGGCGGCGCGACAACGTCCGCAGGCGGTTGAGGGCCTGCCGCGTGACGACCCGGATCAGGTACAGCCGCGGATCACGCACCTGCGACTGGTCGACGTCGGCCCACCGCAGCCAGGACTCCTGCAGCACGTCCTCCGCGTCGGCCGCCGACCCGAGCATCTCGTAGGCGACGGTGAACAGCAGCGTGCGATGGGTGAGGAACGGATCGTCGGTCATGCCGTCGACGCTACGCCCGGCTTGTCCGTACGCGTGGCCAGCGGGATCTCGCACGCGGCCGAGAAGCCCTGCGACTCGATCCCGAGCGCCGTGTTGCTCCGGGTGGCGAAGTTGGCGAAGGCGATGAACGTGGTGAGCTCGATCAGCGCCGCCGGGCCGAGCCGGTCGAGCAGCCGCGCGGACAGCTCGTCGGTGACGGTCGGCGGCGTGTTCGTCATGGCCTCGGCGTACTCCAGTACGTCCCGCTCCAGCGGCGTGAACACCTCCGACTCCCGCCAGCGCGGCACCTGGCTCGCCTTGGCCAGGTCCAGGTTCTCGTTCCGCGCCTGGAAGTAGCCGATGTCGAGGCACCAGCCGCAGCCGACCTGGGCCGCGACGGCCATGTGCGCGAACGACTTCAGGCTCGCGTCGGCCGTGTCCCACCCGCCCGCCTTGCCCCCGAACTCCATGGCCGCCTGGGTGGCCCCGGGGTGGTGCCACGTCGCCTCGAGGGGCTCGGGCACGGTACCGAACTGCTTGATCATGCTCTCGCGGAGCTCGGCGGGAAGCTCCGCCTTCGGAACGCGTGGCGTCATGGTGTCCTCCGAGTACGTTGACCTGTTCGGCATGAAGACACCGCCCGGCGGCCAGATGTGACACTCACCCCGCCGCGCGGAGGGCCCGCATCGCGCCTTGTACGGGGCAAGCGCACGGCATACCGTGCCGATGTGGATCTCTTCTCGCGCTCCTGGGCAGCGTTGCGCACGGCGGTCGCCGAACTCCCGGACGAGGACTTCGCGCGGCCGTCCGGCTGTGCCGGCTGGCTCGTCCGGGACCTGGTGTGCCACCTGGTCATCGACGCTCAGGACGTGCTGATCACCCTCGCGACCCCCGCGGAGGGGGCGCCGACCCGCGACGCGGTGACCTACTGGGAGATCTCCCGGACGCCGCCGACCGGCGAGGACCCGCTCGACGCGCTGACCGTCCGGCTGGCCGCCGCTTACGAGGAGCCCCGGCTGCTGAAGTTCCACCTCGACGACGTCGGCTCCGCCGCCGGCCGTGCCGCCGGACTCGCCGACCCGGCGCTGCGGGTCGGCACCCGCGACGAGGTCATCACCGTGGCGGACTACCTGTCCGTGTACGTCATGGAGTGGACGCTGCACCACCTGGACCTGATCGCGTACCTCCCGGACGCGGCCGACCCCCCTGCGGATGGGCTCGCCCGGGCCCGCGAGATGTTGGAGAAGATCGCCGGGGCCGCGTTCCCCGCGTCGTTCTCCGACAAGGACGCCCTGCTGGTCGGCACCGGACGCCGGGCCCCGACCGAGGCGGAGCGAGCCGAACTGGGCGACCTGGCCGCGAAACTCCCGCTCTACCTCGGCTGACCGCCCCCACAAATACCGCCCCCACAAGTACCGCCCCCACAAGTACCGTCCCACAAGTACCGCCCAAGGACCGCGCCGGACCGCGCCGCGCTCGGCCGGAGTCAGGCCGGGGGGAGTGGGGCCTGGGTGGCGAGCCTCCGCGGCTCAGCGGCTCAGCGGCTGCCCCGGAGCGCCGGTGACCGCGGGCGCAGACACGATGCGCGCCGCACGATGCGCGCCGCACGATGCGCGCCGCACGATGCGCGCCGCCTGCCGTTGCGACGGTCGCGACCAAAGAAACCGGCCGCCTCGCCGTCCCCTTCTTCTCTGCCCCTCGCCGATGTCAGGTCTAGCCATTTAACTCACTAGTACGTACATTAGCCCTGACTGGAAGGGAAGAACTGATGGCCTCGTTCCTGACCGGGCTGATCGGCTCGGGCATCGGTCCCTCGCTGAGCCCGCGGTTGCACGAGCGCGAGGCCGCGCACCACGGGCTGAGCTACGTCTACCGGCTGCTCGACATCGAGCGGCTCGGCCCCGACGTGGGAGAGCTGCTCCGCACCGCGCGCCGCTTCGGTTACGACGGGCTCAACATCACCCACCCGTGCAAGCAGGCCGTCATCCCGTACCTGGACGAATTGTCACCCGACGCCGCCCTGCTCGGCGCGGTCAACACGGTGGTCTTCGACGGCGAGCGCGCCATCGGTCACAACACCGACTGGACAGGCTTCGCCGAATCGTTCGCCCGTGGCCTGCCCGGAGCCCCGACCCGGCGCATCGTCCAGCTCGGGGCCGGAGGCGCGGGCGCGGCGGTCGCGCACGCGCTGCTCACGATGGGGGCCGACCGGGTCACGCTGGTGGACGCCGAGCCGGCGCGGGCCGACGGGCTGGCGGCCGAGCTGGCCCGCCGGTTCGGCCCCGGCCGGGCGCGGCCCTCGGCCCCGGCCGAGCTGCCGGAGCTGCTGGCCGGGGCCGACGGCCTGGTACACGCCACCCCGACGGGCATGGCACGGCATCCGGGCCTGCCGCTGCCGGCCGAGCTGCTGCACCCGGGGCTGTGGGTGGCCGACATCGTCTACCGGCCGCTGGAGACCGAGCTGCTCAAGCAGGCCGGGGCCGTCGGCTGCCGGGTGCTCGACGGCGGTGGGATGGTCGTCTTCCAGGCCGCCCACGCCTTCCGCCTGTTCACCGGACGAACCCCGGACACCGAGCGGATGCTCGGCCACCTGACCGAGCTCGTCGCCGCCTGAGGAGAGGCTCATGCGCAAGACCATCGCCACCGTATCGGTCAGCGGCACCCTCACCGAGAAACTGGAGGCCATCGCGGCGGCCGGGTTCGACGGCGTGGAGATCTTCGAGAACGACCTGCTCGTCTGCCCGCTCCCGCCCGAGGAGATCCGGGCCCGGGCCGCCGACCTCGGCCTCGGCATCGACCTCTACCAGCCGTTCCGGGACTTCGAGGCGGTGCCCGCCGACCTGCTGGAGCGTAACCTGCGCCGGGCGGAGCACAAGTTCCGGCTCATGGAGCGGCTCGGCGCCGGCCTGCTGCTGGTCTGCTCGAACGTCTCGCCCGACGCGATCGGCGACGACGAGCTCGCCGCCGGGCAACTGCGGCTGCTGGCCGAGCGCGCCGCCGAGCACGGCATCCGGATCGCCTACGAGGCGCTGGCCTGGGGCCGGCACGTCAACGAGTATCTGCACGCCTGGCGCCTGGTCCACCTGGCCGACCACCCCAACCTGGGCACCTGCCTGGACAGCTTCCACATCCTCTCGCGCGGCTCCGACCCGATCGGCATCGAGGCCGTCCCCGGCGAGAAGATCTTCTTCCTGCAGCTGGCCGACGCGCCGCGGCTGGCCATGGACGTGCTGCAGTGGAGCCGCCACCACCGCTGCTTCCCCGGCCAGGGCAACTTCGACGTCGCCGGGCTGGTCCGGCACGCCCTGAACGCCGGGTACGCCGGGCCGCTGTCGCTGGAGGTGTTCAACGACGTCTTCCGTCAGGCGGCGGCGGAGCGGACCGCGCTGGACGGCATGCGCTCGCTCATCGCGCTGGAGCAGGACCTGGCGGGCGTGGCGCATCCGGCCGTGCCCACCGGGTTCGCCTTCGCCGAACTGGCCGACACCGGGCCGCTCGGCGGGGTGCTGACCGCGCTGGGCTTCGCGCGTACCGGGAGGCATCCGACCAAACCCGTCGAGCTGTGGGAGCAGGGCGGGGCCCGGCTGCTGCTCAACTCGACCGGAGCCGACCCCGCGCTCATCGCCATCGGCCTGGACAGCCCCGACCCTGGGGCGGCGGCCAAGCACGCCGAGACGCTGCTGTCGCCGGTGCTGCCGCGCGAGCGCGCCGTCGAGGAGGCCAAGCTGGAGGCGGTGGCCGCACCGGACGGCACCGAGATCTTCTTCTGCGACGCGTCCTGGCTCGGCGACTTCAACCCTGCCGGTCCAGTCGAGGAGCCGGACGAAGGGCCGGGCGAGGGGCGGAGCGAGGGGCCGATCACCGGGATCGACCATGTGGCGCTGACCCAGCCGTGGCACTACTTCGGCGAGGCGGAGCTGTTCTATCGCAGCGTGCTGGGGCTGAGGCCGCAAGAGAGCGTGGAACTGCCCGACCCGTACGGCCTCCTCCGCAGCCGCGCGATGTCCAGTGTGCACGGGTCCGGCACGGGTGACGGTGTGCGGATGGTGCTCAATCTGGCCCGGGTCGGCGCGGCCGACGTGCCGTGGCAGCACGTGGCGGTGGCCTGCCGGGACATCGTGACCGTCGCGCGCCGGCTCCGCCGGGACCACCCCGAGCTGCTCCTGCCCATCCCCGGCAACTACTACGACGACCTGGAGGCCCGCCAGGACGTCGATCCCGAGCTGCGCTCCCTCGGCATCCTGTACGACCGGGACGACCACGGCGAGTTCCTGCACCTCTATACGGTCACGGTGGGCCGGGTGTTCTTCGAGCTCGTCCAGCGGATCGGCGGATACCAGGGATACGGTGCCGTCAACGCCCCCATCAGGCTCGCCGTGCAGCATGCGGGTGACGACTGAGTGAAGCTTGTCGTGGGCGCGGCGGCGGGCACCTGAGCCCGGTCCGGCCGGCGTTCACCGGAAAATCCGCCGCCGCCGCGAACCCGGGAGGCGTCTTCTCCGACTGTGCAGGGTGACAGGAGGACGAGATGACCGATGAGTTGCTGGTGGTGCGGGCGCAGCTGGGCGAGCGGGCGGCGCTGGCCGAGCTGGTGCTCCGGTGGCGCACGCCGGTGTGGACGTACGTGCGGCGCATGCTGGACGCCGAGCGGGCCGACGACGTCGCCCAGGAGATCTGGCTGGCCGTGGTCCGCGGCCTGCCACGGCTCAGGGAGCCGGACCGGTTCGCGCCGTGGTTGTTCACCATCGCGCGCCGGTCGATCACCGACCGCCTGCGCGCCGAGTATGCCGAGGCCGAGGCGTTCGCGGACGTGGCGGCGGTCAGCGACGACCCGGCCGAGGCGACGGTGGAGCGGGCCGAGCTGACGGCCGGGCTGTCGGCGCTGCCGGTGCTGGAGCGGGAGGTGCTCGTCCTGTTCTACCTGGAGGACCTGTCGGTGGAGGAATGCGCGCAGGTCTGCCGGGTGCCGGCGGGCACGATCAAGTCCCGGCTCAGCCGGGCCCGGCGCCTGTTGCGTGAGCAGCTGACGGAGAAGGGATGGCAGCCATGACCGAGGAGCCGCGCCGGCCGGCGCGCATGGTGTTCGAACGGCTCGGGCCGGTGCTCTCACCGTGGGCACGGATACGGGCGGTGGCGGCGGCGCTGGCCGGGCTCGCCGGGACGGTGTTCGTCGCCGCCCTGTGGTGGAGCGAGCCGGGGCCGCTGCCGGGCCGGACGCACGCGGCGTTCGCGGTGTTCACCGTGTTCTGCCTGGCCTGGGCGGGTTACGGGGGCTGGACGCTGACGCGCAGGGTGCCGCTGTTCGCGACCGACCGGGTGATCGCCGGCTGGCTCGCCGTGGCCGCCTCGACCGCCACGGCCGTGCTGGTGACGGTCGTCGCAGTCCAGCGGGGCAGCGGCCTGCTGCCCGCCGTGGGGGTCTCGGTGGTGTTCGTGGGAGCGGCGGTCGTACTGGTCGTACGGGCTCACGCCCGCCGCGCGGCCCTGCTGCGCCGCAAGCGCAGGCTGACCGGCGAGGAGGGGAGGTGAACGGCGGGGACGCCCCTCACGAATGCCGCGCGCCGCGGATCTGCGCTTCCACCAGCCGGGTCATGGTGGGCACGAAGCTCATGGCGACGTGCCCCCAGCGGGGCTCCTGCTCGTAGAGGGTGGCGAGCGTCTGCGACGGGTGCGAGACCTGCCACAGGTAGGCGGCGGCGGCCAGCGTCGTCATCAGCACGTCACGGGCGGCGGGCAGGTCGAGGTCCGCCGAGGCGGTCACCAGCTCCTCGGCGATCCGGTCGAAGACCTGGAAGGACCTGGACTTGTACCGGCGGGCGCGGTCGAGGTCGACGCTGTCCTCCAGGCTCAGGGCGACGTGCGTGAGCAGGTCGGAGAACAGGGGGTTGCGCTCCAGCGACTCGGCGAGGACGCTCGCCACCGTCCCCGCCGGCAGGTCGCGCCGGCCGCCGAGCGCCCCGAGCACGTCGTCCTCCCAGGACTGCCACGCCTCCTCGGCCAGCTCCAGGAGGAGCTCCTCGGTGGAGTCGAAGTAGCGGCGCAGCGCCGACGGGTGCAGCCCGGCCTCCTGGGTGACCTTCGTCAGCGTCACGTCCTTGACACCGTGCGCGAGGGCCAGCTTGCGGGCGGCCGCGAGCAGATCTCGGCTGCGCTGCAGCTTGTCCTGCGCCGAACGGGCGCGGATGGGCCGGGTGGTCATCGTGTCGGGCGGTCCCTCTCGTCGCGGTCGGTCACAGCGCCGGTCACAGCGCGGCCGGCCAGGCGCGGGCAAACATCAAGTTAACACCCCGCGTGTCCGGCCAGGACGGCAGAGATAACGCAACGCCTTTGCTTTAACTCGCGGGCCGGTGTAGCGTGCGATAACGCAACCAGCTTGTGTTAAGTGGAAGGGATTTCCGCATGTCCTCAGTGTTCTTCGTCACCGGTGCCTCGCGGGGCCTCGGGCGGGCCATCGTCCAGGCGGCGCTCGACGCCGGTCACCGGGTGGCGGCCACCGCCCGCGACCCCAAGACCCTGGACGACCTCGTGTCCCGGTACGGCCCCGACCAGGTGCGCGCCCTCCGCCTCGACGTCACCGACGCGGCGGCGGCCCAGGCGGCGGTCGCGGCGGCGCGGGAGGCGTTCGGGCGCATCGACGTCGTGGTCAACAACGCGGGCCAGGGCGACATGGCCGCCCTGGAGGACACCACCCTGGAGGTGTTCCGCCGCCAGGTCGAGACCAACTTCCTCGGTACGGTCTACGTCACCAAGGCGGTCCTGCCCATCATGCGCGAGCAGGGCGGCGGCCGGATCCTCCAGATCTCCTCGATCGGCGGGCGGATAGGCAGCCCCGGCCTGACGGCGTACCAGTCGGCGAAGTGGGCCGTGGGCGGGTTCAGCGAGGCGCTGTCGGTCGAGGTGGCGCCCCTGGGCATCAAGGTCACGGTCGTGGAGCCGGGCGGCATGCGTACCGACTGGGCGGGTTCGTCCATGACGATTCCCCCGGTGAGCCCGCCCTACGAGGGGACCGTCGGCGCCGCGGCCCGCGCCATGGCCGGGTTCGAACAGGACGCGATGGGCGACCCGGCCAAGGTCGCCCAGCTCGTGCTCACCGCGGCGGCACTGCCGGAGCCCCCGCTGCGGCTCCTGGTCGGCAGCGACGCCTTCGAGCTCGCCCGCGAGTTCTGGGGCGCGCGGCTGGAGATCGATCGCCGCTGGGAGGAGCTCAGCAGGTCCACCGACCACGACGGCGCCGGCGACTCCTGGCACCGGCAGCGGGGCAACAGCGTGCCCGACGCGTTGAGGTGACCGCGCGGAGCTACCGTTCGGTCAGGTGCAGGGCGAGCTGGGTGCGGTCGCGCAGGCCCAGCTTGCGCAGCACACTGGAGACGTGGTTCTTCACCGTCCCCTCGGTGATGAACAGCCGCGCGGCGATCTCCCGGTTGGCGGAGCCGGCGGCCACCATCCGCGCGACTTCGAGCTCCCTGGCCGACAGCAGCTCCTGGCCGCGGAACGCGCCCTCCACCGGCGTCCGGCGCAGGCCGGCGACCAGCCGGGCGGCGACCGGGCTGCTCAGCACGGTCTCGCCGCGGCTGGCCCGCAGGATGGCCGCGACCAGCTCGTCGGGCGAGCAATCCTTGAGCAGGTAGCCGGCGGCGCCGGCGCGCAGCGCGCCGAAGATGTAGTCGTCCTCGTCGAACGTGCTGAGCACGATCGAGACCACCGAGGGCTGCTCGGCCGCCAGCCGGGCGATGAGCTCCACGCCGTCCATCCGCGGCATGCGCGCGTCCACGAGCGCCACGTCGGGCCTGGTCCCGGCCGCCACCGCCAGCGCGGCGACCCCGTCGGCCGCCTCGCCCACGACCTCGATGTCCTCCTCGATCTCCAGCAGCTTGCGCAGCCCCTGCCGCATCAGCTCCTGATCGTCGACCAGCAGCACCCGTACGGCCCTCACGACGGCAGCTCCGCCCGCAGCTCGAAGCCCTTGGCCGCGTTGCCGCTGGTGAGGGTGCCGCCGAGGGCCCTGACCCGGTCGGCCAGCGTGCTCAGCCCGAACCCGTGGCCCTGGTCATGATCCCGCCCCTTGCCGTCGTCGGCGATCACGAGCACGACCTTCCCCTTCTCGAACGTCAGCGTGCCGCGCACGCTCCCGGCCTCGGCGTGCCGCAGGACGTTGGTGAGCCCTTCCTGCAACACACGGTAGAGCACCAGCTCGGCGTCGGGCTCCAGCTCGCGTTCGGTGCCCGACACCTGGAAGGTGACCGTGACGCCGGTGCCGGTGAAGGAGTCCGCCAGCCGCTGGAGCGCGGCGCTGCCCAAGTTGCCGTTGAGAGGCAGCGGGCGCAGCGCCCGCACCCACCGGCGGGCGTCGGCCAGCGCCGCCGTCGTGAGCTCCTTGGCCTGGCGCACCTCCTCCCAGGCGGCCTCGGGCCGGCGGTCGCGGAAGCGCTCGGCGTTCTCCAGCCCCACCTTGATCACGGTCAGGTGGTGGCCGATCGAGTCGTGCATCTCCGCCGCCATCCTGCCGCGCTCCTCGGCGACGGTCAGCTCCCGCACCCGGTCGGTGAGCTGCCGGGCCTTCAGCACCGCCGAGGCCATGCCCATCGCGAAGACGCTCATCACCGCGATCACCGCCGTCTGGCCCAGCGCGTCGACGATCGTCCGGCCGTAGAACAGGGGCACGACGATCAGGACCGCTCCGAACGCGACCAGGATGGCGCTGGCGATGCGCATGCCGTACACGAAGGCGAGGTTGGCCACGCCGATGAGCAGCAGGGGGAAGTGCGTGCCCGCCGACCCGGTCAGGCCCAGCGCGAGCGCGCCCGCCAGGAAGGCGGGGGCCACCAGGTGACGGCCGCGACCGGGCTGCCACGGCATCATCGGCCACAGCACGCACAGCAGCACGACGTCGGCGAAGAACAGGATCCGCTCCAGCACCGTGCTGGGCACGACCAGGTTGATCACGGCCGTGGCGCCGAGCACGAGCCAGAACACCAGGCCGAGGAGCATCGGCCGATCGGGGTCACGCTTCCACGCCATGCGCCCAACTTACGATCTCGCCGATCGCCTGTGATCCCACCCGGGACACCATGACGTTGGTCATGCCGATCTCCGTCCTGGGCCCGATGCGCACAGTGGCCGCGCGTTCCTAGCGTGCCTGGCATGAAGGTCTTCTGGTCCGTCCTGCTCGTCGTCGTCGCCATGTTCGTCCAGGCGTTCGCCGGCGCTCTGCCCGCCTCGCTGCTCCTCGACCAGGCGAACCCGCTGCGGGACCCGCTCGGCGCGCTGGGCATCACGCTCACCGCGCTGGTGCTCGTCTATCTCATCCGCCGCTTCCTCGACCGGCGGCCGTGGCCGGCGCTGGGCTGGCGGAAGCCGTCGGGGGTGCTGACCGGCCTCGTCGCCGGCGCCGTGCCGGCGCTGGCGGCCAACGGGCTCTCGCTGGCCGTGGGCGCCTCCGCCTGGGTGCCGGTCGATGCCGCAAGCTACGCCTGGCTGCCGCTGGTGGCCGTCGTGCTCCTGCTCAACCAGGCGTTCCCGGAGGAACTGCTCTGGCGCGGCCACCTGTTCGACACCCTGTCGGCGCGGCTGTCGCCGCACGCGGTCCTGATCATCGTCTCGGCCGGGTTCGGCGCGCTGCACATCGTCTCCCGGAGCCCGGCGGACGGCCTGCCGGAACGGCTGCTGTACGTGGTCATGGCCGTGGCGCTCGGATTCGCGTGCACGGCGGCGCGGGTGCGCGGCGGCGGCTTGTGGCCCGCGGTGGGCGTGCACCTCGGCTTCCACCTGGGCATGCGTGCGCTGCCGCTGCAGCCGGTGCACTTCGGCGTCACCCTCGTCCTGCTGACCGTCGCGCTCACGCTGGCCGGGGCCGTCCTGCTCAAGGGGCGGGCGAGCGAGCCGGACGTGCGGGCGGGCGCACCCGTATAGAAAATTCATGCACGACGCGCATTGATGCTCGTCGTGCATGTTTGTATCCTGGTCCGGCCCTTCGCTGCGGGCGACGCCGACGAGCGGCGCGCCCGGGAACAGGAACGTGCCGATGAATGACGACACCTTGACCAAGGAATCCCCGACCGGGGAATCCCGGACCGAGGAATCCCCGGGCGGCGGCCCCACGGCCATGCGCCGGATCCTGCCCGCCGACATGGTGGAGCGCGGGAGCTGCCCGTTCGATCCGCCGCCTGGCCTGCGGGAACGGCGTGGCAAGGGCGGGGTCCAGCCGTTGCGACTGCAGAACGGCGCGGGGGCCTGGCTCGTGACGGGCTTCGAGGAGGCCCGCACCGTGCTGTCGGACCCGCGTTTCAGCGCCGACAAGGTCCGCCACCGCGACGCCACGTCGTTGCAGCCGCACGAGGTGGCCGACCTGGCCCGCGAACCCCTCCCGGCCCCCGCCGTGGCCGAGCGCGAGGACGGGTTCTTCGTCTTCATGGACCCGCCGGAGCACACCCGGCTGCGGCGGCTGCTGACCGGCCAGTTCACCGTACGGCGGATGCGGGCGCTGGAGTCGCGGGTCACCGAGATCGCCGTCGAGCACATCGAGGCGATGAAGGCGGCCGGCACCGAGGCCGACCTGGTGCCGGCGTTCGCGCTGCCGCTGCCCTCGCTGGTCATCTGCGAGCTGCTCGGCGTCGACTACGCCGACCGGGCCGAGTTCCAGGAACGCACCGCCGTCGGGCTGAACGCCAACTCCACCCCCGAGGAACGGGCCCAGGCCGGTGCCGAGCTGTACGCGTTCATGCAGCGCCTGGTGGCCGGCAAGCGCGCCGACCCCGCCGACGACCTGCTGTCCGGGCTCATCCACGACGCCGACCCGCCGCTGACCGACGCGCAGCTGGTCGACGTCGCCCTCGTGCTGCTCGGCGCGGGCCACGAGACCACCGCCAACATGCTGGGCCTGGGCACCTTCGCGCTGCTGGAGCACCCCGACCAGCTGGCCGCGCTGCGCGCCGACCCCTCCCTGATCGACAACACGGTCGAGGAGCTGCTGCGCTACCTGACCATCATCCAGCTCGGGGTCAACCGGGTCACCACCGAACCCGTCACCCTGGGCGGCGTGGACCTCCCGGCCGGCGCCACGGTGGTGATCGCCACCCCCGAGGTCAACCGGGATCCCCAGCACTGGCCCGACCCCGACCGGCTCGACCTGAGCCGCGCCCGCACCCCGCACCTGGCCTTCGGGCACGGCGTCCACCAGTGCCTGGGCCAGCAGCTGGCCCGCATCGAGATGCGCATCGGCCTGGCCGAGCTGTTCGCCGCCCTGCCGAACCTGCGCCTGGCCGTGCCCGCCGAGGAGGTGCCGCTGCGCGACGAGATGCTCATCTTCGGGGTGCACTCGCTCCCGGTGACCTGGTCCTGACCACGTAACGGACCGCCCGGCCGGGGCGCCGGCCGGGCGCGGTCACCGCGTCGCCAACGCCGGGCCGTGGCAGGCTCATAATGGGACGTCGTGACGGGTGAGGAGGTTGGGTTGGGGCACGCTGCCGCGGCGCCGGCTGTCGGGCGTCGCGAACGGAAGAAGCAGGCCACGCGCGCCGCGCTCCGCGAGGCGGCACTGCGCCTGTGCGTACGCCACGGCGTCGAGAACGTCACCGTGGAGCAGATCGCCGAAGAGGCCGACATCGCGCTGCGGACCTTCTTCAACTACTTCTCCAGCAAGGAGGAGGCCGTGATGGCCTCCGTGTCGTCCGCCGCGGAGGAGCTCATCGCCCAGTTCCGGGCCCGCCCGCGGAGCGAGTCGGTGCTGCGGGCGTTCCGCGAGGCCGTGCTCGTCGCCATGGACGACGGTGACGCCGTCAGCCGGGACCACATCGAGGTGCTGCGGCTCATCCGCAAGGCGCCCTCACTCGTGCCTCAGCAGCTGGTCGTGCTCGCCGCCCAGGAGCAGGCCCTGGCCGAGGCGATCGCCGAACGCGTCGGCCTCCCGGCGCCGCACCCCGGCGAGCCCCAGGCCGCCGAGCCCACCGGGGACTCGGTCTACCCGGTCGTGTGCGCGGCCGCCGTGCTGTCGGCGCTCCGCGTGGTGCTGGACCGGTGGCTGCAGCAGGCCGCCGCCTCGGACCGGCCGCCGTCCCCGGCCCTGCTCGCCCGGCAGTTCGACGTGGCGATCGCCGAGCTCGCCACCGGCCTGGACCGCCCCGGCCGCTCCCGTCCGCGGCTTTGACCGGCCCACCTCACCCCGTCTGACCAGGTCTGATATCCATTCCATGATCGACGCGCGGGCGCTGTCAATATTGGACAGCAGATGATCGGCTTTGGTCTGCTAGGCGGGCATCGACGTCCACCCCGAGGCCGTGGAACGCGTGGCCCCCGGGGTCAGTGAAAGCAGGTATCACCGCATGACCTTTGAGCAGTCCGGCATGTCCAGACGTGCCCTGCTGGCGGCCGCAGCCCTCCTGCCGCTGCCGGTGGGCCGGGCCGAGGCGTCGGCCGCCGCGCCACCGAGCGCGAAGGCGTACTACGACCGCGCGGCCAGGCTCGCGGGCCACGATCCGGTGCTGCGGCAGCTCGTCAAGGGGCTCAGCCCGGGGGCACAGATGCCGACGGTGCAGGCCCCCAAGCCGCTGCGGATCTTCGACAACGTGGCGGTGGTGAGCACCGGCTTCGTCTCGGCCACCGCGCTCCTCACGTCCCAGGGCGTGATCCTCATCGACGCGCTGGAATCGCCGGACCAGGCCGAGAAGATCATCGTTCCGCAGCTGCGCTCTCTCGGGGCCGACCCCTCCGCGATCAAGTACGTGGTGGTCGCCCACGCCCACAGCGATCACTTCGGCGGCGCCCAGTATCTCGCCGACCGGTACGGAGCCCGCGTCATGATGTCCCCGGCCGACTGGGCCCTCGTCGCCCGCGACTCCTCGCCCCACGTCCCGAAGCGGGACCTGGACATCGCCCACGGTCAGCGGCTGACCCTCGGCGACTCGACGATCACGTTCCACCACACGCCCGGGCACACGCCCGGCACCGTCTCGCCGATCTTCCCGGTGCGCTGGAAGGGCCGGCGGCACACCGCGATGTTGTGGGGCGGGACCAACCCGCCCGCCGCGACCGCGGAGAAGCGGACCTACGTCTCCTCCGTGCTCGCCTTCGCCGCCGCGATGAGGCGGGCCGGAGTGGACGTCGAGCTCATGAACCACGGGATGAGCGACAACGGCCTGGTGCGCATGGAGGAGTTGCGTGCCGCGCCCGCGGGAAGGGCGAACCCGTTCGTCCTCGGCTCGGCCAGGGCGCAGCGCTTCATGCAGGTCATGGAGATCATGCTGCGCGGCCGTATCGCCACGGACGAGGCGGCCGGGACCACCGCCCGTCCCGCGGCCATGACCGCCTCATCCTCGCCTGCCTGCTGCTGACGGGCCCGCCGCCTGCTGCGGGCGGGCCTGCCGGGTGGGGTCAGCGGGCCGTCCGGGGGTCGGCGACGACGGGCCTGCCGCTGGACAGGGCGGAGAACAGCCCCTCCCACTGCGGCATGACCACGGCCGGGGTGTAGCTCTGAGCCGTCCGCGCCGCGGCGGCGCCGATGCGCAGCCGCGCCTCGCGATCGTCCATCATCCGCCCCAGCGCCGCCCCCAGGGCCTCCACGTCGCGCGGCGGCACCAGCACCCCGTCCACCCCGGGGGTCAGCACGTCGGCCGGGCCCGTCGGGCAGTCGAAGGCGACGACGGGCAGCGCGTGGCCCATCGCCTCGATCATCGCCATCGGCAGGCCCTCCATCCGGGAGCTCAGCGCGTAGATGGAGGACTGGGCGAGCTCGTCGTGGATCTGGTTGCTGCGCCCCATCAGCAGGATCCGATCGCCCACGCCGGCCGCGTCGATCCGGGCCTGCAGCCGCTCCTGCGACGGGCCGGTGCCGAAGATGCGCAGCCGCCATTCGGGATGCTCGTCCGCGATGGCGGCGAAGGCGGTGATGAGCATGTCGAACCCCTTCTGCGGCACCAACCGGCCGGCGGCGATCACCACCGGGTTGCTCTGGTCGGAGTGCCGGCGGTTGTCCATGTGGACCGCGTTGGGGATGCGTACGACGGGGGTGTCCGGCAGCAGGTCGTGGTATTCGGTACGGCTGGTCTCGGTGAGCACCGCCACCGTGTCGAAGCTGCCGTAGTGGCGGCCGATCTGCTCGCGCACCGCCTCGTGGTAGGAGGCCAGGTTCATGTGCTCCTGGGCGACGCGGATCACCTTCGTGGACCCGCGGCGGGCCGAGATGAGGTTGAGCGCCGGGCGGGTGGTGACGAGGATGCCGTCCTCGAGCGAGGAGACGTAGTCGATGACCGCCGCCTCCACGCGCTCGGTGAAGTATTCGGCGGCGAACTCCCCGTACGGGACGATCTTGCCGCGGGCACGGCGCCACACCTTGCGGGCCAGCGAGTCGGCGGTGACCCCGTCACGCTGGTCCACCAGCGCGGACACCCGGACCCGCGGGTCGATGTCGAACTGGGGGCTCTTGCGCCGCCGCACCGTGCTGACGATCTCCACGTCGTGCCCGGCCTCCGCCATCGCGTTGGCCTGGTTGATCACGGTGCGGATGGTGCCGCCCATGCCGTAGGCGTGCAGCAGCATGTAGCGGATCTTCACGGCAGGTACTCCCAGCTCCGGCACATGTCCTGCAGCACGTCGGGGATCTCCTCGGGTCGGGGCAGGGTACGTCCCGGCTGCACGCTGCCGGAGCGGATCTTGTCCTTCCAGTCGCCGAGCCCTTTGCTCACCACGTCCGGGGTGCCGTAGGAGAGCAGCTCGGGGGACCACGGCAGGCCGAGGAACTCGCAGATGCCGCGGCCGATCTTCTCCGGCTCGGCGGTCAGCTCCTCGTAGCGCACGGTGAGCCCGGGCAGCGCGGCGCGGGCCCGCTGCACCGCCTTCATGTAACGCAGCGCGTCCTTGGCGGCCTCCTCGGGGGTGCGTTTGTCCGGGCTGGCCTCGTACCAGGAGGACGCGATCGAGGCCGGGTGGCGCAGCAGGAACACGAACCGCGCGTCCGGCCAGCAGGCGGCGAGCCGGTCGAAGACGAAAGCGTTCGCGGGGGTCTTCTCCACGATGAACCGCTTGCCGCTGCGTACGAGCTCCCGGTGCAGCACCCGGTCCCACAGCAGATGTTCCAGGTCGGCCCGGGTGTGTCCCAGTGCCGCCATGGCCTTCTCAGCCAGCGAGGTATCGAATTCCACCCGCAACCGGCGCACATGCAGCTCGTGCGGAGCATGGAGGTCCGGATGGGCGTTCAGCATCGCCCGCAGCAGCGTCGACCCCGACCTGACCGGCGAGATGATGAACACCGGGGCAGTCAGCAGCCGATCGGTGTCCGGATCCGCGGGTGGTCTGATGGGCACGTCCGCTCGCTTGGCGGGTGCCGGCGCCACTTTTTCGGTTTTTCCTACTCGGTTGATTTGGAATCCTGCGTACCTGGCCAGCGCTCCGTTGATTGTGCGCTGCCATTTCATCCGGGGGAGATTACCTGCCTTACCTGAGGGTTGCCTGAAGAGGTGCGCGGGGTGAACATCGTGCTCGCCTGTCGTTAACGAACCGCGGTGGCGCGTGGGTTCCTGGCGGCGTTTCTCTCCGCGAGCGCTCCCGGCGGGCCGTAAAGCGAAGTTGCTAGGCTGGGACAGAGGGTGACCAGGGCGTCCGGCAGGACCGAGATCCAGGGAGCGGGGGAGCTTCCCCGGATCGCGTCGCGATCGTCGGGTTCGGAGGGGGACGGTCACCGTGCGAGTTGTCGTCGACCTCACGCGCTGCCAGGGCTACGGGCAGTGCGCCTTCGCCGCGCCGGACGTGTTCCGGATGGGGCGGGCCGAAACGCTGATGTACACGCTCAACCCCGACGACGCCAACCGCGATCAGGTCCTGCGGGCCGCCGCGGCCTGCCCGGTCCGCGCCCTGGTGGTCGACGAGCTGGGCCCCCTGGGCCGGCCGAGAAAACCCAACGGGTCCAGGACCGCCACGACCACGCCCGGCAGGGGCGGCACGCCCGGCGGGATCGGCCGCATCGTCATCGTCGGGGCCTCGCTGGCCGGGCTGCGGGCCGCGGCGACGCTGCGCACCCAGGGCTACCAGGGGTCGCTGACCCTCATCGGCGACGAGCCGTGCGAGCCCTACGACCGGCCGCCGCTGTCCAAGCAGGTCCTCAGCGGGGAGGTCGCCGCGGAGGAGACCGTACTCCCCATGCGTGCCGAACTCGACGCCGACTGGCTGCTGGGCACCCCCGCGACCGGGCTGGACCTGGCGGGCAAGCGGGTGCTGCTGGCAGACGGCCGGGACGTCGGGTTCGACCGGCTGCTCATCGCCACCGGAGTGCGCGCCCGGCCCTGGCCGGACCCGGCCGAGGCCGCCCTGGACGGGGTGTACGTGCTGCGCGGCCGGGCGGACGCGGCCCTGCTGCGCCGGCGGCTGCGCGACGGAACGGGCAGCGGAGTGGGCAGGGTGCTGGTGATCGGCGGCGGCTTCACCGGCTCGGAGATCGCCTCGGCGTGCCGGGAGCTCGGTCTGGACGTGACCGTCGCCGAGCGGGGCCCGGCGCCGCTGGTCGGGGCGCTGGGCGAGGCGATCGGCTCGATCGCCGGGGACCTGCAGCGCGAGCACGGCGTGGACCTGCGCTGCGGGGTGACGGTGACCGCCCTGGAAGGGGACGGCGACGGACGGTTGCGCCGCGCCCGGCTGTCCGACGGCGGCACGGTCGACGCCGAGGTGGCCGTGGTGGCGCTCGGCGCCGTACGCAACGTCGAATGGCTGGAGGGCTCCGGGCTGGCCGCCGGCGTGTGGGGCGTGGGCTGCGACGCGGGCTGCCGCGCCTTCGACGTCAACGGCATCGTCTCCGACGACATCTTCGTCGCCGGTGACGTGGCGCGCTTCCCCCACCCGGTGTACGGATACCAGTTCCTGGCCCTGGAGCACTGGGGGAACGCCCTGACGCAGGCCGAGGTGGCGGCGCACAACATGATCAGCGCCCCGACCGCCCGCTGGCCGCACCTGTCCCTGCCGGTCTTCTGGTCCGCCCAGTTCGGCGTCAACATCAAGTCGGTCGGGGTGCCGACCTTCGCCGACGAGGTCATGATCACTCAGGGGTCGGTCGCCGACCGCCGGTTCGTGGCCGCCTACGGCCGCCACGGCCGTCTCAGCGCCGCGGTCACCTTCGACCAGGCGATGTGGCTGGAGTTCTACCAGGACCTGATCGAACGGGCCGCGCCCTTCCCGCCTGACTTCGCCATGGTCGGCCGCCCACCCGATGAGCGGCCCGTGCCGGCCGGGATCCCCGAGCGGATCTCCGCGATCCAGGACGCCACCGTGGTGGTGACCGGCCACAATCCGGACGAACGACGTGTCACGTTGCTCCGCGGGCACGAGTGACGCGGCCTGGGCCGCCTGCCAGGAGTCCCCGCCGACCAAGGAGCCGCATCATGACCGGGGCCAGCGCCTTCGAGCAGTTCCTCGACCCGGACAACCGGGCCGACCCGTACCGGCTGTTCCCCGAGCTGCGCAGGACGCCGGTGGCGCGGCAGCCCGACGGCAGTTACGTGGTGAGCACCTACCGGGAGATCGTCGCGCTGCTCCACGACCCGCGGGTCAGCTCCGACCTGCGCAACGTGCCCGAGGTGGCCGCCATCGAGCTGCCGCCGGACGAGACGGCCCCGCAACTGCCACCGGAGTTCATCCGCCGGGACCCGCCCGACCATGACCGGCTGCGCGCCCTGGCCATGAGGCACTTCGGCCCGCCGCACCGCCCCGGCCGGGTACGCGACATGGCCCCCAGAATGCGGGAGATCATCGGGGAGCTCATCGACGGATTCGCCGGCAAGGACCGGATCGACCTCGTCGACGAGTTCGCCTACCCCTTCCCGCTCACGGTGATCTGCGAGCTGCTCGGGGTGCCGCGGGAGGACGAGCCGAAATTCCACGAATGGTCCCAGATCCTGGTCGCGACCAATGATCCGTCCACCGGCACGCTGGTCGACCGCAACCTGCTGCGCTTCCGGACCATGGCCCAGCTGGGCCGCTACCTGAACGAGCTGGTGGAGTCGCGGCGCGGGCGGCCGGGCGACGACCTGCTCTCCGCGCTCGCCGCCGAACCCGAACTGTCCCGGCCGGACCTGCTGACCACCGCCGCGCTGCTGCTCGTCGCGGGCCACGAGACCACCGTCAACCTCATCGGCAACGGCATGCTCACCCTGCTGCGCCACCCCGACGTGCTCGAACGCCTGCGCCACGAGCCCGACCTGGCCGTCAGCCTGGTCGAGGAGCTGCTGCGCTACGAGCCGCCGGTGCAGATGCCGGGGCAGCGGCGCAGCGCGCTGGCCGACATCGAGATCGCGGGCACGACCATCCCCAAGGGCGCGGTCATCACCCTGGTACTGGCCTCGGGCAACCGCGATCCGGAGCGGTTCGCCGACCCCGATCGGTTCGACCCCGAACGCCGGGACAACCAGCACCTGGGTTTCGGCGGCGGCATCCACTACTGCTTCGGCGCCCCGCTCGCCAGGCTGGAGACGCAGCTCGCGCTGACCGAGCTCGCGCGCCGGCTGGTCAACCCGAGACTCGTCGCCGACCCGCCGCCGTACCGGCGCACCGCCAACGTCCGGGGACCGCGGCACCTGCCGCTCGACCTCGACGGCGTGCACCCGCGTGCCGCCGGCTGATCCGTGACGTCGGCCGGGCCGGGGTGAGGAGGAGCCCGCCGCTGCTTTTTCGCGTGGCCCGCGCCGCGTGGTTAGGATCTTTCTCGTCACGCCGGGGAAGTGGTCACATCGGGAGGCGAACCGTGACGGCGGAGCCCGACCAGGAGGCGCTGGCCGTGCTCTGCGCCGCACTGCCGCACTTACGCACGTTGCTCCGCGGTCCCGCCTCCGGCGCCCGCCGCGCCGTCCTGACGCGGACCCTCACGGCCGCGCGCCGCGGCGAGCCGATCGCCGGCTTCCTCGCCGAGCTCGGCCTCGAATCCGCCGAGAGCGACCAGGACCCGGCGGACACCCGCTCCACGCTCCCCACCCCGCTGGCCACCACGGGCAGGCCGGTCGTCGGCGGCTACGTGTGCCCGCGGGGCACCTGCACCCGCCTCGTGCGCCGCGAGGCCGACGCCGACCTGCCGACCTGCGACATCCACGAGCAGGCCCTGCGTTTCGTGGCCGAGGACTGAGCCCGCGTCATGACGGGCTTCCTCGCCGAACTCGGCAAGAAGGTCGCGGAACGGTGGGTCGCGCTGCTCGTCCTGCCCGGGTTGGTCTTCACCGCCGTCGCCGTGACGGCGGTGCTGCTCGGCCAGCGTAACTGGGCCGACACCGGGCTGCTGTGGCGCAGGCTGCTCGACCTCACCGCGACGCTCGGCGGCCCCCGGCAGGCCGACCTGGTACGGACCGCGCTGCTGCTGATCGCCCTGCTGGCCGCCTCCACGGGCAGCGCCTTCGTCGCCCGCGCCCTGGCCGGACCCGTCGAGAACCTGCTCGCCGGCAACTGGCCGCGCGTCGCGCGCCCGCTGGCGGACGCGCTCACCCGGCGGCGCGGGCGGGCCTGGCACCGGCTCCGGCAGCGCTACCGGGACGCCGAGGACAGCGCCGACCACAGCCGACTCGGCGAGCTCGCCGAGGCACGCAACGCCGTCGCGCTCACCGAGCCCCGGTGGCCCACCTGGACCGGCGACCGGCTGCACGCCCCCGGCACGCGAGTACGCAAGCAGTACGGCCTCGACCTGGGCGCCGCCTGGCCACGGCTGTGGCTGCTGCTGCCCGACTCGGCACGCGAGCCGCTCACCGAGAGTCGGCAGCGTCTCGACGAGGCCACCGCCCTGGGCGGCTGGGGCGTGCTCTACACCGCCCTCGGCGCGGTGTGGTGGCCGAGCGCCGTCCTCGGCCTGTGTGTCGGCCTGGTCGCCTGGCGGCGGGCGCGGGAGGCCGCCGAGGTGTACGCCGAACTGGTCGAGGCCACGGTGGACGTCTACCTGGACGACCTGCTCGAACGGTTCGACGACGAGACCCGGCCGATCCGGCCGGGACGCGGCAGGACCATCAGCGAGAGGTTCCGCAAGTCCACCTAGAGGTGAGGGAACGATGCGCGAGGAGTTGCTGGCCGCCCTGCGGGCCCGTTTCGCGACGGTGTCCAGGACCGGCGACGGCGCCGGCGTCGTCGGCCCCGAGGCCCTGGCCGAGGCCGAGCGGCTGCTGGACTTCCTCGCCGCGCCGGAAGGCGTGGACCACGAGGTGCTCTACACGGCCGGCCTGCTGCACTGGATGCGCGCGGTGTTCCTGCCCGGGGAGCAGGGCCGGCAGGCGTGGAGCCACGCGGCGCGCCTGCTGCTGCCCCTCTACCTGGCGCGGCCGGACGCTCTGCCCGAGCAGGTGCGGTCCTTCTTCGCCCAGGCGTACGGCCAGGACGAGCCGGCGGGGGAGGAGCGCGCGCACGCCTCCGCCGAGGCGCTCTCCGACCTGGCCATGTTCCTGCTCGAACGCTTCACCCGGCTGCGCCGGCCCGCCGACGGCGAAGCGGCGACCGCCCTGCTGCGCCGGGCCACGCGCGTCCTGCCGGCCGGGCACCCCGCCCGCCCGGTGGTGCTGAGCAACCTCGGGTACGCGCTCCTGCTGGGCGACGCGCTCATGGCGCCGGAGCACGAGAGCACCCGGCCGCCGAACGTCGACGAAGCCGTCACGGTGCTCAGGGAGGCGCTCCAGGACACCCCGCGCGAGCACCCCAACCACGCCCGCTGCGCCAACGGCCTGGCCCTGGCGGTGCGGGCCAAGGGCCTGGCGACCCGGGACCTGGCACTGCTGGCGGAGGCCGTCGACCTGTTCCGGCTGGCCGTGGACACGGCGACCGCCGCGGACGGGAACCGGCCGCGGATGCTCACCGACCTGGGCTCCTCGCTGCTGATCCAGGCCGCCGGCGGCGCCGGTCCCGCCGGTCCCGCCGCGCCCGACGAGGCCGTCACCGCCCTCGACGAGGCCGTCGCCGTGCTGCGCGAAGCCGTACGGGACACTCCCGAGGGCGCCGCCGAGCGGCGCGAGCGGCTCAGACTGCTCGCCCGGGCCGAGCGGCTGCGGGCGTCGCAGGCGCCCCGGCCGGCGCGAGCCCCGCTCAGCCCCGAGACCCGGCGCCGCGTCGAGGAGCTGACCGGCCTGATGCGCCGGACGATCCCGGCCACCAGCGACGGCACCCCGGACGAACCGGACAACTGGCTCGCCGTCGCCGCCCGGCTGATCGGCGTCGCCCCGTCCGACGGCCAGGGCCACCACGCGCAACTGCTGGACCTCGCGGCCCGCCTCCTGCGCGACCCCGCCGGCACCGACGTGGAACGCGAGGCGGCCGACTTCTACCGGCGGCGATCCGGCCACCTGAGCCCCGGCGACCGGCTCGACACGATGCTGACGCGGATCCTCGCCCCGCCCGGAACGCCCCCGGCGCCCGCGGACCCCTCCCACCTGGCCGACCTCGACGAGGTGCTCGCCCTGCACGAACGCGTGCTGCGCGAACTGCCGGACGACCTCCCCGAGCGCGCCTCGCTGGAGATCGGGCAGCTCATGACCCAGCTGGCCCGGCAGCGGCACGACCTCGCCGACCCCGACGGGACCGGGCTGGAGGAATCGCTCGCGCTGCTGACGCGGACGATGAAGCTGCTGCCGTCACTGATGGCCTCACTGAACCTGTCCGCCACCATGGTGGGCGACCTGGCCGTGATGGGCGGCGCGCTGCTGTCACCGTTCGAGAGCCTCTCCATGATCGAGGACGGCCTGAAGCGCAACCGCGCGAAGCTCGCCGGCCTGCCGCCGGGCCACCCGGAGCGGACGACGACGCTGAAGGCCCTCACCCACACGCTGTTCCTGCAGTACCAGCTCACCCACGAGGAGCCGGTCTACCAGGAGGCCGCCGGGCTCGCCCGCCGGATCGCCGCCGCCGACCTGGCCGAGGCCGTGCGGATCGTGCTGGCCTGGGGCGTGGCGGCACGGTTACGGGCCACCTCGGCGGCCCCGCCCGGCGAGCCCGACCCGCGGTCGAGCGGCCTGGCCCGCCTGTCCTCCGAGGAGGCCGCGACCGCGATCGAGAACCGGGACGCGCCGGCGGCGCTGGAGACGCTGGAGGAAGGGCGCGCCCACATGCTCTCCAGCGCCCTCAACGCCCGCCGGGAGCTGGCGAACCTGCGCGCGGCCGACCCCCGGCTGGCCACGCGGTTCCTCGCCCTGCGCGAGCAAGTGCGCGCCACCGTCGCCGAACCCGTGTTCGAACCGGGGCCGGAGGAGCTCGCCCGGACGCGCGGCCTGGCCCAGGACTGGAGCGAACTGGTCGGCCAGGTCCAGGCGCTGCCCGCGTTCGGGCGGTTCCTGATGCCGCTGCCGCTGGGCGCGCCCGACCTGCGGCCGTCCGCCGCGGAAGGGCCGGTGGTGACGATCAACGTCAACCCGCGCCGCTGCGACGCGCTGGCCCTGTGCGCGGACGGCGTGCGCCTGGTGCCGCTGCCGGGCCTGCGTGCCGCCGAACTGGTCGAGCAGGCCGAGGCGTTTCATGCCGCGATCCGCGTGGTGCACGGCGCTCCGGGGCCGCTGGCGGGCCAGGCGGAGCGGGTGCTGCTCGACACGCTCGGCTGGTTGTGGGACGTGCTGGCCGAGCCGGTGCTGACCGAGCTGGGCCTCACCGGGCCGCCGGGGGAGGGGCCGTGGCCGCGGCTGTGGTGGTCGCCGGCCGGGGCGCTCAACTCCCTGCCGCTGCACGCCGCCGGCCACCACACGATCGCGGGGGCGTCGGTGCTCGATCGCGCGGTCTCCTCGTACACGCCCACCGTGCGCGCGCTGCTGCACAGCCGGGCCCGCCCTGTGCCGCCGCGCCGTACCGGGCTGACGGTGGCCATGCCGGTCACGCCCGGCCACGCCGCGCTGCCGGAGACCGCGGGCGAGGCGGCCGAGGTCACCGCCCGGATCCACGGCCGGGCACTGGTCGGGGCGCAGGCGTCCCGGGCCGCCGTACTGGCCGCGCTGCCCGGCGCGAGCGTCGCGCACTTCGCCTGCCACGCCGGCGGCGACCCGTACGAGCCGTCGGCGAGCCACCTGCTGCTCCACGACGGGCCCCTGAGCGTCACCGAGATCGGCCGGCTCGACCTCGACGGGGCCGAGCTGGCCTACCTGTCGGCCTGCGCCACCGCCCGCGGCGGCGCCCGGCTCGCCGACGAGGCGCTCCACCTGGCCTCGGCCTTCCAGCTGGCCGGCTACGCCCAGGCCGTCGCCACGCTGTGGGAGATCGGCGACCACGCCGCGGCGACGATGGCCGCGGACTTCCACCGCGAGCTGGGGGAGTCGATCGGCGACCCGGCCCCCATCCCCGGCGCGCTCGCCCTGCACACGGCCACCCGCCGCATGCGCGCGGCCATACCGGGACGGCCCTCGGCCTGGGCCGCGTTCCTGCACGCGGGAGCGTGAACGGCCGGCGTCAGTGGAGTCGGACGGGCAGGGTGAGCGGTCGGGCGTCAGTGGAGCCGGACGGGCAGGGTGAGCGGGCGGCGTCAGCCGAGTCGGACGGGCAGGGTGTGCAGCCCGCGGATGAGGGTGCTGGTGCGCCACCGCAGCACCGGCGAGTCGAGCTCCAGAACGGGGAACCGGTCGAGCAGCCTGCCGATCGCGATCTGCGCCTCCAGCCTGGCCAGCGGCGCGCCGACGCAGTAGTGGATGCCGTGGCCGAAGGCCAGGTGGCCGCCGCCGGGCCGGGCGAGATCCAGCCGGTCCGGATCCGGGTAGCGCCCGCCGTCGCGGTTGGCGGCCAGCAGGGAGATGAAGACGAACTCGTCGGCGGGGATCTCGACGCCGCCGACGCGGACCGGCTCGGTGGTGAAGCGCAGGGTCGCTATGTTGATCGGGCCGTCGAAGCGCAGGAACTCCTCCACCGCGTCCGGCAGCAGGGCGGGATCGGCGCGGAGCGCGGCCAGCTGGGCGGGGTTCCCGATCAGGGCGAGCACGCTGTTGGCGATCAGGTTGACCGTGGTCTCATGGCCCGCCACGAGGAGCAGGAAGGCCATCGACACCACTTCGTCCCGCGAGAGCCGGTCCCCCTCGTCGGAGATGTGCACGAGCTCGGAGAGCAGGTCCTCCCCGGGCGCCGTACGTTTCGCGGCGACGAGCCCGGTCAGATAGGCCACCATCCACTCGTGCGCCCTGCGCATCTCCTCCCCCGAGGCGGCCGCGACGAAGGGAGCGGTCCAGGTGCGGAACTCCTCGCGGTCCGGGGCCGGCACGCCGAGCAGCTCGCAGATGACGGCGATCGGCAGCGGGAAGGCGAACGACTCCACCAGGTCGACCGTCCCGGCCCCCGCCATGTCGTCGAGCAGGCCGTCGGTGATCTGCTCGATGCGCGGGCGCAGCCGGGCCACCGTCCGCGCGGTGAACGCCTTGTTCACCAGCTTGCGCAGCCGCGTGTGATCCGGCGGGTCGGAGTTGAGCATGTGGGCCGCGAGCGAGGAGGCGTACGGGCCGGCGGTGCCCGGCGGGAACAGCGCGACCGCCCGGGCGCTGTCCTTGGCCAGCCGGGGGTCGTTGAGCAGTTCCCTGGCCTCGGCGTACCCGGTGACCAGCCAGACCCTCAGCTGCCGGTAGAAGATCGCGGGCTGCACCGGGCCAGACTCGCGAAGGCGCTCGTAGACCGGATGCGGGTCCTGGAAGAACGCCGAGTTGAGCCTGATCGGCCCGTCCGTGGCCGTTTCGACGTGCCGCACCCGTCACCCCTCGTCGTGTCGGCGCCGTGCCCGGGACGGGCACGCCCCCGATGGTATCGAGCACCGGACCAGGCCAGTCGGCACTGCCACCGGCCGATGACACGCGTCATCCCCGGGCGTGGGCCCCGGCTCGCCGCGCGGGCCCTCAGTCCCGATGGTGGATCACCCTCTCCGACTCCGGCTCCACCCCCTCGGCCAGCGGGGAGGAGGGCCTGCGGCCGTGCTCGCGCCGCCACGTCTCGAACGCCGCCGTAGTGGCGGCGACCACGGCCGCGCCCAGGATGATCCCGGCCACCACGTCGCTCACCCAGTGCACGCCGAGCGCGATCCTGGTGTAGCCGACCGACAGCGCCAGGAAGCACCCGACGGCCCAGGCCACCCGCCGCCCCCACCGGGAAAGCAGCGGCAGGACGAGCAGGACGACCACGCCGGCGCCCACCGTCGCGTTCACCGCGTGGCCCGACGGGAAGGAGTCGCCCGGCGCGAGCGCGACGGGGTTCGGCAGGTGCGGCCTGGCCCGGGCCACGATGATCTTGAGTACGAGGCCGAGCACCCCGCCCACGGTCACCGTGGTGACCGCCCACACGGCCAGCCGGCGCGCCCCCCGCCAGAACAACCAGGCGGCGAACAGGACGACCGCGATGCGCCACGGCCACGGCCCGAACACGTCCGTCCACACGATGAGCACCCGCGTCACGTCCGGATGGGCCAGCGCGTACGCGTGCAGCTCCCCGGCGACCTGGGCGTCCAGCCAGTTGAGCGGCATCTTGGCCACGACGAGCAGCAGGCTGAACGGGATCATGACGAGCGCCGCCGCGAGGCAGGCCAAGGTCAGCCGCAGTCCCAGGCCGCGGTCACGATCGACGCGGCCCCTCAACCATCTCCGTGTATCCCCGCTACGCATTCAAACTCGGCTACCCCGGCGGAAGGAGGGAATTCCTCCGGAGACGCCGTACGTCAAAGGCCGCAGGAGCTGATCCCGCGGTGCGGTTAGTGTGACGCCCTCGTGACAGCGTGGTGACGGCTGGGGCCCTATGTTCATGTTTGGGTTGTTCTCTGGGGGTGCCTGATGGGCCGAGGCCTCGCGCTGAGCCTCTTACGGGGATTCGAGATCACGGAGGACGGGAAGCCCGTGGCGATCGCCTGGGGGGCGCAGCGGCTGGTGGCGTTCCTGGCGCTGAAGGCCCGGCCGCTCACGCGGACGTACGTGGCCTGCGTGCTCTGGCCGGAGAGCACCACGGAGAAGGCCAAGGCCAACCTGCGGACCTCCCTCTGGCGCATCCAGCGCGCCTGCCGGCAGCTGATCATCACCTCGTCCCAGCAGGTGGCGCTCGCCCCCGTCGTGGCGGTGGACCTGAGGTCCGCGCGGGTCAACGCGCAGCGGCTGCTGGACCGGCGCAACGCCTGCGAGGACCTCCTGCACAGCGGGACCCGTGACGAGCTGGCGGCCGACCTGCTGCCCGACTGGTACGACGACGACTGGGTCCTCGTCGAGCGCGACCACCACCACCAGCTGCGGCTGCACGCCTTGGAGGCCCTCTGCGAACGGCTCACGGTCGCGGGCCGGCACGGCGAGGCCGTGGTGGCCGGGCTCGCCGCCATCCAGGCCGAACCCCTGCGCGAGAGCGCGCACCGGGTCGTCATCCACGCCCACCTGGCGGCCGACAACCGCTGGGAGGCCATCCGCCAGTACGAGCGCTACCGGCTGCTGCTCCAGGAGGAACTGGGCCTGGAACCCGCCTCGGCGATCCGCGACCTGCTGTCGTCGGTGCAGCCGCGCCCGGCGCTGACCGCGTGAGAGCTCTGATCGACCCGCCGTTGCCGCGGCATTGACCGACAGGCTGACACGGAGGTGACGAGACCGTGACGGAGCAGGGGGAAGCTGGCGCAAGGCGTCCTGTCCAGGGGGAGGCGTGACGTGGCGGTGTTCAAGGTCGGCGGCGTGGACCGCTACGACCCGTACAAGGATTTCATGTTCCGGGTGCGGTGGGACCGGACCTATGTCGCCGGGGTGTCCAGGATGAGCGCCCTGCGCCGGACCACCACGGCGGTCAGGCACCGGGGCGGCCCTGACCTGTCGCGGGACCGCAAGAGCCCCGGCGTCACCCGGTACGAGGCGGTGACGCTGGAACGGGGGATCACGCTGGACACGCGGTTCGAGGAGTGGGCGAACCTGGTGCACCTGCTGGGCGACCCGCTCGCGCTCAGCGGGTTCCGCAAGAACCTCGTCGTGGACGTGTTCCACGGGGGCGGGCAGAGGGTGCTCTCGTACCGGCTGAACCGGTGCTGGGTCTCGGAGTTCCGGACGCTGCCCCAGCTCGACGCGGCCCACGCGGCGCTGCCCATCGAGACGCTGCGGGTGGAGCTGGAGAGCTGGGAACGCGACACGGCGCACGTGCTCCCAGCGGAGACCTGAGCATGCCGGGACAAGGCACGAGCACAGGCATGGGCACGGGCACGGGAGCGGGTACGGGTACGGGCGTGGGAGCCGGCTCGCTGACCGGGTTGCGGGAAGCCGCGCTGAGCGGCCTGCGGGAGGAGGCCGGCGAGCTGGAGCAGTGCATGGCGGTGCTGGCCGCGTGCGGGCGGGACCCGGCATCCATGGACGTGGCCGCCGGCGACCGGATGCTGCTGCGCGCCCACCGGGCGCTCGCCGGCCGGGACCTCGAACTGGCCCTGCGCTGCCACGCCTGCGCCGAGGTGAGCGCGGTACGGCTGGCGCCGGACACCGTGCCGCCCGCCCGGCCGCGTACCGCGCTGCTCGGCCGGGGAGGCGGACTGCGCCAGCCCACCTACGGCGACCTGCTGGGACTGCCAGCCGGGGACGAGGGGCCGGCGGAGCTGCTGCGCCGGTGCGTGGTCGGCAGCCCGTCCCGGGCCCCCACGGACGCGGACTTCGAGCTGGTGGACGACTCGCTGGCCGGGCCGCTGCTGTTCGCCTGCCCGGAGTGCGGGGCGGAGGTGGAGCAGGGGATCGACGTGCAGACCGTGGTGGTGCGGGCGCTGATGGGGCTCCTGGAGGAGTTCGACATGGAGGTCCACCTGCTGGCCTCCGCCTACCGATGGGACCTGGCCACGATCGAGGCGCTCCCGCGTGCCCGGCGCCGCCGCCTGGCCGCACTTGCCGCCGACGACCGGCGGTGACGACCTTTCAACGGACGCGAGGGAGTGCAGAGGCATGGCCGATCGTGACAGATCCCAGGGCGCCCTCTACAGGCTGGCCGCCAGGTCGTTCCGCCCGCCGCTGCGCTGCGGCTCCCCCGAACTCCTCGAACCGCTGACGCTCCCCGCCACCGGTTCCGCCCCGGGGGATGAGCCCGTACGCGCCCCGCAGGCCCAGGGCGGCCTTCCGGCGCGGCCTGCCGCCGATGTGCTGTTCGCAGAGGCACCGCGGCCCCCCGACCCCTGGCCGGCCCGGCCCCCCTCGCCGGCCCGGACCACGGACGGACCGGCCACGCGGCCCGTGCGGACCCGCCCGCCGGCGCCCGCCGGCCGGGCCGCCACGTCCGCTGATCGCACGGCCCCGGCCGGGTGCCCAGCATGGGCGGACCAGGTGGTGGAGCGGACACTGCCGACCGGGCGGGCGGCCCCGCCCGAGCGGAGGACCGAACCAGCAACGGGGACGGTGTGGACGACGGAGGCGGCATGGACGGCCGAGGCCGGCTGGACCGCCGATGCGGGCTGGATACCGAGGGCGACCTCGCCGGTAACCCCGCCCCCACCACCCCGGCAGCCCGCCGCGCCCGCCCTGCCAGGACGGCTGGTCTCCTCCACGCCGTCCCAGCAGGCGAGGCGGGGCACCACCACCGGCCCCGCACCCCGCGACGGCTGGGTCACCCAGGCCGCACGCCCCAACGACCCCGCCCCCCGCGACCTGCCGTGGACCGCCCCCGGTCCCGGCTCAGTGGGGCAGAGTCACGCTCAGCCCGCCGTCGACGACGAACGCCTGGCCGGTGACGTAACCCGCGTCCTCGGAGGTGAGGAACCGGATGACGGACGCCACCTCCTCGGGCCGCCCGACCCGCCCCCAGGGGATGCGGTCCGCCGCACGGGCCAGTCCCCGCGGGCCCAGCGAGTTCACGGGATCGGATGACTGCGGGGTGTCGATGAGCCCGGGGATCACGGCGTTCACGCGGATGCGGCGGGGCGCGAGCTCCACCGCCAGGCTGCGGCACAGGCCGACGACTCCGGCCTTGGCCGCGGCGTAGTGCGCGTGGCCGGCCCAGCCGTACACGGCGCCGGCGATCGAGGAGACGGCGACCATCGCGCCGCCGCCGTCCATCCGGGCGGCCGCGGAACGGAACGTCCGCAGCACCCCCGCCAGGTCCACCTGCAACGTGTCCTCCCATTCGGCGTCGGTGAGGTCCGCGAGCGCGCGCTTGCGCAGCACCCCCGCGTTGGCCACCGCCACGTCGAGGCGGCCCCACTCGTCGATCGCCCGCTGCGCGAACATCTCGACCTGCGCGGCGTCCCGTACGTCCACCGCCTGCACCACGCACGTGCCCCCGGCCGCCTCGACCAGGCGGACGGTCTCGGCGGGGTCGTGCGGGTCGGCGGGGTAGGCGCCGACCACGGTCCGCACGCCGTGGGCGGCGTAGGCCACGGCCAGGGCACGTCCGATGCCGCTGGCGGCGCCGGTGACGACGGCGACCCGGGACGGGATCGGTGCTGCCATGGTGACCTCCTGCGGTGGCGGGGCGCCGTACCCGCCTCCTGCCCCGGGATCAGGAGGCGAAGACAGACGCGTTGACCTGCTCGAACGAGTCCCGGACCGCGGCCGGGCCGGCCCCGGCCGACAGCAGCAGGCTCAGCAGGACGCGGGCCTTCGGGCCGTCCAGGAATCCCGCCGGGGTGAGTCCGCGGGAGAGCAGGTCCCGCTCGGAGCCGGGGAAGCCGTACGTCTCCCGCAGCAGCTCACCGCCGCCGGTGCGGGAGGCCAGGACGACGGGCATCCGCCGGGCGAGCCGTTCCAGGGGCTCGACGGCGGGGGAGGGCAGGTGGCCGCCGCCGAGGGCCTCGACGACCAGGCCGGCGTACCCGAGGTCCGGCAGCCGCTCGGCCAGCCGGAAGTCGTCGCCCAGGGTGGCCTTCAGCAGCGCCACCGGCGGGACCCGCACGCTCACGCCGGTGGGCGCGCCCCGCAGCGCGGGAGCGCGAAAGGCGATGCGGACCCGGCCCTCGACCACCCAGCCGAGCGGGCCGGCGCTCGGGGAGCGGAACGTCGCGGTGCTGGAGGTGTGCGTCTTGCGTACGAAGCGGGCCGCGTGGATCTCGTCGTCGAACACCACCAGCGTGCCGAGCCCGGCGGCCTGCGGCGACGCCGCCACCCGCACCGCGGCGAGGAGGTTGGCCGGGCCGTCGGGTCCGGCGAGGGTGGGGTCGCGCATGGCACCGGTCACGACCACCGGCCGCGGGCCGGGCACCAGCAGCTCAAGGGCGAAGGAGCTCTCCTCGACGGTGTCGGTGCCCTGGGTGACGACGACTCCCGCGTCGCCGGCCTCGAAGCGCCTGGCGATCTCCGCGGCCAGGCGGACGACGTCGGGCAGGGTGAGATCACTGGACGCCGTCCGCCGGAAGGCCACCGTCTCCAGCTCGGCGACCTCCCGCAGCCGGGGTACGGAGTCCACGAGCTCCCTGGCGCCGAGCCGGGGCACGACCCCCGCCGGGGGACTGCCCGGCTGGTGCGTGGAGGCGATCGTCCCCCCGAGGGAGAAGACCGTCACGCGGGGCCTGGAGCCCCCGGAGCGGTACGACATGTCTCACCAGGGTGTCACACAGCGGTACGGCGACCGGCCACGGACCCCTCGACAGGCGCCGCCGGCCGCGGAGCCGCGCCCGCTCGCGCTACCGCGCGGTCAACCGGCCGCGGAACTCGGCGGTCGCGCTCTGGACCAGCGCGTCGAGCCGCTCCAGCTCGGCCTCGGTCGGCTCGCGGCACAGCTTGACCTGCAGCGCGAAGTCGTCGTTCTCGATGGTCACCTCCAGCTCCTCCAGGAGGTCACGCGGTAGCCGGCCGATGACGAACTCGCGGAACGCCGCGGCGACCGCGTCCTTGACGTTGCCGCAGCCGCAGGAACGGCCCTCCATGATGGCGCCCAGGTGGCTGCGCCCCGTGATCGCGTCGGGGTGCGCGACGTCCAGCAGCGACAACCCCGCCTCCACCGCCGACCGGGCATCGGCCAGCCGTTCCTGGTGCTGCAGGAAGAGCCCGAGCGCGACGTGGGAGCGGCCGAGCATCTCGGGGACGCTGCCGCGTCCGGCCTCGGCCACGGCCTCGCGCAGCGGCGGCTCCGCCTGGTCCGGCCGGCCCGCATCCGACAGCGCCAGCCCCCAGTTACGCAGCACCTGGGCGCTGAGCTCGGGGCGGCCGATGCCGTCCGCCCGGGCACGCGCCTGCGCGTACGTCCGCAGCGACCCCTCCAGGTCACCGGCGCCCTCCAGAGCCTGGGCCAGGCCCAGCGTCGCCTTGACCGCGTCCTCGGTCCTGCCCTGCCGGTCGTAGGAGGCGAGCACCTTCGTGATCGCCGCCACCCGCCCCGGCTCGTCCCCGGCGTCGTGACTCGTGTTGGCCAGGTGGGACAGCGCGTTGAGCGTCGCCGGGTGGTCGGGGCCGAACCGTGTCTCCATGACGGTGACCAGGAGGGTGAGGAGCACCTTGGTGGCCGCGGGGTCGTCGCCGGTCCGGCCCGTTACGGCGAACCCCATCTGCGCGACGACCTCGTCGGGCAGCTCCTCCAGGCCGGGGAAGACCGGTTCGTCGCCGCCCTGGGCCAGGACGATCTCCGCCCGCAGGGCCAGCGCGGTGGCGACCCGCTCGTGGCCGCTGTGCCAGAAGATGCCGATCGTCTCCTCGATGGCCTGGCGGGCCTGGTCGAGGTGGCCGCGCCGGAGCAGGACGTCGGCCAGCGGTTCCAGGGCGAAGGCGTAGCCGGGATGCTCACGGCCGTAGAATTCCTGCCGCTCCAGCAGGTTGTGGCGCAGCTCGGTCTCGGCCTCGTCGTACCGGCTGGCGGCGGCCAGCGCGGTGCCCAGGTTGAGGCGGTATGTCAGGTGGTCCCGGTACCTCTCCCGATCGCCCGCGGGCGGGTTGGCGCACGCGCTGCGGTAGTGGTGCACCGCCCGGTCGAGCTGCCCGGAGCTGAACAGCAGGTTGCCGAGATCGCACTGGGCCGAGGCCCATTCCGCGCTCCCGTGGCCGTGACTTTGCTCGGCGGCCCGCAGCTCCCGCGACAGTACCTGCTCCGCGTCGACCAGCCGCCCCTCTTGCAGCAGGCCGAAGGCGATGTCGAGTGACGTGGGTGATCCTGACATAGCCGGGAGTATAGAGACCTAGATCACGACATTTCCTGATTTCCCCAGCCAGCCGCCTCCCGCGGCCCGCCCACGGCCGAAGCACACCGCCGCCACCCGCGCCGCCTCACGCTACGATGATCGGCCACCGATCAGCGTCTGGGGGTTCGCGGTGGATTTCGGGATTCTGTGCGTGCACGCGCATCCGGACGACGAGGCCATCTGGACGGGCGGGACCCTGGCCAAGTACGCCGACGAGGGCGCCAGGACCGCGGTCGTGACGTGCACGTGGGCGCCGGGCACCCAGCGGGCCGCGGAGCTGGGACGCGCCCTGGACATCCTCGGCGCGGGCGAGCCGCGGCTGCTCGGCCACGCCGACGCCCGCGACCCCGCCTCCGCGCCCGGCCGCCCGCGCTTCGTGGACGTGCCGCTCGACGAGACGGTGGGGCAGGTGGTCCAGCACATCCGGGCGTTCAGGCCCGACGTCGTGCTCACCTATGACGGGTACGGCTCGTACGGGCATCCCGACCACGTCCATGCCCACCGGGTGACCATGGCCGCGGTCGAGGCGGCCGGGTACGACCAGCTCTACCCGGACGCGGGCGAGCCCTGGCGGCCGCACGCCCTCTACCTGGCGACCCTCCCGCGATCCGTCGTGGTGTCCCAGTGGGAGAGGATGTTCGGCACGCCGCCGGATCCCGTTCGCACGCTGCCCGGCGTACCCGATGAGCAGGTCACCACGCACCTCGACGTCCGGCGGTGGAGCGAGCGCAAGTGGGCCGCGATGCACGCGCACGAGTCCGAGGTCGCGCGCGGCGCGTCGCTGACCATGCTCACCTCACTGCCGCCGTGGGCCCGCGACCAGCTGCTGGCGAACGAGTGGTACCGGCGCGTCGGCTACACCGCCGCCCCCGAGACCACCCTTTCGCGCCTGAGCTCCTGATCGCGGCTTGCGCGGGAACGGCGGTGACCGTCGTCAAGGCACCGCCTCCAGCAGGCCGAGCTTCCACAGGCTCTCGGCCGTCTCCACGACCGTCGTCTCCACGGCCCGGGGCCGCCAGCCGAGCTCGCCACGGGCCCGGTCGTTGTGGATGATCGGCCGCGGCGGCTCGTCCCCCGGCGCCTCCCGCGTGGGTACGCGGCGCGCCGGCGGGCCGAGCCGCCGGCGCAGGATCTGGGCCACCTCCAGAAGGGACAGCGTCGGGCCGTCGGCAACGGCGAGGAAGCGCTTGCCCGCGGCCTCGGGCGCGGCCATGGCACGAAGGTGCAGGTCGGCCACGTCCCGGACATCGACGACGCCGAACCGCTGGCGAGGCGCGACGCTCATCGTCCCGTCCAGCATCGCCTTGACCAACTGCGTCGAGGACCGCAGGTCGGCCGTGAGGGCGGGCCCCAGGATGGCCGTCGGATTGACCACGACAAGCTCGGTGTCGCCGCCGTCACGTCCCATCAACTCCCACGCGGCGCGCTCGGCGATCGCCTTGGAACGCGGGTACGCCGCCAGGCCAGGCGTGTCCGGATCGGTCCAGTCGGCCTCGGTGAACTCGGCACCCGGTTTGGGCGTGTACCCGACGGCGGCGAAGGACGAGGTCAGCACCACGCGCCGAACACCCGCGTCGCGCGCGGCACGCAACACCCGCAGCGTGCCCTCACGGGCCGGGACGATCAGCTCGTCGGGGTCCTCGGGCTGGGCGACCGGGACGGGCGAGGCGACGTGATGCACCTCCTCGCACCCGGCCACCGCGGCGGGCCAGCCGCCGTCGGCCATCAGGTCCGCGGCGACCACCTCCAGGCCGCCGTCGTCGCCACCGCCGCGGCGCACCGCGGCACGCAGGCCGGTCTCGCCGGCCGTCGAACGGACGGTGGCGCGCACCGGGCGCCCGGCCCGCAGCAGTGCGGCGATCAGGTGCGTCGCCAGGTAGCCGGACCCGCCGGTGACCAGAACCGGGCTCATCGCACCACCACCTCGATCCCCGCACTGAGCCCGCTGCGGCGGGAAACATCATGAATGGTGAAGGTTGTCATGCCGGGCAGCAGACCACACCTCAAGCGCTTGAAGTCAAACACGGACCTCAGCCCACCGGTATCCCGGCCCACAAGCCGCCGGGCTGGCAGCAGTGGCGTGTCAGCGCGCCTGTGCTTGACTTGATGAATGGATCAGCGCCGGTACTTAGAGCTGCTCGAGCTGGACTATGCGCGGATGCGCGAGACCGCCACCCGCGACCTCGCCGCCGCGGTGCCCTCCTGCCCAGGTTGGACCACCGCCGACCTGCTCAAGCATGTCGGCGACACCTTCCTCCACAAGGTCGAGACGATGCGCCGCGGCACCTGGCCCAAGCCCTGGCCGCCGGCGCCCGACCCGAGCGGCCCCGGGGCGTACCTGGACCGCGCGATGGCCGAGCTGCGCGGCGAGCTCACCTCCCGCAAGCCGGAGGAGCACGCACTGACCTGGTACGACCCCGACCAGACCGTGGGTTTCTGGGCCCGCAGGATGGCGCTGGAGGCGGTGGTGCACCGGGTGGACGCCGAGCTGGCGGCCGGCGAGCCCATCACGCCGATCCCGGCCGACCTGGCCGTGGACGGCATCGACGAGATCCTCGTGACCTTCCTCGCCTTCGCCTCCCGTCAGTGGCCGGAGGACTTCGGTGACGCCCTCGCCGGCGCGGACGGACGCTCGGTGTCGATCGCGGCCGGAGCGAAACGCCGGCTCGTCCGCCTGGCCCCCTCGGGCGTCGAGGTCTCCACGGACGATACGCCAGGAGAGGCGTCGATCTCGGGCGCGTCCCAGGACGTGCTGCTGTGGTTGTGGGGACGGGCGGACGGCACGGCGCTGACCTTCGACGGTGACCCTGAACTGGTGAAACGGCTGCGCGACCTCCTGAAGGAGGCGGCGCAGTAGGCCGTACCCGCTCCTCCCCACACGCCCTGGACGGCGACGACCGCGGCGAGGTCGACCCCGGCCGAGGCGCATGGTGGCGAACAGCGGCGCCGAGCACGCTATCGCCGGCCATCGGCCGTAGAGGACTTCCAGCCGGGTCCAGAGCCGGCCCTCGGAAGATCTCTTCAAGGACGCTCTCCGTCAGCAGGGTCACCAGGGAGGTGACGGCGAGTCGGCTCGACGATGAGACACCAGCCCTCCACCACCACGGCACCGTTCTAGGTGCCATGGCGCGTTCGCGACCCGATCCGCCGTAAGAATCAAGGAGACGCGGTGGTGGTGGTCGAAGGGAGCGCGGCGTGGCGGTTACGGGGAGTCATTCTGCCGGACGACGAGCCGGGCGAGATCTACGTCGATGGCGACCGGATCACGTTCACGCCGGTGCCCGGTGCCGAGACGGTCGTCGACGGCGGCTACCTCGTACCGGGACTCGTCGACGCCCACTGCCATCCGGGGACGGCGGAGATCGGGGAGCCCCTCGACCTCGCGTTACTGCGGACCCACGGCGAACAGCTTCGTGCGGCCGGGATATCCGCCGTACGGGTGCCGGGGTCGGCGGGGCGGCTGCCGTCCTGGTTCGGCGGCGATCCCGAGCTGCCCCGGGTGTGGGGAGCGGGCCTGGCGGTCGCCGCGGAGGAGGGCTTCTTCCCGGGCTGGGGTCGCCGGCTTCCGGCGGATCGCATCCCCGCGGCCGCCGCGGAGGAGTCTCGCGCCTCCGGCGGCTGGTGCAAGCTCATCGTCGACTGGATGACGGAGGACGGCGGGTACGCGGCGACCATGTCCCCGCAGGTCGTGGCCGCGGCGACGCGGGCGGTCCGGGAGGCCGGCGGCCGGGTGGCGGCGCACACCCAGCACGCCGACGGAGGCACCGCCGCGGTGGCGGCCGGCGTCGACTCCGTCGAGCACGGCATGCACCTGCCCGTACACCTGCTGGAGACCATGGCCGCGCAGGGGACCGCGCTGGTCCCCACCGCGGTGACCTTCGCGCAGCTCGCGCCGGTCATGGACGACCCGGAGGTGCCGGTGGGCATGCGCCGGTGGTTCGGTGAGGGCTGGCGGGGCCATCCCGACCTGGTCCGCGCCGCGTACGAGGCCGGGGTGACCGTTCTGGCGGGCACCGACCTGCCGCCGGGGCACCTCACCGGTGAGATCCGGTGGTTGGCCGAGGCCGGGTTGCCCGGCGCGGCCGCGGTCGGTGCCGCCTCCTGGACGGCCCGCTCCTGGCTCGGGCTGCCCGGCATCGAGGAGGGCGCGCCCGCGGACGTCATCGCCGTCGACGCCGACCCCCGCCGCCACCCGAACGTCCTGGACCACCCGAGCCGAGTGATCATCCGAGGCCGCCTGGTCCGCTGACCACCATCGGCTCCGCCCCCGGCTCATGCATTCCTCGGGGGTGTAGGACGTGGGGGAGAGCCGCATGGGGTGCTCCATCGGTCGGCGGTGATCATCGGCTCGCTGCAGGAGCCGGTGCCGCACGCCACCGACAAAACCGGCAGGAGCCGGGCCGCCCAGGTGCCGGCGGGAGAAGTCTCCCCAAGTGCCAGCGGGGACGTCTCCCCAGGTGTCGGCGATAGACATCGCCCCAGGCGACCATCCCGGCGGGCGGGCGGGCGGGCGTCGTCGTGTCGTGCCGCGCCGGGCGCTCCCGCCGCGGTTAGCCTGACAAGGTGAGCATGATCGCTGGTAGCTTCCCGCTGGGCCCGGAGTCCGGCCGGCTTCTCGTCCACACGACCCGCACCGGGCTGGGCGCGAAGGCCGGCCATGACCTGACCATCGAGGCCACCCGCTGGAGCGGTGAGGCAACGGTGGACCCCGGCGACCCAGCGGGCTCCTCGGTGACCGTCACGGTCGACGCCGGCTCGTTCGAGGTCCTGGAGGGAACCGGCGGCGTCAAGGCGCTCACGGACGGCGACCGCCGGGAGATCCAGGAGAACATCCGCCGCAAGGTCCTCCACACCGAGCGGCACCCGGAGATCACGTTCCGGTCCACCCGGGTCGACGGGACCGCGGAGTCGTTCCATGTCGAGGGCGAGCTCACCCTCGCCGGCGTGACCCGGCCCGTCATCGTGCAGGGCATGCTGACGGAGGGCCGGGCGCGGGGTTCGGCGGTCATCGTGCAGAGCCGGTGGGGGATCCGGCCGTACTCGGCGTTCTTCGGCGCGCTCAAACTCAGCGACGAGGTCGAGGTACGGTTCGACCTCGGCCTCACGCCCCGCCCCTGAACCGGCCGCGTCCGCAACCCGACCGGGAGACCGCTCACCGGCCCTCCGGGAGGAACCACCACGGAAGGACCCGTCCGAACGGTCTATGATCGAGGGCCGCCCGCCCGACAGGAAATGGCCGACACATGAGTGACGCGGTGCCCCCCGATCTGCTGGAGATCGCCGATGCGCTGCTGCCCGGCGTCTCCCTCGACGCGGCCCGGCTCGGCGGGGGAGGCGTGCACGACGTCATCCTGGTCCCCGGTGTCGCGGCCGTGCGGGTCAGCCGGCGTCCGCTGCACGCCGCGGCGATGCCCCGCCGTACCGAGGTGCTGCAGGCGATCGGGGCCGCCGGGCTGCCGTTCGCGGTGCCGGAGCCGCTGACCCCAGTGACGATGTTCGAGGCGCGGGCGGCCGTCGCCGTGTCGTGGATCGACGGCACTCCGCTGCCCGAGGGCCAGGGCGACCCGGCGCGGATCGGCGAGCTGCTCGGCGCCCTGCGCGAGCTGCCCCTGACCGAAGAACTACGGGCCCTGCTGCCCGCGCCGCGGGCCCACGAGGGCGACCTGAGCTGGGCGGGCATCCTGGCCCGCGAGATCATCCCGCGCTTCCCCGGCACGTGGCGGGAGGACGGCCGGCGGCGGCTGGCCGAGGCGCTCGCCCTGGAGCCGGTCCCCGACCGCCTCGTCCACGGCGATCTCGTCGGCGGCAACATCCACTGGGGCGCGGACGGCAAGGTGATCGGCGTGCTCGACTGGGACCGGGCCCACCTGTTCGACCCGGCGATCGACGCCGCGTTCATGAGCTGGCACGGCTGGGACAACCTGCGCCGGGCGGTCAGCGGCGAGACCTACCGGCGGGCCCGCGTCTGGGCGCGGACCTTCGGCGTCAACCAGCTCGTCGCGGTGCTCGAACTCGGCGGCGAGCCCCTCCCGCTGCCCGACAGCTACGCACGGCACATCGTGGCGTGGCTGGAGGAGTACGGCGACCACGACCTGCCCCCGGGGTAGGCACCGACCGGCACAGCACGCCGGCCGCGCCCGAGCGCGGCGTCGGTCTCACCGCCCTGGGCACGGGGTGAAGGCCCCCGATGGTGACCGCCTGATCGGTAGGGTCGAGGCCATGGAGGTCTGGATCAACCCCGCGTGTTCCAAGTGCCGCACGGCCCTGTCCCTCCTGGACGCCGAGGCCGCCGACTACACCGTGCGCCGCTACCTGGAGGACCCGCCCGACGAGGCCGAGCTCCGCGCGGTCCTGGCCCGGCTCGGCCTCGAACCCTGGGACATCACCAGGACCGGCGAGGCACGGGCGGCCGAGCTCGGCCTGGACACCTGGCCGCGCGACGCGCACGCCCGCGACCGGTGGATCGGCGCCCTGGCGGCGAACCCCATCCTGATCCAGCGGCCCATCATCACGGCCGACGACGGCTCGGCCGTGATCGGCCGCTCCGAGGAGGCCGTACGGGCCGCGCTGCGGCGCAAGGACGCGACCGGCGCCGGCGCCGCCGCGCCGTTCGGCGGGGAATCCGGCACCTCATGACAGACTGCGAACATGACCCACACCCATGAAGAAGACCCGGCGTGTGAGGTGGCCCACGGCGGGGCTCCCGCCGAGGGGACCGGGCGGACGCTGGTGGCCGTCTTCGCCTCCCCGGTGGCCGACTGCCTGCTGAGGTTCGGCGCCGAGCTGGGTTTCCGCCCGATCCTCCTTGAGCCCGACCCTGGGCGTCACCTGGCCGGATTCACCGCCGTGACCGGGCTCGGCGACTACCTCGACGCGACGGCCGACGTGGTGCTCACCGACCACCACCGGGAGGAGATCGGCCCCATCCTGCGCGACCTGCTCAAGACGCCCGCCCGGTGGATCGGCATCATGGGCAGTCCCCGCCACACCGGACCACACGTGCGGGCTCTGACCGACCTCGGCGTCCCGGCGGAGGAGATCGCCCGGGTGCACCGGCCCATCGGGCTCAACATCGGCTCCCAGACCCCGCCCGAGATCGCGGTCGCCACCCTGGCCGGCCTGATCGCCGACCGCAACGCCCGCCCCGGCGGCTTCACCTTCTGACCTGCTGCCGTTGGATCACCCTCTGTACCGGAAGGGTGAGAGGCGCACGGTTGTCCTCCCCCGATCATGGGAACCCACGGATCCCGGGCCCGGAAGGCGTGAACCCATGCGCGTCATCGACTCCTCGATCGAGATCGCGGCCCCACCCGAAGAGGTCTGGGCCATCCTCACCGATTTCGCGAAATATGAGGAGTGGAACCCGTTCATCCTGCAAGCCGAGGGCACGGCGGCGGCGGGCGCCACCCTGAGACTGAACATCCGCCCGCCCGGTGGCACAGCGAGACCTTCACCGGCGCGCTGGTCCCCTTCCTCAGGCGAACGCTGGACCGGACGGAGGAAGGCTTCGCCGCGCTCAACCGGGCGCTGAAGGACCGGGCGGAACGGCAGGCATGACCACCGCCGGCCGGTCACCGCCCCCGCCGGGTGACCGGCCACCGATGGTGCCCGGTCACAGGGCGCGGAGGAACTCGGCGAGGACCTTGTTGTAGGCGTCCGGGCGCTCCACGTTGGGATAGTGCGCGGCCCCGTCGATCGAGGTCGCCCGGCCGTCGGCGACGGCGTCGACCAGGCGTTCGGCCATGCCGATGTGGTCGGGTGAGTCGACGGCGCCGTGGACGGCCAGCACGGGAACGCCGATCGTGGGCAGGCGTTCCCAGGTCTCGCGCACGCCGACGAGGTGGTTCGGCTCGTCGCGGGTGTGCTTGGCCATGGTGGCCCTGGCCATCCGGCGCAGCCGCTCCACCACCCCGGGTTTGAGCTCGTCGAGGGCGCGGTACGGACCGGCGACGAAGGCCATGAACCCCTCGACCGAGGCGTCCAGGTCACCGGCGGCCATCGCCGCGTGCCAGGTCGCCATGTGCCGGGTGCTCCAGGGGTCGGTGAAGTACGGCTCGCTGGTCCCGGCGCCGCTGACGACGACGGCGCTGACCAGGTCCGGGTGCTCCAGCGCGGTGTCGACCGCGAGACCCGCCCCCATGGAGACCCCGACCAGGATCGCGGGGCCGGTGTCCAGGTGGCGCAGCAGCGCGGCGAGGTCGTCGGTGAGCCGGTACGGCCCGGTGGCGTTGGGGGAGCGGCCGTGGCCGCGGGCGTCGGGGGCGATGACGCGGTACCGGGTGGCCAGGACCGGGATCTGGTCGTCCCACATGCCGTGGTCCAGGAAACCGCCGTGCAGCAGGACGACGGGCCGGCCGCTGCCGGCGTCGAGCCAGAACAGATCAGTCATGACAACTAAGGTGTCATTTTTCGTGCAGAATGACAACATAGGTGTCATCATGGTGGGGTGAGCGACACAGACCCCACCCCGGAGCCAGAAGCGTCGACCGACCGGCTCAGCGAGGTGTTCGACCTGGTGGGACCGCTGTATCGGCGGGCCTACCGCAAGGTGGAGCAGGACGCGCCCCTCGAGGGACTGTCGGTGGGCGTACGGGCCGTGCTCAGCATGCTCCGCGAGCACGGGCCCATGACGGTCCCCCAGCTGGGCCGCGCCCAGGCGCTGAGCCGCCAGTTCGTCCAGCGCATGATCAACGACGCGGCCGCGCACGGCCTGGTCGAGTCCGTGCCCAACCCGGCGCACAAACGCTCCTCGCTCATCCGGCTCACCGCGGAGGGACGGGCCGCCATCACCGCCGTGCTCGACCGCGAGCGCGCGGTGCTGCGCCAGATCGGCGGCGACCTCACCGACGCGGACATCACCGCCTGCCTCCGGGTACTCTCCCGCCTGCTGCGCCACCTCGACGACATCGACATGGACTAGCAGCGCGGCACGGCCGAGGGGAACCTTCGGCTCACTCGGCGCCGCCGGGACGGGTGTCGAGCACCCCGAGCCGCGCGACCCGGACCCCGGCCGCGAAACGCGAGGAGACTTCCAGCATCGCCATGATGCCGGCGACGTGGCGCCGATACGTCCGTACCGACACCTCCAGGGCCCGGGCGGCCGCCTCGTCGGTGGCACCGGAGCCCAGCATGCCGAGCACCGCCGACAGCCGCGCGTCGAGGACGAGCCCACCGCAGCGCAGCAGCGAGTCCCCCGGCTCGCCCCCTCCCACAACGCCTCCACCAGGACCCGGAGCCACTCCGCCACGAGCCCGTCCGCGGTCTCGGCGAAGCCCACCTCTCCCGACGGGCGCCGCAGCGCGATGAGGGCCGGCCGCCGGTCGACGACCGCGAGGAACGGCAGCGCCGCCTGCCCCACCACCCGGACCTCCATGCCACAGCCGAGATCCCGTTCCAGCGCGCCGAGCCCGCGGCGATCGGCCAGGAAGTCCGCCGCGTACAGCGTCCGGACGTGCACCCCCGCCGAGACGAGGCCGGCCACCTGCCGCCGGATCTCGCCCCGCCGCCGGCCCAGCCCCAGCCACAGACCGGACATCACGAACATGACCTCATGCTCGGCCCGCCCGAGCGCCCGGCGCAGGGCACGGACGAACTCCTCCGCGCCCCCGACCCCGGCCTCCCCGGCCGGCGCGAGCCGGATGAGGCGGCGCGCCTCATGGAGGAGGCCCGTGAGGTGCGCCCGCTCCCGGACGCGCCGCGACTCCTCCAGACGGCCTTCCTTACGGAAACCGGACACCCATGAAGGCGCCCCCTTCGGGATCGGGCCGGAGCACGCGGGATCGTCAGCCAGCAGTCTGCGCTCACACCGCCGGACCGACCAGATCAACGCCGCTCATCTAGCCAGAACACCGTGGTCGTGCTACGAGCCGCCCGGCGGTCGAGCGGTGCGGCAGCTGGTGAAAAGCCTTTGGGACGCCGCGGGCGCGCTGGCTAGTCTGCCGTCCATGATCTCACTCGGGCGGCACCACCTGGCCCCTGAAGAAACCGGCCCGGCGCTGCGCGCGCTGTGCGCGTGGACGCCGGCCGATGCCCCGGGCGGCGGCCTGCATCCAGGAGACGTGGGGTGGCACCTGCGGTTCGACGACGTGGCCGTCTTCCTCTGGGTCGATGATGGGGCGCCAGTGGCGGCCGGCTTCCTCGACGGCCCCGTGCTGCGCGTGACCGCCGCGCCCGGCGCCGATCTCCGGGCGCTCGCGGCCGACGCCGAGGAGCTGCTGGAGCCCGGCAACGATCGGGTCGACGGTCTGCCCGTGCCCGGGTGGGAGCTGGACCAGGAGGAGGAGCCCTGGCTCGTCATGTCGTGGACCCCGCGGCCGGTGTCGAGCCGCGCCGAACCGGTCGGTGAGACCGATGCGGCCGACCGGGTGCTGGTGCAGCGGTCCGCCTTCACGGGTTCCACGTTCACCATCGAGCGCTGGCACACGATGATGCGGTCGCCGGCGGGCGGCCTGGCCCTGGAGACGCTCGTACGCACGCCCACCGGGGAGCCCGCGGCCGCCGCGACCGGATGGTTCGCGGGCGAGGGCAGGTGCGGGCTGCTCGAACCGGTCGGCACCCATCCCGACCATCGCGGGCACGGCTACGGGCGCGATGCCGTGCTGGGCGCGTGCGCGGCTCTCGCCGACCGTGGCGCTAGCGCGGTCACCGTCGTGACCCCCTCCACGAACGAAGCCGCGGTGGCGCTCTACCGATCGGCTGGGTTCACCGTCGTGCGCGAGAATCGCGACTGGGTCCGCGCACAACCAGCTTGACCAGCTCACAACTCCCATCGCAGGCGGAGCCCCGGCGCGTATTGCCCCGCGGCAGGCCGGTGGACGTCGATCAGCCGGCCGCGTCCGCCATGATGGGCCGCATGCGGGAGTGGGGCAGGGGAGCGCTGGCCGGGCTGGCCGTCGGGGCCGTGCAGGCCGTCCTGTGGGCGGCAAGCACGCCATGGGACGGACACTCGGGCGTACGCGGCCCGTTCTCCCCCGCGATGGTGCCGGCCGTCTTCCTGACCGGCCTGGCCTCGGCGGCCCTGCTCCGGTTACGCCACTGGCCGCTCATCGCGTTCACCGGCGCTGTCGCCACGCTGGTGCTGGGCGCGGCCCTGTGGCGGTTCGTGCCCGAGACCACCTTCTACGGCTTCGACCGGTCACTGCTCGGCGGTGTGCACCTGTCGGCGGCCGTGGCCGGGTTCACCGCCGCCGGGGCACTGACAGGCATGCGGCGAGTGTGGCCCGGGGTGGCCTCGCTCGGCGTGCTCGCCGCCGTCTGCGCGCTGGCCGCGCCCCTGGAGGAGCCCGTCCGGCGCTGGCACCTGGCACGCGCCTTCGACCTGCTCGGAGTGCCGCTGGTGGCGCCCGGCATCGCCGGGCGCCGACTGTACGCGGCCGAGCCTCCGATCGTCCGCGACACGGTCGAACCGCTGATCCTGCTGGAATACCGGCGCGTCGGCGCGGAGACGGTGGGCGGGAGCCGTCTCGGCATCCAGGTGGTCGTCCGCCGGGCCTCGGCCGCGACCGCCGCCCAGGCGTGCGCGACGCCGTACAACGCCACGTCGTGGGACGACGACCCGGCCGCGCCGTGCGCCGCGGCCTCCCGGGGCCGATGGGTGCGGCACGGACGGGAGGGGCGGGTCGCGGTCTTCACCCACGGCGGTGGCGCGCTGATCGAGCTCGACAGCCATGGCGCCTCGGAGGCGGACCTCCTGGCCGCCGCCGACACCGTACGGCCCATCTCGGCCGACACTCTCGCGGCCCAGGTCCGCCCGGTCCGGTGAGCCGTCGGATTTAATTGATCTACATTGTAAAGGCGCCGGGGTCGTGTCACCCCGCGCCCCATCACCCCCCAAACCCCCGCAACGAGCCGTGGAGGCTGGGTGCCGGGCGCCCACGGCGGGATGAATACACTTGTCGAACGTGACTTCCAAGCCGCGTATCCCCGATGTCCTGGCCGCTCGTTACGCCTCGCCCGAGCTGGCCCGTCTGTGGTCTCCCGAGTACAAGATCGTCGCGGAGCGGCGGTTGTGGCTGGCGGTGCTGCGGGCGCAGGCCGAGCTGGGGGTGGCGGTGCCGGACGGGGCGATCGACGACTACGACAAGGTGGTCGAGCAGGTCGACCTCGACTCGATCGCCGAGCGCGAGCGGGTGAGCCGTCATGACGTGAAGGCCCGCATCGAGGAGTTCAACGCGCTGGCCGGTCACGAGCAGGTGCACAAGGGCATGACCTCGCGCGACCTGACGGAGAACGTCGAGCAGTTGCAGGTGCGCGACAGCCTGCTGCTGGTGCGCGACCGGGTGGTGGCGTTGCTGGCCCGGCTGGCGGAGCTGGCCGAGGAGCACACGGCGACGGTGGTGGCGGGCCGTTCGCACAATGTGGCGGCGCAGGCCACCACGCTGGGCAAGCGCTTCGCGACGGCCGCCGACGAGCTGCTGGTGGCCTACCGGCGGCTGGAGGAGCTGATCGGCCGCTACCCGCTGCGCGGGATCAAGGGCCCGGTCGGCACCGCCCAGGACATGCTGGACCTGCTGGGCGGCGACCGGGGCAGGCTCGCCGAGCTGGAGGGGCGGGTGGCGGCTCATCTGGGGTTCGCGCACCGCTTCACGAGCGTCGGGCAGGTCTATCCCCGCTCGCTGGACTTCGAGGTGGTCACGGCGCTGGTGCAGCTGGCGGCGGCGCCGTCGTCGCTGGCCAGGACGATCCGGCTGATGGCCGGGCACGAGCTGGTCACGGAGGGCTTCAAGGAGGGGCAGGTCGGCTCGTCGGCGATGCCGCACAAGATGAACACCCGCTCGTGCGAGCGGGTCAACGGCCTGGCCGTGGTGCTGCGCGGCTATGCCTCGATGGTCGGGGAGCTGGCCGGCGACCAGTGGAACGAGGGCGACGTGTCGTGCTCGGTGGTGCGCCGGGTGGCGCTGCCGGACGCGTTCTTCGCCTTCGACGGGCTGGTGGAGACGATGCTGACGGTGCTGGAGGAGTTCGGCGCGTTCCCGGCGGTCATCTCGGCCGAGCTGGACCGCTACCTGCCGTTCCTGGCCACGACGAAGATGCTGATGGCGGCGGTACGCGCCGGGCTGGGCCGGGAGCGGGCGCACGAGCTGATCAAGGAGCACGCGGTGGCGGCGGCGCTGGCGATGCGCTCGCAGGGGGGCGCCAACGCGCTGCTCGACCTGCTGGCCGCCGACGAGCGGTTCCCGCTGGACCGGGCGCGGCTGGAGGAGCTGCTGGCCGACCGGGTGTCGTTCACGGGGGCCGCGGCCGAGCAGGTGGCGGCGGTCTCGCGGCAGGTGGCGGAGGTGGTGGCGGCCCATCCGGCGGCGGCCGCGTACCGTCCGGGCGCGATCCTGTGATCCGCGAGCTGCGCACCGCCGATGAGGTACGCGCGGCGTGCGGGGACGACGACCTGCTCGTGTGGGCGGCGCAGGGCCTGAGGGGCGGGGCGCGGGCGTGGGCGCTGGGTGAGGCGGTGGTGGCCGGCTGCCCGGGGTTGTCACGGGCTGACCGGCTCGGTGTGTGGGGCGAGGCGTCCGGCGCGATCGAGCTCGTCCGGCACGCGCTGGCCGAGCTGGGCCCCTCCTACCGGCCGTTCGGCGAGCTGGAGCTGGTACGTGAGGTGACGGCCAAGCTGGACGGGCTGCTGCAGGAGCGCGGCCGCTTCTCGTGGATGAGCCTCGATGCCGCGCCCGTCCAGGGCGCCCCGCAGGTCCCCGGCGGCGGGGGGAGCGCGGAGGGCCGGGACGGCGGTGCGGTGCGCTGGCTGGACGGTGGCGAGGAGGCGGAGGTGGCCGGGTTGCTGGCGGCCGACGCGCCGGCCTCCTACGCGGTGCCCGGCCTGGCGGGGGTGCGCCGGTGGGCGGGCGTGCGCGTGGACGGCGAGCTGGCGGCGGTGGCGGCCGACGCCTGGTCGGCGCCGGAGGTGGGGTTACTGGCGGGGGTCGCCACGCGGGCGCGGTTTCGCGGCCGGGGGCTGGGCGGGCTGGTGTGCCGGTGGGTGTCGGCGGAGCTGGTGGCGGCGTACGGGCGGGCGGCGCTGATGGTGGACGACGACAACGCGCCGGCGCTGGCGCTGTACGGGCGGCTCGGCTATCGGCGGCGGCGGGTGGTGGCCACCCACGTGGTGAGCTGAGCACAGGCTGCCGCGCTTGCTGGCCGGCCCGTACGGCGGCGGGGGCGGGGAAATTCGGGTGAGGTTCGGGCGGCGCTGGGGCAGAGTTGACCGGGTGATGTCCGATTTTGTACCTGGTATCGAGTTGTCGCGCGCCTTCTACACCGAGGTGGTGGCGCCGCTGGTGCCCGGCGTGGCGCACAGTGCCGCGCTGATCGGGCCCGGCTCTGAGGTGCTGGCCTTCGACACGGCCCGCTCGGCCGATCACGACTGGGGGCCGCGGGTGCTGGTGTTCGTGGCGGCCGAGGCGGTGGCCGAGGTAGGGGCGAAGGTCGAGGCGGGGCTGCCGGAGCGCTTCCACGGCTACCCCACGGTGTTCACCTACCACGGGCGGGTGCGGCCCGGGGTGACGGTGACGGATCTGGACGGGTGGCTGGCGGGGCGGCTCGGGTTCGATCCGCGGGCGGGGGTGTCGCTGCTGGACTGGCTGTCGGTGCCGTGGCAGCGGCTGGCGGAGGTGACGTGCGGGCAGGTGTTCCACGACGGGCTGCCGGGGGCGGGGCTGGAGGCGGTCAGGGGGTCGTTGCGCTGGTATCCCGAGGATGTGTGGCGGTATGTGCTGGCGTGTCAGTGGCGGCGGATCGCGCAGGAGGAGCCGTTTCCCGGCCGGTGCGGTGAGGTGGGGGACGAGCTGGGGTCGGCCGTGGTGGGGGCACGGCTGGCGCGGGAGGTGATGCGGCTGGCGCTGCTGCTGCGGCGGCGCTACCCGCCGTACGCGAAATGGCTCGGTAGCGCGCTGGCGCGGATGCCGGGGTCGGCGGAGCTGGGGGAGTCGCTGGGGGCCGCGATGGCGGCCCGGTCGTGGCGGGGCCGGCAGGAGGGGTTGTCGGCGGCGTACGGGCGGGTGGCGGCGCTGCAGAACCGGGTGGCGCTGGCCGAGCGGCTGGACGAGCGGGTGCGGGGGTTCCACGACCGGCCGTTCGAGGTGATCGGCGGTGACCGGTTCGCGCAGGCGCTGCTGGCGGCGGTGACGGATCCGGTGATCCGGGAGCTGCCGGTGGTGGGGTGCGTGGACCAGCTGGCGGATTCGACGGATCTGCTGATGGTGCCGGGACGGGCGCGGGCGGTGACGGCGGCCGCGCTGGGTCTCGGCGCTTGATGATCTACATTGTAAAGGACGTGGGTGGGAGAAAAACCCAGGTCACCCCCGTCAACCCCTAGCCAGCGAGGTCAGCGGCCAGTTCCTCGACCCGTCTGCGCCAGGCCGGGGCGGCGGCGGGGTCGCCGGTGTGGATGATGACGAGGCGGGCGCCGTGGCCGGTGCCGGCGATGAGCTCCCAGCGCACGGTGCCGCCGGTGGTGTCGTACTCCAGGAGTTTGGCGGTCTCGGCGCGGGTGACGGGGCCGGGCTGGAGGCCGGGGGTGGTGAACGGGGCGGGTGGCGGGGCGCCGGGGGTGGCGTCGGGGCCGCCGAGGACCTGCCAGACGTGGTCGGCGGGGCGGGTGAGCTGGCGTTCGACGCGGGTGGTGTGCTCGTCGGTGGTGGCGGGGTCGAGGCCGAGGATGGCGATGTAGTCCTCGTGCAGGCGGCCGGTGCCGGTGGGCTCGTGGAAGGGGCGTTCGTCGAGGTGGGCGAGGAGGGCGGTGAGGCAGGTGTGCCAGCCGGCGGCGAAGCTGGCGGCGCCGTGGCGGTCGGTGAAGGTGTGGGTGAAGGTGAGCAGGGTGCCGGGGCCGTCCTCGTGGAGTTCCCAGCGCAGGTCGTCCTGGCCCCAGGTGTGGGCGAAGACGCGGGGCGGGTCGTTCTCGGTGATGTGGCCGTCGGGGCCGAAGCCGTAGGTGATGCGGTCGCCGTCGATGGTGATGGTGGCGGGGAACCAGTGGGCCAGGTGCTCGGGTTGGGTGATGGCGCGCCAGACCTTGGCGGGTGGGTGGGGGAGGCGGCGTTGCATGGTGAGGGTGGTGCGGCCGTCGGGGTGCAGGGTGAGGTTTTCGTTCATGGGGTGTCGTCCTCCATGGTGTCGAGGTGGTGTTCGAGGCGGTCGAGGGAGTGGTTCCAGAGTTTGCGGTAGGGGGTGAGCCAGGCGTCGATGTCGGCGAGGGGCTGGGGGCGGAGTTCGTACCAGCGGCGTTGGGCGTCTTTGCGGACGGTGACGAGGCCTGCTTCGCGGAGGGCGCGCAGGTGTTTGCTGGTGCCGGGTTGGGTGAGGCCGAGGTGGTGGCTGAGTTCGCCGACGAGGTGGGGGCGTTGGAGGAGGAGGTCGAGGATGTCGCGCCGGGTGGGTTCGGCTAGCACGTCGAAGCGCATGGGGGCGAATATACGGGGTCGGGTATATTCCCGCAACCGCATGTACGGCTTGTGGTGATTCCCGCCCGGGGGAGGGGCGGTCAAGGGCGGGGCGCGGTAATCCCATGCGTTGGCCAAGAGTTGGCGCAGCTTTTCGGACACGCTCCCCCACCTCGGAGGCTGCGCATAACCTGGTGGCGATGAGGACGTCGCGGCGCGGTGGTGGCCCACCGGTCGCGCGTGTCGGTTGAGGCGCCATGACAGCGGTGATGACCAGTACCTCCCGGAGCCAGCACGTCTGCCGGCTGCCCGCCGAGGTGACGAGTTTCGTGGGGCGTCGGCACGAGGTGGCCGAGGTCAGGCAGTTGCTGTCCGTGTCCAGGGCGGTGACCTTGACCGGTGTGGGCGGAGTCGGCAAGACCCGGCTGGCGCTGCGCGTGGGCCACGAGGTGCGGCGGGCCTTCCGCGACGGCGTGTGGCTGGTGGAGCTGGCCGCGCTGCAGTGCCCGGAGCTGCTGGCCGAAGTGGTGGCCGAGGCGCTGGAGATCCGCGACCTGACGAGTACGGCGCCGCTGGCTGCGCTGACCGAGCACCTGCGGGACAAGCAGGTGCTGGTGATCCTGGACAACTGCGAGCACCTGGTCGCCGAGTGCGCGGTGCTGGCGGAGACGCTGCTGCGGACGGCGGGTGAGGCGCGCGTCCTGGCCACCAGCCGGGAGGCGCTGGGCATCGGGGGCGAGCACGTGGTGCCGGTGCCGCCGCTGTCGCTGCCGGAGCGGCGCCGGCCGGGCCTGTCGCCGGAGGCGCTGGCGCAGGGTGAGGCGGTGCGGCTGTTCGTCGAGCGGGCCCGTGCCGTGGTGCCGGGGTTCGCGGTGACCGAGGACAACCGGGAGGTCGTGGCCCGTATCGTGTGCCGGTTGGACGGGTTGCCGCTGGCGATCGAGCTGGCGGCGGTACGGCTGCGGGCGCTGTCGGTGCGGCAGGTGCTGGATCGGCTGGAGGACCGGTTCCGCCTGCTGAGGTGTGGATCGAGGACGGTGTTGCCCCGGCATCAGACGCTGCGGGCACTGATCGACTGGAGTTACGCGCTGTGTTCGGACGAGGAGCGGTTGCTGTGGGAGCGGGTGTCGGTGTTCGCCGGCGGGCTGGATCTGAAGGCGGCCGAGGCCGTCTGCTCGGGGGACGGGATCGCCCGCGAGGACGTGGTCGATCTGGTGATCGGCCTGGTGGAAAAGTCCGTCCTGGTACGGGAGGACCACCGGGGCGGAGTGCGCTACCGGATGCTGGAGACGCTGCGCGAGTACGGCCGCGAGCGGCTCGTCGCCTCCGGCCGGGAGGAGGTGTTGCGGCGGCGGCACGCCGGTTATTACCGCGAGCTGGCCAAGCAGGCACGTGCGCAGGTGTTCGGGGCCGGGCAGGTCGGGCGGTTCACCCGGCTGCAGGTGGAGGACGCCAACCTGCGGGCGGCGCTGGACACGTGCTTTGCCGTGCCGGGCGAGTCGGGCGCCGGGCTGAGCCTGGCCACGGACCTGCTGTATCACTGGATCACCAGTTATTACCTGGGCGAGGGGCGTAACTGGGTGGAACGCGGGCTGGCCGCCGGGGCGGGCCCGCTAGAGGTACGCGCCCGCGCGTTGTGGGCGGGCGCGTGGCTGACGATCATGCAGGGGGACATGACGGCGGCGGACGGCATGGTGCGCGAGGCGCGCCGGCTGGGGGAGCGGCTGGAGAACGAGTCGGTGCTGGGATACGCGGCGCTGTTCTCCGGCATGATCGCCATGTCCCGCGGGCGGGTCGCGGAGGCCGTCGAGCGTTACGAGGAGGGGCTGGCCCGGCATCGCGGCACGGGGGATCTGGCGGGGTTGTCGCTGGCGCTGGTGCGGTTGTCGCTGGCGCACTCGTTCGCGGGGGAGTCCGCGCGGGCGGTGGCCGCCGGGGAGGAGGCGCTGGCGGTGAGCGATGCCTCGGGGGAGGGCTGGCATCGGGCGTACGCGATGATGGCCCTGAGCGTGGAGGTGTGGCGGCAGGGTGACCTGCCGCGGGCGGCGGAGCTGGCGAGCGGGAGCCTGGCCTTCGACCGGTCGATCGGCGACTGGATGGGGGTGGGCGTCAGCGTCGAGGTGCTGGCGTGGGTGGCGGCCGCGGAGCGGCGGTTCGACCGGGCGGCGCGGCTGCTGGGGATCGTGCAGAGCGTGTGGGCGTCGGTGGGCGCGGTGATGTCCGGGTTCGGGCATCTGATGCGGTACCACGATGAGTGCGTGGCGTGCTGCCGGGCGGCGCTGGGGGACGCGGCGTTCGAGGCGGCGGTCGGGCGGGGCGCGCGGTTGTCGTACGAGGAGGGGATGGCGTACGCGTTGCGGGAGGACGCACGCGGGCGCGGCGGCCACGATCGCGGGCAGTGGGCGCGGTTGACCCGGCGGGAGACGGAGATCGCGGCGCTGGTGGCGCGCGGGCTGACGAACAAGGAGATCGCGGCCTCCCTGGTGATCGCGCAGCGGACCGCCGAGGGGCACATCGAGCACATCCTGAGCAAGCTGGGGTTCCACTCGCGGGCCCAGATCGCCGTGTGGGTGGGCGCCCGCGGCCGGGAGGACGACGACCAGGTGGCATGACGCCCCGCGACGGCGCCCAGTAGGGGGATGGGGGGAGGGGGACCGTTCCGGGTGCGCGGATCCGTGGCGGGGACGCCGCCGGAACCGGGTGTCTGGGCGGTGGTGGCCGATTCCGGCGGCGGGTCAGCGGGGCGGGTGGTGGTGATTGCGCTCGTCGGTGACCAGCTCGAACCAGGCGAGGTTGTCGGCCACGCCGGAACAGCAGGCCAGACGGGTGGCGATCGGGTTGTGCCGGGCCGGGACCGAGTCGCTGCCGGTGTCCTCCACTTCACAGCGCAGCAGCCCGTCTTCGAGGTGGAAGCCGACTCGGACGCCGTCGATGGCGTAGTCGAGGGCGTCGGCGACGAGCGCGCCGACGAGCCGCTGGGTGGTCTCCACGTGGTCGCACAGGTCCCAGGCGGCCAGGCGGAGGGCGGTCAGGCGCAGGGCGGTGGGCACCGCGGAGGGGCGGGCGGCCAGGGTCCAGCTGACATCGTGGTCGTTCGCGGCCCGGCGGGTCCGCACGGCGAGGGTGTCCGCGATGACCAGGAGCGTGTTCCAGGGCCGTAGCCCCAGCATGACGGGCCGGCGCGGAGCGTCTCCGCGTGCGGCACCGGAGTGACACATGGCGTACACCTCGTTCGTCTCCCTCCGCGACCTGTCGACATGTCCAGCATGCGAGAAGGCACCCCCAGAGAAGGACGGGATTTCTCCCCGTATAGGTACCTATTTATCGGTTCATCAGGTTTAACCTCCCACCGAACCTGGCACCGGCAACCCGACCCCGACGACCCCGGGGCCACAAGCGTGACCGCTGGTCATGCACTGTGGGCCCTCGGCGTTCAGAGGCCCCCAACGGAGCCGGCGGCGATGACGGACCGAATGCGATGACGTCGGGGCGGGTTGGCGTAGAGCCCAGGTGGCGGCCGCCCGGCGTGGCCGAGACAGCACCCCCGCCGACCACAGCACCCGCCCACTACTGCGCCCACCGAACTCCGAGCATGTGAGCCGCATAACTATACCGGTATTTGTATCCGGGTATAGAGTTGTGACCATGGTACGACCTCCACTGACCCCCGAAGAACGACTCCGCGGCGAGCAACTCGGCCACACCCTGCGCCAGGCCCGCGGCGAACGCAGCATCGTCGAGGTCGCCGCCGCCGCCGGCATGTCCGCCGAGACACTCCGCAAGATCGAGACAGGCCGCATCGCCACCCCCGCGTTCTTCACCATCGCGGCCCTGGCCGACGTCCTGGGCATCTCCCTGGACCACCTCGCCGTCCGCTCCACCCCCGCCTCCACCTGAACCACCCCGGCACCACCCCGATCACCGAACCCCCCGCGCCGGCCCCCGCACAGCGCCGGCACGCCCCAACCCGCGCACCACGCCACCGATGATCGGGAAATGAAAGCACCGCTCCCCGGGGACCGGATCACGACCCCGGCTTACCCCGCAACAGCGGATGCGCCCGCATCGCCACCTCCAGCTCACCCGGCAGATCATCGCGATAACGCCCCAGCGTCGACAGATCGCTGTGCCCCAGCACCCGCCGCACCGCGTCCATGTCCACCGCGTCGGCCAGCAGATGCGTCGCCGTCGTATGCCGCAACCCATGCGGCGTCACCGAACGCCGCTGCTCCGGATCCACCCGCCGCAGCACCCGATCGATCACCGCCTGCACGTCACCCCGCGCCAGCCGCCGCCCCCGCCACGACAACAGCAACGCCTTGTCCTGCACCCCCGGCCGCCCCCGCGCCAGATACGCCTGCAGCACCTCCGCCACGTCATCCGGCAACGGCACATCCCGCGTGCGGCCGCCCTTGCCGAAGATCCGCCAGTAACGCACCCCGTCGTTGGTGAAGAAATCCTCCACATTCGCCCGCACCAGCTCCGACACCCGCGGCCCCACCGTCGCCAGCAACAGCACGATCACCGCGTCACGCAACTCCGTACGCTGATCCCGCCGCTTACCCGAGGCCGGCGCCTCCTCCAGCGCACGAGCCGCCCCGATCAGCCCCTGCGCCTGCTCCCGCGTGAGCGCCCGCCGCTCCGGCCGCAACCCGCCCCGCTGCTTGGCCGTCACCGTCGACGTCGTCATCGGGTTGACCTGCACCCACCCGGCCAGCGCCGCATGCTTGAACAACGCCGACACCGACCGGCGGAAACGCGCCTGCGACGACGCCGACTGCCCGCCCTCACCCCCCGTGCCGCCCGCGCCGCCCGAACGGCGGCCGTCGGGTTTGCGGGCGAACGCCAGCAGGATCGCATCCACGTCCTCACCGGTCAGATCGTCGAGCACCGCCCGCTCACCCGCCAGCGCCACCAGCGTCGCCACATCCCGCGCATAGACCTCCGCCGTCGACGGCGACAGCGCCCCCGTCGACGTCCTGGCCCGCACCAGCTCCACATAACGGTCAGCCGCCTCGGCCACCGTCAACCGCTCGAGCTCCGCAGGCCGCACCCGCGCCACCTCCCCTGTCAGGCACCACCACCACCGGCAACCACGACCGTAGCGGCAGGCACCGACAGAAAATCAGATGTCGCGGAAGGTCTCGATGCGCGCCCCCAGCGCGTTCAGCCGCTCGGCCAGGTCCTCGTAACCCCGGTTGATCACATACACGTTCCGCAGCACCGACGTGCCCTCGGCCGCCATCATCGCCAGCAGCACCACCACCGCCGGCCGCAACGCCGGCGGGCACATCATCTCCGCGCTGCGCCACCGGGTCGGCCCCTCCACCAGCACCCGGTGCGGATCCAGCAGCTTGACCGACGCGCCCAGCCGGGTCAGCTCCGTCAGATAGATCGCCCGGTTGTCGTACACCCAGTCATGGATCAGCGTCGACCCCTGCGCCGCGGCCGCGATCGCCGCGAAGAACGGCACGTTGTCGATGTTCAACCCCGGGAACGGCATCGGATGGATCTTGTCGATGGGGGAGACCAGCTTCGACGGCCGCACCGTCAGATCCACCAGCCGCGTACGCCCGTTCGCCGCCGCGTACTCCCGCCCCCGATCATGATCGAGGCCCATCTCCTCCAGCACCGCCAGCTCGATCTCCAGGAACTCCACCGGCACCCGGCAGATCGTCAGCTCCGACGACGTCACCACCGCCGCCGCCAGCAGGCTCATCGCCTCCACCGGATCCTCGGAGGGGGAGTAGTCGACATCCCGCTCGATGAACGGCACCCCGTGCACCGTCAACGTCGTCGTCCCCACCCCCTCCACCCGCACCCCGAGCTGCTCCAGGAAGAAACACAGATCCTGCACCATGTAGTTCGACGAGGCGTTGCGGATCACCGTCACCCCGTCATGACGCGCCGCCGCCAGCAGCGCGTTCTCCGTCACCGTGTCGCCCCGCTCGGTCAGCACGATCGGCCGCGACGGCGACACCCCCCGATCCACCCGCGCGTGATAGAACCCGCCCGTCGCCGTGATGTCCAACCCGAAATGCTTCAACGCCGACATGTGCGGCTGCACCGTCCGCGTCCCCAGGTCACACCCACCCGCGTACGGAATCTGGAACTGCTCCGTCCGATGCATCAACGGCCCCAGGAACATGATCACACTCCTGGTACGCCGAGCCGCGTCCGTGTCCATCGCCTCCAGCTCCAGCCGCGCCGGAGGCACGATCTCCAGATCGCTGCCCTCGTTGATCCACCGCGCCCGCACCCCGACCGAGGCGAGCACCTCCAGAATCCGGTAGACCTCCTCGATCCGCGCCACCTTCCGCAAAATCGTGCGCCCCGAGTTCAGCAACGACGCGCACAGCAGCGCCACACACGCGTTCTTCGAGGTCTTCACATCGATGCTGCCCGACAGCCGGCGCCCGCCCACCACCCGCAGATGCATCGGCCCGGCATAGCCCAGCGACACGATCTCACTGTCGAGCGCCTCACCGATCCGGGCGATCATCTCAAGGCTGATGTTCTGGTTGCCGCGCTCGATCCGGTTGACCGCACTCTGACTCGTCGCCAGCGCATCGGCCAGCTGCAGCTGCGTCCATCCACGATGCTGACGCGCGTCCCTGATCAGCCGGCCGATCCGCACAAGATAATCATCTGCCACAACAGGAGACCATATCTCACATATGAGATGCCCCCGCGCCGGCCGCGGCCGACGCGCCGGACAACTCCCGATGCCCCGCCAGATGCTCCGGAGTCGCCGACGCCTTCACCTTCCGCACGAACGCCCGCCGCGCCGCCCGGAACCCATGACGATCGTCGAACATGTCACGGCTCATCTCCGCCAGCTCCTCGGCACGATAAGCGGCCAACGGCTTACGCCGCTCATCCACCTCACGCACCTGCCGACGCCCGGCCAGCAGCCGATCATAACCCGGATCCGCCGCCAGCCGCTCGGCATACTCCAGCACCCGCCGCTCGAACTCCAGCCGCGACCCGCCCAGCGACTGATCCGCCAGCCCCAGCTCCACCGCCTGCGCCGCCCCGATCGGCAACGCCTCCTGCGTCAACCGCCGCGCCTGCTCGGCCCCCACCCGCCGCGGCAGCACATACGTCCACAACTCACTCCCGAACAACCCCATCGTCCGGTAATGCGGATTCAGCACCACCCCGTCACGCACGACCACCTGATCCGCACCCAGCCCCATCATCACCCCACCCGCACCCGCATTACCGCCCAGCGACGTCACCACCAGCTGCGACACACACCCGATCACCTCACGGCACACCGCGTTGATCGCATTGATGTTCGCCCACGCCTCCACCTCCGGATGAGCCGAAGCCTCGATCACGTTCAAGTGGATGCCATTGGAGAACACCTCCCCGCCCCGCACCACCAGCACCCGCGTATCCTGCGCCACCGCGTACCGCAACGCCGCCGCCAGCCGCCGGCACTGCTCCGTCGACATCGCCCCGTTGTAGAAGTCGAAACTCACCACCCCCACCGCCTCACTGCGGTCATAGGTGATCTCGCTGTACCCGCTCCGCTCCGGCACCCCCGCCACCCGCTCACCCAGCGCCATCACGGCCGGCAACTTGATCCCGCCCTCCTGCTCCACCCGCAGATGCCCCACCCACACCGTGCCGTCCCCGGTCCTCACCAGCAGCGCACCCTCACGCCGGCCCACCACCTGCCCCGCCGTCCCCGCCACCTGCGGCCCCGCGTACACGTCGAACACCCGCACCGGCACCTCGCACAACCGCGCCCGCCCGCCCGGCGCCCCATCGGCCGCCCGCACCCGCCGCACGATGTCCTCCGTCGGCTCCGCCCACACGAACTCCCGATCCGCGTGCCGCATCGCCCGCCGCAACCGCCCCCGCACCTCCGGCGACCGGTAATCCAGCGGCTCCGGCACGAACGACGCGTCCGCCGCCTTACCCGCCACCTCCACCACCAGCTCCACCGCCGCATCGGCCACCGGCCCGTTGTACAACGCCGACTTCCGCGGCGCCTCCGCCGGCATCGCGAACCTGCGATACCCCCAGATCGGACCCGCGTCCATCTCCTCCACCGCCTGCAACGCCGTCACCCCCCACTCCGGCTCGGCATCCGCGATCGCCCAGTCCAGCGACGACGGCCCCCGGTCCCCGGGCGGACCCGGATGGATGATCACCGTACGGTGCGACCGCCACAACCCCGCCGGCACCCGCTCCTTCAGGAACGGGCAGATCACCAGATCCGGCTTGGCCAGATCGGCCGCCTCCACCATCACCTCCTCCGACACGGCCAGCTCGACGGTCACGTCATGACCGGCCCGGCGCAGCTCCAGCCAGCAACGCTGGGTCAGGCCGTTGAACGCGGAACAGAGCAGCAAGATACGCACGCGGACACTTCTTTCCGGACAGGGGAGCGAGCGGTCAGGAACGGGCAGGGCACGGGACTGCTCAGGCGGACGGGCGATCCCACCGGCCACCGGCATTTAAGGCGGTCCCATATGACCCATACATGCCATTGATGCTGACACGAATCTTCCACCTGTGCTGACCCATCCGGCAAATAGCCACCCTGACCGGCCCAAATTGACCTGATTTGCCCGAAAACATCCCGCTGCAGCCGGGGGGAGGAGACCCCACATTCTGGACGGAGAGCCCGCTCCGGCGGGGGAGAGGGCCCGCCCCTGGCACGCGCCACAGCCGGGCGGGCCCTCTCGCCGCCGCAGGGGCCGACCGGCGTCCGCCGGCCCTGTCCTGGCGCGATCGACGTCGCGGGGCGCGGTGAACCGGTGCGCGACCGCCTGGCGGGGCCGGCCTGCCGACAGATCTGATACCCAACAGAATCCATGTTCTGTCCGGTATGAGAGTGAATGTCGGTTTTAACCCGAGAGGGGTCAGAGGCGGTTGACGAAGCGGGCGGCGGCGCGCTGGCTCATGCCGGTCTCACCGCGTACGAGGAAGACGGCTTCCTGGATCTGGCCGTGGGACTTGAGCTCCCGGGCCTGGTCAACGAGGTCGACGCTGGGGCCGAGCCGGTTGCGTGGGCGCCGGGTGAGCCGGGCGGCCATGATGATCGCCCAGATGGCGGCGGCGGTGATGACGGCGGTGAGCGCGACGATGTGGGGGCCGGCGATCTCCAGGGTGGGCATGCGTTGGCGTCTGCCCTGGAGCGGGTGCCTTATTCGGCACATCTTTGTTTGCTCGATAATGAACATTATGTCAAGTAGACGCGTTCCGGAAGGGGTTCCCCGCTCCTCCGCTCGGGTGGCGCCGGTGGGTGCGGCGGGAAGTTTTTTCGGCGGGCCGGGTGGTGGTGCCGGGGGTGGCGGCGGGGGCCGGTGGCGGTGCTGAGCGGGGTTTCGTCGCGGAGAGTGATCGGGTGTGGTCCCCTTGCGGGGCTTGACGGCTGGTTTGACGTTATGTTGATTCGCTGTCCTTGGCGGGACGTGTGGACTTAGGGTGGAGCTCCTGCTATTCGCGTCGCGAGAGGAGCAGCACGTGGGGACCCAGACGGTGTTATGCCCGGTGTGCCAGGGTGTGGTGCCCGCTACCGGCCGGGAGGCGTACACGCCGTTGCGTGGGCGGCTGATCGTGACGAACGGTTACTGCGGGGGTGGGTGCGCCGAGCGGCATGCGGAGGATGAGGCGCAGCGGACGCAGCAGGTTCCGCGGCCGGTGCAGCAGCAGGTTCCGGCGCAGCAGGTGACGCAGCAGATGGGGCGTCCTGGTTCGGTGCCGCAGCCGGCGCCGGTTCCGGTTCCGCCGCCGGTGGCGGCGGGTCCTGGTCGTGGGGCGCCGCCGTTGCGGGTGGTGCGCTGATCGTTTCCGCCGGGGGTTCGGCGGGTTTGGTGTGGGGGCCGTGGGGGCCGGCGGTCGGGTGGGTTATTGGTGGCCGTCGGCGGTGTGCCAGTAGTCGCGGGTCTGTACGGCGAGGCCGTCGGGGTCGAAGCGGGCGAAGACGCAGCCTGCGAGGGTGATGGGGCGGCCGTTGTCGTGGGCGTGGACCCGGAATTCGATGGCGGCCTGGTCGCCGTCGACGATCGGGGTGGCGAAGGTGACGCGGGGCTGGGTCTCGCCGGTGAACGACCATTGGATGTAGTCGGTGATGGCTTGTTTGCCGTGGTGCGGGGGGCGGAACGGCATGCTGGTGTGGACGGCGTCGTCGCGGTAGAGGGCGGTGATGGCGGCGGTGTCGTGGTGGGTCCAGCCGTGTTGCCAGGTGTCGGCGAAGCGTTGGGCGGCTGTTCGGGTGTCCATGGGGACCATTGTGCGGGTGCGCGGGCGGGGGTTGCGTGCGGTTCTGTGGTGTCGGGTGTGCCGGGGTGTCGGGTGGTGGCCGGGTGTGCTCCGCTCCCCTGCTCCCCCGGGTTTCTGTCGTCGGGTCTGTCCTGCGGGGTTTATCGGGTGTAGGGGTGGACGGCGGTGACGGCGGTGGTGGGCAGGGGGCCGTACAGGTGGGGGTAGCCGTTCTCGAGGCGGATGTCGAGGCCGGTGGGGTCGATGTCGAGGATGAGCAGGGGTTCGGTGACGTTCTGGTAGTAGGCGGTGTGGACGCCGTGGAGTTGGGTGAGGTCGCGGCTGAGGTGGATGAAGCCTTCGTCGTCGAGGGTGCGGCCGAGGGTGGAGATGCGGTATTCGCCGGTGTGCTGGGCGGCTTCCCAGTCGGTGCGCAGGGCGAGGTGGTGGACGGTCATGGCCTTCAGGGTGTGGTCGATGGCGGTGGTGAGGAGGGTGCGGGTTTCGCCGGTGGGGCGTTGTTCGACGATCTGCTCGAGCCAGAGGGCGGAGATGGTGGTGTAGAGGAGCCGGGCGCGGGTGTCGGTCGCCGGTAGGTGGAGGGTGTCGGCGATGATGCGGACGCAGCCGTCGGTCCAGCGGCGGGCGATGTGCTGGAGGACGGGGTCGCGGCCGGCGTGGACGTAGAGCTCCCAGAGGCCGAGCTGGCGGGTGCGGTCGGTGGTGGCGAGGTGTTCGGGCAGGGTGGCCAGGCCGTGCTGGGTGATCCAGGTGCGGGTGGTGGCGAGTTCGGCTTCGACGAGCTGGGCGAAGGCTTCGGCGAGGAGTTGGTCGCGTGAGGTGAAGTAGTAGGTGGTGGCGGCCAGGGGCAGGTGGGCGCGTTGGGCGACGGCGCGGTGGGTGACGGCTGCGAAGCCGCCGTCGGTGAGCAGGTCGACGGCGGCGTTGAGGAGGGTGGCGCGGCGGCGTCGGCCGCGTGCTTGGGCGGGGGGTGGGGTGAGGGTGGGGTGCCGCTCCCCCGGTGTGGCGGGGTGGTGTGGTGCGGGGGGTTGCTCGCGGGGTGCTGGGTGGGTGGGGTCGGGGTGCGGGTTCAATGGCCACCTGCGAGGTTGAGGACGATGACGCCGCCGATGATGAGCAGGATACCGCCGATCTTGTGGGGGGTGAGGGTCTCTCCCATGAAGGCGGCGCCGATGAGGGCGATGGCGGCGGTGCCGGCGCCGGACCAGATGGCGTAGGCGGTGCCCATGTCGAGGTGGAGTTTGAGGGCTTGGGCGAGGAGGGTGAAGCTGGTGATGTAGCCGGTGGCGACGGCGATGGTCCAGCCGGGGTGGGTGAGGCCGTTGCTGAGTTTGAGGGCGGAGGTGGCGAGGACTTCGGAGGTGATGGCGAGGGTGAGCAGGAGCCAGGGCATGGGGTCTCCCGGGGCAAAAGTGGTACGGGTGTGCCATTTTATCGTCCGCTCCCCCGGTGGCGGGTGGGTGGTGCTCCCCCGGCGTCGTCCCGTACGGTGATGTTCTTCTGGTGTGGCGGGAACCGCTTGAAAAGGCTGTCGAATGCGTGTTCCATTGGTGGATGTGGGTTGGGACGCGCTGTCGCTGGTCGACGCCGCCGATGAGCGACCGCTGATCGAGCGGCGCGCGGTGGTGCGTGACGGCTTCTACGAGGTGCAGGCCCGCACGGTGATCGAGCGGGTGCCGCAGGTCGCGGGCATCGCGCAGCGGTGGGCCGTGTCCCCCTACCGTGGCTGCGCCCATGCCTGCCGCGGCTGTGGTGCCCGCGCGGGTCATCGGCGGCTGGGGCTGGACGCGGGGCCTGATTTCGACACGCGGATCGTGGTCAAGCCGAACGCGGTGGACCGGTTGCGGGCGGAGCTGGCGCGGTGGGACGGTCAGGAGCTGGCCGTCGGGGTGAGCGGTGACTGCTATCAGGTGGCGGAGCGGACGTATCGGTTGATGCCGGGGGTGATCGCGGCTCTGGGTGAGGCGGCGGTGCCGTTCACGGTTTACACCAAGAGCGCGCTGGTGTTGCGTGATGCGGGGTTGCTGGCGCGGGCGGGGGCGCGGGTGGCGGTGTCGATCGCGTTCGTGGACGAGCGGATCCGGCGGGCGGTGGAGCCGGGGGCGCCGGGTGGGCAGGCGCGGCTGGAGCTGGTGTCGGCGCTGGTGGAGGCTGGGGTGGATTGCCGGGTGCTGATGGCGCCGGTGTTGCCGTTGCTCAGTGACGCGGCCGATCAGCTGGCGGCGACGGTGCGGCGGGTGGCGGCGGCGGGGGCGCGGGCGGTGGAGCCGGTGGTGTTGCGGCTGCCGCCGGGGACGCGGCAGTGGTATATGGAGTGGCTGGGGCAGGCTCATCCGCATCTGGTGGAGCGGTATGAGGAGCTGTATGACCGGGCGGGGATGCCGTCGGCCGGTTATGAGGAGCGGATCACGGGGCAGATCGCGCAGTTGTGCGGGGTGTACGGGATGGGGTGCGGGCCGGCGCCGGTCGAGCGGCGTGAGCCGGCCGCGGCGCAGCTGGCGCTGGTGTGAGCCCTGGGTCTGGGGCGGGGTAATGGCTTGGCCCGCGGTTGTGGTGGGTGTCCAGGCTCTGCGGGGGGCAGCGTGCTGTCGTCGTCGGTGACGTCCATGGGTTTGTCGAGGAGTTGCTGGAGCTGCTGGAGAGGGCCGGCCTGCGCCCGGATGACCTGCTGGTGAGCGTCGGTGATGTGGTCGATCGTGGTCCGGCGCCGGGTGAGGTGGGCGGACGCTGCCGTACTTCTTCGAGAACGAGCATGTCCGGGTCGTTCATGCGGCGATGGTGTCCGGGGTCGCGCCGGCGGATCAGTGGGAGGACATTCTGTGCGGCTCGACGAGTGGTGAGCGGGAGGACGGGGCCACCCGGGAGTGGGGGTCGGGGGGTGGGCCGCGCAGGTGCGGTCGGCGTTTCCCGCGGTGGTGGGGGCGGCGCGGCGGCTGGCCGGTGAGCTGGGCCCGGCCGCGTTGCGGGGCATCGGGCGGCGGGGTTGCTGTTCCAGGCCCGTACTGGGCGGCTTGATGAGGCGGTGCTGGTGCGGCAGTGCCGGATGCCGCGCCGGGTGGGCGAGGTGGCGGCGGTGGGGGTGGTGGTGCCTGCGCTGCCTGACTGAGCGGGTGGGCCCGGGGGTGTGCGGGGTTCGCGGTGCCGTTGCGTGCCGGCCGGGCCGTTGCGGGGGTCAGGCTTTCTTGTTCAGGGCGCTGCCCTTCTTCCATTGGGAGAACGACATCTGCCAGTAGCCCCAGCCGTTGTTCCATTCCAGTTCGCGGTCGGTGCCGGTGACGTCGACGACGTCGCCGCGCTGGACGTTGTCGTAGAACCATTTGGCCTGGTCGGGTCGGGCGTTGATGCAGCCGTGGCTGACGTTGCGGACGCCTTGGGCCCAGACGTTGTCCTTGGCGTGGACGTATTCGCCGGAGTTGGAGATGCGGACCGCGTGGTCGATCATGACGTCGTAGTAGCCGGGGTCGCCTTTTTTGCGGCCTGGGGAGATCATGCGGACGGGGCTGCCGCGTTCCATGGTGAGGTGGACGCCGGAGGTGGTGGTGTATTCGCGGGTGGTGGCCATGCCGGCGCTGATGCGCATGGTCTGGACGCGTTTGCCGTCGCGGTAGACGTACATCATGTGTTTGTCGACGTCGACCTTGCTGATCTGCTTGGCGCCGATGTCGAGGGTGGCGGTGTAGTCCTTGACGCCGTAGAGGCCTTTGCCGCCTTTGATGCCGGTGATGTTGGCGTTGAAGGTGACTTTCTGGTGGGCGGGCCAGTATTTGGCGGTGCGGTAGATGGCGACGGTGTCGTTGATCCAGCGCCAGGCGCCGTCGACGGGTTTTTCGGCCTTTACTTCCAGGGCGCGTTCGATGGTGGCCTTGTTGGTGATGGGCTGGTTGAAGGTGACGATGATGGGGGCGCCGACGCCGACGGTTTCGCCTTTGGCGTTGGGGGTCACGTCGGCGACTTGGAGGGCGCGCTGGGGTTTGGCGGTGGTGAAGGTGGCGGTGGCGGCGGTGACGCCGGCTTTGGCGGTGACGTCGTAGCTGGTGGAGGGTTTGAGGGGGGTTTTGGAGACCCAGCGGGTGCGGTCGATGTTGAAGGTGCCGTCGAGTTGTTCGTCGTCGGCGGTGACGTTCACGTCGTCGAGGGTGCCGCCGGCGGCGGTGACGACGACTTTTTTCTCGGGGCTGACTTTGGTGGCGCCTTCGGCGGGGGTGATGCTGACCGTGGGGGCCTGGGGGGTGGCGCTGGTGGGGGTGGTGCCTGGTGTGTCCGTTTTCTCGGTGGTGGGGGCGCTGGAGCAGGCGGCCGTCAGGGTGGCCGCGGCGAGGAGCGCGGCTGCGGCGGTGGGCTTTCGCCAGGCGGGCGCAACGTTCAAGGCTGTCCTTTCCCCCAGGGCACCAAAATGCACCCCAAAAACCTTAATGCTCCTGCATGTAAGACGAGGGATCATTTGCGCGAGTTCGGTCACATTTCAATTACTTGTGCCTGGGAGGGGGGCGCCGGTCAGTGGGTGGACAGGCGGTGGGTGAGGCCGGTGTGGCGCCGTCCGGCGCCCTTGGTCCGTACGGCCTGGGCCAGGGCCCGCCGGGAGCCGACGATCACGACGAGTTTCTTGGCCCGGGTGATGGCGGTGTAGAGGAGGTTGCGCTGCAGCATCATCCAGGCGCTGGTGGCCAGCGGGACGACGACGGCGGGGTATTCGCTGCCCTGGGAGCGGTGGATGGAGACGGCGTAGGCGTGGGCGAGTTCGTCGAGTTCGTCGAAGGCGTAGTCGACGGATTCGTCCTCGTCGGTCAGGACGGTGAGCTTGTGTTCGTCGGGTTTGATGTCGGTGACGATGCCGACGGTGCCGTTGAACACTCCGGCCGCGCCTTTGTCGTAGTTATTGCGTAGTTGGGTGATTTTGTCGCCGATGCGGAAGACGCGTCCGCCGTAGCGGCGTTCGGGCAGGCCCTCGCGGGCGGGGGTGAGGGCTTCCTGCAGGGCGGTGTTGAGGGCGCCGGCGCCGGCGGCGCCGCGGTGCATGGGGGCCAGGACCTGGATGTCGCGGCGCGGGTCGAGCCGGAACCTGCCGGGGATGCGGCGGGCCACGACGTCGACGGTCAGGGCGGCGATCTCCTCGGGTTCCTCGCAGGGGAACAGGAAGAAGTCCTTCATGCCCTCCAGGACGGGGTGGCGGCCGGTGTTGACGCGGTGGGCGTTGACGACCACGCCGGATTCCTGGGCCTGGCGGAAGATCTGGGTCAGGCGGACCCGGGGCACGTCGTCGGCGGCCAGCAGGTCTTTGAGCACCTCGCCGGCGCCGACGGAGGGCAGTTGGTCGACGTCGCCGACGAACAGCAGGTGGGCGCCGGGGGCGACGGCCTTGACGAGTTTGTTGGCCAGCAGCAGGTCGAGCATGGAGGCTTCGTCGATGACGACCAGGTCGGCGTCGAGGGGGTTGTCGCGGTCGAAGGTGGCCTCCCCGCCGGGGCGCAGCTGCAGCAGCCGGTGGACGGTGGTGGCCTCGTGGCCGGTCAGCTCGGCCAGGCGTTTGGCGGCCCGGCCGGTGGGGGCGGCCAGGATGACGCGGGCGCGTTTGGCGCGGGCCAGGGTGACGATCGAGCGTACGGTGAAGCTTTTGCCGCAGCCGGGGCCGCCGGTGAGGACCGCGACCTTCTCGGTCAGGGCCAGCCGTACGGCCTGGCGCTGCTCGGGGGCGAGGTCGGCGCCGGTCTGGCCGCGCAGCCAGGTCTCGGCCTTGGCCCAGTCGACGTCGGCGAAGGTCTTGAGCCGGTCGTGGGGTGAGCGCAGCAGGGACAGCAGGCCGGAGGCGAGGGACTGCTCGGCGCGGTGGAAGGGGGGCAGGTAGACGGCCGGCAGGAGGTTGTCGCCGGCGGGGATCTGCTCGGCGATGACGCCTTCCTCGGTGATGAGCTCGTCCAGGCAGGTGGTGACGAGGTCGGCCGGGACCTGGAGGATCTTGACGGCGTCGCCGGTGAGGTTGGGGGCCGGCAGGTAGCAGTGGCCGTCGTCGGCGGCCTGGGAGAGGGTGTAGCGCAGCCCGGCCTTGACGCGTTCGGGGCTGTCGTGCGGGATGCCGACGGCCTGGGCGATGGTGTCGGCGGTTTTGAAGCCGATCCCCCATACGTCGTCGGCCAGCCGGTAGGGGGTGGTGCGGACGACGTCGATGGAGGTTTCGCCGTACTGCTTGAAGATGCGTACCGCGATGGAGGTGGACACGCCGACGCCCTGCAGGAAGATCATCACCTCTTTGATGATCTTCTGTTCCTCCCAGGCGGCGGCGATCATCTTGGTGCGTTTGGGGCCCAGGCCGGGCACCTCGACCAGCCGTTCGGGCTGCTGTTCGATGATGTCGAGGGTGCCGGTGCCGAAGTGGTCGACGATGCGTTCGGCCATCTTGGGGCCGATGCCCTTGATCAGGCCGGAGCCGAGGTAGCGGCGGATGCCCTGCACGGTGGCGGGCAGCACGGTGGTGTAGGACCACACCTCGAACTGGCGGCCGTAGCGGGGGTGGGAGGTCCAGCGGCCGCGCAGCCGCAGCGACTCCCCGACCTGCGCGCCGAGCAGGGGGCCGACGACGGTCAGCAGGTCGGACCCGGAGCGTTCGGTGGCGACCCTGGCGATGGTGTAGCCGGTCTCCTCGTTGGCGTAGGTGACCCGTTCGAGGACGGCATCCAAGGTTGCAACGGGTGGACCGTCTGGACCATGTGCCACCGGATTTCCCCTCCCTCCGTTCTGGGAAAGATTAGAGCAGCGGCCGGGAAGAGGTGACGCCGCGCGATCATGGAGGCGTCATCGCACATGCGGGGTGGAGATCATGAGAACCCGCGTTGAAGCCCTTGCTGCCGCCGGACGAGTCCTCGCCGAAGCGCGGGCCCGCCGAGAGGCCCTTTCCCCCGAGGACGCCGCCCGTGCCGCGTACATACCAGGGGGTCGTTCCGTCGAGGAGTGGGCGGCCATCATCCCGGGTTGGCGTGTCACATTCCCAGGTGCGGTGGTGTCTTAGCTAGGGAAACGTACCGGCCATCACGTAGATCGTCGTCTTCGTCACCCGTCTTCTGACCGTCAAGGAGGAGCTCAACGCGTCCAACTCGGAACGGGCTCGGCCTCAATCCAAGCGAAGGGAATTCATCAGTGACATTAATCAGGAACATCGGAATTGCGACAGCGGCATCAGCCCTCGCAGGGGCGACGCTGCTTGGTGGATCCGCGAACGCGGCCACCCGTACCAGCGCAGCCCGCTCTGTCCCCACTACTGCGGTAGCCCTTGGCTGGAATCTGCCGTCCTGCGTGTACGTCAAGCACACGACGGGGGCGTTGACCCAGACGGTGTACGTCGAAAACCGCTGCCCATACGCGCTCGGCTGGTATGTCGATAAGGAGGGACCGAACAGTGCGTGCTTCCACATCCGGAAGGGAGTCGCAGTGGGCCCGACGTCCGCCACCGGAAAACACAAGTGGCGGAGGATGGACGCCTACCACGGCACATACCGCTGTGGGTGATACCGGAGCGCTGTACAAGTAGGTTCTTCGACCCAGGTAAGCCCTCCAGAGTCACCCCGGCGCCAAGGTCAGGCGCCGGGGTCTTCTCGGAGGGTCGGGGAACAGGCAGCCACGTCCCATTCAGGGCCTTAACGTTAGAGTTCCTGCTGCGCTTCTCCTGCCGGGCCCGCGCCAAGGCGCGCTCATGAGCCAGCATCCGCGGATCGATCGCCCCCTCGTCGGCCGACGGTGTCCACACCTGCGAGATGGCGCCGGCGAGAGTCGCGGCTTGAGTCTGTTCAACCAGCGGTTCCCATCGCAGCCGAGCCGCACGGTCGAGGTCGTTGACTGGCTCGGAGCGGCTCGTGCGACTCGGCGGTTGGCGGCGGTGGATCTCCAGGGCTGCGCGCGGTGAGACGGCGGCGAGCATCTCCCGTGCCCGCCGGGCCGCGTCCGCGACGTCGTCCAAGCGGGTGGCGTGCAGCTCCTCCCAGCGTTGCCGATCTCGCTGCTGTTCCGCGTACTGGCGGGCGGCCTGCTCGGCGAGGATCTGCGACCGCGACGGGTACGGCCGGCCGAGCCTGTCGAGCCAGGCCGAGAGCCGGTAGACGGCCCAGTGCGGAGTGCCGTGCCGGTGCGGCGTGTGGGTCCATTCAGACCCGTCGGGCTTGGTGTCCAGGGCATGCAGCACGTCAGAGACGCGCCATCCCGCGTCCGGGAACCGCTGTGCGGCGCCCTGCAGGCTCATAACGTAGGCGGTTCCAGCGGGTAGCGTGTGATGTCCACGGTGAGGAGGGCCGCGAGGAAGGCTGCTTGCCGCGGATCGTCCCAGTCGCCGACCTCGCCCCCGTTGACGGCCGTCCACACCCCCCACTCCAGCAGCATGTAGGTGAGAGCGGTCGGCCACAGTTCTCGCTCTCGCACCGTCAACCGCACGTGCCCAAGGTATGCATCGCGGAAGGCGGCCCATTCCATCTCGTCGAACAGCCTCGCCGGACGATCGGGCAAGTCGTTGTGGAACAGCAGCACGGCCAGGGCCAGGTCGAGCAGCCTCGGCGCCCGTTCCCCGTTGTCGGGGTCGACCAGTACGGGTCCGGCCTGGCTGTACACGAGGTTGACGGCCTTGAAGTCCATGGTCACATCGGCCACGGGCAGGTCGGCGTCGCGGATGGCCGGGAGCGTGGTCGCCATGAACGACCGCAGCAGCGGCGCGAGCCGGCCGAGCACCTCCCCTCGCAGGTCCGGCCGGTAGGCCTTGAGTACCCTGTCGAGACCCGTGACATCGTCCTCGACCGACTCCTCATCGTGATCAGGCCACTCGAAGCCGGGCAGACCGGTTGAGCCTTCGGCGTTACCGGCCACATGCAGGCGTCCCAGCAACTCGCCGGCGGCGCGTACGTCCGCCGGGGAGCCGTCATAGGTGCGCCCATCGATCCACGGATAGGCGACCCAGTCGTACCCGCCGATCCGACGTGGCCCGGCCAGCGGCGTCACCACTGGCACCCCCAGGCCCGCGAGATGTCGCACCCACCTGCCCATGGCCTCGGGCGAGTGGGTGCGCTTGACGGCGACGGTCTTTCCGCCGATCACACCACGGAATACGGGTGCGTAGAGATACATCGACTCCTGCGGCTCGATCCCGAACCACCGGAACACCTCGGAGTAGTCGCTCGTCACGAGCTTCGACCCTAGCGAGGGCCACAAGCATTTATCCGACAATTTCTGGTGCATCACACGAGCAACTCCGCCAGTGTTTGTTGCGCGACGATCTCCACCTCTCCCGGTGCGCAAGGCCCCGGTTACTTTTTTCTCGTAAAAGGCGCAGCGCGAGCGCCGACCTCGTGCAGTTCGGCACCCGCTCCAAGCCGGTCGAGTTCCGTCAGGGCGAGTGGCTGCTGCGTGTCCTGGAGCGGTACGACGACATGGGCGGCACCAACGCCGCCCAGGCCGTACAGGCACGTCCGCGACCACGAAGAGAGGTCCTTCCCGTTCACCGACTTCGACCGCACCCTGCTGGAACCGGGCGAGTACGGATGCACGCCGAACCTCTGCCTGCACCCCGCGACGACCCACTGACGATCCCCGCACCGCCACGGCCGGCCCTGCGGTGCGGGATCCATGCGGGCTGGTACAAATGGGGCATGCGCGAATCCATCGGGTATCCCCCGCGGCCGAACGTGCCGTCGGCCCGGCGTGTCTACAGTCGGAGGTACCGCGTGTGGGCCCACGTGCTGCTGTGGACACCGATCGCGCTCACGGTGGCCGGTGTCGTCCTCGGCCTGGGGCTGTTCGCGGCCGCTGACGCCGACCCGACATACAGCTCGTCCGCGCTCGGCTATCTCGGCCTCGTCGTGTGGGGCGGCCTCGCGGTCCTGTCGCCGGTCCTGCTTGGGTCGTTCATCGCCGGGCTGGTCATGCTGATCCGCACGCGCAGCTGAGGTCGGGGCGGGACGCGGCCCCGCGTCGTCATCATCACCGACGAGCAGACGCATGCTGGCCGTCTTGGCAGCAACCCCATCGCCCACATCTCCGAGCGGGTGCCCGTCTACACGTGGAACCTCGCCGGGTACCAGCACGGCCACGGCTCGTCCGGTACGGGCACCCGGCACACCTTCGGCGGCCTGTCAGGCGCGGCCTTCTGCACGTGTGCCACGAGACCATCTACCAGGCGCTCTACGTCCAAGGCCGCGGCGAACTGGGCCGCGAGCTGACCCGGGCCCTGCGTACCGGCCGCACGATGCGCAAGCCCCGCCGCCTGGCCCAGCAACGCCAGCCCCGCTATAGCGCGCCCATGGTGATGATCAGCGAGCGGCCAGCCGAGGCCGACGACCGCGCCGTCCCCGGCCACTGGGAAGGAGACCTGATCATCGGCAAGAACCAGGCATCGGCGATCGGCACCCTGGTGGAGCGCGGCACTCGCTACGTGATGCTCGTCCACCTGCCCATCGACCGTACCGCCGAGCGCATGCGCGACGCCCAGGTGGAGACCATGGCCACGCTGCCTGCCCAGCTCAAGCGCTCCCTGACCTGGGACCAGGGCAGCGAGATGGGCCGCCATCACGAGTTCTCCATCGCCGCCGACATGCCCGTCCACCTCTGCGACATCGTGACGCCGTCGCTGCTGAATTGAACGCCGGGCCACGAAAGACGCTCGGCTGGGATAGCCGAGCACCTCGCCGTGCTTCTCTCCACCAGCAGCTAAGCCCTGACCGGGCGAATTCGGCGGATCGGCCGGCGCGTTTGGTACAGCGCGTCGGATTGCCGCGACTTTTCTCGGCAATCCTTTCCGTCACCGCACCGGCTGGGCTGGAAGCGAGAAGCCCTCAGGCGGTGAGCCCTCGGCGAACAGCATCCGCACCCGAGCCGCGCTCTTCCGCATCTCCCGGGCCTGCCGGTACTCGGGGGAGTCATACCACTCCCGGATCCGGTCCATGTCGGGGAACTCGATGACCAGGAACCGGGAGGCGTCCCAAGTGCCCTCGACCGGCTCGGGCGTGGGGCCCGCCACGAGGTAGCGCCCGCCGTGGCTGAGGATGGACGGCTGGGCCACAGCGGCGTAGGCCAGGCAGGCCTCCTGGTCGAGCACGTCGACTCCGACAATGACGTAAGCGGACATGGGTTTTCCTGATCTCCTGGACACGGTGTGTACTTTTGTCACGCCGGAACCTAATGTACTCCTGTACCCTGGGTCAACATGAGCAAGGACAAGGGCGAACGCGTCGTGGCCGTGATGAGCCGCCGGGAACGCCTGCGGGCGGAGACGAGTCATGAGATCAAGGCCATCGCGCTGCGGCAGATGGCCGACGGAGGGCCGGGGGCGATCTCGCTGCGCGGCATCGCCCGCGAGATGGGGATGACCCCACGCGCGATCTACAGCTATTTCCCCACCCGAGACGACCTGATCACCGAACTGATCAGCGGGATCGCCACCTCGCTCGCGGAGGCGGTGGAGTCCGCGACCAGCGCCGTGCCCGACACCGATCCCGGAGGCAGGCTGATGGCCTGGGGTCAAGCCCTGAGGGAATGGGCGCTGGCTCACCCGGAGAGCTTCCGACTCTTCTACGGCCACCCCGTCCCCGGCTACCAGCCCCCAGAGGACGGGCCGGTGGACCGAACGGCACGCCGGGTGTGCCGCGACCTCACCCGCTTGGTGGCCACCGCATGGCCCCATGCCCGGCACCACCAGCCCGAGGACACCTCTTGGTCCGATCTTCACCCGGACTACGTCGCTAAGATCCAGGCAGACCTCCCGGACGTGCCACCTGCAGCGGCAGCGCTCGCGCTGCGCGTCTGGGGCCGAATGCACGGGTTGGTGGCCCTGGAGATCGACGGCCACATCCATCCTGTCGCAGGCAACCCGGCTGCGCTGCACCGCGCCGACATGTTTGACCTGGTCAGGTCACTGGGCCTAGCGCCTCCAGTCGCCGGCGGACATGAACAAGCTATTCGGGGATGACACACGCGTCGTCCCGTCTCGCTGTGCTTCTCGCCACCAGTAAGTAATTACTGTGTGGCGACGACCCCTCGAATGCGCCGAGAGATGGACGGGGCTCTTGAGTGTCGAGCCGCGGCGATCAGGCGCACGCAGTCTGCAAGCCGGGCAGAATCAGTCATGCGGCTGTCATATCCGCCCGGCAAGCAAGGACGGCGGATGGGTCCCGTGCGGAGGAATCCATGTGCGGGCGGTCGATCGAGGGGCCATACCGTGCCTACCCGTTCGGCTGGTAGGCGACCAGGCGAAGTCCATATCGCATCGGCTCACCTGTAATGATGACCTGCATGCTGCTCCTCATGTGAGTGCCATTGGCTTTTGCGCTGGACGCGCCCGGCGGCGACTGTCATGGTGTTGCCGTGGCCTCCGACGACGAGGTAGAGATCCGAACCCTGGCGTTCGATCATGTATGGCGCTGGTATGAGCACCACATCGGGCGCGCGTACCAAGTCCTTAATTTCCTTTTGATCGGATTGGCCATCCTCGCGACCGCGTATGTTGGCTCGCTGAGCGTGAAATCTTATTGGGGCGCTGCTGCCATTTGTGCCTGCGCGATTCCACTCACCATGATCGGGTATTGGCAGGGCATGGACGTGCGACGGCGTGCGGAGCTTGCTGAAGACGCGCTTAAAGAACTTCAGGATGATCTCGCCGTTAAACTGCGTCTGGACTCGCTGCGACTGGTAGATCGATATTACGCTCGTTCCGCCTCTCGCCTTGCGGCGGATAGACGGTCACGCGCCGCGGCTGTCGTCATGGTGGTACTCGAAGTCATCGGCGCTGCGTATGCGCTCATCGCGCAATAGAGAAAAGGCTCGGTCGATTTCCAGCCGCATCGTCGCCACTCGCACCGGATCGATGTGAGCACCCTCACGGAGCGCCTGGAGCGGGTCGGCGGCCCGGCCACGCGCTGAAACAGGCGCAGTCGCCGCCTCGCCGTAGCGTTCCCTGCAGGCGGCGACCTGGCCCAGCACACGCGTGCGGGCGGTGGCCGCGTCGCCTTCCAACACCGGCAGGACGTCCTCGTGGCCGTCGCCGTGCATCGCATGCAGCAGTGGCGTGTAGCAGTACCTCGATCGCCTCGTCGAGCGTCTCCAGGCCATGCTCGGCCATGCGGATCTCGAACGCTCGTGCGAACGTGGATCTGTCGACTGCCCGCGCCGAGCTCGTGTTGTCGCGGGGTGGGTCCTCGCCGACGTGCGGGCCGCTCGGGACGCCCTCTCCCCCGGGGGACGCCGCCCGTGCCGCGTACATACCAGGGGGTCGCTCCGTCGAGGAGCTGGCGGCCATCATCCGTGAGCAGCGGGGCATCGCTCGCGCACGTTCGCAAGCCCGTTGAACCAGGCGTCTCGCTAGTAATGCCGCAACCATAAATGCCCGCTTTTCTTGCCGGCGGCGCCAAAGCGCGTTCACGGGCCGGCATCCGCGGATCGATCGCCCTTCGTCGGTCGGTGGCGTCCACACCTCCGAGACGGCACGAGAGAATCGCGGCCTGAGCCTGCTCGGTAAGGATGGGAGCCGCTGTGCCGGTTCCTCGGCGCCGCCGTACCCGGCGAACCGTTCCCCCGCGTGTACGCCGGCGGCGGTCTGCTGCACGACATCCGCACCGTGATGCGATCGGACAGGGCACAGGAGCATGTGGCATGGCGCTGACACCGGCCCGGCCCGATCAGGCACGATCAGGCGAGGTAGCCTCCATCGATGTCCAGGACTGCGCCGGTGATGAAGGACGCGCCGGGACCGGCAAGAAACGCGATGCCGGCGGCGACCTCCTCGGGGCGGCCGAAACGCCCCATGGCGTTCAGGCCGCGCTGCATGTCGGAGTACGGGCCGTCAGCCGGATTCGTGTCGGTCTCGATGGAACCGGGCTGCACGACGTTGACCGTGATCCCCCGCGGCGCCAGATCGCGGGCGGCCGCCTTGCTGTAGGCCGTGATCGCGGCCTTGGCGGCGGCGTAGTCCGCAACCCCCTGGTAGCCGGCGCGGCTGGCCAGGACCGAGCCGACCGTGACGATCCGGCCACCCTCCCGCAGCACGGCGGCGGCGGCCCGGATCGTGGCCACCACCCCGCCGGCGTTGATGACGAACTGCCGGTCAAGAGCCTTTTCATCGGTGGCCGGATCATCGATCAGGCCCATCGCGGGAGCCGCCGCGTTGTTCACCAGGATGTCGAGCCGCCCGAAATCGGACACCACGTCGCCGACCAGGCCGGCCACCTGCGCGGGATGCTCCTGATCGGCGCGGTAGGCGCCGGCGCGCACCCCGGCGGCACGCAGCCCGTCGGTGACCTGACGGGCACGGTCGGCCGCACTGGCATAGCTGATCGCGACATCGGCACCGGCGTCGGCGAGGGCTCGGGCGGTGGCCGCGCCGATGCCGCGAGATCCGCCGGTGATCAGCGCCACCTTGCCGGTCAGGGGTCCGGACATGAAATGCTCCGTGGGTGGGTGCAGGGGTCTCGGTGAAGATCAGTAAAGGGCGCACCCGTCCACCGGAAAACCCCTACACACCCCTCAAATCCGCCCCGCTACACCGCCGACACCGGCTGCCGCAGCACCGTACGCGGAGCCGGATCATCCAGCCTCGTCAGATATACCTCATGACGCGGCCCCGCCGCCACCAGTCCTCGCTCGGCCATGAACGCCAGCGACCGGTACGCCTCGCTGAACGGCCCCTCCCGCAGCACCTCCACACGCTCTCCTCCGGGAACAACGCCACCACCCCCCGATCGATCGCCGCCCCCCGGACACCCGCACCGCCTCCCGCGCCCGCTGTTCGACACATCATCAAGCAAGCCATGCGCGTCCTCCCTTACGAACAGCGCGAGCGCTACGAGGAAGAATTACAGGCCGAGTTGTTGGCGATGGCGGAGTTGCAGGGCACGAACTGGATGCAAATCCATACTCCATTCAGCAGTGCCGCCACATATGGCACCTACGCACCGCTCTCCGGGTCCCTGACCAGCCTGCATTCTTTCGCTTGCATCGTCGCGTGAAATGGGTTCTCACCTCGGATTGGCGGACGTGGGGACTTCTCGGCCCACTGCTGGCTTTCGCCATCGTCAACGTGTTTCTCCAGCAGGGCTGGGGCTCGGCGTCCTTCACCATCCCGGCCGTCATGGCCTTCTACGCGGGCGTCGAATGGCTACGCAAGCGCTGGGGAGTAGAAGTCGAGCCGCGGAGACGTGATCACAATGCTTCGGCCGAGTGAGAACCGCCATGAGATCGCCCTGGCCCTCTCCCCCGGTCAGGCGGCCTCGTCAGCGTGCCGCCCGGAGGCCAGGGCCGGTCTCACCCAACGATTGGTCCCCGGAAGGCTGCCAGAAGGTGTATTGAACGGCCTCCGGCTGCTAGGGTAACGCGGCTTTCCGGAAGCCGGTTCCCCTTTCAGGCATCCGCCTGCGTTCGCCTGACCTTGGGCTTCGCCCCTGATCCATCGGCTACCGTCAGGCGTACTTGGGCCAGATCCCGCTCTGCCCGCCTCGGTCGAAGTCTTCCACGACGCCCACCGAGCCGACCGCCACGGCATACGAAACGGCCCGGCATCGCTCCGACGTCGGGCCGTTTCATCGCGCTATGCACCGCCCGTCGGTTCACCGGAGCGGGCGCGCGAGGTCACCTAAGAGATAAAGAGGGACCACTGCCTGATCTCGAGATGCGGTGGATCGCATCTCTGGTAGTAGGCACGGCCATTGCGCACCAATTCGGCGCCCGCAGCTTGGCAGGCGGCTTTGGTGGGGTAATAGCCCCAGAACTCCCATCCCGATGCCGTCGATGACGCTTGTGCCGATGACGGCACAAGCGCCGTCATGGCAGCGGCTCCGGCAATGGTCAATGATAAGAGGGCTTTGCGAATCAGCACGGCGGGGTTCCCTTCGTGGTGTTCGTGACCAGCATCTTGACGGTTACATGGCTGTCACCGGATGTCCTTGTCGATGAGCGCCAGTCCCATGCGTTTACGTGCCAACTTCCCCCGCAGAGGGCGCAGAACGAGTGGACGCCGACCATGCGATCCGTCGCGTCGACGCGAACAGCGTCTCCAGCGCGGCCGACCAGCTGTACAGAGCCGGGTGACCCGCCTGGGCCAGAAACGCGGGCACGTCCTGCACGAGATCGTCCGCGGGGTCGGGTCAGAACCGAGCGGCGCTCCGATATCGACGCCTTCCTGAACCGGCTCAACGACCTGCGACACGAGCTGATCCCCGGCCTCCTCGCAGGGATGACCACGATCGCACCAAACCGGTTCGCGGATTCTCTGGCGTATCCGCTCGCGCCTTCGTTCTCGAAGCGAATGATCGCACGGGAGCCGACGTGCGCAGCTCGCGCCCTTTCAAGCCCTTGTGGTCATGAACACGCTTGCTTCGCTGCCTCAGTACGCTGACTTCGCATGACGGACACCGAGATCGACGTAACCGCAGACCTGGTCCGCGACCTGCTGCGGGAGCAACATCCAGACCTTGCGGGGCTGACCATCCGCGAGGTGGCGGGCGGCTGGGGCAACCAGATGTGGCGCCTCGGGGATGAGTTGGCCGTGCGTATGCAGCGTATGGACCCCACCCCGGAGCTCCAGTTCAAGGAGCGGCGGTGGCTACCCGTGCTGGCCCCGCGCCTGCCGCTGCCGGTGCCGACCCCGGTGCGGTTCGGCGAACCGTCCGAGCGCTTCCCCAAGCACTGGACCGTGATGACGTGGGTTCCCGGCGAGCCGCTGGACCACGGCACGATCAGCCGCGGCGCCCACGCGGCCGACACGCTGGCGGGCTTCCTCCAGGCACTCCATGTGGAGGCACCCGCCGAGGCACCGATCGCTACAGACCGCGGAGCCCATCCCAGGAACTGCGCGGACGGCTTCGAGAACTTCTTCCGGGCCGTTGCTCCCGACGACATCGCTGCCGACGTCCGGGCCGTCTGGGACGACGCCGTTGCGGCCCCTGAGTGGGAGGGCCCTCCGGTGTGGGTGCACGGCGACCTCCATCCCGCGAACGTCGTCGTTTCCGACGGAACGCTCTCGGGCATCGTCGACTTCGGTGACATGTTCGCCGGCGATCCGGCGTGGGATCTCGCCGCCGCATGGGTGCTGCTGCCCGCGGGCACGGCCGCACGGTTCTTCGACATGTACGGGCAAGCAGATGAGGCGGCGATCCGGCGCGCCCGCGGGCTTGCCGCTATGAAGAGCCTCTTCCTGATGCTCATGGGGCAGAACGGAGATCGCGGCCTCCCCGGCGGCAAGCCGCACTGGGGACCTGCAGGCCGGGCGGCACTTGATCGTGTTCTGAAGGGCGTTTGATGCACGCAGCTGTGAACTCGGTTGAGGGCCATGTGGCAGGCTGACGCGGCTGCCCACGAGCTCCTCGATGCTCAGCTGGCCGATGGCCTTCCCGAACGCCCGGATCGTTGCCGGGGTGTGAACCTCCGCCAGGTCTGGACATCACTATGGACATCGGGCGCTGGCATTCTGCCCTTGCTGGTCAACGCCTGCTCGACGACATGCGTCGAGGCGCTTCCGTGCCTGCCGAAGGCTACGTCCAGATGGCGCACACGGGCGGACCAACCGTCGGCAACCCCAGGTGGCCGACGGCCTCGCTAACGTGGTGCGGGTCCGGAAGAAGCCCGTAGTTCGGAGAAGCCATCGACCTCGCCCTGACCTTACGTGCGTCATAAGCGAGGCCAGACCCGCCGGTTCGTCAGAGTCGCTCCGACCGATCTCGGAATGCCGAGCATGCCGTCTTACGCGACCGTGGCACATACGGGCCGACGGCTTCCGCAGGCCCCTGCGGGTGGGCCATGCCGGCGAACTCGGCCAAGCGCGGCACGACGCGACTTACGCGGGCTCACTGTGCCCATCCGTGACGTGGCCGGCGTGCCTCGATGAGGAAGCGATGGTCGTGCGTAATGAGAGGGCCCTCGGTGCGGATGCGGTCATGGAGCCGGCGCAGCGCGCCGTCGTAGCGGGCGAGGTCGAAGTCGCGAATCTGCCAGGGAACAGCGCGCAACTGGAAGACGACAGCGGCGATGTCGTGGAAGAGGTAGTCGATCATCTCTTCGCGCGCGTCCAGCACGTCCAGCCCGTGGCTCTGCAGGCGCTCCACCGCGATGGGCAGGGTCCAGCCGTCCGGATCCGCGGGAGGTGGCGCGCCCAGGGCGTTGTTCAGAGCCAGGCCGTTCCGGCTGCCCACCTGCTGCGTGAGCAGCCGGCCATTCGGCATGAGAACGCGGGCCACCTCGGCCGCGTTCAGCCCGCCGTGCCTGTTGAGCACAAGGTCGAAGGCGACGTCGCGTATCGGGATTCGGTCGGCGGCACCGCCCAGCACCACGACCCCGTACGGCCGCAGCCGTTCGGCCGCGACGGGGATGTTGGGCTGCCATGCCTCCGTCGCGACCATGTGCCGGGGCGGCGGAGCGAGCGAGGCCAGGACCTCGCCTCCACCCGTGTCGATATCCAGCGGTCGGCGCGCCGCCGCGAGGAGCTTGGAAGCCCGGCGGGAGTAGGACCACGGTGGCCTTCCGCCGCTCGTCCGCCCGCGCAGCCAGCTGAAGTCCCAGCCCCGCCGTTCTCCACCGGCGGACGCCGCGATGGCCTGCTCGATGAGCATGTCATAGTCCGGCACGCGGCAAACGCTAGTGAGCCTCGCCGGAACCGGCTACTCGGGTCTCGCTGGAACGGAACAGAAACTCGCCCGGCTCGCCTGCCGCGCCACTACCGTGAACCTCGGCGTTCCGGCATTTCGGGACGCTGGTGGCCGCACCGTGAGCGCCAACCCGAAATAGATCATCAACTGGTTCGGGGAATTCATCAACACGCTGCTCGTTCAGTCCGTCCTATGACGTGTGACGCAGCAGCAGGGTGACGAAGCCGAGCTTGCCGCGGTAGCCCTTGAGCCACATGTCACGGTGCTCCAGCGCGGCGGCGAGCGCGGTGTCGCCGTCGGGTCCTGGGTTGTCCATCGCCCAGCGGACCAGCGAGCCGGTCCAGGACCACTCGTACTCGTCCCACTCGGCCGACGAACTGGTGTGCGCGTAGATGGTGCGATATCCGGGCTCCTCGGCCTGGGCGACAAGTCCGGCCAAGTCGGGGTATTTGCCGATCTCGGCTTCCAGCTCCGGCGACGGGGGCGTCTCCCAGTAGCCCTCGCCCACCAGCACCAGCCCCTCCGGCCGGGTCAGCTGCCTGATCGCATGCAGGCTCGGCGTGAGACCGTCGAAGGCGTGCGTGGAGCCGACACAGAGCACGAGATCGTACGGCTCGGCAGCCCTGAACTCCGCCGCCCCCATCTCGTGCAGCCGGATGCGCTCGCTCAGCCCGCGCGCCTCGGCGTCCTTGGCCGCGGCGGCCAGGGCGCCACTGGAGATGTCCACGCCGTCGGCGGTCGAGCCGGGGAACAGCTCCAGCGCCCGCAACGTCCACATCGCCTCGCCACAGCCGAGATCGAGGATGCGGGCACCCTCGCCGAGCTTGGTCCGCCGCAGCAGCTTGTCCAGGTTGGCGGCGCTCACCGGAGCGGCGATCGGGTGGTCGGAATGGGCGATGTTGCTGATCAGGGAACGGTCCATAAACGATCGACTCTACACCCGATAGTTGTCGTGTGTATCGGACAAGTCGGCCTTGTCCTCGTTGCGACCGTCGCAATCACCGATTCCGGCTCACCGTACGGCGCCGGGGTGATCGGGGCCCGCAAGGCCCTCGTCCGGCCTCCCGGCATCGGGGTTCGTCGTAGATCTCCGATGAGTCGGAGCCGGCACCGGGGAGCTCTGCCCAACGGTGCGGCACCCCGATACGGTCGGCGGCCGCGCGCATCTGCGCGATGTAGGTGGCGCGGACATCGACGTCGATCAGGCCGCCCTTGGCGTGATCACTGTCCTCGATGTTACAGCGGCGATCGCCCTTGGCTCACTGCGCCTGCTCCCCCGTGCGTACGCGCAGTGCCGTGGCCGTCAACGCCACGAACGCGGCCAGCAGCGCCGGGATCGCCAGCGCCCGGGGCAGCCCCGTCAACTCGGCCACGCCCCCGATGAACACCGGCCCGGACAGGAGCCCCAGGTAGCCGATCGACGCCACCCGCGCCAGCGCCCGCCCGGCGTAGGCCGGATCCCGGTGCCCGGCGGCCGAGAACACCTGGGGCACGATGCACGACAGCCCCGCCCCGAAGCAGCCGAACCCGATCATGCCCGCCACCGGCTGCCCGACCAGCAGCGCCAAGCCGAGCCCGGTAGCCGCCAGCAGCCCGCAGCCGCGCACCAGCGGCACCGGCCCGAAGCGGGCGGCCAGGCGATCACCGGCCAACCGGCCCGCCGTCATCATGATGGAGAAGGCCGCGTACCCGGCGGCGGCGAACCCGGGTGAGGCGCCCAGGTCCTCATTCAGATAGACCGAGCTCCAATCGGCCGCGGCCCCCTCGCCCACCAGGCAACAGAACGCCAGCACGCCCAGGAACACGATCCCCTTCGGCAGCCCGGCCCGCCCGTGCGCGCCGGGCACGTGAGACGGGATCGCGCGCAGTGCCCACCGCGCCGCCCATGACGCCAGCGCCACGAGCACCGCCCCCACCGACCAGAACGTCACCCAGGGCGCCAGCGCGAAGTGGGCGAACACCCCGCCCGCCGTGGCCCCGGCGAATCCCCCCGCACTGAAGACGGCGTGGAACGACGACATGATAGGCCGCCCGTACGCCCGCTCCACCTCCACGGCATTGGCGTTCATGGACACGTCCAGAACCCCGTGCACCACCCCGAACAGCAACAGCGCCCCCGCCAGCGAGCCCAGGTCCCAGGCGTGGGCGGGAGGCACCAGCACCACCCCCATCAGCAGCGCCGCGGGGATCACGACGCGGCTGCTGCCATACCGGTCCACGAGCCGGCCCACCACCGTCATCCCGACCACCGACCCGGCCGCGATCGCCAGCAGGGCCAGGCTGAGCTGTCCCTCGCCGATCCCCAGCCGCTCCTTGATCGCGGGGATGCGCGCCGTCCAGGTGCCGATCGCCGCGCCGGACAGGAAGAACAGCAGATAGACGGCCGTACGTTCACGCATCAGACCGCCGCGCGAACCCGTCACGCGGCCTCCTTGACCGTCACCCCGGCCGCCACCAGGGCATCGCGCTCCTCGGCAGGGATGCCGGGATCGGTCACCACCACGTCCAGCCGGGTGATCGGGCACACCGCGCCGAACGCCGTACGGGCGAACTTGCCGGAGTCGCACACCACGATCACCCGCCGCGCCGAGGCGATGGCCGCCTGCTTGACCGCCACCTCCGGCAGGTCGTGCGCGGTCAGGCCGTGCTCGGCCGACAGCCCGCAACAGCCGACCACCGCCGTGTCGAAGCGCAGCGCCCTGATCGAGGCCTCGGTGAGAGGGCCCATGACGTTCAACTCGCCCTTACGCACCTCGCCGCCGGGCAGCACCAGTCGCACGCGAGGCGCGGCGGCCAGCAGCGAGACCGCCTGCAGCGCCAGCGGCAGCACGGTCAGGCGCCGGTCGGACAGCGCGCGGGCCACCTCCAGCGCGGTCGTGCCGCCGTCCAGGATCACCGCCTCCCCGTCGGCGATCAGCGACGCGGCCTCCTCCCCGATGCGCCTCTTGGTCTCCACCGCCTCCCGCTCGCGCACCCCGAACGGCGGCTCCTCGCCGCGCAGCAGCAGCGACAGAGCGCCGCCCCTGACCCGTCGCACCACGCCCTGCTGGGCGAGCTCGTCGAGGTCGCGCCTGATCGTCATCTCGGAGACGCCGTGCTCGGCGGCCAACTCCGCCACGGACACGCTGTCGGAGGTTCTCAAGGCGTTCATGATCGCTCGCACACGTTCCATGTGTTCATATAAACACCGATATTGTGCGAAATGCAATGACGGCTATGTGGGGTCCCGGACTGGGACTGATGGGCTCGCTTATACGGCTGTCGTCACTTCGGCGGGGGCGGACCGCGTGCACATCATCGCCGAGAACAAGGCGCGCCGCGGTGGGGTGAGCCCGCCAGGGCCGACGGTGACAGGCGCGTGTCGAGTGCGGTGAACACGCTGCCTGCACCGTTCCGTCACGTCTACAGTGTTTCTGCTCCATTGCTCGTCTGCGCTGCTGGCCGGCGCGCCGTCAGGTCGACGATGATCCTGGAGACCAACAACCTGATGAACATGGCCGGCTGGCGCACTCGGGCGACCCAGTGCGCGAACACCGGCGCACGCCGGCAGATCTGGGTGAAATTCGTCAACCTGGACCTCGCCCAGCACGGCCCCGACACCCTCCCGGCCTACCGGCTGACGGCCGCACCGGCGGAGTTCACCGTCATCCTGCGCCGGACTTGGCCGGGGACCGGCCGGCGGTGTGCCAGCCGATCGCGATCGGCAGCGCGGCGGCGACGCCGGCCGCCCCGGAGAGCGCGATGGCCGTGGCGGTGCCGGTGAGCTCCGCCACCGCCCCTGCCACCGCGATGCCTATCCCCTGCACCGCGACCAGCACCGAGCCCACCAGGCCCACCGCCTGCCCGCGCCGCTCGTCAGGGACGCCGCGGACGAACTCCGCGTTGGCGATCACCTGGTAGGCCGAGAGCGCACCCGCCATCACCCACAGGAGCAGGGTCACCACCAGTCCGGGCCGCAGCGCCATCGCGGTCAGGGGCAGGCTCGTCGCGACCGCGAGCGGGCCGAGCAGCGCCTGCCGTGCGGCGGGCGATACCCACCTGCCGAGCACCAGCACACCGGCCACCGCACCGGCGGGCCCCGCGGCCATCAGCAGCCCGGTCGCCCCGCTGCCCACCCCGAGGTCGCCGGCGTACGGCACCGCCAGCGCGGTGGGGACGGCGTAGAAGCCGGCCAGCCAGGCCGAAGCGGCCAGCAGGCGGAGCCGCGGATCGGCCGTGACGACCCGTACAGCCGCCGCGATCGACCGCAGCGGCGAGTCGCCGGAGAGTCCTTCGGGCGCGGGTCTGGCGGCGAGGCCGAGACGGACGATCAGGGCCGCCGCGAGGAAGGTGGCGGCGTCCAGCAGCAGGGCCCCTGAGGGCTGGATCGTGGCGACGGCGACGCCGCCGAGAGTGAAGCCGAGCAACCGCGCCGACTGGGAGGCGAGCTGGATCGCCGACAGACCGGTGACGTAGCGGCCGCCGTCCAGGATGTGCGGCAGCACGGCGCTGTAGGACGCCCGGACCGGGGCCTCCAGCAGGTGGACCGCGAACAACAGCACACAGATCACCGCGAGCGGGATCCCGGGTGCCGCCATCAGCGCGACGAGGCCCGCACGGGCCAGGTCGCAGGCGAACATGACCTCGCGACGCGGCAGCCGATCGGCCACCCCGCCGAGCAACGGCCCGCCGAGAAGGGCCGGTACGAAGGTCAGCGCGTACGTCGCGGCGGTCAGCGCGACCGACGAGGTCGTCTCATAGGCGATCACCGACACGGCGACGCGGGCGAGCTGGTCGCCGACATCGGAGAGCGCGGTGGCCGACCAGAGGGCCCGGTACTCGCCGGACGCGAACACCTGGCGGAACGTCACGCTCATCGAGCCCCCGAACTACCGGCAGGCCGCGGCCCGCCGAGGCGGGCCGCGGTACGGTCGTGGGCCGCCGATCAGCGGCCCTCCTCAGACACACGGGGATGTGATCAGCCCCAGCTCCAGCCGTCCTTCACCATGTCGAACCCTCCTCTCCTGTCCGGCGGCGTACGTGATCGATTATCGGAAGCGACGAGACCCGGCCACCAGAGGGTTATCCCTGGTCCTGGGGTCGTGGTTGCAGGGTTAACCCTCTGGTGGGCGCGTCGGCCGATCACGAGGATGGGTCGGGTTCGTCTCTATTGGTGGTGGAAATGGCAACAAGAGCGATCGCCGGAAAGCTGGCGGTCATCATCGCGCTCGCGACCGGTGTGTCCTTGCCAGGCGTGGCGGTGGCGGGGCTGACCGGACCCGCGGGTGTCGCCGAGCGGGGGCTGCGGGCGCCGGAACTGGCTCCGGTGATGCTGGTGCTGGACGCGTCGGGCTCGATGACGGCCGCCGCGCCGGGTGGCGGCGACAAGATGCGGGCCGCGAAAAGGGCGGTCGGCCTCTTGGCGCGCCAGGCGCCGCAGGGGGCGCGGCTCGGCCTGACGGTGTACGGCACGGGGACGGGCGGTTCGGCGGCCGAGAAGGCACGCGGTTGCCAGGACGTTCGGGTGGTCGAGGAGATAGGCGCCGATCCGCAGGCCATCGCGCGGGCCGCACAGCGAGTCAGGCCGTCCGGCTACACGCCGATCGGCAGGTCGCTGCGGGTCGCGGCGGAAGCGCTTCCGGAGGAAGGGCCCCGCTCCATCGTGCTGATCTCCGACGGAGAGGACACCTGTGCGCCGCCGGAACCCTGCGACGTGGCGAAAGAGCTCGCCCGGCAGGGTGTGGACCTGCGTGTGCACACCGTCGGCTTCGACGTGGACGGTAAGACCAAGCGGCAGCTGACCTGCGTCGCCCAGGCCACCGGCGGCACCTACAGCGACGCTCCGGACGCCGACGACCTGGGCCGCGCGCTCAACCGGGTCACCCAGCGGGCGCTGCGCGGCTACGAGCCCGCGGGGGTTCCTGTCGAGGGTGGCGCCGACCCGCGTACGGCGGCCGTGCTGCGGCCGGGCTCCTACCTTGACCAGATCGACGGCGGCGAGGCGAAGTATTACGCGGTCGACGTCCCTGCCGGTCATACGCTCTACCTGACCGCTTCATACGTCTTCCCGCCGTTCCATGGGTCAGAGGTGGAGCGCGTGGATCTCTACGCCGCGGACGGCTCCAGATGCGTGTGGCGCACTGACGTCAAGAGCGACCAGAATCCCGCGGCATCGGTGGTGCTGGGCCTGGCCGTGCCCACGGCCGAGGATCGGCGGGACGATCCGTGCCGGCGTCCCGGCCGGTTCGTGGCCCGCGTCGAGCGCGACGAAAGGCTCCAGGCGGACGGGAGCGCCGCGCTGGAGCTGCTGATCGGCCTGGAACCGCCGGTCGCGGATCCTGGCCCGCCGCCGACCCGGACGGAGATCCCCTTCACGGAGCCGGCCGGACCACCTCGGCCGGTCGTCGGTGGAGGGTCGTTCGGCGGCGCAACGACGCTGGAAGGCTCGGGGACCTACACCGACACGATCCAGTACGGCGAATTCGTGTTCTACCGGATATGGCTTGACTGGGGCCAGGGACTGGCCTGGCGGGTCCGGTTCTCCGGAGACATTGACGGCGGCAGCAACGTCGGCGCGCACATGTACACTCAGCGGCGCAACCGGCAGGCGTTCCTCCATGGCGTCTACGACGGCCGCCCGCTGAAGCTGCCGAACGACCGTGACGCGGTCACCACGGCGCCGATCAGATATCAGAACCGGCAGTCCCTCGGCGCGCGGACGCAGAGTGTCGCCGGCTGGTATTACATCGCGGTGCAGAACGGCTTCTACGAACGTGACAACGGCCCCCTTCCTGCCGTAACGGTGACGCTGGAGGTCTCCGTGGCCGGCGAGCGCGAGCCCGGGCCGGCCTATGTGGGCGGTGTCCGGCCCAGGGTGATCTTCGGCGGCGAGTCGTCGTCGCCGGGGGCACAGCAGAGCGGGGTCCCCGACTCCGCTCCAGAGCCGGAGCCGTCGGCAGGGGCTTCCTCCCGGGAGCCCGAGCGCGGGCCCGGCCCACCGGCCGAGCGTCCGCCTGGCCCGTGGGCGCTGGTGGCGGACGCGGGTCCGCTCGTGTGGGCCGGTGTGCCGCTCGTCGTGCTGCTGTTCGGCGGCGGAGCGGTGTTCATGGTCCTTGCCCTCCGGCGCCGCCAGCGGGGGTGAAGGCCACCACAGGATCGCACACCGGATCGCAGGCGAGGATCACTCGCAGGGACGGAACAAGCTCACGGCCTGCGCCGATCTCGACGCGTGACGCGCGGCGTCAGCTCACGGAACAGGTCCGCCCAGCTCTCGCACCAGTTGCTCCGCCCGGCGGGTGAACAGGTGAGCTCCCCGCTCGGCGGACAACGCACGTGCCCGCTCGGCGGCTGCCCGGGCCACCTCGACGCGGGCGCCTCCGGCCATCAGCAACCGGGCCCGCAGCAGGAACAACAACCCCTCGGCGTAGCGCTCGCCGTAGGTCTCGACGACCCGGTCGGCGTGGTCGAGGGCGACGGCGGCGGCGTCCGGCCTGCCGGCGGCGAGCCACATCTCGCTGATAAGGCCGTACCAGGTGGCGAGGCCGGTGAGCGGCGGGCCGAGCAGCATCGCCGTCAGCAGCGTTTCGGCCTCGGCCGCGGCTCCGGCCGGGTCGAGGCCCGTCACGGCGCGCGCCCAGCACCGGATTATGCGGAGGTGCTCACCGAAGAAGGCGAAGGAGAATCCGGGGTCCTCGGCGATGCCTCGTTCGGTGGCGCGCAGCGCCCAGGCGGGGTCGCCGGCGAGCGCCGCGATCACCGAGGCGAACGTCGCCCACAGCGTGATCGCGTACGGGTCGGAACCGGCGGCCTCCAACGTGTCGAGCACCGGCCTGGCCGCGTCGAGGTCTCCGTGCAGCGCGGAGATCTCCGCGTGCATCCCGGCCGCGATCAGGTGGAGATCGCGTCGCAGCGGAACCCCGCTGTAGCCGGCGATGTCTTCGAGCAGCGTGCGGTCCGACCGCCTCTGGTACTCGAACGCGCTGCCGATCTCGCCGATGGCCCACTGGTAGATGGCCCACGCGTGCAGGCCGTAGGCGCGTAGGACCGGATCGGCCGACGCCTCGGTCCGTTCGAGAAACTGCCGCGCCAACCGTTTGGCGCGGTCGAGCCGCATACCCTGGCAGTAGGCCGCCAGGCGAGACAGCAGGAAGTTGACGGCCTCCTCCTCGCGGCCGAGTTCGCGGGCCAGATGCTCGGCGCGTTCGAGGAGGTCGGTCGCGGAGCCGACGTATCCGGGCCCCATGGCGATGACAGCGGTGAGCTGTGACAGCGCCGACAGTTCGAGCTCGGCAAGACCCGCCGAGCGGGCCACCTGCGTCGCCGACCGGAGGTGCTGCTCGGCCGCTTCGAGAGCGGATTTGGCGGCCGCCCGGCGACCGGCACCGATGAGCGCGCTCGCGGTCCGGGACGGGTCCGCGAGGGGGCCGGCGGCCCAGAGATGGTGGGCGACGCGCTCGGCGACGGACTCGACGCCGCTTTCGGTGGCTTCCAGCGCGTCCGCCACGCGGAGATGCAGCCGGACCATCCGGTGCGGTGACGTGGCCGTAGCGACCGACTCGCGGACCAGGTCATGTGTGAAACGCAGCGAGAACGGGTTCCCGGGAGTCGGCCCGAGCAGGCCGAGGCGGTCGACAGGCTCCAGCCGGTCGAGACAGGTCTGGGTGTCGAGCCCGGCAACGCGGGCGAGCAGGCCGAGGTCAACGTCGCGGCCGATGAGAGCCGCGGCCTGGAGCAGGTCGTGCGCCTCGTCGTCGAGGTGCGAGACGCGGTCGCGCACGACGTCCCGCACGGTCGACGGCACGGCCGTGTCCCTGCTGATGTCGCCCGCCGCGGCGAGCAGCCGGGACAGCTCTCGGACGAAGAACGGGTTACCGGCCGTACGCGCGTGGATGCTGCGCACGACGCCGTCCCCGAGGTCGCGGCCGGCCTCGCGGCGGACGAGTTCGGCGACTTCTGCCGGTCCCAGCGGGGCGAGGCGTATGCGGCGATGACCGGACACCCGGCTGGTCACCGCGAGCAGCCGGGACAACTCCGTCCCCGGCGTGGGGGCGCGGTCGCGGAGCGTGCCGATGATCGCGACGCGGCTCGGCAGCCGGACGGCCAGGTGACCGAACAGCTGCATCGAAGCGACGTCGGCCCACTGGAGACTCGATGACGAGCACGACCGGCCGCGCGGCGGAGACCTCGCGGAGCAGCGCGACGACCCGTTCGAACAGGCGGAATTGGCCTCCGGCGTCGGCTTGCTCCGGCTCGGCCGGGGCCCGCTCGTCCGACTCGATGAGGTAGCCGAGCTCGCTGGCCAGCCACTTCTCACGCGACGCCGGCGCCAGGGCGTCCAGGACCGTGCCGATGGCCTGCACCCACGGCCACATCGACGGTGCGCCGGCGTCCTCCAGGCAGTTGCCCCACACGACGTGTGCGCCTCGCCCGTGGGCCGCCTCGGTCACTTCTTCGACCAGCCGCGTCTTGCCGACTCCGGGCTCGCCCTCCACCAGGACGAGCCCGGTACGGCCGGCCAGAGCGGACTCCACCGCCTGCCACACCGCAGCGAGCTCCTCGACCCGGCCGACCAGCCCGGCGGCCGCCAGCGGTGGCTGCCCGGCGTCAACCGGGTCGGCGGCGGCCTGCGGTGGCGGGACGCTGGAACCCAGCACCCGCTGGTGAGCGGCCCGTAGCGCCTCACCGGGGTCGATGCCGCGTTCCTCAACCAGCCGTTCGCGGACCCGCAGGTAGGTGGACGACGCCTCGGCCTGGTGTCCGGCAGTCGCCAGGACCGTGACGAGGGCGGCCTGGACCGGCTCGTGCAGGGGGGCCAACGACGCGGCGAGGCGCAGGGGCTGGAGTACGCGCTCCGGCCGGCCCAGCGAGATCGCGAGCTCGGCCGCCGCGGTGCAGGCGTCGAAGAACTCGTGGTCGAGCGCGACGAACGTCGACATGGCGGCGGCCCCGTGATTCCAACCCTCGGCCGTGGACCCGCGCCACAGCCCGAGGGCGTCGACGTAGCAGGCGAGCGCGGCCGTCTGCCGCCGCTCGGCCACAGCGGCCCCGGCCGCCCTCACCTGGCGGCGGAACCGGACGAGATCAAGGGTCTCGGACTCGGCCACGAACACGTAGCTGTTCCCCCGGCGCTGCAGATAGGACCCGCTCTCCCGCGCCGGCAGTGAGGGTTGGAGGAGCCGGCGGAGCGCGCCCACGTATTTCTGGACGATGTTGAGCGCGCTGGCCGGCACGTCGTCTTCCCAGATGAGGTCGATCAACTGGTTCGTGCTGACGGGCCGGCCGGCGTGGGCCAGCAGCAGCGCGAACAGGAAGGCCTGTTGCCGTGGGCCGGTATCCAGCTCGACGCCGTCCCGCCAGACCCGCAACGGACCGAGGACCTCGATCCGGAGCGCGCGCTCATGAGCCAGGATCGGGATTGCCACGCCTTAACCACCCCGGAAGACAAGCCGTCGGACGGCGGCTACGCAGCACGATAGCTGACCTTCAAGAGCAGCCACCCACAGCAACCCCTACAAGGGCTCCGATGAGCCCGGCCACAGGCCCGACCGAGCCGGCCGAGATCTGCCGCGACGCGCTGGCCGGAGTCGAGGTCGCCGGCCCGTCCATCACCCGCCGGATTCGCCCGTGACCGGTCCGGAGTCCTTCGCGTCCTCGTTGGGGAACAGGATGGGGCTGAGGAGGTGGCGCCTGCGGTGCGGCGCGGGTTCGTGGCCCAGGTGGGGAAGGATGGCGGCGCGGAGCCCGGCTATGAGGTCGTCGCGTTCGTCCTGGCTGAGCCAGAGCGCGTGCTGCCGGTAGCCCACGGCGTCGGCGACCGGGTCGGCGTGGTCGCGGTCGAGGTAGGCGTTGAACTCGGCGAGCAGGGTGGCGATGGCCGCGGCGAACACGCGGCGATGGTCCTCGGGGGACAGGGACGCGACCATCTCGGCGTCCACCGTCGCGCGGTCCCTGCGCAGGCGGTAACGACGCTCTACGGCGCCGCGTACCCGCTCCTCGCCCTCCACCTCGAGCACGCCCGCGTCGGCCAGCACGCCGACGTGCCGATAGACCGTGGCCTTGGAGACGTCCGGGATCAGCTCGCAGAGCCGCGAGGTCGTGAAGATTTGGTTGCCGGCCATGGCATGCACGATGCGCAGCCGCACGGGATGGGCGAACAGTTCCAACGCGTCCACCGGCCCATCATTCCACGCTAACGCTAATGTTCTCAAACATTGCGAACATTATCTCCGCTTGCTACCGTTCAGGGCGCAGAGACACGACATGTCGCGACTTCGCGGTGAGGAGATGTGCGCGATGGAAGCAACACTTCGAGAGTTCGATCAGACGATGACGGCCGATGACGGGCTGCGCCTGTCCGGCACGATGACGTTGCCCGGGGTCCAGGGCCCGTACCCGGCTGTGCTCCTGCTCCTTCCGGGCAACCTTGACCGGGAGGGCAACGCCGGCAAGGGGCGGGTCGAGCTGGGCCGGGCGCTGGCGGCGGCGCTGGCCGCGCAGGGGGTGGCGACGTACCGGTACGATCGCCGCGGCGTGGGGGCGACGCCGGGAGATTGGCGGGCGACGGCCTTCTACCAGCACCGGCAGGATGCCGCGGCGGCCCTCCGGCAACTGGCGGAGCGTCCTGACGTCAGCGTCGCCGGCGCGATCGGCTACAGCGAGGGGGCGCTGCACGCCGCCGCCCTGGGCGCCCGCGAAGGCGCCAGGGCCGTCGTCATGCTGTGCGGGCATGCCAAGACCGGCGAAGAGACGCTCCTGTGGTGGGCCGCCCGGCAGGACGAGATCGGGCTGCCTTGGGTCATGCGGCTCATGGTGCTGCTGATGGGGCGCCGGACGATGCGGGATCTGGCGGCGAGGATGGTGGCCAAGGTCAAGGCGACCACGGGTGACGTGGCGCGCGTGTACGGCATGCGGATCGGCGCCCGGGCGTACCGCGAGTTCCTCACCTACGATCCCAGGAAGGACCTGGCCGACGTTCGGGTGCCCTTGCTGGCGATCACGGGAGACAAGGACGTCCAGGTCGATCCCGACGACCTCGACCTTATCGCCGAGCTGGTGCCCGGCCCGGTCGAGACGCGTCGCTTTCCGGATCTCACCCACCTGCTCCGCCGCGACCCCGGCCCGGCCACTCAGCGCACCTACGGCGAGCAGTACCGCCGTCCGGTGGACCCGGGCCTGGTGGCGGACGTGGCGACATGGACGGCCGCCCGCCTGCGGACGCCGTAGGGCACCGGATCTCCATGGGCGACTGTTCGCGGCCGGACGTCGGGAGACCCAAGGAAGGCCATCGTGGTGGTCGCTCGCGTCGTCACCACCGTTCGAACGTTCAGCCGCCACAGACATGCTGCTCAGGTGAGGTCACGATGTGGCGGCGTCGCCGGGAAAGGCCGAGGGACAGGGAGCATCCACTGACCGTTGGGCACAGATCCCCCTGGTGCACGAGCGCGGGAACGCTTATGCCGAGGCGCCTCACCTGCCGGCGGCCACAGCCCGTCCGGCGTCGGCCGGTGGAACGGGCTCTCGTGCTGCGTCGTGACGGGACGGGGCGTTGAAGGATGCGTGTCGCCGATCGGCCGTGAACACCCCGTCCTCGGCTCTGCGCCTTGGTGGGTCAGTGTCCTAGGGGTGGCTGCACAAGATCGTGAGTGTCGCGGTCCAGGAGCCCCACTCCTCCTTCTCGGCGCTGGAGTCGATGGGAGTGCAGCTGAACGCGGGGTATCCCGCGCTCTCGGCGTCGTCGTACGCCATGGCGCGGGCCGGGGGTGGTTCCGGGGTCCGCGCTCGGGGGGCGCCGGATGGCGCGGAAAGTCGCTTTGTTGGCGCGCAACGCAAAGGCGCGGGCGTGAACGCCGAGCCATGCTGATGGGCGGAATGTTCGTCGTTGATGTCACTTCGGTGAGGAATCCCATGAAGAGAACGTTGGGTATCGCGCTTGCCGTCACCACCGCGCTGGCCGCCACCCTGGCGACGGCTCTGCCCGCTTCGGCGGCGCGCGGTGCCGTGGAGTCCAGGAGTGTGTCCTTCGGGCCCAAGGTGTTCAACGTGAACGGCAAGGCCGTGGCCAAGGTACGCAACGGTGTCGTGACGTGGCACAAGAACGCCGCCAACGGTGACCGGTGGGTGACCATCCGCGCCCAGCTGCTGGACAGCGGGCCGGGTGACGGCTGGTGCGCGAGGCTGGCCACCGAGTGGCTCGGGGACACCCACCCCAAGACCAAGGAGTGCAACGGGGTGTGGACCACCCGGACGCTGGAGACGTACTGGCAGCCCTGGGTCGTCATCTACATGTACACCGACCCGCGCACGTCCGCGAGAGTCAGCTGGACGGTCAACAAGCCTGCGGGCTTCTGATCGCTCCTGGTTTCCTGTTTTGTCCCGCTTGCGGCACGTGAGCTGAGCGGCCGTGCCGTCGTCGGGGCCGGGACGTGGCCGGGTGAGAGCGGGTGGGCCGGGTGTCAGCGGGGGCGTGACCCGGGCCGGGTGCGGTGAGGGATCCGTGGTCGCGGCTCAGCCGGGCCGCGTTGGGGCGTGAGGCGTCGGGGGGTGGGGCTTCTGCACGGCCCGCCAGGGTGCCGGGGGCGGGGACGTTTCAGTATGGAAGGGCCGTACGGTGGCTGCCGCACACCGAGGCGTCAGCGCTCCTGGTTGCGGCGTTGTAGGCGGCGTTCCCAGCTGTTCGGGTGGCGGATGACCACTCCCCCGGCGCCGCCACCGCCGGCGAGGCGGATCCGCGGTGTCCCGGGCAGCCGCTCCGATGTGGTCTTGTCCCGGAAGCCGCCGAGGCCCGGGCTCATCTGCGAGGTCTCCGCCGCCCACCCGTCCGGGATGACGATGGTGACACCGCCGGTCTGCCCGTGCGCCTCTATCGCGATCTCGGGCAGCCGGCATTCGGTCTGGGTGAAGTCCAGCTTGACGCTGCCCATGCCGCCGTACACGGTGATCTGCGCGGGCACCCGCCAGTGCCCGGTCCGCGACGCGCCGTTCACGCCTCCCTTGAGGACCAGCGGCTCGGCTGGGGCCTCCTGCGGCAGGTCGGCCGTGAGAGGTGCCAGATCGGCGTAGGTCTTGGCGTTCAGGGCCAGGTCCAGGCGGGTTTCCAGTTCGCTGAAGTCGAGCCGTCCTTCGGCCGCCGCGGTGTTCAGCCGCTCCACCACCGCTTCGCGCTCGTCATGTGACACGCGCATCTGGTCGGGGTGGAGGGGAACGGGCTGGTGCTGCTGGTGCGTGTCGCCCATCGTGGTCGCTTTCGGGTTGGGGGGTGGACCATCCCCGGAGATCCCCCGGAGGTCATTACCCTATATCGCCCCATCCCCGTCACGTGGATGATGACAGGGCCGAAACGTCACGCGGTCACCCGTGTACGGGCGGCGGGAGCTCCTACGCCGGTGCGCCGGTGGCCAGCGCGCGTACCGCCTTGACCGCCTCCTCGCGGGAGGCGTCGGCGATCGGCCTGAACGGTGCGAGCGCGGGCACGGAATGCGCCAGCGTCATCTCCGCGTGCACGAACGTGACGTCCCGGCCCAGGCCGATCTGCTCCAGCAGCGCCTGGAGGTAGGGCCGGTGGAAGTCGTGGTGCTCGTGCGGGGTGCCGGGCGCGTACGAGCCGCCCTGGGCGGACACGACGATCGTCCGCTTGCCGGTCAGCAGGCCCTCGCCCGCCGGGTCCTCGATCATGTGCTCCTTGACCGTGACACGGTCGAACCACGCTTTGAGCGCCGACGGGATCGAGTAGTTGTACATGGGGACCCCGAGCAGGATCGTGCCCGCCTGGCGGAGTTCGTCGATGAGCGGCTCGGAGACGGCACGGGCCGCGCGCTGCTCGCCGGTCAACGCCTGGGGCGCGAGCAGGCCGGCGACCACGGCCGCCTCGTCGACGTGCGGGATCGGGGAGCTGCCCAGGTCGCGGTAGACGTAGGTGCCGCCTGGATGGGCCCGCCGCCATTCCTCGGCGAAGATCGCGGTGATCTCCCTGGTCACCGAGCCGTCCTGGCGGATGCTGCAGTCGATGTGGAGCAGAGTGGGCATGGTCGTTCCCTTTGCCGATGGACACGCCGGTGGACACGGACGTGCGGGGCCGGCGTCCGTGGTGGGTGCGACGCCGGTGGCCCTCAGGGCTCGAATGTGCACGTTCCACCTGCTGGAACCTCAAGTGGCGGGTCCGAGTGGGGCCGCTCAGCGGGTGCCGTCGTGCCCTCGCGTGGCCCGGGCGGTGGCCGCGGCGTGCTCGTCTGCGGTCATGCCGCGGTCGGGGTAGCGGCGGTGGAGGTCGTACTGGTCGTCGGCCCACCGCTGGTAGTCCCGGCGGAGGGTGAGCTCGTCGGAGTCGATGACGTGGGCGATCTCGGCCCAGGTGAGGCCGGCCAGCATCGCGTGGTGGATGTTGGAGGGATGGCGTACGGTACGCGCGATGCACTCCGCCAGCGCCAGCAGCTCGACCTGCTCGTCCGCGGTGAGCGCGGGACGGTCGCCGGTCCCGTGCCGGGCGGGGTCGTAGAGGCCCCGTTCCACCAGCTGGGCGCGGGCACGAGCGCCGTCCTGCTTGGCGGCCAGCTGGTCGTATCGCTCCAACTGCCGGCTGACGGGCATGTCGTAGCGGGCGTCGCGCCAGGTCGGCAGGCTCTCAGGCATGGTCATGAAGGCGTCTCCAAGAAGGTGGGGGGGTCGGCCTCGACGTCCTGGAGCGGGGTGCGGGATCGGTCTCGGCCACCCGGTGAAGGATAGTGGAGCCTCGGGAAGGGGCGGGCGCGTCCGGTCACCGGGCCCTGGAGGAGGTGGCACCAGGGCCGGGCGGGACGCCTTCCGGCCCGGTCCACGGTGAGGGCAGGCGGCTGTCTCGTCGGTATCGGGCGGCTGGCGGGGGCAGGCGGGCGGCTGTCCCGTCAGGATCGGGCGGTTAGCGGGGGCCGAGGCCGGTCCTGCCGTCGAGTAGTTCGCGTACGACGTCGAGGTGGCCGGCGTGGCGGGCGGTCTCCTCGATCATGTGCAGGACGATCCGCCGCAGATCGGTGACCTCCTCCCCCAGTGGGCCGGGGTGGCGCCGCCGGGGGCGCTGCGACAGCGGCAGGGCGGCCAGCACGGCGTTGGAGCGTTCGCACTGGGCGCGGTAGAACGCGAGCACCGTCGACGGCGGTCGCGTGGTGGTGAGCGGCTCGGGGTCGTCGGACCAGGGCAGGGGTTCGGCGGAGCCGGTGGCGATCTCCTGGAACCAGTGCCGTTCGGCGTGACCGAGGTGTTCGATGAGGCCCAGCGGGGTCCATCCGGAGGGCAGGACGGTCGTCGTCAATGCCGCGGTGTCCAGGCCGTCGATGATCGCCAGCACGCTCGCGCGCTGCGCCTCCAGGAACAGCAGCAGGGTGTCCTTCTCGCCGTCGTCCATCAGCTCACGTGGGTCCTTTCGCCCGCCGGCGAACAGAGCACTGCGACGTATCACCCTAGCCGCCGGCCGGGCGAACAGGGGGTGGTGGAGCCGGGTCCGCTACCCTGCCGTCATGCGTGCCCGTCTCAACCAGATCGTGGTGGATTGCCGGGAGCCGCGGGCCCTGGTCCGGTTCTGGGCCGCCCTGCTCGGCGGCGATCCGGTGGACCGCACCCGGGGCTGGTCCCACGTCGAACCTCCCGGATCCGTGCGGCTGGCCTTCCAGCCGGTCCCCGAGGGCAAGACCGTGAAGAACCGGCTGCACCTGGACGTCGAGGTCGACGCGATCGAGCCCGCCGTCACCCGGGCCCTGCGGCTGGGCGCCACCCGGATCGGTGCGACGATGACCGACGAACAGGGCTCCTTCCAGGTCATGGCCGACCCGGAAGGCAACGAGTTTTGCTTCGTCCGGTAGCCGCCGGGCCGGCGCCTTTCCGGGCGCGGCGCCGGCGGCATGACCCATGGTGGGCAGGAAGCGGCCGACACACGCCTCAGAGACCGTGCCGGCCGAGCCCCGCCCCGGCGGGACCCGGCCCGCACGGCCGTCAACGGGTGAGGTGGCGTCCGCCCGCGACCGACAGGACCTCCCCGTTGACGTGCCCGTTCGCCGCCGACCCGAGGTAGGCGACGGCGGAGGCCACGTCCTGCGGGGTGCAGATGCGGCGCGTCGGCGTCCGGGCGGCCTCGGCGTCGACGACCTCCTGCCCGAACCCGGGGTGGGTCAGGGCCCGCTCGGTCAGGGTGAAGCCCGGCCTGACGACGTTGGTGAGGATCCCGTACGGGGCCTCACGGGCGGCCAGGACCAGTGCGGCCGTCTCCAGCGCGCCCTTGGTGGCGGGGTAGACCGCGGTTGCCGGCATCGGCTGGTCGACCACGTCCGAGGAGATCAGCACCACCCGTCCCCATCCCGCCGCTCTCATGCCGGGCAGGGCGGCATCGATCACGGTCAGCGTCCCGGCCACGTTGGCGGTGAAGCCGTCGGCCAGGGTCTGCCAGGTCTCGGGTGTCCGGGCCGGCCAGGACACGGCGTTGGCGACCAGGACCGCGATGTCGCCGAGCTCTCGCTCGACCTGGAGGACGGCCGCCTGGATCGATTCCGGGTCGCGCTGGTCGATCCGGACGGCGGCGGCCTTCCCGCCCGTCCGGATGATCGTCTCGACGAGGGCGCGGGCCGGTTCTTCGTTGCTGTGCCAGGCCGCGGCGACCAGCGCTCCCTCCTGCGCCAGTGCCGTGGCGATCGCGCCGCCGATGTCACCGGAGGCTCCCGTGACCAGGGCGACTCGTCCGTTGAGTCCGAGGTCCATCATCAAACTCCTGTCTATAGCCGACTATCTAATAGCCGACTATAGATATAGTAGGATGAGGCCGTGGACGCAAGTGAGGCGATGCGCGTCAACCGGACGCTGAACAAGATGAGCAAGCTCTACCGCGCCGCCAAGGCGCGCAAGCTCGCGGCGCTCGGCCTGCATCCCGGCCAGGACGTGCTGCTGTGGGTGCTGGCGCAGGAACGCGACGGCATGACGGTCTCCCAGCTGGCCGCCCGGCTCGGGATCGAGCAACCGACCGCCACCCGCAGCCTGGCCCGGCTGGAGGGCGGCGGCTGGTTCCGGCGCGAGCCGGTCGCCACCGACCGCCGCCAGGTGCGCATCGTGGTCACCGACGCCGGTCACCGGCTCCTGCCGGACATCGAACGGGCCTGGGCGGAGCTCGCCGACGAGGCGCTCGGCCAGGTGGGCGCGGAGCAGCGCGCCATCGTGCTGACCGCCCTCGAACAGGCCAACGACACCTTCCGCGCGATGGTCGGGGAAGGCCCCCTGACCGAGGAATGACCCACGGCTCGTCCGGGAGGTGTGGCGGCCTTGTGGAGATCGGGGACGGATAACGTGCAGACCGTCGTATCGGCGGCGAACCGCCTCTACCGTCGGCGGATATGCGAACCGTGGACGTACTGGTCGTGGGCGCGGGCCTGGCCGGCCTGCACACCGCCCGCCTGCTCGCCGGGCGGGGGCTGAACGTGATGGTGGTCGACCGCCGCAGGTCGCTGTCGGCCGGTATCCGTACGACGGGAATCTTCGTACGGCGCACCCTCGACGACTTCGACCTGCCCGGCCACCTGCTCGGGCCCGGGATCCGGGACGTGCTGCTGTATCCCCCGTCGCGGCGGGCACCGATCCGGCTCACCAGCGACCGGGACGAATACCGCGTGGCCGACATGCCCGCCCTCTACCAGGACGCCCGCAGCGCGGCCGAGTCCGCCGGGGCGCGGGTCGTGCTGGGCGTCCGGTACCTCGGCGCGACGAGGGGCGTCGTCCACCTGGCGGGCGCGGAACCGGTCAGGGCCCGCTTCATCGTCGGCGCCGACGGCGCCCGCTCCCGGGTGGCATCCGATCTCGGCCTCGACGTCAACCGGCGCTGGCTGGTCGGCGCCGAGCTCGTCCACCCGATCGCCTCCGGCACGGACGTCCCGGCCTTCCACTGCGTGCTGGACCCCCGGGTCGCCCCCGGATACCTGGGATGGGTGATCGACGACGGCCGGCACGCGCATGTCGGTGTCGCGGGATACCCGCACGCGATGCGTACCGGCATCCGCCACCTGCTGGACGCCTTCGCCGCGGACGCGCCCGGCCGCGCGGCGCCGACCGGGCCGATCGAGCGCCGGGGCGGCCCGATCCCGGTCGGCGGCGTGCTGCGCCGGCTGGCCTGCCCCGCAGGACTGCTCGTCGGGGACGCGGCGGGCGCGGTGTCGCCGCTGACGGCCGGCGGGCTGGACCCCTGCCTGCGCATGTCCGAACTGGCCGCCGCGGTCGCCGCCGACTACCTGCGCACCGGCGACCGGCACGTGCTCGGCCGCTACGACGGGGGCGCGCTGCGGGCCCGGTTCCGGGGCCGGTTGCTGCTGCGCCGCGCTTTCGCCGGCATCCGGTCCCCCGCCGCGGCGGAGGCCGCGGTCGCCGTGCTGCGCGGCCGTACCGGGCGTGCCCTGGCGGCGCGCGTCCTGTTCGGCGACGGCTCCTTCCCCGACGTCGTCCCGCACCTCGCCGCCCCGGCCATCGACCGCCCCCACTGACCGGCCCGCAGGAGAGGCGCGTGCCAGGAAAGACCGTCCGCCGCCCACGGTCAGGCGCCTGGCCGGGGGCTCAGGGGGCCGGCGGGGGGCAGGCGAAGGCGCCGGCGGACGCGGCCAGCACGGCGGTCCTGGCCGCCTCGTCGGGAAGGGCCGGATCGGGTGGCTGGCGGAGCAGCACCAGCTGGTGGTAGAGCGGCGCGGTGGCGGCGATGAGCAGCCGCCGCGCGTCGGTGCCCGGCGGGAGCTCGCCGCGCCGCACGGCCCGGCGCACGATGACCTCGCAACGCGCGTAGCGGTCCTCCCACAGCCGCCGCACGCCGCGGGCGGCCTCCTCGGAGCGGAACGAGGCGGCGATCAGGGCGGCGACGATCGGCGGCGAGGCGGTCAGGGCCGCCAGGCTCTCGTGGTTCAGAGCCGCCAGGTCGCCCTGCAGGGAGCCGGTGTCCTGGGGCTGCCAGTCGTCGTCGCTCGCCGCATCGAAGACGTCGGCGAGCAGGCCGCCCACATCCCGCCAGCGCCGGTAGACCGTCGCGCGGTGCACGCCCGCGCGGGCCGCGACGGCGTCCACGGTGAGCTCGTCGTAGCCGCGCTCCCCCAGCTCGGCGCGGACCGCGTCGAGCACCTGCGCGCGGATGCGGCCGGTACGGCCACCCGGGCGGCGCCGGGCCGGCGACGGATTTTCGGACGTCATCGCGGGGAATCGGTTTGCCCGGCGGACAGGGTCATGACAGCATCTTAATGTAGGAGTTGTCGCATTAACAGTGGTGATCGAAGGGAACGACCGATGAAGCCCCTGATGCCCGCCGACCCGACCGTGCTGCATCCCATGCCCGGCCAGCCGCGGGTGGTGCTGCTCCGGCCGCTGGTCAAGTCCCCGTTGATCGAGGTCGGGGAGTATTCCTACTACGACGACCCGGACGATCCGACCGCGTTCGAGACCCGCAACGTGCTCTACCACTACGGGCCGGAGAAGCTGGTCATCGGCAAGTTCTGCGCGCTGGGCACGGGGGTGCGGTTCATCATGAACGGCGCCAACCACCGCATGGACGGCCCCTCGACCTTCCCCTTCCCCACCATGGGCGGCTCGTGGTCGGAACATTTCGACCTGCTCACCGGCCTGCCCAACCGGGGCGACACCGTCGTGGGCAACGACGTCTGGCTCGGCTACGGCGTGACGGTGATGCCCGGCGTGCGGATCGGGCACGGCGCGATCATCGGCTCCGGCGCCGTGGTCACCTCGGACGTGCCCGACTACGGGATCGCCGGCGGCAACCCGGCCCGCCTGATCCGCACCCGCCACAGCGCGGCGGACGTCGCCCGGCTGCTGGCCGTGGCCTGGTGGGACTGGCCGGCCGAGCACATCACCGAGCACGTACGGACCATCATGTCGGGCACCGTCGCCGACCTGGAAGCGGCCGCCCCGCGGGCATGAGACCCGCCCCAGTTTTCCTGACATATCCGAAATGAGTGATCTCTCTTGGCCCAGCGCCGCGCCCATATCGCCATGATCGGCATCCCCGCCGTCAGCCACGTCCTGCCCAGTCTCGAGATCATCCGCGAGCTGGTGACGCGCGGCCACCGGGTGACCTACGCCAACGACCCGGCGGTGGCCGACCTGATCACCGCCACCGGCGCCGAACTGGTCCCCTGCGCCTCCACGCTGCCCGTCGCCGACAACACCTGGCCCGAGGACCCCATCGCCGCCATGGACCTCTTCCTCGACAACGCCGTCCAGGCCCTCCCGCGGCTGCGCGCCGCCTACGACCACGACCGCGCGGACCTCTACCTGTACGACATCGGCGCCTACGCCGCCCGCGCCCTCGCCGAGACCCAGGACCGCCCCCTGCTGCAACTGTCCCCCACGTTCGTGGCCTGGAAGAGCTACGAGCAGGACGTGGCCGCGCACCTGTGGCGGCTGCCGGGCGCCGACGCCTACCGGGCGAAGTTCGCCCGATGGCTCACCGATTCCGGGGCCTCCACCACCGACGTGGACACCTTCTCCGGCCTGCCGCCCAAGGCCCTGGCCCTGATCTCCCGCGCGATGCAACCGCACGCCGACCAGGTCGACACCGACACGGTGACCTTCGTCGGCCCCTGCTACGGCCCGCCCGGGAAGGAGGAGGGCTGGAAGCGTCCCGCCGGAGCCGCCGACGTCCTGCTGATCTCCCTGGGCTCGGCCTACACCCGCCGGCCGGAGTTCTACCGCCAGTGCCTGGCCGCCTTCGGCGACCTGCCCGGCTGGCACGTCGTGCTGCAGATCGGCAAGTACACCGACGCCCGGGAGCTGGGCGACATCCCCGCCAACGTCGAGGTGCACTCCTGGGTGCCGCAGCGGGCGATCCTGGAGCAGGCCGACGCCTTCGTCACCCACGCCGGCATGGGCGGTTGCGGCGAAGGGCTGCTGGCCGGGGTTCCGATGATCGCCGTGCCGCAGGCCGCCGAACAGTTCCTCAACGCCGACCGGCTCGTCGAGCTGGGCGTCGCCCGCCGCATCGACACCGCGGACGCCACGGCCGAGGCCCTGCGGACCGCCCTGCACGAACTGGTCGCCGACACCGACGTCGCCCGCCGCTCGGCACGACTGCGGGCCGACGCACTGGCCGAGGGCGGCACCACGCGGGCCGCCGACCTCATCGAGCACATGCTGGGCTGAACAGTGATGCCGCCCGCGTCACCAGCCGGCGATGACGGCGCGGCCCTGGGGGACGGCCAGGTCGAGCAGGCCGGGGAAGCGGGCGTCGAGGTCGTCGCGGCGCAGCCGGTTGAGCCGGCGGGTGCCCTCGTCCCGCTGCCGGATCACCCCCGCCTCGCGCAGGACCTTGAAGTGGCCGCTCTGGGTGGACTTGCTGACGGGCAGCGCGAACGTCGCGCACGCCAGCTCGCCCCCGGCGGCCCCAGCCCCAGACTCAGACGCGGCCTCAGATTCGGCCTCAGATTCGGCTTCGGCGAGGCGGGCGACGATGGCCAGCCGTACGGGGTCGCTCAGAGCGGCCAGCACGTCGGTGAAGCGGAGCTCGCCGACGTCGGGATGGAGGAGTTCGGTCGAGGTGCGGCTGGCCATGACCCCAGCATACCCAACATGTTCGGCGTTCTCGAACATCTGCTATGTTCGGACAACCCGAACATGTGGAGAACGTCATGCCGCTCGATCGACCCGCCACCACCCCGCACCCCGGAACAGGCACCCCGACAGGCCGGGCCCGCAAGGGACGGTGGAGGTTCTGGGGCACCGCCTACGCGCTGCTCATCCTGCTCACCGGCACGAACCTGCCGGCCCCCCTGTACCACGGCTACGAGACGCGCTTCGGCTTCTCACCGCTGGTCGTCACGCTGGTCTTCGCCGCGTACGTGGTCGTCCTCATCCCCTCCCTGCTGGTGGCCGGCCCGCTGTCGGACGCGCTCGGCCGCCGCGTGGTGCTGCTGCCGGCGGCGGCCCTGGCCGCGCTGGGATCACTGGTGTTCGCCCTGGCCACGGACACCGGATGGCTGCTGGTCGCCCGCGTCCTGCAGGGCCTGGCGCTCGGCGCCGCCTCAGGGCCGCTCACCGCGGCACTGGCCGAACTGGAGCCCACCGGCGACCGGCGCAAGGCGGCCCTGGTGTCCACCGTGGCCTCCGCGTCCGGCCTCGGCCTCGGTCCCGTACTGGCCGGGCTGCTCGCCCAGTACGCCCCGGCCCCGTACGTCATGCCCTTCGCCCTGGAGATCGCGCTGCTCATCCCGGCGGCGGCGGTGATCGCGGCACTGCCCGCGGCGCCCGCCCGGGGCCGGTGGCGGCCCCGCCGCCCCGAGATCCCCACCGCCATGCGGGGCGTGTTCGCCACCAGCGGCGCCACCAGCTTCCTCGCCTTCGCCGTGACCGGGCTGTTCCTCACCCTGATGCCCACCTACGTCACCACCCTGTCCGGCAGCACCAACCTGTTCCTCGGCGGCGCGGCCGTGGCGCTCATGCTGGCCTGCTCCGCGCTCGCCCAGCTGGCCGGCTACGGCAGGCCGGCCCGCAGCCTGGAACTGACCGGCCTGCCGCTGCTGGCCGCCGGGCTGGCCCTGCTCGCCCTGGCCGGCACGCTGTCGTCCCTGGCACTGCTGCTGGCCGCGACCGTGATCGGCGGCACCGGTCAGGGCCTGGCCTTCCTCGGCGGCCTGACCGCGATCAACCAGTCCGCCCCCGCCGACCGGCACGCCGGCGTCATCTCCACCTTCTACGTGATCATCTACCTCGGCGTCGGCCTGCCTGTCATCGGCGTGGGCTTCCTGGCCACCGCGGCCGGGCTCCTGCCCGCCGTGCAGTCCTTCGCCGTCGCCGGCGCCCTGCTGTGCGTGGCCGTCGCCGCCGTGCTGGCCCGCTCCCGTCACCGCGTCACGCCCGCCACACCGTGACGGCGGCCCGCCCGCCGGCGGCCGGTGTCCCGCACACTGGGACGTACCAGGCGTGCGGGGGAGGCACCATGACCAAGGCCGTCATCACCGTGATCGCGGCGGTGCTGCTGGCCGCCGGCTGCGGGACCGCCCCGCCACCCCCCGCGCCGGACCCGCCCACCAGTCCCACCCCCACCCGGGCCACCCCCACCAGCGGCTGCGCCGCCCCGCGGCAACTCCAGCCCGGCCGGCACACGCTGGAGTCCGGCGGGCTGCGGCGCCAGTTCCTGCTGGCGCTGCCCCGCGGGCGCGGCCCCCACCCCGTCGTGCTCAACCTGCACGGCCTCGGCTCCAACGCCGCCGAGCAGGCCGCCTACAGCAGGTTGCCCGAGCTCGGCACCCGCCGCGGCTACATCGTGGTCACCCCGCAGGCCGCCGCCGGACGCATCGGCTGGACGCTGCCGCACACCGGCCAACCCGACGACACCGCGTTCCTGACCGCGCTCCTCGACCGCCTCGAAAGCGGCCTGTGCGTCGACACCCGCCGCGAGTTCGCCGCCGGCATGTCCTACGGCGCCGGCCTGGCCGCCGCACTCGTGTGCGCCATGAACGGCCGGCTGGCCGGCGTCGCCGCCGTGGCCGGGCTGACCATCACCCGCCCCTGCGCCCGACCCGCCCCCACCACGATCCTCGCCTTCCACGGCACCGCCGACCGGATCGTCCCCTACGACGGCGGCCACCCCTTCCGCGACGCCACCGGCGACCTGCGCAAGCTCGCCGGCCTGGTGGTACTGCCGCCCGTGCCCGCCACCGCCGACGGCTGGGCCCGCGCGCTCGGCTGCACCGGCCCCGCCACCACCCGCCCCGCACCCCAGGTACGGCTGCGCGGCTGGAAATCCTGCCCGCGCGGGATCACACTGCGCCTGTACACGGTCCAAGGCGGCGGGCACACCTGGCCGGGCCCCATCGAGGTGCCCCGGCTCGGCGCCACCGCCCGCGACCTGGACGCCACCCGCATCATCCTCGACGCCTTCGACCACACCCCGCCCCGATGACCGCCCGATCACCTCCACTGGGGAGCCAGCATGAGCGACGACGTACGTGTCACGATCGAAGCCGTCCCGCGCACCGGGCTGAGCGCGCAACGGCTGCGCCAGGCCGTCGCCGACCACCCCGACGCGCTGGCCGCCCTGGAGGTCGCCGACCCGGCCCGGCTCACCGTCTCCTTCGCCCCCGGCCTCGGCCACGACCCCGGCGAGAACGCGCCCTTCCAGGCCACCGTCTTCGACCCCGCCGGCAACCGCGCCGTCGAACTGCGCGGCACCCTCGACCGGCCCGAACACGCCGAACTGCGGCCCAGCGCCTGGCGGCCGCCGCCCAGCCGCGACGAGCTCACCGCCGCCGCCGAGATCCTGCGCGCCGACCCCCGCTTCCCCACCGGCGACGACGTCGTCGTCTACCGGCCCATGCCGCCCCTGGCCGACCGCGAGAACCCCGACGGCACCACCGTGCGCCGCCCTGCCCTCGGCCTCTACACTCCCGGCGAGCCCACCGGGCTGCGCCACCGCATCGTCGCCGTCGACCTGGTCAACCGCGCCGTCGACTGGACCCCGGCCGGCATCAACGTACGCATGCACCACGACTGCGAGGACAGCGTCCCCACGGGCATCGACGCCCTGGCCGACCGCGGCGGCCCCGACCAGGTCCGGGTACGCGTCCACCGCGGCTCCACCGAGCTGTGGAACCTGCTGGTGGTACGGCCGCGCGCCTCGGCCCCGCAGAACCCCGGCCTCGGCGGCGGCGTCGAGCTGCGCGACGTCCGCTACCGCGGCAGGCTCGTACTGCGCCAGGCCCACGTGCCCATCCTCAACGTCGAATACGAGGAGGGCACCACCTTCCGCGACGACGTCAGCTTCGAGACCCGCTTCAACGCCACCGGCAGCGACCCGGTCGGCTGGGGATGGCGGCTGTGCTCCAGCCCGCCGCGTACCATCCTGGAGCGGCCCTCCACCGACGCCGGCAACTTCCAGGGCGTCGCCTTCCACCACGACGGCCAGGAACTCCGCATCGTCAGCGAGCTGGCGGCCGGCTGGTACCGCTACGCCAGCGACTGGCGGCTGGCCGACAACGGCGACATCGCCCCCCGCTTCGGATTCGCCGCCACCGCCAACCCGATGACGTGCCTGGTGCACCGCCACCACGCCTACTGGCGGCTGGACTTCGACGTCGAAGGCGCCGGCAACGACGTGGTCGAGCAGATCGACGACACCGGCTCCCTCATCCCCGAACCCGTGCCGATCGTCCGCGAGACCTCCCGCAAGCGCCGCCACCCCGCCCACCTGCGGCCCAGCTACTGGCGGGTCCGCGACAAGTCCTCCGGCCGCGGCTACCAGATCCACCCCGGCGACCACGACGGCACCGCCGACGCCTACGGCGTGTCCGACCTGTGGTTCCTGCGGCACCACCCGCGCGAGCTCGACGACGGCAACCCCGGCCCCCGCGACCGGGCCGCGATCAACCGCTTCCTCAACGGCGAGAACATCAACGGCGCCAACGTCGTCGTCTGGTACGCCGGCCACTACTACCACGACCAGGCCCACCCGCAGCCGCACCAGGGAGAGCTGATCGGGCCGCTGCTGGTGCGGATCTAACGGCTAGTCTTGTCGCCCATGAGTCAGGTGGGACACGCGACGGCCCGCGCACTGCTGCGCAGGCTGGCCGTCGAACAAGCCGAATGCAGGGTGCCGTCGCTGACGGCCGCGATCGTGCGCGACGGGCGCATGGCGTGGTTCGGCGGCCGTGGCCGCGTCGACGGCGCGCCGCCGACCGCCGCCACCCAGTACCGCATCGGGTCGATCACCAAGAGCATGGTCGCCGTGGTCGTCATGCGGCTGCGCGACGAAGGCGCGCTCGCGCTGACCGACCCGCTGGGCGAGCACCTGCCCGGAGCCCCGCTCGGGCACGTCACCATCGCCCAGTTGCTGTCGCACACCGCCGGGCTGACCGCCGAGCCGCCCACCGACTGGTGGGAGCGCACTCCCGGCGTTCCCGCCGCCGACCTGCTGGAGCGGGTCGGCCCGGCCGAGCTCAAACACCGGCCGGGCCGCCGCTTCCACTACTCCAACCTCGGTTTCGCGCTGCTGGGCGAGCTCGTCGCCCGGCTGCGCGGCACCACCTGGCTCAAAGCGCTCACCGCCGAGGTGCTCGACCCGCTCGGCATGAACGCCACCACCCCGCGCCCCCGCCCGCCGCACGCCACCGGCTACGCCGTGCATCCGTGGGCCGACGTCGTGCTCGAAGAGCCCGAACACGACGCCGACGCCATGGCCCCCGCCGGCCAGCTCTGGTCCAGCCCGGCCGACCTGGCCCGCTGGGCCGCCTTCCTCGGCGGCGACACCGGCGGCGTGCTGTGTCCCGACACGCTGGCCGAGATGCACGAGCCCGCGGGGGTCGAGGACGGCGACACCTGGACCAGCGGGTTCGGGCTCGGCCTGCAACTGGCCCGCGCCGGCGGGCGCCGCCTGGCCGGGCACACCGGATCGATGCCCGGCTTCCTGGCCACCGTGTGGACCGATCCCGGCGAAGGCACCGGGGTGCTGTTCATGGCCAACACCACCAGCGGGCTCAGCGGCACCCTGCCGACCGACCTGCTCGACATCCTGGAGGAGCACGAGCCGCGCCTGCCCGACGAGTGGCAGCCCGACCCGGCCGACCCCGGGCTCCTGGCGCTGACGGGGCTGTGGCACTGGGGGCCCAAGCCGTACGCGCTGCGGCTGCTGCCCGGGCGGCAACTGTCGCTGGAGCCGGTCGGCGGCCCCGGGCGGGCCTCCCGGTTCGTGCCGCAGGACGACGGGACGTGGCTGGGGCTCGACGGCTACTACGCCGGGGAGACCCTGAAGGTGGCCGCCGACCATCTCGACCTCAACACGTTCATCTTCACCCGCGAGCCGTACGACCCGGGCGCACCCGTGCCGGGCGGCGTGACCGGCTGGCACGGCTGACCCCGGAGCCCGGAGCACCTCGTATGGCCGCCGAGACCTTTGCCCTGCCTGCGCGTGGCCGCCGGACGCTCAACTCCGCGCTGATCGTCGTGTGCCAGAGCATGCAGGCCCTGGCCTTCGGCGGCATCGCGTTGTTCCTGCCGCTCATCCGGCAGGACCTCGCGATCAGCCCGTCGCAGGCCGGGCTGCTGGCCGCCGCCGGCACGTTCACGTACGCGCTGATGCAGATCCCCTCCGGCTACCTGTCGGACCGCTTCGATCCCAAGCGCCTGTTCGTCGTCGGGCTGCTCGGCACCAACGCGCTCTCGTTCAGCTTCGCCGTGCTCGATTCCTACGGCTGGCTCGTCGCCAACCAGGCGGTCTCCGGCGTCTTCCGGGCGCTGGTGTTCGCACCGGGCCTGCTGCTGATCAGCCGGCAGTTCCGGGCGGACCGCCGGGCCACCGCCATGGGCCTGTACGTGGCCGGCGGCTTCTCCTCCAGCGTTCTGCTGAACGCGCTCGGCCCGGTGCTGGTCGGCCCCCTGGGCTGGCGCTGGCTGATGATCCTGTTCGCCGCCGCCGGGGTCCTCGTCGTGCTGGCCTTCGCCCGGCTGGGCGACCCCGCCCAGCGCGAGGCCGACGCCAGGCCCCCGACCTGGGCGGCCGCCCGCGAGATCCTGTCGCACCGGGCCGTGTGGCTGGCCGGGTTCGTGCAGTTCGTCCGGCTTGCCGTGGTGACCGGGATGGCGTTCTGGCTGCCCAGCCTCATCGTCGAGGACAAGGGGTTCCCGCTCGGCGTGGCGGGGGCGGTCGTGGCCGTCGGCGCGGCCGTCACGGCCCCGTCGAACTTCCTGGGCGGCTGGTTGTCCGACCGCCTCGGCCGGCCGCTGGCCGTCGTCGGAACCTCGCTGGCCGTGCTGGCCCTCACGATCTTCCTCATCCCGTTCATGGACGCCCTGCCGGCGCTCATCACGGTGATCGCGGTCAACTCGATCTTCCTGCAGCTCTACTTCGGGCCGCTGTTCGCGGTGCCGCTGCGCTACGTCGGCACCGCGAACACGGGCCTGGTCACGGGGTTCAGCAACTTCTGCGCCAACCTCGGCGGCGTGACCTTCTCCTTCGGCCTCGGCGCCGTGAAGGACGCCTCCGGGTCCTTCGACGCCGGCCTGTGGGCCCTGTCCGGCATGTGCGCCGCCGCCCTGGCGGTCACCTGGGCGATCTCCCGCCTTCCCGTGCGACAGGCCCAGTAGCCCTGGAGGCCGCGGGAGCCCGCTCCCGCGGCAGGGAGCCGCGGGAGCGGGGTGTCAGCGCTGTTCGACGACGCGGAAGTGCAGGGTGTCGGTGAACTGGCGGCCGTAGGAGTCGGTCGCCGTCACCACCGCGCGGTGCCGGCCCTCGGCGAGGTCGGCGGGCAGCTCGAACCGCCACAGGTGCATCGCCCGGTCCGCGACGCTGCCACCGTTGACCAGCTGCTGCGCCACGGCGTGCGGGTCGGACCACTCGGGACCGGCCAGCTGCGCCTCGCCCCGGAGCGGCTGGGTGCGGACCGCCGGGCGCGGCCGGTCACCGTCGAGCCTCACCGAGACGGTGGAGCCGGTGGCGCCCATCCAGAAGTTGGTGGTGAGCCAGGTCCGCCCGGCCAGGTCCGCCCGGTCCACGACGTTCGGGTCGCCCAGCTCCGGCGCCGTGCCCTCGCGGGTGTCGTTCCAGGCATCGCGCTCGGCGTACCACCGGCGGTAGGTCGGGCTGTTGACGCCCAGCTGCGTCTGCACCCGGTCGCTCTCGCCGGTCACCGTGTACCGCTCCTGGAACGAGCTGCCCTTGACGTCGAGGGTGAGCACGCCCGGCCGGCCGCCGTCACGCCCGACCGCGACGGGGTAGCCGTCCGCGGTCAGCGCGCCGGAGTACCAGTCGCCGGCGATCGCGCCCGCCGTGATGTGCGGGAACGGCAACCGCTCGACGCCGTAGACGTCGCGCCAGCCCTTGACGAGGTCGCCGGTCCTCATGTTCTCGATCGAGTGGCTGTGCCCGGCCACGGCGACGGCCTTGCGGCCCTTGAGCAGGTCGTACACCTGGCCGACCTGGGCGACCTGGTGGATGGGGCTGCTCTCGTCGGCGAAGTTCAGCAGGCCGATGTGGCCGGCCACCACGACGAGCTTGCGGCGGTCGACCTTGGCCAGGTCCCGCTCCAGCCACGCCAGCTGGTTGTCGTCGAGCCGCCCGGTGTAGGCGGGCCGGGTCTGCGGATTGTTGCACTGGGGCCGCCGGCCGTCGGCGTTGTCGACCTCCGGGGTGCACGGGTAGCGCACCGTGTTCAGCGCCACGACGTGCACGTCGCCGACGTCGTAGGAGTAGTACGCGGGCGCGAGCTGAGCCCGGAAGGTGTCGAAGGAGTGCTCGGCGGACCTGGCGTCGAAGTCGAGGTCGTGGTTGCCGGGCAGGAACCTGGCCGGCCCGTTGGTCAGGCTGGTGAGCCCCTTCACGTCGGGGTAGAGCGACAGGTCGTCGCCCACGACGTCACCGATGAACAGGGTGCCGCAGCCCCGGTAGTCGTCGCGCCGGGACAGGTCGCCGATCGCCCCCTTGCGGGCGTACTCGACCTCCTCCTTGTCGTAGGTCTGCAGGTCGCCGGCGATGACGCAGTGCTGCTCCGACGACTTCGTGAGGTGGCTGCGTACGAGGGGGAAGTTCACCGCGGCCGGGAGCGGCCCGGTGGGCGCGATGCCGCCGTAGCGCAGCGCGGGCGAGCCCTCGGGCAGGTGGTTGTAGTGGAACTGGGCGACGTTCGACTCGTCGACGGGCACCTGGTAGCCGGACGGCTGGGTGACGAACACCGTCATGTTGTCGTAGACGGGCAGCCGGTAGCGCCCGCGGGAGTCGGTGGTGACCACGTCACGCCCGTTCGACACCAGGACACCGGCGAGCCCGCGCTCGTTGCGGTCGCTCACACTGTCGCGGTCGTCGTCGACGAAGACCGTACCGGTCAGAACGGAGGCGTCAGACGAGCCGTCCCGGCCCCGGACGACCTCGACGTGACCGCGGTAGGCGGCCTCGTTCCAGGTGTCCGTCACCGAGCTCGCCTGGGCGGCCGTAGCGGGGACGATTGTCGCGGCCGAAGCCAGGACCGCGAGGGCCGTCAAGGCCAGGGGGACACGGAGCTTGTTGCGGTCTCGCGATGAGGCACTCAACATGCACTGTTCTCCGATGAATCGTCGGGGAAAGCGCCGGCCGTCCTGGGCCGGCGAAACGCGATCTTTTACGACGCACCTGAACAGTGACCCCTTCGCGGAAGAACGCCGCTCATCTGGCGGCCGACCCGCAGATGATCTCTCACCGCGCGGACAACCTCCAGTAAGGGGCGCGGAAAGGACGGTTGGTCTTTACCCGGCGTTCGTGGACGGGATGGTCATCGGTCAACCCGGCGCGGATCATGGAAGGCGCACCCGCCCATGGACCGGCAGAAAACCCCGCGCGTAGCCCCCCACCGAGAGGACCCCTCATGTCCGGATCCCTGTCCCGGCGAACCCTGCTCGCCGGCGTGCCCGCGCTCGGCCTGGCGGCCGCGCTGCCGGGCGCCGCGTACGCCGACACCCCCGCCTACGCCGCCTTCCGCGTCGTACGCCGCCGGCCCGGCGAACCCGGCCGGCCCGAGATCGTGCTGCCCGCCGGCTACGAGATCCTGCCGGGCGCGAACTACTCCGTGGCCTCCCGGGCGGAGTACTACACCTTCGTCCGCGGCCCGCGGAACCCCGAGGGCATCGAGGTCACCGTCCGCTGGCCGGACACGCGCGTGGAGGCCGTCGTCCACCAGGAGGAGCGGCTGGAGATGCGCGGCATCCCCGGCGAGCGGCACGCCTTCACCTTCACGCTGCCGATGACGCAGCCGACGGCCAGTGGGAACCAGCCGACGCTCCAGGTCTGGAGCTTCCCCGACGTCTCGCCGGGCATGAACTGGCGGATCGAGCACAACGACCCCGACCGCGTCGCCGGCCCGTGGACGACGGTGCCGTGGCCTGCCGGGCCGGTCAAGTCCGTGGTCCACCAGCTCGTCGCGGCGCACGCGATCCTGCGCGACTCCGGCCTGGTCGAGGTCGCCGCGGCGAAGGGGCACCGGTTCGTGCTGATGGGCTTCGAGACCAACAACACCCTGCATGCCGACAACCCGCCGCACTGGCACATCTCCTACAACTCCGGCGCCGACTTCAACGCGCCCACGCACAACCCGCACCTGTGGCTCGACTCGGCGGGCCGCAACTTCTACAACGGCATGGACGTCACCGGGATGGGCCGCCTGCAGTACCGCCTCGGCGACCCGGCCCCGCTGTACGACTTCGTCGGCGACGCCAACGGCGGCCGCGGGAACCTCGTCGTCACCCTCACCCTGCGCGAGGACGGCGGCATCGACATCCAGCCGCCGCAGGGCCCCGGGTACGCGATCGCGGCCGGGCGCGACGGCGACCTGGTCGAGGAGGTCCACGCGCTGCGTGACGGGCAGCCGTGGCTCCGCATCGCGACCGAGGACCGCGTACGCCGTGGCGTGCTCAACGTCCGGATCAGGGGGCTGCGCGACCACGCCGAGTCCAGCGCGCGCACCTACCGCTACGACCCGCTGACGGGCGTGCTGCGGAAGTAGCACCGGAAAACAGGGCCGCCGCCCGTCACGGTGGCGGCCCTGGCCCAGGGTCAGCGGTGCTCGTGAGGAGCGGGAAAGAGCACCTCGATGCCGCACCGCGTGGAGGAGCGAGGCGCGCTCAGCCCGACAGCGCGTGTGCCAGGTCGGCGGCCGGGCCGGGGGGCAGCGCGCCGTGCAGCAGCTCGACCCGGTGCACCAGCCGCGGCGCCCCCAGCGGCACACCGCGCGCCGCCATGGCGGTGGGGGTGGGGGGCAGGGCGGAGGCCGGCAGCAGGGTCAGGCCGTGGCCGGCGGCCACCAGGTTGGCCACCGTACGCACGTCGTCGCCCCGGTAGTCCAGCGCCACCGGGAACCCCTCGCCGACCAGGTCGCGCAGCCGGGTCAGCGGGCACAGCGGAGTCTGCAGCCAGCGGGCGTCCACCAGGTCCGCCAGCCGCAGCGACGCCCGCCCCGCCAGCGGATGCCCCGCCTCCAGGGCCACCACCAGCTCTTCCTCCGTCACCCCCACGGTCGTGATCGGGCCCGTGTCCGGCAGCCGCAGCGGGTCGCTCGGCGCCACGATGCCGTCGGCCAGGCCCAGGTCCGCCTCGCCCCCGGCGACCATCGCGGCCACCTCCTGGGCTCCGCGCGTGTGCAGCGTCACCTCCAGCCGGGGCTGCGCGGCACGCGCCCGTGCCAGCCGCATGGCCAGGACCGGGTTGAGCGCCAGCGGGGTGGCCGCCAGCCGCAGCCGGTGACCGGGCACGGCGGCGGCGCGCAGCACGTCGGCGCGGGCCGCCCGCAGCCGCAGCAGCAGCGGCCCCGCGTGCTCCAGCAGCCGCCGGCCCGCCGCCGTGGGCTTGACCGGGCGGCGGCCCAGCAGCGCCAGCCCCAGGTCGGCCTCCAGCGCGGCGATCTGCTGGGAGACGGCCGACTGCGTGTAGCCGAGCTCGGCCGCCGCCGCCGAGAACGAGCCGTGCCGGGCCACCGTCACGAACGTCGTCAGCAAATGAGGGTCCATCAGCAACTCTTATAGCAGGTACAGATTTCATCGTTGGCGCTTAACGGGTCAGGTTCGTCACGATGGGGGCATGAGAATCGCCCTTGTGGGGGACCGCTCCCCCAGCGTTCGTTCGCATGTCAGGATTCCGATGCTGATCAAGGCCCTGCGGGAGGAGGAGGGGATCGCGCTCGACCCGTACTGGATGCCCACGACCGACGTGAGCGGCCTAAAGGGGTTCGACGGCATCTGGATGCTGCCCGGCAGCCCCTACCGCGACGAGGCCGGCGCGGTGGAGGCCGCGCGGATCGCCCGCGAGGGGAAGATCCCGTTCCTCGGCACGTGCGGCGGGTTCCAGCACATGCTGCTGGAGTACGCGCGGCACGTGTGCGGGCTCGACGTGGCGCACGCCGAGAACGAGCCAGGCGCGCGCGACTTCCTGCTCACGCCGCTGGCCTGCTCGCTGGCCGGGCACGAGGGCCTGGTACGGCTGACGCCCGGCTCACTGATCGAGCAGATCGTCGGCACGCCCACCACCGTGGAGGCCTACATCTGCTCCTACGGGCTCAACGAGGACTACAAGCAGACGCTCGCCCGCCACGGGATGGTGTTCTCCGGGCACGCCGAGGACGGCACGGTGCGCGTGGCCGAGCTGCCCGGGCACCCGTTCTTCCTGGCCACGATGTTCCAGCCGGAGCTGGCCGGGGACGGGCGGCGGCCGCACCCGGTGGTCTCCGCGTTCGCCGCGGCGGTCACCCGGCACGCCACCCGGCGGCTCGCGCACACGAGCTGACCCCATGGTCGGCCGATGGGCCAGGAGGCGGCCGTCTCAGCCGGGGTGCGCGAGGGCGGCCAGCTTGCGCAGCGAGTGGCGCAGCAGGGCCAGGCCCACCGGGCGGGCGAACGGCCACACCGCCCGGCCCAGCGGCCCGAACGGCAGGTACAGCTCCTCGGCCCACACGACGCGGCTGCCGCCGTCGCGGGGGCTCACCCGGATGGCGCCGCGCCCGCGCACCACCCGGCCGGTGTGGGTGACGCACACGAGGTCCGGCGGCTCCCACCGGGTGATCGTCATCGTGTCCAGGAAGCCGAGCGGCCCCACCCCGGTGAAGGCCTCGACGCCGTCCCTGCCCACCTGCCGGGCGGTGGTCAGGAACATCCACTCCCGGTGCCGGGGCCAGTCGGTGATCAGCGCGAACACCTGCTCCTGCGGCGCCGGGACGTGCACGGCCGCGGCCGCGTACACCGGTCTCACCAGAAAACCCCCGATCTGCTGCGTATGTACGGACTCCCATACCCCGGGCGGCCGGGGTCAGGTCTCCAGGAAGCGCAGCACGGCCAGGACGCGGCGGCTGTAGCCGGTGGAGTGGGACAGGCCCAGCTTGTCGAAGAGCGAGTTGACGTGCTTCTCCACGGCGCTCTGCGACACGTGCAGGGCCTGCGCGATCGAGGCGTTGGTCAGGCCCTGCGCCATCCGCTCCAGCACCTCCCGCTCGCGCATGGTCAGCCGGGCCAGCGGGTCCACGTGGCTGGTGCGGGCCAGAAGCTGGCGCACCACCTCGGGATCGAACGCCGCTCCCCCGGCGCCCACCCGCTCCAGCGCGTCCAGGAAGTCGCCGACCTGCGCCACCCGGTCCTTCAGCAGGTAGCCGACCCCCTCGATGTCGCCGCCCATCAACTCGGCGGCGTAGCGCTTCTCCACGTACTGCGACAGCACCAGCACCCTGACCGCGGGCCAGCGCCGCCGGATCTCCAGCGCGGCCCGCAGCCCCTCGTCGGTGTGGGTCGGCGGCATGCGTACGTCGACCACGACGACGTCCGGCTCGTGCGCGGCCACCGCCGACACCAGCGCCCCGGCGTCGCCCACCGCGGCCGCCACCTCGTGACCCTCCTCCGCCAGCAGCCGTACCAGGCCCTCGCGCAGCAGCGTGGAGTCCTCGGCCAGGATCACCCGCACGGCAGCACCGCCACGATCGTCGTCGGCCCGCCCGGCGGGCTGTCCACCTCGAACCGCCCGTCCAGCGCGGCCACCCTCCTGGCCAGCCCCGACAGGCCGCCCCCGGCGGGATCGGCGCCGCCGGGACCGTCGTCGCGCACCCGGACGTCCACCCCGCCGTCCCGCTCGCGCACCTCGACGGTGATGAGGCCGGCGCCCGCGTGTTTGGCGGCGTTGGTGACCGCCTCGCACACCACGAAGTACGCCGCCGTCTCCACCGCCGTCGGCGGCCGGCGCGGCAGGTCGCAGGTCACCTTGACCGGTACGCCGGCGCGTTCGGCCACCCCGGCCAGGGCCTCGCCAAGACCGAGGGAGTCCAGCCCGCTCGGGTAGACCCGCCAGGCCACCTCGCGCAGCTCGGCCAGCGCCTGCTGCGCCTCCAGGTGGGCCTGTTCCAGCAGCTCGGCCCGGCCCCGCTTGGCCCGCCCGACCAGCATCGACAGCGCCACCAGGCGTTGCTGCAGCCCGTCGTGCAGGTCGCGTTCGATCCTGCGGCGCTCGGCGTCGACCGCGGTCACCACGCCGGCGCGGCTCTCGGCCAGTTCGGCGATCCGGTGGCGCAGCGCCTCGGTCGGGTCGGGGCCGAGCATGCGGGTGGCGAGGCGGCGTTCCAGGGCATGCACCCCCGCCACGCCCGACAGAACCAGGAACAGCACGAGGATTCCCACGACGAGGAGGTAGGCCGCCAAGGGGACCGTCGGCCTCATCCCGTCGAACGGCTCGCCCCGCACCCACGCCGCGGCCAGCCCCGCCCCGGTGCCCACCCCGTACACGAGCACCACGATCACTAGCCCGCCGAGCACGCCCAGGCCCGCGCGGGCGGCCAGATAGCCCAGCGGCCGGTTGTCGTCGCCGGTCAGGGCGTCGAGGGTGGCACGGTCCAGGCGCAGGCGGCGCGCCTCCAGGCGGGCCAGCCGCCGGGCGGTCGCGCCGACGTTCGGATTGCCGAGGAACGGCAGCACCAGCAGCAGGAACACCAGCCCGGCGAGCGCGGTGAGCGCGCCGAGCGCCACCGCGCCCAGCAGCCTCAGCCCCTCAGCGGCGAGCCGCATGCCTCCCCTTGCGCTTCTCCGACAGCCGGACCACGACGAACACCACGACCGCCAGCACCACCAGGCCGATCACGACGTTGGTGCCGATGCCGACGTAGCCCTCCACGAGCTCCCAGTTCTCTCCCAGAAAGTATCCGGCCAGGACGAAGGCGGTGTTCCAGATCAGGCTGCCGGCCGTAGTCAGGAGCGTGAACATGGGGAGCGGCATGCGTTCGACGCCCGCCGGGACGGAGATCAGGCTGCGGAAGATGGGGATCATCCGGCCGAAGAAGACGGTCATACGGCCGTGGCGCTGGAACCAGGCCTCGGTCTTCTCGATGTCGGAGACCTTGACCAGGGGGAGCTTGGCGGCGATGGCCAGGGTGCGCTCGCGGCCGAGCAGCGCGCCCACCCAGTAGAGCGCCAGCGCGCCGACGACGGAGCCGAGCGTCGTGCAGACCAGCACGTCCAGCAGGTCCATGTCGCCCTGGCTGGCCGTGAAGCCGGCCATGGGCAGGATCACCTCGCTCGGCAGGGGCGGGAACAGGTTTTCTAACGCGATCGCGAGCCCCGCCCCAGGGGCCCCGAGGGTCTCCATCAGTCCTACGAGCCAGTCAGTCATGGTTCCAAGGCTATGGAAGATCGGAAGTGCGCGTGAATGAGGTGGCTGCCCGAAGCGTGCTGCGGTAAACCCCACCCACATCGTACCGTACACTGTACGGTCGTGAGGCTCACCACGGATCTGGCCCGGCACCCGGCGATCTTCCAACCCGGCGACCCGCCCCGTTCCGGGCGCGTGGCCTTCCTCGACCCCGCGGGCGAGGCCGTCGTGACCGTGGCCACCGAGCACGGGGGCACCCGCGAGACCGCGGCCACCCTCGTGCCCGTGGGCGAGGCGGTGGCGGCGCTGGCCCGGGCACGCACCGACCCCGCCGCCCACCCGGCGGCGCGTTTCTGGGGCGCGGCGGCGCTGCTGGGCCTGCAGCTCGTCACCCGGGGGCGCGTGCTGCCCGGCGTGACGGAGGCCGAACACGACGCCTGGCGGGCCGGGCCGCTGGACACCGCCGACGTCCAGCGCGTCCGCGACCTGGCCGGTGCCATGCCCGCCACGGCCCGCGCCATCCCCGTCGGCCCCGTGCCGGACGGGGAGGCACGGCTGCCCGACGCCGAGCCGCTCGTCCGGGCCTTCCTCGACGCCGTCGCCGACACCATGCCGCGTTCCCCCGGCGCCGTGCGCGCCACCGGCACCACCGCCTACGCCGCCGCCGAGCCCGTCAAGGTGCCGCACCTGCGCCGCTGGGCCGAGGAGGTGTCGGCCGGCCTCGACTCCGGGGTGCGGCTCTCGCTCCGCCTGGAGGCCGACGACCTGGCCGCCGCCGACTTCCGGGCGATCGTCCAGCTGCACAGCCTGGCCGACCCCTCCCTCGTGGTCGACGCCGCCGACCTGTGGCGCGGGCACGACCCCGGCCTCGGCGCCGGCGCCAGGATCGAGGCGACGCTGGCCGTGCGCCGCGCCGCCCGCGTCTGGCCCCGCCTGGAACCGCTGCTCGACAGCGCCGTGCCGGACGAACTCGCCCTGACCGACGGCGACGTCGAGGACCTCCTCGCCGGCGCCGCCGAGCGGCTGGCCGCCGCCGGTGTCGAGGTGCACTGGCCCAGGGCGCTGGTCCGCGGCCTGAGCGCCCGCGCCGTCATCGGCGAGCGCGACAGCGCCCCCTCCGACCTGCCGAAATTCCTCGGCGGCCAGCACCTGACCAGCTTCGACTGGCAGCTCGCCCTCGGCGGTGAGCGCCTGACCGCCGCGGAGATGGACCAGCTCGCCGAGGCCCACCGCCCCGTCGTACGGCTGCGCGACCAGTGGGTGCTCATCGACCCCGACCTGGCCCGCAAGGCCCGCCAGCGCGACCTCAAACCCCTGACCGGGCTCGAAGCCCTCGGCGCCGCCCTGACCGGCACCATCGAGGTCGACGGCGAGCAGATCACCGCAGAGCCCACCGACTGGCTGCGCGACCTGCGCGAACGCCTGACCGACCCGGAGGACGTGCCCGCGCCCCCCGGCCTGGCCGCCACGCTGCGCGACTACCAGCTCGCCGGGCTGCGCTGGCTGGCCAGGATGACCTCGCTCGGGCTCGGCGGCTGCCTGGCCGACGACATGGGCCTGGGCAAGACGATCACGCTCATCGCGCTGCACCTGCACCGCGCCGGCACCGGCCCGGCGCTCGTGGTGTGCCCGGCCTCGCTGCTGGGCAACTGGGAGCGGGAGATCAACCGGTTCGCGCCCGGCGTGCCCGTGCGCCGTTACCACGGCACCGGCCGCACCCTGCCGGAGGAGGCGGAGGGGTTCGTGCTGACGACGTACGGCACCATGCGACTGGACGCGGCCCGGCTGGCGACCTGCCCGTGGGGCCTGCTGGTGGCCGACGAGGCCCAGCACGTCAAGAACCCCGCCTCCGGCACCGCCCAAGCCCTGCGCGAGATCCCCGCCGCCGCCCGGGTCGCCCTGACCGGCACCCCGGTGGAGAACAACCTGTCGGAGCTGTGGGCCATCCTCGACTGGACCACGCCCGGACTGCTGGGCCCGCTCGCCAGGTTCAGGGCACGCTGGGCCAAACCCGTCGAATCCGGCGACAGTCAGGCGGCCGAGCGGCTGTCCCGGCTGGTGGGGCCGTTCCTGCTGCGCCGCCGCAAGAGCGACCCCGGCATCGCGCCGGAGCTGCCGCCCAAGACCGAGACCGACCGGCCGGTCGCGCTCACCACCGAGCAGGCCGGCCTGTACGAGGCGGTCGTGCGCGAGAGCATGGCCCAGATCGCCGACGCCCACGGCATGGCCAGGCGCGGCCTCATCGTCAAGCTGCTGACCGGGCTCAAGCAGATCTGCAACCACCCCGCCCAATACCTGCACGAGAGCGCCCCGCGCCTGACCGGCCGCTCGGGCAAGCTGGAGCTGCTCGACGAGCTCGTCGACACGATCCTCGCCGAGGACGGCGCGGTGCTGGTCTTCACCCAGTACGTCGCCATGGCCCGGCTGCTGGAACGCCACCTGTCCGCCCGGGGCGTGGCCACCCAGCTGCTGCACGGCGGCACCCCGGTCCCCCGCCGCGAGGAGATGGTCCAGCGTTTCCAGGACGGGCGGGCGCCGGTGTTCCTGCTCTCGCTCAAGGCCGCCGGCACCGGCCTGAACCTCACCCGCGCCGATCACGTCATCCACTACGACCGCTGGTGGAACCCCGCCGTCGAGGACCAGGCCACCGACCGCGCCTACCGCATCGGCCAGACCAGACCCGTCCAGGTGCACCGCCTGATCACCGAGGGCACGATCGAGGACCGCATCGCCGGCATGCTGGCCGCCAAGCGCTCGCTCGCCGAAGCCGTGCTCGCCGGTGGCGAGGCCGCCCTCACCGAGCTGACCGACGCCGAACTCGCCGCCCTCGTGGAGCTCAGATGACCGCCGCCCGTGGATTTCCCGCCTTCCCCCCGCAAGGCGCCGGCGCCCGCTTCGCCACCTCCTGGTGGGGCCGTGCCTGGGTCAAGGCCATGGAGGACACCTCGCTGGACCAGGTGCTGCTGCGCAAGGGCCGCGCGTACGCCAAGACCGGGCAGGTCGGGCCGATCACCGTCAGCCCCGGCCGGATCGCCGCCGTCACCGAGAGCGAATACGACACCGTCGTCCGTGTCGAGCAGCTCACCGACCCCGCCTGGGAACGTTTCCTGGCCCAGGTCGCCGCCAAGGCCGGGCACATCGCCGCCCTGCTGGAGCGCGACATGCCGCACGACCTGGTCGAAGCGGCCGAGGACGCCGCCGTGCCGCTGCTGCCCTCCGTCGGCGACCTGGAACCGGAATGCTCCTGCCCCGACTGGGGTCACCCCTGCAAGCACGCCGCCGCCCTGTGCTACCAGGCCTCGTGGCTGCTGGACGCCGACCCGTTCGTGCTGCTGCTGATGCGCGGGCGCGGCGAGCGGGAGCTGATCGAGGCGCTGCAGCACCGCGACGCCCCCGCCGCCGCTGCCGCCCCCGCCGGGGTGCCCGCCGGGGAGGCGTTCGCGATCGGGGTGCCGCCGCTGCCCGAGCCGCCGCCGTTCGACGTGCCCTTCACCCCGCCGGCCCTGGACCCGGCCCCCGAGGCGGGCACAGGGTCGGGCCCAGCCGCCATGGCCACAGTCCCTGCCGTGGACGGCGCTGTCGTGGACACGGCCGCCCTCGGGGTGCTCGCGGCCTCCGCCGCCTGGCGGGCCCGCGAGCTGCTGCTGCGCGGGCGGCTGCCGGAGCTGACCGAACACCAGGACCGCGTACGGCTGGCCGCCGACCACGACCTCGATCCCCGCGCCGAGCCCGGCCTCGACGCCGCCGTCCAGGCCTGGCGGTACGGCGGCGCCACCGGCCTGGAGGTACTGGAGACCGCGTGGACCCCGCCCCGCCGGGACCTGGCCAGGGCACAGGCCCTGCTCGAAGCCGGCTGGGAGGGCGAGGCGCCACTCCCGGTGAAGTCCTGGCGCAACCGCTGGACCCTCGGCGCCCTCCAGCTCCGCTACGGCAGGGACGGCCGCTGGTATCCCTTCACCGAACGCGACGGCCGCTGGTGGCCGGCCGGCCCGCCCGAACGCGACCCCGCGGCCCTGACCGGCCAGGACACCGCCGGCCCCGCGTTCACGGCAGGTTGAGCTGCCAGGACACGCCGAACCGGTCGGCGACCCAGCCGAACTTCGTGCTGAACCCGTACGAGCCCAGCGGCATCAGCTCCCCGCCGCCCTCGGCCAGCGCCGCGTACAGGCGGTCGAGGTCGGCCTCGGTGTCGCAGGTGACGAACAGCGACATCGACGGCGTGAAGGTGAAGCCGTGGCGCGGGCCGCTGTCGAAGCACATGTACTCCTGGCCCGCCAGCGTGAACAGGCCCTGCTTGACCTTGCCCTCCACCCCGTCCTCCCCGGGACCGTAGTGGGTCAGGGTCACGACCTTGGCGTCGTCGAACAGCGACACGTAGAACGTCATCGCCTCCTCGGCGTCGCCGTTCTGGAACATGAGGAATGTCGCGACTTTCTGGGACATGGTCAGGACTCCTGTTCGGGGGCGTAGAAGGCGGTGGTCCGGGTGACGGCGGCGGCGACCTCGTCCGGCGCGCCGCCCGCGGCCTGGTGCGCCTCGCCCCAGGCGCGGCTGCTGGCCGTGATGAACGCCCGGCCCTCCTCGGTCTCGTGGAAGGTGTTCTCGGCGACCCGCGTGCCGCCCGACAGGTGGAGGCCCAGGCCCAGCAGGGCCAGGTCCCAGCCCACGCCGGCCGCGCCGGGGCCGAACTGCGACCACATCTCCTCCGGGACGTCGGCGGTGTGGCTCAGCTCGAAGACGGTGCCCTCGCCGTCGGCGGACAGGCGCACCTCCACCTCGGAGAAGCCGGGATTGTCGCCATAGAGCCAGGTGACCCGGATCAGCTCCGGCGGCTCGCACTGGAGGATCTCGCCGCCGGCGTTGCCTTCGAGCTGGTATGTCCCGCCGACCTTGAGGTCGCCGCTGACCGGCAGGAACCAGCGGGCCAGCCGCTCGGCGTCGGTGCAGGCCTGCCACACGTCCTCGATCTCGGCGTCGTAACGGCGGCGCAGCACCAGGCGCTTGCGCGTGTCGCCGGACAGCTCACGCCGCGCTCGCGTGATCGCGTCGAGTATGTCCATCAGGTGTCCTTCGGATCGTCTGTCGGGTCATTCTTCGTCCGGTCGTCCCGCGCGCGGCGTTCGCGCCTGCCGCGGACCAGCTCGGTGGCCAGCGCGTCCAGGTGCTGCGTCCAGAAGCCGCGGAAGCGCTCCAGCCACTGGTCGACCTCACGCAACGGGGCAGGCTCCACCGCGTAGAGGCGGCGGGTGCCCTCGGCCCGCACGCTGGCGAAGCCGTTGTCGCGCAGCACCCGCAGATGCTGGGAGACGGCCGGTTGCGAGATCCCGAACTCGCGCTGGATGACAGCGGTGACCTCGCCGGAGCTCTGCTCGCCACCGGCCAGCAGCTCCAGGATCCGGCGCCGGACGGGGTCACCGAGAACGTCGAATGCGTGCACGACCACAGCCTTTCAGGCAACGCTTATATAAGTCAAACGTGGGATTCATGGGGGGGCGGGTCAGTCGTCCACGCCGCGCGCGCTGAGCGCCTCGCCCAGCGCGTCGGCGTGACGGAGCGCGCTCACCACCAGCGGCACCGCGAACGCGCGCAGGCTGCGCTCGACGCCCCTGGCCCGCTGCGCCTCCCTGACGCGGGTGGCCAGCGCCGCCATCACCGGCACGCTGCGCACGGTCAGCGACAGCAGCAACGACAGCCGGAACGGGTCCAGCCCCACGAACCTGGCCGGCCTCAGGCAACGCTCCAGCGTCGCCATCATGGCCGACGTGCGGGTGGTGATGGTCACCAGCCCGGCCAGCGCCACGACCAGCACCACGCGCGACGTCGTGGCCGCCGCCCCCGGCAGACCGGCGAACACCCACTGCATCGCGAACAACGCCAGCGCCAGCCAGCGCACCGGCCTGACCTGCGCCCAGGCCGCCGCCGTCCCCACCCGCGACAGCGCGTACAGGGCGGCCACCACGACCGCCGCCCCGGCCAGCACCACCAGCGAGCTCACCAGCACGAGCACCGTGCACGCCACGGCCAGCCCGGCCAGCTTGACGCCGGCCGGGAGGCGGTGCAGCGGCGAGGTGCCGGGCACGTAGACGCCGTTGAGGCCGTTCACGACATCAGCTTCCGGTAGTGGCCGATGGCCTCGGCCGGAGCTCCGTCGGCCACGATCCGCCCCTCGTCCAGCACCAGGACCCGGTCGAAGTCCGCCAGCAGCGGCAGGTCGTGGGTGACGGCCAGCACCTGCTGCGGCAACTCGCGCAGCAGGCCGGCGACCTGGCGGGAATGGCGCAAGTCCAGCAGCGTGGTCGGCTCGTCCATGACCAGGATGTCCGGCTCCAGCACCATCACCGAGCACAGGGCCAGCAACTGCTTCTGGCCGCCCGACAGGTGGTGGGCCGGGTGGTCGGCGTGGCCGCCGAGACCGTACCGGTCCAGCACCTCACGTACGCGCCGTTCGACCTCCTCGCGCGAAAGCCCCCGGCGGCGCAGCGAGAAGGCCACGTCCTCGGCCACCGTCGGCATCACGATCTGCGCGTCCGGGTCGGTGAACAGGAAACCGACCCCGCGCCTGATCCTGGCCGCGTGCCGCCGGGTGTCCAGCCCCAGCACCGTGACGCTGCCGGCGGTGGGCAGCGCCAGCCCGTTGACCAGGCGGGCGAGCGTGCTCTTGCCCGAGCCGTTGGCGCCGACCACGCCCACGCGGCGCTCGGGCAGCGCGACGGTGATGCCGCGCAGCACGTCCCGCTGCCCCAGCCTCACGTGCACGTCGGCGAACTCGATCACCTCACACCACCTCGAACAGGGCCGCGACCCCCAGGCCGCCGCCGACCGCGGCCGCCGCCAGGCCGAGCGTTCCCGGCGGGGCGCCCGCCCGTACCAGCCTCGTGAACAGCCTGGTCACCACGACCGCGCCGGTGGCGCCCCACGGATGGCCCAGGGCCAGCGCGCCGCCGTCCGGGCACACCCGCTCATCGTCGGCGCCCAGCGGGTCGAGCCCGAGCGCGTCGGTCACCGCCAGCACCTGCGCCGCGAACGCCTCCACGATCTCCACGGCCGCCACCCGTCCCAGGTCCGCCCCCGCCCGCGCGAGCACCCGGCGCACGGCGGGCACCGGTCCCCATCCCGGCAGCGCCGGATCGCAGCCGACGACGGACCCGGCCACCAGCCGCATCCCCGGGAGCCCGGCGCGCAGCCGCTCCGGCACGAGGGCCACCGCCGCCGCGCCGTCGCTCACCGGGGAGGAGTTGCCGGCCGTCACTGTACCGCCGGGCACGAACGCCGCCGGCAGCCGGGCCAGCGAGGCCGCCCGCAGCGGCCGTGGCCGCTGGTCCTGGGTCCGCCCGCCGGCCGGGACGATCTCCGCCGCGAACTGGCCGCCGTCGCGGGCGGCCAGCGCCCTGGCGTGGCTGCGGCAGGCGTAGGCGTCCTGCCGCAGCCGGCTGACGCCGCACGCCGCGGCCAGCGCCTCGGCGGCGGGTCCCATGTCCGGGTCGGGGTGCCCATCCGGCGCGAAGGCCGCCCGCCCGTACGGCTCCGCCGCCCCCCGGTGGGTACGCAGCGGCGCCGTCGAGGCGCTCTCCGCCCCGCCGGCGATCACCAGGTCCATCTCCCCGGCGCGTACCGCCTGCCCGGCGACCAGGATCGCGGCCAGCCCGCTGCCGCACTGCCGGTCCACCGTCAGGCCCGGCACCTCCTGCCCCAGCCCCGCCGCCAGCGCCGACACCCTGGCCACGTTCCCGCCGGGGCCCATGCAGTTGCCCAGCACCACGTCCTCGACCGGCCGCCCGGCCACGTCGCGGGCCACTGCCCCGATCACCTGCGCGGCCAGCCGATCGACGCCCACGTCCTTGAACGCGTGCCCGGCCGTCCCGATGGGCGTGCGCCGGGCCGCCACGACGACCGGCACATTGGTGAGCTCACTCCGCATGTCAGATCAGCCGCCGCAGGTCCGGGGCGCCGTCCGCCAGCCGGGCCGCCACCAGGGCGCGGGCGGGCTTGCCCGTCCCGGTGCGCGGCAGGCTCGGCATCGCGTACCAGCGGCGTGGCCGCTGCACCCCGTCCAGGCCGCTCCTGGCGGCCGCCTCCAGCAGCGAGCGCGGCGGCGGCGAGGCGGACTCGACGATCGCCGTCACCACCGCGCCGAGCCGCGGATGCGGCGAGCCCACCACCACGATGTCCCCGACGCCGGGCACCTTCCTGAGCACCTCCTCGACGTCCTCGGGCACCACGGTGGCGCCGCCGGTCTGGATCGCGCCGCCGCCCCGGCCGCGCACCCGCAGCGCCTGTCCCGCCCGGTACGGCTCCGCCACGTCCCCCACCGTCATCCAGCCGGCCGAGTCGCGCCGCAGCGGCCCGGCCGCCTCCCCCAGGTAGCCGTCGGACAACCACGGCGAGCGCGCCCACACCTCGCCGAGCCCGGCCGGCCCGTCACAGTCCCTGACCTCGATCTCGACGCCGGGGAACGGCCGCAGCCCCCTGCCGTCGGTGTCCACGGCCACGAACGACAGCTCGGTGGCGCCGTAGTACGACACGACGTCCACGCCCGCTCGGGCCGCCGCCGCCCGCGCGTCCGGGTGGAGCGCCGCGCCGCCGACGACGGCCGTGCGCAACGGGCCCGGACGGCCGAGCACGTCCGGCAGCCGGTGCGGGACCAGGTGCACGACCGTGGCCTGGCCGAGCAGGGCCGCCAGGGAACTGCCGGGCCAGCGGCCGGGCAGCAGCGCCGTCGCGCCGGTGGCCAGCGTGTGCATGGCGGCGAAGGCGTACAGGGAGGAGACCAGCGGGCCAGGGATCAGAACGGTGTCGTCGGGGCCGATGCCCGCCAGGTCGCTGAGATGGGGGAAGGAGGCCGTCCACGACGCCCGGCCGCGTACCACGGCGCGGGGCCGGCCGGTGCTGCCGGAGCTGAAGCAGGCCCACGCCCGGTCGTCCGGCCGCGGCTCGTACCGCAGGGGCGAGCCCGTCACGGTCGGCAGCGGCGCGTCCACGAGCACGTCCACCGGACCGGCCGCCCCGAGCCACCGGGCGCGGTCCCAGGTGTGCTCGCCCACCAGCGGCGTCGCCCCGGCCAGGTCGGCGGCGAGCACGGCGGTGAGCAGCGCGACCGGGTCCGCCAGACCGGCCCCGACCAGCGTCCCGGGGCCGGCGCCCAGGCCGAGCAGGTGGCGGGCGGCGCCGCTGATGTGCGCGGCGAGCTCGGCGTAGGTCAGGTCGCCGGCCGGGCCGCGCACCGCCACGTGCCGGGGCCGGTCGGTCGCGTGCCGCAGCACGTGTTCGGCTATCGGCATCGCGTGCTCAATGCTCCCCGCCGGCGCGCAGCCGCTCCCGGTGCACGGCGGGCACCGCGTCCGGGTAGGCCCGCTGTGTGCCCCTGGCCACGAGGGAGGCCAGCACCGCCTTGACCGCGTCGCCCGGCAGGAAGATCATGGTGAGCCACGCGGTATTGCCCAGGGACACCCCGGTCACCGCGGCCTGCACGGGGATGCCGAAGAGGTAGACCACCCCGATGCCGCCCACCACGCACGCCACCAGCAGTTGGACGAAGCTCGGGCTGCGGCCCGCCCGCTCGACCAGCCAGCCGGTCACCGCCGCCCCGGCGATCCAGCCCAGCAGGAACCCCGCCGACGGCCCCGCCAGCACCCCCAGCCCGCCACGCCCGCCTGACAACAACGGCAGGCCCGCGATGACCAGCACGAGCAGCACCACGACGGCCAGCGCGGCCCGCCACGTGCCGAGGATCGCGCCCGCCAGCATCACGCCCAGCGTCTGCAGCGTGATGGGGACCGCGTTGCCGAGCACGTTGAACGAGCCGGGCAGCCCGAGCACCGCGATCAGGGCGGCGAACACCGCCACTCTTGCCAGGTCGCCCGTGGGGAACCTGCGTCGTTTGCCTTCATCCATCATGGGGTCGATCTCACACCAGAACCGCCATGCGCTGACATGTAGGTATCCAACAACTTTCAGCGCGATCATCTGCGACGACGGATACCGCCGCCGGCGGCCGTCCCTGTCACGACCGGCCGCCGAGAATGCCGTGGCGATCCTATTGCGTCCGGATTTGTACTGTTCAGCGGGGATGGCCCTGGCAGGCGGGGCGGGCGAGCGCGGCCCTGCCGCATCCGGACATTGGGGCGACCTCGCCCCCTCGGGCACGGCCGGCGTTTGTCGGGGTGGTGCAACGACGCCTCCAGCGCCGGGATTGACTCCTTAGCGGTGCTAAGGCAGGGTGGTGCCGACAGCGACTTAGCAGTGCTAAGGAGGGTTCGATCATGGCGACCGCCCAGGCGTCGTACACGACCGGCACGGTCACCTCGGCCGACGGCACGACGATCGGCTACCGGAAGCTCGGCGCCGGTCCCGGTCTCCTCCTGGTGAGCGGGGGCTACCTGGCCGCGCAGCACTACATGGCCCTGGCGCGTCCGCTGTCCAGCACGTTCACGGTGTACGTCATGGACCGGCGCGGCCGCGGCCGTAGCGGGCCGCCCGGAGAGAGGTACCGCATGGCGCGGGAGTGCGAGGACGTCGCGGCACTGCTGGCCGGGACCGGCACGCGCCTGGTGTTCGGACACAGCTCCGGCGGGCTCATCGCCTTGCAGGCCGCGCTCGAGTCACCGGCCATCACCAAGGTCGCGGTCTACGAGCCGGCACTGTCGATGTACGGCGCCTTCGACCTGTCCTGGCGGGCACGGTTCGAGCGCGAGCTGGACCGGGGCCGGCCGGCCGAGGCGCTCGTGACCTTCTCCAAGGGAGTGAGCAACAACCGGTGGATGACCCTGCTGCCACGGTGGCTGCTCGTACGCGCGATCGACCGCTACTTCCGCCGGCGTTCGAAACGAGAGCGTCCCGATGAGGAAAGCCTCGTCGAGCTCTTCCCGTTGCAACGGCTCGACGTGCAGATCTTCAACGAGATGGCCTCCAGCGACGGGTTCGCGGACCTGCGCGCGGACGTCCTGCTGCTGGACGGGGTCAGGACTCCGCCGCCGGTGCACAACGCCATCGACGCGCTGCACGCCACCCTGCCACGGGCCGAACGCGTCACGCTCGCAGGCGTCGGCCACGAAGCCCCGCTGAGCACCGCCGGCGCTCCCCTCGTCGCCGACGAGCTGCGCGCCTTCTTCGGACGGCCCTCGTAGACCGGCCTTCGCCGGTTTAAGGTGTCAGCGATGGATGTGAGCAAGCGGCCCGGTCTGTCCCGGCAGACGTTGATCGACACGGCCCTGCGGCTGCTTGACGAGGTGGGGCTCGACGGCCTCACCGTACGGCGTCTCGCGGCCGAGCTCGGTGTCAAGTCGCCGGCCCTCTACTGGCACATCCGTACCAAGCAGGAACTGCTCGACGGGATGGCCGACTCGATCGTCCAGGCCGCCGGGATGGGACCGCCGCGCGACGGCGAGCCCTGGCAGGACTGGCTCGCCCGCCGGGCCCGTGCCTACCGCGCCTCGCTGGCCGCCTACCGCGACGGCGCCCGCGTCGTCACCAACGCCCGGGCGCTGAGCCCGGCGACGATCCAGGCGTTCGAGGAGGAGCTCACGGCCATGGTCGAGCGGGGCTTCACCCCGGTGCTCGCCCTGCGCACGGTGGCGACGCTGAGCCAGTATGTCAACGGGTTCGTCCTGCAGGAGCAGAGCGCGCCGGACGCCCCTGCCGTGCCTCCGTCCGCCCTCCTGGAGGACGCCGGGCGGAGCACCCTGGTCACGGCCGTCCGCGAGACCGGCACCCTGCGCGCGGCCCTCCTCGACGGCGGCGGCTCGGGCGGCGAGCAGACCTTCGAACACGGCCTCCAGGTCCTCATCGACGGCACCGCGGCCGCCCTGGCCCGAACCTCGAACCCCTAGCCACGGCAGCCTGATCGGACGGCCACGGACTCGGCTTCAGCGCACCCCGCGCATGCCGGCCGCCGAGCTCGACGCCCTCGCTCAGGCTTTACGAGCGACTGCCGACGGGGTCATGCCCCAAGGCCGCGGCGGACGATGGCCAGCATGCGGGCGCGGGCGGCCGGGTCCAGGGCGTCGCGCTCGCGGTCGAGGCAGCCGGCGAGCAGCGCCTTGACGTCGGCCATGTCGACGTCCGCGCGGATGGCGCCCGCGTCCTGGCCGCGCCGGAGGAGCCGCCCCCAGGCGCCCATGACGTCATGGGAGGGGTCGGCGGCGGTGGCGTGGAAGTCGTAACCGGCGCCCGCGAGCGCGTCGACGAGTCCCTTGTTGGCCGCGCCCTCCTCGACCATGCGGGAGAAGAAGCCGAAGAACGCCTCGCCGGGCTCGTCATCGCCGGCCCGTTCGCTCGCCGTACGGACGAGCTGGGCCATCCGCTCCAGCAGCACCGCCTCGAACAGCGACTCCTTGGTGGGGAAGTGGCGGCTGACGGTGCCGGTGCCCACGCCCGCCCGGCGGGCGATCTCGTGCACCGGCACCGACAGCCCTTCCTTGGCGAAGGTCTCCGCGGCGACCTGTAGGACCCGCGCCCTGTTGCGCTGGGCGTCGGCGCGCAATGGCCTGCTCATCGAGATGTGCTCCGGTCGATAGACAAGCGGGACGGCCGTCCCGTATATTTCCGATTAACCGGGACGGTCGTCCCGTATTTTACCCCTATCCCTGGACGGAAGGCTTTGCCATGCGTACGGTCAAACTCGGCCACACCGGCATGGAGGTGCCCGCGCTCGGTCTCGGCTGCATGGGACTGAGCGAGTTCTACGATGCCACGGGCCCCGAGCAGCCCCTGGACACCCTGCGGAGGGCCGCCGAACTCGGCGTGACCTTCCTGGACACCTCCGACTTCTACGGCATCGACTTCGCCAACGAGCTGCTGATCCGCGACTTCCTGGCCGAGCACGGACGCGACGGCATCAGCCTCGCCACCAAGTTCGCCGCCATCCGCAAGCCCGGGACCGGCGAGCTGGTGGGCGTACGCAGCGACCCGGAGTACGTCCGCGACGCCTGCGAGGCGAGCCTGCGCCGCCTCGGCGTCGACCACATCGACCTGTACTACCTGCACCACCCCGACTTCACGACCCCGATCGAGGACACGGTCGGGGCGATGGCGGAGCTGGTGGCCGCGGGCAAGATACGGCACATCGGCCTGTCCAACGTGACTGCCGAGCAACTGCGGGCCGGGCACGCCGTGCACCCGATCACCGCCGTGCAGAACGAGTGGTCGCTGTTCACCCGGGAGTTCGAGGACTCGGTGGTGCCGGTCTGCGCCGAGCTCGGCATCGGTTACGTCGCGTACTCGCCGTTCAGCCGCGGCTTCCTCACCGGGCGGATCACCTCCACCGACGGGCTCGCCGCCCACGACCTGCGGCACCAGATGCCCCGCTTCCACTCCGCCAACGCCGGGCACAACACCACCCTGCTCGACCCCGTCCGCAGCATCGCCGACGCCCGCAGCGTGACCATGGCGCAGGTCGCCCTGGCCTGGGTGCTCCAGCGCTCCGACGCGCATGGCATCACCGTCGTCCCGATCCCCGGCACCCGCAGCCGGCGGCGGCTGGAGGAGAACGTCGGCGCGCTCGACCTCACGCTGACCGGCGCCGAACTCGCCGCGCTGGAGCCGATCGCCGCCCAGGTCAAGGGCGACCGCATGCCACCGCCGCCCGACCTGGGCGACTGAGGCGGACGGCACGCCGCTCACCCGGTCGCGGTGAGCCGCTTGTAGAAGAAGCTGCAGTCGCGGAGGGTGCCGTCCGGGGATCCGGCGTAGTCGGGGACGATGCCGTAGCGGGTCCAGCCGCCGGTGAGGTAGACGTGCTCGGCGGTGCTGCCGGTCTCGGTGTCCAGCAGCAGCAGGTCGGCCCCGGCCGCGAGGGCGGCGTGCTCGGCGGTGGCCAGCAGGGCGCGGGACAGGCCCCGGCCCCGGAAGTCGCGGTGGACCATGAGCTTGACGATCTCGCCCCGGTGGCGGGCGTTGGGCTTGGCGGCCAGCGCCAGGCTGATGGTGGCCTGGAGGCCGGAGCCGTCGCGGCTCACCCACACCATGAGGCTGCCGTCGGCCACCGCCGGAGCCTGCGCCCGCCACCAGGCGGCGGCCTCCGCCTGCCCGAACGGCGTCACGAACCCCACGGACGCGCCGCTGTCCACGGCGTCGACCAGCAGGGCGGCCAGGTCCTCGACACTGTCGCCGAAGTCGGCGGCCGACAGCCGGGCGATGGTGTGCGTGAGTGCGGCTCCCTCGCCGGGCGGGGTCATGGCAGGACCACCACGAGCGCGTAGCGGACCTGGCCCGGCCCCGGACAGCGGAAGCGGGAGGCGCCCCACAGCCGGAAGCGCAGGCAGTCACCCGCCTCGACGATGTGCGCGTGCCCGTCGACGGTGATCTCCACCGTCCCCTCCAGCACCCAGACGTGCTGTTCGAGGCCGGGCACCGGCGGCGCGTCGTAGGAGATGTCCGTCCCCGGGCGCAGGGTCGCCTCCACCACCTCGCCGCGCAGGCCCGGATGCGGCGGCGACACCGAACGGCGGACGAACCCCGACGACTCGTCCCGCCACACCTCCTGCGCCGCCACCCGGACGACCTGCGGCGGCTCGGACTCCACCTCGGCGAGCAGGCGCGACATCGGCCGCTCGTAGACCGTGCACAACCTGCCCAGCAGGGCGGCCGTCGGGCTGATCTCCCCGCGCTCCAGCCGCGACAACGTCGAGCGGCTGACCCCGGTCCGGGTCGCCAGCTCCTCCAGCGACCAGCCCCGCTCGACGCGCAGCTCCGCCAGCCGCGCCGCCAGCCGGGCCGACACCTCCATCGTGCTTCCCATATTCGGGATGTTATCTCACATATGGAAACTACCGGCGGCGGATCTTGATGGCGCTCATGTCCGTCGCCGCGATCCGCAGCACCTCGTGCGGGTGCCCGTGCGCCTCCAGCGCCTCCAGTCCCGCCAGAGCGGCCTCGTCCTCGTCCTCGCCGGCCACCTGGCAGCGGAACGTGAACACCGACACGCTCTGGTCGTGGGTGAACGTCCCGGCCTCGGTGAAGGCGGTCCCGCCCGCCGCCAGCACGGCGGCCCGGCCGGCATCGTCCAGCCCGGCGAACTTTCCCCTGATCGTCACCCGGAACACGCTCATCCCTCCCGTACGGCATAGGCGAGCACCCGCTCGCCCAGCACGCTCTCCGCGGCATCCAGCAACTCCAGCACCGCCCCGGCGATGGCGCCGGGCTCCTCCCCGGCCGCCGTGCGCCGCGCGATCTCGGTCAGCACCAGCGCGTGCAGGCATCCGAGGTGCCAGGCCACCACCCGCGGCAGCGGGTCGTCCGGCGCCGCGCCGGTCTCCTCGGCCAGCACGGCGGCCAGCGCGTCGGTCATCTGGTGGCCGAGCTCGTCCAGCCGGGCGGTCAGCGTGGGCGCGGCCCGCATCATCTCCAGCACCCGCCCGAACCCCGCGCTCAACCCCACCCGCCGCTCGCGCCCGCGCACCTCGGCGCGCAGCCGTGCCAGCACCGCCACCGCCGCCGACTCCCCCGCCGCCCGCTGCCGCACGAAGTCGGCCAGCCGCTCCGGCGAGGCCTCCTCCGGCGGCAGGACCAGGTCCTCCTTGGACTGGAAGTAGTTGTAGACGGTGTTGACCGACACCTCGGCGGCGTCCGCGACCTCGGCGATCGTGACGTGCTCGAACCCGCGCTCCACGAACAGGCCGATGGCCACGTCGGAGATGCGCTGCCGGGTCTGCCGTTTCTTCCGCTCCCGGAGCCCTTCCATCATGTTTGGAGCCTACTGCAAACTTTAAGTCGACTGCACATTTTCCCGTGGCAAGTCAGCCGAACGTGAGCGCGTACGTCTCGGCACCCGGCGGGCCGTCGTCGGCGTGCGCTTCGGACGGCGGCGGGTCGCCCCCGCTCCACCCGGACCAGGCGGTGGTGGCCGGCCGACACCCCAGTTCAGGCGTTCGATCGGCGGACTCGCACCCTTGCGGCCCGAGGCCGGTTCGCGGGGCGCAATTGTCGGTGGCGACCTGCATGATGAAGCCATGAGCGACGCACTCCCTCACACCGAGCTGGCCGACGACGCGGCCTACGCCGAAGCCGTGCAACTGGCCGTGGACTCCGCCGCGGCCTACTACACCGACGCCACCTCGGCGCTCGACGACGAGGCCTACGACCAGCTGGTCCGCGGCATCCAGGCCTACGAGGAGGCACACCCCGAGTCGGTGCTGCCGTCCTCGCCCACCGGCAAGGTGGCCGGCGGGGCCGTGGTGGGGGACGTGCCGCACACCGTGCCCATGCTCAGCCTGGACAACGTGTTCGGCGCCAAGGACCTGGCCGACTGGGCGGCTGGGCTGGAGCGCAGGCTCGGCCGGGCGGTCACGGCGTGGAGCGTGGAGCCCAAGCTCGACGGGCTGGCGATCTCGGCCCGCTACAGGCACGGCCGCCTGACGCAGCTCGTCACGCGCGGCGACGGCATCGCGGGCGAGGACGTCTCGCACGCCATCGGCACCGTCGTCGGCCTGCCCGACCGGCTGGCCGACCCGGTCACGGTGGAGCTGCGCGGAGAGGTCATGATGACGGCCGCCCAGTTCGAGGACGCGTGCGCCAAGCGGCAGGCGCACGACGGCACCACGTTCGCCAACCCGCGCAGCGCCGCCGCGGGCACGCTGCGCGCGCAGGACCGTCCCTATGTGTGCGAGCTGACCTTCTTCGGTTACGGGGTGCTGCCGCCGCCGGACGACGACTCCGAGCTGGCTGTGCGGCTGCGCCAGCTGCCACACAGCGAGGTCATGGAGTGGATGGCGGCGCAGACCGTGCAGACGACCGCCGCGACGCCGGTGGCGGGGATGGTGGCCGAGTCCCTGGAGCGGGTGCAGGAGCGGGTCGAGGAGATCGCGGCGGCCCGTCCCGAGCTGCCGTTCGGCATCGACGGCATCGTGATCAAGTGCGATCTGGCGGCCGACCAGGCGGAGGCCGGGTTCAGCTCGCGGGCGCCGCGCTGGGCGGTCGCCTACAAGCTGCCCGCCACCGAGAGGATCACCAAGCTGCTGAGCGTGGAGTGGAACACCGGCCGCACCGGCATCATCGCCCCGCGCGCGGTGCTGGAGCCGGTCGAGCTTGACGGCACCACCGTCACCTACGCCACCCTGCACAACGCCGCCGACATCCGCCGCCGGGGACTGATGCTGGGCGACAGCGTGGTCGTCTACAAGGCCGGCGACGTGATCCCCCGGGTCGAGGCCCCGGTCGTGGCGCTGCGCACCGGCGACGAGAAGCCGATCGAGATCCCGCAGGCCTGCCCGTCCTGCGGTGACGCGATCGACACCTCCCAGGAGCGGTGGCGGTGCGTGCGCGGGCGCGCCTGCCGGGCGATCGCCTCCATCGGCTACGCCGTCGGCCGCGACCAGCTCGACATTGAGGGCCTGGCGGAAAACCGCATCCAGCAGTTGCTGGACGCGGGATTGATCGCCGACTTCGCCGACCTGTTCTTCCTGACCCGCGAGCAGATCCTGGGTCTGGAGCGGATGGGCGAGACCAGCACCGACAACCTGCTGGCCGCCTTCGAGCGGGCCAAGGGCCAGCCGCTCAGCCGGGTGTTCTGCGCGCTGGGCGTGCGTGGCACCGGCCGGTCCATGAGCCGCCGCATCGCCCGGCACTTCGGCAGCATGCAGGCCATCCGCGAGGCCGACGCCGAGGCGATCCAGGCGGTGGAGGGCATGGGCCCGGAGAAGGCCCCGGTGGTGGTGGCCGAGCTGATCGAGCTCGCCGGCCTTATCGACAAGCTGGTCAAGGCCGGCGTCACCATGACGGAGCCGGGGTGGACGCCGGCCGCCGACCCCGGCGTCGCGGCGGCGGAAGATGACACCTCCGAGCTGCCGCTGGCCGGGATGACCGTCGTGGTGACCGGCGCCATGAGCGGCGCTCTGGAGGCGCTGACCCGTAACCAGATGAACGAGCTGATCGAGCGCGCGGGAGGTAAGGCGTCCTCCAGCATCTCGGCGAAGACGTCGCTGCTGGTGGCGGGCGAGAAGGCAGGCTCCAAGCGGACCAAGGCGGAGAGCCTGGGCGTGCGGATCGTCGACCCTGAGGAGTTCGCCACCCTCGTCGGCCCGCTCATCTGACGACGACCGACGCGTCGAACAACTCCGCGTCGGTCCCCAGGCTCAGGGCGGTGCCCAGTTCGAGCCCGGCTTCGCAGCCCGCCCGCCCGAGCCCGGCTTCGCAGCCCGCCCGCCCGAGCCCGGCTTCGCAGCCCGCCCGCCCGCAGCGCTGGGGTGCTCCGGTCCACGTCACCGCGCTCGGCCGCTGGCAGCGGCGCGCCCACCGAGGCACGGGCTGCGGACGCCGCACCGAGCAGGCGCGCGGCCCGGTCGGCGAAGACCCCCCGGCACCACCGTCTGCCGGCCAGGCGGCAAGCGGACCCAACACCCGTGGACTCGCCGTACGGTCGCGTGGTCATTGCCCGGTGTGTCAGCGCGCCGAAAGCGGACCGACAGAAAACCGCGAGTCCAGGCCCGCACTCTGTGTGTGTCGGTCGGAACGGGCGCACCACACGCACGCATTCCCCGACTCAGGCCCCGGCTCACTTACAGCCGAGGCCAGTTCGTTCTTCCTCACCGCGGGACGGACGCAGACCTTCGCATCACCCTGCACGCGCCGGACCAGAAACGGAAAAGGCGCTCAGATGATTTCTCGACCCTCCACCGCTCAACGGCACGCGGCTCCGCCCTCCGTACCCAAGACGTCAGGTGCGGGAGAGCACTGATGTGGGACGACGTCGCCGACAGCCCTGATCCCTCGGTCGCCGAGCACGTTCGCCGCTATCTGGCCACGAACGGCCGTGACGGCTACCTGGAAGGAGGCGTGACCAACCTCGTCCTCACCGTCAAGGGCAGGAAGTCGGGCCGGTGGCTGCGTACAGGGCTGTTCTTCGGCGAGGACGACGACCGCTATGTCCTGATCGCGTCCGGCTCGGCCGTGACTCGCACGCACCCCGCGTGGTACCTCAACGTGGTGGCCAACCCGGAGGTCGGCGTGCAGATCCTCGGCGAGCGGTTCATCGCCCGAGCCCGTACCGCCGAAGGGCCGGAGCGGGAGCGGCTCTGGCGCATGATGGTCGAGCTCGCGCCGCTCTACCGGACCTATGAGGCCAGGAGCCGCAGGCAGATCCCCGTGGTCGTCCTGGAGCGCACCTGACCGAGCCGCCTCATAGTTGCGGGGGCGCGGTGGACGCTGGCGAGGGAGGGGTTGTGAGCCTTGCGCCTGCCGTTGGGGCTGATCAGGTTGCGGGTCGCATGAGGCTGTCGGGTTGCCGTAGTGCGATCATCGCGATGTCGTCCTTCCTCGTTGTGTTCATCTGGGCGAGGAGTTGGTCGCACAGGACGTCGAGGGGTTCGCGGGCCAGCGGGGCGACGTTGCCCAGAAGGCGGGTCAGGCCATGGTCGAGGTGCTCGCCAGGGTGCTTGATCAGGCCGTCGGTGTAGAGGAGCAGGGTGCTGTCCGGGGGCAGGGACGCCACCGCGCTGGCGCGAGGCTGATCGGAGGCGATGCCGAGCGGAGGCTCCACGGCGCCTTCGAGATAGCGGGCCGCGCCCTCGCGGGTGACCAGCAGGGGCGGTGGATGCCCGGCCACGGAGTAGGTGAGCCGCCAGTCGCCGTGCGCGGATGATTCCAGGCGGGCGAGCACGCAGGTGGCCGTGACCTCGCCGGACAGCGATTCTGTGGCCACGTTGAGACGGCGCAGGATGTCGCCGGGCGGCTCGTCGCGGTCCATGGCGAGCCCTCTGAGCATGTTGCGGATCTGGCTCATGGTCACTGCGGCGGCCAGTTCGTGCCCGGCGACGTCGCCGATGGTGAGGATGGCCGCGCCGCCGGGCAGGAGGAAACAGTCGTACCAGTCGCCGCCGATCTCGGCCGCCGTGGTGCCGGGCCGGTAGCGGACGGTGATCTCCAGGCCGGGCACCTGGGGCGGGTCGGGGAGCAGGCTGTGTTGCAGGGCGAGGGCGACGCGCTGGGTGCGCTGGAACCGCATGGCGTTGCTGAGATGTGCGTGCGCGTGCTCGATCAGCTGATTCAGCAGCTCCACGTCGGCCTGGCCAATGGGCTCCCGGTCGCCGCAGATCACCGCTTCGAGGACGGCGGCCACGGAATCGTCGACGATCACCGGCACCATGGCCACGCTGTTGGCGCCGCTGGCGGCGAACCATTCCTCGGCCCCGGGCGGAGCCATGCCGGGCGGCGGGTCGCCGGCTGGGAAGACCCGGCGCACCGGGCGCCGGGTGCGGACCGCCTGGGCGAAGGCACAACCCCGTCCGTCCAGGACGACCGTGCCAGGTTCGGGTGCCCGCGGCAGGTCCTCCCGCACGATGCTCACGATCCGCTCGACGACCAGTGGGGAGGGCGGCCGTCCCTCGTAATCGGGGACGAGGTAGATCCCGCATCCGTCGACCACCTTGGGCACGATCACGCTGGTCAGCATGGTCAGCACCTCGTCGAGGTCGGCCATGTTGGCGGTGGCGGCGGCGGCCTGGTCGAGGAGCCTGGTGCGCCGTTCCTGCTGCCATTCCTGTTCGACGTCGGAGCAGGTGCCGACCCACTCGATCAGTTCCCCGCAGTCGATCACCGGTGCGCCTCGAGTGCGGACGTGCCGGTAGGTTCCGTCAGCCATCCGCAGCCGGTAGGCGCTGTCGAAGTAGTCCCTCGTGCGTCTCACCGTGTCCCACAACCGCCTGATCCCGTCCCGGTCGTCGGGGTGCACGGCCTGCAGCCAGCCGTCGTTACGAAACTCGTCCCAGGACTGGCCGGTCATCCGCTGCCAGCCGGGGCTCGGCTCGATCGCCTGACCGGCGGGGTCCATCACCCACACGACGTCGGTCTCGATCTGCAGGAGGCTCTGGTAGCGCTGGAGGAACCGGTGCCGGCTCACGGCGATCGACTCGTCGATCATGCGGGCGGAGTCGACGTTGCTGGTGACCTCCGCGACGACCATGAGGATGCCCTGCACACCGTCGCTCAACGGGACCTTCGAAATGCTGATGGAGGCGTAGCGCTCGCGGACGCCGTCGCCCAGTTGGAAGGGCATCTCCCGCAGGGAGAGCGACTCCCCGGTCGTATACACGCGATCGAGCTGGTAGAAGTAACCGCGCTGGAGTAGATCGCCGAACGCCTCACGGAAGGGCACGCCGAGCGTACGCTCGCCGAAGATGGCCCGGTAGGCGTCATTGACGTAGACGAGCCGGTGATCCGGCCCGCTGGTTACGGCCACCCCCGCCGGAGCAACATCGAAGACACCCACCAACACGACACTGGAGGCGTTGTCCTCCGCTTTGCCTCCCATCAAGCGCCCCTGCCGACTTCTCCTCGTCCCCGTCCTGACCGGCCCGCTCCGAGTCTCGGCGCGGGCGAATTCCTTCACACCATCACTTGGTCAACCAGACAAACAACACGTAAAGCGCAAAAAGGCATCAACATATCGATATTGCTCCCGCGTCCTGGGTGAGGGCCTGTCTGCAAGGTCGGAACCGCCGATGACCACGCCGGCCCGGCTGGCATGGCAAGGCGGCGGCCTTCTCAGCGATCATGATCGTGGGGGCGTTGGTGTTGCCGCTGATGATCGTCGGCATCACCGAGGCGTCCACCACCCGCAGCCCCGTCACGCCCGCACCGGCAACTCGGGGTCCACCACGACCGCGTCGTCGGAGCCCATGGCGCAGGTGCGCACCGGGTGGTAGCAGGTGCCGCCCCAGGCACGGAGGTGATCGGCGAGAGAACGGCGCCCGCCGACAGATAAGGTCGAGCGATGTAGCGGGCTGCGGGGTCGCAACTGCGTGGCGTTCATCGTCGACATCGGCCGGCCCGGCATCTCCTGCCCGCTGAGGACGAACGCGGCCGGGCCGCCGGTCAGCTGGATGTCCGGCCGGGAGGCGCCGGCCGTCACGACAGGTGGGCCATCGCCTCGGCGTAGTTGGAGGCGCGGGTTCAGGCTGCTGGCCGTCGAACGGATGAGGACCTCGCCGGCCTCAGGAACAGGTTCGGGAACCTCTCGGACGGTCAGGACATCCGGACCGGCGTGGCGTCCTTCGTGGAGCGACCGGTGGCGAGTCAGCCGGCGGCCGGGACGTCGTCGTCGGCCGGCCGCGTGGCCGAGGACGTGCGGGGCAGGACGAGGTAGGTCAGGGCCAGGCCCGCCAGGCTCAGCACCGCGCCGGCCAGGCCGGTCCAGCGCAAGGCACCTGCCGAGACGATGACGCCGCCGATGGCCGAGCCGGTGGCTGCGCCGAGGTTGAAGGCGCCGACATTGGCTGAGACGGCCAGCGTGGGCGCATCGCCCGCGTGGCGCAGGATCAGCCCCTGCAGCGGCGCGATGGTGGCGGTGGCAAGCAGGCCGAGCACCAGGACCGCCGCCACTGCGGAAGGCTGCCAGACGACGGCGAACGGAATGAGGAGGAGCACACCGGTCAGCCCGCCGAAGACGCCGCGTACAGTGGCGCTCATGGACTTGTCGGCCAGTCGGCCGGCGAGGAGGTTGCCGAGAAAGCCGCCTGCTCCGTACGTGAGCAAGAGCCCCGAGACCGCCGTGGAGGAGAAGCCCGACACGCGCGTCAGCAGCGGGGCGATGTAGGTGAACACCATGGCGACGCCGGAGAATCCGACCGCGGTGGTGGCGATGGCCAGCAGGACCGGGCGGCGGGTCACCACGCGGACCTCGTCCTGCAGCCGCGTGGCCGGGGCCGGCTGTTCGGGCAGGACGACCGCGAGCAGCGCGACCCCTGCCAACGCCAGTGCGGTCAGTACGGCGAACGGGGCGCGCCATCCGGCGCTCTCCCCCAGCAGCGCACCCAAAGGCACACCGAGCAGGGTCGCCACGGTGAAGCCGGAGGCGACCGTGGCGATCGCCGTGCCGGTCTTGTCCGTCGGCACCACACTGGTCGCCATCACCAGCGCCAGGGCGAGGAAAGCGGCGTGGCTGAACGACGAGACCAGGCGCCCTACCAGCAGCAGTTCGTAGGAGGGGGCCAGAGCGCTGATCGCGCTGCCCGCCGCGAACACCAGCATCAGACCGAGCGCCAGCCCCTTACGCGGCATCCCGGCGGTGAGTGCGGCCACGAGGGGCCCACCGACCACAACTCCGAGCGCGTAGACGGTGACCGCTTGCCCGGCCATGCCCACGGATACCTTCAGGTCTGCTCCGACCTGGGGCAGCAGCCCGGAGATCAAGTATTCCGACGTCCCGACGACGAAGACGCTCACACATAGGGCAGCGAGCGTCACGAAAGTCCTACTCATGGTGAGGACGCTAAAGTCTCACATGGATGTGAGAGTCAAGTCGTGTCAGCGACTTCCTCAGGGCAGACCAGGAGGGGATATGCGCATCGGCGAACTGTTACGGCGGACCGGCGTTCACGAGCGCCTGTTGCGCTACTACGAGGAGCAGGGCCTGCTTCATCCCGAGCGGCTCCCCAGTGGTTACCGGGAATACAGCGACGCGGACATCGACACCGTCCGCCGTATCCGTAGCCTCCTGGCCGCCGGCTTGAACACCTCCGCAATCGCCACGATCCTCCCTTGCCTGCGCGATGACGGCGACCGGCTGATCCCCACCTGCTCAGACCTGCTCGGCGACCTTCACCGGGAACGAGAAAGGATCACACAGTCGATCGCAGACCTGCAGACGTCCCTGGGCGCACTCGACAGGGTCATCGCGGCAGCCCCGCCCCATGTCACGCGCCGCGCACTCGCCGCACTCGACGGCTGAACGAGGTGTCTGTCCGCTTCCCGAGGCCGTTGTCCGCCACCACGGGTTCCAGCGGATCAGCGTGCTTTCTTCGACGCCTGTCGCCCGCTCAAGGACCCGGTAGACGGTGGCGCGGCCAGCGGAGAACACCCCCCATCAGTTCGGCGACGGTGTAGTCGCCGGTAGCGTGCCTGCGGACTGCTGCCGGACGGTCCTCGCCTCCGCCTGGGCGGCGGTGAGCCGCCCGCGCACGTCGCCGAGTTGCTCCCGTACGGCGGCCAGGTCCTCACGCAGCCGGTCGGTCTCCGCCGTGTGCCGTTCGCGGGCCTGGGCCAGCTCAGTGCGGGCCCGGTCCAATTCTTGGCGCAGCCGGTCGGCCTCGCCGGCGTGCTGCTCACGCTCGCGATCCAGCTCGGCGCGTGCTTGGCCGGCGGCGGCTTCGGCGGTGGCCGCGGCCTGTTCGGCGGCTTCCGCCTGGGCGCGGGCGACGGCCAGGTCCTTGGTCAGGTCCCGGTTGGCTCTGGTCAGCTCCTGGTTGCTGCGCTGCGGCAGTACGTCTGCGGCACTTACTGGGGCCAGCGGTGGATGGTCCGCTGATGAGTCCTGTCGCGTGCCGACAGGTCGGGCGCCGTCTTCAGGTAGCCGGCCCTGGGCCGCCGCGCGCCGGAATTCCTGGGGGGTGACACCGAAGGCGGCACGGAAGGCACGGGTGAAACTCGCGGACTCGAAAAACCCCCAGCGTGCGGCGACAGCATGGATCGGCACGCCCTCGCGGGCCGGGTCGGCGAGATCGCGTCGGCAGCGTGCCAGTCGCTCGGCACGGATGAACGCCGCGACGCCGGCGTTCTCTTCCGCGAACAGCCGGTGGAGTGAACGCACCGAGAGACCGTGGGCGGCCGCGACGGTGGCCGGTGAGAGGTCGTGATCGGCCAGGTGCTGCTGGATGAAGGCGCGCACTCGCAGGAGCAGGCTCCGCTCCCTGACCTCCCTCGGCAGATTGTCTTCCGCGTCAAGGTGGTGGGCGAGCAGCGCCGTCATCAGATCGGCCACGACAACGCCGAGTCGCATCCGGTCGGCCGGCCCGTACGCCGGGCCGCCGGCGACCAGGCTGGACAGGAAACCGGTGAGCAGCCTGCCCACCCTGCCCCCTCCGGGCAGCACCGTGGCGGTCAGCCGCTCCAGTTTCCGCGACGGAAGCGGCAGCAAGTCCCCCGGGAATACCACCATGATGCCGCGGGTGCCGACGTCGAAAGTCGCCGCCTCACTCGGCCGTGAGGTGTGGAAGAGTACGAGGTCCATCGGCCTGGCCTGCGCCGTCCGGCGGTCCTGCGAGATGGTGGTGCTGCCGTACTGGTCGAACGCGAGCTGGAACCTCTCCGGATCGGACCGGCGGATCATCTGCCTGGTACGCCGGCCGTCGCACGGCGTCGACGTCACGGACGAGATTTGGACGGTGTCGAGATCCATTCCAGCGATGTGCCCTTGAAACGTCTGCGGATCGTCGCAGCGGACCCGCATCGGCGCGATCACTTTCCACAGGTGGTCCGACCAGCGGTCGAACCGCTCGGCGGGCGGCATGTCGTTGGTACTCACAAGCGTCTGCACTGATCCCCCTCATGCACGCCTAGAGGCGGCAACGCCGATGGCCGAGTTCCGACGATGAGCGACGTGGCGGCCAAGCCTGCTTGAGCCGGCTGCGGTTGAGGCGGACGGCAACCTGTCAGCCACAGACAGCGCCACGGATGATCGTGGCGGCCGAGATCAGGAGCCAAGGAAAACGTCGCATTCATACCTGAACACTATGATCGCACGCGACAGGTGCCCTCCCCACCAAGCGGATGCACGACCCGCTCAACGTCCCCGGCGATCGACAGCCGGATGGCCGGATAGAGCAGGGCGACGCTCGTCAGTGGACGGCTTGAGGAGTCCGCGGTCGCAGCGGGTAGCACGCCGCGCGGCTGAAACCGACCAGGCCCGCGCCCTCGGCACGGACGGAACACCGACCTGGCACGGACAGTCAAGGATGCGTGCCATTGCCATGCCACGATGATCCGGTGATGTTCGATCATGCCTCCGGTTGCATGCCGGAATGCATCAGAGGCCCATTCTCATCGGCCCGCTGAGAAAGGGCCCATATTCATGCGAAGGACGCAGTAGAAGCAAGGCCCATCTCCGGAGGAGAGCAAATGATCAACAAAATCAACTCACTCGGTAACTGGATGCTCGACCAGCTCCTGCCCAAGGCTTCGGCCGCGGCCGCCCCTCCCTGCCAGGGCACCCTACGCAGTTGCGTCGGATCGTGCTGCTATTACTGCCGCCAGTGGAGCCCCAGCCGCTGCACGTACTACCGGTCCTGCGACTGGGCGACCAGCTGCGAGCAACTGTGCCACGACTGCTGCTGCTGACCGTTCCGGCTCACGGAGTACGCGCTCCTGGCCTGCCGCTGCCTGACCGGCGAGGTCCGCAGTCGATCGGCCCCTGAGGCGTTCTCTCCCGCGCCACAAGATCTGGTCCCGGTGGCCAGGCCGCCCCGCTGAGCGCGGTTCACCTGCCGCGGAACCGACGCTGCGGGCCGTGGCCACCGGCAGCGCGCGGGGGCACCTGTCCCGTCGCACCCTCAGCCTCCCCGCCGCCGCCGTGCTCAGCGTGGTGATCCTCGCCTTCGAGGACATCGGCGCGCTGCTTCGTTCCCCGAATCGTCTCGCTGATACTGGAGGATCCCCATGGCGTTTCTCGTGGCCGCTGTCGTCTTCGTCGGAGTGCTGTGCGCCCTTGACCTGGTGCTGACCCTCGCGGTGATCCGCCGGTTGCGGGTGCACACCCTGAAGCTGGACGCCATCTCGGTGCCGACCCCCGACCTGCTCCCCGACGGGACGGCGGTTCCCGACTTCACCGCCACCGGCCTGGACGGTGAGGTCATGACCGGCCAGGAGTTGCGGCCCGGGGTGCTGGCGTTCTTCTCGACGACCTGCCGGGCCTGCAAGGAGCAGCTCCCCGAGTTCCTCCGCTACCTGCGCGAAACCGACCAGCGGCCGGACCGGGTGCTGGCGGTCGTCGTCGGCGCGGACTCCCCCGACGGCCTGGAGCTCCTCGACAGCCTGCGCGGGACCGCGACCGTGGTCCGCGAGGAGCTGGACGGACCGGTCGGCGCTGCCTTCTCCGCGCGCATCTTCCCCACCTTCTACCTGGTGGACGAGAACGGAATCATCCAGGCCGGGACCGTCGCCGCAGCCGGCCTGGCGGCGCCTGCGATGGCGTGACCGGCGAACTGCTCAGGCGGGCCGCGGCTGCCTGGGAGCTGGTGTGGCGAGCCGGCGCACCGGCCACGTTGACCTCCTTCGCGCTGGCCGTCACCGCCGGCATCTGGCCGGTGACGACCGCGTGGCTGACCAAGTTCCTGCTGGACGAGCTCGCGAGGGGGACACTGGACACCGGCAAGGTCATCGGCCTCGCCGTGGGGCTCGGCCTGACCGGGCTGCTGGTCGGCACGCTGCCGCAGGTCTCGCAGTACGTCGATGCCCAGCTCGGCCGGGCGGTCAACGTACGGGCCCGCGACCGGCTGTTCACCGCGGTCAACCGGTTCACCGGCCTGGCCCCCTTCGAGAGCCCGCACTTTCACGACCGGCTGCAGCTGGCCCAGCAGGCCAGCCAGTCGGCGTCGAGCCAGATCGTCATCCCCATGTTGAGGTGCGTGCAGGGGACGGTCACCGCGGCCGGATTCGTCGCCACGCTCATCGTGCTCAGCCCGGTCGTGACCGCGCTGGTGCTGGTCGCCGTCGTCCCGCTGGTCGTCGCCCAGTTCTCGCTGAGCCGCCGACACGCCCAGCTGGTGTGGACGATCAATCCCAACATCCGGCGGCAGCTGTTCTACGCCGGGCTGTTGACCGATGTGAGCACTGCCAAGGAAGTACGGCTGTTCGGTCTCGGCTCGTTTCTCCGGCAGCGCCTGCTGACGGAGCTGCGGTCGACCAACGACGCCGAACGCGCGCTGGACCGCCGTACCCTGGCCGTCCAGGGACTCCTGTCCCTGCTCGGCGCCATGGTCACCGCGTTCGGCCTGATCTGGGCCGTGACCGGCGCGGTCTCCGGCCACCTGTCGGTCGGCGACGTGGCGGTCTCCATCGCGGCGGTCGCGGGCCTGCAGGCCGCTTTCGGCGCGCTGGTGGGGCATGTCGCGGGGATCTTCCAGGCGCTGCTGCTGTTCGGCCACTATCTCGCGGTGGTGCGGGCCCAGCCGGACCTGCCGGTGCCGCCCGACCCCGAGCCGGTCCCGGATCTGGGCCGCTGTATCGAGTTCGACGACGTCTGGTTCCGCTACGACGAATCCCATCCCTGGGTACTCCGGGGGGTGAACCTGAAGATCCCGGCCGGAAGGTCCGTCGCCCTGGTCGGGCTCAACGGCGCGGGCAAGTCGACCCTGGTCAAGTTGCTGTGCCGGTTCTATGACCCGCAGCGCGGTGCCATCCGCTGGGACGGCGTGGACCTGCGCGACTTCGACCCGGCCGACCTGCGCCGCCGCATCTCGGCGGTCTTCCAGGACTACGTCGCCTACGAGCTCACCGCCGGGGAGAACATCGCCGTGGGCGATCTGCGGGCGCTCACCGACCAGGAGCGGATCAGGCGGGCGGCCTCGCACGCCGGGGTCGACGAGGTTGTGTCCCGGTTGCCCCAGGGGTACGACACGATGCTCAGCCGGATCTTCGTCGACCACGCGCACGACGACCCGGCGACGGGGGTCCTGCTGTCCGGTGGGCAGTGGCAGCGGATCGCGCTCGCCAGGGCGTACCTGCGCGACCGGCGCGACCTGCTCATTCTCGACGAGCCGAGCTCCGGCCTGGACGCGGAGGCCGAGCACGCGCTGCACGAGGCGCTGCGCCGGCACCGGACCGGTCGTACCAGTCTGCTCATCTCGCACCGGTTGAGCGCGGTGCTCGACGCCGACCAGATCGTCGTCCTGAACGAGGGCCGCATCATCCAGCAGGGTACGCACGCCCAGCTCATGGACGTCGGCGGCGAGTACGCCCGGCTGTTCACCCTCCAGGCCGCCGCCTACCGGCGTGACCGCGCGGGCGAACCGGACGCCTCACTGTCGCGGCCGTAACCGGCGCACCACGATTCCCAGAACGCGGTCGGCCGGGACGAACCCCCAGCTACGGGAGTCGCTGCTCTGGTCCGAGTCTCCGAGGACGACCAGTTTGCCCTCCGGAACGAACGATTCCCCGACGGTGGCGGCCACCAGGTCAGGGACCGGGTCGGCCGCGACGGCGGCGATCCGCTTGATGTACCACGGCTGACGCGCGGCGGCCCGGGTCGACAGCGGCGCCGTGCCCCAGTGCCCGCCGGGGCCCTGCCGCTGGAACACCACGACCTGACCGGGCCGTAGGACTGACGGGCGCACCCGCCGTACGATGACCCGATCTCCCCGCCGGAAGGTGGGAGCCATGCTCTCCCCCGTGACCGTCACGATCACGAACCGGCTCCGGGCGGCCATCACGGCCAGCGCGATTCCCAGGATCAGGAAACCTGTGCCGATCAGTCGCCGAGAAGGGCGAGCCCGATGCTCATCCACCTTGTGACGTTCCTTCCCCGTGGTGGTCACCACAGTAACCGACCTTGCGGATTCGAGGCATCGTTGACCAACGTGGCCGGCCGCCGGGGGCGGTGCTGCAGGGCACGGATCAGCATCGGCATCGCGACCACCAGGGCGATCCCTCTCAGCACCCCCGCGACGGGATACGCCGCGCGCAACCCGAACGTATGCGCCACGAGCCCGCCGGCCAGCGCCCCGAGCGGGATGAGTCCCCAGCCGAGCATCCTGTAGACGCTGTTCACCCGGCCGAGCAGCTCGGACGGCACGATGTGCTGCCGGAGACCGACCGTCCCGATGCTCCACAGCGTGACGAGGAAGCCGTTGACGGCCAGCAGGACGCCGAGGACGATCGCGTTCGGGCTCAGCCCGATTCCGACGAAGACGACGACGTTCGTGGCGAGCGCGGTGAGCAGTGCGGGAAGGGCGCCCATCTTCTTGATGACACGCGCGCTGACCAGACCGCCGAGCAGGCTGCCGAGCGCGGCGCCGGCGAGCAGCAGGCCGTAACCGGGCGCGTCGAGGCCCAGCGTCCGGGTCGCCAGCAGGACGAGTGTGACGTTACCGAGTTGCCAGCAGAAGGTGTTGACGCCGAGCAGGATCGCCAGGGTGCGCAGCAGCCGGTGCCGGGCCAGCCAGCGCACGCCGTCCGCGATCGCCGTACGCATCGGCGGGTGCTCGATCTGCCCCGCCGTACGGCCGATCCGCCCGCGCGTACGGCCGGGCAGCGTCGCCAGCAGCGCGGCGGACAGGGCGAATGAGGCGGCGTCCAACCCGAACGGCAACGCCACGGCCACCGCGAAGAGCAGGCTGCCGAGCGGCGGTCCGGCGAACTGCAGGCCGATCGTGGTGATCGTCTGCTGGTGGCCGTTCGCCTTGTGCAGCAGCGGCTTGGCGACGAGATCCGGCAATACCGCCTGCGCCGCGTTGGTGAAGACGACAGCGCACGCTCCCAGCCCGAAGGTCATGATCGCGAGAGCCGGAATGCCGATGTGGCCGAGCGCGACGAGAACAGCGATAACGCTGACGATCACCGCCTGGCTCGCCTGCGCGCGCCACATGAGGGTGACGTGGTCGTACCGGTCGACGATTGCGCCGGCCGGTAGGGACAGCAGCAACCAGGGCAGGTACGTCGCCGCGGAAACGATGGACACGAGCCTGGGGTCGTGCGTGACCGTGACGGCCAGCAGCGGAACGGCCGCGGCGAACGCCCCGTCACCGACGCTGTTGATACCCGTCGCCCACCACAACCGCCAGTAGCCCGCGTTCAATCGCGGTTCGACCTCGCTCTGCGTCATGCCGTGATCTTCCGGCGCGGGATTATCGTCATGCCAGCATGTAGGTCGGTGCTACATAATCGGGTCATGGCTCTGACGATCGAGCTCGGCGTCGCCGAGCTGGCGTCGACCCGGTTCGCGGTCTCGCCGCTGTCGGAGACCGTGTCCGCCCTGCAGCAACTGGGCGGTCTTGATCGAAACCCCATCAACTTGCGGTGGCTGCGGTGGGCGGCGGACGAGCTGGCCAGGAACCCACTCGACCTTTCGAACACGTGGCCACTGATCGTGGGCAACCGGCCGAGCTGGCCGGGGTTCCTCGTTCCCGCCCCGTCCGGCTCGGGGGGATCCATCGAGGACGACTTGGCGGCGTTGCGGAGGACACCTGCCGCTTACGTACGGAGCAGCCTGCGGCGCGTGTTCGGCGAAGAACTCCCCGGCCCGGTCACCGCGCTCGCCGAGCGGCCCGCGGCGGGACTGGATGCGATAGCAGAGGAACTGCGCGTGGCACACGACCGGCTTGTCGCGCCGCATTGGCCACGGATCCACGCCGTACTCGACGCGGACGTCGCCTATCGCGCCAAGCAGATCGCCGCGGGCGGTGCCCAGAGGTTGTTCACCGGCCTACATCCGGATCTGCGCTGGTGTGATGGCCGGTTGAGGCTTGCCGAAGCGCGTTGGCGGGACGAGCGCATCGTGGAGCTCGGTCCGGGTGGACTGGTCCTCATGCCCGTCGTTCTCGGCTCACCGTACGTGCTGATCAAGAAGAGGACGTCCACGCAGACCACGGTGCGTTATCCGGCTCGGGGCGTCGGAGCATTGTGGACCGCGGGAACGCGGGCTCCCGCCGGCAGCGCGGTCCGGCTGCTCGGCCGGGCGCGAGCTGAACTGCTGGAGGCACTGCGGTCCCCGGCGACGACGACGGACCTGGCTCGCGCGCTCGGTGTCACGCCCAGCGCGGTGTCCCAGCACCTCCGCGTACTGCGCGAGAGCGGGCTGGTCGCGCGCGAACGATCCGGGCGTAACGTCCTGTACGTGACGACTGCCCTCGGGGCGTCTCTGACCGGTTGCCGGGAAACCCATCGTATGGACGGGAACCTCGTGCCATAAGTGGCCGAGCCGCGCGCCAGGCCCACTGTGCATCACCGATTGAAGGTTCATCGCGGTGGCAGCAGGGGTTTCCAGGGCAAAGTTTACACTGGGTGTTCAACGATACCGTTGAAGGTATGGATATCAAGGACATGGCACGGCCGCTCGATGGCGCGGGCGTCTCGGCGTTCCTGCGGTCGCTTCCCGCCAAGCCCCTGCTGCTCGGCCTGGGCGAGGCCAGGCACTTCGTGGAGGAACTGGGCGAGTTGCGCAACGAGCTCTTCCGGCATCTGGTCGAGCACGAGGGCTACCGGTCGTTCGCCATCGAGAGCGACTGCCTCAAGGGCCTCGTCGTGGACGACTACCTCACGACGGGCGCGGGCACGCTCGATGACGTCATGGAACGCGGCTTCAGCCACCGCTTCGGCACACCACCGGCCAACCGCGAGCTCGTACGCTGGATGCGGGCGTACAACGAGGAGCATGAGGAAAAGCTCCGGTTCTTCGGGTTCGACGGCCCCCTGGAATACTGGGCCGAGAGTCCGCGCCAGGCGCTCACCGCCCTCTACGACCTGCTCGACGGCCCGTTCTCCTGCACCAGGGAAACCCTCGACGCGCTGCTGGGCCCCGACGACCGGTGGACGAACGAGGCCACGATCATGGACCCGTCCCAGTCGATCGGCCAGTCCGCCGACGCCCAGCGGCTGCGACTGATCGCCGACGACCTGGTGGCGCTGCTCGACACGCAGGTGCCGCGGCTGAGCCCCGAGGACAGGGATCGGGCGGCACTGTACGGGCGCACCGCCACCGGCCTGCTCCGCTACCACTACTGGATGGCCGACACGTCCCCGGTGCGGTGGCCGCACCTGTCGGCCCTGCGGGACGCGATGATGGCCGCCAACCTGCGTGCCATCGCGGAGCACGGCCCGGCCCTGGTCTTCGCCCACAACCTCCACCTGCAACGGAACAGGAGCCTCATGTCGCTCGGGGACCAGGAGCTGGAGTGGTGGAGCGCCGGGGCGATCGCCGGAGCGCACCTGGGCGACCGGTACGCCTTCCTCGCCTCGGCCTTCGGCACGACCGGCGACCACGCCCCGCCCCCGGACACCGTCGAGGGCATCCTGTCCACGCTCCCCTGGGACCACTCGCTCATCGACGCCCACCGCCTGGCCGAGGCCATCACCAAGCCCGCCCCGCGCATCTCCCACGATTTCGCCTACTTCCCGCTGGACCCGGCCCAGCTCGACCTGATCGACGGCATCGTCTACCTCAAGCAGGTTGTCAGGATCGATTGACAGGGTGGATGCCACCGGAGCCTCCGGGAGGCAGGGAAGGCGGCCCCCGCCCTGACCGGCACAGCGGCAACCGCCTTCTCGGAGCAATGTCACGCGGGACCACCCCAGAACCGTCTACCTCACCGACGACGGGAAACGAGTTCTCTGGGGGTTACATGTTGTTTGCGGGTGGCAGCCGGTCCGGTGCCGGCGGTTTACGCCGGCGGCTGATCGCCGCGGTCATCGTGGCCGTCGTCCCCCTCGCCGGATGCGCCGGGCCTGGCGAGGGACCGGTCACCCCAGACACGCCGACCAGTAGCCGCCCGGCCGCCCCCCGACGCATCAGACGACGGGCGCGCCGGAGAGCGCTCCGGCCCTGGCCACGTTGTACGGCAACGGACACAGCGAGCAGAGCGGCGCGGCCCGTACGGACGTGCTCGCGATCGAGCGGACGGCCCCGGACACGGTGACCGCGCGGCTGCGCATCACCGTCGAGCGCGGCGGGAGCAACCTGTCCGGCTTCAGCGCCCCGTCGCTCGCGGGGCAGGTCGCCTACGACTACCGCAGCACCGTCGCCGGGATCTTCCTGTACGACGACCCGCGCCTTTCGGTCTACTTCCCCATGCGCGACAAGGAGGGCATGGGCGCTCGGTGCCTGTGCAGCTTTGCCGAGGGCACCCTCGAAGTCACATCCGAGCCGCTCCTGGTCTGGGCCGTCTACCGGGTGCCCGCGCAGACCACCAGCGTGGCGGTCGGCCTGGCCAGCGCCAGCGTGAGCAGTCCCGTGCCGATCATCCAACCGGGTGCCGGCTCCCTCAAGCTCGACGGCGAACCGGATGCCGCCACCGTCGCCGCCGCCTTCCCCAACACCGTCGGGCTGGCCACGAACACCATCGGCACCACCGAAAATGTCGTCGAATCACCGGACAAGGTGGAGATCGCCCTCAACACCGACGTGCTGTTCGCCTTCGACAAGGCCACCTTGACCGCCGCGGCCCGGGATCGCCTACGCCGTACCGCCGAGAAGATCCGCGCCAAGGCCACCGGCACCGTGACCGTCGTCGGCCACACCGACGACGTGGGTTCCGACACCTACAACCTGGACCTGTCACGGCGCCGCGCCCAGGCGGTCGAACAGGCGCTCAGCACCCTGACCGGTGACGCCGACCTGGCGTTCCAGGTGGACGGCAAGGGTGAGAGCCTGCCCAGGGTCTCCGGGACGTCCAAGGAGGCCCGGGCCGCCAACCGCCGGGTCGAGGTGGTCTTCGAACGCGCCGTCACGCCGTCCCCTGCCATGCCCACCGCGGCCCCGGAGCCGAGGGCGCCTGGCGAGCCCGTGACGACCGCCGAGGGACTGCGGAAGATGGCCGGAGTGACCGCCGACCTGCTGGAGCTGCGCCGGCTGGGGCCGGACTCCGTACTGGTCTCGGTCGGTTTCCGCAACACCGGTAGTGCCGAGGTCGACCTGGGAGCTCCGGGCTTGGACGAGGATCGGGACAGGCTGGGCGTCACGGCACCCTTCATGCTGATCGAGTTCTTCTGGCTCGCGTTGACCGATGCCGCTCAGACGCGGTATGTGGCGCTGAGCGCCCCCGGCGCCGGCGGCACCCTGGACTGTGTGTGCACCTCCACCACGCTGCTCAAGCTGGCGCCAGGCCAGCAGATCCGGATGTTCGCCCTGGTGAGCGCGCCGCCCCCGGACGTGCGCAGCGTGGACGTCAACCTGTTCAGCTTCCGTCCCATGAACGACGTGCCCGTCACCTGAGGGTCGTGACCGATCGCCTCGCTGCATGCCGGCGGAAACACCCGAAGCAGGAACGCCAGCGCCGCCTGCGGTGGCCGGCGTTCCTGCGAGCGACTCCTACGGGCTCGTCGGCACGGTGTTCGCGACAGCGGCCGTGAGCAAGATCCGGGCAACCGCCGCCCCGCTCCTCCGTCAGCCTGCCGCTTGCGCGTAGCCGACTTCCTCGTTATCTTCCCAGGAAGATGGTTTCCCAGGAAGAAACAGTGGTCACAGGCTTGTGAGCGATACAGACTTCAGTTCCGGTCTCCCGGATCGCAGCGACCCCGACGACGGGACGCCGTCCTGCGCCCCTCGTGTCAGCGGCCCCGACCCGCTGGGGGTGGCCGCCCTCTGGCAACGGGAGCTGCCGGATCTCGACGTCACCAACATCGTGCTGGCATCAGCGATCCACCGGATCGCGCAACTCCTCGAACAGGACTTCACCGCACTGGCCAAGGAGTACGACCTGCTGCCCTCCGAGATGCGAATCCTGCTGGCCCTGCGCCGTTCCCCGCCGGATTACGCGCTCAGCCCGACCCAGCTGTTCCGCCGCCTCATGGTCACCTCCGGCGCGGTGACCAAGCAGGTGAACCGGCTGTGCGAACGCGGCCTGGTGAGCAGGCATCTCGACCCGCAGACGCCACGCGGTCAGTTGGTCCGCCTGGAACCGGCCGGACGGCACGTCGCCGAGCAGGCGGTCCGGCGGATGTGCGCAGTGCACGCCGGGCTGGAGGCCCTCGACAGGACCGAGGCGCACGAGGACATCGCGATGTTGCAACGGGTGCTGGCCGTGCTGGACCCCTCCGTCGGCTCTCCCGACCCGGACGGCCACGTACGACCTGTAGTCATGACCCACGAACCGAAGGACATGAAGTGAGCAAGAAGATCGTCCTCATCACCGGTGCCAGCAGCGGCATCGGTGCCGCCACCGCCCGGCGCCTCGCCGCGTCGGGTCACCAGGTGGTGCTCGGCGCCCGCCGTACCGACCGGCTCGCCGCCCTGGCCGCCGCCATCCGCGACGACGGCGGCGCCGCCGAGTACGCGGCGCTCGACGTGACCAGCCCGGACAGCGTCGAGGCGTTCGTCCAGGCGGCTCACCGCCGGCACGGGCGCATCGACGTCCTCGTCAACAACGCCGGCGTGATGCCCTTGTCACGCCTTGACGCGCTGCGCGTCGAGGAGTGGAACCAGATGATCGACGTCAACCTCCGCGGCGTCCTGCACGGCATCGCGGCCGTACTTCCCCTGATGCGCGCGCAACGGTCGGGCCACGTGATCAATGTGTCCTCCACCCTCGGCCACGACGTCGTCCCCAACTCCGCCGTCTACAGCGCCACCAAGTTCGCGGTCCGCGCGCTGGCCGAAGGGCTCCGCAAGGAGCAACAGGACATCAGGGTCACCGTGGTCAGCCCGTCGTTCACCGAATCAGAACTGAACACCCTGGGCGGCGACCCCGACACCATGGCCTGGGTACGCACCATGGCGGACAAGCTCAACATGCCGGCGGGCACCGTGGCGGACGCCATCGCCTACGCCATCGAGCAGCCCGCCTCCATCGACGTGAGCGAGATCGTCGTCCGTCCCCTCGCCGAAGCCGCCGCCTGACGCCGGACCGGCAGCCCAAGAAGCGCCACCGCACGGGACACCACTGCGAGGCAGAGGCCACGCCGTCTGCCGACGACGTGGCCTCTTTCCTGTACGGGGTCGGCGACCGACCCCGGCGGTCAAGCCGGGAAATCCTTCGGGTTGACCGCGCTGCTGTGCGCGTTGCCTCCGCGGACCGGGTTCAGGGTCAGGGTGTAGATGGTGTACTGCGTGGCGGAGGACCGGAACCTCACCTGGTCGTCGAAGCGCTGGTAGACGGCGCCGCGGCCGAACCTGCCCTTCGACACGCTGAACTGGGTGCCCGTGGTGAAGTAGATCCGGTACGTGCCGTCCCTGACGTCCTTGATCGTGGCGGTGGACTTCGCGCGGACGTAGATGCTGATCGCCTTGGACTTGCCCTTGACCAGGGCCACGACGCCGTCTCTCGAGGTGCCGTTCTTGATCTTGAGCCTGTTCGGACCGCCGGCGAAGCGGTGATAGAGGATCCTGCCGTTGCTCGGGCGAGCCGCGGCGGCGGTCTCGGCCGACAGCGTCACCGAGGTCGCCGCGCTCTGGCCGCTCACGGTGCTGGCGCCGGCCGGGGTGGCGGTCAGCAGACCACCGGCCAGGACGGCAGCCGCGATGACGCCCGTTCTCAGGCGCGTGGTTTCGAAACGTATCTTCACAATCCAACATCTCCTTCGCGACACATGGTCACGGTAAAGATAGAAGAGACAGCCTTTTACCGAAACTTGGTATTCGGCGGGGTTTGCCCGGCCAGAGCGGCTGTTGGTCGGGCTCGTACCAGTGCGCGGGGCAGACACGCCTCGTCCACCATGGCGCCCTCGAAGGTGACCGCGCCGGCTCCGCTCGCCCGGGCCCGGTCCACGGCGGCGATCAGCCGTTCGTAGCGGGCGAGCTCGTCGGGATTCGGCGAGAACACCTCGTTGATCACGACGGCGCGTAGGTCCTCGGCGGACACGGCGTCGGCCCGGGCTACCAGCCGGTGGTTAGCCCACCGGTCGTCGGGATCACCCCGACTCGTCCGGCGACCACCTGCCGTTTCAGCAGCATGACGCCCGGCCTCGTGCCAGCGCGTTCTGAGGGCTTCACAAGCTCACATGCGGCGTCCGGCGCCTGTGCTCGACGAGCAGCACCGCCACGAGGAGCAGCACCAGGATCGCGAGCTCCGCCAGCGCCGCCCACAGTCCGGCCACGGCGGCGGCCAGGGCGAGGACCGCGGCCACTCCCCTGAGCCGAGCCCAGGACAGCTTGAGCACCCGGCGGAACCAGAAGTCGCCGGCGAGGTAGAGGGCCACGCCCGTGGCCAGGATGATCGCCGCGGACGGCTTGAGCGGGTCGAAGGGATGCCCGATGACCTTCTTGATCCCGCCCGACACGGCGACGACGCCGAGCAGCAGCGGTATGTGCCCGTAGAAGTACGCGCCCAGGATCATCCTGGTCCGCCGCACCGGCTCGGCCGCGGCCAGGGTGTGCTCGGCGGCCGTCTCGTCGTCGCCGCCGAAGTACGCCCACCACAGGCACGCCCCCAGGCACAGGCCGAACGCTCCCGCCACGCCGAGGCCGAGGCCCACCTCCAGGTCGGCGGCGCCGATCCCGATGGCCAGCATCGACTCGCCGAGCACCACGATCACCAGCAGGCCGTGCCGCTCGACCACGTGCGGGGCTCGTAAGGTGAATCCCTGCTGGCCGATGAAGTAGGGGCTGCCCCACAGCAGGACGAGCGCGGCGGCCCACGGCAGGTAGGCGTAGGGCGGGTCGAGGAACCCGGCGGCGCCGATGAGCGCCGTCGCGGCCAGGTTGAACGGCACCACGCGCATGATCGCCCTGGTGGCCTGCAGGTAGAGGGCGCCGTGCACCAGGATCAGCAGCAGGTAGCCGACGGCGAAGGCGACCCCGCCGCCGCTGAAGGTGGTGGGGATCGCGAGCGCCATGATGAGGAATCCGGTCATGCCGAGCAGGACCAGGATCCGGCGGGCGGGCCGGACCGGCGGGACGGAGTTGAGCAGCCAGACGTAGCCGGAGTACATCCACCACATCACGCCGAACACCAGCAGCACCTGCAGCGCGCTCTCACCGATGCCCACCGCCCGGTGTCCGGGCTGCGCCACGTCCAGGCCGACGACCAGCAGGGCGGTCAGCTGGGTGATGGTGAAGACGAAGACCAGGTCGAAGAAGAGCTCCAGGGTCGAGACGCGCAGTTCGGTCTCGGGAGCGGCGGAGACGGGCCGCTCGGTGAACCAGGCTGGGAGCCGCATGGCGGGGGGGAACCTTTCCGGGGGACGGCGGGCGGCGGCGTGCCTCAGGGCATGGCTGAGGGCTCAGGGCTGGTACGGCGGGGCGACGCCCCAGCCCCAGCGCGGAACCGGCGCCTGGGCCGGCGGAGTTGCGCCCGGCTGGGAGTTCTGCACCGCGATGCGGGTCCCCCACTCGATGTAACCGGCGAAGGCCGCCCGGAACTCGGGGTCGCCCGGCAGCCCCACCTCGTCGGCCGCGTCCATGAGCAGGGACACCCACCGGCGGCGCTGGTCCTCGCGGAGCTGCTTGCCGAGGTGGTGGGCGAGCATCCGGGGGTAGCCGCCGAGCTCACGGGTGTAGCGGTCGGGGCCGCCGAAGACCTCCGACAGCCAGATCGCGACGTGCTGGGGATGGTCGGGGCTCATGTGCGCGAAGAGCGGGCCGATCAGGTCGTCGGCGATCACGTGGTCGTAGAACACCTGAGTGAGCCGCTCGAACGCCTCCGCGCCGCCCGCCCAGTCGAACAACGTCGGCTCGGTCCTGACGATGGTCTGCTCGTAGTGCCGCATTTCCTCGATGCCGGCGACGTACGGCTTGATCTCCGCGAAGAACTCGGCGAAGTGGGCGCTGTTCCGGAAGCCCTTCAGGTGGTCCTCGGCCGAGGTCCAGGCGATCCGCAGGATGTAGCACTCGGGCTCGTCAACGCATCGCGACAGCTCGTAGTCCAAGCACTGGGGCGCCTTGCCCAGGGGGACGACGGCTCGGCGGTAGGCGGCTTCGAACTCCTCCGCCGCAGCCGGGACGCGATAGCGGATGTACTCAACGATCAAGGCGCTCCCCTTGTAATCAAGTAATCAAATACGTATGCACCTTAGGGGATTTAGGTGAGATATGTGACCATACGCCCTCAGGCGTTGACGACGACCATCTTGCCCTTGGCCTGGTTTGCCTCCATCACGCGGTGGGCCTCGCGAACCTCCTCGAAACCGAAGACGCGCGACGGCTCGGCCTTCAACCGGCCCGCCGCCACCTGCTCGGCGATCTCCTGCAGGGGCACGTCGGACAGCGGGAAGCCCGGGGTCCCGAAGACGAAACTGCCGAAGAAGGTCAAGTAGACGCCGCTGGCCATCTGCAGCAGCGGGTTGAAGTCGGCGATGGGATCGAGGCCGCCCAGCCAGCCCGCCAGGCAGGCGCGACCGCCACGCCGCAGCATCGCCAGGGAGTCGAGGATGGTGCTGTTGCCCACCAGGTCCAGCACCGCGTCCACCCGCTTGGCCTCGGCGATGCGTACGGAAAGGTGTGGTTCCTCCCGTTCGGCGCGCTGCGCGCCGAGCGCCGTCAGCATCCCGAACCGCTCGGGGTCGCGGGTGGTGGCGATGACCCGCGCGCCGGCGTTGACGGCCAGCCCGATCGCGGCCTGCCCGAAGGAGGAGGTGCCCCCGCGGATGACGAGCAGCTGCCCGGGAACGATCTCCAGGTTACGGAACAGGCAGGTCCAAGCCGTCGCGTACGTCTCCGGGACGGCCGCGAGCACGGCCCATGGCAGGTCCGACTCGATCAGGGCCACGGTTCGAGACCGGAACCCGGGTGTATTCGGCGTAGCTGCCGTTGATGGTCCGCCCCAGGCCGCCCATCAGCGCCGCCACCTTGGCGCCGACCGGGAACTCCCCGCCGGGGCCGAATTTCTCGATGACGATGGCACGCATCACGGCCTCCAGGCGAGCTGCGGCAGATCCCCCGAACCGGTCCACGCACCAGCCGCACCGCTCTCTTCCCACATTACGCGGCCCGGCAGGTTTGACCTTGACGCGGCGTCAACGTCTTTACTGAGGGCATGCGGATCGGAGAACTCGCCGCGCTGCTCGGGGTGTCCACCCGTACGGTGCGTTATTACCACCATCAAGGCGTCCTGCCGGAGCCGCCGCGCCTGGCCAACGGCTACCGCGAGTACGGCATGCGCGACGCCATCGCCCTGGCCCGCGTCCGCCGCCTCGTCGAGCTGGGCCTGAGCCTGGACGAGGTCCGTGACGTGGTCGCCGACGACCGTTCCAGGGAGCTGCCCGAGATCCTCGCGGAGATCGACGCCGACCTGGCCAGGCAGGAGCGGGAGATCCAGGCCAGGCGCGCGCGCCTGGCGACGATGCGGGAGCGGTTCCAGGCCGGCACGCTCGGCCCGGACGACACCGCCTCGCCCGACCTCGTGGACTTCCTGCAGGTGGTCGGCATGCCCGCGTCGAAGGCCGCCGCGTGGGACCGCGACCTGCTGGTGCTCATGGACAGCATGCCCGCGGCGCACGGCAAGGGACGGTTCTTCGAGATGTTCGAGTCGATGGCCGCCGACCCCGAGGCGACGGCCCGCGGCCACGACTTCTACCGCAGGCTCGACGAGCTGGCCGAGGCCGAGCCCGGCGACCCGAGGATCGCGCCGCTGGCCGCCGCGCTCGCCGAGTACAGCATGAAGCACCTGCCGGTCGATGCGGCGCCGGGTTCGCCGGAGTGGGACCCGGAGGCGATGGAGCCCTTCCTCGAAGATCTCGCCCCCGCCCAGGCCGACGTCGTACGGCGGACGATCGCGCTCATCGCCGGGAGCGTCCCGACGGCCACGCTGCCGTTCGACCGCCCGGACCCCCTGCGGCCCCCGCCCGCCTACGCCGAGCTGCGCGAGTCCTCCCCCGTCGCACCGGTGCGCACCCCGGACGGCCGCCGCGCCTGGCTGGTGACCTCGTACGACGCCGTGGCCGCCGTGCTGGCCGACCGCCGGTTCGGGCTGGCGCCGCCCGGCGACGAGACCCCGGGCAACGACACGTTGTTCCAGGACGGCGAGGCGCACACCCGGTTGCGGCGCCTGGTGTCGAAGACGTTCAACCCGCGCGGCATCGCGCTGCTGGGCCCGCGGGTGGAGCAGTTGGCCGACGAGCTCGTCAGCGGCCTGTCACGGCCCGCCGACCTCGTCGCGGGGCTCGCCACGCCGCTGTCGATCACGGTGATCGGCGAGCTGCTCGGGGTGGCGATCGAGGACCGCGACCGCTTCCTGCGCCTGGCCGACGCCACCGGCGGCGTGGACTTCACCTTCGGCCCGGCCGAGGACGTGGCCGCGGCCGGGCGCGCCTGGGAGGAGCTGGGCGCCTTCGCCGCCGAGCTCGTCACGGAGACGCGCCGGCGGCCGGGCGACGACCTGTTCAGCGGCCTGATCACGGTACGTGACACGGCCGACGGGCGGCTCAGCGACGGCGAGCTGGGCGCCATGGTCACGACCCTGGTGGCGGCCGGTTACCTGTCGGTCCGCAACGCCGTCGCCACGGCCGCGCTGCGCCTGCTGGCCGAGGAGCGGCTGGCCGCGTTCGTGCCCGAGCACGTGGACGAGGTGCTGCGCCTGCAGTCGGGGATGACCGCCGAGCCGTTCCCCCGTTACGCCCAGGCGGACCTGGAGCTGGCCGGGGTGCCGATCAGCGCCGGTGACCTGGTGCTCGTCCGCCTGGAGGCCGCCCATCGCGACCCCGCCCACTTCGCCGACCCCGACCGGTACGACCCGGCACGCAACTCCAGCCCGCCCCTGGTGTTCGGGCACGGGCTGCACTACTGCCTCGGCGCGCCGCTGGCCCGCATGGAGGTCGCGGCGGCGCTCGCCGCCCTCGCCCGGCAGCTGCCCGGCCTGCGGCTCGGCGTGCCGGTGGCCGACATCGAGTGGACCCACGGCACGACCGACAGAGGCCCCGTAGCGCTCCCAGTCACCTGGTAACGACCTCCCACCGTACGCGACGGTGAACGTGTCGGGTAGCTTGGGAATCCATCACTGACCTGCGCAAACACCGCGCGAAGCCACCCGGCCATGGCAACTTATGAGCTGATGCCGCCCACTTGGGCCGGTATTTACCCGAATACGTACATAATCACGTCATCACAGGGATGGTCGATGCGATGGCCATCATTCTGGCGACTGGGAGGAACGAATCACGTTCAAGGGGGTGCTGGTGGGCGGGGGACGGCAAGGGTGAGCAATGCGGAGACTCAGCTGTCCGGGGGCCTGTCACTGGATGTCTTCGACCCGGTCCCCGTCGGGATAGCCGTCACGAGCGGTCCCGGCCATCGGCTCGTCTACACCAACCATGCCTACCAGGAGATCGTCGGCGAACGCACGCGCAGCCTGCCCGGCCGCGAGGTGTTCAGCGACCTGCGCCCACTGGGCTTCGTCGCCCAACTCGACCAGGTGCTGGAGACCGGGCAGACGATCACGTTGCGGGAGGTCCCGTTCGAGTTCCGTGACAGCGGCCCGCCCTGGCGCGAACGCTACGCCTCCGCGAGCATGTCGCGGATCTCGCTGGCCTCCGGCGAGGTGGGTGTGCTGATCATCATCGCCGAGGTCACCGACCACGTCGGCCCCGAAGCGGAGTTCGGAGCCGTACGGAGCAGCAGGGCCATCCTGCGTTACCAGAGCCTCCTGCAGATCGACACGCAGGCGCTGTGGGTGGGCGACGGGCTGGGCCGGATCACCGAGCCGAGCCCCGGATGGCAGCGGCTCAGCGGGCAGACCTTCGAGGAATACCGCGGCAACGGGTGGCTGGCGGTCATCCATCCCGACGACCGCGAACTCTCCGAGGAGGCTGCCTACCAGGCCATGCTGCGGCAGAGCCATCTGGAGCAGATCTACCGGCTGGCGATGCCGGACGGCACCTACCGGCACATCCGATCGCGCGCCGCGCCCGTCATCGAGAACGGCGAGGTCGTCGAGTGGATCGGCGCCCTGGCCGACATCGAGGACGAGTGGCAGGAGTCCAGGCTCCGTACGCTGCTCGACCAGACCGCGGCCGCCACCGCGGACGTCGCCGATCTGGAGGAGGTGCTCGGCATGCTCTCCAAGGTGATCGTCCCCACCCTGGCGGACGGGGTCGGCATCTACCTGCTCCCCCAGTTCGAGGACGACCAGTCGATCGTCCAGCCGTTCATCGCCGAGCGCGTGGTGACCACCAACCGGGACGGCATGCCGCCGTCGCGAATGCTGCGTACCGAACGGTTCGAGCCCGACAGCGTCTTCGCCGACGTGATCAGGCGCCGCCGCCCGGTCCGCTTCGCCTTTCCCTGCGGATCGCCGCCGGCCGACGTGGTGCCGACCGGCGCCGAGGAGTGGTTCGCCACCGCCCGGGTCAACAGCATGGCCCTGGTGCCGGTGCTCGTGGACGGCACGGTGGCCGCGATCGTCGACGCCACGGTCTCCGGGTGCCGCGAACCGATCAGCACCGCCGACGTCGACCTGCTGAGCCGGATGCTCGAGCACGCCCACGCCCACCTCAGCAACGCCATGCGGTTCCAGCGCACCCAGCGGGTGGCGCTGGCGCTGCAGCACTACCTGCTCCCCGAGCCGCCCGAGCTGCCCGGGCTGGAGATCACCGCCCGCTACCGGCCGAGCGCCAGCACCGCCGAGATCGGCGGCGACTGGTACGACTCCTTCCTGCACCCCGACGGCTCCGCCATCCTGACCATCGGCGACGTCGCCGGGCACGACCTGGGCGCCGCCGTCACCATGAGCCAGCTCCGCAACATGCTGCGCGGGCTGGCCATGGACCGCCGCGAACCACCCGGCGACATCCTGCGCCGCCTCAACATCGCCACCGAGGTCTTCCACCGCGAGGGCACGGCGAGCTGCATCCTCGCCCGCCTGGAGAACCGCGACGACGGGGAATGGCTGGTCAACTACTCGCTGGCCGGGCACCCGCCGCCGCTGCTGGTCACCTCCGACGGAGACGCCGACTACCTCGACGGCGGCCGCAACCCGCTGCTCGGCGTGGGCTACGACGCACCGCGCCAGAGCGCCGTCACGAGCCTGCCTCCGGGCAGCACGCTCCTGCTCTACACCGACGGCCTGGTGGAGGTGCCCGGCGAGGACATCGACATGGGCCTGGAACGGCTGCGCCGGCACTCCGCCGCGTTGTCCCGCGTCTCCCTGGACGTCTTCTGCGACGAGCTGCTCGCCCGCATGCCCGTGGCGAAGCAGGACGACATCGCCATGATCGCCGTACGGCTGCCCAGGGCCGTCAGTCATCCCGCCGGCTGACGGTCAGCAGGTGGCTGCTGACCCCCAGCAGGGACGGCACCGATTCCAGCGAGCGCTGGGCGTCGAGCATGAGCGTGCGGCGCTCGGGGTCGTCGAGCCAGTCCTCGACGTCGCCGATGAGCCAGAAGGCGCCCTCCAGCCCGTACTGCTCGGCCTCGGGGAGCCCGGCGTCGGCGAACTCCTCCGGAACCTCGGCCGGGTCGTGCAGGTAGGCGCTGAAGCCCCGGCCAGGAGAAAGCATGATCCCGTCCGCCAGGGCCGCGTGCGCCGCCTGCCGTTCCGGCTCCCGCACGTAGTGACCCAGGTAGACGGTGTCATGCACGGCCGCGTAGCGGTTGATGGTGGCCGCGACCACCAGGCCGCCGGGCCGTACGGCGCGCCGGGCCTCCGCCAGCGCCCGCACCCGGTCGGCCCGCTCGGCGAGATGGTAGAGCGGGCCCAGTAGCAGGACCACGTCCACGCTCGCGTCCGGAACCGGCAACCGCCGCGCGTCGCCCGACCGGGCGGTCACCCCGGCCACCCGCGAGGCCCGCTCCACGTGCAGCGGGATCGGGTCCAGCAGCTCGACCTCGTAACCGTCGGCGCTCAGCCACTCGGCGTGCACGCCGGTGCCGCCGCCCACGTCCAGCACCCGCGCCGGGGGCGGGGGCAACCTCCGGCGCAGCACGTCCTGCGTCCGCCAGAGCTCCCACCGGCCACGGCCCTGGCGTAGCCGATCGTGTTCCCTGTCCTGTTCGTAGTAGGCTCGCACCGCCGGAGTCACTGCCATACCTGATCATCGCCGCGGAGCCGCCGCGCCGCCAAACGATTTACGCTCTGCCTTCCTGACCGGCTGTCCGGCCGGGTCAGGCCGGGCGTACCGGCTGGCGGAGCAGCGTGCGGGGCGCCGGGTCGTCCCAGGCGGTCAGGTAGATCTCGTGGTGGAGGCCGTTGACGACCAGCCCGTGCTCGGCCATGAACTCCTCCATGACCTTCAGCGACAGGTGCTCCTCGCTGAACGGTCCCTCGTGCAGCAACTCCACGCAGCGGCCCTCGGTGACGGTGACCAGGCGTACCCGGTCCACGGCCGGGCACGAGGCGCGGACGGTCTCGCGGGCCTGCTCCAGCGCACCCTCCGGCTGCTCCTGCGTGAGCGGCAGCAGCAGGTGCCAGCGCCACTGCTCGCGCGGGACCTGGAGGCCGGGACGCTCGTCCTCCACCCACCACTGGCCCGTCAGCGGGCCGGCGGTGGCGCCCATGGCGGCGGCCACGGTGTGCAGGGCGCGGACGGCCGACAGGTGCTCGCTGCCGCCTGGCTCGCCGAGTCCGGTCACGTTCAGGCAGGTCACGGGGCCGTGGGTGGTGATCGTCGGGGTCATGGGAGGTCCTCCAAGGGGATCATCAGGTGGGTGACGAGCCGGTCCGGCTCGGTGGTGGCCGGGTCGGAGACGTACACCTCGCGGATCGGTCCGACCAGCGGGTGCCCCCGCTCGGCGCACCAGGCCAGTACGGCATGGGTGGTGAGAGAGATCTGGTCGTACGGGCCGACGTGCGTCACGCAGGCGAACGCCCCGCCGGGCAGCACCGCCAGGTCGAGGCCCGCCCGCTGCCACGGCTCCGCCGGGCCGTCGCGGTCGGTGACGAGCGCGGCGCGCACCTCGAAGGTGTCGTCCATGTCGACCGGGAACAGCCCGATGAGCTGCGGCGGGCCTGCCGGGGGCAGCGCGTGCAGCAGCCGGGCGATCGCCGCCGAGGTGGCACGGGCCACGTCGGCGAGCCCGGCCGCGCTCTCCCCGGTCATCGCCACCGTCCTGGCGGGCTCGGTGACCACCCGTACGGGAACGGCCGGCAAGCCGTCGGCCATCACCCGCTCCAGCGCCGCCAGCGTCCGCCGCCGCCTCTCCAGCTCCGCCTCCAGCCCGGCGCGCACCCCGTCCAGGGCGCCCGCCGTACCGGACAGGACCTCGGCGATGACCGGCAGCGGCACGTCCAGCGTGCGCAGCAACCCGATCGACAACGCCTGCCTGGCCTGCGCGCGCCGGTAGTAGCGGTAGCCGGAATGGGCGTCCACGTGCGCCGGCACCAGCAGCCCCAACTCGTCGTAGTGCCGCAACTGCTTGACGCTCAACCGGCTCAACCTGGCGAACTGCCCGATCGGCAGCAGATCTTCGTCCACGCCCACCAGCATGGACTCTCCCACAAGGGCAGAGTCCACTCCCCCGCGGTCAGCCCCGGGCGGCGCGGTAGACCCGGGTGACGTACGGCAGGTCGAAGGCGGGCGGGAGGTCCTCGGTGAGGGTCCGGACGGCGTCGTCCATCTGCTGCCGACGATCCTGCGTCGCGGTGAGGTACCACGAGCGGGAGCGGACGAGGGCGAGCAGCGAGGCCGGTGTGTGCGGCCGGCTGTGCTGGAACTCACGGCATTCGACGGGCCCGAAGGCGTCGCCGAATTCCGTGCCGGACAGGACCCGGTCCATCTCCGACTGCCGGAATTCGTGGATGAGCCGGGAGAGCCGGGCCACCCACTCGACCGACTCGTCCCGCAGGTTCCACAGCGGCGCGAACACGCCTCCGGGCCGGAGCACCCGGGCGACCTCGGCATGCGCGGGCTCGGGGTCGAACCAGTGGTACGCCTGGCCGGCGACGACGGCGTCCGCCACACCGTCGGCCAGCGGGATCTCTTCCGCCGACCCTGCGAGGACGACGCATCCCGGCACCCGCTCGCTCAGTTTCTCCCGCATCTTCGGATCGGGCTCAACGGCTGTCACCTCGTGCCCCAACCCCACCAGCAGCCGGGTGAGCAGTCCCGTCCCCGCCCCCAGATCGATCACCTTGACCGGCGCGGTGCCCAGCGCCCACTCCATGGCCTGCGCCGGATAGGACGGCCGGACCTTGTCATAGGCGTCCGCGACCTCGCCGAAGGACAAACGCTGACGGTGAAATGTCTCATTCATCAAGTCATGATGGCACGGCCCGCTGATCGGGCCGCGGGGGCCGTGACCGGCGAGAGGAGGACGTCCCGTGAGCTCGGAGGATAGGATTTAGAGCATGCTCCAGGTCAAGCCCCAGCCGCATTCCGGGCCCGCCGGCTCCGACCCCGATGCGGGGCTGAGCATCGCCGAGGCGGCTCGCCGCACCGGGGTCAGCGTGCACACCCTGCGCTACTACGAGCGCGCCGGGCTGGTCGTCACCCCCGTCGGCCGCACCGCCGGCGGCCGGCGCCGCTATCACCAGTTCGACCTCCAGTGGATCGTCGTCTGCACCAAGCTGCGGGCCACCGGCATGCCGATCAAGACCATCCGGTGCTACGCCGAGCTCATCTCCGCAGGCCACGGCAACGAGCAGGAACGGCTGGCCCTCCTGGAGGCCCACCGCGCCGACGTGAGCGCCAAGCTCGCCGAGGTGCAGGAGAACCTCAGGCTCATCGATCACAAGATCGACGTCTACCGGGGCCGGCTCGCCGCCGGCGACGCCGACCAGCTCTGGGCGCCACCGATTTCGGAATAATATGAAATTCGGCGGGATCTTTCGCGCCTGACGGCGGAACCGCGTTTTTGACCCCGAGCTCGTCACGCGAAATGATGGGCGCCGGCCGCCGCACGGAAATCACCGACAAGCTCACTCCCGAAGAACGCCGCGACTCGGGCCGCCTCCGCCGGTCAACGACCACCGCCGGGCGCTCGCCGTGCTGCGCCGGCTGCGGGCCCGACCCTGGGCGACGTCCCCGGCGTATCCCGCGGGGGTGATGAATCCGCAGCTTCGGTGGGTGAAGTCATCCCAGCGTCCCACCCGGACGGTCTGCCTTGCTGCGAGGAACGGGCCGGTGCCAGCATTGATCACGGTGCTTCTCGGACGGGGTGTCTGATGCAAGGAGAAGCCCGCCCTATTCCGCTTGGCGCCTTTCTCGAAGGCCGGACCGTTCGGTCAAGCCTGCCTGATGAGATTCGGTGCCCTGCCATTCCGCGTTGAAAGTCGACGCTGTGATCGCGCGCTCTTCCCCAGGAATGTCGCATTTCCTGGAAGCCGCTTTCCCGGCCTGCGCCATTCCGGCCGGGAAAGCGGCGTGAACAACGTACGAGGCGGCACCCGAACCGCCATTCAGCAAGGCGACGACGACAGGAGACGGCACATGGCCAGGGGGATCCTGAAAATAGTCTTCACCGCGGAGGATCTGGCGCGTGTCCGCATCGCGCCCCGGGCGGATCTGACGTGGGAAATGGTCGGGAGCCTGCACCGCCTGCAGGCCCATGACGGCGGCCCGATCATCACCGAGTGGCGGCACCAGGCCCGCAGGCAACTCATCGACGCCGGCCTGCTCACCCAGGTACGCACCACGCTCATCCCGCTGGCCCCCCGGGCCCGGTACTTCCCCGACTTCCTCACCCCGATCGAAGCCCAGGGCGGCCCCGACCAGGCCATCCAGGCGCTCGCGCACACCCCCCGAGCCCGGGTCCGCGACGAGCTGGAGCTGCTACGTACCCACGTCCACCTGCCCGCCACCTTGGACGACCTGGCCCGCGGGAACCCCGAGGCGATACGCCGGCTCAGCCGCGCCGCGAGCGACTACTGCCGCGCGGTCCTCACCCCGCACTGGGTGTTCGTGGAACGCGCCCTGGCCAGGGAACGAGCCGTCGTGCTGCGCGGTCTCACCGACGGCGGCGTGGAGCAGGTGCTGTCCACCCTCTCGCCTCACATGCGCTGGCGGTTCCCCGTACTGGAGGTCGACTATCCCGCCGGAAGCCGGGAGATCCAGTTAGGCGGGCGAGGGCTGACGCTCATCCCGTCCTACTTCTGCAGGGGGACCCCGATCTCCCTGGCCGACCCGGCGCTCTCGCCCGTACTGGTCTATCCCGCGCCGCACCGATCCGGCCTGGCGGTCACCAGCACCGACGCCCTGGCCGCCCTGCTGGGCCGGACCAGGGCCGACGTCCTGCGTTGCGTCGCGATGACCCCGGGCTGCAGCACCACCGAACTGGCCGGCCGCGCCGGTGTCCCCCTGGCCACGGCCAGCGAACACGCCCGAGTCCTGCGCCAGGCCAACCTGATCGACAGTGTCCGCCAGGCCAACCTCGTCCTGCACTACCCCACCGAACTGGGCCAGGACATCCTCAGCGACCGTAGAAGCGTAGGACCGGACGCCACCCTCGAACGGGTGTGACGGCCGAGGCCGCGGGTCAGGCGCCGACGTAGGTCGCGAGGTGTTCGCCGGTGCGGGTGGAGCGGGCCGTGACGAGGTCGGCGGGGGTGCCCTCGAAGACGATCCGGCCGCCGTCGTGGCCGGCGCCGGGTCCGAGGTCGATGATCCAGTCGGCGTGGGCCATGACCGCCTGGTGGTGCTCGACGACGATGACCGACTTGCCGGACTCGACGAGCCGATCGAGCACGCCGAGCAGTTGCTCGACGTCGGCGAGGTGCAGGCCGGTGGTCGGCTCGTCGAGGACGTAGATGCCGCCCTTGTCGGCCATGTGGGTGGCGAGCTTGAGGCGCTGCCGCTCGCCGCCGGACAACGTGGTGAGCGGCTGGCCGATGGCGAGGTAGCCGAGCCCGACGTCGGCGAGCCGCTTGAGGATGGCGTGCGCGGCCGGCGTGCGCGCCTCGCCGCCGCCGAAGAACTCCTCGGCCTCCGTCACCGACATCGCCAGCACCTCGCTGATGTCGCGCCCGCCGAGGTGGTGGTCCAGCACCGACGCCTCGAACCGCTTTCCCTCGCACTCCTCGCAGGTGGTGGCGACACTCGTCATGATCGCCAGGTCGGTGTAGACGACGCCGGCGCCGTTGCAGTTGGGGCAGGCGCCTTCTGAGTTGGCGCTGAACAGCGCCGGCTTCACGCCGTTGGCCTTCGCGAACGCCTTGCGGATCGGGTCGAGCAGCCCGGTGTACGTGGCCGGGTTGCTCCGCCGCGAGCCGCGGATCCCGCCCTGGTCGATCGACACCACACCCGCGCCGGCGGGGATCGAGCCGTGCACGAGCGAGCTCTTGCCCGAGCCGGCGACACCGGTGACGACGACCAGCACCCCGAGCGGGATGTCGACGTCGACCTCGCGCAGGTTGTGCGTCCTCGCGCCGCGGATCTCCAGCGCGCCGGTGGGCTTGCGCACCGTCTCCTTGAGCGCGGCCCGGTCACCGAGATGGCGGCCGGTGGTGGTGCCGCTGGCCCGCAGCCCCTCGACGGTGCCCTCGAAGCAGACGGTGCCGCCCGCCGAACCGGCGCCGGGACCGAGGTCGACGACGTGGTCCGCGATCGCGATCGTCTCCGGCTCGTGCTCCACGACGAGCACGGTGTTGCCCTTGTCCCGCAGTCGCAGCAGCAGGTCGTTCATCCGCTGGATGTCATGCGGGTGCAGGCCCGTGGTGGGCTCGTCGAAGACGTAGGTGGTGTCGGTGAGCGAGGAGCCGAGATGGCGGATCATCTTCGTACGCTGTGCCTCGCCGCCCGACAGCGTGCCCGACGGCCGGTCGAGCGAGAGGTAGCCCAGCCCGATCTCCACGAACGAGTCGAGCGTGCGCTGAAGCGTCGTGAGCAGCGGCGCCACCGACGGCTCGGCCCGGCCCCGGACCCATTCGGCCAGGTCGCTGATCTGCATCGAGCAGGCGTCGGCGATGTTGATCCCGTCGATCTTCGACGACAGCGCCGCCGGGCTGAGCCGGGTGCCACCGCAGTCGGGGCACGTGGTGAACGTCACCGCCCGCTCCACGAACGCCCGGATGTGCGGCTGCAGCGAATCCTTGTCCTTGGACAGGAACGACTTGTGGATCTTCGGGATCAGCCCCTCGTAGGTGAGGTTGACGCCCTCGACCTTCACCTTGGTCGGCTCGCGATAGAGGAAGTCCTGCATCTCCTTCTTGGTGAACTCGCGGATCGGCTTGTCCGGGTCGAGGAAGCCCGACTCGGCGTAGACGCGTACGGTCCACCAGCTGTCCGACTTCCAGCCGGGGATGGTGAACGCGCCCTCCGCGAGCGACTTGGAGTCGTCGTAGAGCTGGGTGAGGTCGATGTCGGAGACCGTGCCCCGGCCCTCGCAGCGCGGGCACATGCCGCCGGCGCGGGTGAAGGTCTGTCGCACGGCCTTGGTGGCGGCGCCGCGTTCGACAGTGACCATGCCGCTCGCTCGCACCGAAGGGACGTTGAAGGAGAACGCGTTGGGCGAGCCGATGTGCGGCTGCCCGAGCCGGCTGAACAGGATGCGCAGCATCGCGTTGACGTCGGTGGCGGTGCCCACCGTGGAGCGGGGGTCGGCCCCCATCCGCTGCTGGTCGACGATGATCGCGGTCGTCAGCCCTTCGAGCACGTCGACCTCGGGCCGCGCCAGCGTCGGCATGAAACCCTGGACGAAGGCGCTGTAGGTCTCGTTGATCAGCCGCTGCGAGTCCGCGGCGATCGTGTCGAACACCAGCGAGCTCTTGCCCGACCCGGACACACCGGTGAACACCGTCAGCCGGCGCTTGGGGATCTCGACGCTGATGTCCTTGAGATTGTTCTCGCGGGCGCCGTGCACGCGGATCATGTCGTGGCTGTCGGCAACGTGCAGCGCAGGCGACTGCGTGTCCGTCCTCGTGGCTGTGCTCATCGTGTCTCCATCTGTACGCGGGTCGCCTTCGCGGTCTCAGACGCGACGAACCGGTCACCGACTCGTAGGTGTCGAGCCTGGAGACCGGAAATCGTCGCGCCCGAGTCAGGCTAGGCGAGACTCCCTGACCCGCGCTTCTCCGATCCTGACCGGTCCGGCATCGGATCCCTCCCCGGCGTCGAGCGCCGCCTCAGCCCTCGTCGGTGAGGAACGTCGCGTGGGCCGCGATGATCCGCCACCCTGCCTCGTCGTGGATCCAGGTCCGGGTGTAGCGCATGCGAGCGGTCAGCGGCTGACCGTTGACGGTGCCCTCCAGCGTGCCGAGGAACCAGGTGACACCGGTGTGCGCCGTGGCCAGCACCCGCAGGTCCTCCTCCTCGACGCGGGTCAGCACCTGCCGGCCGCTTTCGTGCACCGTCAGGTCGTCCTGCTTCGAGTAGAGCTTTCCGTCGGGTCCGGTGAAGAGGACCGCGTCGTCCAGCAGCTCGCTGAGGGCGGCGACGTCGGAGGCGAGCTGGGCGGCTTGGAGGCGCCGTTCGGCTGCGCGGAGGCTCTCGGTGTGGTCGTTGTTCGGCATCCTCCCACCTTGGCGGCTGGACCACCCGCGCCGGTCCGCGTTCCGTTCTTGGCGAATCCGCTCAGAGCGAAGGCCCGCTCGCCGACCGAGCCAGGGCGGGACCGCAGGATGCTCTCGCGGTCCCGCCCGATGCCCGCCGGCGATCCGTTCAGAAGTCCAGGTCGCCGCCGCCACCCGGCATGGCCGGAGCGGCAGGGGTCTTCTCGGGCTTCTCGGCGATGACCGCCTCGGTGGTGAGGAACAGCGCCGCGATGGACGCGGCGTTCTGCAGCGCCGAACGCGTCACCTTGGCCGGGTCGAGGATGCCGGCGTCGAACATGTTGACGTATTCGCCGGAAGCGGCGTTGAGGCCCTCACCCGGGGTGAGGTTGCGTACGCGCTCCACCACGACACCGCCCTCAAGGCCGGCGTTGACGGCGATCTGCTTGAGCGGTTCCTCCAGAGCCTTCTTCACGATCGCCGCGCCCGTGGCCTCGTCGCCCGACAGCTCCAGCTTGTCGAACGCCTTGGCCCCGGCCTGCAGCAGCGCCACGCCACCACCGGGGACGATGCCCTCCTCGACGGCCGCCTGCGCGTTGCGCACGGCGTCCTCGATGCGGTGCTTGCGCTCCTTGAGCTCCACCTCGGTCGCGGCGCCGGCCTTGATCACGGCCACGCCACCGGCCAGCTTGGCCAGCCGCTCCTGGAGCTTCTCCCGGTCGTAGTCGGAGTCGGTGCGCTCGATCTCGGCGCGGATCTCGTTGACCCGGCCGGAGATCTGCTCGGCGTCACCGGCGCCGTCCACGATCGTGG
>NZ_FNDJ01000010.1 GCF_900099965.1 Nonomuraea jiangxiensis | reverse complement strand
CGAGTACCCCGAAGGGCCTTTCCGCTCGACTTGCATGTGTTAAGCACGCCGCCAGCGTTCGTCCTGAGCCAGGATCAAACTCTCCAAACAATGTCTGGAGGGATTTGAAAATCCCAACCTCAAAAAGGAATCCGTCAAAAATGACGGGGTCATACATGTGTCATACATGCACTGGCTTTTAACACACTGTTGAGTTCTCAAGAAACGGACGCGTTCACCAGATCCGTGAAACCCTTGCGAGTCCCGCACCCGGCGGCGTTCATTTCGTTGTGCCTTAAGTCTTTCAGCCGTTCAAGTCTCTGTCAAATTGACTCGACTTGCACAACTTGCGGAACTTCGGACACAGCACACCCACTATCACCGGAGTGATGAAGGAGGGATGTGCCGCACCTCGTCGGCTCCTCAAGATTAGCAGCGCCTCCGACCACTCGAGACGCCTTCGACTCCATCCCCGGCCACAGATCGATCACGGCGAACACCCACTCCCCATGTCAACGGCCGAACATAGACTCCCCACGTGAGCAGCAACACGCCCCCTGTGGCGAAGAAGGTCCCGACCGAGCGCACCCATCACGGCGACACCGTCATCGACGAGTACGCCTGGTTGGGCAACAAGGAAGATCCCGACACCACCGCCTATCTGGAGGCCGAGAACGAATTTCTCAAACAGGAGACCGCTCACCTCTCCGAACTCCAGGAGCAGGTGTTCCAGGAGATCAAGGGCCGCACGCAGGAAACCGATCTGTCGGTCGCCAGCCGCAAGGGCGCGTGGTGGTACTTCAGCCGTACCGAGGAGGGCAAGCAGTACGCGGTCTCCTGCCGCGTCCCCGTGGACGGCGACGCGCCCCCCGAGATCACCCCGGGGGTCCGCCTGGAGCGCGAGCGGGTGATCCTCGACGGCAACGAGCTGGCCGGGGACAGCCCGTTCTTCTCGATCGGCACCAGCTCCGTCACCCCCGACGGCACGATGCTGGCCTACGCGACCGACTACACGGGCAACGAGCGCTTCACCCTGCGCTTCAAGAACCTCGAGACGGGCGAGATCCTCCCGGACGAGATCGAGAACATCTTCTACGGGGGCGCCTGGTCCGCCGACGGCTCGGCGTTCTTCTACACGCGCGTGGACGACGCCTGGCGGCCGTTCCAGGTCTACCGGCACACCCTCGGCACCCAGGAGGACGTCCTGGTGTACGAGGAGGCCGACGAGCGCTACTGGGTCGGCATCGGGCTGACCCGCAGCGAGCGGTACCTGGTCCTGAGCGCGGGCAGCAAGATCACCAGCGAGGTCCGCATCCTCGACGCCACCGACCCGGCGGGCGAGTTCCGCGTCGTGCGCCCCCGGACGACCGGAGTCGAATACGGCATCGAGCACGCGGGCGACTTCTTCTACGTGCTCCACAACCAGGACGCCGAGAACTTCGAGCTGGCCACGGCCCCGCTCGACGCCCCCGGCGACTGGACCCCGCTGATCGCCCACCGGGAGGACACCCGGCTGCTGGAGATCGACGCGTTCTCCGACCACGCCGTGGTGCACTTCCGCCGCGACGGCCTGACCGGTCTGCGCGTGCTCCCGTACGCCACCGGTGTCGAGGGCTGGCGCGAGCGCATCGAGGCCTCCGAGCGGAACGCCTACGAGATCGACTTCCCCGAGCCCCTCTACGACGTCGGCCCGGCGGGCAACCCCGAGTTCGTCACCAGGCGGCTCCGGCTGGCGTACACGAGCATGGTCACCCCGCCCAGCGTGTACGACTACGACCTCGACTCCCACGAGCTGATCCTGCTCAAGCGGCGCCCGGTCCTGGGCGGCTACGACCCGGCCGACTACGAGCAGTTCCGTGACTGGGCCCTGGCCGAGGACGGCACCCGGATCCCGGTGTCCATCGTCAAGCGCAAGGACGCCGCCAAGCCCGCCCCGACCCTCCTCTACGGCTACGGCAGCTACGAGACCTCCATCGACCCCGGCTTCTCGGTCCCCCGGCTGTCGCTGCTCGACCGCGGCTTCGTCTTCGCCGTCGCGCACGTCAGGGGCGGCGGCGAGATGGGCCGCCGCTGGTACGAGGACGGCAAGCTCACCAGCAAGCGCAACACGTTCACCGACTTCGTGGCCGTGGCCAGGCACATGAAGGCGGCCGGCTGGAGCGAGCGGATCATCGCCAGGGGCGGCTCGGCGGGCGGCCTGCTGATGGGCGCGGTCACGAACCTGGCTCCGGAGGAGTTCGCGGGCGTGGTGGCCGAGGTGCCGTTCGTGGACGCCCTGAACACGATTCTCGACCCGTCGCTCCCGCTGACGGTGATCGAGTGGGACGAGTGGGGCGATCCGCTGCACAACCCCGACGTTTACGCGTACATGAAGAGTTACACGCCGTATGAGAACGTGGACGGCAGGCCGTACCCGCCGATCCTGGCGATCACGAGCCTGAACGACACGCGCGTGCTGTACCACGAGCCGGCGAAGTGGATCGCCCGGCTGCGGGCGACGGCGAGCGGCGGGCCGTTCCTGCTCAAGACGGAGATGGGCGCGGGGCACGGCGGCCGCAGCGGGCGTTACGACGCCTGGCGCGAAGAGGCGTTCGCGCTTTCCTGGATCATCGAGAGGGGCACCTCATGACATATCAGGCCGACGAGCAGCGCTACGAGCGCCAGCCGTACAACCGCAGCGGGCGCAGCGGGCTCAAGCTGCCCGTGGTCTCCCTGGGCCTGTGGCACAACTTCGGCGACAACCGGCCGATCGAGAACTCCCGGGCGATCCTGCGGCGGGCGTTCGACCTCGGGGTGACGCACTTCGACCTGGCCAACAACTACGGCGTGCCGTACGGCTCGGCGGAGCGGAACTTCGGCCGCATCTTCCACGAGGACTTCGCCGGATATCGCGACGAGCTGGTGATCTCGACCAAGGCCGGGTTCGACATGTGGCCGGGCCCGTACGGCGAGTGGGGCTCGCGCAAATACGTCCTGGCCAGCCTCGACCAGTCCCTCCAGCGGATGGGCCTGGACTACGTCGACATCTTCTACAGCCACCGCCCCGACCCGGAGACGCCGCTGGAGGAGACCATGGGGGCGCTCGACCGGGCGGTGCGCTCGGGCAAGGCGCTCTACGCGGGCATCTCCAACTACTCGGCCGAGCAGACCACCCAGGCCGCGCGGATCATGCGCGAGCTGGGCACGCCGCTGCTGATCCACCAGCCGTCCTACTCGATGATCAACCGCTGGATCGAGGACGGGCTGCTCGACGCGCTGGAGGAGGCGGGCATGGGCTGCATCGTGTTCTCGCCGCTGGCGCAGGGCCTGCTGACCGACCGCTACCTCAACGGGGTGCCGGCCGACTCGCGGGCGGCGACCAGCAGGTTCCTGAACGCCGACCGGATCGACGTCGCCCTGGCCCGCGACCTGAACGAGATCGCCAAGGGCCGGGGGCAGACGCTGGCCCAGATGGCGCTGTCGTGGACGCTCAGGGACCCCAGGGTGACGAGTGTGCTGATCGGCGCGAGCAGCGTACGGCAGCTGGAGGACAACGTGGCCTGCGTGGACGGCCCGGCGTTCACCGAGGACGAGCTCCAGGCCATCGACAAGGTCACCGGACCGGCCCTGTCCGCCCGCTGAGGGCTCTCACAGGGACTCGTGCCGCTGGAGGTAGGTGAAGGCGGCCCAGCCGGGTAGCACCGGCAGCCAGAACGTGAGCAGCCGGTGCAGCAGCACGGCCGAGGTGGCCAGCTCGGCGGGCACGCCCGCCACGGTCAGGCCGCCCGCGAGCGCGATCTCGACCGCACCCAGACCGCCCGGTGTGGGTGCGGCCGAGCCGATCGCGTTGGCCGTGAGATAGACGACCGCGACGGCGGTGAAGCTGAGCGAGCCGCCGAACGCGGCGACGCAGGCGTCCAGGCACAGCACGAACGCGATGGTGATCATGAGGGTGCCGGTGCACGCCTCGACCATCTTGCGCGGCGACTGCAGCACGTCGAGCAGCCTGGGCAGCACGTTCGAGAACAGCTTGCGCATCCGCGACGTCAACAGCCTGCGCAGCGGCGGCACCCCGAGCACCACCACGACCAGCAGCGCGACCGCGAGCAGCACCACGACGAGCCCGCGCGAGGGAGTGAACGAGGTGGTCGTGGTGGAGCCCGTGATGTAGGCGAACAGCAGCAGCAGCGCGATGTGGAAGACCAGCATGATGAGCTGCGAGGCGCCCACGCTGGCCACCGCACTGGCCGGTGGGATGCCGCGTTTCTGCAGGTAGCGCGTGTTGATCGCGACTCCGCCGACGGCCGCGGGCGCGACGAGCTTGACGAACGAGGCGGCGAACTGCACGAGCACGGTACGCCACAGCGGCAGCGGCTCGGGCACGAACCCCCGCAGCATCAGGGCGGCGGCCACGAAGCTGACGAACGAGGCGACCAGCGCCACCCCCGACCAGGCCCAGTTGGCCGTGGTGATCACCCGGTAGATGTCCACCCGGCTGAGCTGGGACAGCACGATGTACGCGGCCAGGGTGCTGGCGATGATCGTGATGAGGACGCGCGGCCGGAACCGTTCGAGGCGGACCTCCTCGACCTTGCTCTGCGGCTTGAGCGCGACGATGTGGTCGCGCAGGCCGGGCAGCACGTTCTTCGCCTTGCTGAGCGCCGCGCGGGTCTCCCTGGTCAGCGCGATGCGCTGGAGCAGCGGCATGGCGGCGGCCAGCGCGTCAGGCCCCAGCACGGCCGCCGCGGCCCGGACCGAGCGCTCGGGGCCGACGCGCAGCGCCAGGTAGGCGAGGAGCTGGGCGACGTCGAGCCGGAGCAGCAGGTCTCCGGCGGCGATCTCGCCGCTGCGCGCGTCGGTCAGCACGACGCGCCCCGCGCGGTCGAGGTGGATGCTGTCGCCGGTGAGCCTGCGGTGCGCCAGGCGCTGGATCTGCAGCAGCTCGACCTGCTCCCAGATCTGGGCGAGCAGCGCGTCGTCGATCTCCGAGTCCGGCACCTCGGCGAGCGGGCGGGTCTCGATGTGCTCGTAGGCGAGCAGCGCGGCCTCGGTGCCGATCTCGCTGGTGCCGAGCAGCCGGGGCGTGCTGGCGCCTGCCGCCTGGGCCGCGTATGCCATGAGCGCCTCGCGTTCGAGCTCTGCCCTGAGCGAGCGGATGGCCTTGCGCCGGGTCTCGGAATTGAGCCGGATGCGCCGCCACAGCCGGTAGGCCAGCCCGGCCACCTGCCGATCCCGGTCGAGCACGGTGACGTCCAGGCTGCTGCCGTCCTTGAGCCCCATGGAGTAGCGGCGGTCGCCCTGGAGGTCGTCCTCGATGCGGCGGGCCGAGACCACCGGGAACGACAGCTTGCGCAGCGCGGCCACCACGGCGCTGCCCGCCGGCCTGGTGTTGGGGCTGCCGACGCCGTAGAGGGTGGCGTAGCCGATGGCCATGCCGACCAGCACCGTGACGATGGCGCTGGGCAGCGTGATCTGCCGGCCGGAGAAGAAGGCGAGGATGTAGAGGGCGACGGTGGCCCACATCAGCATCCGCCAGGTGGGCCGGCGTGAGATGCGCACGGCGGTGGCGTACGCGATGACCGACGTGAGGAGCGTGTTGAGCGGCTCGATCGTGCGGTCGCCGGTCAGCAGCACGCGCAGGTCCTCGACGTTGCCCGCGACGAGCCACTGCCCGAGCAGGAACGACCCGGCGATGCCGGCGATCGCGGCGATCAGCCCCTCGGCGACGCGCAGGCCGTCGCGGTGGAAGACCCGCTCGACCGCGAACGCCGCGGGCACGATCAGCACGGCCGCGCCACCGAGGAACGCGGCGATCCTGCTCAGCAGGGGTACGAGCTCCGCGCCCTCCTTGACGTCGGCCTCCAGGCCGATGAGCGTGCGCTTGGCCACCAGGGCGAGCAGGATGACCGCGGTGAGCACGATGAGCGTCGCGAAGAAGCGCAGCAGGTCGGAGGGGCGGCGAAGGCGCTGAGGCAGCAGCGGCTCGACGACGTAGACGTCGTCGTCCGGACGCGACTCAGCCACGGCTGGATCCCCCTCCGCGAGGTCCTCCGTGTCGTCTCGTTCCCTGATTTCGGCCACCGACAGCGATTCTGCACCTTCCTGGCCGGACCGTGCGGTCTCTTGCTTTCCAGTGTCCGCAAACGCCCCCGCAGTCCTCGCACGGGGCAGGCTACACGCTGGAGTCCCCGGGGTTGAACGCGGATTCTCCGAACCAGGGTGGCAACGTAAGCTGTGTCGCATGTCGGGTGAATTGAGGGTTTTGGGAGCATGTCCGCTTGACTGCCCGGATACCTGCTCCTGGGTGGTCACCGTCGAGAACGGCAAGGCCGTCAAACTGCGCGGCAACCCCGACCAGCCCTACACCAGGGGCGCCCTCTGCGTGAAGGTCAACCGCTACCTGGAGCACACCCGGGCCGACGACCGCATCCTCTATCCGCTGCGCCGTACCGGGCCCAAGGGCTCGGGGCAGTTCGAGCGGATCACCTGGGAGGAGGCGCTCGACGAGATCTCCGTACGGCTGCGCGGCATCGTCGAGGAGCACGGCGGCGAGGCCATCTGGCCCTACCTGGGCACCGGCAGCCTCGGCTACCTACAGGGCTGCGAGGGCGTGGCCGGGCGGCGGTTCTGGAACATGCTGGGCGCCTCCAAACACTGGCTCAACATCTGCTCGGGGGCCGGCAACAGCGGGCTCAAGCGCACCAACGGCACCGCCGGAGGCATGGACCCGGAGAACTTCGCGCTGGCCCGGCTCATCCTGCTCTGGGGCACGAACACGCTGACCAGCGGCCACCACCTGTGGAAGTTCATCCAGGACGCGAGGGCGGACGGCGCGTACGTCGTCGCCATCGACCCGATCCGCACCAGGACGGCCGACCAGGCCGACGAGCACCTGCCGATCAGGCCGGGCACCGACGCGGCGCTCGCGCTCGGGCTGCTCAACGTCGTGCTGTCGGAGAACGCGCAGGACGAGGAGTTCCTGGCCGAGCACACCGAAGGCTGGGCGGACTTCCGCCAGGAGATCCTGGACCATCCGGTGGAGAGAGTGGCCGAGATCACCGGCATTCCCGCCGCCGCCATCCACAGCCTGGGGATACGGCTGGCCCACACCCGCCCGACCGCCATCCGCGCCACCCACGGGCTGCAGCGGCACCAGGGCGGCGGCACGGCGCTGCGCACGATCGCCGCGATCCCCGGCGTCACCGGCGACTGGCGCCACCCGGGCGGCGGCGTCGCCTTCTCCACCAGCGACCACGTGCACCTGAACATCGACCGGCGCGACGACCTGCTGGCCGAGCCGGTCCGCACGCTGGTCATGAGCAAGGTGGCCTCCCAGCTCGACGACGTGAAGTGCCTGTGGGTGTACGCGGCCAACCCGGCCGGCTCCTCCCCCGACGCGAACGCCATCAAGCGCGGGCTCGCCCGCGAGGACCTGTTCACGGTGGTCATGGAGCAGTTCCCGACCGACACCGTGGACTACGCCGACATCGTGCTGCCCGCGACCATGCAGACCGAGCACTACGACCTGCACGCCGGCTACGGCCACCTCTACCTGCTCTGGAACGAGCCCGCCGAGCAGCCGCCCGGCGAGTGTCTGTCCACGACGGAGACGTTCAGGCGGCTGGCGGCGCACATGGGGATGACCGAGCCGTCGCTGTTCGACTCGGATCTGGAGCTGGCCGAGCAGCTGCTGGCGAGCGGGCATCCCTCGCTGGAGGGCATCACCCTGGACAGGATCCGCAAGGAGGGCTGGGTGCGGATGAACTACCCCACGCCCTTCACCCCGTTCGCCACGGGCTTCCCGACCCCCTCGGGCCGGTTGCGCTTCCCGCCCACGGGCAAGGCGTACGTGCCCTCCCACTCGGTCCGTACGGGCGGGAACTCGGCGTACCCGCTGGTCCTGATCACGCCCGCCGCGCACCTGTTCCTCAACACGACCTTCGCCAACAACCCGGAGCTGCGCCGGCGCGCCAAGGACCCGGTGGTGCTGGTCAACCAGGCCGACGCGGCGGCCCGCGGGCTGGTGGACGGCCAGCGGGTCCGCGTGCACAACGACGGCGGCGAGTTCCTGGCCGACGTGGAGATCAGCGATCGGGTGGCGGCCGGGGTGGTGGCCTCGCCGAAGGGCCGCTGGCCGAAGTTCAGCCCCGGCGGCGCCAACCCGAACGCCGTCGTGGCCGAGCGCGACGGCGACATGGGCAAGGGGCCGGGCTTCCACGACAACCTCGTGGAGATCAGCCCAGCTTCATAGGGTCAGCTTGTAGCCCACGTGGGAGGCCGTGAAGCCGAGGTTGTCGTAGAAGCGGTGCGCGTCCGTACGCGTCTTGTCGGAGGTGAGCTGCACGAGCGCGCAGCCGCGCGCCCGGGCCCGGCCGATCGCCCACCGGATCATCTTGCCGCCGAGCCCCTGGCCACGGGTGGAGCCCGAGACGCGGACCGCCTCGATCAGGCACCGCTCGGCGCCGAGGCGCGACAACGAGGACAGGTACGTGAGCTGCATCGTGCCCACCACCTCGCCCTTCTGCTCGACCACGATCAGCTCGTCGTTCGGGTTGGCCGCGATGCGGTCGAACGCCGCCAGGTAGCGCTCGTCCCCCGGATCCCCCTCGCGGCCGGCGCCGAGGTGGTCGTCGGCCAGCAGCGCCACGATGGCGGGCACGTCCTCCCTGCGCGCCGCGCGGAAGGTCAGCGGCAGCACATAGTGGGACTCCATGAGCGCCGGGTTGGACGGCAGGGCCATGACCTTGCCGCTCGGGACGAAGCCCGCGGCGACGTAGAGGGCCCGGGCGGCGTGGTTGCGGTCCACGGCCCAGAGCCCGACCTCCTCGGCGCCGGCCTCCCTGGCCCAGGCCACGGCCTCGGCCAGCAGCCGGGAGCCCAGGCGCGCGCCCCTGGCCTCGGGGGCGACCCACATGGACAGCAGATGGGCCGTGCCCTCCTCCTCCAGCCTCATGCACACCAGGCCGACGTCCACGCCGTCGCTGGAGGCCACCCACCACCGCGAGTCCTGATTTTTCACTCTTTCAGCCCATTCATCAGCCGAAAGCTCGATCTCACGCTCGTACGAGGACCCGAACGAGTCCGGCGAGTCCTGGAGCGCGCGCAGCCGGATCTCCCGCAGCCGCTCCCCTTCGTCCTGGCCAAGGTGCGATATCACGATTTCCTGCATGCCCGAATCATGTCAGGGACAGCTCAGGGTCCGACCCCGATGCCCCTCGGGTGACCCGAAAGGCAGCATGGATGACATGAACGAGATCAGTCGACGCGATGAGATTTCGCTGTCGGGCGCCGCGCTGCGCGGCGCCCCTTGGAAGGCCGCCGCCATCAGCGGTGGCGTCGTGACCGCGGCCAGCGTCGGGATGGGCCTGCTCACGGGCGGCGCCGACGTGGCCTGGGCGCTGGGCCTCGGCATCAGCCTGTTCGCCCTGATCGCGGCGATCGGGGCGGTCGCCAAGCCGCACGAGGGCGACCGGGTGACCCGCCAGGCCCGCCTGTGGTCGTTGCAGCACCCGTGGAAGTTCGCACTCCTGCCCGCGGGCCTCACGGCCGTGCTGGACTACCCGGTGCAGCTCGTGCTCGACGGCGAGGGGGTCTTCGGCTCCGGCGTGCAGGCGCTCTGGCACGGCGCGCTGGTCTATCTGATCGCCGGCATCCTGACCCTCACGATGCAGGGCCGGGGCCGCTCGGCCAGGTGAAGCCGGTTCACATCCCCCGCTCCGCCGGACTCCTGCACACGCAGAACTCGTTGCCCTCGGGGTCCAGCATGACCACCCAGCCGGTGCCGTCGGGCTGCCGCCGGTCGTCATAGACGGTCGCGCCCAGCCCGACCAGCCGCTCGACCTCCTGGTCACGGCTCCGCCCCGCGGTGCCGTTGACGTCGAGGTGTATCCGGTTCTTGACGGACTTGCCCTCGGGCACCCGCAGGAACAGCAGATACGGGTCCCGCTCGGTCCGCAACATGACCTCGTCGTCCCCCGGGCGGTCGCCCTCCCCCAGGGGCAGCCCGGTGGCACGGCTCCACCAGCTCGCGATCTCGTACGGGTCTGTGGCGTCGAAGCTGACGGCATGAATCTCGATCACCAGGCCACCCAACCGGACTCCGCACGTAGCGTCAATCCCGGTGACGCCCCTGCTCACCGGCGCGGCGAATCCCACCAAATGGTGACCCACCGGTCGCGTGGCACCGGCCACATGCCGAGCTCCAGCACCGTCGCCGCCACCTCCTCCGCCCTGGCGGGGTCGAGGCAGACCCGCCGGCACGCGCTGGTGGCCAGCTCCTCCAGGGACGTGAAACGTTCCAGCGGGGCCTCCCGCTCCTCCACCCGTACGGGATAGCCGAGGGCCGCGGCCAGCGCCACGCAGTCCTCGGCGATCGGCCGCACCGGCCGGTCCACCCCGTGGAAGTGCTGCCACAGCGGCGTCATCCAGCTCATCGGATGGCGGTGCGGCAACTCCAGCACCACCCGCCCCTGCGTGCACCTGTCCAGGGCGCGCAGGAAGTCGGCCAGGTCGGGCACGTTGTAGACGACGTGCGCGGAGATCGACACGTCCGCCACCGGCACCCGGTGGGCCACGTCCGGCCAGCGGCCCACGACCGTCGTGACCGGCACCCCGAGCTTGTCCGCCCGCGCCGTCAGACCCTCCAGCATCGAGGCCGAGGTGTCGACCGCGTAGAGGTGTCCGATGCGCTCGTGCAGCGGCAGGGACGCGGCCCCGGGGCCCGAGCCGACGTCGAGCAGGGTGCCCTTGTCCGGCAGGGCCTCGGACAGGCGCGTCATGGTGGGCCCGTCGTCGGGCTCGGCGAGCGCCCTGTCGGTCCGGGTGCCGAATCGCTCCGGCGAGTGGCTCCAGGGGTCGGCGGGAGCCTTGGCCATGATCTTGTCCGGAATGGCCCAGGATTCCAGTCGCTCTCGCCACCTGGCAGCGAGTTCTTCGGCGTCCATGGAGATGAGCATGCCATGCATATCCCGGGTTACCCGCGGGTAGCATTTCAGAGTAAGGTTACTCGCCAGTACAGGAGAACTCGGTTCAAGGAGATCAGCACCCATGGGCCACTACAAGAGCAACGTGCGTGACCTGGAATTCAACCTCTTCGAGGTGTTCGGGAGACGCGAGATCCTCGGCACGGGGCCCTTTGCGGAAGTTGACGAAGAGGTCGCCCGCAGCATCCTCGAAGAGCTGGACAGGTTGGCCACCGGTGTCCTCGCGGACTCCTTCGAGGAGGGCGACCGGCACCCGCCCGTGTTCGACCCTGCGACCGGCACGGTGACCGTTCCCGAAGGCTTCAAGAAGTCCTACAAGGCGCTGGTCGACGGCAGCTGGCCGGACCTCGACCTGCCTGCCCACCTGGGCGGCCCCGGCATCCCGCGGAGCCTGGCCTGGGCCGCGGCGGAGCTGGTGCTCGGCGCGAACCCGGCACTCTACATGTACGCCGCCGGCCCCAAGTTCGCCTACACGCTGTGGCAGGTCGCCACCGAGGAGCAGAAGCGCTTCGCCGAGCTGGCCATCGAGCGTGACTGGGGCGCCACCATGGTGCTGACCGAGCCGGACGCCGGCTCCGACGTGGGCGCCGGGCGGACGAAGGCGGTGCGCCAGCCCGACGGGACCTGGCACATCGAGGGCGTCAAGCGCTTCATCACCAGCGCCGAGCACGACATGGCCGAGAACATCTTCCACCTCGTACTGGCCCGCCCCGAGGGCCACGGGCCGGGCACCAAGGGGCTGTCGATGTTCCTGGTGCCGAAGTTCCACGTGAATCTCGAAACCGGCGAGCTGGGCGAGCGCAACGGCGTCTACGTCACCAACGTCGAGAAGAAGATGGGCCTGAAGGTCTCCACGACCTGCGAGCTCACGTTCGGGGAGAAGCACCCGGCGGTCGGCTGGCTGGTCGGCGACGTGCACGAGGGCATCAAGCAGATGTTCATGATCATCGAGCACGCCCGCATGATGGTCGGCACCAAGGCCATCGCCACCCTGTCCACCGGCTACCTGAACGCCCTGGAATACGCCAGGTCCCGGGTGCAGGGCTCGGACCTGACGAAGATGACCGACAAGACCGCCCCCCGGGTGAGCGTGATCCACCACCCGGACGTGCGGCGCGAGCTGATGCTGCAGAAGGCCTACACCGAGGGCATGCGGGCGCTCGTGCTCTACACGGCCACGTTCCAGGACACCCTGCTCGCCGACCCCGACGACCAGCAGGCCCACGCGATGAACGACCTGCTGCTGCCCGTGGTCAAGGGTGTGGGCTCCGAGCGGTCGTACGAGCTGCTGTCGCGCTCGCTGCAGACCCTCGGCGGCTCGGGTTACCTCCAGGACTACCCGATCGAGCAGTACATCCGCGACGCCAAGATCGACTCCTTGTACGAGGGCACGACCGCGATCCAGGGCCTCGACCTGTTCTTCCGGAAGATCCTGCGTAACCAGGGTGCCGCTCTCGGGTCGCTGCTCAGCGAGATCGTCGAGTTCGCCGGCTCCGAGGCGGGCAACGGCCGGCTCAAGGAGGAGCGCAAGCTGCTCGCCGAGGCCGCCGCCGACATCCAGGTCATGGGCGAGACCATGGCCGGGTGGGCGCTCGGCTCGCTGGAGACGCCGCGGGAGGTCTACAAGGTCGGGCTGAACACCACCAGGTTCCTGCTCGCGCTGGGCGACCTGGTGATCGGCTGGCTGCTGCTGCGCCAGGCCGAGGTGGCCCTGGCCCGGCTGGCCGACGGTGAGGACCCGTTCTACCAGGGCAAGGTCGTCGCCGCCTCGTTCTTCGCCAAGACCGTACTGCCCCGGCTGAGCGCCGAGCGGCGCGTTCTCGCCGGCACCGGCCAGGAGCTTATGGAGCTCCCGGAAGAGGCCTTCTGAGCACTTCCGCCGCCGCCTGCGGAACGCCCGTCCCCATCCCCCCGGGGGCGGGCGTTCTGTCATGGGGGGCACGGCGGGACCTGGTCCGGGGCGGATACCTTCGCCTCATGAGTTCGTCCTCCCATGACCATCCCCTGCCCCCGCCCCGCGTCGAGGAGGTGTCGGACGGCGTCTACGCCTACGTCCAGCCGGACGGGAGCTGGTGGATCAACAACACCGGCTTCCTGGCCGGGCGGCGGGGCGTGATCTGCATCGACGCCTGCTCGACCGAGCGCCGCACCCGGGCCCTGCGCGAGGCCGTCGGCAAGGTCAGCGACCGGCCCATCACCACGCTGGTCAACACCCATCACCACGGGGACCACACGTTCGGCAACTGGCTGTTCCCCGAGGCGACGATCGTCGGGCACGAGGGCGTGCGCGAGCAGATCCTGGCCGACGGCGTGCCCACCTACCGGGGCGCCTGGTCGCCCGAGGTGGAGTGGGGGAAGCTGGAGCTCGCGCCGCCGTTCCTCACCTTCACCGACCGGATCACCGTGCACTCCGACGACCTGCGGTGCGAGGTCAGGCACGTCGGCCACGCCGCCCACACGACCAACGACTCGTACGTGTGGATCCCGGAGCGGCGGCTGCTGTTCACCGGTGACCTGGTCTTCAACGGCGGCACGCCGTTCGTGCTGATGGGCTCGGTGGCCGGGGCCCTCGACGCCATCGCGCGGCTCAGGGAGCTGGGTGCGGAGACGGTCGTGCCGGGGCACGGGGAGATCTGCGGGCCCGAGGCGTACGACCCCGTGGAGGGCTATCTGCGCTTCGTGCAGGAGACCGCCCGGCGGGGCCGGGAGGCCGGGCTGTCACCGCTGGAGGCGGCCAGGGAGACCGACCTCGGCGAGTGGGCCGGGCTGCTGGACTCCGAGCGCATCGTGGGCAACCTGCACCGCGCGTACGCCGAGCTCGACGGGCAGCCCCTCGGCGCCCCGATCGACCTGGTCGCTGCCGTGCTGGACATGGTCACCTACAACGGCGGCCGGCCCCTGTCGTGCCTCGCCTGACGGCCGAGCTCTGACTAGACCTTGAGCTGGGCCGCGGCCCGGGCCGCGAGGATGGGCCTGATGTGCTCCGCGATCACCGCCTGGTGCCGCGGGTGGTCGCGGTAGGCCAGGTAGCCCTCGACGTCGTCGAAGTCGGCCACCAGCGCGAAGTCGTGGTTGCCCTGGTTGATCCCGGCGTCGCCGCCCAGCGTGAGGGCGCGGATCTGCGGGATGACGCCCGGCAGTTTGCCCAGCTCGGCGGCCACCGCCTCCTTCTGCTCGGCGGTGGCGTCCTCGGTCCAGGTGAACATCACGATGTGACGGATCATGCGTCAACCATATCGATGTATCAGATCCGGCTGCCGCCGACTCATACGTGGCGGGTGCGGGTGTCCGCGGCCGTACGGCGGTCGCCGGGGGAGGGGTCCTCCCGGCGGCCGCCGTATCTCATCCGGCGCCGGTCAGCTCCAGGCGAGCATGCGGAGGGGGTCCTCCAGCATGGCGCCCACGTCGCGCAGGAACAGCGAGCCGAGCTCGCCGTCGATGATCCGGTGGTCGAAGGAGAGGGCCAGGGTCGTGACCTTGCGTACGGCCAGCTCGCCGTCCACCACCCAGGGCATGTCCCTGATCTGGCCGAAGGCGAGGATGGCGGCCTCGCCCGGGTTGAGGATCGGGGTGCCGGCGTCCACGCCGAACACGCCCACGTTGGTGATCGTGATGGTGCCGCCCGCCATCTCCGCCGGCTGGGTACGGCCCGACCTGGCCGTCTCCGTGAGCTTGGCCAGCTCCTCGGCCAGGGCCGGGAGGGAGAGGGCATGGGCGTCCTTGATGTTGGGCACCACCAGGCCGCGCGGGGTGGCGGCGGCTATCCCCAGGTTCACGTAGTGCTTGACCACGATCTCCTGGGCCGCCTCGTCCCACGCGGAGTTGACCATGGGATGCCTTCTGGCCGCCGTGAGCACCGCCTTGGCCACCAGGAGCAGCGGGGAGACCTTGACCTCCGCGAAGTCCTGGAGGGTACGCAGGCGGCGCACGGCCTCCATCGTCCCGGTCACGTCCACCTGGAGGAACTCGGTGACGTGCGGGGCGGTGAAGGCGCTGGCCACCATGGCCTGGGCGGTCATCTTGCGGACGCCCTTGACGGGGATGCGCTCCTCCCGCCCCGGCGCCTGGGGAACCGGCCGCGCGGCCGGCCGCTGGGCGGTCTCCGCCGCGGCGTGCACGTCCTCGCGGGTGATGGAACCCTGCGGGCCGGTGCCCTGGACACCCGCGAGGTCCACGCCCAGGTCCTTGGCCAGCTTGCGGACCGGGGGCTTGGCCAGCACGGCCGGCCGCGCCCCGGCCGCCCCGGCGGGCGGGGCAGCGGGCGGGGCGGGCTCGGGGGCGGGCGTGACGCCGGTCGGTGCGGGGGTGACGTCGGACGGCGGCTTCTTGCGGGCGCGGCGTTTGGTGGCGCCGGTCTTGACGCCGTAGCCGACGAGGACCGACTGGCGCTCCTCCTTCGGGGCCGGGCCGCCGTGGGCCCCCGGCTCGACGGCGCCCTCCGCCGGCGGCTTGGGGACCATGTCGTCGGCCAGCGCCTGTGTGCGCTCGTCAGGGGCCGCCCCGGGCTCCGTCGTGTCCACGGTGATGATGGGCACGCCCACGTCCACCGTCTGGCCCTCGTCGGCCAGCAGGGCCGCCACCACCCCGTCCCACGGGATCGGCAGCTCGACGATGGACTTGGCCGTCTCGATCTCCACGACGATCTGGTTGACCTTGACGTCGTCGCCCGGCTTGACGTGCCAGCGGACGATCTCCGCCTCCGTCAGCCCTTCTCCGACGTCGGGGAGTTTGAACTCGCGTCGCATGAATGCCCTCTCAGTACCCGAACGTCCGGTCCACGGCGTCGAGCACTCTGTCCAGGTCGGGCAGGTAGTGCTCCTCCAGCTTCGACGGCGGGTAGGGGGTGGAGAAGCCGCCCACCCGCAGCACGGGCGACTCCAGGTGGTAGAAGCACTGCTCGGTGATCCGGGCGGCCAGCTCCGCGCCGAAGCCGCTGTTGACAGGGGCCTCGTGCACGACCACCACCCGGCCCGTACGGCGTACGGACTCCATGACCAGCGGCTCGTCCAGCGGGTTGAGCGAGCGCAGGTCGATCACCTCCAGGGAGCGTCCGTCCTCCTCGGCGGCCGTGGCCGCCTCCAGGCAGGTCTTGACCATCGGCCCGTAGGCCAGCAGCGTCACGTCCGTGCCCGGGCGCACCACCTTGGCCGCGTGGAGCGGCGTCCACCAGTCGGTGGAGGCGGTGTCGATGTCGGCCTTCTCCCAGTAACGGCGCTTGGGCTCGAAGAACACCACCGGGTCGTCGCTGCGGATGGCCTGCTGGATCATGGTGTAGGCGTCGGCCGGGTTGGAACAGGCCACGACGCGCAGGCCGGCCGTGTGGGTGAAATACGCCTCCGGCGACTCGCTGTGGTGCTCGACCGCGCCGATGCCGCCGCCGCAGGGGATGCGTACGACGACCGGCAGCTTGATCGCGCCCAGCGAGCGCATCGGCATCTTGGCGAGCTGCGTGATGATCTGGTCGGCGGCCGGGAAGACGAACCCGTCGAACTGGATCTCGCACACCGGCCGGTAGCCGCGCAGCGCCAGGCCGATCGCGGTGCCGATGATGCCCGACTCGGCCAGCGGGGTGTCGATGACGCGGTCCTCGCCGAAGTCCTTCTGCAGCCCGTCCGTGACCCGGAAGACGCCGCCCAGCTTGCCGACGTCCTCGCCCATGATGAGGACCTTGGGGTCGTCCTCCATGGCCTTGCGCATGCCTTCGTTGAGCGCTTTGGAAAGGCTCAGGACCGTCATTTCTCGAACCCCTCCAGATAGCCGGCGAACTGGGCGCGCTCCTGCTCCACCAGGGCGTGGGGCTCGCTGTAGACGTGGTCGAAGATGTCCAGCGGCTCGGGGTCCGGCATGGCCAGGCACCGCCGGCGCAGGTCGGCGCCGAGCTGGTCGGCCTCGCCGTCCACGGAGTCGAAGAACGCCTGGTCGGCCTGCTCGTTCTTGAACAGGTAGGACTTGACCCGCTCGATCGGGTCCTTGAGCTTCCACGCCTCCAGCTCGCTGGCGACCCGGTAGCGGGTCGGGTCGTCGGTGGTGGTGTGGGCGCCCATCCGGTAGGTGAAGGCCTCGATGAGCGTCGGGCCCTGGCCCGTACGGGCGGCGTCGAGTGCCTTGCGCGTCACGGCCAGGCAGGCGAACACGTCATTTCCATCCACTCTGATCCCGGGGAAGCCGAAGCCGGAGGCCCGGCGGTACAGCGGGATGCGGGTCTGTTTCTCCAGCGGCTCGGAGATGGCCCACTGGTTGTTCTGGCAGAAGAAGACGATCGGCGCGTTGAACACGCTGGCCCAGATGAACGACTCGTTGACGTCGCCCTGGGAGGTGGCCCCGTCACCGAAGTAGACGATGGTGGCGGCGCTCGCGTCGTCGCGCTGGATGCCCATCGCATAGCCGACCGCGTGCAGCGTCTGGCTGCCGATCACGATCGTGTACAGGTGGAAGTTGTGCTCCTTGGGGTCCCACCCGCCGTGGTTGACCCCCCTGAACAGCCCCAGCAGCTTGACCGGGTCCACACCGCGGCACCAGGCCACGCCGTGCTCGCGATAGGTGGGGAAGGCCATGTCGGTGTCGGTCAGCGCGCGGCCTGAGCCGATCTGCGCGGCCTCCTGACCCAGCAGCGAGGCCCAGATGCCGAGCTCGCCCTGCCGCTGCAGGGCCACGGCCTCCAGGTCGACGCGCCGGACGAGCACCAGGTCGCGATAGAGCGATCGGATCTCCTCCGGGGTCAGGTCGATGTCGTAGTCGGGATGCTCGACCCGCTCCCCCTCCGGGGTGAGCAACTGGACGAGCTCCGGGGGTGCGTCTGCACCGCGAGAGGCGTCGGTGGTCATGCGGCCCCCTTCGTCGCCGGCCCCATGACGAAAGTGCTGTGCTCCTTGATGACCTCGACTGGCTCGGTCATTGCCACTCCTGTGCGATCAGGGCCGGTGCCGATGGGGTTGCCACTCGGGGCCAGCCTTTCGAGCGCCGAACCACTTGGTGATAGTTCGCACGCGTTTGGGGCCATCGTGGCAGACGTCATGGCCCTGCGCGCAAGCCCCATGTTCTCCCCGTTCCCGTTGCATCGGCAGCCACACCACGCCGGTAGGCTGTCCTTCCCAATCACCGCCGCTCCCAGGAGGAACGCAGTGGCGCGCGTCATCGTAGACGTCATGCTGAAGCCCGAGATCCTCGACCCGCAGGGCCGGGCGATCGCCAGGGCCCTGCCCAGGCTGGGTTTCTCCGGTGTCTCGGCCGTCCGGCAGGGCAAGCGCTTCGAGGTCGAGCTGGAAGGCCCGGCCGACGAGGCGGCACTCGGCGAAGTGCGGAAGATGGCCGAGACTCTGCTCGCCAACACCGTGATCGAGGACTACACCGTCCGGGTTGAGGGGTAGAAGCACAATTGATCCACTGACTTACCCTCAGAGGCTTAAAGTGGGGGTTCCGACGTGCCACAATGCCACGGGCGTGCCAACACTAAATAACAACAGCGTGATTTTGCGGTTAGCCCCGATTTCTCAGGGAAACCTACTCCAGGTAACATTCTGGCGCCCGGAGGAGTCCGGTGGATATTGAGTTCTCGTTGGCACTGCCTCGGGATGCGATCGGCATACCGATGGTCAGGCGAGTGCTTGGCGACGCCATGCGTTCACTCAACGTGAGCGAGACGTGCATCGCCGACATGTTGCTGGCCGTCTCTGAGGCGTGCTCCAATGCGGTCCGGCACGGAGGGCCCGCCAACCGCTACGAAGTGACGGCTGCGATCGGCTCCGGCCGCTGCGACGTGCGCGTCGCGGACAACGGCGACGGCATGCCCTCGATGCCGCTGCGCTTTCCCCCTCCAGACACCGAGAACGGCCGCGGCCTGCTGATCATGCGCTCCGTGGTCGACGAGATTCATTTCGGCATCACTCCCGGTCGCGGTGGCACCACCGTTCACCTGAGCAAGCAGCTCGACTGGGACGACGACGCGCGGGCCCGTCCACGCGCGCTGGCCGCGGTGTGACCCGGCCCGCCTGACCTGCTCGCCTGACCTGGCCCTTCCATGACAGCCCGACGGTTGCGGAGCATCCGGCGGCACCCGATAACCTGAGTACACCGCCGCCAACCACTGTCGACCCCGAAGTGACGGTGGCGCGTGCGTGCGCATTCCTCGAAGGGGACGACTGTCATGAGCGCTGCCCGTGTGGGCGTAGTCACGTTTCCAGGAACTCTCGACGACCAGGACGCCGCCAGAGCCGTGCGGCTCGTGGGCGCGGAGGCGGTCCCGCTGTGGCACGCCGACCACGACCTCAGGGGAGTCGACGCCGTGTTCCTGCCGGGCGGCTTCTCCTACGGCGACTACCTGCGCTGCGGGGCCATCTCGCGGTTCGCGCCGCTCATGGAGGAGCTCGTCCCGGCCGCCAGGGCCGGGCTGCCCGTGCTGGGCACGTGCAACGGGTTCCAGATCCTGTGCGAGGCGCACCTGCTGCCCGGCGCGCTGACCCGCAACGGGTCCCTCCACTACGTGTGCCGGGACCAGCGGGTCAGGATCGAGCAGCCCGCGACCGCGTGGACCAACTCCTTCGACCAGGACCAGGAGATCGTGCTGCCGATCAAGCACGGTGAGGGCCGCTACGTGGCCTCCGACGACACGCTGGCCGCGCTCGAAGCGGGCGGCCACGTGGTCGTCCGCTATCTCGGCAACCCCAACGGCTCGCTCAACGACATCGCGGGCATCCGCAACGAGGCGGGCAACGTGGTCGGCCTCATGCCGCACCCCGAGCACGCGGTCGAGGAGCTCGTCGGCGCCCCGAGCACCGACGGTCTCGGCTTCTTCACGTCCATCCTGAAGAACCTGGTGAACGCATGAGCGAGCGGACCGGCAACACCGTGGACAGTGTGCGGCGGGCGGCCGGGTCGCCGGACGAGCAGATGCCGTTCGCCGAGCTGGGCATGAAGCGGGACGAGTACGACCGGGTCAAGGAGATCCTGGGCCGCCGTCCCACCGGCTCCGAGCTGGCCATCTACAGCGTCATGTGGTCCGAGCACTGCTCGTACAAGTCGTCCAAGGTGCACCTGCGGCAGTTCGCCACCAAGGCCCCCAAGTCCGACGCGCTGCTCGTGGGCATGGGCGAGAACGCCGGGGTGGTGGACATCGGCGACGGCTGGGCGGCCACGTTCAAGATCGAGTCGCACAACCACCCGTCCTACGTCGAGCCGCACCAGGGCGCGGCCACCGGCGTCGGCGGGATCGTGCGCGACATCATGTCGATGGGCGCGCGCCCGGTGGCCGTCATGGACGCGCTGCGCTTCGGCGCCGCCGACGCCCCGGACACCCGCCGGGTCCTGCCGGGCGTGGTCGAGGGCATCGGCAGCTACGGAAACTGCCTGGGCCTGCCCAACATCGGCGGCGAGGTCGTCTTCGACCCCTGCTACATCGGCAACCCCCTGGTCAACGCCCTGTGCGTGGGCCTGCTCCGCAAGGACCAGATCAAGCTGGCCACCGCCCCCGGGCCGGGCAACAAGGTGGTGCTGTTCGGCGCCTCCACCGGTCCCGACGGCATCGGCGGGGCGAGCGTCCTGGCCTCGGCGACCTTCGAGGACGAGTCCGCGGCCAAGCGGCCCGCCGTCCAGGTCGGCGACCCGTTCATGGAGAAGCTGCTCATCGAGTGCTGCCTGGAGCTCTACGCCGCCGACGTGGTCGTGGGCATCCAGGACCTCGGCGCGGCCGGCGTCTCCTGCGCCACGACCGAGCTGGCCGCCAAGGGCACCGGCGGCATGCACGTCGACCTCAACCTCGTCCCGCTCCGCGATCCCTCGCTCAGGCCCGAGGAGATCCTCATGAGCGAGTCGCAGGAGCGCATGATGGCCGTGGTGCGGCCGGACGACATCCCCGCGTTCATGACGATCTGCGAGAAGTGGGACGTGCCCGCCACCGTCATCGGCGAGGTGACCGACACCGGCCGCCTGGTCATGACGTGGGACGGCGAGGTCATCGTGGACATCCCGCCGGGCACCGCGGCCGACGACGGGCCCGTCTACGAGCGCCCGTACCACGAGCCGGTCGGCCAGGCCGCGCTCAACGCCGACACCCCCGACCGGCTGGAGCGGCCGGCGGACCTGCGCGAGACCCTGCTCCGGCTGCTCGGCTCGGCCAACCTGGCCTCCAAGGAGTGGGTGACCTCCCAGTACGACCGCTACGTGCGCTCCAACACCGTGCTGGCCCAGCCGGCCGACGCCGGAATGCTGCGGGTCTCCGAGGTGATGGCGGGCGCGGAGCCCACGACGCGCGGGCTGGCGCTGGCCACCGACGGCAACGGGCGTTACGCCAAGCTCGACCCTTACGCGGGGGCGCAGCTCGCGCTGGCGGAGGCCTACCGCAACGTGGCCGTCACCGGCGCCAAGCCGCTGGCCGTCACCAACTGCCTCAACTTCGGCTCCCCGGAGGACCCGGAGGTCATGTGGCAGTTCGCCGAGGCCACGCGCGGGCTCGCGGACGCCTGCCGGGCCCTGGGCGTGCCGGTGACCGGCGGCAACGTCTCCTTCTACAACCAGACCGGGGCGACCGCCATCCACCCCACGCCGGTCGTCGGCGTGCTCGGCGTCATCGACGATGTGGCCAGGCGGGTGCCCACCGGGTTCGTGGCCGAGGGGCTGCGGGTGGTGCTGCTCGGTGACACGCACGAGGAGTTCGGCGGCTCGGAGTGGGCCCACGTGGACCACCGCCACCTCGGCGGGCTGCCGCCGCAGGCCGACCTGGACGCCGAGCAGGCGCTGGCGACCGTGCTGGTGGAGGCCGCCCGGCGGGGGCTGCTGGAGGGCTCGCACGACCTGTCGGACGGCGGGCTGGCCATCGCCCTCGCCGAGTCCTGCCTGGCGCGCGGCGTCGGCGCCACGGTGACCCTCAACGGCGACGCCTTCACCGACCTGTTCAGCGAGTCGGCCGCGCGGGCGCTGGTCGTGGTGCGGCCGGAGGCCTACACCGAGTTCGCGTCGCTGTGCGGGCGCCACGACGTGCCGTGCTACGGCCTCGGCGTCACCGGCGGGACCTCGCTGGTGGTCGAGGACGTCTTCGAGGTCCCCGTGGCGGAGCTGCGGGAGACGCACGCGGCCACCCTGCCCGCGCTGTTCGGCTAGGGTGCCCTGAGTTCGGATGAGGTTCGTTCAGGGGCCGGCACGAGTTCTCGTGCCGGCCCTTTTTGCGTGCCGCCGTCAGCCGAATATTTGGTGATCTGGATGAGTAAAACGACGCATTGGTGATGGCGATCGCAAGTGGATAATCGGTCTGTGTCAACCCCTGCCCCATATCTTCCTCCGGCGACTCAGCCCGTACGCGGCGTGGTCTGGGCCATTCATCTGGTCCTGCCGCTGCTCGGGCTCTGGCTGCTGCTGGCCCAGCCGGACATCAACCTCGTCTGGCAGCACAACGTCGGCCACTTCGCGATGATCATCACGGTGGCCGGGATCAACGTGGTGCTCGGCCTGCTGATCAGCGAGGCGTCGCGACGGCGCCAGGACGCGCGATTGTTCCTCGTGTCCATGGTCTTCCTGAGCAGCGCGGGATTCTTCTTCCTGCACGGACTGGCCACCCCGCAGATCATCCTGCCGACCGGGTCGCTCGGCTTCGACCTGGGCCAGCAGGTGGGGCTCACGATCGCGAGCGTGTTCGCGCTCACCTCCGCGCTGCCGCTGGGCGAGCGCGCGGCCGCGACCGTCCTTGCGTCCCAGTACGTCGTCCGCTCGGCGCTCCTCGGCTTCATGCTGATCTGGGGCGTCGCGTCGCTGGTCCCCGGCCTGACCCCGCTCAGTGAGCCGCCGATGATCTCGCCGGTCGACTGGCTGGTCATCGCCTCCATCCCCGGCCTGGTGCTGTACGGGGTGGGCAGCGTGATGATGTTCCGGCTGCACAAGCGCCGGCCCTCGGCCATGCTGATCAGCCTGATCACCGCCTACGCCCTGCTGGCCGAGGCCATGATCGCCGGAATGTCCCAGCTCAACTGGCACCTGTCCTGGTGGGAGTGGCACCTGCTGCTCACCCTGGCCTTCGTGTTCGTGGCCTACAGCGCCTACCTGCAGTTCCGGCGGGAGGGGTCGAGCGCGGGTCTGTTCGACTCGGTGGCGCTGTCGGCGACCGTGGCGAGGATCCAGCAGGACTACGACCGGGCGCTGGAGGAGGTCGTCGAGCACGTACGGCGGGGCGAGCCGCTGGCCGCGACCCGGCTGTCGGGCAAGTTCCGGCTCAACGAGGGCCAGGCGGCGGTGCTCGACCGGGCGGGCGAGGCACTGGCCAACGAGCGGGAGCTGTCGCAGCGGCTGTCCGCCTTGGTGGCGGTGAGCGCCCAGACCCGGATCGGGCTGCCCGAGGACGAGCTGCTGACCAGCTCGCTCGAACGGGTCCGGCAGGCCTACGGCGACGTCAAGATCGCCCTGGTGGCCGAGGGCAGGACGCAAATCGGCTCGCGCGACTACCAGTTCGCCGACAACAACCCGGTCAAGCGCGACAACCTGCTCGCCTTCCCGCTGACCGTCAAGGGCAAGCTCGCGGGCGTGCTGGAGGTGCCCGTCGGCCACACCCGGCAGGACGAGGCGCTGGCCGCGACGCTGGCCGGGCAGCTGTCCATCTCGCTGGAGAACGCCCGCCTCTACCAGGAGCTCCACACGCTGTTCCACCAGTACATGTCGCCCGACGTGGCGCACGCCCTGCTGGCAGACCCCGGGCAGGCGGCGCTGGGCGGCGAGCTGAAGGAGCTGACCGCGCTCTTCGCCGACCTCAAGGGCTTCACGACGTTCTCGGAGCAGGTCACGCCCGGCGAGATCGTCGAGATGCTCAACCGCTATCACACGGCCGCCGTCCCCTGCATCCTGGAGAACGGCGGCACGATCGTCCAGTTCGTCGGCGACGCGCTGCTGGCCCTGTTCAACGCCCCCGCCAGGCAGGACGGGCACGCGCGGGCCGCCTGCAGGGCCGCGCTCGCCATGCAGCGGGCCGCCGCCGAGGTGGCCGAGGAGATGGCCTGGAAGCGGGTGGACCAGGTCCAGTGGCCGACGTTCCGGGTGGGCATCAACACCGGCCCCGCGCTGGTCGGCAACATCGGCAGCCCGGAGCTGCGCGGCTTCAACGCGATGGGCGACTGCGTGAACGTGGCCGCCAGGCTGGAGGGCATCGCCGTGCCGGGCACGGTGGTCATCGGCGAGACGACGTACCGGCAACTGGGCCCCGGCGCGAAGGTCGAACCCCTGGGCCCGCTCAGCCTCAAAGGTAAAGAAGAGCTTGTCGCGGCCTATGTTTTGACAGACTTGCCATAGAAGGTCGGTGCATGTACCGACATAATCAGGCGCATGGATGTTGAGCCCGGCGAGTTCCTGACCATGCTCACGAAAGAGGAGGTCGAGGCCCTGCGCGGGGCCGGGCGACCCCGGAGGTGGGATCGTGGCACGGTCGTGATGACCGAGGGCGACACGTCCGACTGGGTGCTCGTGCTGACAGAGGGCCGGGTCAAGGTCTCCTCGCACACGAGCAGCGGCACCGAGGTGGTGCTGGCCGTACGCGGGGCAGGCGGGCTGCTCGGCGAGTTCTCCGCCATCGACGGCTCTCCCCGCTCGGCCACGGTGACCGCCCTGGAGCCGATCTCGGGCATCGTCGTACGCGACTTCCCCGCCTTCCTGGAGCGCCATGGGAGAGTCGCCGTCCTGCTGATGAAGCTGATCACCGGAAAGGTCCGCGACGCCGACCGCAAGCGGATCGAGTACGGCGCCTTCGACACCACGGGCCGGGTGGCCACGCGCCTGCTGGAGCTGGCCGACCGCTACGGGGAGATGACCAACAGCGGGGTACGGGTGGCTCTGCCGCTGTCACAGGACGAGCTGGCGGGCTGGACGGGCTCCTCCCGCGAGGCCGTGAGCAAGGCGCTGCGGACGTTGCGCGACCGCGGGCTGATCGAGACCGGCCGGCGGCGCGTGGTGATCCACGACATCGAGGGGTTGCGCAAGCGCGCCAGGTGACTGCCGGGCCCCCGGGGATAAATCGGACGTACGTCGTACGTCATAGTGGAGGGCATGGTCGCGGTCACCCCCCAGGACGACAGCCGACTGCGTTACGCCTGGCGTGTGTGCTGGGTCACCAGTTTGGGGCTCGTCCTCATCGGCATCGCCGGCAGCACGCTGAACGTCGCCCTGCCCACCGTGGTCCGGCAGTTCCACGCCGGCCCGATGGAGTCGGGCTGGATCCTGCTGTCGTTCCTGCTGGTCAACACGGCGAGCCTGGTGCTCTTCGGCCGGGTGGCCGACCTGCTGGGCAGGCGCGAGGTGTATCTGGCGGGGTTCGCGCTGTTCACCGTGGCCTCGCTGCTGGCCGGGCTGTCGCCGTCGGTGTGGTTCCTGATCGCGATGCGGGTGCTGCAGGCGGTCGGCGCGGCGATGATCCTCGCGAACGGCACGGTGATCATCACCGACGCGTTCCCGCCGGACCGGCTCAGCCAGGGCATGGGCGTCTACATCGGCACCCTGTCGGTGGCGCAACTGGCCGGGCCCACGCTCGGCGGCCTGATCGCCGAGGCCGCCGGCTGGCAGTGGATCTTCTGGGTGAACGTGCCCGCCGGGCTGATCGCGTTCGGCGTGGGGGCGGCGATCTTACGCAGGATGCCCAGGCGGCCGCGGGAGCCGGTGGACGCGCTCGGGAACGTGCTGCTGTTCGCCGCTCTGTCGGCGGCGCTGCTGGCGCTGTCGGAGGCGGGCTCCAGCGGGTTGTCCAGTCCGGTGGTCCTGGCGGGGGCGGCCGTGTTCGTGGCGCTGGTGCCGCTGATCGTCCTGGCCGCGCGGCGTTCGCCCAATCCGGTGCTGGACCTGCGGCTGTTCGGGGGGCGGCTGCTCGCCTGCGCGAACCTGGCCTCGTTCTGCAACGCGCTGGCACGTTCCGCGCTGATCCTGGTGGTGGCGCTCTACTTCCAGGCGGCCAGGGGGCTCGGGCCGTTCGAGGCCGGGCTGAGCGTGCTGCCGGTGCCCGTCGGGATCGGGCTGGCCTCGCCGATCACGGGCCTGCTGGGGCGGCGGGTGTCGCCGTACGGGCTGTCCATCGCGGGGGCGGCGATGAGCGCGGCGGGGCTGGGCGTGCTCATGCTGACGGCCGATCCGGCGGTGCCGTACTGGGTGACCGGGATCGGGCTGTTCGTGGCGGGCTGCGGCAGCGGGACGTTCCTGACGGGCAACACCACGCAGGTCATGCGGGCGCTGCCGAGCGGGAGCCTGGGGGTGGTCAACGGGTTCCGGGTCATGATCATGAACGTCGGCATCGTGATCAGCGTCGGCCTGTCCCTCAGCGTGCTGACCGCCTCCGTCGGTCCCGCGCTGCGGGCCCAGGTCTACGCGGGCACCCTGTCCAGGCTGTCGCCGGTGGCCGTGGGACAGCTCATGGAGGGGTTCCAGCGGACGTACGCGGTGCTGTTCGCGGTGGCTGTCGCCGGGGCCCTGCTGGCGGCACTGGCCCGGGCCCCGGGGAGGTCTCATAGGAGAGCGGTGGCCAGCCTCGACTCGACGTCGCGGTAGCGGGAGACCGGGATGAGGTGGACGCCGGCGAAGGCGCCCGAGTCGCGCAGGGCGAGCACCTGCTCGCAGGCCGCCTCCACCCCCGCCATCCGGTCCGCGGCGACCTTCTCGATCAGCTCCTCGGGCAGGGCGATGTCCGGGATCGCGGCGGCCAGCATGCGGGCGTGGCGCTCGCTGGCCAGCACCATGACGCCGGCGTAGACGGGCACGTCCACCGGGTTGGCCTCGCGCCACCGGAGCTGCGCCTCCACCGAGAAGCTGACCTGGGCGAACAGGAAGTCGGCCGCGCGCTTCCACGCGGGCAGCGGGCGCAGCCCCGCGGCGGCCCCGAGGCGGAAGTCCGGCGAGAACTTCCGCGCCTCCTCGATCATCGAGCGCACGGTCAGATCGCTCGTACGGTTGCCGCTCGTCGGCTTGTCACCGTAGACGAACAGGAACTGGTCCACCCCGTACGCCGCCGCCGTCAGCAGGTCGCGGCGGAAGCCGAGCAGGTTGCGGTCACGGGAGTTGAGACAGGCGATGCCGCGCCCGCCCATCGACTCGACCTCGTGCGCCACGGCCACGCTGGACACGGTCGCGCGGCCGATGTGGTTGTCGGGGATGAGGAACGAGTGAGCGATCTTGCTCATGGTGCCGATCTGGTGCCTGACGTGCTTCAGATCGGGCTTGGTGGGCGGTTCGATCTCGCAGATCAGCTCAAAGGACATGGTCCGCACCTTAACGCCTGGCCGCCAGCGCCTCTACGCCGCAGAGCACCAGATCGACGCCGAAGGTGTCGTAGAGTCCGGGCGGCGTCCCGCAGATCAGCGGGCCGGCCAGCTCGACCAGGTTCGGGTAGGTCTCGGGGGCCAGCGCCTGCAGGCCGGCCTTCTTGGTCCGGATCTCGGCCGGGTCGTGGGTGCCGGTCCGCGCAGGGGCGTCGGCGATGGCGATGGCGCTCTGCAGCAGATATTTGCTCAGCAGGCAGCTCTCGTCCTTGCTGAACCCGGCGGCGCGGGCCAGGCCGAGCGCCTGCTCCCAGACGGCCAGGAAGTTGGGCACCTCCACCGGGTCGACCTGCTCGAACACGTGCTTCGCGCAGGGATGAGTGCGCAGCGTCCTGATCAGGCCCTCCAGGAGGTGGCGCAGCTGCGCCTGCCAGGGGCGCTCGTCGGCCGGCTTGGGCGTGAAGCCGCTGATCAGGTGGTCGGCCATGCCGACGAGCAGCTGGTCCTTGTTCTTGTAGTGCCAGTAGAGGGCCATCGGGGTGACACCGAGGTCCGTGGCCAGGCGGCGGATGGTCACGGCGTCGAGGCCCTCGGTGTCGCCGACCTCCAGGGCACGCTCCGCGATGGCCAGCGCGGTCAGTTTTCCCATCACGGTTGACAACTATACGACGTACAAGTTCAACTATACGACGTACAAGTACAACGTATAGGGAGCGATGATCATGCGATGGTGGGCGCTGGCCGTGGTGTCCTTGGGCACCTTCATGACTTACCTGGACAACAACGTGGGCAATGTCGCCCTGCCGACGATCCAGCGGGAGCTCGAACTGACCATCTCCGGGCTGGAGTGGGTCGCGAGCTCGTACATCCTGGTCTTCGCGGGCCTCATGCTGGTCGGCGGGCGGCTCGCGGACGTTTTCGGGACGCGCCGGGTGTTCCTGACCGGACTGGCCGTCTTCACCCTTTCTTCCCTCGCGGCCGGGCTGGCCACCTCCGGTCCCATGCTCATCGCCGCGCGGGCCGTGCAGGGCGTGGGGGCGGCGCTGCTCACGCCCACCGCGCTCACCCTGATCAGGCAGATCTTCCCCGACCCCGGCGAGCGCGGCCGGGCCGTGGGCATCTGGAGCATGTCGGGGGCGCTCTCCATGGCGCTGGGCCCGGTCACCGGCGGCTTCATCAGCGAGAACCTGCACTGGGGCTGGATCTACCTGATCAACGTGCCGCTCGGGCTGGTGACGTTCGGGCTCGCCCTCCGGACGGTGCGGCCCGACTTCACCCGGGTACGCCACAGCCTCGACCTGCCCGGCCTGGCCACCTCGGCGCTCGCCCTGTTCGCCCTGACGTACGGGCTCATCGAGGGCGAGGGCGCGGGCTGGACCGCGCCGGAAATCCTGACCGCGTTCGCGGTGTTCGCGGCGGCGGCCGTGGCCTTCGCGCTGGTGGAGTCGCGGGCCGCCGAGCCGATGATCGTGATGTCGCTGTTCAGGTCCCGGGTGTTCACCGGCGGGCTGCTCACCAGCGGGATCTGGTCGTTCGGCGTGTTCGGGATCTACTTCTTCAGCGCCCTGTGGCTGCAGAACGTGCTGGGCTTCACCCCCACCGAGGCGGGCTCCGCGTTCGTGCCGATGGCGCTGGTGATGGGCGTCGTCGCGGTCCTGTCGCAGCGGATCAGCGCGGCGCTCGGCATCGGCCGTACGGTGGCGCTCGGGATGGCGCTCATGGGCACGGCGATCTACCTGATCGCCGGCGTCGGCGCCGACGGCGGCTACGCGGACGTGGCGCCCTGGTTCCTGCTGTACGGCCTCGGCGCGGGCCTGCTGGTCCCGCTGACCGCCGCGATCGTCGGCGCCATGCCCGCCGAGCGGTCAGGGGTGGCCTCGGGCGCCCTGAACGTCTCACGCGAGGTGTTCGGGCTGCTCGGCATCACGGTGCTGGGGGCGATCCTCAGTGCCGGCCAGCGGGGCGGCGACCGGCCGCAGCTGGTCGCCTTCCTGGAGGCCTACCAGTTCACGCTGGTGATCGCGGCCATCGTGGTGCTGGCGGCCATCCCGGTCGCGCTCTACTCGCTGCGCGGCCCGAGGACGGCCGCCCCCGCCGCACCTCAGGCTGGGGCCGCCGCGGCGACCGGGTCGTCCTCCGGCGCGGAGAGCGTGGGCTCCGCGAACTGAGTGCGGTACAGCTCCTCGTAGCGGCCGCCGGCGGCCAGCAGTTCGGCGTGGGTGCCCCGCTCGGCCACCCGCCCGTCCTCGATCACCAGGATGAGGTCGGCGGCGCGGACCGTGGAGAGCCGGTGCGCGATCACCACGGCGGTCCGGCCGGCGAGCGCCTCGCCGAGCGCCGCCTGTACGGCCGCCTCCGAGGTGGAGTCGAGCGCCGCCGTGGCCTCGTCCAGGATCACCACCCGGGGCCTGGCCAGCAGCAGCCGGGCGATCGTCAGCCGCTGGCGCTCGCCGCCGGACAGCCGGTAGCCGCGCTCGCCCACGACCGTGTCGAGCCCGTCGGGCAGCGACTCGACCAGGCCGGCCAGCCGGGCCCTGGTGAGCGCGTCCCACACCTCCCCCTCGGTCGCCTCGGGCCTGGCCAGCAGCAGGTTCGCCCGGATCGTCTCGTGGAACAGGTGACCGTCCTGGGTGACCATGCCGAGCGTGTCGCGGATCGAGTCGGCGGTCAGGTCCCGTACGTCCACGCCGCCGAGCCGGACCGCGCCCGCGTCGACGTCGTACAGCCGGGGCAGGAGCTGCGCGATCGTGGACTTGCCCGCGCCCGAGGAGCCGACCAGGGCCACCATCTGGCCCGGCTCCGCCCGGAACGAGATGCCGTGCAGCACCTCGACGCCGCCCCGCGAGTCCAGGGTGGCGACCTCCTCCAGCGAGGCGAGGGAGACCTTGTCGGCCGAGGGGTAGGCGAAGCGCACGTCGTCGAACTCGACCGCGACCGGCCCCTCAGGGACCTCCCGGGCGTCCGGCCGCTCCTGGATGAGCGGTTTGAGGTCGAGCACCTCGAAGACGCGCTCGAAGCTGACGATCGCGCTCATCACGTCCACGCGGGCGCTGGCCAGCGCGGTCAGGGGCGCGTACAGGCGGGTGAGCAGCATGGCCATCGCCACGACCGCGCCGGGGGCGAGCTGGTCGCGCAGGGCGTAGAAGCCGCCGAGGCCGTACACCAGGGCCAGGGCCAGCGCCGACACCAGCGTCAGGGCGGTCACGAAGGCCGACTGGGTCATGGCGGTACGCACCCCGATGTCGCGCACCCGCCGGGCCCGCAGCGCGAACTCGGCCGACTCGTGCGCGGGCCGGCCGAACAGCTTGACCAGCGTGGCGCCGGGCGCCGAGAAGCGCTCGGTCATCTGCGTGCCCATGGCCGCGTTGTGGTCGGCCGCCTCGCGCCGCAGCCGGGCGATCCTGGTGCCCATCCGGCGGGCGGGCACCATGAACAACGGCAGGAGCAGGAGCGCGAGCAGCGTGATCTGCCAGGAGATGCCGATCATCGCGATGAGCGTGAGCACGAGCGTGACGAAGTTCCCCGCGACGCCGGACAGGGTGTCGGTGAAGGCCCGCTGCGCCCCGATGACGTCGTTGTTCAGCCGGCTCACCAGGGCGCCGGTGCGGGTCCTGGTGAAGAAGGCGACCGGCATCTTCTGCACGTGATCGAAGACGGCCGTACGCAGGTCGAGGATCAGGCTCTCGCCGAGCCCCGCCGACAGCCACCGGTTGACCAGCCCCAGCCCCGCCTCGGCCAGGGCCAGCCCCGCGATCAGCGCCGCGACCGTGACGACCACGCTCAGCGGCTCGCCGTTGAAGATGGCGTCCACCACCCGGCCCGCCAGCAGCGGAGAGCCCACCGCCAGGCCCGCCATCACCACGCTGAGCACCAGGAACAGCGTCAGCCTTGCCCGGTGCGGCCGGGCGAACCCACCGATACGGCGGAGCGTCGCCCTGGTGACAGGACGACGCTCACGCTGATTGTTCATCGAGTAAAGCTGATGCCAGGCGGTCATCTCCATGCTCATGGCATGGAGGCTATTGGCTCAACCTAAGTTGAGGTCAAGAGCCGATCTTCTGGCCCTCGCCGTGCCAGACCACCGCCACCGCCGGGCGCGGCTGGTCGCCGTCGGGCCAGCGGCTGGCCGGCTTGTCCGGGCTCGCGCCGTCGATCTCGCCCGGGTGCTGCACCGCCACGAACACGCTGCGCTGGTCCTCGGTGACCATCGGGCCGCAGGTCTCGGCGCCGATCGGGACGGTGAGGAACTGCCGCAGGTAACCGCGCTCCCGGCCGCGTACCGGCATCACGAACAGGCCGTCGTGGGTGCCGAGCTGGTTGCCGTCCGTGGCGATCCACAGGTTGCCGTCACGGTCGAAGGCCACGTTGTCCGGGCACGAGATCGGCGAGACCTGGTCCTTGTCGTAGCCGGCGAAGTAGGTGGCGGGGTCCTCCGGGTCACCGCAGATCAGCGGCAGCGACCAGGAGAACGAGCGCTCGCCCGCGTCGTTGCGCTTCTCCACGATCTCCAGCACGTGGCCGTGCTTGTTCGCGGCGCGCGGGTTGGCCTCGTCCGCCTGGGCCGCGGTGCGGTCGGTGTTGTTGGTCAGGGCCACGTAGACGCCGCCGGTGACCGGGTTGCGCTCCATGTCCTCGGGGCGGTCCATCTTGGTCGCGCCCACCTTGTCGGCCGCCACCCGGGTGTAGACCAGGACCTCTTCGGCGGTCATGCCCTTGACGTAGGACTTCATGCCGGAGACCAGCGGGATCCAGTGGCCGGAGCCGTCGAACTCGCCGTCCTTGGGGGGCGTGCCGGAACCGTCGATGTCGCCCTTGGGGCTGTCGCCGGTGAACTTGGCCACGTACAGGGTGCCCTCGTCGAGCAGCTCGCGGTTGTGCCGCTCGTTCCCGCGGATGTAGCGCTCTTTCGAGACGAACTTGTAGATGTACTCGAACCGCGCGTCGTCACCCATGTAGACGACCAGGCGGCCGTCCTTGGCCAGCGTCGTGTTGGCGGCCTCGTGCTTGAACCGGCCGAGCGCGGTGCGCTTGATCGGCGTCGAGTCGGGGTCGAACGGGTCGATCTCCACGATCCAGCCGAACCGGTTGGCCTCGTGGGGGTGCTTGGCCAGGTCGAAGCGCTCTTCCACGCGGTCGAACCGGCGGCTCTCCTCCGGCACGCCCTCGGTGATCGTGTAGCGGGTGATGTACGGCCGCTGCGCCGCCGGCACCTTGTCGCCGTTGACGAAGTACTGGTCGATGTTCTCCTCGGCGGTCAGCACCGTGCCCCACGGGGTCATGCCGCCCGAGCAGTTGTTGAGCATGCCGACGGGGGCCAGGCCCTTGGGGTCGGCGGCCGTCTTGAGCAGGTCGCTGCCGGCCGCGGGCCCGCTGAACCTCATCTTCGTCTGGGCGGTGATGCGCCGGTTGTAGCGGCGGCGGCCCGAGGTGACCAGCTTCCACTGGCCGGTGCCGCGGACCCGCTCGACCTCCACGACCGAGCCGCCGTGCGCGGCCAGCGCGATCTTGATCTGCTCCACGGTCGCCTTGGCGCCGCCGGTGTAACCGCGGAACATCAGGGTCTCGTCGGTGTACTCGTGGTTCACCCAGAGCAGGGCGCGGTCCTTGCCCATGGGCAGCATCGTGACGTAGTCGCAGTTGTAGCCGAACTGCTTGGCCTGGGCGGCGGCCGTCTGGTGGTCGAAGTCGAACTTCGGCGCGCCGGGCAGCACGGGGTCGCCCCAGCGCACCACCACAGAGGACTTGTAGCCCTCCGGGATGGTCAACTTGTCATCCGTGTTCGGCCGCACGGGGGTGAAGGACAGCTGACTGTCGGCGGCACCGTTCGCGGCGCCGTTCCCCGCCGCGGCGGAGGCGGACCCGCCGGCCAGCGCAGGCGCGGCCCCCGCCACACCCGTCGTCGCAACAAGGGCGCCGAGCGCACCGGCGCGCAGCATGCCGCGCCGGGACAGCGCCTCCTTCACCACGTCGCCGAAGTAGGCGTTGTCAGAGGTGTTGCCCAGCTCGTGGGCGCACGCGTTGCCGCAACGGTACTGGCAGGTCAAGGCGGATCGGCCTGCCTTGTGCGGGGTGGAAAGCAGCGGCAGCAGCTTCCGGACCCCAGGGGGGTTCGCCACAGGTCCTCCATAGGTGTACACGGTTGTACCGCGGGGACATTACGGCCACCGCCGAAACCCGAGGTGAACGGTGATCTCCGTTTTGATGAACGCTGCCCGCGAGACAATGGTGAAGTGTCGCCTCGCAAGATAGACCAGGAAAAGCTGAGAAACGCCCTTGACGGCCAGCTCGTCGCCCTCGACGAGCCCCCCTACGACGGGCCCGCCGCCGCGCTCCCCGACGTGCTGGTGGCCGCCGTGCTGACCGCCTACGACCGCGGGCAGCAGCCGGAACGCGAGGCCGCCAGACAGGCCGTGCGCCACCTGCTCGACCGGCTGGCCGCCGCCGCGCCCGGCAGGACCGTCGAGGTGCGCGTGCCACCGTACGCCGCCGTCCAGGCCGTGCCCGGGCCCCGCCACACCCGCGGCACCCCGCCCAACGTGGTCGAGACCGACGGACGCACCTGGATCGAGCTCGCCACCGGCCGCCTGACCTGGGCGCAGGCCATGGCCGACGGCCGGGTGTCGGCGAGCGGCTCGCGGGCCGACCTGTCAGAGCACCTGCCGCTCTAGACCCCCCGCCCGTCGTTCAGCGGCCGTTGGCGGTCATCCACGGGAACTTGCTCTCGAAGCAGCGGTCGGCGAGCTGGCCGGGCAGGTGGCCGCATTCCTGGACCACGTTCCAGAACCAGATGGCCACGATCGCGAAGAGGACGAGCGAGAGCACGCTGATCACGATTCCGGCGATGGCGCGGCCCCTGCCGACGTGCTTGGCGAGCGCTACGCAGCCGAAGACGATCGACAGGATGGCGGTGATCAGCCCGGTGAAGCAGACGAACACCAGGAAGGGGCTGGCCACACCCAGGACGAGCGAGGCCGTGGCCAGGCCGTTGCCGGGAGGCGCCGGCGGGTACGCGGGGCCGTAGGGTCCGTAGGGGCCATGGGGGCCCGGTGGCGGGCCGTAGCCGGGCGGGCCGCCGTACGGGCTGGAGGGGACGGTGCCCGGGACGGTCGGCTCCTGGTCACGCGGCCCTTCCCCAGGCACGCCCTGCTTCCGCAGCGCTCCCCCGGGCGGGCCCTGTTCCGGCGGCCCGCCGCCGGGCGTGCCCTGGCCCTGTGGCGTTTCCCCGGGTGTGCCCTGGCCCTGCGGCGCTCCCTCGGGCGTGCCCTGGTCGCGCGGCGTTCCGCCGGGCGGGGTGAAGGGCGGCTGGTCCTCCTGCTCATAGCGTGACGGGGCCGGTTTGCCCGGGCGCTCTCCCTCGGCCGGGGCGTTCTCCCAGCCCGGGTACGGCGGGGTGGCGCCGGGGATCGGGAACGCCCGGGTCTCCTCGGCGTCCTCCCCTGCGGGCTCCGGGGTCTCGGGCGAGGTGGGCAGGTCGGGATGGCTGGGCTCGCCGGCCGGCCGGGGCTCGTGCGACGGCGGCACGTCGGGCGGCGGCACCACGGGCGGCACCGGCTCGATCGGCTCCTCATCCGGCCCCTTCTCCCCAGGCCCCCGCTCCGGCGGCTCCTCGGACGGGGCGTCGCCGCCGGCGCGTTCGTGCTCGCGGCGCGGGCGATCCTCCTCCAGCGCGCCCTCGTCCCGCCGACCGGACTCGTCCTCCTCTGGACGGCGGTGGCGCGGGTCCTCCCCCGGACGGGGCTCGTGCGGGCCCCCAGATGTCGTCACGTCTGCGTCTCCCGATGGGTCAGCATGCCGGATACTTCACCCTTTCGCGGAGGGCGTCCGGTAAACCGCACGACACGGTAAAAGCCCCCTCATCATTGGGTCACCATGCGCCAAAGCCGCAGGTGGCAGGCAACATAGGGGCATGTTTCACGAGACCCTGATGTAAGCGCGCAACACCGGCGTGGCGGGCGACGCCATGCTCGTCCGCTCGGTTCCGCCGGGAACGCGGCGCAACGGGGTTGGGGTGGATCGAATGCGGCCAGGTCAGCCCACGTGCTCCGATATCACCCCCGGATGTGCGAGCACGGAAGAGGTCAACCTAGACTGAGGCATGTGCTGAAGGGCGACGGCCGGCTCGGCCATGACCTGGACCCCAACGACCGCGCACCCAAAGACGCCTGTGGTGTCTTCGGCGTTTGGGCTCCGGGCGAGGAAGTTTCCAAACTCACCTACTACGGGCTGTACGCGTTGCAGCACCGCGGCCAGGAGTCCGCGGGCATCGCGGTCAGTGAGGGCTCCCGTATCCTCGTCTACAAGGACATGGGACTGGTTTCCCAGGTCTTCGACGAGTCGGTGCTCGGCACCCTGCGGGGCCACCTGGCCATCGGCCACTGCCGCTACTCCACCACGGGATCGAGCGTCTGGGAGAACGCGCAGCCCACGCTCAACTCCACCGAGGTCGGCGGGCTGGCGCTCGCGCACAACGGCAACCTGATCAACACCCCCGAGCTGGCCGAGCGCCTGGCTCCTGGGTCCATCCGGGCGACCACCGACACCGAGGTCCTCACCGCGCTGCTCGCCCAGGACCCGACCCGTTCCGTCGAGGACGCGGCGGCTGAGCTGCTGCCGCAGGTCAAGGGCGCCTACTCGCTGGTGTTCATGGACGAGACGACGCTCTACGCCGCCCGCGACCCGCAGGGCATCCGCCCGATGGTGCTGGGCCGGCTGGAGCGCGGCTGGGTGGTGGCCTCGGAGACGGCGGCGCTCGACATCGTGGGCGCCACGTTCATCCGCGAGATCGAGCCCGGCGAGCTGCTCACCATCGACGAGCGCGGCGTCCGGTCGCGCCGCTTCGCGCTGGCCGACCCCAAGGGCTGCCTGTTCGAATACGTCTACCTCGCGCGCCCCGACACCGTGATCGCCGGGCGTGGCGTGCAGGTCACCAGGGTCGAGGTCGGCCGCGTGCTGGCCCGCGAGCACCCGGTGGAGGCCGACCTGGTCATCCCGACGCCGGAGTCCGGCACCCCGGCCGCCGTCGGCTACGCCCAGGAGAGCGGGATCCCCTACGGCCAGGGCCTGGTGAAGAACTCCTACGTGGGCCGCACGTTCATCCAGCCCTCGCAGACCATCCGCCAGCTCGGCATCCGGCTGAAGCTCAACCCGCTGCGCGAGGTGGTCGAGGGCAAGCGCCTGGTGGTGGTGGACGACTCGATCGTGCGCGGCAACACCCAGCGGGCCATCGTCCGGATGCTGCGCGAGGCCGGGGCGCGCGAGGTGCACGTACGCATCTCCTCGCCGCCGGTGGCCTGGCCGTGCTTCTACGGCATCGACTTCGCCACCAGGGCCGAGCTGATCGCGGGTTCGCTGACGGTCGAGGAGATCCGCTCCTCGCTCGGGGCCGACTCACTCGGCTACATCTCCCTGGAGGGCCTGACCAAGGCCACCACCATCCCCGCCGAACGGCTCTGCAGGGCCTGCTTCGACGGCTCCTACCCCATCCCCATCGACCAGGACAACGTCGGCAAGTTCGTGCTGGAGAGCAAGGCGTGACCGAGCTCGACCGGCCGCCGGCGGAGGAGACAGCGTGACGAGTTACCAGGCCGCGGGCGTCGACATCGAGGCGGGCGAGCGGGCCGTCGCCCTGATGAAGGACAAGGTGGCGCGCTCACGGCGGCCCGAGGTGGTCGACGACGCCAGCGGCTTCGCCGGCCTGTTCGACGCCTCGGCGCTGCTGCGCTACCGGCGGCCGCTGCTCGCCTCCGCCACCGACGGCGTGGGCACCAAGGTCATGATCGCCCAGCAGTACGGCAAGCACGACACGATCGGCATCGACCTGGTGGCCATGGTCCTCGACGACCTGGTGGTGTGCGGGGCCGAGCCGCTGTTCATGACCGACTACATCGCCTGCGGGAAGGTGGTGCCCGAGCGCGTCGCCGAGATCGTCGGCGGGGTGGCCGAGGGCTGCCGCCTGGCCGGGGCCGCGCTGGTGGGCGGCGAGACGGCCGAGCACCCCGGGGCGATGGGCCCGGACGAATACGACCTCGCGGGCGCCGGCACCGGCGTCGTGGAGGCCGACGAGCTGCTCGGGCCCGCACGGGTGGTGGCCGGTGACGTGGTGCTGGGGCTGGCCTCCTCGGGGCTGCACTCCAACGGCTACTCGCTGGTGCGCCACGTGGTGCGGGAGGCCGCGCTGTCCCTCGACACGGTGCTGCCGGAGCTGGGCCGGCCGCTGGGCGAGGAACTGCTGGAGCCCACCCGCGTCTACTCGCTCGACTGCCTGGAGCTGGCGCGGGCGGTGGACGTGCACGCCTACGCCCACATCACCGGCGGGGGCATCGAGGGCAACCTGTCCCGGTCGCTGCCCGGCCACCTGGACGCCCTGCTGGACCGGTCGTCGTGGACCCCGCCCGCCGTCTTCGGCACGCTGGCGGGCTACGGCGGGATCGCGCAGGCCGACATGGACCGCACGTTCAACCTCGGGGTCGGCATGGCGGCCGTGGTGTCGCAGGAGTCGGCCGACGAGGCGATCCGGGTGCTGGAGGCTCGCGGGCTGGCGGCCTGGGTGCTGGGCGAGATCGTCCCCGGCGAGGGCCGCGCCCGCTACCGGTAACCGTCCGGTCCGGGCCCGCCAGGGCAGGCCCGGACCGCACCCGACGCATGCGTCACACGCGTACGGGACAAGCCCAGGAAGACGTGCGCCAGGGCTTACGCGTGACGAAAGCCCCACGGTTGCCCGTGGGGCCCGACGAGCGTGAGCGAGGAGCCGGCGCGGAGACCGGGCCCTCGACCACTATCAACCAGGAGGACGGCTAACGGCGGCCGGACGAACGGCCATCGTCGTCGTCTCCGGCGCCATAGTCATCGGCGTAATCGGCATAGCGATCCGCCAGCTCATCGTTGAGGTCGTCGGCGTCGTCACTGCGGCTGGGGTCTCCGACCCCGAGTTCGTCGCGAAGACGGTCAAGATCTGTGCCACCGCTGTTGTACTTCAGCTGGCGAGCAACCTTGACCTGCTTGGCCTTTGCTCGGCCGCGCCCCATTGGCTCGACCCCCTCGTGTGGGGTCGTCCCCGACCCCTCGTCGCTAACGCACCACACACTGACGCCGCCTGACTTTGGGCGTCAGCCTATCGTTCGCCTATTACCGTACCTGTTTTGTGCCCAGCTCGGTACGTCGTATGGGCGTGGGGCGTCAGTGGCCCAGCCAAATGGCCCTAATTCGCCCGACTTCCGACATTCTGCGCTCGGCTAGCCTATCTGCTGCGACCGCCGGGGGAACGCCTTCGTCGGCAGCGATCGCGAAGATCTTCAGAGTCGTGTCGTAGATCTTGGCCGCCCGGGACCTGGCCCGATCCATGTCGAAACCCTGGATCTCATCTGCGACCTGGATCACACCGCCCGAGTTGACCACGTAGTCGGGGGCGTACAGGATGCCGCGTTCGGCGAGCTGCTTCTCGACGCCGGTGTGGGCGAGCTGGTTGTTGGCCGCGCCACACACGATCTTCGCACGCAGCCGGGCGACGGTCTCGTCGTCCAGGACGCCGCCCAGCGCGCAGGGGGCGAACACGTCGATGTCGCTCGCGGTCATCTCCGCCGCGCCTGACACCACGTCGACCTCCGGGTGGCGCAGGCGCGTCCGCTCGACGGCCCGCGGGTCGACGTCACAGATCACGACGTCGGCGCCGTCCTCGCGCAGCAGCTCGACCAGGCGGTGCCCGACCTTGCCGACCCCTTCCACGCCCACCCGCCTGCCGTGCAGCGACGGCGTGCCATAGACGCGCTCGGCCGAGGCGCGCATGCCCTGGAACACCCCGAACGCCGTGAGGACCGACGAGTCCCCCGCGCCGCCGTGGGCCGTGGTGCGGCCGGTCACGTAGCGGCACTCGCGGGCGATGACGTCCATGTCCTCGCTGTAGGTGCCGACGTCGCAGGCCGTGATGTAGCGCCCGCCGAGCGACTGCACGAACCTGCCGTAGGCCCGCAGCAGCGCCTCGCTCTTGTCCTTGGCCGGGTCGCCGATGATGACGGCCTTGCCGCCGCCCAGGTCGAGGCCGGCCAGCGCGTTCTTGTAGGACATGCCCCTGGCGAGATTGAGCGCGTCGGCCAGGGCCGCCTGCTCGCTCTCGTACGGATAGAAACGGGTGCCGCCCAGGGCGGGGCCCAGCGACGTGTTGTGGATGGCGATGATGGCACGCAGGCCGCTCTGCTCGTCGGCGCAGAACACGACCTGCTCATGGACGTCCTTGTGGGACGAACCGAAGACGTCGGTCACGGTGGTGACTCCCTGTCCGGTCCGCCGCTCCTTTGCGGCGGAGATCACCTCACAGCGTAGTAAGCCACAACGGTGCATGCAGGTTCGCTTCGTGACACGATGCCTCCGTGCTGCCCTATGCCGCCTACCTCCGCGTCTATGAGCCACTGACCGCGTTCGCCGAGCCCGAGCGCAAGCTGTGGGCCGACTACGCCGACTCACGTGACCGCCCGCGCCGCGCGAACGCGCTCAATGCGGAACACGGCGAGTCTGTCATGCGCCTGCTCGGCATGCCCCCCGAACCCGTTCCCGCCCAGGAGAGCCCCAACGCCTATCTACGGCGTGTTGAGGATCGCCTGTACGTGTGCCCCTGGCAGACCCGTTTGCGCTCGTGGCTGGCCTTCTCAAGGCTGCGTGGCAGCACTCCCGCGAAACTGATGGACCGTCTCGTGCCCAAGGCGATCGCCGAGCAGACCGCCGACGACTTCGACCGGTTCAAGCGGCAGGCGGGTTCGTCCGCGTTGCGTACGCACATTCGCACCACGGCGTGGCATGTGCCGCCATCGTGGTTCGTGCCGTTCGATGGGAACGAGCGCTGGCTGGTGCTCGGCTCGACCAACCCCGGTCAGGACGTGACCACCACCACCGGACGCAACCTCATCTACGTCACGTCCATGGCACAGGCCAGAAGGCGCGCGGCGCGGGCCCTCAACGTGCTGCGCAGGCATCTGGGCGACGTCTCGTCCAACTTCGACGTGGAGGACATCGCCAGGTGGCTGGAGGAGTTCCACCCGCACTCGCTGGTGGAGCTGGACTACGGCGGGCTCGTGCACCTGATGAACGACGACGCGCTCCAGGCCGACCAGTCGGTGGCGGAGCTGGCGGCGGCCCTGACGGGCCTGGACACGGGTCAAGAAGAACTTGCCTACGCCATGTACCAGAGGGTCATCCTCCGGTGGAAGTCAATGCAACAGCTGGAATCTGCCAACTGAGCCCCAATACGGCCGTCTGACCTGCATGAGTAGGTCACGTCTCGCGGCTGCTCTCTTCTGCGAACTGAGTAGTTTGCCGTTTTCACTGCGATACCACGAACCGTGTCGCTAGAATCACCGAGCGTGACATCGCCATGGGGGCGGGCAGTTGGGTCAAAGAAGGGCTCGCCAATCGCTCTGCGTGGCGGTATGGTCACATCGGGTGATGCCGCATATGGCTCAGAAAAGCCGCACGCTCTGTGCCATAGGGGGACATCCGTGACACGCGCAAAGGCAGTCACAGGATCGCTATGCCGGTCCACACGGAGGAGAGGCCGCACAAATGTCAGCTCGTACACCCGAGGCCGAGCCACTGCTCACGCCCGCTGAGGTCGCGACCATGTTCAGGGTCGACCCCAAGACCGTTACGCGGTGGGCCAAGGCGGGCAAGTTGACGTCGATTCGAACCCTCGGCGGTCATCGGCGTTACCGGGAGACCGAGGTACGCGCGCTGCTCGCGGGCATTCCGCAGCAGCGCTCGGAGTAGTCGCAGGGTCGTCACCGACCTCAGGGGGGTTGAAGGGGTGGACCAGGCAGTGGCCCGGTCCACCGCAGTGACGACGTGACGTCGCACGGGAAGTTGGCGCCGCCCGCCCGGCGCCATCCTTCCCGTCAGTCATGCCTCCCGCCGGTCGTGCCCGAGTCCACCCGCCGTCACCGAGGGTGATCCGCCCGCCCGCACGGCGGCGTTCTGGAGAGCCGCTCACGCCAGCCGTTCGAGCAGGCCGGCGACCTCCCCGTCATAAGAGGCGGCGACGCCGAGCAGCGCCACCATGTGATCGACGAGCATCTTCTCGAGCGTCGGCCGCTCGACGTCGCGGTGCTCCAGCCAGTCGAGGCCGGCCGTCTCCACCGAGGCGATCCACGACCGCAGCGTCGTGCGCAGCACCGGGCTCGGCTCCTCGACCCGCATCTGCCGCAGGATCAGGCGGAACAGCCGCTGGCGCACGCCGTCGACGATCTCGCCCACCTCGCCCGCCCGGTTGGCGGGCCCGCCCCGCAGCAGCGCGGCGAAGCCGGTCGCGTGCTCCTCGACGAAGTCGAAGTAGCGCCTGAGCCCGGAGGCCAGCTCGTCGAGCGACGTGCCGCCCTCGTGCGGCCGTAGCCGGGACTCCAGCCGGTCCGCCGCGCTCCTCAGCGCGGCCACGTAGAGCTCCTGCTTGCCGCCGAAGTAGTGGTAGACCAGGGCCCGCGAAGCGCCCGCCGCCGCGGCCACGTCGTCGATCGAGACGTCCTCCGCGTCGCGCTTGCTGAACAGCTCCAGCGCGGCCGCCATGAGCTCCTCACGACGACGGTCTACGCTCAGCCTGCGCCGCGCCGGACGCGCCGTCTCGGCTGACTTCCCGGGTGTCACCCCTGCACAGTATCCGACAGCGTGTCCGCCACTGACGTGTGGCTATCCAGTCAATATCTGGATCTCCTAGGCAATCCGTAACGGAAGCCGTACCCTGCGGCTAACTCGATCGTTTGGTCAGACAGGTGCCCATTTCCGCATCGCGGGGGAGACACATGTCAGGACCGCCCGTCAACACTTCAACTATTACGGAGCTAAGAGAGGTAGATACGCTGCCTCGGCCCAGACCCACAATCCGCAATGTCGCCGAGCGAGCCGGCGTCTCGAAATCCCTGGTCTCTCTCGTGCTGCGTGGTTCCCCGCACGTGAGTGAACACCGGCGGCAGGCCGTGCTGCAGGCGGCCCGCGAGCTCGGCTACCGGCCGAACGCGGTGGCTCGCAGCCTGGTCGAGGGCCGTACCCACCTGGTGGGTGCGCTCGTCGCCAACCTCCACAACCCCTTCTACGCCGAAACTCTCGACGGCCTGCAAGAGAGCCTGCACGGCGACGGTCTGCGCATGCTGATCGGGAACAGCCAGTGGGACCCGGCGTTCGAGGACGAGGCCGTGGAGTCCTTCCTCGAGCTCAGGGTCGACGGGCTGATCCTGCTGGGCATCGCGCCGACCAGCGAGACCCTGATCGAGGCCACCGCCTACACCCCGACCGTGGTGGTCGGGGAACGTGACATCGAGCTCGACGGCGTCGACATCGTGGTCGACGACGACCAGCTCGGCGCCCGTCTGGCCATCGACCACCTGGTCGGACTGGGCCACAAGCGGATCGCGCACATCGAGGGCCAGCGGTCGTCACGCTGCGAGGGCTACCTCGTGGCGATGCGCCGGCACTCGCTGGCGCCGTACATCATGGTCGAGGCTGCGGACTCCACCGAGGACGGTGGCCGGGAGGCGGCGCTCGCGCTGCTGAGCCGCGACCCCAGGCCCACGGCGATCTTCGCCGCCAACGACGTGGTCGCGCTCGGCGTGCTCTCGGCCGCCGGCGAACTGGGCCTGAGCGTGCCGGACGATCTGTCGGTGGTGGGGTACGACAACACGCACCTGTCGGCCTCCCGCCACATCTCGCTCACCTCGGTCGACCAGCCCCGACGGGCCATGGGCAGGTCGGCGGCCGCGTTACTGAGCGACCGGATCGGCGATCCCGCCAAGGTCTCGCGCCTGCGGGAGATCCGACCGGAGCTGATCGTGCGGCGGAGCACGGGGCCCGTGCTCTCCTAGGCGGGACACGGGACCCGCCCAAGAGAGCGCCAAACCTGCGTCAAGCCGTGCGGCGACGGTGCCGCACGGCGGTTTACTCGGTCGGGTCATGCTAATTGTGGCCGGTTTTCCGCCGGTCACGATCTGATCCGGGGGAACAGTCATGCGTGATCCGGAACTGGTGTCTTGCGCCCAGCGCGCCGCCGCCGAACTCGAACGCGCCTGGGGACAGTGGCGCACGGGCCGGGGCCGGGCCGCCGACGGCGGCGGGGAATCGGTCGCCAGCTACGTCGCCCACTCGCTGGACCATCCGTGGGGCCGCCCCCGCGTCGTCCTCGGCCTCGACGCCGAGGACGCGCGGGAGCTGGCCGCCCTGCTGGAGCGGCAGGGGGTCGGCGAGCACGTGGCGCCCGTGGGACGACGGCACGACTGGTGAGGACGTCCGGCCGGCGCCCGCACGGACCACGCGGCCGTGAGCGCGCCGGGTGCTGACCACGAGGTGCGGTCGCCGTGTCCTGGCCCGCATAAGGCGGGCCCCACCGCGCGGCGTGCCGTAGGTTTGAGGCCATGCGTGCTCTCCCGGCCTCGGTCCTCGCCATCTGCGGCCTGATCGTCTCCGCCTGCGGCAACACCGCCTACGGTGGCGCCGGCGCAGGCCAGACCGCACACGCGCACGCTGAGACGCGGACCCCCTCCTCCGCGCGGGACGCGACGCGAGCCCAGCCCTCCGAGCCGGCACCGGGCACACCGGCGCCCACCCCCTTCCCCGCGCGGCCGAGCAAGCCGCTCGACGGCAAGGTCGTCGTCATCGACCCCGGCCACAACGGCGGCAACTACCGCGACCCGGGGGCCATCAGCCGCCAGGTCAACGTGCTGACCCAGTGGAAGGACTGCGACACCACCGGCACGGCCACCAACGGCGGCTACAGCGAGGCCGCCTTCACCTGGGACGTCTCCAGGCGGCTGGCCAAGATCCTGCGCGCCCGGGGTGCCACGGTCAAGCTGACCAGGCAGGACAACGACAGCGTCGGCCCCTGCGTCACCGAGCGGGCCGCGATCGGCAACCGGGCCGACGCCGACGCCGCGATCTCGGTGCACGCCGACGGCGCGGCATCGACCGCGCACGGCTTCCACGTCATCATGCCCAAGAAGATCGGCGGCCCGGTGGACAAGGTGGTCGCCGCGTCGCGCCGGCTGGGGCTCGCCGTACGCGAGGCGTTCGCCGCGGGCACGGGGCTGTCATACTCCACCTACCTCGGCCGCGCGGCGCTCGACTTCCGCGACGACCTCGGCGGGCTCAACCTGTCCACGGTGCCGAAGATCTTCGTCGAGTGCGGCAACATGCGCAACGCCACGGAGGCGGCCAAGTTCACCAACGCGAAGTTCCGGCAGAAGATCGCGGTGGCGCTGGCGAACGGATTGCACCACTATCTCGAAGCATGATTCCTCGTCCAGGACTGTTCAGTGATCTTTCCGGTTCTTACGAGCTGAGCTCCGGGGCGACGGTGTCCGGTGATCTGCTCGACGCCGTACGCCTCGCCCTGCCCATGCTCGACCTGCGGCCCGGGGACTCGGGCGAGATCGACGTACGGCGGGATCCAGCGCTGGGCGAGGAGGCCTACCGGCTGACGACCGGGTCCCGCGGGGTCGAGATCGCGGCCGGCGGGCCGGCCGGGGCGTTCTACGCGGCGCAGTCGTTGCACCAGTTGCTGCCCGACGCCTCCTACCGGCTCGCGGGCGGGGGCTCGTGGCCCGTGCCGGGGGTGCGGATCGAGGACGCGCCCCGGTTCGGGTGGCGCGGGCTGCACTTCGACGTGGCGCGGCACTTCTTCCCCAAGCGGGAGGTCCTGCGGCTGGTCGACCTGATGGCGATGCACAAGCTCAACCGGCTCCACCTCCATCTGGTCGACGACCAGGGGTGGCGGGTGGAGTCGAAGGCGTACCCGCTGCTGCACGAGGTGTCCTCGCACCGGCCGCGTACGGCGGTCGGGCACCACCGGGACCCGGTGACGTACGAGGAGATCCCGCACGGCGGCTACTACACGCTCGACGACCTGGCCGAGATCGGCGCCTACGCCCGCGCCAGGAACGTCACGGTCGTGCCGGAGATCGACGTGCCGGGGCACGCCTCGGCGATCCTGGCCGCCTACCCGGCGCTGGGCGCCACCGGGGAGCGGTACGACGTGCTCGACCGATGGGGCATCTCCCCCGCGATCCTGTCGCCGCTGCCGCCGACCGTCGAGTTCCTCACGACGATCTTCGACGAGCTGATCGGGGCGCTGGGCGAGACGCCTTACGTGCACATCGGCGGCGACGAGGTGGTGCTCGACCACTGGGCCGCGTCGGCGGAGATCTCCGCCTACCGCGACTCGCTCGGCCTGGCCACCGTCAACGACCTGCAGGGGTGGTTCCTGCGGCGGCTGGCCGACGCGCTGGCCGAGCGGGGCACGCGGACGGTGGTGTGGGACGAGGCGTTCGTCAGCGGCGGGCTGCGGCAGGACACGCTGGTCATGCCGTGGCGTGGCATGGGCGTGGGGCGGCGGGCGGCCGCGGCCGGGCACGACGTGGTGGCGACTCCCGTGTTCCCGCTGTACTTCGACTACGCCGAGGCGGCCTCGGCCGACGAGCCGTTGGCCATCGGCGAGGCGATCACCGTCGCGGACGTGGCCGCGTTCCGGCCCGCTCCCGAGGAGTGGACGGACGAGGAACGCGCCCACGTCGTGGGGGTGCAGGCGCAGTTGTGGACCGAACGGGTGCCGGACGCCCGCACGGTGGACTACCGCCTGTGGCCGCGGGCCTGCGCGCTGGCCGAGGTGGCCTGGTCGGGCACGGCCGCCGACGGGTTCGAGGGGCGGCTGGAGCGGCATCTGGGGCGGCTGGACGCGATCGGGGTGGAATACCGGCCGCTCGCCGGGCCGCACCCGTGGCAGCGGCGGCGCCCGCACCGGCCCGGCGTGGTGCGGGTGGACGCCGTGCTCGAACGCATCGACGCCATGACGCACGACGCGGAGTCCACCCGGCCCAGCATGTGACCTGCCCGCGCCGGACCAGGTCCCTGGTGGCTCAGAAGGCGGGGCGGTCGTTGAGGATGCGCTGGTAGATACGGCAGTCCTGCCAGCGTCCGTCGATCTCCAGGTAGTTCGGCGCGGTGCCCACCAGCTCGAAGCCGGTCCTGCGCAGCACGCTCTGCGAGGACTCGTTGTGCAGCAGGGTGCTGGCCGCGATCCGGTGCAGGCCCAGGATCTCGTCGGCGATCCGGCACACCGCGACCACGGCCTCCGTGGCGAGGCCGCGGCCGGTGTAGCCGCCGTCCACCCAGTAGCCGAGGTCGGCGTTGAGGAACGGGCCGCGGACGATGGTGTTGAGCGTCACGCGGCCCACGACCAGGTCGCCGTCGGCCAGCGCCCAGGGCACCGCCTGGCCCCGCGCGTACTGGTCCAGCACGTCCTTCAGGCGGTCGGCCTGGCCCTGCGGCGTGAAGAAGTCCGCGGGCCTGCGCGGCTCCCACGGCAGCAGGTGGTCGCGATTGCGGACGTAGGCGTCGGCCAGGGCGTCGGCGTCCTGCTCGGTGATCAGGCGCAGGGTGACGCCGCCGGAAAGTGGTACTTCGTCAATCACCGTCCTACTTTAGGGGGCTTCAGGCGACGCGGCCGACGGCCTCGGTGACGGACTTCAGGCCGTGGCGGCGTACCCGGCGGGCGAGCTGCCGGTGGATGCGGGAGGCCCACAGCGGGCCGCCGTAGATCCAGCCCGTGTAACCCTGGACCAGGGTCGCGCCCGCGAGCAGGCGCTCCCAGACGTCGTCCACGTCCTCGACGCCTCCCACGGACACCAGCGTGAGCCGGTCGCCGACCTTGGCGCGCAGGCGGCGCAGGACCTCCAGGGAGCGGGCCTTGAGCGGGCGGCCGGACAGGCCACCTGTCTCCCCCGCGTGCCTGATCGTGGTGTTGGTGGCGATGATCCCGTCCAGGCCCAGCTCCACGGCCAGCTCCGCGACGTCGTCCACGTCCTCGTCCGCGAGGTCCGGCGCGATCTTGACCAGCAGCGGCGTACGGCGGGGCGTGGCGTCGGCCACCTCCTTGACCGCGGCGAGCAACGGGCGCAGCAGCTCGACCGCCTGGAGGTCGCGCAGGCCGGGGGTGTTGGGCGAGCTGACGTTGACCACCAGATAGTCGGCCAGCGGGGCGAGCTGCCTCGCGCTGGCGACGTAGTCGGCCACGGCCTGCGACTCGGGCACGACCTTGGTCTTGCCGATGTTCACCCCGACCACGACGGGCACGCCGCGGGGGCGGCGCAACCGGCGGGCGGCGGCGTGCGCGCCGGCGTTGTTGAACCCCATCCGGTTGATCACCGCCCGCTCCCGCACCAGCCGGAACAGCCTCGGCCGCGGATTGCCCGGCTGGCCGTGCGCGGTGATGGTGCCGACCTCGACATGGCCGAAGCCGAGCGCGGCGGCGGCCTCGGCGCAGGCGGCGTCCTTGTCGAACCCGGCGGCCAGCCCGAGCGGCCCGGGGAAGTGCACGCCGAACGCGGTCACCCGCAGCGCCGGGTCGCGCGGCGCGAGCGCCTGGTGGAGCAGCCGCTTGAGCAGGGGCAGGCGCGCGAGCAGCGCCAGGCCCCCGACGGTGAGACGGTGCACGGCCTCGGCGTCGAAACGCCGCAAGACCTGCGAGAACAGAAGGTGATACATCACGGGTCAGGCTACCAACCCGGCCTCGTAGGCGATGATCGCGGCCTGTACGCGGTTGCGTACGTCGAGTCTGGTGAGTATCGCGCTCACGTACGCCTTCACCGTGCCCTCGACGATGTGCATCCGCGTGGCGATCTCGGCGTTGGACAGCCCGGCGCCGAGCAGGGCGAGCACCTGGCGCTCACGCTCGGTGAGGGCCTCGACCCGGTCGCGCGCCCGCGCCCCCTTGGCCATCCTGCCCCCCGCGATCTCGGCGATGACCCGCTGGGCCACCTTGGGCGACAGGTATGCCGCCCCCTCGGCCACCGCGTGGATCCCGGCGATCAGCTCGCGCGGGTCGCCGGACTTGAGCAGGAACCCGCTCGCCCCCACCTCCAGCGCCCTGGCGATGTAGTCGTCCTCGCCGAACGTGGTCAGCATCACCACCGCCGTGTCCGGCGCGACCCTGCGCAGCTCGGCCGCCGCGGCCAGGCCGTCCAGCCTGGGCATGCGGATGTCGAGCAGCGCCACGTCGGGCCGGTGCCGCAGGGCCAGCTCGACGGCCTGCCTGCCGTCGCCCGCCTCGGCCACCACCTGCAGCGACGGGTCGGACTGGAGGATGGCCCCGACCCCCGCGCGGATCATGGTCTCGTCGTCGGCCAGGAGTATCCGGATCACGCCTCTATCCTGGCCGACGGGTGTGGGGTCCGGGGCAGCGGCGGGTGAACGGTATGGTCCGACACATGAGCACTCACTATGACGTCGTCGTTCTCGGCGCGGGTCCGGGAGGGTACACGGCGGCGGTTCGCGCTGCCCAGCTCGGGCTGCGTACCGCGGTCGTCGAGGAGAAGTACTGGGGTGGCGTCTGCCTCAACGTGGGCTGCATCCCCTCCAAGGCGCTGCTCCGCAACGCGGAGCTCGCCCACATCTTCCACAACGAGGCCAAGACCTTCGGCATCAGCGGCGAGGTCACCTTCGACTATGGAGCGGCCTTCCAGCGCAGCCGCAAGGTGGCCGACGGCCGGGTCAAGGGCGTTCACTACCTGATGAAGAAGAACGCCATCACCGAGTACGACGGCCGCGGCACGTTCCTGGACGCCAACACGATCCAGGTGAACGGGGAGACGATCACGTTCTCCAACTGCATCATCGCCGCCGGGGCCAGCACGCGGCTGATCCCGGGCACGCAGTTGTCGGAGCGGGTGGTGACGTACGAGGAGCAGATCCTGACCGAGGAGCTGCCGTCGAGCATCATCATCGCGGGCGCCGGCGCGATCGGGGTCGAGTTCGCGTACGTGCTGCACAACTACGGTGTCAAGGTCACGATCGTGGAGTTCCTCGACCGGATCGTGCCGCTGGAGGACCAGGAGGTGTCGACCGAGCTGGCCAAGCGCTACAAGCGGCTCGGCATCGAGGTGATGACCTCCACCCGCGTGGACTCCATCGAGGACACCGGCGCCTCCGTCAAGGTCACCGTCACCAAGGGCGACCAGACCCAGGTGCTGGAGGCGGACAAGGTGCTGCAGGCCATCGGGTTCCAGCCGCGGGTCGACGGCTACGGGCTGGAGAAGACGGGCGTGGCGCTGACCGATCGGGGCGCCATCGCGGTTGACGGGCGCTGCCGGACGAACGTGCCGCACATCTTCGCCATCGGCGACGTCACCGCCAAGCTGATGCTGGCGCACGCCGCGGAGGCCATGGGGATCGTCGCCGCCGAGACCATCGGCAACGCGGAGACCATGGAGCTGGACTACGTGATGATCCCGCGGGCGACCTACTGCCAGCCGCAGGTGGCCAGCTTCGGGCACACCGAGGCGCAGGCGCGCGAGCTGGGGTTCGACGTGAAGGTGGCGAAGTTCCCGTTCACGGCCAACGGCAAGGCGCACGGGCTGGGCGACACGACCGGCTTCGTCAAGATCATCAGCGACAACACGCACGGCGAGCTGCTCGGCGCCCACCTGATCGGGCCCGAGGTCACCGAGCTGCTGCCGGAGCTGACCCTGGCCCAGCAGTGGGACCTGACGGTCCACGAGGTCGCGCGCAACGTCCACGCGCACCCGACGCTCGGCGAGGCGGTCAAGGAGGCGATCCACGGTCTCGCCGGTCACATGATCAACATGTGAGCTCTCCCGCCCTCCCGCGTGATCGGTACGGCGGGGCCGTACCGATCACTACCAGAGGTGGAGTGCGGTGCCGAGCAGCGCCACGGCGAGTACGCAGGCCCAGCCTCGCAGGTGGTTCCAGCGGGTCCAGCGGGGTGAATAGCCGGCCCAGTCGACCTTGCCGTCGTTGAGAGCGTTGTTCAGCGGCACGTTGACCACGCTGGTCACCAGGATCGAGCCGACGAAATAGACCACGGCGGCCGCGAGGGCCAGGATCCCCGGCAGGCTCGCCCCGGACACCAGCAGGAGCACGCCCGCGGCCAGTGAGAGCACCGGCGCCAGCGTGAACGTCAGCAGGAACACCCGGTTGAGGATCTTCTGGTTGACGCTGCGCATGGCAGCGGCCGCCTGGTCCTGGTCGATCGCGTCGAGAGCGGGCATCACCGCCACCGAGAATGCGAAGAAGAGGCCTGCTATCAGGCCGTTCAGCACGAGCGCGACGATCGCCGCGACGGCCGCCAATACGTCCATCCCCCAATGATCCACCCTGACCCGGAAGAAAGCACCGCATCGCCTTATCCGCCGGGTGAGGTACCGGTTTCTCACGAGATATTCAGAATCCGCTGAGGAACATCTGATGCGGGGCGGAGAGCTTGGAGGCGACCGAAGAGCTCTCGTATCGGATGGGTGGTCCCGCATGACCTCAACGCCCACTGGCATCACCGAGCGGCCGGCCCGCCGGACCGGTCCCCTCACGGTGCGCCTCGGACTGCTGGCGCTGACCGCGATCGGCATCATGGGGGCGGCGGCCGAGCTCGCCTTCGAACGCCACTGGCAGACCACGACCCAGCTGATCCCCTGGGCGGCCCTGGTCCTGCTGGTGCTCGCGCTGGTGCTGATCGCCACGGGCGACTCCCCTGGAAGGGTCACCGTGGCCCGCTGGCTCGCGCTGGCCGTGCTGCTCGCCTCGGCGTACGGGGTCTTCGTGCACGTGAACGTCAACCACGGCGCGGGCGCGTTCGACCCCGCCTGGGACGGCCTCCCGCCGCTCACCCAGTGGTGGTACGCGCTCACCAAGTCGGTCGGCGACGCCCCGCCGCTCGCCCCCGGCATGCTGGCCCAGAGCGCGCTGCTCCTCCTGCTGACCACGCTCGCCGCGAAGCGTTGACCACGTTCTCCGCGAAGCGTTAGGAGCGGGACGAGGCGTCAGGAGCAGGTGGCCCTTACCTCGGCGATCAGCCGCTCGGCGGTGGCGACGGTGCTCGCGATCTCGTCGGGGGTGCTGCCGACGGCGGCCAGCAGTGCCTGGGCGCGCTCGGCGAACTCCGGCGGCGCCGACGGGAGCCGGCCAGCGGCCGCGATCATGCCCTTCTCGTTGACCAGCCAGGCGCCGTCGATGGCGTGCAGCGCCTGACATACGACACCGAGCGCGCGGAACAGACATCCGGCCGCGTACGCCGGGTCGTGCCCGGTGGCGCCGTATCCGGCGATCTGGAGCGCGAAGCCGGCCTCCCACAGGCCGCGGATCAGCGCTGTACGCAGGGCCGGCGGGTAGGCGGTGGTCTCCGCGCGCAACGCCGTCAGCTCTCCGGTGGGGTCGGCGAGGATCCGGCACATGGCGACCTCGCCCGCGTAGGCGTGGGAGTAGAAGCCCAGCGGGTGTCCCGCCTGGACGCCGATCTCGTAGCGGCCGGCCTGGCAGTCCGCCCAGATCCGGCGCACGCGGTCGAGGTCGCGGTAGATCCAGTCGACCCGCCACCCGTCCACGGTGAGCCAGCCGCCGCCGTCCACCCACGGCCCCCAGCCGCCCGGCTCGGTGACGTCGGTGGGGGTGCCGGTGAGGTCGCGAGCGAGCGCGCGCAGGTCGGCCACGGCCAGCGGGGGCCGGTAGTAGAGGCCGAGGTCGATGTCGGAGTCGGGGCGGTGGGTTCCGCGGGCCCGGCTGCCGCCCAGCACGACGGCGACCACGCCGGGCACCTCGGCCAGGCGGGCGGCGATCGCCGCGAGCTTCTCGTCGTCCAGCACGCCCGGCAGCCTAGCGGCCCCGGCAGCGCCCTTCCGGGTGCAAACGCAGGGGCGCCCTTCCAGGCGCAGAGGGCGTTCTTCCGGGCGCAGGGGGCGTTCTTCCGGGCGCAGGGACGTTCCCGGGGCACGGGACGTTGTTCCCGAGGGCGGGGCGTTCCCCGGGCGTGGGGGCGTTGCTCCTGGGCGTGACGGCGCCTGTTCCGGGACGCGGGGGCGTTCTACTGGGGTGGGTGGGGGGCCTCGGCGGGTGTAGGGGGGTCGGTGGTGGGGGGCTGGTGTCGTTCCAGGTAGGCGATGGTGTGCGGTTGCTTGAACCACTGTGCCCAGCCGAGCGGGGTGGCGCCGAAGAGGGGGTCGGTGGCGGTGAGGTCGGCGCCGTGCCGGACCAGCAGCCGCAGCGGGCCGACCGCGCCGGCGCCGGCGGCGTGGTGGGCCGGGGTCCGGCCGGCCGCCGTACGGGCGTTGACGTCGAAGCCCAGCTCGACCAGCACTTCGATCGCGTCCCAGCGCTGCCACGCCGCCGCCTCGGCCAGCAGGCCGGGGCGCCCGGCGCGGGTGCGGTCGAGGAGCGCCGGATCCTCGGCCAGCATGGCCGCGATCGCCGGCCGGTCGCCCGCCAGGCAGGCGGCCACGAACGGGTCACGCGGCCCGAGCCCGCGGTAGAGGTCGCGGACGACGCCGATCTCGGCTCCGTGGTGCACGAACTCGTCGAGGATGTGCAGGGCGAAGGCGGTGCCGTCGGCGTCGGCGTACGGTCCCGCGATCGGGCCCATCGCGCGCCCGAGGTCGTCCGCGCTCAGGGCGGCCAGCCGCCGGCGCCACACGTCGTAGGCGTGCTCCAAAGCGCGCAGTGCGTCGGCGGCGGTGCCCGGCACCCCCGGCACCCCGTCCTCCGGTGCGGGCTTCTGCCCGAACCAGGTCGCCGTCCGCTCGGCCTGCAGGATGTCGATGAGGTGGGTGACCCGCCAGGCGATGGTGGTGAACGGCGACGGCTCGGGCGGCAGCCCGCCCCCGTCCGCGACGTATGAGCCGTCGTCGCCGGGATGGACCGTCCAGGAGTCCGGGATCGGCGTCCAGAGGTATTCCGCGTCGGTCAGCCCGTCCAGCCGGGTACGCAGGCGCTGCCAGGCGAAGTCGGACAGGTCCAGGAGGTTGTCCAGGAGTGTGGCCATGGACAGCACGCTACGCGGCGTGGCCGGCGGTTACCGGAAATGGGCGCCCGCCGCCGGGGTCAGCAGGAGCACGATGACCAGGACCGAGCCCAGCGTCGCCAGCCAGAAGCGGAGCACGACCGCGGGGCGCAGCCAGGAGGGGAACGCGCCGACGGCGGCGCCGAGCAGCGCCCGTACGTCGATGTCGCGCACCCGCGGGTCGGCGGACCTCCTGAAGGCGGCCTCGGTGTACCGGCGGGCGAACACCTGACTGGCGGTGACGGAGCCGACCGCGACCAGGACGACGGGTTCGGCGATCCACGACAGGGTCCGGCCGAGTCCCTCACCGGTGAGGTTGAGCCAGCCCAGCGCCGTCAGGGCGGCCGCGATGGCCAGCGCCAGCGCGAGCTCCCAGGGTTTCTCCCTGAAGTTGATGCCGTGCTGGGCGAGCACGCCGCCCGGCAGGCCCTGCCGGGCCATCTCGGCCTCGGCCGCCCGCTGCGCGGCGCCACCGAAGATCTGCGCGAGAAGCGGGAGGACGAGGAACGTCGCCGCGAGAAGTAACTGCAGCGCTGCGGCAAGGGCGACGGGGAGCGGCATGAGCGGCCTCCTGCGAGATGACTTGAACAATGTGCAAGTACGACGATAGGGGGCGACTTGAACGCTGTGCAAGTAGTAATTGAACGCCGTTCAAGACCGGATGGCTCGTCGCCGCTCCATATTTCGGCAATCGGCAGGTCAACAACCGTCGGAAACGGATTACCCGGACCTGCTTCGGAGGGTTGATAGTGACATATCCCCTCAAATGCGACAGCAGCACGGGGGCGATCGTGACCTAGGCGGGGGGATGACAACGATGGGCGAGGCTGCCGACCGGACGCTCAGCGGCCTGCCCTTCGACGTCTTCGACTCCGCCCCGGTGGGAGTGGTGGCGACCGGCGGCCCCGACCACCGGCTGGTCTACGCCAACGCCACCTTCCAGGAGATCGCCGGCGAGCGCGTACTCGGGCTGCCGATCCGCGAGGCCCTCGGCGACCTGCACCAGCAGGACTACTTCGGGCTGATCGACTGGGTGCTGGAGACCGGCGAACCGCTCAGCCTGCGGGAGCTGCCCCTCGATTTCGGCGACCGTACGAGAGCGGACGGTCAGCGGCGCTACTCGATCAGCATGTCGAAGATCTGGCTCGGCGCCGACGAGGCCGGCGTACTGCTGGTGGTCGCGAAGACCGCCGGTCAGGCCCGGCGCGGCGGCGAGCTGGACTCCATCGCGGAGGAGCGGCGCAGGTTCGTCCTGCGTTACCAGAGCCTCATGCGGGTCGAAACGCAGGTCGTGTGGGTGATGGCCCCCCTGGGCCAGGTGGCCGAGCCGAGCCCGGGCTGGGAGCAGATGACCGGTCAGAGCTGGCCCGAGTACAGCGGCGAGGGCTGGTTGCGGGCCGTTCACCCCGACGACCTGCCGGGCGTCCGCGACACCTGGCCGGAGGCCCGGCTGCAGGGCCGGTGGGACCACGTGGTCCGGCTGAAACTGGCCGGTGACGGCTACCGGCACGTGCGCACGCGCGCCGTCCCCGTGATCGAGAACGGCGAGGTGGTCGAGTGGGTCGGTACGTGCGCCGACGTCGAGCACGAATGGCAGGAGGAGCAGCGCAGGAAACTGCTCGACCAGGCGGCCGCGGCGACGGCCGACATCGGCGGCCTGGACGAGGTGCTGGGCATGCTCTGCCACGTGCTCATGCCCAGTGTGCTGGACGGGATCGGGATCTACCTGGTCCCCGACTTCGACGGCCAGCCGCCCGAGCCGCTGGTGGCCGAGAGGTTCGTCAGCATCGTACGGGAGGGGCTCGGGCCGGAGCCGCAGCCGGGGACGGTACGTTTCGGGCCGCGCACCGCCTTCGTCCAGGCGGTCAGGACCCGCCGGCCGGTTCACCGGATCTTCCCGCCCGGCGACTTCCCGCCGGACCTGGCGCCGCCGGGGGCGGACGAGTGGTTCAGGAGCGCCAAGGCCAACAGCATCGCGCTCGTACCGGTGATCGTCGACGGTGCCGTGGCGGCGGTGCTCGACGCGGTGATCTGCGGATCGCGGGAGCCGATCGGGCCGGCCGACGTCGACCTGCTGGGCCGGATGCTCGACCACGCCCATGCCCACCTGAGCAACGCCATGCGCTTCCAGCGCACCCAGCGGGTGGCGCTCGCCCTGCAGAACTGCCTGCTGCCCGACCCGCCGGACGTGCCGGAAATGGAGATCACCGCCCGGTACCGCCCGAGCGCCACCGCCGTCGAGATCGGCGGCGACTGGTACGACTCCTTCCTGCTGCCCGACGGGGCGACGATCCTGACCATCGGCGACGTCGGCGGGCACGACCTGGCCGCCGCGGTGACCATGAGCCAGCTCCGCAACATGCTCAGGGGCCTGGCCATGGACCGCCGCGAACCCCCCGGTGACATCCTGCGTCGCCTGAACGTCGCCACCGAGGCCCTGTACGGCGACGGCACCGCGACCTGCATCCTGGCCCGGCTGGAAGGTCCCGAGAACGGGGAATGGCGGCTGGAGTACTCGGTGGCCGGGCATCCGCCGCCGTTGCTGGTCACGTACGAGGGCGAGGGTCGTTTCCTGGAGGGCGCGCTCAACCCCCTGCTCGGCTACGGCAACGACCAGCCGCGCACCAGCGCCGTCGCCATGCTGCCGCCGCGCGGCACCCTGCTCTTCTACACCGACGGCCTGGTGGAACGGCCCGGCGAGAACCTGGACGACGGCCTGGAACGACTGCGCCGGCACGCCGAGTCGCTGGCCCGCGCGCCCATCGACGACTTCTCCGACCAGGTGCTCGCCCGGATGCCCATCGCCAGGAAGGACGACATCGCCATGATCGCGGTAAGGCTGCCCGAGATCCAGGACCGGCCACTGACTGGCTCGATCAAACTGCCCGATGATCCCCTTTAGCGGATGATGGTGCCGAGGACCTCGTTGAAGGCCTCCGTCGAGCTGGGGTGGGTGTAGACGGCGTCGCGCAGCTCGGCGGCCTTGATGCCGTGGCGCATGGCGAGCGCGACCGTGTTGATCAGCTCCTGCGCGTCCACGCTCAGCAGCGCCGCCCCGAGGATCTCGTCCGTCTCCGCGTCGATCACGAACTTCATGACCCCACGGGTCTCCTCCACGACATGCGCACGGGGCATCGCCACGATGTCGGCGACCAGCTCGCCGGCGATCTTCACCTGGCGGCCCTCGTCACGCGCCTGCCGTTCGGTGATGCCGACGGTGGCCAGCGGCGGGGTCATGAAGAGCGTGTTCGGGATCGCGACCCGGTCCGTCGTGGAGCGCGTGCCCGTGCCGGTGAGCTGGTCCAGGACGATGCGGCTGTCGTCCAGGGAGACGTAGGTGAACTGGGGTCCGCCGTTGACGTCGCCCAGGGCGAAGATGTGCGGCCGGCTCGTACGCAGGTACTCGTCGACCACGATCGCGCCCCGCGCCGTGACCCGTACGCCGGCGGCCTCAAGCCCGAGGTCGCCGGTGGCCGGGGCGCGCCCGGTGGCGGCGAGCACGGCGTCGGCCTCCAGGGTGTGCCGGCGGCCGACCTGCTCGTAGACGACGGTCGTGGCGCTCTCGTCGTCACGCACCTCCATGACCCGCACGCCCGTGACGATCCCGACGCCCTCGCCGGTCAGGATGCCCGTGGCGACGGCCGCGACGTCGTCGTCCAGTCGGCCGAGGATCTTCGGGGCCTGCTCCAGCACGGTCACCTGGGAGCCGAAGCGGCGGTAGATCGAGGCGAACTCGATGCCGAGGAACCCGCCGCCGATGATCACGAGACGTTGCGGCAGCTCCGTCGTCTGGATGAGATCCGTGCTGGTCACGAGGCGCTTGCTGGCCCGCAGGCCCGGGACGTCGGGGATGATCGGCTCGGCGCCGGTGTTGATGAGGATGGTCTCGGCGACGACGGCGAGCCGGTTCGGGCCGGTACCGACCTCGACGGTGTGCGGGTCGACGAACGTGGCCCGGCCCGTGACGACCGTGACGGTGTCGGCGTCGTTCAGCGCGTCGTAGTTGTCCGAGCGGAGGAGCCTGGTGAGCGTCCGCACGCTGCCGACGGCCCGCTCGTACCACTCCTGCGGCGGGTCGTCCGGGCGGCGCTTGCCGGCGTGGTGCACGAGGGCCTTCGTCGGCACGCAGCCGACGTTGGGGCACGTGCCTCCGTACATGCGGCTGGACTGCTCGACGAGCACGACGCGGCGGCCCAGGCGGCCCATCGCCTTGGCGACGGTCTTGCCACCCTTGCCGAAGCCGATGACCAGGACGTCGGCGCGGAGTGTGGTGTTCGGGGTGCTCATACGATCAGTCTTCGACGCCTAGAATTGAGCCCGTAAGGCGAAATCGGCTCACTTTTGCTCGCGAGCGTCTCATCATGGACTGGATCAGCGAGATCGTCCGGCTGACTCGCGTGCAGGCGATGCTCGACAAGCGGTGCCTGCTGGCGGGTGCGACGACCATCGACATACCCGCGTACGGCGCCGGCGAGGCGCCCTTCCATCTGCTGCTCGACGTCAGGTGCACCATCGAGCTGCCCGATCGGTCCGTGGAGCTGGTGGCGGGCGACGTCGTCCTGCTGCCCGGTGGCCCGGCCCACCGGGTGCGGACGGCGGGCGCGGGCGGTCAGGGGGTGGTCGAGGTGCCCGGCAGCGCGTTCACCACCGTACGCAGCCGGAGTGGGCGCAGCGTCGTGGACCTGCTGTGCGGGCACTACACGTTCGGGAGTGGCGCGGGGGCGATGCTCCTGCGCAGCCTGCCCGATCCGCTGCACGTGTCGTTCGGGCGGAGCGACTCCTACGGGCGGAGCGACTCGTACGGGCCGGGCGACTCGTACGGGCGGGGCGATGAGGTGGTCCGGGTGTTGAGCGCTCTCATGCGGTGGGAGGCGCGGAACGAGGGGCTGGGCACCGCCACGATCCTGTCGTCGTTGTGCGGCGCGCTGCTGGCCATGGTGCTGCGGGCCTCGCGCAACCGGTTCGTCGGGGCGGCGGCGTGGACGGCGGCCGACGACCGGCGGTTGCGGCCGGTCATCGAGGCGGTGCTGGCCGATCCGGCGGGCGACTGGACGATCGCGCGGCTGGCGGAGGTGGCGGCCATGTCACGGGCCACGTTCGTACGGGTCTTCGCGCGCTCGACCGGGCTGACGGTCGGGCAGTTCCGCACCCAGATCCGGCTGATGATCGCGGCCGATCGTCTCATCGAGACGGACCTGACGGTCGCGGCGATCGCGGCGGGGGTCGGCTACGCCTCCGAGTCGGCCTTCAGCCGGGCCTTCCGGCTGGCCACGGGCACCACCCCGGCCCACTTCCGCCGCACCGCCCCGAGCCGTTGACGCATTTCGGGCGGCCGATCGGCGTGGTGGGTTCAGGTGAGCGGTTGCTCACGTCGTTCGCCGGCGAGGAACCGGGCGGGCCCGGCAGGGGTGCCGGGCCGCCGATCCTCGGCCTCAGTGGTGGTCGCGCCCGGAGTGGTCGTCGTTGTCGTGGCCCTTGCCGCCGTGGTGGGCATGGCCGGCGTGGCCGTGGTCGTTGTGCTTCACGTGGTGGGTGCGGGGGCGGCCGTTCAGGTCGTCGCGGTCAAGGGAGTGGTGCCGGGCGTAGGCGGCCGACACGGGCTTCCACTTGCCGTCGTCCCACCGGTAGAAGCGGTGGCCGTCGAAGCGGTAGCGCTCGCCGTGGCCGGCGCTGTACCAGTCGCCGTGGCCGCTGTAGCGGTACCACCACCGCAGGCCGTCCCAACGCTGCAGGTAACCGCCGTGCCGTGCTGTCACGGAGGTGGCGGCGACGGACACGCCTTCGACCTGGCCGGTGGCCGCCGCGGCGGCTCCACCCGTGGAGAACAGGATGCCGCCCGTCACCGCGAGGGTCGCGGCCGCGGACGCCAGTCGCCAAGTGATCTTCTTCATGGTCGTTCGTCTCCTTCGGACACACGCCGCTCCGGTGACTCCGGAGGCCGGCGTGCTCACTGTGTTACGCCCGTGTTAAACCGGACATATCGCCCGAATAGTTCCAATCATCCCATGATGTGATGATCCTCACTCGCAGCCCCTGCGTGGTGCCGGCCATGGCCCGGCGGGCCAATACACTAAAGCGGCAGATATCGGAATGAAGGTCCTAAAGCGCGCACGTTCGAACCGGTGACCGCCCGGGATTTTCGGCACGCGGATCCGGGAGGGCGGGCTCTGGTGATCGACTGGGTCGGGTTCGTCCCCGCCGCCGTGCTGGCCTCCCTGGTCCCTGGCGCGAACCAGCTGCTCGGTCTGCGGAACGCCGTGCGCCACGGCAGCGCCTACGCCCTGGCCGGGATCGGCGGCAGGCTGGCCGCCTTCGTGGTGCTCATCGGGCTGGTCGTTGTCGGGCTCGACGTACTGCTGTCCACCGGTTCCGCCGTGCTCACGGTGATCAAGTGGATCGGCGTCGCCTACCTCCTGTGGATCGGGTTGACCAGCCTGCGGCACGCGTGGCGGCCCCGGCCCGCCGCCCCGGCGGGCTCGCCGGCCGACTCCGGCCGGACGCTGTGGCCGCTCGTCGCCAACGAGTTCGTCGTCGCGATGAGCAACCCCAAGGCGTTGCTGCTGTTCGCCGCGCTGCTCCCCCAGTTCACCGGCGGGCCGGACGCGGCGGCGGGCCCGCAGCTCGCCCTGCTCGGCGCCGCCTACCTGCCCATCGAGCTGGTCGTCGGCCTCGGGTACGTCGGCCTCGGCAGCGCGCTCGGCGCGACCGGGATCTCGGCCAGGACCCATCGCAAGATCGACGCGGGCAGCGGCGTCTGCTTCCTGGGGCTCGCCGGGCTGCTCGCCGCGGAACACGTCGCCCTGTAGCCCTCCTGGATCGGCGTGCGGGCCGCGTCAGGCGGCCAGGCTCGACCCGCGGACGACCAGTTCGGTGGCGAGCTCGATGTGGCGGGACTCGATCCTCTCGCCGGCCGCCAGGCGCAGCGCCGTACGCAGGGCGACGCCGCCCATCTGGCGCAGCGGCTGGCGGACGGTGGTGAGCTGCGGCGAGCTCATGGTGGCGATCTGGGTGTCGTCGAAGCCGACGACGCTGAGGTCGTCCGGGACGTAGAGACCGCGCGCCCTGGCGGCCTCGATGGCGCCGAGTGCGCACTCGTCGCTGGCGGCGAAGATGGCCGTGGGCACGGGCCGCAGGTCGAGCAGGGCGGCTCCCGCCTTCAGCCCGTCGGGATAGCAGTAGCCCGGCGTACGGACGTACTGCGGCGGCACGGGCACGCCGGCGGCGTCCATGGCGGCGCGGTAGCCGTGCATGCGCGCCTGGTTGGAGGCCGCGTTGGCGGGGCCGCCGATATAGGCGATCCGGCGGTGGCCGAGAGCCAGCAGGTGCTGGGTGGCGGACATGCCGCCGGCGAAGTTGGTGGCGCCGACGCTGATGACGGGCTCGCTCGGCATGTTCAGCGGGTCGATGACCACCACCGGCAGGCGGGCCCTGGCCAGCGCGGCGAGCTGGGCCGGCTCGTTGGTGACGGAGATGAGCGCGTGCCGCCCGGCGGCGACCAGGTCACCGGCCCAGGAGGGTTGGCGGCCGGCCGCGCCGTGGGCGATGGCGACGACGACCGCCGCGCCCAGCTCGGCCGCCGCCTCGACCGCGCCCTGGACGATCGCGCTCGAATAAGCGCACAGCAGCCCGTCCACCTGCAGCTCGACCGTGGTCAGCGCGGTCTGGCGGCGGTGCGGCGAGCGGGGGACGTAGCCGTGCTCCAGCAGCATGGCCTGCACCGCCGCCCGGGTGGCCGGCGCCACGTCGCTGCGGCCGTTGAGCACCTTGGACACGGTCGCCACCGAGACCCCGGCCGAGGCGGCGACGGTGGCCAGAGTGGCGCGCCCGAAACTGGTCGCCATCGGTTCCTCTCTGAACGCCTGATCTCCACTGTAAGGGTGGGTCCCGCGCCGCGCCTGGTATGAGCCGGTGCCCGTGCGGGACGGCCGTCATACTGGGCACTCGGTTGTCGATCCATCGGACGAACGGTGCGCGAACGCATGCCTCCCCTGATCCCCCCGGTCATAGCGCCCGGCTCGCTGAGCAACGCCCCGCAGCCCGTCATGACGGCCGGGCCGGATCTGCTGTTGCGGCCCTGGTCGCCGGCGGACGCCCCCATGATTGTCGATGCCTTCCGCGATCCGGCCACCCGGCTCTGGCACGGCCGCAGCGTCGACACGATCGCGGAGGCGGAGGAGCTCATCCAGCGTTACATCCGGGGCTGGCGCACCGAGTCCAGTGCGAGCTGGGCGTTGACCACGACCGCGGGCGAGGTGCTCGGCCGGGTGGCCCTGCGCGGCATCGACCTGGAGTGGGGCATTGCCGAGGTGGCCTACTGGATGCGGGCCGCGGCCCGTGGGCGGGGCGCGGCCCCGGCCGGCGTCCTGGCGCTCAGCCAGTGGGCCTTCGGCGTGGGGGTTCACCGGCTGCTCCTCAACCACTCGACCAGGAACACGGCGTCCTGCCGGGTCGCGGAGAAGGCCGGGTTCGCCCTGGAGGGGATCAGCCGCAGCGCCGTGCCGCACGCCGACGGCTGGCATGACATGCACGCGCATGCCCTGATCAGCCCATTGTGACGGCTGGATCTCACGTTTTCCGGCCCGTGGGCGTCTACCCGGTGAAAGGGAACGCGTCCGCTCGGGAGGGCAGGAACATGACACGGACTCACACCGTCATCGCGTCACCGGTGGGCAACCTGGTCGCGGTCGCCGAGGACGGCGTGCTCGGGCGACTCTACTTCGAAGGGCGCCGCCGTGGCCCGGCGGTACCGGACCTGGGCACGTACGTCGAGGCAGGTTTCGGGGAGCTGCGCCGGCAACTCGCGGAATACTTCGCCGGTGAGCGGCGGGACTTCGAGCTTCCCGTCGCGGCGGCGGGTGACGAGCAGCAGCGGCAGGTGTGGAAGCTGCTGGCGGAGATCCCCTACGGCGAGACCCGCACGTACGGGGAGCTCGCGCGGCAACTCGGCGACGTCTCGCTGGCCCAGGCGGTCGGCGCGGCCTGCGGCGCCAACCCCGTCCTCGTGGTGGTGCCGTGCCACCGGGTGGTGGGTGCGGGCGGCCGCCTGACCGGGTACGCCGGAGGGTTGGAACGCAAGCGCTTCCTGCTGGAGCTGGAGGAGCCCGCCGAGGCGAAGGAGGCGCGGCTGTTCTGAGCCGCGATCTCACGTTCCGGCACCACCGGACGTCTACAAGATGTGACCATGCGACCCTTCGAACAGATCGTGACCGACTACGGCCCCATGGTGCTGCGCGTGTGCCGGGCGGTGCTGGGGCCGCAGGACGCGGAGGACGCGTGGTCCGAGACGTTCCTGTCGGCGCTGAAGGCGTACCCGGATCTGCCGCCGGAGGCGAACGTCGAGGCGTGGCTGGTCACGATCGCCCATCGCAAGGCCATCGACGTCACCCGAGCCGCCGCCCGCCGGCCCACGCCGGTGGCCGAGCCGCCGGAGCGGCCGGCCGAGCGCGGGCGGCCGGAGGACTGGGACGGCGACCTGTGGCGGGCGCTCAAGGCACTGCCCACCCGGCAGCGCCAGGCGGTGGCCTACCACTACCTGGCCGGGCTGCCGTACCAGGAGATCGCCGCGATCTGCGGCGGCAGCGTGGACGCCGCGCGCAGGGCGGCGGCCGACGGCATGAAGAACCTGCGTAGCACGTATCCGGCGGTCGCCGATGACGAGGAGGAGGCAGCTCGATGATCACCACAGCACCGGCATGCAGCGTAGAAGGCGGGCGGCCGTTCGCGGCGTTGCCCGAGGAGAGCGGGCGGCCGTTGGCGGCACTGCCTGAGGAGGGCGGGCGGCTGTTCGCTGCGTTGCCCGCGCGGGACGCGGCGGCGATGGCCCGGCTGCGGGCCCGGCTGGCGGAACAGGCGCAGCACGAGGGGATCCTCGACGTGGCCTACCGCACGCTGGACACGCCGGTCGGCAGCCTGCTGCTGGCCGCCACGGCGCAGGGCCTGGTACGGGTGGCGTTCGACGTACAGGGCCACGACGCGGCGCTGCGGCAGCTCGCCGGCCAGGTCAGCCCCCGGGTGCTGCTCGCCCCGCGCCGCCTGGACGAGGTGAGCCGGCAGCTGGAGGAGTATTTCGCCGGCCGGCGCACCCGGTTCGAGGTGCCGCTGGACTGGCGGCTGTCGAAGGGGTTCCGGCTCGGCGTGCTCAGGCATCTGAGGGACATCGGCTACGGCCGTACCGAGAGCTATGCCGAGGTCGCCGTGGCGGCGGGCAGCCCGCGAGCGGTCCGCGCGGTGGGCACCGCCTGCGCCACCAACCCGCTCCCCGTCGTGGTGCCCTGCCACCGGGTGGTCCGCTCCGACGGCAGCGCCGGAGGCTACGCCGGCGGCGCCGATGCCAAGCGCGCCCTGCTCGCCCTGGAGTCACCGGCGTGGCATCGGAAGCCGGGGCGGTTGGGCGGCGATCCTGTGGAGTGAGGGCACTCGCGAGGGGCGATCGTAGGCCGCCGCCTCCGACCGCTGACCGAGGAAGAGGACGAATCCGATGAACCACGCCGCGCAGCCGCCAGGCGACGAGCCGTCGGTGATCGTGTTCGACGTCAATGAGACGCTGATCGACCTGGGGTCGATGGACCCGCTCTTCGAACGGATCTTCGGGGACCGGCGGGTCAGGCGGGAGTGGTTCGGCCACCTGATCACGTATTCGATGGCGATCACCCTGTCGGGCCTCTACGAGGGGTTCTTCGCCCTGGGCCAGGGGCTGCTCAGGATGGTCGGCGACATCCACGGCGTCCGGGTCACGGACGCCGACGTCGAGGAGATCAGGCAGGCGATGCTGACGATGCCGGCGCATCCCGACGTGGAGGCGGGCCTGACCCGGCTGCGGGAGGCGGGCTTCCGCCTGACCACCCTGACGAACTCGCCGCCCAACCCCGGCGGTCAGAGCCCGCTGGAGCACGCCGGGCTGGCGCACTTCTTCGAGCGGCAGTTCAGCGTCGAGAGCGTGCACGCCTACAAGCCCGCCCGGCAGACCTACCACCTGGTGGCGCGGGAGCTGGAGGTGCCGCCGTCGAGGTGTTTCATGGTGGCCGCGCACGTCTGGGACACGATCGGGGCGCAGGGTGCCGGCTTCGGGGCCGGGTTGATCACCCGGCCGGGCAACGCGCCGCTGCCGATCGCCTCGCTGCCGCAGCCCGACCTCGTCGCACCGGACCTGCCCACCCTGGCCACCCAGCTCATTGAGCGACGACCATAGGGGGTCCGGTCATTCCGGCGGCGCCTCGTCGAGAGCCTTCGCCCAGTGTTCGATGGCGGCGTGCACCTGGTGGCGATCGTAGCCCCGGAGCACCACGTCGAAGTACGTCTCATGCACCTGCGCGCTGGTGATCTCGCCCGCCTCGACGCGGGCTCGCAACGCGTCCACCTGGCTGCGGCTGTAACCCCGGAGCGCCACCTTGAAGAACACGGGCACCGTGTCCAGAAGCCGCGCCCATCTCTCGATCATCACCACGACCTGGTGCACGTCGTATCCGTCCTCGACCAGGTTGGCGCGGAGCGACGCCAGTTCGGCCAGCAACTGGTCGCCCGTCAGCCGCTCTTCCCCCACGCGAGCCCGCGCGATCCGCTGGGCCAGCCGGTCGAATCCCGCCGGATGTATCCCCGTAGGGCGTCTGTCTAAGTCCGCCATCCCCTGATGATGGCGGCGACGCGGGCGCGCCGCCAGGGGTCATCCGCAGCCGCTATTCAACCGGCGGTCGGGGGTTGCAGGGGTCGCCGATGGCGGTACTGAGCCTGGCCTCGCGCAGCTGGGCGGACACCGCTCATGCGGGTCCGTCCGGCCGGGCGGACTCGCATGAGGCGCCGATCACTGTGTCCATTCGAGGTGGAGCGAGAGAGGGCCTCGGTGGTCCAGCGTGGCGCGATACTCGATCTGCTGGTCCGGCACGAGACGGAGGCCGGGCAGGCGCTCGGCGAGCAGGCGCAGGGAGACCTCGATCTCGCGGCGGGCCAGACCGGCCCCGGGACAGTAGTGGGCGCCCTGGCCGAAGACCACGTTGGCCTGCGCCGGCCGGGTGATGTCGAACTCCTCGGCCCGGTCGAAGGCCTCCTCGTCACGGTTGGCGGCGGCCAGGCAGAGGGCGAACTCGGTGCCGGCCGGGAAGTCCCGCCCGCCGAGGCTGGTGTCGGCGGTCGTCACCCGCAGGAACAGGTGGGTCGGGGTGTCGTAGCGGGCGATCTCCTCGGCGGCGTTCGGCGCGAGGTCGGGCCGCTCCTGGAGCAGCCGCCACTGGTCGGGGTGGGACAGCAGCCGGAGCAGGCCGTTGCCGAGCAGTGCCGAGGTGGTGATGTGGCCCGGCAGGGCGACCCCGAGGACCAGGCCGACGAGTCCCGCCTGCTCTTCGGCGGTGAGGGGCGCGTCACCCGGAGCGTACGCGGCGATGTAGTCGCTGATCACGTCGTCGCGCGGCGCGGCCCGGCGCTCGGTGACGTACCGCATGATGAGGTGCTGGAAGCGAACCCACGACCGGGCGCACCCGATCTGCTCCTCGTCCGAGGCGAACCGGTGCCCCATTCCCATGGCCGCCGCGGCCCGGCTGTCGTCACCGAACGCCTGGATGTCCTCCTCCGCGAACCCGACCAGCCGGGCGATCACGTCGACCGGGAGCCGGTTGGCGTACTCGGCCATGAAGTCGACGCGACCGTCCTTGGCGAAGCCGTCGATGAGGAACGACGCCCGCTCGGCGATGTACGGCTCGGCCGCGTCGACGCGTTCCGGGGAGAGAGCCGCGGCGGCGGGGGCGCGCAACCGGCGGTGAGCCTCGCCGTCCATGGTGATGTACGACTCCCGCTGCGGGAAGCCCTCGGCCAGCGTCTCGATCACCGCCGGAGGGAACGGCTCCCACGGCCGCAGGGTGTTGGCCGAGGAGAAGGTCTGCCCGTCGCGCAGGACCCTGCGCACGTCGGCCATCTTCGTGACGACCCAGGCGCCGATCACCGGAGAGTAGAACAGCGGCTCCTCGCGCCGGGCCCGCTGGTAGAAGGGGTAGGGATCGTTCAGGTGCGCGCGGAGCGGGTCGTAGAGCTCGCCCAGGGACATGACCATGCCCTTCGCCGGAAGGCTGGAAAATTGCCCCGAATATAACCCGGCTCAGCGGCAGCCAGAAGGCGCCCGGCGGGGCCGTTCCCGGATCAGTACAGGAGGTCGGTGATCCGGATGAAGCCGTCCGTGCCGTGGCCGCGGCCGATGGCGCGGCGGGCCAGGCCCTCGGCCGCGCGCATCACGCCCGCGTCGATGCCGTGGGACTCGGAGGTGTGCACGATGTGGGCCATGGACGACACCGCCGAGGTGATCGGGTTGCCCTCGCCGGAGTACCGGCCGCCGTCCACCTCCTCCGCGAGCTGCTCGAAGATCGGCGGCAGGATCGCGCCGATGCCCTTGGCGAACGGCGCCAGCTCGCGGGCGGTGATCCCCTCGGCCCGCGCCATGGCCAGCGCGTGCGCGTAGCCCGCCATGGCGGTCCAGAAGATGTCGAGCAGGGCGAGGTCGTACCCGGCCGCCCTGCCGACGTCCTCGCCCAGGTGGGTGTGGGTGCCGCCCAGAGCGTCCAGCACCGGGCGGTGCCGCTGGTAGAGCTCCTCCTGCCCGCTGTGCAGGAACACCCCGGCCGGCGTGCCGATCGTCGTGGTCGGGGTCATGATCGCGCCGTCCAGGTAGCCGATGCCGTGCTCGGCCGCCCAGGTCGCGGTGCTCCGGGCCCGGTCGGGGGTGTCCGCGGTCAGGTTGACGACCGTACGTCCCTTGAGCGCGTCGGTGACCGCCTCGGGGCGCACGATGGAGTCCACCGCTTCGTAGTCCACCACGCAGATCACGGTCAGCTCGCTCGTGGCCACCGCCACCTCGGGCGACGCGGCGCTGATCGCGCCCCGTCCGACCAGCTCACGGTCCTTGCCAGGGGTACGGTTCCAGACCGTGGTCCGCAGCCCGGCCGCCAGGAAGGCACCGGCCAGGGCCCGGCCCATCGGCCCGAGACCGAGCACGGTGACGGCAGACTGTTCGGTGTGGTCGGTGTGGGAGGTCATGCTGTAACTCCTGCCTCAGTATCGACGTTCGCTCATGAAGGGGATGCAGATGACGCGCAGCCGTGCCCAGGACCCGAACGTCTGCGGAGTGACCGCCGCGATCGCCGTGATCGACGGCAAGTGGAAGACGATCCTGCTCTGGCACCTGGAGTCAGGTCCGCGCCGCCCCGGCGAGCTACTCCGGCAGCTGCCGGGCCTCACCGAGAAGGTGCTGACGCACACCCTGCGGGAGATGGAGGCCGACGGGCTGGTCCACCGGGAGGTGCACGACGTGCGACCGCTGAAGACCGAATATTCCCTGACCCCGTTCGGCCGCGACCTCTCCGTGGCCCTGGAGCCTCTCTCCGACTGGGGCCATCGCCGCCTGGAGAGGCTGGCCGAGTCCCGGGTGGCTTCCTGACACGGCGCACCTCCCCCGCTCACCTGCTGTGTCCGGCGGCCCCGCGACCGCCTACGACCAAGCTTCCGGCCACCCCGTCCCGGCCGACAAGTACCCACAAATAAGTGGGTACGCCGGGCCGGTCGACGATGCCGTTCCGCGTCACGTAGCGGTGCGGGGCGGAGGGGTGCAGGTCGAAACGGCCGGGGCGCTTCGACAGCGGTAGGCCGGTGGCGTCAGATCTTCCGTCAGCTGCGCCAATACGCGATATGCCGGCTCGGGATTAGATGCTGCCGACCATTCCATCGCTACCGAACTGCCCCAGCTCCCCCTCACACGCATGGAACGGATTCGTCATGGCGAAGCGTCCGGCAATTCTGGCTGCCCTCGGCACGGCGGTCGCGGCCATCAGTGCGATCGGAACTCTCCCCGCACAAGCCGCGGCACCCCTCTCACTCCCGATCAAGGCTGTCGTCTCGACCCATCTCAATCTCGCCGTGGCCGGAGAAGTCCCGGTCGCGTTACTCAGCGCGGACGGCGTGGACGCCACCGCGATCGACCCGGCCACCGTCCGGTTAGGCGGCGGCACCCCGGTCGCCCAGGGCGACGGCGGCCCTCTCACCTCCACGGTCGACGTCGATCGCGACGGCCGGCCCGACCTGGTCCTGCGCTTCGACAAGGAGCGGCTGACCCGCGACGGCGGGCTCGGCCCGGCCACCAAGGCGCTGGCCGTGACCGGCTCCCTGCGCGACGGCCGGGCCTTCGAGTCCTCGGCCGCCGTCACGCCCGAGGTCGCCCTTGAGGTCAAGTTCCAGGAGCCGCTCCAGGTCCGCGGGACGAACCAGGCTCTGCGCAGCGCCGAGGGCGACGACCTGGATTCCGTCCAGGCGGTCCTCACCCGCCACGGCGCCTCGTCGGTCACGCCGCTGGTGCCGAGCGCCGCGGTGGCCAGCCTGGAGAAGCTGACCTCCAAGGCGAAGGCCCGGGCCGACGCGGAGGTCCCGGACCTGAGCTCCTGGTACAGCGTCGTGCTGCCCGCGGACGTGGACGCGGAACAGGTGGTCGAGGAGCTCCGGGCGCTCCCCGAGGTGGCCTTCGCCTATCCGGCCCCCGATCCCGTACCGCCGCCCGCCGAACCGACCCCGGACTTCACCGGGACGCAGGGTTACCTGCGGCCCGCGCCGCAGGGCATCGACGCCGACTTCTCCCGGCAGGAGCCGCGCGCCCGCGGCGCCGGGATCAAGATCGTCGACCTGGAGTACGACTGGAACTGGTCCCACGAGGACCTCCAGCTCGACGAGTCGAGCGACCTCGGCGGCAGGGTGTTCCCGCGCTACACGGGCTTCGCGGACGAGCACGGCACCGCGGTCTTCGGCGAGCTGGTCGCCCGGGACAACGGCTACGGCGTGACCGGCAGCGTGCCGGAGGCCAAGATGTACGGCATCTCCCCCAGCCAGGCGACGAGCACCGGCGGCACCCGCTGGAGCCCGGGCGCGGCGCTGGCCTACCTCGCCGGCCTCAACGTTCTGGCCCCCGGTGACGCCGTGCTGCTGGAGCAGCAGACCTCGGGCCCGCTCGGCGGCTCGAATTACGCGCCGCTGGAGTGGATCCCGTCGGTGTTCGACGCGATCAAGCTGCTCAACGGGCTCGGCGTCACGGTGGTCGAGACCGGCGGCAACGGCAACCAGAACGTCGACTCCGACCTGTACGTACAGAACGGGATCAAGTGGTTCGACCGGAGTGTCCAGGACTCCGGCGCGATCCTGGTCGGCGCCGGCAGCGACACCGACCGCGAACGCCTGAACTTCTCCAACTACGGCGCCCGGTTCGACCTGCAGGGCTGGGGACGGGCCATCGTGACCACGGGCAGCAACGGCAACCTGTTCGGCGGGACCGACCCGGCGAACCTCAACGTCCGTTACACCAGGTCGTTCGGCGGCACGTCCGGCGCCGGGCCGATCGTCACCGGCGCGGTCGTGGCCGTCCAGTCCTACCTGAAGGCGACCGGCCAGGCCCCGTGGACCGCCGCGCAGGTCGCCGACCTGCTCAAGCGCACCGGCACTCCGCAGGGTCCCACCACCTCGGGGCAGCACATCGGCCCTCTGCCCAACCTCTCGGCCGCCCTGAAGGCGATCGAGGTCGACGCGCCCACCACCGAGGTGAAGCTGACCCAGCACGCTCCGCGCAAGGGTGACTGGTACCAGAACCCCTTCGTGACGTTCACGGCCGGCGACGGCTGGGGATCGGGCGTGACCCGTACCCAGTACCGGCTCGACGGCGGGAAGTGGAAGACCTACAGCAAGCCGTTCCGGGTCCTCGACAAGGGGCGGCACCGGATCGAGTTCCGCTCCACCGACGCCAACGGGAACGAGGAGCAGACCCGCTCCCTGACCTTCAGGAACCGCCGATGACGGAGGGCTGACGGCGCGGGGCCGGTGTGGTGCTCCTACGTCGGCCCCGTCAGCCGGGCCAGTTTCAACGCCAGATGCAGCGACAGGCGCTCGTTGCCGTCCCGCAGGTCGGTGCCGATGAGCTGTTCCACCCGCTGGATCCGGTAGTAGACCGACGTCCGGTGCAGGTTCATCTGGACGGCGGTCGCATGCGCGTTGCCCGCCAGTTCGAGGTAGGTCTCCAGGGTGTCCAAGAGCGGCCGGCTGCTGGGATCCGCGATCAGCTTCTCCAGTCCGGGATGGACGCCGGCGTTGCTCAGCACCTCGCTGGATAACTGCGACAGCACGCGGTAGATCCCGAGTTGCGACCAGTTCGCCACCGGCCCGACCGCCGGAACCTGTACGGCGACCCGGGCGGCCAGCGCCGCCTCGTCGTAGGACAGACGTACCTCGGATAACTCCGGGCGTGGCCGGCCCACGCCCACCACGGCGCCGGCCACCGAGGAAACCCCGCGGATGACCGTCTGCAGCACGTCGTTCAGGTGCGCGCTGACAGCCCGCGAGGTGGCGGAGCCCCGCCGGTCGTGCACCAGCAGCACGCCGTGGTCGTAGCGCACCAGGTGCACGGCCTCCCGCGAGCCGACCCACCGGCGGGTGGCGACCAGCGCCTGCTCCAGGGCGATGCGGGCCAGGTCGTCGAGGCGTACCCCTGGCCGCAGGATCACCCGGGCGACCACCGCCGTCGTGGGAACCCCGTCGGAGAGCAGGCCGCCTTCCAGCAACGTGGTCGCGCCGTGCCGCTGGGCGTCCTGCTCGTCGGCGAGCAGCAGGCGGATCGCCTCGGTCTCCCGCTGCGAGGCGAGCTCCCCGGCGAGGTTCTCGCGGTAGAGGGCGAGGGCCAGGTCGGTGGTCGTCCTGGACGCCGCCGCGATCTCCTCGTCGGTCATGGACTGGTCGGGGTCGATGAGCCAGACGAACCCGAGCAGCAGGTCGCCGTGGCGGATCGGCACGCAGACCCTGGGCAGCATGCGCAGCTCGGTGCAGGCGGGGGTCCGGATCGGCTCCCGGGCCTGCATGATGCCGACCTCCCGGAAGAACGCGATCACCTCCGGCGTGGTCTGCCTGCGCAGGATGGACAGCCGGCGGACCTCGTCCATCGGCTCGAGTTGCTCGCTGTAGACGACCACCCGCTGGCGGTGGTCCTCGATCAACGCGGGGCGGCCGACGCGGCTCGCCACAGAGTCCACGATCGCTTGCAGCTCCGAGAGCATTGCTCCGCTTTCGACGGTAGTAGGAACACTTTCTCCCGTTATTTGCCGAACTGCGCCTATTTCCAAACGGTGTGATCATGGAATCCCGACAGGCGTCGAAACAGCTGGTGGCGAGCTTCCCACATCTGCACAACCAATGCGTTCACCGGCAGGCGGGGTGGGGTGTGAGGCGGCAGCGGCCTCGGCTGAGCGGTGGCGGGCCGGGGAGGACACCGGCCCGCCACCGGGGACCGGCCTTACGGGGCCGGGTAGTCCGTGATGTACACCGGCGCGCCGACCTTGGTCATGTCGGCCGCCTCGCCCACGCCGTTGACGACGTGGTCGATCGTTCCGGCGCTCAGGTTGACGGTCATGATGTGGTGCAGCCTGACGCCCGGGGTCTGCGGGACCTCGAAGCCGTTCTCGGTGTGGATCTCCGGGTTGTTCTGGTTGAAGACGTAGACGCCGGCGCCGTAGAGGTTGTGCGTCCGTACGCGGTCGCCGACCTTGTAACCGGCGTAGCCCTCGACGTCCCCGTTCATCCAGTCGGCCTGGGTCGGCGGGTCGTAGGGCAGCTCGTTCTGGTAGAGGATCGTGGTGCCGCCCTCGCCGTTCCAGACGGTGTTGTACCGCTGGAAGTGCTCGACGAACAGGCCGGTCGCGGTCACGTGGTCGCCGTTGATGACGGCGCCGGTGCGGCCGATGTTGGTGTTCCAGCGCTGGGTGTCGGTGAAGCCCTCGACGCCGTGGTCGGCACGCCACACCCAGGTGTGGTCGATGAGCACATTGTCGCTGTTGACCTCCAGCGCGACCTCGGTCTTGCCGACGTGCGGCCCGCCGACGCGGAAGTACACGTCGGACAGCGTCGTCGGGTTGCGCTCGGAGCCCTTGCCGTTGCCGTGCTTCTTGCCCACCCGCAGCAGGACCGGCGACTTCTGGAGGCCCGCGTCGATGGTCACGCCCGCGACGATCACGCCGGGCACGTCGGCGACTTCGAGCGGGGTGGAGCCGTGGACGGCGGTGAGCGTGGCGTGCCCGAGGCCGAGGACGACCGTGTCCGGGCGCCTGACCTCGATGCTGCGCGCGATGTCGTACACGCCTGGGGTGAGCAGCAGGTGCTTGCCGCGGGCGAGGTGGTGGTTGATGGTCTGCACCGAGTCCGACGGCCTGGCGACGAAGAAGTCCTTGAGCGGCAGGGTCCGGCCCGGCGTCAGGCCGTCGGCCCACGTGATGCCCCGGGTGCCCTTCCTGGCGGCGGGCACGCGGACCTGGTACTTGCCGCCCGCGTCCACGTACAGGTAGGGCTTCTCGCGGCTGACGGGAGTGGTGTCGAGGGTCGTGTACGGCGGCGCCGGGAACCCGGCGTCGTCCGGTGCGCCGACGACGCCCGCGAAGACCTGGTTCCACACGGCGTTCGACCAGCCGGCGACCTCGCTGTTGCGGGTCAGCCACTGCTGCTGCGAGCCGTTCGTGACGGAGGGCAGCCTGGAGTCGGCGATGAAGCCTCCGCTGGCGTACTGCGGCCCGGCGGTGCAGTAGTCCATCAGCGACAGGGTGCCGCCGCTGACGTCGAGCCGGCGCAGGGAGACCGCCTGGGAGACGGCCCAGAAGTTCGCCGAGGCGCGGCAGCCGTCCTGGCCGGCCGCGTTGATCTTGATCGACAGGTTGGACAGGGTGCGCCAGAAGTTGACCAGGGCGAGGCAGTTGCCGGTGCCGCCGTCGGCCAGGCAGCGGTTGTAGACCTCGACCTTGCCGTTGATGACGACGTCGGTGGGCGAGGCGCCCAGGCCGGCGACCTCGGTGTAGTAGCCGACCTTGATCTGGAGCGGCTGCTCCGCGGTGCCGTACGTGCCGGGCTTGAAGAGGTAGGCGTGGCGGGTGGTGCCCATCTCGTTGTTGACCTGGGCCGCGTGCGCGGCGTCGAGGGTCGCCTGGATCTCGCTGACGGGCATGCCCGGGTCGAAGACGGTGACGTTCGGCCCGAGATCGGGGGCGCCTGGGGCGGGCGAGGCGGCCGTGGCGGGCGGGCCCGCCACCATGACCGCGGTCGCCAGCAGGAGACCGACCGGTAACAACCGGCCGAGTTGCGGGCGGCCGGGGCGCCGCCGCGTACGGCTCCCGTCGCCGGGAGACTGGGTCGTCATACGGTTCGTCCTTTCCGCTGCCGGGGCAGCGCTCCATTGACTGAGGACATCGGGGCCTTCTACGGCGGCCGGAAGCCGCCGAACCGACGAGAGAGCGCTCTCTCGTGACATCAGACGGGGATCAGCGGTGGAGGAAAGGGTGTCGGACGTTTCTATCGCGTGAACCGGTCGATCACAAGAGCGCGGGCGTGTCCGCTGTCGTCCACCGCTCCGGGCGCGCGGCCGGGCAGGGCACCATGGTCGCGATGGTCTCGGGCACACCCTGGCCAGGAGCGTCGTGGTGGCACTCCGTGGATGCCATGGCAGAGCCACCGATCGCACCGCTGTTGCCGGGGATGGCGGGTATTTGGGATGGAAAGTGCGAAGGGTATGGTGAGGGTTTGTGACGACGACGTTTCGGATCAGCGAGGCCGCGGCGTTGCTCGGGGTCAGCGCCGACACGGTGCGCCGCTGGGTGGACGCCGGCCGGCTGTCGGCCGAGCGGGACGAGCACGGTCACCGGCAGGTGAACGGCAGCGATCTGGCCGCCTTCGCCCGGGCGCAGGTCGAGACCGTGGACGACGCGGGCCGCTCCTCGGCGCGCAACCGCTTTCGCGGCATCGTCACCGAGGTGATCCGGGATTCCGTGATGGCACAGGTGGAGATCGCCGCCGGGCCGTTCCGGGTGGTGTCGCTGATGAGCCGGCAGGCCGCCGACGAGCTGGGCCTGGCGGTGGGGGTGGTGGCCGTCGCCGTGATCAAGTCCACCAACGTCGTCGTCGAGCTCCCCGGCCACGAACGCGTGGTCAGCGGCCTATGAGGACTGTCCCCCGGCAGAGGTCGGGCCGCCCGCCCTGGATGCTGGTGCTGCCCGCGCTGCTCGGGCTGGCCTTCCTCGTGCTGCCGCTGGCCGGGATGCTGATCCGGGCCCCGTGGACCACCTTGCCGCAGCGGCTGACCGAGCCGCACGTGCTGGAGGCGCTGCGGCTGTCGCTGGTGTGCGCCACCGTGGCCACGGTCGTGTGCCTGCTGCTCGGGGTGCCGCTGGCCTGGCTGCTGGCCCGGGTGGACTTTCCCGGCAGGCGGGTGGCGCGCGCCCTGGTCACCGTGCCGCTCGTGTTGCCGCCGGTGGTGGGCGGCGTGGCGCTGCTGCTCGTGCTGGGCCGGCGCGGGTTGATCGGGCAGTGGCTGGCCGACACGTTCGGCGTGACGTTGCCGTTCACCACCACCGGCGTGATCGTCGCCGAGGCGTTCGTGGCGATGCCGTTCCTGGTCATCAGCGTCGAGGGCGCGCTGCGCGGGGCCGACCAGCGCTTCGAGGAGGCCGCCGCCACGCTGGGGGCCTCCCGCTGGACGGTCTTCCACCGCGTCACGCTGCCGATGATCATGCCGGGCGTGGTGGCCGGGGCGGTGCTGTGCTGGGCGCGGGCGCTGGGCGAGTTCGGGGCCACGATCACCTTCGCCGGCAACTTCCCCGGCACCACCCGGACCATGCCGCTGGCCGTCTACCTGGCCCTGGAGACCGAGCCGGAGGCGGCCATCGTGCTCAGCCTCGTCCTGCTCGCCGTGTCGCTGATCATCCTGGCCAGCCTGCGCGACCGGTGGGTGACCAGCCCATGACGATGCGCGCGCACCTGGTCGTCCACCGGCCCGCCTTCACCCTGGACATCTCCCTGGAGGTCGCCCCCGGCGAGGTCGTCGCGCTGCTCGGGCCCAACGGCGCCGGCAAGACCACGGCCCTGCGCGCGCTGGCCGGGCTCACCGCGATGAGCGGCGGCGAGATCGTGCTCGACGGCCACCGGCTGCACACCCTGGCCGCCGAGCAGCGCCCCATCGGCATGGTCTTCCAGGACTACCTGCTCTTCCCGCACCTGTCGGCGCTGGACAACGTCGCGTTCGGGCCGCGCTGCCGGGGCGCGTCCAAGGCGGAGGCCCGTCGCACCGCCGCCGCCCTGCTGGAGCGTGTCGGGCTCGCCGGCCATGCGGCGTCCCGGCCCCGGCAGTTGTCCGGCGGGCAGGCCCAGCGGGTCGCCCTCGCCCGCGCCCTGGCCGTGGAGCCGAAGCTGCTGCTGCTGGACGAGCCGCTGGCCGCGCTGGACGCCCACACCCGGCTGGAGATCCGCTCCCAGCTCCGCCGCCACCTGGCAGGCTTCGACGGCGCCACCGTCCTGGTCACCCACGACCCGCTGGACGCGATGGTGCTGGCCGACCGGCTGATCGTCATCGAGCACGGCGCCATCGTCCAGCAGGGCACGCCGGCCGAGGTGGCCCGCCGCCCGCGCACCGACTACGTCGCCCGCCTGGTCGGGCTCAACCTGTATCGCGGAGTGGCCGACGGGACACGGGTCAAGGTGGGCGAGCTGCTGTTCAGCTCGTCCGACCGGCTGGAGGGGCCGGTGTTCGTGGCGTTCTCGCCCGCCGCCGTGGCTCTCTACCGCACCCGTCCTGACGGCAGCCCGCGCAACCTGTGGCAGGCCACGATCGACGGCATCGAACGCCACGGCGACAACGTACGCGTGCACCTCGACGGCCCGTTCGCCGCCTTCTCCGACATCACCCCCGCCGCCCTCGCCGACCTCGACCTGACTCCGGGCCAGGAAGTCTGGGCCTCGGTCAAGGCCACCGAGACCCACGCGTACCCGGCATGAGCACCGAGCGGGGTCCCGACGGTCACGAGTGCAACGCCATCTGCCTCGGCGGCCCCTGCCACGGCCTGCTCATGCACATCGACCAGGACATCGGCATCCTGGTCGTCCCCGTGCCCCGCCACTCGCGCGAGGAGGCCGAGTCGTGCGCCCGCTACCGCATCACCCGCGAGCGGATCCGCTACCGCGGGCGGCGTGAGCCGTACGTCGCCCTGCACTGGGCCGATCCGCCGCCCCCGTCGTGCCCCTGCGGCGACCCGGTCCCCTGACCGCCGGTGCACGATGGCATAGGATGCCGGACGCCGCGAGCCGTCCGACTGGTGGAAGGGGCACAACGTGCAGGGCAACGAGGTTGCGGCCGGATGAGGATCGACATCGACCGGCTGCGGCACGACCTGGAGACCTTGCGGACCATCGGCCGGGCGGCGGAGACCGGCGGCGTCAGCCGTACGTCGTTCTCGCCCGCGGACGCGGAGGCCCGCCGGTGGTACGTGGAGCGGTGCGTGGAGGCGGGGCTCGACGTCGAGGTGGACGGCCTCGGCAACATGGTGGTCCGGGCCAGGGACGAGCCGTCCACGGCCAAGCCGGTGTGGACCGGCTCGCACATCGACTCCGTACCCGACGGCGGCTTCCTGGACGGCGCGCTCGGCGCGATCGCCGCGCTGGAGTGCCTGCGGCGGCTCACCGAGGAGAAGGTGCCGCTGGCCCGTCCCGTACGGGCGGTCGTCTTCGCTGACGAGGAGGGCAACTACAGCCACCTGCTCGGCTCCACCGGCATCGCCAAGGGGTTCGACCGGGCCCGGCTGGAGGCGATGACCGGCCGGGACGGCGACCGCCTGGCGGACAGGTTCGCCGAGCTGGGCTGGGACCTCGACGCGGCCACCAGGACCAAGGTCGAGCCTGGCGAGGTGCACGCCTTCGTCGAACTGCACATCGAGCAGGGGCCCAACCTGGAGGCGGGCGGCTTCGACATCGGCGTGGTGACCTCGATCGTCGGCCTCGGCGGCGGGAAGGCCCGCTTTCAGGGCCGGGCCGACCACGCCGGGACGACGCCGATGGCCAAGCGCGCGGACGCCCTGCTGGGCGCGGCGGAGTTCCTCACGACGCTGCCCGGCCTCGCGGCCTCGATCAGCGACGACGCCGTGGTCACCTGCGGCCTCATCGGCGTCGAGCCGGGCGGGGCCAACGTGGTGCCGGGCACCGCGACGGTGACACTTGACTTCCGCGATCCCGACCGCGACCGGCTGCGGGCGCTGGGCGAGGCCGTCGAGCGCTCGGCCCGTGAGGTCGCCGGGCGGCACGGCCTCACGGTGACCTGGGAGCTCGACACCCCCGTCGCGCCCGTGCCGCTCGACGAGGGCATCCGCGAGACGATCGCCGCCGCCGCGGAGCGGTTCGGCTACCGGCACACCGACCTCCCCTCGGGCGCCGGCCACGACTCGCAGAACATGGCGCTGATCGCCCCCACCGCGATGATCTTCGTACCCAGCAAGGACGGCCGGAGTCACTCTCCCGCCGAGGACACGAGCTGGGCGGACATCGAGCGGGGCGGCAACGTCCTGCTCGCCACCCTCATCGCGCTGGCCTCGGACGAGGCCCCCGCCCCCCGCGGAGCATGAGGACACCCGCCGGCGACCGGATCACCCTGCCGGCGCGTGCCGCCGGAGGAACGCCCGCAGCACGGCCTGGACCTGCTCCGCCTTCGGGCTGAGCCAGAAGCCGAGGTGGTCCTCGTCGTCCATCCAGAGGTGTTCGGCGCCGGGTATCCGCCCGGCCGCGAACGTCCCGTGGTCGAACGGCACATCGCCGTCCTGCCTGCCGTGGATCAGCAGGGCCGGGGCCTTGATCCGCGTCAGCGGCAGGTCGCCCCGCCGGGCCTGCGCCGCGTCGTTGTCGGTGCCCGGCCAGCGCCGCTCGTAGGGGAACGTCGTCTCGAACATCGCCTCGAAGAGCGCCCGGACACGTGGCGTGTTCAGGATGTACGAGCGGCGCGCCGCCCGCTGCTCCTCGGTGAAGGTGCTGGTCTCGTCCAGCGTCGAGGAGATGACGCTGTCGAACGAGAGTCGCGCCGTCAGCAGGGCGAGCTTCTGGCCGACGGTGTTCAGGAACGCTCTCCGCACGGACGAGCCCGGCTTCCCTGGAGGCTGCCGCTTGCTCAACCCGCCGACGGAGACCAGTCCCCAGACCCGGTCCGGATGGCGGGCGGCGAAGGTGTAGCCCACCGGGCTCCCGGCCGACACCGCGAGGACCCCGACCCGGTCGATGCCGAGCTCGTCCAGGAGCGCGGCGAGCAGGTCGGCCTGCTCCTCGTTGGTCCGGCCGCTCTCCAGTGGGGTGCCGAGGTAGCCGGGCCGCGAGGGGCTCAGGACGCGGTATCCGTCCTGCCGCAGCCAGCCAGCGAAGAGCCGTCCCTGGTCGGCTCCGCCGAGCCCGGCGTGCACGGAGAGCAGCACCGGGCCCTTCGTGCCGTGCAGGTCGTACTCGATGGGGCCGAGCCTCGTCGTGGCCGTCCGCAGGTCGAGCCGGAGCCCGGGGAGGAGCTCCCGGCGCGGGTCGGTGTCGATGCCGCCGTTCCAGAGGAGCAGCCCCACGACCGCCACGGCCGGCACCCCGACAAGCACCGCGAGCACCACTCTGACGATCTTGACGACTCTTCGCTTCCGCACCGCTTCGGCACCCTTCGGTAGCTGGACCCGGTTCGCGGCCATCGTCGTCCAGCGGCCTGGTACGGGTCGTCCCACGGGCGGAGTGATCTGCCGCCACCCCACCGGGACCAAGGACCGACCGGGCTACCACGCCGGGAGTAGCGGCTCCGTACGGTGCGGAGAGCAGGCATGGGTGGGACGTGTGGGCGCCGACGCGCAGACTGCATCCGAGCCGTGCCGCCTCATGTGCTCACGTGGGCCCGGAAGCGCTCGTGGGCGGACTGCTTGGAGATGCCCATGGCCTCCCCCACCTCCGACCAGGAGGCGCCGGACTGCCGGGCTCCGGCGACGGCCTGTTCGAGCAGGGCGCGCTGCCAGGTCTCCAGCTGGGACAGCAACGTGAGAGCGGCGACAGGACGCTCGGCGATGAGCTTGCTGATCCGCTCGCACAGAAGGTTGGACTTGATCACCAGCTCACCGGGGGGCGCGGCGGCCAGCAGCGGCGTGGCGTGCCGGCTCCACCACCGGTATTCCACCTCCTTGGCCCCGGCCGGGGTCGCCGGGTATTTCCGCCGGTCGGCCCAGCCACAGGAACAGCCGGCCTGGTAGCCGACGAAGGTCCTGGTGAAGACGCCGGCGGAGGGGGCCGGCTCGCCGTTGGGGAGCACCGGCGCGGCGAACCCCTCGTGGCCGGGCAGGTCGATCGACTTGAAGGTCATAATCGTCAGGATATCTTGACGCTTTGCCGCCGGCACAAGGACGCGGCGTACGGGTTCGTCAACCCCGACGTTCGCTTAGGTCACACTCCGACGCTCGGGTGAGGTGCTGGGTCACCGCGGATTTCTACGGTCGTGCCTCATGAGAAGCGACCTGCGAAACAACACCGTCGCCCGGCGGCTGCTGGTCCCGGCCGCGCTTCTGGCCGGTGGGGCGGTGGCCGTCGCCTGGCTGTCTCCCGGCGGTCTGGGCCGGGCCGAGCCGATCCGGGTGGTCAGCGGTGCCTCGGCCGCGTCGTACCGGTGGGTTCACGAGAGCCTGCCGACCGGCCTGCCGTCGTGGCTGGACCCGGCGTCCGAGGCGCCGCTGGTGCTGCTCGGGCTGATGGCCGTCCTGGTGGGCTGGGGTGCTCTGCGCCGGGGGGACGCCCACGTCGTCGCGGGGGTGGCCGTGACCGGCGCCGGCACCGTGGCCGCCTACGTGGTGAGCGAGGCGCTGAAGCTGGTGGTGGACGAGGAGCGGCCGTGCCGGGCGGTAGTGCCGATGGACGGTTGTCCACCGTCCGGGGACTGGTCGTTCCCGAGCAACCACGCCGCTCTGGCAGCCGGGCTCGCGGCCGGGCTGTCCGTGCTCCGCCCCCGGCTGGCCGCGCTGGCGGTGCCGCTCGCCGTCGTGGCGGCGCTGCTACGGGTGCTGGCGGGCGCTCACTACCCGCATGACGTGCTCGCGGGGCTGATCCTCGGCGCCATCGTGGTGGTGGCGGCGTTGCCGGGACTCACTCCGCTCGCCGCGCGGCCGGTGTCATCACTGCTCAGGAACGATGCCCGCCTCGTGCGCCACGACGGCCGCCGCCGCCCGGTTGGGCACGTCCAGCCGCATCAAAATGGAACTGACGTGGGCCTTGACCGTGCCCTCGGCGACGTGCAGCCGGCGCGCGATCTGCCCGTTGGACAGCCCGCCGCCGAGATGGGCCAGCACCTCGCGCTCCCTGACGGTCAGCGCGTCGACCAGGCCGCGGGCGGCGCGGCGCCGTCCGGCCAGCATCGCGGTGTCACCGGCGGCGAGGTGGGCGACGACCCGCGCCGCGACCTTCGGTGACAGGTACGCCCCGCCGTCGGCCACCGCCCGGACCCCCGCGATCAGCTCCTGGGGATCACCGGACTTGATCAGGAAGCCCGCCGCACCATGACCGAGTGCCTCCAGGATGTAGTCGTCCTCACCGAACGTCGTCAGGATGACCACCCCGGTGGCCGGAACCGTCCTGCGGATCTCGGCCGCCGCCTCGATGCCGTCGCCGCCGGGCATGCGGATGTCGAGCATGGCCACCTCGGGCCGGTGACGCTGGACCAGTTCCACGGCCTCGTGGCCGGTGGCGGCCTCGGCCACGACGGAGATGCCGGGATCGGTGGCCAGGATGGCCCGTACGCCCGCTCTGACCATCGGCTCGTCGTCGGCCACCAGGACCCGGATCACCGGGCGACCAGGGCGTCCGCGGACTCCAGCCGGCCGGCGCGGAAGCACAGCCGGTAGGCGTCCGCGTACCGGTCGTCGAAGGGGTCGGCTGTCATCGCGTAATACTCGCACGTCGTGCCGGGTGCCGCGGGTTCGGCGGCGGGCGGGCGGCGGGCGGTCTGCTGTTCCGGCAGCAGCCGGGCCAGGTCCGGGCGCGGCTGGCCGATCCGCAGGCCGGCGTAGAGGTCCGGGGCCAGCACCGAGTGCCGAACGGCCAGGATCTCCCACGTCCGCAGCAGGCCGCCGACCACCACGGCCGTCGCGACGGGCAGCATGATCGCGACGGCCACGGTACGGCGGACGTTCCGGTGGACCCGGCGGCGCTCACGCGGCACCACGGGGTCCTCCGCGGGGAATCCGGTGTGGGCCGCCCGATCGCGCGGCAGCCGGGCCGACACGGTGAAACCCCGGCCGGTGGGACCGTGGACGAGGACTCCCCCGGCCAGCCGGACGCGCTCATCCAGCCCGACGAGCCCCCACCCACCACCCGCCGCCGCCACGGACCGAGCCGCCGTCGCGAGGCCGGTGGCCGTCGCGGGGCCGCTCCCCCTCGCGCGACCAGTGGCCGTCGGGGGGCCGCTGTCCACTACGACCTGTATCTCCGTGTCCGTGTACCGCAGTCGCACGGTCACGCTCGCGTCCGGCGCGTGCTTGGCCGCGTTCGTCAGCGCCTCCTGCACGACCCGGTAGGCGGCGCGCTCGGCCACCGGCGGCACCCGGCCCGCCTCGCCCTCGACGTGCAGCGTGACGGGCAGTCCCGCCGCCGACGCCCGCCTGACCAGGTCGGAGACGGTCCCGCCGGCGGGCCCGCCGGGCCGGCCGTCCTCGCGCAGGACGCCGATGACCTCGCCGAGCCGCTCCACGGCCGTCCCTGCCCGCGCCCTGATGTCCTGGGCGGCCGCCCGGTGCTCCGGCGCCAGATCGGAGTCGAGGTGCAGCGCCCCGGCCGCCAGGGCGATCAGGCTGAGTTCGTGCCCCAGGACGTCGTGCATGTCCTGGGCGATGAGCGTCCGCTCGCGCAACCGTACCCGCTCGGCGAGCAGCCCCTGCTCGCGCTCCAGGCTTTCGGCCCGCTCCCAACCGGCCCGGACCAGCTCGCGGTACTGGCGCCAGAACCGGCCCGCGAACCAGGGCACCATCGCCGCCCCGACCACCACCGCCAGGAACCGGTCCCCTTGCGCCAGCCAGGCCGGAACGACGACGACCACCACCATGCCGACCGCGAGCACGCCGACCAGTACGAGCACCGCCGGCCGGGCCGGACCCGGCCGCATCCCCGCCAGGAACGCCGCCACCGCGGTCGCCACCGCCCACCACAGGCCCACCGTGCTCAACCCGGCACTCGCCGCGGCCACCCCGATCAACACCGCGGTCGGACCGGGAGGCCACCAACCCATGACGCCCCCTGGTATCGCGGACCCACTTCGCACAGACGGGCACGATACGTCGGTCCATCGGCCGCCCACCTCGGCCGAAAGTCCAACAACCGCTGGGGCAGGCGTGGTCGGTGTGAAGTAGTTCACCTTCGGGGCTTGTGTGGATTTGTCCGCAGATCCCGATACCCCGACCTTCCTAACGTAGGCGTCGTCCGGAACGGGAAGCCCCCGTCCGGCTCGGGGAATCCGGCGTTTTCCTGTCCCGAGAACGCCCGCACCATGGAGGAATTCTGTTGCGAAACGTTCGCAAGCTGCTCGTCGGCACCGCTGTCGCCGGTGCTCTGGCCGCGGGGATCTTCGCCGCACCGGCCGCCTCGGCCGCGACGGCTTCGGCCGCGAGCACCGCGACCGCTGCGACCACCGCGAGCACCGCTTCCCAGGCGTCTTCCGGCTGGAGGTACGTCAACGTCGGCGGTCGCGACGGCCGCATCGCCTACCAGTGGGGCCGTAAGGGCGGCCGCTATTGGCTCGACTTCCAGCTGTGGGACCGCGACCGTCACGACCGCGGCTACACCTTCTTCGACGTCTACTACAAGAGGGACGGCCGCTGGCACCACTACAAGCGCTACTCCACCAAGAGCTTCTACGACAAGGGCAACCCGATCTTCTTCCCGTCCGACGTCGACGACATCAGGTTCAGGGGCGGCTACGGCTGGAACGACCACTTCGGCTGGAGCGGCTACCACAACTACCGGTGACCAAACCTGCCGGCTCCGATGAGGGGGCCGGAGACGTAAGAACCACGCGGGCGTTCCTCACGAGAGGGGCGCCCGCTTAGCCATGCGGTGATCATCCAGATCATCCCCAGCCGTGTGGGGACCATCACAACAGCGCAACGTCACCGCTACGAAACGATCACCTACAGGGGTCTCTTCGGGCAGGTCGGCGGCACAACCGGAGAGAAGTCGGACATATCGGACACGCCGTGTTGTCATTGTGATACGGGTTGCGAGCGGTGTGAACAGCCCCTAGTGTTCCTGAGAAATGTTCACGTGGTCAGAAAACCTTCAGGGTTAGGTCCAGTCAAGCTCATGGCCTGCACAGGATCCGCTCGACGGGGGCATGCATGGCGTTCAGGCCACGCACAGCACTCGCTGTGACGGTGGAGTCGGCGGCAGGTGGCGATATGATCCCGCCGCCGCGTTCCGTCGATCCCGCTTCGGCCCGCTCCCCGCTGGTTGGCTCACCCTCTCCCGCTGAGGGCCCGGCGCCGTTCCCGGGAGGCCACGGCGGACGAGCCGCCCGAGACCACCACCCGCGCACCTGCCGCACCGCGCCCCGAAGTGAACACGCCGCCTCAGGTGTGGACCCGCGAAGCGAGGGCAGACCCGGGGGCAACGCTCGGCGACCCGTCGGCGGCCACCCACCCGGAAAGGCGCCGCGACAGCGCTGATCAGCGTAGTCACTCTCCACGAACACGCAGGAATTTATCCGATTTGGGAGGATTGGTAACCCCTATGGGTTCGTACTATGAGCAAGTCGGCGCCGCGACCGTCCGCGAAGTGGTCGACCGGTTTTACGTCGCCGTGCTGGCCGACCCCGAGCTCCAGCCGTACTTCACCGACGTCGACCTGCCGAGGCTCAAGCGGCACATGGTCATGCTGCTGTGCTCCGTTCTCGGCGGCCCGGAGGTGTACGAAGGCGCCGACCTGGCCGACGCCCACCGGGACATGGGCGTCACCGGAGCGCACTACGAGAAGGTCGGCAGCCTGCTCGTCGCGGCGCTCCGGGAGCAGGGTGCCGGGGAGGACCTCGTAGAGCATGTCGTCACGGTCCTGGGCCAGGTGCGCGGGTCCATCGTGGCGCAGCCCGCAGGAGCAGCCGGGTAAGTGGACACGCAAGCGTTAAAGGGTAGCTGGCACCTGGTGGCCCAGTCGGGTGACCAGGTGCCGCTGTTCTTCTACTCGGCCCTGTTCCTGATGTACCCGGAAGCGCGCGGCCTGTTCCCGGTCTCCATGGCCGCCCAGCGGGACCGGCTCGTGGGCGCGCTCGGGCACATCGTCAGCAACGTCGACCGGGTGGACGAACTGGTCCCCTTCCTCCAGCAACTCGGCCGCGACCACCGCAAGTTCTCCGTGGTCGCGCAGCACTATCCCGCGGTCGGGCAGGCACTGCTCGCCACCCTGGAGCACTTCCTCGGCGATCGCTGGACACCTGCCCTGGCCCGCGACTGGACGCAGGCGTACAGCCTGGTCGCCAAGGTCATGACCGAGGCGGCCGAGGAGTCGTCGGCGACGTCGCCACCCTGGTGGGAGGGCGAGATCATCATGCACGAGGTGCGCGCCCCCGGCATCGCGGTGATCCGTGCCCGCCTGAACTACCCCTATCCCTTCCGTGCGGGGCAGTCCGCGTCGATCTCGTGCGCGCTGCGGCCGAAACTGTGGCGGTACTACTCCTTCGCCAACGCCCCGCGCCGCGACAACACCATTGACCTGCACGTTCGTGTGGTCGACGGCGGCGTGGTCAGCACGGCCCTGGTGCACGGCACGCAGCGGGGCGACATCCTGAAGGTCGCCGCGCCGGTGGGCGACCGGCTGACGCTCGACGCCAACCCGCCCAGGGACCTGATCCTGATCGCGGGCGGCACCGGCCTGGCACCCCTCAAGTCGCTCGTGGAGCAGATGGCCTACGAGGGGCCGCGCCGTGACGTCCGTCTCTTCGTGGGGGCCCGGACCTCCAGGGAGCTGTACGACATCGAGGCCCTGTCCAAGCTGAACGTCGAGCACCCCTGGCTGAGCGTGGTGCCCGTGGTGTCCAGGGACGCCTTCTACAGCGGCGAGCACGGCATGGCGGTGGACGTCGCGTTGCGGGCGTATCGCGGCCAGGACGTCTACGTCTGCGGTTCCGAGGAGATGGTCCAGCAGTCGGTCTCCCGGCTCCTGGATGCCGGCGTGCCACCGGGGCAAATCCGTTTCGACGAGTTCACGAGTGCTGGAGGTAGGGCGCAGTGACGGGAGAGACGCCATGGGCACATGGCACATCGAACGATCCCCAGCGACTTACGCCGGATCGGGTACGGAACAAGGACTTCTCACGTACCGCCCTCGGGCGCCGCGGCTACAGCGAGGATGAGGTACGCAGCTTCCTGTACCGCATCGCCGACGACATCGCGGCCGGCGACATGGAGAAGGCCGACCTGCGTGCGGAGGTCGAGCGCCTGCGGAACTGGTACAAGGAGCGCGGCACCGACGTCACCGGCCCGAGCGCGCAGCGAGCCAGGCTCAACGTCGACGCGGTCAACCTGCTCTCCCGCGCCCAGCAGACGGCGGACGCCCAGATAGCCGAGGCCGAGGACTACGCCCGCCGCCTGGTGGCGCAGGCACGCCAGCAGTACGAGCAGATGCTGGTGGAGGCCCAGCACCAGGCGGAGGAGGCCGCCAGCCAGGCGGTCAAGACCTATCGCTCGAGTGGCGAGGTCCAGTCGGTCGAGGCCGAGGAGCTCGAACGCCGCATCGCCTACCTGCGTACCTTCGCGGAGGTCACGCAGGTCCAGTTGCGCGCGGTTCTCGAAGGGTTGACGAACGAGGTCAACAAGCTCGGCTCACTCCCGGAGACGAGCAGGAACGTCGCGTACTCTTCGCTGGGACAGGAAGTGATCACACGCGGTTGAATCCCCCGGACACGTGACCGGGCGTCCACAGGAGCCTCCGGCCGCCTGAGCGCGCCGGGCCACCCGGCTCAACGGGTGGTCGCACGCGCCAGGCGGCGGCCGAGTCGCTGGGCCGGCTGCTCGACGAACCGGTAGGTCAGGGCGGAGCAGGCGACGACCACGGCCAGCAGCACTACGGACCAGGTGATCCGCCAGGCGAGCGGGACCGGCGCGGGGTCCCAGACCAGCCGGCGCAGGATCTGCACCGCGAGGGGGTGCAGCAGGTAGACGGAATAGCTGATCAGCCCGAGACGCGCCAGGAACCGAGGCAGCGCGTACGACCGCAGCAGCCGGCCGGCCGCGAAGGTCAGCCAGGCCCCGGCCACGGCGGCGGACCAGCTCCACCTGAACGCCAGCGCCTTCTCCTCGGACATCGTCCAGCCAGGACCGAACCAGAACGCGGCGGTGACGCACACCACCGGCACCAGCCCGATCACCCATCTCCCCAGCCCGCGACCAAGCTGCCCCTGGTCCAGGCGGTAGAGCGCCGTCCCGGCGAACATCGTGGTGACGATGGCCAGGCTCTCCCACGCGCCGACCCGGCTGTTGGTCCCGAGCAGTACGACGGCCAGGAGGCCCACGGCGGCCGCGCCGCAGAGCCGTACGCGATGGTCACCGCCGAGGATCGCGGCGAGCCCCAGCACCAGCACGGCGGTCGCGACCAGCACGGCGGCCTCGCCGCCGAGACCGCGTGACAGGGCGCCGGCCGGCAACACGCCGCCCACGAGCACGGCCGCCATCGCGAGCACGAGCGTGCCGGCGGTGCTCACGCGATGCCGCCCGGCCACGAAGAGCGCGGTCACCAGCAGGTAGAACACCATCTCGTAGGTCAGCGTCCAGAACACGTTGACGACGCTGACCACCTGCAGGACGTCCTGGAGCATCGTCAGGTGAGCGACTGCGGACGTGACCGGGTGGTCGCCCAGCTGCCCGGGCAGGGCGGAGTACACCTGCACGACGCCGAACGCGGTGCCGGCCACGGCCGCGAGGATCCACAGCGGATAGAGGCGGAACGCGCGGTTGATCCAGAAACCGGCGACGCTACCGCGCCGTTCGAGCGAGGCCGGCACCACGTAACCGCTGATGAGGAAGAACACCAGGACGCCGTACTGGCCGAAGTCGAACCACGGGCTGACGGTCGCGCGCACTTCGGGAAAGAGCGGGTCCAGCAGGTGTTCGAAGAGCACGGCGAGCACGGCCACCCCGCGCAGGGCGTCCAACCAGGTCTGTCGGCGGGCCGGCGCGGGCGCCTGCGGCTGGACCTCGGCCCGCGGCGCGCCGCCGCCTTCGCGGGCGGCCAGGTTGATGGACACCCGGTCACGTTACGCGGTCAACCTGAGTAAACCCTCACAGTCCCCCAGGTGAGGGATGCGCACGGCCCGCCGACCGAATCCGGATGTCAACCCGGCCGGTCAAGCCGCGGCGGGCCTCACCCCGCCGGGCCGGCCATGACCGCCGCGTCCCGCAGGGCCGCCGCGACCCGGATGACCGGCTCCCCCGGCGGATGCGGGAGCCGGGCCAGCAGCAGGCGGCGCTGCTCCCGCGGGCCACCGCGCACCGGCAGGATGCGTACGCCCTCGGGCGCGGCGGCGGCCAGCGACACCGGCACGGTGGTCAGCCCGCAACCGGCCGCGACCAGGTGGAGCTTGGCCAGCCAGTCCCGCGCGGTGTGGGCGATGTCGGGCCGCTCGTCCAGGCCGGGCCACACCCCCATCAGCTTCTCCTCGCCCGAAGCCGGGGCGGCGATCCACCGCTGCCCGCGCAGGTCGGTCACGTCGACGAAGTCGCCGCGGGCCAGCGGGTGGGAGGCGGGCACGGCCAGGCGCAGCCCGCGCTCGGCGAGCGTCTGCACGACCAGCGGGGGCGACTCGGCGTCCGGCGGCCGGAACGGCGGCATCGAGGCCAGCAGGGCAAGGTCCAGGCTGCCGGCCCGCAGCGCGCGTACGAGTGCCGGGCTGCCGCCCTCGCGGCTGACCACCGTGATGGCCGGGTCCGTACGGCGCAGCGCGGCGAGGGCCCTGGCCACCACCACGGCGCCGGAGCTGGGGAACCAGCCGAGCCGTACGACCGCCGCCTCGGCGGGCAACCCCGACAGCTCGCGCGCCGCGGCGTCGATCTCGTCGAGCACGGTCCTCGCCCGGCGCAGCACGACGCGGCCGGCGGCGGTGAGCCGGGCTCCGTCACGGCGTCTTTCCAGCAGGGTCGCGCCCGCCACCCGCTCGATCGAGGCGATCTGCCGGGACACCGCCGACTGGGTGTAGCCCAGCGCCGTCGCGGCGGCGGTGAAGCTGCCCTGCTCGGCCACGGTGCGGAAGACCCGCAGCGCGGTCAGCGAGACGTCCGAGAAGTCCATGACGTCAACGCATACCATGCGTGCGTAACTTTCGTTGGACTCATGCCTGGCCGGCTTCCTAGCGTGGCAGGCATGAACGCTCCCCGCATCGCCCTGGTCACCGGGGCGACCCAAGGTCTCGGCCGCGCCCTCGTCGAGGGACTGGCGGCTCGGCTGGACCCCGCCGACCTCGTCCTGCTCACCGGCCGCGACGCCGGGCGGGTCGCGCAGGCCGCCGGCGAGGTCGCGCGCTCGCCCCGCAGCCGCAGCCGGGTCGAGGGCCGGCTGCTCGACGTCACCGACACCGCCGCCGTGACGGCGCTCGCCGCCGAACTGCGCGACCTGCACGGTGGCGTGGACATCGTGATCTCCAACGCCATCGCCCCGCTCGTGCCCGACCGGTCGCAGGCCGCGCAGGCCGACGAGTTCATCGACGTCGCCAACGTCGCCACCCACACGATCCTGCGCTCGTACGGCCCCGTACTGCGGCCCGGCGGGCGGCTCATCGTGGTGGCGAGCAGCCTGGGCACCCTGGGTCACCTCGACCCCCGGCTGCACCGCCTGTTCGACGGCGTCCCCCTCGACCGGGTCGAATCCGCCGTCGAGTCGTGGCGCGGCGCCATCCACGCCGGGACGCTCGACGCGGCCGGCTGGCCGCACTGGATCAACGTGCCCTCCAAGGTGGCGCAGGTCGCCGCCGTACGGGCGGTCGCCGCGGAGCGCCGTGAGCGCGACCTGGCCACCGGCACGCTGGTCGCCTCCGTCTGCCCCGGGATGGTCGACACCCGGGCCTCCCGGCCCTGGTTCAGCGACTACGGCCACGCCCAGACCCCTGAACGGGCCGCGCGAGCCGTGCTCGACCTGGTGCTCGCCGAGGACGTCGACCCGGTCCTGTACGGGGAGCTGATCCGCTTCGGCAAGGTCGTCCCCTGGCACGGCGGAACACCGCCCACCGAGCAGGAGCGAGTGATCATTCCATGACCCCCGGAGAGCCCGGAAAATCAACTATTGGTTCGCAAATGTGTTGACTGTGGTAGTAAAGATCTCCTGAGGTCTCCGAGGCTCAGGAGGTTCGTGTGGTGTCCATCAGCCGGCGCCGGCTGCTTCAGGCGAGCGCGGGTGTGGTGCCCGCCGTCGCGCTCGGTGTCCGGCCGGCGGAGGCCCCTTCGAGGGCGCCCGTCACGACCGGGGTCGTCCCGCCGCAGCTGGCCGGGTTCGACCAGGCCGTGCAGAAGTGGATCGCGGAGCGCGGGATCACGTGCGCGCAGCTCGCGGTGGCCAAGCGGGGCAAGATCCTGCTGGCCCGCGGCTACGGGTCGTACACCCGCGCCGGGGTCACCACCCCCGTGCAACCGACCTCCCTGTTCCGGATCGCCAGCCTGAGCAAGAACATCACCGCGGCGGCTGTCGCCCGGCTGGCCCAGGACGGCAGGCTGGACCTCGGCACCCCCGTCACCGAGCTGCTCGGGCTGTCCCCCAAGGCCGACCCCCGGCTGGCGGACGTGACCCCGTGGCGGCTGCTCCAGCACAGCGGCGGCTGGGACCGGAACGTCTCGATCGACCAGCTCTTCGCCGACGCCACGATCTCGGCCGTGCTCGACGAACCGCTGCCGGTCGGCCTCGACGACATCATCGCGTACACCACCTCGCGCAGGCTCGACTTCGCGCCCGGCTCACGCGTCGCCTACAGCAACTACGGCTACCTGCTGCTCGGCCGGATCATCGAGAAGGTGACCGGGCAGAGCTACGAGTCCTACGTCAGGCAGACGCTGCTCTCGCCCCTGCGGATCACCCGTCTCCAGCTCGGCCGCAGCCTGGCCGCGCGGGCCTGGCCCACCGAGGTGACGTACGACTCGAAGGACACCCGCAAGACGGTGCTCAACGACGACGGCGCCGGCGTGCCCCGGCCCTACGGCGGCTTCAACCTGGAGAACCAGCTGTCCAACGGCCGTTGGGTGGCCTCGGCCGTCGACCTGGTCAAGTGGGGTTTCGTGTTCGACGCCCCGGGGCCGGTGCTCGACTCCACCTCGCTGTCCCGCACGTTCGCCGTGCCGGAGACCGGGGTGGGCTCCGGCGGATCGTGGTACGGCCTGGGCTGGTACGTACGCAGGAACACCCTCGGCAGCCTGAACACCTGGCACAACGGCTCGCTGTCCGGCACGTGGAGCTACCTGGCCCGGATACTGGACGGCATCAGCTACTGCGCGATCTTCAACCGCAGGGCCGAGGAGGGCTCCCCCGAGTTCGACTCGATCGACCCCGTCCTCTACGCCGCCGCCACCTCCGTGACCAGCTGGCCCACGACCGACCTCACGCCCGACTACTTCTGAGGCAGGCCGCCATCGTGACCTTGAGGGCGTAGAAAGGAGGGCGTGAGCCGATCGGAAGCGCGCTTACTCACCGCGTTCGTCGTCGTGGGCCTCGCCCTGACCGCGGCGGCCGCCGCCCTGGCGCTGGTGGGCGTGCCCGATGATCGTGCCGCCGCTCCGCCGCTCGCCCCCGCCCCGGCCACGTCGCGTCCCGCCGATGCCGCCACGATGCCCGAGCTGTGGCGCAAGGAGGTGAACGACGCGCGCGCGAAGATCGCCGCACTGGGGTTCACCGCGCGGGTCATGCCCATGAACCCCGAGGGGATCACCGACCCGAAGAAGTGGGTCGTGGCCGGCCAGTTCCCGCAACCGGGGACTCCGCTGAAGAGCAGCGTCCCGATCTTCCTCCAGGTCGTCCCCAAGGAAACGGCCTCCCGCCACCGAGGCCCATGAGGTCCGCGCGGACATGACAGCGGTGGCCGGAGGGGTGGGCCACCGCTGTCGGGCTTCGGTCAGCGGGTGACGGCGCAGGTGTCCTGGTTGAGGGAGAAGCGGCTCGGCGGGGACGAGTCGCCCGTGTGGTCGGCGACGTAGCCCAGGGTGACGCTGCGGCCGGGGGCGATGGAGCCGTTGTGGGCGGCGTTGACCGCGTTGACGATGTCACCGCTCTGGGTGAGGTCGGTGTTCCAGTCCCCGATGACCTTCTGGCCCCGGGCGAGGGGGAACCTCAGGGTCCAGCCGTTGATCGGGGTGGTGCCGAGGTTGGTGATGGTGAGGTCGACGGTCATGCCGCCACCCCAGACCTGCGCCTTGTACGCGACCCGGCAGGTCGGCTTCGCGTGCTCGAACGAGACCCGGTGCAGGCCCCCGGGAAGGTCGTTGACCACGTAGAACTCGCCCTCCGGGGTGACGCCGAACGCGGTGACCTGCGTGGGCGTCTGGCCGATCTCGGCCGTGGTGTAACCGCCCGCGGCGTTCTTGCGCACCGCCCACACGGTGGAGGAGCAGTAGTCGGTGGCGATGTAGGTGTCGCCGACCAGGTCGGCGAACCGCCTGCCGTGGTAGACCATGCCGCCGATGACCGCGCAGCCGCCGGTGTGCGGGGAGTAGGTGAAGATCGGCATGGTGTACTCGACGCCGGAGCGGCACTGGGTCTCGTCGAACACCACCAGCCCCTCATAGCAGGACCAGCCGAGGTTCGCGCCGGCCTGCCGGCCGGGCCTGAGGTGGTTGATCTCCTCCCAGCTGCCCTGGCCGACGTCGGCGACCCACATCGAGCCGTCCGCGGGATCGATGGAGAAGCGCCAGGGGTTCCTGCCGCCGTACAACCAGATGCGGCCGTCCGCCCCCGCCACCCCCGCGAACGGGTTGTCCCGGGGAACGCAGTAGGGCAGGGCCCCGCAGCTCCGCCTCACGTCCACGCGCAGGATCTTGCCCAGCAGGGTGTCCACGCGCTGCCCGCTGTCGAAGGGGTCCCCGGCTGCGCCGCCGTCGCCGATGCTCATGTACAGGTAGCCGTCGGTGCCGAAGGTGATCTGGCCGCCGTTGTGGTTGCTGTACTCGGAGTGCTCCTGGGAGAGCAGCGGCTCCAGGCGCGCCTCGTCCAGCCGGTACCGGCCCAGGGTCACCGCGCCGTCGGGCAGCGCGGTGTAGGCCAGGTACACGTCCTGGCTCGCGGCGAAGTCGGGCGCGAGGGCGATGCCGAGCAGTCCTCGCTCGTTGCCGGTCTCGTCCACCGACGCCGTGATGTCGATGATCGGCGCCTGTGCGAGGCCGGTGTCCGGGTGGTAGACCCGGACGGTCCCGCTCTTCTCGGTGATGAACAGCCTGTTCGTCCCGTCGTCGGGAGCGGCGATGGCGGTGGGACGGCGTAACCCGAAGGCGACCTGGGTGGTGATCGTGTTGACCTCTTCCAGCGGCACCGTGGCGGCCACGGCAGACCGCTGGACGCTGTCCGTGCGGGCGGTCGCCGCGGCGACCGGTGTGGTCAGGGCGTTCACGGGGGCTAGCAGTGGCAGGGACAAGGCGAGCAGCACGGGGGCTGCCCAGCGTTTTCCTGGCATTCCGGCTCCAGACGCGGGGCTTCGTCGGGGCCCGGAGGGCGGAGCTCCCCGGACCGGGGCGCGTCCGGGTTCCGCGCCCTGACGTGCCCGATCGGACGGTAACCGCTGGCCCGCCGTCCCAACCAGCCCCGCCGGCACAACCGCCGTCCCGCGAGGCGACACCAGACCGCCGTGCCCACTTTCGTCCCCTCTGACCGGGGACGATGCGGAAAGGCCCCGGCAGGTCCCACCGCCGGCCGATGAAACGTACATCGGCGCGCGAGCATCCCCCATGAGTTCACGGGGGTGATCCCCGCACTGTCCGAAAACAAATTCGGCCTCCCGACCAGGGGCGCGTGTACGGAACTTGACCTTGGGCAGGGGTTTCGGGCGCCGTTCCAGGCGCCTCGCTCGAGTGGAGGCAACCCCCGATGAGAAGTGCGATCGTCCACTGGGCCGTGCTACCGGTGTCGCTCGCCCTGGTGCTCACCTCATGCGCCAGGGGCACCGGGGGCGCCGCGGGCCCGACTCCCTCGGCCGGCCAGTTCAACCCCGGCGCCACGTACGGCGGCGCCATCACGGTCATGGGCTTCGGCGGCGAGGACGAGATCGGCTCGACCCGCCTCGACCTGGCCCGCAAGTCGCTGGGCGGGGCGCAGGTCAACGTGGTCAAGGGCGACCTGGACCTCCAGCAGTTCCTGTCGTCGGTGGCCGCGGGCGACCCGCCCGACCTGATCTACGCCAACCGCGACCAGATCGGCACGTTCGCCTCCCGGGGCGCGATCATCCCGCTGACGGCGTGCGTCAAGGGCGAGCGGATCGACACCTCGATGTACGACAAGAACGCTCTCGCGCAGGTCACGTTCGGCGACGAAATCTGGGCCATCCCCGAGTTCAACCAGGTCCAGATCACGATGGCCAACGCGGACCTGCTCAAGGCGGCGGGGCTGACCATCGACGACGTCAACGGCTCCGACTGGGGCCGGATCACCGCCGCCGCCAAGGCCCTGCACAAGGCGCCCGGGGGCAAGCTGCAGGTGATCGGCTTCGACAGCAAGCTCCCGGAGTTCCTGCCCCTGTGGGCCAAGGCCAACGGCGCCGACCTGCTCTCCGCCGACGGCAGGACCGCCCAGCTCAACAGCCCGAAGGTGGTCCAGGCGCTGGAGTTCGCCGTCGGCGTCTACACCGCCCAGGGCGGCTTCGCCAAGGTCAAGGCCCTGCGCGACGCGGCGGACTTCTTCGGCAAGGGCAACCAGTTCGCCCGCAACGACCTCGGCGCCATGCCGATGGAGCAGTGGTACGTCAACGTGCTCAACGACGTCTCGCCCGAGGCGCCGCTGGCGTTCGACACCTTCCGCACGCCGCAGGGGCAGCCGCTGGCGTACGCCTCCGGCTCGTCGTGGGCCATCCCCAGGGGCGCCGCGAACCCCGGGGCCGCCTGCCGCTTCGCCAAGACCATGACGCTGGTCGAGTCGTGGACGGCCGCCGCGCGGGCCCGCCTCGACAAGCGCCAGGCCGAGGGGAAGCCGTTCACCGGCGTCCTCACCGGCAACGTCAAGGCCGACGCCGAGATCGAGCGGCTGCTCACCTCGGGCGGCGAGCCCTGGGACGCCGGCGTCAAGGCGTTCTACGAAGCCAACCGGCACACCTTCAGCCTGCCCGCCAACCCGGCGGACGCCGAGTTCGAGACCGCCTGGCAGGACGCGGTGAACCGGGTGCTCAACGGCCAGGAGGAGCCGAAGGCGGCACTCGACCGGGCCCAGCGCGACGCCCAGGCGGCCCTGGACAAGGCCTGGGCCGGCTGGACCAGGCGTACGAACTGAGATGCCCGCGTCGAGTGCCCGAGCGCCGCGGCGGCGGTCCCTGCGGTGGATCGAGACCCGGGCGGCGCTGCTGTTCATCAGCCCCTGGATCGTCGGGTTCGTGATCTTCACCGCGTGGCCGGTCATCAACAGCGCCTACCTGTCGCTGACCGACTACGACGTCATCAACGACCCGTCGTTCGTCGGCCTGGACAACTACGTCGCCCTCTTCGAGGACCCGAAGGTGGGGCTGGCGCTGCGCAACACGTTCGTCTACACGGTGATGTCCGTGCCGACCCAACTGGTCGTCTCGCTGGCGCTGGCACTGCTGCTCAACAGCGCCACCCGGGCGACCGGCTTCTTCCGCACGGCGTTCTTCCTGCCCAAGATGACCCCGCCGGTCGCGATCGGGATGCTGCTGCTGATGCTGTTCAACGGCCAGAGCGGCCTGGTCAACGGCTTCCTCGGGATCTTCGGCATCGACGGGCCCGCCTGGACCACCGACCCCGCCTGGGTCAAGCCGGGCCTGGTGCTGATGAGCCTGTGGACCGTCGGCGCGTCGGTGGTCATCATCCTGGCCGCCCTGCGCGGCGTGCCCCAGGAACTGTACGACGCCGCCCTCGTGGACGGCGCCGGATGGTGGCGGCGCACGCTGCGCATCACCGTGCCGATGATCAGCCCGACGCTGTTCTTCCTGTTCATCGTGGACAGCATCAACGCCCTGCAGTCCTTCACCGAGGCCTACACCGCGTTCTTCGGCGCGGGCAACACCACCTACAGCAACGACGCCGCGCTGTTCTACGTGATCTACCTGTTCCGGCAGGCGTTCGAGTTCCTGCACATGGGGTACGCCTCGGCGCTGGCCTGGGTGCTGTTCCTGGTGATCATGGCGGTCACGGCCGTACAGATCCTGGTCACCAGGCGGTTCGTGCACTACGAGGGGAGAAACTCGTGAAGCGGCTCAGGAGGATCCTGACCTGGGCGGCGCTCAGCGCGATCGCCGTCGCGTTCCTCTATCCCTTCGTCTGGCTGGTGAGCGCCTCCTTCAAGCCGCGCGGCGAGGTGTTCGACCACCGGATCCTGCCGGAGACGTTCACGTTCGACAACTACCTCCAGATCTGGCGGGAGGCGCCGCTGGCGCTGTGGATGGCCAACACGCTGCTGGTGACCGTGCTGGCCGCGGTGACCGTGACGATCACCAGCGCCATGGTGGCGTGGGGCTTCGCCTATTTCCGGTTTCCGGGCAGGAATCTGCTGTTCGGGGTCGTCCTGGCCACCATGATGCTGCCGGGCGCGGTCACCATGATCCCGGTCTACCTCATCTGGAACTCGCTGGGCATGGTCGGCACGCTAACGCCGCTCTGGGCCCAGAACCTGTTCGGCAGCGCGTTCTACATCTTCCTGCTGCGGCAGTTCTTCCTCACGCTGCCGCGCGAGCCGTTCGAGGCGGCCAGGGTCGACGGGGCCGGCAACTGGACGATCTTCACCAGGATCGCGCTGCCGCTGTGCCGGCCGGCGGTCGTGGTCACGTTGCTGTTCGAGTTCCAGGCGGCGTGGACCGACCTCATGCGGCCGCTCATCTACCTGCGCGACTCCTCCACCTTCACGGTGCCCCGCGGGCTGAAGGCGCTGCTCGACCAGTTCGGCTTCGGCGGCCAGTGGCACTGGGAGATCCTCATGACGGCCAGCGTGATCACCACCATCCCGATGATCGTGCTGTTCTTCCTGGGCCAGAAGCACTTCCTCCGCGGCATCGCCACGACGGGCGGCAGGTGAACCAAGCTCAGGCGGCGGGCCTGGACGCCTCGTGCAGGGCCTCGGCCACGCTGGCGTGTACGGGCAGAACGGTGTCCAGCCCGGTGGCGGAAAACAGCCGGGCAGGCTCGTCCTGCAAGGAGGCGAAATACACGTTCGCCCCGTGCCGAACGGCGCAGGAATAGGCGTCCAGCAAGGCGCGCAGCCCGGTGCTGTCCAGGAATTCCAGCTCGGACAGGTCGAACACCAGCAGGTCGTCGGGCGCGTGCCGCGCACTTTTGATGAAGCTGTCGAGTGCCTCGTTACCGGTGCCGTCGAGCTTTCCGGAAACCTTTATGACCGTGATACCGGCGGAATTGTGGGTGCTGAAAGAAAGTTCAGACATGGCTCTTCACTGCTGCTTGACGACTGACGATGACGAGTCGAAGGGCCGGCCTGCTGCCGCGATTCCATATCCGCTCCCGATTCCGCTGCCCTGGGCGATCGGCGTAAAACCATTTTCACGCGCGCTTTTCTGACAGATTCGTCACGGCGGGGTAGAAGTGGCCCATGGGTTCCATCCTGGTGGGGACGGCCTCCTGGACCGACAGGACCCTGCTGGCGTCGGGCTGGTATCCCCAGGACGTCTCCTCACCGCAGGAGCGGCTCGCCTACTACGCCAGCCGGTTTCCGCTGGTGGAGGTGGATTCCTCCTACTACGCGCCCCCTGCGGCGAACACGGTCTCCCTGTGGCGCGATCGCACCCCCGCCGGCTTCACCTTCGACGTCAAGGCGTTCTCGCTGCTGACGCAGCATCCCACTCGCCCCGGCGCCCTCTACAAGGACCTGCGCGAGCGCCTCGGGGAGACCGGGAAGAACCTCTACCTGCGCGACCTGGATCGCGACATCGCCGAGCAGGTGTGGGAGAGGTTTCTCGCCGCGCTGGCGCCGCTGCGCGAGGCGGGCAAGCTCGGGGCGGTCCTGTTCCAGTTTCCGCAGTGGTTCCCGATCGCCAGGCGCAACAAGCAGTATCTCCTGGAGTGCAAGGAGCGCTGCGCCCCGCTGCCGATCTGCGTCGAGTTCCGCAACCACACCTGGATGAGCGAGGAGAACCAGGCCGAGACCCTGGGCTTTCTCGGCACGCACGAGATGCCGTACGTGAGCGTGGACATGCCGCAGGGCTACCCCAGCTCGATCCCGCCGGTGCTGGCGGCCACCGCCCGGCTGGCCGTGGTGCGGTTTCACGGCCATTCGTCGAAGTGGACCAGCAAGGACGTGCACGAACGGTTCGGCTACCTCTACAGCGAGGACGAGCTCCGGGACTGGGCCCCCAGACTGCGCCGGCTCGCCGCGGACGCCGAGACGACGCACGTGCTCATGAACAACTGCTATCGCGACCATGCCCAGGTCAACGCCGCCCAACTGGCCCGCCTGCTGCCACCCGGCTGAAGGCCCGGGCGGACAGGGAGGTGACGGGTCCGGTCAGACGGAGAAGAGCAGGGCGGCGGCGATCAGGACGATCACGGCGGTGGCGAAGTGGATGCCGAACGCGGCCGCCCTGGTGCCGCCGTTGCGCAGCACGATCAGGGTGTCACCGAGCGGGAGCAGGGCGACGACGAGCATGAACCAGGCCTCGGCGCGAGCGCCGACGAAGGCCAGCAGGACCAGGCCGAGCAATCCGTAGGTACCGTCGCGCAGGCCCTTGATCGTCAGGTAGGCCCGGTCCTTCTCGGCCGGGACGCCGTACGCCGTGGCGGCGGCACGCGGCACGAGCAGGAAGCGGGCGCCGATGAGCAGGCACATGAGGTTGAGAACGATGGCAAGGCCGTAGGCAAGGGCGGTCAGCATGGGGTGTCTCCAATTTCTAGCGCTGCTAGGAACAGGAACGACGCTAGCATGCCCTGCGACAGGAGTGCTAGCGGTGCTAGATTTCGGAGCATGTCGATCCAGACCCGCAAGGAACGCGAACGCGCACAGCGGGAGAAGCTCATCATCACGGCGGCCCGCGAACTGGCCGAGGCCGAAGGCTGGGAGGCGGTGACCACCAGGCGCCTCGCCGAACAGGTCGAATACAGCCAGCCGGTCCTCTACAGCCACTTCAAGGGCAAGGACGCGATCATGACGGCCGTCGCCCTGGAGGGTTTCGCCGACCTGGCAGCCGAACTACGGGCCGCCCGAACCGCGACGCCCGACCCCGCTCACGCCCTGGCGCAGGTCGGCGCCGCCTATGTGGCGTTCGCCGAGCGGCGGCCCGCCCTCTACGACGCCATGTTCAGCCAGACCGTCAACCTGCCCTTCGCCACGCCCCAGGCTCCGGCCGCCCTGCACACCTCGTTCAACGAGCTCGCCGAGGCCGTGGGCCCGCACGCGCACGGTGCGGACCCGGGCCTGCTGACCGAGACCTTCTGGGCCGCCCTGCACGGCCTGGTGACGCTGATGCGCGGCGGCCGGCTCCCCCGCGAGGCGCACGACCGCAGGCTCGCGATCCTCCTCGCGCGCTTCACCCATGAGCCCGCGAGTCAGGGCCGGCTCTGACTTCCGGGCCGATCGTCAGCTTGCCGTGGCGTGCCTTCCCCGCACGATCAGCCGGGCGGCGAGCACCCCCAGCACGACGATGCAGGCCAGATCGAACCAGATGCTCAGTGGCGACAGATCCCCGCGAATCGCCGCGTTGGGCAGGATGAGGGCGAGGAACGTGGACTTGCCGACCACGGCGGCCAGCGCGGCCGCCAGGCGCACCGGCGGATAGAACGCGGACCACACGATGGCGGCCCCGAGCAGGAGCTGCAGCATGCCCCGGTGCTGCAGCAGGGCCTGGGTCATCGGATCGGGGTCGGCCACCCCGTAGTTCCAGTCGAGGATGCCGACGTGCACGAGGGCGACGACGGGCAGTGTGGTGATCGCACCGAGCAGGACGAGGACGGCGCGGAGACCGGTCTCACTTCGGGAGGACAACATCATGAGAGCCCCTTCGAGCGGCATTATCCGTCAGCCTAGCTGACGATTACCGCCGGACTCAAGAGCTCTACCATTGGACGGCATGAGCACGCGCGGCGCAGCAGAGCGGATGTCCACGGCCACCGGCTACCTGCTGGCACGGCTCGGCGACTTCGCGCGGCAGCGCATCGAGGACGAGGTCGGCCGCTGGGGGATGACCGGCAAGGAGTTGCGCGTGCTGGGCTACGCGCGCGACGCCGCCAGGTCACAGCGCGACCTGACGGCGCTGGCCCGCATGGACCGCACCACCATGACCGAGGTCATCAACACGCTGGAGCGGCTGGGATACGTGCGCCGCGTCCGCAACCCCGCCGACCGCCGCAAATATCTCGTCACGGTGACCGAGGACGGCGCGCGCGTGGTGGAGGAGATGCTGGCGCACCTGGCCCAGGTGGAGGCCGACTTCCTCAGCCCGCTGACGCCCATCGAACGCTCGCTGCTGAACAACATGGTCGCCCGCCTGTTCGCCGCCCACGACCCTGATTGTGCCTAGCCAGCAATTTTGCTGATTAAGCAAGTTCGGCTCATGCCGGGTTCGATCGATGGGCGGGACGCCGATCGAGCGACGACCTGTCGGTGATGTCTTCGCGGGGCAACCGGTGGAGCGCCTCCAGGGCACGCAGGAAACCGTCACGGTCGGCCTCGGGCAGGCGCGCGAGCAGGCGTTCCTCGTGGGCCTGGATCTCGGCCCGCACCGAGCCGCGCACCTCGCGGCCCTCGTCGGTGATCGTGAGGATCCGCGCGCGGCGGTCCCGGGGGTCCGGTGTGCGGGTGATCAGCCCGGTCGCCTGCAGTTTGTCGAGGGTGCCGATGATGCGGGTCTTGTCGGCGCCGATCGCCTCGGCCAGGGCGGCCTGGGTGCGTACCGAACCGTCTTCCAGGGCGCCGAGCACGGCATAGCCCCACATGGACACCCCGTGCGCCGCCAGCACCGGCACCTCGGCCGCGATGAGCGACTGCAGCAGGGGATACAGCATCTCGGCCAGGTCGCGGCGGCTTGTCACGGGTCCAAGATAACCGTTTGACAGATGATAAGCAGGAGCAGATGATATGCGGATGCTTACTAATGTGGACCTCATCGCGCTCGACGCGCAGGCCGTCCGTGCCAGCGTCGAGCTGGCGGACCGGATCCGGCCCGACGACCTGTCCCGCCCCACACCCTGCCTCGGATGGACCGTGTACGGCCTGCTCGCCCACATGGCCACGCAGCACCACGGCTTCGCCGCGGCGTCCAGGGGAGACGGCGATCTCGCCCGGTGGAAGACACGTTCCCTCGGTGACGATCCCGTGGCGAGCCATCGGGCCTCGGCCGAGGACGTCCTGGCGGCTTTCGCCGTGGACGGCGTGCTGGAGCGCACGTTCCCGTTGCCCGAGTTCGACAGTTCCTTCCCCGGGGCGCAGGCGATCACCTTCCACTTCGTCGACTACGTCGTGCACTCCTGGGATCTCGCCAAGGCGCTGGGGGTCGAGATCGAGTTCCCGCCGGACGTGCTGGACGCGGCTCTCACCGTCGCGAAGGCCGTACCCGACGGCGAGATGCGCCTGGCGCCCGGGGCGCCCTTCGCACCGGCGGTTCCGTGGTCCGGTGGGTCGCGCCTGGATGAGATCGTCTCAATCCTGGGCCGGTCACCGAACTGGCCTTCCTAGAACATTCCTGGAAATGGAGCACGATATGAGCAGCGGCGTCAGCTTGGTACGCAACCACCAGCTCACGCAGCGGGTGGAATACGCCTACGCGGCGGTCGCGGACGCGCCCGTGCGCTCCATCTGGGTGGCCGGCGCGTGTCCCCTCGACCTCGAAGGGAACACCGTCGCGATCGGCGACTACGCCGGCCAGACGCACCAGGTGATGCGCAACCTCGTGACCGCGCTGGAAGGAGCGGGCGCGGCACTGACCGACGTCGTCAAGACCACCGTCTACGTGGCCTCCTCCCGGCAGGGCGACCTGGGCGCGGCGTGGGAGGTTTATCGGGAGTACATGGGCGAGCACGACGTCCCCAGCACCCTGCTGGGTGTGACCGTGCTCGGCTACCACGACCAGCTCGTCGAGGTCGAAGCCGTCGCCGTGCTCGCGGGCGCGTCCGGCTGAAGGCGTTCCAGGGTGGGGGCGTGATCCCGCCCCCACCCGGGTCGCCTGCCGCGGGAGAGCTCTATGAGCGGGTGAGGTCCACCACGTCACGGACCGAGGGGGCCGACGCCAGCGACAGCACGGCCTCCTGGAGCCTGCCGACCCGCTCCGCCGGCAGCACCCGCCCCGCGCCCAGCGCGAACTTGAGCCCCAGCTCCTCGTTGGTGAGCGGTCGCAGCGGACCGCCGCGGTTGGCGTCGACGCGCTTCTCCAGCACCGTGCCGGACACCGTGCGCACCCGCAGGACCGCGGGGAACTGGTGCGGGAAGATCTCGTCGCAGCGGGCGTCGGCGACGCAGCGTACCTTGGCGGCGAGTTCGAGCCTGCGCGGGTCGGCGACCGCCTCGTCGGTGAAGTCGTCCATCCACACGCCCAGCCCGCCCCCTCCCATGAGCGCGGCGGCGACCGTGTACGGCCCGGAGAACGCACCCGCGTACCCCGTCGGCGGTGCCGCCTTGACCTCGGGCGGCTGGGCGATCGTCCGGAGCACCGGAGTGGGCACCCCCAGCTCGATCTCGGCGATGTCGGCCGGGTCCACGCCGTCCTCGCGCAGTTGGAGGGCGGCGTCGATGCCGGCGTGGGTGAAGTGGTTGCACGGGTACGGCTTGAAGAAGATGCCGGGCAACTCCCACGACGTCCCCAGGTCGCGTACGACGACCTCGGGCCGCGCCTGGTCGCCGCACCAGGCCTGGAAGAAGCCGAAGCGCCCCTCCAGCACGGTCGGCGGGCCGGTCAGCCCGTGCCGCGCCAGGTCCGTGGCGGCCACCGCCGCATGCGCGGCCCAGCCGCAGTGCGCCCGCTTGATCGTGCCGCCGGTCCGGTTGGCCTCCAGGAGGCCGGCGCCCATGCTGGCCGCCACGCCCATCGCGGAGGCGATGCCGTCGGCGTCCAGGCCGGCGAGCATCCCGGCGGAGGCGGCGGCCGCCACGGCACCGCAGATCGCGGTGGCGTGCTGGCCTCGCTCGAAGAAGATGGAGTTGCCCAGCTCGGGGTCGTATCCGGCCATGCCGAGCCGTACGCAGATCTCGTCGCCGACGGCGACCGCGGCGAGCAGCGCGGCACCGTCGGCGCCCGTCTGCTCCGCGACGGCGAGCGCCGCGGGGACCACCGACGAGCTCGGGTGCAGGACCGACGGGAGATGCGTGTCGTCGAAGTCCAGTGCGTGCGCGAGCGTCCCGTTGACCAGTGCCGCGCTCGGCGCCGGATAGCGTGACGCGCCGCCGATGGCGCCGGCGATCTCGTGGCCGCCCCACTGGTCCACCGTGGCGGTCACGATCCGCGCGACCTCCTCCCCGCGGGCGGCCAGGCAGTTGCCGATCACATCGAGGACCCGCCGTGCCGCGTCCTGCTGCAGGGCAGGGTCGAGCCCCTTCTCCCGTACGGCCACGGCGAACGCCGCGACCTCCCCGACGAGCCCGCTCACCCTTGTCGCTCCTTCCCCGGCGCGTACGGCGGTCGGCCGCACGCGCACTCCCGTCCCTCCGACGATGTCCCACGCGGCGAGCAGGGCTCCTTGGTCGATGGCCTGCGGCAGTGCGCGGGCCTTTCTCCCAGCGGAACAAGCAGTCGGCGCGGCGCCTTGAGCTCGTCGGGTGGGGCCGATGCTAACCCATCCTTGATCAGTACGGAGGTCGGGGTTCGCCCCTGCGTTTCGCACGAGGGCCGGTGCTCGGCGCTCCCTGGCACGTATCGACGGTCGCCTGGCACGAGAAGCCCTGGGCGAACGGCTCCCGCCTCATTGAGGCTGTCACAGGCCACCCAATGACGGGTGGACGAACGACGATAGGACTTCCATGAAGCCATTCAGCCGAACTCTGTCTTTCGTCATCTCGGGGCTGATCGCCGCCTCCGCGGTCACCGCCGTCACCGCTCCGGCGCAGGCGGCCGCCGCCGCCTGCGGAACGGTCAGCGGAGACTTCACGCACAAGGACAGCGTGTCCCGCGTCACGTTCACCGCGGTCAAGAACTGCACGAACAACGACATCCGCGTGACCGGGCGCCTCTATGACACCCTGAACGATGACCGCAGCGTCCGCCTGGACATCAAGTACGGGGGCGGCGCCTTCGGCAACGACTTCGTCCGGTGGGCAGGCGGTTACGGCACCAGCACGGCGTTCGACCACAATGCCGGCGACACCGGTTCGTACGTCCAGCTCTGCATGTTCGCCTACAACAGTCTCTGGCAGAGCAGCACCGACTGTAAGTCGTACAGCTTCTGACCCTGCCACAGTCCCATGAAGGGCCCTTCCTGGTCATTCCCGGTCAGGAAGGGCCTTTGTCGTCGGCTCCCCGGATGAAGACCTTGCCAACATCGTCTCTATGAGAGACCATGTTTCTGTGCTCGCGGAGGCGGGCCGTCGGAAGTGGTAGGACTGGAGATCCGCGAAGGAGGCCCGAACTAGTCAGGCAGGTGCGCCCATGCCCGAGAGCTATCTCGGCGTGCTCGGCATTGCCGAGGCGCTGGGCGTGAGCAGGCATGCGGTGCACAAGTGGCGCACCCGCCACCCGGACGGCTCCGACCATCCGTTCCCCGAGCCGGACGTCGAGGTCGACGGCGCTCCCGGCTGGCGGCCCGACCGGATCGGCGACATCGTCCGCTGGCGTGACAGCCTGCCCGGCCGGGGAGCAGGCGGCGGCCGGCCCTCGCTGGCGCGACAGGAATACCTCAAGGAAGCGGCGGCCCGCGGCCTCGACCGCGAGGAGGCGATGCGCACGCTCGCCGCGTTCGCCGTCGAATTCCCTGAGATGACCGAGCAGGAGCTGTGCGCCTGGCTCGTGGGGAAATGGCGCCACTGAGCGCCACCACCTCCCCTTCACCCACCCATCACGAACCAGAAGGCGATGACGCATGCCCGAAATCGGCGGGACCACCGCACCGGGATTCGAAGCGGTACGCGAGGCGTTCGCCGCCAACCTGGCCGGCGGCCAGGAGACAGGCGCGGCGGTCAGCGTCTATGTGCACGGCCGCCAGGTCGTCGACCTGTGGGGCGGGCTCGCCGACCCCGGCACCGGCCGCCCATGGGAACGCGACACCCTGCAGGTCGTCTACTCCACCACCAAGGCCCTCACGGCGGCCTGCGCCCACCTGCTGGCCCAACGCGGCGAGCTGGACCTGGACGCGCCCGTGGCCCGCTACTGGCCCGAGTTCGCGGCGGGCGGCAAGGAGGGCATACCGGTCCGGTGGCTGCTCACCCACCAGGCCGGCCTGCCCGCGATCGACCACCCGATCACCCCGGCCGAGGCCATCGCCTGGGAGCCCATGGTGACCGCGCTGGCCGCGCAACGTCCGTACTGGGAGCCGGGCACCGAGCACGGCTACCACGCGCTCACCTACGGCTGGCTCGTCGGCGAGGTCGTGCGCCGGGTGAGCGGCCGCGGCATCGGCTCCTTCCTCGCCGAGGAGATCGCCGCCCCGCTCGGCCTGGACCTGTGGATCGGGCTGCCCAAGACCGAGCAGCACCGGGTGAGCCGGATCATCACCACCCCGCCCGACTTCGCCGCCCTGGCCGCCATCGACCTGGACAGCCTGCCCGAGCCCGCACGCGAGGTCATGGCCGCCTACGCCGACCCGACGTCGCTGACCGTACGCGCGCTGTCCGTCGTCACGCCCTTCCTGGACCACAACGACCCCGGCGAGCAGAGCGCCGAGATGCCCTCGACCAACGGCATCTGTACGGCCCGCGCGCTGGCCCGCTTCTACGCCGCGCTCATCGGCGAGGTCGACGGGCACCGCATCCTCACCCCCGCCACCCTGGCCGCCGCCGTCGCCGAGCAGGTCGCCGGCCCCGACCGCGTGCTGCGTGTGCCCGTCCGGTTGGGCACCGGTTTCGGCCGCCCGACTCCGGACGCGTTCTGGTACTCCCCCACCGCCTTCGGGTTCCCCGGCCACGGCGGCTCGATCGGGTTCGCCGACCCGGCGACCGGCCTCGCCTTCGGCTACGTCATGAACCGCGTCCAGTCAGGGGCGTCGGACCTCAGGGCCGCGAACCTGGTCACCGCCGTCAGGCGCGCACTGAGCGGCGAGGCCGCCCTGTGAGGTCTGTCCCCCGTGCGAGCTACACGCAGGTGTCCACCGTGTGGTGACGATTCCGGGCCGCCGGATCCGTAGCGTTCCAGGCAGCCGCGGCACAACCGGCCGCGGATCTGACCAAGGAGTCTTCATGAGAGTGGTGTGGCAGCTCGTGGCCGTCCTCGGGGTCGCCTTCGTCGGCAGCCAAGCCGTCGGCGCGGTGCAGGGGAACCCGTGGCTCACGCTCGCCCTCGGCATCCTGTTCTCCGTGATCGCGCTGCTCCTCTACGGCTGGGTGGTGCGGCGGACCGAGCACCGCCCGGCGACGGAGGTGGCCCGCAAGGGCTCCGCGTCCGCGATCACCCGGGGTGCGCTCCTCGGCGTCGCGTTGTTCGGCGCCGTCATCCTGAACCTCTTCTTCCTCGGCTTCTACCAGGTGAACGGCCCAGGCTCGCTGATGCCCGCGGTGGGCCTGTTCGGGTTCATGGCGGTGGTCGCCGTGACGGAGGAACTGATCTTCCGCGGCGTCCTGTTCCGGATCCTCGAGGAACGCCTCGGCACCTGGATCTCGATGGTGCTGACCGGGGTGCTGTTCGGCCTGTCGCACCTGCTCAACCCGGATGCCAGCCTGTGGGGCGCGATCGCCATCATGCTGGAGGCGGGCGGCATGTTCGCCGCCGCCTACGCCGCCACCCGCAGCCTGTGGGTGCCGATCGGCGTGCACTTCGGCTGGAACTTCGCCGCCTCCGCCATCTTCGGCACCGTGGTCTCGGGCAACGGCGCCAACCAGGGGCTGCTGGACGCCTCGATGTCGGGCCCGGCGCTGATCACCGGCGGTGACTTCGGCCCGGAGGGGAGCCTCTACTCGGTGCTGTTCTGCGTGCTGGCGACGCTCGGGTTCATCTGGCTGGCCCGGCGGCGCGGCAACGTGGTGCCCCGCCGCCGGACCGCCACCGCCCCTACACTTTCCCGGTGATCGCTTCTCGGCTGGTCCAGGAGTGGTGGGGTCGTATCGACGCCACGCTCGTGTATCCGCTGGCCGGACTGCTGCTGTTCGCCGGGTCGCTCATACCGGCCTTCCACAGCTACGGGACGATACTCGGCGGTCTGCCCGTCCGCCGCTTCGACGTGCTGGCCCTCGTGGCGGTCGCCCTCCAGTGCCTCCCGCTTGCCGGGCTGCGGCGGTGGCCGGTCCTCTGTCTCGCCCTGGTGTCGCTCGGCTTCGCCCTCGACCAGCTCCACGGCTACCACACGCTCGCGGGCACCGCGCTGCCGCTCGCGCTGCTGGGCGCCGGCTACGCGGTGGAACGGCACCGGCGCGCCGCCGCGCTGGCCTTCTCCGCGGCGTACGTGCCGCTGGCGGTCGCGCTCTACGTGCTCGGCTCGGGCGCCGAGTCGCCGGGCGAGTTCCTGATGTTCTACCTGGTGCTGGCCCTCATGTGGGGCGCCGGGGCCTGGCTGCGCTCCACCAGGGTCGCGGAGGCCGAACGCCGCCGCCGCGTCGCCGAGGACACCCGTACCGCCGAACGCGGCCGCATCGCCCGCGAGCTCCACGACGTCGTGACCCATCACGTGACGGCGATGGTCGTACAGGCGGAGGCCGCACGCTACCTGACCGCCGCGCCCGACCGCCTCGACCAGGCCCTGTCCGCCGTCACCGACACCGGCCGGCGGGCCATCACCGACCTGCGGCACCTGCTCGACCTGCTCAATCCCGACTATGGCGCCGAGGCCAGGACGCCGCCGGTCGGCAGGCTGCTCACGCTCGTGGAGCAGACGCGCCGGGCCGGGCAGCCGGTGGAGTTCACCGAGGCGGGCAGTCCCGCGGAGTCGACCGGCAGCGCCGATCTCGTGGCCTACCGGGTCGTCCAGGAGGCTCTGACCAACGCCCTCAAACACGCCCACGGCAGCCGCACCTCGGTGCGGGTGCACCACGGAGAAACGGAGATCACCGTGGAGGTCAGCACGGACGGTTCCGGCTCGGGGGCCGCCTCCCCCGGCGGGAGCGGCAAGGGCCTCGCGGGTCTTCGCGAACGGGTCGACCTCCTGGGGGGCGAGTTCAGCGCGGGCCGGCGTACGGGCGGCGGCTTCGTCGTTCGTGCTCGCATACCCGCGGGGAGCGCGTCGTGACGGCACCGATCCGGGTCCTGGTCTGCGACGACCAGGTGCTGATCCGTACCGGGCTGGTGACGATCATCGACGCCCAGCCCGACCTGGAGGTGGCCGGCGAGTGCGGGGACGGGCAGGCCGCCGTCGACCTCGCCGGCCGGCTGCGCCCGGACGTCGTGGTGATGGACGTACGCATGCCCGTACTCGACGGCATCGAGGCAACGCGCCTGCTCGCCGGTGCCGGGGTGCCGCATCCGGTCAAGGTGCTCGTGGTGACGACGTTCAACCTGGACGAGTACGTCTACGAGGCGCTGCGCGCGGGAGCGAGCGGCTTCCTGCTCAAGGACGCGCCCCCGGCCCAGCTGCTGCACGGCATCCGGACCGTCGCCACGGGCGCCGCACTCCTGGATCCCGAGGTGACACGCAAGCTCGTGGGCAGGTACGCCACCCGCATCCGCCCCGCCGAGGACCCCCGGCACGACATCCCGCTGACCCCGCGCGAGCTGGAGGTCCTCCGCCTCATCGCGGACGGCCTGTCCAACAGCGAGATCGCCGCGGCCCTCGTGATCAGCCAGGAGACCGTCAAGACCTTCGTCTCCCGCATCCTCGCCAAACTCGGCCTCCGCGACCGCGTCCAAGCCGTCGTCTACGCCTACCGCCAGGGCCTGGCGACCTGACCCCACCGTCCTGACCCCACCGTCCTGCCGTCAGCGGCCGGACCGGCGGTGCGCATCCGAAAGACGCCTGACCGGTGCACTCGCATCGTTGATACGTTGATCACATGGGCGAAGGGGCAAGATCACTGGGCCTGACGGACGTGACTACGGCGTTGGACATGACGCTGGACGCCCTCGGAGCCGCCGACATCGACACGCCCTACCGCGTGTGCGGCACAAGCGCCGCGCTCCTGCAAGGCGTCCCGCTCCCTGCCGGGGACATCGACATCTTGCTCGCCGACCGAGAGGACGTGGACGTTTTCGCCGCCGCACTCTCGTCGTTCCCCTGCCTGTATCCCGCCTCATGGATCCCGGAATCGTCGCAGTACTTCACCAGGTTCGCGGTCAATGGCGTCGAAGTGGAGTTCAGCACGGTCGAAACGCAGGTCGACTCGGACGGGGTGGAATGTGCGGGCAGCGGGCCCTGGCGGCATTACGTCCTGATCACCTGCGGCTCTCATCGTGTGCCGGTGGTTCGGCTGGAACTCCGGCTGGTCACGGAGCTCCTGCGGGACCGGGCCGACCGATACGGCCCTCTCCTCGATCACCTGGGCGCGCACGGGTTCGATCCCGACCTGTTGCAACGGGCGATGAATGCCCGCCGCATTCCCGAGCACCGCCGGCGACTAGTTCAAGATCGCCTCACTCCACCTGCCTGACCTCCCGGGGCCGGGCTGATACCCGGCAAGGGGAAGCACGCCGGGTCCTGACGTACGCCGGCGAATCGGCACATTGTCAGGAGCCCTGGCCCTTACCGCAGCGACCACGTCCCACAGCAGGTGAGTTCAGCTGTAGACGTGCACCACTTCGGCGTCCGGGGAGTGCATGAGGGGGTTGGAGTGCTCGCCGAACAGCTTGGCCACCAGCTCGCCACGGCTGCTCACGTCCACCTTGGCGAAGATCGCCTTGAGGTGGTCGCGCACGGTGTGGGGGGACAGATGCAGCCGGGCGGCGATCTCTGACGTGCTGTGCCCGCGGGCCACGCACTCCGTGACCTCGCGCTCCCGCGGCGTCAGCGAGTACGCCTCCACGATGATGGGGACGATCTGCCCGGAAGTGGCCGGCTCGACCACCATCGAGACCGGCCCCGGATTGCCCCGCCGGTCGCGCAGCACGGATGCGCTGATGCTGAACCAGCGCCCGCTGTGGCCGCGGAGCCGCACGACGGCGGGACCGGACTCCCGCTCGGCCGCGACCGCGCGGGCGCGGGCCACCACCGAGTAGACGGCCGCCGTCCACAGCGAGACCGCGGGGCTGCCCAACCGGGAGCCGCACAATTCGGCGAACCAGCGCTCCGCGTGCTCGTCGGCAAGGGTGACCCGGTCGTCGTCGGCGAACAGGGCGGTGCCCGGCGGCTCGGCGACCTCGCCCGGATGCCCCCGCCCGTTGGTGACGGCCAGGCTCGCCAGGCTCAGCGCGACCTCGGGGGCCAGGGCGGCGATCCGCCGGACGTCACGCTCGTCGAAGGGCGGCCGGTCGGTACGCCGGTACAGATCCACCACCCCCCAGGCGCCCTCGCCGATGCGGAAGGCGGCGCGCAGGTTGTCGGCGTAACCCAGCGGGCGCATGAACTCCTGGTAACGGACGCTGCGGCCGGGGCTTCCGCCCGTGGCCTGGCGGAGCGTGCCCGCGGCGGGAGCCGAGCGTGCGACGTCCCGGAACGTCAGCAGGTCCTCCACGTGGAACTCGCGGTGCCAGTAGGACTCGCAGTGCTCCGGCTCGATGTTCTCCGACAGGATGGGCGTGGTCGGCAGAACGGTGGCCGGATCGGTGCCGAACCACGCCGCCGCGTCGTAGTCCATCACCCGTCGCAGCCTGCGCCCGGCGGCCGCGAACACCTCGACCCCCGTGCCCGCGCCCTCGAACATCGGCGCAGGTGAGCCGCCCTTTTCGTCCATGACCTCAAGGTTCCCATACCTTCGCGCCGGGCCGTGCCATCCCTCATTCGTGGGGGGTGATGGAGTGGAAGACCCCTTACGCGCGGGATGGGACTGGAGCACGCCACCCGGCACCCTCGATCGGGACGAACCCGACGAGGAAGGACAATTACCGTGCCTGTCACCTCTCCCCACGAGTTGGTGTATCTGACCCGGCATCTCGATGGCGCCCTGATCCTGCCCGGCGATCCGGGGTGGGACGCCCGGCGGTCCGCCTGGCAGCTGGCCGTGGACCAGCGCCCGGCCGCGGTGGTGCTGGCCCGGTCCGCCGGCGACGTGGCCGCCACGCTGGACACGGCCAGGGCCTTGGGACTGCGGGTGGCGCCACAGGGCACCGGGCACAACGCCGCCCCTCTCGGCCCGCTTGACGACACGATCCTGCTGCGTACGTCCGAGATGGCGCAGGTGCACATCGACCCCGCCCGGCGACGGGCGCGCGTGGGCGCAGGCGCGGTGTGGGCGGACGTCACCGCGGCCGCCGCCGAGCACGGGCTGGCCGGGCTGAGCGGCACCGCGGCCGACGTCGGCGTGGTCGGCTACACCTTGGGCGGCGGCCTGTCGTGGTTCGCCCGCTCCCATGGACTGGCCGCCAACCACGTGACCGCCGCCACGGTGGTGACCGGCGACGGACGCGTCCTGCGCGTGGACGCCGAGCACGAGCCGGAGCTGTACTGGGCGATCCGCGGCGGCGGGGGCGCTTTCGGGGTCGTCACCGAGCTGGAGTTCTCCCTGTTCCCCATCACCGAGGTGCACGCCGGGGCGCTGTACTGGCCGCTGGAACGGGCGGAGGCCGTGCTGAGCGGGTGGCGCGACTGGACGGCCACCGTGCCGGACTCGGTCACCTCGGTCGGCCGGCTGCTCCGCTTCCCGCCGCTGGAGGAGATCCCCCAGCCGTTCCGCGGCCGGGCCCTGGTCGCGGTCGAGGTGGTCGCGCAGCTGGACCGGGACGACGCCGACGAACTGCTCTGGCCGCTGCGCCGGCTCGCCCCCGAGATCGACACCTTCGCGCGGACCCCGGTCACCCAGCTGCACCTGCTCCATCTCGACCCGCCGGGACCCACGCCGGCGACCGGGGACGGGTTCCAGGTCACCGGGCTGCCCGACGAGGCCCTGACCGCGTTGCTGTCGGTCGCCGGTCCCGGGAACGACGTCCCGCTGCTGACGGTGGAGGCACGGCACCTCGGCGGCGCCCTGACCCCCGGCGCGTGCGAGGGCGGCGCGGTTTCCTCGCTGGACGCCGCCTTCGGGCTGTTCTCCGGCGGCATCACGGTCGACGCCGGCTCCTCGGCCGCCGTGCACGCCGCCCTCGACGCCCTCGACGCCGCCTTGGCTCCCTGGCGGGCGCCCACCGCGTACCGCAACTTCACCGAACGGCGTGGCCATGGGCTCGCCTTCGAGCCCGCGGACGTGCACCGCAGGCTGCGGGAGGTCAAGCGGACCTATGACCCGCTGAACCTCATCCGGGCCAACCACCCGGTCCGGCCCGCCGGCACAGCGTGACGCCTCCCCCATCCTTCGTCATCACCGCCATGAGCCTCACGTCAGAGGCAATAGAAAAGGATCAATCATGACAAAGCGCATCCTCACCGTCACCGGCCTCGCGGCCACCACCGTTCTGGCCGCCGCGTCCTTCTCACCTGCGACGGCGCAGGCGAGCACGCAGAGGAGCGCCGACGTGTACCTGGCCGCCACGCTCTCGGGCAAGAACGAAGTGCCCGCCCCGGGGACGAAGGTCGGTGACAGGAACGGCACCGCGTTCGCGGTGTTCCGCATACATGGCGGGCAGGTCGACTACGCCATCCGATGGCAGAAGGTGGCCGCGCCCACGGCGTTCCACATCCACCAGGGCAAGGCGGGCAAGAACGGGGACGTCAAGATCCCGTTCTTCGCCGCGGCGCTGCCCGGCGGGCTCACCGCCGTCAAGGGCACCGTCCGGGTCCAGGACTCCGGGCTGCTCGAAAGGATCAGGAGCAACCCCTCGGGCTGGTACGCCAACCTGCACACGGGCGAGTTCCCCGGCGGCGCGGTCCGCGCCCAGCTGCGCCGGATCCGGCCCGTGTCGCTGGAGTCGGTGCTGGCCAACGGGTCGCGCTCCACGCTCACCGCGTCCGCCGACGGCCGCCAGGAAGTGCCGGCGCCCGGCACCAAGGTCGGCGACAAGAACGGGCGCGCGGCCTGGCTCGTCTGGGTGAGCGGCACGCAGGTGCACTTCGCCACGACCTGGAAGCAGATCGCCGCTCCGACCAACGGGCACATCCACCGCGGGGTGAAGGGCAAGAACGGCCCCGTGGTCGTGGAGTTCTTCGCCGCCAAGAACGGTCTGCCGGCCGGAGTCAACGGCATCGCCGGCATCGGCAGGGCCTCGGCCGAGGTCGCCGGCGGCATCAGGAACAACCCCAAGGGGTGGTACACCAACCTGCACACCGCCGAGTTCCCCGGTGGCGCCGTACGCGGTCAGCTCTACAGGGGCGGCTGGTAGGGAGCAGGTGCCGCGTTCGCTGACATCGGGCGGGCGCACATGGACAGGGCCGATCCCGCCTCCGTACCGGCCGAGATCCTGCTCGCGGAGGACGACGGGGACGTCCGCGAGGCGGTCGCGCGGGCGCTGGAGCGCCATGGCTTCCGCGTGACCGTGGCGGGCGACGGGCTGCGCGCGCTGGAGCTCTTCCGTGAGCACGACCACGACCTGCTGGTGCTGGACGTGATGCTGCCGGAGCTGGACGGTATCGGGCTGTGCCGCAGGATCCGTGAGTCCAGCATGGTCCCGATCGTGATGACGTCCGCGCGGGGGGACGGCCTGGACGTGGTGTCGGGGCTGGAGGCGGGGGCCGACGCCTACGTGGTCAAGCCGGTGGACATCCGGGTCCTGGTCGCCAGGATCCGGTCATTGCTGCGCCGGGCCGCGTTCGTGGCCGGAGAGCGGGAGCGGGCCGGCCATGGCCGCGTCGTCGTGGGCGATCTGGTGATCGACACCGAGGGGCTGGAGGTGTTCAGAGCCGGCCGGGTGGTCGCGCTGGCGCCGACCGAACTGCGGCTGCTGCTGGAGTTCGCCGCGCGTCCTGGCATCGTGCTGGACCGGCGGACGCTCCTGGGCAACGTCTGGGGCTACAGCTGGGACGGCGACACCCGCGTCGTGGACCTGTGCGTGCAGCGGCTGCGCAAGAAGATCGGGGCCGACCGGATCGAGACGGTCCGCGGGTTCGGCTACAAGCTGCGGCGCTGACATGGGGGGAGGCGCCTGGTGGGAGCGCCGTGTCCCGGGCTCGTGATTCAACACCGGTTCGGCGCCGGTCCAGCGGGTTGCCGAAGGATGGCGTCTCTCCGACCGGTGAAGGGGGTGACTTCGATGAGGACGACCCGCGGCGGCATCTGGGCGTGAGACAGGGCGGGCCCGTACGTGGTGAGCTGATCAGGTGTGGCGGCGGATCACCTCCGGGGTGGCCGGGAGCGCGCTGGTGTCGATGGCCCGCCGGTCCTCGGCGGTGATGAGACCCAGGGCATGGAGGATCGCGGCGGATGCGCGCCAGTGGCGGCGCGCCTCGGCGGCCTCGCCGGTCTCGTGGAGTGCCAGGCCGAGCCCCCAGGAGATCTCGGCGGTCCGGTAGTCGTCGGACTGGCCGTTGTCGCGCAGGGTTCGCAGGGCCCGCCGGTGGCAGGCCATCGCCTGCTCGTACTCTCCTCCCAGCCGGTACGCCTCGGCGAGGTTGCCGAGCGCCGTTACGCCGTCCGCGGCGGCGCCCGCCTCCTCCAGCAGGGCGATCGAGCGGGTGTGCGCGTCGATGGCCGCGCTGATCCGGCCCGCGTGCTGGTAGGTCAGGCCCAGATTGCTGAGGTTGGCGCCCTCCTGCCAGCGGTCGCCGTTCGCGCGTGCCAGCCGTAACGCGCGCAGCTGGTGCTCGATGGCCTCGTCGAGGCGGCCGATGCTCCGGTAGGCGATCCCGATGTGGTCGAGCACCGCCGCCTCCCGGTGGTGTCCCCCGATCCGCCGGTAACCCTCCAGCGCCCGGTGCAGGTGGGTGATCGCGCCATTCGTGTCGCCGAGGCAGAACCGCGCCCATCCGAGGTCGCCGCAGATGAGAGCCTGGTGCAGCGGGTCCTGGGTGTGTTCGGCCGCCCGCAGTCCCAGCTCGCCGAGCGGGAGCAGCTTCAGCCAGCGGCCCCGCTCGAACAGCAGCGGCGCGAAGGTCGCGGCCAGGGCGATCGCCAGTCCGGCGGCCGACGTCCGCGCGGTCCGCGCGATCAGGGCCAGGACGTTGTCCTCCTCGGTGGTGACCCATTCCTGCATCTGTTCGGCGGTCTCGGGTACGGCGGCCGGGCGGGACAGCGACTGCGGGCCCAGATCGACGCGCCAGGAACCGCGTACCTTCAGCAGGCCGGTCGCACGGCGTGCGGTCTCCAGGTAGCAGTGCATGACCCGCCGCACCGCCTCCTGCCTGACCGGCTCGGGCTCCTCCGCGATCGCGCGTTCCCGGGCGTACAGGCGCAGGAGATCGTGCAGCCGGTACCTGTCCCGTGTGTGGTTCTGCACCAACTGCGCGTCCACCAGGTGGTCCAGCAGGTCCCGGGCCTGCTCGACGGGCAGGTCGGCCAGTGCCGCGGCCACGGGCGGACCGAGGTCGGCGACGTCGATCAGGCCCAGCAGGCGGAACATCCGCGCCGCCGCGGGGCCGTGCCGGCCCTCTCGCAGGTCCCGATAGCTGCCCTCGAAACTGGCCCGCACCGCACGATCGTCGGCTTCCAGCACGTCGAGCCCTCCCTGGTCGGCGGCCAGTCGCTCGGCCAGTTCGGCCACCGGCCACGAGGGCCGGGTGCTCAGACGGGCCGCGGCCAGGCACAGCGCCAGGGGCAGCCCGCCGCAGAGCCGTACGATCTCGGCCGCGGCGATCCGATCGCCGGCGATCCGGTCGGCGCCGAGGAGATCGCTCAGCAGGGCAAGACCCTCCTCGACGGCCAGTACGTCCAGCGGGATCTGCAAGGCGTCCTCGAAGGAGGTCAGACGCCTGCGGCTGGTGATCAGCACCGCGCAGGTCGGACTGCCGGGGAGCAGCAGCCTCACCTGCGCCGTGTCACGGGCGTTGTCGAGCACGATGAGCATGCGCTTGCCGTGGACCAGCGACCGGAACCGGCCCGCGGCCTCCTCGGCGTCCGTGGGCACGGCGGAGTCGGCGACCCCGAGCGAGCGCAGGAACCGGCCGAGCGCCTCGATCGGCTCGATCGGCTCCATCTGGGGCGTGGAGCCGTGCAGATCCACGTACAGCTGCCCGTCGGGAAAGAGCTCGGCGACCGCGTGCGCGACGTGGATCGCGAGCGAGGACTTGCCGATCCCGCCGATGCCGCTGATCTGGCAGATCTTCATCACGCCGCTCCCGTCGCCCCGGAGCAGCTCATGGGCCGAGGCGAACTCCTCCACCCGCCCCGCGAACTTCCCCGGCCGGGCCGGCAGCTCCGCGGGCACCGGCACGGTCACCGGTGTCATCGCCGCGGCGGGGTCCACGACCGCGGCCTCCGCCTGGAGAATCCGCCGGTGCAGGTCCTGCAGCGCGTCGCCGGGCTCGATCCCCAGCTCCTCCACGAGGAGCTCGCGCACCTCGCGGAAGACCTCCAGCGCGGCGGCCCGCCTCCCGTCCTGGTGCAGCGCGGCCATCATGAGGTACGCCGGGCGCTCACGCAGCGGGTGCTCGCTCATCAGCATCGGAACCTCGGCGAGGACCTCGCGATGCCGGCCGGTACGGAGGCTGATCGCCAGACGTTCCTCCATCGCCGCCAGCCGCTCCTCCTCCAGCACCGCACCGATCGCGCCGTGCAGCCAGAGCCCGGCCACGTCGGCCAGCGCGGGGCCCGACCACAGGTCCAGCGCCCGGCCGAGCAGATCGCGGGCCTCCGTGAGGTCGGCCGTTGCCGCCTGCCGGACAAGATCGCGAAATCTGAACAGATCCACCTTCATCGGGTCGACGTCAAGGCGATAACCGGGCGGCACCGTGGCCAGGCTGATCCCGGTGGCCCCGGAGAGTATCCGCCGGATCTGGGAGACGCATCCCTGGATGGTGTTGCGGGCCGTGGCCGGCGGCGTCTCCTGACCCCACACCGCCAGCTCCAGCCGGTCCACGGAGACGACCCGGCCGGCCTCGATCAGCAGCATGGTCAGGACGGAGCGCTGCTGAGCGGTCGCGGGCCCCAACGGCTCACCGCCGCTCCAGACGCCGACGGGCCCAAGGAGCCGGAACTCCACCTCATCCACCGCCTTGCCGCGTACGACGCCCTCCGGGGCGAAACCGTTCAGAAGTTCCTCCGGCTGCTTGATCACCCTACCGACGTAGCGCATCCGGGCCCGTACGGTGGCGCTTCCGCTCGCGGCGGGAGGTTGTTTCCGGCCGGGGCGGCACCGTCCGCCTCGGCCTCATGTACGGGCGCGGTCGGCCACCATGACGGCGAAACCGTCGAGATGGCGGGCCAGGCCGTAGTCGAACAGCCCGTCAAGGTCGGACACCGCTTCCTCGGGAACCGCGGCCAGCAGGGGAAAGCGCCCGCCGTCGAGCAGCTCGTCGGCCTCTTTCCGCTGCGCCAGCCACCATCCGGCGAGCGTCACGCCGGTCTCCTGCTCCGCCTCGACCTCGTCCGCCAAGGACAGGGCCACGGTGACGACCAGCGCGTGCAGCGTGAGGGCCTCCCTGACCCGGATCGCCATGGGCAACCCGAGCCCGCCGAGCGCGCGCAGGGTCCACTCGGTGTGCGCCATCATGTTGGGCACGAGCACCGGGCGGGTGAACGACACGGCCCTGGGGAGCCAGAGATGCCGCCGGCACAGCTCCCACTGCTCGCGGGCGATCAGTTCGAGCTTGGCCCGCCACCCCTCCGGCCCCGGGTCGGGCAGCTCCGGCTCGCCGAAGACCGCGTCGGCCATCTGCGCCACCAGCTCGTCCTTGTTCGCCACGTGCCGATAGAGCGACATCGGACCCACGCCCAGCTCGGCCGCGAGCCGCCGCATGGAAACGGCGTCGAGCCCCTCGACGTCGGCGATCGCGATGGCGGCGCGGAGCACGTCCTTCCGGTTCAGAGTCTCCCTGGGGACGCCGGGCCGCCGCGCTCGCCGCGCTCGCGGTGTCGTGGCCCGCTGCCGGCCCGCGCGTGCGCTGACCAGCGTCCCGGCCCCGACCTTCGTTTCGACCAGCCCTTCGTCGCGGAGAGCCGCCATGACCTTGGTCGCGGTCGCGACCGCGACACCCCAGCGCTGCGCGATCTGCCGGATGGACGGCATACGATCGCCCGGCCGCAGCTCATCGGCCAGTATCCGGGCACGGATCTCCGCGACGATCCGCCGGTATGGCGGATCGTCGCGCTGTGTTGACGCCGTCATAGAGACCCCCTCGATTCAGTCACCTCAAGTGTACTAGTTCAATGGCCTCGGAGCTGGTTCACTTTCTCGCCAGTCCGAAGCCCATTCTGCCGCAGGTCAAATACGCTGTACGCATGAGAAGCGATACATCGTACGCACCCGTCTGGCAGGCGGATGACGCGGTGCCCCACAAGGAGCCTCCGAGCACGCCGGGCAGGGGCTCGATCTGGGGCAGGAGCGGAGCGCGGTTGCTCGCCCTACGGACGACCTCCTCCTGTGGCCGATGTGGCGCGAACCGCGCTCCAACGGCGTCAAGCAGTGCCTTGCCGGCGACTTCACCGACGTACGCAGCGTCGCGGCACCTCATCTCGCCGGCCGCTGACCCCGCACACACCCCGCTTTCCCTGATTGGAGTTGAGACATGACTGACGACAACCGCACACCGGTGACGGTCATCGGACTGGGGGCGATGGGGAGATCGCTGGCCGGGGCGTTCCTGGACAGTGGTCACCCCACGACCGTCTGGAACCGCTCAGCCGGCAGGTCCGAGGAACTCGCCGGCCGGGGCGCGACCGTGGCCGCCACCGCGGCCGAGGCGATCGCCGCGAGCCCGATCGTGGTGATCTGCGTACTCGACTACGACGTCGTACACGAGATCCTCGATCCGCTGTCCGGTTCGGTGGCCGGCCGCACCCTGGTCAACCTCACCAACGGCACGCCGAGGCAGGCCCGCGAGACTGCCGGATGGGCCGCGGACCACGGGGCCGACTACCTGGACGGCGGCATCATGGCTGTGCCCATGATGATCGGGCGGCCCGAGGCGCTCGTGCTCTACAGCGGGTCGGCCGGCGCGTTCGACGTTCACCGGAGCACTCTGGGCACGCTCGGCACCGCCAGATACCTGCACGCGGACGCCGGCCAGGCCTCGCTGTACGACCTGGCGCTGCTGGCCGCCATGTACGGGATGTTCGGCGGCTTCTACCACGCCGCCGCCATGCTCGGCTCGGAGAAGGTCCCGTCCGCGGAGTTCGCGCCACTGGTGGTCCCGTGGCTCAACGCCATGGTCGGGACCCTCCCCGTCATAGCCGAGGCCATGGATTCGGGTGCCGGCGCCGACGACGACTCCAACCTGCGGATGCAGCTGGTGAGCTTCGCCAACATCCTGACCGCCAGCAGGGAGCAGGGCGTCAGCACCGAACTGCTGGAGCCCATGCGGGCGTTGCTCGATCGGGCCGTCACCGCTCATCGGGATGGAGGTGACGTACCGAACCTGGTCGAGCTGCTGCGCGCCGACCCCACCTCGGCCGGATAGGCGCCGGGTAGCTGTCAGGGGGAATGCGGGCCGGGCCAGCATCGTTGCTGCGGTTACGGGCCCGGCTGTGGGTCCGCCGGACGAGACGCGCCGTACCCGGCCTGTAAAGACGACGCTCCTTCACCGAAGGGGGCCGTCATGGCCTGGGTAATGATCATCGTCGCGGGTCTGTTCGAGGTCGCCATGGCCTACTCGCTCAAGCTGAGCAACGGGTTCACCGCGCCGCTGCCGACGCTGGGCTTCGGCGTCTTCGCCGTCCTCAGCTTCGGTCTCCTCGCGTTCTCCCTCAAGAGCCTCGACGTCGGTACGGCCTACGCCGCCTGGACCGGCATCGGCGCCGTCGGCACCGCCGCCCTGGGCATGATCTTCCTGGGCGAGGACGCCTCCCTCATCAAGATCGCCTCGGTGCTGCTCATCCTCGGCGGTGTCGTCGGCCTGCACCTGGCGGGCGGCCACTCCTGACCGACCCCGGCCGTCACCCCGCGTTTCGAGCCGGCGAGCGACCCTGCCGGAAGTGGCAGGGTCGCCGCCCGCCGGGTCACGCCCCCGGCGCCGTCCAGATGCGACTGCGCAAATCCATGCCGCGGATCACCTGGATGCGCCAGGGGTCGAGGCGAAGGACATGAAGCTTGGGATCGGCGGGCGATCGCCAGAAGTTGCCCAGGTCGTACCCGGCCCCGCGCGGGCTGGTGGTGCGGTAGAGGTTCCAGACACGACGCTTGACGTCCAGGTCCTCCGCCCAGGTGGCCACCGCCTCGATGGCGACCGAGTTGTTGCCCGGCTTCCAGTAGGAGAAGGAGGTGTGCGGGTTGCCCGCCAGGTGGGCCGCCTTGACGGGAGTCCTGTAGGTGGCCAGCCAGCCGCGCGGCTGCCCGTCCACGTTCTCCCAGATGGGGATGAGGACGCGGGTACGAGGGCGGTTCTTGGAGTCGATGGTGACCATGGTGGCGTAGACGATGGCGCCCACGAAGGAGTTGAACTCGTGCTCGATGTCGGCGAAGGACATGGTCGTGACGGTCATCCCTGCGTCCCCTTCCGCAGGCCGGGGGCACAGACGATGGCGGCCAGGATCGCGGCGACGACGGGTACGGCCAGCGCGGCACGGTAGCCGTCGAGCAGGTCGGCCGCGCCGCCGTCGGCCGTGACGGCGACGATGACGGCCGTACTGGCGGCCAGCCCGAGGGCGGCGCCGAACTGGAAGGAGGTGTACAGCAGCCCACCTGCCAGCCCCTGCTCACTCTCCTCCACCCCGTCGGTGGCGACGATGGTCAGCGGCCCGTAGGCCAGCGCGAACGCCACCCCAAGGATGATCATGGTGGGGAACATGGCGAGGTAGACGGTGTCCATACCGATCGGCAGGAACAGCACGTACGACACCACGGCCAGTACCAACCCGGCCACGATGACCTTCGGATTGCCGTACCGGTTGACCAGCCGGGGCGTGAGCAGCGGGGCGAGGATGGCGTCAATGCCGATGGCCAGCAGGGCGAGGCTGGTCTGCAGCGAGCTCCAGCCGCGCAGCTCCTGAAGGTAGAGCACCGCGATGAACTGGAAGCCGAAGAAGGCGCCGGCGAACAGCAGGCCCGCCAGGTTGGCGCGGACCAGCGGCCCGGAGCGCAGGATGCCCAGCCGCAGCAGCGGAGCGGCCGACCTGCGCTCGATCGCGACGAACAGCGCGACGAGGACGAGCCCGCCGGCGATGAAGGCGGCGGTCCAGCCGACACCCACGTGGGCCGCCCGCTCGACGCCGAGCACCAGCAGCATGATGGCGGCGGTGATGGTGACCGCCCCGAGCACGTCCACGCGCCGCTCTTCGGAACGCTCCACCGGGCCGGCAGGGATCAGCGGTATCGCCAGTACGAGGATGACCAGTGCCAGGATCGCGGGCGCGAACAGCACCAGCCGCCAGTCCACGGCGGCCAGCAGGCCACCGAGCACCAGTCCGAGCGAGAAGCCGCCCGACGCCGTACCGGAGTAGACCAGGAGCGCCTGGTTGCGCTGCGGGCCTTCCGGGAAGCTGGTCGTGATGATCGACAGTCCGGCCGGGGTCATCACCGCGGCGGCGACACCTGCCACGAAGCGCGCGGCGATGAGCATCCACCCCTCGTCGGCTATCCCGCCCAGGGCGGAGACGACAAGGAAGACCGTGAGCCAGATCAGGAACATGCGGCGGCGGCCGAACAGGTCAGCGGCCCGGCCGCCGACCAGCATGAACCCGCCATAGCCCAGAACGTAGGAACTGAGCACCCACTGCAGCTCGCCGGTGGACAGGCCGAGATCGGTCCGGATGGCCGGCAGCGCCACGTTGAGCATCGCGACGTTGATGCCCTCCAGGAAGATCGCCCCACACAGGACGAACAACATCCCCCAGGAACGTGGTGTCAGGCGCAACGACGGCGCCGGGGGTCGAACGGTGGTGGACACGAGTAGCTCCCTCATGGTTCTGTTCGGTAACGAAGGAATCTTGCGTCACTGTGGGGAGCTATGGAAGACGGCACTTATAAGGCACTGGGTTACTGCAAGGGAACCGACGATGACGAGGCCAGACAGTGGGATGTCCGGGCCGACTGCGACGTGCGGCACATCCTCGACCGCATCGCCGACAAGTGGTCGCTGCTGGTGATCGCCCTCCTCGACCGGCGGACGATGCGGTTCTCCGAGCTGCGCCGTACCGTCGACGGCGTGAGCCAGCGGATGCTCACGGTGACGCTGCGCCAGCTGGAGCGGGACGGGCTGGTCAGCCGGACCGTCTACCCGGTGGTGCCGCCCCGGGTGGACTACGAGCTGACCGAGCTCGGCATGTCGCTGCACGAGGTGATCAAGTCGTTGGTGATCTGGACCGAGGAACACCAGCAGGCGATCTCCGCCGCACGCTCGACCTACGACCAGAGGATCGCGGAGGAAGAGCGCCAGCAGCTCCAGGTCATGGTCCGATAACGCCTCCACGCCGAACGCGGCGGATCAGCGCCTGGTGGTAGCCGTGGCAGAGCAGTGGGATGACGGCCGGCGGACCGAGGATCTGGCCGACGGAGTACCCGGCGGTCAGCAGCGCGACCGAGCGGGGGAAGCGCAGGTGGGCGCCCGTGGCCAGGGCGAGCGGGATGCCGGGGAGCGACCACCGAGCGGCCGGCGGTGCGGACGCGGGCTGTCAACCCGCGGCGCAGCCCGGGTCGTTGGGGTGGGATTCGAGCGCGGTGACGCAGAGGTTCATCCACGGGCGCAGCGGGAGCGTACCGAGCACCTTGTCCTGGAGCTCCTTCTCGTCGGCGGCCCGCCAGACGCCGACGCTGTACACCTGGCCGACCGGACGCCACAGCCGCGCCAGGTGGCCGGCGGCGGCCAGCTCCCGGGCACGTACGGCTTCGGCGGCGCGCCGCCGGTCCACCTCGTCCTGGCTGGTGCCCTCGGGGACGGCGATGATGATCGTGACCAGGAACTCTCGCATGGTCGTGCTGCTCCTTTCGGCGGGCACTCAAGCGACGACCGAAACGCCGGCCCGCCCCTCATCGTGTGGCCGTCACCGGGAAGAACGCCACGACCGCCGTCCTCCCTGCTGCTAGGCGCGGCCTCCTACAGGACCGTTGATCACGCCCGGCCGGCCGGCGGTCAGTTTCCGCTCTTCTCCGCATGCTTGGCGAGCCCATCGGCCATGCGTCGCATGAAACGGGTCAGGTACCAGCGCCAGAAGGGGCCGGTCAGCGGCACCTTGGGCGTGAACCGCGCGGACCAGACGATGTCGGTGCCGCCTTCGCGTGGCCGCGCCAGATCGACGGTGCCCTGGTAGTACCGGAATGGCCCGTTGACGTTCTCGTACACGAACCGCCGGCCGGCGATCAGCTCGACGATCCGCTCGCGTGAGACGGCTCGGCCCGTACGAAAGACCCTCGTGTCGCCGGCCCGCTGCGGATCGTCCGGATCGCCGGTTTCAACCTCCGCGGCGTCGATCGGCGACCACAGGGGCCACGTACCGGCACGGACCAGTACGGAAAAGACGACGTCGGGGTCGGCCTGCGAATGCGCCGTCACGGTATAGGTAGAGGTCATCCCGCCAACGTAGGGCCGCCTCGCCACGCGGGGACATGCGGCGGATTGCGCACCTGGCGGTCAGATATTGCGGTAGACCGACGGCCGGACACCGACGTGGCGCAGGAACGCCGACGACAGGGGGCCGGGTCCGGCGTAGCCGCAGCGCTCGGCGATCTGCTCGATGGTGAGGGTGGTGCCCGACAGCAGTCGTTGTGCCAGCTCGATCCTGAGCCGGGTGAGATATCGATGTGGTGTCTCGCCGGTGGCATGGCGGAAGACACGTACGAAGTGATAGACGCTCAAGTGCGCCTCAGCGGCGATGTCGGCGAGGGTGAGCGGCTCGGCCAGGCGGTCCCGCATGATGGCGATGCCTCTGCGGACGGCAGCGTGCTCGATCTCCGGCACGCGCGGCTCCCGGCCCCGGGTCAGCAGGTGGACGGCGAGGAACGCCGCAGCCGATTCGGCATACAAGTCACCCACCTCCCGGTTGGCCGGCAGTGACCGTAGGAGGTGTTCGACGACCGGGTCGCCCGGGCCCAGTCCGGCGGACAGCGCCTCGAAGTCCGGCTCGGGACCGCCCAGTTGAGCCGCGGTCCGCTTGATGACGGCCTGCGGGATGTGCACCTGGATGGTGGACAGGGCCGAGGTCGCCTGGTAACTGCGCACTGTTGAGCGGCCCGGCACCATGAGTTCCAGCCGGCCGGCCGTCCAACGGCGCCTGGCCGGCGCCCCGCCCGTGCTGACCGACATCACGGCCGCTCCGGCCGTGCACAGCACGAGATGCAGATCGGCCGTTCCGGGCAGCAGCAGCTGCTCGACCTGGCGTGCGTGCACGAAACGTTGCACGAGCAGCGAACGCCAGCCGGCGTCGTTCCAACTGCAGTGGCTGCGCCGGACGTACTGTGCCATGTCGACCTCGGCGTAGGGCGCCAGATCGAAATCAGGCGAATCGAACACGACTGGAGTCAATCACACCCGTCATGGACGACTGGTGTCCTCATTCCGATCCCGCCCTGGCAGCCGCCGTCGCCTGGGCCTGCTCGTCGAGCCCCTCGCTGTCGCCGGTGGTCTGGGCGCGGGCCGTCCGGATGCCGAGGGCGCTCGCTTCGGCCTGGTAACGGCCGGTGGCGCGGGCCGCGGCTCGGCCTGAGCGGCGACGTACGTCCCGCCTCCAGCGGCGGCGCTCGCCGAGGTTCGCGAGCCGTGCGACATCCTCGGGGGCGATGTGTCCGTCTCGTGCGAGCCTCGGCAGGGCCGCGGCGATCATCTTCCCCTCACGGTTGCGTAGCACCAGGGCCACGACCAGTATCGTGAGGAACAGCGGCACCATGACGGCTCCGTAGATCTTGTAGATCATGAACGGATCACTGCCGGCGAGCCCGGCCCAGTCCCACACACCGTGCAGGACGATCGCGGCGAACAGCCCCACGAGCGGGAGACCGACGCGGACGCCTCTGCCGCGCCTGCCGGCGGCCGCGGCGATGCCGAGCCCGAACACGGCGACCATGAACGGGTGGAAGAACGGCACCATCACCACGCGCAGAATGAAGCTGGCCCCGAGCGCGGCGATGGCCTTCACGTCGGACGTGTCCGACGCGGCGAAGGTGGTGATGGTCCGGCCGAGGTACAGGACGTTCTCGGTGAACGAGAAGCCCGCGCCGATGATCCCCCCGTAGACGATGCCGTCGAGCAGGCCGGTGATCTGCCTGCGGCGGTACATCAGCAGCCACACCAGGAACAGGCCCTTGAGGACCTCCTCGGTGACAGGGGTGATCACCAGCGGGCGGAACCACGCACCGAAGTCGCTGCCCACGGTGGTGTCGACGAGGGTTTGGAGTCCCTCCTGCGACCAGATCGAACAGAAGGCGGCGAACGAGGCGCCCCACGCGAACGCCGAGGCGAGGCGGCGCGGCCGCTCGGGCTCCCAGCGGTCGAGCCAGCGGAAGGCGCCCACGACCGGCAGGGTGACGAGGGCGGACAGCGGCAGGCCGACGGCCACCCCGTCCGGGCCGATCTGCGTGGCCACCCAGATCATGGACAGGAGCCATGCGGCTCCCGCAGCCACGGGCCAGAGAATCCACTCCCGACTGCGCCCGGGTTTTGTCGATGTTCGCATTGCTGTTCCTTATCGGCATCTCTACGCCGCGGTGTGCGGTCGCCGTTGCAGGAGACACTGTGCCGTTGCGGCATACTCAAGTCGGCCGGTGGAGGAGATGCGGGGAGGAGGGCCGGCATTGGGCTGGAGCACGCGGGAAGTCGCGCAACTCGCCGGGACGACCCTGCGCACCGTCCGGCACTATCACGACATCGGCCTGCTCGACGAACCCGAACGGCTGTCCAACGGCTACAAGGTCTACCGCACCGAGCACCTCGTACGACTGCTGCAGATCCGCCGTCTCACGGGGCTCGGCTTCTCGCTCGCCATGATCGCGGCGATGGAGGACGAGTCCGAGGATCTCGAAGAGACCCTTGACACCGTCGACGCGGAGCTCGCCGCCACGATCACACGGCTGGAGGAAGCGAGGGAGGAGATCGCGAAGCTGCGTCACCGGCCGGTCCCGACCGACCTGCCCTTCGGCATCTCGGCCGCGGCGACCGACGCGCGGCTGTCACACGCCGACCGGTCGCTGTTCGCCGTGCTCTCCCAGGTGATCGGCGAGGACAACACGCAGCACTGGCAGGCGCTCTTGCAGGACTACGAGCGGGACGAGGCGACCGACGAGTTCGACGCGCTCCCGCCGGACGCCGACGAGGAGACCCGCGAACGACTCGCGCAACGCATGCTCCCGCAGATGATGGCGGTGAACGAGAAGCACCCGGCGCCACCGCGCACCGTCGAGCACGCCGCGGTCGGCCGGCACGAGGCGACCTCCGCGGTGTTCAACGCGGTGCTCGATCTCTACAACCCGGCGCAGCTCGACGTGCTCGTGCGCATCTGGAAACACCACGGCTGATCCGGGACCATCCGCCGAAGCCCTCGATAGCCCCGACGAGCTGGGCTGGGCGGCTTTCTACCGGTTCCTGTCCTCGGTCGTCGTGCCGCGTCCGATCGCGTGGATCTCCACCGTCACCCCTGACGGAACCGTGGAGAACCTCGCTCCGAGCCGTATCCCCTACGAGGAGCCGCGCTCCGAATGACGCGGCCGACGCCCGGCGTCCGGGCTTCTCGTTCCACCCTGTGACGTATGTCATGACCTTTCTTGACGGCAGCCTGTCACAGGACGACGGCCTGATTTGTCAAACCTGATGCCCGCCGCGCAGAACCACCATGCCGGTGCCCCGCCGACCCCGGACGTCGCCGCCCCAAGCGCCATCGGGTGACGTCCCCACAAATTCGCATGAAACGAAAGGAAGTCTGTGTTGTGACAGTGCACTCAGGCCCTCGATACGAGCGCGGGGCCAACCACCCGGCTGGTGACCTCCGGTCCGCACCGGCGATCCGGCTGCCCTCTGACACTGTCCGCGAACTTCAGCACGAGCTGTTGAGAAAGCAGCGTTTCGCGTCCGACGCCTCGCACGAGCTGCGTACGGTGCTCGCGGGGCTGCGAGCGGAGCTGGAGGAGGCCCGCCTGCATCCCGAGGAGACCGACCTCGGCGACCTGCTCGCCGGCGCGTTGAGGAACGTGGAGCGGCTGGACTCGATCCTCACCGACCTGCGCGTCATCGCCGAAATGGAGGCCGGCCCGCCCCACGAGCTCCAGCGCGTCGACCTCGCCGAACTCGTCCGCGAAGAGATCGTCGGCAGGGCCGATCGCATCCCGGTCCAGCTCCGGATCGAGGCGGGGGCGACCATCACGGCCGTCCCCATTCGGATCAGCCGAGTGCTCACCAACCTGCTGAACAACGCCCAACGACACGCCCGGCACCTGATCGAGGTCCGGTTGGTCCACGACGGCGACTGCGCCGAACTCACCGTCATCGACGACGGGGAAGGAGTCGCCGAATCCCAGCGGGAACGCATTTTCGAGCGCTTCACCCGGCTGGACGCCGCGCGCAGGCTCGACCGCACCGGCGCCGGGCTGGGCCTGGCCATCGCCCGCGACATCGCCGAGGCCCACCTCGGCAGCCTCCACGTCCAGCGGGCCGTGACCGGCGGCGCGTGCTTCGTCCTGCGGCTTCCCCTGGCGGACGCGGCGGCCCCGGCGGGTCGGCGAGCCGGCACGGCAGTGGATCCATGAGCTCGCCGAGCATGGGAAAGGGACTTGTGATGGGACGCCATATCTGCTCCGCCGCGCTGTTCGCGGCCGTTTCCGGCCCCTGCCTGATCATGACGCTGGATCTGATCATCGTGGCCGCCAACCAGGCCTTTCTCGACCTCTGCGGACGCCGGCGAGAGGACGTCGTGGGGCGGAATGTGGTGGACCTGTTTCCGCACGGATCCGTTCCCGGACCGCACGAAGCGGTGGTGCTGCTCGTCCACCGCGCTCAGGACGTGACGCCGGAGGGACCGCCCTGCTCCCGCCTCACGAAGCTGCGGCAGCTGAACGAGCAGGTCAGGCAGGCCCGAGCGCAGACGCGGCGCCTGCTGGACCGGCAGCGTCAGTTCGCGGCCGATGCCTCACACGGGCTCCGTACGCCGCTCGCCGCGCTCCGGCTCGAAGTGGAGGCGGCGCAGCGCTATCCCGACGACATCGCCCTGCCCGACCTGCTGAACCACGTGACCGACGGCCTCGACCGGCTGGAGACCATCGTGGACGACCTGCACCTGCTGGCCACGATCGAGTCCGATCTCGGCAGAACGCGGGAGGAAGTGGATCTCACCGTCCTGGTCGAGACGGTGGCGGCGGATCGGTGGCCCCGAAGACATGGCGTACGGCTCGACCTCGAACCGGCGGTGACCGTGGAAGCCGCCCCCTGGCAGCTCACCCGCCTGCTCGCCCACCTCCTGGACAACGCCGGAAGCCACGCCGTGCACAAGGTGAACGTCGGCCTGCGCCGTGCGGGCGACCACGCCGAACTGACCGTGGCCGACGACGGAAAGGGCATCCCCCGCGCGGACCGGGAACGTGTCTTCCACCGATTCGTCCGCCTGGACACCACCCGCAGCCGCGACCGGGGCGGCATCGGACTCGGCCTGGCCATCGCCCGCGACATCGCCGAGGCCCATCGGGGCACCCTGAACGTCGAGGAAGCGGCCGGCGGCGGCGCGTGCTTCGTACTCCGCCTACCGCTCGTCCGCTGAGTCTCGGGAGGGGCCGGGTTTGCCGGCGCGTTCGAGGGCCGTCAGGTCTCCGCGGTTCCCTCCAATTTCCGGGCGATGCGTTCGAGAGCGGCGAGGTCCTCCAGGGTGAGCCGGTCGACGAAGTGGCGCCGCACCGACTCGACGTGGGCGGGGGCGGCGTTCTCGAGTGTGTCCAGGCCCTGCTCGGTGAGAACGAGGTAGCAGCCTCTGCCGTCGGCGGGGTCGGGTGCCCGCTGTATGAGACCGCGGGCTTCCATCCGGGTGGCGTGCCGGGAAAGCCGGCTGCGCGACCAGCCCATCTTGAGAGCCTGTTCGCGCAACGTACTGGTGCGGCCCGGCCGCTCCGACAGCGTGCTCAGCACCTCGTAGTCGGGATCGGAGAGTCCCACCATGGTCAGGTCTCGGGCTGTGCCGGACTGGACGGCGATCATCATGCGGCGGAAGGCGCGCCAGGCGCGCTCTTCGTCCACGTTCAGCCAGCGCACGGCCGCGTCCGACGGTTTCTTTGACATGTAAACAACCTACCGCCTATGTTCATTTACATGTCAATGAAATCCATGCGTGTCCTCGTCCTGGCGTGCAGCACCCGTCCCGGCGCCCTCGGTCCGGCTGTGCTGGACTGGTTGATCGAGACGATCAAGCCACGTTCGGCGGAGCTCGGGGCCGAGCTCGTACCCCTTGCCCTCGGCGACCTCGATCTGCCGTTTCTCGACGAGGAGGAGCATCCGTCATCGGGTCTCTACCAGCGCGAGCACACCCGGCGGTGGAGCGAGATCGTGGACGCGGCGGACGGCTTCATCGTCGTCACGCCGGAGTACAACTACGGCATGCCGGCGACGCTGAAGAACGCCTTGGACTACCTCAGCCGGGAGTGGGCGTGGAAGCCGATGGGCTTCGTCAGCTACGGCAACACCTCGGCCGGCACGCGCTCGGTCCAGCACGCCAAGCAGGTGGTGACCACGCTGCGGCTGGTGCCGTTGGGCTCCACCGTCGCCATCCGCATCGCCGACGCGACAGAGAACGGTCAAGTCCGCCCGACCCCTGCTCTCGACGCGGCGGCCGTCGGCGTCCTGGACGAGCTGGTCCGGCTCGCCCATGCCCTCCTGCCGATGCGCGAGGCCACCCGAGCCGGGGTACGACCCGGCCCGTTGCCGGGGTCCTACGTCAGACCGTTGACGCCCGACGACGCCCCGCAGGTCACCGTGCTGCAGCGGTGCTGCTGGGTGGACGAAGCCCTGGCCAACGACACCTTGGCCGTCCCGGCCCTGCGGGAGTCGCCGGAGCAGGTACGCCAGTGGCTGACCACCTGGCACACCATGGGCCTTTGGCAGGACGGTCGGCTCCTCGGCATGGTACGGACCCGCCGCGTCGACACCGACTGGCACGTCGGCCGGCTCGGCGTCGTACCCGACCATCGCGGGCAGGGTCTGGGCCGCAGCCTGCTCCGCCTCGCCGAAGCCGCCGTCGAGCCGGACTGCCGCCGCATCGTGTTGTTCACCGGCCCCAAGAGCCGGCAGAACCTCAACCTCTACCAGAGCGAGGGATACCAGCAGGCGTCACTCGCCGCCGACGACGGAAGCATCCGTCTCACCAAGGCGATTCCCGCGAAACAGCACCTCGCGGAAAGCAGCTAGGCCAGCGGTCGGCACGGAGCCGCTTGATGATCGTCAGGCAAGTAGGCTGGCCGAGACCGCCCACGACGGTGAAGGAGCCGCCGATGACCACCGACCCAACGATGACCCGGATCGGCCAGGGGGTGGAGTTACATCACCACCAAGGTCAGCGCGAGGCCGCTCGCGACCTGTTCGCGCAGATCTGGGACGACATCGGCGGCGAGCAGGGCGACCCGCTGCATGTTTGCGTCCTTGCGCACTCGATGGCCGACGTGCAGGACGACGTGGACCAGGAGCTGATGTGGGACCTGCGAGCGCTTGACGCCGTCGCCCTGATCACCGATGAGCGGGTGGCCGAAGCCGGGGTGACGCTTTCCGTGGCCGGACTGTACCCGTCGTTGCACCTCAACCTGTGCGAGTGCTATCGCAAGCTGGGCGATCTCGACCGCGCCCGCGAGCACCTCCAGCAGGCGCGAAGCAAGGTCGACGCGCTGGGCGACGACGAGTACGGGCAGCTCATCAAGGGTGGTCTGGAGCGGATGGCCCAACAACTGGGTGACGCCACCTGACCGCGCCCCGGAGCATCACCGGCGCCACCTCATCCCGCTGAGCACGTCAACACGGGAGTGAGACGACTCGGGGGTCCTCCTGAAGGGGTTCGGCGCCTGGTCGTGGGGGGTGCCGTGGCGGGGGTTGCGTGCGCCCGCCCCGGGCTGGGGCGGGCGGGTTGGCGGTTAGTCCGCGCAGATGGCGAAGACGCTGATGCCGACGTCGTTGTAACCGTCCTGGCGGCCTAGGCCGATCCAGCCGCGTCCGTCGTCGGTGGGGAAGGATCCGACGAGGATGGCCCGGTTGCCGCGGGCTTCGGCGCCGCCGCCGAGGACCTTCTTGTTGCCGGGGCAGTAGACGGTGCGGCGCTGGAAGTTGGGGACGTTGGCGTTGGGGAGGACGACGAGCTGGTAACCGGGAGGTAGGGCCGCCTGGCGGGCGGCTGTGGCGTGGGGGGTGGATGCTTGGCTGGCCGTGGCGGTGGTCGCGGTGAGGGCCGCTGCCGCGAGGAGGGTGAGGGGGAGGGCGAGGAGCCTCTTGGACTGCATGTTGTTCCTTCCATTCCGCCCCGGCGGGTCACGACTCCGGGCAGCACAGGGCATGCCGGCGAGTCCGGTGCTGATGGTGGCGAAGTGATCCGGGGGAGCAAAGAATTGACACGTTGAGTATCCGACACGTCACTCTACGTGTCCATAGATTTCTGTGTTCGAATGATCGCGCCAGCGGGTTCGGCCCGGCTCGCCGCCCGCGCCATCAGGCGGAACGGGCACTCTCCGGCAGCAGCGCGCCGGGGCCGGGTCGGCGTATGCTCTCGGCTTATAGTCGGCTCCGAAGGCATGGGCGAAGTTCTTCTCGTGGCGTTCGGCGGACGGGCGCGGTGAAGTGAACGACAATCTCCTGCAAGAGCGGTGCTGGCCGATCGACTGGGAGCTGAGTGCCTTACGCGCCCGGGTGCGGCTTGCCGCCTGCCGGGCCGGGCTGACATCGCGCCGGGCCGACGACTTGGTCATCGCGGTCCACGAGGCGGCCCTCAACGTGCTGGAGCACGGTGGCGGCCGAGGCTGTGTGTACTTCCGGCACGACCAGGACTCGATCACCGTGCACGTCATCGACATCTGCGGACGGTTGTCGGCCGACCACCTCCCCGACCAGCCGTCCTGGTCCGGCGCTTCGGGCAATGGCCTGTGGCTGATGCGACAGGCTTGTGACGAGTTGACCATCGACAGCCGGCCGGGGCGCGGCGTGGTCCGGCTGCGCATGTACCTGTCCGCCGACTCAAGGTAGCGAGCTGTATCTGTACAGTAACCGTCCGGACTGCTGACAACGGCGGCGGCGCGGCTCACCATTCAAGGCAGCCGAGCGCCCAGGCCCGTGAGTCCGGCATAGGCCGTCAGCTCGTCGGTCCGCTCATGTCGGTGGAGGTCTGCATGATGGGTCTGGTACTGGATGCCTGGCGCCTACTGGACGTGGTGCTCGTAGCCGTGGAGGGAGAGGTGGACGCGACCAACGCCGAGCAGTTGGAAAGCTTCCTCCAGGCCAGGTGTCGGCCAGGCGAGCACGTGGTGCTCTATCTCGGCGCGATGACCTTCCTGGACTGCCGCGGCTTGGCCGTGCTGCTGCGTACGGAGGCCTTCACCCGGCGTCACGGCGCCCAGTTGCACCTGGCCGCGGTTCAGGAGGTTCCGTTGCGCGTGCTGGAGCTGGCCAGCGTGCACTGTGCCCTGAACATCCACGCGGATGTCCAGCAGGCCATCGACGCCATCTCGGCGCCACAAGACCGCCGGCCGTCGGAGCGTGGGCAGGTGTGAGCCCTGGCCGCGCGGTGCCGATGCTCTAACCGTTCCGGCTGCTGACAACGGCGACGGCGAGGCTCACCATTCAAGGCAGCCGCGCTGATGACCGGAGTTCGGCCCAGCCCTCAGCGCGATCGGCCCGCCGAATGTTTGGTGGAGGTCCGCATGGCGGGGCTAATTCTGAACAACCGGCCTTTGCCGGGTGGGGTGCTGATCGTCGTGAGCGGCGAGGTGGACGCGACCAACGCCGGCCAGCTGGAAACCTACATCATCGACCATTGCCGGCCTGGCGAGCACGTGGTGCTCGATCTCAGCGCCATGACCTTCATGGACAGCCACGGCCTGCTCGCGCTGCTGCACACGCATGACTTCACCCACCGCCACGGCGCCGACCTGCACCTGGCCGCTGTCCACCCCATGCCCCTACGCGTACTGGAACTCGCCGGCATTCACTGGGCCCTGAACATCCACCCCGACGTGCGGCAGGCCAGTGCCGCCATTTCGGCATCGCGCCATCACGGGCCGTCAAGGCGTGGTCGATGTGAGCCGGACCGGCAGCCCGGGTCCGGCTGACCACCCATCGCGTGCGATGCCCACGCGCTGGGTGCCGAGCTCATCGCGTGCTCAGCCCGCGCGCCTGTCGTAAGTCGGCGTACGGGGGGAACTGGTCGATGAGCGCGGCGACGGTCAGCAGCCGGGCAAGTTGGCCGTGCACCCCGATCAGGCGAAGGAAACCGCCCTGGCGCTCAGCCTCGCGCTGGGCGTTGATCAGGATGTTCAGTCCGGCGCAGTCGCAGAAGTCCAGGCGGGTCGCGTCGATGACGATCTTGGTGTGATGGCGCTGGAGCAGGTCGGTGCAGGCCCATCTCAGGCCGGCGTGGCTGAACAGATCCAGCTCACCGCCCAGGTGAATCACATCGCAGTCAGGCAGCTCCCGAATCTGCAACTGGAGCGGCGACATCTCCATTGACGGCCTCCACCCGACAATCGCCGGCAGGCGAGCGAAGAAGCGGACGAATGTCTTGTGGTCAGCTCTCCGGGCAGGTAAGCAAGTGCCACATCTCTCCCACACGTTGCTGCCGTGTTGCGGCCGACTCTATGCCTTGGCGAAAAGCAAGTCAGCACCTGACGGGTGGCCATGTAAGGACAAAAGCGCTGCCGGGCCGGAGAACGACCCCGTCCGGTGTGCCGCTCGACCGTGGCCGGATCGCCGGAACCACAGTGCCCTATTCGAGATGTGGCTCGCGTTCCTCACCGGGTAGCGGCTTCCAGATCTGTACACAGGGGACAATCAGCCGGGTTACCGGACATGTCAGGAGAGACGGCAGTATGGCGGCCATGGACGTGCGGCGCAGGAACAACATCACGATCACCGGCCGGGCCGATGGGCCGGTGGTGGTGCTGGCGCACGGGTTCGGCTGCGACCAGAACATGTGGCGCCTGACCGTGCCGGCCCTGGCCCGCGAGCATCGGGTGGTGCTGTTCGACTACGTCGGTTGTGGCGGCTCCGATCTGTCCGCGTGGAGCCGGCAGCGTTATTCCTCGCTGGAGGGCTACGCCCGTGACGTGGCGGAGGTCTGCGAGGGGTTGGACCTTGAGCGGGTGACGTTCGTGGGGCACTCGGTCAGTGCCATGGTCGGTGTCCTGGCCGCGCAGCTGGTGCCGGACAGGATCGGAGCGCTGGTGATGGTGGCGCCCTCGCCGTGCTACATCGACGAGGACGGCTATCGCGGCGGCTTCACCGCAGCCGATATCGACGAGTTGCTGGTCTCCTTGGAGTCGAACTATCTGGGCTGGTCCTCGGCCATGGCACCGGTGATCATGGGCAATCCGGAGCGGCCGAAGCTGGGGCAGGAGCTGACCAACAGCTTCTGCGCCACCGACCCGGACATCGCCCGGGTTTTCGCCCGTACGACGTTCTTGTCCGACAGCAGGAACGACCTCAAGAGTGTGACCGTACCGACCTTGGTGCTGGAGTGCTCGCAGGACGTCATCGCGCCCCGCGAGGTGGGGGCGTACGTGCATGCCGCGATCCCGTCTTCCCGCCTGGTCACCCTGGCGGCCACCGGGCACTGCCCGCAGCTGAGCGCTCCCGAGGCCACATCCCAGGCGGTTCTCGACTTCCTGAGCGCGTTGCGATGATGTGCCTGACGGGCGAGGAACCGGAGTCGACCTTGGGCGAGAACGAAGCCAGGCATGGGACCGAGCAGGACGCCGAGCTGGACGCGGCCTTCACCGTACTGCTCGAAGACAGCGCCGAGGAGCTGTACGAGTCGGCGCCCTGCGGCTATCTGTCGACCATGCTGGACGGCACGATCGCCAAGATCAACGCCACGTTGCTGGACTGGCTCGGCCTGCGGCGTGAGGCCGTGGTGGCGCGGATGCGTTTTGCCGACCTGCTCACCGTCGGCGGCAAGCTGTATCACGAGACCCATTTCGCGCCACTGCTGCGGATGCGGGGCGAACTGCACGGCATCGCCCTGGAGATGACGACCGCCGGGGGCGGACGGCTGCCGGTGCTGGTCTCCTCCGTGATCAAGCACGGCAGCGAAGGGGAGCCGCTGCTCGTCCGTACCACCGTCTTCGACGCCTCCGACCGCCGCGCCTACGAACAGGAGCTGCTGCGCCGCCGTCACGAGGCCGAGCAGGCCCGCGCCGAAGCCGAGCAGGCGCGCGCCGAGGCCGAGAGGGCCCGCGCCGAGGCCGAGCGGGCGCGCCGGCAGGCAGAAGCCGACCGTGCCGAGCTGGCCGACGCGCTCGCCGCACTGCAGCAGGCGCTCGTGCCCACCTCACTGCCCGTCGTGCCGGGGCTGGAGACGGCTGTCCACTACCACACCGCCTCTCCCGTGCGGCTGGGCGGTGACTTCTACGACCTGTTCCGCCTCGACGAGCGCCGGTGGGCGTTCTTTCTCGGCGACGTGAGCGGCAAGGGGCCACAAGCGGCCGCCGTCACCTCCCTGACCCGCTACACCCTGCGGGCCGCCGCCCTGCTCGACCCGGAGCCGGCCACCGCCCTGACCACCCTGAACGCGGTCCTGCACGAGCGGTACGCCGCCGACGGCGACCCCCGCTACTGCACCGCCATCGTCGGCATCGCCGAACCCGCCGCCGATCCCGGCTGCATCACCATCCGCCTCGCCTCCGGCGGCCATCCCCCGGCCCTGCTGCTGCGTGCCGACGGCCAGACCGACTTCCTGCCCACCCCCGGCGGGATGCTCGTGGGAGCCCTGCCCACGGCGGTCTTCACCACGGCCGAGACCACCCTCGCCCCCGGCGACACCATGCTGCTCTACACCGATGGCCTCACCGAGGCCCGCACCGGGCCGCGCCGCGACAGCCTGTACGGCGAGGCCGCCCTGCGCGCCTTCGCCGCCGACCTCGCCCCGGCCGGCCCACAGCAGGCGATCAACGCCCTGACCGGGCTGCTGACGAGCTTCGGTGACGGCCTGGATGACGACACAGCGCTGCTCGCGCTCGGTGTCCCAGCACTCGGCTCCCAGACTCGCCCGACCCCGGACGGAACCTGATGTTCCCACTGCAGATCACTCGCCGTGACTCCGCCACCGGCCCCGTCCTGTACGTGACCGGCGACCTCGACCACCACTACGCCCCCGTCCTGCGCGACCAGGTCGAACGCCTCGACGTGAAAGCGGGCCAGTGCCTGGTCATCGACCTGGCCGGGCTGGAGTTCTGCGACTCCAGCGGCATCACCGCCCTGCTGGCCGCCCGCCAGTTCGCGCAAGCGGCCGGCGCCGACTTCGCGCTGGCCGCCGTCCCGGACAACACCCTGCGCATCTTGACCATCGTCGGCCTCCACCGGATCTTCACCATCCACCCAGGCAGCAACGCCGTCTGACCACCCACCTGCGCGCCACCGCAGCTCGGCAGGTGTGGACACCGACCTGCCCTGCATCCCGGGGAGAGCGAGACGGCAGCCTCCGCGCGCACTCCAGGCAGCGGCCGGGCCCCCGATCTTCCCCGGCACGCCCCAAGGACACTGGTGCCGGCGTTGGCTAACCGGCGATCACCTTGCGTTCCTTGTCAGGGTCGATGCCGAGCGGGGTCGTGCCCTGTAGGTACGGTCCGGCGGTCGGGCCGCGCTGTCGCATCCAGGCCCACGTGTCGCGGACGGTCTCGAACACGGGACGGCAGTCCAACCCCGCGGCCTGCGCGCGAGAGGTGTCGGCCAGCCAGATCGCCTCCCAGCCGGGCTGGTCGGGCATCCACAGGGGCAGCTCCGTCCACGGCTGGACCTCGGCCGCGAGCAGCCGCTCGTCCGGCACCCAGACGAGCTCGGCCGTGCCGCCCGTGACCTCGACGCAGGCGTCGAGCAGGCCCTTCATCGTGGCAGCGCCGGTCGGGCCGGTGGTGAGGAACCTGCCTGTCGTGCCTCGTTCGAGCAGGTCCAGGCCGAAGGCGGCGAAGTCGCGTGCGTCGATGTGCTGCAGGGCACGCTCGGGGTCGCCGGGGGCGAGCACCTGACCACCCCGCGCCATCCGCTCCAGCCACCACAACAGCCGGCCGACGTTCTCGTAAGGGCCGACGAGCAGGCCGCAGTTGAGGATGAGCGACCGGTCGGCGCCGAACCGCTCCAGCACCGCGCGTTCACACCCGGCCTTGAGCTGGTTGCCCGGAGCCTGACCGGCCGGGGTGTCGGCGGGGCAGGGGTGCGTGGCGGAATCCTCGTTCACGGGGAGCTTTCCCCAGTCCGTGAAGGCGTGAATGGAGGAGACGAACGTGTAGTGATCGGCGTGCTCGCTCAGGAGCCCGGCGGACAGCAGGACGTCGCTCGGCTGCTCCCCGGCGGTGTCCACCACCGCGTCCCAACGCCGGCCCTCGACCAGCCGCTCCAGGTCGGCCGCGCGGGTGCGATCGCCCCGTACGGCCTCCGCCCCGGGCTGGTCGGGGCCGCTGACACCCCGGTTGAAGGTGGTCACCTCATGGCCGCGGCGCAACGCCTCCGACACGTACGCACGTCCGAGAAAAGCCGAGCCGCCGAGTATGAGAATCTTCATACGGCCACTCTCCCGACCGCACGGGGAGTCCATCGCCAGGTTCGCTGTGAGCTGTTCTGGTTTCACCGACAGCGGACGGCCCGTCAACCGCGAAGCGCGACGGCGATCACCAGGCGGCCACGATCGAGTCGGTCACCCTCAAGGCGAACGACACCCCCGAAACGCGAACCGGGACCCGCCCCCAGATGTGGGTGCGGGTCCCGGATCATGACACCAGGTCAGGCGGCGACGATGTTCTCCGCCTGCGGGCCCTTCTGGCCCTGGACGATGTCAAAGGACACCTTCTGGCCCTCGGTCAGCTCACGGTAGCCGCCGTTGGCCACGATGTTGGAGTAGTGCGCGAAAACGTCGGCGCCGCCGCCGTCCTGCGCGATGAAGCCGAAGCCCTTTTCGGAGTTGAACCACTTCACGGTTCCGGTAGCCATGTCGATCTCCTTCAGCCGAGTGCAGAAACCAGCGGAATTCTCACCACGAGAATTCCGTGTCGCCGCGATGAGCCCATCCGGAAATGACCGGCAAACAAAAACGCGCCCGAGGACCATACTCTGTCAGGCGCGCACAAAGTCTTTATGGGAACCATAACTGCAACGCTAAGTAGACTAGCACAGGTTCCGGTGCGCCACGGTACGCCGTTCGCGTTTGTCGCGGCCCGACGCGTTCGCTCGGGGAGCCCGCACCGTCGGCCTTACCGGGCCGACGCGGGGATGCCTGGACCGTGGACGCTCAACGACCCCTCGTACGGCGGTTGGCCGCCTTCTTGTGGCCCGCTGCGGTCGTTCGGCGGGAGCCGGCGCAGCGAACCGTCCGGCGCCCACTGCGACACGGTTCGCCACCGTATAAGTTCCGGCTTCCGGAGAGTGGGGATGACCGAGGACTTTTCGAGCATTGACATTCAGATCAACGCCCGGCGACTGCCGATTAACCTACGCGGAACCGACATCGAACGCCCCCGGGGCACCACACAGGGCACCGGTCATACGACACCCCCTCAACGGGGGCCGGATCCCGCCCATGCCGCCGACAGGACCGCGGCTCCCGCCAGGACCGTCGCGGCGAAGCCGTTGTGGGAGCGTCACCCCGCCCGCCAGGCCGGTGCCGGGCTCCGGTGATCACTGGGCCGGGTGCCGCGTAGCCGTTTGAACGCCACGCTCAGCGCGAAGGCGTTGGCGTAGCCCACCTTCCGTGCGATCGTGGCCACCGTATGGTCGGTCTCCCTCAGCAGGTCCGCGGCCAGGGCGATCCGCCAGCCCGTGAGGTAGGACATCGGCGGTTCGCCGACCAGCGCGGTGAACCGCCGGGCGAGCGCCGCTCGCGACACCCCCACTTCGGCCGCCAGGTCCGCCACCGTCCACGGGCGGGCGGGCATGTCGTGCAGCAGCCGCAGCGCCGTACCCACGACCGGGTCGTCCAGGGCGCGGCACCAGGCCGGGGCATCGGCATCCGGGTTGTCGAACCAGCTGCGCAGCGCGCTGACCAGCATCAGGTCCAGCAGCCGGTCCAGCACCAGCTGCTGTCCCGGTCGATCTCGGGCGATCTCCTCGGCCACCATCTCCACCGATGGGTAGGCGCCGCCCTCGGCCCGCACCACCAGCACGGTGGGCAGGGCGTGCAGCAGTCGTTCGCTGAGCTCTCCCCGGCGTTCGAAGGCCCCGCTGACCAGCACGGCGGCGCCGTCGGCCGGCGTTCCGCAGGTCCGGGCGGGGCGCTCGACGCCCTCGGCCCCGGGGCAGTAGTCGGCGCTGGTCACGGTCAGCGAGGGTGTGGTCGCGGGGTCGTCGGCCACCGTGTAGGGCGCGTCGCCGCGGATGACGGCGAGGTCGCCGACGTCGATGGGCACCGGTGCGTGGTGGTCGGGAAGGATCCAGGCCCGGCCGCGCGCCATCGTGGCCAGCGTCAGCGAGGCGCCGCTGGCCATCCGCAGGCCCCACGGCGGCCGCGTGATCGTCTGCCGGAAGACGGCGCCGCGCGCGCGTACCTCTGCCAACAGCTCCGATACGGCGTCCACGCCCTCAGTGTAGACGCCCAGACATCGAGTAGAGCTTCACAGCCATGGATCGTCTCAGCACCAGCCGGTTGACTGGGGCCATGTCTGAACATCCGATTCTCGTCACCGGGGCGACCGGCAAGTCCGGCCGCCGCGTCGTCAATCAGCTGCGGGCCAGGGGGCTGCCGGTTCGCGCGGCGGCCCGGAGCGGCCGGCACGTCTTCGACTGGACCGACCGCGGCACCTGGGATGCCGCTCTGGAGGGAGTACGGTCCGTCTACATCGTGCAGTTGGACGGCACGAAGCTTGTACGCCCCTTCGTCGAGCGGGCCGTGCGGCATGGAGTACGGCGGATCGTGCTGGCCTCGGGGCGCGGGATCGACCTGCCCGACTATGCGAAGGACAGCAGCGGCATCTTGGAGGGTCTCCTCGACAGTGAGGCCGCCGTGCGGGAGAGCGGTCTGGAATGGACGATCAGCAGGCCGGGTTGGTTCGCGCAGAACTTCAGCGAGGGCTTCTTCGCCGATGCCGTTCGCGCCGGTGAGCTGCGGCTGCCCGCCGGCGATGGGGCCGCCAGCTTCGTCGATGCCGAGGACATCGCCGCGGTGGTGGTCGCCGCGCTGACCGAGGACCGGCACGCGGGCCAGATCTATGAGTTGTCCGGGCCCCGGGCGGTGACGCTGACCGAGGCGGTCGCCACGATCTCCAAGGCCACCGGGCGGGACATTCGCTACGTACCGCTCTCCGTCGCTGACTACGTCGCGGAACTCGTTCTGCAGGGGTTGCCGCCCGCGGACGCCGAAGCCTTCGCGGACGTCATCGCGCCACTCAGGGAGGGCAGGGACGAGTACGTCTCCGACGGCGTGCGGCGGGCCCTTGGTCGCCCGCCGCGGACCTTCGCCGAATTCGCCGAGTCCACTGCTGTCGCAGGCGGTTGGCCGGCCTGACCGTCTCCCCGGCTGGTGTGGCGGTCAGCCGGGTGAGCGCAGGTATGCCAGGACGGCCAGCACCCGGCGGTTGTCGTCGGAGCTGCCGGCCAGGCCGAGCTTGCCGAACAGGTTGCCGATGTGCTTGGAGACCGCCACCTCGCTGATCAGCAACTCGCGGGCGATGGCCGCGTTGGACCTGCCCTCCGCCATCCTGGTCAGCACGTCCATCTCGCGCACCGTCAGCCGGGCGATCGGGTCGTCACGCCTCTTGCGCGCCAGCAGGCGCCGTACGACCTCCGGATCGATCACGACGCCGCCCGCGGCCACCTGCTCCACCGCCGCGGTGAACTGCGAGACGTCGGTGACCCGGTCCTTGAGCAGGTACCCCAGCGCGATGCCACTGCTTTCGAGCAGCTCGTCGGCGTAGGCCTGGCCGACGTACTGGCTGAGCACGAAGATCGGCAGGTCGGGGTCCTCGGCACGGAGCCGGAGCGCGGCCCGCAGGCCCTCGTCGCTGTGGTCGGGAGGCATCCGTACGTCGGTGATGACCAGATCGGGACGGGATCGGCGGACGGCGGCCAGGAGCGAGGGCGCGTTGCCCACCTGAGCGACGACTTCGTGACCGGCACGGGCGAGAATCTGGGCCAGGCCCTCGCGTAGCAGCACCGAGTCCTCGGCGATCACGATGCGCAGGGCCTGCACGGGACCTCCAGTCGCAGTTCGGTCGGGCCGCCGGGCGGGCTGGAGACCAGCAACCGGCCGCCGAGGATGTCGGCGCGGTCGGCCAGGCCCTGCAAGCCCGTTCCGCCCACGGCCGACTCGGCGCCGCCGACGCCGTCGTCGCGGATCGTCACCGTCAGCCGCTCCCCGTCATGCCCGGCCTCCACCACGATCAGCTCGGCCTGGCTGTGCCGGTTGGCGTTGGCCAGCGCCTCGCTGAAGGTGAAGTACACCGCGCTCTCCACCGGATCGGCAAAACGCAGGCCGGAGGCGAGCGGCCCCAGCGCGGTCTTGACCGGGACGACCGACGTGCCGGCCAGCTCGGCGATGGCGGCGGCGATCCCCCGGTCGGTCAGGACCCGGGGATGGATCCCCTGGACGAGGTCGCGCAGCTCTTGCAGGACGAGCTTGGACTCCTCGTGCGCCCCCTCGATCAGCTCCCGCAGCTCGCCCTCGGCGGGCGAGAGCAGCTGGCGCGCCATGCCCAGCCGCAGGGACAGGGTCAGCAGCCGCTGCTGGGCGCCGTCGTGCAGGTCGCGCTCGATCCTGCGCTTGTCGGCCTCGAACCGCTCCACCAGCCGTACCCGGGAGCTGGTGACCTCGTGCAGGCGCTGCTCCCCCTCGTACGGGCCCATCAGCGTGCGGGCCAGCAACCCGCGCAGCCCGGCCACCACGCCGACGAGATACGCCGAAGCCACGACCACCCCGACCCCCACCAGCGGGGTCACCCATATCCATCCCGACCGCCACAGCGTTTCCCCCGCCGGCACCGACGCACCGGGCGCGACGAGCACGATCACCGGCCCGAAGAGCGTGGCCCCGGCCAGCATCAGGCTCCCGGCCACCACGGCCAGCTCGACCGGCCATAAGAGCGTCGCGCCCAGCAGCGCGTACGCCAGCTCCTGCCAGGTCCGGCGGGCCCGCAGGCGGGCCGTCACCCACGCCCGTAGCCCCACGGCGCTTGGCAGGGCGGGCCGGCGTGCGGACTTCGGCGCAGGGCCTGCAGTGGGGTGAGCGCGACCCCGGTTTCCGAACGGCGCACGATCGTCACGCTACCCACCGCGGACCAGGGCGAGGAATACGGCCACCTATACCCCCGACCTATCTCCAGCCGGATTCCGCGCGGGCCCGCCGCCCCCAAGGGTGGAGGCATGAAGCGAGTGACGAGACGCGGCAAGCAGGTGCTGGACATCCTGCATGTCCTGACGTCGGTGGGATGGATCGGCGTGGGCCTCTGCCAGCTGGCGCTGAACGTGATCGGGCTGCTCACCGATGACCCGCACCTCCGGCACGCCGTGCACGCGATCGCGCATCTGCTGGACCGCTGGCTGCTGATCGCCCTGGCCCTGGGGTCGCTGACCACCGGGACGCTGCTCGGGCTCAAGACCAGGTGGGGGCTGATCTCGTACTGGTGGGTCATCGCCAAGATCGCTCTCTCCGCCGGCCTGCTCGTGTTCACCCCGATCTGGATGGGCGGCTGGGCGATCGAGGCCACCGCCCTGTCGAGCGACTCCGACGACGCCCACCAGCCGGCGTACCTGTCGGTGCGCGACGACCTCATGTCCGGATCGGTGGCCGTGGTCACGACTCTGGTCCTCATCATGGTCATCTCGGTCGTCAAACCGTGGGGTCGTACGCCGCGGGGGCGACGGCGGCAGCGCAGCTCGCCGGAACCCGCGAATCGAGGACGCCCGTGACCTCTTCACTGTCGCCGCGGGTGCGAAGCCGTGGTTCACTCGGAGTCCTCGGCCGAGATGGCGGCCGACCAGGTCAGGTCGCCGCTTCGCAGGTCGTCGACCACCGACCAGAGCCACTGCAGCTCGGCCGCCACGACCACGCGCAGATACTCGTCTTCGAGCAGGGCGACGCCGGGAAATGTCGTACCCCGAATGTCGTACCCGGATTCGCCGCTCAGGTCCGCGGCGGCCAGCGCTTCTTCGAGCGTACGTACGCGCCGCTCAAGGGCGTCGCATATCTCCTGCGGGGCGAGCATCAGCAGGTGGGACAGCGCCGCCGGGAACCCGGGGAACTCCTCCTTGGGCGTGGCCGGCATGTCCAGCAGCCACTCGCGGGCCACTGCGCGTCCCGTGCCGGTGATCTCGTACACCGTTCTGTCGGCGCTGCTTCTGGAGGACATCCCCCAGTTGACCGGGTGGGTCGACCGCTTCGATCGGGAAATGGCCGCGGGCAAGGTGGCAGCCGCACTGGTGACCAGCATGCTCGGACTTCGGCTCGGCCCGCCGATCATGAACGTCATGCCGCGCGCCGGCCGGCCGGACGTCGTGGCGGCCGGGCTGAGGCGCTTCTTCACCGCGGCAGTCAGGGGCTGAGCCGTCACCGAAGGTCGCTTGCGGGGATCGCTGACGCCGTGACGACAAGTGCCGTGACGAAACAGTTCGTCACGGCACCGTCGGCCACTTTCAAGCGGACGAGAACGACTACGAATAGATCGCGGTCGTCTTAGAACCAGTCGGCCGTCTCAGGGCCCGTCAGGTCGTCGTGGTCGAACCTGTCGAACTTCTTGTGGTCGAACTTGTCGAACTTCTTGTGGTGGTGGAACTTGTCGTGGTCGAACTCGTCGTGGTCGAACCTGTCGCGGTCGAACCTGTCGTGGTCGAACTCGTCGCGGTCGAACCTGTCGGCGTCGAACTCGTGGCGGTCGAACTTGTCGTGGTCGAACTTGTCGTGGTCGAACTTGTCGTGCTCGAACTTGTCGAACTTGTTGTGGTGGAACTTGTTGTGCTGGAACTTGTTCCGGTCGAACTTGTTGTGCTCGAACTTGTTCTCGAGGAACTTGTTGTCGTCGAACTTGTTCCGGTCGAACTTGTTGTGCTCGAACTTGTTCTCGAGGAACTTGCTGTCGTCGAACTTGTTCCGGTCGAACTTGTTGTGATCGAACTTGTTCTCGAGGAACTTGCTGTCGTCGAACCTGTTCTGGTCGAACTTGTTCCGATCGAACTTGTTCCGGTCGAACTTGCTGTCGTCGAACTTGCTGTCGTCGAACTTGTTCTCGTGGAGCTTGTTCTCGTCGAACCTGCTCCGGTTGAACTTGTTCCGGTCGAACTTGTTCTCGAGGAACTTGCTGTCGTCGAACTTGCTGTCGTCGAACTTGCTGTTGTCGAACTTGCTGTGATCGAACTTGTTGTGGACGACGAGCCACGAAAGGGGACCGCATGCGCCCCAGACGAGGTTCGGGCAGCCCTTGACGGGGTCGCCCGTTGGGATGTGCCCGGTGCCGGCCCGGAGGGCGATGGAGTCCACGCTCGCGCTCGCCACGCCCTGGCTCAGCGGAACGAACATGAGACCGGTGGCCGCAGTGGCCAGAGCTACCGTAGCGATACGCCTAGGGCGCGACGTCCGCGACTGTCGAATTTCAGTGTTCACGTGCCTTTGTTCCATTCGTGCGTAATTCGACGCGAAATCCGCTGCCCCCCATTCCGTGGGCAAACGGACAGAAGCAGACATACCCACAAGGATCATCGCATTTACCTCAATAAATCTAAACAAGTAGTCAAATCAGGCGCGTCCAAAAGTGACTTCACTAAACAACGATTTTGGGAAACATTCACGTCCTGGGCTTTTCGGGTCTCCTGATCGCAAAAAGTGATCGGCCCGAGCCGTGCGAAAGTACATCCCTGCCGGGCGTCCACGCCCCCTGGGAACTTGTCGCGAAACGCAGCAGGCCGGCGATCCGAGGCGGATCGCCGGCCTGTGCCGGTTCCTCATGGAGCGGGATACCAGCCCGGCCCACCGAGGGGCCGGACGTTCCCGTACGCGGAGCGCTCTGCCCGGTATGGGCAACCGGTCAGACGGCCGGCCTGAAGTGCTCGACGATACGGGCGTAGCTGTCGAGGGCGTGTCCCCTGGCGATCGCCTCCTCGATGAGTGCCTTGGTGTACTCGGGGATCGCGGCGTCGATGCCCCGGATGCGGCTCTCGTGGACGAGGTGGCCGACCGGCGGCACCTGGGTTTCCAGGGTGGCGTCACCGGCCACGTATTCTCCCTTGTCGATCTGCTGCGCGTAGGTCGCCATGAACGAGGCCACCCCGCCCAGCCAGTCGGTCGCGAACGGCAGGAAGTCCGTGGCCGCGATGTTCTCGGTGCCGACCAGGGCCACGGAGTGCATGAAGCTGTTGAAGGTGCCCCACATGATGCCGAGCAGTGCGACGTCGTACAGCGAGGGAATGCCGGCGTCGGAGCTCAGGTGGGTGGTCGCGCCGCCCAGCACCCGCAGGGTCTGCTCGTGTTCGGCGAACAGTTCCGGCGACCCGCCGTACAGGATGGCCGTGTCGGGCGCACCGATGCCTGGAGGGGTCATCATGATGGCCCCGTCGAGGTAGCCGGCGCCGTGCTCGGCCGCCCACCCGGCCAGCGCACGCGCCTCGTCGGAGGCTCCCGAGGTGAGGTTCACCAGCACTTTGCCCGACAGCGCCCCGCTCACCGGAGCCAGGATCTCCTGGACCGCGTCATAGTCGCGCACGCACACGATCAGCAGCGAGCCGGCGCCGACGGCATCCTCGACCGTGCCGGCCTCACGCACTCCCGACGCGATCAAGGGGGCGGCCTTCCCGGGCGTGCGGTTCCACACCGTCGTCGGGTGACCGGCGGCCGCGAAGGCGCCTGCCAGGGCCCGGCCCATCAGCCCCAACCCCATGACCGTCACAGGGGTACGTTCCATGCCCGTCTCGTCGGTACCCATAATCGCTCTTTCCTCTGGTCAGAACGGCGCCGGATGACCGATGCCGGAGGCGGTCGTCCGCCCGCGCTCCACGATCACAGTCGCGGCCGGGGGGCCACCAGCGGCAGGACCGACAACATGTACCAAATTCCTGCCATAGGCTCGACGCGTGAGCGCTGGTTCTGTCGCCCTGGTGGTGATCGACGATCCCATCCCGCTGTGGGACATCTACGAGCTGGGCATCGCATGTGCCGTGTTCGGCGTGCCCCATACCGACCTGGCCGACCCCTGGTACGACCTACGGCTGTGCGGGACGCGCCCGGCGACGGCCGAGCGCCGGCCGGGGTTCACGCTCACTGCCGAGTACGGGCTGGAGGAGCTGGCCAGGGTCGACACCGTGATCGTGCCGGCCGTGCCCGAAGCCTGCCTCCACGGCGACCGGGAAATCCCCCAGGAGCTGGTCACCGCGCTTCGCCGGGCCCATGCCGCCGGGGCGCGCATGGTCTCCCTGTGCAACGGCGCCTTCGCGCTGGCCGCGGCGGGGCTGCTCGACGGCCGCCCCGCCACCGCTCACTGGGAACACACCGCCGCCCTCGCCGAACGCTTTCCCGAGGTGAAGGTCGACGACTCGGTGCTCTACGTCGATGACGAGGACGTGCTCACCAGCGCCGGACTCAGCGGCGGCCTCGACCTCTGCCTTCACCTGGTGCGCCGCGATCTCGGCGCCCACGTGGCCAACCAACTGGCGCGCCGGATGGTGGTGCCCGCCCATCGGCCGGGCGGCCAGGCCCAGTTCGTGGAGCATGCCGTCCCGGTGACCGACGACGACGCGATCGCTCCCGTACTGCACTGGGCCACGGAAAACCTCCACCAACCGCTCACCGTCGATGACCTGGCCAGACGGGCCGGAATGAGCACCCGTACCTTCCACCGCCGGCTACAGGCCGCTACCGGCACCACCCCGATGAGGTGGCTCCTCGGCCAGCGGCTCGCGCGGGCGCAGGCGCTGCTCGAAGCCACCGACCTGTCGATCGAGCAGATCAGCGAGCGCAGCGGACTCGGCAGCGCCAACAACCTGCGCCACCACTTCACCCAGCATGTCGGAGTTTCCCCCGCCCACTACCGGCGCGCCTTCCCCGCGGACGGGTGGTCACAAGTCCCGGTCAGTCGTCCACGCTGGTGACGGCCGAGCCCTTGACGAAGGCGAGGATACGCGCGTTGACCAGGTCAGGCCGCTCCAGCGGTACGGCATGCCCGACGTCCGGCAGGATCTCGGCGCGGACGACGGGCAACAGTGCGCTCGCGCGCGCGAGCGCACGGCGGGGCTGCAGCAGGGTGCTGCGCTCACCGACGATCAGCTGCACCGGCACGGTGACGCGCTGCAGTTCGTCATCGGTGAAGGGCCGGGCGGGGCTGCGGTCGGGACGGAAGAACCGGGCGCCGATCATGACGGGTTTCATGATCTCCGCACGTTCGACGAGGGCGTGAACGTTCAGCGACCGTCCCAGTGCCGGTCGCCACCGCCGCGGGGCCAGCGCCATGGCGAGGGCGCCGACCAGCATGTCGGCCATGAACCTCAGCCGCACCTTCTCCAGCCCGCCCGGATCGAGCAGGGTGAGCGTGGCCAGCCGGTCCGGGTCGTAGATGCCCTGGTTGAGGGCGAGCCACGCGCCGTAGGAGAGCCCGACCAGGTGAACCCGCCGCAATCCGAGGCCGGCGAGAACCTCGGTGAGCCAGGCGGCGGCATCGCGGGATCCGGTTACCGGGGTCCGCTGCCTACTGCCGCCGGGGTCGTCGATCGTGTCGATCGCATAGACCGGATGCTCGCGTCCCAGGGGCGTGATCTGCGGATACCAGTTGGACGCGTTGGCTCCATGTCCGTGCAGGAGGACGATCGGCTCGGCCGGTGCGGTGCCGTACCGGTAGACGCGGGTGGTGCCGTAGGAGGTTTCGACATCTAAGCGTTCGTAGGGTTGCGGCCACAGCGACATCGCTCGCTCGTACGCCGCCAGGAACTTCCGCTCCGCGTCTGGACTGGTGAAGCGCCCGACCTGCCCCCGCACCCCGCCGACCTTCATGGGTCCACCTCCACGATCGCCCGATGGTACACTTGTACCGTATACAGTTGTACCATACTTGAGCCGGACCCTCACGGCGGCGCGAGCGCGGATTGCGTTCGCCGGTGACGGGCAGGGCCGCGAGGCGGCAGGAGGTGCGCATCACCCGGGCGGCGAGATCGCGGTGCGGGCGGTCGACGGCCTCCGGGAGGAGGTACCGGCGATCAAGCAGCTGCTGGAGACCGGGGAGGTCCTCGTGGTGGAGGGGCAGCCGGAAGGGCATCGCACGCTCCTCGGGCGCGCGACGGGTCCGGCGTTCCGGCAGCTGACCAGGAGGGGGTCGCGATGAGGGCGCTGTGCTGGACGGGCGTGAACGAGGTGGCCGTGCGGGACGTCCCCGATCCGGGGATCCTGAACCGGCAGGACGCCGTGGTCGAGGTCACCGCCAGCTCCGTGTGCGGATCCGACCTGCACCTGCTCGACGGCTACGTCCCCACGGTGATGGCCGGGGACGTGCTCGGGCACGAGTTCGTCGGCAAGATCGTCGAGGTGGGCCCGGACGTGCGCGAGCGGCGGGTCGGCGAGCGGGTGACGGTGTGCTCGATCATCGGGTGAGGAACACGCCTCCAGATCAGGGCGCGGGGCCGGGACTCGATCCGGGAACGTCTATCTGGGACGGGGTCGCCCAGCCGCGCAGTGTGGCGAGAATCGTCGAGGGGAATATGGCCTCGGCCGTGGTGGCGTCGAGTGCGCCGGCCAGTTCGAGGGCCACGAGTCCGTGCAGGGTCACCCAGAGCGAGAGGGCGATGGGCGTCACCTCGCCGACGAGCACGGACGCCGACAGGGCGCGGCCGATCGTGTCGACAAGCGGCCGGACGGGGTCGCCCGCGCTCATCTCACCCGACGGATCGAAGCGCTGCACGCCGCCGAACAACACCGTGTAGAGGTGGCTGTGCTCGCGCCCCCATCGCCGGTACGCGACGGCGAGCGCGTAAAGGTCGGCGAGGGGGTCGTCGGTGACCGGCACCGCAGACAGGTCCCGGGACAGCCCGGCGACCGCCCGGTTGCGCACCTCGTTGATCAGCACGTCCTTGCTGTCGAACAGCGTGTAGACCGCCGCGGTCGAGGCTCCGGCGGCGGCGGCCACGGCGCGGATGGTGACCGACTCCCGGGGACGGGTGGCGAACATCTCCGTCGCGGCTTCGAGGAGACGCTCCTTCACGGCGCCGTCGTTCGTTCTCGGCCTTCCCACGGGAGCAGTCTAGTCGCGCTGACGTCGTTCTGAAACGACGTTCAGAAAATCATCCGGGAACGCGGTTGGGCGCTGAACAGCACCTCACTATGCGGCAATGCGTCGGCGCAGGAAGTCCTTGCCCTGCTTGGCTCCCTTGCGGCTTTCGGCCTGAGCGCGGCGGAAGAAGTCGGCCAGTTCCCCATCCCCGGCACGATCGGCGTCGGCGATGTAGTTCTCCAACCGCAGTGCATTGCTCAAGCACTGCTCGACGAACCAGATCAGGTTGTAGTCCTTGTCCTGAGTGCCGGTGACGCCGCCGGTCTCCTGTCTGGCCTGATCCATGCGCTTCTCCTCTGCCTTCGATGGGTCGCTCTGCTGTTTCCCCCTTTCCTGGCAGATGCGTTTCATGCCCTTGCTGGACGCGGCGGGCGGGCACCGCGGTTCACGCGCTGTTCGCCGGAAGCCGGCGGGTGCGCAGGTGTACGGGGCCGAAGAGGCCGTGGGCGCGCTGGCCGGAGAAGACGAAGTGGGTGGGGCTGACCTCGTCGAGGTACGGCCCGAGCGTGCCGAGGATGAGAATCTCGACCGAGTTGTCGCCCTCGTCCAGTTGGACGTCGAAAACGTACGGCGAGCACACCCTGACGCCGCATGGCCGGCCGTTCACCGTCACCTCCGCCGTGCCCCTGACCCGGCCGAGGTCGAGCAGCCCCGGTCCGGTCGCCGCCCTGATGGTGGTGCGGTAACGGACGCCTCCGCTGTAGCCGGCCAGGCCGTGCTCCTCCCAGTCACCCAGCCGCATCCGGCCCGGACCGCAGACGAACCGTACCGGGCCGGTGAACGCCGCCCCGGCCTGGGCGCCAGGCGCCGTGTCCGCATGCAGCTCGGCAGTGCCGTGGCCCGGCCAGCGCACCTGGACGGGGCCCGGGGCGTCAACCTCGATGCCGGTCGTGCCGGGAGGCGGCTCCACGAGGAAGACCTCGGTACGCCGTCCGGCGCCCGGCACCGCGAAGGTGGCGGGCAACGCGGTCGGTTGGCCGTCGAGCCAGCCCGCCTCCGGTAGCGGGTGAGGGCGGGGGCGCAGATACAGGGCGGCGGGGTCGCCGTGCTGGCGGCGCCGCACCCTGGGCCGGGACGACCAGCCGGGGCCGGAGACGGCCAGCCCGTCCACCAGCACCCAGCCGTCGGCTTCGATCCGGATCGTGTTGTCGCCCGCGCGCAGCAGGTGTGAGACGTCGTAACGCCGCACCCGCGGGATGTCCGCCTCGGCGTAGGGGTCGAAGCCTCCCTGCCTGCCCGCTTCCACCCCGTTGACCAGCACTCGGCATGACCCGGTGGAGGCCACCTGTAGCACCTCGTGCGACTCCGCCGTGACGCGCACGGTGGTCTCCAGCGGCGTGCCACCGATCCACTCGGGGCGGGCGGCGTCGGCCGGGTCGGCCACCAAACAGACGTACGCCCGCAGGTCGAGCTCCTCGTCCGGCACCAGCAGCAGCTCCACCAGGTGTTCGCCGGGCGTGACGGGCGTCGGCGCGACGGCGGCGTAGCCGGTGTCGTCGACGGGCAGCTCCACGCCGTCGAGCCACAGGGTCTTCGCCGCCCCCGCCCCCACGGCGAGCCAGGCGGGCGGGCCGGGCAGCACGGTGAGCAGGGTTCGGAAGCGGGCTCCGGTGCCCGCCGGGACGCGGCCGAACGCCAGGAACTCCGTCGGCACGTGCCCCTTGGGACCGAGCGTGTCCCGGTGGACGGTGTCCTTGCGCAACCCCCGGGAGGCCGACCACACCGAGGGCGTCCAGGGGCCGTCGCCGACCCGCTGCTCCCCCCGGGGCCCGAAGGTCACGTGCACCGCCTCCCCGTCCGGCGTACGCATCGTCCAGCGTTCGACGCCCGCGCCGCCACCGAAGTCATGCCAGGTGTCGTCCAGGGTGGGGACGAGCTCGACGTCCCATTCGTCCCCCAGATCGAGCTCGGCGGGAAACCCGGGCCGTGGCGGCGGAGGCTCGGCCCGCGTGCCGTCGAACACCAGCAACGCGGCCGGCCCGTCGTCGAAGGGCACCACGACCTCCACGGTGTCCCCGTCGCGCGTGTGCGGCAGCGGTCGTGGCTCGCCATCGTCGAAGAGGCGGGCCAGCATCGGCGTGCCCCGGACGTTCCTGACGGTGATCCGCATGTCGCGGGCGTACCTGGCGGGATCGAAGTCGATGGCGGCGTCCAGCCAGCCGAGGTCCACGCCGCGCTCGTCGGGGCGTCCCACGCTGATCCTGCTGGCCATGGGGAAGGCGGCGGTCAGGAACACGAGGGTGCTCTCCCCGACCTCGCGCACCAGCGCGGGCACCGGCGCCTCGACCCGCCGGGGCAGCCCGGCCAGCGCCTCGCCCAGCTCGGCGGCGGTCGCCACGTGGCGGGCGTCGCCCGAGGCGAAGCGGGCGCGCAGGGACGGCGAGTCCGGGAACGCGCCGACGGCGACGAGCAGCCCGCCCGCGGCGGCGAACTCACCGAGCCGGGCGGCGACGTCCTCGTCGAGGGACGTGACAGCGGGCAGGATGACCGCGCGGTATGCCTCGGTGGACACCGTCAGCCGCCCGCCCGTGACGGTGGCGCGCCGGATCGAGTCGTCGTCGATCACGTCGGCGTCGAGGCCGAGCCGGTCGAGTTCGCCGGGCTTGGTGGCGAACCAGGCCATGTCGCCCACGATCTCGCGGTAGACCTCCTGGGCCCGGGTGGCCTGCGCGTTCACGGCCGTCAGGCCGGTCCCCGCCTGGGCGGTGGCGGTGGGCAGCAGGACGGCGACGTCGCAGGCGTGGCGGCCCTGGGACAGGGCGGCGCACAGCCGGGTGACCGCGTCGGCGAAGACCCGGTGGTGCCGCCAGTACGGCTGGCGCCAGTCGGTGGACGGCGGCGCCCACTCCCACCAGCCGCGCTTGGTCGTGTAGTAGACCGCGTGCGGGTTGTAGAGGGTGGCGCCGGCCCGCAGCCAGGGCAGCAACCAGTCGAACGTCTCCTCCAGGGTGCCGCCCCACCCGCTGGAGTGGAACGCCTCGATCCACGTCCTGGGCCGACCGTACAGGTGGGCGAGGGAGGCGTGCAGGCGGGCGTCACCGTGGTGGTCGGAGCCGGGCGCGCTGAACCAGCGGTGCGTGCCCGCGTAGTCGGCGTACAGTTGCACGCCCTCCACCGGGTGTCCCGCGCGGGCGGGGTCCTGCTGGTCGCAGCCGTTGAGCAGGCCGTGGCGCTCGTGCCAGCGCGCCAGAGGGCGGAAGAACGCCTGCTCGGCCAGCTCGGCGCGGGTGCGCTGGTACGCCTGCCAGTCGGGGTCCGCGATCGTGAACGCCTTGCCGCGGCGGGCCAGGTGCTCCTCGGCGAAGCGAGCCGACCAGGTGGGCAGGGTCGGCAGCTCGTCCTGGAACGACCCGGCGATGACCCGGCCGAACCAGTGCCCCACCCGCCGCTCGAACTCGCCGTGGACCCGGTCGAGCAGCTCCGCGCACGCCTCGGCCGACAGGTAGTCGAACCCGCGCAGCGACACGGAGCCGTCGGGGGCCAGCCACTGGCCGGCGAACTCCGGGCGCTCCACCACGAGCCGCGCCTGAAGGTCGGCGCCGGAGAAGCCGAGCTGGTCGTAGAACCACAGGTACGCGCCCAGGTCGTGGGCGTCGGCGCAGACCCCGTCGAGCAACTCCCACCACGCCTCCGACAGGAACGGCGGGTCGTCGGCGTCGGCGCCGAAGGTCGGTCCCGAGGGCGCGAGGTTGAGAATGACGAGGTTGCGCACTCCCCCGCTCACCAGGCGCTCCATCTGCCAGCGCAGCCGGTCCCTGCGCAGCGGCTCACCGCTCCACCACCAGATGGCCGCCGGGGAGAACTCCCGGGGCGGCTCTCGGAGCAGGTCGAAGACGTTCATCCCTTGAGTCCGCTCGAGAAGCCCTTGATGACGTAGCGCTGCAGCACCAGGAAGACCAGCACGATCGGCAGCGCGCCGAGCACCAGGCCCGCGAAGACCAGGCCGTGCTGGGAGACGTACTGGCCGACGTAGGCGAAGACGCTGACCGGGATCGTCTCGAAGCCGGAGCCGCCGAGGTAGATCAGCGGGGTGAAGAAGTCGTTCCAGATGAAGACGGCGTTGAGGATCAGCACGGTGCCGGTGATGGGCCGCAGCAGCGGGAAGACGACGCGGGTGAACGCCACCAGGTGGGAGGCGCCGTCGATCTGGGCGGCGCTGGCGTACTCGCGGGGCAGCGCCCGGATGAACCCGGTGTAGAGGAAGACGGTGAACGGGAGCTGGATGCCGGTGTAGAAAAGGATCAGTCCGGCGTGCGTGCCGATCAGCCCGAGTTCGGTCACCAGCTGGTAGAGCGGGATCATGCCGAGCTGGAACGGCAGGACGATGCCCAGCAGGAAGAGGATGTAGAGGCCGTAGCCGAGGCCGCTCTTCACGCGGGCCAGGAAGTAGGAGGCGAACGAGCCGAGAGTGATGAGCGCGACCAGGCTGACCACGGTGATCACCGTGCTGTTCATCAGGGACGGGCCGAGCGCGGCCGCCGACCAGGCACTGGCGAAGTTGTCGAGGGTGGGCGGATTCGGCAGGGCCAGTGGTGACTGGGAGATCTGCGGGGGGTCTTTCAACGACAACGAGATCAGGATGTAGACGGGGAACATGAACGCCACCGCCACCGCGATCATGACGATTTCCAGCAGGTAGGTCCTTCTCACGCGGTCACCTCACGACCGCGCAGGTAGTAGACCTGGACGAGGGAGACCGCGGCCACGAACAGGGCGAGCACCAGGGCGATCGCGGTGCTGTAGCCGAACTTGCCGAACACGAACGCCTGCTTGTAGAGCACCGTGGACAACGTCTCCGTGGCGTAGCCGGGGCCGCCGTTGGTGGCGGCGAAGACCTGGTCGAAGAGCTTGAGCCCGCCGATCGTGGACAACATCAGGTTGATCGTCACGGCGGGGGCGAGCAGCGGCCAGGTGACATAGCGGAAACGCTGCCAGGTGCCCGCGCCGTCGATCATGGCGGCCTCGTACAGCTCCTTGGGCACGCCCTCCAGCCCGGCCAGGAAGATGACCATGGAGTATCCGGCGTACTGCCACACGACCATGCCGGCGATCGACCACAGCGCCACCGACGGGTCTCCCAGCCAGTCCACCTCCAGGCCGAGCAGGCCGTTCAGCCCGGCGGACGGGTCGGGGTTGAAGAGGTACTTCCACAGGAACGCCACCATGACCGGGCTGACCACGACAGGCGCGAAGAAGATGACGCGCAGCAGCCCCCTGCTCTTCAGCTTCGCGTTCACCCCGAGCGCCAGCAGCAGCCCGACGCCGTTCTGGACGGCCACGACGGCCACGGTGAGCAGGATCGTGTTGCCGATCGAGCCCATGGCCTGCTCGTCACCCAGCAGGGTGCCGAAGTTGGCCAGGCCGACGAAGGACCTGTCCTCGCCGATCCCGCTCCAGTCGGTGAACGCGTAGACCATGCCGCTGACGGCGGGATAGAGCACCACCAGCGCGTACACCACGAGAGCGGGCGCGGCGAACAGCCAGGACGGGGTGTCCGCGCTCACGCGCCGCCCCGTGGCTCGCGCCCGGCTCCGGAAAGCAGTCAGGACGGTCACTTCTTGTAGGCCTCGTCCATCTTCTTCAGCGCGTCGTCGATCGTGGCATCGCCCGCGAGCAGCTCCTGGATCACCGCGAAGTGCACCGGCTGGACCTCGGCGTTGGGCCAGCGCTGGTCCATGAACGGCACCGCCCGGTCCTTGGTGAACGGCAGGAACGACTGGACGGCGGCGTCGATGGTGGAGGATGCGTCCTGGGTGAGCGGGATGGCGGCGATGGCCTTGGCCCAGGCGTTGATGTTCTCCTGCTTGCCGAGGAAGTCGACGAACGCCTTGGCCTCCTCGACGTTCTTGCCCTTGGCGCCGGCGCCGAGGCCGACCACGACGCCAGCGGGGATCCACACGGAGGCGGCGTCGTCGGCGCCGGGCACGGGGAACATCGACAGGTCGTCCGGCGAGGAGGCGGCCTTGCGGAAGTCCGGCAGAACGGCCGACACCTGGATGGCCATGCCGGCCTTTCCGGTGGCCACCATCGACGTCTGCTGCTCGAAGGTGGTGCCGTTGGGCTTGTCGTTGAAGAAGCCGCGCTTCTGCAGCTCCAGGTACATCTCCATGGCCTGGCGCCAGCCGGAGTCGGCGAAGCTCGCCTGCCCGGCGAGCTGCTTGTCGTCGAAGGTGGGGTCCTTGGCGTAGACGGTCGAGGGCACCAGCGCGTACGTGATGAGCTGGGTGACCCACGGCGTCTGGGCGCCCAGCGCGATCGGCACCAGCCCCGCCTTCTTGAGCTTGTCGCAGACCGCGAGAAACTCGCTCCACGTGGTCGGCGGCGCCTCGATGCCCGCCTTCTCGAAGGCCTTCTTGTTGTAGACCGCGCCGATGACCGACGAGCCCGCCGAGTACATGTACGTCTTGCCTCCGGCCTGGAAGGCGGGCTTGAAGCCCTCGGGGATCGTCCGCGTCCACGCCTGGCCGGATAGGTCCGCCAGCAGCCCGGCCCCGGCGATCTCGGACATCGACATCGCGCTGCCGCTTCCCGGGAAGACCACGTGCAGGTCGGGGGCGTTTCCGGCGCCGAGCTGGGTGCGGATGGAGGTCTGCACCTGGTCGGTGGGGGCGTAGGAGGTCGTGAGCCGTACCGTCGGCCTGACCTTCTGGTAGGCGGCCACCAGCTCGTCCATCGGCGCCTTCTGGTCGGCCACGCCGATGAACTTCAGCTCGGTCGTGGACTGGCCGCCGCCGGTCGAGGCGGTGGTCTCGGGCCGGGTCGAACAGGCGGTGACGAACCCGGCCGCGGCCAGGCCGCCCATCATGCGCAGGAACTGGCCGCGGCTCACCCTGGCGTTGTGCAGCAGGTCGGGCATGCTATGTCTCCTCGGTCGTGCGGAAGGTGTGATCGCCCGAGAGCACCTGATGGGTCTGTCCGTCGGGCAGGTGGACGGTGGCGGTCGCGCCGGGTGGAATGGTGACGGAGAGCCGGAAGTCGCCTTCGGCTCGCTCCCACGACACGGCGACGTGGCCGCGTGCCGACTCGTAGGTGGCCCGCGCCCAGGCCAGGTCGCCCGGCTGCGGACGGATCACCAGCTCGCGGAAGGCCACCGAGTCCGGTGCCTGCGCGATGCCGGCCACGCCGCCGTACAGCCATTCGCCTATGGAGCCGAAGGCGTAGTGGTTGAAGGAGTTCATGGAGGGCGCGCCCGCTCCGTCCCAGCGCTCCCAGATGGTGGTGGCGCCCTGCCGCACCTGGTAGAGCCAGGACGGCGGGTCGGTACGGCGGAGCAGCGCGTGCGCCAGGTCGGCCCGGCCGTGGGCGGACAGGACGGGGCAGAGCAGGTTCACCCCGAGAAACCCGGTCTGCGGGCCGTGCTCCTCGACCAGTTCGGCCAGGCGGCGGACGGCGGGCTCCTCCCATTCGCCGGGCAGCAGGCCGAAGGCGAGAGCGAGCAGGTAGCCGGTCTGGGTGTCTCCCGCCAGTCTGCCCGGCGCCGATACGAACGTTTTAATGAACGCTGTGCGGATATCGTCGGCGAGCGCGCGCAGGCGCTCCGCGTCGGCGGTGCGGCCGGTCACCACGGCGGCCCTGGCGGTCAGGTCGGCGCTGCGGTGGAAGAAGGCCGTGGCCAGCAGATCGCGCGGGGTCGCCGCGCCGGGTGCCAGCCAGTCGGCGAAGTGCGGGCCGGTCTTGGCACGCCAGATGAGGTCCGGATTGTGCCTTCGCACGAACTCCACCCATCCGGCCATGGAGTCGACGTCGAGGAAGCGTTCGTCGCCGTAGACGCGGTAGAGGTGCCAGGGGATCAGTACGCCGGCATCCGCCCAGCCGGGAGCGCCCTCGTCGGCCACGCCGCTGATCCGGGGCGCGACGTTGGGAAATCCGCCCTCCGGGCGCTGCGCGTCGCGCACGTCGCGCAGCCACTTGACGAAGAACGCGGCCACGTCGGCGTTGAAGCACGCCGTCGGCAGGAACACCTGGGCGTCGGCCAGCCAGCCGAGGCGCTCGTCACGCTGCGGGCAGTCGGTCGGGACGCTGACGAAGTTGCCCCGCTGCCCCCATTCGATGTTGCGCTGGAGCTGGTCGATCTCCGGGTCCGAGCACACGAACGTGCCCGCCGCGGGCGTGTCGCTGTGCAGGACCACGGCGTGGACGTCGCCGAGGTCCTCGACACCGGTGATCTCGGCGTACCGGAACCCGTGATAGGTGAAGGCGGGCTCGAACACGACGGTCTGCCCGGCGCTGATGAGCACGTCGGTGGCGTCGGCCGTGCGCAGGTTGGCGACGTCGAGCCCGCCCTCCGCGTCGAGCGTCTCGGCGTGCCGGATGGTCACGCGCGTCCCCGGCGCCGGCTCCTCGACGGCCAGGCGTACCCGCCCCGCCAGGTTCTGGCCGAAGTCCACCAGATGGGTCCGGGGGCCGGTGCGCGTCACCGCGACGGGGGCCAGCTCGCGGAGCGCCCTGACCGGCTCGTCCGGCGAGGGGACCAGCGGCGCGTGGTCATGGCCGGTCACGACGACCGGCCGCCATGAGGAGTCGTCGAAGCCCGGCAGCTGCCAACCCGGGGTGGCCGCGCGCTCGTCGTGGCACTCCCCTTTGAGCAGGTCGGCGTAGGCCAGATGGCCACGCGCGGTGCGCCAGGCGCCGTCGGTGACCACGACCTGCGTCGATCCGTCCGCGTAGTCCAGGTGCAGCTCGGCGATAAGCTCGGGGAAACGGCCGTAGTGGGAGCCGGGCCTGCGCGGGTCGAATCCGACGAACCCGCTCCACCAGCCGTCCGCGAGCGTGACGGCCAGGACGTTCTCCTCCTCGGCGATGAGGTCCGTCACGTCGTACGTCTGGTACGGGATGCGCTGCCGGTAGTCGGTCCAGCCGGGCGCGAGCTGGGCGTCGCCCACCCGCCGCCCGTTGAGGCCGGCCTCGTAGAGTCCCTTCGCGCTGATGTACAGCCGGGCCGCGGCCACCGCCGGGCGGACCTGGAAGGCCCGGCGAAGCTGGGGGCAGGGCAGCAGGCCATGGTCGCTCAGCGCCAGGTCGCCCTCGGTGGGCGGGTCGACGTATTCGACCGCGTCGGGGTCGGCGGCGATCCAGGCGGCCGTCCACCGATCGGTGCCGGTCTCGAACCAGGAGCGGGCCGTGCTCGACGTGCCGTCCGCGGCCCAGAGCGTGACCCGCCACGCGTACCTGGTGCGGGCGCGCAGCGGTGGTCCCGCGTATCTGACGTGGATCGCGGCGGCGTCCTCGATGCGGCCGCTCGACCACACGCCGTCCACCTCGACGACGCATCCCACCGGATCCTCGCCGGCGAGGCGCCATGCCAGCAGCGGCGCCCCGTCCACACCGAAAGGTGTCGTGCGGTGATCGCAGCGCAGGCCGTACGCTCGGGGGGAACCCACGGCCCCACCTCCATGCAATGGTTGTTAACTTATCATTTCCACTTGTTAAAACTGATGGATGGGGGGAGGGTACGAGTCGCCCAAGATGAGTGTCAAGAGTAATATCCGCAGCCGTCCGAGCAGGGTGGAGACTCAGGTGAATTCGCGGCCGCACATCTCCGGCAGGTCAGCGCGACGGCAGGGCATGGCGGAGCAGATCGTGCGTCAGGGCTCCGCCTCCGTGACCGAACTCGCCGAGAGCTTCGGCGTGAGCGTGATGACCGTCCATCGCGACCTCGACGAGCTGGAACGCCAGGGCATGGTGCGCAAGGTCCGCGGCGGCGCCACGGCCCAGGCCAGCAACGTGTGGGAGAGCAACATCGCCTACCGGCTCAAGGCCCACTCGGCGGAGAAGGACGCGATCGCGCGCGCGGTGACGAAGCTCATCGAGCCGGGCAGCTCGGTCATGCTCGACGACTCGACGACGGCGCTGGCCGTGGCCCGCCAGCTCGGCGACCTGGCGCCGCTGACCGTGGTGACGAACTTCCTGGAGGCGATCAGGCTGCTGGCCGGCCACCCCGAGATCAGGCTCATCGCGCTCGGCGGTGAATATCACGCCACTCATGATTCTTTTCTCGGCCTCGGCTGTGTGGACGCGGTCGAGGCGGTGAGCACGGACGTGGTCGTGGTCTCCACCTCGGCCATCTCCGAGATGTACGCCTTCCACCAGGAGCAGGAGATCGTGCTGGTGAAGCGGGCCATGCTGGAGGCGGGCGCCCGGCGCATCCTGGCCGTGGACGGGTCCAAGCTGGCCCGGGTGGCGCTGCACCGGGTGGCGCCGCTCGACGACTTCGACGTCATCGTGGTCGACGCCAACGCCCCCGCCGAGCTGCTCCAGCGGCTCCGCGACCACCACGCTCACGTTCAGGTGGCGCAGATGTAACGCAAATCGGTGTTAGTTGTAACTTGTATCTTGTTAAGACTCTTCCTGCTTGCTACAAAGTGAGGGCTTTCGCCCCCCACTTTAGGACGCAGCATGCACCCCCCCACGCGACGTTCCCTCTTCGCGCTCGGCGGCTCCGCACTCGCCCTCGCGTTCACCACCAACCTGGCCGACCCGTGGACCGCGCACGCCGGCGTGAAGGGCGACTACCCGTTCCGGCTCGGCGTCGCCTCCGGCGATCCGCTGCCCGACCGGGTGATCCTCTGGACCCGGCTGGCGGTCGATCCGCTCCAGCCGCTCGGCGGGCTGCCGTACAACAAGATCAGGGTCGACTGGGAGATCGCGAAGGACGAGGCGTTCACGCGGCGCGCCGGGCACGGCTCCGTGTGGGCCAACCCCGAGTACGGCCATTCCGTCCACATCGACGCCAAGGGCCTGGAGGCGGGCCGCGAGTACTTCTACCGCTTCCGCGCCGGCGGCGAGATCAGCCCGGTCGGCCGTACCAAGACCGCCCCCTCCCCCCGCAGCAGGCCCGACACGTTGCGACTCGCCTTCGCCTCGTGCGCGTCGTGGCAGGACGGCTACTACACCGCCTACCGCCACCTCGCCGAGGAGGAGCCCGACGTGGTCTTACACCTCGGGGACTACATCTACGAGTACGGCATCGTGCCGACGGGCGGAAACCGGAAGACACCCGTGCCCGAGCAGTTCCGGGTGCAGTGCGACACCCTCGACCGCTACCGCGTCCAGTACGGCCTCTACAAGAGCGACCCCGACCTGCAGGCCGCGCACCAGCGGGCACCGTGGATCGTCACCTGGGACGACCACGAGGTGCTGGACAACTGGGCGGGCCCGTACGGCCCCGGCGGCGAGGTGACCGAGCAGGACTACCTGGTGATCCGGGCCAACGCCTTCCGTGCCTACTGGGAGAACATGCCCATCAGGGTGCCCGCGGTGCAGGGCCCGGACGCCCGGATCTACCGCAGGTTCACCTTCGGCGACCTGGCCGAGTTCAACGTGCTCGACACCCGCCAGTACCGCGACGACCAGGTCTGCGGCGACGGGCAGCAGGTGGACTGCGCCGAGCGCCTCGACCCCGCCCGTCAGATGCTCGGCGCCCCGCAGGAGAAGTGGCTGCTCGACGGCCTGGGCGCCTCCCGCGCCAGGTGGAACGTGCTCGCCCAGCAGATCGCCATGATCCAGCTCGACTACGACCCGGGCCCCGCCCAGCAGCTCAGCATGGACCTCTGGGACGGTTACAAGGCCGCCAAGGACCGCCTGATCAACGGCATGGTCGAGCGCCGGGTGAGCAACCCCGTGGTGCTGACCGGCGACATCCACTACAACCTCGCGGGCGAGCTCAAGACGAACTTCGACGACCCCGCCTCGCCCACGGTCGGCGTGGAGTTCGTCGGCACGTCCATCAGCAGCGGCGGCAACGGCAACCCGAACACCGGCCTACCGCCCGGCGGCAGCGATCCGGCCAACCCGCACCTGAGGTTCTCCAGCTATCAGCGCGGCTATGTCTCCTGCGAGGTCACCCGCAGCCAGTGGCGAGCCGACTTCAAGGTCGTCCCCTACGTGGACCGCCCGGGCGCCCCGGTGTCCACCAGGGCCAGCCTCCTCACCCTCGACGGCGACCCCGGACTCCACGCGGTCTAGGAAGGAACGATCATGCGTCACCTCACCACCGCGCTGGCCGTCGGCGTCACCGTCACGCTCACCGCCGCCGCCTGGGACCCCACCCCCGTATCGCCGCCGGCAGCGTCGGTCAAGGTCCAGCCGGGCGCCTCGAAGGGGACCGGCGCCCTCACCCCGATCGCGAGCGCCGACCGTCTCATCGCCCCCCTCGGCGTGGACCCCGCGTGCCCCGCCAAGCTCCTGATCGGCATGCGCAGCGACGCGAAGAAGGCCCGGTTCGCCACCATGTCGGTGGAGATCGACCAGCCGCTCAGCGCCTCCCGCTCGATGTTGTCCAGCTACCTGCCGCCCGGCGCCGAGGTCCGCGCGAAACTGCTGGTCGCGGTGCCGCCGGACACCAAGGAAGGCGAGTACGGCCTGCGCCTGCGCGCCCCGGCGCAGACGTTGTCCGTGCCGGTCGAGGTCGTGCCCGTGGACCGGCTCGACAACGGCGGCAACCTCGCGCTCCAGCGTCCCGTCACCGCCTCCTCCCAGCATCTCAACGCCAACTACCCGCCCTGCAGCGTCGCCGACGGCGACCGCTCGTCCAACGGCTGGGCCGGCGGCAACGGCTGGAACGACGCCACCAGCAGGGCCTGGCCGGACACCGTGGCCATCGCGCTGGGCGGTGCCAGGCAGATCTCGCGGGTGGACCTCTACACGCTCGACACCGAGCGCTATCCCGCCTCGACGTACGGGCTGCGTGACTGGGACGTTCAGGCCCAGGTGGACGGCCAGTGGCGGACCGTCGCGCAAGTGCGCGGCAACACCGCGGGCAGCGCCCGCTCGGACTTCGAGCCCGTGAGCGCCGACGCGGTCCGCATCGTCGCCCTGGCCTCGAACGGCGCCAACGACTACACCCGCATCATCGAAGTCGAAGTCCGCTGACCGAAGGGAGACCCGCATGAGCTCATTGACCCGCATCACACCGCGCCGCACCAGGGTAGGACTGGTCGCCGGAGGGCTCGGGGCGTACTGGCCGCAGTTCCCCGACCTCCTCCCCCAGCTCCAGCGCTCGGCCGCACGCGTCTCGGAGCGGATGCGGGATCTGGACGCGGAGATCGTCGACGTCGGTTTCATCTCCGATGCCCAGGAGGGCGCGGCCGCGGCCGAGAAACTGCGGGTCGCCGGCTGCGACCTCATCGTCGGCTTCCTCACCACGTACATGACCGCCAGCATGCTGGCGCCGATCGCGCAGCGCGCCGGCGCGCCCGTCCTGCTGATCAACCTGCAGCCGACCGAGTCGATGGATCACGCCACCTTCGACACCGGCCAGTGGCTGGCCTACTGCGGGGCCTGCCCGCTGCCCGAGATGGCCAACACGTTCACCCGCCTCGGCATCCCGTTCCGCTCGGTCTCCGGCTACCTGGAGGACGAGCGGGCGTGGGACAGGATCGGCCGGTGGGTGCGGTCGGCGGGCGTGCGCGCCGCGCTCCGCCATGGGCGGCACGGCCTGATGGGCCATCTCTACCCTGGCATGCTGGACGTGGCCACGGACCTCACCCTGGTGTCGGCCAACTTCGGCGGGCATGTCGAGGTGCTGGAGTTCGACGACCTGCGGGTGCGCGTGGAGAAGGTCACCGACGACGAGACCGCGGCGCGGATCGAGCTCGCCAGGGGCGTGTTCGAGCTCGACGGCTCCGTCAACGACGACGACCTGGTGTGGGCGGCCCGCGTGTCGGTCGGCCTGGACCGCCTGGTCGAGGACTTCGAGCTCGACAGCCTCGCCTACTATCACCGTGGGCTGGACGGCGAGATCCACGAGCGGCTGGGCGCGGGCATGATCCTCGGCGCGTCACTGCTCACCGCCCGCGGCGTCCCGGCCGCCGGCGAGTACGAACTGCGCACCAGCCTGGCCATGCTCATCATGGACCGCCTCGGCGCGGGCGGCTCGTTCACCGAGTTGCAGGCGCTGGACTTCCGGCGCGGCCACGTCGAGATGGGCCATGACGGCCCGGCCCACCTGGCCATCAGCGCCCGCCGGCCGCTGCTGCGCGGCCTGGGCGTCTACCACGGCAAGCGCGGCTGGGGCGTGTCCGTCGAGTTCGACGTGAAGCCGGGCCCGGTGACCGCGTTCGGACTGCGGCAGGACCGGGACGGCGGGTTCGGGTTCGTCGTCTCGGAGGGCGCGGTCGCCGACGGCCCGCTGCTGCAGATCGGCAACACCACCTCACGGGTGGACTTCGGCTGCGACCCCGGCGAGTGGACCGACGCCTGGAGCGCCAGCGGCATCTCACATCACTGGGCCCTCGGCACCGGGCACCGCCTGGCCGACCTCCGCGCCACGGCCGACCTCCTGGGCGCGCGGCTGACGCACGTACAGCCGGAACCCTCACGTTCCTTCGACACCACGGGAGACACTCCATGAGCGACATCCCTCAAGGCACGCGTCGTCACGCCCTCGGCAGGCGCGGGCTGTTCAGGAGCGGCGCGGGCATCGTGGCCGCGGCCGCTCTTGGATCCGCCGGCCCGCTCCTCGGCGCCGGGCCGGCGGAGGCGGACGTGCCGACCTCCGACCGTTTCGACCTCAGCGGCGCGGGAGGCAACCCGGTCTGGAAGGCGTCGCTGCACGCCAACTGGGTGATGCAGTCCTTCGCGTACGACAACGCGCATCAGCACATCTACTTCGCTCAGGTGAACTCCCAGAACTCCGACCCCGACCACGTCGGCGACCTGTGGATCACCAAGACCGACACGTCGGGCAGGCAGCTGGGCTCCATGGCGCTGCACAACTTCGGGCACGGGGTGTCGATCGCGGCCGAGCCGTACAACGGGTCGGTCTATCTGTGGACGGAGTGGATGTCGAGCTCCAGCGGGTTCGGCACCAGAATCGGGCGGTTCGCGTTCCAGGACGGAGCCGTGCTGGAGAAGACCAGTGCGGCCGTCCAGGACCGCACGCCCTCCATCGGCGACGCCATGATCAACCCGCAGCCCGCGATCGACCCCACGACCGGCCGGTTGCTGGTGCGCTACAAGACAGGCACGGACCAGCCGCGCATCGTCGCGTTCAACCTGAGCGACGCCCGCGCGGGGCGGCTCAACGCCGAGCACCGCCTGGCCGAGCGGGCCCTGCCGTCCCGCGGGTCCTGGGGCACCAGCAATCCGTTCCAGGGTTTCACCGCCTACGGGCGCTACGCGTACCTGCTGGAGGGCAGGGCCAACGGCCCGTCGTACATCACGGTCATCGACCTCAACGACACCGGGCAGACGACCGTGGTCGACAGGTGGGAGACCACGGCCGGCAACTCGCTGCCCGGCCGCGAGCCGCAGGGCATGGCCATCTGGACGCACTCCAGCGGTCCCCGGCTGGCCTTCGGGTTCCACTCCAACACCGGCGGTGTGCGCCAGGCCAGCGTCTTCTACAAGAGCCAGTTCGTCTAGGACGGATCCGGAGAGGCGGGGCCCGCCTGGAGGTAGGCGAGGACGGCCATGACGCGGCGGTTGTGGTCGTCGGAGGGCGGGAGGCCGAGCTTGGCGAAGATGTTGTTGGTGTGCTTGCCGATCGCCTTGTCCGTGACCCCGAAGCGGGCCGCTATCGCCAGGTTGGACAGGCCCTCCGCCATCAGGGCGAGGACCTCGCGCTCCCTGGTGGTCAGCTCCGCCAGGGGTTCGTCCCTCGACCGGCGGGTCAGGAGCTGGGAGATCACCTCCGCGTCCATGGCGGTGCCGCCGCCGGCGACCCGGCGCACCGACTCGACGAACTCCGCCACATCGCCGATGCGGTCCTTCAGGAGGTATCCGATGCCGCCCGACCGGTCCGACAGGAGCTCGCGGGCATAGAGCTGCTCGACGTACTGCGACAGGATCAGCACCGGGAGCCCCGGCCGGCGGCGCCGGGCCTCCAGGGCGGTGCGCAGGCCCTCATCGGTGAAGGTGGGCGGGAGCCGTACGTCGATGACGGCCACGTCGGGGGCCTGCTCCACCAGAGCCGCCAGGAGCATGGGCCCGTTGTCCACCGCCTCGACAACCTCGAAGCCGTGCGCCGACAGCAGCCGGATCAGGCCATCGCGAAGCAGGGTGAGATCCTCGGCGATCACAACGCGCACGGCAGCTCCATGGTGAGGATGGTCGGACCGCCCGGCGGGCTCCGCACGGTCAGCGTGCCGTCGAAGGCGGACAGGCGTTCCGCGATCCCGCGCAGGCCGGTGCCCGCCGCCGGATCCGCCCCGCCGTGCCCGTCGTCGCCGACGACCAGGCGGAGGCCGTCGCCGGTGTGGCGCAGCCGTACCCATGCACGGGTGGCCTGGCTGTGCTTGGTGACGTTGGTCATGGCCTCGACGGCGGCGAAGTAGAGCGCGGACTCGACCGGCGGCTCGGGGCGGCCGGCCAGGACGAGGTCCGTGGCGACCGGGATGGGGCAGAGCAGGGCGGCCGCTTCGATCGCGCCCGCCAGGCCGCGGTCGGCGAGCACGGGCGGGTGGATGCCGCGCACCAGATCGCGCAGGTCGGTGAGGGCCTGTCCGGCCGACTCCCATGCCTCCTCGATCAGCTCGCGGGCCTGCTCAGGGTCGTCGGCGCTCCTGGCCAGGCCGAGGTTCAGCCGTACCGCGATCAGCCTGGCCTGGGCGCCGTCGTGCAGGTCGCGCTCGATCCGGCGCAGTTCGGCCGCCCGCGCGTCGACGGCGGCGGCCCTGGAGGCGGTCAGCTCCCGCACCCGCTGGGCCAGCGAGTCACCACTGCCGAGGAGCAGTTCGGCGAGCCGGGCCTCGGCCAGTCCCATGAGCGCGGCGACGACCAGGCCGAGTGCCGAAAGGAGGAGCAGCGCCAGGCTGAGCGTGAAGGTCACGCTCGGGCCGTTCACGGCGGGCCGCAGGTGGACGATGATGCCCACGGTGTTCACCACGGCGGTCATCGCCATCAGGAAGGCCGGGCCGACGACGGCGTTGATCGCCAGCCAGGCCAGCACCCGCGGGCCGTTCTCACGCGCGGGGATGGCCCGGCCCAGCGCCGCTCCCGCCCACGCTCGCTGCAACGAGACGATGCCCGCGCGGATGCGCGGCGCCCAGGCGAGGACCAGGGCCACAGCCATGACAGCGTTCAGCGGCACCCCGGCCGCCGCGATCAACCCCCTCTTGACTCTGCCCACCCCACCAGTCTGGCCTCTGATCACCCGCGGCACGGTAGGCCCAGCCCTACCTTCGACGGTGGAAAATCCCCCCTCACGTGCTGGGCCTGGGCGGATGGAGGACGCGAGCGCACGCGGCGAGGCTGGACCCGTGATCGAAGTCAACGACCTCACCGTCAGGTACGGCGACGCCACCGCGGTGGACGAGCTCACCTTCGTCGCGAAAGCGGGCCAGGTGACCGGTTTCCTCGGACCCAACGGCGCCGGGAAGTCCACCACGATGCGGGCCGTCCTCGGCCTGGAAGCCCCGCACGCCGGCACCGCCCTGGTCGCCGGGCGGCCCTACGCCTCGCTCAGACGCCCACTGCTGACGCTCGGGGCGCTGCTGGACGCCGGAGCCGTACACGGGGGCCGCACCGCACGGGCGCACGTGGCGTGCGTGGCGCGCAGCAACGGCATCGGCCTGGCCCGAGTGGAGGAGGTGATCGACCGGGTGGGGCTGACGTCCGTGGCACACAGGCGGATCGCGAGGTTCTCGCTGGGCATGAAGCAGCGGCTCGGGATCGCGGTAGCGCTGCTGGGCGACCCGGAGGCGCTGATGTTCGACGAACCGGTCAACGGACTGGACCCGGAGGGCGTGCGGTGGATCCGCGAGCTGATGCGCGCGCTGGCCGCGGAGGGTCGGGCGGTGCTCGTCTCCAGCCACCTGATGGCCGAGATGGCCGTGACCGCCGACCACGTCGTGGTGGTGGGGCGCGGTCGGTTGATCGCCGACACGGCCATGGCGGACCTCGCCGAGCGGTATCGGCGCGACGTGCTCGTCCACGCCGCCGACCCGGCGGCGCTGGCGATGGTCCTGCAGGCCAACGGGGGCGTGGTCCGGGCGGAGGACGGGCTGGCGGTGACCGGGCTCGAAGCCAGGCGCATCGGCGAACTGGCCTTGGCCCACGGCATCGCGCTGTACGAGCTCACCCCGCGCGAGGCCTCCCTGGAGGAGGCGTTCATGGAGCTGACCGACGACAGCAGGGAGTACGTGGCACGATGAAGGACGCGATCGCGGCGGAGTGGCTGAAGTTCAGAACGCTCCGCTCCAACCTCTACCTGCTGATCTCCGCGCTGATCGCGGTGGGCCTCAGCGCGGGCGTGGCCTTCCTGGTCACGCGCGGTTTCGACGCCCAGCAGGGCGCGGACCTGCGGCGTTTCGACAGCCTGGGCGACGGGCTGGGCACCGGCCTGCCCTTCGCCCACCTCGTGATGGGCGCGCTCGGAGCGCTCTCCATCACCACCGAATACGGCACGGGCCACATCAACACGAGCCTGACGGCCGTCCCGGCCCGCCGTACCTTCCTCCTCGCGAAGATCCCGGTCCTGGTGGCCGTGAGCCTGGTCGCGGGGCAGGTGCTGGTCTTCGGCATGTACGCCGCCACCATGGCGGTCCTCGGCACCAGAGCGGACACGGTGCTGCTGGACGGGGAGACGCTCGGCGCCTCCCTGTCCGAGCCGGGCGTCCTGGCGGGGCTGCTGATCACCGGCGCCTCGATGCCGCTGGTCGCGCTCATGGGGCTGGGACTCGGCACGGCGATCCGTTCCACGGCGGGCACGCTGGTCGCGCTGATGGTCGTGCTGCTGATCCTGCCCGTCGCCGCGCAGACCCTGCCGCGCCCGCTCGGCTACCAGATCGGCGCGCACCTCATCGGGGCGCTACCCGGCCAGATGGCCGCCGACGGCCTGCTCGGCCCGATCGCCGCGGGCGCACTGCTGGCCGCCTACACCGTGGCCGCCCTGGCCGCCGCGGCGGCCGCCATCGCGCTGCGCGGACACCGCCTCCGGCCGCTGCTCGCCGGTTCGGCCGCGACCATCCTCCTGGTGGCCGCCGCGCCCGTGTCCGCCGCCGCCACTCCCGACTCCACATTGACGTGGAAGCCCTGCGACAACATGTTGTGCAGCCAGATCCGCGTCCCCGTCGACTGGGCCGAACCGCGGGGCCGCACGATCACGCTCCCCCTCGCGATGCTGCCCCACACCGGCAGGCGCCACCGCATCGGCGTGCTGTTCTCCATCCCCGGCGGCCCAGGCGGGTCCGGGGTGCAGGACCTGGAGCGGCACGCGGGCAGCTTCGCCCAGATCCGGGACCGCTTCGACGTCGTCAGCCTCCTGCCGCGCAACGGCATCGAGCTGGGCATCCTCGACCAGGACTGTCTCGGCACCGGCCCGTGGATCACCCCGCCGGACGACGAACGCGAGTGGGCCGCCCTGGCCCGCTCGAACCGGGCGGCCGCCGAGCGCTGTCGCGCCGCCGACCCCGAGCTGTTCGGTCACCTCGACTCCGCCTCGTTCGCGCGCGACATCGACGCGATCCGTTCGGCGATGGGCGAGCGGCAGTTCACCTTCATGGCCACCTCCTACGGCGGCGTTCCCGGGCTCGCCTATGCCAGGCTCTTCCCCAGCCGGATACGAGCGATGTACCTGGACGGGGCCGTCAACACGCTCCGGGACAGGAGCGAGGACGATCGAGCGCGATACGCCCTCATGGAAGCGCAGTTCACCCGTTTCTCCGAGTGGTGCGCGAACGACTCCGCCTGCGCGTTGCATGGACGCGACGTCGGGACGGTGTGGAACGAACTCCGCTCCGCAGCCGACCGCTCCCCCGTACCGGCCGAGAAGGGGGTCGCCTACAGCGGCTTCGACCTCACCGTGGCCGCCATGCCCCACCTCGTCGCGCCCGGTGACGACAACGCCCGGTGGAAGGAACTGGCCCAGGCGATCAGACGGGCCGAAAAGGGGGACGCCACCGGCTTCTCCGACTACGTCAAGGCGGGAACGCTGGGCAGCCCGAAGCCACCCTCGATCGTCGGGATGAACATGACCCATTGCCTCGACGGAATCGGCTATCGCGACTACGCGGAGTACCGCCGCCTGCGAGCCCTGGGCGACCGGATCGCACCGCACCTGTCCGGTAACGAGCTGTGGCACCCGCTGGGCTGCGTGGGCTGGCCGGAACCGGTACGCACTCCCACCGCTCCCCTCCCCGTGGACCAACTGCCGCCGTTCGTCGGCGCGGGAACGTGGACCGACTACGCGGACACCGCCGACCTCGCCCTCCGGGTGCCGGGATCGGGCACGATCCGCTTCGAGGGCCATGGGCACGGGCTCTACCACACGGGTGACCCGTGCACGATCGCGTACGCCAACCGGTACTTCACCGACCTCCGCGTCCCGCCCGGGAACACCGTCTGCCGCGAGGGCGCCTGAAGGTGGTTCACGAGCGGCTCGGCTTCGTGGGTTCGGGGGTCGCGGTGTCGGCTTCGCCGGGGTCCCGGACCGCCCTCCGTTCGCGGCGAACCAGGTTCCGTACGGCCACCAGGGCGGCGGCGAGCCGATCTGAGCGCCCGGCCATGACGGGGCCCAGGACCGCCAGCACGAGGACGTAGCCCGCGATGAACGGGGCCAGCCGGCCGTCGAGCCCCGCGCCGGCGGCCATGGCGGCCAGGATGAGGGCGAACTCGCCGCGGGCCAGCAGCGTGGTGGCGATGTCGGCGGCGGGTCGCGGCCCGTACCCGTACAGGCGGGCGGCGATCAGTCCGGCGGCCACGTTCATCACAAGGGTGAGCGCGACGGCAACGGCCAGCGGCGCGGCCACGGAGGCGAGGTCGGCGGGGTCGATGGCCAGGCCGAAGGCGAAGAAGAAGACAGCGGCGAAGGCGTCCCGCAGCGGGTGCACCAGCCGGCGGATGCGGGGGGCGGACGGGGTGCCCGCGAAGATCAGGCCGACCATGAAGGCGCCGATGGCGTCCGCGACGCCCAGCGCCTCCGAGACACCGGCGACCAGGACCGCGGCGCCCAGGAAGCTGATCACCAGCAGCTCGTTGTCGCGTACCGCGATCAGGCGGCCGACCAGGCGGGTGCCGTAGCGGGCGACGGCGGCCAGCAGCAGCAGGAAGGCGAACGCCTTGGCTGCCTGCAGGGCGGCGTCGGTCAGGTTCTCGGCGCCGCCGATGACAGGCTGGAGCACCGCCAGGTACATCGCGAGGAACAGGTCCTCGACCACGATGACCCCGAGGATCAGTCGCGTCTCGGGGCGGCCGATCCGGCCCAGGTCAATAAGGATCTTGGTGACGATCGCGGACGAGGAGATGCCCAGCACCCCGGCCAGGACCAGCGCCTCCCGTACGCCCCACCCGAGGGCGAACCCGAACCCCAGGCCCGCGCCGATGTTGAGCACGAGATAGATGCCGCCGGCGGCGACCAGCCGGCGGCCGCCGTTTCTGACATCGTCCAGATGGAATTCCAGGCCCAGGTAGAACAGCAGGAGCACCAGCCCGAGAGCGGACAGCATCTCCAGCTGGTGCGGGTCGTCGACCAGGACCAGGCCGGGGGTGTGCGGGCCGAGCAGGATGCCGGCGAGCATGAACAGCGGGATGGTCGGCAGCCCGATCCGGCGGCCGAGCCGGGCCAGGAAGGCGGCCGCGAGAAACGCGCCGCCCATAGCGAGCAGGGTGTCGGCATGACCCACGGGTCACCACCTTCCAGAACGTCAGCGGTGGGGCCCGGCTACGGCCGGACGCCCGGCCCGCCGGCGCGCCGGTTGCGGCCGTCGGCAGCCGGGCCGTCTCCCAGCCTTCCGGCCCCGCGACGCTCCCGCCATCCGCACCGACCCCCATTTGCCCTGGTGAACGACTTGTAGATTCTGGGCAGGAATGGGTGCTGACACGGATGGACGCGGACCCGTTCGCACCCGGAAGGTGGCATTGGCTCCCGGGCCATCGGGGATCGAGGCAGCGAGAAGGAGGCGGTGTGTGGTGTCGTTGTTCTGGCGGGTCTTCCTGCTGAACGCCGTCGTCCTGGTCGTGGCCACCGCGCTGCTGCTGGGCCCGGTCACCGTTTCCACCCCCGTGCTGCTGACCGAGGCGGCAGTCCTGGTGGGCGGGCTGGCGGCCATGCTGATCGCCAACGCCGCGCTGCTCCGCATGGCACTGGCTCCCCTGCAGCGGCTCACCCGGGCGATGGCCACCATCGACCTGCTGCGCCCCGGGCAACGCCCCGCCGCCGAGGGGCGTGGCGAGATCGTCGACCTGATCGCCACCTTCAACACCATGCTCGACCGCCTGGAGAGCGAGCGCGCCACCAGCGCCGCGCGGGCCCTGTCCGCACAGGAGGCCGAACGCCACCGCATCGCCCAGGAGCTGCACGACGAGATCGGCCAGACCCTGACCGCCGTCCTGCTCGACCTGAAGCACGTCGCGGACCAGGCGCCGCCCGCCCTTCGGGACGAGTTGCACCAGACCCAGGAGACCACTCGGACCAGCCTGGAGGAGATCCGCCGGATCGCCCGCCGCCTGCGCCCCGGCGTCCTCGATGAGCTCGGCCTCGTCAGCGCGCTCAAAGCCCTCACCTCGGAGTTCCGCACCCCGAAGCTGTCCGTACGCCACCGGCTGGCCGCCGACCTGCCGTCCCTGGGCCACGATCGGGAGCTCGTCGTCTACCGGGTCGCGCAGGAAGCCGTCACCAACGCGGCCCGGCACGCCGGGGCCAGGCACGTCGATCTCAGTCTCCGGCGCACTCCGGGCGGGGTGGAGCTGCGCGTCCGCGACGACGGGCGCGGCCTCGGCCAGGCCGCCGAAGGGGCCGGCATCCGCGGCATGCGCGAACGCGCCCTGCTCATCGGCGCCGGCCTGGCCCTCGAACGCGGACCCGACGGCGGCACCGAGGTACGCCTGACCGTGCCCACCGACACCGGAAGGCGCTGACCGTGTCCGAGGTGACGACCATCCGCATCCTGCTGGCCGACGACCACGCCCTGGTCCGCCGCGGCGTACGGCTCATCCTCGACAGCGAGCCCGACCTGACGGTGGTCGCCGAGGCCGGCGACGGCGCGCAGGCCATCGAGCTGGCCCGCGCCCACCGGCCGGACCTGGCGATCCTCGACATCGCCATGCCCCGCCTGACCGGCCTGCAGGCCGCCCGTGAGCTCTCCCGCATCCAGCCGGACCTGCGCATTCTCATGCTGACCATGTACGACAACGAGCAGTACTTCTTCGAGGCTCTCAGCGCCGGCGCCTGCGGCTACGTTCTCAAGTCGGTCGCCGACCGCGACCTGATCGAGGCCTGCCGGGCCGCCATGCGCGACGAGCCCTTCCTGTACCCCGGCGCGGTCACCGCCCTCATCCGCAACTACCTCGACCGCGCCAAGGAAGGCGGCGCCCTCCCGGCCAAGGCCATCACCGGCCGGGAGGAGGAGATCCTCAAGCTCGTCGCCGAGGGCCACACCTCGCAGCAGATCGCCGAGCTGCTGTTCATCAGCGTCAAGACCGTCGAGCGGCACCGGGCCAACCTGCTACAGAAACTCGGCCTCAAGGATCGGTTGGAGCTCACCCGCTACGCCATCCGCGTCGGACTGATCGAGCCATAGCCCGGCCGGTACGTCATCGGCCACGCACCAGACCCGCCCCGGTACTCGTCGGCGACGAACATTGCACCGATCGGTTCAGTGTCCTAAAGTGAACCACATGGTTCAGCAAGAGGTCCTCGATCGCACGTTCGCCGCCCTCGCGGACGGGACCCGGCGGCAGATACTCATCCGGCTCGGCCAGGGACCCGCCACGATCGGCGAGCTGGCCGAGCCTTTCGGCATGTCGCTCACCGGCATGAAGAAGCACGTGCACATCCTCGAGAACGCCGGCCTGGTCACGACGGAAAAGGTCGGCCGATCGCGGCAGTGCCGGCTGGGAGCCGAGCGCCTGGAGGACGTCATGTCGTGGATCACCTTCTACCAGCGCCTGTGGGCGCGCCGGCTCGACGGCCTCGACGCCTACTTCACCCTCAAGAACGCCCCGGATACGGACACCGACAAGGACGCCGAGAGATGACGCCGAACGACACCGAGAGCATCCAGCTACGCACGACCCGCATACTGCCCGCCACCCCCGAGGAGGTCTTCGACGCCTACACCGACGCCGAGAAGCAGAAGATCTGGTTCAGCATCCTCGACGAGGAGCCCGGCATCGTCGAGATCGAGGTCGACCTGCGCGTCGGAGGCCGGCAGACCACGGTCTGGGGACCGGACCCCGACCACCTGTTCCGCGAGACGCAGACCTTCCTGGAGATCGACCGCCCGCACCGCCTGCTCACCGAGTCCACCGGCAGCTCTCCCGACGGCACGACCATGACCACCACCATCGAGGTCACCTTCGACAAGCACGAGGGCGGCACCCTGCTCACGGTCGTGCAGAGCGGCTTCCCGGCGCCCGAGGTGCGCGACTTCTTCGTCAAGGAGGTCTGGTCGGGAGCGCTCGACCGGATCGAGGCGTACCTGCGCCGCGCGGGGCAGCCCTCATGACCCAAGGTGCCGCCCCGGGCGCGCCCGCGTCACGCGCTCGCGGCCGGGCCGCGGTCATCGTCGCCGCCACCGTGATGGTCGCGCTGGTCCTCAACCTCGCCATCTACGCGGTGGGGCGCGCCCTCGGCGGTGACTTCCGTTTCACCGCCCAGGGCCGGCCCGCGGAGGTCGACGCGACCACCCTCGGCGGCTTCACCGTCGTGCCACTGCTCGTCGGGATGACCCTGGCGGCGCTGCTGTCGCGCATCTGGCGCCCGGTCATTCTGGTGGCGATGGTCGTGGCCCCGGCACTCGCCCTCGTGACCATACCGATCATGACCATCCCCGCCGACCTCGACGAGGCCAGCACCATCACGCTCGCGCTGTGCCACGTCGCCCTGGTCCCCGTGACCCTCGCCGGCCTCCTGGCACTACGCGCCCTCCACCGGGAGTCCGCGCTCACCCCGGCACCGGAGTAGGGACAGGGGTCCGGCGGCCCCCGTCCGGAGGTCATTCCGGACGGGGGGCCGCCGCGCAGTGCGGTCATCGTCGTGGGCCTCGCCGGATCCGGTCAGCGGACTGAGGCGGCTGCGTCCCATCCTTCCCTTGCGTCAGTGTCCGAAGAACCGAGCGAGGACGGGCGCGACCGCCTTCGGGTCGGCCACATGGCCCTGACCGGGGAAAACGTGACGTTCGGCCTGGGGGATGCCGGCCAGGAGCGCCTCCGCGGCCGAGTCGTACAACGGGTTCCCCTCGCCGGTGGCCACCAGTGTCGGCTGGGTGATCGTGGCGAGGCGGGCGGTCGGGGGCGGCCCGTAGCAGGCCGCGTCGTAGGCGAGCGTGTGCGCCAGCGCCTCCAGCCCCGGCCAGTACGGTGAGCCCTTGGCCCCCGCGACGTCCTCCTCCGACGATCCCGCCAGCCGCATGAACAGTTCGACCGCCTCACCGCGCCGCCCCGCCGCGAGGGCCGCCGCCACCTGCTCGCGGTAACCCCGATACCGCTGCGGCGCGTCCTCGGACGTGTCATACGGCACGTCGTACACCGCGAGCCTGTCGATCGCCAGGCCCGCCGCCGCGGCTTCCAGCGCGAACATGCCGCCCGACGAGACCCCGTACACATGCGCCGCTCCACCGGCCTGTCCGATCAGCGCATGCAGGTCCTCGATCTCACGCTCCACGGCGTACGGCGGGGTGTCGCCGCTCTCGCCCCTGCCGCGCCGCGCGTAGTTGTACACCGTGAAATCCTCCGCGAGCACCGCGGCCAGGGGCGCGTTCTCCGAGCCGTCGTCGAGACCCCCGCCCACCAGGATGACGGCCCGCCCGCTTCCCTGCCGCTCGTACGCGATCGACGTACCGTCCTTCGACGTGACCCGGCCCATGCGGCTCCTCCTCGTGTGCGGTGCAGGGGATCGTCCCCCTCGATAGGGCGCCAGAGCGCCCCGCTAGATCCGATCTAGCGGCTGACACCATGACCGGGTAAGTCGGTTGCCGGCACGTGGCCGCCTCGCGTTGCTGACCGCGCTCGGCTCGTCGCCGGCCGGCGCGGTGACCGACCTGCCGCACAGGCGACGTTCGCGCGGGTCACCGTTCAGCCGCGCTCGGGGGCGACGACGGGAGCCGGCTTCGTAGTGGACGCCGGCCGGCTCAAGGAGGTGTAGTCGGGCAGCTCGAAGTGGCCGCCGGCCATCTTCTCCCCCATCTTGGCCATCGAGCTGAGCAGGAAGCGTCGCTTGAACAGCTGGTTGCGCAGCCAGATGCCCTTGCGGGTGCGCGGTGCCAGGAAAGGGCCGGCCTTGTTGCCCTCGGCGGCCTCGATGAACGGGCGGATGGTCTTCTCGTAGCGCTCGAAGGCCGTGCCGTAGTCGGCCTGGCTCAGCTCGCCCGCCAGCACATAAGCGGCGACCAGGGCCAGACCGGTGCCGACGCCGCCGAGGGTGTTGGCCGCGGCGGCGTCGCCGACCAGCACGATCCGGCCCTTCGAGAAGCGCTCGATCGCGACCTGGGCGATGGCGTCGACGTAGACGTCCTTCGCCCCGGCCAGCTTGGTCAGGATCTCGGGTGTCCGCCAGCCCATACCGCGGTAGGCGTCGGTCAGGATCTGCTTCTGCTCCGCCACCGAGTAGCGGTCGTAGGTCAGCTCAGGCGAGGCGAAGCAGAAGAAGGCGGGTGACTTGGGGCCGCCGATGGAGACGAGCCTGCCCGGCTCGTTGTACATCACCGGCTCGTCCACGACCCGCTCCATGTCCACCAGCGCGTAGTAGTGGCCTGTGTACTTGAAGTAGTTCGACTCCGGGCCGAAGGCCAGGCGGCGCACGTTGGAGTGGATGCCGTCCGCACCGACGACCACGTCGAAGGTCCGGGGCGCGCCCTTTTCGAACGTCACGTGGACGCCCGAGGCGGTCTCGGTCAGCGAGGTGATCGAGTCGCCGAAGACGTACCGGCACGTCTCACGAGTGCGCTCGTAGAGGATCTCCGCCAGGTCGCCGCGGAGGATCTCCAGGTCACCACCGGTGAACCAGCCCGGCATGACCGTGATCCGCCTGCCGTACGAGTCGATGACCGTCTGGTCGGTGCTCCCGGTCTGGCGGCGCTCGACCTCCTCCAGGATGCCCATGCGGCGCAGGAGCTCCAGGTGGGTCTCGCCCTTGAAGTCGATGGCCTGGCCGCCGGTGCGGAGGACAGGGGCCTTCTCCACAACGGTGACCGTGGCACCGGAGCGGGCCAGCCAGTAGGCGAGGGCGGGGCCTGCGATGCTGGCGCCGGAGATGAGGACTGAAATGTTCTTGTTCGTCATGGCTCTACTGTCGAAAACCCCGCTGACAGCTCACCGCCTATCCGCTGACAACGTCCTCGATCGTTGTCAGCGCGTCCTCGCGGCTCATCGCGGCACCCGTGCCGAACTGCTCGGCGAACGCCTCGGCGCCGATCGCCGCGCTCGCTTCGGCGGCGACCCTGGCCACGTCGGGGTCGCCTGCTAGGGCGGTCCCGCGAAGCGCGACGGCGATGCCCAGCAGCAGGGCCGCCTGCTTCGGTGGTACGGCTTCCGCCAGCCCCTCCACGGCGGCGGCCAGGTCGGCGACCATGAAGGACCGCTTGGCGACCGACACCGCCTCCCGATGGAGCTCGCCCGCCCGTTCCAGCCGGGCCAGCTCGGTCAGCCTGCGGGCCCGCTGCCCCTCCAGGCCGAACCCTCCGGTCGGCTCCGGCATCCTCTCCAGGAGGCGGCGTGCCTCGTCAAGATCCCCTTGGAGCCTGGCCGCCATAGCCAGCCCCAGGAGCGAGACGGCCGGCAGGCCGGCCTGTCTGGCGTACTCATCCGCCCCGCGGAAGTCCCGCACGGCGACCTCGGGCCTGCCCTGGCGCAGGTGGGCCTCGGCCCGGCGCCCGAGCACCTGCGCGCACTCCTCCACGGAGCCGAGCTCCTTCAGCATCGCCATCGCTTCCCGCCACAGCTCGCCGGCCCGCTCCCACCGCCCGCGCCAGCTCGCCAGTACGGCCAGGCCGTCCATCGCCTGAGCCATCCCCCAGCGCTCACCGACCTTCCCGAACTGGTCGAGGATCTCGGACAGCTCCCGCTCGGCCTTGGCCGGATCCCCTGAGTGCAGGGTCAGCAGTGCGTTGCCCAGCCGCACCAGGGCCTCACTCCACGGGTCGCCACCGAGAAAGGGCGCGTCGGCCGCGATGCCCACCGGCCCGACGAGCATCCCCCACAGCGGCGCCAGGAACGGATGGCGCAGCGGCCAGCGGGTCGCCCGCAGGATCTCGGTCGCGCGCTCCCAGTGCTCGGGCGCGGGGTGCGGTACGGCGTGCAGCACGCAGGCGACGTACTCCTCCTCCAGCCCTGGCCGAAGCTCCAGCAGCCCGGCGGCCGGCTCACCCGCCTCGCTGCGCCGCCCGCTCAGCCACCAGTACGCCGCCAGCGCCGCGACCATGCGTTGCCCGGTCTCGGGGTCGTGGCGCAGCGCGGCCATGAGGTTGTTGTGCTCGCTGGACAGCCGGGCCAGCCAGACGAGCTGCTCGGCCCGCCTCAGATGCGGATCGGCCTCCTGTGCCAGCTCCAGGTAGTAACGCGCGTGCTCGGCCCGGATGTCGTCGGTCAGACCGGAAGCACAGAACAAGCGGATCGTCTCGAACATCCGGTAACGACCGCCCTCGGCCACCACCAGTGACTTATCCACCAAGTCTGTAATATCCCCGCAAATCGCCTCCACGGCATCGAGCGAGGCTCCGCCCGCGAAGACCGAGAAGCGCGTGGCCAGCTCCCGCTCCTCAGCGCTCAGCAGGTCCCAGCTCCACTCCACCACGGCACGCAGGGTCTGGTGCCTGGCGGCAGCCGTACGGTCCCCCCGGGAGAGCAGCCGGAACCGGCCGTCGGCGATCAGCCGGGCGGCGATCTCCTCCACCGGGAAGAACCGCAACCGGGCGGCGGCCAGCTCGATCGCCAGAGGCAGTCCGTCGAGCGTGGCGCAGATGGAGCTCACCGCGTCGAGGTTGTCCTCGGTGAGCTCGAAGCCCTGCCCTACGGCGGCAGCGCGGTCGGCGAAGAGCCGGATCGCCGAGGCGGTGCCCAGGGGCGCCAACGGCATGATCGTCTCACCGGTCAGGCCGAGCGGCTCGCGGCTGGTGGCCAGCAGGCTCAGGCCGGGGCATTCACCGAGCAGGCGGCGTGCCAGTGCGGCGGCGGCGTCGATGACATGTTCGCAGTTGTCCAGGATGAGCAGGAGTTCACGTCCTGAGAGCGCGGTCACCAGCCGGTCGACCGGGCTCATCCCCGGCACGCCGCCGTCGCGGACGCCCAGTGCGGCCAGCACCGCCAGGTCCACATGCTCGGAAATAGGCGACAAATCAGCAAACCATGTCTCACGGGCGGACCGCCTGGCGGCCTCGATGGCGAGCCGGGTCTTGCCCACCCCACCCGGCCCGACCAGGGTGATCAGCCGGGCGTCCCCCAGTGCCTCGAGCTCCCGCTCCCGCCCCACGAAGCTGGTGAGCTGCGCAGCAACCCCGTGCCGCCGAGGTTTCTCGGCCCGGAGGATCTCCAGATGGATCTCCGCCAGCTCTGGCGAAGGGTCGGCGCCGAGCTCCTTCACCAGCAACCGCCGGGTCTCGTCGAAGACCGTCAACGCCTCCGCCGGCCGCCCGGCGGCGTGCAGGGCTCGCATCAGCAACCCGACCAGCCGCTCACGCAGCGGATGTGCGGCCACCAGGCGCCGCAACTCGGCCACCGACGTGCCCTCGGGCAGAGCCAGCTCGGCCTCCGCCAGATCTTCCCAAGCCGACAGCCGCAGCTCCTCCAGCCAGGCCAGCTGTGCCTGGCCGAAAGGCAGATCGACCAGCGCGGGCCCACGCCAGAGGTCCACCGCCTCGCGCAGCAGCCCGCGCGCCTCCCGGAATCCGCCCGAGGCCAGCGACCGCCGCCCATCACCGGCCAGCTGCTGGAACCGGTGCACATCCACATCCAGCGGGTCGATCGCCAGCCGGTAACCCACCCCGTCGAACTCCACCGGCAGGCTCTTGCGCAACCGCGAGACCTGCGCCTGGATGGCGTTGGCGGCCCCGGCGGGCGGATCCTCACCGTACTGCCCGTCGATCAGCCGCTCCACGCCGACCACCCGGCCCGCGTTCAGCAGCAAGATCGTCAGCAGCGCGCGCGGCCGTGGCCCGCCCACCGCGAGTCGCTCTCCGGTGTCGGTGCGCACCTCCAGCGGGCCGAGGATGCCAAACCGCATGGCCGACATTCTCGCATTCCTGGTATCGCCCACCCTTTGAGCGGGCCGCCCCGATGCCACTGACCAGATCTTGACGACTTCCTTACCGACGCGGGCGGGTGCTCGGATCTAGCCTTGAACTGGAAGGGGCATGCCATGATCACCAACATCGTGCTCGGGCTGATCGTCATGCTCACGGTCTGGCTGGTGGTCAGCAGCATCCGAGTCGTCAGTCAAATCGAGCGAGGTGTGGTCTTCCGCTTCGGCAGGGCCCAGCGAAAGATCCGCCGGCCAGGGCTCACCTTCCTCATCCCGGTCGCGGACCGGATGAAGAAAGTGAACGTCCAGATCGTCACGATGCCGGTGCCCACGCAGGAGGGCATCACCCGTGACAACGTCTCCGTCCAGGTCGACGCCGTCGCGTACTTCCGGGTGGAGGAGCCGCTGCGGGCAGCCGTCGTCGTGCAGAACTACCTGTTCGCGATCGAGCAGGTGGCGCAGACGTCGCTGCGCTCGGTCATCGGCAAGAGCGACCTGGACGACCTGCTCTCCAACCGCGAGGAGCTGAACAAGGGCTTGGCGCTGATGATCGACAGCCCCGCGCTCGGCTGGGGCATCCACATCGACCGCGTCGAGATCAAGGATGTCCATCTGCCGGAGACCATGAAGCGGTCCATCGCCCGCCAGGCCGAGGCCGAACGGGAGCGCAGGGCCCGTGTGATCACCGCGGACGGAGAGTTCCAGGCCGCGCGGAGGCTCGCCGACGCCTCGGCCATCATGAACGAGACTCCGGGCGCGCTTCAGCTACGCCTGCTGCAGACCGTGGTGGAGGTCGCGGCCGAGAAGACCTCCACGCTGGTCATGCCGGTGCCCGTGGAGCTGCTGCGCTTCTTCGAGCGCTCCGCGAGCAGCAGCCCGGCCGCGCAGGCCACTGAGCAGGTCGCCGGTCCCTCGGACGGGAAACCCGAAGGGCGACCGGCCGTGACGGACACCACCGTGCCCGAGGTGGCCCCGCCAGGGCCTTCCTTCGAGCGCTCCGCCGCGGAATCGGCCGTGAAGAGCGTCGGCTGAGCCTGCTTTCGGGGGCCACCTGTCCTGCCGGCGCCGTGTGCTCCGGGATCGCTCAATCTCCCTTCACGGAGCAGACCGCCGATGCGATCACCGACGTGACCGCGTCCGGGTGCGAGATCAGGGTCAGGTGGGACCCGCCCTCGAACCTGGTGACCTTCGAGTGGGCTCGCCGTGCCATGGACAGCTGTGACGTCGGTGTGATGATCCGGTCGCCGGTGCTGATGAAGTACCAGGACGGGATCTTCTTCCACGCCGCGGCCCGTGACGGGGTCTCGAACGCGCTGGTGGAGGCGGCTCGCTGCGAGGCCCACAAGCGTGCGGCGGTGTCCCGCGGCAGGTCCGAGGCGAACGAGCCGATGAAGACGTCCCGTTTGAGATACAGGTCGCTCGCGCCCTGGGGCGCTTTCGCGTAGGACGCCTTGTCGTACAGGGATCTCGGGTCGCCGTTGAGCGTGGAGCCGGATCCGCTGAGCTGGGCGGTGGTCTCCCCCGTGTCCGGTGCCGCCGCGTCGACGTACACCAGCGCTTTGACGTTCGGGGCATTCGCGGCGGCGTTCGTGATGACCGAGCCGCCGTAGGAGTGCCCCACCAGAACGACCGGGCCGGACACGGTTTTCAGGAAGTCCGCGACGGTCGCGGCGTCGTCGTCGAGGTTGCGCAGCGGATTGCCGATGGCGCGCGCCGTATAACCCGCCCGGCGCAGCACGTCCACCTCTCCGTTCCAGCTTGAGGTGTCGGCCCATGCTCCATGCACCAGGACGACGGTCGGTTTGGTCGTGCCCGGCGATGGGCAGGGCAGCGGTCCGTTCGCCCGGGCCGGCTGCGTCACGAACGCCGTGGCGAACATCGTGAGGAACGCGATCGTCGTTCCGGTACCTGTACGGCTCATCGTCTTTCCCCCTGACCGGATCGTGCTGCTGAGGTGGTCGCCGGGCGCGGCGGGCAAGGAACACCACGTCCGTCAAGCGGGTGCCGTCCAGGGCCACGACGCGCGCGTCCGGGTGGGCCGCGCGGGCGAGCCGGGCCAGGACGTGTCCTGGCGGTGTCTGGACGAAGAAGGTGATGCCGAGCTCGCCGAGCAGGGCGGTGACGTCGCGCCATCGCACCGTGGTGGCGACGCCGCGGGCGAGGTCGTCCAGGACGGCGCCGGCGTCGTGGAGCAGCCTGCCCGTGGAGTCGCTGACGTACGGAACGGTGAGGCGGCGCCGCGGTACCGACGCGAGGTGGTCCGTCATGGTCTCGGCGACGCCGGCGAGCAGCGGACAGTGTGAGGGGACGGCGATGTCCAGGCACTGCACGTGCCGCGCGCCGGCCTCGGCAGCCGTCGCCGCGAGGCGTTCCAGCGCGTGCGCACCGCCCGCGACCACGACCTGCTGGTCGGAGTCGATGACGGCGACATACGCCGGGTCGGCCTCGGTCGCCACCTTCTCCACCACACGGCGCACCTGGGGCACGCTCAGGCCGAGTACGGCGGCCATGCCGTACCCGCGGGGATAGGCGTCACGCATCAGCTCGCCACGCCTGCGCACGGCCGTGAGGGCTTCGGCGAAGGTCAGGGCCCCAGAGGTGACGGCGGCGGGGAACGCCCCGGCGGAGTGCCCGGCCACGGCGTCGGGCGTGACGCCTTCGCGATCGAGGGCGCGGGTCGCGGCCACTCCGGCGACGCAGAGCGCGACCTGCACGGTGACGGACGATCTCAGCGCCTCCGCGCCGTCCTGGCGGGACGAGCCGGGCAGGAGGTGCTCGGCTTCGGCGAGGGTCTCGGCGACGGCCGGGTGGCTCGGCAGGTCGTGCAGCATCCCGGGGCGCTGGGTGCCCTGGCCGGGGTAGAGGAAGGCGACCTTCATGCGGGGTCCCACGGGTCGGTCACGAGTTGCGGACCGTCGGGGGTGCGGGCCATGACGGGACCCTTGGTACGGGACCATTCGACGAGGTTGACGCCACCTCGCGAGGTTTCCAGCTGGCAGTCGACCCGGCCGGGCAATGTGGCGAAGACCTCCACGAGGCGGGTGGCCTCGGCCTGATCCCACCGGTACGGCGTCCTGATGAGCACATCGAGATCGCTCTCGGCGTGCGTGGCCGGGCGTCCGGTGGCGAGTTCGAAGCCGACGCCGCCGGTCGGTCCCCAGCCGGCGACGCCGTCCAGCAGCCGGGCGACGGCGAGCAGGGTGGCGGCCAGATGAGGCAGGCGCGGGTGGGAACGCAGGGCTTCCGGCGGTACGCGGTGGATCACCGCGACAGCGGGGACGATGGCGGCGTGGCGCTGCGATCGGCTCGGACCGCGTATGCCGATCGGGACCAGGCCGGGCGGGCACGGCGCCCGGCGTACGACGGCCCAGGGGCAGGCGGCGAGCGAGGCGCGGGCCCAGTCGGGGAGCGCGGCCTCCCACGACCCGCCGCCGGCGAGAAGCAGCAGGTCGTGAGGACGGGCGATCACCCCCACTGGGCCGTCAACGCCTCGCGGACGCGGCGGGAGGCCGTGCGGGTTCGGCGCGCTCCGGGGGAGTCGAGACGGTTGCTCAGGTCACGCGGGCCCCGTCGCGCCCGTGCGACCGCCGCGGTGAGCGCGTCCTTCGCCCTCCCCACGTCCCTCTCAGTCGGGACGTCGGCGTTCTCCACCGTGAGGAGCTCGTCGCACAGGCCGAGCCTCGCCCAGTCGGTGACGTCGTAGGACAGGGGAAGGATGCGGCCGGCCAGCTCGTCGAGCTCGGCGACGGTACGCAGGGTCACCTTCGCCGCTGCCTCCTTGTGCATGGCGTGGATCAGCACGCCGGGGTCGTCGAGCGCGAGGACCTGGTTCGCCTGGAAGCCGTGCGCGAGAAGTCCACCCGACAGCGCCGTGCCGACGATGAGGACGATCACCGGGTGCCCGGCCGCGCGGGCGGTGGCGTAGGCGTCCACGGCGGCGGCCAGCGCCTGATGGATGCCGAACGTCTCCTCGACGCGCCCGTACGCCTGGCTGGGCAGGTCGACGAGCGCGATGATCGGGCGGCGGCGCTCGTCAGGCAGGTGTGCGTCCTCCGCGACCGTCCCGGTCACCTCGGAGGCGAGGGCCAGCCCCTCGCGGAGGCCGACCTCGCCCCGGCGGGCACGATGGTACGGGCTGTGCGGGTCGGGCACCACGGTGAGGATGCGGGCGAGGTCCTCGCCCAGCGTGACGTCAGCGGAGATCACGGACGGGACGCCGCCGTTCACGCCTCCGTCGGCAAGCGCTTGAGTCCAGGCCCGCCCGCGGGTCATCGGGGGACCTCCCGCGGCCGCGAGGTCGGGTGGCTCGGAGGGGCGGGCGGCCTCGATGTGCGCCCGCAGCTCGCCGATGCGCTGGGAGCGGTGCTCGGCGGGCACGCCCTGCGCCACCGCGCCGATCACCGCGGATCGCAGCGTGGCAACGTCGTCAGCGACCAGTTCGTCGGCCAGGCCGGTCCGGGTACGCTTCCTGCCGCCGGTGATCGACCAGATGAGCGGGTGGTCGGAGGCATCGAACTCGGCCACCCCCGCCTCCGACTCGATCACCGCCGGGCCGTCGAGCCCGAGCCGGCCCTCCTCGGTCATGATCAGCTTGGTGCACAGCCCGGCGGCGATGCTCATGCCGCCGAAACAGCCCAGCGCTCCGGCGATGACGCCGACGACCGGCGCGAGGGCGCGTAGCTCCAACAGCGCGGAGCACACCTCGGCAACCGTGGCCAGGCCCAGGTTCGCCTCCTGTAGGCGCACGCCCCCGGTCTCCAGCAGCAGTACGGCGGCGGTCGTGGTGCCGGCGCGGCTGTCGCGGGCCGCCAGGGACAGCGCGGTCGCGATCTTCACGCCAGACACCTCACCGATGCCCCCGCCCTGGAACGCCTGCTCGATGGCGATCACGACCGCGGGGCGTCCGCCGAGTCGTCCTTTGACCACCACGACTCCGTCGTCGGACTGCGGAACCACGCCCTGCGGCTCCAGCCAGGGCGACTCGATGCGGTCGAACGGACCGCACAGCTCGTAAGCGGCGCCGTCGTCGAGCAACGCCGCGGCCCGCGCGCGGGCGTCCAGTTCGATGAAGCTGGTACGTTCCAGCCGCGCGGCCCAGTCCGTGGTGGATGTCACGCCCTGCCCTCCTCGATGGCCTGTCGCAGGCGCAGGGTGACCACGCCCGGGGTGGCCCCGAAGTCGTTGAGCTCGAAGCTCGCGGCGACGGGGTGCCGGGCGAAGAACCGCTCCAGCACGGTCCGCCACACCGTGTCGAACCCGTCCACGCTCGTACGCACCCGCACGTGCGCGGCACCGTTCGCCGGGGTCATCAGGACCTCCAGATCGCCCGAGCCGACCACTCCCACATGCGCACGCCGGGCGGGCGGCCGGTCCGCCGGGAACTCGTAGGTCAGCGTCTGCATGCCATCACCTCCCGTTCGGCACGGGGACGTCGCCTCGGCCATGGCAGCAGGTCGAGGAAGAGCGCGGCGGCCAGCAGGTCGCCGCTCCCGCCCGGTGACAGCCGCAGTCCGCGGAGCCGGTCGTCCAGCTCCAAGAGCGCGGCTCGGCCGCGGTCCGTGCCCGCGCCTCCCTCGGCCAGGACAGCCGAGGCCCCCAGCTGTACGACGCGCAGGCCCGCGCGTCCGCCACGGTGCAGGACGCAGGTGTCGTGCAGCAGGCTCATCACCGCCAGCAACGCGTCCAGCCTCGCCACCTCCTCGGTACGGCCGTCCGCCCTCGCCAGGCGCAGCCGCGGCAGCGCGACCTCGATGACGTGCGGGAAGCCGGCCTCGGCCTCGCCGCGCGCACCGCCCGTCCCGTACCGCCGCCGGACCAGCTCGCCATGGGAGGCCGGTCCCACCGGGATCCACCGGTCGGGAAGGGCGGCCAGCCCGGCCGCATCGCCGGCCGCGGCCCGTTCGTCGTCGGCGCCCCCTGCGACGGCAGCCACCAGCAGGCCGAGCGCCCACAACGCCCCGCGATGGGTGTTGACCTCGCCGGTGGCCCGCGACATCGCCCGGTCTCCCGCACGGCCGAGCCGGCCCAGCTCCTCCCGCAACCCGACGCCGAAGAGGCGTTTCGCCGTGAACGCGACGGCACGGAACGTGGGGCGCAGCGCCTCGGCGGAGGCCAGCAGGAGCGGCAAGTCCATGTCGTCGTGCGCGCCGCCGCCCCGCGCGTCGACCAGGCCGGGCTTGGGGCTCAGCAGGGCCTCCGCGCACAGAGCCCGCACCGCCGTGCCGGCCAGCACGTCCGCCCGCATCGCCGGGTCACCAGGTCCGGAACCGGGCGGGCGGGTCATAGAGTCCTCCGGACCAGGCCACGAGATCTTCGATGCTGCGGGCGGCCAGTAGAGAACGCCGCGCCTTGCGTACATCGACCTTGAGGTCCTCGGGCAGCGCCACCAGGCCGTCACGGCGCAGTGCCGCCACGCGCCGCTCCTCGGCGCGGCGGCCGATCGGGGTGGCGCCCGCGATCGCGGCCACCGCCTCACGCCGTTCGGCCGGGCCCTCGGCCTTGTAGAGGTAGGCCACCCCCTCCTCGGTCACCACGTGGCTGACGTCGTCGCCGTAGATCATGATCGGTGGGATGGGCAGGCCGGCGTCCTTGCCCACCTGGACCGCGTCCAGCGACTCCACGAACGCCGGAGTGCCGCCCGAGCGGAAGGTCTGCGTGATCTGTGCGACGATCTTGCGTCCGCGCACCGCCGGGGCCTGGCCGGTCAGTAGTTTCAGCCACGTGGCGGAGGGGTGCCTGCGTCCGCGCGCGTCGTGCCCCATGTTGGGCGCTCCGCCGTACCCGGTCAGCCGGCCTTCGGTGACCGTCGAAGAGTTCGCGTACGCGTCGATCTGCAGCGACGACCCGATGAACATGTCCACCGCGTACTGCCCCGCGAGCTGGCACAGGACCCGGTTCGACCGCAGTGAGCCGTCGTGGCCGGTGAAGAACACGTCCGGCCGGGCGGCGACGTACCGCTCCATGCCGGGCTCCCCGCCGAAGCAGTGCACCGATTCCACCCAGCCGCTCTCGATGGCGGGAATGAGCGTGGGATGCGGGTTGAGCGTCCAGTGCCGGCAGATCTTCCCGCGCAGTCCCAGCTCCTCGCCGTAGGTGGGCAGGAGAAGCTCGATCGCCGCGGTGTCGTAGCCGATCCCGTGGTTCAGCGTGACCACGCCGTGCCGCTCGTAGATCCCGCGCAGGGCCATCATGGCCATGAGGATCTCCACCTGACCGATGTGGCGGGGATCGCGGGTGAACAGCGGCTCAAGCGCGAACGGCCGCGGGCTCTCGACGATCAGATCCACCCAGTCGCCTGGGATGTCCACCCTGGGTACCTTGTCCACCAGCTTGTTCACCTGGACCAGGTTCACCCCGCCGGAGAACGCCACCGCCTCGGCGATGGTCGGTGTGTCCTCGGTGCTGGGCCCGGTGAACAGGTTCCCCTCGTGGTCGGCCTGCTCGGCGCAGAGCAGCGCGACGTTCGGCGTAAGGTCCACGAACATGCGCGCGTACAGCTCGACGTAGGTGTGAATCGCACGGACCTCGACCTTGCCGTCGGCCAGCAACTGCGCCATGCGCACGCTCTGCGGGCCGGCGTAGGCGAAGTCGAGACGGCGGGCCACGCCGCGCTCGAACACGTCCAGATGCTCTCGCAGGCTGATCGAGGAGATCAGCAGGTGCAGGTCGTGCACCACGTCCGGATCGCAGCCGGCCAGCGCCTCGGCCAGGAAGTCGGCCTGTTTCTGGTTGTCGCCCTCGATCGCCACCCGGTCGCCGGGACGCAGCAGCGCCTGGAGCGCGTCGCCGATGCGCCCGGCATCCAGCACCCGGCCAGAAACGTACGGCCGTAGCGCCTCCAGTCGCTCCTGCTTCGCGGTCCTGCGCCGAGCCCAGTCGCGGGAGCCCCTCACCGTGGATGCCATCGCTCGCCCCCCGTCGCGCGCTGACCAGGGTCTTCTACCTCAGAAGCAGTTCCCCTAACTCGGTGAGGGCCTGTGCCGCGTCAGTGACGGTCGCGACGGCTATGAGGGGTGGCGTGAATTGCCCGCCCATCGCACAGCGATCAGCCCGCGGCCTGGTCCTGCAGCAGTACGGCGAAACCGTCGAGATGGCGGGCCAGGCTGTACTCGAACAGGCCGTCCAAATCTGACACCGTCTCCCCGGGAATTGCGGCCAGCAGGGGAAAACGTCCGCTGTCGAGGAGTTCGTCGGACCGGTACTGCTGTTCGAGCCGCCACCGCGTGAGTGTCACACCGGTCTCCTGCTCCGCCTCGACCTCGTCGGCCATGGACAGGGCGAGGGTGACGACCAGGGCGTGCAGCGTGAGTGCCTCTCGTATCCGTATCGTCATGGACAGCCCCAGCCCGTCGAGCGCGCGCAGGGTCCACTCGGTGTGGGCCATCATGTTGGGCCCGAGCAGCGGGCGGGTGAACGAGATGGCCCTGGGCAGCCAGATGTGCCGCTGCACCAGCTCCCATTGCCGACGGGAGACGAGTTCGAGCTTGGCCCGCCACCCCTCCGGCCCGGGAGTGGGCAGCTCTGATTCGCCGAAGACCTCGTCGACCATCTGCGTCAGCAGTTCGTCTTTGTTCGCCACGTGCCGGTAGAGCGACATCGGGCCGGCGCCGAGTTCGGCCGCGAGCCGTCGCATGGACACGGCGCCGAGCCCCTCGGTGTCGGCGATCGCGATGGCGGTGCGGAGCACGTGCTCGCGGTTGAGTGCCTGCCTGGGAGGTGGTTCCGGCTGCTGGAGGTCCGCGCGGGCGGCGACCACCGTGCCGGCGCCGACCCTCGCCACGACCAGCCCCTCGTCACGCAGGGCCGCTATCACCTTGGTCGCGGTCGCGATGGCGACGCCCCAGCGCTGAGCGATCTGCCGGATGGACGGCATCCGCGCGCCTGACCGCAGGTCGCCGGAGAGGATCCGGGCACGGAACTCTTCGACTATGCGCCGGTAAGGCGGATCCTGGCTCGACGATGGCATGAGACCCCTTAGTGTACTAGTCCACTTCTTCGAGTTGCTAGTTCACTTTATAGATCATACCTGTTGGAATCCGGTAGTCACATAAATACGCTGTACGCATGACACTTAATACATCGTACGCAGTCAGGTTGTGGCACCGGCCGTTGATGGTCATGGTGGCGGCGATGGCGGCGCTCATCGTCGTCGCGAGCGTCGGTCTCCTCGTGGACGGCCGCCAGCTCATGGAGCAGTCGATCTGGGCGAAGCCGTTGAAATTCGGGATGTCGTTCGTCATATACGGCGCCACGCTCGCCTGGATGCTTCCGCGGCTTCGCAAGGCAAGGCGCACGATGTGGACCCTCGGAACGGCCTTCGCCGTCGCGGGGCTGATCGACGTCGGCTTCATCGCGGTGCAGGCGGCCCGCGGCACCTACAGCCACTTCAACACCGAAACCGACCCGTTCAACGCGATCGGGCAGCTGATCTTCTCCGCGGGCGTGGTAGGGCTGTTCGCCACGAACCTGCTCATCGCCGTCATGCTGCTGTTCCAGCGGGCCGGTAACGCGGCACTCACCTGGGCCCTGCGCGCCGGGATCGGGGTCGCCGTCCTGGGCATGGCGCTGGCGTCCTTCATCACCGCGTCGACCTCGGCGAACGGACCCCGGACGGTCAAGGACGCCTACGGCGACCCGGTGTCGCTCGTGGGGGGCCACGGCGTGGGCGTGCCGGACGGCGGCGGCATGCCGCTCACGAACTGGAGCACCGTGGGCGGTGACCTGCGCGTTCCGCACTTCATCGGCCTGCACTCCGTCCAGGTGTTCGTGCTGACGGTGCTCATCCTCACCGCCCTCGCGACCCGGATCAGCCTGCTCCGCCACGAACGCGTACGCGCCCAGCTGACCGGCGTCGTCATCCTGGGATACACCGGGCTGTTCGCCATCACGGCGTGGCAGGCGCTGCGTGGTCAGGCCCTGATCCACCCCGACGCGGCCACGTGGACCGCACTCGCGGTGACGATCTTCGTGACCACGCTGCTGGCGGCCCTGACCATCACGGCGGGCCGCCGCCGCGGCGATGCGGCACCCGCCGAATCCACCGCCCGGGACCGTATCGCGGTCCGATGATCAGTCGAGGAGGCCGGCGTGCAGGGCCGAGTAGTGCGCGGTTCTTGAAGGAGCCGCGGGCATCGCCCTCGCCCTCCACACCTACGCCATGGGGAAGGCGTGGGACAACGCCCTGCTGGTGAACTGAGAGCGCACCCGATAGGGAGCGGTGATCAGCAGTTGGGCATCGGGACGGCTCCGGGCGCGAAGCGGTCGGCCCTGAACGGAGTAACGTCGACGCCGCCCGGCAGCCCGAGGACCATCTCGGCCGCACACTCCCCGATCGCCGGGGCGAACTTGAATCCGTGACCGGAGCAGGCGGAGATGTGCACGATGCCGGCGTGGGCCGGTGAGCGGTCGACGATGAAACTGGTGTCAGGTGTGAGCGTGTAGTAGCAGTAGCGTCCGCCCACCGGCTCGGGCACGACCCCCTTGAAGATCCGTGAGACCACCGCGTGGATCTCGTCCAGATATTCTCGCGGCACCTCGGTTTCCGACCGGTCCTGCGGATCCCAGGGCCGTTGTTGTCGATTGTGAAACCCGATCTTGACGATATCGCGGTCCGGTCCGCCTTCGGTGACGCCGTAGATCACCTCGCCCGCGGCGGTCTCGTAGAGGAAGGACGGGAATCGCTCCGCACCGAGGGAGCGGGAGGTGCGGAACCAGTAAACCGGCACGCGTACCGGTTGGAGGATTCGGGAGAGCCCGGTGGTGAGATGGTTCTTCATCCACGGGCCGAGGGCGAGGACGACAGCGCCGCACGCGATGGTCTCACCCGAGCGCAACTCCAGTGTCACGGTGTTCCTGGATGGCCCGATATCGACGACCGCGTCGCCGAAGCGTAAGGAAGCGCCGGCCGTGACAGCCTGGTCCAGCATGGCCAACCGGGCCCGCTCCGCCAGGACGGCATAGGCGTCCGGTTCGTAGATGGCGGCCATGTCGTCCCCGATGTCGAACCAGGGAAAGCGGCTATTGAGTTCCCCGGCGGTCAGGACCTCGTGTTCGATGCCTCCGGCCTCCGCCGTCTTCTTGCTGAGTTCGACCACGCCGCTGGACGTCGTCCCGGCGAAGACGCCGCCGGTCCGCAGCAGCAGGGGACTTTCATGGGCCTCCTCCAGCTGGACCCAGAGTTCGTGGGCCCGGTTCAGTAAAGGAAGGTAGTTCGTGCCTTCCCAGTACGCCCGGCGGAAGATGCGGCTCTCCCCGTAGGAGGAGCCGAACCGGTGGATCGGGCCGTGAGCCTCGATCCCGACGACCCTGGCGCCACGTCGGACCAGCGCGTGAGTGGTCGCGGAGCCGAAAATCCCCAGCCCGACGACCGCCACGTCGCACGTCGTCACATTCGCGTTCACGGACCTGCCCTCCTGTCCTCTGCCAGGGCGGGTGGCTTGGTGGCGGTGTTTCCCGCCCGGCGTGTGTGCAATAGCGGGTACACGAGAATGAGAATCAGTGAAAGCCAGACTGTGGCGTAGGACACCAACGTGTTGCCGGACGGCTGTTGGCCGTAAAAGACCAATGCGACGACGAGCTGGGTCGTGGGAAGCACGTATTGGAGAAAACCGGCCGTCGATAGCGTGATCTTCTTCGCTCCGAACGAGATCAGCCACAGCGGGGTGACCGACACCACGCCGCACAGGGCGAGCAGTACGAAGTCGGAGGTGTCGGCGTCCGGGCCAGGAGCGAGCGAGTAGGTCGAGGCCAGGATGGCCACGCCGACTCCGACCGCGAGTATGGCGGTCTCCAGGGTGAGCCCGGTGAACGGGTCGGCCGTGGTGAGCTTCTTCAGGAAGCTGTAGATTCCCCAGGTCGTGCCGATGGTGACGTAGACCCACCATTCGAGTTCGTGGCTGCGGGCGATGAGCAGGATGATCCCTATCAGGCACAGGACCAGGGCAACGACACGCACGGGGTCGAGCCGCTCTCGCATGACCCCAGCGCCCAGGACGATCGTCACCGCCGGCGCGATGAGATAGCCGAGGCCGGTCTCAAGGACATGGCCGTGCACCGAGCCCCAGATGAAGGTGAGCCAGTTGGCGGAGACCAGCACCGCGGCCATCAGGTGCAGGAGCAGCAGGCGGCCATTGAACGCTGCGTCGAACACCGGCTTTATGCGCTTCAACACCGCCAGCGCGACGCCCAGAGTGACCAGTGAGATCAGGATGCGGTAGCCAAGGAGCGCCGTTGGGGACACATGGGACAGCGCCCGCCAGTAGAGGGAGGAGGCGCCGAGAATCACGTTGGCGAGTGCCATCGCGGCGCCGCCTAGTACGGTCGCCCTGGGGCGAACCGTACTCATGCACGGACCTCCCGGAATTTCGCGGCGAGACGGCACTCGATGACCTCGTACGACCAGTAGAGGGTCCCGTCGTCGCTCACGCTGAAGGCGATTCCATGGCGGTCGCGCCAGCGGTGGAACTCGGTCAGCAGGATGTCACGTGACTCCCGCCAGTCACCTGAGTAGAAGAACAACGGGAAGGTGTGCCGTTCGATCAGCTTGAACTCCAGCGCGTCGCCGACGCCGTCGAGTTCCCTGATCCGCGACAGCACGCTCCGGATCCCGATCATTGAATTGAGCCCGACTATCGCCCGCCCGTTCGATGTGAGATGGTGCGGGAGCTGCCGCAGGAAGTCGAAGGCGACCTTCTCTCCCGAGAACATCGCCGACAGATTGAGGCCTCTCAGGTTCTGTCGCTTGAGCTCTTCGCGGCACTCCTCTGACGGGCTGTGCCAGCCAGGAGGGTTGAAGACGATCAGATCGAAGCGGCGCTTGGTCCTGGGGCCATCGAAGAGGCTCCCTTCTCCGAACGAAATGCGCTGGTCACCGAAGTTGAGCAGCTCGTTTTCCATGGCCGTCTTGACAGCGGACGCCGAAATGTCCGTGGCGGTGATGTCGTGAGCGCCCAATCCGCGCAGGAGAATGGCCAGCGCGCCGCTCCCCGTACCCATGTCGAGCAAGGACCCGCGCAGATCATCCTGTGTGAGGTCGCGGACCAGGAAGTCGCCCAGGCTCATTCCCGCGGGGCTGACCTTGAACACGTCGGGCCGATTGAGGAGCCGGAGCACGTGTCCCATGCCGAAATACACTTCGTACGAACCTTCGGCGGCGATCGCTTCCGCCGCCTCCGTACCGATGCGGTCACGCTGGCTGATGCCGAGCACGCTGATCCTCCCTAATGCCAAGCTCGTTCGTGGATCGTTCCCCATCGGGTTCGGCAGCCGATCACCGGCCGATCCGGCCCAGTTCACGCGAGCGGTTCGCGGACCGGTTCAAGCCTTCGACCAACAGGTCGTGGAGCCCGTTGTCGCGATAGTGGAAGATTCCCTGCTCGGTGGTCCCGCCAGGGGTCATGACCTGGCGGCACATCTCCTCGGGATCGCGCCCGGTGCCGTACATCAGGTCGGCGGTCCCGCGCAGGACCTGAGCGGTCATGAGCCGGGCCTGGTCGGGGTCGAATCCAGCCTTCATCGCGAAATCGATGAAGGCACCAGCGATGTACGCGACGAAGGCGGGACCACCGCCGCAAAGCGCGGTCGCATCGTCGATCAGTGCCTCGTTCCGGACCGTGACGGTCCTGCCGATCACCGACATGATCTGCTCGGCGAGGGAGGTCTCGCCACCGGTGACGGCCTTCCCGGGGCAGAGCACGGTCATGCCCTGCGAAATCTCGGAAGGCGTGTTCGGGATGGTGCGGACGACGCGGACCGTGTTGAGCGCGTTCTCCATGGCCGCGATGCTCACGCCGGCCATGACGGAGATGACCAGGCTTCTCGCGAAGGCTCCGGACGGCTGTGCCGCACTGAACTCCTCGAACGCCTGAGGCTGAATGGCAAGGATGACGACGTCGTCCTGCCCGGGTTCATATGTCGGACGAGGTTCGATGCCGAATTCGTCGCCTATAAGGCGTATTCTGTCCTGCGATTTCTCCACGATATCGATGGAAACGTCCAGAGCTTTTTCGCGAAGACCGGCGATAATCGCTCGCCCCATGTGGCCGGCGCCGATCACGACGATTCGACGTGCGGAAATTTCCAATGTTCCCCCTGTCCACCCAAGGGATGCCGTTTGTGCTGGCGTCACGTTCCCCACTCAGATGGGACGTTGCCATGACAACTACCGAGTTGACTACCTTTACTACGTGCGTGATCATGCGGTGCAGGAAGATGCAGGGTGGGTAGGTGTGGATGAACCGCGCGTGTCCGGTCTATTGCGATGAGGCAGATATCTGCCATGACGGGATGGCCGCTTACGAAAGAGCGGTGATGGAGCGAACCGTTCCGCGAGAGGCCGCCCCTCCATGTCTGCTCCGATCGGGCCTGGTGGCATCGACGGAGGACAAGCCGGATCTGGTGCGGCCGGTGGGGCCGAGCATTGTCGCTGCGCGTCTCCTCAATCCGCTGGAACAATCCATCTCCGCCACCCGCGCCGAACTAGCCCGAGCGAGCCAGGTGATCGACATGGTCGAGCGGGCGTACGAGCGGGGACGAGCGGGCCGGCGGCCTGACATCGCGCTCATCGAGGGTCCTCAGGAGGTCGAGGACACCCTGCAGTTGGCTCTGGCCCAATGTCGCAGGGAGATCATCACCGCTCATCCCGGCAGCGGTCGCTCGTCGGAGATCCTCGCTCAGGTCCTCGAACGTGACCTGCCGGTCCTGCGGCGGGGCGTCAGCAAGCGCGTGATCTACCAGCACACCACGCGCAACCATCCTCCGACGCTTGAGTACATCGAGCGCATCGTCGAGGAGGGGGCGGAGGTACGCACCTCCAGTGAGCTGTTCGACCGCCTGATCATCTTCGACGGCGAGATCGCGTACGTCTCCGCGCCCTCGGGTGACGAGCACGAGCTGGTGGAGATCTGCCAGCCCGCGCTGGTCCGCTACCTGACCCGCGTCTTCGAACTGGCCTGGATCCGTGCCAGCCCCATCCTCACGACCACGCGACGGGAGGGACTGGTGGTGGACGACCAGCAGCGCGCCATCATGCGGATGCTCGTCGCCGGCCTTACCGAAGACAAGATCGCCCGAGAGCTCGGCATGGGCCGCCGCACCGTAGCCGAGCACATCAGACGGATCTCCACCCGCCTCGGCAGCACCAGCCGGGCCCAACTCGGCTACTCCATCGCGATCTCCGGCGTCCTGGACGAGGAGCCGTGACTGGCATGTAGTTGCCGGAGGCGGGGGCCCACGCCCGGCCGGTCACGTCAGCATGGCCGCCTTGCGCAGCAGCACCGAGCGTTCGCGCTGGTTGGCGCACAGCCGGGCCGCCAGCTCCAGCTCGGCGCGCGCTTCCGGGCGCCGTCCGAGCCGGGCCAGCAGCTCACCGCGTACGGTCGGGATCAGATGCGAACCGGGGAGCCGGTTTGAGGCGATCAGCTCGTCCACGATGGCCAGGGCTTGCACCGGGCCCGCGGCCATGGCAACGGCGACGGCCCGGTTGAGCTCGACCACCGGTGAGGGTGCGACCCGGCCGAGCGCCTCGTACAGCACCACGATCCGGTCCCAGTCGGTCGCCTCGACCGAGGACGCCGACGCGTGGGTGGCGGCGATCGCGGCCTGCAGGCCGTAGGGGCCGAGGCCGCGGGCCGATGCCTTGACCAGCGCGGCCAGCCCACGGCGGATCGCCGAGATGTCCCACCGCCGCCGGTCCTGGTCCTCCAGCAGGACCGGCGAACCGTCCGGGCCGGTCCGGGCCGGGAAACGGGCGGCGGTCAGCTCGCACAACGCCAGCAGGCCGTGCACCTCCGGCTCGTCCGGCTGCAGCGCGGCCAGCGTGCGCGCCAGCCGGATCGCCTCGTACGCGAGGTCGGGGCGCAGCAGCCGGTCGCCCGACGTGGCCGTCGACCCCTCGGTGAAGATCACGTAGAGGACGCTGAGCACGCCGCCCAGCCGCTCCCGGCGCTCGGCGGCCGGCGGCAGCTCGAACGGCACCCCGGCCGCCGCGATCGTCTTCTTGCCCCGAGTGATGCGGGCCTGCACGGTCGGCACGGGTACGAGGAACGCGCGGGCGATCTCCTCGCTGGACAGGCCGCCGACCACGCGCAGGGTCAGCGCCACCCGGGCCTCGGGGGAGAGCACCGGGTGGCAGCTGACGAACATGAGCGCCAGCACGTCGTCATCGATCCTGTCGGGATCGATTTCCTCGTCAACCGCCGAGTCGGCCGCCAGGTCGGCCGCCCGGTCGGCCGCCAGATCGGCCGCCAGCAGGGCGTATCGGTCCTGGAGGGCGGTCCGGCGGCGGATCGCGTCGATCGCCCGCCGCCGGGCCGTGGCCATCAGCCAGCCGGCCGGATTCGCCGGCGAGGCGAGCGGCCACGACACCAGCGCCTCGGCCACCGCCTCCTGGGCCGCGTCCTCGGCCAGCCCGAAATCGCCGGTGAACCGGGTCAGCGCGGCGACGATCCGCGCCGACTCGATCCGCCAGACGGCCTCGACATCGGCCGTACCCATCAGATCCGGCCGTTGCCGTCGCGCCCGGCCCGGTCCTTGATGATCACTCGCCGACCTGCGGGACCTCGTCGCTGCCGGGCACCCGCCGGACCTCGACCTTGGCCCCGGGGGCCGCCGGGACCCGCTTGGCCCACTCGACCGCCTCCTGTTTCGAGGCGACGTCGAGCAGGAAGAAGCCCCCGAACAGCTCCTTGGTCTCGCCGTACGGCCCGTCCGTGACCACCGGGGCCTCGCCGCTGAAGTCGACCACGACGCCCTGGCCCGGATCGTCCAGCCCCTCCGCCGCGAGGAGAACGCCGGCCTTGACCATCTCCTCGATGAACTGGCGGGTCGTGGCCATCATCTCGTCGATGTCGGCCATCATGGCCGCGTTCGACTCGTCGGTGCCCCGCATGATCAGCAGGTATTTCGCCATCGCGTTCTCCTCGTCCGGCGGGGCCGCCTCTCGGCCCTCGCACCCACACGTCGAACGAGCGGCCCACGGATCAACACGGCCCCGGAAAAATCTCTCGCCGCGACGCGGCCGATCCCTCCGACCCCGCGTTTCGCCCGTGAGACGCGGACACCCTGCTGATCAGAAAGCTTATCGTCGCCGGCAACCTCCAAGCGTCTGGGCGATATCCGTGACAGCTGTCACGCCAAGGTCATGACAGGTGGCCGAGAAAACCTCGGCCAGGTGAAGAACCCTGAAGGCATGGACGAGACGTTGCTTTCCAAGGCGGAACGGCGGGACACCGCAGTTCACGTCCAGGGTTTACGCAAACACTACGGCGAGGTCCACGCCGTCAAGGAAGTGGACCTGACCATCAAGGCGGGCGAGGTCGTCGCGCTCCTCGGGCCGAACGGCGCCGGCAAGTCGACCATGGTGGACATGATCGTCGGGCTGACGACGCCCGACTCCGGCATCGTGCGGGTCTTCGGGCTCCCGCCTCGTCAGGCCGTCCTGGAGGGCGTCATCGGCGCCATGCTCCAGGAGGGTGCGCTGCTCGACGATGCCACCGTGATCGAGATGGTGGGCATGGTGGCATCTCTGCACAAGAACCCCCTCCCGGTCCGGGAGGCACTGCGCAAGGCGGGCATCGAAGAGCTTGCGCGGCGCAGATCCACCAAGCTGTCGACGGGTCAGAAGCAGCGGGTGCGGTTCGCCGTCGCCCTGGTGGCCGACCCCGACCTGCTGCTGCTCGACGAACCCACGGCGGGGATGGACGTACGGCGACGACACGAGTTCTGGCACTCCATGCAGGAGTTCACCGCGTCCGGCCGGACCGTCATGTTCGCGACGCACTATCTGGAGGAGGCCGAGGAGTTCGCCGACCGAGTCGTGTTCCTGCGCGACGGGCGTATCGTCGCGGACGGCTCGGTGGCGCAGGTGCGGTCACTGGCGGCCGGCCGCACACTGCGTGCCACGATCTCCGGGGTGAGCGAGCCCGCGATGCGCGCGCTCCCCTCCGTGGTGAACGTGGAGATCCGCCAGGACAAGGTCGCCGTGCTCAGCTCCGATTCCGACACCACGCTCCGGGCGCTCCTGTCCCGGTTCCCGCACGCGCGTGACGTCGAGGTGGTCGGCGTGGGCCTGGACGAGGCGTTCCTCGCCCTCACCAGCAGAACGCGCACAAGCGAAGGCGAGCTGTCATGAACCTCGGTTATCTGGCGCTGGAGCTGCGCAGAGTGCTGCGTGAGCCCGGGACCCTCCTGTTCATCATCGGGTTTCCCGGCGCTTTTTACCTGCTGGAGGCGGTCATCTTCGAATCCCAGTGGCCTGCGCGGTCGGCGATCGACCCTGGAGCCGTCCTGTTACCCGCCATGGCCGGCTGGGGCGTGCTCATCTCCGGGATGTTGGTCGGCGCCCGCGTGATGAACGAGAGGGAGGCAGGCTGGCAGCGCCAACTCCGGCTGACGCCACTGACCGGTGGCGGCTACCTGCTGGGCAAGGCCGCAGTGGGCCTGCTCGTCTCGATCCCGCCTCCCATCGTCGTCGCCCTGGCCGCGGCCCTGTTCCGGGACGTGCGCCTGGATCTGGGTGGCTGGCTCTTCGTGACGCTCGTCATCACGCTGGGCGGCACGCCGTTCGCCGTCCTCGGCCTGCTGATCGGTCAATTCGGGAACAAGAAGAACACCCAGCAGATCATCATCATCGGGATGCTCGTGCTGGCCATCTTCGGCGGCATCTTCATACCGCTGGACTCGCTGCCTCCGTGGTTCACCTACGTCGGCTATGCCACGCCCAGTTACTGGCTCATCGACCTGGGCCGGGCCGGGATCGAGATGGGCGGCGACCCTATGCGGGCGGGGTTGATCCTTTTAGCATGGACAGTGGTGCTGGCAGGCGCCGTCATCTGGCGCTACCGTCACGACTCCGCCCGCAATTGATCGACATGGAGTGGTCAATCTGGCCGACGGCGTCTTCGGGCACGGGCTGATGAGAACGGTCAGGCGCCTCTTCCTGCCTGCCTCGCTGTTCACCGACCGGCGTGCCCTGGTGTTGTCGGTCGGTCTCAGCCTGCTGTTCACCGCCCTCATGGTGCCGAACTGGCTGGACGCGCTGGCGAAGCTCGATCCCGGGACCGCGTCCTGGTCGAAGATCATCGGGGTGGCGTACGCCGCCGCGTACATGGTGTTCGTGCTGATCGGCCGGTTGGAAGCGTGGCTGCCCCGCGCGCTGCTCTGCGTCGCCACGATCGCTCTGGGCACGGCTCTGGTCGTGCTCATGGGCCTGGAGAACGCCTGGCTGCTGATGTTCGCCCTGTGCGTCATCCTCACCTTCACCCACAGGGCGGTCTCGCTCGTCGTCGTCGCCCTCTCTCTCCTCGGGATCACCCTGGCGGGATGGGTGACCGGCGGCCTCGCCGAGGCGCTGCCGAATTTGGTCGTGCTCGGTTCTGTGAGCGTGGCCATCGGCCTGCTGGCCTGGCTCTTCGACGTCAACAACGAGTTGCGGCACGCGCGTGACCAGATCGCCACGCTGGCCGTGGACCGCGAGCGTGAGCGTTTCGCCAGGGACCTCCACGACCTGCTCGGCCACAGCGTCACCACGATCACGGTCAAGGCGGGGCTCGTCCGCCGCCTGCTGGAGAGCGGGCGCGACCCTGCCATCGCGATCGCAGAGGTCCGCGACGTGGAACGCCTGGCCCGCCAGGCCCTGGTGGACGTGCGGGCGGCCGTCTCGGACTACCGAACCGTCACACTCTCCGCCGAGCTGGCCGCCGTAGGCGAGGCACTGCGTACCGCCGGCATCGAGGCCCGGCTGCCGCTCGCGGTGGACGACGTCGCCCCGGAACTGCAGCAGGTCTTCGGCTACGTGCTGCGGGAGGCCGTCACCAACGTCGTCAGGCACTCCCGGGCAGGCCGGGTCAGCGTCCGGCTGGGCCACGACTGGCTGCTGGTCGAGGACGACGGGCAGGGGACGGACCAGCCCACAGAAGGGAACGGGCTGCGCGGGCTGAAGGAGAGGATGCAGGCGGTGGGAGGAGTGTTGGAAGCGGGGCCGCGGCCGGGAGGCGGCTACGCCGTACGGGCCGCGGCGCCGGTGGAACAGCACGAGGCCGCCGGCACCTCGGGAGGCAACGGATGATCAAGGTCCTGCTCGCTGACGACCAGGCGCTGGTACGGGGCGCGCTGGCGACCATGCTGGATCTGGAACCGGACCTGGCGGTCGTGGCCCAGGTCGGATCCGGGGACGAGGTGCTCGTCGCGGCCCGCGAGACCATGCCCGACGTCGTCCTGCTCGACATCCAGATGCCCGGCAAGGACGGCCTCACCGTCGCGGCCGAACTACGCACCGCCCTCCCCCGATGCCGCGTGCTCATGTGCACCACCTTCGGCCGCCCCGGCTACCTGACCCGGGCCATGGCCGTCGGGGCGAGCGGGTTCATCGTGAAGGACTCACCGCCGGAGACGCTGGTCGAGGCCGTCCGCAAAGTACATGCGGGCCTGCGGGTGATCGAGGTCGATCCCGCTCTGGCCGCCGAATCCCTCATCCATGGCCTCAACCCGCTGACCCTGCGCGAGCGTGAGGTGCTGAGCGCCGTCGGCCGGGGCAGGAGCATCGCCGAGGTCGCGAAGATCCTCCACCTGGCGGAGGGAACGGTCCGCAACCACCTTTCCGCGGCGATGGGAAAGACGGGCACCGGCAGCCGCGGCGAGGCCGCACTGGTGGCCGAGGAACGCGGCTGGCTCTAGCCCGCCTACCCGATGACCACCCTGGCGAGCACGTCCAGGCCCGCCTCCAACCACTCCATATTCGCCGACGCGCAGAGGACGCCGCATGACCGACCGCTACGACTACTGCGGGCTCTACCTACGCGGCGCCGGCCAAGAGGCCGCGATCGAGCTGACCGCCCGCGCCACCGGCGCGACACGTGATGGCTGTCTGCTGCGCGTCGGCACCATGGAGATCGAGGTCCGGCGCAATGACCACTGGCCCCAGGACGGGGCCGACTTCCCCACCTGGCCGATCAAGATGGAGATCGAAAGAGGGAACGCCACCAGCCGTCAGGTCATCGAGACGGTGTCCAAGATCCTCACCCGCGCCTGGCAGGCGGGCCTTGACGCAGTCGCTGCCTGTGACTATGAAGACGAACTTCCCGACCACGGGGGATATCCCCGCTACCGAGACTCCGCACCCCACAGGCTCGACGAGTCATGGAGGATCAGCCCTTGATCGCTCCCGTCAGCCCGTTGATGAAGTACCGCTGCAGGAGCAGGAAGAGCGCGATCACCGGGAGCACGATGATCAGCGAGGCGGCCATGACCTCGTTGTAGCTCGGCACGTCGCCGGAGATGAGCGACTCGAGCCCCAGCGGCAGCGTGAACAGCGACCGGTCCGAGAGCGACACCCGCGTCAGCACGTACTCGTTCCACGTCGGCACCGCCGTCAGCACGGCGACGGTGATGTGCGCCGGTCTGGCCAGCGGTAGATACACCGACCAGAAGATCCGCGCCTCGCCCGCGCCGTCCGACCTGGCGGCCTCGCGCAGCTCGCGGGGGATGGAACTGTAGCTGTTGGTCAGCAGCAGCACCGTCAGCGGCGCGGTGCCGTTGACGAAGGGCAGCACCAGCCCCAGGTGGCCGCCCAGCAGCCCGAGGTTCTTCTCCAGGATCACCACCGGCAGCAGCACCGTGATGCCCGGCACGAACAGCAGCGCCACGAAGAACCAGTACAGGAACCGGCGGCCCGGGAAGTCCAGGACGGCGAACGCGTAGGAGGCCAGGCTGTACACCACCAGCACGCCGATCACCGTCATCGCCGTGACCTTGAGGCTGTTGAGGAAGTAGTCCAGGAAGTGCAGGCGGCTCCACGTGGCGATGAGGGTGTCGAGCGTGGGCTCGCGTGGCAGCAGGTTGCCCTCGAGGATCTCCGTGCGGGTCTTGAAGGCGCCCGTCACCATCCACAGGAACGGATACACGCTGATCAGGGCGTACGCGATCAGGCCGGCGTAGGCGAAACGCCTCACTGGACCCTCCGGAGCAGGCGCGCGTTGGCCAGGGTCAGCAGGACGGCTCCGGCGAACAGCAGCCAGCCCAGCGCGCTCGCGTGGCCGAGCGAGGGCGCCAGGCCCTTCATGAACGCCAGCCGGTACGCCATCAGCCCCAGCACGTCGGTGTGCCCCCCGGGCCCGCCGTTGGTCATGATCAGGAAGATCTGGAAGCCGTGCAGCGCGTCGCGGACGCCGAGCAGCGCGATGGCCACGGTCATGGGCCGCAGCAGCGGCCAGATGATACGCCGCATCACGTGCCAGGAGCCGGCGCCGTCGATGTGGGCGGCCTCGACGATGCCCCGGTCGATGGCCTGCAGCCCGCTGAGGTAGAGCAGCGTGGCCACCGGCACGCTCGACCACACCAGGATGACGATCAGCGTCGGCAGCGCGGTGTCCGGGTTGCCGAGGAAACCCTGCGGCTGCCGCAGGCTGCCCAGGCCCAGCGAGCCGAGCAGCAGGTTGATCGCGCCGTCGGGCGCCAGCACGTAACGCCAGGCGTAGTAGACGGCGATGCCGCTGGTCACGTACGGCAGGAAGTAGACGGAGCGGAGAACGGCGCGCAGGCGGGTGATGGAGTTCAGCATCACCGCGAGCGGCAGCGAGACCGCCACCGTCAGCAGCGGCACGGCGACCATGATCTGCGCTGTGTTCCCCACGGCCCGGCGCAGGTCGGCGGCGAGCGACGGATCCGCGTACAGCAGGTCGGCGTAGTTGCCGAGTCCGACCCAGCGCCATGAGGGGGTGAAGCCGTTCCACTTGGCGAAGCTCAGCAGGAACCCGCTGGCGATCGTGTAGGCGCCCATCAGCAGGAACAGCGCGACCGCGGGCGCGACGAAGGCCCATCCGACCAGCCGGCGTCGCCAACGCGCCGCCACTGCCCGCCGCGGCGGCTGCTCGCGCAGCCGCCGGGCGGGCAGTTCGACGGACGTCGTGCTCACTTGGTGGACTTCCACATCGACGCCATGACCTTGTCCAGCTCCGTGCCCGCCTGCTGCGGGCCGTACTCCTTCAGCGGCGTCAGCCGCACGGTGAGGTCACCGGGCTTGACCTGGTCCCAGTCGGAGGGGAAGAAGCTGTCGTCGCCGGCCTCGTAGGCGCTCTCCGGCGGCCCGGTGAAATACTTCTGCAGCGCGGCCAGGTCCTTGCCGAGCAGGGCCTCGGCCTGCGTGCCCAGGTCGGTCGCGGGCAGGTCGAGCGACTCCTTGGCCACCATGCCCGCGCCCTCGGGCGAGGTCACCCAGTCGATCCACTTGATCGCCGCCTCGCGGTTCTGTGTGGTGGCCGTCACGCTGAGCCCGGTCAGCGCCAGCGGCGCCATCGAGATCTGCTTGTGCGTGCCCTCGGCCGACGGCGGGATGGGGAAGGCAAGCAGCTTGTCGGGGGTCATCCCGTTCTGTACGAGGAAGGCCAGCGTGAACGTGCCGCCCACGTTGAAGGCCGACTTGCCCTGCGCGAAGGCGATGTCGGCCTCGTCGATGCCGAGCGTCGTGGCGCCGGGCATCCAGTACGGCGTCAGCTTGGCATACGTCTCCAGCGTCTTGACGCCGTCCGGCGAGCCGAAGCCCTGCGTGGTGCCCTTGCCGAACAGCGCGTGGAACCGCTCCTTGCCCAAGTAGGCGAAGGCCAGTGGCTGATAGATCCAGTTGAAGCCGGTCTGGGAGATCTTCAGCCCCAGCGACAGCCCGCCCTGGTTCTTACCGGTCGTGGCCTCCAGCGCCTTCAGGAACTCCTCCCATGACTTCGGCGGGGTGTCCGGATCCAGCCCTGCCGCCCGGAGCTTGTCCTTGTTGGCGTAGACGATGCCGAAGGCGCCCGCCGTGAACGGTACGGAGAACCGCTGCCCGGCCTTGCCGTTCTTGATGGGCGAGTCGGCGGCCACCGAGTCGATCTTCCTCTGTGTCAGCACGCCGCTCTCCTGCGTGGAGGGCAGCAGACGCTGCTTCCAGTCGCCGGTGACATCGGCCGCGAGGTCCTGCAGCAGGCCCGACGAGCCCATCTCGAAGTCCTCGCCGGACGCGTGCACCTCCAGCACGTCCGGCAGGCCGTTGGTCTGCGCGGCGCTCTGGACCTTGCTGACGAACACGTCGTCGGGGGTGACAGCCTCGACCGTGACGCTGATGCCCGTCTTGGCCTTGAACTGCGCAGCCGCCTTGTTCAACGCGTCGGCGTGCGACTTCTTGAACGTCCACATCCGCAACGACTGCCCGGCCTGCTCCTGCCCGCCTCCGCCGCCACCGCTCGAGCAGGCCGCCAATCCCATCACGAGCGCCGCGGCCAGGCCGAGCACGCGCTTGCCCACCGTTGTCATCGGCCTTCCTTCCCGTACGACCGGCGCACGCTCTCGAACTTCTCGACCCAGTACCGCGTGCGGTCCAGGTAGGCCGACTCGGCGGCCTTGCCCTGCTTGCCGTAGGCGCCCTGGAAGGTCTGGTAACCGTGGCCGGCCGGCGGGGTGCCGTCGGCCGGCTCGAGGACCGAGCCCTCATGCCACTCGTTGAAGGAGGTGACGGATACCCAGGTCGGCGAGCCACCGATGGTCGGGTCCAGGGCGTTGGTCCACTGCCTGTCGTAGGCGGCGCCGTTGTCGCGGGCGATCGTCGGCGTGGTGTTGCCGGGGACGGCGCGGTCGTCGATGTAGCCGGGCGCGACCGAGGGCGCCCAGATCAGCCCGTTGGCCTTCGCGTATTCGCCGGCCTGCTTCCAGCCCGGCGCGGTGGCCCCGGCGATGCCGTCATAGGTGTACATGCCGTTGAAGTGCGCGATCTTGGTGGTATCGGTGGTCTGGGCGAGGATGACGTTGTCCTTGTTCACCGCCTCCAGCGCGGACCAGTCGGCGATCTGCAGGCTCCAGAACACGTAGAAGACGGTGTCGAAGGCCGGGTGCGAGCCGTACCGCTCGTGCAGGTAGCGGATGTCCTCGACGGTCGAGGCAGCCGTACGGCCCTCGTACGGCTCCAGGTGCCAGGCGACCTTGATGCCCCGCTTGGCCGCGGCGTCCATGACGCGCTCGACGAGGCCGTCCTCGTAGCTGCCCTGGCCCCACCAGCTGTAGACGATCACTCCGGCGCCGGTCTGCCTGATCCACTTCATGTGCTGGGCCAGGACCCGGGAGTCGCCGGAGTCGTAGGCGCCCAGGGCTGGGTAGAGGTCCGCGCCGACGTCCTCGGGCGGGGTGTGGCCGCCCTGCTGCCAATGACGCCACTCACCGCTGCCGGAGGGCGTGCCGTACCAGGGGTAGTAGAACAGATGTACGTTTCTCGACAGCTTCGCGGCCGCGGTCGTCGCCGTGGCCGGCGTGACCTGAGGCAGCCACGCCAGGGCCGCCAGTATGGAAACGAGGGCGAGAGCGAGAACCCGACGTTTTGCGATCATGGCGTCCTCTCGGGGGTGAAGGATGCTCCGTAGGATCGGCTGCGCGCGCAAATCGTTAAGATGATCCCGAAATCTACACGTAACGGATGCGGTGTCAAGGGTTCACCTTGCGGCCCCCTCAGGCCTCAGGCGGATTGACGGCGTACGAGGCGCGCCGGGACGACCAGCTCGGTGGACGGCTCGTCGACGGCGCCGCGCAGCCGTTCGAGCAGCCGTACCGCCGTGGCCTGGCCGATCTCGAGTGCCGGGTTGGCCATGGTGGTCAGGCCGGGCGAGACCATGCCGGCGGCGTCGATGTCGTCGAAGCCCATCACGGCCAGGTCGTCGGGAACCCGCAGGCCCCGCTGCGCTGCCACGTCCAGCGCCCCGATCGCCATGACGTCGTTCGCGCACAGGACGGCGTCGGGCGGCTCGGCGAGCTCCAGCAGCCGTGCGACGCCCTCCGCGCCGCCCGCACGGCTGAAGTGGGTGTGCGCCACGAGGGCCCGGTCAGGTGCCACGCCGGCGTCGGCGAGCGCGCCGCGATAGCCCGCCACGCGCTCGGCGGCCGGGCCCTCGGCGGCCGGGCCGCACACGAAGGCGATCCTGCGGTAGCCGCAGGAGAGCAGGTAGCGGGTGGCCTCGGCCGCGCCGCCCTCGTCGTCGCTGTGCACCAGGTCCACGCCGCGCTGGACCAGTCTGCCGCCCAGCCGGACCACCGGGATGCCGGCCTCGATGGCCGGCAGCAGGTCCTCGGCGTGGGTGTGGAACACGGCGAAGGCCAGGCCGTCGACCTGACGGGCGATCATGTGCTCGATCGCGGCCTGCTCGACGCGCCGGACGCCGTCGGTGTTGCTGATGATCTGGTCGTAGCCCGCCGGGCCGAGCACGTCCTGCAGGCCGCGGGCCAGCGCGGGGTAGAACGGGTTGGTGATGTCGGGAATGATCAGCCCGATCGTCTGGCTGCGGCTGGTGCGCAGGCCGCGGGCCAGGACGTTGGGCCGGTAACCGAGCTCCTCGATGGCCCGCAGCACGCGCCGCCGCGTCTCCTCCGCCACGGGGCGGCGGCCGTTGAGCGTGTGGGACACGGTCGTCGCGCTCACCCCCGCGAGATCGGCGACCCGTCTGATGCTCGGCCGCTCGCCGCGGTGCGCTCGCGGCTGCTCCTCGGGGATCGGCGGAGCGTGGTGCGGCGCCGGAGCCTGGCGGCGCAGGAAGCTCTCGAACGCGCCGCCCAGCACCGCGTACGCCTCCTCCAGGGTGCGCACACCCCGCGCGACGGCCTCGCCGGGGGGCACCCGCTCGGCGGCCTCCAGCAGGATCGACTCCCACACCTGACGCAGAGGCCCGAGCACGGAGGCCGCCAGGATCCGCGGCCTGAGGCCGTCCGTCTCCTCCGCCAGCGCCTCGGCCAGCGCGTGCTCGCGCGCCGCGAACAGCTCGCGACCGTAGGCGCGCAGGGTCTCGCTCCCGCGGTAGATCCGGCCGAAGAGCGCCAGGTCGCCGACCGGATCGGCACGCAGGAGCCGGTCCAGCGCGACCGGCCCCCGCCCGCCCGGCGTGCGCTGCCGCACGGTCTCGGCCGGGTCGCCCGGCAGCAGCGGCTCATGCTCGAAGAAGAGCTGCTCCTTGACGGGAAAGTAGTTGAACACGGTCTTGGCCGACACGTCCGCCGCCTCGGCGATCTCGTTGACCGTCACCGCGTCGAACCCGCGCAGGGCGAACAGGCGCAGGGCCGCGTCGGCGATGGAGCGCCGGGTCTCGGCCTTCTTGCGTTCGCGCCTGGCAGGGGGCTGCTGGGTCGACATGTCGAGATATTACATCGACCTAATCCTTTCACTTGCTGAACCTTTACGTCAGGGCGCCTCCAGCCCTCCGTCGGGCCTGCGCACCCGGGCGGCCCACCGCTCGTGCTGGTGGGTGACCGGCGGGTGCTTGGCCGCCTGTTTCTCGTCCAGGTCGACGCCCCAGCCGGGTGCGTCATGAGGGTAGAGGTAGCCCTGGCTCGGGTTGATCGTGCCGGGGAACGTCTCCAGGACCGCGTCGGGGTAGACGTGGCCCTCCTGGATCTGGAAGGCCGCCGTGGTCACGTCGAGCGCGAGATTGGCCGCGGCGCCGACCGGCGAGACGTCCGCGGGCGCGTGCCACGCCGTGCCGACGCCCGTCAGCTCGCACATCGCCACCAGTTTGCGCGCCGGGGTGAGGCCGCCGATCGAGGAGATGTGCAGGCGGAGCAGGTCCACCCCGCCCAGCTTGACGACCCTGGCCGCGTCGGTGACGGAGCTGAGCTGCTCGCCCGCCGCGATCGGCATCGGCGCCGCCCGCCGCACCTCAGGAAGCCGGTCGTAGAACTCCGGCGCGATGGGGTCCTCCAGGAAGAACAGCCGGTACGGCTCCAGCGCCCGCGCCAGCCCGATCGCCTGCTTGGGAGTGAGCCTGGAGTGCACGTCGTGCATGAGGCCCGGCTCCTCCCCGAGCTCCTCCCGGGCACGCTCGAACAGCTTGGGGGTGTCACGCAGGTACCGCTGGACGTCCCAGCCGTCCGGGTACGGCTGCCCGGGGTAGCCGCCCGGCGTGCCGGGAGCGCCGTAGTGCCCCAGGCCAGGCGCCCCGGTCTGGAGCCGGACGTTGCGGTAGCCCGCGGCCAGGATCGTCCGGGCATGCTCAAGGGTCTCCTCGACGGTGGCCCCGCCCGCGTGCAGGTAGGTGTCGGCCGCGGCGCGGACCCTGCCGCCGAGCAGCTCGTACACCGGCATGCCCGCGCGCTTGCCGGCGATGTCCCACAGCGCCATGTCCACGCCGGACAGCGCGTTGTTCAGCACCGGCCCGTCGCGCCAGTACGACGACAGGTGGATCATCCGGGTGATGTCCTCGATGTCGGCCGGGTGGCGGCCCACGAGCATGGGCGCCACATGCTGCTCGACGGCGGCGGCCACGGCATGACAGCGCTGGGTGAAGGTGGCGCATCCCAGGCCGTACAGGCCGGGCTCGTTGGTCTCGACCTTCACCACGACCAGCGGCGGCCCCTCGGGCGCGGTGACGATGGGGCGGACCCGCGTGATGCGGAGCCTGTCGCGGGCGGGCCAGGGCGCCTGGGTCTCTTCCATCGGGCTCGTCATGGCAGCACGTGCCTCGCGGTGAAGCCGAGCACCCGCTCAGCGGCGCGCAGGTCGAGCGGCACGGTGCGGTCGGGCAGCGGCGCCCGCCGCTCGCTGTCGGGGTGGAACACGTCCAGCAGCTCCTCGGTCGGATCGGACATCAGCGTGTTGGGCGCGGCCACGGCCAGCACGTGGTGACCCTCGATCGGCTGGGTGACCGCCAGCCAGGCGGCCCAGGCGGCGTCCCGTACGTCCAGGTAGCTCCACAGCTCCTTGGCGCCCGCCGACCGGTCGACGGCCCACTCCTCGGCGGTGTGCTGGAGCTTGTCCTCCGGACCGCCCAGCCGGGGGAAGCGCAGCGCGACGGTGGTCATGCCGTGCCTGCGGCTCATCATCGCCGCCGTGAGCTCGTCGGCCTGTTTGGACAGCCCGTACGGGTCCTCGACCTGCAGCGGGATCTGCTCGTCGACGGGCACGTAGGCCGGGTGAAGCGCTCTGTCCGCCCAGGCCAGTCCCAGAGCCGACATGCTGCTGGCGATGGCGGCGCGCCGCACTCCCGCCCGGCCGGCCTCCTCCAGCACCACGAACGTGGCCCTGGTGTTGCCGCAGAACACCTCCTCCGGCGTGCCGAGCACGGGCGCCGGGAGCGCGGCGAGGTGGATCACGGCCTCCACGCCGTCCAGCGCCCGCCGGACCACCTCCGGATCGCCCGCGTCGCCCACCACCATGCGATCGGCGGGCAGGCCGCCGGGGTCGCGCAGGTCCAGCCCGGTCGCCGCAACCTGATGGCGCGCGAGGAGATCGAGGGTGGCCAGGCCAACGCTCCCCGCCGCCCCCGTCACCAGCACTCGCCGCGGTAAGTCGGTCATGTACTCCCCACTTGCAAATCGATTTGTGATCCGCAGCATGCCGGGCAGCCGCGCCCGTGTCAAGATCGGTATAGCGGCTGTAAGTTTCGCATGAAGCGGAATTACGCAAGTCAGTTGAGAAGTTGCGGATTTTCGTCGCACCTCACCGTTCACCCACTGAACATTGAGGTTCTTGACAGCCGCATTACAGCGAGATAAGTCTTCACAAAACGTCAAGCGCAATGGGAGCAGGCGCCTCCAACCTCCCTGACGTCCCCCCGGTCAGGAAAGGAACCCCCATGTCCGCGTGGTCCAAGCTCCTCGTCGCGGCGTCGCTGGTGCTCACCAGCGCGGCGGCGACGGACATCCCACCCGGCGACTACCAGCAGGTGCAGTTGGCCTTCGGGCCGGCCGAGCTGGGCGAACCGATGTCGCTCACGGTCCTGCCTGACAGGTCGGTGCTGCACACCGCCCGAGACGGCACGGTCCGCCACACCGACGCCTCCGGCGCGACCAAGGTGGCGGGCAAACTCGATGTCTACACCCACGACGAGGAGGGGCTGCAGGGCATCGCCCTCGATCCCGGCTTCGCCACGAACCGCTTCGTCTACCTGTACTACTCGCCCAAGCTGAGCACCCCGGCCGGGGACGCCCCCGTGACCGGCACCGAGGCCGACTTCGCGGCCTGGAAGGGCCACCTGAACCTGTCGCGCTTCACCCTCAAGGCCGACAACACCCTCGACCTGGCCAGCGAGAAGGTCGTACTCGAGGTGCCCAACGACCGTGGCCAATGCTGCCACGTGGGCGGCGACATCGACTTCGACGCCGCGGGCAACCTCTACCTGACCACCGGTGACGACACCAACCCCTTCGACTCCAGCGGATTCTCGCCGATCGACGAGCGCACCAACCGCAACCCGCAGTTCGACGCGCAGCGCTCCTCGGGCAACACCAACGACCTGCGCGGCAAGCTGCTGCGCATCAAGCCGCAGCCGGACGGGACCTACACCATCCCGGCGGGCAACCTCTTCCCGCCCGGCACGGCCAGGACCCGGCCCGAGATCTACGCCATGGGCTTCCGCAACCCCTTCCGCATGTCGGTCGACAAGCAGACGGGCACGATCTATCTGGGCGACTACGGGCCGGACGCGGGCACCACCGACCCCAACCGGGGCCCGGGCGGGCAGGTGGAGTTCGACCGCATCACCGCCCCGGGCAACTACGGCTGGCCGTACTGCACCGGCACCAACACCACCGCCGAGACCTACAACGAGTACACCTTCCCCAGCGGCCCCTCCGGAGCCAAGTACAACTGCGCGGGCGGACCGGCGAACAACTCCTTCCGCAACACCGGGCTCGCCACGCTGCCGCCCGCCAAGCCGAGCTGGATCAAGTACGGCGACGCGGGCTCGCCTCCCGAGTTCGGCGGCGGCTCCGAGTCGCCCATGGGCGGCGACGTCTACCGCTACGACGCGAGCTCGACCTCGTCGGTCAAGTTCCCGCAGTCGCTCAGCGGCCGCTACTTCGCCACGGAGTTCGGGCGCCAGTGGATCAAGGCGATCGAGGTCAAGGGCGACGGCACCCCCGGCGTGATCGAGGACTTCCCATGGGACGGCACGCAGATCATCGACTCGAAGTTCGGCCCCGACGGCGCCCTGTACGTGCTGGACTACGGCACGAACAGCGGCAACCAGGCGCTCTACCGGATCGAGTACCTCGGCGGCGCCAACCGCAACCCCGTCGCCAGGGCCGCGGCCGACAAGACCTCGGGGAAGGCGCCGCTGACCGTGGCCTTCTCCTCGGCCGGCAGCTCGGACCCCGAGGGCGGCGCGCTCAGCTACTCGTGGAACTTCGGCGACGGCGCCACCTCCACGCAGGCGAACCCGACGCACACCTACAGCTCCAACGGCACCTTCCGGCCGACCCTGACCGTGCGTGACCCGCAGGGCCTGACCGGGACGGCCAGCCTGGTGATCACGGTCGGCAACGCCGCGCCCACCGTGACGCTGACGACCCCGATCGACGGACAGCTCTTCTCCTACGGTCAGGCCGTGGCCTTCAAGGTAACTGTCACCGACCCCGAGGACGGCACGGTGGACTGCGCCGCCGTCAAGGTGACGTACCTGGTGGGACACGACAGCCACACCCACGAGATCACCTCCAAGAACGGCTGCGAGGGATCGATCACCATCCCGGTCGACGGTGAGCACGACGCGGCGGCCAACCTCTACGGCGTCTTCGACGCCGAGTACACCGACAAGGGCGGGCTCACCAGCCACAGCCCGCGCAAGCTGCAGCCGGCGCACCGCCAGGCCGAGCACTTCGGCGCCCAGCAGGGCATCCAGGTCGCCAATCACGGCGGGGCCGAGGGCGGAGCGACGGTCGGCTTCACCGACAACGGCGACTGGATCTCCTTCGAGCCCTACGTGCTGGCCGGAGCCTCCAGGGTGACCGCCCGGGTCTCCTCCGGCGGCCCCGGCGGCACGATCGAGGTGCGATCCGGCTCATCGACCGGCACGCTGCTCGGCACGCTGACCGTGCCGAACACCGGAGGCTGGGACACCTTCACCGACGTCTCCGCCGCGCTGAGCAACGCCCCCGCCGGCACGACGAAGCTGTTCCTGGTCTTCAAGGGCGTGTCGGGACAGGGCAACCTACTCGACCTGGACGCCTTCACCTTCACCACCGGATCGGCGCCGAGCACCACCGTCGAGGGCGAGTCCTACACCTCCGGCTCGGGGGTGCAGCCTGCGGCCCACACACCGGCCAGCGGCGGCCGGACGCTCGGCTACATCGACAACGGCGACTGGGCGGGCTACTCGAACGTCACCACGGCAGGCGCCAAGACCTTCTCCGCCCGCATCTCCTCAGGCGGGCCGGGCGGCACGATCCAGGTGCGTTCAGGCTCGGCCACCGGCACCCTGCTCGGCTCGGTATCCGTACCGTCCACCGGCGGATGGGAGACCTTCCAGAACGTCTCCACCACACTGACCGGCTCCGCCGGCGGACCACTCTTCCTGGTCTTCACCGGCGGCAGCGGCAGCCTCTTCGACATCGACACCCTCACGATCACCAGGTAGGGGAAGGCGATGCTCCACAAACTCCTGAGCCTCGTGCTCGTGGCGGCGAGCCTGACCGCCGCTCCCGCGGACCCGGCCTACCAGGTGCTGGTCTTCTCCAAGACCGCCGGGTTCCGCCATGACTCGATCCCGGCCGGCATCCAGGCCATCCGCGACCTCGGCGCGGCGAACAACTTCACCGTGACCGCCACCGAGGACGGCGGCGCCTTCACCGGCGCCAACCTGGCCGGCTACAAGGCCGTCGTCTTCCTCAACACCACCGGCGACGTGCTCAACGACGCCCAGCAGGCGGCCTTCCAGTCCTACGTCGACTCGGGCGGCGGGTACGTGGGCGTCCACGCAGCCGCCGACACCGAATACAACTGGCCGTACTACGAGAAGCTGGCCGGCGCCTACTTCAAGGGCCACCCCGCCATCCAGCAGGCCACCGTACGCAACGAGGACCGCACGCACCCCGCGACCAGCCACCTCGGCCCGACATGGAGGCGGACCGACGAGTGGTACAACTACCGCACCAACCCCCGCCTCTCGGTACGCGTGCTGCAGAGCCTCGACGAAAGCAGCTACAGCGGCGGCGACATGGGCGACCACCCCATCACCTGGTGCCACCCGCAGGGCCGGGGGCGTGCGTTCTACACCGGCCTCGGCCACACCATCGAGTCGTACGCCGATCCCGCCTTCCGTAACGAGCTCCTCGGCGGCATCAGGTACGCGGCCGGGGTCGCCAGGGCGGACTGCCGGCCGGAGACCGGCTACACCACGCTGTACAACGGCTCCACCAGCGGCTGGTCACAGGCGGGCCCGGGCAGCTTCGCCAACACCGACGCCACCCTGAGCTCGCAGGGCGGGATGGGCCTGCTGTGGCACAGCGCCAAGGAATTCGGCTCCTACTCGCTGAAGCTGGACTGGAAACTGACCGGCGACAGCAACTCCGGGGTCTTCGTCGGCTTCCCGGCCTCCTCCGATCCGCAGTCGGCCGTGGACAACGGCTACGAGGTGCAGATCGATGCCACCGACGCCTCGGACCGCACGACCGGAGCGATCTACGGCTACAAGGCCGCCGACCAGGCCGCCCGCGACGCGGCGCTGAACCCGCCCGGCGAGTGGAACACCTACGAGCTGCTGGTGGAGGGCGAGCGCCTGCAAGTGTTCCTGAACGGCGCGAAGATCAACGACTTCACCAACACCGACCCGCGGCGCTCGCTGCGCCAAGGCTACGTCGGCATCCAGAACCACGGCGCCTCCGACCAGGCCGCCTTCCGCAACATCCGGATCAAGGAGTTGAGCGGCGCCGCCGCCGGCACCGTCACCGTCGAAGGCGAGTCCTACACCTCCGGCTCGGGCGTCCAGGTCGCGACCCACACACCGGCCAGCGGCGGCCGGACACTCGGCTACATCGACAACGGCGACTGGGCGGGCTACTCGAACGTCACCACGGCAGGCGCCACGACCTTCTCCGCCCGCATCTCCTCAGGCGGGCCGGGCGGCACGATCCAGGTGCGTTCAGGCTCGGCCACCGGCACCCTGCTCGGCTCGGTGCCCGTACCGTCCACCGGCGGATGGGAGACCTTCCAGAACGTCTCCACCACACTGACCGGCTCCGCCAGCGGACCACTCTTCCTGGTCTTCACCGGCGGCAGCGGCAGCCTCTTCGACATCGACACCCTCACCCTGGAGAGCTCGACCGGCGGCGGCACGCCGCTGTCGGACAAGGTGCACATCTTCTACTACCCCTGGTACGGCTCGCCGCAGGTCAACGGCGGCTGGCGGCACTGGCAGCAGGGCGGGCGCACCCCGCCCAACGACATCGGCGCGGACTTCTACCCCGCGCTGGGCGCGTACGACTCCGGGGACTTCGCCGGCACGGTGCCCCAGCACATGAAGTGGATCAGACAGTCGGGCGCCGGGGTGCTGGTGTTCAGCTGGTGGGGCCGCGGCAGCTATGAGGACAACCTCGCCAGAGGGGTCATGGACGCGGCGGCGCGGGAAGGGCTCAAGGTGGCCTGGCACCTGGAGCCGTACTCCGGCCGGACCGCCGCCTCCACCGTGGACGACATCCGCTACATCAACCAGACCTACGGATCGCATCCGGCCTTCCGCAACGCCTTCTACGTCTTCGAGAGCCTGCGCATCACCGACTGGTCCCCCCTGAGCCAGGTCAACCAGAGCAACGTCATCCTGGCCCAGACCACCGACACCACGAAGATCGCGAACTTCAACGGCATGTACACCTACGACGCGATCGCCGGCGCCACCGCACCCGGCTGGCAGCAGGCCGCCGACTACGCACGCCAGCGCGGGCTCGTGTGGGCCCCGTCCGTGGGCCCCGGCTACATCGACGACCGCGCGGTGCCGGGCAACACCACCCCCACCCTCGCCCGGGACAACGGAGCCACCTACGACAGGGAGTGGTCCAACGCCCTACGGACCAATCCCACCTGGGTGTCCATCACGTCCTTCAACGAGTGGCACGAGGGCAGCGTGATCGAGCCCGCGGTCCCGCGGACGGGCTACCAGAACTACGAGGGAGCCTACGGCCGCACCGGCACCTCCGCCCAAACCGCCTACCTGGACCGCACCGCGTACTGGGTCGCCCAGTTCACACCCTCCGGCTGATCCTGACCTGACAAACGGGGCCCGCCCGCAACGGCGGGCCCCTGACCGGTCATGGTGCGAGCTGAACGACCGCCTGCGCGACGCCCGCCCGGCTGGTACCGGCCACCGCACCCGCGACTGCCCGGAAAGTCCACGGTCGGCGCCTCAACGTCCAAGAATGCCGCCCGTAGCCATACGAGCTGGATACCCTGCGCGGACGGCTTCATCTCACCTGCCCCTAGAGGCGCCGGATCCGGCGCCGCCGTTGGCCGCCCCGAGCTGATCCGCGACGCCGCCTATGCCGTGTTCGCCATGCGCCGCATCGGCTTCGGTGGAGAGGCCGATGTCTTCCTCGGCTGGTTCCTGGACGCCTTCGACCAGAGCCGGCCGCCGCGCGGTGGATGATCATGTTCTGGATCAGGCCGGGCCGTTGGTGGCTGAAACCGTTGTGATCCTGTCGCCAGGGTCGAGGTCAGCAGGATGTTCAGACTCGGCATCGGCGCCCGCCACGCCAGGTCGTGCGCCTCCTGCAACCACTTCGCATGCTGCACGACACCATGGCGAACGCCTCGTAGGTGGCGAACCAGCCGTGCCGGCCGGTCAACGTGTACCCCTCAAGCCAGCCGTGGCAGGCGTGCTCCGAGAGCACCTCCATCACCCGGCCATCCCGCGATATCGCGACATCTCCTCGGTCACGCGCTCGGCGAACGCCCGGCCGGACGCCTCGAACACCGCCCCGAGCCGGTTGCTGATGGTCTCGTCGGGATCGCCGGTAAGGGCTCGTCACCGCGCTCCACCTGGCTGCTCACGGACGGGCCGCAACCCGAGCGCACCCTGCTGGCCGAGACGACCCTTGACGGGATGCCATTGACCGTGGGGTCCTACCACGCCCCGCCGGGGGTTACCTATGGCCTGGTGAAACCGCGCCAGGCCGTCGCATTCGCCGCATGGCTGGCCACTCAGTCAGGGCCGTTGCTGTTCGGGGCGGACGCCAACACCCCTTTGGTGGATGCGCTTCAGTTCGCCGATACACGAACGCACTGGCATACCGGGGACTGGCACCTGCATGGGGAGCCGGGGGACGATCGCCTGTTCGGGCCGGGCAAGGTGCACCCCCTCGACGATGCGCTGCGGCGTTGGCTTCGCGGCTGCCCGGAGGATGTCTCCGCGCTCCAGATGGCCCGCCCACAGGGCCCGCTCGCGGTCACCCACCGCACTGGGCGCAGAAAGACATCCCCCGGAACCGCGCGCCGCTTCGACTCCGTCTGGATCAGCCACCACTGGACGGTACGCCGAATCCAGCACCTCTACGACGAGGGCATCGCCGCGGGCAGTGATCACGCCCCTGTTGTCGTCGATCTCGACTTGACGCCCGAACCACCGCCAGGCTGACAGACCGCCCATAGCGACATGACCATGCACGGACCAGTTGTCCATACTCCGCCCGAAGGGCGGCTACCGATCGCCCTGACGGATCCACATCCACGTGGGGCGCTATCAGACGATCACGTTGCCGACCGGCGGATGTGGCGCCGTTGCGGCGATCCTCCCGGAGAAGGCGCCTATTCCCCGGTGGACACCTGGGCCTTGACCTCGTCGTAGCCGACTTTGGTGGGTGCCTCGGTCGGCGAGTAGATCACGCGGATCACGCCCGTCGGAAACGTCTCCGTCGCCGTCACGCTCAGGTGGTACGGCGCGTCGCCGTCGTCGAACAGCCTGCGGCCCTTACGCGCCGCCACCGGGTGCACCAGCAGGCGCAACTCGTCGACCAGCCCCGCGGCGAGCAACTGCTGCACCACGGAGATCGAACCGGGGATGAGGATGCCCCTGATGCCGGCATCGGCCTTGAGCGAGGTGACGGCATCGAGGAGATCGCCCGTGATCAGTTCGCAGTTGCGCCAGGAGAACTCCAGCGGCTGGCGGGAGACGACCACCTTGCGCATGTCCCCGAGTTGCTTGGCGAACGGTGCGTCGTCCCCACCCGCCGCCTCGCGGTCGGGCCACGCTCCGGCGAAGCTGTCGAAGGTCTCGCGACCGATCAACAGCACGTCAGCGGTGTCATAGTCCTCGCCGACGGCGCGGCCCATGTTCTCGTCGAAGTACGGGAAGTGCCAATCGGGGTCGATCTCGGCCACACCGTCAGCAGAGATGAACAACGTAGAGATGACCTTCGCCATCGCGGTGATCCCCTTCCAGTCAGGTGGTATCGGCAGGCAGACCTGCGCAGCATCCCAAACTCATCGACCAGCCACAAATCCACCCCGACGCAGACTCGGTATTCCGAGCTCGTCGTGATGCATCGGCACGCCTCACCGCGACGGCCGGTCGCGGGACATCGCATCGGTCGTGGCGTCGAACATTTGCCCCGGCTCGATGGTGCCATCCAGATGTCGGGCATCAGCTCCTTGATGTAGGCCGAACCGGCGCGCCGTCACCCGGCCGCGTTCCTCACAGAAGCGGACGAAACTCATCACGTACCGGCCCTGGGTAGTGAGTTTGAACCCCAGCGCGCGGCGCATGGCCAGGTACTCCTCCGCCCTGACCCGCAGCGCATGCTGGTCGACCTTGGCATAGGCCGTCGTGGACAACCGCCCACGCCCTTGACCGCATGGTCCCGCTGCTCAACGAGCACACGGCCCTGGAGGAGCGGGAAATCCTTCCTCTCGTCGAGAAATGCGTCACCGCCGAGGAGTGGGGCCTTATGGTCAGGAGGGGGCAAAATCGGCTTCCCGAGCGCCGTGAAACGCCACCTGACGGGGCCCGCCAGAGGGCGCGTCATGGATGAGTCCGTCCAATGCGCTGCTCAGCTCTGACGACGCGTCTTCGTTCTGCAGGAACTCCGTGGTGTGGCCCGCCCTGCCGGGCGTCGGGTCGTGAAGCTGACCACAAGAGGCTGGTCCAAGGATGTTGAACTGCTGGTGCTCCGTCACGAGAACCAGATCCTCCGCCGTCAACTCGGTGGCCGGTCGCGGTGGGATCACCGCGACCGGCTCTGGCTCGCGGCGTTGTAGCGGCTGATCCACCGCCGTCGGTGGCCGGAGGTGTTCCCGGTCACCCCGGCGACGATCTTGCGCTGGCACAACAACCTCGTAGCACGTGAGTGGACCTTCACTGACAGGCGGCGCCCGGGACGGCCCGGCACCCGCCGGCCGGTCAAGGCACTGATCGTGCGGATGGCGCGGGAGAATCCGACCTGGGGCATCGGCGGATCCAAGGCGAGTCGGCCCGCCTGGGCTACAGGATCGCGGCCTTCACGGTGTGGGAGATTCGGCACCCCGGCGGGAACAGCCCCGGACGGGCTGACCCCCTCCGGGGCTGTTCCCGCGTACGATGTCTCGCCGGGCCCGATGGGGCACGGACATCGGCAGGGAGGCGCCTGCCGGCTCAGCCGGTGCGCCAGCCGTGCTTGATCAAGAGGTTGCGCGCGTCGTCGGCGATGGCCACGTCGGCCACGACAGCGTAGCGGGCGGCTACCAGCGACTGGTTGGTCACCAGGTCGCCTCGGCCGCGCGCGGTCCAGTACGCGGTCACGCCGAAGGCGGCGCCGAGCAGCGCGCCGAAGGCCATCCCCGCCAGCAGCGCCGCCCATGGGCCCGCGACCAGTAGGACCATCAGGCTGGAAGGCAGGCCAAACCAGGCGCCGAGCGCAGCGCCCATGCCCGCCGCACGGGGAGTGGTCATCCGGCCCAGGACGTCCTCCATCAGGCGCAGGTTCTCCCCGACGATGCCGACTCGGTGCGCCGGAATACCGTTGTCGGCCAGGAAGGCGACCGCCTCACGGGCCTGTTCGCGGGTGTCGTAGGAGCCGACCATCGGCCGGTCGCCGCCCGCGGCCGCAGATGCGATTGCCGGAGCGGTCTCGATCATGGTAAGTGCCTCCTTCCTTGGTGGGCCTTCAGGGCCGCACGCAGTTCGCGGACTTCCTGCTCCAGCTCGAGGATGCGGCGGATGGCGTTGAGCGTCATTCCCTGGCCGGTCATCGTGGTGACGTGCTGCAGCAGCCCGATGTCGTGGCGGGAGTAGCGGCGCTGCCCGCCGGGGGAGCGGTGCGGGCTGACCACGTCGTGCTGGTCGAGCCGGCGTAGGAAGGCCTGCTGCACCTGCAGCATCTCCGCGACCTGACCCAGGGAGTACAGCGGGGCGTGCTCATCGTCGAACGGCATGCCGACCATCCGGACCTCCTCTCGAATGGCAAGGGCGGGCCCGTCGGCACCCGCCCTTGCCATGGACGTGCGTATCAGGCCCGGATGGCTTTGACGTCGCCCTGCTGGATCTCGACCTTGCGGGGCTTGGCCCGCTCCAGCACAGGGATACGAACCTTCAGCACGCCGTTGGCGTACCCAGCGTCGATCTTGTCGCTGTCGAGGTACTCCGACAGGTAGACGCGGCGGGTGAAGGTGCCCATGGGGCGTTCGCGGACGAAGACCCGCTCGCCCTCGGGGATCTCCTCCTCACGGCGAGCGCTGACGCTCAGCACTCCGCGGTCGACGGTGACCTCGATGGACTCGGGGTCGATGCCGGGCAGGTCGAACGTCAGCAGCACGTCGTCGTCGCGGCGCAGGCCGTCCATCGGCATGAGGGCGCCCGTGCCGGTGCCGAAGGTCCGGCGCGTCTGCTGGCCGAACTGGCGCTCGAACTCCTGGATGAACGGGTCGAGGGACGTGAGCAGCATGTCCAGCTCCCTTCGCGAGCTCTCCGAGAAGAACCTCCAATTTGATTTGCATGTTATCTACATCTATTACTGGATGCAAGCTACCGAAGGACGTTGAGGTACCTCGGATGAACCGGGCACCCAGGAGCCGTGCCCGTCGTGGTCCTGGTCATGCTGGCCCATCGCCATCACCTCACCCCCGGCTCTGCCCGCTTTCGCATCGATCACGTGGCATGGCGGCGGGTCCTTGCCTCAAATGCGAAAGAAAATCTGCAGTCGCCACGGTAGACATTCGCGCTGTGGGCAGCTAGAGTTCCTGCTATCAAAAGGGACGGATCCACGAGGGCAGCGCAGCACGAGCACCACGATGGGGCTGCCCGGACGGACGTGGACAGCAGTACAGAACACAGCAGTACAGAACGAAGTAGAGGGCAGAAGGTCGGACTGCCGCGGCCAGTGTGGTTGAGCAAGAGGGCCGGGGCGGTGGACGCGCTGCCGCTTGCAGGAAGTCGGCGCCAGCAATCGGGGCGCCGAGGTACGGATAACTGGAAGGGAGTGTTGAACGCCATCAGGATCGCCCGTCGCCGGCCGCATGTCGCCGCACGGGTACCGCAGCTCCACGAAGAGGACGGTGGTCTACGGTCACGCTTACGCGATCCCCGCACCCCCGCATCGGGCGGCTGGTGCGGCATAAGTGAACCGCCCCTGCAGCACGCAGGCAGGGCCGGTCGATGGTGTTAAACCTCTGGGCCCCGGCGCATCATGACGCCGGGGCCCCTGTCCGCGTTCAGGAAGGTTGAATGGATCAAACACCTCAGGCAACGGTCGCCGCCTCCAGGCAGGACCAGCCCCGCCCCACCGGCGCTCACCCAGCCGATCACCCGGTCCAGGCGGTCGAAGCGGCCGGCAGTCTCGGGCAGCGGCTCGATGACGAGGACTATCCCGCCTACAGCATGGGCCGGGCTGCCGAGATCCTCGGCGTCACCCCGGCGTTCCTGCGCAGCCTCGGCGCCGCCAAGCTGATCGAGCCGCTACGCAGCGAGGGCGGGCACCGTCGCTTCTCCCGCTACCAGCTGCGCCTGGCCGCGCGCGCCCGCGAACTCGTAGACGCCGGCACCCAGCTGGAAGCGGCCTGCCGCATCATCATCTTGGAAGACCAGCTCGCCGAGGCGCTGCGCATCAACGAAGAACTCCGCCAGCGCCACTGACCGCTTCCGGCCCCCGGCCACACCCGGGGGCATCAGGACCGGCCGCGCCCGAAACGCCGGACACCCCCACGACAGCGAGGCCCGCGCGGCGTCGGCCGTTGAAGCTGACCACCCTTCTCCGAGAAGGACGTCCCGTGACCGAGGACCACGGCTCCCCCGAGCGCTTCACCGTCTCCATCGCCGTGCACGAGGACTACATCGTGGCGCGCGCGGCCGGCGAACTCGACTACCAATTCGCCGACCTGCTGCACCATCAGGTCAAAGATTCCTGGCAGCGCGTCTGCCGATAATTCCATCCGCCCAGGTCTTGGCCCGGTTGTAGTGTTCTGCGCAATATCCGGGATCTTCAGCCGCCGCAGGGAAGCCATGCGGCATGATGATCGGCCTGCGAGGAGTCCACCGCCGCCTGGGAGAGGTCGAGCGCGTCCGCCGCGCGCAGACGATCGAGCAGGACCTCGTGCAAACGCTGCCAGACGCCGGAGGCGTTCCACTCGGCCAGCCGCCGCCAGCACGTCATGCCCGAGCCGTAGCCCAGCTCTTGGGGCAGGTACTCCCCCGCGCTCCCGGTGTGCAACACGAACATGATGCCCTGCAACGCCAGCCGGTCATCCAGCCGCTTACGTCCCGGATGTCGGAACCTCCGCTGACGCTGAGGTAGAAGCGGCTCGATCATCGCCCAAAGCTCGTCGCTGACCTCCCACGGCTTCGGCTTGGCCACCCGTGCTCCAGCCAGTGGTGCGCCGTACCACATGCTGAAGAGCATCCAACGAGCAACGACAGGGTGGGCGCCGTCCCTTGACCGTTCTCATTTTGCCGTTCCTTCATCTCCGCGGGAGCTGGTATCTGGATCCACGGCCGAAGACGGGACGTGAGGCTCGACGACGAACCCAGGCTCGCCCCCCACCGTCGTCACACGAAGCCCCACGGGCACCGCGACGCCGACAGCAAACGTCCATCCGGATCTCCTTCTCGGTCTGAGCTGCGGTCAGGCATCGTCCTTGGTGTTGGGAAGCACATACTCCACGGCCTTCTTCGCTAGGTGAAGAGGGAAGGGAAGGGCCAGGGGCGCGTCGATGTCGGGTGCGTGGCGCAACTGGTGGACGCAGGCGGCCCACTCGCCGGGCTCTTCTCCGCGTTGGCAGGCGAGGACCGCGATCTCCAGCAGATTGGGGTTGAAGGCGTTCTTGTCGGTGTCCCGGACTTCCTTGCCCGTCCGGTCAATCCGCACACCCTCCTTCCGTGCCTTGATGGACGCCTTCTTCGCGGTGCTGGGTCTATCCGTGGAGCTGTAGAAGACCCGTTCGCCATGCGCCTCGGTGAGGGGCCAGAGGCCGGCCGGGATGCCGTGGTTGCCGTCCGTGGCGTACCACTGAGGGGTCTCGTCGCGGCTGCTGTCCCTCACCCGCAGGAGGCGCAGCCGGTTGCCCCAAAGGGCGACGGGCACGGGGTCACCGTCGTCGACCCAGATGTGGTCCCGCATGACCATGCCGTTGTTCAGCCACGGCCAGCCCCCACGGAGATTCTGCGCATGCACCATGAAGAGCGTCGGCCGATCGCGTAGCTGCGCCAGCAGCGGCCGGAGAAAGGCCGCCGTTCTCCTCTGCAAGTTCTTCTGCTCTTTGTCCCACTGGGAGAAGGAGCTCTGGGTGCCGTCCTCAGCAGCTTCGTCGTCCGCCGCGATCTCGTCTGCGGAGGCGTGGGAGTCGACGCCTTTGGCCAGCCACAGCAGATACTCGGGGTAGGGCGCCCAGCGGCGTTCGTCCTCGATCCAGCCCGACACTCCACGTACGCCGTCGGCCGGACGCACTCTGATGGCGAGCAGTTGCCGGATGGCCTGGCGGGTGGGGCCGTCCTTCCTGCGTTTCGCCATCCATACCGCGACGTACTGCAGGTCCCCTGGGAATGTGTCCACGAAGGTGTGCCGCGGGACGCGTGAGGCTCCGAGCTGTCGGAACGCGTCGATCCACGCCATCTTCGCGCGGTGGGGACGGTTCTTTATCAGAGCCTTGTCTACGGCGGTTTGGAGGAACTGCGTGATCACTCCGGCATCGGCGTAGCCCAGCCGGGCGGCGAACTTCGAGTCGGAACGCTTGATCTTGAAATCTTTCTCGATCTCTACCAGCGCGACCAGCGGCCTGGGTCCGGCTTCGTCGTTCATGGCGTCCGCGATCTCGCTCCGCCGCTTGGCGATGGCCTCGCCCAACTGTTCGCTGCTGGGTGTCTTGGTAGCGCTGACCTCCAGCGCGGCGCCGATGTCCCCGGTGGGCCGTACTTGCAGGATCACGTCGAGCTCTGGCGTTCGCCATGTGAGGGTTTCTTTCGCGCTGTCCGGCGCGGGCAGGCCGAGCAATCCGCTCAGGGACGAGACCAGGGCGTCGCGGGTCCCTTCCTCCTGCCAATGGACGCGGGCGACCAGCGGTGCGCCATCGAGTGCCTCCCGGAGCAGTCGGCGTCGTTCGACGGCCTCCTTGGCCGCCTGCTCTACCTTCTTGTGCTCCAGGATCCGCACGCGATCGGCCTCGTTTACCTTTCTGGGTGCCAGGAGCTTCGTCGGCGCGTTGGACGGCTTGGCGGGCCAAAGAGCGCGATGGCAAACGGGGGTACGGGTGAACTCGGGGGAGATTGCCTCGTCGATCCACGCCATGAGCGGTACTCTGTCCGCGGACATGAGCCCGGCGCCCACTCCGTGGGTTCCCATGGTCGTGTGGTGGGGAATTCCAGCCCTGATGCCCGCGAGTCCCTCAAGGTATTTTCTGGGGTTCCTCCCCAGATCCGCCGCGTCCACCGCGGAGCGCACCAGGCTGGCTGCTGGGAGCAGGTCCGGCCTGTCGATGGCCCGCCACGTGTGCTCGGCTCTCCTGGAGTCGTAGCGAAGCTGGTGGATCGCGATCCGGGTGCTGTCTCCCGATACTCCGGGCCACTGCGTGTCAGTGATCACGTGCACGGACGCCGACCGGCCTGCTGTGTAGACGGTGCCCTGGGCGTTCACTTCGGTCACCCAGCGCCGGACGCCCGTCCGCACGTGCAGCCGGAACTGCGAGGTGAACGGCACGGTCTGCACCGTGATGGTAATGACGTAGGAGAACAGCGCCCCTGGCGTTTCCGACAGATCGCCACGCGGGGGCCATGAAACGAGTTGCGCTCGCCGGTCGGTGATCGGGGTCTCGAGAAACGACCAGGAACGTCCGTTCGCTCCCCTGAACTCGCCATGCCGCTGGATGAGGCGGGCCAAGTAGTCGGGAAGCAGGTGGTACAAGGGTGGCTCGGGCTGGGCGGTCTCCCCGTCGCTCAAGACGTGCCCGGCCAGATCGACGAACTTGGTCCGCCATGGCAGGGCGGTCCTCCTGAGCAGGCTGTAGGCGTGCTTACGGAGGTCCTCGTCGCCGCGCATGCCGAGGAGCCAGACTCCCAGCAGCCCTCGGACGATCCGGTCGTCCACGGGGTGATGCGCGTAGAGCCAAGGGACGTCGTCCTCCATGGAGACCCGCCGGCCCACCGAGATCACATCCGGTGCGGCCAGGGGAAGGAGCGCATTGAGTGACCTGATAGGAAAGGTCTTCACCTTGTCGGCAGGGGTGTCGCCGAGCCCGGACCGATGGGCCTTCTCGAACGCCGCCCGTAGCTCTTTCGGGACATGCAGAACCTGGAAGGGCTTGACCAGTGAGTTCTCTGAGGGCTGGTAGGCGGTCAGGGTGATCGATTCGTACTTCATCGCCATCTCCTCTCGTCGCCATGGAGGGGGGCGGCCTCGGGAGACCCCAGCAGAAGCTCTTTCAGGCCGTCGTAGAGCGGCCGGTAGAGGGCACCCGCGAGATAGATGTTCGCCTCGGTCGCTGGGAGCCGGTGTGGAGGAGCGGGACGGCGCTGCCAATCCGGCGCGTCCCCGAAGTACGGGGCCAGGACGTCGCGCATGCTGACCAGCAGACTGGAGCGCGGGCTATCCCCGCGAAGTCCGGCGGCGCGCTGGGGAGCGAAGGCCGCGTCCACGAAATGCACGCGAGCACCCACGCCACCCCGGGTCAACCGGCCGATCACCTGCCACATCACCACGAGCAGATCCCACGTGAGGTACTCGCGGTCGCTGTCGCTCAGTCGCTTCCACATCAGATGCCGGTTGGCCAGCCAGTGCAGTTCCCTGCGCGCCTGCTTCCGCCATTCCAGGCCGGCGGCGTCCAGCGACATGGCGCTCTGGACGAGCTCGTCGAAGGTACCGCCGGGACGGGTACGGCGGACGGTCAGGTCGTTGAGCGCGTGGATGAGTACGCTGACGTCGCTAGGCGTGGGAAGGGGACGGGCCAGGAAGTAGACCGATCCGAAGAGCGCCTTCTCCTGATCGTTGAGAATGTTGTGTCCTCGTTCGACCGACTGGAGCGGTGCGACGAGGATGGTGTACTTGGTCGCGCCGAAGGTGGCGAGGTCGCCGCGACGGAGCGTGGGAGCGTCTCGGCTCCTGTCCTGGTCGTGGCGCGGGACGTCGGCGGCCTCTTCGTCATCTGAGATGAGGACGCAGATCCTGTCCCTCCACTCTCTGAAGCTCTGGAGAGCCCGGCCCGCTTCTTTGGCGTCCTTATAGCTGCCGGTGAGTATGAGCAGGTGCTGACGGCCGGGCGGTAGGTTTCCGAGTTCTTGCGTGAACCTGGAACGCCCACCTTGGTCCGCCGGATCCGGATCGGCGAGGCCGCGAAGCATCTTCCATAACACGTCGTTCCGATCGGACGACGTGCCGGAGAGCTGCAGCGGTCTCATGGGGTCGCGTGATGAGGCACCCTCGACGGCGTCATAGACGAAGGACGTGAACATGGCGATCTCCGGGTTGGAGGGCTTCTTCGGCTCCTCTACGCGTGCCTTGGCATGCAGCACCGCCTTCACCGGCTCGGCCAGGTGATAGCGGGTGGATGCGCCTGCCCAGCTCGTCCCGGACATCAGCACCACGTTGGGTCCATGGCTGCCGTCCACGGTGTGCAGGGTGGGAAGGACGGACAGAAGCTCGCGGCCCACCCCTGTGCACCGGATGAACCTCAGCTCGCCCGTCTTGGTATATACGTCCCTGGCGTCGGGGACGAACTGGAACGCCAGGATGTTGCCCATGGGGGACTCGGGGATCACCGGAGCGTAGTCGGTCGGGGAGCTGTGGTAGAGCGCGTTGGCGGAGGGATCGAGATTGAGCGCGATCTCCACTCTGGGCCAGAGCGTCGTCAGTAGGTTCAGCCGGTCATGCAGGATTGCCACAAGCAGCGTGAACTCGAACCTGCGACGTTCCCGACGGAGCTCCTCTTTGACGTTTTCCCTCACCTCGGCGTTCAGATCGTTGCCGGAAAGCTCCTCAGGGTCACGCAAGCCCGCGAGCTGGGCAAGAAGGCCATTGAGCTCCTCGGCTACCCTCGGGCTGCCCGGCCTGCTGGTGACCAGGCGTCGGGCGAGCTCCGCGAGCTGGAGTGTCTCCCTGGCCGGCGCGTCGTCGGAGAGCTCGGTCTCGTCATTGTCGCCAACCGGATCGTCTCGGAAGCCGTCGAGTATCTTCAGGATCGCTTCGCGCCGCTTGTCGCGGGACTCCTGAGCGACGCCAGGGTCCTGGCTCAGGTAGGCCAGCAGCTTCGCGCTCGCCTCCTGCCTCGTTTCGTGCTTGGGGTTCACCCACTCGGCTGCTGACGGAACCCGGTCGGGCAGCCGGGTCGCGGGCCACTGGCCGACGAGCTCGAGCTGGAGCGACCAGACGGTGAAGAGATCCGACCCCAGCCACTCGCGAAGTTCGTCATCACTCACGATCATGGCGTAGATGCGATTGGCCGCGGTCGATACGGTGTCCAGCGCGGCGGTCCATTGCTGGACCATCTCGTTTGAGAGCTGGATGCGCCCCTCGCGTGCCAACTCGGCGACATTGTGCCGGTTGATCTCGTCCAGCCAGGAGTCGTCGCCCCGCTTGTACAACGTCGCGGTCGGGGCGAACAGGTGATCCAACCTGATCTGGACCTGGTCGGCTTCATCGACGATCAGTAGGTCTGCGGTCCTACAGGCCAGCTCCAGGTAGCGGATGCGTTCAGGGTTCTGCTGAACGGGCACCGACGAGACCGTGAGCGCCTCCGGAGTGGCGACCCAGATGGTCGCCTCACGGAGCCCTCGTGCGGCATCATGCCTCGGACAGTGGCTCCAGATCGGACATCCCCGCCGGGGCTTCCGCTTCTCCTCCGCGAGGTCGGCCGCGGACTCGCCCCCTTGGGGGGGTTGGTCCAGTGGGATCAGTGACTGGCATGGAGCCTCAAGGTACGGCAGAGGCCCGTCCGCCTCCGCACCCCGCAGCGCGCTGAGCGGGCAGGCGGTGCTCAGGTAGGCGAACGCGGCATCCTGATGCAGGAGGGGCAGCGGAGAGACCTGCCGGAGCCGCCGGTGCAGCCGTCTGGTGTGCTGGTCACGGGTGGATGCTCCGATGAGGGGAATCGCGTGCAGCCTGTCCCATCCGGCGTACGTCTTGTCGCCTTCCTCGATCTTTCGGTCGGCCGCCTCACGCAACTTGTTGAAGACCTGTGCCACACGGAGCGCCTCGGCGACGTCGCCGACGACGAGGACGACGCGCTGTCCCAGTTCAGCCACTGCGTGCGTGGCGAGGATGTCGCGCAGTGTGCTCTTGCCCACTCCTGGAATCCCGATGAGGTTGAGCAGACCGTCGACGACCAGCCGATCGGCTTTGGCAAAGCGCCCGCTCTCCTCGTCCAGCGTGGAGAGCTCCATGCCGAGATACCGTGATTCCCAGTCGGTGAGTGCCTTGGACTGGCCCTGATTCGGCTGGTCGAGCTTCGCCATCTTCTTGGCGGTCTGCCGGAGCGATTCCACGGGTTGGTTGAAGGGCTCCCGGAGGTGCTGGGCCTCCATAGGAAGACGGGAGTCCACCTGCGGCGGCAAGTCTTCGGGGATGGTGATGTGCTGAGCACCGATGGTGCGCCCGTGGAAGAGATGCGGACCCGGATCCGCAATGGTGATTCGGCTCGTGGTGAAGGGCGGCGCAGAGCTCAGAAGGGCGTCGTACAGCTCCAGGCGATGCGCTGCGAGCGAGGGTTGTCTCTGAACCGCTGGCCAGGCCAGGCTTTCTGCGAAGTCGTACATGCGGTGCCGCTCCGGCAGGTGCCGGTACCTCAGCAGGGCGGAACGCCAGACCTCCCGCCGGTGCATGGACTCCAGGTGGTACCGGGCCGCGCGCAGGATACGGCGAAGCCTGTCGTCCGGGCGGCTCGCGACAAGGCCTCGAGCGCGGGAGAAGGGATACCCGCCGAACAAGGCCCATCCGTCGATGGGAGCGAGCTGCGGGCTGACCAGCTCGATGACATGGAGCCCGAGCTCGACGGTGTAGTCGAGCCTCTTGCGTAGATCGTCGTATTCGGAGGCTTCCGCAGCAGGGATGACCGACAACGCCTCACGGAGGTGGTCGCGAAGGTTACGCATGCGAGTCTTTCAGCATTCGACGTCCCTGAGTGGGCTTGGGGCTTGGCGGCTGGAGTCTTCCGAGGCGCGGAGCCGGGGGCCTGCGATAACAAACTCGCGGATCGGCCGGGCAGCGTGGTGGAGGTTCTCGGCAACATGGCGCACGGCGCCGACCAGTACGTTGCGCCGACTGCGGCACTGCGTGGTCTCGCACTGCCAGCCTTCTCCGGAGCCGCCTCTGACGGGCACCAGGACCAGGCCGCAGTGGCCACAGACGGCTATCTCGTCTGTGAGGCTGAAGTATCGCTCGTGAACACGGAGGTAGAGGATGTTGATCAGTTCGTCGGTCACCTGGACGCCGCCGATTCGCTCCAGCTTCAGGAAGGCGATCTCCTGGCTGGACAAGACGGGATGGGCGATCAACCATTCGCGCAACTCCGGGAAGCCGCCGGGGTAGCCGGACTCTTCGTAGAGTGAACGCGCCTCCAGCAGGGCGAGCCGTTCCAGGCTTCTGTCGTGGGCGTCCGGGTGGGCAAACTTCAGGGCGAGCCTGAGGCAGAGCTTCGACGGCCGGATCGGATCGAGCTCGACGAGCAGCCCGGTCAGGTCTTCGCCGTCGGGAAGACTGAGAAACGGCCACGCGTCGATGGGGCTGCTCCAGCAGAGGGCCATGAGATCGGCGAGGGTCCGGGGGCAGCTCAGGTGCTCGCGGTAGGGGGTCAGGTGAAATCCACCGGGGTGTCTCAGGACGCCGATGAGGGCGATGCGGTCGAGCACGCGCTGGGCCAGCGGCGGGTAAGGAACGCTGAAAGCCTCCTCCTTCGGCCAGTCCGCCAGCTGCGCCACCGTCGCGGCCACCATGCCGATGATGCGCCGGGACTCAGCCTCGTCGTACGCCTCGCCTGTGGCGTGGTCGAAGGCGGTGGGCGCGGACGAGGGGAATGGATCGTCCGTCATGGAGCGCTCCGGTCCGGTGTGTTCCTCGGCGAGACCGGGCACCATCGCTGGTAGGAGCAACGGCCGCAGGCCTTCTCGCTGGGCGTCGGGAGATATTCCTCGTCCGCGTGCCAGCGCCGGGTGAGGCCGTGGATCGTATCTCTGGCCCGTTCCTGAACCGACGTCGAGTTTGGGTCAATCACCCGGATGTCGGGTCCGACAGGGGTGAGCAGCTCCAGCTCGACGGCGGAGCGTGGGCCCGCGGGAATCGCCCCGGCCTTGAACAGAAGCACGGCGAGCGCGAGCTGCTGGTACCGGGTCAGCAGGTCGGCGCCGTCGGCCACGAAATCGCCTGCCGTGGTCTTCAGCTCGCGGTACACCCACGAACCGTCGCGCCGATAGAGTAGATCGGCGTCCGCCACGATGAGGACGTCCGCATGCCGGTCGTCGGCGGCTACTGTCTGCTCGGGGTAGGCGATGCTGTCGGGCGCCGTGTCCAGGAAGGGGCACACCTCCAAGTGGGCCGCGAGCATCGCCGCTCCATGCCGCGCGTGCTCGCCTTCCAAAGTCCACTCGCCCGCCGACCAGGAGTCAGGGCTCTCCGGGAGGTCGTCTGGAGCGCATGGCCTTCTGGGTTTCCTGCTGTGCAGCCGCTTCAGCCACGCGTGGACGGCATCACCCCGGCGTACGAACGCGGTCTTCTCGGACTCCTCGTCGGGTGGGAGGCTTAGCGCGCGGAAATGCGCCTTGGCGGGACAGTCGTCGAAGTATCTCCCGGTCGTCGCCGACCAGATCCGTCTCGGGTGGGACGAGTCTCGGATGTCCAAGAACCCGGGAGCGCTGTGGAGCCGACGGCACTCCGACCGGATTTTGCAGTCAAGGCAGTCTCGTCCCGCAATCTCCGTGACCGGACGGTGGAGCGCGCTCAGAGTGTCGGCGGCCTTCGAAATGAAGAAGGATTCGGCGGCTTCGGTCGTATCGTCGTAGAGCACCTGCGGTAGCCCGTCCACGCATCCGATCTCCACGAGGCGGACCCGGCTCGGGAGCGCGGCGGCAGGGGACGAAGCGGTAAACGGAAGGAGCGGGAACGGCTTGCCGCCGCGGTATGGGCCCCGTTTCCTGTCCACGACATCCCGGTCGACACACGATCCCGTCGCCAGCACGTGGGCGGCGGTGGCCAGCTCCGCGTCGGCTCGTCGCTTGGCGCCCGCCTTGCCCATGGCCGGGATGCGGAGCTCGCGGACGGTGTCGTTTCCGTGGCGATAGATGTAGCCGCGTCCCCACGCGCAGAGCTCACGGGTACGGGAGTTGACGACGGCGTCGCTGGATGGATACTGCCGCACCCAGGGCCCGGCTGGCCGGAGACCGACCGCGGCCTGGAGGTGCCGGTCCTCTTCGAGCGCGCGAAGGTAGTTGCGCACCGCGTCATGTGTCCACGCCAGCAGCCCCTCGTGTAGCGGGGCAATCAGCTCGCCAGCGATGTCACGCGCCGCGTCGCCGCGGAGGGGAAGATGCGAGAAGGCTTCATCCAGCGGGACCTGGTAGTTTTCGACGAGTTCGAGGACGGCACTGAAGGGCGAGAAAGCCATGCTGGCGAAACGTGAAGACTTTTTTCTTTCCGACCGTTTCACGGAGTAGTCAGTTTTGGCGGCCAGGTAGGTCGGACAACTCTTCGGAGAAGTTGTGGCCGAGCTGCTGTAAATACGGATGACGGCGTTGTCGCGCTCGTGGTTCGACGGGCTCATTTGACCTCCGGGGACGTCAGGTTAGCATAGCTTTCGCTGCACATAAGAGCCGATTAATTTACCGGCCAAAAGGCTTTCTGGCTGCTTGGGGCAGCCGCACAGGAGGTGTGGTGGACGTCGGGGACACAATCCACGACCGTTTCGAACTCAAACGCAGGCTGGGGCGCGGAGGGATGGGCGACGTCTGGCTCGCATGGGACGAGGACTTCGAGCGGAAGGTCGCGATCAAGTTCATGATCGAGAAGTCCGTCATCGGCGAGACTGATGTGATCTCGACGGAGGACTACCACGACCTGCGCCGACGATTCGAACGGGAGGGCCTGGCGACGGCTGCTCTCGATCACCCGGCGATCCCGGCCGTTCACCACCGGGGCGTCTGGCGCGGCTCCTCGGGAGGGGAGATGCCCTACCTCGTGATGCAGTACATCGAGGGCAAGACCGTCGAGGACCTGCAGGAGGAGCGGGGTGGCTTCCTTGAACCGGAGGAGGCGGCGTGTCTGGCCGTGCAGTTGTGTTCGGCGCTCGCAGTGGCGCATGACGCGAACGTCGTGCACCGCGATCTCAAGCCGGCGAACCTCATGGTCGGTCCCTCGGGAATGATCAAAATCATCGATTTCGGTGTGGCGTTCATCGTCGACTCCGAGAAGTCGAGGATTACCAGGAGTAGGTACTCCAGCCCGGGAACGAGTGGATACGTGGCGCCGGAGGTTCTGAAGGGAGCTAGCCCGGGAGGCACGGCGGCCGATCTATACGCGCTGGGAATCGTCGTATACGAGCTGCTGGGGGGACCTGTGTTCCGCGCGGCCACAGCTACGGACCTCGACGCCGCGCATCTGTACAAGGACCCGCAGCCCTTGTGCGAACGGAGGCCGACGGTTCCGCGAGATCTGGGTGAGGCGGTCGACCGGTTGCTGATCAAGGATCCGGCGGAGCGCCTCGTCGGCGCCCGTGAGGTGTCGGCCCTGATGAGGAGGCATGTCCCCGCGGCAGGTTCTCCGGGTATCGGCCATCCCGCGAAGTTCGATGTCACGCTGCCGTTCAGGACGCCGTTCGCTCCGCTCGCGCGACCGGACGATAGCTTCCGGCCGCCGATGGTCGCGGTGGCGGGGGTCGCCATGTCGGTGGGAGATGCACAGCTGGGACGCGCGCGCGAGCTCTGGGACTTGGGTGACCGTGACGCGGCACTCCGTCTTGTTGAGCACGTGATGGAGGAGGCCAGGCGGGAGCAGGGCGATGTGGGGAAAGGGGCCGTACGGGCCTGGCTGCTTTACGCGGAGTGGCTCCACGCCGCGGGGCGCGTGGGCGCGGCGGTCGGCGAGCTCAGGGACATGCTCCGGGTTTTCGACCTCAAACTGGGCAGACGGGACAAACGGGCATTGGAAGTGCGTGAGCTGCTCAGGAGATACGAGTCGGGGAAAGAATGACGGGCGAGGAAGTCTGCTCGCCCGTCTGTATACTATCGAATCGGCCGCTTCGGATTCGTGGGTCGCTTTTTCTTCGCCATGGCGCCTCCCGATTCTCGGAGTTTCCGCGGGAAACCGCGGAGCGTTCGGCCAGCTGAGCTACTGCGCCAGTATATCGCTTCCGCTTGCCCGGCGACGGCTATTTCTGGAACAATGCCGCCGCCTCCTTGGCGCGTATCTCGCGGACCTGGTCGGTGTCCCCGAGACCAATGTCCTCAAGAATGGCGATGGCGAGGAGCCAGTGCTCGACGGCGCTGTTCCGGTCGCCTGTCGCCAGCGCGCTGTTACCCATGCTGTCCAGCGTACGGACCTCGTTGGCGCGGTAGCCGATCTCCCTGTACAGGCGAAGGCATTGCTCGAAATAGCCGAGCGCGGCCTTGTGATCGCCGAGGAACTGGTAGATGCAAGCGATGCTGTCGAGATCGGCTGCCCGGCTGTTGGGGACGTTCAGCTCGCCGTGCAGGTCGGCGGCCCGCGTACAGTACATCAGGGCCTCCTGGTGTTCTCCCCGCATGGCCAGGCTCCAGCCGATGCCGTTCAGGGCGTCCGCGAGCGCGCTATGGGCTCCAGCCTCCCGGAATCCGTTGGCGGCGAGGCCGTACTGCTTCAGGGCCGCCTCGTGATCCTCCGCGTAGGAGTGACTGACCGCCAAGACATAGCGGCAGTCGGCTTCCGCGCGTGCCGAACGTCCCGGCCCCAGCGTCGTCAAGGCTTGCCGGCCGTACTCGACGCTCTCGGCGTGGGCTCCCAGCCGGCGCAGGGTGATGGCCAACTGGCGGAGGAAGTAGGACCGGATCTCTGGGTCCTCGGGCTTCGATGGATCGTCCGTGATCGAGCGCAACATCGTCGCGCAGTCGTTCCATCGCCCGTGGTACCACATGTTCTCGATGAGAGAGTCCACGATTGCCTGGGCCTTGCCCTCCAAACCATGTTCCTCGGCGTACCGCACGGCGGCGAGGAAACGCGGCGAGTCCTGGCTAGCGAGACGGGTGCCGGGGCTTGTGGCGGCGGCCAGGTCGGCGTAGTGCTTGATGAGCCTTTCGCAGGCACGGTCGTGGACGTCTTGGAGGCGCCGATCCCCACGGCAGAGGGAGAGGGCGTAGTCACGGAGGAGCTCGTGCATCTGGAAGCCGCCGTGCGCGTTCTCTTGGAGCAGGTGGAAATGGCGTAACCGGCGGAGCAGGGCCAACCCTGTTCGAGCGTCCTCGAGGCTGGCGAGCGCGGCGGCTCCCGTGCTGTCGATGTCAGGGCCCGGGGCCGCGCCGACCAGGACGAAGAAATCCCGCAGCTCGGCAGGAAGTGCGAGATACGTCCAGGAGAAGACGGTGCGGAGCGCGGAGTTCGGCTCGTGCAGGTCGAGGAAGTCCAGTCGGCTGTCGGCGTCGGTCAGAACGGACACGATCTGGTCCAGTGACAGCCCGGGTAGGTGCCGGATGTGGGATCCGGCGATTGCCAGGGCTAGAGGATTGCCACCGCAGGCGGCCAGAACGGTGGCGATCGCGGCGGGCTCGGCGGCTGCTCGGTCGGCGCCTATGTGCCGGATCAGCAGATCCTGGGATTCGTGGGTCGGTAGTGGAGTCAGGTGGAGGTGCGTGACGTCGGTTCCCCGCAGGAGGGTCCCCAACCTGGTGCGGCTGGTAGCGATGATGGCGGAAGGCCCGTGGCGCGGGAGCAGGTGGAGGACGCTCTCGCTGTCCCGGACGTTGTCCATGACGATGACGAACCGCCTCGCCCCCACCGCGTCTAGGTAGTGCAGTCGGCGGCCTTCCGGGTCCTTTCCTGCGGCCGCATCGGCCTCGCCCATCTGTTCCAGGAGCACCTCGACCGCCTCGGCGGACGACATGGGGGCGGTCGGACCGAAGCCTCGGAAGTCGACGAACAACTGCCCGTCGGGGAAGTCCTGGGCAGCCTCGTTGGCCATGTTGATGGCGAGAGTGGTTTTTCCCAAGCCGGGGCCGCCGGTGACAGCAATGCAGCGACGCTCCGCCGTCGGTCCGGCGTCGAGCAGATCGTAGTCGCCGCGGCGCACGTACGGCTGAGGGAGGACAGGAAGGCAGTTGCGTCGCGGACCGGCCGCGGGCTGCATCGGCGCTTCCTCGCGAAGCACGGCCTGGACCAGTTCCTGCCGCCGCCACCACCGCTGGGCCGCCGCTGCTTCGCCGCCGCGCCCGGCGAGCTTGCTGAAGGGTTCGTCGATGAGCGAGTCACCCAGAGCCGCGCGCAGAGCCTGCTCGCTGCGGAAGAGGTCGATTCCGTCGGGCTTCTTGAGATCCAGCCGGATGACCTCGGCGCACCGCAGGAACGCTCGCAAGTCGGAATCGGAGGGCTTGCGACCGATGATGGCCGTCCAACGGGTTACGACGACCTCGACGAAGGTTTCGAGCGCCCTCCGCTGGGCGATCGTCGACGCCGCTGCCCGGAGGGGGAGGTCGGCCGGGTGTCCACGGAGGCGCAGGAGCACGATGCCCAGCTGGTCGAAGGCGCGGCTCCCATCATGGTTCGTGGCGATCACGAGCCGGTCTCGCGAGAGGTCGACAGGGCGGACGCCCGAACTCGTGTGGATACCGCCGACGAAGGCGCGCACTATCTGGTCGATGGCCTTCACCAGATCTTCGGTCTGCGCGTCCAGCCGTCTCATCCCGGCCTTCGCCTGTATGAGGATGAACCCGCCGCCGGACACGGTGACGCCCACATCGTCGACGGGGAGTCCGGTCTCGCACCCCACCGCTTCTATCCGGACGGCGGCGCCGAGCCCGAGCTCGGTCAGCGGCATCTCCACGATGGCGCGCACGGCCCACCAGGCGAAAACCTGAGCCTGGAAGGTGAGGCCACGCGCAGCTCTCGCCCCACCGGCTGATGATCTGGCCGCGGCCTGGTGATGGGACTCGTCCATGGCCTCCCCGCCGCCTCGCAGATCCACTGATCGGAGCATCTCACAATCGGTCCCGGCCGGGTTCGTCGTCATCCTCGGGCAGGGGCGTTCCATCTGGGACGGCAAGGAGTCTTACCGCGAAGACGATGTCGCCGGGAAACTCGTCACCTCGACGCGCCCGTGCGCTCGGTGACCGCCGTGACGATGGAGAGTCCCACGTCCGTGCTGTCAGCTTGGCAGGAACGCCAGGCCTCGCCGCAGGTGAGCGGCCGAAGATCGAGGACGCCGCCGATGGGGAGATGCCGGGCCCGTTGTCATGGACTCGGAGGACGAGCTCGCGTGCTCGCGGAGCTGTGATCAAGACCGACGGCAGCGGCAACACTCAGAACTCCCTTTTTGCCGGGCTTCACCCGTCCCTGCGGACTTGCGGATAAAGAAGCGGGTCGCGTACACGTCGTGGTGGCCGACGAACATCGCTTTGAACAACGCCAGCTTCTCGGCCGGAGACGATGATGCGTCCATATACGGCAAGCCATCCTGTGGCCAATCGACGGGAATGGAGGGGGCTGGACAGGATTTACGTGCCGCGATCGCCGAGGCCGTGGTTAGCGGCAGGAGCAGCTGCTTGAGCTAGTCGTTCTCCTCACGTAGCTCTGTGATCTCGACCAATGTGGCGTCCAACTGCATCCGTAGTTCGACCGCGTCGTCCCAATCGGCCCACAGGTCCACGGACCTATCCTGCGTGATTCTCTCATGCAGCCAAGCAGACGCTGAACGTGGCAGTGCTTGACAGGTACTCTCACGAAGAGGCGTGGACGAATTCACGTGAGGCCTTTGGATCTGGCGGCAGGGAGTTCCGTCATTCGTGATCGATTCTTGGATTGTTGAACAAGATTTCTGCTGCCTTGATGACAGGGTGGACGGAGTTGAGGACGAGTGCGCGTTGGGCAGGGGTATGTCGGCCGGAGTATCCGGCGGTTGTCTGGTAGGACTCGTGTCCGGCGATGAGTTGCATGACGCCTCGTGCTACGCCGCCGTCGCGGAGCATGGTGATCATGGTGTGGCGAAGTGCGTGCGGGGTGATGTGTTTGGCCAGCCCGCGTTGGCGGGCGAGTTCGAGGGCGGGTTGGAGCACGTTGTTGCGCTGGTTGGCGTAGTCGATGTAGCCGCCGCTGTTTCTCTGAAAGAGAGGCTGGCCAGGGTTTTTACCGTTCGCGTGGTGCGCCAGGAGTATGGCCAACTCATGGCAGATGGGTATGTCGCGCTGCTTCTTGCCCTTCGGGTAGAGCCTGAGCTGCCATTGCCGGCGGCTGGTCGTCTCGTTCAGCAGGTAGGCGTACGCCTGAGTCACATGGATCACGCATCCGGCCGGGTCCAGGCCGGACACATGGAGCCCGGCGATCTCGCCCCAGCGCAGGCCGGTGGCCATCTCGGTCACGATGAACAGACCGGTGTCGGGGTCGACGTCGTGGACTGCCTGGAGGTAGATGCCGACCTCGGCTCCGTACAGGATAGCCCGGGAAGTCACTGGGCCGGTCGGCAGGCGAAAGCCGTCACAAGGAGATGAGCTGAGAAACGGTGGTTCACCGTTCTCTCCCTGCTGCATTGCCGCCTTGAAGACCGGCTTGATCGCGCCCCGATAAACCTTCGCCGCTGTGGCCGGAGAGAGCGTCCCGGGGGTCGATGGTGCGGGTCGGGGAGAGCCTGCGTCCCGCCACTGCCGCAGCACGCCGGGCGGCACGCGTCCGGTCTTCTTGACCGCAATGTCATTGGCTCGTGCCCATCGTCGTGCCGCCTGCTCATCCGACATGGGAGGGGTGGGCTGGTGTTCGTTGCGTGCGGATGGTTTGGCGAGCATCCATTCCGCCCATTCGCGCAGCACTCGACGGGTGACCCGGTCCAGGGGCAGGTGGCCGAAGAAGGGGAAGACATGCCGTTCGGCCTCGGTCAGGTAGACGAAGCGCTGGGTGGGAGCGGCGCCGAGTCGGGTGGCATAGTCGTGGCGGGCGTACTTCTCGAAGGTCGGCATTTCGGCGTCGAGGGTGCCGTCGAAGTGCGGGTCCTCGATGCCGTGGCAGCCTTTAGGGTAGCCGTGCGGACGATTCTCGCCGCTGAGCTCGACCAAGGTCGCGAAGTCTTCGGCGGTCTGCCGCTCGTAGCAGGTCTCGAAGTCTTCCTTTCCGCCTCTTCCCCCACCGATACGCCGCTTCACCAGCCACGATCTCGCGCCGTTCTTGGCCATGCGTTCGATGATCCGCGCCACAACTCCCCCTAACTGTCCGAAGACGCATGGTGGAGGAAAGAGCTGGCACAGACGGCCACGACTCGCATCAACAAACGGACTTTCACCATCGCGTGGTGATATGCGGGAACATCGGGGGAACATGATCTTCGTGACGGTCCCGCCAGGCCGTGTTGCCACCTCGAGAAAGCGCTTTCGACATGGGTTATGAGTGGTAGGGCGCCCGGGGCTCGAACCCGGAACCTACGGATTAAAAGTCCGCAGCTCTGCCAATTGAGCTAACGCCCCTCGCAACAGCAAGGGTACAGAGATTACCGCGCCGCCCGCGACGCCTCCATCACCGGTACGCGCTCAGGCCGGTCAGCGCCTCCCCCAGCACCAGCGTGTGGATCTCCTGCGTCCCCTCGTATGTCAGGACACTTTCGAGGTTGTTCATGTGCCTGATCACAGGGTACTCCAGCGTGATCCCGTTCCCACCCAGAATAGTGCGGGCCTGGCGGGCGATGTCGAGTGCGGCTCGTACGTTCGCCAGCTTGCCGAAGCTGATCTGCCGGGGATCCAGCTGGCCGGCGTCCTTCAACTGGCCCAGGTGGAGGGCGGTGAGGCCGGCCTGGGCGGTGCCGACGTACATCCAGGCGAGTTTCTCCTGGGTCAGCTGGAAGGCGCCGATCGGCTTGTCGAACTGGACCCGGGTCTTCGCGTACGAGACGGCGGCCTCCAGGCAGGCGCGGGCCGCGCCCACGACGCCCCAGACGATGCCGTAGCGGGCTTCCGAGAGGCAGGAAAGCGGGCCGCGCAGGCCGGTGACGCCGGGGAGGACGGCGGAGGCGGGCAGGCGTACGTCGTCGAAATAGAGGGATGAGGTCACCGAGGCCCTGAGGGACAGCTTCTTGTGGATCTCAGGGGCGGAGAAGCCGGGGGTGGAGGTGGGGACGACGAAGCCGCGGATGCCTTCGTCGGTCTGGGCCCAGACCACGGCGACGTCGGCGATCGAGCCGTTGGTGATCCACATCTTGGCGCCGTTCAGGATCCAGTCGGATCCGTCTTTCTTGGCGTAAGTCCGCATGTTGGCGGGGTCGGAACCGTGGTCCGGCTCCGTCAGGCCGAAGCAGCCGATCGCCGAGCCGGCCGCCATCCGGGGCAGCCATTCTTCCTTCTGCTCGTCCGAGCCGTATCGCCAGATAGGGAACATGGCCAGCGACCCTTGGACGGACACGAAGGACCTGACGCCCGAATCGCCCGCCTCCAGCTCCCGGCACGCCACCCCGTACGACACCGCGTCCGTCCCGGCGCAGCCGTACCCCTCCAGATGCATCCCGAGCACCCCGAGAGCACCGAGAGCCGGCGCGAGCTCGCGCGCCGGGAAACGTGCCTCCTCGAACCAGTCCCCCACCTGCGGCAGGACGTGGTCGGCGACGAAGGATCTGACCGTGTCGCGGATCAGCCGCTGGTCGGCGTTGAGCCGGTCGTCCAGGCGCATCAGATCGTCCATCACGGGTCCTTCCGGTTAGTAAGGGACTACCAGGGTTCTACCAGGGGGAATCCTGATGTGCGAACACCCGGGCCAAGGGCAGTCTTGAGGCATGAGCGAATACAACGTCAAGAAGCTGCGCCGGACGCACAAGGGTCGGATCATCGCGGGTGTCTGCTCCGGCATCGGTGAATACGTCGGGATCGACGCCAACCTGGTGCGGATCGCGCTGGCCATCGCGACGCTGTTCGGCGGGGCGGGCGTCGGCGTGTACGCGATCGGCTGGCTCCTCATGCCCGACGAGAACAGCGACACCTCGATCGTTCAGGACCTGATCGCCAAGCAGCGGAGCCGGACGGACTGGGGCAGCGAGCACAAGCCCCACGCGTGATCAGGCAGTGGCGGGCACCGGCTTCCGGGGCCCGGCCCAGATCATGGCGAGCACGGCCGCGCTGATCACTCCCGAGATCCCGGCCAGCGCGACCACCGGCTCCGGGCCGAGCCTCTCCGCCGCGAACCCGCCGATCAGGATCCCGATCCCCTGTACGGCCATCAACCCCGACTGTACGAGGCCGAACGCCTGGGCACGCTGCTCCGGCGGCACCCACTGGACGAAAGCCGCATTGGCCGCGAGCTGGTAGGCACCCCCGACCCCCGACAAGAACCACGCCCCCAGCACCACGGCCAGCGGCGGCCGCAACGCGGTCACGATCAGCGGTGCGCAGCTCAGTATGGCCAGCCACCCCATCAGCCGCATCCGCCGCTGCGGCGACACGAACCTGCTGAACAGGAACGCCCCCACCACCGTCCCGGCCGGCATCGCCGCCATCAGCAACCCGGTGATCACCGGCACCGGCAGCGAACCCGTGTAGAGCTTGGCCGCGTACGGCACGGCGATTCCCTCGGGCAGGATGTAGAACCCACACAACCACGCGAACAGGACAAGCGTCCGCAATCTCCGCGACCGGAAGACGAGCCGCGCCCCGGCCCTGGTCATCGTCCACATGGACGGTTTCGAGCCGTCACGGTTCGCGGGTGGACGGCGGCGCACGCCGGAGACAAGGATCAGCGCGGACGCCAGGAACGTCGCGGCGTCCAGCGCGAGCGCGCGGTACGGGCCCAGGGTCGCGATCACGGCTCCGCCCGCCGCGAAACCGAGCATCTGCACCGCCTGGTTCGTCATGTTCTGGAGGGCAGAGCCCAGTACGTAGAGGTCGCCTTCGAGGACCTCGGGCAGCAACGCCGCCCGGGCGGCCGAGAACGGCGCGCTCAGCAGCACCACCAGGAACACCAGCGAGCAGAGCGCCCAGAACGGCATGCCCGGCAGCGCCATCACGCCCACCAGCGCGGCCCGGATCAGGTCGCAGGTCAGCATGACGCCCCTGCGCGCGAACCGGTCCGCCAGCCCCGCCAGCAGCGGCCCGCCGACGATCGACGGCAGGTAGGTCAGCGCGTAGACGGCAGCGGTGGCCAGCGGCGAACGCGTGCGATCGTAGACGAGGACGGCAAGCGCCACCTGCGCGAGTTGGTCACCAAGGAGCGAGAGGCCCTGGCCGTACCAGAGCGCCCTGAACTCCCTGATGGCGATGACTTCACGATATGTCGCTTGTGCTGCGTCGGCACGGCGATGCCGTCCGTGCGGCCGTCGCGCCCGCATGGCCCCCATTGCACTCCGCTGCGCCTCACTTAATGTGCTCGGTATGTCACCTAAGGTGCCCGATCACGATAGCAAGCCGCAACCCAAAGCAGTTAACCAAAAGCAAAGGGTTACCAGCCCAGCTCGTGAAGGCGCTCGTCATCGATGCCGAAATGGTGGCCGACCTCATGCACGACCGTGATCCGCACCTCGGCGACCACGTCCTCCTCCGTATCGCAAATCTGACATATCGGATTGCGGTAGATCTCGATGCGGTCGGGCAGAACTGCGGAGTACCAGTCGCCGCGTTCCGTGAGGGGGACACCGGTGTACAGGCCGAGCAGGTGGGGCTCCGGCGGATCATCGACGACAGTGACGACGACGTTGCTCATGGCTCGGGTGAGCTCCGGAGGAATCGTGTCCAATGCCTCGGCCACGAGTTCCTCGAACTTCTCCCGCGAAACCTCGATCACCCTTGCCATTCTGCCCCCTTGTTCAGGTAGGCAAGAGACTGTATGAAGCTCGTTCAGAGATCGAAGGCAGTCGTCCACTCGCGTCCCACGAGGGCCGTGGCGATCTTGGCGTTGGTGCTGCTCGTGGCCGGGGTCGGCGCCTGGCTGGGCATCTTCCTCAGCGGCACCGTACGCGCCCAGATCGGTCCGGTGGAGACCGGCATGTCCCTGCGCCCGTCGTGGCACGGCGAGACGGTCGTGGACGCCAGCCCGCTGGGCACCCTCACCTTCCGCACGCACGACGCGCCGCTCCAGCTCCGCATCACTCTCGACAACATCGACCAGGACCGTGCCAAGGCCCTCATCGAGGACCCGCGCCTGGCCGACCGCCTGCCGGGGCTCATCGAGAGCGACCTGCTCGACGGCGTACGCGCGCTCGCCATCCGCTCGCTGCTGTGCGCGGGGGCGGGGGCCCTGGTCGCCGTCCTGCTGGTGTTCAGACGGCCGCGGGTGGCCCTCCTGGGCCTGCTGGCGGCCTCCGTGGCCCTGGCCGGCACGGGCGTCCTGGCCGCCGCCACCTTCCGCCCCAGCTCGCTCATCGAGCCGCGCTACTCCGGGCTGGTCGCCGCCGCGCCGTCCCTAGTCGGCAGCGCGGAGTCGATCGTGACGCGCTTCGAGTCGTACCGGTCGCAGCTCACCAAACTCGTCACGAACGTGTCGAAGCTCTACGACACCCTCTCCACCCTGCCGCTGTACGACGCCGACCCCAAATCCATCCGGGTGCTCCATGTCTCCGACATCCACATCAACCCCATCGCCTGGAACGTCATCCGTTCCCTGAAAGACCAGTTCGCGGTGGATTTCATCATCGACACGGGTGACATTTCAGACCATGGCACCAAGGCGGAGAACAAGTTCGTCGACGAAATCGGCACCCTCGGCGTCCCGTACGTCTACGTTCGCGGCAACCACGACTCCATGACCACCCAAAAGGCGGTCGAAAAACAGAAAAACGCCATAGTTCTGGACAAAAAGGCACAAACCGTAGAAGGTCTTACTATTTACGGACTCGGAGACCCGCGCTTCACGCCCGACAAGTCCGTCACGGTCGACTCGGACCCGGCCGCGCTGGCGGACTTCGCCCGCGCCCACCTGCCCCAGGGCGACCAGCCGGACGTGATCGCCGTCCACGACCCCGACGTCGGCAAGGGCTTCAGCGGTGCCACCCCGCTGGTCCTGGCGGGCCACACCCATGAGCGCAAGACCACCATGCTCCCCACCCGCACCCGCATGCTCGTCCAGGGCTCGACGGGCGGAGCCGGCCTGCGCGCCCTGGAACACGCCCAGCCCACCCCCGTACAGGCCTCCGTCCTGTACTTCGACAAGGAGTCGAAGCGCCTGCGCGCCTGGGACAACGTCACCCTGGGAGGACTCGGGGAGCAGTCGGTGTACATCCAACGTCACGTGGAGCCCAACCCGCAACGTATGATTTCACCGGAGCCAACGACCGCCCCGTCGCCAACGGGATCGGTCACTGAGACTTCGACGCCGTCCGCCGGTCCGCCGCTTTGGCATCAGGGGCAATCGTCCCCTATGCTTCAGAGGTCTCCAACGGACGGCGACAGGGAATCCTGAGCCCCCATCGTCTAGCGGCCTAGGACACCGCCCTTTCAAGGCGGCGGCACGGGTTCGAATCCCGTTGGGGGCACCGCGAGCGCCTAGCGCGTCAGCGAAATGGCTGGTCGAAGACCACCGAAGAGCTGATAAGCTAAGCGAGCGCAAAACAGCAAGAACGCAAGGTCCTGTAGAGCAGTTTGGAGTGCTCGCCACCCTGTCAAGGTGGAGGTCGCGGGTTCAAGTCCCGTCAGGACCGCTCTGGGTCAGGTAGCTCAGTTGGTACGAGCGTCCGCCTGAAAAGCGGAAGGTCGGCAGTTCGACCCTGCCCCTGACCACCAGCATTGAACAGCCAAGATGCCCCGTAGCGACCATCGCTCCGGGGCGTTTTCATGTCCGTAACAGCAACGCTGGCAGCAACGTCGCGATGGGGTATCGGGTTGGATCACGGCACACTGTGGCGCTGGCGATCATTGACCGGCTGAAGATGCGTAGCTACCTTCCGGGATTTGTGACCCCTCAGTGGATCGGTGTGATCGGGACTGCTCTTGGCGCCGCGATCGGAAGCCTGGTAGCGATCGGGTCCGTCTTTCTCCGGGCTCGTCAGGAGGCCGCTGCCGAGGCGCGCCAGCACAAGAGGGAGCAAGCCCGTAGGGCTCGTGATCGACAATGGGACATCACTGTTCAGGGGTTGGACGCGAGGCGACAGAACTACGCCACCTTGTTACGGCGGGCCGCGGCATACGGCCGGCAACTCGAAGTGATCGTCGATCAAGCTCCGACTCCGGCTGACGCAAAGCAGCCTCCACGTTTCCTCGGGGAGGAACTCAATACAGCCAGGGCAGAGCTTGAAGATCTCGTCTTCGAGGTTGATGTTCACGCGCAGCATCCCCTCGTTGGCGATGGGCTGCGGCAATTGCTACGAGAGGGCCAAGCGGTTCAGGATGCCCTGGAAGCAGGAGACTGGGGTAGGGCGAGGGAGTTGGTTTCGCTCGTAGGATCCTTAATGGCGAAGCTTCGGGATATGTGCCGTTGGGATCTCGGGTTGTACGCGCCCGATCCGTACGAGGACTCGAATGGCGCGCCAGAGTTGGCCTCTGCTGAGATGGCGGTCGAGCAGAAGGAAGCGCCTCAGCCTAAACGAGCTGAGGCGCAATAGGTAGGGACAGATCAGCCGAGAGCATCACTGAGCTTGCCCAGGGCTGTCCGCTTGTCATCGAGTGACGCGTGAGCGTAGATCGTCATGGTCACCTCGATATCACTGTGGCCGACGATATCGCGGACGACCTGGGGCGGGACGCCGAGGTTCAGGAGAAGCGTCACACAGGTGTGGCGCAGATCATGGAACCGCATCTCTCCGAGAGCGGCGGTCTTGCGAATGTCTCCCCAGCTTCGCCGTAGGTTGTCCGGCTCCATCGGCGTTCCGCAGCGCGAGGGGAAGACCAGGCCATGTTCTTTCCACTCCTCCCAGCGGTCAGAGCGTTCGGCGAACAGCTTCCTTCGATGCTCCCGCAGGGCCTCCACACAGATGGGCGGCAGCGGGACGGTTCGCTCCGAGTCCGAGGTCTTGGGACGGACGAACTGGAGTCGGCCTGCGACCCGCTGGAGGCTTCGAGTCACTTCCAGCTTGGCGGCCTCAAGGTCGACGTCCGTCCAGCGAAGCCCGAGAAGTTCTCCACGGCGCAGGCCGAGGCAGAGCGCCAAGACGTACAGAGCATACAGGCGGTGGCTCCGAGCGGCCTTGAGGACGGCGCGGGCCTGTGGAACGGTCAGGCCGCGATTGACCTTGTACTTGGGCACTAGGACCTTGACGAGCTTGGCGACGTTGCGAGCGATGATCTCCTCGCGTACGGCGCACTCCAGGGCGTTCCGGAGGACTGCATGGATGGACTGCACCATGCGTGTGGACAGGGGGGAGTCGCAGCACTGACCGCCCTTGAGGGTGCAGCACACCGGCTTGTCCCGCGAAGCGTCCCAGCCGTTCCGGCAGCATTGGCATTCGGAGCGGACGCGGTTGATGAAGAGGCGGACGTCTTGGGCGTTGAGCTTGCCCAGGCGCTACTTGCCCAGGCCGGGAATGAGGTGGAGGCGAACGACGCCCTCGTATCCCTGGTAGGTCTTGGGGCGGCGTTCCTGGCTGACGATGTTCTTCAGCCAGGGTTCAGGAAGTCGGCCACCGTCCAGTTCTCCGAGGAGACGGGGATGCCCTCGTCGGCCTGGCGGAGAAGTTCGGTCAGCTTCTTGCGGGCGTCCTCTTGCGTACGTGCGGAACCTTGAACGCGCTTCACGGTTCCGGCGGTGGTCTGGACGAAGGCGGCGTACCCGTAGCGGCCATCCTTCCGTAGCCAAATGCTTCCCTCGCCGTTGGAGCGCTTGCGGATGCGACGGCCGGTCCGGCGCTTGGGCTCTTCCTCCGGGGTGCCAAGCATGGTCTTGGTCATCACGCCACCTCCACGAGGGTCCTGATGCACTCGGTCAGGGCGTCGGCCGGAACGAGGCGGCGACGGCCGATCTTGATGGTTCGGAGCTGGTTGGAGCGGATCAGGTGTAGAGCGTCCGCCGGCTGACACGGAGGCGGTTGGCGGCCTCGTCGACGGTGAGTACGAGGTCACTCATGCGGGGCCTCCCCGCGCGTCAACTGGGCGAGGGGCGTGCCGGTGATGGCGGCGGCGAGGAGCGCCTCCCCAAGAGAGTGGCCCTTGCCTGCGTACTCCCATTGGCTAATCACGAGGACGGTGTCTTCGTCGAAGAGGGGAAGACGGCCGGTGGTGATGTCGGTCTCGCGGGCGTGTTGTTCGCGGTCGGCACGGAGTTCGCCGAGGGTGGTGGAGTAGTGGCGGGATCGGGTGGAGAAGTGGCCGCGGAAGCCGAGCATGTGCGCCCAGTTGGTGAGGCGGAGTCCGGTCAGTTCCGGTTCGGTGCCAAGGCGCATGCAGGTGGTGATGAGGCGGCGGGCGTGATCGCGCAGGTTGTACAGCTCCAGGTCGTCGAGGGGATTAATGCGGCGGTCAAGGGTGCCGACGCATTCGGCGGCCTTGGTGGCGTACTTGGCGATGTAGCCGGCGACAGCTTGGTCGGTGAGGTCGCCGTTCAGGGTGATGGGGCGGATGTCGAGTTGGTCGCCCCAGCGCAGTGCGCGCTCGGGCTGGTCGGCGTAGGCCGGGGCGCTGGCGGAAACGGCCTTGGCGGCGTGCTGGATGGCTTGCGTCAGGGCATCGGCCGTGGCCCAGAGCGGTGGCGGTGCCTCAGGTCCGCCGGGGCCGTCGAGGCGGATGACGGCGTGAAAGTGGATGACGCCGCGGCGCTGGTATTCGGCGACCTTGGCGAAGGACAGGGTGAGGTGCTCGCGGAGGTCTTTGAGGAACAGGCCGCCGAGTTTGGCCAGGTGACGGCGTACGGAGGCTGGCTCAAGGGCCGCACCCCACACCCCCGCCACCGCTGGGCCGTCGCCGACCTCCTCCACGTAGATGAAGCCGATCTCTGGCCCCATCTCCGTGGACAGAGCCACACAATCCCCGACGAGGTCCAGGCGATCTACCCACATCGTTGGGCCGTCCCACAGACTGCGTGGCACCAACTCTTCCGGTCAGCGCTGCAAAGGATCGACATCCTCACTTACAGCGGTCTCTTCCTCGCTGAAGACACCGGCATCCTCCACCTGATCGCCGACCGAGCCCGCGCAGGCGTCAGGACGCGAATCCTCCTCAGCGACTCTGAGGCGTCCCAAGTAGCCAGCCGGGGCATCGACGAGGGCCTTGGACCTGAGGTCATGGCCGCCCGCACCAAGAACGCCCTCGTTCTGTATGGCCAACTCGCCAGCGTCAACAACGTCGAGATCCGCACCCACCAGACCGTGCTATACAACTCCATCTACCGAGCAGACGACGACCTACTGATCAACACTCACGCCTACGGCACCCCCGCAGCCCAAGCCCCAGTCATCCACCTGCGAGCCCATGGCCCATCGGCAGCAGCAGCAACCTACTTGGGCAGCCTCGAAGACATCTGGGCATGTGCCAAGCTGACCGGCAATCACGCTCAAGATCACTAGTACGGCAGCCGCCATTTGTTAGCTGACCTGGATATATGCGGTAGTCAGGCGAGCTCGGTGATGGAACCAGCGGGCACGTGCTTGATGACGGCGTCTCCAGGCTGACCAATGCGCGGCGTGTTCCAGCGACGATATGCGGATGTCCGCGGCGTTGAACAGGTGCTTGATCTCGGCGACCGTCAGCGGGATCAGGCCGGGATCCTCGGGCGGCCTTTCATCGGGGTGGCTGGGCTCCACGGCCTGGCTGTCGGTGCGGTGCCGGGCCGCCGCGGCGCTGGTCACGCAGACGGCCAGGGCGGCCATGACCAGGACGAGGTGCCGTAGGAGAGCCTCATAGAGGCGGACCTGGGATTCGGCCAGGCCGAACAGGCTCTTGCCGGCCTCGAAACTCTCCTCCACCGGCCACCTCAGCCCTGCGGCAGCGATGAGGCGAGGCAGCGTGACCGGCTGGCCATCGGGGACAAAGCAGTAGCAGAAGGCCAGTTCACCGGTGGTGCGGTGCTTGCGGACCAGCAGGAAGTGGTCGGGGCTGGCGGTGGCGATCCACGCCCAGGCGTAGGTGCGCTCGCCCTTGGAGCCGTCACCGGCCGAGCGGATGGTCCACGTGCGCTTCTGCCTCAGGTACTTGGCCACGGCCTGCTCGCAGGTCAAGCAGCTGCCGCCGCCGAGCGTGAGGGCGAAGGTGGCGCGGATGCGCAGGACGTAGGCCTGACCGCGTTCTTCCAGGAAGGCACGCAACCGCGTGCAGGCGCCGTACACCTCGTCACCGGCCACGAAGTCCAGGCGCACGTCGTCGGCGTAGGCCTCGCGCAGCAGGTCGATGGCCAGTTCGCCCTTGGTGGCGAAGGTCAGGTCCAGCGGCAGGCCGGTGGTGATCGCGGTGACGGGGTCGCTGATCTGCTCAGTGGGGATCCATTGCCGTGCGCCGATCAGCGCGTGCCCCACGCCGGCGCGGACATAGGCCAGGTAGACCGTGTTGATGCCGTTGCTGATGCCGCCGGCGCAGCCCATGTGCTGACGCTTGACGCCCGCTGTGGCCACGCCTTTCTTCTCCTGACCGGACTCGTCCAGCACGCCGACGGTCAGGTTGCCCGGCCGGGCGGCGGCATCGAGCCGGGTGGCGGCGAACCGGCGGATCGTGCTCATTGCGCCCGCGGTGTCCCACCGGGCCCGGTTCAAGAGGCGCTGGGTGGCATCCAGGCGGCGATCGCCGATCCATTCGGCGATCGTCCAGCCGTTGCGTCTGGGCAGCTCGGACATCACGGCTCGGATGTACTTGGCGGCCTGCAGTCGGGGCTCGATCCGGGTGAACATCGGTGCCAGCGCGGTCATCAGGTCATCCAGGTTCCGTTGCACACGCGTGGCCTCTACGATGAGGGCAGCAGCCGCTTTGGATCTTGTTCTCGTCACACAGACATGATCACGAGCGGCTGCTCTCGTTGTCCGGGAATCCCATCAGAAGATCGCAGCAACCAGTCGCGCGTCATCCCAGCTCACACAGCAAATGGCGGCTGCCGTACTAGGGCGACCGCGGTCAGAAAGCTAAATATCTGTACGTCATCAAGGCCGTACCGCCGTTGGCGGCATGGGCGCCGGGCCCTCACGGTCTGCGCTGCGGCTCTTCGGCCGGTCGCAGCCCGCGAGGCCCGCGCAGAATCGCGCGCTCAAGACGATCACTGCTAACTCGAGGCACGTTCTTGACCCATCTTCCTAAATTGTACTGACCTTAATATCTTTTCAAGTGGTGCCGAATCATCGCCACAGCCTAAACTCTCGATCACACCCGAAAGGTATGGAAGGCGCATCTCGTACCAAACTTCACATGCCGAACCGCACGAAAGGGTGAATACACGGCATATCAGTGTTGACTAGACGCTTTTGGTCTAAGATGCCGCACAGCAGGGATCAACGGCAAGGAGCACTTGTTGACCAGAAAGATAGCGCTGGTGGCTGGCGTCGGCTCGTACAAGGGACGATGGGAACAGCTAGATAGCTGCGCGCATGACGCTGACCAAGTTGCAGCAGTTCTGTCTGAGCCGGAATATGACTTCGATGTAACCACGATTGTGGATCAACAGGTCACAAGACAGGCGATACTGCGCTGGCTTGTTGATGCGAAGACCTCAGGGGCAGATCTAATCCTTTTCTACTTCGCTGGCCATGGAGCAGTCAACGACCTCGGAACTTTTCTTGTCACGTTCGACAATGAAGAGTTCGACGAAGGAATTTCACTGGCAACGCTGATGCAGTTGCTTCAGCCAGCTCCCGGATCGAGTACCAGCACTGTTGTGATTCTGGATTGCTGCCATTCAGGGGAAGCAGCTAGCACGCCAGTAGCTGGAAGGTCGACGCGACGAGTAGCTAATACAGACATTAATAACGTTCTAAGACAATCAGATCCCTCCGCTGTAGTCATCGCGGCATGTGCGTCTGATCAACGTGCATGGGAAACCACTAACCTCGGACATGGCATTTTCACATTCCACCTTCTCGAAGCACTTCTGGGCTATGCAGCCGACCACACCGGGGACGTCACCGTCCATAGCTTGTATGAAGTTGTCTCCCGCGAGATGGCCAGCCTTGACACTTGGTATCAAGATCCTGTCTTCGGAGGGCGGGTTACAGGTCGAGTAATACTCGGTAGCAGACTAACACCAGTTTTGTCGCCACCACGTCCTGAGCAAGAATATGAGCGGATAGAGCTGGAAGCTCAAGTACATCTCGAAGAGTATAACAGGCTCCGTAGTGCCAATATCGATACATGGCGTGCCTCCGGCTACGCTGACGCATGCAGAAGGCTTGAATCAATTAGCGATTGGTTCGCCCGTAAAGAGCAGATACAAGGGCTTTCTCAGAGGGAAGGATTCAGGAGTGCGAAGAACACTTTAATCCGCTATCAGACCGAACTAGGTCTAGTTGAACCGGGTATCCGAACCCCTTGGGGTGTGCTCGAGAAGGAAATTGGCGGCGGCGGATTTGGTAAAGTTTGGCTTATAGCCGATGGGAAAGACAGGCGGCAGGCGTACAAGCTGTATCACGTGAACGAACTGTCAGACCGTGAGAAAGTGAAGAGGTTCAAAAACGGCTACGACGCCATGCGTATGCTGAATCATGACCGTATCGTCAAAGTTCATGATTACAGTAGCTGCCCGCCAGGCTTCGTGATGGACTATATCGAGGGCGACAACTTACGTGATCTCGCACCGGGTACCTTCATGGACCCCGTCTCTATCCTATACATCTTGCAGGCATCCGCAGACGCTATTGCCGACGCGCATAAGCATCTAGTCATTCATCGCGATATAAAGCCCGAGAATATCATCTGTTCCCTCCGAGAAGATGGCGTTTATGAGCCCTTTCTAACTGACTTCGATCTCGCATGGTTCAGTACACAAACGCAGAAAGCAACCAAAACGGCAATGGGTGTAGTCTATTACGCTGCACCGGAGCAGTATGTGGCTTTTAATCCCAAAGCGGCACGCAGCAGAACGCCTGCACTTGACGTTTATTCTTTCGGCCAATTGCTGTACTTCTGCTTCATGAACGCCGATCCTGAGCCTTTGAACATTGGCACGAATGTCGAGAAGCTTCATAGGCGACTCCTCAGCTCGTGCACTGCAAAGGCCACCCGGCTCATTGTCGACCTTTATAAGGGTTGTGTTCAGTTCGCTCCAGAGGATCGCGTCAGCGACTTCAAGTCTATTCTTGCTTACCTAAACGAAGTAATGCAAGAGCTCACTTACACAGACAACGACAAAAAGCTTGAGCCCGATGAATACGTAAATGAAGTAGCGTTCCAGATCACAGGTAGAGTGCCAGAAGAGCATTTCAGCTCATTCTTTAACGCAACTGGTAATTGGGAGATAACCCCCGAGTGGCGGGATGCGCCAAGATTGCGCGCCGGGGTAGGGCAGCTCCTGTCTCTCCACTTCCTACCATCGACTCGTATGGCGATGGAGAACATGTCGAATGAGAGAATGCGACTGATTCTAAATCGCAGGGTTGATGCGTCGTTGGCTCCTTTTAGAGATCAGGCGACCCGACATCCTGGGAGGCAAGGCGCATTCACCTTCTTTCTCGAATGGCGCCCTAAGAATATGAGTCGAACTGACGCGCTGCGGCTGTGTGAGGCAATTCGGAGTGTTATCGATACCCTCCAGGCATCGTAGGTAAGTGGTACGTTGCCTGAACATGCCTCAGCAATACAGAGCGATGCGGTGATTGATAGAAGTGGTTTCGAGGGATAGTTCGTGGACTTGAGTTCTGATCTTACAACGCCCGACGAGTTCGAGGAATTCGTTCAACGCACCTTTCAATCGATGATCCCCGCCATCGAGGACCTAAGAGTCACCTTGCACGAAATCATAAGGGGCGTGGATGGAACTTATGATTTCGACGTCACAGTGCGGTATCAACTGTTCGGCCTTTCCTTCTTGGTCCTCGCAGAGGCAAAGCGCCATCTTAACCCAATCAAGCGTGAGCTTGTGCAGATACTCCATCAAAAACAGCAGAGCGTCGGCGCTCATAAAGCAGTTATGTTTTCGACCGCGCCTTATCAAAGTGGTGCTGTAAGTTTTGCCCAGACTCACGGCATCGCTCTGATTTTGGTATCCAAGACGTCTCTCGTGTTCAAATCCAGATCTCAACACGATTATGTATTTCCATATCTCCCACAACCCTCATGCATAGATGCATGCTTATGGGATGGATATATCCTTGATGAGGCGGAACGGACTAATACTCCCAGCGGAGTATATATTTCGCAATTGGACGCGCTGCAACTGTCCGAGAAACTGCTTGGACTCACTCGCAATCAGAGCTAAACATAAAACGCATCGAGGTGATGATGCCCAAAAGATGAATGATCTGAGAACAATTTGCCCATGTTGTTCGAACGCATCACATTGTCCTACGGTTCGGATTCATTGGTTCTCTGTGCGACGATATCGAAGTAGCTCTCGTCGGCACGAAAGCGGCCATATGATTAGCGTCCTCATGACCCAGCGCATCAGTGAGTCTATGCCGTTACGAGCGCGGGCTTCGGTACTCGCAGTGCTTGACGGGGGCGATCGCCGCCAAGCCCCTCCTCCGTCGGGCCTTAGCACCCGATGGCCATAGCTGGAGGTGACGGCCACGCTGGCGGGATCGTCCTTCGCTGAGCGGATCTCGCTAACGAGGTTGCTAACAACGAATCTGGACAACCTCGAAGTTGTGCGGCCTCGACTGCGAGTCCATAGGCAGGCGACCAGCATGTTGAGGTAGCCATGGACGATCGTAGAGGAACTCGAGTTAGCTACGGATCAGGAGGTGGCGCAGTGGCTGAGGCCGTGACGATCGCGGACTTCGGTGCCCGTCGTACGGGCTGGGGCGATCGCCGGCAAGGCCCTCCTCCGTCGGACCTCGCCACCGGGTGATCAGTGCTGAGGTGACAGCAGCGCTGACAGCAACGTCCCCATACGCCGACGCATTCGCGCCACCGTACGGACGCGCCCGACCACGGTCTCGATCAAGCGAGCAGGGTGATTGCTCCGCCTGAAAAGCGGAAGGTCGGCAGTTCGACCCTGCCCCTGACCACCAGCATTGAACACCCAAGATGCCCCGTAGCGATCATCGCTTCGGGGCGTTTTCGCGTCTGCGACAGCAACGTCGCCGGGCGATGGAGCATCCATGGACCAGGACATGAGTCCCGCGCATCTCGCCGTCGAGCTGGAGGATGCGGAGAGACTTCAGGCGCTGCTCGATGATGGCGCGAGTGTTCATGAGGAACATTCCGGGCTCACACTCCTTCACCACGCGATCGATGTGGAAGCGGACGGCCACGTGCAGACAGGTGATCGGCTTCATGTCGACATGACGGCGCTCCTCCTCGCCAACGGAGCAGATCCACGTCGGCGCTCCCACGGTGGCACAGGCGTTTCGGCGGAGCACTTCGCCTTCGTCCGCGGTCATTGGCTGGCTACGCGGCTGATCAACGCCTGGCTGCGGGATCACCCCGAGCAGGCCCCGACAGCAACATCGACCACTGGCACCTCAGCGATCATTGACAGCCCGCGGGGGGCATGATCGCACTTGGGACATCACGCTTCAGGGCTCGACGCGAGGCGCCAGACCTACGCCACCTTGCTACGACGATCAGCAGCACACGACCGGCAGCTCAAATCGATAGCCGAACTCCCCATAGCTTCGGCAGCCAGTGGCAGCAACGCCATGCGCCTAGCCGCGGAGCAGTTGAACACGGTCACTGTCGATCTTGAAGGCCTGGTCTTCGAGATCGATGTGAACGCTCAAGACCCCGTCGTTGGCGATGTCTTGCGGCAACTCCTCCTACAAGGGCAAGCGGTGCGGGAAGCTTTGAAAGAGTCCCGCTGGGATGAGGCCAAGGCTACGCCACATGGCACGCCCTACTCCCAGGACTTGTACGCTGACGCTCGGCGCCCACAGTCCCATAATGGTTCCAGCCCGGAGGCGCCACGCCCACGGACGGGTTAGCGTGCAGACACGGCGAGTATCGCCCGATACTTTCAGCTGTTATGACCCCGCAGCAGGCCCCACCTGCGTGGCGGCCCCGCGTAGTTCATGACCGCTGGCTGGCCAACGATCAGGACGGCGCAGACACAGGCACTGAATGATGGCCCGCGGGAAGCATTGGTTGGGCCCTGGTCAGCCTGTCATCGATAGTTGTGTCAGCCGGACGGAGGCTCAGCGCCAGCTTCACCAAGATGAGCCATGACCACCTGCACGTTATGGGCGATCGGTGCGGTGGAGTCGAGTGCGAGACGGTCCTCGTCCCATGCCTCGAAGCCTGCCCGGCGTGCTTGCACCGATGCCCACGTCGGCTCCGGGAAGCCATCGATCCCGCGCCGGCGATTCTCAAGCCGTCGCTGGTGTAGGACGGGGTCCGAACAGGCGACTTCGATGAAGCGCAGTTCCACGCCACGCCGGAGGGCCAGTCCGCGCCACTGCTCGCGCGCCTCTGCCACATCGTTCACCGCGTCAACGATGACCGTCTGGTCGAGAGCCAGCATCTCGGATGCGAGTGCCTCCACCACGACATATGCAGCCAATCCGGTGGGCTGGTCACGGTCGATTCCGGCGCGCCACATCGCCGCCTCCACTGGATCGACGGACAAGACCGGTGTTCCGAGCTGCCGACCGAGGGCCTCGGCGATGGAGCTCTTGCCGGCACCGGGGAGCCCGCTAATCACGATCAACATGGTGACGACCCTGTCACACCTGGACGCCCTCTCCCGCGTTGGACGGAAGTCCCTGGGCAGGCGTGCTCTTGATCACAGGCTCACTACCGACACACCTAACGACCAAGGATCCCTAGAAGGGCGGCATCACCTTGTCCAGCCACGAACGCGAGCCTGTCCGGTGAACCATCGAGGCGGGTGACGCGCGAGCGTGGCAGGCAGCCGGGTGTGTTCGTCCACGACCGCCTGGGCGAGTTGTCGGCGTGTCAGGCCTCGCGCGGTGCGAAGGTTGGCTCCCTTGAGATTGGCGTTCTTCAAGATCGTCCCGGTCATGTCGGCGCGGCTGAAGTCCGCCCCCTCCAGGTCGGCGTAGCTCAGGTCGGCGCGCTCGAGACGGGAGCCGTCGAAAGACGCCTCCCGCAGCCGGGCGCTGACCAGCCAGGCATCGCGCAGGTCGGCGTACCTTATCCAGGCTTGCGGAAGGTGAGCGGCCTCGAGGTAGGCATACCGCAGGGAGGTGCCGTCCAGGGCCGGCTCGGGACAGCTCGCCCCGCTGAGGTAGATGCCGTCCAGGCGGCTGGAATTGAGCTGCAGCGACAGCGGGCCGAGGCCTTCGGCCAACTCCACGGCCAAACCGAACGCGGTCGCGATGTCCGCGCGCAGCTTGGGACCGCGTAACCCCGAGGCCGGGTCGATGAGGCCGCGGAGCCGGCTTCGCCTGGACATTGCAGAGGCACGGCGGCTCTCGTCCTTGACGAATTGGCACAGGATCGACATGATCGCTTTCGCATCGCGCGGGGAGTCGGTGGTGATCCGGCCAAGGGCGCTTAGCGCACCGAGCCGCACCGCCAGGGACGTGCTGCCCAGTTGAGTGATCGTCTGGGTGAAGCGGTCGGTGATGCGCGATTGCCTGCTCAACAGGTAGGTGCGCGCGGTGAACGTCAGGGAGCCGCCCGCGCCCAGCGCGAGCAGCAGGGTGATGAGCGCTGTCCGGGCGTCGTTGCGCACCTCGGCGAGCGGCTGACCGGTCAGTTTCAGGCTGGGGTCCACCAGCGTGCCGGGCAGCAGCCACAAGATCAGCGCGCACAGCAGCAGGGTGCCGGCACCGACAGCGACATATGCGAGGATCGCTCGGCGGCGGGGCGCGTCGACTTCCTTCCTGAACCTGACGGCTCGCTGCTGGAGGTGCAGTTGCGTTACCCGGAAACCCGTCGAGGCCCATGGGCGCCGTCGCCCCTTCCACCAGTCCTCGTCCTTGAGCGCACGGTCGGGCAGACGGCCGTCGATGATGTCTTCGATCTGGTCGAACTTGAAGTCGATCCGAACTAGCCCGCTGGTCCGGAGATACGAACGCAGTTTGCGGTATTTACGCGTCACGCCTGAACATGGTGAGGCTGCGCCCAGCGTCGATCAATGGGCACCAGGCCCCAGGCCAGGCAGAGCGTCCAGGAGAGGCAGCGACGAACCTGCGTCGCCGCTCTACCGACCGAGGGAGCTTACCTAGCGACCGAAGATCGATAGACGACATCAGGCCAGCTCAGAGGCATGAGGGATCGGTGAAAGATCGATTTCAACCTTCAGTTGATGCTTGACGGTTCGGCATCGGCTGATGCTTTACACCGTGCCTAGACCTCGTAGTCGATATGGCCGCTGGCTCGCAGCCGGTTCACCTCCTTGACCGTGGTACGCGGGTGCACCGACAGCAGCTCGCCCTGATACCTGGCGGCATTCAAGTGGCTCGGCGAGGTCGAAAGACCCTTCCGCCGGACAACCACGTTCGGCCGGTCAGATTGAGGTCAGATTCACAGGAGATCAGAGCCATACCAAGCGATCAGGACTCGCCATCGAGGCTAGCCCTTCATGAGTTGGGCCAAGCGGTCCCAGGCTGGGGATGAGGCTCCGGGGTGGGGTTGGGCGGCCAAGCGGGCCATGGCCGGGTTCTGGGAGGGGTGGGTTTCGGATCGGCTGTGGTGCTGGGTGAACCAGGTTCGGGTGCGGTCGGCGAGGGCGGGGAGGCGGGGGTCGTCCGGCGACCAGTCGTAGGCGGCGTCATGTTCGAGGTAGAGGGCGCAGAACTCGGGATCGGCCATGAGCTCGCGTTTTTCGGCGATCCACACGTCGGCGTCCTCGGGTGAGGCGGTTTGCATGAGGATCCAGCCGTCGCGCTCCAGGTGGATGTGGCGCTCGCTGACGCCGAGTTCGCGTAGAACGTCGAGATAGTCGGCGACGTCCGGGGAGACGAAAAGCCGGTCGCCGCCGCGCAGCTGGGCGAGTTGATCGCGGGTCCGCCGCAGCTGCGCGATGCGGGCTTCGAGGTCCTGGTCGATCCCGGCGATGGCCGACCTGAGCGTGTCCGGGTCGGCGTCGAGAAGGTCCTTGATGCGGGCCAGTGGCACGCCCGCATGGGCCAGGGTCCTGATCTTGACGAGGTCGACGGCGTCTTTGGCGGTGTAGCGCCGGTAGCCGGAGGAGTCGCGGTCGGGCTCGGCCAGCAGACCGCGCTCGTGGTAATGGCGGATGGCTTTGATGGTCACTCCGGCGTAGTCCGCAAGTTGGCCGATCGTGAGCATGCTGGACATCCTTCCACCCGGCGGGGAACGGTCAGGCCCGACGGCTCAGGCGGCCGCCGCCATTGCGGAAACGCGCCTGGCCGTCGCGAACATCGTGGTAGGAGACGAGCAGCAGGCGCATGTATCCGTTGAACGTCTCCAGCGGGTATCCGGCGGGCGCGAAGAGTCCGGGCCGGATCGGCACGTAGCGCTGCGGCGGGGCAGAGGTCATACCGCCGACGAACTCGCTGAAGATCCGCTCCTGCGATTCGTCCGCCAGCTCATAGGTCGCCCGCTCCTCGAGCTGACCATCGACGATGCTGACGTCGATGCGGAGCTGATCGGAACGATAGGTGCCCACGTAGGGGGTGAGGTCGACGTCCTGCTGCACTTCGGTGACCACAGGAGGGACCTGGACACCGAGATGCTCGCTCAGCAGCCACTGCAGGATCTGGTCCTGCAGCATGATCGCCCCCGATTCATTGCCGAAGGCGGTGAAGACCAGGTCATGTTCGGGCAGCACGCACAAGATGGACACGCCGCCGGGCGACGCGCCCGACATGGCCAGGACGGTCGTGTCGCCGAACGGGTACAACACCCAGCCCAGGCCCATCGGCGGGACGTTCGGAGTCGCCATGTCATGCGCGACCTGCTGCATCAGCGCGGTCGAGGCGGCCGACAGGACGCGTGTGCCGGCGGGGGACACACCGCCGGCGAGGTGGGTACGTCCGCAGGCCAGCAGGTCGGCGACGGTGCCGATCGGCGTGGCGCCGGCCGGCCCCCAGGTGTCGGGCAGCATGAACATGCCGGCGGGCTTGGCCGCCATGGTCTCGGGGTCCAGGAAGTGGCCGACGGCCGTGCTGCGCAGGATGGCCTGCTCGGCTGAGGTGCTGGAGTCCTTCATGCCGATGGGTGCATAGACGTCGCGCTTGAGCAGCTCGGGGTAGGACATGCCGGTCACCGCTTCCAGCAGGCGGCCCGCGACGATCATGCCGCCGTTGGAGTAGCTGAGCTGCTCGCCGGGTTCGAACAGGGAGCCGCAGCTGCTCGCGAGAGCGGTGACGTAGGACTTCAGGGCGTCGCGGCCCTTGGCGTCGGGAACGAACAGGTCCGCGTCGATGCCGTTGGTGTGGGAGAGCAGGTGCCGGACCAGGATCTTGTCCGCCGCGCCCGGCTCGGTCAGGGCGAACTCGGGAAGGTACTTCACCACTGGCGTGTCGAGGTCCAGCAGTCCACGCTCGACCTGCTGCAGGACCAGCGTGGTGGTCAGGACCTTGGTGACGGAGCCGAAGAGGAATCCAGTGTCTTCGCGCATCGGTGCGCCGGTGGCCACGTTCGCGGTGCCGTGAGCGACGACGATCTGCTCGCCGGCGTGGTAGACGCCGGCGACGAACCCGGGGACGTTGTTGGACTCGCAGTAGGCGGCGGCCTGCTCGCGGATCTGGGCTTCGACGGTGTGCAGTGCGTTGTTGTTCATGCAGAGAATCGTCGAACCTTGACCTAGGGGCAAGGTCAAGCCCACAACTCTAAGGACAGCGCCTGTGATCCGAGCCGGCGCCCCTGCCGCCGGCTCGGATCAGTCCGCCCGGTCGCGGCGGAGGGCGGGCAGGTCCGCCCGGGAGGCGATGCCGAGCTTGGGCAGTAGTTGCGCCAGGTGTGCGCCGACCGTCCGGCGGGACAGGTAGACCTGCTCGCCGATCTCCTCGTCCGACAGGCCCTCGGCTGCGAGCCTGGCGATGTGCAGCTCCACCGGAGTGAGCTTGTCGCGGGCCGCCAGGACGCGGTCGGCGCTGGCCTCCCCGCAGGCGCTCAACCCGCGCCGGGCCCGGTCGCTCCACGGCACGACGCCCAGTGCGTCGAACGTGTCGCGGGCGGTGCGCAGCAGCGGCCGGGCCGAGCCGGGATCGCCCTGATCCAGCAGCCACTCACCGTAGGCCACCTGCGCGTACGCCCGGGCGAACGGCCAGCGGGCGTGGTCGGCGGCGAGCGCGTCGGCGAACCGGGCCCGTGCGTCCGCCGGCTCGGCGAGCAGCGCCCGGGCGAGCGGCAGGCCCACGTGCAGCGCGGGCGCGGGCGTCGTACGCGCCACCTCCTCCAGCCCGCGCAGCACCGCCCGCGCCGCGCCCGCGTTACCGCTCCCGGCGGCGGCGTCGGCGAACGCGGCCGCCACATAGCAGCGCAGCGCGAGCTGGTACGACGGATCGGCGGGGTCGTGCAGCCGGCGCAGGTGCTCGTACGCCTCCGCGTGCCGGCCTTCGCTCAGCGCTGCCAGGCCGCGGGCCATCTGGACGGTGGCGAGCACCGGCCGCACCCCGGCGGCGACGCTCATCGCCTCCGCCTGCGCCGCGAGCTCCCGAGCGCGGTCCGGTTCGCCGCGCAGCGCCGCGAGCATCGCCTGGGTGGACACGGCGGTGCCGTACATCTGCGGCTGGCCCGTCTCCAGGGCGAGCCGGGCCGCCTCCTCGGCCGCCGGGATCGCCACGTTCAGGTTGGGCCGGTGTACCGCGCTCCACGCCTGCTGGGCGAGGGAGCGGGTGAGCAGGTAGAGCCGTCCCTGGGCGCGCAGCCCGGGCAGCGCCGCCGCGGAGAAGCTCTCCACCTGTTCGAACGCCCCGACGATCACCGCCGCGGAGCCCAGCAGCCGGGCCGCCTGCGGGTCGATGACGGGCTGCGTGGCCAGCTCCCGCAACCAGTCGATGACCACGGCGCCGCGGTCGAGCGGCGCGGCGTACGCGAGGATCGCCAGCAGCAGCGGGTTCGCGGCCGGCACCGGCAGGCTTTCGGCGACCGCGACGATCCGGCGGCGCGCCTCGGCGCCCGGCTCGATCCAGAAGCACTGCAGCGCGGCGCTCCACAGGATGCGCAGCGCCTCCTCGGGCCGGCCGTCGGCGGCGACCGACTCGGCGAGGGCGGCGAGCACCTGCGGGCCGGTCGCCCGGCCGTCCGAGCCGTCGTCGAGGGTGCCCCGGATCCATCGCAGCCGGGCCTGCTGCTGGGAGGTGAGCGGCAGCAGCTCGGTCTGGCGCAGCAGCCGCACGACGACGTCGCGGCCGCCCAGTTCGACGGCCTGGTCCGCCGCCCGGAGCAGCCGGTCGGCCCGCCGGCGCGCGTCCTCGGTGAGCTTGGCCGCCTGCTCCAGCGCGGTCACCGCCTCGCTCGGGGCGCCGCGCTGCGCGACGCGGGCGGCCATGGTGTCCAGCTCGGCCGCGATCTCCTCGTCGGGCCGGGCGGCGGCGGACGCCCGGTGCCAGATCCGGCGGTCGGCGGCGCGTTCGCCACTCTGCCGGGCGAGCGCCTCGGCGAGCGCGGCATGGCCCGCGCGGCGCTGCGGCAGCGTCGCGGCCTGGTAGATCGCTGAGCGCATGAGCGGGTGCCGGAACCGGATCTGGGCGGCGTCCGGCTCGATCAGCCCGGCGCGGATCCCCGGCGCCAGGTCGTGGTGCGCGACGGGCCCGGCGGTGAGGACGGCGGCGGCCGCGATCACCTCCTCCACCGCGGTGCCGTCGTCGAGGGCCGCGACGAGCAGGAGAGACCGCGTGGCGTCGGGCAGGTCGCCCAGCCGGGCGCCGAAGGCCCTCTCCAGCCGCTCGGTCAGCGGCAGCCACGGCGAGGAGAGCAGGCCGGCCCCCTGGTCGCGCCATTCGCCGGTCAGTTCCACCAGCGCGAGCGGGTTGCCGGCGCCCTCGTCGAGCAGCCGCCGCCGGGTCCGCGGATCCATGCCGGGGGCACGCGCGTCGAGCAGGCGCGCCGCGTCCGCGTCCGGCAGCGGCAGCAGCACGAGCTCGGGCAGCCCGGCCTCGGCCAGCGCGGAGGGCACGCCGTCACGCAGCGTGGCCAGCAGCGCCACCGGCTCGGCCTCCAGCCGCCGGGCGACGAACGACAGCACCCCGGCGGTGGGCGGGTCGAGCCACTGGCCGTCGTCGGCGAGCACCAGCAGCGGAGTCCGGCTCGCCGCCTCCACCAGCAGGTTGAGCGTGGCGAGCGCGACCAGGTAGAGATCGGGGACGGGAGCGTCGATGAGACCCAGCGCGGCCGCCAGCGCTCGTCGCTGCGGATCGGGCAGCGCCGCGTCGTCCAGCCGGGCGGGGTGCAGCAGGCGGTGCAGCCCCGCGTACGGGAGATGGAATTCGGCCTGCGTGCCGGCCGTGGACAGCACCCGCAGCCCGGCGTCCCGACCGGCGTCCGCAGCCGCGGTGAGCAGGGCGGACTTGCCGATGCCGGGCTCACCGCGCACGACCAGTGAACTGCCTCCGTCGCGAAGCCCGCGTACGAGGCCGGACAGCCGGGCGACCTCCGGCTCTCGCCCGAAAAGTGATGGTTTGGCGGATTCACTGGACACAGTGACATAGTCTCCCTGGTGTCCCGGTCGCACCGAATTCGGCCCCGGCACCTGCGCACGCATCGTCGAGGGGGAACCGTGTCCGACGACGTCACCGCTCAGAGAGCCCGGCCCGCGCTCGCGGCGCTGCACGGCCGGGACGCGGAACGGCACGCGATCGACGAGATGATCCGGCGGCTCGGCGCGCGGCTCAGCGACACGCTCGTTCTCGCCGGCGAGCCGGGCTTCGGCAAGACCCGGCTGCTCCAGGCGGCGGCCTCGGCGGCCTCGGCCGCGGGGCTGCGGGTGCTCACCATCTCCGGCGTCGAGTCGGAGCTTCCCCTCGGCTTCGCCGCGCTGCATCACCTGCTCGCGCCGTTCCTCGATCGGCTCGAACGGATCCCCGGCCCCCAGGGCGACGCCCTGCGGCGGGCGTTCGGGCTGATGCACGGCCCCCCGCCGGACCAGTTCCTGATCGGTCTGGCCACCCTCAGCCTGCTCGCCGAGATCGCGTCCGACCGGCCACTGCTCTGCCTGGTCGACGACGCGCACTGGCTCGACCGCGACTCCGCCCAGGCGCTCGCGTTCGTCGGCCGGCGGCTGCACGCGGAGGGGGTCGGGGTGATCGTCGCGCTCCGCGAATCCGGGGCCGCGCTCTTCGAGGGCCTGCCGGTGCGCCCCGTCCGCGGGCTGCGTGACGCGGCCGCCCGCCGGCTGCTCGCGGAGTGCGTCGCCGGGCCGCTCGACGACGCGGTGGCCGAGCAGGTGGTGGAGCAGACCGGCGGCAACCCGCTCGCGCTCATCACCCTCGCCACCGCCCTCTCGCCGGAGCAGCTCGCGGGCCACACCGAGCTGCCGGTACGGCTCCCGCTGGGCGCGCACCTGGAGACGTACTTCCTGGGCCAGGTACGGGCGCTGCCCCCGGCCACCAGGGAGCTGCTGCTCGTCGCCTCGATCGCGCCCGCGCACGACCAGGCGCTGCTCTGGCGGGCCGGGGCGCTGCTGGGCCTGTCCCCGGTGGACGCCGACCCGGCGCTCGCCAAGGGCGTCCTGCTGCTCGGTGACCTGGCCGGCGGCAGCGTCACCTTCCGGCACCCGCTCATCCGGGCCGCGGTCTACAACGCCTCCACGCCGGCCGATCGCCGCCGCGCGCACCGCGCGCTGGCGGACTCCAGCGATCCCGTGCTCGACCCCGACACCCGGGCCTGGCACCTCGCCGCCGCCACCGCGGGCACCGACGAGGGCGTCGCCCGGGACCTGGAAGCCTCCGCCGAGCGGGCCGGAGCGCGCGGCGGCTACACCACCCAGGCCGCCTTCCTGGCCCGCGCGGCCGAGCTCAGCCCGGACGCACCGGCACGCGGCGGCCGGCTGCTCGCCGCGGCCGGGGCGTACCTGGTCGCCGGGGACATCGCCGCGGTCCGCCGGCTGCTCGACCAGGCGCGGCCGATGCTGCACACCCCGATCGCCCGGGCGATGGGCGAGCGGCTGCGCGCCGCCGTCGCCAACTTCGACGACCGAATAGCGCACGCGCCCGCGATCCTGATGGACGCCGCCGCCGCGCTCGGCGGCCGGGACGAGCGGCTGACCCGGGTGATTCTCCGGGAGGCGATGGAGACCGCCATGGTCGCGCTGGAGCACACGGCCGGAACCACGCCGCTCGAGGTGGCCCGCGCCGTGCTCGCCGTACCGGCCGATCCGGCGGGGACGGCGGCCGACCTGCTGGCCCGGGCGTTCGCCACCCGGGTCACGGCCGGGTACCGGGTAGCGGTGCCGCTGATGCGGGCCGCGGTCGCCGAGCTGTGCACGGCGGAGCGGCTCAGCGAGGACGGCATGCCGCTCGCGCTGCTCGGCGGGCTGGCCGCCGACGAACTCTGGGACGAGCAGGGCCGGTCGGCGCTGCTGCGCCGGCTGACGGCGTCCGCCCGCGAAAGCGGGGCGCTGCACGCCCTCCGGGTGACGCTCACGCTGCTCGCCGGCAGCGAGCTGCGCGCGGGCCGGATCGCCGTCGCCGACGGGCACTACGCCGAGAACTTCGACCTGTACGCGATGAGCGGGGTGATGCCGCGGGGCGGCCCGCAGTGGCAGATCGAGCAGCTGGTCTGGCAGGGCCGCGAGCAGGAGGCCCGCGCCGCCGCCGACCAGATCGCCGTCGTCGCGGTCCAGAACGTCCCGGCCCTGGTCAACCAGGCGGCCCTGGCCATGACGGTGCTGGAGGTGAGCCTCGGCAACTACCGTGAGGCGCTCGACCGGGCCCGCCCGCTGTTCGACCGTGACCCGCCCGGCAACGGCAACCGCGTGCTGCCCGACCTGGTCGAGGCGGCGGTACGGGCAGGCGACCCCGACACGGCACGGCAGGCGCTGGCGCGGCTGGAGGAGCGGGCGCCGATCAGCGGCATGCCCTGGGGACTCGGCCTGCTCGCGCGCAGCCGTGCGCTGCTCGGCGAGCAGACCGGCGGCGCCGCGGAGCCGCTCTACCGGCAGGCGCTGGAGCTGCTCGGGCGTACCCGGATGCGCACCGACCTGGCCCGCACCCACCTGCTGTACGGAGAATGGCTCAGGCGGCACCGGCGCCGCGGCGAGGCCGGGGCGCAACTGCGTACCGCGCACGAGATGTTCGCCGGGATGGGCGCCGGGATCTTCACCGAGCGCGTCCGGGTGGAGCTGGCCGCGACCGGCGAGCGGGTCGCGCCCCCGGCCACGCCGGTCGGCCCCGCGCTCACCCCGCAGGAAACCAAGATCGCCGCCCTGGCCGCCGAGGGCGCGACGAACACGGAGATCGCCCGGCGGCTGTACGTCAGCACCTCGACCGTCGAATACCACCTCACCAAGATCTTCCGGAAGCTGCGGCTCACCTCCCGGCGGCAGCTGCGCGAGCTGTTCAAGGACGGCTGACCCCCGGCTTCTGGACACACTGGGGTGTTTCCCTGATTCGGCGGCCCGCCCCGGTGGGGTTCCATGAGGACGACCGGTCAAAGCGACGCAGGGAGGAGGAAACGGTGCTCGCTCATGATCCGCACACCGCCGGGCCCGGCCGGCACCGGGCTCTGCGTTCCTTGAGGTACGCCGCAAGGCGAAGGGGCCCGTCGCCGTTCTCGACGCCCACACCATGTTCGTGAACAGCGCCGCCGCGGGCCTGCTGTCGTCCGCGGACCGCACGCTGTTGTGGGAGTGGGCCGGGCGGCTGCTGAGCACCGCGTCGCGGCACGGGCGGCTGACCCTGCCGTCGGTGACGCTGACCGGGCGATGCGAAGGCGTCTACGACGACCATGTCCTGACCGGCGCGGTGATCTGGCTGGACACCCGGCCGGCCGATCCCGGACCGGCCTGGTCCCGGCTCACCGATTCGGAGCGGACCGTCGCCGAGCACGTCGCCCGGGGGCTCACCAACAGGGAGACGGCCGCCCTGCTGTTCATCTCGCCGCACACGGTCGACTACCACCTGCGGCAGGTGTTCCGGAAGTTCCAGGTGCGGTCCCGGGTGGAGCTGGCCCGGCTGATGGCGATCCAGGCGGGTTGAGCCGAACACGGCGTGCGTGGGCCCCGGATGGTCGAGGACTACGTGTTCACGTGGGGTGGCTCGCCGGCCGGGTCCCTAGCGTGATGGGCGCGTCCGCGCTCGGCACGGCGTCCCGATCCTCCGGGCGCGGAACCGCGAATCACCCGTACCGTAGGGAAAGGCAGCGCCCACTTGACCGACATAGGGCTCTCCGGCGAACCGTTCTGGTTCCTCGGCGGCCGTACCCGGATCCTCGTCCCCGGCGAGGCGACCGGCCGCTCGATGAGCGTGCTGATGTTCGACGACGCCCAGGGGCAGGCGCCTCCGCTGCACGTGCACGACGGCGAGGACGAGCTGTGGATCGTCCTCGACGGTGAGATCAGCTTCTTCGTCGGCGACGCCCGGCACGACCTGGCGGCCGGTCAGGTCGCGCACGGTCCGCGCGGCGTCCCGCACAGCTACCTGGTGCGGTCGCCGCGATCACGGATGGCCGTCGTCTACGCCCCGTCCGGGATCGAGGAGTGGTTCCGGACGAACGGCTCGCCCGTCTCCTCGATGGACGAGGCCCCGCCCGCGTTCGACCTCGGCGCGATCGTCGCCTCGGCCGAGACGTTCCGGCTCCACGTCGCGGGTCCCCCGCCTTCGGCTTGATCACCTGCTGAGAGGTCACCATGAGCACTCCCGTCATCTTCATTCACGGACTGTGGCTGCACGCCACCTCCTGGACTCCCTGGATCGGCCTGTTCCAGGAGGCCGGCTACGCGCCGAGCGCGCCCGGCTGGCCCGGCGACGGCGCGACCGTCGAGGAGTCCAGGGCGAACCCTGAGGCCATCGCCGGTCACGGCATCGACGACGTCGTCGAGCACTACGCGAAGATCATCAATGGTCTGCCCGAACGGCCGATCCTGGTCGGCCACTCCTTCGGCGGCATGATCGCCCAGAAACTGCTCGGGCTGGACCTCGCGGTCGCCGCCGTCGCGATCGACGCCGCGCAGATCAAGGGCGTGCTGCCGGTGCCACTGACCGCGCTGCGCTCGGCGCTGCCGGTGTTCCGCAACCCCGCCAACCGCAACCGGGCCGTGTCGCTCACCGAGGATCAGTTCCGGTACGCCTTCGGCAACGCCGTCTCCGAGCAGGAGTCCGCCGAGCTGTACCGGCGCTGGAGCATCCCGGCCCCCGGAAAGCCGCTGTTCGAGGCCGCGGCGGCCAACTTCGACCCGCACTCGCCCGCCAAGGTGGCGACCGGGAACGAGGCGCGCGGCCCGCTGCTGCTGATCACCGGCGGGCGGGACCACACCGTGCCCGAGGCCGTCACCCTGGCCACCCTGAAGCAGTACAGGCACTCCGCCGCGGTCACCGACTTCCACGAATTCCCTGACCGGGCGCACTCGCTCACCATCGACAGCGGCTGGCGCGAGGTCGCCGACGTCACGCTGGCCTGGCTCGCCCGCCAATCGCTCTGAACCCGATCACCGAACGGACGAGAATGTCGAACCTATCCGTGGCCGCCCGAGCGAAATGGCGATCACTATCCTCCCGGCGCTGGCCAAGCACTACACCGTGATCGCCCCTGACCTGCGCGGGGCGGGCCGGAGCGACGCACCCGCCGGCGGCTACGACAAGAAGACGATGGCCGCCGACATCCATGGCCTGCTCGACCGGCTCGGCCTCGACCGCGACATCCGCCTGGTGGGCCACGACATCGGCACCATGGTCGCGTACGCCTACGCCGCCGCGCACCCTCGCGACGTGCGCAGGCTGGTGCTGAGCGAGGCGCCCATCCCGGACAAGAGCCTCTACGGCTTCGCGTCGCTCACCGCGCAGGGCCCCGGAGCGTGGCACTTCGGCTTCTTCAGCCTGACGAACGGGCTGCCCGAGCAGCTCATCGACGGGAACGAGGAGGTCTGGGTGGACCGCTTCACCGACTCCCTCGAAGTCCGCAAGGGCGCCATCGGGCCGGCACAGGTCCGGGAGTTCGCCGGCTACCTGCGCGACGACGCCCACCTGCGGGCGAGCCTCGAATGGTTCCGTGCCTTCCCTGCCGACATCGCCGACAACGCCCGCTACCGCAGGACGAAGCTCACCATGCCGGTGCTCGCCATCGGCGCGAGCGGCAGCCTTGGCGATCTCGTCCCCACTCAGGTGCGGTCGTACGCCACCCACGTGACCGGACTCGTGATCGCGGACTCCGGCCACTGGATCTACGAAGAACATCCGGCCGAACTCACCCGGCGCCTACTCGCCTTCCTCGACTGAGAGCTGAATCCCTCATGATGAACCATCCCCTCCGCCGGCACGCCGCGGTGATCGCGCTGGCCGCCCTCGCCCTGTTCACGCTCAGCGTCCCGGCCTCGGCCGCCGGCCGTGCCGATCGCCCGAAGCCGACCATCGTTCTCGTGCACGGCGCGTGGGCCGACGCGTCGAGCTGGTCGGACGTGACCGGCCGGCTGCAACGGCTCGGGTACACCGTGCTCGCCGCGCCCAACCCGCTGCGCGGGCTCGGCGACGACGCCGCGTACCTGTCGGCGTTCCTGGCCCAGCGGACCAGCGGCCCGGTCGTCCTGGTCGGCCACTCCTACGGCGGCGCGGTCGTGACCAACGCGGCCGGCACCGACCCCGACGTGAAGGCGCTCGTCTACGTCAACGCGTTCGCGCCCGACAAGGGCGAGACGGTCCTCGGGCTGCAGGGCGACGGCGACCCGAGCGCGCTGTTCGACAGCGTGGCCTACCCTGGGGCGCCGACCGGAGACGTCGATCTCTACATCAAGCCGGCGGTGTTCCCGCAGGCGTTCGCCGGTGATCTGCCGGCCGCCACGGCCGCCCGGCTGGCAGCCGGGCAGCGCCCGATCACGCTGAGCGCGCTGCAGGAGCAGTCCGGGGCGCCCGCCTGGAAGACGCTGCCGAGCTGGTATCTGGTAGGCACCAAGGACGGCATCCTGCCGCCGTCGCTGCAGGTCACCATGGCCAACCGGGCGCACAGCCACGTCACCAAGGTCGCCGCGTCGCACCTGTCGATGTTGTCCCGGCCGCAGGCCGTGGTGGACGTCATCGTCGCCGCCGCCAAGTCCGTCCGCTGAACCCGTACGCGGCCTCGCCCCCGGGGGCGAGGCCGCGTCCAGCAGAAAGGTCCGTCATGGAGTTGCACCTGTCAGGCAAGACCGCCGTGGTCACCGGCGCGAGCAAGGGCATCGGGCTGGCGATCACCCGGGCGCTCGCCGCGGAGGGCGTCAGCGTGACCGCCGGAGCGCGGCACATCAGCGCCGAGCTGTCCGAGCTCGCGGCGGGGGGCCGCGTCCGCCCGGTCGCGGTGGACCTCGCCACCCTGGACGGCCCGGCCGAACTGGTCGAGGCCGCCGGTGCTGCCTTCGGCGGCCTGGACATCCTGGTCAACAACGTCGGCGCGGTACGCCCGCGCACCGGCGGCTTCGCGTCCGTCACCGACGTGGACTGGCTCGCCACCCTGACCGTCAACTTCCTGTCCGCGGTGCGCGCCACCCGCGAGGCGCTGCCGCTCATGCTCGGCCGCGGTGCCGGCACGATCGTGTCCGTCAACTCGGTCAACGCGTCGCTGCCGGACCCGCTGGTGATCGACTACAGCGCAGCGAAGGCGGCCCTGGCCAGTTTCAGCAAGTCCCTGTCGAAGGAGCTGGGGCCGCACGGGATCCGGGTCAACACCGTCAGCCCCGGGCCGGTCGCCACCGACCTGTGGCTCGGCGCGGACGGCGTCGCCGCCACGCTCGCCCGCCACAACGGCGGCGAGTCGCACGCGTTGGCGGAGCAGGCCGCCGCCGACTCGGTCACCGGCCGGTTCACCCGCCCGGACGAGGTCGCCGACCTCGTCGTCCTGCTCGCCAGCGAGCGCGCCGGCAACGTCACCGGCGCGGACTTCGTGATCGACGGCGGCCTGATCAGCACCCTGTGACCCGGGTGGCCGGCGATACGGGCGTGCGAGCGGTTGACGTCCCGCCGCGCGTGCCACATCCTCGCCCTCGTACGAAACGCCGGACTTACCGGCGATGCACTTTGGCGAGCTCGGCGAACAAGGCGATCGTGCGGTGCTGGTCCTCGGGAGATCCGACGGGGAAGATGATCAGCTCGGTGGCCCCGGCGTCGGCGAAGCGGCCCACCGTTTCTCCCACGAGGGCCTCGTCACCGACGACCAGGGTGTCGTCCGGTCCCGTGGAGCCCTGCCGATCGAGCAAGGCGCGGAAGGTGGGAAGCGTCGCGGCTTGGCGGAAGTCGGTGTTGACGCGCTGACGTGTGCCCTCCACGTCCGAGGTCACTGCCGCGAGCAGCCCGACGGCGATGCGTGGCGCCGCTCGTCCCGCCGCGGCGGTGGTGACGGTGGGAACCACGACGTCACCGAGGAAGCGGGGCGTCGTCCACATCGTGAGCGCGCCGTCGGCTCGTTCGCCGGCCAGGGTGAGCATGCGAGGCCCGTTCGCGGCGAGCAGGAGGGATGGCGGGTCCACCTCTGGGGCGGCGACGCCGCCGACCGCCGTGATCGACGTACCGCGGACCTCTACCTCCTCGCCCCGCAGGACGGGGCGGAGGACGTCCAGTATCTCCCGCGTGTGCCGTACGGGGGGCTGCCAGGTCAGCCCGTACCTGCTTTCGACGACCGGGGCGTGGCTCGGACCTATGCCGAGCGTCAGTCGCCCACCGGTCGCGGCGTGCGCGGTCAGCGCCTGGGCGGCCAGGGCGAGAGGATGTCGCGGATAGGTGCCCACGACGGACGTGGCCAGTTCGATGCCCGGTGCGCGGTCGCCCAGTGCGGCGAACACCGTCAGCGGGTCCCATCCGCCGTGCTCACCGAGCCAGAAACGCGAGAAGCCGCTCGCCGCCGCCCGCTCGATCTCCGTCAGAAGCTCCGGGAGGGGCGCGGCGCCGTAGCTCGACAGTCCGATTTCCATGTGGTCGGCTCCTCAGGCTCGCGCGGCGTTCCGGGGCAGGTCGGGGTCTGGTCCATGGCGTCGAGGCATGGTCCCTCCAATTGATTCGGGGCGCTCGTTCCGGTTATGACTGTACCGGAACGCGCGCCCCGATTAATCCACGGACCTGTGCTCCGGCGCTGCCAGCCCGGCCCTGATCACCGGGTAGACGCGGCGCATCAACTCGCTGTCACCACGGAAGCGCCGCATCGCCTGCAGGCCGACGATCAGAGTCTTGATGTCGGCCGCGTCCAGGTCGGACCGTACGGTCCCCGCGCGCTGGGCCTGGGCGAGGATCTCGGCCATCAGCCCCGTGAACTCCTTCTCGGCCTCGGGCAGGGCCGCCGCCAGGTCGAAGCCGATTCCCGCGAAGGCCTCCGTGAGCCCCAGGTCGGTCGCGCCCTGTTCGGCCATCTGGAAAAGGAACGCGTACAGCCCTTCTCCCGGGTCGGCGGCCGCCTGTTCGCGCGTCCGCTCGACGACCTGCCGCAACCGCTCGGCCACGATCGCCTGGAACAGCGACTCCTTGGTGGGGAAGTGCCGGTACACCGTGCCCGCGCCCACTCCCGCGCGGCGGGCGATCTCGTCGATCGGGACGCCCGCGCCCTCTTCGGCGAACGTCTCGTAGGCGACCTGCAAGACGCGAGCGCGGTTGCGGGCGGCGTCCGCGCGCAGTGGCCGGGATTTCTCAGTCACAACGGTCTCCTTGACAAGCGGGGCGCTCGTTCCGGTATGTTCCAAAACGGAACGAGCGCCCCGATTATATCTGGAGGAACCATGCCCCGACAGCGGTGGACCACCGCCGACGTGCCCGATCAGCGGGGCCGCGTCGCCGTGATCACCGGAGGCAACACCGGCATCGGTTTCGAAACCGCCAAGGCGCTCGCCGCGCGCGGAGCCTCCGTGGTCCTCGCCGTACGGGACACGACCAAGGGCAAGCGGGCGGCGGCCGAGATCGCCGCGATCGCCCCGGACGCCGACGTCACGGTGCAACGCCTGGACCTCGCCTCGCTGGCCTCCATTCGGGCGGCGGCCGACGAACTGCGGGCCACCCGTGACCGCATCGACCTGCTGATCAACAACGCCGGCATCATGTACGTCCCGCGAAAGACCACGGCGGACGGCTTCGAGCTGCAGTTCGGCACGAACCATCTGGGCCACTTCGCTCTCACCGGGCTACTGCTCGACAGGATGCTGCGCGTTCCCGGCTCTCGCGTGGTCACCGTCAGCAGTGCGGGGCACCGGCAGGGCGGACCGATCGACTTCGACGACATCAACTGGAACACCCGTGAGTACAGCCGGGTCGCCGCGTACGGGAACTCCAAACTGGCCAATCTGATGTTCACCTACGAACTCCAGCGCAGGCTGTCAGGAACGGCGGAGACCACCGCCGTCGCGGCTCATCCCGGGGGATCTGACACCGGAGGGTCCAGGACATCGGTGTCGCTTCAGCCGCTGTACTTCCGGGCACTGTTCGCCCTGGTCCGGCCCTTGCTGATCCAGCCCGCCGCGATGGGGGCGCTGCCCTCCCTACGTGCCGCGACCGACCCGGCCGTGCGGGGCGGCCAGTACCTGGGTCCGGACGGATTCCAGGAGAGCAGGGGACACCCGAAGGTCGTGACGTCGAGCGCACGGTCCTACGACGTGGCCGCCCAGCGCCGGCTGTGGACGCTCTCCGAGGAACTGACCCAGGTGACGTTTCCGGTATGACAGGCCGCGTGGGGACTCTGCGGGATGGGGTGGCGGGGTGGGGTCGGCCTGGGGGGTCTGCGGGTTGTCAGGCGGGGAGTCCCGCCTTCACCGCCGCCGTGATCAGGGCGCGTACCGGGAGCGGTGGCGTGTCCAGGAGGGCGGGCAGGTCGCTGTGGGTGGCCTCCAGCAGGCCCGCGTTCACGTTCGCGAACGTCGAGATCGTGTGTCCTGCCTGGTACGCCTCCAACCCCGCCAGCAGCGGCCGGAGCTCGCCCAGTGGCGCCGTCCGGTAGTCGACGGGCCGGTCGAGGGCGTCCGCCAGTGCCCGCGCGAGGTCGTGACCGCCGACCGCGTCGACCCCTTCCAGCTCGTACGTGCGCCCCGCGTGCCGCCGGGGTGCGCCCGTGGTCACGTCGGACCAGGCCTCGGCCGCCACGCGAACGGCGACGGCGGCCAGGTCCGCACGGGCCACCACGGAGAGCCGCCCGTCCCCGAGCGGCGCCGTGAACACCCCGCTCCGCGCTGCCGAGGCCGCGCCCGCCAGCGCCATCCCGGCCGCCAATTCGGCGTACAGCCCGTTGCGCAGCACGGTCACGTCGAAGGGCGCCTCCGCCAGGCGGGCCTCGGTCCAGCGGTGCGCGAGCGCGATGCTCAGCCGCTCCCCCGAGCCCGCCAGGCTGGTGTAGATCACGTGCTCCACGCCGGCCGCTGCCGCCGCCCGCATCACGGCGCCGTGGCGGGCCAGGACGACGTCGTCCTCGGCGTACCCGGCCGAGACGAACACCAGCACCCGCACCCCCGTGAACGCCTCCGCCAGCGTCTCGGGCCGGTCGAAGTCGGCGCGGCGGACCGGTTGCCCGTCACCCTTGCTACTGGCCCCGAGCAGCGCCTCGCCCGCGACCGGCCGCAGCCCGTCGAGGATCGCGCCGCCGAGCGCTCCGGAGACTCCCGTCACCATGATCATTTAAGACACCGCCTACTGTGAAACTCCAGATGGACCGCGCCCCAGCATGGGCCCCGGCCCGTGCTCGCCATAAGGAGGCACTTTCATGTCCGCCACGCACACGGAGGTAAGCGCCCAGGTCAACGGCCCCTGCGGGGACGACGACTGCGGGATCAGGGACGTGCTCGACCGCATCGGCGACAAGTGGACGGTGCTGGTCATCGTGGAGCTGAGCAAGGGGGTCAGGCGGTTCAGGGAGCTGCATCGGGCGATCCCCGGCATCTCACAGCGCATGCTGACATTGACCACCCGGCGGCTGTGGCGGGACGGGCTGGTCGAACGTACGGCGCACCCGACGATTCCGCCGCAGGTCGAATATCGGCTGACGCCGATGGGCCGCAGCCTCGCCGAGGCGGTCGAACGGCTGGCGGACTGGTCGCGGGCGTACAAGGACACCATGGCCCACGCCCGCGAGCAGTGGGACGCCGAACACGCGGGCGACGCCTGAGCCGGCGCCGATCGCGGCTCAGCCCTTGGCGATGGCCTCCTTGAGCTCCTCGGCCGAGTAACCCTGCACGTAGGCAGGCTTGTCCCGGGTGAAGCGGCGGCCCTCGCTGAGCGGGCCCGCGTCCACGACGTCGAAGCCGAAGGAGTCGATCAGTTCGGTGACGGCCTGCTTCGCCTCGGGGTCGTCACCCGCGATGGGGAGCGCGCGGCGGCCCTCGGTGCCACGCGGCACGCCCTGCGTGCCCAGGTCGCGGTAGTAGATCGCATTGAACGCCTTGACCACCCGGGACGTGGGCAGGTGGGCGGCGAGCAGTTCGCTGTCGGACGTCTCGCCGGAGTCGATCTCGGGGAAGCGCCCGTCCCGCTCGTGGTAGTAGTTGTTGGTGTCGATAACGATCTTGCCCGCGAGCGGCTCGACGGGGACCTCCCGGTAACGGCCGAACGGGATCGTCACCACCACAATGTCGCCCGCGGCCGCCGCCTCCGCGGCCGTCGCCGCCCGTGCGCTCGGGCCGAGCTCTGCCACGAGGTCGGAGAGTGTCTCCGGGCCCCGCGAGTTGCTCAGCACCACCGTGTGTCCGGCGTCGATGGCGAGCTTCGCCAGGGTGCCGCCTATGTAGCCGCTGCCGACCAGTCCGATAATCATGCGCGCCACAACAATGCCTCAGGCGGCGCGTATTCCCCCAGCTCAGCGCGGTGCGCGGGCGCCTGGTCCGGCGTCGGCGGCACCGGTGGGTCCGCCTTGGAACGGGTGCGCTAATCTCGCCGCGGCGTCGTGGTGCATCCATGCGGCGCCTCGGACCTGGGGAGAAACTGGTGCTGCGACGTCCTACGTTCCGCTGGACCGCCGGTCGTGCCAAGGCGGTTGCGCCGCTCGCCGTGGCGGGGGTGCTGGTGCTGGCCGGTGTCCCGGCGTGCGGGTCGTCCTCGCCGGTCACGCCCGCGGCGGCGAGCCCCACTTCGGACGAGGCCTCACCGGTCACGTCCGCCTCGGCCAGTGACGCCCCGAGCGCTGGTGACGCTCCCAGCGAGAGCGATGCCCCGGTCGGCGGGGGCGGGTCGCCCGCGTGTGCGGCGACGGACATCGAGGTGACTCTCACGGAGCAGCCGCAACGACGCGAGGGCGACAGCCGGATGGCGCTCGTCCAGCTCACGAACGCGTCCAGCCGTACGTGCGGGGTGGCCGGCCGACCGGTGATCGCCCTGGTGAACGCCGCCGGCGAGACGGTGACCGTGCCGACGAAGAACGTCGCCCAGCCGGGCGAATCGGTGCCGGCCGACCTGGCTCCGGGTACGGGGGCGTTCGCCGGTATCAAGTGGACGATCTGCGACAAGGCAGCCGCTGACTGCCCGGCCGGGAACACCGTCAAGGTCGGGCTCACGAAGGGCGGGCCGCTCGTGGCGGCGACCCTGGAGGGCTTCCCGAACCCGGAGCAGTCCGGCATCACCTTCAAGTCACTCCTGGTCGGCACCGTTCAGCCCAGCAGGCAGGGCGTCGTCGCCTGGTGACAGCACGCCGGGGGGTCCAGCGGCTGCGCTTCGGCAGGGGCGTCACGGGCCTCCCGGGGGCTACGCGCCGCCCCAGACCTGCCTGGCGGTGTTCGCGACCAGCTCCAGCTTGCGGCGTTGATCGTCGATGGTCAGCAGGTTGCCCCTGGCGGTGGAGGCGAAGCCGCACTGGGGGCTGAGGGCCAGGTTCTCCAGGGGTACGTACTTGGCGGCCTCGTCGATGCGCCGGCTCAGCTCGTCCGGGGATTCCAGGTGAGGGGTCTTGGAGGAGACCAGGCCGAGGACCACCGTGGTGCCGTCGGGGACGAAGCGCAGCGGTTCGAAGCCGCCCGCGCGGTCGGTGTCGTACTCCAGCAGGAAGCGGTCCACCGGGACCTCGCCGAACAGGCGTTCCGCGATGGGCTCGTAGCCGCCCCTGGACATCCAGGCGCTGCGGTTGTTGCCCCGGCAGATGTGCATGCCGACCGTGACGTCGGGGTTCATGGCCTTGGCGGCGCGTACGACTTCGGTGTCCACCGCGATCGTCATGTCGAGGATGCCGTCCGGGCCGGGGCCGTCGGGGCCGAGCAGGCGCATGCGGAACTCGGGGTCGATGACGTGGTTGTAGCCCAGCGAGTCGAGCTGGATCCAGGTCACGCCGCGCTCCAGCAGCCCCTTGATCTCGTTGATGCGCAGGGCGACGAGGTCGCGCACCATGTCGGCGGGTGTGGGGTAGGCCGCCAGGCTGAGGTCGGGGCGCCACAGGAGGTTGCCCATGGACGAGCTCATCATTGTGATCTTGAACTGGCCGGGGGCGTGCCTGGCCAGGAAGTCGGCCTCGGTGAAGGTGAGGTTCCGCTTCTGGGTGAGCTTGGCGTTCGTGGCCACCATGTCCCAGACGGTGTCCTCGTACCGTGGGGCGCCGTCCTCGCGGAACCAGCCTCCCTCGGGCAGCCGGACGGACACCACGCCGCCGAGCGACTCCAGCAGGCCGGCCATCCAGGTGGCCCGCCGGACCTCGCCGTCGGTGAAGACCTCGATCCCGGCCTCGCGCTGCAGCTTGATCGCGGCCAGCGCCGCGTCGTCCTCCAGTCGCGCCAGCTCCTCCCCGGTCATGTAGCCACGCTCGCACGCGTGCCGGGCCTCCAGCAGTTCGGGCGGCCGCAGGAGGCTTCCCACGTGCTCGGCGTGGTGGGTCGCGGGCATACTTCCTCCTCGAGGTCGGTACGCGGGAGAACGTGGTATCCGCGCCGGCCGTGCGGCCGACGGTCAACCATCACTTTCCGCTGATCTACGTAGGTCGTCCACCCCCGCGCGTTAGGTGGTGGCTGGCGAATCTTGCCGGGACCTTGCCGAATCCGTGGCGGGCAACATCTCACTGTCTGTGGCGGGCCAGGGTGGAATGGGCGATGTCGTGCATCGGGAGGCAGGAGGGCCGGAGTGCTCGATCGGGTCCGTGAGGCCGCGGGGACGGCGCTGGTGGACGACGCCGGCGCGGTCATCGAGGCCGCGGCCGCCATGTCCGAGCGGTTCCGGGGCGGTGGCAGGCTGCTGGCCTTCGGCGGGGCCGCGGACGCGGCGCACGTCGCGGTGGAGTTCACCCATCCGGTGATCGTGGGCAAGCGCGCGCTTCCGGCGTTCTGCCTGGGTGGCGAGCCCGCCCTGCTGCCGGTGCTGGGCCGGGCCGGGGACATCGCCGTGGGGATCCGGCCCGCCGCGGGTGACCTCGTCGTCGCCCGGGGGCTCGGCATGCTGACCGTCGCGCTGACGGCGAACGAGGCGTGTGCTGAGGCCGATCACCCGCTGGTCGCGCGGAGTGACGATCCGCTGGTCGCCCGGGAGATCCACATCACGATGTACCACCTGCTGTGGGAGCTGGTCCACGTGTTCCAGGAGGCGGGCTCGTGAGCGGGCGGCCGGAGGACGGGGCGGTCTGCGAGTCCTCCTGCCTGACGTGCGGTGACATCGCGGTCCAGGTGCGGGTGGTGAGCCTGTTGCCGGCGGGGCTGGCCCTGGTGGACACCGGTTCGGGGACCGAGGAGATCAGCGTGGCGCTGGTGGCGGCGCGGGTCGGCGACACCGTGCTGGTGCACGCCGGCGAGGCCATAGTGGTGATCGAGGACGGGATCGGTGACGACACGTCGCCGTGAGCGGAGGGGGGAAGCCGTGACGGGGACGCTGTATCCGTTTCTGCGGCGGGATCCGCTTGACCTGCGGGCGTCCACCGAGGCCAAGGCGCGAGAGAGCCTGGAGTTGCGGCGGCGGGTGCTCGGCGAGCTGTCGCCGGCGCTGGGGGTGGCCGCGGCGGCGATGGCCGCGGCCTTCCGGGGCGGCGGGCGGCTGTTCGCCTTCGGCAACGGGGGCAGCAGTACGGACGCGCGGTCGATGGCCGCGCTGTTCACCGGGCGTGGCCTGCCCGCGGTGTCGCTGGCCGACGACTCGGCGCTGGTGACGGCGCTGGGCAACGACGTCGGGTTCGACGTGGTGTTCGCCCGGCAGATCGCGGCGCTGGGCGGGGCGGGCGACATCGCCTGCGCCCTGTCCACGAGCGGCGGGTCGGCGAACGTGGCGCGGGGGCTGGCGCAGGCCGGTGACCGGCGGATGGTGACGGTCGGATTCGCCGGGTCGGGGGGCGGGCGGATGGCCGCGGACCGGCTGGCCGAGCACCTGTTCGTGGTCCCGTCCGCGTCGGTGCACCGTATCCAGGAGGCGCAGGCGACGCTCTACCACGTGCTGGCGGAGCTGGTGTCGGCAGAGGTCGCAAAATAGCGGGTCTCGGTGGGCCGGGGTCAGCAGATGCGGGGTAGAGGGTCGCCGACCAGGACGTCCACCACCCGGGTGCCGCCGAACGTGGTACGCAGCAGGACCAGGCCGGGCGGGTCGTCCGCGACGGTGCCGATGATCTCGGCCTCCGAACCCAGCGGGTGCCCGCGGAGCGTGTCGAGGGCCTGGGCGGCGTGCTCGCCGTCGACGACCGTCACGAAGCGGCCCTCGCAGGCCACGTAGAGGGGGTCGAGGCCGAGGAGCTCGCAGACGCCGGTGACCTCGGGGCGTACCGGGATCTTCTCCTCCTGCAGCACGACGGCCACCTCCGAGGCGACGGCCACCTCGTTGATTACCGTGGCGATGCCGCCCCTGGTGGCGTCGCGCAGGGTTCTGACGTGCTGCGGGATCGCCCGCAGCAGGTCCGCGACGATGCCGTGCAGCGACGCGGTGTCGGAGGTGATCGGGGCTTCTATGTCGAAGTCGCCCCTGGCCAGCATGATGGCGGCGCCGTGCGCGCCGATCGGGCCGGACACGATGACGGCGTCGCCCGGCCGCGCGCCCGCGGCGGTCAGCGTGACCGGCTGCTCGATCAGCCCGACCCCGGCCGTGGTGATGTAGCAGCCGTCGCCCTTACCGCGCGGGACGACCTTGGTGTCCCCGGTGACGATCGTCACCTCGGCGGCTGCCGCGGCGGCGGCCATGGAGGCGGTGACGCGCCGCAGGTCGGCGACCGGGAAGCCCTCCTCCAGGATGAAGCCGGCCGACAGGTGGCAGGGCCGGGCGCCGCACATGGCCAGGTCGTTCACGGTGCCGTTGACGGCCAGGTCGCCGATGTCCCCGCCGGGGAAGAACAGCGGCGAGACCACGAACGAGTCGGTGGTGAAGGCCGCGCGGGCGTCCTCCAGCCGCAGGATCGCGCCGTCGTCCAGGGGCGCGAGCAGCGGATTGCGGAACGCCTCCAGGAAGACCGCCTCGATCAGGGTGTGGGTGGCCTTGCCGCCGGCCCCGTGGGCGAGCGTGATGCGCTCCTCCCGGACCACGGGCTTGCGCCGCCGGACCCGCTCGATGCGGTCGAGTACCTGCTGTTCGCGGCTCATGCCCGGCTCGCCTCCCCCGCCAGCGGCTCATCGGCCGCCGCACGCATGCGTTCCCGGGAGAAGCGCCCGAAGTTGTAGTACGCGGCGCAGGCCCCCTCCGAGGACACCATGCAGGTGCCGATCGGCGTCTCGGGCGTGCAGGCGGTGCCGAAGACCTTGCACTCCCACGGCTTGAGCACCCCCTTGAGCACCTCGCCGCACTGGCACGACCTGGGGTCGGCGACGCGTACCCCGGGCAGGTCGAAGACGCGTTCGGCGTCGAAGGCCGCGTAGTCCTCCGCCATGGCCAGCGCGGAGTGCGCGATGAAGCCGAGCCCGCGCCACTCGAAGTGCGGGCGCAGCCGCATCACCTGGCCGATGGCCGACAGGGCGACGCGGTTGCCGTGCCAGGGCACCACGCGGGCGTACTGGTTCTCCACCTGGCAGCGGCCCTCGGCGAGCTGGCCGAGCAGCATGTGCACCGAGGTGAGGATGTCCAGCGGCTCGAACCCGGCGACCACCATCGGTTTGCCGTAGTCGTGGGCGATGAACTCGTACGGCTGGCAGCCGATCACCGCCGACACGTGCCCGGGACCGATGAACCCGTCGAGGCGCAGGTCCGGCGAGTCGAGGATGGCCTTGATCGCCGGAATGATCAGGACGTGGTTGCAGAAGACGGAGAAGTTCGACAGGCCCTCGGCCGCCGCGCGCAACACGGTCACGGCGGTGGACGGCGCGGTGGTCTCGAAGCCGATGGCCATGAACACGACCCGCCGGTCCGGATTGGCCCGCGCGATCTTGAGCGCGTCCAGCGGCGAGTACACCATCCGGATGTCGGCGCCCTCCGCCTTGGCGTCCAGGAAGCTGCCCGACCCGCCGGGCACCCGCATCATGTCGCCGAACGACGTCATGATCACGTCCGGCTGGCGGGCGATGTGGATGGCGTCGTCCACCCGGCCCATCGGGATCACGCAGACCGGGCAGCCCGGGCCGTGCACGAGGTTCACCTCGGGCGGCAGGTGGTCCTCCAGGCCGTGCTTGTAGATCGTGTGGGTGTGGCCGCCGCACACCTCCATGAACGTGTACCGGCGTCCCGGCCGGCAGGCGGCGGCGATCCGCTCGCCCAGGGCCCGCGCCCGGTCGGCGTCGCGATACTCATCGACGAAACGCATCCGTCCCCCTCAAGCGCCGTCCGAGGCGCGCAGCGCTTCAAGCTCGTCCTCGTACGGCTGCCCGAGCTCCTGTAGGTAGTCGAGCACCGCCTGCGCCTCCCGTTCGGAGATCTTGGACAGCGCGAACCCGACGTGCACGAGCACCCAGTCGCCCGGCTGCAGCCGCTCGTCGGCGAGCAGGCCGATGTTGATGCGCCGGCGCACGCCGCCGACCTCCACCACGGCCAGGTCGCTCGGCTCCTCGACGAACTCGACCAGCTCACCGGGGATGCCGAGACACACCGGGCACCTCCTCGACGAAGGTGACCGACTCCAGGACCAGTTCGTCGCCGCCGCTGAGCTCCACGGCGTCGTCGCCGCAGTGCGGGCAGGCGGCCAGCACGTCCACCGACTTGGAACGGCCGCCGCACGCGCGGCAACCGATCGTCATCGGAGTGACGACCAGCTCCACCGTCGCGTCCTGGACGGGGGTGCCCGCCGCGGCGAGCGCGAAGGCCTGCTCGAAGGCGGCGTCCACGACGGCGTGCCGGGCGCCGACACGCACCCGGGCGGCCGTGACCTGCCTGCCTGCCCCTTGCTGCTGGATCAGCTCGACGAGGCCCTCGCACATCCCGATCTCATGCATGCTGCCCCTACATCCGCTCCATCTTCAGGTACCGGTGAATCTGCGGCCACTGGTGGGCGACGAACGCCGCCAGCCCGCAGAGCACGAGCAACGTCACCACGCGTGACTTCCACATCTCACATCACCTCACTGCGGGGCCCGAGCGCTCGGGCCGGTGTTTTCCGTAATCATGTCCATAACCAGGGACTTCACTAGGTTCGCCGCTTCGCCGATCATCGCGCGTACCGGCTCGCTGAGCTCGAACAGCGCCTCCTCGACCGTCGCCGGCTCGCAGCAGACCACCCGGACCCGATCGGGTACGCGGCCGAGCGTCCGGGCCAGCCACAGCACCCGGACGGGGTCCATGCCGTGGGTCTCCACCGGCGCGCCGGCACTGCCGTCCGCGACGTCCGGCAGGTCGGGGTCCAGGACGGTGAGCGTGCCTGGGGCGTGGCCGCGTGCGGCCGCGTCCACGAAGATCACGGCCGCGTAGTCGCGTTGCAGGGCGTAGGCCAGGTCCATGCCGCGGATGCCGAAGTCGACCACGTCCACGCCCGGGAGGGCGGGCTCCTCCGCCAGGCGGCGGACCACCTCGACGCCGAAGCCGTCGTCCCCGAGGAAGACGTTGCCGATGCCGGCGACCAGGACGCGGCCGGTCAGGCGCTCCCCCGGCTCGCCCAGCGGCTCGATCTCGTCAACGGAGTAGAAGAAGCGGTGGCCTGGCAGGCGGGCCTCGCCCAGGTCGCGGCCCGGGTCGTCGTCCAGCGTGACCGCGACGTACAGGATGCCCTCGTCGTCCTGCTCGACGCTCTCCACGATCGCCACGCGGCCGTCGAGCACGAGGTCGAAGATGTCGGCCCTGCCTGTCGGGCTCGGTGCTGTCGGGCCCTGTGTTGTTGGGCTCGACGCTGTTGGGCTTGTTTTGGGGTGCAGGCGGACGCGGCTGCCTGGGCCGACCAGTACGCCGGAGACGAGCACCTCGCCGGGGCCGCGCCTGGCCATCCGGGTCCAGAAGCCGTTCACGTGTGTGCTCCCGTCCTGCGCATGAGGCCGTGCAGCCGCATCAGCTGCTCCGGTGTGAGCGCGGTGCAGCGGTCGAGGATCTCGCGGCCCCGGGGGTCACCGTCGCGGATCTCCTGCTGCTCCTGTTCGCTGAGGGCGAGCACGCTCAGCGTGAGGAGCTGGTCGATCTCGGTGGCGTCGAACAGGTCGCCGGGGCTCTCCGGGGAGATCCGCGGGTGGTCGTAGAGAATGATCGGCGAGGCGAGCACGGTGTGCCGGTCGCCGTCCGGGCCGGCCAGCACCGGCCAGGCACCGACGTTGTGGCAGGACTCGACGTGGACGCGCAGCTCCGGCGGCGGGTCCATGAGCGAGACGAACCTGGCGCGCGGCGCGTGCAGCACGGTGTGCGCGGAGACCAGCGTGCGCTGGAGGGCCTCGTCGCGGGTGCCGCCGTCCCAGGGCGTGGTGTTGACCACCTCGACGGTGAGCCGGAACAGGCCGGGGGCCAACTGCTGCGCGCCGGCCTCGATCCGGCCGTTCAGCGCCTCCCAGGAGTACACCTCCTCCCCTCGGGCCGGGTCCGCCGTCCGGCGTTCCGTCCCGGCCGGGAGGTCGATCTCCGTGCCGGCGGGGGCGTGCGACAGGTCCTCCAGGACGAGTCCCGCGAGCTTCACCTCGCGCTCCCGCGCCTCCTGCCCGGGCGTTCCGTCGGCGGCGTGCGACACCACGTGCAGGAACCGCACACGTACGTCCACCTGGTCGCGCGGCTCGGCCTCGACGAGGCATTCGGTATGCATCAGCCACGGGTTCCCGTCGTGAGCCCGCCCGTACGCCTCGGGGTGCACGCCGCCGATCGTCCAGCGGTGCCGGTTCTTCAGCGCCGAGGCGCGGTACGGCCACAGCAGGTAGCCCTCGTACAGCACGGCCTGCGCGATCTGCCTGACCTGGTCCATGGGTCGTCAGCCTCCGCTCGTCTCCAGCAGCGACCGCACCGCGTCGTCCCAGCCGAGCAGGGTGTGCCGGACCCGGTGCGCGTACAGGCGGTCGAACGTGTCGCGCTCCAGGCGGATCCAGGCGGTGCGCGGGAAGTGGCGCTCCATCAGGTCCTGCCACACGGTCACCGGCATGCGGAAGTCCGCCTCGGTGTCCCACGGCAGGTGCGCCGCCTGCAGCCGGTCCCCGTCCAGATAGAAGACGGTGCCGGTGAACAGGAAGCGCAGCGGCACCTCGCCGTCGGGCAGGTTGTGCAGGTATTTGGCCGCGGCCACGTCGAAGTCATAGGTGCAGGGGACGGTGATCGGCGCCACGGTGCTGCCGGTGAAGGCGGGCACGTGGGTCACCGTCTGCGTCCACAGCAGGCTGGACAGGTTGCGTCCCCAGCTCTCCGGCTCGCCGAACAGCTCCTTGAGCCGCCGCTGGGAGTGCTCGTCGTAGGCGCGGGCGGGCGCGTCGATGCGGAGCTGCGTGGACAGCGTGAGCGCGCGGATCCGCACCCCCGGGGTGGCGTCGATGCGCAGCGGGAAGCTGAGGGCCGGTGCGGCGGCGGGTTCGGCCGCCACCGCATCGCGGACCTCGATCTTCAGCTCGGGTGAGGTCGGTGACATCGCGATCAGGCGGGTGACAGGTTGGGCATGTCGGGTTCGATCGGGTCGTGCTTGCGGGGGTTGATACCGGTCGAGCGCTCGGCCGTGGAGCGGCCGTCCGGCAGGTGCCCGGACTGCTTGTCGTAGTTGCCCAGGGCGTTGCCCTCCTTGACGCCTTTGACGTGGGCGGGCGCGTCGGGGCGGACGTCGCGGTGGCCCGTCCTGATCGGCTGTTTCCTGTTCACGCTGGGCTCCTGTCGTTGCCGGCGGCCGGTACGGTGACGCACCGGGCGTCGAGGTCGGTGAAGAATCGGCTGATGTGCTCGCGGACGCCGGGGCCGCCCGTCATCCCCCGCCAGTGGGCCCGGATCGTGCCGGCGAGCGCGTAACAGTCGTCCACGGGGACGATCCAGGCGCCCCGGTCGCGGTCGAGCAGCAGGGCCTCCACGTCCGGGAGCAGCCCCGCGAGGTCCGGGTGGGCGCTCCGCAGCAGCTCCCAGGCGGACCGGTCCACGGTGGCCCGCACCGGCCCGGCCGGGCTCGGGTAGAACTGGACGATCTGCCCGGCGGCCTCCTCCTGCACCAGGAACACCATGCGTACCGGGGTGCGCAGCCGGGCCCAGGTCTGGTCGTCCACGGTGAGCCCGCTCAGCCGCAGGCGCCGGTCCGGCAGCAGGCGGTAGTGGCCCGCGCCGGTGGCGGCGTGGTCGAACAGCAGCTGACACGCCCGGCAGGCGCAGCGCGGCTCGCGGGCGGGCAGCTCCAGCAGGTGGCGGTGGTCGGTGGGCAGCGGTTCGCCGCACAGCTCGCATCGCGGGCGGCGGGCCTCCTCCCGCTCGCGCGCCTCGGCCTGCTCCCGCTGGCGTGCCTGGGTGGCCAGCAGGCGCAACCGGCCGCCGCTCACGGCGCCGACGCCCGCGGCCCAGGCCGCACGGTGGCGTCGGAACGCACTACCGCGTCGGACCGCTCGGTCACGTCAGAGCGTACGGCCGGGCCGCGGCGGACGGTCAGGCTCTCGATCGGGATCAGGGTGGACGCCGCCGCCTCGACCTCGATCTCGACGTGCTCGATCTCCGGGGCCGCGTTCCTTACCGCCTCGCGCAGGGCCGGCTCGGCCGGGGCGGAGTGGCAGCCGGTCGGGCGGAGCCGCAGGCGTACCCAGTCCTCCTCGACGACGAGCACCTCGGCGGAGGTCCCGGCCAGTGCCGACTCCACCCGGGCGCGGGTGTCCAGCGGGTGCAGGTCGTGCAGCAGGAGCAGGGACGAGACCAGCTCGTCGGTCGCCAGCCGGAGCGCCTGCTCCTCCCCCACGGCCGCCATCACCCGCGCCAGGCCCTCGCCGTACAGGTCGAGCAGCTCCTTGACGAGCTCGGCCGCGGCCGGGCCGGCCTGTTCGAGCATGGACTCGATCCTGCCGATGCGCTCGTTCATGCGATCGTCCCCTCAGCCGGAGACGCCCGCGCCGAACGTCGGCGAGTGCACCTGCTTGAGCTCCTTGCCGTCGCCCAGGTACATGTGGACGCCGCAGGGCAGACACGGGTCGAAGCTGCGCACGGTACGCATGATGTCGATGCCCTTGAACGAGTCGGGGCCGTTCTCCTCGAAGATCGGCAGCCCCTGCACCGCGTCCTCGTACGGCCCCGGCACCCCGTGCACGTCGCGCGGGCTGGCGTTCCACGGGGTCGGCGGGTACGGGTGGTAGTTGGCGATCTTGCCGTCCCTGATCACCATGTGGTGCGACAGCACCCCGCGTACCGCCTCGTGGAAGCCGCAGCCGATCCCCTCCTCGGGCACCTCGAAGTCGCTGAACACCTGCGTGCGCCCGGCCCTGACCTCGCCCATCGCCTGCTCGACGAAGTGGACCGCCATCGCGGCCGCGTACGCGACGAAGTAGGCGCGGGCGCGGTTGCGCTCGATGGTGTTGGACCAGCGCGGCACGTTCCACTTCAGCTGCATCTCCGGGAAGGCCGCGCTCTTGGGCAGGTTGATCTCCACGCCGTCGCCGGTGGCCCGCACCGTGCCGGTGTCGACCAGGCGGGCCAGCGCCGTGGACCACAGCCGGGCCAGCGGGCCGCCGCCGGTGTCGAGGGCCAGGTGGTCGCCGGAGCGGGAGTCGTACCAGCGGGGGCTCATGACCCAGCTGTAGTTGCCGTGTTCGAGGTCGCGCTTCTGCGGCTTGGGCAGCGTCGTCTGGTTCCATGGGTGGCGCTGGTCGACCGGGTTGCCGAGCGGGTCGTGGGTGACGAAGGTCTCCTCGGACTGCCAGTCGTCGTAGTAGGAGCTGCCCAGCAGGATCCTGATGCCGAGGTTGATGTCCACCAGCTTCGTCGTCAGCAGTTCGCCGTCCAGCACGATGCCGGGCGTGACGAACATGTTCCGGCCCCACTCGTTCATGTTCCGGTAGTCGTAGTCGACGACCGCCGGGTCCTGGAAGGCGCCCCAGCAGCCGAGCATCACCCGCCGCCGGCCGACCTCCTCGTAGCCGGGCAGCGCCTCGTAGAAGAAGTCGAAGAGGTCGTCGTTCATCGGGACGGCCTTCTTGACGAAGTCGAGCACCTTCAGCAGGCGCGCCAGGTAGTCGGTGAACACCTGGGGCGTCGCGACGGTGCCCACACCGCCCGGGTAGAGCGTCGAGGGGTGTACGTGCCTGCCCTCCATCAGGCAGCACATCTCCCTGGTGACCCTGCTGACCTGGAGCGCCTCGCGGTACACCTCCCCGCTGAACGGGTTGAACGCGCGCATGATGTCGGCGATCGTGCGGTAGCCGTGGATCGCGGCGCTGGGAGCCTCGGCCGTCTCCGCCCGGCGCAGCAGGCTCGGGTTGGTCTCCTTGACCATCTGCTCGCAGTAGTCGACGAAGACCAGGTTGTCCTGGAAGAGGGTGTGGTCGAACATGTACTCGGCGGCCTCGCCGAGATTGATGATCCACTCGGCCAGCGGCGGCGGTTTGACGCCGTAGGCCATGTTCTGGGCGTAGATCGAGCAGGTCGCGTGGTTGTCGCCGCAGATGCCGCAGATGCGGCTGGTGATGAAGTGCGCGTCACGCGGGTCCTTGCCCTTCATGAACACGCTGTAGCCGCGGAACAGCGACGAGGTGCTCCTGCACTCGACCACCTCGCGATTCTTGAAGTCGATCTTGGTGTAGATGCCGAGGTTGCCGATGATCCTGGTGATCGGGTCCCAGGACATCTCCACCAGCTCGCGAGTGGTGCCCGCCTTCTCGCGCCGTCCCGTGGTACGCGTTGCCACCTTGCCGCTCTCCCTAGTTTCCCCAGCGCGGGTCGTACCCGCTCGTCAGTCTGCGGCGGTTGTGGCGCCACTTCGGCTCCTTGTTGGCCGCGTTGTTGGTGATCGCGCGAAGCCGCCGGATCAGCGAGCCGTACGCGCCGCTGAGCGCGATCGACACCGACGCGCCGGGGGGTTCGTCCATGAACGGCATGAACTTGTCGGGGAAGCCGGGCATCGTACAGGCGATGCAGATGCCGCCCACGTTGGGGCAGCCACCGACGCCGTCCATCCAGCCGCGCTTGGTGACGTTGCAGTTGACCACCGGCCCCCAGCAGCCCACCCGTACGAGGCACTTGGGAGAGTTGTAGTCGTGGGCGAAGTCGCCCTGCTCGTAGTAGCCGGCCCGGTCGCAGCCCTCGTGCACGGTCTTGCCGAACAGCCAGGTCGGCCGCAGCATCTCGTCCAGCGGGATGGTCGGGGCCAGGCCCGCCGCCTGGTAGAGCAGCCAGGTCAGCGTCTCCATGAAGTTGTCCGGCTGCACCGGGCAGCCGGGCACGTTGACGATGGGCAGGCCGCCGGCCGAGCGGAAGTCCTTGCCCAGGTAGTCGGCCAGCCCCATGCAGCCCGTCGGGTTGCCGGCCATGGCGTGGATGCCGCCGTAGGTCGCGCAGGTGCCGATCGCGACCACGGCCCACGCCTTGGGCGCGAGGCGGTCGATCCACCGGTTGACGGTGATGGGCTCGCCGGTGATCGGGTCGTTGCCCATGGAGGTCCAGTAGCCCTCGCCGTTGATGCGCTCGTTCGGGATCGAGCCCTCGACCACGAAGATGTACGGCCCGAGCTCGTCCCGGTCGGCCTGGTGGAAGGCGGCCATGAAGGCGTCGCCCACCTCGGTGGCCAGGACCTTGTTGTGCAGGTGCACCTTGGGCAGTCCGGGCACGAGCCCGAGCAGGACGTCCTCAAGGCTCGGCAGTGTGGCCGCGGTGACGGAGACGGTGTCGCCGTCGCAGCTCATGCCCTCCGAAGTCCACAGGATGTGGATTTCGTCCAGGGCAGTCGGCGTTTGCGTGGTTGTCATGGCCCAAGCCCCCTTCTTGGCCCGTGTAGAGGTTTGCGAACGACTCCTTTCGGTAGTCGATGCTCATCTCTACGTAGCGGACATACCGCGCTGACGAAGGTTGCAAACCATGACGCAGACCATGCCACCTCGCTCCACCTCACAGGCTGACCTGCGGGAACGCCGACCCGCTCGGCCTCGACGGTCCCTGCCGCGGGCCACCGCGCGGGGTGCGATCGGCTCCATGGCGATGTCCGGTCTACGGCAGTTCACCACGGCGCTCGGGGTGGTGAAGAAGGTGCCGCCCGAGGCGCTGATCGAACGTACCGCTCCCAGCGTCCTCCGCGAGCTGCCCACCGAGCGCCGCCCGGCGGTGGTCGAGCTGGTCCACTGGGGGGTCGGGGCGGTCGGCGGGGCGGTGTTCGGGCTGCTGCCGGGGGCGGTGCGCGGCCGGGCCTGGGCCGGGCCCGCCTACGGGGTGGCTTTCTGGGCCTTCTTCGAGGCGGTCGTCGCGCCGACGCTCGGCCTGCCGCGCCGCCACCACACCACGCCCGAACGCCTGGCGCTGCTCGCCGACCACGTCCTGTACGGGATCGTGGTCGGCGCCTCACCCTGGCCGCACCAGGACCGACCGACCTGACCATGGCCGCACCAGGACCGACCCGCCTGACCATGGCCGTATCAGGACCGGCCGGCCTGACCCTGACCCGCGTCACGATCGGCCGGGCTCACCGCCGTTCGGTCTCATCGTGGCCGCCTCACGATCGGTGGGTCTGAGCGCCGTCAAGGTCGCGGGCGGCGGCGACGGCTGCCTGGCCGAGGCTGATGCCGCCGTCGTTGGGCGGGACCCTGGTGTGCGTGAGCACGCGGAACCCGGCCTCGTCGAGCAGCTCGACCGTGCGCCGTGCCAGCAGCATGTTCTGGAAGACGCCGCCGGACAACGCCACCGCCGTCAGTCCGGTCTCCTCGCGCAACCGCCGGCAGCAGGCCACGACCAGATCGCTCACACCGTTGTGGAAGCGGGCCGAGACGACCGCCGGGGCGACGCCCGCGCGCAGGTCCGCAGCGGCGGCCCGCACCAGGTCCGCGCCGGACACCACGAACGGGCCGGGCGCGCCGCCCGACACGGCCGCCGGATAGCCGCCCCGTTCGGCGGGGTCGGCGAGCTGCTCCAGCTCGATCGCGGCCTGCCCCTCGTAGGCGACCGTGTCCCGCACGCCGACCAGCGCCGCCACAGCGTCGAACAGGCGACCGGCACTGGACGTCAGCGGCGCCCCGCCCCCGACGCCCGCCGTCGTGCCGCCCTCGGCGCCCGATGTCGTGCCGCCCCCGGCGCCCGGCGTCGTGCCACCCTCTGCGCCCGGCGTCGTGCCGCCCTCTGCGCCCGATGTCGTGCGGGCGCCCGGTGTGAGGGGCGTGCCGGCGCCGCGGGCCAGGGCCGTCACGCTTGGCCACCAGCGTTCGTTGCGGCGGGCCACGGCCAGTGACTCGTCCTCGCCGTCCAGGTACGCGGCGGCCATCCGCCACGGCTGCCGGATCGCCGCCTCGCCACCCGGCATCGGCACCGGGGCCAGGTGCCCGGCCCGCTCGAACGAGGCCAGGTCGGCCAGCAGGAATTCGCCGCCCCACAGGGTGCCGTCGAGGCCGTAGCCCAGCCCGTCGAACGCGACCCCGATCACCCGGCCGGACTCGCCGTTGTCGGCCAGGCAGGAGGCGATGTGCGCGTGGTGGTGCTGCACCCCGGCGAGCGCCACGTCCGGCAGCTCCATGGCGTACCGGGTGGCGGGGTATTCCGGGTGCAGGTCGTGCGCGACGACCTCGGGCCGCACGCCGAACAGGGCCTGGAAGCGGGCGATGCCCTCGGTGTAGGCACGCAGGGTGGCGTAGTCCGCCAGGTCGCCGAAGTGCGGGGAGACGATCGCCCGCCGCCCCTTGACCAGGCAGAACGTGTTCTTCTGCGCGGCTCCGCAGCCGAGGATCTGCCGGGGCGCCCGGCCGGGCAGCATGATCGGGCGCGGGGCGTGGCCGCGCGAGCGCCGCAGCGGCAGCGCCTGCCCGCGGAAGGGGCGTACCACCGAGTCGTCGGCGTGTTGCTGGATGGGGCGGTCGTGGGTGAGGAACGCGTCCGCGATGCCGCCGAGGCGTTCCAAGGCGTCGTGGTCGTCGTACGCGATGGGCTCGTCCGAGGTGTTTCCGCTGGTCAGCACGATCGGCGCGGCGACCTCCGCCAGCAGCAGGTGGTGCAGCGGCGTGTACGGCAGCAGCACCCCGAGCTGCCGGTTGCCCGGCGCGACCGGGTCGGCGACCTCCGCGTCCGCGCGCCGCGGCAGCAGCACGATCGGCCGGGCCCGATCCGCCAGCAGTTCGGCGGCCACCGCGTCCACCTCGCACAGCCGCCGGGCCGCGTCCAGGTCGGCCACCATGACCGCGAACGGCTTGTCCGCCCGCCGCTTGCGCCGCCGCAGCGTGGCGGCGGCACTTTGGTCGGCGGCCAGTACCGCCAGGTGGTAGCCGCCGACGCCCTTGACCGCCAGCACCCCGCCCGCCCGCAGCACCGCGGCGGCGCCGGCCAGCGGCTCGCCCGGCGCCCCGACCAGGCTGAGACTGGGCCCGCACGCCGGGCAGCAGATCGGCTGGGCGTGGAAGCGCCGGTCCGCCGGATCGTGGTATTCGGCCAGGCAGTCGGCGCACATCGCGAAGCCCGCCATCGTGGTCAGCGGCCGGTCGTACGGCAGCCCGCGCACGATCGTCAGCCTGGGCCCGCAGTGGACGCAGTTCACGAAGGGGTAGCGGTAGCGCCGGTCGGCCGGATCGGCCAGCTCGGCCAGGCAGTCGGCGCAGGTGGCGATGTCGGGCGACACCAGCGCGCGGGCCAGGCCCGAGGGATCGCTCTCGACGATCAGGAACCCGCCCTCCGGCCGCGCCGCCCGTACGCCCGACGTGACGGTCACGCGCTCGATGGCGGCCAGTGGCGGCGCGTCGCGCTCCAGCCGGTGCAGGAACTCCTCGATCTCCCGCCGGCCGCCCTCCAGCTCCACGAAGACGCCGCGCGCGTCGTTGCCCACCAGCCCCGCCAGCCCCAGCCCGGTGGCGAGCCCGTGCACGAACGGCCGGAAGCCCACCCCCTGGACGACGCCTTCGACCCTGACCCGCACCCCCATCGAGCCAGTGTGCAGCCAAAGGCGCGGAAATCCCGGCTGGCACACCGGTATCACCTGACAAGCACCATGACTCGTGGTCACAGCAGCATCCTGGGGTCCCGCGAATGCCGCCGCCCCGACGCTTACCGGCAAATCCCAAGAATTCTTTACCGAGGCCGGAATCCCCGTGGATCTCGGGCTTTCCGCACGCCTCCCACCATGTCTTGATTTGACCTACTTGCCACCTTTAAGTAGCGATATATACCTTTTGGCCAGCTCGGCGAATGCTTTGACAAGCGTTCGTCGTAGTGTTGCCAAGTTCTTGACCAGGCCTAATCCGCACCCTCGTGCGGAGCCGGGGACCCACCTTCGGGGGTGAATCGCCCGCCGGCTCGACCGGCGGCGGTAGGGCACTTCCAGGCCCGAACCCGTCAGCTAACCCGGTAGGCGTATGGAAGCAAGGAGTCAATACCCCTCATGCTCAACCCCAGTAAACGCCTCAGCTTCGCCCTGGCCGGCCTCGCTCTGACCGGGACCACCGTCGGCGTGGCCGGCACGGCACTCGCGTCCACCACCGACGAGGGCGGCCCGCTCGCGCCCGTGGCCGAGGCGCGGCAGCAGCCGCTCACCTACGGCCAGGACGTCTCCAACTACCAGCCGCTCTATGACTGGGCCACCAGCTCCGCCCAGTTCGGCATCATCAAGGCCACCGAGGGCGTCGACTTCCGCGACGCCTCCTTCGCCAGGCACTGGCAGGAGCTGGGCAAGAAGGGCATCGTCCGCGGGGCCTACCACTACGGTCACCCGGCCGGCGACCCGATCGCCGAGGCCAACTACTTCCTGTCCACGGTGAACGCCCAGCCCGCCAAGCCCGGCGACCTGCTGGTCCTGGACCTGGAGACCACCGACGGCAAGAGCGTCGCCGAGGTCAACGCCTGGGCCAAGACCTGGCTGTCGTACGTGAAGGCCAAGACCGGCATCACGCCGATGTTCTACAGCAGCTGGCGCTTCGCCGACACCTACGGCCGCGGCCTGTCCGCGTACCCGCTCTGGGTCGCCCACTACGGCAAGGAGAAGGGCACCGTCACCCCACCCGCCGACTGGAAGACCTGGACCATCCACCAGTACTCGGACTCGCCCATCGACCAGGACGTCTCCGCGCTGTCACCCAGCCAGCTGCGCGGCCTGGGCCGCCAGTCGGCCTGAACGCCTCGGCGCCGCTCCCGCGCGGCTCGCCCGGTCAGGACTCTCCCGGGGTCCGGTAGCGCTGCTCCAACACGGCGTGCTCGTCCAGGCCGATGAGCGTGTTGAAGTCGTCGAAGCCGAGCATGTTCGGGCGCATGGAGCGGGTGTCGCCCTGGGCGGCGAGCGTCTCCAGGTAGTCCCACAGGCCCTTGGCCACGGCGAAGGCGGCGCCGACCGAGTAGAGCGCGAGCGCGTACCCCAGATCCTGGAGGGCGCGCACGCCCAGCAGCGGGGTGCGGCCGCCCTCGATCTGGTTGCAGAGCACGGGGACGCGGCCGCGGAACGTCCCGCAGATGCGCCGCATCTCCTCCTCGGTCTCGGGTGACTCGATGAAGAGCAGGTCGGCGCCCGCCTCGTGGTAGGCCGCGCCTCGTTCGAGCGCCTCGTCCAGGCCCATCGTGGTCCGCGCGTCCGTTCTGGCGATGATCACGAAGTCGGGGTCGCGGCGGGCGTCCACGGCCGCCCTGATCTTCTGGGTCATCTCGTCCCTGGGCACGACGTGGCGGCCCAGCATGTGCCCGCAGCGTTTGGGGAAGGTCTGGTCCTCGATGTGCATGGCCGCCGCGCCGGCCGCCTCGTACTCGCGGACCGCGCGGCGTACGTTGAGCGGGTTGCCGTAACCGGTGTCGGCGTCGGCGATCAGTGGCAGGTCGGTGGCGGCGGTGAAGGCGGCGACCCGCGCCACCATCTGCGTCATGGTGAGATAGCCGACGTCGGGCTGGCCCAGCAGGCCGGCCGAGGTCTGGAAACCGCTGAGGTAGATCGCCCGGAAACCGAGCGCCTGGGCCACGCGGACGCCGGTCCCGTCGTAGACGCCCGGGACCACCAGGATTTCCGGGGCTTCGAGCAGGCGCCTCAGCCGGGTCGTGTGTCGCATCAACGGTCCCACCCCCTTGGTCGCCGCGAGCCCGTACCCCTGGGCTCCGCGTGGGAGTTCGGGGCCGGGACCGCGTGCGACTGGCGGCGTGCTCTCCGGGCCCGCCCGAACCGGCCGCTCCAATGGTGGTGACGTGCCCACGGCACCCCCACCGTCGTGCCATCGCCCGTGTCGCCCGTGATGAGCAGATCCGCCGTTTTCTCCGCCGAACCGTCACGGTCATCGCCGTGACGTCGGGTCCGCCCGGTTGATCAGCGGCGGCGGCGCCGACGGCGTGCGCTTCTGCTGTAAGCGCCGCGATCTCTCGGGTTAGGGAAGGGACCCGTGGTGACAGGCGAGCGGGTTACCATCGCGGCCGCCAGATAGTGCTGGATAGACATGACGTCCCTCCTTGTGTGAGTGCCGGGCGGGTGTGTTTTCCCGGCACTCACTTCTCCAACAGGGCAAATACCCATAAACTTCCCATCGGGTCGTTTTATGGGATATTTCGCCCCTGCCTTTTACCACTTCTGGACCGACTCCGCGACGCCCGCTGACGAGCGGGGGAGAGTGATCATGCGTGCGGCCGTACCGCTCAGGAGGCACCGGCCGCCACGGATCGGGCCGGGCCTCGGGATGGCGGCTCACCGACAATGGTATTTCCGGCCATTCTCGCGACGTCCGACATATTGGTTTCTCCACCATTCTGGAGGCATATCGGCGAACGGCGCCCGGAGCACCGCATGACCGCGCTGACCTGGGATTATGTCGTTGACGGCGATGTTGGCGACGCCTAGCATCAGAGCCCGTGGCCAGCACCCTGTCGGTGGAAAAACAGATCCGGTCGCCGAACGCGACCATGCGCGTTCTGAATGGCATAGAACGCGCGGGAAACAAACTCCCCCACCCGTTCTGGCTGTTCCTCATCCTGAGCGCCGCGCTCGTGGTGCTGAGCTGGGTCCTGGCGAGCCTGCGGGTGTCGGCGGTCAACCCGGCCGACAACACGACCGTCGTCGCGAGGAGCCTGCTCTCGGCCGAGGGCGTCCGGCTGATGCTCGGCGACTCGGTCACCAACTTCGCCACCTTCCCCGCACTCGGCACGGTCCTGGTGATCACGCTGGGTGTCGCCGTGGCCGACCGCGCCGGGCTGATGAGCGCCATGCTCAGGCACGGCCTCTGCCGGGTGCCGGCCCGGTGGGTGACGTTCGCGCTGGCCTTCACCGGCATGGTCTCGCACCTGGCCGCCACCTCGGCCTACATCGTGCTGATCCCGCTGGGCGGCCTGGCCTTCCGCGCGGTCGGCCGCAACCCGATCGTCGGCGTGATCGTCGCCTACGTCTCGGTCTCGGCCGGGTTCGACGCCACTCCCCTGGTCACCCCGCTGGACGTCATCCTCGGCGGCATCTCCACCGAGGCCGCGCGCACCATCGACGCGAGCGTCACCGTCACGCCGCTGGCCAACTACTTCTTCTCGGTCGGCTCCTCGCTCGTGCTGTCCGCCGTCATCACGCTGGTGACGGAGACCGTGCTCGCCAGGCAGGCCAGGAGCATGCCGATCGACGAGGACGCCGAGGCGGGCGACCTGGGCGCGCTGAGGCTGTCCGCCCCAGAGCGGCGCGGCCTGCGCCGGGCCGGTCTCGCGCTGCTCGTGATCACCGCGCTGACCACGCTGGCCGTCGTCCCGTCCGGCTCGCCGCTGCGCGGCGCGGGCGGCGGCCTGGCGGACGGGCCGCTGCCGGACTCCATCGCCCTCCTGCTCGGCATCGCCTTCTGCGTGCTCGGCATCGTCTACGGGCGCGCCGCCGGCACTGTCAGCCGGAACGGCGACGTGCCGGACTTCATGGCCCACGGCATGCGCGAGCTGGCGCCGATCATCGTGCTGTTCTTCGCCATCTCCCAGTTCCTGGCCTACTTCAGGTGGAGCGGCCTCGGCACGATCATCGCCATCAAGGGCGGCGACCTGCTGAAGGCGACCGGGATCGACGGTCCCCTGGTCCTCATCGGCATCCTGCTCATGGTCACGGTCAGCAATCTGGTGATCACCAGCGGCACCGCCCAGTGGGCGCTGGTCGCCCCGGTGTTCGTGCCGATGCTGATGTTGCGGGACATCCCGCCGGAGACCACCCAGGCGCTCTATCGCATCGCCGACTCCTGCTCCAACGTCCTCACGCCGATGAGCCCCTTCTTCCTGCTGGTGCTCGGCTACGTCCAGCGCTACCGCAAATCCGCCGGCATCGGCACCCTGATGGCCCTCACCCTGCCCCTCAGCCTGGTGATGCTGGTGGCCTGGACGCTGCTCTTCCTGGCGTGGTGGGCCCTCGGCATCCCGCTCGGCCCTGGCGCTCCGGTCCGGTGACCGCCCTCTCACTAGGATCGAAAGCCTTGGCACGACTGAAAGGCACTCGAGATGGCCCCGAACATCGCTACCGCACAACGCGTCGAACTGCCCGAACTGCTCGATTTCCTGCGCCCCAGGCACCACGGTCTGCTGTCGACCACCCGCGCGGACGGCCGGCCGCAGCTCTCGCCCGTCGCCTGCGGGGTCGACGAGGACGGCCGGATCGTGGTCTCCACCTACCCCGACCGCGCCAAGGCGATCAACGCCCGGCGTGACGAGCGGGTCTCGATCTGCGTGCTGTCCGACGACTGGAACGGCCCGTACGTCCAGGTCGACGGGCACGCCGAGGTGCTGGACATGCCCGCGGCCCTGGAGGCGCTGGTCGAGTACTACCGGTGCATCGCGGGTGAGCACCCCGACTGGGACGACTACCGCGCCGCCATGGTCCGGCAGGACAAGTCGCTGATCCGGCTGCACATCGACCGCTGGGGCCCGATCGCGACCGGCGGCTTCCCGGCGCGCCTGGCGGCGCAGTGACTCAGGGCCACGCCCGCAGGCCCTCGTGGCGGACCGTCCAGGACTCCGGGAAGCCCGGCGCCCCTGACCCGCCGCGGTGGTCCCAGCCCTTGGCCATGAGTGCGACGGCCGCCAGCAGGCCGCCGTTTCCCGGCAGGTAGACGGGCAGCGTGGCGGACTGCCTGTTGTGCCCGTTCGGCAGGTACACGTTCTTGGCCGTGGGCATCAGCAGGGCCTCGATCGCGGTCCCGGGCTCGCCCAGCCGGGTCGCGGTCATGGCGATGGCCGGGTAGTCCCAGCCCCAGGTGGTCTCCCACGCCCACGCGCCCAGCACGTCGTGGAGGGTGGCGCGCATCGTCGCGGGATCGACGACCGGGGTCGGCGGGACGAAGCCCAGGGCGTACAGCATGGACGGGTGGTCCTCCCGCACGGTGTACGGCGGAGCGTCCATCGCGGCGTAGACCCCGTCGCGCACCAGCGGCCGGGCCATCCCGGTGGCCACCTCCGCCCAGGACGGCTCGGGGGCCAGGCCCAGCAGCCGCCGCCACCGCTGGGCCACCTCCAGCGCCCAGGACCAGTAGGCGAGCTCGAACGTCGGGTTCGCGGCGCTCGCCCGCACCTCCGCGTACGACTCCTGGGCCGGCACCAGCGGTGGCCCCAGCCCGTGCCCGCCGGGCCCCTTGACCGCGAAGGCGGCCATGAACGCGGCCGTGTCCAGCACGATGTCCGCGTACCGGGCCAGCGCCCGCGGGGTGCCGGTCGCCCGTCGTACCAGCTCGGCCAGGAAGATCGGGTGCGGTTGCTGCCACACCAGGAACGGCCCGATCGGGCTCGGGCTCTCCCTGCCGTCGGGGCCCACCTGCTTGGGCCAGCGCGCCCCGGGGTAGCCCTGCGCCCCGGCGGTCCCGCGGGCGCGCGGCAGGGTGTCGGCGTACCAGCCGAGGCTGCGTTCGAGCAGCTCGGCCCGCCCCCAGAGGGCGAAGTGCGCCGCGTGCCACCAGTGCATCTCCAGGTGGAAGCGGCCCCGCCAGCTGTTGGCCATGAGCCCGGTCTCCGCCGGCGGTGACGAGCCCGCGCAGTGGATGGCCGTCAGGTACTGCGACAGGACGATCCGGCGCTCCAGCTCCGGGGCCCGCTCGTCCTTGCTGCCCGCCAGCTCCACCGCGCCGCCCGTGCTCCAGAACCGGGCCCAGTGCCGCCCGGACTCCGCCACGACCTTGCGGAACTCCTCCGGCTCCGCGCCGAACCCGGCCACCAGCTCGGCGACCGGCTCCCGGAACGTGACCAGGAACTCGTGCGGCCCCACCGCCACCACGGAGCCGCCGCCCGTCATGGTCACCGCCACGTCGTACGCGGTGGCGTCGAGCACCCGTGCCACGGTGAACCCGCCCGCCGTGGGCGATTTAATGCATGCAGGGGAGGCCCGAGCGTGCAGGGAGAGCGGATGAGGGCGAGCACCGCGGACGGTGATCAGGAGAGCGAGCAGCCGTCGGCCCGCCCGGCCCGCAGGCGCGGGCCGCGGCCGGCGGGGTCCGCGACCATCAGCCGGGTCGCCGAGGCGGCCGGCGTCTCCCGCGCGACCGTGTCGCGGGTGATGAACGGCTCGACGACGGTGGCGGCCGAGCTGGCCGCCCGGGTGCGCGCCGCCGCCGCGGCGCTCGACTACGAGCCCAGCGTGGCGGCCCGCAGCCTGGCGCTGGGCCGCACGGGGACCATCTCACTCGTCGTCCCCGACCTGTCCAACCCGCTGTACCAGGGGGTGCTGCGCGGGCTCGGCCAGGCCGCGGCGGAGACCGGGCGCAGGCTGCTGGTGGCCGAGTCGAACGAGGACCCGGAGGAGGAGACGGTGCTCGCGCTGGAGGCGCGGCGCAACTCCGACGGGCTCGTCCTGGCCTCCCCGCGCGCGCCGGACGAGCGGCTGCGCGAGCTCGGCGCCAGGCTCTCGCCGTTCGTCCTGGTCTACCGGGAGGTGCCCGGCTGCGGCGCGCCGTCGCTGTCGGTGGACAACGCCGCCGGCGTCGCCGACCTGGTGGCCCACCTCACCGGGCTCGGCCACCGCCACCTGGTCTATCTGGCCGGTCCCCCGGGCAGCGCGGCCAACTCGGAGCGGCTCGCCGCGCTGCGCGCCGCCCCCGGGCTCACCCTGACCGAGCTGCCGTGCGGCTCCATGTTCGACGACGGCCACGCCGCGGCCCCCGCCGTGGTGGAGTGCGGCGCCAGCGCGGTGGTCGGGTTCAACGACATGGTCGCCTCCGGCGCCCTGACCGGCCTGCACGAGCTCGGCGTACGGGTGCCCGCGGACATCTCGGTCACCGGTTTCGACGACATCCCCTTCGCCCGCTACACCACTCCCCCGCTGACCACGGTGTCGATCCCGAAGAACGAGCTGGGCAGGCAGGCCTGGGACCGGCTCCGGGCGCTGATGGAGGGCGAGGGCGGCGGCTACGACGTCCGCTTCCAGCCCCGGCTGCTCGTCCGCGACAGCACCGGGCCCCGTCATGAGGCACCCCGTCCAAGAGAGGAACAGGATGGACTGGATCAGCGTTAGCGGCGACCGGCTGGTGGACCCCTCGGGGAGGACCGTCACACTGGCCGGGGTCGGGCTCGGCGGCTGGCTGAACATGGAGAACTTCATCACCGGCTTCCCCGCCACCGAGTCCCTGCACCGCGCGGCCCTGCGCCGGGCGCTCGGCGAGGAGGGATATGAGCGCTTCTTCCACCGCTTCCTCACCGACTTCTTCGCCGCCGACGACGCCCGCTACCTCGCCTCCCTCGGCCTGAACTCGGTCCGGGTGCCCTTCAACTACCGCCACTTCGAGGACGACGACCGGCCGTTCGAGCTGAAGGAGGAGGGCTTCGCCTGGCTGGACCGGGTGATCGGCCTGTGCGCCGACGCCGGCCTCTACACGATCCTGGACCTGCACGCGCTGCCCGGACGGCAGAACCAGCACTGGCACAGCGACAACCCCACCCACTGGGCCGAGTTCTGGAACCACCGCCACTTCCAGGACCGGGTCGTGCACCTGTGGGAGGCCATCGCCGAGCGTTACAAGGACCGGCCCGAGGTGGCCGGCTACAACCCGGTCAACGAGCCCGCCGACGCCTCCGGCCAGGCCATCGGCCCCTTCTACGAGCGGCTGGAGCGGGCCGTGCGCGCCGTGGACGGCCGCCACGTGCTCTTCCTCGACGGCAACCGCTATTCCACCGACTTCTCCGCGGTCGGCGGCCCCTTCCCCAACACGGTCTACACCGCGCACGGCTACGCGCTGCCGGGCATCGCGGCGGGCAGCTCCTATCCGGGGGTGACGCGCGGCGAGTATTTCGACCGGTCCGTGGTGGAGCGGACGTTCCTGCGGCGGACCGAGTTCATGCGGCGCACCGGGACGCCCATCTGGATCGGCGAGTTCGGGCCGGTCTACGACGGCGATCCCGAGCGTGACCTGTCCCGGTTGCGATTGCTGGGCGACCAGCTCGCCATCTACCGGGCGCACGGGGCGAGCTGGTCGTTGTGGACGTACAAGGACATCGGGCTGCAAGGGCTGACGTACGCGCGGGCCGACAGCGCGTACGTCCGGCGCATCGCGCCCGTCCTGGAGAAGAAGGCCCGCCTCGGCGCGGACTCGTGGGGCGGCAGCGACGAGCACGTCCGCCACATCCTGGACCCGATCGATGAGCTCTTCGACAAGGAGTTCCCCGGCTTCGACCCGTACCCGTGGGGGCGGCGGCCGTGGATCCGGACCCTGGTCCGCAACATCCTGCTCGCCGAGCCGCTGGTGGGCGAGTTCGGCCGGTGCTTCGAGGGGGTGAGCCCGCAGGAGGCCGAGCGGCTGGCGGGCTGCTTCGCCTTCGACGCCTGTGACACGCGCGAGCCGCTCGCCGAGGTGATCCGCACCCATCTGGGCAAGGAGTGAGCATGGAATCCGTCTTCACCTACGGGGCGCCGGCGCTGAAGTTCGGCCCCGGCGCGTCGGCGGAGGTCGGCCACGACCTGGCCGGGTACGGCGTCCGCCGCGTGCTCGTCGTCACCGATCCCGGCGTCGCGGCCACCGGCCATCCGCGGCGCATCGCCGACCAGCTCGCCGGCTACGGCATCGAGGCCGCGGTGTACGACGGCGTGCAGGTCGAGCCGACCGACGAGAGCCTGCGCCGGGCCGCCGAGCACGCCGAGGCCACCGGGCCGTGGGACGCGTTCGTCGCGGTCGGCGGCGGGTCGAGCATCGACACCGCCAAGGCCGCCAACCTGCTGACGACCAACCCGGGCGACCTGATGGACTACGTCAACGCGCCCATCGGCGCCGGCCGGGCCCCCGAGCATCCGCTCAAGCCGCTGGTCGCGGTGCCGACCACGACCGGCACGGGCGCGGAGAGCACCACGGTGTGCGTGCTGGACGTGCTCTCGCTCAAGGTCAAGACCGGCATCAGCCACGTACGGCTGCGCCCGGCCCTCGCGGTCGTCGATCCCGACCTGACGATGACGCAGCCGGCCGGGGTGACGGCCGCCGCGGGCATGGACATCCTGTGCCACGCGCTGGAGAGCTACACGGCCCGGCCGTACACGTCGTTCGAGGCCAGGCGGCCGGAGCAGCGGGTGCCGTACTGCGGCTCCAACCCGATCTCCGACATGTGGTCGGAGCGGGCGATGGCGCTGCTGGCGACGTCGTTCCGGACGGCGGTGCGGCACGGCGACGACGTGCGGGCGCGGGCCGACATGGCGCTGGCGGCGACGTTCGCCGGGCTCGGGTTCGGCAACGCCGGGGTGCACATCCCGCACGCCAACGCCTACCCGATCGCCGGGCGCGTCAAGGACTTCCGCCCCGCGGGCTACGACGGCCCGGCGTCCGGCGCGCACCCACCGGCGGAGCCGCTCGTGCCGCACGGCATGGCGGTGGCCCTGACCGCGCCCGAGGCGTTCCGCTTCACCTTCGAGGCCGATCCGGAGCGCCACCTCAGGGCGGCCGAACTGCTCGATCCCGGCGCCGACCGGCCACGCGACCCGGCCGGCCACCTGCCGGAGGTGCTGACCCGCCTGATGCGCGACATCGGCCTGCCCAACGGCATCGGCGAGGTCGGCTACACCGAGGCGGACGTGCCCGATCTGGTGGCGGGCACGCTGCGGCAGGAGCGCCTGCTGGCCACCGCTCCCCGGCCGGTGGACGCGGAGGCCGTAACGGGAATCCTTCTCCGCTCGATCGAGAACTGGTGACCCGGGCCCGAATCGTGGGCGCGAGTGCTATTTCACATGCTCCGCGTACGCCAGGTTTTCCTCAAAACCGACAGATGATGAGAAGCCACATGACAGGTGATTCCCCTCCCACCGGTCCCGCGCTCCCGCCCAGAATCGACACGTCCATGCCGCAAGCGGCACGCATGTGGAATTACTGGCTCGGCGGCAAGGACTATTACGACATCGACCGCGAGGTAGGTGACCAATTCAGTCAATCCTTCCCCGATATTGTGCATATTGCCCGCCTGTCCAGGCATCTGCTGGCCCGCATCGTGCGTTATCTGGTCAGTGAGGCGGGCGTGCGCCAGTTCCTCGACGTCGGCACCGGGCTGCCCACAGTGGACAACACCCACGAGGTCGCCCAGCGGGCGGACCCGTCCTGCCGGGTGATGTACGTGGACAACGACCCCCTCGTGCTCGCCCACGCCCGTGCCCTGCTGGTCGGCACGCCGGAGGGTGCCACCGACTACATCGAGGCCGACCTGCGCGACCCCGACGCGATCATCGCCGCCGCGGCCAGGACCCTGGACCTCTCCCGGCCCGTGGGGCTCATGCTGATGGGGATCGTGGGGTTCCTGTCCGACGACGAGGGGGCGCACGACATCGTGGCCCGGCTCATGGACGCCCTGCCACCGGGCAGCCACCTGGCCCTGTGGGACGGCGTCAACGTGGTCACCGGCGAGTCCCTCGACCGGGCGCAGGAGGACTACAACCAGGGGCCCGGGGCGCCGTACAAGCTGCGGAGCAGGGAGGAGTTCACCGCGTTCTTCGACGGGCTGCGGCTGGTCCCGCCGGGCGTGGTGTCCCTCCCGCTGTGGCGCCCCGACCCCGATCCCCTCGCCCCGCTCGCGGAGGTGGACGCGCTGTGCGGCGTCGCCCGCAAGCCCTGAGTCCGCGCGAGGGAGGTCTTGAGCCCTACAGCGCCGCCATGGCCTGGCGGAGGATCTCCCTGGTCGCCGCCGGGGGCGGCGCCTGCACGATGAACTCGTTCATCAACTGCTGGTAGGGGCTGACCTCGGAGGGCTTGGTCAGATACTGGGCGCCGGCGAAGTGTTCGAGGTAGACCACGTCGTCCAGCTCCGCCTGGGCGAAACGCAGGACGGTGATCGGGCCGACGCCGCCGACCGTGCCCTCGGCGCTGAACGGCATCACCTGCAGCGTGATGTGGGGCGACTCGGCCAGCTCGCCCAGGCGGCGGAGCTGGTCGCGCATGACCGCCGCGCCGCCGATCGGGCGTCGCAGCGCGGCCTCGTCCAGCACCGCCCAGAGCTTGCGCGGCGTGGGCGCGGCCAGGATCCGCTGGCGGCGCATGCGCACCTCGACACGGCGTTCGATCTGCTCGGCGGGCTCGCCCCTCAGTCCCTGGGAGATGACCGCGCGGGCGTAGTCCTCGGTCTGCAGCAGCCCCGGGACGAACTGGATCTCGTGCGTACGGATCAGCGCCGCGTCCTGCTCCAGCCCGAGATACGTGTCGAACCAGTCGGGGATCACGTCGCGGTAGTCCTGCCACCAGCCGGGGGCGTTGGCCTGCTCGGCCAGGGTCAGCAGGGCCGAGCGCTCAGCGTCGTCGGCTACGTCGTAGAGGATGAGGAGATCGGCCACGTCACGCAGCTTGAAGCTGCAGCGCCCGCACTCCATCCGGCTGATCTTGGAATGCGACGCCCGAATGGTGTATCCCGCCTTTTCGCGGCTGATCCCTCGCGCCTCCCTCAGCTGCCGCAACTGCGCGCCCACCAGTATGCGCAGCGCCGTCGGTCCCGGCTGCCGGAAATCCCCTCTCAGGATTTCGGTCAGATCGCCCATATCACGTGTAATCGCCATTCGTCCCCCCTCAACCTCTCATAACACCGCCGGGCCAGCAGCAATCCCGCCCCGCCAGCCAACACAACACCATATTTCGCATTGAGCAGCCAACGCACCGCCATTGCCTCGATACGGAGTATGACGTTTCAGATTCTTGTGATCCCCTCGCTGCCTCGGCAGCGAATTCCGGCTGTTAGAGCGGCGAATTCCGGTTTGTCGCCGTCCGCGCCAAAAATCGAGGCCGGAGCGCGTCCCCCGCCGCTCCGGCCTCCCGATTCGGCCGTGGCGCGCCGATCAGCCCTTGATCTCGATGCGACGGGAGCGGCCCTGCTCGGTCTTGGGCACGCGGATGGTCAAAACCCCGTCCTGCAACTCGCCGTCGATCTGCTCGGTGTCGGCGTCGTTCGGCAGGACGGTCCGGTAGATGAACCTGCCGGTACGCCGCCGGAGCGCCTTGCCCTCCTTGTCCTGCTCCTCGACCTCGCCGTGCACGCTCAGCTGGTTCCCCTCGACGTCGACGTGGACGTCGTCCCGCTTGAGGCCGGGCAGCTCGGCGCGTACGACGTAGGCGTCCGGCGTCTCCTCGGTCTCGGCCAGCGGCCGCCAGGCGGTGACGGCGCTCTCTCCGCCTTCCTCGAACAGCCGGCCCAACTGGTCCCACAGCTCCTGGAACTCGGTGATGGGATCCAAGGAGCGGCCCATCCAGTGGCCGCCGGGCCGTTGCGCCGGCACCCGATTACGCCTGATGGGCAAAGCCATCGCCACTCACCTCCGTGACATGAGGACGTGGGTCCCCCTCGATGGTTCGTCCCGGCCCACTTACCCCTGCCTCAGGCCGCAAACGCGCAGGTGAGGGGCCTGATGGCGGCTACCGTCCGGGGATCAGGCGCATCCCGTCCGGCAGGCCCGTGACGGTGGCGGTGCCGTCGCCGGCGACGCTCACCTCGACCTCGCCGCCCGCCACCCGCAGGCCGCCGACGGTCAGCGCGCCCAGGGGGGCGCCGGCCAGCGGGCGCAGGGTGGCCTGGCCCGCCGGCACGTCCGGGTGGAGCCCGAGCGCCGCGTGAACGATGGTGAGCGCGGCGGCGGCGGACCACGCCTGGGGGCGGCAGGCCGCGGGGTAGGCCACCGGGCGGCCCACCCGGTGGCGGGCGTCGCCCCCGTACAGCTCGGGGAGCCGGTAGTCGAACGACTCGGCGGCGGCGAGCAACCCTTCGGCCAGTGTGGCCGCCTGCGCGTCGAAGCCCTCGCGGGCCAGCCCGGCCAGGACGATGGCCGTGTCGTGCGGCCAGATGGAGCCGCAGTGGTAGGACAGCGGGCTGAACCCCGCGTCGAGCGCGGACATCGTCCGCAGGCCGAAGCCCTCCGCCAGGCCCGGCCCGCCCAGCAGGCCCGCGACCTGGGCCGACTCCTCCGGCGTCAGCAGCCCGGTGCCGAGGAGGTGGCCGATGTTGCTGGTGAGGGCGTCCACCGGGCGCTTGTCGCGGTCGAGCGCGAGCGCGGGGAAGGGGCCGTGGGCGCCGTCCACCCAGAAGGCCGCGCGGAACCGGCCGGCCAGCGTGGCCGCGTACTCGCGCCAGCGGTCGGCGCCCGGGCGGCCGAAGGCGTCCAGGAGGGCGGCCCCGTGCAGGGCGGCCTGGTGGGCGTAGCCCTGCACCTCGGCCAGCGCGATCGGCGGCTCTGCCAGGCTGCCGTCATGGAAGCGGATCGAGTCGCCGGAGTCCTTCCAGCCCTGGTTGGCCAGGCCGTGGCCGGAGGTGTCGACGTACTCCAGGAATCCGTCCCGATCGGGGTCGGCGTGGTCGGCGAGCCAGCCCAGCGCGGCCTCCAGGTGCGGCAGGAGCGGCTCGACCTCGTGCTCGGGCAGGCCCCAGCGCCACGCGTCGTGCAGCAGGCTGATCCACAGGGGCGTCGCGTCGATGGTGCCGTAGTAGGCGGCGGGCACCCGCCGGCCGTCCTCGCCCAGGACGATGGCGTGCCGGCGCAGCTCGTGCATGATCTTGCCGGGGGCCTCGCCGGAGCGCGGGTCGAGGCGCTCGCCCTGGCGGCGGGCCAGCACCCGCAGGGTGCCGCCGGCCAGGGCGGTGCCCAGCGGGAGGAGCATCCGGGCGGCCCAGATGCTGTCCCGGCCGAACAACGTCAGGAACCAGGGCACCCCCGCGCCGAGGAAGGTGTCCTCCGGCGCGTCCGGCGTGGCCAGGCGGAGCGAGCGCAGGTCCGCCAGCGCCTGGTCCAGCAGGCGGGTGAGGCGCCGGTCGGCGGCGTCCACCCGCGGCGGGCTCCATTCGGGCGGGCCGGCGGCGGGCACGACGAAGGCGCCGGCCGGGTCCTGCACGACGAGCCGCCAGGACAGGGTCGTCCGGCCGCGCGGGGGCAGGTCGATCTTCCAGGTCAGGCGGGGCTCGTCCCCCGGCCGTGCCTCGGCCCCCTGCCCCGTGACGATCACGTGGGCGCCCGCCGACCGCCAGGTCAGCCGTCCCTGGCCGGCCGCCGCCGCCGGGACGGGGAACCCGGTGACGCGGCCGGTCTTGACCGCGTCCATGGCGGCGAAGTCACAGGCCAGCTCGACCGTCACGGTCGCGTTCACCGGTACGGAGGCGGTGGAGCTGATCTCCACGGACTCGGTCATCCCGTACGGCGTGAGCTCCCGCACCCGGTCCAGCCGGACCGTGGGATCGGCCCCCGAGTCGCCCAGCCACCGGGCCAGCGACACGAACCTCGTGCGCCCCGCCCCGTCGTGGGCGTGCCCGACGGCCTCCGGCTCGGTGTCGTCGACGAGGAGCCGGGCCTGCGACAGCACGCGGCGGTCCGCGTGGAAGAGCCCCTGCACCCCGGCCGGCCGCAGCTGACCGTCGGTTCCGCTCAGCGCGCCGGTCGGCGCCATGACCGTGCCGACCAGGTCGTGCAGCAACGGTTGAAGCACTACGACTCCCTCTTGACAGAACCCCATCCGGAGTGCAATTTTTTCTGACATCCTGCAATTTGAACGATCAAATCATGCCTTACTGGACTTTGAACGTTCAACCCCTTTAGGAAGGCGCTCCATGGCGGACAAGGTGACGATCACCGACGTGGCCAGGGCCGCGGGGGTGTCCCGCCAGACGGTGTCGAACACCCTCAACAGCCCCGAGGTCGTCCGCGACGAGACGCGCCGCCACGTCCTGGAAGTGATCGCGCGGCTCGGCTACCGCGCCAACCAGGCCGCCCGCCAGATGCGTACCGGCCGCTCCCGCCTGATCGCCATCCGCATCGACCCCGGCGGCGACGGCATCAACGGCTCGGTGCTCGACCGTTTCCTGCACGGCCTGACCGAGTCGGCGGCCCGCGCGGGCTACCGGATCCTGCTCTACACCGCCCACGACGACCGCTCCGAGATCGCGACCTTCGAGGACCTGATCGCCTCGTACGAGCCGGACGCCTTCGTGCTCACCGCCACGCACCACGACGACCTGCGGACCTCCTGGCTGCTGGAGCGCCGCGTGCCGTTCGTCGCGTTCGGCCGGCCGTGGAGCGATCTGCCCCGTACCCAACATCCCTGGGTGGACGTGGACGGCGCCGCGGGAACCGCGGCGGCCACCCGCCACCTGCTGGCGGCCGGTCACCGGCGCGTCGGCTTCGTCGGCTGGCCGCCCGGCTCGGGGGTGGGCGACGACCGGCGCGCCGGCTGGGAGCGCACGCTCGCCGAGCACGGCCTGCGGCCCGACGACCTGCACCGGGCGGGCGAGGACGGCATCGCCACCGGGGAGAGCGCGGCCCGCGACCTGCTCGGCGCCGGAGCCACCGCGCTGGTGTGCGCGAGCGACTCGCTCGCCCTGGGCGCGCTGAACGTGGCCGGCCCCGGCGTCGCCGTGACCGGCTTCGACGACACGCCGGTGGCCGGGGCGATCGGCCTGACCAGCGTGCACCAGCCGCTCGGCGAGGCCGCGGCCGCCTGCGTCGCGCTGCTCACACGCGCCCTGGACAGCGCCGAGCCACCGGCCACCCACATGCTGCTCCAACCCTCCCTGACCATCAGGCGGTCGGCATGAACTCCCGTCCCCCCACGCGAGAACAGGATCCCCCGATGAATCCCAACACCCGCCGCACGAGCAGGGCCGTCACCAGCATCGCCTGCGCCTCGATGCTGGTGACGACCGCCTGCGGCAGCGGCTTCGACGACGCTCCCGGACAGTCCGCCCAGCAGAGCGGCGGCCCTGTCACGCTGCAGATCCTCATCGGCTCCTCCGGCGACGCGGAGACGAACGCCGTCAAGCAGGCCGCCCAGACCTGGGCCGCCGCGAGCGGGACCGGCGCCACGGTGACCCCCGCCCAGGACCTGACGCAGCAGCTCGGCCAGGCCTTCGCCGGCGACAGCCCGCCCGACGTCTTCTACGTGGACGCCATCCGCTTCGCCGACTACGCCAGCGTCGGCGCGCTCGAACCGTACGCCGGCAAGATCAGCAGTCCGGACGACTTCTACCCGACCCTGCGCACGGCCTTCACCTACAACGGCACGTTCTACTGCGCGCCGAAGGACTTCTCCACCCTGGCCCTGATCGTCAACCAGGACCTGTGGGCCAAGGCCGGGCTCGGCGACTCCGACGTGCCGACGACCTGGGAGCAGCTCACCTCGGTCAGCGAGAAGATCAAGGCCGCCGGCATCACCCCGCTGGCGCTCGGCGACACGCGCGACCGCGTCGGCGCGTTCATGGTCCAGGCCGGCGGCTGGATCACCAGCCCCGACGGCAAGCAGGCCACCGCCGACAGCCCGCAGAACCTCGCGGCCCTCGACTACGTACGCACGCTGCTGGCCGGCAAGCTGGCCCAGTACCCGAGCCAGCTCGACGCGGGCTGGAGCGGCGAGGCGTTCGGCGCGGGCAAGGTCGCCATGACCATCGAGGGCAACTGGATCAAGGGCGCGCTCAAGGCCGACTACCCCGACGTCAAGTACGCCGCGTACGAGCTGCCCGCGGGACCCAAGGGCAAGGGCTCCCTGTCGTTCACCACCTGCTGGGGCATCGCCGCCAAGAGCCGCCACAAGGAGCAGGCCATCTCGTTCGTCGAGGCGATGACCAAGGCCGACCAGCAGATGGCCTTCGCCAGGGCGTTCGGCGTCATGCCCTCGCGGCAGTCCGCGAGGAGCACCTACACCGGTGAGTTCCCCGCCGACGTGCCCTTCGTCAACGCCGTCGACTACGCCCAGGGCCCGGTCAACGCCCCCAAGATGGACAGCGTCCTGGACGACTTCGACACCGGCCTGCAGAAGCTGACCTCCACCGCACCCAAGACGCTGCTGGAGCGCGTACAGAAGAACACGCAAGCAGCGCTCGGCACGTCATGACCGGGCGCCGACCCGGCGCGGCGAAGGAGAACCTCGCGGGCTGGCTGTTCGTGGCGCCCGTCGTGGTCATCCTGGGCCTGTTCATGCTGGCGCCGATCCTCATGGCGATGTGGGTGAGCCTGACCGACTGGAACGGGCAGGGCAGCCCCTTCCGCGCCGGCGTGCCCTTCGTCGGCCTGGACAACTACACGCGCCTGTTCGCCGAGGAGGGGCTGGCCCGGCAGGACTTCATGACCAGCGTGCGCAACAACGTCTACTACGTGGCCATCGTGGTGCCGGCCCAGACCGGCCTGGCCCTCGGGCTGGCGCTGATCGTCAACGGCAGGCTGCTGCGCGGCAGGACGTTCTTCCGTGCCGCGTTCTACTTCCCGTCGGTCACCAGCTCGGTGGCGATCAGCGTGGTGTTCCTGTTCGTGTTCGCCAACTCGGGGGCCGTCAACGGGCTGCTCCGCCTGTTCGGCGTGGAGGGCCCCCAGTGGTTCGCCGACTCGCGCGGCATCCTGCACCTGGTGCTGGGCGCGCTCGGGGTGGTCGATCCCGACGCGCCGCCGGCGGCGCTCACCGGCGGCGGACCGTTCGGGCTGTCGTGGTGGGAGTGGTTGTCGGGGCCGAGCGTGGCCATGACGACCATCATCGTGCTGGTCGTCTGGACGACCTCGGGGACGTTCATGCTCATGTTCCTGGCGGCGCTGCAGAACATCCCGGTGACCCTGGAGGAGGCCGCCCTGCTGGACGGGGCGGGCCGCCGCCAGGTCTTCACGCACGTGACGTTGCCGCTGCTCAAGCCCACCATGTTCCTGGTGCTCACGCTCGGGATGATCGCGACCTGGCAGGTCTTCGACCAGGTGTACGTGATGAGCCAGGGCAACCCCGCCAAGACCACGCTCACCCCGGCCTTCCTGTCGTACCAGACCGCCTTCAACGGCTTCGAGTACGGCTCCGGCACCGCGATCTCGTTCGTGCTCTTCGCCATCATCGTGGTGCTGACGCTGGTCCAGCGGTGGGTCCTGCGCGAACGGAGGGCCTGACATGCCGGACAGAAAGCGCTCCCTGGCCTCCACCTTCGCCGGCTACTTCATCCTGATCTTCGTCGCGCTCGTCTTCCTCTACCCGTTCGTCATCCAGATCGCCACCTCGTTCAAGACCGAGCCCGACGCGGCGGCCAACCCGCTCTCACCCCTGCCCCACCTCGCGACCCTCGACGGCTACGAGCGGGTCTTCGGCACCGACCTACCGCTGTGGCTGGGCAACTCGCTCCTGGTGACGGTGATCATCACGACCGGGCGGGTGCTGCTGGACTCCATGGCCGGCTACGCCCTGGCCCGGCTGCGCTTCCGCGGGCGGCGGGCGCTCTTCGCGACGATCGTCGCGGTGATCGCGGTGCCGGGGGTGGTGCTGTTCATCCCGAAGTTCCTGGTGCTGAACCAGCTCGGCATGTACGACAGCTACACGGCGTTGATCCTGCCGGTGATCGCGGACGCCGCCGGGGTGTTCATCATGAAGCAGTTCTTCGAGTCCATCCCGGTCACCGTCGAGGAGGCCGCCCGCATCGACGGGGCCGGTGTGTTCCGCACGTTCTGGTCCGTCGTGCTGCCGATGGCCCGCCCCGCGCTGCTGACGCTGACGATCATCTCCGTCCAGAGCTCGTGGAACGAGTTCCCGCACACCCTCGTGGCGGTGCAGGACCCGGCCCTGTTCACGTTGCCGCGCGGGCTGGCCGACCTGGTGTCGGGGTCGCTGGGCAAGGGCACGCAGTATCCGCTCAAGCTCGGCGCGGCGGTGCTGGCCACCGTACCGGTGGCGATCGTCTTCGTGGTGTTCCAGCGCTATTTCGTCCGGGGCGCCAACGAGGGCTCGGACAAGGGCTGACCGGACCTGGGCGCCTGCGGTCAGGCGCCCAGGTCGCGCACGATGTTGTCCAGGCGGTGCGCCAGCGCGTCCAGGGTCGCGTCGGTCATGGGCCCCGCCGGTACGTAGGGCGCGATCTCGTCGCGGCTGGCGATGACGAGCCCCTTGTGCGCGGCGTCCACCTCGGCGGCGGGCACGACGACGCAGTCACCTCGGACGAACACCAGCGTGGCGTCGGGGTGGGACGACTGCAGCAGTTCGCGGACGCATTCCCGGTCGATGAGTGACATCGCGGCTCCTCACCTCGTCCGTCCGGTGCCCGGCGGAGCACCTCCAGCAGCCCGCTTACCCCGCTGGAGCGGCTGAAACCCGGCCCCGCCGGACCCGGGATCATTACTCCGCCCGCCCGGGCCCCTGCCGCGTGGCGTCGTGAAACCGTACATGCCGCCCGCCCTATGACGGTCCGGTCGAAAGCTGAACCAGGGCCCTGACCAGGACTTTTGCCGAAGGCGCGCCACTCCTCTCAGTACTCGGACAATTACTGAAAGTGACCTTATGGTGTTGTCAGTGGGCTCAGGGGCCCCTCAGCGAGGGAGAGGATCAGCATGGCGCAGGAACCGAGAATAGACGTGGAGGTCGCCGCCAAAGGCGCGGCGGGCAGCCTGAAAGCCGAGCAGGCACGGCAGGTCGCCGAGGCTCTCGGGCGGCAGGGGGTGTGGTTCGCGACCCCGCCCGCCCGCGAAGGCCAGGCGCCCAGGCCCGACCACGTCTGGGAGCTGGTCGGCGACCGGCCGCACCTGGGATACACGGCCACCGGCCGGGCCAACGTCTACCTGGCCGAAGGGCACGCGGCGCTGACCAGGCCGCTGATCCTCGCCGACGGCTTCAACTACGGGCCGAGCGACCTGGACGCGCTGTGGCGGCACTTCAACGCCTCCTACGAGAAGGGCAAGCCCGGCTTCCTCGACCGGCTGCGCTCGATGGGCATCGACGTCGTGCTGCTCGGGTTCGACCAGCGGCATACCTACATCCAGGCCAACGGGGCCGTGGCGGTGAGCTGCGTGCAGCGCGTCATCGCGGAGCGGCAGAGTGACAACCCGCTGACCGTCGGCGGCGTCAGCATGGGTGGCATGGTCACCCGCTACGCGCTGGCCCGCATGGAGAGCGACCGCGTCGACCACCAGACCGACAAATACTTCTCCTTCGACACCCCGCACCTGGGCGCCTGGATCCCGCTGGTGCTGCAGCAGCTCGCCTACCTGCACGAGTCGCTCGAACAGCGCTCCGACGGGCCGGGCCAGGCCGAGCTGATCCGCAGCCCGGCCGCGCAGCAGCTCCTGTGGGCCTGGGTGGAGAACGAGCACTACTCGGGCCCGGTGACCACGGCCAGCTCCCTGCGCACGGACTTCCTGGACGACCTGCGCAGGGTCGGCTGGTTCCCGATGCGCCCGTACAAGCTGGGCCTGGCCAACGGCGCCGGCGACGGCACGGGGCTCGAACTGCCGCCCGGCGCGCCGGTCTTCGACCTCGACGCCGATCCGTTCCAGCTCGTCGCCCGCATCCAGCCCGACATGGGCGAGCTGCAGAACGTCGGCAGCATCCGCTACGGCGCGCCCATATGGGCGAGCGCCACCTCTCACGTGCCCGCCTTCGACGGCGCGCCCGGCGGCACGCTGGACTCCTGGGGCAGGATCGCCGACGCGATGGGCCTGCCGATCGACAACCGGTTCCGCAACAGCGCCTTCGTGCCCGCGGTCAGCGCCATCGCCCTGGCCAGGGACCCGTTCCAGTGGCAGTCGGAGCTCTACCTGGACCTCAGGGACCTGCCGAAGGACGAGACGTTCCTGGACGCGTTCTGCTGCGATGCCCGCAACTCCGCGCACGGCACCATCTCCAAGGTGCTGGCCGGATGGTTCCTGGAGCAGATCGCCGGGTGGTGAGGCCGCCCGCTGACCGACGATCAGGTGCCGGCTCGCGCGTGCGAGCCGGCACCTGGCGTGTCAGCGGTCGCCCCGGTAGAGGCACAGGAGCTGGTCGCGGGTGGCGTTCTTGTCACGGAAGGCGATGACGGCGGGGCTCTCGCCGCTGTAGTGGTCGGGCAGCCGCTCGTCGGCGGTCCACCTGGTGCCGTCGAAGCAGGTCCACCACAGGCTCCGGTCGAGGCCGCCGCGGTGCACGCAGTAGAGCCGGTCCTTGTAGACGGCCAGGGCCGGGCCCTCGGAGGAGAAGTGCTTGGGCAGCCGCTTGCCGGGGCTCCACTCGGAGCCGTCCCAGCGGGTCCACCACAGGCAGGTGTCCTCGCCGTCGCCGCGGTACACGCAGTAGAGATGCCCCTGGTACGCCGCCAGCGCCGGGTTGGAGCGGCTGGCGTGATCCGGGAACCGCTCGTCGGGGCTCCAGGCCGTGCCGTTCCACCGGGTCCACCACAGGGAGGAGTCGGCGTGGCCGCGGTGCACGCAGTAGAGCTCCCCGTCGTAGGCGGCCAGGGCCGGCGCGGCGCCGCTGGAGTGCCTGGGCAGGCGGGCGTCCGGGGTCCACTTCACCCCGTTCCAGCGGGTCCACCACAACGAGCCGTCGTCGCCGGTGCCGGCGTGCACGCAGTAGAGGTGCCCGTCGTACGCGGCGACCGCCGGGCCGTGGGAGCTGAAGTGCCTGGGGAGCCTCCGGTCATCGCTCCACCCCCCGTCGGCGTCGTAGAGGGTCCACCACAGGCCGATGTCGTCGTCACTGCCTCGGTGGCCGAGGTAAAGCCGGTCCCGGTATTCCGCGACGGCCGGCCTGGAGACGTTGAAGTGGTCCACGAACCGCTGGTCAGCGCTCCAGCCCTCGCCGGGCTCGTAGACCGACCAGTGCAGCCGGGACTCGGCCTGGGGGAAGCCGGCCTCGCGGGCCGGGACGAGCATGGCGGGCGCGACCCAGGGCGAGACCAGCTTGACGCCGTACGGCCGGGCGATCGAGGAGATCCAGCCGGCCTTGGCCCGCACCGACCGCTCGACGATCGGGCCGAGCCAGGTGCCCAGCACGGCACCGGCGGTGTCCCCGATGAGCCGGGCGAACTCGGCGCACCGCAGGGCCGCGGCCTCGTTCAGGTGGATCTCGAACCCCCACCACCTGGCGACCGGCCACACCTCGGCCCCCTTGGCACGCAGCTCCTTCTGGAGCTTGCGCACCCGGTCCAGGCCCCGGGAGTCGAGCTCGGCGATCTGACGTTCGCCCTCCCGCGTGGCCGCCAGCCACTCCGACTCGGCGGCGGCACGGGTCGCGAGATCGTCGCCGGCCTCCAGCAGCTCGGTCTCGACGGCGGCGTCGACGGCGGCGCTGGCCGCCGGGTCGTCCTGGGCGTGCAGCAGCACGTCCTCGCCGGTCACCGTGGTCTCCGTATGGTCGGCCCGGGTCTCGTCAGTCATTTCCAGCCCCCCTGGAATGCCGTACGATCCGGCCCAAGGCAGGACCGTACGATGCGGAAACGTACGAACCTGGCCATAGTAACCTTACGTAGTTGACCGGCTACTTCAGGGTCATCCCTTCCTGGCGACTCCGGCCATCAGGTAGCCGGGCAGGCCCTCCTCGCCGATCAGGTCGGGGTGGTCCGGCCGCCACTCGCACACGTGCACGAGCCCGGGCTCGATCAGCTCGAAGTCGCCGAAGAACGCGCGGATCTCCGCCAGCTCGCGGCCCTGGGCGCCGCCGGTGGAGGAACCGCGGTAGACATCGCGTACGTTCTCCTCGTCGCGCTCCTGGCCCAGACCCTCGACGGCATGGGTGAGCACGAGATAGCTGCCGGGCGCCACGGCGTCGCGCAGCACCTTGACCATGCTCGCCGGATCGTCGGCGTCCTGGACGAAGTGCAGGATCGACACCAGCAGCACGGCGACGGGCTGGTTCAGGTCGAGGAAGCCGGTGACCTCGGGCATGGCCAGCAACTCGGCCGGCCGCAGCAGGTCGGCCTGCACGAAGACGACCTTCCCCTCCTCCTCCAGCAGCGCCCGAGCGTGGGTGGCGACGACCGGATCGTGGTCGACGTAGACCACCTTGGCGTCCGGGGACACCTCGCGGACGACCTCGTGCACGTTGCCCCCGGTGGGCAGGCCGCTGCCCAGGTCGAGGAACTGCCGTACGCCCGCGGCGGCCAGATGGCGCACGGAACGTTGCAGGAATGCGCGATTGGCCCTGGCCAGGGGGATGGCCGCGGGAATGTGCTCGGCGATCCGGTCGACCGCCTCCCGATCCACGGCGAGGTTGTCCTTCCCGCCGAGCATGTAGTCGTACATCCTTGCGAGATTCGGCGTTTTTGGGTCGAAGGCCACGAGGTGATGGTAGAGCTATGGACCTTTATCAATCCGTGGTTACCGTGCGATTTATGGATTCCTTTGACAATTACCCGTTCATGCCTGGACCGCGGGGCGTGCCCGCCGGTACGTACGAGGCCCGCCGCGAGCGCGAACCGCTCGGAAAGGTACGCCTGCCCAGCGGCGACACCGCCTACCTGACCACGACGTACGAGGACGCGATCCTCGTGCTGAGCGACCCCCGTTTCAGCCGCGAACTGGGTTATCCGGGCGCGCCGCGGATGTTTCGGGGATTCACCGTCGCCGAGGCCCCGGGAATCCTCACCAGCATGGATCCGCCGGAGCACACCCGGTTACGGCGGCTGCTGTCCGGGGTCTTCATGCCGCGCCAGGTCAACGGCTGGCGGCCCAGATTACGCGCGCTCACCGGTGAACTGATCGACGCGCTTCCCGAGGAATTCGATTTTCTCCATGAATTCGCCTTCCCGCTACCGGTACAGGTGGTGTGCGACATCATGGGCGTGCCCGGGATCGACGTCGTCCGCGTACGGGCCTGGTCGGACGCGATGTTGTCCACCTCCGGCCTGTCGGAGGAGGCCAAGCTGGCCGCGGCCGGAGAGTTCCACGCGTACATGGCGGAGGTGGTCGCGGCGCACCGGGCGGACCCCGGCGACGGGCTGCTGGCCGCGATGATCCACGCCCGGGACGGCGAGGACCGGCTGAGCGAGAAGGAGCTCGTCCGCAACGCGCTCGGCCTGTTCCTGGCCGGGCACGAGACGACCGGCTCCGTACTGGCCCGCTCGATCGTCCGGCTGCTCGACCCGCGCGACACCTACGACCGGCTGGCCGCCAGGCCGGACCTGGTCCCGGGCACCGTGGAGGAGCTGCTCCGGCTGGAGCAACCGGGCGACAGCCCGCTGATCCGGGTGGCCACCGAGGACGTCGAGCTGCCCTCGGGCAAGGTACGCAAGGGCGAGGGGGTGATCGCCTCCTTCGCCGCGGCGAACCTGGACCCGTCGGTCTTCCCCGACCCGCACACCGTGGACCTGAACCGGGAGGCGACGCACCTGGCGTTCGGCCGGGGCCCGCACTACTGCCTGGGCGCGAACCTGGCCAGGATGGAACTGCAGGAGATCCTCGGCGTGCTGGTGCGCAGGCTCCCCGGGCTGGAGCTGGCGCGGCCTGCCGGGGAGCTGGAGTGGACGGCGGGCAGCATCATGGTCCGCCCGGTACGGGTGCCGGTCCGCAAGAGAGGGCGATGGCCCTCATGAGCCGTTGCCTACCGTCCAGGCTTCTGACCCACCCCACCGACCGGCACGCGACCAGCCGTCACTTTGAAGCGCCCGGCGGCCACCCCTCAGGCCGCCCAACCGCCCCACCCCCCCAGCCCCGTACCCGCTTTTCGGCGGCTGCCGGCGCCGCCCGCTAGATCCGATCTAGCGGGCGGATCTCGCGCCTGAGGGGTGACGGGCCCGGGGAAAGGGGAGACCATGGCCGACGACCGGCTTCGGGTGGCGGTGATCATCGGCAGCACCCGGGCCGGCCGTGCATGCGACACGGTCGGCGACTGGTTCACCACGCGGGCCCGCCGCCGCCAGGATCTCGACGTCGAGGTGCTCGACCTGGCGGACTACAGGTTTCCCGGCAACTACCCGGAGGAGGCGACGCCGCCCATGCGCCACTTCATCGCGGCCGTCGGCCACGCGGACGCCTTCGCCGTGGTCACCCCCGAGTACAACCGCAGCTTCCCCGCCTCACTCAAGCAGGCCATCGACTTCGCCTATGACGAGTGGCAGGCCAAACCGGTCGGTTTCGTCTCCTACGGCTGCGGCTCGGCCGGCTTCTACGCCGTGGAACAGCTCCGTACGGTCTTCGGCGCCCTGCACGCCGTGACCATGCGCGACTGGGTCGGGCTCGACCTGCTCGGCCCGGACGTCGACGGGTGCCGCCCGGCCGACACCGACGACCGGCTGCGTTCCGTGGCCGCCATGCTCGACCAGCTCACGTGGTGGGGCCGCACGCTGCGCGCGGGCAGGCGCGCCCAGCCATACGTCTCATGAAAGGGAATTCATCCATGCCCGACCTGGCGATACAGACCTCAGGCCTGGTCAAGACCTTCGACAAGACCCGCGCCGTGGACGGCCTCGACCTGGCCGTGCCCGCCGGCGCCGTCTACGGCGTGCTCGGCCCCAACGGCGCGGGCAAGACCACGGCGGTACGCATCCTGGCCACGCTGCTGCGCCCCGACGGGGGCGAGGCCACGGTGTTCGGCCACGACGTGGTGCGCGAGGCGGACGCCGTCCGCTCCCGGGTCAGCATGACCGGCCAGTACGCGTCCGTGGACGACGAGATGACCGGCGCCGAGAACCTCATCCTGCTCGCCCGCCTGCTCGGCCACCGCAAGCCGGCCGCCAGGGCCCGGGCCGCCGAGCTACTGGAGGCGTTCGGGCTGACGGAGGCCGGGGGGCGGCAGGTCAAGACGTACTCGGGTGGCATGCGGCGGCGCCTCGACATCGCCGCCAGCATCCTGAACACCCCCGACCTGCTCTTCCTCGACGAGCCCACCACCGGGCTGGACCCGCGCAGCCGCAACCAGGTCTGGGACATCGTCCGCATCGTCGTGGCCCACGGCACCACGGTGCTGCTGACCACGCAGTACCTGGAGGAGGCCGACCGGCTGGCCGACCGCATCGCGGTCATCGACCACGGCCGGCTCATCGCCGAGGGCACGCCGGGCGAGCTGAAGTCCTCCGTCGGCGCGGGCTCGGTGCACGTACGCCTGCGCGACCCGGCCACCCGGACCGAGGCGGAGCGCCTGCTCACCGAGATCCTGGACACGACCGTCTACCGGGAGTCCGACCCGGTGTCGCTCACGGCCCGCATCACCGGCAACGGCCGCGACGAGGCCGCCGCCGAGCAGGCATCGCGGGCCCTCGCCCAGCTGGCCGCGGCCGGCATCGTCGTCGACGACTTCTCCCTCGGCCAGCCCAACCTGGACGAGGTGTTCCTGGCCCTCACCGACCACCGCGCCACCGAGGAGACTGCGGCATGAGCACGACCGCCGAGACCGGCACCACGTACGAGCCCGCCACCGACGCCCTCGCCACCGTCCTGGCCCCAGGAGCGCGACCACCCCGGCCGAGCGCGTGGTCGGCGTCGATCACGTTCGGCTGGCGGGCCGTGCTGAAGATCAAGCACGTGCCCGAGCAGCTCTTCGATGTGACCGCGTTCCCGCTCATGATGACGCTGATGTTCACCTACCTGTTCGGCGGCGCGCTGGCCGGCTCGCCGACCGAATACCTGCAGTACCTGCTGCCGGGCATCATGGTGACGAGTGTCGTGATGATCACCATGTACACCGGTCTTGAGGTCAACAAGGACATCGAGAAGGGGGTCTTCGACCGGTTCCGCACCCTGCCCATCTGGCGCCCCGCGACCATGGTGGGCTACCTGCTCGGCGACGTCATGCGCTACACGATCGCCTCGACGGTCATCCTGCTGGTGGGCCTGGTGATGGGGTTCCGTCCTTCGGGCGGCCTCGTGGGGGCGGTGCTCGGGATCCTGCTGCTGCTGGGGTTCTCGTTCGCGTTCTCGTGGGTGTGGACGATGTTCGGGCTGCTGCTGCGCAGCGAGAAGTCGGTGATGGGGGTCAGCATGATGGTGCTGTTCCCGCTGACGTTCCTGAGCAATGTCTATGTCCAGCCCGAGACGATGCCCGGCTGGCTGCAGGTCTTCGTCAACCTCAACCCGATCACCCATCTGGTGGCCGCCGTCCGCTCCCTGATGGCCGGCACGCCGGACGGCGGGGCACTGATCCTGGTCCTGGTGTGGTCGGTGGTCTTCATCGGGGCCTTCGGCTCCATCACCATGCGGCTCTACAACCGCAAGTAGGCACTTCCCACACCGGGCATGCGTGCCCGGTGTGCCGCCGGTTTCCTCCAGTCCCGCGCCCACGGCCCCGAGCCGGGCCGGCGACCGGTGTGCGCCGGGTGCGCGGACGGAGATGACCGGTGATTTCACCGATGCGGAGTGGTTCGCCGCCGTAGATCATCCCTGTGTGATCGGCCCGTCCCGGTCACTGAAAGGAGATTCGACGGCATGGTCTCGCTGGTGAGAATGGCCCGGGTCGCGGTGGCAGGCATGGTGGCCACCGGGCTCGCGGCCGGACCGGCCCACGCTGACCCCCGACAAACCACCCGATCGGCTCCCTTACCTGTGTCCGCACCGAACAGCTCCGTACCCGATGCCAAGGGGCCCGACGCCGAGGGACCTGGCACCCAGCCCGTGGCCACGCCGACCGTCGAGGGACCCGTCCCCGGCGCCCTGCCCGGCAGCCCGTCCGCGCCCGACGTGCGCGACACCTATCCGTGGCTCGCCACGAACATCGACCTTGCCGCCCGCGGCTACGTCGAGCAGGAGTTCTACCTCTCCGGCCAGGCCGACGCCTACGACACGAGCGGGCGGTTGCTCGCCGCCGACGTCCCCTACAAGACCCGGATCATCGTACGCCGCCCCGCTCACCAGGCCAGATTCAACGGGACCGTGCTCGCCGAATGGCAGAACGTGACCGCCGGATACGACCTGGACGCGCTGTGGAGCGCCGACCAGATCATGCGCGCCGGCTACGCCTGGGTCGGCATCTCCGCGCAGCGGGTCGGGGTGAACCAGCTACGCGGCTGGAGCCCGGCTCGCTACGGCGACCTGGACGTCACCGGCGGCGGCCGGTTCGCGGCCGACGAGTTGTCCTACGACATCTACTCCCAGGCGGCCAAGGCGCTGCGGGCGCGCGGCGGCCACGCTCCGCTGCACCGGCTGAAGGTGGACACGGTGCTGGCCATCGGCGCCTCGCAGTCCGCGGGCCGGATGACCGTCTACTACGACGCCGTACTGCCGCAGATCGAGAGTGTCTTCGACGGGTTCGCCAACATCGTCGGCGGCGCGCCCACCCGGGCCGGTACGGAGCCGGTGTTCCAGGTCCTGTCCGAGACCGACGTACGCTCACCGGCCCGGCCCGCGGACACCGACCGGTTCCGCCGGTGGGAGGTCGCCGGCGCCGCCCACTCCGGCTGGGCAGGCCAGGAGTACCGGCGTCCCCTGCTCACGCGGGATCTCGGCGCCGCGCCCACGTACAACTGCGACCAGCCGCCCTACAGCCGGGTGCCGCTGACACACGTACTCGCCGCCGCCTACGACCACCTGACCCGCTGGGCCGAACGTGGCACCCCGCCACCGGCCGCTCCCCCACTGGAGTTCAACCCCGACGGTACGAAGGCCCGCGACGAGCTGGGGCTCGCCCGGGGCGGCATCCGCGTCTCCCAGGTCGCGGCACCCACCGCACTCAACACCGGCGACAACTCCGGGGAGGGCTTCTGCAGGCTGTTCGGCACACACCTCCCCTTCGACCAGACCCGACTCAGAACGCTCTACCGCACGGAGAGCCGCTACGTAGCCGCCGTCGCCAAGGCCGACGCGACCAACCTCCGCAAGGGCTACCTGCTACCCGGCGACGCGGCACAGAACCTGAAGGACGCCCTCACCGTCGACTTCAGCCCCCGCTGAACCCCAGACAAGAGAAACTCCCGCACCGACCCTGAGATGTGGGAAGCGCCTCCCCCGCCCGCACCGAACCCGAGGCGAGGGAAACTCCCGCCCCGCCCGCACTGAACCCGAGACGAGGGGAGCCCCTGCCCCCCGCCTGCGCTCCCCTCGTCTCCTCCGCTCTACCCGACACATCGGGACCGGCCACCGCCTTGGACCCGGAGCTCCGCACCCCCGGACCAGGACCTCCGCCGGCCATACCCGCTCGCACCAACGCCGGTCGCTGCACCGCCAGATCACTGTGGCGGCGCAGCGCCGGCATGAGGGGCCTACATGAGGGAGCCGGCATGAGGGAGCCGACATGGGGGCCGCATGAGTCGGGGCCGGCATGAGGGAGATGGTGTCCGGGTCAGAGGCGCCAGGTGATGGGGGTGTCGGGCTGGTAGCGGCAGGTGGCGCCGGTCGAGACGGTGGCGCGCAGGTGGGCGGCCAGTTCGGGATGGGTGCTGTCGAGCTTGCGCAGCACATCGCGAATCCGGGCGGTGACGGTCTTACGGGCCCGCTCCGCCTCGTCCCCCAACCGCCGGGTACGCCCGCCAAGCCCCGCCGCCGCCCGCAGCTCCTCCAGCAACGCGGCCCGCTCCCGGTCGAACTCGGCCGCCCGCCGATCGTCACCCAGTTCGGCGGCCCGATCGATCTCCTCGTCGAGCCGCGCCAGCCGCCGGCGGTAGCGGCTCTTGGCCTCCTCGTCCAGCACGTCGTCACCACCCATCCGGCGGGCCGCGACGACGACCTCACCGCCTTCGGGAGCCAGCAGCGACACGGCGCTCACGTCACCACCGGGACGGCTCAGCAGAATGTGCAGGTCGCGCAGCCCCTTGGCATCGGGCATGTGGACAAGCCGCCCGGCGAACGCCAGAGACCACACCGCACCGTCCCTCCGGAACTCCGCCTCGCCCACCCCCGAAGACCCACCATCGGCCCGCCCCCGCCCATCCCCGGAAGTCCCGGAAGCCCTGTCACCAGAAGGCCCAGTGCCCACCGGCCCGGCCGACTCCTGAAGGCGCTGCGTACCGAGCTCAGCCGACTCCCGGAGGCGGTGCGCGCCCAACTCGCCCTGCTCCCCGAGATGGTCCATGCCCCGCTCGGCCGACTCCCGGAGGCGATGCAGGCCCAGCTCAGCCTGCTCCTGGACGTGGTGCATCCCCAGCTCGGCCGCCTCCCGCCGTACCCCGGTCAGCAGCTCCGACGCCGCGTCGGCGTCGCCCGGCCACGCGCGGGCGAGCAGGGTCTCGGCCAGGTGGGCGCGGGCCAGCACCGACCACGGTCGCGACTGCATCAGGTCGGCTGAGCGGTAGGCGGCGGTGAGCTCCTCGACTGCCTCCTCCCAGCGCCCCTCGGCGGCGTCGACCAGGCCGAGCCACAGGTCGTACGGGCCGCTGATCTCCCATCCGTACAGCGACACCAGCCATTGCCCCCGATGCGGCGCCAGCGCGGCCCGGGCACGGGCGCACAGCTCCGGGTCCCGCGTGGCGGCGGCCAGCTCGGCCTGGAAGCGTAACCACAGCGGCTGGACGACGCGGTCGTCCGGCTGCCCCGCATGGAGATGGCGCAGCGCGGGGTTCAGGTCGCCGCCTTGCAGCGCCGTCAGCGCCTCCAGCAACGGCACACACGGGTGATGGGTGCCCCGGAGCCCGCGCAGCACCGCCCGCTGCTCCGCCGACTTCCCCCGAAGCAACGCCATCGCCCAGCGGTGGTGCTCCAGCATGAACCCGAAGTGCTCGTGCACCGTCTCCGGCCGCACTCCCGACAGCCGCTCCTCGGCCTCGGCGAAGCGTCCGGCGAAGGCGGCCACGATGCTCGCGTCGACATCGGTGGCCAAGATGAGGTGCACCCGCTCGCTGCGCCAGCCCTTGGCGGCGTAGTCGTGGAACTCGTCGATGTAGCCGGGATCACCCTGCTCGACCATGGCCACCCAGCGCAGCGCGGTGGCGAAGTGCTCCAGGTCGCGGTCGGCAGTGCGACGCGCCACGGCGATCAGCTCGTCGATCAGCGCGACCCGTTCGGGGGCCGTGCCGGGACCCCAGATGATGTCGTGCTGCACCCACAGGCTGAACGTCAGCGCGTCGTCGTCACCTCCCTTCCTGGCCCGGGCCATGAGGTGGAAGACCAGGTCGAGCGGCATCTGCTCGTCGGGCACGTCCTGGCCGACCAGCCGGCGGTGCGCCTCCCTGAGGAGGTCGCGGGCCTTGTCCAGGCCGTAGTGGGTGTGGAAGACGAGCGCGACGCGGGCGGGCAGCTCGGGGTCGTGGAGATCGCGGGCGATGGCGGCGGCCTCGTCGAAGAGCCGGCGCACCTCATCCCGCCGGTCCGGGTAGTGGTGCAGCTCCTGGCCAAGGTCGAGGCCGATCAGGGCCCGGCGGCGGGGACTGACGGCGGAGCTCAGCTCGTGTGCCCGGCGCAGGTGGAGCAGCTGCTCCTCGCCCGCCAGCCGGCACCTCGCCTCGTGGGCGGCGGCCAGGAGCAACGCGACGGCCCGCTCGGGATCGGCACGATCGCCGGCCAGGTAGGCGTGCCCGGCCAGGTCGTTGGGCAGCACCTTGCCCGCCAGGCCGGGCGAGCGGTCGAAGGCGCTGACGACCGCGCCGTGCAGCTCGCGGGGGTCGTCGAGCGAGTCGTAGAGGGTCTCGCGCACCAGGTCGTGCGCGAAGGCGAACACGCCGCCGCCCCTGGCCACCACCAGCTTGGCCACCACGGCCAGCTCCAGCAGCCGGTCGACGTGGGCGACGGGGGCGGCGATCATCTCGGCGAGCACCTGGCGGTGGAACTCGTTGCCGAGCACCGCGGCGGCGGGAAGCAGCTCGGAGACCTGCCGGGGCAGCAGCGACAGGCGGCGTAGCAGCGCGTCGCGCACGCCGGGCGCGACCGCGTCGGCCGAGCCGCCGCTGCGCCACAACCGGGCGGTCTGCTCGACGAAGAACGGGTTGCCGCCGGTGCGCAGGTGCACCTCGGCGACCAGGTCGGGCGGCGGCTCCTGCCCGGCTGTGCGGGCCATGAGCGCGGCGACGCCCGCCCGGTCGAGCCCGTTGAGCGTGATCGTGGTGGCCTTGGCGACGAGCGGTGACAGCAGGTCGCGCAGCGGGTGGTCGACCGGCTCGACCTCGGCGTCGCGGTAGGTGCCGACCAGCAGCAGCCGCTCGAACCAGGTCTGCCGCGCCGCGAACTCCAGCAGCCGCAACGAGTCCGGGTCGGCCACGTGCAGGTCGTCGATGACGACCAGCACCGGGCGCCGCTGCGACAGCGAGACCAGGGCCGAGGTGACCGCGTCGTAGACCCGGAAGCCGCCCGCGGCCTCGCCACTCCGTGTCTCACCACCCCGTGTCTCGCCACTTCGCGGCTCACCGCCCTGTGCCTCACCGAGCAGGGCGGCCAGCGCGGTCAGGCCGCCGCCCGCCGCCTCCTCCGCCGCGGCCCACTCCTCGGGCTCGACGGCGCGCCGCAACGCGCGGAGGACCTGCACCCACGGCCAGTAGCCGGGGGCGCTGCCGGAATCCCAGCACGCCCCGCCGACCACCAGCACGCCCGCGCGCCGGGCCTCCCCCGCCGCGCTGGTGACGAGCGTGGTCTTGCCGATGCCGGCCTCGCCGGTGACGAGCACCAGGCCGCCGTGGCTGCCGATCAGCCTGGTGATCTCGGCACGCAGCAGCGCGGCGGGGTGCTCCCGGCCGATGAGCTCGTGCGCGGAGACGTCGATAGGCATGACGCTTGCACGCTATACACCCCGACCGACAAATTCCTATCAAGCGGTGTCCTCCACCGAGCGCTCGCCGGCGGCGCCCCGGCCCAGCGCGCGCTCTACCAGGCCACCTCCAGGGAGCTCAAGCCGTACACGACGCTGAACGTGCGGAACCGCGGCTCGCCGGACACCCGCAGCCCGGGGAAGCGCCGCAGCAGCGCGGGGAGGGCGATGCGCAGCTCCATGCGGGCCAGCGGGGCGCCCAGGCAGTGGTGTACGCCGTGGCCGAAGGCGACGTGGCCGGGCGCGCCGCGTTCGAGGTCGAGGGTGTCGGCGTCGGCCAGGAATCCCGGGTCGCGGTTGGCGGCGGGCAGGGTGCAGAGCACCAGCTCCCCGGCCCCGATGGCCTGGCCGCCGATCTCGACGTCGGTCGTCGTGATCTTCGTGGTGCCGGAGTGCACGATGCTGAGCCAGCGCAGCAGCTCCTCGACCGCGGCGTCTATGCGGTCGGGCTCGTTCCTGAGCAGCTGGAGCTGGGCGGGGTGGCGCAGCAGGGCGAGTGTGCCCAGGGAGAGCATGTTCGAGGTGGTCTCGTGGCCGGCGAACAGCAGCAGGCCACCGATGCCGACCAGCTCGTCCGTGGTCAGGTCGGCGCCGTGCTCGCGTACGAGCATGCCGAGCAGTTCCTCACCCGGGTCCGCCTGGATGCGGGCGACCAGGTCCTCCATGTACGCGCGCTGCTCGAACTGCGCCTTCAGCCGCTCCTCGCCGGGCACCGTCATGTCCAGCATCCGGCTGGTACGCAGTTGGAACCCGGCCCGGTCCTCGTACGGGACGCCGAGCAGCTCGCAGATGACCAGCGACGGGACCGGCAGCGCGAACGACGCCACCAGGTCGGCGGGCGACCCGTCGGCCTCCATGGCGTCCAGGTGGTCCTCGACGATGCGCTCGATCCGCGGCTCCAGCCTGCGCATCCGCCGGATGGTGAACTCGCCGGCCAGCATCCTGCGCAACCGCGTGTGCTCGGGCGGGTCGAGGCCGAGGAGGTTGCCCGCGCGTACCTTGGCGAGCTGCTCCTCCGTCATCTTCGGCGCCCCCGGGAGCCGCGCGATGCCCTGCGGCGCGACCCTGAACCGCTCCGCGTCGCCCAGCACCTCCCGCACGTCCGCGTAGTGGGTCACGAGCCAGGCGGGGTCGCCATGTGCCGTGGTGACCCGTTTGACCCGCTCCTCGTCCCGCGCCGCCGCCAGCTCAGGCGCCGGGTCGAAGCCCACCCGCCGCATGTGCAGCGGCACGGTCGTGGACTCGCTCATGCCACTCCCTTGGAATGATCGCCGTTGTGGACTGAACCGTAACAATCATGGACGTCCGCCCTCTAGATGGGTGATCCCAAGGGCCAGGATGCGGGTGGTGACGGGGATCCGTAGTGCGTCGTGCGCGCCGGCTCGCTCTTGCGAGCTGGGAGGAGGAGGCGCCGGCGCGCTTGAGCGCGCGTTCCGGGAGCTCCATGCTCCTCAGGCGTATTGAAGGTCCGCGGTGGCGATTTTTCCGTCAGATACGGTGAAGTCGTAATGGGCGCGCCACCCGGATGAGCCGGCGGGGGCCCAGTGAACCAGCAACCGCTGGCCGTCGGCCCGCCGCCGGTCGGCCGACAGGACCCGCAGCGTGCCGCCGATGACCTCGCCATCAGCCCACGTACGGATGGCGTCATGGCCGGTGATCTTCCGCTGTACGTCGATGATCTCGCCCTTCTCGGCGAACGAGTTCACCAGAGCGTCAAGATCCTTGCTGTTCACGGCATCCACGTAGGCCCGCGCCTCGGCTATGACGTCGGCCGCTCCAGCGGACTCGGCCGCTTGAGCGGACTCGACGGGGCCCGGCGGCGGGTCACCGGCGCAGCCCGCGGTCACCAGTGCGAGGGTCAGAGCGGCGACGACTGCCCGTAGCCCGTCTCGTCCGCGGTCGCGGTGACGCAGAGAAGCCGGGCCGGTGACCGGTCGATGTCCGCCGCTCTCGGGTAGCCGGTGAGATACGTGGCCTGCGGCTGCCATGGATGGACGACGGCGGGTGCGAAGTGCGCTCATGCTCGAAGGATCTCCGGCATGCCTCGTGATCGTCCAAGGCGCGTTGGCATAACCAATGGCTATGGACACCTCACCGTTCCTGCCGTCCCGCGACAACCCGCCCACCGGGACCGATCGCCTTTTAGCATCTCCCCCATGCCGACCCAGCTGTCGCCCCGCCTCGCCGCGGTCGTGAACGCGTTACCCCTCCAGCCGCACTCGCGTGTCCTCGAGATCGGATGCGGCCCCGGGGCCGCCGCACGAGCGGTCGCGGCCCGGCTCACCACCGGCCACATCCTGGCCATCGACAGGTCAGCCACCGCCATCGCCCAGGCCCAAGCCGCCGGGACGGACGAGATCGCCTCCGGCCGCATGAGCCTCCGCCAGGCCGCGGGCGAGGACTTCGTCCTGCAACCCGACGAGGAGCCGTACGACCTCGTGTTCGCCGTACGGGTCGGCGCCCTCGACGGACGGCACCCCGAGCTCGGCCGGCGGATGCTCCAGCGCATCGCCGCGGCGACCACGGCCGGGGCCCGGCTGTTCATCGACGGCGGCGACCCACTCCGCGAACTGCCCATCCCACGAGTCTGAGCCTCTACCCTGCCCGTAATGACCTATAGACCACCGCCGCCCAGAAGGCCTTGCCTGAAGGTTCGGGATCGATCCGATGGGCCTTCGACCGCCGACATCCTTGAGGCTGTGGCGGAGGGGAGGCGCTGATCGCCTTGGTTCATTCACGCTGGTGCGCCCTGTTTCCCAGCCTGAACTGGAATGACTCAGCCCAGCGCTGCGCCGATGCCTGTCATGATCGGGATGGACAGGGCGGTGGTCAGCAGGATGGTGCTGCGGGCCAGTCGCCGGCCGGTGTCGTAGGTCACCGCGTAGACGTAGATGTTCTGGGCCGTGGGCAGCGCGGCGAAGAGGGTGGCGGCCAGCAGCGCGCTCCCGTCGAGCCCCAGCACGAGGCGCGCGACCAGGTAGGCGACGGCCGGCTGCACGAACGCCTTGAGGGCGACCGCCAGAAAGACCTCCTTACCAGCGCCCTTCGGCCTTTCCGGCGCGTCCTTCTCACCCATGGCCTCCTCGGGCGTCCGGCGCTGGGAGCCGTACAGGCTGAGTCCGTACGCGAGCAGCGCCACCGGCACGGCCGCGCCGCCGAGCAGCTCGATCGGGCGCATCACGATGGTGGGCAGCGAGAACCCGCTGAGCGCGAACGCCAGCCCGACCAGCGAGGCCACCGTGAGCGGGTTCCGCAGCGGAATCAGCAGTGCCGTACGCACCGAGCGGGCCCCCTGGTCGAGGACGAGGAAGGAGACCGGGGTGAGCACGAGTAACTGGAACAGCAGGATCGGCGCGACCAGGGCCCCGTCGCCGAGCACGTAGATCGAGATGGGTACGCCGAGGTTGCCCGCGTTGACGTATCCCGAGGCCAGCGCGCCGATCGTGAGCTCCCGCCGATCCCGCCGCCAGACCAGCCGGGCCACCAGGACGTACACGAGCTGGACGGACACCACGGCGGCGATCTGGGTCAGCAGCACCGGCGAGAACAACGACGTCAGGTCCGCCCTTGACACGGTGGTGAACATCAGCGCGGGAGTCGCCACGAAGAACGCCAGCCGCGACAGCACCAGCTCATCACTGGTACGCAACAACCCGCCCATGCCGACCAGGTAACCGATGACGGCAACCGACACCAGCGCGACGAACGCCGCCACAACCCCCGACAAACTCCAACCTCCGGATTTGGACATTCGGAGCGTATCGGGGCCCCGTCTGACGCCGACGACCACCCGCCCGACATCGCCCCTGCAGCCGCCGGGGCCGACTTCAGGACGAGACTCCCGGCGCGGTCGTCATCGAGCCTTCTCGCCTACCTCGACGGCCTCGGCCGGCAACCGGGACGACAGCCGCAGCAGTCCCGCGCAGGCGAACGCCAGCAGCACTCCCAAGCTCGCCCACAACAGCGGCGGAGACGCTGCCACCAGGGCGGAGAAGCCGGCGGGCGCCACCACCTGGCCCACCGCCCAGGTCATCTGGTGGACCGCCAGGTAGCGGCCGCGTAGCGCATGGGGTGCTGCGCCGGCGGCCAGGGCGGCGGACGGGGGCCTGTGGACGAGCTCGGCGAGGGTGAAGACGAGGGTGGCGGCCACCAGGGCGGAGATCCGGGGCAGGCCGGGCGGGATGAGGGCCGTGGCGGCGTACAGGGCGAAGGAGAGGATGAAGACGCCGCCGGCCAGGGCCATCGCATGTGTACGGCGTGCGCGCCGCTGCAGGCGCCGCACCGGGAGCTGCCCGGCGGCGACGAGCAAGGTGTTGATCGTGTAGAGGATGCCCAGCATGGCGGGTGAGGCGCCGAGGGCGGAGACGGCGTAGAGGGGCAGGCCGATGGAGAGGATCAGATGGGCCAGGGTGAACGCCTGCTCCGCCGCCACCAGTCCCATGAACGGCCGATCCGCCAGGACCTGGCGGTAGCCGCCTGACTTGCCCGCCGGGCGGCGGGCGCCCTTACCGGGACCGCGCGACAGGAGCAGGCAGGCGGAGGCCAGGACGAAGCTGGCCGCGTTGAGCGCCGCGATCAGTGTGAAGCCGGTCTGGCCGGCCAGCGACACGGCGGACGCCGAGAGCAGGCCACCAAGGCCGAAGGCGACGTTGCGGGCCGTCGCCTGCAGCGCGTACAGCCGGTCCCGGTCCCCGCCCTCCGTGAGCGCGGCCACATAGCTGCCTGAGGCGGGATAGAACGCACGGTCTCCGGCGGAGATGACGGCGGCGATCGCGACGAGCGGGCCGAAGGCGTCCACGAGCGGGTAGAGGGCGAAGCCGAGGGCGCGGATGACGTACGTGCCGACCAGCACGGTACGCGCGTCGAACCGGTCGATGAGCACCCCGGCCAGTGGGTTGGCGGCCAGGCCGAGCGTGGCCGCCACGGTCACCCCCACACCGACCGTGGTCGCGGGCAGCCCGGTCACCTGCTGGATGAACAGCAAGGTCAGGGGCACGTACAGGCCGTTGCCGAGGGCGTCGACGAACATACCGACAAGGAAGGGCCGCACGGCCCGGACACGGGTTGGGGAGGGGAACACCCCGAAGAGTGTGCCTGGCCGACGCGGTTCGCGGATCGGGCATCGGTCCTGCGACATTCGACCTAGGCCCGCCCTCAGGGGGCGGCCAAGCCCTGCCCACCCGCTCCCGAAGTCGTGATCCACATCGCCGTGATCGACCTCATAGCGCGCTCACCGACTTCGCCTGCGCGTTTGGATGAGCGCCTGAGCGAAGGAAGGAACGCTTGGAGTGGGGCTCCCGCCGGACGGCAACTGGTAGGCGCCTGGGGAAGGGGGGTCGTTTACAGTGTGCGCATGCGAGTTGTGGTGATTGGCGCCAGTGGGCATATCGGGACGTACCTCATTCCTCGGCTCGTTGACGGAGGGCACGATGTCGTCGCCGTGAGCCGGGGGAAGCGGGAGCCGTACAGTCCGCACGGGGCCTGGCAGCGCGTCACCCAGGTCACCGCCGATCGGGACGCCGAGGACGGCGAGGGAACGTTCGGGCGGCGGATCGCCGAGCTTGAGGGCGATGTCGTCATCGACCTGATCTGCTTCCAGGAGGACAGTGCGCGGCAACTGGCCGAGGCGCTCACCGGGAGGGTGCGGCAGTTCCTGCACTGCGGGACCGTCTGGACGCACGGGCACAGCACCGTGGTCCCGACCACCGAGGACCGGCCGAAGCGGCCCTTCGGCGAGTACGGGCGGCAGAAGGCCGCCATCGAGGCCTACCTGCTGGAGCGGGCTCACCGGGACGGGTTCCCGGCCACCCTGATCCATCCGGGGCACATCACCGGGCCGGGATGGGTGCCGGTCAACCCGGCGGGGAACATCAATCCCGCCGTCTTCCAGACGCTCGCCGACGGGGCCGAACTCGCGCTGCCCAACTTCGGCATGGAGACCGTGCAGCACGTGCACGCCGACGACGTCGCGCGGTTGTTCGTGGACGCCATGAACAACCGGGCCGCCGCGGTGGGCGAGAGCTTCCACTCGGTGGCCACCACCGCCCTGACCTTGAGGGGGTACGCCGAGGCGGTGGCGGGCTGGTTCGGACAGGAGGCACGGCTGACGTTCCTGCCCTGGGAGGAGTGGCGGGCCACGGTGTCCGAGGCGGACGCACAGATCACGTACGACCACATCGCCCACAGCCCGCACTGCAGCATGGAGAAGTCCGAGCGGCTGCTCGGGCACCGGCCCCGCTACACCTCACTGGAGGCCATCTCCGAAGCGGTCGACTGGCTGATCAGGGCAGGCACCATCACCCGGTGAGAGGCCGCCTCTCAGCTGAGCACGTTGTCCGGCCTGTCCAACCAGATCGACTGCCCGTCCGGCGCGACGGTGATCCCGTACCTGTCCCTGCCGGGCTCACCCCACGACACCCACCGGAAGTAGGCGTCGGTCACCTCGTCCCAGACAGGCCGGTCACCGATCTGGAACACCGGCCACTGGTCCAGGTCAGGGTCCCACACGGTCATGGCCCGCTCGTCGCCCCTGTCCGGGTTGAGGACCCACACCCGTACGAGGTCATCGTCCTGCGCGGTGCTTACGTGCAGTCCGGTGAGCGCCGCGATCGCGAGCGCCGCCCCGGGCGGGGCCTCGGCAATGGTACGCGGATCCACCCGCGTGCTCGCTCGGACGGGCTCGACGTCGGGCTCGGGCGGGTATTCGACTCGCTGCGACCGGATCGGCATGTACGAGGCGCTGCCACGGAACCGGCCGACCGCCGTCCCGTCGGCACCGACGACCAACCGGATCGCGCGACCACAACCGACGCCCGTCTCGAACGGCGCCACGATCAACCCGCCCGGACGGCACTGCTCCACCCAGGCGTACGGCACCCGGTAGACGGAGCAGGTGACGTGCACCCGATCGTAGAGAGCGCTGTCGGGGTGGCCGGCCGCGCCGTCACCGATGACCAGACGCGGCTCGTATCCGGCGACGGAGACGTTCTTCGCCGCCCGCTCCGACAGAGCAGCGTCTATCTCAATGGAGGTCACCCGGTCCGCGCCGACCAGGTAGGACAGCAGCGCAGCGGTCCACCCGGTCCCGGTGCCCACTTCGAGCACCCGCTGGCGTGGTTTCGGAGACAGCAGTTCGAGCAGCTCCGCAACCGTGACCGGCGCCGAGTTGGAGGATGTGTAGGCACCATCGCTGTCGAAACCGCCGGCACCGTCGTCGATCTGCGTGATGATCGGGTCCGCCGCGGTATAGACCGCTTCCCACCAGGTGCCGGGGTCGGAGTCGCGGTCGATGATGTACGCCTCGTCCCGGCTCCCCGGGGAGGCCAGAGCGACATCCGGGATGAACAGGGCGCGCGGTACGGCCCGCAACGCCGCCTCAACCGAGGGCAGAAGCGGGCCGATGCGATCCTCGATGTCGGCGATGAACCGATCGACGCGGCCTTCGTGGTCGGTCACTTACCTTTGCCGCCCTTGCCGCCAGATTCGCGTTTGCCGCCACCCTGAGCGAGCCCGTCTCCTTGGTGAGGGTCACGCTTGGGGGTGATCTTCTTGTACTCGTGGGGTTTGCCTTCGTGCTTTCCTTCGTCCTTGTCGCCCATCCACCCTCCCTAGTCGCTTACCGTGATTTTATGGCTACGCAAAGGGTTGAGTAAGGGCGCGGAAGCAAGCCATCACCGGCCAGGGAGAGGCAATGACCTCGCACTCGGGTTGGGACCGTAACCCGTCCCTCGGGCTTACCCTCGCGCCGACGGGTCCACGCCGCCCAGGAAGTGCTCAATGAGGAGTCGCCGCCCGTCCTCGGAGACGTAGCCGTCCGGGTCGTACAGTAGCGGCCCGCCGAGTTCGATATCCGCGACCAGGGTCATGTCCCTTACGGATACTCCCAGGCTTGCCTTCGTGCTTGCCTACGCCTTTGTCGCCCCAAGCACCCCCTGTCGCTTACTGTAGGTGTGCCATGTTCCCTGCGCACTTTCGCGTTCGGCGCGTACCGTGGGCAGTGCTGATGGAACCGCTCTCTCGAGGTTGAGCCATGTCGCGCCCCGATGAAGGCGCAAAGCGGATCGGCCGAAACGTACGCGCCGCCCGCCGCGCCAGAGGAACATCGCTCGAAACGCTCGCCGGCCTGGTCGGCCGCTCCAAGGGCTGGCTGAGCAAGATCGAAAACGGCAAGATTCGGCTCGAAAAGCGCTCCGATATCGTCGCCCTCGCCGATGCGCTCGAAGTCTCCGCGACCGAACTTGTGGAAGGACCGGCCGTACCCCGCGGCAGGACCGAGCCGTCCATCGGTCACCTCCGTGGCATCCTGCTCGGCTCTTCCCTCGACGACCCCTCGGATATGCCCGTCAGGCCGGTCGGTGTCCTGGAAGCCGAGTGGAACGGCAGCATCCTCGCCGCCTGGCGCACCTCGGATCGGGTCGAACTCGCACGGCTCATACCCGGCCTCATCGGCGAACTTCACGTCCACGCCGCCACGGCCGACGGCCAGGAGCGCGAGACCGCGCTGCGCCTGCTCATCTGGGCCTGCAGCGCGGCAGGCTCGGACCTGCTCAAGGCGTACGGCCATCTGGACCTGGCGTGGATCGCCGCCGACCGCGCGGAGCGGGCCGCCCACGCCCTCGGCGATGAGGTGTGGGCCGGTGCGGCAGCGTTCGCCATGGCGCACTGCCGCCGCAGCTTGGACCGAACCCACGCGTTCCGCACGATCGGGCAGACCGCCGACCGCGTCGAGCCGCACATCGGCGATGACCGCCAGGCGCAGGAGATTTACGGCATGCTGCGCCTGTCGGCCGCGTTGGCCTGCCAGATCCGCGGCGACCACAGCGGGGCCGACGCCTGCGCCGAGGAAGCCGAGCGGATCGCCGGGCGCACCGGTGAGCATGCGGACGCCTGGCAGTGGTTCGGCCCGGCCAACGTCGGCGTCTGGCGTACCACGCTGGCGGTCGAGGCGGGAGAACCCGGTCGGGCGTTGGACTATGCCGCGCGGGTGGTACCGGAAGTGTTGCCGAGCCAGATCCGCCGAGCATCCCTTCGCATCGAGAAGGCGCGGGCGTACGCGATGCTCGACCGGTCGCGCCTGGCCGCCATCGAACTGCGCCAGGCGGAGAGACTGGATGCGCCGCGAACCCACAGCGATCCCTTCGCGCGTGAGCTGGTGGCGGATCTGCTGCCGAAGCCGGGAGGGCGCGACCTCCGCGGCCTGGCGTGGCGGATGAACCTCATCTGACACGAGGGTTTCCTTGCGGAAACACCAGGCCCGGCCAGTCGTCCTACGGTTCCAGCCATGGACGGGCCACAGAACCGCAGCGCAGTCGTCGCGCTGCTGATCGAGCCGGCCTGGCCGGCGGGTGAGCGGCCATGACCGGCGACGAGCAGCAAGCTCTCGCCGAATCCACCGATCAGGAGCTACGCCGGATCGTGGATCAGGCGATGCTCGTGCAGGACTGGAGAGAGCGGCAGCTCTCAGTGCTCCGCAACACCTACCCTCTGTGGAACGTTGAGCAGGTCAGGAACCTCGCGGGAGAGGTGTGGTGGACGGCCCGCCTACGCCATGAAGCCACACCCGAGCTGGCGGTCGCCGGGGTCTCCCCGTACGTCGAGCAGGCCGACCCCATCGCCCTTGCCGCCACGTTGGCTTGGCAGACCTACCTGTTTCGCCAGTGGCAGGCACGCACAGCGCCGCCCCCGTAACGCCCGGCGCCCGCCGTGCGCGGAGGTGCCGCGGCAGGCCGGGGTAGCCCCCCGTGGCCCTACCAAAGGAAACGCTTGGCCGCAGCATGCTCCTCATCGCAGCCCCGGTCCCATCGAACAATGCGCGGCAGGTGGACATACCAGGTGTCCGCCGCCGCGCTACAACAGCGAGGCGAGTTTCATTCACATGACCACCGGACGCGAAGCGTGCCGCCGCTGCCATCGCGAAGTGATCGTCATCCACCTGCTCTACCGTGACGGGCTGCGGATCGATCCGGCTCGACCCCGAGCCGGTGGTCGGCGGCCACTACACGTTCTGGAATCCCACCTACGATCGCAACGTCCGGCGGTGGTTGGGGAAGCCGCGACCGGAAAAGGTGTCGCCGCCGGACAATCTGTCCGCGAAGCAGAAGCTGGCGTGGGACGGCCGCGCGGAGGCTGATCGCCGCCCGTGGTACGTGGAGCACCGTTGCGGCAAGACCGCCGCTCAGATCGTCGAGGAGTGGCAGCGCCGGGAAAAGCGCGCTTGAACGCGCCAGATCGGGAAAGCGTGCCCGAGCGCGCCAGATCGGAAGGCGTGCCTGAGCGCACCGTGATCGCCGCCCTCGGCGGGTACTCCGCGCCGCCAAGCCCAGGCTGGCGTCGCAGCGGAGCGGCCCCCTCCGAGGGCGGCCACCCGTCCTCCAAATACGCCGGGTTCTCCCCTGTCGATCATCTGCAGAGCCCCCCCCCGAAACAATGCCCGTGCGCCGGCGGGGTTGCGGGCATTCCGCCTTGTGGCGGAATGCCCGAGCGGAGCGAGGACCTCCAGGGGTCGGGGCTGTGACCCGACTGGGGGCAAGGCCTGAGCCCGCCGGCGCGAAGCGCCTCCTAGCGATGACCGTGCGCCCCGCAGGCGCCCCAGGAAGGACGCCCGAGCGTCAGCGAGGTCCGCTCGGGGTGGGCTCCCGGCAGCCCACCCGGTAACCAGGTGCCGGGTGGGCTTGTACGGGGGTTCGAAAGGGGGCGCTGGCCGGAGTTGCTCAGGCGCGAAGCGCCCCCCGGGCGGAAGGCCATGCCTTGGGGCCTACCACGTCAGCCCGTCAAAGGGCCGAATTCCTTGCGGGTGTCGATGACCTCGCCGAACAGTTCCCAGCGTTCCCCCTTGAACTGCATGAGCTGCATCGACTCGATCGGGAACCCGTCGCTCTGCGACGTGTCGAGTGTGACCCCGGGCAGCAGCATGTCCACCTTGACGCCCTTGAGGTTGCGCACCGCGTCGCGCAGCCCCTCGCGGGTCATGCAGGTGGCCGCCTCCATGGCCTTGTGGAAGCTGCTGGCCACGGCCCAGCCGAACGTGTGGTACGGGATGTTCGGGTCGGCGCCGGGTGCGTACTGCTGCATCTTCTGCCGGTACAGCATCATCTCCGGGTCGTTCGCCCACGTCGGGTCGTTCGGGTCCTTGTAGTACGAGCTGGACACCACACCCTGAACGTTCTCGAAGCCGACCGGCTTGAGCACCGTGATCGAGGCGGCCACGTTGTTGACGATGTGCAGCGGGTTCCAGCTGGTGTTCTTGGCGTCGGCGGCCAGCGCCTGCGAGCCGAACTTGGGCGTGGTGATGTTGAGCAGCACGTCGGCCTTCGACTCGGCCAGGTTCCGCATCTGCGGGTCGACGCTGGGGTCGGACACCTCGTAGCTCTGCTCGGCCACGACCTTGATCTGGGTGCCCTCGATGGCCTGGGTGAAGCCGCCGAGCAGGTCCTTGCCGAAGTCGTCGTTCTGGTAGAGAACGGCGACCTTGGCCTCGGGCTTCTCCGTCTTGAGGTACTGGGCGTAGACCCGGGCCTCGGAGATGTAGTTGGGCTGCCAGCCGATGGTCCACGGGTGCGCGGTGTCGGTGCCCCACTGGGAGGCGCCGGTGGCGACGAAGACCTGCGGCACCTTCTGCTGGTTCGTGTAGTCCCAGGTGGCCGTGGTGGAGGGGGTGCCGAGGGTCTGGAACAGGGCGAAGACCTGCTCCTGCTCGACCAGCCGGCGCGCTTCCTCGACCGCCTTGGGCGGCTGGTAGCCGTCGTCGCGCACGACGAACTCGACCTTGCGCCCCTTGATGCCGCCCTTCTCGGCGTTGACGTAGTCGAAGTACGCCTTGATGCCCTTGGGGATGTCGCCGTAGGCGGAGGCGGGGCCGGACAGCGGGTAGATGCCGCCCAGTTTGATGCTCGTGTCGGTGATGCCGGTGGTCTGCTGTCCCTGGCACTGGCCCGACGCGGCCGTACCCGTGGTGCCACCGCCGCTGTCCCGCCCCCCGCAGGCGGCGACGGCGAGCAGTAGCAGCGCCGTGCAGCCGATCGCAGATACTCGCATCCCTCTTACTCCTTCCGGGGAATCTTCTTGATCAAGCGCTCGGCCAGCCCGGCCAGGCCCGTCGGGGCCACGTACATCACCGCGATGATCAGCAGGCCGAAGATGACGCCGGGCGCGGCGTCGTTGATGTCCTGCGAGATGCTGGGCACGAACATCACGAAGAGCGCCCCGAGCAGCGGTCCGAACAGGGTGCCGAGCCCGCCGACGACCAGCCCGGCGAGCATGGTGATGGAGAGGTTGACGGTGAACGAGTCCGGCGAGACGAACCCGATCACCCACGTGTAGACACATCCGGCGGCCCCGGCGAACATCGCGCTCCACGCGAACGCCAGCGTCTTGTACGACGACAACCGCACGCCCATGACCTCGGCCGCGATCTCGTTGTCCCGCAGGGCGTGCAGCGCCCGGCCCACCCGCGACCGCAGCAGGCTGTGCGCCAGCAGGAACGCGGCCACGGCGACGACCAGCGTGAGGAAGTACAGCCACTGGTCCGGGGCCAGCCCGCTCCACGCGGGCGGCGCGGGCTTGGCCAGCGTCAGCCCCATCGACCCGCCGGTCAGCTCCTCGAACCGCTTGAGCAGCGGCGCCAGGAAGATCGCCATGGCGAGCGTGACCAGCGCCAGGTACAGCCCGCGCAGCCGCATGGCGGGCACGCCGAAGGCCAGGCCGAGCAGGAACGCCACCCCCGCCGCGAGCGGCAGGGTGACCGGGTACGGCATCCCGTCCCAGTGGTCCAGCAGGATGGCGGTGGTGTAGGCGCCCACGGCGAAGAACGCCCCGTGGCCGAGGGAGATCTGCCCGGCGTGCCCGACGAGGAGGTTCAGCCCGAGCAGCGCGACGGCGTAGACCAGCACCATCGTGAGCTGGAAGACGTGGAAGGGGACGAGCTGGAAGGGGGCGTAGCAGGCCGCGGCGAGCAGCAGCGCGATCGCGACCCACCGCCACCGCCCCGCCAGCGGGCCGGCGGGGGCGGGCCTCCTGGGGGCCGCCGGAGGCGCGGGCGCCCGCTTGACCTGCGCGGAGTCCGTCTCGCTCATGCCAGCTCCACCACCGCTCGCCCCGACAGCCCTTGCGTGGAATCGGTCCCGCTCATGCCCGCTCCACCACCGCTCGCCCCAACAGCCCTTGCGTGGAATCGGTCCCGCTCATGCCCGCTCCACCACCGCTCGCCCGAACAATCCCTGTGGCCGTAGCAGCAGCACCACGACGATGATCACCAGCGGCACTCCCACCTTGAGATCGGACCCGATGACCCCGATGTAGGCCCCGGCGAGCGTCTCCGCCACGCCCACGATCAGCCCGCCCACGACCGCTCCCAGCGGGCTGTCGAACCCGCCGAGCGTCGCCGCCGCGAAGGCGTAGATCAGGACGCCGCCCATCATGTTGGGCTCCAGGAACAGCACCGGCGCCACCAGCACCCCTGACACCGCCCCGACGGTGGCCGCGAGCCCCCACCCGAGCGCGAGCATCCACCCCACCCGGATCCCGACCAGCCGCGCCGAGGACGGGTTCGTCGCCACCGCCCGCATCCCCAGCCCGATCTTGGTGTACCGGAACAGCAGGTACAGCAACCCCATGACCACCGCCACCACGCCCAGGACGCCCAGCGTGGAGATGCTCACGTGGATCCCGCCGGCCTCCAGCACGCCGCCGGGGAAGGGGTTGGGGAAGTCCTTGATGAGGAAGGTCCAGATCCACCCGGCGGCGGCGTTGACGAAGATGAACAGCCCGACGGTGACGATCACCAGCGTGAGCTCGGGCGCGCCCTCGACCGGCCGGATGATCACCCGTTCGATGAGCATCCCGCCCGCGAACGACACCACCAGCGTCAGCACCAGCGCCAGCCAGAACGGCAGCCCGGCCGCCACGCACTGCCAGGCGATGTAGGTCGAGAACATGGCCAGCTCGCCCTGGGCGAAGTTCACGATCCCGGTGAACTGGTAGATCAGTACCAGTGCCAGCGCCAGGCTGGCGTAGATGGCGCCCGCGCCGAGCCCCTCGACGACCTGCTGCAGGAATCCGGCCATGGGCTACACCCGGTACCCGAGGTAGGACTGCGCGACCTGCTCGTCGGCCCTGATCTGCTCGGCCGTGCCCGACAGGACGATCCGCCCGGTCTCCAGCACGTGCGCCTGCTGGGCGATGCCGAGGGCGAGATGTGCGTTCTGTTCGACGACGACCACCGTGGTCTGCTCCTCTGCGTTGATGGCCTGGACGATGCGGAACAACTCCCGGGTGACCAGCGGCGCCAGGCCGAGTGACGGCTCGTCGAGCAGCAGCAGCCGGGGGCGCGACATGAGTGCCCGGCCGATCGCCAGCATCTGCTGCTCGCCGCCGCTGAGACTTCCCGCTGCCTGCTTCATCCGGTCCTTGAGCACCGGGAAGTAGCCGTGGATGCGCTCGATGTCGGCGTTCACGCCGTCGCGCCCGCGCCGGACGAACGCGCCCAGCCGCAGGTTCTCCTCGACGGTCAGCGGCATGAACGTGCCCCGTCCCTCGGGCACGTGCGCGATCCCCTGCCTGGCCAGAGCGTCCGGCGAGCGGCCCGCCAGGTCCGTCCCGCCCAGCCGGACCCGGCCGCGGGCCTTGATCATGCCGGACAGCGCGCGCAGCAGGGTCGTCTTGCCCGCGCCGTTGGGGCCGAGGATCGCGCAGATCTCCCCTTCGCCCACGGTCAGGCCGATGCCGTGCAGCACCCGGGCGTCACCGTATCCGGCCGTCAGATCCTCGACCTCTAGAGTGCTCATGCGCCCTCCTTCGTCGGTCGCATGAGCCGGCTACTGCGTTCGATTGTTCGCTCGCTTCCCTCGCTCACGGCCGTCCCCAGATAGGCCTCGATGACGCCGGGGTCGCGCTGCACCTCGCCCGGTGGCCCCTCGGCGATCTTGCGGCCGAAGTCCAGGCAGACGATCCGCTCGCAGATCCCCATGACGAACCCCATGTGGTGCTCGACCACGATCACGGTCAGGTCGTACTCGGAGCGGATCGCGCCCAGCATGCCCGCGAACTCCTCCACCTCGGCCGCGTTCAGCCCGTTCACCGGCTCGTCGAGCAGCAGCAGCCGGGGCCGGCCGATGAGGGCGCGGGCGAGCTCCACCCGCTTGAGCGTGCCGAACGGCAGCCCGGTCGCGGGATGAGCGGACACCCCGGTCAGGCCCAGCCGTTCCAGCACGGCGTCGGCGTCGGCGCGCAGCGCGCGCTCCTCCCGGCGCACCCCCGGCAGCCGCAGGCCGGCGGTGAGGAATCCGCCGCGGCCGCGGTGGTGCGCGCCGACCAGCACGTTGTCCCTGACGGACATACGCGGGAACAAACCAAGGTTCTGGAAGGTACGGGCGATGCCCAGCTCGGCGATGGCGTGCGGGGCGACGGAGGTCAGGTCCCTGCCCTCGTACGAGACGGTCCCGGAGTCGGCGTCGTAGCGCCTGGTCAGGCAGTTGAACAGGGTGGTCTTGCCGGCGCCGTTCGGCCCGATGAGCCCCACCATCTCGCCGCGCCCCACGTCGAAGCCCACGCCGTCCAGCGCCGTGATGCCCCCGAAGCGAACGGTAAGATCGTGTACCTCCAGCATCCGGCCTCCTGGAGAACAATGTTCTGATGTTGGGCTCAGCGTAGGAGCCGCTCGTCACGGGCCGCATTGGGCACGGTGACCCAAGATGTTTCAGGCGAGTTGTCCTCTGAGCACAGCGCTGGTCTCGGACCGGTTACAACCCGTTGACCGTCCGGCAATGGCCATGGATCATCCCGGCATGGTCAGTGTTCTCAGCACGGATCCGGTCCGCGCTGAACGCGCCCGCATCCTGTCCGAGCTCCTCGGCGACCTCCAGTCGCTGGCCGACGCCGCCGTCGCGGCGATGCGCGAGGAGATCCCCGGCTACGCGGCGCAGGGGCCGGACTTCCACGCCGACGTACGGGACCAGGTGGTCAAGCACTACAGCGCCAAGCTCGCCGTGTTGCTGGAGGAGCGCACGGTGAGGTTCGAGGACATCTCGTTCACCCGGCGGGCCGCGATGCGCCGGGCCAGGGCGGGGGTGGCGCTGGCCGACTACATCAACGCGTTCCGGGTCGGGCAGCAGGTGTTCTGGGAGTCGGTGGTCGAGCGGGCGGGGAAAACGCCCGCCGGGCGCGAGGCGGCGCTGTCGCTGGCGGCCCCGCTGATGCGTTACTGCGACTTCGCCAGCACGCACGCGGCGAACGCGTACATGGAGTTCCAGCAGTACGCGGCCGCCGAGGCGGTGCGTGAGAGCCGTGACCTGCTGGAGACGCTGCTGGCCGGGGGCGTGCCGACGAGCGGCAGGGAGCTGGCCGCGGCGCAGGCGCACGGCCTGGCGCCGGACGCGCGCACGCCCCTGTTGGTGGTGACCGCGGTGCTGCTCGGCCCGCCCACCGCCGTGACGGCCGGACCCGACCGCGGCGCCGACGCCCGGCACGCCGCCTGCGCGGCCATCGCCAGGACCGGTGGGAACGGCACCCGCACCCTGTCCGTCGTCCGCCAGTCGGAGATCGTCGCGGTGCCCGTACTGGGCCCGAACGCCGATCCCGAGGAGCTGTGCGACCGGCTGCAGGCGGTGCTGGAGGGCCTGGCGAACGAGGGCATCAGGCTGGCCATGGGCATCAGTACGGTGTCGGCCGGCCCGGCGCAGATCCCGCAGGCCTACCAGGAGGCCAGGGCGGTGCTGGACTTCGTGCCCGAGGAGGGCGGCGTGGCGGCGCTGCCGCGGATCACGCCGTTCCAGTATCTGGCGCTGAAGGCCGACGACACCGCCCGCCACCTGGTGGACCCGCGCATCACCTCGCTGCTGGCCGAGGACCGGGCGCGCGGCGGTGTGCTCACGGCCACGATCAGGGCGTTCGCCGCCGCCGACCTGAACCTGCGGACCGCGGCCGAGCGGCTGCAGATCCACCCGAACACCGCCCAGTACCGGCTCCGCCGGATCCAGGAACGCACCGGGCGCAGCCTGCGCTCGATCAACGATCTCGTCGACCTGCTCGTGGCCATCGCGCTGCAGGACGCCCAGCCGGCTCTCGCCGTGCCCGCGCCGGATACCTGCGGGCCCACCAATACCGGGCGGGAAAGACTGGCCACAGCGACCAATGAGAGACGTGGGAGCGTGGACGTACGGTCTTTCCATGAACCTCGCTGACCGGCTCCACATCTCCGCCGAGCGGCTCGGTGGCAGGGCGGTGCTCACGCTGGACGAGGCGCGGCTCACCTACGGCACGCTGGAGGAGCTGAGCGCCCGGCTCGCGGGGCTGCTGCTGGCCCGCGGGATCGGCGCCGGTGACCGGGTCGCGATCATGTTGCCGAACGTGCCCGAGTTCGGCGTCGTCTACTACGGGGTGCTGCGGGTCGGGGCCGTGGTGGTGCCGCTCGACCCGCTGCTGAAGCGCCGTGAGATCGCGGCGTACCTGGGGGACTGCGGGGCGCGGCTGCTGGTGGCCTGGCACGCGTTCGCGGAGGCGGCCGAGGCGGGCTCGGCGGGCACGAAGGCCGACTGCTTCTTCGTGGTGCCGGAGGAGTTCCGGCGGCTGCTGCGCGGGGTGGCGGCCGAGCACGAGATCGTCTCCATGGCCCCGGACGACACCGCGGTCATCCACTACACCTCGGGGACGACGGGCCGGCCCAAGGGCATCGAGCTGACCCACGGCAACCTGAGCGGCAACGCCGCCACCGTGGCCCGCATGCACGCGCTCGGCGTGGACGACGTGGTGCTGGGGGCGCTGCCGCTCTACCACACGTTCGGCCAGACGTGCTCGCTCAACGCCACCGTGCAGGCGGGCGCGCGGCTGACGATGCTGCGGCGGTTCGAGCCGGGGCGGGCGCTGGAGGTGATCAGGCGCGACGGGGTGACGGTCTTCCAGGGCGTGCCGACCATGTTCATCGCGCTGCTCGACCATCCGGGCGCCTCGGACATGTCGATGCTGCGGGTCTGCGCGTCCGGCGGGGCCGCGCTGCCGCTGGACGTGCTGCGCGCGTACGAGGCCAGGTTCGGCTGCGAGATCATCGAGGGGTACGGCCTGAGCGAGACCTCCCCGGTGGCGGCCACTAACCGGGGCGGCGACCACCGCAAACCGGGCTCGATCGGCTGGCCGATCAGGGACGTCGAGATGAAGGTCGTCAACGAGGACGGCACGGAGACCGAGCGCGGCGAGATCGGCGAGATCGTCGTACGCGGCCCCAACGTGATGAAGGGCTACTGGAACAACCCCGTGGCCACCGCGGAGGCCCTGCGCGACGGCTGGTTCCACACCGGCGACCTCGGCCGGGTCGACGAGGACGGCTACTTCTTCCTGGTGGACCGCCGCCGCGACGTGATCATCCGCGGTGGCTACACGGTCTACCCGCGCGAGGTGGAAGAGGTTCTGTACGAGCACCCGGCCGTACGCCAGGCGGCCGTCTTCGGCGTGCCGCACCCCGAGCTGGGCGAGGAGATCGCGGCGGCGGTCGCCCTGCGCGCCCCGGTGACCGGCGAGGACCTGCGCGACTTCGTCCGCGAGCGGGTGGCCGCCTACAAATACCCGCGTCACCTGTCGTTCGTGGACGAGCTGCCGATGAGCCCCACGGGCAAGATCCTCAAGCGCGCGCTCGCCCGCCCGGCTGCGGGCCGGGCCGATCAGCGGGTGTGAGCGCGGGTCGCCGCGTGCCGGCGCGCGGCTAATCGCCTGCATTAATGACAATACCTATCCCCTCTCCTCAAACGCGACAAATGGTGAATCACGCCTGCCGCCGTAGATATGCTGACATAATTCGGACGGCAAGCATGAGCTACCGGCATAAAACCTTGACTCGGCGAATGCGTGATCTATAGTTCTGGGCAGCCGGCCTCCGACAGGAGAAGTCCATGCGCGTGCTCATCACCGGCTCCGCGGGCTATGTCGGGGCCGTTCTGACCAGAATGATGAAAGCCTCCGGCCATGAAGTGACCGGCGTGGACACGCACTTCTTCCGGGATGCCAGCGTGTTGGACGGCAATAACGGGACAAATCAAAGATCCAGTGACATCCGGCAACTACAGGTCGCTGATTTCCATGATGTTGACGGTGTTGTCGATCTCGCCGCCCTTTCCAATGATCCCCTGGGCAATCTCTGCGCCGCTCTCACGTTCGAGGTCAACCACCTGGCGGCCGTGCGCACCGCCCGGCTGGCGCGGGAGGCGGGCGTCTCCCGCTTCGTGTTCTCCTCCAGCTGCAGCATCTACGGGCTCGACAGCCGTGAGCCGCTGACGGAGGCCGACCCGGTGCGCCCGATGACGCCCTACGCGGTCGCCAAGCACCTGGCCGAGTGCGACATCGCGCGTCTGGCCACCGACGACTTCAGCCCCACCTTCCTGCGCAACGCCACCGCCTTCGGCCCCTCGCCCAACCTGCGGCTGGACCTGGTGGTCAACTTCCTGACCGCGCTCGCCTGCGTCCGCAAGGAAGTACGGCTGCGCGACGACGGCCTGGCCTGGCGCCCCTTCGTGCACGTGGCCGATCTCTGCCAGGCCGTCATCGCCACGCTGGAGGCTCCCCGCGAGGTCGTGCACAACGAGATATTCAACGTCGGCCGCTCCGACAACTGCCATCGGATCAGCGAGATCGCTGAGCTGGTCACCACCACGGTGCCGGATTCGACGCTCGGCGCCGCCGTGGAAAGCCTGCACGACAAACGCTCATATCGGATCGACTCCACCAAGATTTTCCGCGCCATTCCTGGACTGCGTCTCGACCGGACGGTTCGGCAGGGCATCGAAGAACTGGCGGAGTTCTACCGGTCGATCGACCTCGACGAAGAAGATCTGGTGAGCGGCAGGTTCGAGCGGCTCGCCGGCATTCTCCGGCACCAGCGCACAAAGCGGCTGGATGACCGCCTGTATTGGACCGGTGCGGCCTGACCGGCCGATCGCGCAGAAAACGACTATCAGATGGCGTACGCGAACTCGATGAGATTCAAGCTCCCCATCGTCAGCCCCTATCGGCTCGCGGAGGACCGGCAGGCGGAGTTCCTGGCCGCCATGGAGGCGATCATGCTCTCCGGCACCTACCGCACCGCCGGCGGCTGGTCCCGCCGGGTGGCCGGCTGCGTGGCGACCGAGCTGCGGCTGCCCGCGTCGTGGTCGGTCGTGCCCACCCGCTCGGGTACGGACGCGCTCGTGATGGCGCTCGCGATGGCGGGTGTGCGCCCGAGCGACCACGTGGCGGCGCCGGACCTGGCCTATCACGCCGTGGGCGCGGCCATCTCGCAGGTCGGCGCCGTGCCCCGGTGGATCGACGTCGACCCGGGCTCGTTCAACATGGACGTCGGCGCGCTCGCCACCGCCTGCGACAGGATGCCGGTGGCCGCGGTGATCGCCGTCGACAACTACGGCACCCCCTGCGACAGGTCCGGCATCGCCCGGGTGTGCGCGTCCAGGCGGATCCCGTTCGTGCTGGACGCGTGCGAGAGCCTGGGCACTCCGCGGAACGCCACCAACTCCGTGTGCCAGGCCGACTTCGTGGCCCTCAGCTTCAGCTTCACCAAGCCGATCCACGCGGCGGGCACGGGAGGCGCGCTGTGCCTGCCGGGGCACGTGCTCGACGAGCGCGGCGGGCATCCCGGGCTTCTCCTGCACCCCAGGCGGTTGCCCGAGCTGAACGCCGCCTACCTGACCCTGGCCTGGCCCGACCTGCCCATGGTGGTGAGCAAGCTGCGGCTGGTCTACGACACCTACCGCGAGCACCTGTCCGGCACCCCGCTCACCGGCCAGGACGACGGTGGCGGCTCCAACCGGATCCACGCGCCGTTCCTGCTGCCACCGGACACCAGCCGGTCCGACCGGGACGCGCTCATCTCCCGCCTGGCCGCGAGCGGGTTCGAGGCGAGGGCGTATTTCGAGTCGCAGAGCAGGCTCTGGGGGACGCCCTCGCCGCCGGTGTCGGCCCAGCTCGCGCGCCGGGTGATCTGCGTTCCGACGGGGCCCGGCTTCCCGCTGGAGTGCGTCGAGGGCGTGACGTCGGAGCTGCGCCAGGCCCTGGGAGCACGACGGACATGATCGTCTCGCGCTACCGTACGACCGTCTTCGGCGAACCCGGCGAGATCCCGCAGGCCCCGAAGGTCTCGGAGCTCTTCGTCAGCGGCGTGAGCCTGATCACCTACACGGCGCTGCACCTGAGGCCCAGCGTGCTCACCACCGCCCTCGACTCGGGCAAGATCGACCAGAACCAGGGAGAGAACTCCTACCTGGCCAAGCTCATCGACCACCACGGGCTGCACTACTCCGAGCTGCTCCCGGCCAGCAGGCTGCCCGCCGAGATCGCCTTCGCCGCCCACGCGCAAACCGACGACCTGCACCAGTCGATCGTCTGGATGGACGACGAATACGCCCTGCTCGTCATCCCGTGGGTGTTCGCCACGGCCAACCGTACCGACGCGCTGGGCAGCATCCGGCTCAGCCACCCGCTCGACCTGGACGAGCTCGTGCAGCTGGTCAACGTGATCACCAGCAGGAGCGTCTGCGAGAAGGTCGCCAAGCAGGCCGTGACCGCGCTGTGCGACCAGGCGATCCTCAGCGACGGCGACGTCATCGAGCGGCGCCCGATGAACGCGCTGCCCGCCGTCCAGATCTGGGACCTCAACGGGTCCGCGAGAGAGGAGGCCCCCTACGACGGAGTGGCCGAGTCACGGCGCTTCTGCTGGGAGATCTCCACGCTGATGGCCTACGCCACCGACCACGTCAGCAAGGACGGGCTGTGGCGCAGGCGCAGCCCGGACCAGGTGTTCAACGACGTGGCCACGGGATACACGGTGCTCGGCGACCACATGGTCTTCGTCAACCCGAGCTGCTGCCTGGAGATCTCGCACCTGCCGATCGACCTGCGGCCGCGATCGGAGTTCAGGATGCGCTATTACGGCTTCGACTCCTCCTCCATTTTCGTGTGGACGGTCGCGAACCTGCGGCAGGCGGTGTCGGAGAACCTGGAACGGCACTACCGGCTCACGATGGAAACTCTGATAACGGAGCCGACCATCGCCGCGAAGCGCAACATCGGCATCGCCAAATCCCAGCTACGCCATTCCGCGATGCTGACGGAGCTTCACAATTTTCGGCACTCACTACACGAGGCAAGAAATCGGGCATTTGACGAAGAGCTTTGTATTCTGCGCAAATCCGATGAGGCTGCGGCACGCACGGCAAAAGAGATGGACCGGGTGATCCAGCTCGCTTCCGAGCTCAGCCGGGCTCGCGACCAGGTGGTCACGTCGAATTCCAACACGCTGCTGGCGGCCCTGGCCGCCGGGCTGGCCATCGGCGGAATCCCCGAGCTGGTGGAGCAGGTGGACGTGTGGATCGGCGCCCGGGATTGGCTGAAGCTGTGTGTCGCGGTGGCCTTGGCAATTATCATCATCGCTGCGATCCTCAGAATATGGAAAGGGCGAAGATGACTCTCTGAACGCCCTTCAGCATCTAGGCGGCCATAAATGACTGTCACGGACAATGCCATCAATGCGATCCCCCGATTCAGCCGGTCGTGGACCGATCGGATCAGGTTCTTCGACAAGTCGGTGACGGAGGTCCGCGCGGTCACGTCCGCCGACGGCGTCGAGCCGGCCGGACGCGACACCGGGCCGGGCCGTGCCGGGCGCGACACCGGCGCCGCGTCCGACGTCCCGGCCGTCCTGGTGGCCGCGATGGCGGCCGCCGCGCGGGCGGGCCGGCTGGCGGCCGGTGAGCCGGCCGGGCCGGAGGACGCCGGGTCTGACCAGGACGGGGACCAGGGCGGGGACCAGGGGGTCCAGGCCCGCAAGCGGCGCATCGACGGGCAGGCCACCGCCGCCGCCGAGTCGATCCTGCGCGGCTTCGCCGAGCGCCTGGTCATCGTGGCCGGGGAGGGGCCCGGCGAGCAGATGCCGGGGGCCTTCGTCGGACAGGAGCTCGGCGGCGACGCGAGCTCCCCGCGCACCTGGAGCGGCATCTTCGACTACGTGGACGGCACCACGCTGACCGCCCTCGGCCTGCCCGGCGCCCTGTCGCTCGGCGGCCTCGGCGAGGGCCTGCGCTCGGTGCCCGACCTGCAGGCGTACGCGGTGCTCGCGCCCGTCTCCATCGCCGGCCGGCTGGACCTCGGCACCCCGCCGGAGGAGCACGCGCTCGACCTGATCGACGCGATCGGCGCCGAGTGCGGCGTGCGCCGGCGCGGCGACCTGCGGGTCGTCACCCACAGCCACGACACCGGGCCGTTCCACCAGACGCTGATCCGCCGGTTGCGGGAGGGCGGGGTCGGAGACGTCGTGGTGCCCGATCCCGTCATCATCGAGCCGCCCTACGTGCTGGCCCGGGCCGGGCTGGTCGAGCCCAGGGTGGACACGATGATCGGGGTGTTCGGCTTTCCCGAGCTGATGTTCGCCTGCCTGATCCTGGAGCTGATCGCGCCGCAGTTCACGTTCGTCTTCAGGCCCGCCTCGCTGAGCGGGCTGCGCGGCGAGTCCAGCACGCTCGCGCCGCTGTTCGACTTCGAGGACGACGAGGTCGAGCAGCTGGCCGCCGTCGGGCTCCGGCCGCACGAGCAGTTCGTCGGCTCGCACCTGGTCCCGGCGGGAACGGGGCGGGCCGCCGCGATGTTCTCGGTGACCGGCAGCCCGCTGCTCCGCCTGGACCCGCCCGAGCGCCACGGCGACTCCGTGGCCGTGGCCGGCCTGCTCCTGGAAAGGGGCCGGACGACCCGGCTGCGGATCACCAGCGACCTGTAGCGGGCCGGGGTCAGTAGACCTTGGCCAGGATCCCGCCGTCGACCACGATGTCCGTGCCGGTGATGTAGGAGGCGTCGTCGGAGGCGAGGAAGGCCACCGCGTTGCCGACGTCGCGCGGGCTGGCGAAACGGCGCATCGGGTATTGGGCGGTGATCGAGCGGCGCGCGGCCTCCGGGTCGGGCTGGAAGTCGAAATAGTCCTTCAGCCCGGGGGTCTCCACGTCGCCGGGGCAGACGGTGTTGAACCTGATGTTGTCCGGTCCGTACGCCACCGCGAGCGAGCGGCACATCGACCGCAGTCCCCCCTTGGTGGCCCCGTACGCGGGCAGGTCGGGGTCGCCCACCAGGCCGAGCACGGAGGCGGTGATCACCACCGAGCCGCCGCCGGCCGCCCGCATGACGGGCAGGACCTCCTTGATCCCCAGGTAGACGCCCTTGAGGTTGAGGTCGTGGAGGCGGTCCCAGGTCTCGTCGGCGAAGTCCTCCACCCGGCCGAGCAGGGTGACCCCGGCGTTGGCGTGCAGGACGTCGATGCGCCCGTACTCGGCGCACGCGCGGCGCACCATCTCCTGGTTTCCCTCCCGGGTGGACACGTCGGCCTGCACGCCGATGGCCGCGCCCGAGTTGCCGCGAATGGTCTTGACCGTCTCGTCGAGCGTCGTGGCGTTGATGTCGACGCACACGACGGCCGCGCCCGCCTCGGCCAGCCGCAACGCGCTGCCCTCGCCGACGCCCTGGCCCGCGCCCGTCACTACGGCGACTTTTCCGCTGAGGTCCATGCCCGCTCCCGCCTGAGATGCCTTCACCACGGTTATAGCCTCCGGGCCCGTGAACGCGGCTTCTCCGAGCATCAAGCTCTCCCCCGGATATCGCCAGTACTACCTGCGGGACACCCACGGGATGAGAATTCTCCCCCGGCGGGTGTCAGTGGGGCTCGTTGACGCAGCGGAGCACCGGGTAGGCGGTGAGCGCGGCCGGGTCCAGGTCCCGCTCGGTCGTGACGTGGAAGGTACGGCTCTCCCCCGGCAGCAGCGTGACGAGCTGCTCGTCCACGCTCGCCGCCGGGTCCAGCCGGTCCGGGAAGAGGGCCAGCTCGCGCAGGATCGTCGTGGCGGTGACGGTGACCGCCAGCCCGCCCTCCTCCGGCTCGACGGCCGCCGTGTACGCCGCGAGCGGGTAGGCCAGCGCCGGGTCCTCGGCCAGGGTGAACAGCGCGCGCAGCGAACCCAGCTCCGCGGTGAGCAGGGCGGCCTGCGGCCCCTGATCCTGGCGGGGTGGGCCGACTCGGAGGGTGGCGCGGGGCGCGACGGTGACGGGCTCGTCCCCGGCCGCCAGGATCCGTCCCGACAGGTCGCGCAGGGCCAGTGCCAGGGTGCCCGCCCACTCCTCGTCCGTGTCGTTGACCAGGACGACGTCCCCGTCCTGCCGGGTGATGAGCCGGTCGGCGAAGGCGCGGCGCAGCGCGTACCAGAGGGGTTTCCTGCGGCCCGCGCCGTCCACGGCGGCCCAGGACGTCACCGGCCAGCAGTCGTTGAGCTGCCAGACGATCGTCCCCATGCAGTACGGCATGAGCGAGCGGAACCGCTCGACCCCGAACGCCATCGCGCGGGCCTGGTTGAGCTGCGTGTAGTAGTGCCAGTCGTCGAACGTCCCGGGGCGCGGCAGGTGCGCGCCGAGGCCGCGCAGCAGCTTGGCCTGGCCGTCGGCCGCCTTCTGGTGTGAGCTGTCCGGCGTCGGCGGCTCGTCGGAGGAGGCCGCGCGCAGGGTGGCGTAGGCGGGCGGCCCCTGGAAGCCGAACTCGGCCACGAAACGCGGGGTGTGGCCGGCGTAGCGGGTGTAGTCCTCGTGGTTCCACACGTCCCAGAGGTGCACGGTCCCGGTCGAGGGGTCGCGGACGTCGCGGTCGGGCGCGCCCGAGTAGGGAGTGCCCGGCCAGTACGGGCGGGTCGGGTCCAGCTCGGCCACGATGCCCGGCAGCAGGTCGTAGTAGAACGTGGCGCCCCAGCTCCGCCCGCCCAGCGGCGCCCGCCAGTCCCAGTGCTGGTGGCCCTCGATGTTCTCGTTGTTGCCGCACCACAGCGCCAGGCTCGGGTGGCAGGACAGCCGGGCCACGTTGTCACGCGCCTCGGCCTCGACCTCGGTCCTGAACGGCTCCTCCTCGGGGTAGGCCGAGCAGGCGAACGGGAAGTCCTGCCAGATCAGCAGGCCCAGGCGGTCGGCGAGGGTGTAGAAGTCCTCCGACTCGTACAGGCCGCCGCCCCAGACCCGCAGCGCGTTGGCGCCGCCGGCGGTGGCCTGGCCGAAGCGCTCCGCCAGGCGTTCCGGGGTGATCATGGCGGGGAAGCAGTGGTCGGGGATCCAGTTGTAACCCCGCACGAACACGGGCCGGCCGTTGACGATCAGGCGGAAGGCGTCCGGGTCGAGCTCGATCGTGCGGAAGCCGATCTCCCGCTGCCACCGGTCGGCGCCCGCTCGGACGGTGAGCGCGTAAAGGGGCTGCCCGCCGTGCCCGCGCGGCCACCACCGCTCGGCGTCCGGCACGTCCAGGCGCACCACGGCCGTGCTCTCGCCCTGCTCCAGCTTGGTCTCGGCACGCACGCCTGCCACGTCGGCGGTGACCGTCACGGGCGCGTCCCCGGTCCGCTCGACCCGTATGTGCACGTCCACGCCGTCGCCGCGCACCAGCGGGCGCACCTCCGCCAGGCGCGTGCCCGACCAGGAGTGCAGGCCGATCTCCCGCCAGATGCCGCTGGTCACCAGCGTCGGTCCCCAGTCCCAGCCGAAGTTGCAGGCCATCTTCCTGATGAACGGATATGGCTCGTCGTAGGGCCCCGGCCGCTCCCCGTGCAGCTCCCGCTGCTCCTCGGCGTAGGCGTAGGGGGCGCGGAAGGCCACCCGGAGCGTGTTGGCCCCGGCGCGCAGCAGGTCGCGCACCTCGAACCGGTAGGTGCGGTGCATGTTGGCGGTGCGGCCCGCCTCCTGGCCGTTCACGCTGACCACGGCGATCGTGTCCAGCCCCGCGCAGACCAGGTCGGCCCGCTCGTGGCCGTCGTCCTGCCAGTCGAACGTGGTCTCGTAGACCCAGTCCGTACGCCCGATCCAGCCCAGCCGCGTCTCGTTGTCGTCCCGGTAGGGGTCGTCGATGAGGCCGGCGGCCAGCAGGTCGGTGTGCACGCTGCCCGGCACCCTGGCCGGGATCGCGGCCGGTCCCACGGGGGCGTCACCGGCTGCGCGGAGGGTCCAGCCGTCGTGCAGCGGACGGTACACGTCTTCTCCCGATGGTCACTAAACCGAGTAAGCGCGAGCCGAACTTTACGTCCGTACTCCAAGGTCGTCAACGGTCGAACGGGAGCGTTACTCCTGGCCGTACCGCACTGGTGGTGGTTGAACGCCCAGTCCACGCCATCGATTAACCGTGAAAGCAAGGTCTTCGGAGGTCGGGGTGTCGCCGGGGGCCGCCGCCGTACCGGTGCCGGGTATCCGGCCCTGCTCGGGGTGGGTTTTGCGGCCGGGGCTAATATGGCGATATACGGGGATTTGACGTACTTATACGGGGGCTTTACGGGGCGGAATCGGCGTGCACGACCAGGGCGGCACCGCCTCGCCCGGACGTTATCTCACTCATCGATACGATTGGTCTTAACCGGTAAGACATGATCCATAGTCTCGCGCCATGACGCCCTGGGAGATGGTCGCGGTGCTCGCGGCCGGCATCGCGGGCGGTGCCATCAACACCGTCGTCGGATCCGGGTCGCTGATCACGTTCCCGACGTTGCTCGCCGTCGGCCTGCCGCCGATCACGGCCAACGTCTCCAACAACATCGGCCTGGTGCCCGGCGGGCTGGCCGGGGTCATGGGCTACCGGACGGAGCTGGCCGGGCAGCGCTCCCGGCTGCTGCGACTGGCCCCCGCCTCCCTGGCGGGCTCGATCATCGGCGGGCTGCTGCTGCTCAACCTGCCGGAACAGACGTTCACGGCGGTGGTCACCGTGCTGATCGCGTTGTCGTGCGCGATGGTCGTGATCCAGCCCAGGCTCAGCAGGATGCTCGCCGACCGTCCCCGGCACGCGCACGGCGGCCCCTGGCTGCTGCTGGGCGCGTTCGCGTCCGGCGCGTACGGCGGCTACTTCGGGGCGGGCCAGGGCATCCTGCTCATCGGCCTGATGGGCCTGCTGCTGGACGAGAAGCTACAGCGGGTGAACGCGGCCAAGAACGTGCTCGTCGTCCTGGTCAACGGCGCGGCGGCCATCCTGTACGTCTTCGTCGCCGACGTCGACTGGGTGGCCGTGCTGCTGGTGGCGGTGGGCTCGATGATCGGCGGCTTCCTCGGCGCCCGGATCGGCCGCCGGCTCCCCGCCTCGGTCCTGCGGGCCGTGATCGTGTGCATCGGCGTCGTGGCGATCGCCAAGCTCCTCACCGACTAGCCCGCCGGCGTGAGGAGAGCGGGTGTGCCTGGCGCTCTGGCCGCCTGGTAGGGGCGGGTTTCGGTAGTGTGCCTAGTTTTGGATAGAAATCCGCGACGAAGGGACCAGGAACGTGCTCGACGACGCCGGGCTCCAGGCGCTCCGGGAGGCGGCACGCCTGTCCCCGGACAATCTCCCCCTCCGGCGGCATCTCGCCGAGCAGCTCCTGACCAAGGGATACCTGGCCGACGCGGAGGCCGAGTTCCGGGCCGCGCTCATGCTCGCGCCCAAGGACCCGGACATCACCGCCGGGCTGGCCGAGACGTTCGTCCGCCGGAGCGCGTACGGGGCGGCGCTCGCCGCGCTGGAGCCGTTCCTGGCCGAGCCCGGCCATCCGCCCCGGATGGGCGTGCTCGCGGCCCGGGCGCTGCTCGGCGAGGGTGACACGGGCAAGGCCGGCTACCACTACCACGAGGCGGTGTCCCGCGATCCCGGGGTGGCCGACCCCGAGCTGGCCGCCCGGCTGATGGCTCCCGTGGCTTTCGCGCAGGCGGTCCCGTCCCCGCCCGCCCCCGCGCCCGTGGAGGCCGAGGAGAAGGTGGAGCGGTCGGAGGTCACCTTCGCCGACGTGGCCGGGATGGAGGCGGTCAAGGAGACGCTGCGGGTCAAGCTGCTGCTGCCGCTGCGGCAGCCGGAGCTCTTCGCCGCCTTCGGCAAGCGGGCCGGCGGCGGCGTCCTGCTGTACGGGCCGCCGGGAGCGGGCAAGACCCACCTGGCCAGGGCCGCCGCCGGCGAGCTCGGGGCGTCGTTCGTGAGCGTCGGGCTGGCCGACATCCTGGACATGTACGTCGGGTCCAGCGAGCGCAACCTGCGCGCCATGTTCGACCTGGCCCGCCGGCAGAGCCCGTGCGTGCTGTTCTTCGACGAGGTGGACGCGCTCGCCGCCCGCCGCTCCGACATGCGCCAGGCGCACAACCGGCAGATCGTCAACCAGTTCCTGGCCGAGCTCGACGGCGTGGACCAGCACGCCAACGAGGGCGTCCTGGTGCTGGCGGCCACGAACGCGCCCTGGTACGTCGACGTCGCGTTCCGCCGCCCCGGCCGGTTCGACCAGTTGGTGTTCGTGCCGCCGCCGGACGCCGCGGCCCGCGCGGCCATTCTGCGCATCCTCTGCCGCGACAAGCCGCTGGCCGAGATGGACTTCGACGCGGTGGCGCGGGTCACCGACCAGTTCGTCGGCGCGGACCTGAAGGGCCTGGTGGACCGCGCGGTGGAGGTCAAGCTGCAGCAGTCGATCAGCGCGGGCCGCGCCATCCCGATGTCCACGCCCGACCTGCTGGCCGCCGCCAAGGGCGCCAAGCCCACCGCCGTACGCGAATGGCTGGCCACTGCGCGCAACTACGTCTTGCACGCGAACGAGTCCGGCGCGTGGGACGAGCTGCTGCCCTACATCAAGGGCAAGTGGTGAACCCACAGGTGGTGAACCCCGCCGACTCGATCACGCGGGCGAGCACGCTGATAGAGCTGAACCGCACGGCCGAGGCCGAGCGGGAGCTGCGCGGCCTGCTCGCCGTCCGGCCGGAGCACTCCACCGCGCACGCGATGCTGGCGCTGGCGCTGGTGTGGCAGGGCCAGGGGGCCGAAGCGGTGACGGAGTCGCAGGAGGCGATCCGGCTGGCGCCCGACCAGCCGTACCCGCACTACATCGCCGGCGTGGTGCACCACCGCCTCGGCCACGGTGACCAGGCCGTCGCCGCGGCCGAGGCCGCCCTGGCCCTGGACCCCGCGGACGCCAGGACCTGGAAGCTGCTGGCCAACGGGCAGTTGCTGCGGGGCAGGTACCACGACGTGGCCGAGGCGGCCCGGCGCGGGCTGGCACTGAATCCTGAAATGTCCGACCTGGTGAGTCTGCTGGCCCAGGCCCACGTCAGGCTCGGCGAGGCGGAGCCGGCCAAGGCCGCCGCCGCGCACGCCGTACGGCTCAACCCGGAGAGCGCCATGGCCCACCTGGTGCTCGGCCGGGCGGAGCTGGCCTTCGGCGACCCCCGGCGGGCCGCCGAGTGCTTCAGGGAGACGCTGCGGCTGGATCCCGGGTTCGATCCGGCCCGGGATCTCCTGGTGACGGCGCTCAAGTGGCGCAATCCGCTCTACCGGATGCTGACCCGGTTGCAGGGGTCGTCCTTCGGCGGGTGGCGCATGGTGTTCCTGCTGCCCCTGATCCCGCCGCTCATCGCCGTCTTCGTGCTCATCGCGGTGCTGCACTGGGTGGGCTGGGTGGGTGAGGCGGTGACCGTGCTGCGGCTGGCCCTGGGCAGGGCCACCCGGCTGCTGTTCGCGGGGGCCGAGGCCCGTACGGCGCTGGTGTGCTGCCTGCTCGTGGTGGCCGGCGCGGGGGTGCTCGCGCTGGGGATCGGGCTCGGCCGGGACACGGTCGGCACGGCCGGGGTGGCGGTCATGGCCCTGGTCACGGCCGTACAGGAGGCCGCGCACACCGGCTCGGCGCGGGGCCGCGCGGTTCTGTACGGGTGGACCGCGCTGCTGGGGGTGGCGATCGTCGCGTCGGTGGTGCTCGCCTCGATGGGGACCGCGATGCTCAGCCTCTACGCGGGGCTGGGCACGATCTGGGTGGCCGCCGGGGTACGCCGCCTGCTGCGCTGAACCGATCCCGACGGCGGAACCCGTTCTAACTCGGCCACGAGGGGTCGTTCCCTTCGCCGCCTCCCGGTTGGCCGCCATGCTACTCGCCGGTAGGATTCCGTCGAGCGACCCCTGGCGCCCGACCGGCAAGCGAGCGAGAACTTGTTCTCATTCACCTTTCCGCCCGGCCGCCCCGCCCCCGCTCCACCGGAAATAAGGGCCGGCCGACCGATGCGCTCGGGGGCCGCCTCTGTGCATGCTGGTGGGGACGGGTCCGGTGCGGGGCCTGCACCAGAGCCGAGAGGAGTCACAAGGGCATGGAATATGCGGCAGGCCGCCCCACCGTGGTCTTGGATAATGGCGTCGTCGGCAGGATCATGCTGGCGCATTCGTCACGGCGCGATCTCGTGCTCGTGCTCGGCATGGACGGCACGCTCCTGAGCTGTGAGGTCGACGACATCGCCTGCGTGGTCGGCGGCAGGCCGCTCTGCCGCGACGGGTGAGGCGCGGGTTCGCTTTGTGAGGCGTCACAGATTTGACCGCCCATCTTTACAGCGCTGTCCAGTTCACAGAATGGCGAGCATCGCTCATCGTTTGTCTGCGCAATGAACTGCGACCAGTGGAGACGCGATGCGGCGCCGTACCTTTCTCAGCCTTGGAGCAGTGGCGTTCTCGGGGGCGGTGTGGCACGAGGCCGCGGTGTCCACCGCCACGCACGCCTCCGTCGCGGCGGGCGCGAGCCCGTACGGACCGCTCGGCGTGCCCGACGCGAACGGCATGGCGTTACCGGCGGGCTTCACCGGCCGGATCGTCGCCAGGACCGGCCACCGGGTCGGCGGCACGTTGTGGCACCCCGCCCCGGACGGCGGCGCCTGCTTCGCCGACGGCACCGGCTGGATCTACGTGTCCAACTCCGAGGTGCCGCTGGCGGGCGGGGCTTCGGCGATCAAGTTCCGGGCCGACGGCTCGATCGAGCGCGCCTATCGCATCCTGAACGGCACCAACCTCAACTGCGCCGGCGGCGCCACCCCGTGGAACACCTGGCTGTCGTGCGAGGAGATCTTCCGGGGCCGGGTGTTCGAGACCGACCCGTACGGCACCCGCTCCGCCCAGAGCCGCCCCGCGATGGGCCGGTTCAAGCACGAGGCCGCCGCCTGCGACCCTGACCACCAGGTCATCTACCTCACCGAGGACGAGACCGACGGCTGCTTCTACCGCTTCACGCCCACCACCTGGGGCGAGCTGTCCAGCGGCCGGCTCGACGTGCTGTGCGGCCTCGGCGGCGACGCCGTCGACTGGCGGCCCGTGCCCGACCCGGCCCCCGGCGTCCTGGAGCGCCAGACCAGGCACCAGGTCTCGGCGGCCCGGCACTTCAACGGCGGCGAGGGCTGCCACTACGCCGCCGGAGTCTGCTACTTCACCGCCAAGGGCGATCGCAAGGTCTGGGCCTACGACACCACCCGCCAGACCGTGACCGCGATCTACGACGGCACGGGCACGCTCGACGGCGTCGACAACATCACCGGGCGCCCGTCGGGCGACCTGTACGTGGCCGAGGACGGCGGCAACATGGAGATCAACATCATCACGCCCGACGGCGTGGTCGCCCCCGTCATGCGCCTCGACGGCCAGAGCGAATCGGAGATCACCGGGCCCGCGTTCTCCCCCGACGGCACCCGGCTCTACTTCTCCTCCCAGCGCGGCACCAGCGGCGAGAGCCTCGGCTCCGGCGGCATCACGTACGAGGTGACCGGCCCCTTCCGCCGCTAGACCCCGCTGCAAGACCACGGATTCCGCACCCCTTACCCCCCGCAGAAGGAGTCCCCCATGGTCCGACGGATGATCACATTCCTGGCCGCCGTCTCCCTCCTGCTCGTCCTGTCGCCACCGGCCCAGGCCGCGGCGCAGGCGGAGACGTACGTGGCCCTCGGCGACTCGGCCGCCGCGGGCCCGCTCGTGCCGAACCCGGTGTTACCCGACCTCGGCTGCCTGCGCTCCGACCGCAACTACCCCCGCCTGACCGCCCAGGCCATCGGCGCCGCCACGTTCCGGGACGTCACCTGCTCGGGCGCCGACACCACGGACATGTACCAGCGGCAGAACACCGAGCTCGGCAGCGTCCCGCCGCAGCTCGACGCGCTCAGCCAGGACACCACGCTCGTCACGGTGCACATCGGCGGCAACGACGTGGGCCTGACCGGCTTCATCGAGGACTGCCTGAACCTGCTGCCCCCGCCCATCGGCGACGCCTGCAACGACGACTACGTCGAGAACGGCCAGGACACCTGGCGGGTCAAGACCGACGCGTTGCGCCCCAGGCTGACCCAGCTCGTCGCCGACATCCGCGCCCGTGCCCCGCAGGCCCGGATCTTCATGGTGGGCTACGCCACGTACGCGCCGCCCAACGGCTGCTACCCGCGCGTGCCGATCATCCGCGCCGACGCCAACTACATCCGGGCCACGCTGATGTACTTCAACCGGATGCTGGCCGAGCAGGCGGCCGGCGCCGGGGTGGGCTTCATCGACCTGCAGACGCCGAGCGTCGGGCACGACCCGTGCACCTCGCCCGGCACGCGGTGGATCGAGCCCTACATCCCGGCCGCGCCCGCCGCCCCGTTCCACCCGAACGCGTTGGGCATGCGTAACTTCGCCACCGTCGTGACGGCCGCGGTGACGGGCGCGCTCGCGAAGTCCTGATCAGCGGCGGTGGCCGAGCTGCCGGCGGGCGGCCAGCGCCGCGCCGATGCGCTGCAGGTGGGCCGGATCCATCGGGTCCAGCCCGGTCAGCGTGACGGCCCTGCGCAGGCGGTAGTCGACGGTGTTCGGGTGCACGTGCAGCAGCTCGGCCGTACGCCGCCGGTCCAGCCCCGTGTCCAGGTACGCCTTGAGCGTCCGCAGCAGATCGGGGTTGTCGAGCAGCGGGTCGAGCAGGCCGGCCAGCACCTCGGTCGCCTCGCTCGACCTGGTGAGCTGGTATTCGAGCAGCACGTCGGCCAGCCGGTAGGCGCCCGGCGGCTGCTCGAAGATCCGTACCACCTCCAGCACCTCCTCGGCCAGCTTCGCCGCGGCGGGCACGCCCGCGGGGTCCGCGAACCCGGCCGCCGCCCACACGGGCACGCCCGCCGCCTTCCCCATCGCGGCGGCCAGGTCGGCGACCTCGCACCACCCGGGGTCCGCGCCGGAGAGCGGGACGAGGGCGATCCCGCCGCTGGTGTCCAGGGCCGACAGCACCGGCTCGGCCGCGTACCGCTGGAGGGCGGTCCTGATCCGGCGCAGCTTGCGCCGCCCCGCGACGGCCCCGCCCCGCCGGCCCTCGTCGGGATGCCGGTCCACCGCGACGGCCAGCACCAGGTAGCGGGGCGCGAGCCGGAGCCCGGCCAGCGCCGCGCGGTCGCCGCCGAGCAGTGCGGAGACGGCGGCGTGCATCGAGTGCTGCTCCTGGCTGAGCATGCTCTCCCGCTCCTCCAGGTACGCCGTGCACACGGCGGCCGTGGCCGAGCCCACGTAGAGGAGGACGAGCCGGTTGGCGGCCAGGGCGTCGTCGAAGTCGGCGGGCGTGGCGTCGGCGAACAGGTGCTCCCACACCATGCGCGCCCCGAGATGGTAGGCCGCGAGCAGGGCCTCCAGCGGCACGCCCTCCTGGGCGCGGCGGATCGCGGACTCCCGCAGCGGCGCCAGCTCGGCCCTGGTCGGCGGCTCGCCGTCGCGGAACATACGCGAGACCAGCCGCAGGTTGTGCTCGGTGATGGCGGTGATCTCGCCGTCGAGCTCCTCCTTCGGCAGCCGCCGGTAGAGCGGTATCTGCTCGGCGAAGCCACGGACGAGCCGCCTGGCCAGCTTGGCGGTCTGGCGTTCGAGCACCTCGTGCACGGGGCACCCGGCCAGGGTGAGGGCGCGGACCACGCTCGAACCCTGCCAAACGGGTCACCGATCCTCAAGCGGGCCCCGGATGAAAGTTTCACAGTCTTCCGGGACCGATGGTGCGCGACCGTTGACGGGGCGGCGGCGGGAAAGGAGGATCGGATCGCTCCACATTGTGGGAGCGCTCCCAATTTCCCTAAGGACCTCCATGACCCGAAGCCGGGCCGCCTTACTGGCCCTCCTCACCATGGTCGCCCTGTCGCCTGCGGCCACGCCCGCCGTGGCGGCGCAGGCCGACGAGGGACCCGAGCAGATCGTGAACGGCACCTTCGACGCCGGCACCGCCCCGTGGTGGAGCACCGGCAACCTCACCCCGGCCGTGGACGCGGGACGGCTGTGCGCCGACATCCCCGGCGGCACGGTCAACCCCTGGGACGTCATCATCGGCCAGAACGATCTCCCGCTGGTGGAAGGGGAGACCTACGCCTACCGGTTCAGTGCCTCGGCCGCCCCCGCCAAGGTCGGCAGGGCGCTGGTGCAGCTCCCGGTGGACCCCTACACGCAGTATCTGTCGGCCGCCCCCGAGCTGAGCGTCTCGGGCAACGACTACTCCTACACGTTCACCGCCCCCGTGTCGCTGCCGAACGCCCAGGTGGTCTTCCAGCTGGGCGGCAGCGCCGAGCCGTGGAGGTTCTGCATGGACGACGTGTCGCTCAAGGGCGGCGCCGAGCCCGAGGTCTACGAGCCGGACACGGGACCGCGCGTGCGCGTGAACATGGTCGGCTACCTCCCCGCGGGCCCCAAGAAGGCCACCGTCGTCACCGCCGCGACCACGCCGCTGAGCTGGGAGCTGAAGAACGCCGACAAGCGCACCGTGGCCACCGGCCGGACCACCCCCAGGGGCGTGGACGCCAGCTCCGGCCAGAACGTGCACACCCTCGACTTCGGCGCCTACCGCAAACCGGGCGAGGACTACACCCTGACCGCGGACGGGGAGACGAGCAGGCCGTTCGACATCTCCCCCGGCATCTACGACGACCTGCCCACCGACGCGCTGAAGTTCTACTACACCCAGCGCAGCGGCATCGAGATCCTCGACACCCTCAGGCCGGGCTACGGCCGGCCCGCGGGCCACGTGGGCGTGGCGCCGAACCAGGGCGACCTGAACGTGCCCTGCCAGCCCGGCGTCTGCGACTACACCCTGAACGTCAAGGGCGGCTGGTACGACGCCGGCGACCACGGCAAGTACGTGGTCAACGGCGGCATCTCGGTCTACCAGCTCATGGCCGCCTACGAACGCGACAAGGCCGCCTTCCGGGACGGCCAGCTCGACATCCCGGAGAGCGGCAACGGCAGGCCGGACATCCTGGACGAGGCCCGCTGGGAGCAGGAGTTCCTGCTGAGCATGCAGGTGCCTGACGGTAAGCCGCTGGCGGGCATGGCCCATCACAAGATCCACGACCAGAACTGGACCGGCCTGCCGCTGCTGCCGCACCTGGACCCGCAGCTCCGCGAGTTGCACCCGCCCTCCACGGCCGCCACGCTCAACCTGGCCGCGACGGCGGCCCAGGCGGCCCGGCTGTACGCCCCGTACGACGCCGCGTTCGCCGCCAGGAACCTCACGGCGGCCCGCAAAGCGTGGGCGGCCGCCAAGGCGAACCCGGCGAGATACGCCGACCCGAACGACGGCAACGGCGGCGGCGCCTACAACGACGCTGACGTGAGCGACGAGTTCTACTGGGCGGCGGCGGAGCTGTTCATCACGACGGGCGAGAAGGAGTTCAAGGACTTCGTACTGGCCTCGCCGCACCACACCGGCGACATCTGGCGTGACCGCGGCTTCGACTGGGGCAACACGGCCCAGCTCGGCCGCCTCGACCTGGCGACCGTGCCCAACGTCCTGCCCGACCGGGCGCGGGTGCGGCAGTCGGTGGTGGACGGGGCCGAGAAGTATCTGGCGATCCAGCGCGCACATGCGTACGGGCTTGCGTACGACCCGCCCGACTTCGACTGGGGCTCGAACAACCTGGTGCTGAACAACCTGGTCGTCATGGCCACGGCCTACGACCTGACCGGGCAGGAGAAGTACCGGGCGGGCGTACGCGAGGGCATGGACTACCTCCTGGGCCGGAACGCGCTGAACCAGTCGTACGTGACCGGCTACGGCGAGGTGGCCTCGAAGAACCAGCACAGCCGCTGGTACGCCCGCCAGCTCGACCCCGCCCTGCCCAACCCGCCGCGCGGCACGCTGGCAGGCGGGCCCAACTCCAGCATCCAGGACCCGCTCGCGCAACGGCTGCTGCGGGGCTGCAAGCCGCAGTTCTGCTACATCGACCACATCGAGTCGTGGGCGACGAACGAGCTGACCATCAACTGGAACTCCCCGCTGGCCTGGGTCTCGACGTTCCTGGCCGACAAGGGCGAGCGGGCCGGCTGCCGGGTGCGCTACTCCGCGCACGGCGCGGGTCCCGGCGCGTTCGACGCCCAGATCGTGATCGAGAACACCGGCAAGGAGAGCGTGGACGGCTGGACCCTGCGCTGGTCGTTCCTCAGCGGGCAGCGCGTGCGTACCGACTGGGGCGCCGCGCTGTCGCAGTCCGGCGCGGTGGTGACGGCCAGGAGCCGCGGCACGATCAAGCCGGGCAGGTCGGTGGCCTTCGGCTTCACCGGCACGGCCGCCCCCGGCCCCAACCCGGCCCCCGAGGTCTTCCACTTCAACGGCGACCGCTGCGGCTGATCCGATCGCCCGGCGGCCCGGGAAAGGGCCGCCGGGCCTTGCCGACGCTCCGTTGAACGGAATAATGTCGGCCATGCCCAGGGGAACCTCAGAAGTCAGCGAGCCGATGTACTTCGTGCTCGCCGCGCTGCGCGCCGGACCGATGCACGGACACGCGATCAGCAAATCGATCAAGGAATTGTCGCAGGGCCGGGTCCAGCCGTCGGTCGGCACCCTCTACGGCATCCTGGAACGCCTGAACGAGCGCGGGGTGATCACCGTGGACCGCGAGGAGACGGTCAACGGCCGCAACCGGCGCTACTTCAGGATCACCGATCAGGGCCAGGCGCTGGTGGAGGCCGAGGCCAGACGCATGCAGGCGGCCGCCGCCCTGGTCCTGCGAACCCAGGAGGCAGCCGCCCTCGCCCCGCGCCTGCCGGGCCTATGACGGCCGCCAGATCGTCCCCCGGGCCCGTGATGGCCGTCGGATCGGCCCCTGGATGCGGCAGGACGGCATGACGGCGCTGGAGCGGCGCTACCGCCGGCTTCTACGCCGTCTACGAGCCGCGGTTGTCGTCGATCGAGGCGCGGATCAACGACCAGTTCGCCTACTACGCCTCATGAAGTCGTTCAGACAGGTGCTCGGGTGATTGAGCCGATCGGGGCCGTGGTACGTCCAAGGGACATGAGGAGAATCTGGCGGATCGTGTTCCTGCCGGTGCTCGTCCTGGTGCTCGCCCTGGCCACGAGGGCGAGCGCGGCCCCGGTGTCCGTTGCGCGAGCTCCGGCTGCTCCGGCGGCGGACGTACCGCAGGAGTCGCTGGTCGAGCTGCGTGAGCAGGGCGGCTTCGCGGGCGTCGACAATCAGGTGATCGTCGCCGCCGACGGCCGGGCCGCGTTCAGCCGCCGCACCGGCCCGGTCGTGGACCTGCCCCTGACGGCCGAGGAGCTGGCCGTGCTGCGCGGCCACCTCGCGAACCTGCGGATCGGCCCCTCCGAGGCACGCCCTCAGGGCGCCGACTTCATCGCCTACACCCTGACCCACCAGGGCCACCGCGCCACCCGCTACACGCTACCCGCCGACTGGCAGCCGGTGGTCCGCTTCCTGGAAGAGGCACTGGAGAAGTACTGGGCCCCGGACTGACCGCCAGATTCGCCGGCCACGCCGCTGGGTCAGTTCTCGCTCAGCCGCTCCTGGGCGAATGAGCGGATCTCCTCGTCCTCGGCGGTGAGCGCGTGCTCCAGGAGGCTCCTGTCCTCATCGGACAGGCGTGCGGCAGCCGCCGCGGCGAACAGCCGGGCCATCGGGTCGGGGCCTTGGAGCCGGGCGAGGACGTCACCCGGGTCGGGCTCCTCGTCGTCCTGGCGGACCAGCCAGTCGGCCAGGGTCTTGACCGGACCGGCCTCCAGGGACGACGCCCCCGCCTCCAACTGATCGGTCGAGGCTTCGGACAGGAACTCGAGGACCTTCCAGCGGACGGCGGCATCGTAGTCCATGCTCATCCTCATGACGCTCGCGATGGCGGGCCCATGCCGTTCGTCGGCGTTCAGCAGCACGACCTCGATCGCGAAATACCGTACGTTACGGATGGGGCTGGCGAGCAGGGCCGGGACCTCGTCCATCATCGGGGCGGCGAGCTCCCCCAGCTCCGACAGCACCCAGGTCCCCGTCCGTACGACCAGGTCATCGTCGCTGTGGAGGAGCCTGCCGAGGTTCTCGACGGGGTATCCCTTGTACAGCTCGCTCAACAGGTCGTTGGCCGCCGGGCCCACGACGTCGTCGTCGGCCGGATGCATGCGGATGCGCTCGATCAGATCGTCGCCTGCTTGGCTCTGCATCGGCCGTCACCACCTGTTCCTCTTGCGCTCCGCGTCGCCGGACGTGAGCTCATCCCTCGTATCCTTGCCGCCGCATGCTCTCCTCGAACTCTCTGAGAGCCCGCTCTTCCCTTCTGATCCTCTCGGCATGCCCCGACTCCCAGCCCAGCCTGTCTTCCTCGGCCTTCCTCGCCCTGAGGCTCGCCTCCATCTCCTTCTTGGCCGCCTCCGCCTCCGCCTTCGTCATGCCCCTGGCGTCGTTGAGGGTCTCTCCATGTATCTTGCCGGTCCGGTCTCGGCCGAAAATCCCCCTGCCGCCGCCACCGCCGCCTCGGCGCCCGCCCCCGCCGCCACCACTACCACCGCTCGATCCCCTGTTCCTGCGGCCCATCTGGGCCATGCCGTCCCGGACGGAGCGAGGGCCGGACGGGGCCCTCAGAGCTGCGGCCCGGATCGGGACGCGGGGGCCGCCCGCGCCGGCCAGTGCCGGCATGCCCCCGGGGCCGCCCGGGCGGCGCAGGCCCTCCGCGATTCGCCGCATGGGCTCAAGGACCTTCGTCCGCAATATGCGAACCAGCTGGCTGCCGACGGCCTCTCTGCCCGCGTGCATGATCCCCTGGTTCGCCCGGCGCGCGGCGAGTATTCGAGCGCTGGCGGCCGCACCCGCGGCCATACCTCCGGCTAACAGCAGCTTCTGGACGTCCACCAGCGCGGTCGCCGCCTGCATGACCTGGCCGACCTTCATCGCGGACACCACCGAGGCGCCGCCGTCGAGGATCGCGGGCGACATCCGCATCGCTGCGGTGGCCTGGGTGATGTGGCCGCCGTCGTTGCCGACCCTGTTCCAGTGCTGCTCCATGGCGGCGGCGGACTCGCCGCGGTAGCCCTGCTGCGCGCCGCGGACCGCCGTATCGGCCCCGTTCGCCGCGGGGAGCACACCGGCGAGCAGCGTACGGTCGGCGTTGCCCTCGCCTCTGAACATGTCCTCGTCAGCGCTCACGAAGGGGCCGATCATCGACATCATCCCGGTGAGCGCGGGGTCCAGCGTTATGCCCATGTGTCGCCGATGTTCCCGACGTTCGCGGCGTTGGCGATCTCGGTGTCGCGCGTGTTCCTGATCACGCCGTGCAGGCCGTCGCCTGTCGCGACCGCCTCGGTGGAAAGGCCGGAAAGCGCGGCGACCTTCATCTGCCTGCATTCGGCGTAAACAGCGACGAAATCGCCGAACAGGCCGTCGTCGCCGGAGGCCGCCACGCCGTCCACGCCCTGGCTGTACGTCCGGATGGCGGCTCCGACGTCTTCCCCATGGGTCCTGATCCGAGAGGCATCCTGCCCCATCGCCCCCATTGCGACCTCAAGTCCCGTCATGCTCATCCACCATAGCGTCATATTTCATGATCTTGAGGACACTCTTCGGACAGGAGTGCCGCAGTCCACGGCAAGATCACGTTAATGGTCTGTCTACACTGGGACCTTCACTCGTTGGCACCGGAGCAAGACATGCCGATACCACCGCCAGAAGAAGACCGCGAATACGTCGAACAGATCTACGCCACGACCCGCAGGGCCATGCGCGGCCTGCAGGCGGCGCAGGCCGCGATAGGGCAGGTCGTGGGCCGGGCCGCGAGCGAGGACGACCTCGTCAAGGCGACCGCCGGTGGCCGGGGTGACATCACCGGGCTGCGCATCGACCCCCGCGCCATGCGGCTCCATGAGGGCGAGCTCGCCAGGCAGGTGACGGCCGTGCTCCAAGCGGCCCAGCAGGACGCGGCTCTGCAGGCCCAGCAGATCGCGAGCAAGGCCATGGGAGAGGTTCCCGAGCTGCCCAAACCGCTCGGCGAGACTTTCGTCCGGGCAAGGGCCGAGCAGGTCATCCGCGATCTTCTTTAGGTTGGAGGCAGGTGTGCACGCCCACCAGATGGATCCCGCGACATGAGGGAGCAGGACCTCAACGCGGAGGCCCGCCAGGAAGAGCAGATGCGGGCGTGGCTGGAGACCGCGCAGGACGAGCTCGGCAAGATCGTCGCTGTCGGTGAGGGCCCGTCCGGCCATGTCAAGGTCGCCGTGGACCCGAACGGCCAGGTCCTGGAGGTCGCCTTCGATCCGCGTGCCATGCGCCTGGGGAGCTCGGCGCTGGCGGACGAGGTGCTGGAGGCGGTGCGGCGGGGCCGGGAGGAGGCCGAACGCCAGGCTCACGACCTCATGCGCGAGGCGATGCCGGGCTTCGACCCCGTTGAGGCCAACGCCCGGTTCGAGCGCCTGCTGAACCCCGAGTCAGGATGGTGAGGTGGGCAGCGTGGCCTCCACACGGAAGCCGCCCTCCTCCTGCTCGCCCGTCTCCAGCGTGCCGCCGACCAGCTCCACCCGCTGCCGCAGGTCCGGCAGGCCCATCCCGGGGTCGGTGCCGGTGACCCAGGCGTCCGGCTGGCCGGGGGTGTTGCGCACGCTCAGCCGTACGGAGCCCGGCAGAAAGCGGACCTGCACCCGGACGTCCGCGCCGGGCGCGTGCTTGCGCACGTTCGTGAGGGCCTCCCGCACCACCAGGTACGCCGTCCGCCCCACGGCACCGGGCAGCGGCACCGGCGTGCCGATGACGGTCAGCTCCACCGGCACCCCGGCGGCGGCCGACTCCGTGATCAACGGCCGCAGGTCGGGCAGCGGCAGCCCCCGGTCGAACCCCTCCCCGGTGCCCCGCCGGAGCAGCGCCACCATGTGCCGCAGCTCCTCCAGCGCCTCGTACCCCGTCGCGCGCAGCTCCTCGGCCGCCGCCCTGGCCCGCTCGTCGCCCGCGGCCACGGCCAGCACCCCGGCCTGCAGCACCATCCGGCTCACCCGGTGGGTGACCACGTCGTGCATCTCGCCCGCCAGCCGCTCGCGTTCCACCCGCTCGGCCCGTGAGGCCAGCTCGTGCCGCAGGCGTTCCCTGACGGACATGTACATGCCGTACAAGGCGGACAGCGCGATCACCACCCCGGTGCGCAAGGCCAGGGCCGGGTCGGGGAAGGCCACCGTGGCCAGGGCGAGGGTGACCACCGGCGACCACTGCGGCACCCCGCGGTGCCGCTCGGCCGCGAACGCCAGCGCGCCGTAGACGGCGAACGGGCAGGCGGGCGGCCAGAGCAGCAGCTCGCCGGGCAGCAGCACGGAGGCGGGCACCAGCACCGACGACACGGGCAGGGCGATGGCCGTGCCCGCGCCGATCCAGGCGACGGTGAGCGGCGCGCGGCGCATCCAGAGCACCGGCAGCGCCGCCGCCACCAGGACCACGAGCACGGGCCCCGGATAGCCGGTCGCCACCGTCAGGCCCGCCGCGACCAGGACCGCGACCGCGTCGATCGCTCGCGGGCCGGCACCGTCCACCGGCTCATCGTACGATCATCCGACGACCCTGCCCAGACTCCGGCTGTCGGTTCAGACCTTGCTGATCCGTACGGCGTCGGCGACGACGTAGCCGGTCGTGGAGGTCCAGCGGCTCACTCCCACGACGTTGTACGTCCCGGCCGCGAGCTGGTACGTGCCGAGCACCCGCCACTGCCCGCCGCCCGAGCGCTGGTCCACGGTCACGGTCTGGTTGCCGCCGGTCGCGGCCACGATGTACGGCGTCGCGCTGTTGTAACCGGCGTTGCCCGGATACCACACCTCCACGCGGTAGCTCCCGGCGCTCGGGATGGCCGCCCGGTACCAGGCCGGGTCGCTGGCCGTGACCGGGTCGGCGAAGCGGTAGTCGGCGCCGTGCAGCTGCCCGGAGAAGGTGGAGGTGCCCCAGTTCGCACTGGCGGTGAACCCGGCATCGGCGTTGTCGATCACGACGCTGAACGAGCCGCCCGACGAGCTCACGACCCTGCCCGCGCTGGGCGGGCTCTCCCGGTGCTGCCGGTTGAGCGCGGCCACGTAGTACGTGTACGTCCCGGCGGCGGCGGAGGTGTCGGTGAACGTGGTCTGCCGGGTGGTCGTGACGAGGTTGCGGGCGTCGGCGAAGAAGCACGGATCGGCCGCGGACTGCGAGCCGTCCACCCGGTAGACCGCGTACGAGGTGCCCGAACCCGTCCAGGAGACCTGGACGCCGTTCGAGACCCGGGTGGCCGCGGTGATCGCGGGCGCGGCGGGGGCGCCGCCGGTGCCGCGGGCGGGCAGCAGGGCGGGCCTGGTGTAGTGGGTGTTCACGAGCCGGGTCATGGCGCCGATGCGGTCGGCCCTGACGTCCTTGGCGCTGAAGTAGATGTCGCCGACGACCTCGGGGTGCCGCCGGTTGTCGGTCAGGTGGTCGCTCAGCTCGGCCGGGTCCTGCCAGGCGGCGTCCTGCCCGGAGGCGCCCGAGCGGTAGGCGGCCTGGCCGACGACGAGCTGCACGCCGCTGTCCCTGACGACGTCGGACCACCAGGCGGTGAGCACCTCGTAGGCGGCCGTGGGGAAGCCGATGTGCCAGTAGATCTGCGGCGCCAGGTAGTCCACCCAGCCCTGCTTCACCCACTGCCTGGTGTCGGCGTAGATGGCGTCGTACGACTGCAGGCCCGAGGTTCGCGAGCCGAGCGGGTCGGTGCTGGAGTTGCGCCAGATGCCGAACGGGCTGATGCCGAACGACACGTGCGGCTTGGCCGCGTGGATGCGCTGGTCCAGCTCGCGTACGAGCTGGTTGACGTTGTCGCGGCGCCAGTCGGCGATGTCGTCGAACGCGTCACCGTACTCGGCGTAGGCGGCGGCGTCGGGGATGCTCTGGCCGCTGGCCGGATAGGGGTAGAAGTAGTCGTCGAGGTGTACGCCGTCCACGTCGTAACGGGAGACGGCGTCCATGATCGCGTCCTCGATGAAGTCGCGGACCTCGGGGAGGCCGGGGTTGTAGTACAACTTCCCGTCGTAGGCGAACCGCCAGCCGGGGTGTTGCCGGGCCGGGTGGCTTGCCACGAGCCGGGCGGGGTCGGCGTGGTTGGCGATCCGGTACGGGTTGAACCAGGCGTGAAACTCAAGGTTCCGGGCGTGGGCCTCGTTGACCATGAACGCCAGCGGGTCGTACCCGGGGTTGCCACCCTGGGTGCCGGTCAGCCACTGCGACCACGGCTCGTACGGCGAGGGCCAGAACGCGTCGGCCGTCGGCCTGACCTGCACCATGACGGCGTTCATCCGTTTCTGGACGGCCAGGTCCAGCCAGGCGCGGAACTCGGCCTGCTGCGCCGACACGCTCAGCCCGGTGCGGCTCGGCCAGTCGATGTTCGATACCGACGAGATCCACATGGCTCTGAGCTGCCGCTTCGGGGTCGCCGGGTCGGTCGCGCAGGCGATGGAGGAAGCGGAGGAGGGGGTGGGGGCCACGATGCTGACGAGTGCGGCGGTGAGCGCCGCCAGGATGGTACGCAGGAGCGCGGTCACGAAAGGAAGTTTCAGGGCGATCGCCGGGAAGCGCAATAGTTTTCACAACATCGTGGGGGCCCAATCTTCGGCGCCTCCCCGACGCCACCCCGAATGCCCTCGAATGCCATCCCCAGGCCATCTCCCGTACGCCACCGGGCGCTTTCGTCGAATGCGGAGCGAGAAACCTGGGGCGGAAAGTTTCACTTAACACGGATGTAATGTCAATTATCGACATTTGTCAGAAGGTGCCGTAGCGTGCTGCCGTCATCGCCAACGAGGAGCCCCCCATGACTCTCGTCCGTAAGCGATTAACCGCCCTCGCCACCACGATGCTCGCCGCCCTCCTCATCGCCGCAGGCCAGCCCGCTCTGGCCCAGGCCAAGGAGCCGGCGCTGCCCGCCGCGTTCGCCAAGGCGGCGGCCGATCACGACGTGCCCCGCGACCTGCTCGTCGCCGTGGCCTACGCCGAGACCCGTCTCGACGGCCACAACGGCGAGCCCAGCGCCAGCGGCGGCTACGGCATGATGCACCTGGTCAGCAACCCCACCAACCACTCGCTCGAGAAGGCCGCCGAGCTGACCGGCCTCCCGGTCGAGCAGCTGCGCAACGACGACGCGGCCAACATCCTCGGCGGCGCGGCCGTCCTGCGCTCCCACGCCGACGCCCTCGGCCTCGACGAGACCGCCAGGAAGGACGTGGGCCGCTGGTACCAGTCCGTCGCCAAGTACGCCAACGCCTCCTCTCCCGAGCTGGCCCGCCTCTACGCCGACGCCGTGTACGAGCAGCTCGGCCTCGGCCTCGACATCCGCGGCGTGCAGGTCAAGCCGCAGGAGGTCACCGCCGACCGCGGCGAGTACGCCAAGGCCCGCGACCTGAACGCCAGGGCCGCGCTGGCCAGCCCCGACTACCCGCCGGCCGCCTGGGTGCCCGCCAGCACCAGCAACTACCGGGTGTCCAGCCGGGAGACCAGCTACAACATCGACCGGGTGGTCATCCACGTCACCCAGGGCTCGTACGCGGGAACCATCTCCTGGTTCCAGAACCCCGCCGCGCAGGTCTCGGCCCACTACGTGGTCAAGTCCTCCAACGGCGCCATCACCCAGATGGTGCGTGACAAGGACGTCGCCTGGCACGCGGGGAACTCCACCTTCAACAACCGTTCCATCGGCATCGAGCACGAGGGCTTCGTCGACAACGCCTCGTGGTTCACCGACGCGATGTACCGGGCCTCGGCCGCGCTGACCCGCTACCTCTGCGACAAGTACGGCATTCCCAAGACCCGGACCGGCATCGTCGGCCACAGCGAGGTGCCCGGGGCGACCCACACCGACCCGGGGCGGAACTGGAACTGGACCACGTACATGAACTACGTGACCGGTGGCACCACCGAGCCGCCGACGTGGTCGACGACCATCGACAACACCACCGCGGGCCAGTTCACCGCCAGCGCCAACTGGGGTACCTCCACGTACTCCACCCAGCGCTACGGCGCCGACTACCGCTTCGCCGAACCGGTCGAAGCCAGCGACCCGGCGTGGTACTCGGCCGCGATCCCCAGCACCGGAAGCTACCGGGTGGAGGTCTGGTATCCGGACGATCCTGGATACAACAGTTCGGCACCGTACATAGTGGCGACGTCGAGCGGTAATCAGACCGTCTATGTCGACCAACGTGCCGGCGGAGGCGCCTGGCGCAACATAGGCACCTTCACCCTCAACGCCGGCACCTACAACGTCGTGGGAACGAGCCGCTGGACCGGAGGCACGGGGTTGGTCATCGCCGACGCCGTCCGGATCAGCCGCCTGTCCTGACGAATCGTGCGGCCCGCGCCCTCCTGGCGGCGCGGGCCGCATCCTCGGCACTCCAGGCGGGGCCGCGCCCTCAGGCGCTCAAGCCGAGGCCGGGCGGCGTGGTCAGGCCGTGGCGCCGCCGTCGATCACGTGGTCCTGGCCGACGACGAAGCTCGACTCCGGCGAGGACAACCACAGCACCGCCGCGGCGATCTCCTCGGGCGTGGCGACCCGGCCGATCGGCAGCGCGCTCCTCATCCGGACGGCCCGGTCCTCGGGCGTCTCCCCGGGGCGCAGGGACATGGGCGAGTCGACGGGACCGGGGCTGACGGCGTTGACGCGCACGCCCTCGCCGATGCACTCCCGGGCCGCGGTGCGGGTCAGGTAGCTCACCCCGGCCTTCGAGGCCACGTAGGCCCCCGCTCCCGCCAGCCGCCAGTGCGCGCCGAGGTTGGAGGCCACGTTGACGATGGCGCCGCCACCGTGCGCGCGCATGTGCGCGATCTCGTGCTTCATCGACAGGAACACCCCCTTGAGGTTCACCGCCAGCACCTCGTCCCAGACGTCCTCGTCGTAGTCGGCCACCGGGGCCGCCTGGCCGAAGATCCCGGCCGCGTTGCAGGCCACGTCGAGCCCGCCGAACCGAGAGACGGCGGCCTCCACCATGGCGGCCGCCTCCGCCGACCGGGTGAGGTCCGCGACGAACGCCCCGGCCCGCCCGCCGGCCTCCTCGATCGATTTGACCACCTCGGCCAGCTTGGCATCGTCCCGGCCCACGGCCAGCACCGCGGCTCCCTCCCGCGCGTACGCGAGCGCCACCGCCCGGCCCACGGCCCCGCTCGCCCCGGTCACCAGGGCCACCTTGCCGTCGAATCGCCCAGCCATCGTCCATGTCTCCATTAGTAGATCGATCGTTCTTAAATTTGGACCGCGTTCATGGCCTGCTCGACCGCGTCGCGCAACCGGCGCGGATCCGGGTCGGCCCGGCCCAGCACCCTGACCCCCTGCAGCAGCACGAGCAGGAACCTGGCCAGCGCGTGCGGGTCCTTCCCCGCCGGGATCTCGCCCTGGGCGCGCGCCCTGATCAGCGAGGAGGCGAGCGCCGCTTCCAGCTCCGCCCAGCTCGCCGTCACCTTGCGCGCCGCCGCCGGGTCCCGCCCGGCCAGCTCCACCGCCGTGTTGACCACCAGGCAGCCCCGCCGCAGCTCGTCGGCCAGGCACTCGGCCACGTAGCGGTCGAGGAACGCCCGCAGCGCGGGCAGCGCGGGGCCGGGCTGGGACAGCGGCTCGACCACGTTGCCCTGCTCCATATAGCGCTCCAGCGCCTTCAGATAGAGCTCGCGCTTGCCGCCGAAGGTCGCGTAGATGCCGGCCCGGGCCACGCCGAGCCGCTCCACGAGATCCGCCATCGACGTCGCCTCGTATCCGCGCTCCCAGAACAACTCTAGAGCGCGCTGCAGGGCGACCTCCGGATCGAACTCCTTGCTCCTCGCCACGGCGGTCAAGCTAACACATTCAAGAACGATCGGTCTAGTTTGCGCTGAGCAGCTCCCTGGCCTGATCCAGCACCGCGTCCACCGGGATGCCGGCCACCCACGAGCCGTCGTGCGGGCACCGTGCGGCGGCCGGGTCCACGAGGCTCGCCCCGCACGCCGGGCAGGCCGTGGTCCACGAGATCAGCGGCCGGTGCCTGGTCCTGCTGAGCGGTCCCGCGTTGATCAGGTTGCCGCACCAGTACACGGCGACCGTGGGCGTGCCCACCGCGGCGGCCAGGTGGCGCGGGCCCGTGTCGTTGGCGATCACCAGGTCGCAGCGCTCGTAGAGCGCGGCGAGCCCGCCCAGGCCGAGCGCGCCCGCGACGGGGATCGCGGGCCGGCTCATCCGGCTGACCACGCCCATCACCAGGTCCTTCTCCTCCAGAGTGCCCGTCACCACGACGGGCCGCCCGACCCGGTCGGCCACCTCGGCGAAGCGCTCCGCCGGCCAGCGCCGCCGCGGATCGCGCGCGCCCGGGTGCACGGCCACCAGCCCCGGCGGCGGCTCGCCGAGCGCGCGGGCCAGCTCCGCGCGGTCGTCCCCGGTGACCGCCACCCGCGCCTCCAGGCCGTCCGCGACCCCGCCGACCAGCGCGGCCACCTGGAGGAAGAGCAAGGTCTCGTGGTGGTGGTCCGCGTACGGCACCCAGCGATCCAGCGCCTGCGCCCCGGGAGCCCGCAGCCCCACGCTCACCCTGGCCCCCAGCCGCCGGACGAACGGATTGGAGTAACGCCCGCCCCCGTGGATCTGTACCGCCAGGTCGAAGCCGCGCTCCCGCAACTCCTCGCACAGGCCATCCGGGGCCGGGCGGCCGATCTCCAGGGTGGAAACGCCCGAGATCGGCGGCAGCGCCACCACGTCGTCCACCGGCCCCGGCCGGCCCGCCAGAAAGGCGGCGTGCCACGAGGTGCCCAGCAGGGTCAGCCGAGCGCCCGGGTAGGCCCGTTTGAGCGCCTCCATCGCCGGCAGGGCCAGCAGGAAGTCACCGAGCGCGTTGGCCCGCAGCACCGCGATCCTCCGCACGCCACCCACCAGCGCCGTCGTGCCCTCCCCAGGATGCGCGGAGCCGTCCGCCTTTGTGCAAGCGAAGCTGTCCGCCTTCGTGGGCGCGGAGCTGGCTTCGTCCGGGTGCGCGTGGTGGTGCATAGGCGGCGGGCTACCCAGCGACCTCGGCCGGTTAACTGGTTTGAGCTGGGCTTTTGCTGGTATTCGCTCCTCATGGGCACTGAGAAGGCCGTCAACGTGGTGGTCGTCGGGGACGTCATGCTCGACTCCTGGCTGCTCGGCTCGGCCAAGCGCCTGGCCCAGGAGGCGCCGGTGCCCGTGATGAGCCTGGAGGCGACCGAGGACGCGCCCGGCGGGGCCGCCAACACGGCGGCCAACCTGGTGGCGCTGGGCGCGCACGTCCGGCTCGTCGGCGCCGTGGGCGACGACGCCTGCGGGGACGAGCTCGTACGGTCCCTGCGGCTGCGCGGGGTGGAGACGGACCTGCTGACCGTGCCGGGCCGGCGTACCTCGCACAAGTGGCGGCTGGTCGCCAGCGGGCAGCTCACCGCCCGCTACGACGAGGAGGACCTCGACGTGCTCTCCGGCCAGGCTGAGCGGGAGCTGCTGGAACGGCTCACGGCGGCCCTGCCCGGCGCGGACGTGGTCGTCGCCTGCGACTACGGCGGCGGCGTGTTCACCCCCGCCGTACGCCGGGCGCTCACCGGGCTCCCCCTGCTGGTGGTGGACGCACACGCGGTGGCGCCGTGGCGCGAAAGCGGACCGGCCGCCGTCCTGCCGAACTACGCCGAGGTCGTACGCCTGCTCGGCCACGTGGACGGGAACGCCGACCGGCTGGCGTACCTGACGTCGCGCTCCGACCGGCTGCTGGAGCTGACCGGGGCCCGGATCGTGGTGACCACGCTGGACGGCGAGGGCACGCTGCTGCACAGGAGCGGCCGCCCGCCGTACCGGACCTACGCCCAGCCCGCGCCGCACCACATGGCGACCGGCGCGGGAGACACCTACACGGCCGCGTTCGCGCTCTGGCTGGCGGGCGGCGCGACGCCGGAGGAGGCCGCGGAGGCGGGCCAGGCTGCGGCCGGCGTCGTGGTGCGCCGCCAGGGCACGGCCGTCTGCACCCGATACGAGCTGCTGCGCGCCCTGCGCCGCCAGGAGGGCGCCGTGCAGACCGCCGAGCGCCTGGCCCAGCTCCTGGACGAGCACCGGCGCAGGGGCGAGCGGGTGGTGTTCACCAACGGCTGCTTCGACGTGCTGCACCGGGGGCACGTGACCTACCTGGAGCAGGCGGGCCAGCTCGGCGACGTGCTGGTGGTGGCGGTCAACAGCGACGCCAGCGTGGCCAGGCTCAAAGGCCCGGGGCGGCCGGTCAACCCGTGCGAGGACCGCATGTCCGTGCTCGCCGCGCTGAACGACGTGGACTACGTGACGGAGTTCGAGGAGGACACTCCGGAACGGCTGCTCCGGATGATCCGGCCGGAGCTCTACGTCAAGGGCGGCGACTACACCCCGGAGATGCTGGCCGAGGCCCCGCTCGTGCGCTCGCTGGGCGGCGAGGTACGGGTGCTGGGCTACCTGCCGGACCGCTCGACCACCGCCATCATCGGCCGCCTGCGGTCGCTGCCCGAACAGTTCGACAGCGCGTGACCGATCACGGGAAGGGAGGCCGCAGCGGATTGGGCACCGGCACGCAGCGCATGGCGCCGCCGTCCGCGTCCAGCCAGCGCAGCAGCAGGTTGGCCTTGGCCGGGACGTGCGTGGCGGCCAGCAGGTCACGCAGCTCCTCCGGATCGCCGTGCTCCTTGCCGCAGGCGGCGAACACGGTCCTGGCCCGCGCCCACAACTCGGCCCGCAACCCCGGATGCCGGGCGGTGACGGCACCGGCGATCTCGCAGAGGTTGTTGGTCAGCAGGCAGTACACCAGCCGCTCCCAGGCCTGCGTACGGCCGAGCAGGTGGCCGCCGCGCAGCAGCGGGTACCGGTCGGCGACGAGCTTGACCCCCTCGTGGTCCCGGAAGATCACCTGTGCCGGGGCGCCGTACCCGTCCACCGCGATCAGCACGTTCTGCAGGTGGCATTCGAGCACGACCCCGTGGCGGAGGTAGGCGTGCAGGACCGGGGGCACCAGGTGGCCGAGATAGCCCTCCCACCACGTGAGCGCGCCCTCCAGGCCCAGCCCGTCGAGCGGGTTGCCGGGGAAGCCCTCGCTGACGCCGGCCGCCAGCAGCGCCGTCAGCCCGGGGAGCAGGTGCTCGCGCAGGCCGTCCCGGACGATCACCGCCAGCGCCTCGCCACCGTCCCTTCCCAGCTCGGCGCTGCGGTAGCCGCGGTCGCGCAGCACGGCGGGGCGCGGCACGTGCTCCGGCAGGTCGTCGAAGGCCACGCCCAGCAGGCCGGCGAGCAGGCTCAGCCGGCGCAGGTCGCGCAGCCAGAGCCGGCGCACGTCGTTCGTGATCCGCAGGTCCAGGCTGAACTTGCAGAACAGGTCCGGCTCCGGCAGGTACACCGTACGGATCGACGAGGTCGGCACGGCCCTGGCCGCCGTGGCGCCCAGGTGGCGCAGCCGCCCGTCGCGCAGGCCGCCGAGCAACTCCACCTGCCAGGGATGGGCGGGCAGCAGGGCCAGCCCGTCGCCCGCGGGCGGCCCGAGCCCGTCCAGCGCGCCCGCGTCCCCCTCCTCGACCAGGTCCCGCGCGGGCACGCCGAGCAGCGGCAGGGCGAAGCTGGCGTGCGCCTCCGGCGCGTACGGGAGCCAGGCGGCCGGCCCGCCCCCGCCGCGGGCCTTGGGCGCGGGGTGGTAGCGGTGCCCGGCGACCAATGCCTGCTCCGACCGCAGGTACGGGTCCGCGGGCGGCACGGCGGTGCGCCTGGTCGCCAGCAGCGTGGCCATGACGTCGCGGCTGTGCCGGATCTCGGCGGGCAGCGCGTCGTTGGCGACTCCGGTGCCCGCCCGCAACTCGGCCACCGCCAGGCCGACGAGCTCCTCCAGCGCCAGCGGGCGCCAGCCGGCGGGCGTGCGCAGCGCGGGTTCGGCGGGGAAACGCCCGCCGCCGGTGCGCAGGACGTGGCCGGTCGCGGGCAGCACGTGCCCGCCGTCGCCCAGCGGGGCGGCGACCTCGCGGATGAGGCAGTTGAGCAGCGCGGTCGTCGCGAGGGCTTCGGCGTCTCTGCATGCCTCCTGCTCCGGCCCGGAGGACGGGAGGAAATCGTCGATGGCTGCCATGGCGACCCTTTTATTCCTACTCCTGCCCCAACGGGTAGCTATCAGGCGTATGCCGGGAATCAGGGGGGAACATGCGGCGGCTGGAGGCTGATTTCGCGGCACAACTGGCCGCGGTGCGCCCGGACCTGTCGGCGGCCTACGCCGCGGCGCTCCCCGGCGCCCGCGCCGCCGTCCTGGGCCGCCTCTGGCGCGGTCTCCTGTACGAGCCCCTCCCTGGGCTGGCCGCCGGCTCAGGCGGCAGGAGCGGGGAGCCCGCGGTCGTGCCGCCGCCCGGCCGGGAGGCGAAGGTCCTCCTGTCCGGCGGACGGGGGCTGGCCGGGCGGGCGCGGTCGCCGTACGACCTCGACGGCGAGCCGTGCCTGTGGCTGGACGGCCGGCCGCACACGCACCCGGCCGAGCTGCTGTCCGCCCTCGACCTGCCCGGCACCGCACGGCTGATCGAGGACCTGGACAACAGCGTCGCCTCCCTGGCGCTGTCCCGCGCCGGCGCCCTCGCACGACCGCACTCCGTCCCCAGCGGTGCCGTGGACCACGAGCAGGACGTGGTGGACGGCCATCCGTACCACCCCGGGTGCCGCAACCGGCCGGGGATCTCGGTGGCCGAGCAGCTCGCGTACATGCCGGAGCACCACCCCGTCGTCCCGCTCGACCTGGTCGCGCTGCCCGCCGCCGAATGCCTGGTCACGGGCCCATGGCCGGACGCCCTCACCGAGGGTGACCGGCTGCTGCTGCCGGTGCACCCCTGGCAGACCCGGCACGTCCTGCCCGCCCTGGGCCTGCGGCCGTACGCCACCGGGGCGCTGCCGGCCCGGCCGCTGATGTCCGCCCGCACCCTGGCCCCGCTCGACGGCGGCCCGCACGTCAAGACGGCGTTGAGCACCCGCCTGACCTCGGGCGTCAGGGACATCTCCCCCGGTTCCGTACGCGACTGCCTCGCCCTGTCGCACCTGCTCACCACGTTGTCGGCGCGCCGGGGCGGCCGCCCGCGCATCGTCCGCTACCTGGCCGGCGCCGCCGCCAGGGTGCGTGGCGAGCCCAGCGCCGACGTGTCGGCCCTGCTGCGCGAGCCGTCGCCGCGGAACGCGATCCCGGTCGCGGCAATCACCCGTGCGCCGTCCGGTGAGCCGGACCGATGGCTGGCGGCGTTCGCCCGCCTGGCCCTGACGGACACGCTGGACCTGTTGGCCCTCGGCGTGGCGCTGGAGGCCCACGGCCAGAACCTGCTGGTCGTGCCCGGCCACGACGGCTCCCCCGCCCGGCTGGTCTACCGCGACCTGGCCGACATCAGGATCAGTCCCGCCCGGCTGGACCGCAACGGCATCGAACGCCCGCCGGTCAGCGCCCGCCTGCTCACCGACGATCCCGAGGTGCTGCACGCCAAGCTCTTCGGTTCGCTGGTCGGCACCACGTTCGGGAGCCTGATATCGCAGTTCGGACAGGGCGACCGGACTGCGGAGTCCCGGCTCTGGGCCGTCGTGGCGGGCGCCGCGCGGGACGCGTTCGACCGGCTCCCGGCCACCCCGGACGTGCGGACCGATCGTGCGGCCCTGTTCGGGCCGTACCTCAGGGTGAAGGGCCACCTGCTGGCGCGGCTGGACGACGCGCCGGCCGGGGACAGCTGGGTCGACCTGCACAATCCGCTCGCGGCGTTCGCCTGAACGGGTGCGACCGCACAGGCGCGGCGGCTGGAGGGCCGTGAGCGTCGTCCCGGCTTCGTGATCGTCGCGGCGGCGGGCCTGTGGTTCTGCGATCTCAACGGCCTCGACCAGCTCGCCTCCATGCACCGGGCGCTGAGCGAGAAGGGCGGCCACCTGGCCACCTGCCCCACCTGGGCCGCACGCAAGCCGAGGACCGAACGCGAGCTGAGGACCGGCCACGGGCCGGGGACCGGATGCGGGCCGGGGACCGGATGCGGGCCGGGGACCGGACGTTGGCCCGCGACCATGCACCACCGCACCGCGAATCGCCGGCCTCCGCCCCCGCCCCACTGCCGCGGATCATCTTCCAGTCGCGCAAGCTGCTCGATCAGCTCAACCGGCAGCGGCTGACGCTGACCCACCAGCTCGCGCGCACGCAAGCAAGCTCCGACCGCCTGCTCTCCGCCCGCCTGCGCTGCGCCGAAAGCCTGCTGGCCATGCACGCCAGTCTCGCCGTCGCACGCTCCGCCCTGCCACCGGACGCCCCAAGGCCGGCGGCACCCGCCGCGGTCCGCTGGTAAAACCCGCCAAAACCCTGCCCACGTGCATGGCCTCGCCATTCCTGGACAGAGGAGGAGGCATGAGGACGGCCGGACGTGACGTGATCGTGGTAGCCGCCTCAGCAGGCGGCGTGGAGCCCCTGCGTACCGTGCTGAGCGGACTGCCGCCCGACCTACCGGCCGCCCTGCTCGTGGTGTTGCACGTACCACCACAGAGCAGCAGCGTCCTGGCCAACATCCTCGACCGCGCGGGGCCGCTCAAGGCCGCTCCGGCGGAGAACGCCGAACCGGTACGACCCGGCCGCGTCTACGTCGCCCGCCCCGACCACCACCTGCTCCTGCATGGCGGCAGGACACGACTGTCACGGGGCCCGCGACAGAACGGGCACCGACCGGCGGCCGACCCGCTGTTCATGAGCGCGGCGCTGGACGCCGGCCCCCGCGCGGCGGCCGTGGTCCTGAGCGGCACGCTGGACGACGGAGCCAAGGGCTGTGAGGTGATCGATCGTTACGGGGGAGCGGTCGCCGTCCAGGATTGCGCGGAATGCGCCTTCCCCGGCATGCCGAGGGCGGCCGTCTCGGCGGTGCCGGACGCCACGATCTTGCCCGTACGCGAGATCGCGGCCTGGATACAGCAGCAGAGCCGTACCCCTGTGAGTACGGAGGACCACGTGTACAACGGAGACATGGAAAAGGAGATCGCCCTGTTCCTGCGGGAGGTTCCGGCACTGACGGATCCCGACGGCGACCTCATCGCCTTCAGCTGCCCGGAATGCGGTGGTCCCATCTACGAGCAGGAGGGCGCCGCCGCGCCCCGCTTCATCTGCAGGGTGGGCCACGCCTGGTCCAGGGACAGCATGATCGACGCGCAGTCGGACTCGGTCGAGCGCGCCCTCTGGGTGGCCATCCAGCGGCTGGAGGAGCGGCTGCGGGTGCTCGAACGGATGCGCAGGTCGGCCGCCGACCGTGGGCAGTACCTGTCCAGCAGCTACTTCCAGGACGAGGAGCAGCGCACCCGCGAGGCCGTGGAGACCATCCGCCTGCTGCAGTCCCGGATCGGACGCTCGGGCGACACCTTGCTGTCGGGCTGAACGGGAGCCGACCCGGCGTAGGCTGGCTGCTGTGACACCGGAGGAAGAGCGCGGATTCGACGACCTCCTGCTACTGCTCAAGGAGACGCGCGGCTTCGACTTCACCGGCTACAAACGCAACACCCTCATCCGGCGCATCGCGCGCCGGCTGGAGGCGCTCAAGTTGCGTGGCTACGGCGAATACCGCGATCTGCTGGAGCTGGAGCCGGAGGAGTTCGGCAGGTTGTTCGACAGCCTGCTGATCAACGTCACCGGCTTCTTCAGGGATGCCGTCGCGTGGCAGCGACTGCGCGAGACGGTGATCCCCGCCCTGCTCGGCCAGAAGGCGTCCGGCCGGCCCATCCGGGTCTGGAGCGCCGGGTGCGCCACCGGTGAGGAGGCCTACACCATCGCCATGGTGCTGGCAGAGGAGCTGGGCATCGACGCGTTCCGGGACCGGGTGAAGATCTACGGCACGGACCTGGACGAGAAGGCGCTGCAGATCGCCAGGACGGGCGTCTACACCGACCGGGCGCTCGCCGACGTGCCGATCGACCTGCGCGAGACGTACTTCGAGCCGGTGGAGAGCGGCTACACGTTCCGCCGCGACCTGCGCCGCCAGCTGATCTTCGGCCGCAACGACCTCACCCAGGACGCCCCGATCTCCCGCGTCGACCTGCTGCTGGCCCGTAACACTCTGATGTACTTCAACACGGAGATGCAGGTCAACATCGTCCGGCGCTTCCACTTCGCGCTGTCCGACCCGGGGTTCCTCTTCCTCGGCAAGGCCGAGATGCTGCTCAACCACGGCGACAAGTTCGAGCCGGTGGACCTGCGCATGCGGCTGTTCAGGAAGATCAAGCCGGCCGACCACGCCGACCGGGCCTCCTGGACGGCCATGAACACGACGCCCGACCCCGCCTCACGACTGCCCACGCTGGCGGCCGTGGCGCTCGCCTCCGGGCCCGTCGCGCAGATCGTCGTCGACCTCGCGGGCAACCTCGCGCTGGCCAACTCCAAGGCCGAGGCGCTGTTCAGCCTCAGCCCGCGCGACCTCGGCCGGCCCTTCCAGGACCTGGTGGTCTCCTACCGTCCCGTCGAGCTGCGCTCGGTCATCGAACGCGCCCGCCGTGACCTGCGCCCGATCGAGCTGCGAGAGGTCGCCTGGCACCGCGCCGGCCTGCCCGAAGGCAGCATCTTCGACGTCTCCGTGGTTCCCCTGCTGTCGACGGGAAACCTGGTCGGGATAGGCATCCACTTCTTCGACGTCACGCGCTACCGCAAGCTCAGGGACGAGCTGCAACAGGCCAACAGGCAGCTCGAACAGGCCTACGAGGAGCTGCAGTCGCTCAACGAGGAGCTGGAGACGACCAACGAGGAGCTCCAGTCCACCAACGAGGAACTCGAAACCACCAACGAAGAACTCCAGTCCACCAACGAGGAGCTGGAGACGATGAACGAGGAGCTGCAGTCCACCAACGACGAGCTGCAGCACATCAACGACGCCCTGACGGCCCGCACGATCGAGCTCGACGAGGTCAACCGGTTCGTCTCCTCGGTGGTCCGCAGCCTCGGCGACGCCGTGGTGGTGTTGGACGAGGGCCTTCGGGTGGTGGTCTGGAGCCAGGGGGCCGAGGAGTTGTGGGGCGTGCGGGCGGACGAGGCCGTGGGCGACTCGATCGCGGCGCTCGACATCGGCCTGCCACTCGACTCGCTCATCCCGCGCCTACGCACCGCACTGGACGACAACGGCGCCCGGACGCCGACGGACGCGGAGAGCATCGTGCTCGACGCGGTCAACCGCCGCGGTCGGCCCACGCCGCTGTCGGTCCAGCTCTCCCACCTGCGTACGGAGAACGACGACGTACACGGCTTGATCATGGTCATGAACGTAACCGACACCGACTGACCGTCTCCGCACCACACCTGGATGAGGCGGACCTCACAAGGTCATGTCACCGCGACAAGAACAACGCGACCTATGTAGCGAGACAGGGCCAGCCCACCCAGAACGCGAACCCACGAAGCGGGATGCACCCACGCAAACGGCAACGCAAACCCACGAAGCGAGACCGACCCACGTACATGAAGAACGCGACCCCCAAAGCGAGACCGACCCACGCAGACGAGGAACCTGAACCACGAAGCGGCCCACGCGGACGAGACCGCGATCCCACGAAGCGGGATGGACCCACGCAGACGAGGAGCGTGAACCACGAAGCGGCCCACGTAGACGAGGAACGCGGAGGTACCTAGCGGGACAGACGCACGTACACGAGGAACGCGAACGTACCTAGCGGGACGGATCAACGTGGACGGGAAGGCGAGCCTAGGGGATGAGGTCGGCGACAGGGATGCGGCGGAAGGCGATGCTCTCATACGGCCCGAAGTCCCCGGTCTCGAAGAGCAGCCCCACCGTGTCCGCGTCCAGCCGGACCAGGTCCGAGTAGGCCGCGGGCAGTCCCGACACCGTGTGCACGGCACGCCAGGTGACGCCGAGGTCGGCGCTGGCGCGTACCGTCATCAGGGCTCGCGCGCCCGGGTCCGCCGGGCCCGAGAACAGCAGCACGTCCGGCGATGCGCACCACAGCACGCTGCCCTCCACCACCGGCCCGACCAACCCCGCCTGCGGGCGGAAGGGGCGCTCAAGGCTCTGCCCGCCGTCGGCGGAATAGGCGTCGGCCCTGGTGCCGGGGGCGGTGGATTCGGTGCGGGTGTTGAAGTAGAGGCGCCCGTCAGGCAACTCCGTGGCGGTGGTCTCGTTGACGTTGACGTAGCCGTCCGGGTTGTCGTCGACGTAGCCGATGCGCCAGGTCTGTCCGCCGTCGTCGCTGAGCAGCGAGTGGCCGCCGTTGTACTTGCCCTCGGTGCCGTTGTCGGATCCGCTCGGCGGCAGGGAGTGGTTGGCGGGCACCACGATCCGCCCCGCGTTCGGGCCCTGGCGCAGCTCGACGGCGTGCCCGGGGGTGGTCGCGTACCAGCGCCACTCCGACCGCTTCACGCTGGCGGTGATCTCCTTGGGCGCGGACCAGGTGACCCCGTCGTCCGAGCTGACCTGCATGAACACCCGACGCCCGTCGGCCGCTGCCACCTGCCCGCGCCTGATCTTGTCCTCGGTCGCCGACGGCCCCTGCCGTACGAACACCAGCACGATCCGACCGTCTTCCAGCACCACCGGCGCCGGGTTGCCCGCGGTCCCCCGGCGCGGCTCCGTGGCGACCACCTGGAGGACTCCCCACGTCGCTCCCCCGTCGGAGGATCTCTTGAGCACGAGATCGATGTGCCCGGAGTCCCCGGCCGAGCCACGCCGCCCCTCCGCGAACGCGAGCACCGTGCCCGCCCCGGTCACCACGACAGCGGGAATCCGGAAGGTGTGGTAGCCATCGGTCGCCTGCCGATACGGCACAGAGGTGGGGTAATGATCCGCCATGCGAGCACGCTACGTCTCCCGGGTTAACGCACCCCGACGTCCACCCGACGTGACGGCGAATGGGGCCCCTGGTGCCCCAGGGACACAAGCAACAAAAGCCCCAACCCCGAATTCTCCCCCGCCACCCAGCACCATCGACGCGGCGCGGCTGTGCCGCCGAGGAGTCGGGGCCTCGGCGGCACAGGTGGAGGAGATGGTTCAACTGGCGAACACGATCACGTTGTCGCGGTAGCTTCGGCGGGATCGGTCGAACGTCCCGCCGCACGTGATCAGGCGCAGTTGGGTGCCCTTGCCCGAGCTGTAGACCTCCTTGTTGGGGATGCGGTTTTTCGGGTAACGGGCCAGACGGCCGACCACGAACGTGGCCGTGCCGCCGTCGGCCCGATCGACGTGAACGCGGTCACCCTTGCGGAGCTGACGCAGGCGGTAGAACACCGCCGGACCGGTGGCGGAATCGACGTGCCCCGCGATCACGGCCACACCTGTCTCGCCCGGCTCAGGCCCGGCCTTGTTCCATCCCACCCGGTCGAACTGTTTGGGCGCCACCAGCCCGCCCTTCTTGTCGAGCCGCAGCGGGATCACCCGGGTGGAGACACCGATGGCGGGAATCCGCAACCGCACAGGATTAGCCACGTCGGCGACACCCGAGGTCACCCTGCCGCCCACCCCTGAGGTCACCACCCCGCCGCCGAAGCCCGACGTCGTCGCCACCCCGCCGCCGGCGCCCGACGTCATCACCCCGCCGGACGCGACCTTCGCCGCCCCACCAGAGGCCAAGGCTGTCGAATCGCCGGAGGCTGAGGTCACCATGCTGCCCGACCCTGAGATCGCCACCCCGCCAGGCGCGACGTTCACCGCCCCACCAGAGGCCAAGGCTGTCGAGTCGCCGGAGGTTGAGGTCGCCACCCTGCTGGAGGCTGGGATCGCCGCCGCTTCGCCTCTGGCAATGGTTGCCGCATTGGATGTGGTGAGGGTCGCCGCCTGTGGCTGGGCCGAGGCGGGGGCGTTTGCGGCGGCACCGGCTCCGACCGCGAGCACGGTGCTGGTGGCGGCTGCCACGAGCAGTCGCATGGTCAGCTCCCCGTGAGGAACGCGCGCCGCAGCCAGTACGCGCCGAAGCCGAAGAGTCCTGCCCCAGCCAGAGCCAGCGGCACCAACGGCACCGCCCCGCTCTGACCGGACCCACCCTCAGTGGTCCCACCAATGAGGGTCACGCTCTCAGCAGCGCCCTTCCCCGCGGTCCCGCCCATCCCGGTGTCGACCCCACCGCTGGGTGCGGCATCGTCATCGTCGTCGTCGCGAGAGGCCCCACCAACGCCGGTGTCCACCCCACCACGCGGGCCGTTGTCGTCATCGTCGTCGTCGTCGCGAGACGCGCCACCGACACCCGTGTCCACCCCACCACGCGGGCCGTCGTCGTCATCATCGTCGTCGTCGCGAGACGCCCCACCGACACCCGTGTCCACCCCACCACGCGGGCCGTCGTCGTCATCGTCGTCGTCCGGGGTTGTGGACGTGTGGGTGGTGGCGGTGGTGGTGGCGTGGGCGGTGGCTGTCGTGAGGAGGGGGCCTGTGGCGCCCAGTCCGAGGGTGACCGCGATGGCGAGTAGGAGCCGCTTTAACCTGTGGCTCATCCGAGCCTCCCTTGATGTCCGTCCGCGGCCTGTCCGCGGTTGAATCAAGGTTTTCTGCCTGCCGTTGGGCCACCATGAGCACCAGATGAAAGGTCTCTCACCCAGGACGAAGACCCGGACGCGTTACTCGGCACCCTGACGTGAAAGAGTTGCAGCTCATAGACGAGTGCTTCTGGAGGCAGGGGTGGCTGACGAATTCGACGTCATCGTGATCGGCGCCGGTCCCGCTGGTGAGAACGTGGTGGACCGGGCCGTGCGCGGCGGCCTGACGGTGGCGATCGTCGAGGCCGACCTGGCCGGTGGCGAGTGCTCCTACTGGGCCTGCGTACCGAGCAAGGCCCTGTTGCGCCCGGTCGACCTGGCGGGCGAGGTGGGCCGGGTTCCCGGACTGTCGCTCGGCGAGATCGACGCGTCCAAGGTGCTGGCCAGGCGTGACGAGGCCGTCAGCAACTACGACGACGCAGGTCAGGCGCGCTGGATCGACAACGTCCCAGGCGAGCTCGTACGGGGCCGCGGCCGGCTGGACGGCCCCAAGCGAGTACGTGTCACCTCCGCCGAAGGCGAACGCACGCTGACCGCCCGCCAGGCGGTCGTGCTGGCCACCGGCAGCACCCCGGTTATCCCCCCGGTGCCGGGGCTGGCCGAGGCGGCCCCGTGGGGCAGCCGCGAGGCGACCGGGGTCAAGGAGGTCCCCGAGCGGCTGGTGGTCCTGGGCGGCGGCGTGGTGGCCTGCGAGATGGCCCAGGCCATGCACGGGCTCGGCGCCCGCCAGACCACCCTGCTCGTACGCGGTGACGGCCTGCTCAACCGGATGGAGCCGTTCGCGGGCGAGATGGTCATGGAGTCGTTCACCGAGGCGGGGATCGACGTACGCACCCGTACCGAAACCGTCAGGGTCGAGCGCTCCAGGCCCGGCGGGCCGGTGACGGTGCACCTGGCGGAGGGCCCGCCGCTGGAGGCCGACGAGCTGCTGGTGGCCACCGGCCGCCGGGCCGCGACGCATGACCTGGGGCTCGACACGGTCGGACTGCCCGAGAACGCACCCGTCGACGTGGACGACAGCATGCGTGCGACCGGGGTGTCCGGCGGCTGGCTGTACGCCGTGGGCGACATCAACGGCAGGGTGCTGCTCACCCACATGGGCAAATATCAGGCCAGGATCGCCGGTGACGTGATCGCGGCCAGGGCGCGCGGCGACGAGCTGCCCGCGATGCGCGACCTGGCGGGTGGCTACGGTTCGCCCCAGGTGGTGTTCACCGATCCGCAGATCTGCGCGGTCGGCCACACAGAGGCGACGGCGCGCAAGGCGGGCTTCCGGGTGCGCGTGGTGGACTACGACATGGGCTCGGTCACCGGGGCCTACCTGCTGGGCGACGGCTACCGCGGCCGGGCCATGGCGGTGGTGGACGAGGACAGGAAGGTGCTGCTGGGCGTGACGTTCGCGGCGCCGGGCGCGGCCGAGTTGCTGCACGCCGCCACGATCGCGGTGACCGCCGAGGTGCCGCTGGACCGGCTCTGGCACGCCGTGCCGTCCTTCCCGACGGTGAGCGAGGTCTGGCTGCGGCTGATGGAGGCGTACGGCCTCTGAGGCGATGAGCCGACGGGGTGGGGGCGGTAAGGGGTGATGGGGCGGTAAGGCGGGCGAGCGGCCTCACAAAGGCACTCGGCGGCCTCCGCCCCCACTGCATCGGGCATTCGGCGCGCCTCCGCCGCCACGGGCAGGAACAAGGCGCAACCGCATCGGCCGCTCGGCGGGCCTCCACCCTCACCGCATCGGCCGCTCGGCGGGC
>NZ_FNDJ01000058.1 GCF_900099965.1 Nonomuraea jiangxiensis | reverse complement strand
AGTTTGGGGATGTCGCACTCGCCCCGGAACCAGCGCAGAACCAGTACCGCCTGCCAGAACGGGGTCAGGGCGCGACTGCCTTTGGGAGTGCCGAGCCGGCGACGTTCGTCCTGGAGCAGCCGGGCAACGTACTGAACCAGTGCACGGGGAACGTCGAGCATGGCACGATGAGCAATCACGTGGAGCCTTTCGGGCGGCAGGGATTCTTGTGGTGAGAACTCATCTACCGGAGGCTCCACGTCTGTCTCCGGCCTTCGACGGCTTCTCCCGAAAGGCACGAAACGCCACCACAGGCGTCCCGAAATCCCCAATCGCCCGAATTATTTCTCTGAGATCACCTCATTGACGGACGGCCGGAAGACCGTACTCCATGCCTTTACCCATGCCAATTATGAGATGGGTCACATCAATTCCCTCTTGTTGAGTGAATGGGGCGGATGCACGATCAAGGCCGTCTCATCGGTGATCGATCGACTTCCTCGTCGGCAGAGCGCAGACATGCGAGTCACGCAACAGAGACTCGTCACCGCTCTCGGCCTGCCCATCGATTCAACGCAACGAGAGGCTCATGAACATGAGATCGCAGAATGTGGCCATGCTCGCGGGCGGGGCCCTTCTCCTCTGTGCGGTCCACGGAGGGGTCAATGCCCACGCCGAAACTCTCGCGCCGCCCGGGGCGACGCTGAAGCATGGCGACTCGGCCCTGATGCGGTATGTGGACACTCCGGAGCAGCGTAGAAAGGCGACCAGTGCGCGCGCCCGGCTTGTGAAAGGCTGTATGAAGGAGTTCGGATTCTCCGAGTTCAGCACGCAGGAGGCCTCCGGCAATCCGCCGCCACTCCTCAGCAGCCGGCGTTACCTGTACGTCAGCCCAGCGGACGCGGCCCGTTTCGGATACGGAATCGATCCGGCCACTGCGAAGGACTTCGACAAGCCCAAGGATGCGGTGCGGGCCGCCGTGCCGTCCGAGGAGCAGAGCGTCCTTCTGGGTCAAGGACTCACCAGTTACAAGGGCAAAACCGTCGCCCCCGGCGGCTGCGTCCGACAAGCCGACGGAATTCTGCGGAAGAACACCCCGGCGGCCGACCTGCTGCTTCCCTGGAAGCTGATGAACCAGGCCGCAGGTATGGCGGCGAAGGACGAACGCGTCACGAGCCTGGTGGCCGCCTGGGCCTCCTGCATCCGCGGGCGAGGGTATGCGTATCAAGCTCCCGAGCAGGCCTGGGACGATCCCCGCTGGCGACCGGCTCGCACCGCCGCCGGCGTGAGCGAGGAAGAGAAGAAGGCCGCCGTGGCCGACATGGAATGCAAGGACCAGGTCGGCTATGTCGACAAACTCGCCTCCGTGCAGAACTCCTACGAGAAAGACCTTATCCGGGCGCATGTCGACGAGTTGGAGGCGATACAGCGCAACCAAGAAGCATTCCAGCGGAACGCGGACATCGTCATGAGCGGGGGACGCCCGTGACCGCGAATCGTACGGACAACGCCTGGACACTGAACGGCCTGATCCGGAAGGGCATGATGAAGAGGCGAGGCAGAACGCGCATTCTGATTCCCACAGTAGTGAGCGCGCTCCTGGCGAGCGCCATCACCATCAGCTCCCCAGCGACTCCCGCATGGGCCGACGAGAACGACGGATGGTGCACGGACCGGGAACTCTGCATCTTCGAGCACTGGTACGCGGGCGGCGGACGACGCGACTACTTCAACGGGGACTTGAATTACACGAACGACACCTTCTGGTACTGGGGAGGAGGGCCTGGCCCGGCTCCGAGTAACGCGATCGTGAACGACCGGGCGAGTTCCGCCAGCAATGGCGACAGTCAATGCAAGGCGCTCCTCCACGAGCACGCGGACTTCGCGGGGTCGGCACTGCTGATCTGGTACCGCAGCGGCTCCAGCGGCCTCATGGTCAATGACCTCGGACAGTACGGCATGAACGACACCATCAGTTCGAACTCGTGGACGGACTGCATCTAGAAACCAGGGCGCACGCCCACACCGGTTAAGGTCTCCCCGCCCTCCCGGACGCCTTCTGTGGCCACGTACAGGAATTCGAGGCCGGGCGCCTCTATTTCCCATTCCCGACCCCGGCGGGTCGCCTCCGAACAAATGCCCCGTTGACCTTCGGTTGCTGGAGGACACAGTGAAACGCGCAGTCGGCCTGCACGCGGTGCTCGCCCTGTCTCTCGTCCTGGGGTCCGCGGTGCTCAGTGGAGGATCCGCGACCGCGGGCACATCCTCGCTCACGAGCGGGCCGACACCATCGCCGATCGTGACGCAAGGCGCCACGGCGGACCGGCCCACGGTCCGGTCCGCCGTCGACGAGCCGCTCCGCGATCGCGTCCTTCCCACGGGCTGGCGCACGTCGAACGACCGGGCGTTGGCCACGGCAGGAGACACGACGGGGTTCCACGTGCTCATCGCCGAGGCGAACAGCGGTTACCAGTGGCGCACGCTCGCCACCCTGAGCGAGCCGGGCATGGACACCGACCAGTGGATCGGCAATGCCTGCATGACCGGCACCGGAGACCGCGTCGTCGCGGTCTACGCACCCCGGCACTTCACCAACCGGGCCACCCTGTTCAACCGGGGAGCCTTCGCCGCGATCATCGAGATCTCCACCGGCGAGGTGACCAAGCTGAAGGACCAGGTGTCGGTGGCCTACTTCAACCCGGGCTGTGGCGCCGACGGGAAGGCGGTGCTCACGCAGGGTTCGGTGGAAGGCCACAACACGACCCGTCTCCTCGTGGTGGACACCGCCCAGGCCAAGGTCACCAGGAGATCAGTGGTCTCCGGGCAGTTGACCTCCGCCGTTCCCGTGGCCGGGGCGGTGCTGGCGGCCGCGGGAGCACGCCTGGTCGAGGTGTCGGAGACAGGCAAGCTGACCACGGTGGCCACAACGAGTTCGGCGCCCTTCGACCTGCACCCCGACCGGGAGGGCGGTCTCACCTATGCCGAGCATGCCGACGGTCAGGTCACTGTGAGATACCACAAGGACAAGACGACCCGGGCGCTGGCGACGGGGCCGTTAGGCCTGATTTCGATACGTGCGGGAACGGACGGCCGCGTGTTCGTTCTCGGTGAGGCCCGCACGGTGTCGGCCATGCCGGCCGCCGTTTCGGTGCTCGCCGCCCCGGGTGACGACGCCGGGGTCTCCTCGCACGGCGAGCTGGTCATTCTGAGCGCGGCCGGTCGGAGCCTCCGGCCCACCAGCCGCGTCGCCGACTCCGACACCCGCATTCAGGGCACCGGCCACGACGACGGGGCGGCCGCCGTGGTCGACCTGGCGGCGCTGGTGCCCGCCACCCGGAGCCGGCTCAGCTTCGCGGTGGAGCCGGCGGCGCGCATCTCGCCCAAGTCCGGGTCGGGCCGCGCGCCCAACCCTCGCCTGCTCGCCGCCGGGCTCACCACCGAAGCGGGCTCGAACGTGACGGCGAGTGCCGAAGACCCTGTGGATCAGGGATATTCATGTGCGGTGCCGCGCAACGACCCCAGGACCCAGGTGTACCAGCCTCACTGGCGGCAGGTCGAGTGGGCCGTGGACCAGCTGGTTTTCAGACGGCTTACCGTCACCCGGTGGACCGACTGGAAGAAGTCGGGGCTGCAGGCCTGGTCCCCGCAGACGCTGTTCCCGGCTGAAGATCTCAAAGGGACGACGGGCGGCCGGGTTCCCACCAACGTCATGTTCGGCATCCTTGCGCAGGAGTCCAACCTGTGGCAGGCCCAGCGCAACGTGGTCGAGGGGGAGACGGGGAACCCACTGATCGGTAACTACTATGGTGTCAACGTCTACGACGCCGACCCGTCCAATGACTGGGCGATCGACTTCTCCAAGGCCGACTGCGGCTACGGCATCACGCAGATGACCGACGGGATGCGCCGGGCCGGATACGAGCGTCCGGGCGAGCGCCTCTTCGCTCCCGATGTCCAGCGGAAGATCGCCCTGGACTATGTGACGAACATCGCGGCCGGGTTGCAGGTGCTCACCAAGAAATGGAACGAGATCTGGCAGGACACCGGCGGCCAGGCGAAGATCAACAACGGCGACCCTGCCCGAATCGAGAACTGGTATCTGGCGGTGTGGGCCTACAACTCCGGCTGGCATCCCAAGTCCGCGGCGTGGGGCGTTGACAGCAACGGCGTTCCCAACAACGGCGCATGGGGTGTGGGCTGGGCCAACAATCCTTCCAACCCGAGCTACCGGCCCGGCCGCCGTCCCTTCCTGGACAACAACAGCTACGCCGACGCCGCTCATCCGCAGGACTGGCCATATCAGGAGAAGGTCCTCGGCTGGGCGGCCTGGCCGATCGCCAAGGACTATTACGACACCACCGCCAAGAAGTGGATGAGCCAGCCCGGATACAACGCCGCCTGGTGGAACACCTCCCTCGACAGAGGGAACGTCGTGCCCTCCTATGCGTGGGGAGGCGGCACCTCCGCGATCGTCGTTGACGTCAACGCCTTCTGCGTGCCATCTTCGGCGGGCGGTGACGACCACAACAACTGCCGGCCCGACACCGGCTCGATCCCGGCCCCGGGCACCTGCCAACGCGACGATTCCAAATGCTGGTGGCACCTGCCCAAGGTCTGGAAGCCGAACTGCTCGTCCACCTGCGGCAACGAGGGCACGATCCGGTACGACAGCATGTACGCCGGCATCGAAAGGTCCGAACCCACCGATTACTGGTACCCCTGTGTCACCCCCGGCCTGCCCAGCGGGGCGTTGATCGTCGACGACGTGCCCAGCAGTGTGCCACCGGTGCGCGGTGACTGCGACAACTCCCCTTGGACCAACTCGGGTGGCTTCGCCTTCGAGTTCGGCCGCGACGCTAACGGACGAACTCCCGCAAAAGCGGACTTCCAGCAGCTCGGCAACGGCTTCGGCGGTCACGAGTGGTTCGCCTACACCCGGGACAGCGCGCATGACGGCGACGTGTTCAAGGTCACCGGCACATGGACGCTGAACCAGCCCGTCAATGGCTGGGCCAGGGTGTTCGTCCATCTGCCGGCCCGCCGGGCGTGGTCCCAGCGCGCCCCGTACACCGTGGGTCCGCTCCTGGACCCCGGCAACGGCGCCGTCACCCAGACCCGGACACTTCCGCAGCGGCTGGAGGCCAACACCTGGGTGTCGCTCGGGGTCTTCCAGTTCTCCGGCACACCCTATGTGAGCCTGACCAACTGGGTCGCCAACCATCCAGGCGACGGCGACCCGCCACAGCCCTTCGGGAACGGCGCCACGGCCATCGCCTGGGACGCGGTCGCCTTCCAGAAACTGCCCGGTAAGCCGCGCAACATCGTGGTGGCGATGGGCGACTCCTACTCCTCCGGTGAGGGCCTCTCCCGGAGCGGTGGCGTCGACTACTACCGCGACAGCGACAACAACGGCACAGCGCAAAGGGCCGACGACCCGAATCATCCCCGCCAACTCGCGGGAGACCCTCGCTTCCGTAACGCCTGTCATCGATCCAAGTTCGCCTGGTCCCGCATGGGAAGATTGACCGATTCCACCAACTCGATCGGTGCCAGAGCCGACAGTTGGGACGCCAATATGGACTACCACCTGATCGCCTGCGCCGGAGCCGAGACCGAGAACGTCCTGCCCTTCGGGGAACGGAACGCCTTCGGGGACGCCGTCCTCGGCCAGTATGGCGAACTCTCCCAGATCGACAAGGGCTTCCTGGACCGGAACACCACCCTGGTCACACTCGGGATCGGCGGCAACGACACGGGATTCGGCCCGATCATCCAGACATGCCTGATCCACTCCCTGCCCTGTTACGCGGCCGCGCTGCCCGAATTCGGCTTCGCCCCTTTGAGTGTCACCGTTCCTGAGCGAATCAACGGGAAGGTACGAGACTCGATCATCCAGACACTTCGGGCGATCCACCGGGAAGCACCGAACGCGAAGATCCTCCTGATGGGCTACCCGATCGTCGTGGGAGCCCCGTGCGGGCCTCCCGGGGGTCAAGTCATCGATCAAGACGAGGTCGACTGGACCAGGAACATGGCCAACCTCATGAATCAGGTGCTGTTAGCTCTGCCGAGTGATCCTGCCCTGGCAGGGATCACGCTGAAGGTGGCCGATCCGCGGCCCTACTTCGGCCTCAACGGCGAGCACGGGGCGTGCACAGGTGACGGCAACGAGGCCATCCACGAATTGGTCACGGACCTCACCCCCGGTGACGACGCGCTGTTGGGCGGCCGGTGGAATCTGCCGGGAAAGTCCGCCCAGTCATTCCATCCCAACCTTGAACTGGGCGCTGGTATGTACACCCAGACGTTCAACTCAGCCGCCCTGGCGCCCGGACTCTAATGACACGACGAACGACGTCCGGTTCGGCGGTGGTGGCGAGCGTCATCCTCGCCACCACCGCCCAGCCTGCGCCATCCACCCTGCTCGGCACACCCACGCACCCGGCTCGCGATACCTGCCCTTATCGGGATCCAGCCGATCCCTTTTGCTGCTGGGCAGCCTCGTCCAGGACGGACGTCACCCAGTCAGCCAGACTCTGTGCGGCCTGGTCCGCCGCAGCCTCCCAGAGTCGGCGCTGCGCTTGTGAAACCTTCAGGTGGAAGAGCCCGGTGGCTTCGGTATCGGCCGGCAGGTCGCGTCGGCTCGCTCGCACGCGCCTGCGCAGTTCGTTCCTCGACCAGCCACCGCGCTCCGCCTGGTCCAGCCAGCCGGTCTGCTCGTCCGCGGGTAACGCGGCGACCTCCGCGTGATGCTGGATGCTCAGTCGGCCGTGCCGCCGGGACGGCTCGACCTTCCTTGCTATCCAGGCGTAGTTCCTCAAGGTCTGATAGTCGAGCGAAGACCGCTCCATCGCCTGGCGGTAGCGTTCGGGAAACGAATTCTGGCCGTAAACGAGCCAATCACCGAGCCACCAGGTCGACGCATCAGAGATAAGGCTGATCTGCTCGCCTATGCGCTGCCATCCCTCCAACGAAATTCTCTCCGGCAAGTGCAAACTCGTCCGCCGGGTTTCGGCGACGCGGTCAACTCCCGGTCGTTGGGGAAAGGATGCGCGCCGATCTCGTGTACGGCTGCCGTTGACGAGGGCGTCGGCCCTCGTCGAAGGAGACTGTCCGGTAGGAGGAGTCATCTCGCCCGCGCTTTCCTCACGCCTGTGCTGTGGCACGTTTCCTCCGGCTTGAGTCGTGCTGAACGCCTCACTTGGACACCTTCACCCCGGGCCGTCCTCCGCTGCCTCGGTGTTCTGGTGCCGGACGCTAGGCGGCGTCGTCGGCCGGATGGGCAACCCCGTAGACGAGGTGCAGCACGCCTGTCGGGAAAGCGTCCGACGAGATGAGCGTCAGCGGGATGGGACTCTCCCCGTCCTCGAACAGCCGCGCGCCCTTGCGGACGGCGACGGGGTGCACCAGCAGGTGCAACTCGTCCAGCAAGCCCGCGGTCAGCAACTGGCGGATCACCGAGATCGAGCCGCTCACGGCGATGTGCGTCTGGCCCGGCTCGTTCTTCAGCGCGGTCACGGCCTCGGCGAAATCGCCCCGCAACAGCTCGGAGTTGCGCCAGCTGAACTCCAGCGGCTGCGCCGACACCACGATCTTCCGCGCGTCACCGAGCGCCTTGCCCATCCCGGCGTCCTCGCCGCCCGCGGCCTCCCGCTCCGGCCACGCCCCGGCGAAGCTGTCGTACGTCACACGACCCAGCAGCAACGTATCGGCGCTGGCCAGCGACCCCATCACGGCAGCGGCCATCTTGTCGTCGAAGTACGGCAAGTGCCAGGCCGCCGGGTCATCCACCACGCCGTCGAGCGAGATGAACAACTGTGCAACGATCTTCCTCATGATGCTTTTCCTTCGTAAGGGACGGGGACTCCGGAGCAGTCCCCCGGAGCCCGTGGATTAACGCGTCAGCCCATGTGCAGCACGCTCCACAAATGGCCGTCCAGGTCTCGGAAGCTACGGCTGTACATGACCGCGTCGTCCTGTACCTCGCCGGCCTTGGTGCCGCCGTTGGCCAGTGCGGCTGAGACGATGTCGTCGACCTTGGCCCGGGCGTCGACCTGGAGGGCGAGTGCCACTTCGTTCCCGGCTGTGGTGTCGGGGATGTCTTTGCCGGTGACGGACTTGAAGAACGGCTCGGTGACCAGAAGCAGTGAGGCGCCCTCGGCGAGGGTCACGCAGCCGGCCTCGTCGCCGGTGAGCTCCCTGTCGATCGCCAGTCCCAGGTTTTCGAAGAAGCGCAAGGACGCGGGCAGGTCCTTGACGTGCAGGTTGACGAAGAGCGTCATGTTGGGTTCCTAACTGTCATCAAGAAATGATGAGGTGGTAAGTGGGGTCACCGCCGGACGCGACCGGCGGCTGCAGGGCCGCCCTTCACCGAAATCGGTGGTGGTACCCGATCTTCGTCATGCACACTAGGCAACCCCGCCTAGAATTTTCCTTGAATCGATCTTGAAAGGTATCCGGCGGCAGTTCATGACGGCAGGCCCTGTCTCGGTCGGAGGATGCGATGGCCGTGAGCTTCACGGTGTTCGGCCAGGTCGACGCGTATCTCGACGGCCGGCGTCTGGACCTGGGCCACGCACGGCAACGTCACGTGCTGGCCGCCCTACTGCTTGAGGCCGCCCGGCCAGTGTCCACCGACCGGCTCATCGACCGTGTGTGGGGCCCGCGGGCGCCTCGACAGGCGCGCGGCACTCTGTACGGATACCTCTCACGCCTACGACAGGCACTCGCACCGGCAGAGGACGTGCAGCTCGAACGACTTCCCGACGGCTATGTCCTGACCGTCGAAGACCAGTCCGTGGACGTACATCGATTCCGTCGCCTGGCGGGCCAGGCGGCTGCGGCGAGTGATGACGAGCAAGCGCTGGCGTCGATCGAGGATGCGCTCGCGCTCTGGCGCGGCGAAGCGCTGGCCGGTCTGGACACGCCCTGGACCAACGCGGTCAGGGAAACCCTGGAGAAGGAGCGCTTGGCCGCGGAACTCCTGCAGGCCGACATCGCTCTGCGTCTCGGCCGGCACGACGACCTGATACCCCTGTTAACGACGAGGGCGGCCGCGCGTCCCCTCGACGAGCGCCTGATAGGCCAGCTCATGCTGGCCTTGTACCGGAGCGGCAACCAGGTGGAGGCTCTGCGGCACTACGAGCGCACGCGATTGCGGCTCGCCCAGGAGTACGGGATGGACCCGGGGCCGGACCTCCAACGCCTGCACCATCGGATCCTCAACACAGACGCGTCTCTCACCTGTACCGTGGCGGCCTCTGCGGACCGGTCACCTCACCAAACACCGGCGCCGAGCCCGGAAGCGGCGCCGGCGGACACCCACGCCTCCGTTCCCCGGCAGCTACCGGCGCCGCCCAGTCTGTTCACCGGGCGGCTGCACGAACTGGCCCAACTCGACAAGGCGATCGACAGCCGGTCCGCGCCGATCACGGTGCTGTCCGGGGCGGCCGGCATGGGGAAGACCGCCCTCGCCGTTCATTGGGCCCATCGAGTCGACGAACGGTTCCCGGACGGGCAACTCTTCGTGGACCTGCGCGGCTACGCGATGGAAGCGCCGCTGAGACCCGTCGAGGCATTGACGCAACTTCTGCACGGGCTCGGTTTCAGCAGCGAGCAGATTCCTCCGGTGACCGAGTCCGCAGGCGCGTTATACCGCTCGGCCATCGCTGGCAAGCGCCTGCTCGTGATCCTCGACAACGCCAGGGACGCAGATCAGGTACGTCAGCTTCTCCCCGGCTCGGCGACCTCCGTCACGGTCGTGACAAGCCGGGAGCGGTTGCCCGGGCTCATCGCCAGAGAGGGCGCCCGCGGAATCGTGCTGGGCGTGCTGGCCGAGGAGGAGTCCATAGACCTGCTGACCGCCATCGCCGGCACCGACCGCACGAGTGAGGAACCCGCAGCGACGGCGGAGCTCGCCCGGTTGTGCGCTCACACGCCGCTGGCGCTGCGCATCGCCGCCACCAATCTGCTGGACGACCCCTACCAGAGCATGAGCGGCTATGTCGGCGAGCTGCGGCGCGGCAATGCCCTGGCGTCGCTGGAGGTCCCGGGCGATCCCCAGACGGCGGTGAGCGCGGCCTTCGACCTCACTTATGCCCGGCTGGATCCGGCGGTGCGCCGGGCGTTCAGGCTCCTGGGCGTCGCGCCGGCGGCCGAGTTCTCGGTCCCGGCAGCGGGTGCGGTCGTCGCGGCGGACGGCGATGCGACCCGTAAGCTTCTGGCTCGGCTCGTCAACGCCCACCTGCTGAATCGATGCGGTCCAGACCGGTTCGCCTTTCATGATCTGCTGCGTCTGCACGCGCGTTGGCGCGCCGAACAAGATGACGGCGAAGAGGACCTGACGGAGGCGTCCGGCAGGCTGCTCGACTGGTACCTGCGCCGGGCGGACGAGACATGGCGGCTCGCCTACCCCCATCTGCTGCGGCTTCCGGACAACCGGCCCGAATCAGTGAACAGGCCCGCGGAGTTCGCCGATCACACCGCGGCGCTGGCCTGGTGCGCGGAGGAACGGCAGAACCTCGTAGCGGCCGTGCGGTACGCGGCCGGCACCGGCCACCGAGAGATGTCCTGGCGGCTGGCCGACGCCATCCGCGGTTACCTGTACGCCGGATGGCACACCGCTGACCTGCTGACCATCGGTGAGACCGCCTTGTCGGCGGCCGAAAGCGCGGGACACGCGGCTGCCCGTGCCGCCATGCACTTCTGCGTGGCCAACGCCCACTACTGCGCTGCCCTTTATGACCTGGCGATCGAACATACGGCGGCCGGTGTGGCATTGGCACGGGAGGCGGGATGGCAGTCCGCGGTGGCCTCCGGCCTGGGCAACCTCGGTGCCATGGAATTCGGGAACGGCCGGCTGGACGAAGCCGTCGCCTACTACACCGAGGCAGCTGAGATCAAGCGCGGGCTGGGCGATCTGGCGTCCCTCGCGGTGACCTTGGGCAACCTCGGCGGCGCCTGCGGGAATCTTGGGAGGCTTGATGAGGCGGCCAAGCACCTGGAAGCGGCGGTGGAGATCAGCCGTGCTACCGAAGCCCACAACAGCGAGGGAATCAACCTGTGCAACCTGGCCAACGCTTACCAGCTCATGGCTCGGTACACCGACGCGATCGAGTGCTTACAGTCCTCGATCACGCTGAGTCAGCAGTTCGGCGAGCGGGAAATCGAGATCCTGGCGCTGCACAAACTCGGCGAGACGTACCGCGACCTCGGCAGGTATGAGGATTGCCTGGCTGCGGCGGAGTCAGCCCGAGCGCTCGCGGTCGAAGCCGACTACGTCCGCGGTGAGGCGGTGGCGAACAGCCCGCTGGCCAGCGTACGGCTGCGGACGAATCCGCACGCCGAGGCCCTCATACGGCGGTTGCTGCCCGGGCCGGCGATCGAATCGCCGCATCCCGAAACGAAGGGGTCCACTCCCGAGGATTCGATATCGGGCCGTGAGCATCAGGAGTGGCGGAAGGTCCTGGGTGAGGCTGCCGACCTACAGGAGGAGGCGGCACGGCTGATGGCCGAGACGTACGACAAGCCAGGCGAGATCATGGTTCTCTTCGACCTGGCCGACACGTACGTCCTGGCCGGCGAGGCGGAGCGCGCCCGCAATGTGGCGGTCAAGGCCAGGGAGTCGGCCGCCGGCGGAGGGCTCCGCTTGTTCGAGGCGCGGTCGCTCACCGCGCTGGCCACGGCCGAGTTGGCTCTGGGGCGGCCGGCGCAGGCCGCTGACCTGGCTCTTTCAGCCCTGCCGACCCATATCTCGACCGGTGACCGCAGGGGACATGCGGACGCCCTCTCCGTCTTGAGCAAGGCTCACCTTGCACTCGGCGACATCAGCGAAGCCCGTACCGCCCTGCAGGCCGCCCGGGCGGTCTACGCCGAGATCGGCTACTTGGCATCCGCGGCCGTCGCTCCCGAGCCGGAGGCGGACGACCTCTGACACCAATGGTGCGAGCTCGCGAAAACGCCGCCGGACGGGCCTCTTCGGCCGATCCGGCGGCGACCGCCCGGGCTGTGTCGGTCAGGCGGTGGCGTCGTGCCGCCGTAGCACCACGATCGTCACCACCGCCAGGGCGAGGAAGACGACCGTGCTGAGGGCCGCCACCGTGTTCAGTCCCGTGGTGAAGGCGGCGCGGGCCAGGTCGAGCAGGTCCGGCAGATCCTTGGCGGCGGTCACCGCGGCCGTGATGCTCTCCCGGGCCGCCTCCACCGGCAGGTGTTCGGGAAGCTGGCCGCGGTAGACGGCGGTGCCGAGGCTGCCCATCACGGCCACGCCCACCGCGACGCCGAACTCGCCGCCCGTCTCCGTCAGGGACGCCGCCGACCCGGCCTTCTCCGGCGGGGCGGCCATCATGATCACGCCGTTGCCCACGCCCATCGGCAGGGCGATGCCCGCGCAGGCCACGACCAGCCCGGCCACCACCAGCCCGGTGCCGCCGACGCTCGGCACCTGCGTGTGCAGGAACAGCCCGACCGCGCCCAGGGCCAGCCCGGCGGCCATCACGTACGCGGTGCCGATCCGGCGGGCGAGCGCCGGGGCCAGGGTCAGGGCGGCGATCATGGCGATGTTCTGCGGCACCAGCCACAGTCCCGCCTGCAGCGGCGACAACGCCTCGACGGTCTGCAGGTACTGGGTGGTCATCAGCGTGGTGCCGGACATGACGATCCCGCCGAGGAGCATGATCCCGAGCGTGGCCGTGAAGGTGCGATTCCCGAACAGCCGCAGGTCGAGCATCGGGTTGACGAGCCGGCGCTGCCGCCGTATGAACACCACCCCGCACGCCAGGCCGGCGACGACCGCCGCGACGGACACCGGGTGCCAGCCGCTCCTGGCCACCTCCTTGAGCCCGTAGATGACCGGCAGGATGGTGGCCAGTGACAGGGCGACGCTGACGAGGTCGAGCCGCCCGGCGCCGGGGTCGCGGTACTCGGGCAGCAACGACCGCGCCGCGACGAGCACCAGCACCATGAACGGCACCCCCATCAGGAACGCCGAGCCCCACCAGAAGTGCTCCATCAGCAGGCCGCCCACCAGGGGGCCGATCGCCATGCCGACCATGAAGCAGGCGTACCAGAGCCCGATCGCGGTCGCCATCTGCTTGCCGTCGTGGAACATGTTCCGGATCAGCGCCAGCGAGGACGGCATCAGCGCCGCCCCCGCGATGCCGAGCAAGGCCCGGGTGGCGATCAGCATCTCGGCGTTCACCGAGAACGCGGCCAGCACGGAAGCCGCCCCGAACGCCGCCGCTCCGATCGTCAGCAGCCTGCGACGCCCGATCCTGTCGCCCAGCGTCCCCATGCTGACCAGGAACCCGGCCAGCATGAACGAGTAGATGTCCACGATCCACAACTGCTCCGCGGCGCCGGCTCCCAGGTCGGCGGTCAACTGCGGGAGCGCCAGGTACAGGACGCTGCCGTCGACGGAGAGCAGCAGGGCCACGGAGGCCAGCACCGCGAGCCCCATCCATTCGCGCCGCCCGGCCAAGGTGCCGGTCTTCAGCCCGGTGTTCATCTCGATTCCCCTTTCAGTTGCCTCCACAGTGCTGGAAGGGGCTTCAGACGCCCTTTCGGTGCGCTTACGACCGCGCTTAAGGCCGCTCGTCGCCACCCTCGGCACCACCTTGGGTGACCGATCATCCCTTTCATCATCCTTCGGTTTACTTCGCGATGGATCCCGTTTAGTCCCCTTGGGGATTGGTAGAGGCGCAGGTAGCCCAACCAATATGAAGGCGGCCGCGGGCCGCGATGGAGGTGACAGACCATGGCGTTGCCGATCCGGCGTCACCGTGCGGCCGAGCCCTGGAGCCCTTCCTGGTCGGGCCGTTCGTGGGATCCCTTCGCCGAGTTCCGGCAGTTGTGGGATCAGGGCATCGAGATCAAGGGCTGAGGGCGCACATGGCCGGCATCAGGCGAACCGAGTCCGCGAGAACCTGCCGCTCGCATCGCGGCGGCGGCGCCGGCCGGAGGTGATGGACCATGCTCGCGGTGGCGTTGGCCGTCCCTGTACTGGCTTTCGTCGGCCTGATGCTCATGGAGCGTCTGGAAGAAATCATGCTGCCGGCCCGTCATTCGGCAGGCCCGGCCGCCCTCCCCGGAAAGGCGGCGGCACCTCCCCGCAATCCCGACGAGGACCTCGCCGTAACCACACAGCGGGACGCTTCGCAGGACGAACGTCCACCGCTGTCCGGCCCAGCTCCCCTCGACGCGGCCGTCGGGGCGCTCCAGGGGACTTCGACGCGACGTCAGTGGGTCAAGAACCCGAGGGTGAGCACCCCCGGCAGCGAGAAACAGGGGCAGCGAGTCATCGGCCGTATTGAGTGGTCCGAGGCCGGCCGGCCTGTCGGGTCGCGATCGCAGGCCGTGGACCCAGAGGTCCGCCGGTCGCCGCAACCGCTCGTGGCGTCACCGCCCGCGGAACCTCATGCGATGGTGCCGCCGACGGAGGTCTGCGCCGGCTCCTCCCACCCGTAAGTCAACACCTCGGCGCCTTGAGCAGCACGCTCACCTGGGCATCGCCGACGCCGAGCTCAGCGCAGGTTCAGGAGGGCCGGGTCTCCCTCAGGAGGTGCTGTTCGAGCACCGCGTCGAGTTGCAGCTCGCGGTAGCCGGCCTGATCGAAGAGCACCGTCAGCCGGTCCTCGCCGCGCTGGATGACCTCCCCCGGGCCCCACTCCCGGTGTTCCACCCGGGCATGCACGGGGAACGGACCGGTGTCCTGCTGTGGCCGGTCGGCGGTTCCCGCCCGGCAGGTGTCGCAGTTCCCGCAGGGCTCGGCGAGCTGCTCGCCGAAGTAGCCGAGCAGGAAGAGCCGCCGGCAGTCCTCGGTCTCGGCGTAACGGCGCATCATCTCCAGCCGGGTACGTTCGACGTCCCGACGGCGTTCGGCCAGCTCCCTGGCGCGGTCGGCCGCGGCGCCCGGCTCCGGCGCGCCGGGCGCAGGATCGATCCGGCGCGTCCCCAGCCGTACCGCTCCCGCCCTTGCCAGCAGGTCGAGCAGCGCCGTCAGGCGACGCGGCGACAGCCCGGTACGCTCGCGCAGCGCCTTGCGGTCGGTCCCGGGACCGGCCTCCGCCACCGCCTCGGCGACCTGGAGCAGCGTGTCGCGGTCCGGCGGAGCTCCGGTGAAGTACCGCTGCAACCCCAGGTCCTCGGGCCGGTAGAACAGTACGGCCTCAGCCTCCGCGCCGTCCCTCCCCGCTCTGCCGATCTCCTGGTAATACGCGTCGAGCGACCCTGGAACCTCGGCATGGAACACGAAACGCACGTCCGGCTTGTCGATCCCCATGCCGAACGCGCTGGTGGCGACCACGACCTCCACCTCACCGGCCATGAACCGGTCGTGCACGTCGTCGCGCTCGGCTCGCCTCAGGCCCGCGTGGTACGGCGCCGCCCGTACCCCGGCCTCGTTCAGCAGTCCGCTCAGGCGCACGGTCTGCTTGCGTACCGCCGTGTAGACGATCCCGGGCATCGGCTGCCCGGCTACGGCGGCGACCAGCTCGTGGGCGGGGTCGTCGAGCATCCGGCGTACCGCGAGGGAGATGTTGGGCCGGTCGAACCCCTGGACGATCTCCGCGGGCTCACGCATGCCGAGCCGTTCGGTGATCTCCGCCCGTACCGGCGGGGCCGCGGTGGCGGTCAGGGCGGCGATCACGGGGCGGCCCAGGGCCTCGGCCACCGCGCCGAGCCGCAGGTAGTCGGGGCGGAAGTCGTGCCCCCACGCCGAGACGCAGTGGGCCTCGTCCACCACCATGAGCGAAGGGGCCGCGGCGGCGAGCTCGCGTACGACGTCCGGGCGCGCGAGCTGTTCCGGGGCGCAGAACAGGAACTCCGTCTCCCCCGCCCGCAGTGCCTCGAACGCGGCCGTCCGCCTGCCCGCCGAGGTTCCCGCATCCAGGCTCACCGCGTCCTCATCGCGGCTGCGCAGGGCCTCCACCTGGTCACGTTGCAGGGCGATCAGCGGCGACACCACCAGGGTCGGGCCGGGCAGCAGCAGTGCGGGCACCTGGTAGATCGCCGACTTGCCGCTGCCGGTCGGCATCACGACCAGGGTGTCCCGGCCCTCGGCCAGCGCCGTCATCGCGGCCAGCTGGCCCGGCCGCAGATCCGTCAGGCCCAGCGCCTTTTCGGCCATCCGTCCGCATTCCGCGCCGGCATCCCGCATCGCCCCTCCTCATCAGCAGAACGCCCTCCTACCCCGCGCAATCTCGGCCTGACACCGATAGCGCAATGTCGGGCATGCCCGGCATTTGACCCTCTTGGGCGTTATTGGCGGGCTGGTATGGGCAAGGTGATCGGGCGCGGCAAGCGATCGGGGTCTCCGCTCCTTGCCGGACCATGAACTTTCGCCAACCTGAGGAGTTGCCGTGCTCACGCTGACCGCTGACGCGGTCGCGGCAATACGCGTGCTGACCTCACAACCGGAATCGCCGCCGGACACCGGGCTGCGCATCTCAGCGTCGGCGGTCAACGGTTCCGGGAGATCCCTTGAACTGTCGATCTCGGGCGGGCCGCACCCCGACGATCAGATACTCGAAGCGGAGGGCGTTCGGGTCTACCTCGAACCCCTTGCCGCCTCGTACCTGGACGACAAGACCCTCGACGCGGACATCGCCACGGAGGCCAGGCCGGCCTTCCGGATCATCGCCCGGGCCTGATCTTCCAGTGGCTCCTCTGGGAAGGCATCCGCGCCGCCGCCTTCATCGTGGCGTCGAAAGCCACGGCGGGCGGCGCGACTGGCGCAGTCCCTGAAGGGCAGGCGGGAGGGCCACGACACTCCTGAGGAGGTCACATAGAGCCCCCGCACTGCCGCCGGTAGGAGCCCCGTCCAATTAGCGGCGTTCGTCGTCGGCGTCGTGTTCGTGTTCGTCGGCGTGCTGGGGTTCATCCCCGGCATCACGACGAACTATGACGAGTTGGGGTTCGCCGGCCACGAGTCCGACGCGCTGCTCCTGAACGTGTTCCAGGTGTCGATCCTGCACAACATCCTCCACCTGCTGTTCGGGATCGCCGGCATTCTCCTGTCCAGGACCTGGTCCGGCGCCCGCTCCTTCCTCATCGGTGGAGGCGTCGTCTACCTGCTGCTGTGGATCTACGGCATGCTGATCGGGCACGACCGCCCGGCGAACTTCGTCCCCGTCAACACGGCGGACAACTGGCTGCATCTGATCCTGGCCATCGGGATGATCGCCCTCGGCCTCCTCCTGGCTCGCCGGCGCACCGCCACCGTTTGACCTGCGGGTCGTCCCGCGGAGGCCGAGGTGGTTCTCTGCGGGATGAGGTGGTCTCAGCGCGGGTGATAGTTGAGCGACTTCAGGGGCCAATGCGTGGACAGCCAGGCTGTCACGGCCTCGTACAACGGCACGTCCAGCTCGGCTCGGTCGGCCCGGACCCAGGAGGCCACGTCGGTGTCGTGGTCGTCGCTGCGGGAGGGATAGATGTAGACGCATCCGATGACCTCGCCGCTGCCCGTCTCCAGGACGGTGTAGGTGAATCCGCGGCGCTGGGCGAAGTCGTTCGCGTGACGTTGGAGGTCGGCGAGGTTCGCCTCCAGGGTCATGCCGTCCACGGGAGGCCATCGTCCGTCCGGGAAGCCCGGGGTCGCGCGGATGTGCTCGATGCTGCCGGTCCAGGCGGCGTGGTCGGCGACGTTGTGCTGGGGGCCCAGGGGTTCCAGCCGGAACCGGGGGGTGGCCAGTTCTAGGGGGACGGCGAAGTCGTCGGGGACGAAGGCATGGTCGTTCATGAGGCCGAGGCTATGAGGTTGAGCTCGTGGACCGCATCCGCATTCATGGCGCTTACCACAGCCCGGTCAAGGGGAACGGGTTGTCAGACCTGTACGGTGCCGCCGTCGACGAACAGTTCCGTACCGGTGACGAACCGGCTCTGGTCGGAAGCGAGGAAGAGGGCCACGTCCGCGACGTCCTCCGGCTGACCGATCCGGCCGAGCGGGATCCGGGAGACCAGATACTCCTTCACCTGTTTACCCTGCTCCGTGTCGGCACTGATGGCCCCGTCGAGTCCGGGTGTGTCGATCGTCCCCGGGCTGATGGCGTTGACCCGGATGCCCCGGCCTTTGAGCTCGTTGGCCCAGGTGCGGGCGAAGGACCGCGCCGCCGCCTTCGTGGCGGAGTAGACGCCGAAGCCCTCGGGGCCCTCGACCGTCCAGATGGAGGCCGTGAGGATGATGGAGGCGTGGTCGTTCAGCAGCGGCAGCGCCTTCTGGACGGTGAAGATCATGCCCTTCACGTTGACGCCGAGGAGGAGGTCGAGGTGCTCCTCCGTGATCTGATCGAGCCTCGCCATCTGTCCCGCCGCGGCGTTCGCGAACAGCACGTCCACGCGGCGGCCGTCGGCGGCGATTCGCTCGTAGAGGCGATCCAGGTCGGCCGGTCTTGCGACGTCGCCGCGGACGCCGGTCGCTTGCGGTCCGATGGACGCGACGGCGGCGTCGAGTTCCTCCTGGCGCCGGCCGATGAGGTAGACGTGAGCACCCTCCTCCGCGAAGCGGCGGGCGCCGGCGAGACCGATTCCCGTCGAGCCGCCGGTCACCACCGCGGTCCTGCCGTCGAGCTGCCCCATCGCATCCCCCTGGTGCACCCATCACCGCATGCGGCTGGGAGTTTACCCAGGTCAGAGCCGACCTGCGGTCAAGGTGCGGCAAAAGCCTCACGGTGTAACGATCCGGGCTTGGCCGACGTACGCCGGGGACTGGGAGTGCCGCTGAGGGGCAGAAGCGCGGGATGCGGGCTCCACCGTCGCCCCGGGTCACCTGGCCGGTGATGTACCACCACTGGTCGCGGATGACCTTCATCCACTGGCGCTATCCGCCGGCGCGAGTGCAGGAACTGCTGCCGGGCCACCTCACGGTCGAGACGTTCGACGAAGCGGCCTGGGTGGGCCTCACCCCCTTCCTCATGCGAGGCGTACGGATACCCGGCACCCCCGCGCTCCCCTGGCTGTCCCGATTCCCCGAGACCAACCTGCGGACGTACGTCCGCGACGAGCGCGGTCGCACCGGCGTCTGGTTCCTGTCCCTGGACGCCGCGCTCCTGCTCGCCGCCCTCGGCGGTCGTTGTGCCTACCGGCTGCCCTACTTCTGGTCGGCCATGTCGGTCGACGCCGAGGGCGCCCGTACCCTCTACCGTTGCCGGCGCCGCCGGCCGGGACCGCGCGGCGCACGATGCGACGTGGAGGTGGAGGCCGGCGCGCCCCTGGCGGAGAGCGAGCGCGACGAGCTCGCGCACTTCCTGACCGCCAGGTACAGGTTGTTCACCCTCGTGGCCGGCCGACCGGCCACCGCGCAGGTGGAACACCCGGCGTGGCCCTTGCACCACGCTCGCCTGATCGGCCTGGAGCAGGATCTGGTGCGGGCCGCGGGACTGCCCGCCCCGGACGGGCCTGCCGTCGTGCACGCCTCTCCAGGAGTACCGGTACGGGTGGGCCTCTGGACCTGGTGATCGACTGCCCCGGCGTTCCGGATGACGGGTTCATGTCGGGGCAGGGGCATGGGTGACCGCGCTGTCGAGGCGATCAGCACCCTAAGGAATGGTCATATGACGTCAATGCCCGACCCTTACGAGCGTGAAAGGCACCCCGAAGCCCGACCGTCCGCTCAGCCCCGGGGAGCGGTGGAGCGCGAGATCGACCGCATCACGGAACCGGCGCGGCTTTTGCGGATGGCCGACATGGCGCGCTCGTTGCTGGGCGAGGCCCAGGAAATCACCCTTGACGAGCGCGCCCGTGACCAACTGGCGCACATTCAGCTGAGAGCGATGGAGCAGATCGGTGGAACCCGAACTCAGGGACGAACTGAAGCGGCTCATCCCAGAGACTTCCGACCATCCCAGCCAGACGGAACTTCGCATCACCCAAGGGCAGTTGGTGGGCTGGCTCGAAGGAGTCTTCCAAGGAATCAAGACCGGGCTCCTCCTCCTTCAGCAAAGCGCCGGTCCGGAGGGACAGAACCCGATCAGGCCCGGCTCAGCCGAACGGCCGCCCGAGGCCGGGCCCTACCTCTGATCCCAACGTGACGAGCCGGGACGCGGCCGGCGTCCCGCCGCTTGACCTTGTCGCGAGGACAGACCCTTTACTGGTCGCCATGATGCAGATCGGCGAACTCGCCAGGCTGGCGGGCGTGACCACCCAGACCATCCGCCACTACCACCGGATCGGGCTGCTTCCCGAGCCGCGGCGCACCTCCGGCGGCTATCGGAGCTATGGCATGAGCGCGTTGAGCCGCCTGCTCCACATCCGCAAGCTCACCGCGCTCGGCCTTGGTCTCAGCGAGGTGGCCGACGCCCTGGCGGACACGGGCGCGGTGGACATCCGGGAGATGCTGACGGAGCTGGATGCCACGCTGGCGGCCGAGGCAGCCGAGATCCAGCGTCGCCGGGTCGCGATAGCGCACCTTCTCGAACACGGGGACGATCCGACCCTCTCCCCCGAGCTCGCCGCGGCCGTCCGCGGTCTCGATCTGCCCCAGCACGACGTCGACGTCCTTCGAGCGGTGGAGGTGGCGGTGCCGGAGGAGGTGGACTCCTACCTAGCCGGCATCCGGCAGGACTCGCCGTGGCGGGACTGGAGCGCCAAGCTGGCCGTGCTGGTGGATGCCGGCGCGAACGATCCCCGCGTCGAGGAGATCGCCCGCGAGCTGTACGCGATGCTCCCTGACTTGTTGCCCGCCCACGTCCCCGCCGAGCCCACGGCCGATCAGCGGGCCGCCGTCGCCTCCAGGGCGAGGTTCGGCCAGATGATGTCGGCCGACCTGAGCCCTGGCCAGCGACGAGTCCTGGAACTCCTCGTCGAGTACGGCCGCCGGGAGCCGGAGAGGTGGGAACACCTGACCACCGACACGGCGGCTCCGTCAGACCGATGACCGCCCCGTGTCGTCCTCGTACCTAACCTCTGTGGGCAGTACAGCTAGCGCTGGAAGTGCCAGATGAGCATGGACGGCGTCCCGGCGGTGGCCGCGTGGGCCGCCTCGGGTGCCAGGTCGCACAGGGCCCACGGCCACACGTCCCATGGCCCCAGGGTCTCGGTCCGCTCACGCGGCTCCCCTGGCGGGTGCGGGGGCTCCTCGCAGCGCCGTACCTGGAGTCCCGCCGCCAGCGCGGCCCGTACGTAGTCCCCGACCAGATGGCGGTGGGTGGCCACCCTTCCCGGCCGGCCGTCCGGTAGCCGTACGGACGGGACCACGCCCCGCGCCACCCCCTCGGGATGGATGTCGGCGGTCACCACATGCCCGCCCGGCCGCAACACCCGGGCGAACTCGGCCAGCACCGGATCGAGTTCGGACACGTGCGTCAACGCCAGCGAGCAGACCACCAGGTCGACGGACTCATCGGGCACCGGCAACGCGGTCAGCTCGCCGAGCAGGAACTCTGCCTGCGGCACCCGACGGCGCGCCCGTTCCAGCATGTCGGGCGAGCTGTCCACGCCGCGCACCCGATGGCCGCGACCGGCCAGGTACGCCGACAGCCTGCCGGTGCCGCACGCCGCGTCGAGCGCGTCGCCGGCCGGCAGGGCGTCGACGATCTCCCTGATGAAGGGTTCGTCGAGGTCGAACGCCGAGTTGGGGGCGTCGTAGGTCCGCGACCAGATCCGGTAACCCGACACGGTGTCCACGCGGGACACCTCGACGGCGGCCTCGGCCAGGGTGTCGTCGTCGAGGAACTTGCGGATCTCGGCCAGGCGCGCCTCGACGAACGCGCGGTCGTGTCCGCCGGTGTAGGCCCGGAGCAGGGCGATGCCCTCCAGGCCCAGCACGTACGCCAGGGGATGCTCGTAGATCACCGCGACACGGTAACCACGGCCGGCGTGCGGAGGCCACCGAATATCCGCCCTTCACGCCCTCTGAGGACTTTCGCCTCTAACGCAGGTGGGGCGCCGGCGGAGATGTTGAGGGTATGCAGCGCGACTCGTCCGGACTTCAGGTGCTCGGCCGCCAGGAGTGCCTTGACCTGCTGTCCACTGCGCCGATAGGGCGGATCGTGTTCACCGATCGCGCCCTGCCGGCGGTCCAGCCGGTCAACTTCCATCTCGACGGCCACTTCATCGTGATCCGGACCTCGATCGGGTCGAAGCTGGCGGCCGCCACCCGGCACGCCGTGGTGGCGTTCGAGGCCGACGAGTTCGATCCCGAGTCGCGTACCGGCTGGTCGGTGACCGCGGTGGGACGCTCGCGGGCGGCGACGGATCCGGCCGAGATCGACCGGCTGGCGGCGCTGCCGCTGGCGGCCTGGGCACCCGGCGACCGCGGCCACTACGTCGTGGTCGAGGCGGAGCAAGTGTCCGGCCGCCGTTTGACCGGCTGAGGCCGCCTCGGGACCGGTGCCTCCGTGTCATGCCGGGGCGGGTTCCGGTTGGTCGTCCCCCAGGGGGGCGAAGCGCCATTCGCCCTCGCCGAGCAGCTCCAGCTCGTGGGTGTGGTGCTGTTCGACCGTCGAGCGGTGGCTGACGCTGACGATGATGGTGTCGGGCAGCTGAGCCCGGACCAGCTGGTAGAGGACGAACTCCAGGCTCTCGTCCAGCGCCGAGGTCGACTCGTCGAGGAACACCACCTTCGGCTTGGTCAGCAGGATCCGTGCGAACGCGATCCGCTGCTGTTCGCCAGGGGAGAGCACCTTGGCCCAGTCCTGCACCTCGTCGAGCCGGTCCACGAGGTGCGACAGCGCGACCTGTCGCAGTGTGCCGCGCAGCGTCTCGTCATCGACGGCGCCTTCCTTGCCGGGATAGGTGACGACGGCCCGCAGGTCGCCCAGCGGTACGTACGGCAGCTGTGACAGGAACATCGTCTCGTTGGGCCCGCACGGCCGGGTCAGCGTGCCGGTGGTGAACGGCCACAACGCGGCCAGCCCGCGTAGCAGCGTGGTCTTGCCGCTGCCGGAGGGCCCGGTGATGACCAGCGTGTCACCCGCTTCGAGCCGCATGTCGAGCGGCTTGATCAACTGCCGTCCGTCGGGGGTGCGGACCTCGACGGCCGTGAGCCGCACTGTCCCGTCGGTGCAGGGCAGCGTCGTCACCGCAGGCAGCGACCTGGCCTCCTCGTTGGCGACGACCAGGCCGTGCAGCCGGATGATCGCCGCCCGGTATCCGGCGAAGGCGTCGTAGGCGTTCCGGAAGAACGAGAGGCCGTTCTGGATCTCGTTGAAGGCCGATGCCGACTGGGTGAGATCGCCGAGGCGGATCTCGGCGGCGAACAGCCGCGGCGCCTGCAGGAGATAGGGCAGGGGCACGATGCTCTGGCTGATCGAGAGGTTCCAGGCGTTGAAGCCGATGGTCCTGTTCAGGTACCGCTTGTAGTTGGTGACGACGGGGGCGAACAGGCGCCGCAGCCCCGAACGCTCCGCGAGCTCGCCGCGGTAGAAGGCGACCGCCTCCGAGGCGTCGCGCAGGCGTACCAGGGCGTAACGGAACGCCGCATTGAACTTCTCGTTGCGGAAGGCCAGCCAGATGATCGGCTTGCCGATCCAGAAGGCGATGACGGAGGCGATGAGGACGTAGACCAGCCCGATCCAGAACATCGCCCGGGGGATCTCGAACCCGGAGACGGACAGCGTGCCCGAGAGGTTCCACAGGATCGCCGTGAACGACACGATCGAGATGACCGCGGAGATCGCGCCGAACAGCAGCGTGCTGGACGTCCCCCCGTTGCTCGGAAGGTTGGGCAGGGGTCCGTAGCCGGCGGTGACCACGTCGATGTCGGACTGGATACGCTGGTCCGGGTTGTCGATGGTGTCGTCGATGAACCGCGACCGGTAGTAGGCCCTGCCGTCGAGCCAGTCTCCGGTCAGCCTGTCGGTGAGCCAGGCACGCCAGGCCAGCACGAACCGCTGGAGCAGGAACAGGTCCAGCAGCAGCCGGGCGATGTGGATCGCCGCCATGACGCAGAAGACCCACAGGGACATCCAGAAGCCGTGCACGCCGGAGTCCTTCACCGGGGTGTCGTTGACGGCGACGCCCTGGACCGCGACCTGGAGGCTGGACAGCATGTCGTTGCCCTGGTAGCTGAACAGCACGTCCAGCCGGACACCGGTGACCACCGACAACAGCATGGCGCCCAGCCTGAGCCAGACCTTGGCGCATCCGGGACCGGTGAAGTACGCGCCGGTGATACGCCAGAACTGCCTGCCCCACGTCGTGAAGCGGCCGATCGGCACCAGAACCACCAAGGTGCACACTGCGGCGATCGCCCAGGCCTTGGCGATCCACACCAGCGATGTCCCGACCTCAGCGCCCCAGTCGAGCGTCGGGGTGAACAACTCCATTCCGGAAGCGTATGTGCACGGAGAGCGACGGGTGGCACAACTCGCAGGAGATCTTCCGAGTCGTCATCCTTCTCTCACGGCGAGCCCCGTGGTCGCGGGGGCGGGGTGGGCCGATGGGGTTCGGCGAGCTCAGGCCAGAGTTGGAGGGGCTTGGTCGCGGTGCTGGTAACCTCCTGCTGATCATTCGCGCAAGGGGCCGTTCATGGGGGATCCGACCCGGATCGGAAAGTACGCCATCGCGCGCCGGCTGGGGTCCGGCGGCATGGGAGAGGTCTTCCTCGGGCATTCGCCGGGTGGCCTGGCCGTGGCCGTCAAGGTCGTGCATCCGCAGTTGGCCGAGGATCCCGAGTTCAGGTCCAGGTTCCGCAAGGAGGTCGCGGCCGCCCGGGCGGTCAGCGGCGCCTACACGGCGGCCGTCGTGGACGCCGACACCGAGGCCGCGCGGCCCTGGCTGGCGACCGTGTTCCTGGAAGGGCTGACCCTGCGGGACAGCGTGGCCGCGCACGGGCCGCTGCCGCCCGACGCCGTACGGTCGCTCGGCGCGGGCCTGGCCGAGGCGCTGCTGGGCATCCATCAGGCCGGGGTGGTGCACCGGGACCTCAAGCCGTCCAACATCATGCTGACGCCGCAGGGCCCGCGCGTCATCGACTTCGGCATCGCGCGTGCCGCGGACGCCGCCACCGCCAGCCTCACGGGCCTGGCCATGGGCTCACCGGGTTACCTCACTCCCGAGCGGGTCATCGGCAACCGGACCGAACCGGCCGGGGACGTGTTCTCGCTGGGCGCGGTGCTGGCCTACGCGGCGACCGGCCGTAGTCCTTTCGGCGAGGGGCCGTCCCACGCGATCGTCTACCGGATCGTCCACGAGCCACCCGATCTGGAGGCCGTGCCCGGTGGGCTGCGCGAACTCGTGGCCTCCTGCCTGGACAAGGAGCCGGACGCGCGGCCGACGCCGCAGGAGGTGCTGGACCGGCTCACCGGGACGGAGGGTCCGCAGGGGATCGGATGGCTGCCCCAGCCGGTCGCCGACGACATCACGGCCAGGGTGACACCACCACAGCCGGTGCCCCCGGGCGAGGCGGCCTCGCCACAGCGGACGCCCGCGGGCGAGGCCGCCTCACCTGGAGAGCAAGGCCGGGCGCGGCCGACCGCGGTGTTGCCGCCCGAGCCACCCGAGCCGCCCGAGTCGCTTGAGTCGCCCGAGCCGGTCGAGCCGGTCGAGGAGCCGCTCCTGCCCTTACGCCGACGCCTCGTCCCCGTCCTGGCCGTCGTGCTCGGCGTACTCCTCCTGGCCGGCCTCACCCATCCCGCGCTCTGGCCCGACGGCAGGCTCTGCACTTCCCTCGCGAGCCGCCCTATGCTGACAAGTCTCCGTGAGGAACCCGACGAATGGCGCGAGCGCGCCCAGACCGAGGGGCACCAGCTGAACGCCCTGGCCGAGCAGGCCGAGACTCCCGGACTCGCGGCGGCGCTGCGCAAGCTCTCCGCGCACGAGTCATCGCGGGCACCCTTGGACCCGGGCATCCCCGACCTGGAGGCCTGGATCCCCGTACGGAGGGCCTGTGGCTGACGTCGCTCATCTCCCGCTCGGTCACGCCCGCAGGGCCGGGATCGCCGCCGCCGCGACCTGCTGCGGCGGGCTGCTGCTGGTGGGCCTGCTGGCGCAGGTCCTGCCTGTGGTCCTGCCCGCGTCGATCGACTCGCTGATCGAGCAGATGCTACAGAACCTCGTCTACTTGCTACCGGAGGGCACGCCCCTGTCGCCGGTCCGGCTGATCTGGATCCTGCTGTCGTTCGTGGTGACCGCCGCCTTGTGCTATGCCCTGCTGACGGCCGTGCGGCGCGGCGTGCCCGCGCGGGCGAGCGCGTTCGCCGTGTTCCTGCTCGGCTGGAGCAGCGCCATGGTGGCCCTGGGAGCCGGCGGGCTGTTCGCCGTCGTCGCCAAGGGGGACTTCTGGCCGGTCGTCCAGGATGGCCCCGTCCTGCTGTCCGGATTGGGGTTGCACATCCCGGTTGTCGGCTGCCTGGCCGGTGTCGCCGCCATGCTGGCCCACCGGTCCGGCGCCGGGACGAACCGCCCGTCCTCCCGGCCCGACGTCCGGGTCTCCGCACGAGCCGCGTTCGGCATCGCCGCCCTTGCCGCCCTCACGCTGGCGGTCGCGATGACGCTCACCAGCACTCTCATCGAGGACGAGTACGGCGTCAACCTGCTGGCCTTCCCCGGCTCGGTGACCAAGCCGTGGCTGTTCGCACATCACGAGACGTTCGGCGGGCTGAACGCCGTCGTGCAGGTCTGCCTGATCGCGGGCACCACGATCGTGCTCCCGGCGGTGCTGGGTCCGGCCCTGTGCCTGCTGCGCGCACGGGGCGGCGCAGCGGCGGCGTTCCTGCTGGCCTGGGGCTGCACCACGATCGTCACGGGTGCCATCGGTGTTGTGCGGATCGTCATCTCCTATCTCGCTCTCCAAGCCGGCGATCACGGATACTTCCTCGTCTACTCGATCATCGCCGGGATCGCGTACGGGCTCGTCATCGGCGTGCCGATCGGTCTGGTCATCTCGGTCGCCTACCTCAGGGCGGCCTCCCGGCGGGATCCCCCGCCGTCGGCTGAGACGTCGCGGGCCGGCGCGCTCAGGTCCTGGGAGGCTGCTTGATGCCCGCCTCCAGCTCGTCGACGGTGTGCTGCCGCTCCAGCACGCCTCGATATTGTCACGACGGGCGCGCTACCCACGGCGAATCCGCCACCATGGTGGCATGGCTGACGGACCGGTTGCCCACCTGACGCTGATCGCCCACGGCCCCGATCTCCAGGCTTTCGAGCTGACCGAAGTGCCGGTGGACACCCTGGTCCGTGACGTCGCTCAGGCCGTGATGGAGCAGTACCCCGGCGTGGCGCCGCGGCCCTGCGTCACAGACTTCCAGGAGGCGGACGGCACGCGTCGCCGCCTCGACCCGGAGGCCACCCTGGAAGAGTCCGGAGTCACCTCAGCAGGCACGATCATGGTGTCGGCGGAAGCGACGGCGGGCGGGCTCGACGTCTCGATGATGGTCGATCTCGCCACCTTCCTGGGCACCGCCGTCGCCAGTGGTGTGGCGGGCAACGCCGCCTACGACTTCCTGAAGGCGCAGATCTCCAGGATGCGGGCGAAGCGCGTCCGCCGCCTGACGAAGCGCGAAGCGATCCAGGTGGCCCACGCCTGCGTCTGTATCCAGCGGGGACTTCCCCGGGACCAGGTACGGCTGACCGGAGCACGCAGGGGCGCCCTCCACAAACGCGAAGGAGACCGACGGCCTCCTCGTACCTGGGCGCTGGATTTCGAGTTCGGTGGACGGACCGACACCGTTCACGTGTTTCTTGATCGAAGCGAGCCGGGCGCGGAGGCCATCAAGATCTGGAACCTGGAAGCCGAGCTGTCCGCCCTGCGTCGGCCGGCTGATCCGCCGGCCACCTAAGAGCTGTTTCTTGGATCAGGTTCGGAGCCAGATGACCAACGCGGCCAGGGTGACGGTGCCAAGGAAGATGTAGGCGCGCTTGTCGTAACGCGTGGCCACGGCCCGGAAGTTCTTCAGCCGATTGATCGCCCGTTCGACGACGTTGCGCGCCTTGTAGCGTTCGGCGTCAAAGCCGGTGGGCCGACCCCCTGCCGAGCCGCGTCGGCGGCGGTGGGCGCGTTGATCGCGTGGTTCGGGGATGGTGTGGCGGATCTTGCGGCGGCGCAGGTGGACGCGGTTGGCGCGGGAGGAGTAGGCCTTGTCCGCGGCCAGGCTGTCGGGCCGGGTACGCGGACGTCCCGGCCCCAGCCGAGGCACCCGGATGGCGCCCAGCACTCGCCGGAACTGCGGGCTGTCGCCATACTGGCCCGGCGTCAGCACCAGCGACAACACCCGGCAGCGGCCATCCGCGGACAGATGGATCTTGGTGGTGAACCCGCCACGGGAACGGCCTAAGCACTCCCCAGTCTGACCACCTCCGCCAGCCGGGCGGCCAGCCTGGCCAGCACCGGATCGCCCCGCTTTGTCCCGGCGGCATCCCCCCTTTTGCCGCCCCCGGATGCAGGAGGTGCAGGGGGCGGTGTGCGAGGCGCGCCGGCGGCATGCTGATGCGCCCTCACCGTGGTGGAGTCCACGGAGATATTCCAGTCCACCCGCCCCTCGGCGTCCTGCTCGACCTGGATCGCGGTCAGCAGCATCTGCCAGGTGCCATCGGCCGACCAGCGGCGATGCCGCTTGTAGACCGTGATCCACGGACCGAACCGTTCGGGCAGGTCCCGCCACGGCAGTCCGGTGCGGGCCCGGTACAACACGCCGTCGATCGTTCTGCGGTGGTCATTCCATCGCCCGCCCCGCTGACCGCCCTCGGGTAGCAACGGTTCGAGCCGCTCCCACTCTGCGTTGGTTAAGTCTCCTCGCCCCATACGCCCATCGTGACGATTCAACCACGATCAGTCAGCAGATCTAAGAAACAGCTCTTAG
>NZ_FNDJ01000039.1 GCF_900099965.1 Nonomuraea jiangxiensis | reverse complement strand
CCACCGTCACCTGGCCACCGTCACCTGGCCACCGTCACCTGGCCACCGTCACCTGGCCACCGTCACCTGGCCACCGTCACCTGGCCACCGTCACCAGGGCCGTCCCCAGGGCCGTCACCGCGCCCCCAGCCCGCAGCCCCCAGCCCGTAGCTCGTAGCCCTCAGCCCGTAACTCGTAGCCCGTAGCGCTCAGCCCGCAGCCTCTCTACCGGCCGGCGAGCCACGACCTGGCGGTGCCGCCGAGGAACGTTAGGAGTCGCGGCGGTGGCTCTGGGCGATGCGTTTGCCCAGGCCGGCCAGGGACTCGTCCGCCATGAGAGCGGCCAGCCGGGGAGCGTCCGCCTCCACCTGGTCGAGCACCGCCGGATGCCCACCGGAGAACCGGCTCCACGCCCGCACCACGTCCGGCATCGCCGCGATCCCCGCCTCGGACAGGATGGCCTCCCTGGGCAACCACGACGTCAGGAACCGGGACGCCCTCGCCGGACTCCACCACAGAGGACGGTCGCCGACGAACTCGGCCAGCTTCTCGAACGCCTCCCGCGCCCCGGGCAACTCCGGCAACTCCCGGAACCGGGTCAAGGTGTCGTCGGGCGCCGGACGTACGAGATCGGGCACCGCGTGAGCCCGGGCGAGCGCGATGGGCCGCACGGCGGGCAACGTGTCGGCGACGGCCACCCCCAGGATCCGATCACCCAACTCGAACGCGTCCAGCACCCGCCCCGCGACCACCCCCGGATCCGCCGCCCGCAGCTCCAGGTCGTCGAGGAACTTCACCTCCTCGACCAGCGCGTCAACGGCCAGCCCGCCGCTCACCTGATCGATGCCGACGACGAGCAGATGCGGCTCCTTGCCGTTCTCGTAACAAAAGGACAGCGCCGCCAACGTCTGCTCACCGTACGGATCACCCTTGCCGTACCAGGCTCCCTCGCAGCGCACGCGCGTCATCAGCCGCACCCACCCGGGCAGCGCACCCGCCATCCCGCTCCCGGCAACGGTGTGCGGCCGAGCGCTCCGGTCCTCGCTCCCCGCCGCTGCCACCGTGCCGTCAGACTCACCGGACGCGGCCTCGGCTGCCTGATCGACCGCCGCCAGAGCGGCAAGAGTGAGCCGCGACTCGGCGCTGCCGTCCTCCGCCAGCCTCCGCAGGAACGGCTCCACCTGACCAGGCTCCAACCCGGCGGCGAGCCGACCGGCCCAGAGCTCGGTCCGCAGGGGAGAGCGCCACCTGAGCAGGTCGCGAGCCTGCGCGACCGCCGTATCGAACGTCGTCATGCTCACCCTTAGACCGTATCGCCACCCCGACCCCACCGCACCGCACCAGCACCCACCCAGCCCAGCCGAAAGCCAGCGATGCCGGGGTTGCCGTGTAGACGCCGGTGTCCGGGGCGAAGTGGCCTCATCGGCCCAGGATCCCAGGTGCGGTGGCGATCACCGGGCCAGGTGACCAGCCGGACCGACAGGCACACCGGCAGTCGGGCGGGCTTCTTGACCTCAAGTGCGGTTGAGTCTCTAGGGTCGTCAGCAACTCACTCCTGACAGACGACCTTAAGAAGCTCAACTATGACGACATTGGTGACGGGTGCCACCGGGAACACCGGCCGGCACGTTGTGGCAGAGCTGGTCCGCCGAGGAGAGCGCGTTCGGGCACTGACGCGGAATCCCGCTGCGGCCGCGGGACGGTTTCCGGCCGAGGTGGAGCTGGTGGCCGGCACGCACACAGCACCAGAGAAGTTGAACGCCGTACTCGATGGCGTCAGCCGGCTGCATATCACGGTGACAGCTGGGCTTGCCGAGGTTGGGCCCGAGCTGGTCCAGCGAGCGATCGCCGCAGGTGTTCGGCGCTTCACCGTGCTGTGGGGCGGCTGGGTGGGGCCGGTCGAGCAGGCGGTGGCGGACTCGGGCGTGGAATGGACACGTCTGGAGGCGCAAGAGTTCATGTCCAACACGTTGACGTGGGCCGAGTCGATTCGAGCCGAGGGGGTGGTCCGAGAGCCGTACGACTTTCCCAGTGCGCTGGTGCACGAGGCCGACATCGCGGCCGTGGCGGCCGTTGCACTGCTCGATGATGGCCATGCGGGGCGTTCCTACAACCTCACCGGGCCCGAATCGCTGACCCCGCGTGAGCGGATCGCGATCCTGTCCCGGGCTATCCGCCGTGACATCGCCTTCGAGCCGATTACGCGCGAACAGGCGGTCCACAGGCTGATGGCCATCGGAGTGTCCCAGGCGGACGCCGAGTATGTCGTCGGCTGGTATGCCGCGCCCAGCGATTCCTCCACGACCGTGGACGAGACGGTCGAACGGGTGACCGGCCGTCCGGCGCGTACGTTCACACAGTGGGTGGACGAGCACGCAGAGCGCTTTCTAGGCCGGGGATGATCTCTGTCGGCTGGATACCACCCACGCTGGCTGATCTCCGTGATTCAGGGCTATGGGTTTCCGCGTTCTCTCAACATGAGGTAACGCGGAAACCCAGGCCCTCACACTAGGCTGGCTGCCGCCAGCGACCGATCACCGTGTTGCGACGACCCCTAGAAAGCGCCCCCCAAAGGGCGGGCCGTTGTTGGTGGGGGCACTGTCCTCAGGGGGCGTGCCGTTCCTCGTGAGGGCATCATCCCCGGAGGGGTGCCGTTGTTGGTGGGGAGCGCGCCGCTCCTCCGGTGAGGGGCGTCATCCCAGCGGTGAGCGCCATTTTCTGGTGGGTGGTGGCGTTCACGTTCGCCTCTGATGCCCTCCTGTGAGCGCTTCGTGCCCCCCACCGCTCCCAGGTCAGGCGCAGGCCGCCAGGAGTTCGGCGAGGCGTTCGGCCGGGTGTCCCAGTCGAGCGTCTTACGAGGTCGGGAGTTCAATTCGGCGGCGACGGCGTCGAGCTGGTCGCGGGTGTGGACGGACAGGTCGGTGCCCTTGGGGAAGTACTGGCGTAGCAGGCCGTTGGTGTTCTCGTTGGAGCCTCGCTGCCATGGGCTGGCCGGGTCGCAGAAGTAGACCGGGATGTCGGTTGCGAGGGTGAAGGCGCCGTGGGAGCCCATTTCTAATCCCTGATCCCAGGTGAGGAATCGCAGCAGGTGGCGTGGCAGGGTCGTGACGGTCTGGGTGAGAGCCTCGCGCATCAGTTCGGCGCTGCGGCCGTGCGGGAGGTGGATGAGCATCACGTCACGGGTGGAGCGCTCGACGAAGGTCCGATGGCGGAGTTGCCGTTCTTGCCGATGATGAGGTCGCCTTCCCAGTGGCCGGGCACAGCTCGGTCGTCGGCTTCGGCGGGGCGCTCGCTGATCATGACCATGGGCGTGCTGCAGCGGGGCTGTCGCTGCTGGGCCAGGCGGCGGGGCTTGCGCATGGCGCGGACGGTGCGCAGCGCCCGGGTCAGCTCGCGGCGCAGTTCGCCGCGGCCTTGGACGTAGAGCGCCTGGTAGATGGTCTCGTGGCACACATGCGTCTCCGGCCGCTCGGGAAAGGTTCGGCGCAGGCTCTGGACGATCTGCTCCGGGCTCCAGCGCTGGTGCAGGTGGCCTTGAATGTATGCCCGTAACTCCGAGTTCTGGCCGATCTTGCTGGGCTTGGGGCGAGGCCTGCGCGCGTCGGCTCGGGCCTGGGCCGCGTGCGGCCGGTACTGGCCGTTGCCAGGGTGCCGGTTGCGGCGGATCTCCCGGCTGATGGTGGAGGGCGCGCGGCCGAGCTCGCGCGCGATCTCCCGAATCGACGCCTTTCCCGCACCCGGTCGGCAATGTGGATCCGCTCGGTCTCGTTCAGGTAGCGGCCACGCACGTCTGGGGGCGCCGCCGATGTGATCGGTAGCGCCCCCACGTGCTTGCCGGTCGGATTGCGTCCGTTACGCCATCATCGTCCGGTCCGGGAGTTGATGCCGACGGTCCGGCATGCCTCCTGGTTACTCAAGCCCTGCTGCACGAGCCGCAAGTATGCCGCCCGCTCTCGGGAAAGCGCCCTGCGTCCCCGAGTGCGTTCTCGGTCCTCCCGGATCTCGAAGTCCATCGCATCCCCTCAACTGGGCGACCACTAGAAGAGAAGGGGGATGCCCCCACCAACAACGGCCCGCCCCCTGGAGACGGTGCCTCCAGGAACGCACGCGTCCACCGGGGACGGGTGTTCACCGCTGACTCAGTCGCAGCGACCCACCGTCCACGCGCTCAACGGCCTGCCGTACGAGCACCCTTGCATGGCGCGCACGGGTGGGGCGCGCATGGGCGAGTCGCTCACACGTGCGCGGCGCTCACCTGCGCGGCGGTTCGCCCGAGGAGTACCTCTGGGGCGAACCGCCGCTCGGTCGGAACACCGTGATGGGGCGGCGTCGATGCGGGGTCTAGCGGTTGTCGCCGCCCAAGCCGGCCTTGCGGAGGGCCTCGGCCATGGCGCCCGTCGGGGCCGGGCGGTCCTGGCGGCGCTGGCCTCCACGGCCGTCGCCGCGACCGCGCTGGCCGCCGTCCCCGCGCTGACCGTCCCCGCGCTGACCGTCGCCGCGACCACGCTGGCCGTCACCGCGCCCGCCGTCGCCCCGGCCGCGCTGGTCGTCCCCACGACCGCCCTGGCCCCGACCCCGCTGGCCGCCGTCCCCCCGGCGTCCGTCACCGCGAGAGCCCTCCCCGCGAGACCCGTCACCGCGAGCACCGTTGCCGCGCGAACCATCCCCACGGGCGCCATCCCCACGGGGACCGTCGCCACGAGCGCCGTCACCACGGGGGCCGTCACCACGCGCGCCATCTCCACGGGCGCCGCCCTGGCGGGCGGATGGGCGGCGGGGGCCGTCGCCTGAGGGTTGGGCCGTCGTCTCGTCGTCCAGGCGCAACGTCAAAGAGATGCGCTTACGCGGAATGTCGACGTCGAGGACCTTGACCCGGACGATGTCCCCGGGCTTGACCACATCGCGCGGATCCTTCACGTAATTGTGGGACATGGCCGACACGTGGACCAGGCCGTCCTGATGGACGCCGACGTCCACGAAGGCGCCGAAGGCCGCGACGTTGGTGACCACGCCCTCCAGGATCATCCCCTGCGTCAGGTCGGAGAGCTTCTCGACCCCTTCCTTGAAGGTGGCGGTCTTGAAGGCCGGACGCGGGTCACGGCCCGGCTTCTCCAGCTCGCGCAGGATGTCGGTGACCGTGGGCAGGCCGAACGTCTCGTCGGTGAAGTCGGTCGGTTGGAGCGCGCGCAGCACCGCCGTGTTGCCGATCAGCGACTTGAGGTCGGACCTGACCGAGCCGAGGATGCGGCGCACGACCGGATAGGACTCCGGGTGCACGCTGGACACGTCGAGCGGGTCGTCGCCGCCAGGGATGCGCAGGAAGCCCGCGCACTGCTCGAACGCCTTGGGGCCGAGCCGCGGCACGCTCTTGAGCGCCGCGCGGGTCCGGAAGGGGCCGTTGGCGTCGCGGTGGCGGACGATGCTCTCGGCCAGCGTGGAGCCGATCCCGGACACGCGGGTGAGCAGGGGCGCGGAGGCCGTGTTGACGTCCACCCCGACGGCGTTGACGCAGTCTTCGACCACCGCGTCGAGTGAGCGGGACAGCTTGGACTCGGCCAGGTCGTGCTGGTATTGGCCGACGCCGATCGACTTGGGGTCGATCTTGACCAGCTCGGCCAGCGGGTCCTGCAGCCGCCGGGCGATGGAGACCGCGCCGCGCAGGGACACGTCCAGCTCGGGCAGCTCCTGAGAGGCGTAGGGCGAGGCCGAGTAGACCGACGCCCCGGCCTCCGACACCACGATCTTGGTCACCGACGGCATGAGCTTGACCAGCTCTCCGGCCAGCTTGTCGGTCTCGCGGGACGCGGTGCCGTTGCCGATGGCGATCAGCTCCACCCCGTGCCGCTGCGCGAGCGCCCCGAGGACGGCCAGCGACTGGTCCCACTGCCGCCTGGGCTCGTGCGGGTAGATCGTCGTCGTCTCCACGACCTTGCCGGTGGCGTCGACCACGGCCACCTTCACGCCGGTGCGCAGCCCGGGGTCGAGCCCCATCGTCGCCCGGGTCCCCGCGGGAGCGGCCAGCAGCAGGTCACGCAGGTTGGCCGCGAACACCCGGACCGCCTCGTCCTCGGCCGCCTGCCACAGCCGCATCCGCAGGTCGATGCCCAGATGCACGAGGATGCGGGTGCGCCAGGCCCAGCGCACGGTCTCGCTCAGCCACTTGTCGGCCGGACGCCCCTGGTCGGAGATGCCGAACCGGGAGGCTACGCGCAGCTCATAGTCGGGGCTGTCGTCGGGCTCCAGGGTGACGGAGAGGATCTCCTCCTTCTCCCCCCGGAACATGGCCAGGATCCGGTGCGAGGGCAACTTCGTGAACGGCTCCCCGAACTCGAAGTAGTCGGAGAACTTGGCCCCCGCCTCCTCCTTGCCCTCCCGGACCTGCGACACCAGCCGCCCGCGGGTCCAGAGCTGCTCGCGCAGGCCGCCGATGAGGTCGGCGTCCTCGGCGAAGCGCTCGATCAGGATCGCCCTGGCGCCCTCCAGCGCCGCTGCCGCGTCAGCCACGCCCTCCGTGACGAACCCCGCGGCCGTCTCCGCCGGGTCGAGCGACGGGTCGCCGAGCAACCGGTCGGCCAGCGGTTCCAGGCCGAGCTCGCGGGCGATCTGCGCCTTGGTGCGCCGCTTGGGCTTGTAGGGCAGGTAGATGTCCTCAAGCCTGGCCTTGGTCTCGGCCGCCATGATCTGCTCGCGCAGCTCGTCGTCGAGCTTGCCCTGAGACTCGATCGATTCCAGGATCGCCGCCCTGCGCTCGTCGAGCTCACGCAGGTAGCGCAGGCGCTCCTCCAGCGTGCGCAGCTGCGCGTCGTCGAGAGCGCCGGTGACCTCTTTGCGGTATCGGGCGATGAACGGCACGGTGGCGCCGCCGTCGAGCAGGTCGACGGCGGCCTGCACCTGCCCGTCGCGTACGCCGAGCTCCGCCGCGATCCGCTGGTGAATAGAGAGCACTTGCCTGCCTTTCGATGGTCCCGCCGGTCAATTGTGCAGGACGACGCCGTCCTTCATGACCAGAGTGCGCGCAGGGTGAACGACCACGGCCTCAGCCGGGCTGCCGGCCGGCACCACGACCAGATCGGCCCGGTCACCCGGGGACAACCCGTATCCTTCCAGCCCGAGCGCCCGGGCGCCGCCGAACGTGGCCGCCTCCAGCGCGAGCTCGATGTCCTCATCCCTGCGGAAGGTGCTGCGGTAGGCGACGTGCATCGCCCGCTCCAGCATGTCGCCGCTGCCGTAGGGGCCCCACAGGTCGCGAATGCCGTCGTGCCCGCAGGCGACCGTCACCCCCGCGGCGCGCAGCTTCTTGATCGGTGGCACGGGGAAGCTGTAGACGGCGGCGGTGGCCACCGCCACGCCCGCCTCGGCGAACCCCTGGGCCAGCCGGTCCTGGTAGGGCTCGTCGAGCTGGCCCAGGGCGTAGGCGTGGCTGACCGTGACCCGGCCGCCCAGGCCGAGCGCCTTGGTGCGCTCGGTGATGAGCTCCAGCTCCCACCCGCCCAGCGAGCCGCCGTCGTGCAGGTGGATGTCGAGATGCGTGCCGTAGCGCTCGGCCAGCCCGAAGATCAGGTCGAGATGGCGCACGGGGTCACGGTCGATGCCCGCCGGGTCGAGGCCCCCGACCGCCTCGACGCCGCTCTTCAGCGCCTCCTCCAGCAGCTCGGCCGTGCCCGGGTTGGTGAGCACGCCGTGCTGCGGGAAGGCGACCTGGCGCACCTCGACGGGGGAGTTCGCGGCGGCCTCCCGCACGGCCTCGACGCCCCGCAACCCGACCAGGGGGTCGATGTCCGTGTGCGTGCGCACATGGGTGGTGCCCGCCGCGCTCATGCGCTCCAGCAGCGCGCCGATCCGCGCGACGCTGGGCACGCCCAGCTCCGCTCGGCGGCTCAGGTCGTTGCCGATGCGGCCGGCGAGCGTGTCGTCGGCGGAGTGGGGCACCCACGGCTCGCCGAACAGGGTCTTGTCGAGGTGGCAGTGCGCCTCGACGAGGCCGGGCAGGACGAGCCGGCCCGAGACGTCGACGATCCGGGCACCGGGTGCCTCCAGGCCGGGGGCGACGCGGTGGATCAGGCCGTCGCGGACGTGGAGGTCGGCGGGCCCGCCGAGCCCCCAGGGGAGCCCACCGCGGAGCAGCACGTCGGTCATGGCAAGCACCCTAAAGGTCGGCACCGACGATTTCCCCTGCCGCCAGTGTGACGATTGTGAGTCCGCCGGGAGTCAGATGTCGTCGAGGTGGGAGATGTTGGCCACGTCGCCGGCGTCCGAGCTGGGCCGCCCGGCCAGCCACGCGTCCAGGATCTCCGCCAGCACCACGTCCGACGTGAGCCGCAGGCTCAGCGCCAGCACGTTGGCGTCGTTCCACTTGCGGGCGCCGTCGGCCGTGTAGGCGTCCACGCACAGCGCGGCCCGCACGCCCGGCACCTTGTTGGCCGCGATCGACGCGCCCGTCCCGGTCCAGCAGCAGACGACCGCCTGGTCGGCCCGCCCCTCGCTCACGTCTCTCGCGGCGAGCTCGCAGGCCCACGCCCAGTCGTCGCGCTCCCCGTCGTTGAGCGCGCCGTGGGTCACCACCTCGTGCCCGCGCCCGCGCAGCTCGGCCACGACCCGCTCGGCCACCCCGTCCTTGCTGTCGGCGGCCACCGAAATCCGCATGACCCCGATCCTAGGCGCTCGGCTTCCTGTCACGGCGCCGCCTGCGCCCCCGGCTGGACTCGAACCAGCGACCTCCTGTTCCGGAAACAGGCGCGCTCTCCGCTGCGCCACGGGGGCTCGTAGCGGGTGCGGGGATCGAACCCGCCTCTGCGCGGCTTATGAAACCGCCGGGCACACCAGCGCCCCCACCCGCTTCCGTACGGCCGCGGGGGAACGCGGAAGGTCAGGCTCCCCGTGGCACACCGGTACGGCGCCGCATGCGCATTCGCCGGGTGACCATGAGGACGTCCTTTCCAGGGGGCCGAGAAGATCGGTACTGACATCGAGCATGGCCACCGTGACGCGGGCGGCGCAACGGGTTTTTACCCTGCTGTGCCCCCTTTGGTCTGGCGAAATAAGGTGACATGTGCTTGGTTGTGTCGCCATATGAGCATTTCTGTAAGCGACATTCCGGCCCTCGCCCGGGGATGTGCCGTGCTGGGCACCGGCGGCGGGGGAGACGTGCGTACCGGGTCGCTGGCCGCGACCAGGGCCATCCGCGAGTACGGCGAGGTGCCGCTGGTCAGGCTGGCCGACCTCGCCGACGACGCGCTGGTCGTGCCGCTGTCCGGGATCGGCGCGCCCACGGTCAGCCACGAGATGATCCACAGCGAGGACGAGCCGAAGCGCGTCGCCGAGGAGGTCGAACGGCTCTTCGGCCGGCCGCCGAGCGCGGTCATGTCCTCCGAGATCGGCGGCTCCAACGGGGTCGCCCCGGTCGCCTGGGCCGCCCAGCTCGGGCTGCCGCTGCTCGACGCCGACGGCATGGGACGGGCGTTTCCCGAGGTCCAGATGGTGTCGATGTACGTGGCGGGGCTGCCGGCCGACCTGGTGATCATGTCCGACGTGGCCGGCAACGTGGTGACCATCCGCCCGGTGGACGGCCTGTGGTCCGAGCGCCTGGCCCGCGCCGTCTGCGTGGCGGCCGGGTCGCACGCGCTGATGGCCGACTACGTGCTCACCGCCGCGCAGGCCAGGGGAGCGGTCATCGAGGGTACGGTCACCCGTGCCCTGGAGATCGGCCGGGCCACCGAGGGCGCCGCGGACCCGCTCCAGGCCCTCCAGGACCGGCTGGACGCCGTCAGGTTGATCACCGGCAAGCTGACCGACGTGGAGCGGCGCACCACGGGCGGCTTCGTCCGCGGCACGGCCACGATCGAGGGCACCGGCGCCGACCGCGGTCGCCGCCTGACCATGGAACTCCAGAACGAGAACCTGGTCGCCATCGAAGACGGCCAGGTCAGGGCCATGGTCCCGGACCTCATCACGGTCGTGGACACCGAGACCGCCGCCGCCGTCCAGACCGAGGCCCTGCGGTACGGCCAGCGCGTCACGGTCCTCGCCTGGCCCTGCGACCCCCTCTGGCGCACCCCCAAGGGCCTGGACACGGCGGGGCCCAGGGCGTTCGGGTACGAGCTTGACTACGTTCCGGTCGAGGAGCTGATGACCCGTGGCTGACCTGCCGGAGCTCCGGATCGGCATCGACGTCGGCGGCACGAACACGGACGCGGTCGCCCTCGACGCCGGCGGCCGGGTGATCGCCAAGGCCAAGCGGCCGACCACCCCCGACGTGACCGAGGGACTGCGGGCCGCGCTGGACGCCGTGCTGGGCGAGCTGGGGGAGGGCGCCCGGATCGGCCGCGTCATGCTGGGCACCACGCACGCGACCAACGCGATCCTGGAGCGCCGGGGGCTCGGCCGCGTCGCGGTCGTCCGGCTCGGCGCGCCCGCCACCACCTCCGTGCCCCCGCTCTCCGACTGGCCGGGCGACCTGCGCGAAGCCGTCTCGGCGGGCGAGGCGATCCTGCCCGGCGGCCACTACGTGGACGGCCGCGAGATCAGCCCGCCCGACCTGGACGCGGTACGCCGCTTCCTGGACGGCACGCGAGCGGACGGTGCCCGAGCCGACGCCGTGGCCGTCACCAGTGTGTTCAGCCCGGCGAGCGACGAGCACGAGCGCCTGGTGGCCGAGCTGGTCGCGGCCGAGTACGGCCTGCCGGTCTCGATGAGCCACGAGATCGGCTCCCTCGGGCTGCTGGAACGCGAGAACGCGACCGTGCTGAACGCCGCCCTGTACGGCGTCGCCGCCCACGTGACCGACGCCCTGGTGACCGCGCTGGACGAGCGCGGGCTGGGCGTCCCCGGCCGGCGGGCGGAGCCGTACCTGGCGCAGAACGACGGCACCCTCATGACGGTCGAGCACGCCGCGCGGCTGCCGGTGTCGACGATCGGCTCGGGCCCGGCGAACTCGCTGCGCGGAGCCGCGTTCCTGTCCGGCGTGGCGGACGCGATCGTGGTGGACGTGGGCGGCACCTCCACCGACCTGGGCGTGCTGTCCGGCGGGTTCCCCCGGGAGTCGGCGGCGGCGGTCGAGATCGGCGGCGTGCTGACGAACTTCCGCATGCCGGACATCCTGGCCATCGCACTCGGCGGCGGCACGAAGGTGCGCCGTCACGGCGTCGGGCCGGACTCCGTCGGCTACCGGATCGTCCGGGAGGCGCTGGTCTTCGGCGGCGGCACGGCGACGATGACCGACGCGGCCGTCGCGGCGGGCCGGGGCCCGCGCGAGGCGCCCGGCTGGCGCGACCGCCTGGCCGCCGCCCTGGGTGACATGTCGGAAGAAATCGCAGACACCCTGGAAAGGGCGGTGATGATCGCCGACGAGATGGTCATCGACGCCGTGGACCGGATGTCGCTCGGCAAGACCGACCGACCCCTGGTCGCGGTGGGCGGCGGGGCGTTCCTGCTGCCGGACCGGGTCCCCGGGGTGAGCCGGGTGATCCGCCCGGAACACGCCGAAGTGGCCAACGCCGTGGGCGCCGCGATCGCACTCGCGAGCGGGAGAGTCGATACGATCTTGCCAGCGGGAGATAGCCGGTCAGAAGCGATAGAAAGGGCAAAAGAGGAGGCGGTTGGACGAGCCGTGGCAGCGGGGGCGGATCCATCCGGTGTCGAGATCGTCGACCTTCTTGAGGTGCCGCTGAGCTACCTCTCCGAGCCCGCCGTACGGGTACACGTCAAAGCAGCCGGACCCCTCGCCCGGTGATCGACCGAAAGGATCCCCCACCATGCTCTGGCACAAGCGACTGCTCGCCGCCGGGGTCACCGGTGTCCTGATACTGACCGCGACCGCGTGCGGCGGCGGCCAGGTACGCGGTGCCGGCGGCACGCCCGCGCCGGGAACGAGCGGCGGCACCCAGCCGGCGGCGACCGCGCAGGCCAACGACAGCACGTTCGTGTACGTGCCGAACCTCGACGTGGTCACCGACTGGGACCCGGCGATCTCCTACTCCAACGAGATCATCGCCCTGCAGAACATCTACGAGGGCCTGACCAGGTACAACTCCCAGACCAAGGAGGCCGAGCCGCTCCTCGCCACCGAGTGGACCTCGGCGGACGACGGCAAGGAGTGGACCTTCAAGCTCCGCCAGGGCGTCAAGTTCCACTCCGGCGCCACGCTCGACGCCGAGGCCGCCAAGAAGGCCATCGAGCGGACGATCGAGAAGAAGGGCGGGGCCGCGTACATCTGGGACTCGGTGGACAAGATCGAGGCCGTGGACGCGTCCACGCTCAAGTTCACCCTCAAATACCCGACCCCGCTCGACCTCGTCGCCTCCTCCGGGTACGCCGCCTACATCTACGACGTCAACGCCGTGGACCCGGAGGGCAGGACGACCGCCGGCACCGGGCCGTACACGATCGACTCCTGGCAGAAGGGCAAGGAGACGGAGCTGACGCTGAAGGCGTTCGACGGCTACTGGGGCGGCTGGCGGCCGGACCAGTACAAGAAGGTCGCCTTCCGGGTCACCCCGGAGATCACCACGGCCTACCAGTTGCTCCAGCGCGGCGAGGTGAACTACGTGCAGCGGCTGAACCCGCAGCTGTTCGAGCAGGCCGGGACGACCGAGAACGTGCGGACCGAGCAGACCCCGTCGTTCCAGAACCTGCTGGTGCTGTTCAACACGGCTACGGGTCCGTTGCGGGACGTCCGGATCCGGCAGGCATTGCAGGCCGCGATCGACTACGACGGCCTCGCGGCGGCGCTCAAGGGCTCGGGGCAGAAGGCCAGCGGCCTGGTGCCGCAGGGCCTGCTCGGCCACGTCACCGGCATGGAGCCCAAGCAGGACCTGGCCAAGGCGCAGTCGCTGCTCGCCGAGGCCGGGTACGGCCCCGACAACCCCGAGCTCAAGCTCAGCCTCACCTACGCCCAGGGCGACGACGACCAGAAGCTGCTGGTCACGCTGCTCAGCTCTGCGCTGCAGAAGCTCAACGTCATCCTGCAGGCCAAGCCCATGACCTGGGCCGCGCAGTGGGACCAGGGCAAGGCGCGGGGCCAGGACGTCTTCATCATGTACTGGTATCCGGACTATCCGGACGCCTACTCGTGGTTCCTGAACGTCTTCAAGAGCGAGGACAAGCCGCAGTTCAACCTCTCCTACCTGAAGAACGCGGGGATCGACTCGGTCATCGACTCGCTGCCGGAGCTCACGGCCACCGACCAGGTCAAGGCCGGCCAGGCCTACCAGGACCTGCAGCAGAAGATCATCACGGAGCAGGCGGCGGTCGCGGTGCCGTACGTGCAGACCTACCAGCGCGCGCTGTCCTCCGACGTCGAGGGCTACGTGGACAACCCCGCCTACCCCAACGTGGTCTTCTTCCACGACCTCAAGCGGGTCAGCTGACGAGATGCTCCGCTATCTGGCCCGCCGGCTCGGCCAGGCCCTCCTGGTCGTGGCCGGCGTGGTCGTGCTCACGTTCGCCGTCATGCGGCTGGTGCCGGGGGACCCGGCGGTCGCCTTCGCCGGGCCCAAGGCCACGCCCGAGCAGCTCGCCGAGGTGCGCCGGCGGTTCGGGCTGGACGACTCGCTGCCCGTGCAACTGCTGAACCACGTACGCGACCTGATCAGCGGCGACTGGGGCATCAGCCTGCACACCCGGCAACCCGTGCGCGACGACCTCTACCAGGCATTCCCCGCCTCGCTGGAGCTGGTCGGCGCGGCCCTGCTCATCGCGGTCGTCGTGGGCATCCCGGTCGGGGTGCTCGCCGCCCGGCACCAGAGGCGGCTCCCGGACCTCGGGGTGCGCTTCGGCAGCATGCTGGCCGTCTCCGTGCCGGTCTTCTGGCTGGCCCTGGTGCTGCAGCTGGTGTTCGCCAGCCGCCTCGGCTGGTTCCCGATCGCCGGCGAGTACGACTCCTCGCTCGACACCACCAGCCCGCTCACCCTCTGGACGAACATCACCATCGTCGACGCCCTCATCACCGGCAACTGGCCCATCTTCACGAGCACACTCCAGCATCTGGTGCTGCCCGCCCTCGTGGTGGCCGCGTACCCGACGGGGGTGATCGCCCAGATGACCAGGGCGGCGCTGATCGAGGAGTCCGGCCAGGACCACACGAAACTCGAGCGCGCGCTGGGCTTCGGCGAGACGTCCATCCTGACCAAGTTCGCCCTGAGACCGGCGCTGAACCCGGTCCTGTCGCTGATCGCCCTGGTCTTCGCCTATTCGATCGTCAACGGGTTCCTGGTCGAGGCGGTCTTCAACTGGCCGGGTCTGGGCCGCTACGCCGCCGACTCGATCCGCTCGCTGGACACCCCGGCGATCGCGGGGGTCACGCTGCTGGTCGCCCTGGTGTACGTGCTGGCGAACCTGGTGGTGGACATCGTCCAGGCCTTCGTGGACCCGCGGACGAGGGCCCGATGACGGCCGGGAAGGACGGGGTGATGGCGAGCGCGGAGGCCGTGCCGCTGCGCAGGTGGCTGCCACGGGTCCCGGACCGGTTCGCCGCGCTGGGGGCCGTGCTCCTCGTGCTCGTGGTGCTGTCCGCGATCCTGGCGCCGTGGCTGGCCCCGTACCCGATGGGCGAGCTGCGGCCGCTGGAGCAGTTGCGGCCGCCCAGCGGCGCCCACTGGTTCGGGACCGACCAGGTCGGGCGGGACGTGTTCTCGCAGATCCTGTACGGCGGGCGCACGTCGCTGTTCATCGCCGTGGCGGTGCTGGGCGTCTCGGCGGTGGTCGGGGTCACGCTGGGGGTGGTCGCCGGGTACGCCGGGGGCTGGCTGAGGGACGTGATCATGCGGGTCACGGACGTCTTCCTGGCCTTCCCCGCCCTGCTGCTCTCCCTGGCCATGGCCGTCGTGCTGCAGCCCAGCGTGAACACCGTCGTCCTGGCCATCGCGGTGACCTGGTGGCCCTGGTATACCCGGCTGGCCGCCTCCATGGCCGCCTCGATCGCCACCCGCAGTTACGTGGACGCCGCCCGCTGCCTGGGGGTGCCCGCGCCGCTGATCATCCTGCGTCACGTGCTGCCGAACTCGCTCACCCCCGTCCTGGTCCAGCTCTCCCTGGACGCCGGGGGCGTGATCCTGACCTCGGCGGCGCTGTCGTACCTGGGGCTGGGCGCGCAGGAGCCGACGGCGGAGTGGGGGCTGATGGTGCAGCAGGGGCAGACCCTGTTCACCACGAACTGGTGGGTCGTCACCTTCCCCGGGCTGGCGATCCTGGTGACGGCGTTCGCGTTCAACGTGCTCGGCGAGGGGCTGCGCAACGCGCTGGACCCGCGGAGCGGGACTGCGAGGGTGGTGAAATGATCGAGGTACGCGACCTGCGGGTGCGTTACGGCGGGCGGCTCGTGGCCGACGTTCCCGAGCTGGACGTCGGCGCGGGGGAGTGCGTGGCGATCGTGGGGGAGAGCGGGTCGGGCAAGTCGACCACGCTCCTCTCGCTGCTGGGCCTCACCCCAGATGCCGAAATTTCGGGACAAGTTCGGGTCTGTGGGGTCGAGGTCCTGACGGCCTCGCCCCGCCGCCTGCGCGAGATCAGGGGCGCGCGGGTGGCCCTCGTCATGCAGTCCCCCCAGGCCGCCCTCAGCCCCGCCACCAGGCTCGGCGTCCTGATGCGCCGCGCGCTCAAGCTCCACGGCGTCGGGAACGGGTCCGCCAAGGGCAGCGCGGAGATCATGGCGGAGGCCGTGGCGGCGGTCATGCTCGACCCCGAGATCCTCACCCGCTACCCGCACGAGGTTTCCGGCGGCCAGGCCCAGCGCTTCGCCCTCGCGCTGGCCATCGCCCTGGGCGCCGAGGTCATCCTGGCAGACGAGCCCACCAGCGCCCTCGACGTGACCGTGCAGGCCGAGGTGGTCGGCGTGCTGCGCCGGCTGCGCGCCGAGCGCGGGCTCGCCCTGCTGCTCGTCTCCCACGACCTGGCCCTGGTCTCGACGATCGCCGACCGGGTGCTGGTCATGAAGGACGGCGCCGTGGTCGAGTCGGGGCCCGCCGCGCGGGTGCTGGCCGAGCCGCGTCACCCGTACACGCGCGAACTCCTGGAGGCCGTGTTGTCCGTGCCAGGAGCGTCGCTGTGATCCTGCGGGCCGAGCGGGTGACGCTCGGGTACGGCCGCCGCCCGGTCGTGCACGAGGTGACCCTGGACATCACCGAGGGCGGCGTCGGCCTGATCGGGGAGAGCGGCTCGGGCAAGACCACGCTGGCCCGCGCGTTCCTGGGCCTCCTCACCCCCATGTCCGGAAATATCTGGTACGGCGACCAGACCCTGAAAAAAGCTGACCTGAGGAAGTTCCGCAAGGACGTCCAGCCCGTCTTCCAGGCCGAGGCCCTCGATCCCCGGATGCGCATCGGCACCTCCATCGCCGAGGCCCTGCCCAGAGGCAGCCGCCCCGGCGCCAAGCAGCGGGTCGCCGAACTGCTCGAACAGGTCGGCCTCGACCCCGGCCTGGCCGCCCGCAGGCCGCACCAGCTCTCCGGGGGCCAGCGCCAGCGCGTCGTGATCGCCCGGGCCCTGGCCGTGGACCCCCGGCTGCTCATCCTGGACGAGCCCACCAGCGCCCTGGACGTCACGGTCCAGGCCAGGATCCTGGACCTGCTGGCCTCCCTGGACGCCGAGCGCCTGCTCATCACCCACAACCTCGCCGTGGTGGAGCGGCTCTGCCGCACGTCGCACGTGCTCTTCGCGGGCCGGGTCGTCGAGTCCGGCCCCACCCGCGACCTGCTGGCCAACCCCGCCCACCCCTACACCCGGGCCCTGCGCGACGCCGTGCCCAGGCTCGGCGGCCCGCCGCCCGAGGCCACGGGGCGGGCGGAGGCCGTACCGGCCGGGACGGGGTGCCCGTTCCGGCTGCGTTGCCCGCTGGCGGTGCCGGAATGCGAGCGGGCGCCCGAGCCGCGGGACGTGGAGAGCCGTCAGGTCGCTTGCCACCGGGCGGAGGACGTCCTGGCCGGGGCTTCGGGCGGCCCCGTCACATGATGCCGGTCACGTGATGCCGGTCACTTGATGACGGCCTGGGCGCGCAGGTGATCGCTCAGGTCCTCGGACAGTTTGCGTAGCAACCTGGACAACTCCGCTCGATCCGCCTCGGACCAGTCGGTGAGGGCGCCGGCGAACCAGTCCGTCGTCACCCTGCGGCAGCGGGCGGCGACCTCGGCCCCCTCCTCGGTGAGCGCGATGCGCCAGGCCCTGCCGTCGTCCGGGTCGCGTACGCGCTCGACCAGGTCGCGCTGCTCCAGCGCGGCCACGTGCCGGGTCACGTGCGGGCTCTCCACCTGCAGCCCCTCGGCGATGGCGCCGATCCGGCGGGGTTCGCCCGAGTCCAGCAGGTAGATGAGCACCTGCAGATCGGGCCGGTCAAGCCGGACGCCGGCCACCTCGGTCAGTCGCTCGTGGGTCTTGCCGCGGTTGAGCGTGGTCACGAGCGTGCGGAAGGCCGCCACCGTGCCGTTGAGGTCGTCGTCCATCGATTTGCTTACCTAACTTACGTATGTGTTACCGTTGCCCAGTTGCTTACCTAAATTACCTAAAAGGAGCCGGACATGGCGACCTTGGTCGCACCAGCCGCAACCAAGACTTCTGGCAAGAATCCCTGGCCCGCCGTGGTCTCTCTGGCCTTCGCGGCCTCCATCGCCGCGCTGCAGAACACCGCGGTGGTCCCGTTGCTTCCCGTGCTGCAGCGGGAGCTGAACGCCTCACTTACCGCCGTGACCTGGACGCTCACGCTGAGCCTGCTGGTCGCCGCGGTCGCCACGCCGTTGTTGTCACGCTTCGGCGACATGTACGGCAGGCGCCCCATGATCCTCGGCGCCCTCGCCCTCCTGGTGATCGGTTCCGTGCTGGCGGCCCTGGCGACCTCGCTGACCATGCTGATCGTGGCCCGGGTGTTGCAGGGCTTCGTGGCCGCGCTGGTGCCGCTGTCGATCGGGGTGGTGCGCGACACGGTGCCCAGGCACCAGCTCGCGACCGGCATCGGCGTGCTCAGCGCGACGATGGGCTTCGGGAGCGGTGGCGGCATGATTTTGGCCGGGCTCGCCTCCGGCGACTTCCACCTGGTGTTCTGGATCATGGGAGGCATCTCGCTGGTGGCCGCCGTGATCGTCGCCGTTCTCGTCCGCGACAGTCGTCCGGCCGGAAAGGGGCGCCCGGACCTGCTCGGCGCCGCGCTGCTGGCCGCCTGGCTGGTCGCGCTCATGCTCGCCGTCAGCGAGGGCGGCTCGTGGGGCTGGACCTCGGCGGGCGTGCTGGGCCTGCTCGCCACCGCGGTGGTGCTGGCGGCCGTCTGGGTGCTGGTGGAGCTCAAGGTGGCCGAGCCGCTGGTGGAGATGTCCATGCTGGTGCACCGGGGCACGGTGGGCGCGACGGTGTCCTCGATGCTGCTCGGTTTCTCGTTCTTCACCATCCTGACTGGCATGTCCGGCTTCGCCCAGGCGCCCGCGAGCTCCGGCGGCTTCGGCGCCTCCACCCTCCAGGTGGGGCTCTACCTGCTGCCGAGCACCCTGTTCATGCTGGTGATCTCGCTGTTCGCGGGCCGGTTCATGCGGACGTTCCGGGCCTCCACGATGGTGGCCGCGGGATCGGCGGTCACCGGGCTGGCCGGCCTCTGGCTGGTGCTGTCCAACGACGGCTCGGCCGACCTGTACGTGGCCGCCTCGCTCATGGGCATCGGCCTCGGCATCGGCTACGCGGCGCTCGGCACGATGGCGGTCGAGCACGTGGACCCGGCCAAGACGGCCGTGGCGGCGGGCGTGAACGCGCTGGTGCGCATCGTGGGCGGCAGCACGGCGGGAGCGGTGATCGCCGCCGTACTGGCCGCTCAGCCGGGCGTACGGGGTTACCAGTGGGTCTTCGGCGTGGCCGCCGCGGCGGGCGCCGTGGCCGCGCTGTTCGCGGCCGGGTACGGCGCGCTCAACCGCCGCGCGGCCGTCACAGCGCCTTCAGCCCGCTGATCACCTCCAGCAGCACCGTCGCGTCCGGGGCCGGCGGGGGCAGCTCGACCTGTACGAGCTGCTGCGCGTGCAGGTCGCCGACCAGCACCCTGACCACGCCGATGGGCAGGTTGAGCTCGGCCGCGACGTCCACGAGCCGGGTCGGCCTCGTGCACTTCTGCAGGATGATGAGATGTTCCGGCCCGAGGCCGACCGGCGGCGTGAGCCCGCCGGACGTGATGATCACCGCGATGAGGTCGATGGCCTTGCTCGCGGGCACGGTACGGCCCCGGGTCAGCAGATACGCGGGGACGATCGGACCGGCGTCCTCGTCCAGCCAGCGCTCGTCACGCCCGTCAGTCACTTCGCACCACCCGCATGGGCCGGGCGGGTTCCTTCGTCACGGCGGCCTCTGGTTCGGCCACGTGCTCTTCCGGGATCAACACGATCGCGGTGGTCCCTCCATATGGTGAACCGCGCAACGTCACGCGGATGTCATGCCTGGCGGCCAGGCGGGAGACGACGAACAGGCCGAGCCGATCGCTGTCGGCCAGGTCGAACTCCGGTGGGCTGGCCAGCCGCTCGTTGAGATCGGCCAGCTCCTCTGCGCTCATCCCGAGCCCGCGGTCCTCGACCTCGACGATGAAGCCGCGGGCGGCCACCTCGCCGCGCACGATGACCGGCGTGTGCGCCGGCGAATAGACGGTGGCGTTCTCGATGAGCTCGGCGATCAGGTGGATCACGTCACCGACCACGGGCCCGGCCAGGCGATGGCCGGGCATCGGCTCGACGGTGACGCGCTGGTAGTCCTCCACCTCGGCGGACGCGCCGCGGGCCACGTCGAGCAGCGGCACGGGCTTGCTCCACCCGCGGCCGGGCGTGGCGCCCGACAGGATGATCAGGCCCTCGGCGTGGCGGCGCATGCGTGTCGTCAGGTGGTCCAGCCGGAACAGGTCGTCGAGGGCCTCCGGGTCGGTCGCCCGGTGCTGCATGTCCTCCAGCTGGATGCGCTGGCGGTGCAGCAGCGTCTGGCTGCGCCGGGCCAGGTTGCGGAACACGTGCCCGACGCCCTCGCTGAGCTGCGCCTGGCCGACGGCGGCCTCCACGGCGGTCTGCTGGACGGTGGAGAAGGCCTGCCCGACGTCGTCGATCTCGACCGTGGTGCTGGCCACCGACAGCTCGGGCATCTCGACCGTCTCGCCCTTGCGCAGCTTGGCGACCACGTGCGGGAGCCGTTCCTGGGCCACCTCCAGCGCGGCCAGCCGCAGCGCGCCCAGCTCCTTGGACAACCGGTTGCCCATGCGCAGCGAGAAGGCGATCGACACGACTACCAGCGCCAGCGCCGTGCCCGCGAGCAGGAACGCCCTCGACAGCACCTGGTCGGCCACCGGGTCGGCACGCCCGTTCAGGATCATGCTGGCCCGCATCTGCACGTCCAGGAAGCCCTTGACCGGCCCCTCCGTGGCGGCGAGGTAGTCCCGCGGCGTGCGGCCGGCGATGATCTGGTCCTCCATCATCCGCATCCGCTGGTAGGCGGGCGAGGTGATCAGGCCGATGTGCGGCTCGCGCAGGCTGGGGTCGAGCTCGTCCAGCGCCTGGTCGATCAGGAAGCGGCGGTTGCCGACGAGCTGCGTGAACTGCCGGCGCTCCGCCACCGTGGTGGGCCCGAGCGCGATGGCCTGCTCCCTGGTGAGCAGCTCCCTGGCGTAGGCGATGTCGATGAGCACGCGGGACTGCTCGTAGATCGGGATGTCGTCGATGATCGCGACCCGCCGGTGCAGGCCGAAGAGCGGGTCGACGACCGCGTTGTAGGCCTCGTAAGTGTGCAGCCGGTCGGCCAGGCCCGTGTCGATCTCTCCCCGGATCGACTCGAGCCTGTCGAGTTGCGTGTACACCGCATCCACCTGTGTACGGATCCCGTCGGATCTGTCCCTGGAATCGCTGGAGAGACGCCTGAACGTGGCGACGGCCGTGTTGGTACGCTTACGCTGCGTGATCACGGCGGACTTTTCCGCGGAGTCACGCTGGAGCTTGGCCGAGATGAGCCGCTCATCCTGGATCTCGTTGATCAGTTTGTACGCGGGAACACGGAGATTCGTCCAGAGTGTCTTGTATTCACGCAGTTCCAGGCTTTCGCCGGCAGTGACCGCGGTGATGACCCCCCACAACACCACCATGGAGCTCAGTGGCACGAGTAGTAGTCCGATGATCTTCATCCGGATCGTTCGGCTGCGACCCATGGCACCTCACTCCGGTCGGTCCCCTGCTGGCAACCCCGGACGGGACAAGCCCCGAGGATAGCAATCCGATCACCAGAATGCCCAATTTTTCGGGACTTTTGGACACAGAGCCCCGGTGCTCATGATCTTGGAGTAGGTTTCCCCGCGTACATGCCGACAGAGGGAGTTGCGTTGCGCCGTCGTCTCGCAGCGGCCGCCGCGCTGATGCTCCTCGCGGCCTGCTCGGCGCCCGCGGAGCAGGCGCCCGCCGGTGCCCCAGCCAGTGCGCCCGCCAGTGCGCCCGCCGGCGATTCCACGTTCGTCTACCTGAAGAACCTGGACATCATCACCGAGTGGGACCCCAGCAAGTCCTACTCCAACGAGCTGGCCGCCTTCCAGAACGTCTACGAGACCCTCACCTTCTGGGACCCGGTCACCAAGAAGTCCACCCCCCGGCTGGCCACGTCGTGGCGGCCGTCGGCGGACGGCCGGACGTGGACGTTCAACCTGCGGCAGGGCGTGACCTTCCACACCGGCAGGCCGCTGGACGCGATGGCCGTCAAGACGTCGATCGAGCGCACGATGAGCGCCAAGGCCGGCGCCTCCTACATCTGGGACGCCGTCTCCTCGATCAGGGTCGAGGGGCCGTCCACGGTGACGTTCCAGCTGAAATACCCGGTGCCGCTGGACCTGGTGGCCTCCTCCGGGTACGCGGCCTACATCTACGACACGAAGGCGGCCCCGGACCTCGGGGAGTATTTCCGGGCGGGCCTGGACGCCGGCTCCGGGCCGTACATGGTGGCGGGGTGGCGGAAGGGCAAGGAGGAGGAGCTCACGCTCAAGGCGTACCCGCAGTACTGGGGCGGGTGGAGCAGGCCGCACTACAACACCGTGAAGTTCCAGGTCGTGCCCGACCCCGAGCGGGCATGGCAGCTGCTGCAGCGCGGCGAGGCCAGCTTCGTGCCCAAGCTCGCCCCGCGCCGGTTCGCCGAGGCCGCCGCCGTGCCGGGCCTGCGCACGTCGACGCGGCCCTCGTTCCAGACGGCGATGATGCTGTTCAACACCGCGAGCGGGCCTCTGAAGGACGTACGCGTGCGCCGCGCCCTCCAGAAGGCCGTCGACTACCGGGGCCTCATCAAGGACCTGAGGGGCGCCGGCACGCCGGTCAGCGGCGTCGTCCCGGAGGGCCTGCTGGGCCACGTGTCAGGCCGCACCCCCCGGCAGGACCTGGCCGGGGCCACCGCCCTGCTGCGGGCGGCGGGCTACGGGCCCGGGGGCCGGCCGTTGCGGCTGCGCCTGACGTACGGCCAGGGCGACGCCGACTGGCAGCTGCTCGCCACGAAGCTGACGCAGACGCTGCGGTCGCTCAACATCACCCTCGTGGCCCGGGCGATGCCCTGGAACGCCCAGTGGGACCTGGGCAAGGAACGCGGGCAGGACATCCTCGTCATGTACTGGTGGCCCGACTACGCCGACGGCTACTCCTACTTCGGCAACGTCTTCCACAGCGGGAACCCGCCGGTCTTCAACCTCGCCTACCTCAACGACCAGCGGCTGGACACGCTGCTCGACACGCTGCCCGAGCTGACGGTGACCGACCCGATGGCGGCGCAGCACACGTACGAGCAGGTCACGAAGCGGGTGCTCGACCAGCGCGCGGCCGTGGCGCTGCCCTGGGTCGTCAACTATCAGCGCGCCTATCTGGGCGGGGTGCAGGGCTATGAGGACAACCCGGCCTACCCCGACGTCGTCTTCGTCTACGACCTACGCCCCGCGAGCTGAACCGCCCGTCCCCTCCTCGACGCGCTCGCGCAGGCGCGTCCTGATCTCCTCGGGGGTGTAGGCGCGGCGGCGGCGCTCGGCCCGCGCGATCACCACTCCTGTGGCCGCGACGCCCATGATTCCGGCCAGACCCAGCATCTTCCACCAGCGCATGTGCTTAGGCTAGCGGTGTGCTGACTCTCGATGAGGCCGCCAAAGTGACCAGGACCGGTGACCTGTGGGTCTTCCGCGGGCGCTCGGTGCCCGACCGGGCCATCCAGACGATGACCAACAGCCCGGTCAACCACGTCGGCATGGCCGTCGTGATCGAGGACCTGCCGCCCATGATGTGGCACGCGGAGCTCGGCAGGTCGCTGCCGGACCTCTGGTCGGGCACCCACCAGCGCGGGGTGCAGCTGCACGACCTGCGTGAGGCGGTGAAGGTCTGGGCCGACCGCTACGACCAGCGGGCCTGGCTGCGCCAGCTCGAACCGGAGGCGACGCGGGAGATGGAGGACGCGGCCCTGCGCACGATCGCCAGGCTCGACGGCACCCCGTTCCCGTCCACCGCCCGGATGGCGGCGCGCTGGGCCAGGGGCCGCGTCCCGCGCAGGAGCCGCGGCGAGGGGACGCTGGAGAGCGCCTACTGCGCCGAGGTCGTGGCCGTCACATACGAGGCGATGGGGCTGCTGCCGGGTCGCCGCCCCAACTGGTACGACCCCGGCAGGTTCTGGAGCGGCGACGACCTGGAGCTGCTCATGGGCCGCCGGCTCGGCACCGAGATCACCGTGGGAGTGGAACGCACCCGCCCCTGACCCGGGTGCTCCCCGATCACCGGGCGAGCGGCGCCTGCGTACGCCCGGCCCTGGCCAGCGGCAGCGTGACCGCCACCAGCACCGCCACCATCGCGAACCCCGCCGGATAGCCGGTGAGCCCCAGCACCAGCCCGAACCCCATCGCCCCCACCCCCATCCCCGCGTCATAGGCCAGATTCCACAGGGCGCTGACCGTCGAGGCCGCCCCGCGCTCGAACATCAGCGCCAGCGTCGCGTTCTGCAACACCCCGAACCCCACCCCGAACAGCGCCATCCCCGCCACCACCGCCACCGGACTGCCCACCCAGACCTGTAGCGCCACGCCGCCGACGGCGGCGGACAGCCCCGGCACGAGCAGGCGGGCCGACCCGTGCCGGTCGCCCAGCCGCCCCGCCACCCAGCGGGCCGTCGGCGTCGCCAGCGACTGGGCGAGCAGCGCCACGGAGGCCAGCCCCGGCGACCCCGCCAGCGGCAGGAACGTCACCATGACACCCGTCGCGACCGCCGTCGTCCCGAACAGCACCGCGGGCCCCGCCAGCCCGCGCAGCCCGAGGCCCGGCCCGCCGGTGGCGCGCGCGGGCCTGGTCGCCGGCAGCCCCGCCGTGGCCACGAGCCCGGCCAGCGGCACCAGCGCCGCGATGATCAGGACGGGCGTGAACCCGAGCGTGTCACTGGCCCACAGCCCCAGCGGCAGGCCCAGGATCGAGGGCACGCCGACCGCCACGCCGTACAGGCCGAGGCCCTCGCCCCGGCGCTCGGCCGGCACCAGCTCGGCCGTGATCGCGGTACCGACGACGACCAGGATGCCCAGCCCGGCCCCGCGCAGCAGGCTGACGGCCAGCACCAGGGGCAGCTCCGCCGACAGCGGGAGCAGGAGCGCGGGCAGGCCGAGCAGGGTCAGGCCCAGCGCCATCACCGCCCGGTAGCCGAACCGGGACAGCAACCACGGGACCGTCGGCTCGGCCAGGACCGTGGCCAGCATCATGACGCCCGTGACCGCGCCCGCTCCGGACCCGCCCGCCCCGCCGCCGGTCGCGGCATACAGGGGGAGGGCGGAGAAGAGCAGGTAGAAGCCGAGCATCCCGGCGGTCGAGGCGGCCATCGCCAGTTTCATCGATCGCGTCATCATGCCAACGACTCTGACGAAAACGGATCTACGCCACATAGGGCACGATGCTTAGCCGCCTCTTCATAATGGAGCCCGTGTTCGTGGGGAGAGAGGCGGAGCTGGCGCGGCTGGTGGCCGCGCGGGACAGCACGCCCGGTGGTGTGCTGGTGGTGGGCGAGGCGGGCATCGGCAAGTCGAGGCTGGTGCGGGAGTTCCTCGCCGGGGTGGACGGGCTCGTGGCGGAGGGCGGGGCCGATCCGGGCGGGACGGCGTACGCGCCGTTCGTACCGGTGCTGCGCCGCCTGATCAGGGAGTACGGGGCCGACCTGGTGCCCGGTGGCGGGCGCCGCGGGCTCGCCCGGCTGCTGCCCGAGCTGGGCGAGGTCGAGGAGCTGCCGGACCTGGGCCGGGCCCGGCTGTTCGAGGAGGCGCTGCTGCTGGTCGAGCGGGCGGCGCAGCGGCGTCCCCTGGTGCTCGTGCTGGAGGACCTGCACTGGGCCGACCAGGCCAGCCGGGACCTGCTGGTGTTCCTGCTGCGCAACGTGATGCGGCCGGGCGTGCTGTTCGTGGCCACCTCGCGGGAGCCGTTGCGGCTGCCCGGCGCCGAGGTGATCAGGGTGCCGCCGCTGGGCCGCGCGGAGGTGGCCCGCATGCTGGACGGCGTGGACCAGGAGCTGGACGTGATCATGGCGCGCAGCGAGGGCAACCCGCTGTTCGTCGAGGCGCTGGCCGACGCCGGCGCGGGCGCCGCCACCCCGGCCACGCTGCGCGAGCTGCTGCTCGCCGGGGCCGAGCGGCTGGGGCCGGACAGCCACGACGTGCTGCGGATCGCCGCCGTGGCGGGCCCCCGTACGCCGCACGAGGTGCTGCGGGCCCTGGCGGGGCTGGACGACCTGGCGCTCGACGAGGCGCTGCGGCCGGTCGTACGCGCCCGGCTGCTCCTCGTGGACGGCGACGGCTACGCCTTCCGGCACGCCCTGATCCGCCAGGCCGTCTACGACGACCTGCTGCCGGGGGAGCGGCGGCGGCTGCACGCCCGCTGCGCCGAGGCCCAGCCCGAGCTGGCCGCCGACCACTGGTACGCCGCCGGTGACAGGCGACGCGCCTTCGACGCCGCCTGGCGGGCCAGGCGTTGGGACCGGGTGCTCGACCTGTGGGACCAGGCGGAGGACGAGGACCACGTACTGGTGCTGGAGCTGGCCGCCCGGGACGCCCTGACCGAGGGCGATGCCAAGCGCGCCGAGGAGCTCGCGACGCGGGCGCTGGACCAGGCGGACGACCCGCTGCGGGCCGCGCACCTGCTGGAGCTGCGCGTGGCCATCCGCGACCTGCTCGGCGAGGAGGGCCTGGACGACCTGCGCGAGGCCGTACGCCTGGCCCCGAGCGAGGCCACGCTGATCGGCGCGCTCGCCACCACCCTCTACTGGAACGGCCAGGACGCCGAGGCCCGCGCCCATGCCCAAGAGGCGCTCGCCCTCGGCGACACCAGGTCGCTGACCACGCTGGCCGCCCTCACCGCGCTGGACGGCGACCTGGAGACGGCCTCCAGCCTGTACGCCGAGGCCAGGGCAGGCGCGCCCGACGACGACAGCCTGCTCGCGTGCTACGCCAGCCAGGCCGACGTGCTGGAGGCCGCGGGCGAGCACGCCAGGGCCGAGTCGGTCGCCCGCGAGGGCATCGCCCGGGCCCGGCGGCTGGGCCTGGCCCGCTCCAGGGGCGCCCACCTGGCCGCGAACCTCGCCGAGCCGCTGACCTCGCTCGGCCGCTGGAAGGAGGCCCGCGAGGTCATGGCCGCCGCCCTGGCGCTCGACCCGCCGCCGATCCACCGCGCCTGGATCCTCATGGTGCTCGGCACCGTCGCGGTCTGGGAGGGCTCGCTGGCCGAGGCCGACGACATCCTCCGGCTGGCCCGGCCGCTGATGCGGGGGCGTTCGCGGGGATACGACTCGTGCCTGGAACCCGACCTGCTCGAATGCCGCCTCGCGGTGGCCCAGGCCGACCTGGAGCGGGCCCGGCGGGTGGCCGACCACGTGCTGACCGAGCACGACCTCACGCTGAGCCGCCGCTACGCCTGGCCGCTGCTGGTGCTGGCGGCCCGCATCGGCCGCCTGCGCGAGGCGCCCGCGGGCATCGCCACGACCGGGCGGGTGCAGCAGGCGCACCGGGCCACGTTCCGGGCCGAGTGCGGGGGGTCCTGGGCGGAGGCGGTGGCCGCCTGGCGTTCGGTCGGGCAGCCGTACGCGCTGGGGCAGGCCCTGGTCCGCGCGGCCGAGCAGGACCGCGCGAACGCCCGCGAACTGCTGCGCGAGGCGGCCACGATAGCCGACACCCTGGGCGCGGAGCCGCTGCGGCGGGAGGTCGAGGCCACCGGCGCCACGCTCCGCATCGACCGCACCGCCGAGCTCGCGCTGTCGGCCCGCGAGCTGGAGGTGCTCCGGCTCGTCGCCGACGGGCTGAGCAACAAGCAGATCGCGGAGCGGCTGTTCATCTCGGCCAGGACGGCGGGCGTGCACGTCTCGAACATCATGGCGAAGCTGGGCGCGACCAGCCGGGTGGAGGCGGCCGCCGTCGCCCGCCGCGGCGGCCTGCTCTGACGACGGGTTCGGTCCTGAGGACCGGCCGACCGGTGGCAGGCTGGAGGAATGCGCCTGGCTACGTGGAACGTGAACTCGGTCAAGGCACGCCTGCCCCGCCTGCTCGACTGGCTGGCCGAGACCGAACCCGACATCCTCTGCCTCCAGGAGACCAAGTGCGCCGCCGCGGCGTTCCCCGCCGCCGAGGTGGGCAAGCTGGGATATGCCGCCGCGGCCCACGGCGACGGGCGGTGGAACGGCGTCGCGATCCTGTCCAAGGTGGGCCTGGACGACGTGACGCTGAGCTTCCCCGGCGAGCCCGGCTTCGCCGAGCCCGGTTTCGCCGAGCCCGGCGAGGACGGCCCGCCCGGGCTCGCGACCCTCGACGAGGACGGCGAGCGCGGGCCGCTCGCCGAGCTCGGCGCGGTCTGCCCTGAGGCCCGCGCGATCGGCGCGACCTGCGGCGGGCTGCGGGTGTGGTCGCTGTACGCGCCCAACGGCCGCACGGTCGACTCTCCGCACTACGCCTACAAGCTGGCCTGGTTCGCGGCGCTAAGGGACGCGCTCGCCGCCGAGACGGCCGCGCCGCTGGTGGCCTGCGGCGACTACAACGTGGCGCCGACGGACGCCGACGTGTGGGACCCCGCGCTGTTCGTCGGCTCGACCCACGTCACGCCCGCCGAACGCAAGGCCCTGGCCGACCTGCGCGCCCTCGGGCTGCATGACGTGGTGCCCACGCCGATGAAGGGACCGCATCCGTTCACGTACTGGGACTACCGGGCCGGGATGTTCCACCAGAACAAGGGCATGCGGATCGACCTCGTCTACGCCGGCGCGGACGTCACGGCCCGAGTGCGCTCGGCCTACGTCGACCGCGAGGCCCGGAAAGGCAAGGGCCCCTCCGATCACGCACCGATCGTGGTCGATCTCCACCCGTAAAACTCGGGCCCTAGGAGTATCCTGAGTTTCAAAAGCCTCGGGGGCATCAGTTTTCAAAGCCCACAGGGGGATCTCCGTGGCAGCTGCAGACATGCGCATCGTCTTGTTCATCCTCATCGCGCTCGCCGTGTTCGCCCTCGGCCGCCGCTATCAAGCAATGATCATCATGCGGCAGGTGTGGAAGCAGAGCGCCAAGCAGGTCACCGCACGTAAGGTGGTCGCGCACAACGCGGCCAGGTCGATGATCGGGATCACGGTGGTGTCGTTGTTCGTGATCTGGCTGGTGCTCAACCTCAACCGCGTGATGTGAGCGCCGCCTTCAGAGCGATCACGAGGACCGTTCACCGCGTGGCGATTGCTTGAGGCGGGCGGCCATGGCGCGTTTCCTGCGCCGGGGAGACGGATGACCGCCCGCCACAATCCTTCAATGTTGTCCGTCACACGGTTGGTCGGGTCCCTTTCCTCATGACGACCGGGTGCGCGATCTCAGGGCCCACGCCGTCAGGACGGCTGCTCCGGCGGCGGCCAGGCTCACCGCCCGGGTCAGGCGGGCGGCGCGGCGGATGTCCTTGACGGCGGGCCTGGGGCCGTCGCCCATGGTCGGGCGGTGTTCGGTGCGGCCGCCGTACACGTTCGTACCGCCCAGCGTCACTCCGAGCGCGCCGGCGAACGCGGCCTCGCACCGGCCGGCGTTCGGGCTGGGGTGGCGGTGGCCGTCCCGGCTGAGCATCGCCAGCGCGCGCCCGGGGTTCGGTCCCGTCAGGACCGTGAGGAGCCCCGTCACCCGGGCGGGCAGGTAGTTCGCCACGTCGTCGAGGCGTGCCGCCGCCCAGCCGAAGCGCTCGTAGCGGGGGGAACGGTGGCCGATCATGGCGTCCAGCGTGTTGATCACCCGGTACGCCAGCAGTCCCGGCACCCCCGCCACCGCCCCCCAGAACAGCGGGGCCACGACGGCGTCGGAGGTGTTCTCGGCCAGCGACTCGACCGTGGCCCTGGCCAGTTCGGGAGCCTCCAGGCCAGCCGGGTCACGGCCGCAGAGGTGGGGGAGCCGGGCTCTGGCGCGTTCCAGGTCGCCGCGTTCGAGGGCGTCGGCCATGTAGGCGCCTTCGCGGGCGAGCGTGGTGCCGCCGAGCACCGCCCAGGTCGCGACGGCGGTGACGGCCGTACGGGCTGCGCGGCCGGGTACCCGCTGGGCCAGCACGCCGAGGGCCGTCGCGGATCCGACGCACACGGCGACGTGCACGACTCCACGCGCTCTGCTGTCCGCGTACAGGGATCTTTCCAGGCCCGCCGCGGCCCGCCCGAACAGCGCTACCGGATGAGCGGCACTGCGGGGGTCGGCGAACACCTGATCGAGGGCCACGCCGAGAGCGAGGCCCAGGGGGTCATACCAAATGGGCATAAAGCTCATCTTCGTGGACATCCAGCCAGGCAGCAGCACGGCGGATGCGCTCACCCGCGCCGCCCGCCCACATCCGGGCCCAGGTGCCGCCGGCCGTGGCGCGGGTGCGCATCACGGTGTAGGAGCGGTGGAAGCGGGTCCTGGCCAGCTCAAGGAGGCGGCGGCGGTCGCGGGGGAGCAGCCCGTACGCGTCGCAGAACAGCCGGAGCCGGGCTCCCACGTCGAGGTTGCGGAGCAGCGGGTGGCGGTCGACGGGGTCGGCGATCGGGGCCCAGTGCCGCAGGGTGGTGGCGACGTCGAAGAGCCGGGTGGTCGGCCGGGCCAGATCAAAGTCGATCATCGCATGCGGCCGTCCGGGCCTGGAGAAGACCACGTTCTCCGGCGTCAGGTCGCAGTGCCCGACGACCTCCGGCATCCGGTCATCGTTCGACCCCCCTTCCCACCCGTCAGGCGTCAGGGGAAACCCGATGGTCGCGTCATGATATTCACGCAACAACAGCGCAACCCCGGACAAAGCCCCATCGGTCACGCTTTCAACCCTTAAACCAGTCGTTCCAGGGATGAACGTCAAGATTTCCCGCCCAAGCCCATCCATCCCCACCACCCGGGGCGCACCCTCGAACCCGACCGCCTCTAGGTGCCTGAGTAGGGCGTGCACGGCGGGCGTAGACGTACTGGCCGGTCTGCGCACGGTATCCCCAACCCGCACCACCCCGTCAGTCACGTCCCCGCCCTGCAGCGGAATTTCATGCAGGAGCGTCGCGACCATGCCGACAAATCTTATCCCCTCCCACCCCACCCCGCCCCCCGTTCCCACCCCACCCCCTCCCTTCCCCACCTCCCCAACCGACCCCAGCCACCCGTACGCCATCTCGACATCAAGCCGGCATCGCTCCCCGCCCCAGGCCCCCCACGGTGCAGCCGCCACGAGCACCCCCGCCCCGAACGGACGGACGCGACCCGCCACCCAGCCCCAGCCCCGAACCCCCGCCGCCCCAGGACACCCTGCCCCGACCTCAGCCGAAACCCATCCCTCCCCCTTGGGGGCATCTGGGCGGGCTCTTTGTATGGCTTTCTCCGGTTTCTCCTCTTCCCGGCAACTTCGATATCCTCACGGAGACCACATGGCCAGGCGCGCCATCAGCCAGGACCTGCTGGCGACAGCCCTGCGAAGGCCGTCCATGTGGGTGTGATCGGCCTGGTCAGGCTGACACGGGGAAAACCTGTGCATGACAAGTCGCCGGATCATGCACAATAAGGCGGGAGCGCCCTTAGCTCAGCTGGATAGAGCACCGGACTTCTAATCCGACGGTCGCAGGTTCGAATCCTGCAGGGCGCGCTTTGATCATGTTCTGACCTGCGATGATGCGGGATCGGATGCGTTCTAGAATTTTTGTCTAGCGTTTGCGTGCTCCGTGCGTGCTCGCGCGCACCAACCCCGCACACATCATGATCCATTCACCGTCTCCGGCTGCTGCGGGAAGAGCAGTGGCCCCGACTGGCCGCGAGCAGGCGGCGAATGCGGGGCCGGACACTTAATCCGACTGTCAGCTCCTCAGCGAGATGAGTTTCCCGGCCTCAGCCTGGCTTTCCTCGCCGAAGAGCAGGGCGGCGGTCTTTTCGGCGGCGGCCGTGGCGACCTGCGGGTAGACGGAGGTGTAGGTGTCGGCGGTGAAGGCGCTGGAGGTGTGTCCCAGGGTTTCCTGTACAACCTTCATCTCCACTCCGGCGGCCAGCATGAGCGAGGCGGCGCCATGGCGGAGGTCATGGAGCCGGATGGGTGGCAGGCCGGCCAGGTAGGCTAGCCAGAGAAACTGGTCGGAGACGTGCTGGGGATGCAGGCGGCTGCCGTCGGGCTGGGTGAAGACGAACCTGCTGTCGGTCCATGCCTCGCAGATGGCCAGGCGTTCCTGCAGTTGCTGTTGCCGGTGGGCGCGCAGCACCCGTGCGGTGTCGGTGTCCAGGGCGATCGTCCGGACCGAGGCGTCGGTTTTCGGGGTGCCCTCATGAACCTCCCATGCTAGCTGTACGAGCTGCCAGTTCACCGTCAGAGTGTGGCCGTCGAGATCGACCTCCTTCCAGCGCAGCCCGCACGCCTCGCCCCGGCGCAACCCGCGCAACGCGATCAGCTGGTAGAGGGCGAACAGGCGGTGACGCTGGGCTTCTTCGAGGAATAGGCGGGTGTGCGCTGGCGTCCACACCATGACCGGGGAGGGGCGCGGCACGCTGGTGTAGGCGTCGATGGGATCGACCCGCCGTCCACCTCGGCGTTGCTTCTGCCTCTCCCGGTAGCTGCGGTAGTCGGCCTGCCAGGCACGGACGCGGTCGTCGGTCCATACCAGTGGCTTGGGCCGGGTGTGAGCGGGCATCTCCAGGACCGCGGCGGGGTTGAAGTCGATCAGACGGTCTTGCCGCATGGCCATGTTGAGCGCGTGCCGGAGGGTGGCGCGGATGCGGTGCATGGTGGCGATGCTGATCGGCCGCCGGTATTTGACGCTCGCGCGCACCTGCGGGTCGGGTTCGGCGCGGCGTTCGGCGATGGTGTCGTTGAACTCCTCGATCTGCTCGAACATCAACGCGATGTCGCTCACCTTGAGCTGCTCCAGCCTGAGCCGCCCCAGATGCGGGGTGAGGTAGAGGCGGATGTGGCCCTCGTAGGAGCGGCGTGTGGTCTCCTCGATCTTCCGCTTGCGGTTGAGGAACTCCGCCAGCCACTGCTCGACGGTGATCTCCTGGGTCAGATGCTGCCCGGTCTTGATCTTGCGGCGGATCGTCTCCGCGTTCGGAAGCGTGTCGGTCTCGGCCAGGGTGCGCTTGATCAGGTCGGCGATCTGGGTACGGGTGGCGGGCTCGCGCGGGTCGGTCAGCGCGAGCAGGTCGCGCACCTGGCCGAGTTCGTCTTTGGCGGCGTCCTGGGTGGCGAAGCCGCCGCGGCGCAGTGGCCCGCGCCGCGTGCCGTCGGGTCCGGGTGGGAGTTCGATCTGGTAGTTCCAGATGCCGTGCCGGTAGCTCCATCCGCCGTCGGCGCGGCGCAGCTTGGGGCATTTCTGCCCGAGTGCCTTGCCGTCGCTGTCGCGGCAGGAGCAGCGTTTGAAGGTGCGTCCCTCGGCCATCGTGGTGACTGTCCTGTTCTCTTTAGTGCTGTTGGGCAGGGGCTGGTGTGGGTGAGCAGGGGCGGGGTGGCGCTCGGCACAGGATTGCTGCGCCCAGCCCCGGAAGCGGCCGGTGAAGGGACCGACCGCCCTGGCCAAGAGCCGTGCCTTAAACGAGTCCCGTTCCGGACATGCATCCCGCGATATCCCGTTTAGCCATGGCCCCGGTGATCGGTGGCTACGGGCGCACGGCGGTCCTGTCGCCGTGCCGCCGTCTGTGCGGTGTGGAGCGCCGGGGCCGCCGTGTGCCCGTCTGACGCGGCCGATGCGGTGGCGTGAGGGGCGAGCACGCCCGTGGTCGTCACCCCGCCGCATCGATGGCCGTGCCGGACAGGGTGTATCGACGCCCACCTGGATGGCGATGGTCAAGGCCGAATCCGACGGTCAATGGCGGGGCGGGCGCCGGCGGTCTCCGCGTGTCGCCGCCAGTTCAGCGCTCATCGCTTCGAGGCGACGCAGAGTAAGGACGGCTCCCGTGTGCAGGAACGCATCCATGCGTGCGGGGGAGATGAGAAGCCGTTTCCAGTACGCCGGCCTGGGATGACCGTGCATCGCTGCTGGCCCGATGGGTCTCTTCGATCGGCAGTTGGACGCCGTCGTTCGTGCCGAAAGGTATGGTCCGCGGTTCGCGTGGTACGGCGGATGATGTGGTTCGGGGGTGTTGCGTTGTCGTGCGGTGAAGTCATGTCGGTGTGGCCCGATCACCTGGGCCACCTGATCCCTGTCACCTTTATAAATACCTGCGATCAGGCCCGGATTCGGACAGTAGGCGAAGCAAAGGTTTCATCATGATTACCGGACGCAGCATAGTATCCGGGTGCACCCTCATCGTCCGCGATCGGCGGTAGGCAGCCTCGACCCAGCGAGGGATCGGCCATGGCGACCTGCAGGATGAGAGCGACGATAACTGGGAAGTTAGCGCGCCTGCGGATTAAAGCCGACAGGCATTATGCTATGTGCTGTCGCACCGTATCTTAATGTGTAACTCTGTCCGCAAATACCGGCGTCAAAAATGTCCAAGAATGCCGCCCGGTGCTATGCCATATCAGGTGCCGGCGAGCATCGAACCGAGCAATCATGGGGTGGCCGCCCAGGCCAGCACCCTGGAGCAGCTCCGCCTAGCCACTCGGGCTGAGGAGTGCGCGTCAGGCGCCACCTTCGATGGCAGCTCCGACATTCCGGCCGATGCCGATCTGATCGCCGCGGGGACGCTGATCGACGTCAAGAGCATCCGTCGTGTCCATGACTTCCCGCTACCAACCGTGTACCAACTGCTCGGGTACGTTCTGATGGAGTACTCCGACCGCTACCGGATCGACGCGGTCGGCGTCTACCTGTCCAGGGCGGGCGTTGGTCATGTGGCCGGTGGAGGACTACCTGGCGTTGCTGGGAGCCAGGCGTCGCGATCTCAATCAGCTTCGTACAGCGTTCGCGCAGCTGCTGAAGTACCAGGGATGCCGGGCCGACGATGACCCTCTGCCAGAGCAGGTGGAGGGTGTGAGTTGTCTGCTGGACAGCCTTGCAGCCCTTGTTCCGGAACGACGCTGCAAGGTCTGCGCACAACCGCTACCGGGATCTGGTCGGGCCTTCACCCGACGGCGACGTTACTGCTCCGCCTTCTGCGGCCAGCGTGCTTTCTCCCTGCGCCGTAGAGGGTGGCTGGACTTGTAAAGCAGGCCACGATCACGTACCCGGAAGAGGCCATGAGACAGGGGAAGCTCGTACGACAGGTCCACGATTCGACACGGTCTGTGGAGTCTGGGCTCGGCAACGGGTTCCAGCGTGAAGGTCAGCGCATCGACTTCATCCGTCAGTCTGCGTAAGCGCGATGACCATTCGTTCAAGACTCCAGTTGGGATCGAGGAGAGGGGGAATGCGCTCTTGGGCGGGTTGCCGGGCATGTAGGTCTCGGGCGAACGAAGCGTGATCGGATTCGGGAGCGAAGATGGTCATGACGTCATTGAGAGAGAAGACAAGATCGCCCTGGTGGCGCCATTCACGCTCCCAGGAGAAGTCCTTGCGGTAGTTGGCCCCATCACTTGATCGAGTTCCGGTTCCCATCTGTTCCATAAAGGGCGTAAGTCGAAGGATGTCCGGAAGGTCGCCGTTTGGTTGTGTGAACGGTAGGGCAGGCTCGCCGAGGGCTTCCTGGACGAGACGATCGATGGGGACGGTCAGCCAGTCGTGTCCGGGTGTGATGTCGATGTACCAGATCGGGTTCACCCCGCGGCGTCGTGCCCACTCCTTGGTGAAGGCGAGTCCGAAGCTGGAGAGCCGAACGCTTCGACCCGCGATCGGCTGGCACATCATCCAGGTGTGTTCGAGCGGTGTCTCCGTGAAGCAGACGGCTCGTTGGCTGTCTTCGAAGCGCGTGCCTTTGAGGAGTGGCGCCGCCGGACCGAAGCTATTGACGGCCTGCACTTGCTGATCGCGCAGGATGGCGAGGAGGGATTCCCTGGCACTGACCCCACCGGCCCGGTCGCGTGTGAGATGGACGAGAAAGGTCGACAGATCGCTTCGTCGGTGGAGCAGGTTCTCGACGGCGACCGGCTGGTGGGCAGGGGGATATGACATGACGCTCCCAGGCTTTTGGGTCAATCTGCCCACTGTAGGGCCTATTCCGCGACCTCTTGGGCGCAACAGGGCCGCCTCGTGCGAGTGCCGGAAGAGGCCGCGCACGCAGCTGCTATGCCGTCAAGGTTCCACGTCGACGGTGGCGATCTCCTGCGGCCTCTGAGCAAGGGATGGCTTCATCTGTCCTGCCAGGGCGAGGCTGCCTCGTGTTCGGCTGGTTGTTGCTCCTGAGCCGAAGCGAGGTGACCAAGGATGTCGAGATCATGGTTATCGGCATGAGGCGGCGGTGCTGCGGCGTCACCTCGGCCGAGGTAGAGGTGAGTGTTGCTTCGGACAGCACTCACCTCAAGCCCTCGTATGAGGCTTATGGCCTTACTTCACGACACACGCGCATGGGCGCCCACGGACCCCGACAACCTCGATCGCGACTCCCCAGGCGCGAAGGACAGTGGCGGTGTGCAGAAGGGCGACCTGCGCGAAGGGAAACAGCGTGTTGGCGGTGAGCTCGGCGCCGTCCTTCAAGAGAATCGCCAGGACGACCTTCTTGGGCTGGAAGCCCTCAGGCAGTTCCCACCCGCCAGGGGCCTGCGCCACCTTCTCCCGGAATCCGACGATGGCGTCGGGGTCGTGCTGAAGAGCTTGGACGGCCACAAGTACCTGCTTGAGCAGGTGGCTGAGCGCGCCAGCTCGGTAGGCGCGCTTGGCCATCATGAGCGTGCCGTCGGGATAGAGCACGTCGCAGATCTCCACGCCGTTGCCCCGGTGCAGTCGGGTCTTCACGAGCTTCTTGTCCATGCAGAGATAGCCGCGGCCCGAGTTCTCGATGTCCTCGCAAAAGCGGTGCTCATCGTGCGCGAGGTCCCACGCGGGCAGGTCGTCTGTGGCTGAGGAGACGATCAGCCTCTCAACCTGGCTGCGGACCGTGGCGAGGTAGGCGGGACCGATTTCGTACCAGTCCTCATCGAGCAGGAAGAACCGCTGGTCACCCAGCGCCACGTCGGCCTCCACCCAGCGAAGAGCAGAGGAGTAGCAGATCACGTCGTCACTGCGCGCGCGGCTGTCCTCGTAAAGAACGACCTTGCCCTCGCGCAGGGCCTCCACCCTGGTGCCAGCCCGCTGCACCCGCGCCCGCTCAAGCAGATAGGCAAGGTCGAAGGTGTCGCCTACCTTCCCTTGCCGACTGTTAATCCGCATACGGAAGGCGCGAGCGGCCAGATACTGGTCCCAGCGACCCTTCGGGACGGCTCCCGCTACCCGACCCTGGTCAGGCCCGCCGAGGAGGTCGTCCAGAGCCTCCTCCAGCCTGGCGATGAGGTCCGCGTCAGTGATCTCGGTGATGTACTCGACGAACTCCAGATCCGGGTGCGGGCGTTCCTCTCGGCAGACCCGCGAGATCTCCCGGACGTCGGTAAGGAGGTCCGGGCCATCAACCCCGAGGTGCAGCCGAAGCCCAACGCCACCGTGCGCACTGGAGACGCGCGCCCGACTCCGCGAAGAGACGGTGAGCTTCACACCACCGAGACGGCCGCCGATTGTACGGACGATCTGCGCGTGCTCCTCGATTCCGAAGGTCCGCACGGACGCCCCGCCAGGAACCAGGGTGATGTCGGTCTTCCCGCTGCCAGGCGTCTGCCGGACCAGGTCGTTGACCTCGGCGGGGTTGACCTGTCGGATGGCGAAGCGCAGTCCGAAGCGCTTGTCCTTCAAGCGGTTGGCGATGAGGTGGTGGCCGAGTCCGTAGCCGATGGCGTACACCTCGTCGTCGAGGGCGAACATGAGCAGTGAGGCAGGTTGGATGCTGGGGCGGGAGACCCAGCGGTTGCTGGTGCGCCGCAGGTCGGGGTACCAGCTTGCCTCGGCCTTGACGAACACGCCGTCGATCATGATCGCGGGCACGCCGAGCTCGTCGGACAGGATTTCGACATCGGCGCTGATCGAGATCAGCTGGGTCATGTCGAGCGCGTCGTACAACGCCTCGATGGTTGGGGCTACGCCCTTGACGCGGTACAGGGTGCGCTTGGCGGTGGTGTGGGTCATGAGGTGCTCCTTCTCGCGGAAGGTGCCGGAGTTGGGCCGCGGCACCGGGGGAGTGCTGTGAACAAGGATGCGATCCGACAACGGCCAGCGTAGGCAAAATAGCACCATGGAGCTTGATAAGGGGGGTTATCATCACATGGAGCTGAAATAAATGATCTTGGCGCGGTTGTGCAGGAGGGTGGAGGCTGAGTTGGCGCAGGCCGGTTGGGGTGATGGGCAGAGGCCGCTAGATGCTCCCGCCGATGGTTGGCGAAGCCTGGATTGCAGGGACGGCGAAGTGCGGGCCGATTGCGCGGTCGAGCTTCTGCGCTGTGAAGAAGGATCCAGCCTTCGCGAAAGTGGACGAATGACCTGATAGTGGGGGTTATCAAAGGAAGCCATGGTCGAGTCTGACCTGTTCGCCTAGGCTGGCTCAGACATGAGAGGAGGTGCTGACGATGCGAAACCCGTGGAAGGGCGCAACGCTGATCTCGATGCCGGAGATTGCAGAGCTCGCCAAAGTTCAGCGACCCGTCGTCAGCACTTGGCGTCGCAGGTACCCTGAATTTCCCAAACCTGCCTCTGGTGACCATGAACACCCGCTCTTCGATGCTGCCGAGATCGCTGACTGGCTGGTAAAGACTGGCCGAGCCAAGCGCCGGGACATCGACGGAGATCTGTACCTGCATACCCTCGGCAGGCTCTCCGGTCAGCTACCGCCTCGAGCTCTCATGGCAGCCTTGACCTCGTTGATCGCGCTGCGACACTGCATCGATGACGAGCTCGACGATGGTGAGCCAGGCGTTCTGGGCAGACTTCAGGAGCGAGCTGCCGAGCACGACCCCGCCGATGAGCTGCTGCGGTCGGAAGTCGAGGCGATCCGGGCGCCTTGGTTGCCGAAGGTGGTCGACGAACTGGTCGAAGCCGCCTATGGCGCGACCGGCGCATACGAAAAGATCATGGACATCAGGGAGCGCCTCGGCGCGACCGACTTGACCGCCGACCGTCTGGCCCCGCCCCTGGCCCGTCTCATCGCCAAGCTCGCTGCTGCCACAGCCCGCGCTGACTGGCATGGCATCGCGAGGATCGCAGATCCGTATGCGGGCACCGGGGATCTACTCCTCGAGGTCTCTCAGCTTCGCGATGACCAGCCGATGCACCTCACCGCCTGCTGCAGCGACCCCTACCTGGCACGGCTCACCCGGCGTCGTCTCTCCGTCCATGATCTGCACGAGGGAGATTTCTCAGTACAGACAACGCCTGGATCTAGTCTGCAACAAGCCGATGTCATCGTCGCGCAGCTTCCCTACCGGGCGGGTGAGGAGCGCAACGTCAATGACACCTTCGAGCTCATGAGTGAGCTGTCGGCGGACCTGCGGCAGGGAGCGACCGCCATCATCGTCGCGCCAGCCGACACCACCGCGGCGTTGGACCCGATCAGCCAGGCGGGCAAGCTTCGCAGCCACCTCATCAAGGACGCGACCAAAGCGATTATCCGACTACCCGGCGGGCTAATCCCGGCCCGGCCCGGCTATGAGGTCGCGCTCTGGGTGCTGAACTCCTACTACGGGAACGATCTAAAGGGCAACCTGCTCGTCGCTGACATCTCTGACCAGCCGCTCACCGAGGGCATAGTCGATGCCCTCGCCACCGACATCCTCACCTGGCGCGAGCCGGGCTATGATCCCGCCGCACACCGCCTGTCCTACGCGGTGCAGCTACCGATCGCAGCAGTCGTCCGGTCCTCCCGGACCCTCACCCCGCGTTACTTGAACCTGAGCGAAGACCCCGTCGACCCGCACGAACAGGTCGCCCGCAGCCTCGACCTTGAGCGGATGCTCCAGGAAGCACGTCCCAGCCGGGCCATGGACCTGCACATCGAGACCAGCGACGCCCGATCCCGGCCCCGCACCGAAACCCTTGGCCGGCTGACCAAAGGCGCACGGGACAAGGCCAATCTTCTGTCGATGCAGAGAGGGACCCGGGTCGACGTCGCGCTGATCCGCCAGCAGTCGGGGCGCACAAACTCGTATTCGCTGATCGGCCCGCAGGAGGTCTGTGGCCGGGCACCTCTCGGATCTCGGGTCGTAGATCGGTTAGAGTTCGAGCGGCGCTATCCCAATGCGCGACGGAGTCTCCCCGGCGACGTAGTGATCACCACCATCCCCGAGCCGGGCGTGATCGTCGACCATGACGGCTACTCCGTGGTCGAGTTCCCTGCCCGAGTGCTGCGAATTAGCGAACTCGGCCGGGAGCATTTCACTTCGCGAGTCCTCGCCGCACTGCTGTCTCGCTCCAGCCGGACCGCCGGCGCGATCCGGCCGGTACAGCGGTTGGAAGAACTGTGGCTACCGCTGCTGTCTCCGGCTGACCTGCACCGGTTTGACCGGTTGCTTGTCGAGCTCGACGAGCGCCGCCGGCTAGCCCATATCGAGCTCGACGCTCTCGCCGAGCTCGGTCAGATCGCCGCGACCGGACTCACCGACGGAACCCTGACCCTTGCCGACCACAGCACTCAAGACTGAGGAGCACAATGCCGCCCCGCAAAAAGCCCGCCCCCGGCCAAGAAGCCCTGCCCGGCACCACCACGATGGCGGACCTCAAGGAAATCCTCTGGAAGGCTGCCGACAAGCTGCGCGGCTCCATGGACGCCGCTGAATACAAGGACTTCGTCCTCAGCCTCGTCTTCCTCAAGTACACCTTCGATGCTTGGGAGGAACGCCGCCGCGTTCTCTACGCCGACCTCATCGCTGATGGCGTCCCGGAGTCCAGGATCGAATCATTCCTGGACGACAAGGACGAGTATGCAAGGGAGGGCATCTTCTGGGTGCCAGCCGATGCACAGTGGCCCGAGCTCAAGGCCAACGCGAAGCCCGGCCCGGGCGAGATCACCATCGGCGAGCGCATCGACAACGCGATGGGCGCGGTCATGAAGGAGAACCCGGCGCTCACTGGCGTTCTCCCGAAGATCTTCAACCGCAAGGAAGTGGACCAGCGGAGGCTTGGCGAGCTTGTCGACCTGATCAGCGACGCCCGGTTTACTGGCCACGAAGGCAGGACCGCTGCTGACGTACTCGGCGAGGTGTACGAGTACTTCCTGGAGAAGTTCGCCCGCGCCGAGGGCAAGCGAGGCGGCGAGTTCTACACACCCTCCAGCATCGTCCGCCTCATGGTAGAGATCCTCGAGCCCTACAAGGGAAGGGTGTACGACCCCTGCTGTGGCTCCGGAGGCATGTTCGTCCAGGCAGAGAAGTTCATCCTCAACCACCGCGGCCGCCGCGACGACATCGCCGTCTACGGCCAGGAGTCCAACCAGCGCACTTGGCGTCTCGGCAAGATGAACACGGCGATCCACGGCCTGTCCGCCGACCTCGGAAACAGTTGGGCTGACACGTTTTACGAGGATAAGCATCCCGATCTGAAGGCTGACTTCATCCTCGCCAACCCGCCGTTTAACATGTCGGACTGGCATCGGAACACCGAAGATCCTCGCTGGCGCTTCGGCACTCCACCGGCTGGCAATGCCAACTTCGCCTGGATACAGCACATCGTCTCGAAGCTCGGAGTCCACGGCACTGCAGGCGTCGTTATGGCCAACGGCTCTATGTCCTCTAAGCAGTCCGGTGAAGGCGGGATTCGCAGTGAGCTGATCAATGCGGACTTGGTCGCCTGTATGATCGCTCTGCCACCGCAGCTTTTCCGTACTACTCAGATCCCCGCCTGCCTGTGGTTCTTCGCCAAGGACAAGACCTCACGTGGCGGCCGCACCGACCGCCAAGGCCAAGTGCTGTTTATCGACGCCCGCACTGCAGGCGCCCTTGTTGACCGCACTGAACGGGTCTTCTCAGACGACGACATCAAAAAGATCTCCGACGTTTATCACGCCTGGCGTGGCACCAAGAGCGCCCGCGATGTCGGCCTTGCCTATGCCGACGAACCTGGATTCTGTTACTCCGCTACCCGTGACGAAATCGCCACTCATGACTACATTTTGACCCCTGGGCGCTATGTCGGCGCCTCCGAGGCTGGCGATATCGACGACGAAGCTACCGCCGACAAGATCGACAGGCTGGTCAAGGAACTCTTCACCCACTTCGACGAGTCGACCCGCCTTGAGCAGATCATCCGCGAACAACTGGAGAAGCTCGCATGAGTGCCTGGAGAGCAACGACCTTGGATCATCTCGTGCGACTGCAGCGAGGTCATGATCTTCCGAGCTCAACAAGGCGCAATGGATCAGTTCCGGTTGTAGGGGCAGCAGGGCCTAGTGGATTCCATGACACCGCGCTTGTTAGGGCTCCCGGCGTGGTGGTAGGCCGCGCGGGGGCGTCTATGGGCAAGGCGACGTATTGCGAAGTCGACTTTTGGCCTCTAAATACGGCCCTCTACGTAACGGACTTCCTGGGTAACGATCCTCGATTTGTCTACTATCTTTTGGGGCAGATTGACTTTTCTGGATACAACTCAGGTGCCGCTCAGCCGATGTTGAATCGAAATTATATTAAGAACATCCCGATAAAGCTCCCTGAGAGGCAAGAGCAAGAATCGATTAGTGCTCTTCTTGGGTCTCTCGACGACAAGATCGCGGTCAATAATCGCATCGTTGCCAAGTTGCAGGAGCTCGGCGACGCCTTTTATGGGCAAGCAGTTAGTGGTATCGCCCCCGGCGAAGAATCATTTGCGTCAACTGCAAATGTATTCGGCGGAGGTACTCCGCGAACGTCAGAGCCGATGTATTGGGATGGTGATATAATGTGGACTACCCCGAGCGACGTAACCGCACTCCAGGCGCCTTATCTTTTCGATACTAAACGAAAGATTACAAGCGCTGGACTGGAAAGCTGTGCTTCTCGGCTGTATCCAGCGGGGTCCATCTTCATGACGTCACGAGCGACCATCGGATCTTTCGCTGTGCCACAGCGTCCGGCTGCGGTAAACCAAGGCTTTATCGTGGTCATCCCCCAGAATCCGGCACTTTGCTGGTGGCTATTCCATGAGATGAGGTCTCGTGTCGACGAGATGCTCAGTCTGGCAAACGGCTCAACTTTCCTGGAGCTCAGCAGGAAGACCTTTAAAGCGATGTCCGTCCGGCTCGCCTCCCCTGAAGTGGTCGCTGAGTTCGACGCCAAGGCTAGGGCGCTGCACCGGCGCGCAGCACACAGCGCCCAGGAGACGCAAACGCTCACGGAACTGCGGGACGCATTGTTGCCGAAGCTATTGTCGGGGGAGGTCAAGGTGCGACAGGCAGAAAAAGTTGTGGAGGCCGCTATATGAGTGGGTATAGCGAAGCGGATCTGGAGAATGATGTCTTAGAGATCCTAGGGGAGCTTGGGTGGGAGCCGAAGAATGGCCCAGAGATCGCACCCGGGTCGGGCGAGCGGGAGTCGTGGGATGAGGCGATCATTCCGGGGCGGTTGCGCGAGGCGGTGGCGCGGCTCAATCCAGGCCTGCCAGCGAACGCCGTAGATGAGGTTGTGCGGCTAGTGCTGACGGCCGAGTCGCAGGATCTGCGGAACGAGAACTTTCGGCTACACGAGTTCCTTACGAAGGGGATCCGGGACGTCACCTATACCGACGAGTACGGCGCGGAGCAGAACCCAACGGTGCATCTCATCAATCGGGCAGATCCATTTAACAATGATCTTCTCGCGGTGCGGCAGGTCACTGTGGTTAACCCAGCGAACAAGGACATCAAGTCCCGGTTCGACGTAATGCTTTACCTCAATGGACTGCCGGTCGGTGTAGTTGAGCTGAAGAAGCCTGGCGATCCGCACGTCAGCCCAGAAATCGCCAAGAACCAACTGGACTCGTACACCAAGGATGCATGGCGTGCGTTCCGCAGCAACGTGATCTGTCTGGCATCCGACGGGATCGAAGCACGCTACGGTACTGCCTTCACCCAGTGGAACCACTATGCGCCCTGGAAGGTCAACGAGAGCGGCCGACCTGTCGAGGACGTGAACTCTAGCTGGGAGAATTCCGAGCTGGTCCTCGCTCTCTTCGGTCTCTTCAACCCCGCACGGTTCATCGAGTTGCTGGACGGCTACGTGGGTTTCTTCCGCTCGGACAATGGTCTGACGAAGCTGATCGCCAAGCCGCATCAGTACTTCGCAGTGAAGCGGGCAGTCAGCAAGACGATCGAAGCTGTCCGCAGCAACGGCAAAGCCGGAGTGGTGTGGCACACTCAGGGGTCCGGCAAGTCCCTGGAAATGGAGCTATACTCCGGTCAGGTGCTGCGGCACAAGTCGCTCGGCAACCCGACGATTGTGGTAATCACTGACCGGACCGACTTGGACGACCAGCTGTTTCAAGGCTTCAACGCCAGCGAACTGCTACCGGAAAAGCCGGTGCCGGTGACCAGCCGGAACCATCTGCGGACCGAGCTTACTAACCGGCGCACCGGTGGGATTTACTTCACGACCCTGCAGAAGTTCGGCCGAACCAAGGCCGAGAAGGACTCAGGGACCGCGCACCCGCTGTTGTCGGAACGGCGCAACATTATCGTGATCGTCGATGAGGCACACCGCAGCCACTACGACGACCTTAACGGCTACGCGCGGCATCTCCGAGATGCGCTCCCATACGCCACGATGATCGCCTTCACGGGAACCCCGATCCGCAGCGCGGAGAAGGACACCACGGCGGTGTTCGGCGAGCTCATCGATACCTACGACCTGACGCGCGCAGTTGAGGACGGCGCCACCGTCCCGGTTTTCTATGAAAGCCGCCTCATCCCTGTACACCTGCCCGACGGCCTCACCGCGGAGGAGTTGGACGAGAAGGTAGACCAGGCGACCGAAGGGCTCGACGACAATGAGCGTAAGCAGGTCGAGCAGGCAACGGCAGTGATGACCAGCGTGTACGGGGCGCCGGCACGTCTTGAGAAGCTGGCTGCCGACATCGTTGACCACTGGGAGGCCCGGTCAGAGTCGATGAGGCAGTTCATCGATGCCAAGGGCAAAGCGATGATCGTGTGTGGTACCCGGGAGATCTGCACCGGACTGTACAGGCAAATTATCGCCATAAAGCCTGACTGGCACTCAGAGAGTGTGGCCGAAGGCAAGATCAAGGTCGTCTACAGCAGCAGCCCGTCCGACCCGCCGGAGCTGACGGCTCACCGGCTCCGTCCATCGGAACACAAGACCATCCAGAGGCGGATGAAGAACGCCAGCGACGACCTCGAGATCATTATCGTCAAGGACATGTTGCTGACCGGGTTCGACGCTCCCCCTCTGCACACCCTCTACCTCGACCGTTCGATGCGCGATGCGCAGCTTATGCAAACCCTCGCCCGGGTGAACCGCACGTATCTCAATAAGCAGGACGGTCTGATGGTGGGGTACGCCCCGCTCCACGACAACTTGCTGGACGCACTCGCTGAATACAGCGCAGACGACCGGAGCGATGCCAAGAGCAAGCCGATGGGCCAGAACCTGCTGGACGAACAACATGGCGCGATCGCCAAGGTCCGTGACCTCCTCGATGTGCTCGGCAACATCCATCTGCACGGCTTCCCCTGGCGCAAGGGTCTTGCGGCGAAGTCGCCGAAGGCATGGCGTGACACCGTGCGAGGTGCAGCCGCCTTCCTGCGCGACCCCAAGCATCCCGGCAACCAGGTCGACCTTGAGGCCGAGGAGCGAGAGCCCACGCTGAAGGAGCGGTTCGCTGCGGAGAGCGCCCGGCTCTCCAGGTTCTACGGCCTGTGTGGCAATTCGGGGCTTCTCAACGACGTGAAGGATGAGATCGTCTTCTTCAAGGAAGTCCGGACCGTGATGGCCAAGTTCGACGCCGCCGAGCGGGTCGCCGAGGGCCGCCCGATCCCCGCTGAAGTAGAGCTGTTCCTAAAGCAACTCACGGCCGGTGCGATCGAGGCCGACGCGGTCACCGACCTGTTCGCCGAAGCTGGACTGACCCGCCCAGACTTGTCGAACCTGGATGAGGAGTACCTCAAGCGGATGCAGGCGGCCCACCAGCCCGTGCTGGCCATCGAGGCCCTACGTCGACTGGTCCAGCAGGAGATGCGCAAGGTCACCAAGCACAACGTCGTTCGGCAGCAGTCCTTCTCTGACCGCCTCATTGACCTGATGCGCAAGTACACCAACCAGAACCTGAGCGCCGCCGAGATCATCGCGAAGCTGATCGAGATGGCCAAGGAGGTCTCAGCCGACGCCAGGCGAGGCGAGCAGTTCAACCCACCGCTGACCAACGACGAACTCGCCTTCTTCGACGCCGTAGCGGCCAAGGACACCGTGAAAGCGCTCATGGGCGACGGCGATGCCTCCATCGGGGAGCAGAAACTCGCAGCGATCGCTCGTGACCTTGTCATAGCTGTCAGGAAGAATCTCTCGACCGACTGGGCCGCCCGCGACGATGTCCAGGCCAAGCTCCGCTCCATCATCAAGCGGCTACTTGCTAAGCATGGCTACCCGCCGGAAGAGGAGAAGGACGCCATCGACAAGGTCATACAGCAACTGGAGGCCTTTGCCGACGAATGGTCGCCAGTCACGGCGTAGCGATGCGACGATTTGGCGCACCCATTCGGCCGTTGTCGGTAGGCCGGGTTGAGTCGGGGAGCAGGCGCAGGACGCCGCCGCCGATCACGGCGTCCTAGCCAGCGTGCCTGTCGATGTCGAATCCGGAAATCACCACGGCGGGCAGTCCTGCTTCTTGCGGCCGCTTCAAGCCGTAGGGGTGCCGAGGTCCACGACCTCGCTGGTCGTGCATACGACGTGGACAGGACGTTTGTGGGCGTATGCGGCAAGGGCCAGCGACAGTCGCGGCTCTCCGCTGGGCTCGGACAGGTACGTGCGGGCGTAGTCGATGAAGTCGCCGTCGACGCGGGCCCGGCCCTCCAGCAGCATCAGGTTGTCCGGGCCGTAGCATTCTTCCAGCGCTCGCGCGGCGCACTGTCCCGGCTTTTCCACGAGTTCCACCATCAGGGCGCCACCGGCACAGCGCTCGGTGGCGATCACACCGCGGTCCTGGGCCAGTTCGGACTGATACGGGCGCGCAAGGACAACTGCGCCGGCCGTGGGTTGCCGCGGCGCGGCCAGCGGGTTGAACGCCGGGTACAGATTGTCACCGAACGCCACCCACAGCTCGCCAGCGCTGGATGCCCGCCGACCGGCGAAGTGATCGGCGCCGTTGAGGACGGACGTGAGGTCGCCGTAACTGCCGCGTTGTGGCACCCACTCGAGAATCACCTCGCGGGGCAGGGCGTCGCTGCGCATCGCGCGGCCGGCAGAGCGCAGGTAGCGATCGTGCCCGTCGAGGCTCAGGGCCTGGCTGGCCCAGGCGACGAACGGCTCGTAGTAGGGGTGGTAGACGATGACGACGTGGGCAGGGCCGAGGTCGGCGATTTCCTTCAGGATGTGGACGATGCCGGGCCGGCCGTCCACCGGCTGCCACTCCTTAGGCAGGTACCGGGCCCATCCGTGGACTCTCGTGCCCAGCCCTCCAGCGGCGATCACCACCTGTGACCGCCCATTCCCCACCCCGGCCGCAGCTTGCCGGGGTACGGTGCCCAGGTGAGGGTACGTGTTACGGGCGTCGTTATCGAGGACGGCCAGATTCTGCTCCTGGACCAGGACACCGACACCGGCCGCTCCTGGTCGCTGCCCGGTGGAAAGGTCGAGCCGGGCGAGCCCATCGGCGACGCCCTGGTGCGGGAGATGCGCGAGGAGACCGGCATCGACGTGGAGGTCGGCCGACTCCTGTACGTTTGCGACCACCTGCCCGGTGGCGGAACACACGTCGTGCACCTGACGTTCGAGGCCACCCGGGTCGGCGGCAGCGTGGGGGCGGTCGCCGAGGGCGCCGACACCACACCGATCCGCGGCGTGCGGTTCGTGCCTCTGGCCGACCTGCCGGCGATCGGCTTCTCCCCGCGGTTCGTCGAGCTGGCTCAGGCTGGATGGCCTGGTGCCGGCTCCTACGTGGGCGCCAAGTCCAACATCGGCCTGTGACTGTGTGAACGCCGCCATCAGGCGACCGTCGAGCACGCTCAAGGGCAGGCTGCGCTCGGCCAGCCCGCTCATCCATTCGCCCAGCAGCCTGGCCACCAGGTCGGCCGGCATCGGACGGTCCGGATCATCGGCGATGAGGCGGATGCCGACGCCGCGGGAGCTGCCCGCAAGGTGGCGGTGCCGCGGCCGGATGACCTCCTCCCACGTCGACGGGGTGTTCCATGCGGCCCCGGTCAGCCACCTGCCCATGGGCCCGTCGGCCGGGTCAGGTCCGTCGAGGCACCACACCTGTACGTTGCCGAGCAGGTGGTGGATGGCGCCAGCTGGTACGTCGTCCTGAACGACCGCCACGGTGTCGCCCACGGCATAGTCGGTGTTGATGGCCTGCGCGCCGGCCATCAGGTCAGCCATCTCGGCCAACTGCGGCAGTCGGGCGCCGTGGCGGGCTGCGAAGGCGGCGGCGCCGATCCATGTCACCCAGTACGCCGGATGGTTCTCGAAACCGGGGCTGACCATCCACCGGCCGCTGACGGGGTCGCGGTGCAGGCGGCCGCCGCGCTCGTGCGGCATCTCGCAGCACAGCAGGTAGGCGCCGCCGGAGGTGTTGTGCAGGCCGTGGTCGGCGAGCTCGTTGAGGAACGCGGCGAACTCGCTGTTCGATACCAGCAGGTTGCGCCAGTACAGACCGCAACGAGCAACGTATGTAGTCGGAGTGTTGGACGGGCTGATGCCAGTGCGGGGTGCGGGCGGGCGGCGGGCAGGCGGTGGGGCGAGCGTGTACAGGCTTTCTCCCGTCAGCCACCGTGTGGCCAGCGCCGTGACCGGTGCACGGAAGACGTTCCGGGCCGCGAGAAGTGTCTGCTCTGTGGTCTCGCCCACCAGTTCGGCGGATCGGCTGTCGAGGTGGGCGACGAGGCTGGTCTTCGCCGTGGTCGTGGCGAAGGTATTGTCGCTGACAGGCTGGCAGTTGCCCGCCGACGTCGTGCTCGGGCGTGGTACGCCGTACAGCTCGGGCACGATGTGGGCCAGCCGGGCCCAGGACGCCGTGAAGGGTGTCAAAACTAGGCTTAAGGCGCTGACCTGCGCATTCTTGACGGCGCCTCGTTGGTCAGCCAGCTCGCTGGTACTCGTTGATCAGCCCGCCGAGGACTTGGCGGCGCTCGATCCGGCCCGTCGGCAGCGGGATCACGTCGGAGTCATCATCGGTGGGAGCTCGAAGGCTGAGGGAGCGGTGCGGCCTGTGCCGATTGTAATGATTGGCATATTCGTCCAGCACGGTGCGAAGGTGCCGTTCGCCAAAGATCAGCAGCCTGTCGGTGCACTCCGTGCGTGCGGTCCTGACCCATCGCTCGGCAAACGCGTTCGCGCGAGGCGCCTGCGGCGGGATCTTCAGCAGCTGGATGCCGTCGCCTATAAAAACCTCATCGAAGCTGCTGGTGAACTTCGTGTCCCGATCCCGTATCAGGAACCGGAATGAGCCGGCCCGGTCCTTGAGATCGGCGAGGAGGTTCCGGGCCTGCTGGGCGACCCATGCACCATCAGGGTGGGCGGTCACGCCGAGCACGTGCACGAACCGGGTGCCGACCTCGACCGCGAAGAAGACGTACAACCGGCGTAGCGTGACGGTGTCCACCGTGAAGAAGTCACAGGCCAGCGTGCTCGTAGCGTGGGTGCGGAGGAAATCTCGCCAGCGGTCGTCGGCACGTCGCGGCGCCGGACCCAGGCGTGCTCGTTTCAGGATGCGGCGGATTGTCGAGCCGCTCACCTGGTGGCCCAGATGCCGCAGTTCGCCACGGATACGCTCATAGCCCCAGTGTGGATTCTCCCGCGCCAGCCTTTGGATCAACGCCACGACCGCCGGATCGGTCGCAGGCCGTCCCATCCCTTGGTTCGGGTAGGTCCAGTGCCGCGCGATCAGGCGCCGGTGCCAGCGCAGCAGTGTCCCCGGCGTCACCAATCGGTGGGCACGTAGCGCCGCCGGCAGTCCCCGGGCCAGCGCTGACAGCACCGCTCGATCCGCCCACGACAGCCTCGGACGGGCCACCTGGCGGCGTAGCACCGCGACCTCGTGACGTAGCACGAGGATCTCCAGGGTCTTGGAGGCGTCGCTACGGGGCAGCAGCGTCAGCCAGCTGACTACTACGCGGGAGAAGATCATGTAGAAGAGACGGCAAGCCACGAGCCTCGAGCATGCCCGACTTCGCCACTGCTTCGGTCGGGAAGCCTGAACAAACCCGCAGCTCACAACCATGAACGGACTATTGACACCCTTCAGGGAGACGGGGACGTACACCGGCTGGCCGTCGGCGTAGTGGTCCAGCTCCTCCACCTTGGTCTGGTCGCCCTTGGTGGGTGCGGCCTCGTACGCCCCGCCGTCGTAGGACATGCGGGCGTCGCCGACCACGTCGCCGGGCCGCTGCGGCGTCTGCGAGCAGGCCACTGCGACGGTCTCGATGCGGCTCGGCAGGTGCAGGATCCACGCCGAGGTGCTGCGGGCGTAGGTGTAGCGGGTGCACCGGTCGTCGGCGGCGGTGTCAGTGTCGCCCAGGTCCTCGATCTGGGTGACCGCGCCGACCGAGTCGTACGAGCGCCGGGTCTCCGTGAGTCGCGACTCGCCGGTGCTCAGCTTCGCTCGGCTGCGCACCTTGGCGGTGTCCAGCAGGTACGCCTCGTCGCCGCCGCCCTTGGCGGTCGGGCCGGACAACCACGGGTCGTTGATGGTGCCGGACTGCTCCTGGCCTCCCGGGCCGAGCAGGTAGCGCGTCTCCCGTTCGAAGCCCTGCAGCCGCCAGTGGTCCTCGACCTTCGTGCCCTGCGAGTCGGTGACGTGCGCGGTGCGGGTGCCGGTCGGCTGCTTGTCGCCGTGCATACCGCGGAAGAACAGGTGCTCGGTCGCGGTCCGCCGGTCGGGGGCCTCACCCTGGGACACTTGGACCCGCTCGTAGCCGCGCCACTGCGACCAGGTGCGCCGCTCCGCCGGTACGAGTTCCTGGTCGTCGTAGGACCAGGCGGCGCCGTCCGGTGGGTAGGTGTAGTCGCTGCGCACGGTGGCCGAGCCGCCGGTGAGGTCGGTCTCCAGCACCTGCACGGCGACGTACTTGTGGAACCAGTCCAGATAGGGGTCGCTCGCCCCCTCCGGGGCCCAGTGCGTGGGGAAACACCGTTTGGTGTTGGCGTGCGGCTGGGGCGTGTTGCCGCGGGTGCACTCCGGCTTCGAGTAGTTGACGGTGAGCCGCCCGCCGCTCTCGTTGTTCACGCTGAGGATGCGCCACTTCATCATCGGCGCGATGCCCTCTCGCCCGTCCACCCGGTTGGGCATCTCCACGCCGTCGAAGTCCACGGCCGGCATGGACTGCGAGCCGCCGACGTGCCCGGTGTGCTGGATCTTAGCCAGCCACAACGCGGCGCTCATGCCGTCGCCCGGGGTGGGGAAGGTGTGGGTCAGCGTCCAGGAGTCGACGTCCTTGTACGTGGTGCCGTCGAGCACCTGCGTGGTGACCTTGGCCAACCGCTTGCGGGTGAAGAAGGTGGGCGAGTAGTTCTCGCAGTCCTTGCCCGCGGTGCAGATCTGGTCGGCGGGCACGTCCGGCCAGTGCCTGGCGTTGGCAGTGGTCAGCTTGCCCGGGGCGCAGTCGAAGTCCGAGGTGGGCAGGCAGCGTTCGGCGACGTGCATGTTGACCCGGGCGGTCGCCGGGGTGGTGTACACCTGGCCGGCGCGCTGGCCGTACTCCACGTGCTCCAGGTAGCCGCCCGCCACGTACGGCGTCTCGTCGGCCTTCTTGATGTTGCGCCCGTAGTGGTTGATCTCCTGGGTGTAGAAGTAGCTCAGGGTGTTGCCGTGCGTGTCGATGACGTGGTCGAGGTTCCACCGGTAGGCCTGCTGGCACCAGGAGGCCTCGTAGGTCGACGCGTGGCACGGCTCCTTGTCGTCGTCGCCGTACACCGGCATCGTCCAGGCCGACCTCGTCTCCCGCTTGTCGCCGGTCCAGCCGGCGAGCCGGTTGAGGCCGAAGAAGTACTGCGTGCCCTCGGCCGTGGTGATCTTCCAGTGCTCGCCGTTGTCGTCGCCGTTGACCGCGCCGGTGAGCTTCTGCACCCGGGAGCCGTCGTCGAGCTTGGGCTTCCAGGTGCCGCTGGCCGTGTCGTGGACCAGCTCCGTGGATCTGCCGCCGAGCATCAGAACCGCGTTGTCGCCGCCCCAGCACTGCTCGCCGTTCTTCGGCGTGACCCCGTCGTCGTTGCATGACTTGTAGCGGCGCTCGACGAAACCGCCCGGCGTGAAGTCGAAGCCCTCACCGGCCCAGCTCGGCTGGTTGTTGGTGGAGACGGTACGCCCGTCGACGCCGCCCGCCGAGTAGCTGAGGGCGAGCTGCGGGGTGGGCCCGCCCAGCGACGGCGGCGTGCGCAGCGGGTAGGACCAGGCGAAGTCGCCGGTCTGGGCGCTCACCTGCCACTTCGCGGTGGGCGACAACGAACTGGCGGTGAAGTTGCCGGTGCTGCCCGACGGCGCCGCCATTACGGCGAACAGGCCGCCGCCGGAGCCCGCGGGCGCGGCGGAGACGTCGGCGGTCAGTTTGGCCGTCGAGACGTCGTTCACGGTGTCCAGCGGCGTGGGCGGCGGGCAGTCCGCCGCCCCCTGCTTCAGGCCACAGGCCGGCAACTCGACCAGGCGGAGCCGGGCCGCCCAGTCACCGCCATAGGCGTGCCGGAAACCGGAGTAGTCGAACTCCAGTCTCACCGGCGCCTTCGCCGTCCCGCCGTCCGCCCTGGTCACCCGTAGCGGCACCAGCGCGGACGACTCCGGGCGGTCGAGCAGTTCCACCTGTACCCGGGCCGGTGCGGCGGCGGCATTGGCCTGCCCGACCCGTACCGGCAGGCCGGACAACTCCGACAGCGCGGCTCCCGTTCGCGCCGGGGTGGCGTCCGTCGTGGCCGGCCGGGGCCAGACCACCTCGGGCGGCTCCTTCAGCACACTCTTCTCCGCCGGGTCCGGTGGCCTGTCCCGTACGGGGATCGGCTCGCCCGCGACGATCAGGTCGCTCTGTGGCTCGGGCGGGTCCCAGCGGTCGGCGTACGCCGGTGCGGCCAGACCCGGCAGGCCGGCAAGGAACATGATCAACAGGGTGCATAACGCCGTCCGGCGTCGTGCGGCCAAACCCATTGCGAGCCTCCCGTGGCGCGGCTGTCTGGGGCCGGCGGTCCCTTGCTGAGGGGGTGGGGGCCGCGCCGGCTCGGCACGGCGTGAACTCGGATTCGCGTGTCCACCCCGGTAGAAGTCGGTCACCACCGGCCGCACCAACGTAAGAAGATCCGGTTTCACGGCGGTTACACTGGGCGGCTCCCCCGCGCCCCCCGAAAAACCCACTCCCACCTGCGCCACTGCCCCGGCACGGGGGCTGGAGCGCTCTCGCGGGCCGTCCGTCGTCGGGCCCGCGCTCCCGTAACGTTCGTACGCGTGCCCTGCCACCCTCGGATGAGGGCCTCTGCGCTGGAGGGATTTGAGTTCTTGAGCCCCACGGCTCGGCCGGCGCCCCCTCCTCAGCTGACTGCTGCAAGCCGGTCCAGCGTGCGATTCAGGGCCGACCCTGCGCCTGCCGAAAATTCCATCCATGTAGGTCAAGCGGCATGTGAGTATTCGTGGAGGACTCCCCGAGCCGGTCTCGTCGGCGTAGGTTCAGGTCGATGATTCGCCCGGGGTCCGTGATCGGGTCCGGGGCGGGACGCAGCGGGGCTGCTTGGTTCAGGGCTTGGTGGGCTCGGTGCTGGTTGTAGAACCGTTCGTACTCGCGCAGGGCGTGCTGCAGGTGGCGTTCGTTCCATACGAGGCAGCGGTCGAGAAGCTCGTGGCGACACGACTGCACCCACCGCTCCATGATCGAGTTCATCCGCGGCATCCGGATACCTGTGATTACGGTCTTGATGCCGGCTCGGTGAGAATCGCATCCATGAGGGCCGGGAACTTCCATCTCGATCTCGGAGCAGAAAGCGCGCCCGGCAGCCCGCATCGTCCAGATCCATCACCAGATTCTTCATCGCCTGGGTGACCCAGCTCGCGCTCGGGTGCGCGGTGGTGCCGAGCACATGGACGCGCCTGGTGGCGTGCTCGATATGGCCAGGATGTACTGGCGTTGCCCGTTCAGGGTGATGGTCTCGATGAAATCGGCGGCCAGTAGGGCGTCGGCTTGGGAACGCAGGAAGTCGGCCCAGGTGGTGGACGCCCGCTCGGGCGCCGGATCAAGACCTGCCTGCCTGAGGATCTCCCACACTGTGGACGGCGCGACCTTGATGCCGAGGGTGGTGAGCTCGCCGTGCACCCGCCGGTAGCCCCAGCCGGGGTTCTCCCGAACCAGACGCAGGATGAGAGCGCGGATGGAGTGAACGGTGGGTGGGCGGCTAGGCCGCTTCGGCCGGCAGGTACGGGCATGACGCCGTTTCATCGGATCGCGGTGCCAGCGCACGGGCCCGCGACCATCCGATCGGGCACGGCCACGGCCGACGGCCTACGACAGGCGTAGGAGCGGCCGACGCGGGATTCCAACAAGTGACCGATGACCTGTGGGCCGCCCGGTCATAGGCTCAGCCGAACCACCGCCGGCCGGCCCCAGCCTGCCCGCGGTGTGAGACCCGGACGAGGAGCGCCAACCGGTTGGCGAGAAGGGCGGGACGTGCGATCCTCGGGCCCCACCGCGATACCGCGGTTCATCGGGCGGTTCGTGCTTCCGGCGCTGTTCGCGGCGCTCTTCGCCGCCCCGCTGTGGTTCATGGTGGTCGGCTCGCTCCGGCCCGCCGGCCGGCCCCCGCCCCGCACCCTGGAGCTGCTTCCACCCGACCCGTCCGTGGCCGCGTACGCCCGGCTGCCGGAGCTGATCCCGCTCCTCCGCTACCTGGCGAACTCCGCGATGGTCGTCGCGGTCGCCGTACCGGTGACGGTCGTCGTCGCCTCGCTGACCGGTTTCGGGCTGCGGCTGCTCACGCCGGCGGCCCGGCGGCGGGCGATCCTCGGCCTGCTGGCGGTGCTGCTCGTGCCGGTCACCGCCGTGTGGGCCACCCGCTTCGAGCTGTTCCGGTTGGCCGGCGTGGTCGACACGTACGTCCCGCTGCTGGCCCCGGCGCTGCTCGCCGGCAGCCCCTTCCTGGTGTTGCTGTACATGTGGGCCTTCGGCGGCGTGCCGGACAGCCAACTCGGGGCCGCCCGGTTGGAGGGGGCCGGGTGGCTCACGATCTGGCGTCGGGTGGCCCTGCCACAGGTGCGCCCGGCGACCCTGGCGGTGGCCGTGCTCGCCTTCACGTTCCACTGGTCCAACCTGATCGACCCGCTGCTGTACCTGCACAGCGGCGACCGTTACACGTACCCCCTGGGTCTGCAGTTCCTGCGACTGCTGAACCCGACCGACTGGCCGCTGCTGATGGCCGGCTGCGTCGTGGCGACCGTGCCATGCGTGGTGGTGTTCCTGCTGGCCCAACGGATCCTGCTGAACGACGATCCGCTGGCAGCTCTGAGATCTGGAGGTCGTAGGTGAGCCGATTCCGACGGTACGTCGCCCTGGTCACCGCCGCGCTGCTGCTCGGCGTCGCTGGCTGCGGCGGCGGGAACCGCACGGAGGACCAGGACGGCATCACCGTCGTGCTCTTCGGCGACGCCGAGGAGATCGCCGGCTACCGCAGCCTGGTTGACGCGTTCACCGACGCCCACCCCGACGTGGCGGTCACGCTCTCCCCGGTCGCCAGCCAGGACGAGCTGATGGCCCGGCTGACGACCTCGTTCGCCGGCGGGCAGCCACCCGACGTGTTCCTGCTGAACTACCGCCGTTACGGCCAGTTCGCCGCCCAGCAGGCCATCGAGCCGGTGCAGTCCTACCTCGACCGCAGCACGGCGCTCGACGAGAGTGACTTCAGCCCGCGGGCGTTGGACGCCTTCCGGTTCGACGGGAAGGCCCTGACCTGCCTGCCGCAGAACATGTCCTCGCTGGTCGTCTACTACAACGCCGACCTCTTCACGGCCAAGGGCGTACCGCTGCCAAAGGCCGGCTGGACCTGGGACGACTTCCTCTCCGCCGCCCGCGCCCTGACCGGCGACGGGAAGTACGGCTCCGGCGTCGAGCCGTCGATCGCGCGGCTCGCGCCGTTCGTCTGGTCCAACCGCGGCGAGTTCGTCGACGATCCGACCCGACCGACCGCCCTCACCCTCACCGGCGACCCGGCCACCCGCACGGCCGTCGACTGGTTCCTCGACCTGCAACTGAAGCACCACGTCGTGCCCCCCGACGCCGAGGAGCAGAGCGAGTCGAGCGAGGCCCGGTTCCTGCGCGGCACGCTCGGGATGTATCTCAACAGCCGGGTGGCCGTCCCCACGCTGCGCACCATCGACGGCTTCACCTGGGACGCGGCACCGCTGCCGGTGGCCCCGGGCGGCGTGCCCGCGTCGATCCTGCATAGCGACGCGTACTGCATGAGCGCCGGCCTGCCCGACCACGACGACGCCTGGCGGTTAATCGAGTTCGCGATGGGCGAGCAGGGCCAGCGGATCCTCGCCGGCTCGGGGCGCACCGTGCCGTCGCGGCTCGACGTGGCCAACTCCCCCGCGTTCCTCGACCCGGCCAAGCCCCCGAAGTCGTCGCAGGTCTACCTCGACGCCGAGCCGCACCTGCGGGCCACCCCCCGCACCGGCACCTGGTCGCGAGTGGAGCGTGAGACGGACGCCCTGCTCAAGGAGGTCTTCTACGGCCGGGTCGGCCGCGAGGAGGGGCTGCGGAACCTGGAGGAGAAGGTCCGCCCGCTCTTCACCCTGCCGGCGGGCGCGGATGGGTAACCGCGGCGCCATCCGGCTCGAGTCGCTGACCAGGTCGTACGGGCGGGTCGTCGCCCTCGACGACGTCGACCTCGAGGTGCGGGCCGGCGAGATGATAACCCTGGTCGGCCCGTCCGGCTCGGGAAAGTCGACGATCCTGCGGCTGATCGCCGGGCTGGACCGGCCGGACCAGGGCCGGATCGTCGTCGACGGGCAGGACGTGGTGCGGGTACCGCCGCACCGGCGGGCCGTGGCGATGGTCTTCCAGGACTACGCGCTCTACCCCCACCTCACCGTCCTGGGCAACCTGCTGTTCGGGCTACGCGTACGGCGGGTCCGACGCGCCGAGGCCGAGCGGCGGGCCCGGGCGGCCGCCGACCGGCTGGGGATCGCGGACCTGCTCGACCGCTACCCCGACCAGACCTCCGGCGGGCAGCGCCAGCGGATCGCCCTGGCCCGTGCGCTGCTGCGCGAGCCGACCGTCTACTTGCTCGACGAGCCGCTGGCCAGCCTGGACGCGCCGCTGCGCTTCGCCACCCGCGCTGACCTGCTCGCCCTACACCGGGAACTCGGCACCACGACCATCCACGTCACCCACGACCAGGCGGAGGCGATGACCCTCGGCGACCGGGTCGCCGTCCTCGACCGCGGCCGGGTCCGCCAGATCGGGCCACCGCAGCAGGTGTACGACGAACCGGCGGACACCTTCGTGGCCGGCTTCCTGGGCAGCCCGCCGATGAACCTGGTGCCCGGCGGCGGCGTGCTCGGCGGCGCCGCCGGCCTGATCCTCGGGGTGCGGCCGGAAGACCTGGCGCTCGACACCGACGGGCCGATCGAGGCCACGGTCGAGGCGGCGGAGGCGCTCGGCAGCGAGACCATCCTGCTGACCCGCTGCCCGGACGGCACCCGGTTGACGGTCCGCACCGGCCCGCGACCCGGCGTCCGGCCCGGCGAGGGGGTGCGGCTGCGACCCGACCCCGGCCGCCTGCACCGGTTCGACGCGGAAACCGGACGGCGGAGGTGACGTCCGGCCGGGCCCGCCCGCCGCTGACCGCATGGGCGTTCCTCGCCCCGTACGCGGTCGCGGTCGGGCTGCTGATCGTGCTGCCGGCCCTGCTCAACCTCGGCTACGCGTTCACCGACCACACCGGGCTTACCCGCGACCCCCAGTTCGTCGGCCTGGCCAACGTGCGCCGGATGCTCTCCGACGGCTTCCTGCTCGACAGCGTGCAGGCGTCGGCGATCCACCTGGCGCTGGCCGTACCGCTGCGACTGCTGGCCGCCGTCGGGCTCGGCCTGCTGCTCGCCGCGCCGCGACCGGGCGGGCGTTGGTTCCGGGTCGCGGTGTACCTGCCGACGGTCGTGCCCGACGTGGCCCTCGCGGTGATCTTCCTGTGGGTGCTCAATCCGCTGTACGGCCCGCTCAACCAACTGCTCGGGCTCTTCGGCCACCCCGGCTTCACCTGGCTCTCCGATCCCGGCACCGCACGGGTAGCGGTGGCGCTGATGCTGGTCTTCCCGATCGGGGAGGGCTTTCTGGTCGTCCTCGCCGCCCGGCGCCTGCTGGACGGCCGGCTCTACGAGGCGGCGGCCCTGGAGGGCTGCGGCCCGTTCGGCCAACTGCGCCGGCTCACCCTGCCGATGCTCGCGCCCGTGCTACTGCTGCTCGCCGTCCGCGACACGATCCTGACGCTGCAGGTCAACTTCGTGCCCGCGTACGTCCTCACCGACGGCCGGCCCGCCAACGCCACCCTCTACCTGCCGGTCTACATCTTCGACCAGGCCTTCGAGTTCTCCAGTTTCGCCTATGGCGCGCTGATCACAAGCGTCCTCATGGTGGTCACCGCGGTCGTCATCACCGCCCTGCTGCTCGTCGTACGGCGGTGGCGCGTGCTGCGCTGAGCGTGCCATGCTGCGGCGGTGAGACTCCGCATGTTGACCGTCGTCGTCACGGCCCCGCTACTGCTGGCCGCCTGCGGCGGCACCGAGGCCGGTCAGCCCACCGGCCGCGAGTCGGGGATGTTGGCGAACCTGCCCAGCTGCGACCGGGTGCCATTGGACGCCGACGCCGAGGTGACCGCCGATGTTGCCGGCCTGATGCTGCCCGACGGCGCGCGGGTCACTTCGGTGGTCACGCAGGGCACACTGACGACGGTCGAGGCCACCGTCCGCATGACCCCGTTGGACGTGCGCGCCCACTACGAGCATCTCAGCGACATCGACCTGCTCCGCGCCGAGGACGAGGTCTTCGAGGCCGAGGTGCTGATGCGGGCGCAGCAACGACGGACGTACCTGCGTGCCACCGCGGTCTGCGCGGATGCGACGACGCTGACCGCCGTGGTGGGACCGGACTCGGACGACGCGGGCCTACCCGAGTTCCAGAGTTACTGACCGCGATCCCGCGCCGCGGGCGCAACCCCGTGCCCATTCCGCGCTTGTCCACCGCCGCTGAACCCACCACCGTGGCCAGCCGCGGACGATGGGGCGTGACCTCGGACGGGCTGCTCAACCGGCTCGGTGGCCGGGGCGTCCCGACAGGTGTCCTAAGCGAAGGGAGTTAATCCCAACAGATGCTCGGTGACGTGACTCACCTCGCTGTCTAAGGTGCCGACTGGTGATCGCTTTCCCGGTCGCCACGACGTGTGGACAGGGAGATCCGAATGAACCTCACGCTCGTCCGACGGTATCGCGGCCTCGGCATCACAGCGGCGGTCGCGTTATTCGCCTCGGTCGCGCTGACCGCATTCTCGACACCTCAACCCGTCCAAAAGGCATCGTTAGCCACCAACACCCCCACCGGGCCGATGGAACTGCCCGACGAGTGGATGACCGCCCAGCGGATGAGCGACGGAAGCACCGAGCTCTCCACCGCGAAGTACACCAAGGCCCGCGGCGAGGCCAAGCAGATCGCCGCGCGCACCCTCAAAGCCTACCGACCCCTGGCCGAGCAGAAGTGGGACTTCTTCGGCCCGAGCAACATCGGCGGGCGGGTCGTCGACATCGCCGTCGACCCGCAGGTGCCGGACCAGGTCTTCATCGCCGCCGCCTCCGGAGGCATCTGGAAGTCCCGCGACGCCGGCGCGACGTTCGAAGCGGCGTGGCCGGACGACGGGACGCAGAGCATGGGCGCGGTCGCGATGACCAGCAAGGGCGTCCTCTTCGCCGGCACCGGCGAGCCCCAGCCGGGCGGCGGCTCGATCACCTTCGGCGGTGACGGCATCTACCGCTCCAAGGACCGCGGGAAGACCTGGCAGCACGTCGGCCTCAGGGACAGCCACGCCATCGCCCGCTTCGCCATCGACCCGAGCAACGAAGATCGCATCTTCGCCGCGGCCAGCGGCAACCTCTTCATGCCCGGCCGCGAGCGCGGCGTCTACCTCTCGGAGGATGGCGGGGACAGCTGGCAGCTCGTGCTCGCGCCGCCGAACCCCACCACCGGCGCCACCGAGGTCGTCATCGATCCGACCAACCCCCGCCGGATGTACGCAGCGATGTGGGACCACCTGCGCGAGCCGCACCAGCGCACCTACGGCGGCCCCGGCTCCAGCCTCTGGCGCTCCGACGACGGCGGCGCGACCTGGCAGCGGATGACCAAAGGCCTGCCCACCGACGCGGACCAGGGTCGCTGGGGCATAGCCCTCGCCCCGAACAACCCGCAGCGCCTCTACGCGTACGTCGGCACCGCGCTCGGCCCGTTCCGCGCCTTCTACCGCTCCGACAACGGCGGCGACACCTGGACGCAGACGCCGGTCACCGCCGGCCAGGCGTCGCAGTCCACGTTCAGCTGGTGGTTCGGCAAGCTCTACGTCGACCCCACCAACGCCGACCACGTCTTCCTGACCGGCGTCAACCTGAGGCGCTCCACCGACGGCGCGCAGAGCTTCTCCTCCGTGGGCGGGGTGCACGCCGACCAGCACGCCATGCGCTGGGACCCCAAGGTGCCCGGCCGGGTCTACCTGGGCAACGACGGCGGCTTCTACCGATCGGAGGCCAACGGGGCCAGCGGCTGGGTCAAGTCCACGTACGAGCCGTACACCCAGTTCTACACCGTCGACGTCGCGGAGACCGACCCGGTGCTGAAGGTGGGCGGCGCCCAGGACAACGGCTGCAACCGCGGCTACACCGGCGTCGGCGGCGACTGGGACGAGATCGGCTGCGGCGACGGCCTGCAGGTGATCATCCACCCGGAGCAGCCGAACATCGTCTTCGGGTGCAGCCAGTACGGCAGCTGCTACCGGTCGGAGAACTCCGGCGCAGCGCCGCGGCAGACCATCGGCTCCGGGCAGACGACGTCCCAACGGCGCAACTGGCAAACCCCGTTGCAGTTCGACCCGAGCGACCCGAACGTCATGTACTACGCCGGCAACATCGTCAACCGGTCCACCGACAACGGTCGCACCTGGACGCCGATCAGCCCCGACCTCACCGGCGGCGGCCCCAACGACCCGTCCGGCTACCCGTGGGGCACGATCACCACGATCGCGGCCGCGCCCACCGACGGCAACAAGCTCTACGTCGGCACCGACGACGGCCGGCTGTGGTGGACCGACGACCTGGGCGGCACCTGGAACCGGGTGGACCCGGCACAGGTGCCTGGCACCTGGGTGACCCGGGTGGCGGTGCACCCGACCGACAAGAACATCGCCTATGCGACGTTCTCCGGGTTCCGCTCCGGCAGCGACCGCGCGCACGTGATGATCACCCGTGACGGTGGCCGGACCTGGAGCGACATCGGCCAGGGTCTGCCGGACGCCCCGGTGAACTCCGTCGTCCCGACCGCCGACGGGCTGCTGCTGGTCGGCACCGACGTCGGGGCGTTCATGTCGGCGTGGAACGGCGGCGAGTGGGCCGCGCTCGGCACGAACCTGCCGCAGGCGGCGATCATGTACCTGCGCTACCACGAGCAGAGCCGGCAGCTCACCACGGCGACGTTCGGCCGCGGCGTCTACGACCTCACGGTCCCGAAGTGCCCGGCCGCGTCGACGAAGCTTCCCCTGAAGGACACCGGGAAGGGGGCGGTCGGCGTGCTCGCCTCCTGCCATGCGACCGCGTAGCCACCCAGCAGTTCCACTGAGGAGACCACTGGTTCGATAGACGTAGCACCAGGCAGGCCAGGGCCACCTCCCGGACCCGGGAGGTGGCCCTGGCCATGCTCCCGCCTCGCCGCAGCCGGCCCGCTGGGTGCGAGGCCCAGCCACAGGAGTGTCTAATTAACGGCGGATCTGATCATCAAGGAAGAGGTTCGTGATGACCGAGACCGCTGTCGAGTCGACGCCTGGTAAGGAGTCGGGCGGGGCGGCGTCCAGCGCGACGACGGACGAGCAGTTGATCGCGATGCTCGTGGACCGCGCCCGCACCGACGGACTGCAGCTGACCGGCGAGGGCGGGTTGTTGCAGCAGCTGACCAAGCGGGTCCTGGAGTCCGCCCTGGAGGGCGAGATCACCGACCATGTCGGCTACGACAAGCACGACTCCGAGGGACGCAACAGCGGCAACAGCCGCAACGGCACCCGAGCCAAGACCGTGTTGACCGACGTGGGGCCGGTCGAGGTGAAGGTGCCGCGCGACACCGCCGGCACGTTCGAGCCACAGATCGTCAAGAAGCGTCAGCGGCGTCTGGACAGGCGTCGATGAGATGGTGCTGTCGCTGTCGGCGAAGGTGCGCCTGCCGATAAGTCCATCCGTGCAGGTTAAGCGGCATGTGAGTACTCGTGGAGGACGCCGCCGAGCCGGTCTCGTCGGCGTACGTTCAGGTCGATGATTTGCTCGGGGTCCGTGATCGGGTCGGGGACGGTGCGTAGCGGAGCCGCTTGGGCCAGAGCTTGGTGGGCTCTGTGCTGGTTGTAGAAGTGTTCGTACTCGCGTAGGGCGTGCCGTAGGTGGTGTTCGTTCCAGAGCAGGCAGCGGTCGAGAAGCTCATGGCGGCATGACTGCACCCACCGCTCCATGATCGAGTTCATCCGCGGCATCCGAATACCGGTGAGCACCGTCTTGATGCCGGCCTCGGCGAGAATCTCGTCCATGAGGGCTGGGAACTTCCCATCCCGATCGCGGAGCAGAAGGCGCGCTCGGTAGTCCGCATCGTTCAGATCCATCACCAGATTTCTGATCGTCTGGATGACCCAGCTCGCGCTCGGGTACGCGGTGGTGCCGAGCACACGGACGCACCTGGTGGCGTGCTCGATGACGGCCAGGATGTACTGGCGCTGCCCGTTCAGGGTGTTGGTCTCGAGGAAATCGGCGGCCAGCATGGCGTCGGCTTGCGAGCGCAGGAAGTCGGCCCAGGTGGTGGAGGCCCGCTCGGGCGCCGGATCGAGACCTTCCTGCCTGAGGATCTCCCACACCGTGGACGGCGCGACCTTGATGCCGAGCGTGGTGAGCTCACCTTGCACCCGCCGATAGCCCCCAGCCGGGGTTCTCCCGAATCAGACGCAGGATAAGAGCGCGGATGGAGCGGACCGTGGGCGGGCGCCCACGTCGCTTCGGCCGGCAGGTATGGGCATGGCGCCGTCTCGTCAGATCGCGGTGCCAGCGCAGCACGGTATCCGGTTGGATGAGCAGCCGCAGCCGGCGCAGGACCTCCCGGGGCAGCGAGGTCAGGAGCGCGGCCAGGAAGGCTCGGTCCTCGGGTGCGAATCTCACTCGGGTGTCGGCGCTGAGTTGGCGTTCAAGGACGGTGATCTGGTGACGCAGGGCGAGGATCTTCACGTCCTTGTCTCGATCGCCCATGGGCAGTAACCGCAGCGCGGCGAAGGCGTTCGTGACGGTCAGATAGGCCAGGCGAAGGAGCACAGCCGATCATCTTGCCGTACGCGCTCTCGTCTCCTGAGAGATCGGAGCTCGCGTACTCCACACAAAGCCCTCGCAGGGCCACGACCTGGGCGGATGTAATTATCGGCAGGCGCACAGTCGTCACCCTGCGGCCGGACGTGTCGAGCAGGCGGCGGTGAAATGCAGGGGGACGTTGATCCCGCACCGCGCGCTCGCATCGGCGAGAAAGGCGGCCAGCCAGCCCAAAGCGCCCAATGACCATTCGGCGAGGGTCCCGTGGAGGATGACCCGATGAGGTCCGGATTCGAGCATGGATTCGCAGACGAACGCGGACTGCCTGACCTCCCGCACCCACTGGAGTATGCCGGGAGCGTGCGAACCTATCGCGGCCTCCGACCCACTGTCCAAGGTCACTCGCAACGGAGTGACCGACCCCGGATGGTGATCGGCGAACCATCCAGAGTCCTCGAGCAACGTCGCGACGGCACCTATTGCCGGCGGTGCGACCGGCATGGGAAATAGCGCGTCGACCGCCGTCAGACGAAATTCTCCCATTCTCGCCAGGACGTCGTGAGCACAGGAAAAGAACGGCTGAAGCGGCACCGGTCGACCCGCAGGAACAGGTTCGGTAATAGAGACCTGGAACCACGCGATGCGGGACCCGAGTTCCGGATCAAAACTCGGGTCCTGCCCTGCATCGTTCATTCCCCAGAAACCGCCGGTGGCGTTTTCTGATGCCGGGGTGAGCCACCCCATGGCAGATGACCGCGCGACGAAGAGGCTGTAGGCGTCCGAGGAAGCGACGGCCGGATTCAGCCAAGGATTTGTCGCCAGTTCGCCGTACACGGCGGCGAACATGGTGCGGTCCTGCCTGGCGATCACGTCACCTCATCCGCCGGTCACGCACGTCTGCAGTTGATGTTCCGGGTTGATGTGGTGAGCTTACCCGGATCGTCCGCCAGACCAACGAGGTCGACGTCGATGACACTGCGCCAGCCGGTCAAGGCGCTACCTGCGGTGCAGGCCCCTCGTCCGGTCGCACGGTTGCCCGCGCCACCGCCGGAACGGACGGTCGAGCGGCCCACCGTGCCCTTGTTCCGCCAGACTCCGTCGCTGTAGTACTGCTGGAGCTGCACGGTGACCACCGCTGTTGCCGTCGAGCAGTTGATGTTGACCCACCAGCCGTGACCGGAGGCCTCGAAGGCGCTGGATGACACGTGTACGTAGTCGCCGTTGGTCGTGAAGAGACAGAGGGCGGCCGCGGCTGCGTCGTTCTCCGGCGTCCCGGTGCCGTCCAGAACCGTCAGGTCGTCGCCTGCGGATTCCGGTGCCGGCGCCGGTACGGGAGCCGGCGACGCGGAGGCTGCCGTACTCACGCTGACCAGCATCGCCGATAAGGCGATTCCTACTGTGGCCGCACGCAGTGCGAGCCGACTTCGATTACGCATCTTGCTCCTGTCTTGCTGGACAGGGGCGCACAGCACAGTTGCCGTTTCAACCTAATCCCCGTTTGATGCTTCATGCCTCCGTGTTTCCTTGCGCTGCGCGATCCCCCAGATGGACACAGATAAGGCATGACCCTGGACACGCTACCCAAAAGGATCGACAAAGACAAGGCAAAAGTGAGCGAAAATGCGGCAGATACGATTAGTTCAACATTCATCTGCGAAGATTGTCCGAACGGGCCTATGCACATTTCAGTCACAGAGAAACCACGTTTATGGCGCAAGCCTTCCGTGCACTCGCCGATGTGATCTCAATGGCTCTGCGAGAGTGGCCGGTCATGGACTGCATCTTCTGCACGCCCATTCGCGAGAACTCGGCCCACTGGATGGTCCACCGGGCCACGACGGCGGCCTTCGCCGAGACCGGGAGAAACTGTGAGAAGGGTCAGACCGGGTTGGCCAGGGCGGCATACGCGGTTGAGCGGGAGATCTTGAGAGTTCGGGCGGCCTCGGTGACCGATACGCCGTCATTGACGAGGTGGCGGAGGGCGGCGAGTTCGGCGGGGCCGATGACGCGGGGGCGGCCGGCCTTCTTTTTGCCGGGCAGCATGGTGCCGCCGGCTTCGCGGCGTTTGGCTGCGGCGATTCCCTCGGCCTGGCGCTCGGCTCGCAGCTCCAGTTCATACTCCGCGGCCGCGGGCAGGACCGCGAACATGAACCGGCCCTCTTTGGTGCCCAGGTCGAAGTTCTCGGTCAGCGACACCACGGTGCTGCCTTGGTCGCGGACCTCGTTGACCGTGGTCAGCACGTGGCCCGCTGAGCGGCCCCAGCGGTCGGACTTCCAGAACTTCAGTGTGTCGCCCGCTTTGGGCCGCTCCAGGAGTGCCTCCCATGCCGGTCGCGGCACCGCGTTTGCCCGATTCCTTTTCCGTGACCAGTTCGTCGGCTCCAGGTGCAGATGGAGGCCAGCGGAGCCGACTTCGATTGGTGCGCAGGCCTGGTAGGTCTGGGCCATCGACCGGCAGTTTCGAGCTCGCATCGTCGTCCATGTGCACAGGCGCTTTTTCGGGGGAGGAGCACCACCCAAGCGCGGGAACGGTTCGTCCTGAGGAGTGATCGTCGTGTCAGAGTTCGAGGGAGCGATCAGTGTCGGGGTCGAGGAGGAGTTCCACCTTGTTGACCTTGACACGCGTCTTCCCGCCGTCCGTGCTCAGACGTTGCTGGAGTCGTTGCCGCAGGAGCGCTTCACCGAGGAGCTGCATCGGTCGATGGTGGAATCGAACAGCGCCCCGTTCCACGCGCTGGACGACCTGGCTCGCGACCTATGCGTGATGCGCCAAACCCTGACCAGGCGGGCGCACGAGCTGGGGCTGGGGATCATGGCGGCGGGCAGTGCCCCGCTCGTTGACATGGAGCGGTTGAAGGTCTTCCCGGAGCCCCGTTATGAGCAGATGCTGAGCGACTTCCAGCAGTTGGTGCGCGAGCAGCTGATCTGTGGCACCCATGTGCACGTCGAGGCGCGCGACCGTGACCTGGCGGTGGTGGTGGCGCACCGGTTAGCGCCCTGGCTGCCGTCGCTGCTCGCCTTGAGCGCCAGCTCGCCCTTCTGGGACGGCGCCGACACCGGCTACGCCAGTTATCGCACCCTGGTCTGGCAGCGCTGGCCCACCACGGGGCCGCTGGCGAGATTCGACTCTGCTGCCGACTACGACGCGATGGTCGCCGAGCTGATCCAGTCCGGTGTGATCGCCGATGCAGGAATGATCTACTTCGATGTTCGGCCTTCCGACCATCTGCCGACCCTGGAGTTGCGGATCGGCGACGCCTGTCCGCGTGTGCAGGATGTCGTGCTGATCGCCGGGTTGTACCGGGCGCTGGTGGCCAGGGAGCTGGCCGCGGCGCGGAACGCCTCGCCGGGTGATGAGGTGCTCTTGGAGGCGGCGAGAGCCGCCACCTGGCAGGCCGCACGCTCGGGGCTGGAGGGTGAGCTCGTCGACCCGGTGGAGGGAGTGCCGCGGCCCGCCGCCGACGTGATCAAGCGCCTGGTCCACGGGTTGCGACCGCAGCTCGAGGCGGCGGGGGACTGGGAGCTGATCTCGGAGCTGTCGCGGGAGGCGCTCGGGCGGGGCGGTTCGGCGGCCCAGCAGCGGCGGGCGTTCGGCGAGCGCGGCGAGCTGGCGGACGTGGTGGATTTGCTGCTGCTGGAGACGAGGTCGTGCGCGTGGGACCGGCCGGCCGGCCGCAGCCAGGGAGCACGGGCAGGAAGCGGTGGAGACGAGCACGTGCAGGGCAAGCTGTAGCCCTGCCGGCAGCGGCGTGATCACGTGGTGGCTGAGCTCGCTACAACAGCCTGATCGCGAAGGACCTCTCGGCTCCACGAACCGCCGACCTCTATCCGGCCACCAGCTGCGACACGCACCTGGCCATTGACAGTCACCACCGAGCAAGAAGCCACGTAGGGCGCGGAAAGTGTTCTCGTTGTCCTCGTCAGTTCGGGTTAGCTCGGATGAAGAGACGTCGTACCCGCTGGCAATGCCTTTCTGCCGCTGCCGAGCGCGCGCTGAGGTGCGGGCCGCCGCCGCTCGTTGATTCTGGCCCGCGAACAAGAGTTTCACCTTCCTCTCCCTGGATAGCAGGCAAGCATGATTATTGTGGGAATCGTCCTCCTGATTGCCGGATTCCTGACCGGCATCAGCATCTTGTGGACTATCGGGATTATCGTCCTGGTCATCGGTCTGGTACTCATGCTGATGGGGCGCATGGGGCGGCCGGTCGGAGGCCGCCGTCACTACTTCTGAATGATTGCCTTCCGTGGCCACGACGGCGGGACCGCATCGCTGCTGCTGACGATGCGTGCTGTGACGTAGCCCGTCCACTCCTGTGATGCGTCTAATCGTCGATTGCTGGGGCCGTGCGTGAGTCATGGTTTCGCTTTCCGGGGTGCCCGAGTCGTACTGGGTCGAGTCGACGGCTACACCATCGTTCGCGCCGCTGGCGCAGGACGTCACCGTGGATGTCGCCGTCGTCGGCGACGGATGGCCGGGCTGTGCGCGGCGTGGGAGTTGGCTTTATGGCCTGGATGACCCAGGTCGCGCTCGGGTGCGCGGTGGTGCCGAGCACACGGACACGCCTGGTGGCGTGCTCGATCACTGCCAGGATGTACTGGCGTTGCCCGCTGAGAGTGACGATCTCGATAAAATCGCAGGCAAGCATGGCGTCGGCTTGGGAACGCGGGAAGTCGGCCCACGTGGTGGACGCCCGCTCGGGCGCCGGGTCGAGCTCCGCCTGCTTGAGGATCTCCCAGACCGTGGACGGTGCGATCTCGATGCCGAGCGAGCTCACCGTGGACCCCCGCTGGTAGCCCCAGCTCGGGTTCTCCCGCACCAGGCGCAGGATGAGAGCGCGGATGGACTGGACGGTAGGCGGGCGGCCAGGCCGCTTCGGCCGGCAGGTACGGGCGTGACGACGCCGCATCAGGTCGCGGTGCCAGCGCAGGACCGTGTCGGGGCGGATGAGGAGCCGCAGCCGGCGCAGAACCTCGCGCAGACCATGAACCGCGGCGATAATGCTCCCGGCCTACTGCCCTCACGGCCATGTTCGGCCAGCACGTCATCTACCAGTTCGGGCGTCACCCGCTCGGTGAGCGCCCCGAGCCGCACGTCATCGGACAACCCGGTCCATGGATGCATGACTGAACATCGGCAGCCCTTACCAGAACGTCACTCCCTGGGAACGCTTGCGTGAGTCAAGCAACGGCATTGGGTGCCGGGCGGGAAGTGGCACACGATGATCTCCAGCCCGGTCTCCAGAGCCATCGCGGCCAGTTCGGTCGCGTTGGCGGGCGACTGCGAAGTTACGCCACTCACGCAGGCCCGCCATGGTGTCCAGCCGGGCAAAGAGCTGCTCTTGGGGCTCGATGACGGCGTCCGTCTGGTACTCGATCACCGCACGCACCAGTGCGGTCTTGTCGGCGAAGTAGTGGTAGACCTGCGAATTGCTCACCTGGGCCGCCGCGCGGACATCCTCGATGGTGGTGTTGGCCACGCCACGCTCGAACATCAGCTGCGCAGCGGCGGCCACGATGCGTTGCCTGGTCTCCTGCCCCTTGGCGGTCATCGTTCCTGGCTTGATGGGCATGCCCACAGCCTACGAAGGCTGGCACGGGTACTCCATTCCTCGATCGCGGCGGAGGTTTGGGCTGGTCAGGGGCAGAATAGAGCCGAACCGGCGGGGGATGATCCGTGCATGGAGCAGCACGCTCCACAAGAGTCTGGACCGGGCGGCCGAACCGGACCCGAGCACGGTGCACAGGGGGACGTAGCCATGACCACAGCGGACGCCTTCTGGCCCGAGGGGGCGCGGCTGGCCTTCTCGATCACCGTGCAGTTCGAGGCGGGCGGGCAGCCGATCAGCGGCGCGCCCGGGCCGATCAGCGAGCCGATTCTGCCCGGCTTCCCCGATCTCGGGCAGAACAGCTTCTACGAGTACGGCGCTCGCGAGGGCATACCGCGCCTGCTGGACCTGTTCGACAAGCATGGCATCAAGGTGAGCACCTACATGGTCGGCCAGGCGGTCCGCCGCCACCCTGCCCTGGCCGCTGAAATCGTGCACCGCGGCCACGAGGCCGGCGCGCACGGGCTCAGATGGCAGCGCCAATACCACCTGTCCCGCCCCGAGGAGAAAGCGTGGATCGAGGGCAACGTCCAGGCCATTGAGGAGGTCACCGGCACCCGGCCCACCGGCTACACCAACCACTGGATCCGCCCCGGCGTCAACACCCTGGAGATCCTGCAGGAACTCGGGTTCCGCTACCACATCGACGACCTGTCGGCCGACGAGCCCTTCCTGCAGACCATCAACGGCGAGCCATTCGCCACCGTCCCGTACACGGCGCACCTCAACGACATCGTCAGCTACGACTTCGCCGCCTTCGACCCGGCCGCCTACGAACGGCAACTCATCGACGAATGCGAGCAGCTCTACGAGGAGGGTGCGCGCCGGCGCCGGATGATGGTCATCGCGCTGCACGACCGGCTGTCCGGGCACGCCTCCCGGGTCCGGGTGCTCGACCGCGTGCTCACCCGGCTTCGCGAGTACGACGGCGTGTGGTGGGCCCGCAAGGATCAGATCGCCGACTGGATCCTTACCCATCCGGAAACCGCCACCTGGGTCGAACGGGCCCCCGCCCCCATCGGCGGTCTGCCCGGATCCAGCACCTGACCTGGCTCCGCGCACTCTTGCGAACCGCTGCGGCCGGCACGAGCGACGCACCAGGATGCCGCTACGGTGCTGCTTCAGATCAACGGGGTCCGGGACTCCACCGTGGCGGTGTCGCCGGGATGCAGGATCAGCAGGCGGTCGGTCAGCCCGCGACGGGCGAAGGCGTCCACGACGGCGTCCATGCCCTCGGTGAGGTGCCGCCAGCCTTCCACATGGATCGGGATCACCGTGGGCGCGGCGAGAATCTCGGCGGCCCGGACGGCCTGCTCGCCGCCGAGGGTGAGATAGGCGTCCATCAGCGGGCTGCGGGCGTGGCCCGCGAACAGTATCGCGACGTCGATCGGGCCAGCGTGGTCGGCGACGTCACTCACCACGGCCAGCGAGGCGTTGTCGCCGCTGACGTAGACCCTCGGCAGCCCCTCGCCGGAGAGCACGAACCCCCGGACCTCGCCAGTCAGGTACTCGCTGCCGGCCGGGCCGTGCTGGGCGGGCACGCCGGTGATGCGGAGTTCCCCGCCGTCCGGCCGGGGCAGGGTAAGGCCGGTCCAAGGTGGCAGGTCCCGGGTGGTGCCGCCGAGCCGTGCCTCGGCGGCGGCCGTACTGAGCACCAGCGGCACCTGGTCGAGGAACCGGCGGCCGGCGTCGTCCAGGTTGTCCGGATGCTGGTCGTGCGACAGCAGCACAGCGTCCACCCGGCCGACCTCCTCAGCGGGTATGGCCGGCCCGGTCGTCTTGACCAGATTGCGCCGGCCGATCGGGTGGTCGCCGGGCGGATCGAAGGTCGGATCGGTGAGCAGTCGCAGTCCGCCAAGCTCGATCAGCGCGGTCGGCCCGCCGATCAACCGAACGATGAGCGCCGCCGGGAAGGTGCCCATCTCCACCACGCTCTTCCCTTCGTAGATCTCCTTCGTGGGGTGCTCCTCCCACTCCTCCCATCGCGTGGATCCGAGCGAAGTACCCGACAGACATAGCCCAACGCATCGCTTGGGCTGCGACGATTCATCCTGGACGTCTACCCGTGAGCGTCATGTGCCAACACGTGAACGACCCGGGCCACCATGAATCCACTGCACGCGACGCTGCTTCAGGTCGTCAAGAAATCGCGGGTTCGCCCACCAGGGGTCAGGTGATTTGAGTCCGTCATGCAGATCGCGGCGATCTCTACCCCAACATCATTGGCGCGCTTGCTCATGGCCTTGCTGCTCGACGTTGGGAGACGTCGTAATCGAGAGCCAAGCAACGCTCGCATTCTCAGACCCGACAGCGCTGTGCAGAGGACTTTTGACATCTGCGCAGCCGACTCCAGAAATCGACACACTGTCAATATTTCCGCGCCCTACAGCGCGGAGGGACGGGTTTCGGGACGATCGTTCCTGCGGAAATACGATCACGGCGAGGCATGCAGCGCCCCGTCCCGTACACGACCGTCGTTTCCGGGACGGGCATGACGCCCTGGACAGCCCTCTCGGCGTCGCAGCGGGTGTACCGCTCGAATATGGAGTTACGTGGTCTGAGCTGCGGTTAAGCGGCGTGGTGGTATTCGTTGATCGTGCCTGTGGCGACGGGTTTTCGGCGGATGGATCGTAGGTCGTTGAGGTCGGTTACGTCGCGGGCGGGCTGCGTTGAGGTGTTCGGGGGTCGTTGGTGCCGGGACTGGTGCGGCCGGTGCCCGTTGTAGTGGATCAGATACTTCTGGAGCATGAGTACCAGGTGGCGTTCATTGAGGGTCAGGATGCGGTCGAGGAGTTCGCGGCGCAGGGTGCCGATGACCCGCTCGCAGATGGCGTTCATCCTTGGCGTCCGTGGCAGCGTGGTGATGATCTGCAGCCCTTCACCTGTGAAGACCTCTCTGAAGGCGGAGGTGAAGAGCGGGTCCCGATCGTGGATCACGAACCGCAGCCCGGCGATGCGGTCACCCAGATCCATCACCAGGTTGCGAGCCTGCTGCACCGTCCATGCCCCGTTCGGGTGCGCGGTCACACCGCCCAGGTGCAGGCGTCGGGTACCGTGCTCGATGAAGACCAGCACATACAACCGCTTGAGCATGATCGTCTCGACCACCAGGAAGTCACACGCGACGATCGCGTGAGCCTGGGCGGCCAGGAACTGACGCCAGGTCGGCCCGGCCAGGCGGGGCGCCGGGCCGATACCGGCGGCGTGCAGGATTTCCCACACCGTGGAGGCCGCGATGTTGTAGCCCAGGCGGGCGAACTCGCCTTGGATTCTTCTATGCCCCCAGGTCGGACTCTCCCGCGCCATCCGCACAATCAGCGCCTTGACCGGCCGGCGGGTGCGAGGTCGTCCTGGGCGCCGCCTGTCCGTGAAGGTCCACTTACGCGCCACCAGGTGACGATGCCAGCGCAAGATTGTCGCTGGGGGGACCGGGAGGATTTCCGCCCACCGGCGGCGGTGGATCAGTTGCGACAACGCTGCCAGCCAGAGCCGGTCGGTGTGATCCCATCGCGGCTGGCTACCGAGTTGACGGCGTAGCACCTGGTTCTCGTGACGGAGCACCAGCAGCTCAACGTCCTTGGACAGATCAGCGCGGACCAGCACCGTCAGCAGGTTGAAGAGGCATCTCACCAACCGGTAGATAAGCGATAACAACACCTTGCGATGGTCGCAGCCACGGCCCTGATCGCGCAGCAAAACCCCAGCTCACAGCACAGGACCGTGTTTTCGAGCGGGACAGGGTGCCCGGGGTGACCAGCCGATGCGCCCGCAGCAGCGCAGGTAGGAAGCGTGCCAAGGCCGCCAGGAGCGCCCGATCGGCCCAGTCCGGCTTCGGGCGGGCGAGCTGACGCTTCAACACGGCCACCTCATGGCGGAGCACCATGATCTCGACGTCCTTGGACGCCTGACCACGTCCCAGCAACACCAGCCAGCCGAACACCCGGACCATGATCAGATACAGCAGGCGAACCGACACAAGCCGCGATCTTGCCCGTACCGCTGCTGAAGGTCAAAACCGCAGATCAAGCACCTTGCGATGCGTTATGAAGCGGTACAGGCTTCCGCAACCCCGAAAACCAACGGCTACGCACCCGCTGCGCCACCACCCGACGCAGCCGCGGGCACCTCAGCCCCGCCTAACTTCGAAGAGCCGTCATGACCTGGACGGATGCAATTATCGGCAGGCGCAGGGCTGATTCACGAGTACGCGCAGGTCGCATAGGTGGCTGAGTTCTTGGCACCCACGCTAATAAAGCGTTTACGCACGCACCTTGCCGAACAGGACTCTGCGCATAAAGCGCCCGTAAGAGACATGCCGGTACGCCTGTAGTTCCCTTAGCAGGTCCTGTTCCTTCCGGATGAGCGCCTGGTGGCGTGTCCGCTCCTCGGATATGCGCCGGATGATGTCCTGCGCCGCGACCGTCGCGCTCTGGACGCGCCTGTTGTGCGTGTCGGTCAGTTGCTTCATCTCCTGGGTGTGCTTCTGGGTGAGGGCAGTGCGATGGGAGGTTCTGTCCCGCTGAAGGGCCTCGCGTTGAGCCTCAACACGCTGGCGCTCGGTGGCGTACCGCGCTTCGATCTGCTGGAGCATGGTCTGCGGCAGGGCGATGGGTAGCTCGGGTTGTCGCAAGGCGCGGTCAAGGTGTGCTCTGCGCCACTCGCGCAAGGCGACGGCGCGGGTCTCGCCTACGCCGTGCACGTGGACGGATCGGCCGCTGGTGAGCACGATGTGCACCTCAGATCGTTGACCATAACCACCGGCCGTGTAGACGACGTCCCTGAAATCGGCGGGCGTCGTGATGCCGTGAGCCCGGAGGCTGGCTACAGTGCCTTCGCCGATGCCGGTGATGAGGCCGGATCGCAGGACGAAACGCTTGAGATAGGTGGTCACGTACTGCTGCTGTAGCAGCGCCAGCGCCTCGTTGATCTCTTCTCTCTGCTTGGCCGAGACCGAAACGATCAGAGCGTTGAGCGGGCTCACCTGCGTCGTCGTCGCCCGGTCGAACGCGTCGAGCTCGTGACGCTGACGTTGCCGCAAGGCCTGCATGCTTTGTGCGTCTGCTTGCGCGTGCCGTGCATCGTCGCCTTGACGCCGGTCGCGCTCCTTCTCGAGGATCGCTGTTGTCTTGGCTGCCAAGGCGGTCTGCCGGTGTGCCTGATGGTGCTGGTCCGCGATCGTCTTACGGACCTTGTGTTCCGGCAGGAAGGCGTAGAAGGCCCGGCTGGCCAGGAGCGCGAGGGCGAGCCCGAGCAACGTCGTCGCGCCTGCCACCATGTCGGTCGCGGCGACTACCATGAGCGTCAGAGCGGTCGCGATCCATAGTCCGAGTATGGTGATGCGGGTCCATCGCACCAACTGGTGGTGGTCACCGAGTGGCACGAGTGCCGGTGGCGGTGGTGATGCCTTCTGTACGTGACTGCTCATCCACTGCGGCAGGCCTGTCTGGGTAGGCGCCTGCGTACTGGGGGCGGGGACGTTGATCTCCTGCAGCGGGACGAGGTTCGGCAGTGCTGAAAGCGGTCGCGTGGCGAGATCGGCGACCTGTGTGGCCAATTGGCTGATGTCCTCGACGTGGTGCCGCATCAGAGCCGCCATTCTGGTGGACGTCGAGATGTCGGCGAAGTCGGCGTCCGTGAGCAGGAGGTGTTCGCCGCCAGGCTCGTGCAAGGTGTGCCAGAGCGTCGCGTCTGCGGAGATGGCGACCAGAGAGAAGTAGATCAACCAGTTGGAGAAACGGTCCAGATCGGGTCCGAATCCCGCGTTGGCACGGCCTGGGGACTGGTAATGCCGATGGCCATGCTCTGTCGCGGCCATGCCCGCGAGCGCGGGGACGTACATGCCGTCGTAGTCGACGAGTTTTAAGGCGCCGTCGGAGGCGACGAGCAGGTTGCCGTGCTGAAGGTCGCCGTGGGCGATACCGGCCCTGGCCAGGTCGTTGGTCAGGTCGGCGAAATGGCCGGCAAGGGTGAACAGAGCGTCGCGATCACCGAGATGGTCCTCGATCCAGCGGATCAGGCCGACAGCCTCCACCCATTCCATCCGGAGGATCGGGTACGTCTGGCCGGCCACCATGATCCCCGCGGGCTGGTAGTCGAAGCCGATCTTCCAGCGGTGCGGGAGCCTTCGGAGGTGGTCACTGACGGCGCGATATCTCTTCTCCTGATCAGGGATGTTCCTGGTAAAACACTTGATGGCATATCTCTGGCCCGCCGCGGTGGTCACGGAGAACACGCTGGCGAAGTTGCCGGAGATTGCCTTGGGCCGACCAAGGGAATCGGCCTGCGGGCGCGCCGTCTGCAATTCGGGGTCGCGGAAGCAGAGGCGGGGATTCTGCAGGGCGTCAACGTACTGGCCGCCGGTCGGGAAGCGCGTGACAGCGGTCATCCGTCACCACACAGTCACGTGGATCAGGGTGGAATCGTCGTTGCGCATGCGGCCGCTCGCCCGCTCCTCATCCACAAGGTCGGCGAAGGTCGGGCCGTCGGTGGCGTCGAGAAGGTTGAGGATCTCCCACGGGTGGCCCTGTCGCTCGGCCTGCTCGAGAAACCATGCGGCGACCGCGTCGGTGCAGATGTAGAGGTCGTCCTTTTGCCGCAGGATGCCCACATGCGTCTTCATACGCTCGGCGATGAGCTCGCGGTCGTGATTCTTGCTGTTGAGCAGGTCCGGACTGCTGGTGAACTCAGAGGGATCATTCATGGGGAACGACGTGATGAGCCGGTTGTCACGGACATGGAAGAGGGCGCAGTCGCCGATTCCGGCGGCCACCCATGTCGCCAATGAGCCGCCGTCGTCCTGTGGTGTGACCGACAAGCTCACGACCAGAAGAGTTGCAAAAGCGCCACGATCCATCTTGGGCTGCTCATACCACTGGATCGGGCGCCCCTCCGCCGCTCTCCCAGCGATATATTCACCGATGAGTACTTCCCATCGCTCGGTGGCCTGTACCGCATAATGGGCGAAGACGTCCCGGGCGTCGAGTACCTCCGGAATGGCCGCTATGAAATGCCGAACCAACAGCCGCGCCCACCGTCCGGCGAGGATGCTTTCCGAAGCGCCGTCGGATATGGCGATGCCCAGCCCATTGGCGGCGATGTCCTTCGGCACCTGTGCCTCGTGCGTGGTCGCGAAGGCATCCTCGTACTCATCCTCCGTACCCCCACCCTTGTGCAGATGGTACGACGAGATGCTGGCCCGCATCGTCACCGCAGGTCGGAGGCGCGCGTGCCGATGTCGAGGAACTGCACCACAGAGGTGATGTCAGCGTTGTAGACGAAGCCTCGTGTGCCTTCGCTGACGGTGAAGCCCTCCTGCGCAGCGTACGCTCGCATGTGCGAAGGTAGCGCACTTGACATTCCGAACAGCGTACGGGCGTAGGCGTCAGGCAGGCCCGCGTCAGCGTCCGGGAAGGTCACCGGTGAGCCTCCCGCGTCCGACACGTGCAGGTTGAACAGCAGCACGGGGCCATCAGCGCTGGCGAGCGACTGGATAGCGGCGGCTGGCACCACTGGGTCGCCGTCATTGGCCTCGCCATCGGTGAGGTTGAGGACGATGGGTGGGAAGCACGCGGGGTGCTCCGAGAGCCACTTGTCGACGAGATGGTGTGCGTACTCGATGGCCTGTCGCATCGGCGTGCCGCCGTTGCTTACCGGATCCATCCAGACGGGAAAAGTGACGGTGGTCTCAACCAGCCCGCCGGCCCCGTCAGGGACCTTCTTCGAGCGCTGCTCCACGCGTGCCGGATTCTCCGCGATCTGGCTGAGCGGCACCAGATCGCGCCCGGCCAGCGCTCCGCCATAGGCGGAGCCGACGTTGTTGTGGCCGTAGCCGACGACGGCGACGTGGAAGTAATCGCGTACGCCTTCTTCCTTGGCGCATTTCACGGAAAGCTCGGTGAGCAACCGATTGATCGCATCGGAGACCACAGCCGCCTTGCTGTTGGGCGTTTCCCCGCCGATGGAGTCACTCATGGACGCGGATTGATCGACGAGGAAGACGAAACAGGTCGGATTCGACCGGCTGATCTCTGCCGAGTAAGGCATGGGTCATCGCCCTTTCTCGAACCATCTGTGGAAGCCTTGTGATCCTAGGGGGTGGAACGTTACATGTCCATGCCGGATATAGGGCAACCCAAGGCTTTCATGTAGCGTTTTGATAAAGCTCGCCCGGGCCACTTAGTCCCATGTCGCTTTTGTCGCGAATTGAGCGCACAAGGCAGGGCCGTCACGATATGGCCGATTAGTCGGCTGAGGCCTTGCACAATCCTCTGCGTAAATCGGGACCAGGGCGCCAGGGATTGCGGCAAGCCTGCCCTCCAAGCTTGGTGAGCATCGTACTGACGAACGCCGGGGACGATCGCGTCGCCGGGGGGGCGAGTTCAGGCCCTCAGCACGCTGGCTTGCGGTACCAGGAGAGGCGGAGTTCGAAGCCGACGTCTCGGCCCGAGGATGAGAGGGCGGTCCCGCCGCTGGTTGCGGCGTTCCAGAGCCAAGCCTTTACGTGTCGGAGAGGGGATTGCTCCGGCTTGGTGCAGATGGTTTGTCGTAGGGCCATGCGAAGACGTTGGAGGAGGTCCAGGTCCGCCGTCGGGTAGTCTACGGCCCGCTGCTGTCCGTCGCGGGCGGTGGCCTCAGCCAAGGCCATGGCCATGTCCTCGATTGTCGGCGGCTCGTCTCGTGTCGTACCGACTCGCTGAGCCCGCCAATTGGACCAGTTCGATCCGATGCTCTCCAGCGCTTGCAGCAGCGTGGTGAGGACCTGCTGTTCCCTGTCCGTGCCCTTGCCCCATACCGCTCGCAACAGCGGAAAGATCTGAGTCCAGGTGACGTGCGCGAACCTGATGCAGTCCTGGCCGGCTGGCGGCGTGAAGGTGAACGGCGGTGTCAAGTAGGTGAGGTCCACGCCCAGACCGGGATGGTGATGGTCGGCGAGAGCGTAGTACGCGGTGAGTTGATCGCGCCGGTGGCTCGAAGTCTCCGTCTTCAATTCGATCATCCAGAGCCGATCGGCCCACAGCACGGCGTAATCGGGTGCCCCGCCCTGCTCGTCATCATGCCTTGGGCGTAATTCGAACTCGTCCACGAAGAGCGGTTGTGTGCGCCAGCCGCTTTGACCGAACGACAGCTCGTCCAGGGATCGCAGGAACCAGGCTCCGCGGGGCGAAGGCCGGGAGCGGCTGTTCCACGGGGGATAGGGGCCGCCCACGATGAGCATGGTCAGGAGACGCTGGCAGTATTCCTCCCTGCCCAGCCGTAGGCGTCCTAACAGATGAAGAGGGTCTTCCATCATCACGGCTCCAACGCTTTCACTCGGGCCCTCCAGCAGGGATTCAATGAGGTGATCTCAGCGAAATAGTTCGGATGAATTGGGATTTCTTGGACGCCGCTGGTGGCGTTCCGGACCTATCGGGAGGAGCTGCCGAAGGCCGGAAACAGACGTGGAGCCCCCGGTAGAAGAGCTCTCACCACAAGAAATCCCAGCCTCCGGAAGGCTCCACGTGATTGCTCATCGTGCCACGCTCGACGTCTCCTGCGCACTCGTTCAGCACGTCGCCCGCCTCCTGCATGAAGAACGCCGACGGCGCGGCACGCCGAAAGACAGCCGGGTCTTGAGCCCCTTCCGGCAAGCGGTCATGGTGCTGCGCTGGTTCCGCGGCGGGCACGACATCCCCAAGCTTGGCCGCGATCACCGCGTCTCCCGGGCCACCGCCTACCGCTACATCCACGAGGGAATCTAAGTTCTCGCAGATCAAGCACCAGATCTTTCCGACGCCCTTGACCGCGCCCAAGCCGAAGGACTGGCATATGTGATCCTGGACGGCACCCTGATTCCCATCGACCGCTGCGCCGAGCAGACCATCAGCGTCAATGGCGAATCCATCGACGCCTGGTACTCCGGCAAGGCCCACCAGCACGCCGGCAACCTCCAAGCCCTCTCGGCACCAGATGGCCTGCCCTTGTGGATCGGCGAAGTCGAACCCGGCTCCGTCCACGACATGTCCGCCGCCCGCGCACGTACTGAGGGGCGCGTTAGTGTCCACGGGAGTGGTGTACGGGTTGGAGCGCGTGCCGAGCACTGCGACCGTCGTCCATGGATGGCGCGGGCGTTCCTGGAACGCGGGATCCATTCCGGGGAGCCGCGATGCAATGACCGAACAGGGCGGCGGCCGTGCTCGGTGTGTGCTCGTACGCCCCGTCACACACCGTCAGGACTTGGCACTGCCGGACACACAAAACGCGATGAGGCGGCATCAACTATCACCCAACGGCATAGCGCGGCACTTAAAGATCTTGCTTCTAATCCGACGGTCGCAGGTTCGAATCCTGCGGGGCGCGCTTTGATCATGTCCTGACCTGCGGTTATGCGGTATCGGGCGCGTTCTAGAATTTTCGTCTAGCGTTTGTGTGCTCCATATGTGCTCGCCCGCACCAACCCCGCACACACCATGATCCATTCACCGTCTCCGGCTGCTGCGGGAAGAGCAGCGGCCCCTGTGGGTGCCAAGAACTCGGCCGCCCTATGCGACCTGCGCGTATTCGTGGATCAGTCCGCCGAGGCGGTCACGTCGGATGACCTTGATATCGTCCTCGACCGGGTCGGGAAGGGCCCGCAGCGGAGCGGCCTGGCGCAGAGAGCGATGGGGGCGATGCTCATTGAAGTGTGTCTCGTAGGCGGCTAGCACGCGTCGAAGGTGGCGGGCGTTGACGATGAGGATCCGATCGAGAAGTTCTTGGCGCAGGCCGCCGATCCGGCGTTCGGCGAACGCGTTGGCTCGTGGAGCCCGAGGCGGTGTCCTGGGAATGCGGATGCCTGCGGCCGTGAAGATTTCGTCGAACGTTGCGGTGAACTTGGTATCTCGATCGCGGATGAGGAATGTGAACCCCTCCGCTCTGTCCGCCAGGTCGATCATGAGGTTCCTGGCCTGTTGTGCAACCCATGGTCCGGCCGGGTGCTCGGTAACGCCGAGGACGTGCACCCGGCGGGTGCTGATCTCCATGACGACCAGGCAGTACAGGCGTTTGAACAGCACGGTGTCGCAGTGGAAGAAGTCGCATGCCAAGATCCCCGTCGCTTGAGCGCGCAGGAACTCACTCCAGGTGGTCCTGCGCGTCGCTGCGCGGGGTCGATGCCGGCCTTCTTCAAGATCAGCCAGACGGTGGAGGCTCCTACCCGGTAGCCCAGAGCGGCAAGTTCTCCGGCGATCCGCCGGTAACCCCACAGCGGATTCTCGTGGGCTAGACGAATCACCAAGGCCTGGATGGAGGCGCGGGTGGGAGCCGCCCCTGGCTGCGGCGCTTGAAGGTCCAGCGCCGCCGTATGAGATCGGCGTGCCAGCGCAGCAGCGTGCCCGGTGTCACGAACAGCCGCTGACGACCGGCTGGAGACAGCAGTCGCGCCAGTGCGCTGATCACCGCCCGATCCGCCCACGACGGCCGGGGCCTTGCCATCTGCCGGCGCAACACCGCGAGCTGATGACGCAAGACGAGAATTTCCGCGTCCTTCGACTGCTGCGAGCGACCCAGCAGCACCAGCCAACTCGCGAGTTGGACGAAGATCAGGTAGAGCAACCGCAGCGTCATGAACAGCGATCATGCCCGCCAGACCGGGAAAGCCGAATCCCAGGTCAGCCCCCACGGCCGAGTTTCGGGCACCCACAGCCCGGTCCCCGTAGTGAACCGCGTCGGGTCGCTCCGGAGCGACCCGACCAGTGGCTTCGTGAGCCAGCCCGCTGCTCTCGCCAGAGCGCCGCCCTGCTTCCCCAATCCCCCGCGCGTGTTGCCGAGGCGTTCCCCGTCGCAGGTCCCAGTGCTCGTCCCCGCAGAGCCGTTGGGCCTCTCGTCGGGCACCGGAGCGACGGCCTCGGTCCCCGCCTCGGTCCACGCGTTGCGCCTTCCGCTTTCGGGGACCGGTCCCCGAAAGGACCGGATCTCCGACCCGGGCCTTTCGTTTCCCGAACGGGTCGCGCGGGCTCTGTGTTTACTCGACGTTGTCGTCGACCTTGAAGTTGTAATTGACCTGGTTGCCGTTGACCGAGGTGGCAGTGACGGTGACACCGAGGGTGTCGCTGCCGGCAGTGAGCTCGCAGCGGATCGTGGCGCCGACCCGGGCCGGGAGGTGCTCCCGACAGGTGACCCTGTCGGGACGCCTGCCGGCGTCCGCGGCGATCTTGTCGGAGATCGTCTGCGCGACTCGGGCCTTGTGGACGGCCCCGCCCTCGCTGACGCCCGCGTTCTCGGGCTCTGCGGGGTCGTCACCGACGGGCGTCTCCTCGACCGTCGGCTGCTTCTCGGCCGGGTCCTCCTCGACAGCGGCTGCTTCCTCGCTGGCCGTCGCCTCATTTTTCTTCTCCGTGTAGCCAAGACTGAAGGAGCATCCGGTGGCGAGAAGCACCGTCAGTGCGCTCAGCGCCGCCGCGGCCGCAATCCTCTTGTTACGCCCCGTGTGCCACATTATGTCCCCCTGTTGTGGGTGATAGGAAAAAGATCAGGATGCGCAATCGACTGAATCGGTTCCGCAGATAAGCGGTTTGAGTTGGACTTTTACGTGATCGACGCCTTCTGCTCCGCCGAGCGACCCCTTGCCGGCCCACGTGAACATCCAGGGATGACGGGCCGTCTGTGGATCAAGGCTCAACGATCAAGAACTACAGCTGCCGTGTCTACACAATCGATCATGAAAACCCACGGGCTTGTCGCGGCTGGCTGCGTGCTCGGTGGCTTTGTTCTTGTAGCCGTTGTCGGCCCAGGCTTTGGTGAGGGTGGGGTGGTGGGCTGCGAGGTGGTCGAGGAGGTGGGCGCCGGCTGCGGGGTCGTGAACGCTGGCGGCGGTGAGGAGGACGGTCAGGAGGAAGCGGCGGCACAGGAGGCGACGGCGAAAGCACCGCTTGACGCCGTAAACGCCAGGCGATCGCGTCGGTGGACATCACCGCCGATGCTGTCCACGTCCAGCGCTCTCACGTCGCCCACTTACACGAACGCGGCGCCCACTACCTCCTCACGCTCAGGAACAGCCAGCGCGGTCAGGCCCGCCGATTCCGTAAGCTGCCCTGGAACGAGCTCCTCGTGATCCACCGTGATGACGCTCGGCCACGGCCGCCCACGAGCAGCGCCACCTAACTCTCCCTTCTCTCGCCTCGTCCATGGACCTTACGGTTATCGTGGGCTTCGGACTTTGTCATTCATGCTGGGAACTTTGTCAGTGGTGCACAGCTTCAGGCGCCCTATCAGGCGAGGGCCCTGCGTGTGCCAGTCGAAGCCGTTGTACAGCGAGAGGCGATCCCGACAAACTGATGTCGGAACCGGCCGTGTCGAGGGGGGTCTTGTGGGGGAACGGGCCGAGGCACTGCCAGGCCAGCTCTGTGACCGACACGGAAGAAGGTCCGCCTCATGAGCCCGGTCCTGGACACCGCGTTCATACCGCCGCAGGACCGGGAGGAAGTGGTCCGGAACGCGGTGTGGGAATCCATGGTGGCAGTCGACATCGACCACGGTCCGCCAGCTGAGGACATCGCCGTTCGCATAGGGCTCGGTACCGTCGGGCCTCTCAGGATCTGTTCGGCGCGGGCGACCGCGGTCACGATCCGTCGGACGGAGCGGCTCGCCCGCGAGGATGAGGAGCCGGCCGTCACTCTGGGTGTTCAGATGACGGGCAGCAGCATGGTGGTGCAGAACGGTCGCGAGTGCCTGCTGGGGCCGGGAGACTGCGCCGTCTTCGAGTCGGTCGCTCCCTACACACTTCTCTTCGACGAGGGAGTCGACCACCGCTTCATCCGTTTCCCCCGCGCGGTACTCGCGCTCCCCAACCGGTTGCTGCGAGACATCACCGCGGTCCCCCTGGGATCCGACAACCCCATCGCGCGTCTCGCCTTCACCTACTTCTCCCAACTGACCGTCACCGACGAATTACACCAGGGTGTGCATGCCGACGCCGCCGTGCAACCCAGCGTCGAACTCCTCCGTGCCGTCCTGACGTCCCAGCACGGCAACTCCGGCCTGGCCAGGGCACCGTTGGAGGCGACGCTCAGCCTGCGGATCACTCATTACATCCGTGAGCATCTGGCTGATCGGGATCTGTCGGCGGCGCGGATAGCCACCGCGCACGACATCTCCGTACGCCATCTCTACGCTGTGCTGTCCCGCTCGGGAATCAGCCTCGGAGACTGGATCCGTACGCGCCGTCTGGCCGAATGCAGGCGGGAACTGGCCGGCCCGAACGGGCGGCTGCGGACCATCGCGGCGATAGGGCGGAGCTGGGGCTTCGCGGACGCGACCCACTTCAGCAAGATGTTCAAACAGACGTACGGAACCTCGCCTCGGGCCTGGCGCGACCAGAACCACCCCCGCGCCTCCGCGTAATGGTCTCCGCGCGGCCGCGTTTCGCGTGCCCGACCTTGGACGCTCGGTCTGGGGCTGTGATCAGGCGACCAGCGCCAGTTCTCCGGTTTGGGTGAGCTCCGTGGTCGTGGCGCCGTCACGGACGCGGTCGAGCGCGCCCCGAGCCTGTGGGGCTCAAGAACACGAATCATCGCCAGCGCTGGCCGTCGCCATGTGGGATCGGGTACTCCGCAGGTCGGCGAGCGGCTGACCCGGGTTGCCTGAGAGCATCCTTCGTACTCTTGTCCACGGTGTACGCTGTAACCCGACGTCTGCTGTCCCTGCCCGCACTGTTGCTTCGGAGCGAGGTCTCCACGAAGGCGGAACTGCTGGTGCTCAGGCATGAGAACGCGGTCCTGCGCCGTCAGGTTCCACGTGTGCGCTACGAACCATCCGATCGCCTGTGGCTGGCGGCACTCTCGTCCCTGATACCTCGCCATCGCTGGGCAGAGATCTTCTCGATCACCCCGGCCACGCTGCTGGCCTGGCATCGCCAACTCGTGGTGAAGAAGTGGGACTACAGCCAACGTCGTCGCCCCGGACGGCCTTCCAACCGTGCTGGGTCCATCCATGGACGTGGTGTATGAATCGATCTTCGCGTGATCCTGTTCCTGCAGGTTAAGCGGTAAGTGTCTGCGGGATTGTGTTCTGGGTCGGTGTGTCGCCGGCGATCACCCTCAGACGCGCCTTGGCCAGCACCTCCAGGCTCATATAGCGGCGGGCCTCGTGTGCGGTGCCAAAACGCGGATACTGTTGCTGATCTGGGCGTTTGCCGGGCGATCAGGCGGCACTGCGGTACTCGCTGATCAGTCCTGTGACGGTCCTTCGGCGGTGGATCCGGGAGGTTAGGTCGATCATCTGGCTGGGGTCGTGCAAGGGATGGCGGAGGGAACGGCCCTGATGCGGGCGATGGTGGTTGAAATGGTGTTCGTACTCGGTCAAGACCTTGCGCAGGTGCCGATCTCCATGGATGAGCAGCTGATCGAGGCATTCACGGCGTAGCGTTCCCACGAACCGCTCCGCGAACGCGTTTGCTCGTGGTGACCGGACGGGCGTTTTGATGACCCGTACACCGCTGATGGTGAACACCTCATCGAACGAGCGGGAGAATTTGCCGTCAGGGTCCCGGATGAGAAATCTGAACGCGCCGGCGTGTGCCGCTCGAATATTGAGTTACGTGGGCTGAGCTGTGGTTATGCGGCGTAGTGGTATTCGCTGATCATGCCTGCAACTACGGGTTTTCGGTGGATGGATCGCAGGTCGTCGAGTTCGGTCACGTCGCGGGAGGGCTGTGTTGCGATGTTCGGAGGCCGTTGGCGCCGGGACTGGTGCGGCCGGTGCGCGTTGTAGTGGATCAGGTACTCCTGCAGGACGCCGGTCAGATGGCGTTCATCGAGGATCAGGATCCGGTTCAGGAGTTCGCGGCGTAGGGTTCCCATGGCCCGCTCGCAGATGGCGTTCATCTTCGGCGTCCGCGGCAGTGTGGTGATGTCCCGTAACCCTTCGGCTTGGAAGACCTCGCGAAAGGCGGAGGTGAAGAATGGGTCCCGATCGTGGATCAAGAACCGTAGCTCGGTTATGCGATCGCCCAGGTTCATGACCAGGTTGCGGGCTTGCTGTACGGTCCATGCTCCGGTCGGGTGGGCGGTTACTCCGGCCAGGTGCAGTCGTCGGGTGCCGTGCTCGATGAAGATCAGCACATACAGCCGTTTGAGCAGGACCGTCTCGACCACCATGAAGTCGCAGGCGATGATCGCGTGGGCCTGGGTGGTCAGGAATTGCCGCCAGGTCGGGCCGGCCCGGCGGGGTGCGGGATCGATACCGGCGGCGTGCAGGATCTCCCACACCGTGGAGGCCGCTATCGAGTAGCCCAGGCGCGCCAGCTCGCCTTGGATTCTTCTGTGTCCCCAGGTCGGGTTCTGCTGCGCCATCCGCACGATCAGTGCCTTGACCGGCCGGCGGGTGCAAGGGCGTCCCGGGTGTCGTCTGTCGGTGAAGGTCCACTTACGCCTCACGAGGGTGCGATGCCAGCGTAAGATCGTCGCCGGGGTGACAGGGAACACCGCCGCCCACCGGCAGCGGCTGATCAGCCGGGACAACGCCGCGAGCCAGAGCCGGTCGACATGACCCCACCGCGGTCGGCGGAGCACCTCGTTCTCCTAACGGAGCACCAGCAGCTCAACATCCTTGGGCAGATCAGAGCGGATCAGCACGGTCAGCAGGCCGAACAAGCCCCTCACCAACCGGTAAACCAGCGACAGCAACACCTCGAGATGGTCGCAGCCACCGCCCTGATCATGCAGCAAAACTCCAGCTCACAGCACTAAACTGTATTTCCGAGCGGGACAGGGTCGGGCGCCTGGCCTAGCTGGTGGTTTTCTGTCGATCTCGCGGTCTTTCCCCCGTATACCAGCAGGAACATGAGGGCATCGACGATCCAGTCGCGCATCGAGTGCCGCACCCGCCCGCCCTCGCCAGCGTCGCCGAGCAGTGCCGACGGCAGCGCCCACCGGTATTCGTGGGCGGGAGCGCCGTCGCCCCCCGCAGTTCCGTCACCTTCATCGAGTTCGGGCCCTGCCATGGGTCGGTGACAGCGACCAAAGTCGGTGCCGGCCGAGACCTACGGCCGACGTGGGTGGTCCAGCGCCACCAGCATAGTTGTCACGCCGCCACGCCGAACGTTAATGATCTTTCGAACAAGCTTAAGGTCGCGTGGCCCGGAGGTGAGGCCCCTCCGGGCCACCCGACCTGAGGGGAGACATTGGGCTGTCATGGGCACCGCTGTGTCTCGACCGCGCCCAGGGAGATGGCGTTGAGAAGGCCACCTGTAATCCGGTGGACTATGAGGAGGCAATCGCCTCAATCGCCGGGAACGGTCGGAGATCTATCGCTTGACGTAGCCGAGCCTGAATTCGCTCTTGATCGGGTTGGCGCCGGTGCTCTCGCAGTCGGACGCGACAGAAAAGAAGTGACTCTGCGACTTGCCCCAGTGGCAGCGGTAGATCGGCTGGGTGAAGCCGGGGACGGGGCTGCTGTAGACGTAGCCCTCCAGGCGCAGGAACGCGTTGCGGTCACCCTCGCAACTGCGGTGGTGGCTCAGGAACTGGTCGAGCGGTGCGTGCCCGGCCAGGCAACTGTAGATCGGGACGCTGCCCTCGGCCTGCGTGGCCAGGATCGCGACCTTGCCCTCGACGGCGTACTTGCCGCCGGGTGCCGTCCCCGTGGTGCTCCAATGCTTGGAGCCGTTGTAGTAGCGCGTCAGCGAGGCCAACTCCACCGATGAGGTGGCGGCCGATGAGACCGTGGCCGTCTCCTTGGCGACCCGAGCCTCAGCTGTGCCCACCCCTGTCGAGATGAGCGCGAGGGTCGCGGCGCACCCTGCCATGACGGAGGTAGCCGTCCTGCGAATGGTCATATCGATATCTCCTGAATGTAGTGAACGACGGTGATGACGCTAGCAAGGCGATTCGGGGCGATCTCTACAGTTCGACAAACCCTGAACGATTCGCGCTCGGATGAGCGAGGGGACGATGGCGAAGCCTCCCAGCGCCTTACCCGATTGCCGCGCACCTGCGCCAGCGGTCATCTGAGCCAAGGGTGCGCGGTGGTATCTGATACGGGCGTCGTGAAATGCGTTGGGTGCTTTCCGCGAGGTTTCTGCGATTTCGCCGCCCGCAGTCCAACGTGGTCTCTACTTTTCAAGCTCCTGACAAAGGATTTTCCAGTCGCCATATGGAAGGTCACCGACGTCCTTGCCGTGGAAAGCGGCATAAGCCAGCTGAACGGTCAGCTCTCACACGACCCGGCCCGCCGCACACGGCTGGGATCCCTACAACTCCGCGATCGAATAAGGGCTGCGGGCGGACCTGGATGCGCCGAAGAAGCAGCGGCATACCGCCAACGGATCTTTGACAAGCTGGCGACGAGCGCGCCGCGGTGGAGGTGTCGTATCAGCCAAGCTGCGCACTTGGGTTCGCGGGACTCGCCGCTGCCGTGATGGCGGGCGCATTCCGAGCACAATTGGCCACACACCACCTCGGCGGAACATTTCACTATTTCTCCAACTAATTGACGTCTTTTCTCGTGGCTGGCATCCTAAAGTCGGCGCCCGGCGTGGACGTGCACGCGCTCAATCCCAAGGGCGGCTCGATGCGCCACTATTAAAATAACTGCGATAACGCAGGCTACAACGTCATGCCCACATATTACAAAGACGGATATTGCTGGTACAAACCCGGCGCGTGTCAATTAGTGTCTCCGAGCAGTAACGTTCACGACTACGATCTCGCGTACTGATATCACAGAGCACGGATCCCGTCGGCTCGAACGTACGTGACTGCGTTCTGCCAGCCGTAGCGGCAGGAGAACCCTCCGGCGGATCGATCAGGTGGCGAACAGCTCTACCAGGATGGAGGCGCGCCGGGTGCGGTGCACGTAGATCTCGCGCCCCTGCCGCCGGCGCGCGATGAGCCCGGCCGACTCCAGCCGGTCGCAGTGGTAGGTGACCACGTTTGGCGCGTACTGGACGCGCCGGGCAAGTGTACCCATCGTCAGCGGCCCGTCCAGGCTGGTCAGAATGACCGAGCGGACATCGCCCATGACAAACGCCAGGAGGTCGCCACCGTGCCGGCCCGCCGGTGCAGCGGTGAGGCCATGGGTCAGACCGGGCAGGGGATAGCCGATCCATACCGCATCTGGGCCGTCCAGGCGAGCGATGAGCGCGTTGGGGCCGGCGAGCATCGGCATCAGCACCATCCCGCGTGATCCGATGGAGAACCTCTCGGGCTCCAAATCGGGAAAGCTGAAAGTTTCCTCGTGGAAGCTGCAACCGGGATGCAGGTCGTCGAGCACTACATCCAGCGATCTACGGGCGGCGGCCACCGCCACCCGCTCGACCTCACGATCGAACAATGGCCGGATCTGCTGCCATACCGGGCTCATCGCCGACCAGGCATCCTGGAGGAGATCGGCGTAACCGTGCAACCAGCGCTTGGGGTCGTCCACCGCGCCCTGCCAATGCGGCGCCGGCCGCCCACCGGTGATCACCTCCAGCTCCGTCAGTAACATCTCCGCCGGCAGATCACGCAGCATCGCTACCTGCGCCGGTACCTCCAGATCCCTGGTGAACTCCCCTGGCAGCACCACATCGGGCAGCACGCTGAACCCGGGCGAGGCCAATGACCGCACCACCATGTCATCCTGTGCTCCGGCGGCCGATCGAACCAAGTTCCGCCAACTCTCCGGCGCACCCCGGCCACGACCTGACAGCGCATCCGTGACCAACGCCAGCATCGACAAGGCCGGAGCCAAAGTCACCGACACCGGCACCCGGTCAAGCCGACCCACTACCAAGCTCGTTCTCATCCCACACCTCTCAACAAGCTCGTCCGGCACACATGTATCCCCTGCCAGGGACATCGCTACGGCGAGACCTGGCCGTTGTCGGCCGGATACAGGCCGAGCTGGGCGAAGATCGAGCTGATGTGCTTATGTGTCGCCTCACTGGACGGCGTCGGCCAGCAAGACGGTCGCCAGCGCGGCGTAGACGCTTGCCGCGAGCCGCTCCAGGAGCATCCGGACCCCCGCACGATGCAGCACCCGGTCGCGCATTGCGCCCGCGGCGTATCCGATCGCAAGATCCGTGAGAAGTCCCAGTATCTGCAGGATCAAGCCCAGCATCAGGAGCTGGAGGACGGGGTTCTCGAGGGCATCGCCGAGGAACTGCGGCAGGAACGCTGTGAAGAAGAGCATGATCTTCGGGTTGGAGATGTTCACCACGAACCCACGCCGGAACATGTCTGCGGGCCGGACAGCGGACGTCTCCAGCGGCGACCCGCTGGACCTCCAAGTCACCCATGCGAGATACACAAGATACGCGGCACCGCTGAGCTGGATCGCGTCGGCGACACCCGGCGCGGCGGCGAGGAACGCGCCAGGCCGAGGGCCGTGAGAACAACGTAGATACTAACTCCCGCGGTGACGCCCAGGGCGGCTCGGGTCGCGCCTCTCCGGCCGCCCCTCACCCCCGTGGCGACCATGAAGGCCATGTCAGGCCCCGGTGCCAGTAAAAGGACGACAACGGCGGCGATGAAAGTAGGCAGGACACCGAGGTCTACCCATGCGTAACCTGTAGACACGGTTCTGCAGGTTATCATCGATGTAACCTGAACGACAGCTTCCTGCGGTTACACTGTGCTTGTGCTTGCCGTCCCTGCGCTCGACGTGAGCCGCGTGGTCGTTTTCGTAAACGAGTACGCCGTTCGCCCGCGCGCGGCTGCGGGCGAACAGGAGATGCCGTACCCCGATGCGGCCGATGTCTTGGTGTGGCCCGGCCGCCTGCCCATTCCCGCGGTCGGCGACCTCGTCGCGGCGGCGAATGCGGCCTTCCGGGTGTTCTCCTCGGCACACGACAGCCGTGCGTTCGAGGAACTGAACGGCCTCCTGCGATCCGCCCGTCCCTCACCCGTCGCGACCGAATCGGGCCTGTGCTGGATGGTCGACGCGCCGGGCGAGGTTCTCCCCGCGGCTCTGGGTACGTGCCTGCTGGAGTGGCTGATGAACCATGAGCAGGCCCGCCTCGGAACGTGTCACGCCTCGAAGTGCGTTGACGTGTATACCGATGCCTCCCCGGCTGGTCAACGACGTTTCTGCTCGTCGACCTGCCTGAACCGTCACAAGGTCGCCGCGTACCGTCAGCGCTCGTCTCGAAGTCGCGGCCGAACCGGCAAGCCGGAGACAAGCTGATCGTGAGCAACCGCCGCTACTGATCGTCTCCGACGGCGCACCCGGCCTGATCAGCGCTGCTGAGCAGGCCCCGCTCGCTGCGCCAACGCTGCGTCATCCACAAAGCACAGAGCCCACTCCCACAGACACTTACCGCTTAACCTGCAGAAACAGGATCACGCGAAGATCGATTCATACACCACATCCGTGGAGCGCGACATCTTGGCCAAACTCGACATCCCGACCCAGAAGAAGATCGTCGAAGCCATCCCCACCACAGACGCCTGACCAGGCACAACACTCACGCCGAGTGACACGCCGCATCAGCGTGCCCGCAAGCGTTTCCGCGGTTCAGACGGCATATCTGTGTGCTTTCTCGCTACACATCTGCGGAACGCGGGTTCTCACGCTATGCGAATTCCTTCGGCTCCTCGGTCGATGTTTCAACCTTTCTCGAAGAGCATTGACTCCATTACTGCATTCGGTGACGATTGCGTTGTCACGCTCCCGAGGGCGGTTGATGCGATATGGGGTATGCAATGATGATCACCTGTCGTTGCAGGGAAGAGATTTCCGGAGTTCGTTGAAGTGGTCAAGGAGCTCATGACGGCAGGACTGCACCGCCTCTCCTATCAGGGAGAGATGCTTCACTATTGTATGAAATGAATCGGAGGAGAAAGATGAACGGCAAGCAACTCGCAGGTGCCGCCATCATCGGGATGGCACTCTTCGTGGCGACGACTACCGCTGCACAGGCCACCACCACGACGGCTTCGAACACCAAGGCCGCGGCAGCCTGCGGGTGGATAGGCGGTCAGGGCGCGCAGTACAACCACTGCGATCCCTCCACCACGGTGATGCTGGATGTCGAGGACATCTGGGGCAACATCGGCCGCGTATGCGTGTCGCCCGGGATCACCCGTTTGCAGCCCTATTTCGAATGGGCAGTAACTGGCGCCTGGTTCAATGGCGGAGTCCACTGCTTCCCCGGAAAGCACTAATCGCCGATAGGCGATAAAGCAATAGCGAAGGCCTCACAGTCGCCGAGCGGCGACCCGCTAGTACAGGCCGACTGATTCGCCAAAAGGTCGCCTGCACAACACCTTGTGCAGGCGACCTGTTATATATTCGTGCCTGATTCTGCAGGGCCGACTCCCTGAACAGGATCAACCCGGATGAGCTGGGGCGGCCCGGCTGATCTTCCGCCTGCGGCCGAATCCACTCGACGGCGAAATACAGCACGCCCGCTCGCAGCTCGAGTTTGGCCGTTATCCGATTGCGTTAGCCCAGGTCAGCTCGTCGTCGGTGATTTTCGCGGGGTCGGACTGGACGGGGCGGATGACGGAAAATCGTGCGGCGATGATCGTACGGCGCAGCAGCGCGAGCATGTCGTCGAAGCGGGGCTGGGCATTGGTGCGGTACCACGGGGCGCGGCGGTGGTGCTCGGTCACCACGGCGGGGCTGTGGCCGTGGTGGGCGTACCAGAGGATGACCAGGCTGTAGGCGATCAAGCCCAGGGGTAGGGTGCGGGACACGGCGGCAGGGGTGCGGCCGCCCAGCCGAGTGATCTCAGAAATGCGCCAGAGCGGAGTACCGCGTAGCCAAGTGCGGCCATGAGCACGACGTCGAGAATGCGCGTGACCGATCCGTGCAGCAGGACCGTCGCGTGGGCCAGCAGGCCGTCGGTCGTGGGGTCGATCGTGTCGTCCGGCTGAGCGAAAACCGTGCCCGCTTCGAGCGACACCGCGACGAGGACGACGGCGACGTACGTGACCGCGGTGGCGAAGATCAGCCGCGCCCGGAGGTCGCCGGGGTCGTCGCTTTCGTCGGAGAACGATCCCGCCGACAGCATCGCAGCGATGGTCGGGAACCGGTCGCCGTGCAAGATCTGCTCAAGCCCTCGGCGTAGCCGAATGCTGTGGCTGCAGCTCGTGGGAGACTCGGGCGAGGTCGCGGACAGCGAAGGAGATGAAGGTCGCCATCGCGACCAGCTCTTGGTGGTCCAGACCGGTCTTCGTCAACGCGGCCACGCAGTCCTCGAACCATTCGAGCTCGTTCGGTCCGATCGGAGCGGATCTCGTTCGCACCTGCAGGATCCACGGGCGCCGCTCGTACGCGCGCCACAGTCCGTCGGCCCACTGCTCGACGGCCTGCCGCTGGTTCGCGGCCGTCGCGGGTGGTCGTCCGAACGCCCGGTCGGTCATCAGCTCGACGAGCTGGGACTTGCCGGAACGTAGCGATAGAGGGCCCTCCGCGCCAGGACTTGCGGGGCGACGATCGCAACCTGTAGGTTGCCATTTATTGGCAACCTACAGGTTGCGAAGGAGAGTGAGCATGGTTTCGGACGCGATCGAACGCGTGGTGGTGCTGCGGCACCCCATCGAGCGGGTGTGGGCCGCGCTGACCACCGCGGAAGGGCTCTCGCGGTGGTTCGGCTCGGTGGCGGCGATAGATCTGCGGCCCGGTGGGCGCGCATGCTTCCGTTGGGACGACCTCGACGAGGATTCCGTCGCCACCATCGCGGTGGTCGACCCACCACACCGTTTCGCGTTCTGGTGGGCCATCGAGGGCTTGGCGGAGGATGACGCACCCCAGACGCTTGTGGACTTCACCCTGGAACCGGTGCCGAACGGCACTCGGCTGCGCCTGGTGGAGAG
>NZ_FNDJ01000047.1 GCF_900099965.1 Nonomuraea jiangxiensis | reverse complement strand
CCTGCACGACCCTCGCATCCAAGAACGTCACCCCGCACACCCTGCGACACACCGCGGCAATGGCGCTGCTGCACGCCGGCGTCGACACCTCCACCATCGCGCTCTGGCTCGGCCACACCAGCACAAAGGCCACCGACATCTACCTCCACGCCGACCTGGCCACCAAGGAGAAGGCCCTGGCCCGCACCGCACCTCCTGGCGTCGGAACCCGGCGCTACCGCCCCGGCGACAGCCTGCTCGCCTTCCTGGAAAACCTGTAATTATCTCTGGCGGCCACGCTGTCAGACCTTCGCTGGCCAGCCCTGATCCACCCAGCCCGGCATAACATCCAACCCCAGATAATTATTCTTATGCCGGTCCAGGCATAACAGCAAGAAGATCAACGCACGCAAGCGGTTCATCGTCACCGACACGGCCGGCCTGTTTTGGACCCGCTGTCGTTTCCGTTCAAGACAGTTACCGCGGCCGTGATCTAGCGTGGATCCGGCAATTCGCCCGAGCATGAGGAGACGGCACAGTGCGTAACTTGGTCTACACCGGTTTCATGTCGCTTGACGGCGTCGTGGACTCACCTGGCGGCGGGCCGGGGGAAGAACACCGCAGCGGCGGGTGGGTGGTCAAGGACCTCGACTTCGTCCCCGAAGCCTGGTCGCTGAAGGCTGAGGAGCTCACCGACACGACGGCGCTGATGTTCGGCCGTCGCAGTTACGAGGCGTTCGCGGGGGTCTGGCCCGGCTCGGAGGACCACGCCGCCTACAAGGAACTGCCCAAGTATGTCGTGTCGGCCACGCTGTCCGACGACGCCATCGTCGACGGATGGGGGCCGATCACGATCCTGCGCTCGACCGAGGACGTCGCGGCGCTCAAGGAGGGTGAGGGCGGTGCGATCTTCATCCACGGGAGCGCGGAGCTGGCCCAGCGGCTGTCGGACGCGGGGCTGATCGACCAGTACAACCTGCTTGTCTTTCCCGTGCTGCTCGGTGCCGGGAAGAGCCTGTTCGGCCGGGCCGACCGGGACAAGCACATGCTGACCCTGCGGGAATCGGAGAGCTACTCGAACGGGATCCTGAAGCTGGTCTACGACGTCAGGCGCTGATCCAGGTCAAGGGCGATCGCGCCGCCGGCACCCTCGCGCAGCTGCCTGACGGTGCGTCCGACGTAGGAGCGCAATGCCCGGGCCAGGTGCGGCTCGTCGCAGTAGCCGAGCTTGGCGACGACGTCGGTGGCCGCGTCGCCGGCAGCCAGCAGCTGCGCCGCCGTGCGGGCCCGCTCGATCTGCCGGACCGCGCCCCGCGTCAGTCCGGTCGCGGCGCGGAACCGGCGTTCGACCGTGCGCCCCGAGACGACCGGGCGGTGACCCCGCACCACGTCGGTGACGAGCAGGTCACGGACCACGATCCCGGCCCGGACGAGACGTTCGACCAGAGCCTCGGCGTCGTCGGGGCCGGGCGTCTCCCAGCGCGTGCCGTCCAGCCGGAACGTCCGGCGCGTGGTGTCGGGGAGCACGATGCCCCCGTCGACCAGCGCCGGCGTGGGCACGGCCCGCAACGAGGTGCCCACGGCGAACTCGATGCCCGTAAAGGTCGCGCCCTCCGGCACCGGCGCCGTGCCGGTCCGGGTCTCGGGACCGGTGATGCCCGCGTACGCCCGGCCGGCGTGTTCCCAGAACACCAGGCCCCAACGCACCCCTGCGACGGACGTCATCGCAGTGACCTGCTCGCTCGTGCATGTCCACACCATGTCGACCCACGCCGAGTCCGACTCGCGCGTCTTGAACCGCAGTCCCACGGGCGAAGGATATGTCGCTTCGCGTTCTCCGTGACTTGCCCGGCTATGCGGCTTCGCGCTACGGCAAGCTGTGCGAGCTGCGCTGAACCGAGCTTCGACCTAACCGCGCGATCTGACCAAGCGCACGCGATCGCGGGCCGATCCGGCTGGGTCGGCGGGGATCGCCTAGCCTGTGGGGGCATGGCCGACGCATCCTTCATCGCCGCGACCCGGGACTCCTATGACGCCCTGGCATCCGGTTACCTCGACAGGTTCGACCCGGCTCGCGATCCGCGGAAGCGGCCGCTCGATCGCGCCCTGTTCGCCGCGTTCGCCGAGCTGGTGCGGGCGGGCGGGAACGGGCCGGTCGCCGACGTGGGCTGCGGGACCGGATGGCTGACGGACGTGCTGCACCGGCTGGGGCTGGACGCCTTCGGGATCGATCTGTCGCCAGGGATGGTCGCGCAGGCGCGGCTGGCCTACCCGGAGCTGCGGTTCGAGGTGGGGTCGATGCTCGCCCTGGATCTCGCGGACGGGGTGCTCGGCGGGCTGGTCGCCAGTTACTCGATCATCCATGTTCCGTGGGAGCTGCGGCCCGAGGTGTTCGCCGAGTTCCATCGGGTGCTGGCGCCGGGCGGGCAGGTGATGCTGGGCTTCCAGGTCGGGGACGAGCACCGGCACCGGGACGAGGCGTGGGGGACGCCCGTCTGCCTCGACTGGTATCGGCAGCGGCCGGACGAGGTCGCCGAACTGCTGCGAGGCGCCGGATTCGAGCTGACCGGGATGATCGTACGGGCGCCGGAGGCGGGGGAGCAGACTCCGCATGGCCACGTCTTGGCGGCCAAGCCCTCGGCGGGGCCCGGCGCAGGTGGCCGGGGCATGACCGGACCTGTGCTTTCTTGCTGACTCCGCAGGACGCTGAGGCCCGTGCGGGTTGTGGCCCATGGCCGGATGGGCCGGCGGCAGGGCGCGCTCTGGGCCTCGTGGATCGTGTACAGCAGGACCCGGCGGTAGGCCGGTTCGCCTATGTCGAGGCCGACGCAAAGGTGCAGGTCACCGGCGGTGGTGTGCAGGATGACCTCGCATCCGGCGGGCGGGCGGTTGTCGAAGGAGCCGACGGTGAAGCCCGGGACTGTGCCGATGAAGTGTTCGCAGGTGTCGTAGTCGACGGTGGTGGCCGGCCGCGAGAAGGCGGTGTCCGAGAACAGGGTGAGGTACGTCTTCGCAGAAGCGGAGGACGTCGCGTGGGCCGGCAGCGGCAGCAGGGCCCGCGTGCAGACGATGGTGACGGCAGTGGCCAGGGCGCGGCGGGTCGTGGCCCCTCGGCGGTGGCGAGCGGACGTCACCGGCCGAGAGGCCGCGATCGGGTGTGGCCGCTACCAGCGATGGTGGATCTGCGGGCGGATCAGCTCGTCGTAGACGGCCGCCACCTGCGCGGCGACCTCGGCGGACAGCGGGGGCAGGGCGGCCGCGGCCGCGTTCGAGGCGGCCTGGGACGGGTTGCGGGCGCCAGGGATGACGACCGAGACGCCTTCCTGGTCCAGGATCCAGCGCAGGGCGAACTGGGGCATGACCGCCCCGGCGGGCACCAGGGGCGCTAGCCGGCGGACCGCCTCCAGCCCGGTGGCGTAGTCGACGCCCGAGAAGGTCTCGCCGACGTCGAACGCCTCGCCCTTCCTGTTGTAGGTGCGGTGGTCGTCGTCGGCGAACGTCGTGTGCTCGTCGTACCGGCCCGTGAGCAGGCCGCTGGCCAGGGGTACGCGGGCGATGATGCCCACGCCGGCCGCGCGGGCGGCCGGGAGGACCTGCTCCAGGGGCTTGAGCCGGAACGCGTTGAGGATGATCTGCACGGTCGCCACCCCCGGCCGGGCGATGGCGGTCAGCGCCTCCTCGCACGTCTCGACGCTGACCCCGTACGCGGCGATCTTCTTCTCGGCCACGAGGGTGTCGAGGGCGTCGTAGACGGCGTCCTCCGAGTAGACCGGCGTCGGCGGGCAGTGGAGCTGGACCAGGTCGATGGTGTCCACGCCGAGGTTCTGGCGGGAGCGTTCGTTCCAGGCGCGGAAGTTGGACATCACGTAGTTCGACGGGACCTGCGCCATCCGGCGGCCCATCTTGGTGGCCACGGTCAGGCCGGAACGGCCCTTGGTGAAGCGGCCGACGATCTGCTCGCTGCGCCCGTCGCCGTAGACGTCGGCCGTGTCGATGAAGGTGACGCCCGCGTCCACGGCTGCCTGGAGGGTGGCGACGGCCTCGTCCTCGCTCACCTGGCCCCAGTCGGCGCCGAGCTGCCAGGCGCCCAGGCCGACCACGCCGACCTGGCGTCCGGTACGTCCCAACACGCGGTGTTCCATGGGGGAGCCAACCTTCCTGTTTTGCAAAAGGGATACCGCCCTAGTGTCGCGGACCGCGGCAGGTCATCGTGCACGCGGGCCCCTCCCGGGCCAGGTGAGAGGGGGAGGCGCGCCGGCCGGCAGCACGCCCCTGGCTCCGCCGGGAGCAGCAGCGTGGACGGCCGCGCCGGTGCCCGCGCCCAGGAGCCGGCACGACCGCGAATGCCAGGGCCGCGCATAACGAGGGTTTCTCGTCGTCGGTGCGGTGCGGACTCCTCTCCTGAGGCGTGACACTTCGTTCCGTCCGTCCTCAGTACGGCCGGTAACAGCAGCGCAGCCCGGTCTGCACGGCCGCGCGCAGTTCCTCGCCCATCGCCGGGTCCACCGCCGAGATGCGGGACAGCGCCCGCCTGATGGCCTTGCCGACGGCGATTCTGGCGCGTTCCTCGCTGCCCGTGAACGACCGCGCCCGCCCGCCGATCCCCGTCGCCGCGGTCAGCTCGGAAACCAGCCACTCCCGCTCCAGCCGCAGCGCCGCCGCCCGCTCCAGGTCGTACATCGACTCGAACTCGTCGATCTCGGCCTGTAACTGGGCCAGGCGCTGCCGGTAGGTGTCCATCGCCTGGTCGTCCAGCATCGGCTGGGCCGCCGCCACGGCCTCGCTCGCCCGCGTCCACGTTCCGGCCGCCAGGTCGGCGGCCAGGATCTCCCGGCCGGGGTTGGCGATCAGCACGGCCAGGTGGGCCATGCCCACGCTGTGCTCGACCAGCGCCAGCCGCCCGCCCAGCTCGACCTGCCAGTGCCGCCCGTGCCTGCGGAAACGGCAGGTTTCGTGCCCCTTGGCGGCCCGCCCGACCACCCCGGGCAGCGTCATGCCCAGCTCCCTGGCCTCCGCCGCGGCGGTGGCCTGCTCCCGGCGCGCCGCCGCGTCGTGCGGGCCGTCACGCAGTGCCAGCGCCTGCCCGAGCCGGCACCGCGACAGGGCCGCGGCCGGCCAGTGCCCCAGGGCCAGGTTCGCGTGCACGGCCGCACGCAGGTGCTCCACGGCCAGGTCCAGGTCGCCGAGGGTGAGCGCGGCCATGCCCAGCGAGTGCCGCACCGACCCGAAGCAGGCCACGCCGAGGCTGGCGAGCACCGGCAGCCCCGCGTACGGGCTCAGCAACGTGTACGCCCGCGCCGCCGTCTCGGCGTCCTGCAACAGGTGGGCCGTCTCCACCACGCAGTACATCGTGGCCAGCCAGGTGCTCGATCTGGGCAGGTCGGCCAGGTCCCGGCCGCGCAGCCGGGCCAGGTGGCCGGCCGCCGTCCGCCGCTCACCCGTGATGGCCGCGACCAGCGCCAGCCCCGCCAGCGGGAAGTTGTCGATCGCGCTCAGCGTGGGGGAGCTGACCAGGTCCGACAGGTGGGGCAGCAGCTCGCCCGCGCGGCCCTGGTACCAGCGGATGGCGCCGAGCTGGCCGCCGTACCAGCCGGTCGCGTCCACGTCGCCGGCCGCGACGCCGCGCTCGAAGCACTCGCCGGCCAGTTTCTCCGCCGCCTCGAAGCGGCCCGCCCGGATGCTCAGCATCACCTCGATGGCGTTGACCACGTAGCCGACCGCGAGGTAGGGCTGCTGCGCCAGCAGGCCGCGCAGCTCCTCCAGGCAGCGCTCGGCATGCGGGTCGGCGGCCATGAGCAGGTTCACCGTGCGCCACATCAGCCCCATCAGCAGGTCGGCCCGCCGGTCCGTGACCGCCGCCTGCCCGATGAGCTCCCCGGACAGCTCCATCCGGATCGCCGCGTGCTCGGGGCCCAGCAGGCAGTGGTGTGCCAGGTTGAGCGCCTCGGCCACCGCGGTCGCGTCGCCGGAGACCCTGGCCTGAACCAGGAACCGCATGATCGTGTCGTGCCGGCCCGCGCGGTAGTCCTGCTCACCCCGCATCCGGATGTGCAGCCGCAGCGACAGCGGCGACCAGGGGTCGATCATCGACAGAGCGCGCCGCTGGCGGGAGCGCACCATCTCCGCCTCGGCGCACGTACGGTGCTCGTGCACCCACACGCCGCCCAGCCCCAGCGCGGCCCGGGCCAGCGCGGGCGGGTCGCCGCGCAGCGCGGCCTGCCGGTAGGCCGCGTCGAACCAGCGCCGTGCCGTCTGCAGGTCGCCGTTGACATACAGCGCCCGCTCGCCCATGACGAGCGTCAGCTTGTGATCCGGGCATGAGGGCGGGAACACCCTCCGCTCCTGTACAACGCCCACGTTTCCGCTCCCCCCCGGGTCGGTCACCTTTGATGAGCGTCCCCACGGTCCCCCGAATACCGTTCTAGGAAGATTCCTACCTGGAACGGGGCTCCTGGGCCGGATCGCTACGCTGTTGGCCATGATTCGTCCCGCGACATCCGACGACGTGCCCGCGATCCTTGACATGATCCGCGAGCTGGCCACGTACGAGAAGGCCGCGCACGAGGTGCGCGCCACCGAGGAGCAGCTGCGCGAGGCGCTCTTCGGCGAGCACCCCGCCGCCTTCGTCCACCTCGCCGAGCAGGACGGCGAGGTGGTCGGGTTCACGCTGTGGTTCCTGACCTTCTCCACCTGGCGGGGCGTGCCCGGCATCTACCTGGAGGACCTGTACGTACGCCCCCAGCACCGCGGCGGCGGCCACGGCCTGGCGCTGATGAGGGAGCTGGCCGCGATCTGCGAGCGGCGCGGATACCAGCGCCTGGAATGGGCGGTGCTCGACTGGAACGAGCCCAGCATCGAGTTCTACGAGAAGCTTGGTGCGGTGCGCCTGGACGAGTGGCTGAAATACCGGCTGACCGACGAGCCGCTCCAACGCCTGGCGGGCCGCAGGGACTGACCCGGGAAGCTCGGAGGGGCGGGCCACGCGGGTCACGCGGCGTGGCGTGACCCGCGCGACGAACGTGTCAGACCTTCGCGTGAGCGTCGGCCCGCCGGCGCTCGGCCTTGTCGTACATCTTCATCTCGGACTCTTCGAGGTCATGGTGGGTCTCCTCCATGCGCAGGGCCACTCCCAGCGCGACGAAGGTCGGAGCCCACTCGCCGATGAAGATCCCCCAGCGGTCGGCCCGGTCGATGCCCTTGGCCTCCAGGCTGTTGGACATCAGCCAGGACGCGAAGGACAGGCCGATGGATACCGCCCCCGCGGTGTACATGTGGCCCGACCGGAGGCCCATCTGGTGCAGCTTCTTGATCATTTTTCCCCCCTTGCTGTGAGTGCAGTTACCCGGGAGGGTGGCGAGTAAGCGATCATTTCCGGCATGTTTCCGCCGTGACACATGTGCGTGGCTTGTTACCGTGGTGATGCACCCGTAACGCACTCACGGCCACGTACGGTCATCGTGCGTAACGCGCCCTTCCTACGTTGGAGTCTCCGGACGCCGAGCGTAGGAGAGGTCGATGGCGCGCTGGATCGCCGAGTGGCACCCCGATGACCCCGCATTCTGGGAAAGTTCCGGCAAGCGCGTGGCGCGCCGCAACCTGATCTGGTCGATCGCCGCCGAGCATCTGGGCTTCACCGTCTGGACGTTGTGGAGCATCGTGGCGACCCGGATGGGGGACTACGAGTTCACCACCGACCAGCTCTTCTGGCTGGTGGCGCTGCCCAACCTGATCGGCTCGGTGCTCCGGGTGCCCTACACGTTCGGCCCGGCCAGGTACGGCGGGCGCAACTTCACCGTGGCCAGCGCGCTGCTGCTGCTGGTCCCCGCCGTGCTGCTGGGCGTGGCGGTGCGTGATCCCGGCACGCCGTACTGGCTGTTCCTGGTGATCGCGGCGCTGGCCGGGGTGGGCGGCGGGAACTTCGCCTCCAGCATGGCCAACATCACCTACTTCTACCCCCGCGCCAAGCAGGGGATCGCGCTGGGGCTGAACGCCGCGGGCGGCAACATCGGCGTCTCCTCCGTCCAGCTCGTCCTGCCGCTGGTGATCGGCTCGCTCGGCCTGGCCGCGGCCGGGTGGTTCTGGATCCCGTTCATCGTGCTGGCCGCCGTCTGCGCCTGGTTCTTCATGGACAACCTGACCAGCGCCAAGGCCGATCCGCGCGAGCAGCTGGCGGTGGCGGGCCGGGCGCAGACCTGGATCATGTCGTTCCTGTACGTCGGCACGTTCGGCTCGTTCATCGGCTACTCGACGGCCTTCCCGCTGCTGAGCCACAACCTGTTCCCGGGGTCGCCGTACGCGGCGGTGGCCTTCGCCGGGCCGCTGCTCGGGTCGCTCATCAGGCCGGTGGGCGGGTGGCTCGCCGACCGGCTCGGCGGCGCGCCGGTCACCCTGTGGAACTTCGCCGCGATGGGCGGCGGCGTGCTGCTGGTGTGGGCGGCCGCCGGCTCTGGCGGGTTCTGGCTCTTCTTCCTGGCCTTCCAGCTGCTGTTCCTGACCGCCGGGATCGGGAACGGGTCCACCTACCGGATGATCCCGGCGATCTTCCAGGCCAAGGCCGTGGCCGAGCGGGGCGCGGGCGAGGAGGCCCTGCTGCATGGCAGGAGGCAGGCCGCGGCCGCGATCGGGATCATCTCGGCGGTCGGGGCGCTCGGCGGGTTCCTCATCAACCGGGCGTTCGGCATGTCGTTCGCCGCGGCCGGCACCCCGGCCCCCGCCTTCCTCGCCTTCGCCCTGTTCTACCTCGCCTGTTTCGCGCTGACCTGGTGGTGCTACACCCGCAGGGTCGGCGTGTCGGTCGTCGCCAGCCTCGCCCATGCCAGGGTCTGACGTGACGGCCACCCACTGCCCGTACTGCGCCCTGCAGTGCGGCATGGAGATCGGCCCCGAGCTGGTCGTCAGCCCGCGGACCGACATCCCGGCCAACGCCTCGGGCGCACTGTGCCAGAAGGGCTGGACGGCGGGCGAGCTGCTGGTCAACGGGGCGCGGCTGACCACCCCGCTGCTCCACGGCGAGCCCGTGGAGTGGGAGGTCGCGCTCGACCACGTGGCCGCCCGGCTGGCCGCCATCCGCGCCGAGCACGGCCCGGACGCCGTGGCGGTGTTCGGCGGGGGAGGGCTGACCAACGAGAAGGCCTACCAGCTCGGCAAGTTCGCCAGGGTCGCGCTCGGCACCAGCCAGATCGACTACAACGGCCGCTTCTGCATGTCCTCGGCCGCCGCCGCCTCGATCAGGGCGTTCGGCATGGACCGCGGGTTGCCGTTCCCGGTCACCGACCTGGACGACGCCGACGTGGTGCTGCTGGCCGGGGCGAACGTGGCCGAGACCATGCCACCGCTGGTGCGGCACCTGACCGGCCCGCGGCTGATCGTGGTCGATCCGCGGCGCACCCAGACGGCCCGGCTGGCCTGGCTGCACCTGCAGCCGACGCCCGGCACGGACCTGGCGCTGGCGCTCGGGCTGGCGCACCTGGCCGTCGCGGAGGAGCTGGTGGACGAGGCGTACGTGGCCGCCCGCACCGTCGGGTTCGACGACGTACGCACCTCGCTGGCCTCCTGGTGGCCCGAGCGGGTCGAGCGGATCACCGGGGTGCCCGTGCACCAGATGCGCCAGGCGGTCCGGGCGCTGGCCGCGGCCCGCAACGCGTACGTGCTGACCGGGCGCGGCGCCGAGCAGCACGCCAAGGGCACCGACACCGTCACCGCGTTCATCAACCTGGCGCTCGCGCTCGGCCTGCCCGGCCGGATGGGCTCCGGGTACGGGTGCCTGACCGGGCAGGGCAACGGGCAGGGCGGCAGAGAGCACGGGCAGAAGGCCGACCAGCTCCCGGGGTACCGCAAGATCGACGACCCGGCGGCGCGGGAGCACGTCGCGGCCGTCTGGGGGATCCCGGCCGCGGACATCCCCGGGCCCGGGCGGTCGGCGTACGAGCTGCTCGACGCGCTCGGCACCCCGGACGGGCCCAGGGCGCTGCTGCTGTTCGGGTCGAACCCGGTCGTCTCCGCGCCCGCCTCCGAGCACGTCGCCGCCCGCCTCGGCGCCCTCGACCTGCTCGTGACCTGCGACGTCGTCCTGTCGGAGACGGCCGCGCTGGCCGACGTGGTGTTCCCGGTGACGCAGTGGGCGGAGGAGACCGGCACCATGACGAACCTCGAAGGCCGCGTCCTGCTCCGCCGGCGCGCCGTGCCGCCGCCCGCGGGCGTCCGGAGCGACCTGGAGGTCATCGCCGCCCTGGCCCGGCGGCTCGGGCCCCGCTCCGAGTCCGCCACCGAGTTCGCCCCTGAGTTCGCCACCGATCCCGCCGAGGTGTTCGACGAGCTGCGCCGGGCCGGCGCGGGCGGCCCCGCCGACTACTCCGGCATCACCTACGAGCGCATCGTGGCCGAGACCGGCGTGTTCTGGCCCTGCCCGGCACCCGGGCACCCCGGCACGCCGCGCCCGTTCCTGGACTCCTTCGCCACCCCGGACGGCCGCGCCAGGTTCGTGCCCGTCCAGCACCGGCCCCCGGCCGAGGAGACCGACGCGGACTACCCCGTCCACCTGAGCACCGGGCGGGTGCTCGCGCACTACCAGAGCGGCGCCCAGACGCGCAGGATCGCCCCGCTGGTGCGGGCCGCCCCGGAACCGTACGTGGAGCTGCACCCGGACCTCGCCGAGCGGCTGGGCATCGCGGCCGGCGACATGGTGCGCGTCACCAGCAGGCGGGGCCAGAGCAAGGCCGTGGCCAGGATCAGCGACGCGATCAGGCGGGACACGGTGTTCATGCCCTTCCACTGGGAGGGCGCCAACCGGCTCACCAACCCGGCGCTCGACCCCGTGTCGAGGATGCCGGAGTTCAAGGTCTGCGCCGTCAGGGTGGAGAGGGACTCATGAGACTCGTCGTCGTGGGGAACGGGATGGCCGGGTCGCGGCTGGTCAGCGAGGTACGCGCGCGGGACCCGCAAATGCGGATCACCGTGTTCGGCGCCGAGCCGTGCCCGCCGTACAACCGGGTGCTGCTGTCCAACGTGCTGGCAGGCAGCTCCCGGCCGGAGCAGGTGCGGCTGCTGGACACCTCCTGGTACGCCGCGCACGACGTGGAGGCCGCCTTCGGCAGCGCGGTCACCTGGATCGACCGGGACGCCAGGACGGTGGTGACCGAGGACGGCCGGCGCGAGCCGTACGACCTGCTGGTCCTGGCCACCGGCAGCGACGCGATCGTGCCGCCGATCCCCGGCGTGCGGCGGGCCGTGCCGTTCCGCACGCTCGGCGACTGCGAGCGCATCATGGCCGCCGCCGAGCGGGCGCGCCGGGCCGTGGTCATCGGCGGCGGGCTGCTCGGTATCGAGGCAGCCCGCGGGCTGGCCGGGCGCGGCCTGCCCGTCACGCTGCTGCACCTGGCCGGGCACCTGATGGAGCGCCAGCTCGACGTCGAGGCGGGCGAGGTGCTGGGCGAGACGCTGGCCGGGCTCGGCGTCGAGACCCGCACCGGCGTCAGCGCCTCCTCGGTGGACGCGGACGGCGTCCGGCTCGACGACGGCGAGCTGGTCGAGGCCGACCTCGTCGTGCTGGCCTGCGGCGTGCGCCCTGTCACGGCGCTGGCCGCCGGGGCCGGGCTGGAGGTACGGCGCGGCGTGGTGGTGGACGACGAGCTGCGTACCGACGACCCCTCGATCTTCGCCGTCGGCGAGTGCGCCGAGCACGACGGCACCGTGTACGGCCTGGTCGCCCCCGCCTGGGAGCAGGCCGCCGTGGCCGCGGAGGTCATCACCGGCGGCAAGGCGCTCTACCGCGGCTCCCGGCTCGTCACCAGGCTCAAGGCCCAGAGCGTGGAGCTGGCCGCGATGGGCGAGACCCAGCTCACCGAGGAGCACGCCGAGGTGGTGCGCTTCAGCCACCGGGCCCGCGGCACCTACCGCAAGCTCGTCATCCGCGACGACCGGCTGGTCGGCGCGATCCTGCTGGGCGAGAGCGACGCCGTGGGCACGCTCACCCAGCTCTTCGACCGCGGCGCCCCGGTGCCCGGGGACAGGGCGGGGCTGCTGTTCCCCGGGCTGTCGGCGGCGCCGGTGGCCGACAGCCCGACGCTGATGCCGGACGCGGCCACGGTCTGCCGCTGCAACAACGTGACCAAGGGCCAGATCAGGGAGTGCTGGGAGGCCGGAGCCGGGGACGTGGCCGGGGTGGCCGCCGCGACCAGGGCCACCACCGGCTGCGGTACCTGCCGCGACGCCGTCGCGGGCATCGTCGGGTGGCTGCGCGAACAGGAAGGGATATCGGTATGAGGAACCTCGTCGTCGCCGGGTACGGCCCGGCCGCTCACCGGCTCGTCGAGACCCTCGTGGGCAAGGGCTTCGACGGGCGGATCACCGTGATCGGGGAGGAGCCGCGCCCGGCCTACGACCGGGTCGCTCTGACCTCGTACCTGTCGGGCACCAGCGCGGAGGACCTCACCTACCCGGTGCCCCCGGGGGTCGTCACCAGGCTCGGCAGCCGGGTCACCGCGATCGACCGGGCCGCCGGGCAGGTGGTCACCGGCACCGGCCGGGTGCCCTACGACGTGCTCGTCCTGGCCACCGGGTCGGCGCCGTTCGTGCCGCCGGTGCCCGGGGCCGAGCACGCCTTCGTCTACCGGACCATCGAGGACCTGGACGCGATCAGGGTGGCCGCCAAGGACGCCGCGGAGGGGGTCGTGGTCGGCGGCGGGCTGCTCGGCCTGGAGGCCGCCGACGCGCTGCGCTCGCTCGGGCTGCGGACGCACATCGTGGAGATGAGCCCCTGGCTGATGCCGCGGCAGGTGGACGAGGGCGGCGGCGCGGTGCTGAGGTCGCACATCGAGCGGCTCGGGCTGGGGGTGCACGCCGGCGCGGGCGTACGGGAGATCGTGCACTCCGGCGGCCGGGTCACCGGGCTGCGCAAACCCGACGGAACGGTGCTGGACGCACAGGTCGTGGTGTTCTCGGCGGGCATCAGGCCGCGTGACGAGCTGGCCAGGGAGGCGGGGCTGGCGGTGGGCGAGCGGGGCGGCGTCGTGGTGGACCCCGCGATGCGCACCTCCGACCCCGCCATCTACGCCATCGGCGAGTGCGCGCTGGTCGAGGGCATGATCTACGGGCTGGTCGGGCCGTGCAACACGATGGCCGAGGTGGCGGCCGACCGGATCACCGGGGGCTCGGCGAGCTTCACCGGCGCGGACATGTCCACGAAGCTCAAGCTGCTCGGCGTGGAGGTGGCGCAGTTCGGAGCGATGTCCGGGGCGCTCGACGTGACCTACATGGACCCGGTGGGCGGGGTCTACAAGAAGCTGTTCGTCAGCGACGACGCGCGGACGCTGCTCGGCGGGATCTGCGTGGGCGACGCGGCCCCGTACGCGGCGCTGCGGCCCTTCGTCGGCAAGGAGCTGCCCGCCGCGCCGTCCGACCTGCTGTTCAGCGGGGCCGGGGCGGCGCTGGACCTGCCCGACGAGGCGCAGGTGTGCTCGTGCAACAACGTATGCGCGGGCGAGATCCGCGCCGCCGTCGCCGACCGGGGCGTCACCGACGTGCCGGGGATCAAGGCGTGCACCCGCGCCGGGACGACCTGCGGCAGCTGCGTGCCGCTGCTCAAGCAACTGCTGGAGAAGTCCGGCGTGGCGGTCAGCAAGAGCCTGTGCGAGCACTTCGCGCACTCGCGGGCCGAGCTGTTCGACATCGTCCGGGTACGCGGCATCACGACGTTCTCCGAGCTGATCTCCCGGCGCGGGCAGGGCCGGGGCTGCGACATCTGCAAGCCGGTGGTGGCCTCGATCCTGGCCTCGCTGCACAACGGGCACGTGCTCGACGGCGAGCGGGCCGCCCTGCAGGACACCAACGACCATTTCCTGGCCAACCTGCAGAAGAACGGCACCTACTCAGTCGTCCCGCGCATCCCCGGCGGCGAGATCACGCCGGACAAGCTGATCGTGATCGGCGAGGTGGCCCGCGACTTCGGCCTCTACACCAAGATCACCGGCGGGCAGCGCATCGACCTGTTCGGCGCCCGGGTCGAGCAGCTCCCGCAGATCTGGCGGCGGCTGGTGGCGGCCGGGTTCGAGTCGGGACACGCGTACGGCAAGGCCCTGCGTACGGTGAAGTCCTGCGTCGGCTCGGCCTGGTGCCGCTACGGCGTGCAGGACTCGGTCGGCCTGGCCGTCGCGCTGGAGCTGCGTTACCGCGGCCTGCGCGCGCCCCACAAGCTCAAGTCGGCCGTGTCCGGCTGCGCCCGCGAGTGCGCGGAGGCCCGCTCGAAGGACTTCGGCGTCATCGCCACCGAGCAGGGCTGGAACCTCTACGTCGGCGGCAACGGCGGCTTCAGACCCCGCCACGCCGACCTGCTGGCCACCGACCTGAGCACGGACGAGCTGGTCAGGACCATCGACAGGTTCCTGATGTTCTACATCCGCACGGCCGACCGGCTGCAGCGCACCGCCGCCTGGCTGGAGTCGCTGGACGGCGGCCTCGACTACCTCCGCGAGGTGATCATGGACGACTCGCTCGGGATCTGCGCCGACCTGGACGCGCAGATGGAGCAGCACATCGCCACCTACGCCGACGAGTGGCAGGCCACGCTGGACGACCCGGAGAAACTGAGCAGGTTCGTCAGCTTCGTGAACGCGCCCGGCATGCCCGACCCGTCGATCGTGTTCGACAGCGAGCGCGGCCAGATCAGGCCGGTGATGGCCCGATGAGCCGCCGGACGAGCTGGACGCAGGTCTGCGACTACACGGTCATGCTGCCGGAGCGTGGCGTGTGCGCGCTGGTCGACGGGGTGCAGGTGGCGCTGTTCCGCACGTACGACGGCGGGGTGCACGCGGTGGGCAACCGGGATCCGTTCAGCGGGGCCTACGTGCTCTCCCGTGGCATCGTCGGCACCAGGAAGGACGAGCCGACGGTCGCCTCGCCGCTGCACAAGCAGGTCTTCTCCCTGGTGTCAGGCGTGTGTCTGGACGAGGAGGCGGTGTCGGTGCCCGTCTATCGGGTGCGGGTCCGCGACGGGCGGGTGGAGGTGAGCCTCTCGTCCCTGTCAGGGTCCCAGGAGGCGGGGTCGGGGACGGCTCGCGGTCACACTCCGTTACCCCTGGGGGGATAGACGTGAGGGCTCTGGTGTGCTGTCGGCAGTACGCAGCGCCTCCCGTCCTCGACGGTGTCGCAGCGTTCGGCGTCGTCACGCTGAGGCAAGGGCTCGGGATGGAGGGTTCGAGGCACGTGTTGGGACGCTATCCCGGGCGCTTCGCGCGCTGGTCTCGGGGGGACAACGATCGCGGCTCTGAACGATCTCTCCAACGACAGTGAAATGTTACCGTGAGTAATACCCGAACCAGGTAAAGGCGTCGTGCGAAGTGCCTAAACCGCGCATTCGATCAAGTCCGCGTGGGGCATCAAGCGGCCATGAGCAAGATTTTCCAGCGCAAGGCGCTCCTGCTTGCCGCGATTGTCCCAGCACTCCTGGTCGCGGGCTGCTCCGCGGGCAGCCAGCAGGCGATGAAGGGGGCGGCGAGTCCGCCCACGGGAGAGAGCACCGTGGAGCCGGGCGAAGTCTCCCCGGGCATGACGGAGACCGGCACCGCCTCGCCGACGGTGACCGGCGTGGAAGGCGCGCGCACGGCCGTCGAGGACTACTTCAATGCGCTTAAGGCCGGGGACGTGGACAAGGTCGTCGACTCCTTCAGCGACAACGCGGTGGTCGAACTGAACGGCCAGGCCACGGCCAAGGGCCCCGAGGCGATCCGCACCCTGTACCAGAAGCAGCTGCAGGGCAACGAGATGAAGCAGGCCACGCACACCATCGAGGACACCCGCGCGGCCGGCGCCGAGGACGCCATCGTACGGGCGACCAGCAAGCAGGGCCAGCAAAGCTACCGCGAGCTGTTCGTGCTCATGCAGGACGGCGGCCAGTGGAAGATCTCGGAGCTCATGAACAACCGGGCTTCGTGACGGCCGTTCCACGGGGCGGGGCGCCGTCGTCCGGCATGACCTGCCGGGCGGCGGCGTCTTTGCGTGGGGGCGGGCCGTAGCCTCGAATTATGGCGGACTTGTCGGGATTCCAGCACCCACGCTTCGCCCGCATGTACGAGCGGCTGAGCGTGCAGGCCGAGCTCAGGGGAACCGCCGAGCACCGGCGGCGGCTGCTGGCCGGGCTGTCGGGCCGGGTGGTGGAGATCGGCGCGGGCAACGGGATGAACTTCGCGCACTACCCGCCCGGCGTGCGCGAGGTCGTCGCCGTCGAGCCCGAGGACCGGCTGCGGGCCCTGGCTGAGCGGGCCGCGACGGGGGCACGGGTGCCGGTACGGGTGGTGGCCGGGCACGGCGGGGCACTGCCGGGCGAGGACGGCGGGTTCGACGTCGCCGTGGTGTCGCTGGTGCTGTGTTCGGTGCCGGACCAGCGCGCGGTGCTCGCCGAGGTACGGCGGGTGCTGAAGGCCGGTGGGGAGCTGCGCTTCTACGAGCACGTACGGTCGCGGAACCGGCTGGCCGGGCTGGCGCAAGACCTGGTCACGCCGTTGTGGCGACGGGTGGCCGGGGACTGCCGGCCCAACCGGGACACCGAGCGGGCCATCACCGAGAGCGGGCTGGTGATCGAGGAGTGTGAGCGCTTCTCCTTCAGGGCGGCTCCCTCGGCACCGGCCATGGCCCACATTCTGGGCCGCGCCCGCAACCCTGCCGGCTGACCGGTCGCCGTCCGGGAACCTGGGTGGGATCGGCGGTGTATCTACATCGGAGGTGGTCCGATGAAGAGGATTCCGGCTGTTCTGGCCATAGTGACGGCCGCTGTGATGGCGCTGGTCGGCGGGGGTGTTCCCGCTGCCGCGATGGGCAACTGGGCGGTGACCTACATGGATCCGCCGCCGCGGGCGTTCGAGGGCGGGAAGTCGTACGCGCTGGGGTTCTGGGTGCTCCAGCACGGGTCCCACCCGTACGAGGGGGACCTCGGCCCTGTCGCGCTGCGGCTCACCGGGGAGGACGGGAAGAGCCTGACGTTCGACGGCACGGCGCTGCCCGAGGCCGGCCACTACGCCACGTCGGTGGTCGTGCCCGCCGGGGAGTGGAAGGTGGAGGGCATCCAGGGCATCTTCGAGCCGTACGAGGTGGGCACGCTCACCGTTCCCGGGGCCCTCAAGGTCAACCCGGTGCGCCCGGACATCGTCATGGGCGTCCCGGCGGACGGGAAGGACTACTGGGGTGCCGTACGCCCGCCGGGTTTCCCTCCCGGCAAGGCGCCCGCCACGGCGGGGGCGGCGACCCCCACGGCCGCGCCGCAGACCCAGGCGCAGGGGCAGCCGGTCCAGGGCGGGGCACCCGCGCCCCAGGCCGAGGCCCCGGCCGGTGACGCGGGGCGGGACTCCGGCGGGGTGCCGGCGTACACGTTGCTGATCGCCGTGGCCGGTGGCGCGCTGCTCGCGGTGGCGGCCCTGCGGTTGCTGCCCGCGCTGACCTCGCGGGGCCTGCCGCGCCGGGGGGAGGACGAGCCGGACCCGCCGGTGGACGAGTCCGCGGACACGATCGTCAGCTCGCGGTAGACGACCCGGCGCGCCGTCGCGGGGGCCGGCGCGCCGCTCCCGGACTGCCGGGGTGCGCCTGCGACGCCCCCTTTCCCGAGCGGCCCGCGTCGCGGCCCACCCCGGCTCCCCCCGCACGACCCGGCAAGCACCACCCCGGCTATCCCGGGCGACCTTGGCAGGCCATGGTCGGTGAGGTCGGGTGGGTGGGGGTCAGAGATCCAACTGCTGCTGGTCCAGGATGGCCATGGACACCGCGACCGCCCGGGCCGCGTCGCCGTCCTCGATCGCGCGCAGCAGGTCGTCGTGCGAGCTGTCCGGGGCCAGTGCCGCCTGCTCCTGGTCGCGGACGGCGTCGCGCAGGGCGTCGCTCATGCTGCGGTAGAGGTCGGCGAGCAGCGGGTTGTGCGCCGCGTCGGCGACCAGCAGGTGGAAGTCCACGTCGGCGTCCGCGAACCCGTCGAGGTCACCCGCCCGCCCCGCCGCGTCCCTGCGGGCCAGCGTGTCCCGCAGCGCCGCCAGGTCCTCCTCGGTGCGCCGGGCCGCCGCCAGCCGCGCGGCCACGAGGTCGAGCCCGCGGCGCACGTCGACGATGTCCATGGCGGCCGCCGTGTCGAGCCGCCTGCGCAGGGCGACCCTGGACTCGTCGGTGGCGGTCACGTAGGTGCCGTCGCCCTGGCGGGTGTGCAGCAGGCCGGCGTGGGCCAGGACGCGCACCGCCTCGCGTACGGACAGCCTGCTCATGCCCAGGCTCTCCGCGAGCCGGCTCTCCGACGGGATCTTCGTGCCGACCGGCCACACCCCGTTGGCGATCTCCCGGCGGAGCTCGTCGATGGCGGCGTCAACGAGCGAGGTCCGAGCGACGTTTCGCATGCACCCTCTTCTCATCGGCTGGAGCACATCCACCCTAGACTCTGGCACCCCTCCGACCGGGGACCACGCCACGTAACGATGCGATCTCCAGCCGATGACGGCCCGTGACCCGGGACCGTCCGTGGCGTCAGGCCAGCTCGGCGGCCAGGCGCTCGATCGTCTCGCGGCCCTCCAACGGCGCGAGCCAGGCGGCGGGCAGGGCGGCGGCCCCGTGCAGGGCGCCCAGGAGGTTGCCGCACACCGAGCCGGTCGAGTCGCTGTCCCCGGAATGGTTCACCGACAGCAGCAGCGCCCGCTCGACGGAGGGCTCGGCCAGGGCGCAGTAGACGCCGATGGCCAGCGCCTCCTCGGCCACCCAGGCCCCGCCGAGGGACTCGACCCGCTCCGGCGTGGGCGCGCCCTGCGCCGCCAGCTTCACGGCGGCGTCCAGGGCGGTGGAGGTCTCCTCGTGCGCCGGGCAGGCGGCCAGCAGCTCCAGGGCCCGCAGGACGGCGGGTTCCAGGGCCGCACCGGCCATCAGGCCGGCGACGACGGCCGCGAACGCCCCGGCGGCCAGGTAGCCGGTCGGGTGCCCGTGCGTGATCTGCGCGCAGGCCGCCGCCGTCTCGAACGCCGCCCGCGCGTCCGTCGTCACCAGGCCGAACGGCGCCGAGCGCATCACCGTGCCGCAGCCCTTCGAGTCGGGGTTCACCGGACCCGGCCGGCCCAGCGGCGACGGTCCGGGGAACGGCCGGCGCAGCCCCGACAGGCACGCGTTGCCCGGCGCCCGCCGCGAGTACAGCCAGCCCTCCTCGCGCAGCCGCCCGGTGCGGTGGGGACGGTCGGCGGGCGGGGGAGCGCTGTGCTCCTGGGTGTCCAGCCAGCGCAGGTACGCCTCCCGGACCGCCGCAGTCGTCGTGCCGCCGTCCTGGTGAGCCGCGCCGGTTTGGGTGGGGCGGCTGTTGAGCAGACCCTCCAGAGTGAACAGAGTCATCTGGGTGTCGTCAGTGACGAGGGCGCTCCGGCCCCGCCAGGTCGTGGCATATCCGGAAAGGCCCTGCTCGCCGTGATCGCGGCGGATCTGCCGCAGCGACAGGAACTCGATCGGCGCGCCCAGGGCGTCGCCGATCGCGCCGCCGAGAAGGCAGCCCCGGACTCGGTCGAGAACATCCATGGGTGGGATCTTGCCAGGTCCCGGCCCGTCTGAAAGATTTCGTCTAATTTCGCTATAAATCACGGAGGTCACGCGTGTCACAATTACGCCCGACCCTCGTCGCCATCGCCCTCACCCTGGCGGTGGCGACCCCGGCCCAGGCGGCAGCGGCCGTCGGACCGGGCATCACTGTCGAGAACGGCCGAACACAGCCGGTCTTCTCGTACGCGGACGCGATCCGCGAGCACGTGTACGTCGAGTCCACCGTGGACAGCGACCTCGACGGCAGGCTCGACCGCGTACGCGTGGACATCATCAGGCCCAAGGAGTCCGGTCCGCGGCTCAAGGTGCCGGTGATCATCGATGAGAGCCCGTACTACGACAACTCGGGCCGTGGCAACGAGGCAGAGCGCAAGGTTTACGACGAAGCCGGAAATGTCACGAAATTTCCGCTCTTCTACGACAACTACTTCGTGCCCCGTGGCTACGCCGTCCTCAACGTGGACATGCTCGGCACCACCCGATCCGACGGCTGCCCGGACATGGGCGGCAAGGCCGACGTACTGGGCGGCAAGGCCGTCATCGACTGGCTGAACGGCCGCGCCAAGGGCTACAAGGCGGACGGCACCGCCGCCGTGGCCGACTGGACCACCGGCAAGTCCGCCATGATCGGCAAGTCGTACGACGGCACGCTGGCCAACGCCGTGGCCGCCACCGGCGTGAAGGGCCTGGAGACGATCGTCCCGATCTCGGCCATCAGCTCCTGGTACAAGTACCAGCGCTCCAACGGCGTGATCTACAACTACGACTACGTCCGGTTCCTCACCAACGCCGTCGACACCGACCCCGACGCCAAGTGCCAGCAGGTACGCGACCAGCTGCACGCCGAGGACGGCGACGCCACCGGCGACTACAACCGGTTCTGGGCCGAGCGCGACTACATCGACGGCCTGCTCGGCGACGTCTCCAAGGTCCGGGCCAGCGTCTTCGTCGTCCACACCGTCAACGACCTCAACGTCAAGCCGGACAACTTCTCCGCCTGGTGGAAGGAGCTGGCCGACCGGCACGTGCCGCGCAAGATCTGGGTCGGCCAGACCCAGCACGTGGACCCGTTCGACTTCGAGGGCCGCCGGGACCTGTGGGTGGACACCCTGCACCGCTGGTTCGACTACTGGCTGCACGGCGTACGCAACGGGATCATGAACGAGCCCCGCGCGGACGTCGAGATCGGCCCGGCGCAGTGGATCACCCAGCGCGACTGGCCGGCGCCGTTCGCCGCCAAGGCGTCGCTGCGCCCCGCGCCCGACGGCTCGCTCGGCCTCAAGCCCGCGAAGAAGAACAGCACCGCCTCCTTCACCGACGTGGACATGAGCGAGAACGACATGGTCGCCGACGTCGGCACGGCCAACCCGGGCCGGGTCGCGTTCACCACCGGCGAGCTCCCGCTCGACCTGCGCCTGTCCGGCACGCCCACCGCCGACCTGCGGGTCAAGCTGGACAAGCCCACCTCCAACCTGACCGCCCTGCTCGTCGACTTCGGCGAGGCCACCCGCGTCGACTGGCGTCGCGGCCAGGGCATCACCACGCTCACCGAGGAGGACTGCCACGGGGAGAGCACCGCGGCCGACGACGGTTGCTACCGCAAGGTCGTCACGAACGTGGCCACCCGCCCGCTGGAGATCGTCGCCCGCGGCTGGATCGACGTGCAGAACCGCGACTCGCTCAGCCAGGCCAAGCCGCTGCCGGTGGGCACGTACGGCAAGGTCGAGTGGCTGACGCTGCCGCAGGACTACACCTTCAGGAAGGGCCACCGGATCGGCCTGGTGATCGCGGGCACCGACTCCACCTACAGCGATGAGACCGGCACCGGCGCCAACGTGACCGTCGACCTGGCCAAGTCCAGCGTCACGCTCCCGTTCGTGCTCGGTACGCCGCTGGCCGAGGCCGACGTGCCGCAGGACGCGGCCAAGTTCCGCGGTCCCGACCGGGTCGAGCTGCCTGAGCCCGAGCCCGGGTTCCACTTCTTCTAAACCCGTCCGATCGGCCTTGGGCCCCGCGCGGGCCCAAGGCCGCCTACTCGCACCCGCTACGGTGGACGCGACGCCCCGACTCGAGCGTGCGCGAGCCGCTGTCGCCGTCCAGGGCCGCGGCCCAGGACAGGTTCATGGTCAGGGTGCCCTTGCCGGGCGTGGTCCCGCCGGTGCGGGTGCCGTCGCCGGTGGTCCGGCCGGTCCACCGCAGGATGATCCGCCCGCGCTCCACCCGCGTCTCGCACCCGTTCCGGGGGACGGGGGCGCTCACCCTGAAGGTCGTGTGGGACACCGCGATGCCGTTCGTGGCGGTGGCCGAGACGATCGCGCAGCGGCCCGTGCACGACAGCGAGAACGACCCGGTACGCTCCGCACCCAGCCACACTGACGCCGGCGTCAACCTCGCCACCGGCGGCTTCGGTCGCGGCAGCTCGGCCGCCCTGGTCATCCGTTCCAGGCCGGACCCGGCGGTCGCCACCGACGCCGCCCCGCGCGGCGGCTCCTTCGCCGGCACGGCCGACTCCCTGGAGGGCGCCGCGAGCTCCCGCGACAGCGCGGTCGGCTCCACCGTCAGGGCCGTCGGCTCCACTGACAACGCGGTCGGCTTCGCTGACAGGGCCGTCGGCTCCGCGGCGGCGGCGGCCTTGGTGATCATGGCCGGCTGCCGGCTGGAGTTCATGATGGCCCAGATCAGGCCCGCCACCAGCAGCCCGACACCGACGATCAGCCCGAGCCTGGCCACGGTCCTGATCGGCGCCCCGGCCTCGGCATCGTCGTCGTCGGGCCGGTCGCGCCAGAACTCCTGGACACCGTCCGAGCCGGACAGCCGGTCGAGATCGGTCAGGGGGACGCCGCCGTAGCGGATGATCGCCCCCGTGCTGTGCGTGCCGTTGCTCTCGCCCTTGAGGGTCGTGCTGTAGACGAGCCTGTCGCTGTGGGCGCCTGGGCCGGTGGCGCGCAGGGCTCGCGTCCGGCTGGGCGGGGCGAACGGATGCCGCCCGCGTGCCGCCGGAGCCGCGAGCTGCTGGTCGGCGGCGGTCGTGGGAGGCAAGTCGACGGGGGCCGCGAGCGGCGGCTGCCGGTTGCCCGCAGCGGCGGGATGCTCCTGGTCGGCGGCAGCCGCGCCCGCCGCCGACCAGGGCTTTCCCGAGGTCGCCGTCGTGGGGTCGGCGACCTGGGCGGACGGCGTGACGTCGGCGACCGGCGGGACAGGCGCAGGACCCGTCTCCACCAGTGTGCGTGCCTGCACCGGGAAGCCGTCCGCCCGCCAGAGGGGTCCCTCTCCGGGCAGCGGCTGCGCCAGCGTCAGCCGGTTGGGCAGTGTGCCGGGCAGCGTCGCGATCGGCAGGCGGCGCAGCAGCGCGGCCGCCGTCATCGTCCTGGGCGCCGCCCGGCAGGTCGGGCAGGAGTGGATGTGGCGGCCGATCCTGGCCCTGGCCCGCCTGCCGGGGGCCCGGACCCAGTCCGCCACCCGGGCCATCAGGTCGGGGCACCCGTCGCGGCCGCGCGCGGCGATGACCGCGGCGAACCACTCCTCCAGGGCGGCCGCGGCCTTGGCCACGATGGAGCGCACCTCGGCCGGGGGCAGCTCGAAGATCGTGGCCAGCTCGGCGTCGGCCAGGCCGTGCCGTACGGACAGGTCGAGCAGCTCCCGCTGGGGGCGCTCCAGGGACATCAGGGCCTCGGGCAGCAGCTCCGACATGCGGCCGGGGCGCGACCACGAGCCGATGCTCGCGGGCTTGGCCACGAACGCCCGGTGCGCCCTGGCCACCCCGTAGAGCCAGGCCCGCCGCAGGGCGGGATCCGGCATGCGCTCCGCGTACAGGTGCGCCGTCAGCATGGCGCCGGCGACCGCCTGCTCGGCATCGCCGGCGGCGAGCTCGGTGCGGCAGTAGTCGTAGAGGCGGGCTCCGTGCTTGTCGCACAGGCCGCGGACGGCCTGGCGCGCGTCGTCGGACAGGGTTCGCCACATCTGGCTTCACACCTCCTCTGGTCGATACGCGGATCGCGGTGACGTCAGGTCAGGACCTCCCGACGGGATCGGGCCCGGCGGAAGGGGGTCCGCCGGAGTGGGCGACCGTGTCCAGCAGCGACGCCTGGGCCAGGTAGGCCCGGGTCGCGTCGGGGTCCCCGGCGATGGCCCGCAGCCCGGCCATGGCCGCGGCCAGCCTGGCGCTGTCGCGCTCGCGCACGCCCACCAGCCGCGTCTCGCCCTTGGGGACCACCCGTTGCAGCAGCACCGAGCGCCGCCGCCAGGCCCACGCCTCCAGCGCGGTGGGCGGGGCGTAGCCGCCGATCACGGCCGCGATCACCTGCCCGACCTCGACGGCGTCGTGGATGCCCGCGTTCATGTTGAGCCCGCCGACCGTGGAGGTCAGGTGCGCGGCGTCGCCCACGAACAGCACCCGCCCGCACCGGTACGACGTCAGCACCCCCCGTGACAGCCCGAACCGGTCGGCGCCCGTCACGTGGATGGGCTCGCTGGCCCCCGGCAGGGTCCGGCGGACCAGCAGGGACAGGTTCGGCGGCGACAGCGGCTCGTGCGCGTCACACGGGATCTTGAAGATGATCCGCCAGTGGTCCGGCAGCGCGAGCAGGGTGCACGACTGCTGCACGTCCCGTACGTACGTCAGCGGCGCCAGGCTCGGCAGCAGCCGGTCGAGCGGTGAGTCGGTGAACACCCGCAGCGCCTGCGTCGGATACGCGGACCGGGGGAACGGCAGCCCCAGCGAACCGCGTACCGTGCTGTGGGCGCCGTCGGCGGCGATCATGTACCGGGCCCGCGTCCAGGTGTGGCCGACGCGGACCCGGATCCCTGTGCCGCCTTCGGCCACGCCGTCCACATGGGTGCCGAACCGCACGTCCACGTCCGGGTAGACGCTCAGGGCTGACAGCAGCAGCGGGGTCAGCGACGTCTGGTCGGCGTGGATCCGGAACGGATGCTTGGTCAGGCCGTCCAGCCGGTTCATGCCCATCTCGGCCAGCACGATCCCGGAGCGGTCGCGCCACTGCACCCGGTCGACGACCCGGCCCTTGGCCACCAGCCTGGAGGCCACGCCGAGGTCGTCCAGCAGGTCGAGGGTGGCCGGGTGGAAGGTGCAGGCCCGCGCCTGCCGCGGCAGCTCGTTCTCCCGCTCCAGCACGGTGACCGGGATCCCGGCCCTGGCCAGCGAGAGCGCCGCGGTCAGGCCCGCGGGGCCCGCGCCGACCACGATGACGCCCTTCATGCCGTGCCTCCCACCTGCGCGCCCCCGGCGGCCGCCATGCGCCGGCGGCGGTGCGGCACCCGGCCCAGCGTCACAGGCCGGCCGACGGCCCTGGACAGGGCCCACCAGGCTGCGCACAGGTTCGAGGTCAGCAGGAGGCGGTCGTTGCCGGCGTTCAGCGGGCCGAGCGCGGGCAGCGTGGCCATGCCGGTGCCGGTGAGCAGCAGCACGGCGTCGCCCGGCAGCTCCGCCAGCTCGACCTGGCTGATCAGCTCGGCCGGGGTGACCGCGTACGGCGAATAGCCGTTCTTGGCGCGTACCTGGACGACCTGGGTGACGTTGAGGCCCGAGGTCTTCCAGAACCGTTCGGCCAGCTCGGTCAGCCACGGCTGGTACGGCGAGACCAGCACGATGTCGCCCACCCCGACGTGCCGCATCGCCTCACGCGTGGCCAGCGTGGCCGAGGCGAAGGGCACCCCGGCGTGCTCGCTCAGCTCGGCGCACTGCTCGCGGTCCTCGTCGGGGCCGATCAGGTAGCGGGGCTCGCTGCAGGCCATGACCATGGCGCTCAACGGCAGGCCGTCGAACGCCCAGACCATGGAGGGCAGGGCCGCGTTGTAGCTCTCAAGCCGTTCGGCCAGGCTCAGCCCGTGCCGTACCGGGAAGCGGGTGACGTGCATATCGGCGCGTGAGCCGAGCAGCCGGGTCAGCTCGGGTTCCGCCGACGGGTTCGCGGGCGCCACGATCACGCCTACCCTGCCGCGGTTCACAGCACACCCCCGTAACGTGCGGGTGCGAGGACGGTGCGCATGGATCTCCTCCTGGGAGTTACGCCGGAGGTCGGGGGACAGCAGGGCTCAGGGGGCGGGGTGCCGCAGGCCGATCTCGGTGACGGCCCGCACGGACACCTGCCGGAGGCGGCGCAGCCGGTGCACGGTCCGCGCCGGTCCCGCCTGTTCGCCGTCCTGGTCCTCGCCCCGGGACGGCGGGGGCGCGCCGGGCCGTACGCCCCGCGCGTGTACTTCGTGTGGCTGCGACCTGCGTACTTCTTCGGTGAGCATGTTTCGCTCCTGGTCATCGCGGGTTGATCACTCTGGTTGGGGACACGTCGTGGACCTCGAAACGGGCCGGCTCCTCCGCGGCCTCGCTCCGTACCTGGTCGAAGGGGTCGCGCGGCCCGGCGAGGGGCCGGCGGGACTTCGCCGGCCCCCGTCCGCCGCGCGTTGAGATCGATGTTCCATCCCATGGCTCGACGCCCCGGCGACCCGCACCAGCGCCGTGGCGGCGAGCAGAACGGCCGGCGGAATGACCACCAGCACGGAGGCGTACCCGGGCACTGGCCCCTCCGGGAACGGCCGGTCGATCAGCACCGTGGCGCCCGTCACGCCGATCGCACCGCCCAGCCTCGCCCCCGTGCCGATGGCGCCGATCGCGAACCCGCCGAGTACGAGGCCCCCGCCAAAGATGACCTCGTACTGGCCGATACGGCGACCGGCCAGGGTGGCTGCCACGCTCGAAGCGATCATTGCCGGCGACGACACGACCGGCCACGTCCAGGCCGGCGAGGACGTGAGCCCGGTCGCCATCGGATAGGGCGGCCCCAGGGCGAGCGCGGCGAACGAGACCGCGCCGAACAGGCAGGCAGAGCCTGTCACCCGGGGGAAACCGTCACGCCGCCAGGGCCGCGAGTCGATCGCGTGGCCCGGCGAACGTGGAGAAAGCCAGCCCCAGACGCTACCCCTTGGGTTGGCCAGCACGCCAGCCGCTACCGCGCTGGCCGGCGGCACCGCGCCGACAAAGTCGGGCACGTGACGCACGGTGCCGGGGTGGGGAAGCGCCGGGGCCAGCAGCAGCAGCGCTGCCACCAGTCCCGCGCAGGGGACGAACGGGGTCTGCCGGCCGTGCACGACCGGCAGCCACCCGTTACTTGTCAGCAGCGCCAGCATTCCGCCGCCGCCGCACGCGCAGCCCAGCGTGATGCCCCGAGCCCGTCGGCTCGTGGGCAACGCGCAGAGGAGCAGCGCGAGCGAGGCGGGGAACCTCATGGTGGCGTCCGTGCCCTGGATCAGCCGCCCGCCCGCCAGGACCTGCCAGGACAGGGCCGTGATGGCCGCGCCCGGGCAGGAGAGGACGAGGCCGAACGCGAGCACGCTCCGCCTGCCGATCAGATGCGCCGGCCGCCCGGAGACGGCCGGCGACGCGGCGACCGCCGTCGCCGCGGTCACGCGGTCCGCCGTGATCGCGAACGCCACGCCGCCGCCGGCCGGCCGTGACACGGCCGCGACCGGGGTGGCCCGGTGCTCGCGAAGGAGCGTCAGCGTCATTTCGCCGTCCCCGCCCTCACGGCGGCGTCCGGCACGCTGTTGGGCACGCTCACGCAGACCATGCGCTCCGTCAGGCCCGCGCCCGCCGGTGACATCCGCGACCCCGGGACGCGCGCCCGGACCGGCCCCGCACCACCGGCGACCGTGCGCGCGACTTTCGAGGCGAGCGCGAGATGCTCGCCGCAGCGACGGAGCACCTTGGCCTCCAGCCCGGCCACCTGGGCCAGCCGGAGCCGCAGCGGCTCCAGTGACGACCTGCGTTCGAGGCCGTCGAGATCGGCCAGCCGGGCGGGCCAGCGCAACGCCTCGCCACAGCGGGCCTCCACCTCGGCCGGAAGCTCCTCGATGGGGAACCCCGCGTGACACAGCCGGGTGGCGATCATGACGGCCGTGAAGGCCGTCCTGTCGAAGTCCGCCAGCCGTCCCGTGAGCGCCGCTCCCAGCATGCGGGCGCGGTGGCTCAGGCACACCGCACTCCACCCGAGCAACACCAGCCGATCAGACCCCGTCTCCGTGTGCCAGCCGGCCAGCCGCAGCTCGCGGGCCATCCGGTGGTGGAACCGCCAGCGATGACGGGGACTGTCCAGCCAGACCTCGACCCCGCCGAGCGGCAGGCTCGCGACGTGTACGCCGGCCCCGGCGACGGGTCCGGCCACCCGCGCGCAGATGCGCTGGACCACCTGCTCCTGCCCACGGGAGACGCGGTCTTCCACGACCCAGGAACCGCCCGAGCAATCCATGGTCACGTCCGGCCACCTCCTCGCTGGGGAACTCTTCGAGAGCCAGTCCGACTGTTAAGTCACAGTTACCATGCGCTCCGATACTCCGCTTACGAGCGCCACTATGTCAACTCACAGTTTGCGCATAAGTTGATACCTACCCGCGTGGCAGAGCTTGCCCGCATGGCAGGGGACAGTGCGGCCCGCAGTCCCTTACGCTGGAAAAGTTCACGGGCGGTAGGAGGTGTGCCGTGGCGAACTTCGCCGAACGGCTCGATCTCGCGCTGACCAAGCGCGGCTTCACCGGCGCGCAGGTCGCCTCCACGCTGACGGAGGCCGGCATCCCCATCACCAGGGCCTACGTCAGCCAGTTGCGCACCGGCAAGCAGACCAACCCGACCCTCGGGGTGCTGCGGGCGCTGGCCTCCTGCCTCCAGGTGAGTGTGGGCTGGCTGGTCGGCGACGACTACCTGGAGTCGGGCTCCGCGGAGGAGCTGCAACTGCGCGCGGCCTCCGTCGGCCTGACGGCCTCCGGGCTGTCGGAGGGCTCGCTGGCCGTCCTGCGCGGCGTGGTCGAGCTCGCCCGCAAGGCCGAGGGACTGCCCGAGGAGCCGGAGCCCAGCTCCGAGATCCCGGAGGCGGCCGCGCCGCTGAGCGGGCCGCAGCGCAGGGCGCTCGGCAAGCGGCTGCACGGCCTGCGGCTGACCGCCCAGCTCTCCGTCGAGCAGGTGGAGACCGCCGTCGGCAAGGGCGCGGCCGCCGTCCCCGCCATCGAGGAGGGCCGGCTCGCCCCCGCGCCCATCACCGTCGAGCGCCTGCTCACGGTCTACGGCGTCACCGCCCCGCCCATCCGCGAATACGTGCTGTCACTGGCCCGGGGCGAACGCGAGGCCGCCTGGTACGACGCGCAGTCAGTGCCCGTCTGGCTGGCCACCACCTACGCCCTCGAACAGCGGGCCACGGTGATCCGCACCTATCACAACCAGTTCGTGCCGCCCCTGTTGCAGACCGAGGAATACGCCAGGGCCGCCGTCACCGTGTCCGGCCCCGCGACCCTCGGGCAGGCGACGGTCGAGGAGGCGGTGGCCCTCGTGCTGGCCCGCCAGGAGGCCGTGGCCCGCAACAGCGGGCTCGTGGTGTGGGCCGTCATCGACGAGAGCGTCCTGATGCGCTCGATCGTCGGCCGGCTCGGCCAGCTCCGCCAGCTCGACCTGCTGCTGGAGCACGCCAAGCGGCCCAACGTCTCCCTGCACGTGGTGCCGATGGACGATCCCGCCTATCTGCCGCGCACCGGCCCGTTCACCCTCTGGCGCTTCGCGGAGGCGTTCGAGCCGGACATCGCGTGCGCCCACGGGATCGAGTCGGAGGAGCTGATCACCGACACCGCCGCGGTGGAGTCCTACCACCAGGCCTTCACCAAGTTGTCGGTGACGACCACCACCCGCGAGGAGACCTTCGAGGTGTTGAACCAGCATCGCGAAAGGCTTTCGCGTTCCCTCGGAAAATGATCTGTATCCCGGGCGGCTGATCATTAAGCGTGCGATTGGTTACGCACATATACCGAAAACTAATAGGTTTTCCGGTTGTCTTCTGCCCGGTAACGAGGATCATATGGTCTGGGTCATCGAGTGGGGTCCGCAAGGATCAACTTTTTTCCCGAGATAGTGGGCGAGGGGAAAGGGGCAACACTCAATGCGTCAGCGTGCCATCCGAAACCTGGCGAAGCTGGAGATGACCCAAGCAAGGATCACCCGGATTCTCGACGCCGCGGCGGGTGGAAAGAACAATTTCGTAGCGGACAGAGACGCAGTGCGCCGCTACGACCAGGCCGCCGCCATCACCACCACGGCCGCGTGCGCCGTGCTGCAGTTCCTGAGCCGGGTGGTCCGCCACCTGGCGACCGAGGGTGTGGATCAGTTCGTAATCGTCGGGAGCGGTGTCCCGAGCGGCCTGCCGGCCGGCAGGCAGTTGCATGACGTGGCCAGGGACGCCGCGCGTACCTCGGCGGCACGGGTCGTCTATGTGGAGAGCGACCCGATGGTGCTGGCCGGGGCACGTGCCACGATCGAGCCCGTCACCGATCTCGTACGCGTTGTAGAGGGCGATGTACGCGAGATCGACGACGTTCTCGAGGACCGGGTCCTGCAGACGTTCCTGGACTGGGATCGCCCCATGGCCGTGCTGCTGCTGTCGACCCACAGCCTGAACGACGACGAGTTCTTCCATTACGTGATCAAGCGGATCCGGCAGGTGGTGCCCGAACGGAGCTATCTGTCGTTGCTGCAGACCACGTTCGACGGAATCCCGGCGGAATTGCTGCCCGCCATTCACGACCTGCTGGCGATGACGCTGCCGGGTCACGCTGTTCGCACCCGGGAGGAGGTTGAGGCGTTGCTCGAAGGTCTGGTGCTGGTGGATCCGGGATTGGTGTGGGTTCCGGAATGGCGGCCCAACGGCCATGAGCTTGCCTGCTTCGAAGAGCCGGCCGCCTCGGGCGCTTACGGTGCCGTGGCCCATGTTCCTTGACAGCGGTGACACCTCGGTCGCGACCGAAGGCCCGGCCCCACCGGCCGGACCTTCGGAACGACCCGGGCACCGGTCCCACGAGCGGGACCTTCGGGACGGCCCCGGCTCAGTCCCACCAGAAGGACCAGGCGTGCACGCCGATGATCTGCTGGGCGTAACCCTGCAGATCGCCGGGCCCCTGGACGACGTTGTCCGGGCAGAACGCCCAGTGCTCGGCCGCCACGTGTAACGCGTGCTCGGGATCGACCGGCGGCGCCGCCACGCTCAGGTCCAGGGTGTTGAAGCCGACGCTCACCACCCGGGCCCCGAACCTGTCCTCCCAGCTACGCACGACCGCCGCCAGGGGCACCATCCACTCGTTGTGGTGCAGCGCCCCCTGCCAGCCCATGACCGCCAGCGCGTCCGCGCCCCGCCCGGCGGCGACCAGTCCCAGTGGCATGTCCCTGCCCGCCAGCTCTCCCGCGTACCAGTCGGCGACCTCGCCAGGGGTGGCCCGCAGCACGCCGGGCGGGGCAAGACCGGGACAGATCGCCCCGAACGGCTCCAGCTCGCCCAGCGCGTCCTGCGGCATCTGCGACACCCACTCCTGCCACACCTCGGCCATGAAGCCGTCGGCGGTGAAGTGATCGATCTGGCGCGGATCGTCCGGCACGATCTGTCCGATCGCCCAGGGTTGTGTGGACTCGTCCAGCAGCACCGGCCACAGGCCGCTGTGCGGGTGCCACTTGCGCAGCAGCGCCCAGTCCTGCCCGGCCGCCGGCTCGTCGCTCATCCAGAACGCGGGCCTGATCGCCTGGCCCTGCCCGGTGTAGCCCGGATCGGGCCAGACCACCTCGCCGGGGGGCAGCCCCGCCGGCAACTTGCGCCCCCTGCCGCCGTCGGCGAAGAGCTGGCACAGCTCGCGTGGCAGCCGGTGATCGTCCATGCCCTACCGTTCCGATACCGAATCCTGTCTCGGAGATGGTAGTGCGGTCGCTCGCCTCAGTTCGGCGGGCAGCGCGCGAAAACCCGCACTCTCCGCCGGCCGGCGGTGGGACGCCCGCCGGTACGGCGCACGCGGGCACGCCATGGCGCTCGCCAGCACGGCGGGCGCACGCGGGCACGTCGGCGCGCTCGTCTGTACGGCGCTCAGCGACGCGGACCCGCTCGCGCGGCACAATGGGGGACTGTGATCCCCTATGACGCGGTTCTCTCGGATCTGGACGGCGTGCTGCGCCATTTCGACCACGCTGCCCAGGCCGAGATCGAGGCCCGCTACGGCCTGCCGCTCATCCGGACCGCCTTCGATCCCGAGCTGATCATGCCGCCGACGCTGGGGCAGGCCACCGAGGCGCAGTGGGTGGAGTCGATCGCCGTCGCGCTGGGCGGCGACGAGCGGGTCCGCCGGGCGGTCGCCGAGTTCGCGGAGGTCCGGTTCTGGGTGGACGAGGAGGTCAAGGCGCTGCTGGCGCGGGCACGGCAGCACGTCCCGCTGATCCTGGTGACGAACGCCATGGACACCCTGGAGTGCCACCTCGACCTGCTGGGGCTCACCGGTTTCGCCGATGCCGTGATCAGCAGCGCCAGGGTCGGCGTGGCCAAACCCGACCCGCGGATCTACGAGATCGCCGTCGAACGGGCCGGGGTCGCGGCCGAGCGCTGCCTGTTCGTGGACGACCGGCTGCCGAACGTCGAGGCCGCCAGGGCGCTCGGCATGACCGGCGTCCACTACCGGACGTTCGACGACCTGGCGGCCGTACTGGGCTGACCGGCGGCCATGTCGAAGAACGAGCGTTCCAGCTCGACGGCCCGGCGGAACACGCCGAGCACCTCCAGCCGCCGTTCCTCGTCCGCCGCCGCCCCGAGCCGGTCGAGCTCGCCCTTCAGGAAGTCCACCCAGGCCCGGAACTCCGCGCCCTCGTGCAGCTCGATCCACTCGCGGTGCACGAAGCTCTCCGGCAGCGGCTCAACGGCCCGCGACGCCCAGCCGAGATAGCACCACTCGGCCACGCAGAGCACGGCCACGATCAGCGCGTAGTCCTGCGAGGTCCGCACGTCGTCCATGAGCCGCCGGAACGCCTCCGTGACCGGCTCGGCCGGCGCGTCGGTCCGCCCGCCCAGCTCGGCCAAGGCCCGGTGGAAGTACGTCTTCTCCTCCGTGGTCGCGACCTGCCCGAGGAACTTCCCGTACGGCACCCGCGCCTCGAACGTGTCCGCGGCGGCCACGGCCGCGCCGAGCAGGGCCGTGAAGGAGTCCACGAACTGGAAGTCCTGCTCCAGGTAGCGCCGCATGTCCGCGGCGGGCACCGCGCCTGTCGTGATCGACATGGCGAAGGGGTGCGTCACCACTGCCGTCCACTCGGGTTCGGACTGCTCGCGTAGCCATCGGCTGAAAGATCCCGTACTCACGGGACCGACTGTAGACCCCGGCTCCGTGCCGTACCGCGTGAGGGGCTGTGGCTGTGTGAGGGGTTGTTTCCGGCGCGGCTCGCGCCAACCGCGCCGGAAACGTCGTGGGACCGCCGCCCCCGCCCGTTGTGGGCGAGCTGCGCTTCTCGCTGGGCGGGGGCGACGGCGCGGGGAGCGCCGGTCAGTAGCCGCCGTAGGAGTCCTGCTGGGCGGGCGGCTGGGTGGCCGGGGCGCTGCTGTTCCTCGTCGAGGGCCTGGGCGTGCCCGACGAGGTCACCTTCGTGCCCTTGGGGGCGATCACGCCGACCAGGCCGTGCTTGGTGGCCTCGATGCCCGCGGAGAACCACAGGGAGTTCTCGCCGCCGGTGGCGGCCGTGCCGGGCTGCAGGTCCCACAGGCCGGGCAGCACGACCGGCTTGCCGTTGGACAGGGTCAGGGCACCGAGGTGCCGGCCGCCCTTGTAGGCGTGTACGGTGCCGTCGCCGAAGTTGCCGACCAGCAGCGCGCCCGCGTACTCCCGCCAGCCCTTCGGCGCGGCGGTCAGCCCCCAGGGGGCGTTGAGCCCGACCCTGGAGATGCGGCCGGTCAGGCGCCCGTTCCCGTCGAAGCGGCTGACGAAGCCCTTGCCGGCGCCGAACACGGGCTTGCCGGTGGTCTTGTCACGCAGGGCGTAGCTCACCCAGATGTTCCCGTTGGCGATCGCGACGTTGTACGCCTTGTACGTCGAGGGAACCGCCGGGTCCCTGAACTGCCAGCGCTGCAGCTGGATGCGCCGGAAGTCCGTGTTGAAGGCGTGAATGCGCCCGCTGGCGAAGTCCGTGGCCAGCAGGAAGTCTCCGTCGTCCGCCTGGACCAGTTCGAGTCCCTTGTAGTCGGCGCCGCGGGTGAAGGCCGCGATGACGGCGTTGGCCGGGTCGACCTCCGCGTTCCAGCCGCTGATGGCGCCGCTCGGACTGGAGAAGATGAACGTGGCGGGCTTGCCCTTCACGGTGAAGCCCTCGCCCGGGTTGAACACCTGGCCCGTCGGAGCTCCGCCGGGGATGGCGACCTCCGTCTTCTCCTTCTTGCCCGTGCCGGAGTAGACGGTGGCACTACCGGTGCCGGTGTTCGACACCCACAGAGTCTTGCCCATGGCCAGGCCCCACGGGTTGACGACCTTGGCGTCGGTCACCGGGGCCTTGCCCTTGAGGTCCGACACAAGGTTGATGACGTCGAAACGTGTCCTGGTGGTGGCGTGTGCGGGAGTGGTGAGAGTCGCTCCCAGAACGACCGCAACAGCGCAGAGTGTGATGATGCGTGGCCGCATCCGTTGCCTCCTAGTTAGCGCTTGTGTGGCGAGATACGCGGAGAGCGGTGAACGGGTTCAGCCGGTCCGGGAATATAGGTCCGGGAGTTTTTCGTGCCTCATGGGGGAGATGAGATTCATGAAGGTCTTGGGCATCGACATTGGCGGCTCGGGCATCAAGGGCGCACCCGTGGACACCGCGGTCGGCGAGCTGATGGCGGACCGCCTGCGCATTCCGACCCCGCAACCGTCGAAGCCGCACGAGGTGGCGGAGGTCGTTTCCTCGATCGTCCGGCATTTCACGTGGAACGGTCCCGTCGGGGTGACGTTCCCCGGGGTGGTGGTGGACGGGGTGATCCGGACTGCCGCCAACGTGCACCATTCGTGGATCGGCGTGGACGCCTCGCGGTTGTTCGGCGGGGCGGCGGTGCTGAACGACGCCGACGCGGCGGGCCTGGCCGAGATGGCCTTCGGCGAGGGACGGGGGCGGCGGGGGACCGTGCTGGTGCTGACCTTCGGGACGGGCATCGGCAGCGCGCTGTTCATCGACGGCGTGCTCGTGCCCAACACGGAGCTGGGACACCTGGAGGTGCGCGGGAAGGACGCCGAGCACCGAGCGGCGGCCCGGATCCGCGAGGAGCACGACCTGAGCTGGGACAAGTGGGCCGAGCGGGTGGAGGAGTACCTGCGGCACGTGGAGAAGTTGTTCTCGCCGTCGCTGATCGTGGTCGGTGGTGGCGTGAGCAAGAAGGCCGACCGGTTCCTGCCGCACGTCCACCTCGACACGCCCGTCGTGCCCGCCGCCCTGCAGAACGAGGCGGGCATCATCGGCGCCGCGCACGCCGCCGCCATGGACTGACCCCCGCCTGCGGCTCACCGTCCCGGTGCCGGGGTGCCGGGCGGCGGGATATTGGGATGCGCGTGGCCGACACGGTCGGGCAGCATGGTCCGTTGGCTCCGGGGCCGCGGAGCTCAAATATCCTAAAAGCAGTATGGGAACATCTTCCTTGTCCTCTCCGCTCACCGACCTCCAGTCCCGCCTGCCCGAGCTCATGCCGCGCGACCAGCGGCGGCTGCAGCGCAGGCTCGACGGCATGCGCCGGGTGCGCTCCCGCGACACCCGGGACAAGATCGTCGCGGAGATCCTCGCCGACGTGGAGCGTGCCGAGCAGCGGCTGCGACGCCGCCGCGAAGCCGTGCCCGCGGTGACCTATCCGGAAAACCTGCCGGTCTCGCAGCGCAAGGACGACATCCTCGCGGCCATCCGTGACCACCAGGTCGTGATCATCGCCGGTGAGACGGGCTCCGGCAAGACCACCCAGATCCCCAAGATCTGCCTGGAGCTGGGGCGCGGCGTACGCGGGCTGATCGGCCACACCCAGCCCCGCCGCATCGCCGCCCGCACCGTCGCCGAGCGCATAGCCGAGGAGCTCGGCACCGGCCTGGGCGAGGTGGTCGGCTACAAGGTCCGCTTCACCGACCAGGCGAGCGACCGCACCCTGGTCAAAGTGATGACCGACGGCATCCTGCTGGCCGAGCTGCAGCACGACCGCATGCTCGACCAGTACGACACGCTGATCATCGACGAGGCCCACGAGCGCAGCCTCAACATCGACTTCATCCTCGGCTACCTGAAACAGCTCCTGCCCCGGCGCCCCGACCTCAAGGTCGTCATCACCAGCGCCACGATCGACCCCGAGCGCTTCTCCCGCCACTTCGACGACGCCCCGATCATCGAGGTCTCCGGCCGTACCTACCCGGTCGAGGTGCGCTACCGCCCGCTGGACGAGGACGACGACCAGACGCAGGGCATCGTGGACGCCTGCCGCGAGCTGATCGGCGAGGGCCCGGGCGACATCCTGGTCTTCCTGTCGGGCGAGCGGGAGATCCGTGACGCCGCCGACGCGCTGGCCAAGGCAGAGTTCCGCAACACCGAGATCCTGCCGCTCTACGCCCGCCTGAGCGCCCCCGAGCAGCACCGCGTCTTCCAGCGCCACACCGGCCGCCGCATCGTGCTGGCCACCAACGTGGCCGAGACCTCGCTGACCGTTCCCGGCATCAAATACGTGGTGGACCCGGGCTTCGCCCGCATCTCCCGCTACAGCCACCGCACCAAGGTGCAGCGCCTGCCGATCGAGGCCATCTCGCAGGCCAGCGCCAACCAGCGTAAGGGCCGCTCGGGCCGCACCTCCGACGGCATCTGCATCCGGCTCTACGAGGAGGAGGACTTCCTCGGCCGGCCGGAGTTCACCGACCCCGAGATCCTGCGTACCAACCTGGCCTCCGTCATCCTCCAGATGACCTCGATCGGGCTGGGCGACATCGAGGCGTTCCCGTTCGTCGAGCCGCCGGACCGCCGCCAGGTCAAGGACGGCGTCAACCTGCTGCACGAGCTCGGCGCGTTCGACGGCCAGGGCACGCTCACCGGGGTCGGCCGCAGGCTGGCCGGGCTGCCCGTCGACCCGCGCCTGGGCCGCATGGTGCTGGAGGCGGAGAAGAACGGCTCCCTGCGCGAGGTCATGGTGATCGCCGCCGCCCTGTCCATCCAGGACCCGCGGGAGCGCCCCTCCGACAAGCAGCAGCAGGCCGACGAGAAGCACCGCCGCTTCGCCGACCCCGAGTCGGACTTCATGGCCTACCTCAACCTGTGGAACTACCTGCGCGACAAGCAGAAGGAGCTGTCGTCAAGCGCGTTCCGGCGGCTGTGCAAGGCCGAGTTCCTCAACTACCTGCGGGTCCGCGAGTGGCAGGACATCTACAGCCAGCTCCGCCAGTCGCTCGGGGTGCAGCCCAACAGCCACCCCGCGGATCCCTACCACGTGCACGTGTCGCTACTGGTGGGGCTGCTGTCGCACATCGGCGTCAAGGAGGTCATGGAAAAGCGCGGCGCCGACGGCCGCCGGCCGATCCAGGAATACTCCGGCGCCCGCAACGCCCGCTTCGCCATCTTCCCCGGCTCGGCGCTGGCCAAGAAGCAGCCGCAGTGGGTCATGTCGGCCGAGCTCGTCGAGACCTCCCGGCTGTGGGCCCGGGTCAACGCCAAGATCGAGCCCGACTGGGTCGAGCCGCTCGCCCAGCACCTGGTCAAACGTACCTACTCCGAGCCGCACTGGGAGAAGAACCAGGGCGCGGTGATCGCGCTGGAGAAGGTCACCCTCTACGGCGTGCCGCTGGTGACCGACCGCAAGGTCAACTACGGGCGCATCGACCCCGACCTGTCGCGGGAGCTGTTCATCAGGCACGCGCTGGTCGAGGGCGACTGGGACACCCACCACCGCTTCCTGAAGGACAACCGCAGGCTGCTCGACGAGGTCGAGGAGCTGGAAAACCGGGCCCGCCGCCGCGACATCCTGGTCGACGACGAGGCGCTCTACGACTTCTACGACCAGCGGGTGCCCGCCGACGTGGTCTCGGCCCGCCATTTCGACTCCTGGTGGAAGAAGGCCAGGCAGGAGCAGCCGGAGCTGCTCACGTTCTCGCCGGAGATGCTGGTCAACGAGGGCGCCGAGGTCAGCACCCGCGACTACCCCGACACGTGGAAGCAGCTCGGCCAGCGGATGCGGCTGACCTACCAGTTCGAGCCGGGGACCGACGCCGACGGCGTGACCGTGCACGTGCCGCTCCAGGTGCTCAACCAGGTCAACTCCGACGGCTTCGACTGGCAGATCCCGGGCCTGCGCGAGGAGCTGATCACCGCGTTGATCCGCTCGCTGCCGAAAAACCTGCGCCGCAACTTCGTGCCCGCCCCCAACTACGCCAAGCAGGTGCTGGCCGGCGTCAGGCAGGGCGGCGAGCCGCTGCTCGCGGCGGTCGAGCGCGAGCTGCTGCGGCTCACCGGCGTGCGCGTGCCGCGCGAGGCCTGGCAGCTCGACCAGGTGCCCGACCATCTGCGGATCACCTACCGGGTGATCGACGAGCGCAAGCGCACGATCGCCGAGGACAAGGACCTCGACGCGCTCAAGCGCCGCCTCGCGCCGCGCCTGCGCCAGACGCTGTCGCAGGCCGGCGACGACCTGGAGCAGAGCGGCCTGCACACGTGGAGCTTCGGCACGCTGCCCAAGGTGTTCGAGCAGGGCCGGATGAAGGGCTATCCGGCGCTGGTGGACGCCGGGGACTCGGTGTCGATCAAGATCTTCGAGACGGAGGCCGAGCAGCGCCGCTCCCACTGGCCCGGCGTACGCCGCCTGCTGCTCCTCAACGTCACCAACCCCGCCAAGTCCCTGCTCGGCGGCCTGTCCAACCAGGCCAAGCTGGCGCTGTCACGCAGCCCGCACGGCGGGGCGGTGGCGCTGTTCGACGACGTGGTCAACGCGGCCGTGGACAAGCTCATGCTGGACGTGGGCGGCCCCGCCTGGGACCCGGTCGCCTTCGACCGTCTCTATCAGCACGTGCGGGCCAACCTCCATGACACCGCGAAGGACGTGCTGGGGAGGGTGGAGCAGATCCTGAGCGTCTGGCACGACTGCGGCGCCCGCCTCGACACGCTGCGCGCGAGCGCATCGACGGACGACGTGCGCGACCAGCTCGGCAAGCTCGTGCACCCGGGTTTCGTGACGGCCACCGGCTATCGTCGCCTCTCCGACGTCCTCCGCTATATCCGGGCGATCGACCGCCGCCTCACCAAGCTCCCCGAGGAGCCGTGGCGCGACGAGGAGTGGATGAGCCGCGTGCACAAGGTCGAGGACGAATATCACGACCTGCTGGACAAGCTCCACCCGGCGCGGCGCGGGGACCCGGACGTGCGGGAGATCCGGTGGATGATCGAGGAACTGCGGGTGAGCTTCTTCGCCCAGACACTCGGCACCCCCACGCCGGTGTCGGAGAAGCGCATCGCCAAGGCGATGGAGAAGCTCACACCTTGAAGATGGAGGTGTCGAGCTCGAAGTCGACCGGGGGAGGCAGCTTGACCGGCGTGCCCATGTCCACCTTGACGATCGTCCGGTAGGTGTCGTCCTTGATGTCACTGAACACGGTGACGCCCGGCGTATTGCTGACGGGGTCGATCAACAGGTAGATCGGGACCTGCCCCAGCGCATAGAGGCGGACCTTGTCCTCGTTATCGATGCGGACGCTGCTCGGTGAGACCACTTCGGCAGCCAGGAGCACTCCTGGTGAGAGCAGCTCGTTACCCCAGCGGCCGCAGTCGCTTTTATACACCACGTAGTCCGGCACGAGAGAGTCTCGAGGCCCCTCGATGCAGATGTTCGGGCCGCCTGCTCCGCTGCACAACCCCAGCTCCCTCAACATCGGTTGGAGAGCTACGTGCAGCTTCAGGGGTAGCGAGTGGTGCTCAGGGCTCCCCGATGGACTCACAATCAGATTCCCTTCGATGACCTCGACCCGGAAACCGGGGAGGGGGGGTAGGACATCGAACAGCTCGCGAGCGGTGAGGGGTCTTTCGGAGTTGCTTACGCGAGTCGATTCCGTGCGGTGCTCTTCTTCCAGCATGGCGACCATGGAATCTTTCCCTTCGTATTCGAACGGACACGCTAAGTATTCCACCTCCCGTGGGCGGGCGCCACATCAATGGGCCGCCTTCCCAGCACGGCGAAGCTCGTTGAAGAGGGAGGTGTCGAGCTCCAGGTCGATCGGCTGCGGTAACCGGATCGGCTCGCCCATGAGGACGCGCGTCACGGACTGGTAGGCGCCGCCGCTGCCGCTGAACACGGTGACGCTCGGCGGGTCGTCCAGCGGGTCGATCAGGAGGTAGACCGGCACCCCGCCGCGGGCGTAGACATGCGGTTTCACCTCCCGGTCGTCGTGCGCGGTCTGGTCGGAGACCACCTCGGCCAGCAGGACGACGCCCGACGACAGCAACTCGGTCCCGCGCCACAGCGGGCAGTCGGCGGGGGACAGCACGAGGTCGGGCACCACCGGATCGCGCGTGCCCGCCATGCACACGGCAGCGCTGTTCGTGGCGACTTGCCAGCCTCGCGCGAAGCACGACTGGAACAGCGCCCCTGCCAGCGCCGCCACGCGGAAGGCGTGCTCGGGCGGGTCGTTGCGATGGGCGATGAGGCGGCCGTCAAGCACCTGGACGCGGAAGAGGTCCAGGTCGACGAGCGACTCCCAGAGATCTCTCGCCGTGCGCGGGGGGCGACGGCCCGCGGTGGTGGTCACTCGTGCTTCCTCTCCGTATTCGAACAAGCACGCTAAGTATTCCACCTTCCGCGAGCGGTCGCGACCTCGATCGGTTGCCCTCCGTACAGAGGGAAGGAGCTCAGGCTGGGACGGCGGCCACGTCGCGTTCGTGGAAGCGGTGGCCCGCCACCGCCGTGGCGAACTTCTCCGCGATGCCGTCCCCCATCACCACCCCGACGAAGTTGGGCAGGCGAGCGGCCTCGATGAGCTCCCGTCCCGTGCCCACCGCGCCGATGGCCTTGCCGTGCTTGAAGGCCTCCTTGACGAAGAACTGCGCCCGCCCCAGCGGCGCCAGCGCCTGGCCGTCGGCGGCCACCACCGCGTCGTAGAGGACCGAACTGGCCGCGCCGAGCTGCCGGTCCACCCGGATGCCGCCGACGGTGCCCTCGGCGGGGGCGATCACCTCACAGATGGCGCCGCGGCCCTCCAGCGTCTCGCGCAGGGCGGTCACCTCGGCGGCGTCCGTGCCGTCGGCCATGAGGATGGCGATCTTGCGGGTGGCGACGCTCTGCGGCTGGTCGGTCATGCTGAGCGCGGGCGAGGTCCCGGCGTGCACCTGTGCCATGGCCGGGGCGGGCAGGCCGAGGCCCTCGGCGACCTGCGTGGCCAGGTCCGGGTGGATCTGGCCGAGGTGCCGGACCACGCCCTCCTTGATGGGTTTGCGCTCCACATGCCCCAGCTCGAACAGGAACGCGGCCACGATGTGCTGCTTCTCCCAGTTGGACATGCTGTTCCAGAACAGGGTGGCCTGGCTGTAGTGGTCCTCGAAGCTGGGGCTGCGCATCCGGATCTTGTGGCCTTCCACCTTCTCCTGGTAGTGCCGGTAGCCGTCCATGGCCGCCGGGCAGCCGCCGCTGATGGAGTTCGGGGCGTAGCTGGTACGCGACTCGTGGATCAGGTGCTGGTGGAAGCCGTCGCGCTGGTCGTTGCGTACCTCGTTGATGGGGCGGTTGATGGGGATCTGCGGGAAATTGGGCCCCGCCAGGCGCAGCAGCTGGGTGTCGAGGTAGGAGAAGTTCCTGGCCTGCAGCAGCGGGTCGTTGGTGAAGTCGATGCCCGGCACGACGTTGGCGGTGTGGAAGGCCACCTGCTCGGTCTCGGCGAAGAAGTTCTGCGGGTTGCGGTTGAGCGTCATCCTGCCGATCGGCCGCAGCGGCACCAGCTCCTCGGGGATGATCTTCGTGGCGTCGAGCAGGTCGAAGTCGAAGTCGTGCTCCCGGGACTCGGGCACGAGCTGCACGCACAGCTCGTACTCGGGGTAGGCGCCGCGCTCGATCGCCTCCCACAGGTCGCGGCGGTTGTAGTCGGGGTCGTTGCCCTGGATGCGCAGCACCTCGTCCCACACCAGCGAGTACGTCCCCAGCACCGGCCGCCAGTGCCACTTGACGAACGTCCCCTGCCCCGAGGCGTTCACCAGCCGGAACGTGTGCACCCCGAACCCCTGCATCATCCGGTAGCTGCGCGGGATGGCCCGGTCGGACATCAGCCACATGATCATGTGCAGCGACTCGGGCTGGAGCTGTACGAAGTCCCAGAAGGTGTCGTGCGCCGACTGCGCCTGCGGGATCTCGTTGTGCGGCTCGGGCTTGACCGCGTGCACGAAGTCGGGGAACTTGATGCCGTCCTGGATGAAGAACACCGGGAAGTTGTTGCCGACCAGGTCGAAGTTGCCCTGTGTGGTGTAGAACTTGGTGGCGAACCCGCGCACGTCACGCACGGTGTCGGCGGAGCCGCGCGACCCGGCCACGGTGGAGAAGCGCACGAAGGTCGGGGTCGGCGTGGACGTGTCGTTCAGGAAGGCGGCCGAGGTCAGGTCGCCGAGGGGCTCGTAGAGCTGGAAGACCCCGTACGCGCCGGCGCCCCGGGCGTGCACCACCCGCTCGGGGATGCGCTCGTGGTCGAAGCGGGTGAGCTTCTCCCGGAAGTGGAAGTCCTCCATGATCGTGGGACCACGAGTGCCGGCCCGCAAGGAGTTGTCGGTGTCGTCGACCCGGATACCCTGGTCCGTGGTCATGTTGAGCTTGTCCGAGGGCACCCGGCTGCCGTCGAGCTGCCGGTCCTTCGCATCGCGGTCTGGCATGGAAAAATCCCCCTTGAAGTAATTTGTCGGGCCTCTCAGCTGCTGCCCAGACAAATAGGTCGAAACAGGTTCGAGTAGGGGGATCGATGGTCAAGGCCGTGGTGTTCGACGTCGGGGAGACGCTGATCAACGAGGAGCGCATCTGGTCCCGCTGGGCCGACCGGCTCGGGGTGGGCAGGTTCGTGCTGATGGGCGCGCTCGGCGGCATGGCGGCGCTGGACCGGCCGCACGGCGACGCCTTCGAGCTCGTACGCCCCGGCTTCGACCTGGCCGTGGAGGAGGCCGCCTGGGAACGCGACGACCCCGGCGGCCTGCGCAACCACTTCGACGCCGACGACCTCTACCCGGACGTGCGCGACGCCCTGGCGGCCCTGCGCGCCGCCGGACACGAGGTGATCATCGCCGGCAACCAGCCCAGGCGGGCCTACGACGCGCTGGTCGCGATGGACCTGCCGGTCGACTCCGTGCACACCTCCGAGGGGTGGGGCGTCGCCAAGCCGGAGGCCGGCTTCTTCGCCAAGGTCGCCGCGGTCGCCGGCCGGGAGCCCGGCGAGATCCTCTACGTCGGCGACCGGCTCGACAACGACGTGCTGCCCGCCGCCCGGGCGGGCATGCGCACCGCCCTGATCCGCCGCGGCCCCTGGGGCTACCTGCACGCCGAGCGCCCGCAGGCCGAGGCCGCCGACGCGATCGTCGACGACCTCCATGCCGTGCTGCCCGCTCTGCGGCGGCTTACCTGAGGTTCTCATTCGGGATCGATGCGTACGGCCCGCTCCTCCGCCGAGAGGTCGTTGCCGTCGTCGTCGCCCCAGTCCACGCCGATCTCCTCGTCGTCCAGGTCCGGCGCCAGCCCTTCGTCCGGCTGGGTCAGCCGGTGCTTGGGCCGGGGCTCGTGCAGCCGGTCCCTGGCCTCGCGGCGCAGCCGCTCGTCGAGCGTGTCCCTGTGCTGGGGGTCGTCGGCTTCGACCTCGTGATGAAGGCCGAGATCGTCGGTCCACTCCTCGACCTCGATCTCCTGCTCGTCACTCAGCCCGTGCCGGTCCGGAGGTTTTTCGGTCATACGCGCCCCCTACCCAGGGAGCGGACCGGAATCCTGTAACCTGACCTGCCTTTTAGGTATTTCGGATGATCTGCCCTGGCCGAGAGGCCGCTCGCCGGCGGGGCTCATCACCACAGGTTCATTCCAGGTCGCGGAGCCGCGCGTAGGCGTCCTTCAGCTTCTCGCGCAGCTCGGCGACCTCCTGCTCCAGTTCGAGAATGCGGCGGATGGCGATGAGCGTCATGCCTTCCTCCGTCATGCGCGTGACGTGCTGCACGATCAGGATGTCGTGCCGGGAGTAGCGCCGCTGGCCGCCGCTCGAACGGCTCGGGGTGATGACGGCGTACTGGTCGAGCCGTCGCAGGAAGGCCTGCTGGACCTGCAGCATCTCCGCCACCTGTCCCAGGGAGTAGAGCGGTGCGTGCTCGTCGTCGAAGGGCAGGTGGGACATCGGGGGCTCCTTGGTCGGTCGAGGGCGGCGCAGGGGGCGGCGGCGCCGCCCCACCGCACCGTACGTCAGGCGGGGACGGCACTCGTCCCCGCACCGTACGTCAGGCCTTGATGGCCTTGGTCTCGCCCCGCCGGATCTCCACCTTGCGCGGCTTGGCCCGCTCCAGCACCGGGATGCGGACGGCGAGCACGCCGTTGGCGTAGCTGGCGTCGATCTGGTCGGCGTCGAGGTGCTCGGACAGGTAGACGCGCCGGGTGAAGGTGCCCATGGAGCGCTCGCGGACGAACAGCCGCTCGTTGTCCTGGATCTCCTCCTCGCGGCGGGCGCTGACGGTGAGGACGCCGCGGTCGACCGTCACCTCGATGGAGGAGGGGTCGATGCCGGGGAGGTCGAAGCGCAGGAGCACGTCGTCGTCGCGGCGCAGCCCGTCCATCGGCATGACAGCGGAGCCGCTGTCGACGGTCTGGCGGGCCAGACGGTTGAACTGGCGCTCGAACTCCTGGAAGAACGGGTCGATCGAGGTCAACAGCATTTCCGGACTCCCTTGTTGGTCCATCGCCTGTAGCTAACTTGCAACTACAGTTATAGGTTAACTACAGCAGTGAGTCCAGGCAAATGAGGTAAGGCAGATGTAACTTTCAGGTAAGCCGGGCCCATGCGCGGGCCGTCCGATGGGGCGTCAGACCAGTTCGAGAGGCTGGTCCCGGCTGACCAGCGCCGCGTAGTGGCCCCGGCGGGCCATCAGCTCGTCATGGGTGCCCCGCTCGACCACCCGCCCCCCGTCGAGCACGACGATCTCGTCGGCGTCGCGGACCGTGGACAGGCGGTGCGCGATCGTGATCGTGGTACGCCCGCGCGCCAGCGCGTCGAGCGCCTCCTGCACGGCCCGCTCCGTCTGCGTGTCCAGGGCGCTGGTGGCCTCGTCCAGGATCAGCACCGGCGGGTCCCGTAGCAGGGTGCGGGCGATGGCCAGGCGCTGCTTCTCGCCGCCGGAGAACCGGTAGCCGCGCTCGCCCACCAGCGTGTCGTAACCGTCGGGCAGCGCCGCGATGTGGTCGTGGATGCGCGCCGCCGTCGCCGCCTCCACCAGCTCCTCGTCCGTGGCCGAGGGCTTGGCGAAGCGCAGGTTGTCGGCGATCGAGGCGTGGAACAGGTACGTCTCCTGCGAGACCACCCCGACCGCGTCGCTCAGCGACTCGAACGTCAGCTCCCGTACGTCCACCCCGTCGATCGTCACCCGCCCGCCCGTGACGTCGTAGAGCCGGGGCGGCAGGTAGCTGAGCGTGGTCTTGCCCGAGCCCGTCTCGCCCACCACCGCCAGGCTGGCCCCCGCCGGCACGGTGATGTCCACGTCGGTGAGCGTGGGGGTCTCGCCGTAGGAGAAGTCGACGTGCTCGAAGCGGACCTCCCCGCGTACGTCCGCCAGCTCCCGCGTGCCCGGGTGGATGTCCACCGGCAGGTCGAGATATTCGAAGATGCGCCCGAACAGCGCCAGCGAACTCTGCACCTCGACCCCCAGCCGCAGCAGCGACACCGCCGGCCTGAACAGCCCGACCTGCAACGTCGTGAACGCCACCAGGGTCCCGACCGAGATGGCCCCGGTATAGCCGACGGCCCAGTAGACCAGCGCGGGCATCGCCGCCATGACGATCTGGATCGAGGACTGCCGCCAGCGCCCGGCCATGCTCGTCCGCACGCCCAGCTCGGCCAGCTCGTCCGAGGCCCGGCCGAAGCGCTCGGTCAGCTCGGTGGAGCGGCCCATGGTGCGCCCCAGCAGGATGCCGCTGATCGACAGCGACTCCTGGACCATCGAGGCGATCTTGGCCAGCTTGCGCTGCCGCTCGGCCGTGATGCGCTTGCGCTCCTCGCCGACCTTGCGGCTGATCCACACGAACACCGGCAGCATCGCGAGGGAGATCAGCGTCAGCCGCCAGTCGAGCGCGGCCATGGCGACGACGGAGGCGATGACGGAGGTGAGGTTCGAGATCAGGGAGGTGGCGGTCGAGGTGACGACGGCCTGCATGCCGCCGATGTCATTGGCGATGCGCGACTGCACCTCACCGGTGCGCGTACGGGTGAAGAACGCCACCGACATGCGCTGCAGGTGGTTGTAGACCGTGACGCGCAGGTCGTGCATCACCCGCTGGCCCACGGTGGTGGAGATCAGTGTCTGCAGCACGTCGAACACGCTGGTCGTGACCGCCACCGCGATCATGCCGAGGGAGAGCAGCGCGAGCAGCGTGGCGTCCCTGGCCGGGATGGCCACGTCCAGCACCTCGCGCAGCAGGAACGGCGAGGCCAGCGACACCAGCGATGAGAGCAGGATGAGTGAGCCCACCAGGGCCAGGCGGCCGCGGTAGGCACGGAACAGTTTGACGATGCGCCCGAGCGGCGCGCGTGGTTCCTCCTCCAAGTGGGCGGCTCCTTTCAGGCGTCCCATAACAGAGGTTAACTCATATTTGCTCAGGCTAAACTTTCGGGCATGGCAGACAAGGAGCTCGCCGAGCTCTTGCACCTGGTCGGCAGGCGGCTGCGGCACGGTTACGTGGCCCGGCTGGTCCCGCTCGGGCTCAATCCCGGTCAGGCGCGGGCGCTGCGGGTGCTCGCCGACGCCGAGGGGCCGCTGCGCATGGTGCGCCTCGCCGACGAGTTGCGGATCGTGCCGCGCTCGCTCACGCCCGTCGTGGACGCGCTGGAGGCGGCCGGGCTGGCGCGCAGGGAGGTGGATCCGGCCAACCGCCGCTCCACGCTGGTCGTGATCACGCCGCGGGGGCGCGAGCTCTCCGGCCGTGCGCGGGACGCGCGCCGGCAGGCGGGCGAGGAGTTGTTCGCGGTCCTCGCCGAGGCCGAGCGCGAGCAGCTCAGAGGGCTGCTGGCCCAAGTGGACGCCCAGTTCCGGTGATCATGCCCGCGGCTTCCGCGAGTGCGCCCCCGGCTCCGGCGCCGTCGGTTCCGATGATCGTGCCGCCCACCACCGTGCCCAGGCAGGGCGGCCCGGCCAGCAGGGCCCCGTACGGGTAGCGGCCGCGGGCGTCGAAGACGGCGAAGTCGGCGCGGGCGCCGGGAGCCAGCGACCCGATCCGGCCCTGCCCCCGGTCCATGCCCAGTGCCCGGGCGCCGCCCAGCGTGGCGGCCTCCACCAGCCTGCGGTCCAGCCCCCGGGGCCGCAGCCCGAGCGCGCGGGCGCCGCGCCGGATCGCCCCTGCCACCCCCAGCGGGCTGCCCTTCCCGGTCGCGCCGGTGCCGAGGGCCAGCAGGTTGCCCTCGTCGAGCAGGGCCGGCACCTCGGAGGCGGGGAACCCCTCGGGCGGGCAGAGCGCCACCACGGTGTCGCGCAGCCTGAGCAGCTTGCGCTCGCCCGGATCCAGCGGCCGGGCGCACGCCACATGGCAGAGCGGCCCGAGCACCCCGGCCTCGTCCAGCGTCGCGGGGGAGAGCCGGTCCAGATCGACCAGCAGCCGCAGCCCGAACGTCCTGGCCAGCACCGCCACGTCCTCCAGCACCTGCGGGTCCCGGGTGTGCGCCGCGATCCCCACCGCGAACGGCCGGTCGACCTCGCGGATCGCCGTGATCACCGCGTCCCGCCCGGTCTCCTCCCACTCCTCCTCGCTCGCGCTGGTCACCTCGACGTACGCGATGCGGTGCCGCCCGCCCTGATCGGCCAGGCCCGAGATCACCCCGGCCCGCGAGGTCACCCCGGGAGCGGCGGGCGCGGCGCCGGAACGCGCGTCGACCAGCCCCGCCACGATCATCCCCGGCCACCGCACCTCGTGCGCGGCGGGGTACGAGGAGAGCGCCTGAGCCCGGCCGCCGACCTTGAGCACCCGGTCGTCCCTGGTCACCACGGCGCCGTCGCGCACCGGATCCGCGCAGACGGGCAACACGAGCGGCGCGGAATGGATCACGACGGGCGCGGACACCCGCCTGCCCAGAGCAGAGCCGGCTCGCTTCCCAGGCGGCATAGGAACTCCCGTCGGATCTACCCTTTCCGGCATTAAACGTGAGCGGGGATAGCTAACGCAATCAGGACGAAGTATGTGAATCTCTCGGTAAGTAGCGCCCTGAGAGTCGGGCCAGCTTGAGGCTGAGATGCAGCGCCAGCCGTTCCCCGCCGTCTTTCAGATCGGTACGCGCGAGCTCCTCCACCCGCTGCAACCGGTAGTACAGCGACGTACGGTGCAACCGCAGCGCCCGCGACGTGGCGACCGCGCTGCCCGCCAGGTCCAGATAGGTCTCCAGCGTCTCCAGCAGCGGCAGGTACTGGGCGTCGTCCAGCAGCCCTTCGAGCCCCGGATGCAGCTCCTGTTCGGGTAACTGGGTGAGCATCCGGTAGACGCCCAGCCGCGCCCACTCGGAGGTCCGCCCGAGCCCCGGCACCCGCGCGGTCACCTCCGCCGCGTGCCGGGCCTCCCGGTAGGAGTCGGCCGCCTGGGCCAGCTCCGGCCGCGTGCGCCCGATCCCGACCACCACCGGCACCGGCATGGCCGCGTGCACCTCGTCGGCCGAGACCGGCGGCCCGGCGGTGAGCAGCACGGCGTGGTCGTAGCGGACCAGGTGCAGCGGGTGGTGCCCGCTCAGCCGCCGCCGTACCGCGAGCAGGCCCTGCTCCAGGGCCAGCCTGAGCGCGTCGTCCGGCTGGGCGGTACGGGGCCTGGCCACCTGTACGGTGACCGGCTGCGCCTGCGGGTACGCGCCCGCCTCGATGAGCTGCCTGGCCGCGTCCCGCTCACCGAGCAGCAGCCCGTTGACCGCCTCCAGCTCCCGATGCGAGGCGAGCCCGACGGCCAGGCTCTCGTGGAACAGGGCCAGGGCCAGGGCGGGCATGGCGGCCGACGCCTCGGCGATCTCCTGGTCGGACATGGCCGGCTCCGCGTCGATGAACCACAGGAAGCCGAGCAGCCCGTCGGCGTGCCGTACCGGGAGGCAGACGCGGGGCAGCAGGCCCAGGTGCGGCGCGCCCGGGGTGCGTAACGGGCCGGGGGAGTCGTGCACCCCCGCCGCGCGTATCCACTGGCGTACCTCGGGCGTGGTCTGCCGGCGCAGGATCGAGTCCCGGCGGATGTCGTCCATGGCGCCGTGCTGCTCGCTGTAGGCCACGACCCGCTGCACGCGGTCCTCAAGCAGGAGGGGACGGCCGAGACGGGCGGCGAGCTCGTCAACGATCCGCTGGAGATCCGCCACAAACACACCTTTACGTGGATATTTCATCAATTGTCGGAAGGGCTGGTATCCCTCTTCCCTACAACTGATCGGTGATCTCCGTCAACAAGGTCTATACCGTCAATCCGTGATAGCCCCGAAGAAGCTGCTCAAGGGTTTGCTGGCGGCCATCGTGCTGATCCCGGTGAGCCTGATGGCGACCCCTGCTTCCGCAGCACCCCCCGATGATCCCGAGTACCCGTGGCGGCAGAACCACTGGCCGCAGACGCAGCCCTGGCAGCTCGACGCACCCGCCGACGCCCAGACCCTGCGCAGCCGCCCGCCGGGCGGCATCAAGCCCATCGACCCGCAGAACTGGGAGAATCCCGACCACATGACGTGGGCGGACTACAAGCGCCCACCCGGCACCAAGTGGAACGACCCTTCGGTGAAGGGGTCGAGCCGCACCTTCAAGGGCGCGCTCGTGCTGGTGGACTACCCGAACCAGCCGTTCGTGGTCACCCAGCCCAAGGGTTCGACGGTCTTCGGCAACCCGAGCGCCGAGGCCCACGACGTCCCGCGTGACCAGGTCGCGAAGTTCTACCAGGACTTCCTCAACACCCCGAACGACCTCAACCGGGGTCACACCATCCACGAGTACTGGATGGAGGACTCGGGCGGCAGGTACGGCGTGGAGCTGACCGGTTTCGGTCCCTACACGTTGTCCGGCAAGGACCACGAGTACGCCATGGAGTTCCAGAGCGGCACCGGCTGCCCGGCCGGCGACTCGTGCAACAAGAACCTGCGTACCGACGGCAACGCCGCCTGGATCGCCGACGTCGGCCAGGAGGTGGCCGACCAGTTCGACTTCGTCTTCTACCTGACCGCGGGCCAGGACGAGTCGGCGACCTGGCAGGAGTTCGGCATGATGAAGTTCCCCACCAAGGAGGACGTGCCGGACGAGTGGGGCCCGGAGAGCGACGCCGCGCTGCCCAACTGGGTGGACACCCGCTACGTCGACTGGACCTCGTGGCAGGCCGGCTCCACCTTCTGGCCCAACGCCCGCTTCGGCGTCGACTCGGTCCAGGCCGAGAGCTCGGGCATGGCCACCTACGCCCACGAGCTGAGCCACATCATGGGCATCGCCGACAACTACAACAACCCTTACGGGATACCCCCGCGCCGGGCGTACACCGGCATCTGGGAGATGCTCAGCCGCGGCAGCTTCAACGGGCCAGGCGGCCCGCACTCGCGCTGGCTCATCCCGCCCACCGCGGGCGCGTCCATGGGCGCGCAGCACATGCTGCGCAACAAGATCAAACTGGAGATGGTCGACGAGCAGAACGTCCTGCGCCTGTCCCGTGAGGCGCTCGACGAGTCCGGCCTGGTCACCGCCAGGGTCAAGGCCCGCGCGGTGCAACCGGGCGCTAACGAGCTCTCCGGCGTCAACATCTCCTTCGACACCGGCGACAAGAGCCCCGCCTGCAACCCGAACCAGCAGCCGCTCTGCGACGGTGGCGGTTACGAGAACTACACGGTCGAGGTCGTGGACCGGGTAGGGGCCGACTCCTTCACCCCCGACTCCGGCGTCCTGCTGGCCAAGACCAAGAACCAGGACCGGGCCCCGTTCGAGTGGGTGATCGACGCCAACCCGCAGGACATCAACATGACCGACTACGTCATGCCTGACGGGACCGAGGTGCCGATCACGATCGGCGACTACCGGCAGCTCTCCGACGCTCTCTTCCACGCCGGCACCGACTCCGGCAGCGAGTACGAGTTCACGGACGAGGCCAACCGCCTGCACTTCTATGTCACCGACCTCGAGCGGGACCGCGACGGGACCCTGTCCTACACCGTCGCCATCCGCTCGCTCGACGGCTCGGGCCCGCAGAAGCGCGGCGTCAAGGTGCTGCCCGGGGCCGGCGTCCCCTCCGGCAAGAACCTGTCCACCTGCAAGTTCCCGCTGTTCAACACCGGTAAGGCGGCCCCGGCGCAGGGTCAGCACCCCGAGGACGTCAGCGCCTACCTCAACTCCGACGTCTACCGCCTCAAGGCCGAGGTGCAGGGCAAGGGCTGGACCGCCCAGCTGCCGAACGCCCTGGCCTCCGTCGCGTTCGGCAAGCAGGAGGTCGTCACCGTGAACGCGGTGCGCGCCTCCGGCGGTGACAGGCTGGCCAGGGTCAAGCTCACCGCCACGTCGGAGAGTGACCCGGGCAAGACGATGACCGCCACCTGTCATGTGATCGGTCTTTAGACAAACGATGGGGTACGGCTGGCGCAAGCCGTGCCCCATCGGCTTGAATCACCCCCGAAAGGGGTGTTCGTTGCCAGGGGATCTACCGGACAAACGGCGAAAAATACGTAGAAAGCTGACGTGGGCCGCGCCCTTCTCCGCGGGCCTGGCGGCCGCGGCCGCGAGCGTGCTGACGGCCTCCATGGAGTGGGAGATCCCTCCGGCGGCCAAGGTCGGCGTGACCTTCGGAGCGGCCGTCCTGGTCGGACTGACCACCTGGGCCACCACCGACTCGCGCGCCAGACGCCCGGCGCTGACCGCCTCCGGCTCGCTCGCGCCCGCCCAGTGGCCGCCCGTCCCCGAGCACTTCACCGGCCGCGCCGAATCCCTCGCCGACCTGCGTGCCGTCTTCTCCGAGCGCCGCGGCGCCTCCGACCTCTCACCGCCGCTCGTCGTCTCCGTGTACGGCCGCGGCGGCGTCGGTAAGTCGGCGCTGATGACCAGGTTCGGGCAGGAGGTCGCCGCGTGGTATCCCGACGGCAGGCTCTACGCCGACCTGCGCGGCGGCGTCGATGCCCCGGTGAGCCCCGACGAGGTGCTGATGGGGTTCCTGCGGGCGCTGGACGTGCGCCTGACCACCGACCCCGGCGGCTTGGACGAGTTACGCAAGCTCTGGCTGACCTGGACCAAGGGCCGCAAGATCCTCATCGGCCTGGACAACGCCCATGACGCCGCCCAGGTCAAACCGCTGATCCCGGCCGAGCCGGGCTGCGCCGTCCTGGTCACCTCGCGGGCGCCGCTGTTCCTGGACGGCACCCACGACACGCGGCTGGGCGTGTTCAGCGAGGCGCACGGCGTCGAGCTGCTGGCCAGGCTGGCCGGCGGGGCCAGGATCGTCGAGGACCTCGAATCGGCCAAGGAAGTCGTGCGGCTGTGCGACTACCTGCCACTGGCGATCAACATCTGCGGCGGCCGGCTCGCCACCCGCGAGCAGTGGACCATGCGCGAGATGGCCGGCCGGCTGAACGACACGCGCCGCCGTCTCGACCAGCTGGAGGTGGCGCCCACGGTCGACAAGAGCGTGCGCGCCTCCGTACAGCTCAGCTACGACGACTGCACCGGCATGCAGCGCCGCCTGTTGCGCCTGCTCAGCTCGCTCACCGCGCCCGACGTGCCCGGCTGGGTGGCCGGCGAGCTGCTCGACATCTCCGGTCTCGACGGTTCAGACCAGCTCGAAGCCCTTATCGACGCCCAGCTCGCCGAGTGCTCGGGCACCGACCAGACCGGTACGATGCGCTACCGGCTGCACGACCTGGTCAGGGTCTTCGCCGCGGAGCTGGCCGAGCAGGACGAGGCCGAGCGCCGCCGCGCCGCCGTCGAGCGGGTCCTGTACGGCTACCGCCGCCGCGCCGAGGAGGCGGCGCAGAACCGCTGGCCGCAGGACTGGAGCCGGGGCGGGCGCCAGTCCAGTGCCGACGGGCAGGTCAGGGCCGGTGACTGGCTCAACGCCGAGCGGCTCTCGCTGATCGCCATGATCCACCAGGCCGAGCAGCTCCGGCTCTGGGAGCTGACGTGGGGGCTGGCCAGGGCGTTCTGCTCGCTCTGCCACTCGCTGCGGGCGTACTGGGCCGACTGGGTGGCCGTGGCCGAGCTCGGCCGCGCGGCGGCGGAGCGTACCGGCGACCGGCGCGCGCTGGCCATCGCGCTGCTCGACAGCGCCTCCGTGCACGGCGGCCTGGGGCTGCGGGAGCGGGCGCTGGAGGAGGCCGAACGCGCGCTGGAGATCTTCACCGAGCTGGGCGAGTCGTGGTGGGCGGCCCGCTGCATGCGCACGATCGGCATGACGCTGTTCAGCGACGGCCACCTCGACCGGGCACAGGACTACCTCATCGGGGCCATCACCGCGTTCAAGGGCGAGGAGGACCTGTGGTGGATGGCCCGCACCCAGCGCAACCTGGCCGAGATGCGGATGGCCGAGCGCCGGCCCGAGGAGGCCAGGGACCTGCTGGAGGACGCCTTGGAGATCTTCAAGCGGGACGGCAACCGCTACTCCGAGGCCCAGACCCTGCGCGTGTACGGGGAGGTGCTGGCGGCGCAGGCACGCGGCGAGCTCCGGGCGGGCGACCACCGGGGCGCCGCCAACCTGTTCACCCGGGCCGGGTTCAGCCTCGACCGGGCCTCGGAGATGTTCAAGCAGCGCGGCGAGCTGTGGGAGGAGGCCCGCTGCCTGCGGGCCGCGGGAGAGGTCGGCGACCCGGAGAACGGGCTGCGCGAGCTGGACTACGTGCGGCGGGCCGACGACATCCTGGTCGCGCTGGGTGATTCGTGGGGAGTGGCCCGCAACGCCGTGTCGGCCGGCCGGGCGCTGGCCAGGTTGGGCCGGACCGAGGAGTCGGCGGCGGAGCTGCGCCGGGCGGTCGAGGGGTTCGAGGAGCTGGAGGACCGCTGGTGGATGGCCAGGAGCCTGCGCTATCTCGGCGAGGCCCACCTGGACGCGGGCGCGCGCACGGCCGCCGTGGAGCCGCTGGAGCAGGCCAGGGAGATCTACCGCAGCCTGGGCAACGAGGCAGGCATGCGCAGGACCCTGGAGCTCCTCCAGCGGGCCGGACACTAGGTCAGCGGCGTCCTGATCAGCTCTCCCGCCGCCAGCCTGGCCTCCAGGATGCTCTCCTCGAACAGCTTGCGCACGTGCGCCGCCTGGTCGGCCAGCTCCCTGATGCGCTCCTGGGCCAGCTCGTCCCGCACGGTGTCGGCGATGAGCTGCTGGTATTCCGGGGTCTTGGCGGCCAGCGCCTCCAGCCTGCGGTGCGTCTGGTAGACCTTGTCGGCCTTGAGCACCTGCTTGGCGTACGACTCCAGGTGGCGCACCCGCCGCGACAGGGACGTCCAGGCGGCGTCCAGCGCCTTGGTGTACGGCTTGAACGCGTTCTCCATGCCGGGCGGCAGCTCACGCGGGATGATCCGGCCCTGCTCGGCGTGCATGGAGGACAGCCGCCGCAGCCGCTGGCCGATCTGCCAGACCTCCTCCGGCAGCGTCACCTGGTTGTCGATGGTGTCGATCAGCCCGTCCCGGTGGACCCGGGAGTTGAGGATCGTCTCGACGGCGTTCTGAGCCCGGCGCAGGAGCATCTGGCAGGGGTAGTCCAGGTCCTCGGGCAGGATATAGCGGGCCGCGTGCTCCCGGGCCAGGCGCAGTCTTCGTCTCGTCGAGCGATATGTGCTGTCCGTCGCTATCCATCGCATCAACACGATCAGACCGAACCCCAGGCTCACGGCGAACAGGCCCGTGAAGCCGGCCATCACGGAGACCAGCATCAGGAAACCGGGCAGCGCGAACAGCAGGGTGGGATTGTGGGTGGTGTCCACCCGAGCGCCTGACCGAGCCATCCGGAGGATGTGCGGGCTCGACCGCAACTCGAGGGCGACCTCCGGGGGCAGCGATGGATCGATCACCAGCCGGGGAGGCAGAGCTCGTGGATCCATACGTTCATGCTGCGTTATGAACCTCGGATCCGCTCATCTTTGGCGGACATATAGGGTCGAGATAATGGACGAGCTGACGAGGTGGATCGATCTGGAAGGCGCGGTCAACGCGCGTGACCTGGGAGGACTCCCCACCAGCGACGGGGGACGCACCCGGCGCGGAAGGATCTTCCGTGCCGACAATCTGCAGGGGCTCACCTCTGCCGATGTGTCCCTGCTGGTGGCCGACCTGGGATTGCGGCACGTGGTGGACCTGCGCTCCAACGCGGAAGTGGCGCTGGAGGGGCCGGGGCCGCTCACCCGGGTGCCCGAGGTGCGGCATCACCATCTGACGTTGTTCGCCGAGGGCGGACGCTACACCGACGTCGAGGCCGACAGCATCGACGCCGACCGGGTGCTGCCCTGGGCCGAGCGTGTGCTGGACGAGGAACTGCGGGTGACCGGCATCTACTTCGGCTACCTGCGCGACCGGCCGGACTCCGTGGTGTCGGCGCTGCGCGCGATGGCGTCGGCCGACGGGGCGGCGCTGGTGCACTGCGCGGCGGGCAAGGACCGCACGGGGGTGCTGTCGGCGCTGGCGCTGGAGGTGGCGGGCGCGACCCGGGAGGCGATCGTCGAGGACTACACGGCCACGGGGCAGCGGCTGGAGCTGATCCTCAAGCGGTTGCGGGCGAGCGACACCTACCGGGTGGACCTCGACTCGCGGCCCACGGACGACCACATGCCGCGCGCCGGTTACATCGAGCAGTTCCTGAGCGTGCTCGACGACCGCTTCGGCGGCCCGATGGGCTGGCTGGCCCGGCACGGCTGGACAGACGCCGACACGACCGCCCTGCGCACCCGCCTACGCGACTGACAGTGATGCGGCGGGTGTGGCCTCCCGCCCCTGTCACCCGAGGTGGACGACGACGCGCTGGGTGGCCGACAATCGGGCCGCCTCGATGACGGCCAGCACGTCCACCACGCTCCCGGGGTCCACGGGCGGTGGCCCGCCGTCGCGCAGCGCCGCCGCCACGCCCCGGTAGAAGTCCAGGTACGCCCCCGGCTCGGTCACCACGGCGTGCTGTTCGTCCGGCGTGCCGAGCACCCCCCAGCGCGCCTCCGGCTCGTCGCCGAACCCCGGCGCGTCCGGTGCCATCCCGGCCCGCAACCGCTCCTCCTGCACGTCCATCCCGTGCTTCAGGTACGCCCCCGCCGACCCCAGCACCCGGAACCGCGGCCCGGGAGCGGCGGCCATCGAGCTCATCCACAGCTGCGACCGGGCGCCACCGGCATGGGTCAGCGCGACGAACGTGTCGTCGTCGGAGACCACCCCCGGTCGCCTGACGTCGCTCTCGCAGTAGACCTCGCGCACCGGCCCGAGCAGTCGCAGGGCCTGGTCGATGAGGTGGCTGCCCAGGTCGTAGAGCAGCCCGCCGATCTCCGCCGCGCCCCCGGTCTCCCGCCAGCCGCCCTTGGGCACCGGCCGCCAGCGTTCGAACCGCGACTCGAAGCGCAGCACCTCACCCAGCCGCCCCTCCGCCACCAGCCGCCGCAGGGTGCGGAAGTCCCCGTCCCAGCGGCGGTTCTGGTAGACGGTCAGCATGAGCCCGCGCTTCTCCGCCAGCCGCACCAGCTCCCGGGCCTCCTCGGCGGTCGGCGCCAGGGGTTTGTCCACGACGACGGGTTTGCCGTGGTTGAGGGCCGCGGCCGCGATGCTCACATGCGTCCGGTTGGGCGAGGCGACCACCACGAGATCGCACAGGTCCCACAACTCCGGCACCTCGGACACGGCCACGGCGCCGTAGGTCGCGGCCACCTCGTCCCGCCGCACCGGGTCCCTGGTCACGACCGCGGCCAGCGTCAAGCCCGGCGTGGCCCGGATGAGGGGAGCGTGAAAGTACGCCCCAGCGGTCCCATAACCAACCAGCCCCACCCGAATCTCCGCCACCGCCCCAGGCTATCCCGCTCCCCACGGGTCGATCATGTGGCGGTGGTCGTGGTGCCCGATGGCCGTGGAGCAATCGGGTGCCACCGGCCGCGCGCGAACGTCCACAGGTCACCGGGGACCACCCGGACGGCCCACGAGGCGCACGTAACGGCGCCCCGCCCCGCGCCGGTCAGCGGCCGTTCTCCTGGAGGCCCTCAGCCACGTGCGGCGGGTGGCGGCCGGCTTCAATGCCAGGAACTTAAGGGCATCTTGGGTCTGCAACGGATCAGGTGATCACGATATGGAGCCGGTCGATGGCGATGGTGTGAGATGTGGCGAGGCTCCTGCTAGGACTGACGATTGCTGAAGATCGTTGGCCTGGCAAGGAGCCTCGTTGCCCGCTGATGCTGCCATATCGCTACTGAGAAGATCCAGTCACAGCAAGATCTTGGATCACGTCGGGCTGGGCGTACTGACTCGGTTCCTGCCGCCCGACCTGGTCGATGAAGTACTCGCCGGCTGGCGGCCCACGCATGGCAAGAAGGCGCGGACACGGGCGCTGCCAGCCCGGTTCGGGGTGTACTTCGTGCTGGCGTTATGCCTGTTTTCGCACCTGAACTCGATCGATGTGGCCGGGCAGATGGTGGCCGGACTGGCCGACCGGCTACGGACGGCAGGCTGGCGCATCCCCTCCTCCACCGCCTTGTCAAAGCTACGTGCGCGGTTGGGCAGCGTGGTGTTCGCGCAGCTGCTGCAGCGGGTGGCCTCGCCCCTGACAGCGGGCCGCGCCCCTTGGTCCCACCTGGGCGAGTTGCTGCTGGTGGCCTGGGACGGCACGAGCATCGCCACCCCGGCCGGCCCAGCCAACCGAGCCGCCTTCAACCCG
>NZ_FNDJ01000028.1 GCF_900099965.1 Nonomuraea jiangxiensis | reverse complement strand
CCCCGCACACCCTGCGACACACCGCGGCAATGGCGCTGCTGCACGCCGGCGTCGACACCTCCACCATCGCGCTCTGGCTCGGCCACACCAGCACAAAGGCCACCGACATCTACCTCCACGCCGACCTGGCCACCAAGGAGAAGGCCCTGGCCCGCACCGCACCTCCTGGCGTCGGAACCCGGCGCTACCGCCCCGGCGACAGCCTGCTCGCCTTCCTGGAAAACCTGTAATTATCTCTGGCGGCCACGCTGTCAGACCTTCGCTGGCCAGCCCTGATCCACCCAGCCCGGCATAACATCCAACCCCAGATAATTGCCGTTATGCCGGTCCAGGCATAAGGCCAAGAAGATCGCCGGCCGCAAACGCAGCATCGTCACCGACACCCTCGGCCTGCTCCTCGCTGTGCTCGTCACCGCCGCCGGCGTCTCCGACAGCGCCGCCGGCCTGCCGCTCCTGACCCAGGTCGCCGCCGCCCAGCCCACCCTCACCAAGGCCTGGGCCGACAGCGCCTACCGCACCACCGTCATCGACGGCGCCGCCAGCCTCGGCATCGACGTCGAAGTCGTCAGCCGCGACCCCGCCGCCAAAGGTTTTACCCCGCTGCCGCGCCGCTGGGTGGCCGAGCGCACCTTCGGCTCGCTGATGCTCCACCGCCGCCTCACTCGCGACTACGAAGCCCGCCCTGACCGCTCCGAAGCCATGATCCACATCGCCATGATCGACCTCATGACCCGCCGCCTCACCGGCGAGAACACGCCCACCTGGCGCGGCACCTGAACCCGGGACCAGAAAGGACCAAACGCCCACTAAGACGGATGGGATAGGAGGATAGCCTCTCTGGGTGAAGAACAAGCTTGTGACAGGCCAGACAGATGGCAAGCCCCCTGTGAAGCGGCTCAGCCCCACGAAGGAAACGCTCCGGTGGCTGTTTTCCTTCAGCGGCAACGAGTGCGCCTTCCCTGATTGCACCTCCCGCTTGATCAACCCCGATGGCACGTTCATCGCCCAGGTCTGCCACATTGAGGCCGCCGAACGCGGCGGCGAGCGGTTCAACGAGCAGATGTCCAATGAGGACCGGCGCGCCGCGTCCAATCTCATGCTGATGTGCCACGAGCACCACGTTGTGACCAACGACGTGCAGAAGTACACGGTCGAGGTCTTGCGCGCGATGAAGGACGCGCACGAGGCGCCCTTCCGCGACGGTTTGCAGGACATGCTCGCCCGGGTGGTCGACTGGACCGAGACCACCACCGTGACGCCCGCGAGAACCCTCCGCGCCTATCTTGCCTACCACGGCTGGGACGATGACGACGATCCCGAGAGTCGAGAAGGCAACGTCGCCGTTGTGGCGGAGTTCGCCGAGACGATCCGGGGCCTCAGTCGACCTGCCCGCGAGATGCTCGTCATCCTGCTGCAGCGAGGCCGCGAGCTTTCTGGCCAGCTTGGTTTCGGCGCAACGTACGGCGTGCTGCTCCAAGAGATCGTGGACGCGACCGGGCTGACCTGGGAGGAAATGATTAGCCGAGTTGGGCAGCTCGTCACCCGGAATCTCGCGAAAATTGAGGATGAGGACTGGGACTTCCACGATTTCGTCGGACCCTATGTCACCACCAGACAGTACCCAGACCTGCACTGGGACGACATCCTCACCTTCTGCCAGGCCAACGACGTGCCCCTAAAAGGGATCTTCGTCAACCTGCGGTTCGACCTTCTCGACGATCCGACCTCGACCGGTGAGGATCAAACAGTTCCCATCTAACTGGCAGCCGACCGATGTTATGCACGCGGTTCGAAACCGCCGCTGTGCGCAGCAAGGCCTCGCCGAGCACGCGCGCCCGGTCCAGCCTGATCTCACCGGAGACAATGCTGCGGTAGAAGTTGAGTATCCCGCCCAGTTCGATTTAGGGGCGACGGCCCGCCCCGACCGCACCGGGAACATTACGGCCAAGCTCGGAGCCGCTCACGCAACCCATCCCGCTGAAGAATCGAGATTAGTGGTCCAACAACTCACTCACCAACTCGTCGATCTCGCGTGCATATGACATCTGAGACAGAGCCTCCCGGACAACCTTGCGCAGCTTGACAAAGTTCTTGCTTTCATCAAGCTCAAGCTGAGCAACGCTTGCGGCTTCAATCTGCCCTAATGCGGCAAGGCGTACGTGTGCGTCGTTGCCCGAGTCGTATAGCGGGATCTGGAGCTTCCAGAGATGCTTATCGATGTCCCGCTCATCTTTGCCGTACGACATCAATGGTCTAACCAGTTGCGTGAGCGCTGGGCAATTGAGGATGGCACACAGATAAAGAGCCTCGTCGTAGCTGCTGACAGTGCTCCAATAGAGCTTGTGATCAATGATCATGTTTGGGTTTTCGACTAGGGCTGCTGCAACGTGCATCCCGGCCTTACCGTAGACCACGCGGAGCGGAGTGCCGGGAAGCTGGATGGTGAGCTTCCTGCGGAAGTCGAGCTGTTCGAGGAGTGTAAGCCGATCGCTTGACCGGTGCTGTTCCCATAATCGCTCAGCGCGCTGCCACCATTCGGCCATCCCCGGATAGAGGGCGAGGCGAGCGCTGTCGCCTTCGAGTAGTTTATTTCCTTGGATGGGAAGCACTGCCTCACGCGCGGGTAAGACCCTATAGGGAATGATGCTCTCGCCCAGTAGCACCGGCCGAACAAACTCGGTTTCCACCACCCCTTCGAGTGCGGGGAGATTCTTCCATGGCGGCTTCTCGGTGCTGCTACGGGCCGAGCGTATGGCCAGTCTGCCAGCACCGAAGCCGAGAGGGCTGGCAGGCTGCGGTTCCACGAAGAACAGTACCCGTGGAAAGATCGTGGCACCGTTGGAAAATCGGGCCGCATAAGGGGAAGGCGCCTTGGCAGTATCGTCATCCCTAACCAATAAGGCCGACTCACGCTTCACAAAAGACCTCACATCCTCCCACCTATGTGCGCCTCGGGGCAGGATTCCCGTCCAGCGGGTCGTCTCCGCAGTGAGCACACGGGCAGCGTTGTCAGTCCTGCGCCCGAATACCACAGCTCCTCCACGGGGAAAGAAGTGCGGCCGTAGCCGGCGAAGGTCCCAGGACCCGGTGAACGTCACCGTGGTCGGCTCAGCGGGGTCAAAGTACTTACCTGAGCGGAAGCCAGCGAAGTATCCGCGATCCAATACGGCGTTCGGCAACACGAACGCAAACGCCCCGCCGACTTTGAGGTACTGCTGAGCGGCTCGAGCAACGAACAGTCCGGACAAGTCCTGCTGCGTGGCAACCACGTTGCCGTGCCACAACCCCCGCGCCTCTGACATCTCGCGGAAGACTACTTGCATATCCGTGGGCATGTGCCGGAATGAAAGCCACGGCGGGTTCCCCACGAGGATGTCCACCCGGTTTTCAATTCGGCTGAGCCAGACAGGGCGCACAAGGTTGCGGATGTAGTAGCTCCAGATATGGTCCCGCCCTTCATCCTGCAATCGACAGAGCACCTCGAAGCTTTCCCTGATCGCGCGCTGGTCGGTCTCTGCCACGGCGAGCCGCTTGAACAGCGTGGCGAGCGACGGGACCGTCCCTGGTGCGCGGCTCTTGCTTGCCAGGGATGCCAGTTCAGATATGAGCCGATCGAAGCGGCCCGCATCGGCAAGAAGGTGATCCGGAAAGCGCAGTTCGTCCTCGAATAGCGTGCTACCGGTGCCGGTAGGAATGAGGAGGTGATCGTCACTGAAGAGGTCCACCCTTTGAGTCCATTGCACGCTGTCCCCCAGGTACACAGGGACTGTGATGGGGCCTCGTCGCGAGTCGATGAGGCGGCCTCGGCCGATGGCTAGCAGATAAGTGACCCTGGCCAGGGCGACGGCCACTGGGTGCAGGTCGATCCCCAGAACATGGCTGGTTAGACCGGATAAGGCGGCGGCGAGCGGAATCCCTGCCTCATCGGCAGCAGTGAGGTAGCGTCGGACAGCATGAAAAAGGAACGTTCCAGAGCCGCAAGCGGGGTCAAGAACTCGCTGGTTGAGAGGGTCGGTAACAGTATCAGCGACTATTTGATCAGCGAGCCAGTCCGGAGTGTAGTACTCCCCAAGACGTTTGCGTGTCTCGGTCCCAATAATGGACTCGTAGAGGACCTTGAGCACGTCGTGCTCAACGTTTGCCCAGTCGAACCTGGCCAGTCGCCGGGACAGGGTTCGGATGAAGGATTCACCTCCAGGTACCTCCAAAACCCAGTCAAAGAAGTCTTCTTCGACAACCCCGTGAAGTTGAGCTAGGGCGAAGCGTTGGCCCATGAGCAATGTAGCTGGCTGCATGTCCGTAACGTCTAGGCCGAGGACGAGATGAGCAATGATCTCAGCGCTATTAACGAGCAATGTGTGTTCGAGAAACAGCTCATCATCATCGCTAAACTGAGTCCCGAGGGCACTACGGAGCAATTGCGACCAAAGTTGCCGCTTGAGCTGGACGGTGGGGAGGTGACCGTACGCTTCGTACATGGCCGCTAGGTTTGCGCGATCCAGCTCGTATGAGGCGCTTTCAGCACCGAGCCTTTCACGAATCTCGGTAGGGGTGGGCGGTACGTTCTGTCGCGTGGCGAGCACACCTTCGAGCCACCTGAGCAGTGCCTCCAAGTCTGGACGCCCAGATTTGAGATCGTGCTGACTTGCCTTGATCAGTACGCCATTCTCAGTTTGATACGCACGCCACGTGGCTCCATCCGTAAGGATTCCTACGTAGCGCTGTCCGGTCTCACGTGTCCGCGTCGCCACATAATCCTCGAGCTGGGCCTCTGCAGCACGGATGGTGGCCTGGCTGGTGAGGCTTCTTTTGACCTCGATAACCGTGTATCCGACCTCGATATCGATCCTACGGCCAGCCCCTACTTGAGCCTCCAGATTAACGTCCAGATCATGCTCAGCAAGGTTCAGCCCACCGGTAAGTAGAATCTGCCGCACGTCGGCCTGAATCGTTGCCTCGCTGCGCAGGATGTTGCGCCCCGTAAGGCGCCTAAGTACGTCTTGAACGTCCTCACGATCAAGAGTGGACACTCTTACGGTTGTATCACGCGTTAGACCAGCTGAAAATACTGGACTTTGCAACCAAGGCGAGTCAGAATCGGCGGGCTTGCCCAGCAGTTCAGTGCTACCACAGATTGAAAGTATGGAGTTCCATGTCGATCTGGGGTTCGGGATCAGACCGGTGTGTGCCAGGAAGGCGTTCAGGAAGTCGGGGCGGTGCTGCAGCTGGTTGGGTCGGCTGCAGATGACCTTGGCGAGGTCGTCGAGCGTGCAGGAGGCCAGGTTGCCCAGGTTGTGTTTGAGATGGGACCACACGTCTCCACCGGGTTGAGGTCGGGCGCGTAGGTCGGCAGGTAGAACACCATCAGCCACGGGCGGGTGCCAATCAGGGTCCGCATCCGGGCGTCGAGTGCGTGTTGACGTTGTCCCAGATCAGCACGATCGGCCCACCGAGCTGTTGGTGAGCGGGGTGCAGGAGGCGCGCGTGGCCGATCTCGGCGAACCTTTGGGTTCGTTAGGCGAACATGGCGTTCACGGCCCGGCTCACCTCCGCCTGGGGAACTTTCTCGCGTTGACGTTCGAAGGCGATCCATTTCTTGCCCTCCGCGGCGACCCCCTCCAGAACGTGCAGAGCGTTACCGAGCCCGGCCGTGCCGAGAGTCAGCTGTGAGGCGTTCTGCGGATCCGTGTCCTCGGTCTCGGTGACATCCGTGGGCGGATCCGTCACCTTGACCTTGATTGGGTCGCCGTTGGTCAGGGTCAGCTCGAAGACGTTCTCTCCGTTGTCGGTCTCGGCCACCTGGACGGAGGTGAACGCGTCGTAGCGGTAATTGATGCGTGCCCGGCTGCGGGTCGTGGCCTTGCGGAAGTCGAGGTGCTGGGTCAATTGCCGCACACCGTCCTTGGTGAGCAGGAAGAGCAGGATCTTGTACTTCGAATAGCGCCATGGCCCGTTCTCGATGCGTGCCCTGTCGTAGAAGGGCGTGGCCGGCGCCTCGATGAAGGCGTGAGCGAGGACGTCCTGCCGTTTCAACCGGTAGAGATCCATCGCCTGCTCCATCAGCACCTTGCGGTCGCACTCCAGCCAGCGGGCCATTTCGAGGTCGTCCGGTCTGTCGTCGAGTTTGCGCTTCCACCGGTCGAAAGCCGCCCGGCGGCCGGCCAGCAGCCGCTCCTTCTCCCGCTTGTCGGCCGAGTGGCGCCTGTACTCCGCGGCGATGCGCAGCCAGAGGCGGGCCATCGACCAGACCGAGGCCAGGGCGACGATCGCGGCCAGCGACACGAGCAGCGGCCTGACCTGCGCGGCGCTCCAGACCAGGAAGCCGCCTGCCACGATCGCCGCGATCGAGGTGAGCACGCACCTCATTCTCAGAAGCACGGAGACGCGCAGCTCCTTGCGGTAGTCCCACAGCCCTCCCGCCTGCCAGCGCCGCGTGACGTCGGCAACCAGGTATCTGGTGAGCCAGGCGACGCGTTTGGCGTTGACCGTGCTCTCCCGGTAGAGGGTGACCACCTCGTCGCGCAGGGCACGCCGGATCCCCGCCGTCTCCGACAGCCAGAGAGCCGGGTCCGTGTCGTTTGGGGTGTACAGCGCGAAATAGTGGCTGAACTGCCGGTCGATCTTGCTCGCGAAGCCGTCACCGCGCGTGGTGGTGGCCGGCCTGTGCGAATACTCGCGGTCCTTCGCCTGGCGTCGCTCCTTCTTCCACCTCCACTCCACACCGCTGCGCACGCTCGCGTAGCAGCCGGCCGTGAGAGTCAGCAGGGCGGATAGCGCCACCGTCTCGTTGTGCTGCCAGGCCGTGGCGCCGACAAAGCCGACGGTCACCAAGGCCAGCGCGGTGGTCGCCGTGGCCGCGGTCCAGGCGCCGGGTCCGACGAGGACGGGGTCCGCCGGCCGTACCCGTGCGCCGATGGGCTCCGGTTGGAAGAACTTCCAGGCCCGGTCCAGCCGGTTCAGCGCGTAGCGGTCGTCCTTGGCCGCTTCGAAGGCGCGCGCCCAGAGGGCGTCCTCGGCAGAGCTGTCCAGGAACATCTCCATGTGCTGGAGAAGGTCGTTACGCTGCTCGTCGGTCAGCTTCTGGAACTCCTGCTCCAGGCCGACAGCCGGGCTCTCCTGCGGCCGTGACGTCAGGAGGTGGTCGACCAGCTTGATCGCGTCGGCCCAGGCGTCGTCGTCCTTGACGGCACCGCGTACGCAGCGCAACATGTCGATCTCGTTCGGCGGCAGCTGCTGCAGGGTCCGTCCGCTGAGCAGGGCCAGCAGCAGGTAGAAGCAGGAGCGGCCGTTCACGTAGCTGCGCACGACCACGGCCTCGCGGAGGTGCTCACGTGCCTCCGGAGCCATTCCCGCGCGAAGGCAGTTCAGCCCCGCCTGAAAGATCTCCTCGGCCGAACGGGTAGCCGCGACCTGATAGATATTGACCGGCCCGTGGATGGCCTCCGCCTGGACGGCGACGTTCGCCGAGTCTTGGGCGACGTTGGTCGGGCCGGAGGAGGAATCGTTCACAGGACGCTCCGGAGGGCCGCGATCACGGCCGACACGTGCGCGGCCAGTTCCGCCACGTCCGCCAGGAGCCCGCGGAGTCTCTTGAGCGCGATCATCGCCTTGCTCCTGCCCGCCTCGGTGCTCTCGGACAACGATTCGGCGGCGACGGCGATCTCCTCCTCCGCCGCGGTGAAGGTCTCCTCGTCGACTTCCTGGGCCTTGCGGGCCCTGGCAAGCTGGTCGCGCAGCTCGGCGAGCTGGGTGATCGGGTCGACCGCCTGGCTCTGAGGAGGGTGTCCGACGGTGACGTTGCCGTGGATGTGCCCCGCCTGCACGCCCACGCGGGCGTTGTCGCGGGCGACGTTCTTCACGTTGTCGGACATGTTGCTCGCCTCTCTCGCCTTGCTCGGGGGACGGTTGTCGTGCTCCACGGCCAGTTCCTGGGCGAGGGCCACGGCGAAGGCGGCGGCGTTGGCCACCGCCTTCGGCTGCCAGTTCAGACCGTCCGTCTCGATCTTGGTGCCGTCCGCGCGGTCGCTGATGCCGCGCACCACGGCCATGGGCAGCGATCTGTTGTGGTGGGCGGCCTGCGCCACGCCGGCGGCCTCCATCTCGATCGCGAGCGCGTCGTTGTAGGTGCGGCGCACCCATTGGGCGTGGGCGGAGATCGCGGAGTCCTGGACCACCTCGCCGGCCGCGATCGGGCCGAAACGCACTTCGGGGGCAGCCGCTCCCGCAGGCAGGTGACGGGCCCAGGCCCCGGTGCGGTAGAGGTGGCGGGCGATCTGGTCGGTCTCGTGATCGATCTCCCAGACCCGCGGACGAGCTTTGAGGCCGTCATCCTCGCTGGTGCCGCCGTGGTAGGCGTAGACGTGCGTGGCCACCACCACGTCGCCTAGGCCGACACCGGGCCACAGCGCCCCGGCGACCCCCACGAACAGCAGCGCCGACGGCGAGAACTCGGCGATCGCGCGTTCGGTGATCACCGCGGACGGATGGTTGCCCTTGCCGACCAGGCCCAGAGCCACCCGGCGCCCGTCGCCGGCGAGGCGGCCGACCTCGAAGCGGGTACCGGCGGTGTGACGGTGCACGCGCGGATCGCTCAGGTGCCTGCGGACGGCCTGATACTCCAGATCCAGCGCGGTGAGGATCACGATCATGACCATCGACCTCCTAAGGCCGAGTCATTGGGGGATTGAGGACATGGATCGGGCCCGCCCTGAAGAGCCGGGCGGGCCGCCCGTTCGGGGTCTTGCGCATCGGGCCGTCGGCGACGATGAAGCCGCGGGCGCCCTGTACCTTGCGGTAGAAATTGCGGGGATCGAGGCGGACATCCCAGACCGCCTCGTACACCTGCTGGAGCTCCGAGATAGTGAAGGACTCGGCGCAGAAAGCGGTGGCCAGGGCGGTGTGCTCCAGCTTGACACGCGCGCGCTCGACTCCGTCGATGACGATGCGGCGATGGTCGAACGCCAGCTTCGCGCCCGGAGCCAGGGCGTCGTCCACCGGGATCCAGGAGGCGTTGGCGGCATCGGTACCGGCGACCGGCTCCGGCAGCCGGGGCGCGATGGCCAGGTAGGCGACGGACACGACGCGGCCACGCGGGTCGCGGCCCGGCTCGCCGTACACGGCCAGGGGCTCCAGATGCACGTCGGACAGGCCCGCCTCCTCCGACAGCTCGCGCCGCGCCGCCACCTCGATGTCCTCGTGCTCGTCGCGCAAGAAGCCGCCCGGCAGGGCCAGGGCCCCGAGAAACGGGTCGATGCCACGTTCCACGAGCAGGACGTGCAGGCGCGCGTCGCGCAGGGTCAGGATCACCAGGTCGACCGCGAGCAGGATGCGCGGCGGCTGCCATGGGTCGTCGGGCATGAGCACACCATAGCTTTTTGTCAGAACGACAGGAAGTCCTTGTTGAGTACGTCTATTCACGGCGGCGTCGCCCGCCCACCCGATCGTGGAACCGGCTGCTTCGACGATCGATGCCTGGCAATGCCGCCCGTGGCTACAAGCCAAACGCCTGCGCCTGCGACTGTTCGCGGTGGCCGGACGGCTTGTGCGCCGCGGCCGCTGCCTGCTTCTGCGCATCGCGGAGCGATGGCCCGGGACCCGTGACATCCTCGCCACTCTGACCCGCCTGCAAGCCCTGCCCTGTCCGCCCGCAAAGCCGCTCCTACGACCAGGAAAGGACATCCCCCGGGTCCGTGGAGCCCCGCCCACCCGACGCGACAGCCGGGCAAGCGTGCTGACCGCAGCTCATTCGACCTTCGGCCGAATCGTTCAACCAACCACGACAAGATCACGAAAGATCGAGACCAGCCCCTCAGGCATGCGGCCTGTCGCATCACCAACGGATAGAACCATCGTGCGAGATACGCAGTAGACCAGTGAATTGTCGCGCCTATGCCACTTCAGCAGGACTACTCGACGCAGCTTCAGACTGCCCTTATCGTCACATTGATCCCAGAGCTATTCGTCCTCAAGATTCAAGGTCTCGGATGATGGCGACGCAGGAACAGATCGACGCCGCTCGTCGCACGATCGAGCAGCTACGCGACCAGCACGCCCATGACGTGCTCAAGCTCATCCGTCTACTCGAAGACGGCGCGATGAAGGGCAAGGCCGCGGACAAGCTCATCAAAGACTGTGAAGCCTGGGATGCTGCGTACAAGAGCGTGTTCCGCCGGGCACTTACGATGCTCGAATCCGTACCCGTGACCCCCGGCCCCGCCGAGTCATCCACTGACCCGCTAACTCGTCCGTATGGACAACTGCCATCCCATACCGTTCCTGGGATGCCTCGCTGATGAGCCCGCATCCGACACGTATCGGCATAGATCCAGCGCTGATGACCCAACTGATCAACGAGATCAAGCGTTTGAAGCAATCATGGCCTGAGATCGATGATCAGATCGGCTCCGCTCTGCGTGCAGCCGACACGAGCATGCCCGGGCCTGGCATGTTACGGGACATCAGCTTCCAGATCGGTGAACGAGTTCCCGACTTACAGCGACGTCTAGACCTCATCATCGCGACCCAGAAGATCAGTCTCGACAAGGGCGTGGTGTGGGCGGACGAGTCCCTTTGGGTTTCGAACTCGCCTTCCAGCGGGGCTGCGGCAGCAAAGCAGGTAGCCGGTGAGCTGCGAGCCGCAAGACGCAACTTTCCTTTCTTGCAGCGACCTCTTAGCGACAAGGCGTTAGATGCGCTGGAAGCACATAGGCACGACCCGTACTTTGCCGTTGCACTTCTGAAGGAGATACCTCCCAACGAACTCAAGGCGCTCTTGGTGGATCTCGATCAGTCCGTGGGCATCATGGGCACCCTTAAAAGCGAAGGCGCCGTATCTGATCAACAGCGACTCATAAGCACTATTGGCACCCTGCTGGGAACGGCGTCGCGGGGCGTTGGCGATGTGAAACTACCCAAGGATTTTGTGGACCAGCTGGTCAGCAATAAGGATGTGCGAGACAGCAAAATCGTAAACGAGCTACTGAAACATGGTAGCTTCGACGACGCCTTCCTGCTCCAACTAACTAGAAAGGTTTATGATGACGCGCAGAAGAGCCGTGCCGATCAAGGAAGCGTCATATGGTTTGGCGATGGGCTAGCGGCAGCCCTGGCAAATAATCCGAGAGTAGCGCAGGACTTCTTTACCGACCCCGCACGAAAACCGCTGGCTTACCTGATGCGGCAGCACCAGTGGGCTGACCGAGGGCAGGAGATCGGGCGAGCAATCGAAGCCGCATCGACAACGTACCGGGACCATACACAACCTCCGGGACATTCTCGCGGATACAAGTCTGCGTTGATCGCCTCCTGGGCAGTGCATTTTTGGGCCGACAAAAAGACTCAAGCTACGCTCAGCAAGACACGAATGAACGCAGCAAACGTGCTATCCGCTTACATCAGCGATGTCCACCGCGCTCCGGGAAGCAGCGACAAGGAGACCATGGGCGTCACGCCGCTGCTTGACACCGATCCGAATATTCCTGGCTTGCAGCCGTATGGCGCCACCTTCGAACGCCAGCCCCTGAAAGATATGATGACGTGGGTATTCGATAATTCGGAAGCGCTCAAAACAGTCACCAAAGCCCATGGGGTGTACAGCGTGAAGGTTTTGGACGTGCAGGCAGACCAGCTCAAAGAAGAAAACGCCAGGGTGTTCGAAGAGTGGAAGAAGAGTCATCCGACCGCCACGAAAAGCGAGCTTGCCCAACAGTGGCAGCGGATCCTCGAAGCAGGAATGGTCAACGCAACGGCGCAAGAGTTCAAAGCTAAGGTGTTCAATCTGAGCAGGTCCCTGAACCTCATAGTAGAGACAGGAAATCTTTCAGATATCAACAAGGCAGATCGAAGAGACGAATCCTATGAGGCGTTCACCGACGCATTGATCACCACGACAAAGCTAGTACTCACACCAGCGGGAGATGTGGTCGTTGCGGGATACGAGGGCATGCAGGGAAGCCTCGATGACGCTCTGAAGTTCGAAGCAGGAAAGAAGGCGCGTGCCCAAGCCGCGTCGACCCTGGTTGATAGCCAGAACATGTTCAAAGATCTTGTTGCGGGTGCGATGCTACGGCATGGCCTGTTCGGCGAAGCGTCGACCCCGGGGAGCACGCATCCACACGCATTCCCGAACTACGCGAAAGGGTCGTCAGGGGACTTTCTCAAGAGTGACGGGCAGCTCAAGCCACGCAACACCATGAATGCGGACGAGGACTTCGCATATACAGAATGGTTGAAGAGTTCGAAAGCCACGCGAATTTTCAGCGAAACGGATGCGGCGGTTACAAGCGGTTTCGCCCCGCCACCTCCGCCACCAGACCCCAAGGCAGACTAATGACCAGCCGATCGTTCCTGTTGGCCTCGCTCACCGCCCTCTTGCTCGCAACCAGCTGCTCTAGTTCTCCTCCACAACGGGATCAGCGCCCATTGGGTAACGTTACCGCCGAGCCTCGAGAGTGCGGCCTTGTATCGCACGACGCCATCGCTCGCGCTACCGGCCTGGCCGAATTCTATGCGGACGGCACGACCTCGGTAGATCATTTTGCATATTGCCAAGTGACCAGATTGCCGAACGCTTCAGAACCCGCCTGGATGTTAATCGAACTCCACGATCCAATGGATACGTCCGCCCAGAGCCTCGAAGCTACCAGAGCAAGCGAGAAGGGAGTTTCTCTGCCGGACTACCTGGGCCCTGGTTTCAGTGCATTAATAAAGGATAAGGATGGCGCTCCGGTGGGTGCCTACGCGCTCACATGGGCATCCGATGAATCGAAGCTTCTTTCCGTCAGAATCTACCGCGGCGCGCCTGGCCGAGACGTTCGCGCAGATGCTATTGAGTTCGCCAGGCAGCTCAAGCCTCAGCTTCTCTCTTCATCACCCGGATGAGTTATCAATCTGCCCCGGACGTCTTGGCTTTATCAGCCCGCGACGAGCGACCCAGCCATAGCCAAGAAGGCGGCGCCACATACGTGCTCGGGATGATCCTGCGGCACGGCCCTCGCGGCCAGCAACCGAGTCTGGCGCCCACCACGGCAGCTCTCCCGCTCTCCCGCTCGCCCCTCCGCATGCTCAACGCTCACGCGACTGTCAGTCGCCGGACATATCGTGATCCAATGGCTTTATCAGACATTGATCGTGAGATGGTCCTGGCGGCCATTGAGGAGTACGACCAGCTGGGCCGCGACGCCTTCCTCGATCGGTACGGCTACCGCGAGGCGCGCGACTACTTCATCATCCACAACGGACGCCGCTATGACTCCAAGGCCATCGCCGGCGTAGCACACCGTGGTGTCGGTGGGCGCCCGCTTCGGGCTGCGGAGTTCTCCGGAGGATCTGCCACAGTCGGGAGAGTCTTCGGCCACCTCGGGTTTCTCGTCACTTCGCGGCGGGATGCGTCGCCCACCGGGATGTTCCTTGACAAGATCAGGAATCTCGACGCCGCTACTTCCAACGGCCGACCCAAGCGCCACCAACCGCTCACCCTGCTATGGGCGCTCGGCCGAGCCGCACATCGACAGGAACGCATCGCTCCCTGGAGTGTCACACGCGCTGAGATCAGTGCGCTCATCAACGAGTACGGACTTGAAGGCGACCAGCCCAACCCCGAGTACCCCGTCTTGAAGCTCACCCATTTCGGGTTATGGACGCTGCCCGATCACCCGGAGCCGCCTCAACCCAGTGGCAGCCCACCTCTGGGATGGATGAGCCGCAATCAGCCGCTCTCCGGTCTCCGCGAGTGGGTCTACGACCTGGTGACGCAGGACGAGACCGTACGGTCTCAAGCGACCGCATACCTCTTGAGCACCTACTTCCCGAACGTGGACCAGAACGCGCTGCTCACACGCGTCGGCCTGGACGATGCCGACGACGAGCCGCTCACGCCGCCTCAGAATCGTCCCCCGGAGCGCCGCCTGGCCACAGTCAGACGGATCATCCGGGACAACGCGCTCTCACGACTGATCAAGACGCTGCACGATCACACCTGCCAGATCTGCGGGATTCGCCTGCTGCTCCCCCACGGCCCGTACGCCGAGGGAGCGCACATCCGCCCGCTCGGCAGCCCGCACGACGGTCACGACGTGGCAGGCAATCTCCTGTGCCTATGCCCGAACGACCACGTGCTCTTCGACCAGGGCGCGATTGTCGTCAGGGACGACCTCACAGTGGTCAACCGGCTTACCAGCGAGTCGATGGGCACCTTGCGCACCGTTCCCGGTCACGACGTCGATACGCACTATCTGACGTACCACCGCAATTTGTGCTGACTCATGAATACTGTTGACGGCAGGTGCAGCCCCTGAGCGAAATTGTCGGATCTATCTGCCATGATCCCCCTGTGACAAGCCCAACAGTGCCCACGTACAAGGATCTTTTATGGCCCACCCTCACGGCCGTCCGAGACCTCGACGGTTCCGGATCGATCACCGAGATCAGCTCCAAGGTCATCGAGAACGAGCAGTTCCCGGAAGAGCAACAGGCCGTCCTCAATAACAAGGGGGCGAAGACCCTGCTGGAGGAACGGATCGGCTGGGCGAGAAGTTACCTCAAGGGCATGGGGCTCCTCACCAACAGCAAGCGGGTGTGGTCTCTCACCGAGTACGGACGCACCGTACGACTCGACGAGATCGAGAAGCTCCACAGGGACTACCAGTCGGCCGTTCGAAATAGGCCGCGCCAGGAGAGCGACCAGATCACTGATCTGCCACGAGAGGCGGTCGCTCCTCCCAGACAGGAGCTGCCGCTTCCCAACAGCAGCGACGTGGAGGCTGGGCAGGAAGCCTGGCGGGAGGTTCTCCGTGAGGCCCTACTCGCGATGCCCCCGGACGCCTTCGAGCGTCTTTCGCAGCGGCTCTTGCGCGAGGCCGGCTTTTCCAACACCCACGTCACCAAGCTTTCCGGCGATGGCGGCATCGACGGCTGGGGGAAGTACCGGATCTCACTCGTCAGCTTTCCAGTCTTCTTCCAGTGCAAGCGCTACCGCGGGACTGTGGGCGCGCCCGAAGTCCAGGCCTTCCGCGGCGCGTTGAGCGGACGCGGGGACCGCGGACTGATGATCACAACGGGAACGTTCACCGAACCCGCCAAGAAGGAAGCCACTCGCGATGGAGCCACGCCCATCGATCTCATCGATGGTGATCAGCTCTGTGACCTGCTCAAGGAGTACGGAATCGGAGTCACCACCACAATTCGCCAGGTAGAGGACGTGGTGATCGACACGAATTTCCTCCGAGGGATGTGATGACTCACTTGGAGGAACCGATCGACGACGCTCCTCAGCCGTAATGGTCCGCCAACGGTAGAGGTCGCCGAGCGCCAAGTGAGACGGGCCCCGGCTTGGCCGGGGCCGTCGTTGCTCCAACGACCTAATCGGTCAGCACATCAGCGATCTTCGAATTGATGTGCTCTTGCTGGCCGTCCATGCACTTCGCGTACACCCGAAGCAGGACCTCCACACTGTGGCCAGCGCGCTTCGCGACCTCAACAGCAGGTACGCCTGCGTTCAGCCACAGCGAGACCGCCGCATGGCGTAGGTCATATGGTCGGCCCGCCAGAGACGAGGTGATCTGTTCAGGGCTGAGGACGAGTTTGCGGACCTCCTGCCAGACGTAGGAGTGCGCCGAGCTGGAGTAGGTGCCACCCGTGCCCGTGTGGAAGATCCTGCCGTCCCTCGCCGTGCCGTACTCGGCGATGTGCTCGCGGAGGATGGCGACCAGGACAGGTGGGATCGGGATCTCCCGTGTCTCCTTGTCTGCTCGATGCTTTAGGTTTCGGGGCTCGTGGGTCTCGCCCGAGTTGGTCCAGCGCTTCGTGCCCTGGGGCCGCGCCTTCTCCAGAACGATCATCCCCCACCCCGATTCGGGCAACGTGCAGTTCCTCTGTCGCAGATCCGCTGCCTCCTCTGGCCGGAGTGCGGCGTAGTAGATGCAGGCGAATAGTGCCTTGAGTCGTGCGCCCCGGTTGCGTCCGACCTTGGGTACGGCGTCGAGGAGTTGCCGTGCTTGGACGGGATTGACCACCGTGCGAGGGTCGATGACCGTGACGGCTTTGGGTGCGGTCCACTTGATGCCGTCCATCGGATTGCTGTCGAACACCTTCTGCTCTACGGCGTGTTCAAGCAGGTGATGGAGAACGGCGCGCTTGCGACGCACTGTGTTCGCCCCCGCCGGGGACCCGGCGAAGGTTACCGAGATCGCCTCCAGGGCTGTACGTAGGACGTGCGGCTCTCCCAGAGCTGCCAGTGGCAGGGAAGCGCGCTCCAGCCAGGTCAAAGTTGCGGCTTGCGTCGTGGTGAGTTCCAGCCGTCGGTTCTGCGGGAGGAGTGCGTGATTCCGGAGCACCTCTCGCAGCGCTTCGGTTGTGGGACGGCGAGGGGCATCTGTCACCAGGGCGGGGACCAGCGACAGGAGCGCGTACGCGTCCGTTTCTCGTGTCCGAGCCGCCGATGTGTTCCAGCGGCGAAGAACATAGGACTGGGCGAACTCCAGGAAGGAGGGGCCGATGGACTCGGGCGCCAACATCGAAGCCGGTAGACCGGTAGCGATGTCGAACTCCTCCCCTACCTTGGTCGCTTGCCGCAGATCTGACATGAACGCACTGGCCAGCCCTTTACTCCGAAAGCTTTTGGACTTCTCCTTGCCGGCGATGCGCCATCGGGCGACGTAGGCGGTCCTGTCCCGGTCGAAGCGCTGCTGAATCCCACCGAGCTTCACGTCGTAGGTGGTCTTCATGCTGCTTCCCGTCGTGACTCGATCCAGGCGTTGAGGTCGCTCCGCCAGACGCGGAGTTCGAGGTTGGGCAGTTGGATGCACACCGGCGCTCGGCCGAGTTGGCGCCAGCGGTAGAACGTGCGGCGGGAAACACCGCCCAGTTCCTCGAGGACCTGCGTGACGGTCAGCAGTTCGTCGTACCTGCTCATCGGTCACCGCCCCGGGCAGAGGGCTCCGTATTGATGAGATGGCTCTGGTTGAGACTCGGGTGACGCGAAGCGTTGCCTCCCAGAGAGGGTGCCGCCCCAGCGTTGGCCGATCCCGCCGCGGCGAAAGAGTGGGCGGGTCGTGAAGTCGACGTCGCCGGTGACGGATATGGCTTGGTGGAGTGCGTCGCATCGGTCTGCTGTTCAGCGCAACTGTCGTCTGTTGGACCATCGAGGCGATTGGTCACCGTGAGTACGGCATGGGAGCAGGCAAGGTGGTGCAAGATGAATTCATCCTCTCCAGTGAGTTGGGGTGGGATGGCCCTCGGCCTGGCGATCGTCTTGGCGGATGTGTGGCCAGGTCGGGGGCCGCTGCACGTAGGCGGTGTATGGCTCGACATCGCTACATGCGAATTAGGTACTGGCTCGGCGTTTGATGAGGGGACTGACCTTCATACATAGAACCTCCTTTCATATGCTTGGCCGACCGAACACTTCTCCTGTCACCCCGAAATCCCCTATGGCGATCACATGGAATAGCGGGTGTCTTAGGCCGTGGGGCCCGTGGCATGAACCCGCACCTCTGGCCCGATCGTCAAGCCATATGGCCAGCACGTTTATGGTCGTCACGTCTCATCTCAACCACGTGGGGCGGTTACGCCTATCGCTTACTACGCGTAGGGCGCGAAAGGCGGATCGACTCCTCAGGAAAGAACGCTCCCGAGTTTGACACCATGCAGTTTGAGAACACGTGACGGCACTTCTCCGCCATCCAGCGCGCCTTATTGAGGCTTATGCGGCTATTCGGTCCGCGTCAGCGGCTTCGGGGCGAGGGCTTGGGAATGCGGAGAATGAGAAGATCCTCGTGGGCTGCAGCGCACACTGGCTGCCCCTTCTCCTGGCTTCTCCACGCCTCCAGCATTTGGAAGAACGACGCCCGGTTTATCAGCCGGCCATCACGCAGCCCGCACAGCAACGCCGCCAAGCGGTGTGTGAGCACCAGGCCAGCCGCCTCTGCGGTCTCGATGACCTGGCCAGGAAGGTCTACGAGCTGCCCGTCGACCCGTATCGGCCGAATCGTGATCGCGACAACTCCGCCGGGCTGCAGTAGTTCCCTACACCCCGCGAGGATCTGTCCGAAGCCCTCCATCAGCTGGGGCAGCCGCTGGTGGGCAAGATTGCCCTTGTTGGTGGAGTACCGGTGGTTCGACTTCTTCACCGGCCCGCCGCCTTCGCGGCTACCGCACTGCACGTGACCGTGCGTCCTCATCCCGTACGGCGGAGAGGTGAGCACCAGCGCCGCCATCCCCTGCAGATCCCCAAGCACGGTCGCGATGTTCCGCGCGTCGCCACAGGCCACCCGAGCGAATCCCGCAGCGCCTTGAGAGCGGGCGTGCTGGACGTTGGCGGCGGTGAGAGCAGCGAAGTCCGCCTCGTACTCCATCCCGGCGACATGCCGCCCCAGGTGCACCGCCTCCACCAGCGTGGTCCCGATCCCGCACATCGGATCCACTACCAGGTCCCCCGGCTCAGTGAACGCGGAGATGATCTGGGAGGCGATCGACGGGAGCATCTTGCCCGGATGCCTCATCGACTCCGCGACATACCGACCCTGCCGCTGCACTCGCGACTGCAGCTGGCCCGTGGCCAGCACTGACGGCAGCACGCTCTCGCTCATCGAGCACCACCGCCGAGACGAGCAAACAGGCAGACATCCGCGTGCACCGACACTACTGGCGGCAGCTCTGCGGACTGAGCCCGGCGAAGCTGCGCCAGTTCGGCCGGACCAGCCTGGACAACCAGCGCGTCCCCCTCAACGGGCACACGCACCGCGATGACGTGCTGCACGTAAGCCAGCCCGGCCGCACTCGCATGCCGGATGATCCCCGGAGCCAGGTCCACCAGCCTGCCCTGCTCATGCCGTGCTGTCGTGATCACCGCCAAGTGACCGCCCGGCGCGAGCACATGCCGCGCGTCCGCCAGGAATCGGCCGAGTTGTGGCATCGCAAGAGTCGGCCCCTCCGTCCTGCACGAGGGACACGACGCCGCCCCTGACCCGACCGCCCATCCGGCATTGGGATAGGGCGGGAGAGCCGCTATCAGCAACTCAACCGTGCCCTCGAGACCGAGCAGCGCTTCCCGAATCTCATGCGGCCCATGAGGACGTAGCCTCACCGCCGCCCGCCGATCCGCCGTGAGTTCCTGCCGTAGACGACCGACCAGATGCTGAGCGACTGCGAGACGCGGAACGCAACCGATCCCCAGCCGTCCCATCTCCGCCGCTGCGACGAGCACGGTCTCGCTCGTCGTGAAGACATCCGCAACGACCCCGCCTGGACGGGTACAGGCACCGATCAGATGCCGTGCCAGTTCCTGTCCCACGGCCCGGTGGTGCCGAACGCAGACTGCTTCGGTAGCGCGGCGACTGGCCTTGGCTGTGTCGGATGTGGTGTCGGAACACAGCCAGACCGAGAGAGGCACCAACCGCCTCTCGGCAGGACGCGAGCCATTCGACCGCGGTCCACGGTTCTTGTTCATATGCGGTGACCCGACGACGGCCGTCCGTTCCCATGTACTGAAACACCAGCTGATCAGTTGTGATTGGAAAGACTCGTTCCACCACTGCCTCAGATCAATGGGAAGCGTCACAATCAGTCATCTGTCTGCCGGTAGGGCACGCGAAAATAGCTACCGGCCGTCAGGCGATCCCATCTGCACACGGTCGTGACTGACCGTCGAGGGGAGTAAGTCTCTGACAGCTATCGACCTGTCCGATCTTGATCCGCGACAATCTCACTGTGCGTCTCTTATTGCGGTCGGCCTTGGCAGGATCCGTGGCGGCGGTCCTACTGCTGCTCCTCCTCGCCTGGCCGGTCGACGACTCGGAATCCGAGGTCAACTTGGCGATAGCGGTCGCGCTGGCACCTTTCCCGCTCAGCATGACGGCCGCGTGGTTGGCTCGCCTGCCTGTCTGGCCGCTCATAGGCCTGATGGCGCCCTTCGCCATGTTGGGCGTCTTCGTCTTCCAGCCGGACTACGACTCCTGGGTATCCCACCAGGGTCTTTCGTTTGCCTTGTCGATAACGATTCCCGTGGTGTCCGGCTTCGTGTTCACGGCCATGCTCTGCAAGATGCTGTTCGGAATGATGCCGAGCCTGACCAGCGAAGATGCCCGGACGGACGGAGATCTTACGTAGGACACGGGCAAGGCGCCGTCATCGTGTCGAGCCTCCTGGCCGCTCCTGTCCTCCCTTTCCGTTTCGGGCACCGATCGAAGCAGCGCAACGGCGTACAGCGCCAGCCGCGAGCACGGCACGGGCAACCTCGTCATCCAGGGCCATGATCATGCTCTTGGATGGCCAGTCACGTGAAAGGTCCAGCCCGTTTCGCCGGCCCGGCCTGAGCTGTAACAGGTTCTTCACGCCACAGGGCATTCATGGCGAGACCTCCGGGGGAATGAGCATCTGTCCCACCTCAATCGCGTCCCTGACGCTTTTCGCGAGGACCTCGCTCGCCGCCACTGCCTGGTAGGTCAGCTGCCGCATGCCTTCAACATCATCGGTACGTGCCAACAGGTTCCGATACTGATCGTTATCTCCCAGCATCTCCTGCGCGAGGAGGGCAGCATCGGCTTCCTGGACGCGCCGGGCATACTCCTCGACAATGACGACACGTTCCATGGTTCCCTCAATGGAGCGCCGCAGCGCCGCTTCCTGCGGGGCCAGGACGGCCTCGAACTCGGCGGTGGCCAGCACAGCACGACGAGCCTCCTGCTGGCGCTTGGCGAGCAGGCTCTGTGTGAGCAGCAGGTGAGCGATCTCCCAGACTTCGCGCGGCAGGATGATGTCGTTTGCGATGTCATCCAGCATCTTCAAGCGATTGACACGTGAGCCATAGATCGCCCACACGGCTCTCCTGGCCCGATCGAGGAGCTTCCGTGCGTTGGGCGTCAGATCGCTTACGACGACAAGCCGGTCACGTAGTGGTCCGACTCTTGGGTCGGGCACGCCCTGAGAGCGGAGGCGAGGGATAAAACCGTCGATGACGACGAGTTGTTCCTCCATGGTCAGCGAAGGGTCCAGCACCATATCCACCGTGCGCCGGACGTGCTCACGCTCGGCCGCTAACTGGAGAGCCGCTCGTTCCCACCGCAGCCTGGCACGACGCCATTCCCGAACGGCAAAGAACAGACCTGTGCCTACGCCCGTCACCAGGAGCAGCCTAAGTACGGCGGGGAGGCCGCCGCTACTGGCGACTTGGCTCAGGAAGGCCAGGTAAGCCCCTGCGCCCAAGAGCGCTAGAAGCGGTGACCCACAACCCGAATTACTCCTGGCCATACGCTCTCCGGTTCGGCAGAAATCACGGGATCAGGATGAGGCAGGAGACGCACAATAGTGCGCAATACCCCCTTTTTGAAGGGGCTCAAGGCCTCGAACAGGTACCGCCAGCGGCGACGACCACTCCGAGTGCATACGCCCATCGTGCCCATGAGGGTGTCGCGACACCATGTCCGTGAACCCCTCGCAACCATTGGATGGGGATGTTCACGGTGAATGACGAAGGTGCCCACGGCGACGGGCTTGGCACGAACTTTGACAGCTTGCTCAGTGGAGCGCCTACCACCAGGTCAGCTGCGGATCGGCGAGCTTGGCATGACCCTTGCGCGTCACTTCGGGTCTGTCTATCACCCCAGGTCAGATGAGAGATGGGAGCATCGCAGCAGGTTCATGGTGTCCGCGCTTCTTCCCTTGGTGTTCTCAGCGTCCCCCAACCGGTGGTCGAGACCTGGATCGACCAAGCCGGCGCGAGCCACGGGGAGACACCATGGCCCTCGATATACACGACAGCACGACCTCGAAGATCGTCAACGACAACGCCTTGAGCGTGGCGGACAGGGCGTTCACACTCCTGGTCACCGGTCCGAGCCCGCTCTCGGTAGACGGCCGCTCCATCGGACATGGAACGCCCCAGCGTCCGATCGATCTCGGTGAGCTGAAGGAGCTGCTGCTCACGCCACAGGCCAGCGACGAACTGAAGGACGCCGTCTGGGCGCATCTCGTACGACGTTCGCGATCCGACGGTCCGGCCTGGGTGATCGGATGCGTGGGGATGGCGATGCCAGGGCTGAAGAACCTGGCCGCGAGGACCACGCAGAACTGCCCCGCCCACGTGATCGACGACATCGTCTCGGAGATGGTGACGTACTTCGTCGCCCAACTGCGCCGGATCGATCTCGACCGGCCGAACATCCTGCCTCGGCTGCTGCTGTGGGCGAGGAAGGGTGCGCTTGGGGTTCGGGCGCGCGAGCTCGCCTCCATCGAGATCTGCGCTGAGACGCCGGAACCAGTGGCTCTGGACACGGAGCCGTTCATGGTGCTCGCCGAGGCTGTCCGGTGCCATGTCATTACCCCTGACGAGGCGAAGCTGATCAACGCGACCCGCTTGGAGGGGCAAGCGTTGCGGGCGTACGCGGGGCGGCTGGGGGTGCCGGCGGATCGGCTGTACAAGCGGCGGCGGGCGGCGGAAGCGCGGCTGGCGCGAGCGATCGAGGAGGGTCAAGTCTCGGTCAGCTGTGACGGGCCAGCCTCCAATCTCGCCTGCTGAATCGGTGGTTCATCCATGTCAGGCGTGATCACGGCTCGGGGCGGTTCCTGAGGGGCGGTTGCCCGTTCCCATCGAGCCCATCGTCCCTCGTCCTTTGAAGGAGGACACCCATCCCGGCCCGCTCCGGGCTTGTGATCACGGCTGGCGGCCAGCTCAGGACCTCACGTCTCGGGGAGCCATGTCATGAAGCCGTTTCGGCCTTGTCCGTTGTTCGTTGTCCGGGTTCCAGCAGGTACGAGCTGGGTCCGGCGTGGTGCCGCTTCAGCGCTCTGGACAGCCGGTTGCATGGTGGCCGCACTGACCGTGCCAGGGGTCGCCGAGGCGATGACCAACCTGGCGTCCGCCTCGCTCGACCAGGTCATCACCAACCTGCGCAACGTGGTGATCGGGCTGCTGGTCGGCCTGGCCACGCTGTTCTTCACCATCGGCGGAGTCCGCTACATCCTGGCCGGCGGCGACCCCGGTGAGGTCGAGGCCGCCAAGAAGACGCTGCGGTACGGTGCGCTCGGGTTCGGAGTGGCGATGCTCGCCCCCGTCCTGGTGGAGATTCTTCAGCGGATCGTGGGGGCCTGACGTGGCGGCCCTCGCTCGCCTCAGAGTGTTCGGGCTGTTCGCGCTGCTGGCTGTCGGTGCGGCGCTCGTCTCGGCGCTGCTCAGTGGGCCCGCGGTTGCCGCGCCTCCGACGCCCGTACCGACTCCAGCACCTTCCGCCACACCCAGCCCCTCGCCTTCAGCCGTGGCGCCGTCGGCACCGGACTGCGGCTTCATCGACGTGGCATGCAAGACCCGGCAGGCGGTGGACGAATGGTTCACGCATCTCGTGGAGTCGGCGACCAAGCCGGTGTTCGAGATGCTCGGATCGACCGTGCTGGCCACGCCGGAGCTGGACTCCCCAGAGATGGCGCGGGCCAAGCAGTTGTGGGAGCTGTCGCGGACGATCGCGAACACGTGCTTCGTGCTGTTGGTGACCGTCGCGGGCGTGATGCTCATGGTCGGGCAGGCGCTGCCCGGCGGGACCTCGGCGCGGGAGTTGCTGCCGCGGCTCGTTTGGGCGTTTCTGGCCGCGAACCTGAGCCTGATCGCGATCAAGTACGCGATCACTCTGGCGAACGGGCTGAGCCAGGCGTTCCTGGCCGATGGAGCTGACCGGATCGATCCGGAGCTGGTGTTCGACGCGATCAAGAAAGCGGTCCTCGCGGGGATCGTCCTCAAGGGCGTGTTCTTCGCGATCGTGGCGCTCGTGGTAGTCATCCTGGCGGTCGGTGTGCTGTTCACCTACATCGTCCGGATCGCACTCACCATGGTCGTGATCGTGGCAGCGCCCCTTGCGCTGATCCTGCACGCGCTGCCGATGACCGAGGGGATCGCCCGGCTGTGGTGGCGGGCGTTCGCCGGGCTGCTGGCGATTCAGATGTGTCAGTCGCTCGTGCTCGTCACAGCGCTGCAACTGCTGTTCTCCGCCAACCCGGCTGACGACGACTCGTTCTGGATCCCGAGCACGGCGGACATGACCGACCTGCTCATGGCCATATGCCTGCTGTTCGTCCTGCTCAAGATCCCTGGATGGGTCGCGCGGACCATATGGCAGGCGAGCAAGCCTCGGACTCTTTCACGGCTCGTGAAGTCGCTGATCGTCTATCGCGGGTTGAACATGCTGCTCGGTAAGGGGCTCGGTGCCGCCCGCGCTGCGCGCCGTCCCAAGCCGCCGAAGCCGCCTACTCCGCCCGGTGGAGGTGGAGGCGGCGGGCCCAGCGGTCCTTCTGGCGGAGGTCCAGGCGGTGGTCCCGGTAGGCGGGGGCCGAACGCGGGCGGGCCACGTTCGGGGATGCCCCGTCACCCACGTCGTCCGCCGGGGATGGCCGCCAGTTCCCGCCGCCCGGGCGGCGGGAACGCGCAGGTTCATCGTTCGTCCCCTGTGGGCCCCCCTGCGGGACCCCACGGGCCGGGGACCCCCAACGGCCGTCCGCAGCCCGGGCCGCATCACCGGCCTATCGTCCACCGCGACCGGCCTCCGAATAGTGCCACCCCGCCCGAGCCGCCCAGGCCCCGACGTTCACCACAGCGCCCGTCACAGGTCGCGTTGCGGCTCCAAATGCCTCGTCTTCCCAGAAGGGCGGCACGTCGTGCGCCACGCAAGTAAGGAACGGCTGGTCGCGAAGATCCCGGCCGATGTGGAGATGCCGGACAAGCTCTTCGCGAATCTGACGGTTCGGCAAGTCGCGATCCTGGCCGGAACAGGGGTGTTGGCGGCCTGGGTCTATCTCATGGCCGGCGACCGGTTGCCTGTCCCGGTGCTCGCCGCGATCGTCCTGCCGGTGATCGCCTGCGGGTGCGCGTTGGCGCTCGGTAGGCGGGACGGGCTCAGTCTCGACCGGCTCGTCCTCCACGCCTTCGCTTACCTGCGGCGGGATCGCAAGCTGGTCACGACCGAGGAAGGAGTCCTCCCGCCGCCAGCCTGGTGCCGAGTCCGGGGCCGCCTGCCGGGTGCTCTTCGGCTCCCTGTCCGGGCGATCCGCGAGGACGGCGTGATGGAGCTGGCCGAAGGCGGGACCGTGGCCGTCGTCCGAGCTGGGACCGTGGCGTTCGGGCTGCGGACGGGCGAGGAGCAAGCGGCGCTGGTCGGGGTGTTCGCCGGGTGGCTGAACTCGCTGGACGCGCCCGTGCAGATCCTCCTGCAGGCGCGGCCGGTTGACCTTTCCGTTCTCGCCAACGTGATCGAGGGTTCGGCAGGGCGTCTGGCCGATCCCGCGCTTGAGCAGGCAGCCCGCCAGCACGCCGAGTTCCTCAGCGAGCTGAGCACCACCCGGGATCTGCTGACCCGAGATGTCCTGGTCGTCGTCCGTCACCAGGACGCCGAGCAGCCGCCCGGATGGACGCGAAGGTCCCGGCGTACGGCTCGGCGGGACAGCTCGGCGGCGATCGTGGCCCGTCGCGCCGAGGAGACCGTGCGTTCACTGCTCGGCCTCGGGGTTCACGCCTCCGTCGTGGGTGCCGAGGACGCTCGCGATCTGCTCGTACGGTCGCTGTCGCCGCGCCGTCCGGAACCAGTCGGGATCGCCCGTCCCGACGAGCCGATCGCCCGTGGAGATGAGAAGCAATGAGGTTCACCCGACTCGCCGACGACACCGCGGCGCTGGCCCGCACTGCCGCCACCTTGCCTGGCCCGTCATCACTGAAGATCAACGCTCGCTCGGTCGAGTTCCCGGACGGGGTGTGCGCGTCGTTCGCGATCGCCGGGTACCCCCGGGAGGTCGGCGCGGGCTGGCTCGAATCGCTGACCGGCTACCCAGGGCACCTCGACGTGTCCCTGCACATCGAGCCGGTACCTCCGCTGATCGCCGCCCAGCGTCTTCGCCGCCAGCTCGCCCGCCTGGAGTCCGCCTCCGCGGGCGCCCGGATGCCGGACTTCGCGGCCGAGGCCGCTGCCGACGACGCCGCGGAGCTGGCCGCCTCCCTCACCCGGGGGCACGGCCGCCTGTTCCGGGTCGGCCTCTATCTCACCGTTCACGCTGCGGATGCCGAAGAGCTGGATGCGGAGGTCCAGCACATCAAGGCGCTGGCGGCGTCGCTTCTGCTCGACGCGCATCCGACGACGTTCCGGGCGATGCAGGGATGGACGGCCACGCTTCCGCTCGGCACCGACACGCTGAAGACCCGCCGGACCTTCGATACCTCGGCGCTCGCGGCAGCCTTCCCGTTCGCCTCGCCGGATCTGCGACCTCGGCTCGGTGAGACGCCCGTCTTGTTCGGGCTGAACGCCTACTCCTCCGGCATCGTCCTGTGGGACCGGTTCGCCCACGACAACTACAACTCCGTGACGATCGCCCGGTCGGGGGCGGGCAAGTCGTACTTCACCAAGCTGGAGGTGCTGCGGCTGCTGTTCCACCAGGTCGAGGTGTGTGTCGTCGATCCCGAGGACGAGTACCGACGCCTGTCGGATGCCGTCGGAGGGACCGTCCTCGGTCTTGGCATGCCGGGTGTGTGCTTCAACCCGTTCGACTTGCCCGCCTCCGTAGAAAGCGACGCGCTCGACCGGCGCGCGATGTTCTTCCAAACCCTGGTCGCGACCATGCTCGGCGAACCGCTCGCTGCCGCGACGAAGGCCGTACTGGACAAGGCGGTGATCGCCACGTACGCGGCCCACGGCATCACCCCGGACCAGCGCACGTGGAAGCGTCCTGCGCCGCTGCTCGCTGATCTGGTGACCATGCTGGATGCCACCGACGCGCCCGAGGCGTACGAGCTGGCCGCGCGGCTCGCCCCATACGTGTCCGGTTCCTACCGGAGCTTGTTCGCCGGTCCGACCACCACTCGGCCGGACGGCCACCTGATCGTGTTCTCCCTGCGGGACCTGCCCGAGGAGACGCGGCCGGTCGGGATGCTCCTAGCGCTCGACGCGATCTGGCGGCGCGTGTCCAACCCCGCCGACCGGCGCCGCCGCCTGGTCGTGGTCGACGAGGCGTGGACGCTCATGCGCGAGAACGAGGGCGCGAGGTTCCTCTACCGACTCGCCAAGTCCGCCCGCAAGCACTGGGCCGGCCTCGCCGTCGTCACCCAGGACGCCGCCGACCTGCTCGGCTCCGATCTCGGCAAGGCGGTCGTCTCCAACGCCAGTACGCAGGTCCTGCTGCGGCAGGCTCCGCAGGCCATCGACGAGATCGCCGAGGCCTTTGACCTCACGGAAGGGGAACGGCTCTTCCTGCTTTCGGCCGGCCAAGGAGAGGGCCTGGTGCGCGGGGGCGTCGGAGATCGTGCCGCTTTCGTCGCTGTCGCCAGTGAGTCTGAGCATGCGCTCGCTACCACGGACCCAGCCGAGTGATCCCGTACCTTTCCGATCCAGCGCTCTGGGGAGCCGTGATCGGTGGTGCCGCCGGTCTCAGCACGGCCGAAGCCGTCCTCTGGCGGTGGCGCAACGCGCGCTTCGCCCGTAACGCTCGGCTGGTCGAGATCGCGGTCCCGCCGCAGGTCGAGTCCGGCAGCGCGGCTGCCTGGTGGTCACAGGTGATGGGGTTGACGGCGCCGCGCTGGAAGCGTCTCCTGTTCGGCCAACCTCATCTGGCCTGGGAGTACGTGGCGGATGCCGCCGGTGTCCGGGTGCAGTTGTGGGTGCCGGGGCTCGTACCGCCTGGGCTGGTGGAGAAGTCGATCCGGTCGGCCTGGCCGGGCGCGGCCGTCACCACTCGCCCGGCCGAACCTCTCACCTCTCGCGGTGCCACGGCTTCCCGGGGCCGGATGGTTCTGGCTCGGCCTGACCACTACCCGCTCACGACCGCGCACCGCAACGATCCGCTGCGCGCGCTCCTCGGCGCGCTCTCGGGGTTGCGTCAAGGCGAGCAGGCCGCCGTCCAGGTCATGGTCCGCCCGGTGACAGGGCGGCGGCTGTCAGCCGCTCACCGCGCCGCCTCCTCGCTGCGGAACGGGAGGTCCAGCAGCCTCCGGGCCGACTTGTTCGACGTCATCACTCCCGGCAGCCTGCACCGCAACCGGCCCGGTGAGCTGTCCCGGATGTTCCCCGAGCGTGCCGAGGAGATCCGGGCCATCCTCGCCAAGGCGAACCAGCCGCGCTTCGCCGTCCAGATCTCGTACGCCGTCACGAGTGATCGGCCCGACGCCCGGGACCGCCTTCGTGGCCGCGCCCACGAGATCGCCGCCACCTTCGCGCTCTACGCCTCCGGCCACCAGTACTTGCGCCGCCTGCGCGGCCTCGACTTCCCGGGTCGCATGTCCAACCGCCGCATGAACTCCGGCTACCTGCTGGCCGTCGACGAGCTGGCCGCGCTCGCCCACCTACCCTACGACCAGGCCGCCCCGGGCATCACCCGAGCCGGAGCCCGGCCTATCCCGCCCGCGCCCGACGTCCCCACGTACGGCCCGGACGTCCGGGTCCTGGGTGATGCCGAGACCGGCCACCCGCGCCCTGTGGGGGTCACCGTGGCCTCGGCCCGCCAGCACCTGCATGTACTCGGCCAAACCGGTGTCGGCAAGTCCACCTTCCTGGCCAACCTCATCCTCTCCGACGCCCATGCTGGCCGAGGCGCCCTCGTCATCGATCCCAAAGGTGACCTGATCGACGACATACTCGACCGCCTACCCGAACGCGCCATCAAACGGACAGTTCTCTTCGACCCAGCCGAGCCCGGCAATCCACCCTGCTTCAATGTCCTTGCCGGGCCGGACCCAGCGTTCGCCGTCGACTCGATCGTCACGATCTTCCATCGCTGTTTCGCCTCGTCCTGGGGTCCGCGCCTGGACGACCTCATGCGTTCGGCCTGCCTCACCCTCGTACGGACTCAGCGCAACCGCGCGACTCTCGCCGACGTACCCAAGCTCCTCACCGACACCCCATTCCGCGCCCGAATCGTCGGCAAGCTCGACGACGAGCTGTTGCGCGGCTTCTGGTCCGCGTACGACGAGCTGTCACCCGCCGCCCGCGCCTCGGTGATCAGCCCTGTCATGAACAAGCTCCGCGCCGTCCTCCTGCGCCCGTTCGTCCGTGACGCCCTATCGGGCGGAGTCTCCACGTTCGACCTGGCCCGCACCTTGGACACCGGCGGCCTGGTCCTCGCCCGACTTCCCAAGGGCGTCCTGGGCGAGGACGCCGCGCGTCTCTTCGGCTCGCTGCTCCTGGCCCACACCTGGCAGGCCATCACGCCCCGGGTTCGCCTGCCGGAGCACGAACGCCGGGATACCGCCGCCTACATCGACGAGGCCCAGAACTTCCTCAACATGCCCATCTCCGTGAGCGACCTCCTGGCCGAGGCGCGGGCGTACCGCTTCTCGCTGACGCTCGCCCACCAGCACCTGTCCCAGCTCCCCAGAGATCTCCGCGAAGCCGTCTCCGCCGACGCGCGCAACAAGGTCTACTTCACCACCTCGCCGGAAGACGCCTACGATCTCGCCCGCCACGTCGGCCCCGTACTCACCGCACACGACCTATCCCATCTCGGCGCCTACCAGGCAGCCGGACGAGTCATGACCGGCGCAGGAGGCCCGTCACCGGCGTTCACCTTCCGCACCCGACCCCTCCCCGACCCCATCCCTGGTCGTCAGGAAGCGGTTCGGGCCGCGTCCCGTGCGGCCTTCGCCCGCCCCGAGACCGCCATTGCGAGCAAGCCGAAGCTTCGCATCCCGACCGATCCACGCCGAGCCCACGAGGAGGGCATTCAATGACCCGGCCAAACTCGTCCCGCCGCCTGCTTCCTTCCCGGCACCAGCGCGCCCGCGTCAGTCAGGCCCTCGTCGCCGGCCTCGCTGAACGCCTCACCCCGCGAGACGCCGAGATCCTCGACGCCGTCTGGGAACACCGCGTCCTCACCACCGACCAGCTCACCGCCATTTTCTTTCCCAGTGTCCACCGCGCCCGCCACCGCCTTTTGGACCTCTACGAACTACGCGCTCTGGACCGCTTCCGCCCCTGGGCCCCTACCGGGAGCCGCCCCTGGCACTGGATTCTCGGCACCACCGGTGCCCATCACCTGGCCGCACAGCGCGGCATCACTCCGGCGGAACTCCGCTACCGCCCCGATTCGGCCAGCGCTATCGCCTTCTCGTCCCGGCTGACTCACCAGATAGGGGTGAACGAGTTCTTCGCCCAGCTGCACGCCACGGCCCACCGCAGAGCTGACGGATCTGCAGTCGCCGAATGGTGGCCAGAACGCCGATGCACCGCCCTGTGGGGCGACCTCGCCCGGCCGGACGCCTTCGGCCGCTGGACCGAGCCCACCTCGACCGGCCAGCCGGACACGATCGACTTCTTCCTAGAACACGACACCGGCACCGAGCCGCTGTCCCGCGTCCTGGCCAAACTCGACGGGTACGCCGCCCTGGCCGAAGCAACCGGCATCAGCACGCCCGTGCTCTTCTGGCTCCCAAACCCCACCCGCGAAGCCAACTTCCGTAAGATCCTGATGACCCCCGACGTGCCCGTCGCCACGGCCGTACACACGCCCGCGACGGCCCCTGACGGCCCCGCCGGGACCGTATGGCTGCCAGCCGGATCAACCGGTCCCCGCCGCGGCCTGATAGCCCTACGGGGCGCGTGGGGCCCTGTAGATACCACCGGCCCCAACCGTGTCCCCGCGTAATGCCCGTCATCACGGCCACGGCGATCGGGGCGCTCGCCTTGATCGCCGTCCTCCTCAGCGTCATCGCGACCGTGCTACCGAGCTACGACGCTCCGAGCGCTTCCTGCGGTGTGTCCGCGCCCACCGACATCCCGCCCCGCTACCTCGATCTCTACCAGCAAGCCGCCGCCCTCTACGGTGTCCCTTGGACTGTCCTGGCAGCGGTCGGAAAGGCCGAATCCGACCACGGCCGAGGCATCGGGCCCGGCGTCACCACCGGCACCAACCACGCCGGAGCAGCAGGACCCATGCAGTTCATGCCAGGCACCTGGCAATCCTTCGGCGTGGACGGCAACGCGGACGGCACCAAGGACATCTACGACCCCGCCGACGCCATCCCCACGGCAGCGGGCTACCTCCGCCACAGCGGCGCACCGACCCACCTCGACCAGGCCCTCTTGCACTACAACCACGATCCCGCCTACGTCACCAAGGTCCTGCGCATCGCCGACTCCTACGCCACAGCCTGCCCGCCCCTCCAAGTCAGCGGTTCGGAACGCGGCTCGACTGCGGTGGCGGCGGCGTCCCGTTGGCTCGGCACCCCCTACTCCTACGGAGGCGGCGGCCTCGATGGCCCCACCACGGGGATAGGACTGGGCGCGAAGGTGACGGGCTTCGACTGCTCTGGCCTCGTCCGTTACGCCTGGCACCAAGCTGGAACTGCCCTGCCTCGTACCACCGAGGAGCAGTGGCGGGCCATCCCCCATGTTCCGCCCGGCCGCCAGGCACCCGGCGATCTCGTGTTCTTCCAGGGTTCCGGCGGAGGCTCCGACCGCCCCGGGCATGTCGGCCTCGTCCTCGACTCCTATCGCATGATCGAGGCCCCGCGCACCGGCGCACGCGTTCGCATCAGCCGCTACACGACCCGGCGGGACCTCGTTGGCTACGCCCGTCCGGGCGGCTGACATCGGAGCCGGGTCATCCGCCGTACCGCCGCCCGAGGCCGAGCGACCCCCTGAATGACAAGTGAGCGGGCGGGGCAACCACTGCCCCGCCCGCTCTCGTGCACCGTGTATCAGATATCGCCGCCGCGTAGGCGGCATGTGCGCTCGTCAGACGGGTCCAGGAGGATCGCTGGCAGCTTCTCCATTCCCAGGTCGAGGGCGCGGTGTATGCGGTGCCAGCCGTCGATCACCAGGCGGTTGCCGGGAGGCAGTGCGCACGGGAGCGGGACGACCAGGATGGGCTTCGTCAGGTCAACCGTCACGGCATGCTTGGGGTCGATGCGGATGAGGTCCTTGACGCCGGTCAACGTCCGGATAGCAGCCGGGCGTACTGGGTGGCGTCGGGCCAGACGGGTGGCCAGGTCTACATCCCATGCCCACCCCAGGAGGGTGAACATCTCATCGGACATGGTTTCTCCTCTCGTGCCAGGGCCGTTGGTGCCGCTGATTAGGCGTCCTGGGGCTTGACTGCGCGGAAGCGGTTGGGGCGCTCACTGACGAGTTCGGCCTCGCCGTTGCGGGCGAGGGTGTCCAGGGCGTTCGCGACCGCTCCTGAGGAACGGCCGAGTACCTTCGCGATCTCGTTGGCGGTGAACGCCAGGTCGGGGTACTTCGTCAGGTGAGCGACGACATCCGGACGCAGGGGCCGAGGTGCGCTGCGGTCCCCACCTCGCGAGGAACCCCACCCGGTGGTGGCCTTAGGTTGGGTAGTGCGGATGGCCTTTCGTACGTCCGCCGTACCGCTGTAGATGGCCTCCAGACCGGTGGTGAACGCCGTGTCGTCATCAGACAGCAGGGCTGCGTATGTGGTGGTCACGGCGTTGAGTAGGTCGGTCAGGGCGCGGCGCGTGTCTTCGACCATGCGGGCCTTGGCCAAGCTCTCGGCGGCCTGCTGACGGCGGGCTTCCTCCTCGGACTGAGCGCGGGCCAACTCGGCCTCGGCAGCCGCGCGGCGCTCGGCCTCCTGCTCAAGGATGCGCATGGCATCCGGGAAGGACATGGTGGTGGTCGGGGTGTCCTCAGTGGTTGTGTCGGGAGCTTCCGGAGCCGCCGGGGCGTCGATGCTCACGTCTGCTGTTACGGCGGCGTCAGCGGCCGTGTCGGGCGTTGGAGGGACGTCGCCATCCTGATCACGCACGTCGTCGGAGAAGACCGGAGCCCACGTGTCCGGTTGGGCGCGGCCTTCCTCAGAGCGCCTGCCGGGGGTGCGGATGGCGTGGCCTGCCTCGGCGAACGCCGTTAGTGCCTTGGTCGCGGTCGGCCGTGAGACACCGGCAGCCTCGGCGATCATCGTGACGGATGCCGCCGGGGTGGCGGTCAGGGCCTCCCATACCTTGGCCGCCGTGCCTTCAGGGCGGAATTCGGCCGAGGTGTCGGTCTTCTCGGCTACCGTGTTCGTCGCCATTTATTTCTCCTTTTACCTGGGGTGCGACCCCCCGGATTCCCTGGAGGCCAATTCGTTCGTACACAACGACTATTTCTCGACCCCAAATACAAAGCAAGCCGATTCGGCGGCGCGTTGGTAAAAACAATGGGCTCGCGATCGCCCGACCAGGCAATGAATCGCCGACAATTCCCGCGCCCCAACCGGTTAAATGCCTTGCGGCTCATGGGCAGCACAAAGAGCCGAACAGAGATTATTAGCCCTACGAGTTACGAGCGGAGCCGTAGGAGATTACTCAGATTGAATCGCTCGCATCAGAACATCCGAGGTTCGCTTCATGGCGAGTATTCGACTCGTAAGGCGAGTCGGGCGAGCCACCGGTAGCCCGCGGAGCCCTTTCCACCTGCGCGCGCTCGCCGACGCGGGGTACTCGTCAAGGCGGCGGCCCGAACGGTAGGGCGATCGGCACACCGACCGGCGGGCCCGGGCGACAGAGCGCAAAGTTCGCGCAACGAGGGCTTCCCACCGCCGAAAGCCGGACTTCTCACGGTGGGCTTGCCCGTAGTCTGAGGGGGTGGGACCAGCCGGATAGCAGCCGGTTGGTCCCACTCTTCGTGAAGGCCGATGTGGCCTGATGCAGGCGAAGTGCACGCCCCGATCAGGTGGCCACGCCGAGGATCGGCCTCGCAGCCGGGCACTACGGCATGCACGCGACTGCGAGGCCTTCTTCGCCCCTGGGCGCCTACGCTGGGCGGCGAGGGCGCCGGAGCCGCCGAAGTTACTTACCTCGGCGACCCTGCCGGTTCAACCCGTAATAAACGCATGAGCGCACCCCTTTCAATTATGCGTGCGCGCGTACGCACGGGTTATATAAGGGCTCACCTCGGCGACCGTCGTCAAGTCGTCGGCAATAGTTATTCAGACGGTTCGACTGCTCATCCGAAGTCAGTAACCCTGCGATAGAGCTGCCCTGTTTGCGAGGACGGTTTTCTACCTCGGGCGCGTAGCCGTTCGTGGAGTTCGTCATAGCAGTAATGGATGGCTTGGAACCTGCCGAGGCCGGAGTAGACCTCCATTCGCCTGCGGTACAGATGTTCGGCGACGCCGTCGAGTTCGGTGGCGCGTTCGAGATAACCGATCTCAATTTCGGGCTGCTCCTCCAGATCGGCAAGTTGGGCGAGGGCTTGGACGACGGCACGGTTCAGAGCGTCAGCCGCGTGCCGGGCCCAGCCATGCGGTACGTCGGGGAGGTAGGGACCGGTGTAGAGGTCCGCGGCGGCGATCAGCGCTGCGGACCTCTCCGGGCCCTTGGCCCGAGCCGCGGTGGTGAGGAGGTCGCGGATCTGCCAGACGTCGCAGGTGTAGAGGTCAGGGTTGATCCGATATCCGGTGCTGCCCATGAACTGGATGACGATCCGCCCATAATTGCCGGGCATCCCGAGCGCCTCGCACATCTTCGCGCGCGTCGCCTTGAGAAGGCCGGCGAACCGGTCATGCGGGGCTTCGGCTTCCGGCCAGAGCTTGTCGCCGGCCGCGCTCTTGGTCAGCAGAGAGGAGCGGTACTCGGCAAGCAGGCCGAGGAGGGCCCAGGTGTCGGTCCCCCACCCGCCCGCCGTACGGTTGCGTCCCTCGATGATGCACTGGCCCACAAGGCGGATGAGGCCGCGCCGGTCGGCTGCCGGGTCATGCGGGGCGTCCGTTGAACTGGTGGACGTGATGGTCGGTCCCGACGCGGGAGCTTCAGCGGGCGCAGGCACCGCCGGGGCACCATGCGTCGAACCCACGGGCACGGGGACCGCCGCTACCTCGGGGCTGACATCGGTGGGTCGGTGCGCCGTACGATTGCGCGAGCCGAACGGGCCGAACGTCACCAGGAGCCCGGCCAGGCTCCGTATCGCCCACGACCGTCCGGCCAGTGCCCTCGCCGCCTCTCTAACGAACTGCCGCCGCATGCTGCCTCCCTTGCCGCTCTTGAGCGTTCGCACTGATCAGATCGCGCGCGGCATCGAATCAGAGAGCCTGAAACTCTTCACGACGTCTACTGACCAGGGGTAGCGCGTCCAGGGGCACGGAAACGCCTTGCGCAGCGGGGATCTGGGGTCGCAGGACGCGGTGGTGAAAACCCACCATCGCGTGGAACTACTCACTCTCGACACGGCCCACTAAGGACCATCACGTTGAGCATTGAAGCGACTACTCTCTGTCTGGTGGTGTCAGTGGACGGGCAGAAACAGACCAACGCACAGCGCCTGCTGGCGGGCGTCGTTCCGGACGAGATCTTCGCGTCGTATTCCAAGCTGCTCGCGGAGGACGGCTGCCAGGAGAGCGACGCCGCGACCCTGCTGGGAAGCGCTGAGCAGGTGGCGGAGCTGACCGCCCGCGGCATGGCGCATCTTCGGCCGGACGGTCCGCTGCTGCCACCGCGTCTCGTGCCCGCACCGCCCGAACTCGCGCTCCAGGGCGTTCTGTCGGAGCTCTCGCGCCGTCTCGTCAGCGATCAGGAGCGGCTGCTGGCCGGGCACAAGCGGCTGAGCGAGTTCCATCAGACGTCCGCCACGTCCTCCTCAAGCTCTGGCATGGACAGGCTCGTGCAGATCGTCACCGATCGGGACGAGATCAGCCGCCTGTCGTACGCACTCATCAACGCGGCTCGGCACGACTGGCTCACTCTGGACAACTACGTCCTGGAGGCGCCCGTCGAGGACGCCACGGGGTACGCACCGCTACCGGTGTTCGAGGGCCAGGTGCAGTGCCGCGCCATCTACGAGACCCGCTGCGCGGAGCATCCGATCGGCGCGAAGACGATCGAGGCCGCGGTGGCCGCCGGTGAGCAAGCGCGCCTGCTGCCCCGGATCGGGATGAAGATGAAGCTCGCGGACGAGGCGGTCGCGCTCCTTCCGCTCACGCCCACGGGGATGGGCGGGGCATTGCTCGTTCGTTCGCCGGTCATAGTCGGCGCCCTGCGGGAGTATTTCGAGCTGCTGTGGGAGAAGGCGATACCGTTCGGCAGCACGAAGGCCGCCGGGCCGCTCACGTCGGCACAGGCGCAGGTGCTGCAGCTGCTCACCCAAGGACTGTCCGACGAGGCGATCGCCCGGCGGATGGACATCAGCGTCAACACCATGCGCAGACATTGGACCGCCATTCGCGATGAGCTGGGTGTGGAGACCCGCTTCGCCGCAGGAGCCGCAGCGGCGCGCCGCGGCTGGATCGACTGACTCGAGAGGCTGCCACATGCTCGGATACCTGGACTTCGTCCCCCAGCAGCGATTCCAGCGCACCCTTGCGCTCTCGCCCAACGGCCGGCTGGTCGCCTACTCCAGCCACGCCTCCGGCCACTACGACCTGTGGGTGGTCCCCGTAGCCGGTGGCGAGCCGCGCCGGGTGGCGGGTTTCGACAATCGGACGGTACGGCAGTTCGCCTGGACGCCCTCCGGTAACCAGCTGGTCTTCACCGCTGATGAGAACGGGGACGAGCAGTTCCGCATCTACATGGTCGCTCTGCATGGCGGCGAACCGACCGAGGTCAGCTCAGGGCCGGACTGCCAACGTATCTTGGCCGAATCGCCGTTCGACCCCACCGGTCGTTTCCTGGCTTACACCGCCAACGACCGCGATCCCGCCGCCCAGGACCTCATCGTCCACGACCTGATGTCCGACGAGCTCCGCCGCTTCGCGCCTCCCGAAGGAGTCGCGTTCGAGGCTGTCAGCCTCTCCCCCGACGGCCGCTGGCTCCTGTCTACCGGCTTCCGTTCCAACACCGACATCGCGGTCTACCTCACCGATCTGAACGACCCGGACGTCAAGCCCGCCTGTGTGACGTCCGCCCTCGGCGAGGGTGTCTTCGAACCCGGTGCTTGGGCTCCGGACTCCAGCGGCTTCCACCTGCTCACCGATCACTGGAGCGACTTCACCGCCGCCGCCTTCTACGACCTCGCAGCCAAGTCCCTGCACGCGATCGCCGACCCGAACTGGGACGTTGAAACCCTCGACGTCGCCGCAGGCGTACGCATCTGGTCTGTCAACGAGGGCGGCCGCTCCCGCCTGCACGCTGAACGCAACGGCTCCCCGCTTCCGCTCCCTGACATCCCACCTGGTGTCATCTCGACGCTGTCCCTGGCACCGGACGCCTCCTTCGCGGTCCTCCTGATCGACTCGGCGGCGCGGCCGGCCGAACTCGCGGTCCTAGACATGGCCCAGCACGACTTCCGCTACCTCACCGACACCCGCCCCGCAGCCCTGCGGGTCATCAACCCCATCGTCCCCGAACTGATCACCTACCCCGCCCGCGACGGACGCGACGTCCACGCCCTGCTCTACCGTCCGGACAGCCCAGGACCGCACCCGGTCCTGCTGTCCGTCCACGGCGGCCCGGAAGCCCAGGAACGCCCCATCTACGCCCGCTCCGGCCTCTACCAGCACCTTCTCCACCAGGGAATCGCCATCCTGGCTCCCAACGCCGCCGGGTCCACCGGGTACGGCACCGCCCACCAGAAGCTCATCTACCGCGACTGGGGCGGCATCGACCTCGACGACCTGGACCACGGCATCCGGTACCTGCAAACCCTCGGCTGGGCCGACACCAGCCGCCTCGCGGTCATGGGAGCGTCCTACGGCGGATTCGCCGCCTTGTCCTGCCTCGCTCGCTTGCCCTACTCGTGGACCGCAGGCGTCTCCATCTGCGGCCCCAGCAACCTCGTCACCCTCGCCAAGGCGTCACCCCCCACCTGGAAGACCTTCGTCGCAACCGTCCTCGGAGACCCCGACACCTGCGCCGAGCAGCTCCTTGAGCGCAGCCCCGTCACGCACGCCGACGGCATCACCGCTCCCCTGTTCGTCATCCAGGGCGCCCACGACCCGCGCGTCCCCCAGGCCGAGTCCGACCAGATTGTCACCCGCCTGCGCGAACGCGGCGTTGAAGTCCGCTACGACATCTATCCCGACGAAGGCCACGGCTTCACCAACCGCGCCAATGAACTCAAGGCGTATGAGGCCATCAGCGCTTTCCTCTACGCCCACCTGATCAACATCGGTGCCGACAACCCCGAAGCGCTCACCGTGGGGTGATGACCCGAACACAGTGGTGCCCATCCGCGAACCGGACGGGCACCACCGATCACGCGAGCACGGATTCAGACGTCACCATCCGTACCGTCCTTTGCTGAGGGCAGGAGCAGAGATAGCGGGCTGAGGCGGTACTCGGCCCGCATCTCGTGAACGTTCTCTTCGAGGGCGTCGAGGGCGCAGTCGAGGCTGACGTCGAAGTCGCCGATCTCGTCGCTACTGGCGTAGACGAAGGCTATGTCGCACATCAGCGCGAACAGTTGCGCGCGTACGTCATCGTCGTACCAGGGGTAGAGCTTTTCGAGGACGGTCCCGAAGTCCATGGTGCTCACGTTCGCCTCTCTTCGTATGGGGACTTCTCCGTACGACGAGGTCGGCCTGATAGCAGCAGGCCGACCCCTCATCCCGCTACGGCTCCCATTGGCTCTACGTCCTTGGCTTCGAGGTCGAGGTGGACCCACACCGTGTGCCCGGTCGCCGGGCTCCCGATCTGGGAGAGCTTCACGACGAGATTCCTGACGATCGCGAGCCCGAACCCGCCTACCGTCAGTTTCCCGTCAGCCGGTTGACGGTCGAACAGCGGCCTGCCTGCTCCCCCGAGGTCACACACCCCGAGGTAGGCGGGGCCGTTCTCCGGGAGGTGAACTTCCACCCCGAACCAGCCTCCAGCGAGGCCGGACCGGGTGTGCAGCAGGGCGTTCGTCGAGAGCTCGGAGACGATGAGTCCGGCATCGTCCTCGCGGCCCGTTCCATCGAACAGCGCCTCGGCCATGCGCCGCACTCGACCTACCTGATCGTGTTCACCCGGGAACACACCTCGCCAATCCATCCGGTCGGACGACCGCATCCATTCCCATCGTTCCGGTGCATGCATGGTTTCGATCATTCGCGGTGTTCCTCCTATCGTCGGTGGCTGTCGCACCCGGGCGGACACGACCGGCCTAATGAGCGCTCGACTTCATGTCAGGGGTCAAGTCGTCCCAGTACGTGCGGGACCACTCGGGAAGTCATGCGGCGGTTCTCGACGAGCGGCACGACGGCTGGCCGTGGCGGGCAGAGACTTGGCCAGCACTTCTCGGGCGAGCTTGACCGAGGCGGTGATCGAGTCGAGCAGCGGCGCGGGAAGAGACTCACTTCCGAGACCGGCCGAGGCCACCAGCTCGGTCAGCCCTCGGCGGTGGTCGCCGGCCAGCCTCATTACGGTGTGGTGGCCCAGTACGTCGCGAGCGGCATATCCGTCTCCCGATTGGAGCGCCTCCATCGCCACCTGAACCAGTACGCGGTCCGCCGTGCACACGTCGAAGGCTCCGGTCAGGGTGGCCACGGCCAGCCCGAACCGGGCGCGGAAAACCGCGTAACCCGGAATCGGCTCGCTTCCGAGGAACTGCTGGACCATCGCGTGGCCGTCTCGGCTGAGCGATCTGCCTGCGGACATCACGTTCAGGCAGGCCCCGACCTGTCGTTCCCAGGGTTCGGTCAGCTCGCACTCCTCCAGGACGTTCCGCGCGGCCTGAGATGCGCCGTGCAGGCAATGCGCGATGATCTCGGCCTGCCGTCCCTCCATCAGGTGCACTCCCACGCCGTTGTGGACCTTGGCGTGTGTGACCGCCTCGTCCCAGCGACCGGCCATGGCCAGTGCGCGGATACCGTCAGCGAGATATTGCAGCCACGCCCATTCGCGGAGCTTGTGATGCTCTTGTCTCGTCCCTATGAGGCCGGCGGTGGGCAGGGGCTGCCCCTCGACGACGAGTTCGGTGCGTGCGGTCACCGCCTGGTAGACCGCATCGAGCAGCCGCAGCGCCTGGTCGCCGTTCTCGGCGCGGATCTGCAGCCGCGCCAGGTTGAGGACGGGTTCGAGCATGTACCTCGCGTGCGGCACGGTGAGGGGCGCACCGATCCGCCGATAGACGTCGATGTGCTGCCAGCACAGGTCACGGGCGAGGTCGCCCAGCCCACAATCGCTAGCGACCAAGGCCGCCTTGTTCAGGGCGTGGGCCGCCTGGTGAAGGCCGTTCGCGCCCTGTTGCCAGGCGATGTCGGCGATCTCCGCGATCTCCCTCACCCGTTCCTGGAGCGAGGGGCAGGCCGGGCGGGGGCGCCCGACGAGCGGAAACAGACGTACGACGGCGTGCAGTGTCGTGATGTCCATGCTCAGCTCCAAGGCAAGAAGGCGGCCTTCGCCGCATGGGCGAGTACGCCCTGGGTCATGGCCGACAGGCCGAACCGGTTCCAGTGGGAGATCAGTACGTGGGTGAGTACGGCGCGGAGTCCGCGATCGAGGCGTCCCCGCGCCGCCGCGTCACCGAGCCGCCGACCGGCCATCTCATACGCGGCGAGCCAGGGTTCAGCGAACGCCATAGTGCCCGCGAGCAACGCGCGGTCGGCCTGTTGAGGCACCTGCAGAAGAAGTGCGTACTTTCGGTGCCAGTGCCTCCATGGCCGCGGCATGGTCGGCGGAGGGCGCTGGACGGATCTCGGCGACCTGGCCGAAAACGTCGCCGCGCTCGAACCAGTCCAGTCCTGCCTCTCTGAGCAGAAGGTTGATCAACAGGAGCGACAGTTCGCGGAAGGGGCCTCAGCTCAGCCTGTTCGATCACCGCTACCTGGATGTATGCCGCGCTTACCGAGGAGATGGCGATGCCGTGTTCATCCCTCTTGGCCACCACGGCGTTGTCGGCGGCGTAGGTGACCTCCAGCGGCGTATCGGCCGGAACGAACGCGTGCCGTGGCACCATACGGAACGCCGCCTCCACCGGCGCGGACGTGACGTGTCCTGCCGCGATGAGCTCGTCTGCGAGTTTGTCCCTGAGCTCAGCGGCCCGAGCCTGTTCGCTGGTGTCGTCAGTCATGAATGACTCCTCTTCGCGGTTTGTGGGTGGTCAGCGGATGCCGTCGCCGCATGCTCGCGAGGGCGTGGCTCACGCTGAACGGCCCGATGCCCGGTGTCCACGGGGCACGCCACACGGTGCTGACTGGTGCTCATGCCGGGTGATCCAGGAGCCTGTCACGCTCTGGCGTCTCCCCCCGGCGCAGGTGTTCGGCGTGGTGCTGCTTGAGCAGCGCGACGTACGCGGCGACAGCCGTGATGTAGCGGCCACGGGCGGTTTCTTCGTACTCACCTGGCGCGTCAGCAGGGCGCAGCACGAAGTACTGCCCACCGAGGGACGCCAGTTCGAAGGCACCGCAACATGCGGTGTGCCTCACCCGGACGACGTCACCGCCGGACGGCACATGCGGCTCCCACGTGAGATCCGCAGGTGCTGATGCCACGGACCGTGGCCGGCAACTGGCATCGGTCATGGAGTGCAGATCCCGCCGCTTGCCGTGCGAATGAAGACGCCTGTTCGGGGAAAAACACAAACTTCCGGCAATCGACTGGCCATACTGTCCGGCGGGGACAATCTGCCCAAGCCTCCTGCGCCCAACACCCGATGCTCGACAGTGGCCGATATGAATGCCCCGGCATCGGAATCTGTTAGTGCAAACACGAATCAATTTGATCGGCCATTCCTTCGCGCAGGAAGCCGAGAGACTATGAAACCAAAGGATGTCCCCTCGTTTCCGCCCCTTGCGAGGTGCCTGGTCGTGGCCCCTAAGATGCAGCCGATGCCAAACCGATTGCGCGAAGAGCGCGAAGCCCACGGGTGGAGCCAAAGCGATCTCGCCCGCGAATTGATCAAGGCGGCCGAAGCTGAACACAAGCCGACACGACTGCCGTCAATCGAAAGCCTCAAAAGGAATATATATGGATGGGAAGCGGGAAAACATGACGCGAGCCCGTTTTATCGCAGACTGTGCGCTCTCGTGCTCGACATGTCCGAATGCGAACTCTTCGGGGGCTCCGGGTACGAGAACCTACGTCAACGCCTCGACGACGTGCTGGCGGCGGGCACGATGAGCGACGCGACACTGGATGACTGGGAGCGCGCAGTCCACCTCTACGGGCAAGCAGCCCACACCAGGCCAGCTAACCTCCTCGTTCACGATCTGGGATCGGACCTTACCGACCTGCACCAGGCCCTTGCGGAGAACAGGTCGGCCTCTACCAAGCGCCGGCTCACCCGGGCAGTGGCGCACATGGCCGGGCTCATGTGTCTCACCCACATCAAGCTCGACGACCGCCCCGCTTTCCGCCGCTGGGCCCGCACGGCCAGGTTGGCAGCTCAGGAGGCCGAAGACCCGTGGACCTACTCCTGGGTGCTCGCCCAGGAGGCGTACGGCCACTTCTACGCCTGCGACTACCTGGAGGCCATCGACGTGGCCAGGGGCGCCCAGTCGCTCGTGAACACAGCCGTGGGTGCAGTCCTCGCGGCCGCCCTGGAGGCCCGAGCACACGCAGCGCTCGGCCCCGCACGCGTCGGCGAGGCTCAAGCGGCACTCGCGCGAGCGGAAGGCCTTCTCGCCTCACTACGTCCTCACGAGATCAACGATTCCGCCTTCGGCTACAACAATGCCCAGCTCTACTTCCACCGAGGCAACACCTACACCTACCTGGGCGACACCAGGGCGGCCTGGCAAGCCCAACAGCGGGCTCTCGAACTGTACGCCCCGACGAACTATCTGGATCGGGCGCTCATCGGACTGGATCGAACCCTGTGTCTGGCGCGTGACGGCGACAGCGCTGGTGCTCTGGAGCACGCGGCGGCTACGCTCGTCCCACTCACGAAGGATCAACGCGAGGGCATCATCAGCCTGCGCGGCAGAGAAGTCCTCGAGGTCATCCCGCACGGACAGAAGGCTCTGCCAGCTGTACGGCAGCTTCGTGAGCTTCTGTCGCCGAGCGACTGAGGAGGAGTCCAGCTCACGTGACGATCAAGGTGGAGCCGGCGACCCCGGAACACATCGAGGCCCTCGTGGGACTGCTAGAGGAGATGGACCGCTACTACGGGGCCGATGAGCTGGACTCGGTGGAGGTTCGTACTCGACAGGTTCAGCAAGCTCTCTTCACCGAGCCTCGTGCTGCGTTCGTGTTACTTGCGTGGCAAGGCGATCAGCTTGTCGGCGTCGCGTCCTACTCGTTCCTGTGGCCTGCTGTCGGACTGACACGGTCGCTGTATCTGAAGGAGCTCTACGTATCAGAATCAGCGCAGCGCCAAGGGGTGGGGACGGCGCTCATGAAGGCTCTGTTCGCTCTGGCGGTCGAGCACGGATGCAGCAGAGTCGAGTGGACCACCGATCACGACAACGTTAGGGCGCAACAGTTCTACGAGGGGCTCGGCCAGAACGAGCTGCCGACCAAGCTTTTCTATCGTGTCGTCACTATATGAACCGTCGCGCAGCCGGCCGAGGTAGACGGTCTGCCGGTTCACCATGATGACGCTGAAGGCGTTCGCGCGGCGCTGCACGATGACCGCTGCGGCGTGGGAGGCGGTCCCGTCGGGCGGGCACCATGCAGTTGCAAGCACCCACCCCCGATCAGCGGGCTGAAAAGCGGACGGTCACACAGGCCAGGCCTTCTGCTCAGTTCGGCTCCCTAGAGGCCTCCTCCTGGCGGTCGCCTCGGGCGAGAACCCGGTAAATCGGCGATGGATCAGCCACGTGCCACGGCGAGGAGTTGCCGGATGCCACTAACCAACCTGGGCTTGTCCGGAGAGCTGCTGAGCTCAAGGACCGCAACTAGGAGATCACGATCGGAGGCATCCGGTGAGCTCGATATCGATCACGTCCAGTATGTACATCCCCGCGGCTTTAGCCGCCTTCGACGACCTGGATGCCTCCGATGACACTGGGACTGTTGGCCAAGGCCACCGACCCGGGCGCCGCGGCGAGCTAACCATCGGTCAGATCAGCGTGGCGCTCAAGCGCGCCAGCCGTCGTGCGCCGCGGTTTCAGGTGGCTATCAACGTATGTTCTACGATTCCACCTCGAATCCTGCCGTGCTACCGTCAATGACGATCACCTATCGGCGGATTCGGGGGCGGCCGCTGTTCGAGGAGGAGGCTGCCCTGGCCTGCGAGTGGTGCCTGGACAAGAACAATCACCAGGGCTGGTATGGCGAGTGTTTCATTCAGGTGCTTGCCGCGGCAGCGGGCCTTCAAGCCAGCCCGCTCACGCCCGACTGCACGGGCGTCGACTTCGACATCTCCGCGCCCGTCGAAGTCGGGGGTGACTTTCCTGCGATGCGCGTTCAGGTCAAGACTTGGGCCAAGCCCAAGGGGGATAACGATGACTGGATCTATCCTCGGCTGACCGAGAAGCGGTTCAATGCACTCGCCGGCGGTGAACGCCGGATTCCTCGTTTCCTCTTCTTGGTCATCGTCCCAGACGACGCAGCGAAGTACGCCCGGGGCAACAAGAACGGCCTCGTGCTGAGCCACGCCGCGTACTGGCTTTCCCTGGCCGATCGCGTCAGGGTCGAGAATCCGCAGTGCAACGGAACCATTACCGTACGAGTGCCGAAGAGGAACCTGCTCACCGTCAAGAGCTTGAGAGGACTGCTAGACCCGACACTGGCGGAGGTGGCTTTATGAATGAGCTGGCAATCGACCCTGCCAGCCTTGCCGGCTACCTTGCCAGTCGTGGTTGGCGAAACGAAGGGACATGGCGGGGAGCCGAGGTCTGGCAAGGTGCAGATACCCGCCTGCTGATCCCGCCGCAGCGGGAGTATCCGGACGACGATGAATTGCTTGCGGAGGCGGTCGCCAAGCTAGCAGTGCTAGAGGATCGACCTGCCGAGGAAATTCTGCTCGACATCGCAGAGCCGCTAGTGGACACCGTGGATGTCCGAACTCAGCCGGACACCCCGTCCGGAACCATCCCACTCCTGTCCGGAGTGAAAGCGGTCGACAGTATCTGCGAATTGCTGGACACCGCGGCCCGGACGGTGGAAGAAGGTCCCCGGCTCATCTTCACAGGACGCCGAAGCGGGGTGGTGCAGGACTTTCTGGGATCTGTCCGCTTGGGCACAAGCAAGCCTGGAAGCTACATCTTCACGGCTCGCGTTCCGGTGGCCTCCCGTGATGTCCAGGCTTCGCTGTTCGAGGAGGACGACACCGACCCATTCGGCAGGCAAGTTTTGGTCACCATGGACAAGGCCCTCCGAGCCGCGCAGACAGCTTGTACGCAAGTTATCCGAGGCACGGCCTCCTTCGACATCATCGAGGAATATGTAGACCAGGGTGTATCGGCCGATCTCTGTGAAGCGGTCAGCGGGCTCGCCGGTCACGGTGTCGATCGTCCATTTTCCATCGCGGTCGGGTGGGCACGCGGGCTGGACTCGCCCTCGGGGGAGGCGATCGAATTCAGTGCGACCATGGCCGGGGTCCTGAGCCAGGCAGCGAAACAGCTGAGAGACCTGGCCCGTGTAGGAACGGCCACGATCACCGGTGTAATTGAGGATCTCCATTATGACGACGTGGAACCGCCTCGCATCAAGATCCGGGGCGAGTTGCAAACCTCGTCGTCCGAGTCCCTTGCCCGCGCGATCTGGGTCGTACTGAGCCGCCGCCAGTATGAGAGTATCGCCCCGCTCCACTACCAACGCGCTACCGTCCGAGTCAGAGGGCGCCTCACGACCACTGGCAGACGGCTGGAGATGCGTCCGGATCGCACCGGTGTGGAGATCATCAGCTGACAGGTAGAAAGGGACTTCGTACGCCAGTCCATGTAACGAGCAACTCCTCTCGCGCCCGGGTGCAAGCGACGAAGAGGACACAGCGCTCGCGCTGTAGGTCAAGGGCGTGCGCGGCTTTGTCTAGGCTCGCCAGTGTCACCGCCGATGGCGCAGGCACCGAGTTGTCGCTGACGCCGGTGACCACCATGCAGCGGAATTCCAGCCCTTTCATCCGGTGCATGGTCCCGACCAGAACCTTGCCCTCATGGGCGGCCTGGCTGGCCAGGCTCGCCGCCGGGATGCCGTGTTCTGCCAATGAATTGACGACCTCGCCGATGGGGGCACGGGCACGCATGGCGATGCCGACTTGTTCTGGCTCCACCCCATCGTCGAGCCACTGCTGGACTTGTGCTGTCACGAAGGCAAGTTCGTCCTGCCGTGAAGCGAATCCTTCCAGCCGTGGCTGGTTACCGTGGACGTCTGAGCGGCAGCCGGTCAACGATTCGAGGTCTTCGTTCATGTCATCGATGGCCTGACCGCGAAGGAGGCCGACACACCACGCGAGAATCTCTGCCGTGGTCCGGTAGTTAATCTTCAGTCGGGTTGACCTGCCCGTCACGTCCACCCCGACCTGCCGTAGGGAGGCGCGGTTGTCGTAGATGCGCTGGTGGGTGTCTCCGGCGATGAACAGATCATCAGGTCCGACCGGGACAACAGCGCGCAGGAAGCGCCACTGCCATGGGCTGAGGTCCTGCGCCTCGTCAACAATCACGTGTTCGTACGGCTGGCGGTCCGCCTCGGTCAGGAGTCGGGTCGCTTCAACGCAGATCGTCTCGTGTGTCCACACGCCGTCCTTGCGCAGCCCGGAGCTGAACGCTTCGAACGCCTCCCAGACAGTCTCTCTCGCGGCAGAGCTTAGCCGTACCCCGCGCCCCTTCCTCCGGGCACCCTGGTACTCCAGCAGCGTGGTGATGCCCTGGGCAAGGATGACCTGCCGCCACTCGGCGGCGAGAAACGCCGGCTCGTGCGCGGAACTGGCCTTCGCCCACCTAGCCACCTCCTCCGCTTGGTTGAGAACAGACAGTCGCCCGTGCTCGCGGGCAACAATCTGGTGGGCAACCTGGTCGATGTGCCGGACGTCAACACGCTCGAGCAGGTCGGGTTCGCTAACAAGAGCACGTAGCCCGTCGTCGAGAGAGGCGGCCAGCGTTTTCGTAAAGGTGGTAAGCAGGACCGCGCCCTGGCGCTCAACACGTCTAGCCAGATGCCGGGCCCTGTGCAAGGCGACGACCGTCTTTCCGGTTCCCGGCCCACCGGAAACCCGAGCTGGTCCGCTGTACCGAGCGTGGGCAACACGCAGCTGGCTTGGATGGAGGTAGACCCGCCAAAGGGCGAACGGCTGGCTGAAGACGTCCATGAGTTCATCAGGCCCGGTCACCAGGATAAGCCTGCGGCTGGTCCGTTCAGTGGCAGCCACCATGTCATCGATGTCGACCGGAGCCGACTGAGCGACTTCGTTCCACACCTCTTCGGGCGTCATCCCCATGGCCAGGCCGATGAGCACGTCATACTGGGCTTCGCCCAGCGTCCGGCGCGCCTTCTCCACTTCCAGTTGGTCCGTCACGGAGCGGGCGAAGGCAAGGGTTTGCTCGTCGATGCCAAGCGTCCGGAGCTGCGCGTCGCTGACGTGATCAAACAGTCGATCGGGCCCGCCGGATGCGGTGTTCCTGGCGGTGGCTTCCTTCACGCCGACCACGTCGATGACCTCGACCACACCGGCGGTGCTGTTGACGGAGACCTTGTGCCGTTCAGCCCACCTGTAGGCGGCGTCATGCTGGTCGACCTTGAGGAGCAGGTAGAGGTCACCCTGCTCCGGGGCCAGCACGATCCCGCGATAGCCCTGGTCGATCCGGATGGAGCGGAACCGTTCGTCCTTCGCGTTGTGGATCTTCTCCAGGTTGATGCCTGCGCCGCCCGCCTGGAACTTTGCGAAGACCTCCTGGACACGCTCCTGGACGTCCGGGTTCAGCTTGCCGAATTCCCACAGGAAGCTGCTGTCGATCGCCAGACGTGCCACAGATCCTCCTCGCCGGTCAGAGCTCACTTACGATCTTGCTGATGTGCGAAAGGATCGCCTCGGGTTCCGAAGCGAGGTTGAGCGCATGGCAGATGATCTCGATGCCCGCATGCCTTACGACGTGTGAGGCACCTGATCCGTTCCCCTTGGCGTAGATCAGGTGTCCACGAGGCAGCCCGAGGGCCGTGCAGTAGGCCAGCATCTGGTACAGATCGGCGTCTGGGTATCCGGCTGGCTTCTCCTGCTTGTACTTGGCGTCGACCACGGCCCGGGGAACACCGCTCAGTTCCCACACCAGATCGGGCTTCATCCGTACGGCCAGCGCCTCGTCCAGGTGGCAAGGATACTGCGGATAAGCAATCCCGCCGAAACGGTCATGCAGTTCCTCCGACACCGCCACGGTCACGAAGTCTTCGAAGATCTTCGGCAGGTCGAAGAGGAACCCGCTGGCAACCGTCGGGCCCGGAGCGTGCTCGGGTGAGGTCGCCCGCCACACGATCTCTGCGAGCCGGAGGGCGGCATAGTACCGGGCATTCAGCCGCGTCGGCTGCCAGCTCGGCAGGCGCGCCCCGACAATCAGGCTGGTGACGCCCGCAAGGCGGATCCGGAGGGCAGCCAGCCTCCGACGTGAGCTTCCGGAGACACGAGAAACCCTCAGCAGCCGTGTGATGGCCGCGAGCAGGATCTGGTTCTCCGGGATGTCGATGGTGAAGTCGTCGTGACGGATCTCCATGGGGATAGGGCGACCGTGGTGCCGACGGAGCTGGTCGGCCTCGCGGAGGCGTCCGCGCAACACGTACGAGGTCTCCTCGGCCGTTCGATATCCCTGAAGCAGCCCTTGTCGGAGCGCACGCTCTGTCTGCCGCCACAACGCATCGGCGACGGCGGGAATCAACCCCTCCCGTACCTCCAGATGAACCAGCTCGTCCCGCCATCCTTTCGGATCCGCTGCGTACCCGACGAGAAACAGCAGCCGGTCGATCTCCAGTTTCGGTGTCACCCACACCTCGACGTCGCCCACCCGCGCGACGCCGACCTTCCCCTGTGGAGTGAGCTCCCACAGCTCGGCATTGAAGGAAGAAGGACGTGCCTGAACGACGCCCGAGTCCGCCAGCCGTCGTCCCTGCTCATGGCTGAGACGCGCGACCAGCTGATCGTTCTCGGCAACGGTCAGACGCATCACGACGCGGGCTGTTCCGGCTCGGCTTCAGGGGCGGCTTGGCGTACGGCTTGCCGGAGGGCGGGCAGGCGATAGCGGTCGAGAACAGCGAGCGGGCTGCCGTAATGCTGCTCGGCGAGGAGCGGGAGGATAGCGGTCTCCCACACCTCGGCCAGGCCGCTCTCGCGTTGGTAGATGCTCGGCTTCATCAGGTAGGACGGGCCGATGGCGAGGTCGTGGTCTTCGATGCGCGTGTTGAGCGCGTCGAGGATCTCCGGTGCGTCCACGTTGTGGACGGCAAGCTCGTCGTCGTTGCGCAGCCGTGCGAGCCATCGATCGAGAAGTCCCTGGATGGGAGCGTGAGACGGATGCAACTCCACGAAGCGGAACCGGCGCCGCATCGCCGCGTCGACGAGGGCGATCGAGCGGTCGGTGGTGTTCATGGTGCCGATGACGAAAACGTTGGGTGGCAGCGTGAAATCCGACTCGGCTGAGTAAAGGAGGCCGATCGCGTCGTCGCGATATTCCAGCAGGAAGTAGAGCTCGCCGAAGACCTTCGCCAGATTGGCCCGGTTGATCTCGTCGATGATGAGGATGTACGGATCCGAAGGGTGTTGCCGGGCGGCCTCAACGAGCTGCCGGAACGGGCCAGGCCGCAGATCGAAGGCGAGCTGGCCGTCCGTTCGCTGGACCGGGCGGAAGCCTTCGAAGAAGTCCTCATAGGTGTAGGACGGGTGGAACTGGACGAGCTTGACCGCGCTCGGCTCGGCCAACTGCCCGGCGAGCTTGCGAGCGAGGAACGTCTTGCCCGTGCCGGGCGGGCCGTACAGGATGAGCTGCTTGTTCTCCCACAGGAGGTCGGCCAGGCGTTGCAGGTCCTCGCGGGTGATGAGGATGTCGTCGGCGAGGTCCTGGCCGATCTCGGGGAAGGCCAGGACGCGGACCGGCTCCGGCTCGGTCTCGCCGAGCGTGATGTCCAGAGCCGCGAGCAGTTCTTCGATCGCCGGGATGTTCTCGGTCAGTTCGACGACGTCGGACTGGCTGTGCAGTTTGGCGGGCAGCGGCTGCGGCAGGTGCGCGAACGGCACCGGCTGGGTCTCGTTCAACCAGTCGACAGCTCGTCGAAGGTTGGACCGTTGGTCGGAGGAGGCGACGTAGGAGGCGTCACCGGCGAGCACACCGACGTACGCCTTGCCTTGAGTGGTCGTCAGCACATAGTCGCCCGGCCGCATGCGGTTGCTAAACGCATCGAACTCGGTGAGCTTCGTTTCCCTGACCGCGTAGGACTTGTGCTGGTAGTTCCCGTCGACGGTCATTCTGAGCTGATCGCGGTCGATCGGAATCGGGATCTCCGGCAGGCTGGCGGCCGCCAACGAGACCGACCCCTTGTGCAGCCAGACCGGTACGAGGTCACGTCCGTCTACTGATGAGCCGCGAACCAGCCACGCCCGCCGGATCACCGGCTCTGGTGCCAGTTCGGCGAACATCTCACGGAAGTCATCGGTAGTGAGTCGTCGCGCCGGGTTCGCGCGGCCGGCTGCGTCGAACTCCAGGCCTTCGCGCTCCAGTACCTCACGGGGGTCGTCGGTGCGCTCCGGGTCGAACCATTTGAAGTCATCGGAAATGCGACCGTCGTTGAGCAGCACTCGGTGCGCCGCAGCAGGCCGCTGTTCGCCGAGGAATCCCCAGATCGAGTTCCAGGCCGTACTATTCAGTGCGGCGAGATCAACATGGCTAGTCCACATACCCGGCTCCAGACGGGCGATGGCCTCGGCGACCGGCGCCCACTTTGGGTCCGCGTACTTCTTCCCGCTCTGCTGTTTGGCGCGATACTGCGCCGTCACCTGGCGATACAGCTCGGCACCGGGGTAATCCTCCAACGCCTGAAGCCCTGCTTCGGTGATCGACCACCCACCCCGCCGCGTCACCCACCCAAGCGCCGCCGCCTCCATGACTCGCCACCCGAGCTGCTTGCGCCAGCGTGGCTCGCCGCTCGGGTATGCAGTGAGGTAGTCGGGAGCAATCTCCACCCGCCGCTCGACCTCATCGAACGTCTCCCGGCGGGTGAGCGGGCCGTCGGCGTCGCGCAGCACCTCGAGAGTGGTCCGCAGCAGCGGCCCCATATGATCGGCGAAGGCCACGGTGGTCTCCTAGGCGGTTGCTGGGCGGGCGGGATGACGCGCTCCCTGCCCAGGCGGCGGATTCAGGGTCGCCTGGTACGGCTGGCGCGAGCTGATCGCGGCGTTCATCGCGTCGTGGATCTCCAAGATGGCCTTCTTGGTACGTGCGAACTCCTCCGGCCTCTTGTTTCTGAGGGCGCCGAAGGTATCCATGATGTAGTCGACGTCGTCTCGTGCGATCCCGTATAGGTGGAAGTAGGCGGCGTCCAGCTCGGCTCGGAGCCAGAAACGGCGCTCATCGTCCCAGCGGAACGGCGGGCCGTCGTCAAAGTGATCGCGAGCGAAGGGCTCCATCGAGTAGGAGGTATAGGCCAGTTCCAACATCCGAAGCCGCACCCAGTTGTCAAGCCGCTCGCCAGAGCCCCAAGGACATGGCTTCTCGTACGCGGAGGGTGGCAGCACGGGGAGCTGCTTGAAAATGAAGTACTTCAGGGACGTGCCAGAGATCTTCTGCCTGGCACAGAAGTCCAACACGAACGATGCAAGGTTCGCCCCAAGAAGTGCTCCCTCCTGCTGCGGCAGGGCAAGCAAGAACTTGTCGCCGACGCCAGCGCGCGGGAGGATCGTAGAGATTACTGTGCGAGTATCGGAGCGGCGGCACATGTCGCGCCAACCCAGCAGCCACTCCCGGTCCCAGCTGAGAACGCGCCGATTGTTCCGGGAGCCTTGGAGCTGGGCTGCGACCTCCTTCTCGGGGACCCAGTACCGGGGAATGGTGACGTAGGACGGGTCGTCCTTCTGCGCCGCGGAAGTTCGTGGGAGTGTGCCCTTGTTAAGTTGGGCTTGAGTCGCACCCTCGTATGTGGCATAACGACCGTCGTAGTGGTGCAGCATCTTTCCCTCGTACAGCGGCAACATTCGTTCGTTGTCGCGGACGAGGGCATTGCCGTCGAACTGCCAGCCGTCGTCGAGCATCTGTTCCAGGGTCTCTTCTTCAGCGGCGCTAGGCCGAAACAGAGCAGAGTCGCTGGCCATGTTGAACAGGCCTTGGAGGAACATCAGTCCCCAGGGGTTGATTCCCTCACCACCATTGGCAGAGTCACGCCACAGAACCGGAAGCCGTCGATAGATTCCGAGGGTGATCTCCGCGTTCCGTTTGAAGTCGAAGACCGGGAGGGTGCCAGTGTTCGGGTTAAGTAGCGTGATGTCCTCGGGTGTGAGGGTGAGCCGCCGGTCAGCGATCTGCGACGCTTGACGTAGCCTAGATGCCAACAAAATTCTTTTCTGAGGAATCTTCTCGCCAGTCGCAGTCCAGATACAGAAGTTCACACGATTGGTGACGTCCGGGAAGAGCTTCTCCTCGTTCTCGAAGTCGTAAAGTGAAGCGAGAGTCTTAGTCTCCACCAAGTCCTTGATAAAAAACTGGGTGGTCGCGTCGGTGGCGATACCCGTGGGCAGTACCATTCCGACTCGACCCATCGGGTCAATGATGTCCCGACCAGTCTCTGCGAAGACAGCATATGTGTTGAGTCGCCCTCTTCCAGTGAGTGGATAGCGGCTTGACTCCTTGAAGAAGTGCGTCCATGAGGCGGGGATGCGGAGATTTAGAACGTATTCGTTGTACAGAGATCGTTCAGTCTCGTCCTCGCTATCCTTTAGAGCAGCAATCGCGGATTTACGGGCGCTGGCGTTCTTGGCGTTGGCGATATCCTCGTCTCGCGAGGCGAAGAACTCCTGCTCCTTGAACTCAATCTTCTCCCACGGCGGGTTGCCGATAACGCAGGTGAAGCCGCCTTTCCAGCCGGTCTTCCCGTTCACTGACCCGCTGTCGGGCACCTGAAACAGGTGCGGGAACTCCACGTGCCAGTGGAAGAACCGGTACGCCCTGGCGAGCTCGACCACCCGGGAAGCGATCCTTTCTTGGCGTTCGTCGAACTGCTCGCCGCCGATCCAATCCAGCGTGGACTGCGTGATGGCGCTCATCCGGGTCTTAGCAGTGAGTTCCTGCACGAAGGCGGCGCACCAAGCATCTGCTACTCGCTTTGCGGGCAACCGTTCCGCGTCGATTAGACGGAGCCGCCGCCGCTGCACCGCCGCGCCAACAAGGTCGTCCGGCAGGGCGGTGACGATTTCGCGAGTTACCGTGCCCAGGCGCTTGTTCGACCGGTTCGTCCCTTCATCGAGGTCAAAGAGTGTTCCGGCGAAGTCTCCTCGCGCAGAGAGGGCCTTCTCCGCCTCGCTCTCCTTGGCCACAGCGGAGGCGACCTTCTTGTCGTCGCCCTCGATGGGCTTGAAGGCTTCCTTCGGAATGCCACGCTCAATGAGCGCCGGGGCGGCACCGAGCAGTGAGTTACCGACTCGAATGTTGGTGTCCAAGAAGGCAAGCGGTTTGCCGGGCTCCACCGATTCAATCCAGAGCGACACCTTGGCAAGCTCGACGGCCATCTCGTTGATGTCGACTCCGTAGAGGCAACGGGATACAACCTCCCGCATCGCATGCCGTACTTGGGCGGGAGACGGCTCGTCCTCACCGGAGCGTATCTGTGCGATGCGGCGGGCGATCCGGTGCGCAGCAGCGACGAGGAAAGCCCCGGACCCACAGGCGGGATCACACACGGTCACGTTCAGCAACGCCTCAGCCTTGCCCTCTACGGTGTCGGCCGATCCGGCTGCTTGGTCCAGGACCGGGTCGAGCGTGCTGTCGAGCAAGGCCTCTCGGAGAGAGGTAGGCGTGTAGTAGGAGCCGGTAGTCTTCCGGGCACTGCCATCCGCCTTCCACAGCATGTAAATTCGGTTGGCTGTGTCGAGATCAACATGGAATTCCAGCAGCCACTCATAGACGCTGCCAAGTTCCTCCGAACCGAGTTCGCGGAAATTGGCCGGCCTGCGTTGGATGCCCGTGTCGACGACGGCGAGGTGACGGATGGCCTTCAGCAAGTGGGCGTTGTCGATCCGCATCCCCTCCAGCGGCGCGTCCAACTCGTCGGGAAGGCTGTGGTCCAGCCGCGTGCCGTCATGCAGTTCGGTGATCCGCTCAAACAGCCCGCCAACGCCGGGGATGGCCAGCTCAGGGCGGCCTCCGTCCTCGCCGAGACCACGCATCACGAGCTGGACTGCTTCCCACAGGTCATCGTGATGATTCGCCCCGCCGCGGATCGCCCGGTCGCGCAGGCGGTGGGCCGAGAAGTAGTCGCCGTAACGCTTGCGGGCGGCGAGGATCTGCTTGCGCTCTTCGGCCAGTTCCTCCTCTTCCGGAAGCGGCAAGAGCAGCACGTCCCTGTCTTCGGCAATGAACCAAAACAGCAAGCGGTAGACCAGCCGGAGAAGGGCGCGGTTGTAATCCTCCTTGCTGAGCCGGTGCACCTTCTCCAGCGTCCCGCCGCCGAGCCCGGCCAGAACGTCCGACCGTTCGCTGAGGTCGGCGAGTGTGCTGCGACCCTCCAGATGCTTTCGGAGCCGATCGTTGGCAGGATGCCGGAGGAAGCCGGTGCCGAGGGTATTGATGGCCTCCTGGACACCCTTCTTCAACCGTGCGAGCACCCGGTCGCCGACCTGGACAGCATCAGTTCGCCAGCGTTCCAGCCAGCAGTCCGCAGGCGTCTTATCTTCAGGTACGGCGAGCCGCGTCGCGTGCACGAGCCGGTAGAGCAGCACGAAGTCGGCGAAGAGCTGCTCCTCGAAGATCAGCTCAAGGTCGAACTCGACATAGGCGGAGCCGGCCAGCGAACGAGTGTCGCGGAGGAGCCGCAGCTTGCCTCCGTTGGAAAGCACTGCCCACAGGTGATCGTCGCTCCGATTCAGCAACTCCTGCACCATCGACTGCGGCGCCTGGGTGTTGACGCGGGCGGTGCGGTGGTCGAGATCGACATTCCAGCCGACCAGATGGATGGGCACCTGCTCGAAGCGATGGCTAACCGGGTAGGTGACGTCCTCGACGGTGATCCCTCCGGCGGGCTGAAGCACCCCGTAGTCGAGCTGCCGCAGCAACGGGATCAGCCACCGGTCGCGGGCACGCGGGGAACGCCCCTCCTGCCGGGCACGCTCTCGCTCCTTGGCGAACTGGGCCCAGGCGTTCTTGAGGTAGTCGAACGCGCGGGCCGCCGCCTCGCGGACGTTCTCGTGGGGCAGCAGCCCGTAGGTCTCCGGTTCGCGCCCCGGCAGTGCGTTCTCGCCCTGCCGGGCGTCCATGACCCGCTCGAACAGGTCGGCGGAGAGCAGGCCGCCGGCCGTGCGGAGAGAGGGGTAGGGGGATCTGCTCATCGGGACACCACCGGCAGGTAGACGTAAACGCCAAGCAGATCAACCGGCTTGTTGGCGGCAACCTGGATCTTGCTGAGTCCACTTTGGCGGGACGCCTCGCGGACGCGGCGATGCGAGTCGCGAAGCCGTTCCGCCATGGCGTCAGCTTCGGCGTCCAGGGCGGGGCGCAGTTGTGAGAGAAGTTTCGGCAGGCCGTCATCGTCGGGAGCGAGCAACCGGTCGAGATCGTCACGGGCCAGGTCGGGCGCGATGTTGCCGCCCGGCGTCGCCTTCAGGAGCGCGTCGATCTCTGCCGCAGGGATCCACTCAGGATTGTCCGGGCGCCCGCGGAAAGCCAGCACGCGCGCCTCTTCGGCCACGAGAGGGCGGACGCCATCGTGGCCGGGCAGGGTCAGATGCATCCGGAACCGGGCTAGCAGCAGGGTAGTCCGCCGCTGCACCGCGCTCGTTCTCATCACGCCGCATCTGCGGGCCGGCCGCGGGCCTGGGGTCTTCGCATCTAGCGCGCTGTCGAGCACATAGCGGGCGATCGCTCCGACACTGGCGTCGGTCCGGTCCAGATGCGCGTGTCGGCGAGGAACCGGCAGGTCACGGTGGAACGGCAGCGGCTGCACCTGACCTGGAGGCAGCGCGTCGCGCAGGCCAAGGGGAAGAGTAGCCGTTACGGCCGTGAAACCGTCTGCAGCCTCGACGAGTGAAGAGCCGAGCGCGTCGAGGGCCTCGCGGACAAAACCGTCGATCTCTGTGGGTGAGCCGAGGCTGGCCCGGACTTCCGCCAGCTCCCTGGCTACCTCATCTGGCTTGATGCCGGCCTGGGCGAACTTGGTACGGGAGCGGCGCTCCCACTCGGCCGAGTTCTCCCACTCGGTGTGCAGGTTCGTCGCGCTGAAACCTTCGAGCGGGAGTTGCTCCCAGCTGTCGGTGTTGGAGGTGAGCAGTTCCTCCATCAGCGCTTCAACGAGCTGGTTGGAGAAGTTCGGCACGGGCACGCTGACGCCGAGGCTCTTCCTGATCTCCTCATGCTTGCGGATCAGGACCCGCATGACGATCTCGTCGATGAGATTGTCGGCACCGAGAATCGTCACCGCCCGGACGATCTCGGCAGCCTGGCCGAACCGGTCGACCCGGCCTTCGCGTTGCTCATGGCGGGTGGGGTTCCACGCGAGGTCGTAATGGACGACCGCCTGGAAGGCATCTTGAAGGTTGACCCCCTCGGACAGGCAGTCGGTGGCCACGAGCACGTGCCGCCCCTCCACCGCTCGAAGCTCGTCGATCCGCGCCTCCCGTTCGCTGGGCGGGAGCGTGCCGGTGACGCAGGCTACCTCCGCCGCTCTGCTCAGGCGCTCACGCAGGTGCGCGGCAACGTATTCGGCGGTGTCGATGAACCGGCAGAACACGATCGGGTCGAACCCGTCAGCCAGCAGGCCTTCCACGACGTCGCCGACCTTGGCCAGCTTGGCGTCCTGCCTCCCGGCCAGGACGTCGGCCGCCTTGGCGAAACGCAGCAGCCTGGCACGCTCGCTCTGATCGTCTTCATCGAGGTCGTCGGCGCCGGGAATCACATCGACGGACTCGGCAGCCTCGTCATCGTCAGTGTCGAGCACCGTCGAACGGCCGATCCGGTCCGCCTCCTCAGGAGTTTCCTTACCCGCTCCCTCCGCACGCGTCCGCAACGTCGCCGCCGCCGCGTTGGGCGAGGAGGCGAGCGCTCGCATCAGCGCCAGCACCGACCAGTAGCGGACCCGCTGCCGCAACTGCCCGCGCGATACGTCGCGAACGGTCTCCCGCGCGTAGGCGAGGACCTGGCGCAGGAGCTTACGGTAGTCGTCGGTCAGGTAATAGCGCTCCTCCCGCGTCTCACGCCGCTGGGGAAACCTGGTGTCCTCATTGAGGTACGCCTTGATGTCACCCCGACGGCGCTGGACCATGTGCCGGGCGAGCCTTTCGCGGCCCTTGGCGTCGTCGAGGTTCAGCGCCGGAAGCTCGGGGTCGAGCAGGCCGATGAGGTTGCGGAATCCCTCATCCTTGCCACTGTGCGGAGTGGCCGTAACGAGGATGAGGTGCCGATCCCGATCGTCGGCCAGTTCACGGATCAGGTTGTAGCGTCTGGTTCGACCGCCGGTGGAAGTGCCGTCCGCAACGCAGGTGTGCGCCTCGTCCACGATCACCAGGTCGCGGCAGGAGGTAATGAACTCCTTCATCCGGGTCGGAGACTTGATGAAGTCGGTGGAGACCACGGTGTGCTTGTAGAAGTCGAAGATCGACTGATCGTCGTCGACGATGTTGCGCTGCAGCCGCTTGACGGTGCTCGGCAGCACCAGCTCGGCATCGATGCGGAACTTCGTCGTGAGTTCTTCCTGCCACTGTTCGGCCAGGGCGGGACTGCACAGCACGGTCAGCCCTGTCACGCTGCCCTGGGCGAGGAGTTCGGCCGCGATCAGCGACGCCTCGATGGTCTTGCCAATACCGACGTCATCGGCGATCAACAGCCGGACCGTCTCCTGCCGCAACGCCATCAGCAGCGGGACCAGTTGGTATGGCCGGGGTTCCACGGCCAGCCCCGCGAGCGACCGGAACGGCCCCGCCGTCGCGCGGAACCCGATCTGCAAGGCCGTACGCAGCAGGCTGGCGCTGACCGCGTTGCCGGCGTCGTCGGCACTAGGCGGCGGAAAAGTGGCCTGTGCGACCTCCTCGACCTGGGTCAGGATGCCGGCGACCTCGTCGTCTCCACCGCCGAGCGGACGGACCACCAGAAACGTGTCGCTGGAGCCCGGAAGCACCACCCAGTCGCGGTTGCGGGCGCTCACGAGCGTTCCTGGGCTGAAGACAGTGGTCAACGCGGCTCCCTGCGACTGGTCCCGAAGACGCTCGGATATTTCTTTACGATCTGCGCATAGTCCCCACGGTAAGGAACACGGACGACACTCCAGCCGAGTTCGCGGAGTTCGTCCTCGGCGTCCTCGTCCCTGCCGGGTGAGGCGCCGTTGTCCGGGCCGTCGACGAACACGGCGACCTGGCCCGGATAGACCATCTCCGGGGTGGCCACCCCGAGGTCCACACTCAGCTCATCCGGAGCCCGATATTCCCACTCCTCCAACCACGCGACAAAGGCGTGCACCGGATCGTTGAGTTCGGCGGCGTAGCGTACGGGCTCCCAGATGTCCTGAGGGGAAGCCACCGGCGGCTCGGGCACGTCCGAGAGCGACAACGCGAGCAGAAGATCCCGGACGAGGTGACGATCTATCAGATCGTGGTAGGCCTGGTTGCCGAAGGAAAGCAGGCAGTCGTAACACGCCTTGGCACAGCGCTCGTTGTTGACAGCCCCACCCGTGTCCTCGCCGGTGGCGACGTCGAAGTGGGCGATCTCCAGCGCTTTCCTTGCGGCCCGTGCGAGTGCGTCGGGCTCCATAACCAGTCGCCGTAGCACGCCCGCGCCACCTTCAGAACTCTCGATGAACAGTGCCCGGCCGCAGTGTGCTTCGTCAGGGAGCAGTTCACTGGTGAGCTCGCTGTCCTCCAATTGAAACTCGGCCTCAATGCCCCGCTCCAGCGCATACATGAAACTGATTGCGGCCTCGTGGCTTACGGAGCCGAGCATCCGGGTGACAAGGATGTTCCTTCGATCCTCGACATAGGGAATGACTTGCTGCTTGGCTTGAACAAGCGAGGCGTCATCCAGGCGATGCAGGTCAGGGGTGAGAGCGTCCTTCTCCGACAGCCAGCGCCCGGTCTGCACGTTGATCCAGAAGCCGTCGCTCGTGTGCCTCTTGCGTCCCATGTTGGTGACGCGGACTGTGGCGGTGTCTCCGTACGTGAGTTCCAGGAGCGGTGCTGCACCCCGCACTGCTTTGGCATCCAGGCGGCCGGGTCGTACGCCATGGTCGTTGAAGCGATAGGAGGTGACCACGTCGTAGCCGGCGCGGCGGCGTTCCTCCTCGTCTGAGGAGATCCGGTCGCGCCGAACCGTCTTGACGGTCTGCAGCCGCAGCAGCCGGTTCATGGTCTTGCCGAGTATTCCATTGCACGAGTCGCAGACGTCGGTGCCGACGACCGCCTCGTGCAGATAGCCACAGAACTCGCAGCGCCGTGCGGATCGGGTGTCCAACCCGCCGCCACCCTGCTCGTTGGGTGCGAGCTGCACTTCCTTGACCTGATACCGGGAGCCTTCGTGATAAATGAGGGCGTCCGGTCCGAACTCGCGGATCGCGATGAAGCGGGGCCGATGGATGAACTCGACTTCGGTGCTCTTTCCTTTGCGGGCAGCGATGTAGGCGCGCAGCGGAAGCCGCGGGAAAGAGTAACCGGGGAGGAACCCCTCCGATGCCAAGTATCTGTAGGAGTAGAAGTCGGTCTGGAAGTCTTCGGAGTCCTCGTTCCTGAGCAGCTTCAGCTGGTTTTCCGCCTCACGGCGGCGGATGATGGCCCCTTCCCGGGCACCCTTGCTTGTGGAATGATCGCCGATGATCCGGTGCTGTTCCTCCCGTTCGGCCTGCGCCGTCCGGTACAGCTCGCGCCAGCGATCGAAGGCGGCGTTGAACGCCGCCGGAGCATCCTGGGCGGCCCGGTCGATCCAGTCGTCATGCCACCACGAGGTAATCTTCAGTTCTCTGACCCTTTCGGCCAGCACGCGTCGGGCCCGCTCGGCGGCCCGGAGCTGGGCCTGCGGGTTCGCGGCTGCCGCAGCAACGTCTGGCAGCAGCGGGAAGCTGGGCTGATCGACGTCGAGAATCTGGGAGATCGAGCTGTCCAACGGCAGCTGAATCTCAGCCAGCCAAATCGCGTTGACGTGTGAACTGATTAGGTCCTCGTTAGTGAGGTCCAGCCGCGGCGCGGCTACCGACCCTGCCACCATCTGATCGCGATGACGGAAGTAGTACTGGTCGTGGGCATATCCGGAAGCGCAGTACGTCACAACCAGCGCCGGCTGCCCCGATCGGCCCGCTCTACCGGCCCGCTGGGCGTAGTTGGCGGGGGTTGGCGGCACGTTCCGTAGTGCGACCGCGTTCAGGCTGGCGATGTCAATGCCCAGTTCCATCGTGGGTGAGCAGTAGAGCACCTGTAGATCGCCTGCGCGGAACTGCTCCTCGCGCTGGGCACGAACCTCGTTCATCACCTGGGCGGTGTGCTCACGTGCTTGGAGACCCGCGAGCTGAGCTGCCTTATCTGTGTAGAGGCGTTGAAAGAACGGATTGATCCGCGGGCCTCTTTCGGTGGCGACGTGCTTTCTGATGCGGTCCACTGCACCGGCCTTGCCGTCACCGAGCCGCCACACCAGTGCGGATGCCTTCAGCTGATAGCCATCCCTGTCCATGGTGAGAAGGCCGCACCGCTCGGTCACCGCGAGCATGTCGCGAATCATCGCGTGCGCATCGTCGCGGGTCAGCCCAGAGTGCTCGCGGAGCAGATACTTGCCGTAGGCGCCGAACCCAGTGAGATACAAGTCCTTGCTGGAGCGCAACCCGCCATGACTTCCGGCTCGCGGGTAGGCGACCGGGGCATACACGACATTCTCCGTTGGCTCCATCGCCCACGGGTCCTTCAGGTAATGCCGACTCTCTTCCTTGATCTGGACGAACCCCGGCTCGGTAAGGCAGTCGACGTCGATCGCCAGCACGCGGCGCAGCTCATCCAGCAAGGTCCGCAGCAGTTCCTCACGCAGCTCCGGCGCGTCATCGCGAAGCGCATAATGGACGCCATCCCACAAATCCTGGGCTGCGGCGATCTCCGGAAGATCAAGATAATCCACCGTGAGCAATCCGGTTTGCTCCAGATTGGGCATGGTGATTCGCCAGCCACGCTCCAGATCAAGGTAGAGCCGGTAATTGACTAGCTGGCGGAGCGCCTTCCAGGTGTTGCGCTCAGCTGAGAATCGGGCTTCAGGCTTTTGCGCGAAGTCCGCGAAGCTCAGATTGAGCGACTCGGTTACCTTCTGCGCAATCACCTCGTGAGTCAGTCCATCCGGATAGTCCTGCAGAGCCCGATAGAGGGCACCACGAAGCTGGACGACTTGAACGAAGTCATTAAAATGACCGGCCTGGAGGCTGGCATCCTGCCTGTTGTCGGTGAACGCTAGCAGTTTGCGCTCAGGCCTTTCGAGGTTCGCGTCTTCACGCAGAGTCCGGACCACCGTCGAACTGATCACGCTGGTGGCCGAGCTGCGCCCCTCCACCGCCAGCGACCCCAGCTTGGCGAAGTCGCTACCGCGCACCTGCTCATAGGAGGTACGACAGGCCAAGCAGAAGGTGAATGGAGCGGCGATGTAGGCGGCTCGCGTCCCCCCGTCAGCGATGTGGCCGTTGGGCGCCACTGTGACAACCTTCGGCAGGTACTTCTGTTTAGCCGAGATTACGCCAGGCGAGCCGTCCTTCCGGGTCTCCACCCATGACTCCGGCACCCGCTGGTCATCGATGGCGACCTCGACCGTGTCAGGCCAGGGGAAGTCCGTCGAGATGTAAAGGTAGCCATCCTTCTCGTCCCCCGTGGTGTCACTGTCACGCCGTGACGTGAAGCGCTCGTCGACCCTTCGGACGGTCAGATACTCCTGGCCGCACTCCCGGCAGAAAGAGGCGGGAACGAGGATGTGATCCTCCCTGCCCGGCTCTGGCACGACGGTCTGGTATCGGCTGGTGATGTACCGGTCAGCCTCGGATTCGATGCTGAGATAGACGTCATCCCCTTTGGAGAGGAACTGGTGCAGCCGGAAGGCGAACACCGGACGTTGCGTGCGAGGATGCGGGATCGAGGCGCCGAGTTTGAGAATCTCCTGGATCGCGATGGCGCAATCCTCGGGATCTTCATTGACCGACTCCGCCAGCTCAGCGGCAGCTTCCGCAACAGTTCGCGGTCGCGGAGGGCGAACAAGCTTGCCAGTCTCCTGGTCAGTCACGACGCCAAACTGCGCCTCCACCCAGGCAGCGAGCGGATCCGCGATGAAGGATCCATATTCGGGCTCGGGCAACTCGAGCCGGGTTACGTGAGTCGGATCCGCGGTAGTAACACGTTCCAAAGTCTCGCCAATGACGTGCGCGCGGGAGACCGGAACGCCGAACAGCCGGCTAGCTGTTTCGGCCACCTTGGCACGCCGGGAGTGCTCGCTACCCTCGGTGGTCATCGTCGCGGACGTTCCGACGCACTGGATCTCGGCCGCCTCGCAGGCTTCACGCACTCGTCGGACAAGCATCGCGACGTCAGCACCCTGCCGGCCACGGTAGGTGTGCAGCTCATCTAGGACGAGCCAGCGCAAACCGCGTGCAGCAGTGATCAGACTGTCCCGCTCGCCCGGCCGGGTGAGCACCAGATCGAGCATGACGTAGTTGGTCAGCAGGATGTCTGGCGGATCGGCGAGGATCTGCCGCCGCTCGTCCATCTTCTCTTGGCCGGTATAGCGGCGGAACGTGACCGGTTCACGGCCAGGGCCATACCCCTCCTTGAGAAACTTGTCGAGCTCATGGACCTGGCTATTGGCCAGTGCGTTCATCGGGTAAACGATGATCGCTTTCACGCCTGACTGGTAGACGCCCTCGGCCTTTTGCCGCAGGATCCAGTCCACGATCGGCACGATGTAGCTCAAGCTCTTGCCAGACCCAGTGCCCGTGGTCAGCACATAACTCGCTCCGGACCTGGCGATTTCCACTGCCTCACGCTGATGCCGGTGGAGGTTGAGAACCTGGCCGGCCGAGTCGCCGGACTTGCCGACGCGGAAGATCCGCTCACATTCCGCGACGAGGAGCTGTTGCTGCACGAGATCGTCGACTGATCCACCGGGCTCAAAATTCGGATTTAGCGCCAGGTAAGGGTCGGGCCACTGATCCCCGGCGGCCAGCCTGTCGCGCACATGCTTCTTGATCCGCTCGTCTTCGATCTCCGTGAAGCCGGCCGTGAACGCAGCGTAGTCTGCGATCAGCTGCTCGTGAACCTTGAAGACGTCCATCCCGCCCGCATTCTGCGATCTTCGAAAACTCGTGGAGGAGCACTCTAATGGTCATAAGGCCGTGGAGCGAGGCATACTCAACCCTGCATCCTTCTTGTTATCACGGCTCGATTACCCACCGTTACGCCCGTACGCAAGCGACTTGGCCACACCAACCTGTCGCGCGAAGACATCAAGCACCGGATCACAGCAAGAATCAGGGCCGAGGTTTCGGCCTCGCCCGCCTTAGAGATCACAGCAGGCCAACACTCTCCAGCACCGCGGTCGTGCCTTGCGAGACCTCCTGAACGACATGCCCATGTTCGAGGCTCTTGAGGAGCACACCACTCTTGGGGACGCGATCAACGTGGAATGTGGACCAAGCCCGACAGACTGGACAATCCTGTCCTATCAGGAAGGGCCGTAGTAGATGAAGTCGGTGATCGGAATCACGCAGGTGCAAGCTGCCGGATTCCAGGTCGTTGCTGGGTAAGACCATAGATCTGGTTGGGACGACTGGGTGATCTCCCATTAGTTCGCGGTAATGCACCTGAGCCGTCTTCTGCAGCGAATCCCAGCGCACGTCGGTGACATGCAGTAGCGAGTAGTCAGCGAGGAACCGGGCCCGCTCTACCAGGATGGTCAGCTCAGCGAAGGCGCCCTGGAGAGCAGCAGGCAGGTCGACGAGGTCGATGCGCCGCAGGTGGGCCTGGTCGTTCCGGCGATCATTCAGACGCTGGCGTGCGTCGGCGGCCTCCTGGCTGCCCAGAAGGCCGCGGATGTCGTGGAGGGGATGCTCGGCGGGCAGGCTGCGAAGTTGACGGCTGGAGGCGGCCTCGTGCAGCACTGCTGCCCAGTCACCGAAGCCGGGACCGCTGCGACCGCCGGCGAGTTTCTCCCTGATCGCTGTCACTGCGCCAAAGCTGATCCCGGCCTCCCGGCCGAGTGCGAGGGCGACCTGGGCGGTGTAGCAGAGAAGGATCTCTGCTGTATCGAGCACGGCGCCGTAGGCCGCTTCTAGATCTCGCGCGCTCATCCGGGCTTCGGTCTCACGCCACCGATAGGCAACCGGGTAGGGAAAGCGTGTGCGCACTGTGTGACCCAGGTCGTCGAGAAGGGCTGCCGCTTCCACGCGCAGCCGCAGCGCACGACCCTGCTCGATGATCTTCGAGCGGGCCTGAGCTGCTGTCTCATACGTGAACACAGATTCCAAAAGAGAATCCGCTTCCTTCTGCCACTTCTCAAGCTGCAACCTGGCCGCGTTCAGATCATTGAATGCCTGCGTCAAAGCCTCGTCGGGCTGAGGAACTGGAAGAGCCGTCAGCCTGCTAACTATGACATGGTGCCCAGATCTACCAGCCAACGTACGGGCCAGCGGCGTACGCAGGAACATGACAGCAAAGCGAATTTGTTGCTGATCAACGTTGGCACGGGGGCGTAGCACAACGGTCGAATTGGACGCGGCAGCTGGAAGGTCCTGCTCTGTCATCACAGCGACAACAAAACCGTGCGGGTCTCCGTAGCCGTAGAGCTCACGGATGACCAGATCACCCGGTTCGAGCAGGTACTCAGGCTCGGCCTCTACCCAACAGACCTCGTCGGCGGGTGACGTGATCGTGCCATCGCGTTGAATGTCGCGCCCCGTCACCAGCCGGACCGTACCAGGTTTCTCTTCAGAGCTGATCAGCCGCGCATTAGCTGCCCTGTGGATATGTGGAACCGTAACGAACAGATCGCCCAGAGCACACAGGCCGCCGAAGCCAGCTAGATCGGCACGCTGCTGCAACACGACAGGGTCGTGGCGGTCGAAGTCCAGACGCTCTGTGAGAGGCGGCAGATCGCGAATAACATACCCGTACCGGGTACGCCCGCCTCCTCGAGTCAACAGCGTCTCGAAGTCCTTTTCGACGGTCGATTCTTCTTCATCGCGCCGAGCCTGGAAAATCTTGAGAGGCGGACGGTGCACGCTCTTACCTCGTAGGAAGGCGGCGGCAATCACAAAGTTGTGATGGATCCCCGAGATCGCTCCGGAGCTGTAGAGCAGGAAGTGCACATCCCAGTGTTCTTCCAGATCATGTCTGAGGCTAGCTGCCCACTGGGCATCCGAAGTCCACAGCTCTGAGGGGGTCAAGACAGCCATCACGCTATCAGTGCCAGCGGGCCTGCAGTCGCGCAGCACATTCTCGTAGGCGTAGAAGACTCGACGGCCACCCCGCTTTGCTAATGGCGAATCTATCAATGATGGCGTCTCTGTCTGGCGTTCCCACGGCGGCATGAGCAGGATCGGGCCCTTCTCAAGGAGGCTACTGGCCCTGACGCCCATAAATTCCGCTGACGGCTCCCGGATGACTGCCCACGCCTCGGGTGGAGCGAGCGGATCCTCGCTCCAATCTGGATCCCCCATCAAGATCGTTACGGGGCACGGCTTCAGGTGTGCGAAGCCCATCGCGAGTAAACGTTCGAACACTGGGCTCAGCAATCTCTTCCCCGCAGTCACGTCGCCCTCTTCCGTCAACTCGCAACACAACCCCGGCATACCAGACGCGAAGCCCTCCTCGCCCACGTTGCTGAATCTACACCGTTGCCGATCACGTCGACCCTGACCGCATTCATCCATCCGCTTCGGTCACATAAAGACATCGCAGACGCGGAGGTGACTGGCGTCCCCCGCCAGGAACGACCGACTGGGAAAGGCACCCTCGACGTTGTCCGCGTCCTCTAGCCTCGATCTTTCTCGACCTTGAGCTGGTTGGCTGAGGCATTCGGCTGAAGGTCGATTTCCTCGCTGTGGTCAGCGTGGTCGCCCGGCTGTCGCGCCGGGTGGGCGGGGTTCCACGGGCCCGCGGGTCTCCTTTCCTGGTCGTGGGGGCGGTTGGGTGGTGGTCAGGTTGGTGCCGGCAGGGCGTGCAGGCGGGTCAGGGCGGTGATGAGCTGGCTGGCCCAGGGCCATCGTGTCGGAATGCGGAGGCGTAGGCGGCGGCCGCCGTGCACCAATCGGCCGGCGACGGCGAGCAGGCGCAGTCGCAGGCGTTTGGGCTCGTAGCGGCGGGCGTCGGTGCCGTGCAGGGCGAGCATTTGCATCCAGGCGAGCAGTTCGCAGGCCAAGGCGACGATCTCGAGCCAGATCTGGTTCTGGGTGAAGTCGTGCAGAGGCAGGTTGCGCAGGCCGGTGTCCTTGGCGGCGCGGATGCGGTCTTCGGCTCTCGCGGGGCGGCGGTGGCGCAATTCGAGGTCGGCGAGCTGGCCGCCGGGGGTGCCGGTGACGAAGCAGGTGAAGCGGTGTCCGTCGAGGTCGGTGAAGCGGAGTTGGGCGCCGGGTGTCCGCGTACGACCTCGCATGACGGTGGTCGTACGACCTCATATGTAGGTGAGGCTCCGGCGAGTTGACCCGTTCCTCGCCACAGAGTTGATCATCCTTCGGATTGTCGGCAGGCCAAGCAGACAACCCGAAGGATGACAACTCTCATGATCCTGGATCAGGAGTCCTGGATGAACCTACGCCGTTTCCGCGCCCTGCATCAGGCGGGTGCCACCTATAAAGAGATCGCCGAGGCCACCGGCTTGGACTGGCGGACCGTCAAGAAGTACCTGCAGCAGGACGGTCCTGTCACACCGCCGAAGGCGTCCTCGCGCAAGGGCACTTAGAGGCCCTAACAGAATGATCTTTGTTGTGCTTTGATCTCTCGCTGTAGTCGAGCGAGAGGAGCACGGGTGGCCAAGCAGAAGCCGTGGGAGGTCAGCGACGAGCTGTGGGCGGTGATCGAGCCGCTGTTGCCGCAGCGTCAGCGGCGTTTCCGTCATCCGGGGCGCAAGCGGCTCGATGATCGGCTGGCCTTGCAGGGCATCTTGTTCGTGCTGCATACCGGCATCGCTTGGGAGCATCTGCCGCAAGAGCTGGGCTACGGCTCGGGCATGACCTGCTGGCGGCGCCTGGCCGAGTGGAACAACGTCGGGGTGTGGCAGCGCCTGCATGAGGTGCTGCTCGATCGCTTACGCGCCGCCGACGCGCTGGACTTCTCCCGGGCTGCGGTGGACTCCTCGCAGATCAGGGCGCTAAAAGGGGGGCGCAGACCGGCCCGTCTCCGGTCGATCGCGGACGGGCCGGCAGCAAGCACCACCTGATCACCGAGGCCACCGGCATCCCACTGGCCGTCATCCTGACCGGCGCCAACCGCAACGACGTCACCCAGCTCATCCCCCTGCTAGAGGCCATCCCCAAGGTACGAGGCAAGCGCGGCCGCCCCCGCCAGCGCCCCGACGTGGTACTCGCCGACCGCGGCTACGACCATGACAAGTACCGGCGCCTCGTACGTGAGCTGCAGATCCGCCCGCTGATCGCCCGCCGTGGCACTGCACACGGCTCCGGCCTCGGCAAACACCGCTACGTCGTCGAGCAGACCTTCGCCCTGCTGCACGCCTTCCGCCGCCTGCGCATCCGCTGGGAGGTCCGCGCCGACATCCACGAAGCCTTCCTCAGCCTGGCTTGCGCGCTCATCTGCTGGCGGCGTCTCACCTCATTGCGTTAGCAGCTCTTAGCCCCAGGTGGTCGAACCGTACGTGCACGTGATCGACGCGATGCTGCGCGCCGAGCGCGCCATCACCGCCTCCACGATCCATGAACGACTGGTCGCCGAGTACGGCTTCGCCCACTCTTACCAGCGGGTCAAGCTCTACATCGCTCAGGCCCGGCCGCGGATCGCCGCCGAACACGACGGTGAGACCGACGGCTGACTGACGCCCTAAGCAGAGGCTCACAGCATGGCCATCGTGATCGCTTGTCCAGCTATCAGCCGACCAACCGCACCCCCTTCCCGCAGCGGATGTACAACCGAGGGTATTTTGAGCAAGTAAAAAAGTACCATTTTATGCAGAATAAAATGTCCGCACAAAACAGCCACTCCCTCCCCCGCAGAGCATGATGTACACTCTGGGAACTCATCCTCATAAGCGAAAGGAAGGGAACATGCTCGTTGAAAGTCAAATCGGCGGAATAATAGTTTATGTAGATGCTGTCACAGGCCCAGGGACCCAAAAGACATCGAGTCGGGCAGAGGTAACAGAACGCCTGAACGACATGTTTGTTCGAGCGCAGGGCGTAATAGAGCAGATGGCGATCGAGATCATTGACATGCGCGAGAAATTGGCCTCGCACGCACACAGACCCGATCAGCTTGAGATTCAGTTCGGCGTCAAGTTTACCACTCAAGGACAGATCATCTTTGCGAGCGCTGCCGCCGAAGCGTCGCTAGCTATAAAGATCATTTACGGGAACGGGCGCCCGGATACTGGCGATACTGTCACGAGTAATGATCCCTCTCGCCAGGAGCAACAAAGTGCTTAAAGGCGAGCCGACTGGCGCACAGCAACGAGAGGTTCACCTTCACTTCCTCGGATGCATACTTGACGCTGAGGAACAGCCGATCGGCACTTGCTTCCAGATCGCCAACGGTTACATCGTATCAGCGCTACACGTCATCGAGGACGCTTATCAGGATGTGATGTCACCTATAAAGTACAGACCGCTAAGAGGAGGTGCACCCTTACTCGCTTATGTTGCGAACATCGATGAGGTTCATGATCTAGTCATCTTACGAACGGACGCTTATCTCGACTCCTCGATAACACTGATGGCCATGTCGGAAGTTCAACAGCTTGATATGCCTATCCATATAACAGGTTTCGCCACTCTGCCAGAGATGGATGGGGTCGCTGAATACGACTATCAGCAAACTACGGGAACTTGGGAGGGGATAGCGCAGCAGACAGGATCCGGCATCGTTCTTGCTCGCGCTCGAGCTGACGGAGCAGTGCCAGGCATGAGCGGATGCCCTGTCCTACGCGCACACGACGGCGCGCTAGTGGGTGTCCTCACGAGCCGCTACAACTCATCGGACGCGTGGGTTTCAGGACGCGTTTGGATCAGCCGGACAGAAGATCTCGAGACCTTACTGCACGGCATCGTCTCTATACCTATCGAACGCCAGCCGGCGTTGGCGAGTCGCACGAAATGGCTCTCAAGCACCACACTAGATCGTAATCACCTATTGGAAGATCCATGTTTCATCAAATCGAGCGAATGGTCAGAGCCTTGGGACGACGCAGTTCAAGCAATCGAGCAAGGGAATATCGCGATAGTTTCGGCGCCGCCCGGCGTCGGCTCCACTACCTTCATTCAGCAATTGGCCGCACAGCACACTAAGAGCGACTTACAGATCACACTCCTGCACCCGGATGAATGGAATGAGCCATCTATTGCGGCCCTTCCCGTGCAGCCGCGGCGAGCATACCTACTTGAACTAAACCACCCTGATCATGATAGGCCCTCGGCTCACTTCGTCAAGGGCTTGAGCGAAATTGCCTCCACTTACAAAAATCTCGAGTCGACCTTGATTATCGCCGTCGTCGATGAGTTGTGGCGCGGCAGTAAGGCCAAGGTCGCTGACAGCGTGTCAGTAGTCACTTTGAACCAGGCCCCAAATTCTCAAGAACTCGTTGAGAAGTACCTCAGCGTCCGAGCGCCATTACTGCTGGACGTGGTGCGAGCCGAAGAGATTACTACTCATCTCAAAGGACTAAACGCACTACAAGCAGCACAAGCGGTCGAACATATCCTAGACGCACGCGAGGTCGTCAAGGATCAGGACGCCGATGGCATTAGGGCGTATATCGCCGAAGCCTTAGACGATCACGTGGCGCTCCTAGACAGGCTGTTTGATGACTACGAGCCAGTTCAGGCGCAGATAACGCGCCGGCGCCGCGCCGAGGCCCTCTACAAGATCCGGACAGAAGAGCAGCGGCCCTTGGCGTTGTCTGATCGCTGCCTCCTAATCGCTCTTTCATTTCGCGATACAGTACGAATTCCTCAATTGGAGGAGGATAGCCGCCGCCTCCTTGAGCGACTAGAGGCCGCAAAGCCGCAACCTACAGCATCCGTGGATGTGGGCACTCTCCTGTCTGGGCCAGGGATTCGGGGTCGCATACGGAGGACCACTGCGGAAGTTGGTCCTGGCGAGACCGTTATCCTGCGCCGCCCAAGCCTTAAGAGTGCGGTCATCCACTATGTCTGGGACAATTATACAGAGCTCCGTAAGCCATTGGCCGATTGGCTAATAAGCCTTATTAAACTCGATAATACACGAACCGAAGCTATCTGCACATGGATCTCAAGGCTCATACGACAGAACCAAGATGTCGCCTTTATGAGGACTTACCTGTCCGATGTGTGTGTCAAACAGGAGCGGCCAGATGTTTTGAGTCGCCTTCTATATGATGCGGCTCAGGACCCACATATGCAGCGGCACAGTGAGCGACTGCTCTACGACTGGGCGTTGAAGCCAGAGATGCAAGATGTCGTAATCGACGTTGCAGAGAGGTTGCTGCCTACCGATAGAGGTGCTATCGCGCTAAGGCGGCTCCGACGTGTGGCAGACGCACCGAGATCTAGGCCTGGAGCTAAAGAACGAGTCCTGAACGCCTTTCAGAATGCTGCAAGCGACCAGAGCTCTAGAGAGTGGTTCCTCAGCGAGGCGCGTCCATGGTTCGTACCTCGCTCCATGGAAACCTCGGCCACATCCACGAAGCTCGCTTTCATCGCCATCATGCATCTCGAGGTTGATGGAATACCGTGGCTTCTTACACCTGAATCCGTAGGCGTGGACATAAACCGCATGCTTGCGGAAACCATCTCGGACTTGCATGTAAGCCAAAGCGCTGGCGCTTCCCTGGTTGCATTATTGAGGAAAGCCGCCCTCAGCGACGAGCTGTACAGCAGAGCAATCGACCGCATAACGGAAGCGGTTGTGAACCATGGCGCCATCCAGGCAATATTTAATTTCAGTAGTACCCTGGCAAAGACAGGAGAAGAGATCTCACGGGACGTGGTTGGGGATGTTAGCTCAAGGATGCACGCAAGGTTGACGCTTAACAGCGAATCTACTAGTCCTGCCAACCCATCTGCGTAGATGTCGTTCTTCAAAGCCGCCCTGATCGAAATAGAGTTCACTGCCTCACTGCCGACTACGTCCTACAAAGGCAGTCGTTTCTATTTCGAAGCCGACTTCCAGATTACATATCGCCCTGGTCGCCAAGGCCACTGCAACCGGGATAGCCTTATACGGCATGAAGTCCTGCAGGCCGCCCGGGAGGAATCTCAGTCATGGCTGGCGATTGAGATCCTCGAAGCGGAGGACGCGATAAATGCGCGCCTCGGAAGGCCGTCGGATTCCACTGACGGTTTCTACCGAGACTGCAGGGCTCGTGTTGCTTTGCACATCGATGAACAAAACGAGAAAACCTTACGTCGACTGCTGGCAAGCGAGGCCCGTGTCAATCACTTACAGTACCTCAAGACCACGCTCTACTCCGATGCGAGTCTACTTGCGGTCGATTTCCTGGAGCGCGACCCAAGTCGCCTGGGCGATGAGCTGGACATCGACAAATTCTACCGCTTCGCCAATCGGTTAAGTGAGGCCGAACAATGGTGGGCACCGTTGATGCAAGCATGGGGCGAACTCGCAGCACAGACGCAGTCGCGCGAAGCTGCGCGAGAAGCGTTGCATGCGCTGCTTGATGCAATCCACCGATTAGATAAGAAGCTGTCGTCTCGATATGGGCTTCCCTCCGTAACCGGCTCGGGAGAAGGGCCCATCGTGCCTGACGAGAACAGCGGCGTGTGAGTTACGTATTGATTCCTATCTAGCCTCACTAGGAGCATGAAAGGGCTGGCGCCGCGTGCCGTCATCGGCTCTTGAAGTGCATTTCTGGATTGTGGTATCGCTGCGCAGCTGAGCAATTGCAGCAGACGGTTACTCACGGAGACCCAGCGCGCAGATCGGCCCCCCGATACGATCCGCTTATTCATGGAGAGCTATAGAGATTCGGCGCTTCACGGTCTCGTCCTGTCCGGCGATGCACTTTGCGTAAACACGCAGCAGCACCGCCACGCTGTGCCCCGCCCATTCGGCGACTTGAGGGGCTGGGACTCCAGCCGCCGACGATTCCGTGCGAATGGATCACGGCGCCAGGTACTCCACCGCCTCATCCAACAACGGAACTTCCGACGACAGAGGACCCGCGCCAAGCAGTCGATAACTCTGCGACTTTATCACGTACGGTAAACGTGTGACCGCCAAATCACAGATCTGGGGCCGCGCAGTGCAGACGGCCGTAGTCCAGGTGGCGAGCGGGTACGCATCATCGGTCGAGGTCGGCGGCCTGGTGAACTGGAGCGCCTTCTGCATTCACTCATGCAGATCTCAGCAGGTGGGCGGACCGTGGTCCGTCGTTCGGGGACATGCGCGGGATGATCAAGCGGCCCATATACGTCCAGCACCGCGTTTCAGCAGGTCATTCCATATAGATTGGTCTCTCCGCCCGCGCTCTCCTAAAGCGGGTGCCGCAGGTTCGCATCCTGCCGGGGCACTGTCCTGCGACCTGCGGTTTCTCAGCCGCAGGTCCTTGCTCTTTGGACCTTGATAGGCAGCCGACGGTGCCCGCGTGCAGCCATAAGACCATGATCAGGGACATATGCGGGATGATCTTGGAGGCGTTTCCCCAGGTCAGACCCTGATGCTGGGTCATTCGGGCCTTTGGGAACCGGCTACGATCGCCCGGGCATCGGACAACTACAGCCGTTGATCGTGCGAAATACATGCGTACATTCCAGCGTCACCTCCGCGGCACAAGCCAAATACGACCTCCCAGATCGCGTCCAGTGGCCATCCCGGCGTTGGTCGATCTTGGGCGGTGCGCTGCCCGTGCACGCCGGTGCTGGTGACCGACAACGACGGTGATTCCGCCCTCCGAGATGCCCCCAAGATCGCCATAGCCCTCGACTCAGCCGGCCGGCCCTCGCGCTGACCATGCGTCGTCGTGTCAGCGGCCGCATCAGGAGGGCGACAGGTCGGTATCAGAGTGGTCGGCGATCGTGGATGCATGAGCGGTTCAGCACCTGTCCGTTCAAGACAAATCTCGTAACAGTCCGAAGGAGCACAACACCATGTCGATCACCCTCACCGACCAGGACAAGCTGACCCTGCGGATCGCCGCGTGGGGCGCCGTCTCACTGATGTCCGCCGCTGGCGCCGCCGGCTCGGCCCACAAGGCCGCCGCCGAAGGCTCCATTGCCCTGACCTCCGCGACCGGCCTGGTGGGGCACGTACTCACCAAGGCCCCCAAAGGGGTGAAGTACGGCAAGACCGTAGCCGCACTCGCCGACCAGGTACTGCCCGCCCTGACCACATCCATCAGCCTGCTCAAGCAGCAGGACCCGGCCGAGGCCGACAACTTCCGCCGCACCGTCAACGTCGCCATCGACGCAGCCGCCCGGCCCCAGAAGGGCGAGCCCAGCCCCACCATGGCCGAGATGGCCCGAAAGATCACCGAGGCTCTCGACACCGCTTGATGAGACGTGGCGGCGTCGACGCGCCCAGGATGGAGATGCTCACCGCGGGGTGAGGGGCAGCCTGACCTCAGGGAGGCCCTGCCCGCGGTGTCTCCCCCGTACGCCTCGACGTTCACTCCACCCGTTGCTGGAGGATGTTCCGGAAACGGCCTCCTTTCCGCATACGCCGCTCGCCTTCGACGTCGCCGGACAGACGGCGAGGGTCGAGGCGACCACGGTGGTGCCCGAGGCCTATGCCGCTCGTCGGCGAGTACGGCATGGGAAGGCTGGCCGGCGTACTGCGACTGCTCGGCTCCGGGGCGGCGGGCGGCTTCAACCTGGCCGCCGAGTAGGCCGCGGAGAGTCAGCGGTTGCGTGCGGCACCGATCGTGCCCGAGCCGGCCGGGTTGCGGTCTTGGGGTGTTCGACGGGGGTGGGACATGCTGGCGGCTCCCGGTCAGCGGCAAGCCGGCCAAGTGGACGGTGGTGCTGCTGGACGTGCCGACGACCTGGGATGACAGCGGCCGCCGTACAGCGCCTCGGCGTTTCCCGACCGATGGCTAGACGGACGACTGGATCTACCGGTGCTGTCGCGGTCTGCGGTGCCGCGAAACCGGCCGCCGCAGAAGCACTACCGCACAGCCTTGGAAGCCGCCATGGAAGATCTTTTTATCTTCTACTGACCAGACGTTTGACGACCCCCCACACTGAAGGCCGTGACGTACGATCTCACCGACGCTCGGAACCGCCTGGTCTCTCCCCGCCAGCTTCACCAGGTGGCAGCCCTGCTCAACATGCCGCACCTGGACATGAGCGCCACCCACAACGACGACGCTCCGCAAACCCGACAGCAGGCGGCGCTGTACGCCGGCATCGCCGACTGGGCTCGGCTCTCGGCGCAGGCGGCCGAACAGCTCGGCAAGCCGAACGCGCCCGAGACTACCGACCAATTCGCTTATCTCATCGAATACACCGACCAGCACGCCAAAGGCTGGCACCAAGCTCCCAGCGAGCACTCCCATGGGATCACCCCCGCCGATACGGCCGAGACGGTCGCGGAAACCGTACTCACTCGCTACATCACCCACTTGGCCCAACACCGTGATAACTACCAACTGTGGCTGGTGGATTCGCTATCACTGCGTGCCAGCGTGTGGCACGTGGACACCGCCGAGGCCCACCCGCGTGGCCGCCGCCCCAACTGTCCCTCCTCAGCGCACACGTTCAATGAGGCAGGGATTCTTCCTCACGCCGTCGAGATCCGCACGCCCATCCAAATACACCGGTTCATGGATCACCGCATTGCCCCGTGATCGAGAGCGAGGTCATGGAAGCAATGACGCGAGCGATTAGGCCTGGCGTGTTGCGGGGGCCGGCATCGGGGGTGGTACCAGCCGACTCCTGGAACGTCTCCGGCAGCTTGAAGATAGACAGGCTCATCGCGGGCGCCGAGGCGGCCACGGGCGTCAACCTGTCCGCAAGCCTGACGGCCTCGCTGGGCAACAGCATCGCAGTCCCGACCCCACCACGCAAAACAACGACCGCCACGTACGGCGTGTGGCGTAAAAAGACCAATGGCATCTACCAGGTCTGCGGTCGGAGCGGTCAGCGACGAGTGACCGCGTGGACTCCCTGGCACGTCGGCTGGTACGTCAAGCAAAGGTGATCTCGACATGAGGATTCGACAGGTAGCGCCTCTCCTGGTTTTCTGCACCGTCGTCTCCTTGGCAGTGGCCTGCACGACTACTCCTCCAACGGATCCGGTGCCGGACCGGCGAGGCGCCACCTCGTCGGCCGTCCCGACCGAGACCGCAGTGACCACACCACCCTCGCCAAAAAGCGTGCCGCTCCGCATGCCGGGCATGGACGCGGGCACGAAAACCGTACTCAAGGCGGGGCCGAGGACGGGATCAATGATCGTCGGGGACATCCCACCCGGCAAGGACGAACTCTGGGTGCTCTTCAACTGCCGGGGAGAGGGCAAGGCGGAGATCATTCTGGAGCCGGGCATCAACATGCCCTCCACCTGTCTCGACGACCTGATCAGCCCCATCATGAACCGGCTTGACCTCGGGCAGCGGAAGACCCTGACCATGCGCATCCAAGCCCCAGACTCGGTCGAGTGGGCCCTGCGCGTTACCCGTTGACGCTCACCAGGAGTCGGGCACCTCCCCCGAATCGCTGGTTCTCGACGACCCGATACACGCAAGCTACGTAGCCCCGCGCGTGCTGACTGACTGTTCGGCCTGTCAACGACGGCCGCATTCTGGATCAGGCGCACTTTCGTGTTCGGACTCTGATCAGTCGGTCAGCAGGATGCGTTTGCGCAGGAGATCGGGATTTGTACGGCCGTACATCTGTCGCTTGAGCATCTTGGTCCGGTTGACGTGCCCTTCGACAGGCTCGGACTGTAAGGCAGAGTGAGCCCAGCGGTGACGGCATCTTGGTCCCGGCGTAGCCCGCTGACAGAGGAGTGCAGCTCAGGCAGATCGTCGCCTAGAACTGCGGTCATCCAGGTTCTGGCCGTGGCGGTGCGACATCATCTCGGCCGACTGGCGCACGTGCAGCCGAAGTGCCGCCAGCTGGGGCATGCGGTGGTGAGCGACTGGAGCTGGCGGCGGTCGTCAGGGGCGAGGTTGGCGGGGTTGCGCAGGAACCAGCCGGTGGCCTGCCGACCGTGGGTGGCCGCGCTCGTGTTGGCGCGAGAGGCGTTCCGTCGCGCCAGGGGCGACATACTGGCGGAAGGTGGTGCCGCTGCCGCGATAGCCCAGAGCCTGCAGCCCCTGGTAGAGGAGTTCGGCGTTGGTGCATCCCTCGCCCCACCGTTTGCGCAGGTAGGAGTCATAGGCTCCCAGGGTCTTGGGCCGTCGGCCGGTGCCGTTGTGAACGAGCAGGACATAGGGGCTGGCGGCGCGGGCGGTCCAGGGACAGCAGGTGGGCGATCTTCCGAAGTCTTTAGCAAGAAGAGAAGGGCGGTGAACGTTGCCGCTACCGCCGCAGCTGCCCACTCACCGAGGGTCGCAGGCCGCGGACGAAACATCAACGTCGCGTAGATGTGCGACGGGTTCTTGTGCATGGACCGCGCTCTCCTGAAGACGAAGTTCTCCCGTGACGGAAAGGAGATCGCCACGACCGACATCGCCGGATGTGCCTCCCAGAGGAGCGAGCAGTGCACGCTCTCCGCGAGGCTGCCGCAGGACACCGGCGTCTACACCCTCGCTGTATCGTCGCGCAGGAATCCGGCCGCAGGCCACCGGAGTCGACGCCGTCTGGACCTTCCGCTCGGCCCGTACAGCGAAGGCCACGTCCCTGCCGCTGATGGCGGTCAGGTACGCGCCCGAGGGCCTCGACAACGCCAACCGGGCCAAGGCCGGGTCGCGGACTCGTGCGCAACCCCGGTGCCCGCGAGGCCGCGGTGAAGTCGATCAAGCTGGAGTTCTCCACCGACGACGGGGCCACCTGGCAGCCGGTCAAGACGCAGGCGGCCGGCTCTGGCTGGACGGCAAGGATCGCCAATCCGGGCTCGCCAGGATTCGTCTCCCTGCGGGCAACGGTCGAAGACACCGCCGGTGATGACGTCACGCAGACGGTGAACCGTGCCTACGCGGTCGGATGATCGCACGGGGCCGCGAGAACGTGGCCCCGTGCGGCTTGTAAGGCTTTGGTCGCGTTTTTCCAAGTACGGGGTGTAGATCGACGAAGGGAGCATGGCCGGTGCGTCGTAAACAGGCGGAGTTCGCCACGGACCCCGTGGCGTTCGAGGCCTTCTACCTGCGGCACGTCGAGGGCATCACGCGGTTCCTGGCCCGTCGGGTCGATGCCCCTCAGATGGTCGCGGACCTGGTCGCGGATGTGTTCCTGGCGGTGATGGAGTCTGCTCATACCTACCGGCAGGGACGGGGCAGCGAGGTGGCGTGGCTGTACGGAGTGGCACGCAACACGCTCTCGGCCGAGCGGCGCAGGTCATTGAGGGAGTCCCAGTTGACCGATCGTGTGAGCAGGCGGCGGCCTCTGGACAATGACGACATTGCCCGTTTGGAGGAGCGGATCGACGCGGAGGGGCCCGCCCGGCGGGCCTTTGAGGCCATGGCCGACTTGCCTGAGGGGGAACGCGCCGTACTGGAGCTGATCGTGCTCGATCAGTTGACGGTCACGGAGGCCGCGGGCGCTTTGGGCATTCGGTCGGGGACCGCCATGGTCCGGCTGCACCGCGCTCGCCGCACGCTCAAGGAACTGCCCTTCGTCATGGAAGGAATCGGCAGATGAGTTTCGAGGAGCAGTTGCTGATGGATCTGAAAGTCGAGTTCGCCGCGCGGGCGGACCGCCGCCGCCGTTCCGTTCGCCGCGTGTCCGTGGCCGCGGCGGTGGCAGGGCTTGCCGCCGCGGCGGCCATCGCCGTACCGCTGCTGACCGGTACGGAGAGTCAGGCGTACGCGGTGACCGAGAACACCGACGGCACGATCAGCGTACAGATCAAGGAGTTCAAGGACGCCGACAAGCTGGAGCGGGACCTCAAGGCGCTGAACGTACCCGCCGACATCACCTATCTCAAGCCTGGCAAGGCCTGCGAGCCGGACAGGGGCCGGCTCGTCGAGGGCAAGATGGGCATGACTCCCCAGGAATGGGAGGATTCCGTTCACCACAAGGTGGCCGATCTGGCGGATGGAAGCGACGAGCAGATCGACATCCATCCCAGGTACATCGGCAAGGGTCAGACTCTGGTCATGGAGATCAGCGAGTCCGGCCGCGTCCCCGAGGGACCGCGGAGCAGGTTGATGTTCCGCGGCCTGCTGATCACGGGCAAGGTCAAGCCGTGCACCGTCGTCGATGCACACTATGAACTGCGCGGCGGCCCCATTCCCTCGACCTCCGTCGGACGCTGACCCGGCCGAACACGACGCCGCTGCGGGCTTGATCAGCGCGACGCAAAGCAGCGCGGTCGAGATCAAGCTCCGCAGGTCAATGACAAACACATCGATGAAGGGACGGGCGAGCGGCGGCGGTCCTGCTCGGTCTCGGGCTCGCAACAGCCCGCAGATCATCGGGGTGCTGCCGCTGCCCTACCCGCACATGCCCCCCTGCCGCCCGGAACTGAACTTCGGGGCCGCTCAGTGGCAATCAGTAATGAAGCTCCGGAGGCAGAGCTCTGGATCGCGTCCTTGCAGCAGGTCAAGCGCATAAATGACAGCGTTGAAGTGCGGTGGCTCGCCCGGTTTCAGCGGCGGCGGGTGCGACACCGAGTCGACGACGCCGTCGACGGCCAGCCGGGCGATGAGCCAGGTGGCCGCCCGCCACGGCTTATGGCCGTGGCTGAACGTGACGTCCTGCAGAAACTCCACACTCGACCGAGCGGGGCTCGATCGCGCTGCTGACGCCGTTCCTTCGCGTACAGGACAGCACGGGCTCGTCGTGCTGGCATGGCGGTGAATCTTACGCGGGCTGCCCCGGATGGGCGCGGAGAACGCCACGCCCACGGCCATGGCACTGTTCAACGCGATGGAGGCGCGAGCGTTGGCCTCTCAGGGTGACGAGACCGGCTGCAGCCGGGTACTCGGCGAGGCCGAGCGCTGGTTCGAACGGCGAGGCCGCGACCGGGTGGTGGAAGCGTGCAACTCTCCGAAAGCCTGTACGTCCGCAGCCTGTCCTTCGTCCGGACCCTCCTGGCCACGAGCCATGTGGCCAGAGGCGATCTGATTCAGACTTTCACGGAGACGCGGCTCGCCCGAGCCCGCTCGGAGACACCCACAGCGAGATGTCGCCGTGGGTACAAATGAGGGAGGATAAGCCGGATGCGGATCGGCGTGCAGAAGGGCAAATGGCCGCTGCCAGGCACGAATGCACCCAGGCTGGCGGCAGAATGGGACGCTCGGATTTTGGGCGCCGACGAATTCGGTACTTGGCTGTTCAGCCGAGAAGGCGAGGTCCATCGAAAGGCCGACGGCACGTCGGTGACGCTCCCCAGCGACGGTGTGCAGTTGCTCCCACGCGATGGCTGGTGGGCGGCTTGGTGGTGGCGTAACGACCGCTGGATCGGCGTCGACATCTGCACGCCGCCGACTCTAGGTGTGTCGGGGTGGAGTTATATAGACCTCGAACTGGATTTGGTGCGGTTTGCGGATGGCACTGTCCTGCTGGTCGATGAGGAGGAGTTCGAGCAGACTGTGGCCGAGTGCATGGTTCCCCAGGCCGTCATAACCGCGGCCCGAACCGCGGCGTCCGACCTGCAGACCAGGCTTGCTTCTGCTACCGAACCGATCATTCCCAGGGGCTGGGAGTGGCTGAAGCGGGCTTGACGAGCCGGGTTCACGGACCACGGCCGTACTGACTCGTGGACGGATGACCGAGCCAAGAGCCCGTTGCCCCTTGTATTCCGGTGGTGTCTGCGATGCGACGCGCCGTTCGGATGTGCGCCAGCCGTCAGACTGTGCGGGTACGCGTCCGTGAGATCGATGACGAGAAGGGCCGGCGCCTGCTACGGATCATCCATAAGACCCCGCTGACAAGGGGTTTGGTCGCTGAGCTCGGGGCCAGGGGATGCCCCTGGCCGAATCAATCTTCTGCGGAGTGGGGAGTGGCGAGGCCTGGAGCCAGCCCGTGACTTCTTACCGCTCGGCGGCCAGCCGGATTCCCAAGCCGATGAAGAGACCTCCGGTGGCCACGTCGATGCGGCGGCGGGCGGCCTGCCGGCGGCGCAGCCATCCGCCGATTCGCCCCGCGAGCACGCCGACCGTGCCGTCGACGAGGAACTCCAGCACGATCAGGATGGCCCCCAGGATCGCGAACTGCAGCCAGACCCGTCCCAGGCTTGGATCGATGAACTGTGGCAGGAACGCAATCGTGAAGGTGACCATCTTCGGGTTCAGCAGGTTGGTCAGCAGGCCCCTGAAGTACGCCTGGCGGCCTGACATCAGCCCGCCCGCCCCGGCCGTCTCCTCGACCTCCTTGCGATTGCGGATCATCTGGACGCCGAGATAGATCAGATAGGCGGCACCGGCGAAGCGCACCACGGTGAAGGCGGTCGGCGCCGCAGCGAAGAGAGCGGCCAGCCCGGCGGCCGCCACGGCGACATGGACGGCCTCGCTCGTCGCCACCCCGCACGTGGCCAGAAGCCCTGCACGAGGCCCACCGCGCATCCCGCAGCCCAGGACGAACAGCATGTCCGGCCCCGGCGCAATCATCGCGACGATCGAAGTTACGGTGAAAGCCACCACCAGGTGTTGATCGACCGGCATGGGGCGAATCGTCTCACATTGGGGCCCGCTCCTGCCCGCGGGTACATCACTCGAAGACGGCCTCCACCCAGGCTCCCCTTTCCCGCCTTGGCGATCAACTCCTTGTCAGCAGGGCGGAGGGCGCAGATGGTGCTGCTGTCCGTTCGGGGCATGCCCGTGGCGAAGATATCGCCCACCGACCACGCCAGCCGTACGGAGCGGGGCAGCACGATCCACCGCTACATCACCTGACGGAACCCACGCCGCCGTTGAACAGCTGTGCGAGGACCGGGGGCGAACGTTGCCTGATACGGCAGTAGCCGTCGCACCCTTCGCGGGATGTGGTGCCCGCGAGGCGAGCGCCACATGCGATTCCGGCGCTACCCGATGCTCTTACTCGGCGCGGTCCAAGTGTTGCAGGAGCCGGGTCGGCCGCTGCTGAACCCCCGATCCAGCCACGCCGCGTAGGCCTTGAGATCCTGGTCCCTCTTGTACCTCGCCATGAACTTGGACCAGGACGGCAACGTGTCGCGCATCGATTGCAGCGCAGCGCCGGCAAAACAGGCAGTCTGATCTGCACTCCTGTTGATGACCAGCATCTGCTCGTCCCTACTCACGGCCTTGGCCTCAAGCTCATCGCCATAGTCCATAATGCCGACCAGGTCTTGAATGTAATAACTATGCATACGGGCAACGGAATGCGCAGCCCATAGCCCTTCCTTAGAACTCCATGCCTTAGATTCGGCCAGCACGTAATATGTCTTTCTGGCTTCACAGTAGAAACCGGTGGCGCCCGTTGGCGGCACTGTCCCGCCACAAGCGTCGACGTTGGCCCGCTCCTTCAGAAAGTAGCGCTTGGGCGCTTTGTAAGACTGATGCATCTTTGCAAGCTGCTTCGCCCATACACGGTCGAGGCAGCCACTCACCGTCTGCATGTAGCGCCGCATCGAGCTCCAACTGCCATCTTCCAGACGAGGCAGCTTGCACGTCATCTTGGCGATACGAGACGTCCGGTAAAGCGGACTTCTCAATGCCGCATCCCGGGGAGAAGGCGATGGCTCGGCACGGAAAGCAGCCGGTTTCACCTGCACCGCAGACTGGACCACAGCGCCGCCCTGACCGCTCGGCAGGCTGCCGCCTGTCGAAGCACAACCGGCCAGACCGCCCAACGTGACAAGCAGAACGAAGCCGCTGAGCGACGACCGCAGCGGCAGCGTTACCGGCTTCGGAGGTACCGAATGGGGTCGGCTGCCCGTTTGATCCATGGATTTCACAGGAAGACATGATCTGGCACCACAACCTCCTATGAGGAGAAGCCCGTCGTCACATTCGGATCACAGGTGCGATGGCCGCCTTCAGAACGGTCTCCAGACGCGGGGCAGGACGTCATGACGCAGGGATGCCATCCACAGCCTGTGCGTACTCTTTCGGCGCCAACCACCGGAACCCTCGGAAGGGGCTGCCGAGGCCGTTTCGGCGTACGGCGAAGAGGGTTCGGGTCTGCTGTGGGGCAGGTGTCGATGGCGGGTGAACGCCGGGCCGTCGGCGTGTCGAAGACCGTTCTGAGGGAAGGTCTCACGCTCACACTCAGTAGCTTGACCAAGGGCTTGTTTCAGGAGCATTAAGTTGGGATGAGTCCTCGTGCACGGCACGAAACTCATCCCGGGGCCTTGGCGTTGTCCGGCGGTCGCCGGTGCCGTGGGTTAGGCGATCACTTCGCCTTGGATGACGCGGAATCGGTGTAGCAGTTCGGACCGGATGGAGGTGAAGTGCTCGTCCATGTGGCGTCGCAGGCCGGCAAGCTCGTCGTTGAGCGCGGCAACGTCTTGTCTCATCTCGGCTCGCAGGTCGGTAAGGTCGGCTACCACCTGAGCGGTGTGGCTTTCGAGTGCCCGGATACGCGTCATGAGGTCGATGATCTGTGCTTCTGTGTTCATGCATTCCTACCTTTGCGAAGCTAGGAAGGTTCCCCCGGCGCTGGTGGTGCGGCTCGGGTCTGACGTTGAGCACGGTGACAGACGGGTGATGCCGGCGACAGTCCTCGGCTGCGACGGGGGTGTGGTTCTTTCTCCTGGTAGGAAGATTGTTCTTCCGGGGAGATGTCAGCCGTCAGCGGTGTGAGGGCAAACAGGGGCGTGCCGGGACAGAGGGTCAGGGCCGATGATGCAGGGCCGATGATGCGGGGCTGCGGGCGGGCCGCAGATCGGCATGTTCTGGCTCAGGCGGAGATCGCCTCGTGCAGGCGCCGCGCCTCATGGATCAGCAGGCTCGAGCCCTTGCGTGCCGCCAGTTCCGCCAGCCCCGGTATTTCGTCGCGCGCCCCAGCGAGCTCCGCCGCGCGCACGGCGACCTTGAGTAGTTCGCCCAGCCCTGGCCTGGGCTTCTCACCGGGTGCGGGCAACAGCAGCGGCACCGCCTGAGCCAGGGCCGTCCACACGGCGGCATGCGCCCCGGCCGCCGTGACCTCGTCGAGGACACCAATGATTCGATTGAGTTTGACCTGCTCGCCGCGGACCATGTGGCCCACGGCCCGGCCGAGGTCGGCCGCGGGCAACTCCCCGTACGCGGCCAGCGTGAGGGTCGCGTCGGCGGCCAGGGCCCGTTGGGCGGGGGTGGGATGGTTCATGGCGATGACGATCGTGCTCGCGGTCGCGATGCCCGCCGGGCCGTCGTTGTGCGCCAGAGCGGTCACGGCCTCCACCGGACCGCTCGATGGAAGGCACTCGAGGAGGTGCGCGGCCAGGGCCTCCCGATGCGAGGGCATGATGGGCGGCCACCACACCGTGTTCCGGGAGGAGGCGGGATAGCCGGTCTTGGGAGCGAGAGTCCACAGCTCGGCGAGCGGCCCGGGCACGCCCTCGGGCGGTGCGAGGCGGGCGTGCGCCTCCTGCAGCGACTGGTGGTAGGAGGCCGGGCGGTCGAACGCTCCGAGTTCCCAGGTCACGACGGGGTCAGGCAACCCACCGGCGCGCAGACACGCCGCCAGTCGCCGGCCCGCCTCCGACGGCAGTCTCTCCGCCCGTACGACCAGCTCCGGATCGATCCTGCGCGGCAGTCGCAGCAACGCCTGCAGGAAGTCGTACTCGAGCGGCTCGGTAACCTTCAATCGCTCCATGCGCGCGACCAAAGTGGCGGCGTCGACGTGCCCGGTGGGCGCTGTCGGCGTGGCCAGTAACACCGGCACCGTCTCGTTCCGTTCGAACAGGGATATGACCTCACGGAAACGTTGCTGGACGAATCGTTGCAGGGCAGGCTCGGAGTTCGGCCAGCGGCTGCTGTCGTCGTGCAGCAATGCGGTCAGCTCGCGGCTGTTCGCCGGCGACACGACGGCCAGCGCGCAACGCGACAGCAGGAAACCGATGTCCTCGTCGAAGCTGGAGATGCCGTACACGTAGTTTCTCGCTTCGAAGGGATGTCGCCAGTTCGTCTGCCACCAGGGCTGCAATCCCTCCACGAGGGCGTCACGGTCCTCGTGGGCCAGCTCGACCAGGCCGGAGAGGATCCGCTCCATCCGCGCCGGCTCCTGCGGCCACAGCGGTTGCTCCAGCTCGGCGGCCAGTTCCGCCACTGACACGATGGGCCGGGCCAGGGCCGGCAGCGGCGTCGGGGTCAGCGCGGGAGCGGCTACGGGATCCGGCTCGGCCTCGTCCACCGTGCCGAAGGCGGCGGCCAACCGCTCGCGCAGGCCGGTGGGTAGCCGGGTGCCCGCCTCGCGGATCGCCTCCCTATCAAGCTCAGCGGTGTGCGGGGCGAGCTTGACCGCGACGCGTACCGCACGTTCGCGCAGGCTGGGCGTCTCGACGTCGAACACGGGCGCCAGCGCGGCCACCGCGGCGGCGCCCCTGGCCGGGGGCGCGTCGGCGATCCACTTCACCGCGGCCGCCATGTTCTTCTTCTCCGGCCGGTACGCCAGCGCCTGGACCGCCTCGGCGAACAGTTCCGTGTCGAGCGCTCCTGCGGACTCCGCCCGACGCAGCTCCTCCAGCGCGAGCTGGACCACGGGTGAGGACGCCGACGGCAGCACACGGACGAACTCGGTCACCGGGATCTCCGCCGCTTCCGGCTTCAGCTCCCGCCACAGCGTGACGAAGGGACCGGTCTCAGCAGCATCGCCTCCGGCCAGGAACCGGCTCACGCAGCCCTCGAGCAGCGCCTGGCGCGGCACGCGGCCCGTTCGGGCCAGCTCGACCAGCTCGCCGACGATGCTCTGCCTGCCCTCCAAGCCTGGATCCCAGCCCAGCCCGTCCGCCACGCCCGCCGCCTGGAACAGGCGCGGCAGCATGTGATCGAGCAGCCGATCATCGGCGAGTACCGGAGTCCCGTTGCTCATCCACTGCCGCTCGACCGTCCGCAGAACCCATCCGGACACGAACGCGTCGTTCTCCGGCGGCTCAACGCCCGTCTCGATCACCAGTGCCGCGGCCAGGTCCCAGGCTCTCAGTGACTCCACGCGCCGCCAGGTCGAGCCGGTGGGGGCCGGTCGCAACCGCCGTACCAGGCGGACGGCCAGGTCGCGGCGCCACTCCAGCGGCCGGTTCGCGAGCACGGACATGACCTGTATGGCGTCGGCCTTCGGCTCCACGCCACTCAGCTCCCGCCGGTTGAGCCAGGAGGCCACCTGCTCCGCCCCGCTCAGACAGGCCGCCCCGGCCAGGCGATAGAGGGCCGCCAGCTCCCAGAGCCGCCGTTCGGCCTCGAACCCGGCGCGCCTGCGTTCGTTCAGGTGGGTGGGCAGGTGCCGGGCCACCGCGCGCTTGTCGTCGTCGGTGAGCCCGTGCAGGAGCGTCACGAGGCTGGTGACGGAGCCGGTCTCGATGCGGTCGAGCACCCCCTGCACGGCGTTCACGCGGGTGTCTCGATCCGGGCGGGGCATAGTCCGTTCTCGATCACGGGCCGCAGCCTATTGATCGACACCGACAATCGGTGTGGCTCTCCTCCAAATGAGCTGAAGCGCATGACGGATAACCAGACTGTCCCGCACGTGCCCACCGGCATGGGTGGTGCCGGACTCGAGGGCGTCCGTGACTTTTAGCAACGATGGTTCGTGGGGCGGAACGCGGCCGACATGTCCATCGAGTCAGTGAGCCGCACGGCGGGGATAGGGGCAAGCAGGTGCGCATCCCGGTGATCGGGATCGTGGGAAGCGCATTTACTGGGATCAAGCCGCTGTGCTCGCTCAGGTCGGCCTGCTCGACCGTGAAGCGGTGAAGCGGCTGCCCATCATCGCGGCTCCCACCCACGGACGTGAACCGGGAGTAGAGCGGGTAAGGGTCTGGCGTTGCATACCCGCACGAGGACCAGGCACGGTGCGACATGAACGGCATGGGCGCCGTGTTGCGAGCTGTTCGGCGGCGTGCCGAGCAGTCACCCCCGTCACGGGAACGGTTCATCGATCTGCTACGGGGGATCTCCATCCTCGCCGTGGTCCTCGGACACTGGCTGGTGACGGTGGTCGGCTACGACGAGCACGGCGAACTGACCGGCCGCTCGGCACTGCCGGACCTGCCATGGGCGCATCCCCTCACCTGGGTGGTGCAGGTCATGCCGGTGTTCTTCTTCGTCGGCGGGTACGCCAACGCGGTATCGCTCGCCGCCGAACGCCGCCGAGGCGGGAATGCGACCGAATGGCTGCTCAACCGCAGCGGCCGGTTGCTCCGCCCGACCACCGCGCTGGTGCTGATCACGGCCGGTGGCGCACTGGTCGCCCGGCTGTTCGGCGCCGACCCCGCCCGAGTTCGCCTGGTGGCGTGGTTCGCCTCGATTCCCCTGTGGTTCCTCGTCGCCTACCTGGTCATGGTCGTGCTGACCCCGGTGATGTACGCCCTGCACCGCCGGTACGGCCTGGCGGTTCCAGCGGTACTGGTCGGCCTTGTCGCCGCCGGCGACCTGGCCCGCCTGATCGGCGATCCGTTCTGGGGCAACGGCAACTACCTGTTCGGCTGGCTGGCCATCCATCAGATGGGATTCGCCTGGCGCGACGGCCGGCTGTCCTCCCGCCCCCGCGTAGTGATGCCGCTGGTGCTCGGCGGGGCCGGCGCGGTGCTGGTGCTCACCCTCGTCGGTCCCTACCCGGTCAGCATGATCAATGTGCCCGGGGAACGGCTGCACAACATGTCGCCCCCGAGCCTGGCCCTGCTGGCGGTGGCCGCCGCCCAGCTCGGGATGGCGCTACTGCTGCGTGACCGGACTGAGCGGTGGCTGCGGCACTCGCGCGCATGGATCGCGGTGGTCGCGGTCAATGCCGTGATCTTGACGATCTTCCTCTGGCACATCAGCGCCGCGATCCTGCTCACGGCCGCACTGAATGCCGCAGGTGTGCTGCCGACTCCCAGCGTCGGCTCGATGGCCTGGTTCGCCTGGCGGCTCCCGTTGCTGATCATGCTCAGCCTCACTCTCGCGCTGCTGGTCGCGATCTTCGGACGGATCGAGGTCCGTGGCGCCTGCGGGCGCGACCGACGCCCTGGTGGCCTCTCGCCCGGCCTGGCTCGAACAGCGGGCCGCCGGGCATTGGCCGTGGCGGGGTTCGTCGCCGTCATCTTGGGCATGCTCGGCAACAGCCTGGTTCCCAGTACGAGCCCCGCCCTGTTCGGGTGGCCGACACCGGCACTGATCGCCTACCTCGCCGGCGCGGCGGCACTACGCCTCCTCCGGGGCACGTGACCTCGATCAGGCCGGGTCCGGTGATCCAGGCCGGCGGACGATGCGCCAGAATGCGGCCATGGCGTTGTCGACGGCGTTCACGGAGATGCTCGGCGTGCGGCACCCGATCGCGCTCGCGCCGATGGGCGGATCGGCCGGTGGCGCGCTGGCCGCGGCCGTCTGCCGCGGGGGCGGGTTCGGGATCCTGGGCGGCGCATACGGGGACGCGGAGTGGCTGGCACGCGAGGTGCCGATCGTCGCCGGCACCGGAAGACCCTGGGGTGTCGGATTCCTGACCTGGGGCATCGACGTCGCCGCGGTGGAACGTGCGCTGGAGTACGGCCCCAGGGCGATGATGCTGTCCTTCGGCGATCCGAGCCCCTATGCCGAACGTGTTCGCCAGGCAGGGGCTCTGTTGATCCTCCAGATCACCGATCTGGACGAGGCCAAGCAGGCCGTGGACCTGGGCGCCGACCTCATCGTGGCGCAGGGGACCGAAGGCGGTGGGCACGGTGCCCTGCACGGCCGGTCTACTTTGCCGTTCGTGCCCGCGGTGGTGGATCTCGCGGCTCCGGTGCCGGTACTGGCAGCCGGCGGGATCGCCGACGGCCGAGGCGTGGCGGCGGCTCTGGTGCTGGGCGCTGCCGGAGCGCTCATCGGCACGCGTTTCCAGGCCACCGCCGAGGCCCTGGTCGACCCCTCGATCACCAAGGCGATCCTCCAAGGACGCGCGCAGGACACCGAGCGCAGCACCGTACTGGACATCGCACGAGGCTCCCAGTGGCCGTCGAAATACCCCGCCCGCACACTCCCCCACCCCTACCTCGACCGCTGGCGCGGCCGGGAGGCCGAGCTCGCCGCCGACCCCGAAGCCCGTCAGGACTACCAGGACGACGTGGCACGCGGCGCGATTCCGCCGCTGCCGGTCTGGGCCGGCGAGGCCGTCGACCTCATCACCGACCTGCCCTCCGCGGAGGACCTGGTCATCGCCATGGCCACCCAGGCCCAGGACGCCCTGAACCGAGCGGGACGTCGCTGACTCCATCCACCAGGCTGAAGGTGCTCACACCTGTGCTGGTACCCACCGCAAGAGTGGATTCGTGGACATCCACAGTGGTGATCACGCATGGCATCGGGAGTTGCGTGATCATGCTCCCGCCCAGCTCCCACACGCGCAGGTTCGTGTCGCTGCCGCCGGTGACGACGACGGGTGTGCCGTCGCCCATGTGACCGAACGCCACGCCCCAGACCGCGCCTCCGTGCCCGGTGAAGGTGTGGCGCAGCGCGCCGGTCGTGGCATCCCACACACGAGCGGTGCCGTCCCGGCTCGCGCTCGCGATCAGCACTGTTCCGTCCGCTGCCCTCCAGGTCGTCACCGCTTCTATCCATCCGCTGTGACCAGTGAGGGTGGCGCGATGCATGCCCGTCACGGCGTCCCACACGCGGATCGTTTGATCGCGGCTCGCACTGACGAGGATGGCCGTGCCGTCGGCCAGGGTGGCCGCGGCGACCTCGTTCACCTCGTCCTGGTGTCCTACGAGGGTGGCCCGGGGCACGCCGGTCGTCGCGTCCCAGGTGCGGACCGTGCGGTCGCCGCCCGCGCCGGCCACGATGGTGCCGCCGTCGGGCAGGGCCGCGACGGTCACCCCCCATACTCTGCCCTCATGTCCGGTCAGAACAGTTCGCAGCCGACCGGTGTCCGTGTCCCAAAGACGTACGGTCCCGTCCTCGCCACCACTGGCGACGACTGTGGTGCCGTCCGGCAGGGTTCCCTGGGCCACTCCCCAGACATTGCCCTCATGACCGGTCAGAACGGAGACCAGTCGGCCGGTGTCCGTGTCCCGGAGGCATACGGTCCCGTCGTCGCCACCGCTGGCGACCACCTTGGGGCCCGCCGCCACCACCAGGGGTTGGTGACGCGGCGCCGACGTCTCCGCGGTCCTCATCGAGGCGTCCCAGACGCGTACCGTCCGGTCGTCGCCGCCGCTGACGATCATGGTGCCGCCGTAAGGAGATCTGCCCGCCGCGACGGCGCGTACGGCATGGTCGTGGCCCGTGAGGGTGGCGCGCAGCGCCCTGGTCTCGACGGCCCATATCCGCACCGTTCCATCCTTGCCCGCGGCGACGACAATGCGAGCGCCGTCCGGCAAGGTGGCCGGGATCGCCGTGGTCAGGCCCGCGTCCTCGGGAATCGAGTAGACGGTCGCGCCGTGGGCTGTCTCATAGGCGGCGGCGTAGGGCTGCGGCAGCTCGCGGACGGTGCCGTCGGCGACGTTCCAGGCCCGTCCCCATCGGTTGCCCAGGCAGATGACCTCGTTGTCCCTGATCTCGAGGTGCCGGATGGACGGCGTGAACGTCATCGTGGGGCCGAGCGGAACGCCCGTCGTCGCCTCCCACAGCCGTACCTGAGTGTGGTCGCTGGACGCGATGAAGGGTGTGCCGTCGTCCAAAGTGCTGACCGCGACCGCCGTGACCTTGTGATCGTGGGCGGCCAGCGTAGTACGGGGGATGCCGGTTGCCGCGTCCCAGACGCGCACCGCTCCGCCCTTGTCTCCGCTCACGATGATGGTGTCGCCATCGGGCAACTCACCGACCCCGACCGCGGTCACCGGAACGTCGTGGCCGGTCAACGTCCGATGGAAGGGGGTGGGCGCCACCCGCGTCCACCGAGGCGACAGCGGAGCTCCCACCGGCGGCGGGAAGACGTCCGGCACCAGGTCGGGCTCATGCTCCAGGGCTGTCAGGTGAAGTACGGCGGCACGTTGCGCGGGATCCTGCAGCCGGTGCGCCGCCCGCCAGAACACGCGGGTCTGCGGGTAGGAGGCAGGATCGACCTTGCCGAGCACCTCCAGCAACCGCAGCGGGTCCGCATGCGCGAGGTAGCCCGGCTCGCTGGTCAGGCCCCCGAGCCGGCCCGCCGCCGCGGCATGCGAGGACAGATGACGCAGGAGGTACGGGTTGGCGGAGGCCCAGTGGCGCAGCCGGGGGTCTGCCGGCAGCGTGCCGCGAAGCGCCTGGGTGATGGCCCGCTGGATGCCGACGGCACTCTCGTCCCGTTCCCGGAAATAGTCGGCGAAAGCCTGGTGGTACAGCCGGAAAACGGCCTGTCCGTCCTCGCTCGACTGGCTGACGTGATGTCCGGCCGCGTCGAGCAGCCAGTCCACGTCCGTCACGTCGTAGGTCGTCCCGGTCGGTGACATCGCGCTCGCCATCGCCGTCCAGACCGGATGGCGTGGCAGGCCCGCACCTTCGGCCCAGGCCAGGGGCGCGAGCAGTTCCCGTACCCGTACCTCCTGGTCGCCGAACCGGGCCAGGTCCGCTTCGAAGACGTCTCGTACCGCCCCGCTGAGCAGGCGTGCGGCCCCTTCGCCGGCGAGCCGCAGCGGCCGCTCCATGCGGAGCAGCACTCCTGTCACGATGCGCGCGAACAGGAAGATCTTGCCGCTGGCCGCGGCGACGGCCGTCGCAGCCGCCCGCGCTCTCTCCGCGTCGCCCCTGTAGGGAGAGGTGGGAGCGCCCATGAGCCGGCGCGTCACGTAGGTGTGAATGTCCTGCTTCACGTCTCGGTCCTCGTCCAGGACCCAGACGTAGCGGCTGGCGGGGGCCAGCAGGTCGATGAGAGGACGCCGGCCGTCGGCCGTTCCGGCCGTGCGCGTACGGGTGCCGACCAGCACCCGCAGGCTCGGCACCCGCGCCAGAGGCAGGATGAGGTCGCTGGCGATGGCGAGCACCGCATCGGGGCGGGCCTCGTCGAGTGCGTCGATGACGATCCGCAGGGGGCGGTTCAGGCGTCGGATCGCCTGGACGAGTTCGTGGCTGGTCTGCCAGCCGCCTTGCGGCGTGGAGAGGGCGAGTCCGGCGGCGAGGAGTTCACGGCATTCGGCGAGGGACTTGTTCTTCGTGTGCAGCGCGACGTCGATCAGCCCTTCGACGGGCACGGTGCCGGGCTCAGCGCCTTCCAGCGCGCCCTCCTCCTCCGCGAGGCGGCGATAGCTGGGGTCGGAGAGCGTGGCGATGCGGCCGAGGATCGCGGACTTGCCCGTCCCGGGAGAGCCGGTGAGCACACTCAGGCCGCTCGGCCGGCCCTGGCCGAGCCAGGACACCACCTCACGCAGCAGCCGCGTCCTGCCGACGAAGTACCAGCCGGTCTCATCGACTTCGATGCTTCGCGCGGCCCGGCTGAAGTGGTCGCGCAGCCCGCCGGCGAGGATGCGTCTCTGGCGGTCCTGCTGGGTGGGGGCGTCCGCGGGTGGCAGCCCCGGGATCGCCTTCGGGTTGGGGAACAGGCGCTGCGGGTACCCGTACGCGCGGTATGCCGGGAGCGGCGACTGCAGGTCGAGCTCCTCGATCGCCTGGAGCACCTCGTGCGCGTAGACCTGGAGGTTGCCGGCGTCCCAGGATCGTCCCGTGCCGCCTTCCTTGAGCACCCGTACGAACCGCTCCGCGAACCGGCCGTCCTGAATGCGCTCGAAAGGTCCGCAGGCCGCGATGACCTCGACGGCGGCGCGTACTTCCGCGGGCTGCTGCTCGAACGTGTCCTCGAGTTTGCGGGCCAGTTCGGCGGACGTGGCTCCGGCGTAACAGGCGTCCACGACGACCAGGGCGTGCCCGAAGCCCCACTGCGCCATGAACGACGCGAGCATCGACGCGGTCATGGCGTTCAACTGGGTGAAGTTCTTCGCGGGCGAGTCCTGGGCCAGCAGATAGTCGCCGGCGGCTTCGCGTGCCCCGTGCCCGGCCCAGTACAGGATCAGTGACCGTCCGCGTCCGGGAGCCGACCCTGACAGGGTTCCGCCGACCTCGTGGAAGGTGCCGCCGTGCGAGAGTTCGGGGAGCTCGTGGGTGAAACCGCAGGCGGTGAAGGCGTCCCGCAACTCGGGCACGGCCGTTTTCACGAACTCGAGATCCTCATGATGGTCGTACACCGACATGCCCACGATGACGAACGTCGCCTCGCCCGCGGGAACCTCCGCCATACCGGCTCCGTTGATCAGAATCCCAACGCCGTCGCGTTTGCCACTGACATGATGTCCCACGGAGGACGAGCGATATGTCTGATCGGGTCGACGACTTGGTGGTCGTGCTGCCAGGCATCCTCGGCAGCGTGCTGGAACACAACGAAACCGCCGTGTGGAACCACTCCCTGGCGGCCATGCGCCGTATGCTTCCACCGCGCCGCCTCGCCGCCGCACTTCAGATCGATGAGCCGCTGCGACCCGCCGGGCTGATCAACGGTGTCCACCTCATGCCCGGTCTGTGGAAGATCGACGGGTACGGCGGCCTGCTGCGTTATCTGCGTGGTTCGCTGGACTTCAGCCGGGGCAACCTCGTCGAGTTCCCGTACGACTGGCGGCTGTCGTGCGCGGACAATGCCGTTCGGCTGAACGAAACGGTCGAACGCGAGCTCACACGGTGGCGGGAGACCGTCCCCGAGGCCCGGGTCAGCTATCTCTGCCACTCCATGGGCGGCCTCATCGCCCGATATTCCCTGGAAGTGCTGGGCGGCAGGAGCACGGCCCGGCGACTGGTCACCATCGGAACGCCGCACCAAGGGGCCGCCAAGGCCGCCGTCGCACTCAGCCTGGGTTTGGCACCTCAGGCGAGGGCCCGGCTGGGGCGGTTCGGCGCGTTCCTCGACCAACTCGGCGAGGTGATGAGCGAGTTTCCCTCGGTGCACGAGCTCCTGCCGACGTACCGATGCGTTGACACTGGTGACGGGCTTCATACGCTGTCGGACGTGGGACTGCCTGGAATCGGCACACACGCCGTACGCCACGGAGTCGCCTTTCACCGGAAGATCTCCGAGTCGATCCGACGCAATGGTCGTCGGCCCTATACGACACATCTGTTCGGCGGCCATCTGCACAAGACCGTGCTGAGCGTACGACACGACGCCGCCGGGGTCGCCCCTTTGACGACGTGGAACGGCGAGTCCCCGCGAGGTGACGGCACGGTGCCGCGTTTCGCCGCCGTACCGCCGGAGGAGGCCGACGACCTCGCCGTGCGGTACTCCGGCGATCGGCATGCCGTCCTGGCCAGCGCCGCTTCCACCCACCATGCCTTGCACGCGATTCTCACCGCTCGTCCCGTTCGTGCGTATCAAGCACCCGAACACGTGCTCGCGCTGGACCTGCCGGATCTGATCGCTGTGGGCGAGGAGGCCGAGATCGAGGTGGAGGCCGAGGATGATCGCCTTGTCCTGGGCGTGTTCGGCGTTCACGACGAGTCGGAGGAGAGCTGGCACGGTCCCAGACTTCGTCCTCTCGGGGACGGACGCTACCGGGCCGGCGCCATCCTGCCTCGCGCCGGCGTATGGCGCGTGACGGTCAAGAGTTTGACCCGGGTGCCGGTCGAACCCGTCAGCGATGTGGTGGTGGTTGTCGACCCTGCGGCTGAATGGTGAGGACTGTCTGCTTCGAACCTCCTCGTACATGGTGCGACCGAACACCACGTCAGAGGTCCAGTTGCAAGCGGGCGCGCCACATCCCGTCCACGCATCCGAACGACACTCCGTGCACCGTGAGCGCCGCAGGCGCCGTGGCCACGCGCTCGACGGCCTCGACGGGCACGGTAGCGAGTCGCACCTCGACCTGCCCCCTGGTCGTGACGGTTCGCTCATCTACCGATACGTCGACCGTCATCCGGCCGTTCGCCTCCATCTGATGGATCACCTCGTCCAGTACGGCCACCAGCAGCGCCTCGTCGCTCTCCCCCACCAGGACGAACAGCATGCAGGCATCGGGCACCGCGTCGCCCACCTGGGCGCAGCACTCCACCAGCGCCTGCACCGTCTCGGCCAGGCACTCTTCCCTGCCGTCCGCCCACGCCTCCACCACGACGTCGGCCGTCCGCAGGACTGCGCGATGCCCCCGCCCCATGTACTGAGCCGTACCCACACCGGACGGTGTCAGCCACGCTCGACAGCCAGGGTCCCTGTGTCCACCTGGCCACTGGTAGCTAGGGTCGGGGTCCGGGTACCGGGGTCCATTGGCGGCAGGCATCGCCCGCGCAGGTGCGCAGGCCGGCCAGCCGGGAGGCCAGGGCCTGCCGGGTGTCGGCGTAGCGCGGATCGGCGTGCATGCTGGTCAGCTCGTACGGGTCGCGTTGCAGGTCGTACAGCTCCAGCTCGCCCGTCGAGTGCTCGATGTACTTCCATCGCGGCGCGCGTAGACCGACGTACCAGTTCGTGCCGTTGGTCTTGGGGCCGGTCTCGATCACGATGCCCCGCGGGATCATGGCGGGGTCGGCGACGATCGGGAGCAGCGAGCGGCCGTCGAGGGTGATGGCGGGGGTGGCGTCGGCGACGTCAAGGATGGTCGGCACGAGATCGACGTTGGAGGCCAGCGTCTTCACGTGCCGGCCCGCGGGCAGGCCGGGCCCTCGCATGATCAGCGGCACCCGGATCGACTCCTCGTACGGCACGACCTTGCCGTTCCTGATCCGGTGCTCGCCCTGCATCCAGCCGTTGTCCGAGGTGAACACGATGAGCGTGTTGGCCAGCTCGCCCGACTCGCGCAGTGCCGCCACGATGCCGGCCACCGCCTCGTCCACCGACAGCAGCGACTCCAGGCGGCCTTTGAGCACGACGTTCTGCATGCGTGCCTGAGCCGCGGCGCCGATCCTGGGCCGGTTGCGGACGGCCGCGGGCTTGTCGGAGACATCGGCCTCGTCGAAGCCGGGCGGCTTGGGCAGCGTCACATCGTCGAGCGCGCCGAGGTGCCTGGGGGCCGGACGCGGGTTGCGCTGCGACAGGTCCCCGCCGGCCGCGCCCTCGCCGTGCGGGGCCAGCGGTGCGAAGGACAGGAAGAACGGCTTGTCGGCGGGCGCCTTGCGCCGGATGTAGTCCACGGCCTTCCCGGCGTAGACGTCGGTCTGGTAGAGCGCCGGGTCCTCCACGTCGGGGCTGCCGTACGTGCGCAGCACTCCGTTTTCGTTGAGCGTGTACCCCCACATCCGGTACGTGCTCGGGTCGACCGAGCCGTACCACTCGGCCCAGCCGGGCGGGATCTCCGTCGGGTCGGCCCGGCCGTAGCCGTTGAGGTACTTGCCCACGTGCCCGGTGTCGTAGCCGCTCCTGCCCAGCCAGACCGGCAGCGTCTCGGCGGCGGGCAGCTTCTGATAGCCGCCGTCGGGGGGCTCGTTGCCCAGCACGCCGTGGTTGTGGGCGTACTGACCGGTCATGAAGGTCGCCCGGGACGGGCAGCACAACGAGTACGACACGACGCTGTTGTCGAAGGTCGTGCCGGGTTCGGCCAGCAGCGAGCGCACGTTGTCCAGGTACTGCAGGGCGTACATGTTCATGTCGTCGACCATGATGACGACCACGTTGGGCTTGGGCTGCGCGGCGGCGCGGGTGCCACCGTCCACGGTGCCGCCGATGAGGGCGGCCATGCCCGTCAGGGCGAGCAGGATCGTGAGCAACCGGGATAAGCGCGGACGTGCGGACATGCGGTTCCTTCCCAGGAGACCAGGCGTGACCATGCACAAACACACAAAGCTAAACATTCATCGCAAAGATCGACAACAAGCCCAAGTCAATTCCCAGCCCGCGTCGGTCGAGGGAGGTACGAGCCCTGGCGGGAGGAGAGAGGGGGCAAGGAACTGCCCCTGCCGCTCAGCACATCTGTCTCATAATGGCGGCATGAAGCGGTGGCGCGGGCTGCTGGTGGTGGCAGGGCTGGCAGCCCTGGGCTCGTCAGTGGTGTTGCTGCTCGTGGTGTGGAAGACCGAAGGGCTGGACACCGCAGCGGACGTCGGGCAGGTGGTAGGCGTCGTCCTGGCGCTTCCCGCGCTGGTCGTCGGCCTGACGATGTGGTGGTCGCACAGCAGGCGGCCGAGTGCCACGGCACCCGATCAGGTCATGTCCGCGGCCGGCGTGCTGGCGCGACTGGTGGCCGCACAGTGGCGTGAGGAGGCCGCGCGGCGTTCGCTGGACGACCCTGACCCGATTCCAGTCCGCTGGCAGCTGACAGCGCTGCCAGTGATGGACCACGCCGCCAGCGTCGCTGTGTCGGGGCCGGTGGTGTGGGGCGGGACCGCAGACCGGATCGGTGAGCTGGCCGTACAGTTTCGCGGTCTGCGCAGGCGGCGTCTGGTGATCCTGGGCGGACCGGGCATGGGCAAGACCACCCTCGCCGTACAGCTCGTACGGGAACTGCTGGCGACTCGGGCGGACGGGGAACCGGTGCCCGTGCTGGTATCGGCCGCCTCTTGGGACGACAAGGTTCCGGATGTGTGGGGCTGGCTGGCCCGCCGGCTCAAGGTGGGGTATCCCGCTCTGTCCGCGGCCGAGTTCGGCGGCCAAGGCGCGACGTACCTGGCCACCGACCGGATGGTCCTGCCGGTCATCGACGGGCTGGATGAGGTGCCCGCCAGGACCCGTGCGAAGATCCTCGCCTGCCTGAACCGGACCCTGGGTGATGTCGGGCAGCTGATCATCACCTGCCGGACGGACGAATACCGCCAAGCCATCCAGGACGCCGCCGACGTGCTCACCGGCGCCGCCGTGACCGAACCGGCACCGCTCACGCCCGAGACCGCCGCCGACTATCTCGCCCTCTCCTTACCTCCCGCCCCGCCGCCTGCCTGGCAGCACCTGCTGGACCGGCTACGCTCGGACGGCTCACCTGCCCTTACCGAGCTGTGCTCCACCCCTTTGGGGCTGTGGCTGCTGCGCACCACGTATATCCGGCCCGGCGTCGACCCGACCCCGCTCACCGACCCGCTGAGCCACCCCACTCCAGCCGATCTCCGCGCCCACATGTTCGACCAGCTCGCCGCTGCCCTTGTCACCACGAGGCCGCCCACCGACAACCCTCAGGACCTGTTCCGTCCCCTGCACGCGTACGAGCCCAACGACGTGCAGCGGTGGCTCGGCTTCCTCGCCGGCTATCTCGGCAGCTCCCGTGACCTGTCCTGGTGGCTTCTCACACGTGCGGCGTTCAACCCGCCCATCACGCGTGCCCTCGCCGCGCTTCCGAGCGGAGTCGACCCGTCGTCGATGCCGATGAGCTACTGGGCGTCAGCCACGCGAGGCTGGGCGGACGCGAACCTGGCCGCCGCCAACCTGAGACTTACCGGCAGAGTCGCTTCCCTGTGCCGATGGCTCGCGTTCGGGCTGATCGGCGGGCTCGCGCTCGGGTTGGCGGTCGCGAGTCTCTTCTTGCTGGTCGAAGACGGGGACGGGATCACCTTTGGGCTCGCCTTCGGACCTGCGCTCGGCCTCACCAGCGGGGTCTCGTGGGCCCTGACGATGTGGGCGGAAGTCCCGGTCTCCACCGACGATGCCAGCACCCCGATGAACACCTGGCGCGCCGAACGCACCCTCAACCTCTTCCGGATACGCACGGCCATGCTCGCGGGCGCGCTCTCAGGGACGCTCACATTCTGGTTGGCGTACGGGCCGACGATCGGGCTCATATTCGGGCTCCCGGGGGGACTCTTGTACGGGCTTGTGGTCGCGTACTCGGGAGAGGATTCCGCATGGGGCGGCTACGTGGCCGTGGCCCGACGCCTGGCTCGGCTCGGATTGTGTCCTCGCGACCTCATGGGTTTCCTGGACGACGCACACCGGCTCGGGCTTCTTCGGATCATCGGCCCCGTCTACCAGTTCCGCCACGCCGAATACCAGGACCACCTCGCCGCCCGCTACAAGCGCCCTTGATGATCGCGCCTGGCTCATCGTTATACCGGTAACTTGCTCTCGAAGGCCCTGGCGCGACTCGAGTCCCCGACATCGTCGCGCTCAGCGCACCAATCCTGGCACCACATTCAGCGCAACCTTGTGCAATGCGTACAGTTCCCTGCTTTCGCCCGTCCGTACGTCCACCGCGTAGACCGTCTGCGCGATCACGCCCGGCGATTCGGGGACGGCCAGCACGGTCACCTCCGTGGCGTTCAACCAACCGCCGAGCCGCGCGGGGTTGAGCTCTTCCGGCAGCCCGGAGATCGGGGTACGGGTCTCCCCGCCGGCCCGCAGCGTGTCGAAGGTGACGATCGAGCGGTCCCCCTGCACCATCGGCCGGCGGTCCCGGTCGAGTGTCTGCCCCAGCCTGGCGAGCGTCCGTCCGTCCGGTGCGAGAGCGCTGTAGTAGTACGTGTGATCCCGGATGATGATCGGGTCGTGGCCGAGCACCCACACCTGGCTGGTCATGTCGTACGGCTTCGCCAGCACCACGGGCCCCGAACCGTCCGACACGCTCACCGGCCACCATCCCCGCTTGAGGTCGGTCACCGTCCCGCGCTCCACGTCCACCAGCTTGTTCGGCTGCCGCCGGCCGCCCCAGCCCGACACGATGAAGCGCAGCCCGTTGGGCGACAGGCGCAGCGCGTACTCGACCGCGAAGTCCTCCTTGGGCTGCTTCAGCGGCGCCTTCCAGGTCTTGCCGCTCGCCAGGTCGCGCACCACGATCCCCTGATGACTCGAGCTGTAGTACGCGATCCTGCGGCCGTCCGCCGTGACCTCCAGCGGCCCGTTCGCTTCCTCGCCCAGTTCGTAGGTCTCACCCGCACGCGTCACGATGCGCCAAGGGAGCACGCCGCACGGGCCGTCCAGGCGGCATTGCGTCCGGTACGCCTGCTCTACCGGCCCGACTCCCCTCGCGGGCAGCGGGAGCGCCTTCGTCTCCGGCGGGGTCAGCACGATCCGGGGCTCGGCACGTACCTGAAGCAGCATGGCGCCGCCGAACGCGATCAGGCAGGTCACCGCGGCGGCCACCACGGCCAGCCGGGTCGCGCGCCGCCTGCGCGCGCCGCGTACCGCCCGCGCCGCCAGATCGACGGCGGGCGCCTGCTCGGCCAGCGCATGCAAGTCCTCGCGCAACGTGTTCATCGGTACACCTCCTCAGGGGTGAGCGCGCGCAGCTTGGACAGCGCGTAGCTGGTCTGGCTCTTCACGGTGCCGATCGAGACGCCCATGAGCTGCGCGGTCTCGCGTTCTGAGCGGTCCTCGTAGAAGCGCAGCACGATCACCGCCCGCTGCTTGGGCGTGAGCTTCGCCAACGCGTGGCGCAGGGCGAGCCGGCGCACGGTCGCCTCGTCGTGCGGCTGACCCGGCTGGGCCCGCTCCGGCAACTCTGCCCCAGGTAACTCGACCTGTCTGCGTCTGCGCCACGAGATGGTCTGGTTCACCAGGGCCTTGCGAGCGTACGCCTCGGGGTTTCCGCCCTTGGCGAGCTTCGCCCAATGGGAGGCGACACGGGTAAGGACCGTCTGCAACAGGTCCTCGGCGAGATGAGGGTTCCCCGTGAGCAGGTACGCCGTCCGCATCAGCGATTGCTGACGCGTGCGCACGAACTCATGGAACCCCTCGTAACGGTCCATGTATCGAAACAACTCCGCCGAGAGGCTCCAGGTTGGAATGCCACCCTAATGCCGGCTCCCGGGGCACCGTGTCCCGCGCCACCACCTTGACCAAATGTCGGAGGCCGCAACCATAATCGGGCTGGACACCAGAGCGGTGCCGCGGAGAAGAGGAGTACTCACATGACGAAATACCTGATCTCGTTTCCCGGTGACGCCATGGTGTTCCCCGAGGAGGACCTGGAGGCGGTGGTCAAAGCCTCGCATGCCGTCATCGACGAGGCCAAGGCTGCGGGCGTGTACGTTTTCGGCGGCGGGATCGATGAGGACGTAGAGCCGGTGCTCGTGGCCGGTGACGGCACCGTCACCGAGGGCACGTACCCAGGCCACAAGGTGCCCAACGGGGGTTATACCGTTCTCGAGCTGCCCTCGCGGGAGGCGGCACTCGAGTGGGCCGCGAAGATCGCCGTCGCCTGCCGCTGCTCGCAGGAGGTCCGGCAGTTCATGTACGACCCGGCCAGCTGACGAGGGCGGCGGCCTCAGCCAGAGTCGGTCGTGCGTCGCACGCCATCATGAAAGGCGTACAGCCGAGGTGGGGTCAGCGAATGCGGCGCCCTGTCTCGGTACAGGAATATCCGCCCAGCGCCTCCACCTCGGTGCGGAAGTCCTCCCGCTCCAGGAGCGCCCACAGCGGAGCCAGCAGTTCGTCGGACAGCGCGCTGGTACGCAGCACCAGGTCGTAGGGCTCCTGGGCCACCGGCACGAAGTCCAGCCCGAAGGCGCGGGCGGCGGCGAGAATGCCCAGGCCGGCGTCCGCGCGTCCGGCGGCCACGGCCGCGGCCACCGCCAGGTGGGTGTGCTCCTCCCGGGGGTAGCCGGGCACCTCGGCCGGGTCGATGCCGAGGCGGGTCAGCTCGTGGTCCAGCAGTGCCCGCGTGCCGGCGCCACGCTGCCGGTTCACGTAGCGCAGGTCGGGCCTGGTCAGGTCCTTGATGCCGTCCAGGCCGAGGGGGTTGCCGGGAGCGACGATCAGCCCCTGGTCGCGGTGGACCAGCCTGATCACGGCGATGTCGGCGTCGGCGCCCAGCAGCCTGTCCACATAGGGCAGCGTGTACTCGCCGGTGGACGGGTCCAGGAGATGCGATCCGGCCAGGTGGCACAGGCCGTCGCGCAACGCCACGAGGCCGCCCAGCGAGCCGACGTTCGACGACGCCAGGGTGATCAGCGGGTCGGCCGCGCGCAGGGCGGAGGCCGCGAGGTCGAGCACCAGGTCGTGGGAGCCGATGGTGACGATGGTCCGGCCGATCTCGGACAGACCGCGCAGCAGCTCGACCCGGACCTGCTCCCCCGCGTGGTGGCCCTCGACGCCCGAGGGCACGACGAGCAGGCCGTCGGCGCGGACGAGCGAGGTGAGCACGCCGGCGCCCCTGGGCAGCGGGGTGGCGACGAGCCGGTCCTGCACCCGCCCCAGCCGCACCCGTACCCAGTCGTCCATGCCGATGGCGGACGGCAGCTTTCTGGCCAGGTGCGCCGTCGTGGACGGGCGTTCCCGCGGCGCGGCACCCTCCAGCTCGGCGAGCATCGGAGCCGCGAAGATGTCGAAGGTCAGCGCCGCCGACACGGGGTAGCCGGGGACGCCGATCACGGGTGTCGCCTCGACCGCGCCGAGGACGACGGGATGGCCGGGACGCACAGCGACCCCGTGGACCGCGACGACGCCGGCTCCGGCGACCACTCGGGCGGTGTAGTCGTCCCGTCCGGCGCTGGAGCCCGCGATGAGCAGGACCAGGTCGGCATCGCGGGTGGCCTCTCGGAGAACCGCGGTGATGGCCTCGGGGTCGTCGGGGACGATGTCGGTGATGTGGGCTTCGCAGCCCACCTCTCGTGCCTGCGCGGCGAGCATCAGCGAGTTCGTGTCGAGGATGTCGCCGGGGGCGAGCTCCGCGCCGATCGGGCGGATCTCGTCGCCGGTCGGCACGATGACCACGCGCGGCGCGCGGCGCACGCCCAGGTCGACGGCTCCCGCCGCGGCGCACGCGGCGACGTCGACGGGGCGCAGCCGGTGGCCCTCCGGGAGCAGCAGTTCGCCCGCGCTGATGTCCTCCCCGATGGATCGGACGTGCTGGTAGGGCGGGACGGCCGCCCGGAGCTCCGCCTGCCCTGCCGCGGTTCGGTGCACGTGCTCGCGCATGACCACGGCGTCGTACCCGTCGGGCAGCGGGTCGCCGGTGTCGACGACGGCGAAGTCCTCGACGGCGAGGAACACCGGGCTGGTCTCCGCCGCGCCGACGGTGTCGGCGGCGCGGACGGCGATGCCGTCCATGGCCGAGGAGTCGAACGCGGGTGAGGACCGCAGCGCCCACACCGGCTCGGCCGTGACCCGGCCGACGGCGGCACCGACGGGAACCCGGACCAGGTCGACCCTGGCGGGGCAGCCCGCCGCGGCGCGTGTCTCGCGCCATACGGAGAGGCCCTGCGCCGCGGGGACGTCGGAGACGAAGGGGCTTTCTGCGCTCATCGGTACAGGATGACCTCTACCTCGGTGCCCGCGTCCAGGCCGGTGGCCGGTTCGGGCACGATCATGTATCCGTCGGCACGGGTCAGCACCGACAGCAGCGCCGACGGGCCGAAGATCGGCTCCGCCACGCCGTCGCGGACCGCGACCTGGACCACGTCGAGCCGGCCGGCCGCCGAAGCCAGGTCCCGCGACAGCCGTGCGCGCGTGCTCGGCTGCGGTGGCGGCGCCTCGCACCCGGCGATGCGCCACAGCAACGGTATGCCGACCTGCCCGAACACGACCAGTGCGGACAGCGGGTTGCCCGGCAACCCGACCAGCGGGACCCCGGAGCACTCGGCCAGCAGCGTGGGCTTGCCCGGCTTGATGGCGATCCCGTGGCACCAGATGTCGCCGATGGCGGCCACCGCGCCCGCCGTCTCGTCCCGCGCTCCGACCGACGAGCCCGCCGACACGACCACCAGGTCGGACTCGGCCAGAATCTCGGTCAGCCGCTCCTTGAGCGCGCCGGGCTCGTCCGGGACGATGCCGGCGATCACCGGCTCGCCCCCCGCGTCGGCGACCAGCCCCGCCAGCGCGGAGGCGGTGGCGTCGCGTACCTGCCCGGCGGCGAGCTCCACGGTGCCGGGCGGCACCACCTCGTCGCCGGTGGAGATGATCGCCACCCGGGGGCGGCGGTGCACGGCGACCGTGGTCACCCCCGCGGCGGCGAGGAAGCCCAGGTCTGGAGCGCGCAACGGCCGACCGGCGGGCGCCAGGACGCCGCCCGCCACTACGTCCTCGTCGGCACGGACGATGCCGCCGCCCGGTGCGACGGGCCGGGTGACCTCGATCGTGCCCGGCATCGTCTCCGCGGTGTACTCCACCATGACCACCGCGTCGGCGCCGTCGGGGATCACTCCTCCGGTCGGCATCGCGACGCAGCCGCCTGCCCGGACCGCCACGGTGGGTGCGGCGCCCATCCGCACCGCGCCGATCAGGTCAAGGTAGGACGGAAGCCCGTCGGAGGCGCCGTAGGTGTCCATCGCCCGGACCGCGAAACCGTCCACGGTGGAACGGGCGAAGCCAGGCAGTGCCGCGGGCGCCGTGATGTCCGCGGCGGGCACCCGGTGCAGCGCCCTGGACAACGGCACCTGCTCCACCGGCGTGCGACGCGCAGGCCGGAAACCGGCCCGTACCTCGGCCAAGGTACGGGCGGTGAAGAACTCTCTGCCGCTCAACGGTCCGGCTGCTCCTCAGAACCCTCGGGCCGCGGCTGCGGGCGAGCCGCCGCGCCGCCCTTGTTCAGTCCGAGCACGGACACCACCGGGCCCAGTGCCACCTGACCGAGTCCGCAGATCGACGTCTTGCGCATGGCCTCCTCCAACTGCAGGATCCGGTCCTTCCGCACGTCGTCGAGGACGGAGGATCCCGAGTCAAGGGTGCTGCGCAACAGGTCGTGCGCCTTGGTGGAGCCGACCCGGCAGGGCACGCACTTGCCGCACGACTCGTTGCGGAAGAAGCGCAGCACGTTCGTCGAGGCGGCCAGCAGGTCGGTGCCCTCGGCGAGCACCACCAGCGCGCCGGAGCCGAGCATGGTCCCGGCCTCGGCGAGCGTGCCGAAGTCCAGCGCCAGGTCCAGCTTGTCGGGGCCGATGAAGTTGGAGGACGCGCCACCCGGCTGCACGGCACCGACCTCGGCATCGCCGAGCACGCCGCCGGCGATGTCGATCAGGCCGCGCACCGTGGTGCCCATCGGCACGCAGTAGACGCCGGGGTTCTCGACGTGCCCGGACACGGCGAAGAACTTCCAGCCGACGGAGTCGCCCTCGCCCTGCTCGGCCCACCAGTCGGCGCCGCGCTGCAGGATGACCGGCACGTCCGCGAAGGTCTCCACCGAGTTGATCAACGTGGGACGACCGTGCAGGCCGTAGTTGCCGGGGAAGGGCGGCTTGTTGCGCGGCTCGCCGCGGTGGCCCTCCATGCACTCCAGCAGCGCCGTCTCCTCACCGAGGATGTAGCCGCCGGGCGAGACGAAGATGTCGAGGTCGAGGCGGCGACCGCTGCCGCAGGCGTTCTCGCCGATCACACCCGCCTCGCGCAGCGCCTCGATCTCCGCGTGGAGCACGCGCTCCTCGGGGCCGTACTCGTGCCTGATGAAGATCCAGCCCTCTTCGGCGCCGACCACGGCCATGCCGAGCAGGATGCCCTCGATCACCAGGTGCGGCTGGTCGGTCAGGATCTGGCGGTCCTTGAACGTGCCCGGCTCGGACTCGTCGGCGTTGCAGATCGCGTACTTGACACTGCCCGGCCCGGTCGCGCGAACCAGACCCCACTTCCTGCCGGTGGGGAAGCCGGCGCCGCCCATGCCGCGCAGCCCGGAGGCCTCCAGCGTGGCCACCACGCTCTCGGCGCTCAGCTCGCCGGACAGCAGCGCGCGCAGGCTCGCGTACCGGGTCGAGACGTCCGAACCGGCCGGGTACGGATCGTTCGGCCAGGGCTCGGCGCGGCTCGTCACAGCGGCCTCGCCGAGCTCCTCGTCCCGCGCGGCGGACACGAGCGCGTCCACGTCCGCGACCGGCGCCGGGAACTCGTTGACGGCCAGCGCCGGGGCGCTGTCGCAACGGCCCAGGCACGAGACCTCGGTGAGCTCGATCTCGGTGTCTTCGCCGTAGCGGGCGCGTACCTCGGCGATCCGGTCGTCCGCGGAACGCAGCCAGCACGACAGGTCGTGGCAGACGTTGACGGCCACCTTGGCGGGCGGGGTCGTGCGGAAGTGCGGATAGAACGAGATCAGGCCCTCGATCTCGTAGAGCGGCCGCCGCATGGTACGGGCCAGCTCCTCAAGCTCTTCTCGCGGCAACCAGCCCAGCCGCGCCTGGATGGCGTTGAGCGCCGGGATCAGCGACGGCCCGGGGAACTTACCGGCTCGTGCCTCCACACCGGGCACCCGGGGACGTCCCAGCTCGAAACTCAGGGTCATTTAGACACTTCCCATGTTGCTGAGGAGCTCCGCGTCTTCCACGCTCAACGCCTCGACCTGAATTGCGCAGAACTTGAACTCGGGGATCTTCCCGTACGGGTCGATCTCGTCGATCGTCAGCAGGTTGGCCGCCGCCTCCCGGAAGTGGAACGGGATGAAGCAGTTGCCCAGTTGCTCGCGGTGGGAGATGCGCACCTGCAGCTCGATGGCCCCGCGCCGGGACCGTACGCGGACCTTCTGGCCGTGCGCCAGCCCGCGGTCGGCGGCGTCCTTGGGGTGCATGTACACCTCGGCGATCGGCGAGATCGTGTCCAGCGCGAATGAGCGTCGTGTCATCGACCCGGTGTGCCAGTGTTCGAGCAGCCGGCCGGTGTTGAGCACCAGCGGGTACTCCGCGTCCGGCAGCTCCTTCGCCGGCAGCCACTGCGCCGGGACGAGGTGGGCGAGGCCGTCGTCGGTGTTGAACCGCTCGTCGAACAGGACCACGGTCCCGTCGGAGTGCTCGGGGTCGGCGTTGGGGTAGAGCTTCCCGGTCAGCCCCAGGTTCTCGTGACGCAGGTTCGCGTACGACGGCATGAGCTCGACCATCTCGTCGAACACCTCGCTGGGCGAGGCGTACGACCAGTCCAGCCCGATCCGCTGGGCGATGTCCTGGATGATCTCCCAGTCCACGCGGGCCTGGCCCGGCGGGTCCATCACCTTGCGGCCGAGCTGCACGCGCCGGTCGGTGTTGGTGTAGCTCCCCTCCTTCTCCAGGTACGACGACGCCGGCAGGATCACGTCGGCGAACTCCGCGGTCTCGGTCAGGAAGATGTCCTGCACCACCAGGAAGTCCAGCTGCGACAGCGCCTTGCGCACCTTGTTGATGTTGGGGTCGGACAGGAACGGGTTCTCGCCGAGCATGTACATGCCGCGCACGCCGCCGGGCTTCAGCACCGACCCGATGATCTCGGTGACGGTGAGGCCGCGGTTGGGGTCGAGCTCGGTGCCCCAGGCCTCCTCGAACCGCCGGCGGGTGGCGTCGCGGTCGACACCCTGGTAGTCGGGGTAGAACATCGGGATCAGCCCGGCGTCGGAGGCGCCCTGGACGTTGTTCTGACCCCGTAGCGGGTGCAGGCCGGTTCCCGGCCGGCCGACGTTGCCGGTGATCGAGCACATCGCGATCAGGCAGCGGGCGTTGTCGGTGCCGGTGGTGTGCTGGGAGATGCCCATGCCCCAGTAGATGACGCCGGCCTTGGCCTCGCCCCAGACCCGCGCGACCTCCCGGATCAGGTCCGCGTCGACGCCGGTGATCTGCGCGCCGCGCTCCGGCGGGTAGTCGTTGACCGTGCGGACCAGTTCCTCGAAGTTCGAGACCCGGGCCTTGATGAACTCCATGTCGATCAGGCCCAGCCGGATCACCTCGTGCATGACCGCGTTGTAGAAGGCGACGTCGGTGCCGGGCTTGACCTGGCAGTAGTAGTCGGCGTGCTCGGCCACGGTGCTGGCGCGCGGGTCGACGTAGATGATCTTCGTGCCGCGCCGGCGGGCCTGCTTGAAGAAGGAGCTGGCGACGGGGTGGTTCGCCGTCGGGTTCGACCCGGTGATGATCACGACGTCGGCGTTGGCGACGTCGCCGTACGTGGTCGAGACCGCGCCGGAACCGACGCCCTCGAACAGCGCGGCCACCGACGAGGCGTGGCAGAGCCGGGTGCAGTGGTCGACGTTGTTGGTGCCGAAGCCGGCCCGGATCAGCTTCTGGAAGAGGTACGCCTCCTCGTTGGAGCACTTCGCGGACCCGAACCCCGCGATGGCCCCGGGGCCCTGCTCCGCGTGGATCTCTTTCAGCCGCCGGGCGACGAGGTCGAGCGCCTCCTCCCACGTGGCCTCACGGAAGTGCGGCAGCACCTCGTCGTAGTCGACCAGGCCGCCGGGCTTGCGCCGGCCGTCCTTGCCGTTCTTGCTCAGCTTGGCGCTGCGTCCGCCGCCGCTCCGGTTGCCGCCGGAGCCGGCACGGCCCCGGTCATTGTCCGTGTCGCCGCGCACGTCCGCCGACAGCGGGCCCTTGGGGTAGGACGAATCCACCCGGATCAGGGGCACGGTCAGGCGCTGCGGCGACGCCGCGTAGTCCCAGCCGTAGCGGCCCTTGACGCACAGCCGGCTCTTCGAGCCGGGCTGGTCGCGGCCCTCCGCGAAGGCGATCGCGCCGCGCGACCGGTCGACGTAGTAGGTGAGCGCACACCCGACGCCGCAGTACGGGCAGACGCTGTCGACCGCGTCGAGCTCCTCGCGGGGCCGGATGGGAATCTCGTTGATCGCCTTGTTGGTCAGGGCGCCGGTGGGACAGGCCTGCACGCACTCACCGCAGGTCACACACGAGCTGGCGCCCATCGGGTCGTCGAGGTCGAAGGCGATCTTCGTCGAGTAGCCCTTGCCCGAGCGGCCGATGACATCGTTGCCCTGGATGTCGTCACACGCGCGGACACAGCGGTCGCACAGGATGCACGCGTCGTGGTTGACGGAGATCACCGGGTTGGAGATGTCCAAGCCCCGGCCCGAGCCGCACGGCAGGTCGGTCGTCTCCTTGGCCACGTCGAACCGGTCGGCGAGGTCGAGGAGCAGGTTGTCGCCGGTGGTCGTCTGCTTCGGGTCCTCCTCGCGCGGCGGCTGGTCGGAGATCAGCAGCTCGGTCAGGGTGGCCCGGTTGCGCTCCAGCTCCGGGGTGCTGGTCTTGACCTGCATGCCGTCCTCGCAGGGACGCACGCACGCGGCGGCGAAGGCCCGCCCGCCGGTGTCCACCACGCACATGCGGCAGACCCCGACGGGGTCATAGCGCTCGTTGTGGCACAGCACAGGAATGTCAATGTCCAGCTGCTTCGCGGCATCGTAGATGCTGGTGCCTTCCGGCACGGTCACAGCGCGGCCATCGATCTCGACAGACACAGTCCGTAGGGCCGTCGCCGGCTCCTCGAGCATTGTCATCTCAACCTCATCAGTCGAGCAATGTAGAGCATACAGAATACGGCATACAATTTAACTGCCGCAATTGTCCTGTTGTCGAGTACCGGGCCATGCCCGCCGAGCCCCCTGCTACACGCGACCGGCTACGCGTCGAGCAGCAGGTCCGGGAGATCGGCCGCGGCGACGCGCCCCTCCTGGTCCAGGCCGCGCGCCGCGTAGTAACCGGCGATCATCGACCGCAGGCGGTCGGCGTCCAGCACCGCACGACGACCGGAGCCGAGCTCCAGCGGTGTCTCCAGCATCCGGGCGGGCAGCGTGTCGTCGGCCGCGGTGGCTCCCTCGCGCAGGTTGAAGGCGCGCTTGGCCCGCACGATCCGCCGCGCGGTGTCCCGCAGCTCGGTCGCGTCGAGCTGCCATCCGGTGACCAGCACGAGCAGCTTGGACCACTCCGTGAAGGGGTCCTCGAAGACGCCGCGCAGGAACTTGCACAGGATCATCGAGTCCATGACCGCGGCGCGGTCCTCGGTGTCGACCGCGGCGGCGACATGGGCGGAGCCGCCTGCCAGCCGGTCGAGCTCGCCCGACAGGTCGGCCTCGTACGCACCGGACCGGTTGTGGTCGGCTCCCCTGGCGTTCACCGCGAGCCCGAGCGCCATCGACTGCAGGCTGCGCGGCTCGTAACCGGGCAGCTCCAGCCCCTTGACCTGCGGCGCGAAGTCGATCGAACCGTGCCCGACCACGCCGGCGGCGTGGCGGGAGCCCTGCGCGAGCAGCTCCCCGAGACCGGGTGACCGCTCCCCGATCGCGTCCAGCGCGCGCAACAGCGCCGCGCCGTCGCCGAACCGCAGCCACGGCTCGTCGAGCAGACCGCGTTCGACGCACTCCATGGCCCACGCGATCGTGCCGCCCGCCGAGATGGTGTCGATGCCCAGCTCGTCGCAGCGCGCGCTGGCGGCGAACACCTCATCGGGGTCGGACACGCCGCACAGCGGGCCGAGCGCGAAGACGTTCTCGTACTCCATCCGCTGGCTGCCGCCGCCCTTGCGCGAGTAGATGTGCTCGCAGCCGATGGAGCACGACGCGCAGCTGTTGCGGGCCACCCCACGCAGCTCGTGCAGCTCCTCGGCGGCCAGCTGGGGCGCGCCTTCGAAGGTCGCCGCGGTGAAGTTGCGGGTGGGCAGGGTGCTGACGGCGTTGAACGCCAGGAGGTTGGCCAGCGTACCCAGCTCACGGTATTTCGCGGTGGCCGGGCCGAAGCTACGCCGGCGCAGGTCGCGGGCGGCGGCGAGAACCCCGGGCTGGTCCGCGACCGACACCTTGGTCGCCGCTCTGACCAGCACCGCCTTGATGTTCTTCGCGCCCATCGTCGCGCCCAGGCCACCCCGGCCGGCGTGACGGCCGTCGTGGCTGATGGTCGCGTATCTCACCTGGCGCTCGCCCGCCGGGCCGATGGCCGCGGTGCGCCAGTTGCGGCCGAACCGCGCCCGCGCCGCGGACTCGGCCTCGGCCGCGGTCAGCCCGGCGAGTTCAGGAGCCGGTTCGAGACGCACGCCGTCGCCGTCGATCAGCAGCACCGAGAGCTCGTCGGCGCGACCACGGATCACGAGCGCGTCATGCCCGGTCAGCTTGCCGGCGATGGCGAACTGGCTGGACGCGAGGGCGTCGGTCAGCAGCCCGGTCAGCGGTGACTTGGCCACGACCGCGAACTTCGCGCTGGTCGTCAACGGGGTGCCGACCAGCGAGGAGAAGACGAAAGCCAACGGTGCCTCAGGAGCAAGGGGATCGACCCCGGCGGGTGCCAGCCGGTGCAGCAGCCACGTGCCGAGGCCCACCCCGCCCAGGTAGGACCGCAGCACCCGCTCGTCCAGCTCGTAGGGAGCGCTTCTCGCCTCCCTGCCGGCGACGTCCACGAGTAGGGCTCGTCCGAAGAATCCACCAGGCGCCATATCCCGACCCTACGACCTCAGCCGCCGGCGTCCGCGGACAGGAAGGCGACGGTGTCCCCCGCCACCAGGGGCAGCCACTCGTCCCTGGTGACCTGATCGCCGTTGAGCGCGGCCACCACGTGGCGGTTCAGGGTGAGGCCGACCGCGGCGGCGGCGGCCCCGAGGGTGGCGGCTTGGACCTCGCGCGGCCGATGGCCGCCGTTCCTCGCCAGCGCGCCGAAGCACTCCACCACGACCTGCGGTGGCGGCCGGTCACGGGCCGCCGCGTAGTCGTCCGGGGAGTTGACGTTCACCACGGACTCCAGCTCCGGGTCGCGCCGCGCGAGCTCGGCGTCGGCCAGCAACTCCTCGTCGCTGAGCTGGGCCACCTCGCAGTGCTTGAAGAGCATGCCCGGCCGCAGGTCGCCCGCCGCCAGGAGGTCCTTGACCAGCCCGGCCAGTGCGGTTCGGTAGCCGGCGGCCAGGGGCTGCCGGAAGCCTCGGGCCACCGGCAACGCGACGTCCGTCCCGGCGGGCAGGGCACGCAGGACGCGGCGGACGAAGGCCGGGTGGAGGAACGGCATGTCGGTGGAGCACACGAAGGCCGTCTCGGCCCGGTCGGCCACCGCCGCGAGCCCCACGGCCAGGCCCTGCATGGGGCCCAGCCCTTCCACCGGATCCTCGGCCACCGAGACGTTCGAGGGCAGTGGCGGGAGCTCCTGCCCTGGGGCCGCCACCACGACGACCGGACCGTCCACCGCCCTGGCCAGGACAGCGGCGGCTCGATACAGCAACGTCGAACCGTGCCACTCCAGCCAGGCCTTGGGCTGCCCCATCCGCGTGGAGCGCCCGCCCGCAAGCACAACGCCGGCAGCAGTCGTCATGCCCGCATGCTAGGCCACGCCGTCGATTCCTCTCACGCGGGGCCGGTGGGGGTCACGCGATCGGCCGCCGGGTTTCAGGGCGTGGAAGCCCTCGTCCCGGACGCGAGGCGTGCCGCCGGTTCGTCCTGGTCGGCGTCGTTCAACGACCGCGCGTGCCGGATCCTGACACGGACCTCGCCGCCGGTGGGGGGAAGCTCGGTGGCGAGCACGTCGCCGGGGTGCAGGCAGGTCAGCGGGCCGGCGGAGGTGTCGACGTCGACGCGGGTGGCGATGCCGAGTGCGACGGTCCGGCGCAGTGTCCCGGTCACCGACCGGGTGTCGTCGTCGTGCTCGTCGTGGGAGTCGAGGACGAGCCGGGTGTGCTCGGGCCGCGCGACCAGGGTCTCCGCCAGGCCGGTGAGAGCCGGCGGGAGAAGGTTGGTGTAGCCGAGCAGCCGAGCCGTGTCGGGGTCACCGGGCTGGTCCAGCACGTCGGTGGTGGGGCCGTGCTGGCGGATCCGGCCGCCGATCAGCAGCGCGGTTTCCTCGGCCAGGGCCAGGGCCTCCTGCCGGTCGTGGGTGACCATGATGGTGGCGGTGGGCTGCCCGGTCAGCGCGGCGCGCAGGTCGGCGAGCAGGTCGGCGCGGGTGGTGCTGTCCAGCCCGGTGAACGGCTCGTCGAGCAGCAGTACCCGGGGGCCGGCCGCCAGCGCGCGGGTGATGCTGACCCGCTGGGCCTCGCCGATGGACAGGCTGCGGGCGTCCCGGTCGGCGAGAGGGCCGAGGGCGAGCGCCTCGATCCACGGTCGTGCGCGGTCGCGGGCCTCGCGGCGGCTCACACCGCGGAAACGCAGTCCGCTGATCACGTTGTCGGCCACCGTGCCACGGCGCAGGATCGGCCGCTGCAACACGGCCCCGATCGCGTCGCGCATCTGTGACCGGGTCGCGGGACGGCCGTCCAGCAGGATCTGTCCGCTGACGCGGTGGCTGCTGAGCAGACCCAGCGCACGCAGCAGGGTGGACTTGCCGGCGCCGTTGGGCCCGAGCACGGCCAACGTGCGTCCCGACGCGACGTGCAGCTCCGGCACGCTGAGCAGTTCCCGGCCGCCGGCGTGCACCCGCAGGTCTCGGCACCCGATCCCCGCGCTCATCGCGGCGCCGTCCGTTGCTGCTGGATCAGGGTCAGCGACAGGTTCACACCGAACGCGATCAGCAGCAGGATCATGCCGAAGGCGATCGCGAGCGAGAACTGGCCCCGGCTGGTGGCCAGTACGGCGGCGGTGGTCAGCACCCGGGTCTGTCCCACCAGATTTCCGCCGACCATCTGCGCGGCCCCGACTTCGCTCACCACTGCCCCGAACGCGGCCATCGCCCCGGCCAGCAGCGGCAGTCTGGCCTCGCCCAGCAGCGCCACGAGCGCGCGGATAGGGGTCGCTCCCAAGCCCCGCATCTGAACGCGGAAGTCGGGATCGACCTGTTGCAATGCGGCCGCGACCAGTGCGATCACGATCGGAGTGGCGATCGCGGCCTGTGCGACGATCATCGCGGTCGGAGTGTAGAGGAGCCCGAGCCCGCCCAGCGGTCCGCTGCGCCACAGCAGCACGGTGACGAACAGGCCGACCACCACCGGTGGCATGCCCATCCCCGTGTTGGCCGCCGCCAGCAGGATCCGCCGGCCCGGGAAGCGGGCCAGCGCCACGATCGCGCCGAGCGGCAATCCCACCAGCAGGGCGATCGCGGTCGCGGTCAGCGAGACGCGCAGGGTCAGCGCGGTGATCGACCAGCTGTCCTCGTCCCCGGAAAGCAGCAGCCTGATCGCGTCCGCGAACCCGCCGAACAGCACGTCCATCGAGTGACCTCCCCGGCCGGGCTCACTGGCCCAGCGTGGCTTCGTCCGCTCCGGCGTCGGGGGTGAACAACGGCCGGCCGAACTTCTCCCGCCCGAACTCGCCGATGAGCCGCTGCGCGGGCGGCGCGACGATCCAGTCGGCGAACGCCTTCGCGCCGTCGGGCCGCACCCGGCTTCCCGACTTCTTGGTCATCTCGATGACGTGGTAGACGTTCAGCAGGCCCGCATCGCCCTCGCTGAGCACCTCCAGCGCCAGGGTGTCGCGCTGGGTGAGATAGGTGGCCCGGTCCGACAGCGTGTACGCCTCCTTCTCGCCGGCGACCCGCAGGGTCTCGCCCATGCCCTGCCCGGTGGACTGGTACCAGGTGCCGCCCGGGGTCACACCGGCCTTGGACCAGAGGTCCTTCTCCTTGGAGTGCGTACCTGAGTCATCACCCCGGGAGACGAACACCGCCTGCGCGCCCGCGATCTCCTTCATCGCATCCACGCTGCTCTTGCCCCGTATCTTGGCCGCGTCGGCCCGCGGACCCAGGAGCACGAAGTCGTTGTGCATCACCAGCCGTCGCGAGCCGGCGCTGCCCTCGGCCACGAACTTCTCCTCCGCCGCGGGGGAATGCACCAGCAGCACGTCGGCCTCACCCCGACGGCCCAGCTCGATGGCCTGCCCGCTGCCGACCGCCACGGTCTTGACCTGCCAGCCGCTGTCGCGGGTGAACGCCGGCAGCAACTCGTCGAGCAACCCACTGTCCTGAGTACTGGTCGTGGTCGCCAAGATCAGCGACTTCTCCGCCGCGGAGTTCGGCGCCGGCCCGCTGGAGGAGGCGCCGTTCCCACAGGCGGCCAATGAGACCGCCGCGACCCACGCTAAAACGACCAAGAGCCCTCTGCGCATGGCTGTGACCCTATCTGTGCTACTTCAGAACAGCGCAAGGGTAAGTTGTGCAGACGTGACCCGATATCGGGATATATGCACCGAGCTCGCCCACCAGATAAGCGCCGGAACCCTTCACCCCGGCGACGAACTGCCGGGGGTCCGCGAGCTCGCCCAGCAGTGGCACACCACCGCCTCGACCGTCAGCCGGGCACAGCGTCAACTCGCCGACGCGGGAGTGCTCGAACTGGCCGACCGACGCCGCGCACGCGTCGCCTCCGGCGCCGCGCTCGCCGCCCGGCGGTTCCTGCAGGTGGACTCGGTCCTCACCCTCGCGGGCAGCGACGATCCCGCCCTCGACCTCCTCACCGGCGCTCTGGACGGACGGCTGAGAATCGTCACGCGCGAGGGCAGTGTGGCCGGCCTCAACGCGGTGCGCCAAGGTCACGCCGACGGCGCCGCGATCCACCTGCTGCACCACACCGGGGTCTACAACGCGCCCTTCGCGCTCGGCATGCTACGGGGCCTGGAACCGCACCTGATCCACCTCTGGCGACGCGAGCAGGGGCTGATCGTGCCGCCGGGCAACCCCCGCCGCATCACCGGCATCGCCGATCTCGCAGAGCGGCGGATCGCTTCCCGACGCCCGGGTACGGGGACCCGGATCCTGCTGGACCGGCTGCTCCTCGCCGACGGCCACGACCCCGACGGCCTCAGAGGACCGCAGGTCAACACCCATCTCGAAGTCGCCCTGGCCGTCGCCACCGGCACCGTCGACGCCGGCCTCGGAGTCCGCTCGGCCGCGACCGACCTGGACCTCGAATTCATCCCCCTGACCTGGGAGGACTTCGACATCGGGCTGGCCGGGCACGCCCTCGACCCGGCCGCCCATCTCATCGCCGCACTGCGGAAGCCGACCCTGCGTTCCAGGATCTCCGCGCTGGGCGGCTACGACACCTCCAGGTCCGGCGAAATCACGAAACTCCCTGCTACAGACCCGACCAACGGCCATGTGCCGGGGCGCGGCCACCGTCGACAAGCGGGATAGGTCACTCCTTCACCGGACGAATGCCTCTGTTCGCACTCCGCTACGACAGGGGACGTAGTCGCGAACCCGCTCGCAGGACGACGCCGAACGCCGCAGCCCCCGGAAAGTTCGCTCGCGGGACGGGCGCGGCGAAGCGGGCCGGCCCGCCCGGCGCGGGTCAGGCGTGCGTGGCCAGCCACTCCACCAGGGGACGCAGGTCACGCCAGGAGTCGCGGACTCCGGACAGAGCCTGCTTCCCGGTGGCCTTGGTCACCGGGATACGTTTCTCGGCGCCCAGCGACTTGTAGCGGAGCAGCTCGATGCGCGGATGGTCGGCCGAGTAGCCGCGCGGCTGGGTCTTGACCCGCTCCCCCACGAGCGAGAACCCCTTGCCGGTCAGCCGGTCCACGATCTGCCGCAGCTCGGGGCCCGACTTGTCGTCGGCCACGGCCGCCCGGTAGCGGCCGGTGTCGTCGGAGGCGAAGGCGTGGAAGCCGGCGCCCACGAACAGCCCTTCGGCGGAGAGCTGCAGGTAGTAGCCCGCATGTCCCTCGCCGCCGACGGTGGCGCCCTGGCTGGTCTTGTACGGCGACTTGTCGTTGCTGAACCGCGTGTCACGCTGCGGCCGGAACAGCTTGGCCGGCCCGAACTCCTCCTCCAGCTCCTCCAGCAGCGCCTGGAGCGGCGCGCGCACGGCGCTGTCGTAGTCGGCCTTGTGCGCGTGCCAGTGTTCGCGCGTGTTGTTCGCCTCCAGTTCCTTGTAGAAGTCGAAAGCCTTGCGCGGGATGCCGTCGAAGGCCACCCGTCCTCCCTCCACCGAGAATCACACTAGGGCGACGAAGCGTTCGACGACCTCAGCGGCCTGGGCGGCGTTCAGGCGGGGGTCGCACGCGGTGCGGTAGCGCAGTAGCTCCGGTGGCCGCCAGAACGGCCTCGGCGTGGTGATGCACTCGGTGACGTCCTCGGGCGTCATCTCCAGGTGCAGCCCGCCCGGATGCCTCCGCTGGGCCCGCATGATGCGGACGAACGCCACGACCTCCTCCAGGATCGCCTCCATCGGCCGGGTCTTGGGCCCGGCGCCGATACGCATCGTGTTGCCGTGCATCGGATCGCACAGCCACACCACCGGTCTACCCCGCCGGGTGACCTCACCCACGATCTCCGGCAGCAGGCTGCGCACCCGGATGCTGCCCAGGCGGACGATGAACGCCAGCCGGCCGTCCCTGCCGTCGGGGTTGAGCAGGTGGCTGAGCCGTACGGCCTGCGCGGGGGTGATGGTGGGCCCGATCTTGACGCCGACGGTGTTGGCGATGGAACGGGCGAAGCCGACGTGCGGACCGTCGGGCTGGCGGGTGCGCTCGCCGATCCACACCGAGTGGGCCGAGGCGGCGTGGTCGCCGCGCACCAGCGGGCGCTCGTAGTCCAGCAGCAGGGCCTCGTGGGAGACGTAGGCCCGTTCGAGCGGCGGGCGGCCGGTCCAGGATTCGCGTACCACCTCCAGCACCCGCTCGGCGCACTCGCGGGCGCGCAGCAGCCGGGCGGGGTCGGGGTGGCGGGCACCCGGGTCGTCGGCCGCGCTGTTGACCGCGTCGCCCCGGTAGGACGGGACCATCGTGCCGTCGGGCATGCGCTCGTAGAGGGCCGAGCGGGGCTTGCCGTACTGCCCGGCCAGGCGGCCCAGCGGCACGGCGGGCGCGTCGGTGGCGGACCGGATCAGGTCGGCCAGGCCGTACAGCTGGGCCAGCTTGGCGCGTACCTCGGCGGGGCCGGACTCGCAGAAGCGCTCGGCGCAGTCGCCGCCCTGCAGCAGGAATCCCTCGCCGCGGCCGACGCGGGCCACCGCCTCGGTGAGCCGGTCGCACTCCTCGGCGGTGACCAGCGGCGGCAGCGTGTGCAGGGTCCTGGTGACGCGCTCCAGCAGCGCCAGGTCTCCCCAGTCGGGTTGCTGTGCGGTGGCGGCGGTCACGGCGTCTCGCTCCTGAGCCTGGCCTTGTCGACCTTGCCGACCGGGGTGAGCGGCAGGCTCGGCACGACGACCACGCGGTCGGGGATCTTGTACGCGGCCACGCCACGCTCGCGCATGAACGTGTCGATGTCCCTGGACGTGGGCGGCCCGCCGCGGGCTACGACGTAGGCGCACGTACGCTCGCCCAGGTAGGGGTCCGGGACGGGAACCACGGCGGCGGCCCGTACGTGCGGGTGGGCAAGCAGGTGCTCCTCGACCTCCTCGGCGGGCACCTTGTCACCGCCGCGGTTGATGACGTCCTTGACCCGGCCGCAGATGACCAGGTGGCCGGTCTCGGTACGGCGGGCCAGGTCGCCGGTGCGGAAGAACCCGTCGGCGGTGAAGGCCCGCGCATTGTGCTCCTCGGCGCGAAAGTAACCCCTGATCGTGTACGGCCCGCGGACCAGCAGCTCGCCGACCTCGCCCGTGGGCAAGTCGTCGCCCGCCTCGTTCACGATGCGGACCTCGTCGTGCTCCGACAGCGGCCTGCCCTGGGCGGTGGCCAGCAGTTCGGGGGAATCGTCCGGAGGGCTCTGGCTGAGCAGCCCCTCGGCCATGCCGAACGACTGCTGCACGCGCCCCAGCCGTTCGCCGACGTCGCGGGCCAGCTCCGGGCTGACGCTGGCGCCGCCCAGCTGCACCAGGCGCAAGCTGGACAGGTCGTACGAGCTCCAGGAGGCGGCCTCCGTCCACAGCAGCGCCAGCGACGGCACCAGCCCCGTGACGGTGACGCGCTCACTCTCGATGAGCGGGAAGGCGTCGTCGGGGCTGGGCGTGGGGGTGAGCACGACGCTGCCACCCGCGTGGAGCGTGCCGAGCACCCCGGGACAGCCGAGCGCGTAGTTGTGCGCGATGGGCAGCGCGGCCAGGTAGACGTCGTCGGGGCCGAGGCGGGCGTTCGCGGCGCTGAGCCGGAGGTTGCACAGGTAGTCGTCGTGCGTGCGCGGGATGAGCTTGGAACGCCCGGTGGTGCCGCCGGACAGCAGGAAGAGCGCCACGTCGCCCGGCTCGGGCCGCTCCAGGTCGGCGGGCTCGGCGTACAGGGACGACAGCGGCGTGAACTCCCCGGGCTCGCCGGCCACGACCACGTGCTTGGGGCCGCTGATCTCGCGGGCCAGCTCGCGGTGGTCGAAACCCTGGTGGACGGCCGGGATGACGTAGGCGACGGCCTCGGTGTGGGCGGCCAGGTGGCCGATCTCGTCGCGACGGTGCGGCGGCAGCGCCAGCACCGGCGGAGCGCCGAGCGTGAGCAGCGCGAAGAGCGTGTCGATCAGGTCGGGGGTGTTCGGGAGCTGCACGATCACCCGGTCGCCACGCCGTACTCCCAGGTCGTGGAACCCGGCGGCCAGGCGGGCGGCGCGGTCGGCGAGCTCGCGGTAGGTGCGGCGGACGCCGCCGGACACCAGCGCGGTGCGCTCACCGTGGGCGCGCAGCAGGACGTCGAGGGTCTGGCCGGTCCACAGCCCGAGTTCGCGGTGGCGCCGGGCGGTCTCGGCGGGCCACGGTACGCATCCGGGGATCATCTGGTCCTCCTCACGGCGCGATCCGCGCCATGTGCCAGTCCTCGCCCTGGCGGCGGTAGCGGAAGCGGTCCTGGATCTCGTCGGCCCTGCGCTGCCAGAACTCCACCTCCTCCGGCGTCAGCCGGTAGCCGCCCCAGTGGGCGGGGCGCGGGATCTCCTGGCCGGTGAAGCGGGCGCGCTGGGCGTCGAAGCGCTCGCGTACGACCCGCCGGTCGTCGATCTCGGCGCGCTGGTCGCTGCTCCAGGCCAGCAGCTGGATCGAGCGGGGCAGGGTGGCGAAGTAGGCGTCGGACTCCACCTCGCCCAGCCGGCTGACCGGGCCCTCGGCCCTGATCTGGCGGCCCTTGTCGAGCCAGCCGAAGCACAGCGCGGCCACCGGGTTGACCGCGACGTCGGCGGCCTTGCGGCTGGCGTGGTTGGTGAAGTACACGAACCCGTGGTCGACGTAGGCCACGTCGACCCAGCGGGCCGAGGGACGGCCGCGGTGATCGGCGGTGGCCAGCACGGCGGAGTTGGGCATCCGGGGGTCGGCCGCCCGCCACTCCTCCTGCCAGAGCAGGAACTGACGCAGGGGGTCGGCCGTTAACTGGGTCAGCATTTTCTCATTCCTGCCATTCTCTCGTCTTTTAGACTCTATTGCCTATAATTGGCGTCATGCAAGAAGTCGCTCACACTCTCGTCGCCCGCCATCGGGAAATCGCCACCCCCCGGACATTCCATCTCCTCGGTCTGGAATGGGATCTCCTGCCCGGTGTCTACGCCCCTCACCTGTCACAATCCTCCGCCCTTTACGCCGAATGGCTGCCCTATCCGCTGCACGGCTCCTTCTGCGAGGTCGGCAGCGGCACCGGCTACATCTCGGTGCTGGCCGCCCTGCGCGGCTGCGCCTCGGTGACCGCCCTGGACATCAGCGAGGCCGCCGCCGAGAACACCCGGCTCAACGCCGCGCGCCACGGCGTCGCCTCGACCATCAGGGTCGCCTGCGGCGACATGTTCGAGCCGCTGACCAGCGGCGACAGGTTCGACGTCATCTACTGGAACTCCAACTTCGTCGAGGGCGAGCCCGCCGATGTGCTGGAACGGGCCTTCTTCGACCCCGGCTACGCCGCCCACGCCGCCTTCTTCCGCGACGCCGCCGCCCACCTGGAACCGGGCGGCCGGCTGCTGCTGGGCTTCACCGACCTCGGCGACGAGCCCCGCGTGCACGCGCTGGCGGCCGAGCACGGCTGGCGGGCCGCACTGCTGCGCGCCGCGAAATGCGCCGCCGAGAACGGGCACATCGAATACCGGCTCCTCGAATTCACGCGAGCCGGATGAACGTTTTCTCCGGGCCTTGCGGAAAGGCCCGGAGAATTTCATCCGAAACGGCGTACGGCGAGCGGCACCAAAATGGCGGTCGCGGCCACCGCCCAGGCCGCCGTGAAAAGCACGGGCAGCAATACCGGACCGCCGCTGGACAACCCCACGAGCGCGTCGCCCGCCAGCGACAGCGGATTGGCGCGCACCACCGGCTGCAGCCAGCCGGGGAACTGTTCCACCGGCACGAATCCCGACGACAAGAACAGCAGCAGCGTCACCGGCGTGTTGAGCGCCCCGCTGACCGCCTGCTCGCTGGAGGCCGACGTCGCCACCACGACCGCCAGCCACAGGAAGATCCAGGCGAACAGCGCGACGACCGCGAAGAACCCCAGCGCGGCCAGCGGCCCCTGGGTGAAGCGGAACCCGGCCAGGTAGGCGACAGCCGTGGTGACCACGGCCACCAGCACCGCCCGTACCAGGTCGCCGGTGATCCGGCCGGCCAGGACCGAGACCCGGCTGATGTTCATCGCCCTGAACCGGTCGACGATGCCGCCGCGCAGGTCGGTGAAGAACCCCAGCCCGGTGCCGACCGCGCCGTAGGCGGCGCTGAAGAGCACGATGACCGGGGCCAGCCGGTCGATGTAGCGGCCGTGGGCGGCCTGGTCGACCAGCTCGCCGAAGACCAGCAGCATGAGGAAGAGCAGGATCAGCGGGAACAGGACCGAATCGGCGACCAACTGCGGGCTCTTGGCGAAGCGCCGCAGCGTGCGACCGGCCAGCAGGCCCGTCTCGGTGATGGTGTTCATGTCGCCCTCCTGAACGCCTGGACGGCCGCGATCGAGAAGACGGCCAGCAGCCCGGCCAGCCACACCACCGCCTTCAGCACCGGCCCGGCCGTCGGGCCGCCCTCGGCCAGCGCCCGCAGCGCGTCGAGCACGGCGGTGACCGGCTGGTGGCGTACGAACGGCTCGATCCAGGCAGGGAAGGCGTCGGCGGGCACGAAGGCCGAGGACACCATCAGCGGCGGCAGGTAGAGGACGTGCAGCGTGGCCGAGACCGTCTCGGGGTCGCGCGAGACCAGCCCGAGCGCGCTGGTGCCGGCCGACACCGCGAGCGCGAAGGCCACCGCCAGCGCGACGAAGCCCAGTGCGGCCAGCGGCCCGGCCTGGAAGCGGAAGCCCGCCACGTAGCCGGTCGCCACGATCACGGCGATGGCCAGGAGCGCCCGCAGGCTGTCGGCCGCCATCCGGCCCACCACGACCGCGCCACGGCTGATGGCCAGCGAGCGGTAGCGCGCCAGCATGCCGCTGCGGCGGTCGGCGGCGAAGGCGAAGGCGGCGCCGATCGCCACGGAGAACATCCACTGCACGACGATCGCCGGGGGCAGGAACTGGGCGTAGTCGACGCCGTGGGTGCGCAACAGGTTGCCGAACAGCGCCAGGAACCCGAACACGAAGATGACCGGGAAGACCACCATCGTGCTGACGGTGTCGGCCGCCGAGGTGAGCCGGATGTTGCGCCCGGCCAGCAGCAGCCCCTGCCCGAAGAGGTTGGCCAGGCCCGCCTCGCTGGAGGGCGCCGCGCCGGTGGCGGGGACCGTGCCGGTGGAGGCGGTCATGAGCCGACCTCCTCTCGTTCCTCCCCGCGCCGCTGCCCGGACCGGTGGCCCGTCAGGGCGAAGAAGACCTCGTCCAGCGTGGGCCGGCGCAGCCGGATGTCGTCGGCCTCGATCCCGGCCTCCCGCAGCGCCGCGACGACCTCGGCCAGGGTGTCGGAGTCGGCCCCGCGCACGGTGACCGTGCCGCCGGACTCCTCCACGCCCTCCAGCCGCTCCCGCAGCGTACGCAGCACCTGCTCGCGCGGCTCGGCGACCACCTCGCAGACCTGCCCGCCGACCCGCTTCTTCAGCTCGCCCGGCGTGCCCTCGGCGACCACCCTGCCGTGGTCGATGAGCACGATCCGGTCGGCCAGGCGGTCGGCCTCCTCCAGGTATTGAGTGGTCAGCAGCAGCGTGACGCCCTCCTCGCGCAGCCCCGCCACCACATCCCACATCTCCTGGCGCCCGGCCGGGTCCAGCCCGGTGGTCGGCTCGTCCAGGACGACGACGGGCCGCTTGACCACCAGGCTGGCCGCCAGATCCAGGCGGCGGCGCATGCCACCGGAGTAGGACTTGACCGGCTGGTCGGCGGCAGCGCCCAAGCCGAAGGCGGTCAGCAGCTCCTCTGCCCGCGCCGCGGCCGCCGGGCGGTCCAGCTTGAGCAGCCTGCCGAACAGCACGAGGTTCTGCCGCCCGGTCAGCACGTCGTCAACCGCGGCGAACTGGCCGGTCAGGGCGAGGGACGCGCGGACGCCCGCGGGATCGCGGGTGACGTCGTGCCCGGCGACCGAGGCGCGACCGCCGTCCAGCGGCAGCAGCGTGCTCAGGCAGTTGACCGCCGTGGTCTTGCCCGCGCCGTTGGGACCCAGCAGCCCCACCACGGCTCCCGGCTCGACGGTGAACGACACCTCCTCCAGGGCCGTCTTCTTGCCGAAGACCTTGCGGAGACCCTCGACCTCGACTCCCCCTCCGTGCATGAGCCCTACCTCCCGATGTGAGTACTCCCGGTGTGCCTGTGCCCGTCAGCCTTCCTGCTTCACCGGGGTCTGCTGGTGGAAGGCGAGCTTCCAGGCGTTGCCGCTGCGCTCGTACACGCTGGTCATGTAGAGCTGGAAGGACATGTCGGTCCCCTTGAGCCGGACGGTGGACCGGTAGGTGATCAGCGCCGACTCGGCGCCGAGCTCCAGCACCTTGACGTTTTCCAGCTTGTAGTCCTCGAAGGGCGACTTGTTGGCGTCGATGTCGTCGGCCAGCTCGTGACCGGTCTGCAGGCCGTCGGGCTCGACGCAGATCGTCCGGTCGGTGACCAGCTCGCGGTAGAACTGGCCGTCGCCGACCGAAATGGCGGCCCAGCCCTTCTCCTCCAGGTCGCGCAGTTCCTTCTCGAGGCTCATGTGGTCGTCCTTTCCTGTCGGGATGGATGGTTTCCTACGGGGTGGAGGGCCAGCGGCCGGGCAGGCCACAGAACTCCAGCAGCTGCTCGACCAGCCGCTCCTCCTGCGGCACCAGGTAGAAGTGGTCGCCGGGGAAGACCCGCAGCCGGAACGGGCCCGTGGTGTGGCGCTCCCAGGCGGCGGCCTCCTCCTGGTTCACCTCGGGGTCGGCGTCGGAGACGCACGCGCACACCGGCGTGCGGATCGGGCTCAGGTCGCGGGGCCGGTAGGTCTCGATGAGCCGGTAGTCGGCGGCCAGCGTCGGCAGGATCAGCTCGCGCAGCGCGGGGTCATCCAGGACCTCCTCGCTGGTGCCGCCCAGCCGCCGCAGATCCGCCAGCAGCGCCTCCTCACCGCCCAGGTACACCTCGGTACGGCGCAGCCGGTCGGGAGCCGGACGGCCGGAGACCACCAACCCGGCCGGCGGGCCGCCCGGCTCGGCCTCCAGCAGGCGGGCCGTCTCGTGCGCGACGGCGGCGCCCATGCTGTGGCCGAACAGGGCCGTGGGGACCTCGGCCAGCGGGCGCAGCGCGGACGCCACCGGCCCGGCCAGCTCGTCCACGGTCCGGGCGAAGGGTTCGCGCACCCGGTCCTGGCGGCCGGGGTACTGCACGCCGTACAGCTCGACCCCCTCGGGCAGGCGGGCCCCCCACGTCTTGAAGAAGCTCGCCGCGCCGCCCGCGTGCGGGAAGCACACCAGGCGCAGCCGGGGCACGTCCTGGACGCGCAGCGGGCGCAGCCACTGCTCGCGCTGCCGGGTGGTGATGATGGTCATGCCGGCTGTTCCTCCAGCTCCGTTCTCGCGGCGGCGATCAGCTCGTCGGCGGACATGGGACGGGGCGGCGGGCCCGACAGCCGCTCGGGGAACCCGAGGGCGGCGGCCATGGCCTGCCAAACCGTGCTGACGGACACGTAATACTGTCCCTCACGCAGGGGATCGACTCCGCCACACACCGCTGTCCACGTTCCCATGATTGCCCGCTGTACGCCTTCCGGCCACATGGTCGCGAGGATCTCCCGGTACGCCGGAGCCTCCGCGGGACCGATGACGCTGGTGGCGGGCAGGTCGAGCCCGGGGTCGGCGGCGGCGTCCAGCCGGGTCGTCTTCCTGGCCTCGGCGGGCAGATGCGGGCGCGGCGACCACAGCACCGGACCGTGGGTGTCGGCCAGCGTGAGCGTGCCGCCCTCGGTGCCGATGGTGACGCGGTGCAGCAGGTGGGCGTGGTTGTCGGGGTCGGCGGGGTGCAACTGGTTCTGCACGCGCAGCGTGAAGGGGACGCCGGCCAGCGTGCCGTCGATGGTGCGGAGGGGGCCCGAGCCGGTGGGCGCCGGCAGGTCGAAGGGCCGCAGGCCGCCCAGCGCCCGGCCCAGGATGTCGAACAGGTGGTAGGAGACCTGCACGCCACAGGCGGCCTCGATGTACACCGGGCGCAGCCTGCGGGCGGCGGCGATGAAGCGCCGCACCGGCGGCAGGTGCACGTAGTGGCTGTTGACCTGGTAGACCACCCGGTGGCGGCGGGCGGCGCGCAGCGAGGCGGCCAGCTCCTCGCGCAGCAGCGGCCCTTCCTGCAGCACGTGCACGCCGCGGGCCATCAGCTCGGCCGCCACCCTGCTGCCGGGGCCGCCGTTGACGTCGGCGAGCAGGACGACGCACGCCAGGTCGATCTCATCGGGCACGTCCTCGACGCGGGTGTGCAGGGGCACGCCGGCCTCCTCCGCGCACGCCCGGGAACGCGGGCCGCCCTTGGCCAGGATGCCGGCCAGCTCGAAGGGCGAGCCGGGCGCGGTGAGGGCGGCCAGGTGCACCCGGCCGAAGCCGGTGCCGCAGACCAGCACTCGGGGTCGCCGGCTCACAGGACACCCTCCTCGACGGGTACGCGCGACGGCTCCAGGACCTCCACGGCCGGGTCGTCGCGCAGGTCGCGCAGCACGCCGCCCGGGTCGAGCACGTCGGCCGCGTCGTGCGCGCCCGGCGGGACGCGGCCCGTGGCGACCTCCCGGGTGGCGGTGGCCGCCAGCGCGGCGGTCAGCTCGTAGCCGTCGGCGGCGCGGACGAGCAGCACCCTGCCGTCCAGGTCGAAGACGAGCTGGAAGTACGGCCGGCGGCCCAGGCCGTCCAGGCGGGCGGCCAGCTCCAGGTCCCCGGCGACCCGCTCGGCGTCCCGGTCCCCGGCGCCGGACAGCGCGCGCAGCGTCCGCTCGCCGTCGAAGACGCCCCACCACTCCACCTCGGCCAGGCCGAGCGTGCGGGCCAGCCGCTCGGTCTCGCGGCTGAGGTAGGGATACGCGCTGACGCGGCCGGGGAAATGGGGCAGGGCGACCCGCTCGGCCGGGCGCAGCGCGCCGCGGATCACCTGGTGGCCCTGCCAGGCCGCCAGCGGGACGGCGTAGTCGCCCGACAGGGAGGCGACATAGTCCAGTGCGGCGGCCCTGGTGAAGCGGTCCAGGCCGCCGGCGTGGGCGACCAGCCGGACGGGCCGGCCCGCGCCCTGGGCGAGGGCGCGGGGCAGCAGCGCGGACAGACCGGGCATCATCCCGGCGGCCAGCACCGCCGAGCGCCCGCCGGCCAGGGCCGACAGGCGGGCGTGGTCGAGCTGGTCGCCGGCCACGTCCACGTAGTGGGCGCCGGCCCGCAGCGCGGCTTGGGCCACGGTGTCCTGGACGCGGGCCGAGGGGCCCGCGCAGTTGACCACGATGTCGCAGCCGGCGCAGAAGCGAGCCAGCCGGTCGGCCTGGCAGAGGTCCACGGCGACGGCCTCGTCGCCCGGGCGGGCGGTCTGCCGTACCCGGTCCAGGTCCCTGCCGCCCAGGCGCAGCGGTCCGGGCAGGCGGCGCACCAGCGCGCGGCCGACCGCGCCGTAGCATCCGATCACGCCGGTCGTCATGACCGCTCCTCGTGGATGCGGGCCAGCAGGGTGGCGACCTCCTCCACGTTGGGCGGCTGCAGGCAGCCGAAGTGGTCGCCGGGGATGTCGGCCACGCGCAGCTCGCCCAGGCACAGCTCGCGCCAGAACCCGGTCATGTCGTCACGCAGCCACGGCAGGAAACGGGTGTCGCCGAGCTGACGCAGGAACGTGATGTCCCCGGCGTACGGTTCGGGCTGGTGGGAGCCGACCGCGAGCAGGCTGTGCCGTACGACCCGGAAGAAGGTGGCGACGTGCCGCTCGACGTCGGGGTCGGCGTGGCTGGTGTTGGCGGCGCGGCCGATGGCGGCCAGCCGCTCGGCCTGCGGGCGGGCCGCCTGGGCGCGGAAGCACGCGGCAGCGGGCGCCAGTTCGCCGGTCAGCTCGGTCACGCGCCCCGCCGGCACCCGGCCGGGGTCCTCGCGCAGGAGCAGCTCGAACACCTTGGACATGAGCCCCTCGTCGGCCGGGTAACCGGCCTCGGCCGGGTCGACGCCCATGACCTTGGCGAAGACGTACTCCACGATGAGCTCGTCCTCGATGATCCTGGGCAGCGTGTAGCTGCTGATCACGGTGAGGCCGGCGACGTCGGCGCCCGCCTCGGTGAGCTGCCGGGCCACCTCGGTGGCCAGCAGGCCGCCCATGCAGTAGCCGACCACGTGGAAGGCGGGCGCGCCGGTGTCGAGCAGCGCCCTGGCGTAGCGGGCGGCGCGGCGCTCGATCAGGCCGCGCGGGTCCTCGGCCAGGTAGGTCTCCACGTCGGTGACCGCGAGCCCGGCCAGGGGACCGCCCTTGGCCGCCAGCAGCCGCGACAACGCCCGGTAGGGGGCCAGCGTGCCGCTGCCCTCGTGGACGAGCACGCGCAGCGGGCCGCCGGTCCCCGGCTCGCCGCCGAGCGGGATGAGCGGGGAGCTCTCGGCGTGGCCGCCGCTCTCCTGGTGGCCGCCGCCGTGGCGCAGTTCCTCGGCCAGCGCGGCGACCGTGGGCCGGTGCAGGATGTGGCGTACGAGGTCGTCCCAGTGGACGCCGGCCGCGGCCGTGACGCGGTCGCGCAGCGTGGCGGCCAGCTTGGCGACCACGAGCGAGTCGCCGCCGAGGTCGAAGAAGTCGTCGTCGCGGTTGACCTCGGGCACGTCCAGGACCTCGGCCCACACGGCGGCCAGCTCGCGTTCGAGGTCGTCGCGGGGCGGGCCGCCCGCCGAGGCGCGGCTCGCGGCGGCGCGCGGCAGCCAGGAGCGCAGCGTGGCGGTGTCCACCTTGCCGTTGCGGGTCAGCGGCAGCTCGTCGGCGATCTGCAGGTGCGCCGGGATCATGTACTCGGGCAGCCGCCTGGCCAGGTGCCCGGCCAGCGAGGAGACGTCCAGCGGCGCCCGGTCGGCCTTGAACCGGGCGGCGAAGACGTTCTGGCCGAGCGGGCCGGTGACGTCGTGGGGCTCCGGCAGGCAGAGGGTCACGTCGGCGCCCGCCGCGCGCAGGAGCTCCAGCCACTGGTCGCGGCCGAGGAAGGTCTGGTCCAGGCCCCTGCGCAGGTCCTCGTAGTCCCACTTGCGCGGGTCCTTCTCCGGCATCATGAACTCCATCGAGGTCATGATCTGGTAGCTGTCCTTGGTCGTCTCGATGAAGACCAGCCAGCCACCGGGGCGCAACATCTGGACCAGCCGGTTCAGCACCCGGCCGGCGTGGCGGGAGTTGTGCAGCACGTTGGCGCACAGGATGACGTCGAAGTCGTTGGGCGCGTAGCCCTGCTCGCGGAAGTCCTCGTTGATGTCGAACAGGCCGTAGCGCACCCAGGGCAGGTCGCCGAAGCGCTTGCGGGCCTCGGTGAGGAAGAAGGACGACACGTCGGTGAACAGGTAGTCCACGTCGAACTCCGCCAGCGCCGGGATCATCTGCGCGCTGGTGCCGCCGACGCCCGCCCCGGCCTCCAGCACCCGCAGCGGGCCCTCGTGCCGCGCGGCGATGCGGCGCAGCGTCTCGATGGTGGCGTGGTTGACGTAGCGGCTGATGATGTTCTCCCGGTAGGCGGCCTCGGAGATCTCCAGGCGGCCCTCGGGGAACAGCAGCGGCAGCGGGTCCATCTCGTCGCGGACCAGCTCCGGCAGGTGGTCGGTGCTGGTCCTGAAGTACGCGATCAGCGCGGCGGGGTAGCTGTCCTCGCGTTGCAGCTCGTCGACCGCGCGCCAGGCGGCGTCCACGTCCTCGGCGGTGGCGGTGCGCACGGCGCGCAGCACCTCGCCCTCACGGGTCAGGAAGCCCTCGTTCTCCAGCACGCGCAGCCAGCGCCGGACCAGGCGGTGGTGCCGGGGCGCGGCCTTGACGGCGTGGATGACCCGTTCGGTGGTGGCCGTGTCGCCGGGCTTGCCGAACACGCCCTGACCGGCGAGGGCCCGCATGATGCCGACGACCGCCGCCCGGTCGAGCCGGGCGATGAACTCCATGAGCTCGGCACGGTCGATGTGCGCGGAGTGCGGGTCGGCGGCGCGGGAGGCGGCCCTGCGCAGTTCCTCTGCCAGGTCAGCGGCCGAGCCTTGCTGGCCCGCGGTACGGCGGGCGGGCTGGGCGAAGCCGGCCAGACGGCGGTCCATGCCCTCGCCCTCGACCAGTACGTGGGCGGTGGCCACGGCGGGGTGCTCCTGCAGGGCGGCCTCGACCTCGGCGAGCTCGATCCGGTGCCCGCGGATCTTGACCTGCCGGTCGTCGCGGCCGAGGAACTCGATCACCCCGTCCTCGCGGTAGCGGCCCAGGTCGCCGGTGCGGTAGAGGCGCTCGCCGGTCTCCGGGTGGTGGATGAAGCGCTGGGCCGTCTTGTCGGGGTCGCCGAGGTAGCCGAGCGCCAGCCCGGCGCCGCCGATGTACAGCTCGCCGGCCGCCCAGTCGGGGCACGGCCGCAGCGCGTGGTCCAGGACGTGGAAGGTCTGGTTGGCCAGCGGCTTGCCGTACGGGATGCTCGTCCAGTCGGGCGCGGGCTCGCCGATCGGGTGGTGGATCGACCAGATCGACGCCTCGGTGGCGCCGCCGAGGCTGATCAGCTCCAGCCCGGGCAGGTGGGCGCGGATGGCCGGGGGCAGCGTGACGGGGATCCAGTCGCCGCTGAGCAGGGCCAGCCGCAGGGTGCGCAGGTCAGCGCCGGGACCGGCGGCCAGATAGTGCTCCAGCATCTGGAGCTGGGCGGGTACCGAGTTCCACAGCGTCACCCCGTGCTCGGCTATCAGCCGGGCCCAGGAGGCGGGGTCGCTGCGGCCGGCCGGGTCCGGCAGCGCGAGGGCGCCGCCCACGGCCAGCGGCCCGAAGATGTCGTAGACCGACAGGTCGAAGCCGAGGCTCGCCAGTCCCAGCACGCGGTCGGCCACGGTGACCGAGAAGCGGCGGTTGATGTCGGCGACGGTGTTGAGCGCCGCCTCGTGGGAGATCATCACTCCCTTGGGGTCGCCGGTGGAGCCGGAGGTGTAGATGACGTAGGCCAGGTCGCCGGGACGCGCGGGGCTCTCGGGCGCGGGAGCGGTGGAGGGCGGCAGCGTGTCGACGTCGATGCGGCGTACGCCGGGCGGGCGCTCGCCGATCCACGACTGGGTGAGCACGGTGCTCACCCCGGCGTCGGCCAGGATGCGCTCACGCCTGGCCGCCGGCTGGCCGAGGTCCACGGGCAGGTAGGCGGCCCCGGCCAGCAGCGTGCCGAGCACGGCGGCGACCTGTTCCCAGCCCTTGGCCATGACGATCGCGACCGGCGCGTCCGTGGCGCCCGCCAGGTGCTCGGCCACCGCGGTGGCCCGGGCGAGCAGCTCGCCGTAGGTCAGCGTGCGGTCCGCGGCGATGACGGCCGGGGCGTCGGGCGTGGCGGCGGCCTGCGCGACGACGGGCTCGTGCAGCAGCCCGGCGGGGCGGGGGGCCGCCGTGTCGTTGGCGCGCTCGCGCCGCTCGGCCTGCGCGGCGGGCAGCCCGACCGGCGAGGCCGACTCCCAGGCGGCGTCGGAGGCGGCCAGGTCGAGCAGCAGCCCGTGCAGGGCGCCGAACATGTCCCCCACCAGCCCGTCGGGGAGGACGCCGTCGCGTACGTCCGCCCTGACCTCCAGGACGCCGCCCTCCACGAGGGCCTGGCAGTCGATCCACACCTGGGGGGTCTGGCTCCTGCCGTACACGACCTCGGCCAGGCCGTTCATGCCCTCGTTCTCGTCGCCGAGCCCGACGGTGCTGGTGAAGACGACCGGCATGAGCGCGGCGTGCCTGCCCCGGCGGCGGGCGATCTCGCGCATCACCTCCACGCCGGAGTAGAGCCGGTGGTCCAGGTCCGCCCACAGCCGCCGCTGGAGAGCGGCGGCGCGGGCGGCGAAGCCGTCTCCGTCCGTGCCGTCCACCTCCAGGAGGCTGACCGTGGTGAAGTCGCCGACGAGCGAGCCGACCTGGGGGTGCAGCGGCTGGCGGTTGAGCAGGGTGAGGTTGAGGCAGAAGGCGGGCTGGCGGCTCCAGCGGCCGACGACCTCGGCGAAGGCGGCGAGCACCGCGGTGGAGGGGGTCACCGCGTGTGCCGCCGCCCGCTCGCGCAGCCCGTGCCACTGCTCGGGCGTGAAGGTGACTTGGTGGCGGGTGAAGGTGCCACGGGCCTGGGCCTCGGGGTCCTCGCGCAGCGGCAGCTCGGGGGCGCCGGGCAGGTCGTCGAGCCGGTCCTCCCAGTAGCGCCGGTCGCGCTCGTAGGCGACGCTGTCGCGCAGGCCGCGGGCGGCGGCCACGTAGTCGCGGAAGGTGATCTCCAGCGGCGGCAGCTCAGCGTCCGGGTCGAGGTAGAGCCGCTTCAGCTCGGTGAGCAGGAGCTGGATGCTCAGGTAGTCGGCGATGAGGAAGTCGACGGAGACGTGCAGCAGGTCGCGTTCGCCGGTCCGGGTGACGCGCACCTCGAAGAGCGGCCAGGTGGCCGGGTCGTAGTCGCGGCTGTCCATGGCGGCCCTGGTGGCGGCCAGGTGAGCGGTGACCTCGGCGGCGGGGCGGCCGGTGAGGTCGGCGACCTGGACGCGGTAGCGCGGCGTCGCCGGGGCGGTGACCTGGTAGCCCTCCCGGTGGACGGTGGCGCGCAGCATGTCGTGCCGTTCGATGAGCCGGTTCCAGGCGTCTTCCATCCGCCCCGGGTCGAGGTCCTCCATCGCGAGTTCGGCGTAGACCTGGCAGGCGGTGCCGCCGTAGTCGAAGGCGTCGCCGCGGCCGAGCAGGTAGGCGGCCTGTACGTCGGTGAGGGGGAACGGCTCGTGCCGGTGCTCGGGGTCGGGCGTCAGCGGCGTGGCCGGACGCCGCAGGTATTCCAGCAGATCGTCCTTGTGGGCGGCCAGCAGCGCGCGTCGTTCGTCGGTGAGCACGCCCTGGGGAGCGCGAAACCGTAGCCGGCCGGACTCCTCCCACAGGTGCACGCCCTCGCGGGCCAGTTCGGTGATGAGCTGACCGGCTGTCATATCGCGCCCTCCTCGAAGGCTTCGTCGTCGCGTTGCTGCTCGATCAAGGCCGCGTGCTCGGCGATGGTCGGCCCGGCGAACAGCTCCCGCAGCGGGAGCTCGACGCCGAACTCGATCCTGATCTCCTCGGCCAGGCGGGTCGCCAGGATGCTGTCGCCGCCGAGGGTCACGAAGTTCTGGTGCCTGCCCACCCGCGGCACGTCGAGCAGTGCCTGCCAGATCCCGGCCAGGGTCTCCTCGACGGGGCCGGCGGGCGGGGCGTCCTGGGTCTCGCCGTTGTCGTGCTCCTCGGCCAGGCGGGCGACCGCGGCGCGGTCGACCTTGCCGTTGGCGTTGAGCGGGAGGCTCGGCAGGACGGCGATCGTGCTGGGGATGGCGTAGGACGGCAGGCGGTCGGCCAGCCAGGCGCGCAGGTCCCCGTCGTCCAGGTCGCCGGTGGCCACGACGGCGGCAGCCAGGCGGCGGGCGGCGCCTCCCACGGTCGTGGCCACCACCCGCTCCACCCCCGGACACTCGCCCAGCGCGGCCTCGATCTCACCCAGCTCGATCCGGTGACCACGCACCTTCACCTGATGATCGACCCGACCCAGGAACTCCAGCGTCCCATCAGGCCAATACCGGCCCATGTCGCCCGTGCGATACCAGCGCAGCCCCTCACGCTCCACGAACTTGGCCGCCGTCGTCTCCGGATCACCGCGATAGCCCTTGGCCACCCCGGCGCCGCCGATCCACAACTCCCCCGCCACCCAATCTGGGCAGTCCCGGCCCAGCCCATCCACCACCCGGAAACACTGGTTGGCCAGCGGACGCCCATACGGCACCGACACCCACTCCTGCGGCACCACCGCCGGTACCGGGCAGAAGTTCGACCAGATCGCCGCCTCCGTGGCCCCACCCAGCGCCACCAACCGGCACCCGCCAGCCGCCGCCGCCAGCCGCGCCGACAGATCCAACGGCACCCAGTCCCCCGACACCAGCGCCAGCCGCAACGAACCCAACCGCCCCTGACCGACCACCAACAGCATGTCCAGCAACGCCGGCACACTGTTCCACACCGTCACCCGATACTCGGCCACCAGCCGCGCCCACGCCGCCGCGTCCCGACGCTCCTGCTCATCGACCATCACCAGCGACCCACCGGCCGCCAGCAACCCGAACACATCCCACACCGACAAGTCGAAATCCAGCGCCGACACCGCCAGCACCCGATCCTCTTCGCCCACCCCGAACCGGGCGTTCACCTCCAGCACCGTGTTCAACGCCGCCCGATGCGAAACCTCCACCCCCTTCGGCTCACCCGTCGACCCCGACGTGAAAATCACATACGCACTCGACTCCGGATCCACCTCAACGGGTGCGTCCAGGGGCGGGCCGTCCGGGAGGCCGGTGATCTCCAGCCGTACGTCGGCCCGCTGGAGCATCCGCTCCCGGCGCAGCTTGGGCTGGTCGACGCCGATGGGGACGTACAGCGCACCCGCCGCCAGCACCCCCAGCACGACCGCCACCTGATCGGGACCCTTGGGCAACGACACGGCCACCGCCTCCCCCGGCCGCACCCCCGAACGACGCACGAACCCCGCCACCCGCAACGCCCGCTCCGCCAACTCCCCATAAGACACATCCGGACAGATCGCCACCCGCGCCGGATCACGCCGAGCCAGCTCGAAGAACCGCCCGTGCAACGTCCCCTCCGGCAACGGCGCGGCGGTGTCGTTGGCGCCTACCCGGGTGACGAACTGCTCGGCCGGGGTGAGGCAGGGTACGGGCATGTCCCAGTCGTCCTGGGTGGACAGGCGCTCCAGCAGCCCGGCGAAGGCCGCGACCATGCCGTCGAGCACGCCGGGCGGGAAGAGCTCCTCGACGGCGTCCCAGTTGACCAGCAGGCCGTCTTCCACCTCGACGAGCTGGTGGTCCAGCCAGACCTGCGGCGTCTGCGACACCCCCCAGACGGGGTCGGCGAACAGGGTGCCGGTGAGCCCGCCGTCCTCGCCCATCACTCCCAGGGTGCTGGTGAACACCACCGGCATGGTGACGTCGGCCGAGCCGGACCTCCTGGCCAGCTCGCGCATCACCCACAGCGCGGAGGCGTCGCTGTGCTCCAGGTCGCGCACCACCCGGCGCTGCAGGCGGCGGGCGCCGTCCAGCCAGGTCTCCCCGGGCTCGTAGGCCACCAGCAGCAGCGAGGTGAAGTCGCCCAGGACCTGGTCGATGTCCGGGTGCACCTCGCGGCGGTCGAAGAGGGTGAGGTTGATCGTCATGTCGCGGCGGGCGCTCCACGCGCCCAGCGCCTCGGCGAACGCGGTGGCCAGCACCGTGGAGGGGGTCAGGCCGTATTCGCGGGCCGTGTCCTTGACGGACTGCCACTGCTCGGTGGGGATGCGGACCTGGCGGCGGACGAAGCGCGGGCGGCCGATCCTGGCCGGGTCCTTGGCCAGCGGGAGCTGGGGCGCGGGCGGCAGCTCGGCGACCCTGGCCGACCAGTATTCCTGGGCGCGGCGCAGCGCCTCGGGGTCGGGCTTCACGCTGAGCACGTAGTCGCGGAAGGACAGGCCTACCGGAGGCAGCCCGGCGTCCGGATCGCGGTAGAGGGCGTCCAGCTCGCGCAGCACGGTCATGGTGCTGAGGGCGTCGAGGATGATGTTGTCGAAGCTGACGCCGAGCCGGGTGCGGTCCTCGCCGTACCGTACGGCCCGCATGTCGAACAGCGGCCAGCGGGTGGCGTCGATGAGCTGGTGCGACATGGACTCGCGCAGTTCGGCCAGCGCCCGGTCGTCGTCGCCCTCGCCGGCCTCGGTGACCGGGATGGTGAAGCGCGGCACCTCCGGCAGGATGCGCTGGGTGCCGTCGGGCAGGAAGACCGCGCGCAGCATCTCGTGCCGCTCGTTGAGCCGGTTCCAGGCCGCCTCCAGCCGGGGCAGGTCGAGCCCGGCCAGGTCGTACTCGGTGTAGAAGTGACAGCCGACGCCGCCGAGGGCGAAGTCGTCGGTGCGGCCCATCCAGTAGGCGCGCTGCACGTCGGTCGGCGGGAAGGGCTCGTACCGGTGGTCCGGATCGGCGCGCAGGGCGGGCTGTCCGGCGGCGTGCTCCTCCCCCAGCCGTACGGTCGCGGCGAAGTCGGCCAGCTCCGGGTGGTCGAACAGGTTCGTCAGCTCGGCCTCCGCGACGCCGGCCGCGCGCAGGCGGGTGATGAGGCGGGTGGCGAGCAGGCTGTCGCCGCCGAGGGTGAAGAAGTTCTGGTCGCGGCCGACGGCGGGCAGCTCCAGCAGCTCGGCCCAGATCCCCGCCACGACGCTCTCCACGCCGGGGCGGGGCGGTTCGACGTGCTCGGCCCGCTCGGCCTGCCGCTCGCTCAGCAGGGCCTGGACGGCGGCGCGGTCGATCTTGCCGTTCCCGCTGAGGGGCATGCTGGACAGCTCGGTGATCTGCTCGGGGATCATGTACGGCGGGAGCCGTTCGGCCAGTCGCCGGCGCAGATCGGTGGGGTCGAGGTCGCCGGTGGTCACCACGGCGGCGGCCAGGCGGCGGGCGGCGCCTCCCACGGTCGTGGCCACCACCCGCTCCACCCCCGGACACTCGCCCAGCGCGGCCTCGATCTCACCCAGCTCGAT
>NZ_FNDJ01000012.1 GCF_900099965.1 Nonomuraea jiangxiensis | reverse complement strand
GACCTCTTCAGCGGCTACACGTCGGCAGGGGTGACGGCCGGCATCGACCTGGCGCTCGCTCTCGTCGAAGAGGACCACGGGCCCCACGTGGCGCGCGACGTCGCCCGTGCCCTGGTGGTCTACATGCAGCGCGCGGGCGGCCAGTCCCAGTTCTCGGCACCGCTGCAAGGACCGCCGCCCCGCTCGCCGGCTCTCCGCAGCATCACCGACTTGGTGACAGCGAACCCCCGCGGGGACCACTCGCTCGGTGAGCTCGCGAAACACCTCAACGTGAGCACCCGGCACCTCACCCGGCTTTTCCACGACGAGTTGTCCACGACACCGGCCCGGTACGTGGAGAACATCCGATTCGACATGGCCAGGGCGCTGCTCGACCAAGGACGCACCGCGACGCAGGCCGCGATCCTTGCCGGGTTCCCCAGCTACGAAAGCATGCGACGGGTTTTCGCCAGGAAGCTGTCGATCAGCCCCACCGCCTACCAACGCGGGTTTGGCACGGCCCACCGCGCGAGCGCGGATTAGCGCCTGGGGGTCTGGGCGCGGGCGTCCTCCCGCGCCACCTACCGGCTGCCGCGGGCCTGCGTGTCGCTCGGCCCGGTGAGCTATGTGGGCGATCGCCGGTTCACGGGTACGCCGATGAGCGAACTGCTCCGGTCGGGCGTGCCGAACACGCTGCGGGAGCTGTCCGGCACTCGCCGGCCACCGCCTACGCCATCGGCCATCCGAAGGCGGTCAAGACCGCGCTGCTGGCCGACGAGGCGACCCGGGCAGCGGCCCGGGAGGCTTTGGAGGAGTTCGACGCCCGCCAGGCCTCCGCCGACGCGGTCGATCGACCGCGTCGCGGCCGCCGACGTTACCAGGCACCGGCAGAGCGAGTACGACGAGAGCCTGCGCCGTGAGCGGGAGTCGCTGGCCGCCCAGGCCCGGGCGACCCATGACGGAGGCGAGGCCGAGGCGTCCATGGACGTCTTCAACGCCATGGCCGAGGTCCGCATGGCCGCCCCACGAGCGCTGGCGCGCCTGCGCGGAACGCGAACAGCTCCCGCCGGCCCAGCCCGGCCGGCTCCGTCCCGTCGAAGCGGATGCTGCCCGAGGTGGCCTCCTCCAGGCCGAGCAGCAGGTTAGCGATGGCCCGGCCGAGAATAGCGCGTCGTCGATCGACCACACGACGGTGATGGGCGGGCCCGGTTCCAGCTCGATGCCGATGGTGTCGTCGGCCAACCAGTCAGCGCGGCCCGACCGACGTCAATGTCGATGTCGACCCGTAGGTCCTCGTCGATACCCTCCGGGCCGAACACCAGAGTGACTGGCCGGACGCGCGGTGCCGCAGGATCTCGCGTACGGCCACGTCGAAACCTCCGCCGGCCCGCTCCGGATCGCGGTACGTCCGGGGGTACAGCAGGTTGTCCGTGAGCACGTCATTCATAGCGGATCAGTGCACGCCCCGGGGCCCGGCTCCCTGCGCCGACACGGGCTGCCGGAGGGCTTACGCAGTCCTCACGTGTAGCAGCTCGCTGTAGCCGAGGCGGGTGATGAACTCTTCCTGTGCGCGACGCATCGCCTCGTTGACCTTCTCGACGCCGGCATTGGTGAAGTCGACCACGCTGCGGAACGGGCGGGTGCCGGCGGGCAGGGCGAGGATCCGGGCGACCTCCTCGGCCACGGCTCTTGGATGGGCGTCCATGCCTGGGGTGAAGAGAGCCGACGTGGCCTCTTCATAACGGGCCACCAGCGGGTCGAGCCTGGCATAGGCGCGGCTGCGTTCCACGTCACCGGCGTGGCTGGCGTTGGGGAAATGCTGGGTGCCCTGGGTGAAGGGGCCGGGTACCACGATGACGGTCTCGATGCCGAACGGGTTCACTTCGTACGCAGTCACCTGCGCAAGAGCGTCGGCAGCGGCCTTCGATGCGACGTAGGGCCCCATGAAAGGCGGCACAACCACCGAGGTGGTGCTGCCGACGTAGAGCAGCGTTCCCGAACCGCGCTCGCGCATGTGCGGGAGCACGGCTCGATTGACGCGCTGGATGCCAAGGGCGTTGACATCGAACAGTCGCTGGATGTCTTCGGGAGTGAAGGCCTCAACGTAGCCGATGTACAGGTGTCCTGCGTTGTGCACGACGGTGTCGAGCCGGCCCGCCTCGTCGAGGATGGTCGCGACGGCCGCTTCAGCGGACGGCTCGGACTGTACGTCGAGTTCGACCACACGCAGGTCGAGGCCGTCGCGGCGACCGAGTTCGAGCAGGTCGTTCGCGTGACTGGCGTTGCGGCCCGCAAGGTTGTGCATGCTGGCGTAGACGGTGTGCCCGGCTGTGGCGAGCGCGCGAGCAGTCAGATTGCCGATCCCGGTCGAGGCACCAGTGATCAGAACAACAGAGGACATGAGGGGACTTCTTTCCAGTGCGGTAGATCAATGCAGTGAGATGGTCTAGAGAGACTGCCGCCGGTGTGGGCCACTTGGCGGATGGTTCCGCGTCGCAAGGCTTGAGTAAGGACACGGTTTCGGCGATGTGCTCGGGCTGACCGAGGTGCGGGACCCGCTGAGGGCTGTCAGTCCTCCAGGGATTGCCGGCCCAGAACATCCAGGAACTCGAAGTGGTCCGCGGTGGTCGAGCCGGGTTGCGGCCGGAAGATCACCAGGCGGTGCCCCGTGCTGGAACTGAGCACGAAGTCACACTGCACGTCCAACTGCCCGACATGCGAGTGGATCAACGTCTTTCGCGTGGACCGCAGCGGGAGGACCTCCATGGCGGCCCAGTAGCGGGAGAATTCCTCGCTGGCTTCGAGGAGGTCAGCGATGAGCCGGCCACTGATGGGATCCTGACCGCGGTGAGCGCTGGCGGCACGCAGGTCCGCCGCGTAACCGCGTCCGATCGCCTCGTGTTCCTCGGCGATGTTGAGGGCGCGCGACGACGGATCTGTGAACCAGCGCCATGTCACGTTGCTCGCACGGTCGTCCCCGTGTGCCCACGAGCCAATGAGTGCGTGGCTCAGCCGGTTCTGAGCCAGCACGGTGGTCAGGTCGTCGACGATGTGCGCGGGCACCGTGGTCAGCGAGTCGAGCAGGAACATCATCGCGGGGTCGACATAGCTGCCGGTCGCGCCGGGCCGGGGCGGTGGATAGCCGGCCAGCTCATAGAGGTAATCGCGCTCGTCCACCGACAGCCGCAACGCCCGGGACAGGCTCGCCAGCACCGCCTTGGAAGGTTTGACGGTACGGGACCGCTCCAGCCGTTCGTAGTAGTCCACGGACACATCGGCCAGCAATGCGACCTCCGAGCGGCGCAGGCCAGGTGTCCGCCTGCGGGCGCCAGGCACGAGCCCGACGTCCGCAGGCCGAAGCGCCTCACGACGGACCCGCAGGAAACTGCCCACGTCGCTGTGCACCATCGGATGCTCACCCCTGAATTGCGCTCATCGCGATCGGTGTGTAACGCTCACCCGCCACGGCACCGGCGGGAACCGCTTCGTCGAGCATCGCAAGCGTTGCGTTGTCCAACTCGATGTCTGCCGCAGCCACGTTGTCTTCCAGATAGGCCCGGCGCTTGGTGCCGGGGATCGCGGTCACCCCCTGCGCCAGCACCCATGCCAGCGCCAATCGGCCAGGCGTGACACCACGATTCTCGGCGATCGCCTGGACCTTGTCGACCAACTGCAGGTTATGCCGCAGGTTCTCCCCGAGGAAACGGGGAGCAGTACGACGCCAGTCGCTCTCTGGCAACCCCTCCAGCGACCGCAGACCACCAGTGAGCATCCCGCGTCCGAGGGGCGAATACGCCACGAACCCGATGCCAAGTTCTCGAACGGCGGTGAGGACACCGTTGGATTCCACGGTGCGGGTGAACAACGAGTACTCCGTCTGCACCGCGGAGAGCGGCGTAGCGGCGTGAGCGGCACGGATGCTCTCCGCGGACGCTTCGCTGATCCCCAGGTAGCGGACCTTTCCCTCAGTGATCAGCTCTCCGAGGGCGCCGAAGGACTCCTCCACCGGCACATTCGGGTCGACCCGGTGCAGGTAGTACAGATCGATGCGATCCGTGCCCAGGCGGCGGAGCGATCCTTCGACAGCGCGACGCAGATAGTCCGGCCGGCCGTTCGGGCCGCCGACGATCTTCCCTGTCTCGTCGAGGGTGACGCCACCGCCCTTGGTCGCCACCACGACCTGGTCGCGATGGGCTGACAGCGCCCGTCCCAGAAACTCCTCGCCGCTGAACGGGCCGTACATGTCCGCGGTGTCGAACATCGACACGCCTAGCTCGATCGCTCGATGCACGGTGGACAATCCCTCCGCGTCGTCCGGTGTGCCGTACATAGCGGTCATGCCCATCGTGCCGAGGCCCTCGACCGAGGTCACCAGGCCCTGGCTGCCGACCGCCCGCATTTTCATGCTCATAACGGGATTCGTCCACTTCTCCTACCGGGCCGCCCTTCCGGCGACCGCAAGAGAAGCATGCAGCCGTGACGCGGATCCTCCATCGTCCTGCGTAGCCCCGTCCTATCAGGACGACGCTACGAACTCCCCGAGATCGAAGTCGAAGGACGTGAATCTGCCCTGCTGTTCATCGCCCCCAGCGCCGGACTGACCTGGGCCCAGATAGCGAGCGCGATGGGATTCAACAGCAGCACTACACCCACCTGACGGCGCGGCAGGACGCCGACTCGTGACGCGCGACTCCCCGCCCGGCCTGCTGGTCCTGCACGCGGTCCGCATCCTCGGGTTCGCGGACACACCGGTGGTCGCGCAGCGGTACGGGCTCGATACCGAACCGGGTCGGGCCGAGAACGAGCGCCTGCTCGCGGCCGAACTCACCAGCGTCGGCGGCGCCGACCAAATCCGGGACGTCTACCGCGAATTCCTCCCTCTCAACGCCCTCCTGCTACGGGCCTGCACCGACTGGCAACTCCGGCCCACCAGCCGGCGACCGGCTCGCCGTCAACGACCACCGCGATTCCGCCTGGGACACCCGCATCCCGCACGACCTCGCCGACATCTCCCGCGCGCTCACGCCACTGGCCGACCGGCTTGCGAGCGTCCTGACCCGGTTGCGCGGATACCCCTGGCACGCGCCCGGGCCGGGGATAACGCCTGGGTGGACCGCACCGACGTCGACTCCTGCCATCGCGTCTGGTTTCAGCTCCACGAAGACCCCAGAGTAACTAGCCTCCCTCAACCGTCGGGACGACAGGATTCGAACCTGCGACCCCTTGACCCCCAGGCACATCATGCGGGGGCGGGATCACGATGTATACCCGCCCCCACCTGGGATTACGGTCCCGTACGGTCCACTGGGGTCCAGGGCTGGTCAGGCCGATCGTCACTCAGTTAGTCACTCGGTGTCCGGCCCGTGGGCTGGGGCTGCTGCCATACGTCACGGCCGCTGCTCCACAGCTCAGAGGCATGATAGGCGAATCGGTCGAACAAGCCGTCGTCCTGGTAGCGCCGCAGGTGCAGCATCGGTGAGTCGTGACCGACGAGCTTGGCCAGATGGGGCGTGACGAGCATCTCCGAGTCGAACCGGAACACGCTCATGGCGATGTGCTCGTCACCGTAGCGGGCCTCGATTCCGGGAACGTCGCGTAGCTGCTCGATCTCCGACAACGTGATCCGGATGCGGGTGGACACGGTCAGTGGGACGTTCTCCACCTCCTCGCGGCGGCGGGTGACGTCACTCTCCGGGTCGCCGAGGAGAAACCGGACCTTGCAGCCCTGCTGTGCTTTCCGTTTGAGGACCTTGGCCAGGTTCGGGTGTTCCAGCCACAGGAAGTAGTTCGTATAACCGGCGAACACGATCTCGTTGCGCGCCGAGTTGATGAGGTTGCGCCAGATTGATTTCGGGCATGCGGAACGGTACGGATAAACGGTCAGGACTTCCTTGTCCGGCCCGGTTTTCACCGTATTGCGAATTGCGTCTGGCCATAGCACGACTGTCTCAACTCCTAGTGCCTCTGCGGCGGCCCATTGGTGCCGTAGGTGCGGAATGCGAGTCTCGTCCTGCAACCAGCGTTCCACCGTCTTGACGTCCACGCCACATCGGTCGGCCAAGTTCTGGTTCGTGACCTGGGCGTTCAGCATGGCGCTGCGCAGGGGGACGTTGGCCACGGTACACCTCGGAATGGAGGACGTCAGGGACGTTTTGAGCGTAACGCTGAAACGTCCTGGACGTCTTGATAACGCGGTGGGTTCGTCACGCTTAAGTAAGCACGCTATTCCCATGTCAACCCCGGTAATCCTCGAAGATCTCCAGGCGGCATTTCACGGATGGTGTATTTGGCGTAGTTCGGCGGGGCGTCTCTGGGCAACGCGAAACGGCCGGCGTCTATCCCAGCACGAAGTGGATCACGGCCTCTGCCAGACGATCGATGCGGACGACGTTGCTGGGCTCGCCGAGCAGTTGAAGGAGCAGGAGACAGCGGAGCAGGCGCTGTGAGCCCCTCATCGTCCCGGCCGGAGACACATGCCGCCGAAGCTCTGGCCGACGCCCTGGCCGCCCGAGGCGTCTCCGCAGACGTGCACGACGGTTACGGCCTGGCGCTGGTGTCCGTCTGGGCCGGGCTGGTCGTCTGGTGTCACGGCGGGCGGTACTGGTGGCGGTCGGGGTGGGATGCGAGACGGTATCGAGTCATCTACGCCTGGCACCCCGCCACCGAGCCCGCTCGGGCAGCTCATCGCGTCGCTCGCCGCTACGCCCAACTGCGGGAGTCTCACACGCTCGCTGCGCCGGTCACCGGAGCGCCGCCGTGTCCGTGACCTTGAAGCAGGTGATCGACTGCTACCCGGCGTGGCAGGTGCAGGACATGGCCGGAGGCTGGGTGGCCGTTCGGAAGACCTTGGTTTCCCGGACGAGCGGGCTGTCCAATGTCCGTTGCGGGGAGACGCTGGATGAACTGGCCGCGAACCTACAGGCAGAGACCAGGCCGCGGGAGGGACCGGACACCTCATCGAGGGCAGTCTGAAATGACCTGCGCCACGCCGGGGGAACCACCACAGGCGGCAACCTGAGTGAATCGGTGGCAACCCGACCCGGAGCGCAGGGCCTCCAGGCCCGAGCACAGGAAGCGGGGCGGCAGGCTCTTGAATGCTCATCGTCGGGGCCGCCCGCCCGCGTGCGGTGGCGGGCGCGAACGGCCCCCAAGGCCGCATGCGCAAGCCCGCCAGACCGCTAAGCGGGCGGGCGGCCCCGTGGCGAGCGCAGCGAGCCCTTGAACCAGTAAAGAAACTCTGAGCCACTCAGACCTGTGCTGTCTGAGCTGTGCTGTCGGGTCTCATGCCCCACACCGAAACCTCAGTAGTGACCTTGAGGTTGCCGAGCGGGTCAGCCCTGATTAGCTCCTCCAGAAGTGCCTCCTGAGAGAGGCCAGGCGGCCCATAGCGGGCGCACCACTTCTGACCATCGATCGTGGAGACGGAGAGGCGTTGCTCATCGTCGATAAGAGTCGCTTCGCGTACCTTGCCTTCACGCACCTTCTGAAGAATGAACGAGATATCACGCTTGCTGTAGGGGTCGTATGTCGCGAAAGCCGCGAACGCACCTGCAAGGACATGCGCAATGACCAGCATCGTCAGCAGCTTGACCCTTGGCCTGGAGGGGCTGCGCTCCGATAAGGGATTGACCACGGCACCTCTTTCGTTCGGCTGGTCACCCATGCCATGCACCTTCGTCGCAAACGACGCGGATTGCACCGAGACCGTCTAGGAGGGCCAAAAGTACCTCATGGCTGGCAATGGCAACTAGATCACGAGGTCTATGCCGTTGTCACTGAGTTCCTGCGGTGTCAGGTCGACATCCGGGTCGTCGGCGAGTTCGCGGTGGTAGCCGATCTCGTAGCGGTTGGCGGGGGCTTTGACCTCGGTGACTTCGATGGGGTGGCCGTTGGGGTGGGCCATGGTGCGGCGGATGATGAGGACGGCTTCGGCGTAGTCCATGCCGAGTGCGGTGCGTTCGTCTTCGTAGGCGATGCGGGCGGTGGTGAGGGTCATCCAGCGGACTGGGCCGTGCTCGCGGATGAGGGACTGGTAGAAGAAGGCTGGGCGCTTGCGGTATTGGGCGTGGCGCTTGGGATCGTCCCAGTCGGGGAGCATGTCGGCGTTGGTGTAGGAGTTGATCTCCAGGCAGACCGATGCGCCGTGGATGGCGGCGGCGTGGCCTCGGTGCCACAGGTTGCGGCGGTGGATGATCGGGTGGCCGGGCCGGATGCTGAGCATGATCGCGATGTCGCGGGTGGCGGTGGTCTTCTCGCCGGTGGACAGCGGGGCCTCTTGGTCGCGTTGGGCGAGGTCCCAGCCGAAGGCTTGCACGTCGGGGTGGTTGCCGGGGGCGGCGAGGTCGGGGCGGTCGCGGTCGGTGATGAGGATGGTGCGGCGTTCGGGCATGGGGCGGACAAAGGAGCCGCGTCCGCGCATGACGTAGGCGAGCCCTTCGGAGACGAGGGTGTCGATGGCCTTGCGGACGGTGGGGCGGGAGACGTCGTATTTGCGGACGAGTTCGGGTTCGCTGGGCAGTGCGCCGCCGGGTGGGTAGCGGCCGTCGAGGATGGCGGCTCGTAGGTCGGTGGCGATGACGCGCCAGCGGGCGTCCTTGTCGTCGGTGGTGCTCTCCATGCTGCGCCTTCCTTGGTAAAGCTTCCAGGACTACTTGTACTACAGGTTGACTATCATGCGCCATGTCTGTCAACCTGTAGTACAGGTAGTCGAGCAGAGGAGGTGGTGCCCTATGAGCAAGGAGGAACGGCACGACGAGCAGCCGTTCGGCGGCGAGTGGCTGGCCGATCTCGCCCGCCTGATCAACGCGCCGGACTACGAGCGGTGGCGCTCCATGGTCGCGGCCACCGGCGGATACGCCCACCCGGTGCACCTGGCCGGAGGGTCGATGATCGTGGACGCGGGCACGGGCGAGGTCCTGCACGCCTACACCACCGACGGGGAGCCGTCCGGGCATCTCCTGATGGCCTGCGGCAACCGGCGGGCCTCGGTCTGCCCGGCCTGCTCACAGACCTACCAGGCCGACACCTTCCACCTGATCCGGGCGGGCCTGTCCGGCGGCAAAGGCGTTCCGGAGACGGTCAGCGCACACCCCCGCGCGTTCGTCACCCTGACCGCGCCGTCCTTCGGCCCCGTCCACTCCCACCGCGACGGCCGCGCCTGCCGCCCCCGCAAGCACGACGCCCGATGCGAGCACGGGCGGCCGGTCGGCTGCCACCAGCAGCACGAACCCCACGACGAACGACTCGGCCAACCCCTCTGCCTCGGCTGCTACGACTATCCCGGCGCGGTGCTCTGGCAGGCCCACGCGGGCGCGCTGTGGCACCGCTTCACCCTCGCCCTGCGCCAAGAGCTCGCCACGCAGACCGGGATGAGCCGCCGTGCCTTCGCCGAGCACGTCAAGGTGTCGTTCGCCAAGGTCGCCGAGTACCAGCGGCGCGGCCTGATCCACTTCCACGCCATCATCCGCCTCGACGGCCCCGCCGGGCCGCACCAGCCGCCACCCGACTGGGCCGATCACCACCTGCTCACCCAGGCCATCCCGCCCGCCGCCCGCCAGGTCACCGTCACCACCCCGCCCAGCGATCTCGGCCGGTGGACTCTCGTCTGGGGTGAGCAGCTCGACATCCGCCCCATCCTGTTCGACTCACGCGCGGACGGGCTCAGCGAACGCGCCGTCGCCTCCTACATCGCCAAGTACGCCACCAAAGGGGCCGAAGCCTCAGGCACCGTCGATCACCGCCTGTCCTGCCGGGCCTGCGCCGGACGCGGGCGACTGACCGTGCTGACCCCCTGCGGGCACTGCCACGGCACCGGCCTCAAGCCCGGCCTCACCCTGGACGCCCTGCCCGTCACCGACCACGCCCGCCGCATGATCCGTACCTGCTGGGACCTCGGCGCACGCCCTGAGTTTCGGGCGCTGCGGCTCCGCCCATGGGCACACATGCTCGGCTTCCGTGGTCACTTCTCCAGCAAGAGCCGCGCCTACTCGCTCAACCTCACCGACCTGCGGAACGCCCGCGCCGCCCACCGTGCCGCCGAAGCCCGCGAACGCCACGGCCTGCCCGCCCTCGGTGACGCCACCACGCTCGTCCTGGGTCACTGGCGCTTCGCCGGAATCGGCTACACGCCGGGCGAGGCGATCATGGCCGAACACCTCCGCCAGCGCGTCCAGACCGCCCGCCAGATCGCGGCCGCGCAGGCGGATGAATGACCCCACCCCTACCCGCCCACGATCGGCGGCTCTACCGCGTCTGCGACGCCATGCATCTACTCAGCCTCAGCCGCAGCGTGATCTACGAACTCATTCGCTCCGGACGGCTTCGCTCCGTCACTCAAGGTCGGACCAGGCTCATCCCCGCCTCAGCCATAGAGGACTACATCTCCCTACTCGAACAGGAGGCTTCATGACCGAACGACGCAGCCGAGGAGACGGCGGTCTGCACTGGGACGAGAACCGGCAACGCTGGATCGCCTCGGTGACGGTCGGCTACACCCCGGCCGGCAAGCGCATTGTCAAGAAGGCCAGCGGCAAGACCAAGACCGAAGCCAAGGCCAAGCTCAAAGAGATCATTCGCGACCATGAGGACGGGCTTGCCAGTGGCCCCGCGAACTACACCGTCGCGGACGCCGTGACGAGCTGGCTTGCCTATGGCTTGCATGGCCGGAACGCGAACACGGTCACGAACTACCGGATCTTGTGCGACAAGCACATCATTCCCGACTTGGGCGCCCGCAAGCTGCGTGAACTCAGCGCTGAGGACGTGGACCGGTGGCTCGTCGGCAAGGCCAAGGTCCTCGCCGCGCGCTCGGTGCGACTGCTCCACTCGTGCTTGAACCGCGCGGTGAAGTTTGCCCAGGCCCGCGACAAGGTCAAGCGCAACGTCGTGGGCCTCTGCGAGATCCCAGAGGGCAAGGAGGGCCGCCCGTCCAAGTCCCTCACCCTCGACCAGGCGACGGCCCTGCTCAACGCGGCGGAAGGCTCGCGCCTGTACGCCTACGTGGTCCTCTCGCTGCTGATCGGTGCTCGTACCGAGGAGTTGCGGGCGCTCACCTGGAAGGAGGTTGATCTCGTTGGCGATCCGGACAAGGACATACCGCCGTGGATCGCCGTGTGGCGCTCGGTACGCGAAGGAGGCGACGCCAAGACCAAGCGCTCACGGAGGTCTCTGGCGCTGCCCAAGCGGTGCGTAGAGGCACTCACGGTGCACAAGGAGCAGCAGCGGACGGAGAGGAAGGAGGCGGGGGAGAGGTGGAAGGAGCGCGGCTTGATCTTCGCGTCCCTCGTGGGTATGCCGCTCGACGCTCACAACGTACGGAGGGCGTTCCGGAAGATCGTCAAGGACGCTGGGATGCCCGCCTACTACTGGACGCCCCGAGAGATGCGGCACAGCTTCGTCTTGCTGCTCTCCGACTCCGGCGTCCCCCCTGGAGGACATCGCTCGTCTCGTCGGTCACAGTGGCACCGCCGTTACCGAAGCCGTCTACCGGAAGCAGATACGCCCCGTACTCCTAGGTGGAGCTGCAGCGATGGACCAGCTCTTCACCTGATAGTCACTCAGTTAGTCACTCACCAGATGCGAAAGGGTGTCACTCTGTTGAGTGACACCCTGCTCGACCAGCCGAAGCGTGGTCGGGACGACAGGATTTGAACCTGCGACCCCTTGACCCCCAGTCAAGTGCGCTACCAAGCTGCGCTACGTCCCGGTTGTGTCGGCCGCCCCCTGCGGGGCGGGACGTCATAACCTTAGCGCACATCGGAGGTACGCGCGCACACGTGAAACCGGGAGTGGAGGTGGCCGGTGGGGCGGAAGCCGAGCATTGATCGGCGGGAGCTGGCCAGGTTGGTCGCTGAGGGGATGAGCGTGCAGGAGCTGGCTGCGCACTTCGGTGTCAGCGAGTCCGGGGTGTTGCAGGCCAAGCGGGCCGCCGGGCTGGCCAGGCCGATGCTCGACCACAGCGGGGCCGTGCCGTGGAAGCTCGCCCGCGCCCACAGCCAGTCCGGGCCCGCGACGAACCTGCGGAACCTGTCGGCCGCCGCGCAGGGCAAGCCGCCCGCGCCCGAGCGGCTGAACACGGCGCTGCGGTGGGCGCAGCGGCTCGTGGACGCGGGGCTCGACGTACGGTACGACGCCGGCGAGGGATTCACCGAGGTCCCGGCGGCATCAACGGGCTCGCATGTCGCATCCGTGCTGGAGGCGGCCAGGAAGGGCCTGGAAGCCCGCTGAAACGCTAGTTTCGGCGCGTTGTTCGAGGGCAGTCGCTGGTCTCAACAAGAGACCGGAGGCGAACATCATGACCACCTCTTTCTGGGTGGCCGTCGTCGTGGTCGTCGTGGTGGCGGTCGCCGTGATCGGCTATATCGGGCTGAGACAGCAGCGCCGCAACCATCTCCGCGAACGTTTCGGCCCGGAGTACGAACGCATAGTCGCCGAGCGGGACAACCGGCGGGAGGCGGAGCAGGAGCTGCTCGAACGCGAGCAACGGCATGCCGAGCTCGACATCCGGCCCCTGACGGCTGAGTCCCGGGACACCTACGCGCAGCGCTGGACCGAGGTGCAGGAGCGCTTCGTCGACGCGCCCGCCTTCGCGGTGACCGAGGCCGACCAGCTGGTCACGGCGGTCATGGCGGAGCGGGGCTACCCGACGGAGAACTTCGAGCAGCGGCTGTCCGACCTGTCGGTGGGGCACGCGGAGACTCTCGATCACTACAGGACGGCTCACGAGATCAGCGGGCGGGCGGCCAGGGACGAGTCCTCCACGGAGGAGCTCCGGCAGGCCATGGTGCACTACCGCGCGCTCTTCGAGGAGCTGTTGCATGAGACCACACGAGGACGGTGAGGCACATATGAGCAGCGATGAGCTGAAAGTGCCGTCGCAACGCGGCGACCATACGAAGGTCGATCCCGCCGCCAAGACCGATGCCAACGTCGAGGACGAGACGACGAAGGGCGAGCGGGACGGAAGGGGAGACGGTTACATCCGTGACGAATCCCTCACGGAAAGCGATGAACGTGCCCGTGGCGAGGGCGAGCCGGGGTCATTCCACGGCCGTGGCGAGGACGTCCGTGATCGGGACGGGCTGAGGTCGCCCCGGGCCGACGACGAGTACGCGGCCGCCGTCCCCGGCGCCGTGAGTCCCCCCGAGTCCGGCGACACCACCTACCAGGACCCCTACGCCCGGACCGGCGGCGACAGGCCGGCCGAACCGGAACCCGACACCCCTGGAACCTCGGCGGGCCGCGAGCCCGCCTATCTCCCCGGCGCGACCTCCGTCCCCGGCGCCGCCCCCGCGCACGCCCTCCCCGAGGAGGCGGGGCTGTTCGACCAGGACCCCGCCGAGGTGCAGGCCCGCTGGCGCGACCTGCAGGCGTCGTTCGTGGACGACCCCGGCGAGGCGGTCCAGCGCGCCGACGGCCTGGTGGGCGAGGTCGTCGAGTCCCTCACCAGCAGCCTGAACAGCCGTACGAGCACCCTGCGCGGCCGCTGGAAGGACGCCGAGGCCTCCGACACCGAACAGCTGCGCCTGGCGCTGCGCGACTACAGGAACGTCCTGGAGCGCCTGCTGACCCTCTCCAACCAGGGCACCGGCCTCCCCGACCCGAACCTTTCAAGTCAGGGCGTGCCGGGGCAGGGCTTCTCAAGTCTGGGAATGAGGTGACATGACATGCTCGCAATAGTCGCGGCGATCGTCTTCGGGCTGGGATTCCTGCTCGACCTCGTGGGCGTCCGCATCGGCGGGTTCTCCGGGATGACGTTCGCCCTGCTGGGGCTGACCCTGCTGGCGCTGCATCAGGCCGGCATCGGCACGGCCTCCATCCGTAGCGGGACCAGCAACTGGCGCGGCCGTACCCGTCGTTGAAGGTGAACGATGACGCGCACACGACCGACCGGAGGCCGCGATCGCGGCCTCCGGTCGGTTGAGCCACCGGAACCCCGGAAGTCACCCCTTGCCGGGGAAACGCATGATCACAGTGCTGCCGCCCCTGCCGACGCGCAAGGTCAGGTCGGAGGAGAGCAGGCGGGCCACCCACAGGCCCATGCCACCCACGGCGCCCGGCATCGGGCCCGGCTTCCACGTGCCGTGGTCGTGGATCTCGACGACCAGGTCGCCGTCTATCGTCCAGGCACGGATGCTGGCGTCGTCCGCGCCATGGGTGACGGCGTTGGTGGCCACTTCGTTGACGGCGATGACGAAGTCGCCGATGGACTCCTCGGGAATGCCGGCGGCGCGGGCCTCGTCCTCGGCGAACTGCCGGACCAATGGCAGGCCCGGCAGCCGGAAGCTGAGCTGTTTCACGGGCACGCCGGGTGGCGGGCTCGTGTAGCCCGACTGAGGCTCTACGTCCTCGTTCACCCGACGACCACCTTCTCAGCCGACCAGCTCGGTGCGTAGCTGGTCGAGAACCTTACGGAGGATACGTGAGACGTGCATCTGCGAGATCCCGAACTCCGCGGCGATCTCGGCCTGCGTCATGTTGCCGAAGAACCGCAGCAACAGGATGTGCTTCTCACGGGAGGGGAGCGCGTCGATGAGGGGCTTGACGGCTTCCCTGTCGACCATGTTGCTCAGCGTGTCGTCGTCCTCCGGGATGACGTCGCCGAGCGAGGCGGCGTCGTCGTCGGTGCCGAGCGGCGCGTCGAGCGACAGGGTGCTGTACGCGGCGGAGGCGTCGAGTGTCAGCAGGACGTCCTCCTCGGTGATGTTCATCTTGGCGGCCAGCTCCGCCACCGTCGGTGACCTGCCCAGATCCTGGCTGAGATCCGCCACGAGCCTGTTGAGCTCCGAGCGGCGCTCCTGGTAGAGCCGGGGCACCCGGATGGCCCAGGTGCGGTCGCGGAAGTGCCGTTTGACCTCGCCGGTCATGGTCACGACCGCGTAGCCCCTGAACGCGTGACCGAGGCTCGGGTCGAAGCCGTTGACCGCCTTCATCAGGCCAACATACGCGGCCTGGAGGAGATCCTCCAAAGGTTCGCCACGATAGCGGTAGCGCCTGGCGATCTCCATGGCCAGCGGCCGGTGCATCTCGACGATGCGCTCACGCAGCCGCTCCCTGTGGCTGCCGGGCGTGTCCTCCCTGACCATCTCGGCCAGGAGGTCTTCTGCTGTCATCTCCTCGAGGATGTATTCCTGCACAGCCATCGCTGCTCCTCATATGGACCGCAGGCGCCCTCCCCCAGCAGAAAAAGCCCAGGCAGAGGCACGCCTCGCTCTACTCTCGAGACGAAAGCCCTCTGCTGGACTTCGGATCCAGTCTCCCCCGTGTGGCGCGAAGTATTCCTCTCTGGTGCGGTGACAGTAGGGTTGCTTCGTGACAATGCCGGAAAACGGCGAGGGGCACATGGCGGCCCTCAGCCTGACGTCGTCGACCGTGGACGAGATCACCGTGATCACCGTCGACGGTGTGCTCGACGCCACGACGCGCGAGCAGTTCGCCGATTACCTGTCCATGGCGGGCTCAAACCTCATCCTTGACCTGGCCGGGGTGACGTTCATGGATTCGCGCGCGCTCGGGCTGATCGTGCACCACTGGCAGACGAGCCTGGCCTCGGGGTCCAGGTTCGCGCTGGTCGGCGTCGAATACTCCAAGTCCAAGGTCATGTGGATCACGGGGCTGGCCCAGCGTCTGCCGCTCTACGACACCCTCGACGACGCCCTGGCCGCCATCGGCTGACGAGGCGGCGCGGCCGCGGCAATCGGTTGGCCGGGCGGCCCGGCCTCAGTGCTCGACTGGCCGGGCGGACCGGCCTCGGTGCTCGGCACAGGCCGCCCCGGTCTCAGCGTTTCGACTTGCGCTGGTGCTCGTCGACCAGCAGCCGGGCCAGGTCGGCCACCTTGACCTGGTGGTGCTGGGAGATCCTGCGCAGCTCCTCGAACGCCTCGTCGGACGTGACTCCGCTGGTCTGCATGATGATGCCCTTGGCCTGGTCGATCAGCGACCGCCCGGCCAGGGCCTCCTGGAGCTGGGCGGCGTCGGTGCGCACCTCCTCGAAGTCCCACATGTTGGCCATGGCCACGCCGACCTGCTCGGTCAGCATGTCGGCCAGCGAATGGGCGCCCAGGGGGGAGAAGGCCCTCGGGCGTACCGAGTACAGGCCCACGACCAGCACGGCGGGGGTCACGTCGATGGGGACGACGAGCACGGAGCGCACGCCCCAGCGGCTGGCCATGGCGTCGTAGCGGGGCCAGCGGGTGTCGCTGAGCACGTCGGCCACGGTGGCGCGGGCGCCGCTCTGCCTGGCCTCGGTGGCCGGGCCCTCACCCAGCTCCCGCTCGCCCTCGACGAGCATGATGAGCTCGCTGTGCGAGCCCGAGACCAGGACCCGCTGGTCGCGCCAGTGCTCCGCGGAGGCTCCCGAGCACCCGGGCACCCCGGCCGCCAGCGCCGTGGTGAGCCCGCGCAGTACGCTCTCCGTCGAGTTGTCCTCGCCCAGCCGGCCGAGTGCGGCCAGGTCCCGGGCGAGACCGGGGGTGATCATCGCGGTCGATTCCATAGCGATTAGCCTCTACCCGATATGGCCCCCCTTATCCCGGGTGGCGTAGCGTCAGAGGGTGACCATGCCCGACCTCGAACACGCGCTGGACGCGCTGGCGGGGCGCGTCTCCTCGTTGCGTGAGGCGAGGATGGCCTACCCCGCCGACCTCGCGCCCACGCTCGACGCCGCCCTGGCCGAGCTCGACACCGCCGCCGAACTGCTCGCCGCGGCCGGAGAGGCGCTGCGCAAGGCTCCCAAGCGGCCAGGAAGCAAGAAAGACGGCACGCAGCGGGAGCTGAAGCTGCTGCGCCAGGTGTTCCGGGCCTTCCCCGTGCCGGTCGTGGTGCTCGACGGCGGCGGCGTGGTCAGGCGGATCAATCCCGAGACCTCACGCATGCTCGGCAGCCCCGACGGCTACCTGGTCGGCCGGTCGTTCCCGCTGCTGGTGGACGTGTCGCGACGGGCGGCCTTCCGCTCCCACCTGACGTCGGTGCTGCAGACCGGGCAGCCGGCGGCGTTCGAGACGCGGCTGGCGCACCAGGGGCGCACGCACACGGCGCAGGTGGCGCTGACCAGGCTGACCATGCCGGGCGAGCCGCAGCAGATGGTGGCGGCGGTGGTGCTGCCGACCGAGGTGCAGCTGCCCGAGCCGGGCGCGCGGCGGCCCGAGGCGTCCGACAGCGCGCTGTTGCTGACGGCGGCCAAGCGGCAGGACCTGCTGGTCAGGATGGCCACGCTGCTGCTGGACGAGGAGACGCTGCTGCGCCCCGTCGCACTGGCGCGGGCGACCCGGCTGCTGGGGGCCGAGTGGGCGGACTGGGTGATCGCCGACATGGTGCGGGCGGGGCTGCCGCACCGCTCCGTCGTCGTGGGGCCCAAGAACCAGCCGATGGGCGAGCTCGTGCGCCAGGTGGAGTCCTCCGACCCGGTGGCCAGCCAGGTGGTCCTGCAGGTGCTGGAGCGCGGCTCCGGCGTGGTCTACGAGATGGTGGACGACGAGACCCTGCTCGGGTTCTGCGCCGAGGGGCCGCTGCTGACCGCGATGGGCGCGGGTTCGATGTTGTGCGTGCCGATCGGGTCCGGCGACGGCGTGCTGACGCTGGTGCGCACGCACGAAAGGCCGCCGTTCGCGCTGGCCGACCTGGCCGTGATGCAGGAGGTCGGGCTGCAGGTCGGCCTGGCGGTACGGGCCCAGACGACCTTCCAGCGCCGTTCGCGGGCGGCGGACGCGCTGTCGGCCAGCGTCGCGCCGCGCAAGCTGCCCGACGTGCCCGGCTACGAGGCCGCGGCCGTCTACCACCCGGGCTCGTCGGTGGGCGCCGAGTTCTACGACGTGTTCCCGGTCTCGGGCGGCTGGGGGTTCGCGCTCGGCGGCGCGGCGGGCAAGGGCGAGGAGGCGGCCTCGGTCAGCGCCATGGTGCGCGGCGGGCTGCGGGTGCTGAGCGCCTGGGAGTCCGACCCCGCCGCGGTGATGCGCAAGGTCAACGAGGCCCTGGTCGCGCAGGGCACGGGCATGTTCGTGATGGCCGTGGCCGGGTTCGTACGCGGGCGGGAGATCAAACTTTCCTCGGCCGGGCACCATCCGGCGGTGCTGCTGCAGCCCGATGGCGTCGTCCGCTACGCCGCCGGCGGCGGTGTGCCGCTGGGCATCTCGCCCGATGCGGAGACCGGCGTGGAGACGCTGACGGTGCACCCGGGGGAGACGCTGGTGCTCTACTCGGAGGGCCTGATCTCCTCCAGGAACGACATTGGCGAGCCCTACGGCGAGGAAAGGCTGGCCGACGTGCTCGGCCGGTGCGCGGGCCAGTCGCCGTCCACCGTGGTCAAGGCGGTGGAGGCGGACCGGCACGCGTTCTCGGGCGGCCAGGTCTGGGACGAGATCGTGGTGCTGGCCCTGCGGGGCGTCTGATCCGCAGGGGTTTGCGATCGGCGAAAACCTGGGTATGGTCGGAGATACAGATCGATGTGCCTAAGACGCAGGTGCACCTTTAACGCATTTCACGCAGAGGTGTGCCATGAATATTGCTATCGTCGCATCTGCCGGGGGAAACCAGCGTCACCGCATCCTTTCCGTAGCACGTGAGCTGGGACGCGAGCATCACGTCACCATCTACTCCCGGCGTGACAATGCCGAGGGCAAGCCCAAGACGCGGGTGGCCCCGGGGGTCACGCTGGAGCAGATCGACGTGGGCCCGGCCATGGAGCTTCCGGCCGACGAAGTGGCGCCCTATCTCAACGACGTGGGCCACCACCTGATGGAGCGGTGGAGCCACGAGCGCCCGGACGTGATCCACGCGCACTCGTGGACCTGCGGCCTGGCCGCGGTGGCGGGCGCGAAGGGCCTGGGCGTTCCCGTCACCCAGACCTTCTACGGCATTGACTCCACCCACAAGGAGCTGGAGCGGGCGCTCGGGCGCCGGGCCAACGCGGTCATCGCGGGCTCGGGCGACCAGGAGTCGGCGCTGATCCGGCTCGGCGTGCCGCGCGGCAACATCGCCGTCGTCCCGTACGGCGTCGACACCGAGCGTTTCCAGCGCCGCGGCGCGGTGGCCACCCGCGGCGCCGGCAAGCGGCTGGTGCACGTGGGGCCGCTCACCGTGGACCGCGGCGCGGACACCGTCATACGCGCGCTGCAGGGACTCGGCGAGGTCGAGCTGGTCATCGCCGGCGGGCCGGAGCCCGAGCACCTCGACAACGACCAGGACGCCCGCCGCCTGCGCGCCCTGGCGGAGGAGCTCGGCGTGGCCGACCGGGTCACGCTGCTCGGCCAGGTCAAGCGGGCCGCGGTGCCCAAGCTCATGCGCAGCGCGGACGCCGTGGTGTCGGTGCCGCGCGAGGCCGTCACGGGGGTCGTCGCGCTGGAGGCGATGGCCTGCGGCGTACCGGTGATCGCCTCGGCCGTCGGCGCGCACCTGGACTCCGTCATCGACGGCGTCACCGGCCTGCTGGTCCCGCCGGACCGCCCCGCGCGCACCGCCCGGCTGGCCCGCGAGCTGCTGTGGGACCCCACCCTGCGCACCGCGCTCGGCTACGCGGGGGCCGACCGGGCGCGCTCGCGCTACTCCTGGGAGCGGGTCAGTCAGGAGCTGGTACGCGTCTACGAGGCGGCCTGCGCCTGACCACCCCCTGTTCCGGCAGGCGGCCGACCGGCCGCCTGCCGGAATCATGTCCAGGGGCCTGTCAGGCCCGCAGCCGGGCGGCCTTGAGGCCCAGGTGCAGGGCGAGGCGGTCGTCGCCGTCCGACAGGTCCCGGTGCGTGAGGCGCTCGGCCTTGCCCAGCCGGTAGTAGAGCGTCTGGCGGTGGATGCCGAGTTCGGCCGCGCTCTTCTGGACGTGGCCGCCCCGGTCGAGATAGACCTCCACGGTCTGGGCCAGCTCGGCGTCCAGCGCCTCGGTCTCGGCGGCCAGCTCGCGCAGGTCGGCCGGGCCGAGCCGGGCCAGCAGGCGGTGCACGCCCAGATCCGCCCAGAGCGCGACGGGGGAGTAGCGGGGGAAGTGCTCGGCGATGCGCAGCGCCTGGCGGGCCTCGCGCCAGCTCAGCCAGGCGTCGGCCGGGTCCTCCCGGGTGGCGCCGATGCCGGCGGCGGTCCCGTACGCGCTCTGCAGGGTCCGCGCCGCCTCGGCGGCGAGGTGGGCGGGGGCCAGCAGGGCGACGGGCGAGCCCGGGCGGGCCAGGACGCCGCGCGGGAGCGTCCAGAGGGCGGCCACGCGCTCCTGCGACTCGCGTACGGCGACGGCGGCGACGGGGCCGTGCACCTCGATGGCGGCGGCGGCGCGTTCCTCCGGGTCGGCGGAGAGCAGGGCGCGCAGGCCGTGGCCGAGGTCCTGCCGGCTCCTGGCCTCCTGGGCGAGCGCGGCGGCGGCCCTGGCGACCAGCGGGGCGGCGGTCGCGAGCCGGTCGTCGGTGAGCTCGCCCGAGTCGAGCAGCCACAGGTAGCCGTAGGTCACCTCGCGGTGCCGCAGCGGCCAGCAGACCCTGGCCAGCACCTTGAGCGCGGCGTCGGCCGGGATCCTGACCGGGCCCCCGGCCCTGGCGATGCCGTAGCGCTCGAAGTAGGCGCGGACCTCGCCCGTGGCGCGCCGGCGCAGGATCGACTCCTGGCGGACCGTGTCGATGTCGCCGTGCTGCGCCCCGTAGGCCAGCAGGCGGAACGAGCGGTCCTCCAGCGTCGCGGACGCACCCAGCCGGGCGGCGATCTCGTCGACGATCTCTTGTAGGTCAGCCGAGTTGTGCATTTGTACGACAGCCTGCCACAGGTCGCGTTACGAGCGTCGATGGCCCCCGTTGAGCTGCGTTTTTAGACTGAGAACATGCTCGGTCAACTGCTGCTCGCCGCCTCCGGGAGCAGGCTCGTACGCCGCTCCGTCTCCGGCTTCCCGCTCACCAGGAAGGTCGTGCAGCGGTTCGTCGCGGGCGAGAGCACTCAGGAGGCCCGCGACGCCGTCGAACGCCTGCGCGACGCCAACCTGGCCGTGAGCGTCGACCACCTCGGCGAGGAGACGCGCGACGCGCGGGCCGCCGAGGCCACCACCAACGCCTATCTGGCGCTGCTGACCGCCCTGCGGCCGCTGCAACTGGGGAGCCGGGGTGAGGTGTCGGTGAAGCTGTCGGCCGTCGGGCAGCGGCTCGACGACGCGATGGCCCTGGAGCACGCCCGCGAGATCTGCGCCGCCGCCGCGGTCAACGGCTCGTCCGTCACGCTCGACATGGAGGACCACACCACGGTCGACTCGACGCTGACCATCCTGCGCAAGCTGCGGGAGGACTTTCCCGCGACCGGCGTGGCGATCCAGGCGTACCTGTTCCGCAGCGAGGAGGACTGCCGCGACCTGGCCTCGGAAGGCTCCCGGGTACGCCTGGTGAAGGGCGCCTACCGCGAGCCCGCCTCCGTCGCCCACCAGGGCAGGGGCGCCGTGGACAAGGCGTTCGTGCGATGCCTGCGGATCCTCATGGCGGGCAAGGGATACCCCATGGTGGCGACGCACGACGACCGCATGATCGCGATCACCGAGCTGCTCGCCGACCGGTTCGGGCGGACGATCGGCGACCACGAGTTCCAGATGCTCTACGGAATCCGGACCGACCGGCAGGAGGCCCTGGCCGGGGCCGGTCACACGGTCCGCGTCTACGTCCCCTACGGCGACGACTGGTACGGCTACTTCATGCGCCGCCTCGCCGAGCGGCCGGCCAACGTCGCCTTCTTCCTTCGTGCCCTTGGGGGTAAGTAATGGATGCCATCAGCAACGTCCCCGTCCCCGCCAACGAGCGGGTGTACGGATACGCGCCCGGCAGCGCCGAGCGCTCGGTGCTGGAAGACCGCGTCAAGGAACTGGCCGGGTCCTCGATCGACCTGACCATGACCATCGACGGCGAGCAGCGCCTCGGCGGTGGCGCCCCCATCGACGTGGTGCAACCGCACAACCATGCCTCCGTCCTGGGCCGTGCCAACGACGCCACGGCCCAGGACGTGCAGGACGCCGTCTCCGCGGCGCTGCGGGCGGCCCCCGCCTGGCGGGCGCTGTCGTTCGACGAGCGGGCCGCGATCTTCCTGAAGGCCGCCGACCTGCTGGCCGGCCCGTGGCGGGCGACGCTGAACGCGGCGACCGTGCTGGGGCAGTCCAAGTCGGCGCAGCAGGCGGAGATCGACGCCGCCTGTGAGCTGATCGACTTCCTGCGGTTCAACGTGGCCTACGCCCGGCAGATCTACGCCGAGCAGCCGATCTCCTCGCCCGGTGTGTGGAACAGGATGGAGTACCGGCCGCTGGAGGGGTTCGTCCTGGCGATCACGCCGTTCAACTTCACCGCCATCGCCGGAAATTTGCCGACTTCTGCCGCTTTGATGGGGAATGTCGTCGTCTGGAAGCCTTCGCCTACGCAGCAGTTCGCCGCGCACTTCACGATGCGGCTGCTGGAGGCCGCCGGGCTGCCGCCGGGCGTCATCAACATGGTCACCGGCAACGGGCAGGCCGTCTCCGAGGTGGCGCTCGCGCACCCGGCGCTGGCCGGCGTGCACTTCACCGGCTCGACCGCGACATTCCAGCACCTGTGGCGCACGGTCGGCACCAACATCGCCGGTTACCACGGCTACCCGCGCCTCGTCGGCGAGACCGGCGGCAAGGACTTCGTGCTCGCGCACCCGTCCGCCGACCCGGCCGTGCTCTCGACGGCGCTGATCAGGGGCGCGTTCGAGTACCAGGGGCAGAAGTGCTCGGCCGCCTCGCGGGCCTACGTGCCACGCTCGATCTGGAACGGCATGCGTGACGACTTCGTCGCCGTGGCCGAGTCGCTGACCGTGGGGGACGTGGCGGGCGACCTGTCGGTGTTCATGGGCGCGGTGATCGACGCCCGGGCCTTCGCCAAGCACAAGGAGGCCATCGACCGGGCGCGGGCGGCCTCGGGCATCGACGTCCTCACCGGCTCGTACGACGACTCCGTCGGCTATTTCGTGAAGCCGACCGTCCTGGAGTGCGCCGACCCCACCGACGAGATCTTCGTCAAGGAGTACTTCGGCCCGATCCTGGGCGTGCACGTCTACGAGGACCGCGACTTCGACACGGTGCTCGACCAGATGGAGGGCATCGCCCCGTACGCGCTGACCGGCTCGCTCATCGCCCAGGACCGCTACGCCATCGCCGCGGCCTCCGAGCGGCTGCGCTTCGCGGCCGGCAACTTCTACGTCAACGACAAGCCGACGGGCGCGGTGGTGGGCCAGCAGCCGTTCGGCGGCGCCCGGGCCTCGGGCACCAACGACAAGGCGGGCTCGATCTACAACCTGATCCGCTGGGTGAACGCCCGGACGATCAAGGAGACGTTCGTCCCGCCGACGGACCACCGTTACCCGCACATGGGATGAACCCGGTGGTGAGACGCCCGGCTGGCCGCCAGCCGGGCGTTTCGCGTGTCCGGCGGCGGTTGACGCGGGGGCCGCGATGATCGACGCTGACGGCGTACCAGAGCAATGTTCTCCTCATGGTCCCTCCTCGGAAGGAGCCGGGTGTGAAGCTGCGAAGGCTGGTCGCCTCATTAGCGGTGTCAACGGCGGTCCTGCTGGCGGGCGCGCTGCCGGCACCGGCCGCGCAGGCCCAAGAGACGGGTGGCCGGCGGCCGGTCGTCTTCGTGCACGGGTTCAGCGGGTCGGCCGCCCAGTTCGACACGCAGGCGCGGCGGCTGGCGGGCAACGGTTACCGGATCGGGCTGATCGAGGCCCACGAGTACGACTCGCTGTTCCAGGTGAACACCCGCGAGCAGGTCTACGCGGGGCTGGACGCGCGGATCGACCGGCTGCTGGCCAGGTCGCGGGCGGACAAGGTCGACCTGCTGGCCCACTCGCTGGGGACCAGCCTGATGCAGGAATACCTGCGCAGCTCGCCGGAGCGGGCGGCCAAGGTCGCCCACTACGTCAACCTGGACGGGGCGAGCTCGGCCGATCAGCCCGGCGGCGTGCCCACGCTCGCGGTGTGGGGCGAGGGCTCGGCCGAACGGCAGGTGGGCGGGGCCGAGAACGTACGGTTCCCGGAGATGTCCCACACGCAGGTCGTCTCCTCGCCCGAGACCTTCACCAGGTTCTACGAGTTCTTCACCGGGCGGCGCCCGCGCACCACGGACGTCGCCGAGGAGCGGGGACCGGTATGGCTGTCGGGGCGGGCGGTGCTGTTCCCGAGCAACGTGGGGGCGGAGGGGACCAGGGTCGAGGTCTACCGGGTGGATCCGCGTACGGGGGAGCGCGGGTCGAAGCGGCCCGTGGCGGCCTTCCTGATCGGCCAGGACGGCTCGTGGGGGCCGTTCAGGGGCGACGGTGACGCGCACTACGAGTTCGCCGTGGTGTGGCCCACGTCCGTGCACCACCTGTACTTCCAGCCCTTCCGGCGCTCCGACGCGCTGGTGCGGCTGCTGACGAGCCGGCCGGGCGAGGGCGTGTCAGGTCTGATGGAGAGCAGCGAGCGGCACACCAACCTGGTGATCAACCGGCAGAAGGAGTGGTGGGGCGACCAGGGCGCGGCGGGCGACTCGCTGCGCGTCAACGGGCTCGAACTGCTGAACCCGGCGAACGCGCCGCGCGCCAAGCGGGCGATCGGGATCTTCGTCTACGACGCCGGCGTGGACGGCGTCACCGACCTCGCCGCGCCGATCCCGCAGTTCTTCGCCCAGCCGTTCCTGACCGCGATGGACGCCTTCCTGCCCGCCAAGCGGCGGCCGCTGACCGTGGTGTCCACGCCGCGCGGCGGCCACGGCGAGCGTGACGTGCTCACGGTGCCCGCCCTGCCGTCGAACGGGCACCGGATCTCGATCAACTTCGACGACTACACCGGCTGACGGCGGGCCGGGCTCAGAAGAGGGTCAGGGGCTCGTCGTCGGCCATCGGCTCGGGGAGCGGGTCGAGGCCGGGCACGGCCGCGCGTACGTCGTCGTGGAACCGGCGGGCGAGCGTCAGCGCGTCGGCGTTGTCGGGGGTGTGGATGAACACCGTGGGCGAGCGGCCCTCGCGCAGCCACCGCGTCACCGTCGCCACCCACGGCCGCCAGCCCTCGACCGTGCGCTCCGTGGCGTCCCGGCCCAGGTAGCGGACGATCGGGTGGGCGGTCAGGGCCCGGGTGCGGCGGGGCACGCGCGGCTTCTTCGTCCACGCGTCGCGCTCCGCGTCGCTGGTCGGCGGGCTCTGGAAGAGGACGGTGGTGTCGAACGGGACCCACTCGGCGCCGGCGGCGCCGAGGACCTGCTCCAGGTGGCCCGCGGCGCGGTCGTCCTCGAAGAAGGCACGGTGGCGCACCTCGACGGCGTAGCGGTGGGAGCCGGGCAGCCGGTGCAGGAAGGCAGCCAGGGAGCCGAGATCGGCGGGCCCGAACGAGCCGGGGAGCTGCACCCACAGGGCGTGCGCCCGGGGCCCGAGCGGCTCGACGGCCTCCAGGAACGCCCGCAGCTCCGCCTCCGCGCCGGTGAGGCGGCGCTCGTGGGTGATCGTCTTGGGCAGTTTGACCACGAAACGGAAGTCCGGGCCGGTCTGCCGGGCCCACGACTCGACCGTGCTCCGCGTCGGGGTCGCGTAGAACGTCGTGTTGCCCTCGACCGCGTCGCACCACGTCGCGTACGCGCGCAGGCGATCACCGGCGGGGAGCTGGGCGGGCAGGAACCGCCCCTGCCAGCGCGCGTGAGTCCACATCGCGCATCCCACGTGAAGCCGCATGCCCTCGACGGTATCGGAGGTTCGCTGAGACGCTGTCACCGTCGCCGATCATCATATGAGGGGAAACGAGCACATGCCGATCTACCTCGTCCTCGCCCTGGTCCTCGCCGCGGTCTTCCCGGCCGCCGCCGAGGCGCAGGCGCAGGAGTTCCGTGTCCTGCAGCTCAACCTGTGCCACAGCGGCGTCAACACCTCCTGCTACAACGGGGCCGCCACCATCCAGGAGGCCAACACCGTCATCACCGCCCGGCAACCCCACGTCCTGTCACTCAACGAGATCTGCCGGAACGACCTGGCCCAGCTCGCCCCGGCCATGGGCAACGGCTTCAGCACGTTCGCGCCCGCCCGCCGCCCCGACGGCACCCCGGTACGCTGCACCAACGGCGACGAGTACGGCAACGGCCTGATCTTCCGCTCACCCGCCACCGGGACCGTCTTCTCCGGCCAGTACGCCACCCAGGACAGCGGATCGGAGAAGCGCGTCTACGTCTGCGCCGAGTTCGCCGACCTGGTCGGATGCAGCACCCACCTGTCGACCGCCGGCAACGTCGCCATGGCGCAGTGCAAGGCGGCCATCGCCCTGCTGCGCGACCGGGCCGTGGCCGGGAAGCAGGTCGTGCTGGGCGGGGACTTCAACCTCAAGTACGCCCCGCTGTTCGGGCCCAACGTGCAGGACTGCAACGTGGCCCCCTTCTTCAGGAAGGGGGACGGGAGCGTGCAGCACGTGTTCGCGGCGAACGTGGGGTTCGTCAGGACCGAGGTGGTCGGCATGCGCAACACCGATCACCCCGGCCTCCACGTGGTCCTGACCCGGCCTTGAGAGGCGGCCTCCGCCCGGCGGAGGCCGCCATGCCGGGCCGCGTTGTCGTATGAGCGAGGTGTTCATACGATGAATGATGATCTTTCCGAACCCTGGGGCTGCCATGCCATCCGACCGCATCCGCCACGTCGCGCTCTCCTCCGTGACGCTGCCCCTGGACGTCCCCGTCAGCGACGCCAAGGTGCTCACCGGACGGCAGAGGCCGATGACCGAGATCGTCTTCCTGTTCGCCGAGATCGCGACCGAGGACGGCCATGACGGGACCGGTTTCAGCTACTCCAAGCGGGCGGGCGGCCCCGCCCAGTACGCCCATGCCAAGGAGGTCGCGGGCGACCTGATCGGCCAGGACCCCTCCGACATCGGCAGGATCCACGACATGCTGCTCTGGGCGGGCGCGTCGGTCGGCCGGTCGGGCGTGGCCACCCAGGCGCTGGCCGCGATCGACATCGCGCTCTGGGACCTGAAGGCGAAGCGGGCGGGGTTGCCGCTGGCCAAGTTGCTGGGGGCGTACCGGGACTCGGTGCGGACGTACAACACTTCGGGCGGCTTCCTGCACGCGCCGATCGAGGAGGTGAAGGAGCGGGCCACCCGGTCGCTGGCGGAGGGCATCGGCGGGATCAAGATCAAGGTGGGGCAGCCGGACATGCGGGCGGACCTGCGGCGGCTGGCGGCGGTACGCGAGCACCTCGGGGACGTGCCGCTGATGGTGGACGCCAACCAGCAGTGGGACCGGGCGGCGGCGTTGCGGTTCGGGCGGGCGGTGGAGGACTTCGGGCTCGTGTGGATCGAGGAGCCCCTGGACGCCTACGACGCCGAGGGACACGCGCGACTGGCCGCCGCGCTCGACACGCCCATCGCCACCGGCGAGATGCTCTCCAGCGTCGCCGAGCACGTCCGGCTCATCGAGGCGCGCGCCGCCGACGTCATCCAGCCGGACGCCCCGCGCGTCGGCGGCATCACCTCCTTCCTGCGCCTGGCCGCCCTCGCCGACCACGCGGGCCTGCAGCTCGCGCCGCACTTCGCCATGGAGATCCACCTCCACCTGGCCGCCGCCTATCCGCGCGAGCCCTGGGTCGAGCACTTCGAATGGCTCAACCCGCTGTTCGACGAGCGGCTGGAGACCCGCGACGGCCGCATGCACGTTCCCGACCGGCCAGGACTCGGGTTCACGCTCAGCGAGCAGTGCCGCCGGTGGGTCGTGGACAGCGTCGAGTTCGGCAAGCCCTGAGAGCGCGGTCAGCCCATCACCGTGCCTGAGCTCCCCCTAACCGCCGGCCCCTGGTAGCCCGCCGGTGCGGGCACGTGCGCCACCTCCTGCCGCAGCGGCCGCACGCCGATGGTGAAGTCCGACCCGACCCCGGCCAGCGCGTTCAGCCTGCCCGACCACGGGCCGGCCGCGTTCACCACGACCTCGCACGGCAGCCGGGCGCCGTCGGCCAGCCGGACCGCGCGTACTCTCCCGCCGCCGGACTCGATCGCGGTCACGGCGCTGTGGAAGCGGAACTCGGCCCCCTGCCGCGCCGCCGCCACCGCGAGGTTCTGCGCCGCCAGCTTGGGATCGGTGACGTATCCCGCGTCCGGCGTGTAGACCGCGCCGAGCGAGCCGCTCGCGTCCGCCCAGAACGCGCCGTCGTCGAGGCGCCTGGGCGGCCAGTAGCGGCCGGTGTCGATGCCCGGCACCCGGGCGGCGAGCGTGTCGCCGTCCCACTCCTCGTAGGGCACCCCGGTCTCGTCGAACAGTCGGTGGCCGCGATGAAGGCCGTATGGTGATCGCGAGGTGCGGCACCCGTGCAGGGACGGCATCCTCACCCCTGATCAAGGCCGGCGGCTCCCGGCCGGAAAGGTCTGTCCCATGTGGTTGATCGGCGCGACCGTCATCGACGGCACCGGGCGCGAGCCCGTACCGGACCAGGCCATCCGCGTCGAGGACGGCCGGATCACCGCGCTCGGCGGCGCCCCGCCGGCCGGCGCCGAGACGCTGGACTGCTCGGGCCTGTTCGTCACCCCCGGGTTGATCGACGCCCACGTGCACCTCGGCCTGTCGAGCGACATCGGCGCCGCCCTGACCCACCGGCTGTCCGTGGCGGAGCTGGCCGCCGACATGTTCGAGAACTGCCGGCAGACCCTCGACGCGGGCTTCACCACCGTCAGGGACACCGGTGGCATCGACGCGGGCCTCGCCCGGGTGGTGGCCGGCGGCAAGATTCCCGGCCCCCGCATCCTCCACTGCGGACCGCTGCTGTGCCAGACCGGCGGCCACGGCTACCTGGGCGCGGAATGGGAGCCGTCGCACGACTGGCGTACCCACGAGATCCCCGGCCTATGCGCGCTGTCCCTGCTGTCGGACGGGCCCGACGAGGTCCGCAAGAACGCCCGGGAGGCGTTCCGCCGCGGCGCGGGCTTCCTGAAGATGTGCGTGACCGGTGGCGTGGTCTCCCACCACGACAACCTCTCCGACACGCAGTTCACCGTCGAGGAGATCGCGGCGGCCGTCGGCGAGGCCGCCGCGCGCGGCACCTACGTCACCGTGCACGCGCACAACAACGCCGGTCTCCGCAACGCCATCGAGGCCGGCGCCAGGTGCGTCGAGCACGGCTCGGCGATCGACGAGGGTGCGCTTGACGTCGCCCGCGTTGTCGAGGAACGCCTCCAAGGTCCCGGCCAGCGCGTCCGTGTCCCCGTCGTGGTCGAGCAGCCGGCGCAGCCCGGGGTGCAGGCTGCGGCCGAGCCGTGCCGCGGGCAGCTCGGCCAGCAGGCCGTAGACGCCCAGCCCGGAGTGCCTGCCGCACCACCGGGCCGAGGATCTTGACGATCCGGGCGACGTCGGCGCTCCGCTTGGCCTCGCCGTACGACAGGTGGACCGCCGCGAGGCCGGGATGACGCTCGCCGAGCCCGACCCAGCACTCCTTGCCGCTCTCCTCGGCCACCCGCCGATGGACGGTCGCGGCCAGCCCCTCGATCTCGGACGCGGACGGGACCGGCTGCACGAGGACGAGCAGCCCGTGGTCGGGGCGTTCGAGGTGGAGGGCACTGCGCGGGGCGCGTACCTCGGGGTCGGCGGAGATCAGGTCGCGCGCCAGCTCACGCTCACGGCCCCGGGTCAGCTCCCCGAGCAGGAACTCCCGGTGCAACATGTGCGCGGCGCTGTCGGCCGCCCGGCGTACGGCCACCGCCTCCCCGGAGACGGGACCGTCCGAGACCAGCAACCACACGAACCCCAGCAGCCTCCGCTCGTGACGGATCGGCATGCCCACGCGCGCGACCTCCAGCCCGAGGTCCGGCCGGGCCGGCACGGTGAACAGGTCACGTGCCTCCAGCGCTCCGCCTGGCGGGGATGTGGCTCACCAGCTCCGGTGACACGCTCCTGCGCATGATGGACTCGACTCCGACGCCATCGGCACAGGTTACGACACCTTTCACTATTCACCGGATATGCGTACTTGTACGTGTTCCGGGGTCGGAAGGCTGCGGCACTCTGTTCGCATCGGCCCCGGTTGTCACCTGACAGTCCCGCGCGGGGCGAACGCATCCTGAAAGGGTTTTCCATGTACAAGCGCGCCTTCGCACTGTCCAGTTCGGTGCTCGCCGTCGGAATGATCACCGCCGCCCTCGCGCCCGGCGCCTCCCAGGCCGCCACGTCGTCCGCCACGGCTTCGGCCGCGCACTCGGCGCCGGTCTATCTGGCCGCCAAGCTGGTGGGCAAGAACGAGGTGCCGGTCAAGGGCGGCCCCGCCGTCGGCGACAAGAACGGCAGCGCCTTCGCGGTCTTCGAGATCAACGGTGACAAGGTGTCCTACGCCGTCAAGTGGCAGGGCGTCGCCACGCCGGCGATGTTCCACATCCACCAGGGGAAGAAGGGCAAGAACGGCGACGTGAAGATCGGGTTCTTCATGGACGGCCTGCCCAAGGGCACCACGGGCGTGTCCGGCACCGTGAAGGTCACCGACAAGGCACTGCTGGCCGGCATCACGAAGAACCCGGCGAACTGGTACGCCAATCTGCACACCGGCGAGTTCCCCGGCGGCGCGGTGCGGGCCCAGCTCTACCGGATCAGCCCGGTGAACCTCGGTTCGGTGCTGGCGATCGGGAACGGCCGCCGGTTGCACGCGAAGGCCGACGGCAAGCAGGAGGTTCCGGCCCCGGGTCAGAAGGTCGGCGACCGCAACGGTCACGCCGAGTGGCTGTTCGACATCCACGGCGGGAAGATCGACTACGCGACGTTGTTCCGCGGGATCGCAGCGCCGACGCTGGCCCACATCCACCAGGGGGCCAAGGGCAAGAACGGCCCGGTGGCGGTGCCCCTCTTCGAGGCTCCCAAGGGACTGCCCAAGGGCGTGGACGGCCTGGCCGGGTCCGTATCGATCAAGAGCGGCACCGCCAAGGGCATCGCCAAGAACCCGAAGAACTGGTACGCCAACCTCCACACGGGTGAGTTCCCCGGCGGCGCGGTGCGCGGCCAGCTCTACTCCGCCAACGGCGGCTGGTAGGCGATTTCTCGCGGAGCCCTCCTCATCGGCCTCGACTGGGCCGGTTCCGCGACGCCCAGGAGCCCGCCCGACGGTTACCTCGGCGCCGACGACGGGCGGTTCATGGTCGAGGTCGAGGACGACCACGTCTCCGAGCAGAAGTCGCTGGAGAAGGCCGGCTCCAGCTTGAGGGCCGGATCCGTGCGGGCGAGTTCCGGGCCGGGCAGTGGCGCGACGGATGTCTCTACAGCCGGTTGCGCGACGACCCGCCGCCGCCGGCACCAGCGTAGGTCGTGATGCGCGTAGGGTATCGCCGGATACGGAATCGCACGTGGACAGGAATCGTCTGGCGGCGTCCGTGCGGCAAGGCCCTCACGGCCGACCGCCCTCGGCAACAAGATCAGCTAGAAGGCAGGACCATGTCGCCCACCATCCAGCGCGTCGAGGTCGTCCCGGTCGCCGGTCACGACAGCATGCTGCTCAACCTCAGCGGCGCGCACGGGCCGTACTTCACCCGCAACGTCGTCATCACCACCGACTCCGACGGGCGTACCGGCCTGGGCGAGGTGCCCGGCGGCGAGGCGATCCGCCGCACCGTCGAGGAGGCGGGCGCGCTGCTGGCCGGCCGGCCCGTGGCGCGCTACCGCAGCCTGCTGCGGGAGGTGGCGGCGCGCTTCGCCGACCGGGACGCCGGCGGGCGCGGCCCGCAGACCTTCGACCTGCGCACCACCGTGCACGCGGTCACCGGCCTGGAGTCCACCCTGCTCGACCTGCACGGCCAGCACCTCGGCCTGCCCGTGGCCGAGCTGCTCGGCGACGGGCGGCAGCGCGACCGGGTGCCGATGCTGGGCTACCTGTTCTACGTCGGCGACCCGGGACGGACCGACCTGCCCTACCGCGTGGACGACGCCGGCGACGACCGCTGGTCCCGGCTGCGCCGCCGTGAGGCCCTCACACCGGACGCGGTGGTCGCGCTGGCCGAGGCGGCCCAGGAGCGCTACGGCTTCACCGACTTCAAGCTCAAGGGCGGGGTGCTGGCCGGCGAGGAGGAGATCGAGGCGGTCAGGGCGCTGGCCCGCAGGTTCCCGGAGGCACGGATCACCCTCGATCCCAACGGCGGCTGGCTGCTCGCCGACGCCGTCCGGCTGTGCGCCGGGCTCGGCGGCGTGCTCGCCTACGCCGAGGACCCGTGCGGCGCCGAGGGCCGCTTCTCCGGCCGGGAGACGATGGCCGAGTTCCGGCGGGCCACCGGCCTGCCCACGGCGACGAACATGATCGCCACCGACTGGCGCGAGCTCGCCCATGCCGTACGGGCCGCCGCCGTCGACATCCCGCTCGCCGACCCGCACTTCTGGACCATGGCCGGGTCGGTCCGCGTCGCCCAGCTCTGCCACGACTTCGGCCTGACCTGGGGGTCGCACTCCAACAACCACTTCGACATCTCGCTGGCCATGTTCACGCACGTCGGAGCGGCCGCCCCCGGCGAGATCACCGCGCTCGACACGCACTGGATCTGGCAGGACGGCCAGGCGCTCACCACCCGGCCGTTCCGGATCACGGACGGCGCGATCGACGTGCCCGACACGCCGGGGCTCGGCGTCGAGCTGGACCGCGAGGCCCTCGCCGCCGCGCACGAGCTCTACCTCAGCGAGGGCCTGGGCGCCCGGGACGACGCCGTCGCCATGCGATACCTGGTGAAGGACTGGACGTTCGACCCGAAACGCCCCAGCCTCGTCCGCTGAGAACGGGGTGCACGGGATCGCCTAAGGTGGGCCTTATGGGCATGGTCGGGACGGTCGGGCTGGTACTGCACCCCAAGCGCGACTCCAAGAAGGCGATCGACACCATCCTGAGCTGGGCCGGGGACAAGGGGGTCACCGTGCTCGGCCTGCCGGAGGAGGTGGGGCGCATCGACTGCAGCGCCGTGCCCGTCGACGCCGTCAGCCTCGTGGAGCGCGCCGACCTGCTGGTCGGGCTGGGCGGCGACGGCACGATGCTGCGGACCATGCGGCTGCTGGCCGGCCGGCCGACGCCCATTCTCGGGGTCAACCTGGGACGGCTCGGGTTCCTGGCGGAGATCGACGTGGACGAGCTGGAGGCGACGCTGTCGGCCATCGACGGCCACCACTACACGATCGAGCCGCGGATGGCGATCCGCAGCGAGATCGGGGGCGTGGCGGTGACCGCGTTCAACGACATCGCGCTGGTCAGAATCCCGGGCGACGGGCTGGCGGCCGTGTCCGTCACCCCGTCGGGCAGCCCCCACGTCAGGTACGGCACCCCGGCGAACGGCCCCTTCGTCAACTACGCCGCCGACGCCGTGATCGTGGCCACCACCACCGGCTCCACGGCCTACAGCTTCTCCGCCGGCGGGCCGATCGTCTCGCCCCGGCTTGAGGCGGTGCTGGTCGTACCCGCCGCGGCGCACTCGGCGTTCAACCGGGCCCTGGTGCTGCCCGCGGACGAGGACGTGACGCTGGAGGTGCTGCCCAGCAGCGGGCGGCTGGCGGTGGAGGTCGACGGGACGGTGGTCGGGCACCTGTGCCCCGGCGACACCGTCAGGGTCCGCGCCTGGCCTGGGGCGGCGAAGGTGGTGCGCGTCGGCACCACCTTCTACGAGCGCGCCCGGCGCAAGCTGCGGGTGGACGGCAGCGCCGCGATCGAGTGACCCTGGTCGGGTCTCAGGCGCGTGCCCGTCGGTGGCGGGCGGGCCGGTCGGACGGCTCACGAGGGGCGGATCGCCGGTCGGGCGGCTCAAGGGTGGAGGATCGCCGGTCGGGCGGCTCAAGGGTGGCGGATCGCCGGTCGGGCGGCTCAAGGGTGGGGGATCGCCGGTCGTGGGGGTCGGCGGCGGGGTGCCGGTCGTGCGGCTCGAAGGCGTGCGGCGTGAAGAAGCCGTGGTCCGCGGGCTCTTCCCGTCCGTGGCCGGCGGGCTCGTCGGGGTCGGGGCGGCGGGTGGCGGCCAGCGCGGCGAGGGCGGTGGTGATCGGGACGGCGGCGATGAGGCCGAGCGTGCCGACGATGCTGCGGACGATCTCCTGGGCGACGACCGGCGTCGTCAGCACGTCACCCAGCGGCTGCTCCCCGATGCTGAACAGCAGCAGCAGCGGCAGCGACGCCCCCGCGTACGCCAGGATGATCGTGTTGATCACCGAGGCGATGTGCGCCCGCCCGACCCGGCCGGCCGCCCGGTAGAGGCGGGTGAAGCCGTAGGACGGGTTGGCGTGGGCGAGCTCGGCCACCGTCACCGCCTGCGTCACCGTGACGTCGTCGAGCACCCCGAGCGCGCCGATGATGATGCTGGCCAGCAGCAGCCCCTGCGTGTCGATCGACAGGCTCATGCCCAGGGTCAGCGCGCTGTCGTCGGTGACCCCGTTGAGCTCGGCCAGCCGCAGCGCCACGTACGACAGCAGCCCGGTGAGCGCCAGGCTGGCCACGGTGCCGAGCACGGCCATGGAGGTGGGCAGCGAGAAGCCGTGCGTCAGGTAGAGCACCGTCAGCATGATCGCCGCCGCCCCGACGATGGCCACCAGCATCGGCGACCTGCCCTCCAGGATCCCCGGAATGACGAACGTCAGCAGCAGCACGAACGTGACCACCAGCCCGACCAGCGCCGTCACCCCGCGCCAGCGGCCGAAGGCGATCACCGCCAGCGCGAACGCCGCCCCGAACAACCACAGCGGCGTCGCCCGGTCATGATCGGAGATCTGGTACGCGCCGTCCGCCTCGCGCAGCAGGATCACGTCGTCGCCCGCCGCGAACCGCGGGGACCCGGGGGCGCCGGGCAGGCGGAGCGTGACGTTCCTGCCCGCCTCGGGCCCGTCCGTGACCTTGACCACGGCGGTGCCGCAGGTGGCGGGGTCCGGCCGGGGCGCGCCCTCGGGTACGTCCGGGCACTGCTTGAGCGTGACGAGGGCCACCGTGCCGCTCAGCCGCTCGACCGGGGACGGCTGCCCCCCGAGGTCCTTCCCACCGTCCGGCCAGAGCCACAGCAGGCCCGCCAGGGTGACGATCGCCAGCGGCACCAGCACGGCCAGGCTGGCCAGCACCGTACGCCGGGAGGCGGGCACGGCGGTGCCGTGCGCGTGATTGGCGCCCATCGTGTGAAAGGTCCTCCTCCGGGTGACGAACAAGGACAGTACTGCACGTCGCCGCGCTGGGTAGGGCCAACGGCATGACGTGGCTGGTGGGCACCTCCGGGTGGCAGTACAGGCACTGGCGGGGTGTGCTGTACCCGCCGGGGCTGCCGATGCGGCTGTGGCTGGAGACGTACGCGGAGGAGTTCGCCACGGTCGAGAGCAACAACGCCTTCTACCGGCTGCCGACGGCCGACTCGTTCGCCGGTTGGCGTGACCGCACGCCAGAAGGGTTCGTGATGGCGGTCAAGGCCAGCAGGTTCCTCACTCACATCAAGCGGCTGGCCGACCCGGAGGAGCCGGTGGAGCGGCTGATGGGGGCCGCCGCCGAGCTGAAGGGCAAGCTCGGGCCGATCCTGCTGCAGCTCCCGCCCACCCTGAAGGTCGCTCCGGACCGGCTCGACCGGTGCCTGGGCTGCTTCCCGGCGGGCACGCGGGTGGCCGTGGAGCCCCGGCACGACTCCTGGTGGACCCAGGAGGTACGCGAGATCCTGGACCGGCACGGGGCCGCCCTGTGCTGGGCCGACCGGCTGGGCCGGCCGCAGAGCCCGCTCTGGCGTACCGCGGACTGGGGCTACGTGCGCCTGCACGAGGGCCGCGCCGGCTGGGAGTACGGCGACAAGGCCCTGAAGACGTGGGCCGGGCGGCTGCATGAGGCGGGCTGGCAGGACGTGTACGTCTATTTCAACAACGACCCAGAAGGAGCGGCTGTGCGGAACGCAAGACGATTTGCCAGACTCGGCTAGTGCATACACGTCTTTACAGAAATGGGATCCTCGAGAAGGAAGGCTTCCCGATCGAGGATGTCTCCGAATATGTCAGCGATCCGGGCAATACGGTGTGGTTCGACCTGTGTTCCCCGTCGCCCGCGGACCTCGGCGTGATCGGCGAGGAGCTGGGGTTGCACGAGCTGGCGGTCGAAGACGTGCTGTCCGACCATCAGCGGCCGAAGGTGGACATTTACGACAACCACCTGTTCATCACGGTCTACGGGGTGCACTTCGACGACGACCGGCTCGACCCCGTCGAGGTGAACATCTTCGTCACCCCCAACGCCCTGGTCACCGTACGGGAGAGTGACCACTTCGACATCGACGAGGTGGTCCGGCGCTGGGACGCGTCCCCCCGCCTGGCCGAGCACGGCGTCGGCTTCCTGCTGCACGGCCTGCTCGACTACGTGGTGGACGGCCAGTTCGAGCTGGTCCAGGACCTCGACGCGCAGGCGGAGGCGATGGAGGAGTCGGTGTTCGACGACCAGGTGCGCGACGGCAGGGAGCTGCAGCGCGCCATGTACGCCCTGCGGAAGAACACCGCCAAGCTCCGCAAGATCACCATGCCGATGCGCGAGGTGGTCAGCACCCTGCTCCGCCGCGACCAGGAGATCGTCTCCGACCCGGTCCTGGTGCCCTACTACGAGGACGTCTACGACCACGTCCTGCGCGTGGCCGAATGGGTGGAGTCCATCCGCGACATGCTGGCCAACATCCGCGAGACCCGCCTCGCCCAGCAGGGCTTCCGGCTCAACGAGATCATGAAACGGGTCACGAGCTGGGCCGCGATCATCGCGGTGCCCACCATGATCACCGGCTTCTACGGGCAGAACGTGCCCTACCCGGGCGAGGGCCAGTCGTGGGGGTTCTGGACGTCCCTGGTGCTGGTGGCGCTGACCTCGATCGCGCTCTACGCGGCGTTCAAGAAGAAGGACTGGCTGTAGGGCGGGAGACAGGGCTCGCCGCGCGGATCCGGCGTGAGCTCCACCGCCAGGCGCACCTCGGCGGCCCCCGAGGCGGGATAGAGAGGCAGGCAGCGGCCGCCCGCCAGCAGGGTCCTGCGGCCGAGCGGGGTGGTGAGCAGCGACAACTCCTCGTACGTGGCGGGTTCGGCCAGGCGCAGCATCCACAACCCGTTGGGCGTGCGGGAGCGGGTGCCGGCCAGGGCGTAGTAGTCGAGCACGCTGTCATTGGTCGAGATGATCGCCCACATGGTGAAACGGTGGTCCCGCACCTCGAAGAGTTCGGCTGAGGGGGCTTGGTAAACCGTATGAACATACCCGATCGCGAACCTCTGGTGGATGGGGAGGCCGTTTACGGTGAGGCGCCCGGCGCCGCCGCCGGAGCCGAGCGCCATCGCCGCGACCAGCGCCAGCGCCAGCCTGATCAGCCCTTCTCCTGGTAGTAGCGGGCCGCCCCCGGGTGCAACGGGACCGGCGCGACCTGCTGGGCCAGCTGGACATCGAGCTTCTCGGCCTCCGGGTGCACCGCCGTCAGCTCCGCCTTCTTCTCGAACAGGACCCGGGTGATGTCGTAGGCGAGCTGGTCGCTCATCTTGTCGGGGACCAGCAGCACGTTCGCGATGCCGACGGTCTTGACGGTGCCGGGCAGCTTGTAGGTGGCCAGGTCGACGTCCAGGCCGACGTACTGCTCGCCGTACGTGGCCTGCATCTTGGCCAGCACGTCACTGGTGTCCAGCAGCTTCATGTCCGGCTTGCTGGTGGCGAGATCGGTGATGCCGCTGGTGGGCAGCCCGCCGACCCAGAAGAACGCGTCGACGGTGCCGTCCTTGGCGGCCTGCACCGACTCGTTGATCGACAGCTGCTGCTTGGTGATGTCGGTGTCGGGGTTCAGGCCGGCCGCCTCCAGCATGCGCCTGGCCACCACCTGGGTGCCGGAGTTGGCCGGGCCGAGCGAGACGACCTTGCCCTTCAGGTCGGCGACCTTGGCCGCCTGGACGCCCGGGGAGACCACGACGTGCGCGTAGTTGTCGTAGATGCGGGCCAGGGCCTTGACCGGCTGCTTCGCCGTGAACGTGTCCTTGCCGTTGACCGCGTCGGCCGCGGTGTCGGCCTGGGAGAAGCCGATGTCGGCCCGGCCGGAGGCCAGCAGCTTGATGTTCTCCACCGAGGCCGAGGTGACCGACGCGGTGGCCTGCGTGTTGGCGATGTTGGCCGAGAGCTGCTTGGCCAGGCCGCCGCCGTACACGTAGTAGACGCCCGTCGTGCCGCCGGTGGCGATGGAGAGCCGGTTGCCCGACCCGCCGCCGCCGCTTCCTCCGCTGCCGCAACCCGCTACGGCCAGGACGGCCGCCGCCACGATCGCTGTGATCCGCTTCAAGCTGGGTCCCTTCTCCTGCTTCTGACGAGGTGCACGGCGGCGGCCAGGGCCAGGACGGCCAGGCCGGCGACGATGGGGACGGGTTCGAGGAACAGCAGCAGCACCGCGGCCACCGCGGCCAGCAGGCGTTCCGGCCAGCCGCTCAGGCCGCCGGTGGCCAGCGCGAGCGCGGCCACCGCGACCGCCGAGACGGCGGTCATCAGCAGCACGGTGCCGATCGGGCCCTGCCCGAGCAGCGCCTGCCCGTTCGGCGTCAGCACGAAAGCGAACGGCACCAGGAACGCCGGCAGCGTGTAACGCCAGGTCATCATCATCGTCCGGTACGTGTTGCCGCCGGTGATCGCGGCCGCCGCCACCGCGGACAGCGCCGTGGGCGGGCTCACCTCCGACAGCACCGCGTAGTAGAAGATGAACATGTACGCCTCGGGCTGCGTCACCCCGAGCGCCATGAGCGCCGGGCTGATGATCACCGCGGCGATGATGAAGCTCGCGGTCACCGGCACGGCCAGGCCCAGCAGCAGGACCGCGACGCCGGACATGACCGTCGTCAGGATCAGGTTGCCCGCGGCGAGGTCGACGATGATCCCGCTGAGGTTGAGCCCGAGCCCCGTCTGGGTGATGACGCCCACGATGATGCCCGCCGCCGCGCACACCGCGGTCACCGGCAGCACCTCCAGCGTGCCCTTGGCCAGCGCCTGCCCGACGCGCCTCGGCCCCATCCGGTGCCGCGGGTCGAGGAACGACAGCGCGAACGCGATGCCGGTGGCGATCACCACGGACTGGAACGCCGAGCGGTCCAGCGCCATCAGCACGATGATGAGGATCAGCGAGCTGAAGTGGTAGCCGAAGCGCAGCAGCAGCCTGCCCGCCCGGGGGGCGTCCACCCGTACGGCGTGGGTGCCGAAGCGGCGCGAGTCGATCTCGATGGCCAGGAAGATGCCCAGGTAGTACAGGATCGTGGGGATCGTGGCGTAGAGGAGCACCTGGAGATAGCTGACCCTGAGGTACTCGGCGATGATGAAGGCCGCCGCGCCCAGCGTGGGCGGGGAGAGGATGGCGCCGATGCCGGCGGCGGCCAGGATGCCGCCGGCCGGCTCCCTCGGATAGCCCGCCCTGCGCAACACCGGCCAGGCGACGCTGCCCAGGCTCACCGTGGTGGCCACGCCGGAGCCCGACACCGTGCCGAGCAGGAAGCCCGCCGTGGTGACGGTACGGCCGGGGGCGGCGCGGGACCTGCGGAACGCGGCGAAGCTCAGGTCGATGAAGAAGCGGCTTGCACCGGAATAGTCGAGTACGGCGCCATAAATGGTGAAGAGGATGATGTAGCTGGCCGCCACCTGCATCGGCACGCCGAAGAAACCCTCGGTGCCCGTGTAGAGCTGGGACACGATCTGGCTGAGGTCGAATCCGCGGTGCCCGATCGTCCAATCGATCGGTAAATAGGCACCGTAATAGGCATAAATCAGGAAAATTATGCAGATGATGGACAGGGCCCAGCCGACGGTGCGGCGTACCGCCTCCAGCAGCAGCACCGTCAGCACCAGCCCGGCCGCGATGTCCAGCTCCGTCAGGGCCGCTCCCGAGCCGCGGTCGCGGAAGCCGTCGATGTCGAGCAGCGGGTAGACCAGCACGGCCAGCGCGGCGGCGGCCAGCAGCCAGTCGGCCACGCTCGGCCACTCCACCCGCCGCGTCCCCCCGGGGGAGGCGGCGGGGGCGGCGGGCTCGGCCTGGGGCTCGGGAGCGGGAACCGGGACAGGGGCCGGGGTGCCGCCGCCGCGTCGGCCGAGCCGCTGGAGCAGCGATCCCGTCCCCGCCCGGTAGCACAGGAAGACCAGCGGCAGCGCCACCGCCAGGAACGTGATCCGATGCTCCACCGCCTCGACCGGCCGGAACACCACGACCAGCGAATAGACGGACAACAACCCGCCCACGATCCACACGCCGAGCCGCAGGGCCCCGCCGAGTTGCCGCGCCGGGCGTTCCTGCTCGTGCGCGGAAACCAGCTCGGCCTCACGGTCGCTCAGCTCGGTCAAGTCGTCCTCCCCGACACGGCGTGTTGCAGGGACTTTACGAGTCCTTTACTGCATTAGGGAAGGGGCCGTTACCTTTTTGATTTCCCGGTCGCGGCGACGTCAGAAAACGGGCCGCGATTCGGCCGCGAGCCGCTCCACCGGTACGTGGCCGGCCTGGCGGCCGTCGCGCAGCCGTACCGACGCCTGGCCGCTCGCCGCCTCGCGCGGCCCCACCACGAGCTGGTACGGCACCAGCCGGTGCGCCCTGATCCTGGCCCCCAGGCTGCCCCGGTCGGCGGGCGCCAGTTCCGCCCGCAACCCGGCGGCCACGCAGCGCCGCAGCAGGTCCTCGGCGGCGGCCGACTCGGTCTCCGACACCGGCAGCACCACGGCCTGTACGGGCGCCATCCAGGCAGGGAACGCGCCTCCGTGCACCTCGACGAGGTGCGCGGCCAGGCGTTCGAGGCCGCCGACGACGCTGCGGTGCACCATGACGGGCCGGTGGCCGCCGACGTAGCGCAGGTCGAAGCGTCCGGGCTGGTAGAGGTCGACCTGGACGGTGGACAGGGTGCTCTCGCGGCCCGCCGGGTCGGCGATCTGGATGTCGATCTTGGGGCCGTAGAAGGCGCCCTCGCCGCGTTCCTCCTCGTAGTCCCGGCCGCGCTGCTTCAGCACCTCGCGCAGGATCGCCTCGGAACGCGCCCACATGCCCGGGTCGTCCACGTACTTGCCGCCGTCGCCGCCCAGCGACAGCCGGTAGCGTACGGCCCGGATGCCGAGCTGGGCGTGCGCGGCCTCGATGAGGTCGAGCGCGGCCGAGGTCTCGGCGGCGGCGGCCTCCGGCGGGCAGAACACGTGGCCGTCGTTGAGCTGGATGGAGCGCACCCTGGTCAGCCCGCCGAGCACGCCGGACAGCTCGGAACGGTACATGCCGCCCAGCTCCGCCACGCGCAGCGGCAGCTCGCGGTGGCTGCGTTGCCGCGAGCGGTAAATGAGCGCGTGGTGCGGGCACAGGCTGGGCCGCAGCACGAACTCCTCCCCGCCCACCCGCATGGGCGGGAACATGTCCTCGGCGTAGTGCGCCCAGTGGCCGGATCGCTCGTACAGCTCGCGTTTGCCGAGTACGGGCGAGTTGACGTGCTGGTAGCCGTTACGGCGTTCGAGCTCGTGGACATAGTCCTCGACGGCCTTGCGCAGGGCCGCCCCGGCGGGCAGCCAGTAGGGCAGGCCCGCGCCGATCAGCGGGTCGGTGTCGAAGATGCCCAGCTCACGGCCGAGCTTGCGGTGGTCGTTCATGATCGTCCTTTACGGGAAAGGGCGAACGACCAGGTCCCGGGCGTCCGCCCGGGAAGCATGGATTCAGCGCGCCGGGAGGAGATCCGGCGTCGTCGTGACGAAGGCGCGCTGCATGGCACCGACCATAGCATCCGCGCGGCCGGTGGGTCTGGTGGCCGCGTTCGGTCCCCGGAATTGCCGCTAACGTGGCGCCGGTGTCCCGTATGCCTGTTCTCATCGCAGCCGTCCTGACGATTGCGGTCGGGTTGGGGGTGCGTGCGTTGTTCGACGGCCCCGTGTCGAAGTACGCGGGCGACGCCCTCTACACCGTCCTGATCTACACGCTCGTGGTGCTGATCCTCCCCAGGGTGAGACCCTGGGCGGCGGCGGTGGTGGCGGCAGGGGTGAGCTGGCTGATCGAGTTCGCCCAGCTCGGCGAGATCCCTGCCATGCTGCGGCCACTGCTGGGCAGCACGTTCAACCCGCCCGACCTCTTCTGGTACGCGGTGGGTGCTGCGACGGCCTGGGCCGCGCACACGCGCTGGCTACGGAGGACCGGATGACGGCGGGGCGGATCCCCGGCCTTCGCGGTCCTGGGGTGAAATTCGGGCAAATGATATAAAGGGCTCCGTGGTAGAGATCACCTTGGACGTGCGCCACTTGGAGGCGTTCGCCGAGGTCGGCTACCAGGTGGCGGGCGGCGGGGGCGCGCACGGGGCGATGGCGGCGCTGCGGCGGGTGATCCCGCACGACGCCTACGAGTTCGTCGCGTTCGACCCGGCCACGGGGCGGCACCACAGCGTGATCTCCGACGGGCACGGGCGCATCGACCGGGACGCGGCCGAGGAATACGCCGGGCTGGAGGCGTACCGGAGGGCGATGGCCACCCGCGAGCCGGTACGGATGCCCGAGCCCGGCACCGAGGGCTATTTCCGGCGCCATCTCGCCCCCCACGGCTGGCGGGCCGGGCTGACGGCGCCGCTGTTCCTGAGCGAGGGGCGGTACACGGGGCTGCTGCACCTGACCGCCCGGCGGGACTTCCCGCGGGCCACCGGGAGGCTGGTGGCGGCGGCGAGCCCGATGCTGGCCCACGTCACCGACCTGACCCGGTGCGTGATCGACCCGGTGGGGCTGCCCGCGGACTTCCACGCGGTGGCGTTCGACCGGCTGGGCGTGCGGCGCGAGGTTCCCCGGCACGCGGTGTCGCGGGTGCTGTGGGAGGATCCGGCGGCGGCGGCGTTCGCCCGGGCGTTCATCGACTCGCGGGAGCTGGGCCGGCACGGGCTCTGGCTCGACCGTGACGGGCGGTGGCACGAGTTACGGCTGATCAGGGCGGGAGTCGGGTTCCAGGGGTCGTTACAGGGAGCCATCGCGGCCGAGCGGCCCTGCGCGCTGCCCTACGACCTGACGGGGCGGGAGGTGGACGTGCTCACCAGGGTGGCGGCCGGGGACTCCAACCCGCAGATCGCCGCCGCGCTCGTGCTCAGCGTCCGCACGGTGACCACCCACCTGGAGCACATCTTCGCCAAGCTGGGCTGCGACAGCCGCACCCGGCTCACCACCAAGGCCCTCGCCGAGGGCCTGTGCCGCCTGGACCCTTAGACCGCCACCTCGGCGGGCACGGCGGAGTGCACGAGCTCGAACCAGACCGTCGTGGCGCCGCCCTCCCGCACGAAACCCCAGCGGTGGCTGAGCGCCTCGACCAGCGGCAGGCCGCGCCCGCCGGTGGCCTGCGCACCGGTACGGCACACGCACGGCGGCCCCTCCGACCCGGCGTCCGAGACGTGCACCCTGACCAGGGCGTCCGAGCTCGTCACGGTCACCGTGAACGAGCCGTCGCAGCCGGACCTGGTGTGCAGGACGGCGTTCGTGGCCAGCTCGCTGGTGAGCAGCACGACGTCGTCGTAGAACGGGTGGTCGCGGCCCAGCGCGGACGTGACGAGCTGCCTGGCCCTGGACACCTGGGAGGGCATCCCCGGCAGCCGGGCCATGCGGTCGTGCGGGCCGGACTCATCCTCCCCGTCCCCCGATCCAGCGGCCTGTCTGACGTCCGGCTGTGCCACGGCGACCTCCCCCAAATCCGGTGACGTTAGGAGACGCGCCAGACCTGGGGTGGAGATTATTGCGAAAAGGTAGGAATGCCCTTTCTCAAGGTCGCCTGTGCGACCGCGGAGGCCGACCGAGTACGCTGCGATCGACGAGTCGTCTAGGCCCGTGGGGGAGCAAAGTCGTGCACAGCAGCCTACTCGCCCGGCCGTCCGAGGAGGTCGTGTGAGCAGTCTGGAGGCCGTCTGGGTGCAGCCGTACGACAAACCCGGGGCGGCGGTCGTGACGGGGGTCTTCGACATCCTGCACGTGGGGCACGTGCGCTATCTGGGGGCGGTGGCGGCGCGCGGGCTGCCGCTGGTCGTCGGGGTCGAGGACGACCCCCGGGTGCGGGCCTGGAAGGGGCCGACCCGCCCGTTCAACCCGGCGGTGGAACGGGCCGAGGTGCTGTCCGCGCTCCGCTTCGTGACCGGCGTGTTCGTCGTGACGGGGCCGCCCGAGGCGCACGGACCCGAGGACTACATCGACCTGCTGGCGCCGATGCGTCCTGCGGCGCTGGCGCACACGGCGGGCGACCCGCACGCCGGGGCCCGCGCCGCCGCCGCCGCGATCCTGGGCGCCGAGTGCTGGGAGATGGCGGCCATCCCCGGCCGCTCGACCACCCGCATCGTGAACGCGGCCGGAAAGGGCTGATCGCGGCGCGGGCCTCGCGTGGCGGCAGGGGTCGGTGGGGGGCTGTCAGGGTGCTGGGAAGGGTGCCCCTCGCGAGGGGCGCGGTTCATGATCTCGTAGTCTTCCTGACATGACGGCCGACCTCGTGGCGAAACGGGTGACGAACCTGCTGGCACCGCAGGTGCTGGTGATCGTCATGCCGCCGATCGTCGGCCTGCTCGCCCAGGGCTGGGGCGGGGCGGCGTGGGGCCTGGTGGCCTCGGCGCTGTGCGGCGGCGTCCCGGCGGCGGTGATCGCGCTGGGCGTGCGCTCCGGCCGTCTCGACTCCCACCACATCGTGGACCGCGCCCGCCGCACCGGGCCGCTGCTGGCCGCGACGGCGGCCGTACTGGCGGCGCTGGCCCTGCTGGTCGTGCTGGGCGCGCCCACGCTGCTGGTCGCCACCGTCACGGCGATGCTGGTGGCGCTGGGCGTGACCGTGCCGATCACGCTGCGCTGGAAGATCTCCTTCCACGCCGCCGTCTGGGCGGGCACGGTGGTGGTGCTCGCGCACGTCCTGCCCGCCTGGCCGACCGCGATCGCGGGTGCCGCCGTGCTGGCGCTGGTGTCCTGGGCCCGGGTACGCCTCACGCACCACACCTGGGCCCAGGTCCTGGCCGGAGCGGTGGTCGGCGCGCTGACGACGTCGCTGACGCTGCTGGCCTTCGGGGTGGAATAGCGGGTTCGCCGCCGGGGTTTTCGCGAACATGGACGCCACGAACCGCGGCCGGGTACGCGTAAAGCCCACGGCCAAACGTGTGAGGACCTATCTCGGCGGCCGAGTGGTGGCCGACACCACCTCGGCCCTGTTGGTATGGGAGGTTCCGTACTATCCGACGTACTACTTCCCGCTGGAAGACGTGGACGAGGCGGCGCTGAAGCCGACCGGCGCCGTCGAGCACTCCCCGAGCCGGGGGGACGCCGCGGTCCACACGGTCGCCTCGGGCGCCGTGGAGGCCCCGGAGGCGGCGCTGGTCTACGGGGACTCGCCGCTGGAGCAGATCCGCGGCCACGTACGTTTCCGGTGGGACGCCATGGACGCCTGGTTCGAGGAGGACGAGGAGGTGTTCGTGCACCCGCGCGACCCGTACACGAGGGTCGACATCCTGGCCAGCAACCGGCACGTGCGGGTGGAGGTGGACGGCGTCACCGTCGCCGACACCCACAGCCCGCGCATCCTGTTCGAGACCGGGCTGCCCGCCCGTTACTACCTGCCGAAGACGGACGTACGGCTGGACCTGCTCGAACCCACCGACACCGCGACCTCCTGCCCGTACAAGGGGACGGCGGAATATTGGTCGGTCAACGGCGGGAAGGACCTCGCCTGGTCCTACCGGACGCCGCTGCCGGAGAGCCAGAAGATCGCCGGGCTGATCGCCTTCTACAACGAGAAGCTCGACATCTACGTGGACGGCGAGCTCCAGGAACGCCCGAAGACCAAGTTCTCCTGAAGCTCGGGCGGGTCGAGGGGGCGGCCCGGGACGTCAGGTGAGCAGGCGGGTGAGGACGCGGGTGCCGAACTCCAGGCCCTCCACCGGCACCCGCTCGTCCTTGCCGTGGAACATGCCGAAATAGTCCAGATCAGGCCGGAGCATGAGCGGCGCGAAGCCGTACCCCTCGATGCCGATCCGGGCGAACGACTTGGCGTCCGTGCCGCCGGCCATCACATAGGGGACGGGCCGCGCCTGCGGGTCCTCCGCCACCAGCGCGGCGGCCAGCGAGTCGAAGAACGGCGACGGGTACGGCGTGGCAGGCGCGTCCTCCAGGTTCACGAACTCCCGGGTGATCTTGGGCCCGAGCAGCTCGTCGATCGTCGCCAGGAACTCCTCCTGCAGCCCCGGCAGATAGCGCCCGTCCACGTGCGCCCCGGCGGACGACGGCACCACGTTCACCTTGTATCCGGCCTCCAGCATCGTCGGGTTCGCCGAGTTGCGGATCTGGCCCCTGAACAGGCTGCCCAGGGCCCCGAGCCGCTCGGCCTCCGCGTCCAGGCGGTCCAGGTCGATCGGCTGCCCGGTGATCTCCGACAGGCTGTCCAGCAGGGCCGCGACCGACGGCGTCAGGCGTACCGGCCACTGGTGGGAGGCCACCCGCGACAGCGCGTGCGCCAGCGTCGCGACCGGGTTGTCCACGGCGGGGCGCGAGCCGTGGCCCGCCACGCCGTGCGCGGTCACCTTCATCCAGGCGGTGCCGCGCTCGCCCACCGCGATCGGGTAGACCCGGTGCCCTCCGGCGGCCACGCTGAAGCCGCCCGACTCGCTGATCGCCTCCGTCACCCCGTCGAACAGCTCCCGATGCTCGGTGACCGCGTGCCGCGAGCCGTAGTCGCCGGTCGCCTCCTCGTCCGCCAGGAACGCCAGCACCAGGTCACGCTTCGGCCGCACGCCCCGCGCGGCCAGGCCGAGCACGGTGGCCAGGGTCATCGCGCACGACCCCTTCATGTCGACCGCGCCGCGCCCGTACACGCAGCCGTCCACGATCTCCCCGGAGAACGGGTGCATCCGCCACTCGGCCGGGTCGGCGGGCACCACGTCGAGGTGGCCGTGCACGAGCAGCGCGTCGGAGGAGTCGCCGTCGATCCTGGCCACGACCGTCGTCCGCCTCGGCGCCGACTCGAACACCACCGGCTCCAACCCCGCGTCCGCCAGCAGCGTGGCCACGTATTCGGCCGCCGGGCGCTCACCCGAGCCGGGATTGGTGGTGTCGAACCTGATCAGATCCGAGCAGATCTCGGCAACGCTCTTCACGCTCTTCCCTTCAAGGTCAAAGGCGGCACGCCGGGCGTCTCCATGCCGAAGATCAGCCCGTAGAAGGCCAGCTCGGCCTCCAGCACCGCGACGATAGTCTCCTCCCTGCGCCAGCCGTGCTGCTCGCCGGGGAAGGTGAGCAGGGCCCACTCTTTGCCATGCTTGTCCAGTTCTGCGGTGAACCGCTGCGCCTGGCTCACGTCCACGATGGCGTCCTCCAGGCCGTGCAGCATGAGGCACGGGCCGGAGGCGCGGGAGGCGTTCAGGAGCGGGGAGCGCTCGACGTAGCGCTGCCGCGTCTCGGGCAGCGGGCCCACCAGGCCGTCCAGGTAGCGGGACTCGAAGTCGTGGGTCTCGGCGGCCCAGCTCTCCGGGTCGGTGATCGCGTAGTGCGCGACCCCGCCCGCGAACACGTCGCTGTGCACGAGCGCGGCCACGGTGGTCCAGCCGCCCGCGCTGCCGCCGCGGACGGCGAGCCTGGCGGCGTCGGCCCGGCCCAGCTCCACCAGGCCGCGGGCCACCTTGGCGCAGTCCTGCACGTCCACCACGCCCCACTGGTGGCGCAGCCGCTCGCGGTAGGCCCTGCCGTAGCCGGTCGAGCCGCCGTAGTTCACCACGGCCACCCCCAGCCCCCTGCTGGTGAAGTAGGCGATCTCCAGGTCGAGCGCGATCGGCAGGTTGCCGGTGGGGCCGCCGTGCACGAAGATCACGTACGGGGCGGGCCCGCCACGCGCCGCGGCCGGGGGATACAGGTGCGCGTGCACGCCCTCGACGGTCACGGCCTCGGGGACGGGCAGCAGCTCGCGTGCGGGCAGCGGCTTGGGCGCCGACACCACCTCGTACGTACCGTCGTCGAGGTCCACCAGCGCCACCTCCATCGGCGTGTACGGCGTCGCCCGCACGGCCGCCGCCTTCCCGCCCGCGGCCGACACGGTCGAGGACCAGTACGTGGGCCCGTCCGGGCCGCCGCCGATCTCCCGCGGATCGCCCGAGTCCGGGTCCAGCACGGCCAGGCGGCGGTGGTCCGGGCCGCCGTACACGACGACCAGGGTGCCGTCGTCCGCCACGGCCAGGCAGGACAGGCCCGGCTTCCACATCGCGGCGCCGAACTCCGCCTCCACCGGGGTGAGGTTGCGGCCGGGCGAGCCGTCCAGGGGCACGAGGTGCACGTTCCACCAGCCGGTGGGGTCGGTCACCGCGTACAGGGTGGCGGCGTCGCGCCACTCGGCCTGCGTGACCGACTCCTCCGGCCCGCCCGCCACCACCCGGTACGGGCCCGCGGTGCCGTCCTCGCCGAGCGGCGCCACGCACAGCTCGGTGCCGTCCCAGGGCATGTTCGGGTGGTCCCAGCCGATCCAGGCGACGTGGCGGCCGTCGGGGGACAGGCGGGGGTTCATGAGGAAGTGCTGGGCCTTGGCGACGACCCTGAGCGGGCCCCCGTCGAGCGGCACCGCCACCAGGTCCCGCACGTCGTCCCTCTCGCGTACCGCCCACACCTCGTCCCGGCCCGGCGGCAGGTACAGGTCACCGTAACGGGCGGCGCCCGCGGGGGTGAGCGGCACCGGAACGGCGCCGTCGAGGCGGTAGAGGCGCTGGTCGGCCCAATTCGTGAAGACGAGGCCGGCGCCGGGCAGCGGGCGCCAGGAGCGGCCTCCGTACTCCACCAGCCGGTTGCGCGCGTTCCAGCCGGGCGGCAGGGCGTCGGCCCGCGAGCCGTCCGGCAGGCGGCGCACCACGCAGCGCCTGCCGCCCTCGTGCGGGCGCGGCTCGTCCCACCACACCTCGACACCGGAGGGCGTGGCCACCGCTTCCACCCATTGAGGGCCTCCGTCGGTACGGGCTACGTCGATCGGGCTAATGCTCATGAACTCACCAATTACCGTTGATACAGGAAGGAAGCGGATGCTCGGGCGGGTGCAGGACGTAGGCGATGCCCCCGCTGCCCGAGCTCCTGAGCCATACGTTCTCGAACGCCGCCCGCGGATAAACCCGGCGCACGCCGGCCTCGGCGGGCGCGGCGGGGTCGTTCACCACGACGTCGCCGGCGGCGGTGAAGCCGGTGACGACCAGGATGTGCCCGCCGGTGGAGTAGCCGGCCCCGGGCAGCTCGTGCGCCTTGAACGACTGCGACGTGATGACCGGGATCCCGGCCCGGACGAACAGCTCCAGCTCCGCCGCCGACCGCAGCCGCGTCACGAACCCGGCCAGCCCGAACCGCCCCGCGTACGCCACGTTGAACGGCCAGTTGCCGGTGCCCTGGTAGCTCTCGTCGTAGGTGCCGGCGGCGGCGTGGTCCACGACCGGCGCCGGGTCGCCGGCGCCGACCCAGGCCAGCTCGGCGGGCGCCGGGCCGCGGCCCCAGAAGCCGAGCACCATGGCCACCGAGGCCGGACCGCACCAGTTGGCGCCTCCGCCGTCGTAGCGCGGGTGGTGCCCGGCGTGCGCGTGCTGCGAGAGCCGGGGCACGGCCAGCTCCACCGGCCCCGCCCCGCCGGGGGCGCTCGGCGTGACCGGGAGCCGGGGCAGCGCCGAGGCCATCACGCCCAGCCCGGTCACGCGGGCGCCCACGCCGTGCCGGACGACCCGCACCTGGTAGGCCACCACCGGCCGCCTGGCCACGAACGTGTCCACCGCCACGTCTCCATCCTCGTCGCCCTGCCCGGGCACCGAGGTACGGGGGTCGCCCTGCTCGGACCAGCGGCCCATGACATACCACTTGGTACGCTCACCGCCCGCCGTCGTGGCCCGCAGCGCGACCTCGATCCAGGAGCCCGGCGGGGTCCGCGCCGTCCACGAGGGGACGAGCTGGGTGGCGGGGAAGCCGATCGGCCGTTCCCCGCTCGTCCACCGGCCGGCCGTGGCGGGGCCGGCGGGGAGGGCGAAGCGGGTGAAGCTGACGCGGGCCAGATCGACGGTGAGCACCGGCACCATTGTGGTTTCGTACTCCATGTCGCACATCGGATGGTTTACGTAAAGCCCGATTGTGTCGGTGCCGATCTTTAAAGTTCGGGGCATGACTCACGCGACTCAGGCGTATTCCTACGCCGGGCCCTCGACACTCGCCGACGGCAGGCTCGGCCTCTCGACCTCCGGCGGCACGGCGTTATCCGGTCCCCAGACGCATCCCCGCTTCTTCAGCGGGCTGCTCTCCCAGGCGGCCCCGGCCGCGGCGGGCCTGCTGGCGGTGGCCGACGTCGCCCTCGCCCGCTATCACAAGCCTCGGCCGGGCTGGACCCGCGACCCGGTGGTGACCTGCGACGGCGGGCGGCTCAGGTTCGAGTCGTTCTCGGCGTGCGGCGGCGTCTACGCCCGGCTCGACGTGCTGGAGCTGGAGGGCGACGTGCTCGACCGGGGCACCACCAACGTCGACGTCAACGGCCCGCTGCGTGAGGCGCTGGCCCGGGTGGGCGGCCGTGACCCGCTGCACCTGGGCGTCGGGCCCGACGAGCTGACGGTGACCACGCTCGACGGGGCCGTGGTGGAGAAGAAGGTGCCGCTGCCGACGCGATGGCTGCGCGGGTTCGCGGAGGTGCAGGTGATCGCGGCCGGGTTCGACCTGCGGGCCGAGCTGTCCGGGCCGCACGCCGTACGGTTCCTGCGCTCCCTGCCCCGCTCGGCCCGCGCCACCGTGTGGGCCGTGCCCGCCGGTCGCGACCTGCGTGTGTCCGCCACGCCCGGGCGCGGCGGCGTCTGCCTGTCGGGCGCCTCCCGGGTGACCACGCTGATGCCGCTGCTCAGGTTCGCCAAGGCGCTGCGGGTCTACGGCCCGGCCGACGGCTCGTCCACGGCCAGCGCGTGGGAGCTGGAGCTGCCCGGCATGCGCTACACCCTGGCCGTCTCGCCCGAGCCGTGGCGCGGCTTCTCCGGCGAGGGCGCCGTGCTCGCCGACCTGGCCACCGACGAGGCCGCGGGCGACGCCGACGTGGTGGGCATGCTGCTCAACTTCGAGCCCACGGTCGAGCTGGGGCTGCTCGCCGACCGCTCCGGCCTGCCCATCGGGCGCGTACGCGCCGCGCTCACCCAGCTCGGCACCGCCGGGCGGGTGGGCTACGACCTGCACGAGGCCGCCCACTTCCACCGGGAGCTGCCCTATGACAGGGAGCAGGTGGCCGAGCTCAACCCCCGGCTCACCGCGGCCAGGGCGCTGGCAGGGTCCGGGGCCGTGCGGCTGCTGGACGGGGGTGACGCGGCCGAGGTGACGACGGACGGCGGGGTGCGGCGGGTCCGCGTCACCGAGGGGGAGTGCACGTGCCCGTGGTGGTTCGACCACCGGGGGTCGCGCGGGCCCTGCAAGCACGTGCTGGCCGCCAGGATCGCGGCGCGCGTCGCGGTCGAAGCGCCAGTGTGACCGCCCGTGACCGTCCGGGGCCGCGCGGCGTGATCGGCCGGCCTGGTGGGCCGTGCGGCGTGATCGGTCGTGACGTCCGGGGCCGTGCGGCGTGATCGGCCGTGTCGTCCGGCCTGGCGGGCCGTGCCGTGTGGTCTGACCGGCCGGGTTGTTCGGCGTAACTGGACGCGCCGTCCGTGGTTGATCGCCGTGTCGTCGGGTGCGGCGCCGGGCCCAACAGGGGCGGGACCGGCGCCGGTGGCGGCCGAGGCGGAGGCGGAGGCGGAGGTGGAGGCGGAGGCTCGCCCGCGCCTCCGCCGGGCGGCGTCAGAGGTAGAGGCCGGTGGACTCCTCGCCCTGGGGCGGGGCGGGGAACTCGCGGCCCGCGCGCAGGGCGTAGAGCTGGGCGAGGGTCGCCCCCGAAGGGCCGACGCCCTCGGTGGTGCCGAGCCAGGCCACCGCCTCCTCCCTGGTCAGCGGCCCGACCTCCACCTGCGCCAGGCAGCGGCCCGGCCGCACGACCGCCGGGTGGAGGCGGGTCAGGTCCTCGTTGGTGGTGATCGCCACCAGCACGTCGCGGCCCTGGCCGAGCAGCCCGTCGGTCAGGTTGAGCAGCCGGGACAGGCCCTGGCCCGCCTGGGCCTTGGCGCCCGCGCTGATCAGCTCGTCGCAGTCCTCCAGCACCAGCAGCCGCCACCGCGGTGTGTCCTCGTCGTCCGTGTCGTAGCCGACCGCCACCTCCATCAGGTAGCCCGGCTCGTCGAACAGCCGCTCGGGATCGAGCACGCAGTCCACCTGGCACCACTCCTGCCACTGCCTGGCCAGCGTGCGCAGCAGCGTGGTCTTGCCGGTGCCGGGCTGTCCGTGCAGGAGGATGAGGCGGCCGCTCACGTCGCCGGGGGTGATCGCCATCAGCCGGTCGAGCGCCGGGCGGACCTTGGCCGAGTAGTTCGCGCTGACCTCGCTCCAGGGCTGCGCCGTGATCGGCTTCTCCGAGCGGGTGCCCCCGTGCATGCCGCGCCACCAGAACCCCATCTCGACGTGGTCGGCCTCCGGCATGGGCTCTTCCGCGCCGTCGATGCTCTCCGTGAGGACCGACTTGGCCAGGTCCTCGTTCACGGCCGTGACGCTGACGGTGGCGGTGCGGTTGCGGTGGCGCACGACACACAGCGTCCAGCCGTCACCGCCGATCAGCCGCGACTCGGTGCCGTCCTCGACCCGCGCGGTGCGCAGCACGCGCCCTTCGGCGGGCCGCAGCGCCGCGTCAGGGCGTACGCGTGCCAGATGGGCCAGCCGCGACCACGGCTGGGCCCCCGTCGCGAACGGCGACAGCGCCATGGCGTCGATGACGTCGATGGCGGAGTCGGAGTCGTCGATCCAGATGTTCATGGGAAGCTCAGAGGAGTCCCGGTTGGGGAACGGCACCTCCCTGATCACAGACATAAGGTCAATGATCTACTTCAGCGGGTCGGATGTCGAAGGGTTTTGGCCGACAAAATCGCGGTCAGCCCTTCCTGAGGGTGCCGGTCTGGGTGACGAGATCCAGGCCCGGCACGTCCCGCCAGAGGTAGACGAGCGTGTCGTCCTTCAGCGTCAGCCAGATGGTGCCGGCGATGCAGTTGCCCTCGTTCTGCCCGAGGGAGAAGGTCAGCCGCTGCGGCTCCACCTTGGTCAGGGTGATGGTGCCCGTGCAGTCGCCGTCCTGGTTCTCCTCGGACCAGGACGCGCTGGACTCTCCCTCGTCGAGCTCCACCGTGTTCTCGGCGCCGTCGGCGTCCAGGGGATTGGTACTGGTGGTGTGTCCCGACCACTTGCCCTCGTAGGCGGCCGGGATCTTCAGGTCACCGGCCGGGGTGGTGGGCCCGGTCGGGACGGGCGTCGCCGTGTGCGTCACGGGCGGGGACTCCGAAGGGTATTCCTGCGGGGTCGCGGGTGCCGTCAGGGTCTGCGGCGGGGCCGCCGAGGACGTGGGGGTGCCGTCCCCCATGGTCGGGGTGCGGGTGGCGTAGAGGGCCGCGCCGCCCGCCGCCAGGGCCACCACCACCGCCACCCCTCCGATGAGCAGCCCCCGGCCACGGGGACGTGCCGACGTCTCGGTGGTGGCCCCCACCCCCCGCTGCGGGCCGGTGAGGGCCTCCTGCGAGGGCGGCCCGCCGGACGGCGTCCCCACAGGGCCGTGCCGTGGCGGCGGCCCGCCGTGGAAGGACTGTGAGGGCGGTCCGCTGGGGACGGGCTGTGAGGGCGGCCCGCCGGAGGATGTCCCGGTGGCCGATGGCGAGGGAACGCCGGACGGCGTCCCGTGAGGGCCGACGGGGCGGGGCGGGGCTGCATGGGGCGGCTGGGTTCGATGTGGTGTTAGGGGGGCAGGCGTGTTGGGGTTGAGCAGGGCGACGATCAGCTGCTGGGCGGCCGGTCGCCGTAACGGGTCCTTGGACAGGGCGGCCCCGATCTGCGCCCGCAGGCGCGGTGGCAGGGCCGACAGGTCCGGCTCCGCCTGCAGCACCCGGTGCAGCACCGCCGGCACGGTGTCGGCCCCGAACGGGCTCACACCCGTCGCCGCGTACACCATCGAGGCCGCCCACGCGAACACGTCGGAGGCGGGCGAGGCGGGCGAGCCGCCGATCTGCTCCGGCGACAGATAGGCCGGCGTGCCGATCAGCCCGGACGTCATCGTCGCCGCCCCCTCGGCCCTGGCGATGCCGAAGTCCACCACCCGGGGCCCGTCGGGGCCGAGCAGCACGTTGGCCGGCTTGAAGTCGCGGTGCACGATCCCGGCCGCGTGGATGGCCGCCAGCGCCGTGGCCGTGCCGACCGCCAGCCGCTCCAGGTCGCCGCCGCGCAGGGGGCCGCGCTCGCGGACCCGGTCGGCCAGCGACGGGCCGTCGACGAACTCGCTCACCACGTACGGGCGCGGCCCGTCGGCCGAGACGTCGAGCACCCGCGCCGTGCAGAAGGAGGCGATGCCCTCCAGCGCGTCCAGCTCCCGGGCCAGCCTGGCCCGCGTCTCCCTGTCACCCGTGCTCAGCAGCTTGATCGCGACCGGCTCCCCGGAGGGGGAGTGGGCGAGATAGACCACGCCCTGTCCGCCCTCGCCGAGCCGGCCGGCCAGCCGGAAGGCACCCAGCGACGCCGGGTCGTCCGCAGTCAGGGGGGTCGCCATGGCCGATACGTTACCGGTCGCCCTGCGGAAGCGAAGATCCCCCGGTACCTTGTACCGCTGGGATAAATCACTCCTTACGTGGAGGTATCGGGGAAGTGTCGAAGGTCACGGTCCGCGAAAGACTGCGGTACTGGTTCGACAACACCATGTCCAGGGGGACGGCGTCGCTGATCGGCTGGCTGGCGGTGGTGTCGGTGGCGCTGATCGTGGTGGTGGCGGCGCTCACCCTCTGGCTGGCGCCGAACGAGCCGGACGGCGTGACAGGCGCGGGGCATGTGTTGTGGATCGCGCTCATGCACGCGTTCAGCCCGGCCAAGATCTCCAGCGACAAGGGTTCCATCGCGTACATGGCGGTGATGTTCGCCGGGTCGCTCGGCGGGCTCTTCATCGTGAGCCTGCTCGTCGGCCTGCTGTCCAACGGGCTGAAGGAGAAGGTGGACCGGCTGCGCCGGGGGCGCTCGCGCATCGTCGAGTCCGGCCACACGGTGGTGCTCGGCTGGTCGGACCAGATCTTCACGATCGTGGCCGAGCTGGTCAAGGCGCACGCCAGCCAGCGGAGCTCGGCCATCGCCATCCTCGCCGAGCGCGACAAGCTGGAGATGGAGGAGGACATCCGCGAGCACGTGGGCGACCTCGGCAGGACGCGGGTGGTCTGCCGTACCGGACGTCCCACCGAGCCGCACGACCTCGCGTTGATGAACCTCGCGGCGGCCAACTCCGTCGTGGTGCTCTCGCCCGACAAGGAGGACCCGGACGCGCACGTCATCAAGATCCTGCTGGCCCTGGCCAAGCGCGAGGGCTCCCACCCGCCGGTGGTCGCGGCGCTCGCCTCCAGCCGCAACATCGCCGCCGCCCGCCTGGCCGGCGGCCCCGACGTACACCTGGTCGACTCGGACGACACCGCCTCCAGGCTGATCGTGCAGTCCTCGCGCCAGTCCGGCATGTCCGTCGTCTGCATGGACCTGCTGAACTTCGACGGCGGCGAGATCTACCTGCGCACCCCCAAGAAGACCGTCGGCATGACGTACGGCGACGCGCTGCACGCCTACCAGACCGCCTCCGTGATCGGCCTGCGCCGCCCGTCCGGCATCGTGCTCAACCCGCCCATGGACACCGTCATCACGGACGAGGACCAGGTCATCGTCATCGCGCACGACGACTCCCACATCAGCCTGGCCGCCGGCATGCCCTCCGTGGACGAGTCCGCCATCGTCATGGCGCCCGGCGTGCCCACCGAGCCGGAGCGCACGCTCCTGCTCAACTGGAACGGCCGGGCCGAGCAGATCGTGCGCTACCTGGACGGGTACGTCGCCCCCGGTTCGGTGCTGGAGGTCGCCGCCGACCACCCCAAGGCGGGCACGAACCTGGCGGGCCTGCGCAACCTCACCGTGAACGTCAAGGACTGCGACACCACCGACCGCTGGGCCCTGGAGTCCCTCGGCATCGGCCTCTTCCAGCACGTCATCGTGCTGTCCGACGACCGCTTCGACCCGCACCACTCCGACACGCGCACGCTCATGACGCTGCTGCAGCTCCGCGACATGCAGAGCACGCTCGGCGAGCACTACTCGATCGTCAGCGAGATGCACGACGAGAACAACCGCGCCCTGGCCGAGGTCACCGAGGCCGACGACATCGTGATCAGCGACACCGTCATCGGCCTGCTCCTCGCCCAGCTGGCCGAGAACCGCCACCTCGCCGACGTGTTCGCCTACCTGTTCGACTCGTGCGGGTCCGAGATCTACCCGCGCCCGGCCACGTCCTACGTCAGGCCGGGCACGAAGGTGACGTTCTCCACGGTCGTGGAGGCCGCCCGGCGCAGGGGCGAGACCGCCATCGGCTACCGCAACGCCCAGGCCAGGAACGATCCCCCGCACTACGGCATCGTCCTCAACCCCGCCAAGGCCGAGCCCATCGTGCTGGACGAGGGTGACTCGGTGATCGTGCTCGCCGAGCGCTGAATGTGTGGGTTGCCGGATAAGTTAGCGTTTGGCCGTGAGGACCATCGATTGGGTCGACGGCGCCGTGGAGCTCGTGGACCAGACCCTGCTGCCCGGCAAGTGCGTGATGCTGCGCATCCACACCGTCGAGGAACTGGTGGACGCCATCCGGCGGCTGGCCGTGCGCGGTGCCCCCGCGCTCGGCGTGGCCGGTGCGCTCGGAGTCGTGCTCGCCGACGGTGACCTCGCCGCGATCGCCGCGCTCCGCGCCGCCCGGCCCACCGCCGTCAACCTCGCGTGGGGCGTGGACCGGGCGGCCGCGCACCTGTCCGGGGGCCGCGAGGCGGTGCTGGCCGCCGCGCTGCGCGTGCGCGACGACGACATCGCCGCCTGCCGGGCCATGGGCGAGCGCGGGGCCGACCTGCTCGAAGGCGACCGGCTGCGGATCATGACCGTCTGCAACACCGGCGGGCTCGCCGCCGTCGAACGTGGCACCGCGCTCGGCGTCGTGCAGACGCTGCACGAGCGCGGGCGGCTGGCCGAGGTGCTCGCCCTGGAGACCCGCCCGCTGCTCCAGGGTGCCCGGCTGACCACCTGGGAGCTGGCCAGGATGGGCGCGCCGCACCGCCTCATCGCCGACTCCGCCGGGCCGTACCTGCTGGCCAAGGGGCAGGTCGACGCGGTGCTCATCGGCGCGGACCGGATCGCCGCCAACGGCGACACCGCCAACAAGATCGGCTCGTACGCCCTCGCGCTCGGCGCGGAACGGGCCGGGGTGCCGTTCGTGGTGGTCGCGCCGGAGTCCACGATCGACCCGGCCACCCCGTCCGGCGAGCACATCGAGATCGAGGACCGGGGCGCGGAGGAGATCGTGACCATCGGGGGGACCCGGCTGGCCCCCGAGGGCACACGGGCGCTGAACCCGGCCTTCGACGTGACCCCGCACGACCTGATCACCGCGATCGTGACGGACCAGCGGGTGATCAGGCCGTAGCGGAAAATCCCGATCCCGGGGACCCACCGGCACTCCGCGCGTTACGCTCAGTGTTCGCGATATCTACTCTCGGAGATCACCGTGGCCATTGACCTGGTGTTAAGACGTGACTGGAACGCCCGTTCGCCGCGTGGCGACTACACACAGCTCGAATCCACCAAAGGCGTGAAGGTGCACTACACGGGCGGCAGGGTGGACCCGGGCATCGTCTCCGACCATGGCGGCTGCGTGGACCTGGTGCGATCCATCCAGGCTTACCACATGGACGGCAACGGCTGGATCGACATCGCCTACTCCTTCGTCGCCTGCCCGCACCGCATGGTGTTCGAGGGACGAGGGCTGCACAACCTGCCCGCCGCCAACGGCCCGGGGCTCAACGCGGGCCACTACGCGGTGCTCGGGCTGGTCGGCAACGCGGGGCTGGTGCAGCCGCCCGACGAGCTGCTGCACGCGATCCTCGACGCCATCCAGTACACCCGCGAGCACGGGGAGGCCGGCAAGGAGATCAAGGGGCACCGGGACGGATACTCGACCGACTGCCCCGGCCAGCCCCTCTACACCTGGGTCAGGCGGGGCGCGCCCCGGCCGGCCGACGGCGGGCCGGTGCCGGACACACCCCCGGACACACCCCCGGACACACCCCCGGACACACCCCCGGACAGGCCCTCGGCCCCGCCGTTCCCCGGCCGGCTGCTGCGCTATCCGCCGGTGACGCGCGGCGAGGACGTACGCACCTGGCAGCGGCAGATGCGGGCACGCGGCTGGGAGCTGGCGGTGGACGGCGCGTACGGGAGCGAGTCGCGTGAGGTGTGCCGGCGTTTCCAGCGCCGACAGCAGGTGCCCGACGACGGGATCGTGGGGCCGGTCACCTGGCGGCTGACCTGGGAGGCGCCGTCCTGACCCCACCCGGTTGTGAGGATGGCCGCGTTTCCACCTACTATCCGAATCATGGAACTCGCATCGGGTTTCGCGTCCATCACCCGAGACGACTGGCGCGCGCTGGCGGTCGAGGTGCTGCGCCGGTCCGGGGTCGATACGGACTCGCCGGAGGAGGCGCTGGCCGGCGCCACCTATGACGGGATGACGGTCGCGCCGCTCTACGACCCGGACGACCTGCCGGGCGATCCCGGCCTGCCCGGTGCCTACCCGTTCCTGCGGGGGTCCCGGGCGGTCGCCGGATGGGACGTACGGCAGCGGCACGCCCTGCCCGACCCGGAGGCCGTGCTGGCCGATCTGGAGGGCGGCGTCACCTCGCTGTGGCTGGTCGTCGGGCCCGGGGCCATCCCGGTGGAGTCGCTGGGCGCGGTGCTCGCGGAGGTCTACCTCGACCTGGCGCCCGTCGTGCTGGAGGCCGGGGAGCTGGCTGAGGAGGCCGCCGAGGTCCTGTTCGGCCTGGCCGCCGAGCGCGGCGTCGCGCCCCGCGGCAACCTGGGCGCCGCGGGCGCCCTGGGGCTCCGGCTGGCCCGCCGCTGCCTGGCGGACTTCCCCGGGCTGCGGGCCGTCACCGTGGACGCCACTCCCTACCACGACGCCGGCGGCGGCGACGCCGACGAGCTGGGCTGCTCGATCGCGCGGGGCGTCGCCGAGCTGCGGGTGCTCACCGGCGGCGGGCTCTCCGTGGCGCAGGCGCTGGACCAGATCGACTTCCGGTACGCCGCCACCGACGACCAGTTCGCCACCATCGCCAAGCTGCGGGCCGCGCGGCGCCTGTGGGCCAGGGTCGCCGAGGTGTGCGGGGCCGCCGAGCACGGGGCGCAACGGCAGCACGCCGTCACCAGCTCGGCCATGATGACCACCCGCGACCCCTGGGTCAACCTGCTCCGCACCGCCGTGGCCTGCTTCGCCGCCGGGGTGGGCGGGGCCGAGGCGGTCACCGTGCAGCCGTTCGACGCCTGCCTCGGGCCGCCCGACGCCTTCTCACGCCGTATCGCCCGTAACACGCAGTCGCTGCTGCTGGAGGAGTCCGGGCTGGGGCGGGTGATCGACCCCGCGGGCGGCTCCTACTACGTCGAACATCGCACCGCCGAGCTGGCCGAGCGCGCCTGGGCCTGGTTCCAGGAGATCGAGGCCGCCGGGGGGATCGAGGCGGCCTCCGGGCGGGTGTCGGAGCGGCTGGCCGCCACCCGCGCCCGCCGCGACGCCGACATCGCCCACCGGCGCTTCCCGATCACCGGCGTGAGCGAGTTCCCGAACATCCACGAGACCCCGCTCCGCCGCCCGCCCGCCGTGGAGCCCGGCCCGCAGGCGGCCCCTTCCCGGACCTCCACGGACGGCCCGCCGAAGGTGCGGTACGCGCGGGCGTTCGAGGACCTGAGAGACCTCGCCGACGCGCAGCCCGAGCGGCCCAAGGTGTTCCTGGCCACCATCGGCCCGCTGGCCGCCTACACGGCCAGGGCGTCGTTCGCGGCCAACCTGTTCGGGGCGGGCGGCCTGGACACCGAGACCGCGGGCCCGGGCGCCGACCCCGAGCAGATCGCCACCGCCTTCGCCGTCAGCGGCTCCCGCGTCGCCTGCCTGTGCTCCACCGACAAGCTCTACGCCCAGCACGCCGCCGCCGTGGCCACCGCGCTGGTCCGGGCGGGCGCGAGAAAGGTGTGGCTGGCGGGGAAGGGTCACTACGAAGGCGTGGACGCCAACCTCTACGCCGGTTGCGACGCCCTGGCCGTGCTCCGCGAGACCTTCGACGACCTGGAGGTGACCCGATGATCCCGGACTTCTCCGGCGTTCCGCTCGACACCCGGCCCGCCAAGGACGCGGAGCCGCCGGCGGGCGAGGTCTGGGAGACCCCCGAGGGAATCGGCGTCAAGCCGCTCTACACGGCCGGTGACCTCGACGGGCTCGACTTCCTGCACACCTATCCGGGCGCCGCCCCCTACCTGCGCGGTCCCTACCCCACCATGTACGTCAACCAGCCGTGGACCATCCGGCAGTACGCCGGCTTCTCCACGGCCGAGGACTCCAACGCCTTCTACCGGCGCAACCTGGCGGCCGGGCAGAAGGGCCTGTCGGTGGCGTTCGACCTGGCCACCCACCGGGGATACGACTCCGATCACCCGCGGGTGGCCGGGGACGTGGGCATGGCGGGGGTGGCGATCGACTCGATCTACGACATGCGGCAGCTGTTCGACGGCATCCCGCTGGAGCGCATGTCGGTGTCCATGACCATGAACGGCGCGGTGCTGCCCGTGCTCGCCCTCTACATCGTGGCGGCCGAGGAGCAGGGCGTCGCGCCGGAGGATCTGGCGGGGACCATCCAGAACGACATCCTCAAGGAGTTCATGGTCCGCAACACCTACATTTATCCGCCGGGACCGTCGATGCGGATCATTTCGGATATTTTCGCTTATACGAGCGAGAAGATGCCGAAATTTAACTCGATCAGCATTTCTGGCTATCACATCCAGGAGGCCGGGGCCACCTGCGACCTGGAGCTGGCCTACACGCTGGCCGACGGGGTGGAATACCTGCGCGCCGGAGTGGCCGCGGGGCTGGACATCGACCGGTTCGCGCCGCGGTTGTCGTTCTTCTGGTGCATCGGCATGAACTTCTTCATGGAGGTCGCCAAGCTCCGGGCCGCCCGGTTGTTGTGGGCCAAGCTCGTGTCCGGGTTCGATGCCAGAAACCCGAAATCGTTGAGCCTCCGTACGCACAGCCAGACCTCCGGCTGGTCGCTGACCGCGCAGGACGTGTTCAACAACGTGACCCGCACCTGCGTGGAGGCCATGGCCGCCACCCAGGGCCACACCCAGTCGCTGCACACCAACGCGCTGGACGAGGCGCTCGCCCTGCCCAGCGACTTCTCCGCGCGCATCGCCCGCAACACCCAGCTCCTCCTGCAGCAGGAGTCCGGCACGACCCGGGTGATCGACCCCTGGGGCGGCTCCTACTACGTCGAGCGCCTCACCCACGACCTCGCCGAACGCGCCTGGGGCCACATCCGCGAGGTCGAGTCCGCCGGCGGCATGGCCAGGGCCATCGAGGCGGGCCTGCCCAAGCTGCGCATCGAGGAGGCGGCCGCCCGGACCCAGGCCCGCATCGACTCCGGCCGCCAGCCCGTCATCGGGGTGAACAAATACCGCGCGGACGCCGACGAGGACATCGAGGTGCTCAAGGTCGACAACAGCGCCGTACGCGCCCGCCAGCTCGACAAACTGGCCCGGCTGCGGGCCGAGCGCGACGACGACGCCGTCCGGCGGGCCCTCGACGCGCTCACCAAGGCCGCCGCCGACCCCGCGCCCGGCCTGGAGCACAACCTGCTCAAACTGGCCGTGGACGCCGCCCGCGCCAAGGCCACGGTGGGCGAGATCTCCGACGCGCTTGAACGGGTGTTCGGGCGGCACGCCGAGCAGGTACGTACCATTTCTGGGGTGTACCGCGACGAGTCAGGCCCGGCCGCCGACGTCGAGCGCGCCCGCCGCGCCTGCGCCGACTTCGAACGGGCCGAGGGCCGCCGGCCGCGCATCCTGGTGGCCAAGGTGGGCCAGGACGGGCACGACCGCGGCCAGAAGGTGATCGCCACCGCCTTCGCCGACCTGGGCTTCGACGTGGACGTCGGCCCGCTGTTCCAGACGCCGGAGGAGGTCGCCAGGCAGGCGGTCGAGGCCGACGTGCACGTGGTGGGCGTGTCCTCGCTGGCCGGCGGCCACCTCACGCTGGTGCCGGCGCTGCGCCGGGCGCTGGCCGACCTCGACGCCTCCGACATCATGATCGTGGTCGGCGGCGTCGTCCCGCCGGGCGACCACGACGAGCTCCGGGCGGCGGGCGCCACCGCGATCTTCCCGCCGGGCACCGTGATCGCCGACGCCGCCCTCGACCTGCTGACCCGGCTCCGCCACCGGTAGGCAGGCCCCGGCGCCGGGCAGGGCGGATGGTGAGCCTGGCGGTCAGAAGGCGGTGCTCTCGCACGTCGTGATCGAGACGGTCCGCTGGAGGGCGGTGGGGGCGGTGATCCGCAGCGTGACCTCGTGGGTGCCGCCGCCCAGGCTCGTGAGGAGGGCGCGGGGCGGGGACAGGTAACGCCGGCCGTTCTCCGGGATGAGCGCCATGGCGCGCCTGGTGGCCGTGCCGTCGATGATCCAGGCGTAGGTGAGGGTGAGCGGGCCGCCCGTCCGCTGCACGAGCGCCCGGAGCGTCACCTCGCCGGCCGCCCAGCAGTCGCCGTCCCTGGTGCCGCTCGCCCGCAGGCTGACGAGCCTGAGCCGGTCGATCCCGCCCGTGGTGGTGGGCACGGCGCCGGAGGTGTCGCCGGACTGGGGGACCGTCGTACGCCCCCGCTCCGGCGATGGGCCGGGCGTCGCGGCGGGGCCGGTCGCGGGAGCGTCGCTCCTGGTCTTCGGGGTGGGGGCGGTGGGCGTGAGCCACACGATGGCACCGGCCAGGGCGAGCACGGTCACGGCCGCCACGGTCACGACGAGCACGGTCTTCAACCGGCGCCTGGGCCTCGGTCCCGGCGCGGGAGCCCCGGCCTCGTCCGCGTCCCCGGCCGCCTCGACCGGGACCGCGGGCGCCACCATCACCGCGACCGGGGACTGGCCCGGCACCACACCGTCGAACCGGGCCATCGGCTCGGGCCGCTCCTGCTCGAACCGGGCTATGGGTTCGGGGCGTTCCGGTGGCTTGGATGGGGAGGCGAGGTCGGACAGCGCCGGTAGCGGTGCGGTGGCCTGGGCGGGGCTCTCGTGCGGGTTCGTACGCGACGGCAGGTACGGCCCTGCGCCCTGCGTGTGGCCCTGTGCGGGGCTCTGATGGGGGGTCTGGTCCCGGCCGCCCAGGGACAGGTCCTGGGGCTGGGGACGGTCGGCGCGCCGGCGTCCGGGGAGGGGGCCGGCGGAGGGTTGAGGGTGGGAGGCGGTGTGGTCGGGGGTGAGGTCGGGGACCTGGTGCCAGTTCGGCAAGGCGGCGGCGGTCTCGGGCCGGGGCGCGGCGGGGGCATGGTGGCGGAGGGGAGCGGTGAGATGGAGGAGGACGTCGCGCATCGCGGGGCGGGTGGCCGGGTCCTTGGCCAGGCACGCCAGCACCACCTCGCGTAACGGCGACGGCGGCTCACCGATCTCCGGCTCGTCGTTCAGGATGCGGTTGATCACCACGGGCAGCGAGCCGTCCCCGAACGGCGGCACCCCCGTGGCCGCGAACACCACCACCGACGCCCACGCGAACACGTCCGCCGGCGCCCCCACCGCCCTGCCCGCGAGCTGCTCAGGAGCCATGTACGCGGGCGTGCCCACGATGGTGCCGGTCGCCCTCACCCCCGAGCCGAGCGCCCCCGCGATGCCGAAGTCCACGACCCGCGGCCCGTCGGCCCCCAGCAGGACGTTCGCCGGGGTGAGGTTCCCGTGGAGAACGCCGGCCTGGTGGATGGCGTCCAGCGCCGTCGCGGTCGCCACGGCCAGCCGCCGCGGGTCCGCCTCGCGGCACGGGCCCGCCTGCTGCAGCGAGGGCCCGTCCACGTACTCCGTGACGATGTACGGGCGGCCGCCGGTCGAGGCGTCCAGCACCCGCGCGAGGCAGAACGGCTCGACCGTCCGCGCGCCGGCGATCGCCCTGGCCAGGCGCTCGGTCACGGCGATCCCCTCGTGCAGCACCTTGACGGCGACCGGGGAGCCGTCGCGCGCCTGGCCGAGGTAGACGACACCGTGGCCGCCGGCGCCGAGCCGCCCGACCAGCCGGTAAGGTCCCGCCGCTGCCGGGTCGCCCTCGCGAAGCGGTTCGACGTTGGGCATAAGGGGAGTGACTCCTGTGACGGCTGAGACAAGAACTCCAGCACCCTACTGGCAAGGGTCAAGACTTGTCAGACATTAGGCTGATCACTGAAGAAAAGGGGGGAAGGCGGATGCATTCGCTGGAGGACTACGTCCGGGGTGTACGGGCCGGGTCACGCACCTGGATCGCCCGTGCGATCACGCTGGTCGAGTCGACCAGGGCGGACCACATCGCCCTGGCGCAGCGGTTGCTCGTCGAGCTCACCCCCTTGTCCGGGCACGCGTGCCGGGTGGGGATCTCCGGTGTGCCGGGGGTGGGGAAGTCGACGTTCATCGACGCGCTCGGGACGCTGCTGACCGGGCGCGGGCACAAGGTCGCCGTGCTGGCCGTGGATCCCTCCTCCAGCCGGACAGGGGGCAGCATCCTGGGGGACAAGACCCGGATGTCGCGCCTGGCGGTCGATCCCGCCGCCTTCATCCGGCCGTCGCCGACCTCCGGCACCCTCGGCGGCGTCACCAAGGCGACCAGGGAGGCCATGGTCGTGGTCGAGGCCGCCGGGTTCGACGTGGTGCTGGTCGAGACCGTGGGCGTGGGGCAGTCGGAGACCGCGGTGGCCGACATGGTGGACACGTTCCTGCTGCTCACGCTGGCGCGTACCGGCGATCAGCTGCAGGGGATCAAGAAGGGTGTGCTGGAGCTGGCCGACGTGATCGCGGTCAACAAGGCCGACGGCGAACACGAGCTCCCGGCCAGGAAGGCGGCGCGGGAGCTCGCGGGGGCGCTGCGCATGCTGCGGTACGACGCGGCGTCGGGGACCGGGCCGCCGCCCGTACTGACCTGCAGCGCCCTGACCGGGGACGGGCTGGAGCGGCTGTGGCGGCAGGTGCTGGCCCATCAGGAGTCGCTCGACCTGGGAGCCAAGCGGCGGGCGCAGCAGGTGCAGTGGACCTGGACGCTGGTGCGGGACCGGCTGCTGGCCGAGCTGCGCGACGATCCCGAGGTGGCCGCGATCACGGAGGAAGTGGAGCGGGAGGTGCTCGCGGGTGAGCTGACACCCGCGCTCGCCGCCGACCGCCTCCTGGCCGCCTTCAAACGCCCCTGACCACCGCCTCCCGGCCCCGCCTCCCGGCCGCCTTCGAGCGTCCTTGACCGCCGGTGGCCAGCCGTCTTCCAGGGTCCCTGACCGCCGCGCCGGGAGTGGTGGCCGTCCGGGCTCTCTCGCCGGGTACCGCCCCGTGATTCGGGCTGGACGCGCCTGTCGGAGCAGCATCGGAAACCCGCGGATGGAATACCTCCACCCGGGAGTGAAGATTCCGCCTCCGCAAGGATTCCGCCGACCGGGCCGCCCCCGCGGGCCATGTCACGATGGCGCGCAACCTAGGTGGGGAGAGGCGACACATGTGTGCGGAAGCGACGCTGCCAAAAACGGTGGCGGGAGCACTGGAGGAGTACGGCCGGCTGCTGAGTGAACACGGCATCACCTGGGGGGAGCCGGAGATCCACTATGTGAAGTTCTTCGCCAGGCGCAGGGTGCTGCCGCCGTCGTTGTTCGACCGGTTCTGGCAGCTCGTCCTCCGGTCGGTGGCCGAGAGCCATCCGGACGAGCCGCTCGACCAGCTCGCCGCCCGGCTGGCCGAACCCGACTACGACCGGGTGCTCCGCGACACCCTGGCCGGTGAGCTGCCGGGACACCTCGTCGCCCTGCGGGTCACGCCGGACGGGATCTCGCTGGAAGGCGCCCCGCGAACGGTGCTACTGCCGATGCCGCCCGGCGCCGACGCCCAACCGGCCCGGCGCAAGGCCCGATGGCGGCGGACCGGCGGGACGCCTTTCGTGCTGCTACCCGGCGGCGCCCGTTCCGCAGCGCAACGCCTCGCCGCCCGCCCAGCCCCAACCCCAACCCTGGCCCCGACCGCAATCCCGGCCCCGGCCCCCGCCCTGGCCGCGACCTCGGGGCCCGCCCACACCAAGGGGTCGGTGGGGGCTTCGTTGCCCGGTAGGGGGGAGGAGGGGATCTCGTTGCTCGTCGACTCCAGCCGCGAGCACTCCTGCCTGGTCTCCGTCGACGACGTCCAGCGGCGGCTCACCCCGTACGGCGCCTGGCTGGTGCAGGTGGATCAGGACAGCACGATCGTCGTCGACGGCGTCCGCGTGCGCCTGGACACCCTCCTGCGGCCCACCCCGGCCGCCAGACTGCGCCTGCTGGCGGGCATGCCCTGCCGGTGGAGCGTCATGGCGGCCGACGGCGGCGGCTGGTTCCCGGCCGACACCCCGCACCGCCACGACTACCACGGCCGCCCGTACTTCCACGGCGACGACCTGGAGTTGGAGGTCCCCGCCGCCCCCCTGACGATCACCGTGGCCCGGGGCATGGAGTACGGCGAGGCGACGCTGGAGGTCACCCCGGACCCCGGCGGGACGCACCTGATCAGGCTGACCCCGGAGCGCCTGTACGACGCGGCCGCCCGCGGCTGGTACGGCGCCGACATGCACGTACACCTCAACTGGGCGGGCGACCTGGTGGGCCTGCCCGCCGACGCGGCCGCCGCCCAGCACGGCGAGGACCTGCACGTGCTCAACCTGCTGGCGGGCAACGTCTCCGGCCGGCGCGTCTACGACCGCGAGGCGCTGGAGCACTGGACGGACGTGGACCTGCCGTGGTCCGACGCCACCCACGTGGCCAGGATGGGCGTCGAATACCGCAACGACCTGCTCGGCCACATCTACGCCTTCGCGCCCCGCGCCGCCCCGGGCCGCTACCACACCGGGTTCGCCGGGGACTCGGACTGGCCGCCCAACGCCGACGGGCTGCGGGAGCTGCGCGGCCTCGGCGCGCTCGTCGGCTACAGCCACCCCTTCAAGACCCCGATCGCCGACGGCGACCCGCCCAAGGGCGTCGTGTCGCCGGTGCCGCGCAACTGCGCCGCCCGCGAGCTGGTCGCCGACGCCGCGCTCGGCCTGGTGGACAGCCTCGACGTGCTCACGCACGCCTCGATCCTCTCCACGGCGGCGGTCTACAGGCGGCTGATCGGCGCGGGCAACCGGCTGGCCGTCACCGCGGGCACAGACGCGATGATCTCCTTCACCCGCTCCGACAACCAGTCGAACCCGCCCGGCTGGGCCCGTGTCTACGCCCGGCTCGACGGGCCGCTGACTGCCAGGTCGTTCGCGGCGGCGGTACGCGCGGGCCGTACGTTCGCCACCACCGGCCCCTGGCTGGAGCTGACCGTGGACGGCCACGGCCCGGGACACGTCATCGACGCCCGCCCGGGACAGCAGATCACGATCACCGCCTCCGCCGTGGGCCCGGAGGTCGCGGCCGTGCGCATCCGTACGGCGGACGGCGTGCGGGCGGGCGCGGCGCGGCTGCCGGTCGACGACCGGCGGGCGGGCGGCGAGCGGCTGACCGTGACGACCTCCTTCCAGGTCGACACCCCGACGTACGTGGTGGCCGAGGTCCTGTGCGACCCGCACCCGCGCACCCTGACCTCCACCGGGTACGCCCTGACCAGCCCCGTCTACGTGGACGTGCACGGCCGGCGCGTGGCCAGGCAGGAGGACGTGCGCTGGTGCCTGGAGTGGCTGGACCTGCTGGAGGACCTCATCAGGCAGCACGGCCGGCTGGCCGGCCCGTACCAGTTCGGCGATCACATGTCCCTGCTGGAGCAGGCCAGGGCCGTTTACCGGGGGCGGCTAAGCTGACCGCGGTGAACGTCAAAGACCTGCTCCGCGCCCACCCCTTCTGGCTCGAACATTTCGAGTCACGCGACGGCGTGGACCTCGTGCTGCCCGCCGACCTGCCGGCGGCGTTACTGCGGCTGGCGGTGCCGCACGAGGACATCAACCAGGTCATCGCCGCCCGGCCCGAGCCGGGCGGCCCCCTGTGGTGGCTGGCCGAGCGGTGCGTGCACAGTCTGGTGTCCACCATGGGCAGCCTCGACAGCCCGCCGATGTTCCCGGAGCTGCCCGAGCTGGGGCCGTACTTCTACGTCTACGTCTACCTCGCGGCCCTGCCGCACACCCGCCGTTACCACCGCGAGCTGGGCATTCCCGAGGAGGTGTCCTGGGCGACGTTCACTGACCTGGGCCGTAACATGGCCGTGCACCGCAAGCGGCACGGCACCGGCGGGCTGCACGCGCCCTACTGGTTCATGCTGCACGCCCGCGGCCTGCTCTACGAGCTCGGCCGGCTGCAGTTCAACCGGGGCAGGTTCGGCGGGACCGCCGTTGAGGGGGCGCCGGTGGGGCCCGGCGACCTGGTGCTCGACGTGCACGTCCCCGACTTCCACGGCCCGCTGACGCCCGAGGCGTGCGACGAGTCGTTCGAGCGGGCCAGGCGGTTCTTCCCCCGGCATTTCCCGCAGGAGGACTACCGGGTCATGACGTGCGCGTCGTGGCTGCTGGACGAGCAGCTCGCCGGTTACCTGCCGGCGGGCTCCAACATCGTCGCCTTCCAGCGGCGCTTCCAGCCGCTCGACCGGTTCGAGCACAGTGACGTGTTGTCGTTCGTGTTCGGCGGGGACGCCGCCGATCCGGCCCGGCTGCCGCGCCGTACGCGGCTGGAGCGGGCCGTCGCCGACCACCTGGCGGCGGGCGGCACCTGGTACGGCCGTCAGGGCTGGCTCTCCTTCTGAATCAAACAGGCAGCTCACTTCCTAGCCGCATGTGCTAGTTTTTGGCCATGCGGTCAGAAAATGAGGCGAGCGGTCAGAAGGGCCGGTCGTTCATCGAGGAGGCCAGGCGTGCCCAGATCGTCGCCTCGGCCGTGGAGGTGATCGCCGAGGTGGGCTTCGCCCATGCGTCGCTGGCACGGATCGCCAAGCACGCGGGGATCAGCAAGGGCGTCATCTCCTACCACTTCGGCAGCAAGGACGAGCTGATGGAGGAGGTCGTCGGGCGCGTCTACAGCACCATCGGCGAGCACGTGGCGGAGAAAATGGCGGGCCTGCGGACGGCCACCGAGATGATCAGGACGCACGTCCGGAGCGTGGCCGAGCACATGCGCGGCCACCGCGCCCAGCTCATCGCGCTGGGCGAGATCTTCTACAACCTCAGGACCGCCGACAACACACCCCGCTACGGGATCAACGCCAGCGAGGAGATCTTCCGCGCCATGGAGGAGGTCTACCGCCTCGGCCAGGAGAGCGGGGAGTTCCGGGAGTTCGACCGGCGCGTCATGGCCATCACGCACTCCTCGGCCATCGACGCCATGTTCGCGTACTGGGTGGCCAACCCGGAGCACGACCTGGACGCGCACGCCTCAGAACTTGCAGACCTCATCGAAAGGGCATGCAGACAATGACAGCCGAGCCGACCACGAAGACCAGGCTCTATGCGGTGGACAACCTGCGGATCGTGCTGACCGTGCTGGTGATCGCCCATCACTGCGCGGTCACGTACGGCAACATTCCCCTCTGGTTCTACACCGAGCCCGCCCAGGACGCCACGGGAGCCGTCCTGGACATCCTGGTCGTCTTCAACCAGGCGTTCTTCATGGGCTTCTTCTTCCTCATCTCCGGCTTATTCACCCCCGGCTCCTACGAGCGCAAGGGAGCCCGCCTGTTCGTGCGCGACCGGCTGGTGCGGCTCGGCATCCCGCTGCTGGTCTTCCTCATCCTGCTGCGGCCGCTGGCCAACTTCCCCGGCTATCTGGCCGTGGACATGCCGTACTGGCAGTACTACCTGCTCTCCTGGGACCCGGGGCCCATGTGGTTCGTCGAGGTGCTGATCGTCTTCGCGCTGGCCTTCGCGGCCTGGCGGAGCCTGCGCGCGCCCGCCGGCCGGGAGCCGTCCCCGCTCACGTTCCCGGCGATCGTGCTGTTCGTGCTGGGACTCGCCGTCGTGACCGCCCTGTGGCGGATCCTGGTGCCGGTCGGCAGCTACGTACCGGTGCTGGGGCTGCCGACGCCGTACTACCTGCCGCAGTACGCGAGCATGTTCGCGATCGGCTGCGTGGCCTTCCGGCGTGGCTGGTTCGAGTCGCTGCCCGCGCGGGCCGGGTGGCTCGGCCTGGTCATGGCGGGGGTGTCGGCCGTCGTGCTGCTGCCGCTGTCGGCGGTCACCACCGGCGCGGTGAGCTCGGTGCTCGGCGCGCTGTGGGAGTCGGCCTTCGCGGTCAGCATGATCATCGGGCTGTCGGTGGTGTTCCGGCGGCGGTTCAACGACCAGGGGCCGCGCGGCAGGTTCCTGTCCGAGCACGCCTTCACCGTCTACATCGTGCACCCGATCGTGCTGGTCGCCCTCGGCTACGCGCTGAGCCGGCTGCAGGCCGTCGCGGTCGTCAAGTTCGCCATCATGCTGGTGCTCGCCCTGCCGCTGTGCTGGGCGCTGGCCTACGCCGTGCGGTCGCTGCCGGGGGCTAAGCGGGTGCTGTGAGCATGCCGGGCAGGGGGGCGGCCCGGCCGTCGCGTACGCACACGTACGTGATCGTGCCGACGGCCACCAGGTCGTCCCCGCGCCGCATGGTGAACGTCATCGTGAGCGACGTGGTGCCCACCCGGGCCGGGGCGCTCTCCACGGCCAGCACGTCACCGAGCCGGGCGGGGGCGTGGTGCTCGCAGCCGCTGGCCTTGACGACCAGGTCGGCGCCCTCGCTCCGGAGCCGGTCGTAGCCGCCCCGGGCGCCCAGCCAGTCGAGGAAGGCGTCCTCGAAATACTCGTAGTAGCGGGTGGCGTGCATCATCGACTGGGCGTCACAGTGGCGCGGGCGCACCGGGAGATGGGAGATCACCCCGGAACCCTACGCCCGGGGGTCGTCCCGCTCCTTCTCAGGAGTCGTAGAAGGAGTCGAGGATCTTGCCGTGGCGATCCTCGACCACCTTGCGCTTGATCTTGAGGCTGGGGGTCAGCTCGCCCGTCTCCACGGTGAAGTCCTCGGCCAGGATCGCGAACTTCTTGACCGTGGAATAGCTGGCCTGGTCCGCGTTGACCTGGTCGATGGCCTTCTCGACCTCCGCCCGCATGCGCGGGTGCTCGCGCAGCGACTCGGCGTCGGCGGGCAGCGACTCGGCCTGCGCCCACGGCTTGACCACGTCCATGTCGAGGGTGACCAGCGCCGTGACGTAGTTGCGCCGGTCGCCGTGCACGAACACGTGCGACACGTACGGGCAGGCCGCCTTGATCCGGCCCTCCAGGTAGGTCGGCGCGATGTACTTGCCGCCCGAGGTCTTGATCAGCTCCTTCTTGCGGTCGGTGATGATCAGCCGGCCGGCCTCGTCCAGCTCGCCGATGTCGCCCGTACGCAGCCAGCCGTCCTCCAGCGCGGCGGCGGTTTCCTCCGGCAGGCCGTGGTATCCGCGCATGACGCCGCGCCCGCCGATGAGGATCTCGCCGTCGTCGTCGATGCGTACCTCGGTGCCCGGCAGCGGCAGCCCGACGCTGCCGAACTTGACCGAGTCCGGCCGGTTGAGGAAGTTGCCCGCCGAGGACTCGGTCAGGCCGTACCCCTCCAGGATCGTCAGGCCCGCCCCGTCGAAGAACTCGGCGATCTCCCGCGACAGCGGGGCGGCGCCGGCGATGAAGAACCGGATCCGGCCGCCGAACCGGGCCCGCAGCTTGCTGAACACCAGGCGGTCGGCCAGCGCGTATTCGAGCCGGGTGGTGAACGGGACGGCGGCGCCGCGCTGGCGGGCCCTGCTGACCCGGATGCCGGTCGCCCGCGCCCAGGTGAAGATGCGCAGCTTGAGACCGCCCTCGCGCTGCTGGGTCGCGACCACGGTGTTATGGATCTTCTCGAAGATGCGCGGCGCGGCGGCCATGAACGTCGGCTTCACCACGCCGAGGTTGTCGGCGATCTTGTCCAGCCGGCCGTCCACGGCGGTGCACACGCCGATGTCGATCATCACCACCTCCAGCAGCTTGCCGAAGGAGTGCGACAGCGGCAGCCACAGGAAGTGCAGGTCGGACCCGGAGATCATGTCCAGACCGCGTACGGACTCCGCCGCGAACAGCCAGTTGTCGTGGGTCAGCTCCACGCCCTTGGGGCGGCCGGTGGTGCCGGAGGTGTAGATGAGGGTGGCCAGGTCGTCCTGGGCGATGGCGTCCACCATCGCGTCGTAGTCGCCCTCGCCGCTCAGCGAGTCGAACGTGACCACCCAGCCGTCGTCGCCGGCCGAGCCGTCGATGACGACCACGTGCGTGACGCCGGGCAGCTCCTCCCGTACCGACCTGATCTTGGCGACCTGCTCGTCGTTCTCGGCGATGACGATGGTGCTGCCGGAGTCCGTGATGACGAAGGCGGACTCGGCGGCGGTGTTGGAAGGGTAGATCGTGGTCGTGGCCGCCCCGGTGGCCAGCACGGCCAGGTCGGCGAGGATCCACTCGATCCGGGTGGAGCAGAGGATCGACACGCGCGTCCCCGGCCTCGCCCCCAGCTCCGACAGGCCCAGGGCCAGCCCGCGCACCCGCTCGCCCACCTCCCGCCAGGACAGTGAGGCCCAGCCGTCGTCCGAGGGGAATCGGTACGCCTCGGCGTCGGGGGTCGCCGCGATCCGGTCGCGGAGCAGGGAGGGAATGCTCGACATGCCTGACCTCCAGGGAGTGTTGGAGCCGACTCTAGGACCCCGGGCCCCTCTCAGTCGATGGTCTTGATCGATGAGCGCCGTGGCAGCGCGGTGGCGACCAGCGTCGACGTGCGCACCTCCCACGCGCCGCAGGCGCACCGCAGGTAGGAGACCAGGCCCTCGGACGTGCGATGGGAGGAGACGACGGTCAGGGCGAGGGGGTCGTGCGGCTCAGTATGCATGATTCCAACCTGATGTAATGGCCTTATGCATTTCAACACTTACGGCGGCAACGGGGCGGCCCTGGCGGCGGCGCTGGTCAACGCGACCGACTTCGCCCCGGCGCCTGTCACCGCGCTGCTGTCGGAGCACCGCATGCTCCGCACCGCCGTCACCATGGAGGAGGCCGCGGAGCTGCGGGAGTGGGCGGGCCGGCTCGCGCCGGTGTTCGGGGAGCGGATCCAGGAGGTCCAGATCAAGCTGATCAACGACCTGCTCGACGTCACCGCGGCCAAGCCGTACGTCAGCGCCCACGACGGCCGCGAGCCCCACCTGCACTTCTTCTCCGTGGAGGCCGACATCGTCGCCCGGACGAAGGACACCACCGCGGGCGGCCTGGCGATGGCGATCTCGTTCGCCGGCGGGCGGCGGCTCGGACGGTGCGACCGCGAGGGCTGCGGGACCGTCTACGTCGACACCTCACGCAACGGGCGGCGCCGGTTCTGCTCGCCGGGCTGCGCGAACAGGGTCAACGTGGCGGCCCATCGGGCGCGTCGGCTTGCCGGTTGATCCGGATTTCGCCTAAGCTCCCGTGTGTCGTACAACCGAACCGTGGGGGCAGTTGACGTGAGGATCTGAGGTCGCGGGCACCGCGCCGTTCCGCCCTGTCGTGGGCATGCGCGCACACCTGGACCTCGGCGATGTCCTCGCCTCCACCGTTTAAGTTCGGTACGGCTCCTGTGTGTCGCGCGTTGATGCGGTGATTCCCGCCAAGTCACGAAATTTCGATTTCTGTGATGGGAGCCGCCTTATGTCTTATTCCATTGTGGTAGACCACGTTTCCTTCGGCTGGCCGGACGGCACCACGGTGCTCGACGGGCTCGATGCCGCGTTCCCCGCCGGGCGTACCGGGCTGATCGGGGTCAACGGGTCGGGCAAGTCCACCCTGCTGAAGATCATCGCCCGGGAGCTGGTCCCGGGATCCGGCTCGGTGTCCGTCTCGGGAGAGGTCGGATACCTGCCGCAGAACGTGCCGCTGGGCGCCGGCCGTACCGTGTCGGACCTGCTGGAGATCAGCGCGACCCGGGCGGCGCTGCACGCCATCGAGGGCGGCGACGCGGCCGAGGAGCACTTCGCCGCGGTCGGCGACGACTGGGACGTCGAGGAGCGCGCGCGGGCCGAGCTCGACCGGCTCGGCCTGGACCACGTCGGGCTGGACCGTACGGTCGGCACGCTGTCCGGCGGCGAGTCCATCATGGTCGCGCTGGCCGCCCAGCTGCTCAAGCGGCCCGAGGTGCTGCTGCTCGACGAGCCCACCAACAACCTCGACCTGGACGCGCGCGAGCGGCTGCACGCCGCCGTCGGGGCCTGGCAGGGCGTGCTGGTGGTCGTCAGCCACGACCGGGCGCTGCTCGAACTCGTCGACCAGATCGCCGAGCTGCGCGACGGCGCCGTCCGGATGTACGGCGGCAACCTCGCCCGCTACGAGGAGCAGGTCGCGGGCGAGCAGGAGGCAGCCGCGCGCCTGGTACGCACCGCCGAAGGCGAGGTGAGACGGCAGGCGCGCGAGCTCGTCGAGACCAGGATCAAGATCGACAGGAACGCGCGCACCGGCAGGAAGGCCGCCGAGAACAACCGGGTGCCGAAGATCATCGCGGGCGCGCGCAAGCGGCAGGCCCAGGTGACCGCGGGCAGGCAGCGCGCGCTGGCCGTGGAGAAACTGGAGGAGGCCCGCGAGCGGCTGAACGAGGCCGAGCAGGCCGTGCGCGACGACGCGGAGATCCGCATCCAGCTCCCTGGCACCGAGGTGCCCGCGGGCCGTACGGTCCTGACCCTCCCGCTGGCCCGCGCGGCCGGTGACGATGAGCAGGTCGCCGGGGTGGGCGGGAAGGTGCTGGAGACGCTCGTCGTGCGCGGGCCCGAGCGCATCGCCCTGCTCGGCCCCAACGGCTCGGGCAAGACGACGCTGCTCAAGCGGATCGTCCGACAGGGCGCCCAGGTGCCCGTCCGCTACCTGCCGCAGCGGCTCGACCTGCTGGACGACCGGCTGAGCGTGCTCGACAACGTTCGCGCCGTGGCCCCCTCGGCCTCGGTGAACGACGTACGGGCCCGCCTGGCGCGCTTCCTGTTCCGGGGCGATCGGGCCAACCAGGCCGCCGGCACCCTGTCGGGCGGCGAGCGGTTCCGCGCCACCCTGGCCGCGCTCCTGTCGGCCGAGCCGCCGCCGCAACTGCTGCTGCTCGACGAGCCGACGAACAACCTGGACCTGGCCAGCGTCCGCCAGCTCTCCCAGGCGTTGTCGGCGTACCGGGGTGCGCTGATCGTGGTCAGCCACGACCTGCCGTTCCTGGAGACGATCGGGATCACCCGCCGGCTGCGCCAGGATCGGGACGGTGGACTGGCGGAATCGTAATTGACGCGTGGGGATCAACCCGGCGATAGTGTGGCAGGTGGCTGTACCTCGGTTGATCCCCTCCCTTCTCGCCCTGGCAACGCTCACACTCAGCGCTTGTTCCGCGGACGTGCCTTCACCGACCGGTGGCGAGCCGAGGGCCAGCGGCGTTGCGGGCGGCAAGGGCGGCGTCGCCGCCAACGGCGGGGCCGGGGCCAGCGCGAGGCCCAGCCCGGCCGCCCTGACCGCCGAGGCCTACAAGAGCGAGCTCGACAGCAGGCACAAGTCGATGGCCGGCGCGATCAGCGCCCTGGCGAACGCGGGCGGCCTCAAGGCCCTGAACCAGCGGGTGGACCGTGCCGAGCGGGCGCTGACCGGCGCGGCCGACGCGCTCGGCGCGCTCACCCCGCCCGAGGCCGTACGCGCCCAGCACGACGCATATGTGACGAGCCTGCGCGACTTCGCCGACGAGCTGGGCACCACGGCCGGCAAGGTCGGCGCCAGGGAGCTGTGCACCTCCTCGGCCGTGCTCACCGACCTCGACGACCGGCTGGACGAGCTCGACAAGGCGGGGGAGGCCCTGCAGGACGCCGGTGACTACCCGGCCGACGTCGTGGACGTGTCGGCCAGGAGCAAGCAGACCCGGCGGCTGAGCAACGGCTCGTTCGTCCGCCGGGGCACCCTCAACGGCCGCAGCTCGCTGGAGATCGACAACGGCGGCCCCCGCGACGCGGTGGTGACCGTCGTCCGGGGCGGCAGCAAGGTGTTCAGCGTCTATGTGCGCAAGAAGGCCAAGTTCAGGGTCAGGGGCGTGCGCGACGGCACGTACAAGGTCTTTTTCACGCAGGGCGTGGACTGGGACGGCAAGCGCAGGGCGTTCACCCGCCAGTGCAGCTTCGAGCGGTTTCAGGAGTCGGTGACGTTCAAGACGACGTTCAGTGCCACGCAGATCCGCTGGCACGACTGGCGCATCACGCTGCACTCCATCACCGGCGGCAATGCCCGCACCTCGCCGGTGGATCCGGACGACTTCCCGGAGTGAGCACCTGGGCAGGTCACGACCACTAGGCCAGGACAACCCGAGGGCCGCGCACCCGCGTGCGCGGCCCTTCCTGGATCAGGTCGAGAACAGCATGCCCACCCAGCTGCGCTGCCCATGACGGCCGTGGTGGCCGTGGTGGCCGTGGTGGCCGCCGTGCGGCGCGCCCCACGCGGGGCCGGGGGCGGGCGGGGGAGCCGCGTGGTACTGCGACTCCATCCGAGTCAGCGTCTCAAGCTCGCCGTAGTCGAGGAAGATCCCCCGGCAGTTGTCGCACTGCTCGATGTGGATGCCGTTGCGCTCGTAAGTCCGCATGTTCCCGCGGCACTTGGGACACTGCATCTAAGTCGCTCTCCTTGCCTTCGAGGTCTCCAAGGTGAAACCTACCGCGCGCAACCCCGTCACGCTCTGACGATTCTGTTGCACGATTCGACCAACGAATGCTCCACCTCGTCCAGTTCCCGGCCCTCGCGCCCGGCGTTGACCACGGCGACCGCGGCGAGCTGGACGGTGAGCGCCCTGGCGGGCACGTCGAGCCGCTGCCACGGGTCGTCGCCGCGCCCCAGCGCGGGCCCGCCGGAGGCGAGATAGGCCCCCAGGAACCGCTCCCACACGACCGGGTCGAGCAGCCCGGCGGCGAACCAGGCGGCCGGTCTGGCCAGGTCCCACGCCGGGTCACCGACGCCGAGGTCGTCGACGTCGATGAGCAGCCAGCGGTCGCGGTGGACGAGCTGGCCCAGGTGCCAGTCACCGTGCGTGAGCAGCCCGGGCAGCGATCCGCGGGGCGAGGGCGTCTCGGGCAGTTCCTTGAAGGTCCGCCTGATGAGCTGCTCGACGGGCCCGTCGCCGGGCATGCGGTCCACCGCGCGGGCGGCCCTGGCGGGTCCGCCGGCCGGGGGCAGCTCGGGGAGCAGCGTGAGCGGCACGGCGTGCAGCCGGGCCAGCAGCCTGGCGCCCTCCTCCCAGGGCGCGGAGTCGGGGTCGTCCTGCGCGACGGGGCGGCCGGTGGGCCAGACCGTCACCGCGCGTCCCCCGGCCGAGAGCACCTCCGGCTCCAGCGGGGCCAGCATCACGCCGCTGACCGCGGCCGAGGCGGCGGCCCGCAACCTCGGCCGCAACGCCTCCACGTCGTCACGCGCGGAGTGGGCCTTGACCACGACCTCCCCCAGGCGTAACACCACGACGTCCGTGCGCGTCGGATGTAACACGGGCGTCCCCGCGCCTCCGTAAGACTCCGCGATACCCGTCAACTCCGCCTGCAGACCCACTCGTACAGAGTATTCGGCGGCATGGGCGGCGCATGCCGCCGCACGCGATCACCGGATCGGCCCAAACCTCGACCAGACCTGCCGGCCGTGTCGGCGGGCTGCCCATGTTCGGCATGGAGCCATCGCATGCCAGTCGATGCCCCCGAGTGCCGCCGCTTGCGGAATACACGCGGAATGATCTCGCCACCCCCTGCGGCTCCCCACGCAGGGATGCCCGAGTGACGGCGGTGGCTGCCGGCGTGCTGGACGCTCCCGTTCTGGCAGTGGCGCCCTCAAAGACGCTCATCCTGGCGTCCGTGCCGCGCGGCATACGCCGCGCTCCCGGCCGGCAAGAGTTCCTTCGCGCACTGCGAGAGGATCCCGAGGTCCTCAGGCTTCGCTACGACGGATACGGCGACCTCCTCCGCCCGGTATGTCCAAGGCGGCGGTGAAGCACTGCATCAGGTGCGGGCTTGGGGATTGGGCTCGTTGCGGGGCAAGGTAGGCGCTGCGGGTGGTGGCGTGGCGAGCGCGTGCAGCTAACGGTATTGGTGCGGCGGCGCGTTGTCGCGTTTCAATATCCGCTTTGTACGTATCTCACGGAGACCTGAGCTGTTCCCTGGAGAAGCAGGGCTGCGCCAAGCGCGGTGGCCTGCGCGGGGGAGTGGCACGCGTCGACGCACATGCTCGATTTCGCCTATGGCAGAAGTAACCGGAGTGGATGTAGCGTTACGAGCCGACTCTCCAGGAATTTGGTGCAAAGGGGTCCACGTGGCGCTGTTCGAAGTCCAGATGCGTACCGCGTCCTTTCTCGCCGCGCAACTTCGGGGGGTTCAGTCCCGCCGAAACTGCCTCCCGCCCCCATTTCCGATCGGGGGTTTCCAGATCCAGGTGCAACGGATCGAATTCGGGGCCAACTCCATACGGCACAACGTCCCGAGCGAGTTCTATGTCTACTATCGCGAACCACGCCTGAATCCGGATCCTCCCCACTTCTTCCCCACGCCGAATCGCGCGACGGGCTTCAAAACGCAGATCGTCCAGCCTGTCACGCTTCACCTGGTCGAGAGCAACTCCGTCCTGGCGAACCCCAACGCATCTCCCCCGGCGGTCATTCCGCCGATCTCCTTCAGCGCAGTGCTGACTCTGTCCTACGACCCCGTGCCATTCGAAGGATGCAAGCTGTTCACGAGGTTCGACCACATCGAACCGGGACAGCTTCCAGCCCTACCTCCAGGGGTGAACGAGGACCAGCTGTGGGAAATGATCATCGAGTTCGCGAAGAACAGTTTCCAGGTGCCTCCCCAGGAATTCAACTTCACGGGTGGACTGCTGCCGACGAGCGTCACCTGGATAGCGAACGCCGGAGTCAGCGTCAACCACTCGTTGGACCGAATATCGTTTCGCGTCGACCCGTTCGGCGGGACTGACGCAAGCGACATCAGATGGACCAACTTCTACAGCGGAGCACTTGAGGACCGGGTCGGCGCCGCCGATTGGGGACTGTTCCTGGATGCCAGGATGTTGGAATCCAAGCTCACGCGTGATGTCGAGGTCGCGCTGCAGTCCGCGCCCACAGCGCCGTTCCGTCCGAACAGCATCGGCAGCCGCTACTTTGTCGCCGGAGGTGTCCCTTGCGTGGACGTCACGGTGAGCGGTGTCGTGGAAATCCCACTCCTCCCTGATGTCGATGTCGCGCCCACAGTGCACTTCTCGTTCTCGACCCAGACCACCCCGCCGCGGCTCGTCGCCGACGTGCGACTCGACGAGATCCAGAAGCTGCTCGACTTTCCGGCAAGGCTGCTGGGCACGATCAAATCGTTCGCGCCCCCGCTCGGGTACGTGCTCGAACTTGCCATCGGCGATGACGTGAGGGGCATCGCCGGAAAGCTGGGCGGCATCGACGTGTCCCCCGACGGCATGGAATGCACCATGCTCACGCCCACGCATCGCCGCTGCACCATCGAGCCACCGGCCCCCGATCTCGGAGACCTCCGAATGCGGCTGTCCGGCTGTGTCGGGCAGCCCGATGGGATGGTCATCTCCGGTGAGATGCTCACCTCGACCGGCCATCGGCTTGACGGCGGCCTTACCGCATCACAGCCCTCGTTCGAGTCATCCGAATTCGCCTGGATCGGGCCAAAGGTATCGTGCAGCCAGGCAAGCAACCACCTGCTCGACGACGTGCGGCGCAACCCCGACGGCTACGCGTCCCTGTACGCCGAGGTGGCCATCAACCACACCGGGACGACTCCGGTCTACGTGTGCGAAGTCCAGGTGATCAATGACCGCCTCGGAGTGTTCCCCCACAGTGCTCCAGGCCTCCAACTGCTTCGCGACCTCGCACCCACGAAGATCAAAATCAAGATGCCGATGCCGGACTCCCCCGAGTACAACGCGGATCCCTACCCTCTGGACCTGCTGGTCAAGACCTCCGCGGGAGTACAGCTGATCCGCATACCTGCTCCGAAACCAATGACGGATGCCGATCGTGCTCTTGTGGTGGGCTCGGTCGACGTCCAGCTCCGGGCTTGTCCGGCCATCTGGGAGTGGGTCCACGAGGCGAAGGAGGGAAAGTTCGATCTCGCATGGATCGTCGATCCGCTGATCGATCCGCCTTACGAGATGCAGCTGGGGCATTTCTGGGACGTCCGCATCACGGGCTTAATAGGCGATGCGACCGTCACGCTGTTCGACCAGAAAGGCGACCACCTGCTGACGGCCCAGCGGCAGCCGAGCTCGACGCTGAGGCTCCATGCCCTCGTACCTCCTGCGGAGGGCACAGAACTGACGATGCTCAAACAAGGTGAGGGCAGCGTTGAGAACGCGGGCGTCGAGATCAGCCAGCAGGTCATCTCCTCGACTTCCTTGATTCCGCTCCCGAACGAAGCCCTGCGACTGATTCCCGCCACCATATGGTCTCGTGCTGGGATCGTCGCCCTGATGGACGGTAAGGTCGCCGCCTTCGACATGTCGAACCCGCATGCACCGTCACGGGTCGGGGTCTGGTCGGAGCCGGGCCTGACCGCCGTCTGCCCCTGGGAGGGACGGCTCTTCCTCTTCGGCGCCCGAGGCATGACCTCGATCGGGAGCGACCTCGTCCGCACGCCTGTCGAGCCGGCCTCCGGCGAAACCGTCTTGGGCGCGGCGGCCGGAGACAGCGTCGTCTACCTCCTGACATCGAACGGCGTCGACGTACGCGCCGGGTCCGACCTGCACAAGATCAATTGGTGGCCGTTCGAGGGCGGCCAAAGCATTCTGCGTACACGTGACCGGCTGTTCGTTGGCGGGAAGAGGGGACTGGCGTCGTATCGCCTTTCGGATGAGTCGAAACCCGAACTGGAAGCGGTCGACGAGCGGACGATCGTCGCCGATCTGGCCGCCTCGGACGACGGTACGATCGCGATGCTCGACGATGGCTCGGCCATCGAGGTCACGGTGATCGACCGGAAGTTCCGGGAGCTAACCAAATATGGATCCATTCCGCCTTGGGCTCATGCCGTATGGCTGGCGCGCACCGTCGCTCTGCTCGACGCGTCTCACCGGTGGATCGCCGTGGGAGTCGCGGGAGATTCTCGTCTCGAGGTGCCCATGCAGAAGAAGGATTGACCTCGCGCGGCATCGACTACACCGTGGTCCAGGTCAGCGAGAACGAAGACGGCCACCTGGCCGTGTTCGAGATCGTCATCGACGAGGAACCCATTGCGCCCTGCCGACTCTTGGGCGCGGTTAGAGTCTGATCACGACCCTTGGTCGATTTCTCACACACGAAGGCCCCCGACCAGGATCCCACCTGGTCGGACCGTCGCTCCCGCATCGCCGTCGCCTTCCTTTAGGGCGATTGGGGCTTGGGCAGAGAGTATCTCAAGCAATTCTTGGACAATGCCGGGTCGATCCCCATGCAGACCGCCGCGGAGTTCGCGTCCCATAGCCCAGTCTGGCTCTCAGGTGACCGTGATCGCGCGGTGGAATAGCGGGGGAGCGGGGTTGTTAGCAGATGATCATAATCCAGGTTATGGCCATAGATCACTGGATAGATTGATCACGTAACTCTCCTTGTGGCAGAGAGAAGTGATCATGAGTAACGCCAATGAAGCTCCAACCGACCACCGGCAGGAAGCGCTCGACGTGCTCGCCGCGGCCATGACTTCCTACGGCGAACGACACCACACTCCCGAAGCGGTGGCCATTTACGTCGCCGACCAGATCCCGGCGATCGTTCACGCGCTGCTGTACGTTGGTGATCAGCTCGCCGAACGCGGGAATGCCCGATAAGCGACTTTGACCGTCTGATAAACCGTGTCCGCCTGCGGTGGCCGGATGCGACGGGGCAGGCAGTTGCCGCAGCTCTGGAAGGGAGCGACCCCGTCCTTCCGGAGCTGTACGCGCACGCCCGCCCGGAGCTGGAGCGCTTGGCTGTTGGGAACCCGCAACTGCGAGCGATGCTCGACAGGCTCGAACGAGGCGGCACGTGACCGCTGAGCTGGTCCGCGAGCCGGGCGGGGCCGGCGGGATCGTCTTCCCGCCAACCCTGCTCGGCTTCGCCCAGGACACAACGATGGCGTGGCTGCTGTCGTACGACTTGAGAACATGCGTGACGCCTGCCGGTGCGAGATCGCGCGGTGGTTCGAGCTCTGCACCGAGACCGGCCTTGACCCGCTGCGGGCGCGCAAATCCCATGGCGACGTCTATAAGCGGTGGCTCGAACTGAAGACGATGGCACGACGGATCTCGGCGGTGTCGTCGTGGTAGGACTACCTCGCCGACGAGGAGATCATCGACGCCAACCGGTTCAAGCGGACCCGCCGGCCGAAGGTGTCGCGGAAACCGCTCCGAGACGATCGCGTTGACCCGGCCCGCGATCTGGTGGCCGCGGCCGACGTCGACTTCGGCCTGGCCTGGCTGCGCACCGCGGCGTTCATCCGAGTCCTGGTGCGCACCGGGAGCCGGGTCGAGGAAGCGATCTCCGCTGAGCTGGCGGTGCCGCAGCTCACCGGGCGGATCTTCGTGACCGACACCGGGGGCCGCTTCTACCGGTCGTCGGCGTCGGGGCTGGTGGCGCGGATTGGCCGCCGGGCCGGGATCGCCGGGAAAGTGACTCCGTACATGCTGCGGCGCACCTGGGCGTCGATGGCGAAGGAACTGGGCACGAACGCGGTGGACATCAAGGAAGCTCTCGATCATGAGAGCGTGGACACGACGATGATCTATCTGCACCCGGCGAACCAACTGAAAGAGATCCTTCCCAGTTGGTGGCGTCGGCACTGGAGTAAGCGAGGCGCCTGGTAACGCCGGTTGATGTGCGCCAAGAGCGCACCGGCCGAACAGTCCGCGTGGAAAGCTTCGCCCCCATGCGACGTGCTAGGCGTTACCGATGTCTTGATATCGCTTCGATCAGCGGTCGATGAGCAGGGCCAAGATGGCAGCGACAGCGCCGATGATGCCCGCTATCTCGGCTGCAACGGTCAAAGCTCGTCGCGGCTCTCGTGGCTGTCGCGGTTCTCGCGGCGTCGGATTCACAGGTGAAGGTCGTCGTGGGCCTGAACCTCGTTCCGCCAAGTGTCGTCTCAGGCGTATGACCAGCATGACGATTCCAATGAGCAATACCGCAACAATCACCAGTTCGATTGGTCCGAGGTTCACGTTCGGCCTGCTCTCCCCGAGAATATGGATACGTGTGATTACCATAGGCCCATAGGGAGTGCTCATCATGGGGTGCGGCCTCCCTTTCAGTACTACGGCGCCAAGGGGCGGCCCGGTCCGTTCCTGGCCACGTGCTGATCCGCGCGATCGAGTCGACGCCGTACGCCCGCGCCGAGCACCAGGCCGCGAAACTCGGCGACACCACGGCGTCGGACCTGGAGCGCGCTCGTCACTGGTGGATCCAGTGCACCCGGTCCTGCAGCGGTGAGGCAGACGCGTCCTGGAGTCGGCCGACATCGAGGACGCGGGTCAACAACCCGGCCGGCTCGAAGAGAGCCGCCGCGGCGCTGCACGCCAGCAGGTCGCGGGAGGCGGTCATTGAGCAGGTGGACGCGTTCGAGCTGATCGAGCGCATGGTCTCGCCGCAGACCGCCATGTACGTGGACCCGCCCTACCTGTGCTCCACCCGCAACGCGTTCGGCAGCGGCCACTATGTCAAGGGAGTTGGGCCGCGAGCCCGCCCGGCTGCTGCGACTCCTCGCCGGGTGCAAGTCCGCCGTGGTGCTGTCCGGCTACCAGTCGAATCTGTATGACGAGGTGCTCCCGGATGGCCACGCCGGTGGGGGACTGGTCTCATTCCTCCTCGAAGGTCACGGGCAAGTGTCTGGGGCGTACTCGTGTCGGACAGACTAGGGGGCATGAGAGTCGGTTTCGCCGTACCCCAGTCAGGGGCGTGGGCCACGCCGGAGAACCTGCGCCGTGTCGCCACCCGCGCCGAAGCGCTCGGATATCACGAGCTCTGGACCTTCCAGCGACTGCTGTACCCCGTCGGGCACCAGATGGGGCCGACCTACCGCAGCGTGCACGACCCGCTGATCACGCTGGCTCACCTGTCCGGCGTGACGAGCCGGATCCGGCTCGGGGTGGCCGTGATCAACGCGTACGTGCAGCCGGTGGTGCTGGCCAAGCAGCTGGCCACGCTGCAGACGCTCTCGGGCGGCCGGCTGACGGCCGGCCTCGGGCTGGGCTGGGTGCCGGAGGAGTTCGAGGCCACCGGCGTCGGCATGGAGCGGCGCGGGCGCCGCGGCGAGGAGTACGTCGAGGTGCTGCGTAAGGCGTGGGCCGACGACGTGATCGAGCACCACGGCGAGTTCTACCGGGTCTCGCCGTCCCACATGGACCCCAAGCCAGAGCCGGGGCCGCCGCCGATCCTGCTCGGGGGCGCCGCCGAGGTCGCGCTGCGCCGTGCCGCCCGGCTGGCCGACGGGTGGGTGAGCTCCAGCAGGGAGGACCTGTCCGCCATCGCGGGCCGGGTGCGCCTGCTCAAGGAGGCGGTGGCCGAGGCCGGGCGGGACGCGGACGCGTTCCGGATCGTGGTGCGCGGCGTCACGCAGGTCAGGGCGGCCCGCTCCGACCGGTCGCTGACCGGCACGTACGACGACATCCGGCACGACGTGGCCGAACTGGCCGCCGCCGGCGTGACGGAGGTCTTCCACGACCTGAACTTCGACCGCGAGTTCGTCACGCTCGACGCCAAGGAGGCGATGCGCCGGGCGGAGGAGGCACTGGAGGCGCTGGCTCCCTAACCGCCGTACGGGACCGTGATGATCTCCAGGTTGTGACCGTTGGGGTCGGACCAGTAGAGACCGCGGCCGCCGTCGTTGGTGTTGATCCGGCCGGCCTGCCGGTGGTGCGGATCGGCCCAGTACGGCAGCCCGCGATCCTTGATCCGGCCCCAGATCTGGTCGAACTCCTCCTCGCTGACGAGGAACGCGTAGTGCTGCGCCACCACGTCCCCGCCCGCCTGGACGACGTCCAGCGAGACGTCGTTGCCGAGCGTGACGACCCGGAACGGTCCGTAGACCGGCGCCGGCTCCAGCCCGAGCACGTCGACCAGGAACGCGGCGGTCTCGTCTCTGTCCCTGGCCTGCACAATGGTGTGGTTCAGATGGACGGACATACCTTCAGGCTATTCCAGCGGCGGGGGCAGCGAGGCGACGCCGCAGGCCCGTGACGTGGTGGGCCACGGCGGTACTACCGAGTTCAGAGGGCGGGGGCGGCCAAGCGCAGCGCTTCCGCCGCGACCGCGCGGCGCAGCTCGCCGATGCCCTCGCCTCCCCGTACGGGGTGGACGGCGTTCGTCAGCAGCACCACGGTCAACCGGCGGCCGGGATCGACCACCAGCGAGGTGCCGGTGAACCCCGAATGGCCGTACGCGGCGGCGCCCAGCGGCCCCACAATGCCCGGATCGCCGAGGCGCACGCCCAGCCCGTGCCGGAACGCGGCCCCCTCGGCGCCCTGGTCGCGTACCATCTCGGCGACGCTCTCCGGGCGCAGCATCGGCCCGCCGCCGAGTCGCAGCGCCTCGCCGAAGGCCAGCAGGTCGCCCGCCGTGGCGAACACCCCCGCGTGGCCCGCCACACCGCCCAGCGCGTAGGCGGTCTCGTCGTGCACCTCGCCCCGCACGCAGACGTGCTCGTCCGGGCCCCGGCGTTCCGGCTTCCACTCGGTGGCGGCGATCCGGGACGGCGAGGCCGGGCGGTAGCCGGTGTCGGGCAGCCCGAGCACGTCCGTGATCCGGGCGCGGACCAGCGCGTCAAGTGGCGCGCCGCCGGCCAGCTCGGCGACCCGGCCCGCGATGACCATGCCGACGTCGCTGTAGAGGTAGGAGCCGCCGACCGGGTGGGTGACCGGCGTCTCCAGCATCGCGGCCATCCGGGTCGCGTGATCGGCGCCGGGCAGCTCGTGGTCGATGCGGCGGGTCGGGGGCAGGCCCGCCGTGTGGGTGAGCAGCCGGCGCGGCGTGATACGCAGGTCGCGGCCGGGGATCCAAGCGGCCACCGGCTCGTCCAGGCCCAGCCGGCCCTCCTCGGCCAGGGAGAGCAGCACGACCGTGGTGAACAGCTTGCTGACCGAGGCCAGGTCGAAGATCGAGTCACGGTGTACGGGCGGGCGCTCGGCGGCCAGGGTCCCGGCGGCGTCGGCGTAGCGTACGAGCTCTCCGGTCGCGGCGGTGGCCACCACGGAGCCGTCCACGGCGATGAGCGCGACCGCGGCCGGGCAGACGCGCGGCACCGCGTCCGCCAGGATCGCGTCCAGCCGATCGGACATCCCCGTTCCCCTCTCCCCGTCGAGCCGGGCCGTCATCCGTTCCCTCCCCATCCAGCCGGGTGGCGGCCGGCGCGGCACCCGGCACCCGGTATCCGGTACGTCCCATCCGCCGAAGGCCCGTGCCCTCAAGTCGAGGCCGTGCCCTCAAGTCGAGGCCGTGCCCGACCCGAGGCCAGTGCTCTCAAGCCGCGGCCCATGCCCTCAAGCCGGAGGCCCGTGCGATCGTCAAGAAGGTGCGTGCGGTCAGCCGCTGAGCGCGTCGCTCAGGCGTTCGCCGTGCGACTGCAGCAGCGCGCGGGCGCCGTCCGCGTCGAGCCCGCGCTGGATCATCAGCACCGCGGTCTTCACCTGCCCGCCCGCCGCGTCCAGCGCCGCGCCGGCCGTCTCCTGGTCGGCCCCGGTGATGTCCCTGACCATGCGCAACGCCCGCCCGGCGAGCTTGCGGTTCATGGTCGCCATCTCGATCATCTGGTTCCCGTAGGTACGGCCGAGCCGGACCATGGAGATCGTCGAGATCATGTTCAGCACGAGCTTCTGGGCCGTGCCCGCCTTGAGTCTGGTGGACCCGGTCACCACCTCGGGCCCCACGACCACCTCGATCGCGTGCTCGGCGGCGGCCGACAACGGCGCGCCGTCGTTGCACGACAGGCCCACCGTCAGCGCGCCGCGCCCGGCCGCCTCGCCCACCGCGCCCAGCACGAAAGGAGCACCCCCGCTGGCGGACACGCCCACCACCGAGTCCAGCGGCCCGACCGCCAGGTCCTTCATCGCGGCGGCGCCCGCCTCGGCGTCGTCCTCCGCCCCCTCCACGGATCGGGTGAGCGCCTCGGGCCCGCCGGCGATGATGCCCCGCACCAGCTCGGGATCGGTGCCGAAAGTGGGCGGGCACTCGCTCGCGTCGAGCACCGCCAGCCGTCCCGAGGTGCCGGCGCCGACGTACAGCAGCCTTCCGCCCTCGGTCATCCGCGCGGAGATCGCGTCGATCGCGGCCGAGATCGCCGGGACGACCGCCGCGACGGCGTCGGGCACGGCGGCGTCGGCCTGGTTCATCAACCGCGCGATCTGCTCCGTCGGCAGCCGGTCGATGTCGCTGTAGCGGGGATCGCTCTGCTCGGTGGACAACTCGGGTAGCGGATCTATCATGTCGCTAACTTCCACCCTTAACTACTCCCATGTAAATATCTTTCAGGACAATGGGTTCATGTCACACGTACGCACCGGAGCCGAACGGCTGGCCGTGGATACCTCGCTGGCCGGCGGGGCCCGCCTCGGCCTGATCACGAACCCCACCGGAGTCCTGCCTGACCTCACCCGCACCCCCGACGCCCTGCTGGCGGCGGGACTGAAGGTGACGGCGCTGTTCGGTCCCGAGCACGGCCTGCGCGGCACCGCCCAGGCGGCCGGCAGCGAGGCCGACACCGTGGACGAGCGCACCGGCCTGCCGGTCCACGACACCCACCGGCTCGACGGCGCGGCGCTCGACCGGGTGGTCGCCGCCACCGGCGTGGACACGCTGGTCTTCGACATCGCCGACATCGGCACCCGCTTCTACACCTACGTCTGGACCATGTACGACCTGATGGCCTCGGCCGCCCGGCTCGGGCTGCGGTTCGTGGTGCTGGACCGGCCCAACCCGCTCGGCGGGACCGTCGAGGAGGGGCCGCCGCTCGACCCGGCGTACGCGAGCTTCGTGGGGCGGTTCCCGCTGCCCGTGCGGCACGGCAGGACAGCAGGGGAGCTGGCCGGACTGTTCGGGTTCGACCTGGACCTGCGCGTGGTCGAGATGGAGGGCTGGCGGCGCGACATGACGTACGCCGAGACGGGACTGCCCTGGGTGATGCCGTCGGTCAACATGCCGACCACGGACACCGCGCTGGTCTACCCCGGCACGGGGCTGTTCGAGGGCACGAACTTCTCCGAGGGGCGCGGCACCACCCGGCCGTTCGAGCTGGTCGGGGCGCCGTACGCGGACGCCCGCCTCGCCCCCGCGCTGGCCGCGCTGGACCTGCCGGGGGTGCGCTTCAGGGAGACCTGGTTCACGCCCACGTTCCACAAGCACGCCGGCACCCCCTGCCGCGGCGTGCAGCTCCACGTGCACGACCGGGCGGCGTTCCGGCCAGTGCTGACCGGGCTGTCGATGCTGCACGTGGCCCGCACCCTCTACCCGGACGACCTGCGCTGGCGCGGCCCCGGCCTGTTCCTGGACGACCTGTGGGGCTCCGGCTCGCTCACCACGAGCCTGGACAGCGGCGCGGACCCCCGCGACCTGTGCCCGCCACCCGGGCGCCCGCAGGGCCGGCTCCTCTACTCGTGACATCACGCCAGGTCGCGCCGGTAGAGCCAGAACACCCGCTCCGCCCGCGCGCCCACGGCATACGAATAGAACCGCAACGGCCCGACCCACCCGATCTGGGCGCTGGACTGCCCGGCGGCGCGCATGTCCGCCAGGCACCTGCGCAGCAGCACCCGGCCCAGCCCCAGCCCGCGGGCCTCGGCGGCGGTGCCGGTGGGGCCGAACCAGCCGGGCCGCGCCCCCCAGGCGGCGAAGGCCACGACCCGCCCGTCGCGCTCGGCGAGGTACAGGCCGCGGGCGTTGACCGCCTCCCAGGCCCACGACTCGTTCCACTCGTCGCGGACGAACGCGGCGACCCTGTCCCGATCGGCGTCCCGGCCGGCGCCCCGATCGGCGCCCTGATCGGCGTCCCGGTCCGCCCCGGCGGCGCGGATGGTGACTCCGGCCCCCTTCAGGCGGGCCACGTCGTCCTCCGTGGACAGGTCCACGCTCAGGTCGGCGGTCATGTTCCAGGCCACGTCATAGCGCTCGTAGCCGAGGCTCTCGGCCAGGCAGGCGGCGGCGGTGTAGCGCACGTCGATGCCGGGCCAGGCGTAGCAGGGCGGGTTGCCGGCCAGGCGCACCTGCCGCGCGCCCTGCCCCGCCAGCCACTCCTCGGCCGCCCGTACCAGCGCCCTGCCGCGGCCCTCGCCCCGGGCGGAGGGGTGCACGGCGAGCAGGTCGATGTGCCCGATGGCCGGGTCGCGCGTGGACATGGAGGCCAGGACGACCCCGCCGTCGGTGGCCAGCGCCGTCCGGCGCCGCTCGGCGGGAGGCCGCGACAGCCACCCCACCAGCGCGCCCGCCTCGTCGTCCAGCGTCAGCGCCGCCGCCGCGACCCGGGCCGCCGCGGCGGGCTCGGCCGTCCGCACAGCGTGCGCCATCACACCTCGCTCATCGGGCGGGCGATCACGCTGCGGCGCTCCGGGTAGAAGCAGGCGTGCTGCTGCGGCGCGGCCTCCGTGACCGCCAGCAGCGGCCGCTCGGACGTGCACCGCTCGCCGCGGAACGGGCAGCGGCGGGCGAACAGGCAGCCCTCGTCCGACTGGCTCTCGTCCAGCGACTCCAGCGGCATCACCGGCTGCTCGCCCGGCCGCTCCAGGCCGTGCAGCACCGGGATGGCCGACAGCAGCGACTGCGTGTACGGGTGCACCGGGTCGGCGATGACCGTGTCCACCGGGCCGCGCTCGACGACCTGGCCGCGGTAGATGACGTACAGCTCGCCGTCGTCGCCGATGTAGCGGGCCGTGGCCACGTCGTGCGTGATGAACAGCACGCTCACGCCGAGCCGCTCGCGCAGGTCCTTCAGCAGCGCCAGGATGCCCAGCCGCAGCGACACGTCGATCATCGAGACGGCCTCGTCCGCGACCAGCATCTCGGGGTCCACGGTCAGCGCGCGGGCGATGACCACCCGCTGCCGCATGCCGCCGGAGAGCTGGTGCGGATAGCGCGCCAGCACCGTGCCCGGATCCAGCCCCACCAGCGACAGCACCTCGGCCGCCCGCTCCTCGATCCACGACCGCGGCCGCCCGGTCTGCCTGGCCCGCAGGCTCAGCGGCGCGTACAGCGTCTGGTGGATGGTCCTGGTGGGGTTCAGCGCCGAGTACGGGTCCTGGTGGATCAGCTGGATCTTGCGGTAGTGCGGCTGCCGCTGCTTGGGCCGCAACGACGACATCGTGACGTCGCCGATGATGATCTCACCCGCGTCGTACGTCTCCAGCCCGGCGATGATCCGCCCCAGCGTGGTCTTGCCGCACCCGGACTCGCCGATGAACGAGGCCGCCCCGCCCTTGGGGATGGCGAAGTCCACGCCCCGCAGCGCCATCACCTCGCGGGCACCGAGCACCTTGCCCCGCTGCTTGAACGTCTTGACGATGCCGGTCCCGGTGATCATGCGCGCTCCTTCACGGTCACGGCGTGGCAGGCCACGATCCTGGGCCCGTACGCGCCCTCGTCGACACGGGCCTGCGGATCGACGGTGTCGCACACGTCCATGCGCAGCGCGCAGCGTTCCCTGAACACGCAGCCCTCCTTCGGCACGGTCACCAGCGTCGGCGGCCGTCCCGGCAGCGCCTGGGCCTCGTCGATGTCGCCGACCAGCCGGGGAATGGCCTTGATGAGGCCCCTGGTGTAGGGGTGGCGCGGGGCGGCGAGCACCTGCCTGGTCGGGCCCTGCTCGACCAGCCGCCCGCCGTACATGACCGCCAGCCGGTCGGCGACCTCGGCGACCACGCCGATGTCGTGCGTGATGACCAGCGTCGTCAGGCCGCGCTCCGCGTGCACCTCACGGACGATCTTCAGGATGTTGGCCTGCGTGATCATGTCCAGCGCCGTCGTCGGCTCGTCCAGCACCACCAGGTGGGCGTTGAGCACCAGCGCCAGCATGATGCCGACCCGCTGGCGCATGCCGCCGGACAGCTCGTGCTGGTGAGAGTCGAGCACCCTGGCCCCGTCCAGCCCCATCCGGCCGAGCAGCTCCTTGGCCTCGCGCACCAGGCCGCGCAGGTCGTCCACCCCGTGCGAGCGCCCCAGGTCGAGCAACTGCTTGCCGACCGTCTTGAGCGGGTTGAGCGAGTTCTGTGCCGCCTGGAACACGTAGCCGATGTGCTGGCCGCGCGCCTTGCGCAACCGCTCGCCCCGGAAGCCGACCACGTCGCCGAGCCCGTCGATCTCGACGCTCCCGGTCGAGATCCTGCCGGGCGGCTGCACGGCGTTGAGCAGCGACAGGGCCAGCGTGGACTTGCCCGAGCCGGACTCGCCCACGATGCCGGTGATGGAGCCGGGCTCCAGCGTCAGGCTGACGTCCCGGACGGCGGGCAGCTCGCCCGCCGGGGTCTTGTAGACGACGGTGAGGCCGCTGATGCGTACTCCCGGCGCCTCCTTGCGCGGGGGAGCCGCGGCCTCCCGCGCAGCGGTGCTCTGTTTGATGGTGACCTCGCTTCGCTCGGACACGCTCTACTCCTCGCGCAGCCGGGGGTTGAAGATCTCGTCCATCGCGTCGACGACGAGCACGATGGCGAGCGTCAGCAGCAGGATCGCCAGCAGCGGCCCGATCAGGAAGCCCAGCCCGCTCGGCACGGTCAGGGCCCCGGAGCGGAACACGGCCGTGTTCAGCATCTGCCCCCAGTTGTTCGACTCGTACGGCAGCACGCCCAGGAAGAACAGGCCCACCTGCGCGTACACGCCACCGGTGACCGCGATCAGCATGTTCATCGCGATGTAGGGCGCCATGCTGGGCAGCAGCTCCTTGCCCACGATGTGCGTCGTGGACAGCCCCAGCCCGCGCGCCGCCTCGATGAAGCCCCGCTCGCGCAGCGACAACGTCTGCGAGCGCACCGCCCGCGCCACGCCGCCCCAGCCGAGCAGCCCCAGGACCAGGCCCATCTGGGTCGGGCTGCCGAACTTCCACACCGTCGACAGCACCAGCAGCAGCGGCAGCCCGGGGATGGTCAGCTTCATGTCGGTCAGCCGCATGAGCACGGTGTCCCAGCGGCCCCGCTTGAAGCCGGAGAACAGGCCGATCCCGGTGCCCACCACCACGGTGATGAGGGCGGTCACCAGCGCGGCCAGCAGCACGTACCGGGAGCCGGTGACCACCAGGGCGATCACGTCGCGGCCCTGGTCGTCGGTGCCCAGCCAGTGCTGCGCGCTCGGCGGGCTGGTGATCAGGTTGGGGTCGCGGGGGAGCTGGGCGGGGTAGAACATCGGCCCGAACACGCCCATGAACGCGAACCCGAGCACGAGCACGACGCCCACCATGCGGCTCGGCTTGCGCTTCATCACCCGCCACACGCCCGCCCAGAAGTTGCGGCGCATGGTGGCGCTGGTCGAGGAGCTCTCCAGCAGCACGCTCATGTCGACACCTCCTCGCCGCCGCGCACCCGCGGGTCGATCACGCTGTAGAAGAGGTCGGCCAGGATGTTCGCGACGATGATGGCCGCCGTGATCAGCAGGAACGCCCCGCCCATCAGCGCGTAGTCACGCATGGTGATGCTGTCGAGGAGCAGCAGCCCGAGCCCCGGATAGTTGAAGATCCGCTCGATGAACACCGCGCCGCCGAGCAGCAGGCCCAGCGACAGCGCCAGGATCGTGAACAGCGGCAGGATCGCGTTGCGCGCGATGTACCTGAAGACGATCGACCGCTTCATCCCGCGCAGTTCGGCGGCCAGGATGAAGTCGTCGCCGAGCACCGTGACCACGCTGGACTTCATGGCAAGGATCCACCCGCCGTAGGCCGCCAGCGCGTACGTCGCCACCGGCAGCACCGCGTGCTGGGCCAGCGAGCCGAGGTAGCCGGCGTTGAACCCCGGCTCGTACAGGATGTCCACCGGCCCGTCCGCCGGCAGGATCGGGATCAGCGTGGCGAACACGGCGCTCAGCAGCAGCCCCAGCACATATTGCGGCACGCCGTGCAGCAGCGACCCGGAGATCGCCAGCACGTCGCCGAGCTTGCCGGAGCGCTTGATGGCCGCGTAGACGCCCAGCACGATGCCGACCAGGAAGCTCAGCAGCGTGCCCGCCAGCACCGGTAGAACGGTCCACTTGGCGGCCTCGCCGAGCACCTGCGTGACGGGCTGGCCCGCGTGGCTGACCGACTGGCCGAGGTTGAAGGTGAACAGGCCCGACATGTAGTCGATGTACTGGTGCCAGAGCGTGCCGCGCGGCTGGAACCCGTACAGCACCCGGGTGGCCTGCTCGGCCGCCACCGGATCCATGCCCTGCTGGATCAGTTTCTGCACGTTCGCGGCCACCGGGTCGCCCGGGATGCTCCTGACGATGAAGAAACTGATCGTGGCCACGACGAGGATCATGACGATGCCGCGGGCCAGGTGGCCCGCGAGTCGCCGTGCGATAACGCCCATAAAGTTACTGCTTCTTCTTGATCATGCCGAGTTGCATCCACACCCCGGCGGGCAGGCGCAGCAGGTCGCTGTCCTGCGCGGGCCAGCCGGTGAACCGGCTGGTGTTGACGAACTGCGTGTTGACGTAGTCCCAGAGCTGGATGGCCGGGAGGTCCTGGTTGGCCGCCATGGCGAGCTGCGCCATGATCGGCTTGGCCTCCTCGGGCGAGGCCGCGTTGAGCTTGGCGGTGAGCTCACCCGGGTTGATCTTGCCGACGCCCTGGACGTCGAGCTCCTCCGGGCCGCCCATCCAGTTGCCGGCCTTGCCGGGGGCGTTGTGGGTGACCTTGCCCGCGACGTTGGTCCAGCCGTTGGGGGTGCCGTAGAGGCGCTGGAAGATGTCGTACGGTGCCGGGCCCAGGGCCATCAGCCAGAAGCCCACGTCGTACTTGCCGGCTGCCAGCTCCTCCAGGTAGATCGGGTAGTCGGCGACGGTCACGACCTCGGCGTTGACGCCGTTCTCGATGAGCTGGCTCTTGATGTTCTCCTGCGCGGAGATCCAGTCGGAGAAGCCGGAGGGGGCCGTCATGGTCACCGTCCACGGCGAGCCGTCGGGCAGCGTCCACTTGCCGTCCTTCTGCCGCAGGCCGGCCTCCTTGAACTCCGCCGCCGCCTTGGCCACGTCGTGCGGGTAGGGGTTGAGCTTGGACAGCTCGGGGCCGATCCATTCCTGGGCGGGCTTCTGGTGGATGCCGGAGGTCGTCAGGGCCGGGGTGCCGCCCTCGGGCGAGGCCACCTTGGTGACCTGCGCGCGGTCGATCAGGTAGGCCAGGCCGCGGCGCACGTGCACGTTGTCGTACGGCTTCTTGCTCTGGTTGAACGCCATGCCGACGGCCACCGGCGAGAAGCCCTTGATGATCTCCGAGCCCGGGGCGTTCTTGATCCGGGTCATCACGTCGGTGGGGGCGGCCGTGAAGCCGGAGTGGTCGAGCTTGCCGGCGCTCAGGTAGTTCCACACCTGCTCGTTGCCGCTGTAGTTGAGGAACTTCACCTGGTCGGGGGTGACGTTGGCGGCGTTGTAGAAGTACTTGTTCTTGACCAGCAGCGCCTCGCCCGGGTTCACCCGCTCCAGGGTGAACGGCCCCGCCGAGACGTCCTTCGGCGGCGCGAAGGCGAGCACCTTCTGGCCGATGGCGAGGATCTCCTCGCGGTCCTTGTCGGCCGTCGCGCCGGTGCCCCGGGAGGCCTTGAGCTTCTCCCAGAAGTCGGCGGGCAGCAGGCTGCCCCAGATGTGGGCCGGCTCGACCCAGTTGTCGATGACGCCGCGGGCGAACTTGCTGCTGGGGTTCGCCATGTCCTGGGTGACCTTGACGGTCTTGTCGTCCACGATCTGCACGTCCGCGGCGGCGCCCGCCGCGCCCGGCGTGAGGGCGAACGCGGTGCTGCCGGTGGTGTAGGCGAGCCCGATGGACATCTTGACGTCCTCGGCCGTGACCGGCTTGCCGTCGGACCACTTGGCGTTCGGCTGGATGTGCAGGGTGATGGAGGAGTTGTCGGGCGCGATTTCCCATTTGGCCGCGATGCCTGGGTAGAACTGGTTCGGGTCGGTCAGGGAGTTCTTGACCCAGCCCAGCTTCATCGCGTTGTAGCCGATGAAGGAGTTGCCCTTCGGGTTCCAGATATTGGCTGGGGCGCTCGCGTCGAGGCCGGGTCTGCTCACGTCGATCGTGGTGAAGAGCCCGCCACCGCCGCCAGGGCCGCCGGACGTGTTGGTGGTGCCACCACTGCACGCCGCAGTAGCGGTGGCAAGGCTCGCCAACGCCACTACCGCTGCCAGTCGCTTCATGTGCCGCTCCGGGGAATGTCGGACCAAAAGTGGATCAGTAGGAGTTGACCGGACCCTACGATCGCGGCCGATCGGCGTCAATAATCTCCAGAGGTTGTGAGGTTAATGTAACTTTCCTTCATGAGTGTACGAAGTGGTACTAAGTTCCACCAAATAATTGGTCAAGCCACGACCAGGACGGCAGCCCCGTTGACCTGGTCCGCGGCCAGATCGGACAGTGCCCGATCGGCCTCTGTGAAGGAGTAGGGCGTCGTGGTCACCCGCGGCGGATGCGCCAGTGCCAGTGCCAGGTAGGCCCGCCCGTCGGCCCTTGTGTTGGCGGTCACGCTGCGCACGGTGCGCTCCTGGAACAGGTGCCGCTCGTAGTTGAGCACGGGAATGTCCGTGAGGTGGATCCCGGCAATCGCCAGAGTACCTCCCCGGTCAAGTGCCTCCAACGCGGGCGGGACCAGCGTCCCCACCGGCGCGAACAGGATCGCCGCGTCCAGCGGCTCAGGCGGCCGGTCGCCTGCCGAGGCCGCCCCCAGCTCCAGCGCCAGCTCCCGGGAGGCGGCGGATCTGGTGACGGCGTGCACGACGGCGCCCTGGGCGATGGCGGCCTGGGCGGTCAGGTGGGCCGAGGCGCCGAACCCGTAGATGCCCAGCCGCCCGCCGGGCGGCAGGTCGCACCGCGCCAGCGCCCGGTATCCGATGATCCCGGCGCACAACAACGGGGCCAGCCGCTCGGCGGGCGGCTCGTCGGGCAGGGGGTAGACGTAGCCGGACGGCGCGACGACGTATTCGGCGTACCCGCCGTCGGCGTCCCACCCGGTGTAGGCCGAGTACGGGCAGAGGTTCTCCATGCCCCTGCGGCAGTAGCGGCACGTCCCGCAGGTGGAGCGCAGCCAGGCGACCCCCACCCGCTCATCGGTGCCCACCACGCGCCCGACCACCTGGTGCCCGGGCGTGGTGCGGGGCCGCTTCGGGGGCAGATCCCCCTCCGCCAGGTGCAGGTCGGTACGGCACACGCCGCACGCCTCCACCCGTACCAGCACCTCGCCCGGACCGGGCGTGGGCACCTCCCGCTCGACCGCCACCAGCGGCCGTGACGCCATCGGTCCCGGCCGGTCCACCACCCAGGCCCGCATGTCAGGACAGCCGCGAGAAGGCCAGCGCCGCGTAGAGCGCGGTGCCGTCCGGCAGCACCGCGTCGTCGAAGAGCGCCTCGGGCGAGTGGTTGTACGGCGCCGTCGCCGGGTCACGGTCCGGCGGGCACGCGCCCAGGAAGGCGAAGGCCCCCGGCACGGACTCCAGCACGTACGAGAAATCCTCCGAGCCCATCACAGGGTTCGGCGTGACGAAGAAGCGCCCGGCCCCGAACAACTCCTCGGCCGTGCGCCCGACGAAGGCCGCCTCGTCCTCGTTGTTGACCGTCACCGGGTAGCCCATCCCGAACGACGTCTCGACCCGCAGCCCGTGCGCCGCCGCGACGCCCTCCACGACCTCCACCAGCCGGCGCTTGATCAGCCTCCGGTTCTCCTTGCTGAAGGTGCGCACGGTGGCCTCGAACATGGCGTCGTCGGGGATGATGTTGTCCTTCGACCCGCCGTGGAAGGTGCCCACGGTCACGACGACCGGGTCGAACACGTCGAACGACCTGGTCACCATCGCCTGCATCGACACCACCATCTCGCAGGCGGCCTGGATCGGGTCCAGCGCCCGGTGCGGGGTCGAACCGTGCCCGCCACGGCCCTTCACCGTGACGCAGAACACGTCGGCCGCCGCCATCATCGGCCCGGGCCGCGCCGAGAACAGCCCCGGCGGCAACATCGACGAGACCACGTGCATCCCGTACGCCGCCACCGGCCGCTCCCCGGCCGCGTCCAGCACGCCCTCGCCGATCATGTGCTTGGCGCCGTCGTGGCCCTCCTCGCCCGGCTGGAACATGAAGATGACGTCACCCGCGAGCTCCTCCCGCCGCGCGCTGAGCAGCCGGGCCGCGCCCACCAGCATCGTGGTGTGCAGGTCGTGGCCGCAAGCGTGCATCTGCCCGGGTGACTCCGACCGGTAGGGCAGGTCGTTCTTCTCCATCACCGGCAGGGCGTCCATGTCCCCGCGCAGCAGGATCGCGGGTCCCGGCCTGCCACCGCGCAACACCGCCGTTACGGAGCTCAGGGCGGTGCCCGTCTTGATCTCCAGGGGCAGGCCGTCCAGCGCCGCCAGCACCTTCTCCTGGGTGCGCGGCAGGTGGAGGCCGACCTCCGGCGTGGTGTGCAACGAGTGTCTGAGCTGGATGAGTTCTTCCCGCATGTCCTCTGCGGATTCAGTGAACGACATGGTTCACATTGTTCACGTACCAGGCAGGAAGTCGATAAGGCGCGCTCGGTACGATGTCCGGGTGACTCAGGGTAAGCGGATCGATTCTTGGTTGTCCGACATGGACGGCGTACTCGTCCACGAGGGGCGGCCGGTTCCCGGCGCGGACGAGTTCGTCAAGAGGCTCAGCGAGTCGGGCAGGAGGTTCAGGATCCTGACGAACAACTCGATCTACACCCGGCGCGACCTGTCGGCGCGGCTGAGCGGCGCCGGCCTGCACGTGCCGCCGGAGTCCATCTGGACCTCCGCCCTGGCCACCGCCCAGTTCCTGGACGACCAGCGGCCCGGCGGCAGCGCGTACGTCATCGGCGAGGCGGGCCTGACGACGGCGCTGCACGAGGTCGGCTACGTGCTCACCGACAGCCAGCCCGACTACGTCGTGCTGGGCGAGACCCGCACCTACAGCTTCTCGCAGATCACCCGGGCCATCCGCCTCATCGAGGGCGGCGCCCGCTTCATCGCCACCAACCCCGACCCCATCGGCCCCTCGACCGAGGGCTCCCTGCCGGCCTGCGGCGCCGTGGCCGCCCTCGTCACCAAGGCCACCGGGGTCGAGCCCTACTTCATCGGCAAGCCCAACCCGCGCATGATGCGCAGCGCGCTCAACGAGATCGAGGCGCACAGCGAGACCACGGCGATGATCGGCGACCGCATGGACACCGACATCGTCTCCGGCATGGAGGCGGGCCTGTTCACCATCCTGGTGCTGACCGGCGTGACCCAGCGTGAGCAGATCGACCGCTTCCCCTACCGGCCCTCGCTGGTGGTCGACTCGGTGGCCGACCTCGTCGACCTCATCTGAACCTGACCGGCCCTGACAGGTATGCGTGGCAGGGTGACGTGGCATGACCCGCGTTTACCTGGAGAGCGGCCCGAAGAAGGTCTTCGCCTGCGCGATCGACTGGCCCGGCTGGTGCCGGATCGCCGCAGGCGAGGAGGCGGCGCTCGACCGTCTCATGGAGTACGTCCCGCGTTACCGCGTGGTGGCCGCCCGCGCCGGGCTGGACTTCTCGCCCGGGGACCCGGTGGTGACCGGGCGGGTGCCGGGCAGCCAGACCACCGACTTCGGCGTGCCGTACACCGTGCCGGACCTGGACCTGGCGCCCGTACCGGCCGATGAGGCCGAACGCGGCGTCGCCCTCATGCGGGCCGCCTGGGCGCTCTTCGACGAGACGGCCGGCGGGTCCCCGGAGGAGCTCCGCAAGGGGCCGCGGGGCGGGGGACGGGACCTGGCGAAGATGGTCGCCCACGTGGAGGAGGCCGAGCGGGCCTACGCCAGGAAGCTCGGCGTCCGGCACCGGCCGTACAGGTCGCGGGCCGACCGGGACGCCATGCGGGAGGAACTGGCCGAGGCGCTCTCCCACCCCTGGGAGCCGCCACTGACCACAGGCTGGCCGCCCCGCTACGGCGTCCGCCGCATCATCTGGCACGTCGTGGACCACCTGTGGGAGATCGAAGACCGGACATGACCCCGACCCCACCCGGGTGGAAGAAACCACTCCCGGCCGTCGCGGCCGGGTCATGCGATCTTGAACTCTCTGCAACCATGTGCTTACAGAAAGTGGGACCCGGCTACTATCACTAGCCAGGTCCCTTCTCGCACCCTAGAGGAGGGCACATGAACGTGCAGGCCGAGATCCGGAATTTGGACGTCCGGCTGCGGAAGGTGGAGGGTCTCATGGTGTCGGGTGGACTGGTCTCGGATCACAGCAAGGAGCTCGATCGGCACAATGGAGTCCTCTACGACATGAACGATCGCATCCGCGTGATGCAGACCGACATCACGGCGATGCGGGGGGACATCACCGTGATGGGGGGCGACATCGCGGTGATGCAGGGCGACATCACCGTGCTGAAGAGCGACCTCGCCGATGTCCACAAGGAGCTCAAGGGCGAGATCACCGAGGTCCGCACGGAGATCGCGAGTGTTCGGACCGAGCTCAAGGGTGAGATCGCCGAAGTCCGGGCCGAAGTCGCGAGTGTCCGGACCGAGCTGAAGGGCGAGATCGCCGAAGTCCGGGCCGAGGTCGCGAGTGTTCGGACCGAGCTGAAGGGCGAGATCGCCGAGCTCCGGACCGAGGTGAAGGGTGATATCGCCGATCTGGGGTCCAAGCTGGATCGGGTGCTGCGGAAGTTGGGCGCGTAGCCGTCGTCGCGGCGGCTGGGTGGTCGAATCGGGAGCCGTCACCCCGTGCGCGGGGTGGCGGTTTCGGTGTGGTGGGGTGGGTTTTGCTTACGGACTGCGACCAAGTGGTGACGAGGGGAGGGTGGCTCGGGATAGATTGGTCACGTTCCTTCGTGGCGATGCAGGGCGATACAGAGGTGGCGTGCGTGGACGTACGGGCGGAGATCCTCGATCTGAAGCTCCGTGTGGAGACCCTCGAAGCCACCATGCGCTTAGGCGAGGCGGCGTCGAGGGAGGAGCGGGGCCGGGAGGAGGGTCTCCTGGGTGAGATCAACGACCGGACCAAGCACCTGCAGTCGGAGATCGCCGCGATCAGGGCCGGGATGGCGACGTCCAGGGTCGAGGTGGCCGAGCAGTTCGCGGCCGTCGAGACCGAGGTGGCGGCGATCCGGCGAGAGGTGAACACCCGGCTCGCCGGCACGGAGGCCGACGACACGTGGATCCGGACGGAGATCGCCGACCAGTTCGCCTCCGTGCGGTCCGAGATCGAGCAGGAGTTCGGCTCCGTCCGTTCGGAGATGACCGATCTGGGTATCAAGCTCGATCGGCTGTTGCAGGAGAGCGCATAGTCGCGTCGTGCGCTCCAGGCGTCCAGAATGGTAAGTGGGACACAGCGGACACCGGGTCGCATATCGGAACCCTCTATGACCGGTATGTCCTTCGGGTAGCCTAACCTACGGTACCGTAACCTGAAGGAGAAGATCTTTTATGGCGATGACTCAGACGGAGCTGCTGCACGAGCTCGAGCCGGTAGTCGCGGTGGAGCTCGACCGCCATCACACGATGGCCAAGGAGTGGTTCCCGCACGAGTACATCCCGTGGAGCGAGGGCCGTGACTTCGACGGCGTCTACGGGGGCCAGGCCTGGCAGGAAGGCGACTCGAAGATCCCCGAGGCCGCCCGCGTCTCGCTGATCGTCAATCTCCTCACCGAGGACAATCTCCCCAGCTATCACCACGAGATCGCCACCACGTTCGGCCGCGACGGCGCCTGGGGGACCTGGGTTCACCGGTGGACGGCCGAGGAGGATCGGCACGGTACCGCCCTCCGTGACTATCTGACCGTCACCCGCGCCGTCGACCCGGTCGCCCTGGAGCGGGCCCGCATGCACCACATGGAGAACGGGTTCGTCAGCGATTACGACACCATGCTGCACCAGCTCGCGTACGTCTCGTTCCAGGAGCTGGCCACCCGCATCGCGCACCGCAACACCGGCAGGGCCTCCGGCGACGAGGGCTGTGAGCGGCTGCTGGCCAGGATCGCCGCCGACGAGAACCTGCACATGCTCTTCTACCGCAACCTGCTCAAGGCGGCCTTCGAGCTCGACCCCAACCAGACCATGCGTTCGGTGACCGACGTCGTCACCACGTTCCAGATGCCGGGCACGGGCATCGAGGGGTTCGCCCGCAAGGCCATGATCATCGCGAACGAGGGCATCTACGACCTCCGTCTGCACCTCGACGACGTCCTGATGCCGGTGCTGCGGCAGTGGTCGGTGTTCGAGAAGACCGGGCTGGACGACGAGGGTGAGCGGGCCCGCGAGGAGCTGGCCGCGTTCCTGGCCAAGACCGAGACCACGGCGGCCAGGTTCGTCGAGCGCAGGGAAGAGCGCCGGGCCCGCGCGGCCGCCACCGCGGGCTGACCGGTCGCCACGGGTGAACTGATCGGCGGGGCGCGGAGCTCCCCGCCACGATCGCGACTCGCCGGGCGGGTGGACCGCCGAACCCTGTGCGCCTCTTGACCGGGGGATGGTCTTGGCATCCCGGGCATCGGGCAGGTTTTCCGTACACACCGGAAGCCTGGGGAGCAAGGGTGAAAATCATCGGGATCGCCGCCAGCCTCCACGCGGGGTCGTTCATCAACAGACTGCTGGAAGCGGCGGGCGGCGAGTTGCCCGAGGGCGTGGATTTCGAGGTGTGGCAGGGGCTCGGCGAGATCCCGCCGTACACCGCCGGGCCCGCCGTCCCGGCCTCCGTGCGCGAGTTGTCCAGGCTGGTCGCGTCGTCCGACGCCGTACTGGTGACCGCTCCCGAGCACAGCCTGCTGCCGGCCGAGCTGACGTACGCGCTGGACTGGATGGCGGCCCTGGGCGAGCTGTCGGGCAAGCACGTCGCGGCGATGAGCGCGAGCGCGCGGGCCTGCGGCGCCATGTGGGCCCAGGCCGAGCTCTACAAGCAGTTGCAGGGGGCGGGGGCCGTCGTCATGGGGGCCGAGCTGGTGATCTCACCGGTCTGGCCCCACTTCGACGAGGACGGCCATCTGACCTCGCCCGACCTGAGGGCGCAGGTGCGGGCCGTGATCGGGCAGCTCTGCCCGGCCCAGGTGCTGGAACCCGCGCTGTCGCTCTGAGCCAGGCCGGGCGGCCCGTCAGGGCTCGCGGCGCAGGCGCTTGAGGTCGGAGCGCTGCTTCTTGGCGGCGATGCGGCGTTCGACGGCGCCCCGGCTGGGCTTGGTCTTGCGGCGGTGCTTCGGGGGCGGGGCGATGGCCTCGCGCACGCGCTGCGCCAGCCGGTCGGCGGCGGCCTCCCTGTTCCTGAGCTGGGAACGGTGTTCGGAGGCGGCGATGGTGATCGTGGTGACGCCCAGGCGATCGAGTGCCCTGGCCTTCAGCTCGGGCGGCAGCGCGGTCGTCGCGGCCACGTCGAAAACCAGCTCCACACGGCTGTCCGTGGTGTTGACGCCCTGGCCGCCCGGGCCTGACGAGCGCGAGAAACGCCAGACGAGCTCGGCGTCGGGAATGACGACCGAGTCGTTGACGACCAGCGGGCCGGGCATGCGTGGGGCTCCTGTTCACGATGTGCGCCGTTGATGCGGATATCACCGTACATGGGTGACATATGCCGTTCGCAACGGCATTTCCAAGCTACGCCGTCGCTGCGAATATGAAAGGAACACCACACAGGAGAGGCGAATTCCATGCAGCCTGTTTCGGCGGCGCAGGTTGGCTTCACCGTGGTGCTGGCCATCGTCTCGGCGGTCGGGTTCCTGCTGCTGCGGTGCCAGGGGAAGGGGCGGCCGTTCGGGCCGGCGGGGCGCCGGCTCGCCCTGGCGATCACCGTACTGACCGGGTGCGTCTCCGCCGGGGTCGCGCTGGCGGGCGGGGCGCTGCTGAACCAGCACCTGTCCACCCTGCTCGGGGCCATCGCGCCGAGCGGGCTCTGGCTCAGCCAGATGCGGGGCAAGGAGGAGGAGCGGCGGTCGCTGGCGCGGGAGGCGGCGACGTTCTGGCTGGTGTCGCTGCTGGCGAAGCTGGATCAGGCGATGGCCGAGGACCAGCGGATCTGGTGCGAGAAGCGGGTGGACGACTCCTGGAACGTCTACGAGCTCAGCCTGGCCGCCAACCGCTACTACGAGCGCATCGTCGAGCGCCTCTCGCCCGAGGAGCGCCGGCGGGAGCGGGTGCACGCCCGGCTGGAGGCGATCGAGCGGCGGCTGGACGTGGCGGCGCTGATCGAGGACGGGGCGCCCCGGTCGAAGGTCGTCACGGCGCTGAACGGGTCCCGGTACACCCGGCTGGCCCGGTATGAGCGCTATCTGAACGACCTGACCCGGCTGCACGGCGTGCTCAGGCACGACGCGGAGAGCGAGTTGCTGCGGCTGCTGAGCTCGGCCTACCGCGCGGGATATCGCTCGCTGGCCAAGTTCGCGCCGTCGGCGCCGACGGCGCCCTTCACGCGCGGCGGCGAAGCGGCCAGGCGCGCCCGATGACCCCGGGTCCGTCAGGTCAGGGGAGGTCCCGCAGGGCGCTGGAGGAGCCTTCCGCGTCGCCGAGCGTGATGTCCAGGCGGGCGCCGAGCGCTTCGACGACGGCACCTAGCGTGCGGAGGGTCAGGTTTTCGTCGCCGGACAGGATCTGGCTCACCCTGCCGGGCGACACGCCCATCGACGTGGCCAGGTCGGCGCGGGAGATCTTGTGCTCCCGCATGTACCACGTGATCTCGTCGACGACTTCCTGGGCGAGTCCGCCCACCTCGTCACGGGTGCTACGGCGAAGGGCCATCACGGTCTCGCTCTCGACGTCCTCCTGCTGATGCTTTGAGTTTAGCTCTGCCTAAACCTTTAGGCAAGACTAAAGTCGGCCGCCTTTCGGGCCCGCCCCGTCAACGGCCGCGAAACGTCGGGCGCTGGGTGAACATCCCCGACAAGGACGACCGGATCGACTTCCACGCCGCCGAGAAGCACCTGGGTTGCCCGGCACTCGATCCACATCTGCGACCATTCCTTGCATGACGTGGATTGTCTTCGACTACGGCGGCGTCCTGAGCCTGCCCCAGTCCGAGTCCGACGCCGACGCCATGGCCCTGGCGGTGGAGGCGGACCCGGGAGCGTTCAAGCGCGGCTACTGGGAGCACCGCCTGGAGTTCGACCGGGCCACCCTGACGCCGTTCGCGTACTGGTCGGCGGTGCTGGAGCGGCCGGCGACCCAGGCCGAGATCGCCCGCCTGGTCGCCATGGACGTGGCCAGCTGGGCCTACCCCGACACCGGCACCGTCACGCTGCTCGGCGAGCTGATCGAGGCGGGCCACAACGTGGCGCTGCTGTCCAACGCGCCGATCTGCATCGGCGACGGCGTCGACGAGCTGCCGTGGATCGCCGCGATCGACCGCCGCTTCTACAGCGGCCGGATGGGCCTGGTCAAGCCGGACCGGGAGATCTACGACCGGATGGCCGGCGAGCTCGGCGCCGACCCGTCGGAGATCGTCTTCATCGACGACCGTGAGGAGAACATCGAGGGCGCCGCGCGCGCGGGCATGACCGGCGTGCACTTCACCGACGCCACCGCGCTGCGCGGGGCACTGGAGGGAGTGCTCGCGTCCCGCTGATCCGCCCGCTGGGGCAGCCGGGCCGCGCCCGGCGCGTACGTCGAGCAGGACGGCGAGGACGGCGCGGACCGGCTCTGTCATCTCCCGGAGAAACTTCGCGAACAGGACGACCGATGCTGTTCACCCGCGCTTGACTCCACTGTCACGGCGGAGTCAGCGCGACGGGACATACCTGGTGACGTGGACCGCAGAGCCTTCCTGACAGCGGCGACAGCCGGCCTCCTCATCCCGCAGTCCGTCCCCGCGGCGGCCTCGTCGAGAACCCTCAGATCCGATCCCTTCACCCTGGGGGTGGCCTCCGGCGACCCCTCGACCGACGGCTTCGTCCTGTGGACCAGGCTGGCCGTCGACCCGCTCGGCGGCGACGGCCGCGGCGGCATGCCGTCCCGTGACATCGACGTGAACTGGCAGGTCGCCACCGACGAGCGCTTCTCCTCGATCGTCAGGTCCGGCGCCACCACCGCCAGGGCGCGCGACGCGCACAGCGTTCACGTCGAGCTGAAGGGCCTGGAGCCGGGGCGCGACTACTTCTACCGGTTCAAGAGCGAGGGCCGCCTCTCACCGGCCGCCCGCACCAGGACGGCGCCCGCGGGGGAGAGCACGCTCAACTTCGCGGTGGCCGCGTGCGCCCACTACGAGCACGGCTACTACACCGCCTACCGCCGCCTGGCGGAGCAGGAGCCGGAGCTGGTGGTGTTCCTCGGGGACTACATGTACGAGTACGCCCCCAGCGGCTACACCTCGCTGGCCGGGCGCGTACGTACGCACACGCCCGGCAAGTGCCGGACGCTGGCCGACTACCGGCTGCGGCACGCCCAGTACAAGAGCGACCCCGACCTGCAGGCCGCGCATGCGGTGGCGCCCTGGCTGGTGGCCTTCGACGACCACGAAGTGGAGAACAACTGGGCCGGGCACACCTCCAGCACGGGCGAGCCCGGGTTCGCCAGGCGCAGGGCGGACGCGTTCCGGGCCTACTACGAGAACATGCCGCTGCGGCGGGCCAGCCTCCAGGGGGCGGTGCTGCGGGTGAACCGGCGGGTGTCCTGGGGCACGCTGGCGCGGTTCCACCTGCTCGACACCCGGCAGTTCCGCGACGACCAGGCGTGCCTGGACGGGGTGCGGGCGGGATGCGACACCCGGCTGTCGAGTGACCGCACCCTGCTCGGGGCCGACCAGTGGCGCTGGCTGGAGGAGGGGCTGAGCGGCTCCACCACCCGCTGGAACCTGCTCGGGCAGCAGATCATGGTGGCCCAGCGCGACTTCAAGATCGGTCCGGGCCGGGAGGTCAACCTGGACTCCTGGGACGGGTACGCGGCCGAGCGCACCCGCCTGCTCGACTCGCTGGCCCGCACGGCCAACCCGGTGGTGCTGACGGGCGACGCGCACATGCACCACCTGGCCGAGCTCAAGGCCGACTTCGACGACCCCGACTCGCCGGCGGTCGCCACGGAGCTGGTGGCCTCGTCCATCGCCAGCGACGGCGACGGCTACCGGGACCGGACCTGGATCGCCGAGGCGCTCCAGGAGAACCCCCACTTCTCCTACATCGACCAGCGGCGCGGGTACCTGATGGCGCGGCTCACGCGGGACGAGCTGTCCGTCGACTTCCGGACGCTGGACTACATCTCGCGCAAGGGCGCCAAGGCCAGGACCTCGCACCACCTGAACCTGCCGGCCATCACGGCCGCCGCCGCGGCCGGGCAGGCGGGAGCTCCCCAGGCCGGCTGAACGCCGGCTGGGAGCTTGCTGAGAGTTCGCTCAACGCCGCGGGCCGGCTCCTGGGGGTTCGTCCGGGTTCAGGCGCCCGGCCAGGTCCCGTCGGGGAACTCGCCCGAGGTGCCGCCCGACATGACCACCTGGTCGTGCTCGCCCAGTCCGGAGGTGACCTCGACGTACTGGTCACCGCGTACGCCCGTCTTGACCACCTTCGACGAGTCGTGGCCGCCGGCGCGTACCGTGACCACCTGCGTGCCGTCCGACCTGCTGCGCACCGCGGCGGCGGGCACATAGATCGCGTCCTCGGCCTCGTCGGTGGTGATGGTCACCGAGGCGGTCTGCCCGAGCATGAGCCCGGCCGGGGCTTCGTCGAAGGCGAGGGTGACCGAGTAGCGGACGAGCCGGCCGTCCACCGTCGCGGTCGGCGCGATCGCGGTCACCGTGCCCGAGTAGCGCTCGCCGGGTCGGGTGGCCAGGGTGACCTGGGCGCTCTGCCCGAGCTTGAGCCGGTTCACATCGGACTCGGTGACCATGGCCTGGACCTGGAGCTCGTTCAGGTCGCCGAGGCTGACGAAGGTGCCGGTGCCGGCCGTGTCGCCGACGCCGCCCGCCACCGACAGCACGGTTCCCGCCGCCGGGGCCACGATGCGGGTCGCCCGTACGCCGTCCGCCGCTTCTTCGAGTGCCCCCTCCGCGCGGTCCACGTTCGCGGTGGCCTGGTCCTCGCTGAGCCCGCCCCTGCCCGCCGTGCCCGCGCCCTGGCCGCAGGAACCCGCCGGTCGCGCGCCGCCCGTTCCCCGGTTGCCGGGCCGGGCCGAGGGACCGCCTCCGGACGGCCTGCCGCCGGCGGTCGGTTTCGCGCCGGTGGAGGGCTTGCCGCCGGCGGACGGCTTGCCGGTGGGTGAGGCCGTGGGGGACGGGTTTCCGCCGGTGGGGCCGCTCGTGGGTCCGCCCGTGGGGCCTCCGGTCGCGGGTGGGTGACCTCCCGGCTGTCCGGTGCCGCCGCCGGGCGGGCTGGTGGGGGTGGCGGTGACCGTCGTGGTGACGGTGGCCGTCACGGTGACCGTCACCGTGGGCTTGGGCTCGTGCCCCGGGGGCTCGTCGGTCGGCCCGCCGGTGGGCTCCTCGGTAGGCGTCGGGGTCGGGGTCGGTGTGGGAGTGGGCCGGGGGGTCGGGTGCCCGCCCGCAGGAGAGCCCCGGTGGTGCTCCGGCCGCGTACTCGGGCTCGCGGAGGCACGCTCCGCCGGCCCGAAGACGCCACCGGCCGGACGGCCTTCCGCGCCTCTGCCGACGGGGATGACGACCACCGCACCGCCGGCCTGCGCCCCGCTGCCGGCCGGGACGACGCTCGCCGCGCCGCCAGAGGATGGGCCGCTGCCGGTGGGGGAGCCGGTCGACGCGGCGGCACCGGTCGCGGCACCGGGCGCGGTGCCGGTCGTGGCGCCGGTCGCTGGGCCGGTCGTCGGGCAGGGCGCGGGAGTGCTGTTCGAGGCGTCCTGGGCCTGGTCGAGGGCCTCCTGGGCGGCCGTCAGGTCGGCCTTGGCCGCCTCGTACGCCTCCTTCGCCTTCCGGCTGTCGATCCGGGCCAGTACCTGCCCCTTCTTCACCTTGGTCCCGGCCTTGACGTAGACCTTGGTCAACACCCCCGAGGACCCGAACGCCAGGTCCCGGCGCGATCCGTCCACGGTGTTGCCCGCGGCGCTGACCGAGGACGTGACCTGGCCGCGCTGGGCGGCGGCGAGCCGTACCTGGACGGCGGGCGGGGCGTCGTCGCGCAGCGCCAGCGCCAGGCCGGACCCGGCGACCAGCACCGCCAGGGCGAGCCCGCCCAGCGCGAAAGTCGGTCTCATGGGCGCCCATCCTGGCGCAGCAGGTTCGCGCCAGGCTGCGAGCCGCCTCAGAGTTACCTGTGGGTCCGTCGCGACCGCCGGGTTGTCAGCGAACGTTCAGCTTGCTCGCGGCTGCGGCGCAGCATTGTGTGCAAGGGTCACCGGCTGTGAAGGTGTCGAGAAGGCGCAGAGCGCTGATGACCAACGGAGTGCTGGCCGTGCTCCTGCTGGGCGGTGCCGTGCTCGCCTACGCCCAGCTCGGCACGGGCCGGGCCGCGGGCCAGTCGAACGTGCGTACGGTGGTCGCCACCCGCGGCTCCGTGACCGCCTCGGTCTCCGCCTCGGGCGCGGTCGAGAGCGCGAAGTCCAGGGCGCTGTCGTTCGGCACGACCGGGACGGTCGAGAAGATCTACGTCAAGCCGGGCGACAAGGTGGCCGCGGGCGACCTCCTGGCCCGGCTGGACGACGACGCCGCCCAGGAGAACCTGTCGGCGGCCAAGGCCACCTACGACGGCGCCGTGGACGACGGCACCGACACGGCCCAGCTCAACGCCGCCTACATCAAGGCGCGCAACGCCTACCGCGAGGCCCAGCGAACGGTCGCCGCCACCGTGCTGAAGGCCCCCTTCAAGGGCACGGTCACCGCGGTCAACGGCTCCGTGGGCGGCGCCAGCTCCGGCGGAGGCGACTCCTCCAGCGGCAGCACCGGCAACGCCGCGGGCGGCGGAGGCGCCGGTGGCGCGCAGAAGGCCGGATCCGGCGGGTTCGTGGAGATCGCGGACACCGGCAGGCTGCAGCTCGTCGGCACCTTCACCGAGTCGGACGTGAGCAAGCTCAAGCAGGGCCAGCAGGCCACGATCACGTTCGACGCCCTGCCGGGGGTGACCGCCACCGGCAAGGTCACCCAGATCGAGCCGGTCGCCGCCACCAGCAACAACGTCGTGCAATATCCGGTCACGGTCACCTTCACGAAGGTCCCCAGCCAGGTACGGCTGGGCCAGACGGCCACGGTCGAAGTCGAGACCGGCCGGGCCGACGACGTGATCACGGTGCCCTCCACCGCCGTCTCCACCAGCGGCGGCCGGACCACGGTCACCCTGCTCGTGAACGGCCGCCAGGTCACCACCCCGGTACAGGTCGGCCTGCGGAGCACCACGCTGACCGAGATCAAGTCGGGCGTGTCCGAGGGCGACCAGATCGTGCCGCCCACCTCCACCGGCGGGACGGGCGGCGGCAACCTGCGCTTCCCCGGCGGCGGCGGGGGCTTCCCTGGCGGCGGTGGCGGCGGCGGCGCCAGGCGGGTGGTCACCCCATGACGGATTCCGTGCCCGTCCTGCGCGTACGCGACCTCGTCAAGGAGTACGGCGAGGGCGACGCCAGGGTACGCGCCCTGCGCGGCGTCAGCCTGGACGTCCACCGCGGCGACTACGTCGCCATCATGGGCGCCTCCGGCTCCGGCAAGTCCACGCTCATGAACATCCTGGGCTGCCTCGACATCCCCACCTCCGGCACGTACCTGATCGACGGCGCCGACGTGGGCCTGCTGGACGAGCGCCAGCTCGCCATCCTGCGCAACCGCAGGGTCGGATTCGTGTTCCAGTCGTTCAACCTGATCCCCCGCATGAGCGCGCTGGCCAACGTGGAGCTGCCGCTCGTGTACGGCGGCGTCGGCCAGGCCGAGCGGCGCGCCCGCGCCCTGGCCGCGCTGGACCAGGTCGGGCTGACCGACCGGGTGCACCACGAGCCGAACCAGCTCTCCGGCGGCCAGCAGCAGCGCGTGGCCGTGGCCAGGGCGCTGGTCACCGCGCCCGCGCTGCTGCTGGCCGATGAGCCGACCGGCAACCTCGACACCGCCTCCACCGGCGACGTCCTGCGGATCCTGGACCGGCTCAGCGAGGAAGGCCGCACGATCGTGCTCATCACCCACGAGGACGACGTGGCCTCGCACGCCAAACGGGTGATCAGGCTGGTGGACGGCGAGGTCGTGGAGGACCGCCGGCAGGCGCCGGTGGACGGCCCGCCGCCGCGGCTGCTGGAGGCGGCCGGATGAACCCCTTCGAGATCCTCCGCTTCGCGCTGCGCGGCCTGCTGGCCAACAAGCTGCGCAGCTCGCTGACCACGCTGGGCATCCTCATCGGCGTCGGCGCAGTCATCATGCTGGTCGCCGTCGGCGAGGGCGCCTCGCAGAGCATCCAGCAGAACATCCAGCGCCTGGGCGCCAACACCATCACCATCTCGCCGTCGTTCTCGGGCGGCGGAGGGGGCGGGGGCGGCGGGATGCGCGGGCAGGGCGGCGGCGGCAACACCGGCCCGCGCACGCAGGCCAGGGACCTCAGCCTGGCCGACGCCAAGGCGCTGACCGACAGGACCCTCGCGCCCAGCGTCAAGTCCGTCTCGCCGGTCGTGACCGCCGCCTCCCAGACGGCCGCGTACGGGGCCGCCAGCCACGCCGTCGGGCAGTTCGTCGGCACGTATCCCAGCTATTTCGAGGCCGTCAACAAGCCCGTGGCCAAGGGCACCTACTTCTTCAACGACGACGTGCTGGCCGCCAGGAAGGTCGTGGTGCTGGGCCAGACCGTGGTGGAGGAGCTGTTCGGGACCGTCGATCCGATCGGCAAGCAGGTCAGCGTGTCCGGGGTGCCGTTCACGGTGGTCGGCGTGCTGAAGGAGAGCGGCTCGGCCGGCACGCAGGACGCCGACGACGTGGCCATCGCGCCGCTGCCGGCGGTGCAGCAGAGCCTGAGCGGGTTCGGGCCGCTCGGCTCGATCGTCGTGCAGGCGACGGGGGCGGAGACCACCACGGCGGCGCAGTCGGAGGTCACGGCCATCCTCAACCAGCGGCACGGCACCACGGACGAGAACGCCGACTACCGGGTGCTCAACCAGGCCACGCTGCAGGAGACGGTCAGCCAGGCGACCGGCATCCTGACGGCGCTGCTCGCCGCGGTCGCCGGCATCTCGCTGCTGGTCGGCGGCATCGGCATCACGAACATCATGCTGGTCACGGTCACGGAGCGCACGCGCGAGATCGGCATCCGCAAGGCCATCGGCGCGCCCAGGAGCGCGATCCTGGGGCAGTTCCTGGTGGAGGCCACGTTGCTGAGCCTGATCGGGGGGCTGGCGGGCGTGCTGCTGGCGTTCCTGGGGACCAGGTTCTCCTTCGCCGGCATCCAGCCGGTCCTCGTGCCGTCGTCGGTCGCGCTGGCGCTGGGCGTCTCGGTGGGGATCGGGCTGTTCTTCGGCAGTTATCCCGCCAACAGGGCGGCCAAGCTCAGGCCGATCCAGGCCCTCCGCCATGAATAGCTCGTGCCATGAGTAAGGAGAATGACATGGCCCAGCTCGACTCCTCGCCCTACCCCGACGACCTGCGGGAGGAGCTCGCCGTCCGGCCGCGCGCGGGCATGTCCAAGCTGACGCTGACGCTGGCCGCCGGGGTCGTGCTGGTGGCCGGCATTCTCATCGGCATCCAGGCGGGCAAGGCCGCCGGCGGCCGGGACGTGCCGGCCGCGGCCCAGCAGCGGGGCGGCGGGCCGATGGGCGGCTTCGGCGGCCGGGAGGGCGGCGTCGGCCAGGGCGGGCAGCCCGATGGCGCCCAGGGCGGGCAGCCCGGCTTCGGCGCCCAGCGCGGCGGCGGCCAGCGGATGGGCGCCGCCGGCGGGGGCACCCTGGGCACCGTGGAGAAGGTCGAGGGCGGCAAGGTGTACGTCAAGACGGCGGACGGCACCACCGTCATGGTGCTCACCGACGCCCAGACAGCGGTCACGGTCAGCCAGGCGGGTAAGGTGGCCGATCTCAAGACAGGTGCCACGGTCGTGGTGCGGGGCCGGCAGGGCGAGGACGGCTCCGTGACGGCGGTGTCGATCAACCAGGGAGGGCAAGGAGGCCGGCGATGAGCGAACCCGAGGCCAGGCTGCTGGTGGTCGACGACGAGCCCAACATCAGGGAGCTGTTCTCGGCCAGCCTGCGGATGGCCGGGTTCGAGGTGCTGACCGCGGCCGACGGCATGGAGGCGCTGCGGGTGGCCGAGGAGAGCGCGCCCGACCTGGTGATGCTCGACGTGATGCTGCCCGACCTCGACGGCCTGGCGGTCGCGGGCCGGCTGCGCTCGCGCGGCCGGCGGGTCCCGGTGCTGTTCGTGACCGCCAAGGACACGCCGGAGGACCGGATCGCCGGGTTGAGGCTGGGCGAGGACTACGTGACCAAGCCGTTCAGCCTGGAGGAGGTCATCGCCAGGATCCGCGCGGTGCTGCGCAGGACGCGGCGCGGCGCGCCGGCGCCCAACCGGCTCCGGGTCGCCGATCTGGAGCTGGACGAGGACAACTGCGAGGTCTACCGGGACGGCGTCCCGGTACGGCTGTCGCCGACGGAGTTCAGGCTGCTGCGCTACTTCATGCTCAACGTGGGCCGGGTGCTGTCGAAGACGCAGATCCTCGACCACGTCTGGAACGGCGACTGGCGCACCGACGTCGGCCTGGTGGAGTCGTACGTGTCCTACCTGCGGCGCAAGGTGGACACCGGCGAGATCAAATACCTGCACACGCTGCGCGGCGTCGGCTACATCCTGCGCCCGCCGCGCATCTGAGACGCCCGCTGGTGAAGGCACCGGAGATGAGCACCCCGAGAAGGCGGGTCGCGGCCTGGAAGGACAGGGCGCTGCGGAAGGGCGCGGCGCTGCGCAAGCACCTCGCGCGGGCCCCGCTGTGGCTGCGGCTGGTGTCGGCGACCCTGCTGCTGGTCACCCTGGCCATCACGCTGACCGGGCTGTTCGCCGTGCGGTTGCTGCGCGGCTATCTCGTCGAGCGGGTGGACCAGCAGCTTTCCGCCGCCACCCGCCCGTTCCGGGAGGGACCCCCTGATCCGCCGCCCGAGCCGCCGCGGCCCGCCGGCCGGACGCAACGGTTCTACGGGCTGTTCCACGCGGTGGTCCTGGACGCGAACGGCGCCACGGTCAGGACGATCAGCGAGTCCACCGAGGACCACACCCCCGACCTGCCCAAGCTGACCGGCACCGACGTGCAGCGGCTGCGCGGCCGGCCGTTCACCGTTCCGTCGCGGGTGGAGGGCGGCCCCGACTGGCGGGTGGTCGCCGTGCCGGTACGCGACGGCCAGAGCCGGGTGATCGCCATCAGCCTGGCCGACGCCGAGGCCACGGTCTCGCAGCTCGCGCTCATCGTGGCGGTCGGCGGTGGCGGCACGCTGATCGTGCTCGGGTTCGGCTGCTACTGGGTGGTGCGCCGGAGCCTGCGCCCGCTCGGCCAGATCGCCCGTACGGCCAAGGAGATCGCCGGCGGCGACCTGTCCCGCCGCGTGCCCCTGTGGGCGTCGACCACCGAGGTCGGCAAGCTCGGCCGCGCCTTCAACACCATGCTCGTCAAGATCGAGGCCGCCGCGCGCGAGCGGGAGTCGGCGGCCGAGTCCGCCCGCGCGTCCGCCACCGCCGCCAGGCGCTCCGAGGAGCTGATGCGCCGGTTCATGGCCGACGCCTCGCACGAGCTGCGCACGCCGCTGACGTCGATCAGGGGGTTCGCCGAGCTGTACCGGCTGGGGGAGGACAAGGACCTGGCCGAGGCCGTGCGGCTGCTGAGCCGCATCGAGGGGCAGGCGGCGCGGATGGGGCTGCTGGTGGAGGACATGCTGCTGCTGGCCAGGCTGGACCAGCGGCGCGAGCTGGCCCGGCGGCCCGTGGACCTGCTCAGCCTGGCCGCCACCGCCGTGATCGACGCCCAGACGCTGGCGCCCGAGCGGCGGATCGAGCTGGTACGGCTGTTCGGCGGCGAGGGGGACGTGGTGACGACGGGCGACGAGACCCGGCTCGGCCAGGTGCTCAACAACCTCGTCACGAACGTCCTCATCCACACCCCGGCGGGCACGCCCTTCCAGGTGCGGGTCGGGACCGACGGGGAGCAGGCCGTGGTGGAGGTGGCCGACGAGGGGCCCGGGTTCCCGCAGGAGGTGGCCGAGCGGGTGTTCGAGCGGTTCTACCGGGCCGATCCGGCGCGCAGCGCGGGCGGCTCCGGGCTGGGGTTGTCGATCGCGGCGACGCTGGTGGAGGCGCACGGCGGGGTCATCGTGGCGGAGAGCGAACCGGGCAAGGGCGCCCTGTTCCGGGTGATCCTGCCGCTCTGAGGTGCCCGGTTTTCAGCCGAAGGTGTAGCCGTACAGGCCGGTGCCCTTGCTGAGCTGCCGTACCTTGCCCAGCTTCAGCCCCTTCGTACGCGAGCCGGGCGCGTACATGACCAGCCCCTGGTCGGGCGCGGAGACGACGAGCCCGTACAGCGGCCGCCGCTCCTCCAGCGGCTTGTACCGCTCCCAGCCCGGGAGCATGGCCACCGCGGCGCCGAAGTCCCGGCCTTCGCCCTTGACCAGCAGGTTCCCCTCGCGGGTGAGGCCGCCGGAGGAGCGTCCCGCCAGCACCTGGACCGCCTTCTCGCCGGGCACGCCCACGGCCAGCTCGTCCCTGCCGTCGCCGTTGAGGTCCCCGGCCGCCAGCGACGCCCCGAACCGGTCGTAGTAGCGCGCGATGCCCTCCAGCGTGTTCTGCGACCAGGCCTCGCTGCCGGAGGTGCTCAGGCCGCCGCGGCCGCCGTAGAGCACGTCCACGGTCCCGTCGCCGTAGTCCATGGCCCGCTGGTTCTCGCTGAGCCCCTCGCCGGGCACGCCGATGGCCAGGTCGGCCCGCCCGTCGCCGTTGAAGTCGCCGGTGGCCAGGGCCGCCCCGAACGAGTCCCACTTCTCCGAGGCGCCCGCGATGCCCGGGGTGCTCTGCGTGTACTGCCGAGCCCGCTGCCCGCGCACGTCGATCACCGTGACCGAGCCCTGCCCGTCCAGCTTGACGCTGTCCGCGGGCGCGCCGACGGCCAGCTCGTCCCGCCCGTCGCCGTCGAAGTCACCGGTGGCCAGCGCCGCGCCCCACTGGTCGGTCATGCTCGCCGCCTGCCGCACCCACGCCGTCTTCTGCGTGATCTGGTACGGCTTGCGGCCCCTCATCCCGTAGACCGTCACCGCCCCGCCGGAGCGCTGGCTGGGCGCTCCCACGACCAGCTCGTCGGTGTCGTCCCCGTCGAGGTCCCCGGCGGCCAGCGCGGCCCCGAACCGGTCGCTCGACGGCTTGGCCGGCCTCAGCTCCCTGCCCTTGACCAGCCCCGTGGCGGACCCGTCGAAGATCTGGACGACCCCGTTGCCGTCCGCGCCGGGCACCCGCCGGCCGATGAACTCCTCCGACACGCCCACGGCCAGGTCGGCGCAGCGGTCGCCGTTGAAGTCGCCCACGGCCAGCGCCGAGCCGAACGAGTCGCCGGGCTCCGCGCCGTCCTGGGTGAGCTTGACCTGCTTGCCGGACCCGTACATCACGGTCACGGAGCCGGCCCTGGAGGCGTCGTAGGGGGCTGCCACGGCCAGGTCGGGCCGGCCGTCGCCGTCGAAGTCGGAGGGGTGCCCGGCGCACGATGACGCCGCGGCGGAGGACGTACCGGAAGCGAGGGGAAGAAGCAGGCAGGCGGCCAGGAGAACCTTCATACCGGAAGTAATGTCCAGCCTGCTGGAACCGGGTCTGAACAGCGCGGGAACGGGTCAGGAGGGCAGGATGCACACTCATCCTCCCCGGGGAGCGCCCACTTGCGCGAGATATGATCGTTTGTTGCGAAAGGCCCGTGCCGGCCGGGGTTCCGGGTTGTCCCCGGGCCTCGGGAACGTGCCAGGATAGTCGCGTGAACATCGACCTCGCGGATCTCAACTTCTGGCGCAAACCGCCCAAAGAGCGGAATGAGGCGTTCGCCTGGCTCCGGCAGCAGGAGCAGCCGGTGTTCTTCCCGGAGAAGAAGGTGCCGTTCCTGCGCTCGGGCAAGGGCTTCTACGCCCTCGTGCGGCACGCCGACGTGGTCGAGGCCAGCCGCAACGCCAAGCTCTTCTCCAGCGAGCCCGCCGTGACCAACCCGGAGCCGCCGGGCTGGGTGAAGCAGGTGTTCGGCGAGTCGATGGTCAACATGGACGACCCGCGCCACGCCCGGCTGCGCCGCATCGTCACCCGCTCCTTCAGCCCGCGCATGCTGGCCGGGCTGCAGGACGACATCGAGGCCGCCTGCGCCCGCATCGTGGACGACGTGATCAAGGACGGCCCCGGCGACTTCGTCGAGCAGGTGGCCGCCCGGCTGCCCATCCACGTCATCTGCGACATGCTCGACATCCCGCGGGAGCTGCGGGCCAAGGTCCACCAGCACGTCGACATCTCCACCGCCTACACCGGGGTGCGGCCCAGCCTGGCCCGCAGCGTGCAGCTGGCCGGCCAGAACATGCTGGCGCTGCTCGCCCTGCAGCGCATGGTCATCAAGCTCGGCCACGAACGCGTCGCCCAGCCCAAGGGCGACCTGCTCTCCCTGCTGGTCAACGCCAACCCGGACGGGGAGAAGCTCACCGACAAGGAGCTGGGCTCGTTCTTCGCGCTGCTGCTGGTTGCGGGCAACGAGACGGCCCGCAACACGATGGCCCACGGGATCAAGCTGCTCACCGACCACCCGGCCCAGCGCGAGCTGCTGATGAGCGACTTCGACAAGCACATCAACGGCGCGATCGAGGAGATGGTCCGCTACGTCTCGCCCATCATGCAGTTCCGCCGCACGGTGACCGAGGACTGCTCGCTGCGCGGCCTGGAGCTGAAGCGGGGCGACAAGGTGGTGCTGTTCTACGGCTCGGCCAACCGGGACGAGTCGGTGTTCGACGACGCGGACACGTTCGACATCACCCGCGACACCAAGCCGCACGTCGGCTTCGGCGGTCCTGGGCCGCACTTCTGCCTCGGCGCCAACCTGGCTCGCCAGGAGATGCGTACGATGTTCCGCGAGCTGCTGACCAGGCTCCCGGACATCCGCTCGGTCGGGGAGCCCGAGCTGCTGCTGTCCAACTTCGACAACAGCGTGCGCAGCCAGGCGTTCACCTTCTAGTCCCCGGGGCGCTTCTTAGTCCTCGGTGGCGAGCACGTTCGTCCTGATGGTGAAGAACGTGATCAGCGCCGACACCACCATCATCCCGGCGCTGATCAGCATCGCCAGTTTGAACCCGGCGTCGAAGACCGGCGGCTGCTCGAACGCGTCGCCGACCAGTCCCACCAGCGGCGGCACGGCGGCCACCGCGAGCAGGCTGCCGGTACGGGCCACCGCGTTGTTGACACCGCTGGCCGTGCCCGCGTACCGCTCGTCGGCGCTGGCCAGCACGGTCGCGGTCAGCGGCGCGACGGCCGCCGACAGCCCCAGGCCGAAGACGGACACCGCGGGCAGCACCTGGAACGGATAGGAGGCCCCGGGGCCGATCGTGCTCATCCAGAGGAACCCGACGCCCGCCAGCAGGATCCCGCACGTCATCGGCCAGCGGGGCCCGAAGCGCTTGGCCACCTCCCCGGCCCTGGCCGACAGCAGCAGCATCAGGATCGTCGTGGGCAGCATGGCCAGCCCGGCCGCGATGGGGGAGAAGTGCGACACGACCTGGAGCTGGATGACGAGCAGGAAGAACACCACGCCCATGGCCGCGTACATGATCAGCGTCACCACGTTCACGGCCGTGAAGACGTGGTTGCGGAAGATCGACACGGGCACCAGCGAGTCCGGCGAGCGGCGGATCTGGGTCGCCACGAAGGCCGCGCCCAGCAGCACCCCCGCCACCAGCGGCAGCGGCGCCCCCTTCTGGACCAGCCCGTAGGTGATGCCGGCCAGGGCGAGCGCCGCCAGCACCGAGCCGAGCACGTCGAAGCGCCCCGCGGCCAGCTCGTCCTTGCTCTCCGGCACGTGCCGGAGAGCGACGAACACGATGAGCAGCGCGAACGGCAGGTTGATCAGGAACGCCCACCGCCACCCGGCGGTCTGCACCAGCCAGCCGCCGAGCAACGGCCCGATGGCGCTGGCCACCCCGCCGAGCCCGGACCACACCCCGACGGCACGCGGGCGGTCGTGCCGGACGAACGAGGCCTGGATGATCGCCAGCGAGCCCGGCGTGAGCAGCGCCCCGCCGATGCCCTGCAGCGCCCGGGCCGTGATCAGGAACTCGATGTTCGGCGACAGCCCGCACAGCGCGGAGGCCACGGCGAACCAGACCGTGCCGATGAGGAAGATCTTGCGCCGGCCGTACCGGTCACCGAGGGAACCGCCGAGCAGGATCAGCCCGGCGAGGGTGAGCGTGTAGGCGTTGATCGTCCACTGCAGCCCGTCCATGCCGGCGTCGAGCTCCTTGCCCAGAAAGGGCAGGGCGACGTTCACCACCGTGCTGTCGAGCAGGGCCAGCCCGGAGCCGAGCACGGTCGCTCCGAGGATCCACCGCCCGCGGGCTGACTTGAGCCTGACGTGGCCGTCGGCGGGGGGCTCTTCTGGGCCGGATGTCATGGTTCAATCCTGTCACCGCCCTTTGCCGCCCGATCGCCCGGACCTGGCCACCGGCGGCCACGACGGTGGCGCTACGCTGTTCGGTTACCCTGCCCCGCCTCGAGCGCTCGCAGCACGAACTCCGACACCAGCTCCCCGGCCGCCTCCACCGTGACCTCGCCGCTGATCAGCGGCACCCGCTCGGCGCCGATGACCGCGAGCACCATCCGGGCCGTCGCCGCCACGTCCGGCATGCGGAAGTCCCCGGCGGCGGCCCCGCTCTCCAGGATCTGGACCAGGATCGCCTGCATGGGCGCGACGTGCTCGGCCAGCCGCTGGTAGGCGTCCGGGCCCAGGGCGGCGCTCAGGTCGGCGGCCCCCGGGTGCGGGTGGGCCACCAGCCCCGCGAGCTGCAGCCGTACGAACGCCCGCAGCCGGTCGGCCGGAGAGGCGTCCTCGGGCAGGTCCCGCTCGTAGCTGTCGATGAAGTAGCGGGTCACCCGCTCGGTGAACGCCAGCAGCAGGGCGGTCTTGTCCGGGAAGTAGTTGTAGAGCACGGTCCTGGTGATGCCGGCCTCGTGGGCCACGTCCGTCATGGAGATGGCGTCGATGCCCTGCACCCTGGACAGCCGGGAGACGGCCTGCAGGATCCGGTCGCGCGTCTGGGCGCGGTGCTCGCCGATCGTGGCGGCCGAGATGCGGGGCATATGCCCATGGTAGGCCGGACGGAAGATCACCCGGCCTGCCGAGCCCACGGGCGAAAAAGGTCAGGCGGCGGTCCTGACGGTGCGGTGGAGGTCGGTCAGGACCTCCGTGTTGAGCTGGTAGGCGAGCCTGACCTCGCCGATGATCCGCTGCCGCTCGCGCTCGTCCAGCTCCAGCTCGTCCAGCCGGGCCCGGTAGTCACTCTTGAACCGGGGCAGGCTGCCCAGCTCGTCGAAGATGTAGAAGTCGACGCCGCCGCCCTCGCGGTAGCCGTAGATCTTCTGCAGCTCCATCCGGATGAACTGCCCGCCCGACAGGTCGCCCAGGTAGCGGGTGTAGTGGTGGGCGATGAAGCCGCCCGGCCAGTCGGCGACCTGGTGGATGCGGGCGACGAGGGTGCGGGTGGACTTGGACGGCGTGACCCGGGCGCGCCAGTCCGGCCCGTAGATCGTGACGAGGTCCCGCTCCAGCGCCCGCTCGCGATAGAGCTCGGGGAAGACGAACCGGCCCGCCACCGGGTGGCCGGCCAGCTCCCGCGACACCCCGTCGAGGGCGGTGTACGCGAAGTAGTGCTGGGCGACCATCTCGCCGTATTCGTGCTCGCTCAGCCGCCCGCCCATCAGCTCCGCGAGGTAGCCCCCGGATTCGGCCGACTCGTGGTCGGCCCAGGTGGCGTTGCGCAAGGTCTCGGAGAACGGCGTGGTCACGGCTCACCCCAACTCGCACTGACATTTCATGACGAAGTGTCACAAACATCGGCACACAGCGTCAAGCTTATGACGACACCATGTCATTAAAGTCTCCTCCTCATGTCACCTACCCAGGATCGGGGAGGTCAAGGGGGTCACCTGGCCGCGGCGGCCCAGGGCGATCAGGGCGAGGTTGCGCAGTGAGGGGGTGCCTGGGGCGAAGTAGTCGCTGTGACCGCCGGGGCCCGTCTCGAAGACCCGGGCGCCGAACGCCCCGCTCATCGGGTCGGCGCCGAAGCCGAACGGGCCGATCTTGACCTTGGGCACGAACCTCACCCAGTCGTCGCCCCCGAGCCCCGCCCACACCCGCAGCGGCGAGGCCGATCCGGCGCCCGCCGCCTGCTTGCCGCCGGAGGTGGGGCGGTGCGGGCCCGCCTGCGTGGCGCCGGAGGTGGGGAGGGGCGGGGTCGCCGGCGTGGTGCCGGGGGTGGGGCCCGGCGGGCCCGCCAGTGCGGCGGCGGAGGGCGCCGCCAGGCCGGGGCTGCCGAAGACGGCCAGGTCGGTCACCGGTAAGCCGGGCACCGCCCGCGCGCAGAGCGCCGAGCCGTAGCTGTGGCACAGCAGCGCGATCGACGCGGTGGTGCCCCGGTGCAGCCGCTCGACCGTGTGCCGGAGCGCCGCCGCCCCCTCGACGGCCGCGCCGTCCGTCAGCACGTCGAGGCTGACCGTGAGCGGCGCGTCGTAACCCAGCCACGCCACCACCGCCAGCTCCTGCCCGGGCGCCAGCCGGGCCGCCTCGGCGCGGAGCGCGCGGGCCGCCCCGCCCGGCCGCCGGTAGCTGTTGTCGAACGTCGCCACCGTGGTGTCCGCACCCGGCACGATGACCGCCACCCGATCGGCCGTGGCCGGATCGCCGTAGACCTTCACCAGCCGGCCCGGCGGCTGCCCCGGCCAGGCCAGGATCGCGCCGGCCGCCAGGATCGCGGAGAGCGAGAGGTGTCTGAGCATGCCGCGACGCTACGGAGAGTGGCCCTCCGGCCGCGTCACCGCAGGGTTTGAACTTCCGCGTAGTACCCCAGGGGGACGGGGGTTACCTACGACGCGCGTTCCGCGTAGTGACAGGCGGCGAAGTGGTCGCCGACCGCCTCCAGCGCGGGCTCCACCTCGGCGCACCGTTCGGTCGCCTTCCAGCAGCGCGTGTGGAAGCGGCACCCGGGAGGCGGCGCGACGGGACTCGGCGGGTCGCCGGCCAGCATGATCCGCGAGCGCCCCCGCAGCTGCGGCTTCGGCACCGGCGCCGCCGACATCAACGCCATCGTGTACGGATGCGCGGGCGCCCCGTACACCTCGGCCGCCGGCCCCATCTCCGCGAGCTTGCCCAGGTACATCACCCCCACCCGGTGCGACACGTGCCGCACCACCGCCAGGTCGTGGGCGATGAAGACCAGCGCCACCCCCAGCGTGCTCTGCAACTCGGCGAACAGGTTCACCACCTGCGCCTGCACCGACATGTCCAGCGCCGAGACCGGCTCGTCGCAGACGATCACGTCCGGCTCGGTGGCCAGGGCGCGGGCGATGCCGACGCGCTGGCGCTGCCCGCCGGAGAACTCGTGCGGGAACCGGTTCATCCGGTCCGGCGGCAACCCCACCAGGGTCAGCAGCTCGCCGACCCGGTCCCGCATCGCGCGGGCGTTCGGGGACAGGCGGTGCACGCGCAGCGGCTCGGCCACGATGTCGTGCACGGTCATGCGCGGGTTCAGCGAGGTGAGCGGGTCCTGGAAGACCATCTGGACCCGCCGGCGGATGTCGCGCGGCACGCCCCCGCGGGTGAAGAACGGCCGGCCGCGGAAGGTCACCTCGCCCTGATCCGGGCGTTCGAGGCCGACGAGCATGCGGGCCAGGGTCGACTTGCCGCACCCCGACTCGCCGACGATGCCCAGCGTCTCCCCGGCGTACAGCTCCAGGTCCACGCCCGCGACGGCGCGCACCGCGCCGCCCCGGGACAGCATGCCGCCGTGGTAGGTCTTGTGCAGTCCCGAGGCCCGCAGCACGGGCTCGGCGGCGGTGGCCGCGCGCCCGCCGGCGGTGGTCGGTTCAGGCGAGGGCGCCATTGAGCATCTCCTCCGAGTAGTGGCAGGCGGCGCGCCGGCCGGTGCCGGTGTCCAGGAGCCTCAGCGCCGGCCGGGCCTCCGAGCACATGCCGGTGGCCCGGTCGCAGCGCGGCGCGAACGAGCACCCCGGCGGCACGGACGCGGGACTCGGCGGCGAACCCGGAATGGCGCGCAGCGTCGAGGACGGGCGCTCCAGGTCGGGAATGGCCGCGAGCAGCGCGGCCGTGTACGGATGCGCGGGCAGGTCGTACAACTCCTGGACCTCGCCGCTCTCCACGATCCGCCCCGCGTACATCACCGCGACCCGGTCGCTGACCTCCGCAGCCACCCCCAGGTCGTGGGTGATGAGCAGGACGGCGGTGCCGAGCTCGCGCCGCAGCCGGTCGATGAGCTCCAGGATCTGCGCCTGCACGGTCACGTCCAGCGCGGTCGTCGGTTCGTCCGCGATGATCAGGTCGGGTTCGAGCGCGACCGCCATGGCCACCAGGATGCGCTGCCGCATGCCGCCGGAGAACTGGTGGGGATAGTCGTCGATGCGCCTGGCGGCGGCCGGGATGCCCACCAGGTCCAGCATCTCGATCGAGCGGGCCCTGGCCTCCTTGCGTGACAGGCCCCGGTGCACCCGGAACAGCTCGCCGACCTGGTCGCCGATGCTGAGCACGGGGTTCAGGGCCGACAGGGCGTCTTGGAAGACCAGGGTCATGCCGCTGCCGCGCAGCTCCCGGCGCTCCTCGGCCGACATGGTCAGCAGGTCCCGGCCGGCGAGCCGGGCCACGGAGGACCGTACGTGCACGTTCGGCTGGTCGAGCAGGCCCATGACGGCCTTGGCGGTGACGGACTTGCCCGAGCCGGACTCGCCCAGCAGCGCCAGCGTCTGGCCGCGTTCGATGGTCAGGTCCACGCCGCGGACCGCCGGGATCTCGCGCCCGTGGGCGGTGAACGTGACGTGGAGGTCACGAATTTCCAGGACCGGTGCTTCGCTCACCGCACCCCTTCCTCAGTTGTGACGAAACTTGGCGCTCACTCCGGCTTGGCTGCCGGAAAACAACTCCAATATTGTCTTTCGCGCCTGATCCTGGCAAACTTCCCGCAATCGGACAAGAGGGGATAGCAAGTGCTGGAAGCCGCGAAGAGCTACAAGGGTTACCGTTCCTACGAATACCTGGAGGCGGGTGTGGACTACCGCGAGTTCGACCTGGCGCCGGAACTCGGCAGGGTTCCCGCGTACCAGGGCCCCGAGCTCACCGCCGAGCAGACCGAGCGGGTGCGCCGCCTGCTGACCGACAGCCTGGTCATCTCACTGCACGACCACCCGTCGATCTTCCCCGACGACATCAGCCAGACCGTCGACTACAACCGCACCGCCCGCCACCGCACCGGATACGAGGGCCTGGCCCGCTCCGGCATGACCGTCGTCTTCGACAACCTCATGGACGGCACCTGCTGCATCACCAGCCAGGCCGGCTGGAAGTGGGACGACGTGGTCGCCGACATCGGCATGCGCCTGTCGGACATCGCCCACCAGGACTACCTGATCAAGGTCGAGCGCCTGGCCCACGTACGCGAGGCGCACGAGACCGGCCGTATGGGCCTGGTCCTCGCCCTTGAGGCCGCCACCATGATCGAGAACGAGGTCGACCGCGTCGACATGCTGTACGGCTTCGGCGTCCGCCAGATGGGCATCGCCTACAGCGAGGCCAACACCCTGGGCAGCGGCCTGAAGGAGCGCGGCGACGGCGGCCTGACCCTGTTCGGCGAGAAGGCCGTGCGCCGCATGAACAAGCTGGGCATCGCCATCGACGTCTCGCACTCCGGCGACCAGACCGCGCTCGACACGATCCGGCACTCCACCAAGCCGATCCTCATCACCCACGCGGGCGCCCGCTCGGTCTGGCCGACGAACCGGATGAAGCCGGACTCGGTCATCAAGGCGGCGGCCGAGCGCGGCGGCGTGATCGGCCTGGAGGCGGCCCCGCACACGACCCTGTCGCCGGACCACCCCCGCCACAGCCTGGAGTCGGTGATGGACCACTTCACGTACTGTGTGGACCTGGTCGGCATCGACCACGTGGCCTTCGGCCCGGACACGCTGTTCGGAGACCACGTGGGCCTGCACGACACCTTCGCCGAGCACCTGTCGCTCAACGAGGCGCACGGCGACACCCCGTACGAGAAGGTCGCGTACGTGGACGGCCTGGAGAACCCGGCCGAGTGCTTCTGGAACATCATCGCCTGGCTCGTCGGCCACGGCTACTCCGACGAGGAGATCACCAAGGTCGTCGGCGGCAACGTGCTGCGGGTACTGGAAGAGGTCTGGATCTGATGAGACGTGCCACCCTGCTGGCCGCGCTGGCGGCCCTTACCCTGAGCGGGGCCTGCGCCCCGAGCGTGCCCGGGTCATCGAGCGGCACGTCCGGCTCGCAGGCCCCGGCCGCCAGCGCCGACCGGCTGACCATCGGCACCACCGCCGACGTGGTCAACTACAACCCGCTGGTCGGCAACAGCCGTACGGACTCCTGGGTCACCGACCTGATGTACCCGCACCTCACCCAGATGGACGAGGCCGGCAAGCGCATCCCGTACCTGGCCACCGAGTGGTCCTACTCCGAGGACGGCAAGACCGCCACGGCCACGTTGCGCGACGACATGAAGTGGACCGACGGCAAGCCGGTCACCGCCGACGACGTGGCCTTCACCGTGAACGCCGTGAAGAAGGAGAACTTCGGCGTCGTCGCCGGGCTCATCACGGCGCTGGACAAGGCGGAGGCGGTCTCGCCGACCGAGGTGCGGTTCCACCTCACCCGCCCCGACGGCACCTTCCTGGACAACGTCGGCTTCTGGCTGCCGGTCGTGCCCAAGCACGTGTTCGAGAAGGCGCCGAGCGTGCAGAAGTTCGCCAACGACTCCAACTGGGTGAGCGCGGGGCCGTTCAACCTGACCAAGGTCGAGCGCGGCCAGCGTTACGTCATGGACCGCGTCGCCGACTTCGGCCCGGGACAGCCGACGATCAAGCAGGTCGTCTTCCGCGTCTTCCCCGACGTGAACACCGAGGTCCTCGCCCTGCGCAACGGCGAGATCGACCTGATCGGCAACGTGCTGCCGCCCGCCACCGCGGCCGAGCTGAAGAGCGACCCCAAGGTCAAGCTGCAGCAGATCGCGTCGCTGGGCTGGGCGCACCTGCAGTACAACACCAAGCGCAAGCCGATGGACGACGTCCGCGTCCGCCAGGCGCTCGCGCACGCGGTGGACTACGAGGCCATCAGGACCATCGCGATGAAGGGCTTCGCCAAGTCCTCCAACTCCAGCGTGCTGACGCCCTCGCAGCCGGCCTACATGGACCCGACTTCGAAGGAGTACACCTTCGATCCGGAGCTGTCCAAGAAGCTGCTGGCCGAGGCCGGGGTCTCCAACCTCACCCTGGGCATGATCTACGACCAGGCCGACCCGAACATCGCCCGCTGGGCCCCCATGGTCCGCGACTCGGCGAAGAAGGCCGGGATCACGATCAACCTCCAGGGCCTGGAGCGGAACACGTACGTGGACAAGAGCCTGAAGTCGGACTTCGACATCTACGCCGGGTCGTGGGCGATCATGGACAACCCGCCCGCCAACCTGGGACTGGCCTTCAAGAGCGGCGGGTTCATCAACTACGGCAAGGTCACCGACCCCAAGCTGGACGACCTGATCGACCAGTCGCAGCGGGCGCTGAGCCCGGCCGAGGCCAAGGCGCCGATCCAGCAGGCCGCGCGGATCATCCACGACCAGGTCTACGACAACGTCCTGTACGTGGAGACGTTCAACATCGCGTACTCGACCGGGTGGACGGGGTTCAAGCCGATGCCCAGCGAGCTGCTGTCCATCCTGAACCCGCTCTCCCTCGCCGCGGCGAAACCGGCGGGTTGATCGGATGAGGTTCATCGGCCTACGGCTGGCCCGCGGCGTGCTCACCCTGTGGTTCGCGGTCACGGTGACCTTCTTCCTGGTCCGCCTGCTGCCCGGCGACCCGGTGCTGGCCGTGGCCGACCCGAACATGACCGAGGAACTGCACCAGAAGCTGCTGGCCGACTTCGGCCTGGACCAGCCGCTCGGGGTGCAGTACCTCGACTACCTGGGCCAGCTCCTGCACGGCAATCTCGGCATGTCCTTCCGGCAGTCGATCCCGGTGACGACCGTGCTGATGGAGCGGCTGCCGTGGACGCTGATTCTGACGATCACGGCCATGGTGGTGACGATCGTGCTGGGCATCCCGCTCGGCGTGCTCGCCGCCACCAGGGCCAAGGGCTGGCTGGACCGGGTGATCCAGATCACCGGCGTCACCGCGCAGTCGCTGTTCGTCCCCAGCGTCGGGATCTTCCTCATGTACGTCCTGGGCGTCTGGCTCGGCTGGTTCCCCATCGGCGGCGCCGTCGACCTCGACGCCACCGGCATCGGCGCCACCCTCAGCATGATCCACCACCTGGTGCTGCCGTGCCTGTCGCTGGTGCTCGTCCAGCTCGGCGGCTACGTGCTGACGATGCGCACCACGCTCATCGACGCGCTGGGCGAGGACTACGTGTCGCTGGCCAAGGCGAAGGGCGTGCGGCCGGGCAAGGTCGTGTGGAAGCACGCCCTGCGCAACGCGCTGCTGCCGACGACCACGATCGCCGGGCTCCAGCTCGGCACGCTGGTCGGCGGCGCGGTGCTGACCGAGACCATCTACGCCTACCCGGGCATCGGGCGGGCCATCTACGAGGCGGTCGGGCAGCTCGACTTCCCTGTCCTGCAGGGCGCGTTCGTGCTGCTCGCGGCCGCCGTCGTGGTGGCGAACCTGATCACCGACGTGGCGTACGGAATCCTCGACCCCAGGGTGCGCACATGACCGCGGCAACCGTGGAACTCACGCCCCGCCAGCGGACGTGGGCCTCCTTCCGGCGCAACCCGCTCGGCCTGGCCAGCGGCGTGGTGCTGGTCCTGCTGGCGCTGATCGCGATCTTCGCGCCGCTGATCGCCCCCTTCCCCGAGGGGTACGGCACCGACACCTCGCAGCCGCCCTCGGGCGCGCACTGGTTCGGCACCGACGACATCGGGCAGGACGTGTTCGCCCAGGTGATCTGGGGCACCAGGGTCAGCATGGCGGTCGGCGTCAGCGCCTCGGTGCTGGCCATCGTGATCGGTCTGCTGATCGGCGTCAGCGCGGCCTACTTCCGGCGCCTGGACACCCCGCTCGGGGTGCTGGTGGACCTGTCGCTGTCGTTGCCCATGCTGCCGCTGATGATCCTGGTGGCGGCGCTGGCCGGGCCGAGCGTGCGCACGCTGGCCGTCGTGATCGCGCTGTTCAGCTGGCCCGAGGTGGCCCGCGTGGTGCGCTCGCAGGCGTTGTCGATCGTGCCCATGCCGTTCGTGTCGGCGGCCAAGGTCGTCGGCGGGTCCTCGTTGTGGATCGTGCGCAAGCACCTGCTGCCGGGCGTGATCCCGGTCGTGGGCGTGTCGGTCGTGCTGACCACCTCCCGCGCCGTGATCGCCGAGGCCGGGCTGTCGTTCCTCGGCCTGGGCGACCCGAGCAGCTGGTCGTGGGGGACGATCCTGCACAAGGCGCAGCAGTCGGGCTCGCTGGCCTCCGCCTGGTGGACCACCCTGTTCCCGTCGCTGGCCATCCTGCTACTGGTCCTGTCCACGACGCTGCTGTCGGTCGCCTACAACGACGCCCGCAACCACAGGGACGCCTCATGACCTGCTCGCCGCCGAGCGAGCCCACCGACATCATCTGAAAGAGAGACACGTGTTCGTCGACATCAACGGCACCTCGCTCAACGTCGAGATCCTCGGGGACGGAGAGCAGACGATCATCGCCCACCACGGCGCGCCGGGGCTCGGCTCGCTCGCCGAGCCGGCGGCCAGCTTCGGGCGGCTCGCGGACGCGTACCGGGTGGTCGTCTTCGACGCCCGGGGCTCGGGGCGGAGCGGGCAGGACGGCCCGTTCACGCACGAGCAGTGGGTCGCGGACGTCGAGGCGCTGCGCCAGTGGCTCGGCGTGGAGCAGGTCGTGATCGCCGGCGGCTCGTACGGCGGATTCATCGCCATGGAGTACGCCGCCCGCCACCCCTCCCGGGTGAGCGCGGTCGTGCTGCGTGACACCTCGGCCGACAACGGCAACCAGGAGCTGGCCGTCCGCAACGCCGCCGCCTCCTCCCGGGTGACGATCGACCAGGAGAAGCTGGACCGGATCATGTCCGGCACCGTGCGCGACGACGCCGACCTGCGGGACTGCTGGCGGGAGATCCTGCCGCTCTACGACCACGACTACGACCCGGCCAAGGTCGAGCAGCGGGTGGCCGCCACGCCGTACCACTACAGGACGCACAACTTCGCGTTCGCCGTGAACCAGCCGAACTACGACATCAAGCACCTCCTGCCCGCCATCACGGCGCCCACGCTGGTGACCGTCGGCAGGCACGACTGGATCACGCCGGTGGCGTGCAGCGAGACCATCGCCGGGCTGATCCCCGGCGCCGAGCTGCGCGTCTTCGAGCAGTCGGGGCACTCGCCGCAGGTCGAGGAGGCCGAGCTGTGGGAGGCGACCGTACGCGACTTCCTCGTCAGGGTGCGAGAACGGCACTGAACGCGCGATGATGCCCCCGATGGATGATCTCGACGACCTGGACCGGAAGATCCTCGCCGCACTCCACGTGAACGGCAGGGCGAGCTGGACCGACATCGCGCAGCTGCTCGGCACCTCCACCACGACCGTGGCCCGGCGGGCGCAGAGCCTGTTCGCGGCGGGCCTGGCCCGGGTGGCGGTGCTGCCGCACCTGGAGCACGACGGACCCATCCACGTGTTCATCGTGCGGCTGACCTGCGCGCCGGGCAGCCAGCTCAAGGTCGCCGGGCTGCTCGCCCGCAACCCCGACATCCGGTACGTCACGATCGTCACGGGCGGCTACGACATCGTGTTCGAGCTGGTCGCCCCCAAGCATCGGGACCTGTACTCGATGCTGGTGCAGTTCGTGGAGACCATTCCGGGCACCCAGCAGAGCAACGCCGACCTGGTGCTGCACACCTACAAGGTGAGCTACGACTGGAGCGTTCCGCTGCTGGGGGAGCGGGCGGTGCCGTTCGCGGCGCCGCCCCGCGTCCACGCGTGCGAGCGCGGCCACCTCGACGACCTCGACCGCGAGGTGCTCGCGGCGATGCGGGAGGACGGGCGGGCGAGCTTCCAGTCGGTCGGGCGGCGGCTGGGCATCAGCGAGAGCACGGCCCGGCGACGGCTGGAGGCCATGCTGGAGCGCGGCTGCGCCACGGTGGCCACGTTCATCCCGGCCGCCGCGCTCGGCTACGAGGCGGAGATCCTGTTCTGGCTGTCGGTCGAGCCCAGCATGCAGGACAGCGTGGCCGAGCGGCTGTCGAACGAGCGGGGGGTGCGGATGATCGCGTCCATGCTGGGGCAGGCGTCGCTGATGTGCGAGGTGATCGTGCCGACCACGGCCGACCTGCACCACTTCACCTCGCGCACGCTGGCCTCGGTGCCGGGCATCCAGTCGTGGACGGCGGGCGTGCAGGTGCTGACCGTCAAGCGCGGCTTCCTCATGGTGCCGTGGGCCGAGGACCGCGTCGCCGCGGCCCTGACCCAGGAGCTCACGCTTTAGCAGGCCGGCGGGGCGACTCGCGCCCTCTAGCGGGTGTAGCGGTGTTTGGCGCCCGGTGGGAAGTACTCCGGGTCGCCCGTCTCACGCAGCCGGACGAACGGCGCCTGCTGCGCGGCGGGCACGTAGTTCGCATACTCGCTGTTCAGCCGCAGCAACTGGGACAGGATCGAGGCGCCGACCGCCTGGGCCGTCTCCTCCGAGGGCTGCTCGCCCGGCATCAGCTCCACCGTCACCGTCAGGTGCCGGTCCTGGGCCGCGTCCGTCACCACCTCCAGCACGAACTTGCCCGTCACCACACCGCTGACCGCGGGCTGCTCCAGGCCGATCGCGATGTTCTCCGGGTAGACGTTGGCGCCGTAGTAGGACACCGTGAAGTGGCTGCGGCCGAAGACGTACACGAACGGGCGCTCGGGGCCCGTCACAGCGGGCTCGAAGCCGTGCTCCCTGACGAAGCCGAGCAGGTCCCGGTACGGGATGACGCCGCCCTCGTCGGCGATGTGGTAGCGGATGAGCGGGACGCCGTTGTCGCCGGAGAAGAGCAGGGTGCCGTCGTGTGCCTCGAAGAAGCGCACGTCCGGGTCGTACTGGAGCAGGCTCGGCAGCCGGGACTCGCCGAACAGTCGCCTGGCGGTGTCCGGGCGGGTGGCGAGGAAGCGGCGGATCTCGACCGACAGCGGGGTCTCGTTGCCCAGGACTCCGGCATCGGCGGTGCCGTACAGGGAGGCGATGCCGCGTACCGGGTTGGCGATCCCGGCCCGCCGCGCGACCAGGGTGCGCCACTCCTCGCTGAACACCTCGCCCGCCGTGACCAGCTTGACGTTCCAGTCGGCCCAGGGGAGGTCCTCGGTGTCGATGACGTTCTTCAGGAAGGGCGGGTAGCCGAGGAGCACCACCTGGTCGAAGTACGGCGCCAGCTCCGGGATGACGCGGCGGATCTCCCTGCGGTCGGTGCCGGGGGCCACCACGGTGATCGGGTAGCCGCGTTCGGCCAGGTGGCGGCAGCAGTTGACGGTGAACAGGCCGCCCACCCAGGTGCCGAGGGCGAAGCAGACCACGGCCAGGGTGCGGCGCTCGCGGGCGGCGAAGGAGTCGCGGAAGACCTCCTCGAAGCGCTCGGCGATCACTCGCTCGTCGGAGGCGGACCGGGGCCAGAACGAGGGCACTCCCGCCGAGCCGGACGACACGGCGATCATGTCCCCGATCACGCCGTCCCGGCACAGGTCGGGGAGGGGGTGCCGGAGGGTGTAGGTGTCCTTCGTGGTCATCGGCAGCCCCACGAAATCCTGAAATGTCTCGATTTTCTGGGGATCGACGTGATTTTCCGCCAGAAACGCCCTATAAGCGGGAACGGTCGCCGCCACTCGATGAAAGAGCTCAACCGGGTCCATCCGCCGACTCTACGACCCCTCCCCACCCCACCGAAACGCCCACCACGATCACCAAACCCCAACAAACCACCCACCTCCCCCTCCAAACTCCAAACCACCCCCCCGTCCCGACCACCGGCCCCGAGGAGTACCCCCGGCGCCGGTCTCCGGGGCCGAGGAGGTTGGCCTCCGGGCGCGAGGCTCCCCGGTGTTGACCGCCGGACGCGAGGAGTACCCGTGTCGGTCACCGGGCCCCAAGAGAATGCCCGCCCACTCGTCGGTCGCTGGGGAACGCCCGCGTCGTTCGTGGGCCGCTGGAGGATCGTCGGCCTCGTCCGTCTGGCTGGGGAAGGCACGGCTCACTCGTCGGTCGCTGGGGAACGCCCGCCCCATTCGTGCGGAGCCGGAGGATTGTCCGCCTGACTCGCCGGCCGGAGAACGCCCGCCCGCCTTATTCGGCGAGCGCTGGAGAACGCCCACCTCACTCGGCGATCCCCGGAGGACGCTCGCCCCGCTCGTGGGAGCGGAGGATCGTCCGCCGGCCCCGGTCGCTTGGCCGAGAGACGCTCGCCCCGCTCGTCGGGCGCCACCGGATCGTCCACCTCAGCCGCCTGGCCAATGAGCGCTCGCCGTATTCACCAGGACGGGGGAGTAACCCCCGCTCCAGCCTCATCACCAGGACAGGGGAAGGACGCCCGCTCCGGCCTCCTTCACCGGGACGGGGAGGTGACCTCCGCTCCGGCCTCCTTCACCGGGACGGGGAGTGACGCCCGCTCCGGCCTCCTTCACCGGGACGGGGAGTGACCCCCGCTCCTGCCTCATTCACCAGGGCGGACCAACCCCGTCTCGTAGGCGAAGACGATCGCCTGGGCGCGGTCGCGCAGCCCGAGCTTCGTCAGCACCCGCCCCACATGCGTCTTGACCGTCTGCTCGGCCACGAACAGCCGCTCGGCGATCTCGTGGTTGGACAGCGCCTGGGCGACCAGCCTGAGCACCTCCATCTCGCGCTCGGTCAGCTCGCTCAGCCGCCGTTGCGGCGCGGGCCGGGCGGGTCCGCCGAGCCGGGCGAACTCGTGGATCAGTCGCTTGGTGATCGCCGGCGCGATGAGCGCGTCCCCGGCCGCGACCACCCGTACGGCCTCGGCGAGCTGCGCGGCGGAGGCGTCCTTCAGCAGGAACCCGCTGGCCCCGCCCCGCAACGCCTCGTAGACGTAGTCGTCGAGGTCGAACGTCGTCAGGATGAGCACCTTCGGCGGCGCGGCCCGCGACATCAGCTCCCTGGTCGCCTCCAGGCCGTTCATCACCGGCATCCGAACGTCCATCAGCACCACGTCGGGGCCCAGCTCGGCGGCCCGCTCGACCGCCTCCCGCCCGTTGGCCGCCTCGCCCACCACCTCGATGTCCGGCTGCGCGCTGAGGAACACGGTGAACCCCGTGCGCACCATCCCCTGGTCGTCGGCGATCAGCACCCGGATCAAAGGCTCTCCCTGTCGGCGATGGGCAGCCTCGCGCGTACTTCGAAGCCGCCGCCGGTGACGGTCCCGGCGGTGAGCGTGCCGCCGAGCAGCGCCGCCCGCTCGCGCATGCCCACCAGCCCCTGACCGGCCCCGGGCGCCGCGCCGGGCTCGGCGCCCGGCCCGTTGACGACGTGCAGAAGTAACTCCTCGCCGTTGAGCGCGATGTCCACCGCGACGGGCGCGCCCGGTGCGTGCCGCATCACGTTGCTCAGCGACTCCTGCACGATACGGTACGCCGACAGCTCCACGGCGGGCGGCAGCCTGCCCGGCGGCTCGGGTTGCTTGACGAGCACCGCCAGGCCGGCGGCGCGGGCGTTGGTGACCAGCTCGTCGATCCGGTCGAGCCCCGGCTGCGGCGCGGTGTCGGTGCGGCCGTCCTGATCGCGCAGCACGCCGAGGACCTGGCGTAGCTCCGCGATGGCCTCCAGCGACAGCTGCCTGATCTCCGTCAGCCCCGCCTCCAGTTGCACGGGATCCCCCTTGGCCTTGAGCGGCACCGCCTCGGCCTGGATCGCGATCACCGACATGTGGTGCGCGACCACGTCATGCAGCTCGCGGGCGATGCGGGCGCGCTCCGCCAGTACGGCCTGCGCGCTCTTGGCCTCCTGGGATCGGCGCTCCTCGACCACCAGCTTGTCCGTGGCGCGCCGCCGGACGCGCACGTTGTAGCCGAACAGCAGCGCCACCGTCACGATGACGGTCACCAGCATCATCGAGTTGGGATGCACGATCCAGGCCGCCAGCACCGACACCAGCCAGACCCCCACGGTGATCTGCCGGTCGCAGCGCACCCCGACGGAATAGAGGACCAGCAGATAAGCCGGGATCACGGTGGACACGTAGGGCGGGTCGGTATGGCCGATGGTGCCAGCCACCCAGATGGAGACGGGCATCAGCAGGGCCGCCACCCGCCAGGCGACCAGCGGCCGGCGGTCCCGCAGGGCCACGGGCAAAGAGGCCCCGAAAGCGGTCAGATAGAGGAACCACATAGGGACCGGCCCCGGCACGGCGGGGTTGACCTCGTGGGCCCGCGCCGCCTGGACGTTCCAGTCCGAGACGGTCGACAGGGTCAGGAGGAACAGGACGAGGGCCAGCACCAGATCGGCCACCTGGACCAGGCTGACGATCCTGAACGGGAACAGCAGCGCGAGCCAGCGCGGCGTCCGGAACGACAGCCGCCCGGAGGCCGGAGGAGGGTCGGCATCCCCCTGCACCAACGCCATCGCGAACGGCCGCAAGGTGACCTGCATCCGCGGCCAGATCACCCCACCAACCCCTTGCCACGAAACCCGCCCGCCCACCTCCTCACCCCGCCGGACCCCGTCACCCCGCCGGACCCCGTCACCCCGCCGGACCCCGTCACCCCGCCCGACCCCCTCACCCCGCCCCGGCCACCACCCACCCAGCCCGAATCGATTCCCTCCGGAGCCACCCCCGCCCGGAGTCGCCTCGCCCGGAGTCGCCCCGCCCGGAGTCGCCCGGGCCGGAGTCGCCAAGGACAGGGCCGTTCCGGGTGGAATCGTGCCCGGTGGAGGCGCGCAGGGCGGAGCCGTTCCGTCTGGGGGCTTCCCCGGCGGGGTTGTGGCCGGTGAGGTTGTCCCCAGTGGTGTCCACTCCCGTGGAGCCGTTGGGGTCGAAGCTGTCGCGGTCGGAATCGTGCTCTCCGGAGGAGGTGTTCTGGGCGGAATCATCCCCGCTGGGGGTGGCCTCGGTGGGGCTGTCTCCGGTGGGTGTGCGGTCGATGGCGCCTGGATCGGTCTGGGCGGGCGGCTTCGTGTCCTTGGGGACAGCCTGGACGGGAGGGGGAGCGCCGGAGTCGGTGGCGTCCTGGGTGGGGGTCAGGTCGGCGGCCTCGGGAGTATCCCGGATGGGAGTCGGCTGGGTGCCGTCGGTGGTTTTCGGATCGAGTGTGGTGTTGTCGGTGGTCTGGTGATCGGGGGTCGGCGTGATCGGGATGGGGGCGTCCTGCGGCGGGCGGGTACGGGCCTGCGGCGGGTGGGGCCGCTGGCGCTGGTCGCGGGCGCGTCGGACGGAGATCACCTGGTCAAGCTTACGGAGCCGTCCCGCCGAGGGCGTCACACCAGGGTCTGATCCTGCCCGTCACCCTCAGGTATCACTTACACAATTACGATCGCCATGAGCGAACACGGGCAACCTTGGGAACATTAGCGGGCTCCGATGAATTGAGTCGGTATAACTCAACCCTTTGGAGTTCGCATGAGTGAGAGCTTGACCCTCCCGGTGCTGCCGCTGGACGACGCGGTCGTCCTCCCGGGCATGGTGGTCCCGCTGGACCTGTCAGACTCCGAGGTGCGCGCTGCCATAGACGCGGCCCGCGCATCCGGTGGCAACAAGCCGCGGGTCCTGCTCGTTCCCAGAATCGACGGCCGTTACGGTGCGATCGGCGTACAGGCGGTGGTCGAGCAGGTGGGGAGGCTGCCGGGCGGTGAGCCGGCCGCCGTGGTGCGCGGCGTCGGCCGCGCCCGCGTGGGCACCGGCACGACCGGCCCCGGCGCCGCGCTGTGGGTCGAGGCCGAGACCATGGACACCGTTCCCGCCGGCGAGCGCGCGCACGAGCTGGCCAAGGAGTACAAGGCCCTGGCCACCACGATCCTGCAGAAGCGCGGCGCCTGGCAGGTGGTCGACCAGGTCAACCAGATCGACGACCCGTCGGTGCTGGCCGACAGCTCCGGCTACACCCCGTGGCTGACCACGGCACAGAAGGTCGAGCTGCTGGAGGCGGCCGACCCCGCCGACCGGCTGGCCAGGCTGATCGAATGGTCCCGTGAGCACCTCGCCGAGCTGGACGTCGCCGAGACGATCCGCAAGGACGTTCAGGAGGGCATGGAGAAGCAGCAGCGCGAGTTCCTGCTGCGCCAGCAGCTCGCCGCGGTGCGCAAGGAGCTGAAGGAGCTCAACGGCGACGCCGGCGAGTCCGAGGAGGAGGACTACCGGGCCCGAGTGGAGGCCGCCGACCTGCCGGAGAAGGTGCGCGAGGCCGCCCTCAAGGAGGTCGACAAGCTGGAGCGGACCTCCGACCAGTCGCCCGAGACCGGCTGGATCCGCACCTGGCTCGACACGGTGCTCGACATTCCGTGGAACGAGCGCACCGAGGACAACTACGACATCACCGGCGCGCGGGCGGTGCTCGACGCCGACCACACGGGCCTGGCCGACGTGAAGGACCGCATCATCGAGCACCTGGCCGTACGCAAGCGCCGCCAGGACAAGGGCCTCGGCGTGGTCGGCGGCCGGCGCAGCGGCGCGGTGCTGGCCCTGGCCGGCCCTCCCGGGGTCGGCAAGACCTCGCTCGGCGAGTCCGTGGCCCGCGCGATGGGCCGCAAGTTCGTCCGGGTGGCGCTCGGCGGCGTCCGCGACGAGGCGGAGATCCGTGGCCACCGGCGCACATACGTCGGCGCGCTGCCCGGCCGCATCGTCCGCGCCATCCGCGAGGCCGGCTCGATGAACCCGGTCGTGCTGCTCGACGAGGTCGACAAGGTCGGCGCCGACTACCGCGGCGACCCCACGGCCGCCCTGCTTGAGGTGCTGGACCCGGCGCAGAACCACACGTTCCGCGATCACTACCTCGAGGTCGAGCTGGACCTGTCCGACGTGCTGTTCCTGGCCACGGCCAACGTCCTGGAGGCCATCCCCGGGCCGCTGCTGGACCGCATGGAGGTCGTCACCCTCGACGGCTACACCGAGGACGAGAAGGTGGCCATCGGCCGCGACCACCTGCTGCCCAGGCAGCGGGAGCTGGCCGGGCTGACCGCCGAGGAGGTCACGGTCGAGGACGGCGCGCTGCGCAGGCTGGCCGGCGAGTACACCCGCGAGGCAGGCGTCCGCTCGCTGGATCGGGCGATCGCCAGGATCCTGCGCAAGGTGGCGGCCGCGACGGCGGACGGGGGCGAGCTGCCGGTCACGGTCGGCGAGGATGACCTGGTCGGCTACCTCGGCCGGCCGCGGTTCGTGCCGGAGTCGTCGCTGCCCGAGGCCGCCCAGCGCACGTCGGTGCCCGGCGTGGCCACCGGCCTGGCGGTCACCGGCGCCGGTGGCGACGTTCTCTACGTGGAGGCGTCGCTGGCCGACCCGGAGACCGGCGAGACCGGCCTCACGCTCACCGGCCAGCTCGGCGACGTGATGAAGGAGTCGGCCCGGATCGCGCTGTCCTACCTGCGCTCCCACGGCGCGGAGCTGGAGCTGCCGGTCACCGCGCTGAAGGACCGCTCGGTCCACGTCCACTTCCCTGCGGGCGCGGTGCCGAAGGACGGCCCCTCGGCCGGCGTGACGCTGACGACCGCGCTGGCCTCGCTCCTGTCGGGCCGCCTGGTCCGCGGTGACGTGGCCATGACCGGCGAGATCTCGCTGACCGGCCGGGTGCTGCCGATCGGCGGCGTCAAGCAGAAGCTCCTGGCCGCGCACCGGGCGGGCATCACCACCGTGCTCATCCCGGCCCGCAACGAGCCGGACCTGGACGACGTGCCCGAGGAGGTTCGCGGCGAGCTGACCATCCACCCGGTCAGCGACGTTCGCGAGGTCCTGGACATCGCGCTCAGCCCGGCCCAGGTCGCCTCCACCGTGGCCGCCTGACCACCGCGGGCGCCCGCTGCCCCGCCACACCCCAACGGGGGTGCGGCGGGGCAGCGTCGCTTCGCCCGGCGGCTTCTGCCGCACCGCCTCGCCCTTGAGCCGCCAGTTCCGTCTTGCGGAGCTACGCCCGGTTCGAGGGCAATTGAACGATTCATTCCGTCGTTTGACTGAATGAATCGGCCATGCTGACATGAGGGCATGCTGTACGGGGCTCCAGCGCTCGAATCCGCGGACAAGGCCGTCCTTGAGGAGATCGAGGAGATGCGGCGTGACCTGAAATACCGGCTGGCCGAAACCCACCGATGGGACGGGCAACTGCGCAGGCAACTGCAGGCGCGGGCGATCCAGGGCTCGAACGCGATCGAGGGTTACCAGGCCAGTGTCGAGGACATCCAGTCGATCATGGCCGGTGAGGAGCCGCTGGAGACGTCGGAGCGGGTGGCGCGGGAGATCGCGGGTTATCAGCAGGCACTCACCTACATACAGGTTTTGTCGTGTGCTCCGGTGTTCCGATACGACGTCGGGGTGCTCAACGCGCTCAACTTCATGATCATCGGCCATCATCGCCACAAGGGTCCTGGGGTCATCCGGCCGGGGGCCATTTACGTCCGTGCTTCCGACACGGGAAAGGTCGTCTACGAAGGTCCCGACGCGGCGTTGGTCCCCGGCGCGATGGACGAGCTGGTCGCCTGGCTCAACGAGGGCGACCTGGACGCTCCCGGCTATGTGCGGGCCGCCATGGCCCACCTCAACCTCGTCAAGATCCATCCGTGGCGCGATGGCAACGGCCGCATGTCCAGGGCGCTGCAGACGCTCATCCTGGGCCGGGAGCAGATCCTGCCGCCCGAGTTCTCCTCCATCGAGGAGTGGCTCGGTCAGCAGCGCGCCACCCTCGACTACTACGACGTGCTCGGCGAGGTGGGCGGGCGGCGATGGAGTCCGCACGGGGACACGCTGCCGTGGGTGCGGTTCTGCCTGAGGGCGCATCACATGCAGGCGCAGCGGGTTCGCGGGCGGCTGGCCGAAGCCGGAGAGATCTGGACTCTGCTGGAGGAACAGGTCGACGCCGACGGGCTGAACGGCCGTACCGTCTCCGCGCTCTACGAGGTGTTCGTGAACACGCGGCTGCGCAGGAGCCGTTACCAGGCCGATGAGGGCCTCAGCCAGGGGCAGGCCGCCCGGGACATGCGCGATCTCGCCGCCAAGGGCTGGCTGCGGCCGTACGGGGAGACCAAGGGGCGCTTCTACGCGCCGGGTCCGCGCATGGAGCGGATCAAGGAGGACTTCGCCGAACGGATCACGGAGTTGCGCGACCCGTACAGCTGATCTCGGTCGACGGATTCGGATCCGTCGCCGGGAGAAACCGGCCGGGCTGGGGCGGAGGGAGATGTGGAAACGCGTGGATGATCGGAAATATCCGCCTTTATCGGCAAATGGGTGGCGTTAAGCGAATTGTAAGTACGGCGCAATCCGTCCGGCGTACGAAAGCGGGGACAGCAAAACCTCTCCCGAGGAGGCCCCAAAGTGCGATTCGTTTCACGAATCCTCATCGGCGTCGCGGCGGCCACTGTGGTGGCGATCGGCGCTCCCGTCGCCGCGAACGCGTCCACCACGTCCGCAACATCCGCCACTGACTACTCCGACGACTGGGGACCCTATTTCTCCAGTGACCACAAGGCCAAGGCTTCCGGCCACGTGAGCGTTGACCAGAAGCGCTTCAAGCACTGGTTCTGGAAGTGGGTGCCGGTCAAGAAGTGGGTCTGCGAGGACGACCACAAGGGCAAGGATGACCACAAGGCCAAGGGCGAGCACAAAGGCGAGAAAGACTGCCACTGGGTCGTGAAGAAGGTCAAGAAGCACACGTGGGAGTGGCGTTACGAGTCCTTCTACACGGTGCACAGCACGCTGCAGAACAACAAGTGGTGGGGCAAGCGCAACTGCGCCTGGGAGACGTTCAAGGTCGTGAACCTGGACGGTTCCTCGTACTTCAAGAGCTTCTCCAACTGCTCCAAGCGCGCGAAGGAATTCTCCTTCTTCGGCAGGAACGCCGCCCATATCTATGTGGACGTGAGCACGGGCCCCCGGCACGGCCCGAGCGGCTACCACTCCGGCTGGGAGGACGTCTACCACGCGGCCGCCTGATCCTCTCCCCGTGAACCGCGGCCTCAACGGCGAGGCCGCGGTTCACGGGTTCAGCGCGGGGCTCCGGGGCCTGCCGGGTTCTGGCGCGGCGAGCGAACAACCGAATACTGTTCTGTTCATGTATCCGGGAGCCATCGCAGCAGTCACCCCAGACAAGCCCGCTGTGATCATGGCGGGCTCCGGACAGGTCATCACCTATCGCGAGCTGGAGGAGGAGTCCAACCGGCTGGCACACCTGTTCCGCGCGGCCGGGCTACGCCCAGGTGACCACATCGCCTTCATGCTCGCCAACCACCCCCTCTTCCTGGCCATCGCCTGGGCCGCGCACCGCTCGGGCCTCTACTACACGCCCATCAGCTCCCGGCTGCAGACCGACGAGCTGGCCTACATCGTCGACAACTGCGGCGCGCGGGTCTTCATCTCCAGCGCCGACCTCGCCGAGCCGGCCACCTCGATCACCGCCGCCACGCCCGGCGTCGAGCTCCGGCTCATGCTGGACGGCGTGGCCGCCGGCTTCGAGTCGTACGAGGAGGCCGTCGCCAAGCAGCCGGTCACCCCGATCGACGACGAGTGCACCGGCGCGGACATGCTCTACTCCTCGGGCACCACCGGCCGGCCGAAGGGCGTCAAGTGGCCCTCGGCGCACCCCCCGCTCACCGATCCCGGCACGCTGTTCAAGCTCATCGGAGCGCTGTTCGCGCCGGCGGAGGACAGCGTCTACCTCTCGCCCGCGCCGCTCTACCATGCCGCCCCGCTGCGCTACTGCCTGACGTTCCAGCGGTTCGGCGCCACGGTGGTGGTGATGGAGCGCTTCGAGCCGGAGCGGTATCTGGAGCTGGTCGAGCGGTACGGGGTGACGCACTCGCAGCTCGTGCCCACGATGTTCATCAAGCTGCTCAAGCTGCCACCAGAAACCCGGACAAAATACGATATTTCGTCGCTTAGGTATGCGATTCACGCGGCCGCGCCCTGCCCCGTACCCGTCAAGGAGCAGATGATCGAGTGGTGGGGCCCGATCATCCACGAGTACTACGCGGGCACCGAGGGCAACGGCTTCCTCTACGTCGGCCCCCAGGACTGGCTCGAACACCGCGGCACCGTCGGCCGCTCCCTCCTCGGCGTCGTGCACATCTGCGACGAGGACGGCAACGACCTCCCGCGGGGCGAACACGGCACGATCTACTTCGAGAACGGCGGCCGCTTCGAATACCACGGCGACCCCGACAAGACCCGCTCGGTGCAGGACCCCCGGGGCCGGGGCTGGACCACGCTGGGCGACATCGGCTACCTCGACGCCGACGGCTTCCTCTACCTCACCGACCGCCGCTCGTACATGATCATCTCCGGCGGCGTGAACATCTACCCGCAGGAGGCCGAGAACGTGCTCTCGGTGCATCCGAAGGTGGCCGACGTGGCGGTGTTCGGGGTGCCGGACGAGGAGATGGGCGAGCAGGTCAAGGCCGTGGTCGAGCCGATGTCCATGGCCGAGGCGGGGCCGGCGCTGGAGGCCGAGCTGATCGCGTACTGCCGGGAGCGCCTGGCCCACTACAAGTGCCCGAAGTCGGTGGACTTCCGCGCCGAGCTGCCCCGCCATCCGACCGGCAAGCTCTACAAGCGCCTGCTCAGGGACGAGTACTGGCCGCCCGCCGGGTAAATTCCGGGAAGATTTTCCCCGGCTCCGATCGGCGTCCCACCTCGACCGATAAGGGCGTCGTCAGGGACCGTAAGCCCACCCCGATCACTGGCTTAACCAGCTCTTACGTAAGAGTTGACACCCTTGAGCTATCGGGACTCGAGGGAGATGACAGATGAACGCGAACGAGCCTCAGGAGCAGGGGACCGGCGGGTGGAGCCAGTTCGGCGCCACTCCGCCGGCCGCCGGGGGCTTTCCCCGGCGCGACACCATCGCCATGGAGCAGCCCCCGCCCCCGCCCGCGCCGCCCAGGCCGGCCCGCTTCACCGCCGGGCAGAAGGCCATAGCGGGGCTCGCCCTGGCGGCCATGGCGGTCGGCGGCGGTGTCGTCGGAGCCGTCGTCGCCACCTCGTTCCAGCCCACGCCGGTCGCCACCGCCAGCGCGCCGAGCCCGGTCTTCAGGTCGGCCTCCGACCAGCTCACCGTGGCCGAGGTCGCGGCGAAGGTGCAGCCGACCGTCGTGATGATCGAGGGCCAGACCGGTGAGGGCTCCGGCGTCGTGCTGTCGGAGGACGGCCTCATTCTCACCAACAACCACGTGGTGGAGGGCGCCGCTCAGGGTGGCGGGCAGATGACGGTCAAGTTCAGCGACGGCAAGACGGCCAGGGCCACGGTCGTCGGCACCGACCCGGCCACCGACCTGGCCGTCATCAAGGCCGAGGGCGTCTCCGGGCTGAGCAAGGCCACCCTCGGCGACAGCGACGCGCTCAAGGTGGGCGACCCCGTGCTGGCCATCGGGAGCCCGCTCGGCCTGGACGGATCGGTCACGGCAGGCATCGTCAGCGCGCTCGACCGTACGCTCACCACCGGGCCGGAGCAGCGCCAGCAGCTCCCGCCGGGCTGGGGCCAGGAGCAGCAGCAGAGCCCCGGGACCACGATCGGCGGCGCCATCCAGACCGACGCCTCGATCAACCCCGGCAACTCCGGCGGCGCCCTGGTGAACGCCGCGGGCGAGCTGGTCGGCATCAACACCGCCATCGCCTCGGAGGCGGCCGGCGGCGGGGTCGGCTTCGCGATCCCGGTCAACACCGCCAAGCAGGTGTCCGAGCAGCTCATCAGCAGCGGCAAGGTCAGCCACGCGTTCCTCGGGGTGAGCGTCACGGACGCGACCGGCGACGTGCCCGGCGCGCTGATCAGGCAGGTCACCGCGGGCAGCCCGGCGGAGAAGGCGGGGCTGCGGCAGGGGGACCTCATCACCAGGATCGGTGACACAGCGGTTGACGGGGGAGATACGGTTGTTGGGCAGGTCAGAGGTTTCAAACCGGGCCAACAGGTCAAGATCACATATATGAGGGATGGAACGTCGCACGAGATCGACGTGACCCTTCAAGAGGATAAGTAATCAGGACCCCCACATGGACGGGTGTGCCGTCGAGATCGCTGCGGACTCGGCGGCACACCCCCCCCATCACTTGAAGCGCCGGCCCTCGTCGCGCCGGTAGGCCCAGGAGGCGGCCACCGCCGCGACCACGGTCCATACGGCCAGTGCGATCACCGCGACCAGGTCGGGCGCGTGGTCGGTGGTCACCCACCAGAGCAGTTCGGCAGCGCCCCTGGCGGGCGTGAACGGCGAGACGACCTCGATGAACCCCGGCAGGATCTGGGGCGGAATCAGCAGCCCGCCCAGGATCGCCAGCGGGAAGAACAGCAGCTGTGAGACCGCGAGGGTGGCCCTGGCCGACAGCGTGAAGCCGACGAACAGGCCGATCAGCATGAACGGGATCCCGGTCACGATCAGCACGACCAGCCCGATCAGCAACTGGGCCGGCGTCGCTGTCGCCTCCGTGAACAGCGCGCCGACCAGCAGCGAGGGGATCACCGACAGCACCATGACGGCGAAGCCCGACAGGATCCGCCCGGCGAAACGGGGGAACGGCCCCGCGGGCAGCGTGCGTACGTAGGTGTTCCAGGGCTGCTCCCGGTCCTGGGAGACCACGATGCTCAGCGAGATCAGCGCGCTCGACATCGAGCCGAAGAACATCAGCGAGCCCGTCGCCTGGGTGGCGGCCTGCGGATCGTCGCCCGCGAACGGCACCACGAACGCCAGCATCGAGATGGCCGGGAACAACGCGCTGGCCAGGATGCCGATCGGCACCCTGAGCTGCTCGATGACGAAAAAGCGGGTGTGCGCGGCGACCAGGCTAGACATGCGCGCCCTCCTTCGAGGTGATGGCGAGGAAGGCCTCTTCCAGGGTGGTCGGCCTGACCTCGAGCCCGGAGAACGGCGTGCCGCTCCTCACCAGCTCGACGACCAGCCGGTCGGGATCGGTGGTCACCAGGTTGGTACGGCCGTCCACGAGCTCGGAGCCGAGCACGCCGGGCAGCTCGGGCAGGTTCTCGGCGACCAGCGAGACGCGCCGGACGCCCACCATGGCGCGTACGGCGTCCACGGTGTCGTCGGCCAGCACCCGGCCGTGGCCCACGACCACGACCCGCTTGGCCAGGGCCTCGATCTCCTCCAGATAGTGGCTGGTGAGCAGCACGGTGCCGCCCTCCTCGTGAAAGGCCCTGATGCCCTCCCACAACGTCCGCCTGGCCTCGACGTCGAGCCCGGTCGTGGGCTCGTCGAGGAACACCAGCCGCGGCCGGCCCGTGAAGGCCAGTGCCACGGCCACCCGCCGCTTCTGCCCGCCGGACAGGCCGCCCATCTGCCGCTTGATCAGGTCACTCAGGCCGAACCGCTCAAGCAGCTCCCCTTTCTCCACCCTTTTCGGGAAATGCGCCCCCACGAAGTCGACGATCTCCCCGACGCGTAACGTCTCGGGCAACCCCGTCTCCTGAGGCGTCACGCCGATGCCGAGCCGCCGGGCCGGATCCTGCGGCGAGCCGCCGAGCAGCTCCACCGTGCCGGAGGTGGGGCGGCGCAGCCCCACGAACAAGTTGATCAAAGTGGACTTGCCCGCCCCGTTGGGGCCGAGCAGGCCGACCATCTCACCCGCCCTGATATCGAGCGAGACGCCATCGAGCGCGAGCACGTCGCCGTAGCGGCGGGTGACGTCGCCGGCTCTGGCGAGCACCGTCATGGCTTACCTCCTGCGTTGTCCAGTAGTGCGCGAATGGTTTGCTTGTAGTCCTCGAAGGCCAGCCGGCCGCGCTTGGTCAGCGCCACGTACGTGACCGGCGTACGGCCCTTGTGGGTCTTGGTGATCCGGACGTATCCGGCGTCCTCCAGCTTGGTCAGGTGCACGGAGAGGTTGCCCGCCGTCATGCCGAGCAGCTCCTTCACCGACGCGAACGCCATCTCGTCCCCGTCGCGCAGCACGTTGAGCGTGGCCATCACCCGCAACCTGGCCTGCCCGTGGATCACCGGATCGAGCTCCGGCGGGGCCGCGTCCGGATTCATGGGGATCGCCTCAGCCACAGGCCGGCGCCGATGAACCCCCCGCCCAGCAGCACCGCCGCCAGCAGCGCGTGCCAGCCGGCGCCGAGCAGCACGCCCAGCGCGTTGACGGCCGTCACCCAGATGCCGAGCAGGAACATCGGCCGATTCAGCGCCATCGCGCCGTTCGCCATGTACAGGATCCCCACCACCGCCAGCAGCGAGCCCGCCCACAGGAGGCCGCTCTCCTCCTGGGGCAGCAGGGAGCTCACCCTGCCGCAGATGATGTACATCGCCGCAAAGCCAGCGAACCATGCGAAGCCATACATGATTCCGCGTGAACGGCTTTTGCCGCGAACGAGCCGGTTGGCTCGGGCGATCCCGACCCCCATGATCGTCATCGCCGGGACGTGGGCGGCCATCAGCACGGCCAGGGCCTGCATCTGGGAGATGGGGGCGTAGGAGTGGCCGCCGAGCCCGTAGTGCAGGAAGAACGCGGTGTAACCGACCAGCCAGGCGGCGCCCCAGGGCAGGTAGTACAGCCGTGGATCGGCGGTGAGGTAGCGCACGGTCGCGGTGCTCTGCTCCTCGATGACGCGCAGCAGCTCCTCGGGGCTCGCCGTACGCTCGTCGTCCTCCGTCATCGCAAACTCCTCGCGAACTCAAACTGGTTTGCATCTTAAACCAGATTGCCGTGCAAAGACCAGAGGCGATGTGCTCGCAGGGTCCCCGGGGATCAACGCCTGGTCAGGACCTCGGACTCCCACAGGTCGCGGTAGTAGCCCGGTACGGCCACCAGCTCGTCGTGGCGTCCCCGCTGGACGACGCGGCCCTCGTCGAGCACCACGATCTCGTCGACCGTCTCCAGCCCCTTGAGGCGGTGCGTCACGAGCAGCGTGGTGCGGTCGCGGGTCACGTCCAGCAGGTCGCTCATCAGCCGGTCGGCCGTGTCCTCGTCGAGCGCCTCGGCGGGCTCGTCGAGCAGCAGCACGGGCGGGTCGTACAGCAGCGCCCTGGCCAGGGCCAGCCGCTGCAACTGCCCGCCGGACACGGTCGTGCCGTCCTCGCCCAGCTCCGTGTCCCACCCGGTCCGCTGGACCCAGTCGTCGAGCCTGGCATCCCGTACGGCCTGCCGCAACGCCTCGTCATCGGCCTCGGGGCCGGCCAGGCGCAGGTTGTCGCGCAGGCTCGTACGGAAGATGTACGGATCCTGGGTGAGCCCCGTCATCAGCGCCCGCGCGTCGTCGCCCGCGAGCTCCCGCAGCTCCACTCCGTTGACCCGGATGCTGCCCGACTCCGGCTCCACCAGGCGCATCAGGGCGGCCAGCAACGTGCTCTTCCCGGCTCCGCTGGGGCCGACGATCGCCACCCGCTTGCCCGGCGTGAGCCGCAACGACACCCCGTCCAGAGCCGCCCGGCCCCCACCCGCCGCATCCCCGACGCCCACGTCCGGCACACCCGCCGCGTCGCCGCCCACACGGGCCACGGCGGTCGCATGCCCCGCGTCCTGCACACCCGCCGCAGCCGCCGCGTCCCGCGCGCTTGGCCGGGCGGCAGCCCCCTGCCCCCCGAGCCCTTCGGGCCGCACCGACGCCGCCGCCGGCGCGCCCTCCAGCGTGACGGACGCCTCCGGGTGGCGTACCACGAGGTCGTCGATCTCGATGGTCAGCGGGGTCGTGGGCCTCGGTGCGGGGCGGGCGGGCTCCGTGATCGCCGGAGCGGCACGGCGGACCTCGCGGATCCGCCCGATGGCGGCCATGATGCCCGCCAGGCGTTCGCCCGCCGCCGCCAACGGCAGCACGGGCTCGAAGGACACCAGCGCGGTCAGTGCGAGCACGGCCGTGCCGACCGTACTCACGCCGGCCCCCTGGGCGAGCAGGACCACTGCCGCCACCGTCAGCCCCTGCACCAGCGTGCCCCCGGCCAGGGCGGCGGCGTGCACGCGGGCCTGGCGGCGTTCGAGGGCGGCCAGTGCCTCGTCGGCCGCCTGCGCCTTGGCCAGGGCCGCGTCGTCGGCTCCGTAGGCGGCCAGGTCGGCGGAGCCGTGCACCAGGTCGGCCACCCGGCCCGCCAGCACGGCCCGCGCCGGCGCGATCCGGGCCGACCAGCGGCGGGCCGCGGCGGCCGTACCGGCGGGCAGCAGCACCCCGGCCAGCACCAGCCCGGCCACCAGCACGAGTGCCGCCACGGGCAGGAGCGTCAGGCCGATGACGACGGCGGCCAGCCCGGCCAGGGCCGCAGCGACGGCCGGGAGGAGGCAGCGGACGAGCAGGTCCTGTACGGCCTCGGTGTCGTCCACCATGCGGCTGAGCAGGTCGGCGCCGCCGTGCCGGGGCCGCTGGGGCGGGATCAGGGCCTGGTAGAGGCGTTCCCTGGTGCCCGCCTGGGCGCGCAGTGCCACGTCGTGGCCGGTGAGGCGTTCGGCGTACCGGAAGACGCCCTTGCTCGTGGCGAACGCCCTGGTGGCCACGATCGCCACGCTCAGCGCGGCCAGCGGCGGCTGCTCGGCGGCCCGGGTGATCAGCCACGCCGCCGCGGCGATCAACCCCAGCCCGGCCAGATCGGCCGCCGCGCCCGCCAGCACGGCCCAGACCAGCCGCATCCCCATCCGCCGGTTCACCGCTGCCCCCGCTCGCCCCGCACCACCGCGACCTGTCCCTGCCGCCGTGCACCACCCACCGGCTCCCCGGCCACACCCGACCCCGCCGTTTCCCGACCAGCCTGCTCAGAGCCGTCCCGGCCAGGGCTGCCCTGCTCAGAGCCGTCCCGGCCAGCGCTGCCCTGCTCGGAACCGCCCCGGCCAGGGCTGCCCTGCTCAGAACCATCCCGGTCGGGGGCGTCCTGCTCACCTACGCCGAGCCCTGCGTCTCCCCGGTCGAGCTCCTCCCGCTCGCCTATGTCCCCCCGCCCCGGGGCGTCCTGTTCGACGGCGGAGGCGGTAGGGCGGCGGGTGGTGTCGCTGACGATGTGGCCGTCGTGGAGGCGGACGACGCGGTCGGCGAGGTCGATCATGGCGGGCCGGTGCGCGACGATGACGGCCGTGCGGTCGCGGGCCAGCGCCGCCGTGCCCGCCACCACGGCCGCCTCGCTGCGCCCGTCCAGCCGGGCCGTCGGCTCGTCCAGCAGCAGCACCGAGGCGTCGGAACGGCAGAAGGCCCGCGCCAGGGCGATCCGCTGCCGTTGCCCGGCGGACAGGTTGGCGCCCCGCTCGCCCACCACCGTGTCGTACCCCTCGGGCAGCCCGTCCACGAAGACGGCGTGCGCGGCGGCGGCGGCCCGGCGTACCTCCTCCAGGGAGGCGTCCGGCGCGCCGAGCCGGATGTTGTCGGCCACGGACGTGGCGAACAGGTGCGGCCGCTGGGCCACGAACGCCAGCCGGGCACGCCAGCTCCCCAGGTCCAGCTCGCGCAGGTCCACGCCGTCGATCAGCACCCGCCCCTCGGACGGGCGGATGAAGCCGAGGATCAGGTGCAGCAGCGTGCTCTTGCCGCCGCCGCTCTCGCCCACCAGCGCCACCCGCTCCCGCGGCCGGATGACGAGCGAGACGTTCTCCAGCGCCGCGCCCTCCCGGCCGGGATAGCGGACGGTCACGCCCTCCAGCCGGATCTCCGGCGCCCCCGCGTCCGTCGAGGGGACATCAGCCCGCGGGCGTACCGGGTCGGGGCCGGAGCCCTCCAGTACGGCGAAGGCCGCGTCGGCGGCGGCCACCCCCTCCATGGAGGCGTGGAAGCGGGTCCCCATCGCCCGCAGCGGCAGATAGGCCTCCGGCGCCAGCAACAGCACCAGCAGCGCCGTCGTCAGATCCAGCGACCCCCCGAGCAGCCGCAACCCGACCGGCACCGCCACCAGCGCCAGCGACAACGACGCGCACAGCTCCAGGACCAGCGACGACAGGAACGCCACCCGCAGGGTCCGCATGGTGGCGTTCCGGTGCGCGTCGGCGACCTGCTGGATGACCGACGCCTGGTAGCGGGCCCGCCCGAAGGCGCGCAGGGTGGGCAGCCCGCGCACCACGTCCAGGAAGTGCCCGCCGAGCCGCGACAACGCCAGGTACTGGCGCTCCGTGACGGCCTTCGTGGTCATGCCCACCAGCGCCCCGAACACCGGGATCAGCGGCAGCGTGACCAGTACGATCACCGCGCTGGCCAGGTCGGCGGCGAACAGCCGGACCAGCACCGCCACCGGCACCACCGCGGCCACCGCGATCGCCGGCAGGTAGCCGGTCAGGTAGTTGTCGAGCCCGTCCAGGCCCCGCCCGGCCAGCGTGACCAGCTCACCGGAGCGGTGCGCGGCCAGCCGCGCGGGCCCGAGGTCGCGCAGCCGGCCCAGCAGCCGGTGCCGCAGCGCCGACTTCACCCCGGTCGCGGTGCGTCCGGCGAAGACGCCCTGGCCCCATGCCAGCGCCGCCCGCAGGCCGACGACCGCGGCGAGCCCCGCCAGGGCGGCGGAGGTGAACCGGCCGGACAGCACTCCGGCCAGCAATTCGGCCTGCACCAGCACGAGCAGCCCCGCCGCCACCGCCGCGACCATGGTCACGGCCAGATGGCGGCGCACCGACCGCTCGGCCCGCATGAGCCGTAGAAGATCCTTGTGCACGAGCCCTCAGAAGAACGACGGAAGACGGACGGCGTCCTTTCCGGGACGGAAGGTGCGCCATACCCATACTTGCGCGCCCACCATGACCGGTGCGAAGGGCAGCGCCATGAGACTGAGCACATTCAGCGTGCTCGCGGGCGCGCTGTGCGCCAGCAGGTACGGCATCGCGCCCGCCAGCAGCGCCACCACGGGCAGCGCCGCCGCCATCCCCGACACCAGCAGCGCCCGCCCCGACCGGGTCCCGCCGAACACCCCGGGCGTCCGCCAGGCCAGGAACATCCACCCGTGCAGGGCGAACAACCCGCTCACGACCACGCCCAGCAACACCCCGAGCGGATGCACGGCCGGCGACTCGAACCCGGTGGCGGCGGCGAACAGGGCCATGCCCCAGCAAAACGACAGCCCGAGCGACCCGAAGGCGATCATCGCGTCCCAGAACCCCCGCCACCGCCGCCCGTCGAGCCTGCGCCGGAACCACAGCCCGGCGTCCCGCAGCACCCAGCTCAGCAGCATGGCCACCACCAGCGGGTAGAGCCCGAACAGCACCTCGCCCTCCAGCAGCGGGTACACCCCGAACAGCGTCCCGGCCACGGCCACCAGCCAGACCTCGTTGGCCAGCACATACGGCGCCATGGCGGCCACCATCCGGTCCCGGTTCTCCCGCGTCCTGCCGAGCACGGGCAGCAGCAGCCCCACCCCCAGATCGAACCCCTCAAGGGCGAAATATCCGGCGAGCAGCGCCGCGAAGACGACGAACCACAAGATTTCCATGTCCCATACCCCTCAGTAGCTCAGCGCGGGCGAACGCGGCTCGTCGGCGTCGGCGGCGGCCCCGAGCGCGAGGCGCTGCGGCCCCCGCCGGATCGCCCGCGCGATGAGGACGTAGTCGACGATCGCCAGCAGCCCCAGCACGGCCACGAACCCCACGAGCGAGGTCGTGATCATGCCCGAGGTCAGCCCCGGCGACATGGCGTCGGCCACGCTGAGCCGCTCCCAGATCATCCACGGCTGCCGCCCGACCTCCCTGGCGATCCAGCCCAGGATCGCCAGCGCGAACGGCAGTGGCGTCATCACCATGAGGATCGGATGCGCCCAGCGCCGCCGGTGCAGGGAGCGGACCAGCGGCCACATGCCGAGCAGCACGACGAGCGCCAGGTACTGCCCGGACTCGATCATTAACCCGAGCGCGGTGGCCGCCAGCCCGCTGTTCCCGAACTTGCCCTCGGCGACCCCCGCGAACTGCGCGTAGCCGAAGCTTATGGTGACGAGAATCCCGATCCCCGCCGTGACGACCCCCGTCCGCAGCGACGCGGTGAAGAACTCCAGGTCCTGCGTACGGCGCCACAGCTGGTACGCGCTCGCCCCCACCAGCACCATGCCCCCGGTGAACAGCCCGGCCCCGATCACGTGCGGATAGGAGAAGACCAGCGACTTGTTGGTGAGCAGTGCGAAGAAGTCGACCAGCTCCATCCGCCCGTTCCTGAAGACGGAGCCGACCGGGTTCTGCAGGTAGGAGTTGGCCACCATGATGAAGAACGCGCTCGCGTACGCCGTCAGCGTCACGACCCAGATGCAGGCCACGTGCGCCCACTTCGGCAGCCGCCGCCAGCCGAAGATCCACAGCCCCAGGAACGTGGACTCCAGGAAGAAGGCCACGAGCGTCTCCATGGCCAGCGGCGCGCCGAACACGTCGCCCGCGTAATGCGACAGCCCGCTCCATGACAGCCCGAACTGGAACTCCATCACCAGGCCGGTGACGATGCCCAGGGCGTAGTTGATGACGTAGATCTGCCCCCAGAACCGGGTCATCTGCTCGTGGAGGGGCTTGCCCGACCTCGCCCACCGGGTGTGCATGATCGCCACCAGCGGCGCCAGCCCCAGCGTGAGCACCACGAACAGGAAGTGCAGGCTCCCCGTCACCGCGAACTGTGTTCGTGCCAGGTCAAGTACATCCATTGCGACTCCGTTGTTGTGTCTGCCTACATATAGAGAGCCTACATGTAGACTGGCTACATGGCGAACGAATGTCTAGGATCTGGGACATGAATCCAGACGCGCTGCGCGGACACATGGACGCGTTGCTGCTCTCGGTGCTCGAAGCGCGGCCGCTGCACGGCTATGCCATCATCGAGGCACTGCAGGAGCGCAGCGGCGGAGCACTCAACGTGCCCACGGGCACCGTCTATCCGGCTCTGCGCAGGCTGGAACGCGTCGGCTTCCTGGCCAGCGAGTGGGCGACGGTGAGCGGGCGCAAACGCCGCACCTACCGGCTGACGGACTCGGGCAGGAAGCAGCTCGAAGGGGAGCGGTCGGCGTGGAACGAGTTCACCAGCGTGATCGGCAGCGTTCTGCGCGCCGACGTCACCGCACTCGGGTGAGCCATGTCACCGGCCGGCCGGCGATGAGCGGGATGCCGGCCGGTCGTGTGGCGGTCAGCCCTGTGGCAGCGGCACCCGGGTGACGCGCAGGCAGCGGGTGGCGCCGTAGATCTGCATGCCCCAGATGGCCGCGCTCACCAGGTTGGCCAGCACGGCGGGCAGCGGCGTCAGGGTGTTGGGGGAGTCCATGCCGTAGGTGAGGACCAGCCCCACCACGACGTTGATCGGCAGCATGGCCAACACCAGCACGCCCAGCGACCGGGTGACCAGCCGCGGCCGATGGATCCACCGGCCGCCCCGGCTGAGTGCGAACAGCGCGATCCCGCCATAGAGGCCGACCCCGAGATGCATGATGTCGAGCGACCGGGCGACGATCGAATACCAGTCGGGCCGGTGCGTCCAGACGTCCTCGGTGGCGGGGTAGAGGATCCACAACGCCGACCACATGACCGTCATGACCGGCACGCCGACGAACAGCAGCACGCCCAGCCGGCGGCCCGAGGCGGCGGTCAGCTCGGCCTGGTATTCCGGGGCGATCTCGGCGACCTTCCCGAACTCCGCGACCGCCAGCCGTTCCGCCTCGGCGCGGTCCAGCCCGTCGGCCTCCAGCGCGTCGGCGGTGTCGGTCAGGCTGTCGCGTGCCTCGACGACCATGTCGCGCTTGGGCCCGTGCGGACCGGACAAGGAGCGGTGCAGGTCCGCGACGTAGTCGTCGATGAGCATGGTCCAAGTTTACGAAGGCGGGTCTCAGGGTCCTATCGGGGAACTCCCCGATATTTCCCCGCGCTTCGGATGGCCGTCAGGGGTGCATGGCGGGGTTCGGGGGTTCGGCCTGCCGGTCGGCGTGCGAGGCCGAGCCCCAGAACACCGCGGCCGCGGTGAGCGCCGCCAGCAGCGCGACCCAGGCCGCCGCCCGGCCCATGCGCATGCCGTACCCACACAGAAGCCACGACACCGACAGCCACCAGCGATGGCCGGCCTGGCGGCGCATCTCCATGGCGGCGAAGGCGAAGTCGGCCGAGGTGGCGTGGTCGCTGGGGCGCAGCCCCGCGTAGAGGGCGGCCAGCCGGTCGGGGGTGGTGCTGGTCGGGTCGCCGGGGGAGGACCAGCCGCGCATGGTGTGCTCGTCGGCCAGCGCGCGGCGGCGGGAGAACCAGCGCAACATCGGCCAGCGCAGGCTCACCCGCACGCCGCGCGGCGTGAGCGCGAACGTGCAGTCCTTGACCTGAACCCCCGCGGGATGGGCCAGCCCGGCGAACCTGCACGCCGACAGGTCGAGCCCGGACAGGCCCAGGTTGGCCGCCTCCACCTGGCGCAACGAGGTCACCATGGACCTGCCCCGGCCGGTCACGGTGGCCGGGCCGCGCAGCACCGCGCCCTCCAGGTCGGCCTGCGAGTCGGTCAGCCGCACGGTCGTGGTCCCCGCCACCTCGACCCGGCGCAGGTCCAGGCCGCACCGCGCGACCGACACGTCCAGCAGCCCGTCGGCGCGGGCCCGGGCGACGGACAACCGGCCGGTGGCCGACAGGTAGGCGTCCGCGGCGAAGTGCGCGGCCTCGAACCCGGCCTGCCCGGTGACCTTGCGAAAGGACAGCGTACGGCCGAAGCGCGCGCCCCGGAAGGCGGCCCCGTCACCCAGGTGGGCGCCGTCGAAGGAGGCGTAACCGTCGAACCTGGCCCGCTCGCACGACAGCCCGTGACCGACGACCACCTGGCCGAACAGCGCGTCGCGGCACATCACGGCCCGGTCGAGGGAGACGTGCCCGCGTACGGTGACGCCGTGGAAGGACAGCTCCCTGCTGAACCTGGCGCCGGCCAGCGACACGTTGCCCTCGAAGCGGGCGCCGAAGAACGAGGCCAGCCGCTCGAACCTGGCGCCGTCGAGTGACACGTCGCCCGCGAACGTCACGCCCGCGAGCCGGACGTCGCCGGTGAACCTGACCCGGTCCAGCCGGGCCCTGCCGGGCCGGCCGCCGGTGGCGTCGAGCACCTGTGACAGCAACTCGCTGTTGACGATGGTGCCGCGCAGGTCGAGCAGACGGCCCGGGGCCAGCTCACCGAGGGCCCCCTGGAGTTGCTCGGGTGACAGATGCGCCATGCAGAGGCCGGACGGCTGGCCGGCGATTCCGGTGCAGGCAGCCGAATACGCGCAGGTAACCCAGTCCATGCACCTGGTCATACCCGCGACGGCCGATGTCAAGGTTCGATGATTTTATGTGATAGCCACTTTAGGGAAAAATATGCGGTCTAAATCTGCACTAAATGCGCCGGACATGTGTAATTTATCCGGAAAGGCCCTGACCGCTCCGATGACGATGGGTCTGCCCGCCATCCCGGCGACCCGCCGGGGTGCGCCCGCCACCCACGGTAGTGGCGACGCCACCCCGTAGAACGGCCTGCCGCCCGCGATCGCGCCTCGCCGGCGGGGTTGCTGGAATGCAGCGGGCAGGGTAGTGGTTCTTACCCAGTGCAAACCTTCAGCGACGTGACGAGGAGCCACTTGTGGCGACCATCGAAGTAACCGAGACGAACTTCAACGACATCGCCGACAAGGGGATCGTGCTGCTCGACTTCTGGGCCGACTGGTGCCCGCCGTGCAAGAAGTTCGGGCCGATCTTCGAGCAGGCGTCGGACACCCACGGCGACATCACCTTCGGCAAGATAGACACGGACGCCGAGCAGGGGCTCGCGCAGGGCTTCCAGATCACCTCGATCCCCACGCTCATGGCGATCCGCGACGGCATCGTGGTCTTCTCCCAGGCGGGTGCCATCCCGGCGCCGGCGCTGGAGGACCTGATCCGCCAGGTGCGGGCGCTCGACATGGACGAGATCAGGGCGGATCTCGCCAAGGAGCTCAAGGGCGCCGAGCAAAACTGACGCGCCGCGTCCCCGCCTTCCGCCGGGACGCTCGTGACGACGTGGCTCCGAAGCGGCGGGCCCCATGATCACCTGGTGATCATGGGGCCGCTTCTCAGGGCCTGTGGCCGACCCCCACATAGCCGAAGTCGATGCCGTTGCCGGGCGCGTCCGGGTCGTCAGGACGCCAGCCGTTCGGGAACGTCAGCCCCGGTTCGGCCAGCTCGTAACCGTCGAAGAAGCGCAGGATCTCCTCCCTGGAGCGGAGGTTGAGCGCGGCCGTGGCCTTGCGGTAGATCTCCAGGGCCTGCGGGGTGGTGTTCGGCGTCGTGTCCACCGCGTGGCTGATCACCAGCAGGCTGCCGGGCACGCTCGTCTCCCGCAGCTTGGTCACCAGGTCGTAGGCGTTCTCGTCCGGGATGAAGTGCAGGACCGCCAGCATCAGGAACGCCACCGGCTGCCCGAAGTCCACCAGCCCGCCGAGCTTGTCCAGCAGCGGGTCCGGCTCGCGCAGGTCGCCCTGGAGGAAGTCGACGTCGTCCTTCCTGGCCAGCAGCGCCCTGCCGTGCACGCACACCACCGAGTCGTAGTCCACGTAGACCACGCGCGCCTCGGGCGCGATCTCGTGCGTGTTGCCCTGGGTGGGCAGGCCGGCGCCCAGGTCCACGATCTGCCTGACGCCCGAGTCGATCACGTGCCGGACGGCCCGGCGCAGGAACGCCCGGTTGGCGCGGGCGGCCGGCTTGGTACGCGGGAACGTCTGGAGGATCTTGTCCGCCGCCGCGCGGTCGGCCGCGAAGTTGTCCTTGCCATCGAGGTAGTAGTCGTACATCCGCGCGACGTTGGGGACGGTGGGGTCCACTCCCTCAGGGGCATTGTCCACGGCTTTTCTCCAGATATGTCCGCCCTGATACCGAGGGCGATCATAGCGGCGGTCCCGCCCGTTCCACCGAACTTCGTTCTCCCCGGCGGTCCCGATGAGACGCAGATCACATGACTCGTGCCACCGGCCCGTGGCGGCCGGTGGCACGGAAGGGAAGGCGCAGGGTCAGCCGCGGTAGAGCTCGGCCACCTGGAAGGCGAGGTCGAGGGACTGGCTGCGGTTGAGGCGCGGGTCGCAGGCCGTCTCGTAGCGCGTGGCCAGGTCGCCCTCGACGATCTCGTGCCCGCCGCCCACGCACTCCGTCACGTCGTCGCCGGTGAACTCGATGTGGATGCCCCCGGGATGCGTGCCGAGCGCGCGATGCACCTCGAAGAAGCCCGCCACCTCGTCGAGCACGTCGTCGACCCGCCGCGTCTTGTGCCCGCTGGGCGCCTCGAACGTGTTGCCGTGCATCGGGTCGCAGATCCAGGCCACCTTCGCGCCCGAGGCCGTGACCTCCTTGACCAGCGCCGGCAGCAGCTCGCGGATCTTGGTGGAGCCCATCCGGGTGATGAACGTCAGCCGCCCCGCCTCGTTGCGCGGGTTGAGCCGCTCGACCAGCGCCAGGGCCTCGTCGGGTGTGGTCGAGGGGCCGAGCTTGACGCCGATCGGGTTGCGGATGCGGGAGAAGAACTCCACGTGCGCCCCGTCGAGCTGCCGGGTGCGCTCGCCGATCCAGACCATGTGCGCCGACACGTCGTAGGGCAGCCCCGTACGCGAGTCGATGCGCGTGAGCGCGCGGTCGTAGTCGAGGATGAGCGCCTCGTGCGAGGAGTAGAACTCGACCGTGTGGAACTCCTCGGGATCGGCCCCGCAGGCCCGCATGAACGCCAGCGCCTGGTCGATCTCCCTGGCCAGCCGCTCGTAACGGCGCCCGGCGGGCGACTCGGCCACGAAGTCCTGGTTCCAGGCGTGCACCTGGCGCAGGTCGGCGTAGCCGCCCTTGGTGAAGGCGCGGGCCAGGTTGAGGGTCACGGCCGAGGAGTGGTAGGCCTTGAGCAGCCGCCACGGGTCGGGCACCCGCGACTCGGCGGTGAAGTCGAACCCGTTGACCATGTCGCCGCGATAGGCGGGCAGCTCGATGCCGTCGCGGATCTCCGTGCCCTTGGAGCGCGGCTTGGCGAACTGCCCCGCCACCCGGCCGATCTTGACGACCGGCACCTTGGCCGCATAGGTCAGGACGATCGCCATCTGCAGCAACGTCTTGAGCTTGTTGCGGACGTTGTCGGCGGTGGCGCCCGAGAAGGTCTCGGCGCAGTCGCCGCCCTGCAGGACGAACGCCTCACCCCGGGCGACGGCCGCCAGCTGCTCCTTGAGCTGGTCACACTCGCCCGCGAAGACCAGCGGGGGCAGGCCGCCGAGCTCGGCGACGACCTTCTCCAACTCGCCACGGTCGGGCCAGTCGGGCTGCTGCGCGGCGGAAAGCGCTCGCCAGGAATCCAGATCCACGAGATTGCTGCTCACGAGATACGAGGGTATTCCACTGACCCCGTTCTGCCGACCAACCGACCTCATTGTCCCACCATTTGACATGCCCTCCGGCGCGTCGCGGCGGGCGGGCGGGTCAGCTGCCCGCCGCGGGAACCTCGACGTGCTCCGGGCGTACGCCGAGCCCGAGGAAGCGGGCCGTCAGCCGGTTGATCCCGGGGATCCTCGTCAGGTCGCGTGGCATCCGGGACGGGTTGAACCGCCGGCTCAGCGCGGGGCTGATCACCCGGTTCTGGACCAGCCGCTGCGCCTCCTGCGTGACGAGCGTCGGGAACAGCCGCCGGCGCTGCAGCAGGTGCAGGGTGGACTCCGGGATCGGCCCGCCCGACCGGAGCGAGCCCGCCAGCAGGTTGGCGGTGGCGACCGCGTCCTGCACGGCCAGGTTGATCCCCACCCCGAACACCGGCGACATGGCGTGCGCGGCGTCCCCGATGCACAGGAACCCGGGCCGGTGCCAGCGGCGCAGCCGGTTGAGCGCCACCGTGAGCACGCTGACGTCGTCGAAGTCGCTGATCTGCCCGACCCGGTCGGCCAGCCACGGCAGCAGCTCGGCCACCGGCTCGCGGAGGGCGTCGATCCCGCCGCGGACGAGCTCGCCGAAGCCGCCCTTGGGGATCAGGTACGCCAGCTGCCAGTAGGTCTCCCGGTTGATCGCGACCATCATGTGCCCGGCGGAGACGCGCAGGAAGGCGTCCGTGCGGTCATCGTCGTGCCGGGGCAGCCGGAACCACACCACGTCCATCGGCGCGCGGAGGTCCTTCGGCACGAGCCCGGCCCGGCTCCGCAGGGTCGAGTGCCGGCCGTCGGCGGCGACCGTCAGGTCCGCCCTGATCTCGTGCTCGCCGGACGCGTCCCGGTAGCGCAGGCCGCGTACGGCCCCGTTCTCCCTGATCAGGTCGTAGGCCTCGGCGTTCATCTTCAGGTGGAAGGCCGGGTAGGCCGCGGCGGCCGAGGTGACCAGCTTGAGGAAGTCCCACTGCGGGACGAACGCGATGTAGTCGTACCGGCCGGGCAGCCCGCGCAGGCTCGTCAGCCGGATCTCGCCGGCGTCCGACACCATGGTCATCCCGTACGCCCTGCGGTGCGGGATCTTCGCGAACTCCTCTGCCAAGCCCAGCTCGTCGAGCACCTGCAGCGTGGACGGATGGATGGTGTCTCCCCGGAAGTCGCGCAGGAAGTCACCGTGCTTCTCCAGCAGCGTCACCTCGACGCCCGCTCTGGCCAGCAGCAACGCGAGCACAGCGCCCGCCGGGCCGCCGCCCGCTATGACACAGCTCATAATTCATCACCTAGTGAGATTCTCTCACACCATCGGAAATGAGCAAGCCTCGTGGCCATCCGACATGCCCGAACCACCGAAGTACATGCGTGAGCCGCCTCTCGCACAGGGAGTGGAAGGATGAACGACGAGCTCCACACCCTCTCTGGCGCCTACGCCGTGCACGCGCTGCCGTACGCCGAGTGGGTGCTTTTCGAGGAGCACCTGCTCGCCTGCCCGCGCTGCGGGGTCGAGGTGCGCCGGCTGCGGGAGACGGCCGCGAGGCTGGCCGAGGCGGTGGCCGAGCCGCCGCCCACCGGGCTGCGGCGGCGGCTCCTCTCCGCCGCCCACGAGCGGCGCCGTCCCGACGCGCCGCGACAGGAGCGAGGACAGGACCACGACGACAGCCCGACGATCTGGCACCCCCGGCGCGAACGGATACCGGAGGCCGTGGCGCCGGAGATCCGCGTGACGTCCGACGCCGGACAGGTCGTGCTGCCGCTGCGGTCCCGGCGGACCAGGGTGGCGGCGGCCCTGGCGGCGGTCTCGGCGGCGGCCGCGGTCGTGCTGGGCGTGCTGGCCTTCGACGCCCGCCGCGAGCTGGGCGAGGTGAACGCCAGGAACGGTGAGCTGCTCGCCGTGCTGGCCGCGCCGGACGCCGAGACCGTGCGGCAGCCGGTCACCAGCGGCGGCACCGGCACGGTGGTGATCTCCCGCTCGCGTGGCCGCATGGTGTTCGCCTCGTCCGACCTGCCCGAGCCGCCGCGCGGCCGGGCGTACGAGCTGTGGCTGATGGGCCCCGGCGGCCCGCGCCCGGCCGGCCTGCTCCGGCACGAGCAGGGCGGGATGACCACGCCCGTGCTCCTCACGCCCGTGCCCGGCGACGGCCACGTGGCGCTCACGGTCGAGCCCGCGGGCGGCTCCAAGAAGCCCACGACGCCACCCATCCTGCTGACCGAACTGCCCAGCGCCTGACGGCCGCCGGAAGATCGGCGCGGACCATGGACGCAAGGCCGGCTTTGGCCCGATAGTTCAGGGCATGCGTAGATTAGCGGCCCTGGTACTGGCCGCCGCCCTGCTGTCCGTCCCCCCGGTGCTGACCGTCCCGGCGCATGCCACCGCCCCCGAACCCGGCTCGGCCACCGTCGTGCCCGTGCAGGTCACGGGGGCTCCCGCCCAACGGTTCAACCTGATCGTCATGGGTGACGGCTACACCGCCGCGGAGCAGGCCCGGTTCCAGGCCGACGTGGACCGGCACCTCAACGTGATGTGGTCCATCGAGCCGTTCAAGACCTACCGGAACTACATCAACGTCTACCGGATCGACATCGTCTCCGGCGAGTCGGGCATCAGCTGCGACCCCGGCCTCGACGCGCCGCGGCGGAACACGCCGCTCGGCATGGGCTTCTGGGGCCGGTGCGACCCCGGCAGCGTCCAGCGCCTGATCACCATGGACAACGCCGCCGCCAACCGGTTCGCGAACCTGGTCACCGGCACCACCACCGGCAACCGGCAGATCCTCGCCCTGGGCAACAGCGCCACGTACGGCGGCGCCGGCGGCGCGTACGCCACCGCTTCCGGCAGCAACAGCATGTCCGCCCTGATCAGCCCGCACGAGCTGGGCCACTCCCTGGGCGGTTTGCAGGACGAGTACGACTACTACCAGCGCGGCGTCCCCGGCGGCGCCTACACCGGCGGCGAGCCGTCCAGCGCCCACCACACCCTGCTCACCGAGCAGCAGATGAGCGACCAGCGGCGCAAGTGGTGGCGCTGGCTGGGCGAGCCCAGCGAGTCCGGCGGCCCGATCGCCCGCTACGAGGGCGGTCTCTACTACACGACCGGCGTCTGGCGGCCGAGCCGGCACTCGATGATGAAGACCCTCGGCTACTACTACGACCAGGTCGGCCGCGAGGTCATGGTCCAGCGCATCACCGCCAAGACCATGGTCATCCAGGACTCCGCCCCCACGGCCGCCCCCGTCGGCGCCGACCGGGTGCTCTGGGTCGAGCCGATGCGCCCGGTCGGCCACTCCCTCACGACCACTTGGACCGTGGACGGCACGGACCTGCCCGGCGACCGCGACACCCTCGACCTGCGCACCCTCGGCCTCACCCCCGGCACGCACACGGTCAGGGCCACGGTCACCGACCCCACCGAGTTCGTCCGGGACCCGGCGATCAGGTCGGCCATCACCAGGACGCGCACCTGGACGGTGGACACCGCGCTGACCACCCCGCCGGACGGCGTCGAGCCCGCCTTCGTCTCCTCCACGCCCACCGACCGCCCGCTCGGCCGCGACGACGTCGTCTACGTCGAGACCACCCACCCGGCCACCACCGTCCCCGAGGTCACCTGGACGCTGGACGGCGAGCGGGCCACGGGCACCGACTTCGACCTGGGCGGCCACGACCTGGCGCCCGGCACGCACACCCTCACCGCCACCCTGGGCGGCCAGACGCGCACCTGGACGGTCGACGCCACCCCGCCCACCACCGGATACGAGCTGTCCCGGCCGCTCGCCCGGTCCGGCGACACCTACGTCTACAACGGCCCGTTCTCCATGCGGCTCACCGGAGACGACGATCACGACGGCTACGTGGTCTCGGAGTCGCGGGTGGACGGCGACGGCTGGTTCAACTACTTCGGCTGGCCGACCTCGTCCGAGCTGCCGTGGACGTTCTCGGAGGAGGGCACGGTCATCGACTCCCTGGTCTACGGCAAGCTGCCGCGCGGCCGGCACGAGGTCGAGTACCGCTCGATCGACGCCGCGGGCAACTACGGCGCGCCCGGCCGCTTCACCGTCACCACGATCGCCCCGCCGCCCGCCTGCACCCGCACGCTCACCGGCGCGCAGCGCGGCCCCATCACCGTCGCCGGCGGCGTCACCTGCCTGGACGGCGCCCAGGTCACCGGCAACGTCACCGTCCGGCCGGGGGCCGCGCTGGTGGTCACCGGCGGCAGCCTCACCGGCACGCTGACCGCGTCCGGGGCCGCCGCCGTGCACCTGCTGAACACCCGCGTCAGCGGCGCGGTCAGCGTCGACGGCGCGCGGGCGCTCACCGTCGTCGGCGCCGACCTGCGCGGCGCGGCGCGGCTGACCGGCAACACCGCGCCGATCCTCTCGGGCACCACGGTCAAGGGCGCGCTCGCCTGCGCCGGCAACACGCCCGCGCCGGTGGACCTCGGCGTGCCGAACACGATCACCGGCGCCGGCCAGTGCGCAGACCTAGCCCCCGGAGCCCGGGGACGCGCGTATGAGGCGGTCCAGCACGTCTCCGAGTGAGCGGATGGCCTGATCGCGGACCCTGGCGTACTCGTCCTCCGGGTATTGCCGGGGTCCGTTCTCGACCAGCAGGATCAGGTAGAGGTAGGCGCGGTAGAGGTCGAGCCGCACCAGCGCCGACGGGGTGAGCTCCAGCGGCGTCACCTCGCGGTAGCCGGCCAGCAGCGGGTCGTCCTCGCGCAGCTCGCCGAAGATCGTCGGCGTGACGAACTCGGCGATCGGGTCGCCCCAGAAGGCCCGCTCGTGGTCGATGATGGCCTGGATCCGCGGCGTCCCGCTCAGGTCGAGGAAGACGTTGCCCGCCCACACGTCGAAGTGCACCAGCCGCGGCGTCGTCACCTCGTCGAGCACCGGCGCCGCCGACTCGAACACCGCCATGATCTCCCCGGCCGGGCGGGGCAGCGGTGTGGGGTAGCGCTCGATGTCGCCGACCAGCGCGCACACCATGGCCAGGAACGCCTCCCGCCAGGTGGCGCCGACGATCCCGGCGTGCGGGTAGCCGAACACCTCGCCGGTCACCGTGTTGAACCTGGCCAGATGGCGGCCCAGCTCCCGGCGCAGGGCGTCCTCGCCCGCGGGCTTGACGTCGTTCCACGACACGCCGTCCAGCGCGCCCAGCAGTAAGTAGTCGCCGCCCAGCACCGGATCGTCGAAGCCGGCCCGCAGCAGCTCCGCCACCGGCACCCCCGCCCGCAGCGCCAGCTCGTAGGCGGTGGCCTCCATGCGCAGCAGGTTGCGCTCGTAGCTGAGCTGATCGAGGTCGGGGGGCGGCGACAGCTTGAGCACCACCTCGCGCCCGTCGTCCAGCCGCAGCCGCCAGACGGCGTTGGCGAAGCCGTCGGTCAGCTCGGTGGCGGCCGTCACGCCCGCGCCCAGCGCGCGCCGGGTCAGCGCGTCGAGCTCGGCGCCGGTCAGCCGGCGCTTCGTCCTACTGTCCACGGCAACCCCTTTCGGCGGAGCGCTCTCAGGCGACCCACCCTTCCAGGCGATGGTGACGGTCCGGCTCGTGGTCCCCGGTCACGCGGACTCCCGGCGCACCAGGTGCGTGTCGAGGATCACGACGGGCTGGCGCAGCTCCTCGCCGTTGATCCGGGCCACCAGGAGCTGGGCCATCTGCCGGCCCATCGCCTCGGTCGGCTGGTGGACGGTGGTCAGCGGCGGGTCGGCGTGCAGCGCGGCCTTGGAGTCGTCGAACCCGATCACCGCCACGTCGCCCGGGATCGCCCGCCCCTGGGCCTTGAGCACGCGCATCGCGCCCAGCGCCATCGGGTCGGAGGCGGCGAAGACCGCGTCGAGATCGGGATGGGCCGCCAGCAGCTCGGCCATCGCGGTCGCGCCGCTCTGCTCCGAGAAGTCGCCGTAGGCCACCAGCTCTGGCAGCCGCGAGGGCAGCAGCGCGTCGCGGTAGCCGGCCAGCCGGTCCACGCCCACGCCCATGTCCTGGGAGCCCGCGATCGTCGCGATGGCGGCGCGGCCGAGGCCCAGCAGGTATTTGACCGCCTGGCGGGCCCCTGCCCTGTTGTCCATGTCCACGTAGCTGTAGGGATCCAGGCCCACGGGCCGGCCGCCGAGCACGGTCGGCACGCCCAGCGCCTCCAGCCTGCCCGGCAGCGGGTCGGCGCCGTGCAGGGACAGCAGCAGCACGCCGTCGACGTGCTGCGAGGTCAGGTAGTGCTGGAGGCGCCCGTGCTCCTCCGGGGTGCGGGCCATCGCCAGGATGAGCTGCAGCCCGGTCTCCGACAGTGCCGAGCCGATGCCGCGGATCGTGCCCGCGAAATACGGCTCGTCGAAGACGCGGAACTGCGACTCGGACACCACCAGCGCCACCGTGTCCGTGCGGCGCGTCACCAGCGCGCGCGCCGCACGGTTGGGCACGTAGCCCAGCTCGCGAATGGCCAGCTCCACGGCCTCGCGGGCCCTGGCACTGACATTCGGCGAGCCGTTGATGACTCTCGACACCGTGCCCCGGCCAACGCCGGCCCGGGCAGCGACTGCCTCAAGAGTCGGTCGGTTCATGGCGCCTATTCTGCCGGATGATCTCCGCGTACCAGAGCGCCGAGTCCTTGAGCAGCCGCTTCTGTGTCTCGAAGTCCACATGGACCAGACCGAACCGCTTGCCGTAGCCCCAGGCCCACTCGAAGTTGTCCATCAGCGACCAGGCGAAGTAGCCCTCCAGCGGCACGCCCGCCTCGATGGCCTGCTTGCAGGCGCCGAGGTGAGCTTCCACGAACGCCTGCCGCTCCCGGTCGTGCACCCGGCCGTCGTTCAGGTGGTCGTCGAAGGCGGCGCCGTTCTCGGAGAGCACCATCGGGATCGGCGGGTAGTCCCGCGCGACCCTGGTGAGCACCTCGACCAGCCCGTCCGCGTCGATCTCCCAGCCCATCGCGGTGACCGGGTGGCCGCCGCTGACGAACGACACGTGCTCGCTGCCCACCCACGGCGAAGCCGTGTCCGTGGGGGCCGCCGCCGCCGACGCCTTGCCGCCTGGTGCTCCCGAGACCGTGAAGCGGCTGTAGTAGTTGACGAGCAGCACGTCGATCGGCGCCTTGATGATCTTCATGTCGCCCGGCTCGATGAAGTCGGTCTCGAACGGCAGGTCGTTGAGCACGTCCTCCGGATATCGCCCGCTCAGCAGGGCGTCCAGGAAGAACCGGTTCTGCAGCCCGTCGATGCGCCTGGCCGCGTCGAGGTCCTCGGGACTGTCGGTGGCGGGGGTGACCGCGTACAGGTTGACGCACCCGCCGACGCGGCGGGCGTCCATCGCCTGCACGGACAGCCCGTGGGCCAGGTTGAGGTGATGCGCGCCCCTGATCGCGTTCTGCGGCTCGCGGCGGCCGGGGGCGTGCTCGCCCGAGGCGTAGCCGAGGAACGCGGCGCACCATGGCTCGTTGACGGTACTGAAGGTGTGGACGTGGTCTTTCAGCGCCTCGTGCACGGCCGCCGCGTAGTCGGCGAAGCGGTAGGCCGTGTCGCGGTTGGGCCAGCCGCCCCTGTCCTCCAGCTCCTGGGGGAGATCCCAGTGATACAGGGTCAGCCAGGGGTCGATGCCGTGCTGGCGCAGCTCGTCGGTGAGCCGCTTGTAGAAGTCCAGTCCCTTGGCGTTGATCCGGCCGGAGCCCGAGGGCTGCACCCGGGGCCAGGAGACCGAGAAGCGGTAGGCCGACAGGCCCAGCTCCGCCATGATGCCGACGTCTTCCTTGTACCGGTGGTAGTGGTCGATGGCCATGTCCGCGTGGTGTCCGTTGAGGACCCGGCCCGGCGTCCTGGCGAACGTGTCCCAGATGGACACGCCGCGCCCGTCCTCGTGGACGGCTCCTTCGATCTGGTACGCCGAGGTCGCCGCACCCCACGCGAAGCCCGCGGGGAAGCGCAGCCCGGAACGCGTCTGTTCCTCTTGTGTCGTCACGCCTTGACCGCACCTTCCATGAGTCCGCCGACGATCTGGCGGCCGAATGCGACGAATACTGCGATGAGCGGAATGATGGACAACGCGGTGCCCGCGAAGATCAACGTGTAGTTCGTCGAGAACCTGGCGTTGAGCTGGGTGATCGCGATCTGCACGGTCGGGTTGTCCGGGGTGAGCACGATCAGCGGCCACATGAAGTCGTTCCACATGAGCATGAACGTGTTGATGCCGAGCACGGCCATACCGGGCCGCACCGCGGGGAGCACGACGTTCCACCAGATGCGCAGCGTGGCGGCGCCGTCCACCCGGGCGGCCTCGACCAGCTCCATGGGCACGGCCTGCCGGGTGTACTGCGTCATCAGGAACACGCCGAACCCGTTGAGCAGGTACGGCAGGATGACCGCCTTGAGGGTGCCCGTCCACTCCAGGCTCACCATGAGCCGGTAGAGCGGGACCACGCCCATCTGCTGCAGCGGCACCGCCATGGTGAGCAGCACGGCGAGCAGCAGCATGTTCCGGCCCTTGAAGTTCAGGTTGGCGAACGAGAAGCCGGCCAGGGTCGAGATGAGCACCACGGAGACCGTGACGATGCTCGCGATGAGGAACGAGTTCGTCAGGCCCAGCAGGAAGTGCGCGTCCTCGTTGTTGAGCACCGCGACGATGTTCTCGCCCAGGTTGCCACCCGGCAGGAACGGCGGCGGCACCGCCACCGCGTCGGCGTTGGTGCGCGAGGCGATCACCAGCATCCAGTACAGAGGGAAGGCCGACACCACGATGGCCAGGCCCAGCATGACCCTGGTGATGACGGTCGGAGACCAGTTGGTCATTTCGTGCCCCCGATCCTGCGCACGAACAGGAAGTTGATGAGCGCTCCTAGGAGGATGAGCAGGAACAGCAGCCAGGCGGCCGCGGCGGCGTAGCCGTAGTCGAACTCGCGGAAGCCCTCCTTGACGATGAACATCGCCACCGTCTGGAACTGCCCCTGTGACCCGCCGTCGACGTTGCCGTTGTAGAACGTGGTCGGCTCGGAGAACAGCGTCAGGCCGCCGATCGTGGAGTTGAGCACCACGAAGATCATGGTCGGGCGCAGCATCGGCAGCGTGATCTGCCAGAACTGCCGGCGGCGCGAGGCGCCGTCGATCGCCGCGGCCTCGTACAGGTCGCGCGGGATCGTCTGCATGCCGGCCAGGAAGATGATCGCGTTGTAGCCGGTCCAGCGCCAGTCGACCATGGTGGCGATGGCGATCCAGGACGGCACGCGCTCGGCCCGCCAGTTGGTCGGATCCACGCCGAACCAGCCGAGGATCCAGTTGACCAGGCCCCAGTCGCGGGCGTACAGCTGGGTGAACACCACCGCGACCGCGACCACCGAGGTGACCAGCGGCAGCAGCACGCTCATCCGGATCGCCAGGCGGAATCTGAAGCGCTTGTTCAGCGCGTTGGCCAGGAACAGCGCCAGCAGCATCTGCGGGACGGTCGCGATGACGAACATGCCCACCGTGTTCACCACGGCGTTCCAGAAGTCGTCGTCGGCCAGCAGCGCGGTGTAGTTGCCCAGCCCGGCCCACTCGGTGGTGCCGGCCAGGTCGTAGTCGTAGAGCGAGTAGTACAGGGTGAAGGCCAACGGGAAGAGCCCGAAGGCGGCGAACAGCAGGAAATACGGGGACACCAGGGCGTACGGCATCGCCTTGACGTCCAGTCTGGAACGCCAGCGGCGGCCGGGCGGGCGCGGGCGGCGGTGGTTGCTCCGCATCGCCCGCGGAAGGGTGTCGAGGCTCATAGCAGACCTTTCGGCGGCGGCAAGCCCGGCCCGCTGGGCGCGGGCCGGGCAGGGAGATCAGCCCGCGGCCTTCACCGCGTCGTCGACCAGTTGCTGCCAGGCCTTGTCGTAGGGAACAGAGCCGTCGTCCATGCCCTGGATGACCGACTCGATGGCATTCTTGACCTGGGCGTGCTTCACGCCCAGGAAGACCGGCTGCAGGCTCGACGCGGACTTGGCGAAGATCTCACCGATGGGGGCGTCGTTGAAGAACTCGTTCTTGGCGCCCTGCACGGCGGGGTCCGCCTGCGACTTGGTGTTGCTCGGCATGTTGCCGAAGTCGGTGAAGATGCTCGCCTCGGTCTGCGCGCTGGTCAGGTAGTCGGCGACCATCGCGGCTTCCTTCGGGTGCTTGGACTGCTTGGGCACGGCCAGCCAGGAGCCGCCCCAGTTGCCGCCGCCGCCGGGCACCGCGGCCACGTCCCACTTGCCCGCGCCGGCGTCGCCCGCGTTGCCGCTGACCACGCCGAGCATCCAGGACGGGCAGCCGAGCGTGGCGAACGCGCCCTTCTGGGTGCCCGCCGCCCACTCGTCGGTGAAGTTGCGCAGCTTGGCGGTCAGGCCCTGCTGGCTCATCTTCGTGGCGAAGTCGAAGCCCGCCTTCACCGCCGGGTTCTTGTCGACGATGAGGTTGTTGTCCTTGTCGAAGTAGGTGACGTTGCCGTTCTTGGCCGCCTCCTGGTAGAGGACCACCTGGTAGAGGGTGTTCGTGCCGTCGGCGAACTTGCTGTCCTTCACCTTCGACTGGAACGTCTTGCCGACGTTCATGAACTCGTCCCAGGTCGGCCAGAGGGCGCTGACCTTGTCGCGGTCGCCCGGCAGGCCGGCCTTCTCGAACAGGTCCTTGCGGTAGCAGATGCTCATGCCGCCGATGTCGGTGCCCAGGCCGAACAGCTTGCCGTCGGCGGTGACACCGTTCTCCCACTTCCAGGCGGGGAAGTCCGCCTTGCGGGACTCCAGGCCGTACTCCTTCAGATCGGCCCACCATTCGGGATGCGCCTTGGCCAGGCCCATGCCGCCCTCGTCGATGCCGACCACGTCACCCGCGCCGTTGCCGGCCTGCAACCACTGGATCATCTGCGGCCAGTACTGCTGCTCGAACTGGTCGGTGAGGTGCTCTTCCTTGATCTGGATGTCCTTGTGCTCGGCGTTCCACTTCTCGATGGCGTTCTTGTAGCCGAAGTTGGTGCCGCCGCCGAAGGTCTGCACGCGGATCGTGACGGGCTCGGCCGCCGCCGAGGAGGCGGGAGCGCTGGACTCCGGGGTGCTGCCGGAGCCACAGGACGCGACGGTCAGCGCCGCCGCGGCCAGGGCCGAGGCCGCGGCAAGACCGCCGCGACGCCTGCTGATCATCATGGTGGACCCCTTCTCGGGTGAATGTTGGGGAGATGCACCGCGGCATGCGCCCCGCCGCGGTGGGAGTCTTGGGAGCGCTCCCACAAAGGGTGCACTTAGCGGCTCAGCGCGTCAATGCGCCGAAACGTAACCGTTACCAAGGGGGCGTTTAGGCCCGTCAGAAGGGGATTTTTGCTGATAAAGCTCGCAAAGACCTGATTGGGAGCGCTCCCACCACAAGAGACATCTTTTGTGTCGCATCAAGGGCATGTCACCCGCACAGCCCCCTCTGCCTCCCGGTCACCCGGCCAGTCACAACGGGGGCTGCGCGGGGTGCCCGGTCAGCCGGTGAACGCGGCGCGGTGGTCCTCCGCCCAGGTGGTGAACGAGCGGGGCGGGCGGCCCAGAACCCGTGCCACGTCCGTGGTCAGCCGGGCGTTGCCGCCGGCCGCGACCAGGCGGGAGCCGCTGACGGCCACCTCGGCGAAGACCGGGTCCACGCCGCCGGCGAGCAGGCTCTCACGGTAGGACTCCAGCGGCACGTCCACCGTGTCCAGGACCCGTCCGAGCACCGTGCCCAGCCGTTCGACCTGGCCCGGGACGCTCAGCAACTCCGGTCCCGTGAGGGTGAGCACGTCGCCCGCGTGCTCGTCCGACGTCAGCGCCCGCGCCGCGACCTCGGCCACGTCGCGCGGGTCGACCACCCCCTGCGTGCCGTTCCCCGTCGTGTTGGGGATCGGGGACCCGGAGCGGACGGGCGCGGCCCAGCGCAGGGCGTTGGAGGCGAAACTGGACGGCCGCAGGATCGTCCACCGCATGTCGCCCGACCGCAGCGCCCGCTCTCCCGGGAGATGCCAGTCCCCGGGCCCGGCGCCGTCCCGCTCGCCGGTGCCGATGGCCGAGAGCTTCACCACCTTACGCACGCCCGCCGCCCGCGCGGCCGCCAGCATGGCCAGGTCGTGGCGGACCATCCACGGGCCGGGGGCGTCGAGCAGGAAGAGCGCCTTCGCCCCGGCCGCCGCCACCGCCAGGGATCCGGGGTCGTCGAAGTCGCCCCGCACCAGCTCGACACCGGCCATCGCCGGTGCCTTCCCCGGGTTCCGGGTCATCGCCCGTACGCGCTCGCCCCCGGCCGCCAGCAACCGGGCCACCTCACTGCCGACGGTGCCTGTCGCACCGGTAACAAGGATCATGCCTGCCACCCTGCCAGCGCCGCCACCAGCGCCTATAGGAAGTTTCGGCACGGCCGGGCCCGCTCGCCGAAGCCGCGCGGCGCCGGATAGCGTGAGGCCCGTGAGCACCGAATCCCGCCTGGCCCTGCCCCCGCGATGGTGGGCCGGCGGCGTCACCGCCCTGACCTCCGGCGGCGGGCACCCCGGCGGGTACATCGGCGGGGAGCCGCTCGTGCACGTCCCCGACGGCGACACCGCGCTGGTCCTCCGTACGTCCTCCGCCCGCCGCGCCGAGCTGCTGATCGTCGGGCCGCGTACGCGTGCCACCTACCACGCGGGCAAGGACTTCCCGCTCTGCCTCCGGATCCGGCTCCGCCCGGGGGTCGCGAGGTTGCTGCTCGGGGTCGCGGTGAGCGAGCTGGTGGATCGGGTGATCCCCCTCGATGACGTGGACGGCGGCCCGTGGCACGCCCCGGCCGGGACGGGCGTCGATCCGCGGGATCTCCTCGAACGGGTCGAGGCGACGCTGTCGGCCCGCCTGCGTGCCCGCGGCAGCGCCGAGCTGGCCCGCAGCGAGCTGATCCGCACCGCCGCCGAAGCGCTGGCCGGTCGTGCCGGGTCGCGCCGGGAGTCCGTGGCCGGGGTGGCCCGGCGGCTGGGCGTCAGCGAGCGGCACCTGCGTGACCTGTTCACCGCCTGGATCGGGCTGTCGCCCAAGCGCTTCGAGCGCATCGCGCGGGTCCGCAGGGTGCTGGCCGCCGGCCGGGCCAGGACCGCGCGATGGGCGGGGCTCGCCGCGGCGGCCGGCTACTACGACCAGTCGCACATGAACGCCGAGTTCCGCGCCATGATGGGGGTGTCTCCCGGAGCGTTCTTCGCCGGCCGCCTCCCGGCCCTGGAAGCGTGCTGACCGTCCCCTCCCGCCCGGAGCCGCCCGTCCGGTGATCTGGAGACACCGGACCGGGGCACGCCGGTCCGCAAACCCGCCGGCCGGGCCGGGGTGAGCCGATCCGGGAATCTCGCCGGGGTGGGCCGGGCGGGTCAGCAGGCGGCGGCGCGGTCCTCCAGGAGGGCGCGTTCGCGGGCGTTGCGGGTCAGCGTGGCCGCCCGCTCGAACTCGGCGCGTGCCTCCCGGGTCCGGCCCAGCTTGAACAGCAGGTCGCCCCGCACGCTCGGCAGCAGATGGTAGTCCTTGAGCGACGGCTCGTCCACGATCTGGTCGAGCAGGCCCAGGCCCACCTCCGGCCCGTAGGCCATGGCGAGCGCGACGGCCCGGTTGAGCTCGACGATGGGGGAGCGGGAAAGCTTGGCCAGCGCCTCGTACAGGGCGGCGATGCGGACCCAGTCGGTGTCCTGCGCGGTGAGGGCCCGGGCGTGGCAGGCGGCTATGGCGGCCTGAAGGGTGTACGGGCCGGGCGAGGCGGCGACGGACTCCGCCCGGTCGAGGGCGGCCAGGCCGCGATGGATGAGCAGCCGGTCCCAGCGCGCCCGGTTCTGCTCCAGGAGCAGGATCGGCTCGCCCCCGGGACCCACCCGGGCGGCCGATCGGGACGCCTGGATCTCCATGAGCGCGACCAGGCCGTGGACCTCCGGCTCCTTCGGCATCAGGCCCGCCAGCACCCGCCCCAGCCGCAGGGCGTCCTCGCACAGGGCGGGGCGCATCCAGTCGTCCCCGGCGGTCGCCGAGTAGCCCTCGTTGAAGATCAGGTAGATGACCTCCAGCACGGAGGACAGCCGCCCTGCCAGCTCGGCGCCCTGCGGCACCTCGAACGGGACGCGCTTGTCGGCCAGCGTGCGCTTGGCGCGGACGATGCGCTGGGCCACGGTGGACTCCGAGACCAGGAACGCCCGCGCGATCTCCTCGGTCGTCAGGCCGCCGAGCACGCGCAGCGTCAGCGCCACCCGCGCCTCCACGGACAACGCCGGATGACAGGCCGTGAACACCAGCCGCAACAGGTCGTCCTCGATCTCGTCGACCTCGGGCGGCTCGTCGCCGCCGGCCGTGTCGAGCCGGTGGCCGAGTTCGGCCAGGTTGCGCTGGAGGCGCTCGTTGCGGCGGATCAGGTCGATGGCGCGGCGCTTGGCCACGGTCATCAGCCAGGCGCCGGGGTTGCGCGGCACGCCGGACTCGGGCCACTGCTCCAGCGCGGCGACCAGCGCGTCCTGCGCCAGTTCCTCGGCCAGCCCGACGTCGCGGACGAGCCCGGCCAGCCCGGCGATGAGCCTGGCGGCCTCGATCCGCCAGACCGCCTCAATGGTGTGGTGGGTGTCGGAAGCCGTCATCGGGCCTATGACACCAGCCCGCACCCCGGGCTCGCAACTCGCGTCCCGGCCGGGACCCCCGCGGGGCAGTGGAGGTCACCGCTCAGGCCGGACGGGATCGGCGTGGGCCGGTCAGTGGTCGTCGGCGCGCAGGCGCTCCCGCAGCGCCTCCTCACGCTCGCGGGTCTCCTGCGGCAGCGAGTCGTCCGGTACGTCAGCCGGGTCGAACACCCGCCACACGTCCAGCCCGATCCCGTCGTGCCCCGGCGGCACCGGCACCCGCATGGCCCACTCAATGGCCTCTTCCCTGGACTTCACCTGGATCAGCCAGAACCCGGCGATGAGCTCCTTGGCCTCGGTGAACGGCCCGTCGATCACGCTCGCCCTGCCACCGCTGTAGGCGATCTGCGCGCCCTCCGAGCTCGGGTAGAGGCCCTCGGCCGCCAGCAGCACGCCGGCCTTGGCCAGCGACTCGTTGTAGGCGTACATGTCATCGACCAGTTCCTGGGGAGGCAGCATCCCGGCCTCGGTCTCCGCGTTGGCCTTGCCCACGATCATGAACTTCATCGAGGTCGTCTCCTTCTCCTGCGTCCGGCCGCCACCGGCCGGTCCCGTCACCGCGTCGAACGGCACCGCGGCGGATCGACACGTCCGCCGGAATCTACGGCACGGCGACCCGGGCGGCGATCCCGTCCAGAACGTACTGGAGCCCGGTCTCGAACTGCCAGTCAGGATCGTTCTTGCATCTGCCCTCGTAGATGTACCGCTTGAACACCGGGTAGCGGCCGGTGTCGAGCAGGTGGCGGAGCTGCCGGGCCATGCTCTTGTAGACCTCCTGCTCGCTGGTCCAGCCGTGGCCGACCATGACCTGGCGCATCGCGATCTCGGCGCCGGTGGCGCCGAGCGTGTAGGAGTGGAGCGTGGTGACCATCGTCATCATCGTGTCGGGATCGAGGCCGAGGCCGTCCAGGGCGCGCAGGCAGCGTTCGGTGGTCGCCGTGCGGTTCGGCGTCAGCGCCAGCACCGCGCTCGGCGGGAGCTGGGCGAGCCACAGGTGGCGCAGCATCAGCTCGCGCGTCCGCAGGGCGATCAGCCGCAGCGCCTCGCGCCACCCGGTGCCCTCCTCGGGCGGCTCCAGCTCGGTGTAGACGTGGTCGACCATGAGCTGCAGCAGGTCGTCCTTGCCGGACACGTAACGGTAGGCGGCCATGGGGGCGACCCCCAGCTCGGTGGCCAGGCGCCGCATGGTGATGGCCTCGATCCCCTCGGCGTCGGCGACGCCCACCGCCGCGGTGGCGATCCGCTCCGGTGACAGGGTCTGGCGGGGCGCGGGCGCGGGGCGCTCGAGGCGCTCCCAGAGCGAGGGCTCGTCCTTCTGTGCGGCCATCGGACCGCCTCCCTTCCGGCACGGTGTCGCGTACAACGTATCAGCGGTAGACAACGTACACATCGGTGTGTACGTTGTATCCGCACTAATACGTTGTACACATCAGGAGATTCCATGGACACCCCACTGCACGTCGCCGTCCTGCTCGGCAGCACCAGGGAAGGGCGATTCGGCCCCGTCGTGGCGAGCTGGATCCGCGACCACCTCGACCGGCGCCCCGACATGACCGCCGACGTCATCGACCTGGTCGAGACCCCGCTGCCCACCGTGTTCCCGGAGCTGGGGCGGCCGCCCGCCTCGGACGAGGCCGCGGGGTTGCTGGCGGCCGTCTCGCCCCGGATGGCGGCGGCGGACGCGTTCGTGATCGTCACTCCGGAGTACAACCGCAGCTTCCCCGCGGCGCTGAAGAACGCCATCGACTGGCACAATCGCGAATGGCAGGCCAAGCCGGTGGGATTCGTCGCCTACGGCGGCTTCTCGGCCGGACTGCGGGCCGTGGAGCAGCTGCGGCTGGTGCTGGCGGAGCTGCACGCCGTCACCATGCGCGACGCCGTGGGGCTGCAGGCGCCGTGGGCCCAGCTCGGGCCGGACGGCACCACCCCGAACCCGGGCGGCGACGCGGCCGCCAAGGCGATGCTCGACCAGCTCGCGTGGTGGGGGCGTGCCCTGCGCGAGGCCAGGGCGGCCCGCCCGTACGGGATGTGACCCCGTGACACGCTCGCTCTACTTCGGCGTGTTCGGGCTGATGCTCGGCATGTTCCTGGCCATGCTGGACGGCCTGATCGTGGGCACCGCGCTGCCCACGATCACCGGCGAGCTGGGCGGGCTGGAGCTCCTGTCGTGGGTGGTGACCGCGTACCTGCTGGCCAGCGCGGCCACCACCCCGATCTGGGGCAAGCTGGGCGACCTGTACGGCCGCAAGGGCACGTTCATGACCGCCATCGTGATCTTCCTGGCCGGGTCCATGCTGGCCGGGCTGGCACAGGACATCGGCCAGCTCATCACCTTCCGCGCGATACAGGGGATCGGCGCGGGCGGGCTGATGGTGGGCCCCCTGTCGATCATCGGCGTGCTGGTGCCGCCACGCGAGAGCGGCCGGGTGCAGTCGATGGTCGGGGCCATGATGCCGGTCGCCTTCATCGGCGGCCCGCTGCTCGGCGGCCTGCTCACCGACCACCTGAGCTGGCGCTGGACCTTCTACGTGAACGTGCCGGTGGGCGCCGTGGCCCTGGTCGTCGTGGGCCTCGGCGTCCGGCTCACGGGGGAGCGGATCAGAGCCAGGATCGACGTGCCGGGGGCGGCGCTGCTGACCTGCGGCATCCTGGCGCTGACGCTGCTGGCGAGCTGGGGCGGCGTCACGTACGCGTGGACCTCGCCGCAGATCCTGGGCCTGGGCGCGGTCGCGGTGGGCGCCCTGGCCTGGTTCGTCCGGGTGGAGCGGCGGGCCGCGGAGCCGATCATCCCGCCGGGGCTGTTCCGCGACCGCAACTTCACGCTGGCCCAGGTGCTCAGCTTCCTGGCGGGGGCCGTGATGATGGCGGTGACGGCGTACCTGCCGCAGTACATGCAGTTCGTCCAGGGCGCCTCGCCCACCGCCGGCGGGATGTTGCTGCTGCCGCTGCTGTTCGGCATGCTCGCCGCGCAGCTCGTGACCGGCCGCCTGATCAGCCGCAACGGCCGCTACCGCGTCTACCCGATCCTGGGCGGGGCCGTGCTTGTGCCGGGCGTGCTGCTGCTCACCCTGCTGGACACGGGCACGGGTACGGGGCTCTCCTCCGCGCTCACGGTGGTCGCCGGGGTGGGGACCGGGCTGCTGATGCAGAGCACCTTGCTGCTCACCCTGAACAGCGCCGGCCCGCGCGACATGGGGGCGGCCAGCGGGACGGTCACGCTGGTGCGCACCATCGGCGGGTCGCTGGGCATCGCCCTGCTCGGGGCGCTCTACAGCAGCCGGATGGAGGCGGGCCTGTCCGGCAGCCTCGGCGCCGCGGCGGCCGAGCGGCTGATGGGCGGCGGCGGGCTCACTCCCGAGCTGATGTCCGCGCTGGCCGCCCCCGTACGCGCCGCCGTCCGGGAGGCCGTCAGCGCGGGGCTGCACATGGTGCTGGCCGGGTCCGCGGTGCTGGCCGTGCTCGCCTTCGCCGCGGCCTGGTTCGTCCGGGAGGTCCCGCTGCGTACGGAGGCCGCCGCCGCGCCGCCGGTCACCACGAAATCTACAATGTAAAGGCGGGCGGCGCTATGCCTCCGCCGGAGCCGGGGGCCGCGGCGCCCGGGGGACCGAGACCGCGACGAGCGCGAGCAGCACCAGCGCCGCCGCGAGCGGGGGTACCGGTCCGACGGTCAGGTAGAGCGCGGCGCCGGCCAGCGCGCCGGTGAACAGCGCGAGGACCGACACGGCCCGCCGCCGGGTGGCCCGCCCCGGCGGGTCGGCGATCAGGCCCGTGAGCGTACGGGTGAGGACGGTGGTGGTCATGTCGGGCACCGCCACCCTGCGCACGGCGGCGTTCTGCAGGCCCATCCCGCAGGCCAGCAGGGCGATGAGCGCCGCCTGGACGGCCGGTTCCCGGTGGCCGGCGAGCCGGGCCAGCGCGAGGGCGGCGGCCACGAGGAACGCGTGCGCGATCGTGAGCATGACGAGTTCGCGCCGCGCGTCCGCCATCCGCCCGGCCAGCCGGCCCGCGCTCCACGCGCCGGCGGCGAAGGAGGACAGGGCCAGCGGCGGGGCCCAGATCGGCAACTCGTGGTCGCCGGCCAGCACGAAGCCGAGGAAGGCGACGTTGCCGGTCATGTTGGCGACGAAGACCCGGCCCAGGCCGAGGAAGCTGACGGCGTCCACCAGGCCGCTCACCAGGGTCAGCGCGATCAGCAGGGCGGGAAGTTCGCCGTGCGGGTTGGGGCCGCGGGGGAACAGCGCGTCGGCGATCCGCCCCAGCCCGCCCCTCACCCGCGCCCCCCGGTACGGCGGGCACCGGCGGACCGGCGGGGTGGCGGGTCGGCTCTCATGCGGATCTCCTCGACGGCGGCGGGCGGCGGGCGACGTGGCGGCGTGGCGGCGTGGCGACGGGGCGGCACCGGCGGGTTTCCGCTGGTGACAGCGTCGCCGGATACTCGTAGCCGGTGCGCGGCCCCGCCAAACCCGGCACCGCGCGGCCGAGGCCGGCCCGCTTCGGGGCTGGGCGACGCGCCCAGCTCGGCTTGAGAGGCCCCGGACGCGATGTGAGCGCGCACCCTGGGCGAAAGGGTGCGCGCTCACATCGTGTCCGGCGGGGCGGCAGGGCCCGCGTCAGCTAGTCAGTCAGCCCGCGTAGTCCGGGTAGCCGTAGCCGACGACCTGGGACTTGGAGCGGACCCGGGCCGCCACCGTGCCCGCGGTGTTGCCTTCGATGGTGGAGATGGTCCCGTTCCCGTTGTCCTTGACGACGAAGCCGACGTGCTGGATGTCGTCGATGCTCTTGCTGCCGCTCCAGGAGAAGAAGACGACGGCGCCGGGCTTGGGCTCGTCGCCGAAGCGGTGGTTGTCCGCGAACCACTTGGCGTGGGCGACGGTGTAGGCGTCCCAGCCGATGAGGTTGCGGGCGCCGGTCTGGTTGCCGACCCAGGAGACGAACATCGAGCACCAGGCGGCGTCCAGGTAGCCGGCCGTGGTGCCGCCGTCACGGGCGACGGTCTCGGCGGCGCGGGGGGTGGAGGCGTACCACTTCTGGTACTTGGTGCCGCCGCCGTCGGAGTTCTCGGAGGTGCCGATCTGGGCTCGGGCGAGGGCCAGCACCTGGGAGGCGGTGACCTGGATGCCGGCCTTCTCGGGCTTGTTCCCGTCGGCGGCCTGGTGGGCGGTGACGGTGGCCGGCTGCTCGTGGGCGCTGTCGGCGCTGGCGGCGGCGATGTTGCCGCCGAAGAGTCCCGCGACGATCGCCGCTCCGACGGCGGCGCGGGCGAGGTGGGCCTTCCGGGAGGTCGTACAGTGTTCTGCCATCGAGGGGGTGACTCCTTGCTTCCATGCCGCTTACCGGGTTAGCTGACGGGTTCGGACGTGGAAGCTGTCCTACGGCACCGGAGTGCCGATTCACCCCAAAGGACGTGGGTCCCCGGTTCCGCCTGGCGGCGGATTCAGCGGTCACAGGACGTTCCTGTGATCTTTCAAACGATGGTCGGATAAAACCGGACAAACCGGATGTTCATCCGCGAATGCCCCATAAGGTAATACATCCGGCAAGGGTATTACAAGTCCATAAAGGCACAGCTAGCCAAGTTGCCGCCGGGCGTCAGCCAGCAGGCGCATCATGGCAAGAGAGTCGTCAAGCGGCATGATCGAGGATTCCGTTCGGCCCTCGGCCGCCGCGGCCCTGACCTCGCGCAGCTCGCCCGCGTACCCGTTGTCGGCCGGATCCAGTACGTGCTCCTCCGGCTCCATGCCGGGCCCGGAGAGCAGGATCCGCTGCGGCGCCCAGAACGGCGTCAGGATGTCGGCCCGCATGCCGGTGCCCACGACGCTGGCGCTGTTGGGATAGTCGCCCAGGAGCGACGTCTCCACCAACGCCCGCCGGCCCTCCGGGTAGAGCAGGACGCCGGCCGCCTCCGCGTCCACCCCGCTCGGCGCCAGCGAGCCGGTGACCCGCAGCTCGGTGGGCAGGCCGAGGAACAGCTGGGCCAGCCCGAACGGGTAGATCCCCAGGTCCAGCAGCGCCCCGCCGCCCAGCTCCGGCGCCCACAGCCGGTGCGCGGGGTCGTAGGGGTGGCTGAAGCCGAAGGACGCCTGCACCGAGCGGACGTCGCCGAAGCGCGGATCGGCCGCGATGGCCTGGATCAGCGGGTTGAAGCGCATCCACATGGCCTCCATGAGGAACACGCCCGCCTCCCGCGCCAGGCGTATCATGCGCTCGGCGTCGGCCACGGTGGCGGCCAGCGGCTTCTCGCACAGCACGGCCTTGCCGGCGGCGATGGCCGCCTCGGCCACCTCCAGGTGCTGGGCATGCGGCGTCGCCACGTAGATCGCGTCCACGGCCGGATCGGCGCACAACCGCTCATAGGAGTCGTACGCCGATTCAGCCCCCAGCGTGGCCGCCAGCGCCCGCGCCCGGCCGAGGGCCCTGGACCCGACGGCGGCCACCCGCATGCCGGGCTCGGCCACGATCGCCGCCCCGACGGTCCGCGCGATGCCGCCCGTCGCCGCTATGCCCCACGCAAAGTCCCGCACGGGGGAGCATGCTACGACGTATCAGGTCAGCCGAACGTGTCGGGGTCCGGCCCGATGCGATGCCCCCTGTTCATCGCGCCGATGGCGACCATGTCCTCGGCGTCGAGGATGAAGTCGAAGACGTCGATGTTCTCGGCGATCCGGGACGGCGTCACGGACTTGGGGATGACGACGTTGCCGAGTTGCAGGTGCCAGCGGAGCACGACCTGCGCGGGTGTCTTGCCGTACTTGTCCGACAGCACCCGCAGCGCCGGGTCGTCGAGCAGCCCCTTGCCCTGCCCGAGCGGGCTCCATGCCTCCGTGAGGATGCCGTTGGCCTCGTGGAAGGCCCGCATCTCGCGCTGCTGCAGGTAGGGGTGGAGCTCGATCTGGTTGATGGACGGGATGATGTCGGTCTGGTCCATGAGCCGGGTGAGCGTCCCGACGGTGAAGTTGGACGTGCCGATGGCCCTGGCCCGGCCGTCACGATAGATCTTCTCGAACGCCTTCCACGCCTGCACGTACTTGCCCTGCTGGGGCACCGGCCAGTGGATGAGGAAGAGATCGACGTGGTCCAGGCCCAGCCGGGCCAGGCTCTCGTCGAAGGCCTCCTCGGCGCGGGTGTGGTCGCCGTTGCCCAGCTTGGTGGTGACGAACACCTTCGAGCGCGGCAGGCCACTGGCGCGCACCGCCCGGCCCACGCTCTCCTCGTTGCCGTAGGCGGCGGCGGTGTCGATGTGCCGGTAGCCGGCCTGCAGCGCGGTGGTCACGGCCCGTTCGGTCTCGTCGGCGGATATCTGCCAGACACCGAACCCGAGCTGGGGGATCTGCACGCCGTCGGTGTTGAGCATGAGCGAGTTCATACCGTCCATTGTTCACGCTGAGTTTCTGAGGGCTTAAGGCGGCCGGGGTAGCTTGCAGGGGTCGTAAAACGGGCCTATCACCCGGCTGGGAGGACTACGAGTGGTCGAACAGGCGTCGGCCTGGGTGGAGTCCCCGCTCCAGATGCTGTGCGCCGTCGAGGCCCACCATGCCGGGCTCCTCGGTCCCACGACGGCTGTCGTGCCGCGTGCGGGCCTTCGACCGCTGAAGGCGACGCGGCGGGAGCTGGGCGCCCTCGGGCTGCCCGACGGCCTGGAGCTGGCAGAGCCGCGTGAGCGCATGCCCAGGAGCGTGCAGGCCGTCGGCGACGCCTTCTCCGGCAAGGTGCAGCTTCGCTGGCTGGCGTCCAATCCCGGCCGCATCATCGTGGTGGACGACGGGCTGGCCACGATCCGGCTGCTCGAACTGCTGGCCGCGGGGCCGTTCAAGCCCCTGCTGCGGGCCCGCGCCACGCCGACCAGGCTGCGTCAGGCGCTCGGCCTGGCGGCGGCGCTGCGGCTGCGCCTGAGCAAGGTGTCGGTCTTCACCGCCCTGTCCGTGGACGACAAGCTCGAAGCGGCCGTCAAGCAGGCGGGCGTCGACCTGGTCCGGCACGACTTCTCCTGGCTGCGGGCCCAGCCGCCGAGCGCCGAGGGACCCGTCGAGCGTACGGTGGTGCTCGGCACCTCGCTCGTCCGCAACGGCCTGGTGCACCGCGACCACTACCTGCGCTGGCTGACGGAGCTGGCCGCGCGCGAGCCGCTGGCCTACTACCCGCACCGCCGCGAGGACCCGGGGGATGTGGCGCTGATCCGCGAGCGTCCCGGCATCACCGTGCACGACGCCGGCGCGCCCGCCGAACTGACCCTGCGCGGACTGGACCCCGGTCAGCGGGTGCTCAGCCTCCCCTCCACCGCGATCACCTCGCTGCGGGTGCTGCTCAGCCCGCGCGGTGTCGCCGTGGAGCCTGTGGACGTTCCCGATGACTGGTGGACCAGCAGGGCGGCTCCCGCCCTGCGCTCGCATCTGACTGGAGTATCCGGTTGAAAGTGTTGGCGGTTGCCGACTCCGACTCGTATCTGAAATGGGCGGCCTGCCTGCTCGACGACCTGCCCTCGGGCTGCGTGACGGAGCTGGTGGTGGTGCGCACGCCGATCGCGCCCTCCCCGGAGCAGATCGCCGCGGCGGTGGGTCGGCGCGCGGAAGGGCAGGAGCCGCCGCCGGTGCTGTCCGCGCGCTCGGTGCGCCGGGTGGCCGAGCGGACGCAGCCGGACGTGATCCTCGTGGCCTGTACGGGCCCGGTGGTGGACGTGCTGGTGGCCGAGGTGTTCGCGGGGCTGCGGCCCCGGCCGGTGTTCGTGAGCGGGCTGCCCGGCATCTCGGTGCCCGCGACGGAGAAGGCGTGGTTGTTCCGCAGCGGCTGTGACCTGTTCGTGGTGCACAGCGAGCGTGAGACGGCGGAGTTCGGCGAGATCGCGGCCCGGCTGGGCGGCGGCGGGGCGGTGGGCCTGGCCAGGCTGCCGTTCCTGCGGCCGGAGGTCGTCTCCGGGAGTGGCAACCGGGTCGTGTTCGCCACGCAGGCCAAGGTGCCGCGCCAGCGCGAGCAGCGCGAGAGCATCCTGACCGCGCTGGCCGAGCTGGCCGCGCGGCGGCCCGACCTGGACGTGGTGGTCAAGCTGCGCGCCCTGGAGGACGAGCGGCAGACGCACAACGAGCGCCACCACTACCAGCGGCTGTGGCGGGAGATGGGCGAGCCGGGCCGGCTGCTCTTCGAGGCCGGCTCGATGTACGAGCAGCTCTCGCACGCGGCCGGGTTCGTCACGGTGAGCTCGACGGCGGCGCTGGAGGCCATCGCCATGGGCGTGCCGTCGCTGGTGCTGAGCGACTTCGGCGTGAGCGCCGAGATGATCAACCTGGTGTTCGAGGATAGCGACCTGCTGGGCACGCTCGACGACCTGGCCAAGGGCGACTTCCGGACGGCCGCGGAGCGGTGGTGCGCGGCCAACTACTTCCAGCCGGCCGAGCGCAACGACTGGGCGGGACTGCTGGCCGGGCTGGTGATCTCGCGGCCGCGGGTGCCCGCCAAGTCACTGCTCGACGGGCCCGAGTTCGCGGCCGCGCGGCGCAGGGCCAGGTTGCGGGTGGAGGTGCCGCCCACGATGTTGCGGGCGGGCTGGCGGGCCAAGCGGCGGATGCGCCGCTACCTCAAATCGCTGACCTGATCTTCCTGCGGATCTTGGTGAACGTGCTGGGCTTGCCCACTCCGGCGCCGGTGAGGCCCAGCACCTCCAGCCGCTTGCGCTTGAAGTAGCGCCGGTCGAACTCGATGCTCTCCGGCCGCAGGTCCGGGTAGCTGTCGGCCTGCATGCAGTAGCCGACCGCCCGGACGAGCCGGGGCAGGTCCACGGCCGGCGGCTGCTCGATCGTGCCGTCCGCCGACATCCGGGGCAGCAGGGCGTCGACGATGGTGACCGGGATCCGGTTGCTGTTCTCGTACGGCGTCAGCCGGTCGAGCACCATCTCCGTGCCATAGGAGGCGACCTGCAGCCCGAAATAGCGCTGGGCCGTCACCAGACCGGTGGAGAAGCAGCCCACCACCAGCTCCGGCCGGAGCGCCGCGAAGCACACCTCGGCCGGCACGTTGTCCCCGGCCACCGAGAGCCGCACGCCGAGCGGCCCGGCCGCGGCCCGCAGCAGCTGGGCGTGCCGGCGGCCGGCCGCCGGGTGCGGCTTGAAGACGATGTCCCGGTAGCCGCGGGCGACCAGCGCCTTGAGCATCGTCTCGTGCAGCTCGGCCTCCTCCTCCGGCGTGACGATCTCCAGCGCCGACAGGTATTGCCCGAGGATGACGGCCGGGCCGGTCGGCATCTCGGGCGCGGTGGTGGCCACCTCGTGCACGATCGACAGGAACCGCTCCTCGGGCAGGACGGCGGGGGCGACGCCGTACTCGCTGAGCAGCAGCGGCGTCAGCCCCGGCACCAGGTCCAGGTGGAGCAGCCGCCCGATGCGGCGGAAGATCTCGGCCGGCAGCGGGTCGCGGGTCGGGCCGTAGCTCATCAGCCCGTCGGAGTAGACGGTGATCGGACAGTCGCGCACCAGCCCCGCGATCGTCCGCGCCGGCGCCACCGCGATCGACTCCAGCACCAGCTCCTCGACCCCGTCCAGCCGCCAGTGGGCGCGGATCAGGCGCTCCATCATCGGGACCTCGATGACGCGCGCCCGCCAGTCGGACGGGTGCAGCGGCGCGATCAGCTCGTTCCAGGAGAGCACCTCGTCGAACCGGGAGCGCAGCACCGCGAATCCGGGCGCCTGGTCCAGTGGCGTCGACACCTCGGGGATGGCCGCGTTGTTGGACACGACGAGGACGCGGCGCCCGCCGCCGAACCGGCCGTCGTCGATGGCGGCAGCCAGGGACATCGCCCCGAACAGCGTCGAGGCGTAGAAGACCTTCACTAGGACTCCTCCCGGTCACGGCGGACCCGGATGTGCGGGCTGGGGGGCAGATCGGGCACCAGGGCCCGGAGCGTGGTCTCGCGCTCGATGGACATCCGCGCCACCGACTCGGCCACCAGGTCCCGCGGTAACGCGCGCACCATCTGCGCGCCCCGCTCCTCGAAGCGGGCCCGCAGCGCCGGCGTGAACCGGTCGGCGAGCCCGAGGTGGTGGGCGAGCAGCGCGCAGAAGTTCCGTACGGCCTTGGGCTGGAACTCCGGCTCCAGGTCCTTGAGCACCAGCTCGAACGCGTCGAAGAAGTGCAGCTGGCGCTCGTCGCCGACCTGTGTCAGCGACCCGGAGACCAGGCGCCGGTAGAACACCCCGGCCAGTGACACGACCGAGAACGTCGCGGCCTCGCGGTGCAGCCGCCAGATCCACGGCCGGTCCTCGGCGGTGTGCAGCGAGCCGGGGAAGTGCAGCAGGTCCCGCAGGGAGCGCCGGTAGATCCCGGCCCACGCGTACGGGTAGTCGACCATGGTCCGCACGCTGGCCGGCAGGATGGCGTCGCGCGGATTGAGCACCACGCCGCGCCGCGTCATCGGGGCCCGGTGCAGCACCCGTTTGCGGCCCTCGACCTGGACGTGGTCGGTGCGTACGAAGTCGCAGCCGAGCCCGTCGATGGCGGCGACGAGCTGCGCCAGATAGCCGGGCGCGAGCCAGTCGTCACCGTCCATGAACGTCACGTACCGGCCGGACGCGGCCGACAGGCCCGTGTTGCGCGCGTCCGCCAGCCCGACGGGGGCGGGGTTGCGCAACACGGTGAGCCCGGGGAGATCAGGGAGGAAGTCCTCGATGATGTCCCCGGTCGCGTCCACGGAACCGTCGTTCACGACGATGAACTCGAAGTCGCGCCGGGCGTTACGGCAGAGCGAGGTCAGCGCGTCGGCGATGAAGCGCTCGCCGTCCCGGACCGGCACGACAACCGAGAGGGTGATCAACGGTATTTCTCCTGGGGGGCCTATGGAGTACGGGACGGTCAGACGGTCACCCTGCGGAGACGCGCCTTGGGCGCCTCCTCACCCGGGAAGACGCGCTTGACGCCGTCGCCCAGGGCTTGCTCGATGATCCTGATGTCGCGTACGAGGTGCTCCAGGCCGGAGGGCTCAAGCGAGGCGGCGTGGTCGGAGCCCCACATGGTGCGGTCGAGCGTGATGTGCCGCTCCACGCAGACCGCGCCGAGCGTGACGGCGGCCAGCGAGATCTGCAGGCCGCGCTCGTGGCCGGAGTAGCCGACGGGGACGCCGTAGCGGTCCTTCAGGGTCGTGATCGTGCGCAGGTTGGCCTCCTCGGGCGGCAGCGGGTACGTCGAGGTGGCGTGCATCATGATCAGCTTATCGGTGCCGAGGATCTCTACGGCCGCGTCGATCTCCGACAGCGTGGACATGCCGGTGGACAGGATGAGCGGCTTGCCGGTGGCCGCCAGGGCACGCAGCAGCTCGTGGTCGGCGACGCTGGCCGAGGCCACCTTGTGCACCAGGACGTCCATCTCCTCCAGGAACTCCACGGAGGGCACGTCCCACGGCGAGGCGAACCAGTGCAGGCCACGCTCGTCGCAGTATTTCGCGATCTGCCGGTACTCGTCGTACCCGAACTCGGTCCGCTCCTTGTACTCCAGGTAGGTCATCTCGCCCCACGGCGTCTGCCTGATCTGCCCCTTCTGCTCCTCGGGCACGCAGATCGCGGGAGTGCGCTTCTGGAACTTGACCGCCTGGCAGCCGGCCTCGGCCGCCACGTCGATGAGGCGGCGGGCGAGGTCGAGGTCGCCGTTGTGGTTGATGCCGATCTCGCCGATCACGTAGACCGGCTCACCCTCGCCGACCAGCACGTCGCCGATGGCCACCGGGCCCAGCCTGGGCTGCGTCCTGACCTCGGTCGCCGTCGGCTCCGGCCGCGCGGCCACCACGCGGTCGCAGAGCTCGCGCACGGCGCCGTCCCCGCCGGCCCTGGTCAGCACGACCCTGGCGGCGGCGCGAACGCGCGGGTGGGCGTCGGGCGTCGCGACCGGCCAGCCGACCTCGCTCATCGGGCCGAGGTCGTTGACGTCGTTGCCGACGTAGGCCACCCGGGCGGGGTCGAGGCCCTCGATCCTCAGCCAGTCGCGCAGCACGGTGCGCTTGTCGGCCAGCCCCTGCAGCACGGGCACGCCGAGCTTGCGGGCGCGGGCGGCCACCACCGGGTTGTGCTCGGTGGACATGATCAGGACCTTCACGCCGGAGCGGCGCAGCAGCGAGACGCCCATCCCGTCCGAGCGGCTGACCAGCACCATCTCGCGGCCGTCGGAGTCGACGTAGGCGCGGTCGTCGGTGTGCACGCCGTCGAAGTCGGTGATGACCGCGTCCACGTCGATCGGCTCGGGCACGTCGATGAACGGGGCGAGCGCGCGGACGAGCTCCAGGTCCTCGGGGGCGTCCACCTCGATGCCGTGCCGCGCCGGCACGGGCTGGACGGCGGTCCTGCCGAAGAAGCGGTGGCCGTGTTCGCGCAGGCCGGAGGTGCGCATGACGTAGAAGGCGCCGTTCTCGCGGAACTCGGGCTCGCGGTCCTGCCTGCGCTGCCTGACGGCCGGGTCGTGGTTGACCCCGCCGCCGGCGGCCGTCCAGAGGAACTCGTGCGTCGGCAGGCCCGACACCACCGAGTCGGCCTCCCCGTCGAGCACCTTGCGCACCGCGGCCGACAGGTCCGCGGGGTCGATGAACGCGCTCGTGCACTGCACGAGGACGACGACCTCGGGGTCCTCGCCGAGAGCGTCGAGCGCGTGCAGCACGGCCGACTCGCTGGAGGCGGTCGCGCCGCTGAGCTCCTCGGGCCGTTCGACGACCTCGGCGCCCGCCTGCCTGGCGGTCTCGGCGATGCAGTCGTGGTCGGTGCTGACCACGACCCGGTCCACCAGTTCAGCGCGCAGCGCGGCTCGCACGGCGCGCGTGACCAGGGGGACGCCCCCGACCAGGGCGAGGTTCTTCAGGGGTACGCCCGCCGAACCTCCGCGGGCGGGAACAACGGCCAGGACTCGCAAGGTGTGTCTCCTCAAAGCATTGGATTGCACCCAGAAGCTAGAGGGCCGGATTGAACAGCCAGCGTCAGTGTCATTAACTTTCCATGGGGATCCGGTAGAGCAACTCTGGCCGACCCACTCCGCCGTACTGCGGGAAGCGGGCCGCGACCCCCAGCTCCACCAGGTATTCCAGGTAGCGGCGGGCGGTCACGCGGGACACTCCGACGGCGTCGGCCACGGCCTGGGCCGCCATGCCCTGCGGGTGCCGGCGCAGTTGAGCGGCCACGCTGTCGAGAGTGTCCCTGGACATCCCTTTCGGCAGCTCGGAGCTGCCTCGGAGGGTGCCCAGCACCCGGTCCACGTCCCCCTGCCCGACGGCCAGGCCCGCTTCCTCCTTGAACCGGGCGTAACGCGTGAGCTTTTCGGCGAGTGTCGCGAAGGTGAACGGCTTGAGCAGATACTGCGAGATGCCCAGCGACACCGCCGAGCGCACCATGGCCAGGTCGCGGGCCGAGGTGACGGCGATGACGTCGCACATGAGGCCGCCCGCGCGTACGGCCCGGCAAACCTCCAGGCCGTGCATGTCGGGCAGGTAGAGATCGAGCAGGATGAGGTCCACCGGCGTCCTGCGCAGGAAGCGCAGCGCCTCCCCGCCCGACCTGACGACCGCGGCCACCGCGAAACCCGGGACCCGCTCGACGTAGATACGATTGGCCTCGGCGGTGATCTCCTCGTCCTCGACCACCAGGACGGAGATCACGGACCCCGGAACGCGCGCCGAACTCATCGCACCACGTCCGGCATGTGCTGAATTGTGCGCGGGTCTGGCACCGGCAGCCGCACGGTGAAGGTCGAGCCGGCGACGTCGATGGTGCCGCCCAGCCGCCGCACCGCCTGGCCCACCAGGGCCAGTCCCAGCCCGTGGCCGTCGCCCTTGGTGGTCCAGCCCTTCGTGAACGCCGCCGGGTCCCTCAGCCCGGGCCCGTCGTCCGCCACCCTGATCACCACGCCGTCCGCGTCGGCGGCCAGGTGCACCTCCACCCGGCTCGCCGCGTCGATCGCGTTGTCGATCAGGTTGCCCACGATCGTGACCAGCTCGCCCGAGTCGAGCCCCAGGTCGTCCAGCTCGCTGTCCTGGCTGATCACCAGCTCGCCGCCGCGCTCGGCCGCCTCGGCGCTCTTGCCCAGCAGCAGCGCCGCGAGCACCGGCTCGCGCACCGCGCCGACCACCCGGTCGGTCAGCTCCTGCGCGGCCCGCAGCTCGGCCGTGCCCAGCGCCACGGCCTGCTCGGTCCGGCCCAGCTCCACCAGCGTGATCACCGTGTGCAACCGGTTGGCCGCCTCGTGCGCGGACGCGCGCAGCGAGTCGGCGAAGCCGCGTTCGGCGTGGAGCTGGCCGGTCAGCGACTGCAGCTCGGTGTGGTCCCGCACGGTCACGACGGTGCCGAGCCGGCTCGCGGCGCTGTTGACCGCGAGCACCCGGTCGCCCACCAGGTGGACGCGCTCCTCGTGGTCGGCCAGCACCTCCGAGAGCCCCAGCTCGGCCACGTGCCGGCCCTCGGCGTCCGGTGGCAGGCCGAGCAGCTGCCGGGCGGCGTCGTTGCACAACGTCAGCGTGCCGTCCCTGCCGACCAGCAGCAGGCCCTCCCTGACGGCGTGCAGGACCGCGTCGTGGTGCTCGTGGATGCGGCCCAGCTCCACCGGGCCGAGCCCGTGCGTCTGGCGGCGCAGCCGTACGGTGACCAGCCACGTCCCCGCCGCGCCCACGACCAGCGCCAGCGCGCCGACGAGCCCGTTCCAGGCGAACTGGTCGCGCAGCCTGGCGCTGATCTTCTCGATCGTGATGCCCGCGCTGACCAGCGCCCGCACCTGCCCGCCCGCCATCACGGGGGTGACCGCCCGCTTGGAGGCGCCGAGCGTGCCCGTGTAGGTCTCGGTGAAGGTCTCGCCCGCCACCGCCCGGTCGATGTGGCCGAGGAAGGGGTGGCCGATCTCGTCGGGGTTCGGGTGGGTGTAGCGGGTCCCGTCCGGCCGCATGATGGTGACGAAGTCGACGCCGGTCCGGTGGCGTACGCGCTCGGCGTACGGCTGCAGCCGCGCGCTCGGGTCGGCCGTGTCCAGGGCGGCGAGCACCTCGGGTGAGGCCGCCACGCTCACCGCCACCGCCGTGGCGGTGTTGGCCGCCTCGTCGGTGAGCAGGTCCTGCGCCTGCACCAGCGCGAGCAGCGCGCCGCCCGCCACCGTGACGGCGACCACGAGCAGGTGCAGGACCAGCATCTGGCCTGCCAGGCTCCAGCGCCGCATCAGATATTTCTCCCGTGAACGAAACTTACTCAATGGTGACCTGCGTCACTGCGAATCGCATAGTCGGACATCCAGAAGGTAATTCATCTACGCTGGAGAACCCCCCATGCGTGATCGCACTCGTTATCTCTACCTGGCCGTCATCGTGGCGGTCGTGCTCGGGATCCTGGTCGGATTCATCTGGCCGGACGTGGGCAAGGCGCTCAAACCCGTCGGCACCGGCTTCGTTTCGCTGATCCAGATGGTGATCGGGCCGATCATCTTCTGCACGATCGTGCTCGGCATCGGCTCGGTCAGGAAGGCGGCCAAGGTCGGCAAGGTCGGCGGGCTGGCCCTGGGCTACTTCCTGGTCATGTCCACGGTCGCGCTGATCATCGGCCTGGTGGTCGGCAACGTCATCCACCCCGGCTCGGGGCTGCAGATCACCGACGCCGCCAGGCAGACCGTCCAGGAAGAGGCGGCCAAGGGCGCCGGCAGCACGGTCGACTTCCTGCTCGGCATCGTGCCCGACACGCTGGTGTCGGCCCTGACCAGCGGCTCGGTGCTGCAGGCGCTGCTGGTGGCGCTGCTGGCCGGGTTCGCGCTGCAGGCCATGGGCGAGAAGGGCGCGCCGGTCCTGCGCGGCATCGAGCACCTGCAGCGGCTGGTGTTCCGCATCCTCGCCATGGTCATGTGGGCCGCGCCGGTGGGCGCGTTCGGCGCGATGGCGGCCGTCGTGGGCGCCACCGGCCTGGAGGCGCTCAAGAGCCTGGCCATCATCATGGTCGCCTTCTACGTGACGTGCGTGCTGTTCGTCGGCGTGGTGCTGGGCACGATCCTGTGGCTGGTCGCCAGGATCAACCTGTGGACGCTGCTGCGCTATCTGGCGCGCGAGTTCCTGCTGATCCTGTCCACCTCCTCCTCGGAGACGGCCCTGCCCCGGCTCATCGCCAAGATGGAGCACCTGGGCGTCAGCCGGGCCGTGGCGGGCATCACCGTGCCGACCGGCTACTCGTTCAACCTGGACGGCACCGCGATCTACCTGACGATGGCCACGCTGTTCATCGCCACGGCCACCGGGTCGCCGCTGGAGTTCGGCGAGCAGGTGGGGCTGCTGCTGTTCATGATGATCGCCTCCAAGGGCGCGGCGGGCGTCACGGGCGCCGGGCTGGCCACGCTCGCGGGCGGCCTCCAGGCGCACCGGCCCGAGCTGGTGGACGGCGTCGGCCTCATCGTGGGCATCGACCGGTTCATGTCCGAGGCCCGCGCGCTGACGAACTTCGCCGGCAACGCCGTCGCCACCGTGCTCGTCGGCACCTGGACGGGCGAGTTCGACCGGGGGCGGGCCGAGGCCGTGCTGGCCGGGCAGCTTCCGTTCGACGAGGCCACGCTGCTGGACGAGGACGAGGAACGCCGGGAGCCGGAACCCGGCACCGGCGGCGACAGGCGGCTCTCGCCGGTCTAGCCGCCCGCGTACGGGCGGCCTCGCCGCGGCGGGGCGATGGGCAGGCGGAGCACGAAGCGCGCCCCGCCCCGGCAGTCCTCGACGCCGATCCGGCCACGGTGGGCCATCGCCACGTCCCTGGCGATGGCCAGGCCCAGCCCGGTGCCGCCCGCGTCCCTGCTGCGGGCGGCGTCCAGCCGGGTGAAACGCTCGAAGATGCGCTCGCGGTCCTCCGCGGCGATCTCCACGCCGTCGTTCTCGACCGCCACCTTCGCCTCGGAGCCCTCCCCGCGTACCGTGACCTGGACCGTGTGCTCGGCGTGCCGCTGGGCGTTGTCCAGCAGGTTGGTGAGCAGCCGGGCGAGCTGCAGCCGCACGCCGTCGACGACCACGCCGGGCTCCAGGTCCACCTGTACGGGGAGCTTGTCGCAGCGGACGGCCAGCTCCTGGCGGACCAGGTCGGCCAGGTCCACCCGTTCGCTGACGATGTCCACCCTGGAGCCGATCCTGGCCAGCAGGAGCAGGTCGGTGATGATGGCCTCCAGCCGGTCGGTGTCCCGCAGCGCGCCGTCCATCAGCGACTCCAGGTCCGTGTCGTCCGGATAGAGCTGGGCGCTCTCCAACTGGGCGCGCAGCCCGGCGAGCGGGGTGCGCAGCTCGTGCGAGGCGTCGGAGGCGAACTGGCGCTGTTGCAGCGCGGAACGTTCCAGCCGGCTCAGCGTGGCGTTGACGGATCGGGCGAGCTGGGACACCTCGTCGTCACCGGCCGGCTGGGTGACGCGGCGGCTCAGGTCGCCGGCGTGGACCTCGTCCAGCTCCGCCCGCATGGTCGCCACCGGCCGCAGCGCCCGCCCGGTGATCAGCCAGGTGGCCCACGCCGTCAGCGAGACCACGGCCGCGACCTCGGAGAACACCACGGCCTCCAGGGTGCGGCCGGCCAGGATGTCCGGCGTGCGGCGGCCGGCGTAGACGACGGGGGAGTCGGCGGACATGGTGGTCCGGACCGCCGACAGGTGCACGCACTGGGTCGGCAGGCAGTTCGTGGTGCTGAGCACCCGGTCCTCGACGGGCGGCCGTACGTCGCTGAGCGGCGGCAGGTTCCTGGCCGCGTCGCTCGCGGCGAGCACCTGCCCGTTGGCGGCGACGATCTGGATGAGGTCGACCGACGGGTTGGGCACCGGGATGGCGGCGCCCATGGGCAGCGCGCCGCCGCGCATCTCGTACGCGATGCGCTCGGCCGTGTCCCTGGTGTCGCTGGCCACGGCGGAGGCGACCACCGACTTGGCCACGGTGATCCCGGCCAGGGCCAAGGGGACGAACACGAGGGCGGCGATCGCCGTCGCGATGAGGGTCACGCGTCCGCGCAAGGATCTGGCCCACCAGCGTGCCACCACATGAGGTTATGAGCGTGATTCCCGGCATAACGTCCGGTTTAGGGAAAGATTCCGCCAATCGTCAGCGCTGGAGCCACACCGCGGTGTCCGGCGGGACCGAGCCGTCGGCGCCCAGCGGGCCGCTGGCCAGCAGCACCTCACCGGTCACGTCGAGGACCACCGGCTGCTCGCCGGTGTTGAGCGCCGCGACCAGCCCGGGATCGCGCTCGATGACCAGCACGTCCTTGGGGGAGTCGAGCCACTTCAGCGTGCCGCCGCCGAGCGCGGGGTGCTGCTTGCGCAGCCTGAGCGCGGCCCGGTAGAGGTTGAGCGTGGAGGCGGGGTCGTGCTCCTGCGCCTCGGCCGACAGGGCGCCCCAGGAGGCGGGGATCGGCAGCCACGGGTCCCGCCAGCCGAAGCCGTCGGAGCGCGTCCACGGGATCGGCACCCGGCAGCCGTCCCGGCTCTCGCCGGTGCGCCGGAAGGCCGGGTCCTGGCGCAGCTCGTCCGGCAGGTCGAGCACCTCGGGCAGGCCCAGCTCCTCGCCGTTGTAGAGGTAGGCCGAGCCGGGCAGGGCCAGCATGAGCAGCGTGGCCGCCCGGGCGCGGGCCAGGCTGCCGTGCCGGGTGACGTGCCGGGGCTTGTCGTGGTTCGACAGCACCCAGGTGGTGGGCGCGCCCACCAGCTCCGCCTCCTTGAGCGACTTCTCGATCACGGTACGGAACGACTTGGCATGGAAGTCGGCCATCATGAACTCGAAGTTGAACGCCTGGTGCAGCTCGTCGGGCCCGACATAGCGGGCCAGCCGCTCGGGCGAGGACACCCACGCCTCGGCCACGGCCATCCGCCCGCCGGGATAGGAGTCCAGGATCGGCCGCCACTCGCGGTAGATCTCGTGCACGCCGTCCTGGTCGAAGTAGGGGACCTGCTCGCCGCCCAGCATCTCGGCCTGGCGGCCGTCCCTGGGGCCCACGTCGGGCAGCCCGTCGGCCTTGACCATGCCGTGCGCCACGTCGATCCGGAAGCCGTCCACCCCGCGGTCGAGCCAGAAGCGCAGGATGTCGCGGAACTCGGCGCGTACGTCCGGGTTGCTCCAGTTGAGGTCGGGCTGCTCGGGCGCGAACAGGTGCAGGTACCACTGCCCGTCCTCGACCTGTGTCCAGGCGGGGCCGCCGAAGACGGACTCCCAGTCGTTCGGCCGGTCGCGGAAGACGTAGCGGTCGCGCAGCCCGGCCTGGAACCAGGGGTGCCGGTCGGAGGAGTGGTTGGGCACCAGGTCCACGATCACCCGCAGGCCCAGCCCGTGGGCGTCGGCGACGAGCGCGTCGAAGTCGCCGAGCGTGCCGAACATGGGGTCCACGTCGCGGTAGTCGGCCACGTCGTAGCCGCCGTCGGCCATCGGGGAGGTGTAGAAGGGGCTCAGCCAGAGGGCGTCCACGCCGAGGTCGGCGAGATAGCCCAGGCGGGCGCGGACGCCCTTGAGGTCCCCCATGCCGTCGCCGTCGGCGTCGGCGAAGCTGCGGGGGTAGACCTGGTACACGACGGCGTCACGCCACCAGTCGTCGTTGCCGAGCATGATCGTCCTTCCCCTGGATGCCCGAGATGTCGGGTGATGTTCTGGTGAAGAATGTCGCGATCGTTGACCACGGTCAAGTGCAAGTTTCGGTAAGTTGCAAATCTCGCCCGCCAGGAGACAGGGCCTTCGGAAGGCCGCCGGACGCGGGGCGGACGGCGGGTCCGGACAGGCCCGCCGTGCAAGATCTTTCAGTTCTTGCGGCAAGCCGTCGGCCGAGTTCTACGCTCCGTGACGACACCCATGCCGGATGGTGGCGCTCGCCACGGCGGTCAGGCTACGGTGGCCCCTGCCAACCCGTTGACTCCAACTAGATAGTGGTGTGCACGTATGAGGTTGCTCTCCGTAGCCGTCATGGCCTCCCTGCTGCCCGCGCTCCCCGCGGCGGCCTCCTCCCGGGCCGGCACCACGTACTACGTGGACTCCAGGGCGGGAGACGACGCGGCGGCCGGCACCAGTGCCTCGGCGGCCTGGAAGACGCTCGGCAAGCTCGACTCCGCCGACCTCAAGCCGGGCGACTCCGTCAGGATCAAGCGCGGCAGCAGCTTCACCGGCGGTCTCGTCCTGACCCCCAGCGGCACCGCGGCCCGGCCCATCGTGGTCGGTGCCTACGGCTCCGGCGCGCTCCCCAAGATCAGCGGCACCGGCGCCGACTGCGTCACGGTCAAGGGCGACCACTGGCGCATCAGCGGTCTGTGGGCCTCCCGCTGCCGCTGGGCCGGGTTCGCGCTCGCCGGCGACCACATCGAGCTGACCGGGGTGCGCTCCGACGGCAACGTCACCGGCGTCTACGTCCCGGCCAGCGGCTCGCACAACACCATCCGCGGCAGCGTCCTGGCCGACAACAACCGCATGAGCGTCAACGACGCGGGCGGCGACAACGACTCCGGCGCCTTCGGCGTGCTCCTCAACGGCGACGACAACCTCGTGACCGGCAACACCATCACCGGCAGCTTCGCCGGCAGCAGCGACTACGGCGCCGACGGGGCCGCCGTCGAGATCTTCAACGGCGATCGCAACCGCGTCACCCACAACCTCGCCCGCGACAACGAGACCTTCACCGAGCTCGGCGCGGCGAAGGGCAAGACCGCCGGCGACAACGTCTTCGCCTTCAACGTGGTGACCTCCTCCCGCAGCCGCGGCTCGTTCCTCATCACCCGCGGCGCCCGCCACGTCGTCGGCCCGGTCAAGGGCACGATCGCCGTGCACAACTCCGTCTACCTGCCGGCCAGGAACACCATCGGCTGGTCCTGCCACGACGGCTGCGCGCCGTCGATCCTCAAGCTGCGCAACAACGCGATCGCCGTCGGCGGCGAGGCGGGCTGGGAGGACGGCGCGGGCGCCGACGAGGACGGCAGCGTCTACAAGGCCCGCAAGGCCAGGTTCAAGCTGGGGCCGCGCTCGGTCATGGCCGACCCGAGGTTCGTCTCCGCCACCAACCTGCGCCTGCGCCCCGGCTCCCCGGCGCTCGGCCGCGGCGTCAGGCTCTCCGCGTCCTGGTACGGCGGTGGCACGGCCCTGGTCAAGGACATCGCCGGCAGGCCCGTACCCGCCACCCCGAACGCCGGGGCCTATCAGGGCTGAGCCGGCCGATCGGGCACCCTAGAGTGGACGGCGTGCTTTCAGAAGAACTCCGCCGGCCGCTGGTGCGGCAGCTCGCCGAGTCCGACGCCCCCCGCCATTACTGGCATCTCGGCGACGAGGACGGGCGGGCGTGGCTGTTCGAGAGCGTCGAGGGCGACGCCGAGCACTGGGCGGTTCGTCAGGTCGAGGTCGGCGCCGACCGGGCCGCCCGGCGCTACTGGTGGCGGCACCTCCATGACGAGCGCGGCTTCCTCACCGACCAGCCGCTGGAGATCTGGGAGCTGACCGAGATCACACCGGAGGCGTTCGAGGCGGTCTGGGAGGCCGCGGGCTGAGCGCGCCCGCCCCTCACCCTTTCCAGAAGCCGTCCTGGAGGCCGTGGGTGATCAGGCTGACGGCCATGTCGAACATGCGCGCGATCTCCCCGGGGTCGTCCGAGAGATGGCCCTGGACCTGGGCGAAGAGGAAACCCGAGACGAACGCGTGCAGCACGTCGCTCGTCCGCTTCAGCTCCGGCTCCGGCACCCCGGCCAGCAGCAGGATCCGGTTGAGCGTCTGCCAGATCGGCCGCCGGCGGTCCGCGATGAGCTCGGGATGGTTGTGGATGTATCCCCACAGGGCCGGATGGGCCAGCGCGTGCCGGTAGTAGGCCATCGCCAGCGCCTTGAACTGCTCCTGCCACGGTGAGCCGTCGTCAGGCGGCATGGTCATGCGGTCGCCCACGGTGGCGCAGATCAGCGCGAGCAGCGCCTCCTTGTTCTCCACGTGGTGGTAGAGCGACATGGGATTGACGTCCAGCTCCGCCGCCAGCTTGCGCATGGACAGCCCTTCCACTCCGCCGTCGTCGACCATCCGCACGGCCGTGGCGCAGATTTCTTCGAGAGTCAGAGGGGTGCCCCTGCGCGCGCTCACTGCCATACGCCGTATGGTAGCGTCCGCCATACAGTGTATGGCTGCATGAGGGAGCAACTCATGGCTCGGATTCCCGCCCCGCAGGGCCTGCCGATCGTGGGCAACACCCTGCAAATCCCCCCGCACTCCCCGGTGGAGCATTTCGTCCGGGTGGCCGCGGACTACGAAGAGGGCATCTACCGCCTCGACATCGCCGGGCGCTCGGTGGTGCTGGTGTACGACCCCGACCTCGTCAGCGAGGTGTGCGACGAGACGCGCTTCATCAAGCGCATCGACCCGCCCCTCTCCATCGTGCGCGACTTCGGCGGCGACGGCTTGTTCACCGCCGAGCTGCACGAGCCGGTGTGGGGGCATGCCCACCGCATCCTGATGCCCGCCTTCAGCCAGCGCTCGATGAAGGCGTACTACCCGCAGATGCTCGAGGTGGCCGAGCGGCTGATCGCGTCCTGGGCAGGCCGGCAGGGGGAGGATCTGCCCGTTTCCGATGACATGACCCGGCTGACCCTGGACATCATCTCGCTCACCGGGTTCGGCTACCGGTTCAACTCGTTCGAGTCGCCCGAGCTGCACCCGTTCCTGCGGGCCATGGGCGGCGCGCTGACCCACGCCATGCTGCGCAACCAGCGGCTGCCGTTCGTCAACAAGTTCATGCGCAAGAGCGACGAGGCCTACCGGCGCGACATCGCCACCATGCAGGAGCTGGTCGACGAGGTGATCAGGGAGCGTCGCGCCGGCGCAGCGGGCGGTGCGAAGGACCTGCTCGGCCTCATGCTGGAGGCGTCCGACCCGCACACCGGCGCCCGCCTGTCCGACGAGAACATCCGCAACCAGGTCCTCACCTTCCTGATCGCCGGCCACGAGACGACCAGCGGCCTGCTCTCCTTCGCCCTGTACAACCTGCTCCGCGAGCCGCACACCCTGGCCCGCGCCTACGACGAGGTCGACAGGCTGCTGCCGGGCGACGAGCCGCCCACCTACGAGGCGATCATGAAGCTCGACGTCATCCCCCGCGTCCTGGAGGAGACGCTGCGGTTCTGGTCGCCGATCCCGATCTTCGCGGTGTCCCCGGTGGCGGACACCACGCTCGGTGGCTACGCCGTGCCCGAGGGGCAGAAGATCGGCGTGCTGCTGCCCGCCCTCCACCGCAATCCCCGGGCGTGGGAACGCCCCGACGAGTTCGACATCGACCGCTGGCTGCCGGAGCACAAGGCCGCCCACCACCCGGGCGCGTACAAGCCGTTCGGCAACGGCGAGCGGGCCTGCATCGGCCGCCAGTTCGCGCTCACCGAGGCCAGGCTGGCGCTGGCGATGATCCTGCGGCGCTTCGCCCTGTCCGACCAGAACGCCTACCGGATGAAGATCAAGCAGACGCTCACCCTGAAGCCGGAGGGGTTCACCCTCCGGGTCCGCGAGCGCCGCGCCCACGAGCGCGCCGCCGTGGCCGATCAGCAGGTCCAGGAGAGCGAGCAGCAGGACGTCACCGTGACCGGTGTGCCCCTCACCGTCGCCTACGGCTCCAACCTCGGCACCAGCGCCGACCTCGCCGAGCGCCTGGCCGAGCGGGCCGGGCGGGCCGGCTTCGCCACCACGCTGACCACCCTGGACGAGCTGGAGCCGCCGCGGTCGGGACTGCTCGTCGTGGTCGCCTCCTCCTACAACGGCAAGGCCCCCGACAACGCCCAGCGCTTCGACGCCCTGGACGGCCTGCCCGACCTGTCCGGGGTCCGCCTGGCCGTGCTGGGCTGCGGGAACACGCAGTGGCCGACGTACCAGGACTTCCCCCGGCGCGCCTTCGAGAAGCTGACGGCCGCCGGGGCGGTGCCGCTGATCGAGCGCGGCGAGGCCGACACGGACGGCGACTTCGACGGCGACGTGTCCGCGTGGACGGCCCGGCTGTGGGCTGCCCTGGCCGCCGAGTACAGCGCGTCGGCCGACGGCGCCGGGCCGCGCTACGAGATGGAGGTGCTCAGCGAGGCCGAGATCAGGCCCGCCGTCGTCTCCGAGCGGGCCTTCCCGCTGACCGTCGTCTCCAACGAGGAGCTGACCGGCGACCCGGACGGGCTGTGGGACTTCTCGATCGAGGCGCCGCGTCCCGGCGTGCGTTCCATCGTGGCCCGGCTGCCCGAGGGCGTCACCTACTCGGCGGGCGACCACGTGGCGGTCTTCGCCAAGAACGACCCCGAGCTGGTGGAGTGGGCGCTGCGCTGCCTGCGCGTCCCCCGCGAGCAGGTGGTACGGCTGCGCGCCGCCGGCGCCACCCACCTGCCGGTGGACACCCCGGTGACGGCGGGCCTGCTGCTGACCGAGTTCGCCGAGCTGCAGGAGGTGGCCACCCGCTCCGACCTGGAGGCGCTGTCCGCGCACACTCGCTGCCCCTGGACCCAGGGGCAGCTCGCCGAGCTGACCGCGAACTACGCCGAGGAGATCCTGGCCAAGCGCGTCTCCCCGCTGGCCCTGCTGGAACGGTTCCCGGCGGCCGAGCTGCCGCTGCCGGTGTTCCTGGAGATGGCCGGGCCGATCAGGCCGCGTTACTACTCGGTGTCCTCCTCGCCGCTGGCCGATCCGGGCCTCGTCCGGCTCACCGTCGGCCTGGTCGAGGGTCCCGCCTGGTCCGGCAGCGGCACCTACCAGGGCATGTGCTCGGCCTACCTGGCCGGGCTGGCGCCCGGCGAGGTGTTCTACGGCTACGTCCGCGTGCCCGCGCCGCCGTTCCGGCTGCCGGCCGACCCGGCCACGCCGGTGATCCTGGTCGGCCCCGGCACCGGGTTCGCGCCGCTGCGCGGCTTCCTGGAGGAGCGCGCGCTGGCGGGGGCGAGCGGGCGGGCCCTGGTGTTCACCGGCTCCCGCCACCCCGGGCACGACGAGCTGTACGCGGAGGAGGTGGCCGCCTGGGCCGAGGCGGGGCCGGTGACGGTGCGTCCCGCGTACTCGGCCGTGGCCGGGCACCCGTACCGGTTCGTCCAGGACGCCGTCGCCGCGCACGCCGACGAGGTGTGGGAGCTGCTGGAGCAGGGCGCCCATGTGTACGTCTGCGGCGACGGCCTGCGGATGGCGCCCGCCGTACGGGAGGCCCTGCTCGACCTCCACCGCCTCAAGACCGGTACCGACGGGGCGGCCTGGCTGGCCGGGCTGGAGTCGGAGGGGCGTTACCAGCAGGATGTGTTCGCCTGACCCGGGAACGGGCGCCTGAACTGGGGACGAGCGCCTGACCCGGGGACGGGCGCTTGAGCTGGGGACGGGCGCCTGACTCGGGAATAGGCGCCTGGCCTGGGGACGGCCCCGGTGCGCTCTGGTGAGGGCCGCCGTTGGCGCAGGGCGCGGGCGGTGGCCCGGTCCGGTGCCCCAATGTTCGACATTCCGGACTTAACGCTTCATTCTTGGATATAACCGCAGCATGTGCGACATATCCGTGGAACATGCGTGAAATCTTTCCACGGCACTGTGGAGCCTCTGGAAAGGGGGCGGGCAATGCTGCTGCGACTGAGGGTGTCGCTACCGGACCGGCCGGGTGGCCTCGGCCAGGTCGCCAAGTCTCTGGGGGCACTCGGAGCCGACATCCTGCAGGTCACGGTGCTCGAACGGGAGGCCGGGCGGGCCGTGGACGACTTCACCGTCTCCTGGCCCGGCAAGGTCCCCGCCTCCGAGGCCCGCGAGCGGTTGTCCGCCGTGCCCGGCGTCCGCGTCGAAGGCGTCTGGGTGACCAAGGACGTACCGGGCTCCGCCCCGGACTACGACCTGCTCATGCACGTCGCGATGGAGCCCGCGCGGGGGTTCGCCACGCTGGTGGACGCCCTGCCGGGCCTGTGCGGGGCCGAGTGGTCGCTGGCGCTGGCCGACGGCGCCGTACGGCACGCCTCGCTGGCCGCCCCGGCCGAGTTCTTCCTGCCGGAGCCGCCGCCGCGCGCCATCACCAGGGACGCCGACCCGCTGCGGCTGATGTTGTTGCCCGTCCTGACACAGAGCATGCACGTGGTCGTCGCCCGCGCGGAAGGGCCGGTGTTCCACCGCGCCGAGGTCGAACGCGCCGCCCGCATCGTCGACGTGGTCGCCAGGATGGCCGCCCGCGCCTGATTGACCAGGAAAATGTCAGACGATTAACGTGAGCGCTCTGATCGTTGGTGAACAGGGAGCCGCCGAGTGACCGTGCACGAGCCCGAGATCGGCCGTTACTACGAGGACTTCACGGTCGGGGACGTCTACCAGCACCCGATGGGGCGCACGATCAGCGAGGCCGACAACACCTGGTTCACGCTCCTGACCATGAACACGAACCAGAGCCACTTCAACGCCCACTTCGCCGACAGGACCCCGGTCGGCAAGATCATCGTTAACTCGGGGCTCAGCGTGGCCATCGTGCTCGGCCTGTCCGTGATCGACGTGAGCCAGAAGGCGATCGTGAACCTCGGCTGGGAGGACATCAAGCTCACCCACCCGGTGTTCGTCGGCGACACCGTGTACGCCGAGTCGAAGGTGATCGCCAAGCGGGAGTCGAAGTCCCGGCCGTACGCGGGGATCGTCACCTGCCGCACCCGCGGGCTCAACCAGGACGGCGACGAGATCATGTCGTGGACCAGGACCGTCATGGTGTACAAGCGCGACGCCCCGTACGACAAGGGGTACTTCCCGCGGGCCAAGACCGGTCCGCTCTGAGGATTGAGAGTCATGGATTTCGAACTGACCCCCGAGCAGCGGGCCTTCAGGGAGACGCTGCGCGCGTTCGTCGACAAAGAGATCATGCCGGTGGCCACCGAATGGGAGCACTCCGGCAGATATCCGACGGAGATCATCGAGAAGATGAAGCAGATGGGGCTGTTCGGCCTGTCGGTCCCCGAGGAGTACGGCGGGCTCGGGGCCGACATGGTGTCGTTCGCCCTGGTCTTCGAGGAGATCTCGCGCGGCTGGATGGGGGTCGCGGGCACCATCGGGTCCCACTCGCTGGCCTGCTGGATGATCGCCCGGCACGGCACCGAGGAGCAGAAGCGGCTCCACCTGGAGGACCTGGCCGCCGGCGTCCGCCGGACCGCGATCGCGCTCACCGAGCCCGGCGCGGGCACCGACCTGCAGGGCATCCAGACGCGGGCGGAACGCGACGGCGACTTCTACGTCGTGACCGGCACCAAGACCTGGATCACCAACGCCCGCCACGCCGACCCGCTGCCCGTGCTCGTCAAGACCTCGGTGACCGAGCCCGCGCACCGGGGCATGTCGGTGCTGCTCGTGGACCCGGCCACGGCGGGCTTCAGCGTCAGCCGCGACCTGCCCAAGCTCGGCTACAAGGGCACGGAGACGTGCGAGGTGGTGCTCGACCACGTACGGGTGCCGGTGTCCGCCCTGCTTGGAGGGGTCGAGGGGCGAGGCATGCAGCAGGTGCTCGGCGGGCTGGAGATGGGCCGTATCAACATCGCCGCCCGCGCCGTCGGGGTCGCCCAGGCCGCGTACGACGCCGCGCTCGCCTACGCCCGCGAGCGCACCGCCTTCGGCCAGCCGATCGCCGACTTCCAGGCCATCCAGCTCAAGCTCGCCGACATGGCCACCGACATCCAGGCGGCCCGGCTGCTCACGTACTGGGCGGCCGCCCAGGCGGACGGGGGCAAGCGGGTGGACATGGAGGCGGGGATGGCCAAGTACTTCGCCTCGGAGGTCGCGCTGAAGGCCGCGCTGGAGTCGATGCGGATCCACGGGGGGTACGGGTATTCGCAGGAGTTCGTCGTGGAGCGGCTCTACCGGGACGCGCCGCTGATGGCGATCGGGGAGGGCACCAACGACGTGCAGCGCATGGTGATCGCGCGGTCGCTCGTCTCGGGCAAGAGCAAGGTGGGCTGGTGACCGGCCGGTCGGGGTGAGGGCGGGGGTCGTTTCCCCGGCTGGCCTGGCTTCCCCGGCTGCCCTGGCTCCTCTGGCTTCGCTGGGGGTGGTCAGTCGTGGCGGGGGAGGCCCGAGACCTCGTGATCGGCGTGGAAGAGGGCCTCGGCGATCAGCGCCCGTACATGCGAGTCCCGCGCGCGGTAGAGTACCCGGCGCCCGTCCCTGCGCGTGTCCACCAGTCCGGCCAGGCGGAGTTTGGCGAGGTGTTGCGACACCGACGGGCGGGGTGCGCCGATGGCCTCGGCAAGTGAGTTCACATCCAGTTCGCCGGAGGACAACAACCACATCAGCCTGAGGCGGGTGCCGTCGCTGAGCATGCGAAAAGCGTCGACGGCGGCGTTCACCTGGGCAGGAGTGGGGTGGTCCTGCGAAGGGGTGGCCGTCGAGGTGTTGTCGCGTGCGTACATAACTACATATCCTTGCTAAAAGGGATAAAATGCGCAAGTGAGGCGATGTCATGTCCGAACACCCCACCCCACCTCCTCACCAGCACGAACACGCACATGAGCACGGACAGGGACGCAGTCACGGGCACGGCCACATACGGGGAGGCGAGCACGAGCACGGGCATGGGTCCGGGGATGAGCATTCGCACGGGCATGGGCACGGGCATGCGGCTGTGGGTGGGCTGGGTGGGGTGTTGGGGCGGATATTTCATGTAATAACGCCTCACAGCCATGACAGTGCCGACAAAACCGACGCCGCACTGGAGGCGAGCAGTCGTGGCATGCGCGTGCTGGCCATCTCGTTCGCCGTCCTGATGGTCACCGCCGTCATCCAGGCCGTGATCGTCGCGGCCTCCGGTTCGGTCGCGCTGCTCGGCGACACCCTGCACAACCTGGCCGACGCCCTCACCGCCGTCCCGCTGGCCATCGCGTTCTCGCTCGGCCGCCGCGCCGCCACCCGCCGCTTCACCTACGGTTACGGCCGGGCGGAGGACCTCGCGGGCATCGTCATCGTCCTGCTCATCGCCGCCTCGGCGGCCCTGGCCGGGTACGAGGCCGGCCTGCGGCTGCTCGAACCCCAGGAGATGCGGGCGGTCGGCTGGGTGGCCGGCGCGGCTGTGGTCGGGTTCCTCGGGAACGAGTGGGTGGCACGCTATCGCATCAAGGTCGGCAGGGAGATCGGCTCGGCCGCCCTGGTGGCCGACGGCCTGCACGCCAGAACCGACGGCTTCACCTCGCTCGCGGTCCTGCTGGGCGCGGGCGGCTCGGCCCTCGGACTCCCGATCGCTGACCCGATCGTCGGCCTGCTGATCACGGTCGCCATCTGCTTCGTGCTGCGCGACGCGGCCCGCGAGATCTACCACCGTCTCATGGACGCCGTCGACCCGGCCCTGGTGGACGCCGCCGAACGCATCCTCACCACCGTGAAGGGCGTTCACGGCATCGGCTCCGTACGCCTGCGCTGGATCGGTCACGCCCTCCACGCCGAGGTGGAGATCCTGGTCAATCACGATATGTCGGTGGTCGACGCCCATGCGGTGGCGGTCGAAGCCGAGCACCGCCTCATCCACGATCTCCCGAGGCTGCGGGCGGCCACCGTACACACTGATCCGCACGGCCCGGCCGGCGCCGACCACCACGCCACCCTGGCCACCCACCGCCCCACCTGACGCCCATCGGATGCACTGGCCCGTTCCGGTGGGGTGGTGCGGGTCGTGGAGGGGCGTCCCAACGGGTCGGTCACCGATGCCGGGGCCGTCGTGGCAGGTCACGGCCCATCGCTGGTAACGCATCGCATTACCTGCCGTGTTCGGGGTAAGTTGTGCCGAGTGTCAGCCGCCGCCGTGCCAGCGATCCCGCACGCCACCCCCACCCCCGTCGCCAGGCTCGCCTGGCTGGACGCCCTCAGGGGCATCGGCGCGATGGCGGTGGTGGCCGAGCACCTCCTGCCGTGGTTCCTGCCGGCGCTCAGACCGTACTGGTTCAATATCGGGGTCTACGGGATCCTGGTGTTCTTCCTGGTCAGCGGCTACATCATCCCCACGTCCCTGGAACGGCACGGCGACGTGCGCACGTTCTGGATCAGCCGGATCTTCCGCCTCTACCCGCTCTACCTGACGGTGATCGCGCTGGCGCTGGCCCTGGCCTGGTGGGTGCCGGTGCGGGAGCAGGTGCCCCGGGACGGGACGGCGGTGGCGGCGCACGCGACCATGCTGCTCGACGTCGTGAGCGTCGGCGGCGTGGTCGACACGATGTGGACCCTGTCGTACGAGATGGTGTTCTACCTGCTGGTCACGGCGCTGTTCCTGGTCGGGGGGCACAACCGGAGCGGGTCGTTGTCGATCGGGTTCGGGGTCGCGGCGGTGGCCATCGGGCTGGTGGTGCCGGGGGCGCTGCTGGTGGGCCCGTGGCCGGCCTACGTGACCTGCGCGGTGTTCCTGGTCGGCATGGTCTTCGTGGTGTGGGGGCGCTTCCGTACGACGGCGGCCTGCGTGCTCGGCCTGATGGCGCTGGTGGCCCTGATGTTCAGCAGCCGGGTGCCGTGGCTGGGGGCGGCCGTGGTGGCGGTGATGTTCGCGGGCACGGCGATCCATCGGTGGGAGCGCGGCACCGGGCCGTTGTGGCCGGTGGCGGTCACGACGGCGCTGGTCGCGGTCGCGCCCCTGTGGGCCATCGAGAGCGGCTGGTGGTGGGTGCGGGCCGACGTCTGGTGGACGACGATCGTGCTGGCGGGAGCCACGTTCGCGGGCGGGATGGCGCTGCGCGGGCGGCGGCTGCCCAAGGTGCTCGTCTGGCTGGGGCTGATCAGCTACTCGCTCTATCTGGTGCATCATCCGCTGCTGAAATACTTCGTCGAGATCAGCGGTGATCTGCGGTGGTCGGCGGTGCCGTACCAGCTCGGCATGGCCGCGCTCGCCGTGGCCGCGATCCTGGCCGTCAGCACGCTCACCTTCCTGTACGTCGAGCGGCCCATGCAGGTGGTGGGCCGCCGGATCTCAGGCCGGAGCGCCCGTGGGCTCCAGGGCCGGGGCCAGGCCGGGATGGCGGGCGAGCGCCCGCGCCACGACGGGATCCTCGGCCATCAGGAACGCCAGGTGCCGGACGGCGTGCGCGACCACGTTCGCGAGGGCGATGTGGTCGGGTGACGGCGTGGCGGGCGCCTCACCCCGTGCGATCTCCAGCACGGGGACCTCGACCGCGGGCAGCCACGGCGCCGGATCTGGGCAAACCGCATAAGTCAGTACGACTTTTCCGTCCGGCTCATATCGCCAGCTCGTGGAGTGCACGACGGTGTCCTCGTCGGCGGCCGTGACCCCGCTGACCCGCCGCGCCGCCGCGTCCGGGCTTTCGCCGCGTCGCTGCTGACTCATGGCATGCCGGTATGACCAGCGATTGTCGGTCCCCACCCGTAGCATGAGCGTCTCAACCGAGACCACGTGTCTTCCCGTCACCGCCAACAACTTACTGCCAATCATATGCAAGTGCGTGCCCCACGCATGTTGTCCCGGCTCTTGATCGGCGCGGCGGGCGGCGCTGTAGTCGATGGCGTGCGAGAGAGAGGCCGACAGCCATGCCCGGTTTGCTGGTGTTGATGGGGTCGGGCGAGACGAGCCCGACCATGGTCGAGATCCATCGTGCCGCGGCGCGGACGTTGCGTGCCGGAGCGCGTGCCGTGCTGCTCGACACTCCTTATGCCTTCCAGGAAAACCGCGCTGACATCTCCGCCCGTGCCCGCCGATATTTCGCCCACAGCGTCGGCTTGGAGGTCGAGGTCGCGCCGGGGATCGCGGGCGCCGACTGGGTGTTCTCCGGCCCCGGCAGTCCCACCTACGCCCTCGACCGCTGGGCCGACTCCGGGGTGGCCGGTGACCTGCGCGCCCGGGTGCGCGCCCGGCAGGGGGTGACGGTGCTGGCCTCGGCGGCGGCCTGCACGGCGGGCCTGGCCACCGTGCCCGTCTACGAGATCTACAAAGTGGGCGCGGAGCCGCACTGGCGCGAGGGCATCGACGTGCTGGAGCCGCTCGGACTGAAGGCCGTGCTGATCCCGCACTACGACAACGCCGAGGGCGGCACCCACGACACCCGCTATTGCTACCTGGGCGAGCGCCGGCTGTCACGCATGGAGCGGGAGCTGCCGCCCGACACGATGGTGCTCGGGCTCGACGAGCACACCGCGCTGCTCATCGACCTGGAGACCGAGTCGGTGCGGGTGGCCGGCCGGGGCGGCCTGACCGTGCGCCGCCCGGGCTCGATGACGGTCCTGCCCACGGGCACGGTGACCGACCTCGCCGGGATCCGCCGCCTGGCCGAGGGTGGCACGGGGCCGGCCGCGCCCTCGCCGTCCGCGCCGGAGCCCGCCGCCGTCGAGGTCACCCTGGAGGAGACGATCCACTCGTGCGAGGAGCGGTTCACGGCGGCGGCGGCCAAGCCGGACATGGTGGCGGCCGCGCAGACCGTGCTCGATCTGGAGGCGGAGATCGTCAAGTGGGCCGCCGACACGGAGGAGGACTCCGGCGGGGTCGACCAGGCCAGGGAGCTGCTCCGGCTGCTGATCGCCCGCCTCGGCGAGCTGGCCTCGACGGCGGGCCTGCGCGCCCAGGGCCTGACCGCCCTGGTGCGGCCGCTGCTGGCGCTCCGTGCTCAGCTGCGCGACGAGGGCCGCTATGACGTGGCCGACGCACTGCGGGCGGCGATGCTGGCCGGCGGGGTGGTCGTGGAGGACACCCCGGACGGCCCGCGCTGGACCCCCTGACGCTCAGGAGGTCCCGCAGCTCGTGGCGCGTGCGGCCGAGCGGAACCCGGACCAGGCCGATGGGCGCCGCCCGTGTTCCGCTCGGGGGAAGGGTCTGGTCACCGGCGCGGGGGGTCGATACGGGCGCCGTCGACCGTGAAGATCATCACGCGAGAGAGGTCCACCGCCACCTTGGCGGCGTCGCCGGCGCGCCAGACCGGCCGGTTGCCCAGGCGGATGACCAGGTCCGAGCGGCGGTGGATGCCGCTGTTCGGATTCTGGCCCACCTGCTCCTGTGCCGGCCGCTCCTCCGGCTGGCCCGAGAACAGCCGTCTCATCAGGCCCGACACCTTGCCCGACCCGTTCGTTCCCCCGTTGACCCGCCGGTTCGGGTCCGGCGGCTCGGGCACCGGCACGGAGGGCATCCCGCACTCCAGGTACGCCAGCCACTCGTGCCCGTGGTATTCCAGCGTCCGCACCCGCCCGTAGAACGACGGTCCCTCGTACGACTCCGGCACCGGCGCCAGCCCGTCCGGCCGCAGGCCCACCAGCACCTGCCCGCCCGTGTGCTGGGAGATCGCGTACGCCCTGGGATCGCTCCACGGCAACGTGATCCGGTGCGGCCCGAAGTCGAGCATGACGTACTGGTTCTGCGGCGTCCTGACTTGGGCTGCCAACAGGTTCAACTGCTGGGAGTTGAGAAAGGCCGCCACGAAAGCCGTCGCTGGATCGTTGTAAATCTGGGCCGGAGTTCCGACGTCCTGCAAAACCCCGCGATTCAGGATGGCGATCCGGTCGGCCAGGGTCAGCGCCTCGACCTGGTCGTGCGTCACGTAGATCGTGGTGACGCCGAGCGACCGGACCAGGGCCGAGATCTCCATGCGCAGCTCGGTGCGCATTCCGGCGTCCAGGTTGGACAGGGGCTCGTCCATGAGGAACAACTTGGGCTGCCGGACGATCGCGCGCCCCATCGCGACGCGCTGCCGCTGGCCGCCGGACAGGGTGCCGGGGCGGCGGTCCAGCGTCTCGTCGATGTGCAGTGCCTTGGACAGCTCGGTGACGCGTTCACGTACCAGCGCGGGGTCCGATTTGGCGATCTCCAAGGGGAAGGCGATGTTCCCGCGTACGGTCCGGTGCGGATACAGGGCGCCGTTCTGGAACACCATGGCGACGTCGCGGTCGCGCGGAGCCAGGTGGTTGGCCAGCTGGCCGTCCAGCCAGAGATCTCCCTGGGTGATCTCCTCCAATCCCGCGATCATGCGGAGCAGCGTGGATTTCCCGCACCCTGAAGGGCCGAGGAGGACGAGGAACTCGCCGTCCTCAGCCCGAAGGTTCAGTCGGTCGACTGCGAGGTAGTCGCCCGGATAAACCTTGGTCACTTTGTCGAGAACGACCGAGCTCATGGGCTCACACCTTGCGCGCGTGTCACCAGTGACGAGGCTGATTGAAGAGGTAGTACATCGCGCCGTAACGCCACATGTCCACCCTTGACATAAAGAATCTCTTTCGCGGTTGTTTCGGTCGGGGGTTTTGGGCATCCGTACACCGATATTTCCGTATATGGAGTTCTGGAAGGGCTTGCGTAAATTTGCAGAAAGGGCTTCCATGGTCCCGGACGCTCGGGGGAGGACTATGACGGCCGGGTGGGCGGGAGCGTGATGAGGCAGGTCTGCGCGGGCGGGTTCGGCGACCGGGACGGCGGTGGCGCCCGCGGGCCGATCGGCGATCGCGATCGCCCGCCGGAGCCGGTCGCGCGAGTGCCACAGCACGTGCCCCGACCCGCGCCGGAGCCTGGCCCGATGGCCCCCCGATCCCGCGCGAAGCCCGCGGACGCCCGTGCCCGGCGAGCGTGCCGATGGTCCCGGACGTCCCCCCGAGCAGCGGATTCGGCGCGGCCGTGGAAAGTAAAGTGGGTGGCATGAACGGTCACGCTCGCCTTGCCGACATCGCCGCCCAGGCCGGGGTGAGTGAGGCCACGGTCAGCCGGGTCCTCAACGGCAAACCCGGCGTCTCGGCCGCCACCCGCCAGGCGGTCATGGCCGCGCTCGACCTCATGGGCTACGAGCGCCCGCCCCGGCTGCGGCAGCGCAGCAACGGGCTGGTCGGCCTCGTGACGCCGGAGCTGGACAACCCGATCTTCCCCGCGTTCGCCCAGGCCATCGAGAAGGCGCTGACGCAGCACGGCTACACGCCGGTGCTGTGCACGCAGCTGCCCGGCGGCGCGCCCGAGGACGAGTTCACCGAGCTGCTCGTCGATCGCGGGGTGAGCGGCATCGTGTTCGTGTCGGGCCTGCACGCCGACACGACGGCGCGCATGGACCGCTACACCCGGCTCACCGACCGGGGGCTGCCGATCGTGCTGGTCGACGGCTACAGCGAGCACATCGACGCGCCGTTCATCTCGCCCGACGACCGGCTGGCCGCCCGGCTGGCCGTGCAGCACCTGGTCGACCTCGGGCACGAGCGGATCGGGCTCGCGCTGGGGCCGCGCAGGTTCGTACCGGTGATCAGGAAGATCGAGGGCTACCGGCAGGCCATGGCGCAACTGCTCGGCGCGACGGACGTGGACGAGCTGATCGCCCACTCGCTGTTCTCCGTCGAGGGCGGGCAGGCCGCCGCCGCGCAACTGCTGACCCGCGGCTGCACCGGCATCGTGTGCGCGAGCGACCTGATGGCGCTGGGCGCGATCCGCGCCTGCCGGGAGAAGGGCATGGCCGTGCCGGGGGAGGTGTCCGTGGTCGGCTTCGACGACTCGCCGCTCATCGCGTTCACCGACCCGCCGCTGACCACCGTGCGCAAGCCGATCGGCGCGATGGCCTCGGCGGCCGTGCAGACGTTGCTCGAAGAGGTCAACGGCGTCGCCGCCAAGCACGTCGAGCTGATCTTCCAGCCGGAGCTGGTCGTCCGCGGCTCCACCGGCTCCGGGCCGCTGGTCAACCGGTGACCCGGGACCTCGTGGCGCTCGTCCGCCACGCGCCACGTGACGTGCCCTGCGCCTGGGGGACCGCGGCCACGTCGACCCGGCGCAGCCTGTGGGGCGCGACCACGTCGACCCGGCGCAGCCTGGGGGCCGCGGCCACGTCAACCCGGCGCAGACTGCGGGCGACGGGGCGCACGCCTGGACTCATGAGTCCCCGATCACCGAGGCCCTGTCGCTGAGCCGGTCGGCCGCCTGACAGCGGCGGCACTCGGGCCGGGTCCGGTAGTGGAAGGCCAGCGTGGCCAGGCCGAGGGAGAGCGCCCACACGGGCCAGTAGGCCATCGGGTTGGCCAGCCAGGCCGAGGGGTGGCCCCAGTCGGTGAGCCGGGCCGCCTGCACGCCCGCGGAGGCCAGCACCGCCGTGACCAGCGAGGCGAACACCAACGGGAACGCCCGCGGCACCGGCCGTCCCGCCAGGAACAACGTCCACCGCGGCCAGATCTCCCCCCACCGCTGGACCAGCCCCAGCGTGAGCGCCCCGCCGGCCGCCGCGACCGTCGCCAGTCCCGCACCTCCCCACACCAGGCCCGACGCGTGCAGCTCCGCGATTTCTCGCTCGCTGAACAGCACCGGGATCCGCAGCGCCCACGCCCACCGCACCGCCGCGTAGAAGAGCGGCACGGCGAAGGCCGTGTAAGCGGCCCACTTTCCCCAGGTCGCCGCCGACTCGCGGCTCGTCCACCGGGCCGACGCGATGGGGGAGCGGCCGCAGCTCTCGCACGCACCGCGCGTGCGCCGCTGCCAGGCCAGCGCCGCGCCGGTCCACAGCAGGCCGCCGAGCAGGCAGAGCAGCAGGTTCTGGACCGGCCAGGGGAAGGCGAGCCGGAAGTAGTCCGCCTCCGGCCAGCCGAACGGCAGCCCGGCCAGGAAGACCGGCGCGTATCCGGCCGCCGCCAGGATCCGGGCGTCGGGGATCAGGGCGAGCAGGGTGAACGCGCCCGCCCACGCGGCGGCCAGGATCACGGCCCTGGCGGGGCCGCGCAGCCGTACGGTGGCCATGAGCAGCGCGAGCAGCGCGCCCGCGAAGCAGAGCCCGGCGATGACCGGGGCCGTCCCGGCCGCGGTGGCGGAGCCGAGTAACGACTCCGCCCGCGCGTCCGGGATGTCGCCCTCACCGAACGGGAAACCGGAGCCGCCCAGCGCCCAGTGCAGCGCCAGCCCGCCGTAGAGGACCGACCAGGCGCACGCCAGGTACGTCACCCGCCTCGGCCAGCGGGCCTTCGATGTGTTGTCGTCCATGCTCATCAGCCTGCTGCGGCGGCCCCTTCCGGCCCATCCGCCGAACGGGGGATCGCACGGGGCTCATCGCGGGGCGAATCCGCCTCATGGGGGATGCGCGGGACACGACTGATCCAGCTCCCGCCAGGCCCGGACGACGAACGGGGGAACGGACACCACCAGATAGACGCTGGTGAACGCGAACAGCGTGACGGTGAGACCGGTCAGCTCGGTGAGCGAGCCCGCCAGCAGCCCGCCGATGGGCATCCCGGCATAGGCGGCGGCCGTGATCGCGCCCAGCACCCGCGCCCGCAACTCAGCGGGAATCCGGTCGAACTGCAGCACCCCGAGGATGGGATTGATCGCACCGGCCGCGAACCCGGACAGCGCGGCGGCGGCGAGCGCCACCGGGAACGGCGCGCCGAGCGCCAGCACCAGCACGCGCGGCACCCCGGCCACGAGGAAGCACCACCCGAAGGTGAGCCTGGGGGGTAATCGGCGCCCGGCCGCGCCGTAGACGATCGTCCCGGCCACCGCGCCCGCCCCCAGCGCGCCGGTGAGCAGGCCGAACGCGCGCGGATCGCCGGCCACGTCGCGGGCGTAGAGGACCAGCAGCACCTGGGTCATGCCCGTGTCGAGCATGTTGGTGACCACGATCATCGCGGTCGCGCTCGTCTGCAGCCGGTCACGCCACAGGAACGTCAACCCGTCGCGCAGGTCACCGAGATACCTGCCCGCTTCCCGTACCCGGCCCCGGGAACCCGGGATCCCGCCGCCGACCAGGGCGGCGGACAGCAGGAAGGTGAACCCGTCGAAGAACAGCAGCGCGCTGGGACCGATCCAGAGGATGAGCACACCGGCCAGTGGCCCGCCCACCATCGTGGCGCCGCGGTAGATGCCGTCGTAGGCCGCCGTGGCCCGCTCGATCCGGACCCCGCCGAGCTCGGCGAGGTCGGGCAGCATCGCCTTGCGCGCGGTCTCCCCCGGAGTGGCGGCCAGCCAGCGTACGAAGAGGAGCAGCAGCAGGGCAGGATAGGAGAGCCCGATCGTCAGGGACAGCACCGGGATCGTCAGGACGAGGACTCCGCTCGCCACATCGGACAGCACGCTCGCGCCGCGGAAGCCCATCCAGTCCACGATCGTCGCGCCGAAGGCCGCCGAGACGATCATGGGGAAGGCGGTGGCGAACGCCGCCAGCCCGGTGAGCGCGGCGCTCCCCGTGGTGTCCAGCACGAGCCACGGGACGGCGAGGACGGAGAGCATGTTTCCGGTTACGGATACGGCGTTGGCGGCCAGCAAGATGATGAATGGACGCCTCACGCGCACTGCCCCCAACGATTCCCGCTTCAGGGTTACTCAGGGTCGGCGAGCGGTCAAGGGAGGCCGCCGACGTTCTAGAGTCGGGGACGTGGGCCGCATCGGGGAGTTACCGCGTGACGGGAGGCCGGGCTCGCCGGACGGAGGGCCGGGCTCGGTGGGCGGAGGGCCGGGCTCGGTGGGCGGCGGGTCGTTCTCCTGGAGGCGGGTCGCCGCGGTGGTCGCGCGGATTCCGCCCGCCCGGGCCGCGGTCGCCGGCGGGGTGGCCTCCATCGCCGTCACGCTGGCCCACCCGCTCACCGGCACGACGGGGGCGACCTGGTGGCTGTTCGCCGAGTTGTCCGTGCTGCTCGCGCTGACCACGCTGGCCGCCCGGCGGGCGCCCGCGGCGGCGGTCGTGCCCGGGGCGGCGATCTCGGTGATCCTGCTCAGGATGGTGTGGCCGGGCCCGCCGTCGCTGGTCCTGGCCGCCTGCGCGGGCTGGTCGCTGGGCGCGGCCGGCGCCGCCGTGGCCGGGCTCTACCTGCGCTCCCTCGACGGGCAGCGCCATCGGGCGGTCGCGGCGGCCGTACGCGACCAGCGTCTCGCCCTGGCCCGTGACCTGCACGACTTCGTGGCCCACGACGTCAGCGGCATGCTGGTGCAGGCTCAGGCCGCGCGGCTGGTCCCGGCGCTGCCCGCGCCGGTGGCGGAGGCGTTGCGGCGCATCGAGGACGGCGGCCTGCGCGCGCTGGCCTCGCTGGACCGTACGGTTCACCTGCTCAACGAGCCCGGCAGGAGCTCCGCGCCCGGCATCGACGGGCTGCCCGCGCTGGCCGACGGCTTCTCGCCGGACGTACGGGTGGAGTTGTCGATCGACGCCGCCGGCGTCTCCAGGGAGACCTCCGCCGCGGCCTACCGGGTGGTCACCGAGGCCCTCACGAACGTCCGCAGGCACGCGCCCGCCGCCACCACCGTCCAGGTCGCGATCACCAGGGAAGGGGACACGGTGCTGATATGCGTCCAGGACGACGGCGGCGCCGGACCCCGGGACCCGGCCAGGCACGGCGGCTACGGGCTGGCCGGACTGGCGGAAGTGCTCGCCGCCGCCGGCGGCACCCTCACGGCGGGCGCCCACGGGAAGGGCTGGCGGGTCGCCGCCGTGCTGCCCGCGTGAGCATCCGCGTGCTCGTCGCCGACGACCAGGACGACGTACGGATCGGGTTCCGGCTCATCATCGACTCCCAGCCGGACATGACGGTCGCCGGTGAGGCCGCCGACGGGATGCGCGCGGTGGACCTGGCCCGGCACCTCAAGCCCGACGTGGTCCTCGCCGACATCCGCATGCCCGGGCGCGACGGCCTGGAGGTCACCCGGCTGCTCGCCCGGGAGACGCGCGTGATCGTGGTCACGACGTTCGACCTCGACGACTATGTGCACGCCGCGCTGCGCCACGGCGCCTGCGGCTTCCTGCTCAAGCGCTCGGGCCCGGCGCTGCTCGTGGAGGCCATCCGGGCCGCCATGGCCGGCGACACACTGATCAGCCCCCAGGTCACCGTACGCCTGCTCCGCCACCTGCGCGTCCCCGCTCCCGACCCCCTGCGCGAAGCCCTGACGGAACGGGAGCTGGAGATCGCCCGCCTGGTGGCCCGCGGCCACACGAACGCCGACATCGCCGCCGCCCTCTTCATCAGCCCCGGCACCGTGAAGACGCACGTCGCCAACGTCCAGCGCAAGGTGAACGCCTCCAACCGGGTGGGCATCGCGGCCTGGGCCTGGAGTTCGGGCGTCGTACAGGGATGATTGGATGTCCCGGTCAGGGACCGACCTCGGCCGCGCGGGACCCGTTCACCGAGGCCGGGGGAGAGTCTCCGCCGGCAGAAGGGGAGTCATGTACCGCTGGGAGATCGTCCGGGCCGTCACCGAGCAGCGGGTGTTCGGGATCGTCAGGACCACGGGGCCGGAGAAGGCGGTGGCCGCGGCCGAGGCCGTGCTGGAGGCCGGGCTGAGGGCCGTGGAGGTGGCGCTCACCACGCCGCGCGCCCTCACCGCCGTCGCACGGCTCACCGAGCGCCGGCCGCGGGCGCTCGTGGGCGCCGGCACCGTGCTCGACGCGGCGGCGGCCCGCGCCGCGGTCGAGGCGGGCGCGCGCTTCCTCGTCTCACCCAGCCTGCACCCCGAGGTGATCCGCACCGGGCACCGCTACGGCGTGCCCGTATTCCCCGGCGCGGCGACCCCGACGGAGATCGTACGGGCCCTGGAGGAGGGCGCGGACGCGGTGAAGATCTTCCCGGCGTCGGTGGTGTCGCCGTCGTGGTTGCGGGACGTACGGGCGGCGCTGCCGCAGGTTCCCGCGATCCCCACCGGGGGCGTGACGATCGACGACGCGCCGGAATGGATCGCGGCGGGGGCCGTGGCCTGCGGCATGGGCTCCGCGCTGACCTCGGGCGGGGCGCGGGCGGCGGGCGAGCGGGTCACCGCCCTGCTGGCCAGGCTCGCGCAGGCACGCTGACGGGCACACCCGCGCCGCCCCCCGCGTGACGGCCACCGCCCCCGTCCCGCCGTCTCCCCAGCACCTCGGACACCAGGAGAAATTCACGATGACCGTCGCCATCCACGTGGGCCCCGAGCCGGTGCCCGTCCTCATCGACGCCGTCCGCCGGGCCGGCGGGCGGGTCGTGCCGCTGGAGGAGGCCGAGGCCATCGTCTACTTCGGCAACGACGACCCCGACGAGATCCGGTCGATGCTGCACGACGGCATCCGCTGGGTGCAGCTCCCGCACGCGGGCGTCGAGCGGTGGGCCGACGCCGGGGTCATCGCCGATCACCCGGTCTTCACCGCCGCCGCCGGCGCGTACGCCGTGCCGGTCGCCGAGCACGCGCTGGCCCTGATGCTGGCGGCGGCGCGCGGGCTGTACCGGCTGGCCAGAGCCACCTCCTGGGGGCCGAACGAGTCCCGGGAGTTCGTGGGCTCGACGGTCGCCATCGTGGGGTGCGGCGGGATCGGGCGGGCGTTGATCCGGATGCTGGAGCCGTTCGGGTGCCCGATCGTGGCGGTCACCGACAGTGGTGAGGTGCCGGGCGCGACCCGGGTCGTTCCGCGCGCCCGTTACCGCGAGGCGCTGCCCGAGGCCGACTACGTGGTCGTCTCCGCGCCCGCCACGGCGGGGACCAGGGGCATGTTCGGCGCGGGCGAGTTCGCGCTCATGCGCGAGGACGCCTGGCTGGTGAACGTCGCCAGGGGCAGCCTCGTCGTGACCGACGACCTGGTGGCGTCGCTGCGCGCGGGCGACATCGGCGGCGCGGCACTCGACGTCACCGACCCCGAGCCGCTGCCGACCGGCCATCCGCTGTGGGCGCTGGACAACGTACTGATCACGCCGCACTGCGCCAACCCGCGCGGCGCCTACTGGCGTGGCCTGGCCGAACGGGTCACCTCGAACGTCCACCGCTTCCGCACCGGCACCCCGCTGGAGGGTGTGGTCTCCCCGTCCCAGGGCTTCTGACGCGGTCCCAGGGCTTCTGACGCGGAAGCGATCCCCGGCCGGGCAGCCTGGCCGGCGTCACCGCCTGCGGTGCGGCCGGTGCCCGCGGGCCGCGGTCAGTTGTCCGGGATTCGTGCGGGCCGCGGTCAGTTGTCCGGGATGCGTGCGGGCCGAGGTCAGCTGTCCAGGGTGACGTCGGCTCCCCTGCTCAGCGCCGAGTCGTGGACCTCCAGCCTGGCCGGGGCACGGTCCTTCGGCAGCTGGAACACCAGCGTGCCGGTGAACGAGCGGCCGGACTCGATGCGGATCGGCGTGATCTGCTTGCCGTGGCTGTCGAGCAGCCCGGTGCCGGGGTACGGCTCGTCGTCCTCGTCGATGAGCTTCTGCTGAGCCGGATAGAGCACCCTGGCCTCGGGGCCGACGTTGTCGACCCGTATCCCGACCTGGCAGGTGCGCTTCGTGGCGGTCTTCGGAGGCTTGGGGCACTTCGTGTCCGTGACGGCGAACTTCAGCCTGCCGTCCTGGACGGATTCGTTCGCCCCGGCGGGCGGGGTGCGGAAGATCCACATCAGTGCGGCCATCAGCAGCACCAGCAGCACGATCACGATGACCAGCGCGGTCAGGCAGCCCGTCACCACGCCGCGCCTGGGCCGGGGCGGCCGGTAGCGCGGGAGGGGGCCCGGGCCGGTGGTGGAGTGGTGCGGCAGCGGCCCCTGCCCGGCCTGGGGCGGCAGCGGCGCGCGCACGCTCGGCATCGGTCCCGTCTGGTGCGGGAGCGGCATCTGCACGATCGGCATCGGCCCGGTCCGCTCCACGAGCGGCGGCGGTTGCGGCCCCCGGTTGGTGGGGCCGGTCCGCTCGGCGTGCGGCGGTGGTTGCGGCCCCCGGTTGGTGGGGCCGGTGCGCTCCACGAGCGGCGGCGGTTGCGGCCCGCGGTTCGTGGGCCCGGTCCGCTCGGCCTGCGGCGGTTGCCGCGGGATGCGACCGGACGTCTCTGGGTGCGGCTGTGGGATGCGACCCGACGTCTCGGGGTGCGGCTGCGGGATACGGCCGGACGTCTCGGCACGGGGCGGCTGGCCCGGGATGCGGCCGGAGGTCTCGGGATGCGGCTGCGGGATGCGACCCGACGTCTCGGGGTGCGGCTGTGGGATGCGGCCGGAGGTCTCCGGGTGGGGATTCGGGACGCGGCCCGACGTTTCGGGGTGTGGCTGGGGGCCGCGGCCCTCGGGCGGGCGGGGCGGCTGGGGGTGAGCGGCGCCGGGGACGGGACCGGTGCGGTCGGGCGGCGGCATCGGGGGCGGCGGTGTGCCGGGCATCAGCGGCCCGAACTCCGAAGGGTTCCACGCGTTGGTGAGGTGCTTGGTCGCGGCGAGCTGAGCCGCGGGCTCGTCGGCCGCCCCCACCAGCTCCAGCAGGAGCTGCCGGGCGGCCGGCCGGCGCGCCGGGTCCGGGTGGATGGCCGCCGCGACCAGCCGGTCCAGCGGCGCGGGCAGCCCGCGCAGGTCGGGCGGCGCGGTGCGGGCCCTGGCCGCCATCACGTAGGCGTCGCCCTCCCCGAACGGATGCCCGCCGAGCCCCGCGTACGCGATCAGCGACCCCCACGCGAACACGTCACCCGCCGGGCTGGTGCGCCCCTCGAAGACCTGCTCGGGAGCGATCCATCCGGGCGTGCCCATCACCATGCCGGCGTTGGTGTGCCGGGAGTCCACGTGCCGCGTCGACCGCGCCAGCCCGAAGTCGATCACCCGGGGCCCGGCCAGGGTCAGCATCACGTTCGCCGGTTTGAGGTCGCGGTGCACCAGCCCCGCCGCGTGGATCGCGGTCAGCGCGGCGGCCACGCCCACGGCCGCCGCGTGCAGCACGGAAGGCGACAGCGCGCCATGCTCGATGAGGTGGTCTTCCAGCGAGATGCCGTCGATGTACTCGGTGACGAGGTAGAGCCGCCCACGGTCCTCGCCGTGGTCGAGCACGCGCGCCGTGCAGAACGAGGCCACCTTGCGGGCGTTGGAGACCTCCTCGTGGAAGCGCGCCCGGTAGACCGGGTCGGCCGTAAAGTCACGCCGGATGGCCTTGAGCGCCACCCGCGGGCCGTCGGCGGTCTTGGCGAGATAGACCACGCCCATGCCACCGGAGCCGAGACGGCTGATCAGCTCGTAGGGGCCGATCGCCGGTGGATCATCCGGCTGTAGTGGACTGCCTGCGGAGCGCCCCAACGTCGCCGTCCTCTCGCCGTCCTGATCCTGTCTCAACCCGAACCGCTCCTCCACCCGGCTCATCGTTCCGCAGCAACCCGAACCGTTTCCGCCGCCCGGCAACCCGTTTGTACCCCCAGACTCTAACGGAGGACGGGACTCTCCGTTGGCCACAAGGCCTGAGCTGGCATGCTTCCCGCTCAACCGGAGACGGGCCTGCGTAGCACGGGACGCATGGTGACGCGCAGTCGCGAGAGGTTGAGCGAGTGCGGCAGCGGGCGGTGCGGCGAGAGCACCCGCCCGACCGGTTTGGGGCGGGCGTCACGCAGGATGGCACTGAGGAACGCCGTGCCGATCGTGACCGTGAGGTGCACTCCCGCGCAGGGCGGCTGGGCCCACCACTCGCTCGCCGCGGTCCCGTCCAGCCAGATCTCGGGCGCGAACGTGTTCGCGTACGGCAGGCGCGGGTTGCGCTGGTGTGCCGCGACCGGTATGAGCACGGTGCGGCCGGCCGGGAGGGTGGTGCCGTACCAGGAGGTGTCGGCGGTGGTGACGCGGGCCAGCGCCGGGACCGCCGGCCACAGGCGCATCCCCTCGTGCAGGCACGCCCGCAGGTAGTCGGGGTCGGAGCGGGCCGCCTTGCGGTGCGGGGGGTGAGCGGCGAGCAGGGCCAGGGTGTGCGTCAGCGCCGACGCGGCCACGCCGAACCCCATCAGCCAGAACGCCGCCTGCATGAGCCCGCGTGACTCGGCGTCGGGGGCCCGCGCGATCAGGCCGGCCAGGCTGCCGGGCTCGGCGCGGCGCAGGTGGTCGATGAGCCGCGCGTCGTAGCGGCCCGAGAGGATCTCCCGCCGCCGCAGGGACCGCCGTCCCCGGCGGTGGGCGCGCCGCCTGCCCGCCCGCGTGACGGCCGTCAGCAGGCGGGTGAGCTCCTCGTCCGCGGCGGCGCCGTCCCCGTAGACGCAGCGCCGGGCCACCCGCTCCCAGCGGGCGCTCAGCCGCGGGTGGTCCACCACGCCGCTGGTCAGGTGCCCGGCCTCCTCCCGGGCGATCTCGAGGAAGGCCGGGCGCAGCACGTCCGAGGTCAAGCCGGCGGCGTGTGGCTCGGCCGGCGGCGCGTAAGCGTCGTCCGCGGACACGACCCGCAGCGCGTCCCGCTTGGACAGGATCAGCAGCGCGGGGCCGCGCCGGCCGCGGACCAGGACGGGACGGCCGCCGTAGCGGGACTCCAGGTCGGTCAGCAGCGCGCGGGAACGCAGCGGGTCACGCTCCAGCAGGAGGTGCGGCGGGCCCGGCGAGGCGAGCAGGGACGCCAGTCGCAGGTTCTCCAGCACGGTGGCCCTGGGCAGCCCCCTAGGCACGCGGGGCCGTCCGCGGTCCGGCCGGCGCCCACGAGCCCGGAGCCGGCTGGGCCCGGTCCCGGACGACCGCGGGCGCCTCCTCCGCCGCCATAGCCCCACGGACGTGCGTCGCCGTCACCCACCGGACCTGCGGCGCCATCACGCAGCGGGCCTGCGGCGAGGTCACCCGCCGGGCCTGCGGCATCATCACCCGACGAGCCTGCGGCGAGGTCGCCCGGTGGGCCCGCGGCGCCTTCACCCGGTGGGCCTGCGGTGAGGTCGACCGGCGGGCGGGCGGTGCCGTCGCCCGGCGGGCGGTCTCAAGTCCCGGAGGGCGAGGGAGGTTCATAGGTCGATGTGATCGCCGCCGGGCCGCGGGCGCAATCGAGGTTTCAGCCAATGGAACGTTCCGGCCCGGTGATCGCCGAACAGCCACGCAGGCCACACCCTCGGTGTATTCGTCCCGGGCGTAGGCCAGGCCGTTACGGCGGACCTGGGCCAGCTCCCGCTCCAGCGCCGCCAGGTTGGTGATCGTACGGGAGGTCGCGCGCTCGAACGTGCCGCGCGCCAGCAGCCCCTGACGCAGCCCGGCGTCGAAGGCCAGCAGCGCCTTGCCGGTCGCCGTGCAGTGCAGCGGGGCCCGGTCGAGGTCGTCGGAGCGGGAGGCGACGCGGTTGTGGCCGTACAGGCGCTCGACGTAACGCGCCTCCAGGCCGGAGGGCACGGCCAGGTTCACCGTCTGCCTGGTGGTCTCGTGCAGGTAGAGCAGGAAGGGCAGCACCGTGCGGCGGGTGCCCGGCACCCGGGTGTGGGTGAGGCCCGCCATCGTCGCCAGCAGCTCGCCGGGCAGGTAGCCGTTGCCCACCCGCCGGGCCAGCTGCCGCACGCACAACACGCCCAGGATCCGGTGCCCGGTCGACTTGGGCAGCCCCGTGCTGCGGCACAGTTGCGACAGGGTCAGCGGGTGGGTGGCCGCGCTCAGCGCGAGCAGGATGTCGATGCCCCGCTCCAGGCTGCCCGGCTGCGCCGCCGCGCGGGCGGGGTCGAGCGGCTCCTGCTGGCTCACGGTCTTCCCCGGCATGAACGTCCCTTTCCCTCTCCAGGGAGCGAAAGGTCTCCCGGGGCTGCGCCTTTACAGTTTCCTGCCTACCCCTCAGCGCGTCCCCGATACTCAGCGTAGCCTGACGATCTCGGCATGAATGGACACCGCCACTTCGCCCACCGGCGGTGGAGTCAGTACGTGGAGTGCTTGAGGCGTCTGCCGAGCAGGTGGCCGTTGCGCACCTCCTGACCGGTCTTGATCCACACTTCCAGCTGGGGGTTCGCGGCCAGCGGCGCCAGGTCGAGCCCTGCGGGCGCGCCGCTCAGATGGAGCGTGCGCAGCCAGCCCAACTGCGCCAGCGCCGAGAGATCGCGCAGCGCGGGGCAGCCGGTGAGGTCGAGATGGGTCAGGCGGTCGAGGTGGACGAGAGGCCGGAGGTCGTGCACCGGGATTCTCTGCAGATCCAGCCAGGTGAGCGTGCCACATCCAGAGAGAGCGGAGATGTCGTCGATCGCGCGAATGTCCAGCAGCGACAGCCGATCGAGCTTGAGCCCGGAAACCGCGTCCAGGTCCGCCAGACTGTCATATTCTCCCAGGTGCAAGGACCGGAGACGTGGCGCACGTTCGGCGATCTCGCGCACGGACGTCACCACCGGCACCTCGGAGAGCGACAGCTCCGACAGGGAGTGGAGCGGCGGCAGGCAGTCCCACGTCGTCAGTGAAGCGGCCCCGACGATGACGATCTCCCGCAAGCCGGTGAGGCCGCTGAGGGGGGAGAAGTCCGTCACGGACGGTATGTTCGCCAGGAACAGACCGGTGAGGTGACGAAGACCGGTGAGGAAGCCGAGTTCCCCCACGCCCACCATGGTGAGCTCCGTCAAGGCGCTGAGCCGGCTGACGACCTCCAGGTCCGCCTCGCTGAGATCAGAGTTCAGCGTGAGCCCGACGAGGGATTCGCGATGGGCGAGCAGCGGACTGAGATCACGCACCTTGACGACATTGAGGTGGATCCGCCGCTGCGGCGGAAGCCCGCGTACGGCATTCAGCTGGCCGGGAGTTTCCACGATGAGCCGCTCGGGTGGCGTCTCCATGGCGGAGAGCACCCGGTCGGCGTAGACGTTCGGTTCGAAGTAGCGCCATGCCTCGACCAGCGCTCGCCTGACCCGGTCGTCGGACGCGTAGCGGGCCAGCAGGTCGAGTGCCGCGGGGCCGTTGATCAGGTGAGCCGTTGTGACGCACGCGCGGGCGGCGGCCGGGGACAGCCCGCGCAGGTCGGCCGGTAACCGGTCGAGGATGATCTGGCCGGCGAGGGACAACGACCGTGCCGTGGCCAGGTCGCGGGGCGGGACGAGATCGTCCAGGCACCGGTCCACCGCCTCGCGCAGGCGTTCGGGCACCGCCGGCAGCGTCTCCAGGCACGCGCACACCACGATCTTGAGCCGCCGCCGGTGGCGGGGTTCGGCGGCCATCCGGGTCAGCAACCCGTCCAGCAGTTCCTCCCGCAGCGGCGCGTTCGCGTGCCCGGCCGCCATGACCACGACCTCGCGCCACTGGTCGCGATGGGCGTTGAGCACCAGCGGCTCCACGTCCCCGACCTCGGCCGCGGCCCGTGCCGTCAGGTATTCCTGCACGGTCCGGTGGACGAAGTCGACCCGCCCCTCCACCGGCTCGCGGATCACGCCGCTCCGCTCGATCAGGTAGTCCAGCACCTGCGCGCCGTGGCCGTGACGCGGGGCATGGCCGCGACGACCTTCTCCACCCACGCCAGTGCCGCGGGCCTGCCGAGCTCCACCCGGTTGGTCATGGAAAGCCGCCAGGCCAGCTCCTGCAGCACCTGGACCTTCTGGGAGCGGTCCAGACGCACCTCGCCGTAACTGGGGATGACCCGTTCGGCGTCCCGGCGTTCCAGCAGCATCTCCAGCGCCGCCGCGTACAGGCCCATCCGGTCGGGCGGGAGCTGCGCGGCCCGGTCGAGGTTGAGCGCGCACAGCATGGAGGCGAGCAGCGGCGTGGCCGCGAGCGAGCGCAGATGAGGCGCGCTGTCGAGATGCGACATCAGCCGCTCCTGGACCACGGGCAGCTGCTCCGGCGGGCAGGGGAGGTCCGGACTGCTCCTGATCGCCTCGTGCCACTGCTCGACCAGCGCCCGGGTGTCCGTCGGGGTCATCCGCTCCAGGAACGCCGGCGCGAAGCCCTCCTCCTCCAGCCACGACGAGCGGGCCGCGGAGGGGCGGCTGGTGATGACGACCCGGATCGCCGGGAACTCGGCCAGCAGCCCGCGCAGCCACGGCCTGATCGCTTTTCGCTGGGCGCCGGTCAGCTCGTCCACGCCGTCGACGAGCAGCATCGCGTGCCCGGAGGCGAGCTGCCGGTGCGCCCAGCCGGGCGGCATGAGCCTGGACAGCGCGCCGGCGGTCAGGTCGAGCAGCTGCTCCGGCCTGGGCAGGTCGCGGTCGGCGTAGCTGCGCAGTTTCACCAGGAACGGCACGCAGCCGTTCCACTCGGCCAGCTCGCCCTCGAACTCGCCCCGGGCGGCCCTGATCGCCAGCCAGCGCAGCAGCGTGCTCTTGCCGCCGCCGGCCTCGCCCCGCAGCAGCGTCCGGCGTCCCTGTCCGAGCGCGCTCTCCGCCCGCATGGTCGCGGGCTCGTCCGGCGCGTCGTGCCAGGATTCGTGCGCGGATCTGGCCCGGGTGGCGGTCACCGACAGGCTGATGTACGCCACGCTCAGCGCGCTGCGCGGCGGAATCGCTCGACCCTGACCCCGAGCAGCTCGACGGTGTCGAAGGTCCGGGAGACGTGCTCCAGGTATCGGCGGCGGAACCCGGTGTCCAGGTCCGTGCCGTCCGGAGCCTCCAGGGTGCGTACCGGCAGCCGTGCCAGCATGGCGGAGAGCTGGTCGCCGAGGCCGGACAGGCGGGAGAGCATCTCGGCGGCGGCGCGGGGCTGGAACTCGGGCAGGTGCCGGACGACCCTGACCAGGCAGTCGCAGCACTCGTCGAGCACGACCTGGTAGAGCCGCGACTGCGCCTCGCCGAGGTCCCTGGGCGCGGGCAGGCTCTCGCGGAGGGTCCTGGCCAGCCGTACCGGATCGGCGTCGGCCGCGAGCAGGGCCCGGTCGGACAGGTCCGCCCGGGCCAGCGTGTCACGTGCCTCGGCGAGCACGACCAGCCGGTCGTCGTCGTCTAGGCCAGGGAACTCGTGCGCGCATAGCTTCAGCACCCGCGCCGTGACGGCGTCGGCGATGTCGTCGAGCTGGCGTTCGGCCTTGCGCCGGACGAGGTGGTCGGGGAAGCGGACGCGCATGAGCTCGACGAGCGGCCTGCCGCTGCTCTCCCCGGTCGATCGTGCGGTCAGCCATGCGCGCAGGGCGCGCTCGCCGACCGCCGTGCCCACCTTCAGGGCCGCCGTCTCCAGAGCCACCGGCCCATTATCCCCGGCCGCCATCCCCGCCGGCGCCGGGCCGGCCGCGTCCGCTACCGGAGGGCGGCGGCCTCGGAGGCGAGTTTCTCCACCCTGCTCCAGTCGCCGGCGGCCAGCGCGTCGGCCGGGGTCAGCCAGCTGCCCCCGACGCATCCCACGTTGGCCAGCGCGAGATAGCCGGGCGCGGTCTCCGCCCTGATCCCGCCGGTCGGGCAGAAGCGCACGTCGGGCAGCGGCCCCTGCAGCGACTTGAGGTAGGGGATGCCGCCCGCCGCCTCGGCGGGGAAGAACTTGAGCTCCTTGACCCCCCGCTCGGCCAGCGCCATGATCTCGGACACGGTGCCCGCCCCCGGCAGGTACGGCACCCCGCTCGAGTCCAGCGCCTCGACCAGCGCGAGGGTCGTCCCCGGGGACACCAGGAACCGCGCCCCGGCCGACACGGCCTCCGCGATGTCCTCACTGGTGCGGACAGTCCCCGCCCCCACGTTCGCCTCCGGCACCTCGGCCGCGATCCTGGCGATGGCCTCCCGGGCGACCGGGGTGCGCAGGGTCACCTCGATGACCGGCAAGCCCCCGGCGACCAGCGCCCGGGCCATCGGTACGGCGCTCTCCACGTCCTCGATCACCACGACGGGGATCACTGGGGCGAGATCGAGCAAGCTCATGGGTCTGTCTCCTCGCCGGCCCACTTAGGGCCGTATTGTCCTGAACACTTCCGGTTTCCCGGTCTCAGCCCACCAGTTTCGTCCGGGCGTGCTGGCTCAGCCAGGCGGCCGCGCCGGTCAGGGCCGGTTGGGGCGCCACGATCAGGGCGGTGCCGATGTCCGCCAGATATCCAGGCATGTCAGGGTTGGCCGCGAACCGGGGGCGGAAGCTACTGGTACGCACGCGTTCCACGATACGGGGCAGCACTCCGCCGCCCAGGTACACCCCACCCCGGGCGCCGAGGGTCAGGGCGACGTTCCCGGCGAAACACCCCAGCATCCCGCAGAACACGTCAACCGTCTCCGCGCACAACGGGTCGTCGAGCTTGGCCACGATGTCGGAGGCGGTCAGGCCGGGCGCGGCCACGCCGTTCACCTGGGCCAGCGCCCGATACAGCCGCTCCAGGCCGGGCCCGGACAGCACGTGCTCGGCCACCACGTGCGCCGGCCCCTGCTCCTGCAGGACCCGGACGATCTCCTGCTCCCGCGGCTCCACCGCCGGCACCGTGACGTGGCCGCCCTCGCCGGGGATCGGCGTCCAGCCGTGCTCGGTGGGCACCAGCCCGCCCACGCCCAGCCCGGTCCCCGGCCCCAGTACGGCCTTCACCCCGTGGCCAGGGGCAGGCCCGCCGAGCGACACCAGGTCGTCGGCGTCCAGGTGGGGCAGGGACACGGCCAGCGCCGCGAAGTCGTTGAGCAGCATCGCGTACGGCACGCCGAGATCCCGGGCGGACCCGGCCCACGTGGAGTTCGTGAGCCGGTAGTGGTCGCCGTCGATCGGCCCCGCCAGGGCCAGGCACGCCGCCCCCGGTCGCACTCCGCCCGCGTGCTCCGCGAGATAGGCGGCTACGGCTTCGGGGAGGGTCTCGTAGTCGGACCCGTGCAGGACCGCGACGTTCGACGGCCGCGCTCCCGGCGTGGTGACCAGGCCGAACCTGGCGTTGGTCCCGCCGATGTCGGCGACGAGCCACGGAAGGTCAAAGGCATTCACGGCGCACCTCCGGCGTCCAGGGCGGCGGCAAGATCGCTCGCCGTACAAAGGATGCCATGGGCCTGCACGTCATCCCATACGGGTCCGTGTGCCACGTACGCCGTCAAATCAGCTCACCGGGCCAGCGCGGCGACCTGCGTGCCGCCCGTCTCCAGGTGCGAGGCGCCGGCCTCGGCGGGGAATCCGAGTCCCGGGCCGTGGTCGGGCGACTCGGCGCCGCTCACTCCGAAGATCCCGGCGCCCTGCTCCGCGTGGCCCGCCATCCGGCGGAACGCCGCGAACAGCTCGCGGCCCGTCCCGACCCACTGCGCGTCGCTGAGCGGGCGCCCCTCGGGCGTGCGGGTGGCCAGCTCCCGCGCCGGCACCAGCAACTCCAGCGTCCCGGCCGCCGAGTCCAGCCTGATCACGTCCCCCTCGCGCACCAGCGCGATCGGCCCGCCGTCGGCCGCCTCCGGCGACAGGTGGATGGCCGCGGGCACCTTGCCGGACGCCCCGGACATGCGCCCGTCGGTGACGATCGCCACCCGCTGCCCCCGGTCGAGCAGCACCGCCAGCGGCGGGGTGAGCTTGTGCAGCTCCGGCATGCCGTTCGCGCTCGGCCCCTGGTAGCGGATGACCGCCACGAAGTCCTGCCCGTCCAGCTCGCCCGCCTCGAACGCGCGCAGCAGGTCGAGCTGGTCGTCGAACACCTTCGCCGGCGCCTCGATCACCAGGTGCTCCGGCTTGACCGCCGACACCTTGCTGACGGCCCGGCCCAGGTTGCCCTCGACCATGTGGATCCCGCCATCCGCCGAGAACGGCCGCGCGACCGGCCGCAGCACGTCCAGGTCGCCACTGCCGCCGGTGACCGGCGACCAGACCAGCTCGCCGTCCACCAGGGCGGGCGCCTCGCGGTAGCGGTCGAGGCCGGGCCCGGCCACGGTGAGCACGTCGCCGTGCAGCAGCCCCGCGTCGAGCAGGTCGCCGATGAGCACCTGCATGCCGCCGGCGTCGCGGAAGTGGTTCACGTCCGCCTGGCCGTTGGGGTAGATCTTGGTGAGCGACGGCACGACCCCCGACAGGGCGGCCAAGTCGTCCCAGGTCAGCACGATGCCCGCGGCCGCCGCCATGGCCACCAGGTGCAGGGTGTGGTTCGTGGAGCCGCCGGTGGCCAGCAGCGCGACGCACGCGTTCACGATGGCCTTCTCGTCGACCAGCTCGCCGATCGGCGTGTACTCCGCGCCGTGCGCGGTGATCTCCACCGCCCGGCGCCCGGCCGCCTCGGTGAGGGCGTGGCGCAGCTCGGTGTGCGGGTTGACGAACGTGGAGCCCGGCAGGTGCAGGCCCATGACCTCCATCAGCGCCTGGTTGGAGTTCGCGGTGCCGTAGAAGGTGCAGGTGCCGGGGGAGTGGTACGACTTGGACTCCGCCTCCAGCAGCTCGACCCGGCCCACCTTGCCCTCGGCGAAGAGCTGCCGGGTGCGGGCCTTGACCTTGTTCGGCAGCCCGGAGGTCATCGGGCCGGCGGGCACGAAGATCGCGGGCAGGTGCCCGAAGTGCAGCGCCCCGATGAACAGCCCCGGCACGATCTTGTCGCACACGCCCAGCAGCAGCGTCGCGTCGAACATGTCGTGCGAGAGCGCGATCGCGGTGGCCATGGCGATCACGTCGCGGCTGTAGAGCGACAGCTCCATGCCGGCCCGGCCCTGCGTGATGCCGTCGCACATCGCGGGCACGCCGCCGGCGACCTGCGCCACGCCCCCGGCCCGGCGCACGGCGGTCTTCAGCTCCGCCGGGTAGGTCTCGAAGGGCTGGTGGGCCGAGAGCATGTCGTTGTAGCTCGTCACGATGGCCACGCCCGGCTTGGCCGAGCCCATCAGGGCGGGCTTGTCCGTCCCGGACGCGGCGAAGCCGTGCGCCAGGTTCGCGCACCCCAGGCGGGAACGCGCCGGGCCGCTCGCCCGCGCGGCCTCGCCGTCGCGGCGGATCCGCGCCAGGTACACGGCCCGGCTGGCGGCGCTGCGCTCGGCGATGCGATCGGTGACGTCCTGAATGAGCGAATTCACAGTTCCTCCTCGTGCCAGGCACGACCGCTGCGGCCGAGCAGTTCGTGGGCCCCGGTGGGGCCGGTGGTGCCCGCGGGGTAGGGCTCGGGCAGGTCGGCGGACGTCTCCCAGGTGGACAGGATCGGGTCGATCCAGCGCCAGGCGGCCTCCACCTCGTCGCGGCGCATGAACAGGGTCGGGTTCCCGGCCAGCACGTCCGTCAGCAGCCGCTCGTACGCCTCCGGCACCCGCGCCCTGAACGTCTTGCCGAAGCTCAGCGACATCGGCACCGGCTTGAGCGCCACCTCGCCCGCGCCCGGTGCCTTGGCCATGATGTGCAGCTCGATGCCCTCCTCCGGCTGCAGCCGCAGCACCAGGCGGTTCGGCGTGCCGCCGGGGTAGATGGAGTGCGGCACGTCCTTGAACTGCACCACGATCTCCGAGCGCCGGTACGGCATGCGCTTGCCGGTACGCAGGTAGAACGGCACCCCCGCCCACCGCCAGTTCCTGATCTCGGCCCGGATCGCGGTGAAGGTCTCCACCCGCCGCGAGGCCTCGGTCGGCGGCGTGGAGGCGGGCTCGTCGAGGTAGCCGGGCATGTCGGCGGCCTCGACGTACTGGCCGCGTACGGTGAAGCGGTCCACCTCCGTGCCGGAGATCGGCCGCAGCGCCTGCAGCACCTTGACCTTCTCGTCCCGGATGGCCTCGCGGTCGTTGCGGGCCGGCGGCTCCATCGCGGTCAGGGTGAGGAGCTGCAGCAGGTGGTTCTGCACCATGTCGCGCAGCGCGCCGGCGTGGTCGTAGTAGCCGCGCCGGCCGGGCGTGCCGACGGTCTCGGCGGCCGTGATCTGCACGTGGTCGATCCAGAGGGAGTTCCAGATCGGCTCCAGGAAGGCGTTGGCGAAGCGCAGGACCAGGAGGTTCTGCACGGTCTCCTTGCCCAGGTAGTGGTCGATGCGGAAGATCTGGCGCTCGTCGAAGATGGCGCCGACCTCGTCGTTGATCCGCTGCGCGCTCAGCAGGTCGTGGCCCAGCGGCTTCTCCAGCACCACGCGCGAGCGCGGCGTCACCAGCCCGGCCTGTTCCAGCTCCCGGCAGAAGGGCCCGAACGTGCGCGGCGGGCTGGCCAGGTAGAACACCCGATCACGATCATCGTGCCCGGCCAGCAGCTCGGCCAGGGCCTGCCAGCCGTTCCGGTCGGCGCCGCCCACGTCGACCGACACGTGGTGCAGCCGCTCCAGGAAACGCCGCCATCCCGCGGGGTCGTCGGCCGGGACCCGGTCGCGTACCTCGGCGTCCACCTTGCCGCGGAAGTCGGCGTCGGTCAGCCCACCCCTGGACAGGGCGATGACACGGGTCTCCGGGGAGAGCCGGCCGTCCCTGTCGCTGTGGTAGAGCGCCGGGAGCAGCTTGCGCATGGACAGGTCGCCGGTGCCGCCGAAGACGACGAGATCGGCGGTCTGGGCGCCAGAGTCGGGTGAGGTCGTGGGGAGGGACACGGCTGAAGGCTCCGATGATCTGTAAGCAGGACAGAACGGACACTAACCGGAGTTTGGGTCGCACACAAGCCGAGTTTTGACATTCGAGATGAAAAAGTATGGACTTTTCATTACCTAACACCGTGTGGTTCACTTAACCGATGCCACGACGTACCGCAGCGAATCTCGCCACGAGTGGCGAGATTCTTCGCCTCATCCGCACCGGTGAGGCCGTGACGCGGGCCGACCTCGGCCGGGTGACCGGCCTGTCGCGTCCCGCGGTGCAGCTGCGCGTCGGTGAGCTGCTGGAACGCGGCCTGGTCGTGGAGCGCGACGACGCCCCCTCCACCGGCGGGCGGCCGCCGGTCCGGCTGGAGTTCAACGCCGCGGGCGGCGTGGTGCTGGTGGCCGCGCTCGGCGCCAGCCGCACCCGGGTGGCCGTGTGCGACCTGGCCGGGCGGGAGCTGGCGGGGCGCATGTTCGCGATGGACGTGGAGCAGGGCCCCGACACCGTGCTGCCGCTGATCATGGACACCTGGGACGAGCTGCTCGGCGACCGGCCGCACTCGATGATCAGAGGCGTCGGGATGGGCGTGCCGGCCACGGTCGAGTTCGCGCACGGCCGCACGGAGAGCGCACGGGTGATGGCGTCCTGGACCGGCGTGGTGATCCCGCCGATCATCCAGGAGCGCTTCCCCGTCCCCGTGCTCGTGGACAACGACGTCAACGTGCTGGCCATCGGCGAGCACCGGGGGATCTACCCCGAGCTGAAGGACCTGATGTTCGTGAAGATCTCGACGCGGATCGGCGCAGGCGTGATCGCCGGCGGCGAGATCCTGCGCGGCGCCCTCGGCGCTGCGGGCGAGATCGGGCACATCCCGGTGCTGGACGGCGGCGACGTGCTGTGCCGCTGCGGCAACACCGGCTGCGTGGACTCCGTGGCCAGCGGCACCGCGCTCCTTCGCGAGTTGCGGGCGCACGGCAAGGACGTCAAGACCATCGCCGACGTGACGGCGCTGGTGCGCGCGGGCGACGCCGAGACGATGGCCACCGTGCGGGAGGCCGGGCGCAGGATCGGCGAGGTGCTGGCCGGGGCGGTCAACATCCTCAACCCGTCCGTGGTGGTGCTCGGGGGTGACGTGGCCGAGGCGTTCGGGCCGCTCATGTCGAGCATCCGCGAGGTCGTCTACCGTCGCTCCACGGCCCTGGCCACCCGGCGGCTGCGCATCGAGCCGAGCCGGCTGGGCGCGGGGGCGGGCATCAGCGGCTGCGCGGTGATGGTGCTCGACCACGTGCTCTCGCCCGAGGCGGTGGACGAGGCCATGACGGTCTCCGTCCTCCGCGGCGTCTCCGGCTAGGGCCAGGTCCGGGTCCGGGCTTCCGTCAGAAGCCCGAGCGCGGGTCGTCGCGCTCCCGGCTAGAGGTCCCAGCGGGGGTCGTCGTGCTCCCGTACGGTGCCGTCGGCGCCGAAGATCAGGTGGCGGTCGAGGTCGTCGGCGAACCACCGGTCGTGCGTGACGGCCAGGACCGTGCCCTCGAACCCCGCCAACCCCTGCTGCAACGCCTCCGCGCTGGCCAGGTCGAGGTTGTCGGTCGGCTCGTCGAGCAGCAGCAACGTCGCCCCCGACAACTCCAGCAGCAGGATCTGCAGCCGGGCCTGCTGCCCGCCCGACAGTGTCTCGAACGGCTGCCCGCCCGCCGCCGCCAGCTCGTAGCGGGCCAGCGCCGCCATCGCCTCGTTCCTGGTCATGGCGTGTTCCCGCATCACCACGTCCACGGCGGCCCGACCGTGCAGGTCGGGCCGGAGATGGGTCTGCGCGAAATGGCCGGGCACGACCCGGGCGCCCAGCCGGGCCACGCCACGGTGCGCGACCGGCTCCCCGGCCAGTAGCCGCAGGAAATGGGTCTTGCCGGTGCCGTTCAGGCCGAGCACGCCGACCCGCTCGCCGTACCAGATCTCGGTGGAGAACGGCCGCAGCAGCCCGGTCAGCTCCAGTTCCTCGCACACCACAGCCCGCTTCCCGGTGCGCCCGCCGCGCAGCCGCATGCGGACGTTCTGCTCCTTCGGCGCCCGCTCGGGCGGCCCCGCCCGCTCGAACCGCTCCAGCCGCGTCACCGCCGACCGGTACGCCCCCGCCAGCGCGTCGTTGTGGGCCGAGCGCTGCCGCAGCGTGTGCACCAGCCGCCGCAGCTTGCCCCGCTCGTCCTCCCAGCGCCGCCGCAGCTCCTCCAGCCGCTCCCCGCGCCGCCGCCGGGCCTCGGCGTAACCGGCGAACCCGCCGCCGTGCACCCACACCCCGCGCCCCTCCACGGTCACGATCCGGTCGGCCGCCTCGGCCAGCAGCCGCCGGTCGTGCGAGACGAGCAGCACCGTCTTGGCCGAGCCCCTGATCGCCCGCTCCAGCCACTGCTTGGCCGGCACGTCCAGGAAGTTGTCCGGCTCGTCGAGCAGCAGGATCTCGTCGGGCCCGCGCAGCAGCGCCGCCAGCACGAGCCGCTTCTGCTCCCCGCCGGACAGCGTGGCCAGGTCCCTGTCCTTCACCCGCTCGTACGGCAGGCCGAGCGCCTCGGTGGCGCACACGTCCCACACCACCTCCAGCTCGTAGCCGCCGGCGTCGGAGTAGTCGGCCAGGGCCTGCGCGTAGGCGAGCTGGGCCGGCTCGTCGTCCGCCCGCGCGAGGGCCGCCTCCGCCGCCTCAAGTGCCGCGGCGGCCTGCCGTACGCGCTGCGGCGCCACGCCGAGCAGGAGGTCGTGCACGGTGCCCGGGCCGGTGAACTGGCGCATCACGCCGATGCCGCCGCTGCTCGCGATCCGGCCGTCGGACGGGTGGAGCTCGCCCGCGATCAGCCGCAGCAGCGTGGTCTTGCCCGCGCCGTTCGGCCCCACCAGGGCCGCCTTGGCGCCGTCGGCGATCTTGAACGACGCCTCCAGCAGCAGCGGCCGCCCGTCGGGCAGCAGGTACGTCAGCCCACTCACCTCGATGTGCCCCACGGGAGGCTCCCTTCTCGACCTTCGATCCACTTACTAGACCATCGATCCGGTCTCTCGTACAACGTATTATCACCGGGTGGACAACGTGTGGTCGCGCCCACGGAAGGCGCCCAGGCAGACACTGACGCTGGAGCGGATCGTGGCCGAGGCGGTGGCGCTGCTCGACGGGGAGGGCGTGGGGCGGCTGACCATGCGCCGCCTGGCCGAGCGGCTCGACACCGGCTCGACCACCCTCTACTGGCACGTCAGGACCAAGGACGACGTCCTGGACCTGGCACTGGATGCCGTGTTCGGCGAGGTGCGGGTGCCGTCACGGGCCACGATGGACGACACGACGGACGGGGGCGGGGACGGCTGGCATGCGCCCGTCCGCGCGCTGATCGGCGGGTGGCGGGCCGCACTGCTGCGCCACCCGTGGTCGGCCACCATCCTCGACCGGCCGCTCATGGGGCCGAACGCGCTGGAGCGCACCGAGTTCCTCTACGAGACCCTGATCGCCGCGGGGCTCGCCGCTCCCAAGGCGGCCGCGTACAGCCTGTCGAACTACGTGATGGGCTCGGTCGTCATGCAGGTGACGTGGCAGGACCGCGAGGAGGAGGGGACGGAGGGGTTCCTGCGGGAGCGGGCCGACCGCTATCCGGCCCTCGCCGAGCACGGCCTCGACCACGAGTGGGACGCCACGTTCGACGAGGGGCTCGGCTACCTGCTCGCGGGCATGGAACAGGCCCGCCGTCAGGGGACCGGCCGGCTCCCCTGACGGCCCCGGCTAACGGGTCGCCGGGGGGTCGGCGGCTTCTTCGCGCGTGCCGGACGGGGTGTCGGATGCCGCGGGGTCGGGGCCGGACTCCAGGATCTTGATCGGGGTGGTGGCGGGCCGGTCGCGGCCTGGTTCCGGCGAGCCGGAGGCCGTACCGAAGGTCGTGGCGCTGGTGTGCGGCTTGGTCCCCGCGTTGCCGGGCACGGTCCCGGGGGTGTCGCCGGACTCGGTTCCGAGGAGGGTGCCGGCGGTGGCCGGGGTCCGGGTGATCGGCGGGCGGCCCCCGCTGACGACCGGCGCGCGTGAGGTGACGGGCGCCCGCGAGGTGACGACCCCGCCGCCGAGGGCTCGGGAGGAGACGGGCCCGCGACCGGGCAGCGCACCACCGGTGCCGCCCGCACCCTGGGCGGCGGGGTTGCCGCGGCCGCCGGACCGTAGCGAGCCCGATGGCGGGATCGATCGGCCGGGCGTCGTCGCGCCGGACGCCGCCGAAGCGGACGCGCGGGGCGAGGGCGCCGGCGGGCCCGATACCGGCTGTCCCGAGGCCGGCTGTCCCGAGGCCGGTGGGGTGGCCGTCAGCGCGCCCGAGGGCGACGGCCGTGAGTTCCGGCGGGCGGTGGCGGACGATTCGAGGGCGAACCGGCCCGGGTCCCGGGAGGCGTGGCTGCCCGGCCAGTCGGCCGCGTCGAGCGTTCTCGTGCCGAACGCGCCGGTCATCAGCACCCCGGCCGAGACCAGCATCAGCGTCCCGGTCACCACTCCGCCCGCCATCAGCGCCCGCCGGCGCCGCTCGCCACGATCGGCCGCCGGCACTGCCTGGTCGGCCGACGTTCGGGCCTCCCCGAACGGAATGGGGGAATTGTTGGGTAAGGGGGGATCTGAGGGTCGGTGCGTCCCGGTCACCGGTCTCATGCTAGAGAGGCGGGCGCACTCTTCGGGCCAATGCAAAGGTATGTCCGGAATATCACCATTCGGCGAACGACCCGTCCGGGTGCTCCCACACCTCGTTGCGCCAGGCGTGCCCGCGCTCGGCCGCCTCTCGGACGGCCCGCTCGTCCACCTCGATCCCCAGCCCGGGCGCGACGGGACGCTCGACGTACCCGTCGGAGAAGGCGAACACCGACGGATCCACCAGATAGTCCAGCAGCGCGTTCCCCGGGTGGTAGCCGATGCCCAGGGACTGCTCCTGGATGAGGAAGTTCGGGGTGGCGAAGTCGAGCTGGAGCGAGGCCGCCAGCGAGATCGGCCCCAGCGGGCAGTGCGGCGCCACCGCGACCCCGTACGCCTCCGCCATCGCGGCGATCCTGCGCAGCTCCGAGATGCCCCCCGCGTGCGAGACGTCCGGCTGGGCCACCGCGATGCCGGTCGCGAGCACCTCGCGGAAGTCCCAGCGCGAGTAGAGCCGCTCGCCCGTGGCGATCGGCACCGAGCTGGCCTCCACCACGGTACGCAGGTCGCGCGAGAGCTCCGGCACCACCGGCTCCTCCACGAACATCGGCAGGTACGGCTCCAGCAACGGCAGCACCCGCCGCGCCGCCGCGGGGGAGAGCCGGCCGTGGAAGTCCATCGCCAGGTCCACGTCGTCGCCCACCGCCTCGCGCAGCGCCGCGACAAGGCCCACGGCCTCCTTCACCTGCGCGGCGGCGGGCACGTGCGGCGTGGCCTGGAACGGCGTGAACTTCATCGCCGTGAACCCCGCCTCCTTTCTGGCCACCGCCGCGTCCGCCAGCTCCGCGGCCGAGTCGCCGGCGATCCAGGTGTAGACCCGCACCCGATCCCGTACGGGGCCGCCGAGCAGCTCGTGCACCGGCACGCCGAGTGCCTTGCCCTTGATGTCCCAGAGCGCCTGGTCGATCCCGGCCACCGCGCTCGACAACACCGGCCCGCCCCGGTAGAAGCCGCCCTTGGTCATGCGCTGCCAGTGGTCCTCGATCCGCCCGGGATCGGCGCCGAGCAGGCGCTCCATCAGGGTGTGCACGCATTCCCTGACCGTCTCCGCGCGGCCCTCGACGATCGGCTCGCCCCATCCGGTGATCCCCTCGTCGGTGTCGATCCGCAGGAACAACCAGCGGGGCCGGACGAGGAAGGTGTCGAATCCCACGATCTTGAGGCTTGGGGGCATGGAGCCCAGCATAAAAGTCCGGCGAAGGCCGCCCCGTCAGCGGGGGATCAACACGTGCACAGCAGGCTGCGCAGCGCCGTTTCCCGGCACAGGTGGGAGCGCGCGGGGGCGCCGTCGACGGACAGCCTGGCGACGGCGGCGGTCGCGGCGAGGGTGCGGACCCGCCGCTACTTCGACCAGCGCCCCTATCCGCCGGGCGAGCACGGCCGCGGGACCGACCGCCGCAACACCGGCGACTACGGGCTGCGGCTGCTGGAGAAGCAGAAGCTGCGCTGGTACTACGACGTGTCGGAGCGGCAGCTCCGCCGCTACTGGGACCTGGCCGTCCGCAAGCCGGGCGCCTCCGGCGCGGAGCTGGTCACGCTGCTGGAGAGCCGGCTGGCCTCGGTCCTGCTACGGGCCGGGCTCGCGCCGTCGATCTACGCGGCCCGTCAGTACATCTGCCACGGGCACATCGCCGTGGACGGCCGCAAGGTGGACATCCCCAGTTACCTGGTCAGGCCCGGGCAGGTCGTCACGGACCGGGAGCGCTCGCGCGGGATGGCGCCGTTCGTGGCGGCGGCGGAGGGCGTGCACGCCGACGAGCGCATCGCGCCGTACCTGTCGGTCGACCACGCCGGCCTGAGCGTCACCCTGACGCACAGGCCGGAACGCGAGCAGATCACCGTCCCCGTGGACGAGCAGCTCGTCGTGGAGTTCTACTCGCGCTAGCGGGGACTCGGCTGGGAAGCCTCGTGGCGCAGCTCGGCGAGCTCCTTGCGCAGCTCGGCGAGCTCGTTCAGGATCTGCTGGGTGTGCGCCGAGGTGTCCTCCAGCGCGGCCCGTTCCTCGGCGTTCTCCTCGTCCATGGCGCTCACGACCACGGCCATGAAGAGGTTGAGCACGACGAACGTGCACACCAGAATGAAGATCGTGAAGAAGATCCAGGCCGAGGGGTGGGTCTGCATCACCTCCCTGGCGATGTTGCCCCAGTCGTCGCCCGTCATCGTCTGGTAGAGGGTGAACAGCGAGGTCGGCAGGCTGCCGAAGCGCTCCGGGGCGCTCTCGCCGTAAAGCTTGGTGGCCATGACGGCGGCCACGTACAGGACCAGGGAGAGCAGCACCACGATCGAGCTCATCCCCGGCATCGCGCGCAGCAGCGCCGACACCACTCGGCGCAGGCTCGGCACCACCGACAGCAGCCGCAGCGCGCGCAGGATGCGCAGCGAGCGCAGCACCGACAGGCCGCCGGTCGCGGGTGCCAGGGCGATGGCGACGATCGTGGTGTCGAAGATGTTCCAGGGGTCGCGGAGGAAGGCCGAGCGCTCGGCGTAGATCTTGGCCAGCAGTTCGGCGACGAAGATGTAGAGCGCGATGTGGTCGATCGCGGTGAGCAGGTGGCCGTACTGCTCGACCACGGGCGGGACGGTTTCGAGGCCCAGGGTCGCCGCGTTGATCAGGATGACGCCGATGATGAAGCGCTGGAAGCGCGGATGGGCGAGGAAGGCACGAGTGCGTTCACGCACGGGGGCAGGCTCCTAAAGTCCGATCATGTGCGGTCCCATGATGACGCAACATGATCGTCGCGGAGACTGTGGTATAAATCCCTCCAGACGTCAGCGGGCGACGGGGGTGGAGCGGCTATGACCTATCCGAATTACGGTCCATCCCCTTATGGCCCGGTGCAGAGCCACCCCAACGGCACCACGATTCTCGTGCTGGGCATCCTGAGCCTGGTGGTGTGCTCCATCCTCGGCCCCTTCGCCTGGGTGATGGGCAACAGGGCGCTGCGCGAGATCGACGAGAGCGGCCTTTACTACGAGAACCGCGGCACTGTGCAGGCCGGTCGCATCTGCGGCATCGTCGGCTCCGTCCTGCTAATCCTCGCCGCCGCGTTCGCGGTCCTCGGGCTCGGCGCCGGGCTGCTCTCCGCCAGCTACGGCTAGCGGCGGCGCACTTCCAGCGGGGGTCAGCGGCGGCCGCGTGCCGTAGCCGCCGATGCCCGACTCCAGCAGGTCGAAGGCCCGTTCCGCCTGCGCCCTGAGGTCGGGCGCGATGCTCTCCCAGGGCTCGCCCGCCAGCGTCCGGCGCAGGGCGAAGTCGGCCAGCAGCCGCGTCGTGTTGAGCACCTGTGAGGCGACCAGCAGCGGCGTGAGATCATCGGCCTCGGCCTCGTCGGCGAGCGCCCGCGCCAGCGACCGCTCGCGCAGCTCGTGGATCTCGCGCATCCGGGCCACCAGAGTGGGGCTGTCGTTGACGAGCTTGGCGAACACGTCGGCGCCCACGTTGAACCCGTAGCGCCAGTGGCGCGTCTCCAGCGCGTCGAGGAAGTCGCGGCGGAAGACCGCGGCCACGCTCTCGCCCGGGGCGCGCCCCCGCACCACCTGCACGGGATGGTCCACGGCCACGTCCTGCCGGTCGGCGAACAGGTCCTCCTTGGTGCTGAAGTAGTTGAAGACCGTGTTGACCGACACGTCCGCGGTCCGCGCCACCTCCGCCACGGTCACGTTGTCGAACCCCTTGACCATGAACAGGCCCATCGCGATGTCCGCGATGCGCTGCCTGGTCTCACGCTTCTTCCGCTCCCGCAGCCCCTCTTCCATGTGCCGATGATATCCAACTTGCAGTGACTCCAAAATTGTAGCTACCCTAATTTTGGAGGCGATCAAATGATCAAGACAGTGGGTCTGAGCAAGACCTTCGACGCCGGCGTGGACGCCGTCCGAGGCGTGGACATGACGGTCGAGCCCGGCGAGATCGTCGGCTTTCTCGGCCCCAACGGCGCGGGCAAGACCACCACCATGCGGATGCTGACGACCTTGCTCCGCCCCACGTCGGGCAGCGCCACGGTGGCGGGCCGCGATCTGCTCGGCGACGCCAGGGAGGTCCGGCGCCGCATCGGCTACGTCTCCCAGAGCGGCGGCATTCCGTTCGGGACGCCGCTGAAGGGCGAGCTAGAGCTCCAGGGCAGGCTCTACGGCCTGGACCGGGGCACGGCCGCGGGCAAGGTGGCCGAGGTCGTGGCCGGGCTGGGGCTCGACGGGCTGGAGACCAGGTTCGGCGAGACGCTCTCGGGCGGTCAGCGCCGCCGCTTCGACATCGCGTTCGCCCTGCTGCACGACCCGGTCCTGCTCTTCCTCGACGAGCCGACGACCGGCCTCGACCCGCAGAGCCGGGCCAACCTGTGGGACCACATCCGCACGCTGCGCCGGGAGAAGGGGATGACGGTCTTCCTCACCACCCACTACCTCGACGAGGCCGACGCGCTCTGCGACCGGGTGCTGATCATCGACCACGGCCGGATCGTGGCCGAGGGCGCCCCGGCCGAGCTCAAGACCGGCGGCCGCACGCTCGACGACGTGTTCCTCGACATCACCGGCAGGTCGCTGCGCGAGGAGAGCGCGCTGACGGGGCAGGGGGCCTGATGCTGCGCGACACGTTGGTGCTGTTCCGCCACGGCCTGGGCGTCACGCTGCGGCAGAAGGTCGGCATCGTCGTCGGCGCGATCCAGCCGATGCTGTTCCTGGTGCTGTTCGGGCCGATCTTCACCACGTTCGGCACGTGGGAGACGCTGGTGCCGGGCCTGATCATCCAGCTCGGGTTGCTGAGCATGGGGCTGGCCGGGTTCGGCGTGGTCTTCGAGAAGCGCTCCGGCGTGCTGGAGCGCATGCGCGTCACCCCGGCCAGCCGGCTGGCCCTGCTGCTCGGCCGGGTGCTCAACAACGCGGTCACGCTGGTGATCCAGACGGTGGTCCTGCTCGCCGTCGCCTTCGCCCTCGGCCTGCGCGCTCCGGCGCTCGGGCTGGTCGCCGGGCTGGTGCTGGTCGTGGTGCTGGGGATCAGCCTGGCCGCGCTGTCGTACAGCGTCGCGCTGACGATGAACGAGGAGCTCTTCGCGCCGGTGATGACCACGGCCGTGGTGCCGCTCATCCTGCTGTCGGGCTCGTTCCTGCCGATGTCGATGGCGCCGGGCTGGCTCGACGCCATCTCGCGCGTCAGCCCGTTCAGATACGTCCTGGAGGCCCTGCGCGACCTGTTCCAGGGGCACTACCTGACGGGCACCGTGGGGGCGGGCGTGGCGGTGACCGTGGTCTTCACCGCGGTCGCCCTCACGGTCGGGAGCCGCGTGTTCAACCGGGCGAACGCCTAGCGCCGGCCGCCAGGCGTTCACCGGCGAACGCCTGGCGGGCTCTCACGCCGCGCTCCTGGCCCGCCGCTGGAGCGCGGCGATGATCCCGGCGGGGTCCACGATCCCGTAGCCGTAGTCGTAGTCGAAGCCCACCTCGCTGCGGTCCTCCGCGGTGCGCCGCAGCAGCGCCCGCAGCTGGGCCGGCGACAGCCGGGTCGCCGGCCAGCGGGTACGTACGGCGGCCACGAGCCCCGCGGCCACCGGCGTCGCCGCGGACGTGCCCGAGTCCGGCGCCCGGTCGCCGAACGCCCTGGACCCGGAGAAGTGCGTGTAGGCACACAGGTCGGGCTTGCGCGCGGTCAGCCGCCCCGGCCCCTGCGAGGAATAGCCCACCCGCTCACCGTTGACGTCGACCCCGCCGATCGACAGGGCCTTGGGGTGGGAGTTGGCGCCCACGAGGGGCCGCTCGTGGTAGGCGCAGCGGCCGTCCCGGCACTCCTTCCCGCAGTTGCCCGCCGCGAACAGGACGTCGGCGCCCGCCTTGTCCAGCTCGGCCACCATCAGGTTGAACGGATGCGCCGCGTTGTCGGAGTAGTTGCCCGGATGCCCGACCGGGAAGTCCCACTCGGGGGAGAACGACCCCCACGAGTTGTTCACCACCAGCGCCCTGGACTCGGCGGGCTGGGCGTTGAGCACGGTACGCAGGTGGGCGAACGCCGACACCGCGTCCGACAGCAGCCCGTCCATCGCCGAGCCGCCCGGCCGGGTGGACAGCAGCAGGGGGATGTCGAGCAGCGTCGCCTGGGGAGCGGCGATGAGCGTGTCGAACGCGCACATCGTCCCGTGGTCCACCTCGAACTCGCCCGGCTTGCCCCGCACGCCCGCGGGGCTCCAGCAGCGCCCCGCGTCGAGCGTGACCCCGCGGCCGAGCTGCCTGGCTGTATGGGCGGTGTTGATCCCGGTGTCGAGGACCGCCAGCGCCACCCCGGTGCCGTCGAGGCCCTCGGCGTGCAGCCCCGGCACGTTCAGCAGGCGCTCCACGTCGTGCCAGGTGCCGACCGGCGGATCGCCGCCGCACGTCAGCGTGGACCCGATGACCGGGTCGGAGAAGACGCCGACCACGTCGGGTCTCAGCGCGGGCAGCAGCGTCACCCTGGCGGCCAGCTCGTCGTCCGAGATCGTGCCGCGCACCAGCACGGAGGCGTCCTCGGCGGCCAGGGAGAAGTCGAGCGGCTGGTTGAGCGAGAGCGGATCACCACCGGCCGGGGGAACGGGCCGCGGCACCGCCACGGGGACGAACGCCGTGTCGAGCTCGACCCCGGGCAACCCGTCGGCGACGTCGGCCGTGGTGGCGGTCTGCTCGGGGTCGGCGACGGCCGCCACGAGGTCGGGGGAGGGACGGAGCTGGATCAGGACTCGCATGAGCCACCACCGGAGAGTCGGAGGGAAACGAATGCCCTAACATTCACTCATCAACGCGCCCTCGTCCAGCGCCTCTCAGGGGTTTGACCTGCAAAAATGCCGCATTCCAGGCGAAGCGGACGACATTATTCTGGGCGGCCGTACTTCCTTGTTTTCGATCAGTTCACTACGGTGATGCGTTATGACGCTCCAGGCGCAGACGCCGGTCACTGGCGGGGAGAAGGACCATTGGCTGGCGGTGCGGCCCAGGCTCATTCTGGCCAGCGCTTTCATGCTCTTCCTTGAGCTGGCGCTCATCCGGTGGACCGGATCCAACATCGTCCACCTCAGCTATTTCACGAACTTCGTCCTGCTCGGTTCGTTCCTCGGCATCGGGCTCGGCTTCCTACGGGTGGGGCGCTCGCGGCGGCAGCCGTACTACTCGCCGGTCGTGCTCGCCGTCCTGGTCGTCGTCGTGTTCACGTTCCCGGTGACCGTCGACCGCAACACCGAGGGCGTCCTGTACTGGACGAGCCTGTCCACCAGCGGCCCGCCCGCCTGGCTCATCCTGCCGGTGATCTTCTGCGCCGCCGCCGCCGTGCTCATGGGGCCCGCCGAGCTGGTCGGCCGCTGCTTTCCCGAGCTGCCCCGGCTGGAGGCCTACCGCTACGACCTGATCGGCAGCCTGTCCGGGATCGCGGCGTTCACGGCGCTGTCGTTCCTCAGCGCCCCGCCGGTGTTCTGGGGGCTGATCGCGGCCGGCTGCTACGCCGTGCTGCTGGTGCCCCGGCCGCGCGCGCTCTACGTCGGCCTGGTGGCCGTGCCCTCGCTGGTCGTGGTCGGGCTGCTGCTGGCCGAGACGCTGACGGCGGGGGCGATCTGGTCGCCCTACTACAAGGTCACCACCAAGGACGCCACCAGCCCGGAGCTCCGGCAGGCCGGCATCCCCATCACCGACATCGCGGTCAACGGCATCCCGCACCAGCAGACCATGCCGGCCGGCTTCCGGCTGCAGTTCGAGCAGCAGTACGGCCTGCCGTACGAGCGGGCCACCAACCCGCCCAAGGACGTGCTCATCGTCGGGGCGGGCAGCGGCACCGACGTCGCCATCGCGCTGTCCAAGGGCGCGGGCCGCGTCGACGCCGTGGAGATCGACCCCAAGCTGCACGAGCTCGGCATGGCGATCCACCCCGACAAGCCCTACGACGACCCGCGCGTCTTCACCCACATCACCGACGGCCGCGCCTTCCTCGAGCGCACCGACAGCAAGTACGACCTGATCCTGTTCGCCCTGCCCGACTCGCTCACCCTCGTCTCCGGGGCCAGCTCCCTGCGTCTGGAGAGCTACCTGTTCACCGAGGAGGCCATGAAGGCGGCCCGCGCCCGCCTCAAGCCGGGCGGCACCTTCTCGATGTACAACTACTACCGCGAGAGCTGGCTCGTCGACCGGCTGGCCTCGACCATGCAGCAGGCCTTCGGCCACAAACCGTGCGTCGACGTGGTCAACGTCGCGGGCCAGCAGGCCGTGATCACCGCGGGCCTGACCGCCGCGGACCAGCGCTGCGCGGGCGAGTGGCCGGGCGCCGCCCCCGGCACGCCGGCGCCCGCCGACGACGACCGGCCCTTCCTCTACCTCAAGGACGCGACGATCCCGCCGATCTACCTCATCACACTCGGCCTGATCCTCCTCGTCAGCCTCCTCGCCGTCCGCGCCGTCGCCGGCCCCTACGACCGCATGCGCCCGTACGCGGACCTGTTCCTGCTGGGCGTGGGGTTCATGCTGCTGGAGACGAAGAGCGTGACCGGGTTCGCGCTGCTGTTCGGCACGACCTGGGTGGTCAACGCGATCGTCTTCGCCGGCGTCCTGGTCGCGGTGCTCGCCGCCGTTGAGGTGACCCGCCGTTTCCGGATGCCGCCACTACCGGTCATGTACGGGGTGCTGCTGGCGGGCCTGCTGCTGGCCTGGCTGGTGCCCAACGAGTGGCTGCTGTCGCTGCCCGTGCCGCTGCGCGCGGTGGCGGCCGTGACGGTGGCGTTCCTGCCGATCTTCGCCGCGAACGTGGTCTTCGCCAAGCGCTTCGCCGACACGGCCGACGCCACCACGTCCTTCGGCGCCAACCTGCTCGGCGCGATGGTCGGCGGGTGCCTGGAGTACGCGTCACTGCTGATCGGCTACAAGGGACTGCTCATCGTGGCGGCGGTGCTCTACGTCGGCGCGCTGGCGCTGCTGCCGCGGAAGACCATCGCGCCGGTGTGACCAGCGCCGGTGTGAATCGGCGCCGGCGGCTCCTGCGGTGTGCGCCGCTGGCGCGTCAGGCCGGCCGTCCGCGGCCCCAGGTCCTCCGGTGGCGGCCGGTGCTCAGAGGCCGCACAGCTCGTCGAGGGACTTGGCGTTGTCGGCCTTCTGCGTGTTCCTGGTGGGCGTCTGCGTGGGCGTGACGGGCCGGGTGGCCGTCGGGGACGCCGTCGGGCTGCTGGTGCGGCTCGGCGCGGCGCTCACGTTGGCGGCCTTGGCCTGGACCGGCCGGGTCGAGTCGCTGATTGCCTTCCGCGTGGCCTGGCGGATCTTGACCCAGTCCGGGCGGCCCGAGTAGAACTCCGGCGGCACGAACTGCAGGCTGGTGATCTTGGCGTCCTTGACCTTGACGGCCAGCTCCACCAGCGGCTGCACGAGGTGCTGCGGGATGTTCGTCTGGGCCAGCCGCCGGGCCGCACCGGCGATCTTGGTGAAGTTCGCCAGGATCTTGGCGGGCGTGGCCTGCTGGGCGAACGCCCCGATGACGCAGCGCTGGCGGGCCATGCGGGAGAAGTCGTCGCTGTTGACCCGGGAGCGGCCGTACCACAGGGCCTGCTCGCCGGTCAGCCGGCGGAAGCCCGCCTTGATGGTGCCCGCCGTGCCGTAGAGGCCGCCCCACTTGACGTCCTGGTCGACCCGGATCCTCAGACCGCCGATGGCGTCGACGAGGTCCGCGAAGCCGTACATGTTCATCAGCATGTAGTAGTCGATCTTCAGGTTCAGGGTGTAGCCGATGGCGTCCATCAGCGCCCGGGGGCCCTTGTTCCTGCCGCCCATGATCTGCGGGTTGTCGTTGGCGTACTGCCAGACCTCGTTGAGCAGGCCGCCGTTGGGCAGTTCCGCCATGTAGCCGTTGGGGAACTGCTTGTGCAACGGGGAGGTCGGCGGGAAGCGCACGTGCTGGAGGTTGCGCGGGAGGCTGAACAGGACCGTGGCGCCGGTCCTGAGGTCCACACTGGCCACGTTCATGCTGTCGGTACGCACGCCGGTGCGGTTGCCCGCCGCGTCACCGCCGACGAGCAGGAAGTTCACCCGGGTCTTGCCGTGCCAGGGGTCCTCGCCGTCCTTGGCCGCGGCGGGCGCGTCCGGGTCGACCACCGAAGGGAAGATGTTCTGGATCGTGTTCCGTACGGTCAGCACGGTGTTGCCGACCAGGGCGAACGGCGACATCACCGCCACGCACAGCACCCCGACCACGATGCCGGTCACCACCTGGCCCTGCTGGTTGAGCCGGTTGGGCCCGAGCGCGATGTAGGAGCTCACCAGCAGCGCGAACCACGCCAGCGCGAGGACCGAGGCGGCGACGACCACCGCGACCATCATCCCGTCGCTGACGAACGAGGTGGCGCTCGCCAGCAGGTCGTCGCTGTTGATCAGCACGTAGGCCAGGACCGCGAGCAGCAGCACCGCGTACGCGCCGATGAGCGCCAGCCCGGTACGGCGGTGCCCGGCCCGCAGGTGGGCGGCGCCGGGCAGGACGGCCGACAGCGCGGTCCAGCCCAGCACGGAACCGGTGGTCAGCGGCTTGGCGAACCGCGGTGCGGCGGAACCGGAGCCGGGGCGAGGGCGGCGGCGAATGGGGCGCCGTTTCCTGTCTCCGGGAACGGCCTCTACCCCATCGCGCTCACTCACACCCGGCTCCTTTACCCGCCTACCAGGCAAAACTGGACATTGCCCGCCACGGGGCACAAGATTGCCAGGATTCTAGTGCCCTTATCTGGACATCAAAGACATGTGCTCAACCTGAGATGAACGCCATATGTCCGTCAGGAGGTCGTGGAGGACGGCGCCATCCACGTGTTGCACTGATAGGCCGCGTTCCGCTCCCACCCCTGCCTGAACCACCGGTTGTTGTTGGTCCGGGAGCCGTGGTCGCGCGGATAGCCGGGGTAGTCGCCCACCTGGCCGTAGAACCAGAACAGCCGGCTCCGGTTCCCCGTGTTCACCGGATAGGACGCCGCCACCGAACGCATCCACATGCCGCCGAAGCAGGTGGCCTGGAGCTCCAGCTTTCTGCTGAGCGCCAGCTTGCCGCTCTGGCTGCCGGCGTCCAGGGTCGACTTCCACCAGGAGTCCATCAGGCCGGTGATGTTCTGGACGTGGTGGCCGTATTCGTGGGCCAGCATGCTGATGATCCCGCCGTGCCAGGTGATGATCTGGCCGTATCCGCGGGCGTTGCCGTTGCCCCTGGCCATGGCCCCGGTGGAGGCGTAGATCGTGTTGTTCTGTGGGCAATAGTACGGCACCATGCTCCCCGCCGACGGGTAATCCCCGCACGCGCCCCGGCCGCGGGTGGCGGCGATGGCATAGTTCGGCGGGCTGAACCGGATGCCCTGTTTCTCCAGGATCGGCTGCCACGCCTGGTCCATGCACCTGCCCGTCTTCAGGATCAGCGCCTTGAGCTGGCTGTGGCTGAAGATGCTGACGTTGCCCGCCCGGCAGTTCAGCCTGGGCAGTGTCCCCGCCCGGTAGACGGTGTTGTTCTTCAGCGACGTGTTGAGCGTGACCTGGGCGGGCGGGTTCACGGGGGTGTCGTCCTCCTCGGCCGGCTCACGCGTCGGCTCCCGCGAAGGCTCGCGCGTCCTGGTCCGCGTGGGGAAGGGCTCGGCCTCGTGGGTGGCCCGCTCCGACGGCTCGTACGTCGGGATCGCGACCGGCGTGGTCGTGTCCGACCCCGGCGAGCTCTTGAGCATCGCGGACCCGATGATGAGCAGCACGAACAGCGCCGCCAGGCCCCCGAGCACGCCACCGATCACCCCGAGGACGCCCGCCCCGGACTTCCTGCGCTGCGGCGGCTGCGGCCACTGCCGCGTCGGCATGGGAGGCGGCGGCGGGGGAGGGGGCTGCCGGTACTGCTGTTGCGGCTGCCCGTAGGGTGGCGGCGGTGGCGGCCCGCCCTGCGGGTACGGCCGCCCCTGCGGAGGCGGTGGCGGCCCCTGCGGTGGCCACGCCTGCGGCGGCCGTCCCTGGGGCGGCGAACCGTACGGCGGCCGGCTCTGCGGCGGCGGGGCCTGAGGAGGCGGGGCTTGCGGTGGGGCATAAGGAGGACCGGCCGGCGGGTACGGGCTCCCCTGCCCGCCCCCCGGCGGCTGCGGCCGGCGGTGCCCAGGCGGCGGCCATGGTAACGAGGGTGGCCTGTGTGGCTGCCCTGGCCCCTGTGGCGGCGGTGGATATTGACCGTTCCCTGTCACCCTGTATCCCCGTTCACCTACTTGTCGGCAATGGGGGCTTTGTCGGAGGACTTGCCGGACCCTTGCCAAATTTGGGGCAAAAGCATACTGATTTCTCACCCGTCACGGATGTAGCGGTGCTCGGTTACAGTCCGAAATCATTCGAGGTGATCTCCGCTATCTTCCGGTGCGCGTGGCAGGCGGTGTCCTAGCTTCGTTGGCATGAATCTCCAGCAGCTCCGCTATGTGGTCGCGACTGCGGAGCACCGCACCATGACCGACGCGGCAAGATCGCTTTACATCGCGCAGCCTGCGCTGTCCCGCGCGATCCGTGATCTGGAGCGGGAGCTCGGCATGACGCTCTTCGCTCGTTCAGGCCGTGGCGTGGTCGTCACCGCACAAGGCCGCCGGGTGGTCAAGCTGGCAAGGGAGGCACTCGACGCGGTTCACGAGATCGAGGGTCTGGCCAATCATGGCACCGTCACCGAGGCCGAGCTCCGCATAGCTTCCACCCCCAGCCTCGAACCCGGCCTCGCCGGGCGGCTTCTGCCCGCCTACACGGCCGAACATCCGGGGGTACGCGTGCACATCGTGCGCTGCGACGGCAGGGACGCCGTCGTCAGCGCGATCCGGGATCAGCGAGCCGATCTCGGGTTGACCGATCTGCCCGTGCCCACCGACCTCATCACCCACCCGCTCGAGCGTCAGGAGATCGTGCTGATCTCCCCGCCCGGGCTCGACCTGCCCAATCCCGTGCCGATGGGCAAGCTGCACGGCATGCGCCTGGCGCTGCCCGCCCGTGGCAGCCTGCGGCGCAGGGAGCTCGACGCGATGTTCGGCAAGTACGCGGTCACCCCGGTCGTCGTACTCGAGACCGACGAGCGCAACGGCTGGCTCAACGCGGTCCGCACGGGCCAGGCGTCACTGCTGTGGTACCGCGGGCTGGCCGAGCAGGCCGCGCGCGCGGGCCTCGTGGTGCGCTCGCTCGAACCGGCCGTGCGCCGGGTCATCGCCGTCGTGCACGCCCGTCGCCGGCTGCCGCTCATCGCCCAGGACTTCCTGGCCACCGCCGAGAAGGGCACCGCCGCCTGAGCCCCCTCGGAACGCTCCATGTCCACCACTACCGTACAAAGGGCCCGGAAACCACCGAGCCCAGGGGGCCCGGCGAGGACGCCGTGCCCCTGAGGGCCACCCTCGGCTCCTGATCCATCCACTCGTCCGTACCGGCCGGCGCGTCCCTGCCGGGCGCGCGAGCGGTGCCGTCGGACCCGCCGTCGTCCCCCCGCCGGCGTGAAGAGGACCCAGGATCGGAGCCTTCGTCCCTATCGGGACACCGGAAGACTCACCACGACCCGCAGCCCCGGCGCGGCGTCCTGCAGCGCGACCGTGCCGCCATGCGCGTGCACGGTCTCCCGCACGATGGCCAGCCCCAGCCCGGCGCCGCCCTCGTCGCGGCTGCGGCCGGAGTCGAGCCGGGTGAAACGGTTGAACACCCGCTCGCGGTCCTGCTCGGGGATGCCGGGACCGTCGTCCGTGACCGTCAGCACGCCGTCGGCGGTCAGGGTCACCTCGACCTTGGAGGAGGTGTGGCGTACCGCGTTGTCCATCAGGTTCGTCAGCACCCGGCTCAGGTCCAGCGCGTCGCCGCGGACCACCACCGGGTCGCAGACCGCCAGGCGGGCCTCGCCGTAGCGGTCGACGGTCTGGCGCACCACCTCGTCGAGGTCGACGGGCTCGCGCCGGGCCGGCACGCCGCCGCGCTCGTCCAGCCTGGCCAGCGCGAGCAGGTCCTCGGCCAGCCGGGACAGCCGCATCGTGTCCTCCAGCACGCCCTCGGCGGTCTCCGGCCACTGCTGCCCCTCGGGATGCCCGAGCGCCACCTCCAACTGCAGCCGGATGCTGGCCAGCGGGCTGCGCAGCTCGTGCGCGGCGTCGGACACCAGCGCCCGCTGGCGCTGCTCGGCCTCCTCCAGCCGGGACAGCATGCCGTTGAGGGTGGTGGCCAGCGAGTGCACCTCGTCATGCGACTGCGGGACCGGCAGCCGGCGCGACCGGGCGGTGTCCGTGATGTCCGCGGCGCTCTTGCGCAGCGCGCTGATCGGCCGCAGCGTGCGCCCGATCATCAGCCAGCTCGCCACCGCCAGCAGCACCACCAGCGCGGGCGTGCCGACCAGCAGGACGCGGGCGGCCGTGGCCAGGCTGGTCTGGATCTCGCCGATGGGCCGGGCCGCCACCACGGTCTGCCCGTGGTCCGCGCTGAGCACGACCACCCGCAGGAACCCCGGGATCGCGTACGGCCGCCCGTCCAGCATCGTCGGCCGGCCGTGCGCCAGCACGTCGGCCCGGGCCCGCGCGTCCAGCAGCGGCACGAGCCGGTCGGTGCCGTACGTGACGTGCGTGATCCGCCCCCGCGCGTCGATGACCTGCACGATCGTGCCGTCATGCGTGGTGATCGGGCTGGTCAGCGTGTTCGCGTCGGCCGCCACCCGCACGGCCTGCGCCTGCTGCATGGTGGTCTCGTCCACGGTGTCCATGAGGGCCCCGTCCAGGACGGTGAGCAGCACCCACGCCGACAGCGCCAGCGCCAGGGCGAGCACGGCGGCCGCCGCCACCGTCAGCCGGAACCGCAGCCCCTGCCGCCGCCACCAGTCCAGCGGGGAGTCAGCCACCGTCGCCCGCCAGCCGGTAGCCGGCGCCGCGCACGGTCTGCAGCGCGTTCCGGCCGAACGGGGCGTCGATCTTCCGGCGCAGATAGCCGACGTAGACCTCGACCACGTTCGGGTCGGTGTCGAACGTGTCCCACACGTGTTCCAGGATCTCCGACTTCGACACCACCTCGTCACGCCGCCGCAGCAGATATTCCAGCAGCGCGAACTCCCTGGGCGTCAGCTCGATCGCCTGCTCGCCGCGGGTCACCCTGCGCCGCGCCGGATCCAGCGCCAGGTCTCCCGCCGCCAGCACCGACGGCCGCCGCCCGGAGTCGCGCCGCATCAGCGCCCGCAACCTGGCCACCAGCACCACGTACGAGAACGGCTTGGTCAGGTAGTCGTCGGCCCCGAGGTCGAGGCCGTCGGCCATGTCGTATTCGCCGTCCTTGGCGGAGAGCATGAGGATCGGCACCCAGTTCTCCTCCGCGCGCAACTGCTTGCACACGTTGTAGCCCGACAGCCTGGGCAGCATGATGTCGAGCACCACGACGTCGTAGTCACCGTTCCTGGCCGCGTGGAGCCCCTCCTCGCCGTCGTGGGCGAGGTCCACGGCGAAGCCCTCGGCCTGGAGCCCCCGCTGGAGCGCGGCGGCCATCCGCCGCTCGTCCTCGACGACAAGTACTCTCATGTGGCGATTCTCCCGTTCGTGCGCTGAGACCACGCTGAGAAGCCTGAGAGCGGTCTCAGACAGCCTCAGGCTCGTCACAGGATGCATCACGCAGGCTCTCACTAACGACTTCTAACGTCGCCGAGTCCGCGACGACATACCGTTAGGGAGTGAGATGCGAAGAGGCACGTTCGTGAGGTGGGGAGTCCCGATCGCGACCGCGGCCGTGATCGGAGCCGCGATCGGCGCCGGCCCTGTCATCGCCGCAGTGAGCGGAGAGCCCGTGTTGCCGGAGCGCACGCCCCAGCAACTGCTGGCCGACGCCGCCGCCGCGACCGGTAAGGACGGCGGCCTCCCGCCGATGTCCGGCACCGTGCAGCAGACGGCCTCCCTCGGGTTGCCCGCCCTGCCGCAGACCGGCGTCGAGTCGCCGCTGAGCCTGCTGTCCGGCTCGCACGAGGTGAAGGTCTGGTACGGCGCCCACGACAAGCTGCGGGTGGCCATGCCGACCCAGATGAACGAGACCAACCTGATCCTGAACGGCGGCCAGGCCTGGTACTACGACAGCAGCAGCAACACCGCCACCAAGTTGACGATCAAGGGAGAGGCCGGCAAGCAGCACCGGCTGCCCACGCCGCAGCCGACCGACGTGACCCCGCAGCAGGTGGCCGAGCGGCTGCTGGCCAACGTCGACCAGCACACCGCCGTCCGGGTGATCAACAATGCGGAGGTGGCGGGCCGCCCGGCCTACCAGCTCGTGGTGGCGCCCAAGGACCCGGGTTCGCTGGTGCAGGAGATCCGGATCGCGCTCGACGGGGAGAACTACGTCCCGCTGCAGGTCCAGGTCTACGCCAAGGGCTCGGCGGAGCCGGCGTTCCAGCTCGGGTTCACGCAGGTGACGTTCACGCCGCCGGCGCCTGAGAACTTCACCTTCACCCCGCCCGCGGGCACCAAGGTGGAGGAGAGGACGCTCGGCCTCGACGCCGCCGGCCAGCAGGCCGAGCAGCGGGCCGAGCACGCCAAGGACGTCGCCGACCAGCTGAAGGTCGTCGGTGACGGCTGGACGAGCGTGGCCGTCGTGCCGTTCTCGCCGTCGGACCTGGCGCCCGCGCCCACGCCCGCGACCGGCTCGGCGGACGCGCACGACCCGTTCGGCGGCGGCGGCTCCGACCCGAGCGCGCTGCTGGACAGCGTGCTCAAGTCCGCCACCCCGGTGAGCGGCACGTGGGGCTCCGGCAAGCTGATCAAGACGAAGCTCGTCACCGCCCTGGTGACCGACGACGGCCGTCTCCTCGTCGGCGCGGTCACGCCGGAGGAGATCATCGAGGCGGCGGGCACCAAGTGACAACCGTCACGCAGGAAGCGGGGGCGCCCTTCGGGGCGGCCCCGCCCCCGGCGGACGGCGCCGGGGAGAGCGCCATCGTCACGGAGGGGCTGACCAAGCGCTTCCGCGGCGGCCAGGTCGCCGTGAACGCGCTCGACCTGGCCGTGCCGCGGGGCTCGGTGTTCGGCTTCCTGGGCCCGAACGGCTCGGGCAAGACCACCACGATCCGCATGCTGCTCGGCCTGGTCACGCCCACGGCCGGCACCCACTCCGTGCTCGGGCTGCCCGCCACGCAGGCGCTGCCGAGAGTGGGGGCGCTGGTCGAAGGGCCGGCCTTCTACCCGTACCTGTCGGGCACGGCCAACCTGCTGCGCTTCGACGCCGCCGACCCGACCGCCCCGCGGACCACCGCCAGGCGGCGCGTCGCCGAGGCGCTCGAACGCGTGGGCCTGTCGGCCGCCGCCGGCAAGCGCTACCGCAACTACTCCCTCGGCATGCGCCAGCGGCTGGCCATCGCCGCCGCCCTGCTGGGACCGCGCGAGCTGCTCATCCTGGACGAGCCGACCAACGGCCTCGACCCGCAGGGCACCCGCGAGGTGCGCGCGCTGGTGAAGGAGATCGCCGCCGACGGCACCACGGTGTTCGTCTCGTCGCACCTGCTGGCGGAGGTCGAGCAGATGTGCACGCACGCGGCGATCATGCGGACCGGCACGCTGGTGGCGCAGGGCACGATCGCCTCGCTGAGCGGCGGGCTGGCCACCCGGGTCCGGATCGAGACCCCGGACACGGCCGACGCCGCCCGGGTGCTCGGCACGTTCGGCCTGGCCGACGTGCGCTCCGAGGCCGGGCAGGTCACGGCGGAGCTGGGCGGGCACGCGCCCGAGCGCATCAACGCCGCGCTGGTGGAGGAGGGCGTGGCCGTCCGGGGGCTGGCCGTGCTGCGGCCGAGCCTGGAGGACGTGTTCGTGGGACTGACAGGGGAGGGCTTCGATGTCGACGGTTGACACTTCGACGTCGCCCGGCGCGGGGTCCGGGGTTCGGGCGGGGGAGGCGCGGCGTACGCCGGGGCTCGTACCGGTGGCGGAGACGCTGGAGACCACCGAGCGCCACGCGCGGCCGGAGACCCCCACGCCGCCGGTGCCGTCGGCTCGCGAGCGGTGGGCGTTCTGGCGGCTGCTGGGCTCGGAGCTGGGCCTGACCTTCCGCCGCCCGCGCAATCTGGCGATGCTGGCCGTGATCGCGTGCGTGCCGGTCATCATCGGCGTGACGCTGCGGATCGTCGGCGGTCAGGGGGGCATGGGTGGGATCATCGCGGACGTGGCGGGCAACAGCCTGATGCTGACGTTCTTCGCGCTGTCCTTCCTGGTCCTCCTGATGATGCCGGTCGCCGTCACCGTGGTGGCGGGCGACTCGGTGGCGGGCGAGGCGGGCGCGGGGACCCTGCGCTACCTGCTGGCGGCCCCGGCCGGCCGCACCCGGCTGCTGCTGGTCAAATATCTCAACGCGGCGATCTACGCCTACGCGGTCACGGCCGTGGTGGCGCTGTCGGCCCTGCTGACGGGCCTGGTGCTGTTCCCGGCCGGCCCCGTGACGCTGCTGTCCGGCACCACCATCACGATGGCCGAGGGCCTGCTGCGCATCCTCATCGCCGTCGGGTACGTCGGCGCGGGCATGGCCGCCCTGGCCGCGATCGGGCTGGCGCTGTCGACGTTCACCGAGGTCTCCATCGGGGCCATCGCGGGCACCATCGTGCTGGTCATCGTCTGCCAGGTGCTGCGGGCGATCCCCGAGCTGGACTCGATCACTCCGTACCTGCTGCCGACCTGGTTCACCAACTTCGACGCGGTGCTCCGGGCCCCGGTCGACTTCGGGGCGCTGAGGGAGGGGCTGGTGGCCTTCGGGGCGTACATCGCGCTGTTCGGCTCGATCGCCTGGGCCCGCTTCTCCGGCAAGGACATCACGTCCTGACGGCACACCCTGGCCACTTTTGGGCCCCTCCCCGCGCCTGGATCAGGCCGTCGGGCGGCGGCGGAGGGCGACGGCGGCGGTCACGACGCCGATGACGCCCACCGCCAGACCCGCGCCGCCCAGCAGCCGGGCCGTGCCGTCAGAGGAGGAGGACGACGCGGAGGCCGCCACCGGGGTCACCGACGGCGCGGCCTGGGCCGCGGCGGCCGTGGGGGTGGCGTAGGAGGTGGAGCTCGCCGCGGCCGGCGGGACGAGCTTGAGGGTCGGGGCGGGGTGCTCGGCCTCCGTGCCGTCCGTCTTCGGGGCGTCGGCCCAGTCGACGACCTCGCCGCCGGAGTATTCCTGCTTGGTGGGGAACACCAGCGTGTCAGTGTCCGTGGGAAGCTTCCCCATGGACACCTCGAACTCCTGGAACTCCCCGGGCGCGATCTTGCCGCCGGACCACACGATCTTGGTCACGGCCTCCGTCAGCTCGCCGTCCTCGGTCTTGACCGGCGTGGGCAGCTTGCCCTCGGTGACCTTGACGTCCCATCCGGACACGGGCTTGACGGAGACGAAGGCCAGCGGGTGATCGGTGGGGAAGGACACTTCCAGCTTGACGGTGGAGGCGTCGTCGCGCTCGTTGGGCACCCGGAACGCGACCTTGGTGAACCCGCCCTGCTCGGCGCTCCCCGGCTGGATGGTGACGTGGGCCAGCGCGGGCAGCGCGAGGCCGGCGGTGATGGCGGTGGCGGCGGCGAGCACGGTCGCGGCACGGCGAATGAAGGACATGCGAAATCTCCACTTGGGTGAATGTCAGAAAAGGGGTGTCAGGTGTCAGGCGGGAAGTGGAGGACCACGCCTGGCCACGCTGTGCCGCAGGACCGGCGGCAGCGGGACCACCCTGGTGAGAACGACCGGTACGGCGGGCCGCACGGCGGGCACGACGACCGGCGCCAGCAGCACGAGACGGCGGCCGAGGCGGCGCAGCAGCGCCCACAGCGCGGCCTCCCCGCGCGCCACCCACAGCCCCGTGATCACGCTGGCCGTCAGGTGGGTGAGCAGCATGCCGAGGTTGATGGCCAGGCCGCCCTGCCCGTGCTCGTGCACCGAGACGTAGGCCGTCTCCTCGCCCGCGAACAGCTCGTGCAGCCCCAACTGCGCGATGACCAGCAGCACGTTGATCGCCGCCGTCGAGCGCTCCCGGCCGCACAGCGCCAGCCCCAGCCCGAAGACGGCCACGAGGCCCAGCCCGGCCACCCACGGCTCGGGCGCCGAGCCACCGCCCAGCACGTGGGCGAGTGCGGCCAGGGTCACGCAGACAGCGGTGAAGGCGGCCGTCCGCGCGAGCCTGAGGGGGAGTCGCGCACGCATAAGTGTGCTCATGCTCTCATGGGGCGGCGCGTTTTGAGACCTCCCCATCGAAGCTGAGGCAATGCCTGGGCCGAAATGGCTTTTGTCGCTAAGGTCGTGCCGAGCACGTTGACATAGAGGTGAGAGCGTTGCGGCACTTAGCGGGTTTGCTCGTCGGACTTGTCGTGACGGCGGCCGTCCTGGGCGGCGGGGGATGGGCTGTTCAGCAGACTTTCGGCGGTGCGGCGGCGGCGCCACCGGAGGACCAGAAACTGTGGATCGCGCTGGGCGCGATGGCGGCCGTCGGACTGGTGGTCGGGCTCGTGACGGCGGGCCGGATCTCCCCGGTGGCGACGTTCATCCCGTCCATGGTGCTGCTGGCCTGGACGGTCGTGTACGCGCTCGACGTCAACAGGGCTCTGTCCCTCATCCCGTCCGAGCCCTCGGTCGACCAGATCATCCGGGACGCCGGACTCGGCGTCCGGACGATGCTGACCACAGGGGTGTTCGCCCTGCTCGGCGTGGCGCTCTTCATCCCCGTCCTGATGCCCTCGCGCTGGGCACGCCGGCACGACGACGAGGACGAGGACTACGAGACCGAGCAGGAGGGCGGCTACTACTGAGCCGCGGGACCGCTACGGGGACCCGGGCAACGACGCCTCCCCGGTGTACAGGCGGGTGACCACGTCCTCGATGCTGGACTGGCCCGGCGCCGTGGCCATCAGGTCGTCGATCGTCCCGTCGAACGCCAGCCGCCCATGGTCGATCACCATGACGCGGCGGCACAGGCGTTCGATGTCGCCGAGGTCGTGCGTGGTCAGCAGCACGGTCGTGCCCTGCTCGGCGTTCACCCGCTGCAGGAAGGCCCGGATGCCGGCCTTGCTGACCACGTCCAGCCCGATCGTCGGCTCGTCGAGCACCAGCACCTCGGGCGCGTGCAGCAGCGCCGCCGCGAGGTCGCCGCGCATGCGCTGGCCCAGGCTGAGCTGGCGCACGGGCGTGCGCAGGAACCCGCCCAGGTCGAGCGTCTCGGTCAGCTCGTCGAGCCGGGTCCTGAAGGTCGCGCGGTCGACCCGGTAGAGGTGCCTGATCAGCTGGAAGCTGTCGGCCAGCGGCAGGTCCCACCACAGCGTCGTGCGCTGCCCGAACACCACCCCGATGCGCCGCGCCAGCGTCGTGCGCCGGCGCGAGGGGTCCAGCCCGGCCACCCGCACCTTGCCGGAGGTGGGGGTGAGGATGCCGCACAGCATCTTGATCGTGGTGGACTTGCCCGCCCCGTTCGGCCCGAGGTAACCGACGAACTCCCCCGCCGACACCGTGAACGACAGGTCCTGTACGGCGTGGACGACGCTCCGCTTCACCTTGAACGAACGTCCCACCCGGTCGAGTTCGATCATCGTCAACTCCCCGTGGATCGGTAGTGCCTGAGGCCCTGCCGCCAGGCCAGCGCGGCCAGCAGGGCGAGGACCAGCGCGGCGGCCGGTCCGAGGAAGCGCATGAACTCCGGCGTGCCGAAGGGGTCGTCCCGGCCCAGCACGTACAGGCCGGGCTGCCAGTTGACGAAGGCCAGCGGGAGCACGTACGTCACGCCCTTGACCAGGTCGCGGGCGTAGATGCTGAGTGGATACTGGCTCAGCTGGTGGGTGCCGTAGGTGAAGGCGTTGGCCAGTTCGGGCGCGTCGGTCAGCACGAACTGCATCGCGCCCGCGAGCGTCCACAGCGCCGAGAAGATGACCATCCCGGTGATCACCATGACGGGGATCATCCAGGCCCGCCGCCAGTCGAGGTGGAGCGCGGCGCAGGCGTAGCCGAGCACGAGGGCCGCCTGGACGATCCGCCCGGCCCGGTTGGCGTTGAAGCGGTCGGCGGTGAGCTGCATCCACGCGCCGACCGGCCTGATCAGGAACGTGTCCAGGGTGCCCGCCTTGATGTGCTGGCTGACCCGGTCGATGTTGCCGACGAACGTGTCGCAGACGGTGAAGGACAGGCTCGCGGCGCCGTAGAGGAACAGCACCTCCTCGCGGGTGAACCCGGCGAGGGTGGTGGTGTTGGCGAAGACGACCAGGATCACCGCGACGTCGAGCCCGGCCGTGACGAAGCCGAGCAGGATCATCAGCGTGAACGAGGCCGGGTACGCGGCGGCGGCCCTGGTCCAGGTCCACAGCAGCAGGACGTACGTCCTAACCACCCTGGATCACCACCTTGTGGCGGATCGCCCGGGTGCCGAGCATGCCGAGCCCGAGCAGCACGACGGCCCAGAACGCCTGGAAGGCCAGCGTGTCCAGGACCGGCGCCTTGCCGAGGTAGAGGTCGGTGGGCAACTGGACCATGGCCGCCCACGGCAGCGCCCCGGCCAGGTCGCCGAGCCAGCCGGGGAAGATGCGCAAAGGCAGCATCATCCCGCTGAAGAACGTCGTCAGGACCAGCGACAGCACGGCCACGCCGCGGTCGTCGAGGAGCCAGCAGACCGACAGCGCCACCAGGTAACGCCAGCCGAAGCTGACCAGCAGGGCGATCGCGAAGCCCGCCAGGAAGGCCAGCCACCGGCCGGGATCGGTGGGCAGGACGATGCCGAACAGGGCCGCGCCGAGCAGCATCGGCGGGATGCTCCGCACGATGAACAGGTAGGCCCCCCTGCCCAGGTCCTCGGCCAGCGTCCAGAGCTGCAACGAGGCCGGGCGGACCAGATCGAGCGCGATGTCGCCGCTGCGGATGCGCTCGGGGATGGACAGCCCGCCGCCGAACAGCTGCATCGGCCCGATGAAGGCCTGGGTGATGAAGCAGAAGGTGATGGCGTCGGCCACGTCGTATCCGGCAAGCCCGGGGCGGGCCTGCCACAACGCGATGAGGATGTAGGCGCGCAGGACGCCGAAGACGCTGTTGGTGAACGCGCCGGCGAGCGCGGCGCCGGCGTAGGTGGCGTGTTTGCGGAAGCCGTACCGGACGAGCCGGCTATAGAGCGGTATGGTTTTGCACCTCCAGGGTGTGAGGACACGGTGACAGGCCGTGTCCGTGCCCGCGCACGGGTCTGCCGTTGGGAAAGCATGGAATTATGCGTCGCCTGGCCGAGCGTCCGCAACGCGTTTAAATGCGGCGCAAAGCCGGCGGCTCCGGGGTCTCGGTGGTGCCGGGCGGCCGGGGGCCGGGCATGGCGCCCGGGTGGGCTCAGGCTCGCGGGCCCGCCAGGTCGCTCGCTTGAAACATTGGCGAAATATCCCTGTAAGAATCAGACGCTTACTGGCTGGTATGGCGGGGTCCGCGCGGGAACAATGGCCTTGGAGGGCCGTTATGCGGATTGATCGGGACCTTGTGCCTGACTACCCTTTGAGCTGGCAGGCTCGGGCTCTCACCGGTGTCATGTACGGCACGCTGAAGCCGTTCTCCAGCCTGCTGATGCGTCATCCGGTCGCGCTCGCCTGCGCCAACCGGCTGGGCGACCTCGCTCGCCTGGTTCAGATGCCCCATCCCCCGCATGTCCTGATCGCACCGGAGGAGTTCTCGTCGTGCGGTGGTGAGTGGATCCGGGGCGGTCCGAAGCTGGACGAGGGGAAGGTGGTGCTCTACTTCCACGGTGGGGGATATTTCTCGTGTTCGCCGCGTACGCACCGGTCCATCACGTGGCGGCTGTCGGCGGCGACCCGGCGGCCCGTGCTGGCGCTCGACTACCGCCAGGGGCCCGTGTTCAAGCTGGCCGACTCGCTCGCGGACGCGCTGGATGCCTATGACTGCCTGCTGGGGCGCGGGCACGCGCCCGGGGACGTCATCCTCGCCGGGGACTCCGCCGGCGGCCACCTGACCCTGGTCACCATGCTGGCGCTGCGCGACGGCGGGCTGCCGCTGCCCGGGGCGGCCATCTGCCTGTCGCCGTGGGCCGACCTGACCGACTTCCCGCGCCGGGCCAATCGGTGGCAGGACCCCATGCTCCCCGCCGGGCGGGTGCGCTGGCTGGCGCGCCGGTGGACCTCAGGGCTGGACCCGCGGGACCCGCTCGTCTCCCCGGTGCTCGGTGACTTCACCGGGCTGCCGCCGCTGATGATCGTGACCGGCTCCACGGAGGTCCTGCGGGACGAGGCCAGGCGGGTGGCCGAGCGGGCGCGCCAGGCCGGGGTGCCGGTCCGCTACGAGGAATGGCCACGGATGCCGCACGTCTTCCCGATCCTGGCGGACGTGCTGCCGGAGGCGCGGCTGGCGTTCCGGCACATGAAGCAGTTCGTCAGCGCGGTGGCGGCCAGACCCGCGTCCAGGGGGGATTCGGCCGCGGCGTGACCTTCGCTACAGCCGCAATTCAGCGGTTGGACGTACGCTGGCGACATCGGTAAGTATAAGGTTAGGTATGCCTAACTTGGCGTCAGGGGGCGGTTGGATGGCCGAGAAGCCCGCGAACCAGCACCGGGGTGTCGTCCTGCGATCCGAGTGGATCTCCCGGAACATGGTCCGCCTCGTGATCGGAGGCGACGGCCTGGCCGGTTTCGCCACGAGCGGGATGAGCGACCATTACGTCAAGCTCGTCTTCCCCCGCGAAGGGGTCGACTATCCCGAGCCGTTCGACGTGCGGACCTGCCGCGAGACCATGCCCCGCGAGCTGTGGCCGCGGCTGCGGACCTACACCGTACGCGCGTGGGACCCCGACGCCCGCGAGCTGACCCTCGACATCGTGGTCCACGGCGACAGTGGCCTGGCCGGGCCGTGGGCCGCCCGCGCGGAGCCCGGCGACGAGGTGGTCATGCTGGGCCCCGGCGGCAACTACGTACCCGACCCCGCGGCCGGCTGGCACCTGCTGGTGGGTGACGAGAGCGCGCTGCCCGCCATCGCGGCGTCCCTGGAGGCGCTCGGTGACGGGGCGGTGGCCCACGTCCTGCTGGAGGTGGACGGGCCCGAGGACGAGCAGAAGCTCAGGACGGCCTGCGAGGCCCGGATCACCTGGATCCACCGGCGCGACCGCCCGGTGGGCGAGGCGCTCGTCCGGGCGGTGCGGGAGCTGGAGTTCCCGGAGGGTGACGTGCACGCGTTCGTGCACGGGGAGGCCGGTTTCGTGAAGGAGCTCCGCCGGCACCTGCGCCTGGAGCGGGGGATCGGGATGGATCGGCTGTCCATCTCCGGATACTGGCGGACCGGGGTGGACGACGAGGGGTGGCGCGCGGTGAAGCCCGACTGGAACCGCCGGGTCGAGGCCGAGGAGCAGGCCGCCGTGGCCTCCTGACCGCGATCATTCCCATCCGGCACGCCTGCCGCGCGACGTCACTCCAGACCGTCTGTTTACTGACCTCGGAGGCATGAAGGTCTTACCTGCAATACCCCTTATGACAGACATGCGGAAAGCTGCCCCGGAACGGGCCACAGTGTGCCTTGCCGTGTCCTGGACAGGAGAGGCGAACCCGCATGGCGCGTGGTGGGGCTTGCGACATGCCTGCTGGCGTACGACCACTGACCGTGGGCGATCCGGTCATCATCGGCCGATACCTGCTCCTCGGCCGCCTCGGCACGGGCGGGATGGGAGTGGTGTACCTGGCCGAACACCCTCAGGGCGGCCTGGTCGCCCTCAAGACACCGCATGCGGTGCATCTCAACGATGCCACGCTACGGGCGCGTTTCGCTGAGGAAGTCGCTTTCTCGCGAAGATTGGTCCCCTTCTGTACGGCGGCGGTCGTGGAGGACGGCACCGACGGGGACCGCCCCTTCCTGGTCACCGAGTACATCCCGGGCCCGGCGCTCTCCCAGGTCGTCGCGGCCGGCGGGCCGCTCCCGCCCGACCTCGCCTACGGGCTCGCGCTCGGGGTCGCCGCCGCGCTGGTGGCCGTGCACGAGGCCGGACTCGTGCACCGGGACCTCAAGCCGGCCAACGTGCTGCTGTCCCCGCGGGGACCGCGGGTCATCGACTTCGGCATCGCCCGCGACGTGGACACCTCGGCCGCGCACACGCAGGCCGGGCAGGTCATGGGAAGCCCGGGCTGGGTGGCGCCGGAACGGCTGACGGGCGGGCCGGCGATGCCGACTTCTGACGTGTTCGCGTGGGGGTGCCTGGTGGCGTTCGCCGCCTCGGGGCACCACCCGTTCGGGACCGGGGAGCCGGACGTGCTGACCCGGCGGATCGTGTTCGAGCCGCCGCGCGTCGAGGGCGTGCCCGCCCTGCTCCGGCCGGCCGTCGAGGCGGCCCTGGCCAAGGTTCCCGCCGACCGCCCGAGGGCGGCCGACCTGCTGCGGGTGCTCCTGGCCGCGGGCGGGGTGGGGGATCCGTGGGACCTGCGCCAGGAGGTGGCGGGCGTGATGACCGCGATCTGGACGGCCGTCCCCCATCCGCCCCGGCCGGGCCGGGGCAGCCTCGCCATGTCACCGGGGGACCCGGAGCCGGAGGAGGCCGGGTACTCGGGGCCGGGGGAGTCCTGGGAGCCCGGCGCGCCCGACGGCCGGGATCTCGTGACCCCCTGGGCGCGAGCAGGCTCCGGCCCGTGGGAAACCGGGGGACTCGATGCGGGTGCCGGTGCGGCTGCGGGTGGCGGTGCGGCTGGGGGGCGGCGGAGGGGGAGGGCGGGGGCGCATCTGTCGCATGCCACGTTCGCGGCGCTGGCCACGGTGTCGATCGCGGCCGTCACGGTGATCGCCGCGTCCGGCGGCGACCGGACGAACGCCGACGGCGGCTCGCTCATCCCCGGCGACCCGCCGATCACGCAGTCCGAGGTGAACGCCGGAGCCACCGCTCGCCGCACGGCCACGCCCGTCGGCGGCATCCCGCCCACCTGGGCCCTGCCGACCACGGCTCCGCCGACCGGGCCCCTGCCGACCGGCGCCCTGCCCACCCCGGCCACCGCGACCACGAGCCCGTCCCCGGTCGTCACCCCGACGGTCTTCGTGACCCGTACCCGGACCGGCGGGCCGCGTGCCCTGCTCACCTCGCCCCCCGAGCGCAAGCGCACGTTCCGGCCGTCGAACACCGGCGCCCCGGGCGACTGGCCGGACGCCGATCCGGGAGAGTGCGCGAACCCGGCGCGGAACAGGCGCGGCGACGCGGCCCGCCCGAACTGCCCTTCCCCGTCGCAGTCGATCAGCACGATCCCGCAGGAGGGACCCGGCGAGACCCTGGATCCCACCGTGTCGGCCTCACCCACCCTGACCCCCACCGTCACGCAGTCTCCGTGACCACGGGTCCAGGCTCCTTCGAAGGGCAGCGCCGCGCCGGTGGCGAACCGGCGCGGCGCTGCGAAGGGGGCCGCGCCGGCGCTGGGGGGAGGTCGGCGCGGCCGATCGCCGGGGAACCGTCCCATGCCCTGGAGGTACCGGCGAGTTCAGGCGGTCAGCGGGTGAACTGCTCCTCCTCGGTCGAGCCCTTGTAGGCGGTGGTCGAGGAGTCCGGCGCCACGGCCGTGCTGACCAGGTCGAAGTAGCCGGTGCCGACCTCGCGCTGGTGCCGGGTGGCGGTGTAGCCGCGTGCCTCCGCGGCGAACTCGGCCTCCTGCAGCCCGACGTACGCCGCCATGCCGTCGGTGGCGTACCCGCTGGCCAGGTCGAACATCGAGTGGTTCAGCGAGTGGAACCCGGCCAGGGTGATGAACTGGAACTTGTACCCCATGTGCCCCAGTTCCCGCTGGAACTTGGCGATCGTGGAGTCGTCCAGGTGCTGCTTCCAGTTGAACGACGGCGAGCAGTTGTAGGCCAGCATCTGCTCCGGGAACTCGGCCTTGATCGCCTCGGCGAACTCGCGCGCCACGTCGAGGTCGGGCGTGCTCGTCTCCATCCAGAGCAGGTCGGCGTACGGCGCGTACGCCAGCCCGCGGGCCACGCAGGCCGCCAGGCCGTTCCTGACCCGGTAGAAGCCCTCCGCGGTGCGCTCGCCGGTGGTGAACTCCTGGTCGCGCGGGTCCACGTCACTGGTCAGCAGCGTCGCGGCCTGGGCGTCGGTCCGCGCGATGACCAGGGTGGGGACTCCGGCGACGTCCGCGGCGAGGCGGGCGGCGTTCAGGGTCTTGATGTGCTGGCCGGTGGGGATCAGCACCTTGCCGCCCAGGTGGCCGCACTTCTTCTCGGAGGCGAGCTGGTCCTCCCAGTGCACGCCCGCGGCGCCCGCCGCGATCATGCCCTTCATCAGCTCGAACGCGTTCAGTACGCCACCGAAACCGGCCTCGGCGTCGGCCACGATGGGCGCCAGCCAGTACGGGGCGCCGGCGGCCCCCTCCGACCAGGTGATCTGGTCGGCGCGCAGCAGCGCGTTGTTGATCCGGCGCACGACGGCGGGCACGGAGTCGGCCGGGTACAGGCTCTGGTCCGGGTACGTCTGCCCGCTCAGGTTGGCGTCGGCGGCCACCTGCCAGCCGGACAGGTAGATCGCCTTCAGCCCGGCCCGCACCTGCTGCACCGCCTGGTTGCCGGTCAGCGCGCCGAGGGCGGCGACGTAGTCCTCGGTGTGCAGCAGGTCCCACAGCCGCTCGGCGCCGAGCCGGGCCAGCGTGTGCTCCTCCTGGACGCTGCCACGCAGTCTGATCACGTCTTCCGCGTCATACGTGCGCTCGACACCCTCCCAGCGAGGGTCGTTCTCCCACTCTTCGCGCAGCTGCTCAGCAGCTCCCTTGAGGCGATCGTTCATCGTTCACTCCTTGGGTCGTCCCCTGGGGCTCACGCAGAGTCTGTGCCCGGGAGGACCCCGTCCATAGATCGAGCGAAGGAGAAGAATCGCGATAGTTTCCATATGGGTCATTTGAGGTAGGGATTCAGCGGTGAACAATTCGCGAATTTTCCCGTTGGACTAGACCAATCGCGTGGAGCGAAAGCGGGCCGGGCCGGTCCGCGCACAGGTGCCGGAGGAGAGGGTGAGGAGGCTAGAAAATGGGCGGATTTTCTGTCTATGATTCGGTCATGGCGTCGTTGCTGGGCGAAGAACCGCTGTCTTTGACGCAAGAGCTGGATCTGATCGCGTTTGGCCAGCGCCTCCGCCACCTGCGCAAACAGCGCGGCCTCACCCTCTCCGACCTGGGATCCCGCGTCAGCAGGGCGCCCAGCCAGCTGTCACTGCTGGAGAACGGCAAGCGTGAGCCCAAGCTCTCACTGCTCAAGGCACTGGCGACCGCCCTGGGCGTGCCCGTCGAAGAGCTGCTGCGCCGCCAGCCGCCCAACCGCCGCGCCCAGCTGGAGATCGCGCTGGAGGAGGCGCAACGCGACCCCATCTACGCCGGTCTGGGCCTGCCCCGGCTCAAGGTCTCCGCCCGGGTGCCCAACGACGTGCTCGAACACCTGCTCGGCCTGTACGGCGAGCTGCGCGCCAGGCAGGCCAGGGGCACCGCCACGCCGGAGGAGGCCAGGGTCGCCAACGCCGAGCTCCGCCGGCGGCAGCGCGAGCAGGGCAACTATTTCCCCGACATCGAGAAGGCCGCCGCCGAGGCCCTGGAGGCGGTCGGATACCGTACGGGCGCCCTGTCGCAGAGCATGATCCAGAGCCTGGTCACGCATTTCGGCTACACCGTCCACACCGCTCAGGACCTGCCCCGCTCCGTACGTTCCATCACCGACCTGCGCAACCGCCGCATCTACGTCAAGCACGAGCAGCTCGGCATGCACACCCCGCGCACGATCCTGCTGCAGACCCTCGGGCACCTCGCGCTCGGCCACGACAAGCCCCGCGACTTCGCCGACTTCCTGCGCCAGCGCACCGAGGCGAACTACTTCGCCGCCGCCGTGCTCGTCCCCGAGAAGGCCGCCACGCTCTATCTCCAGGAGGCCAAGTCCGACCGGGCGCTGTCGGTGGAGGACCTGCGGGACGTGTTCGCCGTGTCGTACGAAATGGCCGCGCACCGCTTCACCAACCTGGCCACCCACCACCTCGGCCTCGTCTGCCACTTCGTGCGCAACGACGCCGGCGGCACCATCTACAAGGCGTACGAGAACGACGGCATCGTCTTCCCGGCCGACGAGCAGGGCGCCATCGAGGGGCAACGGATGTGCCTGCAGTGGTCGGGGAGGCAGGTGTTCGCCTCGCCGGACCGGTTCTCCGTCTATTACCAGTATTCGGATTCGCCGACGGGCACCTATTTCTGCGTGGCTCACGTGGATCCGTCGCGGGAGAGGGATTTCGCGATCACCCTCGGGGTACCTTACAAGGAATCGAGATGGTTCCGCGGGCGCGAGACCACCAACCGCACCAAGTCCAACTGCCCGAGCGGCGACTGCTGCCGCCGCCCGCCCGCCGAGCTGGCCGAACGCTGGGAGGGATACGCCTGGCCGTCCGCCCGGGCCAACTCCCACGTCCTGGCCGCGCTGCCGCCGGGGTCGTTCCCCGGGGTGGACGAGGCGGACGTCTACACGTTCCTGGAGCGACACGCCACCACTGCCTGACCTGAAAAGCGGGGATTCGGGGGAGGGGTCGCCATGCTGCCTGAAGTGCGTGGATGGTTGCGGCACCGCACGTCGTCCGCCGCGGACTGGCCGATCCGCGACTTGGTGGACGCCAAGGGGCGGACCACGGTGAGCGTCGTGCTCCCCGCCCGCGACGAACGCGACACCGTGGGGGAGATCGTCGGGGTCATCCGGCGGGAGCTGGGCGGGCTCATCGACGAGATCGTGGTCATCGACTCACGCTCCACCGACGACACGGCGCTGGTGGCGGCGCGGGCGGGGGCCGCGGTGCACGCCCAGGACTCGATCCTGCCGCACCTCAGGCCGCTCGACGGCAAGGGGGAGGCACTGTGGAAGTCGCTGGCCGTCACGTCGGGTGACGTGCTGGTGTTCGCCGACGCCGATATCCGGAAATTTCGTGCTTCGTTGATATTCGGGTTGCTCGGGCCGCTTCTCGCGGATCCTTCCGTGGTCTACGCCAAGGGATGCTACGACCGTCCGCTGCACGGCTCCCCGACCGGCGGCGGCCGGGTGACCGAGCTGGTGGCCCGCCCGCTGATCAATTTGCACTGGCCGCTGCTGGCCGGCTTCGTGCAGCCCCTGGCCGGCGAGTACGCCGGTCGCCGGTCGGCGCTGGAGCGGGTGCCGTTCCTGACCGGTTACGGCGTGGAGCTCGGCCTGCTGATCGATCTGCTCGACCTCGCGGGGCTGGACGCGTTCGCGCAGGTGGATCTGGGCACACGCGAGCACGCGCCGCAGTCGACGGAGGCGCTCGGCGGGATGGCGTCGCAGATCATGCTGGCCGCCTGGTCACGGCTGGAACGCCAGGGCAAGATCGAGTCCCGGCACGCGCCCTCGGCCCGGCTGGCGCAGTTCAGGAAGAGCTGGGACGGGCACCACGTCCTTGTCCGCGACATCGGCATCGCGGAACGCCCGCCGATGATCACCATGACCACCCGGGTTGCTCCGGCGTGGTGATCCCGCCCGCCGCGCCGACTGCTTCCCGGTGCGGGCTACCGACCGGTAAGGTGTTACCACTGGTAACCCTTGGAGGGACGCATGAGCGGGTTCTGCCCGGAGCTCAGTGACGAGGTCGTCGAGGTACGCGACTGGGTGCACGCCTTCGCCCGCGACGTGATCCGCCCGGCCGGCGCCGAATGGGACGAACGCGAGGAGACCCCCTGGCCCGTCCTTCAGGAGGCCGCCAAGATCGGCCTGTACTCGCTCGACTTCTTCGCCACGCAGTGGTTCGAGGAGAGCGGGCTGGGGGTGCCGGTGGCGTTCGAGGAGATCTTCTGGGGCGATGCGGGCATCGGCCTGTCCATCGTCGGCACCGGCCTGGCCGCCGCCGCCCTGTCCGGCAACGGCACGCCGGAGCAGGTGGGGGAGTGGCTGCCGCAGATGTTCGGGTCGGCGACCGAGGTCAAGCTCGGCGCCTTCTGCGCCTCCGAGCCGGACGCCGGGTCCGACATCGGCGCCATCCGCACCCGTGCGGTCCACGACCGGGGCGACTGGGTGCTGAACGGCGTCAAGACCTGGGCCACGAACGGCGGCATCGCGGACGTCCACGTGGTCGTGGCCTCCGTCGAGCCGTCCCTCGGCACCAGGGGGCAGGCCACCTTCGTCATCCCGCCCGGCACCCCCGGCCTGTCCATGGGGCAGAAGTTCCGCAAGCACGGCATCCGGGCCTCCCACACGGCCGAGGTGATCCTGGACAACGTCCGCGTCCCTGGCTCGTGCCTGCTCGGCGGCAAGGAGAAGCTGGATGCCCGGCTGGCCCGCGTACGCGGTGGGGAGCGGGCCGGGGAGCAGGCGGCGATGCGGACGTTCGAGACCACCCGCCCGTCCGTCGCCGCGATGGCCGTCGGCATCGCCAGGGCGGCCTTCGAGTACGCCAGGGACTACGCCCGCGAACGCGAGCAGTTCGGCCGCAAGATCGGCGAGAACCAGGCGGTGGCCTTCCTGCTGGCCGAGATGGCCACCCGCGTGGACATGGCCCGCCTGCTGACCTGGCGCGCCGCCTGGATGGCCCGCAACGGCCGGCCGTTCGAGCAGGCGGAGGGATCGATGTCGAAGCTGGTGGCGGGGGAGACGGCGGTGTGGGTGACGGAGCAGGCGATCCAGGTCCTGGGCGGCGCGGGGTACACGCGCGAGCACCCGGTGGAGCGCTTCCACCGAGACGCCAAGATCTACACGATCTTCGAAGGCACCTCGGAGATCCAACGGTTGATCATCGGCCGCGCCGTCACCGGCCTGCCGGTGCGCTGACTAGCGATGACGGCTCAGAGCCTTACCCCCTGGCTGGGGTGCGTCGGCCTGTCCTTCGGTGGCTGAGGACGTCTACGGTGTCGATGGTCCACTCCCATGGCCAGGGCTACAGCACCGATCATGAAGCCCACGCCCACGATGGCGAGAGCGGAAACCCTGCCGATGTCCACTGGCGTGTCGACTACCAAAACGCCGTACGCGGCGAGAGAAAGGGTCACCGCACCAACGGTTAAGCACACATTTCGTCCCATCATGGAGATGATCGTAGAGGTGCGGTAAAGCAGAGGCCAGACGGTTGTCGGGTGAAATCGTCTTCACATGGTGAAGGGATCTGGCCGAGGGGGCCGCTGCCCGGCTCGGGCAGGTGGCGCCACATTCGGCCAGATCCCTTTACTGGTCCAACCTGGAAAGGTGCTGGATATCAGCAGACCGTCCAGTTGCGGGCATTCGCGCGGCTTCCGACCCCCGTGTCGTTGACCCTGCTCGGCGCCAGGCTTCCGTTCAGAATCTGACGCGACCCGTTAAGGAGCAGCGTTTGCGTCCCGGTCGTCTGGTTGTTGTGGATGGATCCCACGCTGGAGTTGAAGGGCGCTCCCAGCGCGATGGTCCCGCAGGCGTACCTGGCGATTCGCGTGCCGTTGAAGTTGGTGTCCGACCACAGGCAGGCGTACTCATACGCGCAGTTGGCGACCCCCAACGGGGTGATGGGCTCGTTGGCCGCGCGGGCCTTCTTCTCACCCGGCAGCGGTAACGTGAGAATGAGCCGGTTGTCTTCGTAGGCGATCTCATTGATGCCGATCTGCTTGCCGCCGCCATAGTCCTTCAGGTGCTTGTCCACTTCGGCCTGCAGCGCCTGCTTCTCCGGGTCGGTGAGCTTGATTTCCGGCACATCGGCGATTCTGGCCTGCGTGGTGGTGGTGTTCCGCGTTTCCGCGGAGGCGCCGCTGATTCCCCCGATGAGCAGGGTTGTGACCAGTGCGCCCGCCGCCCCCAGCGCGGCGATGATGCGTCCCCGTCGGATCACTGTGACAATCCCCTTCTCTGTGCGCCGTTTCTCGTTCGGCGTCATAGGTGAAGTGTGTGATCCGGCTGCCGGGGACGTCGACGTCTTTCGAGTACGGCCGAAAGTCCTGCATTTTTATCGGAAAACAGCGCCCCCGATTCGCCGCCGACGCCCTGACGTGAACGGTGAAGCGCGTCAGCCCATGCTCTTGGCGCCGTCCAGGGACTCGCGGATGATGTCGGCGTGGCCGGCGTGCTGGGCGGTCTCGGCGATGACGTTCATCAGCACCCGGCGGGCCGACCACTGGGCGCCGGCCTCGAACCACGGGGCCTCCGGCAGTGGCTGGGCGGCGTCCAGGTCGGGCAGGTTGGTCACCAGCTCGTCGGTCCGGCGGGCCACCTCCGCGTATTCGTCCAGCAGCCCGGCCAGGGTTTCGCCGGGCAGCATCCGGAACTGGTCGGCATGCTCGGCCCAGTCGGCCTCGGTCATGGTGGCGGCGTCACCCATCGCCGACGGACCGGTCAGGATGAACTCCATCCACGCCCGTTCCACCGCGGCGACATGCTTGATCAGGCCGCCCAGGCACAGCTCGCTGGCGGTGGTCCGCAGCCGGGCCTGCTCGTCGGTGAGGTCCCTGGTGGTGAACCGCAGGAAGTGCCGGTGCTGGGCCAGCGCCGCCAGCAGGTCGGCGCGCTCGCGGGTGGTCAGCTCGTTGACAGTCATGGCTCTCGGCCTTCCGTTCTTTTCGTTCTGCCGTCGAGTACCAGGCTGCCGTCAATAGCGGTCAGCTTCTGTCCTGAACGTACGGGACGCCCGGAGGATTCAGCGGGAAGTGCACAGGCGTACCAGGTCGGGCACCAGCCGCCTGAGCAGTTCCTCGTCCTTCGGGTCGGCGGGAGCGTACTCGGTGATCCCCAGGCCGGCGATCTCGTGCCGGGCGGTCAGGCGGGCGACCGCCGCGGTCAGCGCCTCGGCGGACAGGCCGTCCGGTTCGGGGTAGCCGACCGAGGCGAAGCCGTCCAGGACGTCGAGGTCGACGTGCACGTACACGACCGCGTCCGCGTCGATCGTGTCCGGGCCGCCGATGCCGTTGTCGCGGATGTAGTCCTCCTCCGCGGGATCCAGGCACCGGGTTCCCACCATGGACACCTGACCGGGGCGCAGCGCGGGCGCGGGCACCAGCTCGGGCGGGCCCTCGCCCAGGAGGGTGCGCAGGATCATGCCGTGGAAGGCGCCCGACGCGGAGGTGGCCGGGCTGTTCAGGTCTCCGTGCGCGTCGAACCACACCAGGGCCAGCCGGTCGCCGTGCCTGCGCAGCGCGGAGGCGATCGGTTCCAGCTCCACGCCGCAGTCGCCGCCGACGGTGACCACGAAGTCGTCGTCGTCCGGGAGCGACCGCCGGACCCGGTCGGCGGTCTCGCGGAGGGTGGCGCCGGTCTCCACCCGGACGTGCCGCGCCCCCGGCACCATCGCCGCCAGCCGGGCGGCGCCTTCGACGAGCCTGGGGGCGGTGGGCGACAACGACCCCTGCCACTGGGGAACCTCAACGACGGTGACCATGCCGTGCTCCGTTTCTCGTAGTAGGCGGCTGCCAGTGTCGCGTGCTGCAATTGGCAATGTCCACTTAGTGTTTCTGCGCTGATCTGTAAGGATTGCTTGATGTTGGATCCGGCCCGGCTCCGCCTGCTGCGCGAGTTCGCCGATCACGGCACGATGACCGCCGCGGGCGAGTCCTGCGGGATGACCTCCTCCGCCGTCTCCCAGCAACTGGCCACGCTCGAGCGCGAGGCCGGCGTCCGGCTGTTCGAGCGGGCCGGCCGCCGCGTCCGCCTCACCGCCGAAGGCGAGCGCCTCCTGGGGCACGCGCACATCGTCCTGAACGCCCTGGACGCCGCGGAGGAGGACCTCCGCTCCGCCGCGACCCCACGCGGACCGCTCCGGGTGGCCTGCTTCGCCACGGCCGCGGTCCACCGGCTGCTCCCCGCCATCGCCGTGGCCAGGACCCGCCACCCTGACCTGCACGTGATCCTGTACGAGCTCGAACCCCGCGAGGCGCTCGACACGCTCCGCGCCGGCGGCTGCGACCTCGCGATCACCTTCACCTACAACCTCATCCCCGAGGAGCCGCCACCCGGCGCCACCGGCCGCGTCCTGGGCGCCGAGCCCATCATGATCGCCCTCCCGGAAGGCCACCCGGCCGTGGCGGACGCGGTGGACCTGCGCCTCCTGCGCCGGGACCCCTGGGTGGCGGGCTCCCGAGACACCACCGACCACGAGATGCTCGACCGCGCCTGCGCCCTGGCCGGCTTCCACCCCAACGTCGTCCACACCGCCGACGACTACGCGCTCGTCATGCGCATGGTCCGCGAGGGCCTGGGCGCGGGCCTGGTGCCCGAGCTCGTCGCCACGGTGGTCGGCGTCCCCGACGGCGTCGTGCTCCGGCCGATCTCCGCCATCGAGATCACCCGGACCACCCACGCCCTGGTCCGCAGCCTCACCCCGGCGGCCGGCGCCCTCCTGGAACTGCTGCAAACGGGAGGACCGCGCGAGACGGCCCGGTGAGCGGGCCCACCGCCGAGGGGAGGCCGGCGCGCGCGATGCTATTCTAACGATCCTTAGAATCTGAGGAGGAGTTGGAATGTCCTATCCCGAGCCCCGCTACCTGGGAGAGACCGGCGAGCACAGTGGCGTCGTGCGTGCGGCCGATCTGCCGGCCGACCTGTCCATGGCCAGCGGGACGCAGGTGCACTACCTCGGCACCGGCGGCTCGACGAACGGCGCGTTCGGCCTGTACCGATGGGAGATGGGTCCCGGCCCGTCCGGCCCCGGCGCGCACTTCCACCGCACGATCACCGAGTCGTTCTACGTGCTGTCCGGCGCGATCCAGCTCTACAACGGCGAGAAGTGGGCTGAAGGGCGGCCCGGCGACTTCCTGTTCGTGCCCGAGGGCGGCGTGCACGCCTTCCGCAACCAGTCCGGGGAGCCCGCCTCGATGCTGATCCTGTTCACCCCGGGTGCGCCCCGCGAGGCGTATTTCGAGGAGCTGGCCGACATCTCCCACACCGGCCGCCAGCTCACTCCCGAGGAGTGGACGGAGCTGTACCTGCGCCACGACCAGTACATGGTCTGATGTCCGACTTCCCGGAGGAGCCGATCTACCAGCAGCTGGCCCGCATCGGCAAGGCCCTGGCCAGCCCGGTGCGGCTGCGCCTGCTGGACGTGCTCGACCAGCGCGAGCGCACGGTCGAGGAGCTGGCCCAGGCGGCGGGGGTGGCGCTCAAGAACACCTCGGCCCAGCTCCAGCAGTTGCGTGCCGCGCACCTGGTGACCAGCAGGAAGGAGGGCTCCCGGGTCTACTACCGGGTGGCGGACGACCGGGTGTCGCGCTTCCTCGGGGAGCTGCACGGCTTCGCGCACGACCGGCTCGCCGACCTGCGCGACGCCGTACGGGAGCGGCTGGCCTCCCCGGAGGGCGTGACCGCGCACGAGCTGGCCGCCCGCCTGTCCCACGCCGGCACGCTGGTCGTGGACGTGCGCTCGCCCGCCGACTACGCGGCCGGCCACGTGCCGGGGGCGATCTCGCTGCCGCTGGCCGAGCTGCGCGACCGGCTGGACGAGCTGCCGAAGGAGGCGGAGATCATCGCGTACTGCGGCGGGCCGTACTGCGCGGTGTCCGCGGAGGCAGTCCGCGTCCTCGGCGAGCACGGCTACACCGCCCGCACCCTCGACGGGGGATATCTCGGCTGGCGGCGCGCCGACCAGCCGGCGGGAGGGTGACGCGGCGGTCGCGCGTCACCGCGGATGAAAGCACGGTCCCCGGCGAGGGGTCTGCCCTCAGTGGGGCATATCACCGTTAATTGATTTGAACGAGTGAGTACTCGCTCATTAGACTCCCCGGCATGACCAGAAGGCGAAGGGTGCCGGCGATGGCGCCGGAGGACCGTCGGGCCGCGCTCATCACCGCCACGATCCCGCTGCTCCGCGAGCACGGCACCGCGGTGAGCACCCGCCAGATCGCCGAGGCCGCGGGCGTGGCCGAGGGCACGATCTTCGGCGTCTTCCCCGACAAGGCCTCGCTGCTGCGGGCGGCGCTGATGGCCGCCTTCGACCCGCAGCCCGCGGTGGACGCGCTGGCGGCCATCGACCCGCGGCTGGACCTGCGCGTACGGCTGCGCAAGGCGGTCACCATGTTGCGATTCGGGATGAACGCCAACGCCAACCTCGTCGCCGCGCCCAAGGAGCTGCTGGCCGACGACACCGAGTTCCGCGAGCGGCTGATGAACGACCGGCGGCGGATCATGGACGGGCTCGCCGCCCTGGTCGAACCCGACCGTGCCCGGCTGCGCCGCTCCCCCCAGGCCACCGCCCAACTGCTGCTCATGCTGGTCGCGGTGAGCGTGCACCGAGGCTTCGGCCAGGGCGGCGAGTTCGGCGACATGGACGACGAGGAGATCGTCTCCGTCCTGCTCGACGGACTGCTGGTCCGGCCCCTCTCCACTCCTTCGACAGAAAGCCCCTCTTGATGCTGTTCCGCCTGCTAAGGGGCCAGCTCAGGCCGTACCGGAAAGAGATCACGCTCGTCGTCCTCTTCCAGTTCGTGCAGACACTGGCCACGCTCTATCTGCCCACCCTCAACGCCGACATCATCGACGACGGTGTCGTCAAGGGCGACACCGGTTACATCATGCGCATCGGGCTGGTGATGCTCGGGGTGACGTTAGTACAGATCATCTGCTCGGCCGTGGCCGTCTACTACGGTGCCCGGACCTCGATGGCGCTCGGCAGGGATCTGCGGGCCGCGATCTTCCACCGGGTGCAGGACTTCTCCGTCCAGGAGGTCAACGCGTTCGGCCCGCCGTCGCTGATCACCCGGACCACCAACGACGTGCAGCAGGTCACGGTGCTCGTGCTGATGACGTTCACGATGATGGTGGCCGCGCCGATCATGTGCGTCGGCGGCATCGTGCTGGCGCTGCGTCAGGACACGGCGCTGTCGTCGCTGCTGGTCGTCGTGCTGCCCCTGATGATCGTCATCGTGGGCCTGATCGTGATGCGGATGCGCCCGCTCTTCCGCACGATGCAGGAGCGCATCGACCGGATCAACCAGGTGCTGCGCGAGCAGATCACCGGCATCCGGGTCATCAGGGCCTTCGTCCGCGACCGGCACGAGCGCGAGCGCTTCGGCGTGGCCAACGCCGACCTGACCGACGTGTCGCTGCGGGTCGGCCGGCTGATGGCGCTGATGTTCCCCTCGGTCATGCTGGTGGTGAACGTGTCCAGCGTGGCCGTGGTGTGGTTCGGCGGATACCGCATCGCCGACGGTTCCATGGAGGTGGGCGCGCTGACCGCGGTCATCTCCTACCTGATGCAGATCCTCATGTCGGTCATGATGGCGATGTTCATGTTCATGATGATCCCGCGGGCCGAGGTCTGCGCCGAGCGCATCCAGGAGGTGCTCGACACCGAGCCGACCGTCCATCCGCCGGCGGAGCCCGTCGTCCCGGAAAGGCAGATCGGCGAGCTGGAGTTGCGGTCCGTGGACTTCCGTTATCCCGGCGCGGAGGAGCCGGTGCTGTCCGGCGTGAGCTTCACGGTGCGGCCGGGCCGGACCACCGCCATCATCGGCAGCACCGGCAGCGGGAAGACCACGCTGCTCAACCTCATCCCCCGCCTGTTCGACGCGACCGCCGGAGACGTGCTGGTCGACGGCGTCAACGTGCGCGACCTCGACCCGGCCGCGCTCTCCCGCGCGGTCGGACTGGTCCCGCAGTCGCCCTACCTCTTCTCCGGCACCGTCGCCTCCAACCTCAGGTACGGCCGGCAGGACGCCACGGACGAGGAGCTGTGGCGGGCACTGGAGGTGGCTCAGGCCCGAGACTTCGTCGAGGAGATGCCCGGCGGCCTGGACGAGCCGATCTCCCAGGGCGGCACCAACGTCTCCGGCGGCCAGCGCCAGCGCCTGGCCATCGCCAGGGCCCTGGTGCACCGGCCGGAGATCTACCTGTTCGACGACTCCTTCTCCGCCCTCGACTACGCCACCGACGCCCGGCTGCGGGCCGCGCTGGCCGAGGAGATCGCGGACGCCACGATGATCATCGTGGCCCAGCGGGTGAACACGATCCGCCACGCCGACCGCATCCTCGTGCTCGACGAGGGCCGCGTGGTCGGCAGCGGAGACCACGCCGAACTCATGACCACCTGCCCGACCTACCGGGAGATCGTGCTCTCCCAGCTCACCGAACAGGAGGCCGCGGCATGACGACGCAGACCCCCGCGCGCCGTCCTCCCGCCTTCGGACCCGGCCGGATGATGTCCGGGCCCGCGGAGAAGGCGCTCGACTTCGGCGGTTCGTTCCGCCGCCTGCTGCGGTTGCTGCGCCCCGAGCGCACGCTGCTGACCGTCATCCTGGCCCTCGGGGCGGTCAGCGTCGCGCTGACCGTGACGGGCCCCAAGATCCTCGGCCACGCCACGGACGTGATCTTCTCCGGCATCATCGGGGCCCAGCTGCCCGCCGGGGTCACCAAGGAGCAGGCCGTGGCGGGGCTGCGCGCCCAGGGCCAGAACACGTTCGCCGACATGGTGTCGTCGATGAGCGTGGTGCCCGGGCAAGGCATCGACTTCACCGCGCTGGCCCAGGTGCTGGGCTGGGTGCTGGTGATCTACCTGGTGGCGTCGGTGCTCGGGATCGCGCAGTTCCGGCTGACCACGACCGTCGTGCAGCGGGCGGCGTCCCGGCTGCGCGACCAGATCGAGGCCAAGCTGGCGCGGTTGCCGCTGAGCTACTTCGACGACCAGCCGCGCGGCGAGATCCTCAGCCGGGCCACCAACGACACCGACAACATCGCCCAGACGTTGCAGCAGACGATGAGCCAGCTCATCACGTCGGTGCTGACGGTCGTGGCGGTGCTGGCGATGATGTTCGTGATCTCGCCGGTCCTGGCGCTGATCGCGCTGGTCACGGTGCCGGTGTCGATCTACGTCACCGCGGTCGTCGGCAAGCGGTCGCAACCGCAGTTCATCAAGCAGTGGTCCTCGACCGGCAAGCTCAACGGCCACATCGAGGAGATGTACAGCGGGCACACGCTGGTCAAGGTGTTCGGCGGGCAGAAGGAGGCGGCCGAGACCTTCTCCGAGCACAACGAGGCCCTGTTCGCCGCCAGCTTCCGCGCCCAGTTCATCTCCGGGCTGATCCAGCCGGCGATGATGTTCATCGGCAACCTCAACTACGTGCTGGTCGCTGTGGTGGGCGGGCTCAAGGTGGCCTCGGGCTCGATCTCGCTGGGCGACGTCCAGGCCTTCATCCAGTACTCGCGGCAGTTCAGCCAGCCGCTGACCCAGGTGGCCGGCATGGCGAACCTGGTGCAGTCGGGCATCGCCTCGGCCGAGCGGGTCTTCGAGCTGCTGGACGCCGCGGAGCAGTCTCCCGAGCCCGCCAAGCCGGCGCGGCCCGACCAGGTCAGGGGCAGGGTGACGTTCGAGAACGTGTCCTTCCGCTACGCCGAGGACCGGCCGCTGATCGAGGACCTCTCGCTGAACGTGGAGCCGGGCCAGACCGTGGCCATCGTCGGCCCCACGGGCGCCGGCAAGACGACGCTGGTCAACCTCATCATGCGCTTCTACGAGGTGACCGGCGGCCGCATCACGCTCGACGGCGTCGACATCGCCGAGATGTCCAGGGAGGAGCTGCGGGCCAACATCGGCATGGTGCTGCAGGACACCTGGCTGTTCGGCGGCACGATCGCGGAGAACATCGGCTACGGCGCGGAGGGCGCCACCCGCGAACGGATCGAGGCCGCCGCGCGGGCCGCCCACGTGGACCGCATCGCGCACACGCTGCCCGACGGCTACGACACGGTGATCGACGACGAGGGCGGGACGGTCAGCGCGGGCGAGAAGCAGCTGATCACGATCGCCCGCGCGTTCCTCTCCGAGCCGGCGATCCTCATCCTGGACGAGGCGACCAGCTCGGTCGACACCCGGACCGAGGTGCTCATCCAGCGGGCGATGAGCTCGCTGCGCGCGGGCCGTACGAGCTTCGTGATCGCCCACCGGCTCTCCACGATCCGCGACGCCAGCCTCATCCTGGTCATGGAGAACGGGCGGATCGTCGAGCAGGGCACGCACGAGTCGCTGCTGGCCGCGGACGGCGCCTACGCCCGGCTGTACTCGGCCCAGTTCGCCCAGGCGGTCGTCGAGGTGGACTAGCGGCCGCCCGGATCCACCGGCGCGCCGGGCCCGCGGGCCCGGCGCGTTCGGCGTGACGTACGGCACGGCCCGTCAGCCGTCAGCCCCTCGCGCCACGGGGAGGCGACGATCACGCTCGTGTCCTTCCCGGGCGAGTGCCCGCCTGCGGCGAAGCGCCCCGGCGACCGGCGCGAGCACGAAGGCCGCCAGCGCCGGCGCGGCCAGGAACAGGATCGCGGTGAAGATCCATTCGCTTGACCCGGCCGGCCCGTAGACCCGGCCGGCCAGCCCGACGTCGATCGCCTCGGTCGGCAGGCCCGCCTGGTGGGTGCCCCGGTCGCTGCCGGCGAGGGCGACCCCCGCGCGCCGGACGGCGCCGTCCTCAGACCGGAAGTCGCCGATCCAGGTGCAGGTCTCGTGGCCGGGGTGCTGGACGCACTCCAGGTGCCGGGCGGTGAAGGTTCCGGGCCGGCCGTCGCCGCCGGCCAGCCGCAGCGCCGGGCCGAGCGCCGGTGCCGTACAGGACACCAGGAGCCCGGCGACGAGCAGCAGGACGGCGGCCAGCGGCAGGGGCAGGGGCCGTCGCCTCATGCCGGCGCGGGTGCGGGCGCGGGCGCGAGCGCGCAACCACAGCGCATGTCGGCGCGCTCGGTCGGCGTCGGCCTGCGGTGCAGCAGCATCGCGACCACCATCGGCGCGAACACCACGGCGTTGTAGAACAGGTGCAGCTCGACGCGGGGGACCAGGAGCTGGATGATGCTGGTCGGGACGGGCCGACCGGCGAGATACGTGCCGCTCATGGACTGGACCAGCAGCAGGAAGTGCTCGATGTGGTGCCAGAACTGGATGCCGAGCGCGATGGTCCACCAGGTCCGGGAGCGGCCGGTGAAGCCCCGCCGGAGCAGGAGCAGGCCGGCGAGCATGATCAGGGCGTAGCCGTAGTGCATCCACTCGGAGGTGACGAGCCACGGGAACGGCACACCGAGCACCCCGCGCGCCTCCTTGAGCGGCCAGCCGAGGGCGTAGATCTGGATGGCCTGCGCGATGTGCTCGGCCCAGTGGGCCACGACGATCACCAGGAAGAGCCCGAGGGCGGTCTTGTGGTGCTGCTCGTTGAGCCGCGTCAGAAATCCGGCGTTTTGAGGGGGCATGTGAGCTCCTGACGTCGAGTACTCGCTCCGGTGGAAGGGATGGACGTGCGGCCGGCGGCGATCGCCCGGCGCGGGGGTGGGGTCGCTGCGGCCGTGCTCATGAGGCCGCCGGTACGAGCCGCGCGCCGGTCGGGACGGCGCCGGCGGGGGCGGCCGGGACGGTCAGGAAAGCCACAGGTCAGTCCTCCCGGCGTTGCCGCGATGGGGGGAGTGCGGCCGGCCACCCGGACGAGCGGGTGGGCGGCTTCGTGCTGACCGGCCGGGCGCCGGGCTGGGACCAGGTCGTCGCCACCCCGGACCGGCTCCTGAAGCCACCGGCATGCAGCCCGGGATCACCGACGCCGCTCGATATCGTCTCATCATGCTGATCGAGAGGGAACGGCATGACGGCATCCGGGACGGCACGATCACGGTGCTGTTCCGCCGCTGGCGGCAGCGGCAGGCGAGCGCGGGCCACGTGTACCGCACCGCGCTGGGCCGAGTGGCGGTCGACGCGATCGACGTCGTGACGACCGCCCAGATCACCGACGCCGACGCGACGGCCGCCGGCTACCCGTCCGCCGCCGCCGCGATCGAGGACCTTCGCGGCAGCCCCGGCGACCCGGTCTACCGGCTCGCCATCAGGTACGTCCCCGAGCCGGACCCGCGCGACGAGCTGGCGGCCACCGATGACCTGCCCGCGGACGAGCTGGCGGACGTGGCGGCCAGGCTCGCCCGGCTGGACCGGGCGAGCAGGACGGGCCCGTGGACGGAGGCGGCGCTGGAGATCATCGACCGGCGGCCCGCCGTGCGCGCCGGCGACCTGGCCGCGGAGCTGGGCCGCGAGGTGGCGCGGTTCAAGCTGGACGTGCGCAAGCTGAAGAACCTCGGCCTCACCGTCAGCCTCGACACGGGCTACCGGATCTCCCCGCGAGGCGCCGCCTACCTGGCGAGCCGGGCGGGGGAGAGGCGGCCGGGCGACCGGCAGGGCTGAGCCGCGCGGGAGAAGCGGCCGGGCGACGGGCAGGGCTGAGCCGCGCGGGAGACGCGCGACCGCGCGGTCGCGCGGCGTGAGTTCCGGCGCGATCCCGGCGAGGTCCCGGCCTGCCACGAGTACGCGCCCTCGCCTCGTCGGGTGCATGTCTTGAGGATGCCTGACGGGCCGGTCAGAGCCTTCTCCCACAGTGCTGCCACGAAGGCCCCGGACATGGGACGATGAAATCCGTAGGATATAGCCGACGCTTGACGGGTAGGATGTTCCCTACCTAAGGTGGCCGCATGGAAATCACACATGTGCATAAGCTGACCGTCCCCGTCACCGACCAGGACGTCGCCAAGGCGTTCTATGTCGGCAAGCTCGGCTTCGAGCTCCGCGGCGACCTGCCGGTGCCGATGGGCGAGAACTCGCGCTGGATCGAGGTGGCGCCCAAGGGCGCGCAGACGACGCTGGTGCTGTGCGACTGGCTGCCGGACGCGCCCAAGCTGCGGGGCGCCATGCTCGCGACCAAGGACACCGACCTGGCCGTCGCCGCCCTGCGCGATGCCGGTGTCGCCATCGACGACCCCCAGCGGACCCCGTGGGGCAACCAGGCGACCTTCGCCGACCCCGACGGCAACACGTTCATCCTCACCGACGGTCCCGCCTGACCGCCCTGTCGCACGCGCGTTTGACGGGTAGGAGAGCCCCTACTGGTAATGTGGTGGGGCCGGCGGGCACCGGGGCCCCGGCGTGAGCGCGATCGAGGACTGCGAACCATGCCGCGGAGCGGGAAGACGGCGTCACCGGACCAGGTCCCCACCTTGCTCGACGACGTGTTCCCTGCGCTGGCCAACCCGGTCAGGCGCCGCATCCTGCAGCTCCTGCTCCAAGGTCCGCAGTCCGTCAACGCCCTCGCCGCGCACTTCGACATGGCCCGCCCCAGCGTGTCGGAGCACCTCAAGGTGCTGCGGGACTCCGGCCTGGTGACCGAGCGGAAGGTCGGCAGGGAGCGCCACTACTCACTGTGCCAGGAACCCCTGCGGGAGATCTCCGACTGGCTGCACCCGTACGAGGCCTACTGGCGCGAACGGCTGCGGCTCCTGCACGACACCGTGCTGGAGGAGCAGGAGGCGGACGAGCAGGGCCGGTAGGCGCGAGTGGCCGGGGCGGGCGGGGCGCCGTTCAGGCGGGCTGGGCGGCGAGGGCGGCCAGCCGGGGCAGGACCGTGCTCCGCCACCCCCGGCCCATCCGGTCGAACGCGCTGAGGTCCCCGGGGTCGTCCAGGTCGAAGCCGGAGTGCTCCAGGAGCAGCCGGGTGCCCTTGCCCTCGGCGACCAGGCTCCAGGTCAGCGTCCAGGTGCCGTTGAAGGTGTAGACGAGCCGCTCGTACGGCTCGACTTCGAGCACCTCGCACGGGACCGGGCCCCGGCCCGGCATGAGCAGGTGGAAGCGGTGGCCGACGACGGGGCGGATGTCACCGGGAGCCCACCAGCGGGCGAGCAGGTCGGGCTCGGTCAGGGAGCTCCACACTCTCGCCGGCGGCGCGGGGATGAACTGGTCGACCGAGATGGCGGTGGCACGGGCGTCGTCGGGCACGGGTCTTTCCTTGTTCGCGGGAGAACGACCCGTCCCAGCTTAGGTCATCGAGTCGCACGTCATCGGCGGGCGGGGCCGGGTCCGCCGCGGTGGGCCCGGCCCCGCGCGGCTAACGGACGGTCAGGCGCATGGTCCCGATCCGGCTGATGCCGGTGTCCAGGACGTCGCCGCGGTGGATCGGGCCGACACCGGGCGGGGCTCCGGTGAAGAGCAGGTCGCCGGGGAGCAGCGTCATCATCGACGAGGCGTACGCGACGATGGCCGGAACCTTGGTGATCATGGTGGAGGTGTGCACCGCCTGGCGCTCCTCGCCGTTCACCGACAGGCGGATGTCGAGGCCGGCCGGGTCGCCGACCTCGTCGGCCGTGACCAGGTAGGGGCCCAGCGGGCTGAAGGTGTCGTAGCTCTTGCGGCGGGAGCGGTCGGCGGCGCTGCGCACGGTGATGTCCAGGCCGAGGGTGTAGCCGACGACGTGGTCGAGGGCGGACTCCTCCGGGATGTCCTTGCCGCCGGCGCCGATGACCACGACAAGCTCGGACTCGTGGTGGATCTCCTGGCCGGCCGCCACGACCGCGTCGGGCAGCACGATGTCGTCCTGCGGCCCGGAGATCGACGACGGCGCCTTGAGGAAGACGTCGAAGTCGAACATCCACGACACGACGCCGCCGAGGGTGCGCTCCTGCACGTCGTGCATCTCGGCCACGTGGTCGGCGTAGTTGCTGGCCGAAGCGACGATCTTGGACGGGTTGAGCGCCGGGGCGAGCAGCCGCGCCGGCCGCACCGGGCGGCCCAGTTCGGCGGCCTTCTCCAGCGCCTCCCGCACGTCCGCGAAGTCCCGGCACAGCCGGCGCCACCAGCCCGCGCTCAGCGGGTCGGGATCGTGGGGCCAGGGCAGCGCGTCCGTCACGTCGACGACGCCGTCACCGGTCACCACCCCGAGCCGGTAGTCGTCGAACAGGGCCAGTCTCATGAGGGCTCCTCGGGGATGAACGTGGACGTGACCGCCTGCGGGGCGGCCAGGGTCTCCTCCCGGTAGATCCCCAGGGCGCGGTGCACCGGGGCGTCACCGAGGCTGAACAGGTCCGCCGGGGTGGCGGCGTGGTGCTCCACCGGCACCCACGACGGCGCCGCGAACATGTCGCCCGCCCGCCAGTCGAAGCGGCGGCCCGCCATGATCGAGTGACCCTCGCCGCGGAAGACGACGTAGACGGTGTTGCCGCTGCGCCGGACGGGCAGCGTGCCGCGCCCCGGGACGATCCGGTGCATGCCGCAGGCGAGGGTGGGCAGGACGCTGGCGCCCGAGACCGGGTTGGTGAACTCCAGGCTGACCGTGCCCGCGTCGGTGCCCGCCGCCAGCCGGGTCAGCTCCGCGTCCGTGTCGGCCCACCGGTAGACCAGCAGGGGCGACGGGGCCGGGTCCAGGGCCTCGGTGACCTGCCCGGGGACGTACGCCGGGCCGTGCCCCGCGGGGTCGTGCGGGCCCCGCACCGGCTGGCGGTCCTCGGGGTGCGGCTCGAAGAAGATGCAGTCCAGGGCCTCGATCATCGGCAGGTCGAGGCCGTCGAACCAGAACATCGGCTCGTCGCCGCCGTTGGTGTGGTCGTGCCAGGCCCATCCGGGCGTGAGGATCAGGTCGCCGGGGGACATCGCGCAGGACTCGCCGTTCACCGTCGTCCAGACGCCCTGTCCCGACAGGACGAACCGGATGGCGCCGGGCGAGTGCCGGTGCGCGGGCGCCGACTCGCCGGGGCCCAGGGCCTGGAGGGCGCCCCAGAGCGTGCCGGCCGCGTACGGTTTGCCCTCCAGCCCGGGGTTGGCCAGGGACAACACCCGGCGCTCGCCGCCGCGCTCCACCGGGACCAGCCGGATGGCCTGCTCGGCCAGCGGGCGCAGCACCCGTCCCGGCCAGAGCCAGGGCACCGCCTTGGGCCGGGGTGAGGGGGTGAGCAACTGCTCGGTGATGGTCCACAGGGGGCGCAGGCTCGCTGCCTCCAGGCGCGCGTACAGGTCCTGCAGTTCGTCGGTCGTCGTCGTCATGACGGCACCTCCATGGTGTGTCCGGGGGGCAGGCCGATGCCGAAGCGCCGCACGCTCTCCAGCAACGAGGCCCGCCGCATGTACGCGCGGGCCCGCGCCGGATCGGCCGCCACGGCCCGCATCTCCTCCTGGTTGGCCCGCCTGCGCGCCTCGTCGGTCTCCTTGAGCCGCTCGGTGTTGCGCTGCGTGTCGGCCTGGATGTACTCCGTGGCGACCTGGCGGCGCACAGCGTCGTACGTGCCCAGCTCCGCGTCGGGGTCTCCCTGGCCGGCGCGGATCCGCACGATGCGGGGGACCACGTCCATCACGTCGTGGATGCCGCTGTTGAGGCCGACGCCGCCGAGCGGGCTGTTGATGTGCGCCGCGTCGCCGGCGAGCACGATGTTCCCGGCCCGGAAGGTGGCGGCGATCCGCTGGTGCACGTTGTAGACCTGGAAGTCGACGATCGGGTAGCCGGCCGGGTAGGGCGCCACCGCCTGGAGCTGCTCCTGCATCCGGTCGGGCGCGGTGGCCGCCGTGGCGGGCTCGTCCGGCGGCACCGGATAGACCGCCCGCCACGACTCGGGCGTGCGCAGTAAGAACAGCCACTGGGCAGGGTCGGCGATGTAGTTGACGTGGGCCAGGCCGGGGATGCGCGCGCTCAGGTCGACGGTGGTGCTGACGATGAGGAAGCGTTCGGGGTAGGTGTAGCCGGCGAACTCGATGCCCAGGGACCGGCGCACCGTGCTGGCCGGGCCGTCGGCCCCGATCAGGTGGCTGCCGCGCAGCTCGCGGGGGCCGTCCGGGGTCTCGACGGTGGCGGTGACGCCGTCCGCGGTGCCGGCCACTCCGGTGACCCGGGAGCCGAACAGCAGCTCCACGTGGTCGTCGGCACGCAGCCGGTCGTGCAGCATGCGTACCAGGTGCTGCTGGTTGAGCTGGAGCCGGTACGGAAAGGCCGTCTCGTCGGCCAGCAGCCCGAAGTCGAACGCGGCGACCAGGCCGTCCCTGCGGTCGCGGAAGTGGTAGATGGGTGCGACCAGGCCCTCGGCGTTCATCTGGTCCGTCACGCCGATGCTTTGGAGCAACTCCAGCGTGGCGGCGTGGAAGGTCGAGGCCCGCCAGTCCGTCTTCGGGACGGGCTCGGCCTCGACCACCACCACGGGCACGCCGTCCACGGCCAGCCGCGCCGCCGCCGTCATCCCGACCGGCCCCGCCCCGACGACGATCACCGGCAGATCAGTGAGCTGGGTCATGCCTTCGACGGTAATCAGCTATTCCGGAGGTGCGAAAGGCAAGACGGTAGAGTTCCTGTATGTCGAATTTGGTTCCGGGGTCGGATTCCGTGCCCACGTCGGTGGACAACGCGCTGAGCCTGCTCGCCCTGATCGGCGAGCAGCGCACCATCCGCGTCTCCGAGGCCGCAGAGCGGCTCGGCGTGGCGCGTTCGACGGCGCACCGCCTGCTCAGCGCGCTGCGCAGGCACGGGTTCGTGCTCCAGGACAAGCCCAACGGGGTCTACCGGCCCGGCCCGGTGCTCCACGAGATCGGCCTGGCCGCCATCGGGCGCATCGACATCCGCTCGGTCGCCCGGCCGGTGCTGGAGGAGCTCAGCGAGCAGACCCGGGAGACCGTCAGCCTCAGCCTCATCGAGGGCCGCAACGTCCGCTTCGTGGACTGCGTCGAGAGCCCGCGCACGGTCCGCGTCGGCGACCGTACGGGCATCGTCATGCCCGCGCACTGCACGGCCGCGGGCAAGGCGATCCTGGCCGGGCTGTCCCCGATGGAGCTCGACCGCCGCTACCAGGACCGGACCCTGGTCACCCGCACCCCCAACTCCATCTCCACCTGGGAGCGGCTGGAGAGGGAGCTGGCGCTGGTGCGGCGGCACGGCTACGCCCTCAACGAGCAGGAGGGCGAGGAGGGCGTGTGCGCGGTCGCGGTGGCGGTGCGCGACCTGACGAACGCCCCGCTGGCGGCGCTGGCCGTGCTGCTGCCCGCGGCGCGGATCGGCCAGGCCGACGCGCGCCGCGACTTCGTGCCGCTGCTGGACGGGGCCGCCGCCTCCGTCCAGCGGTTGCTGCGCGCCAGCCTCTGACCCGGGCTACTTGAGCACGTACCTGTCGTGGTCGAAGGTGCGGTCGGTGAGGCCCAGGCGCCTCATGGAGGTCGCGATGAGGTCCACCGAGGCGCGGTCGGTGGTTCCCTTCCACTGCGGCAGGTGGATGCTCCCGGCCAGCTCGGGCTTGATCCCCGCGATCTTCGGCAGCGCCGCGCGGAACGTGGCCGGGTCCCGCCGGATGGCCTCCGCCGTCCGGCGCACCCCCGCCTGGAAGGACGACACCAGCCGCGGGTTCTGCCGCGCCTTCTCGGCCGCCATGAGATACGTGCCGATCTGCAGCCCCCGCCGGGCGTCGGTGTACGGGTCGGCCACCACCCGCATCCCGGCCGACCGCGCCATGGTCAGGAACGGCTCGATGAGCATCGCCGCGTCCACGTCGCCGCGTTCCAGGGCGGGCAGCATGTCGGGGAAGCCCATCTCGACGTACTTGACGCCGGCCGGGGTGACCCCGGCCCTGCGGATGGAGGCGTCGATCACGATGTCGTTGATGTTGCGTAGCGTGTTGACGGCGATCCGCTTGCCGTTCACCCCCGCCGCGCTGGTGATCGCGCTGCCCGCCGGGACGGCGATCCCGGAGAAGTCCTGCTCCGGGTCGTCGGCCGTGCTGGTGCCCGAGCCGACCATGGTGAGCGGCAGGCCCCGGTTCATCGCGATCACGGCGGAGACGACGTTGGAGCCGGCCACGTCCAGCCCGCCGTTGAGCAGCGCCGGGATCACCGCGGCGCCGCCCGCCGAGGTCTGCATCCGGACGTCCAGGCCCTGCTCCTTGAAGAAGCCGCGCTGCACCCCGTAGGTGATGAAGGCCGCGGGCATGCCCGCCGTGTCGGACACCTTGATCTGGGTCAGCCCGGCGCTGCCGCCCGCCGGGCCGGAGCCGCCGCCGGACAGGTCACCGGGGTAGTCGCTGCACGCGGTGACCAGGAACAGCGCGGCCAGCAGGGCGCCGACCCGGCCGAGCCTGGTCATTGCGGCGTTCCCGCCGGGCTGAGCGCGGCGAGCAGCTCGCTGCGCAGCCGGCCGAAGTCCGGATGGCCCTTGGTGGTGAGCTGGTTGCGCGGCCGGGGGAGGTCCACCTCGACGGTGAGCGCGACGTGCGCGGGCGCCCGCAGGACCAGGACGCGGTCGGCCAGGTAGACCGCCTCGTCGATGTCGTGCGTGACGAACAGCACGGTGATCTCGTACCGCTGCCAGACGTCGAGCAGCAGGTCCTCCAGGCCCGCCCGGGTCTGCGCGTCGACCGAGGCGAACGGCTCGTCCATCAGCAGGATCTGCGGCCGGTAGGCCAGCGCCCGGGCGATGGCCACGCGCTGCTGCATGCCGCCGGACAGCTGCCACGGGTACGACCGGCCGCGCCCACCGAGCCCGACGGCCTCCAGCGCCTCCTGGGTGGCGGCCCGCGCCTCCTGCTTCGGGACCCCCTTGTAGCGCAGGGGGAAGGCGACGTTCCGCTCCACCGTCATCCACGGGTACAGCGACCTGCTGTAGTCCTGGAAGACGAAGGCCATCTCCCGGGGCGGCCCGGAGACGACCTCGTCCCGCAGGCGTACGTGGCCGGAGGTGACCGGCTCCAGCCCCGCCAGGCAGCGCAACATCGTGGTCTTCCCGCACCCGGACGACCCCAGGATGCAGACGAACTCACGCGCCGCGACGTCGAAGGTCAGATCGGCGACGGCGGGCCGGGCGGCCGGGTCGGGCCCGTAGACCTTGCTGAGCTGGGCGACCTCAAGCATCGGAGTTCCCCTTCAGACCGCGGTGCCAGAACAAGACGCGTGCCTCCATTACCACGAAGAGCCAGTTGAGGACGAAGCCGAGCACGCCGAGCAGCACGATCCCGGTCCACATCTCCGGGATGGCGAAGGACCGCTGCGACTCCAGTACGAAGTAACCGATCCCGTTGTCGCTGGCGACCATCTCCGAGACCACCATCAGGATGATCGCGATGGACAGGCTGGTCCGCATGCCCGCGAAGATCCGCGGGGTGGCCGCAGGGAGCACGATCCGCGTCAGCCGGGCGCCCGCCGGGATCTGGAACGAGCGCGCCGCGTCCAGCAGCTGCGACTCGACGCCGCGGACGCCGTCGATGGTGTTGAGCAGGATCGGCCAGACCGTGCCCAGCGCGATGATGAAGACCTTTGACCAGTCGCCGGCCCCGAACAGCAGCAGCGCGAACGGGATGAGCGCGGGCGGCGGGAGCGCCCGCAGGAACTGGACCACCGGGTCGGCCGCGGTCCGCAGCAGCCGGGACAGCCCGAGCGCCGTGCCGAGCACCATCCCCACGACGACCGCGATCGCGTAGCCGGCGAACATCCGGCCGAGGCTGGGCAGCACGTCCCCGCCCACCCGCTCGAAGAGCCACAGGTCGGCGAAATACCGGGCGACCTCGGAGGCGGGCGGGAAGTAGAAGCTGCCCGCCTGGCCGGTCCACCACCAGATGCCCGCCAGCAGGACGACCGGGACGACGAGCTGCAGCGCGAGCAGCCGCAGCGCGCGTCCCCACCGGCGGGTCCCGCCGCCGGCCGCCGGACGGGTCCGCCCGCCGGCCGCCGTGCCGATCGCGGTACGCGTCATCGGGCCACCTCCTGCCGTTGCGCGGGATGCCAGGACAGCACCCGCCGTTCCAGGGCGCCGAACGCCGCGTTGAGGGCCCAGCCGAGCAGGCCGGTCGCGATGATCAGCGCGTACATGCGGGTGGGGTCGCCCGCGGACTGCGCGACGATGATGGCGCGGCCAAGGCCGGGCGTGCCGACGACCAGCTCCTCGGTGATCGCCAGGATCAGCGCGATCGACGACGAGATGCGCAGGCCGGTCGCGATGTAGGGGGTCGCGCTCGGGAGGACGACCGTGCGGAACCGGGCGAACGTCCCGAGTCCGTACGCGCGGGCCGTGTCGATGGCGACCGGGTCGACGTCCTGGACGCCGTAGATGGTCTGGAACAGCATCGGCCAGAACACCGCGAAGGCGACGAGGAAGGTCTTGGTCTGCAAATCGGTGCCGTACACCAGGACGGTCAGCGGGATCAGCGCCACCGGCGGGACCGGCCGGCAGAACTCGATGACGACGCGGGACAGCCGGTAGGCCGTACGGCTGGAGCCGAGCGCCATGCCGATGGGCACCGCGAGCACCGCGCCGAGGCCGAGCCCGGTGGCCCAGCCGAGTAACGTCCTGCCGATCTCCACCCACAGCGGCCGTCCGCCGGCCAGCCGGAAGAACTCGGCGTAGATCTCGCCGGCCGGTGGGAACCAGCGCTCCGGCAGCAGCCCGCTGCGCGTGCACAGCTCCACCAGCAGCAGGGCCACCGCGATGCCCGCCACCTTGAGGCCGAGATCCGAGCCGCGTCCGGCCGACACGCGGGCGAGGGATACCACGGCAGCCTCCTTCCTAACCTGGGGCTCGTGTTACCGCATGGTTAAGGGGAACCTATGTAGGGCTTCCACTAGGTGCAATGGTCCCTACCTTGAATTCCGCAGGCCGGAATCGTTCCCCGTGCGGGTGCTGCCGGTCCCCCACGTCGCGGCGTTGTGCGCTCAGGTTGCGGCGGAGGCCGCCGCCGGGAGAGCCGCGGGCGGGTGCCCCGCCCGCGGCTCGGCGGGGTTCACTGCACGGTGATCGTGTCCACCTCGACGGTGATCCCCTTGACCTGCGGTGTGGAGGTGGCCGTCGTCACCTTCCCGTTCCCCGGGCTGACCCCCTTGACCTGCATCGAGTAGGTCAGGGTGCCGCCGGGAGCCGCGGGGGCGCTCCGGACCACCAGGTCCTCGGTGGGCGGCCCGCTGATCTGGTCGCCTCCCGTGCCCTCGGCGTTCTCGGCGCCCACGGTCAGGCCCGCGCCGGCGGGCGGGGCGCCGGGCAGGTTGGCCGGGTCGTAGGCGAAGCTGATGTCCTCCACGCCGTTGAGCCCGATCCACTGCTGGAACACCTTGAGGTCGGTGGTGCCGAAGATGTTCAGCCGCCACTCGACCACCAGCCAGTCGCTGACGCCGTCGGTCAGGATCGTGGCGAGGATCCCCGGGGCGCCGGCGCCGTCAAGGTTGGTCCAGTAGGAGGCGAGCACGCCGTTCGGCCGTGCCGGGTCGGGGAACGTCTGCGGGTCGGCCAGGATGTCGGAGCCGATGGCCCCACCCGCGACGCTGTAGCCGTTGGAGGTGACGCCGAGCCTGGTGTAGGTCCGGCCCGCGTAGATGAAGGGGGGCAGGGTGAAGTTGACCGCCTGCTCGTCACCGATCGGGATCGGCGTGACGCCGAAGATGTCCAGCGGGAGGTAACCGGCGGGACCGGCGCCCGGTTCGATCGTCGGCGTGGGAGGCTGCCTGCCGGCCAGCGTGGCCTTGGCGGTGGCGATCTGGGTACCGACCTTGGTGGCTCCCGTGACGCTGTTCAGGCGCAGGCGCGCGTCCAGGGTGCTGAGCGCGGTCACCTCCGTGTCCTGCATCGTGTCGTTCCGTACGGTGACCGTGCAGGTGGACACGCCGGTGTTCCGCGGGATGGTGGACGGCGTGCAGGTCTGCTCGACCGGCACCGCGCCCTCCTGGCGGAAGAACGCGACCGGCAGGTGCAGCGCGCGGGAGCCGCCGACCTGCTTGAGGTCCACCTGGCCGAAATACTGGCCGTCGGGCAGGTCGGGCGCGGTGATGACCACCCGGAACTTGGCGCTCTTGCCCGGCGCGACGGACAGCAGCGGCGGCAGCACCGTGATGTCGGCGCCGCTGACGGTCTTGCCGGTGGCGGTGAAGGTGAGCCGCTTGCCGGTGATGTTGGTGACCGTGCGCTCGGCGGTGACGATGCCCGGCATGGTCGGGGCGTTGATCGAGGGCAGGTTCAGGTCGATGCGGCCCATCGGGTCGGCGGCCGAGGCGACGAAGCCGGCCGCGCTCTCGTCCAGGGTCAGGCCCGGGTCACCGGCCTTGGTCAGGTCGATCCGGCCGCCGCCCATGTCGAACGGGTCGGCCGGGGTGGTCCGGTCCTGCTTGGTGACCGAGGTCCTGGCCGTGGTCTCCAGCGCCGACTTCACCTGGCCCGGCGTCCAGTCCGGGTGCAGCGCGAACAGCAGCGCGGCCGAGCCCGCGACGTGCGGCGCCGACATCGAGGTGCCCGAGATGACCTGGAAGAGGTTGCCGGGCGGGCCTTCGAGCGGCGACTCGGGGGTCGGCGTCATGCCCGCCATGATGTGCAGGCCGGGCGCGGTGACGTCCGGCTTGAGGAAGTCCCCGCCGGGGCCGCGCGAGGAGAAGTGCGTGATCGCGTCGCCCTGCCAGGTGGCCTTGGTCCCCTGGGTGAAGGACGCGGTCGCGCCCGGGTGCGCGGCCAGGAAGCCCAGCAGCGTGTCGGCCTCCGGCTTGTCCACGTGCACCGACGGGAGCCAGTGGGAGTCGGTGAAGACGTCGAACGGGAAGCTGTTGTAGAGGATCATCCCGGCCGCGCCGCCCTGCCTGACGTTGAAGCTCTTCAGCACCCGGTTGGGGGTGCGCTCACACAGGACGATCTTCCCGGTGAAGATCCCGGGAGGCGCCGGGACCTCGCATGACGGGTTGTTGTAGGGCGGCGCCGAGGCGAGCACGAGGGGCCGCGGCCCGGCCAGCCCCGGGGTGATCGAGCCCCCCTTGATCGTCGCCGTCGCGCCGCCGCCGCTCAGCGTGATCGTGGACTGGAACGTCCTGGTCTGCGTGGAGGCCGCCACCGTGGTCACCCACGGGCCGAGGTGGTCGGTGGTGTCCGCGCCTGGCCCGGAGTTGCCCGCCGACGCCGAGACCAGCACGCCCGCCGCGTACGCGTCGAGGAAGGCCAGCTCGACCGGGTCACTGTACGGGTCGCTGCCGCCGGAGACGGAGAAGTTGATCACCCGGACGCCGTCCAGGATGGCCCGGGCCACCGCCTGCGCCGAGTCCGACGGGAAGCAGCCCTGCGCGCCGCACACCTTGTAGACCGAGACCGCGGCGCCGGGCGCGATGCCGTGGATCGCGCCCCGGCTGATGCCCTGCGGGTTGGCGTCGGCCACCGCGCCGCCGGCCGAGGTGGTCGCGGTGTGGGTGCCGTGGCCGTTGGAGTCGCGGGCGCTGTCGGGGTAGACCTCGCCGCCGAAGACCTCGTTGTACGTCTCCAGGAACGGCTGCCCGCCGATCAGCTTGTTGTTGCAGGGGAACGGGTCGCCGGCCGGGGTCAGCGGGTTGTCGCCGAAGTCGCAGACCCGTGGCGTGCCGTCCTTGGTGGGGCCGGGGGCGGGCAGGCCGGGACGGGCGGCGAACGACGGGTGCTCGGGCCAGGCGCCGGTGTCGAGGATGCCGACGATCACGCCCTTGCCGGCGGAGTCGCTGCCACCGAGCTGGTTGTAGACGGTGGGGGCGCCGATGAAGGCGGGGCTGGAGTCGGTGAGCAACCGCTGCGGCTTGTCCTCCTGCACGGCGACCGCGCCGGGCAGCTTCAGCACCTGGGCCGCCTTGTCGCCCGGGATGCGCAGGGCGATGCCGCCGTAGACCGTTCTGATCCGCTGGCCCACCACGGCTCCGGGGACCTTCTCGGCCAGGTCGGCGAGGAAGGCGTTCTCGACCTGCTGGATGTGCTCGCCGTACCGCCTGGCCTCCGTGCTCCTGGTGTCCAGGGCGCGGCCGGTGACGGCGGGGCTGGTGCCGGGCAGGCCGGGCAGGCCGCCCCGGTAGGCGGCGAGCGAGTCGTAGTCGAGCTTGACCACGATGTTGACCGGCGCCGGGGAGGTGTTGCGCAGCAGCGCCTGGTCGCTCCTGGCCAGCTTGCCCGTCGGGGACGTGGCGCCGTCCACCACCTCGGCGCCGGTCAGGGGGATGGCCGTCCACCGGTCGGCGGATGGTGATGAAGGGGGTGACGACGGGGGATCGGCCGCGGCCGGCGCGGCGCTCATGGCCACGACGAGACTCAGGCCGACGGCGACCGAGCCGAGCCGCCGCGCGCTGGGTAAGTGAGAACCGAATGGCACGAGAGGACCTCCTGGTCGAGGGGCTGCGTGCACTCGCCGGGCCGCCCAGGAGGCGTCAGGTCACCCCGTCAGAAAGCGCACGCCGGAGAGAGCCATGACCCTCCCCGGCGGGTGACGAGCGGGAGCGGCCGCCCGGTCGGACGGCTGCGCTCCGGATCGGAGTTTAATTAGCGATGATCCGGTCGAGAACCCCGCTGGGCTGGCCGGATCCGGCCCTTCCCCGGCCTGGTCGCACCGGCCACATAGGCCCCAGGGCAGGCGCCGCGGTCACCAGGGCAGGCCGCGTTCGAGTGCCAGTAGCAGGCTCTTGCGCTCGATGCCGCCGCCGTAGCCGCGCAGGCCGCCCGTCGAGCCCACGAGGCGATGGCAGGGCACGATGATGCCGACGGGATTGCGGCCGTTCGCGTGCCCCACCGCCCGCGCCGAGGTCGGCCGGCCGATGTGCTCGGCAAGCTCGCCGTACGTGCGGGTCTCGCCGTACGGGATCTCGGACAGCGCCGTCCATACCGTGCGCTGGAACGGGGTGCCGGAAAGGCGCAGCGGCAGGTCGAAGGCGGTCCTGCGGCCGGCGAAGTAGTCCGCCAGCTGCCTGGCCGGCTCGGTGAAGGGCTCGTCGTCCCGGGGGCCGAAGCTCTCCTGCGGCGGGCGGTAGAGCTGGTCGACCATGTAGAGCCCGGCCAGCGCGCCGTCGTCGGCCACGAGGGTCAGCGGCCCCACGGGACTCTCCACCACGGTGTGCACCCGGTCACCCATCCCGCGAACCCCTTCCGGTAGACGCCCGGCGCCGCGCGAACGTGAGACCGGAGCCCGAGAACCCTATCGGTCCCGGCGGGGGCGGCGGATACGGGCTGCACGGCGTCGAGGGGGCGGCTCGCGATCGGCGCCGGGTGCTCATCGTGCCGGCGCTCGCCGCGGGGCAGGCGTACTGGGGAGGGCTGGAGCGGCGGGTGGTGGAGGCGTTCGGTGGGTTCGGGGCCGAGGAGCTCGCCATCGTCGGGGACCGTATGTCGGCGGTCGCCGAGGCGCACTGCGAGGCCCCGTGACGCCCGCGCGACCTACGTCCCGGGGAGGGGCGGTAGATCACAACGCAGGCTGGTCCGCGCGGAGCTCGAACCAGACGGCCTTCCCCGTACGGGTGAGCTCGACCCCCCAGTTGGAGGCCAGCATGTTGACCATCTGCAGCCCCCGGCCGCTCTCTTCGCAGCTGTCGGGGGTCTGGGCGTGCGGCACTTTCGAGGTCTCGTCCGCCACCGCGCAGCGGAGCACGCTGTCCGAGAGGGACAGGCTGAGCACCGGCTGCCCCCAGGCGTGCCGCAGCGCGTTGGTGACCAGCTCGTCAACGAGGAGCTCCGCGACGTCCGTGTCGCCGGGGAAGTGCCACTCGGCGAGCTGCGCGTGGATCAGGCGCCGTCCGGCCGGCACCGAGGACAGGTCGTCCGGCAGGATCCAGGTCGCCCGGTGGTCGGGGGGTGGCCTTCCGCCCCCGGTGAACCAGCGGAACCGGCGGATGAAGGAGCTGGGCCAGCGGAACACGCCTGCGTCGTGCAGCGTGACCCGGACACCCCGCCGCGCGCCGGGCTGCGGAATGTCCATCGGGACTGCGTGGACCAGGTGTGTTGCGCTCATGGGATGGTTCCCACTTCCGTGCTGAACTGCTTTCTCCCTCAAGGATCGCGCCCCGGGCCTGCGATGTCTTCGCTGCCAGCACCCATCTTGGGATGGCAGGCAGTCGGGCCACGCAGATTGCAGCTAGCGTCAATGTGACGGCGTAACCGTGGTTGAGATCCTGGATGTGTGGTTCTGCGCTGTCTCATCGTCGATGATAATGATCACTTCCTCCGGGCCGCCCGGTGGCTCCTGGAGCGGGAGGGGATCACCGTCGTCGGCATTCCTTCGACCTGCTCCGAGGCGCTGGCGCGCTTCGAGGAGTGCCGCCCCGACGTGACCCTGGTCGACGTCCAGCTCGGAGAGGAGAACGGGCTGGACCTGGCCAGGCGGCTGGCCGGCGGCGGCAACGGGGACGGGGGCGGGGGGGCGCGGGTCATCCTCATCTCGACGTACCCGGAAAGGGATCTCACCGACGTACTCGCGCAGTGCCCCTCTGTCGGGTTCCTGTCGAAGTCCGATCTGTCCGCGGCGGCGATCCACGAGATCCTCGGCAGGGCCGCACATGATCACTGTTGACGGGCGTGGTCAGCGGGAGTCGAGGAAGGTCAGCACCGCGAGGATGCGGCGGTGGACGTCCTCGGTCTCGGGCAGCCGCATCCTGGTCATGATGCTGCGGACGTGCTTCTCCACCGTGCCCTCGGTGATCCAGAGCTGGTGGGCGATGCCGGCGTTCGAGCGCCCCTCCGCCATCAGGGCGAGCACCTCCCGCTCCCGCGGCGTGAGCTGCTCCAGTGGGTCGTCCCGGCGGCGGGCGGCGATGAGCTCCTGGACCAGGCTGGGATCGACGACCGTCCCGCCCTCCGCGAGGTGCCGGACCGCGCCCACGAAGTCCGCCACGTCGATCACCCGGTTCTTCAGCAGGTAGCCCACCCGGCGGCCGGTGGCCAGCAGCTCCATCGCCCGTTCGGCCTCGACGTACGCCGACAGCAGCAGGATCCCCAGGTCCGGCCACCCGGCGCGGATCTCGCGGGCCGCGTCGAGGCCCTCGGTCGTGTTGGTCGGGGGCATCCGGATGTCGATGATGGCCAGATCAGGGTTCTGGTCGCGGACCACCCGGAGCAGCTCCGGCACGTTGCCCGCCTGGCCGACGACGTCGAATCCGGCATGTTCGAGCAGGGAGGCGAGCCCCTCCCGGAGCAGGACGTCGTCGTCCGCCAGCGCCACCCGTGTCCGGCTTCCGGTCATGTCCCGTCCTGCGTCGATCGTTCCGAGGCCCGCGCCGGGGTTCCGGCGCGCCGGGCAGGCTCGGAATGTCACCGGTGCCGCCCGGCACTGCCGCCGGAGCTTCCGGCGGAGCCGCCACCCAAGCTGCTACCCAGGCTTCTACCTGCGAATATGAGCGTATAGTTACCTGATATGAGCGAGGGGTTGCTGCCGTCGCTGCTTCGCGCGAGACGTCCGCCGTTCGCGCTGGGGGTCGCGGTCGGCCTGCTGTGCGTCGCAGCGGAGACCCTGCTGGTCGGGGCGCTGGTGGAGCTGACGCCGGCGCGCGCGCAGGGGGAGGTCTACGTCCCCGGCATTCTCCTGGTCTCGCTGGTGTGGGGCCCGTGGCTGGGCATGGCGACCGTCGTCGCCAGCGGCATCGCCTTCTCCTACTTCTATATTGCCCCTCTGATGTCCTTCAACCTCTTCAGCCCCAGGGAGTGGCTGGAGCTGAGCGTGTTCGTCGTCGTGGCGCTCATGGTGTGCCTGCTCGCGGCGATGGTGCGCCCGCTGATCACCGAGATCGACGATCGCCGTCGCGCCGCCGACCTTTCCGCCCGGATGACCCGGCTCGTGCTGGGCGCGAAGGATCTGCGCCCGGCTCTGTCGGCCGCCTCACGCCTGCTGAGCGAGTCGCTGGGCCCGGCGGACGTCACGATCGAGCTCGGCGAGGTGACCGCCCCCGGGGGCTGCGTGGCCGTGCCGATCCAGGAGGGCGCGTCGCGGTTCGGGACGCTGATCGTCCCCGCGGAGGCCGAGCCTGAGCTGGGACCCTCGATAGCGCGGCTGCGGCCCTCCCTCGTGGCCCTCCTGCGGGCCGCCGGCGACCGCGCGGCCATCTCGCGGGCGTTGGATCGCAGCCGTGACGAGCTGCGGCACATCGTCGAGGAGCAGGCCGCCCTGCGGCGGGTGGCCACCCTGGTGGCCCGCGGCGTTTCTCCGTCCGAGCTGTTCAGCGCGGTCGCGAGCGAGATGGGCCGCATCCTGAAGGTGGAGACCACCGCGATCGTGCGCTATGACCCGGACCTCACGATGCTCTATGTCGGCACCTGGAGCGCGCGGGGGGCCGCGTTCCGCATGCCTGTGGGGTCGCGGTGGCCGGTCGACGAGCCGAGCGTGGCCGCGCTGGTGTGGGAGACCGGGCAGCCCGCCCGGATGACCGGATACGGCTCCGTCTCCGGCGAGATCGCCGAATGGGCCCGCAAGCGGGGCGTGGCCTGCGCCGTCGGCTGTCCCATCATCGTCGAAGGGCGGATGTGGGGCGTCATGATCGCCGTCTCCTCCACCCCCGAGATGCTGCCCGAGGGCGTGGAGAAGCGGATGCAGGAGTTCACGGAGCTGCTCGCCACGGCGATCGGGAACGCCCAGGCGCGTGCGCAGCTCGCCGAGTCCCGCGCCAGGGTCCTGGCGACCGCCGACGACACCCGCCGCCGCATCGAGCGCAACCTGCACGACGGCACCCAGCAGCGCCTGATCTCCCTCGGGCTCGAACTGCGCGCCGCCGAGGTGGGGCTGCCGCTTGAGTGCACGGAGTCCAAGGAGCAGCTGGCGCGTGCCCTGCGGACCGTCAAGGGCGTGGTCGAGGAGCTCCAGGAGGTCTCCCGCGGGCTGCATCCGGCCATCCTGTCCAGCGGCGGCCTGGAGCCCGCGCTGAAGACGCTGGCCCGTCGCTCACCCCTGCCGGTCGAGCTCGACCTGCACGTCGGCCGGCGGCCGGCCGAGCGGGTCGAGGAGACCGCCTATTACATCGTGTCCGAGGCGCTGACCAACATCGCCAAACACGCGCGCGCCACCTTCGCCTGCGTCTCCGTCACGGAGGAGAGGGCGGCGATGCGGCTGTCCATCCGCGACGACGGGGTGGGCGGCGCCGATCCGAGCCGCGGGACGGGACTCCTCGGCCTCGCCGACCGGGTCGCGGCGCTCGGCGGCACGCTCGACATCTCCAGTCCGGCGGGCGGCGGCACGACGCTGCTGGTGAGGCTCCCGCGCGACTCATCGGACGGGCCCCGGGTCACAAAAGCTTGTCCAGGGTGATGGGGAGATCGCGGACGCGCCTGCCGGTGGCGTTGTGGACCGCGTTCGCCACGGCGCCCGCCGCGCCGACGATGCTGAGCTCGCCGATGCCGCGGGCACCGAGATCACTCAGCACGGTGTCGGGATAGTTCAGGAACTCCACGTCGATCGGGGGAATGTCGGTGTTGACGGGGACCAGGTAGTCGGCCATCGTGGCGTTCCCGAACCGGCCCGTGTCCGGCTCGATCCGCAGGTCCTCCAGCAGCGCCTGGCCGATCCCCATGACGACGCCGCCGGCGATCTGGCTGCGGGCCGTCTTGACGTTGACGATCGTGCCGGCGTCCACCACGCACAGCCACCGCGCGACGCGCGGCTCCCCGGTCCACCGGTTGACCCGCACCTCGCAGAAGTGCGCGCCGAACGACCTGAACGCGTGCTCGCGCCGGGGATGGCGGGGCGAGGTCGCGGTGACCTCGACCTCGGGCACCCCCAGCAGGGCCAGCAACTCGCCGAACGGCATCGCGTCCCCGCCGCCCCTGACCTCCCCGTCCGCGTACGTGACCGCCTCGCCCCTGAACGGAGACTTCTCGTGCTCGGCCGCCAGCTTGACCACCGCCTCCTTGGCGGCCTCGGCGGCCAGGCGGACGGCGGGCCCGTTGGCGGAGGTCGAGCCGGAGCCGCCCGCCTTGGCCGCCGGCGGCGTGGCCGAGTCGCCGAGCACGGGCGTGACCCGGTCCACCGGGATGCCCAGGACCTCGGCCGCGAGGATGGCGAACACGGTGGACTGGCCGGTGCCGAGGTCGGCCGCGGCGCCCGACACCACCGCCCGGCCGTCGTCGCGCAGCCGTACCTCGATCGAGGCCTCGCCGCGCGAGGCGCCGAAGGTCGCGGTCGCCATGCCCAGGCCGACCAGCCAGTCGCCGTCGGTGACCGTGCCGGGCCTGGGGCTCCGACGCGACCAGCCGAACCGCTCGGCGCCCACCCGGTAGCACTCCTCCAGATGCTTGCTCGACCAGGGAAGCCCGCTGACCGGGTGGGAGGGGGTGTCGTTCTTCAGGCGAAGGTCGAGCGGGTCCATGCCGAGCGCGTCGGCCAGCTCGTCCATGGCGCTCTCCAGCGCGAAGGAGCCGTTGGACTCGGCGGGCGCGCGCATGATGGTCGTGGCCGGGACGTCCATCGTGACGACCTTCCTGCTCACGTGCAGGTTGGCCGAGCCGTACAGGGCCAGGGAGAGGTCGGCGACCGACTCGTAGAAGTCGTTCGCGGCGGACTTGCTGGAGATGCCGTCGTTCTTGACGGCGACGAGCGTGCCGTCCGCGGCGGCGCCGAGTGAGACGGTCTGACTGGTGATCGGCCGGTGCCCGATCACGGTGAACACCTGCTCGCGGGTGAGGACGGTCTTGACCGGGCGGCCGAGGGCGCGGGCCGCCGCCGCGGTCAGCGGAGTGTGCGCCCAGGTGCCCCACTTGTTGCCGAATCCGCCGCCGACGTAGGGGTTGATGACGTGGATCTGCGCGGCGTCGATGCCGAGTGACTCCGTCAGCCGCTCCACGGGGAGCCGCACCCCCTGGCTCGCGGTGTGGACCGTCAGCCGGTCACCGGTCCAGGACGCCACGGTGGCGTGGGGTTCCATCGCGACGTGGGTCTCGGCCGGGGTGGTGTAGGTCTCGGTGATGGAGACGTCGCTCGCCGCCAGCGCCTCGTCGATGGAGGTGACGCCCGGGGCCAGCACGTCCGTCTCGGGCGTGCCGCCGGACGGCGGGGTGGCGTTCGGCAGGCCGGCGGTGAAGGAGGCGCGGGGGCGTTCGGCGTCGTAGCGGGTGGTCACCAGCGCCGCGGCGTCCCTGGCCTGCTCGAACGTCTCCGCCACGACCAGCCCGATGACCTGGCCGTAGTAGCATACGCGGTCGTCCTGCAGCGGCGGGAGGAGCTCGGCGGTGTCCGCCTGGGTGTAGGGGTGGAGCCGGAGCGGGTTGAACGGGGTGTAGACCGCGATCACCCCCGGTGCCCGCTCCGCCGGGGCGGTGTCCATGCCGAGGATGGTGCCGCGGGCGACCGTACTGGTGATCAGATAGCCGTAGGCGAGCCCCTCCGGGTGGTGGTCGGCCGCGTAGCGTGCCGCGCCGGTGACCTTGACCGGCCCGTCTTCCCTGTTCACCGACCTCATCGCGGGCCCGCCAGTTCCGTCAGGGCGCGCAGGATGGCGCGCTGTACGAGTGTCACCTTGAATGCGTTGCCGGCCAGCGGGCGGGCGCCCGCCGCGGCGAGCGCGGCCGCCTCCTCGTGGCTCCGGCCCGCGCGCAGGGCGTCCTCGACGGCGGGCAGCCGCCAGGGCACGGTCCCGACGCCGCCGACCGCGACCCGGGCGTCGCGTACCTCGCCGTCGTGGAGGTCGACCGCGACGGCGGCCGAGGCCAGCGCGAACTCGTACGACTGGCGGTCGCGGACCTTGACGTAGCGGGACCGCCCGGCCCACGGCAGGGGCGGCACGATCACCTCGGTGATCAGTTCGCCGGGCCGCAGCCGGTTCTCCACGTGCGGGGTGTCGCCGGGCGGGAGGTAGAAGTCCGCCAGCGGCATCGTGCGCTCGCCGTCGGCGCCGCGCAGCCGTACGGACGCTTCGAGCGCGACCAGCGCCACCGCGAGGTCGCTGGGGTGCGTGGCGGCGCATGACGCGCTCGTGCCCAGGATGGCGTGGCCCCGGTTGTCGCCGTGCTGCGCCGGGCAGCCGGTGCCGGGCGAGCGCTTGTTGCAGGGCGTGGCCACGTCGCGGAAGTAACCGCAGCGGGTGCGCTGCAGCAGGTTGCCGCCGATGCTGGCCATGTTGCGCAGCTGCGGTGAGGCGCTGGCGAGCAGCGCCTGCGCGATGACCGGGTACGGGCCGGCCACGGCGGGGTGGCGGGCGACGTCCTCCATCCGCTCCAGGGCGCCGACCCGCAGGCCGTCCGGCTCCGGCCGGATCCCGTGCAGCGGCAGGCGGTTGATGTCGATGACCTGCTCGGGGGAGACCACTTCGAGCTTCATCAGGTCGACCAGCGTGGTGCCGCCGGCCAGGAAGGCCGACTCGTCCCGGGCCAGGCCGAGGGCGTCGTCGATGTCGTGGGGGACGGCGAAGTCGAAGGCGCGCATCAGGACCTCGCCTGCTTCACGGCCTCGACGATGTTCGGGTAGGCGCCGCAGCGGCAGATGTTGCCCGACATGGCCTCGCGGATCTCCCCGTCCGTGCTCGCGTGCCCCTCGCGCAGCAGGGCCACCGCCGACATGATCTGCCCCGACGTGCAGAAGCCGCACTGGAACCCGTCCTGGTCGATGAACGCCCTCTGCACCGGGTGCAGCCGGTCGCCCTCGGCCAGGCCCTCGATCGTGGTGACCTCCCGGCCGTCCAGCGTGGCGACCATGGTCAGGCACGACAGCACCCGCCTGCCGTCCACGTGCACCGTGCAGGCCCCGCACTGGCCGCGGTCGCAGCCCTTCTTCGTGCCGGTCAGCTCCAGCCGTTCGCGCAGGGTGTCGAGCAGTGTCGCCCGCGGGTCAACGCGCAGGCTCCGGGCCGTTCCGTTCACCGTGCAGGTCACCTCGACCAGCCGGTTCGCGGCCGATTCCGAGGAGCTCCGCAGGGAGGGATCACCGTGTTCCATATGGCCGAACCGTAGGGTTTCCCGGTGGCGCGGGTCAAGTCAAGACATCGGATGATTCGGTGATCCCGCTCGCATCCGCGAACGGGCCGCGGTGAAGCCCTCGACGCCCGGTGGCGCCGGTTGTCCCGATACGCCTCCATACGCCTTCTTGACGCCCTAACCAGGCCAAACACCCCCAGACCCTCAGTAAGGTGCAATGCGTCTTTATGCTAATTTGACGGATTTGTGCGATTTGGGGTGACCGAATGGTGCTGGCGAAACGGCCGGCCGCCACTGCGGGGACGTTGCGTTCCTGGCTGCTGCAGGGGCTGCAGACCGACCGCGAGCAGATAGAGCACGGTCCCCACGTGAAGCACCCGTGGTGGCGGGTGATGTGCCTGACCGGGGTGGACTACTTCTCCACCCTCGGCTACCAGCCCGGCATCGCCGCCGTGGCCGCCGGGTTCCTCTCGCCGCTGGCCACGCTGTTCCTGGTGGGGCTCACGCTGCTGGGCGCGCTGCCGGTCTACCGTCAGGTGGCCGCGGAGAGCCCGTACGGGCAGGGCTCGATCGCGATGCTGGAGAAGCTGGCGCCGCAGTGGTGGGGCAAGCTGTTCGTGCTGGCCCTGCTCGGCTTCGCGGCCACCGACTTCGTGATCACGATGACGTTGTCGGCGGCGGACGCGACCGCGCACATCCTGGAGAACCCGTTCGTGCCCGACTTCCTGGACGGGCAGCGGGTCCTGGTCACGCTGGTGCTGCTCGCGCTGCTCGGCGGCGTGTTCCTGATGGGTTTCACCGAGGCGATCGGCATCGCCGTCCTGCTGGTCCTGGTCTACCTGGGCATGAACGCGGTCGTGGTGGCGACCGCCGTCGTGCACGTCGTCGGCGCGCCGCAGCTGGTCGTGGACTGGCAGCGCGCGCTGAGCCTGAACTTCAGCGGCCCGCCGGCCATGATCGGCCTGTCGCTGCTGGTCATGCCGAAGCTGGCGCTGGGCATGTCCGGGTTCGAGACGGGCGTCGCGGTGATGCCGGTGGTCAAGGGCGACATCCAGGGGCGGATCAGGGGCACGCGGCGGCTGCTCACCACCGCCGCCCTCATCATGAGCGGCTTCCTGGTCCTGTCCAGCTTCGCCACCACCGTGCTGATCCCGCAGCGGGAGTTCGAGGAGGGCGGCAGCGCGAGCGGGCGGGCGCTGGCGTATCTCGCGCACCAGTATCTGGGGGACTGGTTCGGCACCGCGTACGACGTCTCGACGATCGCCATCCTCTGGTTCGCCGGGGCCTCGGCGATGGCCGGGCTGATCAACCTGGTGCCGCGCTACCTGCCCCGCTACGGCATGGCGCCGGAGTGGACCGGCGCGGTGCGGCCGCTGGTGCTGGTGTTCTCGGCCATCGCGTTCGCCATCACGGTCATCTTCGACGCCGACGTGGACGCCCAGGGCGGCGCGTACGCCACCGGGGTCCTCGTGCTCATGCTCTCCGCCGCCGTCGCCGTGACCCTGTCGGCCAGGAGGAAACGCCGGCACGGGGCCACCGCCGGGTTCGCTCTGATCACGGCCGTGCTGGCGTACACGCTGGTGGACAACGTGATCGAGCGGCCGGACGGCGTGAAGATCGCGTCGTTCTTCATCGCGGCGATCGTCATCACCTCGCTGATCTCCCGCGCCACCCGCTCCACCGAGCTGCGGGTCACCGAGGTACGCCTCGACCCGCTGGCCGAGCGGTTCGTCAACGAGGCGTGCGGCGACATCCACCTGATCGCCAACGAGCCGAACGCGCGGGACCAGGCCGAGTACACCGACAAGCTGCGCGAACAGTGGATCAATCACCGGCTGCGCACGGCGGAGCCGGTCCTGTTCGTGGAGGTGTCGGTGCCGGACGCCTCCGAGTTCGAGACGGAGCTGCACGTCAAGGGGGAGGAACGGTTCGGCCACCGGATCCTCGCCATCGAGAGCTCGGCCGTGCCGAACTCGCTGGCCGCCCTCCTGCTCTACCTGCGCGACCGGACCGGCTCCGTGCCGCACATCTACTTCCACTGGGCCGAGGGCAACCCCGTCGTGGCGATGCTGCGGTATCTGGTCTTCGGTGGCGGCGACGTGCCGCCGCTGAGCCGAGAGGTGCTGCGTCAGGCCGAGCCGGACCCGGAACGCAGGCCCCGCGTCCACGTCGGCTGACGGGCGTGAGGACGGTGTACGGATGTCATCAAGAATCCCTCCTCAAACGTAGGTAACCCGTCAAGAACGGAAAATCTGGGTCAATTCGGGGCTTTGCTTGTCTGGTGCCGCTCGACCGGGCGGCCGGCAATGCGTTCCGAAGCTTTGAGGAGTGGGGATGGCTGACGTCATCTTCGTCGCCCTGACGATCGCGATCTTCGCGGTCTTCGGGCTTGTGGTGAAGGCGGTGGAGCGCTCATGAGCGCGATCAACGCCACCGGCCTCGTGATCGCGGTGGCCTTAGTGATTTTCATGGTCGCGGCGCTGCTGTTCCCGGAGCGGTTCTGATGAACGCCACCGCTGCGGGGATGCTCTTCATCGCGTCCCTGATCCTCGCCATGGTCCTGGTGCACAAGCCGCTCGGCGACTACATGTACCGCGTCTACACGACCACCCGGCACAACGTCGTCGAGCGGGTCGTCTACCGCCTGCTCGGCGTCCGGGCCGACACCGAGCAGAGCTGGGGCGTCTACGCGCGGAGCCTGCTGGCGTTCTCGGTGCTGTCCATCCTGGTCGTGTACGGAATCCAGCGGTTGCAGGACAAGCTGCCGCTGAGCCTGGGGCGCCCGCCGGTGACCGACCACGTCGCGTGGAACACCGCGATCAGCTTCGTCACCAACACCAACTGGCAGGCCTATTCCGGTGAGTCCACCATGGGCCACCTGACCCAGATGGCCGCGCTGGCGGTGCAGAACTTCGTCTCGGCGGCCGTGGGTATGGCGGTGGCGATCGCGCTGGTACGCGGGTTCGCCCGGCGCAGGTCCGGGACGCTGGGCAACTTCTGGGTGGACCTGGTTCGCGGTTCGGTCCGCATCCTGCTGCCGATCGCGTTCGTCGGGGCGCTCGTGCTGGTGGCGGGCGGGGTGATCCAGAACTTCTCTAGCGGGCACCAGATCACCACCTTGACCGGCGGCACCCAGACGATCACCGGTGGCCCGGTCGCCTCCCAGGAGGCGATCAAGGAGCTGGGCACCAACGGCGGCGGTTTCTACAACGCCAACTCCGCCCACCCGTTCGAGAACGCCACCGCCTGGACCAACTGGCTGGAGATCTTCCTGATCCTGGTGATCCCGTTCGCGCTGCCGCGCACCTTCGGCCGGATGGTCGGCCAGGTCCGGCAGGGCTACGCGATCGTCGCGGTGATGGGCATCATCGCGCTGGCCAGCGTGCTGCTGACCAACGCGTTCGAGCTGGGCGGCAACGCCACCGTCTCCCAGGCGGTCGGGGCGGCCATGGAGGGCAAGGAGGTCAGGTTCGGCGTCTCGAACTCCGCCACCTTCGGCGCGGCCACCACGCTCACCAGCACCGGAGCCGTGAACTCCTTCCACGACTCCTACACGCCGTTCGGCGGCCTGATGACGATGTTCAACATGATGCTCGGCGAGGTCGCCCCCGGCGGCGTCGGCGCGGGCCTGTACGGCATGCTCATCCTGGCCGTGATCACGGTGTTCGTGGCCGGGCTGATGGTCGGCCGCACCCCCGAATACCTGGGCAAGAAGATCGGCCCCCGGGAGATCAAGCTCGCGTCGTCCTACTTCCTGGTCACCCCGATCCTGGTCCTGGTCGGCACCGCGTTCGCGATGGGCTCGGCCGAGCAGCGGGCGAGCATGCTCAACGGCGGGGCGCACGGCCTGTCCGAGATCCTGTACGCCTTCACCAGCGCCTCCAACAACAACGGCTCGGCGTTCGCGGGCCTGACGGTCAACAGCCCCTGGTACGACGTGGCGACCGGGTTGTGCATGGTCTTCGGCCGGTTCCTGCCGATCATCCTGGTACTGGCCCTGGCCGGATCGCTGGCCAGGCAGGCGCCGGTGCCCGAATCGATCGGCACGCTGCCGACGCACCGGCCGCAGTTCGTCGCCATGGTCGTCGGCGTGACGATCATTCTGGTCGCACTGACCTTCCTCCCGGCGCTCGCGCTCGGCCCCATCGCAGAAGGACTGTCCTGAAATGTCAACCTCTGTGCTCGAGGCGCCGAGCCAGGCACCCGCGCCCAAGAAGAACGGCCGGGTCAGCGGCGGCCTGCTCGACCCCAAACAGCTGATCAGTTCGCTCCCGGACGCGCTGAAGAAGCTCAATCCGGTGACCCTGTGGCGCAACCCCGTCATGTTCATCGTGGAAGTCGGCGCGGTGTTCACCACCGTGCTGGCCGTCCTGGATCCCTCGTTCTTCGCCTGGGCCATCGTGGTGTGGCTGTGGCTGACCGTGGTGTTCGCGAACCTGGCCGAGGCGGTCGCCGAGGGCCGGGGCAAGGCGCAGGCCGCCACGCTGCGGGCGGCCAAGCGCGACACCACCGCCCGCCGCCTGAAGAGCCGCGCCGCCGCCGACTGGGACGTCGTCGGCGCGGCCGAGCTCCAGCAGGGCGACTTCGTGATCGTCGAGGCCGGGGAGGTCGTCCCGGGTGACGGCGATGTGGTGGAGGGCATCGCGTCGGTGGACGAGTCGGCCATCACTGGCGAGTCCGCCCCGGTCATCCGCGAGTCCGGCGGCGACCGGTCCGCCGTGACCGGCGGAACCAGGGTCCTGTCCGACCGGATCATCGTCCAGATCACCCAGAAGCCGGGTGAAAGCTTCATCGACCGCATGATCGCGCTGGTCGAGGGCGCCAACCGGCAGAAGACCCCCAACGAGATCGCCCTCAACATCCTGCTCGCCGCGCTGACGATCATCTTCCTGGTCGCCACGGTCACCATGCAGCCGCTGGCCATCTACTCCAAGCTGGTCAACCCCGGCGTGGCCGACTCCATCGCCCTCACCGGCGACGGCGTCACCGGTATCGTGCTGGTCTCGCTGATCGTGTGTCTGATCCCGACGACCATCGGCGCGTTGCTGTCGGCCATCGGCATCGCCGGCATGGACCGCCTCGTGCAGCGCAACGTCCTGGCCATGAGCGGCCGGGCGGTGGAGGCCGCCGGTGACGTGTCCACGCTGCTGCTGGACAAGACCGGCACCATCACCCTCGGCAACCGGCAGGCCAGCGAGTTCGTACCCGTGGCCGGTGTCAGCGAGCAGCAGCTCGCCGAGGCCGCCCAGCTGTCCAGCCTGGCCGACGAGACCCCCGAGGGCCGCTCGATCGTGGTGTTCGCCAAGGAACGCTACGGGTTGCGCGAGCGCGAGATCCACGGCGCAGAGTGGGTGGCGTTCACCGCGCAGACCCGCATGTCCGGGGTGAACCTCGACGGCCGCCAGGTACGCAAGGGCGCCGCCACCGCCGTCATGAAATGGGTGCGCGACGCCGGCGGCCACCCCACCGACGAGGTCGGTCACCTCGTGGACGGCATCTCCGCCTCCGGCGGCACGCCCCTCGTCGTGGCCGAGCAGGGCCGGGTGCTCGGCGTCATCCACCTCAAGGACGTGGTCAAGGCCGGCATGCGGGAACGGTTCGACGAGATGCGCCGGATGGGCATCCGCACCGTCATGATCACCGGTGACAACCCGCTGACCGCCAAGGCCATCGCCGACGAGGCCGGAGTGGACGACTTCCTGGCCGAGGCCACCCCCGAGGACAAGCTCGCCCTGATCAGGAAGGAACAGGAAGGCGGCCGGCTGGTCGCCATGACCGGCGACGGCACCAACGACGCCCCCGCCCTGGCCCAGTCCGACGTCGGCGTGGCCATGAACACCGGCACCTCGGCCGCCAAGGAGGCCGGGAACATGGTCGACCTCGACTCCAACCCCACCAAGCTCATCGAGATCGTCGAGATCGGCAAGCAACTGCTCATCACCCGGGGCGCGCTGACCACGTTCTCCATCGCCAACGACATCGCCAAGTATTTCGCGATCATCCCGGCGATGTTCGCGGCGGTCTACCCGGGCCTGGACGCCCTCAACGTCATGCGCCTGACCAGCCCGCAGTCCGCCGTCCTGTCGGCGGTGATCTTCAACGCGGTCGTCATCGTGGCGCTGATCCCGCTGGCGCTGCGCGGGGTTCGTTACCGGCCCTCCAGCGCCTCCAAGCTGCTCTCCCGCAACCTCTACCTGTACGGCCTGGGCGGGATCATCGTCCCGTTCATCGGCATCAAACTCATCGACCTGCTGATTCAGTTCCTTCCGGGGATGTCATAAATGGACAGAATGCCTAGCTGGATCCGCCAGCACGTCGCCGCGCTCAGGGCGGTCGTGGTGCTGACCGTGCTGCTCGGCCTCATCTACCCGCTGGTCACGACCGGCGTGGCGCAGGCCCTGTTCAACGGCAACGCCAACGGCTCCATCATCCAGGCCGGTGGCAAGGACGTGGGCAGCTCGATCATCGGCCAGTCCTTCACCGACGTCGACGGCAACCCGATCGGGAAATACTTCCAGTCCCGGCCGTCCGCGGCCGGGGACGGCTACGACCCGACCTCCACGTCGGCCAGTAACCTGGGCCCGGAGGACGTCGTGGACATGCTGCCGGTGCCGGGGGCCAAGGACGAGGAGGGCAACCCGGACGAGGGCAAGCAGTCGCTGCTCACCCAGGTCTGCGCCCGGTCCAAGGCCGTCGGCGAGCTGGAGGGCGTCAGCGGCGCCCGCCCGTACTGCACCTCGGACGGGGTGGGCGCGGTGCTGAAGGTCTTCCCCGGCCGCGCCGTGAGCGTCAACCAGGCCTGCCCCGCCACCCCCTTCATCGCCGAGTACCAGGGCAGGAAGGTGGAATGCGGCAAGCCGGGTGAGGACTACGCGGCTGGTCGTACGGTCCCGATCAGGGGCACGGCCGGAACGCCCGCCGTGCCGGCGGACGCGGTGACGGCCAGCGGCTCCGGCCTCGACCCGCACATAACCGTGGCCTACGCCGACCTCCAGGCGCCTCGGGTGGCGAAGGAACGCGGGATCTCCGTCGACCAGGTGAAGGCGCTGATCGGCGAGCACACCACCGGCCGGGCCCTGGGCTTCATGGGCGAGCCCGCGGTCAACGTGCTCGAACTCAACCTGGCGCTCGACCGGTCATGAGACGAGGCCGCCTGCGGGTCTACCTCGGGGCGGCCCCCGGGGTCGGCAAGACGTACGCGATGCTGAGCGAGGGCCGCAGGGCGTGCGAGCGCGGCCGGGACGTGGTCGTGGGGCTCGTCGAGACACACGGCCGCCCCCGCACCACAGCCCTCCTGGAGGGCATGGAGGTGATCCCGCGGAAGACGGTGACGCACCGGGGCGCCACCTTCGCCGAACTGGACACCGCGGCGGTGATCGCCCGTGAGCCCAAGGTGGCGCTGATCGACGAGCTGGCCCACACCAACGTGCCGGGCTCGAAGCACGTCAAGCGCTGGCAGGACATCGACGAGATCCTGGACGCCGGGATCGACGTCGTCTCGACGGTCAACATCCAGCACCTGGAGTCGGTCAACGACGTGGTCCAGGAGATCACCGGCGTGCCGCAGCGGGAGACCGTACCGGACGAGGTGGTGCGGCGGGCCCACCAGGTCGAGCTGGTCGACATGTCACCGGACGCGCTGCGCCGCCGCATGGCGCACGGCAACGTCTACGCGCCGGAGAAGGTCGACGCCGCGCTGTCGAACTACTTCCGGATCGGCAACCTCACCGCGCTGCGCGAGCTGGCGCTGCTGTGGGTGGCGGGCAAGGTGGACGACCAGCTCGACCACTACCGCGCCGAGCACGGCATCGCCACCACCTGGGAGGCCCGCGAACGGGTGGTGGTCGCCCTGACCGGCGGCCCGGAAGGCGACACCCTGGTACGCAGGGCCGCCCGCATCGCCGCCCGGACCAAGGGCGCCGACCTGCTGGCCGTCCACGTCACCAGCGCCGACGGGCTGGCCGGGGCCGACCCGGCCAGCCTGGCCCGCCAGCGCACCCTGGTCGAGAGCATGGGCGGCACCTACCACCAGGTCGTCGGCGACGACGTCCCGCGTGCCCTGCTGGACTTCGCCCGCGGGGTCAACGCCACCCAGCTCGTCCTCGGCGCCTCCCGGCGCGGCCGGTTCGCGCAACTCTTCTCGCGGGGCGTGGGGGTGGAGACCACCTCCCGGTCGGGCTCCATCGACGTCCACATGATCACCCACGACGAGGCCAAGAAGGGGCGGCGCCGCCCCGCTCTCACCCGGGCCGCGTTGACCCGCAAGCGGCGGCTGAGCGGCTGGGTGATGGCGGTGGCGGGGATGCCGCTGCTGACGGCGGCGCTGGTCCCGTTCCGGGACGTGGTGTCGCTGCCCAGCGAGATCCTGTTCTTCCTCACGCTGACCGTCGGGGTCGCGCTGGCGGGGGGCATGTGGCCGGCCATCACCGCGGCTGTCGGCGGGTCGCTGCTGCTCAACTACTACTTCACGCCGCCGATCGGCGAGTTCACCATCAACGACCCGGAGAACCTGTTCGCGCTGCTGGTGTTCGTGGTGGTGGCCGCCGCGGTCTCCACGATCGTGGACATCGCCGCCCGCCGCACTCGTGAGGCCGCCCGCGCCAGCGCCGACGCCGAGCTGCTGTCCACGCTGGCCGGGCACGTGCTGCGTGGCCAGGCCGCCGTGCCGTCGCTGCTGGAACGTACCCGCGAGACCTTCGGCCTGACCTCCGTCACCCTGCTGGAGCGACGGTCCGAGGCCGCCCGCACCCCCGACGACCAGTCGGATCCCGACGCCTGGCGGATCGTGGCGACCTCCGGCGGCGCGCCGTCCACCTGCCCCGGGCAGTCCGACACGGACGTGGTCATCGACGACGACATGATCCTGGCCGCCCAGGGCGGGCCGCTGGACGCCGCCGACCGTACGGTGCTGGAGGCGTTCGCCGCCGAGACCGCCGTCGCGCTGCGCCAGGAACGCCTTCAGGAGGCGGCCGAGCAGGCCCGCCCGCTGGCAGAGGCCGACAAGATGCGCACCGCGCTGCTCGCCGCCGTCAGCCACGACCTGCGCACCCCGCTCGCCTCGGCCAAGGCCGCGGTCGAGAGCCTGGGCAACACCGACGTCGCGTGGAGCGACCACGATCGCGCCGAACTGCTGGCCACCGCGAAGGAATCGCTGGACAAGCTGGGCCGGCTGGTGGCGAACCTGCTCGACATGAGCCGCCTGCAGGCCGGCGTGCTCGGCGCGGCCCCGGAACCGCTGGCCCTGGAGGAGATCGTGCCGCGCGCCATCGACGACCTGGGCCCGCTGCGCGACCGCGTCGAGGGCGACATCTCCATCGAACTGCCGGAGATCCTCGCCGACCCGGCCCTGCTGGAACGGGTGCTGGTCAACCTCATGTCCAACGCGGTCCGCTACAGCCCGCCGGACCAGCCGGTGCTGATCACCGCGAGCTGGTACGGCGAGAACGTGGAGATCCGCGTGATGGACCGCGGGCCGGGCATCCCGCCCGAGCACCACGACCGGGTCTTCCAGCCGTTCCAGCGGCTCGGCGACCGCGACAACCACTCCGGCGTCGGGCTCGGGCTGGCTCTGTCCCGCGGCCTGACCGAGGCGATGGGAGGCACGTTGCTACCCGAAGAGACACCAGGGGGAGGTCTCACCATGAGACTCACATTGCCCATCGCGGCCCGGCGGTGACGCCGTGACCCGCATCCTCGTCGTCGACGACGAACCCCAGATCCTCCGCGCCCTGCGGATCAACCTGGCCGCCCGCCACTACGAGGTGGCCGTCGCCGCCGACGGCGCCTCGGCGCTCAGGGTGGCCGTCGACAACTCGCCGGACCTGGTCATCCTCGACCTGGGGCTGCCCGACCTGGACGGGGTGGACGTCATCCACGGCCTGCGCGGCTGGACCGCCATCCCGATCATCGTCCTGTCCGGCCGGGCCGGCAACCAGGACAAGATCGAGGCGCTGGACGCCGGGGCCGACGACTACGTCACCAAGCCGTTCGGGATCGACGAGCTGCTGGCCCGGGTACGGGCGGTGACCCGGCGCGCCTCCATCCAGGAGGCCGAGCTGGCCCGGATCGAGCTCGGCGACCACGTCATCGACCTCACCAGCAAGTCGGTCTCCGGCGACGTACGGCTGACCCCGACGGAGTGGCACATCCTGGAGTTGCTGCTGCGCCATCCGGGCAAGCTGATCAGCCAGCGGCAGATCCTCACCGAGGTGTGGGGCGCCAAGTTCGTCAAGGAGACCCACTACCTGCGCCAGTACATGGCCCAGATCCGCCGCAAACTCGAACGCGACCCGGCCCACCCCGCCCACCTGATCACCGAGCCCGGCATGGGATACCGGTTCAAACCATGACCCTCCGCAGGTGGGACCCGTTCCACCGCGCCGCCCGGCCCGCCGCCCGATCCGGGGCCCGATCCGCCGCCCGATCCGTCGCCCGGCCTTTCGCCCGGCCTGTCGTCGCGCGGGCCGCGCTGCTCGTCGCCCTGTGCGTCGCGCTGCCGGCCGGGGCGGCGGCGGTGGTCGCCCTGCGCGCCGAGCGCGGCTCCTACGCCGCCACGCACCACCAGGTCGTCGCCCAGGTCATGGACGAGAGGGCCGTCGTGGCCCGCGTCACCTGGGACGGCGGGCGGCGCAGCGGCTGGGCGCGCCGTCCGCTGGAGCGCGTGTCGGACACGGCCGTGCGGATTTGGCTCGACGACCTGGGACGGCCCGCGTCGCGGCCGGTCGGGGCGGTGGAGGTCGTGTTCGGCTTCCTGCTCGCCGCGCTCCCGGCCGGGACGCTGACCTGGCTGGCGGTTCCGGCGCTGTACGCGTGGTGGACCGCCCGCCGGGCGGTCGCGCGATGGGATCGGGAGTGGCGCGACCACCGGTACCCCGGCTGATCGGTCGCCCCGGATCTGGGCCGCGTGCGGGAGCGTGCGGGAGCGTGCGGGAGTGGGCGGAAGCGTGCGGGAGCGGGCGGCGACGGCGGTAAGCGTTTGCCGCGTCAAGAGGACGGCGGCGGTCGTGGTCAATGCGCATGGATCTCGTGAAAATCGGCGTCCTGGGCGTTGCGGCGGTGTTCGGTGAGGCGTATGGCTGGTGGGAAGGGAGGGCCGATGTCCGTGCATCGTGCGGAGGTGCTGCTTCCGGTGGGTTTCGCCTGCGCGATCGGCGCCTGCGTCACGGCCGCGCTCGTCTTCATCGAGACCACGGCTCGTGTCGCCCTGATGGTGGCGGCCGTCGGCCTGTTCGGGGTCTGGGCGCGGCGCTGTCTCCCCGCTCTGGCGGCGGGCGTGATGGCCTGGTGCTTCGCGACGGGGTTCCTCGTGCACGCGAAGGGGGAGCTGTCGTTCGGGACCGGCGACCTGTTCAGGCTGGGCGTGTTCGCGGCCTCGGCGCTGACAGGCTGCGCCTGGGCCGCGCTCCGCGTTCGTCGCCGCAGACGCCCTTGGCCGCCCGCCCGGTCGCGGGCGGGCCGCCACCCGGTTCCCATCCTCCTGCGGCTCCTGCACACCCGGCCTGTCCCACGCCGGTGAGGGGCTTTCCGCAGGCGGGCCGGGGTAGGACCCCCACATGGTCGAGTACGGGGGTCCGGCATGGTCGAGTACGGAAGGCCGGGCGGCCCGCCCGCGCATGGGCCCCGGACGGCGGGTGAGCTCGGCAAAGCCCCCGAACTCCGGGCGGCGGGGGAGCTCAGCAAAGCCCCCGAACCCCGAGTGGCGGGGGAGCCTAAGAATGCCTACGAACCCCGGACGGCGGGTGAGCTCAGCAAGGCCCCCGAACTCCGGGCGGCGGGGGAGCTCAGCAAGGCCCCCGGACCCCGGGCGGCGGGGGAGCCCAGCAAGGCCCCCGGCTCCCGGGCGGCTGGGCGCACGAACCCCGGGCCGCTGGTGCGGCCGGAGCGCGGATGAACCCGGACGCCCTGGCGGCCTTCCGGCGGGTGGCGCGGGGGCTGCGGCGTAAGGCCGAGCGGACTCCCGCACGCCGGGACCGCCATGTCGACCTGCTGCGCGCGATGGCGATCACCGCCGTGGTGACCGGACACTGGCTGATCGTCCAGGTCGCCTACGACGGCGGGTTCCGCGGCGGCAGCGTCCTGGACCTTGTGCCGTGGACCCGCCCGCTGACCTGGCTGTTCCAGGTCATGCCGATCTTCTTCCTGGTGGGCGGCTTCGCCAACGCGGCCTCGCTCGCCTCCCACCGGCGCCGGGGCGGGACCGTCACCGGCTGGACGCTGCGCCGTACCGAACGGCTGGTGCGGCCCACCACCATGCTGCTGATCGTGCTCACCGTGGCGGCTCTGGCGGCCGGGGCGGCGGGGGTCGATCCCACGCTGGTCGGCCTGGCCACCTGGGTGGCCGGGATCCCGCTGTGGTTCCTGGTGGCGTACCTGGCGGTGGTCGTCCTGACTCCCGTGACGTACGCGCTCCATCAGCGGTTCGGGCTGGCCGTGCCCCTCGCGTTGCTCGTCCTGGTCGGCGCGGGCGACCTGGCGGGGCTGGTGTGGCAGGTCCCGCACGGAGGAGAGGGCAACTACCTGTTCGCCTGGCTGGCGATCCACCAGCTCGGCTTCGCCTGGCGGGACGGGCGCCTGCCGTCCCGGCCGGCGGTGGCGGCGCCGCTGGCGCTCGGCGGGCTGGCCGTGCTGGTGGGGCTCACCGTGTGGGGGCCGTACCCGGTCAGCATGGTGGGCCAGAACACCTCGCCGCCCACCCTGGCGCTACTGGCGCTGGCCACGGCCCAGACCGGGTTCGTGCTGCTGCTGCATGACCGGGTCAACCGGTGGTTGCGCGACGTGGGCCCGTGGACGGTGGTGGTCGCGGTCAACTCAGTGATCATGACGGTGTTCCTGTGGCACATGACCGCCGTCGTGTTCGGCGTCCTGGCGCTGTACGTGACGGGGGTGTTCCCGCAGCCCGCGCCGGGGTCGGTGCCGTGGTTGCTGCTGCGGCTGCCCTGGCTGGCGGTCCTGGGGGTGTTCCTCGGGCTGCTGGTCATGCTGTTCGGGCCCATCGAGCAGCGCGTCCGCCCGTACCGCGAGCCGGGACGCGGCGCGGGCCCGCTCACGGCCGCCGGCATGGCCGCGGTGGTGGCCGGGCTGTTCGGCATCGCCTCGGCCGGCCCCGGTCACCACGGCCCGGCCGGTCTGCCCACGGCGGCGCTGGCAGCCTACTTCGCCGGAGCCGCCGCCCTGCGGTTCGCCCGGAGCGGACCCAGCGGAGAGCGGGCAGCCCCTACCCGGGCCAGGCTGTGAACGTCGCCGGGCAGGTGGTGTGGTGTCATGCGGGGCATCGTGGGCCGGTGACGAGGAGGTCCGAGGTGTGCTCTCGCTCGAACCGCGCGTCGATGCGGGTCCAGGCCCGCAGCGACTCCCGATACGCGGCGGCGTCGCCGTACCGGTGGCCCCGGGCACGGGCCAGGCACGCGGCGGCCCAGTCGTTCTCGCCGGCCGTCTCAGCCGCGGCCGCCAGCCGCCGGTCCGCGTCGGGCAGGCCGCTCAGCACGGCCAGCTCGGCCCCGGCGGCACGGGCGTAGGCGGCGGGCCACCCGGTGGCGGAGCCGGCGAAGGCCCGGGTGACCGGAGCCGCCACGTCCTCACCGGTGTGTACGGCGACGCGAGCGGCCACGAACGCGGCGAAGACCATGGAGTCGGCGGCCGGGGCGGGGTTGCCGGGACCCAGGGCCTGTTCGGCGCGGGCCTGCCAGAGCCGGTACGCGGGGTGGTCGCCGCGCAGGCCGTGGGCGAGCGCGACGGCCGAGGCGGCGGGGGAGAGCCAGGCGGCGATCGGCGTGCCGGAGCGCCGCCACGCCTGCCACATGGGCTGGGCCAGCTCCAACGCCTCGTCGAAGCGCCCGAGCAGCACCAGCGGCGGGATCAGCTTGCCCGCCGACCGGTACGGATGGGCGCCCAGCAGCTCGTCCCCGGCGATCAGCTCGGCCGTGGACAGCGCCGCGAGCAGGTCACCGGCGGCGAACGCGCAGAGCCAGGCGTTGTGGAAGGAGTCGAGGATCTCCGCCGCGGAGGCCGGGTGACGCCGGTCCATCTCCTCCACCAGCGCCAGCCGCTCCCGCGCGATGCGGTACGCCTGCCGGAACCGGCCCGCCCGGATCGCCTGCGTACCGGTCGCGTCCAGCGCGGCACTGATGAGCACCGGGTCGCCGGTCACCCGTGCCGCCGCCACGGCCGCTTCGGCGAGCACCGGATCGGGCGAGTCCCATGACGGACCCGGACACCAGGTACTCGCGGCAGCCACATGAGCACCCACCACGGCCCCGTCGATGCTCCTCCCACCGTCCGGCTGCCCGGCCGGAGCCGCGTGCGGCGCGGGATCGGCGATCGTGGCCGCCTGGGTCAGGAGGGTGCGCAACCGGGAGCGGGGGATCGGGTCGGCGAAGCCCGAGGTGAACCGGCAGGCCGTGACCACGGCCTGGGCGAGCGCGATCACCCTGGCGCCGTGGTCGTCCGCGTCCGCCGCGCGGTCCGCGGACTCCAGGAGCAGGTCGAACGCCCCACGGGCGAGGCCCACCGCGTAGACGACCTGGGCGGCGGTACGCAGGTCCGCGGCGGCGGCCGAGGCGGTGGGGGCACGCCGGGCCGCCTCCTTGAAGTGCTCCAGGGACTCGCTGACCAGCCGGCGGTCGTAGGCGAGGTGGCCGAGGGAGCGGGCGAGCCGGTGCGGCAGCACCCCGGGCCCCGGCGGAGCGTTGCGCAGCGCCGCCCGCAGATCGCCGCACACGGCATCGAACCGCTTCCGCCCGTCCGTCGGCCCAGCGCCGGGCGGTCGCCGCCCGTCCGGCTGCCCGGCGTCAGGCGGTCGTCGCTCGCCAGGCCGCCCGGAGTCGGGCTGTCGCTCGCCGGGCCGCCCGGAGTCGGGCTGTCGCTTGCCAGGCTGCCCGGAGTCGGGCTGTCGCTCGTCAGGCTGCCCGGAGCCGGGCAGTCGCCGCCCGTCTGCCCGCCCGTCGGACCACTCGGCTGGCCCGTGCAGTTGCTCGGCCAGCGCGTGTGCCGTGTCGGCCGCCCAGCACAGGTGCAGGTCGCGGACATCGGCCAGGTCGCCGGCGGTGGTCAGCCGGTCCAGGGCGTACGCGCGGACCGTTTCGAGGAGCCGCCAGGAGCCCTCTTCATGCCCGCGGACCACCAGGCTCTTGTCCACCAGCCTGCCCAGCACGTCGGCGACCGCGCTCCGGGTGGCGAAGGGGGCGATGTGGCAGGCGGCGTCGAGGTCGAAGGCGCCGGCGAAGACGGCCAGCCGGGGGAAGAGGGTCCGTTCGTCGTCGGCGAGCAGGTCATGGCTCCAGCCGATCACCGCTCGCAGGGAGCGATGCCGCTCGTCCGGGTGGCGGCTGCCCGCCAGCAGCCGCAGCGTGTCGTCCAGCGCGGCCAGCAGCCCCGCGGCCCCCAGCGAGGCGCAGCGGGCCGCGGCCAGCTCGATGGCGAGCGGCATGCCGTCCAGCCGGGCGCAGATCTCGGCCACCGTCGCCGGGTCGGCCACGAAGCCGGGGTCGCCCGCGGCGGCCCGGTCCGCGAACAGCGCTTCCGCGTCGGAGGCCAGCGGCAGCGGCGAGATCGGCACCACACGCTCACCCGGCACGCCGAGCCGCTCGCGGCTGGTGGCCAGGACCGTGACGTCCGGGCACCGGGACAACACCAGGTCGGCCAGGGCCGCGGCATCGTCGAGCAGGTGCTCGCAGTTGTCCAGGATCAGCAGCCGGCGGGAGTCGCCCTCCGCTCGTCCGGGCTGTAGACGTACGGGCCGACCGTGCCCCTGCTCGGCGCCGCTGACGCCGAGCGCGGTCGTCACGGCGTCCTCCAGTGACTGGCCGGGGGTCTCGTTCACGTCGAGTGCCCTGGCCACCGCCCCGGCGACCTGGCCCTCCCGCACCGGTACGAGGTCCACGAACGCCCCGCCGCCCGGGAAGTCCGCCGTGGCGGCCTCGGCCACGACGGCGGCCAGCCGGGTCTTGCCGACCCCGCCGGGCCCCGCCAGGGTGACCAGCGTCCCGGGGCGCAACAGGGCCAGTATGGCGTCGCGTTCGTGTGCTCGCCCGGTGAATCCGGTGCGCCAGGTGGGGGCGCCGGTCACCCCGGCCGGATGCGCCGGAATCTCCCGCCCCGCGATGGCGGCCAGCGCCCGCCGATCGGCGACGCCGTGCTTGCGCAGGAGTGCGGCCACGTGGTTCTCGACCGTACGGACGGAGATGTGCAGGCGGCCCGCGATCTGGGCGTTCGACAGGTGCGCGGCGAGCAGGGCCAGGACCTCGGCCTCGCGCGGCGATACCGACTCCGGACTCACCTGCATATCTCATTATAGGTGGACTTTGAGTGGTGCATGAGTGGCCGGCACGCATGTCCCGGACGGCGGGCCGTACCCATAATGATCACCGCCGAACGACAAGAACGGGGTGATGACCGTGGCCGGCGGAGTGCTGAACGTGGCCTACGAACGCTTCCACCGCACAGGACCCGAATGGGGCGAGGACCAGCTGACCAACCACGGCCCGATGGCGGTCGAGGTGCTGGTCCGCCGGGGCCACGCCGATCGGGTGGACCGCTGGGTGGACCGGTACGTGGCCCGGCTGGACGACCTCCCGGGCCGTACCGGCGAGATCGGCGAGGCGGACTGGGCCGAGGCGCTCGGCGACGGCCGGCGGATCGGCGACTGGACCGCCTTCTTCACCCGGCAGCTGGCCGAGCGGCCATGGCGGCAGGTGCTGGCCACCTGGTGGGAACGCCTGCTGCCGGGCGTGCTGGCCGGCACCACGCACGGCGTGATCAGGGTCGGCCACGTGGTGCGCGCGCTCCTGGCCGGCGCCGAGAACCCGGCCACGCTGGACGAGCTCGCGCACGGCCTGGCCTTCTGGGCCGCCAGGTCGCGGGGCGTGCCCATCGTGGGCGACCCCGGCGGCCGGCTCGACCCGCACGCGGCGATGGACGCCCTGCCCCGCGTGCCCGAGCAGCAGGGCAACGTGGCCAACCGGCTCGGCCAGCTGCCCGGGCTGCCCGGCTGGGACACGACGGTGACCGGGCTGCGGGCCGCCGCCACCCCGCAGGAGATCCGTACCAGGCTGGAGGATCTGGTGGCCGCGGCCACGCTGCGCTACCTCACCCACGGGCACGGCTCGCCCGTCCTGCTGGTGCACACCGCGACGGCGCCGAACGCGGTGCTGCACACGCTGCCCGCGCTGCCGTACGAGCTGTGGGCGCCGAGCCTGACCGCGATCTGGACCACCACGGCCGCCATCTTCTCCGCCTACGCGCCGCCGCTGGCCGCGCCGGCCGAGGCGCTGCCCACTCCGCCGGCCGCCTCCGACGGCGTCGCCGACGTGCTGGAACGGGCCGTCGCCCACGCGGACGAGCACGTCATCAAGTTCACCGACACCGCCGCCGAGGTCTACACCCGTACCGGTCATCCGGGGGCGCTGGCCGCCTCTCTCCGCGCCGGCGCGCTCATCGAGGCGCGACCTTAAGACCGGTTGAAGAGGATCGTAAGCCCCGCCCGGCACAGTAGAACCAACACAACGCGAGGGCAGAACCCCGAAGGGAAATTTCATGCGTACGTTCAAGCTCCAGGTCCAGGTCACCGCCGACGGCTACATGGCCGGTCCGAACGGCGAGATGGACTGGGCGGGAGGGACGCCGTGGACCGACGACCTCAGCACCTACATCGACGCGCTCACCAAGAAGGTCGACCTGATCGTGCTGGGCCGCAAGCTGGCCGAGGGGTTCATCCCGGCCTGGGCGTCCGGGCCCGAGGGCGAGGACCAGTCCTCCATCGACTGGATGAACCAGACGCCGAAGGTCGTGATCTCCAACTCCCTCACCGAGTCGCCGTGGGACAACGCCACCGTGGCCGGGGGCGACCTGACCGAGACGGTGAACAAGCTCAAGGCCGAGCCGGGCGGCGAGATGATCGCGTACGGCGGCGGCACGTTCGTCGCCAACCTGATCGCCCGGGGCCTGCTCGACGAGCTCCACCTGTTCGTCAACCCGGTCGCGATCGGCACCGGCATGCCCGTCTTCCCGAACACCGGCGCGAACCAGCGGCTGCGCCTCGTCAGCGCGCGGGCGTTCGAGTGCGGGATCACGGCTCTGCACTACGCGCCCAAGAGCGCCTGAACCCGATGACGGGCGCCCGCTCGCTGCCCGCCCCGGGGGCGGCACGGGCCGGTCAGCGGGCTCGCCGCGGCCGGTACGCGCCCAGCGCCGCCGCGACGCAGGCGACGGGAATGGCGGGCAGCACGTAACGGTGGTCGAAGTCGAGCACCGCGACCGGGGCCACGAGCAGGAACACCGCGAACGCCCACGGCAGCGCCGCCGCCCGCCGCCGCCCGATCGCCCCCACCCCGCCGACCAGCAGCAGGACCCCGAACAGCGTGCCGTGCAGGAACCACGGATAGGGGTAGGCGGCCAGCACGGACGCGTACGGCTCGACGGAGCGCATGCCACGGATGTCCCGGTCGTACTCGGCGCGGACCTTGGCGACGAGCGGCTGGTCCGCCGGCACCGTCCAGGCCCCGCGCGGGAAGGTGGAGGTCGGCCGCAGCCGGTCCGGATGCGGCACCGGCTCCCAGGTGAAGGCGAGCGCGGTGTTCGCGGCGACCTCGCGCAGGTAGTCCAGCGGCTGGGCGGCGATGGTCCGCAGCGCGAAGGACCTGGCCAGGTCGTTGTGGGAGAAGCGGTCGCCGGGCAGCAGGTTGAGTGAGGAGCCGGGCGCCCAGACGTATTCGGAGGCGGCGTCCACGACGGTGCCGTTCGGGCAGAGCCGGGCCTCCTCGGGCGGCGGCCGGACGATCGAGCAGTCGGCGAACGTCATGGTACGGGCCCACAGGGCAACGCCGTCGGAGCCGCTGAGCGCGAACCTGCCGTGGTGATGGGCGTACCAGCCGGCGTAGCCGAGCAGCGGCACCACGCCCGCCAGCACCAGGGCCACGACCGGCCGCCACGGCGTCCGGCGCAGCAGCAGGAACAGCGCGGCCAGGCCGACCAGCGGCACGGCGGTCGTCCGGGTGAGGCCCGCCAGCGCCAGCAGCAGCCCCGCTACCGCCGCCGCCCGCACCGAGACCTCCTCGCGCCACATGAGGGCCAGCAGGGCGGCCATCACCAGGAAGATCATCTGCGTGTCCGACAGGATCGCGTGTTCCACCCGCACCAACGAGGGGTCGAACAGCGGCGGCAGCGCGGCCAGCGTGGCCCCCCAGCCGGGCAGCGAGCGGCGGCGCAGCAACACGTAGATCAGCACGCCGACGCCGAGGCCCAGCGCGTGCTGCACCCCTGCGACCAGTTCCACGCTCTGGAAGGGCCGGAACAGCCACAGGAAGGCCGGGTAGCCCGCCGGGTGGAAGGCCCCCTGCGGGCGCAGGTGGACGGCGGTGTCCAGGTAGGTGAAGGAGTCGTACCAGTAGACCGTCGCGGTGTCGTAACCCAGCATGACCAGCGCGCGCAGGGCGGCGGCCAGGACGAGTACGGCGGCGAACAGCCGGTGACCCGCCGGGCGCGGTCCCGCGAGGACGGCGGGTGGTGCGATGCTTTCACGGACTGCCACGGTGGTGCTCCCGTCCGGGGGCCGGGCGGATCCCGGCCGTGGTGAGAGCAGTCCAGCGACCGGCGCCTAACCCCGGCGTCACCGGTTCCGGTTACGCCGGCGTTATCTCGTGGCTAGAGCCCCCGGTCCGTCTCGTCAGCCGTGGATCCGCAGCCGCCTGCCCAGCAAGCGGGTGACCGGCGGCAGGGCGGCCAGGCGCAGCGGCAGGTCCCGCTTGAGCAGGTCCAGGCGGCTGGCCGGGGAGTGGGTGCCGCTGTTGCGGCGGCCCAGGGCCTGGCGTTTCTCCGCCTCCGGGCGCAGGTCGGCCTCCCAGGCGCGCAGGGCCGCGGGGACGTCGTCCGGCCGGCTCTCCAGGAACGTGCCCAGCGACTCGGCGCCGGCGACGGCCAGCGAGGAGCCGTAGCCGGCGAACAGCGTGACGCACCAGGCGGCGTCGCCGAGCAGCACCACCCGCCCCTCGCTCCAGCGGTCGCTGACGATCTGGCTGACGGAGTCGTAGTAGAGGCCACCGGCGGGCAGGCTCGCGATCAGGCCGGCGGCGGTCCACGGGATGTCGTGGAAGACCTCCGCCAGCGCCTGGCGGGGGTCCTTGGCCAGCTCGGCGGCCGGGTCGGGGGTGCCCCAGGTGAAGAAGGCCGCCGTGCGGCCGGGGCCGAGGTTCGCGATCGTGAACAGGTGCCCGATCCGGGAGACGGTGGTGAAGGCGTGTTCGGGGGCACCGGGCGGCTGGTGGTCCAGCGTGGTGGCGGCGATCATGTGGCCGAGGTCGCGGCGGAAGCCCTCTTCGGGGCCGAAGACGAGCTCGCGTACCTTCGAGTGCAGCCCGTCGGCGCCCACCAGTAAGTCGGCGTCGATGGTGGCGCCGTCGTCGAGCTCGATGTGTACGCCGCCGGGGTGCTGCCGCACGGCGGTGAGCGTGGTGCCGAACCTGATCGGCACCCTGCCGTCCACCTGCTCGTACAGCGCCGCCTCGATGTCGCCGCGCATCAGCGTCAGGCCGCGCTCGCCGAGCAGGGCGCTTACGGTGCGGCTCGGGACGGTGTAGCGGTGGCGGCCGTCGGGTTTCAGGTAGGTCATGCCGACGGGGCCGGAGTGGCGCTCGCGCAGCGCGGGCAGGACGCCCATGCGCTCGGCGGCGTCGTAGCCGCGGCCGAAGAACGCGACCACGTATCCGCCGGTCCTGCGGGCCGGGGCCCGCTCGACCAGCACCGGCTCCCAGCCGATCCGGTGCAGTCGCAGCGCGGCGGCCAGTCCGGCGATGCCCGCCCCGACGATGACGGCTCTCTTCACCATGATCATTCCCCTTCACGGACTAAGTATGAGCATGTGCTCATCTGCTATGAGCATATGCTCATTCTCCGCATGGCGCGCGTGCCGTATGCTGTACGGTACGTTGTACGGTGTCGCCTATCAGGGAGAGATCATGACTTCTCTTGACATCCGGCCCTTCCACCTGGAGATCGCCCAGACCGACCTGGACGACCTGCACGCGCGGCTCGACCGGGTGCGCTGGCCGGACGAGGTGCCCGGCCTCGGCTGGCGATACGGCGTTCCGCTGGCCCACCTCAAGCACCTGGTCGAGCACTGGCGCACCGAATACGACTGGCCCGCCGCGCAGGCCGCTCTCAACCGGCACGACCAGTTCCTCACCGAGATCGACGGGCAGCGGGTGCACTTCCTGCACGTCCGCTCCGCCCGCCCCGACGCCCTGCCGCTGCTGATCACCCACGGCTGGCCCAGCTCGCCGGCGGAATACCTAGACGTGATCGAGCCGCTCAGCCGCGACTTCCACCTGGTCATCCCGTCCCTGCCCGGCTTCGGCCTGTCCGGCCCCACCCACGAGACCGGCTGGGGCTCCACCCGCGTCGCCCGCGCCTGGCTGGAGCTCATGACCCGGCTCGGCTACGCCCGCTTCGGCGTGCAGGGCGGCGACTGGGGCACCTGGATCTCACGCGAGGTCGGCGTGCTGGCCCCCGAACGGGTGGCGGGCATGCACGGCAACGGCATCATCTGCTTCCCCATCGGCGCCCCCGGCGAGCTCGACGACCTGAGCGAGGCCGAGCGGGAGCGCCTGGCCTTCCGCGAGCGGTATATGACCGAGCAGTACGGCTACAAGCTCATCCAGTCGACCCGGCCGCAGACCTTCGCCTACGGCATGGCCGACTCCCCGGTGGCGCTGCTGGCCTGGTTCGCCGGCGTCTACCACGAGTGGAGCGACGCGGAGATCGACACCGACCGGCTGCTCACCACGGTCATGCTCTACTGGCTGACCAACACCGCCGGCTCGGCCGCCCGCTCGTTCGTCGAGACCCCCGACACCGACCAGGACACCAGCGTCGAGTGGGAGCTCAAGCCCGCCACCGTGCCCACGTCGATCTCGGTCTTCCCCAAGGACATCCTGCGGCCGATCCGCCGCTTCGCCGAACGCGACAACAACATCGTCGGCTGGGTGGAGCACGAGCGCGGCGGCACGTTCGCCGCCCTGGAGGTGCCGGAGACGTTCGTCACCGACGTCCGCGCGTTCTTCACCGGCCTGAGCTGAGCGGGCGCCCCGCGCGCCGGCGCCGGTGTGCCGGTGCGGCCGTTGTACTCCAAGTCGAGCCGTGACCGTCACGTACGCGATCAGCCCGGCCCGCTCGCAGTCTCCTCCGGACGGCCGCCGGGGTGCCGATGGCGCCAGGCCCAGAACACGGCGCACGACGTCAGCGCCCACGCGCCCAGCACCAGGAACGGCGTCGCAGACTGGTGCCCGGGGAAGTAGACGGCGGTGTGCTGGGCGTTGACCGAGGCTCCCGGCGGCAGCCAGCGCCCGATGAAGCTCAGCGGCGAGGGCAGCAGCGGCCAGGCCACGGCCCCGCCCGAGGACGGGTTGCCGAGCAGCACCATCAGCGCCCACGTGGGCACCAGCGACCAGCGCCCCATGAAGGTGTTGAACATCGTGAACACCATCCCCGAGGTGAACATGGTCAGCGTCAGGATGAACCACGACTCCAGCACCGGCAGCCGCAGCGCGCCGAGGATCCAGTCCACGATCGCGACGATGGCGAACGCGCCCAGCGCCGCGTACGCCACGGTGAACGCGATGCGCTCACCGGCTTCCAACCCGGCGGCGTTACGGCTGAGCTGCGCGGCCCCGGTGTACCCGATGACCACGGCGGCGACCGTGATGTAGAACAGCGCCAGGCCGCGCGGGTCCGCATGCTGGAGCGGCTTGACGTCCCGGATCGTGAGCGGCCTGCCCGCCCGCGCGGCGACCTTCGGGGCCTGCTCGGTGAGCAACTGGGCCACCGACGCGCCCGAGGCGCTCGACACGTCCATCTCGATCGTCTGCCCCCGTACGAACACGGCGGCGTAGACCTGCTGCCGCTCGATGGCCCGCATGGCATCGGCGCGGGTCGCCAGATACCTCAGGTCGAGCGAGGCGGCCATGGCCCGCTCCAGCCCGAGGGTGAACGCCTTGCCCTGCGCGGTCTCGTGGCTGGCGCCGACCACCGCCACGGGGATGTGGTGCGGGGCCGGGGCGGCCATGGCGTACGTGTACGACCCGGCGAACGCCCCCGCCCCCGCCGCCAGGATCAGCACCAGGACGGTCGCGGGGAAGTACGGCGACCGCCGGAAGGCCGCCCACCATTCACGCATGTGCCCACGCTAGGCAGGCCGACGCCGGGCCCCGGCCGCTGACATCCGGGCCGTGACGGCTTGCGAAGCCATTCAAGGGACGCCCGTGACGCGGGACGCGCGCCACGGGCGGTGTGCTTCAGCACACGGGACCAGCGCCACTGGCGGGGTGCCCGTGACGCGGGGCTCGTGCCACGGGCCGAGTCCTCAGACCTCGACGCCCGACTCCTTGGCGGCCCGGTCGATGGCCGCCAGCTCGTCGTCGGTGAAGTCCAGGCGGTCGACGGCGGCCACGTTGGCCTCCAGCTGCTCAGGGCTGGAGGCGCCGACGAGAACCGAGGTGATCCGGGAGTCCCGCAGCGCCCAGGCCAGGGCGAGCTGGGCCACCGACTGGCCGCGCGCCTCGGCCACCCGCGAGAGCGCCCGTACGAAGTCCAGCACCTGCGGCGTGACCCGGTCCGCGGTGAGGAAGCGGCCCTCAGCGGCGCGAGAGTCGGCGGGGATGCCGTCCAGGTAGCGGTCGGTGAGCAGGCCCTGCGCCAGCGGGGAGTAGACGACGCAGCCCACGCCCTCCTGCTCCAGCACGCCCAGCAGGGACTGCTCGATGCGGCGGTTGAGCAGCGAGTAGGAGGGCTGGTGGACCAGCAGCGGGGTGCCGAGCTCGCGCAGCAGGCGGGCGGCCTCCGCGGTGCGCTCGGGGGAGAAGTTGGACACGCCGACGTAGAGCACCTTGCCGGCGCGGACCATGTGGTCCAGGGTGGCGACCTGCTCCTCCAGGGGCGTCTCCGGGTCCTCGCGGTGCAGGTAGTAGATGTCCACGTAGTCCAGGCCGAGCCGGGCCAGCGAACGGTCGAGGGTGGCCAGCAGGTGCTTGCGCGAGTTGCCCTTGCCGTACGGGCCGTCCCACATGGGATTGCTGCCCTTGGTGGTCACCACGACCTCGTCGCGCAACGACCGGGGCAGCAGCCGGCCGAAGGCGGACTCGGCGGCGCCCAGGGGCGGGCCGTACCGGTCGGCGATGTCGAAGTGGGTGATGCCGAGGTCGAGCGCCTTGTGGAAGATGTCCCGCTGGCTGTCGAGCGGCTTGCCGCCGCCGAAGTTGTGCCACAGGCCGAGCGACACGGCGGGCAGGAGCAGACCGCTGCGGCCACATCTTCTGTATGGCTGGCGTTCGTAGTTCAAGAAATACCTTCCCACGGAATTAAATTGACCGGACCCCAGTAAAGCAGCTTCCCGCCGCCCGCCACAGACGGAGGCGCGCGTGCCAGGGCGGAGGCGCCGCTGCGCAGGCCGGGGCCGTGGGCTCGGCCTCCGGGGTCCCGGCCTCCGGGGTCAGGTCCCGGCCTCCGGGCGGGCGATCATCAGGACGACGACGATCGCCCAGAGCAGGTTGTAGATTCCGGCGAGCATGCTCAGCGAGCGCAGCCGCTCGGCGCTGCCGGGCGTGGCCAGCGCCTCCCGCTGGCGCGGGCAGATCAGCAGGGCCAGCAGGCCGCCCGCGACGATGGTCAGAACCATGGAGACGTTGAGCCAGAGCTCGCCCATCCGGCCCTGAACGACGCCCAGCACGATCCCGGCCGCCGGCACGACGAGCCCGGCGATGCCGTAGCCCCGGCTGACGCGGTGCAGCAGGACGGCCACGGCCCGGTCGCGCTCGCCGCTGTCACCGGCGGCGGTTCCGGCCGGGGCCGCGACGGGCGCGTAGCGAGGGAACAGGCTCGTCGCCACGGCCGACCCTCCGACGAACACGATCGCGGCCAGCACATGCACCGACAACAACGCCTTTTCCATCGGTCCTCCCGTCATCCATACCTTCAGGCAGCCTGAAGCCTAGCAGACAAGCTTCAGTCTGCCTGAAGGGAGGGGGAGACGGGCTCTCAGCGGGTGGTCTCGTCCTCGAAGGCGGCTCGGGCGGCGGCGGCGATGCGCCGCGGGATCGGATCCGCCTCCGGGCCGAACAGCCGCTCGTCCACCTCCGACAGCACGTCTTTCGCCGCGTCGAGCAGGCGCGCGCCCGCGGGCGTGGTCTCGATGCGGGACGCGGAGCCGGCCCGGGCGGTGCTGTCACGCACCAGCCCGGCGGCGACCAGCGCCTTCACCGCCGTGTGCACGCTCTGGACCGTAGTGCCCGACATCCGGGCCAGATCGCTGAACGACACCCCGGGCACGCTCGCGATGTGACCGAGCAGCCCGAGCTTGCTGACCGTGAGATCGAGCGGCGCCAGCGCGGCGCCGAGTTCGGTCTCGATCCTGCGCGCCAGTGTGAGCAGGATGATGGAGGCGCTGGTCACGGGCGGGCCGGGACGGTCGTCGGTCATCTCCCCAGTCTCCCGCACCGCCGGGCGCGGCCGTTCGTCGGCGGGTCACCCCTTGTCGCGCGGCCAGGTGAGCTTCGGCCGGGCCGGCTTCCTCGTCTCCTTCAGCTCGGGCAGCCTGCCGGGCTGGTGGTATTCGACACGCAACTTGGAGTAGCCGCTGTCCGTGCGCGGCTTCCCGTTCTCGTCCAGCACCGGAGTCTGCTCGACCTCGGAGTAGGCGGGCAGCAGGGTGGCCGGGTCCAGGTAGGTGACCACGTGGTAGCCGGTGCCCATCGCGCCGTTGTAGCTGTAGGGGTGCGTGTCCGGGTCCACGCCCGAGGTCTTGAACGACCACATGAGAACCTGCGCGCCGACGTAGAGGCCGGAGCGCGGCACCGGCTTGTAGTCCACCACCATCCGGACGTACTGCCTGCCCTTGACCTCGGCGAGCCGCGGGGCGCCGGGGTGGACGAAGCCCTGATACTCCTCCCGGAGCTCCTTGATCCAGGCGTCCGCCTGCGCGCCGGTCAACCCGCCCGTCAGTATGCCGTCGGTGATGTAGCGGTAGGCGCGCTTGGCCAGGCAGAGGTCGTCCCAGCCGGGTTCGGGGTCCCGCCAGTCCTTGGAGTAGAAGCTGTAGATGCGCTCCTTGCCGTCGCGGCAGTACGAGAGCGGATCGTCCGGCCGGGCCGAGCCCCACGCCATCCGCCACTTCTTGGTGCGGTAGTCGAACCCGCTCTCCCAGACGTAGCCGGGCTTGCCCTCCTCGAAGTCCTCGGCCTCGCTGTAGGACTCCTCGGTGATGTGCAGCACCGGCTGCGTGACCGCCTTCCTGAAGCTCGCGTAGAACAGCGCCCCGGGATCGACCTTGCTCAGGTCCGCCGTGGTGAGCGGGCTCTTCTTCAGCACGTCGAGGCTGGAGGTGTCGACCGCCGCGGCCGCCGGTCCGCCGCCCCCGCCGAACCGCTGCCACACCAGCAGACCTGCCGCGCCGGCCGCGAGCAGCACGACGAACACCACCACCGCCGCGATCACCCCCACTCGGCCCCGCCCGCGCCGCCGGTGCGGTGGCGGGGGAGGCCCGGGGTAGGGGGCCGGCGGCGGACCGGGCGGGCCGCCGTACCGGTGATGCTCGTTCGGTCCCCCCGACCACTGCGTCATCTGGTGTCTTCCCTCGTCACATACGCCATGTTCAGGGCGGAACGCTAGCAACCGCTCGGCCCCGGCGAAGAACGCTTCGAATTCTGATGAACCGATCGGCGGGTAGAACGGCCATGGGGCATGTCGCGGCGAGGCGAAGGAGGGCGGGATGATCGACCCGTCGATGGTGCGGTTCTACCAGGACAACGGCTACCTGCTGGTCAAAGGACTGCTGAGCCGCGAGGAGGCGCTGGCGTACCGGCGGGAGTGCCATGAGGTGCTGGCGCGGTTGCGTCCGGTCGACCCGACCTGGGGGAGCGCGCGCGAGCTGGGCGGCGGCGCGACCGAGCTGCGGCACTGCCACGACGCGCAGTTCTACTCGGCCGCGTTCGCCCGGCTCATGCTCGATCCGCGCTTCACCGACGTGGCCGCGGCCCTGATGGGGACGGAGAACGTCCAGCTGCACCACACCAAGATCTTCGTGAAGCCGGCCGAGAAGGGCTCCCCCTTCCCCATGCACCAGGACGCCGCGCACTTCCCGCACACCAGGCACACCGTGGGCGCGGCCATCTTCCACTTCGACGACGCGCCCGAGGAGAAGGGCTGCGTACGGATTGTGCCGGGCAGCCACCGGCAGGGGCCGCTGCCGCACGTCGAGGAGGGCGGCTGGCACCTGCCGACATCGCGGTGGCCGCTGGAGTCGGCCGTCCCCGTGGCGGCCGAGGCGGGGGACGTGCTGTTCATGACCTACCTCACCGTGCACGGGTCCGGCGTCAACCGGGCGGACGAGGCGCGGACGACCCTGCTCATCCAGTTCCGCGACCCCGAGGACCGGCCGGCCGACAACGTGCACCGGTCCAGGGGGCAGGGGATGATGCTGCGCGGCGTGGACCCGACCGCCCTGGACTGACCGCAGAGATCGGCAGCGCAAGGTCCAGATGGTCGTGATGTTTCCGTTACCAACTTCGGGTATCTCGGCCGGTTGCCCGCCCTCGTAGGCCGCAGAGGGACGAACGGAGACGGCGCAATGACCATCGAGTACATCCCCGAACCACAGACCCGGGGCGGCACCGAAGAGTTCGGGCTGACCTGGCAGGGCATCACCCTTCCCCGCGAGATCCTGGACCGGCACGGCGCCAGGATCCTCGATCCCTGGTCCGGGCCACTGGACCAGGGCGAGCGCCGGCCGGATTCCACGGTCTACCGCTCGAACGTACTGCTGGTCCCCGGTCAGGCGCTGATCTCCGACGAATCGGTCGGCTGGATCGACGGCGCGCTGTCCGAGCTGGGACTGCGGCTGTCGCCGGTGAGCGTCGAGCGCGCCCGCGGCAGGGACTACGGCTCCGAGAACGTGTGGATGCCGGCCGTGCTGGAGATCGACGGCAGCCGCCAGGACGTCGACGTGGACGCTTGGCGGGCCCTGCGGGCCCTGCGCAGGGCGCTCAGCAGGGAGCCGGACGACCGGGCGGGCCGGGCGGAGCTGGCCATGATCTCGCTGGACCACCTGTTCGTGGGGTCGGCCACCAGCGGGATCGGCTCCCTCGACCTCGGCGGCGAGCCCGCCACCAGCGGGCACGCCATGACCGACCAGCCGGGTACGAGGTCCAGGCCGGAATACGGCCGCATGCCCGTGACCGTGGTGGCGGGGCCGCCGCCCCGCAGGCCGCTGGAAGACCTCGGCGGGCCCAGGATCACGGTGGTGACGCTGGACACCGGCGTGGCCAAGCACCACCCCTGGTTCCGGCCGGTGACGGACCACGACGCGTTCCTGTCCGTCGATCCCGACGGGCAGCGGCAGATCGAGGACACCCACCCGGCCTACGCCGACCGCGACATCGCCCGGCTCGTCGGCTACGAGGACCTGGGCCTGCCGGCCAACCCGCTGCTCGGCATGCTGAACACGCACGCCGGGCACGGCCTCATGCTGGCCGGTCTCGTCGCCCAGATCGCGCCCGACGCCCGGGTCCTCATGTACAAGGTCATGCACAGCGACGGCATCGTGCCCGGCGAGGCCCTGCACGCCGCCCTCGACCGCCTGCTGTGGCGCCTGGACCACGGGGAGCCGGTGGACGTGCTGTGCTGCGCCTTCGGCGGCTTCTCGGAAGCGGGCGACGCGGCCATGCAGGCGCTGTTCGACAAGGTCAACCAGTTGCGGGCGCGCGGCGTCATCGTGGTCAACGCCGCCGGCAACTACGCCACCACCAGGCCCTTCTACCTGGCCGCCCTGTCCGAGACCGCCGTGTCCGGCCCGCCGCTGGCCCCCATGATCGGCGTCGCCGCCAAGAACCCCGACGGCACGATCGCGATCTTCAGCAACGAACATCCCGCCGTGCGGTGGCGCGCTCCCGGCGCGATGGTGGTCAGCACCTTCCCGCCCCAGTTCCAGGGCGCCCAGAACGCGGCGCTCACCACCGGCGAACGCGCCTCGCTGGACGTGGACGCCGTGGGGCCGTTCTGCGCCTGGAGCGGCACGTCGTTCGCCGCGCCGATCGTCGCCGGCTGCATCGCCGCCGAGCTGACCAGGACCATCGGCCAGGTGGGCGTCGATCCCGTCGAGCGGGCCAGGTCGGTGGTCGACATGATGATCAACGACAAGCTCGTCCGCCCGGAAGTCGTCCCCATCTGATGACCGGCGACCCCGTGGTGGACAACGCGCCCACCGGTCGCGGCCAGCGCCGCGACCGGCTCGCCGCCCTGCTCGTCGAGGCGCGCCACGGCAAGCGGGACGCCCTGGACACGATCGTCGCCGAGCTCACCCCCGTGCTCTGGCACACCGCCAGGAACCAGGGCCTGAACCCCCAGGCGGCCGAGGACGTGATCCAGACGACCTGGCTGACCCTGCTACGTCACCTGCACACCATCGCCGCGCCCGGCGCGCTGATCGAATGGCTCGTCACCACGACCCGCCGCGAGGCGTGGCGGGTCAGTGCCGCCTCCCGCAAGGACGACCTCCCGGGCGACGACACGTTCGACGAGCTGCCGGACGGCGTGCTCACCCCCGACGAGCTCCTGGTGGACGACGAACGGCGCCGTGCCCTGTGGAACGCGGTCGAGAGGCTGCCCAAACGGTGTGGCGAGCTGCTCAGGATCGTCGCCTTCGTGCCTCGTCCGCACTACGACGACGTCGCCGCCGCACTGGGCATGCCGATGGGCAGCATCGGGCCCACGCGGGGACGTTGCTTCGCGAAGCTACGCCGCCTGCTCGCGGAGGACCCGGATTGGAGCTCCTGATGAACACGGAAGATGGGAGCAGGTCGCCCCACTTCACCCCCGAGGACCAACTTCTCGTCGAGGAGATCGCCGCCGTCTACGAACACGTCGATCCTGTCCCGGCCACCCTGGTCGAACGCCTGCAGTTCGCCCTGGCCCTCGAATCGCCGGACTTCGAGATCCTGCGCCCGTACGAGGAGGCGGTGCTCCCGGCCGGCGTCCGCGGCGGGGAGGAGAGCCGGACGATCACCTTCGACAGCGACATCCTCACCATCATGATCAGCGTGAGCGAACGTGACGAGGACATCGTGCGCGTGGACGGCTGGCTGGCCCCGCCCGGCGACCACCTGGTGGAGCTGCGCACCAGCGGGGGCGCGACCACCGTCAGGGCCGACGACCAGGGCAGGTTCGTCCTCGACGCGGTCCCTCGGGGCCTGTCGCAACTCGTGGTGCGGCAGGGGCTTGATGATCCGGCCCGGGCGACGATACTGGCGGTGACGCCCTCACTCATCCTCTGACCACCGCGAGGCGGGATTGCAGGACACCGGGCGGGTCGCGCCGCTCCGGGAGCGGGTGGAGCGCCTGCACAAGCTCAGCGTCGAGGCGACCGACAACGGCCGCCCGGCGCTGGCCGCCCGCAGGTTACGGCAGGGCCTGACGCTGCTCGGCTGGAGCGCCCCCACGCCGGGGTCCGTCACGCCCGGGTCCGTCACGCCCGGGTCCGTCACGTCCGGGTCTGGCGTGTCCGGGTCTGGCTTGTCCGGGCAGGACGGGCTGCTCGCCCGGCTGCTGACCAGCCTGGCGCACGCCGAGGCCGAGCAGGGCCGTACCGGGCTCGGCATGGACCTGCTGGAGCAGGCCCAGCGCTGCGCGCCCCCTGCCGAGCTGGCCATCGTGCACGCCCAGCGCGGTCTGCTGCACCTGCGTACCGGGTCGAACGCGCTGGCGCTGCGGGAGCTGGACCTGGCCGCCCCGATGCTGGTCGACCATGACCGCGTCGAGCTGGCCAGGGTCCTGCTCAACCGCTCCGTCATCCACCTCATGACCGGGCGCGTCCGCCTGGCCAGGGACGACGCCCGCCAGAGCGCGCAGATCGCCCACGCCCACGGCCACGAGGTGCTCGCGGCCAAGGCCCTGCACAACGACGGCTACTGCGACCTGCTGCTCGGCGACGTGCCTGCGGCGCTGGCCGGGTTCGCCCGGGTCGAGCCGCTCTACCGGGACGTCAGCCCCGGCTTCCTGCCGGTGCTCGCGCTCGACCGGGCCCGTGCGCTGCTGGCCGTGGGGCTGACCGACGAGGCCGGCCGTACCCTCGACCGGGCCATCGACGGCTTCCGCAAGCAGCGGCTCATGCAGGACTACGCCGAGGCCGAGTTGGCCCGCGCGCAGTGCGCGCTGGACGCCGGCCGGGTCGCCGAGGCGCGGACCTGGGCCCGGCGCGCGGAGCTGCACTTCTGGCGCCGCGACAGCACCGCCTGGGCGCTGCGGGCGGTCCTCATGCGCCTGCGCGGCGAGTTCGCGCGGACGGCCAGGCCCGGCTCCGTCGCCCGGCGGGCGGCCGACCTGTCCGGCCGGTTCGAGGGGCTGGGCATGCCGGGCGAGGCCGAGATGGCCAGGTTGGTCGCGATCCGGGCGCTCGTCGCCGCCGGCCGCCTGCCCGAGGCGGTCGCCGCCGCGGCCGCGAGCCCCGCCGCCCGCGGCGCGCCGCTCGACGTGCGCCTGATGCGCCACCTCACGGCGGCCGAACTGGCGGGCGCGCACGGGAAGCGCGGCCTCGACCTGCGCAGGGTGCGGGCGGGCCTGGCCCTCATCCACTCCCACCGCGGCACGCTGGGCAGTCTCGACATGCTCACCGGCGTCACCGCACTCGGCGCCGACCTGGCCGCCCGCGGCCTGACGACAGCCCTGTCCGGCGGCTCGGCGCGGCACGTCTTCACCTGGTCGGAACGGTGCCGCGCGCAGGCCTTCCGCTACCGCCCGCCGCACGCCCCCGAGGACGAGCGGACCGCCGAGGCCCTGGCCGAGCTGCGCCAGCTCGCCCAGCGCATGCACGCCGACGAGGCCGCCGGGCAGCGCCGGCCCGAGCTGCGCAAACGCTGCCTCGAACTCGAACAGGTGATCAGGGAGCGGGGCTGGCAGCTCTCCGGTGCCGGTCCCGGCCTCGCCCTGGCCTCCACCCGCGAGGTCGAGGGGGAGCTGGCGGCCGACGACTGCGTCATGGTCAGCCTCTTCGCCGTGGACGGCCGGCTGCTGGCCCTGACACTCGGGAACGGGCGGTGCCGCCTGCACGAGCTCAGCGCGTACGAGCCGGTGGCCGAGGCCGCTCGGCGGCTGGCGGGAGACCTCAACGCGCAGGCCGGGCGTATCCTGCGGCCGGCGATGCGGGCGGTGATCGAGGCCTCCGCCCGGCGGCAGCTCGGGATCATCGCCGACGCGGTGGTCACGCCCCTGCGGGCGGAGCTGGCCGGGGCGCGCGGGATCGTGATCGTGCCCACCAGGGGCCTGTCGGCGGTGCCCTGGGGACTGCTGCCGGGTCTGCGCGGCCGGCCGCTAATGGTGGCGCCGTCCGCGCTGGCCTGGTCGTCGGCGCGGCGGGCGCGCTCGTCGTACGAGCCGGACGCGGGGTCCGCGGTGCTGGTCGCCGGGCCCGACCTTGAGCACGCGGAGGCGGAGATCGAGCAGCTCGGAGCCGTACACCCCAAGGCGAAGCAGCTCAGGGGCGGGCTGGCCACCGTGTCGGCCACACTCGACGCACTCGACGGCGCGTCCTTCGCCCACTTCGCCACGCACGGGCACCACGAGCGCGAGAACGTCTTTTTCTCCCGCCTCGACCTGGCAGACGGCCCGCTCATGGCCTACGACCTGCAGCGGCTCGGCCGGGCGCCGGGACACGTCGTCCTGTCGGCGTGCGACGTGGGCCAGGCGGTCGTACGGGCGGGGGACGAGCTGCTCGGGTTCACCGCGGCGCTGCTCTATCTGGGCACGTCCACCGTCATCTCCAGCCTGACCCGGGTGCCCGACGAGACCGCCGGGCGGATCATGATGACCTACCACAGGAACGTCGCCGCGGGCGCGCGCCCGGCCGACGCCCTGGCGGCGGCCTCGGCGGACGAACCCGCCGCCGCGTTCGTGTGCTTCGGCGCAGGCTGACCACCGATCCGCCCCCGCTCGGGCAGCACGCCCCCGCTCGGGCAGCACGCCCCCGCTCGGGCAGCACGGCCACGCCCGGGCGGCCGACCTATGCCCGATCCCGCCGGTTCGCTTCCGATCGGGCCGGTTCGCTTCCGATCGGCCGGCTCGCGTCCGGTGCTTCATGGTCGCGCCTGGGCTGTCGGCTCGTGACTGATCTGCGCGTTTATGGTCGGTGACGGTCGGTAAGGTCCGTTGAAGGCGACCGAGCGGGGGGATCGGATGTCGTTCAAGGACGAGGAGATCGCGCGGCTGGCCGCGTCCGGTTGGGCCCGGTGCGCGTCGGTGGCCGCGGCGGTGCGGGCCGCGGGGCTCCCCGCGATCTCGCACGTTTACCTGGAGCAGGCCTTCGGCGACGACCTCTGGGCGCGTGCCGAGCACGCGGTGCGCGCCCTGCGCGAGCACTTCGCCTCGGCGCGCTTCGCCGACGAGACGGACTACGGCCTCCTCCTCGTGCCCGACCCGCACAACCTGGACACCCGGCGGCCGGTGCCCCCCGGCACCCGGAGGGACCAGCTCGGCACGCCGACCGCCGACGTGTTCGACGACCGCCTGCCCGCCGGCGTCCTCGGCGTGCGCGGCGGGGCGCCCTGGACCCCGGTGGCCACCGTCATCGGCCGCTACGGGCCGTCGCTGGGGAGCCACAACGAGATCGTCAACGCCCCGGCGGAGGAGTTCACGGTCGCCGGCGCCGACACCAGGACGCTGATGATCCGCCAGCTCTGGGGGGCGCGGCTCCTGCAGTGCGGCTCCGAGCTGCCCGACAGCGAGGTGAACGCACGCTGGACGTTCACGTTGTTCCCCGGCGAGGGACTGATCGCCGGCATGGCCGAGTCCGGCACGGTGCTCAGGGGCAAGGTACGCTTCCGGCTCGGCCGGCCCGACCGCAAGATCGGATCCGCCCGGGTGGCTCCCGCCCTCGCCCTGTGACACGGTCAGCGGAGATGGACGCCGATGAGGCAGGTGTCGTCGTCGGTGTCGGAGTTGCAGTGGATGAGCAGGTCGTCGAGTCGGTGGTCGAGGCTGGCCCCGCCGCGGGTGGCGATGTCCAGCAGGCGGTCCTGGGCGTGGCGCAGGTTGTGGTCGCGGCGTTCGATCAGCCCGTCGGTGTAGAGCAGCAGCGTGTCCCTGGCCTGTAGCTGGAACCGCCCCTCCTCGTAGTGGGCGTCGGTGAACGCGCCCAGCAGCGGCCCCTTGATCATCGGCAGCTCCGAGCCCTCCGCCTCGCGCAGCAGGATGGGCGGCAGGTGGCCGGCCCTGGCCCAGCGCAGGACCCGGGTGGGCGGGTCGTACAGGCCGCAGATGGCGGTGGCGGTCATGCGGTCGGCGAGGTGGTGGGCGACCAGGTTCAGCCAGGTCATGAGCTCGGCGGGGCCCGCGCCGGTGGTGGCCAGGCCGCGCAGCGCGTTGCGCAGGATGACCATGCCGGTGGCCGCCTCGACGCCGTGCCCGGCCACGTCGCCCACCGACAGCAGCACCTGGTCGGAGGGGAGCGCGACGGCGTCGTACCAGTCGCCGCCCACCAGGTGCTCCTTCTGGGCCGGCCGGTAGCGCACGGCGATGTGCAGGCCGAAGGAGTCCATCGTGCCATGCGAGGGCGGCATGATCGCATGCTGCAACTGCAGGGCGAGGCGATTGCGTTCGGCGGACTGCTGCTCGGTGTGGGCGAGCTGGTCGCGGGTGACGGACAGCGCGACCTCTGTCCAGTGCTGCGAGGAGATGTCCTGGTACGCCCCACGAATCGCCATCAGTTGCCCGTCGGGCCCGAACACCGGCTCGGCCACCACCCGCATGTGCCGGGCCACCCCGTCGGGGCGCCTCAGCCGGAACGCCGTGGCGGCGACGCGCCGATGGTGCAGCACCGTGCGCAGGAAGCGGCCGACGGCGATCTCGTCGTCGCGGTGGGCGTGGTCGCGTAGTCGTTCCAGCGGGATCGGCGGGTCGCCTGGCGACAGGCCGTACAGGGCGTAGAGCTGCGCGTTCCAGGTGATCTTCCCGGTCACGGCGTTCTCCTCGAAACCGCCGATGCGGCCCAGCCGCTGGGCGTGCTCCAGCAGCCCGGCCAGCCGCGCGTCCTCGTCGTGGTCGCGCCACACGAGCAGCACGTTGTCGGCGTGCCGGGTGATGCCGACGTCGGCCACGCCCGTCGCGCTCAGGCCCAGCGGCATCCGCTCGGCCCGGAACGGCCTGCCGGTGGCCAGTACGTCCTCGATCCGCGCGAACAGCCCGCCCGCCGCCGCCGGATACGCCTCCAACAGCAGCCGGCCCGCCTCCAGCGGGTAGGGCCGGTTACCGTCACTGAGCAGGCTGTTGGCGTGCTCGATCCGGAAATCGACCAGCTCGCCCCGGGCGTCCAGGTGCGCCCGCAACACCAGGGCGGGATCGGCCAGCGTGTCGGCCAAGTCCACGATCTCCGCCCCGGCCGACTCAGCCGACCTGGCCGACCCGGCCGAAGCGGCCGAAGCGGTCGGCCCGGTCGGCGCGGTCGGAGCGGCCGGAGTGGTCGGCGCGGTTGGCCCGGTTGGCCTGGTTCGCCCGGTCGACTCGGTGGCCCTGGGCTGCCTGGTCGCCCCGGCCGACTCAAAAGGCCCCGTCTGCCTGGTCGTCCTGGTCGGCTCGAACGGCTCAAAGGGAGCGTCCAGCGTGTGCGCGCACAGCTCGGCCAAGGCGTCGATCTGCCGCTCGATCCGCGGCGGCCGGGCGATCGCCGACGGCAGCGCCTGCGGCCAGCAGATCTCCAGCACGCCGAGCACCCGCCCGGCGACGGTCATGGGGGCGGTGACCCGGCCGCCGCCCGCGATCTGGCGGCCGATGGAGGGCAGGCCGGTGCCGGCGTGCCAGATCGTCCGGCGTTCGGTGAGGGTGCGGCCCGCGGCCGTGACCGCCCCCGGCGGTACGTGCCGCCACCGCCTGGCCTCCTCGTCCGGGAACCCGGCGTATCCGGCCAGGGACAACGATCCCCCCGGCCCGGCCGCCCACACCGCAACCGCCGTCGCGCCCAGCGGGGCCACCGCGTGCTCCAGCACGGAGCGGGCCACGGTCTGGGTGTCGGAGGCGTCGAGCGCGGCGCTCTCGGCAGCGCGCAGCCTCACCGGGGAGACGGCGGCGAGGGTGGTCTCAGCGGCCTGCGGGCTCACCCCGGAGACGGCATCCAGAGTGCTCCCGGTGGCCTGCGGGCTCACCGGAGGGATGGCGTCGAGGGCGGTTTCGGTGGCGTGCGGGCGTGCCACCTCGCCGGGGACCACGCCCGTGCCCAGGTGGGGGCGGCTCGCCTCTGGGCCGGGGGACTGTGGTTGCTGGGTGGTGGTGGCGCTGATGCCGTCGTGCGCGCTCTGGTTGATGATGTCGGTGGCCAGTTCGAGGCGGGACACCCCGGCGCGGGCGGCCAGCGAGGCGAGTTGCTCGGCCGCCTGCGCGGGCCCGCAGCCCAGCCGCTCGACCAGGATGCCCTTGGCCAGCTCGACCAGGGCACGCTCGTCGGCGGCACGGCGAGCCTCCACCACCTCCCGCCGCAGCCGCTCGACGGTTGCCACCAGCCTGCCCAGGTCCGCCCCGCCGGCACCCAGACCCTCGCCCGCACCCAGACCCTCGCCAGCACCCAGACCCTCGCCGGCACCCGCCCCCTCGCCCGCACCGGGATTCTCGCCGGGACCCCCGCTCGCGCCGGGACCCCCGCCATCCGTGGCCCCGGCCGTGCTGAATCCGCCCATGGTGGACTCGCCCATGGGGGACTCCCCCGTGGGGGACTCGGCCGCGGTGGACTCGGCCGTGTTGGACCCGACGGTGGGGGAGCCGTTCCGAGGGGTGCCGCCCTGGAAAGGCGCGTCGTCCGAAGGAATGTGCACGTCGCCGCTCCTCACGAGGTCGTCAGGCCGGGGACGGCCAGTGCTGGATCCGTTCGATGAGATGGCCGGCGTCCACCGTTTTGGTCACGCAGTCGCTCGCCCCGGCCACCGGGCTCCTCTCCTCGCCGGGACGGGATCTGCTCACGGTGGGAAGGTCATCAGGCGCATGCCTAGTTTGACGCTGTGAGGTCGGCTCGGGTTCTGTGGCCGGTCGAAGATCTCTGTGCCGCTTTGATGCCTAAATGGAGCGTTCCGTGGCGGTGGTGATGGCCTCTTCGAGCGTGTCGTGCACCGGCACGTGGGCCAGGACGCCCGTGATCTCGAACAGACGGGCAGGCAACGGCTGCACCCCCGCCAGGTGCACGGTGCCGCCGTTCTTGAGGCAGTCGGTGGTGCACATCAGCAGCACGTGCAGGCCCGAGCTGTCCATGAACGGCACCTGCGACAGATCGAACACCAGCCGCGCCCCGTGCCCCGGCCGGATCCCGCGGAGGTAGGTCTCAAGCTGAGCGCGGTTGGTGGCGTCGAGCTCGCCGCTCACGGAGATCACCATCACGCCGGACAGGCGCTGATGCGCCAGCGTCAGTGCCGGCATGTATGACCTCACCGCTCTCGACAGGGGAACGTGACCATCAATGAAGGATAGACCGGTGGAGTCCTCGGCGATATCCCGCTTTCACAAGCCCGGTAAGCCGCCGGAAAGGCGTGTCCCGCGGAGCCGCCGGGCCGCGATCACGTCCCCGGGCGGGCGAGGAGGGACGACACCGTCTCGACCAGCACCGGCTCGACGTCCTCCGGCGCCGGCCGGCCCGCCTCCCGCTCCTGCGCGGCGCTGTGCACGATCGAGAAGAACGTCGTCACCAGCCAGGGCAGGGGCAGATCGGTGCGGAAGTCACGGTCGTGCCGCCCCCGCGAGATCCACCGCAGCGGCCGTCAGAGCGGCAGCGCGTGGTCCAGGAGCGACTGCAGGGTGACCGCCCCGGCCAAGCGGCCATCGTCGACCACGGCCACCAGCGGGCTGCGGGTGCGCGCCATCATCGCCGCGAGCTCCAGCACGGTCGCCTTCATGTCGGCCACCGGCAGCTCGCGGGGCTGCTCGGGCAGGCACTCGCGCACCGTCCGGCCCCCCAGCCGCCGCAGGAACTGGTCCGCGTGCGCCTCGTCCACCACCCGGGCCAGCGCCGGATCGTCCCGGCAGTAGGTGGGCACCGCCAGCCGCAACACCTGGGTGCCGGGCAGGATGCTCAGCGGCCGGCCGTCGCCGTCGACCAGGATGAGCCCGGGCAGGTCCCGCTCGGCCAGCAGCTTGGCCGCCTCCAGCGCGGGGGTGTCCAGGGTGACCGTCGGGAACTCGACGGCGAGATCGCGTGCGCGCATCAGTGACCTCCGGGGCAAGCCTAGCGACCGACCTCTCGGAGCGGGCGTCATGGCGGTCGCCGCGCCCTGTCAGGGCAGCTCCGCGAACCGTTCGACGTCGGTGGTCCGGCCGGAGACGATGATCACGTCGCCGTAGGACAGCTCGGTGTCGGCGGTCGCGTACGTGAACTCCTCGTCGGGCGGCTTGACCGCCACGATGGTGACGCCGTACTTGCGGCGCAGGTTGGAGCGGCCGAGCGGGACCCCCACGTAATCCTTCGGCGGAGTCGTCTTGACCAGCGCGAAGTTGTCGTCCACCTGCATGTAGTCGAGCATCCGCCCGCTCACCAGGTGGGCCACCCGCTCGCCCATGTCGTGCTCGGGGAAGACGACGTGGTGGGCGCCGATACGGCTCAGGATGCGGCCGTGCTGGGTGCTCACGGCCTTGGCCCAGATGTCGTTGATCTCCAGCTCGGTCAGCAGCGACGTGGTCAGGATGCTGGCCTCGATGTCGCTGCCCACGGCCACCACCGCCCGGTAGAAGTCGGGCACGCCGAGCTGGCGCAGCGCCTCCATGTCGGTGGCGTCCGCGGTCGCGATCTGGGTGATCTGTCCCGCCAGCGCCTGTGTGATCTTGGGCCGGTGGTCGATGGCCAGGACCTCGGTGCCGCGCCTGACCAGCTCCAGGGCCAGTGACGTGCCGAACCGGCCCAGGCCGATCACGACGACGGGATTGTGCTCAGCCAACGATCACTCGCTCCTCGGGTAGTTCGTAATGGCGGCTGCGTCTGTTGAGCGCCAGGGCCGAGCCCACCGTGAGCGGGCCGATCCGCCCGACGAACATCAGCACCGCCAGCAGCAGGTGCCCGGCCGTGCCCAGGCTCGCGGTGATGCCGGTGGACAGCCCCGCCGTGCCGAACGCCGCCACCACCTCGAACAGCACCTGGTCCAGCCCGTGCGGGGTGATCGCGAGCAGTACGTACGTGGAGACGGCCACCAGCGTCACGCCCAGCACCGTGATCGTGACGGCCTGGCGCTGTGTGGCCTCGGGGAGCCTGCGGTGGCCGATGTTCACCCGGCTCTCGCCGCGCATCTCGGCCCACACGACGAAGGCCAGCAGCCCGAACGTGGTCACCTTGAGCCCGCCCGCGGTGCCCGCGCTGCCGCCGCCGATGAACATGAGCAGGTCGGTGGCCAGCCAGCTCGACGGGTGCATCTGGGAGATGTCCAGGCTGTTGAACCCGGCCGAGCGCGGCATGACCGAGGTGAAGAACGCCGCCAGCAGCTTGCCGGAGTCGTCGAGCGCCCCCAGCGTCCGGGGGTTGCGCCACTCGGTCAGCAGGAAGACCAGGGTGCCCAGCGCCAGCAGCGTCACGGTCATGCCCACGGTGACCTTGGTCAGCACCGTCCACTTTCTCGGGTGCCGCCAGGAGCGGGCCAGCTCGAACACCACGGGGAAGCCCAGTCCGCCGACGATGACCGCGGCCGCGATGGTCAGGCATATCCACGGGTCCGCGACGAACCGGACGAGGCTGTCCGGCCACAGCGCGAACCCGGCGTTGTTGAAGGCCATGATCGAGTGGAAGGCGCCCAAGTAGGCGGCGCGGCCGAACGGTTCGCCGTAGCCGATGACGAACCGGGCGGTGAGCACGGCGGCGGTCACCGTCTCGCACACCAGGCTGAACTTCACCACCTTGGTCACGACCCGGCGCACGTCGCTCATGCTCAGCGTCTTGGTCTCCGCCTGGGCCGCGATCCTGGCCCGCAGACCTAAGCGGCCCGAGATCAGCAGGGTGAACAGGGTGGCCATCGTCATGATCCCCAGGCCGCCCATCTGGACCAGCCCGGCCAGCACCACCTCGCCGAACCCCGACCAGTGCGACTCGGTGTCCACCACCACCAGCCCGGTCACCGAGACGGCCGAGGTGGCGGTGAACAAGGCGACCACCCAGTCCGCGCGCTCGCCGGCCGCGGTGGCGATCGGCAGCGACAGCAGGCCGGTGCCGATCGCGATGGCCAGGCCGAACCCCACGGCCACGACCTGGGCGGGATGCCGGAACCTGGCGAAGAACGGGGGTAGCACGCTCATCAACAGGCTCCGCCACTCGGCACACGCAACAAGAACGCCTCCCGGAACCCGCGGCCGACAACCCTTGCCGACCCGACTTCCCGGCGCACCGCGCACTACCGTAACAGCCTCGGGGCGTGCCAGTGCACTTACGCCGTCTTGACGCGAAAGCCACGCGCCCTTGACGCCCGCACCTGGTCCTCAACGCCCTGATCCGAGCCCGCGCTCAGCTCCGGGGCTCGACGGCTGGGCCCGAATGCGCTGAACCCCGGACGGGCGCTCAGCCCCAGGCCCGCTCCGGCTCCCCGAGTGGGTCCCACCCTGTCGCGCTCACTTGAGCGGGTCATGACCCCAGTTCATCAGCGAGTAACGCCACCGCGTCTCGGTGACGTCCCCGGAGGGACGCTGGGCCAGGTGCCGCCGGATGTAGCCGACCACCTTACGCATGTGGGCGTAGTCCCCGTCCGTCCAGTCGGACTTCCGCGTCCGGAGCAGGTCGACGATCTTCCTGCCGGACTCGTGCCCGACCGACTCGCCGCCCCCGTCCTTCTGGCCGACCGACCTGGACTCGTCGCTGGTCAGCCAGCGCTCCAGCTCCTTGGCGCTCATGTTCACGGCGTCGCCGAACTCGGCGGCGACCGCGTGCCTGTCGTCGTTCACTTACGCTCCTTGCGCAGCGCCGACGGCTTGTGCACGGCCTTGCGGCCGCTCTTCTCGCTGCGTACGACGTACTGGGGCTCCTCGGGGGAGGCCGCCACGGTACGGCCGGCCTCCTGCTGCCGCTTGGTGACCTTCTTCTCCACCTTGCCCTTCGCGGTGGAGCCGTGACTCTGCCAGCTCACCTCGTCGCCTTCGGACGGCTCACGTTTCTTCTTGCCCATGCGACCGCGCTACCCGCCGGCCTCCCGCACAGCCGCCGGACCGGGCATGGTTTTCTTTGCCATCTGGCACCGCCCGCGTCCGGGTTCCGGCGTGGGCCTTCCTGCGGGCACCATAGGGGGCATGTCCGACGAACTCCCCCTGCCCATGGCGGTTGACGAGGCCATCGCGGCGGAAAAAGCGGGACAAAGGCTGAAATATCTGTACTTCTGGGGGCATCAGCCTCCGCGGGCCGGCGGGGTCGGGCCGGGCTGCCTCAGCCAGTGGTGGCCGGTCACCTTCGAGGCGGACGGACACACGTTCGCCTCGGCCGAGCACTACATGATGGCGCACAAGGCATGGCTGTTCGGGGACGAGGAGTGCGCGGGCGAGATTCTCGCGGCCGGGCATCCGGGTGAGGCCAAGAAGCTCGGCCGCGTCGTGCGGGGCTTCGACGAGGCGGTGTGGCAGGCGCGCCGCTTCGACATCGTGGTGCGGGGGAGCCTCGCCAAGTTCGGGCAGCATGCCGAGCTCGCGGAGTTCCTGCTGGGGACCTCCAACCGGGTGCTGGTGGAGGCCAGCCCGGTGGACCGGGTGTGGGGCATCGGCCTGGCCGCCGACGACGAGCGGGCCGCCTCGCCCGTCACCTGGCGCGGACTCAACCTGCTCGGCTTCGCCCTGATGGCCGCCCGCGACACACTGGCCGCCCGGTAGAGGGCCCGAACCCGATCACCGCTCGTGCCCGGCGAGCAGGGCGGCCGGGCCCTGCTCGAACTCCGCGTCGGCGAACGGCCGCCTCAGGCGGGGAAGCGCAGGTAGGCGGGCGGGACGTGGGCGGCCAGCCAGACGCCGTTCGCGCTGAGCCGGAACGGGTGCCCGTCGCGGTGCATCGCCGCCGCCCTGACCGTCAGCACCACGGGGACGCCCCGGCGTGCCCCCACCCGGGTCGCCGTCTCGCGGTCCGGCGACAGGTGCACGTGCTGCCGGGACATCGGCCGCAGCCCCTCCTGCCTGATCGCCCCCAGGGACCGCGCCACGGTGCCGTGGAAGAGGACCTCGGGCGGCTCGACCGCGGGCAGGCCGAGCTCCACCGGCACCGAATGCCCCTGACTGGCCCGGATCCTGCCGTTCTCAAGCGCGTAACGCCGTTTGTCGTTGTGCTCCACGACGTGCCACAGCTCGGCGGCCGTGATCGGGAACCCGTGCGCGGCGGCGGCCCGCAGCAGCACGTCCACCGGCACCCAGCCGTTGGCGTCGAGCGTGATCCCGATGCGCCGCGGGTCGTGCCGCAGGTGCCGGGCGAGGTATTTGGAGATCCGTATCATCCGACGTTCGTCCATCGCCGCCATGGTCCCGCACCCGCCGGCCCGCTTTCCAGCCGATTACCGGGCGGCCGGCACGCCGGCCCGGCCGCGAGACCGTCCCGGGTGTCGCAGCCCGGTTGGAAGGCGCCTCAAAGTTACGGTTGACCAGGGAGAACTCCTCTCCGGGGAAAGGGAGGGACACATGACTCAGGCCGACGACTTCGTGCTGGACGTCACCAGGATCCGCGACCAGGTGCGGCAGAAGATGGATGAGGGGCCGATCACGCAGACGTTCGGGCACGACCCGCGGAAGGTCATCGAGGTGCTCAACGACGTGATCGCGACCGAGGTGGTGTGCTGGCTGCGATATACCAGGCACGCCATCTCCGCCAAGGGCATCGACCGGGCGCAAGTGTCCCAGGAGTTCACCGAGCACGCCAGGGAGGAGCTCAACCACGCGCTGCGGGCGGCCGAGCGGGTGAGCCAGCTCGGCGGGGAGCCGGACTTCGACCCGGCGAGCCTCGTTCAGCGCTCCCACACCGACTATCAGGCCCCCGCCGACACCGACCTGCGCGCCCTGCTGGAGGCGAACCTCTGGGCCGAGCGCATCGTCATCTCGACCTACCAGGAGATCATCCGCTGGCTGGGCAGCGGCGACCCGACCACGCGGCGGCTCATGGAGTCGATCCTGGAAGAGGAGGAGGAACACGCCGACGACCTCACCGACCTCCTCGGGGTCTAGGCCCGCCCGGCGACCTGCTTTCGGGGCGGTCAGGAGTCGAGGCTGAGGGCCAGGCGGCGGGCGAGGCCCGTGTTGCGGCGGTGACCCAGCCGGTGCACCGCCACCTCCAGCGCCTCCCGCTGCCCCACCAGCACGACCCACGCCTTGGCCCGGGTCACCAGCGTGTAGAGCAGCTTGCGGCGCAGCATGATCCCGCCGGACTCGGCCACGATCGGCGCCACCACGAACGGGTATTCGCTGCCCTGCGAGCGGTGCACGCTGATCGCGTAGGCGTGCGTCAGGTCGTCGAGCTCGTCGAACCCGTAGGCGACGGTCTCCCCGTCGTCGGTGCGGATCTCGATCGTACGCTCCGTCCGATCGACCGCCGTCACCGTGGCCGTCTCCCCGTTGAAGACCCCCTTGTCGTAGTTGTTGCGGATCGGCATCACCCGGTCGCCCACCCGGAACACCGACGCCCCCGACCAGTGCTCGGGCTTGTCGTCGGCGGCCGGGTTGAGCCGGTCCTGGATCAGCCGCCCCAGCGCGGTGGCGCCCGTGTCGCCCTTGCGCATCGGGCACAGCACCTGCACCTGGTCGGGATCGACCTGCTGCTTGCGCGGGATCGCCACCATCGCCAGGTGGGCCACCCGCCTGGCCACCTGCTCGGGGTCGTCGAGCTCCTCGAACCAGAACCCGCCCCGCCCCGGCGTCACCGGCATGCGACCGGCGCGGATGCGGTGGGCGGCCTCGACGATGCCGCTGCCGTCGGACTGCCGGAAGACGTGGGTGAGCTGGACCCGCGGGATCCGCTCCACCCGCAGCAGGTCGGCCAGCACGTCGCCGGACCCGATGCTGGGGAGCTGGTCGCTGTCGCCGATGAACAGCAGGTGGCTGCCCGACGGCACGGCCGCGGCGAGCCGGGTGGCCAGGTGCAGGTCGAGCATGGACGCCTCGTCCACCACGATCAGGTCGGCCTGCGAGGGCCGCTCGTCGAACAACGTCTCGGGGTCGGGATCGGGCGGCTGGGCGAGCATGCGGTGCACGGTCATCGCGGGCAGCCCCGTCAGCTCGGACAGCCGCTTGGCCGCCTTGCCCGTGGGCGCGGCGAGCGTGACCGTGCCGCCCGCGGCCCTGACGGTGGTCGCGATGGCCCTGACCGTGTGGCTCTTGCCCACCCCCGGCCCGCCGGTGAGGATGGAGACGGTGCTGGTCAGCGCCATGTTGACGGCCGCGCGCTGGTCGTCGTGGAGCGTGGGGTCGTCGCGGAAGACCCGCAGCGGCAGCGTCGAGCGGGCCCGCGCCAGCCTGGTCAGCTCGGCGGTGAGCGCCACCTCCCGGCTGTGCACGTGCTTGGCGTAGGCCACGATCTGCTCGGCCTGCCCCGAGGCGGCCGGATGTCCCGAAGGGGCGGTTTCGAGGACCACGCGGCGGTCGGCGACGAGCGCGTCGACCATCGGCCGCACCAGGTCCTGCTCCTGCTCGATCAGCTCGGCCGCCTCCCTGACCAGGGTGGACACCGGCACGAAGCAGTGCCCGTCGCGGCTGCCGGCCGTCTCCAGCCGGTCGAGCAGCGCCGCCTTGACCCGTTCGGGGCTGCGCTCGGGCACTCCGGCCTGCAGCGCGATCCGGTCGGCGATGCGGAAGGCGATCCCCCTGACCCGGCCGATCAGCCGGTAGGGGTCGGTGGCCAGCACCTCGTCGGCGTCCTGGCCGAACACCTGGTAGATCTTCGCCGCCAGCAGCGGGCTGACCCCGAGCCCCTGCAGCGTCACCATCAGCGCGGCGATCGACTTCTGCTCCTGCCACGCCTGCACGATCTGCGCCTGCCGCAGCGGCCCGATGTTGACGACCTCGGTGAGCCGCTGCGGCTCGGCGTCGATGACCTTGAGGGTGGCCTCGCCGAAGTGGTCGACGATCGCGTACGCCAGCCGCGGCCCGATCCCCCTGACCAGCCCCGACCCCAGGTAGATCCGGATCGCTCGCACCGAGGACGGCGTCACCCGCTCGCATCCGGTCGCCGCGAACCGCCTGCCGTGCCGCGGATGCCTGCTCCACTCGCCGAACAGCCGCAACGTCTCACCCGGCTGCACCCCTGCCAGGGCGCGCCCGGTGGCCACGAAGTCGGCCATCCCCTCGGCGCTCATGCGCGCGACGGTGTATTCGTCCTCCCGGACGTAGACGAGCTGCTCGACGGACGCCTCCACAGCAGAGATCCAACCACTCGCGACCGACAAACGGTCACATCGCGGTCGGGTAGGTCGCCGGCTCGGCGTCGTCCCAGGGCTCGCCGTGCAGCGGATGCAGCGCCCTGGACTCGTCCACCCAGATGAGCGCGTCGTAGCGGCGGCCCACGACCGTGGGCACGTAGTTGGCCGTGCGATCCCGTTCCGGGTGGTAGACCACGCCGATCGCGCGGTGCCCGAGCGGCTCGTCGTACCAGTCGGGCCGCAGACCGGGCGGCGGGACCAGGAACAGCGACGCGCGGCCGGGCAGCGCCTCGTGCAGCAGCGACTCCAGCGACGCCGGGCGGGCCGGCGGCACCCGCATGACGTGGTGCTGCCCGCCCCACCGCTCGGCCGCCACCACGCTGCCCCGGTAGGAGGCGAACCCCACCAGCATCGTGTCCCGGCCGTGCCGCTCGCGGGCGAGCTGCCCGAGCGTGGTCATGCCCGCGGCGGCCATGTCGGTGGCGCGGGCGTCGCCGACGTGCGAGTTGTGCGCCCACACCACGCCCTTGGTCCCGTGGAAGGCGGCCAGCCTGGCCATGGTGTCGGCCATGTGGACGTCCCGGACGTTCCACGATTCCGGGCCGCCGCGCACCAGGGCCCGGTAGTAGCGCTCGGCCCCGGCCACGACCTCGGCGTTCTGCCGTACGCCGAAGCCGCCCTCGTCGGCGGGCGCGGTCCTGGCGACGCAGGAGAGCAGGTTGACCACCTCGTCCTCGCAGGACTCCGGGACGAGCCGGGTGGCCGGGCCGTACTGCTGCGGGTCGTGGCCGTGGGCCTCGAAGCAGTACAAAGCCTCCAGCACCGCCTCCATCTCGCCCGGCAGGTTGGCGGTGGCGTAGCGGCGTACGGCGCGCAGGGAGTCCCACAGGCTGTAGACGTCCAGGCCATGGAAGCCGCAGCGCTCGGCCGGCGGCCGTTCGGCGTTCCACCGGCGCAGCCACCGGCAGAACTCGACGACCTCCTCGTTCGCCCACATGAACGTGGGCCAGCGGCGGAAGTCGTAGATCGCCTCGAAGGGGTCGACGTCGGAGGTGACGGCCCGGTGCACGCGCTCGCAGTCGGGCCAGTCACCTTCGACCCCCACGAACCCGAACCCCCGCTCGGCGATCAGCCGGCGGGTCAGCTCCGCCCGCCAGGCGTAGAAGTCGTGGGTCCCGTGGCTGGCCTCGCCGATCAGTACGAACTCCGCGTCCGCGGCGCGTTCGAGCAGCGGGTCGAGGTCCTTGACCCCGTTGAGCGGCAGGGCGGACCGCCGGACGTCGAGATCGGTCATTCGTCCTCCTCCGCGAGCATCAGCAGGCATTCGCGGGCGAGCTGGAGCTCCTCCCGCACCTGGACCACGAGTACGGGGACGGCGGCGTCGTACGCGCTGACCGGGCCGTCGTCGGCCCGGTTGCCGTGCACGGGAGGACGGACGCCGAGCAGGCCGAGCCGGCGGCAGACGGCCTCGCGTACCTCGGCCTGGTCCCAGCCGATCTCCCCGGTGAACACCAGCGCGTCCAGCCGGGCCAGCGAGGTGGCCGCGGCGGCGATCTCGCGGGCCACCCGGTGGCTGAACACCTCCAGCGCCAGTCCGGCGGCCGCGTCCCCGGCCCGTACGGCCTCGACCAGCTCGCGCGTGTCCCCCGAACGGCCGCCCGACAGGCCGAGCAGCCCCGACCGCCGTTCCAGGCCCTCGGCCAGCTCCGCGGCCGACAGGTGGCCCCGAGTGAGCAGCCACAGCAGCATCCCCGGGTCCACGCTGCCCGAGCGCTTGCTCATGGGCACCCCGTCCAGCGGCGTGAACCCCATCGACGTGTCCAGGCTGCGCCCGCCCGACACCGCGCACACCGAGCAGCCGCCGCCCAGGTGGGCCAGCACCAGGTTCAGCTCGGTGGCCGGTCGGCCGAGCAGCTCGGCCACCCGGTCGACGGCCCAGGCGTAGGACAGGCCGTGGAAGCCGTAGCGGCGCAGGCCGTACCGCTCGCGCCACTCCTGCGGCAGGGCGTAGACGGCCGCCACGTCCGGCAGCCCGGCGTGGAAGGCGGTGTCGGGGCAGAGCACGTGCGGCACGGCGGGCAGCTGCTCGCGGGCCGCCGCCAGCAGCGCCAGCGCCGGCGGCAGGTGCAGCGGCGCGAGATCGGTGACGCCGCGCAGCGCCGCGGCGGTCTCGTCGTCGGCCACGGTCGGCACGCGTACGACGTCGCCGCCGTGCACGATCCGGTGCGCCACGGCCCTGATGTCGCGGTCGAAGTGGCCGCCGAGGAACGCCGACAGCTCCTCCCCGGCCGCCCCCGGGTCCATGGCGCGCTCGGCGCGGGCGCTGTCCAGCACGCAGCCGCCCTGGACGAGATCGAGGCGCAGGCTGGACGAGCCCGCGTTGACGGTGAGTATCGCCGCCGACTCCGTCACCTGCTCGTCCATCGCTCGGCTCATGGCCCTCCTCCGCGGCATCGCTACCCCCCACCGACTTCGCAAAACGGACGTATCCGTACGAACAGACTGGCCGGGCTTTACCCTGCTCAGAGGTTGTGCCACCGGCAGGTCGGGTAGGCGAGCGCCTATGGACATCACCCTGCAGGTGAACGGCGTGTCCCGCGCGGTCGACGTGGATCCCCGGATGTCGCTGCTCGATCTGCTCCGCGAACGGCTGGCGCTGATCGGTCCGAAGAAGGGCTGCGACCACGGACAGTGCGGGGCCTGCACGGTCCTGATCGACGGGCGGCGCGCCAACTCCTGCCTGGCGCTGGCCGTGGCGATGGACGGCTCGGAGATCGTCACCGTCGAGGGGCTGGCCGAGGGTGAGGCGCTGCACCCGCTGCAGGCCGCCTTCATCGAGCACGACGCCTTCCAGTGCGGCTACTGCACGCCGGGACAGCTCTGCTCGGCGGCCGGGATGCTCGGCGAGCCGGGGCCGAGCGCCGTCACCGAGGACCTGCGCGCCGACCCCGAGCTGACGCCCGCCGAGATCAGGGAGCGCATGAGCGGCAACCTGTGCAGATGCGGCGCCTACCCCAACATCGTGACCGCGATCGCCGAGGTCGCGCCGTGACCCCGCGCTCCGCGGACCGGCCGGGCGGGAGAGAGGTGGCGGCGTGAAGCAGTTCGAGTACGCCCGCGCGGCCAGCCCGGCCGACGCGGTGCGCCGTTTCGAGCCGGGCACCATGTACCTGGGCGGCGGCACCAACCTGGTGGACCTCATGCGGCTGGGCGTGGCCCAGCCCGACCGCCTGGTGGACGTCAGCCACCTCCCGCTCGACGCGATCGAGCAGGACGGCGACCGGCTGCGCATCGGGGCCGCCGTGCGCAACACCGACCTGGCCGCCCACCCGCTGGTCCGCGTCCGCTACCCGATGCTCGCTCGCGCGGTCCTGGCCGGCGCCTCGGGCCAGGTCAGGAACATGGCGACGATCGGCGGCAACCTGCTGCAACGCACCCGCTGCGGCTACTACCAGGACGTCACCAGGCCGTGCAACAAGCGGCGGCCCGGCAGCGGCTGCCCGGCGATCGAGGGCGACCACGGCAACCTCGCCATCCTCGGCGCCTCCGACTCCTGCGTGGCCACCCACCCCTCGGACATGGCCGTCGCGCTGGCCGCGCTGGGCGCCGAGGTGCACGTGACAGGCCCCGGCGGCGACCGCGTCATCCCGATGCCCGGCCTGCACCGCCTGCCCGGCGACACGCCCGAGCGCGACACGGTGCTGGAACCCGGCGACCTGATCACCGCCGTGGAGCTGCCCGCGCCGCCGCCGGGGCCGTCCATCTACCGCAAGGTGCGCGAGCGGGCGTCGTTCGCGTTCGCGCTGGTCTCCATCGCCGCGGCGCTGGACCTGCGCGACGGCGTCGTCCGCGACTGCCGCATCGCGCTCGGCGGGGTGGCCCACGTCCCCTGGCGGGCCGAACGCGCCGAGCAGGCGCTGATCGGCGGGCAGGCGACCGGCGAGGCGTTCCTGGCCGCCGCCGAGGCCGAGCTGGAGCTCGCCCGGCCGCTGCCGCGCAACGCCTTCAAGGTGCCGCTGGCCCGCAACCTGATAGTCCGGACGCTGGAGGAGCTGGCCTCGTGAACCGCATCGAGGGCCGCGTCAAGGTCACCGGGCTGGCGACGTACGCGGCCGAGTACCCGGTCGAGGGCGTCACGTACGCCTACCCCGTGCAGTCGCAGGTGGCCAAGGGCCGCATCGCCCGCGTGGACGACCGCGAGGCGCTGGCCATGCCCGGCGTGCTGGCCGTGCTGTCCAGCGAGCGGCCGCCCGAGCTGGCCCCGGAGGCCGAGGGCGAGCTGGCGCTGTTCCAGAGCCGCGAGGTCGCCTACCGCGGCCAGATCGTCGCCGCCGTCGTCGCCGACACCTACGAGAACGCCCGCGCCGCCGCCGCGGTGGTGCGCGTCGAATACCAGCCGCAGGCCCACGACGTGCACCTCAGCACCGAGCACCCTGGCCTCTACCGGCCCAAGACCGTCAACCCCGGCTTCCCCACCGACACCGGGCACGGCGACGTCGAAGCCGGACTGGCCGCCGCCGCGACCACCATCGACGTCACCTACACCACCCCGGTCCTGCACAACAACCCGATGGAGCCGCACGCCAGCCTGGCCTACTGGGACGACCTGGGCAGGCTGATGGTCTACGACGCGTCACAGGGCGCCACGAGCGGCCGCGACATCATCGCCAGGACGTTCGGCCTGCCGCGCGACGCGGTCCGGGTGGTGGCCAGGCACGTCGGCGGCGGCTTCGGCTCCAAGGGCACCACCAGGCCGCAGGCCGTGCTGGCCGCCATGGCAGCCCGGGAGGTCGGCCGGCCCGTCAAGATCGCGCTGACCAGGCATCAGATGTACGACGTCACCGGCTACCGCACGCCCACCATCCAGCGGCTGCGGCTCGGCGCGGACGCCGACGGCCGGCTCACCGCGCTGGAACACGTGGCCTACGAGCAGAGCTCCACGGTGGAGGAGTTCGCCGAGCAGACCGCGGTCCCGGGCCGCGTCATGTACGGCACGCCCGCGCTGCGCACCGCGCACCGGCTGGTCCGGCTGGACGTGGCCACCCCCTCGTGGATGCGCGCCCCGGGGGAGTGCCCCGGCATGTACGCGCTGGAGTCCGCCATGGACGAGCTGGCCTACGCCGCCGGCCTCGACCCCGTCGAGCTGCGCGTGCTCAACGACCCGGAGACCGAGCCCGGCAGCGGCCGGCCGTTCAGCTCCCGCAACCTGGTCGGCTGCCTGCGCGAGGGCGCCCGCCGCTTCGACTGGGAGCGCCGCGACCCGCAGCCCGGCGTGCGCCGCGACGGGGAGTGGCTGATCGGCACCGGGGTCGCGGCCTCCACCTACCCGGCCAGGCGCATGCCCTCCAAGGCCGTGGTCGCCGCGCAGGACGGCGAGTTCCTCGTCCAGATCGCCGCCGCCGACATCGGCACCGGCGCCCGCACCGTGCTCACCAAGATCGCCGCCGAGACGCTCGGCGTCGCCCCCGACCAGGTGCACGTCGAGATCGGCGACAGCGACCTGCCGGACGCCTTCCTCGCCGGCGGCTCCATGGGCACCGCCTCGTGGGGCTCGGCCGTCTTCCGGGCCTGCGAGGACTTCCAGCGCGACGGCAAGGAGGGCCACGCCGACACCGCCGAGGAGATCGCCAAGGACGCCGAGCTGGCCCGGCACGCCTTCGGCGCCCAGTTCGCGGAGGTTCGGGTCAACGCCGTCACCGGCGAGGTGCGGGTGTCCCGCCTGCTCGGGGTGTTCGCCGCCGGGCACATCATGGACGCCACGCTCGCCCGGTCGCAGTTCATCGGCGGCATGACGATGGGGCTGGGGATGGCGCTGATGGAGGAGACGTACACCGACGAGGAGTTCGGCGGGTTCCTCCGTCGCGACCTGGCGCAATACCACATCCCCGCCAACGCCGACGTGCCCAACCTCGAGGCCGTCTGGCTGGAGGAGGAGGACGAGGAGCTCAACCCGATGGGCAGCAAGGGCATCGGCGAGATCGGCATCGTCGGCACGGCCGCCGCCATCGGCAACGCCGTCTTCCACGCCGCCGGCCACCGCGTACGCGACCTGCCCATCACGCCCGCCAAGATCCTCATGCCGAGGTTTTAGCCTCCCTTGACGAGGAAGGAGGAGTCTCTCAAGTTGGGAGGCCACATTGAAGAACGAGTCGGATCAGCAGCGGGCGGACCGTAACTTCGTGGAGTTACTGCAGGGCGCCAGGGTGGCGGTCACCGGGGTGCAGGTGCTGTTCGCGTTCCTGCTGACCGTGCCGTTCTCCTCGGGCTTCGGCCGGCTCGACCTGACGGACCGGTGGCTGTTCTTCGTGGCGCTGGTCAGCGCCGCGATCGCGTCGATCTGCTACATCGCGCCGACCGCGCAGCACCGCGTGCTGTTCCGCCAAGGCCGTAAGGAGACCCTGGTACGCCGCTCCAACTCCTACGGCCTCCTGGGCGCGCTCGCCCTGGCCGTGTCGATGACGACGGCCACCATGCTCGTGATCGACTACCTCTTCCACGCCACGCTGGCGGTCGTCACCGCGGGCGTGCTCGCCGCGCTGGCCCTGTGGACGTGGTTCGGCCAGGCGGCCCTCAGCCGCTCGGACGGTCAGTCCCCGCCCGACTCCGCGGACTCATCGGACTCCGGAGACTCCGCCGATTCCCCGGACCCCGTCTCGGCCGGGAGCGCCGTGCCGTCGTCGCCGGCTCGCGAGGCCCGCGAGTAGGCCGCCCGCGCCACCATGTAGGCGGCCACCGACACGGTGATCACCTGCGAACAGCCCACCAGCAGCAGCGGCCCGGCGTTCGCCCAGGTCGGCCGGTGCAACCACATGGCCAGCAGCACCAGCAGCACGCCCAGGACCTGCGGTTTGGTGCCCGCGTGCATCCGGTCCAGCGTCGTGCGGAACCGGACGAGCCCGACCCCGGCCGACAGCGCCAGCGCCGCGCCCAGCAGCAGGCAGCCGGACGCCGCCACGTCCAGCGCACTCACCGTGACACCACCGCGGCGCTCACGGGGCACTCACGGGGCACTCACGGGGCCCGGCCCGCGAAGAACCTGGCCAGCGACACCGAGCCGACGAACCCCAGCAGCGACAGCACCAGCAGGACCGGCAGGTCCGAGTAGTCGTCCGTGACCATGGCGAACGCCCCCGCCCCGCACATCGACAACGACGTCAGCACGTCCACCGCCACCGCGCGGTCCAGCATCGACGGCCCGCGTGCCACCCGGTAGAGGGTGGCCGCCGCCGCGCACCCGAGCAGCCCGAGTGCCACGAGGTAGACCGCCGTCACGAGAGCTCCTCCCGGTCCCGCCGGGTGCCGAACGCCGCCACGATCCGCGACTCCAGCCCGGCCACGTCCGCCCGGACCGCCTCGGTGATCTCGCCCGGCCGGCCCAGCACGTGCACGATCAGTTCCCGCCGCTCGGAGTCGACCTCGACGACCAGGCTCCCCGGCACGGTGGACAGCGTGATCATGATCATCACCGTCATCGACTCCGACGACGTACGCAGTCGCACGCGGACGATCCGCGTCGGCGGCGGGCCCGGCCGCACCACGTAGACCACCACCCGCGCGGTCGAGACCACCAGGTCCCGGCCGAACCACAGCAGGAACCGCGGCAGCGCCACCGGCCGGAGCCGGATGCCCGGATCGAGGATCGGCAGCGGCATCAGCCACGTCACCACCAGCCCGGCCGCGAGCCCGCCCAGCACGTTGCCCACGCTCAGCTCGCCCCACAGCGCCACCCACACCAGCGCCAGCCAGCACACCAGTGACAGCGGCACCCGCCGGCCGAACAGCCGCGGCGCCGGCTGCCCCCGGCTCACGCCGGCCTCCCGAGCACGGCCACGACGTACGGCTCGCGGGCCATCAGCTCGCCGGCCGCCCGCTGCGCCAGCGCCGACAGCGGCCCGGCCAGCACCGTGAACGACAACCCGAGCGCCACCAGCGCCGCCACCGACACCGGCAGCGCCACCGGCATCGCCGTCGTGGTCACGGTCGGGTCCTCGCCGGTGTACTCCTCGCTCTCCACGACCGTGCCCGGCAGGACGGCCCGCGGGCCGCGCCAGAACGCCGCGCTCCACGCCTTCGCGACGGCGTACAGGGTGAGCAGGCTCGTCACCAGGCCCGCCGCCACGAGCATGGCCGGCAGCCGGCCGCCCGCCGCCAGGCCCGCCTGCACCAGCATCAGCTTGCCCAGGAAGCCCGACATGGGCGGCACGCCCGACAGGTTCATGGCGGGCACGAAGAACAGCACGGCGAGCAGCGGCGCGGCCCGCATCAGGCCGCCGAGCCTGGTCACCGACGTGGTCCCGGTGCGCCGCTCGACCAGCCCCGCCACCAGGAACAGGCTCGTCTGCACGGTGATGTGGTGCACCACGTAGAAGATCGCGCCCGCCATCCCGGCCACCGTGGCCAGGCCCACCCCGAACACCATGTACCCGATATGGCTGACCAGCGTGAACGAGAGCATGCGCTTGAGATCGGTCTGCGCCACCGCGCCGAGCACCCCCGTCAGCATGGTCGCCAGCGCCACCCACATCAGCAGCGTGCCCACCGGCCCACCGGGGAACAGCAGCGCCTCCAGCCGGATGATCGAGTACACCCCGACCTTGGTGAGCAGCCCGGCGAACACGGCCGTGGCCGGGGCGGGCGCGGTGGGGTAGGAGTCGGGCAGCCAGGCCGACATCGGGAAGATCGCCGCCTTGATCGCGAACGCCAGCAGCAGCGTCAGCTCCACCAGCAGCTTCACGTGACCGGGCAGCGTGGTGAAGCGCAGGGCGAGCTGCGCCATCGACAGCGTCCCCGCCGCCGCGTAGGTGACGGCCAGCGCGATCAGGAACAACATCGAGGACGCCAGCGCCATCAGCGTGTACGTGGCCCCCGCCCGGATCCTGGACTCGGTGCCGCCGAACGTGAGCAGCACGTACGAGCCGCTCAGCAGCAGCTCGAACGCCACGAACAGGTTGAACAGGTCCCCGGACAGGAACGCGTCCGCCACCCCCGCCACCATCACCAGGAACGCCGGATGGAAGATCGCCATGGGAGCGTCGTGCTCCTGCTCGGCGTAGGCGCTGGCGACCGAGTACACCATCACGCAGAGCGTCACCGCCGACGACACCACCAGCACCAGCGTGGACAGCCGGTCGGCCACCAGGCAGATGCCGAGCGGCGACGGCCACCCGCCCAGGTCGGTCACCAGCGGCCCACGGGCGTCGGCGGCAAGCAGCAGCAGCACCGACACGGCGAGCGTGAGGCCCAGGGTGACCAGGCTGATGACCGACTGCAGGTGCCGCAGCCGGGCGCCGATGGCCAGCTTGACGCCGGCGGCCAGCAGCGGCAGCAGCACGGGCACGCAGACCAGGCGGTCCATGGGCTCAGTCCGCGCCGCGCCGGGAGCGCAGCCGCACCCGCCGGTCCTCGGTGTCGTCCCGCACCTCGTCGCTGCCGGTGAGCTGCCAGGAGCGGTGCACCAGGGCCAGGACGAACGCCGTCACGCCCAGCGTGATCACGATGGCGGTCAGCACCATGGCCTGCGGCAGCGGGTCGGCCGGCGCGGCGGTCCCGGTGAAGGGCGGGCGGCCCGGCGCGCCGCTCGCGGTGACGATCAGCAGGTTGACCCCGTTGCTCAGGACGACGACGCCGGCGAGCGCGCGTACCAGGCTGCGTTCGAGCAGCAGCGTCACGCCGACCGTGATCAGCACGCAGCAGGCCAGGAACGGCGGCAGGGAGAGGGTCACGCGCCCTCCTCGGCGTCGACCTGCCGGTCCAGCTCGGCGCCGAGGCCGCGCAGCACGTCCTGCACCATGCCGACCACCGACACGTAGATGCCGAGGTCGAACACCAGCCCGGTGGACACGTGCAGGTGCCCCACCAGCGGCACGTCCACGTCGGTGGCGAGCATCTCCAGCGCCGCGCCGCCGGACAGCAGCCCGGCCAGCGCCGTGCCCGCCGACAGCGTCAGCCCCACCCCCATCAGCACGCCCGCGTGGACGGGCACGGCCACGGCCAGCTCGTTCCGCCCGCCCGCCAGGTAGCGCACCGTGATCGCCAGCCCGGCCACGATGCCGCCGGCGAACCCGCCGCCCACCGCGCTGTGCCCGATGAACAGCAGGAACACCGACAGCACCAGCACCGTGTGGAACGTCAGCCGGGCCGCCACCTCGAACGCCAGCGCCCGCTGCCCGCGCGGCAGCGTGGCCGCCAGCCAGCGCTGCCGCCCGGGCGGATGCCGGATCTCGGCCGGTTCGATGTGGAACGCCCGGCGCCGCAGGAACACCAGGCTCGTCACGCCCAGGGTCAGCACGATCAGCACGGCGCTCTCGCCCATCGTGTCCCAGGCCCGGATGTCGAGGATCAGCGCGCTGACGATGTTACGGGCCCCCGCCTCCGTGGCCGCCGGCCCCATGAGCGCGCCGACCGGCACGCTGTCGCGGGCGCTCATCGCCAGCATGCCCGCGCCGGTGGCCACCACGCCCACGGCGAGCCCCAGCGCCAGCCGCAGCGCCAGCGGCAGCCGCCCGCGGACCGGGCCGAGCGGCAGCCGCCGCAGCACCAGCGCGAACACCACCAGGCTCAGCGTCTCCGCCAGGAACTGGGTGAGCGCCAGGTCGGGCGAGCCGTGGGCGAGGAACAGCAGCGCGGTGCCGTACCCGGTGAGGCCGACGACGACGGCCGTGAGGATGTACGCGCGGGCGAACAGCGCCAGCACGGCCGTCGCCGCGACCAGGACCGCCACGACCGGCTGCTCGGGGCGCTGCCAGGCGACGAGCCGCAGGTCCAGGCGGGGCGGGCCGCCGTAGACGACGGCGAACACGCCGACGCCGACCGTGGCCAGCAGCGCCACCATCAGGTAGTCGGGCACGGAGCCGCGCTGGAGGAGAGCGGTGACCCGGACGGCGAAGCGGTCCAGCCGCCGTACGATCGACCAGAAGACCTGGCCGGAGTCGACCAGGTGCAGGGCCGCGCCGGCCCGCGCCACCGGCTCCCTGGCCAGGAACAGCAGCGCGCCCGCCGCCAGCGCCCCCGCCGACAGCGCCAGCGCCGGGGTGAAGCCGGTCCAGAACGCCAGGTGGGCGTCGTGGCCGGGCTCGCGGAAGGTGCGGGTGTAGCCGGTCATCGCGCCCGCGTACCAGGAGGCCAGGGGCGTGAGCAGGCCGAGCGCCGACAGCAGCACGGCCGGCCAGAACAGGGTCGCGGGCACCGGCTCCGTCCGCCGCCCGGCGAGCCCGGGCTTGGCGGCGAAGGCCCCCCACAGGAACCGCAGCGTGTACGCCGCCGTCAGCGCCGACCCCAGCGCCACGCCCGCCAGCACGACCGGCCTGCCCAGCAGCGACTCCAGCGCCGCCTCCTTGGCCGCGAACCCGGCCAGCGGCGGCAGCCCCGCCATCGACGCGCCCGCCACCACCGCCACCGCGCACACCCACGGCATCGCCCGGCCCACGCCGCTGAGCTCGCCCACCTCCCGGCTGCCGGCCGCGCGGTCGACGATTCCCACCACCAGGAACAGCGCGGCCTTGAACAGCGCGTGCGCGAGCAGCATGGCCGCCCCCGCCAGCGCCGCGCCCCGCTCGCCCGCGCCGAACAGCACGACCAGCAGGCCGAGCTGGCTGACCGTGCCATAGGCCAGCAGCCGCTTCAGGTCCGTCTCGCGCAGCGCCCGCCAGCCGCCCAGCAGGATCGTCACGACGCCCAGCGGCAGCGCCACCGCCCGCCAGAGCGCCCCGTCGCCGAACGCCGGCCCCAGCCTGGCCATCAGGTAGACCCCCGCCTTGACCATGGCCGCCGCGTGCAGGTAGGCGGAGACGGGGGTGGGCGCGGCCATCGCGGCCGGCAGCCACGTGCTGAACGGGAAGATCGCCGACTTCGCCAGCGCCCCGGCCAGCACCAGCGCGACGGCGGCGGGGCTCCGCGGCGGGTCCGCGACGATCTCCGAGATCCGGTACGTGCCCGCGCCCTGGCCGATCAGGACGAATCCCGCCAGCATGGCCAGGCCTCCGGACGTGGTGACCGACAGCGCCTTGAGCGCCGCCTGCCTGCTCGTCCGGCTGTCCGGGTCGTACCCGATGAGCAGGTAGGAGAAGACGGTGGTCAGCTCCCAGAACATGTAGAGCAGGAGCAGGTCGTCGGCCGTCACCAGCCCCAGCATCGACCCGGCGAAGGCCACCATCGCGCCGCCGTAGCGGCCGAGCCCGGCCTCGCCCGCGGGGAAGTAGCGGGCGCTGTAGCAGAGCACGAGCACGCCGATCCCGCTCACCAGCGCCATCATGAGCACGGCGAGCGGGTCGGCGCGGAAGGACAGCTCGATGCCCAGTACGGGCGCCCACGGGTTGCTCTCCCGCCAGGGCAGTCCGCCCGCCGCCACCCAGCCGGTGGCGAGGAACGCGGCGGCCGGGGGCAGGGCGAGCAGCACGAGGCAGACGCGCCCGAGGCGCCGGGCCAGCCAGGGAGCGCTGATCGCCGCCACCGCGTGCAGGACCAGCAGCGACTCCATGAGCTCCACGGCTTCTCGGGCGGGTATTTCCGGCTACGCCCGCCCAATCTCTCCCGCCGCGGCGGCGCCGCCACGCAGGCACGGCCCGGGTTGACCCGAACGTCACCAGTCCCTGGGGCGGGACTGGTGACGGTGCTCTCAGGCCCTGCCGCCGCGCCCGGCGCAGGCGCCTGGCCTCGGCGCCTTGGCGGTGATCAGGTAGCGGTCGATCTGCCGGTCCAGGCAGGAGGCGCCGCCGCTGTAGGCGGTGTGGCCGTCGGCGTCGTTGGTGAGCAGCACACCCTTCGAGAGCTGGGCCGCCAGCGCCCGGGCCTGCTTGTACGGGGTCGCCGGGTCACGGGTCGTGCCCACCACGACGATCGGCGGCGAGCCCTTGGCGTGCACCTTCCTGGCGAACGTGGTGCCCTTGACCGGCCAGTGCGGGCAGCGCATCTCCGGGTGGTCGACGCAGTTGATGGCCAGGAACGCCTCGGTCTCGTTGACGTAGGTGCCGTCCGGCAGGCGCCCGTTGTACCCGTCGGCCAGCAGTAGCAGCTTCGTGCCGTCACCCTTGAACGCGTCGGTCAGCGCCGCGCGCAGGTGCGGCCATCCGGCCGTCGAGTACAGCGCCGCGTTCAGGCCGGTGCGCACCACGGCCTCGGTGACCTGGCGGCCGTCGTAGGTGTTGCGCAGCGGCGCCCGGTCGGCCCGCTTGAGGAGGGCGGCCAGCCGCTTCTCCGCTGCGCTGACCGAGTGCTTCCCGAACGGGCAGTCGTCGGCCTTGAAGCAGTCGCGCAGGAAGGACTCGGTCGCCACCCCGAAGCCGGTGGTCTGCGCCCGGCTCTCCTCGGAACTGGTCAGGGACGGGTCCATGGCGCCGTCGAGGACCATGGCGCGGATCCTGGTCGGGAACAGGTCGGCGTACCTGGCGCCGAGGTAGGTGCCGTACGACAGGCCCAGGTAGGTCAGGCCCCGGTCGCCCAGCGCGGAGCGCATCACGTCCATGTCGCGGGCGGCCTCGTACGTGCCGACGTGCGCGAGCAGTTCCTTGCCCGAGTTGGCCTTGCACGCCTTGGCGAACTCCTTGTCCCAGAGCTTCCGCAGCGCGACCTCGGCGCGGTCGTCGGGCGTCCGGTCGCTGGAGAGCATCGCGTCCATGCGGAGGGTGTCCAGGCACCGTACGGGGGACGAACGGCCCACGCCGCGCGGATCGAAGCTCACGACGTCGAACCGCCGGCGGATGGAGTCGGACATGAAGGTCTTGTCGGCCGCCAGCCTGTCGATCCCCGACGCGCCGGGGCCACCGAAATTGAGAACGATCGAGCCGATTCGCTTTCCGGTCGCGGGAAGCCGAATCATGGCGATCTTAATCCGCTTTCCGGCGGGCTTCGTATAGTTCAGCGGAACGTTCAACGTGGTGCACTCGTACCCGTTGCCGCAGGCCGACCAGGACAGCCGCTGGCCGTAATAGTCGGAGACCTGTTCAGGCGCCGCGGCCCGAGCCGTGCCGGTCAGACCGGCAGCGGCGATCACGCCTGCGATGACGGGGCAAATGATCGTGATAAATCGTCGCATATCGAAAATACAAGGGAAAAACCTTGCGGCGTCCTTTAAGTGCGCTGGAATAGATCGTCTGCAAGGAGCCCGGCGGGGTGCGCGACGGACCGGGGGAATGGCCGGGGATCAGGAAGGCTACCAGCGAGAACCCGGTGCCCGGGCCGCCCGCCCGGCGGCCCGTCCCTGAGCGGTCCTGGCTCGCCCATGAAGCTTTTCGAGCCGGCGCGGTAAGTACAGATGACCGCGTTCGCCAAGAAAGGCCGGCATGCATGACAACCCCGCGCGATGTCGAACTCGACGACGCGACCCTCATCGAGCGGTCGCTGCGCGAGCCCGAGACCTTCGCCCTGCTGTTCGACCGGCACGCGCCGCTGCTGCACCGCTACGTGACCAGGCGGCTGGGCCCGAGCGAGGCCGAGGACGTCGTGGCCGACACGTTCCTGGCCGCCTTCCAGCATCGGGGCGGCTATGACAGCGGCCGCTCCGACGCCCGCCCGTGGCTGTACGGCATCGCCTCCAACCTGATCGGCAAGCGGCGGCGGGCCGAGGCGGCCCTCTACCGCGCCTACGTCCGCAGCGGCGTGCACCCGGCGGACGGCCCGCAGGTCGAGGACGGGCTCAACACCCTGGCCGTCAACCGGCCGCTGGCGCGGGCGCTGCTGAGGCTCAAACCGGCCGATCGCGACGTGCTGCTCCTCGTCGCCTGGGCCGAGCTCAGCTACCAGGAGGTCGCCGGCGCGCTCGCCATCCCGCCGGGCACCGTCGCCTCGCGGCTCAACCGGGCCCGTGCCCAGATCCGGCAAGCACTGGAAAGAGGAGAATGACGATGGATTCCCTGAAGGCCATGTGGGCGACCGTGCCGCCGGCCACCCCGGACGACCTCGCCGGAGCCAGGCAGCGGCTTCTCGACGGGATGCGCGCCCGCCCGGGCGCCGGGACCGCCCGCCGGCGCGTCGTCACCGTCCCGCGGCTGGTGGTCGCCGCTGGCGTGGTGGCGGCGGTGAGCGTCGCGTCGGCGGTCATCACCCCCGGGACGCCCGCGTACGCGGTGGGTGAGAACCCCGACGGCACGATCACGGTGACCGTCAACGAACTGCGTGACCCCGAGGGGCTGGAAGCCGACCTGGAGGCGGCCGGCATCAAGGCCGACGTGACCTACCTGGCACCGAACACGCGGTGCGAGGGGCCCCGGTTCGCCAGCGTGGACGGCAAGTACGACGGGCCGCCCTTCGACACGCCGGAGGAGATGCGGCGAGCCCACGAGGGCTGGCGCTCGGCCAAGGCCACCCGGCCGATCTCCGTCCGGACGATCGGCATCCACCCGGAGCACATCCAGCCGAACGAGACGCTCGTGCTGGAGTTCCGCGAGAACCAGAACTCGGACGTGCCCTGGACGCTCGGCGCCTTCCTGGCCCGCGCGGGCGCGCCGGTGCAACCGTGCACGCCGGTCGCGAGCGCCGGTTGAGCGCCGGTTAAGGCCGGGGGCCGATCGGGGGTCGGTTGAGCCCGGGGGACGCCGGTCGGGGGTCGGTTGAGCCCCGGGGATGCCGGTCGGGGGCCGGTTGAGCCCCGGGGATGCCGGTCGGGGGCCGGTTAAGGCCGGGGACGCTGGTCGGCCGGTTACGAGCGGCGGGCGTTCGGGTGACGGCTCTGCGCGGCGGTCCCGCGGGCGGGGGCCGCTCGCGTAGGGTCGAGGCCGTGAGTGATCAAGCATGGCCGCCGGTCGCGCGGCCCGGAGTCGCCGCCGGGGCGCTGTTCTCCGACGATGGCGGGCGTGTGATGGTCGTGCGGCCCACGTACAAGCCTGAACTGGACATCCCGGGCGGGCTCGTCGAGCCGGCGGAGACGCCGTATGAGGCGTGCGTGCGTGAGGTGGGCGAGGAACTGGGCATCCGGCCGCCCGTCGGCCGGCTGCTCGTCGTCGACTGGGCGCCATATCCCGGGCGGGGGGACATGGTGCTGTTCGTGTTCGACGGCGGGATTCTCGACGCCGGGACGCTCGGGCGGATCACGTTCCCCGACGCCGAGCTCAGCGCGTACGAGTTCCGCGCCGTCGAGGAGCTGGACGGGCTGCTGACCGAGCGGCTGGCCCGCCGGATCAAGGCCGCCGCCGAGGCCCGCGACTCGGGACGGACGCTCTACCTGGAGCACGGCCTGCCCCTGGCCGTGCCCCGCGACGGTCACCGGTAGGGCTCTCAGGTGGAACGGGCGGCCACCTCGTCGGCCAGGCGGTCGAGGGAGCGGTCGAGCAGGCCGCGTACCTCGTCCGCCCGCGCACCCGTGTCCGGCTCGTCGAGCAGGGAGAGGTGCACCGTCACCTCGCTCGTCCCGGCGGTCGCGTCCGACACCTGCAGCCAGCCCGCGTAGCCGGGGTGGTCCCGGCCGCCCCACTCGACCCTGAGCTGGTCGGGGGAGGCGCGGAACAGGCCCTCGTGCCGCCCGCCGCCGGGGATCAACTCGCCCCCGGCCTCCAACCGGCCCGGCCCGCTGTCGTGCACCGACAGGCCCTGCGGCAGCCACCGGTCCATGATGTCCACATCGGACGCGACGCCGTACACGATCGTGCTGCTCGCCGGCATTCCCCGCGTCGCCTCGAACTCCGCCATCCCAGCCCCCGTTCTCCCGTTGCCCGCAGTACCCGGGTGATCCGCTCGCAAACTGGGGCCGGGACGCCGGAGTCTCCCGCTACCGTGGCGGTTGTCGTTAGTCGTGCGCCGAGGGGAGCGAGGCGATGGCGGAGCTGCCGCGTGTGCCGCCGGAAATGTTCCGGTTCACCACCACAGACCGGGCAGATCTGCACACCGCTGTCCTCTATGCCTTCGGCGAGGCCAACGAGCGGCTTGAGACGGCGCTGACCGTGGAGGAGGTGCGCGAGCGGCTGCGCGCCGTGGGATGGTACGCGCCGGCCGCCGAGCAGGAGCTGGCCGGCACGCTCAAGCAGCTCGTCGGCTGGGGCCTGCTCGACGTGATCTTCAACCACGCCGGCAGCTTCGCCACCGCCGAGGAATACGAGCGGAAAAACCTGCAATATTCGCTGACCAAGCGGGGCGAGGCGGCCTTCGCCGGGGTACAGCACGCGATGGCCATGCTGGCCTCGGCCGGGGCGCTCCAGACCGCGGTGCTCGACGCGATCGCCGACCGGCTGGGGGAGCTGGAGGAGCTGCTGCGCGATCCCGACCCCGGCCGCAACCGGCGGATCTTCACCAGCCTCCAGGAGCTGGAGGGGCACCTCGACGGGCTGCGTGGCAACACCAAGCAGTTCAACGGCGAGCTGCAACGGCTCCTGCGCGTCGAGGGCACCGACCTGACCACCTTCCACGAGGTCAAGGCCGCCACGGTGGCCTACCTGCAGGAGTTCGTGACCAACCTGGAGCAGCGGGGCGAGACCATCGCCGCCGCGCTGGACGGGGTGGCCGGGCACGGGGTGAGCGTGCTGCACGCGCGGGCGCTCGACGGGGCCGACCTGCCCAGGGTGCCCGGCGCCGACCACGCCACCCCCTGGCTCGCGGCCCGGGCGGCCCGCTGGGAGGGGCTGCTGCTCTGGTTCGCCCCGCAGGACGGCCTGGAGCATGGCGGCGTGCCGCGGGTGCGGCAGCTCCACGACGTGGCGCGCCGCGCCATCGTGGCGTTGCTGCAGGTGCTCGACCGCATCACCGACTCGCGCCGCCGCTCCTCCAGCGCCGCCGCCGACTTCCGCACGCTGGCCCGGTGGTTCGCCACCGCGCCCGGTGAGGACGACGCGCACCGGTTGTGGGACGCGGCCTTCGGGCTCGGGCCTGCCCGGCACGCGCATCTCGGGCACGCCGACGCCGAGCTGATCCCGGCCGGGATGCCATGGGCGGAGGCCGAGCCCGTCGCGGTGTCGGCCCTGCTGCGTTCCCGGGGGCGCACCGAGCGGATGGGACGTACGGGGAAGGTCCGCGACGTGGTGGCGCTGCGCGCCGAGCGCCGGGCCCGCGCCGAGAAGGAGCGCGCCGAGCTGGAGGCGGCCTGGGCCGCGCTGGCCACGACCGGGGCCACCCGGTTGTCGCAGTTCGGCGAGCTCGATCACGAAGCGTTCGGGCGGCTGCTCGACCTGCTCGGGCGGGCGCTGGCCGAGCGCCCCGACTCGACCGGGTTCCGCCGGGCCGTCACCTCGGACGGCCGGGTGGAGATCGTGCTGCGGCCCCCCGACGACGGCACGGTGGCGGTGCTGCGCACCTCGGAGGGGTGGTTCCGAGGTCCCGACTACCTCATCGACGTGCGCTCGCTGGGCGCCGTGCGCGAGGAGGCGGCGGGCGCATGAGCACTCTGGCCAACCAGCTCGTCAGGGCCGAGAAGGAGGAGATCGCGCGGGCGATCAGGACCCTGCTCGGGCAGCCGCTCGTCTCCCTGCACGACGACCCCGCCGTCTTCGACCTGATCAGGAAACGGCGGCAGCCGCTGACGCAGTGGTTCGACTACTTCTGCGGCTGGCGGCTGGTCGTGGAGCCGCGCCAGGGCTACGCCCGGCTCGTCAAGATCAGGTCTGAGCCCGTCGCCACCCGGCCCGCCCGGCGCCGCCGCAGCACCAGGGCGCCGTTCGACCGCCGCCGCTACACGCTGCTGTGCCTGTGCGCGGCCGAGCTGCTCACCTCGCCGGTCACCACGATCGGCATGCTGGCCCAGCGCGTGGTCCAGGCGGCCGCGGTGGAGGCCGGGGTGCCCGGGTTCGACCCCGTACGAGCCGACGAGCGGGCGGCCTTCGTCGACGCGCTCAAGCTGCTCGAACACTACGGCGCCGTCACCGCCATGGACGGCGCCACCGACTCCTACCTCGCCGACGAGGACGCCAAGGTGCTCTACCGGGTGGACACCACCCGCGTGATCCGGCTGCTGGCCGCCCCCGTGCCCCCGTCCCGGATCGCCGCCACCACCGAGCCAGGCGCCTCCGCCGATGCGGTGGATCTTGTCGACCCGGCCAGCCCCGGGCTGCTCGCCGCGCTCACCGTGGAGGCCCGTTACGGCGGTGACGAGCCCACCGAGACCCAGCGCAACCTGTGGGCCCGCCACTCCCTCATCCGCCGCCTGCTGGACGAGCCGGTGGTCTACCGCGACGAGCTGACCCCGGCCCAGGCCGCCTACGCCGCCTCGCTCACCGGCCGCCAGATCATCCGGAGGGCCGCAGAGGAGGCCGGGTTCGTGCTCGAAGAACGCGCCGAGGGGCTCCTGCTCATCGACGCCGAAGCCACCGCCACGGACACCAAGTTCCCCGACGACGGCAGCCACGCCAAGGTGGCCGCGCTGCTCCTGCTCGACCTGCTCGTCTCGGCCGGGCCGGTGACCGCCGCCCGGCTCGACGCCGAGGCGGCCGAGCTGCTGCGCCGGTTCCCGCAGTGGGCCAAGGCCTACCAGTCGGACGGCGGCGGGCCGCGGCTGGCGGCCGACGCGCTGGAGGTGCTCGCGTTGTTCGGGCTGGCCCGCCGTACGGGTGACCAGGTCGCCGCCCTGCCCGCCGCGGCCCGCTACCGGGTCGAGCGCGGCACGGCCGTCGAGGAGGATGCATGACCGTTACCGAGCCGTCCCCCACCCGCGCCGCGCAGGGGATGGACCAGCGCTGGACGCCCGTACGCGCGGGGATCATGAACGTGTGGCGCTACTACGACGAGGTGTTCGAGTTCCACCGGGGCAGGCTGCTGCTGCGCGGTCCCAACGGCAGCGGCAAGTCCAAGGTCCTGGAGCTGCTGCTGCCGTACGTGCTCGACGCCAGCCTCAAACCCAGCAGGTTGTCCACGTTCGGCGGCACCGAGCGCACCATGCACTGGAACCTGATGGGCGACGGCGCCGGCGGCACCACCCGGGTCGGATACGTGTGGCTGGAGTTCCGGCACGCCGACGGCCGCTGGTTCACCTGCGGTGCCCGGCTCCAGGCCACCATTCACACCAAGACGGTCACCGCCACCTACTTCACGACCGAATGCCGCGTGGACGCCCCCGACGGCATCCGGCTCAGCGGCGATGGCGGCCAGCCGCTGAGCAAGGCCCAGCTCATCGACGAGCTCGGCGCGTCCGGCAAGGTCCACGAGTCGGCCGAGGCCTACCGCACGGTCGTACGCCAGACGCTCTACCGGGCGCTCAACGAGCAGCGCTACGACTCGCTCCTGACCGCCCTGCGCCAGCTCCGCACTCCCAAACTGTCCGAGCGGCTCGACCCCGGCCTGCTGTCCGACCTGCTGTCCAGCGCCCTGCCGCCGCTCGGCGAGGGCGAGATCCACGAGATCGCCGAGGGCTTCGAACGCCTCGACCGGCAGCGCGAGGAGCTGCGCCTGCTCGACCGCGACGTGGAGGAGGCCGAGCGGCTCGCCACCCGGCAGCGGGGTTACGCCCAGCGCGTCCTGCGGGCAGCCGCCGCGGCTGTGACGTCCGCGGGATACACCATGGACTCGCTGGCCGCCGAGGCCAAGGCCAAGCGGGAGGCGCTCAAGGAGGCCGACGAGGAGCTCCAGGAGGCCACCGTACGGCTGGGCGAGGAGGAGGCGCAGGAGCTGGCCCTGGCCGCGCAGATCGACGGGCTGAAGGAGAGCGACGCCTACCGGGCGGGCGGCGAGCTGCACCGGCTCCGCACCGAGGCCGCCACCGCACACGAGGGGGCCGCCCGGCTGCGTGACCAGGCCGGGGTCGCGGCCCGGTCGGCCGGCGCCAAGCAGGAGCTGTCCGCCCACGCCGCCGCCGACGCCCGCACGGCCGCCCGGCTCGCCGACCGCGCCAGGACCGAAGCTCGCCAGGCGGCAGAACGCGCGGGGCTGCTCGGCGTGCACGAGGAGAGCGAACGAGCCGCCTCCGCCCCGGCCCCGGACACGACCGCGGACGGACAGGACGGCACCGGAGACACGGCCGACGGCGGGCGTGACGCCGGCAGGAACGCTGCCGATGGCGGGCGTGACTCCGGGAAGAACGCTGCCAACGGTGGGCGTGACGCCGGGAGGAACGCGGCTGGGGGCGGGCGTGGTGGTGAGGAGGGCGTGCACCGGGCGCGGGAGTTGTTGCGGGCCGCCGTCATCAGCCGCGCCGCCCAGGTCAGGGAGGTCAGGGTCGCGGCGGTGGCGCACGACGAGGCGATCGACCGTCGTACCGTCGCCGAGCAGGACCGCGACCGCGCCCGCGATGACCTCGCCGCCGCTCAGACCGCCCACGACCAGGCCGAGCGCCTCCGTGACGAGCAGCTGCGGAACCTGGCCGCGGCCCTGGAGGAGTGGGCCGCCGGGTGCGTCCAGCTGCGGCTCGACCCGGAGGAGCTGGCGGGTGCGGCGGACCGGTTCGAGGAGGCCGACGAACTGGTGGGCAACGCCCGTACGGCCGCCGCCGTCCAGCTGGCCGCCCGGGAGCAGCACCTGACCGGCCTGCGCGAGAGCCTGCTGGCCGAGCGCGCCGAGCTGGCGGGCGAACGCGAGGGCCTCAACGACCAGACCCTGCTCGAACCCCCCGCCTCGCACACCCGTGACCCCGCCGCCCGGCAGGGCCGCCCGGGAGCGCCGCTGTGGCGGTCGGTGGCGTTCAGGTCCGGGCTCGACCCCGTCGCCCAGGCCGGGGTGGAGGCCGCGCTCGAAGCCGCCGGGCTGCTGGACCTGTGGCTGCGCCCGGACGGCGGGTTCGACCCTGGCGAGCACGACGCGTTCGCCGTGGCCGCGCTGTCCAGGCCCGCGCCCGGCTACAGCCTGGCCCATGTGCTGTTCACGGAGGCGGACGCGCCGGTCGACGCCGACGCGGTGCTGTCCGGGATCGCCTTCGCGCCCTCCGCGATCGGTGTCGACCACCCCGCCGCCATCGGCGCCGACGGCACCTGGCGGCTCGGTCCCGCCGCGGGCCGCTGGGTCAAGGCCGAGCCCTCCTACATCGGCGCCACCGCCCGCGAACGCGCCAGGCGGCGCCGCATCGCCGAGCTGGACGACCTGCTCGGCGAGCTGGCCGGCCGGATCGCCGAGTGCGACCACCTGCTCGCCGTAGCCGCGGGCGACCGCGACACGCTGGCCGCCGAGCTGCGGCGCAGACCCGACAGGAAGCCGTACGCCGAGGCGGTGCGGGCGCTCGACAGCGCGGTGAAGCGGGTCGCGCTGCTCGACGACCAGCTCAGGGTGTGCGAGCAACGGCTGCACGAGCGGGAGAAGGCGGTCGGCCGGTCGCTGCGGCGGCTCACCGAGCTGGCGGCCGCCCACGCGCTGCCCACCGCGCACACCGCCCTCGACAACCTGGACGAGGCCCTGCGCACCGCCGAGACGACCGGCACCGTCTGGCACGACCGGCGCGCCGACGCCCGGGCCGCCGCCGAGCGCGCCGGACACGCCGCCGAGACCGCCCTGGAATACCAGGAGCTCGCCGTCTCGGCCGTCGAACGCGCCGAGGAGGCCGCCTCCGCCGCCGTCGTACTGGCCGAGAAGCTGGCCGCCGTCGAGTCCACGGTCGGCGTCGAGCACCTGCGCGTCCTCGAACGACTCCAGCAGGCCCAGAGCGCCTACCAGGCCTGCCGCCGCCTCATCAAGTCGGTCAACGACGGCCTGGCCCGGCTCAACGCCCAGCTCGGCCAGCTCAAGGGCGAGCTCGGCATCGCCGAGGACAGGCACGCCGAGGCGGGGCGGGTGCGGGACGAGGTGTCCGACCGGTTCCGCCGCCTGGCGGCCGGATACCTGCCGGTCGACGCCCGGGTCACGGTGGAGCTGGCCGCCGGGGCCGGGGTGCGGGCCGTGCTGGAGTCGGCCAGGGCCGTCGCCGAGCAGCTGGCGGCGGTGCCGTACGAGCACAAGAACGTCAGGGAGGCCGAGGCGCGGCTGCAGGACGCCTTCCACCACGCCAGGGAGGTGCTGGCCGACCGGGCGGACCTGGAGCTGGCGCCCGATGAGGACGTGCAGGTGCTGACCGCCACCGTCAACGGCGTCCGGGCGGGGGCGGCGGCGCTCAGCGCGGCGCTGCGCAAGGAGCGCGACGACCGGCGTTCTGACATCACGGAGGCGGAGCGGGACCTGTTCGACCGGACGCTGGCGGGGGACACGCGGCGGCATCTCGCCGACCGGATCAGGCAGGCGACGGCTCTGGTGGAGGGCATGAACCAGCGCCTCGAACGGGTCCGTACCGCCTCCCGGGTGGCGGTACGGCTGGTGTGGCAGGTGGACGCCACCCAGTCGCCGGGCACCCGCGCGGCCCGCGACCTGCTGCTGCGCGACCCGGCGGGGCTGAGCGCGGCCGACAAGGAGGCGCTCTACGTCTTCTTCCGGGACCGGGTGGAGGAGGCCCGTGCCGACAACTCCTCCGCCAGCTGGGAGGACCAGCTGATGAAGGTGCTCGACTACACGTCCTGGCACCGGTTCACGGTCAAGCTGGACCGCGGGGACGGGCAGGGCTGGCAGGACCTCACCAGGAAGCTGCACGGGGCGCTGTCGGGCGGGGAGAAGGCGATCGCGCTGCACCTGCCGTTGTTCGCTGCCGTGGCCGCGCACTACCAGACCGATCCGGGGTGCCCGCGGTTCATCCTGCTGGACGAGGTGTTCGTGGGGGTGGACAGGACCAACCGGGGGCAGGTGTTCGACCTGCTGGTGGACCTGGGGCTGGATCTCGTGCTGACCTCCGATCACGAATGGTGCGAATACCGCGAGCTGGACGGCATCGCCATCCACCAGCTCATCACGGGGGACGGGGACGACGCCGTGACGACGGCGCGGTTCGTGTGGAACGGCTACCGAACGGTCCCCACGGAATGAGCGCACCGGAGCCGCCGCCCCCGGGCAGCGGGACAGGCGTTCCCGAGCGGTTGCGGGTGGCGGGGTTGCGGCCGGTGTGGCGGGCGCTGCACGAGCGGCTGTCCTCCGGGCACCCGGTCAGCCGCGTCCGGGTGACCGGGCTGGGGGAGGAGGAGCAGGCCGCCGTGGCCGACCTGCTCGGGCTCGACCGCTATCCCGGGCCGTCGGTCACGCTCGACGTGGCCCGGCTCGAAGGGGTGCTGGGCGGGCTCGACGTACGTACCGTCACCGAGCGGATCGCCGGGCCGCTCGACGACCGGCGGCGCAGGCGGGCGGAGCGGCAGGTCGAACGCGAGGAGCTGGCCGAGTGGTTCGCCTCCCACCCGGTGGTCGTGGCCGAGCCCGCGCTGCTGGCGCTGTTCGCGGCACGGGCCGGCCGTGACCTGCTCGGGCAGGCTTTGGACGTGCTCGCCGCGCTGCCCGCCGCCGGCCGCCCGCTCGCGGCGCTGGCGGCCGGCGTCACCGGCGACCCGCACGCCCTCGACGACGGCACCCGGTTGTCGTCGCTGGTCATGAAGGCCCTGTCGGTGCTCTACGATGTGCCGGCCCCGGAGGGGGCGCAGGCGCGCCGGGCCCTGTGGGAGCGGGCGGGGGTGGCCTGCGACGCCCTGTCCACGACCGTGCTGACCGCCGGGTTACGGCCGGCGGGGGAGGAGGCGCTGGCCCGGGTGCTGCGCGTCTGGGACGGGCGACCGAGCGTGATCACGCTCGCACAGCTGGGGGACGTGCCCGAGCTGCGGCTGCCCGAGCCGGAGGTGTTCGTGGTGGAGAACCCGACCGTGCTGGCGCTCGCCTGGCAGCGGTACGGCACGGCGTGCCCGCCCGTGGTGTGCACCTCCGGCTGGCCGAACAGCGCCGTCATCCGCCTGCTCCGCTCGCTGCCGGGCACCCGGCTGCGCTATCACGGGGACTTCGACGGGGAGGGGCTGCGGATCGCCGCCTACACGATGGCCAAGACGGGCGCCGAGCCGTGGCGTATGTCCACCGCCGACTACCTGGGGGCCCTCGACGACCGGGCTCCCACCGGCCCGGCCGGCGGGCCGGGGGTGGGGCGGGTGACCGACGCGCCGTGGGATCCCGAGCTGGGTCCGGCCATGCGGTCGCGCGGGCTGGCGGTCCCGGAGGAAGTGGTCGCGGAGCGGCTGCTCGACGACCTGGCGTGCGGCCCGTGAAGCCCCGGCGGGGAGGTCACACCCCGTAGCAGGAGATCGTCGCGTACGTCGGTGCCCGGGACATCACGAGCATGGGATCAGCCACTACCGCTTTCGGCAGATCCGCCGGCCGGCCGGTTCGTGAGCTCGGCGGCCCAGGGTGGGTCGGCGCCAGGGACGGTGCAGGTCAGCGCCGCCACCTGGGCCGCGAACTCCGCCGCTGCCACCGCCGTCGCCAGGTCCAGGCCGTCCAGGCGGCCGCCGAGCAGGCCCTGCTCGTCGAGGTGGTGCAGCAGGCCCGCCGTGAAGGCGTCGCCCGCGCCGACCGTGTCCACGACCTCCACCTCCGGCGCCCGTACGGTGGCCCGTTCACCGTCCAGGGACACCAGCGCGCCCGCCGCGCCCCTGGTGATGACGATGAGGCGGGCGCCGGCGGCGTGCCAGGTGTCGCAGGCGCGTTCCATCGGCACGCCGGGCAGCAGGAACGCCAGGTCGTCGGTGCTGAGCCTGAGGACGTCGGCCCACTCGCACCACCGGGCCACCTGGTAGTCGTCGATCGTGGCGAGGCTGGGGCGGACGTTCGGGTCGACCGAGATCGTGGCGTGCCCGGCGGCGGCGCGGGCGAACTGCTCCACCGCCGTCCGCCCCGGCCGCTTGACCAGCGCCAGCGAGCCGGTGTGCAGGCACGAGACCGGGCCGAGCCGCTCCCGGGTCAGCTCCTGCGGGGTCCACTGCCAGTCGGCGGTGCCCTCGGCGTAGAAGGTGTACTCGGCCTGGCCTTGGGCGTCCAGCGCGGCCACGGCCAGGGTGCTGGGCTCGCCGGCCACGACGGAGTGCGACAGGTCCACGCCGGAGGAGGCGAGGTGCTCGCGGAACAGCGCGCCGAACACGTCGCCGGAGACGCGGCCCAGGAACCGGGTCGGCGTGCCGAGCCGCGCCAGCGCCACGGCCGTGTTCGCGGGGCCCCCGCCGGGCAGCACCCGCAACCCCAGCCCCGCCACCCCACGCCGACCGCCGCCCCCGCCCGCCCCAACCCCAGCCCCGGCCCCGCTCCTGACTCCGGCCCCGC
>NZ_FNDJ01000035.1 GCF_900099965.1 Nonomuraea jiangxiensis | reverse complement strand
CCGAGTTTGGGGATGTCGCACTCGCCCCGGAACCAGCGCAGAACCAGTACCGCCTGCCAGAACGGGGTCAGGGCGCGACTGCCTTTGGGAGTGCCGAGCCGGCGACGTTCGTCCTGGAGCAGCCGGGCAACGTACTGAACCAGTGCACGGGGAACGTCGAGCATGGCACGATGAGCAATCACGTGGAGCCTTTCGGGCGGCAGGGATTCTTGTGGTGAGAACTCATCTACCGGAGGCTCCACGTCTGTCTCCGGCCTTCGACGGCTTCTCCCGAAAGGCACGAAACGCCACCACAGGCGTCCCGAAATCCCCAATCGCCCGAATTATTTCTCTGAGATCACCTCAATGCCGTGGAATGTCAGTTCATGACGGCGTGTAGGAGGCCGATAATGGCCAGGTGGCGGCACGGCGCTTGCCGGTGGTCCATCGGGAACCGGTTTGCCATATGACGGTGAAAGGCACGGGCGCTGCCGCTGGCGGAAGACGAGAATGGCCCCGTGGGCGCCCACGGGGCCTTTCTTCCGCAAGTGGCAGGAAGCGCACGAACTAACTGATGCTCAGGGAGTATCAGGCTTTTCCTGCCGGCGTGTCGCTACTCAGCGGTGGTGGCGACCCCACCGGTGGTCCCACTGGTGGTCCCAGCGCCGGTTCCAGTGCGGGTCCCAGCGGTAGCGGCCGATGCGCGGGTCGAAGTGCCAGTACCCCCGCCTGGGGTCGTGCCGCCAGTAGCCCCAGTGCGGGTCATACCGGTTGCCCTGGTGCCGGTCCCAGCGCGGGTCGTGGCTGAAGCTGGAGTCGGCCTGCACCGAATGGTGGGCCGACGTGGTGGTGGCGGAGGCGGCCGACGCGAGCCCGGCCAGCGTCCCGATGATGACGGCCGGACCGATTAGTACGGCCTTCATCGTCGTTGAAAGAGGTCTCATGGAGCATCCCCTTGCAGTTGTCGGATTGGACACCCTGAATCGTGGCGGGTGCAACGCAAAGGGATGGGGAGCAGATGATTAACGCGGCGCAAATGAATTGACCTATGCGGAACCGGTCGGGTCGCTTTTACGTCGCGGCTTCCAGCGCTGGATCCTGCCCAACGGCAAGATTCCGGACCCAAATTATCAAAAGCATTCATTTAACTTTAAAGCTTGCATCTCCCGCCTTACCGGCCACCGATGAGGCGGCAACGAGAGAGCCGATCGGGCTGAGAAGTATCCGTCTGCTCGCCGTGCAGGCGGCCTGCGCACGCCGGCTGACGATTTCAGCGAAATTTCATCACCCCTTCAGCGCGGGCAGGCAGGGTTTTCGCTCATGATGAAGAGCATATTTGTTGTGTCGCTCATGGGCGCGTTCCTCGTATTCCCCGCGACGGCGACCAATGGCGGCACTAAGGGCAAGAAGAGGTGGGACTTCGGCGCCGGAGACGAACTGGTCCGCATTACGAAGGGCTGCTGAGCACCTTATGGGGGCGGCGACCTCGGTCGGAGTCCCGCTCCTTTGATCGTCGCGTGGTGGCGAGGCTTCCCTGGTGTCCGGAAGCGTATGCGCTGTCAGGGTGGAACGTCGACCCCGCCACCGCCGGCCGCCCTGTCGGAATGGCTGATGCCCGTGCACGGGTTCGCGCCGGTGGTCGGCCAGAGGTTCCAGTTGCGTGCCGAGCCGATGCCGGGCTGGGACGGGGTGATCGAGGCCAAGGTCCTCGAAGCCAAGGAGCCGCACCGGCCTGAGGTCGCGCCCGTGGGAGAGGGCGATTCCCGTGAGGGCGTGGATCAAGTCCGCAGCGGTTGCTCACGTTTCAGTGGTGTTCCGATGCGAGGAAGCGCAGCTCCAGTGAGAGGCACGGTCAGGGCAGGTCACGGCGGCCTCTCAGGGGTAGGGATTCAGAACTCCCCCAGGCTCGCAGGGGAGCCGTTGGATGTCGTTGCCCTCGCGTGCCACCTCGCTGTGTTTGCGTGCCACCCTCCGCCACGTCGCCTTCCGGTGCTCCCGCCCGCGGGCCCGTCATCCGGATGTCGGGGTGGTCGCGCGGACAACACCGGATGTTAGGGATCGCCCCGCGGCCGGATGATGCGTGCGTCCGCTCCTTCCGACCGCACCCAAGGAGACCTGTCCATGCGACCTCCGCGCCGGTTATGGCGACGGCTCACGCACTGGTGGGCGATCCTGATCGGGCTCGTGACCGTGCTCGCCGCGATCACCGTGATCAGCACCCCGGCGGGCGCCAACGGCTCGATCTTCCCCACCACCCGCCCGACCATCCGGCCGACCCTCCAACCGCCCCCACCGACCTTCCCGCCCCCGACGTTCAGACCGCCGTCCCCGACGCCCACCGACCCATCGACGTGTACGGGGTTCTGCGTGCCCCGGATCCCGTTGAAGATGGTGGTGGTCGGCGACAGTTACACCAGTGGTGAAGGCGCGACCACCAATCACCAGTACGTCAGGATGGTGGACGGCTCCGAGGACTGGCGGCACCAGAGCGGCTACGCACCACCCCATCTGGCCTGGTCCTATCTGGAAGCGACCTATCACAACAGCCAGTACACCGTCGAGCCCGACAAGATTCGCACCGAGTGGAATGGCGACCGCCTCTACTTCAACGCGTCATCAGGGGCCGAGGTCAGACACCTGAAGGAGGTGCAGTTCGAGGACGAGGATCATACCGACATCAGGGAGGTGAAGAACGTCGCCCAGCTGGCGGGCGTCCCCCGGGACACCAACATCGTCTACTTCGGGCTCGGCGGCAACGACGCCGACTTCGGGCCGCTGATGAAGACCATGCTCATGGCCTACTACTCGACCCTGCTCACCGACAACTACATCGACAGCCGCAGGGCTCAGGCACGCGCCGTCCATCTCAAGGTGCAGCAGTTGCTGCAGACGATGGGGCAGGTCTCGGCGAACGTCGAACAGGGCCTGGTGAACGTGAAGGACGCCACGGACCACGCGGAGATCATCGTGGCGCTCTACCCGCTGGCCGTCAAGCCGTCCGGCAACACCACGTACAAGCACATCGGCGGCCCGGCCATGGACCAGCTCTATCCGTACATCGTCGCGGTGAACAAGGCGATCCAGGACGCGGTCCAGCGGTTCCGGGCGAGGTTCCCGCAGGTCCAGGTGCACGTGTTCGACCCGAACACGGCGGGGCCGAACGGCACCAGCGTGGTGGCCGGTCACGAGATCGGCCAGCCGGACTCGTACTTCAACGGCGTGATAGCCCGGAACGACCTGCTGCGGCAGGGCCGGATCTTCAACGGGCTCCAGGAGAGCTTCCACCCCAATGAGCGCGGTTCCGTGGCCATCGGCCGGGCGCTGGCGACCTGGATGGCCGAAAGGTTCTCGGGCTTCTTCCCGAACGGTCCCGACTTCAACCGCGTCGTCACCAACGCGCAAGCCTCCGCCGATGACCCGGACGCCGAACGGGAATTCGACGAGTGGGCAGTCGAAAACACCGACAAGCTGTGTGATGGAGCCTCCATCGACAGCATCTGCCACTACATCGACACAGATGGCGACATCTCGGTGCCGTTGGAGGTGCTGCTGAACCCGATCCCCCTGGCGCCGGTACCGGGAGCTCCGACGGTCGGCGGCCCTGGCGGCGGCGCGCCGGGTGGTGGGGTATCGACGTCGACCTGGATTTCGGCCACCTACAGCAGCGCCCCGTCCGGCGTCCCGCCGGACGGCGGCATCGGCAACACCGCCACCGGGGACCCCTGCGCGCTCACGGCCGTGGATCCCTACCAGCGGACCGTGGCGGTCTCCACGTCCGTGCTGAGGGGCGGCAACCTGCAAACCCCCATCGAGCTGACCTGGATCCACTTCAACCGGACCGTGGACGACGACCCTTGCGTCAAGGGCGAGAAGGTCGACCCGGAGGCCCTCCGCGAGCAGGGAGAGGCGTGGTTGAACGGCGGTCCGCTCCCGGAATGATCGGCACCGGCTGACACCGGCGACCACCGCCGCCGGGCGGGCGAGTACCGCCCGGCGGCACGGCCCCGGCGGGCTACTCGGCGACCGGGAGATCCTCCCGGCTCGCCAGCCGCCGGGCCAGCGCCACCCGGGAGCGCACGTCGTACTTGCTGAAGATGCGCGCGACGTGGGTCTCCACCGTCTTCTGGCTGACCTGGAGATGCTGGGCGACCTCCCGGTTGGTCAGTCCCTGGCTGACGAGTTCGGCCACCTGCCGCTCCCGAGCGGTCAGCGGCGGCGGACCGGCGCTCTGCCGCGCCGCGTACCGGGGGCCCCGCGCGGCCAGGCGCCGCTCCTCCCGCGCGAGCCGGCCGGCCAGCCAGTCCGCGCCCGACTCCTTGTAGGCGGCCTTGGCCCGGCCGAGTTCGGTACGGCATCGCGCCACGTCGCCCATGCGGCCGTGGACGTCGGCGAGCAGTTGATGCGCCAGGCCGCGTTCGGCGGCGGCACCGCTCTCGGCGAACCGCTCGGCGGCGATCTCGGCCGCTGCCGCGGCTTCGTCCAGTTCGTCCCGGTGGCACAGCGCGCGGGCCCGGGCGTCGTACGCGATCCCGAGGTGATAGGCGGGACCGCCCGCCGCGGCGGCGAGCGCCCCGGCCGACCGGGCGAGCGCGGTCCCGACGTCACCGTCCGCGCCGGCCTGGAGCGACTGCACCGCCAGCCGTTCCACCTCGGTGTCGCTGGACAGGGCCGGCGGCAGCGGCGGCGCGTGCACCCGGGTACGGCCGGCGGCCAGGCGGACCCTGGCCACGGCCACGTGCGCCATGGCCAGCCACCACGCCGAGCCGGGAGCGGCGTCGGTGAGCTGGTCGGCGAGTTCCATGGCCGGGCGGACGCCGTGCCGCCACAGCACCGGCAGCAGCATGACGCATCGGGCCATCGCCAGGGTCTCGCTGCTGCGGATGTACTCGGAGGCGGCGGCGGCGTGTTCCGCGGCGTCGATGGCCTCCGCCAGGCGGCCGCCCCGAGCCTTGCGGTGGGCCTGGGCGATCAGCAGGTACGGCATGTCGTTGCTGCGGCCGGACATCCTCGCCAGGTCGATGCCCCGGTCCAGGTGGCGCTCCGCGTCGGCGGGCCGCTCCAGGCAGGTCTCGCCCCAGGAGAGCGCCGCGACGAGCTCCACGTGCGTCGCGAGGGCGGTGTCCGGCGCGCTGTCCATCAGCCACCCGGCCCGCCTGCTGTGCGAACGCGCGGCGGCGACGTCGCCGTCCTGCAGGCACGCCAGGGCCAGCAGGGCGTACGCCGCGGCGCCGAGCGTCGGATCGGCCGCCTTGGCGAGCAGCCCGATGGCCTCCAGCGCATGCCGGCGCGCCCCCTCGGGATCCGCGCGCAACACGGCAACGGCGGCCACCTCGACCAGGAGCGGGGCGCGCACGCGCGGGTCCTGCCCGGCCCGGCGGGCGTGCGCGCTCAGCAGGGCGCGCGCCTCGTCGAGCCGGCCGAGCAGCCGCGATATCACCGAGGAGAAGGCCACCGCCGCCGTGGCGACGTCATGCGGCAGGTGGATGACCTCCTGCAGGATCCTCCGGGCCTCCGTCAGCGAGCCCGGCGCCGTGCCCCGGGCCAGCCAGGTGAGCAGATGGCCCCGGTACGGCACCAGGTCGTCGCGTTCGGGCAGCAGGCGCAGGGCGTCGCTCAGCAGCCGCACGGCGGTGGCGGGCGCCGAGTCCACGTACGCGATGCCCGCCTCGCCCAGCGTCCTGGCGGCCTCCTCGTCGCCGTGCTCGGCGCACCGCTCGGTGTGGTGGGCCAGCAACGCCAGGGACCCGTCGTTGCGGCGCAGGTAGTCGGCGACCCGGGCGTGGGCGGCGATGCGCCAGCCGGGCCCGCACGTGTCGTAGGCGGCGGCGCGTACGAGTGGATGGCGGAACACGAACCGCGCGCCCGCCAGCGTGCCGAGCCCCTGTCTGCAGAGCTCGTCCACGGCGGCGGCTGCCGTCGCGGCGTCCAGCTCCGCGACGTGGGAGATGACGAGGAGCGAGGCGAGCTCGCCGGAGACCGCCGCCGCGTGGGCCGCCCGGCGGCCGGTGGGGGTGAGCCGGTCCAGCTCCCTGCGCAGCACCGCCAGCAACGTCTGCTCAAGTGCGAGCGCGGCCCCGGGCCTGCCGTCGGCCAGTTCGGTCAGCGTGGTGTCGCCGGCGTCCAGGAGTGCCCGCAGGAAGAGCGGATTGCCGCCGCTGACCCGGTGCAGCAGCCGACGCCGGCGCGGGCCCACATCGGCCGGCATCAGCGACGCCACCGCTCCCTCGTCGAGCGGGGCCAGACTCAGCCGGATGACGCGGGGATCCCGCCGGGCGACGGCGTCGCCGACCATCGAAGGGATCAGATCCGATCGGCAGCCGATCGCCAGCAGCAACCCGACCGGCGGGCGGCGCAGCAGGAACTCGGTCAGTTCGAGCGACGGGGCGTCCGCCCAGTGCAGGTCGTCGAGCGCCAGTACGGCGCCCCGGTCGGCGGCCAGGTGGGACAGGAACGCTCGAATGCCTCGATAGGTGTGGTAGCGATCCAAACGGGCCCGGACGGTGTCGCCGTCGCTCGTCCCGCCCATCGACAACAACGTACGCAGTGCCGCCTCGGCCAGGTCGCCGGCCGGCGTTCCGCGCGGGGCGCCGTACTCGTCGGACAGCCGGGTGAAGGCGTCCACGTACATGCCGAACGGGACGAGGCTCTCGAACTCGGTGGCGCTGCCGGCGAGCACGGTGCGCCCGGCCGCGTGCGCCCGCTCGACCAGGTGCTCCAGCAGCCGGGTCTTGCCCATGCCCGGCTCGCCGTCGATGAGGACCAGACGGCATCCGCCGGCGACGGCCTCCTCGACGCGGGCGAGTTCGCCGGCCCGCCCGACCAGCGCGGGCGGGGAGGGAGGCACGGATGCCGATCCGGTCAGCCCACCATCCGCCATGGCGCCCCCTCCGGTCGGTCCGGCGATCGCACCGGCTGCCGGAGCGCAAGTCGGCGAGCACGCCGGGACCCAGTCGCACGGTCAACGTCGCGATGATCTTACAAAGCGGGTTCGATGTCCATCGCGAGCGGGGTCACCTGCGCGGGCCGTACTCTCCAGGGCTTCCTTCCCTGGCGGAACGGCTCGCGGGGCCGCTCGTCGGCGGGCGTTCGTTCAGTCCAGGTCGGGGGAGTCAGGAGGGCTGGCTCCGGCCGAGGCCGTTGGGGGTGGCCTTGGTGGACAGGCGCTGGCGGGTCTCGCCGCGGCCCTCGGGGAGGACCTCCAGTTCGCCGGTGCCGTACACGCCGGGGAGACCGGCGATGAGGTCGGCGCGGCGGTCGCCGCGGACGTCGGCCAGGCGCAGGCTCGTGCCGTATCCGGTCTCGTAGGTGTCGTGGGAGTAGCGGCGGGCCGGTTGGTTGGTGACGCCGGTCACGGTGCCGGGGTGGAGGACCGCGTGGTCGTGGTTGCCGTTGGAGAGGTGAACGGCCAGGTCGGCGCGGCCGTCCCCGGTGATGTCGCCGAGGCCTACGCCTGCGGGGTGGTCCTCGCCGTACGTCAATGTCTGCGCGGGGGCGAAGCCGGTGCCCCGGCTGAGCTGGACGACCACCCCGAACGTCTCCCCGCCGGCCGAGGTGATCCGGACCAGGTCGGCCAGGCGGTCGCCGTTGACGTCGCCGACGGCGAGATCGCGGGCGGCGCGCTCGGCCGGGGTGATCGACCAGGCGCGTGACAGCGAGAGTCCCGAACGGGAGCCGGGCACGACCGTGATCCGCTGTGGCCCGACGGGGTCGGGGTAGGCCACCCGGTGTTCGGTGGTCACGAGGTCGGGCAGCCGGTCGCCGTTCACGTCCCCGGCGGCCAGTTCCGCGCCGAACCGCGGGGCGCCGTCGGCCAGCCGTCCGGACGGGCGCAGGCCGTGTTCGCCGCCGCGCAGCACGACGACCTGTTTGTTCCCGGTGACGGCCACGTCCCCGTAGCCGTCACCGTCGAAGTCGGCGGCGGCCATCGCGGGCGCGGTGACCGGCCAGGGGATCACCGTGGCCGCGTCGCCGCGCAGCCCCGCCTTCGAGCCGTGGAAGGCCACGAGCCTGCCGCGGGCCGAGGTCAGGACATCGGCATAGCCGTCCCGGTCGAAGTCGCCCGTGGCGAGCGTACGCCCGAGATTCTCCCTGGCGACGGGCGTGGTGAGGGTGACGATCCGCCCCGTGGCGGACACCTTCGCCGGGCCGCCGAAGTAGACGACCACCCCGCCGGCCTCGCTCCTGCCCTTCACTGCCAGCAGGTGCATGCCCGCGATCACGTCGGCACGCCCGTCCCCGTTGACGTCACCCGCCAGAGCCGGTCGCGCGGCCGCCGCCTGGGCAGGACTCACCGGCCCCGGCAGGCCGATCACGGCGGCCATGAGGCCGGCCCTCCACACGGCCCGGGAGACTCTGCGCACGGTAATCACCTCTGTCCAGGCAGGCCATCGAACGGGAACTCATGGCGCTCACTATGCGACGTTCCGGACATGAACACCAATGCCGCTCCAGCCCACGCTCCCGCCCCACCTGCGGCACGCTGGTCGCGATGAACGTCCTCGGCCACCACGAGATGCGCAGGCCGGCCAGTCGGTCAAGGTTGCGTGTGCCGGTCGAGGCCGAGCGTGGCGATGAGGTCTTCGTGGAGCTGGAACCAGACGCGATGGCAGGAGTCGACGTCGGTGCGGTCCACCCAGGCGCTTTCCCCGCCCCTGGCGCGCGTCAGGGCCGCGGTGAATCGGGTGTCGTATCCGCGCAACCGGGTCAGGACGCTCCCGAGCCGGTCGGCCAGCGGCGTGAGTGCGCGGGAGATGCCGGCGAGCTCGTGGAGGACCCCGGCGTCCCAGACGGGATCGCGGTGGTCATTGACGGCGAGCCGGTCGCCGGGGGTGGGCCGGAGTTGCCAGTCGGTGCAGGCCCGTAACAGGAGGGCGTTCAGCGGGAGGAACTCGCGGTAGACGTCCCGGACCTCGCCGGCACCGCCGACGCGTGCGAGCTCGGCCGCGAGCAGGCGCTCGTTCTCGGCCCGGCCCGGTTCGGTCAGCGACCAGCCCGCGGTGCCGGCGAAGGCGGCATGCCCGGCCCAGCCGCACGCCTCGTAATCGCGCAGCAGCTCTTCCGTCTGGGCCGCATCGAGCCCGTACCGCTGCGCGACCATCGGGGTGTCCGCGAACCCGAGGATGCGCACCGCGTGCAGGACCAGCAGGCCCGGCGGAGAGTCGCGCGTCACCGGTCGGCGTCCTGTCGCGCCGTCAGGCGGGTGTAGTGCTGCTGGCACGCCTGGGGGGAGTTGAATCCCATCGCGTTCGCCATCTGCGCCCAGGTCAGTCCGGCGCCGCGGGCGATGAACAGCAGGGCTGATTCGAGTCCTTCGACTTCGGCGCGCGCGGCGGGCAGGAGAGCCAGCGCGCTCAGGGCGTCCTCCGGATCCAGGTCGGCGTTGCGCCAGACGGCGAACTGGACGAGGTCGACCGCCGATGGCGGGGCCGGCGAGGGGCGCCACGGACGGGCGTCGAGCGCGTCCGCGCCCAGGCGCAGAAGGCGTTCGCTCGCGTCGTGCTCACGGTCGGCCTGGGCGTGGTCCGCGCGCCCGGTGTGAGTGATGTCCTGCTTGCGTGACATACCCTTCATGATCCACAATCAAGAAATTGTTGTCAATCTTTCGTTGAAAGGCGGGGCGGATGATCGTACCCCTCATGTCGGCGGACGCCGATACGTGCGGGGGCAAGGCCGGTGCGCTCGGCGCGCTGCTTCGCGCGGGACTGCCGGTTCCCGACGGCTTCGTCGTGCCGTTCGCCGCTTATCGCGCCGCCGTTCGCGACCTGGACCTCGAGCGGTTCGCCGGCGAGCCGGACCATGTCGACGCCGTGCGGCGGGCGATCGAGGCCCGCCCGGTCCCCGCCACCCTGATCGACGCGCTCCGACGCGCGCTCGACGAGCTCGGCGATCCGCCCGTCGCGGTGAGATCATCCGCCGCGCATGAGGACACCGGCCAGACGTCGGCGGCCGGTCAGCACGACAGCTTTCTCGCCGTGCGCGGAGTCGGCGCGGTCACCGCCGCCATACGCGCCTGCTGGGCCTCGCTGTTCACCTCGCGCGCCATCGACTACCGGGACGCCTCCGGCCGGCCCTTCGACGATCTCGTCATGGCCGTCCTCGTGCAACGCCATCTGGACGCCGAGGTGTCCGGGGTCATGTTCACCCCCACGGAGCCGCATGACGCGATCCGCATCGAGGCGTCCTGGGGGCTCGGCCCCAGCATCGTCGGTGGCACGGTCACCCCTGACGCCTACCGCGTCGCCGAGGACGGGTCGGTATCCCGCATGGTCGCCCACAAGCGGACCCGCCTTGACCGGCGCGGCGGGCAGCTCGTCACCTCCGATGTGCCCACCCGTGCCCGTGACCGGCCGACGATCGACGACGCGACCGCCGAACTGCTCGCCGAGCTGGGTAAGGAGATCGCCGCCGTACGCGGTGGACCGCAGGACGTCGAGTGGGCCTTGGCCGATGGCCGTACCTGGATCCTGCAGGCACGGCCGGTCACCGCCGCACCCCCGGCGTGGCCTCCGCCTGCCGGCCGCACCTCGGCCGCCGCGCCCACGCTGACCGGAACACCCGGCGGCCACGGGGTCGTGACCGGCCCCGCGAGGATCATCCGCGGTCCCCGCGACTTCACACGCGTACACCCTGGCGACATCATCGTCTGCCCCTTCACCGACCCCGCCTGGACGCCACTGCTGCGCATCGCGGCCGGCGTCATCACCGAAACCGGAGGCGTGCTCTCCCACGCCGCGATCGTCGCTCGCGAGTACGGCATCCCCGCGGTCCTCGGCATCCCGAACGCGACGAGCAGACTCCACGACGGCAGCACCATCACCATGGACGGCACCACCGGCACCATCACGGCGGCCGATGCGTGACCGATCCTCCGTATCTCCGGCCAGAAAGCCATCACCCGAGAGCCGCACCCACACCCACGTCATCCACGGATCGGAAGGAGACGGGAAGCGCGCCCAGGCGGGCGCCGCGTCCCAGCCGTTCATGACCACGCGACACCTCTACCTGGCACGACACGGCGCGGCCGACGCATTCGGGAACCTCACCGACATCGGTCGCCGGCAGGCGGGCCTGCTGGGCGAACGGCTCGCCGGCCTACCGGTCGACGCCGTGTGGCACTCTCCGCTACCGCGCGCCGAAGCCAGCGCGCACGAACTCGCCCGCCACCTGAAGACCGCGTCCGTTGCCGAGGCCGCCGAACTCATCGACCATGTGCCCTACGTTCCCCAACCGGCCGAAACACCCCCATCCTGGGCCGGCTTCTTCGACGGCTACGACGATGCCGAGGCGGCCTCGGGCCAGAAGCTCGCCGAGGCCCTGGTGGCCCGGTTCGCGAAGGTCCCCGACACAACCGCGACAGGAACCAGGCGCGACACCCACGAGGTTCTGGTGACGCACGCCTACCAGATCGCGTGGCTGGTGCGGCACGCTCTGGACGCGCCGCCATCGCGGTGGCTCGGCCTGAACAGCGCCAACGCCGCACTGACGATCATCGACTACCGCGCCGGCCTGCCGCCGACGCTCGTGATGTTCAACGACATGAGTCACCTCCCGGCCGACCTGCGCTGGACCGGGTTCCCCGACGGCATGAGGCCATGAGACGGCCCCTCAAGGCCCGAACGCGTCCGCCGGCTTTGTGAGTCGGTGGGAACGGTCACCGAAGGCGGCGTGGTGCGGGCGCCGGCATCCAGCAGAAGATCGTCTCGGCCGTCTGACCTGGGTGCGGCTCAGCGGGAGGTGAACCGGCGTGGCCGGGTCAAAGCCGTGGCCACCATGTGGCCCGACCCGCCGCCCAGGCCGGCGCCGGGATGGGTAGAGGCCCCGATGTGCCAGAGCCCGCCGACGCCGGTCGCATGCCGTCCCGAGGAGGGCAGGGGGCGCCACAGGTAGCTCTGGTCGAGCTCGTTCGCGCCGCCGTACGGGTCGCCGCCGACCGCGTTGGGATTGCGGGCGGAGAGCTGGACGGGGGTGATGACGTCTCGGGCGAGCACCTTGTCGCGCAGGTCGGGGGCGTGCCGGGCGATGCGGTCGAGCACCCGGTCGGCGTAGCCCTCGGCCAGCTCGGAGGTCCAGCCCCCGGAGGTGTCCAGCTCGCCGGCCGCGTCCCCGCGCGGCGCGAAAGGCATCTCCTGGAGCTGCAGCCAGAGCGCCGCGGCGCCCTCGGGCACCCGGCCGGGGTCGAGGACGTGCTGCTGGCCGACGACCACCGTGGGCCGCCCTGGCAGCAGGCCCGCCTCGGCCTCCGCGCACGCGATGCCGGTGCTGCCCGAGCCGTCGGCCAGGTGGATGAGCGGTATCCCGTTAAGCCGCTCGTCCCGCCAGCCGAGCGGCCCGGACAGCGCGACGTGGATCTGCATGGCCGCCCGGCCGTACCTGAAGCGGGTGGCCTCCTCGCGGAGCCTGGGGTTCACCGATCCTTCGGGGAGGAGGCCGCCGTACAGCGCGCTCGGGGTCACGGAGGCGAGCACGGCACGCCGAGCGCGGATGACGCGGTCGCCGGCCGCCACCCCGGTGGCACGACCGCCGTCGACGATCACGCGATCGACCATCGTGCCGGTCTCCACCTGGACGCCGAGGGCGTCGAACAGCGACCGGAAGGCGTCGAGGAACCGCCCGGCGCCTCCGGCGACCACCGGCAGCCCGAACCCATGCAGGGTCGCGGCGAAGAGCGGCAGCATGAAGCCGCCCGAGGCGTGGTCGGGTGAGAGCCCGGCGTGCAGCAGCCACGGGGCGTAGAGGTGGTCGACCTCGTCCCCGCGGAACCGCTCGCGGGCCCACGCCCGGCCGCTGGTGGCCACCGAGCGCAGCCATCCCTCCAGCCCGGTACGGCCGCCCGAGCGCATCAGGCCCGCCGCGTGCCGGAGCAGGGCGGGGGAACGGAGTTCAGCGCCGAGCAGCCCGCCGATCGGTCCCATGGCCCCGCCGAGCCGGTTCAGGCAGTCCAGGTAGGCGTCCCGGTCGGCCTCGTACGCGAACCCTTCGGCCGTCCGCACGGGGTCCCGGTGGGCCAGCGTGACCCGGCCGTCGTCGGCCACGCTGGCCGTGACCCAGCCGTCGGTGTTGCGGTACTCAAGGCCGTGCCGGTGCAGCAGCTCGCCGAGGCTCGCGTAGGCGCCGCCCGACACGAAGAGCGGGTGCCAGGAGGAGTAGGTGTCGTGCAGGTAGCCGGGGAGGGTGCGTTCCTCGGTGGCGATGAAGCCGCCGATGTCCTGGTTACCTTCGACCAGGGCGACCGCCCAGCCCGCCTTGGCCAGTTCGGCCGCGGCGACGAGACCGTTGATCCCCGCACCGACGACGACGGCGTCCACTTCGTCCATCAGGCGCTCCTCCGTTTGATAATCCCTCGTCCTGGTACATCTACGCCATCGTCGGTAAAGAGATCCCAATGTTCGCGATTCGCCGAGACCGTCGCGCTTCGCCCACTCGTCCTCCAGGCGCCGGCACCGGTGATCGCTCGGATGCTCCGCCACAGCCACGAGCAAACCAGCCGCCTCGCCACTGAAGGCGGCGTCGCAGGTTCGCTGTACGGGTACCGGTACACCTCGTTACGGTAGCCGTACATGCAGAAAGCATGGGCCATGCCGGAGGGAACGCTAGATGGGCCAGGTCAGCAAAGAGGAACGGCAGGCTCAAGTGGCCCGGGTGCTGCAAAACGCGGCCGGGTCGCGCACACAAGCGGTGGCCACGCTGCAGGCGGTCACCGCCAACCTGCGCACCGCGGTGCTCGCCGCGCGCCGCGTCGGGCTGTCGGTACGGCGGACCGCCGAGCTGGGGGAGGTCTCGCCCGACACCGTCAACGAGTGGACCAACGCCGCCCGGGCTGAGACTCTCGCTGCCCTGCGGCGCATGTTCGAGCAGGCCGCCGATCCCGCCCGGCGCGGGACGTACCTGGGGTTCCGCTTCACCGAGGAGTGGGTCAGCGCCGGAAACCAAAGCCGTTGCACGGTCCAGCTGTTCGGCGACGGGCCGGCCAACCGGGGCCGCATCCTGAGAGCCGCCTACGCCGCCGTACGGTCCGGCGACCCGATGCCGACCATCGAGGCCGGCGCCGCCGAGGCCGCAATCGCCACCGCCCTGGCCTCGATCGGTACCCCGCCGGCCGGAGCCCTGACCCGCCACGTGATTCGGGCCGCCGACCATCGCCCCGTCGACAGGGCGATGGCTCCCCTGGACATCGCCGCGCGCCGCCTGCTGGCCGCGCCGCCTCCCCATTGGCAGGCCGCGTTGCTTCCACACCTGCCGGGGCGTTCGGGACCGGCGACCTTCCGGGGTATTGTCAGCGCCCGCCAGGCGCTCGACGTGACCTTGTCCGCCACCTTCGACAACTACGTGCCGGGCACCGCGGTCCGGCTGCTCGACGGCAGCACGGTCGTGGTCATGGAGGCCCACTGGAGTCCGGACCTCGCGCGCCCCATCGGCTACCGGATCGCCTCGGGCGAAGCGGACCAGGCCGAGACCGTGGTGGATGTCGAAGAGATCACCGGCCCGCTGTCCACCCCGGCCCGGCGGTGAGCGTCACAACCCGCATCCCGGCGCGCTCCCGATCCGCCCGAGGGTCCAGGGCCCGGATGCCGCGCCGGGTTGATCTGCTCAGCGGCAACCCGTTTACTCCCATCAGCGGTCGTCAACGCCACTGTCGAGTTGCGGCAGCACCTTGGCCGCGATCAGCTCCAGGTGATCGAGATCGGCGAGGTCGAGCAGACGCAGATGCACCCGGGTGGCGCCGATCGCGGCGAACTCGCCGATCCGATCGACGAGCTGGGCGGGCGAGCCGATCACCGGATCCTCTGGAGGCAGCGCGCTCGGTACGTGCAGCGGGGCCGCCCGACGCCGGGCCTCCGCGTCGTTGCGCCCGATCGCGACGACGATGCCCGCGGAGAGCACCAGCGGTGCACGGCCGTCGCGAGTCCGGCCGGCCCGTTCCTGCGCCTCGATGACCCGCTCGAACGCCTCCGCGGTCTCTGACACGTTCCTGAACGGCAGGTTGAACTCGTCCGCGTAGCGGGCGGCGAGCCGCGGGGTGCGCTTCGGTCCGCGGCCTCCGATAATGATCGGCGGCCGGGGCCGCTGCGCCGGCCTGGGCAGGGCAGGGGCGTCGACCAGCCGGTAATACTCGCCGTGGTGGCTGAACCGGCCGCCGGACGGCGTGGCCCACAGCCCGGTGACAATGGCGAGCTGCTCCTCCAGCCGGTCGAAGCGCTCACCCAGCGGGGGAAACGGGATGCCGTAGGCGGTGTGTTCCCGCTCGTACCAGCCCGTGCCGAGGCCCAGCTCCACCCGGCCTCCGCTCATCTGGTCCACCTGCGCGACGGTCACGGCGAGAGGCCCGGGCAGCCGGAAGGTCACCGAGGACACCAGCGTGCCCAGCCGGATTCTGGTGGTCTCCCTGGCCAGGCCGGCCAGGGTCACCCAGGCGTCCGTGGGGCCGGGCAGGCCGCCCTCGAGCTCCATGGACCGGTAGTGGTCGGCGCGGAGGAAACCCTCGTACCCGCCGTCCTCGGCCAGCCGCGCCATCCGTAACTGATCGTCGTAGGTCGCGCCGCGATGAGGCTCGGTGAATACACACACGCGCATGCTCAGCGTCCTGTCTCCCCGGCCACCGCCGAGGTGCCGAAGCCCAGTAGCAGCTCGTGCAGATCGGCGCTGCAGCGTGCGACCTCTTCGAAATGGGCGTTGCGGCCCAACGTCCGTGGGCGCGGGATGCGGATTTCGACCACCTCCCGGATTCGCCCAGGACGCGGTGTGAGCACCACCACCCGGTCCGCCAGGAGCACCGCCTCGTCGATGGAGTGGGTGACGAAGACGATGGTCGAGGCGTTCTCCATGTGCACGCGCTGTAACTCCACCGACAGTTCCTCACGAGTGATCGCGTCGAGCGCGGAGAACGGCTCGTCCATCAGCATCACCCGGGGGTTGCCGATCAGCGACCGGCAGAGGGAGACCCGCTGTTGCATGCCGCCGGACAGCTCGTGCGGCAGCCGCTTCTCGAAGCCGGCCAGCCCGGCCATCTCCAGAAGTCGCGCAGCGCGCTCACGGTGCGCCGCCCGGCGCCAGCCGAAGATCTCCACCGGGAGCAGCACATTGTCGATGACCGACCGCCAGGGCAGCAGCGCGGGCCGTTGGAACAACATCGCGATGTCGCGCCGTGCCTTGGTGACCCGCTCGCCGGCGACCGTGATCTCACCTTCGGTCGGCAGCAATAGGCCGGCGATAAGCCTCAGAAGTGTGGATTTACCGCACCCTGATCGGCCCACCAGCGCGACGAACTCACCCTCGGCCACGGTCAGGTCGATACCGCGCAGTGCCTCCACCACCCCGGATCGCCCGCTGAAACTGCAGGAAACCCCGGCCAGCTCAATCATGCGGGCAGCTCCATCTGACTGCAATTTCAACCCAGTCGACCAAGACTATACGGATGGACAAGAAATGGAAGTCTTATGGGATAGATGCCATTGTTGTATTATTTGGCGGGTTCCCAGCTGAGGACTCAGGCGCCTCGTACGCTGCCGCTACAGCCGCTCCGCGACATCACCTCACTCAGGATATCCCGTCTCCGGCCACGAACGCCCCCCGCGCGGGCCGATCGGCTCCGGACGAAAGGAAACGGTGCATGAGCAGGCTCATCCGTACTGTCGTGGCTCTTGCCTTGACTTGCACGTTCATCGTTGCCTGCGGAAATCCTGACAATCCACAGCAGACGTCGACTTCTAGCAGTAAACCACTAGAAAAGGTGACTTATCTAACCTCGTTCGGCAACTTCGGGCGAGACGCGTACGCCTGGGTCGCGAAGGACAAGGGGTTCTTCCGCGAGGTCGGCCTTGACGTGGACATCAAGCCCGGAAGCGGTACGGGCGACAACATTTCGAAGATCGAGGCCGGAGCGGCGATGTTCACCCCGGTCGACCTCACCGGCCTCCTGCTGGCGCGCGGCAACGGCGGCGCCGAGAGCATCGTCGTGGTGGCCGGAATCCAGCAGCACACCATGGCCGCGCTCATCAGCCTCCAGGGCAACGGGATCGCCACGCCGAAGGACCTGGAGGGCAAGACACTTGCCGACAGCCCCGGTTCAGTGGTGCGCAACCTCTTCCCCACCTACGCCAAGCTGGCGGGCATCGACGCGACGAAGGTCACCTGGGTCAACGGCGCCCCCGCGAACCTCATCGGCCTGCTGGCCAGCGGCACCGTAGCGGGCATCGGCCAGTTCGTGGTGGGCGAGCCGACGGTCGAGTCGGTGGCCAAGGGCAGGCAGGCGGTAGTGCTTCCCTACAGCGACGTGATGAACGACCTCTACGGCAACGTGCTGGTCACCACGACCAAGATTGCCCGGGAGCAGCCGGACCTGGCCAAGCGCTTCATCGCGGCCCTGATGAAGGGGCTCGTCCACAGCATCGACAACCCGGACGAGACCGGCCAAATCCTCAAGAAGAACGTCCCAGCGGCAGTGGTCGCCCCCGCTGCCGCCGAGTGCACCCTGATGAGTGCTTTCGTCCGGCCGGAGGGCTCGGGCAACGTGGTCGGCACGATCGATACGAAGCGGGTCGCCCGCAGCATCGAGCTTCTCCAGGACGCCGACGCCATGCCGGCCGGGCTGACCCCCGACCAGCTCGTCAGCGCAGACCTGACACCGAAGCCCTGACCGGCCGAGGAGCATCTGACATGGCCGAGGCAGGCGACACCCCGCACGCGAGACGTTTCGTTCCCAGCGGGCGCACGACGGTTACGGCGGTGGGGTGGCCCGCTCTCGGGCTCGCGGTCGCGGTCGGCGGCTGGTGGCTGATCACCTCGGCGATCCCCCTCATCCATCCCGCGGTGCTGCCACCACCCGCCGAGGTCCTGACCGCTTTCCGGGAGAAGTCGGCGGAACTGCTCGGCGGGCTGGCCACGACGACGCTGGAGACGGTGGCCGGCTTCCTGCTCTCCGTGGTCGCCGGAGTGCTGATCGGCCTGCTTCTGGCCGCCTCGCGGGCGGCCGAGCGCATGTTCTCACCGCTGCTGGTGGCGATCAACGCGGTGCCGAAGATCGCGCTCGGGCCGCTGCTGGTCGTCTCACTCGGCTGGGGACAGCGGCCGATCCTGACCATGGTCTTCCTGCTCTCCTTCTTCCCGATCGTGCTCTCCACCACGACCGGCCTGACCACGACGCCTGCCGAACTCGCCGACCTGGCCCGATCCCTGGACGCCTCGCGCTGGCAGACCTTCCGCAAGGTACGGCTACCGGCCGCACTGCCGCACATCTTCGTCGGGCTGAAGGTCGCCATGCCGCTGGCCGCGATCGGCGCTGTGATCGGCGAGTTCCAGGCCGGCGAGGGCGGCCTCGGCTACCAGATCGTCCAATACAGCGGAATCGCCGACAGCGCCACCGCCTGGGCGGCGATCACCCTGTTGGCAACGATGAGCGTCGCGCTCTATTCCTCCCTTGTGCTCGTCGAGCGACTGGCGTTGCCCTGGGTCCGGGAAACCACGTCGGAGCGCTGACCTTCATCAGGCCCGTTATGCTGCCGGCCATCGCTGTGCTGCACCTGCCCCTGATCACGATCGGTGGCTGCCGCCGTGGTGGCCCGGACGGGTACGGGCCGAGCCGTTCCAGGCCCATGAGGGGAACATTTCACCGTCGTGCACCCCCCGCAGCCTGGCATAACATGGGATGTGGGGCCATGGCGACAGTCTCATACCAAGACCGTCACGCCGCCCCATGGACAGGTTTTCGTCGGCCGTGACAGCACAGTTGCGCGGCGTCTGGAGCCGATCGCGACCGGTGCCACCTCCGGAGGGAGGAAAAGGTCATGTCGATCGACCTGACCGAGAACTCGATCACCAAGGCGGTGCAGTGCACTTTCGACGGCTGCCATGACGCGCGCACCCGGGAGCTGTTCCTCACGCTGGTCCGGCATCTGCACGACTTCACCCGTGAGGTGCGGCTCACCGGCGAGGAATGGTTCACCGCGATGGACTTCCTGGAACGGGTGGGCAAGATCACCACTGAGACGCGCCAGGAATACGTGCTGATCTCCGACATTCTCGGAGTGAGCGTTCTGGTCGACCTGATCAACGACCAGAGCCGGCCATGCACCACCGACAGCACCCTCCTCGGACCCTTTTACGTGGAAGGCCGGCCGACCGCGCCCAACGGAGCCGACATCTCCGGGGACGTCCCGGGTATGCCCCTGTTCTTCACCGGCAGGGTCGTCAGTCCGGCTGGAGACCCCATCCCAGGAGCCCGCGTGGACACCTGGCACAGCGACGGAGACGGGCACTACGACGTGCAACAGGCCGAGCGGCTGCACGGCCGGCTGGCGATGCGAGCGTTGCTGACCACCGACGAGGAGGGCCGGTTCTGGTACCGGTCGATCGCCCCGCGGTACTACCCGGTGCCCACCGACGGACCGGGCGGAGAGATCATCCGCGCGACCGGCCGCTCGCCGATGCGGCCGGAGCACATCCATTTCTGGTTCCACGCGGAGGGCTACGACCCTCTGATCACCATGCTGTTTCGCAGTGACGACCCCTACCTGGCCTGCGACCCCGTCTTCGCGGTCAGACGTTCGCTGATCGTGGACTTCGTCCAGCACGATCCCGGCGCCGCTCCCGACGGGACCGTCGTCGATGAGCCCTTCCAGACCGTGGACTGGACCTTCACTCTCAGTCCTGCACGGTAGAGGCCAGCCGGCATTCGACCTCGTGTCTCACGATGTCGGGCAGTTCGGTCCAATCTTGCCGCTGGGTTCTCACGCGTCCCAGCCAACCAGGAGTTGCCGGTCGACGGCGAACTATTTGCCGACGGCATCGAGCCATCCGAGTGGCAGCCTGGGGCGGCGGCCGGCCACGCCCCGGCTCGTACGGCGCCGTCCCGTTGATGGTGTGCCCCACGCGCTGGGCGAGGGCGCCACGCCGGCCCGTTTCCGCCGAATGTCCTTGAAGATGATCAAGAATGGTGGGCCATGGGATGGATCGGGATCGCGACGGGCCACGAGCTCACCGTCGAGGGGACGCGGCGGCCGGTGTTCGCCTGCCGGACGGCCGCGGGTCTCGTACTGGCCAAGATGCCCGCCAGCGTCAGGAAGGATCCGATCGCGGTACGGCTTGCCGCCCTCTGCGACCGGTTCGGCGAGCACGCGCGGGCGGTGCACGACCGGGTCGAGTCCTGGATGGTGCGGTCGCTGCCCGGCCCGGCTGGAGTGACGTTCCCGGAGGTGTGCGGGTGGTGGCAGGCGATTCAGTGGTTCGGGGCTGCTGCGCACTGAGCAGCGCGACCAAGGCGTCATGCGGCTCCCGCGTGATCGGCCGCAAGCAGGGGTCAGAGGCGATGCTGGTGGGCGTAGATCACGGCGTGTACGCGGGTGCGCAGGCGTAGCTTGGCGAGGATGCGGTTGACGTGCGTCTTGACCGTGCCCTCCTCGATCCAGAGTTCCCGGGCGATCTCGGCGTTACTGAGCCCTTGCGCGAGGTGGTGGAGCACTTCCCGCTCGCGGGTGGTGAGCAGGTCGAACGCCGGGGTGACCGGTTTGGGGCTGAGGTCGGCGAAGCGGTGGATCAGCCGTCTGGTCACCTGGGGATCGATGAGTCCGTGGCCCTGGTGGGCCGCGCGGACGGCGTCGAGCAGCAGGCGCGGGTCGCTGTCCTTGAGCAGGAAGCCGGCGGCTCCCGCTCGGAGGGCGCCGAACAGGTACTCGTCGAGGTCGAACGTGGTCAGGGCGATGATCGTGGGTACGGCGCCCGCACCGGCGAGCGTCTGGATGGCGGCCAGGCCGTCCATGCGTGGCATGCGGATGTCCATGATGACGACGTCGGGCCGATGCCGGTGTGCCGCGCGCACGGCCTGGGATCCGTCGCCGGCCTCGGCGACCACCTCGATGTCGGGCTCGGCGTCGAGTACGAGCCGCAGCGCGGAGCGGACCTCGGCTTGGTCGTCGGCGATCAGTATCCGGATCGTCATGTCATCCTCCGCTGTGGGTGGGCAGGACGGCCTCGACGCGCCAGCCGTGCGGCGGGCGGGGGCCGATGTCGAGCCGTCCGCCGAGCAGGTGCGCGCGTTCTCGCATGCCGCGCAGGCCGCTCCCGGCCAAAGGGCGACTGGTCGGCGGGCGGCTCTGGCCGTCGTCCTCGACGAGGATCGTCACGGTGTCCAGGTTCTGGCGGATTCGCACGTCCACGCGGGTGGCGGCGGCGTGCCGTACCGCGTTGGTCAGGGCTTCCTGGGCGAGGCGGTAGCCGGCGTGGTCGACCAGGGCGGGCAGGGGCCCGGCCGCGGCGTGCCGGTCGATCCTGACGTGCACGCGGCAGCCGGGGGAGGACAGCCGGTCGGCGAGGGCGGGCACGTCGGCGAGGGTGGCGCCGGTGGGCCGGTGTTCGTCGCGCAACGCGGCCAGGAGCAGGCGTACGTCGCGTAATGCGGAGGCGGACAGGTCCGCCACCGTGCCGAGGGCGCGTGCGGCCGGTGGTGGCGCGTCGGGGAGGACGTGGCGGGCTGCGTTCGCTTGCATACGGATGGCGGTCAGGTGGTGGCCGACGGCGTCGTGGATCTCCCTGGCGATCCAGGCCCGTTCCTCGGCCACGACCCGGGCGGCCTGGGCCTGGTGCAGCAGGACCTGTTGCCGGGCGCGTTCCTGGTACAGGTGCAGCGCGTATCCGACAGCGACCGGCGCGACGGCGATGAGCACGCCCTGTGCGAGGGGCGTGGGGCCGACCCGGGCCGGGAACCCGGGCGGCAAGGGGCCGCCCGGGAGCGGGGTGGCGAACAAGATCGGTGTCAGGGCCGATGCCACGGACAGGAGAAGCAGGACGGATGCCTGCCGCGGCCGATGATAGGCGGCCGAGCAGAGCGCGACGGCCGCCACCAGCCGCCCCGACCATCCCGGCACGTTCGTGGCGAGCAGCGCCGCGGCTACTGAGACGAGCGCCGCGCTCACCGGGAACCGGCGCCGCAGCGCCAGCGGCGCGGCCACGCCCACGCTGAAACCGGCCAGCACCAGTGGGGTGCCCACGCCCGGTCCGCCTGGCACGGGCGGCGTGGCGACTCCTCCGCTCGCCCCGGTCAGGCCCCATAGTGCCCGCTCCCAGGTCGCCGCCGTGTAGACGGCGGTCGCGGCGGCGAGCGCCAGCAGGGCATCCGCGGCCATCGGCGGGATGCCCGCGATCACAGACGGGAGCCACCACCTTCGCGTGCGGCGGCTCCCGTCTGCCGGCAGGCGGGTGGGCTGGGGGAGGCGACGGGTGCCGGCAGGCATGCGGAACATCCGGAGCCGGTCTCTGCGCTCAGGCGGCATGCGGCTCACTCTGGCCACACCCTCCTGTCAGGGCAAACCCGGGCGTCAGCATTCGGTTCCGGGAGCAGGGAGGATCTTGCCGACGAAGTATGCGTTCACCTTCTCCGTGACGCAGGCGTTGCCCGAGAGGTAGATCTCGTGGCCGGGCCCGTCATGGTAGATCGTCGCGCTTCCCCGTACCTGGCGGATGACCCGCTCGGTGCCAGGGAAGTCCGCCCAGGTGCCCACGCCGAGCAGCGGCGGCACGGTCTTGGGCAGGGGCCCGGTGGGGAAGGTCACCGGTGCGGGATAGCCGATGCAGGGAAGCCTGGTCACCGTGGTGCCGCCCGTCCCGGTGTTGGGCGCGAGGTCGCGCAGCCGTTTCATGGCGGCCTTCAGGGCGGCATGACCGGCAGGTCGCGGCATGTCCTGGCACGCGATGACGTCAGGGTTCGGCCCACCCGGAGCGGGAAGGGCGGCGAACCCGGACGCGTCGCCACGGGCGGCGGCGGCGATGGCCTCGGCGGTGGCCGGCCACTGCTCGGGTCCTTGCGTGATCAGCGCTTGTCCGAGGTAGTCCTGCAGTTTGACGCCGTCGAAGCCGCCGGGCTGGAGCGGTACGCGGTCCGCCCGCGCCACCAGGTCCTGCCACAGGCGCGGTACGTCCTTGCCCCGCAGCACGCAGGAGGGCTCGTCCGCGCACCACGCGAGGAAACGCCGCAGTCGCAGCTCGCTGTCGCGCGCCCGGGCCGCATTCTCCTTCTCCGGGTCGGTCATGTTGCCTGTCCCGTCCAGGACCATGGTCCGGATGCGCTTCGGAAACAGCCGCGCGTACGCCTGCCCGAAGACGCCGCCGTACGAGCCCATGAAGAGATTGATCTTGGAGTCGCCGAGGGCGCGTCTGATCGCCTCCATGTCGCGGGCGTGCGTGACCGAGCCGATGCTGTCGAACAGCCGAGGATCGGGATCGTGGCATGGGGCGGCGTCCGCCCGGTTGCCGGCTGCGATTCTGTCGAATCCCGCCTGATCTGTGGGCAGTACGGGATCGGTCGCTCTCTTGATCTCGCAGGGCAGGTGCGTGCTGTAGCCGTTGGTGTAGCCGCGCGGGTCCCAGGTGACGATGTCCATGCTCTGCCGGAGCTGCGTGAACGCGGCCGACACGCCCGGCACGTCGCGAAGATAGGCTATACCCGGTGCGCCCGCGCCGAAGTTCGCCAACACCGTCCCCTTGGCTGGGCGGGATCCGGTGGCGGCCAGCCGGCCCAGCTTGAGCTCGATCCTGCGGCCGCCGGGTCTGGACCAGTCCACCGGAACCCGCAGTGTGGCGCAGCGCATGCCCGTGGCACCGTCGCCTCCCGGGCAGTCACCCCAGCTCAAAGCACCTTCCCTGGCAGCGGCTGTGGCGGGGAACTGGCAGAGGGCCACCAGCGTGACTGCCGCGGCCAGGGCGCGTGTGATGTTCATGTGCCGAGCCTGTCGCGGACCGGCCTGAGGATGCGTCATACCTTCGATAGACATGCCCGGCGCGACCGGTCGCTTGGATAACGGGGCTGCGCTCGGCACACGCGCGCTTCGCCCTGCGCCCTGTCATCCCGCTGCTGTTCGGATGCCTCCTGGCCACCGCCACGTCGGCATCACTCCTGCGGCCCGAACTGCTTCCGCACTACCGTGACCTGCTATGGAGCGCGCAGGGCACTGGCTGCGCGCAGCGGGGGTAGAGATGCGCAAACCGGGAGGATCGCAGGCAGGACGCCGCACCGGACCGGGGGAGGGGGGTCTTCCCACTGCAGGAGGCATTGCATGACGGCGCAGCAGGTGATTGCCGCCCTGGCCGGCAGGTCTCGAGCCCTAATGGGCGGCGCTAGCCCAAGTGCCCCGTATTGCGGCAGCATGAGCGGATCGTCGAAGCCGTGGGAGGGCCTTTGGTCGTTTTCGCCTGTGCGGGATGCGGTGCCGTGCTGACCGCGCGGCTGTCGCGGGTCGAACTGCCCGAGCACGCACACATCTCATGCGGCGATCGCAAGTGCCCCTCGCTCCTGGAGCCGGGGACATACGCGGTGGACCCCCAGCCCTCCTATCCACCGTTCCCGGCTGTGGGACGAGGTCGGCGCCAAGGAGGCGGAGGCCCGCGGCGTCTACGCGCCGGTGTACTCCTTGCCGTACGGCCCCTCGGGACGGATCGGGATCGCGCCGGGAGATCTGCACGGAACCCTCCACATCCTGCGGGACGAAAACTCCTGTTGTGGGCTGAGCGGCAGCGCCGGCCCCAACCTGGCGTGCGCGGAGTGCGGGAGCGCGGTGGCCACCCTCGTCGACGACTGCTACCTCTGGTTCGTGGCGTGGCTCGATCCGGACGCGGTGCGCCCCCTCAGCGTGTCCGGCCCCGCCCACCGGATGATCGGCTGGGAGTCGTTGCGGGAGGCATGTCCCGGCCTACCACCCGTCGAGGAGCCTGGATGGTGGAGCATCCAGTGGCGGGGGGCCGTCGCGGTGTCGCTGGCCCACTTGCTGGCGGCCTCGGACGGGAAGCGGGTGGTCGTGCCCGATGGGCTCCTCGCGCAGCTGTTTCGAGGACCGCTCGACAGGATGCTCCCGCCGGGCCCGCCGGCACGGCGCCTCGTCCTGGCCGGGCCTGGACTGCCCGCCGCGTCCGGGGACCTTCTCCTGGTGCCGCGCCACCCGCAGACCGGCGAGGTATGGCCGACCGGCGCGGGAGCTGTGGTGCCGCTGGCCGCCGAGGTGTGGACGTACCTGGCCTTCCACGACGACCGGCGGCTCTTCCCCGCGGCGAACCGGATACCCGCCGACGTACGCCGCGACGATCCACCACCGCTGTTGCCGTATGGCCGTTTCCGCCCCGATGAGCGGGTGTTCAGGGGCACGCTGGCGCGGCTGCCGGCGGTTCGCCACCCATGGTTGCGCGCGATCTATGACCGGGCGGCCGGGTCCGCCTTGCCATAGCCACATAGCACTCCGAGCCTCGAACGCGTCTACGACACGAAGGGACCCGGACCGGCGTCCGAGTCGCGGGGGCCGGACGGCTGCCAGCGTGGGTGAGCGCCTGAGGATCATCGGCGGCTTCTTGCCGGCCTTGGTGGTGTGGCGGCGCCTGCATCCGTCAAGCTCGTCTTTGGTGCGGTGGTCGTGCTGACCGTCTCGGCGGGCGTGTTCGTGGTGGTGGTCGAGGTCGCGCTGGTGGTCTCCGGCGTCTTTCTGCTGGTCAGTGGCCCTTCGTGACGCCGCCGATCAGGCTTCGACCCGGACGGGATGGGACAGCACAGGATGATAGAGGTAGCCGAGGTCGTTCCAGGGAACGGTGTCGGGCTGGGTACGGCCCTGATCGTCGGTGGCGCGTACTTGGATGACGTGATCACCCGGCCGGGGAACCCAGGTGAACTGCCAGCGCACCCAGGCCGCCGGCAGCTGCGGTGACGCCGGCGACGCCGCGCGCCAAGGACCCTCGTCGATGCGATATTCCACGGAACTGACCGCGTTCTCACCGGCGAACGCACGCCCTCGGATGACCTGCGGTTCGGGCCTCAGGCGCGCCGGCCACGGCAGTTCGACCATGCTCGCCACCGGTATGCCGGTGATCGGTATCGGGCCGTCAGGATAGTCGCGGCCGATTAGCACGTAGTCCTCGGTGTTCCATGGCACGCGCAGCGGTCGCTCCGACACCTCGATCCGGCCCACCCACTTGATGCTGGCCGCGCCGAGCCATCCGGACACCACGACCCGGGCAGGGTAGCCGTGATCGGGCGGCAGCGTCTCGCCGTTCATGGCCAGCACGAGCAGGGTGTCGTCGGCGAGCGCCTTGGCCAGCGGCATGGGACGGCGGGCCCGGATCCGGTCGAGCCCCTCCGGCATGACCTCACGAGCTCCCGGCGTGACCCCCGCCGGTTCCAGCAGGTCGCGCAGCCGTACGCCGGTCCACTCCGCGGTGCCGATCGCACCGCGCCCCCACTGGGTGCCCCCGAACGTGCGTCCGTACGCCTGGCCGAACAGCACGCGGCGGTTACCCGCGCACTCGATCGTGCGGACCGTCGAGGCCAGGGGGAACCGGTTCCACAGATCGGCGTAGGTGTACGTGACCGGCTCGCGCACCCCGTCCCCTTCGATCCGAAGCGACCATGTCGCCGCGTCCAGGCGGGGAGTGGGCGCGTGGCTGCGGATGAAGAATCGGTCGATCGGGGTGAGGTATCCGGGCATGCGGTCCGGCCGGACCCCATAGTCCAGACCGGTCCCGGCGTCCTCCATGAGTTCGGCGGGGGTCGGCTTGACGACCTTGCGTTCCGTCACCGCCGTGGCTGTGCCCTCGAGGTCGCTGCTCATCGTGTAATGCCTCTCACCTGGTGCAACGTGCTTTACCATCGTGTCATCGCGAATTGTCGAATGCCCTCAACGGCTCGCTGGAAGCCGGGAAGCCGGACGGAGCGCCTGATCGGTGAGTGAGCCCTCCATCGAAGCCGGCGATCTGCGGGTTCGAGAACATCTGGCCAACGAGCGCACCTACCTCGCCTGGCTGCGTACGAGCCTGGCGATGATGGCCTTCGGCCTGGGGGCGGCGAAGTTCGGCTCACGTCACCAGGCTTACGCACTGGCTGCGGGCGGGGTGCTCGTATGTACGGCGATCGCCGTGTTCGGCTACGCCACCGTCCGCTACCGCGTGCTCAACCGGGAGATCACGCGCGGCCGGGTGCGCGCCGGCGCCAGCACGCGCGGGCCTGCCGCCGCCGGGACGCTCCTCATGGTCGGCGCCCTCGTCGCAGCGGCGCTGCTCGTTCGCTGACGCCGCACGACCCTCCCCGGGCCCAGGCGACCCGAGTGGTATGGGGTGAGTGACCGGGTGGGCCGGTAGGTGCCACGAGGCGCAGGCCTCGGAAAAGGGGGGCAGCCGTGGAAAGCTGCGGGTCGGAATGAGAGCGGTCGTCTTCGCGAGCATTCGTTCCGACGGTGGAGGACGTCTCGGACGCGGTGATCGAGGAGTCATCGGCCAGTAAAGTGATCATGATGATGGATACGCGGCTGACGACCCACGGTGACGTTTCCACGGCCATGGCCCGTTACGACGACCGGAAACTGGCCGAGCTGCTGGAGCGCGAGGCCGTACCCCTTGGCACCGGCATCGGCGGGGCGTCCGCGCGGCTCGAGGTCGGCGGCACCTTGGTCTTCGTCAAACGCGTGCCCCTCACTGAGCCCGAACTGCGCCACCCGCACTCGACGGCCAACCTGTTCGGGATGCCGCCCTTCTGCCAGTACGGCATCGGCTCGCCCGGCTTCGGCGCCTGGCGCGAGCTGGCCGCGCACACGATGTACCAGTGGCTGGACGAGCGGGTGAGCGCGGGCGACGCCGACCGCGCCTGCGCCCTGGCGGACCAAAGGCTGCGTGAGGCCGTGTCCTTCATGAACAAGGGCGGCCTGCTGCACTTCGACGCGCACTTCGAGAACATCCTCACCGACGGGCACCGCTTCTACCTGACCGATTTCGGGCAGGCTGTGTCGACCCGGTTCGACCTGTCAGAGGAGGAACAGGCCTTCTACCACCGGCACCTCACCTTCGACCGCACCTACACGCTGACGTACTTGGTGAACTGGCTGGCCGGCGCCTTCCACGGCGTCAACTGGCAGGGGCGTCGCGAACTGGTGCGGCAATGGGCGGCGGGACAGCGGCCAGCCGGTGTGCCCGGCGGGGTCGCGACCCTGCTGTCGCGGCAGAGCCCACTGGCCACCGTGCTGAACGACTTCTACCACGATCTGCAGAGTGAGAGCAGGAAGACGGCGTACCCGCTGGAGGAGATCCGCCAGGTTGCCGGACGGCACGCCCTGCCGCTCGACTAAAGGGTCACCCACCGCTTGAGGAGACGCACACCGATCAGCAAGAACCCTCCGCAATGGTGAGGCGCCTGCCAGGAACCCATCTGCGTTCGGGGACCTGCGCCTGCACCACGCACGGGTTCCCCCAACTACAGGATGAGGAATCCGCGAACCCGCGCGCTTCGGCAGGAGGCCGACTAAGGACCCCGCCGACTGGCCGCCGATCGAGCAGGTCCTCTGCCGCTATGTCGCAGAGTGGATGGCCATCAAGCGCCACGATGGCTTGGTTGGACATTCTGGGCCAGCCGGTGACCCTGCTCAAGATCGATCAGCTAGCGCCGTGGGTCCAGCGCATCGGCCACGTCACTCGCCGGGAAGTACTGGCCTGGCAGGCGTTGGTCAGCCGCGGTGAACTACCCACTCCGGAGGCCGTCGAGCGGGAGGTCCTGGCTCAGGGATCTCGAGTGCCTGAAGATCTCGCTGGTCGTCGCGTTTGTCATGAACTTTGTTGCCCGGCGCAATGTCGGCCCCACCTGGCAAGAGGTCGGGGTGATCTGCGCACGACCAACCGGCAAGGCGGCGACCTGTGACGGTCGGCGCGACGTGTACGCCCGCTGTCGGCTGACAGTGCGACGATGAGTGAGGAAGCCCAGCACCCCTGGCGCCTGAAGAGCGGCACCGTGAGCAAGGGCGGCTGCTTGACCAGCAGACGCACGGAGCGACTGGCCGCTCGTCGATCGGGTCGGGGACGAGCTGGCGACGCTGGGGGTCAAGGTTTTCGGCATACCCTCGGGCCGGGTTCGGACCTGAAGGCGGGAACCGGTAGGCCGCGGGCGGGCAAGTAAGGTGTCCCATCCGTGAGCCGAGAGGCCAGAGCATGTCAGAAACGAGCCCCGCCGATTCCGCCGTCATCGCGCGGTCCCGGCAGGAGCCCGAGGTGTTCGCGGAGATCTTCCGAAGACACGCGCCTGAGATCAAGAGATTCGTCATCCGCCGCCTCGGACTCGACGTCGCCGAGGACGTGGTGGCGGAGACCTTTCTCGCCGCCTTCCGTCAGCGCGGCCGCTACGACCTGGCCAGGCACAACGCCCTGCCGTGGTTGTACGGCATCGCGACCAACCTCATCGGCCGCCACAAGCGCACCGAGGCCAGGCAGCTGAACCTGCTGGCCCGCACCGGCGTGGACCCGGTCACCGAACCCTTCACCTCGCGCAGCGACGAGCGGCTGAGCGCCCAGGCCGTACGGCAGCGTCTGGCCGCCGCGCTTGCCGCGCTGCCCGCCGGGCACCGCGACGTGCTTCTCCTGGTGACCTGGGGCGGTCTCAGCTACACCGAAGCCGCCGAGGCGCTCGGCATCCGCGTCGGAACGGTCCGTTCGCGCGTCAACCGGGCCCGCGCCAAGATCCACGAGGAACTGGGCGGGACCGACCCCACAGCAGTCGTCATCGGGGAGGTTCGCCATGGATGAGTTGGCCCAGCTCAACAATTTCCGCTCCGAGGTCCCCGTGCAAGAGGACCTGCGGGCCGAGGCGGAGCGCCTGATGGCCGGCATGTCGGCGCCGGTCCGCTCCGACTTTCGCCGCCTCGGACTGCGGGCCGCGTCGGCAGGGGGTCTGGCGGCCGCGTTGGGCGTGGCGGTGTTCGTTGTCCAGAGCCAGCCCGCCCCGGCGCCGCCCCCACCGCTGATCCGCACGGTCGCGGCCGTGGAGGTGCTGTCGAGGGCGGCCGAGCACGCCGGCAGCCGTCCAGAGCTGCATCCCAGGCCCGGCCAGTTCCTGGTTTACCAGTCGCAAAGCATGTACACGGCCCAATCGGAGGGGCAGATCTGGCTGACGCGCCACAAGCGCACGATCTGGCTGCCGGCCGAAGGCAGCGCGGTCAAGGGAGTCCTGCAGGAGGAAACCCTGGCGCCGCTGCCGTATCCGGGGCACACGCTCCCGCCGAATGCACGAGCGGAGCAGGCGCTAGTGGGCAAGCCCGGCCGGCCGGACCGGGCGGCCGACTTCGACGACCGCGCCGAGTTCCTGCGCACCGACTACGCCTACGTCAGCAAGCTGCCGACCGACACCGAGGGCATGCGCAGGCACCTCTACACGCAGCTGCCCTTCGACGGGTTGCAGAACTACGAGGCGTGGAACCGGGTCGGCGGGCTGCTTGATGAGTCCTATCTGCCCGCCGCGCAGCGGGCCGCGCTCTTTCGCGCGGCGGCCACGATTCCCGGGGTGGTGACGGTGAAGGAGTCGCAGGACGCTGCCGGGCGCAAAGGCATAGCCGCGGCGATGGTGTCGCCCCTCGGGGTCAGGGAGGAGTACATCTTCGACCGAAAGACCTACGACTATCTCGGCCGCCGGGGGGTGGTCGTGGACGCGAAGCTGGCCAATGCCCCGGTGGGGAGCGTGGTGTCGTCGAGCGCGCTGTTGAAGGTGAGCGTCGCCGACAGCGCGCCGATCGTGGAGTAGACGGGGCGACGGGGCTCGGGCAGACGGCATGGCAGGGACCGTCTGCCCGATCGACGCACCAGGGCTGCAGATGTTTCTGGACATCGCCAGGAGGATGGCTGATGACCGTCTGGGCATACGGTGATCGGGTGGGAGCCGGATGACTCCAGCCGTACCTCGTTCTCGTCGGCGAGGAGGATGCGGATCACGCTCTAGAGTGGCTCGATATGGCGCAGGTGAAGATGTATGGCCGCAGGGACGTGTGGACCGGGCGGCAGCGGGAGATCTCGGACCTGGTGCAGTCGTGCCTGGTGAGCACGTGGGCGTTGCCCGAGGACAAGCGGTTCCACCGGTTCCTGCTGCTGGACGCCGACGACTTCATATGCCCGCAGCGGAGTGAGCGCTACCTGATCGTAGAGGTGGTCTGCTTCACCGGGCGCACCGATGACGCCAAACGGACGCTGATCCGGGAACTCTACGGCAAGTGGCCGCACGATTCCGAGGACCTGGAGGTCACGATCATCGAGATGCCCAGGACAAACTGGGGTATTCGCGGTGTTCCCGCTGATGAGCTCGCACTGTCGTACAAAGTGGAGGTCTAGCGTAGAGGGCGGGGGCGTGCTGCCCGGCCCCTCGTAGATCGACGCCATGACCACTATGGCGCAAGTCGTCGGCTTTCGGCGGAGTGGTGTTGCTGGGGCCATGTCGCCAGGCCCGGACCGAACGGTCACTGATCGCGGGCCGCGGTCGACGACCCTGCTGGTGCTGTCGGTTATCATGGCGGCATGGATTGCGTCGCCGCTATGAACATTCGCACCGCCGCTTAGCGGCGGTATCGCGGTTGCCATAAACCGCGGCCTCATTGCCTGCCCCGCTGGGGTCAGTGCCAGGGCGTACCGCCGGATCAGTGTCCCGCCGGCAGCCCCAATCGCGTGTCTCGCTGTGCTGCCGGATCGTCCCGCGTGATCCGGGGAGCAAATCCATGTCGCAGCAGTTCCATCCAACGTACCAAGATCCTTTCCCTCGCACGTCCGAGGCATTCCTCGCTGTCGCCGACAAGCCGGCCGCAGCCACCGCGAAAGCGAAGCCGAACCATGACGTGCAGCCCGAACCCGCCAAGCTTTTCCTGATGGTCGGGCTCCCCGGCGCCGGAAAGACCACCCGGGCCAAAGAACTTGCCGCGGCGCACCGCGCGCTGCGGCTGACCCCGGACGAGTGGATGATCTCCCTGTTCGACGGGTCGCAGCCCGACGGCAAGCGCGACCTCCTGGAAGGACGGCTCATCGCACTAGCCCTGCAAGCGCTGCAACTGGGCACCAACGTTGTGCTCGACTTCGGGCTCTGGAGCCGCGACGAACGGTCGGCACTGCGCTGGCTGGCAACATCGGCCGGGGCGGCCTGCCAAGTCATCTACCTGCCCATCGACAAGGACGTCCAACGCGCCCGGATCGCACACCGCCAGGCAACCGCACCGCACGCGACATTTCCGATGAGCGAGGCGGACATCGACAAATGGCGCAAGCAGTTCCAAGCACCAGATGCCGCCGAACTCGGCGGCGGGGACATCCCCGGTCCGCCACCGGGGTGGCTGGGCTGGCCGGAGTGGGCCGCGGACCGATGGCCCTCGCTCGCACACGGCAATACCTCAGAGGCGTGGAGGCGACATCGGCCGGCGGCCGAGTGACGGATCCGTCGGGCACCGGCACGTACGTCCGCCCTCGGCGGAGTCAGCGTGCCGGTCCCGGCGTCGCGGCCGCAGCACGCTCGATCGCGCGGTAGACCGTCAAGCGGCCACGCCAAACAACTCGGCGCTGGTGTGTTCGCCGGCCTTTGTAGGGCGACGGGGTGCGCTTCCGAAGACGACCTCGTCATGTCCGTCTGCTCCTGCTGCGCGGTGCAAACCCAGGGCAGACGCTTGCCATCATCATCACGCGCGAAGAAGACGGTCGGCCCATCCGCGTGATCAACCACTTTTAGTCCTGGCAGGACCAGCCGGCCGCACCGGCATCAACCACCTGGACGAGAACGCCTTGACCGTGTTCACGATCGCGGATACAAACCTAGCCCCGACCAGCGGTTATGCCCGACCGCTGCCCCTTTCTGGCGTATTCGGTTCCCACCCCGAACACGCACCGCCCCATGCCCCGGCCCACCCGCGGCCCCTCTGCGTCAACGCCCGGCGCCGGGCTGCATGGCCGGTGAGGGGTAGACGGTGAACACCCGTTGGCCGTCGAGCCACGCGCTGAGACGCCGCGCTTCGGCCGCCAACGCCTCGCGGGCCTGCGGGGAGACATCGTCATCAAGCAGGCGCAGCTCGACCACACCGCCGGGATCCTGCACCCATGCACCGACGACGCGTCCGTCGACCCAGGCGGTGGTCCCGGCGTTGCCCGCACTGTCGAACAACTGTGGTGCGTGCGCACCGAGGTAGAAGGCGCGTGCCTTCCAGCCCATCACGGTCGGATCGAGCAACGGCAGGAGCGCGACCCACGGCTCGGCGGCGAGGACCGGAGCGAGATCGTCCTCCCGCAGCCACCCGACCGAGCCGTCCTCCAGGGACACCCGCTGCGCGCCGATGTCGTCCAGCGCGGTGCGGACTGCGGACTTGGTGCCGCCGAACCACCAAGCGAGGTCGTCGACGGTGCCGGGACCGTAGGACCACAGCCACCGGGACACCAACTCGGCATAGCCCTGCCGCGTCGCAAGCGCCTCGGGCACCTCGGCCCCCCACCACGCCTGTGTCGTCGTCCATGTCGGGCGACTCGTGTACCAGGCTCCAGCGTTGGCCGCGCGCGCCACCGCGCCGTCCAGGCTCAGCTGGGTGAGCACTCGCGGAGCGATCGCGATCCGTCCTCCCCAGGACTTGTCCGGAGCCTGCTCGATGACACCGGCGGCCTCGGGCACTTCCTCGCGTACCCGCTTCGACGACCGCGGCACGCCGTCGGCCAGGTGCGCCAGCACCGCCTCCTCCGCAGTCGCGAGCCATGCGGCTCCCTGCCCCTCAGCGGCCGGTCCCCAGCGTTGGAGGTCCCTGACCAGTCGTTTGCGATGGGCCGCGGCCACCCGGGCCGAGGCGCTTCCCCACACCGCCGGCACAAGATCGCGGGGGAACACGAACAGAGTCTCGCGCATCGACTGCTGTCGAATGAGGGAACGTGTGTCGTAGAGCGCCCGTTCGACGTCGTCGATGTCGAGCGCGTCGACCCGTGCCCAGCAGGACAGGTGCACGCTCGGCGGGTCGGTGGCGTGTAGACACACCACCGCACGCGCGGCCTCCTCGGGAGAGGCCGCCTTGGCCGTGGGTGGGAGAGCGTGCCGTACGCCTAACCGGGCGCGCCGCTCCTCATCGGTTACCAAGCGCATGGGGCCATCCTGGCGCAGAGGGCCGACAGATCGAGGCGCACGCTGGCCCAGGTTGGTGCGAGTGACGCCCCTGGCGATGAGCGCGTCCGTGGGAGCTATACCTAATCAGGACGGCGGTTAGAGCACTTTGGGGGGGCTGGTCGTCGCGGGGCACGCGGGCCGGCTGTCCTGGGAGCACGACCCGGTGCCCGGCGTGAGCTTCCCGTTCGCTGGGGGAGGTGTTCGACTCCCTGGAGCTGGCGCAGGGGGAGTGAGCGGCGCTGCGAGGAGTTCGAGAGCGCCCAGAGCGTGCCCGACGGGAGCGCGGGCACACACACGGACAACGTGCTCACGATCCGGCGGCTGCGCTGACCGTCTCGGGAACGCCGCTCGGCGTCTGGCTGCGGTAGGAGTGGCCGAGCTGGTCGCCGAGGCCGAAGTAGTGGCGGAAGTTGTAGACGAGCGGGCTCCACGCGGCCGGATCCACGTGCTGGGTCCCCGGTACGACGATGCGCGGGTCGGCGTGCACTTTGGAGACGACCGCCTCGGCGATGACGAACGAGCCGGACACGTCCAGGCCCACCCGCACGGCCATGGCCTCGAACTGCAGGGGGCACTCGGCCACGCGCGGCGGCCGCACCCCGTCGGAGGGCTGCGCCCGCAGCCCGGCGGCACCGAACTTGTCGGGCTCGAAACGGCTGCGATCGGCCTTGCTCGCGGGCACGGGGTCGCGGCCGGTCAGGGGCGCCAGCCGCTCCACCGCCTCCCACAGGTGCGGAGCGGGCAGGTTGATCACCAGCTCGGGCCGCTCGGCGAGGTTGCGCGCCGTGTGTCCCTCGGCCCCCAGTCCCAGGACGATCACGTTGCCCAGCGCCCAGGCCGACGACATGGGCGCGAGGTTGAAGGTGCCGTCCACGTTCTCGGTCGAGAGCAGCACGACCGGGGTGCCGAAGTACAGGATGCTGGGCTCGATCGTCATGTGGTTCATGAACAGGGAGCCTAAGAACGGGACGTTCAAACGGCGGACGAAACGTCCCATGAAGTGGGCGTTGAGAAGAGTCGGCCAGCCTGGGGCAGGTCAGCTTGAGGGTGGTTCGGGCAGAGCCGCCAGGAGTTGGTCGAGCTTGGCTCGACCTGCCCGAATCGCGTTTCGATCAGGCCTTTCATGTGTTGCTCAAGCTGGTCTAGGTGCTCCTTCGTGGCCAGCGAAGCAGGGTCGGCCATGATCTCGCCGAAGACGGGCTCGGTGTACCCGAGGATCTCCTGACGGATCGTGTTGGGAAGCCCCGCTGGCGTCCGTTCCCGCGGCAGCCCACCCTTTCGCGGGTTGCGGGAGCGGCGGCGGGCGGGGTCAGCTCCATCTAATAGACGTCGTCACCGCTCGGGTCGGCGCCGGTGCAGGGCGCGCAGGTTGGCCCCCTCGTCGCCATCGCAATGAGGCTCACGCCGCATGTGAGGCCATTGATTCATTCAAAAGCAGATGCTGTTGCAAGGGCCGAGCCAAAAGGACCCGCAGCCGGTGGCCAGCAGATCTTGCGGCGAGCAGGGTGGCACACGATGTCGGCGTCGATCTACCACGTCGGTGCAGGATCGGCAGCCGGCGTCAAACGCGAGGACCCAGCCTGTCATCGCTGGTCTCCCGTTCGTCACACGAGGAAGACATCCGGTCCGTATGCCGCCACCTTGCCCTATCTCGCTGGCGTGTGGCGGGACGGTGACCTGGGAGATCGGCCCGCCGCGCTGACCGTGCTCATTCGGTCGTGGGTCGCTCAGGCCCTGTAGTCACAACCGCAGCTCGCACGGATGGTCAAGGTCGCGAGGGATTCGCGGTCGTCGGGGTGCCCGGTCAGCAGGCCGACCGCCCGGGCGGCCATCGCCTCCACCGGCTGCCGCACGACCGTCAACGGGGGAGAGGTGAACGCCGTCTCGGCGGATCCGTCGAGGCTGATGACGGCGAGGTCGTCCGGGATGCGCACCCCCAGCTGGTAGGCCGCGGACAGGATCCCGAGTGCCTGGACGTCGGAAGCGACCACCAGCGACCTCGCCAGTGTCCCGAGCCGGTGCTGTCGCCGGAACTCGGCGGCCGATTCCTCGCTGCTGTAGCCGGACCGGAGGAGCGACCCGTCGTCGCCGACGAGCGCGGCCCATGCGCGGATGCGCTCGCCGGTGGGGCCGACGTCGTCGGGGCCTCCCCAGAACGCCGGCGCACCGTAGCCATGGCCTTGGAGGTGCCCCACCGCCTCATGGACGCTGTGCGTGTTGTCGCTCTCGACAAGCAGGCCCTCGACACCGGCGGGTTTGTGGTGGACGTAGACGACCGGGACGTCGATTTCGACCGAAAACTCCTGGTCTGGCCAGAACGCTGTGATCAGCAGCCCGTCGACCTGGGCCGAGAGCAACGCCTCGATGGCCTGGCGCTCGGATCGTCCCGACACCGCGGCGTGGCTCACGAGCGCGAACCGGTCGGCGTCGCCGACGGCCTGGACGATCGCTCGGGTGAGCTCGCCGAAGTAGGGAATGGTCGGGTCGGGTGTCAGCACCCCGACGAGGCCCGTACGGCCGGAACGCAGGGCTCGCGCGATCCGGTTCTGCCGATATCCGAGATCCGCGGCCGCGGTGAGCACGCGCTCCTTGGTCGCGGGCGCGACGTTGCGCGGCCCGTCGTTCAGCACGTAGCTCACTACGGCGGTCGACGTGCCCGCGCGCTTAGCGATATCCGCGTACGTGACCATGAATACCCACTCTACTGCCGCGTGGGCCAGGCGCCGGTCGGAGAGCCTCGGCCGGCGCCGCCCCTACAGCGTCAGAGGGTCACGGCGGCCCGCAGCGTGTCGAGGAAGATCTGGCCGTCGACACTCGTCACGACGCGGGTGTTCACCGGGCGCGGTGGGGTGCGACGGTCGGCGTAGGTGTGCCCACGGGTCGTCGGGTCGGTCGCCACCTGCAGGTGGAGATCCTCGGCGTTGACGATCATGCCGGGATCGATGGCGATCGCCATGGCGATGGGGTCGGGGAGGTCGTAGCCGGCCAGCCCGGTCTCCTCGACCGCGAACACGTGCACGTCGCGGTTGATGTCGGCGACGAACTGCCCGAGCCTCCCGAGGTCGCGCAGGCGGCGATCCTCGTCCGGATCGATCACCGCGTACTTGCGCGAGATGTCCCAGCCGACCATGGTCTTGTCGCCCGGCGCCTGGAGCACGATCTGCGCCGCCTCGGGGTCGGCCCAGGCGTTGTACTCGGCGATCGCGGAGACATTGCCGTTGCCGTCGCTGGTGCCCAGCATCATGTAGGTGTGTCGGAACCTCGTGAGGAACTCGGGGTCGATCGTGATGGCGGCCGCGATGTTCGTCAGGGGTCCCAGCGTCACGAGCGTATGCCGCCCGGGCTCGTCGCGGGCGATGTCGAGAAGCGCGAGCACGGCGTGGCCGTCCCGCGTCGCCATCCGAGGTTCGGGCAGCGACGTTCCGCTCATTCCATCGGAGCCGTGCACGTTCTGCGCGGTCCCAAGCTCGCGGACGAGCGGAGCGGGGCATCCCGCCCACACCGGCACGTCGCCGGCCCCCGCCAGTTCGAGGGTGACCTTCGCGTTACGGACGCCCTGCTCGATGGGCACGTTCCCGGCGACGACCGTGACGGCGCGGATCTCCGACCGTGGATCGCGCGCGGCCATCAACAGGGCGACGGCGTCATCGGACGCGGTGTCGGTGTCGATGACGAGACTCTGGGGCACGGGTGATCTTCTCCTTGTTTCTGTGCGTTCAGGACTTGGTGGAGGACTCTCAGGACTTGAGGTACGGCTTTCCGCCCGCCGCCGGCGCGCGGGACCGCCCGACCAGGCCGGCGACCGCGAACACCGTGATGACGTAGGGCAGCATGAGCATGAACTCGCTCGGCACGGGGGAGCCGATGATGCCCAGCATGCTCTGGAGGTTCGTGGCGAATCCGAACAGCAGCGCCGCGAAGGTGGCCCTGATCGGATGCCATCGGCCGAAGATGACGGCCGCGAGGGCGATGAAGCCCATGCCGTTCGTCATCTCCTTGGTGAACGCGCCGACGGAGTCGAGTGTGAAGTAGGCACCGCCGACACCGGCGATCGCGCCGGCCAGGGCGACGTTCCAGAACCGGGTGCGGTTGACGTCGATGCCGACCGTGTCGGCCGCGGTCGGGTGCTCGCCGACCGCGCGGACCCGCAGACCCCAGCGGGTCCTGAACAGGCCGAACCACACCGCGAACGCCGCGACGTACATGAGATACACGATGATCGTCTGCCGGAAGAGCACCGGCCCGACGATCGGGATCGCCGACAACCCGGGAACCGGCAGCACCGGGAACCGGTCCGGCGCGTTGAACAGGTCGGCGTCGGACTTCAGCACCTTCACGTACAGGAAGCCCGTCAGGCCGGTCACGAGCACGTTCAGCACGATGCCGACGATGACCTGGTCGACGACATAGCGGATCGCGAAAGTGGCGAGTATGAGAGCGACGAGTACGCCCCCGGCCATCGCCGCGACGAGCCCGAGGACGGGCTGACCGGTGACCGACCCGACGACGGCGGCCGAGAACGCGCCGAGCAGCAGTTGGCCCTCGAGCGCCACGTTCACGACGCCCGCGCGCTCGCCGATGACGCCCCCGAGGGCGCCGAAGACCAGCGGGGTGCCGAGCGCGAGGCCGCCGATCAGCAGTCCGGTGACGGGGATGGTCCGTCCCGCCGACGCCCAGGTCAGGAACGCGACGAGGAACACGATCGCGAACACCGCGACGAGCCGGCGCGGCACCCGCCGTCCGGCACCGAACAGCACGAGCGCGTGGGCCGCGACCGCGAGCCCGGCGAGCACGAGGGCGAGCGCGGCGACGGTGCCGCCCGTGGGGACCGCCAGCGGAGCGAGCGCGACGAGGTCACCGGGCGTCGTGAGGCCGAAGGTGCTCGTTCCGGTACGGGCGACCGCGAAGCCGAGGACGAGCGCGATGACGGCGAACGCGTAGAGCGCGATCGGCGCCTTCCAGGAGCGGCTCACGGCCGTCCTGGCACTGACGGTCGCGGTGCCGCTCACGCTGCTCACCTGGTCACCGCCTTCGGGGTGCGGGGGAGCCGGGCGCCGGCGGCCGGGGCGGGCAGCCGGAACACGGCGCGTACGAGGGGCGGCGCCGCGATCAGCAGCACGATCACGGCCTGCACGACGAGGATGAGGTCGATCGGGACCGTCTGGGCCGCCTGCATCGCGTACCCGCCCGTCTTGAGCGCGCCGAACAGCAGGCCGCCGGCGAAGACGCCCCACGGGCGCGAGCGCCCGAGCAACGCGACCGTGATGGCGTCGAAGCCGATGCCCGCGTCGATGCCCGAGCCGAACCCCGTGGTCGTCGTGCCGAGCACCTGCGAGGCTCCGGCGAGGCCGGCGAGGCCGCCGGACATCATCATCGCGACCAGGTACACGCGCCGCACCTCGATGCCGGCCACCCGCGCCGCGTCCGGGTTCTCGCCGACCGCCCGGAACCGGAAGCCCAGGCCGGAACGGTTCAGCACCCACCAGACGAGGCTCGTGGCCGCGACCACGAGCACAAACCCGGCGTGCAGGCGGAAGGAGCCGATGCCGAGCAGATCCGACAGCGTCGGCATCACCGCCGTGTCGAGCGCCGCCGGCGACTTCGGGCCGTTCGAACCGGGCGCCTGCAGCGCCCCCGGGGTGCGCAACAGGAACGACACCAGGTAGAAGGCGACGTAGTTGAGCATGATCGTGACGATCACCTCGTGCGCGCCGGTCCTGGCTTTGAGCACACCCGCGACGCCGCCCCAGAGCGCGCCGCAGGCGACCGCGCCGAGCACGCAGACGAGCATGTGCAGGGGGTACGGCATTGGAAACGACCAGCTGATCCAGCCGGCGGCGGCGGCCGCGACGAGCATCTGCCCTCGGCCCCCGATGTTGAACAGGCCACTCCGGAACGCGACGGAGACGCCGAGACCGGCCGCGATGAGCGGGGTCGCGAGCGTGAGCGTCTCGGTGAGCGGCTTGATCTGGTTCGCCCAGCCCACGCGCGTCCCGTTGAAGACGGCGCCCTGGAACAGTGCCGAGCACGCGCCACCGATGGCGTCGCCGGCCGCGAGGACGGCATCGGCGGGACGCGCGAACAGGTAGCCGGACGCCGCCTGCACCTCGGGATCGGTGAGCACGATGAGGACGCTGCCGACCAGCAGGGCGAGCCCGATCGCGAGGACGGAGACGACGGCGTTGCCGCCGGAGATCTCCCTGAGGATCCGATGGGAGCGGGGCGTGTCCTGTGTCATATCGCCACCGCCTGGGGTGCGGCACCGGCCATCATGAGGCCGAGCACGTCGCGCGGGCTGTCACCGGGCACGACGCCGACGATCTCGCCGCGGTACATCACGGCGATGCGGTCGGCGAGCGCGACGACCTCGTCGAGCTCGGTCGACACGACGATCACGGGCACTCCCGCGTCGCGGGTCCGGACGATCCGCTGGTGGATGAACTCGATCGAGCCGACGTCGACGCCGCGGGTGGGCTGGGCGGCGACGAGCAGCCGCAGCTCGCGGTTCAGCTCGCGGGCGAGCACGACCTTCTGCTGGTTGCCGCCGGACAGGCGGCCGACGTTGGTGCCGGTCCCTTGCGCGCGGATGTCGAACTCGGTGATCGCGGCACGGGCGAACGTCTCGATCGTGTCGAGCTGCAGCGCGCCCGCCCGTACGAACGGAGCACCGTACGAGCGGTCGAGCATGAGGTTCTCGGCGATCGTGAACTCGGCGACGAAGCCGTCCCGCGCGCGGTCCTCCGGCACGAACCCGACGCCCGCGTCGAGGACCTGCCGCGGCGTGCGACCGGCCAGCTCGACCCCGTCGAGCGTGATCGAGCCCTCGACCCGCGGCTGCAGCCCGAGGATCGCCTCCGTCAGCTCGGTCTGGCCGTTGCCCTGCACACCGGCGATCGCGAGGATCTCCCCGCGCCGCACGGCCAGGTCGACGTGCGACACGACGTACTGGCCGTGCGCGTCGATGACGGACAGGTCGCGCAGCACGAGCGCGGTGTCCCCGGGCTGGGCCGGCGCCTTCCGCACGGTCAGCTCGACCGCGCGGCCGACCATCATCGAGGCGAGCTCGGCGTTGCCGGCCGTGGGCGACGCCTCGCCGACCACCTTGCCGAGACGCACCACCGTGATGCGGTCGGCGACCTCGCGCACCTCACGCAGCTTGTGGGTGATGAACACGATTGCGGTGCCGCGCTCCTTGAGCCGGCGCATGATCGCCATCAGTGCGTCGGTCTCCGGGGGCGTGAGCACGGCGGTGGGCTCGTCGAAGACCAGGATCCGGGCGTCACGGGAGAGGGCCTTGACGATCTCGACCCGCTGCTGGACGCCCACCGAGAGATCCCCCACGAGCGCGTCGGGGTCGAGGTCGAACCCGAAGCGCTCCGAGATCTCCCGTACGCGGGCCCGGGCGGTGTCGAGGTCGAGCGTGCCACCGGCACGCGTGGGCTCGTTGCCGAGCATCACGTTCTCGGCGACCGTGAACACGGGGATGAGCATGAAGTGCTGGTGCACCATGCCGATCCCGGCGTTCATCGCATCGCGCGGGCCGGAGAACCGCTGGACCACGCCGTCCAGGAGGATCTCGCCCTCGTCGGCCTGGTACAGGCCGTAGAGCACGTTCATGAGCGTGGACTTGCCCGCGCCGTTCTCACCGAGAAGGCAGTGGATCTCGCCGGACCTGACCACCAGATCGATGTGGTCGTTCGCCGTCAGGCTACCGAACCGCTTGGTGATGCCGCGGAGCTCGAGTTTCATGAGGTCTGGCCTGCCTTCCGGGTCACGGCTTGATGGAGCCGTCGATGAGTCCGGCCCGGATCTTGTCCAGCTCCGGGCCGAGGGCGGTGCCGGCTCGGTCCGCGAGGTCGTGGAAGGGCGCGACCCCGACGCCGTTGTTCGACAGGGTGCCGACGTAGCCGGCCGCTCGGGCCTCTTTCCCCGTCGCGCCGGCCGCCTGGGCGACCGCCACGTCGACATGCTTCAGCACCGACGTGAGGAACAGGCTCCGGTACTTCGGATCCGACTCGTACCCGTCGGTGTCGACGCCGATGAGCGCGGCGGACGTCCCCCGGTCGCGGATCGCCTCCGCCGCGGACTGGTAGATCGGACCGCCGACCGGCATCAGCACGTCGGCACGCTGGTCCAGCAGGCTCTGGGCGACCGTCTTGGCCTCGACGCCCGCCGCGTAGCCGCCCACGAACGTTCCCGTCCGCTTGGAGACGTTCCATCCGACCACCGCCACGGAGGCCTTGTTCTGCCTGTTGAAGTAGTCGACGCCACGGGCGAAGCCGTCCATGAACGCGGTGACGGGCGGGATCTGCGTGCCGCCGTACGTGCCGACCACGCCGGTGGTCGAGTAGCTCGCCGCGATGTAGCCGGCCAGGAACGCCGCGGGAGTGATGTCGAAGGTGATCGTCGTCACGTTCGGAAGGTCGATCGAGCCGTCGTCGACGATCGCGAACCGGATCCCGGGGTTCGCCTCGGCGGCGGACCTGATGGCGTCGACCAGGTTGAATCCGACGCCGACGATCACCCTGCAGTCGCCGTTGATCAGGCTCTCCACGTTGGGGACGTAGTCGTCGGAGGTACGCGAGATCGTCACGGTCGGCTTGGTCCCGCCTGCCCGGGTGAGCCCGGCGTAGGTCAGCTCGTTGAACGAGCCGTCGTCGATCCCGTTCGTGTCCGTGACCATGCAGAGCGACGACGCAGCCCCGCCGGCACCGCCGCTTTCGGGCGGTGCGCCGCAGCCGGCCAGTGTCGTGCTCATCGCCGCGATCAGCAGGGCCAGCACGCTGACCCGCACCTTGTTGATGTTCATCGATTACTTCCTTGTTCATCTCCGATGCCCGATGCGCCCCATCGGCGCACGGCACGAGCCCCGGCGGCGACGCCGTGCTCCGCGGCTTCGTACAGGGACAGGCCCCGGCTCAGTGCGGCGGCGACCGTTCCCGCGAAGGCGTCACCCGCTCCCGACGTGTCCACGACGACGTCGACCAAAGGCGCCGGCACCCGGCGGATCTCGCCGTCGGGCGAGATGATCGCAGCGCCTTCGGCGCCGAGCGTGATGACGATGTCGATGCCCCATCGCCTCGCGAGGTCCGCGGGGCGCGAGTCCTCGCCGAGATGGCGGCGGGTGAGGGCGGTCGCCTCGCCCTCGTTGACGATCAGCGGCGCGGCCGTCCTGAGCGTCGCCTCGCTGACCTCGATGACCGGCGCCAGGTTCAGCACGAACCGCAGGCCGTGCTCCCGTGCGAACGCGGCGACGGCGTGGACGACCGCGGGATCGACCTCCCCTTGGGCGACGAGCGTGGTGGTGGTCCTGTCGCTGCCGCGCGTCCTGTCGAGGACGGCGGCGATCGCCAGGTCGGCCGTGAGCGCCGCGTTGGCGCCCCGGTCGACGACGATGGCGTTCTCGCCTTTGTCGTCGACGATGATCCAGGCCTGACCGGTGGGACGGGTCTGGTCGCGCACCGGCCGGACCTCGACGGCCCGCGACCGTAGCCAGCCGAGGGCCTGTTCAGCGGCGGGGTCGTCGCCCAGCGCGCAGACGATGGTGACCGTCGCCCCGGCCTCCGCCGCGGCGACGGCCTGATTGGCTCCCTTGCCACCGAGTTGCTGGTGGTTCGTCGCGGCGAAGACCGTCTCGCCCGGGACGGGCAGCATGGCGACGTGGACGGTCGTGTCGAGGTTCACGGATCCGACGACGACGACAGTTGGTTCGAAGGTGAACGCCATGGTGCATCCAATCGATTAGATGACGACGTTTCTAATCGATTAGGCGGGCAGAGCGCAAGCCCCTCGAACCGTCCGGTTGGGCGGGTGGTGCGTGGCCTGATCAGGGCCGATCGGGGGAGCGGAGGCATGCGAAGGCGAAGTGGGCGTCGGCCGGCCGGCGCGCGGCATGCACTCCCCGCCGATCCGTAGGACCATGCCGGTGCCTCGACGCTCGCCGCGCGGCAGCGGGCCTACACGAGCAGGGGCAGGCGCAGGACGAAGCACGCTCCGCCGACCGCGGACCGCCGGACTCCCATGCAGCCGTGGTGGGCCTGGGCGATTTCGCGGGCGATCGCCAGACCGAGGCCGGCTCCCTCCTTGTCACGACAGCGCGCACTGTCCAGCCGGGTGAAGCACTCGAAGATCCAGTCCCGGTCCGCTTGGCCTGCTTCCTCACCGTCGTCGGCGACGACCAACTCGGCCCGGCCGTCGCGGCGGTGCACGCGCACCTCGACCAACCGGTCAGCATGCCGCTGGGCGTTGTCCAGCAGGCCGGTAAGAGCACGTACGAGCTGAACGGGCACCGCGTGAACGGTGACGCCGGAGGTCAGCCGGAGCCGCACAGGGATGCGATCCGATCGGCGCAGGACCTCGTACCGCACCAGGTCGGCCAGGTCGAGGTCCTCCCAGCGGTCCGACGCGCCGGCCCTCGGCCTGGCCAGATGGAGAAGGTCCGCCACGATGCCCTCCAGGCGGTTGACGTTCTTCAACGCCCGCTGGAGCAGCTCGTGGAGGTCGGTCTCCTCGGGGTGCATCACCGCCTCTTCGAGCTCCACGCGCAGGCCGGTCACCGGGCTCCGCAGCTCGTGAGAGGCGTCGGCGACGAACTGGAGCTGTCGGGCGAGCGCCTCCTGGCCGGCCGCGACGGCACAGGCCCGCCGGTCCATCGGACAGTCACTGAGCACGTCACAGTGCGCGCAACGATCGGCGACGCTTGTCGAGTAGCGTTCCATCTGAGTGGTCATCTCGTTCCCCGTCACCGGCCGCCCGGCTGCCACCTCGGGGTGGCTGCTCCGCGACCAGGTGGACTACGGCGGTCTTCCCCCATGATCCGGCGCGTGTGGGCGCCCGCGCATCCCGCCGTGAACGACGGTACGGGAAGGTGCTGACGGTTTACTGACGCCCGACCGTCAGCCGGGCCAGGTTCACGGCCTCCTGCCGGGTCAGGCGGGCTCCCCGCCGGTAGGACTCCGCGAAGGCGTCCTCGCCCAGGACGGCGGTCGCCGCCGCCGTGATCCGGTCCACGTCACCGCGTTCGGCGGGAGGCAGCGGGGCTCCCACACCGCGGCGTGCCGCGTCCGCCGCGCCGAGCAACTCGGCCGCGCGTGCTGCTCGGCCCGCGTCCCGCGACAGCGCCGCCGCGCCCGCCAGCCCTTCGAACGACAGGGCCAGCGCTCGCGGCTCTCCCATGGAACAGGCGAGCTCCAGGCCGCGGAGATGGTGGGCCGTCGCCTGAGCCTCGTCACCACGGAGCTCGGCGGTGAAGCCGCGCTCCGCCCAGAGCAGGTGGTCACCCACTTCCGAGGAGGGATAGTGGTCGAACAGGCGCATTAGGTACGCCTCCGCCGCGTCAAGATCCCCTGAGCGGCGAGCCCCGAGCGCGAGCCCGATGACCGCGAGACTCTCCACGTAGACGTTGCCCTGTTCGCTTGACAGCCGCCGCGCCCGCTCGTGCAGCTCATGAGCCCGCTCCCAGTCACGGGAGAGCAGTGCCAGCCGCCCCAGACCGGAGTAGCGGGCGGCGAGGTCGGCCGCCAGGCCCAGTTCCTGCGCGATGCGCAGCCCCTCATACCGGCGCTGTTCCGCCTCCGCGTAGTCGCCCCTGATCTCGGCGAGCTCGCTCAGCGGGGACGTGGCCTGCAACTCGCCCCACTGATCTCCAAGCCGACGGAAGATCTCCGCGCTTCTCACGCTGTTCCGCTCCACACCGGTGAGATCTCCCTGGACCAGCGCGTGCATGGCCCCCAGCCCGAGCGCGGCCGCGATGCCCCACGAGTCGCCGGCGGCGGTGAAGAGGTCGAGCGCACGAGCGTTGGTCGCCCTGCTGCCGGCCAGTTCCCCGACGTTGTACAGTCCGTACGCGTACAGCCACACAGCGCGCCCGCTCCGCACCGGATCATCGATGGCCGGGTCGGCAGGCGGTGGCGTTCCCGGCTGGGTGCCGTTCAACAGGATGAACGCGTCCCGCAGCAGGTGGAGTTCGGCGGATTCGCCGGTGACGGTGAGCACCGCCGACATGGTGCGGCACCCCTCGTTCAACCGTCCACGCAGCAGCCACCACCAGGACAGGGCGGTGGCCAGCCGCACGGCTTCGCGACCGCCCGCGCCCTCCCGCGCGCGGCGCAGCGCCGCCTCCAGCGCGGAGCGCAGATTGGCCGCCTCGGCGTCCAGCCGGGCGAGCCACGCCTGCTGCTCCCCGTCACGCAGATGGGGTTCGGCCTGTTCGGCGAGGTCGAGGTAGTAGCGCATGTGCCGGTCCCGGGTGGCGGTGAGATCCGCCATCTCGGCCAGACGCTCCAGCGCGTACGCGGCCACGGACTCAAGCAGCCGGTAGCGGGGGCCCTCGGATCCGTCGACCACGACGACCATGGAACGGTCCACCAGTCGCGCCACCAGGTCCAGGACTTCCTCGCGGGACACACCGTCACCGGAGCACACCGCTTCCGCGGCGTCCAGGGTGCAGCCGTCGCTGTGCACGGCGAGGCGACGCAGCATGATCCGTTCCGGCACGCTGAGCAGCTCCCAGCTCCAGTCGATCATGGCCCACAGGGTCCGCTGGCGCGCCGGCGCGCCCCGCTGTCCGGACGTGAGCAGCCGGAACCGGTGCTCCAGGCGGGCCGCCAGCTCTCGTACGCCCAGCCCGCGGACCCTGGCCGCCGCCAGCTCAAGAGCGAGCGGTATGCCGTCGAGCCGGCGGCAGATCTCCGACACGGCCTCGCGTGTCTCGGGGGTGGCCCCGTCGAGGGAGAACCCCGGGGCCGAGGCCGTGGCCCGCTCGGTGAACAGGCGTACCGCGGCGGCCGGTCGCAGCGGTTCGACGAGAAAGACCATCTCACCGGTCAAGCCGAGCGGCTCGCGACTGGTTGCCAGGACACGGAGGTCGGGCGCGGCACACAGCAGTCGCCGGGCGAGTTCGGCCGCCGCCGCGACGACATGTTCGCAGTTGTCCAGGACGAGCAGGATCCGGCGTTCCCGCAGAGCGGCCGTGAGCCGGTCGATCAGCTCCGACGGGCCACCCCATCCGGGCGTCCCGGAGGGCGCGTCGTCCCGGATCCCGAGTACGGTGGCGACCACCTGCATGAGGTCGGTCAAACCCCCGTGCCGCGGGGCGAACTCGACGAGCCACGCTTCGTCGACTTCCTGGGCGAAGCGCGTCGCGGCCGCCACCGCGAGCCGGGTCTTGCCCACTCCTCCGGGCCCCGTGAGCGTGACGAGGCGGGCACGGCCTAGCAGGTCGCCGACCTCGCCGAGGGACTGTTCGCGGCCGATCAGCGTACTGAGCGGTGCCGGCAGGTTCGACTGCGGGCAGGCAGGGGGCGGCGGGCCCGATGGGCTCGCGGAGGTGTCAGGCGGTGCGAGCGACGCGTCCTGACGCAGGATCGCGCCCTGCAGCGCGGCCAGCTCAGGGCTCGGATCGAGGCCGAGATCGGCGGTCAGGAGCTCCCGCAACTCCGCGTACGACGCCAGCGCCTCGCTCTGACGGCCGGCCAGGTACAAGGCGCGGAGCTGGATGGCCCGCAGCCGTTCGCGCAGCGGATACCGGGCCACGAGGTCGGCGAGCTCCCCGATGAGCAGGATGTGGTCGCCCAGCTCCAGCCGGGCCTCGGCCTGCTCCTCCAGGACCGCCAGGCGTTGTTCGGTGAGGCGTTGGGCCGCCGCTCGTGCGAACTCCTCGTCCTCGACGTCGGCGTAGGCGGGCCCCCGCCACAGTCCGAGCGCCTCGGTGAGCAACCCGGCCCGCGTACGTGCGTCGCCGACGGACCGGGCCTGCGTCACCAGGGACTGGAAACACTGCGAGTCCACCTCGTCGGCGGACCGGTCGAGGCGCAGCCGGTAACCGGCCGACTCGTGGACCACGCGATCACGGCCGAGCGCGCGGCGTAGCTGGGAGACCTTGACCTGGAGGGTGTTGGCGGGGTTGCCCGGAGGTTCCTCGCCCCACAGGTCGTCGATGAGCCGGTCCGCGGTGACCGGCCGGCCCTCGTGCACGAGCAGGTCGCTCAGCAGCGCCCGGACCTTGGACTCTGGGACCCGCACCGGATTTCCGTCGCTGTCCCACACCGACAGTGGACCCAGCACTCCGAACCGCACCAAAACACGATACACATCGCTGAACAATGGGCCGTCAGCGAATCATCAGGTCTGCAAAGCAGGGCAAAACACAGGTATTCCCGGCAAGGTCACACGTACTGGATCAGGGGCTCTCGGCTCATGCACAAGGCGGTCCGCCGCAGGAGCTCGTCCCTCCGCCGAACCGGAGCGTCACGCGAAGCCAAAAATTTCCCCCATTTCCCGGCAGTGGGCGACGGAATGCACTACTGCCTCGCTCATACTGGCCGCTGCAGCGGCGAGCACCCGCCGCCTTCGCCCCGCCGTCTCACCCGCTGGATCACCACCAACCTAGGCGTCGTCGAGGTCGCAACCTGATGGACGACGGGCCGAGCGGGCTATCGTTCCGGGACGGCCGCTCCATCGAGTGGTGACCGAGGCACCGGAGCAGCGTGGTTGGCGAGCGTCCGGCGGACGTGCCCACCCGGCCCTGGGCGGAGCCCGGCTTTATCGGGTCTTGCGGGTGTACACGACGCGGTCGACCAGGCGTTCTTTCTGGCCGGGCGGCGTGAAATACAGGTCGAACGTGTGCTGTTCGTTCGACCTGATGGTGATCACAGTGCGCATCGGGATCGTCTTGCCCAGGTAGTCGGGGCCGAGAATGCCCGGGTCGGTGAACTGGCCGGGCATGGAGATCTTCGACGTTCCGTGCGTGAGGGCAGGGCCGCGGTAGGTCATCGAGGTCGGGGTAACGTTGTCGAAGGTGGTCCACTCATAGCGGCGGTCGATGTTGGAGAAGCCGAGCACGCCCACCCGGAAGTACTTGTTCCCGCCGAGGGTGCCTTCGGTCTCCTCCTCCAGGAACCGTCCGCTGGTCTTGGCGATCCAGCGGGTGCGGACAGTGATGTCCTTGGACACGATCGGCTGGCCGTCTGGGCTGAGAACATAGTTGGTCTTGATCGCCTGCCAGGTGCCGACCAACGGGTCGAGGGCGTGCTGGTAGGGGCCGGGCGTCAGGTTGTCGGCAGGTTCGCTGGCGGCGGTGGCGGATGCGCCTGTCGTACCGGTCAGGGCGAGGACGGCCGCGGCGACCGCCCAGACGAGTTTCCTGATCATGAGAGTCGCTCTCTTAAGTCGGAGGCATGGGTGGTGACCCACTGGTCGAAGGTGCGGGGCGGGCGGCCGGTGAGCTGTTCCACGGTGGGGTGGACAGTGGTCTCGTCGATGGTGTGGTCGCGGTAGAAGCTGAAGAACGCCTTGACGTACTCCACCGGTGTGGTGGCGCTCATCTCGGCCCAGGCGTCCTCGTCTGACAGTGCCTCGAAGCGCAGGTCACGGCCGAGTGCCCGGCCCAGGATGCGCACCCGGGCGGCCGGCAGCAACGCCTGTGGTCCGGTGAGCGAGTAGGCGCGGCCCTCGTGCCCGGGCTCCAGCAGCGCCAGGGCCGCCACGGCGGCTATGTCGGCCGGGTCGATGCTCGCAATCGGCACATCACCGAAGGCGTCGCGCACCACGTCGCCGGCACGCAGCTGCGGCAGCCATCGCAGGGTGTTGGACATGAAGGCGGCCGGCCGTAGGAACGTCCAGGCCAGGCCGGACTCGCGGACCGCCGTCTCAGAGGCGATCATGTACTGCGAGACGGCGTTCCCGGTGTCGGTGGCCACCGCGGACTGACCGGACAGCAGCACCACCCGCTCGACCCCGGCGTCCACGAACTCGGCCGCCAGTCCAGGCATGTCGCGGTAGCCGGGTAGCAGGAACACCGCCCGAACCCCGTCCAGCGCGGGGCGCATTGAGGCTGGATCGTTCAGATCGGCACCGGAGGCGCGAGACACTGCGCGAACCGGGACGCCGGCCTCGGCCAGTGCCCCCGCCACCTCGCGTCCGACGTTGCCGGTGGCACCAGTGACCAGGATCATCGCAGCGTCCCTGCGAAGTGCGCGACGGACCTCCGCCGAGGTCCGGCGGCGGACCTGCTCGTGCCCGCGGAGCCGGCGGCCGAGGTCGATGACCACGGCGTCCGGAGGCGAAGGCGGCCACCGGAACCGCCTGTCACCAAGATCATGGATTTCCTCCTTCAGAATGTTAGGGATCGTTCCCTAACAGTGGGCTACAGTAGGACAGTTCCTCCGTCCTAACAAGGGGTCGCACATGCGGCGCAGCGCCGTGCAGACGCGTGAGCACGTGCTCCAGATCGCCCACGACCTGTTCTACTGGCACGGCATCCGGGCCGTCGGCGTCGACCGGATCGCCGCCGAGGCGGGCGTCGCGCCCACGACCCTCTATCGGCTGTTCGCCTCCAAGGACGACCTGATCACCGCATACGTTGAACGAGCCGGTTCGCTCTACAGGGACTGGTTCAATGCCGTGACCGCGGACGACAGCCGGGGGCCGAGCCAACGGATACTCGCGCTCTTCGACGCGCTCGCCGAACAGGTACGCCCCGGCCAGTGCCGCGGCTGCCCCTTCCTGATGGCCCTGGCCGAGATCCCCGACCCGCATCACCCCGCCCACCAGCACGCGGCCGGCACCAAAGGCTGGGTCCGTGCGCGCCTGGGCGAGCTGGCCGAGGCCACCGGAGCCGCCGATCCCTCCTCGCTCGCCGACCACCTCACCCTTGCCATGGAAGGCGTGTACGCGTCCGTCCAGGCACTTGGCGACCAGGGCCCCGCCCGGCGCGCCAGGTCACTCGCCGAACTCCTTCTCGCGTCCGCGACATCCGCGAACGAATGACGCGATCACCTCCGATCGACAAGGCCGTGGTCCCGATCAGCCCAGCAAGCCCCAACCATGACCACCCGCCAAGGGGCAAGAACGAGCGCATGCCAGCGTCCGACGCATGACGATCGCCGCCCCGGATCGTGATCAATGCCCGTGATCTGGCCTTCTGCGATTGCCATGCCCTGTGGGTCCTGATCAGCGGCCAACGCCGGGCCGAAGAACGGGGCGGCGCCGTCCGGCTGATCGGCGTGCAAGGAGTGCTCGCCGGCGGCCTCGATCTCCATTCCGCCGACGCTGTCCACCCCGCAGGCCGCGGCCTGGTGGATTCGGCTGGCCGTGCTCCTGGTCGGCGCCGCCGTGGGTGGCACCTTGTGGTGGTTGCTGGCCGATCTGTCCGGCCAGGCCGGACAGCCCACCCTCGGGGCAGGCAGCGCGCGGGGGGAGGTGCTGCGCACCGCGCTGGCATCCGGCGCCGGGGTGGGTGCCGCCATCACCTTGGGCTTGGCCTTCCATCGTCAGCGCCACCAAGAGATCACCGCCGCGCACACCACCCACGACGCCACCGAACGGCGGGTCACCGACCTGTACACCAAAGCGGTCGAGCAACTCGGCCATGACAAGGCCGCCGTACGCCTGGGCGGCCTGTACGCCCTGGAACGCCTGGCCCAGGCCAACCCCGGGCACCGCCAAACCATCGTCAACGTGATCTGCGCCTACCTGCGCATGCCCTACACCCCGCCCACGACACCGGACCCGGACCACCAACGCAAGGCCGCGCTGCAGGCGGCCCGGCACCGCTACCGGGCCGCTCGCACAGCCGCCGTCGCGGCCCCGGCGGCACCGTCACCAGACCCGGCCGACCAGGAAGGCGAACGGCAGGTACGCCTGACCGCCCAGCGCATCCTGGGCGAGCACCTGCGCGACGATCGTCCGCTGAAGCGGCGGGACAAGCTCCCGCCCAGTCCGCTGCTGTGGGAAGGGATGCGCATCGATCTAACCGGCGCCACTCTCATCGACTTCGACTGGATCGACGCCCACATCTCCACCGCCGAATTCAGCCGCGCCCACTTCATTGGAGACGCCCGGTTTTTGCGCGCGACCTTCGGCGAAAGGGCCTCGTTCAAGGTGACCTCGTTCGAGGCGGCGACCTTCACCGGGTACGCCGACTTCGGCGAGGCGACCTTCGGCGGAGGGGCCAGGTTCGAGGGGGCGACCTTCGCAGATACAGCCTGGTTCGGGTGGGCGACCATGTGGGGCGCCGACTTCAGGGGAGTGACCTTCGCCGGAAACGCCTACTTCGAGGAAGCGAGCATCCCTGGGAGCGCCTCGTTCGAGGCGTCGATCTATACCGGGGACGCCAACTACACGGGAATGGGTGTCGCGGGGGAGGTCAGGTTCGCGAATGCGACAGCCGATCCTTCAGGTAATCACGTGTGGCCGGACGAGTGGCATCTGCAGGTGACACCCGAGGGCGTGGGGCGTCTGATGTGGGCGCCCAGGGGCGAGAACCCCTGACCGGTCGGATCGGGTTCGGCGTGCAGACCGCACAGTGCATCAATGCCGCCCTCTTCCCGGAACAGCGTCACACCAGGTCAACGCCCTGTCGCTTAGCGCAGGTCCCCGTGGTCGCAGGGTTCGATCGGGGGATACATCGCCCCAAGATACAAGCGCCAGCGCCCGAGTTAGCAGGACTCCACCGACCACCTGACCAGAAGTCCGACCCGTGTCACACACCACCAGCACACGCGGATCGCTCTCAGCACGAAGGCCCCCGTGCAGAATCCCGCGCACCGGATACCTGCCTCGGAGCGGGTACAGGTCGGTGCGTGCCTTGGTGATGTTGAAGGCGAACGTGCCGTCGGAGCGGAGTTCGGCGCTGCTGCTGAACGCTTCGTCGATCCCTGGTATGTCGTCGATCAGGCACCTGGCGGCAAACCTGAGGGCCTTGACTGTGAAGCTGAAAGCCGAGCAGCTGAGCGAGTTGGGCGGCTGAGATGTTCCGTTGACCGCCGCCCGACGAGTGTGGCAGCTTGCGGATCACGAGATTCCAGGTCGCCCGTGCCACCGCCGCCGCCGTCGGAATGCTGCTCGCGCTAACGGCATGTACGCCGGCAAGCGGTGGCCGGACCGGGCTTATGCTCGGCAGGGACGGCGATTTGACGGTGGCGGTGGCCTGGTGCGACCAGGCGCCGGATTCGGTGGTCGTCTACCACCGCTCTGGTGGCGAGTTGCTCGATCAGGCCAGGATCAGCGGTCCGGCTCTGCAGGGTGAGAAGATCGGGTTCGTCGACCTGGAGGAGCTGCCCAAGGGCTGGTCCGTGACGGAGGGCGATCTCGACCTGCGCGAGGACCGGTTCTACGAGATCAGGGCGTACAAGACCGGAGTGCAGCTCACCTACGGTGGGGTCACGCTCAGAGCAGGCCATAAGAAGGACCTGTACCGGGACGGGATCGTGATCCAGTACTACGACGACAGCTCCGAGTACGGCTACGACGTCAAGCTCAATCAGGACGGCCTCAGGAACAAGGCCGAGGAGATGTGCTGAGGCCGCCCCCCAGGCGCGGAGAGCCCCCGGCGGGGCCGTCGCCGATGATGACGTCCCAGCGTTTCACAGGCCACCAATGAAACAAGCCCGAACGGCCCCTGGTAACGCAATCCGTGAGCGTGATTACAGTTAGCTACCTGTGGGGCTGGTCGCGCAACACGATCGCGAAACGCCCGAAGCCGGACAGAGGGGGCCGCGTGTGCCAGGATCGCCCGTATGACTTTCGCTCCCAAGAGTTCCACCGGGCAAGCAGGCACCGCACGCGTCACGCGGCCGTCGTGGATTCGTTCTGTTCCCGAGGGTGCCGCCGGGCCCGCAGAGGGAGTTGTGCCCAACGACTACGACAGTATCGCCGAGGCGTATTCGGCCGAGAACGAGACCAGCCTCCTCAACGCCTATTACGAGCGACCTGCGATGCTGGACCTGGCCGGTGACGTGGCCGGCCGGCGGATCCTCGACGCCGGTTGCGGCTCCGGCCCCTTGTCCGCGGCACTGCGCGACCGCGGCGCCATCATGACCGGCTTCGACGCCAGCGCCAAGATGCTGGAGCTGGCCCGGCAGCGGCTCGGCGACGATGTGCCCCTGCACCTGGCTGATCTGAGTAGCCCGCTGCCGTTCCCCGATGCCGCATTCGATGATGTCGTTGCGTCGTTGGTCCTGCACTACCTGGAGGACTGGACGGCACCGTTGGCCGAACTGCGGCGCGTGCTGGCGCCCGGCGGCCGACTGCTCGTGTCCGTCAATCACCCTTTCGCCGACTTCCTGCAAGCCGAGCCCGGCACCAGCTACTTCGCGACTCGCAGCAGCTCCGACGAATGGACCCTTGGCGGTCACACCGCCCTGCTGACCTTCTGGAGTCGGCCGCTGCACGCGATGGCCGACGCCTTCACGGGGGCAGGCTTCCGGATCACCGCCATCAGCGAACCGGCCCCCGCACCGAGCGCCCGCGAAGCGTTCCCCGAAGCCTTCGCGGACAGACCCTCGGGAAAGTTCCTGTCCTTCTTGTTCTTCGTCCTTCAGACCGACTGATACCCGTACCAGGCCACGTTTGCCTTGGCGACGACGCCTGGGCAGGGAGGAGGGGTCGTGAGGATCCGCGGCGGCCTGGTCGAGGTCGCCGCGTTGCTGGACAACCGTACGGCTGGCGGCCGCGTGCTCTGCCCGGAACTGCCCCCTCACAGCGTGGATGGGCTGCTGCACTTCCTGCACATCTCACCTTCTGGGTCAGCGCGTCCAGCCACACGAACGAGTACGGGCCGGCGTCCAGCGCCCGCGTCCGGAACGCCTCCACCTGCTCATCCAGCACCTTGGCCATGTGTGAGACCTCGTACACCACTCCCGTGGACGCAACCCTGCCGAACTGAACTCCAGACCAAGAAAGACGCTCGACTGGGCTACCCCAGCCGAGCGTCTCGCTATGCTTCTCGCCGTCATCAACTAGAGCCACTGTGTTGCGACGACCCTGGAAAGTGCCGCTTCTTACCGGCCGGGGGCAGATTCCCTCGGCGGTGACCGGGAAATGCTCTGGCAAAGGCCGTCGGCATCACTAGTGTCCCGTTCCTGGTCCTCCTTTGGCTAAGGTTCGATAGGGCCAAGAAAAGAAAGCCTCAGCGTCCGAACAACACGATTGATGGCCCCAATCCAGCCGCAAGAAGTAACTCGCTGATGGGTCGTCGGCCTGGTCGACCGCGTCCAGGGGACGATCTTTCCGGTGATCATCGGTAGGACCCGGATTGGGACCGATCTTCCAGGGCGGGGCCGACTTCGACCTTGAGCTGATCGAGAGTCGGACGCTCGACGGCCACACCCAGGAGCTCATCTACCGGCCCACCCTGCACGTCTGAGCCTGTCCATGGACCCGGTGTTCCACGGTTCCATGGTTCGCGCCGGTCGCCTGCGCGCTCATCGCGTGAATTCGCTGGTCGTATGTTCCCCGATCGCGGAACATAGGCCCTGGGAGGCGGAAGGGGTGCAGATGGGGACGATTCCGATGCGGATCGGGCAGGCGACAGTGGTGGTCGAGACCACAGCCGTGAGCGGGTCGGAGTTCACCTCGCGGGGTGCGAACCCGGCGGAACACCTTCAAGACCTTTGGCCCCGGGCGCAGGCGACCATCGCCGAGATCGCCTCGTCGACCGCCGCCATGATCCGGGACACCGGGCGGCGGGCCGCGGCCCCGTCGGCCGTGGAGGTGGAGTTCGGACTGAAGTTCTCGGCCAAGGGGAGCATCATCCTGTCCGAGGCATCTGGAGAGGCGTCCCTCAAGGTGAAGCTGGTGTACGGGCAGGTCATGCCCGTACCCGAATCGCCCGAGCCGCAGGAGGACGCCGAGGCGGCGCCGGCGTGAAGGTTCCCGCTTTCCTGGGGCGGATCCTGGACGGTGACGGCTTCGCACGGGGAACCTGTTTCCAGTTCGCCCCCAGGATCACCGTCACCGCCTGGCATGTGCTGGTCGAGATCGGCTGCGACGAGCCGGACGCCGAGGTCGAGGTCGACGCGCTCGACGGCTCCCTGCCGGCGTTCAAGGCGCAGTTCATCGCGGGGGATCCCGCCTGTGATCTGGCCGTGCTGCTCACGGAACGACCGCTCGACGGGTCGGTACCCGGCCTCGCCGCGTCGGCCGGCGTGCGGTTGCGTACCGACGGCTATGTGATGGGCGTTCCTCAGATCGACGACCCCGGGCACGAGTACGGGCTGCTGACCGCCACCGGGCACTGGGAGGGACCCGTCCAGCGCGACGGCGTGAGCTTGGCCCGGTTCAGCAGCAGCTCCGTGCTCAAAGGCATGAGCGGCGCACCCCTGCTGCGCACGGCCGACGACGTGGTACTCGGTGTCGTGTCGGGCCGCTACAGGAGCGGGGACGGGTGGCTGCGCGACTCGGTGTGGATCAGTTGTGCCGAGCATCTGGCCGAGCTGCTGTCCGCCGTGCCGTGGTTACGCCTGCACGATGAGATCGTCATTGTCGACGGAGCCGCGGGTTCGATCCTGGTTCCTGCCCGGCCCGCGGACATGCAGGAGCCTGGGAACTCGTCGGGTGCGGGTCCGGGCGAGGCCGCGTTGGAGGCCGCGACGGTCCTGCGCGATCTCGACCGGTCATGCCGCGGGCCCGGTGGACTCGGCGCCGTCGTCGACCGGCTGGCCGTCGAGACGGCCCTGGCCGCGCGCCAGGACTCCGTCTGGGCCCTGGAACTGCGCGAACGCCTGCGGCGTCACGGCCTGGACGCCCGGATCCTGCTGCCAGGACTGCCCGGCCACGACCGGGCCGTCGACCTGTGGTGCGCCCCGCTGGGCGACGGAGTGGTGCGACCCAGGGAAGCCTGGGAGAGGCTGGTCCAGGTGGTCGGGGACCAGATCCGTGGCGCCCTGTTCCGGCACCTGTCCGCCGGCTGCCGCCATCACCTGACGGCCGCGCTGGCGGGATCCACGGCCGCCGCGACCCGGCGCTTCCTCGGCCATCTCGAAGCGCTGCTGCCCCCGCTCCTCTCGCCCTCGACCGAGATCGTGCTGGTGGAGCGCGGGTCCGAGGAGGTGACCCTGGCGGAGGTGCCGCGACAATCCGGTCGAACCGGCCACCAAGCGCTGATCGGGGCGACCGCGCAGCGCATGTGCCGGCTGCCGCCGCCCGACCCGTACTTCCTCGGACGGGACGAGCTGCTCACCCGGATTTGCGACGGACTGGTGGGAAACCTGGAGTCACGGGGCAGCGCCGTCACCTATCTCTCGGGACAGCCAGGAGCGGGGACCTCGGCCGTGGCCGTCGAAGTCGCGAGGCGGCTGGCCGATCGTTTCACCGGAGGGGTCTACTACCTCGATCTGTTCGGGCTGGACCCGGAGCGGCGGCGTGGGCCGCGCACGGCCGTACGGATCCTGTCCGAGGCACTCGGGGTCGGCCTCAGTGAGACGGCCACCGACGAGTCCGCGGCGCTGGACCTGTTCCTCACCGCGTTGGAGGGCCGGAACGTGCTGCTGTTGTTCGACAACGTCCGCGACGCCGCGCATGTCGCGCCGCTCGTACGGCGGGCCGCTTCCTGCGCCGTCATCGTCACCTCCCGGGACCGCCTGCAGGATCTCGCCGACCCCGGGCTGTCGTTCGGGGTCGAGCCGATGTTCCGGGCGGAGTCGGTGGCCCTGCTGCGGATGTACGCGGGCGAGCGCGGCGGCGACGGGGTCGCGCTGGACGACATCGCCCAACTGTGTGCCGACATCCCGCTGGCCCTGCGCGTCGTCGGATCCTGGCTGGTGGCCGCCCCCGAGACTGACCTGTGGCATCTGCGGGACATCCTGGCCAACGAGGTCACCCGGCTGCAGTACCTGGACACCGGCGCCCGGCCGGTGGGGGCGGCGATCGCGCTCAGCTACGCGCTGCTGCCCGACGACGGCCGCCGGGCCCTGCGGCTGATGACGGCGTTCCCTGGTGCCGCCGTGACGGCCCGGGCGTACGCCCACGCCGCCGGCCTGGATCCGTTCAAGCAGGGCCTCGTCCTCCACCGCCTGGCCGATCAGAACCTGAGCGAACGTACCTTGACCGTCGATGTGCAGGGCGCCAAGGAGAGCAGTTTCGCCCTGTACGAGCTGATCCGGCTGTTCGCCCGCGAACGGCGCGACTCCCAGGAGGACCCCGAGGTCCTGCGCGCGTTCCAGGAGCGCGCGGCGTGGTTCCTTCGCGACCGGCTGCGTGAGATCACCGATCTGTCCCCTGAGGCGGAGTTCTCCGGCGAACTGGACCCCGAGATCTTCCACGCGGCAGAGGAGCTCGCCGAGCGCCTGGCCCTGATGCCGACGGCCACTGATCTCGCCCTCGATCTCTGGCTTCTCTACTCCGCGCGCAAGGAGATCGACGGAATCGCCCGAATGTGCCAGATCCGGATCCGCTTGCATCTGCGGAACGGCGAGCCGGAGCGGGCCGTCACTGCCTGCCACGACACCGCCGAGCAACTGGAGAAGATGGGATCGCCCGGGCTCGCCGCGGACTCCTACCGCGAAGCACTCCAGATCAGCTCCGCCTACCGGCTGCCGGTGCCGGAGGCGCGGACCCACTTCAAGCTGAGCATCCTGCTCGGCCGGCAGGGAGAGTCGAGCCAGGCCCTCGACCACGGGCGGACGGCCGCCGACCTGTTCTCGGAGCTCGGCCTGCACCCGGACGCCTTGTCGGCGATGCTCAACAACGTTCATCTCTGCGGCCGGCTGAACGAGCAGGCCGACCGGCTGTTCTGGTGCGAGCAGGCCCTGGCCTCTCCCTCGATCCACCTGGACCAGGACAAGCTCTCGCTCGCCAAGTACGAGGCGGGCCGCTCGCACCTGGCGCTGGGCGAGCTTGAGATCGCCCTTCCCCTGATCCGCGAGGCCGGGGAGATCGACGCCCGGATCGAGGCCTGGTCGAACGCCGGCATCACCACCACCACGCTGGCCAACGTGCTGATCGATCTCGGTCGCCGCGAGGAGGCCTTCGAGGCGTTGTCCCGGGCGGTCGAGCACCATTCGCGGCATGAGCGCACGGAACGTCTCGTCGCCGTGTTGATCAAGCTGAGCTCCTGGCAGGTCCAGGCGGACGATTACGCGGACGCGAGTGCGACCCTGGCCCGCGCGGTCCAGGCCGTCGCGGACCTCCAGAACTCCGACGTCGCCGCACCTCTCAGGCGGGAGACACAGATCCGCGCCCTCCTGCTGCGCGAACTCCTCGGCCAGGACGACTCTGGCGGATCCTCCGCCCCGGTGCTGCCGAACGACGACGCCGCGGAGGACACCAACGAAGAACTGGAGAACGCTCTGGAGCTCGTCACCCGCTGGAAGAGGGGACGGGTGTCAGGCGACGAGGCGCGGCACCTCCTGCGGGAGTTGTTGTCCCGGCCGAGCCTTACCTACCAGCCCGACGAGCCGCTCTGGTTCTACGAGAACCTCGCGCCGGAACATGAGCGCCAAGCGGAATTAGGCAGCTGAGGGGGCGTGGCCGGGGGACGGGTTATGGCCGGGCTGCTTGTGCCATGAGGAGTTCGTCGCGTGACCACACGAGGTTCGGCTGATATTCGTCGGCCCCGCGTACTCGTGGCTACGCCCTCCCTTTATGCCTGGAAAGCGGGTCGAACATGCCCGAGTTAAGTCGCAGGACGTTCCTCTTCAACGCCCGAGGTGCCGCGATCGCCGCAGGTGGTCTGGCCGTCGGCGCCCTGTGGCAGGCGGCCCCGGCCTCCGCCGCCACGTTGCCGTCCACCCCGTTCACCGTCGGTGTCGCCTCCGGTGACGCGCTGCCGGGCGCCGTCGTGATCTGGACGCGTCTGACCACCCAGCCGACCGAGGCCGGGCTGGGCATGAACGGGCAGGGCCCGATCCCGGTCGAGTGGACGGTCGCCGAAACGCAGGAGGACCTGGACACCCGCCCGCTTACCTCCGGGGTGTTCGTGGCCGAGCCGCAGTACGCCTGGGCCGTACACGTCGATGTCACCGGCCTGAAGCCCGGGACCGTGTACCACTACCGGTTCCGCGTCGGTGACTGGGTCAGCCCGGTCGGCCGCACCCTCACCGCTCCGGCCGCGCAAACGGACGACACCGTACGCTTCGCCGTGCTGAGCTGTCAGAACATGGCCAAGCCCGGCAGCGGCATCTTCTACTTCAACGGCATCGCCGACCTCGCCACCCGCGACGACGTCAACTTCGTGGTGCACCTCGGCGACTACATCTACGACTTCGGCCGGCCGGGCCACCTCCCGCCCCGGCAGATCGTGTCACTGTCGGACTACCGGATCCGGTACGGACAGTACAAGTCGCGCCTGGCCCTGCTGGACATGCACGCGCGGTTCCCCACCTACACGGTGCCCGACGACCACGAGTTCTGGAACGACGTACAGGGCCGTGCCCCCGGCATGACCGTCGCGGAGCGGGCCCAGCTCGCGGCGGCGTTGCAGGCGTACTGGGAGAACATGCCGCTGCGCGGCGGCCCGCCGGTGCTGGACACCGCGTCCGGGCTGATGCAGCTGACACTCCACCGACGCATCAGGTGGGGAACGAACCTGGACCTGCTGCTCACCGACGGGCGGCAGTACCGGGCGCCCGCCACGATCCTCGGGCGGGAGCAACTGGACTGGCTGCTCGACAAGGTCGCCACCTCGAACACCACGTGGACGGCGATCGGATCCGGCCAGCCGCTCTCCTGGTTCCCGAACGGAGGCGGCGGCTGGTCGGCCTACGACGCCGACCGCAGCACGTTGACCGATGCCCTCGCGGGGCGCCTGGCCTCCCGCACGCAGCGCCCGTTCAACCCGGTGGTGGTGAGCGGGGACATCCATCGCGGGATCGTCACGCACGTGCGCCGGCGCCGCAACGCGACGTCCGAGCTCGTCGCCACGGAATTCGTCGGCCCTCCGGTGACCAGCACCGGCGACACCGACTACGACCGCGGCGCGGACACCGGCGCCTACCGCGCCTCGTACGCCTACCTCCAGGACGGCACCCTGAACGCCTACCGCGGCTACCTGCTCTGCGCGGCCACATCGGCGAACTGGACATCGACGTATGTGCTCGGCAACCAGGTGGATCTCCCCAACGGCACGGTCAGCACGGGCGACCGCTGGCGGCTGGACGCCGGCGCCAAGGTCGGATCGGTGCGCCGGCTCTGACACCATGCCGTCCTGCCCCCGCTTCGTGGCAAGACGGGGGCACCCGGTCCACATCTCATCGTCACCCCGGAGGTGCCGGGGCCGCCTCGGCGAGCACCGACAGGACGGCCGACACCGCCGGAGACCGAGCCGCCCGGCCGACAACTCGGCGGCGACGGCGGCCCTGGGGAGCAGGGTGAGCCCGAGCCCGGCCTCGACGCACCGCTTGACGGTCTCCCCGCTGCCGAACCTCGGCGGCACGGCCCCGGGCGAGGCGGCGGCGATCAGCGCGGCAGCTCCGTCGTGCCCGTGGCACGTCCGCTGTCGGCGGCGATCTCGGCGAACATCCGCTCCTCCAGGTCGAGGAGCTCCTGCGCACGGCCGGCGAGCGGCGCCCCGGCCCGCGTGGGGGTGGTCCCGGTCGGGATCCTCTCCAGCAGCCGGGTGCCGGCGAAGCGGAAGTGCTTGCGCAGTTCGGCGACGAACCCGCCGAACCAGCGGCGCCAGAGCCTGATCATCGGCCGCACCTTGGGCGCTTCCCGTAGTTCGCGCACCGCTCCGGCTTGGGCTTGACGGTCATCGAGCCGGGCGCGCTGGCCGGTTCGGGCGCCGGCCACCGCACGTTCGGGATCTCGCCGGACTGCATCTTCGATTCTTCACGATGCCTCCATGCCGGCCGTCAGAGATGGCATGGCCGGGATGACGGACGCCAGCCACCCGTCAGAGGTCGCGGTGAAGTGCGGCGCAGCCTCCGAGGCCCACCGTGAGCGCACGGCCCGCGACGTGATTTGCTGGTCAACGTTGCGCTCGGTCCAGGTGGCGTCCCGCTCCTCGGCGTACCGGACGCACACCCGGCCGCGCTTGGCCCCATCGGGGTAGTCGTTCCAGTTGATGCGGTGCTGCGACCACAACATTTCCTGCATGTCGCCCGTGGACTTGCCGTGGAGCTGCTTGTGGGAGAACTTCGCCTGGGCGGCCATGGTGATGGAGTTGCGGACGCAGTCCCGCTGCCTCCAGAGGTAGTAGTTCGCGACCTCCACGACGTCCGGGATGGTGAAGACGCGGGCATCGAACGTGGCGTAGCCGTCCGCGGAGGACGGCTCGAAGCGCATCCCGTACGACCTGTTGAACGCCACTGTCGCGGTTGAGGCAGCGATGGACACGACCTTCTGGATCACGCCGCCGAACCATGGCTGCGTGCCGTGCGACTCGAAGTCCGTCAGCAGCACCGAGCACTCATCCGACTGGGCGAAGGCGAATACGGCTCCCGACATCTCCGCGCACAGGGCCTCCGCCACGGCGTCCATCGCGCGCATCACCGCCCCGTCGAACGGCCGCTCAGCGTGCCTCAGAAAGCTGTGGAACGCCCGGCCGTCCACCCGCACCACGGCGTATGTACGGCGCGGAAGCAACGTGCGCGTGACCACCTCGTACGCCTTCATCCGGTCACCCAAGGCCGTCTTGTCGCTCACGATGCCTCCCGGTTCTCGTAGTAGTGCGTCAACCTGCCGTCGGCCCAAACGAGCACGGCACTGCCGTCCAGCCGATTCTTCTCAATGTGAGCCCTCGGGCGCTCGCCGTTTTCGTCCAGGCAGGTCGGGTTCCTGCAGCGGACGCGGCCGGACTGCTGCGCCGGCCGGATGGAGAAGGTGTACCACGGTGACCGGGACCCTGCCCTGCGTTGCGAGCGCGGCGTCGGCGAGCAACGGCACGCTCGGCCAGCCGCCGTGCCCAGTCCGGCTGCCCTGGCCTTTCCCGCGGGTCACCGCTGCCGGGCGTCTCGGGCCGCTTGTCGGTGCTCATCTGGGTGCCGGGCGATGACCTCGATGTTGGCGTCCGGCAGCGCCACGCCGTGCACCCCGGCACCGAGATCGGTGCTCAGGTCGATCAGCTCGGGTAGCGCCGGCCCGGCGGCGGCCTGAGCGGCTTCCAGCCGGGCGGCGGTGACGGCCGCCTCCAGCGTTGCGTCGGTGGCCCGGCCGGTTTGGGCCTGGGCCCGTCAGGCAGGCACCGGCTGGTGTTCTCGCGGCGGACTGGCGTGGTGGTGAACCGGCCCTCGGTATGGCCTGACCGATGATTTTTCCGCGCCATGCTGGTCTGTACGCCGACTACCGACTCACAGGAGGCTGACGCCATGCGGAAACTGACCTTCGCCATGAACCTGAGCCTGGACGGCTACGTCGCCGCGCCCGGCGACGACCTCGGCTGGAGCGTACCGAGCGACGAGCTGTTCCAGTGGTGGTCCGACCGGGTGGGGGCGACCGGCCTGGCGCTGTACGGGCGCAAACTGTGGGAGACGATGAGCCCCCACTGGCCGACCGCCGACCAGAAGCCTGGCGCCACACCGGCGGAGATCGAGTACGCCCGCCGCTGGCGGGACATGCCGAAGGTGGTGTTCTCCTCGACGACCATCACGGTCGACTGGAACACCCGCCTGGTCACCGGCGACGCGGTCACCGAGATCACCCGGCTCAAGGCCGAGGACGGTGGCCCCATGGACATCGGCGGCGCCACACTCGCCGCAGCGGCCATGCGGGCCGGGCTGATCGACGAGTACGTGCTGGTCACCGCACCGGTCTTGCTGGGCAGCGGCATGCCGTTCTTTACGGCCCTGGACAACTGGGTGAACCTGACCCTGATGGAGACCCGGACGTTCCCCGACGGCGTACTCCTGACCAGGTACGAGACCAGGCGCTGAGTACCCGACCTCGGATCGGCCCGTGCTTCGGGCCACTTGACCAGCGTCAGGGGGCGGGCTCATCCGGCGTTCGCGAGCCGATTGAAGTGCTCAGCCACGGCAAACGAGCCGTATGTCTGTGCCACCGAGGCTCCTGGTCCACAATGGCCCGCATGCCTACCATGCCCGAAGATCACGTTGAGACCGCACAGCCCTCCCCGTTCAATGCCTACGACATGATCGCCGAGGGGTACTCGACCGAGAACGAGACGAGCCTCCTGAACGCGTACTACGAGCGGCCCGCGATGCTCGAGCTCGCCGGGGACGTGACCGGTCGGCGGATCCTCGACGCCGGCTGCGGCTCGGGTCCCCTCTTCTCCGCGCTGCGCGATCGAGGCGCCATTGTCACCGGCATCGACGCGAGTGCCGGGATGCTGGAGCTGGCCCGGCAGAGGCTGGGCGCCGACGCGGATCTGCGGGTCGCCGACATGGCTGGCCCACTGCCCTTCCCCGACGAGGCGTTTGACGACGTCACCGCCTCCCTGGTGCTGCACTACCTGGAAGACTGGGGACCGACACTGGCCGAGCTGAGACGCGTGCTGAAGCCTGGTGGCAGACTCCTCGTCTCGGTCGACCATCCTTTCTCCATCGCTCTCTTTCAGCACATGGCCGGGGAAAAGCCCAAGTACTTCGAGACCCGCAGCCGGACCGACGAATGGACGATGCATGGGCAGACCGCTCAGATGAGGTTCTGGGACCGGCCGCTGCACGCGATGACCGAAGCCTTCACCGCGGCGGGCTTTCGCATCAGCGTCATCAGCGAACCGCCGTTTGTGCCGGAAGCCCGCGAACTGTTCCCCGAGGAGCTCCGCGAGATCGAGCCCACCCGCACGAGGTTCCTGTGCTTCTTGTTCTTCGTTCTCGAAGCCAGCTAGGCGCCCCCGTAACGATCAATTGTCATGGCTAGCGCTTCAGTGGGCGAGTCCTGCCAACGCCGCCGGAGCGAGGAAAAGGGGGACCTGCAGAAGGAGCCGCCCGGCGGTGTCGCAGTCGAGCCCGACGACCACGGCCTCGGGCGCTCGCGCGGCGGCCTGACCACCAAGCTGCACCTCGCCGTCGAGCAGGGGCAAAAGCCCATGTCCATCGTGATCACCGCCGGACAGCGCGGGGACTCCCCGCAGTTCGAGGTTGTCCTGGGCCGCATCAGGGTACCCCGGCTGGGGTCCGGCAGACCGCGCACCCGGCCGAGGCGGGTGCGCGCTGATAAGGCGTACGCCTCCCGGAAGAACCGCGCCTATCTGCCCAGACGTGGCATTCGCTGCACCATCCCGGACAAGGCCGACCAGGCCCGCAACCGAAGGAAACGCGGCTCCCGCGGCGACCGTCCACCGAAGTTCGACCCGGAGGACTACAAGGCTCGGCACGCGGTAGAGTGCGGCATCAATCGCCTCAAAAGGCACCGTGCCGTGGCCACGAGGTACGACAAGCTCGCGGTCCGCTACGAGGCACCCGCCCTGGTAGCGGCCATCAACGAGTGGCTGTGACCAGCACATCTGACGCCATGCCCTCTCCGAGGCGGCCAGCAGCTGATGAACCGCTCGTCCAAGCCTTAGCGCTACGGCGTCTGACGGGGGATACCTGTCAACGCCGGTGATGTCAGGAAGACGTCAGGCAGAAGGGGTGGCCAGCCGGATCCAGGAGTACCCGCCAGCGTCCGTCGCCGGGCTGATGGTCCGGTTTGGTCGCGCCGAGTTCCAGGGCCAGCACTTCCATCGCATCGAGGTCGTCAGCGCGGAAATCCAGGTGGACTTGTTGTGGCACGTCCTGACCCGGCCACTGCGGAGCCCGGTATCCGTCAACCCTCTGGAACCCCAGATCACAGCCGGAGTCGTCCGTCAGAGCGACGAACTCGTCCGTACTGAATAGTTCGCGCATCCCGGTCAGTGCACCGTAGAAGCCCGCCAGCGTCTGCGGGTCGGCACAGTCCAGAGTCACCCCTCGCAGTACAGCGCCTGGCACCATTCGCTCCTTCGCGTCCGCGCGTCTGTCTCCGTGAGCCGCCGCTGCACGAGATCACCGGCCACAGCCACACCGTACTCGCCACATCCACCGCTGAAGTAGCGGTTTACCCCTGCCTCAGAGCAACGGGTGGCTGCGACCGGCGCTTTCGATACACGCCCTAAGCCACAACCGCCGGGTACGAATTGCCTGCGGCGGCGTCATCGCCCGCCTCTGGGGCCCGGCCGGAAAGTCCGCCATCGTGTCACGTCCCCGCCAGCGCGCCGGCGGCGGCCAGGTGGACGCGCCAGGCGCTCACCTCGCAGGCGATGACCGCGGACAGCCAGTGGTGCCCGAGCCCTTCGCTGAGCCAGGCCAGGAATCGGTGCAGGTGCCGGGTGATCGCCTCGGCGCGCGTGGCCATCGCTCTCCCTTCACGGCGAGGGTCGCTGGCCAGGTCGAGGGATCGAAGCCTGTCCCCGATCCGTGGCCCACACGCCGGTCGGCCGGGCAGTGTAGCCGCCACCGCCCTCCGGGTATGACCACCCACCAACAAGCCGCCTGGGCCCGGGCACGCCCTCCTCGCTCTGATCTGTGAGAACAGGCCAAGAACCCCAGATAACGATCGCGAGGCCCGAACTTGCGCAGGCTGAGCCGACGGTTCACGATTACGTCTTGACCTGCGACTTCTCTCACCACCGCCGCGTACCGGCCGCGATCTTGCGACTTCACCTCCCATCGGAGGCTGCGGGTCACAGGCTGCGCGCGGTGATGTCGCCGTTGGAGGTGGTGGCGTGGATGTCGAGTTCGGTGGCGCCGTCGTTCTTGAGGGCGTTGGTGATGCGGCCGTGGCTGGTGCCGGCGTCCAAGGCGGCCGAGACTCCGGCGGTGGCGGCGATCGAGATGTCGCCGGACTGAGTGCTGAGCACCACCTTGCCGCCCGTGGCCTCGGCGATTCGGATGTCACCCCGTGCGGTGCTGATCTCCGCGGGCCCGCCCAGGCGGCCGACCTCAACGTCGCCGTCGGTCGCGGTGAGACGCAGGCTCGCGGTCTCGTCAAGCTTGATCTGGCGGTACGCACCTTCGAAGGCGACGTCGCCGAGGCGGCCGACGGTCCGGAGTTCGGCGCCGGCCGTCTTGCCCTCGACCTGGGAACCGGCGGGCAGCTCGACCGTCACCTCGATGGATCCGGACGGGCCGAGATACTGGTTCTTCACCGGAGCCTCGATCCGCAGGACGCCGTCGGCGTACTCGACCGTGGTCTCCTTGGCTGCCGTCACGTCACGGCCCTTCGAGGCGTTCGCGGGCCGAACCTCGACCACGGTGTCAGCCCGCTCGGCGGCTGTGATCTGGACGCGCCCCGCGGGGATGTTCAGGACGACGGAGATCGGGGCGAGGGTGTCGAACTTCTGCATTGTGTGCTCCTTGTGCTGCGTTGTTTGGATCTTGCGGGATCCGTCCCGGCGCGAGATCGAGGTGATCTCGGTCCGGCCCAGTTCGCGGCCCCGAGGCCGCATCGCTGAACCGTTCATGCATCAACCATCGCCGACCGTTCTGATGCAGGACTGTCACCGCCCTTACGCCGTCGCTGACATACGGCGGGGAAGTAGCCAACCGCGCGTAGTGACGGCAGCCGACGAAAGTGGTGCTTGGCCCCAGAGGCGAAGCCGGCGAAGTTGTCGCCTGTCAATGCGGATCTTGATCCAATGCCGCGCATTCACACCCACCGGTCGACCGGCCGGGCTTCCACACCATGCCGCTGCGCATCGAGAGGGGATCAGCGATCTGTCCCCCTGCCTCGACCTCAGGGTCAATACGCAACACGAGGTTGCGGATCGTCGGCGCGACCGCTAACGTCATGCGCAACCGAAAGTTGCTCATTGGAGGTCGGCAGTGGAGTTCGGAACGTTGGAGCGCGAGATTCGCGTCGACGCAGCCCCGGAGATCGTGTTCGATGTGGTGAGTCGTCCCGAGCACATCAAGATGTGGTGGCCCGATGACGCGTCGTTCGAGCCTGCGCCAGGCGCGGTCGGCGAAGTGGTGTGGGGCGACCGCGCCGTGGTCGAACCGATCATGGTGGTCGACGTGGATCCACCCCGCAGGTTCGCGTTCCGGTGGATCGCTCCTGACGGTCAGCTGCCCGATACGGACAACTCTCTCCTGGTTACCATCGAGCTCGAGCCCTCCGGTGACGGCACGATTCTGCGCCTGACCGAGAGCGGCTGGCGGGAGAAGGGCTGGGAAGCCGCTGTGCTCGAGGAGTCCTTCCACGATCACGAGCGCGGCTGGGACATGTTCCTGCCCAGACTGCGGAGCTACGCCGCTTCCGTGGTGGCGCGATGACCGTCGCCGTCGACGACGAACTCTGGTCGGCGATCGGCGACCCGATCAGGCGCCGCCTGCTCGACCTGCTGCTCGCGGAAGGAGTCGGTACGCCGACCAGCCTGAGCGATCGACTCCCGATCTCGCGCCAAGCGGTCGCCAAGCATCTGGCCGTTCTCGATCGCGCAGGCCTCGTCCACGCGACACCGATAGGCCGCGAGCGCCGCTACGAAGTTGACGAGGCACAGCTCGCCCGCGCCGTCCGGCAACTGAATGAAGTCGGCAAGACCTGGGATGCACGACTGAACCGCATCAAGCGCATCGCAGAACAGATCCAGCGCCAGAAACACGGCTGACCAGCAGTCTCCCCTCTGGTGCTCCACCTCCTGTCGGCACCTTCACCGCCTCGCCCACGGCGATCACCGGCCTGATCATTGCGGTGACCACCCTCCCGGTCACCTGGCCCGCCGGCTTCCTGAAGCCTCCGGTAATCGCGGACGCGGACAGAACCCGCAGCGGGGACGGTATGACCATCGAGCCTGCGTAATCATCCGGAAAAATCAATCACCCTTGGAGAACTCCTATGAGTGGACTACTACTTGGCGACAAGAACGCTGTGATCTATGGAGGCGGGGGCGCCATCGGCGGCGCAATCGCACGGGTATTCGCCCGGGAAGGCGCGAGGGTCTTCATCGCCGGGCGGACGCAGGCGAAGCTCGACGCCGTCGCGCGTGACATCGCCGCCACGGGCGGAACAGTCGAGACCGCGCAGGTTGACGTTCTCGATCAACAGGCCGTCGACAAGCACGCCGATGAGATCGCGGCGACGGCCGGCGGCATCGACATCGCCCTCAACGCCGTGAGCGTCATGCACGACCAGGGAACCTTTCTGGCGGACCTCTCGCTGGAGGAATTCATGCGACCGATTGACGGCTTTCTGCGGACGCTGTTCATCACCAGCAAGGCCGTGGCACGGCACATGGGTCACGAGCGCCCTGGCGTCATCCTGACTTTGTCCGAGCCGGGTTCCAAACTGGCTGTCGGCGGCATCCTGGGGCACAGCGTGAGCGCGGCCGGCAAGGAGGCCTTCTCGCGGGTCCTGGCCGCGGAGCTGGCACCCCGCAACATCCGCGTCATCGGCATCCGTCCACACGCTGTCGTGGACGCGCCGGCCGCGGGTTCCTACACCAAGGACCTCTTCAAGCAAACCGCGGCAGCGGCCGGGCAGTCGGTCCAGGAATTGCTCGACGGCGGAGGGATGGCGCAGGGAACGCTTCTGAAGAGGCTGCCTACGCTCTCTGAAATCGCGGAGACGGCCGCGTTCCTGGCTTCAGATCGTGTTGGAGCCATGACCGGAACCATCGCCAATCTGTCCGCCGGCGCACTTGTCGACTGAGGCCGCCATGTCCGATCAGGCCGGCAAGGCCGAACTGCTTCGTTCCCTGCACGTCCCGGGCGCTCCGCTGGTGCTGCCGAACGCCTGGGACGTGGGCAGCGCCCGCGCCGTCGTCGACGCGGGCTTCCCGGTGGTCGCGACCGCGAGCAACGCGATCGCCGCCGCTCTGGGCTACGACGACGGTGAGGGTGCCCCGAGCGGGGAGATGATGTTCGTCGCCCGACGCATCGCAGCCTCCGTCGACGTACCGGTCACCGTCGACGCCGAGGCCGGCTATGGGATGACACCAGAGAAACTGGTCGAACTGCTGGGCGAGATCGGAGCCGTCGGCTGTAACATCGAGGACAGTGATCACGCCAACGGCGGCCTGATCGACGTCGATGTCCGCGCCACCTACATCGCGCAGATGCGCGCAGCCGCCGACCGCATCGGGGTGCCACTGGTCATCAATGCCCGCATCGACTCCTTCTTCCCCACCTCGCAGCTGGCCGAGAATCAGAAGCGCGCCGATGCGATCAGCAGGGCTGAGGCGTACAGGTCGGCCGGCGCAGATTGCGTGTTCCCTCCCGGAGCCGGGCCGGACGACCTCCGGGCCATCATCGCCGAGGTCGGCACGCCCGTGAACGCGGGTTTTCCGCTGAAACGCGGGTCATTGGACGAGCTACGTGCCATCGGTGTGGCCCGAATCTCCGTGGGCCCCCAGCTGTACCGCAGCGCACTCGACCACCTGCGGACCACTCTCCAGCCTCTCTCCGAGGTACAGAAGTAACGGACCAACTCTGCCCAGGCTGAGCCGACGGTTTACAGCGGAGTCCAGATACCGGAATGGTCAGGGGTAGACCCCTTTCCGCCCCCATGGGCGGTGTCTCCTGTGGTGGTGGAGCCCAGGACGTGCGCCCCGCGAATGACCGTGACCGCCCTCTGGTGATCATCCATTACGGCCCGCCGCTCGCCGGTCTGCCTTGGGCAATCGCGGCAGGAGTGCCACGAAGAAAATGCTGATGGGCCCTAGAGAAAGCGAGAGCATTCCCCAGGCGAGCCAGTTCTGTCCCTTGCGATGAGCCAGCCAGGTACTGAAGGTGGCCAGCCCTACAGACAACGCCGTCGTGAGGAGGCCGCCCAGGTAGGCGTACATCAGCGCGTACATGTGGAGAAGGCTCTCACGTACGTCCTCGTCCGCGACTGGCGTCAGTGGTCCGGCGGCGCGGCCGGCCGGGGCATCGGCTTGCCGTACAACCAGGCGGACAGCAGCGGCCCGATCGGTCGCGAGGTGTGCCGCTGGACGTGCCCCGCGAACTGCGCGGTGGTGACGCTCCCGTGCCGGTGCTCGGCCGTCCAGGCCCGCAGCGCGGGGAAGAAGGCCTGGTCGCCCACGGCCCGGCGCAACGCGTGCAGAGTCAGCGCCCCCCTCTTGTAGACACGATCGTCGAACAGCGCCGCAGGGCCGGGGTCGGCCAGGACGAAGTCCTGCGGCAGCAGCGCCAGCCGGCGGTGCCAGCGCTCGACGTGGTCGCCCGCGGACGGGCCGCCCGACGCCTCCGACCAGAGCCACTCGGCGTAGGTGGCGAAGCCCTCCTGCAACCAGATGTCGCGCCAGCAGGCCACGGTAAGGCTGTTGCCGAACCACTGGTGCGCCAGCTCGTGCGCGACCAGGCGTTCGAACCCGCGCGCGCCGTCGACATGGTTCCGGCCGAAGATCGACATGCCCTGGGCCTCGACCGGGATGTCCAGGTCGTCGTCGGCCACCACGACGGTGTAGCCCGTGAACGGATAGGCCCCGAACAGGTCGGTGAACAGCTCCATCATCTCGCCCTGCCGGCCGAAGTCGTGCCGTACGCGCGTGGCCAGCCGCGCCGGGTGGGCCACCTCGATCCCGGCGACCTCGGCGAGGCGGTAGCGCCCGATCTGCACGCTTGCCAGGTAGCTCGCCATGGGCTCGGGCTGGTCGTAGATCCACGTCGTGCTCCCCGCCGAGCGGCGCCTGGTCACGAGCACGCCGTTCGCGATCACCTGGTACGGCGAGGCGGTGGTCACGGAGATCCGGTAGGACGCCTTGTCGCCGGGCCGGTCGTTGCACGGGAACCAGGAGGGCGCGCCGATCGGCTGACCGGCCACGAGCGCGCCGTCGGTCAGTTCCTCCCAACCCAGGCCGCCCCACGGGCTCGGCACCGGCAGGGGGTTGCCCGAATAGCGCACCTCGACCCCGGCCTGCCCTCCCGCGGGCAGCGACCTGGGCAGGGTCACTCGCAGTTTGCCCTGGCCGTGTACGTATCGGGCGGGAACGCCGTCCACGGTGACGCCCGAGACCCGGAACTTGCCAAGGTCGAGATCGAGGACGCCCAGGGGTTCGGCGGCGGACACCGTCAGCCGGGCCGTGCCGGCGAGCCGGTTGGCCGGGACCCGGTAGTCCAGCGTCAGGTCGTAGTGGGAGACGCCGTACCGGCGGTCGCCGTGTTCGGGGAAGTACGGTGTCATCACAGGGGCCATCGCGGATGTCATCGCCAGGCCGCGATGGGGTTGCCGAACCACCGGCTGTGGCCGGGCACGCTCTCGCCGCGCATGACCAGTGAAGCGGGACCGATCGTGGTGTCGGTGCCCACTCGCGCGGCCGGCAGCACCACACCGTGCGGGCCCAGCGTGGCGCCGGCATCGAGCGTCACGGTGTCCATGCTCATGACCCGGTCGTGGAACAGATGTGTCTGCAGGACGCAGCCCCGGTTGACGCACGCGCCGTCGCCGAGTGTCACCAGATCCGCCTCGGGCAGCCAGTACGTGTCACACGTGACCCCATGACCAATGCGTGCCCCGAGCGAGCGCAGCCACACGTTCAGGGCCGCCGTCCCGAGCCACGGCTGCGCGAACCAGGGCGCCGCCAGCATCTCGACGAAGTTGTCCACCAGCTCGTTGCGCCACACGAACGAACTCCACAGGGGGCGGCTACCAGCCCTGATCCGGCCGACCAGGGCCCACTTGGCGGCCGTCGTGACCGCCGCCGCGAGCACACCCGCGGCCAGCATGACCACGCCGCCCAGCGCGGCCGCCACGGCGAAGCCATGCCGGACCGCGAGCGTCTCGAACACGGCGGCCACCAGGAGGGCCAGCGCGACCGCGCACATGGCGGGCACCACCCGGAACACCTCGACGAGCGCCCGAGCCGCCTTGTACCGCGCCGGCGGGTCGTAGGTGCGGCTCCGGTCACCCTCTTCCGCGGTACGGCGCAGCTTCATGGGCGGCATGCCCACGTACGACGAGCCGGACTTGGCCTTCTTCGGCGTCGCCGACAGCACCCCCACCAGGCCGTCCTTGGGCACCTTACGGCCGGGCGCGGTCATCCCGGAGTTGCCGAGGAAGGCGCGTTTGCCGATCCGCGCGGACGCCAGGCGCATCCAGCCGCCGTCGAGCTCGTAAGGGGCGACCATCGTGTCGTCGGCGAGGAAGGCGCCGTCGCCGACCGAGGTCATCGTGGGCAGCGCGAGCACCGTGGACAACTCGGCGCCGCGGCCCACTTTCATGCCGAGCGCCCGCAACCACACGGGGGTCAGGACGCTGGCGTACAGGGGGAACAACCAGACGCGGGCCGAGGCCATCAGCCGGCCCGTCGCCCACGCCTGCCACGCCTGGCGGCTGTGCACCGGGTGGTGGCCGGGGTGCAGGCCCAGGCTCAGTAGTCGCACGCTCACCAGCGTGACCAGGGCGAAGGCGGCCATGCCCGTGATCGTCGCGGGCGGCACTCCGGGCAGCGCGGCGACGAGTGCCTCGCCGACCGTGCGAGCGTCCCGGGTGAACACGGCCAGGACCGCCAGGCCGACCCCGGCGGCGGCCGCCGGGAGCGAGCCGAGCAGGATGGCGCTCACGCCGTACAGGGCGGCCCAGGACCGGGAGCGGGCGGCCCGCTCCCGGGGCCGCGTCCTGCGTGACTTGCCCTGCCTGAACGCCGGCGCCCCGGCCCAGAGTGTCCCCGCGGGCACCGTGCCGGTCACCGCCGATCCCGGGGCTATCTGGGCGTTCTTTCCGATGCGTACCCCCAGCAGCAGCGTCGAGCGGGATCCCACGGTGGCGCCGGCGCCGATCCGGATCTCGCCGATGTGCAGGCGGTCACCGTCGAACCAGTGGCCGCCGAGGTCGACTTCCTGCTCGACCGAGGCACCTCGGCCCAGTTTGAGCAGGCCCGTGATGGGCGGGGGCGAGTGCAGATCGGCGTCCGCGCCCACCTGGGCGCCGAGCAGGCGGGCGTACCACACCATCCAGGGGGCGCCGGCCAGGTCGGGAACGCCCAGCCTGCCCGCGAACTGCTCGGCGAACCACAGTCTCAGGTGGACGCCGCCGCCGCGCGGGTGGCTGCCCGGCCGCACGCCGCGCAGCAGCAGGCGGGCCACTGCCGCGGACAGCCCCATCCGCCCCATGGGGGTGACGAAGATCAGCCCGCCCAGGGCGACCCACCGCCAGGACAGAGCAGGCGCCCATGGCGGCGCGAGCAGGTTGCCGAGCGCGGCCAGCAGCACGATCCAGCGCATCGCGCCGACGGTGAGCAGTGGGAGCAGCAGCAGCGACTGTGCCAGCGCGGCCCGCCGAGGCATCGGTGTCATGGGGGGCCGGGCGGGCTCGGGCTCGCCCCCGGCGGTCAGAAGCCGTGCCAGCCCGGCGAACGTCGGCTGCGCGTACACATCGCCCACCGACAGGTCCGGATGGTCGGGGCGTAAGACGGACACCAGCCGGGCCGCGGCCAGGGAGGTGCCTCCGTCCTTGAAGAAGTCGGCGCCGGGCCCTTCCGGCGCCACCCCGAGGATGGCGCTCCACTTCTCGGCCAGCAGCGCCTCGGCCGGGGTCAGTGCGGCCACGGGCCCGAGGCCGGACGGCGTTGTGAACGCCGCGGCGGACCCCACGGCGGACATGGTGGTGGATGCCGCGGCGGACAGGCCGGGCTCGGTCGGTGGCCAGGGCAGCGCGGCCCGGTCGATCTTGCCGGACGTCCTGGTCGGAAGCGAGTCGACCGACGTCAGGCGGGGCACCAGCGCGGCAGGCACTAAGTCGGCGAGCAGTTCGCGCGCCTCGCCGGCGTCGAAGCCGGGCCCGGTGACGACGTAGCCGACGAGCACCTGATGCCCGCCGCCGGTGGTGCGGACGGCGGCGGCCGCGCCAGTGACACCGGGCAGCGCCTGCAACGCGGCGTCCACCTCGCCCAGCTCGATCCGGCGCCCGCCGAGCTTCACCTGGTCGTCGGCCCGGCCGGCGAAGATGAGGCCCTCGGGGTCGGCGCGTACCAGGTCGCCGCTGCGGTAGGCGCGTCCCCAGCCGAGCGAGGGGAGCGGCGCGTACTTCTCGGCGTCCTTCACCGGGTCCAGGTAGCGGGCCAGGCCCACACCCCCGATGATCAGCTCGCCGGTCTCTCCCATGGCCACCGGCTCGCCCGACTCGCCGATGACCGCCAGGTCCCACCCGTCGAGGGGCAACCCGATGCGTACGGGCTCCTCGCCCGTCAGACGTGCCGCGGACGCCACCACCGTCGCCTCGGTGGGTCCATAGGTATTCCACACCTCCCGGCCGGGCACGGCCAGCCGCCGGGCCAGCTCCGGCGGGCACGCCTCCCCGCCGAAGATGAGCAGCCGGACCCCGTCGAGGTGCTCCACGGGCCAGAGCGCGGCCAGCGTCGGTACGGTCGAAACCGCCGTGATGCGCTGGGCGGCCAGCCAGGGCCCCAAGTCCATCCCTGTCCGCACCAGCGCGCGGGGCGCGGGCACCAGGCAGGCACCGTGCCGCCAGGCCAGCCACATCTCCTCGCACGAGGCGTCGAAGGCCACGGAGAGCCCGGCCAGCACCCGGTCTCCCGGGCCCAGCGGACGCTCCCGTAAGAAGAGCCTCGCTTCGGCGTCGACGAACGCGGCCGCCGACCGGTGCGTCACCGCGACACCCTTCGGCCTGCCGGTGGACCCGGACGTGAAGATGATCCACGCGTCGTTCTCGGGCGCGGGCGGCGTGGCGGTCTCCTCCGCGCCGCCGGCCGCCGTGTCGCCGCGGACTGTCAGCTTGTCGGTGATGACAGCGTCGACCCCGGCTTCGGCGAAGACCAACTCCGCCCGCTCGTCCGGGTCGTCGGCGTCGACCGGCACGTACGCGGCCCCGACCGCGAGCACGGCGAGGATGGAGACGTACAACTCGGCCGTCCCCGACGCCACGCGCACGCCCACCCGGGCCCCGCGGCCGATCCCGGCCTGCGTGAGCTCGGCGGCGACCCGATCGATCTCGGCCCGCAACGAGCGATAGTCGAGACACACGGTGCCGTCATCCAGCGCGGGCGCCGCCGGGTACCGGCGCGTGGTCTCATCCAGAATGTCGGGCAACGTGCGAGGTGGCGGCGCCAGCGGGCCCGCAGGGTAGATCGCGGACTCCGTCCTGGGGAGTAGTTCGGCCGAATCGCTACGCAAAGGCTGCTCCTTGGTTTCGGGCAGGCGGTGTCCCTGCGAGGCTTGTGCCGCAGCACCCGACTCATCCGCCGCCGTCGTGACGTTCGCGCCACCCCGAGCCCAACGGCCGCGGCGGCCGATACTATTCCGCCCGGCCGTTCGCCCTCCCTCACCGCGATCCACGGGCGCCGGGCAATTCCGTCAGCGGCAGCCGTGAGATCGACGATGACGGCCTGGGGCCGGTAGAGGCAGGAGATCGTGTGCGCGGTGTCAGCTGTGGGAGATCGGCTACGCCCTAAGGACGGGCCCGATCGAGGTCGAACGTCACGCCGGCCAGCCGGATCGTGCGCACCTTCGGGTCCTTGAGCAGCTCCCGAGCTGAGCTGATCCACATAGCCGTAGGGGAGCCCGGCCTCGGCCGCCTTGCGCAGCCGATTCAGGAACAGGTCGAAGGAGCGCAGGTTCTGCCCGCCGACCTGAGCACGCTGGTCGGTGGTGGAGTTCGAGCAGCCGCTCGGCGAGGCCGGTTACCGCTCCTGCGCCGAACGGATCGTGTACGAGCGCAGACCCGGCTCCCTCCCGATCACCTGGGGCTTCGCAACAGCCTCCAACTTGACAGAGAAGACCTGGTTGAGATCGGCGGCCTCGACATCCGCGCCCAACCTCTGGGATCCCGCCAGCTGGTCCGCTCGCCTGTCCATGCAGTTGGAGAGAGATTGGGCTGGGAGCAAAGGACCTTCGGCGCAATTGTCGGTCGCGTCCGGCATAGTACCGCCGGGGCAGGCCGTCATCCCCAACAGCGCGGCCAGTCCTGCCGTTCGTGCTGCTGTCGCAGCGTGCGGCGTCGGTACGGTGCGGCGAGCGGCGGGTGACCGCTCGCACGATGACATGGAAAGGGCCTTATGACACCCGCTCAGCCGCTTCTGTGCCCCAGTTGCCAAGGGGTCATCGTCGGCGGTTCCTCCGAAACCTTCACCCCGTTGCGAGGCCGCATGATCGTTACCAACGGGTTTTGTCCAGGCAACTGCTCCAGCGAACACAAGCCAGACGCCAAGGACCACTCTCAGGCCACGTCGCCTTCTCCTCAGCGACGGACCGCGGCACCCTCCTGACCAACTCGACCGCACACCGGCGGTCCGCCCCCGACGGACCGCCGCAAGGGCAAACCCCGGGCATGAGCACGATCAGCCAAGCGCTGATTGAGCTCGCGGTCCTGCCACAGGCGGAAGGCGGCCAAGGTAGGCAGCGGCAGTCGGGGATCAATAGCGGAAACTGCTCCGCTCGTACCCAGCTCACGCATGGCCCTGAGTCAAGCACTACATCATGGACATGATCTTCATGACAGATGCCGGTGGGTCCGCCGTACTCACGCGGCTGGGCCGGACGGCGGAGCATGGCCCCGTCGCCCCGGTCACCTTCGGCGTCGTGGTTCTTACCGCCCGCGTCAGTCGAGGATCACGTACGGCTCCGGCGGCTCGCCGGGGAAGATCAGCGGCGCATACGGCACCGGGTTCTCGACCACCGGGATCGGCCGCTTCGTCGGTACCAGCCGGTCCGCCACCACGTCGCCGTGGCGATCGACGGTGCCGAAGCAGTAGCCCCGTTCGCGCGCGGCGTCGATGAGCAGCGCCAGCCCGCCGTTCGTGCCGGGACCGGCCGGGCTGTCGTACGGGCCGTCGTGCAGCGAGATGATCGCGCCCGGGTACAGCTGCTCGACGATCGCGTCGCTGATCTCCTGCGCCGTGCGCTCCGGCACCCAGTCGTCGGTGCCGATGCGGGTCATGTAGGCCGTGTATCCCATGTCCGCGATGATCTGCCGGACCTGCGCGTTCGCGGCGCCGAACGGCGGGCGGATGCCCTGGAACGAGATCGGCGCGCCGACACTGGCGAACGCGGCCTGCGCGGCCAGGATCTCGCGGCGGACCCCGTCCGGCCCTTCGCTCGTCAGCACCTGATTGAGGTTCGCGTGGCTGTAGGTGTGGTTGAGCAGCTCATGCCCCTCGGCGAGCTGGAACCTGGCGAACTGCGGGTTGGCCAGGACCCGGGTGCCGGTATCCATGAACACGCCGGTCACCTGCTTCTCGCGGAGGATCCGCAGCGTCTCGGTCCGGTAGTGCGACGGGCCGTCGTCGAACTGGATGGCCAGCCGCCGGTCGCAGGTGTTCGGGATGGATTCGTCGCGCGGGCCGCCGACGTGGGTGCGAGCGGCGGCCAGGACGATGCGGGCCCGGTCCCGGGCGCTGAGCCGACCGGCGGTGACGAACTCGTCGGCGGCCGCGCGCACCGCGAACACGAAGCCGGCGTGGCTGCTGAACGGCTCCCGCTTCCAGACACGGTCCAGCAGGGTGCAGCCGTCGGGGCCCCCGGGGTTGGGGATGCCGGTATCGACGCGCGGCGGGCCGAACCAGACCGTGGTCTCGGTGGACCAGCCGTTCGGGCAGGCGTCGGTCCCGGTCTCGGTTTCAGTCCTGGTTCCAGCCTCTGCCCCGGCCTCGGCCTCGGCCGATCCGGGTGGCCCGGCCGCCGGGTCCGCGGCGGGCGCGGCAGCCGCCGTACCTGCCAGCGCGGCGACGGCCAGCACCGCCAGCGCCGCAGCCGTCGCCAATCGTCCTGCCACCGTCTTGGCCATGGCCACTCCCTGGGGTCGAGGGCATGCCGAGCGCGAGATCTGCTCAGGACGAAGTGAAACGTCCGGCAGACCGCTGACCTCTGTGAAGCTACCTGCGACAGATCATCATCGGAACCCCTAAATGGAGGGCGGTGGACAACTTTCTCATCATGGTGATCCTGAACTCATGGCCGGCCAGGCCGCGACGGCGGCGGCCAGTGTTCCGGCGACCGGCGCGCGAGGGCCTAAATTGCTGGCCCTTACTTGAGGCGACCCGGCCTCGGTGACGGCCCGCCAGCGCCGGGGCGGCCGGCGTCTCCGGCCCGCGAGCCCATCCCGCCGCCCAGCACCAACGCCGCCGGATCGACGATCGCACTGACCGCCCGCGGCAGCAAGCTGGTGGAGTCACCTATTCGACTATCGCGAGTTCTCGATGCCGAGGGCTGTGGTAGTGACTTTCGTGATGTCGGCGGCAACAAGCCGGGCTCTCGGGCAGCTGGTGCGCGCGGATGGGCGAAGTGGGCCCAACTATGTCGGTAGGGCCTGCCAAGATCGCGACATGACAATCGATGCGCTGACGCCGTTCCGCTGGCTGCAACCGCCGTACGGCGATCGGGGCGACCTGCTCGGCGAGATCTACTGCGTGACCTTGCTGCGCGGGCTCGACCCGGACGAGGTGCTGCGCCGGTTCGGCGCCCGCACGAGCACGCAGATGAGCTTCGCCGACCTGGAGCTGGCGGTTTCCGACTTCACGGTGGCGACCGAGGGTGGCCGGGGAGGTGGTTATGTCGCAGTGGTCGCGACCAGCGATGGGTGCGCGGCGGTGGAGCTGTGTGGCTGGTCGGGGACGGGCAACCCGATGCTGGAGCGTCTGTCGGCCGGCACCGACGTGGTGTCCGTCCTGCGGCATAACTATGCCTGCGACTACTTTCATTACGCCGCGGACGGCATGGTGCTCACGGCTTTCGACCCGACTTTTCCCGAGCGTCGCTCCGGTGCCGACACCGACCGCCTCGCCAGCCTCATGCGCGAGTTCGGCCTGCCTCTCGAGGAGAGCTCAGATGAGGACTGGGACCAACGCTACGACGACCTGCCCGGACATGACCTCGCGCGGATGTTCGCGATGGCGGCCCGCCTCACCGGCGTGACGTTCACCGCCGACCTGCTGGACGGACCACTCCTGGTGGGCGCGATCGCCGACCTGCCACCGCCAAAAGAGCCTCAGCCCGGGAAGAGCCTCGGCGATTTACTCGAGCAGCTGAAAGCGGCAAGCGGCCCTGAGTCTGATCACGGCGCCGCTTAACCCCCATGCGCCTGCGGTACTGACTGGTGGGCTCGCCTATTCAGCTGTCATAAGTTGTCGTTCCTGTAAGGCCTTATGGTGACGTTCCGTGTTCCCCGGCGGCGTAGCGGTTCCACCGTCCGCCACCTTCTCGAAAGAGGCGGGCGGTGGTCTTGTCGCGGTAGTTGAACGCGTCGGCAACGACCGGGGCAGGCATCTCCAGGAGTTGTCGACCGACCCTGCCCGACGCGACTCTGCCCGGCAGCCGGGGGGTCGCCACCAATCAGGGCGATACCGGGCAAATGAAACATCGCATCACTGGACAGAGGGCGCCTGCCACTCCCTGACTGCCCGATCGCCGTCACCGGCTCCTACGATCACTCGGTACGGATCCGGGACCTGCAGGTTTCCTTCCTGGTCGAGTTCGGAGCTCGGCGGTTGCCGATATTCGTTCACCGCCTGTTCCGCTTGTTGCGGATGAGGAGCAGCCTGTCCAGATCGGTGATCTTCAATAGTCTGGCCACCGGCCCGTCGGGATCGACCTCTACGGTCAGGCGGCCCCGGGCTTGGTGAATCCGCCGCCACATCGCGATCATGACCCGCAGTCCTGAAGCGTCACAGAAACGCAGCCGGGTCAGGTCGAGGATCACCGCGGATGGGTGGACGCCGTCCATAGCGCGTTCCGCAGCGTTCTTCAGCAGGGGAGCGGTGCTGATGTCCAGTTCGCCGACGGCCTGCACGACGACGTCGGGACCGCGCGAGACGATCTGGACATCGAGCAGCGGCGAAGCGGATGGCCTTGGCGACTCCATGATCACCTCCCTTCAGCGCCCTGGGTGTTTGTCAGCGCGTCCGGGTTGGCGCGCCCGGGGCCCGTGTCCCTCGGCTTTGGGCGGCGTGAGGATGATCTGCTGATGAAGCGGCCGCCGCGTCACGTCCGGCCCTCCACGGGCGCCTGTCGATCGTTGTCTTGCGGTGACCCGGCAGGTCGATGGACGCGGCACTGGCGTTCAGCTGACGCCCGGTATCGGCCATGACGCTCTCGAGCCACCCTTTCAGTTGCGCGTGGGCGATACGCAACTCGGCGGTCGTCGGTGGCGCGACCTGGTTGTCCAAGCGCATGCGAAGAGCGGTCAGCTCTGCGTGCAGCTCAGGACGCAGCAGGTCGGCCAGCTCGTCGATGAGCTGGTGATGCAGGCGCAGCATTCGGGCGCGGGCCCCCTGGTTCAGTTCCACATAGCGCAACTCGGCGGCCATGGTGGAGGCCATCGCGGCAAGGCGTACTAGCTTGCCCGACGTGGGCACGCCTTGAACCGGGGCGTGGCCTTGGTCGATGTTCATCGTCGAGTCCTCCTGCCTGTGCCGTGATGGGAGTTCTCGTCTCGATTTGCTAGACGGTCGGCTCCGCGACCGGCGGCAGGTGATTCCGACGCCGGGACCTTCCGTGCAGGGACACCTGCTGGACACATGCTGCACGCACGTATCGCGCGAGCGGAGGAGCGCTCGTTCCGCCTGTGTATGGGTGGGGTGTGCGCCACTCCAGCAAGGCCGACCGGTCGTTTCCGATGTTCGAAAGCGCTACCAGGACAGCATCGCCGACAAGTTTGCTATAGCTCACAGCGCAGATATTTGTCAACTCGACCATTGGAGGTGAGCCTGAGAGGGTTGGGGCTGACCAGCGAAGGTCCCGTCGCTGTAGCTATGCCGCCCGACCGTCCGAGTCTGAGCAGCGCACGATCAAGGGTGCACGGCTTGACGACAAGCGCAGGAATGTTGTAACTGTAGTTGTAGGTTCTCTAGTGCGAAGGGAAGGCATTCCGGGCACCCAAGAGTCCCGGAGATCTTCGGAGGTGAAGCGCGATGCTGCTGACGGCGATCGACCCGTTTATCCAGGAGTTCGAGCGTCAGTTCGACAGGCTCACCCGCCAGGCCGCGGGGCAGGGCGGCGACGCGTTGATGCCGATGGACGGCATCCGCCGCGCCGACGACGTGGTACTGCGGTTCGACCTGCCGGGCATCGATCCCGGCTCCATCGAGGTCACCGTCGACCGCGGCGTCCTGTCGGTGACCGCCCGGCGCGAGGAGGAATTCGGCGAGAACGAACGCGTGTTCGTCCGCGAGCGGGTGATGGGCGCCTTTACCCGCCGGGTCTACCTGTCCGAGCACCTCGACCCTGACGCGATCGAGGCCGGCTACGACAACGGCGTACTCACGGTCCGCATCCCAGTCCTCGAGCGCGCCAAGCCACGCAAGGTGGCCATCCAGCGCTCCGGGCAGCAGAAGGCGATCAAGAGCTGACCGCCCCGCAATGATACTCGGCCCCTGCCCGGCGCAGCCGGGCAGGCGGCCGCGCCCACGGACAATCCGGGCGCCAGGAGGCTATATGAAACTGCCGATGGACGACGAACACGCCGCCCTGTTCACCGTCGGCCAAGTCGCCTCGATGCTCGACGTCCAGCAGTCGTTCCTCCGACGCATCGACAACAACCACATCATCTCCCCGCAGCGCTCCGCGGGCGGACAGCGCCGCTACAGCCGCCACGAGATCGTCCGCCTCCAGCAGGTGGTTTCGATGATGAATGAGGGCATGACCCTGCCAGCCATCCGCCGCATCATCGAACTGCAGCACGAACTCACCGAGATCACCCGCCAACGCGACGAACTCGCCCGGCGCCTGGCCGACCTGCAGCCCACGTCTGACGACAAGCCCTCCTGAGCCATAGCGACGGTCTTGGCTTGTCATTCAGGTTCTGAGCTTCATGCGTGCCCTGTTCGGCGCGGCCGACCTTGGCATTGCTCAGGTCGGCCGCGTCAGCCGGCCGGTCACGTCCTCGACTTCCACGGTGGCGCGGGCCGGGCCGGTCCGTATGCTGAGCGTGCCGGCCGCGTCGCCGTGATCGGGAATGTTGGTGACGGCCTCGCTGACCGCCAGCACCGGACCCTCTAAGGGGTGGCGGACGCATTTTCTGCGGATATGGTCCTGAGCTGCGGTTACGTGTCCGCGCTGAGGTGTCGGTAGATGGTGGGGCGGGTGACGCCGAACTCGTCGGCCGGGCGAGATGCGCGACAGGATCTCGTCCGGTACGTCACGGCCTTGGGAGCGCAGCTCCAGCATCGCCCTGGAATAATATTCTGTCGCCCACGCGACCCGGTGGCGGTCTTCGGCCAGGTCGAGGGCCAGGTCGAGGATGAAGGAGCGTTCGGTGTGCTCACCGGCCGCGATGCCCTACCGGACACGGCACACGGAGACCCCTGTTCGGTCGGGTGTCCTTGGTCGCGTTCGTCAAACGTCCGTTGGATGAACACCTGAACGTCTCCACCGATCCGCCCCGCGGTGTCTTTCTGCCGTACTCCGGCCGACCCCCTACTTGTGGGCGACTGGCCCATGACAGTGACGGCCCGAGCCGGTCTTCAGAGGTCGCTGCCGGGTGGGGAGGACTCCAACGTCACGTGGGCCAGGACGGGACTCTCTGATCAAGAACGGACTCGTCTATGCACCCGAGCATGGACACGTCGCGTACACGGTTCCGTGCATGGCCGGGGGCCTTCATCAGCCGCCGGCCAAGCGATTGAGGAAGGTATCAGTCGAGGGATAGCCCTGCGGCCGGAGTCACCCGGGCGGCCCTGCGTGCCGGGAGAACAGCGGCGAGGAGTCCGGCCAGGGCGGCGACGAGGACGACGACGCCGAGTGATGGCCAGGGGACCTGCATGCTCGCGTCCTTGAGAGCCGGCTTCACGACCGTCTCGTAGCCGGCCCAGGCGAACCCGACGCCGATCACGGTGCCGAGCAGGGTGGCCACCACCGACAGCAGCATTGCCTCAGTCGCCAGCATCCGCCGTAGCTGCCTGCGGGTGAGCCCGAGCGCGCGCAGCATCGCGTGTTCGCGGGCGCGTTCGAGGACGGAGAGCCCCAGGGTGTTCGCGATCCCGATCAGGGCGATCACCACGGCGATTCCGAGCAGGCCGAGCACCGACCAGGTGAGGATTCGCAGCAGTTGGTCCTCCGTCGCCCGGGCCTGCAGGTTGTCGTGGATCTCCGCGCCGGCCGCATTCGCCAGCCCGGCCAGATCGCCGACGAGCTCGAGCGGGTCGGCGCCTGCGGAGGCGCGGACCCAGATGACGTGCGGTTCGGGGGCGTCGGTGAGCTGTGCCAGGGTCGCGGGCGCGACCACGCCCGCCTGGCCCCAGCCGGTGCCGGCGGCGACCTGCAACTGGGCTCGCCGGTCGCCGACGCGCACCGTGACCCGGTCACCGGGCCGCAAGCTCAGGTTCTTGTCAAAGGCCGCATAATCGAGTCTGATCTTCCCCGGCTCCACCCGGGCGAACGACCCACCGTCGCGGGCCACCCGCTCCGCGTCCGGCGCGGTGACGACCAGGATCGGTTCGTCGAGCCCCGCCACCTGAGCCATGGCGCCCTCCACCGGTATGGCCTGCTCCACACCGGGAGTACGACGTACCTGGTCGAGGAGGTCGGTGGTGACCGGCGTCTCGGGCGAGGTGAGCGCGACATCGATGGGGTGATCCCTGTCGCGTTCCTCGTCCACGGCCGCACGTGTCGTGGCCGATCCGGTGAGCACTGCGGTCGTCAGGGTGACGCAGACCAGCAGGGAGGCGGTGGTGGCGGCGGTCCGGCGGGGGTTGCGCACGGCGTTCTTGGTTGCCAGCCGCCCGGCGGGGCCGAGCAGCGCGCCGGTGATCCGGACCAGACGGGGAACGAGCGCCGGCCCGAACAGGAGCACACCGGCGAACACCGATCCGCCGCCGGCCAGCATGAGCACCGTACTGTCCTGGACCATTGCCACCCCGAGCAGTGCCAGCCCGGTGACCAGGAGGAGTGCGGCGAGCGCCAGCCGTACCCGGCCGGTGGCCGTGTGTCCGTCGACCGCGGTATCCGGGCGCAGTGCCGCCAGCGGGCTCACCCGGACCACACGCCGGGTCGGCAACAAGGAGGCGAGCAGGGTGACGACCAGGCCGACGGTGAACCCGCCCACCAGCCAGGGCGTGGGCAGTTCGGCGGCGCCCATCGGGGTGGTGGGTGCGAGGGTGTTGATCAGGGGGATCAGCGCGTAGCCGAGGCCGACGCCGACCAGTGTCCCGGTCAGCGACGCGAGCACGCCGACGGCGGCCGCCTCGCGGCGTACCGAATCCATCACCTGCCGCCGGGTCGCGCCGACGCAGCGCAGCAGTGCGAAGTCGCGCAGGCGTTGCGCGAACAGGACGGAGAACGTGTTCGCGACGACCAGGACCGAGACGAAGACCGCGATGGCGGCGAACACCAGCAGTATCAATGCGATCATGTCCGCGTGGTTGCTGAGCTTGGCCTGGCCGTTCCTGACGTACTCCTCCGGCGAGTACAGCGCGGCGCCCTCCGGGAGCTGGCCCACCTTCCCGCGTACCGCCACCCTGCTCACGTGGAAGGAGGGTTGGTCGCGCCAGTGCAGGAACTGCGGCCAGGTGACGTACACCGAGGCCTGGGCCGTGGGAGAGGGCGACTCCACGAGGCCGACCACTTCTAGGTCGGTCGCGGTGGCGCCCTCGCCGAGCCGAATCCGGTCGCCGATCGCGATTTCCCTGGCCTGGGCGTCCCACACGTGCACCGCCGCCTCGCCCGTGCGTTCCGGGAAGCGGCCTGAGATGAGCTTCTGCCAGCGCATCTCCTCCGCAGGGGCGATCGGCCCCACGGTCATCTCGGAGGCCGGCCTGTCGCCCGTGCGCGTCGGCAGCAGGACCAGGCCGAGCCCGGATGCGTTCTTGCCAAGGCGCTCGACGATCTCGATCGCGACTGACGTGTCCAGGGTGTCGTCCACATGGACGGCGTCGACCACGTGGTCGGCGTTGCGGAACGGCGCCCCGGCGTTCTCCATGAATCCGGCGCGTGCCCCGGACGTGATCACGCCGATCACGACGACGAAGGCGACCGAGACGATGACCGCGATCGCCGCTGCGACGTACCTGCGGGTGTGGGTGCGCAGCGACGCGAGGAAGACGGTGCGCATCAGGCGATCCGCCCGTCCTGCATGGTGACCACGTCGTCGGCGTAGGTCGCCGCGTCCCGCTCGTGGGTGACCATCACGATGGTCTGGCCGAGCTCGCGCGCCGACCGGCGCAGGTGATTCAGCACCTCCGCCGACGTGGTGCTGTCCAGGTTTCCGGTGGGCTCGTCGGCGAACAGCAGGTCCGGCTGGGTGATCAGGGCCCGGGCGATCGCAACCCGCTGCTGCTGGCCGCCGGACAGTTCTGCGGGCCGGTGACCGAGTCTGTCTGCCACGCCGAGGATATCGGCGAGCATGTGCGCGCGCTCCCGCGCCGCGTCGTCGGTCCGGCGACCGCCCAGCTCGAGCGGGAGAACGATGTTCTCGCCCGCGGTGAGCATCGGCAGCAGGTTGAACGACTGGAACACGAAACCGATGTGCTCGCGGCGGAAGATCGTGAGCGCGTCGTCGTCGAGTGATCCGAGGTCGGTGCCGGCCACGGTGACGGTGCCGCCGCTGGCATGGTCGAGTCCGGCCAGGCAGTGCATCAGCGTGGACTTGCCCGACCCACTCGGCCCCATGATCGCGGTGAACCTCCCTCGGTGGAGGTCGAGGTCGATGCCGCGCAGGGCGTGCACCTGGGCATCGCCTTGGCCGTAGGTCTTGGTCAGGTCCCGCGCGCTGGCGGCCACGGTCGCCTGAGTGGTGGTCCTCATGACGCCAGTCAAGGCAGCGTGGCGTTGTCAGCACGTATGTGGTTTTCGATATGCCGACGATATGCTCCGGCTCCTAGCATCAAGAGCATGCGTGTGTTGATCGTCGAGGACGAACCCTACCTGGCAGAAGCCATCCGTGATGGCCTACGCCTGGCAGCGATCGCCGCCGACATCGCAGGTGACGGTGACACCGCGTCGGAACTGCTGAGCATCAACGCCTACGACATCGCCGTCCTCGACCGCGACATCCCCGGCCCCTCCGGCGACGAGATCGCCGAACGCATCGTCGCCTCCGGCAGTGGCCTGCCTATCCTCATGCTCACCGCTGCCGACCGGCTCGACGACAAGGCCTCCGGGTTCGAACTCGGCGCCGACGACTACCTCACGAAGCCCTTCGAACTCCGAGAACTCGTGCTCCGTCTCAGAGCACTCGACCGCAGGCGCGCCCACAACCGACCACCCGTGCGAGAGATCGCAGGGCTGCGTCTGGATCCGTTCCGCCGCGAGGTCTACCGCGACGGCCGCTATGTCGCGCTCACCCGGAAACAGTTCGCCGTGCTCGAAGTCCTCGTCGCTGCCGAGGGTGGTGTCGTCAGCGCCGAAGAACTCTTAGAGCAAGCGTGGGATGAGAACGCCGACCCCTTCACCAATGCCGTGCGCATCACTGTCTCGGCACTGCGCAAACGGCTCGGCGAACCCGGGATCATCGCCACCGTGGCCGGCGTCGGCTACCGCATCGACACAGCACCCGGCACGGGACGTGGGGGAGGGAACCGTGGATAGGGCGCCTGGTTTGAGCGTTCGTCTCAAACTTGCCCTCAGCTATGCCGGGTTCGTCACGCTTGCAGGTGCCTTGGTACTCGCGGTCGTGTGGGTGTTTCTTCGGCGTTATTTGTCCGACGGTGTGATCTTCACCTTCAGTCGTTTTGTTCCCGACCGGCCCGACCCGCTGCACGCCTTCGCTCCGGTGGCAGCCGCAGTGTTCGCGTTCCTGCTGGTGTTCGGTGTCGCGGGAGGGTGGATTCTCGCCAGTCGCATGCTCACCCCTCTGACTCGCATCACAGACGCCACACGCAGGGCCGCGAACGGATCACTATCCCACCGAATCCGGCTACGGGGCCGCAGAGATGAGTTCCGCGAACTCGCCGACGCCTTCGACACCATGCTCCTACGGCTCGAATCACACGTCGCCGAACAGCAGAGATTCGCAGCCAACGCCTCCCACGAACTGCGCACCCCACTGGCGATCACGCAGACGCTTCTCGACGTGGCCCGCAACGATCTGAACCGCGACACCGGCGAACTTGTCGACCGCCTCCACGCCGTCAACACCCGAGCGATCGACCTCACTGAAGCATTGCTCCTGCTCAGCCGCGCCGACCAACGGTCCTACGCCCGAGTACACGTCGACCTGTCCCTGATAGCGGAAGAAGCCACTGAAACGCTCCTGCCCCTCGCAGAAAAACGCGGCCTCACCATCGAGACCTCCGGCGACATCACCCCCGCCATCGGTTCACATGCGCTCCTGCTGCAGATGACTACGAACCTCGTGCACAACGCGATCGTCCACAACCTCCCTGAACAGGGCACTGTGTGGGTCACGACCACCGTTCACCCCGAGACTGTGGTGCTCACTGTCGAGAACACCGGCGAGAGGCTCGCCCCACCATTGGTTTCCACGCTTGTCGAGCCGTTTCAGCGCGGCACCGAACGCATACGCGCCGACCACGCAGGTGTCGGCCTCGGCCTGGCAATCGTCAAGAGCATCGCCCAAGCACACGACGGAACCCTCACCCTCACCCCCCGCCCCGCGGGCGGGCTCCGCGTCACGGTGCAACTACCCGCGGCACCACCTCGGTAGGTCTCCTCGTCGATGGCGCGGAGGACGTCCCAGCCGTGCCAGGTCGCGATGAGTGCCGCGTCGATCGCCGGGTCGGAAAGGATCGCCATGTCCCAGTCGAGGACGCCGGTCAGCTTGCCGTCCTTGCCGAAGTGGGCGTTGCCGGCGCCGAGGTCGCCGTGGACGAGCCTGCCCGGGACCTCCTCGAGCGCCAGCAGCGCGTCCAGCCACTGGCGGACTCCGTCACGCCACCTCGACCGCAGGTGTGGAACGATCTGGTCGTTCAGGATGTCGGTGAGAAGTAGCAGCGTCCAGAAAACGGCTTCTTACTCTTCGCGATCAAACAGGCACCTATATGGAGGATGTCGGCGTGCTGCTCGTGTGGGGTTCGCACTTCCTGTACGCCGACCCTTGGTGCTAGGGACGGTCGGATGAGATTCGGTGCGCGAACCGCACGGTGATGGACAAGCCGCCTTCTGGGCGTGCGCTGGTGGTGAGGGTGGCGTGGTGAGCCTGCGTGACGGCATTGACGATGGCGAGACCGAGGCCGTAGCCACGGTGCCGGCCGTTACGATCGGGCGCCAGTTTCTGGAAAGGGTGAAAGAGGCGCTGGATCTGGCCGTCGGGGATGACGGGCCCGCTGTTGGTTACCGTGAGGACTGCCTGCGTGCCGGAGGCCTGCGTAGTGATCTTTACGTGCCCGTCCGCATGGTTGTGGCGGATGGCGTTGTCGATGAGGTTGGCGACGAGGCTTTCGATCAGTCTCGCGTCGCCGGCGGTGGCTGCGGGCGTCAGGTGTTCGACGAGGTCGACTCCTGCCTCCGTTGCTGGGCCGCGGCGCGTGGCAAGCACTCCTTCGACGACGCGGGCGAGGTCGAAGATGTCCCAGCGGGCGACGCCGCGGTCGCTGGTGGCCAGCGTGAGCAACGCTTCGACGAGCCGCTCCTGGTGTTCGCCCAGAGCGAGGGCCTCCTGGCAGGCCGTGCGCAGGGCATCGGCGTCGGCATCTGGGTCGGCTAGGGCGACTTCAAGAAGGGTGCGCAGGCCGGCGAGAGGAGTGCGCAGTTCGTGAGAGGCGTTGGCGACGAAGTGGCGCTGGGCATCGAAGGAAGCCTGAAGGCGGGCGAACAGGTCGTCGAGGGTGTGACCGAGCTCGGTCAGTTCGTCCGCAGGCTCGCCGAGGTCGAGGCGCCGGTGGAGATCTTCGGAAGAGATGATTCTGGCGGTGGCGGTGATGGCGCGCAGCGGGCGCAGGAACCGGCCCGCGACGAACCAGCCCAGAGCCAGCGCGACGGGAATCAGGACGATCAGAGCGACGGCGGAGCCGGCGAGGAGTTGGGGCAGGCTGATCCCGGGCCCGGTTTGAGTGATCGCTCTCGCTGAGGGGCGGCCCTTGGGTATGGCCGCATCGATGTTGGCGAGCGGGACGGCGACGAGGGCGAGCACGAAGAGCCCGGCGGCGTAGAAGCCCGCTGCGTAGGCGAGCGCAAGCCGCGTCTGCAGAGATCTTCTGGCGAGCCGCTGGAAGGTCATGACAGTCCGATGCGGTAGCCGCCTTGACGGACGGTCTCGATCACGGGCGGGTCGCCGAGCTTGCCCCGCAACCGGTGCACGGTGTGCTTGACGGCACTGCTGAACGGATCGGCGGCCTCGTCCCAGACACGTTCGAGCAGTTCCTCAGCGGAGATGACCAGGCCGGGCCTGGCGAGCAGGCATTCGAGCAGGGCGAACTCCCTGGGGCTCAGCTCAAGGCGCCGCCCGGCCCGCAACGCGACACGACGGGCCGGATCAAGGGTGATGTCCCCGCAGGCCAGGGTGGGCGGTAGCGGCGGGGTGGCGCGGCGGGCCAGGGCACGGACGCGGGCGACCAGTTCGGCGAACGCGAACGGCTTGGGCAGGTAATCGTCGGCGCCGAGACTGAGTCCGTCGACGCGGTCCTTGATCGTGCCGGAGGCGGTGAGCATCAGGACGCGGGTCTCACAGCGGCCGTGGGCCAGCCACCGGCAGATCTCGTCTCCGTGGACGCCGGGCAGGTCGCGGTCGAGGATCACCACGTCGTAGCGGATGGCGGCCAGGCGGTCGAGGGCGGCGGTCCCGTCCAGGACGACGTCGACGGCCATGCCCTCCCGGCGCAGCCCATTCCCGATGGAGCGGGCGAGGACCTCGAAGTCCTCGACGACGAGGACCCTCACCCCCGCTGCCCGCCAGTCGTCGTGCGGGCGGGGCGGCTGGATTGGCCGCTGGGTCGAGGTGCCATGTCTCAACGATGCCAGATCCCCGGTCGCAGCCGGGTCGCAGCGGCTGCGACCCGGCTGCGACCGGGTGCCGCGTACAACCGTCGGAATGAGTTCGTCAACGCCTTACCGATCCAGTCAACAGGCCGAGCAGGACCGTTTTCCTCAGTTGCTGTACGCGGAGTGGACCAGGTTTCGTACCGTGCGCGGCTGGGCGCTCGCCATGGCGGCCTCCGTGCTGGTCACCGTGTCACTCGGACTGCTGATCGCCGGGAGCGCCCGCAGCACCTGCGTGACCGGGAAGGGAGAGGGCCCCTGCCCCGCTCCCTTGGTGGGGCCCGATGGCACGGCGGTCAGGGACAAGTACTACTTCGTGCATCAGCCGCTCAAGGGGAACGGCAGCATCACCGCCCGTGTGTCGGACCTGACCGGGCAGGTGCGGTTGCCGGACGCCGTACCCGGGGTGCGCAACGTCAAGGAGGGAGTGGTGCCATGGGCGAAGGCCGGGCTACTGGTCAGGCAGAGCCTCAGGCAGGGCACACCGTACGCCGCCGTCATGCTCACCGGAGCTCACGGCGTGCGAATGCAGTACAACTTCACCCACGACGTGCCCGGCGGTCCACACAATGGCCCGCAGTGGCTGCGGCTGACCAGATCGGGCGACACCATCACCGGCTACGAGTCAGACGACGGCAAGACGTGGACCGAGGTCGGCACGGTCAAGCTGACCGGGCTGCCAGAGACGGTTCAGATCGGGCTGTTCGCCACCTCACCAGGCGCCCTGTGGGACATGGCGCGAGCCTTCGCCCAGGTCACCGCCACCTTCGACCAGATCACGCTGCAGGGCGCGAACGGTTCGTGGCGCCGCGACGATGTCGGCGTCGTTATGGAGTCCGACGGTAAGACCCCGCATCATCCTGGTGGGGTTGTCGAGTCCGGCGACAAGCTCATCGTGACCGGGGGCGGTGACATCGGGCCCGCTTCTTCGGTGGAGGGCGGTATGCGCGCCGACCTCACGCTGATCGGCGGGGCCGTGGGACTGATCCCGGTGCTCGTGGCGGCGGTCACGTTCTTCACGGCCGAACACCGACGTGGGCTGATCGGGACCAGCCCGCCGGCCGAGCCGCATCCAGTGCGGCGACTGGCGGCCAAGGCCACGGTGATCGGCGCGGTTGCGTTCGTGGCGGGGGTGGTGGCCTCGGGAGTCGTGGTCCCTGTCGGCCTGGCGCTGTTGCGTGCGAATCAGAACCCGGTTCAGCCAATCACCTTGGGGACCGAGTTGCGGGTGATCGTCGGCTACGCGGCGCTGACCGCGGCCGCCGCCGTGCTGGCGTTAAGCGTCGCCGCATTGGTCAAGCGGGGCATCGTCGCCGTCGGGCTGACCATCGCGCTGGTCGTCGTGCCCTACCTGCTGGCGACCTCGGGCATGGCACCATGGCTGCTGGCGATCACCCCTGCCGCCGGGTTCGCGATCACGCAGAGCGTCCCCACGTTCTCGCATGTGGACGTCGGCCCGTCACTGCTCGGGGGCTATTACCCGCTCCCGCCATGGGCAGGTTTGACCACGACCTGCGGATACGCCGCCCTCGCCCTCGGGGCGGCGATAGCCGTGCACCGCAGGAAGGCTTAACATCAAATTCCGCTCGCTTGAGGATGCGGAGACCTGGCCGGCACGATCGGCACTCACCACGGACGTCCACGCCCTCTAGGCCGTGTCTTCAAAGTGATCTAGGTCCGCCATCGTCTCCGACGTGATCCGGCGTCATGAGTTGACTGATGAGGAGTGTGGGGAGAAGCTGCAGCCGTTTCTCCCACCTGTCAGCTGCCGGGCGAAAAGAGGAATCTAGATTCCAGCGGTTGGACGCGGGGGTTGCTCCGCCCTGACGCTACCGGGCGGGGCCGGGGCCGACGCCCGGTAGCGTCAGGCGGACCGGCGGAGGTTAAGGGTGGGCCCGCCTTCGGCGGTGCCCCACTGTGGCTGCTCGCCCGGGCGGCCGCCGGGTCCCGCGTCATGCCCGCGGCGGATCACGTCGTCGAGGGCGGTACGGGCGTCCTGCAGTTCCTCGATGGCCCGGTCCAGGCGGTCGCGTTCGCCGCGCAGTCGTTCGACGACTCCCGAGCAGGCCGGGGCGGGCAGCACATCCTCCCGTAGACACGAACTGACTTGGGCGATGGTGGCGGTGGACAGCCCGGCGGCCAGCAGCGTCCGGATCTTCAGCACGGTGCCGACGTCCGTCTCGGCATACTCGCGGTAGCCGTTCGGGGAGCGCTCGGGCGCCAGCAGCCCTTGCTTCTCGTAGTAGCGCAGTAGCTGCTCGTCGACGCCGGTGCGCCTGGACAGTTCCCCGATGCGCATGCGGACCATCTTCCCCCTTGACCTTGTAATCGGTTATAGACCCTACCTTTGCGATGAACCACCCGATCAATAGAACTGAAGGGAATTCATCACTATGTCGACACTGCAGGAAGTGTTTCTGGTGGGTTCGACCGGACTCCTCGGCAACCGGCTTGCGTCGGCCCTCCTGGATCGGGGAGCCACCGTGCGCGCCCTGGTGCGTCCCGGGGCCGCCGGGGAGAAGCAACGCGTGCTCGACGCTCTGCGGGCCAAGGGTGTACAGCTGGTCGAGGGCGATCTCACCGATTCCGTCGACCGGTTGGCCGCAGCCGTCGGCGGGGCGTCGGCGGTCGTCTCGGCTGTCCAGGGCGGACCCGAGGTGATCGTGGAGGGCCAGGCGAACCTGCTGAGGGCCGCGGAGCGGGCCGGGGCTGCTCGGTTCGTCCCGTCGGACTTCGCCATCGACATCACCCGGCTCGACGACGGCGACAACTTCATGATCGATTGGCGGCGGCAGGCAGCGGCCCGGTTCGCCGGGTCCCCGCTGGGTGTGCTGTCGGTGCTCAACGGCGCCTTCATCGAGGTGATGATGGGTTTCATGGGGCTGGTCGACTGGGACAATGGGACCTTCTCGCACTGGGGCGACCTCGACCAGCCGCTGGATGTGACCACCGTGCAGGACACCGCCGACTACACCGCGGCCGCCGTCTTGGACCCCGCATGGGCGGACGGTGGGACGGTGCGGTTCGCCGGCGAGGTCCTCTCGATGCGCGGGTTCCACGAGGCGGTCGAGCGCGGCAGCGGCCGCAGGCTGCAACTGCGGACCCTGGGCACCGCTGACGATCTGCGGGCCGAGATCGAGCGCCGGGCTGCACGGAGCCAGAATCCGTTCGACTATGTGGCCCTGCAGTACCAGTGGTGCATGGTGACCGGGAAGGCCAAGTTCGATGCCCTCGACAACGACCGCTACCCGGAGGTCAAGCCGACCACCGTCGAGCAGTTCGTACGCGATGTCGACTCGGCGGCCTGATACCGCAGCCGATGCCCTGGCATTCCTGGGCGCCTTTGTTCTTGCCTGCGGATGTTGGCCGCCGGGAGTGACCGCAGCGTCAACATCTCGGTGAACGAGTCGACCATATAGCGAGCGGGGTTCATACCCAAGGCCGTGCCTTAAGGTGATCTGGATCCGAGACCGTCTCTGGCGTGATGCGCCGTCATGAGTTAAGCGGCATTCCAGAAGTTCCGCTTGTAACCCCGCGGGCAGCCAGGGACTGGTCCATGGGGCTGCCGCGGTCAGCAGCTGGCTCGGTGAGCGAGCGCGGAAGACGGCGTGAATCTGTCTCAGGCGGCCGGGCCGGCTGACCGCGGTGTTGGCGATGAACGCCTTGAGCGCGGCCCAGATGCGTTCCACCGGGTTGTCATGCGGGCTGTAACGCGCCCCGAACAACAGCTCCATGGTGGGGTGCTCGGTCAGGTAGGCGGTGACGGCTTTGGCGTGGTGGATGCTGTCGTTGTCGCAGATCACCACGATCGCCTGGGCGGTCGGGGCGGCCAGGCGGATCTGTCCCAGCAGGGCGATGAAGTCGGCGGCGCAGCCGATACACCCATCGGCCGGTGGTCATCTCCAGCGCGCCGAGCACCGTTGTCTGCCGGTTTTGCCGGGTGTGCCGATCTGTGGCCGGCGGCCGCGCAGGGTCCAGGTGGCGCGCACGTGCGGCAGCAGGTGGACGTGGGTCTCATCGGTGGCCCTTGACGGACTGCCGCCGGCGGGCGCCGTCCTTGATGCCGACGCCGGCGGCCTCGCGCCGCTTGGCGGCGACGCCTTCGGTTACGCCAGGCGGGTGATCCCGCGCAACGACCTGCTCACCTCGGTGGCCGGGCTGGGGGTCGTGGCCGTCCCAGCAGCTTGATGCGCCCGCTCAGTTGTCGAAGGCCCATACCGCGGCGGCGATCGGCTCGAGCCCCGCGGCCAGCTCGTCGAGCTCGTCCGCACTGAGCACGTCGTACGCCGGCGCGGCCAGCTCGTCGGTGAGCGCCTCGATCCGCTGCCTGGTCTCCCGGCCGGCGTCGGTGAACCCGCCGGCGGCGTCCACGAGGCCGCGGCCGCGCAGCCCGTCGACCACGGCGGTCAGCCGTGCCTTGGGCAGGTGGTGGATCCGGCCGAACTCCTCCGCCCTCATTCCGAGGGAAACAGCCATGAGGACGTGGGCCTCGGTGCCGCCGATGCCGTGGGCGAGAAGGGCGGCGTTGTGGCCGTCCCCGCGGTGCTCCCGCAGCAGCGTCGCCGCGTGCCAGAGCCTGGCCACCGGCTCCTCGGGCACGTCGAGCGCCCGCAGCCCGGCGTACAGTGGTCGGCCCTCGGTCGGCGCGCTGACCGCTGCTCGGGTGGCGAGGTCGGCGGCCCGCACCAGACCGGGGGAGTCGGCGAGCTCTCCGATCATCTGCCGCAGGGCGGCGGTGCTGCCCCGTTCGCGCACGGTGATCGCCTCCTGCGGGGTGATCTTTCCCCACACCCAGGGGATGTGGCGTGCCACCTCGCCGTCGGCGAAGTTGTAGAAGACCGCGTGTACCACCGCGGCCGGTGCCGGCCCCAGCGGTGCGGCCCGGCCCGCGAAGTATCCGTCCCAGTAGTTGCGCATGCCGACGGCCAGGAACGCCTCGTTCGCCACCTCGGAGAAGGTGACGGTGGCGATCGGCTCGACGAGCTCGAACATGCGGTGGATCTTGGCCTGTGGGTGCTGCTGCATCGGTCGGCATCTCCCTTGGTCGTGACAGCTGGTCGTGACAGCGCCCTCGTGGGCGACCGTTCACCCTGGCTACGAACGACGCGGCCCAGATACGACAACTCCGGTCGATAATTTCCGGGGCGGTCTCGTCGGGTGTGGGCGTGAACCCCTCGACTAACTCCCGCGCCGATACGTTCCCGCGGAACCGCGGATAGGCGGTGCGGTCGATCGACGTCAACACACACCTCGGCGATCAGCGGAGGCCAACAGAAGTGGCAGAATCCTAACGATCCCGATCAGGCCTCGACACACCGGCCTCTACCAGCGGTGGAACCGGGCCGTGGCAGGCTCGCTCGTACTCCGGTCTCACACCCACTAAACCCTCATAGCCGCAACCGAGGGCACCCCAACGACCAGCCCCTCCGACTCCCTGAGGAGAACACCGGGCCGCTGCCCAAGGCCCCCTCGACGACCCGCGCGTGCCGGCCCTGGACAAGGCCCGCCGGCAACTCGCCCACGACTGCACTTACCTCCCGAGGTGGGAGGAGTTGACCGACGAGGAGCAGAAGAGCGGGCTGCCCGACGCCCGCAACTCCTTGGAATGGGCGATCAACGCCGGGCTCGTCCCCGCCGTAGAGCTCTACCGGTTCCGCACCGCCCCCACCGTCGGGATGAGCGTCGGGACCGTGCTGAACAAGCTCGCCCAGACCGCCGAGCACATCGCGGAGTTCGCTCGCGAGTTCGGCGACCAGAACTGGGTCGACATGAACGAGACCGAGGCCACCGACTGGCGAACCACGATCGAGGACCTGAAGACCGCCGCCACCCCCTTTCGGCCTGGCAAACCGCCGAACGGCGGATGCATCCGCGCCACCTTGGCGACGGAACCGACGCTTGCGATCTGCACACGGCCTTTCAAAACTGGCGACGAAGGTCCACTTCGCTCGTCGTCAGCGAGAGGGCTTCGGGTGCATTGCCCGGATCGGCGGCGTGGGCGTCCTGGTCGGCATCCAGCGGGCGTGAATCTCCTTCTTGTGGGTGTTGTTCTTCTTGGTCATAGGCTCTCGGGGAGAGTGCCCAGGCCACCCCGGCCGGAGTGGTCATGACCAGCCAGAGCAGGAGTCTTGTCAGCGCGATTCGGGGGACCTTGTCCGCGGCCGTGTCTGGCGTATTCCGGATCGCCGCTACCGTACCCTGCACTACCGGCTGCCCGAGGGCGCGCGGCGAACCGACACACCCTTCTTCAGCCGCCTCACCTGGCGCCATCATGGTGCACCCCGGGGAGTGCGTGGCGTGCCAAGCGGTTGAGTGGCTGACGGCAACGCGGCCAACGTGAAGCTCTTGATCTACATTGTAAAGGCGGTGGGATGGTGCAAAAATCCCCTTCCAGTCATAACGGCACGGGCTTCGCCCGTACGCCTTAACAAGGGCGGTCCTTCATGGGCGAGCGGACCCGCCTGGTCTATGGCCTGCGCCGCATCCCGGTGACCGATCCCGCGCCCGTCTACCCGCAATCCCTCCTGTGGCACCGCGACCCCGCCCCTGGTGGTCGTGTCGAACGTCACCGTGACCGGGCCGGCCAGCCCTGGCCCGGTCGGCCTCCCGGCGCCCGGCTACCCGTGGCCTCTCGCGCCTGCTTCGGCGGTGTCGCGTTGCGCGGGGGAGGGGACGACGGCTCTGAGCGCGGGCCACGCCAGTAGCGCCAAGGCCGTGGCGAGTGCTGCCACGGCCAGCATGGCGCCCGGCAGCCCGGTCGCCTGCGCCCAGTGCCCCACGTACACCGGCCCGGCGAGATAGCCGAGATAGGCCAGGGTGGACACCACCGAGGTGGCGGCACCGCGGGCGGCGGTGGGGACGTTGGCGGTGGCCAGGCCGAGCACGGTGGGGAAGAGCACGGCGGTGCCGACGGCGGCCAGGGCCAGCCCGAGCAGGGCCAGGGGGAGAGACGCGGTGAGGGCGAGGAGGGACGTCCCCGCTGCGGAGATCACCGCGCCGGCGGTCAGGACGATCCAGGCACGGCGGGTCTTCACCGCGCTGATCGCGAAGCGGGTGAGTGCGACGGCAAGTGCGAAGACCGCGGGCCCGGCGCCGACGAGCGCGGGCCCGGCCTGCACGGTATCGGCGAGGTAGACGGCGCTCCAGCTCTGGTGAGCGTTCTCCACGGCGAACCCGATCGCGCCCAGTCCGCCCGCGACGAGCAGGAGCGGCATATGAGCGCGCAGACCCGGCCGACTGTTCGCGGCCGGGGTTCGGGCGTGATCATGGCGGCCGGGATCGGCCGGCGTACGATCGCTCGTGGCGATGGCGGCGCTCACAGCGCCGGCGGCGAGCGCCACCAGCAAGTACGGCGCGACCACGGGCAGTCCGGTGGCGTTCAGCAGGCCGGTCACGAGGCTCGCCGCGACGACGGCCAAGGAGAAGAAGCCGTGCGCCCGGGTGATGACCGGACGGCCGCTGGCCCGTTCGGCGGAGCCGGCCGCCGCGTTGATCGTCACGTCGGCGGCGCCGGACGACGCGCCGAGAACCGCCAGCCCTACGGACAAGGCAGGCAGGTCGCGGGCGGTGACGGCCACGGCGACGCCGGCGATTCCTAACGACGTGAGGGTGATCGCTGTGACGCGCTGCCCCCACCGGTCCACGGCCCGGCCCGCGAGAGGCATGGCGGGCAGGGCGCCGGCGGCGATGAACAGCAGCGCGGTGCCGAGCTGGCCATCGGTCAGCCCCGCCTGGTCGCGGATGGCGGGAACGGACGCGCCCCACACGCCCCAGAACGCGCCGAAGACGGTGAATCCCGCGTACGGCACCCAGGCCCGGATGTGGCCGTGATCGACGCCCATTTGTGTAACGATACACAGCTTGTGTAACGATACACAAGGTAGGGTGAGGCATGGCCAATGACCCTTCACGGCCCCGGCCGACCATGGCGGAGGTGGCTCGCGCGGCGAAGGTATCGGTGATGACCGTCTCCTACACCTACGCCCAGCCCGATCGCGTCTCCGAACCCACCCGGGCCAGGGTCCGCGAAGCCGCCGCCCGGTTGGGATACCCGGGCCCTCATCCGGGGGCCCGCTCGCTGCGCCGGGGACGGGCCGGCAGCCTCGGGGTGGTGCTCGGCGAGCACCTGACCTACGCTTTCGAGGACCCCCAGGCCACTCGGTTCCTGGCCGGCGTCGCCGAGGTCTGCGCCGGTCACGGCCTGGGACTCACGATCGTGCCCATCACCGGGGCGCCCTCCGACACCGACCGGGTCGCCGAGGCCGCGGTGGACGGTTTCGTCGTCTGGACGACCAGCGACGACGACCCCGTGGTGCCGGCGGTGGCCGCCACCGGTCTCCCCGCCGTCGTGCACGGCGGACCGCATCACCGGGACGTGCCGTTCGTGGCCATCGACGACAGGGCCGCGGCCCGCGCCGTCGCCGCCGAGGCCCTCGCGAGCGCCCGGCGGCCGATGGTGCTCAGTTTCCCGCTCGATCGTGCCCGTACATCCGGGGTTCGCACCGGGCTGGATCCGGCCGAGGCCACCTTTCGCGTGACCCGTGAGCGCCTGCGCGGAGTTCGTGACGCTTGGGAGGCGGCCGGCGGTCGATGGCAGCAGGTGCGGGTCGCGGTGTGCGCACGCAACAGCGCGTGCGAGGCGGATTCCCTGGCCACCGCGTTCCTTGCGGGGCCGGACGCCCCGGACGCGGTCATGGCCATGAGCGACGAACTCGCCCTGGGCCTGATGCGAGCGGCCGGCCGCGCCGGTCTCGCCGTACCCGGCGACCTCGCCGTCACCGGCTGGGACGACACCGACGCGGCCGCGGCCGCCGGGCTGACGACCGTCGCGCAGAACCTGCGCGCCCAGGGAGCCCGCTGCGCGCAACTGGTCCTCGGCGAGGAAGCAACGGATGAGACCGACCCGATCGAGTGGCGTCTGGTCCTGCGCGACTCCACCCGGCGCTGACCACGTTCAAGCGCGCGGATCGACCTGGGAGTGGTGGCCGCCGCGGCCGGAATGAGCGCATCTGCGCTGGCCCGCTGCCACCCATTTCGTCCCGGCTTGGACGAGCCCACCGCGGTCACGCTGTTGTGCGGCCGCACCGAGTGAGTGTGGCGAGGGGGGGCCGAGACCGGCTACCGCGAGGCGCTGGACATCCTCGCGCCCATAGGGGTGCCGCAGGCGGAGGACATCGCCGAGCGGCTCCGTTGACAGGGTCGAGGAGGTAGTCCGCAGAAATTGGCGGGAGGGCGGGACGCAGGAGGCTATGTCGTGGTGGCTGGGGTGGATGGCGGCTTTCGCCAGGGAGCTTCGGGGTCAGCCAGCGTGGCGGCGGACCCGCCGTGGCCAGGCGATATCGAGGGAGATATCGAGCACCGCAACCTGCGAAACGTCGAAGGGTCGCATTATCGCGCCGGACTTATCCCACCGTGTTCGGGGTGTCGGGTTCGGTCGCAAAGTCCGATCTTCTGAGGCGCGGAGAGCCTGGTCGGCGGAGGTGTCGGGAAATACACCTAATCCCGACACTGTGGACCTCCCGGCTGGCGAACTCGCATACCTAACGGTCGTGGATTCGCCGCTGAGTGCCCCCTGGCATCACCGCCTGTTCAGGGCCGCAGCGCCAATTTGCCCACAGTGGCCCGCGCTTCCAGTTCCGCGAGTACTTTCGGCCCCTCGGCCAGTTCATAGGTGGTGGGCTGGCCAGGGCCGAGCACCCCGGCCGCAAGGAGCCCGGACATCTCGCCCATGACCTCGCCGAAGATCTGCGGTGCGGCCTGGATCAGGATGCCGATGTTCAGGCCGATGAGGTGGATCTGGTGCCTGTAAACCAGGTCCCAGTTGGTGATCGCGGCTTCGCCGCCGACCACACCGTAGACGATGACCCGGCCGGTGACCCGCTTGGTCGCGGCCAAACTGGCGTCCAGGGTGGCGCCGCCGACCGACTCCAGGACCAGGTCAGCGCCCGTGCCGCCGGTCAGCCTCAAGACCTCGGCGGCAAGGTCGGCGGCGCGGGAGTCGACGACGTGGTCGGCCCCCAGCGCCCGTACCACCTCGTGCTTGCCTGGCGAGGCCGTGGCGATCACCGTCGCGCCGTAGTGCTTGGCCATCTTCACCGCGGCCTGGCCGGTCCCGCCCGCCGCGGCATGGATCAGCACGGTCTGCCCTGCGGTGAGGCCGCCCAGTGGCTTGAGCGCCGCCAGCGCGGTCGGCCAGTTCACGACCAGGCCCAGGGCCTGCTCGTCGGCCCAGCCCGCCGGCACCGGGACCGCGCCGACCGCGGGCAGCACCATGTACTCGGCGAAGGCGCCGCCTGTGATGCCGACGCCGATGACGTGGGCGCCGAGCTCCAGGCCGGTCACCCCCTCGCCAACCGCGGCGACTTCACCGGCGCCCTCGATGCCCGCCAGATACGGCGGCTGCGGGCCGCCCGCAAACGTGCCCCTGGCCTGCGAGATATCGACGAAGTTCACGCCGGCGGCGGTGATCCGGACCAGGATCTCCCCCGGGCCCGGCCGCGGAACCGGCGCGTCATTGATGAGGCGCAGGTCCTGCGGGCCATTCAGCGACGTCTGCTGCAAGGCGCGCATGGTGGAGGGGATGCTCATGACAATCGGCTTCCTTTGTTTATCGAACGACAAACAAACCGTGGCATGCCCCTGTGATCCAGGTCAAGGTAAAGTTGATCGAACGACAAACAAATCTGGAAGGACTTGGATGGTTGCTCGCGGCAGGCCGCGCACCTTCGATCCCGACATCGCCCTGCGCACAGCACTAGACCTGTTCTGGGAACGGGGCTACGAGGGCACCTCGCTCAACGACCTGGCCCAGGCCATGGGAATCGCCTCGGCCAGCATCTACGCCTGTTTCGGCAGCAAGGAAGACCTGTTCCGCAAGGTCATGGCGCTCTACGGCACGACGTCAGGCGAGCCACCCAGACGCGCGCTGCGCGAACAGCCGACCGCGCGCGCCGCGATCCACGCCATGCTGCGCGCCACCGCCGATGAGATCACCCGCCCCGACACCCCGCACTACTGCATGCTCATCCTGGTCGCACCCACCGGCGCCGTAGAAAACCACGCAGTCCGCGAGTTCCTCGCCGACCGCCGACGCGACATGTACACCACCATCAAGGACCGGCTCGCCCGCGGCGTCGCCGACGGCGACCTCACCGCGTCCCCCGCCGATCTCGACGCCATCGCCCGCTACTACACCACCGTCGTGCAGGGCCTCTCCGTCCAAGCCCGTGATGGCGCCACCCGCGCCGAGCTGGAAGCAGTCATCACCTGCGCGATGGCCGCCTGGGACACCCTCACATCTCCCGCCACCCAGTAAGGCGGGCAAGCCGACTCACGACCCTTATCCAGAGGGGCGTCAGACCTACTTTGGGGCTGGGGACGGCATTGGGAGCGGAGGGCCGTCTCCAAGGGCAGCGCCATCGAGTACGTGCACGGGGCCACTCCCACCGCCCGGCTGCTGACCGGCCGTACCACGGGGCCTGTGTTCCTGGCCGACCGGCGCGCTCCTGCTTCCGGCCCGCGCGCGCAGGTCAGGGACGATAATCGTGGGGTCGTCGGTGAGCCTCGCCGCGACGTGGCACCACATGCAGTGGGTCTGCGGGAACCCATGCAGGAGGACCACGGCCGGCCCGCTCCCGCCGACGACGCCACCTTCCGCCACGTCCGCAGCTTCGCCGCCATGATGCGCGACCTACGCGGCGATCGTCTCCCCTCCTGGATCGACCCAGTTCCTGAAGAGGACCCGCCCACCTCTACCGTTTCCCCCATGCCTGCGCTACGACCTCGACGCCATCATCGCCGGCCTGTCGGTTCCCTGGAACTCCGAACAGGCCGAGGTGCAGAACACGCGAGTGAAGCTGGTCAAGCGGCAGGGGTAGGGGAGAGCCAACTTCGATCTGCTTCGGAAGCGGATCCTGCTCCGAACATGATCCTCAACCCGTCCCAAGATCAGCGACAGAGCCCGCTTACCTGTACCTGACTCTGCACATGGGCGCGTACGCCGACAAGCCTTGACCTCAGCACCTGTGTCCCCCTTGCTTCCGCTGGGTTCGGCGCCTATGGCACAGTCCTGAGCGTGCCCCTGGACGAGTTGCCGGACTGGTTGCCGGCTTGGTGTCTTGACCATCTGGGCGGCGAACCCGCCGACGTGCTGTTCCGGTCACAACAGGTCTCGATGGTGTTCGGTCTGCAGTTGGCCGGTGGCCGGGACGTCGTGGTCAAGGCGCGTGCCGACGACGGCCGGGCGGCGTCGTGTGTCGCGGCGCAGGCCCGGCTGGCCGAGCGCGGGTTTCCCTGTGCCCGGCCGCTGACACCAGTGGTCGGTGTCGGTGCGCTGGCCGTGCACGCTGAGGAATTCCGGCCCGGCGGCGAAGTGCTGCACGGCGACTCACCGGACATGGCCGTGCGTTGCGCGGAGGTGTTCGCGCGGCTGATGGCCGAACTCGCCGACGTGATCGTCACGCCGCCATTGCCGAATCCGCCCTGGGTGCGGTGGGACGAGACCGGTTCTGGGACGTGGCCGGCGATCGGCTTCCTCGACGGCCTGGACCAGAGTGTCGTGTCCGAGCACATTGTCGAGGCGGCTGAGCGGGCCCGGGGGCGACTGCTGGCCGCCGGTCTGCCATGCGTGCTGGGCCACGCCGATTTCGAGGCGCAGAATTTGCGGTGGCGGGGTCGACAGGTGTGGGCGGTGCACGACTGGGACAGCCTGGCGTGGCAGCCGGAGGCGGCGCTGGTGGGAGCGGCGAGCGGGTCGTTCGCCAGCGCCGGGCCGCCGACGCTGGCGCCGATCGAAAGCTCCGAGGCGTTCCTGGCGGCTTATCAGGACTTTCGGGAGCACGTGTTCACGCCCGTAGAGGTGGAGATCGCATGGGCGGCCAGTGTGTGGATGGCTGCGTACAATGCCCGGGAGATGGCACTGTGTGGTGGCTCCCCAGCGGGCGGCGATGCGCTGCGGGCACAGGCAACCGAACGCCTCCGCCGGGCGAATGCCTAGCCCCGCAGGCGAGCCCGGAGAACGTCCACCCCAGACCAGCACCGGCGGGCGAGCGCCTTCCCGATCTGATCTGGGGGTCAGAGACACCTCTGAGGTCTCGGACTGTGATCTGACGCTGGTGGGGCAGGGTAGGCGGGCCCGGCAGGTTCGGGGTGCCGCTCGGTCAGCATGATCCGGCAGGCGATCATCGTGCTGACTCCCCACGGTGCGGGCTTCCTGGGCGTCACAGTGAAGACGGTGCGCCACTACCACAAGCTCGGCCTGGTGAAGGAGCCGGAACGCGACAGCTCCGGCTACCACAGGTACGGATCGGCGGGCGCGGAGCTTGGCCTCTACGAGCGCGACCCCCGGGCCGTGGCCGATCCCTGTTCTTCGCCGTAGTGGGCGATTAGGTGGTACCGGGCCGCGGCGTCGGTGCGGGCTTGCAGGCCGGTCACGATCTTCGGGTGTGCGGGGTTGGCGAGGAAGTGGTCGGCCAATGGCGGTGGCGAGTTCGGCCAGGCGCGGGTCGTCCGGTTCTCATGCCATGGCTCCGGTGGCGCGCTTGATCAACGCGACGAAGCAGGGATCGTCGAGGGCGTGCTCGACATGGGTGAGGAAGTCGTCGAAGCCCTCGGGGACCAGAGCCCTGGCCAGCACCCAGCCCTCCCTGGTGGCCGCCATCTCCTCCGCGGGGAGGCCGAGGTCGGACAGCCGCTCCAGCAGCGCCACAGCGCGGTCGGGCAGGAGAGCCTGGTCTCCGTCGGCGAGCCGGTGCAGCGAGTCACGGCGCGCGGTCAGCTCCTCGATCCGTTCGGTGAGTTGCCGCTCGACGTCGATGAGCGCGGCTGCGAACTGGGCGGGGTCCGCGTCGAGCAGAGGCCCGACTTCGGCCAGTGAAACCCCGGCGGCGGCCAGCGTCCGGACCTGCACCAGCCGCAACAACCCGCGAGCATCCATATCCCCAGACCAGACACCCACTGACCGCGCCGGTCCCCGCCGCAGGACCGGGGACAGGCCGGGATCTGCCGGCAGACGCCGCTGGAGCGGCTCGTCCCAAGGTGCGCGACACCCTCTTCTGACCTGCCAAGTCGGCCAAGACGCTGTCGTTCGGGCATCTGCTCAAAGGAAGAGTCGGGCAGCCGATTCTCCATGATGTCCATGTCGGTCTTCATCGACCCCGTCCGGCGGTCCGAGGTGCTTGTGGTAGCCGACAGCGCCCCGGGCAGACCCGGACTGGCGTCATCCGATGCGGACGACGCTCTTGCCGCGGGTCACTCCGCCGGCGAGATCGGCGATGGCGGTCTCGACGTCGGCCAGCTCGTATTCAGCGGTGATATCGATGCCGACCTTGCCGTTCCCGACCAGTTCCAGCGCGCGGCGTGCGCTGTCGGCGAGCCGCTCGGGATGGGTCTGGCTGAGCAGGTTGCTGTTGTAGGTCAGCATGGACGTGCCATGCGTCAGCAGATCGTTGGCCGAGACCAAGACCGGCTCGAAGGTGGCGATGTTGCCGTAGACCGCGATCCGGCCGTGCGGTGCCAGGCGTTCCAGGTTGGCCAGCCGGGTCTGGCCGCCGATGGGGTCGAGAATCACATCGAAGTGCTCCCCGTCCAGTGCTTGGGGGAAGTCCTCGCGGCTGAGCGCCTGGTCATAACCGAGTTGCCGCGCGTAGTCGACCTGCCCTGGGTTGCCCACGACGCCCACGACTCGCCCCGCGCCGGCGGCCCGGGCGAACTGCCCCGCGAGCGTGCCGACCCCGCCGGCTGCCGCGTGGATCAGGACGCTCTGGCCCGGTCGGACCCCCGCGACGGTGTTGATCAGGTCGTAGGCAGTGGAGGTGACCCAGCCGAACGCGGCGGCGGTCCGCGAGTCCACGGTGGGCGCCGCGATCGCCAGCACCGAGGAAACGACAACGACTTCCGCGAAGCCGCCCGAACTGGTCAGCGCGATGACCTGCTCACCGACGCGTGCCGGATCGACACCCTCGCCGACCTCGATGATCTGCCCGGATGCCTCGAAGCCGGGCACGAAGGGGCGAGGAGTCGGGAAGTGACCGTCGCGGATCAGCACATCCCCCCACTGAACACCCGCGTAAGCAACGCGGATTGCCACCTCCCCGTGCCCCGCGGTGGGCTCAGCGATCTCGGTCACGCGGAACTGGTCGTCGGCGGCGAGCACTGCAGCCTTCATAATTCACAACCTTCTTGGTCGACTCAGTATCCTGATACTCAGACGCTAGCGAGTCTCAGGATGTTGAGTCAAATGAGGAAGCTGTGACAGAGATGCTCGACGTGCCCGCCGAGGAATACCTGTGCACCAGGATCCGCCGCGCCGAACAGGCCCTGATGGCCCATCACGAAGCCGTCCTGCGGACCTATGGGCTGACCATGACCCAGTACACGGTGCTGCTCACCCTCTCCCGCGAGAACGGCATGTCCGGTGCCCAGCTGGCCCGCGCCTGCGGCGTCACTCAACAGAGCATGGCCACGGTCCTCACCGGTATGCAGGCCAAGGGCATCATCGACCGGCAGTCATCGCCCATGCACGCCAAGGTCATGATCGCCACCCTCACCGACGCCGGCCAGCACCTCCTCGACAGGGCCTACCAAGAAGTCAACGCGCTCGAGAAGGCTTTCATCGACAAGTTCACCCCAGCCGAGCACAGGCAGTTCTGCGACCTTCTCGATCGAGCCACCGAAACTCTGATCGAACAGACCCCCCGACCCGGTAAGTCGACATCCCATCGCCCTTCATCGACCTGAGTCGAGCCGGGGACACCCCGTGTCCACAGCTGGGGAAGGTCTTCGGTTCTGATCCACTTGTTGTGAGCCTGTACACGGGGAGTTACCGGTGATCAGTCAGCGTGGAGAATCTGCAGGCGGAGGAGATCGAAGGACGCTCGCCCATAGCCGTCCCTCTTGATTCGCGCTGTGTGGTGCCGTCACATACGGTGAGCCGGGAGGTTGGTCCCGCAGGTGGTCCGGCAGGAGGACACCAGCCTGCACGCAGATGATCGCCGATCTGGAAGCCCGGCTCACCGAGCCGGCGGCAGGCTGATCAGATCGATCCCGGGCTGGGAAGAACTCACTCCGGGAACGCGGCTCGCAGCATGCGAAGCTGGCCTATTTCGCTGACGTTCTTCATCAGCTCGGCGTTGACCCAGGCGATCACGTGGGCGACGGTGTGCTCAGAGTCCTGTGGCCAAGGGAAGGGGGGCGCCGGGGCGTCCAGGTCGGCGTCGGTGAGGCGATCCAGCTCGGTCAGCCACGTGGTGCGGAGATCACGCAACCATGCGACGGCGCTCGTTCCATCACCCGGCCAGGTGATCTCGGTCCTGTCCCGGGGTTCGCGTCCCTGAGCGTGATCGATGGTCACACTCCATCACCAGCCGATATGCCAGCTCAACCAGCCGATGGTGGGAACCGGGACGGGATCGAGCTCGGTCTCCGCCCAGTCGGGCACCCATGTTCCCGTGGCGTCAGGGCGCACCGTCCAGCAAAGAGCGGCGGGCTCCCACAGAAAGTCCGCAGGTTGCAGGCGTTCCAGGTGATAATCGAACAACGACCAGGTGAAGTCGAACTGCCAGCGCAGCAAATCGCATCGAGATACGTTCATCCGGACATGTTGACAGACTCCGCCGGCTCCGGTGGGAATCACGGGTCGATGCCGTAGCACGGGGTGGATCAACTGACCCCTCAACAGTCCACCGGCGCCATCGCGGACAGCCCTACTATGCAGCGGCGGACTTGTTCAGGCCCAAGAGCTTCTCGGAGTTGGTCCGGCCGATCTTTTCGCGGTCGTTATTGCTGATGGGGCAGGTGTCGAACCAGGGGGAGAGCTCGTCCATGGACTCGTAGGGGTAGTCGACAGAGAACAGGTTGCGGTCGAAGCCGACTTCCATGAGAGTGTCGAGCAGGGTCTGTGTGCGAAAGATGCCGCTGGTGGTGAGGTGGAAGTTGTCAGACACGGGCACCGAGTCCTATCGGCTTGCCCAGGCTCGCGCCCGAACCGACGTCTTCGCCACCGGCAAGAAGGTCGTTGACTGATGGCGTCCTCGTTCGCGCTGCTGTTCTCGGCTCTTCATAGAGCTGAGCCGTCAGGCGTCGGCGAGCGCCTTGGTGATGTTCCACTCAGCCAAGTCCAGCATCCATTGCCGATCGGGGAAGTCAGTGTCCGCAATCCGTAGCGGACCCTCGATCAGGGATAGCACCTGCGCGTACCGGTAGAGCTCCAACCTGTGGGGGTCGAGATCGACCTGATGCAGCGCCGGGTATGCGTCGCCGAAGCGCATCTGGAGCCAGGCGTGCTCCCACTCGACGTCGAAGTACGTCAGGCCCTCGAAATCAATCAGGACGGGTTCGCCCACGGGCGTGACGAATACGTGATCTGGTCCAAGTTCGCCATGCACCAGCCCGTATCTCTCGCGTGCCGTAACCGCGCTACGAAGATGGCGTACGTGTTCAGTGATCCGGTCATACGCCTCGCCCAGCCGGGCGTCGCGGGTCGCCACGGCGTCGAGGTGGGCAAGCGCCCGGTCCACGATGATGTCTTCAGTGCGTCGGGACTGGGGTGCCTCACCGCGAGTGATAGCGGCGAGCTTGCCGTATTTCGGGCCAAGCGTGGTGTGCATGCGGCGCAAGGCGTCACCGAGCGTGGACAGCGGCATGGCGGCCGCGGCCGGGTCGTGGTCCAACAACGCCTCGAGCTTCACCGCACCGACGTCCTCGACCAGAGCGACGTCGGCATCGAGATAGCGGCCGCCGTGGTCGAGCATCAGCAGCTGTGGGGTCCGCACGCCGGCGGCAGCAAGAGCCGAGTGGTTGATAGCGAACAGTTCCACCCCCGAAGCGTCGGTGAAGGGGTCGTCCGGGACAGCCAGCGACGGCGGCCAATAGTTCTCGCCAGTCGCCCAGACGTAAAGGATCACGGTCGTCTCGTCGTCCAGACGGAGCCGGTAGACGCCCTTCTTGCTGCCGCCGGTCAGCCGGTCCAGCGCGCTCAGCCGCCGACCGGTTCCGAACTGTTCCGCTACCAGGTCGCGCACATCGTCTGGCTGCAAGAACGCTCGTTTCATGATCGCCTTTCGTTAGATCAGTCGACCATATTGCCTAAGCCGGCGATAGCTCGCAATCAAGTTAGCGGGGTAGTGGAATCGAATCCCACAGCTCTGACGGGCCCCTGGAGGTGGGACCGAAACTCGCGTTCAGCCACTGACACTTGATCCCCGTTCAGAGCGCCGAAGCCAACAGTTCGCCCGCAGTAAGCAACACCTGTCGGCGACCGGCATGCGCAACACCCAGCCCTCGCCTTCGCATCCTTGCGGCAGCGGCGGGAAAACGTACCCTTTCACATCGGTGCTGTGGCCGCACCCCGAGTCGCACTCATAGATGCCACGCTGAGGGACCTTTGTCCCTGAATGGTGCACTTGTTCTTTTCTGCCATATAGCGTTTTTCGTCCGCCATGATGCCGGTTCCGCTGGCCACCCGAGAGTGGTCGGCGTCCTGCCCCGCCGTTGAGGGGCGGTTGGCGTGTGCACGGCAATCGGGAACACCGCAAACGACCTTGAAAACAGGAACCCCGGGCGCACGAGGGCCAGGGTTCGCTCGTGTCGCACCTTGTTTTCAGGCGGTGTTGCAGGTGATCCAGCGGGCGCCGGGGGGATGTCGGGGCGGGGGAGGCGACGGCCGAGCCCGTGGGGGATCGGCGTACCGGAGCTGCGCCGGACGGGCCAGCCGCAATCAAGATCCTTCTCAGCGCCAACGGTTGTCCGCTGGTTCCTCGCCCCCGTAATGACCGTCCCATGGCGCCCTGACCAGGGGCCGACCCGGCTGATGTAAAGTACACTTTACATCACGGCGACCTCCTCCTATCGTGTCAAGTGTCCTTTACTTCTCGCCACAGGAGGGCGACCCGTGCAAGCACACACCACCACCGGGGACTACCGGGAGTCGACCAAGGCAACCGTCCGGCTCGTACTATGGACACTCGCCTGGACGGCGACCCTCGCCTTGGCCAAGTTCGGTCCCGACCTCTTGTGGGACCCTCAGCAACCGGTGGCAAGCTGGGCCGCGGTCGCCGTCAACCTGACCGTCGGCATCGGATGGATCGTCGCCTTCACTCGCTTTCTTCAGAGAGTCGATGAGTTGCAGCGCAAGGTCATGCAGGAGGCCCTGGCCATCTCCCTCGGAGCAGGGTGGGTCGGCGGATTCGCCTATGTCGTCGCGGACACCGCCGGCCTCATCACGTACGACGTCAACACTGCAGTCCTGCCCGCGCTCCTGGGAGTCGTCTTCTTGATCGCCTTCGCCGCTGGCATGATCAGATACCGATGAAAAACCGCATCACGGAACTCCGGGGCGAACGCGACTGGACACAGGCTGATCTGGCTCAGCGGATCAGCGTGTCGAGGCAGACGATCATCGCGATCGAAAAAGGCAAGTTCGACCCGAGCCTTCCCGTCGCCTTCCGCCTCGCCAAAGTGTTCGGCCTGACGATCGAAGAAGTTTTTCTCGACGAGCAGTAGAACGTCATCGGCATCCTGACATTCCGTGAAATCGCGAGCGAAACGATCATCGGGAACGAACGCCCAAGGCCTTGACCCGGCTCAGCCGGGTTCCGGTGGGGTCTACTCAGGACACCGATCGCGTGTCACGCATACGGCCGCCTCTTACTCCCACCGGTTCGGTCCGGAGACCTCGTGCCCCCGGCGGCGCCTGTTGACGGGACATCCTGATCCTTGCACGGGTGCACCCAAGGCAGCGAACTGATTCTCCGACCAAGATCAGACTGAAGTTCAGAGAATACATCAACACGCTGATGCTCCAGGACGTTCCGGCCGATCCGGAGTCGGCCGAGCTGCTCAGGCCCGCCGACCGCCGCGGACTGACTCCGCTGTTCTGGCAGCACGTCCAGCCCTACGGCGAGGTACGGCTGGACGTGGCCAAGCGTCTGCCGCTGGGCGGCGGCGAGGGTGCTGCCCAGCGGCACCAACCGGGGTAGCCCAGATCCTGTGGCTCTTTCCGACACGGGCGGGGCCGGGTGGGACCTGCGCGGCGCTCGCGCTGTTCGCCGTGCCGTTCCCGCTCGTGGTCGCCGCCGCGGTGCTCCTCGGCTGGCTGGTGCACCGGCTGGCCCCGCACGTCTTCAAGCGCGGCAAGACACGTCGGCGACGGCGGGGCGTCGCCGACGATCCTGGACGACGCCCTTAGTGACTGAACTGCGCCGATCTCAACCCCCGCCAGACCGCTCAGGCTGGGCTGCGCGGGCTGGAGCGCGCCGGACCCCGCCGCCGTACATCGAGCGGTCCGGCGCGCGAGGTCATCCCGCTCGCCGCAGCAGCAGCGCCCCGGTGGTCATCGCCGCTCCTGCGGCGACGGCGGCCACGGCGGCGACGAGGGCGGTAGCCGGGAATCCGAAGGCGCTGGAGAGGGCCCCGAAGGTGAACGGTGCGATGGCGGCGCCCGTGTAGAGGCCGATCTGCACGGTGTGCCCGGCGTCCTCGGTCCGGCCGGGTACCAGGCGCAGCGTGGTGGCGAGCAGGAGCCCGGTCCAGCCCCAGCCCGCGGAGAAGGCCAGGATCGCACCGAGAACGAACGTTGTTGACGTCCCGATCGCGATCAGTGCCAGCCCGAGCCCGCCGGTGAGCATCATCGTGACGATCACCGCAGAATTGCGGCGAGGAGCCCGGTCGGTGAGCGCCCCAGCGGTGATCCGTACGGCGATGGCGAACAGGGCGCTGAGCGACAGCAGGTTACCCGTGACGGTGGTGCCCAGCCCGGAGTGGGTGCCCAGTTCGACGAAGTACGTGGCCACCGCGTTGTTGCCGGTCGCGGAGAGCGCCGCGGCCAGCGCCCAGAGCCCGAGTACCCGCCCGACCGTCCGTTGCTTGTCGCCGGCCTCGCCGGCCTCCTTCGGCCTTACAGGCGGCGGGCCGCCGGGTGCCCGGGCCAGCGGGGCGAGCGCGGCCGGAACGAGCGCGGCGATACCTGCTACAAACAGGGCGGTCCGCCAGCCGTACGCCGGGAGGACCAGGGCGACGAGCAGTCCGGGGACGAGGGTGCCCGCCCCCAGCGCCGCACCGATCATGCCCGCGGCCAGCGAACGCCGGTGTTCCGGGACGCGCGCCGCGATCAGCCGGCCCGCCACCGGCTGGACGAGTGCGTTGCTCAACCCGCCCACCAGCAGTATCGCCGTCAGCATCCCCGGCCCGGTCACCCGCGCCGCCACCAGCATGACCGCCGACGCGACCAGCGCCGCGACGGCGAGGACCGTGGGGACCGGCAACCGCGCCGCCACCCGTTTGGCGACAGGCGAGCCGAAGGCGGTCGCGGCGTAGAAGAGGCTCATCGCCAGCCCGACGGCGCTGCGGGAGGCGTGCAGGTCTGCTTCGATCGTCGGGGCCAGCGCCCCGACGGTGAAACCGGGCATCCCCGCCACGGTCGCGGTCAGCGCGGTCGCGATGATTCCCGGCCAGTGCCGTGCAGGCGAGCGGGTGGGCAGGCCGCGGTCGATTGTCGTTGTCATAGCCGACCCGGGCGGGTCAGACGTCCAGGGGGCGCCAGGCGGAGCCGGCGCCGTCCCGGCGGACCTGCCCGAAGACCGCATCGGCGAAGTGGATGCCAAAGCCGATCGTGTCAGGCTCTTCCAACTCGGCAACGAGATGATGACGATGCTCGGCGGACTGGGCAGGGTCATGGTCGTAGAGGCAGGACCATTCGGGGTGGTCCACCTGGATCGGTGAATGCAGGGCATCGCCGAAGGCGATCAGCCGGGTTCCGCCCCCGGTGATGACGTACTGCGTGTGTCCGGCCGTGTGTCCACCGGTGATCTGGACCCGCACGCCGGGGAAGACCTCCTGCCCGTCCATCACCGTACGCACGCGGGGTGTCAGCGCGGCGGCTTCCTCCTCGGTGATGCCCTGCGCGAACAGGTCGCGTTGGGCCCATTCCGGTTCGGCCACTAGGTACTCGGCCTGGGTGAACACGGGCTGGTCACCGCCCGGGGCGGGATGCCAGGCCCAGCCGAGGTGATCGATGTGCAGGTGGGTGAAGGCCACCGCCTCGATCTCTTCCGGCCTGCGGCCGAGCTCGGCCAGACTGTCCAGCAGTGCGCCACCGCAAACGGCGCCGTTCGGGTTTCCTGGCTCGGCCGGCAGCGACACCGGCCCCCATCCTGCATCGATCAACAGTGCGCGGTCGCCGTTCTCCACCAGGAGACCACCGATACTCGCCACAAGATGGCCGGAGTCATCCAGGTACTGCGGGTGGGCGGCCCAGATCTCATCGGTGGTGTCCGGCAGCCAGCTGCGCGGCCTGCCCTGTATAGCCCCGTCCGGCACGAAGGACACCCTCGTGTTGCCGAGCCATACCGCGCGGATCCCCGCTGGCCGCCGCAGCCGCTCGTCCTGGTCAACCGCGGACTTCGCCATGGTCGCGTTCCCTTCATCGGGGTCAGGTCATCGCCTCGTCCCTCGTCGGCGACCAGGCCACCATAAACATCAAGCTTGAAACAGTCAAGGTTGAAATATGCTGGCTTGAAACAGTCAAGCTTTGAATATGCTGGCTTGATGGACTTGCTAGAATGGGACGCATGACGACGTCCCCAGAACCGCAGGCCATCGCCGAGCGGGTGTTGTGCGGTCTGGTGAACGGACTGGCTCAGCAGATCGCCGATCACCTACGCGAACGCGCGGTCACCTTGGGCCTCACCGCGGCCCAGGCAACCGCCCTGCGGGAGATGACCGGACCAATGACCATGCGAGAGCTCGCCGAACGCATGAGCTGCGAGCCCTCCAACGCCACCTTTATCGTCGACAAGCTCGAAAAACAGGCCCTGATCGAGCGCCGCGCGCACCCCACTGACCGCCGCGCCAAGCAACTCGTCCTCACCCCGGAGGGCAACGCCCTCCGTGAACGGCTTCTCGAACTCCTCGTCCAGGACTCACCGCTGGCCGGCCTCACCACCCAGCAGCAGCGCGCCCTTCAGGACCTGCTCGAACAAGCCATCATCCGCTCATGAGTTGACGCCGACACATCCTGTCGGCCCCCCACTCCGGTCCGCGTGACCAGTCTGGCCTCGCCGCTCATCGCCGGGGCCTGAGCTTGTTCCGCTTTGACGGACACCATCGTTGTGGTGTTCAGGCCACGGTGGCCTCGAAGTCGGCGGGGCTACGGTAGCCCAGGCTGCTGTGCAAGCGGTGCAGGTTGTACCAGCCCTCGATGAATTCGAAGATCGCGCTGCGGGCGGCAGCGTGGGTGGGCCAGGACTGGGCGTCGAGGAGCTCGCCCTTGAGCGTGGCGAAGAACGACTCGGCCAGCGCGTTGTCCCAGCACTGGCCGGTGCGTCCGACCGACAACCGCACCCCGAGCCGTTCAGCCAGGGCGGCGTAAGCGGCGCTGGTGTACTGACAGCCCCTGTCCGAATGAAAGATCACCGGCCCGGTGGGGCGGCGGCG
>NZ_FNDJ01000018.1 GCF_900099965.1 Nonomuraea jiangxiensis | reverse complement strand
GGTGGCTGTCTACAGGCGTTCGTTGGCTGGGGTGTGACTTTGGTAGGTCGCCCATGGGCGGCCGAGTTGGCTGAGATGTGATCGCGGTGGCTGTCCACAGGCGTTCGTCGGCTGGGGAGCGACTTCGGAAGGTTGCCCACGGACGATCGAGGGCTGGGTCATGACCTCGGCGCCTGTCCACAAGCAGTCGTCGAACGGATGTGACCTTCGGCGGGTTTTCCACAGGAGATCGTCGATATGGGGATGTGACCCCGGCGGGGCGTCCGCAGCGGTCGCCGATGGCGATGTCACCCCTGCGAGTTATCCACAGGCAGCCGACGGCGGGCCGAAAGCGCCTCGGGAGTGTGCTGGAATTTCCCGGTGACTTCGGAGACGCGGCAGGAAAAGGCACGAGGTCGGCTTGCGGGGCCGGCCACGGCGGCGATCGGCGCCTCGATCCTGCTGACGATCACCATCGGTCTCCTGGGTCCGTCGCCCATGGTCCCCGCGCTGGGCGGCCCCGCCTGGCACCCGCCCTACTCCCTGGACGCCCACCCCAACCCTTACCTGGTGGTGGCCCTGGCGACGGCCGCGATCGTCCTCGGCGGCCTGGGACTGCTCGCCGCCCTGATCACCATCCGGTCCTCCGCCACCGGGCATCGGCTCCTGCCGAGCGCACGGCACCTGGTACTCATCGGTTGCCTGGCCGCCGGGGTGCTCGCGTTCCTCCCGCCGTCGGGCTCAGGTGACCACCTCAACTATGCCGCGTACGGCCGCATGGTGATGTTGGGCCTCAGCCCGTACACCCATGGCGCTGTGGACCTCGCCGGCGATCCCATCGCCGACGCGGTGGAGGAACCGTGGCGTGAGGAGCCCAGCGTCTACGGCCCACTGGCCACGGCCCTGCAGGCGGCGGCGAGCTGGGTCGGCGGCGACTCGATGCGGCTGACGATATTCGTGCTGGCCCTGTTCAACGCGGCGGCCTTCGTCGCGACCGGGCTGCTCATCGACCGTTTCAGCAGAGACGACCCGGCCAGGCGCCTGCGGGCCGCGTTGCTGTGGACGGCCAACCCCCTGCTGCTCTACCAGCTCGTCGCGGGCATGCACGTGGACACGCTGGCCATCGCGTGCATGGTCGCGGCAGTGCTGGCCAGGGGCCGTCCCATGGGCTCCGGCGGGCTGCTGGGGCTTGGTGCGGCTATCAAGATCAACGCTGGGCTCGTGGCCCTCGGCCCGGCCTGGGAGCTCCGCCGCCGCCCCGCCCGCCTGGCCCTCATGGCGGCATGCGCTCTCGCGGTCGTGGTGGTGGGATACGCCATCGTCGGCCCGGAGGCGATCGCGCCGCTGACCCGCACCAGCAAGTCGATCTCACACGCCTCACCCTGGAAACTGGTCCAGGGCTGGCTGCAGATGATCGTGGGGACCGGCAGCGCCTACCGAGGCGAGATCCAGATCGGCTCCCTCCTACTGCTCGCCCTGATCGCCTGGTCCCTGCTCCGCCTGGCATCCCGCTCCTACTGGGCGAGCAACCCAGGACTCGTGAGTCCCGCAACGAGGCAACCCGAGCAGAGCGAACGCGACAGACTCACGTCCCCTGTCGAGCGTGGCGGAGAGGGGGTTCCCGTCGAGCGTGGCGGACCGGAGGCGCCTGGCGAGCGCGGCGAGGTGGGCAGGTCCGATGAGCCCACCGAGATCGGCGGGTCCGCCGAGGGTAGCGAGGTGGAGGGGTCTGGGCAGGGCAGCCAGGTCGGCGGGTCTGGTGAGGGCGGCGAGATGGAGGGGTCTGGGCAGGGCAGCCAGGTCGGCGGGTCTGGTGAGGGCGGCGAGGTGGAGGGGTCTGGGCAGGGCAGCCAGGTCGGCGCGCCCGGTGAGGCCAGGGAGGTGGGCGCGCCCGCTGAGCATGACGAGGGAGTGTCCAGTGAGAGCGGCCGGGAGGAGCCATCCGGTCAGCGTGGCGGGGTTGGGGTGCTGGGCGAGCCTGGCGGGCTGGGGACGCCCCGCGAGCGCGGTGGGGTGGGGTCGTCACGTGAGGGTGGTGGAGTGGGGACGTTCGGCGGGCGGGGTGGGAAGGAAGGGTTGGGCGAGCCTCGCGGGTTGGCGGCGCCGGTCGTGGCGGCCGGGCTGGTGGTGGCGTACCTGTTCGCTACTCCCTATCTGCTGCCCTGGTATGAGGGGCTTGCGTTCGGGCTGCTGGCGATGGTGGCGGCGTCGGCGGTGGATCTGTTCGTGGTCGGCCACCTGCTGGTTCTGTCGCTCGCCTATCTGCCGGCTCGGGTGGAGGGGCAGCCTGAAGGTATCGGGTGGCTGGTGACCGTGGTCAGGCCCCAGATTGCGTGGGTGCTGCTGGGTCTGACTGTGGCGCTGGTGGTGTGGGCGTGGCGAGCTGCAGGGCGCGTACGGAGGCGGCCAGAGTCAGCGGTACGGCAACCGTCAGCGCCATAGCGGGGATGGCGATGCCGGAGTCGTTCATGAGGAAGCCGATGAAGGCGCACGTGAGGGCGCCGAACAGGCCCGCCCTGAGGGTGGGGGCCAGGCGGTAGGCCTGGCCCAGGGCGGGGGCGCCCCAGCGGGAGGGGCGGGCGAGCACCAGATACAGGAAGGCCAGCGCGACCAGCGAAAGGAGGGTCAGTGACCAGTTGCCGATCGTCACGCCGATCATCGCAGTGAACTTGCGGGAGACGACGGTCCAGGCCTGACCGTCGATGACCTGCTGTACGAAGGTGCCCAGATGGGTTCGCTGGGTTTCGGGGCGCAGCCAGTCGAAGATCGAGATGGCGCCCACGAGTACGACCCCCACCAGGCCGACGATCAGGAGCCGCAGCACCGAGACGCGCTTGCCCGACAGCAGGATGAGGAAGACAGCCAGCCCGGTCACGAATGCCGGGATACCACCGAAGTCGGCACCCCACGATGGCCACCCGTCGGCGAAGATCGCGAATCCCCCGTAGAGCGCGCACATCACCACGGTCAGACTCCTGGCCACACCCCTGCTGAGCAGCCACTGCGCCAGCCCGGCCAGGCCGAGGACGGTGCCGGTGGCGTAGACGGCGAAGGCGATGTTGCTGAAGCCGTAGAACCGGCCGCCGGTCACGGGCTCGTAGCCGGATACGGCGTTCACCTGGAGTTTGGAGCCCGTGATGACGTCGATGAGGAGAGCGAGCGAGGTGACGGCGGCGACCACGGTGAGCGGGCCGAGCACGTGGGCCCGCCACGGCCCGGCGAAGGCGGCGGCGGTGATCAGCCCGGCGATGGCCAGGATCGTCACGATCACCGACAGCATCGGCACCGGCAGCGTCCACCAGGGCACCAGCTGGGCCAGGAACGTGGAGACGGCGATGGCTCCGCTGACCACCGCGACGATCTGCACGGCCTTCAGAAGCTTGGAGGCGCTTGCTGGCAAGGAGGCAAGGGGTGAGGGGTTTGACCCCGCCTCTGGCGTGGCTCCCTGGCCGGCGGCTGGTGCGGGCGGGGACGGAAGGTTCGGGGAGGTGTTGTCGCGGTTCGGGGTGGGTGGGGAGGTCCCTTGGTCCAGGGTGTAGGACGAAGTGCCCCGGTCTGGGGAAGTGCCCCCGTCTGGAGTCTGCGGGAAGGCTCCTTGGTCGGGGGTGTGGGGGGAGGCGCTGCCTTGGTCCTGAGGGTTCGGGGAGGCCCCTTCGCCCGGGGTGCCAGGGGAGGCCGCTTCGCCTGGGGTGTCGGGGGAGGTGCTGGCTTGGCCTAGGGGGTGCGGGGAGGTGCCTGGGTTCACGGCGTGGCGGAAAGGTCCTTGGTCTGCGGCGTGGGGGGAGGCGCTTGCGGTTGGGGGGTGGGGGAGGTTGGTGGAGCGGCGGTGGCGGAGAGCCAGGGCGGCGAAGGCGTAGAAGAGGAGCTGGAGGGTCACCAGGACGGTGAAGAACGGGCCGCGTACCTCTCGGAGGACCTGGCTGGCCAGGTCGCCGTCGGCGAGCTCCACGACCGTGTCCGCCGGGGTGGCGGGGGCCAGGTTGCTGGGTTGCCAGGGGCGGCCGACCACCTGGCGTGGGGCGGCCACGCCGAGGAGTTGAAGGGTGGTGGCGGTGAGGTCCGTGATCGTGACCAGGGCGTCCTGGCGGGTGGAGGTCGCTGTGAGGTAGCCGTGCGGGTACGGCCGGCCGGTCGGGGAGGGGCCGGTGGCGATGGCGACGTGGAGGTGGGCGTTCGGCGTCACGTCGGAGATGCCCGCCAGCAGGACGGTCGTGTCGGGTGGCAGTACGGCAAGGAGGGTGCCGATCTGCTGGTCCGCCTGGGCGACCGCCGCCTGGCGCGTCGCGGCCGGTAGCGGGGTGGGGACCGCACGCTCGTCGAGGGGTTGGCGGGCCCAGGCGTTGGCGATGCTCGCGGCTTCGAAAACGATCAGGTTGTACGGGGTGGGGTCGCCCAAGGCGTCCGGGGTGGGGGCGTATTTGGCGATATTTCCGGACCTGTCAGCTCCGCCGATGGCGGCCCCCGGGCCGATGGCGGCGACATTGCCGCCGTTGTCCGTCACGAGCTGGCCCAGCGTGCCGAGTTGGGCGTCGTAGCCGGTTTCCGACTGGTACGCGGTCAGGGCTGACCAGTTCGGGATCGTGGCTGCGCCTGCGGGAGCGTTGGGGAGGGGCTGTGGGGTGGGTGGTGCTTGGCAGCCTTTGCCCGCTGTTCCGGCTCGCTGGCCCGCTGAGACGGTCAGCCAGCCTGCGGTGGGGCAGGTGGTGCCGCGGTCGGGGGGTGGTACGGCTCGCGTGGAGAGGGAGGCCGAGGCGCCCTGGTCGACGAGACGCCACAGGTTGGGGGTCCGTGACCGGTCCAGGTCGCTCCATTCCAGGCCCGGGACGCCGATGAGGGCAACTCGTCCTTGGCCGGCCGCCGGAGCGTTGATAGGTGCTTGCTGGATGTCTGCGGTGGTCGTCCTGGCGGCAGCGTCAGTGGTGGTCGTCCCGGCGGGAGTGTCAGTGGTGGTTGTCCCGGCGGGAGCGTGAGTGGTGGTCGTGTCGGCGGCGGTGTGAGTGGTGGTTGTCCCGGCGGAAGCGTGAGTGCTGGTCGTCCCGGTGTGGGTGGTGGCGGTCGTCCCGGTGTGGGTGGTGATGGTCGTGCTGGCGGTGCCGGTGGTGGCGATGGCCGTGCCAGCCGTGATCGCAGGGGCGGCATCCGCACTGCTGGTGATCGCGCTGGCCGCCGTTTTGGTCTGGGCGGCAGTGGCGATTGCCGTGCTGGTTCCGCTGGCCGTGGCGGTGGTGGCTGGCGGCGTGGTGGCGGGTGTTGTGCTGGGCTGGGTGGTGGTGCTGGCCGGCGGCGCGATGGTGGGGGATGTGGCGGTGGTCGTGGATGGGGTGCCGCTTGTGATCAGGGGGTGTTTGTGGGTGGGGAATGTGGTGGCGTGGGCTGAGGTGGGGGTCAGTGAGGTCGCGAGGGTGAGGCCGAGGAAGAGTGTGGTGATGGCGCGCCTGGCGTGTTGGGACGGGGTTGTCCAGAGGTGGGCGCGTTGGGGGTGGGCTTCGTCGCGGGGGGAGCTCGTGCCCTGGACGGAACTGTCGCGCTGGGCCCGGTTTTCGCGTTGGGCCAGGGCTTCGGTGCCGGGGTGTGTGCTGGGGTGGGGCTTGGTGCAGGGATTCGTGGTGGGGTGGAGGTCGGGGCAGGGGTCCGTGCTTGGGCGGGGGGCTCTGCTGGGGTGGGGGGTTGTGCTTTGGGGGGCCGCGTTGCGCGGGGCGTGATGGGGGTGCTCGGGCCGGCCAGGAGGTGGGTACGGTGTGGCGTTCGGCATGTACGGACCCCCAGTATCCCCTCGATCAACAACAGCCAAGCCGGCACACGGTAACGTGCCACATCTTGGCAGCCTCCCTCGTCTGAAGGCGGGGGATTCCACTGGCAATCACTACCCCATGAGGAAGAGGTCGTGTTGAGGTTCGCGGTCCGCTGGCTCGGCAAGCCGGTCGCCTCCCCGCGCAGCCACCCCGTGCCCCACAGCGGGCTCGTCCCGTACATTCTGGACCGCGACACCGCCGAGGGCGTGGGTGGGCTATGAGTCGGCGGTTGTGGTGGGCGTGGGTGGCCGGGGCGGTCCTCGTCGCGGCGGCCGTGGCGCCGTTGGTGCACACGTGGCTCACCAACCCCGACGATCAGCGGCTGGTCGACCTGGATGTCTACCGTACCGGCGGGCAGATGTTGCTCGACGGGCAGCCGGTGTACGACTTCTTCACGCCGGCGCCGCAGCTGCTGCCGTTCACGTACCCGCCGATCGCGGCGATGCTGGCTGTGCTGCTGGCCGGGATGTCGTGGACCACGGCGCAGTGGGTGTGGACGGTTGGGATCTTCGTGACGTTGGCCGTGACCGTGGGGCATTCTTTCCGGCGGGTCCTGGGAGGGGAGGCGCTGCGGAAGTACGTGCCGTGGGTGTTCGCATTCCTCATGGTGGTATGCACGTATCTGATGCCGATCCGGGACCAGGTGCGGTTCGGGCAGGTGGACATCCTGCTGGTCGCGCTGTGCGTGGCCGACTGCCTGGCGAAGCGGCCGTGGTGGCCGCGGGGGTTCCTGATCGGGCTGGCCACGGCGGTCAAGCTGACGCCCGGGGTCTTCCTGATCTACCTGCTGGTCACCAGGCAGTGGCGGACGTTCTTCATGGCGGCGTTCGTGGCGGCGGTGCTCACGTTGTTGCCGTTCGTGGTGATTCCGCAGGACGCGACGGACTTCTGGTTCTCGGCACTGCTGGATCCCGAACGGCTCGGCGCCAACGCGGCCACCACCAACCAGTCGATCCGCGGCATGCTGATCCGCCTCTACATGCCCGAGACGCTGACGATGGTGATCTGGGCGCTGATCGTGGCCGCGGTCGCCTGGTACGGGTTCCGCGGGGCACGGGACGCGTACAAGGCGAACGATTCGGTCACCGCGGTCGCGCTCGTCGGCCTGATGGCCGTGCTGCTCTCGCCCGTGGCCTGGATCCATCACCTGGCCTGGGTGGTCGTCGTGCTCGCCGCGATCGTCGGGGACGGGCGGGATCCGGTCAGGCTGCGGGTTGCGGCGGGGGTGTGGCTGTTCTACGTGGTGCCCGTGCCGTGGTGGGGGGTTTCGCTGCTGGCGGCCCAGATCCCCGGGGTCAGCCTGGTGCTGGGGAAGATCGTGCAGAACGGGTTCGGGCTCGGGGCGCTGGCCCTGGTGTGGTTGTTGGTGGCCTGGTTGCCGAAACGGCGGGAGCTCGCGTGACGTAGCCATTACCCTCTGTGCCGTGCTGGTTACCATATGGGTGATCGTGGGGATCGTCGCCGGAGTCACCGGCGTGTTCATCGGATACCTGTCGCTCCGGCAGGCCAGGGCCACGGTGGAGGAGTGTCAGCGGAGGCTCGCCAGGCAGACGAGCGAGGGCGTCGGGGATCTCAAGGCGATCAGGGACGTGGCCGTCTGCCGGTACGACGCGCTCGAGGAGATGACCGGGCGGCTGTCGTTCTCGGTGGCGATGATCAACGGGCTGGGTGACGGGATCGTGTTGACCTCGATCAACGGCCGGAGCGAGACGCGTACCTATGTGCGGCCGGTGGTGAGCGGGAGGGGGCAGCAGCCGCTCTCGCCGGAGGAGGAAGAGGCGGTGCGGGCGGCCAGGCTGGGGCTCGGGCCGCTGGTCACGCCCCGGACCTCGCGGACGGGGGTGAGGTAGGTGTCGCGCCCCCCGGTTGCCGGAGATGGGGGTGAGGTAGCCGTCGGGCCTCGGCTTCTGGGGGTGGGGGTGAGGTAGGCGTCGGGCCTCGGCTTCTCGGGTGGGGGTGAGGTAGGCGTCTCGCGGGTGGGGGCGAGGTCAACCGTTGCGTCCCCGCTTCGGGGCTCGGGGTGATGTGGGGCGGCGGGGGTCGGTTCTCGGGCTGGGAGAGGGTGGCTTCGGCGTGTCGGGGTTGCGGGTCGCTGATATCGCCGTTGGGGGAGGCCGTGCCGGGGATGGGCGGTGGCGGGCGTACGCGACAGGGGCGGAAAGCAGCGCATGTGCCCTCAACCTGCGGTTACTCTGGACGCATGCCCAGACTCGCCTATCTCGGACCGGAAGGGACCTTCACCGAAGAAGCCCTGCGGCTCCTCGACCCCATCGCCGAGCGCCTGCCGGCTGCCACGGTGAGCGCGGCGCTCAACGCCGCCCGCACCGGCGAGGCCGACGGCGCCGTGGTGCCCCTGGAAAACTCCATCGAGGGCGCGATCACCACGACGCTCGACGAGTTCGCCTGGGGTGAGCCGTTGCTGATCACGGCCGAGCTGCTGCTGCCCGTCCAGTTCTCCTTGCTGGCCAGGCCCGGCACCGAGGTCCCGCACATCAAGCGGGTCTACACCCATCCGGCCGCCATCACCCAGTGCCGAGCGTTCATCTCCCGTGAGCTTCCCGACGCCGTCGTGGTGGCCGCCCCTTCGACGGCGGCCGCGGCGCAGGAGGTGTCGCTGCCGGGCTCGCCGTACGACGCCGCCATCGCCGCCCGTATCGCGGGCGAGCACTACGGGCTGCTGGAGCTGGCGGGGAACATCGGCGACAGGTCCGACACCGTGACCAAGTTCGTCAAGGTGAGCCGTCCGGGGGCGCTGCCGGAGCCGACCGGTTCCGACCGGACCACGCTGGTCGTCTTCCTCGCCGACGACCACCCGGGCGCGTTGCTGGAGATGCTGACGGAGTTCTCCGTGCGCGGGGTCAACCTGACCCGCATCGAGTCGCGGCCGACCCGTAACGGCATCGGGCGCTACTTCTTCCACTTCGATCTTGAAGGGCACGTCGCGGACGCCCGGGTCGGGGAGGCACTCTCGGGGCTGCACCGCATCTGCGGCGACGTGCGCTTCCTCGGCAGCTATCCGCGGGCCGACGGGGTCGCGCCGCAGATCAAGCGCGGTACGGCCGACACGGAGTTCGCCGAGGCGGGCGGCTGGCTCGCGCGCATCCGTTCGGGTGAGGTCTGAGCGCACGCCGGTCGGTCATCAGGGGCGATGGCGGCGGAAGAGCCGGCCTGGTTCCGGACGGGGTTCCGGGGGCGAAGGGATAATCCGGGGGCGGGTAGCCGCTCCGCGCCGGTAGCCTTTCCTTGTGATTGACCTGCGTACCCTTCGTGAGGATCCCGACCGGCTACGGGCGTCGCAGCGTGCCCGCGGTGAGGACGACTCCGTCGTCGACACGCTGCTCGACCTCGACGAGCGCCGCCGATCGGCGCTGACCTCGTTCGAGTCTCTGCGCGCCGAGCAGAAGAGCATGGGCAAGTCGGTCTCCAAGGCGCAGGGCGAGGACAAGGCCGCGCTGCTGGAGCGGGCCAAGGAGCTCGCGAGCCAGGTCAAGGCCGCCGAGTCGGAGGCGGAGAAGCTGGCGGTCGAGCTGGACGAGGTCCTCCAGGCGGTGCCCAACATCGTCGAGGAGGGCGCGCCGGCCGGCGGCGAGGACGACTACGTGGTGCTGGAGACGCACGGCGAGCCGCGGGAGTTCGACTTCGAGCCCAAGGACCATCTGGAGCTGGGCGAGGCGCTCGACTGCATCGACACCGAGCGTGGCGCCAAGGTGTCGGGCTCGCGGTTCTACTTCCTCAAGGGCGTCGGCGCCCGGCTGCAGCTCGGCCTGCTCAACATGGCGATGCAGCAGGCGATCGAGGCCGGGTTCACGCCGATGATCACGCCGGTGCTCGTCAAGCCGGAGACCATGCAGGGCACGGGGTTCCACGTGGCCCACGACAAGGAGATCTACCGGCTCCCGGACGACGACCTCTACCTGGTCGGCACCTCCGAGGTGGCCCTGGCCGGCTACCACGCCCAGGAGATCCTCGACGCCGGTGACCTGCCGCTGCGCTACGCGGGCTGGTCCTCGTGCTTCCGGCGCGAGGCGGGCTCGTACGGCAAGGACACCAGGGGCATCATCCGGGTCCACCAGTTCGACAAGGTGGAGATGTTCTCCTACGTACGTCCGGAGGACGCGCACGAGGAGCACCTGCGGCTGCTGGCGTGGGAGAAGGAGATGATGGCCAAGATCGAGGTCCCTTACCGGATCATCGACACGGCGGCGGGCGACCTCGGCATGTCGGCGGCCCGCAAGTTCGACTGCGAGGCGTGGATCCCCACGCAGGGGCGCTACCGCGAGCTGACCTCGACCTCCAACTGCACCGAGTTCCAGGCCCGCAGGCTCGCCGTGCGCTTCCGCGACAAGGACGGCAAGCCGCAGCACCTGGCCACGCTCAACGGCACGCTGGCCACCACCCGCTGGATCGTCGCGATCCTGGAGAACCACCAGCAGGCCGATGGGTCCGTGGTGGTCCCCAAGGCGCTGCGCCCGTACGTGGGGCTCGACGTGCTGGAGCCGGCCAAGTAAGCGCCGCTCCCGTGGGGTGCCGTAGAGGCCGTGCCGGTGTGCGCCGGCCCTACGGTGTCCCGCTGGTTTCGGTCCTGGTCGGCCATTTCGGACAGCCGGTCGTCTACAGGCCGTCCGGGTCGGTGCGCGGCAAGGAGATCTTGATGAGGCTGACCGCTCCCACCAGTACGAGGGCGGTCAGCACGATGGCGATCGCGACGGCGACCCCGTAGGCGTCGGGCACGCCCACGGACCAGGCGCGGAAGGGCAGATAGACGCTCGCGTAGACGAACGGCGCGGCCAGGGCGCTGACCGCCGCCGTCGCCGGGCGCGCCTGGCCCGCGAACGCCAGCACGAGGCACACCACGACGCCGACCACGGTCGCGACCACGCCGAGCGCGGTCACACCCGCGGTGAGGCCGGCGTCCAGGAGCCCCCAGTCGGCGTCCCCGGCCGCGGCGAAGAAGCCCAGGCAGCCGACCGCGGCGAAGCCGGTGTAGACCCGCTGGAACCGGCGCAGCCCCGCCCCGATACCGCCGAACAACAGGCACGCGGCCAGGAAGATCGCCAGGTTCTGCTCGATGCTCAGGTCCATGGCCGGGGCCTCGGCAGCCTCGGCAGCCTCGGCGGCCTCGGCGCCGGGCCAGCCCACCCGCCGCCATTTTCCGTCCACGTCGCGGACGAGGATGCCGTCCAGCCCGTTCGCGACGACCACGACGTGCCCGCCGGGGCGGGTCTGCGTGGCCAGCGCCATCGAGTACCGGCCGTCCAGGGAGGAGTAGGTCCTGTTCAGCCGCTCCATGTCGTTTTCGCCCATCGCCCACGACGGGCTCCACGTCGTGCCGCCGTCGTCGGACTGCTCGACGGCCATCCGGTCGGGTACGACGCGGTAGCAGCGGGTCGCCTGCCCGGCGACGCAGCGGGCGCGCTGGCGCGAGGTGACCTGGTCGGTGGTCACCTCCGACCAGGTGACCCCGCCGTCCGTGGAAAGCCGCGAGGAGCCGTTCCACACGTGGACGAGGATCCGCTTCTCGTCCGCCTCGACGGAGTGGGCGGTGGGCAGGGCGGCGGCCGAGGTGGCGGTCACCGCCAGTACGGCCAGCGGCACGGTGATGAAGATCCGCGGGCGGCTCCCGGCCGACGACCAGGCCCGCCGGAGCCGTGACCGGCCACGGGGGTGGGTCACGGCGGGATTCGAGCCGCCGGTCGTGACGTCGGAGTCGTCGGTCGCCGAGTGGGCGTGGAGGCTGCGCCCGCGTACCCACCAGGCCAGGGCGAGCGCGGGTAGGGCCAGCAGGTCCGTAGGATCGGCCAGGACGCGCGATGGACCCGCCACCAGGGTCCAGGCATGGGAGGCGGCCTCAGCGCCCGTCTCCGTGCTTTTCACGACCGCGAAGAGCACTCCGGTCAGCACCGTGGCGGCCAGGTCGGCCCGCCGTCGCAGGAGCAGCGCCAGCAGGGCGGGCGCCACGAGGAGTCCGGCCGCGTCGCTGAGCTTGCCCGTGAGGAACCCGGGCCAGGCCTGCTTGAGCAGGTGGTCGTTGACCAAGAGCACGATCACCCCGGCAACCGTCACGGGGTGGCATAACCACGCGTACCTCATGTAGGGATCGATGGCGGGCGGCGGGCGAAGGTTCGCGCCGTGACCAACCCGGAACAAGCAAAAGACCGGAGCCCGCTGGAAGCGAACTCCGGTCTGTCTCGCTGCTACAGGTCAGATGGCTCGGACCTGAGAGGCCTGCGGCCCCTTCTGGCCCTGCGTGATCTCGAACTCGACCCGCTGGCCGTCTTCAAGGCTGCGGTAGCCGTTGCCGACGATCTCGGAGAAGTGCACGAACACGTCCGGCGCACCGCCGTCCGGGGCGATGAAGCCGAAGCCCTTCTCGGCGTTGAACCACTTGACGGTTCCCTGAGCCATAAAAGCTCTCCCTCAGGATGTGAATCTATGGGACCCACACCTCGTGGGTCCCGGTGTGTCGTACAGCAAGCACCCGGGGTGGCTCAGACAAAGTCATGCTGGTTTTCACTACGGGATCAGCTAATACAACGCCATCACATCTAACACCATTCTGGCGCGTTGGTGTTCCCGTCGGTAGGAAGATTTCTGTCAGGCAGCATCACCGGGCAAACTGGAACCTGTTATGCGAAGCCTTCCCTCACCACGCCTTGTGGCCACCGACCTCGACGGAACCGCGTTGCGGACGGACGGAACCGTGTCTCCCCGCACCGCGTCGGCCTTCGCCAAAGTCGAGGAATCCGGAGCGGCGCTCGTGTTCGTGACGGGGCGCCCGCCTCGGTGGATGGGTGAGGTCGCGAGTGTCGTACGTCACCGCGGGCTCGCCATCTGTGCAAACGGGGCGCTGATCTACGATCTCCATACCGAACGGATAGTGGAATCTCACCTGATCACCGTCGACGTACTCCGGGAAGTTGTCGCTCAGCTAAGAGCGAACGTGCCCGATCTCGCATTTTCGGTCGAGTATGAAGCCGGTTTTGCGCATGAGTCGGATTTCCTCCTCGGCGGCTTGGACCGGGGCACGGCGACGGTACGTGTGGACTCCGTGACTTCGCGCCCCTGCGCCAAGCTGCTGGTGCTGCACCGGGGGATGGTCGCGGACGAGTTGCAGGCCACCGTGCACGAGTTGGTGGGACACCTGGTGACCGCCACGCACTCAAGCCGCAAGGGGCTGATCGAGATGAGCGCACAGGGCGTGACGAAGGCTTCGGCCCTGGCGGCGCTCGCCGGGCAGCACGGGATCCTGGCCGCCCAGGCCGTGGCGTTCGGTGACATGCCGAACGACCTGCCCATGCTGAGCTGGGCAGGCACGTCGTACGCGGTCGCGAACGCGCACCCCGACGTGCTGGCGGCGGTCGATCACGTGACCGCGGCCAACGACGACGACGGCGTCGCGCAGGCGATCGAGGAGATCTACGGACTCAGATGATCGAGGAGCCCTACAGGTAGGGGCCGGAGCCGCCGTGCGGACGCGGCTGGTCGTCACCCTGCGGCACGCCGGGCAGCGCCCTGCGCATCTGCTCCAGCTGGGCCCGGGCGGCCATCTGCTGGGCGAACAGCGTGGTCTGAATGCCGTGGAACAACCCTTCGAGCCAGCCGACCAGCTGGGCGTGCGCGATGCGCAGCTCGGCCTCGCTGGGCGGCGTGCCGTTCTCGTCGGTGAACGGCAGCGACAGCCGCTCCAACTCGTCCACCAGCTCCGGCGCCAAGCCGTCCTCGAGCTCCTTGATGGAGGACTCGTGGATCTCCTTCAACCGCTTGCGGCTGGCCTCGTCGAGGGGAGCCGCGCGGACCTCCTCAAGGAGCTGCCTGATCATGCTGCCGATGCGCATCACCTTGGCGGGCTGCTCGACCAGGTTGGTCACCGAGCGGTCGTCATCGCCGCTGTCACCCTGACCTTGGAAGTCCGGACCCACCACCACGATGTGGGGGGTGTTCTTCTCTTCAGCATTCATAACACTCACCGTACTAGCAGGATCTTGCCTACGTGCTCCCCAGAATCCAACATACGGTGAGCCACGGCCGCGTCCGCCATGGGCACCTCGGCGTACACCACGGGACGCACCGCGCCCGCCGCCACCAACGGCCACACGTTGTCCACGACGCTGCGCACGATGACGCCCTTTTCGTCCACGGGACGCGAGCGCAGCGTCGTCGCGTGGACCGAGATGCGCTTGGCGAGCATGGCGCCCAGGTCGATCTCGCCCTTCCGGCCGCCCTGCAGCCCGATGATCACCAGCCGCCCGCCGGTGCGGAGCGCCCGGATGTTGCCCGGGAGGTATTTGGCCCCCATGATGTCGAGGATGACGTCGGCCTGAACCTTCTCCGCGAAGTCCTCCTCGCGGTAGTTGATCACCTCGTCGGCGCCCAGCTCCCGCACACGCTCGCCCTTGGCGGCGGATCCGACGGTTGCGACCACGTGCGAGCCGAGCGCCTTGGCCAGCTGCACCGCGAACGTGCCGATCCCGCTGGCCCCGCCGTGCACCAGCAGCGTCTCGCCGCGCCGCAACCGCCCGACCATGAACACGTTGGACCAGACCGTGCACGCAGCCTCGGGCAGCCCCGCCGCCTCGCGCGGCGTCAGCCCGTCGGGCACCGGCATGACCTGCTGCCAGGGCACCGCTACGCGCTCGGCGTAACCGCCGCCGCCCAGCAGCGCGCACACCTGGTCGCCCACCTTGAACTGCTCCACGTCCGCGCCCACCTCGGCCACCACCCCCGCGACCTCCAGCCCGGGGTACGGCGACGCGCCCGCCGGCGGGTTGTAGAAGCCCTGCCGCTGCAGCACGTCGGCGCGGTTGACCGCCGAGGCGGTCACGTCGATGAGCACGTCTCCCCGCCCGACCGGCGGATCGGGCACCTCGTGCCACTCCAGTACCTCGGGTCCACCGGACTCGGTGATCTCAATGGCTCGCATGCGAACCACGGTAGCGGGGCAAAGAAGTTGTGGGTTGCCGGGCTGTACGGGAACCTGTGGCGTTAACCTGCAAGGTAATTTGCTGCCCCTTTAGACCCACCCGAGGGGGAACACGGTGGCAAGACACGATCGAGAAGAATCTCTTGAGGAACAGCTGGCCTGGCTGGACGCCATCAAGGAGACGGAGGAGGCCCCCGTCCCTGTCAGCGCCTCGGCAGCCGCTGCCGATGAGACGGTCGTCTCCCCGTACCCCCAGGACCCGTGGCTGCTGGTTCCCACGCAGCACGAGACGCCGACGCCGCCGCTGTTCCGGGCCGCGGTCGACTCCGTGTACGGCTCCGCCGCCGCCGAGGAGCTTCCCGAGGGGGAGGCCGAGGCCGGCGAATGGCTCGGCAAGGCGAGCACCAGGGAGGAGCCGGCGGCCCCGGCCGCCCAGGACGACCCCTTCCTCGCCCCGCTGCGGCCGCTGCCGCGGCCCGACGACACCGACACGTACACCCTGTCGTTCTCCAGCCCGGAAACCGCCGAGGCCGCCGAGCCGTCCACCGAGGAGCCGGCGACGCCGGAGGAGCCCGACCGCCCGGAGAGCGCCCACCCGGAGCCCGCCCACACAGACCCTTCCCGTACGGACCCTGTCCGCACGGAGTCCACCCGCACGGAACTCGGCCACGTGGAAGACGACGTTCCGGTGACGGCGGCGGCGGAGGGGGACCGCATCCCCTGGGGGGACACCTCCCCGGCGAACGAGCGTCCGCACTGGGCCGAGCAGCCGGACACCCTGCCCAGGATCGTGCCCCCGCAGTGGACGGAGCCGGAGCCCTCCCCGGGGAACGAGCGTCCCCAGTGGACGGAGCCGGCCGTCTCCCAGGCGAGCGACCTCCCGCACTGGACGGAGTCCGAGACGTTCCCGGTGAACGACCGTCCGCAGTGGGCCGAGCCGGAGGCGCTCACCCCGCGCCCGGAGCCCGAGGAGCGGTTCCGGCAGCCGGAACGTTCCGCGTGGACCGAGCAGCAGGAGTGGCGCCCCGCCGAGCGGGAGATCCCGCACGCCGAGATCCCGCAGACCGGGACGTCGCCCAGCGGGACCACCCACATCGGCACCCCACCCGGCGGCAGGCCACACACCGACCCGCTCAACCTCGACCAGCCGTACACCGACCCGCTCAACCTCGACAGGGCGCGCCTGGACACGCCGCATCCCGACCGGCCGCGCCTGGACACGCCGCATCCCGACCGGCCGCGCCTGGACACGCCGCATCCCGACAGGCCGCGCCTGGACACGCCGCACCCGGACACGTCCCACATCGTGTCATCCGACACCGCGACGTCCCACACGGCGACGTCCCACACCGCGTCGTCAAACCCTGCGGCCCCCCACACCGAGGCGCTTCACAGCGAAGCGCCGCACGCCGAAGCGCCGCACGCCGAAGCGCCGCACACCGAGGCGCCGCGTGCCGCCCGGACACACGCCGCCCCGCCGGCGCGTCGTCGTCCCGCCCCCATCCCCGTCTTCGCCGCCCCGCCCAGACCTCCGGTCACCGGCCGCCCCACCGCCGACAGCCTCGACCCCGAGACGCTGCTGCGCGGCAGGCGTAACGCCCCCGCCAAGGGCTGGCGCCGCCTGGTCTACCGGGCCTCCGGCGGCTGGATCAAGCCGGGCGAGGCCCCGGAGGTGCGCCGCCGCCGCCAGCTCATGACCCGGGCCCGTACCCCGGTGACCACCGGCCACCACCGCGTGGCCGTGCTGAGCCTCAAGGGCGGCGTGGGCAAGACCACGACCACGGTCGGCCTCGGCGCCACCCTGGCCCAGATGCGCGGCGACCGCGTCATCGCCGTGGACGCCAACCCCGACAGGGGCACCCTGTCCGACAAGCTCGTCCTGGAGACCTCGGCCACCGTACGCGACCTGCTCAACGAGCGCGACCAGGTCAAGCGGTACGTCGACATCAGGGCGTTCACCTCGCAGGCGCCCTCGCGGCTGGAGGTGCTGGCCTCCGATCGCGACCCGTCGGTGTCGGAGGCGTTCAGCGGCTCCGACTACCAGGCCGTCTCCCAGGTGCTGGAGAACTTCTACTCGATCTGCATCACCGACTGCGGCACCGGCCTGCTGCACTCCGCCATGGGCGGCGTGCTCGGCCTGGCCGACCAGGTCGTGCTGGTCAGCTCCCCGTCGGTGGACGGTGCCAGGGCGGCCTCGGCGACGCTCGACTGGCTGGAGGCCCACCACTACGGCGACCTGGTGAAGGCGGCGACCGTGGTGCTGTGCAGCGTCCGGCCCCGGTCGAAATCGGCGGTGGACATCAAGAAGCTGGAGGCCCATTTCGCGGCCAGGTGCCGCGCGGTGATCCGGGTGCCGTACGACCCGCACCTGGAGGAGGGCGCGGAGATCGACCTCGACCGGCTCCAGGAGGCGACCAGGGAGGCTTACCTGCAGCTCGCCGCCTGCGTGGGCGACGGCTTCGCGGGTGTGCGCGAATGAGCGGAGGGTGTGGGATTCGAACCCACGAGGCCATCGCTGACCTGGCCGCTTTCAAGGCGGCTGCACTCGTCCACTATGCGAACCCTCCCGTGCGGAAACCACGATAGCGGCTGTGGTGACAGGGGTGTACGTTCAGGAGGTGGTGGATCTCAACGTCGAGGTGGAGCGCGGCGACTCGTACGCGCTCGTGCGCCTCGACGGCGACCTCGACAAGGTGACGGCACCACTGCTCAAGGATGCCCTGGCGACGTTGTTCGCCGAGGGGCGGGTGCGTGTCGTCGTCGAGACGACCGAGCTGGAGTTCTGCGACTCCAGCGGATTGTGGGTGTTGCTGGAGCACCAGCACCGGATCTCCGAGCGCGCCGGATCGTTGTCCCTGGTGGGCGTGCACGGGGTGCTGGAGCGGGTGCTCGACGTCACGGGCCTGCGCGCCGCCTTCGACACCGTCCGCCCGGCCGAGCTGTAAGGACCCCACCGGGGGCGCTCTCAGCCGAGCTGGGACAGCAGCCATTTCGGGCCGGCCGTTTCGGCGCCCAGCGCGGTGACGCGTTCCTTCAGCCCCCGGTCAGCGGTGACGACGACCACGTGCTCCCACGGCTTGGCCCGGCGTACGACGTCGACGATCGCGTCGTCGCCGCTGCCCATGGCCGCCACGACCTGGATCCCCTGCACGGCCGGAGCGCTCTTCGCCGCCCCCTCCACGACCGCCACCACCCGCGGGAACCACTGCGCCAGCACCGGATGCGACAACCTGAGCCGTGCCACCTCCTCGATCAGCCGGGTCGCGGCGCCCAGCCGGTCGTGCCACCAGCCGCGCTCGGCCCGGGCGCCGACGATGTTCGCCACGTCGAGGACGATGGTCTCGGGCCTGATCACGCCCTGGATCTCGCTCCACGTCGCGGCGAAGCCGGGATGCAGCGTCCTGCCGGTGATCTCGGGCAGGGGCAGCCAGCGCAGCTCGTCGCTCTCGCCGTTGGCGGGCGTCGCGGCCGGCATCTCGGCCGACTCGGCGATCACCGTTTCGAACATCCACCCGCCGTGGTCGTCGCGATAGACGCCCTGCACCCGCAGGCCCTCCTCGCCCAGCGCCGCCTCCTCGCGGGCCTCGCGCAACGCGCTCGCCACCGCGTCCTCGTGGCTGTCGCGGGCCCCGCCGGGCAATCCCCAGGTGCCGCCGTGGTGGCTCCACAAGGAGCGCTTCTGCATGAGCACGTGAGGCACGCCGAGATCGTCATGGTGTACGACGAGGAGCCCCGAAGCGCCGTGCAGCCCCCAGTGCCTGTGACCCAGGGAGCACTCCGCCCAGCCGTCGCCGTCCTTAGCCGCCATGAGGTGATTCTCTCAGCCTCCGCCCTTGCTGAAATGCTGGAAGTCCTTGGTGCCCGCCCAGTAGCCGCCCCACTCCCAGCCGACCTGGGCAAAAGCCTTGACGACCTTGTCGCCAGGATTTATTACGCCTTTCCCCTTGGTCGGGCGCTTAGTGAACTTTTTGGCGTTTTGGTGCTCTGTATGCCCGTCTGAGGTGACATATGGGTTTTCGCGGGGATTGACGTCAATCGCTATGCCGTACGCGTGATTTGACCAGTTGCTCGATCCGGTGGCAGGCCGGCAGTTGAAGGCCGAGGTGTTGTCGGCGTCGATCGAGTCGAAGTCGCTCCCCTTGTACGCGTCCACTAGCTTCATCTGCTTGATCGGCCAGCGCCACCCGTACAGCTTCCTGAAGACCGTGACGATGTCGTCGGTCACCGACGAGCGCACCACCAGCTCCCCGGTGTGCGGCTTGTCGTCGAAGCCCCAGTACGTCAGCGAGACCAGGCGCAGGTCCCGATAGCCGACCGGGCACCCGGGCCGCCACGAGTAGGGCAGCCGGTCCCGCGAGATGCGCGTGACCTTGGCACTGAACGGGGGCGGCCCCGTGGGCGAGGCGCTGGGGGTGGGAGTGGGCGAGGGGGTGGCGGCCGGAGCGGTCGTGGCGTCGACGGGCACGGTCGTCGCCGTCGCGGGCGTCGCGGTCTGGTGCTGCGTTCCGCACGAAACGGACGCGAGCACCACGAGCGCCATGGTGGCAGTACGTTTCATCTGGCCACCATATGCGACATCATGCCTGGTCAGGGCACGATCAGGACCGTTCGCGTGGACCTTTTGGCCAGCCCGACCGCCACCGAGCCCCGCCAGGAGGAGCGCGAGCGGCCCACCACGATGGCGTCGGCCCTGTACGCGGCGGCGAGCGTCTCCAGCTCGCGCGCCGCGTCCCCGCGCACGCTGACGAACTGCCACGGCACCCCGGCGCCCTTCAGCTCCTCCTTGAGGTCGTCGGTGAGGTCGGCCGCCGAGTCGGGGATGATCGGCGACCCGGCGTAGAACCACAAGGTGGTGCTGTAGAGCGACTCGACGAAGGCGACGAGCAGCGCGGCGTCGTCCCTGCGGGCGAGCCCGGCCGCGTACGCGAGCGCGTTGCGGCTCGGGCCCGATCCGTCGAAGCCCACCACGAGCAGGCCGGCGCCGTCCTTGCCGATCTCGAACTCCCCGGCGGGGCCTGTCAGTGGCTCCTGGCCCGGGTCTGTGTCACCGCCGAACACGGCATGTCCAGCGAGGTCAGGCGTCGGCGTGCTTGCCGCGGCGAGCCAGCTCGCGCAGGGCGTCGGCCGCGTAGACCACGAGCGAGACGAACGAGACCGCGGCGATCGAGCCGCCGAGCCACAGATCGTTGACCGTCGCGTCCACGTAGCCGGCGCCCCGCGGCTGGTAGCCGACCGCGAACGGCGCGGCGACCAGCCAGAGGCCGGCCAGGAACAGCAGGACGAGGGCGGAGACGCCCAGTTTGGCCTTCATCGGTTGTCCTCCATTCCGACCAGGGAAGCCTTGCCGTTGCGGCGGTGCTCACCCGGATTGTTCAGGTCTTCACGCAGCGCCTCGACGAGCGGGGCCAGCAGGCTCGCCAGCTCGGCGGAGGACGCCTGGGGCGCCGGCGGCGCGGGCTCGGGCTCCGGCTCGGCCTGGCGCTGCCGCACCACGACCAGGCCCCGCACCACCAGCTCCTCGTAGATCGCCAGGACGAAGCAGATCACCCCGATGAGCCCCACGACGGCCACGCCGAGGCCGGTGAAGAACTCGGTGGCGGTGGGATCCGTCCAGTCGGCGTTCTCCGGCTGGGTGCCGAGGGCGAAGGGGGCGATCATCAGCCACATCCCGGCCATCACGGCCAGGGCGGCGGCGACGGCGCCGACAAACTTGCGGATCATTAAGAGATGCCTCCTGTGACGAGGTCCTTCTGGGGGGATGCGGCCTGCGCGAGCAGGGCGCGCGAGGTGGGCCGCAGCACGCCGTGGGCGACCGATCTGGCCCGCTCCCGTTCGGGGCGGTCGTCGGGCGGCGCCATCCTGGCGACGGCGGTGAGCAGGGCGGAGCGCGTGCCGTTCGCCCGCTCGATGCGCTGGACGACGAGCTCCAGCAGCAGGCCGGCCAGGACCAGGTCGTCCTTGGTGAGGGGCTTGGCCTCCGGCGGGGTCGTGCCGGACCCGCGCAGCGGCAGCTCCTTGAGCAGGAGCGCGCACACGAACCCGAGCACCGCGATGGGCACGCCCACCAGGAACACGGTCTCCAGCCCGCGGGTGAACGACTCCAGCACGATGTTCCTGATCGGGCCGGGCAGGTGCTGGATGGCCTCGGGGCTGCCGAGCTTGACGTCCGCGCCGCCGGGCAGGGCGATGTGCGCCGCCGAGAGCATGGAGGCCATCTCGTCCTTGAGGCGGTTCGTCAGGATGGCGCCGAACGCGGCCACGCCCACCGCGCCGCCCAGCGACCGGAAGAACGAGACGCCCGAGGTGGTGGAGGCCATGTCACGCAGCTCGGAGCCGTTCTGGGCGGCCAGGATCAGCATCTGCATGGACAGGCCGAGCCCGACGCCCAGCACGGCCACGTCGAAGCCGATGAGCCACTCGCTGGAGTCCACGTGCAGCTTGGACAGCAGGAACAGCCCGATGGCCACGATCAGCAGGCCCGCCACCGGGAAGATCTTCCACCTGCCGGTCTGGGTGACGATCTTGCCGGAGATCACGCCGGCCAGGAACAGCGCCACCACCATGGGCAGCGTCATCAGGCCCGAGTTGGTCGGGCTGAGCCCCTTGACGATCTGCAGGTACTGAGGCAGGTAGATCATCGCGCCGAACATCGCCATGCCGACGAACAGCGAGGCCAGGCCGGTGAGCACGAACGTACGGTTACGGAACAGCCGCGGCGGCAGGATCGGGTTGCGCGAGGTCCGCTCGGCCAGCACCGCCAGGGCCAGCATGAGCAGGCAGATCGCGGCCAGGAAGTAGGTCCAGAACGAGTTCCACTCGAACTCGTTGCCGCCGAGCGTCAGCAGCAGCATGAGCGCGCTGGCGCTGGCCGTGATCGTGGTCGCGCCCCAGATGTCGATCGAGGCGCTCCGCCTGACCTTCGGCAGCTTCAGCACCTTCTGGATCACCAGGAAGGACACCACCGCGAACGGCACCACGACGTAGAAGCACCAGCGCCAGCCGAGCCAGTCGGTGTCCACGATGAACCCGCCCAGCAACGGCCCCGCCACGGTGGAGATGCCGAAGACCGCCCCCATGTAGCCGGAGTATCGGCCGCGCTCCCTGGGCGACACGATGTCCCCCAGGATCACCTGGGCGAGGGCCGACAACCCACCCACACCGAGGCCCTGTACGGCACGTGCCGCGATGAGCTCGCCCATGTTCTGGGACAGACCGGCCACCAGCGAGGCCGCGACGAACAAACCCAGGGCCGTCTGGAAGAGCAGCTTCCGGCCGAAGACGTCGGACAGTTTCCCCCACAACGGGGTGGACACCGTCATCGTCAGCATCGTGGCCGACGCCACCCATGAGTACTGGTCCTGACCGCCGAGTTCCCCAACGATCGTCGGCAGCGCGGTGCCCACCACGGAGGTCGAGATCATCGAGGTCAGCATGGCGAGCATGAGCCCGGACATGACCTCGAGGATTTCGCGGTGGGAGTACTGCCGCCTCGTGGGGGCTGCGGCCTGAGTCTGCACTACCAAGACACCACATCCCCTTACGACAACTTTAACCCTTTTGAGTATACGCATGTTTACTAGCCGCGCGGCAAGTGGGTGTCGCTCAGTAGAGTTCGGGGCATGAACGCCCAGGTGAGCGAGGCTCGACCGCGTGACCGCGAGGCCACGCGGGAGCGGATCCTGCAAGCCGCCCGCACGTTGTTCGGCGAGCAGGGCTACGAACGCGTGACCGTCCGCATGATCGCCAGTGCGGCGGAGGCCAACATCGCCTTGGTGGGCCGCTATTTCGGCTCCAAGGCCGGCCTGTTCAGCGCGGTCCTGGAAGGCGAGCCGACCTTCAGGGCCCTGTTCGACGGCCCCCGGGAGGGGCTGCCGCGCCGGTTGGCCGAATACGCGGCCGCGCGGATGGAGCGCCCGCCGGACAGCCCGGTCCTGCGCACGCTCGAACGCTCGGCCGGCCATCCGGAGGTGCAGGCGGTGGCCCGCGAGCGCCTGATCGGGGCGGTGCTCCACCCGCTGGAGTCCTACCTCGAAGGCCCGGACGCGCTCGCGCGGGCCCGCATGGCCACCTCCGTCGTCCTCGGCGTCGCCGCCACCCGCCGCCGCCTCGGCCCGGTGACCGCGACGGCGGCCGACGTCGACCGCCTGACCGCCGTCTTCGAGGCGTGCCTGGCCGAGTAGGTCCCGCCAGGTGAAACTTTCACCCCCCGGGGTGCTGCTGGCCTGCGGTGATGGCGGTCGGGGAGGTCCGAGGTCTTTGATCGGCCGGGGACGGCTACCTACCATCCGGGGTATCCGTGGGAGCGCTCCCACATGACGGACGGAGTGAATGGTGAAGTCTCGTAGCAGGCCCGTACTGGCGGCGCTTCTCACGGCGGCCGCCACGGCCGTGGCAGGGGCGGTCGTGCTCTCGTCGTCCACCGCCCGGGCCGCCGACTCCGCTTTCTACGTCGATCCCCAGACCAACGCGGCCAGGTGGGTGGCCGCGAACCCGGCCGACAGCCGGACCCCGGTGATCAGGGACAGGATCGCCGCCGTGCCCCAGGGCCGGTGGTTCGCCACGTACAACCCCACCACCGTGCGCGGCCAGGTCGACGCCTACGTCGGCGCGGCCGCGGCGGCCGGCAAGATCCCGATCATGGTCGTGTACGCCATGCCGAACCGCGACTGCGGCGGCGCGAGCGCCGGCGGCGCCCCGGACCACACGGCGTACCGGGCCTGGATCGACCAGATCGCCGCCGGCGTGGCCGGCCGGCCCGCGGCGATCGTGCTGGAGCCGGACGCGCTGGCGATCATGTCCAACTGCATGAACTCCGCCCAGCAGGCCGAGGTGCGGGCCTCCATGGCGTACGCGGGCAAGCGGCTCAAGGGCACGTCGTCGCAGACCAAGGTGTACTTCGACATCGGGCACGACGGCTGGCTGGGGGCCTCGGAGGCCGCCGCCCGGCTGACCGGCTCGGACGTGGCCAACAGCGCCGACGGCATCGCGGTCAACACCTCGAACTACCGGGCCACGCCGGGGTTGGTGTCGTACGCCAAGAGCGTCATCGCGGCGACCGGCGTGTCCAGGTTGAAGGCGGTCATCGACACCAGCCGCAACGGCAACGGCCCCCAGGGCAGCGAGTGGTGCGACCCGGCGGGCCGCGCGACGGGCATCTGGAGCACCACGAACACGGGGGACGCGGCCATCGACGCCTACCTGTGGGTCAAGCCGCCCGGCGAGGCCGACGGGTGCATCGCGGGGGCGGGACAGTTCGTGCCGCAGCGGGCGTACGACCTGGCCATGGCCGCGCCGCCGCCGACGGTCAGCCCGACCGTGACCCCCACCGTCACCCCGACGGTGACCCCCACCGTGACACCCACCGTCACCCCGACCGTGGGACCGGGCGGGTGCGCGGCCACGTACCGGGTGACGAGCCAGTGGCAGGGCGGCTTCCAGGGTGAGGTCACCGTGCGGAACACCGGCTCGGCCGCCATCGGCGGCTGGCGGGTCGGCTGGACGTTCCCGAACGGTCAGACGATCTCGCAGCTCTGGAACGGCACCCTGTCCGGCACCGGCACCGTCACCGTGACGAACCTCAACTGGAACGGCGCACTGGCGCCCGCCGGGACCACCACGTTCGGCTTCCTCGGCGCCCACAACGGGCAGAACGGTACTCCGTCCACCGTCACCTGCACCGCCTCCTGAAAGCCCGATGAGCCCCTGCGCGGCGTCCCGCAGGGGCTCATCGGCGAAATAACGCCGCCTTCTCCGCTGTTACCTACACCCAGCACACAGGTCTGCGAAAGGCGCGTAACTCATGGCTCTGCCGCTGTCCATCCTTGATCTGGCACATATCGGCGAGGGCGAGACGGCGCGCGACAGCCTCACGGCGAGCCTGACCCTGGCACAGCGTGCGGAGGAACTGGGATATCGGCGGATCTGGTACGCCGAGCACCACAACATGGCGAGCATCGCGTCCTCGGCGACCAGCGTGCTCATCGCGCACATAGCCGCCCACACCACGACGATCCGCCTCGGGGCGGGCGGCGTCATGCTCCCGAACCACGCCCCGCTGACCATCGCCGAGCAGTTCGGCACCCTGGAAACCCTGCACCCCGGCCGTATCGACCTCGGTCTCGGCCGGGCGCCTGGCAGCGACCAGCAGACCATGCGGGCCCTGCGCCGCACGCCCTCCGCCGCCGACACCTTCCCGCAGGACGTGCTGGAGCTCCAGGGATACCTGACGGGCGAGTCCAGGATCCCGGGGGTGGACGCCACGCCGGGCAAGGGCACCGACGTGCCGCTGTACATCCTCGGCTCCTCCCTGTTCGGGGCCCAGCTCGCCGCCGCGCTCGGGCTCCCGTACGCGTTCGCCTCCCACTTCGCGCCCACCGCGCTGGAGGAGGCCGTCGCCATCTACCGCCGGGACTTCAAGCCTTCCGCGCAGCTCGACCGCCCGTACGTGATCGCGGCGCTCAACGTGATCGCCGCTGATACGACCGAGGAGGCGCAGCGGCAGTTCCTGGACTCCAAGCGGTTCCGGGTGAGCAGGTTCCTCGGGCGGGGGCGTACGTTCACGCCGGAGGAGGCGGACATGATCCTCGAATCGCCGGCCGGGCAGCAGATCGTCCAGATGGCCCGCTATTCCGCCGTCGGAAACCCGGACGAGGTGCGGGACTACGTGACCTGGTTCGCAGGGCACGCCCAGGCCGACGAGCTGATCGTGGTCTTCCCGGCCCCGGACCGGAAGGCGTGGCTGCGCTCGGCCGAGCTGCTGGCACAGGTGAACGACCAGGCGTGAGCCCGCGGCGCGGCGACGGCCTCTCCGTTACTCACCGCTGTTGGGCTAATGCCGGACTACTGGAACAAGCTCCTCGGCGAGCTGGGCGAGCTCTGGCGCCTCGGCGGGGCGATCCGCTCAGAGGTCCGCGAGCCGGGCGAGCGCGGCGCGGATCGTGGTCACGCGCTCGGGCAGCGGCCCCGCCGGGACGTCGATGAGCCGGAAGCCGAAGTCGCGATAGGTCCGCTCGTGGAGGCGTTCGAACTCCAGGGATTCCTCGAAGCTGATCCGGCGGGCCTCGGTCGGCTCGCAGAAGCCGAGATTACGGACGAAGAACACGTGCGGGTCGTAGACCTGCTCCCGGGTGATCCTGTCGATCTCGGCGGACAGGGCCGGGGAGACCGGATGTCCGACGTACGTGCTGAGGGCGTGGGTGCAGACCGGCGACCGGTCGAAGAAGACGGCCGGACGGTCCGGGGGGTGTGCGGTGCCGGTCGTCTGCCGTAGCCGTTGCAGGGTCACGACCTTGTCGATGAAGGACGGGCGGGTCCACGGCTCGGCGTCGCCGCGGGCCTGCTCGTCCGCGATGACCGCCGTGGCCGCCTCCTCGACCGTCGCGTACCCGAGGGCCGCGAGGCTTCGCAAGATCGTGGTCTTGCCGGCGCCGGGGGTGCCGGTGAGGATGTAACGCTTCATGGTCGTCTGGATGCCTTTCGGGCAAAGTGCCGCGTCGCCGGGAAATGGGGAGTGAGCGCCAGGCCGGCGGCGACCATCGGGCTCGACCAATGCCGGGCGCGAGCGGCCGAGCTGGGAAAACGTTGCTTGACACAGTCATAAACTTGCACTATTCGTTCTCTTGGACAGTTCAGGTTTAGGGAGTAGGTTTGGGCCATGACCGCACCCAGGACCCCGACCACCGCCGAGGAGTTGCGCGGTGCGGGCTTGCGGGTGACCGCCGCCCGTGTCGCGCTGCTGGAGACCGTCCGCGACGGTGACCACCTCGGAGTCGAGGCGATCACGGCCGGGGTGCGCGAACGCGTTGGCCACATCTCCCTTCAAGCCGTGTACGAAGCCCTCCACGCTCTCACCGCGGCCGGACTCGTCCGCCGCATCGAGCCGGCCGGCAGCCCTGCCCGGTTCGAGGGACGCGTCGGTGACAACCACCACCACATCGTGTGCAGGTCGTGCGGTGCCGTCGCGGACGTCGACTGCGCGGTCGGAGAGGTGCCCTGTCTGACCGCGTCCGACACCCATGGCTTCTCGATCGACGAGGCCGAGGTCACCTACTGGGGCCTTTGCCCCGACTGCTCCGGCAACCGCACTTCCTGAAGATCATGATCGCCTAATCCGGAAGGATTCCATGTCCGAGAACCATGACGCCATCGTCACCGACGCGAAGACGGAGGGCGCGGCCGGCTGCCCGGTCGCGCACGACCGTGCGCCGCACCCGACCCAGGGTGGCGGCAACCGCCAGTGGTGGCCGGACCGGCTCAACCTGAAGATCCTCGCGAAGAACCCCGCCGTGGCCAACCCGCTCGGTGCGGACTTCGACTACGCCGAGGAGTTCAAGACCCTTGACCTCGCGGCCGTCAAGCGGGACATCGCCGAGGTGCTGACCACCTCGCAGGACTGGTGGCCGGCCGACTTCGGTCACTACGGCCCGTTCATGATCCGGATGGCGTGGCACAGCGCGGGCACCTACCGCATCAGCGACGGCCGCGGTGGTGGCGGCGCCGGACAGCAGCGCTTCGCCCCGCTCAACAGCTGGCCGGACAACGGGAACCTCGACAAGGCCCGCCGCCTGCTCTGGCCGGTCAAGAAGAAGTACGGCAAGAAGCTTTCCTGGGCCGACCTCATGATCCTCACCGGCAACGTCGCCCTGGAGTCGATGGGCTTCAAGACCTTCGGCTTCGCCGGCGGCCGGGCGGACGTGTGGGAGCCTGACGAGGACGTCTACTGGGGCCCCGAGACCACCTGGCTCGGCGACGAGCGCTACACCGGCGACCGGGAGCTTGAGGACCCGCTGGGCGCGGTCCAGATGGGCCTCATCTACGTCAACCCGGAGGGCCCCAACGGCACCCCGGACCCGCTCGCCGCGGCCCGCGACATCCGTGAGACGTTCCGCCGGATGGCGATGAACGACGAGGAGACCGCCGCCCTGATCGTGGGCGGCCACACCTTCGGCAAGACCCACGGCGCCGGCCCGGCGGAGAGCGTCGGCCCCGACCCCGAGGCCGCCCCGATCGAGGCCCAGGGCCTGGGCTGGAAGAGCACGTACGGCACCGGCAAGGGCGGCGACGCGATCACCAGCGGCCTGGAGGGCATCTGGACGAACACGCCGCTGCAGTGGGACAACAGCTTCCTGGAGATCCTGTACGGCTACGAGTGGGAGCTGTTCCAGAGCCCGGCCGGCGCCAACCAGTGGCGGCCCAAGGACGGCGCCGGGGCGGGCACCGTGCCCGACGCCCACGACCCGTCGAAGACCCACGCCCCGACGATGCTCACGACCGACCTCGCGCTCCGCGTCGACCCGATCTACGAGCAGATCACGCGTCGCTGGCTGGCCAACCCCGACGAGCTCACGGACGCCTTCGCCCGCGCCTGGTACAAGCTGACCCACCGCGACATGGGCCCGATCGTGCGCTACCTCGGCCCGGAGGTCCCGGACGAGGTGCTGCTGTGGCAGGACCCCATCCCCGCGGTGACGCACGAGCTCATCGACGCCGCCGACGCCGCCGCGCTCAAGGCCCAGATCCTCGCCTCCGGCCTGTCGGTGCCGCAGCTCGTGTCCGCCGCCTGGGCGTCCGCCTCGTCCTTCCGCGGCAGTGACAAGCGCGGCGGCGCCAACGGCGCCCGCATCCGCCTGCAGCCGCAGAGCGGGTGGGAGGTCAACGACCCCGACCAGCTCGCGACGGTGCTGCGCACGCTGGGGGGCATCCAGGAGACCTTCAACGCCGCCCAGAGCGGTGGCAAGCAGGTCTCGATGGCCGACCTGATCGTGCTGGCCGGCAACGCGGCCGTCGAGCAGGCCGCCAAGGACGCCGGCGTCGACGTGGAGGTCCCGTTCCGGCCGGGCCGCGGTGACGCGCTGCAGGAGCAGACGGACGTGGAGTCGTTCGCCGCGCTGGAGCCGAAGGCCGACGGGTTCCGCAACTACGTCGGGAAGGGCAACCGCCTGCCCGCCGAATACCTGCTGCTCGACCGGGCCAACCTGCTGACCCTGAGCGCTCCGGAGCTGACGGTCCTCGTCGGCGGCCTCCGCGTCCTGGGCGCCAACTACCAGCAGTCCTCGCTCGGCGTCTTCACCGAGACCCCCGGGGTCCTGACGAACGACTTCTTCGTCAACCTGCTCGACATGGGCACGACGTGGACGGCGACCTCGGAGGACGCGACCACGTTCGAGGGCCGCGACGCCACGGGCGCGGTCAAGTGGACCGGCACCCGGGCCGACCTCGTCTTCGGCTCCAACTCGGAGCTGCGCGCGCTCGCCGAGGTCTACGCGAGCGACGACGCCAAGGAGAAGTTCGCGAAGGACTTCGTCGCGGCGTGGGCCAAGGTCATGGAGCTCGACCGGTTCGACCTCGTCTGATCATGACGGGACCCTCCTGACGGAGGACAATGAAGGCCCGCTCCCAGGTGCTGCCTGGTAGCGGGCCTTTCTCGCTCAGCCGAGGATCACGTACGGCTCCGGGGGCTCGCCGGGGAAGCCCAGCGGGGCGTACGGCACCGGGTTCTCCACCACCGGGATCGGCTGGTCCGTCGGGGTCAGCCGGTGCTCCACCACGTCGCCGTGCGGGCCGACGGCGCCGAAGTGGTAGCCCCGTTCCCGGACGGCGTCGATGAGCAGCGCCAGGCCGCCGTTCGTGCCGGGACCGGCCGGGCTGTCGTACGGGCCGTCGTGCAGCGCGATGATCGCGCCCGGGTGGAGCTGATCGACGATCGCGTCGCTGATCTCCCGCGGCGTGCGCCCCGGCACCCAGTCGTCGGTGCCGATGCGGGTCAGGTAGGCCGTGTAGCCCAGGTCCGCGATGATCTGCCGGACCTGCGCGTTCGCGGCGCCGAACGGCGGGCGGACGCCCAGGAACGAGATCGGGGCACCGGCTGCCGCGAACGCGGCCTCCGCGGCGGCGAGCTCCCGGCGGACGCCGTCGGGGCCCTCGCGGTCCAGCACCTCGTCGAGGTTCGCATGGCTGTGGGTGTGGTTGAGCAGTTGGTGCCCCTCGGCCAGCTGGAACCGGGCGAAGTGCGGGTTCGCCGCGACCCGGGCACCGGTGTCCATGAACACGCCGGGCACCCGCTTCTCGCGGAGGATCCGCAGAGTCTCGGTCCGGTAGTGCGACGGGCCGTCGTCGAACTGGATGGCCACGCGGCGAGCGCTTGTCACCGGGCCGCTCCTTCGGGTCGAGTGCGGGTCACCATCGTTCGAGCGAGCCGAGCAGCATCCAGCCGGCGATCCCGGCGAAGAAGAGGGCGAGCACGATCTGCACGACGAGCCCGGTCCCGCCGTCCAGGCCGTAGGCCAGGGCGTCCGTCGCCATGCTCACCGGCACGAAGCTCATGAACATCCAGGCGAACGTGCGGAAGGCGAGCATGAAGAACCCGTCCCACCAGCCGTACAGCAGCCCCCACAGCATCACCCCGAGCCCGAGGTAGGCGAGGTAGAGCCAGTAGCCGAGCGTCTCGCCGGCCTCCGGGAGGAACCACTGCTCCCCTCCCATCACCTCCACGCCGACGACCTCCCCGCGCCAGAGCCGCAGCCTGGCGGGCTCTCCCTCCCGGGCCTTGCCGTAGAAGTCCTCCGACACGTCGCTGGTCTGCCGGGAACCATCGGCCCGCTGCCAGGTGACCTCGTAGTGGGTGGTCGTGCTGGTGCTGGTGTGGCCGTTGGCGTCGGTGCTCGTCGTCGTCGTGGTGTAGGTGCGCCGGGCGGCGACGGAGCCCGCCTCGCTGCCGAAACAGCCGTCGGCACCCCGGTCGTCGCACGCGACCACCTCGCGGAACTCGCGGGTCTGCCGGTAGGGCGCGGCGGCGCCGACCAGGGCCGCCACGAGCACCCCGAGCCCGAGGGCGGCCACGATCCACCGCCCTAAGGAGCGTCCGGGAAACGATCGGCGGCGTGACGGTCGACGGCTCCTCCGCAACCTCATGATCCTCCCATGACGTGGCGTGGCGACCATAACACTCGCGCGCGGTTCGCCGGGCCGTCAGGCCCAGCCGTAGACCGAGCGGATGGCGGCGGCGATCTCGTTGACCAGGCCGGTGTTGTCGCCGTTGACCATGACGGCGTATCCGGCGCCCAGCTCGGGATAGCCCTTGAACACCGACTTGAAGCCGTGGTTCGAGCCGTCGTGCGTGTAGGAGAAGCTCTTCGTCCCTGAGCCGGCGATGAAGTAGCCCCGGCCCATGTCGGGCTGCGCACCCTTGCTCAGCATCGTACGAACCGACGACCGGGAGAGCGGCCCCGCGATGTCGCCGGAGGCGGTCCACGCCTTGTTGAGGTAGCAGATCAGCCGGGACAGGTCGAGGACGTTCGTGTAGAGGCCGGCCGCGGCCGACTCCGGATACCGGTTGTGCCCGCCCGGGATCACCGCTCCCGTGGTGGTGTGCCCGGAGGCCAGCTCGAACGCCGGGGTCAGCGCGTAGGAGCTGGTCGTCATGCCGAGGGGCGTGAAGACCTCGTCGGTCATGTACCGGTCGAGGGTCTGGCCGGTCTCCTGCTCCACCATCCGTTGCAGCAGTACGTAGCCGGCGCCGGAATAGTGGTATTCCGCGCCGGGTGTCGTGGTCAGCTCGATGCGCGGGGAGTTGCCCTCGCCGTTCATCACCTGGAGCAGTGAGGGCACGGTCGCGCCCTGGCCGTACCCGGCGAAGCCGCCGCCCCCGGCGGTGAAGCCGGAGCAGGCGTCGGCCGGCGAGGTCGAGCCGCGCCCGATGATCCCGGCCCGGTGGCTCAGCACGCGGTCGATCGTCGGCACCGCCGACTCCGGCACGCACGCCCGCCGGGGCAGGGTCCAGTCGAGGTAGGGCCGGATGTCGTCGGTGAGCGATTTCTTGCGGGTCTGCAGCAGCCGCATCACGCCGATCGCGGTGACGGCCTTGCTGATGGAGGCGGCCTGGAAGCCGGACTCCGGATGCACGGCGGCGGTCCCGCCCGCCGTCAGCCGGCCGTACCCGGTGGACCAGGCGACCCGGTTGCCGGTCACCACCGCGACGGCCACGCCGGGCGTCTTCCAGGCGCTCATCCGCTGCCAGACGGTGCCGCCCTGCACGTTGTTCTCCACCTGGCGTACCCGGTCGGCGGGCAACACCGGGGCCTTGCCGCGCGAGCACAGCGACCAGCCGTCGTTCACCGGCGAGAAGGCCACGTTGTGCAGCTCCCAGCCGCCGCCGGCGAGCTCGTTCATCTGCTGGTAGCACTCGTCGTCGATGCCGCGGGCGAAGAAGCGGTCCTGGGCGACCACCGTCCAGCCGCCACCGTACGGGAAGGCGACGCGGGTCACCCGCCGGCCGCCCTGCGTCAGGTTGCGCATCATCTGGTAGCACTCGTCATCGACGCCGCGGGCGAAGAAACCGGTCGTGGTGACCACCACCCAGCGGTTCCCGCCGGCCGGCGGGAAGGCCACGTGCGCCACCGGCTGCCCGGCCGCGTAGTTGTCGGCGATCCGCTGCCGGCACTCCTCGGGCAGCCCGCGCGACGACATCCCCTTGTCGGTGGTGATCACCCAGCGGTCGCCGCCCTCGGGCGGGAAGGCCACGCAGGTGACCTTCCTCCCGGCCTTGAGCAGGCCGGCCAGCTCGGTGAAGCACGCGTCGGGGATGCCGCGGGCGAAATAGCGGCCGTCCTGGGTGACGATGACCCAGCCGTTGGACGGCGTGAACGCGAACGCCGTCACGCCGTACGGCGCCAGCTCGCCCATCTTGGTGGTCGCCTCGGCGGGCACCCGGCGGTTGACGTAGGGGTAGCTCGCCGCCTGGGCCGCAGAGCCGAATGCGGACAACCCGACACCGAGCCCGGTGGCGGTGGTCACGGCCAGGAAACTTCTGCGGTCCATGCGGGCGACTCCTCAACAAGGTCAACAGATTGTCAAGCCCGTAAATACTGGCAGATGTGCCGATCTGCCCGACGGCGGGCCGGCGCCTTGGTACTGGTTCGCCGTGCCGATACGACCGCGGGCTGGACGTGGACGGCCGAGGTGCGCTTGACATGATCGCGCCGCGAGCGATACACACCGCGGGTGTCGTCGAAAACCGCCGTGCCCGCCTTATGTACGGCGGTCGTCCTGATGCCGCTGGTGCCCGCCGTCATCGCGCCCAGGGCCGCGAACGTCGTCATCGGCGTGGCCATCGCCGCGTTCCTGATCGTGCCGGTCGTGGTGCTGCGCCGCCGGCGGTGGGCGTCGCGGCTGGGCGCCGCGCTGCTGGTCCTGCTCGCCGTGGCCGTCGCCCTGCCGATCACCGGGCTCGGCGCGCCGAGCGAAGAGGAGCTCCAGCGTTACGCGGTCATCCACGCGATCAACGGCGGACCGGCCGACTCCGGCGGGTCTCCGTGGCTCCTGCCCTGGTACTCCGCTGATCTGCTGCTGATCGCCGCCGCCTGCCTCGCCGCGGCGGCTCTGCTACCGGCCCTCGGCCGGGCCGTCCACGGCGACGGCCGGCCGGCCCTTCGGCCGCTGCGCTGGCGGTGGCCGCTGCTCCTGTGGGGCGTCGCCCTGGCGCTGGTGAGCGTTCCCCAGGCGCTGTACGTGGCGGCCGTCGCGGACGGGTCGGTCGATCAGGGCATCATCTTGTGGGACGGGAGCTGCGCGGGAGCCCTGGAGGCGGTCCTGCTCGGGCCGGTGATGATCATGCTCGTCCTGGTCCCGCTGCCGATCATGGTCGCGGTGGGCTTCGGGCTGTGGGCGCTGCTGGCCGGCACCGGCCACCGGCCGCTGGGCCGGGTGGTCGGCTGGCTGACGGTGGTCCCTCTTGTGGCCAGTGACCTCGTGCTCAACTGGCTGCCCGCCCTCGGGTGCGCGCGCTCCTCGGAGGAGGCGGCCCATCCGGTGACGCTCGCGTGGGCGTGGCACACACTCCTCCCTGTCGTCCTGATCGTGCTCGCGGTACGGTTGCGCCGCGTCTCCACGCCGGACGAGAACCGACCGGCCGCCGAGAAGGGAGCGTACGACCATGCGTGAGCCCGGGCCCGCGACCGATGACGCGGCCCCTCACTTACGCACCGCCCCGAAGACACGCCGTCGGCTCAGCATGCGGCCGGCGGGAGCGCTGTTACTGGCCGCAGGGCTGATGGTGGCTGTCGGATATTTCCTGATCCGACCCGCAGAACGCGTCATCACGGTGGACAACGTCGAGGTCCACTACCTGCCACCCGAACTGGGCACACCCCGCACCCAGCCCGTCAAGGACGGCCCCCTAAAGGGGCACCGCCATCTCCTGGGGAACCGCCGAGGACCTCGTCCGCATCACCGTCTACCGCAACACGAACATCCGCAGCCCGGACGACCTCGACCGGCTGGCCCTGCCACCGAATGGCAGGTCCACCATCTGGGAGGAATACGCGCGCACCACCCCCGAGCGGAACGACCTCCTCTGGATCGAACAGCACGGCCTCCTGCTGCGCGTCACCGTGGGCAGTAACCACATCGACGACCTACGGTTCATCGCCGGCAAGCTGAAACCCGTGAACCTGACCGGCGCAGCGGGAGGCCACTTCGAAGGGCTGCGCATCGGCTACCTGCCCCAAGGCGTGACCTTGTGGAGCACGTACACATCGCAAGGGGGCGAGCGTGACTATCGCTCCCGTACCTGGCGAGCCGACGGCAAGAGCATCACCCTGACCGCGGAATGGCTGCATGGCCGCCCCCTCACCCGATGGGCCCGGCAGAGCCTGGATCTTCGCCTGGAAAGCCCCACTCCGATGCACGGCGAGGCGGCCGTTCACCGCAGCGAGGACGGCAGCGCCCTGGTCTGGAAGGGCCGGCATGGTGAGGGCTACGCTCTGACGGCCGCGGGCGGTCTCGGGGACGAGCTCGACCGGGTCTTCGCCGGCCTCACCCCGGACGTCCCGGGCCAGTTGGGAGGATCGCCACATGGCCCAGGCTGACCGCCGCAGGGACCATCGGCACCGGCCGCTCTCGGGCCGGAACCCGAAGGAGTCGCACCGGACCGCGACCCCGCTGGAGCTCCTCTACGACCTGACGTTCGTGGTCGCGTTCGGGACCGCCGCGAACGAGCTGGCGCACTACCTGGCGGAGGGCCACGTCGGCACGGCGATCGCGGGCTTCTGCTTCGCGGTCTTCGCCGTCGCCTGGGCCTGGATGAACTACTCCTGGTTCGCCTCGGCGTACGACAACGACGACTGGGTGTTCCGGGTCGCCACGATGGTGCAGATGGTCGGTGTGATCATCAACGCGCTCGGCATCGAGGAGATGTTCGCCTCCATCGACCGGGGGGCTTCCCCGGACATCGACGTGATGGTGCTCGGATATGTCGTGATGCGGGTGTCCATGCTGTTCCTGTGGGCGCTGGTCGCCCGGCACGACCCGGGTCGCATGCCGGCGGCGCGCAAGTTCATGTGGACGATCGGCGGCGCGCAGGTCGGCTGGGTGGCCTTCGCCCTGCTGGACCTGCCCCTGTCGGCGTTCCTCTTGGGGTGTGTCGGGCTGTTCGCCGTCGAGCTGGTCGGCCCCGTACTGGCCCAGCGCCGCAGTCCCACGCCGTGGCACGCGCACCACATCGCGGAGCGGCACGGCCTGCTCGTGCTGATCACGCTGGGCGAGGGGGTCATCGGCACGGTCGCGGCCCTCAACGCGCTCGTGCACGCCGAGCATGGCTGGACCGTGGACGTCGCGCTGCTCGCCGTGGCGGGTATCGGGCTCACGTTCGGCATCTGGTGGATGTACTTCGTCGTGCCCTGGGCCGAGGTGCTGGAGCGGCACCGGGAACGGGCGTACCTGTGGAGTGCCGGCCACATCCTGCTGTTCGGCTCCATCGCCGCCACGGGCGCCGGGCTCCACGTCGCGGCGTACTTCCTGGAGCGCGCCGCCGCCCTGGACCCCACCGCCACGGTGCTGACCGTCGCGGTGCCGCTGTCGTTCTTCGTCCTGACGCTGTACGTCCTCTACTCGATCTTCATGCGGCACCGCGACCCGTTCCACCTGCTGCTCCTGGCGGGCACCGCGGGGGTGGTGGTGGTCGCCGTGGTCTGCGCCGAGCTGGGGCTGAGCATGTCGTGGTGCCTGGTGGTGCTGATGCTCGCGCCGGCCGTGACGGTGGTCGGCTACGAGACGGTGGGTCATCGACACGTCGCCGAGGCGTTGTCGAGGGACTGACGACGGGGTCGGAGTCACTCGCCCCCACCCTGCCCCCGGCCGGCGATGCGGCTGACCGCGCGACCAGAAGCCAGCCTTCCGAACAGGCGCCCGGTCCTCCGCTACGCTGGCCCGAATTGATCACCTTCGGGAGGTCCCGTGACGCAGGAACCCGCGGCTGAGGCGTCGTCCCCGGTGACGGCGGCGGCGGTGCTGCGCTTCGGCGCGGTGCTGGCCGCGTCCGGACCGGTGCTCCTGACGGCCTTCGGGATCGGCAGGCAGAGCGTCGGCTGGTTCTGCTCCTCGCCGGCCTCGGCTCCCTACCCGCCGGACGGCCCGTACGCGCTGGTCAACCTGCCTGCGGAGGTGCTGTTCTGGGCCGTCCTCCTGCTGCCGGTCGTCGTGGCCGGCCTGCTCTTACTCGGGTCACGCCGGGCCACGCTCGCCGCCGCCGCCGTGATCGCGGCCGTCCTCGTGTACGGGCTCGTCACCGCGTACCTCGTCCCGGGCCTCGACCCCTGCACCGGACAGGAACGCGCGGCCGTGCCGCCCTGGCTCCTGATCGTCTGCTACCCGATGGCCGTGATGGCACTGCTCGCGGCATCCCGGCGCCCGCTGACCCGCTCGCGGCACGGGATCATCCTGTGGGCGGGCGCGGCCGGCGCGGCGGCGTGGGCGGCGCTGTTCCACCGCTGCGCGATCACCTACGACGAGAGGGGCCTCACCTTCGTCTTCGTCACTTTTCCGAAGTCGTTCTTGGACGACCTCTCGTGGTGGTCCGGTTCGGCCGACGCGATCGGCTTACCGGTCGTCCTCGTCGCCCTCGCGGCGACCGCGCAGGCCACCGTCCCCGTCCGCCGGGAACGATCGCCCGCCACCGTGGCCGCGGCGGCTCTCCTCCTCTTCCCGCTGCTCGACCTCGCGGCGTACCTCACCTATGACAGCGACGACTACGAGCTGCCCTTCATCGATTCAGTACGGTGGCCGCTCCTCCTCGCGGCCCTCCTCGTGGCATCGACCACCTGGCGCACCTGGACGCGAACCCCGCGGACCAGGATCACCCGCCTGGCGCAAAGCCTGATCCGCCGACTGTCGGAACGCATGACCCCCGGCCTGGCCAAGAACCTCGTCGTCGCCGCCGTGATCGCGGCCGCCGGCATCTGGCTGGTCGCCACATCCTTCACCCCGACCCGGTAGAACCACCCTGCGACGGCTCCCCATATCCTTGGCCGGGTCGCCGAGTGCGCGGCCCGCCCATGAAGGGATCGGGTGTGCGTCGTTACTCGCGTGTCGTGGTGAAGCTCAGCGGTGAGGCGCTCGCGGGAGCCACCGGCTGGGGCACGGATCCGGAAGTTCTGGCGCAACTGGCGGACGAGATCCTTTCGGTGCGCGAACTCGGCGTCGAGGTCGCCGTGGTGATCGGCGGCGGCAACTACTTCCGCGGCAGGATGGCGGAGGGCTGGGGCATCGGCAGGGCGGAGGCCGACAACATCGGCATGCTCGGCACGGTCATGAACGCGCTGATGCTGCGTGGGGTGTTGACCGCACGTTCCGAGACCGACGTACGAGTGATGACGGCGGTGCCCATGCAGAGCGTGGCCGAACCCTTCATCCGGCTCCGCGCCGACCGGCATCTGCGCCGCGGCCTGATCGTGCTTCTGGCGGGCGGCATCGGCCAGCCGTACGTCACCACCGACTACCCCGCCGTCCAGCGGGCTCTGGAGCTCGACGCCGACGCGCTGCTGGTGGCCAAGCGGGGCGTGGACGGCGTGTACGACCACGATCCGAACGTCGACCCGGACGCGAAGCGCTACACCAATCTGACCTACCGCGAGGCCCTGGCGGCCGGCGTGAGGGTGATGGACGAGAGCGCGTTCGTGCTGGCCAACGAGCAGAGGCTGCTCATGCACGTCTTCGACGTGGCGGCTACGGGTGTCATGAAGGCCATCTGCGAGGGCGAGGACATCGGGACCCGCATCGCCACCCATGACTGACCGATGAGTTCCGGCTGCGACCCCGGTCGACAAGGGCGTACGCGCGGTTATGAGAGGTGAGCGAGCATGGCGCTTCTACGGGGGCGCCTTTCGCGGTCCGTTCTTCGTGCTGCGGCACGATCCGCCTGCGCAACCCCCGTGATCTCTTCTCACCAGGAGGGCGAGACCACGGTGCTGCGTTACGCGGTATGCCGGACGCGAGAGTAAGCGGGGCACTCCGAGCGCAGACGGCGGCCGTGGACGTCCAGATCATCCGACCACGCGAATGCCAGAGGACGCCCATGGCCGCGCCTTCGCCCAGGGGGGCGTGACGACACGCGCCCGCGTGCGCGGCGTGTCAGCAGGCGGCGCCTCAGCGAGCGACACCTGCAAGGGGCGCCTCAGTGAGGGGCGCCTCAGTACGCGGCGTCGAGCTTGGCCTGCTGTTCTGCCGTCAACTCCAGGTCCACCGCGGCGAGGCTCTCCTCCAGTTGCTCGACCGAGGAGGCGCCGACCAGCGGAATCACCGGTATCTCGCCGCCGATGAGCCAGGCGAGCACCACCTGGTTGAGGGTGGCTCCCGTCTCCTTCGCCACTTCTCGAAGTGCCGCGAGACGCCGAGGGGTGCCTGGATGGTCGAACATGGCATCCAGCGGCTTGTCGTCACGTACGTATCCGCCGCTCAGCAAGGGCGAGTAGGCGACGAGCGTGAGCGCGGGTTCGGCCCTCAGGTAGCTGAGCAGGTTCCCGTCGGCCACACCGAGGTTGCCGTCCTTGGAGCGCATCGTCGGCAGATCGGTGCGCGGACGCAGGTAGGAGTGGTGGTACTGCAGGACCTCGTACCCCGGCAGCCCGGCCGCCGCCGCCAGGTTCCTGGCCCGCTCCAGCCGCCACGACCAGTGGTTGCTGGCCCCAAGAAGACCCACGGTGCCTTCCTGGACCAGCCCCGCGAACGCCTCGACCGTCTCCTCCAGCGGCACCTTGGAACCTTCGAGGTATACGTGCGCGTACAGCAGGTCCAGTTTGTCCACGCCAAGCCGTTCCCGGCTCCGCTCAGAAGACTCCCGGATCACTTGGGCGGACAAACCTTCGAGGTCGTGGCTGAGGCCGGTCGCCGGAGCGTTGGGCCGCCCTCCCAGCTTGGTGGCGATGACGACCTCGTCCGTGACGTTCCGGCTACGTCGCCAGCGGCCGAGCAGCGCCTCGCTCTCGCCTCCCTGAGTGCCGTTGACCCAGTAGGCATAGTTGTTGGCGGTGTCGAGAAAGTTGCCGCCGGCCTCGACGAAGCGGTCGAGGATGGCGTACGACGTCGCCTCGTCGGTGACGGTGCCGAACAACATCGCGCCAAGGCTCAGCACGCTGACCTCACGGCGGGTCTTCGGATCGCCGCCGATCGTCCGGTACTTCACGTCAACTCACCTGCCGCCTGTCCGATGCCCCGGCAGTGCCGTAGGGAAAGGGGTAGCGCATCATCAGCTCCTCGAAATGTCGCGAAAACGCCGAGTACACCCCGCGGTACGTTGAGCGGGATCGACGCGCGTCGGAGCCTACGAGCTAGAGCCGACTCTAGATCAAGCCCCTGAGCCAAGCCCCTGAGCCGAGCCCTGGACCAAGCCCTAGTCTTGACCTCATGCCAGAAACAAACCCAGGTTTGAGCATCGGGCAGGTCGCCGAACGCACTGGCCTGAGCGTCCACGCGTTGCGCTTCTACGAGCGCGAGGGCATCCTGGTCGCCCCCGTACGGCGGGGCCCAGGCGGCCGGCGCGTCTACAGCGACAGGGACGTGGAATGGCTCCACCTCTGCGTCAACCTGCGCGCCTCCGGCATGCCACTGCCCGCCATCCGCCAGTACGCCGACCTCGTACGGCGGGGTGCGGGCAACGAGGAGCACCTGCTGGACCTCCTGAGGCAACACCGGGACCGGGTCACCGCACAGCTCGAACAGCTCACCGAGTCCCTCGGTATGGTCACCCACAAGATCAGCGCGTACAGCGAGCAACTGGCCGAAGGCGCCACAGGCCCGATCACGTGCGTCGCCCCGCAGCGCAGCTGAAGAATCGGGAACGGCCTGCACCAGCCATGCCACCCGTGTGCATGACCATTCATGATCGCCCGGCTCCCCGAACCGGCGCGTGCAACAGGAGACGATCGACCGGACCTCGGCTTCCGTCATAGGCTGAATCGCGCGTGATGGACAGGAGGCTGAAGTGGCCGAGACGACGCTGACCGGGACGACGGTGGCCGAGGTGATGGCCGAGCTGGCCGCGCTCGAGGACCCGCAGATGCGCGCGGTGAACGAGAAACACGGCGACGACCACGGAGTGAACCTCAGCAAGCTGCGCGCGCTCGCGAAACGGCTGAAGACACAGCAGGACCTCGCGTGCCGGCTCTGGGAGACGGACGACACCGCCGCGAGACTGCTGGCGCTCCTGATCTGCCGCCCGAAGGCGTTCGAGCGTGACCAGTTGGACGTCATGTTGCGCGAGGCACGCGCGCCCAAGGTGCACGACTGGCTCGTGAACTACGTGGTGAAGAAGAACCCGCACTCCGAATCGCTGCGCCTGGCCTGGTCCGCCGACCCGGATCCGGTGGTCGCGAGCGCCAGCTGGGCACTGACCACCGAACGCGTGACGAAGCAGCCCGAAAGCCTCGACCTCACAGGACTGCTCGACGTCATAGAGGCGGAAATGAAGGCCGCCCCGGACCGCCTGCAGTGGGCGATGAACCACTGCCTGGCCCAGATAGGGATCGAACACGCCGAACACCGCGCCCGTGCACTCGACATCGGTGAGCGCTTGGAGGTGCTCAAGGACTACCCGACCTCCCCAGGCTGCACATCTCCGTACGCACCCACCTGGATCACCGAGATGGTGCGCCGACAGCAACACTGAGCGCCACGCACGTCCGCTTTCAGCCGCAATCTGGTGGCCGGCGGTCTTCCACGTTCAAGGACTACCGAAAACTACCCCCAACGGCGGAATTGGACCATTTTGTGGCGTTCTGGCACCTTGTTCGCCATGTCCGCCGATCTACCAGCCGAAATACCGAGCACCCCGCAGAACCCTTCACGACCTCCGCGACCTCCGGAACCTCCCGGACCTCCGGGACCCTTCCTGCCCCCTCCGCCGGCTCCCCTCCAGTCGAGCCGACCACCCGGCCGCGTGTCGCGAACCACCGGCTACGTCCTCGCTTTCGTCATCCACCTTTGCGCACCAGCGTTCCTGGTCGGTGGCATCTACCTGGTCACCCGCCTGACGATAGGCGGCATCCTGTTCGGCCTGGTGGCCCTGGATCTTGCCTGGCTGCGGCGACCTCGCCCCGTCCCCTTCCCCGCCTCCGCCGTACCCCTCACTCGCTCCGACGCCCCCCACCTGTACGCCCTCATCGACCACATCGGCGTGGAGTTGGGGGCGCCCCGAACAGACCTGATCGCCGTCAGCGGCGTGGTCAACGCCTCGTTCCGTACCTACGGTCGGCGGCGCAGCCGGCTGGTGGAGATCGGCTACCCGCTCTGGCTGATCCTCACCCCGCAGGAACGCGTCTCCCTGCTGGCCCACAAGATGGCCCACTCCAGAAACGGCGACGCCAGACACGGCCTCGTCGTCGGCAGCGCCCTGTACTCGCTCCACGTACTTCGCATGGTCACGAGCTTCGGATGGCAGCCCGGTGACGGCGTGTCGGCTCTCATCACCGAGTGCGCGCTCGCGATCCTGGGCGTTCCCGTCCGCATCCTGATCTTCCTGCTGGAACTCCTGCTCAACCGCTCCTCGCAGCACGCCGAACACCGTGCTGACGAGCTGCAAGCCCAGATAGCCGGCTCCGCGGCCACCGCCTCGCTCCTGGACACCCTGACCACCCGGACTCAAGCGGCCCGCAGCTTCCTCAAATCCAGCGCGGTGGCCGTAGGAACCGGGAACCTGTGGACGGCCCTCCAGTCCCAAATGGACACCCTCTCCCCAACCGAACTCGAACGACACCGCGAGCTCGCCCGCGTCGAGAAGACCCGGCTCGACTCAACCCATCCACCCACGTACCTACGCATGCAACGCGTGTTGGCGTTGCCATACCCGGAGCCCAGGGTGTCCGCCGCAGACATGGAACAGATCGAGACAGAACTCGCCAAGGCGGCAGGACGCGTGGCGCAGAGCCTGAGAGAAAATGCCCAGTCCGCCCTTTACCGATAAGCCCCACAGAAGAAATCCACCGCCCGCCTCCACGCGATCCCCAAAGCACAACAATCAATAACGGCCAGGCATTTGCCGACACCTGAGCAGCCTGCACACTGCCGCCCCTGATCCCCTCGTACGCCGTCGACTCACCGCGTAGCGGCAGCGAGGGACGGAGTGTCAAGCCCGGCTTCGCGTGCACGTTCCTCGCTGCCGCGCTTCGGCCTATGCGTTACCGCACTCAGGCACGTCAGCGCGTTCAGGAGGAGATCCGCAAGATGGCCGAGACGAATGGAAGACCTCGGACCTGACGTTCACGACCCGGACCGGCGCGCCCCGCGTATCCGCGTCCACGACACCCGGCACACCTGCGCCTCACTCCTGGCCGCCCTCGACGTCCACCGCCGTGTGGCCACGCGCATCCTGCGGCACTTCGCAGATCTCGATGACCATGGACGTCTACACCCAGATCCCGAGCCCCGAGATGAACGGGGGTATCACTCCAGGTGTGGAAATGATCACCAAACGTAGACGGAAGTCTAGAAAGATCATTCACCATTTCGGGGGAGAACACGATCATGTCCACGACACGGGGAAGATCCGCGCTGGCCGCGGTGGGGCAAGACCAGCATGATGACGCATCGGCGCTGCTGGGGGCGGCTGCTCATCATGGCGGGCAAAACCCCCCTTCCGGTGCGGTGCAGCAGCCGGTGCCGCTGCGGGAGTTGCTCGGCGATCAGGTGCTGGACGTCCTGCTGGAGCGTTCTCGCGACGGTGCGGGCGGGCTGCGGCTGACGGGAGAGGGTTCGATGCTCGGTGAGTTGGTCAAGGCGGTGCTGGAGCGCGCCTTGGAGGGCGAGTTGTCGGCGCATCTGGGCTATGGCAAGCACGAGGTGGCCGGCCACGGCACAGGCAACTCCCGCAACGGCAGGATCGGCAAGACGGTGCAGACCGGTGTGGGGCCGGTCCGGCTGGCCGTGCCGCGGGACCGGGCCGGCACGTTCGAGCCGGTGCTGGTGCCCAAGCGGGCCGGCCGTATCTCCGGCGGCCTGGACGACATGATCATCAGCCTGTACGCGCACGGCATGAGCGTCCGTGACATCCAGCACCACCTGCGCCAGATCTACGACACCGAACTCAGCCATGAGGCGATCTCCAACATCACCGACGCGGTGCTGGAAGAGGTCCGCGCCTGGCAGAGCAGACCTTTGGAGGCGGTGTATCCGGTGGTGTTCCTGGACGCCATCGTGGTCAAGGTGCGTGACAACCACAGCGTGCAGGCCAAGCCCGCCTACCTGGCCGTCGGGATCGACGCCGAGGGCGAGAAGCACGTGCTGGGCATCTGGCTGGCCAAGACCCCGCTGGAGAGCGCGACAGCCGGCGAATCCGCCCGGTTCTGGAGCGCGGTGATGAACGACCTGCGCAACCGCGGCGTGCGCGACATCGTCATCGCCTGCACCGATGGACTGGCCGGCTTCGAAGAGGCCATCCATGCCGCGTTTCCGCACACCACCGTGCAGACCTGCGTGGTGCACATGATCAGGAACGCGCTGCGGCCGGTGCCCCGCCGCGACCGCGCCGCGGTGGCCGCAGAACTGAAGAAGATCTACACCGCGCCCACAGCGGAGGCTGCCTTCGACGCCCTGGCCGACTTCACCGCCTCCGTCTGGGGTCAGCGGTATCCGCAGGCGGCTCGCGTGTTCGAGACCGCCTGGGATCGCTTCACGCCGTTCTTCGCCTTCTCCCCGGCGGTCCGCAAGCTGCTTTACACCACCAACGGCATCGAGTCGCTGAACTACCAGCTGCGCAAGGTTACCAAGGCCCGCGGGCACTTCCCCGGCGACGACGCCGTGGTCAAGCTGCTGTGGCTGGCCATCATCAACATCGAGGACAAACGCGCCCGCGAACGCGCCGTGCACAAGGAGAAAACCGGCAAGATCAAGAACTCGCCCAGCACCGCCCGCCTGATCGAGGGACAGCGCACCATCGGCTGGCGCGAAGCACTCATCGAACTCGACATCGCCTATCCAGGACGTATCAAGTAAAGACCGGCCTCTAGCTCTCAAGAACGATCTTTACACACTTGAAGTGACAACCTCCTGGCCGAGCCAGTCGTGCAAGTCGTGCAGGCCCTGCAGTCGGGCTGCTCGTGCTGCTCGTGCCGGGCATGCTGGGGTGCCGATAGTGCCGCTCGTGCTGGGCATGCTTGGGGGCCGGTCTTGCTGGGGTGTTGGGCCGGTCGGGTTCTCATTCAGAACGGGTCGTGCCGAACGCGCCGAGCTGGTTGTGGCGCCGCACCGAAGGCGTCATGTCGACCCGCCCAGCCGCTGAGGCCGTCATGTCGGCACGGTCGGCGGCTGGGTCCGCCGTGTTCGCACGCTCGGCAGCTGCGTCGGCCGTGTTCGCACGCTCGGCAGCTGCGTCGGCCGTGTTCGCGCGGTCAGTGGTCGGGTCGGCCGTCAGTGGTCGGGTCGGCCGTGTCCGTGCGGCCAGTAGCCGTGTCCGCCGTGTCCGCGCGGCAGTAGGTGGTCGATCATGTCCGCCTGGTCAGTGGTCGGGTCGGTCGTGTTGGCGCGGTCGGCGGTCGCGTCGGTCATGTCCGTGCGGCCAGTAGGTGGTCGGTTGTGTCCGCGTCGTCAGTGGTCGAGTTGGCCGTGTTGGCGCGGTCGGCGGTTGGGCCCGGTACATCCGCACGTCGGTGATCGAGTAGTAGCCCTGCGCTGACCCAGCGCTCGATCTTGGACTGCCGGAATGTGTGCTGACTATCGGGGGAGCGTGCGGACCTGCGTGTCACGCCAGGCCGTGGCTCTGGCCGCAGCCCCAACAGTGCACGTGATGGTGGTGGCACTTTGACGTACAGGTCCGACGGCTAGGAAGGGGAACAGGACCGCTCAACGGGAGCACCCGTCATCTGGTGGTGACGGGTGGCGTCCCATCGGGCGGTTCGGTAGGGATTCTTGGCGTATTCGGGTGCTTGGCCAGGTCGGATCGCTTGGCCTGTCGGCCGCTTGGTTTGCTCGGGTCTCTCGACAGCATGGGGACTGGAGGGGTTGCGGCCTGACAGGGGAGTCACTTCAGGGTGGCTGCTTCGTACTTTGGAGACTTGGTCACTGGGGAGCTTGGCCACTCGGGGACTTGCGGGTTTCGCCACTGGGGGCTTGGTGACCTGGGGGTTGGCGACTGGGGGACAGTACTGGCCATTCGGAATTTGGTTATTTGGGCTATTGGGTGCCTTCCTCGCGGCGGCGGCGCTCGTTGTACGCGCGCATACGCTGCGGATACCCGGTGAGCTGAACGTCGTACACCGGAAGGGCAAGATCGCGAGCGACCTTGTGGATCACAGCAGGGGAGCCCACCCTGCGTCTGGTCCACTCGCCGTCGTCGGCCACCGCAACAGCGGTCGTGTCGGTGGCAAATGTCTCTGGCTCGACGTAGAACTCGACGCCACGCCGCGAACGGGCAAAGGCGATGAGCGCTTCGATGTCGGCATCCGTCGCCTCGCGGTCGAATCTGGCAATCTTGGGCCCACGCAGCCGGCGAATGCCGTAGCGGTCTCGCCATCTCATGAATCCTTTTTATACCGTCTGGAGGCCATGCGTCGGGGATGATCTAGGGGATACATCGGGGATTCTCCCGATGCCGCTCGCTGCCTCGGTGACGCAGTATGAGAGATGACTGCCCAATTCTCTAAGGAGAGGCATGGCAATTATGGCTGGGGTACCGAAAAGCCCCGGGCCGGGACAGGTGCCGTCAGCTCATCTGCGCGTCACCAACCAGGACCGCGAGCACGTGGTCGAGCACGTCAAGGCCGCCTACGCGGAAGGCCGCTTCGACAAGCTCGAGTTCGATGATCGCCTGGAGCGCGCGATGACGGCGCGTACCCACGGCGATCTCATGCCCATCATGACGGAGCTCTACGGCACCCAAGTCGTGCCCCAGCCCGGCCCGTCAGCGGTCTCGACCCCGATCCACCCTGAACGCGCGCCAGAGAGCAACGAACGCCTGGGCGCCGCCGCCGCGCACTTCCTGCTGCTCGTCGGAATCCCGATCGTCGGCCCGCTGATCCTGCTCCTCACCGGAGGCAAGACCTCTCCCTACATCCGCAAGCAGGCACTGGAGGCACTCAACTTCCAGATCACGGTGACGGGCGCGTCGGTCCTCCTGCCGTTCACGATCATCGGCGTCGTGCTCTTGCCGTTCATCTGGGTGGCAGCCGTCGTTCTTGCCATCGTCGGGGGCATCTCGGCCCTTACGGAGGGTGCCTTCCGCTACCCCCTGACAATTCGCCTGGTGAAATAACGCCACAGGTCAGAACCGGCCCGCCAACGAAACGCGCGCTGGGGTGGGGTCGGCGATTCCCTGGGCGGGGCGGGATACGGACCCGTCCAGGCGCCCAAGCAGCCAAGCAGTCAAGTGCCGAGGTGCCCAAGCGCCCCAAGGCCCGGCTGCTAGGGCTCGCCGCTTTGATGGTGGCGGGGTGCTGAAGGTGAGGATGCCTGAAGGCTTGGGAACCTGGAAGGCCCGGGAACCTGAAGGCTTGGGTGCCTGAATGCCGGGCTGCCCGATATCCAGGTGCCCGAACGCCGAGGGGAGGGCAAGGCGGTCGTGGGGTGCCGGCGCTCGGGGTGTGCTGGTGAACGTAACGTGCGCAGTGGCTCCGGGGTGCCAGTGGCTTAGCGTGCGGAGCCGTCCGGCGCTTTTGGTGGTGGTCTGTGCTGGCGGTTGTGCGTGTCAACTGTGCTGGTGTGCCCCGGCGCCCTCGGCATCCTCGCGCATCTACGCGCCGTCGGCATCTACGCGCCGTCGGCATCTACGCGCCGTCGGCATCTACGTGCCGTCGGCATCTACGTGCCGTCGGCATCTACGTGCCGTCGGCATCTACGTGCCGTCGGCATCCTCGCGCTCGTAGCGTCCTCGATGCCGTGGGCCGTGGGCCGTGGGCCGTGGGCCGTGGGCCGTGGGTGGTGGGTGGTGGGTGGTGGGTCCTGGGGTGGACGGTGGAGTCCTGAGCCTATGGGCTTCATGGGCTTCATGCGCTTTCTGGGCTCTGGTGCTCTTCGTGGGCTTCGTGGGCTTTGGGGCTTCTTAGGCTTTGAGGTCCTGGGGGTCGTGGGGGTGTGTGTGTTGTGGGGGCGGTGGGGCCGTGTGGCCTTGGGGTGGTGGCGGTGAGTTGGGGGTGCACAGCAGGCGCACTAGCGCAGCCTGTGCGTGCTAGTGCGCCTGTGGGCGTGAAGGTCATCGGCCTCCGGGGTTGGGGTTGATCGTCATCATTTGGGTGTTTTAGTCGTCTGGCGGTTGGTTCGTCGTCTGGTGGTGCAGGAGTACATTGCGTCAGACAGACGCGCACTGAGCGCTGGGGCATTCAGTGGGACAGGACCTCGTACCTGACTCGCATCACGCCCGCGCCCACGTTCCCGATGGCGGCGAAGGCGGCTTCGGAGAGGTCGAGGCAGCGGCCGCCGACGTACGGGCCGCGATCATTGATGCGGACGGTGACCGACTCGCCGTTGCGCGGGTTCGTGACGCGGACCCTGCTGCCCAGGGGGAGGGTTTTGTGGGCGGCGGTCATGGCCGAGGGGTTGAAGCGTTCGCCGCTGGCGGTCATCTGGGGGTCGCCGTAGTACGAGGCGCCGCAGGCTCCGGCTGCGAGGACGCGGTTCTTGTGCTTCCTGCGCTTGTTGGGCTCGGAGGTCTCGACGGTCTTCGGGCGGGTGGTCGGCGAAGGGTGCGGAACTGCGCTCGGCTTCGGTGGTGAGGCCGTTTTCGTGGCCTTCGGCGCCGTACGGGTGCTGTGCGTGGACTTGGGTGACGGTGTTGTCCGTGGCTTCGCGGGTTGCGGCGCCGGTGTGGGGGTTTGTGGGGTGAGCTGGCGGGTGGCTGCGATCGCGGTCGGGGCCGAGTCGATGGCGGCTGCCGTGCGTACAGGGGAGTCGTTGCCGATCGTCGCCGCCCAGGCGGTGGTCGAAGCGGCGGCCACGAGCACCGCACCGGTGACGACCGCCGCCCAGCGGCGGGCGGGCTTGCGAGAGGGCTTGTAGGAGTGCTTGCCCAAGGTAAACCACAGTCCTCGTTCGGGGATAGGGGAAGGAAAGGCCAGGTCAACGGGGGTGATGGGCTTGTCGACGGCCGATCCGCAGGCGGGCTAGGGGATCCCGCACGTGAAGACGAACATATGGGACAAAAGGGACGTAAAGGCAACTTAAGGATATATACAGTGACATATCTCACGCGTGTCGCGCACACGACCTTCGCGTCCAACTCCCGGATAGGTGGGGGTGCGTGCGGGGGTCACGCACGCGTGCGGGGTCACGCACGCGTGCGGTGGCTCTGCCTGCGTGGATGCGGTGTGTACGGTGGCCCAGTCGTGAGTGCGGGGGTGTGAGGGTCGGTCGTGGGCGCGGGTGGTGTGGGGGCCAGCCATGGGGTCGGTTGGCGTGTGGGGGCTCAGCCGAGCGGCGGCCTCAGTGTTGCGGTGCGGCGGCCCAGCCTGTGTGCGGGCCGTGGGGTGGTCGGTTCGGTCGTGCGTATGGGGGTCACGCACGCGTGCGGTGGCTCTGTCTGTGTGGATGCGGTGTGCTGCAGGGCGCGGCTCAGGGGTGTGGGGTAGCGCATGCGGCGGCCCAGCAGCGCGTGTGGGGCTCGGAGCGCGTGTGTACGGGCCTGGGCGGGGAATGTGGTGGCCTGGGTGGCGGGGTTAATCGGGGACGGCGGTAGCTTTCGCGAAAGCTTCGGTGTTCACCCGAAGGGGATCGGGTCAGGCCCGTGTGACGCAAGCGTGGGTCGGCCGGTGGATCCGGCGGTGTCGTAATCCAGGCATGGCATGCCCGACGAGGTCACAGCATGAGGGAGCGTACGGTGTCCACCGTGTCGGCGTCCTCCACCCGCTTGTCCGGCCGGTAACGCAGCACCCGCGCGAACCGCAACGCCATCCCCCCGGGATAGCGCGGCGACCGCTGCACCCCGTCGAAAGCGATCTCCACCACCAGCTCGGGCCGGAGGGTGACGGTCCACGAGTCGGTGGGGCCCTCGGCCAGCTCCAGGAAGCGCTCGGTCTGCCAGGCCAGCAGCTCGTCCGTCAGCCCCTTGAAGGTCTTGCCCAGCATCACGAACCCGCCCTCTGGGTCGCGCGCGCCCAGATGGAGGTTGGACAGTTTGCCCTCGCGACGCCCATGGCCCCACTCGGCCGCCAGGACCACCAGGTCGAGGGTGTGCCGCGGCTTGACCTTGATCCAGCCCGCGCCTCGCCTGCCGGCCGCGTAGGGGGCGGCCAGCGACTTGACGACCAGGCCCTCGTGACCTGCCTTCACCACGTCGATGAAGAACCGCTCCGCCTCCGCCACCTCCTCCGTGACCAGCCGCGGCGTGAGGAGGGAGCGCGGGACCGTACGGATCAGGGCCTCCTGGCGGCGCTCATAGGGCAGGTCGAGCAGATCGGCGCCGTCGACCCGCAGCGCGTCGAAGAAGAACACGCTCAACGGCGTCCGCTCCCGCAGCGTGGCGACGTCGGTCTTGCTGGTCGCCCGGCTGGCCGTGACCTGGAACGGGTGCGGCCGCCCATCGGGACGCAGCGCGATCACCTCGCCGTCCAGCACCAGGTCCTCCGACGGCATGTCGAGCAGCGCCTCGACCAGCTCGGGCACCTGCGGTGTGATGTCGTCAAGCGTACGGGTGAAGACCCGCACCTCGGCACCCGAGCGGTGGGCCTGCACCCGGACGCCGTCGAGCTTCCACTCCAGCGCCGCGGGCGTGCCCGCCTTCTCCAGCGCGGCGGCGACGTTGGGCGCGCTGCTCGCCAGCATGGGCGAGACCGCCTGGCCCACCTCCAGCCGGAACTCGTGCAGCGCCGTCACCCCACCGGCCAGCGCCGCGGCCCCGACCGCGGGCAGCCAGCCGCGCAACGTGAGCGCCCGCCGTACGTCGGCCGACGGCGCACCCGACGCCTTGGCCACCGCCTCGATCATGACGCCGTCGAGTGCGCCCTGCCGCAACTCCCCGAACAGCAGCCTGCGCATGAACTGCTGCTCCTGGCTCGTCAGCCCGGCGAACAACTCCTCCACCAGGGCCTTGCGTGCCGCCTGCGAGCCCTGCCCGGAGACGGCCTTGATCCGACTCAGCAGCGCGTCGACGGTGGTCAGCGTGGCGGTGGCGGCCAGCTTGGGTTGCGGGAGGTCCTCCAGGGTGCGCCAGCCCACGCCCACCTGGCGCTGCGGCAGCTCGCCCGAGAGGTAGGAGATCGCGGTCTCCGCCTCGTCGGGGCCGACCCGGCCGAGCAGCTCCGCCAGCAGGCCGATCTTGCCGAGCCTGGCGGACGTGCGCGCCACTGCCTCGGACACCCGGACGACGTCGATCAGAAGCACACGCCTATGTTGCCTTACCCAGCCGACATTTCCCCACTCGGAATTCGGGGAGAAGCGGCCGGGTGCGTATAAGGCGGGCAAAGGAAACGTAAGGGTGGGCGACCATCACGGAGGCCCACCCTTACGAACGCCCAGCCAGGACACCGCTCCGCCGCTCCGAGCGCCCGCCCCAGAACGCCGGCCAACCGGCCCACCGGCCGACCGGGGCGACGGCTGGGCGGGGCGACGGCTGGGCGGGGCGACGGCTGGGCGGCCGACCGGGGCGACGGCGCCGTGCCTTCCCAGCGGCCTGCCGAGACGACGGCCGAGCGGTCTGCCGGGACGACGGCCGAGCGGTCTGCCGGGACGATGGCTCCGTCCCTTTCCAGTGGCTCGCCGGGTAGGCGCCAAGCCCGCCCGCTCCGGGGTGGCCGACCGGGATGGTGGCCCGCCCTGTTGGCTGCGGGCCTCGCCCGTAGCGACGGACCGTTCGTCCCCCGGAGAGCCGTGCTAGCGGACGCCCAGCAGGTCGACGACGAAGATGAGCGTCTCGTTCGGCTTGATGCGGGCGCCCGCGCCCTGGCTGTCGTATCCGAGATGCGGCGGAATGACCAGCTTGCGCCGGCCGCCGACCTTCATGCCCGCGATTCCCTGGTCCCAGCCGGCGATGACGCGTCGCCCGCCCAGGGGGAACTCGAACGCGTCGCCGCGGTTCCACGACGCGTCGAACTCCTCCCCGGTCGAGAACGCCACGCCCACGTAGTGAACGCGTACGGTGTGGCCGGGCTTGGCCTCCGGGCCGTCGCCCACGGTCAGGTCGACGATCTCCAGGTCAGCGGGCGGGTTGCCCTCCGGGAAGTCGATCTCGGGCTTTTCGAGTGCCACGAAGTGCTCCTGTTGACGATTGTTGACGATGAGAATGGACCCGACGACTCTATGCGCTCGGGATATCGTCATCGTTCATGGCCGCCCTTTCTCCCGATGCGATCCTGCTCACCGGGCGCGTGGCCGTCGTCACCGGCGCGGCCAGAGGCATCGGGCGGGCGATCGCCGAGACGTTCGCCGCGTTCGGGGCCCACGTGGCCGTCTGCGACCGCGACAAGGCGGAGGCCGACCTGGCGATGACCCTCGACGTACGCGACCACGCGGCGGTCGAGGTGTTCGCGCGGGCAGTCTCCGAGCGCTGGGGCCGGGTGGACGTCCTGGTCAACAACGCGGGCGGCACCTTCCACGCCGCGTTCGCGGACACCTCGCCGCGCGGCGAGAAGACCCTGATCGAGGAGAACTTCACCCAGGTCACCGGCATGATCCGGCGCCTGCTGCCGATGATGGCGGCGGGCTCGTCGATCATCAACGTGACCTCCAGCGAGGCGCACCAGGCCGCGCCGGGGTTCGCGGTGTACGCGGCCATGAAGGCGGCCCTGGAGAGCCTGACGCGGTCGCTGGCCCTGGAGCTGGCCCCGAGGGGCATCAGGGTCAACGCCATCGCCCCCGACGCCCTGCGGACCGAGGGCGAGTCGGACGTACGGGAGCGCATGCTCGCCCACCCGCTGCCCTACGACCCGGCCCGCGTCCCGCCGCTGGGCCACCTCGGTGACCCGAGCGAGGCGGCGGGAGCGGCCGTGTTCCTGGCCGGCGACCTGGCGAGGTTCGTCACGGGCACGACGGTGCACGTGGACGGCGGCATCAACGCGGCCGGCGGCTGGCGACGCGTCGAGTGACCGCTCCCGTGGTCACCAGCTCTGGTGCAGGGGCATGCCCTCGGCGTACCCGGACGAGCTCTGGATCCCCACGACCGCCTGCGCGTGGAACTCCTCCAGGTTCCCCGCCCCCGCGTACGTGCACGACGACCGCAACCCGGCCACGATCCCGTCGATCTGGTCCTCCACGCTCGGCCGCTTGGGATCGAGATACATCCTGGACGTCGAGATCCCCTCCTCGAACAGCGCCTTGCGCGCCCGCTCGAACGGCGAGTCGTCCGCCGTCCTGAGCCGCACGGCACGTGCGGAGGCCATGCCGAAGTTCTCCTTGTACTTGCGCCCGTTGGCGTCGGTGTGGGTGTCGCCGGGCGATTCGTACGTCCCTGCGAACCAGGACCCGATCATCACGTTGGACGCCCCGGCGGCCAGTGCCAGCGCCACGTCGCGCGGGTGGCGCACGCCGCCGTCCGCCCACGCGTGCCGGCCCAGCCGCCGCGCCTCGGCGGCGCACTCCAGCACGGCCGAGAACTGCGGCCGCCCGACCCCGGTCATCATCCGCGTGGTGCACATGGCGCCCGGGCCCACCCCGACCTTGACGATGTCGGCCCCGGCCGCCACCAGGTCGCGCACCCCCTCCGCCGTCACCACGTTGCCCGCGGCGACCGGCACGCCCGGGGAGAGCGCCTTGACGGCGCGCAGGGCGGAGATCATCTTCTCCTGGTGGCCGTGCGCGGTGTCCACCACGAGGCAGTCGATCCCGGCCTCCAGCAGTTCCTTGGCCTTGGCGGCCACGTCGCCGTTCACGCCGACCGCCGCCCCGATGCGCAGGCGGCCCGAGCCGTCGACGGCGGGCCGGTAGAGGGTGGCCCGCAGCGCGCCGGTACGGGTGAGGATGCCCACCAGCCGCCCGCCCTCGTCCACGATGGGCGCCAGCCGGTGCCGCCCCTCGTGCAGCCGCTCGAACGCGCCGCGCGGGTCGAGCCCGGCGGGCAACGTCAGCAGCGCGCTCGACATGACCTGCGAGAGCTGCGTGTACATGTCCACGCCCTGGCAGTCGGCGTCGGTCACGACGCCGACCGGCCGGTTCTCCCAGTCCACCACGATGATCGCGCCGTGCGCCCGCTTGGGCAGCAGTTGCAGCGCCTCGCCGACGGTGTCGTGCGGGGTGAGCGTGAGGGGCGTGTCATGTACGAGGTCGCGTTTCTTGACCCAGTCGACGACGTTCGCCACGACATCGAGGGGAATGTCCTGCGGGATCACGGCAATGCCACCCCGCCGTGCCACGGTCTCGGCCATGCGCCGGCCGGCGACCGCGGTCATGTTCGCCACGACAAGGGGGATGGTGGTGCCCGTGCCGTCGTTGGTGGAAAGGTCGACTGCGAGCCTGGAGCCGACCGAGGATCGCGACGGGACCATGAAGACGTCGCTGTAGGTCAGATCGTAGGGAGGCTCGAGGTCATTAAGAAACTTCACGTTCATCCATCTTATGTGGTGCCTGTTACATCGAGGGGTTTCCCACTTTCTCGGTGGCTTATGATCGGCCGGGACACTTTGGGGGAGGGGAGGGCCTGTGGACGTCATTGACAGGGCAGAACTGACCGTGGTCGGTTTCGCCGTACGTACCTCGAATGCCGACGAGCTGGATCCGGCGCGGGCCAAACTGCCCACGCTGTGGCAGCGGGCGGGTGCGCCGGGTGCGTTCGCGCACGTGCCGGCGCGCGTGGACGAGAATCTCTACGCCGTGCTGACCGACTACGAGAGCGATCACAACGGGGCCTACACGCAGGTCGTGGGGATCGGCGTGCGCACCGTGCCGAGGTTGCCCGAGGGGATGGTGGCCGTCCGCGTACCGGCCGCCCAGGCGCTCAGGCTGCAGGCCCGCGGCCCGATGCCGCAGGCGCTGGTCGACGCCTGGCAGGAGGTGTGGAAGCACACCGAGGCCGGCGGCACGCCTGCCCGCGCGTTCACCACGGACCTGGAGGTCCACCACCGCGACGGCGTGGACCTCTACATCGCGATCTGAAAGCAACCGAACCGCCGGCGACCGGTCTGAAGGGGACCGGCCCGGGCGGCCCTCCGGCCGATCCAAGGTCCCGGCGTGCGACCAGGCTGATGCCGGCGACCCGGCCTCTTGCCAGTGCCGATGTCGGGAGTCCCGGTCCCTCGTCAGGGCTGATGTCCGGCGTTCCGGTCTCTCGTCAGGCTGATGTCCGGCGTCCCCGTCCCTCGTCAGGCCAGCACTCCTTGGTCGCGCAGCTTGTCCGTGACCTCCGCCGGCAGCCCCCACCCCGAAAGGTCGGCCAGCCGGGTGGCCGGCGAGAGGTCCTGCTCCGGCACGCCGACCAGGCGCGGCGCGGGCACCGGCTGGGTGACCTCGCCGACCCGGACGAAGCTGCCGCGGGCGGCGTTGTGCGGGTGCTCGGGGGCCTCGGCCATCGACAGCACGGGCGAGACGCACGCGTCCGACCCCTCGAAGATCGCCTCCCACTCGGCCCGCGTCCGGCTCCTGAACTCCTCCGCCAGCCGGGCCTTCAGCGCCGGCCACTGGGCCCGGTCGTGCCGGTCGGGCAGGTCGGTCAGCCCCATCAGGGTCACCATGGCCTCCCAGAACTGCGGCTCCAGCGACCCCACCGCCACGTACTGGCCGTCGGCGGTCTCGTACGTGTCGTACTGCGGCGCCCCGGTGTCCAGCAGGTTGGTCCCCCGGGCGCCCCAGTGACCGCCCTGCACGGCCTGGTAGAACATCGAGAACAGGATCGCCGCCCCGTCCACCATGGCCGCGTCGACCACCCGCCCCCGCCCGGTCCGCTCCCGCTCGAACAGGGCCAGCAGCACCCCGTAGGCGAGCATGAGCCCGCCGCCGGCGAAGTCGCCCAGGATGTTGATCGGCGGCGTCGGCTGCTCGCCGGCCCGGCCGAGCATCGACAGCACGCCGGAGATCGCGATGTAGTCGATGTCGTGCCCGGCCGTGGACGCCAGCGGCCCGTCCTGCCCCCAACCGGTCATGCGGCCGTAGACCAGCCGCTCGTTCACCGCGTGCAGGTCGTCGGGCCCGATGCCGAGCCGTTCCGCCACACCCGGCCGGAACACCTCGATCACCACGTCGGCGTGCCGGGCCAGCTCCTTGAGCGCCGCCACGCCCTCGGGCGCCTTCAGGTCCAGCCCGATCGTGCGCTTGCCGCGGTTCATGACGTCGGTCCTGGGCCGGTCGGAGACCGCCTTGACGCGGTCGATCCGCAGCACCTCGGCACCGTGGTCGGCCAGCATCATCCCGGCGAACGGCCCGGGGGCGAGCCCCGCGAGCTCCAGCACGCGCACCCCGGCCAGCGGCCCCTTGCGAACTTCAGGCATCTCCACAGTAGAACAACATTCGGTGATCTATCGCAAGCCGACGTCCGGACTTCCGGCGAAGCCGTGGGAGGTATGGGAAACTTGCCTGCTGTGTTCGGGTGGTCAACAGGGGTAGGACATCGTGTCGGACAGTAACCGCCTTGTCGCGGGGCGCTACCAGTTACTCCGCGAACTGGGTCGCGGGGGAATGGGCGTGGTCTGGGAAGGCGGCGACACGCTGCTCAACCGGCAGGTCGCCATCAAAGAGGTGCTGCTGCCCGACGGGCTGCCGCCCGGCGACCGCGAACGCCAGCTCATGCGCACCGCCCGCGAGGCCCGTATGGCCGCCAAGCTGAACCACCCGTCCGTCGTCGCGGTCTACGACGTGGTCGAGGAGGACGGCCGGCCGTGGATCGTCATGGAGCTGCTGCGCCACCCCTCGCTGGAGGAGGTCGTCCTGACCTCGGGCGCGCTGCCGGTGCGCGAGGCGGCCGACGTGGGCCGGCAGGTGCTGTCCGCCCTGAGGGCCGCCCACGAGGCCGGGATCCTGCACCGGGACGTCAAGCCGAGCAACATCCTGCTCTCCGACGACGGCCGGGCCGTGCTCACCGACTTCGGCATCGCCCAGGCCGAGGGCGACCCATCGCTTACGCAGACCGGCATGGTCACCGGCTCGCCGAGCTTCCTGGCGCCCGAACGGGTCCGCGCCGCCGACGCCGGACCCGCCTCCGACCTGTGGTCGCTGGGCGCCACGCTGTACGCGTGCATGGTCGGGCGCTCCCCGTTCGAGCGGGGCGACCCCATGGCCACGCTCAACGCGCTGCTCAGCGAGGAGCCCGACTACCGCAGGATCCCGCCGATCATGCATCCGGCGCTGCGTGGCCTGCTCCGCAAGGAGCCGGAGGACCGGGTGAGCGCCGAGGAGGCCGACCGGTTGCTCTCGGACATAATCGCGACCAAGCCCGCGTACGAGGACCGGGACGTGCCCGAGAGGAAGCCGGGCGGCGGCCGTGGCCGGGCCGTGCTGGCCGCGGGCGCGGCGGCCGTGCTGGTGCTCGCGGGCGGCGCGGTGGCGTACTTCCGGCTCGCGACGCCCGCCGAGGGCACCCCGCGGGCCGCCCCGCTGCCCGCCGCCGCGACCAGCCCGTTCACGACGCCCCCCGCGGCGACCCCGACTGTCACGGCCACACCGACGTCCACGCCGAGCGCGACCAGGGCCGCCCCGGTCGTACGCGCGTGGACGTCGCGGGACGGCTGGACGATCATGCGGCCCACCGGCTGGCGGGGCGCGCTGGAGGAGGCCTACACCGAGTGGACCCGCAGGGACGGCAACGCTCACCTCGGGGTCGAGGCCGTCTACGCCAAGCTCGACCCGCACCAGATCCTGCGCGACTCGGAGGAGACCTTCAAGGCGAACGCCCAGAACGTCGTCAGCCGTGGCCGCAGGACCGTCAGGCACCAGGGCGCCACGGCCGTGGAGTGGGAGTTCTCCTGGACCGCGGGCACGGCCGGCGACGCCCCATGGGCCAGGCCGGGCAGGCGCTACCACGAGATACGGCGGGTGCTGGTGAACGGCAACACCGCCTACGTCGTGTCGTGGACGGTCACCGAGGGTCAGTGGATGCGCAACAGACCACTGATGCGGAAGGTGATCGGCAGCTTTACTGTGGGTGCATGAGTCCCTGGAACCTGCTCGCGCTGCCTCCGCTGCCCGAGGGGCTGATGCGTCGCCTGCTCGACCCGCTCGGCGACCGGGTGCGGGTCAGCGTGCCCGCGACGCGCGACCGGGCCGCGCTGCTCGCGGCGCTGCCGGAGGCGGAGATCGTGCTCGGCGACTGGACGGGCACGCTCGTGCTGGACGCCGCGGCGGTGCGCGCCGCGCCCCGGCTGGCGTTCGTCCAGCAGCCCTCCGTGGGCGTGGACGGCCACGACCTGGACGCCCTGGCCGCCGCGGGGGTCCCGCTGGCCAACACGCCCGGGGTCAGCTCCGTCGCGGTCGCGGAGTGGTGCCTGGCCGCCGCGATGGCCCTGCTGCGCAAGCTCGGTGAGGCGGACGCCGCCGTCCGCGCCGGTGAGTGGCCCCAGCAGCAACTGCAGCCCCGCGAGCTGGCGGGCCGGCGGGTGGGCGTCGTCGGCTACGGCGCGATCGGCGCCGGTTGCGTGGACATGTTCCGCGCGCTGGGCTGCCAGGTGACCTACTGGACCCGCACGCCCCGCGCCGAACCCGCCTTCGAGGATCTCGACACGCTCCTGGCGGCGAGTGACGTCGTGATCGTGGTGATCGCGCTGTCCGACGAGACCCGCGCCCTCGTCGATCCCCGCCGGATGAAGGAGGGCGCCCTGCTCGTGAACGCGGCCAGGGGCGGCGTCGTGGACCAGGAGGCGCTGGTGACGGCGCTGCGCGAGGGGCACCTGGGCGGGGCCGCGCTGGACGTCTTCGACGTCGAGCCGCTGCCCGCCGGAGACCCGCTGCGCGAGCTCCCGAACGTCCTGCTGTCCCCGCACGTCGCGGGCGTCACGTCGGAGTCGACGAGCCGCCTGCTCGCCATCACACTGAGCAATCTGGCCGCCGCGGTGGAAGGACGCGAGGTGGAGGGCGTGCTGAACGGCGTGCCACCGGTGATCACCAGGAAGTTTGCTGATTAGCCTCCCGGATAGCCGTTTCACCTGGCACTATGAACAGTTTTCGTGTCTTTAACGACCCCGGTCTGTTCCGGGTCCGCTGTGGGAGATAACGTCTTACGGACGATCTCTACCAGCTCAAGGGGGTGCTTCTGTGACGACGACGATGTCGACACACCGACGGGCAGTAGAGCAGATCAGGCAGTCGTACGCCGAGATCCCTGGCGGGGCGGCGCCCCGGCTGGCCAAGTCCACGTCCAACCTGTTCAGGTTCCGTGACGGGGGCAGGACCGCCAAGCTCTCGGCCCGCGATCTCGACGAGGTCATCAGCGTCGACCCGGAGACCATGACGGCCGAGGTCCAGGGCATGACCACATACGAGCACCTGGTGGACGCCACGCTGGCGCACGGGCTCATGCCGTATGTGGTGCCGCAGCTCAAGACCATCACGCTGGGCGGGGCCGTGACGGGGCTCGGCATCGAGTCCAGCAGCTTCAGGGACGGCCTGCCACATGAGTCGGTCGAAGAGCTGGAGATCCTCACCGGTGACGGGCGCATCATCGTGGCCCGCGACGACAACGAGCACCGCGAGTTGTTCCGGACCTTCCCCAACTCCTACGGCACCCTCGGCTACGCGCTGCGCATCCGGATCAAGCTGCGCAAGGTGCAGCCGTACGTGCACCTCACGCACCTCAAGTTCACCGACGCCGCCAAGTGCATGCTGGCCATGGCGGAGATCTGCGACAGCATGGTCCACGAAGGCGAGAACGTCGACTTCGTGGACGGCGTCTTCTTCCAGCCGGGCGAGATGTACATCACGGTCGGCCGCTTCGCCGAACGCGCCCCGTACGTGTCCGACTACACCGGGATGCGGATCTACTACCAGTCGATCCGGCAGCGCAACCGCGACTGGCTCACCATCCGCGACTACCTGTGGCGCTGGGACACCGACTGGTTCTGGTGCTCACGCGCCTTCGGCGTGCAGCAGCCGGTGGTCCGCTCGCTCATGCCGCGCCGCTGGATGCGCTCCGACGTCTACCGCCGCCTGGTCGCGCTCGACCGGAAACACGGTGTGACCGCGCGCATCGACCGCTGGCGCGACCGGCCCGTGCAGGAGTCGGTCATCCAGGACGTGGAGACCCCGATCGAGCGGGGATCGGAGTTCCTGGAGTTCTTCAACGACAAGGTGGGCATGACACCGGTGTGGATGTGCCCGCTGCGCGCCGGATCCCGCTGGCCGATCTATCCGCTGGAGCCGGGCAGGCTCTATGTCAACTTCGGGTTCTGGGGTATGGTCCCGCTGCCGCGGGGACAGTTCGACGGCTACTACAACCGGCTCATCGAGAACGCGGTGCACGATCTCGACGGCCACAAGTCGCTCTACTCGACTTCCTTCTACGCCCGTGAACAGTTCTGGCGGCTGTACAACGGCGATGCCTACTGGCCGGTCAAGCGGGAATACGACCCGAATGGGCGCCTGCTGGACCTGTACGAAAAGTGTGTGCGGGGAAGGTGAGAGCAGATGGCTCTGGCAACCATCTTTGAAAAGATTGTCGGCCCGGACGCGAACGTCGCGTTCATGGCCTATGACGGCAGCAAAGCCGGGCCGGACGGGGCCGACCTCGCCATCGAGGTCAAGTCCCCGATAGCGGTCGCGTATTTGGCCCACGCTCCGGGGGAGTTGGGGTTGGCCAGGGCGTACATCTCCGGCCACATCGATGTGCACGGCGACCTGTACGCGCTGCTGGACCGGATGTGGAACATCACCACGAACGACCTGACCACGTCCGAGAAGATCGCCGCCGTGCGGTCGCTGGGGGTCAAGCCGCTGCTGATGCGCGTGCCGCCGCCCCCGCAGGAGATGCGGCAGAGCGCCCTGGCCAAGCTGGGCTCCCGGCACGCCAAGCAGCGTGACGCCGAGGCCATCCACCACCACTACGACGTGTCCAACCGGTTCTACCGGTGGGTGCTGGGGCCGTCGATGGCCTACACGTGCGCGGTGTTCCCGTCGCAGGACGCGACGCTGGAGGAGGCGCAATACGCCAAGTTCGACCTGGTGGCCCGCAAGCTGGACCTGAAGCCCGGGATGCGCCTGCTGGACGTGGGCTGCGGCTGGGGCGGCATGGTCATGCACGCCGCCAAGCACTACGGCGTCAAGGCGCTCGGCGTGACCCTGAGCAAGCAGCAGGCCGAATGGGCCCAGCAGGCCATCATCGACGCCGGCCTGCAGGACCTGGCTGAAGTCCGCTTCATGGACTACCGGGACGTCCAGGAGACCGGGTTCGACGCGGTCAGCTCGATCGGCCTGACCGAGCACATCGGCAAGGCCAACGTCCCGTCCTACTTCGAGTTCCTCTACGGCAAGCTCAGGCCGGGCGGCCGCCTCCTCAACCACTGCATCACCCGGCCGACCGGGAAGGAGAAGACGTTCAACAAGGGCGGCTTCATCAACCGGTACGTCTTCCCCGACGGCGAGATCGAGTCCGTGGGCTGGCTGGTCAGGCAGATGGAGGACCTCGGCTTCGAGATCCGCCACGAGGAGAACCTGCGGGAGCACTACGCCAAGACCCTGCGCCACTGGTGCGACAACCTGGACGCCAACTGGGAGGACGCGGTCCAGGAGGTGGGCATGGGCACGGCTCGGGTGTGGGCCCTCTATATGGCGGGCTGCATCGTGGGCTTCGAACGCAACAAGGTCCAGCTCCACCAGGTCCTGGCCGTGAAACTCGACCACGAAGGCCGCTCCGGCGTCTCCCTGCGCCCGGCCCTCGACTGGCCCTGACCTTCGTCCGACCCTACGTTCGGTCCGGGGGCGGACGGTGACGCCCCCGGACCGCCCCCTTACTTCTCGTCCTGCGCCCCGACGGTCGCCGCGTGCTTGCCGCGGCTGATGGGACTCTCCTCCTGAGAGGCCGCTTCCTGGCCCTCCGGTGGCTGCTCCTTGGGACTACGGGGCTTCTCGTGCCTGCCCACGTGCGCTCCTTTGCCTCTACTTACAGCTTAGAGTGACGTTATTGCTACACGGCGTATCCAGGCAAGCCATTAACTACCCGGTACGGCCCATCGGCCCCGGTCAGGCGTCGATCAGCGGGCCAGGTCGCGCAGGGTGCCGCTGAGGCCGTGCCAGCTCTCCTCGGCATCCGGGGTGCGCCCGTGCGGGGCGCGGAACCACGCCACGAACTCCGCCACGTCGTCCAGCGCCCACCGCAGCCGGTAGAGAGCCAGGGCGTCGGGGTCGGGGGTGTGGCCGGTGGCCTCGGCGTACCGGTCGAGGTCCGCGGGGCCGGCGGCGACCAGCCACAGGTCGCGTTCGGGCACCGCCATCCCCACCGTGTCCCAGTCGACCAGCAGCAGCCGTTGGCCCGCCCGCAGCAGGTTGCCCGGATGCGGCTCGCCGTGCGTCACGACCGGCTCGCCCGTCCTGCTCACCTTGTCCACCAGCTCGTCGAACTCCCGCAGCCTGTCCCGCAGCGTCCCGGCGTACTCGGAGAGCAGCTCCCTGGCGGGCTCGGCGAACGGCCCGCCCAGCCAGGGCCCGGCCGAGTCCTGAAGGTCCCGTTCCAGGGCGGCCCGCCTGGAGAGCTCCAGCGGGCGCGGCGGAGCCGAGTACGGGGGCGGCGTCGCGTGCAGCCGCGCCAGCAGGTCGATGATCGCGCCACGGGCCTCCGGCGGCTGTTCCTCGCCGAACCGCCCGGCGGCCCCTGGCTCGAACGGGAAGACGCTCATGGCGTACCGGTGGCGGTCGAGCCGCAGCAGCGTCGCGCCGTCGGACGTGCGCAGCGGGGCCACGACGAAGTCCAGCCCCGCCTCCTCGCGCAGCGCCGCTGCCGTGTCCATGGCCGAGCGCAGCCCGTCGAACGGCTTGTGCCGTACGTCGGCCACGGTGACGAACCACCGCCGCCCACCCCGGTCACCCGCGACCCAGTGATAGTCGCCGAACCCGACCCGCGCGTAGTCGAGCGTGACGGCGTCGATCTGCCACGCGCCGAGCGCGGGCCGCAGCAGCCCCTCGTCGAACCCCTCCGGTCGATCTTGCATGAGATCACGCTATCGGCCCGCCACGCCCGCCTTCATCCCGATTGACCGAGGATGCCGGTCACGCCCCGCTCGCCTTCCCGGCGGCGCCGAGGTAGGCGGTCGTGGCCGGCCGGTTACCGGAGCTCGCGCTTGAGGATCTTGCCCGTCGCCGTCATCGGCAGGGAGTCGCGGAACTCCACCATGCGCGGATATTTGTAGGCCGCCATGTTGTTCCTGGCCCAGGCGATCAGCTCCTCCTCCGTGATCGCGGAGCCGGGCGTCCTGATGACGTAGGCCTTGATCTCCTCGCCGTGCGACTCGTGCGCCACGCCCACCACGGCCGCCAGCGAGACGGCCTCGTGGGTCATGAGGACCTCCTCCAGCTCGCGCGGATAGACGTTGAACCCGCCCCGGATGATCATGTCCTTGGCCCGGTCGACGATGGAGTAGTAACCGTCACCGTCGCGGGTCCCGATGTCGCCCGTACGGAACCAGCCGTCGCGCATGACCTCGTCGGTCGCCTCGGGCCGGCCGTAGTAGCCCTTCATGATGTTGTGGCCGCGGATCGCGATCTCGCCGGGCCCCTCGCCCTCCACGGTCTTCCAGTCGCCGTCGATCAGCTTCATCTCCACGCCCCAGATCGGGGTGCCGACCGTGCCCGGTTTGGCGGGACGGCCGGGCTGGTTGAAGCTGGCCACCGGCGAGGTCTCCGACAGTCCGTACCCCTCCAGGATGCCGATCCCGAACGTCGTCTCGAAGTCCTTGAGCACCTCCACCGGCGACGACGCCCCGCCCGCGACGGCCACCCGCAGGGAGCGTGGCACCTCCACGCCCTCCGCGTGGATCGTGGTGAGCATGGCCCAGTACATCGTGGGCACCCCGGCGAAGAACGTCACGTTCTCGGAGAGCATGAGCGAGAGCGCCTGGGCCGGATCGAAACGTGGCATCAGGACGACGCTCGCGCCCCGCAGGAAGCCGGTGTTCATGACGACGGTCTGGCCGAAGGAGTGGAAGAGCGGCAGCACCGCCAGGTAGGTGTCGCCCCCGTCGGTGCTGGGGAACATCCGGTCGCTGATCAGGGCGTTCGTCAGCATGTTCTGGTGGCTGAGCTCGGCCCCCTTGGGCTGGCCGGTGGTGCCCGAGGTGTAGAGGATCACCGCGGTGTCGTCGGGCGCGGTCTGCACGGTCTCGAACTGGCTCGCCATCCCGCCGAGCGCCGCCCAGATCGACTCGCCGTACTCCGACTCGGTGGCCAGCGGGGTGGCGGGGAGCACGAAGAAGTGCTCGCAGCCCGGCGCCGCCTCGAACCCCGCCCTGCCGCGCTCGCCCAGCGGCAGCTCCGGCGTGCCCTCGAAGCAGAACAGCGCCTTGGCGTCGCTGTCGTCGAGGTGGTAGGCGATCTCCCGCGACTGCAGCAGCACGTTGAGCGGCACCACGGTCGCCCCGGCCTTGAGGATGCCGAAGTAGACGAACGGGAAGTACGGCAGGTTCGGGCACGCCAGCGCCACCTTGTCACCCCTGCCGATCCCGCGAGCCACCAGCAGGTTGGCCACCTGATTGGCTACAGTGTCGATCATGGAGTACGGCAGCCGCATGTCACCGAAGACGATGGCGGTGCCGTCGGGGGTGTTCCTGGCGCTGTCCTCCAGGACGATCGACAGATTGAGCATGACGCCTTCCTCCTCTGTGCCGACTTGGGCGCCATCCTCGCAGGCTCGCCATACCGACTGGTAGGTAGGCAAGGTTACAAGTGGATATGGACGCCCCCTCCGGCCTGGAGTAAGCAAGTACCAAGTCACTCACCCCTTGGAGGGGTCATGCAGTACGACTACGTGATCGTCGGGGCGGGATCCGCGGGGTGTGTACTGGCCAACAGGCTCTCGGCCGATCCGAGCGTCTCGGTGGCCCTGGTGGAGGCGGGCGGGCAGGACGACAAGCTGGAGATCCGCATGCCCGCGGGCTTCGCCAAGCTCTTCAAGACCGACTACGACTGGAACTACACCACCGCCAAACAGGGCGAGATGTCCGGCCGTGAGCTCTACTGGCCCCGCGGGCGCGTGCTCGGCGGCTCGTCCTCGCTGAACGCCCAGATGTGGGTCCGCGGCTGCCGGCTCGACTACGACCAGTGGGGCGTCCCCGGCTGGACGTACGAGGACGTGCTGCCGTACTTCACCAGGGCGGAGAACCGCGTCGGCAGCAACCACGGCGGCGTCTACGGCACCTCGGGCCCGCTGTACATCTCCGAGCTGCGCAGCCCCAACGTCACCACCGCCGCCTTCCTCAGGGCGTGCGAGGAGCTCGGCTTCGAGCGGCTCGGCGAGCTGAACGGCCCCTCCAACGAGGGTTACAGCCCCACCCCGGTCACGCAGAACCGCGGGCGCAGATGGAGCTCCGCCGACGCCTACCTGCGCCCGGCCAGGTCGCGGCCCAACCTCAAGGTGATCACCGGGACGACCGTGGACCGGGTGACGTTCGAGGGCAGGCGCGCCACGGGGATCGAACACGGCGGCGGCGCCCAGGTCAGGGCCAGACGCGAGGTCATCCTGGCCGCCGGGACGATCGGGTCGCCCTACCTGCTCATGCGGTCCGGCGTGGGCGAGCCCGGAGAGCTGCGCGACGCCGGGGTGCCGATCGTGCACGAGCTGCCCGAGGTCGGCAAGAACCTTCAGGACCACCTCTCGTCGGGAGTGTTCGTCGAGTGCAGGCAGCCGGTGACGCTGACCGGGGCCCAGTCGATCGGCAACCTGCTGCGCTACATCGTCCTGCGCTCCGGCATGCTCACCACCAACGTGGGCGAGGCGGTGGCGTTCATCAGGACCTCGGCGGAGGAGCCCGCGCCCGACGTCGAGCTGATCTTCGCGCCGGGGCCGTTCATCGACCACGGGCTCACCCCGCCGACCAGCCACGGGCTCACCGTCGGGGTCGTGCTGCTGCAGCCGGAGAGCCGCGGCCGGATCGGGCTCAACGGCCGGGACGTGCTCGTCGACCCCGGCTACCTGGCCGCGGAGGGCGACGTCAAGCGGCTGGTCGCGGGGCTGAAGACGGCCAAGCAGGTGTTCGCGACCGCGGCGATGAAGCCGTACGCGGGCGGGCCGATGGCACCCTACTGGGCGCCGGAGAGCGACGAGGAGCTCGCCCAGTGGGTACGCGAGCGCGGCGAGACCCTCTATCACCCGGTCGGCACATGCCGCATGGGCGTCGACGACGACTCGGTCGTGGATCCGTCACTGCGGGTCCGCGGGGTCGAAGGGCTCAGGGTGGTGGACGCGTCGATCATGCCGACGCTCAACCGCGGCCACACCCACGCCCCCGCCGTCATGATCGGCGAGAAGGGGGCCGACCTGATCCGGCAGGGCACCTGAGACCGGCGACGCCTCGGATCACTCCGGCCGTATTGTGATACCTCCGGGCGGAGGCTAGTGCTAGGTTTCGCAGTCATGGAGATCAGGACTATCCACGCCAATGGGGTGGAGTTCGCGTATCTGACGGTGGGTGAGGGACCACTGGCGCTGTGCCTGCACGGTTTTCCCGACACCGCGCACACCTGGCGGTACCTGATGCCCGCGCTGGCCGAGCGCGGCTACCGCGCGGTCGCGCCGTTCATGCGTGGCTACGCGCCCACCGAGGTCCCCGCCGACGGCGCGTACGAGGCCGCCGCGCTCGTCGCCGACGTCCGAGCCCTGCACGAGGAGCTCGGCGGCGACGCCGACGCGGTCGTCATCGGCCACGACTGGGGCGCCTTCCCCGTCTACCACCTGGCCGGCCGTTTCCGGCGGGCCGTGGCGCTCGCGGTGCCGCCGCCGGGTGCGGTCGCCACCGTCTTCCAGGAGTACGAGCAGCTCAAGCGCTCGTTCTACGTGTTCCTGTTCCAGACGGCCCTGGCCGAGCAGGCCGCCGCCCGGCCCGGCTTCCTGGAGAACCTCTGGCGCGACTGGTCACCCGGCTACGACGCGAGCGAGGACCTGCAGTTCGTACGGCGCAGCCTCGGCGCGCCCGCCAACCTGAGCGCGGCCATCGGCTACTACCGGGCGATGCTCGGCACCACCCCTCCCTCCGACCGCTACCCGGCCGTCGAGCCCGGCGTCACCGGCCCGGTCCTGTACCTGCACGGCGCCCAGGACGGCGCCCTCGGTGCGGACCTGGCCAAGGACGCGCAGAGTCACCTGCCGGCCGGCTCCCGGGCCGATCTGGTGGCGGGCGCCGGCCACTTCCTCCACCTCGAACGGCCCAGGGAGGTCAACAACCTCATCCTCGACTGGCTCGGCTCCACGTCGGCGGAGTCGACCCAGCTCGTCAGGCGGCCCGGCTCCTGAGGGCCGCGCCGCAGCCCGTCAGCGGCCCCGGCTCCTGAGGACCGCGATCAGCGGGTGCCGGCCCGACAGGCTCACCCGTACCGCCTCCTCCACCGCGAACCCGCTCGGGACCTCGTCGTGGAGCAGCGCCACGGCCAGCCCGTCGGCGGCCAGCACGCGCCGTACCTCCCGCCACAGCAGGTCACCGTCCCCGGCGAGCGTGCCCCGGGGCGCGACCTGGCGACCCCAGGGCGGGTTCACCAGCACGCGGTCGACCCCGCCGGCGGGCACGGGGATCCGGCCGGCGTCCGCCACCGCCCACCTGAAGCGCGAGCGACGAGCCGCTCCCGGAGGCGACGCCGCAGCGGCGTTGGCAGTGACGTTGGCAGTGACGTCTTCGGCGGCAGCGGCGGTGGCGTCGAGGGCGGCGTTGGCGGTGGCGGCTCGGAGGGCGGCCGGATCGTGGTCGAAGCCCAGTAACCGCAGGCCGTCCGGCGCATGCGACCGGGTCAGCGCGTGGGCCTCGATCAGGGTGGTGCCCGCCCCGCAGCACGGGTCGAGCACCGTTCCTGCCCCGTCGAGCCGGGCCAGCTCCGCCATCGCGGCGGCCACTGGCGGATGCAGCGTGCCCCGGACCGAGGCCAGCTTGTACGGCCGCCGGTGCAGCGGCCGGTCGGCCGCCCGCAACGCGATGACCGCCCGCTCGTCCTCGATCGTGACCCGCCACGACATGGCCCCCGGCGGTGGCCGCAGCCCGTCCCGCCTGGAGTGGTAGGCCAGCCGCAGCGATCGCGCCAGCTCGGTCCCGACCGCGTCCTCGACCTCGAACCTCGTGTAGTTGCGCCGCCCGACGAACGACGCCGACACCTCCAGCCCATCGGCGGCCGGTGCCGGCCCCGCGGGACTCGCGGACCGGACGAAGCCGCTCGTGTCCAGTGCCCGGGCGGCCCCGGCCAGGCGGCGCAGCGCCGAGCGGTCGTGCCCGATCCCGTCCACCACGGCGACGGCGAGCAGCACGTCGTCCGCCATGCGCAGGCCCAGCGGATCGGCCCCGGGCGCGGGCTCGAACCACACCTCGCGGCGGCGCACCCCGCGCACCACGCCGAGCCCGGACTTTCGAATCTCCCCGGCCACGAGGGCCTCGATGCCGCGCACCACTCTGGCCACGGCGAAACTGTGCACGGCAGGCCGCGACCAGCGGCCCACCGTAGGTTGCGGAATCCGCACCTACAAATCCTTCTTCCCAGGTAGCGACCCGGGACGGCGGCCGTCAGCCGTCCCGCATCACCGGCGGTGGGTCGTCCGCGACCCGCCGGCGGATCGCTACCGTCGGAAGAAGAACGTCATGGCCCCCACCCTATTGCCAATCCGGGCCTTGCGGGGACGGGTTTTCCGTCCGGGGGACGTACGGTGTACGTAACACCCATTGACGTAGGTGGCCGCGCTTCGAATGATGGCTTCATGAGCGCTCTCGACTTCGACCTGTCCGACCGTGACTTCTGGGCTCGGCCCATGGAGGAGCGCGAGGAGGCGTTCGGCCGGTTGCGGTCGCGTGCGACACCGGCCTTCTTCGAGGAGATGGACGTCGGCTTCGCGCCCAGGGGGCCGGGTTACTACGCGCTCGTCAAGCACGCCGACATCCTTGAGGCCAGCCGCACCCCCGAGGTGTTCTGCTCCGGCGACGGGGGCGCCACGAACATCCCCGACATGCCCGCCGAGTTCGCCGAGTATTTCGGCTCGATGATCAACATGGACGACCCGCGCCATGCCAGGCTGCGCAGGATCGTCTCCCGCGCGTTCACGCCCAAGATGATCAAACAGTTCGAGGCGGACGTGGACGCCGCCGCCGGCGGCATCGTGGACGACCTGCTCGCCAAGGGATCAGGCTGCGACTTCGTGACCGAGGTCGCCGCCCGGCTGCCCTTGAAGATCATTTGCGACATGATGGGCATCCCGGAGAAGGACTACCAGTTCGTCTTCGACCGCTCCAACGTCATCCTCGGCGGCTTCGACCCCGAGTACGCCGGCGACAACCCCGAGCAGATCGTCACTCACCTGCTGGGCGCCGGCATGGAGCTGCAGCAGCTGGTGCAGGACCTGGCCGCCCACCGCGCCGACAACCCCACGAACGACCTGACGTCCTCCCTGGTCAACGCCAACATCGACGGCGAGCGGCTGACGCTGCAGGAGCTGGGCTCGTTCTTCATCCTGCTGGTCGTGGCGGGCAACGAGACCACGCGCAACGCCATCTCGTACGGCCTGCGCCTGCTCACCAAGAATCCCGACCAGCGCGCCCTCTGGCTGCGGGACGTCGGCGGCAACGCGGCGGGGGCCGTGGAGGAGATCGTCCGGCTCGCGTCCCCGGTGAACTTCATGCGCCGCAAGGTCACCAGGGACTTCGAGATGAACGGGCACCTCTACCGCAAGGGCGAGAAGGCGGTGCTGTTCTACTGGGCGGCCAACCGGGACGAGGACGTGTTCGAGGACGCGCAGCGCTTCGACATCACCCGCCACCCCAACCCGCACGTCGGCTTCGGCGGCCCGGGCCCGCACTTCTGCCTGGGCGCCCACCTGGCCCGGCGGGAGATCACGGTGATGTTCCGCGAGCTGCTGCGCCGCGTGCCGCAGATCGAGGGCGGCAAGCCCGACCGCCTGCACTCCGCCTTCATCAACGGCATCAAGCACATGGAGTGCACCTTCTGACCGGCGGCCGGGCGCCCGGCCTCAGGACTGGGCGGTCAGCCTGATCTGGTTCATCACCGTACGGATGTCCGGCAAGAGCTGCTTGCTCTCCGCCGGGATCGACATGTAGACGATGGCCGGGACGCTGCCGCCGGTGTTCACCGCCATCGTGACGATCGTGGCCTTCTCGGTGTCCGACGTCAGCGCGTACGCGATCAGCCTGCCCGTCGAGTCGCCCACCTTGATGGGCTGCTCGGCGATCTTGCGCACTGTGTTGCCCTCGGGGAAGAACTTCTTGCGGGCGGCGAGCACCACCTGCCTGATGGCCGGCTCCAGGTCGTCCTCCTTGTAGAAGGAGGCCAGCCGCGGCGACAGCGGGCCCGACAGGAGCTGGGCGGACTTCTCCGGCGTCACGGGGACGTACTGGCGGGTGTCGAAGCCGTACGTGGCCTTGACGGTGGCGCGCTGGTCGAGCCGCCAGGTGCCGCCCAGGCGCGGGACCGAGATGCCGGCCTGGGCGTCGGGGACCCGGCCGATGACGGGGGAGGTCTTGCCCGGGTATTTCGGCAGCGGGCCGATCGAGGTCTTGGCGGGGCCCTTGCTGGCGCTCGGCGGGGCCGCGGTGGCGGTGGACTCGGAGGCGGTCTCGGAGCTCGCGGGGTCCTCGCCGGAGAGCGGCCCGGCCAGGAACGCCCACAGCAGCGCGGCCACCAGGGCGACCGCCACGGAGCCGCCGAGCGCGTAGATCCAGATCGGCTTGCCCTGCTCCTCGTCCAGCACGTCCCGTTCGTTCATGGCCTGGTTGTCGTCGCCGAAGACGGTGTTCCAGAGCTCCTGCTGGCGCTCGGGCGGCGGGGTGCGGGAGCCGCTGATCTGGCCGGCGGTGACGAACCGGCGGTCGGGGTCGGAGGGGTCGCGGTTCAGGTTCGAGCCGGGGCGGGGGCCGTGGCCGTCGGGCGGGGGCTGTGCGCCGGGATTGGGGGGTTGTGACTCGGTCTGGGGCGTACCGGTGCGGGCGGAGTCCATGGGGTTCGAGGGTATGGCGCGATCGTTGAGCAGGGTCTCGGAACGTTGGTTGTAGGCGACGGTGCGGTCCGCGGGAGGGTGGCCCTGGGGCGGCGGCTGCGACCACGCGGGGACCGGGTCCGGGACGGGCGGCTCCGGGCGGCCGGACTGCCGGCCACCGTTCTGCGGCGGGGACTCGGGCCACGAGAGGGGCACGTCCTGCGGGGCCGTCAGGTTCGGGTGGCTCAGGTCGGGGTGGCTCAGGTTGGGGTGGGAGAGGTTGGGGTGGCTCAGGTCGGGGCGGGAGGCGTCCGGGCGCTCCGGGCGGGTCACGTCGGGCCAGCCGGTGTCCTGGCGGGGTGTCTCTGGCCGGCCGCCTGCGTTGTGGCGGGACGTCTCGGGACGGCCCCCGGCGTCCTGCCGGGCGGGCTCCGGCCTGGAGGGTGCGGTGCTGTTCGGTGGCGGGGTGTCCGCCCAGGAGGGCGAGGTGCTGTTCGGTGGCGGCGTGTCCGGCCAGGAGCGCGAGGTGCCGCCCTGCGGTGGCGCGTCCGGCCAGGGGGCGGGGCCCGGGGTGTCGGGCCGGGAGTGGCGCGGCGGCTCGGGCCAGGGGCCGTCGTTGCGCGGCGGCTCGGGCCAGGACGGGCCCTGCGCGGCGGGCGGGCCGGGGCTCTCGGACCAGGACGCCGGAGCACCGGGGGCCGTGGCTTCCGGCCAGGACATGGGAACCTCGGGCGCGGGGGAGGCGGGCCGGGAGCCGGACCGCCGCGTGCCGCCCGGCTGTGGCGAGGCCTCCGGCCACGCCGGTGGCAGGTGTGGTCCGGAATTCTCCGCTGCCATGGCTGCCGGCCCTCCCGAGGTTGTACCCGAATATCCCGTTATATCCGGATTTGACGTACCAGGCATGATCTCATGGGATTTTCCAGGAGACCTTGGTGGTTCCGCAGCCAAACGAGCGAAGCCATGAGGATCGGTCGGCGGATCCTGCAGCGGCAGGTCGGCCTCCGGTCGATCAGGCTCAGCTGGGTATACCACGGCGACAAGCGTATTCTTTCGGGACGAATGAGGTCACAACGGATACATCACCATCAGGTCTCGCTAGACCTGAAGAGTCCATTGTGCCCATGGACCTCGATCGAGTATCTGCATTCAGCCGAAGACGTGCGCTAGGCTTGACACGTGCGTTCCGCGACCCTGCTTCTTAGCGGGCCGCGACGGCCCTGAGATCTCGCCGTCGCGGCTCCACCCCTCGTTGTGTGCGCGAGGGGTTTTCTTATGGGTCCGAGTCAAGCCAGAAGGACAGTAGCCGTGAGTGAGTACGACCCGCAGGCGCTGCAGGCCAAGTGGCAGCAGCGCTGGGACGAGCAGGACACCTATCGCGCCAGCGAGGACCCCGCCGACCCGCGGGAGCGCCGCTACATGCTCGACATGTTCCCCTACCCGTCGGGTGACCTCCACATGGGGCACGCCGAGGCGTTCGGCCTGGGTGACGTCGTCGCGCGCTACTGGATGCAGCAGGGCTACAACGTCCTGCACCCCATCGGCTGGGACTCCTTCGGCCTGCCCGCGGAAAACGCCGCGATCAAGCGCAACGCCCACCCGGCCGAGTGGACCTACGCCAACATCGAGACGCAGGCCAACTCCTTCAGGCGCTACGCCCTGTCCTTCGACTGGTCGCGCCGCCTGCACACGAGCGACCCCGACTACTACCGGTGGAACCAGTGGCTGTTCGTCCGGTTCTTCGAGCGCGGGCTGGCCTACCGCAAGGGCGGCCTGGTCAACTGGTGCCCCAACGACCAGACGGTGCTGGCCAACGAGCAGGTCGTGGCGGGCAAGTGCGAGCGCTGCGGCGCCGACGTCGTCCGCCGCGAGCTGACGCAGTGGTACTTCAAGATCACTGACTACGCGCAGCGCCTGCTGGACGACATGGCCCAGCTGGACGGCTGGCCGGAGCGGCTGCTGACCATGCAGCGCAACTGGATCGGCCGCTCCGAGGGCGCCGACGTGCTGTTCGAGATCGAAGGGCGCGAGGAGCCGGTCCACGTCTACACCACCCGGCCCGACACCCTGTTCGGCGCCACGTTCTTCGTGGTCGCCGTGGACGCCGCGCTGGCCGACGAGATCGTCACCGACGACCGGCGGGAGGCCTTCGAGGCCTACCGTGCCGAGGTCGCCAAGCTGAGCGACATCGAGCGGCTGTCCACCGACAAGGAGAAGACCGGCGTCTTCCTGGGCCGCTACGCGATCAACCCGGTCAACGGCGAGCGCATCCCGGTCTGGGCGGCCGACTACGTGCTGTCCGACTACGGCCACGGCGCCATCATGGCCGTGCCCGCGCACGACCAGCGCGACCTGGACTTCGCGCTGAAGTTCGGGCTGCCGGTGAAGGTCGTGGTGCACACCGGGCTGGCCGACCCCGGCGAGAGCGGCGAGGCCACGCCCGGCGAGGGCCTGCTGGTCAACTCCGGTGCGCTCGACGGCCTGCGCAAGGCCGAGGCCATCGCCAAGATCATCGAGATCCTGGAGGCCGAGGGCCGGGGCACGGGCGCGGTCAACTTCCGGCTGCGCGACTGGCTGCTGTCCAGGCAGCGCTACTGGGGCACGCCGATCCCGATCATCCACTGCCCCGACTGCGGCGAGGTGCCCGTACCCGACGACCAACTGCCGGTCACGCTGCCCGACCTGCGTGGCGAGGCGCTGGCGCCCAAGGGGGTCTCCCCGCTGGCCAGCGCCACGGAGTGGGTCAACGTCGAGTGCCCCAAGTGCTCGGGTCCCGCCAAGCGCGACACCGACACGATGGACACCTTCGTCGACTCGTCGTGGTATTTCCTGCGTTACTGCTCGCCCGGCTACACCGAGGGCCCGTTCGACGTCGAGCAGGTGCGCAAGTGGGGCCCGATCGACCAATATGTCGGCGGCATCGAGCACGCGGTGCTGCACCTGCTGTATTCGCGCTTCTTCACCAAGGTCCTGCACGACATGGGCATGGTCGACTTCAACGAGCCGTTCCTGCGCATGCTCAACCAGGGACAGGTGATCAACGGCGGCAAGGCCATGTCGAAGTCCCTGGGCAACGGCGTGGACCTGGGCCAGCAGATCGACGACTTCGGGGTCGACGCCGTACGCCTGACCATGGTGTTCGCCGGGCCGCCCGAGGACGACATCGACTGGGCGGACCTCTCGCCCGCCGCGTCGCAGAAGTTCCTGGCCCGCGCGCTGCGCGTGATGTCCGACGTGACGAGCGCGCCCGGTGTGCCGTTCGCCGAGGGCGAGGTGGAGCTGCGCAAGGTCACGCACCACACCATCGACGAGGTCACCAAGCTGCTCGACTCCTACCGCTTCAACGTGGCGGTGGCGCGCATGATGGAGCTGACCTCGGCCACGCGCCGGGCCATCGACTCCGGTCCGGGCGCCGGTGACCCCGCGGTGCGTGAGGCCGCCGAGTCGCTGGCGATCATGCTGTCGCTGGTGGCCCCGTACACCGCGGAGGAGGGCTGGGAGCGGCTGGGCCGCACCGGGTCCGTCGCGTTCGCCGGGTGGCCGGTGGCCGAGGCCGACCTGCTGGTGCAGGAGTCGGTGACGTGCGTGGTGCAGGTGGCGGGCAAGGTGCGCGACCGGCTGGAGGTCTCGCCCGACATCTCCGAGGAGAGCCTGCGGGAGCTGGCCCTGGCCTCGGAGAGGGTCGCCGCCTACCTGACCGGCACGCCTCGCAAGGTGATCGTCCGGGCGCCGAAGCTGGTCAACATCGTCCCCTGAGGGGGCCTAGAGGTTGCGCAGGGCCGGCAGCAGCTCCTTCTCCGCCCAGTCGAAGAACGGCTGCTGCTGGTCGTGGCCGATCTGGACGAGCGCCACGTGCGTGAACCCGGCCTCGGCGAACTTCCGCACGCCCGCCACGACCGCGTCCACGTCGTTGCCGCACGGCACGCTCTCGGCGACGTCGTCGGGGCGGACCGTGCTGGCGGCGGCCGCGAAGTTCACCGGTGCGGGCAGCTCGGACATGACCTTCCAGCCGCCGACCGCGGCCCAGCGCCACAGCGTGTGGGCCCGCTCCTTGGCGGCGGCGGCATCCGTGCCGTACGAGATCGCGAGCTGCCCGTAGATCGGCTTGCCGTGCCCGCCCGCGGCGCCGAACTGCTTGACCACGTTCGGCATCGGGTCGTTGATGATCAGCGCGTCACCGTACTCGGCGGCTAGCTCGGCCGACTGGCCGCCGGAGGCGGCGATGCCGATCGGGACCGGCTCGTCCGGCAGGTCGTAGAGCTTGGCCGAGTCCACGTCGTAGAACTGGCCCTGGTGAGTGATGTACTCGCCGCTGAACAGCTCCTTGATGATCTGCACGGCCTCGGCGAACATCCGGTGCCTGGTGTCCACCGGGGGCCATCCCTCGCCGATGACGTGCTCGTTCAGGTTCTCGCCCGAGCCGAGGCCGAGGGTGAACCTGCCCTGGCTCAGCACGCCCATCGTGGCCGCCTTCTGCGCCACCACGGCCGGGTGGTAGCGCATGATGGGGCAGGTCACGTACGTCATGAGCGGTATGCGCTCGGTGACCTGAGCGGCGGCGCCCAGCACCGACCAGCAGTAGGGGGAGTGCCCCATCTCCTCGACCCAGGGGAAGTAGTGGTCGGAGATGACCGCGTAGTCGAAGCCGACGCGCTCGGCCGCGGCGGCGTAGTCGACCAGCTCGCGGGGCGGGGTCTGCTCGGACATCAGGGTGTAGCCGATTTGTACCATGTGTCCCGGCTACCCCGGCGGGCGCGGACTACCGCCCGGGGAGCGGAGATCGTCGGTGGGCGAGCTCCTCGGCCACCAGTCCCAGGCCGATGCCCAGCAGCCAGACGTCCTTGGCCATGGACAGGCCCTGGGGCGTGGGGCGCAGGCTGCCCTCGCGGCGCAGCCCGGGCGTGCGGAGGTACAGGCCGACCAGGCCCGCCGCGAACGCGGTCAGACCCGCTCCGGCCACCAGGGACGGCACGAATGGGGTCAGGAGCGCCAGGCCGAGCCCGACCTCGCACCTCGACAGCACCCTGGTGAAGGTCTGCGGGTCCAGGCGGCGCAGGAACGGGTACACGTTCGCGGCCGTGCCGTGCAGGAACGCGGCGGTCTGCGGGTCGGCGTTGATCTTGCCGAGTCCGGAGTTCAGGAAGAAGGCCCCGGCGGCCAGGCGGGGCGGCAGCTGGTGCGTACGGGCGAAGATCCTCATGATTCCTCACAGGATATGAAGACGGGCGATCGGCTCATTCCCGTACATATCCGACGCATCCCTCACTTGACCGTTCGCAGGACGGGGCGGGTCTGCTTGGAGGAGAATTCGAGGGCTGACCTTGGCTTCTCGCATAGTGTGCAGCTGTGACAAATGGCGCATACCTGAGATTCCCCCATCTGCACGGTGACGTGGTGACCTTCGTCGCCGACGACGATGTCTGGCTGGCTCCTCTCGCCGGTGGCAGGGCCTGGCGGTTCACCGCCGATCGCGTGCCCGTCGCACATCCGCGATTCTCGCCCGACGGCAGCCGCATCGCGTGGAGCAGCACCAAGGAGGGCGCCCCCGAGGTGTTCGCGGCCGAGATCGACGGGCCCGAGGGCGAGCGGCTCACTCACTGGGGCACCGGCTCCGGCGTGCGTGGATGGACCCCCGGCGGGCAGGTTCTCGCGATCACCTCGGCCGGGGAGAGCGAGCGCAGCCGGACCTGGGCCTACGAGGTGCCGCTCGACGGCGGGCCGGCCACCCGCCTGCCGTTCGGATGGGTCAGCGATGTCGCGCTCGACCAGGAGCGGGTCGCCACCGTGTCATCGGTGTGGCGGGAGCCGTCGCAGTGGAAGCGCTACCGGGGCGGCACCGCAGGCAAGCTCTGGGTCGACGCCGACGGGGGCGGGGAGTTCGTCCGGTTGTTCGCCGACAGCACGGCCCAGTACTGGTCGGTGAGCTGGGTGGGGGGCCGGATCGTGTTCCTGGCCGACATCGACGGCGTCGGGAACGTCTACTCCGCCCTGCCCGACGGCTCCGACCTGCGCCGGCACAGCTCCCACGAGGAGTTCTACGCCCGGCACGCCACCAGCGACGGGGAGCGGGTGATCTACAGCCACGCCGGGGATCTGTGGTTGCTGGAGAGCCTGGAGGCGGAGCCGTACCGGCTGGACGTGCGGCTCGGCGGGCCGCGGCCGGGGCGGGCCAGGAGGCCCGCGCCCCTGCGGGTCGGGGGCTACGCGCCGGACGTGTCGGGGCGGGCCAGCGCCGTCGAGATCCGCGGTACCGCGCACTGGGTGACCCACCGCGACGGGCCCGCGGGCGTGCTGCGGGCGGAGGCGGGCGTCCGGGTACGCCTGCCGCGCGTGCTGAACGCCGACGGGCGGGCCGTGTGGGTGTCCGACGCCGGCGGGGAGGACGGGCTGGAGATCGGTACGCCCGGCGGCGAGGTCAGGACGCTGGCCACGGGGCAGCTCGGGCGGGTGCTCGAACTGGAGGCCGCGCCCGACGGCAAGCATGCGGCCGTGGCCACGCATGACGGGCGGCTGCTGGTCATCGACCTCGAATCCGGAAATATCCGGGAGCTCGACCGGACCACGCAGGGGGACGTGAGCGGGCTGACGTTCTCGCCCGACTCCGGGTGGCTGGCCTGGGTGCATCCGCATCACGAGCCGCTGTCACAGATCAAGATGGGGCGGGTGGACGGCACGTCGGTGATCGACGTGACGCCGGTGCGGTTCGCCGACTTCGACCCGGCGTTCACCAAGGACGGGAAGCATCTGGCGTTCCTGTCGATACGGACGTTCGATCCTGTTTACGATGCGCACGTCTTCGACCTGTCGTTCCCGTACGGGTGCAAGCCGTACATCGTGCCCCTGCAGGCCGCCACGCCGTCCCCGTTCGACCCCTCGTTGCAGGGGCGCGGGTTCAACGGCGAGGACGACAAGCCCGACAAGGAGGAGAAGAAGGACGGCGCGCCGCCCCGTACCGAGGTCGACCCCGAAGGGCTCGCCTCGCGCGTCGTGCCGGTGCCGGTGGCCGCCGCCCGCTACAGCAACCTGCGCACCGCCAAGGACGCGCTGCTCTGGCTGCGTCACCCGCTCACCGGCATGCTCGGCGACGGGGCGGAACCGGCCGGCGAGGTCGTGCTCGAACGCTACGACCTCAAGAAGCGCGCCAAGGCCGAGCTGGGCAAGGAACTGCGCTCGTTCGAGGTCAGCGGGGACGGCAGCAGGCTGGTCACCAACGGCAAGAACGGCCTGCAGACCCGCGCCGCCACCGAGGGCGACGAGGTCGTGACCATCGACCTCGACCGGATCACCATCCAGCTCGACCCGGTCGCCGAGTGGCGGCAGGGCTTCCGCGAGGCCGGACGGCTCATGCGCGACCACTTCTGGCGCGAGGACATGAACGGCGTCGACTGGCAGGGCGTACTCGACCGTTACGAGCCGCTGGTCGAGCGCATCGGCGTCCACTCCGAGCTGATCGACCTGCTCTGGGAGGCGCAGGGCGAGCTGGGCACCTCCCACGCCTACGCCATCGCCTCCGGCGGCGGTTTCGACTCGCGCCGCCGCCAGGGCCTGCTCGGGGCCGACCTGGAAAGGGACGACCAGGGGGTGTGGCGGATCACGCGCATCCTGCCCGGCGAGTCCTCCGACCACGACGCCCGCTCGCCGCTGCTCGCCCCCGGCGTGGCCGTCCGTCCCGGTGACGCGATCATCGCGGTCGGCGGACGCCCGGTGGACCCGGTACGCGGCCCGCTTCCCCTCCTGGCCGGCACCGCCAACCAGGCGATCGAGCTGACCGTACGGCCGTCCTCCGGCGGGGACCCGCGCCGCGTCGTGGTCAGCCCGATCGCGGACGAGACACAGCTCCGCTACCACGACTGGGTCGAGGGCCGCCGGGCCGCCGTCCGGGAGGCGTCGGGGGGCACGCTGGGGTACCTGCACGTGCCCGACATGGTGGCTTCCGGGTGGGCGCAGTTCCATCGCGACCTGCGTACCGAGATGGCCTATGACGGGCTGATCGTGGACGTACGCGGGAACAGCGGCGGGCACCTGTCGGAGCTGGTGCTGGAGAAACTGTCCCGCAAGGTCACCGGCTGGGCGCGGGCGCGCGGGTACGAGCCGATGCGGTATCCGGAGGACTCGCCCCGGGGGCCGATCGTGACGATCACCGACGAGTTCGCGGGCTCGGACGGGGACATCGTCAGCGCCGGGATCAAGAACCGGGGGATCGGGCCGCTGGTGGGCACCCGGACGTGGGGCGGGGTGATCGGCATCGACTCGAGGTACTCGCTGGTGGACGGAACCCGGGTTACCCAGCCTCGCTACTCGTTCTGGCTCGACGGGCCGGGGTGGGGAGTCGAGAACTACGGGGTGGATCCGGACATCGAGGTGGTGATCACACCTCAGGACCGGGCGGCGGGCCGGGATCCGCAGCTGGACAAGGCAATTGAACTCGCCCTGGCCGCCCTGGAGGAGCACCCGCCCGCCACCCCACCGGACCTGCCCCCGCTGCCCCGATAACGCAGCCTTCACCCCACGTGGCGTCCCGCCGACCGGTGAGGCACGATCAAGCGGCACGTTGCTCGTTGGCGCATGGGACCGCACGAGAGCGAGCCGTCTGAAAGCCCACCACTCACCGGGACGCCACCCTGTCAAGCCGGGCTGCCCGCCGGTGCGCGGATCGGCACGCGGGCTGCTCGCCCCGGGGCGTGGCGTCGGCATACGAGGAGCTCATCACAAGGCCGGGCCGGCGCCGGTGGTGCTCGTTGTGAGCGCTGGGTTAGCGCGCGGGCTGCCGACGGGGGCGTGGCGTTGTCGGGCGGGCTGCTGGCGGGGGCGTGGGCTGGGTGCGCGGGCTGCTCGCCGGGGCGCGGTGTCGGCATGCGAGGAGCTCATCGCGAGGCCGGGGCCGGGGCCGGGGCCGGCGCGGGTGGTGCTCATTGCGGGCGCTGGGTCGGCGCGCGGGCTGCCGACGGGGGCGTGGCTTCATCGGGCGGGCTGCTGGCGGGGACGTGGGCTCGGTGCGTGGGCTGCTCGCTGCGGCGTCGATCGCCGTCTGGGCGGCTTGCGGAGCGCCGCTTGGGCTGCTTCTGGGGCGCGGCTCGGGCGAATGACACATGCCCGAGCCGCCGTTACGACATCAATGACCTAGGACGCCCGCCGTGACCCGGGACGCCTGCGACCGGCACCTTCGCCAAGCGGGACGCTTGTGCTTCAGGGACGAGCGTGTGTCCCGTGAACCTGGGCACCCGCATTCCCCAGCGGTGCCCACCACCGGGGCGTCCCCCGGGGAACACTCGGGGTGGTCGCGTACCCAACCCGTCCGACATCCGCGACCACGGAGCGTCCGCCTCCTCTGGGACGTACACTTGTGCACCCGGGACGTCCACCACGCCCGGTGAGGCGTCGTGGACGGCGCTTTCCCCTGGACGACGTGGCCCGTGGACGACGCAGGTCCTGGACGGCGGTGGCCCGTGGTGAGCTAGCTGGGCGCCTACAACCGGCGGAGGACCGCTACGACCTTGCCCAGGACGCTGGCTTCGTCACCGGGGATGGGCTCGTAGTTGGCGTTGTGAGGAACGAGCCAGACGTGGCCGTCCTTGCGCTTGAAGGTCTTGACGGTGGCCTCGCCCTCGATCATGGCGGCCACGATGTCGCCGCTCTCCGCCACCGGCTGCTGGCGCACGACCACCCAGTCACCGTCGGCGATGGCGGCCTCGATCATCGAGTCACCGGCGACCTGCAGCAGGAACAGGGTGCCTTCACCGACGAGCTGCTTGGGCAGGGCGAAGACGTCCTCGACGCTCTCCTCGGCGAGGATCGGGCCACCGGCGGCGATACGGCCGACGAGCGGGACGTAGGCGGCCGTCGGGCGGCTGACCGTCGCCTCCTCGTCGGTGGCGTCGGGGTCGACCCACAGCACGGGCTCGCCCGGGAGGCGCACCTCGAGAGCACGCGGCCGGTGCGGGTCGCGGCGCAGGTAGCCCTTGCGCTGCAGCGCCGTCAGCTGGTGTGACACGCTGGACGTGCTGGTCAGCTGCACCGCCTCGCCGATCTCGCGCATGGAGGGCGGATATCCGCGCTGTTGCACCGAGTCGCGAATCACTTCGAGAATCTTGCGCTGCCTGGGGGTCAACCCCAGGGAGTCGCGTCGGCGCACTGCGAGGTCACTGACCCCGTTTGCGTCATCCCGCTCACTCATGCTCTTCCTCCTCGCCTGGCGGCCCGCCTCACCGGCGAACCTCCCGGTCCGTGGTCTTGATGTCGCACACAGCGACGTTATCGCTGTTGAAGATCATCTTCAAACAATTGTTCGAGTCTTCCTCGAAATTGTCGCCAGTGTGGTGTACAACATCGTACGGGAGTTCGATCGACACCGTGTTCGATTTGCTGATCTTTATTTGGCCTTTTCCTCAGGCCACACGGCGGGAGGTCATCCATGCGAACGACCACAAATACGGACACGACCAGCGAAGACGTCAAACTACTCACGCTCATCGCCGACGCCACGCAGAGTAACGATCGACGTGGAGACAATACGCGTTCGGGGGCTGGATCCCGCGGGAATTCCGGGAAGATGTTGGGGCTCCGTTCGAGTGGCGGGCGAACGCGCGGCGGATCTTCGTCCGGCGGGGGAGCGATCCGAGGACGTGGAAAGCCGCATTTGCGACTTGTCCCCTCGCCACGTGCGGATTCCGACCAGGACGACACCCTCCTGCAAACCCGCAGAGGGCCTCACGCGCCCCCCGTCGACGGCGAGGAGACACGGACAGGCCGAAAGCCCTTCGTGCCGGGCAACGGCCAAGGAACGGTGGCGGCGGAGGATGAAGCCGGCACAGCCGGCCGCGGGAGAGCAGCGGCGGCGCCGACGGGAGCCCGGCGCGGCGTGTGGAGGCGTGGGGAAGCAGCGGCGGCGGCGACAGGGGCGAAGCGCGGCGCGGGCAGGCGTGGCGGAGCACCGGCAACCGAGGCGAACAGCGCGGGTGCACCCAGGAACTTGACTGTGGCAGGGGCACAGGTCGCCGCCGCCGGACCCGGGAGCGTCGGGCCTGGGAGCGTCGGGCCTGGGGGCGCCGGGCCTGGGGGCGCCGGATCCTGGGGCGCGGCGGCGGCAGAGCCGAGGGGCGGCGCAGGTCCGCGCGGCGGAATGAGCGCGGGGGCGAGGAAGACAGGCGTAGACGGGCGTGGTGGCACAGCGGCGCCCGAGGCGAGGGCTGGTGCCGGCAGGCGTAAGGGAGTAGCGGCGAGCCGGGCGGATGGTGGCGCGCGTGGTCGCGGGCCAGTGCCAGCGACCGGCGCGAACGGCGGCAGAGGCACTCCTGGGCCGGCGACGGCGGCTGGCGGGGATGGCGGCGTACGTGCTCGTGGGCCGGTGACGGGGACGGGTGCGGACGGCGGCAGGGGTGCGCGTGGGTCGGTGAGGGGGACCGGAGCGAACGGCGGCGCAGGGGCGCGTGAGGGAGTGACGGCGGCGGGGGTGGAGGGTGGTGTGGGCAGGGGCTCCCGGATCGCCGGGGGCAAGGTTCGCGCTGGTAGGGGGCCGAAGGTAGCGGTAAAGGGGCCCGGAGCGGGCAAGCGGACGGTTGGTGGTGTGGCCGGTGGGGGTCCAGGGCCGACGGTAGGGGCGAAAGGCGGCGTGGGGGTCGGTCCGAGGCGGCCTGTGGGTCGTGGGACGGCGCGGCGGGGGTGGAGCCGGTGGGCCGTTGGGTGGCGTGAGCGGCGGGCGGCGGCGCGGCTTGGGCGTCGGTCCGCCCCGCCGGTTCGGCTGACCCGCCGTGGGCGGCTCGTGGTGGTGATCGGGGTGGCGTTGCTGTCGCTGGGCGGGTTCTGGCTCGGTACGCGTGCCGCAGGGCATGCGGCGGTGCAGGTCGTGGTGCCCGGCCATGCGGGGCTGCCATGGGTGGAGGTGCACCAAGGGGACACCTTGTGGGGGATCGCCGACGCGCTCACCAGAGGCGGTGACACGGATGCCGTGGTGGCGGAGATCAAGCGGCTGAACGGGCTCCCTGACTCCCTCATCCGTCCAGGCACCCGCCTTTACGTCCCCAACGACACGGCCGCCTTACGCTGATCACTCGGTAGGGACGAATCTCCCGCCGGGGTCAGGCGCCTGACCTCTGCACCCTGCCTGGCGATGGGCCGCGTCACTGCCCACCTGATATGGCTCGTGGTCGAGTCCGGCCCGGCGTGGACGGTGGTCCCTCCTGCTTGGGGTGATTCGTGCTCGCGTCCGGCTTGGGTGTGGGTGGCGTCTTTGTCCCGCTGGTGCGGCTGAGGGGCGGACTTCGGTTCGTTTGGCGTTGCTCGGTTGTGTCCGCCTGGCGTGGTTTGTGTCGGGTGCGGGTCCTGGCGTTGGGGTTGCGGCCCCTTCCACCCGAGGATGGTCCGTGTCCGTGTCCGTGTCCGTGTCCGTGTCCGTGTCCGCCTCCGCCTCCGTGTCCGACTCCAGCGGGTAGCGACCACGTGCGCCTGGTGGCTGCGGCCGACGTGGGGTGCCCGCGAGATGGTGCTCGGGTTCGTGTCCGTCTGGTGCGGTTCCTGTCTGGGCAGGCCCCGGCGTGGCTAGCGGTAACTTCCACCTGAGGTGGTTCGTGGTCGCGTCGGCTCTGGTGTCCGTGCGGCTGGGTCGTGCTGGTGTGGCTGACGAGTGGCGCCTCGTTTGGCGTTGCCTGGGTCGTGTCCGCGTTGTGCGGTTCGCGTCGGCGTGCGGCTTGGTGTGGACGACGAGCTCGACCGGTCCCGGCGTGGCCGACATGTGCGATAAGCCCAGCGCGGCCGACGTGCGTCACTGGCCTGGCGTGGCTAATGTGCGCTCTGCTCCGGTGTCGCTGACGTGTGCGACCGGTCCGGCGTGGCCCAGGTGCGTGACCGGCACGGCGTGGTTAACGTGCGCCTTCGGCTTCCCTGTGGCTGAGGGTGTCGGACCGTCCCCGGCGTGGCCGACGTGCGGACCAGTTCAGGGGGTTAAGGTGCGCTGCGGTTCCGGTGTGGCCGATGTGCGCGAGCAGTCTCGGCGTGGTTAACGTGCGTGGCCGTCGTGGGATGGCTAACGTGCGCGTTCGGTCGGGTTGCTCGTGTCGTAACCCGTTCAGCGTCTGTGGCGTTGGGTGGGCGCTGTCATGGCTGCATGCGAGGGGGCGGGACGGGGGCGTTGTTGCTTTGCGGTTCCGGTGCGGTGGATGTCGTCAGGGCATCCGTTCCCGGTGGGGAGTGGGTGAAATGTGGTGCGGGGGGGCAGTTAGCAGGCCGGTCCGATCGCGATGCTGGTGGGGCGGACGGTGGGGGCTGGGAGGGTCTGAGGGGTGGGTGGAGGGTTGGGTACGGTTGTGAGGATTGTTCGCGGGAGGGTAAGTGGGGGACTCCTGTGGTGGCTTTGGGGTGGGAACATCGGTCGGCGGGTCGGTGTTGAGGGCGACACGCCCGGATCGGTCGGCGTACGGCTGGCTGATCAGCGACTTCGGGTCGAACGGGTCGCTCAACTTGCGTTCATGGTCGCTCGCTTCTACGGTTGGACCACAACATCTAGTAGTTACACCGATGTAGGTTCACCACACCTTGTGTTTACGTGACCGCCCCATGGAAGCCCGTGGGGTGTGCGCGAGCGTCCGGTTGCGGCGATCGGTTGTGGACCGTTGGTGGCGGTAAATGGAGGCGAAAGCGTGCACTGTCCGTTCTGTCGCCATCCTGACACCAGGGTCATCGACAGCCGCTCCACGGACGACGGCGCGGCCATCCGGCGTCGTCGCACCTGCCCCGAGTGCGGGCGCAGGTTCACCACGCAGGAGACCGTTCTGCTCATGGTGAGCAAGCGCAGTGGGGTGACGGAGCCGTTCTCGCGGGACAAGGTCGTCGCGGGCGTGCGGCGGGCATGTCAGGGCAGGCCGGTCAGTGAGGACTCGCTGGCGCAACTCGGGCAGCGGGTGGAGGAGGCGATCCGGGCCAAGGGCGCGGCCGAGATCCCCTCCAACGAGGTGGGCCTGGCCATCCTCGGCCCGTTGCGAGAGCTCGACGAGGTGGCTTACCTGCGGTTCGCATCGGTATATCGCGGTTTCGAGAGCCTGGCGGACTTCGAGGCCGAGATCTCACAGTTGAAGGCGGAGAAGGGGGAGTCATGACGGAGACGGCCAGCGGTTCAGTCGCGCGCGGGGGGAAGCGTCCGCGCAAGGGACTGAAGATGAAGCGGATCTTCACCAAGCCCGGCGTGCACCCGTATGACGAGATTCAGTGGGAGCGCCGTGACGTCGTCATGACGAACTGGCGCGACGGCTCAGTGAACTTTGAGCAGCATGGCGTCGAGTTCCCCGAGTTCTGGTCGGTCAACGCGGCCAACATCGTGACCACCAAATACTTCCGGGGTGCCGTGGGCACGCCGCAGCGCGAGTGGAGCCTCAAGCAGCTCATCGACCGCGTCGTGGGCGTCTACACGAAGACCGGGATCGAGCACGGCTACTTCGCCAGTGACGAGGACGCCGAGATCTTCGACCACGAGCTCAAGCACGCGCTGGCGCACCAGGTGTTCGCGTTCAACTCGCCGGTCTGGTTCAACGTGGGCACGAAGTCGCCGCAGCAAGTGAGCGCCTGCTTCATCCTCTCCGTGGACGACCAGATGGAGTCGATCCTGGAGTGGTACAAGGAAGAGGGCGTGATCTTCAAGGGCGGCTCGGGGTCGGGGGTCAACCTGTCCCGCATCCGCTCGTCCAAGGAACTGTTGTCGAGCGGCGGCACCGCCAGCGGCCCGGTGAGCTTCATGCGTGGCGCGGACGCGTCCGCGGGCACGATCAAGTCCGGCGGCGCCACCCGCAGGGCCGCCAAGATGGTCGTGCTCGACGTGGACCACCCCGACATCGAGGAGTTCATCGAGACCAAGGCGCGCGAAGAGGACAAGATCCGCGCGCTGCGCGACGCCGGGTTCGACATGGACCTGGGCGGCAAGGACATCGTCAGCGTCCAGTACCAGAACGCCAACAACTCCGTACGCGTCTCCGACGAGTTCATGCGGGCGGTGGAGAAGGGCGACGACTTCGGCCTGCGGGCCCGCCTGACCGGCGAGGTCATCGAGAAGGTCGACGCGAAGGACCTGTTCCGCAAGATGGCCAAGGCCGCCTGGGAGTGCGCAGACCCGGGCCTGCAGTACGACGACACGATCAACGACTGGCACACCACCCCCGAGACCGGCCGGATCACGGCGAGCAACCCGTGCAGTGAATACGTCCACCTGGACAACTCCTCCTGCAACCTGGCCAGCATCAACCTGCTGAAGTTCCTGAAGGACGACAACTCCTTCGACGTCGCCAACTTCGTCAAGCTGACCGAGCTGATCATCACCGCGATGGACATCTCGATCACGTTCGCGGACTTCCCGACGCAGAAGATCGGCGAGACCACGCGGGCCTACCGGCAGCTCGGCATCGGCTACGCCAACCTGGGCGCGCTGCTCATGGCCACGGGCCACGCCTACGACTCCGACGGCGGCCGGGCCGTGGCCGGGGCGATCACCAGCCTCATGACCGGCGTGTCCTACCGTCGCAGCGCCGAGCTGGCCGGGGTCGTGGGCCCGTACGACGGATATGCCAGGAACGCGGAGCCGCACAAGCGGGTCATGCGCAAGCACGCGGCGGCGAACGACGACCTGCGGACCATCGGCTCCATGGACTCGAAGATCCACAGCGAGGCGTCGCGTCAGTGGTCGGAGTGCCTCAAGCTCGGCGAGAGGCATGGCTACCGCAACGCCCAGGCCAGCCTGCTCGCGCCCACCGGCACGATCGGCCTGATGATGGACTGCGACACCACCGGCATCGAGCCGGACCTGGCGCTGGTCAAGTTCAAGAAGCTCGTCGGCGGCGGGTCCATGCAGATCGTCAACCAGACGATCCCGCGGGCGCTCAAGCAGCTCGGCTACCAGCAGGAGCAGATCGAGGCCATCGTCGAGTACATCGGCGAGCACAGCCACGTCGTCGATGCCCCCGGCCTGCGCCTGGAGCACTACGAGGTGTTCGACTGCGCCATGGGTGAGCGGGCCATCGCGCCGATGGGGCACGTACGGATGATGGCGGCCACGCAGCCGTTCCTGTCCGGCGCCATCTCCAAGACGGTCAACCTGCCCGAGTCGGCCACGATCGACGACATCGAGCAGGTCTACCTGGAGGGCTGGAAGCTCGGCCTCAAGGCGCTCGCGGTCTACCGCGACAACTGCAAGGTCGGCCAGCCGCTGTCGGCGGGCAACGGCGCCAAGAAGGACGAGGTCAAGCAGGTCGAGGCCGCGGCGGAGCCCGAGGTCAAGGTCATTGAGGTCAACCGGCCGACCCGGCGGCGCATGCCCAACCAGCGGCCCAGCATGACCACCCGCTTCACGGTGGGTGGCGCGAAGGGCTACATGACCGCTTCGTCCTACCCGGACGACGGACTCGGCGAGGTCTTCCTCAAGATGTCCAAGCAGGGTTCGACGCTGGCGGGCGTCATGGACGCGTTCTCCGTGGCGATCTCCATCGGGCTCCAGTACGGGGTGCCGCTGGAGACGTACATGAGCAAGTTCGTGAACATGCGGTTCGAGCCCGCGGGCATGACGGACGACCCGGACATCCGGATGGCCACGTCCGTGATGGACTACATCTTCCGCCGGCTGGCTCTCGACCACCTGCCCTACGAGGAGCGGGCGGCCCTGGGCATCTTCTCGGCGGCCGAGCGGGCGGCGCAGCAGCGGGGCGAGGACCCGGCGGCGCTGCAGGAGTCGCTGGACCGCGAGACGCTGGCCCAGTCGGCGCCCATTGAGGAGAAGCCCAAGGGGGAGGAGCGGCAGCAGGCGTCGCTGTCGGCGTCGGGCCAGGAGCTGACGCTGGAGAGCCACCAGCGCTTCACGGCCGACGCGCCGCTCTGCATGACCTGCGGCACCAAGATGCGGCCCGCCGGTAGTTGCTACGTCTGCGAAGGATGCGGTTCTACCAGCGGCTGCAGCTGAAAACGGGCAAAGTTGCGGCGGATGCAACAACTGGGCAAGTGCTCAGACGAGTTGCAGATACGCAAATAGAGGTGGTCTCCTCCGGGTTGCGCCCCGGAAGAGACAACTGGGTTCCGTCTTGGTCGTCAGTATGACGGCTGATACGGCGAGCGCCTGGCCTTTGGGAGGCCAGGCGCTCGGTGCGATCAGGAAGCTGATGTTCCTGCTCGGCGTAGGAACCTGCATGACATCAGCTTCCGGGTCGCATGGCGAAGCGAAACCTGCGCCAGACCAGCAGTAAGGCTGCGTCTGCCGCCGGCAAGACGCTGTCCAGCTCGAAGTCGGGCAAGGCGGCGAAGGCCGCAGCGGCTAGCGCGCTTTCCCAGACGCCGACGCGCGGGCGTCGGAAATGATGTAGAGCCGTCCGAGGCCCACACCTTGGAGGGCTTGGGTAGACCGCGGTGCAGCAATGTGTCCACGGCATGCGGCACGCGCAATCACACCCCTGCAGCAACAACGCGGGGCCGTAGCGGTGGTCACCCTAAGCGGCAACGCTGCAAACGTTCGACTAATGAATGCCAGTAACTTCGGGCATATAAGAACGGGCGAAAGTTCAACTGCCGCGGTGGGCTGGCCAAACGCTCACCTGCCCGTATCTCCCTTCCCAGCAGCGGGCATTGGTATATCACCGTCGACCTCGCCGGCCTTGGTGGCAGAGTCAAATCCTCGGTCAGTGTCGAGCCTCCTCCGCTGCCAGCGCTCCGGTCGGAAACGTCCTCGCTGGAGCGGATCCGCCATGAGGTTCCTCCTAGCCAGGTCGTTGTGGGTCAGCGTGTCTGGCGATGTTTTCATCTCGCACGCCAACGAGGACAAGGCGGCGGTGGTGAGCCCTCTCGCCGATCATCTGAAAGCTGCCGGCCTGGAGGTGTGGCTGGATGCCTTCGAACTTCGTATCGGTGATAGCTTGCGTCGCAAGATCGACTCTGGCTTTGCTGGAAGCCGTTTCGGCGTGGTCGTCCTGTCGAACTCTTTCTTCAGGAAGGGGTGGCCGCAGTATGAGCTCGACGGGCTGATTACTCGATATGTTTCTGGTGAGCAGAACCTTCTCCCGATCTGGCACAACATCACCAAGGACGAAGTGATGGCCCAGAGTCCGTCGCTGGCCGACAAAATAGCGAGAAATACAGCCCAATACACGATCGAAGAGATCGCAAAGGAGATCGCGGACGTCGTCCGGCCTCCCACATTCGACGACTGACAGAGCGATCTCTCCGACCTGCTTGCGCCACAGCTAGCCAGCCTCAACAATGTTGCCAGCAACAGAGGTAGGTGTGGCTCAAGCTGCTGATCTGCCTGGCGCGGCACATCTGGAACTGGTCGAAGGCATCGTCCCGCTCGACCCGGAGCAGGCCGTTCCGGAGGCGATGCCGGCAGGTGGGCGTGCCAGCAGCGGACCCGGTTCCTGAGAGAGAAAGCCACGATCAGTCCGCGACTGTCCATGGTGCGGCGGTTGGTGGAGTTCACCGGCGTTACGGCTGCCCGGAGGAGCGCGAACGTCGCTTCGGGGTGACACCGCAGCAGATCTTCACCGAGGACAACCGGGTTGCGCACGTCGCCGAGTATGAGGGGCAGTCGGGCGACGACCGCTGATCTTCGATGAGGTCCAAGCCCTGTTCGACGCCGTCGATGCACGGGTCGAGCAGACCCAGACCCTCGGTCGCAAGGGCAGCCTCACCCGCGCGGCGGGACGCGGCGCTGTTCAAGACCATCTACGCGTTCGGCCTGCGCCGCAACGAGGCCCGCATGCTGGATCTGGGTGATCTGCGGCGCGCCCCGAAGACACCCCAGTTCCGGCAGTATGGCGGGCTATATGTCCGCTACGGCAAGGCCTCGCGCGGCAGCCCGCCCAAGCGCCGCACTGTGCTGACGGTCCAGGAGATGGACTGGATCGCCGACGTGCGCTTGATGCAACTGTATGGTCGGCCGTGCGGTTGAATGATCAGTACGCGACGTACTTGACGTACCTAAAGTGACATGGCACCGTGGAGGTGCGTCTCGCTGGGAGGTTCGTCATGACCCCTGTTCACTTCGACACCTATACAGAAGCTCGTGCACATCTCAAGGCGCTTTTGGATGCGGCCGAGAGAGGTCGCGTGGCAACGGTGCGTCGTGAGTCAGCCGTGACCGCCTTCGTGGATGTTGAAAGACTCCGGCACTACCTCGCGATGGTCACTCCTTCTCGAGCACAGGTGCTTCCTGAAGCTGGCGGCTGGTCGGTTTTCATTCCGGGGCTCCCTGTCGCCGCGGACGGTGCGACCTTTGATCAAGCCATTACGGAGATGATCGAGAGCCTCCGTGAGTACGCAGAGGATTGGCAGGACCGTCTGCTCGACGCGCCGAACCACCGCGAGAACTGGGGGCTTGTGCAGTTGATCAGCCTCAGTGATGACGAGCAACTGCGCGAATGGCTCATAGGGAAGGGCCGGTGAGCTGGCCCCAACCTGCCCGTGAGCATCACGACCGGTTCTGTCGGATCGAGGGCTGGCGTCTGGTGCGGAACGCCCGGGGAGGAACGGGGACGCACCATGTCACCTACGAGCTGGATCTCCCCGATGGCAGGATTCTGAGAACCCGTATCTCTCATCCGGTCGACCGAAGCACCTACGGCCCGGGTATTTGGAGTCACGTTCTCCGCGATCAACTTCAGGTGGACGAGGCGACCTTCTGGGCGTGCGTTCAGAACGAGGTGAGACCTGATCGCGGAGCCCCCGAGTTGCCATCGGAGGCCCTGCCCGCAGACCTCGTGTTCATGTTGATCTCCAGGGTGGGTCTTGACGAGACGACCGTGGCGGAGATGAGCAAAGAGGAGGCCATCGCGCGACTCCAGAAGTACTGGACCGACGGGGTCTGATCCTGAGGAATACCGCACCTCTCGGATAAGTGCACTGCCCCGGTATAAGCACTGCTGCTACTGCTGGTCGTCCGCCGGGTGAAACTGGCGGACGGATTCGACGGGCCTGGCGCCGATACGACATGTGACATGCGTGTATCGGCGCCAGGCCCATACTCATGCTCGGCTCCCCTGCGGGTCTGCGTGCCCCAACCCACCAGGTTCGGCTTCGCTTGGCGTGGTCCTGACCTCATGTCGGTCGGAATGAGGCGTTGCGAGGGGGGCGGTGCCGGTTGCGGTCGGGTGGGGGCTGGGCTCGTCGGGGGCGTTGCGTGTGGGGGTGGGCTGGGTCAGGTTGCCGGGGGCGGGGGCTAGCGGTTGGTGTAGAGGGTGTGGGCGGCGGTGATGGCCTGGTCGGCGAAGCCCAGGGTGTCGCGGCGGCGTTCAAAAGGGGAGCCGTAGAGTGAGCGGCGCGGGGTGCCGAAGTGGTCGCCCAGGCCGGAGAGGGCGCTCGCCAGTGACGGCAGCGCCGTGTCATCCTCGCGCAGCCGCAGGGCCTCGTTCACCACGCGGTGCCAGGGCTCGGGGAACGCCTTGAGGGCGTGCCGCCCGGCCCCGGACTTCGAGGTGATCTCGCCGGTGGCCAGCGTGTAGTGCAGGCGCGCGATCCCCGTGACGATCCACACGACGGCGTAGTTCCCCAGGGTGGCCAGCCCCCACGGGGTGGCCAGGTTGGTGGCGCGGGTCACCAGGCGCCGCCAGTAGCGGTCGAGGTTGTCGTCGGTCCACGCGGCGAGGGCGTCGGGATCGTTCCAGATCTCCAGCTCGTACGGCTCCGGCCCCCGGCAGGTGAGGCCGTGGCGGGCGAGAGTGTGCCAGGTGACCGGATTGACCGTGCCACGGCGGTTGAGCCGGCCCGCGTGCGCCCTGGGCCGTTCGTCCAGCTTGGCGGGGTCGCGGCGGAGGTCGTCCCAGGTGAGGTAGAAGCCCTCCAGCGGATGCGCGCCGAGCCGGTCGTGGATGCGCTCCAGCACCTCGACCGGCGGTGCGGCGGCCGTCACCGCGACGAAGTCGATGTCGCTCGTGGCCGGTCGGTAGTCGCCCAGGGCCGCGGAGCCCTCCAGGTAGAGCCCCTCCACCAGCCCGGGGGCCTCGGCGTCGGCCAGTGACAGATAGGTCTCGACAATGGCATCGATCTTCGGATGGGGCATCATGGCCGCCCAGCCTGCCACAAGCGGCACCACCGGCTCATCACATTCCAGGATCCTAGAATAGGTGGGTGAAAAACGTATATCGCGCGGATGACCTCAGAGCGTTACACGATGGGCTCAAATGGTCGGACGTCGAACCGGACGTGATCCCCGCCTGGGTGGCCGACATGGACCTGCCCACCGCGCCCGCGGTGGTCGAGGCGCTGCAACGGCGGGCCGCCGGAGATCTCGGCTACCCGGCCTGGCTGCTGGACCCCACCGCGGGCCCGCTGAGTGAGGCGTTCGCCGAGCGCATGGCCAAGCGGTACGGCTGGGCCGCCGACCCCTCCCACGTACGCTCCTTCAACGACGTCAACCAGGCACTCCAGGCGCTCCTGCAGATCTGGACCGAACCCGGCGACGGCGTGGCCCTGCACACCCCGGCCTACCACCCGTTCCTGGAGACGCTGGACGTCATGGAACGACCCCCGCGTCATCTCCAGCTGGTGCCGGACGGCGACTCCTGGCGCTTCGAGGTGCCCGACCTGTCCGGCTGCCGGGTGCTGCTGCTGGTCAACCCGCACAACCCGACGGGCCGCGTCTTCACCCGCGCGGAGCTGGAAGAGCTGGCCGAGCACGTCGAACGCCACGACCTGCTGGTCATCGCGGACGAGATCCACGCCGACCTGACCTACGAGCCGCACCGGCACATCCCCTTCGCCACGATCCTGCCTGAACGCACCGTCACGCTCACGTCCGCGACGAAGGCGTTCAACCTGGGCGGCATCCGCTGCGCGGTCGCCCACTTCGGCCACCCCGAGGTCCGCAGGGCCCTGAAGGCACAACCCCCCTTCGTGTACGGCTCCGCGAACCTGTTCGGCGTCGAGGCCACGGTCGCGGCCTGGCGGCACGGGGACGCCTGGCTCCGCGACACGCTGGCCGCGCTCGACCGCAACCGGCACCTCATCGCCGCGCACCTGCCCGGCACGTTCGGCTACCGGCTGCCGGAGGCGACGTACCTGGCCTGGCTGCGTACGGACCGTCCCGGCGTGGCCGAGGTCATCGAGCGTACGGCCAGGGTGCGGCTGAACGACGGCGCCGCGTTCGGCCCGGGCGGCGAGGACTACGTCCGGCTGAACTTCGCCACCACCGAACGCGTCCTCACCGAGATCCTCCAGCGCCTGGAGCTGGTGCCCCGGTGACCGGTGCGGGGCTCAGCCGTCGATGAGTGAGCGGAGGACGTCGGGCCGGTTGGTCACGATGCCGTCCACGCCGTAGTCGATCAGCCGGCGCATCGCGGACGCGCTGTCGACCGTGTACGTGAGCACGCGCAGTCCGAGGTCGTGCGCGCGGCGGACGTACGAGGTGCTGAGGTCCGTGTAGTGCGGATTGACCTGGTCGGCGAACTTCGCCACCTCAGGGAGTTGCCCGGTGGACGGCCGGCCGAGCAACGCGATCGGCACGCTCGGCAGCAACCGGTGAAAGGTCCGCATGGAGTCCCAGTCGAAGGACTGCACCACCAGCCGTTGCGGTGAGACCCACTCGGGGTGCCGGCGCAGTTCGGTGACGATGCGCTGTTCGATGCCCGGATAGAGCTCCGGCGCCTTGACCTCCAGCAGCACGCCGACCCCGGAGTCGTCCGCCGCCCGCAGTGCCTCGTCGAGGGTGGGCACCCGCGTACGGGCGTACTCGTCGGAGAACCACGAGCCGGCGTCCAGCTTGCGGATCTGGGCGAGCGTGAGGTCGCCGACCCGCCAGGGGGACAGTCCGGGCAGGACGCTCTCCGCGTTCGTGGTCCTGGCCAGGGTGGTGTCGTGCATCAGGACCAGCTTGTGGTCCCTGGTCTCCTGGACGTCGAACTCGACCACGTCGGCCCCGTGGGAGGCGGCGAGCTCCAAGGCGGGGATCGTGTTCTCGGGAGCGCGGGCGGAGGCGCCGCGGTGGGCGACGTTGACGGCGGTGTCGGGGGCGGTGGCGATGGTGGTTGCGGCGGTGGCGGTGGCCGGCGCTGCCAGGAGGGTGAGCGAGGTCGCGAGGGTGACGGCGAGTCGTCCGAACATGGGTCTCCTCTGGTGGGGAGAGCTGTTATGACTCGACGGTGACAAGCGATCATGACCGATAGTTGAGTGCAGAGTAACCCAGCGGTGCCGGGACGGTGAGCATTGGACACGCGGGGCAGGTGAAACGCCCTACCCCGCGAAGAATCCGATGGTATTTCCCGCCCGGGCGGGGAGGCGCTATCTGAGAGCGGAGTCCAGAGCGGCGGTGAGTACGCCGGTGTCGCCGGACATCTCCCACATCATCGCGCCCAGCAACCCTTTGCTCCGCAGCCAGGCCGCCTTCCGGCCGATCGACCAGGCGTCGTCGAACGTCCACCACTGCCCGCCGTCCCCGGTGTGACAGTAGGTGGCGACCGCCTGCTCGTCGTGCCGGACCGTGCAGCCGGGCACCATGGCCAGCAGGTTGCCGTAGCCGCGGGTGCCCGCCTCCTCCTGGAACTGGCCGGGGGCGGCGCCGCCCGCGCTCTGCCACTCGCCGTACGTGCCGCCGTCGGGGACACGCTGCCAGCCGCGCCCGTAGTACGCCAGGCCGATGGTGAGCTTGCGCGGGTGCACCCCGGCCCGCAGGTAGACGTCGATGGCCTGCTCGACGCTGAAGTCCGGGTCGTACGGGCTGTCGTCGTCGAGGTAGAGGTTGCCCTGGTGACCGGTCCGGTTCGGCTCCCAGGAGTTGTCGCTGCCCGCGCCGTGGAAGTCGTACCCCTGCACATTAAAGATGTCCAGATATTTCGCGACTTGCGAGAGGTCCCAGCCGGCGGCGATCTTGGCCGGATCGGCCGGGGTGAAGGCCGTGAGCTGATACCGCTTCCCGGTCGTCGCCGTCAGCGCGTCGAGCTGGCGCCGGAACTCGGCGATCAGCAGCGTGTTGTTGACCTTGTCGTTCGGGCTGACGTGGTTGCCCGGATGCCCCTCGGCGCCCGGCCACTCCCAGTCCAGGTCGATGCCGTCGAAGATGCCCGCGCCCGTGCCCGGACCGCCCGCGCCGTTGTAGACGGGCAGGTTGCCCTTGATGTAGATGTCGATGCACGACGCCACGAACTTCCTGCGCGCCGCGTCCGTGGCCGCCACGTCGGAGAAGTACTTCGAGTACGTCCAGCCGCCGAGCGAGATCAGCACCTTGAGATGCGGATGCTTGGCCTTGAGCTTCCTGAGCTGGTTGAAGTTGCCGCGCAGCTGCTCCCAGCCGGTGTCGGCCACCCCGTCCACCGACTGCGCGGCGCTGAACGGCCGGCCGTAGTCGGCCTCGGCGTCCCCCGCCCCGTCGCCCTGGTCGGGGTCCTGCGGGTTGGTCGTCGTGCCCTTGGTGACCCCTTGGAGGCAGGTCAGGTTCACCGGGTCGATGTTGGCGAAGGCGTAGTTGATGTGGGTGAGCCGGGCGGCGGCGCCGGTCGTGTCGAGGTTGCGGACGAAGTACTGGCGGCCGTAGATACCCCATTGCACGAAATATCCGACCCGGGCGTAGCCGGTCTCGACGATGTCCGCCGTCGTCACCTGCAGCGCCGCACTGGGCGCGGAGAGGTTGTCGTAGAGGTCGCGTGCCCTGACGGTGAACGCGTACCCGGTCGAAGGAGACAGCCCGGACACGACCGCCGTGGTGCCGGCGACCGTGGTGGCCAGGGTGGAGCCGGTGTACACGTCGTAACCGGCGATGCCGGACCCGTCGGAGGAGGCGTTCCACGCCAGCGTCACGCTGGACGACGTCCTGGCGGTGCTGCGCAGGCCGCCGGGGACCGTGGGCGGCTGCGTGTCGTCGGCGGGGTTGCGGGTGGTGACCGTCAGCGGCGCGGACGCGGCCGACAACGTGCCCTTGCGGTCCTTGGCCCTGACCGTGAACGTGTAGCCGGTCGAGGGCGTCAGCCCGGACACGACGGCCGAGGTCCCGGTCACGGAGGCGGCCAGGGTGGAGCCGTTGTGGACCTCGTACCCGGTGATCGGGAGGCTGCCCGGCGCGGCCGCGTCCCAGGCGAGCGAGACCGTCCTCGTGGTCCTGACCGGCGAGCGCAGATTGCCGGGCGCGCCGGGCGGCGCGTCGGGGGCGCCGTCGCAGTTCACGTCGTTGATCCGGCAGCTCGTCGGCTCGGCGTTCGCGGCGCTGACGGTGAAGGACGGGCTGTACGGCTCGGTGGTCGCGCCGGCGTTCACCGTCGTGTTGTAGTGCGCGGGCGTCAGCGTCACGGTCCTGCCGCTCTGGCTCAGCGAGCCGTGCTGGGCGCCGGACGCGGTGACACCGGCGGGCAGTTCGAAGACGATCGACCAGCCGCTGAGCGGGGCCGTCCCGTTGTTGGCGATCACGAACTTGGCCGAGGTGCCGCTGACGTCGTAGGTGGCGGTCACAGGTGGCCGGGCGGGCGGGTCGCCGCCGCTGCCGTCGCAGTTGGCTCCGTTGATCAGGCAGCTCGTGGGCTGGGCGGCGGCGCTGAGCGTGATCCTCGGGCTGTACGGCTCGGTGTTCCGGCCCGGTTGGAGGGTGTTGATGTAGTACGCGGGGGTGAGCGTCACCCTGGTGCCGCTCTGCCGGATGGTGGCGTGCTGGGCGCCGGACGCGGTGACCCCGGCGGGCAGCTCGAAGACGATCGACCATCCGGTCACGGCGGTCGTGCCGGGGTTGGCGACCACGAACGTGCCCGTGGTGCCGGACAGCGAGAACGTGGCGAGGAGGCGGCCGGCGGCGTGCGCGGGAAGCGCGCACAGCGCGACGGTCACGAGAACGGCGATCAGGGGGGTGACTAATCGGCGCATGTCGCAGAAACCTTTCTTTAAAGAAAGTTTCCTAACAATTAGCCGGATCGTAGGCCGCTGCCAGCGAAGTTGCAAGGGTCCACTGGAGATCACCCAAAAGCCGCGCTTTACCCTAGGCTGTCGTGAAATATCGTGGAACGCTCCCAGTGCTGCTCTCGGCCTGGTTCATGGCACAGTTCGACTTCTTCGTGGTCAATGTGGCGGCACCCTCCATCGAACGGGACCTGCACACCGGTTCCGCCGCACTGGAGCTGATCGTGGGCGGCTACGCCTTCACGTACGCGGCAGGCATGATCACCGGAGGCCGGCTGGGCGACCGCTACGGCTACCGGCGCCTGTTCCTCTGGGGCGTGGCCGCGTTCACGATCACGTCGGTGCTCTGCGGCATCGCCGTCGACCCGGCCCAGCTCGTCGCCGCCCGCCTGCTCCAGGGCCTGGCCGGCGCCGCGATGGTGCCGCAGGTGCTGGCCACGATCTCCGCCGTCTACCCGCCGCACCAGCGGGGACGCGCCCTCGGCTGGTACGGCGCCACCGGCGGCCTCGGCTCGATCGCCGGTCAGGTGCTGGGCGGGATGCTGCTGTCGGCCGACCTGTTCGGCCTGGGCTGGCGGGCCATCTTCCTGGTCAACCTGCCCGTGGGCCTGGTCGTCCTGCCACTGGCCGGCTGGCTGCTGCCCAAGGTACAGACGCCCGGCCGGTCCAGGCTCGACGTGCCCGGCGCGACCGGCTTCGCGGTGACCCTGGCGCTGCTGCTGGTGCCGCTCGGCCTCGGCAACAGCCTGGGCTGGCCGGCCTGGACGTGGGTGTGCATGGCCGCGAGCGTGCCGGTCTTCCTGGTCACGTGGCGCTGGCAGCGGGTGCTCGGCGCCCGCGGCGGGCAGCCGGTGCTCGACCTGGCGCTGCTCAAGGTGCACTCCTACCTGGCGGGCGTCGGCTCGCTCGTGGCGTTCATGGCCTACTTCGCCTCGTTCATGTTCACGCTGACGCTGCTGCTGCAGAGCGGGCTCGGGCTGACGGCCTCCCAGGCGGGGCTGGCGTTCGCGCCGATGGGGATCCTGTACTCGATCACCTCGCTGCTCGGCACCCGGCTGACCAGGCGGCACGGCCTGGCCGTCGTCTTCGCCGGCGGCGCCGTCGCGGCGCTGGGGCTCGGCCTGCTGGTGGTCGCGGCCGGGCAGGGCCTGCCGTACATCGTGGTGGCGCTCGCGCTCGTCGGCTCGGGCAACGGCCTGGTCCTGCCGCAGCTCATCGGGGCGGCGCTGGTGGAGGTCGCGCCGCACCAGGCGGGTGTGGGGGCGGGGGTGCTCAGCACGGCGCAGCAGTTCGCCGGGGCGGGCGGCGTGGCCGTGATCGGCGCGGTGTACTTCGCCGCGGCCGAGGGCGGGCACCACGTGGCCGCCATGCGCTCCTCGGCGGCCGTGGACCTGGTGCTCGTCCTCGTCATGGTCGCCTCGGTGGCCTACGCCGGGCGGCGCGCTAGGCGACGGGCGCCGGCGGCAGAGCCGTCCCGTACAGCCGTGCGACCCTGAGCCTGACCACCAGTCGCCGGCCGGCGACCATGCGCCGCAGGAAGGCGGCCTCGTCGGCGACGGCGGGCTGCATGGCCAGCAATTCCCGGCCCACCTCGTCGCCCGGCGCCCCGCTCACCGGCGACATCTCCGCCGTGCCCTCGGCCACGGCGTAGGACTGGAAGTCGCCGCTGGCCACGTAGAGGGCGCAACGCGGGTCCTGGTGCAGCTTGAGCCGGTCGGCGACGGTGGAGATCCGCACCACCCGCCGCCCGGGGTCCCAGGTGTAGCCGACCGTGGACAGGCCGGCGCCGGTCGCCAGCGCGCCGAAGTGCTGCTCTCCCAGCAGGCGCGAGAGCTCCTCGTCGGTCAGCGCCCGGAACTGCGGGCCCGGCTCGTGCGGGCGCGCGAGCTCCGCGTCGTCCGGCGTCCGGCGCTCGGGACCCGGTTCGTGGTGCAGCGACATCCGCCCTCCCCCGTCCGATTTGTGAAGCCGTCAGCCTACCCCGAGCCGCCGGGCGAAGCTCCGGGTACCGGAGAGCCGCTCCACCTCTCCATCGACCATCGTTCGTGCAAACAGGAGGTCATCGGCGTTGCCTACCCGGTCAGTTGTAAGTTACGAGTCATGAATCTTGCTATTACCAGCGGATATGTCGTACCGGTCGACGGCGATCCCATCGACGGTGGCACCGTGCTCATACAGGACGGGAAGATCACCGCGGTCGGCCGCGACGTGCCGCTGCCCGACGGGATCACGGTGGTGGACGCCGCCGGTGGCTGGGTGCTGCCCGGATTCGTCGAGGCCCACGGGCATCTCGGCGTGCACGAGGAGTCCGAGGGCTGGGCCGGCCAGGACACCAACGAGATGACCGACCCGAACGGCGCCCGCCTGCGCGCGCTCGACGCCATCAACCCCGCCGACCTGGCCTTCGGCGACGCGCTCTCCGGTGGCGTGACGACGGCCGTGATCAAGCCGGGCTCCGGCAACCCGATCGGCGGCCAGACCGTCGCGATCAAGTGCTGGGGCAGGTCCGTCGACGAGATGCTGATCAAGGAGCCGGTGAGCGTCAAGAGCGCCCTGGGCGAGAACCCCAAGCGCGTGTACGGCGACCAGAAGAAGCTGCCCTCCACCCGGCAGGGCGTGGCCGCCGTGATCCGCGACGCCTTCATGAAGGCGCAGGACTACAGGGCCAGGCGGGAGGCCGCGGCGGCGGAGGGCAAGCCGTTCGACCGGGACGGCACCCTGGAGATCCTGGTCCGCGTGCTGGACGGCGAGTTGCCGTGGTGCCAGCACACCCATCGCGCCGACGACATCGCGACCGCCCTCCGGCTGTCGGCGGAGTTCGGCTACCGGGTGGTGCTCAACCATGGCACGGAGGGCCACCTGCTGGCCGACACCCTGGCCGCCCGGAAGGTGCCGGTCATCATCGGGCCGCTGTTCACCAGCCGGTCGAAGGTGGAGCTGCGCCAGCGCTCGCTGCGCAACCCGGGCATCCTGGCGCGGGCCGGGGTCGAGGTGGCCATCACCACCGACCACCCCGTCGTGCCCATCCACTTCCTGGTGCACCAGGCCACGCTGGCGGTCAAGGAAGGGCTGGACCGGGACACGGCACTGCGCTCGATCACCCTCAACCCGGCCCGGATCATGGGCCTCGACGACCGGGTGGGCGCACTCAAGCCCGGGCTTGACGGGGACGTGGTGATCTGGTCGGGTGACCCGCTGGACGTCATGAGCCGGGCGCTGCGGGTGTTCGTGTCGGGCCGGGAGGTCTACACGTACGCGGATGGTGAGTCGGTCGTGACGGACCCGTACTACCGCGAAATCAAGTAACCGTTAAGTGACTGTCGATACGACGGGCGCATAGTGGCGGGACCGACGGGAAGAGAGGCACCACCATGACCGCACCGTTGCTCGTTCAACGGCCCAGTAAGGCCCTGCTGGTCGGCCTCGTCGTCTCGGGCATTCTCGCGCTGGTCGTCCTGGCCGTCATGCTCGCCTCCGGCGGCCCCGTCGGGTTCGGCCTGTCCGCGTTGCTGGCCGTGGCGCCGTTGCCGGTGCTGCTCGGGGCCGTGCTCTCGCTCGACAGGCTCGAACCGGAGCCCAAGCTCAACCTCGCCTTCGCGTTCGTCTGGGGCGCGGGGGTGGCGATCGTACTGGGCATCGCGCTGACGCTCCTGGGCCAGGAGCTGTTCGCCAGGGCCGGCCTGCATTCCGCGGTGGTCGACGACGTGGGCACGGTGCTGCTGGCCCCGGTGGTCGAGGAGGCGCTCAAGGGCTCGGCGCTGTTGCTGCTGCTGCGCCGGCGGGGGGAGATCGACGGCCTGACCGACGGCATCGTGTACGCCTCCATGGCCGGCCTCGGCTTCGCCGCCGTGGAGAACGTCGGCTACTACCTGCTCGCGTTCGGCGAGGACGGCCCCGGCGGCGCGGTGCAGCTCTTCGTGCTGCGCGGCCTGATCGACCCGCTGGGCCACCCCATCTACACCTCGCTGGTCGGCGTCGGCGTCGCCTACGCGCTCACCCGCCGCACCGCGGCCAGGTACGCGGCCATCCCGCTCGGCTACCTGGGCGCGGTCTTCCTGCACGCCTTCTGGAACGGCGCCGCCACCGTGAAGTCGCTGCCCCTGCTGGGCACGGCCTACCTGGTGATCATGGCGGTGCTGGTCCTGCTGATCGTGGTGACCGTGGTCGAGCGCCGTCACCTCGTCGCCAAGATGGGCCTCTATCTGCCCAGATATCGGGACACCGGGCTGGTCACGGAGGCCGACGTCCGCATGCTCACCACGTTGCAGGCGCGCAAGGCGGCCCGCAAGCAGGCCCGGCGGGCGGGGCTCGGCCGGGCCATGAGCGACTACCAGCAGGCGGCGACCGAGCTGACCCTGCTGCACCTGCGGGCCGAGCGGCAGGGCATGGACCCGGTGCGGTTCGCGGTGGAGCGGGATGCGTACCTGGGGGCCATGGCGCACGCCCGCCGCTGGTGAATCCCGGCACTGGCGGGCGGACCGGTTGCTGAGCCCGCTTCCCTGACAAGATGGGGGAAACCCCCGAAGGGAGAACGCATGAGCTGGGTGGAGATCGATTCGGAGACGGAGCTGCGCGAGCTGCTCGGCGAGGTCATGCCCCGGGCCGCGGACAAGGACCGCGTCCGCTTGCACGAACGTGACCTGCAGTGGCTGGCGGCCTCGCCGTTCTGCCTGGTCGCCACCTCCGACGAGCGTGGTTCCTGCGACGTGTCGCCCAAGGGCGATCCGGCCGGGTTCGTACACGTCATCGATGACACGACGATCGCCATCCCGGACCGCCCGGGGAACCGCCGAGCGGACGGATTCCTCAACATCCTGAAAAATCCGCACGTGGGGTTGATCTTCCTGATCCCCGGGCGGAACGAGACCCTGCGCATCAACGGGCGGGCGCGGCTCGTGCGGGAGGCGCCGTTCTTCGACCAGTTGATCGTCAAGGGCCACCGCCCGCACCTCGCCCTCGTGGTGGAGATCGAGCAGATCTTCTTCCACTGCGCCAAGGCGTTCATGCGCTCCTCGCTCTGGAAGCCCGACCGCTGGGCCCCCGACGGCCTGCCGTCCCACGCGACCCTGGTCAAGGACGTGCAGAAGGTCGAGGAGAGCGTGGAGGAGCTGGAGGCCTACTACGGGGAGACTTACGCCCGCCGGCTGTACGGCTGACCGCGCGCCGGGCGCTCCCGGCCCCGGGGGCGTCAGGCGGCGGGGGTGGGACCGCCGGGGAAGTGGATCACGTTCTTGCCGGTGTAGGCCCGCAGGTCGACGACCTTGGGATCGGCGGGCGGCTTGCGGGGGTCCGCCGAGCGGATGTCGCGGACCTTGTGCCTGGCGATCTGTGGCGGCACCACCACAAGCCTCTTCATCGTGAGCCCCCCGTGATAATACTGAGACCTCTGTTGTTTAACAGATGCCCTCGTAAGCCTGGTGTAAGGAGTGGTCAATAGGGCAGCCGGCGACCCGCCGGTGTCCGCAGATCCAGCTGCGCGACCAGCCGCAGCCGCCGCTTGGCGACCGTCTTGCTGACTCTGACGCGTCTCATGTCTCCCCCTTCGAAGCGCGCCGTTCTCCTTCCGCGGGCAGGACCGGTGGTCGTCACCCGCCATGCGCGCCAACCTAACCGGCGTCACCCGGCCGCTCAATGCATTTCTCCACAGTGGGTAAGAAGGTCGGCCAGGTTGAGCGATGACCTCCCGCGGCCTCCCCATGAGCGGCGTCCATCACGCCCCGCCCGGTTGTGATGACTTCGGTGGACATGTGCGGCGGAACCAACGCTCCGAACCAGTCTCATCACGGGCACAGGCTGGGTAATTAGCACACCGATGATCTTTGTGGTGGCTTTGCCGAAATTTCGGAGGAGGCTGGTGTATGCCGCTGATCGCGGTCAGTGCGGCGTGGGCCGTGTTCTGGGGGTCGTGGTCGGCCCTGCTGCCCGCGCTCAAGCTGGAGCTGGGCGTCACGGCCGGGGACCTCGGGCTGGCGCTGAGCCTCGTACCGGTGGGGGCGCTGCCCGCGATGGCGCTTGCCGGACGGCTGGCGCGGGGCCGGGAGCGGGCCGCCCTGATGGCCACCACCGCCTTGTTCGCGGTCAGCGTCGCGGGCATCGGGCTGGTCTCCACGCTCTGGCAGCTCGCGCTCGCGCTGCTGGTGGTGGGCGCGGCCAGCGGCGCGCTCGACGTCGCGCTGAACCTCGCCACCGGGCGGGCCGAACGGGAGAGCGGCCGCCGGCTGTTCCAGGCGGTGCACGCCGCCTTCCCCGTCGCGGTCATCGCCGCGGCCCCGCTCACCGGGCTGGCACGCTCCCTCGGGCTCGGCGTCGCGCCGGTGCTGCTGATCGTCGCGGCGGTCGTGCTCGCCGCGACGTTGTCACTGCCGGCGCTGCCCCTCGGGCACGGCCCGGCCGCCGGCCCGCCGCGCACCGATCGACGCTCGCTCTGGGGGGCCGCGCTCGTACTGGGCCTGCTGGCCGCGTGCGCGCTGGTCATCGAGAACTCGGTCGAGCAGTGGTCGGTGCTGCTGCTGGAGGCGCATCGCGGTGCCCCGCCGGTGGTGTCGAGCGCCGCGCCCGCGGTCTACATGGCGGCGCTCACGACCGGGCGGCTCGTCGTGCAGGTGCTGCCCCGGGTGCCGCTGAGGGCGTTGTACCTGGTGGCGGGGGTGGGCGGGGGCGCGGGCATCGCCCTGGCCGGGCTGGGCGGCACCGTGCTGGTCTCCATGGCGGGGTTCGCGGTGACGGGGCTGGCGCTCGGGCCGCTGGTGCCCGCCGTGCTCAGCCGGTCGGCCGCCGACGACGCGAGCGGGACGTTGGTGTGGGGGGTGTCCACGATCTCCTACACCGGGTTCGTCGTCAGCCCGCTGCTGGTGGCTGGGTTGAGCGGGTGGCTCGGCCTGCCTGCCGCGCTGGCCGCGCTCGGCCTGCTGGGCCTGCCGCTGGTGGCGCGCTTCGCCGTGGCGCGAGCGTGACAGGGGTGGAACGCCGGAATATGGCCGTCGCTTGGGGAAGAGGCAACCAGGAACCGGGTATCCCCGGGCTGACCGACTGCGAAGGGGAGTCACCATGGCTGTCTGCGAGACCTGTGGCAACGACTACGACATGGCGTTCGAGGTGCACGCGCAGGGAGCGGCGCACACTTTCGACAGTTTCCAGTGCGCGATCGAGGCGATGGCACCGGTGTGCGAACACTGCGGCACCAAGGTCATCGGGCATGGCGTCCAGTCGGGCGAGCACTGGTACTGCTGCGCCCACTGCGCCCGCGAGGAGGGCACTCAGGGCATCGTCGACCGGGTGATGGCCAGCACCTGAGAACCGCCAGGTGATGGCCGTCACCGGTCAGCTCAGGGCAGTAAGCAGCGCACCCGGGAGACCGCCTCGTCGAGCGGCCCCTCGGGCACCGGCGTGGCGAGGTCGAGCGTGATCGCGCCGTCCCTGGCCTCCCAGACCCCCGCGACCCGGCCCTCGTGGACGACCACGGGGGAGATCCAGCCTGCCTGGCGGCTGACCTTGGGCTTGAGCGCGGGCGGGAGGAGCGGCGCGAGGTCGCGGGGCGCGGCCAGGATGTACTGGTCGAACCCGGGCAGCAGGTGCACCTCCGTGGACGGGCGGGTGGCGGCCAGGTCGTCGAGATGCTCGGTCAGGGCGAGCAACGCCGGCCCGTCGTCGGTCTCCACCTCCGTCAGCTCCGGAGCCAGCTCACGGAACCAGGACTTGAGCATCGCCTTGCGGGCCACGCCCCCGAACAGCCACTTGTCGAACATCTCCTGCGTCGCCGGCCCGTGCGCGCCCAGGAAGGCCCGCACCAGCCGGACCCCGGCCTCCTCGGGCGGCGGCAGCGTGCCCGCCCAGCCGGGGAGCCAGGTGCGCGGGGTGGTGAAGGTCACCCGGCCGTCGCGGGGCGGGCCGTAGCAGAGCTCGCCCAGGCGGCTCAGCGGCTTGAGCAGCGCCCCCCACCCGGACGTGAGCGCCCTCGTCAGGTGGGGCTGCCCCGTCGCCGCCACCACGGCGTCGACCAGCTCCTCGCGCGTCATCGGCGGCCCGGACAGGACCCGGGGCACGGCGTCGATGATCGCCGCGATCTCCCCGGCGGTGACGGCGTGGCCGCGCTGCCACGACCCCTTCTCCCAGAACCGCAGGGTGCTCAGGGCCGCGCAGTAGTCGGCCAGCTCGTCGGCGGGGACGAGATGCAGGGTGCCGCCGCGCATGAGCCAGGTCTTGACCAGCGTACGGTCGGTCCACAGGGCCGTGTCGATCTCCCCGGGATCGGGCTTGGCGCTCCTGATCGCCACCGCGAGCCGGGCCGAGGAGGCGACCTGGGCCTGCACGCCGCATAACCGGCGCGCGACGGCCACGGCGTCGGGCCCGTCGGCCGCGCTCACGAACTGCCTGCGCAGCCGCCACGCCAGGATCTGGGGCCAGGTGAGTTTGGTTGTCACGCGTTCACTAGTACACCAGGACACCGACATCCCGCCCCCGCCCGGAGGATCAGCCGGTGAAACCGATGTCCTCGTAGCGGAGGTCGAAGAAACCGCGCGCTCCCACGTTGGCCAGCGTCTCCTTGGCCGCCACGTTCTGTGGTCGCTGGTAGAGCGGCAGCACGTTCACCTCCTGCCAGATCAGCGCGTCCGCCTTGTTGGCCGCCTCGCGCGCCCGCACCGGGTCCAGGCTCTGCCCCGCCGCGCTCATGGCCTGGTCGATCTCCGGCGACCCGATCCGTCCGAAGTTCGCGTTCCATGTCTTGCCGTCGGGCGAGTTGGCGTAGATCCCGTAGCTGCTGGAGACCGGGAACGGCGTGCCGATGTAGGCGAAGGGCGTGATGTCGAAGTTCCCGGGGATCACGTAGTTGGTGAAGAAGTCGTCGCTCGGCACCGCCTTGATGTTCAGCTTCACGCCGATCTGGCCGAGCATGCTCTGCGCCAGCTCCCCTTCTGCCTTGCTGATCTGCACCCCGGTCGGCACCACGAAGCGCAGCTCAAGGGGCTTGCCGTTCTTGCGCCTGACCGGGTCGCCGCCGCTCAGCCGCCACCCGGCCGCGTCCAGCAGCTGCCGGGCGCGGCCCGGGTCGTAGCGGCCCAGGCTCCCGGCGTTGTCCTGGTAGCCCTCCTGGGTGTTCATGAAGAAGTGGTTGTTCAGCAGGGCAATCGGCCAGTCGAGGCCCTGCAGGTCGGACTGCGCGATGGCCTGGCGGTTGATGCCGAGCTGGATGGCCTGGCGCACGTTCCGGTCCTTGAGCAGCTCGCTCGACCCGTTGAAGGTGAAGTGCCGGAAGTCGGGCCCGGCCGCCTGCCGCACCTGGGCGCCCGCCGTGGACTTGGCGCGGGCGTAGTCGGGAGCGGAGGGCCCCACGTCGATGATGTCCAGCTCGCCGTTGCTGAACGCGCCGATCAGCGAGTCCTGCTCGGACGCCCGAAAGATGATCTTGTCGAGCTTGGCCCGGTTGCCCCACCACTTGTCGTCGCGTACCAGGGTGATGGTCTTGGCGGTCTGGTCGAACCCGCCGAACTTGAACGGCCCGGCCGTCACCGGGATCTTGTTCAGCCAGGAGGTGTTGAAGGCGTGGGCCGTCCGGTTGGTGGCGGCGGGCAGCAGCGGCCCGAACAGCGCCTGCCAGTCCCCGAACGGCCGTGCGAACGTCACCACCACCTCGTAGTCGTCCTTGCCCCGCGCCACCTTCTCGATGTCCTGGTAGCCGGTGGAGGAGGCGATGTGGAAGGCGGGGTCACGCCCGTTGAGCGCGTGCCACTGCGCCTGGTAGTCGGCCCACGTGATCGGTTGCCCGGTGGACCACCTGGCCCTGGGGTTGAGCGTGTAGGTGACCACCTGCTTGGGCTGCTGCTCGGTGACCTTGGCGTCCAGCAGGTATTCGCGGTCGGGGGAGATGTCCGCCTTCTCGTCGGACACGAACGGCGAGGGCAGCAGCGCGTTGCTGATCGCGGCGGCAACGGCCAGGTTGCCGTCGACGTGGTTACGGTTCCACTGTGTGGGGAACTCGTTGATGCCCCACCGCAGCGTCCCGCCGTCCTTGACCTTGTCGCGGGGCTGCTGGTTGATGTCGAAGGCCTTGATCGTGGGCTCGTCCCCGCTGAGACCCCCGGCCCGCGGCGCGTTCCCCACGCCGTCGCCGCAGCCCGTCAGGCACAAAGACGCGGCGACGGCCACGACAAGATAGAACGTTTTCATCTGAGCGGATTCCTCCTGGTCTGAGCGAGGTCTAGACGACTCCACGCTTCTCGGCGTAATGGCAGGCCGCGCCCTGGTCCGTGGCACCGTTCAGCGGTCGCACCTCGGGCTCGACGGTCACGCAGAGGCTGCGCTCCTCGTCGGTGAGTTCGGCGCGGAACTTCGGGCACCGGGTGCGGAACCGGCAGCCCGACGGGGGGTTGGCGGGGCTGGGCAGGTCGCCTTCGAGCAGGATCCGCTCCCGCGAGCGCTCGCGCACCGGGTCGGGCAGCGGGATCGCCGACAGCAGCGCCTGCGTGTACGGATGCGCCGGAGCGTCATAGACGGCCTCCACCTGGCCGATCTCGGCGATCCTCCCCAGGTACATCACCGCCACCCGGTCGGCGATGTGCCGCACCACGGCCAGGTCGTGCGCCACGAACAGGTAGGACAGCCCGAGCCGGTCCTTCAGCGAGTCGAGCAGGTTGATCACCCCGGCCTGGATCGACACGTCCAGCGCGGAGACCGGCTCGTCCAGCACCAGCAGCCGCGGCTCCAGCGCGAGCGCCCTGGCGATGCCGATGCGCTGCCGCTGCCCGCCGGAGAAGTCCTGCGGATAGCGGGCGGCGTGCGAGGACTCCAGCCCGACCAGGGCGAGCAGCTCGCGGATGCGCCGGCCGGCGGGCCTGCCGTGGGTGCGCAGCGGCTCGGCCAGGATGTCGTGCACCGTCATGCGCGGGTCGAGCGAGGCCAGCGGGTCCTGGAAGACGACCTGCATGTCACGCCTGATCTCCGTGCGCTCGCCCCGGCTCAGCCGCGCGGTGTCGTGACCGAGCACGACGACGCGGCCCCGCTGCGGCGGCACCAGCTCCAGGATCTGCGTCAGCGTGGTCGTCTTGCCGCTGCCCGACTCGCCGACCAGCCCCAGCGTCTCGCCCTGCCGGATGTCGAAGCTGACCCCGGCCACCGCGTGCACCGTGCCCACCCTGCGCTTGAACACCGCCCCGCGGAGCAGCGGATAGTCCTTGACCAGGCCGCGCACCGCCAGCACCGTCCGCTCCCCGCGCACCCGCAGCCGGGACGTGTCGCCCGCCGCAGCCTGCCGGGCGAGGCCGTCCGGCCGCACCTCCTCCCAGCGGATGCACGCCGCCCCGTGCCCGGCGCCCACCTCGAACAGCGGCGGCTCCCGGTCGTCGCACGCCTCGACGCGCATCGGGCAGCGCGGCGCGAACGGGCACCCGGGCGGCAGCGCCGCGGGGGAGGGCGGGTGGCCCTCGATCGGCACCAGCGGCTGCCGCCCCCGGTCCACGCGCGGGATCGAGCCGAGCAGCCCGGCGGTGTACGGCATCCGCATCCGGTAGTAGATGTCGTCCACCGCGCCCACCTCGACGGCCCGCCCGGCGTACATGACCAGCACCCGGTCCGCGAACCCGGCCACCACCCCGAGATCATGCGTGATCATGATGATCGCGGCGCCGGTCTTGGCCTGGGCCCGCTTGAGCACCTCCAGCACCTGGGCCTGGATGGTGACGTCGAGCGCCGTGGTCGGCTCGTCGCAGATGATCACGTCGGGGTCGTTGGCGATGGCCATCGCGATCACCACCCGCTGCCGCATCCCGCCGGAGAACTCGTGCGGGAAGGCCAGCGCCCGCTCGGAGGGCCGCGGGATGCCCACCAGGTCCAGCAGCTCCACGGCCTTGACCATGGCGTTTTCCTTGCTGACCCGCTGGTGGGCGCGTACGGCCTCGGCGATCTGGTCACCCACCCGGTAGACCGGGGTGAGCGCGGACAACGGGTCCTGGAACACCATGGAGATGCTCTTGCCGCGGAAGGCGGCCAGTTGCCGCTGCGAGGCCCCGATCAGCTCCCTGCCGTGCAGGCGCACGGACCCGGTGACCCGCGCCCCCGGCGGCAGCAGCCCCATGATGGCCGCCGAGGCGACCGACTTGCCCGAGCCCGACTCGCCGACGATGCCGAGCACCTCGCCGGGGCGTACGGAATAGCTCACCCCGCGCACGGCGGGCACGCCGCCGAAGCTCACCGTGAGGTCGCTGACTTCGAGGACCGGGCTCATCGTGACCTCTTGGCGGACGGATCGAAGGCGTCACGCAGCGCGTCGCCCATGAGGTTGACCGCCAGCACGGTCACCACCAGCAGCCCCGCCACGAACCAGAACGTCCACGGCGCGTAGACGGCCGTCCTGGAGCCGTCGGCGATGAGCGTGCCGAACGACACGTCCGGCGGCTGGATGCCGAACCCGAAGTAGGACAGCGAGGTCTCGGTGAGGATCGCGGCGCTCACGTTGAGCGTGGCGTCCACGATGAGCAGCGACGACAGGTTGGGGATCACGTGCCGGAAGATGATCCGCACCGGCGGCACCCCCATGTAACGCGCGGCCTGGACGAACTCCCGCTCCTTCACCGAGATCGCCATCCCCCTGACGATCTTGGAGGTGACCATCCACAGGAACAGCGCCAGCATGATCACGAACACCACCCACTGCCCCGAGCCGAACAGCGGCGAGATGATCGCCAGGATGAGGAACGCGGGCAGCACCAGCAGCAGGTCGGTCAGCCAGGTCAGCGACCGTTCGGTCCAGCCGCGGAAATAGCCGGCGAACGCCCCCACCACGGCCGCCAGCGCCGTGGACACCAGCGCCGCCAGCAGCCCCACGATCAGCGACTTCTGCATCCCGCGCAGCGTCACCGCGAAGACGTCGGAGCCCGTCTGGAGCGTTCCAAACCAATGGTCGGCCGATGGGGGCCGCATGAACGCGGTGAGGTCCTTGTCGGTGTAGGACCACCGGTTGACCAGCGGCCCCGCGAAGGCCAGCAGGAACATCAGCGCGAGCACCGCGAACCCGATCCGCCCCTGCGTCGAGCGGAAGAAACGCCCGGTGACCACCCGCAGCCGCGACGGGGCCCGATAGGCCGTGCCGTCGGTCAGCTCCTCGGCCAGCTCCTCGTCGGACAGCGTCATCAGGCCCGCACCCTCGGGTCGAGCGCCGCGTGCAGCAGGTCGGAGGCCAGCGAGGCGCACAGCACGGACACGGCCGCCAGGAAGGAGATGGCGGCCACCGTGTTGACGTCGTTGGTGAAGATCGAGTTGATCAGCTGCTCGCCCAGCCCGTGCCAGCCGAAGATCTTCTCGGTGAACGTGGCCCCCGTCAGCAGCGCCCCGAACGTGAACGCGAAATAGGTCATCACCGGGATCAGCGCGGTCCGCAGCGCGTGCCGGGTGAGCGCCTGCCGCCTGCTCAGCCCCTTGGCCAGCGCGGTGCGCACGAAGTCGGCGCCGATCACGTCGAGCATCATGTTGCGCTGGTAGCGGCTGAAGACGGCGATGAGCCCCACGGACAGTGAGACCGTGGGCAGGATCAGGTGCTGCAGCCGGTCGACCACGTGCCCCCAGAACCCGGCCTCCAGCCCGACGCTGTATTCGCCGCTGACCAGGAACACCTGGCGGTCGAAGAGGCGGAAGTTGGCCCAGGACGCCAGCAGGATCAGGATGTTGGCCAGCACGACCACCGGCACGGCCAGCACCACGAAGGACACGCCGGTCGTGAGCCGGTCGAACCAGCCGTACTGCCGGACCGCGGCGGCGGCGCCGAGCAGCACCCCGAGCAGGCTCCCGCAGATCAGCCCCAGCATGACGAGCCGGAACGTGACGCCCATGCGGCGCTTGAGATCCTCGTTGACCGAGGCGCCGGCGACGGACTTGCCGAAGTCGCCGTGGAGCACGCCGCCCGCCCAGGTGGCGTAACGCTGCAGCAGCGGCGTCTTGTCGTTGAGGTTGAGCGCGGTGAGCTGGGCGTCGACGACGGTCGCCGGCGGTTTGGGGGTGCGGTCGGCGTAGTTGGAGCGGGGGTCGAGGGCGATGGCCGCCAGCAGGTAGGCGAGACTGGCGGCCACCACGATGAGCACCGCGTAGTTGAGCAGCCTGCGGGCCAGGAACCCCGCCATCGCTCCCCCTCCGACGCGCCACCCGCACGTAGCGCCGGCTTGTCGCCGACGCCGCTCACTCTACGACATCACGCCGACACTATGGGACGACATGCCATGGGCCGGGGCCCCGCCTTCCCGGCGAAGGGCTTCCCTCCGGGAGGGCGGAGGCTTCCGTCCGGAGGGCGTCAATGCCGCCGGTCAACGCCCGGACAGCTCGTCCACGGCGGTCCGCACGTCCTCACCCGTGATCGTCGTCAGGTCGGCCGAGCTGGCGGACCCGCCGCGCGAAGCGTGGGCGGCCAGCCGCACGTCGCGGCGCATGGCGGCCCGCTCGAACAGCGACCGGGCGAACCGGCCGTTGCCCAGCCCGTCGATCAGCCGCTCCCCACACACCCAGGCGAACACCTCGTCGAGGTTGCGCAGCGCCTCTTCGTCGAACGTGTCGCCCGACTTCTCCGCCAGCAGCACCGAGATCTCCGACAGCTCGGCGGGGGAGTAGCTGGGGAAGGCGACGCGCTGGTTGAACCGGCTGGCCAGGCCGGGGTTGGTGGCCAGGAAGGAGTCCATCTCGCGCTCGTAGCCGGCCAGCACGATGACGAGCCGGTCGCGGTCGTCCTCGGCGCGTTTGAGCAGGGTCTGCACGGCCTCGGCGCCGAACGCGTCGCCGCCCTGGTAGCCGGGGTTGAGCAGGCCGTAGGCCTCGTCGATGAACAGCACGCCGCCGAGCGCCCGGTCGACCAGCTCGTTGGTCTTGATCGCGGTCGCGCCGAGGTGCTGCCCGACCAGGTCGGCCCGGTGCGCCTCGACCACGTCGGGCCTGGCCAGCAGGCCGAGCGCGGCGAAGACCCGGCCGAGGACCCGGGCGACCGTGGTCTTGCCGGTGCCCGGCGGCCCGACGAACACGAAATGCCTCGTCTGCGGCGGCGTGGGCAGCCCGCGCTCCTGCCGCATGCGCGCCACCTGGAGCTGGGCCGCGATGGCGTGCACCTGCCGCTTGACGGGGGCCAGGCCCGCCATCCTGTCGAGGTCGGCCAGCGCCTCCTCCAGCGTGGGCGTGGCGACGTAGCCGCGGAAGCGCGCGGTCAGCTCGTCGAACGCCTTGGTCACGTCGGGCGTGGTGGTGGTCACCAGGTCCTGGGTGGTCGGGGTGCCGCCGGCGCCCACCACCCGTACGTCGCGGGCCTGCGCGGCGGCCTCGACCAGGCTGCGCGCGAACCTGGCGTTGCCCAGCTCGTCGACCAGGCCGCGCCGGTGCACGTCCTCGAACAGGCCGAGCAGCGTGCGCCTGGTCTCGGGGCCCATCGCGTCGCCGCGGCGCCGCTGCAGCAGCTCGGTGACCTCGACCAGCTCAGCGGGGGAGTAGCCGGGGAAGCGCACGCGCGTGGCGAACCGGCTGGCCAGGCCCGGGTTGCTGGACAGGAACGAGCTCATCTCCTGCTCGTAGCCGGCCAGGATGATGATCAGCCGCTCCCGGTCGTCCTCGGCGCGCTTGAGCAGGGTCTGCACGGCTTCGGCGCCGAACCGGTCGGGCTGCCCGTCGGAGGAGTTGACCAGACCGTACGCCTCGTCGATGAACAGCACGCCGCCGAGCGCCCGGTCGACCAGCTCGTTGGTCTTGATCGCGGTCGCGCCCAGGAACTCGCCCACCAGGTCGGCCCGCTGCGCCTCGACCACATAGGGGGTCTCCAGCAGGCCGAACGCGTAGAAGATCTTGGCGACCGCGCGGGCCACGCTGGTCTTGCCGGTGCCGGGCGGGCCGAGGAAGACGAAGTGCCTGGTGGGCCGGTCGGTGGTGTAGCCGGCCTCGGCCCTGAGCCGGGAGGCCTCGATGGAGGCGGCGATCGAGCGCACCTGCTCCTTGACCGGGGCCAGGCCGACCATGCTCTCCAGCTCGCTGAGCGCGTCTTCGACGGAGATCTGCGGGGGCGCGCCCTGCTTGTCGGCGGGCGCCTCCGGCCTGCCCTCACGCGCCCTGACCCGGACCTGCCGCTCCTCGGCCGCGGCGCGGGCGGCCCTGGTCCTGCGGGCGAGCAGGAAGCGGTAGACCAGCACGGCGGCCGCGACGGCGCAGGCGGCCCACACGGCCGCCTCGTCGGAGATCGGGGAGACGGCGGCGGCGAGCACGCCCGCCGGGGCGAGCGCCGCCACCGTGGTGATCCACGGCGTCACCCAGCGGATGAGGTGGGCGGCCGCGGCGACCGGCAGGGCGAGCCCGACCATCAGGTGCACGGTGCCCGCGCCGGGCGGGAACAGCCCGGAGTAGACCGGCAGTGCCAGGACCACCCAGCCCGCGACCACCAGCGCGGTGGCGGCGGCACGGGGGAAGCGCATGGTCAGCGCGACGAACGCGAGCACCAGGAGCGCGACGGGGAAGGTCTTCAGCAGGTCCCAGCCGAGCGCGGCGCCCACGCCCATGGTGGCGACGAGCACGACGACGTAGAGCACCCGGCGCACGGCCGGGGGAATCTGGAAATAACGCAGCCGAACCTTTTCGAACAGATCCCGCGCCGCGGCCCGCCCCGCGGCCTGGGCCCTGTCGGACTCACGCATCACGCCTCCCCGGTCCGCCCCCGGTTATACCGCACTGGAGCGGCAGTTGGGCGGTCCTGACACGCTAGGTGGAGGTCACGAAAGCGGCGATCTGCCGCCCGAGTTCCGTACCGGCGTCCTCCTGGAGGAAGTGCCCCGCGCCCGTGATCACAGGATGTCGCAGGCCGGACGCCCCTGCCAGAGATTTGCGAAGAATGGGTGCCATACCGCCGGTGATCGGATCCCCGTCGGAGAACGCCACCAGGAACGGCCTGTCGAGCGTGGTGAGAACCTGCCAGGCCGCGCGGTTGGCGGGCGCGGCGGGGTCGTCCGGGGTGATCGGCACGAGGCCCGGCATGGCACGCGGCCCCGCCTTGTACGACTCGTCTGGGAACGGCGCCTCGTAGGCCGCGCGCACCTCCTTGGACAGCTCGCTCTTGCAACCCGCCTGGATGAGCCGGGCGATGTCCAGCTCCGGGGCGTGGAGCACCGCCTGCCTGAACCGGTGCCACACCTCGGGCATGGGAATGTCACCCGTGGGCAAGCCCGTATTGGCCGCCACGATCCTGGCCACCCGCTCCGGGTGCTCGGCGGCGATCCGCAGCCCGATCAGCCCGCCCCAGTCCTGGCCGACCAGCGTGAGGCCGCTCAGACCGAGCGCGTCCAGCAGCAGGGCGCGGGTCCACTCGACGTGCCTGGCGTAGGTGTGCTCGGCCTGCTCGGCGGGCTTGTCCGAGCGGCCGAACCCGACCAGGTCGACCGCGATGGCGCGCAGCCCGGCCGCGGCCAGCTCGCGCATGACGTGCCGGTAGAGGAACGACCAGCTCGGCTCGCCGTGCAGCAGCACGACGGGCTCGCCGCCGGCCGGGCCCGCCTCGACGTAGGCCATGCGCAGGCCGTCCGGCACGTCGGCGTAGCGGGGCTCGTAGGGGAAGTCGGGCAGATCGGCGAAGCGCTCTTCGGGGGTGCGCAGGATACGCATAGAACAAGACTCTAGTCAGCGCCGCTGGTGCCGCCCAGGGAACTCGCCCACGGACACCTGTTTGGGCGTGACGCGCAGGACGTCCGAGTCGGCCAGCGCGATCCCGCGTACCTCCACCCAGAACCGGCGCTGCAGCGGGTCCGTCGCGAACACCGCCACCCGGGGATCGGCCTCGATGGCCGCCCACGCCGCCGTCTCGGCGATCAGGCGCAGCTCGCCGGAGGGCGTCACGGACGCCACCGCCCCGGCGACCCTGGGCCCGTGGCCGTCACCGTAGGACAGGACGACGCTGCGGGCGTAGGAGAAGGTCTGGCGGACCTCGGCGTCCAGAGTGACGGAGGGCGCGGCGCCCATGGGCAGGTCGCACATGATCAGGGAGGCCCGCCACGGCCCGGGGGCGCCGCGCCACCACGAGCGCAGCCCCCGCGCCGCGAACACCACCGCCGCCGCGCCCAGCGCGGCCAGCCCGGCGCGCCACGCCCACGCCGAGCCGAGCAGCCCGCCCGCCGCGCAGGCCGCGGCGGAGGCCACGACGAGCGCGATCGCGGCGAGCAGCGCCCCGTTGTCGCGGTGCCGGGCCCGCAGGTAACCGCGCACCAAGGGGTACGGCACCGCCACCGCCACCACGGCGGCCCTGGGCTCCACCGCGAGCGCCCCGCCCAGCAGCGGCACCAGCACCGACCAGGTCCTGCCGAGCACGATCCACAACGTCACGCCGGTGTTGCGCCTGGCGCTGCGCTCGTTCGCCTTCGCCGTCTCGGCCAGCGCCGGCAGGGGACGCCCGCGCCACGCCTCGGCCAGCGCGCGCAGGGCCGCGAGCGCCGGCCAGCCCAGCACCGCCAGGCCCGCCAGCCCGGCCCACACCGGGTCGAGCGCGGAGGGCATCGACGGCACCGCCGCCAGCAGCAGCCAGGCGGCGAACGCCACCACCGACACCACGGCCGACACCAGGGACGAGCCCAGCCAGGGGTCCCTGGAGAGCATCGCGGGCACGTACGCCCAGCGGCCGACCCGCCGGACCTGTCTGATCGTCAGCGGCACCAGCAGGGCGAGCACGGCGAGGCCGCCGAGCCGGGCCTCGGCGCCCCGGTCGAGGAGGAGAGCGCCCATCGCGATCGCGACCGTGGCCACGGCGGCCAGGAGGCGGACCTGGCGGGACCAGACCTCCAGCGCGCGCCTGGCCCGGCCGGTCTCGCGCGGGTCCACCGGCCAGGCCGGATCGTGGTGCGGGCGGGGCCGGTCCCAGCGCAGCAGGGCCAGGCCCAGGTTGACCCGGGCCTGCGGATGGCCGGGATCGATCTCCAGCGCGGCCCGGTAGCGCCGCTCTGCCTCGGCGTGCTCGCCGGTCAGCAGGGCCAGGTCGCCCGCCATGACCTCGGGGTCGGCCTCCTCCGGCGCGAACTTCCTGGCCAGCGCGGCCTCCTCGACGGCCTCGCACCAGCGGCCCGGCACCCGGCGCAGGCTCGCGGCCAGGCGCAGGCGGGCCGACCAGGAGCCGCGGGCCAGGCCGGCGGCCTGCTCCGCGGCGAGCACGGCGTCGGCGTCGCGGCCCAGCCGCTCGTGGGCCAGGCTCATCAGCCGGTACGGCCACTCCGCCCCCGGATCCAGGTCCGCGGCCCGCCCGGCGGCGTCGAGCGCGGACTCCGGGCGGCCGGCGTTCAGCCTGGTCAGGGCTTCGGCGCACCACTCGCGTGAGGACCTGTCGGGAATATTGCCGTTACCTTCACCTTGATCGATCCCCACGTGACCCATGATCGGCGGGAGATCCAAAATTGGATAGGTACCGACATATGGCTGTATCTCTCTAGAGAGGTAGCGGGGCCGTGGTGGATCGGCCGATACCGCTATGACAAGTGCCTGGCATGGCCTAAGCTGCCACGCAAGCCGGAGCGCGGGCATCAGGGATGGAACGGCTCGGGAAGAGTGAGCGTCCGAGCCGCATTTCGCCGGCGGCCGTCGCCCAACAGCATGTGCGGGCCCAGTGCACGGATCGGCCCGCAAGGAGAGCCATGACCGTCACACAGGCCGCGCCCCCCGTACGGACTGCCGACCGCGGGCCCCAGGACCGCCGCTGGGCCATCCTCACGCTGCTCTGCCTGAGCCTGTTGCTGATCACGGTCGACGCCACGGTCCTGCACATCGCGGTGCCCGCGCTCACGGCGGCGCTCGAACCGTCCGCGGTGCAGCTGCTGTGGATCATCGACGTCTACTCCCTCGTGGTGGCGCCGCTGCTGATCCTGTTCGGCACGCTCGGCGACAAATACGGTCGCAAACGCCTGGTCCTGGGCGGCTTCGTGCTGTTCGGCGTGGCCTCGGCCGCCGCCGCGTTCGCCCCGACCCCGCTGACCCTCATCCTGGCCAGGGCGTTGCTCGGCGTCGGCGGCGCGATGATCATGCCGGCCACCCTCTCGCTCATTCGCCAGGTGTTCACCGACCGGCGCGAGCGGGCCGTCGCGCTGGGCATCTGGAGCGCCGTCGCGGCGGCTGGCGCGGCCGTCGGGCCGCTCATCGGCGGCGTGCTCGTCGGCATCTGGTGGGGCGCGGTCTTCCTCGTCAACGTGCCGATCCTGCTGGTGCTGCTGCCCGCCGCGGTCCGGCTGCTGCCCGAGTCGCGCGAGCGTGAGGACCGGCCGTGGGACGGCGTGAGCGCGGTGATGTCGGTGCTCGGGATCCTGGCGCTGGCCTTCGGGCTGAAGGAGGCGGGCTCGGGCAGCCTCATGCCGCTGTGGGCGTCGCTGCTGGTGTTCCTGGCCGGGCTGGGCCTGCTGGTGGCGTTCGTCCGGCGGCAGACGCGGCTGCGCGCGCCGCTGCTGGAGGTCGGGCTGTTCCGGTCGCGGGCGTTCTCCACCGGGGTCGCGGGGGTGCTGTTCGGCGTGTTCGCGCTGGTGGGCCTGCAGCTGATGCTCGCCCAGTACCTGCAGCTCGTGCTGGGCGACAGCCCGCTGCACGCGGCGGTCAGGATGTTGCCGCTGGTGCTGTCGGCCATCGCGGGCGGGCTCGCCGCCGCCCACATCCTGCCCCGGATCGGCATGCGGGCCACGATGAGCGGCGGCCTCGGGCTCGTCGCGCTGGCCCTGACCCCCACCCTGACCTGGGGCGTCGAGCGCCATCCCGTGATGCTGGCGATCTGCTTCGTGGGCGTCGGGTTCGGGGTGCAGGTGGCGCTGCTGGCCGCCTCCGACACGATCATGGCCGCCGCCCCTGAGTCCCAGGCGGGCGGTGCCGCCGCCATCGAGGAGACCGCGTACGAGCTGGGGGCCGGCCTGGGCGTGGCCGTGCTCGGCACGATCACCACCATCGTGTACGCCCCCGGACTGCCCACCGTGCCGGGCGTGTCCCCGGGCGGCATGGACGAGGCCAGGCAGTCGCTCGCCGCGGCCGCCCACGTCGCCCACGAGGTCGGCGGCGGCGCGGGCGGCGCGCTGCTCGACGCGGCCCGGTGGGCCTTCGTGAACGCCCTGCACACGACCGTGGTCGTCAGCGTCGTCCTGCTCACCCTGACCGCCGTAGCGGTGGCCGTGCTGCTCAGCCGTGATTGAGGTATGCCATGTCCCGATTAGGGCAGACATCAACCGTGAAACAGGCCTTTTGTGATCTTGCCGCATTAGTCGCCCGCGTCGGCGTGGGCGGTATTTTCTTCGCCAATGGCTGGACCAAGCTGGAAGACGGGCTGAAAATCACCGGGGCGAAGTTCCTGGAGCAGGGCGCGCCCGCGCCCGGCGCCTGGGCCACGGTGACCATGCTCGCCGAGCTCATCGGCGGCGCGCTGCTCATCGCAGGGCTGGCGGTCTCCGTCACCGGCCTGATCCTCTTCGCCGAGGCACTGGCGGTCTTCCTGGTGGCCCCGCCGCTCAATCCGATCACCATGAACGAGCTGATCCTGCTCGGCGCCGCTTCGCTGCTGCTCGCCGTGGTGGGCGCCGGGCGGGTGTCGGTGGACCACATGGTCGTGATCCGGCGCAGGGAGTCGGCGGCGGCCGACGAGTTCGCCGCCGAGACCGAGGCCGACCAGGTCATCGCCTCGCTGCGCGAGCCGGACGAACCCGCCGGCGCCCCGGCCGCGAAGGAGGCTTCCCCGGCCGCGGGCGAGGAACCCGCTGCCCCGGGCGAGGCTCCCCCGGCCCCGGCGGGTGAGGACACGGCCCCGCACCCGCGCCCGCCGCGTGCCCGGGGCGGCGAGCCGCCCCGCACGGAGGAACGTACCCCCGCCGAGGGCGACACGCTGGTCGCGGGCCGTAAGAAGCCCCCGGCCCGCAACCGCCGCCCCGCCACCGACTGACCCCGCGAACGGCAGGGGCCCGCATGGCGGGGAGGGCGGGCAGGGCGCGCGCGACGGTGCGTGACGTCGCGGCCGAGACCGGCCTGTCCATCGCCACGGTCTCGCGCGTGCTCAACGGCCGGTCCAACGTCGCCCCGCACACCCGCGAGCTGGTGCTGCGCGCGGTCGGCAGGCTCGGCGACCAGGCGCCGCGCCCGCGCACGCCGCAGGAAGGCGGGGGCGCGATCTACGTGCGCTGCCCGTACGTGCTCACGGACTACTTCGGGCTCATCGTCTCCTCGGTGGGGGAGACCATCGAGCTGCACGGCATGCAGATGATCCTCGGCGCGGGGGAGGCGGCCCAGCACTCCGCCGTTCTGCCCGCCCTGCCCGGCCGCCAGGGTGTCGCGGGCGCGGTCCTCATCCTGCCGCCCGAGCCCGGCGAGGAGCTCGTACGCTTGCGCGACCACCGCTTCCCCTTCGTGGTGATCGACCCGAGGACCCCGCCGCCGAAGGACATCGTGGCCGTCTCGGCCGCCCACTTCGCCGGCGCCCGCAGGCTGATGGCGCACGTGACCGGGCTGGGCCACCGCCGGGTCGGCATCATCGGCGGCCCGGTGGAGTGGCTGCCGAGCGAGGCCAGGCTGGCCGGCTACACGGCCTCGCTGGCCGACGCCGGGGTGCTGCCCGCGCCCGAGTTGCTGCGCCACGTGCCCGAGCCGAACGCCGAGCACGGCCACCGCGCCGCCGGCGAGCTGCTGGACCTGCCCGAGCCGCCCACGGCGCTGGTGGCCTTCAACGACAAGATGGCGGTCGGGGCGCTGTGGGCGGCGGCCGAACGGGGGCTGCGCGTGCCCGGGGACCTGTCGGTGGCGGGGTTCGACGACATCGACGTCGCCACGGCGACCTCGCCGCCGCTCACCACCGTGCGCCAGCCGCTGGCGGAGATGGGCCGGATGGGGGTCACGCTGCTGATGCGGTTGCTCGGCAGGCACACTCTGGAGGCGCTGCACGTCTCGCTGGGCACCGAACTGGTCGTACGCGGCTCGACGGGCCCGGTCCCGCGCTGAGCGTTTCATTTGTTACATCCCTTGACCCGCTGCCTGACTCGTGTTGGTGTGCTGAATGACAAGGAAAGTTTCTTTATTGTTTCATGAGTTACAGGGGCGTCACCCCCCGCCCGGAAGGGAAACTTCGCCGTGTCCCGACTCCTCCCACTCCTCTGCGCCGCCGCGCTGGCGCTGGCCGTGCCCGTTCCGGCGGCCGCCGCGGCCAACGAACCCGTGAACGTCTGGCTCACCACCACCAGCGACTCAGGCGGCCGTGCCGTCACCCGCGGCCTGCAGCAGCAGGCCCCCATCGCCTTCGGCCCGGCGGGCGGCAGCGCCGCCCACACGATCACCGTCAACGAGGGCACCACGTACCAGCAGTTCGAGGGCGGCGGCGCGTCGATCACGGACACGACCGCGTACCTGCTGCGCGGCGGCCCGGTCAGCGCCGCCACCAGGGACGCGACGATGCGCAAGCTGTTCTCGCCGACGGAGGGCATCGGGCTGTCGTTCGTCCGCAACCCGATCGGCGCCTCCGACCTGTCGCGCCCCGGCATGGTCTCGCTCGACGACACCTGCTGCGACCTCAACGACTTCGGCGCCAACGGCTACGACACCGACGTGCGCCTGCTGACCGCCCAGGCCAAGCAGCTCAACCCGGCCCTGCGGGTCAAGGGCGTGCCGTGGAGCGCCCCCGGCTGGATGAAGGACAACGGCCGGATGGACCAGATGGGCTGGCTGAAGTGGGAGTACTACGGCATGTACGCCCAGTACCTGGTCAAATATGTGCAGAGCTACCAGGCCGCCGGCATCCCGGTGAACTACATCTCGGTCCAGAACGAGCCCAACTGCTGCCAGGCGGGCAACCCGACGGCCATGAACTACCCCGGCATGTCCTGGAACGCCTCCGGCCTGATCGAGCTGACCAAGAACTTCGTCTATCCCGCCTTCCGCGCCGCCGGGATCACCACGAAGGTGCTCGTGCATGACTGGAACTACGGCGACTACGGCCAGATCGGCTCCCCGATCCTGGCCGATGCGGCCCTGCGCAACGACCCGCTGTTCGGCGGCATCGCCTGGCACGGCTATTTCGGCGACCCGGCGGTCGGCACGCAGGTGCGCAACCAGTATCCGTCGGTACGGCAGTTCAGCACCGAGCACTCGGGCGGCACCTGGATCGGCAACCAGCACAACGAGGACATGGCCGACATCGTCACTTACACCCGTAACTGGAGCGGCAGCCTCGTCAAGTGGAGCCTGGCGCTCAACCAGTTCATGGGCCCGCACAACGGCGGCTGCGGCACCTGCACCGGCCTGATCACCGTCCAGGAGGGTGGCGCCCGCGCGGGCCAGGTGGACTACACGATCGAGTACTACACCACCGGCCACCTCACCAAGTTCGTCAGGCCGGGGGCCTACCGGATCGACTCCACCGCCAACGCCACCGTCCAGAACGTCGCCTGGCGCAACTCCGACGGCTCCAAGGCGCTGATCGCGCACAACGGCGGCACGTCGGCCCAGTCCGTCCGGGTCAACTGGGGCAACCAGTCCTTCACGTACACGCTGCCCGCCCGCACCACCGCGACCTTCACCTGGTTGGGCACGCAGACCGGCAACCCGGGCGGCGGCGAGGGCGCGATCGTCGGCCTGGCGGGCAAGTGCGTGGACGTGGCCGGGGGCAGTAGCGCCGACGGCGCCGCCGTACAGCTCTACACCTGCAACGGCAGCGCCGCCCAGCGGTGGACCCGCCCGGGCGACGGCACGTTGCGCGCGCTCGGCAAGTGCCTCGACGTGGTCGACCGCGGCACGGCCGACGGCAGCCGGCTCCAGCTGTGGACGTGCACCGGCGGCGCCAACCAGCAGTGGACCCACACCGCGGCCAGGGACCTGGTCAACCCCGCCGCCGGCAAGTGCGCCGACGTCACCGGCAACAGCAGCGCCGACGGCACCCGGCTGCAGATCTGGACCTGCACGGGCGCCGCCAACCAGAAGTGGACGCTGAGCTGATCCACCTACCGGGCCCGGTTCACATGCCCGCCGTGAGCCGGGCCACCACCCGCATCTTGTTCATCGCGTCCAGCGCCGCCACCTTGTACGACTCCGCCAGCGTCGGATAGTTGAACACCGCGTTCACCAGGTAGTCGACCGTGCCGCCGCACCCCATGACCGTCTGCCCGATGTGCACCAGCTCCGTCGCCCCCGTGCCGAACACGTGCACGCCCAGCAGCCGCCGGTCCTCGGAGGATACGAGCAGTTTGAGCATCCCGTACGAGTCGCCGATGATCTGCCCCCTGGCCAGCTCCCGATAGCGCGAGATGCCCACCTCGAACGGCACCTTGTCCCTGGTCAGCTCGTCCTCCGTCTTCCCGACGAAGCTGATCTCCGGAATGGTGTAGATCCCGATGGGCGGCAGCTCGCGCATGTCCTCGACCGGCTCGCCGCACGCGTGCTGGGCGGCCAGCCGGCCCTGTTCCATGGACGTGGCGGCCAGCGCGGGGAAGCCGATCACGTCGCCGACCGCGTAGATGTGCGGCACCTGCGTGGCGTAGTTCCCGTCCACGGTGATCCGGCCCCGGTCGTCGGCCGCCAGGCCCGCCGCCTCCAGGCAGAGCTCGGACGTCTTGCCCTGCCGGCCGGCCGAGTACATGACGCAGTCGGCGGGGATCTTCTTGCCGCTCTCCAGCAGGGTCAGCGCTCCGCCGGGGCGGCGCTCGACGGCGGCCACGGTCTCGCCGAACCTGAAGGTCACCGCCAGGTCGCGCAGGTGGTATTTCAGCGCCTCCACGATCTCCAGGTCACAGAACTCCAGCATGCGGTCGCGCCGCTCCACCACCGTCACCTTGGTGCCGAGGGCGGCGAACATCGAGGCGTACTCGATGCCGATGACCCCGGCGCCCACCACGACCAGGGTCTCGGGGACGCGGTCGAGGTGCAGGATGGCGTCGGAGTCGATGACGGTCCTGTCGTCGAACTCGACGCTGCCGGGACGGGCGGGCGAGGTGCCGGTCGCGATCACGATCTTGTCGGCGGTGACCTTCGTCTCCTCGAGTTTGCCCTCCTCGTGGGTGATCCCGATGGTGTGCGCGTCCAGGAACCGGCCGGTGCCCTGCAGCACGGTCACGTGGTTGCGGCCGAGCTGGCTGCGGATCACCTGGATCTCGCGGCCGATCACGTGCTGGGTGCGCATCCCGAGGTCGGTGACCGTGATCTCGTCCTTGACGCGGTAGCTGGCGCCGTACAGGTCGCGCTGGTTGAGCCCCGTGAGATAGAGCACGGCCTCTCTCAAGGTCTTGGACGGGATCGTCCCGGTGTTGATGCAGACCCCGCCGATCATGTGCCGTTTCTCGACCACCGCCACCCTCTTGCCGAGTTTCGCCGCCGCGATCGCGGCCTTCTGCCCACCCGGTCCCGAGCCCAGGACCACAACATCAAAGTCCGCCACGCCCCCAGTCTGCGGGTGCCGTGTTAACGGGAAAAGACCTCTCTGGGAGACTCCGGGATATGTCTCGACCTTTCACACAAGTCGATGTCTTTCCCGCCTCGCCCTACCAGGGCAACGCGCTCGCGGTCGTCCTGGACGGCGACGGGCTGGGCACCGCGGAGATGCAGCGGTTCGCCAGGTGGACGAACCTGGCCGAGACCACCTTCCTGCTGCCCCCGACCACGCCGGAGGCCGACTACCGGGTGCGGATCTTCACCACGGAGTCCGAGCTGCCCTTCGCCGGGCACCCGACGCTGGGCTCCTGCCACGCCTGGCTGGAGGCGGGCGGCCGGCCGCGGGCCGGCACGGAGATCGTGCAGGAGTGCGGGGCCGGGCTGGTCCGCGTGCGCAGGACGGACGACGGGCTGGCGTTCCAGGCTCCGCCGCTGATGCGCACGGGGCCGGTGGAGGAGGAGCTCGTCGCGCGGGTCGCCGCGTCCCTGGGGATCAAGAGGGACGACATCGTGGACGTCGAGTGGGCCGACAACGGTCCCGGCTGGATCGGGGTGCTGCTCGCCGACGCCGAGTCGGTGCTGGCGCTGCGCCCCGGCCTGGTGCCGCACGACGTGGGCGTGGTGGGGCCGTATCCGGCGGGGTCGCCGTACGCGTTCGAGGTGCGGGCGTTCAGCCCGTACCGGGGCTCCACCGTGGAGGACCCCGTGACGGGCAGCCTGAACGCCTCGCTCGCCCAGTGGCTGCTGCGCACCGGCCGGGCCACGGCGCCCTACGTGGCGGCGCAGGGGAGCGCGGTGGGGCACGCGGGGCGGATCCACATCTCCACCGGCGCCGGGGGCGAGGTCTGGGTGGGCGGCTCCGTCGTCACGTGCGTCACGGGCCGCGTCGAGTTGTGAAACGTACCTGGTCGCCCGGCCGGAGCTGGGCGGCGACGGGCAGGTCAGCGGCGCGTACGACGCCGATGACCGGATAGCCGCCGGTCGGCGGGTGGTCGGCCAGGAAGACGATCGGCTGCCCGCTCGGCGGCACCTGGACGGCCCCGACCACCATGCCCTCGCTCGGCAGCTCGCCGTTCCTGGCCCTGGCGAGCTCGGGCCCGCGCAGGCGGACGCCGACGCGGTTGCTGTCCTGGCTGACCTCGTAGGGCCGCCCGCACAGCACGTCCAGCGCCTCCGGGACGAACCAGTCGGCGCGCGGCCCCGGCAGCACCCGCAGCACGGGCGGCCGTGGCGCGGGCGGCGGCGCCAGGTCCGCGTGGATGCCGCCCAGGGGCGGGCCGACGGGCAGCAGTGTGCCCGCCCGCAGCGGCTCGGGCCCGAGCCCCGACAGCGAGTCGGTGGACCGGCTGCCGAGCACCGGCTCGACCGCGATCCCCCCGCGCACGGCCAGATACGTACGCATCCCGCGCGCCGGCGCGCCCAGCCGCAACTCCCCGCCCGCGGGCACCCAGAACGGCACCCCCATCTCCGCCTCCAGCGGCGCGCCCGCCAGCGCAGCCCACGCCCCGTCGCGGAAGCGGAACCTGGCCATGCCGAACGTCAGCTCGATCCCGGCCAGCCCCTCCGGATTGCCCACGAGCCGGTTGGCCAGCTTGAGGCTGCCCACGTCGGCCGCCCCCGACCGGGGCACCCCCAGGTGGGCGTAGCCGGGCCGCCCCAGGTCCTGGACGGTCGCGTACGGGCCGGGCGCCAGCACCTCGATCATGCCGCGACCGGCTCGAATCGCACCCGCATCCCGGGCCTGAACAGCGAGGGCGGATCGGCCGCCACGTCCCACACCTGCACGGACGTACGACCCAGCAGCCGCCACCCGCCCGGCGAGGGCCCCGGATAGACCGCGGAGTACGGCCCCGCCACCGCCACCGATCCCGCCGGCACCGAAGTGCGAGGCGTGTCCAGCCGGGGCATCTCCAGCACCGGATCGAGCCCGGTGAGATAGGCGAACCCCGGGGCGAACCCCAGCCACCCCACCACCAGCTCCCGCCCGCAGTGCCGGGAGATCACCTCCGCCACCGGGATCCCCGCCAGTGCCGCCACGGAATCGAGATCGGCCCCGTCATAGACCACCGGAATCGTCACCACCGGCCCCTCGGCCGCGCCCGCGCCGGTCCGGCCGCGCTCGCGGTCCACGACCGCCTCCAGCCGGGCGCGCAACCGCCCCTGATCCGCGCCCGGCGCCACCACGAGCACGGTCTCGGGCCCCGGCACGATCTCCACGACCCCCTCCGGCCGCTCGGCCCGCAACGCCGCGTGCACCCGATGCGACAGCTCCAGCGAACCGGTCTCCGCGAGCAGCCCGTGCTCCCCGACGGGACGGATCACCCGAACGCCTGCAGGACCACTCCGGCGTCCAGCAACGTGTCCCGCACCGCCTGCGCCAGCCGGACCGCGTCAGGCGTGTCTCCGTGGACGCAGATGGAACGCGCGGAAATTGGTACAGAACTACCGTCAGCGGCCGTCACAGAGCCTTCCACGGCCATCTGGCGGGCACGGGCGGCCACCTGGCCGACGTCGTGGATGACCGCACCCGGCTCGCGCCGCGACACCAGCATCCCCTCGGGGGTGTAGGCCCGGTCCGCGAACGCCTCACTCACCGTGGGCACCCCCTCGGCGGCCGCCACCTCGTGCACGACCGAGCCGGGCAGCGTGAGCACCGGCAGCCCGGGATCGTAGTCGGCCACCGCGTCGATCACCGCGGCCGCCTGCGTCTTGTCGCGGCAGATGCGGTTGTAGAGCGCGCCGTGCGGCTTGACGTAGGACACCCGGCCGCCCATCGCCCTGGCGATGCCGTCGACGGCCGCGAGCTGGTAGAGCACCTCGGCGCACAACTCCTCCGGCTCGACGTCCATCTCCCTGCGCCCGAAGTGCGCCAGGTCGCGGTAGGACACCTGCGCCCCGATCGCCACGCCGCGGTCCACCGCCGCCGCGCACGTGCGCCGGATGGTCACGGGGTCGCCCGCGTGGAAGCCGCAGGCCACGTTGGCGCTCGTGACGACGTCGAGCAGGGCGAGGTCGTCGCCGAGGCGCCAGATGCCGAAGCCCTCGCCGAGATCCGCGTTGAGGTCGATCACCATGCTCCCCATCATGGCTTATGGCTGCCTCGGCGCGACGAACAATGTCTGCGTTGCCGTGCCCACCTCACCGCTCTCGTCGTACAGGGTGGACCGGGTCAGCCCGCGGCCGGAGGGGCCGACGACGGTGGCGGCGTCCATGCAGATCCACTCGCCGCGCGGGGTGCGGAACAGGGAGATGGTCAGGTCCACGTTCACGAACAGGTGGGTGCCGAAGTCGATCGCGGAGCTGATGCCGTTGCCGCTGTCGGCGAACACCGCCAGCCGCTCCAGCGGGGTCGTCTCCTCGCCCTCGACCAGGGGAGTCGTGAGCCTGCCCCAGGCCGTGGCGGGGCCGGTCTCCAAGGGGCCGCCGGTGACGAAGCGCCAGTCGAGCGCCCTGCCGTACCCGAAGCCCGAGGTCAGCCACGAGCCGGCGTGCTCAGCGGAAGGCGGCGGGAGCGGCGGCGGCCCCGGGACGGGCGTGGCCGGCGTGGGCGCCTCGCGGACGCGCCAGGCGCTCGCCCGGCAGTATTCGCGCCCGCCCGACGAGACGCTCGCGGTCAGGCACTGCACGCGCTTGCCGTCGCGGGCCACATCGGTCGCGATCTCCAGGTCGGCCACCGGCACGGGCGCGAACACGTCCACCACCAGCCGGGACAGCTCCAGCCCCGCCCGGGGGGCGGTCGTGGCGAGCTCGTGCACGATCAGCGCGGTGACGGGCCCCATGTGCTGGGTGCCCGGGTCCCACGGCCCCTGGGTGTGCTCCGACGCCTGGTAACGGCCGGTGCCCAAGCGCGTGTACATCGCCATGGAACGAGATTCTAGAGGCTCAGATCTCGTCGGGGATGTCGGCGATGTCGTCGAGTGCCGCCGCCAGCTCCTCGGGGTCGCCGCCGATCCGCTCGGCGATCTCGATCAGCACGTGCAGCACGTCGTGACGGTCGTGGCCGAGGTCGAGCAGCCGCTGCGCGGCCTCCCACAACTGCGGCGGGTCGCCCTCCCACAGCCGCGTGGCGATCTCCTCGTGCCAGGCCAGGTGCTCCTGATCGATCGCGCCGCCGTGGTCGAGCTCGAGTAACGTACGGCGGTCGGCCTCGTCGGCCGGGTTGAGCCGGTCGAGATCGATCCCGTTGTGCGTGCCCTGCAGATAGGGGAAGGCGAAGACCCGCCGCGCCAGCGCCGACAGGTCGCCGTCCGGCAGCAGCCGCTCCAGCAGCGGCCGGTCCAGCCCGAACGACGTCGGATCCCGGTAGGCCTCGGGGAACTTGCCGATGGCCTCCCACACGGCGTCGAGCGTGGCCTTGAGCCCCTGCTCGGGCAGCCCGCTGCGGCGGGCGGCGAAGCGCACCCACGCCGACATGACGTGCGGCATCGCCTCCTGCTCGGCCACGCTCAGCATCACCTTGCGCGGCAGCCAGTCCAGCAGGAACGTCTGGCACTTGGTCGGGCTGACCCGCAGCGGCCGGTTGAAGTCCTGGTCGCACCCGTAGTCGATGATGTGGTCGGCGCAGCGCGAGGCCGCCGAAGGGTCGGACAGGTGCTCGGCCGCGTCGGACGCCAGGAACTCCGCCGCCAGCATGGCCCGCCGCTCCCTGCTGTACGGGGCCTCGATGTGCAGGGGCGCCGGCCGCTTGCGCCCCGGGGGCAGCGCCTTGAGCCGGGCGCGGGCGAAGGCGTGGTAGGCGCTGTAGCTCTCGCTCACCGGGGGCGGCGTCTTCGGCTCCTTGGTGGCCTTCATGGCCGAGTCGAGCAGCGCCCTGGCCTGCTCGGGCTGGATCTCCTCGAACAGCAGCAGCGGATTGCCCGCCGCCTCGGCCCTGGCCTGCTCCAGCAGCTTGTCGACCTGCGAGGACACCCAGGCGTCGCGGGCCATGCCGCTCATGTTGTAGTCGACCACCATGACGAGCGCGTGGCGGTCCTCGGGCAGCGCGTGCTCGTTCCAGCGGTAGGCGAAGGTGCAGATCACCGTGTCCTGGTCGCCGTAGGCGTCGCGGGAGACATAGCAGCCGGCCGGTTTGACCGCGCCCACCCGGTCGGCCCAGCCCGGCCGGGCCACGCCCGACTCCATCATGGCCAGGGCCGCGCCCTCGGCCTTGGCGCCCTGGCGGGCCGTGCCGAGGTAGGCCAGGCAGATGAGCAGCGTCAGCGAGGCGGGGGTGCCCGCCTTGGCGGCGTAGTCGACCAGTCCCTCGCCGAGCACCTGCTCCACGTCGCCGCCCCTGACCCGCCGGCCCCACCAGGCGCCGATCATGTCGGAGACCATCAGCTCAGCGTCCAGCGGAGTGCGTACGGCCAGCAGCTCGCGAGCCGCCTGCACCATCTCCTTGAACACATCGTCCGGCGGAGTGCTCTCCCTGGGATCTCGTCGGTGTCGGCGCACGCCCTCACTCTCTCGTATTCCAGGCGCAAACGTTGCGCAGAACACGGCCTGGTGACCCCGATGTTATCGGGGAGCGCCCTTGCGTCAGCGGAGGCTTCTGGGCGGAGGGGCGGAGTTGACGATCGCGAGCAGGTGCTCGCGAGCGACGCGCTCCACGATTTCGGGCGTCGCGGAGATGCCCAGATGCTGCGCGCACGCGCACACGTCGGCGACACAGCGGTCGATCGTGTCCACGGGCACGGTCAGGAACTCTTCGGCCAGCTTGAGACTGACCGGCTCCCTGAGGAACCGTGTGGCCAGAGCGAGCATAGGAGTGAGATTCCTCTGGAACACTGGGGGCAAACCCCCAGGAATGTCTGGCAGGGCGACTTGCGCTCTCATTTCACCCTTTCTCGGGAGTGTGTCAAGGCTCCGCAGAGCCTGTGTTCACTTCACCCGGTGCGCATTCGTGCAAAGCTGTCTCCATGCGCATCCAGCTTGCCCAGCGGAGCGAGGCAGACGAGCTCCTCGGCCGCAGCCCTCTCGCCCTGCTCGTCGGCATGCTGCTCGACCAGCAGATCCCCATGGAGTGGGCGTTCACGGGGCCCTATACGATCTCGCAACGGCTGGGTCACGACCTCACCGCCGCGGAGATCGCGTCGTACGACCCGGAGGCGTTCGCCGCGCTGCTGGCGGAGAAACCGGCCGTGCACCGCTACCCCAAGTCCATGGCGGCCAGGGTCCAGCAGCTCGCGGCCTACCTCGTCGAGCACTACGACGGGGAGCCCGAGCGGATCTGGGCCGGGGTCGACGACGGCAAGGACTTGCTGAAACGATTGCTGGCCCTGCCGGGATACGGCAAGCAGAAAGCCCAGATCTTTTTGGCATTGTTGGGCAAGCAACTCGGGGTCGAGCCGTCAGGCTGGCGTGAGGCGGCCGGACTTTACGGCGAGGAGGGGTCATACCGTTCGGTGGCCGACGTGGTCGACGCCGACAGCCTGACCCGCGTGCGCTCAGCCAAGCAGGAGGCCAAGCGCGCGGCGAAGGCCCAGTAGGAGGCCCAGTAGGCGGGCCTGGCAATCCTGCGCTGTAACCTGATCTTGCTGCGCGATGTGGAGCTACTTTGACAGGATGCGTTGACCCTAAAGGCGACCCGGCCGCGACGGGGGCTTCCGTCCGCACATGCCCATCGCCGATGATGTACTGCAGAATCCGGTCGCCCGGAGCTGCGCTACGCCGATACACAGTTATGGAGATGTGCCGCGTGGGAGACCCTGGCACGCGACGGAGGTGCCGACCATGAGCGCCGAGACCTCCGTTCCCCGTCCCCGGGAGTCGGATGTGGACATCTCAGACTCCGCCCTCTTCAAGGGCATGCTGTCGGAGGCCGAGTTCGCCTTCGCGTTCTTCGACGGCGATGGCCGCGTCCAGCGGGTCAACGACGTGTTCAGCGATGTCGTCAACGTGCCCGCCGACCGCATGCTCGGCCGCCAGCCCGTCGAAGTGCTGGCCGCCGACCTGAGCCAGATCATCACGCACGCCGTACAGGCCGTCATCGAGAGCGACGCGCCGGTCACCGAGGGCCGCGTGCGGGTGCGGTCGGCGGAGGGCGACACCAGGCACTGGTCGCTGTCGTTCTCGCCGGTCCACGACGACGCGGGTGAGCTGCGGGCCATCGCCCTAATCGGGCTCGACGTGACCGAGAGCCGCCAGACCGAGGAGGCGCTGCGCCGCAGCGAGGAGCGCTACCGGTCGCTGGTCGAGGCGCAGTCGCAGCTCGTCTGGATCACCTCGCCCACCGGCGCCGTCGTCGAGGACGCGCCGCAGTGGCGCGCCATCACCGGCCAGGGGCTGGAGGAATATCTCGCCAACGGCTGGCTGGAGGTCGTGCACCCCGAGGAGCGCCAGCACACCGAGGAGGCCTGGCGGGAGGCGCTGCGCGGGCGGACCATGTTCGAGTGGAACTACCGGGTGCGCACCCGGGCCAGCGGCTACCGCCACTTCGAGGTGCGGGCCGTGCCGATCATCCGCCACGGCCGGGTCGTGGAGTGGGTCGGCGCCAACACCGACGTGACCCCGCAGCGCGAGGCCGAGGAGATGCGCGGCCGGCTGACCGACCAGCTCGGCGCCGCGGCGCTGCGCACCGCCCGGCTGCAGGGCGCCACCGCGATGCTCGCCGAGGCGCTGACCGTCGAGCAGGTGGTCCAGGTCATCATCGACGTGGGCCGCACCGCCCTGGCCGCCGACCGCTCGGCGGTCGCGCTGCTCGACACCGACCGCGCGGCGCTCAAGCTGATCAACGGCGAGGGCGTGCCCGAGGCGTCCGGGGTTTCCGGCGAGGAGATCCCGCTGTCCAGCTCCAGCGTCATGACCATGGCGGTCAACAGCCGCCGGCCGGTGTTCGCCGAGTCGCCTGAGTCGCTGAAGGCCCAGCTGCTGGAGGCGGGTGGCGAGGAGGAGATCCTGGCCAACTACCTGTTCCACAGCGACGAGAAGGCCTGGGTCGGCCTGCCGCTGCTCGCCGCGGGACGGGCGCTGGGAGCGCTGCGGTTCTCCTTCACCAGGCCACAGAAGATCTCGCAGGAGGACGGCGTCTTCCTGGAGGCGCTGGCCGGCCAGTGCGCGCTGGCGGTCGAGCGGGCCACGCTGTTCGAGCGTGAGCACCGCACCGCCGAGACGCTGCAGCGCAGCCTGCTGCCCGACCGCCTGCCCGTGGTCAAGGGCCTGGTGCTGGCCCAGCGCTTCCGCTCGGGCAGCCGCCACGTCCAGGTCGGCGGCGACTGGTACGACGCGTTCGTGCTGCAGGACGGGCGGGTCGCGGCGGTCGTCGGCGACGTCATGGGCAAGGGCGTCAAGGCCGCGGCGGGCATGGGCCGCATCCGCAACGCCATGCGGGCGCTGGCGCTGACCAACCCGCCGCCCGCGGCCGTGCTCACCGGTCTCGACCGGGTCTTCGAGGCCACCGAAGAGGAGGAGCAGGTCACGACCCTGGCCTACATGGTCGTCGAGCCGGTCACCGGTGAGGGCACGCTGGCGCTGGCCGGCCACCCGCCGCCCGTCCTGGTTTCGCCGCAGGGCACGGCGATCCTGTGCGACGCCGAGCCCGGCACTCCGCTAGGCTGGCCGACCAGCCGCAGGCAGTTCCGGTTCGTGGTGCCGCCCGGCCATACCGCCGTGCTCTACTCCGACGGACTCGTGGAGAACAGGAAGCGCGGGCTGGATGCCGGACTGGCAGAGGTTTGCAGTGTTGTGACCGAAGCGCCGCCTGAGGTGGTCAGTAGCCCGCATATGTTGCTGGACTTCCTGGTTGACCGAATGTTGTCTGGATATGAACAGGATGATGACGTTACCGCCCTGGCCATCCACGTGCCGCCCGCCACGAAGAGTGACTGAATGAAACAGTCATAACGGTTGCTTTCGGGTATCAGTGCCCCGCTTACGTACGCACTACTGTCTTGGTCGGCCTAGGGTGGAGGTCAACCGCCGGGAGGTGGCCGTATGGAGTGCGGGGTCGTGCCAGAATGCTGTGCAGGTCCGTCGCGGTCCGCACGGCCTCACCGATCTCCGAGAGAGGCAACAGCCCCCCAGCGGGCATCTGGGTCCATTGTCGCCACGCGTTCGTTCGAGAGGTGTTCGTGTCGCCTGCAAGTTCGACTCGCTCGAAGCCACAAGAGCTGAACGAGCCCGTCATTCAGCGACTGCTCGAGCGTGGGCGCTCGCAGGGTTTCCTCGAGTCTGAGGATGTTCGTCAGGCCTTCGAGGAGGCGGACATCCCCATGTCGCACGCCGCCGCGTTCTTGCGGAACCTCAGCAAAGAGGGCGTGACCGTGGTGGTGACCGCCGCGGATTCGGCTGCGCCGAAGAAGTCTCGTGGTCCAGCAAAGCGCCGCACCGCCGCCCCCGTCAAGACCAAGACGGCGGCGGCCGCCAAAGAGCAGCAGCCCGAGACCGTGACCGCGGTCGTGGGCACCGCTGAAGCCGAGCCGGCCGCCAAGAAGGCGGCCCCTGCCAAGAAGGCCGCTCCGGCGGCGAAGAAGGCCGCGGCTCCGGCCGCCGCCAAGAAGGCCGAGCCGAAGAACGGTGGGCCTGCCGAGAGCAAGCAGAAGGCGCCCGAGGCCCCGAGGGCCGACTCGGACGACGACGAGGACATCGAGCTCGACGGCGACGTGGAGCTGGAGGACCTCGAGGATCTCGACGTCGACGAGATCGTCGCCGACGCCGACACCGAGGGCGATGCCGACGACGACGCCGAGCCGGACTCCGACTCCGACGCCGACGAGGAGCCCAAGGCCGCCGACGTCGCCGCCGTCGAGAAGGGCGAGGACGAGGTCCTCATCCTGTCCGACGACGACGATGACGCGCCGGTCGCGCAGGTCGCCGCCGCCGGCGCCACCGCCGACCCGGTCAAGGACTACCTCAAGCAGATCGGTAAGGTCCCCCTGCTCAACGCCGAGCAGGAGGTCGAGCTGGCCAAGCGCATCGAGGCGGGCCTGTTCGCCGAGGAGCAGCTCGGCGGCGGCGAGACCGAGGGGCTGCCGGTCGACGTCCGGGCCGAGCTGGAGTGGATCGCCGAGGACGGCCGCCGGGCCAAGAACCACCTGCTGGAGGCCAACCTCCGGCTCGTGGTCTCGCTGGCCAAGCGCTACACCGGGCGCGGCATGCTGTTCCTCGACCTGATCCAGGAAGGCAACCTGGGCCTGATCAGGGCCGTGGAGAAGTTCGACTACACCAAGGGCTACAAGTTCTCCACCTACGCCACGTGGTGGATCCGGCAGGCGATCACGCGTGCCATGGCCGACCAGGCGCGGACCATCCGCATCCCGGTCCACATGGTCGAAGTGATCAACAAGCTGGCCCGTGTCCAGCGGCAGATGCTGCAGGACCTGGGCCGCGAGCCCACGCCGGAGGAGCTGGCCCGCGAGCTGGACATGACGCCCGAAAAGGTGGTCGAGGTCCAGAAATACGGCCGCGAGCCGATCTCCCTGCACACCCCGCTGGGTGAGGAGGGTGACAGCGAGTTCGGTGACCTCATCGAGGACTCCGAGGCCATCGTGCCGGCCGACGCCGTCAGCTTCACGCTGCTCCAGGAGCAGCTCCACTCCGTTCTCGACACCTTGTCGGAGCGGGAGGCGGGCGTCGTGTCGATGCGTTTCGGTCTCACGGACGGGCAGCCGAAGACGCTGGACGAGATCGGCAAGGTCTACGGGGTGACGCGCGAGCGCATCCGCCAGATCGAGTCGAAGACCATGTCCAAGCTGCGCCACCCGTCACGCTCCCAGGTGCTGCGCGACTACCTGGACTGACAGCGCTCAACCACCCACCGCCCCGCCCGGGACTTTTCCGGGCGGGGCGGCGGCGTTTCCGGAACTATGCCCGGTGTCGGGGCGTTGCCGATCAGGCGGGTCTGGGCGTCTCCAGCCTTATGCGGGTGGGGTTGGCGTTTTCGGTCTTATGCGGGTGAGGTTGGGCGTCTCCGGCCCCTGCGGGCGGGCGTTTCGACCTTGTGTGGGCGGGGTGGGCGTTTCCGCCACCTATGTGGACGAGGTGGGCGTTTCCACCATCATGTGGGCGGGTTGGCGCTTCTGGCTTCATGGGGACGAGGTGGTGTTCATGGCCTCGCCACTTGGGCCACAACTGTCCCAGCGACCTGTGGGATGGCATCGCCGCTCACTGCACCCCGGCCGAGCAACGCCCCAACTGTGGGACGGCGGGGCACGCGGGTCGCTGTGCCGCCCGGGCCTTGCCGGGGCGGGCTGATCGGAGGGGGGCAACGACGGGTGCCCCTGCGACACGCGGTGCGCTCCGCAGGGCTGCGCGGCGTAGCTGGGACACGCGACCCCCCGCAGAACTGGGCGGCTGGCCTGGGGACACGCGGCATCTCACATGGCTGAGCGGCGGGCCTGGGGCATCTGGCATCTCATGCGGCGGGGCGGCGGGTCTGGGATACGCGGCGCCCAAAGGGCTGGGCGGCGAGCCCGGGACACGCCACACAGGTCACTGCCGACGCAACGACATCTGGCGCCCCAAGGGCTGGGCGGCGCACCTTGTACACGCCACATCTCACGCGACTGTGCGGCGGACGTGGGACACGCGGTGCCACGCAGGGCTGGGCGGCGGGCCTGGGGACACGCCGCATGTCACGCGATTGGGCGGCGGATGTGGGACACGCGGTGCCACGCAGGGCTGGGCGGCGGGCCTGGGGACACGCCGCATCCCACCCGGCTGGGGCAGTGGACCTGGGATGCGCACCCCAAGGGCGGCAGCGAGCCTGGGACACGCCACACAGGTCACTGGCGGCGCACCGACATCTGCCGCCCCACAGGACTGGCGGCGCACCCAGGTCACGCCTCATACGGCGGATCGCGCGCATTGAGCAGGCGCGCCTCACATGGCTGGATGGCATCTGGACACGTCACTGGCCGATGGGATCGCTCGGCGGCAGAAAGTCGGATGCCGTCGCTCTGCGTGCTCGCCTCCCCGCGTCCGTGGCCATTGACACCCGCCGGCCGCCGCCCGGCCGCCGCCCGGCCCCCGCCCGGCCGCCGCCCGGCCCCCGCCCGGCCCCCGCCCGGCCGCCGCCCGGCCCCCGCCCGGCCGCCGCCCGGCCCCCGCCCGGCCCCCGCCCGGCTCCGCCCCCGAATGCCCGCAGGCGGTCCTGGCAGCGTCTCTCAGGCGCGACCTAGCGTTAGGGGTAGCCAACCAGTCAGGGCCGTATGTGGGCCTGTGTGTGCGCCGTGTGGCCCACCTGTGCCGCCGTGTGATCGCCGGTCCCACGGGTGGGCCTTTTATGGGCCGTCCTACGGCTGGCTCATCCCGGACGTGGGCCTTTGGGCTGTTCTGTGGTCGGCTCTAGTCCGGAGGTGGGGTTTGTGTCCGGTCCCCTCCGCAGTTGGGCCTCTCTGGTGTCGTCGGCTGGGAGCTAGGCAGGAGGGTCGGTGATGTGGACGTCTAGGGTCCAGGGACGGGTGGGGCGTGGGGGAGCCGTCAACTCGACGGTGTAGCCCAGGGTGTCGAGGGTTTTGGCTAGTTCGTCCGGGGACGTGGGGGTGGTGTCCTGGTGGAGAAGGGCGCGGGCGATCTCTCCTCGGGTGGCCTTGGCCATGTGGCTGACGACCTTGCCGTCCCGGAACACCCGTACCGTCACGGAACGCTCGCCCGGCTGCCACGCCCCCGTGTACGTGGCCGACCGGAGGTCCACCACCAGACCGGGGATCCGGTCCAGTTCCTTGGTGATCTGCGGGCGCCAGAAGGCCGCCAGACCCCCGAGCGGAGGGAGGTTGACGCCCATCGAGAGGCGGTACGGCGGAATCCGGTCTGTGATCTTCACCACACCCCAGAGGCCGGAGAAGATCAGCAGCGACTCCTCCGCGCGGCGTCTCGCCTCGGGGTCCAGGGTGTCCAGGCCGAGGTTGTCGTACAGGACGCCGGTGTAGAGGGCGGAGGCCGGGAGCGTGGGGGCCGTCTTCAGGGCCGCGTTCTTCTCCAGTTCGCCCGCCAGGCCGGGGGTCAGGCCCAGCACGTCGAGGGCGTCACGCCGTTTGGAGGCCCGTACGAGTGCGGTGATCACCCGCTTGCGGGTCCGGTCGAGGGTCGGGAAGGACAGCTCCCCGAGGGGCGGGCCGTCCCCTTCCTGGGCCTTGCCCTCGGACGGCGGCAACAACATCAGCACGACCCTCAACCTTACGGCGTCACCGCCGCCGGCAGGGCCGGAGGTCGGCTGAAGGCGCGACTGAGCAGGTCAATTAGGCTGCGCAGGTGAATTTTGACCTACTTGTCCATGAGGCATGGCCCGCCTACGAGCAGCGCGTTCACGAGGGATGGGTGCTGCGTTACGCGGGAGGCGTGACCAAGCGGGCCAACTCGGTGCTGGCCCTGACGATCCCCCAGGACCTGGACGGGGCCATTGAAGCGGCGGAGGAGTTCTACCGGGAGCGTGAGCAGCGTTGCGTCTTCTCGCTGGGGCCGAACGCCGCGCCGGGGCTGGAGGACGAGCTGGCACGCAGGGGTTATGAGCCGGTCGATCCGACGATCATCATGGCCGGCACTTCCCTGTCGGACTTCCTGGACGGCGCCACGGTCGGATACGGCCGGGGCGATTCCCAGGTCAGGATCGAGGGGCGGCCGTGGGCGGGGTGGCTGGAGACGTGGTGGGCCGTGGACGGGCGTTTCACCAGCGAGATCGAGGTCGCCGAGCGCATCTGCACCGGCGTGCCCGCCTGGTACGCGGCGTACGAGGAGGACGGGGTGGCGGTCGCGGTGGGGCGGGGGGTCCCGCAGGGCGACACGCTCGGGATCTACTGCATGGCCACGCTGCCGCAGGCGCGCCGCCGAGGGCTGGCACGCAGGGTGCTGCGAGCCCTGATACGGCATAGCGGGACGAAATCCGCGTATCTGGTCACGACCGCACCCAACCAGGCCGCGCAGGCGCTGTATCGCAGTGAGGGTTTCGAGGCCGCCGGAAGCTATCACTATCGGGTCCGATGACCCCTGACCGCGTCACGCGACCCCCGGAGGTCCGGGGGGAACGGCGGCTTAGGAGTCGGGCACGCCAAACACGCGGGCCCGCGCGTTGGTCGGTGTAGCGCGGACCTCGGACGTTTGATTGATCGCGGAACGGCGACCCCGGGTGTACCGAGGTCGCCGTCACCGGTTGTGCGAATGTGTTATGTCATCACGACCAGCGCCAAGGGTCAGCGCTCGTCGTTGGGGGCGATTGCACGGGTTTCGCTGAGGCGAGCCGACTCGTCCAGGATGTCGGCACCCTTTTCACGCAACGCTGCGATGTGCTGACGCCCATGGTGAGCGCAGAACAACAGCTCCCCACCCACGGGCAGGGTTGCGCGAACATAGGCCTGGGCGCCGCAGCGGTCGCAGCGGTCGAGGGCCGTCAGCGGCTTAACGGGGGCGAGAGCTCCAGTCACGTATCGCCTTTCGGGTCACCCCCGCCGAAGCGAGGATCTGGCGTCAGTCACTTGGAACAACATCTAACCGGACGTGGACGTTCCCAACCGCCGGGTCGCTACGCCCAGAGCAGAATGTGTCCACTGGTAATGATGATCAGGCTGCTGGTAACGGCAAACGTCGCGCCATGGCAAGCTTGTACGCGCGCGTGTGGGAAGAACGGTAGGCTGCGCACAGGTGTTCGATGCCTAGACCAGGGGAGCTGGAGTGACGCTAGTGGAGGCGGGTTACACGGCTCGTCACCTGTCGGTGCTTGAGGGCCTCGAAGCGGTTCGCAAGCGGCCGGGCATGTATATCGGGTCCACCGACAGCCGCGGGCTCATGCACTGCCTCTGGGAGATCGTGGACAACGGCGTCGACGAGGCGCTGGCCGGGCATTGCGACCGCATCGAGGTCGAGCTCCACGCCGACGGCTCCATCGAGGTCCGCGACAACGGGCGCGGCATCCCGGTCGACATCGAGCCGAAGACCGGCCTGGCCGGTGTCGAGCTCGTCTACACCAAGCTGCATGCCGGCGGGAAGTTCGGCGGCGGCTCCTACGGCGCCTCCGGCGGCCTGCACGGCGTCGGCGCCTCCGTGGTCAACGCCCTGTCCGCGCGGGTGGACGTCGAGGTCGACCGCGACGGGCTCGTCCACGAGATCAGCTTCCGGCGCGGCGTCGCCGGCGTCTTCGAGGGCGAAGGCCCCACGGCCAAGTTCAAGAAGAAGTCGGGGCTGCGGATCGGCGGCAAGCTGCCGAAGAGGGTCACCGGCACGCGGGTGCGGTTCTGGGCCGACAAGCAGATCTTCCTGCCGGACGCCGAGGTCTCCCTCGACGAGATCCACGTGCGCCTGCGCCAGACCGCCTTCCTGGTCCCCGGCCTGACCCTGGCTGTGTTCGACAGCAGGCAGGAGGAGCGCGTCGAGGAGGAGTTCCACTTCGACGGCGGCATCTCCGAGTTCACCGAGTTCCTGGCCCGCGACGAGGCCGTGTGCGACGTGCTGCGCCTGCAGGGCATGGGTCACTTCCACGAGACCGTGCCGGTCCTCGACGACCAGGGCCACATGACGCCCACCGAGGTGCAGCGCGAGCTCACCGTGGACGTGGCGGTCCGCTGGGGCAAGGGCTACGAGTCGACCGTGCGCTCGTTCGTCAACGTGATCGCCACCCCCAAGGGCGGCACCCACCTCACCGGGTTCGAGCGCGGCCTGGTCCGCACGATCAACGAGCTGCTGCGCGAGACCCGCCTGCTGAAAAACGGCGACGACCCGGTCAACAAGGAGGACATCTCCGAGGGTCTGACCGGTGTGGTCACGGTGCGGGTGCCGGAGCCGCAGTTCGAGGGCCAGACCAAGGAGGTGCTCGGCACCTCGGCGGCCACCCGCATCGTCTCCCACGTGGTCTCGCGCGAGCTCAAGGAGCTGTTCGCCAACCCGCCGCGTGGCTACAAGCAGCCGCTGCGGGCCGTGCTGGAGAAGATCGTGGCCGCGGCCAAGGCGCGCATCGCGGCCCGCGAGCACCGCGACAACCAGCGGCGCAAGAGCGCGCTGGAAAACTCCGCGCTGCCGGCGAAGCTGGTCGACTGCCGCAGCGATGACGTGGACCGCAGCGAGCTGTTCATCGTCGAGGGTGACTCGGCGCTTGGCACCGCCAAGCTGGCCCGCGACTCCGAGTTCCAGGCCCTGCTGCCGATCCGAGGCAAGATCCTCAACGTGCAGAAGGCGTCCGTGAGCGACATGCTGAAAAACGCCGAGTGCGCCGCCATCATCCAGGTGGTCGGGGCCGGATCGGGGCGTTCGTTCGACATCGAGGCCGCCCGTTACGGCAAGGTCATCCTGATGGCCGACGCAGACGTGGACGGCGCCCACATCCGCTGCCTGCTGCTGACCCTCTTCCACCGCTACATGCGGCCGATGGTGGAGGCGGGGCGCGTCTTCGCCGCCGTGCCGCCGCTGCACCGCATCGAGCTGACCAACCCCGGCCGCGGCAAGGACAAATACATCTACTGCTACTCCGACGCCGAGTTGCACAAGGTGCTGCGCGACCTGGAGCGGCGGGGCAAGCGGTGGAAGGACCCGGTGCAGCGCTACAAGGGTCTGGGTGAGATGGACGCCGACCAGCTCGCCGAGACGACGATGGACCCGAGGCACCGCATCCTGCGCCGGGTCCGCATCGAGGACGCCGAGGGCGCCGAGGGCATCTTCAACCTGCTGATGGGGAGCGACGTGGCGCCCCGCCGCGAATTCATCGTCAACAGCGCGGCCGAGGTCGACCGCGACCACATCGACGCCTGACGACGCGGCTCCCGCCCCGCCGGTGGGCGGGGGGCATGTCGTGTCGGTACGCGGGGTGCGAGCTCGGCAGTGTGCTCGGGCGCATCGGTTCGCGGGTGTGCATCCGGATGTTGTCGGTACGCGGGTGTGCGTCCACGCATTGTCGGTACGGGGGAATACATCCGCGTTTTGGTGGTTCGCGGGCTGTGCGCGCGCAGAGTCGATACAGGGGAGTGCTTCCGCGCGGTTGTGTTGACGCGTGCGGGCCTGTCTGTGGTTCCCCTGCTACGCACGGTGGGATCGCGGCCCGGCGCGCGTGACGTTGCGGCCAGGTCGGGCTGGTGGGCGACAGGGCGTTGCGTGGGAGTGCGCTGAGGGGCCCAGGGGGCGTGTGAGTGCGGTGACAGGGTCAGGCGGTGTGTCAGTGCGGTGACGGGGTCAGGCGGCCTGTGTGCACGTCGTAGATGGCTCCGGCCACCGGGATGCCCTCCGGCAGGAACGGGGTGCTCCTGATGCGGATGAGGTCGTGGCGGAGGGCCTCGCCCTGGTCGGGCACCGTGTGAAACTCCAGGCTGCGGGTGTCCACCCCACGCTCGGCCGTCAGAGCGTGTACGTCCGAGTCCGTCACCTTCGTCATACCGCAGTCCGTGTGGGGCATGACGAGCACCCGGTCCACCCCGAGCACGTAGACGGCCAGCACCAGCGTACGGAGTACGTCGTCCGTCACCCGCGCCCCGGCGTTGCGGAGGATCTTGGCGTCACCCGCCTTCAGCCCCAGCAGTCCCAGCGGGTCGATGCGGGAGTCCATGCAGGTCACGACCGCCAGTCCGCGGGCCGCCCGGCCGGTCAGCCCTGAGCTCCCGAACTTCTTGGCAAACTTCGCGTTGGCGGCGTACAAATCGTCGAACGGGCTCATGGCACAAATGATCCCCTATGACCTATAGCTGGTGGTTTCCGGGGTGGCAACTGTCCGGAGTTGGCAAACGTCCCACTAGAGCGCTTCACTTTGCGTGATGATGTCGTAGCCGTGTGTACGTCATCGAAGAAGGTTCTTGTGAGTAGGTCCGAATCGCTCGCCGAGTATCTCCGCGCCCAGGCCCGGCGCCGCCTCGACCGTGTGGAGTCCAGGGACGACGGCCGCAACGCCAAGTGCGCCCTGGCCCTGCTCGACAGTGCGGTTTACGCGGCCAGCCTCCCCGAGGACGACCCGCTGATCCTCATGCTGGACCAGGCTGGTTGCTTCGGCCCGCTGGGGTGCGAGGGTTTCGATCCGGGAGAGGCCGGTAACCGGCTGATCCGGCACTGGCAGGGCGGCGAGCCACACGAACTGCTGCTCGCCATCCCGGCTGCCATCGCCGCCGCCACTTGACGCCAGCCCGGCAGCTGCCACATGACGCCCGGACCCACCGGGTGCGGCCTGGTCGACGGTGCCGAGTGACGTCGGGAGTTGTGGGGAGCGAGGGGTGGGCACGGGTGGTCAGGGTTTGCGGCCGACGCCGACATACCACCATTCGCTGCCCGCCAGCTCGGTCTCCCAGACCTCGTCCGGGCGCCAGTCGGCCACATGCGTCACGCCGGGGTCGAGCACGTCGAACCCGTCGAACATGCGCGACACCTGCTCATGGCTGCGGTGGATCAGCGGTGCGTCGGCCTTGTCGTACACCTCCCTGGCCGCGACCCCCACCTCCGGATGGGCGTCGTCGGTGAGGTGGGAGAGGATGAGCGCGCTCCCCGGCGCCATGCGCTCGCGGAATTCGGCGACCACCTGCCACGGGTTCTCCGCGTCGGTCAGGCAGTGCAGCACGCCGAGGAACACCACCCCCACCGGCTTGCTGAAGTCGATCAGCTGCTTGGTCTCCGGACTGTCCAGGATGGTCGCGGGATCGCGCACGTCGGCGTGCACGATCGTGATGGTCGAGTCGGTCCCGGCCAGCAGGGCCCGCGCGTGCACGATCACCACGGGGTCGTAGTCCACGTAGACGACGTGCGCCTCCGGGTGCACCTTGCGGGCGACCTCGTGCACGTTGTTCTGGTTCGGCAGGCCGGTGCCCAGGTCGATGAACTGGTCAATGCCCTGGTGGGCCACGTAGCGGACGGCGCGGCCGAGAAAGCGGCGGTTGGCCAGGCAGATCTCCCTGCTGGGCCCCAGGGCCATGATCTTCATGGCGGCCTCACGGTCCGCCGCGAAGTTGTCCTTCCCTCCGAGGTAGAAGTCGTACATGCGCGCCGCATTGGGGATGTTCGGATTGATCCCCTTCGGGACCCGCGAGGGGTTGGTCATCTCGGCCCTTCAGATCAAGCACCGCTGTTGGACCAGATGTTAACGCCCAAGTCCCTCATTTTTTGATCTTTCCTGCTAATCCCGGCGGTGTCTGAGCGCGTAATCAGTGCTCACGGCCGTCAGGATGAGCAGGCCTTCGACGATCGGGCGGTAGGTGGAATTCCAGCCGAGCAGGTTGAAGCCGTTCCCGATGAGCGTCAGGATCAGCACGCCCACCATGCCCCGCCAGACGGCCCCCTGACCGCCCAGGATGCTCGTGCCGCCGATCACGGCCGCGGCGATGGCGGTGAGCTCCAGCAGCGTTCCCATGTCCGCCTGGGCGGAGCCGCCGCGCGCGGCCAGGACCAGGCCGGCCAGCGCCGCGCAGACCCCGCTGACGGCGAACACCGCGACCCGGATCCCGCCCACCCCGATGCCGGACAGCCAGGCCGCCGTGGGATTGCCGCCGACGGCATAGACCCGCCGCCCGAACGTGGTACGCGACAGCAGCACCGTCGCCGCCACGGCCACGACCAGGAGCAGCAGGGACGAGGCCGTGACGCCGCCCAGCACCGTGGGCCAGCTCAGCGACTGGAAGGCGGCCAGCCGCTCCGGGCCCGGGTAGACGATCGCGCCGCCGGTGATCACCAGGGCCAGGCCGCGGTGCACGATGCCGAGCGCCAGCGTGGCGATGAACGAGTGCACCCGTGAGAGCACCACGACCACGCCGTTGAGGGTGCCGAGCAGGCCGCCGGTGACGACGGCGGCGGCGTACCCGGCCGGGACCCCGGCGCGCTCGGTGACGATCACCGCCACGATGGCGCTCACCGCGAGCACCGCGCCGGCCGACAGGTCGAAGACCCCGCAGATCACGCACAGGGTCATGCCGCACGCGAGCAGTCCGACGACGACGGCCTGGTCCAGCAGGTTGACGAGGTTGCCGGTGGTCAGGAACGTGTCCGTGGACAGCGACAGCGCCACCACGAGCACGGCGACCGCCAGCACGATCCCGTAGTCGCGCAGGCGGAGCGTCGTCATTCGTCGTATTCGCCGGTCACCTGGGCGAGCGCTTCCTTGGTCCCCATGGCCTTGCCCGGGTCGACCTCGGTCGCGAGGTTCGTGGTGGGCACCGGCCGGCCGAGCGCCTTGTTCAGGCCCAGCTCGGCGGCCTTGGCACCGAGGGTCTTGACCGGCAGGTAGTACGCGGCGTACCAGCGTCCCTCCTGCACCGCCTTGACGGTCTGCCGGGAGGCGCCGTTGGCGACGTAGAGGATGTCCTTGTCCTTGGCCACCGCCTCGGCGCCCAGGATGGCCTGCGAGGCGCCGATGATCACGTCGATGCCGGGGTCCTTCTGCAGCACGTCCTGCATGGCCTTGCGCCCGCTCTCCTGCGTGTAACCGCCCTCGATCTGGGCCTTGAGCTCCACGCCCGGCGTCGCCCGCAGCACGTCTACGGCCGCCTGGGTGCGGGCGTTGTCCAGCGGCAGCGCCTTCAGACCCTCGAAGTAACCGACCTCGCAGGGGTCCAGCTTCTTGCTCTTGCACGCCTCGACGGCCAGCCTGCCGAGGCCCTCGCCGTTGACCGTGGGCACGTCCACCAGCGTGATCGTGCCTTCGACCTGGGGTTCGGCGGTGTCGTACCGGTTGCCGACCGGGGTGAAATGAACGACGACGGAGATCCCGGCCCGCACGGCCGAGCGGATCGCCGGCACCACGGCCGCGCCGTCGTTGGCCTGCACCACGAACACCTCGAAGCGCTTGGCCGTCACCGCGTCCTGCAACTGCTGGACCTGGGCCTGGGCGTCGAAGTTCGAGTCGAGGAACTCGGCGGTGGCGTTGTTGGCCTTGGCGTGCTCCTCGATCCCGGCGAACGTGGCGGTCGAGAAGGAGTTGGCCTTGGCGAAGCCGAAGAACCCGATGCGCTTCGGTCCGCCGGTGGCCGGGGCCGACGTGGCGCTGCCGGTCGCGGTGGCGGTGCCGGAGTCGGCGGGGTTGACGCAGGCGGTGGTCAGCAGGGCCACCGCCGCCAGAACGGGTAAGGCAGTCCATCGTGCGACCATGACGGTCTCCTTCGGCATCCTCGGGGACTCACGGGGCAGGGTGCCTGTGATCATAGAGAAACCAGGGAGGCCGCGGAGGCACCTCCGGCCGATGGGCGGCCGGAGGGCGGTGTTGTCTCAGGCGGGAGCGTTGCCCGGCTTCCACTTGATGCCGCAGCCGAGCGAGGGGATCTGCTCCTCGGGCACCGGCTCGCCCTCCAGCAGGGCGTCGATGGCCGCGCGCACCGACGAGCCGGTCACCGGTACGGAGTTGCCAGGCCTGGCGCCGTCGAACTCGCCCCGGTAGACGAGCCGCAGCTGCGCGTCGTACAGGAAGAAGTCAGGGGTGCAGGCAGCCCGGTAGGCCTTGGCCACCTCCTGGGTGTCGTCCAGCAGGTACGGGAACGTGAAGCCCGCTCTGTTGGCCTGCTCCGCCAGGTGTGTGGGATCGTCATCCGGGTAGTTCACGGCGTCGTTGCTGCAGATGGCGACGATCGACAATCTGGCGCCGTAGTCGTTGGCGAGGGTACCGATGCCGGCTTCGATGTGCCGTACATAGGGGCAGTGGTTGGACAGGAACACCACGAGGGTGGCGGGTGAGCCCTTGAGGTCTTCCAGCGAGACACTGCCGCCGTTGATGGCGGTCAGGTCGAAGGGAGGCGCGGGAGTCCCCAGTGGAACCATGAACGAGTTGGCAGCCATGGCGTTAATTCTCGTCCCCCGGGCGGGCAGGCAAACGAGCGGAGAGATGAATTGATGGGTGGCATCGCCAAGTTCCGGAGCATCGTGCTCGACACCGCGGATCCGAAGGGGCTGGCCGAGTTCTATGCCAACCTGCTCGGGTGGCCGATCACGTCCGTGGAGGACGACTGGGTCGTGGTCAGCGACGGCGGGTCGCCGATGCGGCTGGCCTTTCAGCTCGCGCCGGACCACCGGCCGCCGACCTGGCCGCACCCCGAGGTGCCCCAGCAGCTCCACCTCGACGTGACCGTGGAGGACATGGACGAGGCGGAGGCACAGGCGATCAAGATGGGGGCGGTCAAGCACGAGCACCAGCCGAGCGAGGAGGACGACTTCCGGGTGTTCCTCGATCCGGCCGGGCATCCGTTCTGCCTCTGCGTGGACTGACCACGACGGTGTGCCGTCCGGGACCGGCCCGCCGCCGGGCCGGTCCCGGACGGGTCAGCCGGCGGACTGGGCCAGTAGGTCCACCGCCTTCCTGAGGTTGCCGGCCGCCAGCTCGTGGTCGGCCGCCGCCTGCAGATCGGGCCGCTTGCCGGCGCGCTGCGCGATGTCCCTGGCCACCGAGACCACCGCGTCGCCGACGGCGTACGCGTCGCTCTTCGAGCGGTCGAGCAGCGACGCCGCCGTGCCGAGGGCGCTCAGGACGGCGCGGGGGTCGCGGGCCGAGCCGTCGGCGTTCCAGTTGCGGTCGTGCAGGGCGGGCGTGAGCGCCGCGGCGGCGGCCTTGGACAGGTTGTCGCCGGCGCCCAGGCCGGCGCCTGCGGCCTTGAGCCGGTCCTGTCCACGGTCGGTACGCAGCCCCCATCCATAGGGGAACAACGGGTCATAGGCCGCGTCGCCCACGTTGATCGGCAGTTGCTCGGCCGAGCGGAACCAGGTGAACGGCAGCCGCCCGGTGTAGGGCACGGCGCCGAACAGCGGGTCGGCCACCCCGTCACCCTCGGTTCCGGGCAGCCAGGAGGCCACCACCGCCTCGACGCCCGACAGGTCGCCGAGCACCATCGGGCGGCCGGACACCACCAGGACCGCGCACTTCATGGCCCCGCAGACCCGTTCGACGGCGGCCCGGTCGGCGGCGGACAGGTCGAGCGTGCGGCCGGCGCGGCCCACGTCGCCCTGGCCCTCGGCGTACGGGGTCTCGCCCACCACCACGACGCCCACGTCATGCCCTGCCAGGCCGGCGGAGGCGTCGCGGGAGTAGGTCACGCCGGCCGCGCGGGAGCGGATGGCCGACAGGATCGTGGTGCCGGGGGTGATCGGCCCCGACGAACCCTGCCAGCTGATCGTCCAGCCGCCTGACTGGTTGCCGATGTCGTCGGCGTTCGAGCCCGCCACGTACACCCTGGCGTCACGGCGCAGCGGCAGCAATCCGTCCGCGTTCTTCAGCAGCACCTGCGACTTGGCCGCGGCCGTGCGGGCGACGGCCCGGTGCGCCGCCGAGCCCACGTCGCCGATGCGGGAGCGGTCGGCATACGGGCGCTCGAACAACCCCAGGCGGAACTTCTGCATCAGGATCCTGGTCACCGCGTCGTCCACCCGCTTCATGGTCACGCGCCCGGCCTCGACCTCGGCCTTGAGGGTGCTCGTGAACGCCGGGTAGGCGTACGGGACCATGATCATGTCGAGCCCGGCGTTGACCGACGTGCGCACGTCGCTCGGGTAGTCGCCGGGGATCTGGTCGATGGCCTGCCAGTCGCTGATCACGAAGCCCTTGAAGCCGAGCCGGCCCTTGAGCACGTTGTTGAGCAGTTCGCCGTGGGCGTGCATCTTGAGCGGGCCGGCGCCGAAATCGACGCTGGAGAACGACGGCATCACGGTGGCGACGCCGCGCTTGACCGCCTCCGTGAACGGCGCCAGGTGGATCGCCTCCAGCTCCTCGCGGCTGGTCCTGGTGATGCCCTGGTCGATGGTGAAGTCGCCGTTGGTGGAGGAGCCGTACGCGGTGCCGCCGTCGCCGACGTAGTGCTTGGCGGTGGCCAGCACGCCGTTCTGCTGCAGCCCGTCGATGATCGTGGCCATCCGGGTCACCAGTGCCGGGTCCTCGCCGAACGACTCGTACGCCCGCCCCCAGCGGTCGTCGCGCGACACGCACAGGCACGGCGCGAAGTCCCACGGGATGCCGGTGGCCTTGACCTCCCTGGCGGTGATCTTGCCTTGCTGCTCGACCAGCGCGGGGTCGCGGGTGGCGCCCATCCCGACGTTGTGCGGGAAGATCGTCGCGCCGGCCACGTTGTTGTGGCCGTGCACCGCGTCCACGCCGTAGATCAGCGGCACCTGCAGCCGCGTCCGCTGGGCCTGGAGCTGGAAGGCGTCGACCATGTCGGCCCACGCCCGCGGCGTGTTCTGGGCGGGCGCGGAGCCGCCGCCGGACAGGAGGGAGCCGAGCAGGTACGTGGCGACGTCGCTCTGCTTGGCCAGCGCGCCGCGCTCGGCCTGCGTCATCTGGCCGGCCTTCTCCTCCAGCGTCATCCTGCGCAGGAGGTCGGCGACGCGCTTCTTGACCGGCAGGCGGGCGTTCAGGTAGCGGAAGCCGTGGGCGTTGATCACGATGGCCGGCGCCTCGGCCGGTGGCCTGGTGCCCGTGCCCGACAGCTCGATCGGGATGGTCTCGGCGACCTCGTTCTGCCCGTCCTGGTTTGTCCTGACGGTGAACGCCTTGCTGGCGCCGGACGCCGTACCCGCCGGGAACGTCAGCGTGCCCTGGGCGGCCGTGTAGTCCGCGCCCGGGGTGGCGGTGCCGGTGCCGGTGCGGTAGTCCACGGCCAGGTCGGTGGAGAGCGGGGCGCCGGTGGCGGTGATGATCGTGACCCTGACCTCGGCCCGGCCCTGCTCGTCCACCGGGTAGACGGGCGCGTCGGTGGACAGCCGCACGGGTCTCGGCGGAGCCGTGCCGTAGACCTGGACCTCGTCCCACACCAGGGTGCCGGTGGCGGTGGGCAGGCGCATCGCGTAGCCCCACATGACGTCCAGGTCGAGCGCGCCGTCGGTGGGAGCGCCGCCGGGCTGGTGGTCGGTGCGCCGGGTGAAACTGGAGAACGGCACCCGCACCTGCCGCCAGCCCGCCGTGTCATCGGTGAACGACGACTCGAACAGCTCCGCCGACCCCGCTCCGCCGCCCCCGTCCTTGACCTCGAAGAAGATCCGCTGACCGGAGCCGCTGCCGTTCACCCAGAAGGAGAACCCCTCGTAGGGGGACCAGTCCTGGGGCACGGTCAGGTCGTGGGACCAGCCGCCCCACTGGCCGACGGCGTAGACGGACTTGAGCGCCCGGTTGGCGGGGGGAGCGCCCGGCCTGTCGGTGGCGGGCTCCGTGGTGAGGACGGGAGTGGAGGCCGCGTCGTTGCCCCAGGCGTAGACGCCGGCGGGCACGCCGTCCGACTGGAAGTCGGTGATCGTGAGCGGCTCGCCGGCGGCCGTGGCGGGCGGGGCGACGACGAGCGAGGTCATCAGTGCGGCGAGGGCGGCCCACATGGGGGGTCTCGATCGGAACACGGTACCTCCAGTCGGAAGAGAGCGCTCTCCCAGGTGTGATCGGCCGTACCGCACCTTTCATAACAGCCCGTGCAACCACCGCTCCCCCGCGCAACCAATCCCCTCCTTAAAACCTCCCCCTCCTACAGTAAAGCCCCTACCAAGTGGGAAAACCCCTCCATCCAGTACGGCAGAGCCAAGCAGGCCGCCACCCGCCGCACGTGGCAAGGGCCTCCAGGAAAACGGCCATGACGATCCAGATCCATGGCCACGCGACCTCCTGGCAGACGGACACCACGCGTACCGGCGGACGGCCATCGAGTGAGCACCTCATGGCCTTCGAAGGGCTTCAAGCTGAGGCCGTCATGATCGCTGACTTCGACACTCGCCGTACGGCCAGGGCGATCAGGGCCACAAGGCCATCCTCCGGGCCTCCCGGCATCGGGCTTACAGCTCTGCGCAGCTTGGTAGAGCCTGCGGGCTACGCTGTCGTCCGCGGCACCTGACTCCCGGTGCCCTTATCTCAGCCCGATCGTTATCCAGGGCCGCCAAGCGGATTAGCTGGTCAGCCGCTTAGGCGTGTGGGCTGGCCGCGACGACGCGTGGAGGAGGTCAGCCGCGACATGATCACAGTGCGCGGCCGACACGCGAGGGTGTTTCAGATGCCGGTGACCGTTCTCAGCCCAGGAGCCCCAGGTTTCGGGCTTTTCCCAGCCCGTCAGTTGTCGGCCATTGCCACCCAACCGCCAAGATCAGCCTTCACGTTGGCAGTCCCTCGCTCGGGCTTTCGTTCGACACCAGTTGAGGGCGACGGTTCCTGCGCTGGCCGCGAAGAGTGTCGCGGCCAGGAGCATGGTGCCGCCGGTTCCGAAGGTCCCGGCCAGGGCGGCGAGGGCGGCGGCGCAGAGGATTTCGCCGGTGTACTCGGCCTGCGCCAGGAAGGAATGGGTGGTGGCCCGGATGTCGCTGGCGGTGCGACGGTTGACCCAGATGGTGGTGACGGTTCGCACCAGGGGCATGGCGATGCCGTTCGCGGTGATCACCACGGCGACCACGAGGGGGAGGTTCGACGCCAAGCCGAGGAGGACGAGGCTGACCAGCCCGGTAAGACAGGAAAGGGCCAGGAAGGTGCGGGCCCCGGCATCGGAGTCGAGCCGGCACTGGGCGGCGGCGAGGGCGAGGGCCGCGGTGGCGTAGACGGCCAGATTGATCGCGGTGAACCAGGCCATGCCGGAGGTTCCTGGAGGCAGGCCGAGGTCGGCGAGGTGTACCGGGTAGATCCGGCCGAACGTGTCGGCCGCGCCGTTCACCAGGACGGTGACGACGACCAGCATGAGGACGGTGCGATCGGTGACCGCCAGGCGTGCGCCTCGGCGGGCGATACCGAGTGCGGCCTTGAGGTGGTTCTTGCGGACGCGGACGGGAAGGCCGCGGTGAACCACGTGCCCAGCAGGAGCATCAAGACTCCCGCGCAGACGATCGATGTCGGGCGGTCCACGATGGCCGCGAAGACGCCGAACGCGACGATCCCTGCCCCTGCCCCGATCATCTGCCATCGGGCCTGAGCGGCGATCAGGAGGTGCATGCGGTCGGGCCGGTCAATCGCGTCGGTCGCCCAGGCAACGTCCGATCCGCTGGTGAAGGTCCAGGAGATGCCCCACAGCATCTGGGCCAGCATCAGCAGGACGAAGCCGGGGAACAGGCCGGTGACTGCCATGGCGGTGGCCATCAGGACGTGCGACGCGACGATCGCCTTCTTGCGACCAACGGTGTCGGCCACAACCCCGGCCGGGACCTCGAAGAGGATGCTGGCCACCCCCTGCGCGGCGGCGATGAGCAGCAGTTGCGCAGGGGACAGGCCCGCATCGATAGCCATATAGAGGCTGGTGACGAGCCACCAGCCGTGGTGCAGCACTGCCCGCAGGAAATTCCAGACCAGGAAACGGCGGGCGAGGACGCGGGGTCCAGGGTGCGGGTGCTCGGAGAAGGCGTCAAGTCCTGCGGGCGTGGGCGGATTCGAACGGCTCATGGCTCCTCGTGTGCAGGTCAGCGGTGGCTTCTGGGCACACGAGTCCGCGCATGATTCGTCCCGTCCCTCTCACTGGATCGAACACGACTGTTCGCCGAGATACTGCTGAGGTCGACTGCGTGCTGTCAACGTAATTTGGCGCAGCGCGACTCGCGCTCGGCCGCCATCGTGCCCGATCGCTGTCCGTCTACCTGGAGTTCCTATGTCCCCCACCGGGAGGCACCTGGCCATCTACCAGGCATGATGTGTCCGCCTACCAGGTTCCACATGACCGCTAACAGCAGCTCCAAGGCCGCGCCCGTCGCCGGCCGACCTAGCCTCAACGGCTGTCCTTCGGATGCCTTCGGCGGCTCGGGCCGGCAACGGGGGCTCTCGCCGTAGTGCTTGGACGGCACCGCTAGGGGATTGCCCCCGCGATGCCGCCTCCCTGATCAGGCGTCAGAGGTCATCGTGAACCGTCTCGGGATGCACGAGGAGCCCCACCCCCGTCTCATGCGCCCAGCCGCACCGCGCCCCGAGCGGTCAGCTCGACATCGTTTACGTGGACAGCATGGGAGGTGATCTCTTCCTCGAAGAGGAGACCGAGCTGATCAGGCATGACCTGACATTTGAACACCTTCGCGCCGTGACGTTGAGCCCCACCGACACCACTGCACTACTGAGATCCCTGAGCGAAGGGGACTGAAAGGAGTTGCTATGCAGCAGTCTGATACTGACCTCCCGTGGCGCAAAGGCAGCTGTAGCGGCAACATGTCGACGTACACCTCTGCGTGAATCCCCCCGTGCTGACGGTTCGGTGTACCTGGCATAGTGGCCCCGTGCAGGCAGAGGTGAAGGACTGGCCTGAGCCGGTATGGACATGCTGGAACCACTGGATCGCGGTCCCGACCGGTGACCAGGCGGGCATCATGGACGTTCTCGGCCTGTCCTCGCCCAGGCCGATCACGTTCGCCGAGGCCAGAGAAGTGATCGACGCCGATGGACACGGCGACCCCGATGATTTTCGTCACCTGTCACGGGTTTTCGTCACTCCCGAAGTAGATGGCTGGACCCTGGTCATCGGAGCCTGGTGCGATCCCTGTGACCGCGCGCGTCAGGAGGATGTGCTCCGGTTGTGCGAGGCGCTCAGCGCCTGCTACGGAGGGGCCCAGGCTTACTATTACGGCGCGCAAGGAGACGGATCGGCATGGCTGGTGGCCGAGCACGGCCGCGTCATTCGCCGGTATGCGGCGACCGGCGAACCCGAGGACGAACTGCTGACCCTCGGCGAATCACTGCCCCAGGAACAAGCCAAGTGCCTGGAACTGGGGCTGCCAGCCGACGGAGACCTGCGGAGCGCGGGCGATGAACAGATCGAGGCGTGGAAGTGGGCCGCTTTCGATCTAGCCCCTGAGATCGCCGCCTCCTACGGCGTCAGCCCGTTCACGTTGACGCAGGAGACCAGGGTGCAGGGAACGGGTGTGCTCGCGTTGACGCCGACCGGTGAGGTCAGCCGGTGGCGGTGATGTGGATGTCGACGGTGGCCAGCCGGTTCTTGAGCCGGTAGCTGGGGCCGTTGATCGCCAGGACCTCGCAGTGGTGCAGGAGCCGATCCCGCAGGAGTGTTCCAGGAAAACGCCCTCTGGTCCGCACAGGGCGGGCCGCCGTAACGTGCGCCTCCTGAACCGCCTTGGTGGAGCCACGGCCACCGCCTGGGCGACGGCTCACGGAGGTGAAGCGGATGGCGTCCCACGAGGCGGACTGGGCGGTGTCACAGTGTCCGCCAGGGTGGTGTCGCGGAGAGCGCATGGGTGGTGTCTCACGAGGGGGCGGGCCGGGCATTGCCTTACGAGACGAGCCGGGCGTCCACCAGACCGCCTGGGCCTGCGACTGCGGCGAGACCGTCTGGAGACGCCTCCGGCACGTCGGCGCAGCGCGCTGGAGACAACCCCGCACGCCCACAGTCCTGCCCGCCGGCACGCCGACATTCCTGCGCGCCCGCACACCTACAGCCCTGCGCGCCTACACGCTCGCAACTCCGCACGCTCGCAGCCCCGCAGGCTCGCAGCCCCGCAGGGCCGGGCCACCGCAGTCCCGCGTGCGCGGGACCCGCGCGCTCCCGAAGTAGCGCCTGTGAGCATCGCAGTCCACGTGGTTTCCGGTCCACTGTGCGCCGGGCCTCGCTCCCGTGAAGTGGCCCCCGGGACCACCACCCACTCCCCGCCCCGAGTCCCAGCACGCCGGGAAACTCGAGCGCGCCGAGAGCCGTAGCCGTTGGGGAGCCGTAGCCCGCTGGGAGTCGCAGTGCGCGAAGAGCCGTAGCCCGCGAAGAGCCGTAGCCCGTGGGGAGTCGTGGCCTGCCAAGAGTCGTGGCCCGCCAGGAGCCGTAGTCCGTGGGGAGTCGTGGCCTGGCAAGAGTCGTCGCCCGTAGGGGGTCGCAGCCCGCGAGGAGCTGTGACCCCCTGGGGAGTCGTGGGCCCTTGGGAGGTGGGCCGTTGGGGGGGTTATTCCTCCTCGTCGTCCTCGTCTGGCTCGGAGCCGGTGGTGGAGGTGGACGTGGTGGGCAAGGAGGTGGGGTCTGAGGCGATGGCGCCGCCGATGGCGCCGATCGTGTGGGTGAGGCGGACGCCGGAGCCGTCTCTGCGGCCCAGCTCCTCCGGCAGTGGCACCGGCTTGCCCACCGCCGAGACCGCCTTGGCCGGGGCCGGGCCGGCCCAGGCCAGCAGGAGCTCGTCCTCGCCCTTCAGGAACCGCTGGGCCCGCACCCCGCCCGTGGCCCGCCCCTTGGCGGGGAAGTCCGCGTAGTCGGCCACCTTGCCGCCCCCCACCTGCGTGCCGGGCAGTGCCGTGGAGGAGCCCGCTATCGTGACCACCTGCGCGGGGCGATCGGGGTCGACGACGCCGAACCAGATCACCCTGGACCCGTCGTCCAGCCGGATGCCCGCCATGCCGCCCGCCGGACGGCCCTGCGGGCGCACCAGGGAGGCCGGGAAACGCAGCAACTGGGCGTCGGAGGAGATGAACACCAGGTCGTGAGCCTCGGACACCAGCTCCACGGCGCCCACCACGTGGTCGCCGTCCTTGAGCGCGATCACCTCGAAGTCGTCGCGGTTGGCCGGATAGTCCGGCACCACCCGCTTGACCACTCCCTGCGCCGTGCCCAGGGCCAGGCCGGGGCCGTCGGGATCGAGGGAGCCGAGGCCGACGACCTTCTCGTCGGGCTGCAGCGAGACGTATTCGGAGACCGGGTGGCCGCCCGACAACGACGGCGGGTTGGCCGCGGGCGGCAGCGTCGGCAGGTCCACCACCTGGACCCGGATCAACCGGCCCAGTGACGTCACGACGCCGACCTCACCGCGTACGGAGGTCCGTACGACCGACACCAGCACGTCGTGCGCCGCGCGATCGCCCTCGCCCGGCAGCGGCGTGGCGTCGGCGGTGCGGGCCAGCAGGCCGGTCGAGGACAGCAGCGCCAGGCACGGGTCGTCGGCCACCTGGAGCGAGATCGCCGCGGTGCGGGTGACGCCCGGGGCCTCCAGCAGGACAGTACGGCGGGGCGTGGCGTATTTCTTGGCCACGTCGGAGAGCTCGCCGGAGACCACCTGCCGCAGCTTGGTCTCCGAGGAGAGGATCTCGGAGAGCGCGGCGATCTCCTCGGTCAGCGTCTGCTTCTCGCGGTCGAGCTCCAGCTTGTCGTAGCGGGTCAGGCGGCGCAGCGGCGTGTCGAGGATGTAGGAGGCCTGGATCTCGCTCAGCGAGAACACGTCCATCAACCGCGTCCGCGCCTGCGACGAGTCGTCGGAGGAGCGGATGACCTGGATGACCTCGTCGATGTTCAGCAGGGCGATGACGAGGCCGTCGACCAGGTGGAGGCGTTCTTCGCGCTTGCGGCGACGGAACTCCGTCCTGCGGCGCACGACTTCGAGCCGGTGGTCCACGTAGACCTGGAGCATCTCGCGCAGGCCCAGCGTGCGGGGCTCGCCGTCGACCAGGGCGACGTTGTTGATGCCGAAGGTCTCCTCCATCGGCGTCAGCCGGTAGAGCTCCTCCAGGACGGCCTCGGGGATGAAGCCGTTTTTGATCTCGATGACCAGGCGCAGGCCCTTGTGCCGGTCGGTGAGGTCCTTGAGGTCGGCGATGCCCTGCAGCTTTTTGCTGGTGACCAGCTCCCGGATCTTGGTGACGACGCGCTCGGGGCCGACGTTGTAGGGGAGCTCGGTGACGACGATGCCCTTGCGGCGCGGGGTGATCTGCTCGACCGCGCACTTGGCCCGCATGCGGAACGTGCCGCGCCCGCTCTCGTAGGCGTCCCTGACCCCCTGCAGCCCGATGATCGAGCCGCCGGTCGGCAGGTCGGGACCCGGCACGAACCGCATCAGCTCGTCGAGCGTCGCGTCCGGCTTCTTGATCAGGTGGCGGGCGGCGGCCACGACCTCGGCGAGGTTGTGCGGGGCCATGTTGGTGGCCATGCCGACCGCGATCCCGCTCGTGCCGTTGACCAGCAGGTTGGGGAAGGCCGACGGCATGACCGCGGGTTCGGTCTCCTGGCCGTCGTAGTTGGGCTTGAAGTCGACGGTGTCCTCGTCGAGCGACTCGACCATGAGCATCGCCGCCGGGGCCAGCCTGGCCTCGGTGTAACGCATGGCGGCGGGCAGGTCGTCGGGCGAGCCGAAGTTGCCGTGGCCGTCCACGAGGGGCAGGCGCATGGAGAACGGCTGCGCCAGGCGGACGAGGGCGTCGTAGATCGCGGAGTCGCCGTGCGGGTGGAGCTTGCCCATGACGTCGCCGACGACGCGCGAGCACTTGACGTGCCCGCGGTCGGGGCGCAGGCCCATCTCGCTCATCGAGTAGAGGATGCGCCGCTGCACCGGCTTGAGTCCGTCACGAGCGTCGGGCAGGGCGCGCTGGTAGATAACCGAGTAGGCGTACTCGAGGTAACTCGTGCGCATTTCCGAGGAGACGTCGATGTCGACGATCCGCTCCTCGAAATCCTCAGGCGGGGGTGCAGTCGTGCGTCGGGCCATCTTGTGCTGCGCGGCTGCCTCGGCCGTCGCGCCGAGGGGAAGCGCATCCTCCTTCTGTCCTTGTGCTGTAACCGTAGCCGTCAGCCCGCTGGAGCAGCGTCAGATCGGCCTGTGGGGTGTCAACGTATCCCGTCCCGGTCGCGACTCGGTGACGGCCAGAGGAGCACGGCCACGCGACCGGTATGGGTGCCGACGTCTTCGCCCCCTGGAGATGATGGCACGAGCCAGGTCTCCAGTGATGTATCCGGAGCGTTCCTTCCGCCTTGGCGGGCGCGAGTGAGGTAAGCCCGTGGCCGTCGTCGCGAACCTCCAGCAAGGCGAGGCCGGTCGCCGCGCGGGCACGGGACGGGTCCTGCCGGGCACGCGGCACGGAGTCGTCAAGGGCACCTCCCACGCCGATGACTGGGCTGGTCACGCAGGATTTGGCCGACTCGGCCCGGTGACCCGGGAGAGCATGGCGTCGAACATCCTGCCGAGGCAAGAGGATACCCGATCCTCGCCGCTTCTCGCATATCTGTTCGATAGGCGGGCTCCGTGTCGACCGGAGGGCGATTCGTTGACCAAGCAATTGCTTGGGTGTTACGTTCGGGACACTGCGGTCACCCCCCTCTTGTCCGGAGGCGTCATGATCGAGTTCCATCCCGTGACCAAGCACATCGGCGCCGAGGTCACCGGGGTCGATCTGCGCAAGCCGCTGGCCCAGGAAGAGGTCGAGATCCTGCGGGCGGGCTGGCTCAGGCACCTCGTGCTGTTCTTCCGCGAAACGGGGATCGACGACGAGCAGCACCTGCAGTTCGCCCTGAACTTCGGCACGCTCAACCACCCCGCCTTCAAGCGGGACTCCGGCAGCCCGATCCACGTACTCGACCAGACGTCGCCCAAGGGGGAGGGCGCGGACGAATGGCACAGCGACAACACCTTCGAACCGACCCCGCCGATGGGATCCCTGCTGCGCTGCGTCCAGTTGCCCACTGTGGGCGGGGACACGTGCTGGGCGAACACGTACCTGGCTTATGAGACGCTCTCGCCGTCGATGCAGCGGCTGTGCGACGAACTGACGGCCACGCACGACATCACGATGTCGATGAAGAAGGCGATCGCGAAGGGGCACCCGTTCGATCTGGCCGAGATCCAGGCGAAGTGGCCGCCGGTGGAACGTCCGGTGGTGCGCGTACACGCCGAGACCGGCCGCAAGGCCCTCTTCGTCAACCGCGCCTCCACGACCCGCCTCGTGGGGCTGACCGATCGGGAGAACGAGGCGCTGCTGCCGCTCCTCACGGATCACATCAGGTCGCCGGAGTTCCAGCTGAGGCTGAGGTGGCGCCCGGGCACCCTCGCCTTCTGGGACAACCGCCCCACCCAGCACTACGCGGTCGCCGACTACACCGAACGCCGCCGCATGCACCGCGTCACCATCAACGCCTTCCCCGAGCACGCCGACAAGACCTGAAAACCCCATCCGGTACGGCGGAGCCAACGGCACCGCCACCCGCCGCACCCGGCGGGCGGCCTCCAGGAAAACGCCCTCTGACCCGCACGGGGCGGGGCGCCGTGACGTGCGCGAACTGGGCCCCCTGGGTGGTGCTTCCATGCCCGCCGGGAAAGCTGGTGACCAGCTTGACCGACGACGACCCCGACGACGACCCCGACGACGACCCCGATGGTGACCACGATGGCGACCACGTGTGCGCCGCCCCCGTACGACCGGAGGTTGCGCGCGGGGGCACGGGAAGCTGGTAACAAGGAGGGCATGATTGATGCCCCCGATGCGGCGATGCTGCGCGAAGAGGCCGAGGAGAAGCTGCGGGCGCTGGCCGGCGACCACGCGCGGCTCCGTGACGACCAGTGGGCCGCGATAGAGGCGCTCGTCGTGGACCGGCGCAGGGTGCTCGTCGTCCAGCGCACCGGGTGGGGCAAGTCGGCCGTCTACTTCGTGGCCACCGCCCTCCTGCGCGAGCTGGGCGAGGGCCCCACGGTCATCGTCTCGCCGCTGCTGGCGCTCATGCGCAACCAGATCGCCGCCGCCGAGCGCGCCGGCATCAACGCCGTCACGATCAACTCCGCCAACCCCGAGGCGTGGGAGGAGGTCTACGGACAGGTCGCCGACGGGCTGGTCGACGTGCTGCTGGTCAGCCCCGAACGGCTCAACAACCCCGACTTCCGCGACAACGTCCTGCCCGAGCTGGCCGAGAGCGCCGGGCTGGTGGTGGTCGACGAGGCTCACTGCATCTCCGACTGGGGCCACGACTTCAGGCCCGACTACCGCAGGCTGGCCACGATGTTCGCGGAGCTGCCGCCGGGCATCCCCGTGCTGGCCACCACCGCCACCGCCAACGCCCGCGTCACCCGCGACGTGGCCGAGCAGATGCGCCTGCCCGAGGAGCTGCGGCCCGAGGGCGAGGACACGCTCGTCCTGCGCGGCCCGTTGGAGCGCGACAGCCTGCACCTCAGCGTCGTCCGCCTCCCGTCGGCGGAGCAGCGGCTGGCCTGGCTCGCCCGGACGCTGCGCGAGCTGCCCGGCTCCGGCATCGTCTATACCCTCACCGTGGCCGCCGCCCACGAGATCGCCGGTTACCTGCGCGAACAGGGCCTGGAAGTGGCCTCCTACTCCGGGCAGACCGAGCCGGCCGAGCGGCTGGCGGCCGAGGAGGCGCTGCTCAACAACAAGCTCAAGGCGCTGGTCGCGACGAGCGCGCTCGGGATGGGGTTCGACAAGCCGGACCTCGGGTTCGTGGTGCACGTGGGCGCGCCCCAGTCGCCGGTGGCCTACTACCAGCAGGTCGGCAGGGCCGGGCGTGGGGTGGAGCGGGCCGAGGTGATCCTGCTGCCCGGCGTGGAGGACCGCGAGATCTGGGCGTATTTCGCCTCGCTGGCGTTCCCGCCCGAACCCGTCGTACGCGCCACCCTCCAGACCCTCGAAGCGGGCGGCGTCATGTCCACCCCCGCCCTGGAGGCCGCCGTCGACCTGAGCCGCAGCCGCCTGGAGATGATGCTCAAGGTCCTCGACGTGGACGGCGCGGTCCGGCGGGTCAAGGGCGGCTGGGAGGCCACCGGGGAGCCGTGGTCGTACGACACCGACCGTTACGCCCGCATCGCCGCCGAGCGCAAGAGCGAGCAGCAGGCCATGCTCGGCTACCTGACGACGTCCGAGTGCCGCGAGCAGTACCTGCGCAGGCACCTCGACGACGAGTCCGCCGCCCCGTGCGGCCGCTGCGACAACTGCACCGGCGACCACCGCTCCCCGGAGATCGGCGCGCAGGCCGTCGAGACCGCCCGCGAACGCCTGAGCCGCCCCGGCGTCGAGATCGAGGCCCGCAAGCAGTGGCCGACCGGCCTGGCCGACCTGTCAGGGCGGATCAAGCCCGAGCTCGGCGCGGAGCCGGGCAGGGCGCTCGGGCGGCTGACCGACATCGGGTGGGGCAACCGGCTGCGCGAGCTGTTCAACGGGCCGGACGGGCCGCTGCCCGACGACCTGTTCAAGGCCGTGGTGCAGGTGCTGTCGTCCTGGGAGTGGGCCTCCCGCCCGGTCGCCGTGGTCAACGTGCCGTCCGCGACGCGGCCCCTGCTGGTACGCGGGTTCGCCGAACGGCTGGCGCAGGTCGGGCGGCTTTCCTACCTGGGGGAGCTGGGCTATCGGGCGGGCTCGCCCGGGCAGCAGTTCAACAGCGCCAAGCGGGTGCGGGCGATCAGGGGCACGCTGGCCATGCCCAGGGAGCTGGGCGCCTCGATCGGGAGCTGCGGCGGCCCGGTGCTGCTCGTGGACGACCAGGTCGACACGGGGTGGACGATGACGCTGGCGGCGGCCCTGGTCCGCCACGCGGGCGCCCCGGCCGTCCTGCCCCTGGCCCTGGCGATCACGTCCTGAGCGGCTCGCTCGGCGAGCCGCTGGTCCACCGGGGCCGCATGCCCGCGGCACCCGGTGCTCCGAACGGCTAGAACGGCGGGCGCGCGCCCAGGTGCATGATCGCCTTGGCCGCCAGCCGGCACCCCGAGGACAGCGCCTCCGCCGGAGGCTTGCCCGCCAGCCACGCCGGCAGGAACCCGGCCGAGAACGCGTCACCGGCCCCCGTGCCGTCCACGATCTTGTCGACCGGCTCGGCGGCCACGTGCACCGAGTCGGGGCGGCCGTTGGAGTACCACAACGCGCCCTCGCCGGCCATCTTGATCACGACCTGCGGGAACCACGCCGTCAGCACCTTGGCGGCGGCCTCGGCGTCATCGCGGCCGGTCAGCACCTTGGCCTGGTCGGTGTTGGCGAACAGCAGCCGGGCGTCGCTCGTCCACTCCAGGAACGGCTCGGCACCCGTGCGCTCCAGCGGCGCGGATGAGGCGCAGTCGACCGAGATCGACATGTTGGCGCGGCGGGCCATGTCGAGCGCGGCGAGCCCGGCGTCCCGCGAACCCTCGTTGATCAGCGTGTAGCCCGACAGGTGCAGGTGCGTGCCCGGCGCGAACAGGTCACGCGGCAGGTCCTCCGGCGACAGCGCCGCGTTGGCACCCGGGTCGGACAGCATGGTGCGCTCGCCCTTGTGCGTCACGAGCACCACGCAGGTGCCGGTCGGGCGCTCGGGATCCATGACGAGCCGGGCGTCCACGCCGTAGCCCATCAGCTCCATGTCGCGGTTTCGCCCCGTGATGTCGGCGCCCCTGCGGCCGATGAAGGCCACTTCGGCACCCTCGACGGCAAGCCACGAGGCGACATTCGCTCCCGAACCACCGCCGTGCATGGTCACGATCGCCGGGGTGTCGCTCGCCCTGGCAAGCGCATAACGGGCGCGCGCAACGGCGTCGGTCATGAGATCACCCACCACGACGACCCGCGTCATGATGCCACCACCTTGCATCCTTCTGAACGAGCCTGGCCACGGCAAAACTAACAGCTTCCGGGCTGCCCGTGGGGCGGACCCCCGACACCGGACTGCAGTCGATGCACAAGCGTTGCCCAAAAAGCGTACTGGTCTTGGCATCTGGGATGCGGGTTTACGCTCAACACCGTGGAGGCACATTATCCGGCCCACTGGGAGGCCGATGTCGTCCTGGCCGACGGTGGCACCGCACACGTCCGTCCCATCAGGCCCGCCGACGCCGACCGCCTCCGTTCCTTCTACTCGCGCCTGTCGGACGAGTCGATCTACTTCCGGTTCTTCGGTCCGCGCCCCAACCTGTCGGACCGGGAGGTCGAGCGGTTCACCAACGTCGACTACGTCAACAGGGTCGCGCTGATCGCCACCATCGGCGCCGACATGGTGGCCGTGATCCGCTACGACCGCACGGGCCCGGGCGAGGCCGAGGTCGCCTTCCTCGTCGAGGACGCCCACCAGGGCAGGGGAGTGGCCTCCGTGCTGCTGGAGCACCTGGCGGCCACGGCCCGCGAGCGCGGCATCGAGCGGTTCATCGCCGACGTCCTGCCGGCCAACAAGCGCATGACAGGCCTGCTGCGCCAGGCGGGCTACACGGCGCAGACCCAGTTCGCCGACGGCGTCGTACGCATGACGTTAGACCTCACTCCCACCGACACTTCCGCCGAGGTCACGGCGGCGCGTGAGCACCGGGCGGAGGCCAGGTCCATCGCCCGGCTGCTCGCCCCGGGCTCGGTCGCGGTCATCGGCGCCTCGCGCGAGCCGGGCGGGGTGGGCCAGACGGTCCTGCGCCACCTGCTGGCCGCCGACTTCACCGGCCCCGTCTATCCGGTGCACCGCGAGGTGCGGGCGGTCGCGGGCGTGCGGGCATATCCGAGCGTGAGCGCGATCGACGACGACGTGGACCTGGCCGTGGTGGCGGTGCCGGCCGAGAGCGTCGTCGACGTGGTCAAGGAATGCGCGGAGAAGGGTGTGCACGGGCTGGTCGTGGTCTCGTCGGGGTTCGGCGAGAGGGGGGCGGAGGGCAGGGCCCGGCAGCGGGAGCTGGCGCGCGTCGCCCGCTCCTACGGCCTGCGCGTCGTGGGCCCCAACTGCCTCGGCATCGCCAACACCGACCCGGCCGTCAAGCTCAACGCCACCCTCGCCGCCACCGTGCCGGGCCGGGGCAAGGTGGGCTTCTTCAGCCAGTCAGGCGCGCTCGGCACCGCGCTGCTCCAGCGGGTGGCGCAGCGCGGCATGGGCATCTCGACGTTCGTCTCCGCGGGCAACAGGGCCGACGTCTCGGGCAACGACCTGCTGCAATATTGGGAGGAGGACGACTCGACCGAGGTGATCCTGCTCTACCTGGAGACGCTGGGCAATCCGCGCAAGTTCACCCGGCTGGCCAGGCGCATCTCCCGCAGCAAGCCCATCGTCGTGGTCAAGAGCGGCGGCACCCGCGCCGGGCTCTCGCCGGAGGAGCCGGGGCTGCCGGACTCGGCGATCGGCCCGCTGTTCGAACAGGCGGGCCTGATCAGGGTCGACGACCTCTTCCAGCTGTTCGACGTGGGCCAGCTGCTGGCCTACCAGCCGCTGCCCGCCGGCCCCCGGGTCGCGCTCGTGACCAACTCCGACGCGCTCGGCCTGCTCGCCGCCGACGCCTGCTGCGCCGCAGGGCTGGAGCCCCGTGCGCCGGTCAACCTGGGTGCGGCCGCGGGCCCCGCGGAGTTCGGTACGGCGCTCGCCGACGAACTGGCCTCCCCCGACGTGGACGCCGCGGTCGTGATCTACATGCCGCCCGTTCCCGGGGAGACGGACCAGGTGGCGGCCGAGCTGCTGCGGGCCGCGAAGGACACCGGCAAGCCGGTGCTCACGACGTTCCGCGGCTACCTGGGCATGGACCCGGCGCTGCGGGTGGGGACGCGCGGCTCCGTGACGCCCGCCCGTGGCTCGATCCCGTCCTATGCGGCGCCGGAGGAGGCGGTCAGGGCGCTGGCCCACGCGGTGCGCTACGCGAAGTGGCGCGCCCAGCCGGTGGCGCCGCCGACGGCGCTCGACGACATCGACACCGCCCGCGCCCGAACCCTCGCCCACACCGCCCTGTCCACCCCGCCAGAGCCGACGACCCCCCAGCCCACCGCCGCAACCCCCCAGCCCGCCGCTGAGACCCCCCAGTCCACCGCCGCAACCCCCCAGCTCACTGCTGAGACCCACCAGCTCACCGCCGCGACCGCCCCGACTGCCGGTGCGACCGGCCTGGCCGCCCCGACTGCGGGCGTGGCCGGGCTGGTCGCCGGCGTGGCCGGTCCGACCGGCGGGGGAGACGCGGCTGGTCCGGTCGGCGGGGGAGACGCGGTCGCCGCGCCGCCGCCTGTGTTCGCCGAGGCCGGCCCGCCCGTCGAGATCGACGCCACCGAGCTGCTCTCCTGCTACGGCCTGACGGTCTGGCCCGCCGAGGTGGTGCGCTCGCCCGACGAGGCGGTCGCCGCCGCCGAACGCCTCGGCTGGCCCGTGGTGCTCAAGGTGGCCGATCCGGGCGCCTCGCGCCGCGCGGGCACCGTGCGCCTGGGGCTGACCGGCCAGGAGATGGTGCGGCACGCGTACGCCGAGTTCGCCGACCAGCTCGGCGCGGAGGTGGAGCTGGCGGTGCAGCGTATGGCGCCGCAGCCGGCCGTGCCGACCGTGGTGAGCGTCATCGAGGACCCGGCGTTCGGGCCGGTGGTGTCGTTCGGACTGGGCGAGGTGGCCGCCCGCCTCCTGCTCGACCAGGGCTTCCGCCTGGCCCCGCTGACCGGCGCGGACGCCTCCGCCCTGGTCAGGTCCGTACGCGCGGCGCCCCTGCTCTTCGGCCAGTACGGCTACCCGCCCGTGGCGGTCGGTGCCCTGGAGGACCTCCTCGTGCGCGTCGGCCGCCTGGCAGGCGACCTGCCGGAGCTGGCCCGGCTGGACCTGGACCCGGTGCTCGTGGGCGAGTCGGACGCCTTCGTGCTCGGCGCCAGGGCCACCCTGCGCACCCCGGCGGGCCCACGGCTGGACGGCGGCCCACGCCGGCTCTCCTGATCCGCCCAGAGCGAAGGCGGCCCACGTCGGCTCTCCTGACCCGCCCAGAGCGAAGGCGGCCCACGCCGGCTCCTGACCCCGCCCTGAGCCGACGCGGCCCGGGTCGGATCTCGTGATCCGCCCTGAGCGAAGGAAGTGGCCTGAGTGCGCAATGATGCCTGGATAAAGACGTTATAGAGCGTTATATGCGGCGGGTGAGTGCGGAGCCGGTCCCTGGCAGGATGGAGCCATGAGGGAAACCCGAGTCTCAGCCGCGGGCCTGCGTGAAGCGATCGAGCGCAGCGGCTACTATCCCGACCTCGTCACCGATGCGGTCGAATCCGCGCTGGGCAAGGAGGCCGTGACCGCGTTCGTGGTCCATCACGAGGCCACATTCGATCCCGCGATGGAGGTGCGCAGACACGTCACCGTCCTGGTGCTGTCGGCGACGCGGCTGCTGGTCTGCCACACCGACGAGCACCCCGCGGTGGAGGGCGTCTCGGCCTCCCACGCCTCCACCACCACCGAGGCCGTGCGGCTCAGCCGGGTCCAGTCGGTCGCCGTCACCCGCGTCGTGCCCGACCCCGCCTCCTACGCGCCGGGGGTGCCGCCCACGGAGGTGACGCTCACGATCGGCTGGGGCGCCATCTCCCACGTGGACCTGGAGCCGGCCACGTGCGGCGACGAAAACTGCGAGGCCGACCACGGCTACACGGGCGCGATCACGGCCGACGACCTCTCGCTCAGGGTGAGCGAGGCGGCCGACGGCCCGGAGGCGGTCACGCACGTACTGGCCTTCGCCAAGGCCCTCTCGGAGGCCACCGCCCGCGCCGCCTCCTGACCGGGCCGCACCGCACGCCGCCAAACAGTAAAAACTTAAGAAATCGGACGAGGGCTACGATGGGGAACATGCTGGTCCCGCGTTATGGCGGTGGGTCCCTGACCGATCTGCCAGGTTCGCTGCTGGCCGCGCTGGGCCTGCGCGAGCCCAACGCGCTCGCCATAGAGCCCGCGGACCGCATCTGCCTGTTCCTGGTGGACGGCCTGGGAGCCGAGCTGCTGCGCGCCCACGCCGAGACGGCCCCGTTCCTTTCCGGGCTGGCCCACCGGACCCTCACCGCGGGCTTCCCCGCCACCACCGTCACCAGCCTGTGCTCCCTCGGCACCGGCCTGACCCCGGGCGAGCACGGCATGCTCGGCCTGTTGCTGGCCGTGCCGGGCACCGGCCACCTGCTCAACTGCCTGCGCTGGACGATGCCCGACGGCCTGTTCATGGACCCGGAGGAGTGGCAGCCCGCCGCGACGGTCTACCAGCGCGCCGCCCAGGCCGGGATCGAGAGCGTCTACGTGGCGCCGGCCGAGTTCGAGGGCACCGGGCTGACCAGGGCCGTCTACCGCGGGGTCCGCTACCTCGCGGCCGAGGCCCCGGACGACCGCGTCGCCCGCGCCCGCGAGGCGATGCGCGAGCGATCCGCCCACGTCACGGTCTACTACGGCGACCTCGACGCCGCCGGGCACATGACGGGCTGGGGCAGCGAGGAGTGGCTGCGCCGGCTCGGCATCGTCGACGACATGGCGCGCCGGCTCGCCGAGGGCCTGCCGCCCGGCTCCGCCCTCTACGTCACCGCCGACCACGGCATGATCAACGCCACCGAGAAGATCGACGCGGAGAGCGTCCCCGAGCTGACGGCGGGGGTGGCGATGCTCGGCGGCGAGGCCAGGGCCAGGCACGTCTACGCGCGCCCCGGAGCGGCCAAGCAGGTGCTGGAGGCGTGGCGGGAGAGGCTCGACGGGAAGGCCTGGGTAGTGTCCAGGCAGGAGGCGGTCGACTCCGGCTGGTTCGGGCCCCGGGTGCGTGACGCGTGGCTGGGGCGCATCGGCGACGTCATCGCCGTCCCCTACGCCGACGTGGCCATCACCGCGCCCGGCAACCACCCGATCGAGGCCCTGTTCACCGGATACCACGGTTCGTTGACCCGGGCCGAGCAGCACGTCCCGCTCCTGGAGGTACGCACGTGACGAGCCCGCTGATCACTCCCGCCGACCTCGCCGCGCTCGGCGACGTGACGGTGCTCGACGTCCGCTGGCGGCTCGGCGGCCCGCCCGGGGTGGAGCTCTACCGCGAGGGGCACCTCCCGGGCGCCGTCTTCTGCGACCTCGACGCCGATCTCGCGGACGCGCCCGGCGCGGGTGGGCGGCATCCGCTGCCGGAGGCGGGCCTGTTCCAGGCCGCGATGCGCCGCCTGGGGGTGTCGGACGCGCGGCCCGTGGTGGTCTACGACGACACCGCCGCGACGGCCGCCGCCCGGGCCTGGTGGGTGCTGCGTTACTTCGGCCACGACGACGTACGCGTGCTCGACGGCGGCCTGCCGGCCTGGACCGAGGCCGGACTGCCGATCACCAAGGAGACCCCGGACGTCGCGCCGGGCGACTTCACGGCCCGGCCGGGCGGGATGCCGACGCTGACCGCCGCCGCGGCGGCGGCGCTGGCCACTGAGGGCGTGCTGCTCGACGCCAGGGCCGCGGAGCGTTACCGGGGCGAGGTGGAGCCGGTCGATCCGGTGGCCGGGCACGTTCCGGGGGCCGTCAGCGCGCCCACGACCGACAACGTGGGTCCCGACGGCAGGTTCCTCGACCCGGCCGCCCTGCGGGCCCGCTTCGCCGGGCTAGGCGTCGCCGAGGGCGTCCAGGCGGGTGCATACTGCGGATCGGGCGTGACCGCCGCCCACGAGGTGCTGGCCCTGGCGGTGGCGGGCCTGCCCGCGGCCCTCTACGTGGGCTCCTGGTCCCACTGGATCACCGACCCCACCCGCCCGATCGCCACAGGCTGACCACCCCGGCCCCGGGCATCCCTCGAAGCACCGGCCATCTCGATCCACCACCCCCTAATACAGGGGAAGGTCACCCGCGCCGAAGCAGGCGAAGCCGACCTCGCCGGTCTTGGCGGCGGCGTGGGCCAGGGCCGCGTCCGGGGGATGCCCCGCCGCCACGAGCTGGTGGAACGTGCTCATCATCACCGGAGCCACGTCATCCCGCACGGGCACCATTCCCGCCACCACACAGGTCGACCCCTTGGCCAGGAACGTCCCCGGCAGCCCCAGCGGCGCCCCCTCCACCGGCGTACGGGACATGCCGGAATTGCACGCCGACAACACCACCAGCCCCGCCGACCGCGGCACGTCCAGCAGGTCGTAAGCCATCAGCGAGCGGTCCTCCAGCGTGATCCCCGACACCAGCGGACTGCGCGCGTGGAACACCCCGTGCGCCGCCAGGTGCAGCACGTCGGCCACTCCCAGCGCCGCCAGCACGTCCCCCGTCCGCCCGGGCACCTCCCGCCCGTCCGGATGGCAGGACAGCACGTGCGAGACCTCCGTCCGCGCGTGCGCCAGCTCGGGCCCGGCCGCGGCCACCACCACCGGCGGGCCGCCGTCGCGCGCGCGGCCCAGCTCCCTGGCCCGCACCCAGGCCGCCGCGCTGGCGGCCACGCTCACCGGACGCTCGCGCAGGCACGGCAGCGCCGCCCAGGGCAGAGTGTGCAGGGGGCCCACCGGCACCGCCACCAGCGCCCGGTCACCCAGCTCGGCGAGCAGCGGCCGCAACAGCAGCCGCTCCACCTCCGTCCCCGCGACCTCGACGTCCTCCGGATCGGCCTGCCGCCGCAGCGAGTAACGCAGCCGTACGATCGCCTCCTTGACCGCGCGCACGCTCCCGACCCGCCGCACCAGCACCCGCTCACGGCTGATCAGCACGCCCAGCAGCGCGTCGCCCTCCGCCACGAACTCCACCAGCGCCCCGCGCGCGCCCAGCTCGGCCCGCACCCGCTCGGGGTCCACCGCCGAGCAGGCGTGCGCGGGCGCGGTGACCGCCCGCCACCGCTCGGCCCACTCGAACACGTCCGTCGCGCACCCGTCCCGGACCGCCAGCCGCAGCCCGAAGGCCGCCAGCCGGTCCCCGGCCCGGGCCGCGTGTGCGCGCACCGACGGGTCGTCGAACGTCTCCACCTGCTCGCTCACCTCCGCCAGCCCGTCGTGGACCGCGCGGAAGGCCCCCGTGACGTCCTCCCGCAGCGAGGCCTCCAGGGCGAGCGCGTGCTGCCGCACCGGCACCGGGATGCCGGTCGTCTGAGGCTCGGCTCCCAGCGAGGTGAGCCGGGTGCCGACCGGCATCCAGCGCTCGTTCCGGTGGACGTGCCGGGTGAGCCTGGCCAGTTGGGCCGAGGCCGTCGGATGATCGTCCACGGCCAGCGCCGCCTCGGCCGCGGCCAGCCGCAACGCCGCCGCCCCCGCCCGGTCGGCGAACCCCTGCTCCAGCTCGTCCGCGCACGCGATCAGCTCCGCGAGCAGCTCGGGCGTGGCCGGTTCGAGAGCCAGGCGGGAGCGCAGGATGACCTCCTTGGCCAGCGGCAGCCACGACGTCCGGTCCTGCGCGGCCAGCTCGGCCGTCGCCTGGTCGGCCACCTCCCACGCCCGGCGCGGGTCACCGGTGAGCAGCTCCACCTGCGCCAGCTTCAGCCGCGCCTCCGCCAGCGCCACGTGCGCGCCGGCCGCCTCCAGATCGGGTACGGCCAGGCTCAGCATGGCCCTGGCCTCCCCGGGCAGGTGGGCGGCCAGCAGGGCTCCGGCAAAGTCGGCCCGCATCGTGGCCAGCCGCTCGGGGAAGCCGAACAGCGTGTCCTCGGCCTCCCGGTAGTGCTTGAACGCCCCGGCGATGTCCCCCCGGCGTACGGCGAGGAAGGGCAGGTTGGCGGCGGACAGGCGGGCCAGGTGCCGTAGCCCGGACCGGCGGGAGATCTCCAGGCAGGCGCTCAGATCGCGCATGGCGGCGTCCCAGTCACCACGGTAGGAGTGGATGAGCCCCCGGTTGAGCAGCCCGCCCGCCAGGAACCGGTGGTCGTCGATGGTGCCCGGCGCCTTCACCAGCTTCCGCAGCGCCCGGTCGCAGGCGGCGATGGCCTCCTGGTGGCGGCCGAGGTGGGCCAGGGCGACCGCGCGCTGGGTGTCCAGCTTGGCGCGGTCCAGCGGGGACAGGTATGCCCACGCCAGCGCGGCCACCCGCAGGGCCTGCAGGGGATGGCCGCGTTCGGTGCGGACGGTGACCAGGGACAGCCGTGCCTGGGCCACCCGCTCCGGCGGCGCGCCCACGGTGGCGATGGCCGCGCGGAGATGCTCCTCGGCGCTCTGGAGGTCACCCAGCTCGCGGGCGGCCAGCGCCATCGCCCGAAGCGCCATGGCCTCCCCTTCAGGGAAGCCGGCGCGGCGGGCCGTGGCGAGCACGAGGCTGCCCGCGTGCAGGGCATGGGCGGGATCGACCAGGGAACGCATGAGGGCGGCCTCGGCCGCCCTGACGAGCCGGTCGCGCAGTGGATCCGATGTCACGCTCATGAGGGCCTTGCTCGAAAAAGCCGGGAGAGGGCGCGGCTCTCCCGGCTGGTCGACAGCTGCACGGGTCAGGGGCGGATGCGCACCCACCTGGTTTGTACGGGGGCGTGGCCCGGCCGGTGGCACACCACGCTGAGCCAGCCGGGCGGCAGCCCGGTGGCGATGAAGTGGCCGGTGTGCGCGATCCGCGCGGTGAGCGTGAGATGCGGGGTCCGCACATCGACGAGAGCGCCCTCTCCCGGATAGGGAGAGACCTGTCCCGCGACGTCGATGAGCCCGTCGCCCACCGTCACCTCCAGGTCGAACGTGAGGCCGGCGGCGACGAAGCGCACCAGGTGGGAACCGTCGTCATCGCGCGTGCCGCGGATCGCGGCGCACTCGCTGAAGGCGGCGGTCACCGCCCGGGGGACCCGGAACCTGAACAGGTCACGCGCGGCGGCGGACACGCGACTCGGGATCGGGTCGTTCCCGGCGGCCAGCCGGAGGGCTGCCAGGAAGTATTCGTCGTTGATCATTGCGCCGTCTCCTGGGTTGAGATCAGAGTGCGCAGTTTCTCCAGGCAGCGGGCCCGGGTCGGGCCGACGCTGCCGACGGGAACGCCGAGCCGCGAGGCCATCTGCTGGCTCCCGAGGTCGAACGCGACCAGTTGAAGCAGCGTGCGGCAGGGCTCCTGGAGGGCGGAGACCGTCTTCCAGAGCAGGCGCCGGCCGTCGGCCTCCAGGACGGCGGAGGCCGGGTCGGGGTCCTCGACGACCTCGAAGGAGGTGATCCCCCGGCGTTCCCTCCGCGACAGCAGCAGGGCCTCGTGGCGCACGGTCGTCATGAGCCAGCCTCCCACTCTCGCCGGATCCCTGATGCTCTGGAGTTGCTGGAGCAGGCGCAGCCAGGAGCCCTGGACCGCGTCGGCGGCGTCGGCCGGACTCAGACCGCACGCGCGGGCGACGGCCCACATGCGCGGCCCGAATCTGGACTCGAGCGCGTCCCACGCCGACCGGTCACCATCGGCGGCGGCCTGCAACAGCTCCGCCGGCTCGCGGGGATCGCTCACGCGGCCTCCCTTCCGACCGGTGACGAGAGGCGATCATGCCTCCTCGTGATTGGCTGAGGACTGAGCGTAAACTCTACAGACTCGCCGGGAAGACAACTCCCAGATCGGGAATTTGCCGGGGGCCGTCCAGCAGTCGCCTGGCCGCCTCCTTGGCCGGCTCGCCGGCGGCCGCGTCGGCGATGGCCCCGGCGACCAGGGCGGTGGCGAACGACGTGCCGCTCCACGCCGCGTAGCCCGTGAACTCGCCGCCGTCGAGATAGCTGCTGGTGAGCCAGTCGCCGCGGGCGCAGGCGTCCACCCAGTCGCCGTGACCCGAATAGGGCGCGCGGTGCTCCTCGGTGGCGTCCAGGGCCGCCACGGCCACCACGCCGGGCAGCGCCGCGGGCCAGAACGGCCGGTCGGAGCCGTCGTTGCCGGCGCAGGCCACCGCCACCGTGTCGGGCAGCGCGCCGAGGGCGTCGGCCAGCAGGGGCGGCGGCCCGTCGTCGAAGGAGCGGCAGCCGAAGGACAGGTTGAGCACCTGCGGCGGGCGCTCGCGCATGCGGTGGAGGGCGCGCACCACGGTGGCCTCGTCGCCCAGGCCGTCGCCGTCGAGCACCCGGCGCACCCGCAGCGCCACGCCGGGCGCCCGGCGGACCAGCAGGCCCGCGATGAACGTGCCGTGGCCTGCCTGCGAGCCCTCCGTGGCGTCGGCCTCGTCGGGGCCGAGGGCGTCGTACCAGCCGCCGCCCGGCCACCACGGGTGCTCGGCGACGCCGGTGTCCAGCAGGCCCACGATCACGTCCGAGCGCGACTTACCCGGTTTGTGAGCGATGGGCGGCGCGGGGAACGGCCGGGACGACGGACCGCCGAACCACAGCGGCTGGCCGCGGAGCACGTGGTTGGGGGAGGCCCTGAGACCCTGATCGCGCAGGTCGGCCGCCAGTTCGCAGGGGTCGACGCCGGGCGACAGGTGCAGGACGCAGACGCCGTCCGCCTCCGAGACCGCCTGGGTCCAGCGCGCCGCGGCGGAGACCGCCGACCGGTCGGTCAGCACCTGACCTGCCCGGACGTACGACTCGCCGACAGATTGAATTTCCATGAGCGGGGTGCTTCCCCCTGCTCGGCAAGCATTCACGCGCCACTCCCGCACCAACTTGGTATGGCCCCCCTCTGGTGCCGGGTAGCGACCGACGGTAGTCTCTCCCTAGTCACTTGTGATCATCCCGATACGAGGCCGTTGGGGAAGGCGCACCTCGTACCGAAACGGGAGGTCCGGTGTCTGCTCGTGGCGTCCTTTACGTCCACTCGGCTCAGCCCGCGCTGTGCCCACATATCGAATGGGCAGTCGCGGGTGTCCTTGGCGTGCCCGTAGATCTGACGTGGACTCCGCAACCCGCCGCGCCCAACGTCGTACGGGCGCAGGCGGAGTGGGAGGGCCGCCCGGGCATCGCCGCGGCCATCACCTCGTCGCTCATGGGCTGGCAACGACTCAGGTTCGAGATCACCGAGGACGCCTCGCCGGGGGTGGACGGCTCCCGGCACGCCTACACGCCGACGCTGGGCGCCTTCACGGCGGTGATCGGCGCCGGCGGCGACATCATGATCCCCGAGGACCGGCTGCGCACCGCGATGCTGGCCGCCGCGCAGGGGCGGTGCGTGCTGGAGGACGAGCTGGACAAGATGCTCGGCCGGCCGTGGGACGAGGAGCTGGAGCCCTTCCGCTACGCCGGCGACGGCGCCCCGGTCCGCTGGCTCCACGCCGCCGTCTGAGGCCCCGCCCGCCCCACCGGCCCCACGCCGCCGCCACCGGCCCCACAAAGCCGTCCGACGCCCGCGTCCCGCCCTCCGCCACCTCCTCCCACCAGGGGCTCCGCCGCAGGAGCCCCGGACCTCGTCACAGCCCCGCGCCGACGCCGGCGCGGGGCTTTCGGCAGGAGGGGCACGGGTGAGCATGCGAAAGGCCCCCCGCCGGCGTCGGCGCGGGGCCTGGTCAGAAGATCAGAGGGGGATGCCGCCGCCCGGGGACAACCAATGGCCCCCAGGGCGCGTCATACATGTGTACGGACGGGTGACTTTCTCGGCGGCGTGGCGTCGGGACAGCCGTCGACCAGATCATGGCGGCGGGCACCCGGCCGGCGGCGTGCTGCGACTCGACGCCTTTGGCGAGTCGCGCACCGCCGGAGTGCCGGGTCCGAAGACCGGCACCCGTTCTCGGACGGCCACGTGGTCAGCGTGGACGATGTTGCCGGCAGCTCGAGGAAGCGACCGTCAACCGCACAGGTGCGGGGAGCCCTGGCCGGGCTTCACGCCGACTTGAACACCACGGTCGCGTTGTGCCCGCCGAACCCGAACGAGTTGTTGACCGCGGCGATGTCGCCGTCCGGCAGCGCCCGGTTCGAGCCGTGGACGAGGTCCACCTCGATGCCGTCATCGAGGTCGTCTATGTTGATCGTGGCGGGGACGATCCGGTCCTGCAGCGCCTTGATCGTGAAGACGGACTCGATGCCGCCCGCGCCGCCCAGCAGGTGGCCGGTCATCGACTTGGTCGAGGTGACGAGCGGGTGCGTGCCGATGGCCTTGGCCACCGCCTGCACCTCGACGACGTCACCTGCGGGGGTGGAGGTGGCGTGCGCGTTGAGGTGCTTGACGTCCAGGCCGGAGACGTCGGCGTCGTTGAGCGCCTGCGTCATCGCCATGATGATGCCCCGGCCCTCGGGCTCGGGCTGGGTGATGTGGTGGGCGTCGGCGGAGAAGCCGACACCGGCGGCGTAGGCGTAGATCCGCGCGCCACGGGCCCTGGCGTATTCCTCGGACTCCAGGACGACGATGCCCGCCCCCTCGCCGAGCACGAACCCGTCCCGGCCGCGGTCCCACGGCCTGGAGGCCCCCTGCGGGTCCTCGTTGCGCTTGGACATGGCCCGCGCGGCGGCGAAGGCGGCCATGTTGAGGCCGTGGATGGCGGCCTCGGTGCCACCGGCGACCACCACGTCGGCCCGGCCGGACCTGATCATGTCCATCGCGTGGCCGATGGCCTCGGCCCCGGAGGCGCACGCCGACACGGTGGCGTGCACGCCCGCCTGGGCGCCCAGGTCGATCCCGATCCAGGCGGCCGGGCCGTTGGGCATGAGCATCGGCACGGTGAACGGCGAGAGCCGGTTCCAGCCGCGCTGCCGGTAGGTGTCGTAGGCGCTCAGCGTGGTCGAGATGCCGCCGATGCCGCTGGAGACCACCACCCCGAGCCGCTCGGGCGCCACCTCGGGGGCGCCGGCGTCCTGCCAGGCCTCCCGCGCGGCGACCAGCGCGAGCTGCTCGCTGCGGTCGAGGCGGCGCGCCTCCGGCGCCGGGAGGACCTCGGTCGGGTCGACCGCGGCCGTCCCCGCGAACTTCACGGGGACGGTGTCGATCCAGTCCGTGGTCAGGGTCTCGACACCCGACTGACCGGCGAGGAGCGCCGTCCAGGTCGAGGTGACGTCTCCACCGACGGGCGTCGTCGCGCCAAGCCCGGTGACGACGACACGTACCCGGTTCGCACTCACGTTCGCGCTCCTAACTAGGTCAGGCTGAGGGGTGTTTCAGTTCTGGATGAAGTTGAGGACGTCCTTGACCGTCTTCAGGTTCTTCAGCTGGTCGTCGGGGATCTCGACGCCGAACTCGTCCTGGGCGGCCACGGCGATCTCGACCATGGACAGGGAGTCGATGTCGAGGTCGTCCACGAAGCTCTTCTCGGGAGTCACCTCGGAGGCCGGGATGCCGGTGATCTCGTTGATGATCTTGCTGACGCTTTCGAGGATGTCCTGCTCGGTGGCGGCCATGTCGCTATTTCTCCTTCTGGTTTTCTGGTTTCTGTGCGGTCGGGCCGCACAAGCTCTGATCGGTACGGCGGGCAACCGTATCGGATGTCAGGGGATCTCGATGACCTGGCCCGCGTAGGTGAGGCCCGCGCCGAAGCCGAGCACCAGCGCGAGGCCGCCGGAGCGGACCTCGCCGCGCTCCAGCATGCGCGAGAGCGCCAGCGGGATGGAGGCGGCCGAGGTGTTGCCGGCGGTGACGATGTCACGGGCGACGACGGCCTTGTCGGCGCCGAGCTTGCGGGCGATGGCCTCGATGATGCGCAGGTTGGCCTGGTGCGGCACGAAGGCCGCCAGCTCCGAGGGGTCCACCCCCGCGCGGCTGCAGGCTTCGAGAGCCACCGGGTGCAGCGCGGTGGTGGCCCAGCGGAAGACGGTCTGGCCCTCCTGGTAGAGGAAGGACGTGCGGTCCTCGATGCTGATCGCCTCGGACTTGTCGCCGGCGCTGCCCCACACCACCGGGCCGATGCCGGGCGTGTCGGAGGGGCCCACCACCGCGGCGCCCGCGCCGTCGGCGAAGATCACCGCAGTGGACCGGTCGGTCCAGTCGACCCACTGCGACAGCTTCTCCGCGCCGATGACCAGCACGTTTCTGGCCGAGCCCGCGCGAACGGCGGCGCTGGCGGTGGCGAGCGCGTAGCAGAACCCGGCGCAGGCGGCGTTCACGTCGAAGGCGCCCGGCGAGTTGATGCCGAGGCGGTGGGCGACGACGGCGGAGGCGTTGGGGATCTGGGACTCCAGCGTGCAGGTGGCCACGATGACCAGGTCGACCTCATCGGGCGACAGGCCGCTCGCCGCCAGCGCCTTACCGCCGGCGATGGTGGCCATGTCCTCGACGGACTCTTCCTTGCCCGCGACTCTGCGCTGCTGGATGCCGACCCTGGACTGGATCCACTCGTCGCTGGTGTCCATGGTCTTGGTCAGATCGTCATTGGTGACGATGTTCGGCGGTTGGTAGTGGCCCAGGGCCAGCACTCGGCCGCCGGGGGCGATGTCCGGGATCCTCACTTGTTCAACTCCCTGGCCGCGTCAAGGTCGTCTGGTGTCTTCAGGGCCGCGGTCCGCACGCCGCGCAGGCCGCGCTTGGCCAGGCCGGTCAGTGTGCCGCCGGGCAGCAGCTCGATCATCTCGGTGACCCCGAGCTCGGCCATGGTCTCCATGCAGGCGCCCCATCTGACGGGGCTGCTGACCTGCTTGACCAGGCTTTCGAGGAACTCGGTGCCGGAGGTGACGGCCTTGCCGTCGGCGTTGGACAGCAGCGTGATCCGCGGGTCGGACGGCACGACGTGCCGGGCCGCCTCCCGCAGGCTCTCCACCGCCAGGGCCATGTGGTCGGTGTGGAACGCGCCCGCCACGGAGAGCGGGATGAGCCGGGCCCGGGCCGGCGCGTCCTCCTTGAACGCCGCGAGCTGCTCCATCGTGCCGCCCGCGACGATCTGGCCGGCGCCGTTGACGTTGGCGGGGGTCAGGCCGTGCCGCTCGATGGCGGCCAGCACTTCCTCCTCGACCCCGCCGAGCACGGCGGTCATGCCGGTCTCGGTGACGGCGGCGGCCTTGGCCATGGCCTGGGCCCTGTCGCGTACGAGGCCGAGCGCCTCCTCCGGGGTGAGCACCCCGGCGAGCGCGGCGGCGGCGAACTCGCCCACGCTGTGGCCTGCGACCACGTCGGGCGTCAGGCCGAGCACCTCCGCCGAGGCCAGTGCGGCTGCCACGAGCAGCGGCTGGGCGACGGCGGTGTCACGGATCTCGTCGGCACCGGCGGTCGTGCCGAAGGCGATCAGGTCCAGCCCGACGACCTCCGACCAGGCGCCGATCCTGTCGGCCACACCGGGCAGCTCTAGCCAGGGAGTCAGGAAACCTGGTGTTTGGGCGCCTTGGCCCGGAGCGACGAGTACAAGCACAAATTCCACCTTGCCCTGTAGAACTCCGACACGCGGATGGAGATCCGTACACACTTTGTGGCGGCTGTTTTGTGGGGAACCTACAGTGGGGATTTCAGGCGGGCCAGGTAACGGCGGTTTCGGAGAGCCTGCCGAGGATCAGGCCGACCTGCAGCGTGAAGGCCGAGCGGCCCTCCGTGGGCTGGTAGCCGGTCAGTTCGGTGATCTTCTTCAGGCGGTAGCGGACCGTGTTGGGGTGGACGAACAGCAACCGCGCCGTCGCCTCCAGCGAGGTGCCCTGCTCCAGGTAGGTGGCCAGCGTGTCGAGCAGCGGCGTGCCGGCGAGCGGCAGGTAGACGTTCTCGATGAGCTGCTCCCTGGCGTCGACGTCACCGTCGAGCGCCCGCTCGGCCAGCAGGTCCTCGGAGTGCACCGGGCGGGGCGCGTCCGGCCAGCCGGCGGAGGCCTTCAGCCCGGCCAGCGCCGCCCTGGCGGAGCTGGCGGCGGCGTGCAGGTCGGCGACCTCGGGGCCGATGACGATGGGGCCCACGCCGAAGCGGGCCACGACCTGCCTGGCCGCGTCGTTGACGCTATCGGCGCCGCCGACGATCACGATCAGCCGGTCGGCCTGAACCCCGGCCAGCAGGTCCATGCCGATGCGGCGGCCCTTCTCCCGTAGGCCGTCGATGACCGCCCGGGGGTCGCCCTCGGGGGCGTGGCCGGCGATGACGACCACGGGGGAGGAGGTCCAGCCGAGCGCGGCCGCCCAGGAGTGCAGGCCGTCGTCCACCTCGCCGCGTACGAGGGCGTCCACGATCAGCGCCTCCAGCCGGGCGTCCCACGACCCCCTGGCCTCGGCCTCCCTGGCGTAGACGTGGGCGGCGGCGAAGGCCACGTCGCGGGTGTAGCGCAGCATGGCCTGCTGGAGCTGGTCCTCGCCGCCCGGCGCGGCCAGCTCGTGCGTCTGCGCCTCGACCACCTCGACCACGACCCTGACGATGTCGACGGTCTGCTGCAGCGAGATCGACCGCTTCAGCTCGCGCGGGGCCGTGCCGAAGAACTCGATGCTGGGCGTGGGCCGGTCCTTGCCGGCGTGCTGGAACCACTCGACGAACGCCGCGATGCCGGCCTGGGCCACGAGTCCGACCCACGACCGGTCCTCGGCGCTGAGCGCGCGGAACCATGGAAGCTGCTCGTCCATGCGCGCCATCGCCGCCGTGCCGAGCGAGCCCATGGCCCGCTCCAGCCTGCGGGTGGTGTCCTCCCGGGTCCGGTCTGTCACGTCTCCTAGAGTGCCAGGTTCGTTCGGATGAGCTGAACCCCGCGGCCCCGCGTGGTCGCCGTGCCTCGCCCGGCGGCCGGTGCGGTGCTCAGATGACGGCGACGGCGGTGATCAGGCCGATGGCCAGGTGGGTGACGGCCAGCAGCCGCGCGCCCGGCTGCAGCTCGGGCTCCTTGACCAGGTCGCGGACCGAGATGCCGACGATCCGGTCGAACAGCAGCATCGCCACGGTCTGCACCACGATGCCCACCAGGCCGAAGACCGCGGTGCCCGCCAGCCCCTCCGTCAGCCGGCCGCCGGAGGACCAGATGGAGGCGGCCACGATCAGGCCGACCGCGCCCAGGGCCGAGGTGGTCAGGAGGGTGGCGTTCGGGTTGCGCTCGCTGCGGATGACCTCGCTCAGCTTGCCGGGGGTGGCCCAGTCGATCACGTAGAAGCCGATGATCATCAGGAGCACGCCGACGGCGGCGTACGCGGCGATGGCGCCCGCGCCACGGGCGAGGATTTCGATGAGGGTCACGTCAGTTCCAATCGGGGGTGCTGTGCGGGTCGGTGGTTCGGTGAAGCTCGGGAGGGGGCTCAGTCGGCGATGCGGTGCGGGACGAACGAGGAGGTGTCGTCGGTGATGAAGCCGGTCGTCTCCCGGATGCCCAGCCCGGCCGCCTCGTCGGCGACCACCCAGGCGCCGAGCACCGGACGCTGCCCCTCGAAGACGGGCAGTGCCTCGAAGCCCTGGTAGACGTAGCCCTCCTGGCCGTAGGCGCCGGGGGTCTCCTGGGTGCCCTCGGGGGTGACGATGCGCATCGAGGCGCCCTCCCTGCCCAGCAGCGGCTTGGCGATGTAGGAGGTCAGGTCGCGCGGTCCGTCGAGGTAGGCGGGCAGCAGGCTGGGATGGTCCGGATGGAGCTCCCACAGCACGGCCAGCAGGGCCTTGTTGGACAGCAGCGTCTTCCACAGCGGCTCGATCCAGGTGGCGTACCGTACGGCGTGCCGCCCGAACGGCTCGCCCAGCATCCACTCCCACGGATAGAGCTTGAACACCGAGCGGATCATCCGCTCCTCGACGTCCACGAAACAGCGGTTGAGCGAGTCCCAGCCGATGTCCTCCATGGCGACGGCCATGGTCTGCAGGCCGGCCTGCTCGGCGGTGTCCTGGAGGTAGGCCACCGTCATGGCCTCCTCGCCCGACTCGTCCATGTTGGTGAACGCGAAGTGTGTCGGCCCCGGCGGCAGCCTCAGCTCGCGCCAGCGGTCGATGAGCCGCTCGTGCAGGGAGTTCCACTGGTCGTCGGCCGGGTGGACGTCCTTTAGCCAGAACCACTGCACGACCGACGACTCCACGAGGGAGGTCGGGGTGTCGGCGTTGTACTCCAGCAGCTTGGCCGGGCCGGTGCCGTCGTAGCGCAGGTCGAAGCGAGCGTACACGTGGGGGTCGCGGCGCTCCCATGAGCGCGCCACGTCCTCCCAAGCCCACTCGGGGATGGCGAAGTCGGCGAAACGCCGGGTCGAGATCACGTGCTCGACCGCGCGCAGGCACATGCCGTGCAGCTCCTCGACCTGCTCCTCCAGCGCCTCGACCTCGTCCATCGAGAAGACGTAGTGGACGGACTCGTCCCAGTACGGCCGGTGCAGCCCGGACGGGTGGGCGGTGCGGTGGTAGGCCAGGCCATGGCCCTCGATCGTCTTCTCCCAGCCAGGCCTGGGAGTGCCATGCTCGCGGCGCACCTGTCAGCTCCCGCCGCTCCCGCGGCTGCCGAAGCCGCCGCGCTGGATCTGCTTGCCGGCGCGGGTGGTGATGTTCGTGTCCGACGGCCGGTAGGTGGTGCCGCCGTGCACGGTGTTGCCGGTCCTGGTGCCGCCGTAGTACCAGTGGTACGCCCCGCGCGAACCGCTGTAGTAGTGGTGGGAGCCGTCGTCGTCATCGTCGCAGTAGTCGTCGTCCACGACCTCGTAGGTGCCGTCCGCTAATTGGATGACACAGTCGGCGGTGACGTCGTCGTCATCGTTCTCGGCGATGACCCAGGCCCCGACCAGCATCACGGACAGGACGCCGACGATGGTCAGCGGAACGGCCTTGGACGATTTTCGCGGCTGCTTCGGCTGGTCGTTGTGGTGCGGCGGATTGGGCATCAAGATCCTGCTTTCATGGGCCGAACAGCCTATCGGCGGCCCCGCCCCCCGTTCAATGATGGTCGGTTGTTGTCTTTCCTTGGGGTATCAATCGGCTTATGGAACCGGTTGAGGCCTTGCGCGAGATCGCCTTCCTGCTGGAGCGCGCCGGAGAGCCCACCTATCGTGTGCGGGCCTTCCGCCGCGCCGCCGCGGTCGTCGCCGACCTGCCCCCGGACGAACTGGCGCGGCTGTCCCGCACGGGCGGACTCGGCGACCTGCCAGGCATCGGTAAGGTCACCACACTCGTGATCAACGAAGCGCTGGCGGGTGAGGTTCCGACATATTTGCGCAGGATGCGGGCGACAGAGGGCGTCCAGCTGGACGCGGCCGCCGCGGAGCTGCGGGCCGCGCTGAAAGGCGACCTGCACAGCCATTCCGACTGGTCGGACGGGGGCTCGCCGATCGAGGAGATGGCGGAGGCGGCCATCGTTCTGGGGCACGAATACTGGGCGCTGACCGACCACTCGCCCCGGCTGAAGGTGGCCAGAGGGCTCCCGGCCGAGCGGCTGGAGCAGCAACTGGAGGTGGTGGCCAAGCTGAACGAGCGGCTGGCCCCGTTCCGGGTCCTGACCGGCATCGAGGTGGACATCAACCCGGACGGCTCGCTCGACCAGTCGCCCGAGCTGCTGGAACGGCTGGACGTGGTGGTGGCCAGCGCGCACTCGCAGCTGCGCATGGACAGCGAGGACATGACCCGCCGGATGGTCACCGCCATCGCCAACCCGCTGGTGGACGTGCTGGGGCACTGCACGGGGCGGGTGGTGCGGGCCGGGGGCGCGCGCGGGGCGCGGCGGCCGGAGTCGTCCTTCGAGGCGGAGCTGGTCTTCGAGGCCTGCCGCCGGTTCGGGGTGGCGGTGGAGGTCAACTCGCGGCCCGACCGGCTCGATCCGCCGAAGCGGCTGATGCGGCTGGCGTACGAGATGGGGTGCGTCTTCGCGATCGACTCGGACGCGCACGCGCCCGGGCAGCTCGACTGGCAGCGGTACGGGTGCGAGCGGACGGCCCTGTGCGGGATCGAGGCGGATCGGGTCGTGAACACCTGGCCGCTCGACCGGCTCCTCGCGTGGACCCGGGGAGAGGTGTGACCCGGCTCGTGCCTGACGGGCTGGGCGGGTGAGGTAGTGGCTCAGCCGGGACAGCAGGGTGGCGGGGCGGACAGAGGGGGGTTGCGGGGTCGGCGGGTGCCGCACGATTGTCGGTGGCGCGACGTAACGTCGCGACTGTGAACCGTACCGACCGGCTCTACGCGCTCGTCGAGGACCTGCGCGCGATCTCACCCCGCTGCCGCTCCGCCCGCGAGCTGGCCGAGCGGTTCGAGGTGAGCGTGCGCACCATCGAGCGTGACATCGCCGCGTTACAGGAGTCGGGGGTGCCGATCTACGCGGAGCCGGGGCGCAAGGGCGGTTACGCCATCGACAAGAAGATGTCCCTCCCGCCGCTCAACTTCACCCCGGCCGAGGCGGTGGCCATCGCGCTGGCGCTGAGCCGGGCCGGGGACCAGCCGTTCGGGCGGCAGGCCCGCAGCGCCTTACGCAAGGTGGTGGCCGCGATGCCGGGGCCCGAGGGCGAGCTGGCCAGGGAGCTGGCGCGGCGGGTGCAGCTCGTTCACCTGCCGCCCGAGCCGGGCGCCGGGATCCAGCCGCTGGGCGGGGAGGGCATCTCGCGGGCCATCGAGGACGCCCTGCTCCGCCGCCGGGTCCTCAGACTCGATTACGCCGACGCCAAGGGCGCGCTGACCTCACGAGACGTCGAGCCGGGGGTGTTCCTGGGCGGCCGGGGCGGGTTCTGGTATCTGGTCGCCTGGTGCCGCCTGCGCGAGGACGTGCGGGTCTTCCGCCTCGATCGCATCGCCGCCGCCGTCGTCACCGCCGAGCGCTGCCCCGACCGGCCGCTCGAAGGCTTCGCCCCCGACGTTCCCGAGATGATCGTCCACGGCACCCTCCTGGACTGAAACGCTCGAAAAGTCAATCGAAAACACCGACATAGGGTTGTCGCCGACACGTTAGATCGTTGTCTTGTTCGAAATTTTGGAGGCGACGATGGATAACACGGTGACCTGGTTCGAGGTCGCGACCGACGACCCCGACGGTGCCGAGAGGTTCTATGGCGGGTTGTTCGGGTGGGAGTTCACCCGCGACGACGGGCCGATGGACTACCGGATGATCGGTTTTCCGGGCGGCGCTCAGCCGGCCGGCGGACTCTACAACACCAAGGGCGAGTTCCCCGGCCATGCCGTGTTCCACGTTCAGGTGGCCGACGTCGAGGAGACCTGCGCCAGGAGCGAGTCGCTGGGCGGCAAGGTGGTCACGAAGGTGATCGACGACGGTGCGGGCACCGACTTCGCCTACCTGCGTGACGCGTCGGGCAATCTCTTCGGCGTCTTCCACCGCAGGGGATGAGCAGGTCGCGCGCCGGGGAGAGCACCTTCCCCGCCGACCCCGGCGCGCCACCGGACTGCTCCGGAGGAGCGGTTCACCCCATGCCCTGGACACGCCGCCGATCGCCGAGCGGCGGCGCGTCCAGGGCCGGGCACACGGACAGGATGGAGGGGGCGGTCAGAGGGCGGCCGTCGTCAGCCAGCGGTTCAGCAGGTCGCGGTCGCCGTACACGGTGAGCGGGTCTGGAGAGAGCCGGCCGTAGAGGAGCAGGAGCAGGTCGCGCACCGGGCCCCGTACGGCCGCGTCGCCCTTGTCGTGGCCACGGGCCCAGGTGATCCTCCCGGCGGGACCCTGCGTGATGGTCCACTCCCCGGCGGCGTCGGTGGCGTGGAGGTGGATCGTGGCCCCCTCCACGTCGAGCTCCGCCAGCGGCCGGGTGACCCAGGAGGCGTACGGCAGGTTGTGCAGATGGTCCTCGATGACGTCGATCGCGATCTCCGCCGGGACCACCGGGTCGATGCCGAGTGCGAGCTCGGCGTCGGCCCGGTGGATCACCATTTCGGAGAGCATCCGGCGGGGCCACCAGGACGCCCGCCGGTCGGGGCCCCAGGTCCACACCTCCAGCTCGGGATCGGTGGCGCGCAGCGTGTCGAGCAGCTCCGCCGCCCCGGCCACGAGCCAGCCGGCGTCAACGCTGCCTCCTTCGGCCAGGCCGAGGGGAATCCGGGCCGGCCAGATCCGCTCCTGGACCCGTTCGCGCAACACGTGGACCGTCCAGCGGTGCAGCCGGCCGACATGAGTGACCAGCTCGTCCATCGTCCATCCCGGGCACGTGGGCACCGGGACGGACAGGTCGCCCGCCAGGGCGGCGAGGCGTGCGGTCTCCTGCTCGATGAGCGAGATCCGCGCTCGGTAGTCGATCGTCACGCGCCCACCCTAGGCGGCCGGGCAGGTGGCGCCCTTCCCGGGCACTTTGCCCTCCAGCAGGTAGCTGTCCACGAGGCCGCGGATGCACTTGCTGCCCGACAGGTACGCCCCGTGCCCCTCGCCCTCGTACGTCACCAGCGTCGCGGTCTTGAGCTGCGACGTCAGCCGCGGCGCCCACTCGTACGGCGTGGCCGGGTCGCCCTTGCCGCCCACCACCACGATCGGCGCCGACCCGGTGGCGTCCACGTGCCGCGCCTCGTTGCTGCCCTTGACCGGCCACACCCGGCAGAGCCCGCCCGAGCCCTCGCTGCCGAACAGCGGTGAGATCTTCAGCGCCGCCGCCTCGGTGCGCCGCAGGTCGGCCTCAGAGGGACGTTCGGCCGTGTCCACGCAGGTGATGGCCGGGAAACTGGTCATCTGCGTGGAGTAGGTGCCGCTCTCGCTGCGCCCGGTGTAGGAGTCGGCCAGGAACATCAGCGCCTGGCCACGGCCCTTGAGCGTGTCGCCGAGCGCCTGCTCTAGGAACGGCCAGGTCAGCTCGGAGTAGAGGGCGGCGGCCACGCCGGTCGAGGCCAGCCCCTGGGTCAGCTGGCGGTTGCCGACCTTCAGCGGCTTGGCGGCGAGGTCGTTCATCAGCTTGGCGACGTTCGCGTTGGCGGTGGCCACGTCCTTGCCGACGGCGCAGGAGCCGTCCTTGACGCACGAGCGCAGGAAGCTCTCGTAGGCCTGCTGGAACCCGCGGGTCTGCGCCAGCGTGCGCTGCTCGAAAGAGACCGTGGGGTCGAGCGGCGCGTCGAGCACCATGCGGCCCACGTTGCGCGGGAACAGGGTGGCGTAGACGCCGCCGAGCTGGGTGCCGTACGACATGCCGACGTAGTTGAGCTTGGGGTCGCCCACGGCGGCGCGGATGCGATCCATGTCGCGGGCGGCGTTCACGGTGCCGACGAAGGGCAGGATCTTGCCGGAGTCCTGCTGGCACAGGGCGGCGAACTGCTTGTTGGCCTGCTCGCTCTCCCGGTGCGTCTCCTCGTTGGACGGCAACGTGTCCAGCGAGGTGAACTCCTCCAGCTCGGCGCTGTCGCCGCAGCGCACTCCGGAGCTGCGCTCGACCCCGCGCGGGTCGAAGCTGATCAGGTCGTAGCGGGTGCGCAGCGTGGCGAGCATCTTGCCGGCCTGGTCGAGCGTGTCGACGCCGGAGGCGCCGGGACCGCCGAAGTTGAACACCATCGAGCCGAGCCGCTTGCCCTTGTCGGTGGCGGGCAGCTTGATGAGCGCCAACTCCAGCTTGTCGCCGTCGGGCTTGGCGTAGTCCAGCGGCACGCTCAGCTTCCCGCACCGCACGGAGGGGTCCTGCCGGGCCGGCGGCGCGCCGTCGGGACGCTTGAGGTCGGTACACGGACCCCAGGCGATCTGCTCGGGCGCGGTGGTGGCGTCGGCGGCGGGCTCGGCGGGTGCGGTGGAGCAACCGGCGGCCGTCACGACCAGGGCGGCGGCTAGGACGCGTCGCATAACAGAATTCCCCTCGTGTTCTCAGGGGGAAGTAGTGCCCACAATACGTGAGCCCGCACCAAACCTGGGTGAGGCGGCACGTACCCCTCCTGAACGTGCCGCCTCACAGCCTGAACGACGCGAGCGGCCGAAAACGCCGGCGCTCCCGCGGAGAACATTCGCGGGAGCGCCGGCTTCGGATGACTCAGACTCCCATCGACTGCGTGTCGTTGCTCTCGGCGCCGCCGGCCTCGGTGACGCCGTTCTTGAGGTGGTAGCGGGCGATGGCCTCGCGCAGCACCTCACCGTCGAGCTCGCCCCGCTTGACCAGGCTGGTCAGCACGGCCAGCGTGATCGAGGCCGCGTCCACGTGGAAGTGGCGGCGCAGCGCCGAGCGCGTGTCGGACAGGCCGAACCCGTCGGTGCCCAGCGAGGACCAGTCACCCGGCACCCACTGCGCGATCTGGTCCTGCACGGCCTTCATGTAGTCGCTGACGCCCACGAACGGCCCGCGCGCCTGCGACAGCGCCTGCGTCACGTACGGGACGCGCCGCTCGGCGTCCGGGTTGAGCAGGTTGTGCTCATCGCAGGCCAGGGCCTCGCGGCGGAGCTCGGACCACGACGTCGCCGACCACACGTCGGCCGACACGCCCCAGTCCTCGGCCAGCAGCCGCTGCGCCTCCATGGCCCACGGGCCCGCCACGCCCGAGGACAGGATGTTGGCCTTCGGGCCCTGCGTCTGAGGGCCGTCGGCGAACTTGTACAGGCCCTTGAGCAGCCCCGGCACGTCGAGGTTCGCGGGCTGGGCCGGCTGCAGGTAGGGCTCGTTGTAGACGGTCAGGTAGTAGAAGACGTCCTCGGGCTGGTCGCCGTACATCCGGCGCAGGCCGTCCTTGACGATGTGGGCCAGCTCGAACGCCCAGGACGGGTCGTAGGAGGCGGCGGCCGGGTTGGTCGAGGCGATGAGCGGCGTCTGACCGTCCTCGTGCTGCAGGCCCTCGCCGTTGAGCGTGGTGCGGCCGGCGGTGGCGCCCAGCAGGAAGCCGCGGCCCATCTGGTCGCCCATCTGCCACATCTGGTCGCCGGTGCGCTGCCACCCGAACATCGAGTAGAAGATATAGATCGGGATCATGTGCTCACCGTGCGTGGCGTAGGAGGTGCCCGCCGCGATGGCCGAGGCCATCGAACCCGACTCGCTGATGCCCTCGTGCAGGATCTGCCCCTGCACGGCCTCCTTGTACGACAGCAGCAACTCCCTGTCGACGGCCTCGTAGGTCTGGCCGTGTGGCGAGTAGATCTTCGCCGTCGGGAACATGGCGTCCATGCCGAAGGTGCGGGCCTCGTCCGGGATGATCGGCACGAACCGGTGGCCGATCTCCTTGTCCCGCATGAGGTCCTTCAGCAGCCGGACGAAGGCCATCGTGGTGGCCACCTGCTGCTTGCCCGAGCCCTTGCTGAAGGTGCCGTAGACCTCGTCGCCGGGCAGCTTGACCGGCTTGGCGCGCATGACCCGCTTGGGCAGCACGCCGCCGAGGGCCGCGCGGCGCTCCTTCATGTACTGGATCTCGGGGTCGTTCTCGCCCGGGTGGAAGTAGGGCGGCAGGTCGCCCTCCAGCGCCGAGTCCGGGATCGGCAGGTAGAGCCGGTCGCGGAACTCCTTGAGCTCGGCCTTGGTGAGCTTTTTCATCTGGTGCGTGGCGTTGCGCGCCTCGAAGTCCTTGCCCAGCGTCCAGCCCTTGATGGTCTGGGCGAGGATCACGGTCGGCTGGCCGACGTGCTCGCGGGCCGCCTTGAAGGCCGCGTAGACCTTGCGGTAGTCGTGGCCGCCGCGCGACAGCTTGCGGATGTCGTCGTCGGTGAGGTGCTCGGCCATCTTGCGCAGGCGCGGGTCACCGCCGAAGAAGTGCTCCCGGATGTACTCGCCGGACTCGACGGAGTAGGTCTGGAACTGGCCGTCGGGCGTGGTGTTCATCTGGTTGACCAGCACGCCGTCCACGTCGGCCGCGAGCAGCGGGTCCCAGTCGCGGCCCCAGACGACCTTGATGACGTTCCAGCCGGCGCCGCGGAAGTAGGACTCCAGCTCCTGGATGATCTTGCCGTTGCCGCGTACCGGGCCGTCGAGCCGCTGCAGGTTGCAGTTGATCACGAAGGTGAGGTTGTCGAGCTCCTCGCGGGCCGCCAGGCCGATGGCGCCGAGCGACTCGGGCTCGTCCATCTCGCCGTCGCCCAGGAACGCCCATACGTGGCTGCGGCTCGTGTCCTTGATCTGGCGGTTGAGCAGGTAGCGGTTGAACCGCGCCTGGTAGATCGCGCCGATCGGCCCCAGACCCATGGAGACGGTGGGGAACTCCCAGAATTCCGGCATGAGCCGCGGGTGCGGGTAGGAGGGCAGGCCGCGGAAGCCGTGCGACAACTCCTGGCGGAACGCGTCAAGCTGGGACTCGTTGAGCCGGCCTTCGAGGAAGGCCCTGGCGTAGATCCCCGGTGCGGCGTGGCCCTGGAAGAAGACCTGGTCACCCGACTCGCCGTGATCCTTGCCGCGGAAGAAGTGGTTGAAGCCCACTTCGTAGAGAGAGGCGGCCGAGGCATAGGTGGCGATGTGGCCGCCCACGTTGGTGCGGGCGTTGGCCCGGGACACCATGATGGCCGCGTTCCAGCGGATGTAGGCACGGATGCGGCGCTCGACGTGCTCGTCACCCGGGAACCACGGCTCACGCTCCGGCGGGATCGTGTTGATGTAGTCGGTGCTGCGCAGGCCCGGCACGCCGACCTGGTGCTCACGCGCCCTTTCCAGCATGCGGAGCATCAGGTAGCGGGCTCTGGTGCGGCCTTCGGTCTTGACGACGTTGTCGAGAGACTCGAGCCACTCGTTGGTCTCACTGGGATCGACATCAGGCAGTTGGCTGGGTAGGCCGTCACTGATGATCGAGAAACGCTGGCGTCCGGAAGCCACTGGGTCTCGCCTTCCGAGGATGACTGATGTCTGGTCTTAGGTCGCCTTCCATCCTGGTCGCTACTCGTAGAAAACGCATCTCTACTAGCCAGTAACCAGAGTGTCCCTGCTGGCAGGGGCTTGCCTGCTGGCCTAGACCACCGATGGTAGGACGAATTGCCACAAAGGCTACAGCGCGGGAGCAATTTAACAAGACCGGAAAACGGACGAAATTTCGCTCGAATGTCGTGGCCTGCCGCGCCCGCGTCGCCGCCGTACGTCACCCCTCCCCCGAACAGGGAGGTTCTCACCCAGGCCCGGTGGGTCCCCGTTCACCCCAGGGCTTCGTCGAGCGGGACGAGTCCCTGCTGGAGGGCGAAGATGGCGGCCTGGGTGCGGTCGGCCAGGCCGAGCTTGGCCAGGACGCTGGAGACGTGGGTCTTGACCGTCTCCCTGCCGAGGCCCAGCTCCCTGGCGATCTCGGAGTTCGACCGGCCCCGCGCCACGGCGGCCAGCACCTGCCGCTCCCTCGGGGTCAGCGGGTCCAGGGGGCGCGGGCGCCCGCCCTGGCGTACCTGCTTGACCAGCAGCGCGGCGATCCCGGGCGCGAGGACGCTGCCGCCGCGGGCCGCGGCGCGTACGGCCTCCACCACCTGGTCGACCGCGGTGGTCTTGGGCAGGTACGACAGCGCGCCGAGCCGGATCGCGTCCACCACCCTGTCCTCCTCCAGGAACGACGTCAGCACGATCACCTCCGGCCGCTCCTCCTCCGCGCGCAGCCTCTCCAGCACCGCCAGCCCGTCCATGACGGGCATGACCAGGTCGAGCAGCACCACGTCCGGCCGCAGCGCGCGTACGGCCCGCAGCGCCGCGGCCCCGTCACCGCTCTCGCCCGCGACCTCGATGCCCTCCTCCTGCTCCAGGACGAACCGCAGGCCCTGGCGCACCACCTCATGATCGTCGACGATGAGGACCCGGATCGTCATGGCAGGCTCGCTCTCACTGTGGTGCCGCTCCCGTCACTGTGAATCTCCCATCGGCCGCCGAGCTCCGTCACCCGCTCGCGCATCAGGGCGAGGCCCATGCCGTGCCTGCCGGCCACGCCCGCCGGGTCGAATCCCCGGCCGTTGTCCGCGACCTCCACGGTGACCGGGCCGCCGTCCTGGCTCAGGCGTACCTCGACGCGGGTGGGATCGGCGTGCTTGACCGCGTTGCCGAGCGCCTCCTGCACGAGGCGGAGCACCGCGTGCTCGGCCTGCGGCGACAGCGTGACGTCCGCCAGGTCGGCCTCCACCCGCACGCCGAGCCGCGTCCGGTAGGCGTTGCAGAGCTCCTCCAGCGCGAGCAGCAGGCCCGCGTCCTCCAGCGCGACCGGCCGCAGCTCCAGCAGCAGCGCCCGCATCTCGCGCATCGCCCGGGCGGCCGTCCGCTCCATCGACGCGGCCTGCGCGCGCAGGCTCTCCGGCGCGGCCCGCCGCATGCCGCCGGCGAGCAGGCTCAGCGAGAACAGGTCCTGGGAGATGGAATCGTGCAGCTCCCTGGCGATCCTGCCGCGCTCGCTCTGCCGGGCCTCGGTACGCGCCGCCAGCCGGGCGGCCTCCACCGCCGTGCCCAGCCGGTCGGTCATGACGTTGAACGAGCGTTCCAGAACGCTGACCTCGTCGTTGCCCGTGACCGGGACCCGGGGCCGGAAGTCACCCGCGGCCACGGCGGTCGTCACGTTCGCCAGCTCGCGTACCCTGCTGGTCAGGCGGCGGGTGCTGAGCAGGCCGAAGACCAGCCCCACCGGGATCGCCAGGGCCAGCACCAGCAGCCCGGGGGCGAGCAGGCCCGCCACCGACTCCGCTGTCGGCGCGTTGACCACGGTCTGCGCCGGAGCCTGTACGTAGACGTACCCGAGGATCTCCAGGTTCCTGCCGAGCACCGGGCTGAAATGCCAGGTCGACGGCCCCGTCCTGGTCCTGGACGAGCCTCCGCCCCCGTCCGGCCCGGGCAGCGGGACGTCCAGCCTGTCGCCGGCGGCGTAGAGCCCCGGGGCGGAGCCGGCCACGATCACGCCGCCGGTGTCGACGAGGGCCTCCAGCATGGCGTAACCCGGCTCGGGCGGCCTGGCCCCGCCCACGAGCGTCGACCTGCCGGGCGCCGCGGCGGCCAGCAGCTCGCTCGGGGAGCGGCCGGGGCCGGCGGCCGACACCCTGGCGACCTCCAGGCTGAGCATCTTCGCGTCCTTGCTCGCCTGCTCCTGGAGCACGGCGGCCAGGTCGACGGCGTTGGCCTGGGGGATCAGGTAGAGGCCGACGACCACGGCCTCGACCAGCAGCACCGCGGTGGCGGTGACCAGTACATAGGACGCCGCCATCCGGGCGCGGAGTCCGAAACGCGACATCCGCGCAGCGTAACGTTTTGGTCATCTTTTTTCCTCCCCCGAGCGGGGGAGCAAAAAATCACCCTACTTGGGATTTGGTCTTTTCCTCCGGCTTTCGGAGTACCAATGTGGAGGTATGAATGCGATGGTTGGAGACCGGCTCCTGGTCCACGGGAATACCGTGGGCGAAAGGGACCGGGGCGGAGTAATCACGGAGGTCCAGGGCCTCGACGGCGGGCCCCCCTACGTGGTGCGGTTCGACGACGGGCACACTGGGCTGGTGTTTCCCGGCCCCGATGCTGTCGTCCTACCAAAGTAGTATTCGTCTGTGAGATCCGAAATCATCTCTGTGGCCACGGGTTCACGAGAGACGGTGCACGACATCACGGCCGAATGCGCCGACTTCGTGCGCGCGCAGGGGGAGGACGGGTTGCTGCACGTCTTCGTGCCGCACGCGACCGCCGGCGTCGCGCTGCTGGAGCTGGGCTCGGGCAGCGACGAGGACCTGGTGGCCGCACTGCGCGACCTCCTGCCCGCCGACGACCGCTGGCGTCATGTCCACGGTTCGCGCGGCCACGGCAGGTCGCACGTCATGCCGGCGTTGATCCCGCCGTACGCCACCATCCCCGTGCTGGGCGGGCGAATGGCGTTGGGCACCTGGCAATCGGTCGCACTCGTGGATCTGAACATCGACAACCCGCAACGTCAGGTTCGCCTGTCGTTTTTGTCTGGTTGATTCTGGCCGACTACGGCCGTACCCGTGGCGACCGTTGACGACTGAGGGTCACAGCGTGTGGACTGTGCCGAAGCGATAAACCGCATAGAGCGGGGCCACTCAAGCAGGAGGGATAAACGTGAGCGCGACCGCGGGTCAGGCGCAGGGCGAGCGCGGCCTGGCCGAACGACTCGGCCTCAAGCCGGGTCAGGTGGTGCAGGAGATCGGTTGGGACGAGGACGTCGACGACGAACTTCGCGACTCCATCGAGGACCTGACCGGTAACGAGCTGCTGGATGAGGAGAGCGACGACGTCGTCGATGTGGTGCTGCTGTGGTGGCGCGACGGGGACGGGGACCTGTTCGACGCGCTCAGCGAAGCCATGCGAGCACTCGCCGAAGGCGGCCAGATCTGGCTGCTGACTCCCAAGGCCGGGCGCGAAGGCCACGTGGAGCCGAGCGACATAGGGGAGGATGCCGCTTCGGCGGGTCTCTCGCAGACCAGCAGCATCTCAGCCGCACCCGATTGGTCCGGCACCAGGCTCGTCACGCCCAAGGGCCGCCGGTAGGAAGCCCGAGCGCCTGCCGTACGGCAGGATGATGCCTGTGAACGCACATCCTGCCGAGGTCGGCGCCCAGGCTCCGGATTTCGAGCTGCAGGACCAGCACGGTACACCGGTGAGGCTGTCCCGGTTCCGGGGCGGCAAGGTCGTGCTGGTCTTCTACCCGCTGGCCTTCAGCGGGATCTGTCACAGCGAGCTGTCCGCGCTGCGTGACCAGCCACTCGACGCGCAGGTGCTGACGGTGTCGGTTGATTCCGTCTTCACCCATCGTGCCTGGGCGGATCGCGAGGGTTATACGTTTCCGCTGCTCTCTGATTTCTGGCCACACGGACAGGTCGCGCGGGCGTACGGTGTCTTTGACGATGCGAAGGGGTTCGCGCTTCGGGGGACCTTCGTCATCGACGGCGAGGGCGTGATCCGGTGGTCGGTGGTCCATCCGGTCTCCTCGGCACGCGACGTCGCCGACTACGTGAAGGCACTCGCCGACATTTCTTGACCTTCGGAGGGAACGATGCCCTGCTACCGCTGCGGGGCCAGGCAGACCGACCCGGTGCGCGGCGCCAGCCCGTGGCAGCGCGGGGTGCGCGACGAGGCACAGGTGTTGATCTGCCCGGACTGTCAACGGCTGCACGACCTCGACCTCGACTCCTGCGGGACCTGCGGGTCCACCGCGTTGATCTGCCGGCTGGGCGAAGTGGAGTGCCGGTCCTGCGGGGCGGTCCGGCTGGCGCGCTCAGACGACACCGCCGCCACGGACCGCGCCGAGACCGCCGCACGTCCGGCGTCGGCGCCCGGATTGTCGGCGGAGGTGGAGGCAGCGCTCAACCGGGTCCTGGGCCGCGCCTGAGGGCCTCCTGCGGGGGCCCGCCGTGCTTTCCCGGCTCCTTCCCCGGCTTCTTTCCTGGCCCTTCGTAGCCCCTTTCCGGCTCCTTCCAGCTTTGGCGCGGACGGCTCGGTGACGGCGGGCAACCGTGAGCCTGGCGACGAATGCATCGGCACCTTGACCAGATGACCCGCATCGGCACCTTGACCAGACGAGCCGCACCGGCACCTTGACCAGACGTATGGCTGGATCCCCGGCTGTTCGACTTGTGGATCAGGGAGGGATCCCTGGACAGTCCTTCGCCGGTGGCGGGCGGAAATTTTACGGACATCAGCTGAGCTGCGATATCGTCTCCTTCCGTGTCCGCTATAAGTTCGTTCGTCGTCGCGCTCGACGTCGGTGGCACGTCCATGAAGGGCGGCCTGGTCAACGAGTCCGGCGCGGTGCTGCTGAGCGAGCGGCGCCCGACCCCCCGAGCGGAGGGCCCGGAGGCGGTGGTGGCCGCCATCTCCGACTTCATCAGCCATCTGGCCGACTCGGGCGACGGAGCCCCGGCAGGCGTGGGCCTGGCCGTACCGGGCCTGGTGACGGAGACCGCGGCCGTCTACGCGGCGAACCTGGGCTGGGACCACGTCCCGGCCTCGGACTTCACCACCCTGGACATCCCCGTGATGCTGGGCCACGACGTACGCACCGGGGGCATGGCGGAGAGCATCCTCGGCGCGGGCAAGGGGCTGACGGACTTCCTGTTCCTGCCCATCGGCACGGGCATCGCCGGGGCCTCGATCATCAACGGCGAGGCGTACGGCGGCTCCTCGGGCTGGGCCGGCGAGATCGGCCACACCCCCGTCTTCCCCGACGGTGAGCAGTGCGTGTGCGGGCAGCTGGGCTGCCTGGAGACGTACGCCTCGGCCGCCTCGGTGGGCCGTCGCTACAGCCAGCGCGCCGGGGTGGAGGGCGTCAAGGCGGAGGAGGTGGTGTCCTCGGACGACCCGATCGCGATAGAGGTCTGGGACGAGGCCGTGGAAGCGCTGTCGCTGGCGCTGGCCACGTACACGCTGCTGCTCGATCCCTCGGTGATCGTCCTGGGTGGCGGCCTGGCGGAAGCGGGTCCCGCCCTCTTCGACCCCGTACGTACGCGCCTGGTCAAGCGCCTGGTCTGGCGGGACGCGCCCCCGCTGATCCCCGCGGCCCTGGGGGTGGACGCGGGCATGCTCGGCGCGGCCCTTCTGGGCTGGCGCGCGGCCGGCCGGCCCGAGCTCGGCCCGGGCTGGACGGTGGATGTGCGATCGGCCCCTGTGGTGTCGTAAGGTGTAGTGCCGATCAGGGGCGGTTAGCTCAGCGGTAGAGCACTCGCCTTACAAGCGAGGGGTCACTGGTTCGAACCCAGTACCGCCCACCAGCGGAAAAGCCCCGTTTCCGATCTTGGAAACGGGGTGTGAGTGACAAACTTGGTGACATGCTGAACGGCTATGCCTCGTCCGCTACAGGGAAGATGCGGTCCATCGCAGTCGCGCCTTCTTGGATGACTGGTCGTATCTGCTGCCGGTAGACCGTCTCGGTAACTACCGTGTTGAATGTCCGACCAGGCGTGAGATGTCCTCGATCGGGATGTCATGATCCGAGAGCAGGGAGACGAACCTGTGTCGGAACTCCCTGGGCGCCCAGTTCTTGCCGATGAGCTTGGCGCTATCGAGCACCTTCCGGAAGTCGCGGCGGACGTTGTGGGCGGCCATCTTTGAGCCGGTCCGGGTAGAGAACACCAACTCGCGATCACCGTCCTGAGCTTCCTTGTGAGCCTTCAGGGCGTCCACGCAGCGTTTGGGGAGTGGAGACTGCGTCGGGACTTCGGAGTTTTGGTCTCACCTTTCTTACGAACTGATCGCCAGACATACAAGGCGAACTCGTCGTGGTCCCAGCCGACCTCGACCACTGATCGCCATGCTTGGGTCTTCTCGTCGTATGCGACCACATGACTCCACTGAAGTGCCCGCACTTCCTCTGTTCGTGCTCCGGACAGCAGTGAGACGACGATGTAGGCGCGGATGCGGGGGTGGGCGCTCTCGGCGGCCTTCAAGACATCTTCCGCCTGGGCCAACGTCAAGGCGGCCCCAAGGGGCCGCACGCGCCGCCGTCACGGCGCACGCCGCCGCCTCCCGCTCCGCTCCCGGCGGACAGCGCGCAAAGAACGCCGGACGGCTGGCGCGGACGAGTCGAAGTGGGCCGCCGTGCGACGGTACAGATCTGATCACAGGGAGCGCACTTCTCGGGTCACGGGGGGCGAGCCATCAGCGCACGCGTGCGCTGTCACGAGGCCGGCCTTACTACATGCCTCCGGCGGGGGCGCTCCGGCTCCGGGCAGCCAAGATCGGTCCCTATCCGTCTGAGCGGGTTGCCGTGGAAGCCTGCCCACCTACCGCCGTCCCAGGGCAAGCCCTAGCAGACCAGTCGCGGGGCCGCCTCCGCTCCATCACGGCCCTGACACCGGGCGCGCAGCCGGGGCAGCCCCGCGGCTGGCCCGCTACCCCGTGGGTGGGACGACGGCATACGGGCAGGCCAGGGTGCATCCCTTGTGGCGCTTAAACCGCAAGATCTAAACTCTAGGTTGTTGGAGTTGGTCTGAGAGCGTTCAGTGCCCGCAGCTCAAGGAGGGTGGGTATGGAACCGCTCCCGGATACGTCTCGGAGCGTCAGAATCCCGTGATCCCACCCTCCTTATAAATCATCGTCGAGTGACAAACTGAGTGACATCCGGGACGCTCACCACAGCGCGACTATGCACATGGGTGCACACCGAATGCGGACCTGAACAGCGGAAACGCCAGTTCCAGTGATCGAATAACCACCCTTACAAGCGAGGGGTCACTGGTTCGAACCCAGTACCGCCCACCTGCATTGAGAAGCCCCGCAGCGATCATGCTACGGGGCTGTCGTGCCATTAACGTGCCATTAGGTCACGCGGGTGAGCACTCCTGAAGATCCACCTTCGTCGTCCGGGTTGCTCTGGTTGATCTTGTCGTTCATGGAATCGGCGATCTTGCGGTCGGCTTCAGCTGTGCTGTGTTGATAGATCAGCGCGGCACGGACGGAGTCGTGTCCCATCCGCTGCATGAGATCTTTGAGGCTCGCGCCGGAACTGGCGGCGATCGTGTTACCGGTGTGTCGGAGGTCGTGGAAATGCAGGCCTGGAAAACCGATCTCCCTTGTGCTCTTGCCCCACTTGGACGCGCGCCGGAAGTTGCTGCGGGCAGGATGCCGCCTCGTGATTCGGTGAAGATCAGCGCGTCGGGTTCGGGGTCGGTGAACTGGTCGAGGTGATCGCGGAGGGCCGGGATGATCGCTTCTGGGATGGCGATCGTACGGACGCCCGCGCGGGACTTGGGCGGGCCCAAGAGGAGTTCGCCGGTGTCGAGTTCGACATGCTGTGGCCGAACGCTGACAGTCCGGGCGGTCAGGTCCAGGTCCAGGCGCCGCAGGGCTGCCACTTCGCCCCAACGCAGGCTGGCGAAGGTGGCGAGGAGGACCAGGGCGCGCAGGCGTTCAGGCATCAGGCCGGCCAGCTCGAAGACCTTCGCCACGGTCAGGACCGGACGCTCCTCCGGCTTCTCCTCACCGGCGCCCCGGATGCGGCAGGGATTGCGAGGGCTATCTGGTCGTCTGCCGCCGTCATGAGAACGGCCCGCAGGAAGCGGTAGGCCTTGGCTACCTCGGACTGGCCGACGTCATTGCCGAGCAGTAGGACTCGCCACTCACGGATTGCAGCCGTGTCTACCTTGCAGATGGGCACGCCGCCCAGGTGAGGGCGGATGTAGCGCTTGAGCGGTCCGTTGTAGAGCTCGACGGCGCGAGGCCGGAGATTCGTCCGTTCGATGATCCACTTGTCCGTTAGACGGAAACTCTCCGTAGCTTGCTAGGTCAAGTGCCTAAGTGAGTTGGTGTCCAACCAGTGGAGCTGGTAGAACGCCCCAGGCAGGGTGATCACGGGAGGAACACCGATGTACGTGAGGTTCCAGAGCCCGAAACCGAACGGGCGAGGGACGTACCCGGGCGTGTTCGGTCTCGTCAACGGGCTGGCTGCGCAGGGGCGCCTGTCCAATGCGGAGGAGCGGTTCAGGCGCGAGAACAACGCCTGGTACGAGGCGAACTTCACCAATCCCGCCACCGTGGACCCCACGGTCTACGACCGGAGCATCAACCCGGGAGCCGCGGCCTGGTTCAAGCTCTCAGCCGGTCATCTCATGCAGAGGGTGCCCGGATACCTGGCGATCCTCGCCGCCCACGACGTGGAATGCGTACGCCTCGAATCGGTGGACCCCGGCAGGATCATCTACGAGGACGACGGACAGGTCGTCGTCGTTCCTCACGAGATCGGGTAGGCGTTCTCCAACTCGTGCCGGTCGGCGGGCAGGAGAACCTCCACGACGGCGAGAGGCCGGCCGGAGGCATCACGGACCGCGCCGAAGACAACCAGGATCGGGACGTTCTTGGGCATGCTCAGTTGCTTGGCCTCGTCGGTCGAGGGCATGCGGGCGGTGATCTGCTCCACGATGTGATCGAAGCGCACGCCCTTGCGCGCCTGAAGATGTTCCCGGAAGCCTTGCCGCAACGGCTCACCGCTGGTGAGATCGGTCCCTTCGGACAGCTCCAAGGGCAGCCAGAGCGACACCACCTCGGTCGGCTCGCCATCGCGCGCGATCAGTCGCCGCCGTACGAACACTTTGCTCTTGGGGCGTACGTCAAGCAGGACGGCAACCCGATTCGGCACGGCCACCGCGCCCACCTCGATGACCTTACCTGTGGAGTCGGCTTCCGCCTTGGTGAGGTATGCCTGCCCGGGACGCTTCTGCTCCACCGAGGCCATCGCTGGCCGCCCGCGCACGAAGCGCCCCTTGCCCTGCTGGGACTCGATCCACCCTTGCTCACGCAGCACGCGCAGAGCGGCGACCACAGTGGGACGGGAGACGCTGAACTCCTGGATGAGCTGGTTCTCGCTGGGGAGGAGCGTGCCCGGCGGGTACTCTCCCGACTCGATGCGCCTTTGGAGAGTCTGCACAAGCTGCGCATACTTAGGCGGCACGGACTCAAGCGACATCATGACCGTCCAACAGCCGACAGGTTGTTTTACCAAGTTTGGGCGTATCCGGCTCGTCGCCGACTGTCCACGTAGTTGACGACAACGGGAAGCCATACACGAGTAATCCGGCAGGCAGCGCAGCGACCGGGCTGGGAAGGCTGCCGCGGGGGCTGTCACTGCATCTGCCTGCCGGGGAGGCACAACGAGACAAGGCCACGGCCCCCACCCCCTCCGGAAGAAACCACGCCTGCCCCGCCACGCCCGTCATCACCTGGCGATGTACTCCGCCAGGACGTTCGCCGTACCCTCGACATCACTGGTGGGATGCCGCCTCTCCGCGTTCTGCCAGGAGTAGTACGCCCCGCCGTACCCGACGAACACCCACACCGGCATCCCCGGCTCACGCTTGTGCACCATGAGCGCACTGTTGTTATCCCGCAGCTCGGCGTTGACACCGACACGCGTGAGCTGGTCACGCAGCCGGACGAGCATGTCGCCCTCTTCCTGACCCTGCGGGAAGCCGCTCTCCGCCGCTTGAATGATCGAGTTCATCTTCCGCTCCCTTCGGCCCGGCCGTCTCCGAGGCAGTCGAGACACTCCCGCTCCTCACTCGAGATCTGATCTCTGTCGGTGTCGCCGATGAGGAGCGAACGGCGCGAGTCGCGCAGCTTGATCCCGCGTCCCCGGCAAGCAGGGCAGGGCGACGTCTTGCTTGTCTCGTCTGGCCGGATCACCGTCGCCATCTCCTCGTTCATTCGGCGTTCCCTGTGGCGGGAGGCCGCGTGACGTAGCGTGGTTGATTGATGACAAGTCCACCGGCAACCGCGTCTGAGCAGGACCCCTGAACGGCCCCCTTGTTCCCCCTTTCGAGCCCCCAGCCGGGAGGAAGGCCCGCAGATGCCCGACTACATCCCAAACGTGCGCCTACGCGCCTGGCGCAACCAGGAGCAGCTCAACCGCGCGCAGATGGCCGAAAAGATCAACGCGACGCCCATCGGTGTCGCGCAAAGGTTGGCCTGCGACGAGGAGCGGATCCGGCGCTGGGAAGCAGGCGAAGTCAGGTGGCCGCGCACCGAATACCGGTTGGCGCTGACCCAACTGACCGGGAAGCAACCGGAAGAGCTTGGCTTCTCACAGGGGAGGCAGAACGAGAGCCGCCTCATCGAAGCCCAGGTCATGCCCATCGACGCACTACGCGCCGAAGCCGACCTGTACGGAACGATGCAGCTTGCTCAGCAACTCCAGGCATCCGATGTCGGCACGGGCACCTTGGAAGCTCTCGCCGAGGCCGTCGATCTGCTCTGCCGTGCCTACCCGGTGGTGCCCGCTGGCACCCTGCGTGATCGCACACAGAAGCGCCTGGCCCAGATCAATCATCTGCTCGCCGGGCGCCTCACCCTCGACCAGCACCGTGAGTTGCTCGTGACTACCGGATGGCTAACCGCCTTGCTGGGATGTATCCATTACGACTTGGGGGAGAGGGAGGAAGCCGAAACCGCCCGGCGTACCGCCTTCGAGATGGGACGCCAGGTAGGGCACGGAGAGCTCATGGGATGGGCCCACGAGATGTCAGCCTGGTTCGCCCTCGTCGAAGGCCGCTACGAAGATGTCGTGACCGCTGCACGTATGGGGCAGGCAGTGGCCGGCACTAGCAGCGCCATGGTTCAACTCACTCTCCAAGAAGCCCGGGGCCTGGCCCGCATCGGCGACCGTCGCGAAGCTGACCGCGCCCTGACCCGCGGAGCCGATGTGCTCGGCAACCTGCCCATGCCCGACCACCCAGACCACCACTTCGTCTTCGACCACGCCAAGTGGATCTTCTACGCCGCCACCTGCTACACCTGGCTCGCCGACGACGACCGCGCCGAAGAACACGCCCGCGAAACCATCCAGATGCACACCCGGCCAGACGGCACGTCCAACGCTCCCATGCGCCTCGCCGACGCACACATAGACCTCGGCATTGTCCACGCCCGACGAGGCGACCTCGATGCAGCCGTAGACCACGGCATGTTCGCCTTCGACATTGACCGTAGGTCCCTCACCGACCTCGTCAACCGGGCTGGAGATCTCGATTGCGCGCTGCGTCAGCGCTACCGTAAAGAAGCTCTTGCCATAGAATTCCATGAACGGCTTCTTATCGCTCGCCAAGCACTAAGTGAGCGCCGCCCTGAACTCCTTGAGTAGAAACATGAGCCAGGAAGTAAAGCAATCTATAGTACGGCGTCGCACGTGGCGCTCATTGCAGCGGAGAAACTATTCGCTGCTATCCAAGATGCTTGATGAATGTTTCAATGACAACTTAAGGCGTATGACGCTGGATACTAGAGCGTTTCTGTTAAAGGCCATATCCAGCCCGCAAGCCGCGCGCATGTTCCTCGATCGCCTACCCGATGTGCTGGTTCGATGTAATGAGGATATTTATGACTTGCCCCTCGCCGCTGAGGCATATGCATATGTCCATCTGGTAGACCGTTATTGCCGATGGTGGCAGGTCTTTCTTCTGTTGCTGCAGGGCGGTCGCTTTCCCATTAGGCGTTCAGGGATCCATGCATTGGATGTCGGCGCTGGCCCCGGTCCTGCCACTTATGCCCTCATGGACTTTGGTCGCGCAATCAACGAGATCGCATTGCTATTTCCTCGGGGTCACGAGATCGGTCAACTTTACGCTCCTCCTCCAACGGTCGAATTGGCCGAAGCCAGCCCGGCCATGTCTAGCTTTGTTCACCAGCTATCCGAAGAGCGCGGGCGGGGAGGGCCATACGGCGCATCGATTAGGGACTTCTATGGATTGAGGATCCTGCGCTCCAAGCATGAAAACGCCCAGTACAAAGAGCAGCTCATTAGGGGCATTCTAGACCAAGATGAAATCAGCTATGAGTGGGCGGCGAGACTCCTCCAGGAGGAGAACCCCGGCTGGCATTTGCCTGAGCGGTACCATCTCGGTATGGTGGGGAACTTTCTCACTACCCCTGATAGTATGGCCGAATCTAGGGAGGCATTGAGTCATATAAAACAAGTGCTGCCGCCAGGTGGAATGGTGCTCGTCATGGGCGGGCGAGGTCGCCTTTACCCCATGATTTATGCCGAACTTGAAGAAGTGATGTCCGGTCTCCGTCATGCATGGCGAAATAGGGAGATGTGTACGCAATTAACTCCGCCCCAGCTAATATTCACAAAGGGCTATATTTGCAGCATCAAAGCACATCTACAGTCGTTTGGAATAGATGTGCACGGAATAAGTCAAGAATGGCCGTCTAATATTCGCGATGCGTATCATCGCTGGTGGAACCCGAATGCTCCTTTCGTGCAGCAAAAGTTTAGCGTTCAGCTATTCAGAAGACCTGATGGTCATGCGGTGAAGATTGATCGGCGCAAGCGCTAATGGAATCACCTGGTTTCAGGCTGCACAATAGGTTGCTGAATTGTTCTCATAGATATCAAGGCGGCGGCGGGCGCGCCGCCGTACCCCCGGCCCGCCACCCGCCCGCCGTCCGGGCGTGCGGCCTGGGGGCCGGTCCCGGACGGCGCGGGACTGCGGGCCGGTCGCCGCACGCCCACCTCACCGCACGAACCGGACGCTCTGATAGGGGTTGCCGCGCCGCCGCACAGATGCAGCCCTTACGATCGCCACGGCATGATTGGTCGCCGTGCATGGTTGGGGGCGATCGAAGGTCCAGGGCTTCGTTCCTCAGCCCTGGCCCACCGAGCAAAGTGGCTGATCATCGGGCTTGGTTCTGACGCCGTCGTCGCTCCCCGTGATGATCGCGACAGGCGCCAGGGGGTCAGCGTGTACATGCGTACGTGTGCGTGCCATACCCGTGCCATTCAATGATTCCGAGAGCGAGGGGAAGCCCTGGTCAGTCGGCATAGCTGCAGACCAGAGAGGCATGATCACCGTGCCATTAGCGTGCCATTAGCTGTGTCCGGGCTGCTTCCGGGGGCGAGGAGCCGCGTTAACCTGCTCCAGGTGGGGGACCACGCGGAGCCGATCTTGGCTCCTTACAAGCGAGGGGTCACTGGTTCGAACCCAGTACCGCCCACCAGCAGCAAGAGCCCCGTCTCCGATCATGGAAACGGGGCGTGAGTGACAAACTTGGTGACATGCTGAACGGCTATGCCTCGTCCGCTACAGGGAAGATGCGGTCCATCGCAGTCGCGCCTTCTTGGATGACTGGTCGTATCTGCTGCCGGTAGACCGTCTCTGTAACAACCGTGTTGAGTGTCCGACCAAGCGCGAGATGTCCTCGATCGGGATGTCATGCTCCGAGAGCAGGGACACAAAACTGTGTCGGAGCTCCCTGGGCGCCCAGTCCTTGCCGATGAGCTTGGCGCTATTAAAGCGGCCCCACGGGGCCGCACGCGCCGCCGTCTCGGCACGTCGTCGCCTCCCGCTGGCGCTCCCGGCGGACGGCTAAAGCACCGCCGGACGGCTGGCGCGGACGAGTGGAGGAACCGCCATGCGAGAGTACAGAGTGATCACAGGGGGGCGCACTTCTCGGGTCACGAGGGAGGCCAGTCAGCGCCCGCGTGCGCGGTCACGGGGCCGGCCTTACTGCATGCCTCCGGCGGGGGCTCCGGCTCCGGGCAGCCAAGATCGTTCCCCTGCCCATCTGAGTGGGTTGCCGTGGAAGCCTGCCCGCCTACCGCCGTCCCAGGGCAAGCCCCTAGCGGACCAGCCGCGGGGCCGCCTTCCCTCCATCACTGCCGTGGTGCCGAGCGCGCGGCCGGGGCACCCCCGCGGCTGGTCCGCTACCTCGTAGGTGGGACGACGGCAGAGGGGCAGGCCAAGGGGTAGCTGTGCGTGCCGCGCAAGGCCGCCAGCTCTCCTACCTCATGGGGGCACGTACGGGGCACAAGACATCGTGAAACGTCGGCAACCAGTGAGCATCGACGTGAAGTCAAAAGAGCTGCCCGACCAGCGCAGCAAGCCCCCCGCCCAAGGTCGGCAAGAGGCCGATCAGAGTTCCGCTTCAACGTCTGAATCCGGCCTGGCGGCCCGAACGCGCGAACGCCCAGACTGAAGAGCTGGAAGATCCTCCGCAAGCTACGCTGCAGCCCTTCCAGGGCCGGCCACCTCTGCAAGGCCATCGCCGTCCTTCAAAACCATCGCGTCGAGCAGGCCGCATAAGCATGAAAAAAGGTTCACTGATGTAGAGGCTCGGCTTGTTCAGGTCAGCGTGCAGGGCGTGTTGCACACCGGGCAGTAAGCTCGTTTGGCGTTCGAGGTGACCTCGACATCGCACCGTGCGCAGCGCCCGTCTTCCCACAGCCCCTGCTCGGGTCCAAGACCACCGTCGTAGTGGTCCCGATCGGGCCAAGCCACCAGCGTCACGTCGATGCTGGCAGGCTCCTGCTCGTAGGCGGTGGCCGTAGCCAAGACCAGCATCGTACGCAATCCGTTGCTGTCCTCGGCATGCTGGGGCAGGACATGGCCCAGCACGTCGACCAATTCGTGCATAGGTAACTGCCCGAGCTGCTGGGCCAGGCGAACACGGTCCTCGTCGGTCCTCACCCGAACGACCGTAGCTGACCCCGTCCAGGTCGATGAAAAGGCTTCCTCTACCATCGGTTGAAGACAAGCAGACCAGCCACTGACCAGCTTGACACCGGGCACGCAGCCAGACACTAGCCGCAGGGTTTCTGACGCCCGAGACATCGAGAGTTTGAGTGGCGAACTGAGTGACATCAGGGACGTCCATCGCAGCGCTACCCTGCACATGAGTGCACACCGAATGTAGACCTGAACAGCGAAAACACCAGGTCCAGTGATCGAATAGCTACTCTTACAAGCGAGGGGTCACTCGTTCGAACCCAGTACCGCCCACCTGCATCAGAAACCCCGTGGCGATCACCCTTTGGGGGCTGTCGGGCCATTGGCCCGCGCAAGCGGGTTTCGGCGAGATTGGCTTGATCAGTCGTCGCCCAACTGGCCAACTCCTGGGCATCGGGGCCTGTCTTGTCTGGCTGGGCGAACCGGCGTGCAAGGACATCAGCATCCCCTATTCCGAGAGTCTCCGGTAGGTTGTTGACCGTCCTTGGCCCCCCAGTTGCTCGACGAGTCCTCTCGATCTCAGTTCGCGGAGTGCCTTGCGGGTGTTGGGTGCGGACAGGTTCAGTTCCTGCTTGAGGTCAGCGACACTGCGTGTCCCGGCCGCCAAGGCGTCGTAGACGCGTAGCTCCGTCTCGTTCAGGTCGGAGCCCGGGCGGATGACGGGAACTACCTGCTGCCGTAGGACGACAGTGAATCGGATGGCGGCGTCGATGTAATGCGCAGGTGGGAGCTCGGCCTCTGCTAGGGCGTTGGCCACGATCGGAATGCCGGTTGCCAGCGCCTCGATCACTCGCGCGCCTGTTTCTGGCGTGCGAGCGTGTTGGCAGATCGCAACGAGTCGCGCATTGCGTGCGGAGGTGACGGCATCCCGGCCGAGCCGATCGACCGTGATGCCGTACAGACCGCCCGGGTTGGAGACGATCAACCGGTCACGGCGGAGCCGAACCTCTACGGCCATGCCAGCCGACCAATGATCGAGGTCGCGATGGATGAGAGCGTTCGCGATGATCTCGCGGAAGGCGATGTATGGATAAGCGGGCTGATCACGAACGGTCCCGTCCGGAGCCGACACGACGCTGGTGTCAAAGGTTCGCCGTGCCCAGCGCAGGGCGTCTTCCAACATCCGCGGAATGGCCCCAGTGATCGTTGTCTGGTTCCGGGCCCGCGATCCTGCGGGATCGGTCGGCAATGGCTCTGCCGAAGCCTGGATGACGAAGCGCGGAAACCACTCCTGTGGATGGACCCCCAAAGCCAACACTCCTGCGACGGTCGGAGTGCCGTCGGGCAGAGTCACTCCAGCACGCCGCAGCAGCTCGACATCGTCAGGGAAACGGCCGAGGCCATGGGGATCCCGTTCACGCACCGAACGTAGGAACGCTTCGACAAGGTCGCCGTCCAGGTCCTCGCGGGTGGCGCCTGTCACGGGTTGCCGGTCGAAGAGCGGTGGCTTACGGGCGGCAAGGAATGCCTGCTCTTCCAAATCCGACAGCGGGAAGTCCCCGTCATACCCTCGCATGTATGCCGTGCCCGACGCCGTGATCCGACACGGCTTGGCCGACGGATCGCATTCATGCACCCTGGCGACGATGACCGGTGCCCCATCCACTTCCGCGTCGCTGATCGTAAGCTGAACAGGTGGCGAGAACGAGCGAGCCTTGTGAGCAAGGCCCTGCTTGAGTGCTTGCGGATCTGAAAGCTGGACCGGACGAAAGCCGGTGGCCTCGTCGAGGCCGAGGATGATCGTCCCGCCGCCTGGATGGTTTGCGAGCGCGCTCAGAGTTGAGGCGAGCGACTGCGGCAGCCCTCCTGCCGCCGACTTGACCTCGACATCGTCGTAGTCGCCCCTGGTCGTGCGGAGACGTGCGACCACCTCATGCACGTGCTGGCTCATAGGTAAATGTAACCATGGACTGGTTACATTTACTCGAGTTCTGGTTATATTTCATCCTGTTCCGATCCTGCGCCCCCCAGACGCGTAGTCGCCCAGAGTCCGGCATTCCGGAGCCGACCGTCCAAGCATCGCGCGGCCTGACGAGTTCCCGATCGACGTGATGCCGAGGCGCTCCATCCGGCGCCGCCGACGTGACCACCCTCCTGATCGAGCGCCTTGCCAGTCCTCTCAAGGCCGCCGCCACCGCCCGTTCGCCGGGGGACGGCCCATCTGGAACACGGCCACGTCGTCCTGCTGAGTGACTATCTGAGTGGCAACGGCCAGAGACGAACGTGGACAGCCGAGGACTTGGGCGGAACGTTTGCCGAGGCGAGAACCCGCGTCACCCAAGATCCCGCCTTCTTCTGGCATGCCTTACAAGCGAGGAGTCACTGGTTCGAACCCAGTGCCGCCCACCTGCGAAAGCACCCTGCATGTGGTCATGAGCGGGGAGTCTGCGCGCGATCCGGTCGGTCGTGCATCCTGTCGTAGGCGCCGACCTGCCAGGCCGCGCGGTGCATGCTCCGACGTATCTGGCATGCATGGCGGGGACGATCCAGTGGTCGAATCGCAGCGTCGCCCAGGGCACGCTTGAGTGCACAGGCGTTCGAGCCCACCTGCGGTGCGAGGAGACGACGGTCATGGCAGGCGGGTCGTGAAGATCTCCAGGGTGATTGTCCCGACCTGACGTAATGCTTTGATGCCCGTGGCACACGATCGCCGGCCGCGGTGGCACCGCGGTCGGCTCGTCCCGCCATACCGGATCCAGCCTGGTGAGCGCCTACCTCCTTGGTTTGAAGTAGTGCGCGACCATGTAGGAGGTCACCTTCTTACCGATCTTCGCGCCCTCCACGTCGGCCGTACGCGTGTGGATTCCGCCCCAGATGCGGGCTTCGATGACCTCGGCCAGCGCCTGCGAGAAGCTGCGGAAATACCTGGTGGTACCGGAGTCGGCGCTGTACCCGCTGAAGGAGATGTCGTCCCGGCCGAAGAAATGCGTCAAAGCCGACATGCTCGCCGCCGTGAAGCACGAATGTCCGGACGTGAAGTCAGGGTGCGGCGGCGTAACCAGCAGGGGCGTCCAGTCGGGATCGCCCGTGGTGGCCGGGTTACCGTCGGTGTCGGCCAGTTGGACCGCGGTGATCGGCCGCCAGAAATTCCACGCCGCCTTCTCGCTGTAGCACGCGATCGTGGCGTCGGCCTCGGCCATGTCTACCATCGCGAACATGCGTGCGGACTGCAGCGTGTTCAGTTTCTGCTTCGTGGCAAGCTGGCGCTTGATCTCCCATTCGGCCAGATGCCGGTCATGCCACCAGATCGCGGCCTGCGTCTGGTCGGCCGTCCTCACCGTGCTGGTCGCCGAGCCGATCGCCTTGACCTCGTTGAGGTCTCGGGCGTACCGGCGGCTGGTGAGCGCCGGCGGGCCGGACGTGCGGAACATCGACGCGCTGGGGATGAGGAACGGTTTGAGGTGGGCGACCCATGCCCCGTCAACGGAAAACCCGGGTGGCGTCGGCCGCCACTGGCCGGGCTGAGTGCCCACGGACCAGGTTTGGTTGCCGAAGGCGCCGTCGCCCTGCCGAGCGGCGATCATCGCAGCTGCGGCCTGGGTGCCCACGGTGATGCCGCGCTGCTTGGCGGTGCCGGCGGGAATCCGGGCCAGCTCCTCCTCGTACTGCGTTCTCAACCTCTCCTGCTGAGCCGGGAACAGCGCGTTCAGCACAAGATGGCCCGCGGTCGCGACGGCCGCGCTCGTCGACTCGGTCCCGTTGGCGGGAGGCGCGTTCAGGTACGGCTCGTACGGCGTGCCGGCGATCGCGTTCACGGCGTCGTAGATGGCGCCGTGAACCATCGCGAAACTGCGCGCCTGGACCTGCGGCGCCTGGCCGGCGATGTCCCAGATCGCTGTCTGGGCGTATCTGTCCCAGGTGATGACGGCATTGGCCGACGTGTTCGACGCGTGGGCGACGGACGGGCCGAGTCCGACCAGAGCTGCGGCGGCGACGGTGCCGGCGACGGCCAAGGAAAGGGCCTTACGCGTCAGGACACCCGCGCGGCCGGCGTCACGTAATGTAGGCATGGCGGAAAATTACTATGCCGGTCATATTAATTACAGCGAACGAACTTCCGTAAAACCATTAATGGCGCAGCCGAAATTCGGGGCGCGGGGTGATGCTGCCGTACGGACGTGACCAGTGCCAGCAGCACGCAAAAGCCTCCCAAGGCATGACAGCCCTCCTCATACACGGAGACGTTCCCCCGTACCAGCGCAGCTCGGTCTCGCAGCAGGACCTGCCGCAGGCCGCCCTCCTCATGGAGAAGGGTGGCACCGGCGGTGCCTTGTTCCGTGACTTCCTCGACGAGTGCATCCGGCTGATCGACGACGGCAATCTCCGTGCCGGTCACCGGCTTTAGGCCGAGGCCGCCGTCCTGTGGACGGATGTGTCCACCTTGATCGCGAAGGCTGGAGAGAGCGGCGACGCGGGGTACCTCGAGCAGGCCGGCGACATTCTCCACGATCTCTCGCGCATCGAGGAGGACGCCATGCGGGTGCTGCGTCAGTTGTAGCTCGGGCAGGCATCGTACATAAGAGTCTCTGGTTTGGAGTCGAGATTGGTCGCTTTTGGGGATGGCGTGCGTACTGGCTTCCGCGCGAGGCTTTGGGCGGATCCGCGAGGAGTGCCGGCTGGGCGAGGCAGGCGGGAAGATCGGGAAGCAAGGGCGGAATGTAGAGCCGCTGTCCACGTGGATGTTGATATGGGATGCTCACGATCATGACTGAGTCGGAGAAGCCGGGCTTACACGCGGATACGAGTCAACGAGGTGACCTGGAAGCTCTTCGGGCCTGCGGAACCGTTGCTCTTCTTGCGGGCGGGATGCTGTCCGTGGCGGCCCTTGTGTTCTCGGAAGGCGACCCGTACTGGCAGGTGCTAGGAGTCTTCGTGATGTTGGCGGTGATCGGACTCGGCCTACGCTTGGAAGCGGCGATCCGCGAGCGTGGTCAATCATGAAAGGCGTCGTGCCGGCTCTGAGCGGGTTGCCGCCGAGGGTGTGGTTGCGGCGGTGAGCCCCATCTGTGGGCATGGGGTTGGTGTGGGGCAGCCTGTGCGGTCTCGCTGGGGTACTTGGTGATCGCTGCGGTTTCAGCGCCCGGTTCCCGGTATTTTACCCGCTGTTGTCCGGATTGTATCAAGATCGGCGCATGACCGCGCTCAACCGCCGCATGCTGCTCCGGGGCACCACCGCCATCGGAGTTGGGCTCGTTCTCGCGCCCGCGCTCGGCTCTCCTGCTCTTGCCCGCTCGGCCCGCCGTGGCTCCGGGTACGTAATCTCTGACCGTCCCGTTCTCACCCACGGTGTCCAGGCCGGCGACGCCGTTGACGGCTCCGTCTCCCTGTGGACCCGGGTCAACCGGCCTGCCCGGCTGCAGGCGGAGATCGCCACGGATCCCTCCTTCCGCCGGATCCTGCGCAGGGTCGCCGGTCCGACCGTCACCCCCGCCTCGGACCTGACCGGTCAGATCGACCTGCGCGGCCTGCCCACCGCCACCGACCTCTACTACCGGATCACCGCCGTCGACCAGCACGACCACCACCGCAGCAGCGAGCCGCTCGTCGGCCGCTTCCGCGCGGGTCTGGGCCGGCACGACGGTCAGCGGCCCATCCGCTTCATCTGGTCCGGTGACATCGCCGGCCAGGGCTGGGGCGTCAACCCCGACCTGGGCGGGTTCCGGATCGCCGACGCGATGCGCGCGGCGAACGCCGACTTCTTCCTCTCCTCCGGTGACAACGTGTACGCCGACGGGCCGATCACCGAGACCGTGACGCTGCCGGACGGCCGGATCTGGCGCAACCTGGTGACCGAGGAGAAGGCCGCGGTCGCGCAGACGCTCGACCAGTACCGCGGGCAGTACAAGTACAACCTGCTCGCCGACAACTGGCGGGCCTTCCTCGCCGAGACCGCGATCGTCGCTCAGTGGGACGACCACGAGGTGATCAACAACTGGTACCCCGGCCAGGTCCTGGTCGGCCGTGCCGGCTATCCCGACGGTACGCGCGTGGACCAGCTGGCGGCCCGCGCCCGCCAGGCGTTCCACGAGTACATCCCGGTCTCGCCGGCCTCGCCGGACAGGACCGGTCGGGTCTACCGCAAGCTGTCGTACGGGCCGCTGATGGATCTGTTCATCCTCGACATGCGTACCTTCAAGGACGCGAACACCACCGGCCTCGAGACCGTCGCCGACGGTGGCCTGCTCGGCAAGGAGCAGACCGAGTGGCTGCTGCGCGAGCTCAAGGCGTCGAAGGCGACCTGGAAAGTGATCGCCAACGACCTGCCGATCGGTCTCGTGGTGCCCGACGGGAGCAACCAGGAGTCGTCGTCCAACGGCAACCCGGGTGCGCCGCTGGGTCGCGAGCTCGACCTCGCCTACCTGCTCACGAAGATCAAGCGGCTCGGCATCCGCAACCACGTCTGGCTCACCGCCGACGTGCACTACACCGCCGCGCACCACTACCACCCGGACCGGGCGGCGTACCAGGACTTCGACCCGTTCTGGGAGTTCGTGTCCGGTCCGCTCAACGCCGGCGCCTTCGGTCCGAACGCGCTCGACGCGACCTTCGGCCCCGAGGCCGTGTTCCAGGCCGTGCCGTCGCGGGCGTCCGCCTCGCCGCTGGAGGGCTACCAGTTCTTCGGCCAGGTCGACATCGACCCGCGTACGAAGCGGCTGACCGTCACCCTCAAGGACGTCGAGGGCAAGGCGCTCTTCACGCAGACGCTGGACCCTGAGCGCCGCTGACGGCGATCCTGCTGAACCTGTGAGAGCCCGGGTCGCATGCCCCCGCTGGGACGGGTGCGCGACCTGGGCTCTCGCGACCGAGCAGCCGGGCCAATTGGTCGCCGCGATGAGTCGGTGGCGTGCGGTGGAAAGTACTTGACGGTATGGAAAGTGGAAAGTAGTTTCCGAGTGGGAAACTACTTGGGAGACCGTCATGCACATCACGCCCGAAGAGGCCGCGCACTCGCTGGCGCAGATTCGCCGGACGCAGCACAGGGCGCTGCGGTCCGCGCCGCCGCTGTTCCCTTCGTGGTATCTGGTGGCGGTCTGGGTTTTCGTCGCCGGCATCCAGCTCGTCACCGAGGTCACGCCGCCGTGGGTGTTGTGGATCGGCGTGCCCGTGCTCGCCATCGGCCTCGCGGTCGCCGTCGTGAAGCTCGTCGTCGACATCCGGAACCAGAGCCTGCGCCCGCACGCCTCCGTGGTGGATCCGTGGGCCTGGGCGGGCATGGTGGGGTGGATCGTCGTCACCACGCTGGGGAGCATCGTGCTGACCTTCGGGCTGCAGGTGCTGGAGGTGGACCACCCTCGGACGATCATGGGTGCCATCATGGTCGCGGTCGTGGCGGCCAGCGCGCCCGTCCTTACCCGCTGGATGTCCTGGCGCACCGCTCGCCGGGCGGCGCAGGGCGCGCGGTGACCCCGCAGCTCGATCCGGCCATCCACGCGCCGACGCGGCTGCAGATCGTCTCTCTGCTCGCCGCCGCCGAGGAGGCCGAGTTCGCCTTCGTACGCGACACCTTGGACATCAGCGACTCCGTACTCTCCAAGCACGCGAGCGCCCTGGAGACGGCCGGGTATGTGAAGATCCGCAAGGGATATGTGGGCAAGCGCCCGAGAACGTGGTTCAGCCTGACGAATCTGGGCCGCCAGGCTTACCGGAACCACGTGGCCGCGCTCCAGGCGATCATCGCCCGGTCCGGGCTCTCGGTATTCCCCCAGTGACGAGGTTTTTTCCTGCGGAAGCGAAGGCTTCTCCCGGTGGTCTTCCGGTACTCCGGTGCCGGCTCAGGGCACGCATGGCGTCGCGGCGGCTCGCCGTCGGCCGGGGTCCTGGACGCCCAGAGCGTCAAGGGCGCCGACACCGTCGGCGAAGACTCCCGCGGCTACGACGCCGGCAATTATCTGGGGTTGGATGTTATGCCGGGCTGGGTGGATCAGTGCTGGCTGCGGGTGGTGCGACCGGGTGAATTGACCTCATAACGCCGGAGGTTCACCGTCTCCTTCATCGAGGGGCTGTCGATGGAGGTGAAGACATGGTCAGGGCTGCGACGGACGGCCGCTACCCGGTCAGGGTGTCGGGGCCGTTGGCGGGGCTGGTGCACGAGTTTCGGCTGGAGCTGATCGGTCAGGGGTTCACGCCGCGGACCGCTCAGGGCCACGCGTATGTGCTGGCGCATCTGAGCCGCTGGCTGGAGCAGGAGGGGGCGGCTCCCGCTGAGCTGG
>NZ_FNDJ01000031.1 GCF_900099965.1 Nonomuraea jiangxiensis | reverse complement strand
CGGATCCCACGCCCAGATCGCCGACGTCCACCGCGTCGAGGGCGTCCCGTACATGGTGCTGCCGTCCTCCGGCAAGGACCCGTACGGCACACCGGACCGCGGCGGCTTCACCGGGTGGGTGGACTGGTCCGTGGACCCGCGGCGCAAGGCTGACCAGCAGTGGATCGAGGCCGAGGTCCGCGCCTTCGCACAGTCCATCACACTCGACGCCCCGGACTCGCTGGAGGTGCACGAGACAGCGCAGCTCTCCGGCAGCATCGTGCAGCCGCAGGGCGTGTCCATGGGCACCCGCGTGGTGCCACTGCGCTACCCGATGTCGGTCGACTGGAACGGCTCATCCACCCTGGCGATCGGCAGCGGTAAAGACGCCACCGACACCGCCCGCCGCAAGGGCAAGGTCGCGATCCTCGACCCTCAAACCCGCACGCTCACCGCGCTGAACCACGGCACGGTGACCATCACGGTGACGAACGAGTCGATGCGCCCCTACACCGACGACAGCTCCCTCGCGCCGATCACGACCTCGAAGACCATCCAGGTCCTGCGCGGCGGAAAGTGACCGGCCTTCGCCCCGTCTCACCACCGTAAGGCGTCGAAGGTCAAGCGGCGGGTGCTCCGCCCGTCTCCTCATCCCTACGTAGCCGGCCACCGAGTTTGATGGCCCGACAACGTGCAGCCGGGTTCACGAGGAGACGGGCGGACCCGCCGGGCCCGCGCCACGCACTTGGTTTTTGCGCCAACATGGGCAATTCGCGGTGGACGCACCGGTATTGGCGCACGGACTTCGTCGGCCACCTGGGCCGCTCGCGCGAGGTCGCGGACGGTGAGCGGGGCGGTGCCGCGCTCGCCGATGAGCCGGGCGGCGGTGGCGACGAGCTGCTCGCGCAGGCTCAGGCCGCCGGCTTGGCGCGGTGCCGCGGCCTTCCAGGGGGACATCACCGGGCTCCGGTGGGGCGGCCGTCCACAGGAAGCCGCCGCCCGTGCCGCAGTCGATGTCGAGCGCGCGGTGGCCGCCGCTGAAGCATGCCGCCGCCAGTAGCGCGCCCGGCTCAGCCTCGGCGGCGGGTCCGGTAGGCGGCGCTCTTGGCCCGGGCGGTGCACGCGGCGCCGCAGTAGCGTCGCGAGCCGTTGCGGGTCAGGTCGATGTAGACGGCCTCGCACTGCTGCGCCTCGCACTGGCCGAACCGGGCGGGCCCGTAGCCGTCCACGATCAGCGCCAGCGCGGTGGCGAACTCGCCGCCCAGCGCCTCCACCGGAGTGCCGCCCGAGCCGTGGAAGTGCAGGTGGAACGGCTGGCCGACATCCTCGACCAGGTAGGGCTGCGCGCCGTACCGGCGGATCATGGCGTTGATGCGCGCGGCCTGGTCCGCCGGCCGCTCGGCCAGCAGCGCCTCCCGCAGCTCGGTGGCCAGCGCGGCCAGGCCCGCTCCCGCGTCCGGGCCGGCCCGCAGCGCCGCCCGCGTGTCGTCCCCGAGCCCGGCGGCGAACGCCGTCACGAGCTCCTCGCCCGCCAGCGGCTCGGCCGGCGCGCCACCCCGCAGGCGCGCCGTCGCCAGGTTGACCAGCTCGACGATCCGCGGGGCCTGCCGGGTCACGTTACAGGCTATTTCCACTTGACCAGTAACTCCCCTTCATGTGTCATAGGCGAAATCCGATTAGATGGTAACGGAGTCGCCGTGATCGCGCCCTACCTCCGCCTGTTCGCCCACCCGGGAGTCCCCTACCTGCTCGCCGTGGGACTGGTCGTCAAGATCGGCACCCCGGTGCTCAGCCTCGCGCTGCTGCTGGCGGCCGTCGAGCGGCTCGGCTCCTACGCCCCGGCCGGGCTCGTCCTCACCGGCCACGCCCTGGCGCTGGCCGTGTGCGCCCCGCTCGGCGGGCGGCTGGCCGACCGGCTCGGCCCCCGGGCCACGCTCACCGCCTACCTGGCCGCTCACGCGCTCGCCTACGCCCTGCTGCTGCTCGCCCTGCAGGCCCACGCCCCCGCGATGATCGGCGCGGCGGCACTGGCCGGCGCCACCACCCCGCCCGCCGCCGCCGTCATCAGGAGCACCTGGCCACACCTCGTCCCGGCCGCCTCGCTACCCACCGCCTACGCGGTGGACAACGCCGTCAACGAGCTGACGTTCCTCGCCGGCCCCCTGCTCGTGCCGGTCCTGACCCTGGTTCTGCCGGTCCAGGGAGTGGTGATCGCGGCGGGTGCCGCCCTGCCGGTGGGTACCGCGCTGCTGCTCGGCTCCCGGGCGGTACGGCAGGCCACGCCGGCCTCGCCACCCACCACCGAACCGGGCTCCCGGCTGGGCCGGCTGGCCGGACCGCTCGCCCACCACCCCACCCTCGTCCTGCTGGTCATCGCGGCTCTGGGCACCTTCTCCTTCGGCTGCCTGCGCATCGGCACGGTGGCCGCGGCCGCCACGTCCGGCTCGGCCGCCTCCGCCGGGGTGCTCATGGGCCTGCTGTCGGCCGGGGCCCTGGCGGGCACACTGGCGTACGGCGCACGGGCCTGGCCGGTCACCGGTCGCCGCCTGCTCGTGCTGCTGTCGCTGGCCGAGGCCGTCGTCCTGCTCGGCGGTGGTCTTGTCCCGGGGTTCGCGGCCCTCGCCGTACTGATCGTCGTCGCCGGGCTGGTGACCGGGCCGCGTGACGCCCTGCAGCCCGTCCTGCTGGCCGACCACGCCCCCGCCCGCTACCGTACCGAGGTCTTCGCCTGGCTCAACACCTTCATGTGGACCGGCTACGGCGTGGGCACCGCCGTCGCCGGCCGGCTCACCGGTCCGCACGACAGCGGAGCCGCGGCGTTCGCCGCCGCGGCGGCCGCCGCCCTGGCAGGCGCGATCCTCACCGCCGTCGCCTACCGCCCCACACCGGGCGGCGGGTCGGGCGGCCCGGCTCGCCGCCGGTTGCCCCGGCTACGTCGCCTCCGGCCGGCTCAGGAGAAGACCGAGATGCGGGTGCGGTGGTGCCTCGGCGTCTCGATCTCGTCGATCATCGCCACGGCGAGGTCGGCATAGGACAACTGCGCCGGCGCCGGTGGCGCGGTCTCGCCCCCGACCTGGTACCGGCCCGTCCTGGGGGAGTCCAGCCGCAGCAGCGCGGGCGGGGTGAGCATGAGCCAGTCGACCACCGAGTCCCGCGCCCTGAGCCGGTCCAGGCCGGCGGTGTGCGCCGCGGCGTACGGCCGGATCTCCGGGGGGAAGGCCGCGGGGTCGTCCATCACCGGGCGCCCGTCGGGGCCCTGGAGGTTCGCGAACAGCCCCACCACCAGGAGCCTGTGGACACCTGACTCGGCCAGGCCGTGCAGCAGGGCGTCGGCGGCCTTGACGAAGAACTCCGGGTCGAGGTCGGCGAAGCCCTGCTCCGGCCCGCTGAACGGGGTCACCGCGTGGACCACGGCCTCGTGGCCGCGGACGATCGAGGGGATGCGCGCCGCGTCCGTGACGTCCCCCCGCACCACCGGGACGCCCTCGGCCGCGAGGTCACGATGCCTGCCCGGGTCACGGACGACGGCGGTCACGTGGTGCCCGCGGTCACGCGCCTCGGCCATGACGGCCCGCCCGGCCCGGCCGCCCGCTCCGAAAATGACGATTCTGCTCATGCGGGGACGGTATCCAGCGGATACTGGTTACCTCAACGATACTGGGCTAGCCTCGCGTTCATGGCCGAGCCGTTGGATCCGGAGATGTTCGACCCCGTGTGCCCGTCCAGCGCGTTGCCGATCCAGATCGGTGACAAGTGGACCGGAATGGTGGTGCTGTGCCTCGAAGGAGGCCGTCGCCGCTTCAACGAGCTCAAGGTCCCGCTCCGCGGCATCACGCCGAAGGTGCTCACCCAGACGCTGCGGGCGATGGAGCGCGATGGCCTGGTGACGCGCACCGCCTACGACGAGAACCCGCCCAGGGTCGAGTACGAGCTGACTCCGCTGGGACGCAGCCTCCTGACCCTCATCGAGGCCGCCCGCGCGTGGAGCAAGGACCATCTCCCCGCACTGCTCCAAGCCCGCCTGGCCCACGACTCCGCACCGGACCCGACCCCGCTGAGCCGGACCCCCGACCTCACCACCGGCCCACCTTCGCCGCCCGCGACCGCCGACCTCACCCCGGCTCGTCCCCGCTGAGCGCGAGCACGGCGAGATGACACACGACGGAGGCGTTGCTGGTCAAGTGGAAATAGCCGGTAACGCGGTGCTCGTCATCGGGGGAGGTGCCCGGACTCGGCGGCGGTCTCGATGAACGCGCGGGCGGCCGGGGCGCAGCCGGTCATCGACGGCAGGGCGAGCGCCAGGGAGCGGGTCGTCCTCGGCTCAATCGGCCGGGTGACGGCGTTGCCGAGGTCGGCGGGCAGGCCCAGCGTAGGGACGATGCTGACGCCCAGCCCGGCGGCCACCATCTCCAGGATGGCGGCCGGTCCGCTGGCCTCGAAGGCCACGTCCAGCTCCACCGCGGCGGAGTGCGCCGCCGCCGTGATCAGCGGGCGGCAGCCGGCGGTGGTCAGGATGAACGGATGCCCGGCCAGGTCGCCGAGCCGCACCACCGCCCGGCCGGACAGCGGGTGCCCGGCGGGGACGACGGCGACCATGTCGTGAGTGCTCAGCGGGATGGTGTGCAGGCCGGAGACCGGCAGGGTGACCACGCCGACCTCGGCCGCCCCGCCGCGCAACCAGGCGCGGATGTCGTCGTCGACGCCCTCGAACAGGCGTACCCGGACCTGCGGATAGCGGTCGGCGAAGGCGCGCAGCATGGGGGCGATCAGGGTGCCGGTGGCGCTGGGGAGGCTGGCCAGGCGCAGCTCGCCGGTGATCCGCCCGGCGGCGGCCGCCACGTCGGCGTGGATGAGGTCGAAGTGACGCAGTGCCTCGCGGGCGCGGTCGACGGCGCTCTTGCCGGCCTCGGTGAGCGCGATGCCGTCGCGGTGGCGTACGAACAGGGCCGCGCCGAGCTCGCGTTCGAGGCTCGTGACGGCGCGGCTGACGGCGGGCTGGGACATGCCCAGGTGGTCGGCGGCGACGGTGAAACCGCCGTGCTCGGCGACCGCGATCAGCACGCGTAACTGCACCGGCGTCATGCCCGCATACCCTAAATGATATTTGACGGCCCGGTATCCAGATCCCGATTGTTATGGGCATGTCCAAGCGAATGACGATCGACGTAGACGGGCTGGGCGCGAGCTACCTGACGGCGGGTGAGCCGGGGTGGCCCACGGTGCTGCTGCTGCACGGCACCTACTGGAGCCGGGTGTGGCTTCCGGTGATCGACGGGCTGGCCGCGGCCGGGCTGCGTCCCGTCGCGGTGGACCTGCCGGGGCTGGGGCGCTCGGAAGGGGAGTTGACGGCGGCGTCGGCGACCGTGCCGGCGCTGGCCGGATGGGTGGCGCGGTTCGCCGAGGCGTTGGGGGTGGCGGGGCCGCTGGCCGTGGCCGGGCACGACATCGGCGGCGCGCTCGCCCAGCACCTGCTGGCCGGTGACGGGCCGCAGGTGCGGCGGCTGGCGCTGGTCAACTCGGTCACGTACGACTCGTGGCCGGTGCCGGGCGTGGCCCGCTACCGAGACCCGGACGTGGTGGCGGCCACCACCGCGGCGGAGTTGCGGGCGGCCCGGCTCACGGCCGTCACGACCGCACTGGCCCGGCCGGCCACGGAGGCCGAGCTGGCCGACTACGTCGACCCCTGGTCCGATCAGCGGGTCTGCCGGTCGTGGATGGCCCTGGCGGGCGCCGCCGACAGCCGCTACACGCTCGACCTGGTGCCCGCGCTGAAGTCCGACCCGACGCCGAAGCTGCTGATCTGGGGCGAGGACGACACCTTCCAGGAGATCCGGTACGCCGAGCGTTTCGCCGCCGAGATGCCCGCCACCACGCTGGTGCGCATCCCCGAGGCGGGCCACATCCCGATGGAGAACGACCCCGCCACGGTCACCCGGGCCCTGGCGGACTTCTTCCTGGAATGACGGCGGGCCGGGGTCACCCGATCGGGTCGGCGACAGCGCCGAGGTGCCGGGCGACCTGGGCGGGATGGGTGAGCTGGGGATAGTGCCCGGCCCCGGCGATCTCGGTCACCGGGTGGCCGGCGCCGGTGGCGAGCGGGTCGGCCGAGCCCACGATGATCTCGACCGGGACGCGTACCCGCTCCAGCAGCGACCGTGAGGTCTCGCGCTCGGCGAAGGCCGCGCGCATCGCCGCGACCACGCGGCCCGCCACCCCGGGACGGCGCAGGTCCGCCGCGGCGCTCGCCACCTCCGGCCCCTCGGGCAGGCCGAGCGTGGCGGCCAGGCGGGCGGCGGACATGCGGCGCAGCAGTGCTACGGCCAGGACCGAGCGGGTGAGCCACGGACCCGGCGGCTGCAGGAACGCGGGGGCGACGAGCACGAGCCCGCTGATGCGGTCCGGCCGCTCGACGGCGAAGCGGAGCGCGGGCCCGCAGGCCAGCGAGTGCGCGACCAGCGTGGGCCGGGTCCGTACCGGGGCCATCAGGTCGGCGAGCCACGCGTCCATGGCCTGGGCGGTGGGGGCCGAGCGGCCGAGGCCGGGCAGGTCGGGGGCCAGGATCGGGCCGGGCAGGTGGGCGGCGAGCGGTGCCCAGAGGTCGGCGTTCATGGGCAGCCCGTGCAGCAGGACGTGGGCGGGCCGGTGAGGCTCACCCATCACCCAGGTACGCCCGCGGAATCCGTAGGGACGCAGCCATGGCGACGCGCCCCCGAATCGGGCGGCCACCAGGTCGTCGGCCCACGCGCGCAGGGCGTCGGCGGCCGGGGGCATCTCCAGGCCGGCCCGGTCCGCGAAGGCGCGGGCGGAGGCCGTCGGATAGCGGTCGGCCGACAGGAACGACAGCGTCTCGGGGTCAGTGCCGGTGATCCGGCGCGGCAGGCGGCGTACGAGGCCGACGGGGACGGTACGGCGCGGCGACCGTACCCCCAGGTGATCGGCGATCGTGCCGACCAGCTCCGGCAGGAGGGGAGTCGTGTCGTCGAGCACCCAGTAGTCCTCTCCCGCAGGGGAGGCGGGGATCTCCGCCAGGAACCGGGCGAAGTAGTCGACGGTGACGATCGGCACGAAGACGTCGGGGCCGCCGGGGAGCGCGGGCAGCCGCCCGTTCCACAGATTCTCCACGAGCGAGGCCAGGCCGATGTACTGGCCGGGGCCGATCACCGTGCTGGGATTGGCGATGGTCAGCGGGACCCCCAGCTCGCGGGCCCTGGCGCGGACCGCGTGATGGGCCGCGGCCTTCGACGCCTCGTACGCGCCCAGCCCGGCGCGGTCCGGGTCCGCGTCGCTCACCCGGTAGCCGCTGATGTGCACGAGCCTGCGCAGGTCCGGCAGCGTGGCGGCCCATTCGAGCACGTTGAGCGCCCCGGTCACGTTGGCCGCCCGCGCCTGCGCCAGGTCCAGGCCGAACGCGAAGCGCGCCGCGGTGTTGTAGACGTCGCGGGCGTGGGGGAGCCCTGTGAGCGGCCGGGAGATGTCGGCGGTGACGACGGTCAGCCCGCCGGTGTCGACGTTCTGCGCGTGCAGCCAGGGGGTGAGGGTGTCGTTCCGTACGGCCGCCGCCACCCGCCGGCCCCTGCCGAGCAGCTCGGCGACGAGGGACCGGCCGATGAAGCCGGCCGCGCCGAAGACGATCGCGTCCATGAGACTCCTTAATAGATCGGTCTACATATTTTTCGGGCAAAAGAGAGCCCGCCTGTGCGGCGGGCTGGGTCAGCTCAGCAGCGCGGCGAGCCGGCCGGAGACGCGATCAAGCGGCTCTCTGCTGCGGTGCGCCTTGGCCAGCAGAAGCGCCCCCTCGATCAGGGCCAGGATCGTGACCGCGAGGTCGTCGGCGTCCGGACGCCCGCCGAGCCGTCTGCGCAACGCGGCCTCCCATGAGGCGTAGACGTCCGAGCAGGCCTGCTGCAGCGGCTCGCTGGCGGCGGCCATCTCCAGCGCCACGGTGGCCACCGGGCATCCCTTGCGCCAGCCCGACTCCTCCAGCCGGTCGCCCAGCAGCCGCAGCACCCCTTCGACGAACTCCGCCGCCGACGCGCCCGACGCGGCCAGCTCCTCGACGGCGGCGTCGATCGCCTGCCCGGCGCGCCGGATCGACTCGCCGATGAGCTGGTCCTTGCCGTCGGGGAAGTGGAAATAGAGCGAGCCGCGGGGCGCGCCGCTGGCCGCGATCACCTGATTGAGCCCGGCGCCGGCGTATCCCGCGGTCTCGACCAGCTCCTGCGTCGCCTCCAGGATGCGGACCCGTGTCTCGGTCCCTTTCTTTCCCATGCATTTAAAATAGACCGATCTACTTATTTTCGCAACCTCGCCGGAGTTGGTTCACTCCCGTAGGTTGGCGAGCGCCTGCCGGGCCGCGTCGAGGGCCTCCTCGTCGGTGGCCCCGGCGTGCAGGGCGGCTCTGGCGAACTCCTCGGCCGCCGCCGTGAGCTGGAGGCGTACCTGGTCGGCCGTGCCGGTGATGACGGCGGTCCGCCCCCGGCGCAGCTCGACCAGCCCCTCGTCGCGTAGCTGCTGGTAGCCGCGGAGCACCGTGTGCAGGTTGATGCCGAGGGTGGCGGCCACGTTGCGCGCCGAGGGGAGCCGGTCGCCGGGCGCGGCCTGCCCGCCCGCCAGGGCGGCCCGTACGGAGTTGGCCACCTGGTCGGCCAGCGGCTGCGCCGAGGAGGAGTCAACCGTGATCAGCACTATGCCATCTCCGCCCGTCTTTCCCGGTTGAGCCAGCCGTTGACCAGCGCCGCGGCGGTCTCCGCCTCCTTGGTGGAGTAGAGGAACCACCGGTCGTCGGCCAGCGAGACCGCGAGCACCGGCCCCTTCCCGCTGACCATGCGCCACCCGTCGGCCCGGTCGTCGGCCTGGCGCGGGGGCTCGCTCCTCACCTCGGCGAAGCGCACCATACCGTACGGGATCCGCCGCGCCAGGGCGGGCACCCACCGGGGCGTCACCGTGATGCCCGAGGCGTCGATCTGCAGCCGGGTGCTCACCTGCGCCGCCTCGTATAGCGTCAGCAGCCCGCACGCGCCGGGTGCCAGCCAGCCGTTGCCGCCGTCGCTCATGACCCAGGCCGTCAGGGCCGCCAGCATCCCGGCGATCAGTAACCTGCGCCAGGACCACATATACGTCACGAACATGACCCGCTGGAACGGCCCGAGCGGCAGGGCGGGCGCCTGCGACGGCGGCGCCGCCGTCACCTCGGCGGCCCTGGGCAGCCGCCCGGCCGCCAGCCACCCCAGGCAGGCCGCCACCAGCACGGCGACGATCTCCGCCACCCGCCACCCCGGCCAGAGCGCGCCCTTCAACAGGTCACCCTTCTCCAGCACGGACAGCACCCCCGTCACCGGGACCGCCAGACCGAGGACGAAGCTCAGGGCCACCAGCACGCGCTGGACTGAGGGCACTCGCCAGGACCGCAGGAAGGTGAAGATCAACAGCCCTTCCAGCCACACCGCCGTGCCGTAGAGCGGCTGGGAGGACCAGACCGGCCGGCTGCCCACGGCCTCGGTGTGGATGGCGCCGCTCACCAGGTGGATGCGCTGGGGCAGGCCGCCGGCGAGGATCGCGATCAGGGTGAGGGACAGGGCCACGAGCGCCACCGGGCCCGCCGCCGTCAGGACCAGCCGGCGGATCCGCCCCGCCGCGGCAAAGTCAGTCGAACTCGTGGAACCGATCACGGCACCCTCCAACTGTTTGCTTTTGACTATAACACTACAAACGGTTGGGGCCCATGGCTGAGAACCGACGCCTGGCACCCGATGGATTGTCGGAGATGATCTCTAAGGTGCCACGCATGACGTGTTCAGCTACTTCCGATGCCGCGGAGGCGGCCGCATGACGGCCTGGGAGCGGGTCCGCGACCGCATCACCGCCCGCGACGCCCGCGGGCTGGCCGACCTCGTGATCGCCCTGTCCGGCCCCGAGCGCACCGAGGTCGCCCGGCGCCTGCCCGACCTGCGCGCGGAACTGCGCGAGGCCGCCGACCGCCGCAGGGCGGAGCTCTGGTCGTCCGGCCTGGGCGAGGAGGACGAATGGGACGGCGGGTGGGATGAGGAAGGGGACGGCCCTGGGCCGTGGGACGAGGAGGGGGATGACGTCGACGGGCACGGGGAGGCGCTGCGGATCGCCGGTGCCGGGGTGCTGGCCGGTCCCGCCGCCACGGTCGCCTGGCTGACCCGGCGCGAGTTCACCGGCCGCCGCCCGGCCAGGGTGGAGGAGGTGATCCGGGTGCTGACCGCGCGCCCGGCCGGCTGGCAGGCCGAGGTGGCCGTCCGGCTGGCCGGGAAGGTCCGCGCGGCCGGCGACCGCGACACCGCCCCGCTCGCGCTGGCGCTGCTGCGGGCCTGCGGCGCCCCGCCGCCCGAGCACGACCCGCTCGTGATCGCCTGGCTGCGCACCCGGCCGGCCGCCGGCGACCCGTTGATCGGCCCGCTGCTGCCGCGGATCTTCGAGGCCGAGGGCGCCGGCCGCGTGCTGCGCGAGGAGCGCCTGGAGCCCGTTCCCACCCCCTGGCTGTCCCTGCTCCGGCGGTTGCAGGCGACCGGCCGGGTGTCGCGCGCGGAGCTGCTGGACGGCTGCCTGCGCCGCTTCCTGCGCGGCGGGGACGCGATGGACCTGCGCTTCTTCGTCCGGCTGCACCGGATGCTCGACCCTACGCCGCAGGAGGCCGCCGCCCGGGTCCGCGACTACCTGCGGCTGCTGCCCGCCACCCCCGGCACGGTCGCCGAGCTGGCGCTCGCCCAGGTGAGGCACGGCGGTCCGCACGAGGAAGCCGAGATCATCGAGGCGATCGGCGCGCTGGCCTTCCGCCCCGAGGCCAAGCTCGCCCTGGAGGGCCTGCGCTGGCTGGAGCGGGAGCTGCCGTACGCCGCCGAGCTGGCGCCCGCGCTGGCCGCCGCGTTCGGGCACGCCTCCTACGAGGTCCAGGGGCGGGCGGCCAGGATCGCGCTCAAGCACGCCGCCGCCTTCGCCCCGGGCGGGCAGGCCGTCGCCGAGGCCGTGCCGATGCTCCCGCCGGCGCTCGGCGCGCGGGTGGCGGCCGTGTACGGCGGGGAGGTGGCGGCCCAGGAGCGGCACGAGGTGTTCACCCCGCCGCCGCTGCCCGCGCCCTCCGAGCCCGAGCCGTTCCCCGAGCCCACCCTGCACCTGCCGTGGAACATGTACCAGTGGCCAGACTACGAGCGGTGGCTGGCCGCGTTCGTGCGGCAGGCGGCCGGCGACCGGGAGGGGATGCGGCGGACGCTGGCCCCTGACTACGGAGGTGACAACTCCTACCTGTTCCAGCGCGAGAGCTGGGTCGACACCCGGTCCTGGTTCACCGCCCTGGCGCAGGAGGTGCTGGCGCCCGGCACCGACCCCGGGCCGGCCGAGCCCGAGCCCTTCGACCCGTGGGCGGGGGCGAGCTTCCAGGTGCGTGTCCGGCTCGCACCGGACACCGAGGACGAGGAGGAGGACGCGGAGCAGGAGGAGCAGGGGGAGCCGGAGCGGGCGTTCGGGCGCTGGCCCGAGCACGTCCGCGAGGAGATCTTCGAGCAGCTGCTGGGGATCGGCGTGTCCAAGGAGCGCGTCGCGGCCATGCGCGACGGGCTGCGCGTTCCGCCGCCGGCGCCCGGCGAGCCGCGCGGCTTCCGCATCGGGATCGCCTACGCCGGGTCCCGGCCGCCGTTCATGAAGCCCGCGCCGCCCGACCCGGCGGTGGAGTCGCGCCGCGCACGCCGCCTGCCGCAGCCGTCGCAGGTCTCGCCGCCGCACCTGTTCGTGCTGCACCGGCTCAGCGAGGTCTACGTGGCGCTGCGGGCGGGGACGCTGCCGCCCGTGCTGCTGGCCACGCCCACGCTCACGACCGGCCACCTCGACCCGGACGTGCTGGTGGACCGGCTGGCGGAGTGCGCGGCGGCGGGCGCCGAGCCGCTGCCCGCCGACCTGGCGCAGGCCCTGCTCCGGGTGCCCAGGGGACGCCACCCCGACGCGGCCGGAAGGGCCGCGCACGTCTGCTCGCCGGCCGCCGCGACCGCCGCCGCCTGGCTGGCGGGGGAGGGGCTGCCCGACCCGGACACGGGCCTGCGGTGGGGCTACCTGGAGGGCGCCAGCGACCGGTACTTCGACGAGCACGAGCCGGACCACCGGCCGTGGGAGATCCGGCTCGTGCCGCGGCTGCGCGCCGAACCGACCGGCCACGACCTGCTCGACGAGCTGCTGCGCGAGCCCTCGCGCTGGAGCTGGGACGACCACGGCGCCGAGACCGGCTGGTGGCCGGCGGTGCTGCCGTCGCATCGGGAGGTCGTGGCGGTCAACTACCTGCCGTTCCTGCTCCACCCGACGATCGCGTCGGTGTTCGTACGGGCGCTGGCCGACGCGGACGGGCCCACGGGAGAGGCGATGGCCCTCACCCTGGCCTACTTCGTGGCCGCCGGGCACCCGGAGGCGCCGCCGCTGCTGCTGCGGATGGCGGCCAGGGGCGACCTACCGGCCGAGGCGGTGGGTGAACAGGTCGCGCTGCTGCTCCGGCGTACGCCCCGGTTCGAGGAGCGGGCGGTGGTGCGGGTGCTGACGGAGGCGGCGCGGCAGGGCGCGTACGCGGCCGTCTGGCGGCTCCTCACGACCCTGCTGCCCACCTTGCTGCCCGGCCCCGGCGAGCGGCCGGCGGTCGTGCACACCGAGGCGATGGCGCTCGCGGCGGACACGGCCACCTGGGCGGCGGCCCGCGGCGCGATCCCGCAGGTGACGGCGTACGCGGCGAGCGGGGGCCGCAGCCGGTTCGTACGCGAGTGCGCGCGGCTGCGTGACCAGCTCGGCTGACCCGCTCTACCCGGTGGGGAAGGAGAAGAGGTCCGGCCGCGCGTAGTGGCCCACGACGTCGAGGTCGAGATACGCGCCGTCGAGCAGACCGAGGTCCAGGTCGGCGACGAGCAGGTCGGGGCCGCCGAACGACGGTCCCGCCAGCAGGTTGCCGAAGGGGTCCACGATGCAGCTGCCTCCCCGGATGACGTCGTGGTCGTCGTCGGAGGTGAAGAAGCCGGGCGGGAAGAAGCCGGGCGGGTAGTCGGCGCGGGTGGCGTACTGGTTGGCCGACAGCACGAAGCAGCGGCCCTCGACGGCGATGTGGCGCATGCTCGACGTCCACACGTCGCGCTCGTCCACCGTGGGAGCGCAGTAGATCTGCACGTTCCGCTGGTAGAGGGCGGTGCGGTAGAGCGGCATGTAGCTCTCCCAGCAGATCGCCATGCCGACGCGGCCGACGTCGCTGTCGGCGACGACGACGTCCCCGGCGTCGCCGCGTCCCCAGATCACCCGCTCGGTCCCGGTGGGGACCAGCTTGCGGTGCTTGGCCAGCGGCGTGCCGTCGGGGGCGAGCAGCAGAGCCGTGCAGTACAAGGTGCCGCCGTCACGCTCGATCACCCCGACCACCACGTGCACCCGGTGGGCGGCCACCGCGGCGGTGATCTCCTCGAACGCCTCGCCGGGGATCACGACGGCGGACCTGCGGTAGCGGGCGAACAGCGCCCGTCCCTCGTCGTCGCGGCGGCCCACGGTCGCGCCGAAGGTGGCGCCCTTGGGATAGCCGCCGACGAACGCCTCGGGAAAGACCACGAGCTGCGCCCCGCGCGCCGCTGCCCGGCCGAGGAGGTCGCGGAAGCGGCGCAGGGTCTCGGGCAGGTCGAACAGACGGGGCGCGGCCTGCACGACGGCGACCCGCCGGGTTTCCGCCGTGGCCGCGGGGTCGGGTACGGCTGCTGTCACGGCGTCCGGGTCCGTCACGGCCGCGGCTCCTCTCTGAGTGGGACCGACGAGACAGCCGGAGACGCCCGGTTTGTCCGAGGCGTCACCGGACATGCTCGACCCTAGCCCGCCCTCTCCGAGCCGAGACCCCCGCCCTCCTCGACCCGCCCCGCAGGCTCGGACTTCGGCCCAGGCGCGGGCTCAGACTTCGGCTCGGGCTTCGGCTTCAGGCGTGTCGCGAGGCCGTCGAGGACGCATGCGAGCCCGTCGTCGAACTCCTGGTCACGGGCACCGCGCAGGTTCTGGCCGCGCTGTGCCGCGTACAGCCTGCGGAGCCGCGGGTAGTCCCGCACGGCCTGCTCGGCGGCGGGCCACAGGCGGGCGGCCCATTCCTGCTCGTCCTGGCCGCCGCGGGCCAGCTTGGTCAGCCACGCGGCCTCGCTGGTCGACCTGCCGATGACGTAGGCCATGACCACGTTCAGCGCCTGGTCGGCCGCTTCCAGGGAGAAGCCGCCCTCCTCGAACACGGCGAGCACGGCCTCCGACAGCCGCAACACGTTCGGCCCCAGGTAGGCCACCCCGGCTTCGCCCTGCACGGACCCGATCCAGGGATGGCGCAGGAACGCCGAGCGCATGCCGTGCGCGCACCGGGTGACGGCCACCCGCCAGCCCGCGCCCGCGACCGGCGGCTCGACCTCGCCGTAGACCTCGTCCACGACCAGTTCGAGCAGTTCCTCCTTGCCGGCCACGTGCGTGTACATGGAGGTGGCGCCGGCGTTGAGCCGGGTGCCGAGCCTGCGCATGCTCAGGGCGTCGATGCCCTCGGTGTCCAGCAGTTCGAGCGCCGCGGCCACGATCTGCTCGCGGCTCAGCGCCGGCTGCTCCCGCCGCCGGGGCCGTGGACGGGCCCACACCGAGGGGAACGGTTCGTTGTCGCCGGGCATGCGCCCTCCTCGTCTCGCATCTCGCCTCCGCACAGCGTACGCCTTGCGAACAGCGTGCGGCGCTCCGTACAGTGTGCGGACAGCGCACACTGTACGGAGGTCTCCATGACATCTTTCGATGCCGGCCGCTGGCAGGCCCGGTTCGACGAGCTGCGCACCGCGCACCACGTGCCGGGAGCGGCCCTGGCGGTGCTGACCGGCGGCACGGTTCACGAGCTGGCGAGCGGCGTGCTGCACCGTGGCACGGGTGTGACGGCCACGACCGACTCGCTGTTCCTGGCCGGCTCGTTGGCCAAGGTCTACACCGCCACGCTGGTGATGCAACTGGTGGGCTCGGGCGAGCTGGACCTGGACGCGCCCGTGCTGAGCGTGCTGCCCGAGTTCGCCACCCCGGACCCGGACGCGACCAGGGCCATCACCATCCGGCAGCTGCTGTCCCACACCGGCGGCATGACCTGTGACTTCACCTACGACTCCGGACGTGGAGACGACTGCCTGGCCACCTACGTCCAGGCCCTGCGGAACGTGCCGCTGGACTGCCCGCCAGGCACGGCGCTGTCCTACGGCAGCTCCGGCTACGTGGTGCTGGGCCGCATCGTGGAGGTGCTGACCGGCCTGACCTGGGACCAGGCGCTGAAGGAGCGGCTGTTCGAGCCGCTCGGGCTGCGGCACTCGATGACGTTGCCGGAGGAAGCACTGCGGTTCCGCACGGCCATGGGCCACCTGAACGAGCGGGACCCCGAACCGGCCCCGGTCTGGGACGTGATGCCGCGCTCGGCGGGCCCGTACGGCAGGGTCATCGTCTCGGCGGGGGACGTCGTCCGCTTCGCCAAGATGCACCTGGACGGCGGGCTCGCTCCTGACGGCGCCCGCGTGCTGCCCGCCGACGCCGTCGCGGCCATGCGGCGCCGCCAGGCGGACAGCCTGGACAAGTGGACGTTCTGGGCCGATGGCTGGGGCCTGGGCTGGACCCTGCACGACTGGAACGGGGTCTTCGGCTTCGGCCACGACGGCAGCGCCGTCTCCCAGCACTCCTACCTGCGCGTGATCCCGCACGCGGGCGTGGCCGTCGCCCTGCTGGCCAACGGCGGCGCGGTCTCCCGCCTGTACGCCGACCTGTTCCGGGAGCTGCTGGACGAACTGGCCGGGGTTCGCATGCCGCCGCCCTTCGCCCCGCCGCCGTCCCCGCCCGAGGTGGACCTGGCGCCGCTGGCGGGGACGTACCGGCGGGAGGGGGTGGCCATCACCATCAGCCAGGACGCGGACGGCGCTGGGCACATGCGTTACGAGTTCGTCGACGGCATGAGACACCTGTCACCGCCGCTGGAGGCCGACCTGGTGCCGGTGTCGCGGGCGGCGGCCGGCACGGTGTTCGCCGCCTCGGGCATCCCGTTCGGGGAGGAGTTCTGGCCGGTGATCTTCGCGACGCTGCCCGGCGGCACACCGTACGTGCTGGTCAGCATGCGTGCCAGCCCGAAGATCGCCCCGCGCTCAGCCCTCGGCCAGTGATCTCCGTACGGCGGTGTCCACCAGGTCGTGGATCTCCTGCTCGGTGAAGATGTCGGGCAGCGTCAGCCGCTCCAGGATGAGCCAGTTGAGCGCGAGGTAGAGGAGCACCACCGAGGTCGAGTCGCCGGGCAGGCCGGAGGCGGCGTGGTGGCCGATGTTGGCGTCGATGTCCTCGCGGATGCGCTTGGTCAGCACGGCGCGCAGTTCGGGGCGCCGGGTGGACTCCAGGCGGAGCTCCAGCAGGGCCAGGTAGCCGGAGTTGAAGGCGGAGACCCGATCGACCACCTCGTGCATGAGCTCGGCATAGCGGGCCTGGTCCTGCACGCCCTCCCGGGTGCGCGCGATCGTAGCCTCGTCGGGCAGCAGCCGCTCGTAGATGCGCCCGCCGACCTGGGTGAACAGGTCGTCGCGGTTGGCGAAATAGTTGGAGGCCGTGCCCGTGGGCACGCCCGCCTCGGCATCCACGGCCCGGAAGGTCAGGCCGCGCGCGCCCTCCCTGGCCAGCAACTCGATGGCCGCGTCGATCAGCGCCTGCCGCCGCTCGGGATTCGTCCGCACTTGACACCACTCCATGTGTAGTACTACCTTCAAACCACTTCATTCATAGTACTTCATTCGGAGTTGATATGCGAAAGCTCGTGTACTACATCGCCGTCTCGCTCGACGGCTACATCGCGGGCCCCAACGCCGAGTTCGACTTCTACCCGCTGTCCGACGACATGGCCGCCTGGATCAACGCCCGCTATCCCGAGACGCTCCCCACCCATGTCCGCAGGCTCGTCGGCCTCGACGGCGTTCCCAACAAGGCCTTCGACACGCTGGTGATGGGCCGCGGCACCTATGAGCCCGCCCTGGACGTCCCCACCACCAGCCCCTACGCCCACCTGCGCCAGTACGTGCTGTCCAGCACACTGCGGATCGACGACCCGACGGTGACGGTGGAGACCGGCGACGCGATCGAGCTCGTCCGGCGGCTCAAGGCGGAGGACACCGGCCTGGACATCTACCTCTGCGGCGGCGGCAAACTCGCCGCCGCCCTCCTCCCCGAGATCGACGAGATCATCCTCAAGGGTTACCCCGTGGTGGCGGGCGCGGGCATCCCGATGTTCTCCGGCGAGTTCCGGCCCACCCTGTTCACACCCACCCGGCGCGAGTCGTTCGGCAACGGCGCCCAGGTCACCTGGCTCACCCGGGCATAGCACCCTCCCCGAAGCCCGGCCCGGCCGGGCGACCGCCGCCGAAGGCGGAGGCGGATACGATCGGATGGTCGAGAACCTGCGGAGGAGGCGCGGTGGCGGAGCCCAAGCCGGTCACCTGGCTCATGCTGGTCTACCGCGTGCCGAGCGAGCCGACCAGGTTGCGGGCCGCCGTCTGGCGCAGGCTGAAAAACCTCGGCGCCGTCTACCTGCAAAACTCCGTGGCGGCCGCGCCGCGCACGCCGCAGAGCGAGCGGATGCTGCGGGCGCTGCGCAACGAGATCGTCGAGTCGATGTCCGGGCAGGCGTTCCTGGCCAGCACCTCGTCGGTGGTCGGCGAGAGCGACCTGGTGGCCCTCTACAACGCCGCCCGGGACGACGAGTACGAAGAGATCCTCGACAAGTGCGCCGACTTCCACGAGGGCGTCGCCAAGGAGGTGCGGGCGCGGCACTACACCTACGGCGAGCTGGAGGAGAACGAGGAGGACCTCACCAAGCTCAAGGGCTGGTACGCGAAGGTGAAGGCGCGTGACGTGCTCGGCGCGGCCCGGGGCAAGGAGGTCGTCAAGGCGCTCGACGACTGCGCGAAGACGCTGGAGGACTTCGCCGCCGCGGTTTACGAGGCGGAGGACAGCGCGGTCTCCTGACGGGCCGGTGGGCCGGGGACGGTGTCAGCGCCCGCGTACGTCGATCACCACGGCGATCGCGAAGGCCACCATGAGGGCGGCCCCCAGCAGCGGCGTGAGCACCAGCGCCGTCACCCCGAACGCCAGCAGCGCCCCCGTGCCGAGCGCGAGCGTGACGACGACGGCCACGGCGATCTTCCAGTCGTCGCCGATGATCAGGTCGTACCAGAACCGCCCGAATCCCCTGACGAACTTCACGGCCGGCCTCCAGGAGCGCTCGGCGACGGCGTGGGCTGTCTGAGCATGCGGACCAGCAGCCGCGACAGCCCGAACCAGGCGGCGACGAGGACCAGAATGGCCAGGTCGGCGCCCGGCCAGTCCAGGCTCCGGCGGCTCTCGGTGAAGATGCCGAGCCCTTCGATCGCCCAGTAGGTGCCGAAGCCGGCGAGCAGGAGGCCGACGCCGTACTTGAGGGTGTTCTCCGGCACCTTCGACAGCGGTCCTCTGACGGCGATGCCGGCGACCAGGACGAGCAGCACGCCGAGGACGGCCGCGCCGATGGCCACCGGCAGGTTGCCCGCGCTCAGGCCGAACGTGATGACGATGAAGACCACCTCGACGCCTTCGAGGAAGACGCCCTTGAAGCTGACCATGAAGGAGAACCAGTCGAGGCCGCTCCGCTTGAGCGCGCCCGCCTGCCTGGCCGCCGCCACCTCGGCGGCGAAGATCTGGTCCTCGTCGTGCACGGCCTTGCGCCCGGACGAGCGCAGGATCGCCTTGCGCAGCCACTGCAGGCCGAAGATCAGCAGCAGGCCGCCGACGGCGAGCTGCAGTGCGGCCTCGGGCAGCCAGGTGGCCAGTGCGTAGCCGGCCGCGGCGGTGAACGCGGCCAGGGTGACGAGGGCCGCCGCCACGCCCAGCAGCGCGGAACGCCAGCTCCGCGTCATGCCCATCGCCAGGACGATCGTCAGGGCCTCCACCGCCTCGACGATCGCGGCCGGCAGCACCGCCGCGCCCAGGCCCCACGCCGCCGCGTTCATCGGCCCACTTCCCTCCGGTTCGTTCGCCGGTGGATGTAACAACTGTTAGTTTGCGCATATATCGGCGGATATGTCCACGGCCTGGGGGTGTGGCACGGGCCATGACCCGTCAGCGGGTGGCCGGAGGGTCGGGCGCGAGTGATCCGTCCGGTGCGATGTGGTCGAAGATCTGCTGGATGAGGGCCAGGACGTGCGGGTCGTCGACGGTGTAGAGCTGGCGCCGCCCCGCACGGTGGGCGGCGATCACCCCGGCCAGCCGCAGCTTCGACAGGTGCTGCGACACGGTGGCGATGCTCATCCCGACGTGATGCGCGAGGGTGCCGACGTCGTAGGAGCCGTGCGTGATCAGCCACACGAGGTGCAGGCGAACCGGGCTGGACAGCAGCGTGAACGTCTCCGCCGCCGACCGCAGCTGCGCCGGGGTCGGTTCGGCAGGGGGCGGTCCGGCTGGTGGTGGCGGCTCCGCCGCTGGTGAGGACTGCATGATCAGGCCATTGTCCCGCTGAGGGCGGGCGGGTCGCGAGCCTCGCTCGACATTTCGTTACTTGCGCAAGTATCGAAACGATGGCACGCTGAAGGTGCTCCGGAGGGGAGTAGCCCGCAACACCACACGTCGACATGCTGAGAGCCCTCGGGTTCTCCGGCGGTGGCGACCGAGGTCACGTCACCGTGACGTCGGTGGACGAGACCTTCGGCCAAGCCGTCACGCCTGGCCGAGCTTCCCTGGATGCCCGGTCCGGCTGTCCGCCGTCCGGGAAGGGGAACTCGCCTCGTGCAGTCCAAGTTGCTGGGGCCACTGGCCCTGTGCGCCGTTTTCACGGTGCCCGCGCTGGCCGTCCGGCTGGCCGGGATCCATCCGTCGCCGCTGGTCGCGTTGCTGTTGTTCGGGGCGGCGGTGGTGGCCGCCTCGTTCGTGCTCGCCTGGGCCGCGGAGGCGGCGCAGGTCGACATCTCCGGCGGGCTCGCGATCGCCATCCTGGCGGTCATCGCCGTGTTACCGGAGTACGCGGTCGACCTGTACTTCGCCTACACCGCGGGCTCCGACCCGGCCTACGTCGCCTACGCCGCGGCGAACATGACCGGCTCCAACCGGCTGCTGCTCGGCCTGGGCTGGTCGGTGGTCGTCCTGCTCGGCCTGGCGATCGCGAAGCGCCGTACCGGCCGGACCGTCCGCGAGCTGGTGCTCGACTCCGGATACCGCGTCGAGCTCGGGTTTCTCGCGATCGCGTCGGTCGTGGCGTTCGTCATCCCCGTGACCGGCCAGATCTGCCTGGTGCTCGGGTTCGCGCTGCTCGGGCTCTTCGTGTTCTACCTGTGGAAGATGTCCCGCGCCGAGGCCGGCGAGCCGCACCTGGTCGGGCCGGCGGCCATCATCGGGGCCCTGCCCCGGCGGTCGCGCCGCGCCCTGGTGGTCGCCCTGTTCCTGTTCGCCGCCGTGGTCATCCTCGCCAGCGCCGAACCGTTCGCGCAGGGCCTGATCGCCACCGGCAGGCAGCTCGGCGTGGACGAGTTCCTGCTGGTGCAGTGGCTCGCGCCCCTCGCGTCCGAGTCGCCGGAGTTCATCGTCGCCATCCTCTTCGCGGTACGGGGCAAGGGCGACGACGCGATCGGCACCCTGATCTCCAGCAAGGTCAACCAGTGGACCCTGCTTGTCGGCTGCCTGCCCATCGCCTACCTGCTCGGCGGCGGGGGCGCCGGCGGCCTCGCACTGGACGCCCGCCAGGTCGAGGAGTTCCTGCTCACCGCCACCCAGACGCTGCTCGGCGTCGCGGCGCTGCTCGCCCTGCGATTCCCCCGCTGGGCCGCCTGGACACTGCTGGGCCTGTTCGCCGTCCAGTTCGCCCTGCCCGGCCAGACCGCCCGCTACGTGCTGTGCGGGATCTACCTGGTGATCGCGCTCGCCGCGCTCATCCGCAACCGCCGCCACCTCCTGCCCACCCTGCTGGCTCCCTTCCGCGCAACCCCGGCCGCCGAACGCGCGTCCGTTCCTGCGACTCCTGAACGGCGGCCTTGAAGGACCACGCACCTGACCTGTGAGGAGAATCCATGACCGACCACCGGCCCGACTCCGGCCTGCCGGCGTTCCCGCTGCGCCGTACCGATCCGATGGCCCCGCCGCCCGGTTACGCCCGCCTCCGGGCCGCCGGGCCGCCCACCCAGGTGGCTCTGCCCGGCGGGCGGCGCGCCTGGCTCATCACCCGCCACGACCACGTACGGCGGGACTACCGGCGGGCCTTCTCCAGATCGCAGATAATGCAGGCGGAAACCATTGGTCGGCTTCGAGAACGGCATGGTCTGACCCCGGATTCTGCAGCCGCTGCGGATCGGCTGGATTGCGCCGCGCTGCCTCGCTCGAATCAAGCGCTCCGACGCTATCTTCGAGTCGGTTGACCAGCGCCGAAGGCGCGCCCCGGCTTTCATGCCGTTGTTTTCATCCTTCCCGATACGTTGCCAAGCCCGAGATCTTCGGGGCGCGGCCGTCCACCAGGCCGCACCCTGGCCGGGCCGGCGGGGAGGCATGACTGCCGTTCAGGACACTGACGGGCCGTCGAAGCAGGCGGTCAATCTCGTGACATGACCTCTGGAACAGGGTGGATCACGGGTGACGCCGAGGCGTTCACCCGTGACTTCCTGCCGCTGTTCCGCCCGGTTCCACCGGCGCGACCCGGTGTGTGCCGGATCTGCCGTTCCGGCCCCGACAACGCCGGCGACACAGGCGGGCCCCGGGGCATCTGCGGGAGCTGCGAGCGCACCACGAAGAACCTGTACGGCCACGCCCGGCACGTCATCCCGATCTCGCTGACGACCACGAACGCGCAACTCCACGACGTTCTCGTCCGGAGGAGGGACCCCGTCGGTGCCGGCGGGCGGCGTCGGCGGGCGGACTTCCTGGCCGCGACGGTGGCTCACTTCTACGATCGGCACTCCCGCTGCCTGGAAGGGCTGGCGGGCGGGCCGTTCACGCTGGTGGCCACGGTCCCCGGCAACGACCCCGAGACCCCGGCCACGGCCTTCCACCTCATGTGGCAGGTCGTCGAGAAGGTGCCGGCGCTGGCCCGGCTGTGGCGACCGCTGCTACTGGAGCCCGACACCGCGTTCGCGCCGGTGCTGGCCGGTCGCCGCTCCCATCGGGACGCCTTCCTGATTCCCCGCGCCGACAGGCTGAGTGCGGCGCGCGTCCTGCTGGTGGACGACCTGTTCGTCTCCGGCGCCCACGTACAGAGCGCGGCCTCCGCCCTGATCGAGATGGGGGCGGAGGCGGTGGTGGCGCTCGTGATCGCGCGGCTGATCAATCCGGCGTCCAGGGACGGGCACGGCACCGGCCTCTGGGAGGAGTCCTGCCAGCGGCCGTTCAGCTTCGACCGCTGCTGCGTCTGCGACCCGGCGGCGCACGGAGCCGCGTGACTGAGACGTCGCCTGCCGGGCAGCAAGCCCTGAAACAGTCCGGCGCCGCCCGTCCACGAGACTGCCGTAAAGCTCGCGATGGAACCCGAACCGGACTTCCGACCGTCCCTTTTGATAGAAGGGATCGACCGACCGCCTACCTACCGCACCCGTCCCGTGACAACCCGCAGGCCAGTTCCCGCTGAAATTCCCCCATTCGACACAAGGAGTACGAATCGGTGAATCCGCACGCACTTGCCCACCGGGCACACCGACATGGCTGGGACGTGCAGACCATCCCGCGATCCTCCGGCCCTGTGGTCATCCTGCAACGTGACGGCTGGCGCCTGGAGATCGCGTTCGACGGTCACGCGCCCAAGGAGGCCACCGCCAACCAGGCCGGGCAGAACACCGGCAGGCAGCTCAACCTTCGCTCGATCAACGACTTCGTGCACCGGCCGGGAACGGACCGGTTAACGCACCCCCGCCAGGACCGGCGGCGGGCCGCCCACCGCAAGGGCGACCACGAAGCGGGCAGGCGTCCCGGCGACCGCCGGCAGGACGGCGACTCGAACGGGACCGAGTGACGGCCCGGCATCGCTGCGGGCGCATGCCGGGCCGTCCGGTGTCGTGTCATGCGGCCCGGCCACGCTCGCCGGAGCCGAGGCGCGAACCAGGTCTAGCCGATCCAGAGCTTCCATCCACGAACCTGGGCATGGGGCGGAATGCAGTACCAGGAGGAGGCCCTGCCGCTGCGCGTCAGGTTGGCGCCCGCGGTCTCGCAGGCGGTCCTCGAGTGGTAGACGCCCCACAGCTCGTACGCCAGGGACGATGCGGACGACGCCTGCGCCGCGGACGGCGTGAGCACGGTCATGGAAGCGGCCGCGGCGATGGTCGCCGTGGCCAGGACTTCGCGGATCAGCAGGGCAGGATTCCCTTCGTGGTGTTGTGATCAGCACCACGAAGGTCACATGGCGGCCGTTGGGTGGCCTTGTCGCCGAGTGCCAGGTTGCTACGTTTGCGCGCCGGTTTCGGCCCGCACCGGCGCCGGCGACGCCCGTCCAGCGGCCGCTCGCCCTGCCCCGCGCCGATCGACGGCCACGGCAACCGCGATGGCCTCAGAAGGGGAAGTCGCGGTCCTGGTCGCGGGCGGTCACCCACTGCAGTTCGGTGAAGGTGGCGAGCGCCAACCAGGACACCATCCGGGTGTGGTCCTGCGACGGGACGCAGGGCACCACGCCCGGCTATCACGCCCAGGGCTTCATGAACGGCGGTGCCACGCTCAGGTCGCCATCCCCCGCGGGTGATCGACTCAGCGGGGAGACGCCTGATCGCGGGACAGGCCGTCGAAGAGCAGGTCGAGCAGGCGGTCGAGGTCATCGGGGTCCGCCGGTGCGGTCTGGTCGTGCGCCCAGGCCACGGCGAGTATCAGCTTGAACAGCTCGACCGGGACGAGGTCGGCACGGATCTCGCCGCCGCGCTGGGCGTCGGCCAGCAGGGACCCGCCGGCCTCGCGCATCGCCGCGCACGAGGCGTACAGGGCGGAGGTCTCGTCCCGCAGCGTGGCCGACAGCGCGGCGGTCAGGCCCCGGTAGGTGGTGCCGGCCGCCGCGAGGCGCCGCGTCCACCCCCTGAGCGCGTCGATGGGACGGCCACGGTCCCGCAGGGCGCGGGCCTCGGCGGTGAGCGCGTCGAACCGCTCGCGCAGCACCGCCTCCAGCAGGGCCTCGCGGGTCGGGAAGTGCCGGTAGAGCGTACCGATCCCGACGCCGGCGCGGGCCGCGACGTCTTCCAGCGAGGCGGTGACGCCGTCCTGGTCGAAGACGGCGTGCGCCTCGGCGAGCAGCCGGGCGCGGTTGCGCCGGGCGTCGGCCCGCAGCGGCCGTGCGCTCGCCTCGCCGTCCATGAACGCTCTCCTCACCCGTCCTTGCCAATCGGAGCCTGCCTCCGTATCTTAGCATCCGATAAATCGGAGGATGCCTCCGAATAGCTCCGGCGAGAGGTGAGGACCATGGACCTGGGAGAGACGCGCGACAGGCTGGGCGCCTTCGGCGTGTGGATCGCGCCGATGACGCTGCTCAAGACGCCGGTGGCGGTGCAGCGCGAGCAGTTCGCCCGCATCGAGCGATTGGGGTACGGGTCGTTGTGGACGGGGGAGCCGCCGGCGACCTCCCCGGTGAGCGGGCGGGAGATCTTCGCCCAGCTCTCCGTCGTCCTGGGCGCGACCCGGCGGCTGGTGGCGGGCGCCGGTATCGCCAACGTCCGCAGCCGTCTGCCTCTGACGATGCACGCCGGCGCGGCCACGCTGGCCGAGGCCCACCCGGGGCGGCTGGTGCTCGGCCTCGGCGGGCAGCCCTCCGAACGCCCGATCACCCGGTTGCGGGAATACCTCGACGCCATGGACGAGGCCGCCGCCCGCGTGCTGCCGGACATCCGCTACCCGCGGGTGCTGGCCGCGCTCGGCCCCAAGGCGCACGAGCTCGCCGCCGGGCGGGCCGACGGCGTCCACCCCTTCCTCCAGCCCGTGGAGCACACCGGGATCGCCCGCAAGACGCTCGGCCCCGGCCCGCTGGTGATCCCGCACCAGGCGCTGGTCCTCGACACCGACCCCGGCACGGCCAGGGGGCGGATGCGCGCGATCCTGAGGATCGGGCAGCGCAACGTGGAGACCCCCTACACCGCCAACTACCGCAGGCTCGGGTACGGCGACGCCGACCTGGCCGACGACCGCAGTGACCGGCTCATCGACGCCACGCTGGCCTGGGGCGAGGAGGACGCGGTGGCCCGCCGGCTACGCGACCACCTGGACGCGGGCGCCGACCACGTACTGCTGCATCCCCTGGCGGGCGACCTGACCGCGACCGTGGACCAGCTCGAACGCCTCGCGCCCTACCTCCTCCCGGCCCAGCCAGGACCCGCGTGAACCCACCACCCGCCGGCGCCGAGGTTTCGTGGCGGCTTGATCGGCACTTTCAGACGCCTGGCTTTGAGGCCAGGGAAAAAGCCACAGAACGTGTGTCCGTTCCGTCACCGCGGCGGCTGCTCTCCCGGGTTGTACTCGTCCTCGGCCGCCGATTCTCCGGCGGCCGGTCACCGACAGAGGGGAAGAGATGAGTACACGGGGAACCGAGCGGCGATCGACGTTCACCTCGCTGCGCCGGCACGGGGGGCGCGCGGCGACGGCGGGCGTGGCACTGGCCGCCTCGCTGGCCGTCCTGGCGGGGCCGGCGCACGCCGCGGGCAACGTGAGGGTGACGGGCAGCCTGCTGGAGATCACCACGAACGACGTTCCGGACGACGTCCTGATCAGTCAGGTGAACGGCCAGCTGGTCGTCAGGAACAACGGCGACCTGCTGATTGCCGGCGCCGCGTGCGCGTCGGTCACCAAGAACGAGGTGGTCTGCGAGGCCGAGGGCGTCACCCACATCGCGGCCATCACGCGGCCCGGTGACGACGTCGTGCGCAACCGGACCACGCTGCCGTCGCGGGTGAGCCTCGGCGACGGCGACGACCGGTTCATCGGCGGGCTCGACACGGACCAGGTGAGCGGCGGGAACGGCGATGACCGGCTCGCCGGGATCGCGGGGGACGACGTTCTGCTCGGCGACGCCGGCCAGGACAGCGCCAACGGCGGTGACGGCACCGACAAGTGCGAGGCCGAGATCGTCACGTCCTGCCCGTAGCCCTGAGGTGCCCCTCGGCGGAGTGCCGCCGAGGGGCATCCAGCCGGCAGCGCTGTCGCTGACCACCCGGCGCCATGACCGCGTCATGGTGCCGGGAAATGGGTGGGTGGGCGAGGCGCGAGCGTGGTGGTGGCCTGGAGTACGTCCTCGGCCGGGACACGCGGGCCGGCCCTCAGGGTGATCGTGGCGTCGTCCCGGTCGATCACGTAGACGGTGCCCGTGTCCGTGGCCCGCCGCCAGGTTCGAGGGCCGGTCCGTTCGTACTCCGAGTCCTCACCGGGCGGCTCCACCCGGGATCTGACGATCGCGGCGATGGCGGAGGCGTCGCGTTCGGCCGGATCGGCGGCGGGGTCGGGTGCCGACGGGCGAAGCACGTAGCGCAGCCCGCCGGAACGGGTGGCGAGGTGGTCGATCGTGTAGCCGGGCAGGTGAGGAGCGATGAGGGGGATGCCGAGCTCGGAGAGACGCGGGCGCGGGGCGGCCGCCGGTGCCGGCGCCGTGGGCGGAGGACCGCCGACGGCCATCAGCGGCACCTGCTGCCACCACCACCAGGGCTGTCCCGGCGTGGTGAGCAGCGCGGTCAGCCCGTAGGCGAGCGTCGTGATGACGCAGATGACGGCCAGGACGTTCGGGATGAGCCGTGAGATCACCCCGTCGAGGAGCAGCCAGAGGATGACGGCCGCGATCGGGGCCGGGAGTGCGACGTGCCAGGCGGGCCGCACCCGCAGCATCCACAGCGCCGGCCAGGACGCCATCAGCAGGAACAGCACGGTTCCAGCGAAGAGGACCATCCCCTCACCGAAACGGCCCCAGCCATAGCCTGAAGTGGTGTAGGGGACGAACGCCAGGCCCGCCTGGGCGATCACCCAGGTGAGCAGTGGGAGCGCGAGCCCGACGAGCGCGGCGGCCGTCACGCGGCGCGCCAGTGGCGTGGAGCGGTTGCCGAAGGAGGTCACAGGATCAAGGGTGACAGCGGCCACCGCGCGCTGGGAACCGCCGGTTCCGGTCGGCCGCGCCCCTCCCCTCACCGGATCGAGACCGATGTGTGACAGAACGTGCTGCCCTTATTGACAGTCGCCCCGGGGAGAGGGAGCTTGGCCAGGGGGCGCCTCGGGGGTTGCCGAGCGGGCGCCGCTGTTCCCAGAGGGGTGTGGTTCCGATGACGTACGCCGCGTCGCTCCCAGGCACCGCCTTCATGGCGGCGAACCCTCACCGCGCTTACGAGGTCGGAACCGGCGACTTCACCGTCGCCGCGTGGGTCCGTACCGCGGCGCCGGGCGGGACGGGGACGGTGATCGGGCGCAAGGGAACCGAGGGGGGAGCCGGCCAGGGCGGGTTCCTGGTGGTGATCCAGCCGGAGGGGTTCGTCAAGTTCGCCACCGACAACGGCACCGGCTTCTGGGAGGCTGTGACGGCCACGCGGACGGTGGCCGGTGACGGTTACTGGCATCACCTGGCGGCGGTCCGGCGGGCCGGCGCGCTGGAGATCTACGTCGACGGCGTGCGGCAGCAGGTGGTGACGCGAGGGACCGGCACGTCGCCGTTGAACGTGTCCAACGGGCGGCGCCTCACGGTCGGCTGCGTCGACCAGACGCAGGAGCGCTACCGCTTCCTCACCGGTACGGTCGGCGCGGTCGCCTTCTGGGCGGGGGCGCGGACGGCGCAGCAGGTGGCCGCCGACATGCGGACGGTGCCGGAGGGCGCGGAGCCGCTCGGCTACTGGGGCTTCGATCTCGGTGACGGCTCGGACCGTTCCCGGCAGAACAACCCGATGGCGGCCGTCGGCGGCGGCGTGACGTTCACCAGTCCCGGCGCACCCGTTACCAAGGGCGACTTCGCGGCGGTGCTCAACGCGGGCGGCCACCTCGCCGCACCGCCCAACAACGCGTACGTGATGCAGGCGAACGACTTCACGATCGAGGCGTGGGTCCGCACGGCGGTCCCGGGGGGCTCGGGAACGGTCGTGGGCTACAAGGGCACGGAGGGCGGGCCGCAACAGGGCGGATACCTGCTCGTCGTCAGGCCCGACGGGACGATCAAGTTCGCCACGGACGACGGCACGACGTTCCGTGAGGTCGTCACGGTGCCGACGGCCGTCAACGACACGCGCTGGCACCACGTCGCCGCCGTGCGCCGGCAGGCCGTCCTGGTCGTCTGCCTCGACGGGCGGGAGGTGGCCGGCGCGATGGGCGGGCCGGGGGCGGGGCCGCTGCCGATCACCTCCGTCCGGCGGCTCACGATCGGCACGGTCGATCAGGCGCAGGAGCGGTACCGCCCCTTCACCGGGGCGGTGGACGAGGTCAAGCTGTGGCGCGTCGCGCGGACGGTGGCGCAGGTGGCGGCGGACATGGGCGCCGAGCCGCGGGCGGACGAGCCGGGGCTGGCGGGCTACTGGCCGTTCTCGTACCAGAGCGGGCACGACCTGTCGGCCGTCGCGAACGCCGCCGCCATCACCGGAAATGTCACGTTCCAGACTCCGGGCGCGAGGGGAGACCACACGCTGTCGTTGACTGGGGGCGCCTTCCTGTCGGCGCCCGCGCATCCGGCGTACACGATCGGGACAGGCGACTTCACCGTCGAGGCGTGGATCCGCGCGCCCGCCGGCGGTTCGGGCACGGTCGTCGGGCGTAAGGGCACCGAAGGCGGTCCCGGCAAGGGCGGATTCCTGCTCACGGTCAAGCCGGACGGCATGGTCTCGTTCGCCACGGACGACGGCATGAGTTTCTGGGTGGCCGACACGGCCCCGGCGGCGCTGTCCGACGTCACCGTCAACGACGGCTACTGGCACCACCTGGCCGGCATCCGCCGCTCCGGCCTGCTGGAGATCCACATCGACGGTCGGAACGTTCCCGTCACCGCCAACGGCTCGGGGCGTACCCCGCTCAACGTCGACAACGGGCTGCGGCTGACCATCGGCGGCGTCGACCAGGCCCAGGAGCCGTACCGCGCCTTCAGCGGGTCCGTCGGCGCGGTGGCGCTGTGGCGGAGCGCCCGCCCGGCCGCCGACCTGTCGCCGCTCAAAGGCGACGAACCCGGCCTGGCAGGCTACTGGGACTTCGGCCTGCGGGACGGCTCCGACCTGTCGCCCGCCCACAACACCATGACGCCGACCGGCACCGTCACGTACGTCTCCCCAGGCCCGCCGTACGGTCAGGTCATCGCCGACGCGCCGGTGCCCACGCAGCTCGCCTACGACGCGGGCACGCTGCACCTGGAGTGGCGGGCGGTCGCCTCACCGCCGGCGGGCGGCGCGTACGCCGTCGAGGTCCTCGACGCGGACAACCGGCCGGTGGCCACCGCGCAATCCAGGACCATCTCCACGGACGTTCCCGTCACCCTCGACCCGGCCGTCCGTTACCGGACCCGGGTGCGGGCCGTCGGCGCGTTCGTCGCGGGACCGTGGTCGGCGGCCGTACCGCTCGTCTCCGCCGTGCCGGAGGTCACCGCGGTCGAGTACGACGGGACGACGGTGAAAGTCGCCTTCACCGCCACGTCGGGCGTCACCGCCGAGCTGGTGGTGGACGGGAAACCGGCCGCGACGGCGAGCGGCACGACCGGCCCGCTGGAGCTCAGGAAGACGATCACGGCCACCGAGCACGCGGAAGTACGCCTGCGCGCGACCGCGGGCATCGCCGCCGGCCCGTGGACGGCCGCCGTGCCGGTCATCGCGGCCGTGCCACAGGGCCTGCTCGTGGCCTGCGACGGCACCGGCATCACCGTCGCGTGGCAACCCCTCACCGGCGCGGCCCGGTACTCCGTCGAGGTCATCGCGGACGGTGTGCCCGGCGACCCGGTCGACGCGCCCGCCGGCCCCACCACGCACATGGCGCTCGCCCCGGGCGTCACCTACGAGGCCCAGGTACGCGGGCGGAACGGCGTGAGCCAGGGCCCATGGAGCCCGCCCGCCGCCGGGCCGTACGCGCGCCACCAGGTCGTCACCCGTGACGGGCTCGGCCGGATCCGGCAGGTGAGCGACGAGCACACGCGCACCGCCTACGAGTACGACCCGTTCGGCAACGTCACGTCGATCACGACGACTCCTGCTTCCTGACCCCACCGGGAGATCCCATGAGCATGCCGCTGGGGCAACCCGTGCCCACGCTGCGTTACGAGAGCTCCGCCGGCGACCCGCAGCCCGTCTGCGAACTGCGGGCCGCCGACTCGCTGCAGGCCACCTGCCTGTCCGGTTTCCAGCCGGCGGCGGGCACGTTCGCGATGTGGCTCTCGACGACGAGCGCCACCGGCACGGAGACCCTCTTCTCCTACACCTCGCCTGAGCGGGCCGGGGTCGGCCCGCTCACCGTGCGCAATGCCGGCAATGTGGAGGTCCGCCTGGGCTCGGTGACCACCGGGCCGACCGGAGTGGTGGTCAACGACGGCGCCTGGCACCGAGTGGCGGTCACGTACGAGGTGGCGGGCCCGGCCGGGCACTTCGCGGTCTGCGTGTACCTCGACGAGAACCTGGTGTTCCGCTCTCCAGCCGGGCTGGCCACGGCCCGGCGGCCCATGGCGGGCGGCGACTTCGCCGTGGGCGGCGGGCTGGCCGGGCGGGTCAGTGAGGTCCAGGTATGGGACAGGGCGCTGACGGCGGACGCGGTGCGGACGGGGCAGTTCCGGCGGGCCGTTCCCGGCACGGACGGGCTGGTGGTGCACTGGCCGCTGGACGTGCCGCCGCCGGGGAACCCGTCGGCCGCGATCACCACGTCGCCGCTGCGGTTCCGGAGCGGGCGGCTCACCGCGACCTGGGCGGCCGTGGCCGGCGCGCCGGCCGGTTACCACGTGAGGCTGGGGGCGACCGACGGATCCTGGGACGAGCCCGGCGACACGACGGACCTTTCGTACACGACGACCGCCAACCCGGTGCCGGCCCCCGTCGGGGTGACGGTGGCCGCGTACTCGGACGCCGGGACGGGGGCGTGGAGCAACCCCGTGGAGATCAAGGCGTTCGAGCCGCAGATCCCCGACGTCCGGCTCACCTGGGACGCCGCCGCCGGACAGCTCGCCGCGCGCTGGGCCGACCTGGCGCAGCGCGCGTCCTTCACACTGGAGCTGTACGAGGGCGACGCCGAAACGCCCGTGTCCGTGGCGGACGTGCGGGCCCTGACCTACGACCTGACCGGCAGGCTGGACCAGGACACCACCACCCGGCTGGACGTGCGCACCTTCGCGCTCGGCTCGCTGGGACCGGCCCAGCCCCGCTACGCCGCGCCCGCGCCCACCGCGCTCGCCGCCCGCTACCGGCTCGCCGACGGCACCCTGACGTGCTCGTGGAGTCCTCCGGCGGGGGCCGACGGGCTACGGCTGGTGGTGACGCCGCGCGGCGGAGGAGCCCGCCACGCCGCGACGCTGGCGGCCGGGGCCGACCACCTCGACCTCGCCCGGACCGACTACCCGCTCACCGCAGGGACCGTCTACGACGTCCGCGTCCGGGCCTTCGGCGGCGGCACGATCGGCCCGTGGGCCGCCGTGGCCGTCGCCCCGCACGACGTGGCCGTGCCCGTACTGGCCTGGACGTACACGCCCGGGGCCGACACGCTGGCCGCCACGTGGCAGCCGGTGCCGGCGGGCGCGGTCTACGAGGTACGGCTGCTGCAGGGCGGCACGGAGGTCGTCGGCCGCACCTCGCTCGAACCGCGCTACGACGTGACCTCCCTGCTCGGCGACGCCAAGGCGTACAAGGTCCTGGTGGCCGCCGTGGAGGACGGCGTGGTGGGGCCGGAGAACGTGCCGGTCACGCCGGTGCCGCTCACGCCCGTGCTGCGCCACCTGGTGGAGACGCACACGATCGAGGTGTCCTGGGCGGCCGAGCAGCCGGAGGCGTACGTGCGGCTCAGCAAGGCCGGCACGGTATTCAACGCCCAGCGCTCGGTCACGGGCGGCGTGAGCGTCGCCGCGCCGGCGGCCGGCTTCCCCGACGGCACGAACGTGACCTGTGCGATCCGGGCGCTCACACCGGGGTTCCTGGGAGCGGTGGAGACGGCCTCGCTCACGGTCCAGCAGCTCGCCACGCCGGTGCCCGTCCTGGAATGCACGGTGCCTGCCACACGCTCGCCACGGGCCGTGCTCACCGCGCGATGGCCGGCCGTCAACCCGGGCCTCACCGTCCTCTACCAGGTGCGGGTCACGGTCGACGGCACGCCGGGGGCGGTGACGGACGCGACGGGGCTGAGCGCCGACGTCAGCGGCCAACTCGGCGCGCCCGGCGCGATCGGCGTGTCCGTACGGGCCACCACACCCGGCAACGTGGGCGCCTGGAGCGCCGCGCCCGCGGTCGCCGCGCCCACCGGGCTCACCCTCGCCTACGACGAGGACAGCGGCCGGCTCGACGCCGGCTGGACGGCCACCGGCGCAGAGCACTGCTACCTCGAGATGACCGTGGCCGGGGACGACGAACCCACCTACCGCGAGTGGCTGGACGGCACGGCCGGCCGGAAGCAGCTCGCGCTCGATGCCGCGACCGCGCGGCGCGGCGTCACGGTCCGGGTCCGGTCGGTCCAGGGCGCGGCGCTGTCGCCCTTCACCACCGCCACGACCACGCTCGCGCCGGTCCCGGGACCCGTGCTCCAACCGCTCACCGACACGCTCTCACCCGAGCGGAAGATCGGCGTGACCTGGGATTTCGACGCGGCGCAGGCGGGTCCGGGCACGCTGCTCGGGTTCACCGTCACGCTCACCGGACCGGGCGGCACCGTGAACACCCGCCCGATCGACGACCCCGAGGCCCGCGGCACCGAGTTCGCCGACTCCGGCCTGGCCATCAACACGACGTACACCGCCCGCGTGCGGGCGCGGGTGCGGCGGCCCGACGGCACCGTGCAGTCGGGGGCGTGGAGCCAGCCGGCCGGCATCACCTTCGGCGTCGGCCGCCTCGGGCTCAGCTCACTCACCGCCACCTCGAACAACGAGGGCGACCTCACGGTGAACTGGAGCATGGCCCAGCCGGTCACGGGCGCGACGTTCACCATCCGGGTGGGCTCGATCTACACCAGGCAAGATGTGAGAGGCACAGGGGACACCCTCCTGGCGAGCGTCACCGAGGTCGTGCGCGGCACGGAGTACGAGGTCGGCGTGCGGGCCGTGGTGCCCGCGAACGGATCGGGCCCGGTCGTCGGCGAGGAGAGGACCTGCAAGGTGACGGCGGGCAAACCGGAACTGCCGGCGGTGCCCGACACGCCCCACCACGGCGACCCCGTCAACGTCGCCACCGGCTCCTACGGCTACGCCAACACCGACCTCCTGGTGCCCGGCCCGGTGCCGCTGGCCTTCCAGGTGACCTACCGCAGCGACAGCGCCCTGCCCGACGACGAATACCCGCTGCCGAGCACCCCGATGGGCGCCCGCTGGAACCACAACCACAACACCCGGATCCGGCGGAGCTCCGACGGCAAGCTCGTGGCCGTCATCTGGGGCGACCTGTCGGTCGTCACCTACGACGTGCCGGCGTCCGTGACCGGCAGGCAGCCGGAGCGCGGCGTGCCCACCGGGTCCACGCTGTACGTCGCCGCGGACCTCACGTACACGCTGACCACCCGCGACCAGTCCGTCTATTCCTTCGACCGCGCCGGCGCGCTGCGGTCGGTCACCGACCCGGCGGGCAACGTGACCCGGCTGGAGTACACCGACGGCCTGCTCACCCGGGTCAGCGAACCGTCCGGGCACTGGCTGCGGCTCGACTACCACCCCGACGGACGGGTGGCCCACGTGACGGCCGACACGGGCGCGAACGTGTCGTACGACTATGCCGGCGCCGATCTGACCACCTTCACCGACCCGCTCGACGGCACCCGGCGTTTCCGCTACGACGGCCGCTCCAGGATGACCGAGATGATCGACGCCACCGGCGCGACGCTGGCCGAGAACACCTACACCGACGGCCGGGTCACCTTCCAGCGCGACGCCCGCGCGGTGGCGGCCGGGGAGAACTGGGGCACCACGTTCGCGTACGTCACCTCGGGGACCACCACGACGACCACGATCACCGACCGCGAGGGCCAGGTCACCACGCACGTCCTCGACGTGGCGACCCAACTGCCCGTCGAGCAGACCGTCCGGCTCGGCCCGAACCTGGTCAGGCGGACCAGGTTCGCCCACGACGGCAACGGCAGGCTGCGCCGCCGCGCGGTCACCGAGGGGCCGCCGCAGGCGCTGCCCGCCGAGGACGTGTGGACCTACGACTACGACGGCGCCGGCAACCTCGTCACCGTCACCGACCCGCTCGGCGGGGTGGAGCGCGGCGTGTTCGACGCGCGCAACCGGCCCGTGGAGCGCACCGACCGGCTGGGCAACACCACGAGGTACGCCTACGACGGCCCGTCGCTCGCCACGATCACCGACCCGCTCGGGCAGGTCTACCACGTCACCTACCGGCCCGGCCCGCCGAACGGCCTGGTGGAGACCGTGACCGACTTCTGCGGCGTCGTCACCCGCTACGACTACGACGACCACGACCGGCTGCGGACCGTCACCGACCCGACCGGTTCCACCGAGTACGGCTACGACCGCTGGGGATGGGCCGAGACGATCACCCGCAGGGACCCCGCGGGCACGGTCGCCCGGGTCGAGAGGCGCGAGAACGACGCGATGGGCCGGCGGCTGCGGCGGCGCGTGACGTACGCCGGCCAGCCCGAGCCGGAGGCCTTCGCATACGAGTACGAGTACGACGACGAGGGCCGCCTGACCCGGCTGACGAACGCCGTGCACGACATCACCCGGTTCCAGCTCGGCAGGTCGGGCCTGGTGGACCTGGTCACCCTCGCCAACGGCGACACCCTCACGCCGCGGTACGACAGGGAGGAACGGCGTCGCTCGCTCGACTTCGGGGCCGGGGTCGTGGAGCTGGCCTCGTACGACGCGCTCGGCCGGGTGCTGACGACGACCTCGCCCCTCGGCCACGTCACCCGCCGCGACCGCGCCTTCGCCGCCACGGCGGCCGGGTCACGGTTCACCCTCACCCTCACGCTGCCCGAGCCGGGGCCCGACCGGCGTACGCCGCTGAGCCGGCAGGTGGTGACCGACGCGCTGGGCCGGACGGTCGCCCGGGTGGACGAGGCCGGGGGCGAGACCACGTACCGGTACGAGCACGTCGCGCTGCCCGGCGCGGGCACCGGCCTGAAGGTCACCACCGTGCTGCCCCGCACCGGCCCCGGCCAGGCCGTGCCGTGGACGCGCAGCGTCACCACGGACCCGCTCGGCCGGGTCGTCGAACGTGTCAACGAACGCGGCAAGCGCACGACCTGGGCGTACGCGCCCGCGAGCACCGTGCGGGACCCGGGGGCCGCGGCCCTGGCGGTGACCGTCACGCGGCCCGGCGGCGGCGCCGAGGTGCGCCTGCTCGACTGCGCCGGCCGCCTGGTCGAACTGCGCCGCGGCCAGGACGCCGAGGCCAGGACCGTCAGGATCGGCTACGACGCGCTGGGCCGCACCACGACGGTGACCACGTCGGGGGCGGACGGCCTGCGCTCCACCACGACCTCGACGTACGGCTACGCGGACGGGCGGATCACCGTCGCGATCGACACCGACGGCGCGGGCGGGCCCGTGCTCGCCTACGACGGGGAGGGCCGCCTGGTGACCTGCACCGGCCCGGCCGGCCGCACCGAGACCTACGGGTACGCCCCCGGCGGCGCGATCGCCACCTACCGCAACGGCCGCGGCCAGGTCGTGACCCACGGCTACGACCGGGCCGGCCGGCTGACCGACCTCGCCCCGCCGGACGGGCCGCCCGTCCGGCACGTACTCGACCTCGACGGCAACCGCACGAGCACGGAAGTGGGCGGCACGGCGCAGATCACCCGCGAGTTCGACAAACTCGGGAGGCTGACCAAGCGCACGGTGGACGGCCGCGCCGTCGGCTACACCTACGCCGCGCTCGGCGGCGTCGCCACCCTCGACTACCCGCTGCAGAGCCCGGGCACGCAGGTCACCTACCACTACGACGGCCTCGGGCGGCTGGCCACGGTCACGGACTGGTCCGGCCGGACCACGACGTACGGCTATCACCCGACCGGGGAACCCGCCCAGATCGACGCGCCCGGCGGGGTGCGCACGAGCACGGAGCTCGACGACGACGGCCGGCTCGGGCGGCTGTCCACCTGGCTCGGCCCCGCGCTGCTGACCAGGGCGGACTACGCGTACAACGCGTGCGACGAGGTCGTGGACGTGCGGGAGATCCTGACCGCCGTGCCCGAACGCGATCCCGCCACCCGGCACCTCACCTACGACCGGGGCCGCCTGGCCAGGGCCGACGGGGTGCCCGCGGCCTACGACGACGACGGCAACATGACGACGGTCCCCGGGCTGGCCGGGCCGCTCGCCTACGACGTGTTCGGCGCGCCGGTCGCGTTCGCGGGGCGTACGGCGGCCTACGACGCCGACGGCCTGCGCACGCGGATCGACGGCGTGACCCACCGCAACGACGCCGTCGGCTACGTCGACCCCTGGCGCGAGCAGGCCGACCCCGTCCGGGCGATCACCAGGCGGCCGGACGCCATGGCGGGGGCGGACCGGCTGCTGATCTCCGAGGGCACGAGTCCCGTCCGGTACGTGCACGGGCTGGGCCTGATCGGCTCGGAGGCCGCGGACGGCACGTTCACCACGTACGTCTTCGACGGTCAGGGCAGCACGGTGGCGCTGGTGAGGAACGGCGCGGTCGTCGCCCGGCACGCCTACGACCTGCACGGCCGGCGCGCCGGCGGTGACCCGCTGGACCAGCCGTTCGGGTACGCCGGGCGGTTCGGGGTGATGACCGACGCGCCGGAGCTGCTCAACATGCGGGCCCGCGCGTACGCGCCCGCGACCGGCGGCTTCACCGGCCAGGACTTCCTGCTCGGGCGGCCCGTCTCGGGAGTGGCGACCAACCGGTACGCCTACGCGCTGGGCGACCCGCTGCTGCGTGGTGACCCGCTGGGCCTGGATCCGTCGTCGTCCTGGGGCCCGGTGGTCTTCGGGGTCATCGTGGCCGGCGGGATCGCCGTCGTCGGCGGGCTCACCTTGTACTTCGGCTCGACGGCGGGCGCCGCCGTCCCCGCCGTCGACACGGCGATCGAGCTCAGCCGGTTCACCGCCTCCAGCAGCGAGGGCGGTGGGCTGCTCGAAGAGAGCGGCGAGGCCGAACTGTCAGAGGGCGAGGCCTCGGGGGAGGAGACCTCCTCCGAGGGCGAGCAGAACCCTGCCGAAGGGGAGTCCGCCGGTCCCCGCCCTCAGACCTACCTCGGAAGATCCTTCCGGAGCAGCTCGCCCACCTCCCTCATCCGCGAGGAAGTGGAGTACGCCGGCCGCACGCTGGTGCGGCGGTCAGGTCCCGGCATCCAGCGAGGCACCCCGTCGCCCGTCGGCTGGGAAAACGGGTAGGAGGAACGTCCCATGATCAGCCTGGATGACCTGCGCGAAGCCGTCGACGCCCACCACGCGGCCGTCCGTTTCGCCGTCCCCCTCGCACAGGTGCCCGGCGACGTGGCGGCCGAGGGCGGGCGCGTGGTCCTCACCTACGACAGCACCCGGGTCGCCGCCGTCCGCGACGGCTGGAACCTGGAGCGCCCCACCGGCCTGGCCGGGCTCGGCTGGACGCTGGAGACCTCCGCGATCACCCGGGACGCCACCGGACACCGGCTGCGGCTGGACGGCGCGGACTACCGCCTCATCCCGTCGGCCTCCGGGTACGCCGCCGATCCGCACACCTTCTGGCGCGTCTCCTACGACGCCGCGGCGGAGACGTGGACCATCGTCCGCGAGGACGGCGTCCGCCTGCTGTTCGGCGGCGACGGGGCGGTGGACTGGGGGTACACGTTCAACGGCTGGGCGGGCGCGAGCGTCCAGACCGCGGGCCGTACCCGGGTCGCCGACGCCTGGTGGCTGGTCTCGCGCACCGACGTGTGGGGCAACACGACGGCCTACACCTACCGCCAGGACACGGCCACCCTCGCCGACGGCGCGACGTACGTGCGCGCGACGTACCCGCTGCGGATCACCGGGCCGGACGGCGGCCGGATCGACTTCGGCTACGCCGACAAGAACCCCACCGAGTACGCCGACCCGGGCGACGGCTCACGCGCCCGCCAGTCCAGGTACGGCACGCGCGCGCTCGTCACGCTCGACGAGGTCTCCCCCGGCGGGACGACGCTCACCACGACCACGCTCGGCTACACGGCACCACCCACCGGCGACCTGGCCGTCATCGGGGCGCGCGACCGGGAGAAGCGCCTGCTCGTCTCGCTGACCAGGTCCGTGCCCGGCGGTTACGCGACGCCCGGGGTGGACTTCGGCTACGACACCTCGCCGGTGTCGCCGTCGTACGGCCTGCTGCTGCGGGTGACCACCCCGGCGGGCGGCGTGGCCGAGTTCGCGTACGCCGCGCCGGCCGTGACGCGGGCCACGCGGGACCTCGCGCTCACCCCGCCGGCGGGCACGGGCGCGGCCGAGCCGAAGGTGGCCTTCGGCGAGGAGTTCGCCGTGGTGTTGTGGCCGCGCGCCGACTCCACGGTCAGCGCGACGGCCTACCGCTGGCAGGGCCGCTGGGTGCCGCATGACGTGCCGGTGCCGCAGGGAACGCTCGCGACGCTGACCGTCGTGACCGGGCCGCGCTGCTTCGCCGTCGTCGGCGCGGCGGCGTACACGCTGTTCCACGCCGACCCGGAGACGCCCGACGGGTGGATCGGGTCGGCGGCGGCTGAGCCGACCGGGCTGCCCCAGGGCGAGCCGGTCGCCGCCGCGGCGGCCGACGGCGCGATCGCGCTGCTGGGCACCAGGGCGGGGACGATGACGGTGCGCTGGTTCGACGGCGCGGCCTGGCAGAGGCTGCCCTGCCCGGCCCCGGCGGGCACCACGCTCGCCGCGCTGGACGGCCGCGACGGCACGATCACCCGGCTGTGCGCGGCCACGTCCGCGGCCGAGCAGAGCGTCACCACGGTCCGGCGGGACCCGGCCGCCGGGTGGGCGGCCACCACGACGCGGATCCGGTCGTGGGCCGTCGCGCCGGTCCGCGCGGCGGTCGTCCAGGGCGCCGGCTTCGCCGTGCTGACCTGCGAAGGCTGGTCGGGCCCCGACCGTACGGCGACGTGGCTCGCGGTGCGGCAGGACGGGCCCGCCCGGACCACCGTGACGACGGCCGTGCTCGGCGAGGTCACCGGCGGGGCGGCCGCTCCCGCGGTGAGCACGCGCGGCGACGCCGTGCTGATCGGGCAGGTCGCGTATCGCTACGACGGTACCGGCTGGCGTCGCTCCGACCTGTCGCTCCTGACCCGTCAGGGCACCGCCCGGCCTGTCCTGGGCGCCGACGTGGTGTGCCGGGCCACGACCGGCTCGGGCGGGACCGTCTACGACCTGATCGCCTACGACCCCGCCACCGCCACCTGGTCGTACGTGCCGGAGGTGAGCGGCATGACGGCGGCCTCCGGCGCGCTCGCCGCCGGCACCGGCCGGTACGCGCTCGTCGGCACCGGCCTGTACCTGCGCGGGGCGAACGGGGTGTGGGCCCTGGCGCTCGACCTGAGCCAGGCGCTCGCCCGGCAGGCGACGCCCGGGCTGTTCGGCGAGTCCCACGTGCTCTACGAGACCTCCGCGGGCGTCACCGCGATCCCCCTCGAACCCGGCGAGCCCGGCACCGCGATCAACCTGGCGGGCGCCCGCCTCGCCGCCGCGGGCCCGGCCGCGTTCGCCACCAGCACCGGCACCTGGGGCACGGACGCCGTGCTGCGCCTGCACCGGGTGGTCGCCGGCGACGTACGCGGCACGATCACGCCGGCCCAGGTCACGTCCGTGACGCTGTACGGCTCCGGTCGGAGCACGGACACCGGACCGGACAGCGCCTACAACCGGGTGCCGGTGGGCTACCTGGTGGACCCGGCCACGGCCACGGTCTCACCCGACGGGCAGCGGGTGGCCGCCGCGAGGGTGACCATCGCGCCGGGCACGGCCGACGCGGCCGCCCCGGTCAGCGGGCGCACGGTCGTGGACTTCTTCAACGGGCTGTCCGCCGCGGAGGCCGCCGGCCTGGACCGTCCCACCGGCTCGGCGACCAACGCCGCCGCGCACCTGTCCAGGCTGCCCGGCACACCGTACGCCCAGGCCGTCTACCGGCAGGACTCCGCCACACCGGTGTCCAGGACCACGATGTGGTGGTGGGTGACCACGACCCGGAGCGGCCCCCGCGACGTGGGCGGCTGGGCGCGCTGCCGCGAGGACCTCGCCGAGGTCGACGGCGCGCCGCTGCGCAGCACCCACACCTACGACGAGCTGACCGGCCTGATGCTCAGCACGGCGCGCGCCGAGGCCGACGGCCGGCTCGTCCGGGCCGACTTCACCCACTGGTGGCGCGCCTACGACCCGGACCGCACGCTCAACCTGCTCAGCCCGGTCGTCCTGACGCTCACCTCCGCCGACGGCGTGCGCACCGGCGGCGAGGCGACGACGTGGAGCGACGACTGGGGCGAGGGCCCCGGCCGGTGGGCCCAGCGCGCGACCTACCGGGCCACCACGGCCGAGGCCGCCGACTTCACGGCCTGGCGGGAGGGCTCGGTCGTGCCCGCCGGGTGGGAGCCGGCCCACCTCGTCGCCACCCGCACGCCCGACGGCCGGGTCACCGGCACCCGCGACGCCATCGGCCTGCCGGGCAGCACGCTCTACGGCCCCGCGGGCTCGGCCGCCTTCGCCGCCGCCGACTGCGCCGCGGGCGAGGCGCATTTCTACGGCTGCGAGCCCGGCGAGGACCCGGGCCCTTGGCGCTACCGGGAGGCCGGCGGCGCGAGCGGGCCGGTTCAGCCGCACCTTGTGGCCGGGGAGAGCCAGCTGGGGTCCGGTTCGCTGGCCGTGGTGGCGGACCCGGCGGGTGCGGCGGGGCCTTACGCCACATTCGTCCCGGCCGGGCAGGACCGCGCCTACCTGTTCTCCTGCTGGGCGCAGACCGGGCCCGGCTACGTCGAAGGGAACGCCCGCGTCGAGATCGACGTCACCGCGCTCGGCGACCCGCCGACGCCGCTCGGCGACCCGATCAGGGCCGACCTGCCCGTCACCGGGGGCACGTGGCAGTACGTCTCGGCGACGATCCCGCTGGCCACCCTGCTGGACGGGCATCCGGGCACGACGGCGAGCCTGCGGGTGCGCGTGGTCAACACGGCGGCGGACACGCCCACCGGGCCGCAGGTCATGGTCGACGGGCTGCGCCTGCAGCCGCTCGACGCCGCCTTCCACGCCGAGGTCCACGACCCGGCGACCGGGCTGCCGCGCGGCACGCTCGGCCCGAACGGCGCCACCACCCGCCTCGTACGCGACGGCAACCGGGTCGTGACGGCCACGATCGGCCCGGACCGCGGGTCGGCGCGGCTGCGCGTGCCCGGATTCGCCCGGCTGCTGACCCCCGACGGCTCCTACGCCGAGAACCTCCCGAACACGCTGCTGGAGGTCACCTCCGGCGGCGACGTCGAATACCACGACTTCGAGTCCTCCGACGCCGGGCTCTGGACGCTGCCGTCCGGGTGGACGATGGGCGGCGGGCGGTTGGCGTTCGACGGGACCGGCGGCGGGACGTACGGCAGCCGCGCCGTGCTGAAGGACTTCGCCGCCGCCGACGTCGCGGCGTACGTGCGGGTGCTGCCGCAGGCCCAGCCGGAGCGGCGCAAGGTCGGCATCGGCTGCGGCAACGTGCTCGTCTCCCACGACGATGCGACCGGGCAGTGGTCGCTCGCCTACGACGACGGCGGCACGTGGCGGACGGCTGTCACCCGGCAGGGCGCGTTCACCCACGGTGACCTGGTGTTCTCCATCCTCGACGGCCGGGTCTCCTGCTTCGCCGGGGGCCGACAGATCCTGTCGCACCGGCTGGGCGGGGTCGTGCCCGACGGCACGCTCGGCCTGTACCTGTCGGGGCCCGGCGCGTTCGCCGACCTGGTCGCGCTGGCCGAGCCGGAGCTGCGGTTCACGCTCTGCGACGCGCGCGGGCTGCCGCAGCAGTCGCTCGACGTCCGCGACGCCCAGAACGTCGAGGCCCACGGGCTGCTGTACGACGACGTCGGCCGCCCCTCGTACGACAAGAACCCGGTCCTGGCGCCGGTGCACGACACCGGCGACGTCATCGGCGGCGGCGTGGCGGGCTACCTGCCCGGCGGCGTGAGCAGCGTCGCCGAGTACAAGGCCCCCGGCCACGGCGCGCCCTTCGTCCAGGTCGGCTACGAGAAGTCGCCTCTGGAGCGGCCGGTGGCGCTCGGCCTGCCCGGCGACGAGCTCGCCGTGAACGGCGGCCGGTCGACCTCCCTGACCGTCGCCCGCAACAGCGCGACCGGCGCCATGGCCGGAGCGGTGCCCGACGCGCAGGCCGACGGCTACCGCCTGGTCACCCTCACCGAGGCCGACGGCGCCACGGCGCTGACGCTGACCACGGCCGACGGCCGGGTGCACGCCGAACGCCGAACGCTGAACGACGGCACCAAGCTGACCACCTGCTACGACTACGACGGCGCGGGCCGCCTGTGCGCGATCCGGCCACCCGGTTCCGCGGGCGGCGGGACGGGGGGCACGACGACCTACACCTACGACTTCCTGGGCCGGGTGACCTCCACCGACTCCCCGCAGAGCGGCACCACTCGGTACGCCTACGACCGGTCGGGACGCCTGCGCTTCACCCAGGACGCGGCCGACGCGGCGGCCACGCCCGCCCGGATCGGCTACCGCAAGCTCGACCGGCTGGGCCGGATCGTCGAGGCCGGCGTCATCACCGACCCGGCGCTCACCTGGGAGACCGCGGCCGGGCACGCCGACGACCCGGCCTGGCCGGGGACCGGAGTGACGTTCCAGGCGCACCGGGCCTTCACCTTCGACACGGCGGGGGAGGGCCGCCTGGCCCAGGTCGTGACCGGCGCCGGCGCGACGGCCGTCACCGAGCACTACACCTACGACGCCCGCGGCTCGGTCGTGCGGTACCGGGTGGCCGTGCCCGGGTTCGACGACCACGTGTGGGAGTCGGCCTACTCCTACGACAGCCGGGGCCGGTTGACCGGCATCGACCTGCCCAAGGCGGTCACGGACGGGGAGCCGCCGCTGCGCGTGACCTACTCCTACGACCGCTCGGGCCGGGTGGCCGCGATCGGCACCCCGCCGGACGACGGCGTGTACCGGCCGCTCGGCGCGGTCCCCGACACCAGCGCGACGTTCGCCCGCTACACCTACAACCCCGACGGCACGCCGTCGTCGATCGTGTACGCCGACGGGAACGTGCCCGTCACCCTGGAGTACACCGCGGCCGGCTGGCCATCCAAGATCACCGCCCCGGCGTACGAGGAAGAGGCGACCTACACCCAGGGCGGCCATCCCGGGCCCGGCGGCTTCCACGACGGCAAGGTGGCCTCCACCCGCTCACGCTGGTCGGCCGGGCCGGACGCGCCGTACCCGCTGCGCGAGACGACGACCCGGTACGGATACGACACGGCGGGGCGGATGATCGCGGCCGTGCCGTACCTGGGCGGCGCCCACCCGGTCGGCTACGACCCGGACGGGAACCTGACGACCGTGGGACGCGACGACGCCGTCGCCACCTACCGCTACCAGCCGGGCGAGCGGCTCCTGGCCTCGACGCCCCCGGCGGAGCGGGTGCTGTCCATCGAGACCGCCCTCGGCACGGGATTCGGCTTCGAGGAGGACGACCCGCCGCCCGGCTGGTCCTGGGGCCGGACCAACCTCGGCCCTGACGGCCCCTCCGTCGAGGCCGTGACCGGTGGGCCTCCGTCGAGCACCAGGTGCCTGCGCCTGCCGGGCGCCGTCCCGGGCGGCTCCTCCTACCTGGAGTACCGCTCGCGGTTCGACCTGCGCGGCACCTACACCGTCACGTACTACGTCGCCGCCGACCCCGCGCCCGACGGCCGGACGGGTGAGGCCGGCTGGTACGTCAACGTCCACGGCCCGCTGGGCCCGATCGGCACGCGGCTGGTCCACGCCCTGGACAACCCGTCCGCCACCTGGACCTCCCACACGTTCACCCTCGACCTGAGCACGCTGGCCGACCTCGCCCCAGGGTGGAACATCGCCGACATCGCGCTGACACTCGTCAACGGCCGGGCCTCGGCGCTGCGCGTGGACAACGTCAGCATCGCCGGCGTCGGCGCGAGCGGCCCGATCGGCTACGACGCCGCCGGCCGGATCACCGCCCTGCCCACGCGCGGCCTGGACTCCATCGCCTATACCCCCGAGGGGGACCTCGCCTCCGTTCACAGCGACGGCGTGTGCCCTTACGACAGCGAGTTCACCTGGGGGGACAGCACGGTCTGCACGCTGGCCACGCCCGCGGGGGACGGCGCCACGAACCGCACACTCGACCTGCGCTCGCCGGGCGGGCTGCCGCTGGCCCGCCTGGAATCGGTGACCGACGGCACCGGCGCGACCACCATGCGGCGCCTCTACTTCGTGCCCGGCCCCGGCGGCGTCGTCGCGGTCAGCGAGCGCGACAGCGTTCTGTACCCCATCCCCGGCGTCGGCGGCACGATCAAGGCGGTGGTGAACGACAAGGGCCGGCTCGTGCAGTACATCGACCGCGACGCCTTCGGCGCCCCGGAGGGCATGCTCCTGTCGGAGGAGGACCTGCCGCTGTACGACCGGTCGGTGTTCGATCCGGGGCTCGTCGATCCGCTGACGGGGCTGGTGCTGACCAGGCGCGGAACGTACGATCCCGTGCTGGGCCGGACCGTCGCCCCGGCGGTGGATCCATGCGGCCCGACGCCGCCCCCCGCGCCGCCCGGCCCGCCGGGCCCGGCCTACGGCGAGGGCCTGTTCGGCTGGGTGCGGAACAAGGTCGACGCCGCCCGGTTCCTGGCGCGCCTGCACCTGAAGAAGTCGTGGCAGTACCTTGAGCACGTCTACCCCGGCTACCCGGGGTACGACACGCACCCCTTCACGCCGCTGGTCGCCCACGCCGCCCTCTCCCGGCTGCCGGTGAGCCTGGTGCTCGCCGGATACGGCGTGCTCAGCGCGGCGGCCACCGCGCTCCCGCTCGGCTACGGGATGAGCCGCTTCGCGCTCCACCACTGGTGGTGGAACAAGTGTCCGGAGGGCATGTACAGGATCGCCATGGACCCGCTCGCCGAGGACATCTACCACCTGCAGTTCTACGGCCCGATGGAGGCGATCGGCGGCAAGGCGCTGCAGCCGAGGGCGGTGCACCAGATCCCCGACGGCTACTACATCTTCGTCGTGGACGAGTCGAAGGTGTTCCGCTACTGCGAGATGTACGACCGAGCCGGGGGCCACGAGCTCTACGTGCGGCACAGCATGCTGAACAGCGGCGGCTGCGCCAGAACCGCGGGCATGATGCGGGTCGACTCCGCCCAGCGGGAGATCATGCTCACCAACTCCTCCGGCCACTACCAGCCGAGCGTCAAGTCGCTGGAGGAGTGGGCCCGGCCCGCCCTGATCGACGCGGGATACGCCGACTGGAGCATCCCGACCTGCGATTTCAACCGGGTCGACCTCAAGACGCAGATGGCCGCCTATGTGCGTCTGCGACCGGAGCTGCGCGGAGGCAATCGATGAACGGCTTCACCCTCACCGGCGAGGCGGGGTTCGCCTGCTGCCGCATCGACGCCGACGGCACGGCCGGCACGCTGACCGGGCGGATCCAGGTACCGGCCGGGACGCCGCTGCTGTACGCGGCCGTGACCGGACCGCCCGCCGGGGTCGGGATCGTCCTCACCGGACCCGGCGGGGCCACCTACGCGACCGCCACCGACACCGCGGACACGCTCGTCGTGACCGGCGCCGACGGCCCGCTGGCGGTCCTGGTGAACGCGCCCGAACCCGGCCCGTGGACACTGGGCTGCACCACCACCGCGAACGCCGCCGGTTGCGCGACCCTGACGACCGCGCCGCGGGCCGACCCAGCCCCGGCCGCGCTGCGGGCACTCGGCCCGCACCTGGCGCCCGGGACCGGTGGCGGGCCTCCGGACCAGTTCGAGCTGTTCCGCGCGACGTTCCGGCCGTTCGCCACCGTGCTGGCCGCCGCGCCGGCGGCACCGGCGATGAGCCTGGCCGCCGCCACGGCGGCGGTGTTCGGCATCCCCGCCGACGCCGCCACCGCCCTGCTCGGCCTGGTGCGCGGCGGCAACGCCGAGAACGTGCTCATCGCGCTGGCCCAGCGGTTCGGCGCCACCGGCCAGAACCTCCTGATGGAGGTGCTGGCCAACGGTTCGGGCGAGAGCGGCCTGAACGGGTGGAGCGTGGGCGCGGGAAGCTGGCGGACGACCACCGGCACGGCCGACGCGCTCGGCTGGACGTCCGCGTTCGCCGCCGACAAGGTGAGCGGCCCGTGCCGCAAGTCGGCCACGGTCGACCTGGTCGCCGCCGGTCTCACCGACGGCTACCTCGACACCTCGCCCGAGATCGAGGTACGCGACTGGGTGTGCGCGATCGGCCCATCCGGCAGCACGTACGCGCTGACGGCCCGGCTCCTCGGCACCGCCCGCGACGTGCTCAAGGAGGTGCGCACGACCACGATGCCGGTGCCGCCCGCCGCCGGCGACGGACTGCCCGGCCGGACCGACTGGCGGCAGGTGCTGGTGTCGTTCCGCGACTACGGCCCCGGCGTGCGGTACGTCCAGTTCGAGCACACCGCGAGCGACCCGGCCGTGGACGCGGCGAAGGGATTCCGGATCAGCGGCTCCAGCGTGCGTGTCCTGCTCAGCCCCGGCTTCCGCCCGGCAGAACTGGTGGCCAATCCGAGCGGGGCCGACGGCCAGACCGGGTGGACCGGCACCGGCGCCTGGACCACCGAGACCGGCCCGGGCGTCGCCTGCCCGCAGTCCGCGGGCGCGACGGCGTTCGCGGTCGCCTCGGGACCGGCCGTCAAGCGGCAGCGCATCGACCTGGCCGACGCCGGCTACCGGCCCGACTTCCTCGACACCGCGCCGCTCATCCAGGTCGGCCAGTGGATGGCCACCGACCCCGAGGTGATCTGCACCTACACCTTCAAGGTCGTTCTGAGGAACGGCGCGGGCGACGCGTTGGCCACCGTTGACTCCGGTCCCACCGTCCTGAACCCCGCGAGCCTGCCCGGCCCCGCGTTCCTGCCCTACTGGGCCACGATCTCCGGGTACGGCGCGGGCCTGCGGACCATCGACGTCGAGCACTCGGCGGAGCCCGAGCGGCCCGTCACCGGCAGGAACCCCGCCAAGATCACCGGTACGTCGGTCCGGATCCTCGTCCAGCAGCCCGATCCCGAGCCCACGCCCCTCCTCCGGCGGGCCGCCGCCGCGCCGCCGACGGCCGTGCCGGACACGACCGTCGCGCCGTACAAGTGGGTGTGCCTGCTGCAGGTCACCCTGGCCGGCGGCGGCTCGGGGGTGGGGACCGGCTGGCTGATCCCCGCGGAGGGCTCCCGCTTCTACGTGATGACGGCCGCGCACAATCTGTGCAGCGAACTCGGCTGGACGCGGTCGATCACCATCGTTCCCGGAGCCAACGGGACCACCAAGCCGTTCGCCGCGCACACGGTCAACCTGGAGGACATGGACGTGCCGCTCGACTGGCTGGCCGACACCCAGGCCAGCATCCGCGGCATCGAGCGTGACTACCTGTTCGGGCAGAGCGTGGACGACTACGCCCTGATCAGGGTGCCGAATCCGCCGGCCGGCTGGGACCCCGGCGGGTTCAGGCTCTCGGCGCTGGACGACAAGCAGATGAGCAACCAGGCCGCCCGCATCACCGGCTATCCGCGCCGGCCGCCGTATCCGACGTCCGGCCCTCCCCAGATGTACGCCGCCGACATCACGCTGTCGCCCTACGACGAGGCCCGGGGCTCGACGGAGACCGACATGCGCCAGGGCGCCAGCGGCGGCCCCATCTACGTCCCCCTCCCCAGCGGCGCCCACCGGGCCGTCGGCATCGTCTCCCATCTCGGCTACTTCGAGGGCACGATCGTGGCGGGCTTCGACCTGTCGTACGACTTCAGCTACATCCTCTTCCGGCGGCTCACTCGGCCGGCCCTCGCGGCGGCCGACCGCTGGCGGCGTCCCGTCGCCGACAACGACCGCGTCTGCAAGCTCCAGCTCGTCATCAAGACCGGCTCCACGGGGCCGACCCTCGACAACGCGGTGTTCGCCATCGACGGCCACGACTACGACCTGGCCACGCTGTGGGAGCGCGGGGCCACCCACCTGTTCGGCGGCCGTAACCGTCCCAACGACATCAACGTCTACGACCTGACGCCCGAGCTCTACCGCGCGCACCCCGGCGGGCCCCGGCTGAGTGACCTGCTCGGCACCGCCTGGTCCCTGCGCCGTCAGGCGGTTCCGGCGAGCTGGAGCGAGTGGCTGGTTCCGTACTACTGGTTCAGCGGGCCCTGGTCGGTGGACCATCTCGCCTTGTACGTCAACGACCAGCTCCTGTACGCGCGGATGGTGCGCAAGGTCCTCCAACCCGGGGACCAGGCGGACGGCACCATCGTGCGCGGCCTCGCCCCGTGAACGGGGGCACGGTCGAACGGGTGGTCGGCGTGGCTTGACCGGTCGCGGCTCCGCCCGCTACGTAAGGTTCGTATGTCATCTGCTGACAAGGCGCGACGGTGGCGGCGGATCCTGTCCGAGCTGCGGCCCGAGCTGCCCGGAGAGTGGTCCGTCCGGGGCACCGGCGTCGGCACCGTCTTGGTCCGGGAGTTGGCCGGCCGAGCGCCTCGCCGACGTGGCCGAGCGGGACTTCGCCCAGGATCCGCGGCGCCGCCGCACTCACTGGCACCAGCTCCCCGGGTGGCGGGTGGTCAACGGCTCGGCATCACCGGTCGAGCCGAAGCTCGACAAGGTTCTCACGGCGTAGCCCGTACGTTCCGGGCGGCCGCGGCGTCGGTTGGCGACTCAAAGCATTGAGCATAGGCCAAAAACTGATACATGTAGATATCTTTCATTAGCGTTCCCAAATTGGTTGAATATCTTCACCTGCGCACCCCTCAATCCCCCCGGAGGGAACAGCTCGTGAAAATCATCACCCGCTTATCGGCCGCCGTTGTCGCGGCCTCCCTGGTTCTGCTCGGCTCCGCCGCCCCCGCGGCGGCCGCGACCACCACGGTCGACAACGCCACCGCCGGACGGTTCATCGCCAGCGCCGACTGGGGCACGTCGGCATGGTCCACGCAGCGGTACGGCGCCGACTACCGCTTCGCGACGCCGAACACCGTCGCGAGCGACGCCGCCTGGTTCAAGGCGTCGATCGCCGCGGCCGGAGCTCACCTGGTCGAGGTCTGGTATCCGGCGGACGCCGGCTACAACAGCGCCACCCCGTTCATGGTGGCCACCACCGAGGGCACCCGCAGTGTCGTCGTCGACCAGCGCGCCAACGGCGGTCGCTGGGTCAGCCTCGGCACGTTCCCCCTGGCCGCCGGCGACTACAACGTGGTCGGCGTCAGCCGCTGGACCAGCCAGCCCGGCTACGTCGTCGCCGACGCGGTCCGGATCACCTCGTCGACCGGGGCGGTCTCGTTCTCGCTGCCCCTTCCGCGGACTGCGCTGCCGCGCAGTGAGTACGACGACCCGCACCACGACTATCCCGCCATCGACCTCCCGGTCGGCACCGGCACCCCGGCGTACGCGGTGCGCGCCGGCACGGTGACGGTCATCGACGACAGCTCGTGCGGGCGCGGCATCAACCTGACCGGAACCGACGGGGCCATCTACACGTACTGCCACTTCTCGTCGTGGTCGGTCTCCAACGGCGCGTCGGTCGGCGCCGGGCAGCAGATCGGGCTGACCGGCAACACCGGCAACTCGACCGGTCCGCATCTGCACTTCGGCATCCGCACCGGCAGCGTCCGGCGGTGCCCGCAGAACTTCCTGCTGGCCGTCTATGACGGCGCCACGCCGCCGGCGGCGAGCAGCCTGCCCACCACGGGCTGCTCCTACGTCAGCCTTTCGCCGGAGCCGGTCATCCCGCTCGGCTAACGGTGTCAACGGCGAGCCCGCCGGCGCCCAGCCGGCGGGCTCAGCCGACTTCCCCTCCAGCCCCATGTCCCGGCGCCGCCCCCGCCCGGCGACCGCATCGCGCGCCACCTGCGGGTACGGCGGCGCGCAGCTGATCGTGCAGGTCCCTCTTCAGCGCGATCGCCTCCATGGCGGCGTTGCCCCCGGCGAAGAAGACCCGGTCCCATGCCTGCTCCCAGCCGACGCTCAGCGCTGACGGCCGACAGGCGGCCCGGCGACTGATGACCCGCCTCCCCGAGGACGCCTGCCTCGTCTCCAGCGACGAGCCGAAGGCCCGGCAGACGCTGGGCGGCGACGACCCAGTCACGCGCGATCACCGGTTCAACGAGGTCCCCCGCGCGAAGCCGTGGGAGGGCGACTACCGCGAGCTGCGACGCGCCTACGTGGACGGCGCGGATCACGTGGACTGGGAGCCGCGGGTCGAGATCGCCGCGCGCTTCGCCGCCGGGATCACCGAGCACCTCGCGCTCGCCGGCGAGCGCCCGCTCACTGCCCGCCTTCGGCGAAGCCTGACCGCGGTCGTGCCGTGAGGACGGTGGCCCGGCACCATGGAAGGTTTATGCCTTTGCGTTTACGCTTGTGGCGCTAATTTTCACCAGCGAGGTGGAGGGACGCAGTGAATCTGCCGCTCGTCCGGCGGCTCACCGCCACAGCAGCAATTCTCACCCTGTTATCCATCTGTTTGACCGTGCCCGCGTCAGCCCAGGCGACGAACGCGCCCGGCGGCATGCACCGGTTCGTGGTCTCCATCGGCCGGGTCGATCCCGCCGTACGAACCAACTGGATACGGCTGGGCACCTATTCGTTCACCGCGACCAACGAGGTCACCGAATCCCACTGGCACTGGACGCAGCGCGAGCGGGTCGGCTACAGCTACACCGGTGTACGGGCGGCCAACTGCGCCGCTCGCGACTGCGTCGTGCAGACCGGCAACGGCTTCCAGAGCACCAGCGCCCCCGACCGGCTCCACGGCACGTACGTGGTGACCGGAACGGTGCTCCGCATCACCTGGGACAGCGGCATCTGGGAAGAATGGGACGTCAGCCAGGCGGCTTCCGGCAAGCTGGCGAAGCTCACCTTCCGCGCGACGTCGTTCGGAGCGACGCACGGCTTCGGTTACGGCAGCAACGCCGCCTGGAGCACGCGCGCCTCGATGTCCCAGCTCGCCTCCGCCGACCACGGCAGCTTCGTCCACACCTATTACCTGTGGAAGACCGACTCCCGCCAGGTGCCGTACGTCGACCATGGTGACGGGAGCCCCTTCTGGTACCGGACCTTCACGGTGTGCACCGGAGCCCGCTGCATGGCCGGCCGGACCAGTACCGCCCAGTATTACGTGTCGTTCCCCAACACCACCTCCAACGACCGCCGTGACGCCCTCTGGCACTGGTTCGCCGCGAACGCGGACGGCCGCGGCGAGTACTGCTACACGGGCAACTCCCACGTCAAGCCGCTCCTGCAGATCATCGACGAGGACGGGGTGTTCCACGGCTGGGTCGGCGTCGAGGCGTCGATCAACCACTCCGTGCCGTCGCAGGGCACCAGCGCCGATGACATCGGCGTGTTCAAGATCGCCGACGTCTGATCCGTTCCTTCCGCCCGCAGGCCGCGAGGGCCGGTCCACCGCGGCCTGCGGGCGCGAACACGCCACGCCGCCCGGGCCACGCCCACGGTGACGGGCTCACTGCCACCGTGTTCTCGTTGTTAACGAAGTCAAGCCGGCGTGTTAAGACCGAATCATGAATATTAGTCGCCGCGCACTTTTAGGCGCGGTCGTGCCGGTCACAGCGGCCACGGGGCTGGTCGCGGGCACCGGTGCGGCCGCCGGGACAGTGGGTAAGGAGGCGGTGGCCGCCGCGCTGAGGACGACGGCGGACAGCGAGTACGACGGCTCCGACCTGTGGTTACGGTATGTGCCGGTCGAAGACCCGGGCCTTCTCCGGAAATATCGGGAAACGGTCACCACCGTCATCGTGGAGAACGCCGGACGGAACAAGGTGCACCGCCACACCCCGGACCTCAGCATGGCACCCGGATCGACCGAGCGACTCGTGGAGACCACCCTGGAGGCGGCCAGGGACGAACTGGTCAGGGGTCTCAAGGGCCTGCTGGACCGGGCGGTGCCGGTGACGACGGAGCCGGGTGACCGGCCCCCCGACGGCGCCGTGATCGTGGGGACCCGTGACAGCTCGAAGGTCGTACGGCAGCACATCCCGGCCGGCGATCTGACCCCCCTCGGCGACGCCGGCTACCTCATCCGCTCGTTCACCAGGGGGACGCAGGGGTTCACCGTCATCGCCGGCAACACGGAGACCGGGGCCCTGTACGGGACGTTCGCCTTCCTGCGCCGCCTGCAGACGCACAAGACCATCACCAGGCTGGACATCTCCGAGTCCCCCAGGATCAGGAACCGCCACCTGAACAACTGGGAGACCGTACGCCTCTACGCCGGCAACAACGCCTCGGGAACGGGCGGCCTGAACGGCGAGAACGGGACGATCTTCAACTTCGCCGCCAGGGGGGAGAGCGCCGGCCGGAACCTGCCGGTCATCCTCGACCGCTACATCGTGGTGGCGCGGGCGATGGCGTCCGTGGGGATCAACGGCATCACGATCAACCTCGTCAACGCCGACAACGTCTATCTCACGCCGCGGTACATCGCGCAGGAGGCGGCGCTGGCCGACGCGCTGCGACCGTACGGAATCAAGATCGCCCTGGCCATCAACTACACGGCCCCCACCGACCCCCGGTTCGCGCCGGACACGCTGACGAACGAGCAGCTGGACCCGCACGGCGAGGACTTCAGGGGATGGTGGAACCGGCGGGCGGGGCTGTTGCGGGCGGCCATCCCGGACTTCACGGGCTTCACCGTGAAGGCCAACTCCGAAGGCCAGCCGGGACCCCAGGACTTCGGCGACGACCACGGGGACGGCGCCAACGCCATCGCGGCGGCGGTGGCGCCGCTCGGCATGAAGATCTACTGGCGCACCTTCGTCTACAACGCCGAGGTGGACGAGGACCGGCTCAAGAGGGCGTACCTGGAGTTCGGGTACATCGACGACGAGCGCCAGTCCGACGGGACGCGAGGCCGCTTCCTGGACAACGTGTTCCTTCAGACCAAGAACGGCCCCCTGGACTTCCAGGCCCGCGAGCCCATCCACCCGATGTTCGGCCGGATGGAGAACACCAACCAGGCACTCGAACTGCAGGTCACCCAGGAGTACACCGGCCAGGACGAGATGCTGTGCTACCTGGGCCCCATGTGGGAGGAGGCCCTGAAGACCGACACCTACGCCACCGACGAGCGCGGCCGGCTGCTCGGCAAGCGGCTGATGGGCCACATCGTGGACGGAACCGCGCAGGGCCACGCGGACACCGCCATCATCGGCGTGGCCAACCTGGGCAACGCGGACAACCTGACCGGCCACCACTTCGCCCAGGCGAACCTGTTCGCCTTCGGCCGCCAGTCCTGGGACTGGACGCTGGACTCCGCGGACATCGCGGCCGACTGGGTCCGGATGACCTGGAGCAACCGTACGAACGTGGTGGGCACCATCGTGAAGATGATGATGGGCTCCTGGGAAGCGCTGGTGAGCTATCAGACCCCGTTCGGCATGGCCCACCAGTTCCGGTCCAGCGACCACTACGGCCCCAACCCCGCGGAAAGGCTCGCACGGGACGACTGGAGCCCCGTGTACTACAACAGGGCGGACAGCGCCGGCCTCGGCTACGACCGCTCTCCCACCGGCAGCGACTTCACCGCCCAGTACTTCCCCACGCTGGCGGCGAGATACGGCGACATCGACACCGTCCCCGAGAACCTGCTGATGTGGTTCCACCACGTGCCCTGGGACCGCCGGATGCGGAGCGGCCGGATCTTCTGGGACGACCTGGTCTACCGCTACCAGATGGGCGTCCAGTACGTCACCTGGATGCGGCTGACCTGGGAGGCCCTGCGACCCTCCATCGACGCCCGCCGCTTCGCCGAGGTCAGGGCCAAGCTCGCCATCCACGAAGCCGACGCCGGTGACTGGCGGGACACCTGTGTGACCTACTGGAAGTCGTTCAGCGGCAGGGACGACCCCGTGGACGACGGGCCCCTGTCGATCGCGATCGTGGTCGGCGGGCGGAGGATCGGCGCCTTCGACCTGTCGGCTCCGTCGTATTCGATTCCCGTGCGCCGCGGCGCCTCACCGAAGATCACCAAGGTCATCCCGGCCGACCGGGCGGCGCGGTACGAGATCCTCTCCCAGGCCGACGGCGTTCCCGGCCAGGCCGTCGTCAGGGTCACCAAGGAGGACTTCTTCGGACCCCTCGTGAAGGACTACGTCTTCGTCATGCGGCCCACCTGATGTCACCGGCGACCCCGGGCGGCCTCAAGGAGGTCCGCCCGGGGTCGCCGGCTTCTCCCCACGGCTATGCGCGTGTCGCGGTCAGGACGGCGACGCTCGCGTCGAGGCGTACTCCTCTGCCGTCCCAGCACGTGGTCAGCTCCTCGCGTACGGCGCGGCGCACGGCCTCGACGACCTCCGGCGGTGCGCCCTGGAGTTGGCTCGCCAGCGGCCCGCTCGCGACGAACTCGTCGGCGATCGTCTCGGGCGGGGTGCCGGGGCCGCGCGCGTACAGCGGAACCCGGTGCCGGCGCAGGCCGGGGTCCTCCCATGCCGCCTTGGCCAGGATGCCCAGGGTCTCGTCGGTGGCGAAACCGAACGGCGCGGCGTCGGGTGGCCCGGCGTCGAGCGTCCACCCGTACGACGCCGCCGTCTCGACGGCCACGGTGAGGTTGAGCTGCAGGAAGGGCGACTCGTCCCTGAAGGTCCACACCACGGCGCAGAACCGGCCGCCGGGGCGGGTGGCGGCGGCGAGGTTGGCGAACGCCTCGACGGGCTCGTCGAAGAACATGACGCCGAGCCGGGAGATCACGGCGTCGGCCGCCGCGGCGGGGAAGGCATGGCGCTGGGCGTCGGCCACGGCCCAGGTGATGGGTGCCGTGTCCGGATCGTGCGTACCGGCCGGGTGGTGGCGGGCGTGCTCGATGGCGTTGCGGGCGGCGTCGATCCCGAGGACCTGGCCGGTCCCGCCGACGAGGCTCGCGGCCCGCCGGGTGGTGTCGCCGGTGCCGCAGCCGACGTCGATGACGCTCTCGCCCGGTCGCAGGCCGGCGGCGGGGAACAGGACGTCGTTGAGCGGCGCGAGCTGGGCTTCGATCGGCCCGGCGAGCGGCAGCCAGGTCGCGGCCGCTTCGGTGCACCGGTCGACGACGGCGGCGGCCCGGTCGTCAGGCATCGGCGATGACCTCCTCCAGCCGGTCGAGCAGCGAACTCCAGCCCGCGCGGACGCCGTCACGGTCCGCCACGGTGTCCAGCCGCTCGTGCAGGAGGGTCAGCTCGGTGGACCTGTCACCGAGGGCGCGGAATTCGACCGTCAGCAGTTGCTCGGACGGGTCGGCGAGCGGTTGCGGCCCCCGGTAGATCCAGGTCATCACGATCTTCTCGGCCGGTATCAGCTCGAGGATCTCGCAGTGGTTCTCGTGGCGGCCGCCGTCCTGGTCGATCACCACGGTGTGGTGCCGGCCGCCCACCCGCGGATCGACCTCGACCTCGGCCAGCCGGGACCCGGCCGGGGCGTACCACCGCATGAGGAGGTCGGGGTCGAGGAACGCGGCGTACACCGCCTCGGCCGGGCCGGAGATGACCCGCTTCATGCGCACCGCGAGGGCCCCGGTTCGTGTCTGGTTCATGAGTCTTCTTCCTCGTCGTCATCGTTCGCGAAAAGCGCCTCCAGGGCGTCGAGTCGCCGGCTCCAGAGCCGTTCGTAGGTGCGGATCCACTCGTACGCCTCGGAGAGCGGCTCGGCGTCGATCCGGCACATCCTGGTGCGGCCGGACAGGGTCAGCCGCACCAGACCGGCGCTTTCCAGCACGTGAACATGCTTGGCCGCCGCCGCCAGCGACATGCGATGCGGGCGCGCCAGGTCGCTGATGGACGTCGGCTCGCGGGCCAGGGTCCGCAGCATCTGGCGGCGCGCGGGATGTGCCAGCGCGCGGAACACGTCGTCCAGTTGCTCGGCAGTTCGCTCAACCACCTGGTTGAGCTTAGGCGGAGACCGCGTTAAGGTCAACCGGGTGGTTGAGTTTCTGAAGCGAACGGCGACCGGCCCTCAGGAGCCGAGGGCGCGGTGGAGGAAGGCGGCGGTGGCCTCGGCGGCCTGGGTGACGTACGGCTCCACGTCGTACAGGTCGATGTGCCGGCCGGCGTCCAGCCAGAGTATCTCCTTGGGGCCGGGCGCGCGCTCGTACAGCTCCCGGGCGAGGTCGGGGGAGCAGTAGCGGTCGGTTCTGCCGTGGACGACCAGGAGCGGGGTCGCGGCCAGGAGGTCGGCCGCGCCGAGGGCGTCGAAGGTCATCAGCGAGTGGAGTGATCCCCTGGTGACGTCGTTGTGCCAGCGCGGCGAGGCGGACCGGGCGGTGCCGTAGTAGGCGTACGGCTCGTCGCCTCCCATGGCGGCCTCACCGCCGTCCGGCGCCACCGCGGGAATGCGCTCGTCGTAACGGTCCAGGAAACCCCCGAGCGCGGACCGGTACGCGCCGATGCCCATGTTCCGGACCACGGCGACCGGGCTGTTGTAGGCCGCCGCGATGCCGGCCACCGCCCTGACCCGGGGGTCGGCGGCGGCGGCGCGCACCGCGTAGCCGCCGCCGAGGCACACCCCGACGACGCCGATCCGGTCGGTGTCCACCTCGGGCCGGTCGGCCAGCACGCCGACCGCGGCCCTCAGGTCGGCCAGCTTCCCCTGGCTGTCCTCGTGCCGGCGGCGTCCGCCGCTCTCGCCGAATCCCCGATGGTCGAAGGCGAGGGTCACCAGCCCGGCCCGGGCGAGCAGCGTGGCGTAGGTGCCGGTGACCTGTTCCTTCACCCCGGTGAAGGGTCCCGTGAGCGCCACGGCCGGCCGCGCGCGGCCACTTCCTTCCGGAACGCGGAGCTCGCCGACCAGCTCGATGCCTTCGCTGTCGAACGTGATCCGCTCGGTCCTGACCGCCGGCACGGCCCCTCCGTCCGCCGGGATCGCGGTCGTCGTCATGAGGCGAGCTCCGCGGCGACGGCGTCCGCGCCCAGGCCGACCAGCCAGCCGAGCGGGGCGTCGGGCACGAAGCCGGCCATGATCTGCTCCAGCTCCAGCTTCTGCGCCTCGCTCAGGCTCGGCGCCCCCGCGGCCAGGCGCCGGACCGTCTCGCGGTACATGAGCAGATACTGCCGCTGCCGGGTGAGCAGGCCGGCATCGCCGGGCGCGCCGTGACCCTGGTACAGCGGGACCCTGGCCAGCGCGCGCGTCAGGCGATCGAGTACGGCCAGCCACGCGCCGGAGTGGCCGTCCGTGGTGTAGGAGTGCACGCCGTCGAAGGCCAGGTCCCCGATGAAGGCGATCCGCCGGTCGCCGGACTCGACGAGGAAGTAGGAATCGGCATGGCTCTCGGCGGGACCGACATCATGCGCCTGAATGCGCAGGCCGGCGACCTCCACCGCCTCGCCGTCGTCCAGCGTACGATCCGGCACCCGGAACCGGTCCGGCCATTCCTCGCCGTAGACGGGCCGCCACTGTTCCCGCTTGGCGACCGCGGTCTCCTCGATCACCTTGGCGACCGGCGCGGTGGCGTGGACCGGCACCTCGTCGCCGGCCACGTACGGCAGGCCGTTGAAGTGATCCGGATGAGGATGCGTCACGAACGCCGCCACCAGTGGCTTGCGCAACGCCTTGAGCCGGGCGGCCAGCGCCCGCGCGTCCGACACCAGCAACCCGGCATCGACGAGCACCACGGCCTCCTCCGTCTCCAGCAGGTAGCTGTTGACGAAGAGTCCGGGCTGCGCCGCCGTGTACCTGTGAACCATGAGCTCTGTCATGATCGGGACATTAGGAGGCCGGTTTCGGTCGTGACCAGAAGGCACTTCGCGGTGCCCTACGAGCGGGAGCCCCATGGCACTGGTGATACCCGACGTCCTGGAGGAAAGCTGTACGACCCGGCAGGCGCTGGAACGCCTTGCCGCCAAGTGGCGGGTCCTGCTGATCTACGCGCTGCTGGCCGGGCCGCAACGACATGCCGAGCTGCGCCGCCGGCTGCCCGGCATCACGCAGAAGGTCCTGACGGAGACACTGCGGGGGATGGAGAGCGACGGGCTGGTCGAACGACGGGTGCTCAAGGACACGGCTCCCCAGCACGTCGAGTACGCCCTGACCCCGCTCGGCGAAACGCTGCAGGAGCCGCTCTCGGCGATCTGCGCCTGGGCGGTGGAAGACGCCGGCCCGCCAAGGCGGACAAGGTAGGGAGGACCCCACCCCCAACAGGCGGGCACACGTGACTGATCGGCAGCGGGCTTCCCGACACAGTGAGGGCATGACGAAATTGCTCGCCGCCGCTGTCGCCGCCTGCCTGATCATCGCCCCTGTCGCCCCCGCCTTCGCCGCCGCCGCAAGACCCTCGCCCCAGTCCAGCCTTGACCGCCTGACCACCGAGGACGGCCTGGCGGGCGGGTTGAGCCAGGTGCGGAGCCGGGGAGGCACGCGCGTGACCTGGCGCTCCGGCACCGCGGAGCGGGGCACCGGGCAGCCGATGATCGGTCCCGAGGGACGGTTCCGGATCGCCAGCATGAGCAAGCCGATCATCGCCGCCACCGTGCTGCGGCTGGTGGACCAGAAGAAGATCGCTCTGGACGCGCCGGTGGAGCGTTACCTGCCCGGCGTGCTGCGCGGCAGCGGCGACGGCGCGGCGATAGACGGGCGGAAGATCACCGTCCGGATGCTGCTCCAGCAGACCAGCGGCCTGCCCGAGTTCGCCGACGCGATCGAGTGGAAGGAGCCGTTCCCGGACTACCTGCGGGTGGCGCTGGCGCTCAAGCCCACGCCCCGCGGCTCTTTCGCCTATGCCAACACCAACTACCTGGTCCTCGGCATGATCGTGACCGAGGTGACGGGCAAGGACTTCCGGCAGGCGAGCCGGGACCTGATCCTGGGGCCGTACGGGATGCGGGACACGTACTGGCCGGCCAAGGGGGACTATGGCATCCGCGGCCCGCACGCGTACACCTACGGGGTGCATCCCGGCCACCCGCAGGACGGCGAGGTGGACCTGACCGACCAGCTGCCCACCTACGAGTTCGGGCCCAGCGGCGGCCTCGTCTCCACCCCCGAGGACCTGAACCGGTTCTGGCGCGAGGCCCCGCTGGGCAGGATGACCGCCACGACGGTGGCGGTCGAGCAGGACGGCTGGCCCGCGGGCGCCCGCTACGGCCTCGGGGTGGCCCGGATGAGGTCGAGCTGCGGCTACGCCTACTTCCACGGTGGCGACATGCCGGGAGCCTCGGTGCTCAGCGGGCGGGACCGGGCCGGGCGCGCGGCCACCGTCTACGTCACCGGCCTGGCCGACACCCCCGCCAAGCGGCAGCACCTGATCGATGCCTTCGACGCCGCCATGTGCGCCCGCTGAGTCCGGGGGCGGCCGGCGCGCGGGCGTGCTCGGGGGGTGCCGTACCTGTGTAAAGATCGGTGCGTGGGCAGGCGAGGGGTGGGACGGCCGCGTGCCGTCGCGCGTCCCGCGACCGGCCTGTCCCCGCGCGAGGAGCTGCTCGCGGCGGCGGCGGAGCTGTTCACCGTCAACGGTTACAGCGCCACCACCACCCGGGAGGTCGCCGAGCGGGCCGGGATCCGGCAGGCGACTCTCTACCACTACTTCAGGGGCAAGGAGGAGCTGCTCGCCGAGCTGCTGGAGAGCACGGTGCGGCCGTCGCTGGAGGCCGCGCGCCTGCTCGCCGCCTCCGACGCCCCTGCGGGGGCGCGGCTCTGGGCCCTGGCACACCGCGACGCGACGCTGCTGTGCACGGGTGAGCACAACCTGGGCGCGCTCTACCTGCTGCCAGAAGCCGACCGGTTCCTCGGCTTCCAGGAGCTGCGGACCGCGCTCAAGCAGGCATACGCACACCTGCTCGCGCCGATCACCGCCGCGCTTCCGCAACACGAGCGCGACCTGCGCGCGGACCTGGTCTACTCCGTGGTGGAGAGCGTCATCCTGATCCGCAGGAACACCTCCGCCCGCGCGGTCGAGGGGATGGGGGAGGCGGTGGCCGACGCCGCGCTACGCGTTGGCGGTGTCGGTGAGGCCGACCTCGCCCACCTGCGGGAGCTGGGCCGCGCGCTGCTTCCCGGCCGCTGACCGGCGATACAGCACGCCCGCGCCCACCGCCGCGGCCAGGAACAGCGCCGTGAACCACTGGAAATACCACTCTCCACTGGCGGGGGCGTACACCTCGGCCCGCGGCCAGGCCAGGTTGACGGCCATGCCGACGCCGTAGACCACGGCCAGCACGTTGACCGGCAGGCCCCAGCGGCCCAGGGAGAACAGCGGCCTGCCGCTCTCGTCCACCCCCTTCGGGGCCCCGCCCTGCCACGACCCGCGCAGCCGCTGCCACAGCAGCGGTCCGGTCACCATCGCGTAGGCGAGGTACAGGGCCACGATGCAGGTGGTGCCGATCGCCAGGAAGGCGTCGGGCGAGACGAAGTTGATCGCCACGATGAGGGCCGCCAGGACGCCGGTGACCAGGGCGGGACCGGTCGGCATGCCGGTGCGGGGCGAGACCCGTCCCAGCCGGGCGGCGAAGGGGACGACGCCGTCGCGGGCCATCGAGAAGAGCATCCGGGTCGCGGAGGTCTGGATCGCCAGCGTCGCCACGCAGATCGCCACGACCACGTCGGCCAGCAGCAACCTGCCCACGCCGTCGCCGAGGGTGCTGGTCAGCACGTACGACAGGCCCTCGGTGGCCAGGCGGCCGTCGGTAAGGCTGGGCGCGGCCAGCAGCGCGGCGAAGACGATCAGGCAGGCGAGCAGCCCGGCCGCGCCGAGCGCGGTGATGATCGTACGCGGCGCGACGGCCGAGGCCCTGCGGGTCTCCTCGCTCAGCTCGCCCGCGCTGTCGAAGCCGATGAACACGTACGACGCGGCGAAGGCGGCCACCAGCAGGGCCGCGAAGGCGCCGCCGGGCAGACCCGTCTCGAAGGTGATGGTGGGCTCGCGGTCGGCGTGGGTGAGCAGCAGGACGACGATGAGGATCGCGCCGACGATCTCGGCGGTGACCCCGATGACGTTGATCCTGGCCATGATCTTGATGTCGAGCAGGTTGACCACGGTGGTGGCGGCGAGCAGGAGCACGCCGTACAGCGCGGCGTTGGCCGCGCCGTCCGCCGACACGGGCGAGGGGTCGGTGCCGATCAGCTGGAAGCCCGGCCAGATGGCCGGGAGCACGACCTGCAGCGCCAGCGCCGCTGCGGCGATCACCACGACCTGGCCGAGCACCATGATCCAGCCGGCGAACCAGCCGAACGTCGCATTGCCCACGCGGCTGGACCACTGGTAGATGGCCCCGGAGATCGGGTAGCGCGCGGCCAGCTCGGCGAAGCAGAGCGCGACCATGAGCTGGCCCGCCAGCACCAGCGGCCAGGTCCAGAAGAACGCCGGGCCGCCGAAGGAGAAGCCGAGGCCGAAGAACTGGAAGACCGTGGTGAGGACCGAGATGAAGGAGAATCCGGCCGCGAACGAGGCGTAGCGGCCCATGCTGCGGTGCAGTTCCTGCCGGTAGCCGAACTTCTGCAGAACGCTCTCGTCGGTGGAGGGTGAAGGCGTCATGGGCTCTCCCCGGGGGCAATTTCTGTCGATTGACAGATAAGTAACTTCGTTCTGTTGCCCCTACGTGTCCCGGCAGTTCCCCGGCGGTAACGCTGCCCTCACATCAGCGGCTGCGCGGTGCGCTCGCGGGGAGATCTAGCTTGCCGGAGATCTCCCGCTGCCGGGCGGCGGCTCGCAGCCCTTGCGGGAAGCAGTCCTCCACGACGGACAGGATGCCGCGCACGCTGCGGGCGACCCCCCGACGTCGGGCCGTTCGCCGATGTGCGGCGCTCGATGAACGCCCTGGGACGCTACGGCAGGCCCGAGGAGCCGGCCGCCGCAATCGCGTTTCTCGCCGGGCCCGAGGCCGGCTTCGTGACCGGCACCACGCTGAACGTGGACGGTGGCTTCAACGTCTGACGGGCCGCCGCGTCCAGGCGTGGAGCGCCGGCCGGACGTACCGCCAGGCGGGGGAGCGGCACGTCCGGCCGCCGGCTACTTCGTCCTGGTCTGGCGCTCGGTGACCAGGGTGAAGACCCGCTTGAACTCCGCGTACGCCTCCTCGCCGACCGCCCGCGCGTGCTCGGCCTCCATCTCCACGAGGACGGCGTCCGACTTCACCATGTGATCGCGGCCCAGTTCGGTGGGCACGATGAGCTTGGCCCGGCGGTCGGCGGGGTCCGGCCGGCGCTCCACGTAGCCGAGCGCCACCAGCTCGTCCACCAGGGTGCCGATCACCTGCTTGTGCTGGCCCGACTGCACGGCCAGGTCGGAGGCCCGGCTGCCCTCCACGTCGAGGTAGGCCAGTACGGCCCCGTGCCGCGGCCTGACCTGTGGATGCCCTAACTCCGACAGCCGGGAGTACAGCTCCTTCTGCAGGCTGAACAGGGTCCTGCTGGACAGGATCCCCAGGTCGGGCGCCTCCCGCTTGCGCTCGCTCCTACGCATCGCACGCCTCCGATTTAGTCACTAATTTTGACGGTCACTAATCTTTACTATATCGTCGTGGTGTGACGACGACAGTGGAAATCACCAGGTTCCGCGTCTCTCCCGAGCGCGCGGCGGACCTCCTGGCCGCCCGTAGCGGGATGATCGCGGACTTCCAGGCCGACCGGGACGGGTTCCTGGGCGCCAGGCTGATCCAACTGCCCGGCGGCGAATGGCTGGACCTCGTGGAGTGGCGCTCGCCCGCCGACTTCGCGGCCTCCCGCGCCAAGGGCGGCAATCTGCCCGGCATCCAGGCATTCTTCGCCCTGATCGACGAACTCGTTTCCACGGAAGAGGGGATATTGCGATGACCATCCTGATCACCGGTGCCAACGGCACCGTCTCCAGGGAAGTGCTGCGCTCGCTGGAGGGCACGGCGGACCTGCGGGTGCTGGTTCGCGACAGGGCCAAGGCGCCGTCGGGGGTCGAGGTGGCGGTCGGCGACCTCCACCACCCGCAGACGCTGGACAAGGCGTTCGAGGGCGTGGACACGGTGTGGCTGCTGGTCGCCATGGGTCCGGACTCCACGCACGCCAGCAGCAACGCGCTCTGGGCGGCCAAGAAGGCGGGCGTGCGGCACGTCGTCCGCATGTCGGCCATCGGCGCGGGGCACGACGCACCGACGCGCAACGGCCGGCTGCACGCTCTGTCGGACATCGAGCTCGCGGCCTCGGGCCTCGGCTGGACCGTCATCCGCCCGGGGAACTTCATGCAGAACCTTCTCGGCTCGGTCAACGGCGACACCTTCTACGGTGCTCCGGGGGAGGGGCGGCTCGGCATGATCGACGTGCGGGACATCGCCGACTTCGCCGCCGTCGTGCTCCGTGACCCCGCGCCCCACCAGGGCGAAACCTACACTCTCACGGGGCCGGAGCGGATCAGGCTGCGCGACATGGCGGACACGCTGTCGGAGGTGTACGGCAGGCCGATCGGCTATCAGCCGGTGAGCCCGGACGACGCCTACCCCGTGCTGCTCAAGGCCGGGATGAAGGAGTGGGACGCGGAGGTCACCAAGGAATACCTGGTGGCCTACGACGCGGGCTGGGGCGACTACACCACGCCCACGTACACCGCCGTGACCGGCCGTCCGGGCAGGACGTTCGCCGAGTTCGCCCGCGACTACGCCGACCGGCTCGGCGGGTGAGGCGATGGAGCATTCTTGCGGACCGCGAAATGCGCTGTTTCAGCAGGTCAGAGGCCATATGTGAACGCGCTGTTCGCGTTTGCCGGGGAAAAGACCTGCGGCTATAGGTAGGTGAATGCGGATTCTGATGACCGGAGCGACCGGAAACGTCGGCCGGCTCGTGACGGAGCGACTCGTGAAAGCGGGAGCCGACGTACGCGCCCTGACCAGAAGGCCGGGATCGGCGTCGCTGCCGGCGGGCGTCGAGGTGGTGGGCGGCGATCTGGAGCGACCGGCGAGCCTGCGGGCGGCGATGGCCGGTATGGAGCGGATGTACCTGTTCCCGGTGGCGGCCACCGCGCCGGCGGTCGTCGCACTGGCACGGGAGGCAGGGATACGCCGCATCGTCGTGCTGTCGTCCGGGGCGGTCACCGCCGGCTACGACACGGACTTCCATCTGCCGGTCGAGCGGGCGGTGGAGGACTCCGGTCTGGAATGGACGCACGTACGGCCCGGCGAGTTCATGCTGAACAAGCTGTGGTTGTGGGGGCCGTCGATCCGGGCCGAGCGCGTCGTGCGCGAGCCGTTCCCCGACGCGGCCTGGTGCCCGGTGCACGAGCGGGACGTCGCCGACGTCGCCACCCTCGCCCTGCTGGAGGACGGCCACCACGGGGCCGCGTACACGCTCAACGGGCCGGAGTTCGTCACCCGGCGGGCCCAGGTGCGGGCCATCGCCGGCGCCATCGGACGGGACATCGGCCTGGAGGTCGTCAGCGCTGCGGAGGCGCGGGAGCGCTACCTGGCCCAGGGCGGCTTCGCGGCGGCGAACGCCGACTTCCTCACCGGGTTCGAGGACTACTCGGGGGCGGAGCCCGACCCCTCCGAGGCCGTCGCGCCCGACCCGGCGTCCTTCGGGCCGATGCCCACCTCCGAGCAGGTCACCGGCCGGCCGGCCCGGACGTTCGCGGAATGGGCCCGCGACCACGCCCAGGACTTCCTCCCGCGCCCGACGCCGTGACCGCCGCGGCCGGGTCCGTACGGTTCCGCGGGCACGGCCGAGCCCGTCGGTGAGGTGCTGGACCGGGTGGAGGGCCTCCTCCTGCGGCACGACGGCATCGCAGCCAAGGCCGTCCGGGACGCCCCCAGACTGCGGGCGGTGGCGGTGGAACCGTCGGTGGCGATGGCGCGTACTCGAGGCGGGGCGGGTGCGCTGGCTGAAGGTCGTCAACTTGTATGAACAGGGTGAGGGCGGGCGCGGGTGAGGGTGGCGGCCGTCGCCAGTGCGGCCAGTGCCGCTACATCGGCCAGCGCTACCGAGGTCAGTTTCGGCTGCGCGCCCACGGTCGTCGCCACCAGGACGATGAAGGACACCTTGCCGATCACGGCGACGACCAGCACCGGCCTGCGCCAGTCCGGCACGGCGGCCGCCGCCAGGAGCGCGAGGCCGAGCAGCGCCAGCATGACCGCGCGATGCCGCAGCAGCAGCTCGCCGGTCACGTCGGTGTGCACGACTCCGTAGGCGGTGGCGAGTTGGGACGGTGCCAGCGCGATGAGTCCGGGCGCGAGGTTGAGCAGTCCCACGGCGACGAACAGCAGTGTCCCCGTGATGCGGGCGGCGGAGCGCACCGTATCCTCCTTGAACGTTCACGGATTTCCCATCAGCCTGGAGGAGGCCGTGTTGCCGGCGCTTCCACGAACCCGTCGCGCCGCCGCGGGGGCCACAGTGTGGTTGTGGCCGGGCCGTGCTCTGTACGCCGGGCCGTCCCTGCGCCTGGGACCGCACTCCGGCGCGGTCGCGTGCCTGGCCGTGGGCGTGGACGCGGCCTTCGCCGTCCAGGCGATGCCCGGCGGCGAGTTGCGGGCGCGCATCGCGCTCGTTCCTCCCCGGGTACGCCACCAGCTCACGGCGTACGGCGACCGCATGGCGTTCCTCTACCTCGATCCCGGTTCGGCGGACGACCGGGGGTGCCGCACCTGCTTCGCCGCCGGCGGGGAGGCCGTCCTGGCCGGACACCGGCACGAGGGTGACCTCCTCGCCTTGGCGGCCGGGTTGTCGGAGCACACGCCCGTCCCGCAGGTCACCGCCTGGATCGCCAAGGCCACCGGCCACGTCACGACGTCGTCCGCCGATCCGCGGATCACGGCCGCCACCGGCCGGCTCATGGACGCCGGCGAGCCGCTGCCGGCCGCCGCGCTGGCCGCCGAGCTGGGATTGTCGGAGTCACGCTTTCTGCGGCTGTTCAGGGACGGCACGGGCACGTCGTACCGCCGCTTCCGCCTGTGGACGCGGATGCACCGGGCCGCGCGGGCGGTGGCGGCCGGTCACAACCTCACCCGGGCGGCGGCCGACGGGGGCTTCGCCAGCCCGTCCCACCTGAGCACCGCGTTCCACGCGATGTTCGGTCTTCCGCCCAGCATCCTGCTCGCGCGGGACCTGACGATCCGCTGCCTGGACCAGCCACCTGGCGCCGTCACGTGATGCCGGCCGGGGGCGCTCACAGCCGCTGCAGCCCGGTCACCCTGAGCACGTCGAGCGCCGTGGCCTCGGGGCTGCCCGGTGCGGCCGAGTACACCAGCACGGTCTGGTCGGTGTCGGGGAGCAGGAGGGTATCGCAGTCGAGCGTGATCGTGCCGATCTGGGGATGGCGGATGCTCTTGGTCGCCGTGCGCCAGGCCGCGGAACGTCCCTGTCGCCAGAGTTCCTCGAACCGGGGACTGCCACGGCGCAGCTCACTGATCATCCGCGCGAGGTCGGAGTCGCGCGGGTAGCGGGCCTGGGCGGCGCGCAGGGTGCCGACCGCGGCGCGGGCGGCGGCCTCGTCCTCACCCGGGTCCGCGGCGACCTGGCAGCGACTGCTCCCCAGGAAACGTTGCCAGATGAGGTTGCGCCGGTGCCGCGGCCAGGCCGACATGTCACCCTGAAGCGCGGCGGCCAGGGGATTCCAGGCCAGTACGTCGCCCTTGGCCGACAGCACCAGCACCGGTAGGTCCGCCATGCGGTCCAGCAGCCGCAGCACGCTCGGGCGTACGGCCATTCCCATCCGTCCAGGCTGCGGCGGCTCGTGACCGGCCAGGCGGAACAGCAGGTCACGGTCGTCGTCATCGAGCCGTAGGGCCTGCGCCAGCGCCGTGATGACCTGGGCGGACGGCCGCGCGCCGCGCCCCTGCTCCAGCCGCACGACGTAATCGACGCTCAGACCCGCGAGCATGGCCACCTCCTCGCGGCGCAGTCCGGGCACCTGGCGGCGGGTGCCTGACGGCAGGCCGACGTCCTGCGGTCGCAGGCGGGCGCGGGCCTGGCGGAGCACGGCGGCGAGTTCGGCGCGATTCACCCTTCGATGATGCCGCACCGGTCACGTACGCCGGGTGGTACGGCCAGTCCCAGGCCAAGACGGTCCTGGTGGGGGCTGGGTGCGTTGGCGGACGATCTCGCTCATGACGACAGACGCGAACACGGTGGCGCTGGTCACCGGAGCGAACAAGGGACTGGGCAGGGAGACGGTTCGCTGCCTGGCGAAGCGAGGGTGGCGGGTGTTCCTGACCGCCCGTGACCGGGAACGCGGCACACGGGCCGCGGACGATCTCGGCGTCGAGTTCGTACAGCTCGACGTGACCTCGGACGACTCCGTGGCCGCCGCGGCCCGGACGGTCGGCGATCGGGCGGGCCGGCTGGACGTGCTGGTCAACAACGCCGGAGTCGGCGGGCCGCCGTCCCATCCCGCCGACATGGGCGCGGACCTGCTACGGGTCCTGTACGAGGTCAACGTGTTCGGCCCGGTACGGGTCACGCACGCTTTCCTGCCACTCCTGCGCGAGTCGGACCATCCCCGCATCGTCATGGTCTCCAGCGGTCTCGCCTCCCTGAGCCGCGCCTCCGACCCCGCGCGCCCGGAGTCGGGCTTCCTGGCCCTGGACTACGCCTCGTCCAAGACCGCGCTCAACATGATCGTCTCCCAGTACGCCCGCGCGTTGCCCGGTTTCAAGGTCAACGCCGCCGATCCCGGCAACCCGGCCACCGACATGAACCACCACACGGGCATGCACACCGTCGAGGAGGCCGCCGAGTCGGTCGTCCGGCTGGCTACGTTGGACCGGGAAGGGCCATCGGGCGGCTTCTTCGACGCCAACGGCCCCGTCCCCTGGTAGGAGCTCACATGACCAAGATCCTGACGATCGGCCTGCACCCGAGCGCCATCGACTTCTCCGATCACCCTCACCTCGACGAGGCGACGCTGGCCGCCCGTATCGAGCAGGGCCAGGCGGCGCTGCGCGCAGCGGGGCTGGACACGGTGTCGTGCCTGATCGGGACCGATCCTGACGCCGCGGAGAGGGCCGTACGCGATCGGCTGCCGGAAGGGCCCTTCGGCCTGGCCATGATCGGGGCGGGGGTGCGGACGCTGCCGGAGCACACCGTGCTGTTCGAGCGGCTGGTCAACGTACTGGCAGAGGCGGCGCCCGGCATCCGGTTCTGTTTCAACACCTCTCCGGAGACGACGATCGACGCGATCCGCCGCTGGATGTGACGAACGCGGCCCGCGCAGGGTGATCACGCCGCCCGGAAGCCCCCGCATCGTCACGTGGTGGTCTCCGGCTCACCGGTCCGGTCCTGGGACGAGCGCCGACGGTATGCGGCGACCTTGTGACGGTTGAGGCAGGTCGATGAGCAGAACCGCCTTTGACCGGCCGGAGAGGTGTCGACGTACACGTCGGCGCACTTGGAGGCGTGACAGGTCCCGAGGCGGGGCCGGCCATGGTGCATGAGCCACTCCAGCAGGCACGTGCCCAGGGCCGCGGGGAGCACCTCGGCCTGCGTGTCCACCGTCCAGCGCAGGCCCGATTCGGTCGCGACGGGCAAGGGACGGACGGATCGCAGGAGGGTGTTCAGTTCCTCGTAGGCCCGGCCGTCGCGGGCCGCGGAGAACACCCGGAAGGCCGCGTTCGCCGCCGCGACGAGGTCGGCGGCCGCGGGCAAGGGCGGCTCGGCGGGCCACCCCAGGACCTTGGCCGCATCGGGGTACGGGAGCTCCTGCTCGCCCGCGGTCGCGCGCGGGCGGTCGGCGTACTCGTTGACGAACTCGACCATGCGGCTCATGTCAAGCGCGGGAACGGTAAGCACGAGCACAGTGTAACCCCGTGATGCTGTTGTTCTGGTTACATCAGATGTGTAACCTAATGAGCCGTGTCTACAGGTTACGCATGGGTGGACCTCAGCGTCCTGCCCGCTTTCATCGCCGCCGTCCTCGTTCTCTTGCTGGCGCCGGGCCCCGACATGGCCTTCATGGTCGCGGCGGGGTTGAAGCACGGCCGGGGAGGCGCGACTCGGGCCGCCCTGGGCATCACCGCGGGAGTCAGTGTCTACGTTGTCCTCACGGCCCTCGGCCTCGGCGCGTTCCTCGCCGCCGCGCCGGGTGTCGCCGCCACGATTCAGCTCGCCGGTGCCGCGTATCTCGCGTATCTCGCGTGGGTGACCTGGAGGTCCAGCGGGTTGCCGCTGGAGGCGTCCATCGTCAAGTCCGCGGACGTGTTCCGGCGCGGGTTCGTGGTGAACATCTTCAACCCGAAGATCGTGCTCTTCTTCACGGCGTTCCTGCCGCAGTTCCTCGGCGACGCCAACGGGAACCCCGTCCTGCAACTCCTCATGCTGGGCCTGATCCTGCAGGTCCTGGGCCTTCTCGCGGATCTCGCGATCGGGTACGCCGCAGGCGCGGTCCGCGACCGGGTGCTGCATCGCACCGGGGTCCGGCGGCTCCTGGAACGGTTCGCGGCGACCGTCTACGGGGCCCTGGCAGCCGCCCTGCTGGTCAACACCGTCCGCTGATCCATCGCCCAACCTCCTTCGGTCCTCCCCGGCAGGGCCGCTCGGCGGAGGCAAAGGGGACGAGTTTCCTCGGATCGCTGGTCATCCGCCCGCCCGGGCGGGCTTCGGCGACTTCGAGCTCACCGAGGCCGGTGACCTCCGAACCGCCAAATCTATGTAAAGCCAGTAGGGAAAATTGACTTCTGGAGATGGAGGACCGTACAGTACCCGCATGACCGAGGACCGCGACACTGCCGTCCGCACGGACTTCTCCGGCGTGTCGCCGACCTCACTTCCCGGCGACACGCACTGGTACGACCTCCCCGACGACGACCTCGACCCGGAGTTGGACGAGCCCGCCTCCGCGCCGCGACGGCCCAGGTGGCGATGGTGGTCGTCGTGAGCGGCGGCGTGGTGACCCTGCCGGCGGTGCTGGAGGACTGGAACGCCGCGATGGCTCCCCAGGTGCGGAGGGCGCCCGCGGATGCCGCCAAGGCGTGACGGCTCCTCCGAGGGAGGGCCCCGCCGGCACCGGGGGCGGCTCGCCGGCGCACGAGAACGGCGCGCACCGGCGAGCCGCCCCAACCGTTTCACGACCGAACCCCCTGACCGCAGCACGAACCCCTGAAGGAACCTCAGCACCAAGGAAAGGCAAGCATCAGTGCCCAGCTCCGTGCCGTCGCCTAAGCTCGCGCCCATGTCGATCGATGAGAACGCCTTCCTCCCTGACGACGATCGCGCCGTGGTCGCGATCGCCCCGCCGGCCGCGGCGGAGGGATACTGGGCGGGTGCGCCCAGCGCGGTCGCGGCGGACGGGCTGATCTATCTCGCCTACCGGCTGCGCCGCCCGATCGGTCAGGGCCGCGGTTACGCGGTCGTGGTCGCCCGCTCCGCGGACGGCGAGCGCTTCGAGACGCTGACCACCGTGACACGCGAGGAGATGGACTGCGAGTCGCTGGAGCGGCCCTCGCTGGTGCGCCTGCCGGACGGGCGCTGGCGGCTCTACCTGAGCTGCGCCACCGAGGGCACCAAGCACTGGCGGGTGGAGGTCCTGGAAGCCGGCGATCCCGCCGCGTTCGATTCGCGCTCGCGCGTCACCGTCCTGCCCGGCGATCCGAAGACCGGGGTGAAGGACACGGTGATCGTACGGCGGGACGGCGTGTGGCATCTGTGGGCCTCCTGCCATCCGCTCGCCGATCCCGACGAGGCCGACCAGATGGTCACCGACTACGCCACCAGCACCGACGGCCTGGAGTGGACCTGGCAGGGCACGGCGCTGAGCGGCCGGCCGGGACTGTGGGACGAGCGCGGCGTCCGGGTCAGCGCGGTGCGTTTCGATGGTGACCGGGTGGTGGCGTTCTACGACGGCCGGGCCAGCGCGGCGGAGAACTACGAGGAGCGCACCGGCATCGCCGTCGGCCCGGAGCCGGACGTGCTGACCCCGGTGGGCGACAAGCCCGCGGCGCTGTCGCCGCATGGCGGCGGGGGCCTGCGTTATCTGGAGATCGTGGACCTGCCAGGCGGCGGGGTCCGGCTGTACTACGAGTACACCCGCGCGGACGGCGCCCACGAGTTGCGCACGGAGCTGCGCTGACGCGGGCCGATCAGGTTCGGCGGCCGTTGCGTGCCTGCCGCTGCCCCTGCGGCCGGGTGCCGACGAGACCGCCGGAGCGCTCCCTGGGCTGCAGCCAGTCACTGTAGTCCTCCCCGGTGACGCGCTGGAGCAGCCGGATGTCGTCGGCGAAGTACGGGACGAGCCGCTGCCGCTGCTCCCAGGACAGCGGGCGGCGGGCGGCTCCGCGGCGCTGGAGCAGCGTTTCGACCGGCCCGGCCAGGGCTGACGGGAGACGCCGGCGCAGGGAGGACAGCAGGACGTGCCGGGTGCTCGCGTCCGGGTGCGCGGTCACGTTCTCCCGGGGCAGCTCGGTGAGCAGCCCTTGGCGTACGCCGAGGAAGGCGCAGATCCGGTCCAGCGTCGCGGCGGGCCGGTCCACGAGGTCCCGGTAGCGGAAGATCAGCACCTGCTCGCGGGGGAACAGGCCGAACAGGTGGGTGAGCTGCTCGCCGTACCGGCCCAGTGCCGTGTAGTGCCAGAAGTGCGCCCATCCGGCGGCGATGCGCTCCTGCTCGGCCTCGCACGCGCGGACCAGGTCGCCGATCGGCTCCAGCCCGGCCGACCACAGGTGGGTCCAGTTGGAATGCGCCCGTTCGACCGGGTCCCGGAGTGTCACGATGAGCCTGGCGTGCGGGATGGCAGTATGGATGCGTCGCTGGGCGGCCAGGTCGTAGAGGTAGAAGGGGGTCGACTCGCCGGTGAGCGCGCCGTCGGGCGCCTCGGCGAACAGCGCCTCGTAGTCCGCGCGGCGCCAGACGTGCTCCCGGAAGGTCCTCGCGTCGCCGGGGCCGCCGCGGTCGGGCGGCGGGCCGTCGGTGAGGAAGAACTTCGGTTCTTTGATCCTGGACAGGAACAGGTCCGGGTGCTGCTGCAGCGCGGCATGCAGGGCCGTGGTCCCCGCTTTGGGCGCGCCCGCGATCAGGAAATCTGGCAGGGACACGTCATTCCTCCTGGGCAGAGGTTATACCGTATTTTCCTACCAGAAGTGTGGGAAGCTCAAGGTATGTGTTCGGGCAAGATCCGCCCGCCGGCCGGTAAGGGTCACGGCGACGAGGGAGCGCATCGCGGCCTGAGGCCATTTCCCGGTAAAGCCAGTAGGAAATATTGACTTATCGGGAATCCGGGCCTAGCGTCGGACATATGAGGCAGGATCTTCTGCTGACCAGGCGCTCCCACGTGGACTTCGGCCACGTCGCCAGCGCTCAATGTCGTTGATCACGGACTAGCGGCCGCGGGCCTCCACCGCCCGCCTTCCCTTCACGTTCCCGGGCGTGGCCGACGCCGTCCACGCCCCCCACCCCCGCTTCGCGACCCGGAAAGCCGCCGGGGCGCCGCGTGAACGTGCCCTTCTCTCGTGAGGAACCTTCTCGTGTTCGTGCCATCAGTGACCTCCGGCCACCCCGACAGGACGGGAGTGACCGCGTGACCGACACGCTTCCCGACCGAGCCGTCGGCGCCGACTCCTTCCGGCAGGCGCTCGCCGTACACGCCAGCGGGGTCGTGGTGATCACCGCGCAGAGCGACGGTGTCCCCGTCGGGCTGACCGCCACGTCGTTCTCCTCGGTCAGCCTCGAACCGCCCCTGGTCTCCTTCTACGTGGACCGTTCCTCCACCACCTGGCCGCGACTCGGCGCCGCCGACCACTTCGCGGTCAACATCCTGACCAGCGACCAGGCGGAGCTGGCGGCCCGCTTCGCCCGCAAGGGCATCGACCGGTTCGCGCCACCCACCGGCTGGCGGCCGGGACCGCTGGGCGCCCCGCTGCTGCACGACGTCTCCGCGCACCTGGTGTGCCTGCCGTACGAGCGCGCCGAGGTCGGCGACCACCTCCTGGTCGTCGGCCTGGTTGCCGAGGCTCACGTACGCCACCCCGGCCGGCCGCTCCTCTATCACCAGGGCCGCTTCGGCAGGTTCCTGGCCCATCCCGACTCCTGAATCAGGAAGCGCCTCATGCCCACACCCACACAGACCAGGGCTTACGCGAGCCCCGTCGACCACACCGCGTACGGCCACTACGGGACGGGCCGCCTGCACCTGTCACCGGGCTGGAACCGCCCCATCTACCCGTTCCAGGCCCGGATCACGGCCGACGGCTCCAGCGGCTTCCGCGCCGAGCCCGGCCGCTACCACCTCTACGCCGCCTGGGTCTGCCCCTTTGCCCACCGCGCCACGATCGTCCGCAAGCTCAAGGGGCTGGAGGACGTGGTCTCGCTGTCCTACGTGGACGACGAGCGCGACGGCCGGGGCTGGGCGTTCAGGGAGCGCCGGGGCCCCGACCCGGTCAACGGCTTCACCCTCCTGGAGCAGGCCTACGACGCCACCGAGAAGGGGTACGGCGGCCACATCTCCGTCCCCGTGCTGTGGGACAGGCAGACCGGCACGATCGTCAGCAACAACTTCCCCGACATCACGCTCGACCTGGCCAAGCAGTTCGACCAGTGGGCCGGCGCCTCCGTCGACCTCTACCCGGACGCGCTGCGCCCGGAGATCAACAAGCTGAACGCGTGGATCTACCACGACGTCAACACCGGCGTCCTCCGCGTGGCCCGCGCCACCACCGAGGACGACCGCGAGCGGACGCGCCACCAGGTCGTCGCCACCCTGGAACGCCTGGACGAGCGCCTGGCCGAGCAGCGTTTCCTGACTGGTGACACGATCACCGAGGCGGACGTGCGCCTGTGGGTGACGCTGGCCCGGTTCGACACCGAGTACAACCGCGGCCACCTGATCAGCGAGCGGGAGCTGACCGACTTCGAGTACCTGTGGCCGTACGCCCGCGACCTCTACCAGGACCCGGCCTTCCGGGAGACGACCCAGGGCCTGCCCACCACCTGGGACGCACCGGCCGGGCGGGGCCGATGACGCGCAGGCGGGTCCACCTGGCGGCTCACTTCCCCGGCGTGAACAACACCACCGTCTGGGCCGACCCCCGCTCCGGCAGCCAGATCGACTTCGCCTCGTTCGTCCACCTGGCCAGGACGGCCGAGCGTGGCACGTTCGACTTCTTCTTCCTGGCCGAGGGGCTACGGTTGCGAGAGCTCAAGGGCCGCATCCACGATCTCGACGTGGTGGGCCGGCCGGAGTCGCTCACCGTGCTGAGCGCCCTGGCGGCGGTGATGGACCGGATCGGGCTCGCCGGCACCGTGAACGCGACCTTCAACGAGCCGTACGAGCTGGCCCGGCGCCTGGCCACGCTCGACCACCTGAGCCAGGGCCGGGCCGGGTGGAACGTGGTGACCACCTCCGACGCCTTCACCGGCGAGAACTTCCGCCGGGGCGGCTTCCTCGACCGGGCCGACCGGTACGAGCGGGCGGAGGAGTTCGTCCGCCTGTCCCGCGAGTTGTGGGACTCCTGGCGGCCGGACGCGATCGCCGCCGATCCTGTCACCGGCACATTCGTCAGGGAAGGCGGCATCGGCACGGTCGAGCACCACGGCAGGCACTTCTCGATCGAGGGCCGGTTCACGGTGCCGCGCAGCCCGCAGGGCCACCCGGTGATCATCCAGGCCGGCGACTCCGAGGAGGGGCGCGAGTTCGCCGCCGCCAACGCTGATGTGATCTTCACGCCGCACGGCCGGCTGGAGGAGGGCCGGCGGTTCTACGCCGACGTCAAGCGCCGCCTGGCCAGGTACGGCCGCGAGCCGCACCAGCTCAAGATCATGCCTGGGGTGACGTTCGCGCTGGGCGACACCGAGGCGGAGGCCGCCGAGAACGCCGCCGTCATCCGCCGCCAGCAGGTCGGGCCGCAGACCGCGATCGCGTTCCTGGAGCAGGTGTGGGGTCGTGACATGTCGGCCTACGATCCGGAAGGTCCGTTGCCGGAGATCGAGCCTGACCTGTCCGAAGGTGTCTCCCAGGGCCGGGTGCCGATCAAGGATCGGGCGGCGGTGGCGGCCAAGTGGCGGGCGCTGGCCGAGGAGAAGGGGCTGACGATCCGCGAGCTGGTCATCGAGGTGACCGGTCGGCAGACGTTCATCGGCACCCCGGCGACCGTGGCCCGGCTCATCGACGAGCACGTGCAGGCGGAGGCCGCTGACGGGTTCATCCTGGTGCCGCACCTGACGCCCGGTGGGCTGGACGAGTTCGTGGACCGGGTGGTGCCGTTGCTGCGCGAGCGCGGCGTCTTCCGTACCGACTACACCGGCTCCACGCTGCGGGAGCATCTGGAGCTCACATGACCTCGCACCCTCGCCGTGGCGCCGGACGGCGAGGGCCGGCACCCGGCAGCCTGGCCCGGGTCGCGGTGCTGCCGGAGAGGCGGCGGGCCGGGATCGAGGGGTCGCGTCCCGGCGCGCCGCCGTACGACCTGGAGCGGCCGGTCAGCGGGCTCCCGACGTGGCGAACGGGATTCCCGCCGGCCCCGAGTCGGCGGGCTCCGCGGGGTGCCGCCACAGGCCGCGCTCGCGCAGGATGGGCAGCACCCCCTCGCCGAACCAGTACGCCTCCTCCACGTGCGGATGCCCGGACAGGATGAACTCCGTGATCCCGAGCCCGTGATACTCCTCGATGCGGTCGGCCACCTCGGCGTGGCTGCCCACCAGCGCCGTGCCGGCCCCGCCGCGCACCAGCCCCACGCCGGCCCAGAGGTTGGGATAGATCTCCAGGTCGTCGCGGCGCCCGCCGTGCAGGGCGAGCATGCGTTTCTGGCCCTCCGACTCGCTGCGGGCCAGCCCTGCCTGCACCTTGGCCACCGTGTCCGGGTCGATCCCGTCCAGCAGCCTGCGGGCCTGGGCCCACGCCTGCTCGGCGGTGTCCCTGGAGATGACGTGCAGCCGGATCCCCTGCCGGAGGGTGCGCCCCTCCGCGGCGGCCAGGCCGTTCACCCAGGCGAGCTTCTCGGCGACCGCGGCGGGCGGCTCGCCCCAGGTCAGGTACGCGTCCACGTGCCGCGCAGCCACCCGCCCGGCCGCCGGTGAGGAGCCGCCGAAGTAGACGTCCGGCACCGGGTCCGGCACCCGGTTGAGCCGCGCGTCCTCCACCTGGAGGTGCTCCCCGGTGAAGGAAACCGTCTCCCCGCGCCACAGCGCGCGCACGATGTGCAGGAACTCGTCGGTACGGGCGTAGCGCTGGTCCTTGTCCAGGAAGTCCCCGTACGCCCGCTGCTCGTGGCTCTCCCCGCCGGTCACCACGTTGAGCAGCAGCCGCCCGCGCGAATGCCGCTGGTACGTGGCCGCCATCTGCGCCGCCAGCGTGGGGGAGACCAGCCCGGGCCGGAACGCCACCAGGAACTTCAGCCGCTCCGTCGTGTCCGCCAGCATCGCGGTCGTCAGCCAGGCGTCCTCGCACCACGCGCCGGTGGGCGTGAGCGCGCCGACGAAACCGAGCTGCTCGGCCGCGTGCACGATCTGCCGCAGGTACGGCAGCGTGGCCGGCCGGGCGCCGCCCGCCGAGCCCGGGGGCAGCCCGTGGCCGCCGCCCACGACATCGCGGCTGTCACCGTAGGTGGGCAGAAACCAGTGGAAGGTCAAGGTCATGGGTGAGCTTCCCTTCAGAGCAGGCCGTGGCGTGGCTCGCGGGCCGGCGCCTCGGCGTCGTCCGCGATCACATCGGTCATAGGTTTCGTCCGTTCTGCGTGTTACGTTATGGTTTACCGTAATCCCTGCAATGCAGGTAGGCAATATCTGGTTTGCGAGGACGTGTTTCTGTGATTCCACGACCCCCGGATGGGCACGCCATGACCAAGAAGACCCTGGCCCTCCTCCTCACCGCCGCGACCCTGCTGGCCGGCTGCGGCTCGACCGGCGCGTCCTCACCGGGCGGCGGCGCCCCCAAGGCCGGAGGCACGCTGGTGCTGGGCGAGAACGGGCAGGAGCCGCCCTGCCTCGACCCGCACGGCAACGCCAGCTCCGACGGTCCCGTGGCGACCGTGCCGGTGGCCGATTCGCTGGTGTGGTTCGACGCCGACGGGACGATCGAGCCCTGGCTCGCCGACAGCTGGAACGTTTCCGACGACGGTCTGACATATACGTTCAAGCTCCGCCATGGAGTGAAATTTCATGATGGAGCGGTCTGGAACGCCGAGGCACTGAAGCTCAACTTCGAGCACATGAAGGACCCGGCGACCAAGTCACCGCTGGCCGCCGCGTACATCGCGCCCTACGAGGACAGCAAGGTCGTCGACGAGTACACGCTCGAAGTGCGGCTGTCGTCGCCGTACAAGCCGTTCCTGGACATCCTCTCCCAGGGCTACCTCGGGATGATCTCCCCGAAGCAGATCAAGGAGGCGCCGCAGACCATCTGCGAGCACCCGATCGGCTCGGGCCCGTTCATCTTCGACAAGTGGACCAAGGGGCAGAGCATCACCTACCACCGCAACCCCGACTACAACTGGGGCCCGAAGGGCGCCAAGCACACCGGCCCCGCCTACCTCGACAAGCTGGAGATCCGCTTCCTCGCCGAGGACGCCACCCGCTACAACGCGCTGGCCTCCGGCGAGGTGGACGCCATCGACTTCACCCCGCCGCAGAACGTGGAGGACGTCAAGGCCAACCCGGAGCTGGGCTTCCTCAGCGCGATCAGGCCGGGCCACCCGATGTCGTTCTGGCTGAACACCTCGCGCCCGCCGTTCGACGACGTCAAGGTGCGCCAGGCGCTGCTGGCCGCCGTGGACCGCGAGTCCATCATCAAGGGCGTCTCGTTCGGCCAGTACGACGTCGCCCAGGGTTTCGTCACCTCCTCCACCCCCGGCTACGCCGCCGCGCTCGAAGGCAGCATCGCCTACGACCCGGCCAAGGCCGGCGGGCTGCTCGACGAGGCGGGCTGGACCGGCCGCGACAAGGACGGCATCCGGACCAAGGACGGTAAGCGGCTGGTCGCGTACTTCCCGATCGCCGCGAACTTCCCCGCCCAGCGCATGCAGATCGCCGTCCAGACCCAGGCCGCGGCCCGGAAGATCGGCCTGGACATCCAGCTCCAGACGCCGCCCGAGCAGGAGCTCACCGACCGCTCGAACAAGGGCGACTACGACATGAGCTCCGGCCTGTGGGCCACCAACACGGCCGACGTGCTGTGGATCCAGTATTCCTCCGAGAACATCACCACCGACAAGCGCCGCGGCCAGAACGTCGCCCGCCTGCGCGACGCCCAGCTGGACGACCTGCTGGAACGAGCCCGGCAGGGGGAGAACCCGGCCAAGCTCTACAACCAGGCGCAGGCCAGGCTGCTCGAACTCGCCCCCGCCATCCCGTTCTACGACGACCCTCGGCCGGTGGCCTACCAGAAGAAGGTGCGCGACCTGACCTTCACCCCGGCCTACCCCTCGCCGTACTTCTACGACACGTGGCTGGAGCAATGATCAGGTTCATCGCGTGGCGGCTGCTGGCGGGGGCCGGTGTGCTGTGGGGCGCGGCCACGCTGACGTTCCTCGTGCTGCACTTCACGCCCGGCGACCCCGCCGAGGCCGTCGTCGGCGGCGAGGGCGCCGCCCCCACCCCCGAGGTCCTGGCCCAGATCACCGCCGAGTACGGCCTGGACCGGCCCTGGTACGAGCAGTACGCCGGCCACCTGTGGCGGATCGTACGCGGCGACTTCGGCACCTCCTACCGCCTGCACACGCCGGTCACCCAGGCCATCGGCGAGCAGGCGTGGGCCACGATGGAGCTGGCGCTGGCCGCCGCCGTCACCGGGCTGGTGCTGGCCGTGGCCGTCGCGCTGGCCACGGCCGGGCGCCGCCGCTGGATCCGCGGCCTGGCCGCGGGCGCGGAGCTGCTGGTGGCCTCGACCCCGGCGTTCTGGCTGGGGATCGTGCTGCTGACCGTGTTCTCCTTCGGGCTGCGGCTGCTGCCCGCGACCGGCAGCCACGGGCTCGCCTCGCTGGTGCTGCCCGCGTTGGCGCTGGCCCTGCCGATCGCGGGCGTGCTCGGCCACGTGCTGCGCGAGGCGCTGGAGGAGGTGCTGGACGAGCCGTTCATCGTCAGCGCCCGCAGCCGCGGGCTGGCCGACACGACCGTACGGGTGCGGCACGCGCTCAGGCACGCCCTGCTGCCGCTGGTCACCATGAGCGGCTACTGGGTGGGCGCGCTGCTCGGCGGCGCGGTCATCACCGAGACGCTGTTCACCCGGCAGGGCATCGGCCGTCTGCTGGTCGCCGCCGTCAACGCCAAGGACCTGCCCGTCGTGCTCGGCGTCGTGCTGCTGTCGGCCCTCGTGTACGTGCTGGTCAACCTCGTCGTGGACCTGCTCTACCGCGTCGTCGACCCCCGGCTGAAGGAGGCCGCGTGAAACGCCCGGGACCCGGCCTCTGGCTCGCGGTGGCCGTGCTGGCGGTGCTCGTACTGGCCGCCGTCGCCCCCCATCTCCTGTCCGCCCAGGATCCGCTGGCCGTGGACAGCGCCCAGACGCTGCGGCCGCCCAGCGCGGCCCACCCGCTCGGCACCGACGAGAACGGCAGGGACGTGCTGGCCAGGATCGTGTACGGCACCCGTACGTCGCTGCTGCTGGGCTTCGGCGCGATCGCCATCGCCCTGGTGTTCGGCGGCCTGCTCGGCCTCGCCGCCGGGCTCGGCAACCGCGTCGTCGAGAACGTCATCATGCGCCTGTCGGACATCGGTCTGGCCTTCCCCGAGCTGCTGCTGGCCCTGGTCGTCATCACCGTGGCGGGCGGCGGGACGGCCAACGCGGTGCTCGCGATCGGCGTGGCCAACATCCCCGGCTACGCCCGTCTCGTCCGCGCCCAGACGCTGGCCGTCCGCAGGTCGAGCTACGTGGAGGCGGCGCACGCGCTCGGCCTGCCGGGACGGCGGGTGATACTGCGGCACGTCCTGCCGAACGCCGTCAAACCGGTGCTGGTGCTCGCCACGATCGGCGTCGGCACGGCCCTGGTGGCGGGCTCGGCGCTGAGCTTCCTCGGGCTCGGCACGCCGCCGCCCGAGCCCGAATGGGGCTCGATGTTGTCGACCGCCCGCAACTTCATCTCGCGCGCCTGGTGGTACGGCGTGTTCCCGGGCGCGGCGATCACGCTCACGGTGATCAGCGTGACCGTCGTCGGCCGGGCGCTCAGATTGCGATCAGAGGGGAGGACCTCGTGGTGAAGCCGATGGTCACGGTGGAGAACCTGCGGGTCGCGTTCGGCGCGGCCGAGGTCGTGCGCGGGATCTCGTTCGAGATCGCGCGTGGCGAGTGCCTGGCGCTGGTCGGCGAGTCGGGCTCGGGCAAGAGCGTCACCGCCCGCACCCTCGTGGGTCTCACCGGCGGCGGCGCCCGGATCGCCGCCGGCGAGCTGGCCTTCGACGGACAGGACCTGACCGCGCTGCGCGAGCGCGGCTGGCGGAAGGTGCGCGGCGGCCGGATCGGGTTCGTGCTCCAGGACGCCCTGGTGTCCCTCGATCCGCTGCGCCCGGTCGGCAAGGAGATCGCCGAGGTCCTCGCCACGCACACCGGCCTGACCGGCGCCGCCCGGCGGGCCCGCGTGGCCGAACTGCTCGCCTCGGTCGGCGTGCCCGAGCCGGAGCTGCGTGCCGGGCAACTCCCGCACGAGCTGTCCGGCGGGCTCAGGCAGCGGGCGCTGATCGCCGCCGCCATCGCGGCCGACCCCGAGCTGGTCATCGCCGACGAGCCCACCACCGCGCTGGACGTCACCGTCCAGGCACAGGTGCTCGACCTGCTGGCCGAGCTCAAGAGCCGGGACAGGTCCCTGCTGGTGATCAGCCACGACCTGGCCGTGGTGGCCAGGCTGGCCGATCGGGTGGCGGTCATGAAGGACGGCGTCATTGTCGAGCAGGGGCCCACCGGGCGGGTGCTCGGCGCGCCGGAGCACGACTACACGAAGCAACTGCTGCGCGCGATCCCGGCCGAGCACACCAAGGGCACCCGGCTGTCCGCCACGGCGCCCGCCCCGCCCCGCCGTCCTCCGGGTGAGGTGGTGGTACGCGCGCAGGGCATCGGCAAGTCGTTCGGCGGGCGGATCGCCGTACAGGACGTGTCGTTCACGCTGCGGGCGGCCGAGACGGTCGGGATCGTCGGCGAGTCGGGGTCCGGCAAGACCACCACGGCCAGGATCGCGCTCGGCCTGTCCGCCCCGGACACCGGCAGCGTCGAGGTGCACGGGCAGAGCTGGGCGGGGCTCGACCGGGCCGCCCGACGCCGCCTGCGCCGGGACATCCAGACCGTCTACCAGGACACCCTGGCCGCCTTCGACCCGCGTTACACGGTCGCGAAGGTGCTGGCCGAGGCCCTGTCGGTGGCGGGCGTGCCGCGCCGGAGCCGCCGCGAGCGCTCCGTCGAACTGCTCGAACTCGTCGGGCTCAGCCCCGAGCACCTTTCCCGGCGGCCCCTCCAGCTCTCCGGCGGGCAGCGGCAGCGCGTCGCCATCGCCCGCGCGCTGGCCCCCGAGCCTGCCGTGATCGTGTGCGACGAGCCGGTGTCCGCACTCGACGTGTCCGTCCAGGCGCAGGTGCTCGACCTGCTGGAGGACGTGCAGCGGGAGACGGGAGTGGCCTACCTGTTCATCTCGCACGACCTCGGCGTGGTCCACCACGCCTGCGACCGGGTCCTGGTGATGAAGGACGGCCGGGTGGTGGAGGAGGGCCCCGTCGAGGAGGTCTTCCGCACGCCCGCGCACCCGTACACCCGGGAGCTCGTCGCGGCCATCCCTCGACTGACGGCGGTGTGACATGGCACATGTGATCAAGAGCGACGACGAGGCCGTCGAGGTGGCGCGCGAGCTGGCCCGCGACTTCGCCCGCGGGGCGGCGCGGCGCGATGCCGAGCGGATCCTGCCGGTGGCCGAGATCGAGGCGCTGTCGGAGAGCGGTCTGCTCGGCATCACCGTGCCGGCCGGGCACGGCGGCGCGGGCGTGCGCACGGCGACGCTCGGCGCCGTCATCAGGGAGCTGTCCGCGGCCGACGGCAGTATCGGGCAGATCCCGCAGAACCACTTCTGGTACGTCGACTCCATAAGGGAGCACGGCACCCCCGAGCAGCAGGCGTTCTTCTACGCCGAGGTGCTCCGCGGCCGCCGGCTCGGCAACGCCGCCGTGGACGCCCGCGGCCCCGGCGGCGCCCGCGAGCGCGCCCGGCTCCGGCCGCACGACGGGGGCTTCCTCATCTCGGGACACAAGATCTATTCGACCGGGGCGCTGTTCGCCCACTGGATTCCGGTGATCGCGCTGGACGCCGACGACCTGCACCACACCGCGTTCGTGCCGCGCGACGCGCCCGGCCTGACGGTCGTGGACGACTGGGACGGCATCGGCCAGCGCACGACGGCCAGCGGGACGGTGCTGCTGGAGGACGTGTACGTGCCCGCCGACCGGGTGATGCCGGGCCGGCGGGACGGGCTCGGCACGTTCCGCAGCTTCGGCCTGCTCATCCACGCCGCCATCGACACCGGCATCGCCGAAGGGGCGCTCGCCGAGGCCGCCGCCTTCCTGCGCGGTTACACCAAGGGCGGGTGGCCGGGCAACGAGGCCGCCCGGGTGGTCGAGGACCCCGTGGTCGTCCAGCGCTTCGGCGAGCTGGCCGTGCTCACCCGGGCCGCCAGGGCGCTGCTGGAGAGCGCGGGCGACGCCATCGACCGGGCCCGCGCCACCCCCACCGAGGAGCTGATCGACGAGGCCGCCGTCGCGATGGCCGCCGCCCGCGCCCAGGCCGACCGGGCGGCGCTCCGGGTGACGAGCGAATGGTACGAGCTCGCCGGGGCCAGCGCCGCCCTGCGCTCGCTCAACCTCGACCGCCACTGGCGCAACGCCCGCACGCACACCGTCCACGATCCCCGCCGCGCCAAGGTGCACGACGTCGGCGACTACCACCTCAACGGCATCGCCCCCAGGAGCCATCCCCGATGAGCCGCCTCATCCACTTCAACCTGTTCGAGATGAACTGCGTGGGCCACATCCAGCACGGCCTGTGGACCCACCCCGCCAACAACCGCCACCGCTACACCGACCTCGACTACTGGACCGACCTGGCCCGACTCCTCGAACGCGGCCTGTTCGACGCCGTCTTCCTGGCCGACGTGGTCGGCGCCTACGACCGCTACCGCGGCGGGCCGGAGACCGCGATCCGGGAGGCCGTGCAGATCCCGGCCAACGACCCGCTGCTGGTGGTGCCGGCGATGGCGGCGGTGACGCGGCATCTGGGGTTCGCGGTGACGTTCTCCACCACGTACGAGCCGCCGTTCGCGCACGCCCGCCGCATGTCCACCCTCGACCACCTCACCAAGGGCCGGGTGGCGTGGAACGTCGTCACCTCCTATCTGCGCAGCGCCGCCCGCAACTTCGGGCTGGACGACGAGATCGAGCACGACCTGCGGTACGAGATCGCCGAGGAGTACCTGGAGGTCCTCTACAAGTTGTGGGAGGGCAGCTGGGAGGACGACGCCGTGGTGCGCGACCGGGAACGCGCCGTCTACGCCGACCCGGCCAAGGTGCACGCCATCGACCACGACGGCAAGCACTTCAGGGTGGCCGGGCCGCACCTGTCGGAGCCGTCGCCGCAACGTACCCCGGTCATCTACCAGGCCGGGAACTCCGAGCGCGGCAAGGACTTCGCCGCCCGGCACGCCGAGGCCGTCTTCACCGGCGCGCCCTCCCTGGAGGCGCTCCGCGACGAGATCGCCGACCTGCGGCGGCGCGCGGCCGCGCAGGGCCGCGATCCGGACCACGTGAAGGTATTCCCGGGGGCGTCGGTCATCGTGGGCAGGACCCAGGCGGAGGCCGAGGCCAAGGTGGCCGACCTGCAGCGGCACATCAGGCCGGAGGGGTTCCTGGCGCAGCGGGGGAGCGGCATCGACCTGGCGGCCTACGATCCGGAGGAGCTGATCGACGACATCGTGGCCCGCGGCGGCGACTTCACCGAGCGGGCCGTGCGCCCGCTGGTCGGGCGCGGGTTGCGAGTACGCGACGTGCTGGCGTCGGTCGGCAGGATCGGCGGGGGCGCGCTCTTCGCGGCCGGCACGCCGGAGCGGGTGGCCGACGAGATCGAGCGCTGGACGGACGAGACCGGCGCCAGCGGCTTCAATCTCATGCAGTACCTGTCCCCGGGGACGGTGGAGGACTTCGTCGAGCTGGTGGTGCCCGAACTGCAGCGCCGGGGCCGCTACCGCACACGGTACGCCGACTCGACCCTGCGCGAGCGGCTGCTCGGCCCCGGCATCCACCGCCTCCCGCCCACTCACCCCGGGGCCGCGTACCGGAAGGGGTGACGACGGCGGGACCCTAGATACCCTATTGATTGTGTAGGGATTATGGGTAATCGTGGAGTGACCACCCCGTGACCGAGGAGATCCGATGAGTGTCACCGACGAACTGCTGGTCAACGCCGAGCGCTACGCCGCCTCCTTCGACCAGGGCCACCTGCCGCTGCCGCCCGCCAAGGGCGTGGCCGTCCTCGCCTGCATGGACGCCCGGCTCAACGTCTACGGCCTGCTGGGGCTCCGCGAGGGCGACGCCCACGTCATCCGCAACGCCGGCGGCGTCGTCACCGCCGACGAGCGGCGCAGCCTGGCCATCAGCCAGAGACTGCTGGGCACCCGGGAGATCATTCTCATCCACCACACCGACTGCGGCATGCTCACCTTCACCGACGACGCCTTCAAGGAGGGCATCCGCGCGGAGACCGGCATCAAGCCGGACTGGTCCGCCGAGGCGTTCGCCGACCTGGAGGAGGACGTTGTGCAGTCGGTGGCCCGCATCAAGGCCGATCCGTTCATCCCCCACCGCGACGCCGTCCGCGGGTTCATCTACGAAGTCGAAACCGGCCGCCTGCGGGAGGTCAAGGCGTAACGCCCGTCCCTGGACCGCCCGGCGCCGGCTGTCAATACCTATTCAATTGGTAGGTTAAATGGGTAAGATGGCTGATCGGATCAAGGGAGGGCGGCATGGGCGTAGGGGTCCCGCGGTTTCTCATGAGTCTTGTGGGTGTCCTCGCCCTGCTGCTGGGCGGCGTCGCCTGCGGCGGCGAAGCGTCGCAGGCCGCCGGGGGCGACCAGGCGCTGCGGGTGGGATACCAGCGCTTCGGCGGGCTGGCCCTGGTCAAGGCGCGCGGCGCGGCCCCGCAGGTGGCGTGGTCGCTGTTCGAGAGCGGGCCGGCGGTGACCGAGGCGCTCAAGGCCGGGGCGATCGACATCGGGATCACCGGTGAGGCGCCGCCGATCTTCGCGGCGGCGGGGAAGACCGACTTCAGGATCATCAGCACGTCCGCCGAGGTGCCGCAGGGCGAGGCCGTACTGGTCAAGGAGAGCAGCGGCATCAAGACGTTCAAGGACCTGAAGGGCAGGTCGATCGCGCTCAACAAGGGGTCGAACGTCAACTGGCTGCTCGTACGCCTGCTGGAGACGAACGGGATGTCGATCGACGACGTGAGCGTCAAGTATCTCAAGCCGGCGGAAGGGCGCCCGGCGTTCGACAACGGCCAGGTCGACGCGTGGATCATCTGGGATCCGTACTTCGCGCTGGCCGAGCAGCCGGGCGTCAAGGTGCTCGCCGACGCGACCGGCCTCGCGGGCAACCGGGAGTACGTGCTCGCCTCGCCGGCCGCGCTGACGGAGAAGTCCGCGCAGATCAAGCAGTTCCTGCAGAAATACCGCGAGGTGACCGACTGGGGCATCGCCCACCCCGACGACCGGGCCCGCGCCCTCGCCCCGGAGCTGAACATCCCCGAGGACGTCGCCAAGCGAGCCCTGGCCCGCAGCGCCAAACCCGTCGCCCCGGTGACGCCCGCGATCGGCGCGGAGTTGCAGCACATCGCCGACGGCTTCGCCTCGCTGGCGCTCATCCCCGGCAAGGTCGACATCGCCGCGCGCATCGACGACAGGTTCAGCGAGGTCCTGCGGTGACATCGACGCAGGTACGGGCCCCGCAGGCGGAGGCCGGCCGGACCCGGCCGCCGCGGGGCTCCCGGCGGCCGGGCTCCACCCGCTGGCGCCGGATCATCACGCCGCTGCTCATCGTCGCCCTGTGGGAGGGGGCGTCGCGGGCCGGGATACTGCCGCCGGAGAAGTTGTCGGCGCCCAGCGACGTGCTGGCCGCGGGCTGGCGGCTGGCGGCCGACGGCACGCTCTGGCGGCATCTGCTCGACTCGCTGACCCGGGCCGTCATCGGCCTGGCCATCGGCGGCGGCCTCGGGCTCGCACTCGGGTCGGTCGCCGGGCTCCTGCGGCTCGGCGACGACCTCGTCGACCCTCCGGTCCAGATGGCACGGATGCTGCCGCACCTCGGCCTGGTCCCGCTGCTGCTCATCTGGGTCGGCATCGGGGAGCCGCTGAAGATCTCGCTGGTCGCGCTGGGGGCCTTCTTCCCGATCTACCTCAACACCTACAGCGGCATCCGCAACATCGACGAGCGGCTGGTGGAGGCCGCGCGGACCTGCGGCCTCTCCGCTCCCGCCCGGCTGTTCCACGTCGTCCTGCCGGGCGCGCTGCCGTCGCTGTTCCTCGGCCTGCGCCTCGCGTTCGGCGCGGGATGGCTCAGCCTGGTGGTCGGCGAGCAGGTCAACGCCCAGAGCGGGCTCGGGTTCATGATGATGGAGGCCCGCGAGTTCGCTCAGACCGACGTCGTCGTCCTGGGACTGCTCATCTACGCCATGCTCGGCCTGCTGTCCGACCTGGCCCTGCGTACGGCGGAAGGGAGGGCCCTGGCATGGCGGCGCGGCCTCAAGGCGAGCTGAGTCACCCCACGGCGGCGGACACGGCGGCGGACACGGCGGCGGACACGGCGGCGGATGCGGTGGTCAGCGCCGTGGGAATCGTGCGGCGGTTCGGGGACGCGGTCGTCCTCGACGGCGTCGATCTGCGGATCCGCCGGGGTGAGGTGGTCGCGCTGCTCGGCGCCAGCGGCTCGGGCAAGAGCACGCTGCTGCGCGTCCTGGCGGGGCTCGACTCCGAGGCGGACGGCGAGGTGAGCACCAACGGGCGTACCGCGGTGGTGTTCCAGGAACACCGCCTGCTGCCGTGGAAGCGGGTCGCCGGCAACATCGCACTCGGCCTGCGCGGACCCGGCGTGCCCCAGCGTACGGCCGCGGCCCTGGCGGAGGTCGGCCTCGCGGACCGGGGGCGCGCCTGGCCCTCGGAGCTTTCCGGCGGCCAGGCCCAGCGGGTGGCGCTGGCCCGCGCGCTCGTCCGCGAGCCCGACTTCCTGCTGCTCGACGAGCCCTTCGCCGCCCTCGACGCGCTCAACCGGCTCAGGATGCAGGCGCTCTTCTTCCGCCTACGCGGCGAACACGACTTCGCCGCCCTCCTGGTCACGCACGACGTGAACGAGGCGCTGCTGCTGGCCGACCGCACCCTCGTACTGGAGGACGGGCGCATCGCCGAGGACAACCCTGTCACGCTTCCTCACCCACGGGCGCAGGACGACCCCGGCTTCGGAGCCCTACGCCGCCATCTGCTCACCCGCCTCCGCGTCCCCACGAGCCCGGACCAATCCTGACGGCGAAACCTCAGCGCTCCCCTTCGGCCGGGGGACAGGGGCGGAACAGGCGGTGCAGGGCGGTGTGGACCCGCAAGGTGAAGGCGGCGGCGCTGTGGGGGCCGATGAAGGGGCGGCGGCCACCGCTGGTGAGACCCTCGATGGTGGCGATCTCGGCGCCCGGGTGGCACAGCACGTCCGGGCCGGGAAGGTTGGCGAGCAGGATCTCGTCGCTGTCGGTGTCGGCATCGGCCGGATGCGCGCCGGGGCGGACCCGGTGGAGTCGGTTGCTCAGGTCGAGCCGGTAGACGCCCGAGGGGTGGCCGGGGCCGATGCGGGACGGAGCCTGGTGGGTGAGACGGGCCTTGACGGAGTACGGGCCGCCCGCCCTGCCGGACTGCGCGATGGTGTCCTGGTTGAACTCCTCCGGATCGCCCAGCCAGGTCACCTGCCCGCCGAGCATCACGGCCAGGTGGGCGACGATGAAGGGCGGCAGGCCGCGTAGCTGCTGGTTGACGGCGGACACTTCGGTGGTGCCCTGGTCGCGCCAGTTGATCTCGTTCAGGTAGACCCGCTGGTCGGGGGTCAGGATGGCGTCCAGGTTGAACAGTCCGGCTATGCGGTAGCGCCGCCATGCCCAGTCCGCGATGCGTTCGGCGCACTCGATGATCAGCGCGACGGCGTCGGCGGGCCACGGCCGCGACCAGTCGTCACCCGCGCACCTGGCCGGACCGGTGCCCAGCTCGGTGACCCCCACCGACCTGTGAGAGGGCCGGTCCACGTAGACGCGGACGCCGTCGCCGGCCGGGATGCTGAGCACGGTGATGTTCGATGACCAGCCGTCGACGAACGCGGCCACTCGATAGGGGCCGAGCAGCTGGGCGGCCCGGGGCAGGTCCTCCTCGCCGGAGACGATCACCGTTCCGCGTCCGCCCGAGGTCACCCCGGCCTGGACCACCACCGTGGTGGTGCCGACGGCGCTGCGCAGTTCGGCCAGTGCGGGCAGGCGCTCGACGTGCACGCAGGGAATGCGTACGGCGGCGGGGACGCCCGCCGCGCGCAGCAGCTCGTCGAAGACGTGCTTGGCCTCGATCGCGTTCCCCAAGGCGCCGTCGATGGCCGCGATGGTGCTGTGCGCGCCCGCGAGTTGCCGCAGGTGGGCGGTCGTGTCCCAGGCTGTGATGACGGGCGGTTGATCCAGCGTGACCAGCCGGCGTTCCGCGTCGTGCCGTACCCTCGCCAGCCATCCGTGCCGCTCGGCCCGCGATCTCACCTGGGTACGGTTCTCGGCCGCGAGGCTCGCACCGGGCATGGCCGGGGTCCAGGCCGGGTAGCAGCCGATGCTCAGCGTGGGGCGCAGCGGCTCGATGGCGGCCGGTCCGGTGTAGCCGGTCCGCAGCGAGGTGGTGAACGGTTCGGCGGTGACGAGCGGGCGGCCGGCCAGCAGCCGTTGCAGTTCCTTGGCCGCCGCGTCCAGGCGTCCCGCGTCCATGTCGGGAGAGCTCATCATGCGGCCCGCCGGGACGGCGCCGGGACGGTGGGCGCGATCTCGAACGGGGCCAACGGGCGTCGCCGGCGCGGCGGCGTCCAGGTGGGGGATGGGGTGGGCTGGCCCCGCTCGTCGAGGAGGTGGGCGAGCTCCCCGACCAGCATGATCTTGCCAGGCAGACCGACTCCATCGACCGGAATGCGCATGGTTCCCTCCGCGTACTCGGCTTGTGGCTTGAGCCATATGGTTACGGTTTGTGCTATTGACGGTGCGCTGGGGCGCGGCGCATCGTCGAGGGGAACGCGATGTGAAGCGATGTGAAGATGGCCCCCCGACGCACGCGCCCGATCGCCAACCGGGCTCTCGCTACGGTGATCGAGCAGGCTGGTTGGACACACGCCGCTACTGCGGAGCACGTCAACGCGGTCGCCGCCGAGACGCCCGATCCCGTGTACTACGACCGCTCAGCGATCGGACATTGGTTGAACGGGACCATCCCGCGTACGGAGGGTATAAACGCGGCTGTTGAGGCGTTTCGCCGCCGCCTCAACCGACCGGACCTGACTCCAGGAGACCTGGGATGGCCGGACACCTCCATCACCTGGTCCACCGATGACCCCTGGCAGGGCGATCCGGTCGCTCGGCTGGCCGCGCTGGGGGAGGACGACATGCTCAATCGCCGGGCAGTGCTGACCGCGAGCGCGTTCACCCTCGCGGCGCTGACCGGCTTGTCGGCCGGGGGAGAGGAGCCCCCGCCGCGGACCCGGCGAGGGGGCGCCGCCGACGTCGGCCGCATCCGCTCCACCACGCGGGCGTTCGCCGATCTGGACGATCAGTACGGCGGCGGTCACGCGCGCCCTGCCGTGGCCGCCTACCTGGTACGCGACGTCACCCCGTTGTTACACGGCACCAGCGGTCGAGCCCGCCCGGACCTGTTCCGTGCCGCCGCCGAACTGACCTACCTCGCCGCGTACATGGCGATGGACGCCGGGCAGCACGCGCTGGCCCAGCGCTACTACATCAGCTCCGTGCGCCTGGCCGAAGAGGCGGGCGATCTCACGTTGCGCGCGACCGGCCTGCGCAGCATGGCGGTGCAGGCGACGGAGCTCGGTCACGATCGCGAGGCGCTCGCGCTCTCCGAGGCCGCCGCGTCCTCGCTGCGGGGCTACGGCCCCCTCCGCACGCTGGCCTGGGTCACCGGTATGCAGGCCGAGGCGCAGGCGGCCAACGGCAGCCGGTGGGACGCGTTCACGCTGCTCCGCCATACGGAGAAGCAGCTGGAACGTGCCGATTCGCTGCCGGAGTCGGAGTGGACCGGCAACTACCGGCGCGAGAGCTTCGAGCACCAGACCGGGCTGGCCCTCACCCAGCTCGGCGACCATGCCACCGCCGCACGTCACTACGCCGCCTCCATGGACGCGCGACGCCCGGTCGAGGGACGGACCCGCGCGCTGATCGGCCTGCGGGCGGCCCACGCTTATGTCCTTGCCAAGGACATCGAACAGGCCGCCGTCACCGTCCTGAACCTCGGAGGCGATATCGGGGCCATCTCATCGGCGCGAGTGCGCAACCAGCTCCGCGAACTGCGCGCTGCCTGGCAGCCCTACCGCGCGAACAAGCTGGTCGCCGAAGCCGACCGCCTGCTCGTCGCCGGGTGATCCGGTGGCGTCCATGAACGACTCGGTCGGTGTATCAGCTGATCAGCTCAGCATCGACCACCCGGTCGTCCAGGACGGCCGCGGAGAAACGCCTACCGGGCAACGACCGCAGGTCCACCCCGAGTTGCAGGGCGAGGGCGGCCGCGGGCACACATACGGGGTCATCGGCGGGATGGTGGGCCGTGACGACCTCGGCCTGCGTGCCGTACAGCATCAGGACGCGCGCCTCGACGCGCTCGGGCAGCTCTTCCACGGACTGCCCGGCACCGGGCCCGCCCGCCCATCGGTCCTCGTGATCGGGTGTCAACGCCACGGCGGGCTCCCCCTCGTCGTCTCGGCCTGAACGCCAGCACTTCCAGCGTGCCGGGCGCCGGCCGTGGCGACCACGGCTGCCGCTCCTTCTTAAGCTCGGCTTGAGATATACCGCCGAGGAGCGGTGATCAAGCGCTAACCCTGGCCGCGACGAGGTGGGCTGCTGATCGGCTACGGCGTGCCGTCGCCGATCACCAGCCCCTGCTCACGGCCGCGGCCCCCAGGACTCGGGGACCGCGAGACGCGTCATCAGCGGACGCGGATGAAGACCGGGTTGGAGTAGAACCAGAGGTCCTCCCACGGGCTCTCCAGGCCGTCGGCCTGCGGCTCCATCTCGTCGGTGGAGGTGCCGCGCACCCGCAGGTAGCTGTCGGCGCCCACGTCGCGCAGGGTGTACTTGATGACGTAGTCCTGGCCCTGGCGGCGCCAGTCGCGCTCGCCGAAGCGGGCGACGACCTTGGTGGTGGGGTTGGTGTCGGCGTCCAGGTTGGCGCTGACACCGGTGACCTGGCCGACGATCAGGTCGACGCGCCGCACCTCCGGACGGTCGCCGTTGCCGTTCTCGCCCTCCAGCGGCCGGAAACGGATCTCCACGTCGACGTCGTTGCGGTTGCGGCTGCTGACCACGAGCGTCTCGCTGACCGTGGCCTTGCGGCCCTGGCTGCTGGCGGTGACGTCGAGGGCGGTGATCAGGTCACCGGTGGTGACGAAGATCCGGCCGTTGCGCAGGGCGTCCATGATGTCGTCGTAGTCCTGGCGCGCCGCCACGTACGTCTTGCTGTACTCGCCCGGCCAGAAGTCCGAGCCGCCGCGGGTCCAGTGCACGTGCGAGTCGGAGGTCGCGGTGATCCACCAGTGCCGGCCCTCGCCGAGCAGGGAGTCCCACAGGCCGCCGACCCGGGCGGTCATCTGGTCGAAGCCGCCGTAGGTGGGGTGGTTGCCGTAGCCGCCGCGCGCGCCGCCGTTCAGCGGGCCCGCCTGGTGACCCGGCGCGCCCTCGAAGCCGACGTAGACGTCGGGGGCCGCGTTGTTGCCGTTGCGGAACTCGCGTGGGGTGTCCTGGCCCCACACACCCAGCCCGGTCGCCGACCGCGCCGCGTGGTGGGCGATGACCAGCGGCTTGCGCGGCATGTCGCGGGCGGTCCTGAGGAACTCCACCATCTTGGCCTCGGTGTCGCGGCCCGGGTCGCTGGGGAAGGCGTCCAGCTTGGCGAAGCGGCTCTCCAGCTCGAACAGCTGCTGCGCCTCGTCGCTGTGGTGCGGGATCATCAGGGTGTGGTGGTCCAGCTTCGGCGCGTCGAACTCCATGCCCCAGAACTGCAGCACCTCGGGCACGAGTACGCGCGAGCGCAGCAGGTCGGGGTAGGCCTGCTCCAGGTTGACCTTCGAGTGTGTCGGGCCGCCGTGGTCGGTGCACATCGCCCAGGTCAGACCGAAATACTTGGCCATGATCGCGTTGGTGACGATCGGGTAGACCGCGTCGGCGCCCTTGTGGAAGGTCGGCGGGTTGGTCTTGGTGTCGAACTCGCCGCTGTATTCGGAGTGGATGTGGTGGTCGCCCGCGCGCCACATCCGGCCGTTGTTACCGCCGTTGCCGCCGAACTTGCGGTCGTCATCGGCCTGCGCCGGGGTGCCGCCCACCAAGGGGGCCGCGGCGGCCAGCGTCGCGCCGACACCGGCGTACTTGACCAGCCGACGCCGGGAAAGCCCGGAGAGCTCAGACTCTTCGGCCTTCTTGTTCCTCACGGTGATGCCTTTCCTACTTCAAGTTGGGGTGCCAACCGGCAAGCTTCAAAGAGATCGACTAACGCTGTGTGAACGGTGATCGGCGGGACGCGGAACACTTGATCAATGCCGTCGTGGGCGAAATGCCGGAGAGCAGGGCCTACGACAGTCGAGGGACCGGTCTGCAGCATCATGGAGGGATGCACCACCGCCACCCGCGAACCGCCGCACGCTCCAGCAGCGTGACGCTCCGACTGCTCGCTCTCCTCGCGCTCGTCGCCGCCCTCGTGACGGTCACGTCCACCGCGGCACATGCCTGTAAGTGCGCGGAAATGACGCCGGCGGCGGCGGTGGCCAACGCCAAGGCGGTCTTCACGGGCACCGCCACGGCAGCCCGGGTGACCGAGTCCGGCCCGGTCGGCGCGCGGGCCGTCTACACCTTCCGCGCGGACAACGTCTACAAGGGCACCCCGGCCGCCCGGTACACCGTCACCACCAACGTCGATAGCGCTGCCTGCGGATATTCCTTTACCAAGGGCACGCGCTACCTCGTGTTCGCCACCTCCGGCACCGGGATCGTCCCGGAAGCCGGCCTGTCCTCGGGCTCCTGCGCCGGCAACCGGCCGGTCGCGCCGGGCACCGGCCCGCTGCGGCCCACCGAGGAGGGGCCACCCGGCCAGGCCGGTCCGGCGGGCCCGGTCGACGCCGCACTCGTCGCCGCCCTGGGCAGCCCCACGAGGGTGAGCGCGATGTCACCACAAGGCGTCCAGGCCCAACCCGCGCGGGCGACCGCGACGAGCCTCGACTGGCGCTGGACCGCCACGGGCGCGGCACTCGTCGCGTTGATCCTGATCGCCGGACTGACCCTGATCATCCGCCGACGCCGAGCCGCTCGGCAGAGCTGACCCCCTGCTCCGCCGCCGCTTCGAGGCGAGGGCCGGCCGGGCGCGCGGGCCGATGGCCTGTACGAGGACCCGCAGGGCATGGCGCTCACGCTGACGGCGCCGGCCCGGCGGGCGTCGGCAGGGGAAGTTCTGCGGGTGCGGGACAAGCCTTGCCCGGGACATGACCTGCGGGCCGCCATCCGGGGGAAGGACTCCGAAGGCATGGTCGGCTCTGGGGACTGCGGGGCGGTGGACGGTGAAGGATCGCGAGCTGGATGCCTGCCGGGTGCCGCGGGTGCGGCGGCGTGACGTGCTGGCGCTGCCCGCGGCGTTGGCGGGCGGGCTGGCGGTGGCCGGCTGCGCCGGCGGCATAGGAGCGATGACCGGGCCCATGTCACCGACGGGAACGCCGACGGGAACGCCGACGGGTTCACCTACTGAGGGCAGGACGGAGGAGGAGGTTCCCGTCACTCCGCCGGAGGACCTGATGCGGGAGCACGGGGTGCTCAAGCGGATCCTGCTCATCTACCGCGAGGGCATCCGGCGGATCGAGGCAGGGGAGCCGGTGCCGGCCCGGGAGCTGAACGCCGGGGCGCGCCTCATCCGCAGCTTCATCGAGGAGTACCACGAGCGGCTGGAGGAGCGGTACGTCTTCCCGCCCCTCGTCCAGGCCGGCAAGCTGACCGACGTGGTGCCCGTACTGGTGCGGCAGCACCAGCGCGGTCGCGTCGTGACCGGCCGCATCATCGACGCCACCGGCACCCCGGCGGCCGGCCCCACCGGCACCGGGTCGCCCGCCCCGGGGCGGCAGCGCCTGGTCGCCGACATGACGGCGTTCATCCGCATGTACGAGCCGCACGAGGCCCGCGAGGACACCGTCGTCTTCCCGGCCCTGCGCGACGTCGTGCCGCCCAGGCGGTTCCTGGAGATGGCCGAGATCTTCGAGGACGAGGAGCACCGCCGCTTCGGCCAGGCAGGCTTCACCGGCGTGGTCAACCAGGTCGCCGACATCGAGAAGGCCCTGGGCATCTACGACCTGGCCCAGTTCACCCCGCGGGGATGAGAGCCGCCGCGTGGCGGCGTTGACCCGGGCGGCGCCCGGCCGGTTCCGTGCTCTGGCAGGATGACGGCATGCATGTCGGCCGTCCGGTGGTCCGCGCACTGCGCGCCGCGGTCTTCACGGCCGTCTGCCTCCTGGCCTCGGCTGCCCTCCACCTGTTCGTCGGCGGTGCCGCGATCGGGCCGGGGTCGCTCGTCCTGGCAGCGGCGACGACCTGGGCGGGCGCCTACGCGCTCGGCTACCGCCAGTGCGGCTGGCCCGAGCTGCTGGCCCTGTGCGGAGTCTCCCAGTACGGCCTGCACCAGCTGTTCGCCGCCGACGAACCACCCTTCGTGCCGGTGGGCCACGGACACGGCACCGGGCCGGGCATGCTGCTCATCCATGTCATGGTGGCGCTGGGTTCGAGCTGGTGGTTGGCGCGGGGCGAGCTGGCACTGGCCGCGCTGCTCCACCTGGGCGCCGTACGCATGGGCCGCTGGTGGCGCCTGCTGGCGACCGCGCTGTCCGTACTGGTGGCCTGCGTACCGGTCACCGCGCACCCCGGCCCGGCGCCGGGCCCGCCGGAGACGGCGCGGCGTGTCCCGGCCCTGCTGACCCGGACGGCGCCGCGCCGCGGCCCGCCCGCGCGGCGGCGGTTCCGCGGCTGATCGCGCCACGGACAGAACCTCTTCCCCGTCGCACCTGCCCGCGTTCTCCACGCCGGACGTGCTCATCGCCGTGCTGGCGACCCAGCGGGTGCCGCACCTTTCACCCGGTACGCCACCGGGTCCGACATTCTTCGGAGTCCCGCATTGACTCACGTGCCCACTCTCATACGCCGCGCCGCGGCGACGACGGCCGTCACCGCGCTGGTCCTGCTCCTGACCGCTCCGGCGGCACTGGCGCATGACCGGCTCAAGTCGAGCTCACCCGCCGACAAAGCCAAGATCGAGCGATTGGAGACCATCGAGCTCGAGTTCACCGCCCGCATGACCAGGCCCACCGTCCTGCTGGAGGATTCGGACGGCGAGCCCGTTCCGGTCGGCGAGCCGCGCCTGAAGGGCGTCAAGGTGTTCGCCGATCCGGAGGAGGAGCTGGAGCCGGGCCGCTACCGGATCGCCTGGCGGGTGGTGTCCTCCGACGGCCATCCCATCCAGGGCGAGCTGCGTTTCACCGTCACCGAACCCAAGGTGACGTCATCCCCCAGTACGGCTGAGGCCGCCCCCACGACCTCCGAGACACCGGCCTCCCCATCACCGACCGCCCCGGCCTCCGCCGAGACACCTCCCTCCCCGGCCGCGGCGGCGCCGGTTGCGAGCGAGGAAGGGGCCAGCGTGCCCGGCTGGATCTGGATCGCCGTCGGAGCGCTCGTGCTCGGGGGCGTGGCCATCTTCGTCGGCGGCCGGCGCAGGAGCCGCGACCCCGGCGGCGCGTAGCCGCGGCATCCAGTCCGCGGGTGGCGACCGCTCCCCCTGGTGCGGCCGGCGCGAGCCGTACCAGGGGAAGCCCTCCCGTCAGGTGGCCGCGGCCACCTGACCGCCGGCGGGCAGCCGGCCACGCCGGTCCAGCCGCCTGACGGCCGCCGCGGAGGCCAGCCCCGCCACGGCCAGCAGCACCCACGGCAGACCGGCGGCGCCGGCGGAGCGGGCCACGTCGACCAGGGCGCCCGACAGCAGGTTCGCGGCCAGGATGCCCAGGCCCGACAGCAGGTTGTACAACCCGTAGTAGGTGCCGATCAGCCGGTCTCCCGCCATGTCGGCGATGGTCGCCATCTCGAACGGGAACGCGACCAGCGTCCCCACGGTGAGCAGGAAGACGCAGGCGGCCACGGACAGGATTCCCCACGGCGCGGCCACGGGCAGGTGGGCGACCACGGCCGGTGGCAGGAAGGCCACCCCCATCAGGGCGAGGCCGCGGCTGATCGCCTGACCCCGGCTCCACCGGGAGGAGCACCAGGCGGTCAGCCTCACCTGGCCGGCGATGCCGAGCAGCGCCGAGATCGCGTACAGGGCCGCCACCTCCGCCTCGCCGCCGCCGAGGCGTTGCACGTCGAGCGGCAGGGCCAGGTACATCTGGAAGGACAGCGCGTAGGAGGCGATCATCGCCGCGGCGAAGGAGACGAACGCCCGGTCGCCGAACGCCTGCCGCCAATCGCGCAGCACCGGCCGATCGGCCGGCACGGGACCGCGCCGCGCCGGCAGGCACAGGCCCTGTAGGACGGTGAGCACCGCGAAGATCGCCGCGGCGGACAGGCACACGGCGGTGAACCCGGCCTTCAGCAGGACGATGCCGAGCAGCGGGCCGAGCAGGATGCCGCCCTGGTAGAACACGTTGAACACGGCGAACGCCGCCACCTTGCGCTCGCCCGCCGCGACGGCCAGATAGGCGCGCGCCGCCGGATTGAACAGCGCCCCCGCGAACCCTGTCACGACCGCGGCCACGACCAGCAGCGGCAGCGAGGAGGTCAGGCCGAACAGGGCGAACCCGGCCGTCCGCAGCGCGCACCCGAGCATGATCATCGGCTTGTAGCCGAGCCGGTCCGCCAGGGTGCCGCCGATCAGGAACATGCCCTGCTGGCTCATGTTCCGCAGGCCCAGGACCAGTCCGATGGTCCAGGCGGCCAGGCCCGCGCCGGCCGACAACTGCTGGGCGAGGTAGGGCATGAGCATGTAGAAGCCGAGGTTGATGCCCGCCTGGTTGACCTGCAGGAGCCGGATCGGCCGGTCGAAGGAGCGGAACTGCCGCAGCGTACCCCTCACCGCGCACCTGCCAGCGGGTCCATCACGTCGGTACAGCGCGTCCAGCGGTGCACCTCGCGCTCCGCCGGTACGTACAGCCGGTCCGGTTCGTCGGCCGGGACCGTGCCGAGCAGGCCGTTGGCGTGGCAGTAGTCGTCGTCGAAGATGGTGTTCCAGTAGCGCCACGGCCCGTCGGGAAAGATCGCGACGATGGTCCGGCCCGGGTCGGTACGGGCCAGCCAGCGGGCCACCAGGGCGACGGCGCCGGTGCTCCAGCCCCCCGAGACGTAGTGGCGGGTGGCGAGTGCGCGGCAGGCCCAGACCGCTTCGGCGGCGCCGACCCAGTGCACCTCGCTGAAGGCGTCGTAGGCGACGTTGCGCGGATGGATGCTGGAGCCGAGGCCGCGCATCAGCCGGGTCCGGGCCGGCTGGCCGAAGATGGTCGAGCCCACGGTGTCCACGCCGACCAGTTGCAGATCGGGGAAGTGGCGGCGCAGCACGCCGTGGATGCCCGCGCTGTGCCCGCCGGTGCCGACCGAGCACACGAGGGTGTCGATGTGGGGGAGCCGGCTCAGCAGTTCGTGGGCCAGCCCGGCGTAGGCGTCGACGTTGTCGGGGTTGTTGTACTGGTCGGGGCAGTACGAGCCGGGGATCTCGGCCAGCAGCCGCCGCACACGTTCACGGCGGGCCTGCTGCCAGCCGCCGACCGGATGCGGCTCGGCGACGATCTCCAGGCGGACGCCGTAGGCGGCGAGCAGCCGGCGCATGAGCGGCTCCATCCCCGGGTCGCCCACCAGCACGACCGGGTGGCCGAACACGATGCCGGCCAGGGCCAGGCCGAGCCCGAGAGTGCCGCTGGTGGACTCGACGATGGTCGCGCCCGGCGCCAGCTCGCCCCGGGCGCGGGCCTGGCGCACCATGTGCAGGGCGGGCCGGTCCTTGATGCCGCCGGGGTTGAAGCCTTCGAGCTTGGCCCAGAACCCTCCTCCTCCCGGTACGAGCGGTTCGGAAACGAAGGCCAGCGGCGTGTTGCCGACCGTGAGGGAAAGCGCGGAATATCCGATGGATGGCGCCTCGTTCGGGCGCGCGAAAGTTACTGGTGATGACATTTGATGAATCCCCGAAGTGAAGGACGCAATTTCCGGCATGACGGAACAGCCGCGAAACTGAGCGGACATGGGACGACGAATAGACGTCGCGCGTCCTATATGCGCATCACACAGAGATTTTTCGGGCAGGGCGCGTCAAGCCGGGCGCTGCCCGTCAGCTCGGACGGGGTCCCGGCGGCCATCGCCGGTGCGGAGCCGAGCACCGGCGCCGGCATGGCCACGGCCGACGACGTACCGGTCGGAGTGATCGCCCCGCAGTCCTGCTCGGTCCCGTGATGGTGCCGTTCGGGCAGGTTGCGATGCGGGCAGTACGCGCCGTGAACGGCCGGTTCGAGACCGCCGTGCTCCAGGTGGACGCCGTGCGCCGCCGACTCCGACAACTCCACGGCCGCGCATGCGCCGCCGTGCGCGAACACCACCCCGACCACCGCGAACAGCGCCAGCGCCACGTGCGCCAGCAGCCGGCCGGCAACGGAGGCGGCCGGACGGCGTGACCGGATGGTTCGCGTCGTGAGCATCACTGGCGATAATGCCCGCAACGCCGCCGGACGCGCCCGGCGAAATCCAAGGTTCCGGCAAAGCTCGTGTCGCCGTTTCCCATGGGGACCTGGGGGCCCGCGCATATCCTGCGGGCCGGGCCGTCCGACACACGGGAAATGAACGCCGCGCGGAATGCCGATGTGGGCCACACTGGCATTCGCGCGTTCCGAATGATTTCAGGCGGTGTCCTTTTATGACCCTTTCCCGACGCCAGGTCGTCGCCGGCTTCGGCGCGCTGGCCGCCGGTCCCGCGGTGGCCGAGGCCGTACCGGCTGTGCCCGGCGGGGTCACCGCCGAGGGGTTGGCGCGGGACGAGAGTCACTGGGCCGCCGTCGCCCGGCAGTTCCGGGTGAGCCCGGACTTCGTCAACCTGGAGAACGGCTACTACGGGGTCATGCCGGAGCCGGTGCGGCGGGCCTACCACCGCAATGTCGACCGCCTCAACGAGTACAGCTCCCACCTGCTGCGCACCACGTACAAGGCCGAGGCCGACCAGGTCCGTGACCGCATCGCCGGCGTGCTCGGCGTCGCCAGGGACGAGATCGCCCTCACGCGCGGCGGCACGGAGGCCCTGCAGAACCTCGTCACCGGATACGCCCGCCTGCGTCCCGGCGACCACGTCATGTACGCCGATCTCGACTATCACAGCGGCCAGTACGCCATGAACTGGCTGAAATCCCGGCGCGGCGTACAGGTCGTGCGCATCGTCATCCCCGAGCCCGCCACCCGCCAGGCGGTGCTGGACACCTACGAGCGCGCGCTGCGCGAGCACCCCAAGGTGAAGCTGCTCCTGCTCAGCCACATGAACAACCGCACCGGCCTGGTCGTCCCCGTGCGCCCGATCGTGTCCATGGCCCGCGCGCGGGGCGTCGACGTGATCGTGGACGCCGCCCACTCCTGGGGGCAGCTCGACTTCACCCTCCCCGACCTCGACGCCGACTTCGCCGTCTTCTCCCTGCACAAATGGATGGGCGTGCCGCTGGGAGCCGGGTTCCTCTACGTCCGCAGACACCGCCTGGCCGACGTCGACCTCCGCTACGCCGACGAGACCTATCCCGCCACCGACATCCGCTCCCGCGTCCACTCCGGCACCACGAACGTCGCCCCCTTCCTCACCGTGGAGGCCGCCCTGGACTTCCACGAGGCGCTCACCGCCGGTGCAAAGCAGGCCCGCCTGCGACACCTGCGCGACCGCTGGGTCCACCAGTTGCGCGACGTACCGAACCTGGAGGTCCTCACGCCGGACGAGCCCGGCATGTACGGCGCCATCACCGCCTTCCGGATCCGCGGGCGGACCACGGAGGCCGACAACACCGCCATCGCCGACCGCCTCATGAACGAGCACCGGATCTTCACCGTCGCCCGCACGGGCATGACCGGCGGCGACGCCGTCCGCGTCACACCGGCCCTCTACACCTCGACGCAGGACATCGATCGGCTCGCGGCCGCCCTGCGCGACCTCTGCCGGCAGGCCCGGAACGCCTGACCCGCCATCCGGGCCGGCGGCCCGCCGGCGGAGGCGAACGGGGTGCGGCCGCGGAGCCGGGTCAGGTCGCCACGACGAGTGCCCGTGGTGCGGCCTGCTTCATCCGGGTGCGCAGCCACAGGAGCTGGATGGCGGTCTCCGTCTCACAACGGGCGACCACCCCGGCCGGCTTCTCGTCGCGGGCACCCTGGGCGGCCTGCCCGATCAGGGTCCACGTGACGTCGCACTCGGCCGCCATGAGATACAGGTCGTGCAGGTCCCGCAGCAGGCCGAGCCCGCCCGCACGGGTGCCGTCGAAGAGGGCCGAGTGCAGTCTCCGCGGCTCGTCGGGGGCGTCCTCGGCGTAGCGTTCGACGAACGGCGCCAGCCGGCCCACGTGATCGTCGCACCGTTCGGCCAGGCGACGGCAGATGTGGAACACGTCCGCTTCGTCCCGGTGGTCGGCCGCGACGTCGCGCAGGGCGCCGGCGAGTTCGCGTTCCGAGCGGTGCAGCAGCCCGAGGTAGTGGGCGAGGAACACGGCTCATCCTTCCATCCTGGTCAGCCGGACCGCGGTGACCTTGTAGCGGGGTTGTTCGGACACCGGGTCCCAGCCGGTGGCCGTGACCTCGTTCGCGGCGTGGGGGAGCGCCCTCGGCGAGGTCCCAGCGCGCGGGCGTCGAGCGGGTTGATCTCCACCCAGGAGTCGGGCGCGGCGCCGGCTCGTCGTGGCACTCGCGGAGGTCGCCAAGACCCTGCCCGACGCGGGCGTCCACACGCGCCTGGTGGACGGCCCCCTGTTGCCCCAGAGGTGGTAAGGGACGAAGGTCAGCTTCGCGACGACGTTGTAGAGGGTGCGCTCGATGAGGTCGGCGTAGCGCGGTTCGCCGGTCGCGCCGCTCGACGGTCCGGTCGAACTGGGCCGCCAGGTGCTCCAGCAGCGCCTGGTCCCCGGTCTCCGCCGCGACGTCGATCGCGCCCACGCGGTGAGATGGAGCGCGCGGACGGCGTGGCCGACGAGCACGGGCGCGTCCCGGACGGGGTCGGACACTCGCGCATCGGCGCGGACGGCAGAGGGAGGGCTTGATCTCTCGCCACGATGGAACTCATCGGATAACTTGACAAGGGTTCGGCGAACTCCGGCAACCTTGACGAGGAGGATCATGCCAGTAAGCTGCGGTGATTGTGCCGAACCATTGGTCGGCAGGCACATCTTGTCAGCGGTCAGTTGAGAAGTTGTCTGATATGTGTGATCGTCCTAGGGGTGGAACGGCCCAACCCATGGCAGGGCACCGGAGACACCGGCTCCGTAATGCCGAACCGGCAGGGGACGCGATGGACGACGGGAAAGCGCCACGGACCGAGTCGCGGACCGCGGGCGTGGTGCGGCACCTGGAGGAGCTCATCTTCGGTGGCGAGCTGGAGCCGGGTCAGTTCCTGCCGTCGGAGGGCGAGCTGGCGACGACGATGGGGGTCAGCCGGCTGACCGTGCGGGAGGGCGTACGCACGCTGCAGGCCCGTGGCCTGCTCGAAGTACGGCACGGTCGTCGTCCCGCCGTCGCCCACCCCAACGCGGCTCCGCTGAGCGAGTTCTTCGCCGCCTCCCTGCGCCGGGACCCGCGTAACCTGCTCGAACTCGTCGAGGTGCGGCTCGCCCTGGAGGTGCACGCCGCGACGCTCGCGGCGCAGCACGCCACGCGCACCGCGCTGACCTCGCTCGACCTGGCCTTCGACACGATGAGCCAGGCGAAGGACGAGGAGGCGTTCAACCAGGCGGACGTGGGTTTCCATGCCGTGCTCGCCGCGGCCGGCGGCAACCAGATGATCAGCTTCCTGATCGAGGCCATGGATGAGCCCATGCGTCAGAGCCGGTTGCGCAGCCTCCGCGGGCATCTCGCCCGAGGGCGCACGATGGACGACATCATGGACGAGCACGCCCGGATCCTGGCCGCGGTCCGCGACCGGGACGCCCGGGGCGCCGCCGAGGCCATGCGTGAGCATCTCGTCCAGACCCGCATGGACCTGCGGGCGTTCCTGGCCCTGCCCACGAGCGACGCCGACGACTGAGACAGGCGTCGGCCCCGATGCCGTACCGATTGCACCGCTTACCTCCGGGCGGACGGGCCGCGCGGCCCCCTGCCCGGACCTATGGAGGCACTGTGAAGATCACCGAAGTCGCCACTACTGTCGTCGGCACCCCCTGGCGGGAGTTGACGTTCGTCGAACTCATCACCGATGACGGGCTCCGCGGCCTCGGCGAAGCGAGGATGCTGAACAAGACCGACACCCTGCCGGCGTGCATCGAGGAGATGTCGCGGCGCTACGTGATCGGCAGCGACCCGTTCGATCTGCAGCGGTTGGCGTGGCGGTTCACCTGGGAGGAGTACGGCCGGGCCGGTGAGGTCACGCAGACCGCCCTGGCCACCATCGACATGGCGTGCCACGACCTGATGGGGCAGCACCTGGGCGTGCCGGTCCACCAGCTGCTCGGCGGCCGGTTCCGGGAACGCACTCCCGCCTACGCGAACGGCTGGTACCAGGGGGACCGGGAGCCCGCCGCGATCGCCCGGCCGGCCGCCGAGGTGGTGTCCCGGGGCTACCGCGGGCTGAAGATCGACCCGTTCGGCGCGGCCACCGCCGAGTTGTCAAGCGCGAGCCTCCGGACGGCGTGCGACATCCTCGGCGCCGTCCGCGAGGCGGTCGGCCCCGACGTCGAGCTCATGGTGGAGATGCACGGGCGGTTCACCGCGGCGACCGCGGCCCGGGTCGCCCGGGCCATCGAGCGGTTCGAGCCAGCGTGGATCGAGGAGCCGGTCCCGCCGCACGACGCGCCGGGCCTGCGCCAGGTACGCGCGGCGACGTCGATCCCCATCGCGACCGGTGAGCGCGTGCACGCCGTACCCGAGTACCGCGAGCTGCTGGAGCAGGGCCTCGTGGACATCGTGCAGGCCGACCTCACGCACATCGGCGGCTTCACGGGGCCGCGGAAGCTCGCCGGGTGGGCGGAGTCGTACAACGTGCTCATGGCGCCGCACAACGTCTGCGGTCCGGTGGGAACGGCGGCCAACGTGCACCTCGCCGTCGCGACCCCGAATCACAAGATCCTCGAACACTTCAACGACTTCGCCGACCCGTGGGTCACCGAGCTCGTCCAGGGCGCGCCGGCCGTCGATCCGGCCGACGGCTGCTTCGCGTTGCCCACCGCGCCGGAGCTCGGCGTGCGGCTCGACCACGAGGCGTGTGCCCGCCATCCTCGCACCAACGCGCGCTTCAACCTCGTCCGCGACGGCTGGGAACGCCGTGACGGCGACCCGGTGGTGGCCGCGGCCGCCGCGTCCTCGGCGAGCCAGTCGTGACCGGCACGAGAGGCACGGCCGCCGGCACGGCCGCCGACACGGCCGCCGACACGGCCGCCGGCATGACCGCCGGCTCGGCCGCCGACACGGCCGCCGACACGGCCGCCGGCATGACCGCCGGCTCGGCCGCCGACACGGCCGCCGACACGGCCGCCGGCATGACCGCCGGCTCGGCCGGTATGCCGCGTCCTGCGGAACTGCTGGCCACGCTCGGACTGCCGCCGGGCGACCTGCGCGAGCTGCCGGACTCGCCGGGGCGGTTCCCCGACGGCGCTCAATACCGGGTGGAGATCCCCAGCGTCGAGGGTCCGGCGTGCCTGGCGGCGGTGCTGGCCGCGGCGCGGACGCTCGGCGTGCCGGTCACCCGCGTGTCCCAGGGCACGGGCGTCGGCCTGCTCACGGGCCCCGAGCTGGGCGAGATGGCGGCCCTGGCCGCGGACGCCGGGGTCGAGGTCAGCCTGTTCGCCCGTCCCTGCGCGGGCTGGGACGCCTCCGCGATGGCCCGCAGCCCCGCGGGCATGATCCTGGCACCGGCGGCACGCGGGCAGGACCAGGTCGCGGCGGTGCTGGACGAGATCCTGCGGGCGGCCGAGTACGGGTTCCGCAGCGTGCTCATCGCCGACCTCGGCGTGCTGTCCGTCTTCGGCCGGCTCAGGGCGGCCGGGCACCTGCCACCGGACATGCAGGCCAAGGTCTCGGTGATGCTGCCCGCCGCCAATCCCGAGGCGGCCCGGGTCCTGGAGGACCTGGGCGCCGACAGCCTCAACCTCCCGACCGATCTGACCCTCGCGCAGGTCGCCGCGATCCGCGCCGCCGTCGGCATCCCGCTCGACGTGTACGTGGAGGCCCCCGACAACATCGGCGGATTCGTCCGTCACTACGAGCTGCCCACCCTGGTCCAGGTTGCCGCGCCGGTGCACATCAAGTTCGGCCTGCGGAACGCCCCGGACGTCTACCCGGCCGGGACCCACCTGGAGGCCACCACGGTGGCGCTCAGCCGGGAGCGGGTACGCCGCGCCCGCCTGGGCCTGGATCTGCTGGCACGGCACCGGCCCGACGCCCGGGGCTCGATCCCCGGGGGCGACGGCGCCGAGCTGCGGGTCCCGGTGCCCCCCACGTCCCCGTCCTGACCGGCCGGAGCAGGCCGTTCACCCCCCACCATGACGGCGATCGGCTCCGGGTGGAGCCGGCGCCCGAAGACCGAAGGGCCAGATCGTGACCTCACTCAAGGTTCTGTTCATCGGCGGCAGCGGCATCATCAGCTCCGCCTGCTCCTGGCTGGCCGTGTCCCGCGGCATCGACCTGTCGGTGCTCAACCGTGGCCACACCACGCACCGCCCCCTGCCGCCGGAGGTCACCATCCTGCGCGCCGACATCCGGGACTCCGGTTCCGTCCTGGCCGCGCTCGGCGATCGGGAGTTCGACGCCGTGGTGAACTGGGTGGCGTACACACCTCAGCACGTTCAGGCCGACCTCGACCTGTTCAGCGGTCGGACCGGCCAGTACGTGTTCATCAGCTCCGCGTCGGCGTACCAGACGCCGCCCGGCCGGGTGCCCATCGTGGAGTCGACGCCCCTGCGCAACCCCGTCCTGGAGTATTCGCGCAACAAGATCGCGTGCGAGGACCTGCTCGTGGCGGCCTACCGCGACGACGGCTTCCCGGCCACGATCGTACGGCCGTCGCACACGTACGACCGGACCAGGGTCCCGTTCGACGGCGGCTGGACGGCCATCACCCGGATGCGGCAGGGGAGAGAGGTCGTCGTGCACGGTGACGGAACGTCACTGTGGACGCTCACCCACCACGAGGACTTCGCCCGCGGCCTGGTGCCCCTGCTCGGGCATCCCCAGGCCGTCGGCGACAGCTTCCACATCACCTCCGACGAGATGCTCACCTGGAACCAGATCGCGCAGACGCTTGCGGCGGCGGCCGGTGCGGAGGCGAGGATCGTCCACGTGCCCTCGGAGGCCATCGCGGCGGTGGATCCGGCGTGGGGCGCCGGGCTGCTCGGCGACAAGGCGCACTCCAGGATCTTCGACAACGCGAAGCTCCGCGGCCTGGTGCCCGACTTCACCGCGACCATTCCGTTCCACGTGGGCGCCCGGCAGATCGTAGCCTGGCACGACGAGGATCCCGCGCGGCGGCAGGTGGACCCCCGCCTCGACGCCGTCATGGATCGGCTGATCGCCGCTTACCGGCCCGGCCGGGCGTAGCCGTGACCCGAGCGACTGGAGACGATGACATGGCCGACCTCCGGACCGCATCGCCAGAACATGACCAGTATGAACTGCTGGCGGCTCACGGGTTCGATGAAGCCTTCTTCGGGCTCTGGGTGGAACGGGACCTCGACGAGCTCGCCGGATTGTTGCGCCTGGATCCGCGATCCGGGCGTGACGTGTGCCTGGTCGAGGAAGCGGCCACGATGACGGTCCATGAGAACGACAGTCTCTGGATCGGACCCCACAGTCCTGACTGGTCTGTTGTGATCGGCACCAGCGGCCCGGAAACGGGAGGGTGGTGGCTCAGCTCCGGAAATCGGGGAATGCTGCTGGTCAGTTGGCACCGGGAGATCGATGGCCTCTCCGACCTCGACTATTACCGAGATGGAAACGTGGTCGCGGAAATTCCGGGGTTGCCGTCGGGCGAACTGCTGCCGCCGCAGCTGCTTGAGCCCTATGCCGAAGGGCTTCCCCGGGACGGATATCCGATCGACGGCGAAGAACGGCTGGCGCACGCCTTTCTGACCATCGTGGGACGGATGACAGGCCGCTTCCTCGACGACGACTGGTTCCGCACCCCCGGTCGCGCCTATGGATTTCCTCCGCTGGCCGACACGCACGGCTAGTCAGCGTGCCGCACGGTGAGGGCGGGCCTGGACTGTAACGCGGACAGCCTCGCCGACTGCGTGGAGGCCGTCTGCGTCCTGGACGAGGATCAGGCGTCGGTGCTCAAGCGCCTGCGGTGGGATGCCCCGGCCGAACCGGTCGGGTTGTCGGCGACCGGTGACGACCGGCGGCATACAGAGATCGTGACCGCGCACGCCCGGCGGATGGCCGAGCGGCTGACGGGCAGCGCCGCGACGGCCGAGCAGATCATGCGGGACGCCGAGCGCGCCTACGGCGGCCCGCGGCCGTTCCGGTTGCGGGTGGCGGGCGGCAGGCCGATCCGCCTGCCAGTGCTGAATCCGTGGACGTGTTTGCGTCTGGCCCCGCAGCCGCTGGTGCGCCGCATGTGCAGGCTGACCGAGCGGACGGTGACGGGACCGGGGAAGCGCACCACGCTCGCCGCCGGGCTCGAACTGGTGGAGGCGGAGGTCGGCGACCTGATCCGGTTCGGCGGGGACGTCTTCCTGCCGACCGTTGGCTACCTGTACTGCGGCAAGCTGGTCACCGCGGAACTGGCTGCCGACTCTCGCGGGGCAGGCATGCAGACGTGCCGGCAGGAGGTTTCCTGACAGGAGGTTAGCGCTGGGGGTGTGCCTTGAGGCCGTCGAGGATCAGCCCGAGCATGGGCTGGGATCGGTCTTTCGCCCCGGATGCGGCCCGCCAGAGGGCACCGGTGAGCTGGAGGAAGTCACCGGGGTCCGCGTCGGTGCGGATGGTGCCATCGCGTTTGCCCGCGTCGAGTAGCTGGGTGATGGCCGCGATCACTGGCCCGTAGGTTTGTTCGGTGATCGCCTGGTGTGCTCCAGAGCTGAGCGCGTCGCCGAGGCCGTGTTTCTTACGCATGGCGCTGACCAGGTCGGTGGTCCAGCGTTGTAGTGCCTTCAGCGGCGGCAGCGTGGCGAGTAGTTCTGGCACCGAGCCGATGAGCTGGTCGACCTCGTGTTGGTAGATGGCGAGGACGAGCGCCTCGCGGGTGGGGAAGTTGCGGTACAAGGTGCCGGGACCCACGCCGGCGCGTTGAGCGATCTGGTTCATCGAGGTGTCGCCGCTCTCGGCGAAGGCTTGGCGAGCCGCCTCCAGGATGCGGGCTCGGTTCTCGCGGGCGTCTGAACGAACCATGCCGTCACCCTCCTTGCTATCCGGAGAGGTCTCCACTACCGTAAGTGGAGGCCTCTCCAGAACGATAGAGGAACAATATGCGCTACATCAAACTCGGCACCACCGGCCTCGAGGTATCTCCGATCGCCATCGGCGCCATGACCTATGGCGACCCCGACCGCGGCCACCCGGTCTGGTCGCTGGACGAAGAAACCAGCCGCCCGCTCATCAGGCACGCCCTTGAGTCCGGCATCAACTTCTTCGACACCGCCAACATGTACTCCTACGGCTCCAGCGAGGAGATCCTGGGCCGTGCGGTCAAGGACTTCGCGAACCGCGACGACGTCGTCATCGCCACCAAACTGCGCCACCCGATGCGTCCGGGCCCCAACGGCAAGGGCCTCTCGCGCAAGGCGATCATGGCCGAGGTCGATCACAGCCTGCGGCGGCTCGGCACCGACTACATCGACCTCTACCAGATTCACCGCAACGACCGGACGACCCCGCTGGAGGAGACTCTCGAAGCCCTGCACGATCTGGTCAAGGCGGGTAAGGTCCGCTACCTCGGAGCGTCCTCGATGCACGCCTGGGAGTTCGCCAAGGCCCTGCACCTGCAGAAGCGGCACGGGTGGGCGCGGTTCGCGTCGATGCAGGACCACTACAACCTGCTGGCCCGTGAAGAGGAGCGCGAGATGATCCCGCTCTGCCTGGACGAGGGAGTCGGCACGATCGTCTGGAGCCCGCTCGCCCGCGGCCGGCTGGCTCGCGCCTGGGATGAGGCGAAGTCGACCGCACGTTCGGCGACCGATGGCGCCTATGCCGACCAGCTCTACACGCCCGCGGAGGAGACTTCGAACCGCGCGATCATCGATGCCGTCGGCAAGGTCGCAGCCGCACGTGGCATCACCAGGGCTCAGGTCGCCCTGGCGTGGCTGCACGGCAAGCCGGTCGTCACCGCGCCACTCGTCGGCGCCAACACCACCGCCCAGATCGACGACGCGGTCGCCTCGCTGCAAATCGAACTCACCGATGAGGAACTTGCTGCTCTTGAACGGCCGTACACGCCCCGCTACGACTTCCAGGGCATCTCGGACGAAGCTGAGATGCAGAAGATCCGAGACCGGACTCCGGGTTACGCCAACGCATAGGACGTGTCTTGCAGGGTCGGAGGGCCCTGTGAGGACGGTCGCGAGAAAAGCGCCGCCTCAACGGCGACCAGATGATCGAGCACGCGACCGCGCTCAGGTTGCGCACCGCCGAGTCGCGCCAGATGCCGCGCCGCGTCACTCGCGGCGGCGCTGCACCCTGGTCGCCGCAGACGGGCGGGGGAGCCCCGACAGGCGAGGAGCCATCCTCGGCGGGGGGCGTGCGGGCTCCTGGCCGCTGAGCTGCTCAGACAGCACCTCAGCGACCAGGGGCCCGCTCCTGGCCACGGGTGGACGGCCCAACGATGACCGCACTGCGGCGGTCTCCTGACGCGAACCCCGACACCGAATCTTGCCGTCAGTCTCTCAGACCTGGTGCACGGTGCCCGCGTAGCGCTGGGCGAAGCGGGTGCCCGTGCCGGCCGTGACGGTGAAGTCGTAGCGGCCGTTCTCGACCGGCCACGTGGCCTCGGCGCGGGCGCCGGGCTTCACCCAGACGGTCTTCGGCCGGCCGCCGAAGTCGTTCGGCGTGAGCCGGAAGGAGACCTCCGTCTCACCGTCGTTGACCAGGGTCACCTCGATCGAGGCGCTGTCCGGACGGCCGCCGCGCAGCTTCGCCCGTACCGACGGGACGGCCACGTCGTCCTGGCCATCGCGGACGACGGTGCCGGCGAAACGGCGTACGAACCCGTCGGCGCCGTACACGCTGAAGTCGTACCGCCCGTCGGTGGCCGCGGCGTCCCACACGTATGTGCGCGAGGAGCGCGGGGCGACGGTGAAGGGCGTACCGGTGGCGGGCAGCACGATGTTGGGCAGCATCGTGAAGTGGAAGGCGACCGGGCCGTCGTTGGTGAAGGTGCAGGTCACCTCGCCGGTGGCGCGGTCCACCGTCACGTCGGCCCACGGCCGGTATGGCAGCGGCCGGTGCGGCCGGTCACCCTGCTCCGGGACGGGCATCTGCTGCTCCCCGGACCTCGGCACCTGCACCGGCGGCAGCGAGTGGTTCGCGTCCGCCCTGGCCATCAGCTCCACCGTGTCCGGCAGCCCGGGAATGCTGTAGTCGGGCTTGCCGAAGTCGAAGCAGCTCGTGAGGTCGCCGCAGACGGCCCGCCGCCAGGCCGAGATGTTGGGCTCCTGGACGCCGGTCACCTGCTCCAGGAACCGCAGCACCGAGGTGTGGTCGAAGACCTGGGAGTTGACCCAGCCGCCGCGGGAGAAGGGCGAGATGACGAACAGCGGCACCCGGCTGCCCAGCCCGATGGGCTTGTCCCCGACGAACTCCTCCGGCGTGCCCGGCTCGGGCATCGGCGGGATCACGTGGTCGAAGTAGCCGTCGTTCTCGTCGTACATCACCAGGAAGACCGTGTGCCGCCACACGTCCGGGTTGGCGAACAGCGACTGCAGGGCCGTGTTCACCCAGTGCGCGCCGTAGTCCGGGCTGGCGTCGGGGTGCTCGCAGAACAGGTACGGCGCGACCAGCCAGGAGACCGTGGGCAGGGTGCCGTCCTTGCAGTGCTGGTCGAACGCGGTCAGGTCGAACTTCGTCATCGCGTTGACGTAGCGCGGGTCGTCCTTGGGGAAGGCGTGGAACTGGCGGAAGTACGACAGGCCGTTGTCGTCGTAGTCGCCCTCCCGCTCGTCCTTGCTGGGGTTGTGGTAGACACGCCAGCTCACCCCGGCCGTCTCCAGGCGCTCGGCGTACGTGGTCCAGTCGGCCACCGGGTTGTCGGTGACCGGCGTGTTGTCGGTCCACGGGCCGGTCGTGCCGTCGCGGCCGGGACCGGCGGTGCCCGACCACAGGTAGAGCCGGTTGGGGTCGGTGGGGCCGTTCAAGGAGCAGAAGTAGCCGTCGCAGAGGGTGAACGCGTCGGCCAGCGCGTACTGGTAGGGGATGTCCTCGCGGGTGAAGTACCCCATCGTGCGCTCGCCCTTGGCGTTGACCCACTTGTCCATGGCGCCGTTGTTCACGGCCACATGGCCGGAGCTCCAGTCGTGCGGCAGGCCGCCCGCGTTCTGCGCGTTGTACTTGGTGGTGTCCATCCGGAAGGGCAGCAGGTGGCCCTCGGCGCGTCCGCGGTCGGGCTGGTGGAACACCGGCTCGCCGTTGGGCAGGACGAGCGCCTGGCGGTCGCCGAAGCCCCGGACGCCGTTCAGGTTCCCGAAGTAGTGGTCGAAGCTGCGGTTCTCCTGCATGAGGATGACGACGTGCTTGACCTCGTCGATGGAGCCGCGTTTCGCGGCCTGCGCGGTGTCGGGCAGGCCGACGACCGCGGCGGCCGCTCCCGCCGCCGCGGTGGCGCCGATGAAGGTACGGCGGCTGAACTCGGTCATGGGTTTTTCCTTCGACGGTCAGCTACGGGCGGACAGGGAGAAGGTGACGACGGCCGCGGCGTGGTCGGAGGGCCAGCCGTTCGTGGCGGTGTCCGGCACGGGACGCGGCCAGCCGGTGGCGAGGTTGTGGGCCTCCACGACCTTCAGCCGGCCGGCGTACTGGACCTGGTCGATGCGGTCCTGGGGTTCCCGGCCGCCGGCTGCGTTCGCGGGCCGTACCGGTGACCAGGTGGCGCCAGGGTCGCGATCCGGCTTCGGGCGCTCGTCGCGGAAGGCGTCGGTGAGGCCGGCCTCCGCCAGCGCGTCGGTCACCGGCCAGCGGAGCCTGCCGGTGGTGCCGTGCGCGGACGCGGTCCGGTTCGTCCAGTCCAGGTGAGAGGGGGAGGCGAGGCCGCCCGCCAGGATCACCTCGCCGTCCAGGTCGCGGCGCATCGCGGACAGCAGCGCCTGGGCCTGGCGGTAGCGTGTCGTCTGCCGCTCGGCCGCCTCGACCTGCGCCGGGGTACGGCCGGCCAGCACCGCGTACGGGCCGTAGCCGGCCTCGTCGAGCTGGGTCGTCCACACCCGGACCGTCCGGTTGCCTGGCAGGTGCACGGTGGCGGCCGCGGCGGGCAGGTCGGCGGTGGGCTCCACGAGGTCGGTGAGCCGGTAGCGGCTGACGATGCCCAGGCTGCCGCCGCTCTGGTAGACCTCCCAGCCCAGCGCCTCGGCCAGCGCGCGGGCGGCGGTGCCGCCGGTCTCCTGGAGCGCGACCAGGTCGAGGCCCTGGGTGAGCACGAGCCGGAGCAGCTTGTCCAGGGGGTCGTCGACGTGTGATCCGGCGTCCCACAGGTTCAGCGTGGCGACCTTGAAGCGGATCTGGTCCTTCGTCCTGCGTACCGGCACCTGAACGGTGATGGTGTCGTGGCCGGCCGCGCTGTCCTGCACGTCGACCACCAGCACGCCGGGGTCGCGGGGCTGGATCTCCGGGGCGGTGCCGGTGACGGTGCCGTCGGGGGAGACCTTCAGCCACGACGGGCCGGACAGGGCGCGGAACGTGGCACTGCCCGCGGGGTTGCCCTCCGGCCTGATCCACAGCCCGCCCAGGCGGACGGTGAAGCCCGTGCCGGTGGTCTGCGCGGCCGTGGTCACGGCGTCCACCACCGCGTACGGGCGCGGGATCACGGGCCTGGGCACGAAGCTGAACGGTTCGGTCCTGGCGAGGATGCCGTAGGCGTCCTTCGCCAGCAGGTAGGCGGTGTAGGGGCCGCCGGTGAAGCCGGAGGTGTCGAGGGTGGTGTCGCCGCCGGTGCCCGGGGTGTAGACCCACACCAGCGAGGCGCCGTTGCCCGGCTGCCGGTCGCCGTCGTAGATGCCGATCCAGTTGGTGGGGTCGGGGGCGTCGGTGGTCCAGTGGAAGGTCAGCCGGTCGCCCTCATGGGGCGCTGTCGGTGAGGCGAGGGTGATGGCGCTGCCCGCGGTAGCGGCGCTCGGGAGGGGGGACACGTGGGGTTCCTCTCCGCCCGGGTACGCCGGTGGGGCACCCAGGAAGGAAAAGTCGGTACATAACGCCCGTAACCAACCACTACTCCCACTCCAGCTTGTGAACGCCACGTGACGGATCCCCGGTGCCCAAGGGAATGATCAGTGGGCTCCGGAGGTGTCCCGTGGTATCAGCAGCTCGAACACGCTGGAGAAGCTGTCCTGTCCATGGCCGTCGGCCGACCGCCGGTCGAGCAGGTCTTTCAGCGGTTGATGGACGTCGGCGGCCACGCCGTTGGCCCTGCTGACGAGGATGAGGTTGTCGACGGCGGTCCGGTTCAGGTCGACCGTGGAGACCCCGTCCGCGTACGCCGCCGATCCGGCCTCACGCGCCAGCTCCGGCAGGAAATCGGCCATCCCGTGCAGCCATCGGGCCGCCAGAGGGGCGAACACGTCGGGGGCGGTGCCCAGCGAGGCGAGCAGTGCCGCGGCATGCAGGAATCCGGTGAGGGCCGCGTATCCGGTGCCGAGCAGGGCCAGGTCGTGGATCTCCGCCGAACCCGGGTCGGCGCCGAAGTAGTGGGCCGACGCCATCACGTCCAGCTCGTCCTGGTAGGTGGTGAAGGCCTGTTCGGAGCCACTGTAGAGAAAGAACGCCGCCTTGGTGGCGACGGTCTCGGGGAGGGCCATCATGGCCCCGTCGAGATAGTCGGCGCCGTGTCCGGTGACCCAGGCGGCCAGCTCACGAGCTTGGTCGGGGGTGCTGTTGGCGAGGTTGACGACCGTACGGCGGGGGAGCGCGGTGGCGGCCGGGCCGAGGGTTCGCCGTACCGCGTCGTGGTCGAGGAGCGGGGTGATCACCAGTGGTGCCACGGCGACCGCCTCGGCGGCGCCGGCCGCGCGCACGGCGCCCCGCTCGACGAGCGGGTCGGCCTTCGCGGCGCTGCGGTTCCATACGGTCACCCGGTAACCGGCGTCGAGAAACGCGGAGGCGATCGGCGTGCCCATGCGGCCGAGGCCGAGGACCGCCACAGCCGGCTTCGTCCGCTCAGGCATTCCGGCCGCCCTTCGTGATCGTCTCGATGACGCTCGCGATTCCGCTCAGGCCGTGGCCCTCGGCCATGGCCCGCTCCAGCAGGGCCTTGAACAGTTCGGGCACGTCGGTGCCGATGCCCTGCGTCCTGCTGGTGCGTACGAGGTGCTCCATCGCCGCCCGATGCACCTCCACGGTGCCGTCGTCATCAGGGAAGCGGCCGTCCTTTACCTGACGGGCATGGTCGGCCATGAGCGAGGCGACGAACGGCATGTGCTCCGTGGCCACCGCCGCGAACGAGCCCGGATCGACGCCTGCCGCCCCCACCAGGGCGACAGCGTGGTAGAAACCCGCCAGGGCGCCCCAGGCCAGGCCGAACAGCGCGGTGTCATAGATCGGGGCCAGCGCGGGATCAGCGCCGAGATGTACGCAGTTGCCCAGGCCGGCCAACACCGCCCGGTGCAGGGCGAAAGCCTCCTGCGAGCCGCTGAAGACGAACAGCGCCTCGGGACGCCCGACCAGCCGGGTGCCGCTCATGGCGGCGCCGTCGAGATAGTCCCCGCCGTGCCCGGCCACCCAGCCGGCGGCTTGAACGGCCTCCTCCGGCGTGCCGGAGGTGAGGTTCGCCAGGACCTGGCCGCGCAGGCTCTCCGCCATCGGCTCCAGCAGGTCCCGCACGGTCGTGTAGTCCGGCAGGCAGACCACGATCAGCGGACTCGCGGAGAGCGCCGCTTCCGCCGTCGCCGCACGGACGGCGCCCTGGGCGACGAGCGCGTCGGTCTTCGCGGCGGTGCGGTTCCAGACGGTCGTGGCGTAGCCGGCGGCGAGGAACGCCTGGGCGAGCCGCGTCCCCAGCTGTCCCAATCCGATCACCGACACCGTGGTCCGCTCGTGGCTCTCGTTCTCCGGCATGTGCCGACTCCTGCTCCTTCGGACGATCGCGCCGGACGGATTTTCCGGCGCGATCGGCACTGTGCCGTCCGGGGCTGTCGGAACGCCGGCGGCCCGCTGTCGGTCACGCACGGCCGCTGCCGGCCGGCCGGTTATCGTGCCAGTCATGTACTTCTCCGTGCTGGGCCCGCTCGCCGCCCGGACGGCCGCCGGACACGAGGTCGAGATCCCCGAGGCGAAGGTGCGCGATCTGCTGGCCGCCCTGCTCGTCCACGCGGGACGCACGGTCGCGGCGGACCGGCTGGTGGACGAGCTGTGGGGCGACAGGCTGCCGGGAAACCCGGCCGGCGCACTGCAGACGAAGGTCTCGCGGCTACGTAGTGCGCTGGCACGGGCCGAGCCCGGGGCCGGGACGTTGGTGGAGTGGAGGCCCCCGGGATATCTGCTGCGGATCGACCCTGGCGACGTGGACTCCGGCCGGTTCACCGACCTGACCGCCACCGCCTACCGAGCCGCGGACCCGCGCGTCAGGTCGGACCTGCTGACGGAGGCGTTGGCCCTGTGGAAGGGAGAGGCCTTCGCCGACCTGGGCGACATGGAGGTGCTGCGTACCGCGGCCGGGCGGTTGGCGGAACAGCGGCTCACCGCCCTGGAAGCCCTCGCCGAGACCCGGCTGGAGCTGGGTGAGCACCGCACACTGCTCGGGGAGCTGAGTGAGCTGGTGGCCCGCCATCCGCTGAGAGAGCGACTGCGCGCCGTGCAGCTTCGGGCGCTCTACCGGGCCGGCCGGCAGTCGGACGCCCTGGCCGCCTACACCGAGTTACGGAGCCGGCTGGCCGAGGAGCTCGGCGTCAGTCCCGGGCCGGAACTGGCGGCGCTGCACCAGGCGATCCTCACCCACGATGCCGCGCTGGAGTCCGGCCCCCGGAAGGGAAGGCGCGGTGACCTCGCGACTCCGCTCACCGCGCTGATCGGCAGGAAGGAGGCGGTGCCCGAGATAGGCGACCTGCTCACCACCCACCGGCTGGTCACCCTGACCGGCCTGGGCGGGGTGGGCAAGACCCGGCTGGCGGAGGAGGCGGCTCGTCAGGCGGCCGGCAGGTACGCCGATGGTGTCCGGATGGTCGGGCTCGCCGGATCCACGGAGGTGGGGGAGCAACTGAGCGCGGCCCTGGGCATCCGTGAGGAGTCGCCGGCGGGGTTGGCGGACGCGTTGCGTTCGCGGCGGCTCCTGCTGCTGCTGGACAACTGCGAGCACGTCATCGACGCGGCGGCCGAGGTCGTACGCCGGATCCTGGCCGCAGCACCGGGGCTGAGCGTCCTGGCCACCAGCAGGGAGCCCCTCGGGCTGGCCGGAGAGGCGGTGTGGTCCGTGCCACCGCTGGCGCAACCCGACGCCGAGCGCCTGTTCGCCGTACGGGCCGCGGCCGCCGCACCCGGATTCGTCGTCACCGGGCACAACGCGGAGGCCGTCGCGACGATCTGCCGCCGCCTTGACCGCATTCCGCTGGCGCTGGAACTGGCCGCCACCCGGGTCCGCGCGCTGGGTGTGCACGAGTTGGCCGCCCGGCTGGATGACAGGTTCCGGCTGCTGGCAGGCGGCCACCGCGGCGTGCCACCGCGCCACCGAACGCTCCGGGCCGTGATCGACTGGAGCTGGGACCTGCTCGGCGATGACGAGCGGACGCTCCTGCGCCGGCTGGCGATCTTCACCGACGGTTGCACCCTCGAAGCGGCCGAGGCGGTGTGCGGCGGCGACCAGGACGTCCTCGACCCGCTGGTCCGGCTGGTGGACCGCTCGGTCGTCACCGTGGCCGACGGCCTGCGATATCGGCTGCCTGAGTCGATCTCGGCGTACGCGCTGGAACGTCTGGCGGAGGCGGGCGAGGCGGAGGTCCTCCAACAGCGCCACTACGACTACCACACCGAGCTGGCCGAACGGGCCGCGGCCCGGCTCCACGGCCCTGACCAGCGGCACTGGCTGACACGCCTCGACCACGAGAGCGCCAACCTGAGGACGGCCCTGGAAGGCGCCGTACGACGGAAGGACGGGGCGGGGGCCTTGCGTCTGGTGCTCGCTTCGACCTGGTACTGGTTCCTGCGCGGCCGTCTGACCGAGGCGCTGCGGTCGCTGGAGGAAGCCCTGCGCGTCAGCGACGACACCCACCACGCCCTCCGTTCCCAAGCCGTGCTCTGGCAGGCGGGATTCGCCCTGCTGGCGGGGAAGGGAGGCGATGGTCAGGTCCATGCGCCTGAGGTGACGGAGGCCGGCGCGGCAGGTCGCGCACGTGCCGAATGGTTTCTCGGCTACGCCTCGCTCAAGGCGGGGGAGGACCTGGTCCGCAGCGAGACTCTGGTGGACCGTGCCCTGACCGGGTTCCGCGCGGCCGGAGACCGCTGGGGAATCGCGGTGGCACAGAGCACGCGCGCCGTACAGGCTCTGCTACGGGGCGACCTCGCCGCGCTGAAGTGGCGCGCCGAGGAAGGACACGCGCTTCTGGAGGAGCTCGGGGACCGCTGGGGACAACTGCAGACCACCTATCCACTGGCGGCGCTGGCCGAGATCACCGGCGACTACGCGCGGGCCGCCCAACTGCACGAGGACGGCCTTCACCTGGCCGAAGACCTGGGCTTCTGGGCGGAGGCCGCCGACCGGATCAGCGGGCTGGGCAGGGTCGCCCTCCTCGCCGGTGACTTCCCGCGGGCCGCCGATCTCCACAGGAAGGCGATGGCCCTGGCCTCCGAACACGGCTACGCGGCGGGGGAGATCCATGCCGAGATAGGCCTTGCCCTCGGGGCTCGGCGCGAGGGCGATTTCGACCTCGCCGAGCAGCACCTTCGCAGGACTCTCGCCTGGCACCGGGAGGTCGACTTCAGCCCCGGTCCCGCCCTTCTCCTCACCGAGCTCGGCTTCCTCGCAGAACAGCGCGGCGACGCCTCCGCGGCCCTGGCCCTGCACCGCCAGGGCCTTGCCGTCGCCGGAGACGGCGGCGACCCTCGCGCTGTCGCCCTCGCTCAGGAGGGCCTCGCCGGCGCTTACGCCCTCGCGGGGCAACCGGTGCGGGCCGCCCGGCTCCTGGGCGCCGCCGCGCGGGGGCGCTCGGCCTGCGGCGCCCCGCTGCCGGAGGCCGAACGCGGCGACGTGGATCGCATCACCGCCAGGGTCCTCGCGGCACTGGGTGAACAGAAGTTCGCTGCCGAGTTCTCCGCAGGCGTCGGCGACGGGCCGTGAGCGGATCGTGCGGTGGCCGACCTCGCCGACCGCAGAACGGAAGCCGGCGTCAACGGTGTTCGCTGCGCCTTCGGAAGGACTCGGCGTAGGCGTCGGCGCGGAAGGTGAGCACCGCGTTGACCCAGATGAACGCGTGGATCGCCCAGTAGGCGGCGCTGCCGTAGCTGACGGGCAACGGCGGCTGCTGCATGATGGCCTCGGTGAGGTGCGGGTGAGCGGCTGCCGTCGGGCAGCGCGAACCGGGTCGCCATCCCACGGGCCACCGGCACGCCGTCACGCGGGATAGGGATGGCGTGAAACCAACGGGCCCGCGCCGAGGCGAACGGGTCCCCCCGCCTTACACCGGAGCCCCTGATATCGGCGAGGGGAGGAAGTGGCCGCCGGAGGAGGTCCAGGGCGGGGGCTTGACTTAATTTCCGTGGACTCCATTATTAATCGTGTCCCCCCAGTCACCCGGACCCGGGCTCCGCGAAAGCGAGCTGCCATGAATGCCACGCCCCCGTCCAGACTCCTCCTCACCCTCGCGCTCCTCGCCGCCATGATCATGCTCCCCGCGGGCGCCGCCACCGCGGCGGCGCCGTTCGAGCTGGGACGCACGCCGTTCTACGGCAAGGTCCCCACGCTCAACCAGAACAGCCGCACCGCGTTCTGGTACGGCCAGCTCGACCAGGCCAGGACCAACCAGCTCAAGGGCTACGACCTGGTCGTGCTGGAACCCACGCTGCGCGTGCTCAATGTGGCCGCCGACCACTTCTTCTTCGAGTCCGTCACCAGCTCCCAGGTACAGGAGATCAAGCGCGGTCTCGACGGCGTCCTGGGCAGCGCCGACGACGTGATCGTGCTCGGCTACCTCTCGGTGGGCGAGATGCTGCCCACGATCATCCCCGGCTCCTCCGGGCACATGACCGTGGCCAAGGGCATCGAGCTCGGCCTGCTGCCCGCCGGATACCAGGGGCCGTCCGGGCCGCTGCACGGGCCGAACCCGTGGAACTACGACTCCGCCGGACGCTACGTGAACGTCGAGGGCGGCGCCACCCCCGACGGCAGCTACCGCGACGACTACGCCGGATACGCGGGCGTCGACATCGCCCCCGACCACTCCTCCTGGGGTGAGCGGCTGCGCTGGGCGAACAGGGGCGTCATGCCCTGGTACCTCGACCAGCAGGGCACCTGGGTGAACGACACGCGCTACCTGTACGGCGGCTACTGGAAGGACGGCGACGGCGTCGTGGACGTCAACCGCACCTACGGCGGCGGCTACATCAACGGCGGCGACCCGGCGTGGCAGCGGTTCGTCACGTACCAGGTCGACAAGATCGTGCACGACGGCGAGTACGACGGGGTGTTCCTGGACACCGTGGACACGCCGGACCCGGTCGGCGGCGCGGGGCCGTCGGTGTCGTGGGGGCCGCGGGGCAACTTCGGGTTCACCGCCGAGGGCATGGTGGAGCTCGTCGAGAAGATCAAGGCGGTGGACCCGTCGAAGGTGGTGGCGGCCAACCGCGGCTACTGGTACTTCAACCCGGACGAGGGCACCTCCCAGTTCGCCGCCCGCTACCGGCACGCGATCAACGTCTTCGTCACCGAGTCCTGGTACTACAACACCTACATCCCGGGCTTCTACGACACCAGCCCCGGATACGCCGACAACTGGAACACCAATCGGAGCTCGCCGACGTACCGCAACCGGGACAATTTCGGCGGCTTCTGGAAGGACTACGTCAACGCCCAGGCGAACGCGTCCGACGGCTTCAACGTGGTCATCATCGACTTCCGGGTGCCGGCCTCAGGGACGCAGAAGTGGATGAACGAGGTGGTGGCGAACAGCGGCTACCTCGGATACGACGTCAGCGGCGCCAACCACTTCAACTCCGCGATCTACGACGACGCCAAGAACTGGCTGGACGCCCAGGGCCGCGCCGCGCCGAGCCAGGCGGGGGCGCACCCGACCGACCTGTACGGGGGCTTCGTCGCCGACGGCTCATTCGGCGAGTGGTCGGCGGAGACCCCGATCTTCAACGACCCGGCCGGGAACAACGGCAAGGGCATCACCAAGGTCTTCGCCAGGTTCGTCGGCGACCGGTTCTTCATGATGGTCGAGGCCAAGCAGGCGCTCAGCCTGGCCCAGGAGATGATCTACTTCGACTACGACCAGGACGGACCCTCCGGGTGGCAGCCGTGGTGGCCGACCTCGCCGGACGCTCGGGTCTACCTGGAATCGCTCAACCAGGCGTACCTGCTGCCGCACGCCGGAGCCGGTCAGGGGGACGCGTTCAAATTCTCCAGCCCAGGCTCGCCGGCGAACCGCGGGTGGCCGGTACGGGTGGTGCAGTCGGGGACACGGGCGGAGCTGGAGTTCGCCAGGGATCACGTGTTCCCGGCGTCGACGGCGGGCCGGGAGATCTGGACCTGGTTCAGGGTGGCCAACTTCGGCGGATCGTCGGTCAAGTTCACCGTCCCGGGCGCCAACCCGACCCCGCCCCCGACTCCCACCCCCACGCCGACTCCCACGCCGACGCCGACCCCCACTCCCACCCCCGTACCGGGATTCACCATCGACGGCTCCGCGGCCGACTGGGCGGGGATCACGCCGCTGATGACCGGAACCGCCGGCGTCCAGTCGATCTCTGCCGCCAGTGACGGCGTCAAGCTGTACCTCCTCGCCCGCGGCACCGGCCTCAACGTCCTCGAACAGTTCTTCCTCGACACCGACGCCAACCCCGCCACCGGTTATGCCGCCACGGGCTGGACCAACCCGTCCGGCGCCGAGTACCTGCTGGAGAACGCCAACCTCTACCGCCACGGCGGCTCGGGCTGGTCGTGGACCCCGCTCGGCCAGGCGGCCTTCGCCCGCAACGACACCGTCGTCGAGGCGGCCATCCCCCTCGCGAGCCTCGGACTCACCCCCGGCGCGCGCCTCAGGCTCGGCTTCATCAGGAACAACACGACCGACCGGCTGCCCCCGCCCGCCGGGACGTTCCCCACCTTCACCGTCACCGGCACCCAGGAGCCATAGCGAGCGATCAAGATCGCCTTTGACAGGAACGTCCGAGGCCGAGAACCCTACGGCCGTCCACACGCAGGCATGCGCGTGCTGCGGTCATCGCTCGCTTCAGCCGGCGTTCGTGGTGGACGCCGGCTCTCCGGATAAGGGGCGCCCCTGCTTCTCGACCGGGGGATCTTCCACTGCCGGACCGACATTCCCGACGACGGGGAGCGGCTCAGCGAAAAGCAGGCGGCGAGCATTCCGAACTACCAGGTGGTGCCGCCCACCTGAGCCTCCGGCCGGTCCAGGGCTGTCAACGGTTCCTCGTGGGCTTTCGGTCGGGCGCCGCCCGGAATCCCGGGCGGCGCCTGCGGATATCGCCTTACTGCTCAGCGGCGGAGCGCGCAGCTCGCGGTCGTCACCTTGGTGGGGTCGCTCTCCGACTTCGCCGTCAGCGTCACCGTGCCGGTCGTCGCGGCGCCGGCGTCCGCGGCCGTGGCCACGTTCACGGCGACGGACTGGCCGAACGCGGCGGTCGCCAGCGCGTTCGGCAGCCCGGCGCGCCAGCCGGTGCCGCTGACCACGGCCGAGAGCCGGTAGACGTCCGAGCGCTGGTAGGCGGCCACCGCCGCCGGCTGGCCGGAGGCGCGATACTGGCCGGTGTTGGACAGATCGAACCGGCAGGTCGTGCCCGAAAGCGTGCCGGCCGACAGCGTGACACCGCGGGTGCTCGGGCCCGCGCCGTCCAGGGAACGGGCGGCCATCAGGTAGTACAGGTCGCCGCGCTGGTTGGTGCGCTTGCCGATGACGTAGAAGTGCAGCCGGTTGGCCTGGTCGACGTACTCGTACTTGCTGCCCGAGTCGGTGCCGGCGTGGAAGAGGCCGTCGTTGAGCTGCCGGTAGTCGCCGATGGAGCGCATGACGGCGGTGCCGTTCGGCTTCCTGTAGTCGACCATGTTGATGTCCTGCGGGTTGGCGTCGATCATCCAGCTGAAGCAGAGGTAGCCGCAGCTGTCGTTCTCGTTGCTGAACGGCTTGTTCTTCGTCAGCATTACGCCGTTGTCAGGGGTGAACGAGTCGGTGCCGATGCGCTGGACCACTTCCAGCGAGTAGTTCGTGAAGCCGGGGCCGGAGCACAGCGGGTTGGTGTTGATGTTGCACGCCGGGGTGCGGTCCTGGCCCAGGTCGAGCAGGACGCCCTGCAGCTCGCCCGTGGTGGGCAAGGCGCTGCGGGCCTTGACCTCGAACACGGCGACGCCGCCGGACCGGAGCGCTGTGCCGGACAGGTTGAGCACCTGGTTGGCGCCGATGAAGTTCAGCTTGAGCTTCGCCCGCAGGGTCTGGCCGGCCGGCATGGAGGCGCCCTGGGTCGCCGGGACCTGCCACCGGTTGTGCGGCCCGCCGGGGCCGTTGAAGGAGCCCCGGTCCATCAGGTCGAACGGCCCGGTGCCGACCCGGCGGTAGGGCTGGCGGTAGGGATTGTTGTTGTTGTCGCCGATGTCGAACCTGTGCGAGATCTCGTGGGTGATGGTGCCGGAGCTCTCGCCCTGCCGGATGCCGGCGTTGCCCCACAGCATGGCGCCGGCCTTCCAGGAGGTCCATTCGGTGTAGCGTCCGCGCACCCAGTTCGGCAGGGCGGGGTCCGGCGGACCCCATTCATCGGGGATGTCCTCCTTGTTCTGGAACTTCATCTCGCCGAACTCCTGCCACACGGACGTCTCGTCGTAGCCCGCGTAAACGCGCAGCACCATGTCGTACTTCTGGGTCTCCGCCTGCCCGACCTGCCGCAGCCACTGCCCGTCGACGTCCGCTTCGAGGCGGCCGTTGCAGGTGTGCCCGCTCGGGCAGCCGGCGCCCTCCTGGCCGATGTCGTTGATCCCGTACTCGTAGAGCGGGCGCGGCGCCTGGTAGGGGCCGAAGGGGACGAACTCGACGCCGATCCGGCCGGAGGTCTGCTCCATCCAGTACTCGTTGACGGTGTGCCCGTGGTTCAGCGCGCTGGGCTTGCCCCAGAAGTCGGCATAGAACCTGGCCACGTCCTGGCGCCTGACGGGATCGACCTGCGGGTTGCCGAACGGGTCGCTGCCCTTGGGCCGGGTGATGACGAACGGCTGGTCGGGGAAGTCGACCGCGAGCACGGCGATCCGCAGCTTCTGGACGGTCGGCTGCCGCGCCGGGTTGGCCCAGTCGGCGCCCGGCACGGCTCGGTAGTCGGCCCACGTCATGTCCTGCTGGTCCTGCCAGACCTGCGGATCGATGGGCTGGAACAGGGGGTCGGCGAGGGCCGTACCGGACGCGCGGCCGGCGGGCTCGGCGGTGGCGCCCGTGGCCGTCGTACATGCCATGACCACGGCCAACGCCGCCGCCGACGCGGTTAAGCTCTTCGATCTCCTACGACTGGGTCGCCACATGTGCACCACTCACCCTCTCGTTTCCGGGCATCGCATGCGTTCCCCCGAAGAGGTTTCTCGTCTGGGCATGGCGGCTGATGAGTGCCCTGACAGTACAACGTCACATATAACGCTTCAAGAGCCTGAAGCAGCCGGGAACGCCGCCGGTTCGCGGTTGTATCGGCTTCGCGCCATGAGGGCTGGAGGTGCGCCCGCGGCCTTGTCATCACGGTTCGGTGTAAGGGCTTCGCAGTGATGCACCGTGATCGGATGATGACGGTGTGATGAGGCGGCGGGGGCGAGCGTGGCGGGGTGTGGCGGCGGCCGGCGGACTTGTGCTGCTGGCCGTCTGCGTGGGGATTGTCGCGATCGTCTTCCAGGCCAGAGGGCTGCAGGAGGCGGCGAACGTCGCCCAGCTCGTATCGGTCCTGCTGGCGATTCCCGCTCTCACCCTCCCGCTCATCGCCTGGTGGCGCCGGACCGGCCATCCACCGCGACCCCCCGCGAGCGCCGACCTCGCCAGGGCTGAGGACGTGCTGACCGGGCTGGTGGCCGAGCAGTGGCGAACTGAGGTGGTGCTGCGGTCCCTGGGGGATCCGGCGCCGATCCCGGTCCGCTGGCGCCTGACCGACAGAGCGGAGCTGATGGATCACCCCAAGCTCGTCGCCTCAGGGAAACTGTCGTTCACCGGCCGCAGCGACCAGCCCGCCGATCTGGCCAAGGCGTTCCGCCGGTTACGGCGCCGGCGTCTGGTCATCACCGGCGGGCCAGGAGCGGGAAAGACCACGCTGGCAGTACAACTGCTGCTGGAGCTCGCCGATACCCGCGCCTCCGACGAGCCGGTGCCGGTGCTGTTCCCCCTCGCCGCCTGGGATGCCGGGACCTACCCTCGGCTCCATGACTGGCTGGCGGCGCGGCTCGAACAGGACTACCCAGCCCTCAACGCCGCCGAACTGGGGCCCGAAGTCGCAGCCGCGCTGGTCAGACGCGGTCGTGTCCTTCCGGTGCTGGACGGCCTGGACGAGCTACCGGACGCGGCCCGCGCCAACGTTGTGACAGCGCTGAACCGGTCATTGGCCGATCGTGACCAGATGATCGTCACCTCTCGCACAGAGGAACTGGGCGTGGCGCTCAAGGAAGCCGGGGATGTGCTGACCGCCACCGCCGTCATCGCCCCGCAGGCGCTGAAGCCGCAGATCGCGACCGAGTATCTACAGACCTGCCTGCCTCCCCGGCCCCGTCACGACTGGAGCCCGGCCTTGAAGGCCCTGCGTCGGAGCACCGCACCCGGCCTGGCCGAGGTCGCCTCCACGCCACTGGGCTTGTGGCTGATACGCAGCGTCTACATCATCCCTGGCGCGGATCCGGCGCCGCTGGCGGGAGAGCTGGGTGGTGACGCGCCGGCGCTGCGTGCCCATCTCCTCGACCACCTCATCCCCGCCCTCATCGCCACCCGTCCCCCCAGCGACGACCCGGCCGAGCATTTCCGGCCTCGCCACCGGCTCGACACCCACACCACCCGCCGCTACCTCGCCTACCTGGCCTACCACTTCCATCCGGCCACCACCCGTGACCTGGCCTGGTGGCGCATCGCAGGCACGACCAGCCCGCGGCTGCGGCTGCTGGCCAGGGTCGCGAGCGGCGTGGTGGTGGGGCTGCCGGTCGGGCTGGTGGGCCTGCTCGGCCTGGAGCTGGATTTCAAGACGGTGCCCTGGATCGCCGCCTCGCTCTTCCTCTGGTCGGTGGCCGGGTTGGCGATCGGGCGCACGGCGGGCTCCTGGTTCCAGGAAACTCCCGGCCATGCCGACCTCCGTCTGCGCGGCCGGATCGGCGTCCTCCGGCGTGCCATCAGGGCAAGCGTCGGTACGGGGCTCATGACGAGGCCGGCACTGGGCGCGCTGATCGGCATCGCCGCCTGGGTGCAGATCTGGCTGGCCGGTGGGCCGGTGAACGAACGACTGGCGGCCGGGCTTACGGCCGCGCTCACGTACTGGCTGGGGGTGGGAGCCGTACAAGCGCTCATCCAGTGGGCGGAGCAGCCCACCCTGACCGCGGTCAGCACCCCGCGTTCCAGTTGGCGGGCCGACAGGACGCTCACCCTGCTCCGGAGCATCGCCGGCCTCGTGCTCGGCCTGGTGGTCGGCTTCGCGACCTGGCTCGCGGCGGTGCTCGTGACCGGGCAGGGCCAGGTGGACGAAGGCGTGCTGGTGTCAGGACTGGGACTCACGGCCGGGCTCGCGCTCGGTCTGGTGCTCGGGCGTCACCATGCCTGGCTCGCCTGCCGCGTCGTGACAGGCGCATTGGCGATCCGAGGACGGCTGCCGTGGCGGCTCATGAGCTTTCTGGACGAGGCACATCGGCTGGGACTGCTCCGCGCCGTGGGGCCGATCTACCAGTTCCGGCACGCCGAGCTTCACGATCACCTCGCCACCGCCTACAGACGCTCTCCCAGCCCTGACGATCGCTCCTAGGATGGGTTTTCTGAATGCTGCTCGGTCGAGAAACCGTCGAGTTCGATGCGGTCTTCCTTGCTGAGCAGTTCCTGGAAGACGGTGATGTGCAGGCCGGCGGGCGCGTTCAGGCGGGCGTTGAGCGACTGCCAGGGCGTGGTGGTGGGCGGCGCCACCTGTTCGGCGCCTGCGGAGACCAGCCGTTCGCTGGCGGCGCGGGCGTCGTCCACCTCGAACGCCACCCGGATCTTGGGCGCCACCGGGCGGCCGACCTCCACCTCGTCGATCATCCGCTTCTGTGCCGGGTTGGCGATTTCCAAGGTCGCCCGGCCGGCTTCGAGGATCACCACCCTGGCACCGTCTCCACTGGAGAAGGCGGCTTGCTCGGGCAACCCCAGGGCGTCCCGGTAGAACGCAAGCGCGGCCTCGTAGTCCTCCGCCTCGACGACCAGGCGGAGCTGGCGCACGACGATGGGGTCCGGGTGCTCGTTCGCAATCATGGCAAATCCCCTTCAGCAGAGTTGGGCGGCAACGAGAGGGAGGTGGCTGAGCACCACTCCGTCTCCATCATGCGCGATCAACGGCGGGACTAAGAGCTGTTTCTTAGATCTGCTGACTGATCGTGGTTGAATCGTCACGATGGGCGTATGGGGCGAGGAGACTTAACCAACGCAGAGTGGGAGCGGCTCGAACCGTTGCTACCCGAGGGCGGTCAGCGGGGCGGGCGATGGAATGACCACCGCAGAACGATCGACGGCGTGTTGTACCGGGCCCGCACCGGACTGCCGTGGCGGGACCTGCCCGAACGGTTCGGTCCGTGGATCACGGTCTACAAGCGGCATCGCCGCTGGTCGGCCGATGGCACCTGGCAGATGCTGCTGACCGCGATCCAGGTCGAGCAGGACGCCGAGGGGCGGGTGGACTGGAATATCTCCGTGGACTCCACCACGGTGAGGGCGCATCAGCATGCCGCCGGCGCGCCTCGCACACCGCCCCCTGCACCTCCTGCATCCGGGGGCGGCAAAAGGGGGGATGCCGCCGGGACAAAGCGGGGCGATCCGGTGCTGGCCAGGCTGGCCGCCCGGCTGGCGGAGGTGGTCAGACTGGGGAGTGCTTAGGCCGTTCCCGTGGCGGGTTCACCACCAAGATCCATCTGTCCGCGGATGGCCGCTGCCGGGTGTTGTCGCTGGTGCTGACGCCGGGCCAGTATGGCGACAGCCCGCAGTTCCGGCGAGTGCTGGGCGCCATCCGGGTGCCTCGGCTGGGGCCGGGACGTCCGCGTACCCGGCCCGACAGCCTGGCCGCGGACAAGGCCTACTCCTCCCGCGCCAACCGCGTCCACCTGCGCCGCCGCAAGATCCGCCACACCATCCCCGAACCACGCGATCAACGCGCCCACCGCCGCCGACGCGGCTCGGCAGGGGGTCGGCCCACCGGCTTTGACGCCGAACGCTACAAGGCGCGCAACGTCGTCGAACGGGCGATCAATCGGCTGAAGAACTTCCGGGCCGTGGCCACGCGTTACGACAAGCGCGCCTACATCTTCCTTGGCACCGTCACCCTGGCCGCGTTGGTCATCTGGCTCCGAACCTGATCCAAGAAACAGCTCTTAGGT
>NZ_FNDJ01000019.1 GCF_900099965.1 Nonomuraea jiangxiensis | reverse complement strand
CCCATGACGGCCACCTGGCGCAACACCGAGGTGCTGGTCGGCGAGGCCGCCGACACGGTCGCCGAGCTCAAGAAGCGCACCGACGGCGAGATCATCACCCAGGGCAGCAGCAACCTGATCCACACCCTGCAGCAGGCGGAGCTGGTCGACGAGTACCGGCTGGTGATCTCCCCCGTCGTGCTGGGCCAGGGCAAGCGGCTGTTCGCCGAGGGCACGGCCGCGGCCGGGCTGAAGCTGACCGGGAGCCGGACCACCGGCTCGGGCGTCGTGTACGTCACCTACGAGTGGACCGGCAAGCCCCTCCTCGGCTCCCTCTCCGAGGACGCCTGACGCCGCCCCGGGGAAGCCGAGCCCGGCACGCGCCCGGGCTCGGCGACCGCAACTCCCCGCCCGCCACCACGGGCGGCCCCAGGACAGCCCCGCAGGCTGCCCGTGGCCGTCACCGGCCTTCGGCAGAGTAGCTGGCGGACTTTTTGCGAACTCCTGCTGTGCCCGTTCCGCAAGGGTGAGCGCGGCTCGGGCACGCCGCGTGCGCTGAGCATACGTCCACCATTCTCCCTTTACCTCGCGCGACAGGGTCGGGCCCGCCGCCAGGATCCGGCCGGGTGACCCCGTGGACGCCGGATAGCCTGAGGTGTAGCCGCAATGGCTTGACAGCATCCAGGTCGCCATTCATCGCCGGCCGACCGGCGTCGCCGCCGGATCGAGCAGACCCGGACACCATCGCATTGAGCCCAGCCGGTCCGGTGCAGTCCCAGCGGTGTGGCATCAGAGACAGGGAGCCAGCGATGGCACCGAACGCCGCTCACACCATGACGCGCCCCGACGAGGACCTGGTGGACGGTCTGACGCTCACGGTCGAGGCGTTGCTGGCCAACGGCGTCAGGACGATCTACGGCGTCGTCGGCATCCCCATCACCGACCTCGCGCGTACCGCTCAGGCGCGGGGCATTCGCTATATCGGGTTCCGGCAGGAACAGGCCGCCGGCCATGCCGCCGCGGCGGCGGGCTTCCTGACCGGCCGGCCGGGCATCTGCCTGACGGTGTCGGCGCCCGGTTTCCTCAACGGGTTGCCCGCGCTGGCCAATGCCACGACCAACTGCTTCCCGATGATCCAGATCAGCGGATCCAGCGAGCGCAGCATCATCGACCTGCAGCAGGGCGACTACGAGGAGCTCGATCAGCTCAACGCGGCCAAACCCTTCGTCAAGGCCGCCTTCCGGGTGGACCAGCCGCAGGACCTCGGGATCGGCATCGCCCGCGCCATCCGCGCCGCGGTGTCGGGGCGGCCCGGTGGTGTTTATCTCGACCTCCCGGCGGCGGTGCTGAGGGCGACGATCCCGGCCGGCACCGGTCGCGCCTCCCTGGTCCGGGCGGTCGACCCGGCGCCCGCCCAGATTCCCGCCCCCGAATCGGTCGCCCGAGCCCTGGACCTGCTCGCGAGCGCCGAGCGCCCGCTGATCGTACTGGGCAAGGGAGCCGCCTACGCGCAGGCCGACCAGGCCATCCGGTCGTTCGTGGAGACCACCGGCATCCCCTTCCTGCCGATGTCGATGGCCAAGGGCCTGCTCCCTGACGGCCATCCGCAGTCCGCGGCGGCGGCCAGATCCCTGGTGCTCGGGCAGGCCGACGTGGTGATGCTCATCGGCGCCCGGCTGAACTGGCTGCTCGCCCACGGGCAGCCGCCACGCTGGTCGGCGACCGCCAAGTTCATCCAGGTCGACGCCGATCCGATGGAGACCGACAGCAACCGGCCGATCGACGCCCCGGTGATCGGCGACATCGCCTCGGTGATGACCGCCTTCCTCGACGCCCTGCGACCGGAGCGGATAACCGTACCGGCCGCCTGGCGGGAGGCGATCAGGGAGCGTACGGCGCACAACGTGGCCAAGATGCGAGCCAGGCTCGAAGCCGACGTCACGCCGATGAACTTCTCGACCGCCCTGCGCGCCGTCAAGGACGTGCTCGACGGCCACCGGGAGGTCTACCTGGTCAACGAGGGCGCCAACACGCTGGACTTCTGCCGCGACATCGTGCCGATGCACCGGCCGCGGCACCGGCTCGATTCCGGCACGTGGGGGGTCATGGGGATCGGCATGGGGTACGCCATCGCCGCGGCCGTCGAGTCGGGCGAGCCCGTCGTGGCGATCGAGGGGGACAGCGCGTTCGGGTTCAGCGGCATGGAGATCGAGACGATCTGCCGCTACCGGCTCCCGATCGTCACGGTGGTCTTCAACAACGGCGGCGTCTACAAGGGCGACGATCTGAACCCGCACTCGGCCGACCCCGCCCCGACGGTGCTGCTGCACTCCAGCCGCTACGACAAGCTCATCGCCGCGTTCGGCGGCATCGGCTACCAGGCCGACACCCCGGACGAGCTCGGCCACGCCCTGGAGGACGCCCTGCGGGCCGGCAGGCCGGCCCTCATCAACGCCGTCATCGACCCGACCGCGGGCACCGAAAGCGGCCACCTCACCAGCCTGAACGTCACCGGCTCACTTCAGCCGGCGCACTGAGCGCGTACGAGACCGGAAGGGACCGTCATGACCACGCAGACCACTACGCATGGGGCAGCCGTTCCGGCGGAGCACCTGGACCCGAGCAAGCCGCACGCCCTGGAGCACATCACGGTCGTCGACTTCACCCGCGTCCTGGCCGGGCCCACCTGTACGCGGATGCTCGCCGACGCGGGCGCCCGGATCATCAAGGTGGAGCGGCCGGGGACCGGCGACGACACCCGCCAGATGGGCCCGTTCGCCAGTGACGGCACCTCGGAGTACTACCGGTTCGCCAACCTGGGCAAGGAGAGCATCGCTCTCAACCTGAAGGACCCCGGCGACCTCGGCCTCGTCAAGGCGATGATCGCCGAGGCGGACGTCGTGGTGGAGAACTTCCGCCCGGGCGTCATGGCCAAGCTCGGCCTCGATCCGGTCGAGCTGGTCCGGCGGCATCCACGGCTGATCGTCTGCTCGATCTCCGGTTTCGGCCAGTACGGGCCGCTGCACCTGGAGGCGGCCTACGACACGGTCATCCAGGCCGTCTCCGGCATCATGGACGCCACCGGCGCGCCCGACGGCGGGCCCACCAGGGTCGGCACCTCCATCTCCGACATCCTGGGCGGCATCTTCGGCTACTGCGGCATCGTCACCGCCCTGGTCGCCAGAGAGCGCACGGGCAAGGGCACCACCGTGGACGTCGCCATGCTCGACGCCACGTTCTCCACCATGGAGCAGGGCCTGATGGACGCCCTCGGCATCCACCAGCGCCCGGAGCGCATCGGCAACCGTCACCCGTCCATGGCGCCGTTCGACACCTACAGCTGCGCTGACCAGCTCATCGCCATCTGTGTCGGCAACGACCACCTGTTCGCCATCCTCGCCGACACCCTGGGCAAGCCGGAGCTGGCCGCCGATTCCCGCTTCGCCACCAACGTCGACCGGACGAACAACCAGGCGGAGCTCAAGCAGGCCATGGAGGCGGTGCTGCGTACCGACAGCGCCGCGGCCTGGCACGGACGGCTGGAGGACGCCGGCATCCCCGCCAGCCTGGTCCTCAACGTCGACGACACCCGCAGGCTGGAGCACATCAAGGTGCGCGGCATGGTCAAGGAGGTGGACGGCTTCCAGGTGCCCGGCAATCCGATCAAGTTCGGGGCGTACAACTCGCTCGGCACCATGATCCCGTCGCCGGAGCTGGACAACCGCGGCGACGCGCTGCGCGCCGAGTTCGCCCCCGGGGACGTGCCTCGTCAGCCGAAGGGGGGAGACGCCTGAGCGGCGAAAGCGCCGGGCAGGGAGGAGGACGGCCATGACAGCCGACGCGGCAAGCCTGCCCCGCATGGCGGACCTGATCGAGCACACCATCCAGGCCACGCCCGATCGGCCCGCCCTCGGCTCGGCCGGCGGCTCGCCCCTGTCCTACGGGCAGCTGGGCCGGCTGGCGCGAACGCTCGCGCGCCGGTTGGCGGAGCGCGGCGTCGCGCGGGCCGATCCCATCGCCGTCTACAGCGACAACCGGCCCGAGTTCGTGCTGGCCCTGCTCGCGTGCTGGACCATCGGGGCGGTCGTCGTCCCGATCGATCCGCAGCTGACGGGCGTCCAGGTGGACGGCCGCCTGGCCGCCGCCGGGACCAGGGCGGTTCTCCTGCCGGGCCACCTGCGGGACAGTTTCCCGGGCGACGCGGCCGCCTGGGTGATCGAGGTCGGCGCCGACCGGTCCGAGGTGTCCGTCGCGGACGCCGGCCGCGCCGCCACCCGCATGCCGCCGGGCGAGGCCCACGGAAAGGCCGCCCAGGACCGGGATCTGGCCCTGCTGATGTTCACCACCGGCAGCACCGGAACACCGAAGGTCGTGCCCCTCACCCACGGCAACCTCGCCGCGTCCGTCGCCGGCATCGTGTCGGGCTACCACCTCGGACCGGACGACGCGACGCTGCTCGCCATGCCTCTCTTCCACGGCCACGGCCTCATCGCGGGCCTGCTCGCCACCCTCGCGAGCGGTGGCACGGCCTATCTCCCGGCCGCCGGCCGCTTCTCCGCGCACGCGTTCTGGGACGAGATCGCCGCCGCCCGGGCGACCTGGTACACCGCCGTGCCCACCATCCACCAGATCCTGCTGGACCGCGCCGGCACCGACTATCCGGCCGCCGATCCTCCGGCGTTGCGGTTCATCCGCAGTTGCAGCGCGTCCCTCGCGCCCACGGTCCAGCGTCGGCTGGAGGAGCGGTTCGGCGCGCCGGTGATCTCCGCCTACGGCATGACCGAGACCGCGCACCAGGCGACGACGAATCCGCTGCCCGGCGACGGCGTCGCCAAGGCCGGATCCGTGGGCCTGCCCACGGGACTGCAGGTCCGCATCCTCACCGCCGCCGGCCACCCGGCCCCCACCGGCGAGACCGGCGAGGTCTGCGTCCGCGGACCCGCGGTCACCGACGGCTATCTCGACGACCCGCACGACACCGCCGCGGCCTTCACCGGCGGCTGGTTCCACACCGGCGACCTCGGCTACCTGGACCCCGACGGCTACCTGTTCCTCAGTGGCCGGATCAAGGAGCTGATCAACCGGGGCGGGGAGAAGATCGCGCCGCACGCGGTCGAGGTGGTGCTGCTCTCCCATCCCGCCGTGGTGGACGCGCTGGCCTTCGGCGTGCCCGACGCCACCTACGGCGAGGAGATCAACGCCGCCGTCATTCTCGGGAGCGGTCGCCACACCACCCAGGCGGAGCTGCAACAGCACTGCCGCAGCCGGCTCACGGCCTTCGAGATCCCCAAGCGCATCTACATCCTCGACCGGTTCCCCCGCACCGCCAAGGGGGACGGCGACCGCCGCGCCCTCGCCGCCGCCGTCACCGGCACCTGACCTCGGCGCCGTCACCGGCACCGGCACCTGACCTCCGTCGCACATCTTGACATGATGGTTAGAGCACAGATATTCGTTACTTTAGTAACATGTTTGGTGCTCGACACCCCAATTCGGTCGGGCGGCGTATCCCACGGCGAAGGGTTCACTGTGCCTCTCCCCTCCCTCTCCCTCCAGCTCTACAGCGTTCGCAACGCCATCGACGAGGACCTGCCCGGCACGCTCGCCAAGGTCGCGGAGATCGGTTACCGGCAGATCGAGTCGTCCTACAAGCTGTACTCGCGCGGCCCGCAGTTCCTGGCCGCGGTCAGGGACGCCGGGCTGGCCTCGCCGACGATGACGTCCTCGCTGGTCGACGTCGACCTCGACGCGGTGTTCACGGCCGCCAAGGAGCTCGGCGCGGGCACCGTGATCGACACGTTCATCCCCGAACAGTTCTGGACCTCCGAGGCCGACGTGGACCGCATCGCCGGACACCTGAACAAGGCCGCCGAGAAGGCGGAGGAGTACGGGCTGCGCGTCGGATACCACAACCACTGGTGGGAGCTGGAGCGCCGGTTCGGCGGCCGTACCGCGCTGGAGTGCCTGGTCGACCGGGTACGGCCGGACGTGCTGCTCGAAGTGGACGCCTACTGGGTGGCGGTCGGCGGCGAGGACGTCCTGGAGCTGCTCGGCAGGCAGCGTGACCGCGTGCACTTCCTGCACCTCAAGGACGGCCCGATCAACCGGGAGAACCTGCAGCAGCGCCCGGCCGGGCAGGGCAAGATGCCCTGGCCCGAGATCCTCGACGCGACGCCGCGGCTGGAGGCCGGGGTCGTCGAGTTCGACGAGTACGACGGCGACATCTTCGAGGCGATCGCGGCCAGCTTCGCCTACTTCGACGCGCGGATCACGGCATGAGCGCGGTCGGCGTCGGCGTGATCGGCGCGGGCAAGATCAGCGAGCAGTACCTCACGAACCTCACGGCCTTCCCCGACCTGGACGTCAAGATCGTCGCCGACCTGCTGCCCGAGCGGGCCGCCGAGCAGGCCAAGGCGTACGGCGTGGCGGAGTCGGGCACCCCCGAGGAGGCCCTGCGCCATCCCGAGGTGGAGATCATCGTCAACCTGACCATCCCGGCGGCGCACGCCGAGGTGTCGGCCGCGGCCCTCGACGCGGGCAAGCACGTGTGGACGGAGAAGCCGTTCGCGCTCGACAGGGAGAGCGGGCGGCGCCTGCTGGACCAGGCCGACGCCGCGGGGCTGCGGATCGGCGGCGCGCCCGACACCTTCCTCGGCGCGGGACTGCAGACGGCCCGCCGGATGATCGAGCGGGGCGACATCGGGGTGCCGCTGACCGGGCTGACACTGTTCGAGACGCCGGGGCCGGTGGCCGACCACCGGAACCTGGAGGTGCTGCTGTCGCGCGGCGCCGGCCCGCTGTGGGACATGGGGCCGTACTACCTGACGGCGCTCACCCAGTCGTTCGGCTCGTTCGCGGCGGTGACGGCGGTGGGGCGGATCGCCCGGCCGGTCAGGCGGCTGCTGGTCGGCCCCAAGACCGGTCAGGATATTTCAGTACAAGTCCCGACTTATGTGAGCATCATCGCCGAGTTCGCCTCGGGACAGACCTCGACCAGCGTGCTGAGCTGGGACTCGCCGCACCGCCGGGTGGGGCACGTGGAGATCGTGGGCTCGGAGGCCACGCTGTCCATCCCGGACCCCAACCACTTCGACGGCGACCTCTACCTGCGCCGCGGCACCGACGAGGAGTGGACGACCGTGCCCTGCTCCGGCCCGGTCGGCGGCCGGGGCCTCGGCACGCTGGACATCGCCCGCTCGGTACGCGCCGGCGTCCCGCACCGCGCGTCGGGCCGGCTCGCCTACCACGTGCTCGACACGATGGCCGCCGTCTCGGAGTCCATCGAGAGCCGCCGGACCGTACAGGTCGAGAGCCGGACCCCGGTCAGCGACCCGGTGCCGGAGACCTGGGACCCGTACGCCAGGACGCTCTGACCGTCACCAGGGAGACGGGCCGGCGCCACGGCGACCGGCCCGTCGGCATGCCGGTAGCGCGCCCTGATCGCCCGCCGGCGGCGCTCTCACGAGTCCGGGGGCGAGGTACGGGCCAGGCGCCGGCGCTCCTCGGCGCGCATCCGCTCGTGCCGCTTCGACATCTCCGACACGATGTGCGCGCGGGGCCGGGTCGGGGTGAAGGTGTAGGAGTCCACGCCGAGCGCCCGCAGCACGACGCGCTCCACGAGCGAATGGTCCTCGAAGCGGGGGCGGTCGAACCGCATAGGCGCGGCCAGGGTCAGCGGCGGGTTGGTGATGAAGCGCGGCCTGCGCAGGACGTTCTGTGACTTGGCGTGCAGGACGAACGGATGGATCAGGTAGACGTCACCGACCTCGCCGGTGGCCTCGACGAACTCCGCGCACTGCCGGCCGAGCTCGGCGTAGGGGATCACCGGGGTGTCGTCGTCCGGGTCGGGCGCGGGCAGCAGCCCGCCAGGGTGCGCGGCCAGGAACCGGGTGACCGGACCGGCCGAGTCGGTGGCGACGAACGTCGCGCCGCCCCGGTGCTCGACGTCCGACCACAACGCGATCGTGAGCAGGCCCTGCTCGGGCGAGTCGAGGAAGTGCCGGAAGAAGTTGCCGTCGACGTGCCAGCCGGGCGACTCGCCCGACGGCGGACGCCAGGGCCGGTCGGCGTCCTGCCACAGGTTGACGACGAAACCGTCGGTCCACCGATAGGGCTTGTCGGCGGAGATGCGCCCGGCGCCGCCGACCAGCTCACAGGCCGCCCGCCACGCCTTGGGCGCGAACTCCCGCACGTCGATCCGCTGGATGGGCGGCATGTGCACCGACGGGAGCTCCCACGTCGACGGGTCGTCGGCCGCGTAGCCGAGCCGGTCCCAGATGAGCCGGGTGTGCTCCTCGGCCGCCGCGCGGGTGAAGCAGCCCCGGAGCCGGACGTAGCCGCGCTCCAGGAACTGCTCGACGTCGGCGGCGCTGAGCACCGCGTCGCTCGAGGTCATCGATCCCTCCTTCGGCCGCCGCGAAAGGATCACCTGCGAGCTTATCACCGCTGATCGCGGAGCCAAGGGGGCCTATCCGAGGCGTTCGTGCAGGCCCTCGATGACGCGGATGGCGGTGAGCGCGTCGCGCGGATCGACCGGCACCGGGCCACCGCCCCGCAGCGCCTCGGCCAGCAGGGCGTAGAAGGCACGGTACGCGCCGCGCTCGGTGGGCAGCGGCACCCCCTCGCCGTCCCGCCCCAGAAGCCCGTACGCCTGCGCAGGCTCCGTCCCGAAGGCGTCGTCCAGCGGTGACATCCCCGAGGCCAGCTGCGACTCCTGCGGATCCAGCCCCCACTTGCCGTAGGCCGACTCCGAGCCCAGCACCCGGAAGCGGAACCCGCGCTGCGCCACCAGGCTGCTCATCCCCAGGTGCGAGCGCACCCCGGACTCGTGGGTGAGCGCGATGAAGCTGTCGTCGTCGTTCACCGCGTGCTCCCGGTGCCGGTCGAGCTCGCCGTAGACCTCCTTGACCGGGCCGAACAGCTGGATGGCCTGGTCGACGAGGTGGGCGCCCAGGTCGTAGGCGACGCCGCCGCCGTCCCGGCCGGCGGTGCCGCTCTTCCAGGCGGGCCGGGGCCGGGCGCTGAGCCACTCGAAGCGCGACTCGAACCGCCACACCTCGCCCAGCCGCCCCTCGGAGACGAGCCGCCGCACGGTCAGGAAGTCGCCGTCCCAGCGGCGGTTCTGGAAGACGGTCAGCGGCACCCCGCCGCGCTCGGCGAGCGCGATGAGCCGTTCGGCGTCGGCCGCGCGCACGGCCAGCGGCTTGTCGACCACGGTCGGCAGGCCGGCCGTCACGGTCATGGTGGCCAGCTCGGCGTGGCCGGGGGTGGGCGTGGCCACCACGACCAGGTCGAAGTCGCCGGACAGCACCTGCGCCGCGTCCGACAGGATGCGGGCCTCGGGGTGGCGGGCCGCGGCGGCGGCCGCGCGCTCCGGGTTCGCGGTGACGATGCCGCTAACCGAGTAGGAGGGGTCGGCGGCGATCAGCGGGCCGTGGAAGACGCTGCCCGCCAGGCCGTACCCGATGATGGCGGTCCTGATCTCGGTCACAGGCGCTCCTTCACCAGGCGGCCGACCTCGCCGCCGACCGGCGTGCCGGTGCGGGCGGCGTAGGCGGCCACGATCTGCTGGCAGGTCAGCACGTCGGCGCGGCCCTCGGCCAGCCCGGAGCGCGGGGGAGTGCCCTCGCGCACGAACGCGTGGAACGCCTCCAGCTGCGTCTCGAACGCCTCCGTGACGCTGCGGCGCACCACCCGGTGCTCGGCGTCGCCGTCCAGCGTGGTGACGACCAGCTCGGTGGGGGCGTGCAGCAGGTAGGGGGAGGGGAAGGTCAGCTCGACGGTGCCGCGGCCGTGCACCACCCTGACCGTCTCCCGGTAGGCGGGGAAGTCGGGCAGGTAGTGCCAGGCCAGGGCGTACCGGCCGCCGCCGGCGAGGGTGCCGGTCGCCGAGATCGACGGCGGGTGCTCGCCGAACGACTTGCGGTCGCGGCCCACCTCGCGCCGGGCGTGCCGGGAGCTCTGCCGCCAGATGTCGGCGTGGTCCACGGTGGCGGGCCGCGCGCCGAGGCCGCGCATGACGGACAGGTCATGGGCGAGGCTGCTCACCAGGCACCCGCGGTACGCGCGCCACAGCGACTCGTCGGCCTCGCCCACGGCGTCCCGCCACAGGGCGCGGTCGGCCGCGTCGCCCGCCTCCTGAAGGTAGGCCGGCAGCGGTGTGCTCGGCCCGGCCACCCGGAACGGCGCCAGCTGCGAGGCCCCGGTCGGGTGCAGCACGGTCGCCTCGATGCTGCGGATGTCGTCCACCCCGGCCAGTGCGCGCTCAGCGGCGATGACCGCTGGGTCGTACTGCTTCATGTAGCCGAGCAGGATCCGCCCGCCGACGCCGGCCAGGTCGTCGATCTCGGCCAGGGTGTAGGCCAGCGGCTTCTCGCAGAAGACCGGCAGGCCGCGCTCGAACACCTGCCGGACCTCCGGCGCGTGCGAGCCGCGGGCCAGGATCATCACCGCGTCCAGGTCGCCCGCGTCCAGCAGGTCGGTCAGATTGTGAAAGCGGCGGTTGCCGGGGACGCCGAAGCGGTCCCCGACCAGGTCCGTGACCTCGGCGGACAGGTCCGCCACCGCCGCGATCGTGTAGAGGTCGCGGCGCTTGGCGAGCAGTGGCAGGTGCACGGCCTGCGCCACCGCGCCCAGCCCGAGCACGCCGAGCCGCAGGGGAGCGCCCGTCATGCCGGCTCACCGGCCCGCTCGTCGGGCCCGGCCATGCGCAGGGCGGACTTGATGTTGTCGCCGCGCTGCATGGCCGAGAACGCCTCCTGCCACTCCTCGATCGGGTAGGTCCCGCCGAGCACCAGGTCGGGCCGGAGCCGTCGCTGGCCGAACAGCCGCAGCACCCGCTCCCAGGTGCTCCAGGTGTGGGAGTAGCAGCCGTAGAGCGTCACGGCCTTCTTGACCAAGGGGTCGATGGTGAAGCCCAGTGGTTGCGGCCCCCAGCCGACCTTGGCGATGGCGCCGCCCGGGCGTACCAGCTCCATGCTCTGCCGTAGCGCGGCGCTCACGCCGGTGGCGTCCACCACGAGGTCGGCGCCGAGCCCGTCGTGCAGCTCCGCGATCAGCTCGGCGGGGTCCTGCCGGGTGACGTCCACGGTGTGGTCGGCGCCCAGCTGCTTGGCCTTCTCCAGCCGGTGCGCGTCGATGTCGGTGCCGAGGACGACCGTGGTCGCCGCGCCCTGCTGGATGGCCACCTCCAGGGAGAGCGTGCCGATCGCGCCCGCCCCCTGGATGACCACCAGGTCCCCGGGACGCACCCCGGCGCGCTCGACGACCGCGTTGTAGGCGACAGCGTACGGCTCGCACATCGCGGCCAGCTCGTACGGCATGCCCTCCGGGATGCGGTGCAGCACCCGCGGCTCGGCCACGACGTACTCGGCCATGGCGCCGTCGCGCTTGAGCCCGTAGCCCTCGCGCCAGGGGCAGAGGTTGTACTGGCCCGCCCGGCACAGGGCGCACACGCCGCAGATGGACGCGGCCGTCTCGCACACCACCCGGTCGCCGGGCGACCAGCCCGTCACGCCCTCGCCGACGGCCTCGATCGTCCCGGCCGACTCGTGGCCCAGCGTCACCGGCAGCACGCCCTTGGAGCTCTTGCTCTGTGTGTCGTGCCACATGTGGATGTCCGAGCCGCACACTCCGACCGAGTGCACCCGCACCAGGACCGTGCCGGGACCGGCCTGCGGCCGGGGCACGTCACGCACCTCCACCGCGCCGTCCTCGTGCGCGTACTTGACCAACGCCTTCATCCGCGATCTCCCATAGAAATTCCCAAGAATGCTCGCTCCCGAGCAACAGTAGTTCAGTTTTCGCTCAAAGTCTGTATGATTGCTCCCATATTTTGGGGCCAGCACAGGGGATTTCGTGAGGATCGCAGCGTTCCCGAAGGGTGATCTTGACCGGATCGTGGTCCGGCGCACCAAGACCGTCTACGAATGGATCGAGGAGGCCCGCGCGCTCGGCGTGGACGGGCTCGAATTGCACACCGGATTCTTCTGGACCGGCGGTGACGACGAGGTCGACCGGATCGGCGAGGCGCTCGCCGGGGCCGGCTTCGAGATGCCGATGATGTGCGCCTCGCCCGACTTCACCCATCCCGACGCCGACGCGCGGAAGCGGGAGATCGACGCCCAGGCCGCGGCCATGCGGACCACCGCCAGGCTCGGCGGTCCCGGCGCCACCTGCCGGGTGCTCAGCGGGCAGCGCCATCCGGAGGTGGCCGTCGAGCAGGGCGTCGAGTGGGCGATCGAGGCGATCAAGGGCCTGCTCCCGCTGGCCGCCGAGCTGGACATCGTGCTGGCCATCGAGAACCACTACAAGGCCGGCACCTGGACCCACCCCGAGTTCGCCCAGGCGCCCGCGGTCTTCCACCGCATCCTGGCCGGCATCCCCGACCGGGTGCACTTCGGCGTGCAGTACGACCCGTCCAACGCGATCACCGCCGGCGCCGACTCCGCCGAGTTCCTGGAGAGCGTGATCGACCGGGTGGTCACCATGCAGGCCTCCGACCGTTTCCTGGAGCCCGGCACCACCCTGGACGACCTGCGCCAGGCCGACGGCACGATCGGCTACGCGCCCGCGCTCAAGCACGGCGTGATCGGCCGCGGCCTCAACGACTACGACCGGATCTTCACCATCCTGGTCGAGGCGGGCTACGACGGCTGGATCAGCATCGAGGACGGCGTCAACGGCTTCGACGAGCTGCGTGCCTCGGCCGACTTCCTGCGCGCGGCCCGGGACCGCTGGTTCGGCGGCTCCACCGCCGTCCGCGTACGCACCCACGAGCAAGCCAAGCAAGCCGCCACCCCATCCTGAGAGGACATCCGATGAGCACGTCGATCCGCGGCCTGCGGCGCTCCGACCTCACGCACGGCCTGGTCCAGGTCTCGCTCGACCTGAAGAACCTCGACGACGGCCTGCGGATGGCCGCCATCGCCGTCGAGGCCGGCGCCGACTGGCTGGAGATCGGCACCCCGCTGGTCATGGCCGAGGGGGCGCACGCCGTCCGCGCGCTGCGCCGCGAATACCCCGACCATCCGCTGGTCGCCGACCTCAAGATCATGGACGGCGGCTACGGCGAGGCCACCATGTTCGCCGAGGCCGGCGCGGACGCCGTGGTCGTGATGGGCCGCGCGCACGACGCGACCGTGCGGCGGGTCTGCGAGGCCGGCGCCGACCACGGGATGCTGGTGATGGGCGACGACATGGGCGCCCCCGACCGGGTCGCCGAGGCACGGCGGCTGGAGGAGCTGGGCGTCGGCATGGTCCTGCACCACATCGGGCACGACCACCGCAACATGCACCGGGAGCTGCGCCTGTCGCCGCTCACCGACCTGCCCGGGATCGTCGCCGCGACGACCGTGCCGGTGCAGGCGGTCGGCGGGCTGTCGATCGACCAGGCGGTGAGCTGCCCGGAAATCGGCGCGGGCGTCGTGGTCTTCGGCGCGCCGCTGGCCATCGACGACGAGAACTCCTTCACCATCCCGGAGCGCGACCTGCCGAAGATCCTCAAGGACGCCATCGACCGGGTGCACGCGACAGAGGTGCGGCAGTGAGATACATGAGGCTGCACCACGCCACCTTCACCATGCCCGTGGGCGCGGAGGAGGAGGCGCGGGCGTTCTACGCGGGCGTGCTCGGCATGACGCCGGTGCCCAAGCCGGCGACCATGCGGCAGGTCGGCTGCTGGTTCCGTACCGACGGGCTGGAGGTGCACGGCCTGCCCGAGGAGGACTTCCGGCCCAACCGGGTCGGCCACCCGGCGATCCTGGTCGACGACCTGGACGCGCTGGCCGCCCGGCTCGACGCGCACGGCGTCGCGTACGTGATGAACGGCGACTACCCCGGCCACCGCCGCTTCCACACCCACGACTGCTTCGGCAACCAGCTCGAGTTCCTCCAGGAGATCTGACATGGCCAGCCATCCCGTCACCCTGTTCACCGCGCAGTGGGCCGACCTGCCGTTCGAGGAGGTGGCCAGGCTCGCGAGCGAGTGGGGTTTCGACGGCCTGGAGATCGCCTGCAAGAGCCAGCACCTGGACGTGGACCGGGCGCTGGAGGACGAGAAGTACCTCGACTCCCGCCGGGAGATCCTCGACCGGTACGGCCTGGGCGTCTGGGCGCTGTCCAACCACGCCCAGGGCCAGGTGATCTGCGACGACCCGCTGGACTTCCGGCACGAGCCGATCGTCGGCCCGCGCACGTGGGGCGACGGCGACCCGGAGGGCGTGCGGGCGCGGGCGACCGAGCAGGTCAAGAAGACCGCGATCCTGGCCCGCAAGCTCGGCGCCTCGGTGGTGACCGGCTTCACCGGCTCCAAGATCTGGCGCTATGTCGCGATGTATCCGCCGGTGTCGCAGGAAGTGATCGACGACGGCTACGCCGACTTCGCCGCCCGCTGGAACCCGATCATGGACGTGTTCGACTCCGAGGGCGTCAAGTTCGCCCTGGAGGTGCACCCCAGCGAGATCGCCTACGACTACTGGACCACCGCCAGGACCCTGGAGGCGATCGACCGCCGCGACGCCTTCGGCCTCAACTGGGACCCCAGCCACATGATGTGGCAGGACATCAACCCGGCCAACTTCATCGTCGACTACGCCGACCGCATCTACCACGTCGACTGCAAGGACACCCGGGTACGCGAGAAGGACGGCCGGGCCGGGCGGCTCGGCTCGCACCTGGCCTGGGGCGACCCGAGGCGCGGCTGGGACTTCGTCTCCGCAGGGCACGGCAATGTGCCCTTCGAGGACTCCTTCCGCGCCCTGGAGTCCATCGGCTACACCGGCCCCATCTCCATCGAGTGGGAGGACGCCGGGATGAGCCGCCTGCACGGCGCGCCCAAGGCCCTGGAGTTCGTGCGCTCGCTGCTCTGGGAGCAGCCGCACGCCCGCTTCGACACCGCCTTCACCCAGACCTGACGCGCGGTGACCGGTGCCCCGCCGTCCGGGGCACCGGTCACGAAGCTCAGGGCTTGAGCACGACCAGCTTGTGGTGCTGCAGCTCCTCGATCGCGTACCGTACGCCCTCGGTGCCCTGCCCCGAGTCCTTCACCCCGGCGTAGGGCATGTGGTCGGCCCGGTAGGAGGGCGGCATGTTGACCAGTACGGTCCCCGCCTGTGCCCGCTCGGCGAACCGCATCGCCTCGCCCAGGTCACGCGTGTAGACGGCGGTGTTCAGCGCCATCGACGAGCGGTTGACCGCGTCGATGGCCGCGTCCAGGTCGTCCACCGGCAGCACGCTGAGCAGCGGTCCGAACGCCTCCTCGCACACCAGCGGCCCGTCCGGGTCCACGTCGGTGAGCAGGGTCGGCGTCAGCACCCCGTTCACGACCTCGCCTCCGGCCAGCAGCCGCGCGCCCTTGGCCACCGCGGCGTCTATGGCCGCCTTGAGCGCCGTCGTGGCCTGCGGCGTGATCAGCGGGCCGACCACGGTCTCCGGGTCGTGCGGGTCGCCGTGGCGGACGGAGGTGAAGGCCGCGCCGAGCGCGGCGGTGAGCCGGCCGGCCACCTCGCGCGCCACATACAGGCGCTGGAGCGAGACGCACGCCTGCCCGGAGCCGGCCAGCGCGGCGGTCACCGCGTCCGCGGCGGCCCGTTCCACGTCGGCGGCGGCGGTGACCACCATCGCGGTGTTCGAGCCCAGCTCCAGGACGTGCAGCTTGCGCGGCGAGCGCGCCTTCAGCTCCCAGCCGATCCGGGTCGAGCCGGTGAAGGTGACGACGGCGACCCGGGGGTCGGCCAGCCAGGCGTCCACCACCTCGGCGGGCGGCCCGGTCACCAGGTTCAGCCAGCCGGCGGGCAGGCCCGCCTCGGCGAACACCTCGACGAGCAGCCCGGCGGCCAGTACCGCCTTCTCCGACGGCTTGAGCACGACCGCGCAGCCGGCCGCCAGCGCCGGTGCGATCTTGTGCAGCACGAGGTTGACCGGGAAGTTGAAGGGGGTGATCGCGGCCGCGATGCCCCTGGCCTCCGGCACGGTCATGGCCAGGGTGCCCGCGCCCGACTCGATCGCGCCGAGCGGCACGGCCTCTCCGGCCGTCCGCCGGGTCTCCTCGGCCGCCCAGGTCAGCGTCTGCACCGCCCGGTCCACCTCGCCGCGCGCCGCCGTGATCGGCTTGCCGGTCTCCGCGGTGACCAGCCGGGCGAACTCCCCGGCCCGCCGCGCGACCAGCCGTGCCGCGGCGCCCAGGATCCTGGCTCGCTCCGGCACCGGCAGCCCGCGCCGCATCGCCCGCTCGGCCGCGTCCACGGCCAGGACGGCGTGCTCGGCGGTGCCCACGGCGACCGTGCCGACCTGCTCGCCGCTCCAGCGGTCGAGCACCGGCTGCTCGGCCGCGCCAGGCAGCCATTCCCCGTCGATGTAGAGCTTCACGTGCCTTCCTCGATGTTGCCTCGCACGGCCGCGGCGAACTCCGCGGTGGTGGCCGTGCCGCCCAGATCGCGAGTGCGTACGCCCCCCGCCAGCGCCGACTCGAAGGCCGACACCAGCTCGGCCGCGGCCTCCGGGTGGCCCAGGTGGTCGAGCATCATCGCGCCGCTCCACAACTGGCCGACCGGGTTGGCCACGCCCTGCCCGGCGATGTCCGGAGCCGAGCCGTGCACCGGCTCGAACATCGACGGATGCCGCCGCTCCGGATTGAGATTGGCGCTCGGGGCCACCCCGATCGAGCCGGTGACCGCGCCCGCCAGATCGGACAGGATGTCGCCGAACAGGTTGGAGGCCACGATCACGTCGTAGCGGGCGGGACGCAGGACCAGGCTCGCGGCCAGCGCGTCGATCAGCTCGCTGCGCAGCTCCACGTCCGGGTGCTCGGCCAGCACCTCCCGGACCACCTCGTCCCAGAACGGCATCGTGTGCACGATCCCGTTGCTCTTGGTGGCGGAGGTCAGCCGCCCGCTGCGGCCGGCGGCCAGCTCGGCGGCGTAGCGGGCCACCCGGGTGACGCCGTGGCGGGTGAACACCGCCTCCTGCACGGCCGCCTCCTCCGGCAGGCCGCGATACAGCCGGCCGCCTATCTCGGAGTATTCGCCCTCGTTGTTCTCCCGAACCACGACCAGGTCGATCGGCCCGGCGGCGGCCAGCGGCGAGGGCACCCCGGGCAACGTCCTGACCGGGCGCAGGTTGACGTACTGCTCGAAGCGCCGCCTGATCGGGATCAGCAGCCCCCACAGCGTCTCGACGTCGGGGATGTCCGGCACCCCGACCGCGCCCAGGAAGATGGCGTCGTGCCCGGCCAGCACGTCCAGCCCGTCGACCGGCATCATCCGGCCGTGCCGCCGGTAGTGGTCGGAGCCCCAGTCGAGCTGGTGCCAGTCGAGGCCGATGCCGTGCCGCGCGGCCACCACGTCGAGGCAGCCGATCGCGGCCGGCACCACCTCCTGGCCGATGCCGTCGCCCGCGATGACGGCGATCCGATGCGTGGTCACGAGGCGGCTCCACTGGTCAGCTCGTGCGGCGCGGTGGTCACCGTCACCACGTCGATGTCCTGCTGCTGGAGCATGAGACGGTGCTCGTCGGTGATGCCATCGTCGATGACGACGCGGTCGATCGCGTCCCAGCCGCAGATCTTCACCATCGCCGAGGCGTAGAACTTCGAGGAGTCGGTGAGCAGCACGACGTGCTCGGCCACCTCGATCAGCGCCCGCTTGGTGATGGCGTCGAAACCGTTGCCGCAGAACGCGCCCCGCTCGCCGATCCCGCTGGCGGCCAGGAACAGCGTCTCCACCTGCAGGTTGGAGATCGCGGACAGGGTGGCGGGTCCGTCGAACGACAACGACTCCGGGTGCAGCAGTCCGCCCAGGCACATCACCTCGGTGCCGCCGCGCCCGATCAGGCTCGACACCACCGGGAAGGAGTGCGTGACGACCGTGACGCCGCGCTCGCCCGGCAGCAGGTCGGCGACCTGCCGGGTGGTGGTGCCCGCGTCGATGGCCACCACCGAGCCCGTGCCGATCATCTCGACCGCCCTGAGCGCGATGGCCCGCTTGGCGTCGGCCATCTTCACGTCCCGCAGGTGGTAGTCGCTGCCCTCCATGTCCTGCTTGGACAGCGAGCCCACGCCGCCGCGGAACCCCCGCACCTTGCCCTGCTCGGTCAGCCGCAGCACGTCGCGGCGGATGGTCATCTCCGACACGGCGAACGCCTTGGACAGCTCGGTGATCGTGCAGTAGCCCTGTTCGGTGATGAACTGTACGAGCCGGTCCCTGCGCTCCGGCGCCGAGGTGTAGCGGAAGTTCTCTTTTGTCATGGTCGGGTTCATAGCCTCCGTCGCCCTCGTGACGTCTCGGCCACGATGGCATTCAGGGCGCGCAGTCGCTCCGCCGAGCGGTGGGTCAGCGCGCCCAGCGGGTCGGGGTCAGCGACAGTGTCGCTCCAAATCGCGCGTCCCGCGAGAAAACCGCTCGCACCGCCCAGACACGCCTCCCGCAGGGCGCCCGCGAAGTCCTCCCTCTCGACCCCGTTCGACAGCACCACCCAGGGCACCGGGACGATCTCGGAGAGGCGTTCCGACTGCTCCCTGACCTTCGACAGGTCGCCCGGCTGGTATCCGGGCACCTCCGCCTTGTAGATGGAGCCGCCCAGCGTGGACAACTCCCTGGCCGCCTGGAGGATGGCGGCGTGCCGTTCCTCCTGCTCCCACGTCCGGCCGGCGGCGGGACGCACGATCGCCTCCACCAGGCTGGCGACCCCGGCCTCGGCGGCCAGGTCGAGGAACGAGCGGACCAGGCGCACGCGCTCGTCGGGGTCGCCGTCGGCCTCCCAGATCACCAGGAACTTCACCGCGGCGGCACCGGTCCCGCGGATGTACTCGGGGGTGACGGCCGGGTCCAGGTGGGTGGTCTGCACGGGCTGGCCCGGCGGCTGTACGAGCACGTCGGCGGCGACGATCAGGCTGGACCGGAGCCCCTCGGGTGCCGTGTCGGTCAATCCGTAGAGCCGGTCCAGCAGAACGGCGGTGGTCAGCGGTGACAGCACCCGTGTCGCCGTTGACTTGAACTCGCGCAGCGCCTCGTCGGTCGCCGCCTGGCCGTTGACAGAAGGGAACATCTGGCGCAGTGACTCCCGTTGGTCCAGCGCGAGCATGGCGAAACCGCCCTCGGCTGATTCCAGGGGGGCGGTCAACCTGCGCATCGCGTGTTCATCTGGGGCCACAGAATTCCCAGCCATCATTCTCCGTTCTCAATCGGACCGCGGCGCGGGTCGCGCCGTGGACAACCAGTGCTCGACCTCGGTGGTGCGGGGGATGCCGCTCCTGCCGTCGAGCGAGCGGCAGGACAGCGCGGCCACCAGGTTCGCCCGCCGTGCCGCCTCGACCAGCGGCCGGCCCTCTACCAGCCCGGCCAGCAGCGCGCCGTGGAAGACGTCGCCGGCGCCCATCGTGGACACCGGCTCGACCGGCACCGCGGGCACGTGCGTCAACTCGTCGGCCACCAGCACGTAGCAGCCGTCGCCGCCCGAGGTCGCCACCACCTGCCGGGCGCCGGCCGCGGCGGCGGCCCGCAGGCTCGCCTCCAGCCCGGCGGGAGGGTCGGTGGCGCGGTCGGCACCCGGGTCGGCACCCGGGTCGGCGGCGTGGTCGGCTGCATGGTCGGTGGCCGAGCCAGGGGCGCGGTCGGTCGCCGGGCCGGGGGCGGGGGCGGGGAAGGCGGCTCTCAGGGAGGTGGCGGTCGGGGCGTACAGCTCGACCCCCGCCAGGTCGAGGCCCGGGATCGGGTTGCCGCCGTCGATGCTGAGCGACGTCCGCCCGTCCAGGGCCGCGCGGGCGGCGGCGTAGCCGTTGTGGTCGGCGTGCAGCCAGCGGGCCGCGCCGCGTGGAACGTCGTCGGGCGGGGTCGCGGGGGAGGTGACGATCGTCCGCGCGCCCGACCCCCGGGACACCATGATCATGCTCTGCGGCGTGCGGATGCCGGGCCGCACGCGCAGCCACGTGGTGTCCACGCCCTCCTCCTCCAGCAGCGCGCGGCTCAGCCGGCCGGCGTCATCGTCGCCGACGACCCCGCAGAACCCCACGCGGGCGCCCAGCCGGGCCAGCGCGACCGCCGCCGTGGCGGCCGGGCCGCCCCCGGCGACGGTGAACGGCTCTCCCACCACCCGGCCGTCCTCGGCGGGCAGCCGGTCGATCGTGGTGATGGTATCGACGGTGACGGCCCCGACACAGATCACATCCAGTGGCATGGCGGGCTACTTCACCGCGCCGGCCGTCAGGCCGGACACCAGATAGCGCTGCAGGATGAGGAACCCGACCACGATCGGCACGCTGACCACCAGCGCCGCCGCCATGACCTGGTTCCAGTAGACGTTCGTCTCCGTGGCGTAGCTCTGCATGCCGACCGACAGGGTGCGGGTCGCGCTGTTGGTCAGCTGCGAGGCGAACAGGATCTCGCCCCAGCCGGTCATGAACGCGTACACGGCGACCGCGATGATGCCCGGGCGGGCGGCGGGCAGGATCACCCGGAACAGCGCGCCCAGTGCCGTCGTGCCGTCCACCTTCGCCGACTCGTCCAGCGCCCGCGGGATGCCGTCCATGTAGCTGGCCAGCATCCAGATCGAGAACGGCAGGGTGAACGTCAGGTAGGTGACGATCAGCCCGATCCGGGTCTGGTAGAGGAACGTGAAGCCGAGGCTCCGGTCGATGTTGACGAAGATGATGAACAACGGCAGCAGGAACAGCACCCCGGGGAACATCTGCGTCGAGAGGATCACCCCGGAGAACGCGCCCCGGCCGCGGAAGTTGTAACGCGAGATCGCGTACGCCGCGAAGATCGCGATCACCACGCTGAACACCATCGCCGAGAACGTCACGATGAGGCTGTTGACGAAATAGTCGGCCAGCGGCACGGTCGACCACATGTCCACGAACGGCGCCAGCGTCAGGTTCGTCGGCCACCACTGGAACTCGCCCTGCACGTCCCGCAGCGGCTTGAGCGCCGAAGTCAGTACCACATAGAGCGGCACGATGGTGAACACCGCGAGCGGGACGAGCACCACCCAGCGGAAGATCCGGAACGACAACTGCTCACGCATCGCGTCTCACTCTCCTGTTCCACAGTGCCCACAGGCCCGCGACCACCACGAGGAAGGCCATCAGCAGCACGGACATCGCCGAGCCGAGCCCGAAGTTCCAGGTGATGAACGAGCTGGAGTAGATGTGCACGGTCAGCAGGTCGGCCGAGGCGGGCGGGGTCGGCCCGAAGAGCACGTAGGGGGTGTTGAACTCGCGGAACGTCCACAGGAAGAGCAGGAGGAGCAGGACCATGCTGATCGGCCGCATCATCCGCATCGTGATGTGCCGTACCTGCTGCCAGGTGCTCGCCCCGTCGATCGCCGACGCCTCGTACAGCTCGTCGGGGATGCTCTGCATGCCCGCCATCGACATGAGGAAGGCGAAGGGCCACTGCTGCCAGATCGACACGATCACCACCGAGATGAACGCGTTGCTGCCGATCAGCCAGAACGGCCGGTCGTTCGTCAGGTGCAGCACGTCCACCAGGAACTGGTTGAGCAGGCCGTTGTCGCGCTGGAGCATGAACTTCCAGACGATGATCCCGGCGTAGGCGGGCAGCGCGTACGGGATGAGGAAGAGCGTGCGCAGGAAGCCCCGGCTCCGCATCGAGCGTTGCAGCACGATCGCGGCGGCCATGCCGAACGCGTACGAGATGCCGACGACCAGCACCGTGAAGCCGAGCGTGATCCCGAAGGAGCGCAGCAACTGCTGCCCGAGCGGCCCGGAGAAGTCGAGCGCCACCCCGAAGTTGCCCAGCCCGGCGAACGGGGCCGCCGACCAGTTCGTGATGAACAGCTGGGTGAGCTCGATGAGGCTCATGAAGATCCCGACGATCATCGGGACGACGTGTACGAGCAGCTCGAACGCCACGGCCGGGAGGATCAGCAGGTAGGGGGTCACGCGGGCCCAGTTGATGTGCCTGAGCCCGCGCCGCCGGGAACCATCCGGACCCGGCCCGTCATTCGGCGTCCGCACAGGACGCTCGGGGAACGTCGTCGCTGCCATCTCGTTCTCCTCAGGCCGCCCCGCGCCGGGCGGCGCCCCGTGGTTCGGTCGGTTGCCGGTTGCCATGGACGAGATGATCAGCTCGCGCCCATCTTCTGTTGCGCCTCTTCCAGCGCGGCCTTCACCTCGGCATCGCCGACCTGAGCCCCGGTCGCGGCCTTGGCGACCAGCGCGACCGCCGCGCCGCCGACGTTGGCCTGGAACGCCTGGATGCCGGGCACGAGCGGCAGCGGCTTGGCGCGGCTGGAGAGGACCTCGGTGAAGGTGTCGATCTTTTCCTGGTCATCGGTGAAGGACGCGGGCACGCCCTGGATGACAGGCTGCGTGGTGTAGGCCTTGTTGAGGATCTTCTGCTCGTCGTCGCTGGTCATGAACTTGACGAACTGCAGGGCCGCGTCGATGTTCTTGCTGTTCTTGAACACCGAGATGTTCGTCCCGGCGACGAAGCTGGAGACCTTCTGCCCGGCGGCGGGGGCGGGGATCGGCACGATGCCGTAGTCCTCGGGCTTCATGCCGTTCTCGGCCAGCACGTTGATGCCGGAGGTCTGCGCCATGTACATCGCGGCGTTCCCTCGGGCGAAGTCACCGGCCGCCTGCGCGGAGTCGCTGTACTGCGCGGCGCTCGGGTTGACCACGTGGTATTTCGCCAGCAGGTCCACGTACTGCTTGACGCCGGCGATCATGCCGGGCGTGGTGAACGTGGGCTTGCCCGCGGCGTCGAAGGCCGAGCCGCCGTTCTGCTCGCTGAAGATGTACGCGAAGTGCATGCTGGCGTTCACGGTGGCGCCCGGGATGACGATGCCGTACTTCTTCTTGGCGGGATCGGTCAACTTCTGTGCGGCCGCCACCAATTCCTCCCACGTGGTGGGCGGCTTGAGGCCCGCGTCGTCGAACAGCTTCTTGTTGTAGTAGAGGGCGTAGACCTGGCTGTAGAGGGGGATCGAGGTGGGCGGCTCACCGGCCTTGCCCGCCGTGGCCAGGGAGCTCGCGACGAAGCGGTCCTTGCCCCCGATCTTCTGCATCGCCGCGTCGTCGAAGGGGTAGAACGCGCCGGTCGACTGGAAGGTCACCGCGTTGGTGTTGCCGATGTTGAGCACGTCCGGGCCCTGACCACTGACGGCCGCCGACAGGGTGTTGTTCGTCAGGTCGGTCCACGGAACGACCTCCAGGTTCACCTTGATCCCCGTCTGCTTGGTGAACTTGGCGATCTCGGGGGTCAGGATGTCCTTGTCGTTCTGCAGACTGGCGCCCTGGTTGCTGGCCCAGTAGGTGATCGTCGTCCCGGCGCCGCCCGAGCCGGAGTCCCCCGAACCGCCACCACAGGCGGTCAGGGCGGCGGCGAGGAGCATCGCGGACGCTCCGGCTGCGAGGGGTTGGATCTTCATCGCGCCGCTCCAAGTGAGAGTGGCAAGCTTGGTCACATTTGTCCGCTTGCCCGGCCGTCAAGGTGGTGACATTTGAACATCACGGTAATGTTGGTGTCAATAGAACATCCTTTGATACTTCCCGACCACATTTTAGCCGGACTTTGCGGATGGTCTGTTGGCTCCCGCACGACGGCTCTCACCTCAAGGCCGCGGTTCGGCGGGCGCGCGGGAACGGGCGGGTGCCGGCGACCGGGCGGCGGTCAGGCGCGCGGGGCGGCGGGGGCGAGGAGGCCCACGCCGAACACGCGGGCGTCCACCTCGTTGAGGGCCAGCCGCAGCGCGCCCAGAGCGACGCCCTGGGCGCCCAGCGTGGAGGCGCGGAGCTCGGGGACGCGCAGGCACGTGCGGCCGAGCTCGCGTGCCAGCTGGTCGAGGATGAGGTCGGCGGAGCGGGAGAAACCCCCGCCGAGGACGACGACCTGCGGATCGAGGGTGAGGACCAGGGCGGCGGTGCCGACGGCGAGGTCGCGGGTGTAGCGGCGGACGGCGGTCCTGGCCGCCTTGTCCCCGGCGCGGGCGGCGTTGAACACCCAGGCCGCCGCGTCATCGGTGTCGATGCCCGCCGGCAGGCTGGCGCAGTTTTCCAGGTGGGAGGGCGCGGTGAGCCAGCGGACGGCGCGCAGCGCGCCGAGCTCCCCGGCGGCGCCCCCGTAGCCGCGGCGCAGCGTGCCGTCGATGATCAGCCCGGCCCCGGTGCGCATGCCCGCCTGCACGTAGACGATGTCGTCGGCGTCGCGGGCCGCCCCCTGCCAGCGCTCGGCGAGAGCGGCGAGCTTGCAGTCGTTCTCCACCTGGATCGGGCAGGAGAAGCGCGCGGCCAGATGTTCGGGGGGGTTGACGCTGGCCCACCCGGGCAGCGGCGTGAACAGCGTCGTACGGCCGCTGGCGTCGACCGGCCCGGTCACCCCGACGGTGATCGCCCAGATCTCGTCCGGGCGCAGGCCGGTCCCGGCCAGGCACTCCTCGATGGCCGCGTCGACGACGGTGAGCCGCGCCGCCGGGTCGGCGCCGGGGTCGACCGGCAGCCGGCTCGTCCAGGCGACGGCGCCGTCCAGGTCGGCCAGTATGGCCAGCACCTTGTGCGCGCCCACGTCGACGCCGATCACGTGCCCGGTGCCGGCGTTGAACCGGTAGCGGCGGGCGGGTCGCCCGACGACGCTGCTGCCGTCGGGCTCCACGACGGTGAGCCAGCCGTCGGCGACCAGGCCCTGCACGATGACGTCCGTCCCCGGCCGGGACAGCCCGGTGCGGCCGGCCAGCTCCGTGACGGTGGAGGGCGGGTTGCCGCGCAGCGCCCGGACGATGCTGAGCGCGTTGAGCTCCCGCATCCGGTTGACGTCCGTCCCGGTCGTGACCTGCTCGGTCACCCTCGCCCCCTCGATCCCCTTAATAACGCTGCGCCCTTTACAAAAGGGTAGTCGAAGTCAGGAGATCGGATACCACTGCCCGTCGGGCGCGACGGCCGGGCCGAAGTCCACCTCGCGGCCGTCGATGGCGAACACGTAGCGGTCCTTGCGCACGACGGCGGGCCGGGCCGACAGGTACGCCGTCATGTCCGCCAGCTCCTCTTCCCGCAGCCACCCCGGCGGGTCGGACACCGCCCGGAACCCGCACACCGTGGCCAGGTCGCGCAGCCAGCCGAGCTGCCGGTCGTTGAGCAGGTTGAGGCGGCTGCGGAAGTACACCACGTCCGGGTCGACTTCGGCCAGCGGCGCGTGCCACAGCCGGTGCAGCGTGTTGACCACGGCGTTGCGCGCCATCGCGTCGGACGGGTCGTCGCTGGCGTAGTTCTGCCACATCGGCGCCACGTCCGGCCCGCTGCGCAGCCCGTCGAGCAGGCCCAGCGAGGGCAGCAGGATCGCGCCGCTGCCCAGCAGGTAGACCTCCTCTCCCGCGGTCCGCCGGATCAGCTCCAGCGCCCGCCGGTAGGACTGCTCGCGCCCGAGCCCGCCCCGCCGTACGCCGGGGGCGGCGCCCGCGTTGATGAAGTCGAGCTTGAGGTAGCCGAAGCCCCACTCGTGCACCACCCGCCGGATGAGCCGCTCCACATGGTCGAGCGCCTCGGCCCGGGACAGGTCCAGCGCCCAGTAGCCGGTGCCCCAGTTGTGGCCGGCGACCACGGGCTCGCCCCGCTCGTCCCGCAGCAGCAGCTCGGGCCGCTCGCGGGCGGTGCGCGAGCCCGGCAGCACGATGAACGGCGCCAGCCACAACCCCGGCCGCAGCCCGGCGCCGGAGATCCGGTCGGCGAGCGCGCGCATCCCGGACGGGAACTTGGCGTTCGGCTCCCAGTCGCCGACCGTCTCCTCCCAGCCGTCGTCGACCTGCAGCACGTCGAAGGGCAGCCCGCGCAGCGCGCCGATGTCCTCGGCCAGCCCCGTCTCGGTGATGCCCTCGTAGTAGGCGTACCAGCTGCACCAGACGTTCCCGGCGCGTCGTTCGCTGCTGCCCAGGCGGGCGGCGAGCGCGCGGGTGTAGGAGCCGAAGACCTCCTCCTCTTCGCCGTAGGCCAGGAACCACGGCGCCCCGTCGTCCTCGTACCAGCCGGCGAGCGTGTCGCGGTCGGCCGTCAGGCGCGGGGTGCCGATGCCGAGCGCGCCGAGCAGCAGGACCCGCCCGTCGTCGCCCTGCAGGGCGGCGACGGCCGAGGAGTGGTGGCGGGACGGGTCGTCCCAGACGGGGTCGTCCGCGGTGACCCGGCGCCGCGGGTCGGCGATGCGCAGCGGCGGCTCGGACAGCCGCCGCCAGCCGCACGGGCTCCACGAGTTCTGTCCGTGCCGGTAGAACAGCGCGTCGCCGAGGCCGTGCAGCACGGCCACCCGGCCAGGCGGCAGCACGACCCCGCCCTCGATCTTCTGTGGTGGCTCGGAGCCGGTCGGCTCAAGGGCTACGGTACGGCCTGCCAGCTCGACGAGCAGCGGCATGATGCTCCTTTGTCGGTGAATGCGGATGCTACGAGAACAGCGCGTTGACCTGGTCGTTGGCCTGCTTCAGACCTTCGGCGGCGCCGACCTGGCCGAGGATGATCGACTGGATCGCGTCCTGCACGATCTGGCTGACCTCGTTGCCGTGCTCGGTGATGGGCAGCAGGAAGGTGCCGCCCGGAGCCTTCGCCGCGTCGAGGTAGACGTGCACGTCACGCCCCTTGGCCTGGTGGGCGGCGGCGGCCTTGTCGCTGGCCGACTTGATGGCGGGGAAGACGACGGCGTGGTCGGCGACGATGTTCTGGCAGTCGGCCGAGGCCAGGAACTTCACCCACTTCCAGGCCTCTTCCTTGTGCGGCGTACCGGCGAAGATCGCGTCGGACAGGCCGTTGATCGCGGTCTTGCGCACGCCGGCCGGGCCGAGGGGCATCGGGGCGAGGGCGAACTTCTCCTTGGCGTCCGGGCCCAGGAAGGAGTTGATGGTCCACGACCCGGCGAAGGTCATCGCGCCCTTGCCGGCGTTGAGCACCGCGTCCCTGCCCAGGGTGGACTGCTTGTCGAACTTCGGCGCGTACCCCTTGTCGATGAGCTGCCGGTACCAGTCGATGGTCTGGGCGAGCCTGGGGTCGTCGTACTTGTACTGCGTGCCCCAGGGGTTCTTGTCCAGGTACGTCCACCCGTTGGCCACGGCCAGGTCGCCCCAGCCGTTCTGGCCCTGGGACCCGTCGGCCCACTCCGGCAGGAAGCCGTACACCTTGACGCGGTTCTTGTCGAAGGCCGGGTCGAGGCCGTTGCGCCCGCTCTCGTCGACCGTGAGCTTGGCGATGACCTGCTGGAGCGTGCCACCGTCGGACGGGTTCCAGGTGAGGCCGGCCATCTCGTCGGCCTTGACGCCCTGCTCGCCGAGCATCGAGGTGTTGTAGACGAGCGCCACGGTGTCCCAGTCCTTGGGCAGGCCGAACCGCTTGCCGTCCTTCACCCACAGGTCGGGCAGGCCCTCCTGGTACTGGGTCAGGTCGACCTTGTCGCGGGTGACGAACGGCTGGACGTCCAGCACCTGCCCGCTGCCGATGAACTGCGGGTAGTAGGAGACGTGGTTGGTCCACACGTCCGGGGCCTGGCCGGTGGTGAACTGCGTGGTGAGGTTCTGCCAGTACTGGTCCCACGCCGTCTGGGTGATCTTGACGGTGACGTTCGGGTTGGCCGTGTGAAAGGCATCGGCGCAGGCCTGGTACGACGCCTGCTGGTTGTCGTCCCAGAGCCAGTAGTCGATCGTGACGTCGCCGCCGGACGCGCCGTCCTGCGTCTGGCCGCCGGACCCGCAGGCGGCGAGCGCGCCGGCGAGCGCCAGCGACAGCAGCGCATGGCCTGCCCGCTTGGTGGTGTTCATAGGTCGATGCCTCTCTGACGGGGGGTCATTTGATTCCGGAGAAGTTGAGCGACTGGACCAGCCGGCGGCCGAGCAGGACCAGCAGGAGCAGCACCGGCAGGACCGAGAGGGTCGACCCGGCCATGAGCCCGGTCCAGTCCGGGCGGGTGTTGGGCGACTGCTGCAGGAAGACGCCGAGCGCGACGCTGAGGACCCGGGTCTGCTCCTCACGGCCGACCAGCAGCGGCCACAGGAAGTCCTTCCACGCCCACACGGTCGTGGTGAGCCCGATGGTGATCAGCGGCCCGCGGCTCATCGGCAGCACGACGCGCCAGAACACGCCCCACGGGCCGTTGCCGTCCAGCCGGGCCGCCTCCTCCACGTCGCGCGGGATGGACAGGAAGAACTGCCGCAGGAAGAAGACCGCGAACGGCGTCATCAAGATCGTCGGGGCCACCATCCCGGCGAACGTGTTGACCAGGTCCAGGTTCTTCACCAGCACGAAGTTGGGCAGCAGCGTGAAGATCGGCGGCACCATGAGCGCGGCGAGCACGACGCCGAAGACGAATTCACGGCCGGGGAAGCGCAGCCGGGCGAACGCGTACCCGGCCATCGCGCAGAAGAAGGTCTGGAACGTCGCGATCAGGCCGCTGTAGACGACCGAGTTGAGCAGGTAGCGGGCGAAGTTGATCTGTGCCCCCGACCCGCCCGCGGCGCGGGCCTCCTCCTGGGTGGTGAGCCCGAGGACGCGCAGGAAGTTCACCGTCGTCGGATGCCGCGGGAACAGGGCGCCGCTGTCGGTGTAGAGGTCGGCGGCCGGGGTGAGCGCCGTACGGACCATCCAGTAGAAGGGGAACAGGGTGAGCAGGAGGGCCACGGCCAGGACGGCCCAGGCCGGCAACCGGCCGATGTTCGCGATGCGCCGCAACGTGTCTCTCCTCAGGCCAGGTCCGAGCGGGACGCCCGCAGCAGCCGCATCTGCACGACCGTGAGCACGCCGAGGACGAACGCGAGCATGAGTGCCGCGGCCGAGGCGTAGCCCATGTGGAAGTACTGGAAGGCCTGCTGGTAGATGAAGTAGTAGATGACCCTGACCGCGCTTCCGGCCCCGCCGCCCCCACGGTCGGCCACGGCGACCGTGTCGAAGATCTGGAACGAGCCGATCAGCGACACGACCAGCACCAGGGCGAGCACGGGCCGCAACATCGGCAGCGTGATCGAGCGGAACATGCGCAGCTCGCCGGCGCCGTCGATGGCGGCGCTCTCGTACAGGTGCGGCGGGATCTGCAGCATGCCGGCGTAGAGCAGGAGCGCGGTGTAGCCGGTGTAGGCCCACGTGTTGACCATCGCGATCGTCGGCATGGCCCAGTCGGGCGACATGAAGAAGCCGATCGTGCCGAGCCCGAGCGCCCGCAGCACGTGGTTGACGAAGCCGAGCTCGGCGTCGAGCAGCCAGATCCAGACCAGGGCGACGGTGACGTTCGGCACCAGCCACGGCAGCAGCAGCATCGCGCGGAGCACCACCGACCGGGTGAGGCGGTGCATGAGCGCGGCCAGGAGCAGCGCGAGCAGCAGTTGCGAGCCGATGTTGATCAGGACGTAGTAGGCGGTGACCGCGATCGAGTGCCAGAACTGCGGGTCGCGCACGAGCTGGGCGTAGTTGTCCCCGCCGACGTAGGCCGGGGCCGTGAGCAGGTTGTAGTCGGTCAGCGAGTACCAGAATCCGCGGACGGTCGGGTAGCCGTAAAAGATCACGAAGCCGGCGAGCGCGGGGACCAGGAAGATCCACGCCGCCCTTCGGTCGTCACGCGGCCGGGTCCGTCTTCGCCGGGGTGCGCCGGCAACGCTCGGCTCGGCGACCTGCGACCGTTCCGCGGACCGCATCGTTCTCATCATCGTCCTCGGTGCTCGGTGAAATTGCCCTCTTGTCACGGGATCACTTCCCGAATAATGATGTGACCCATCGTAAGTTTGTCAATAGCTCCTCATATCTCGGCGAGTGTACGGCAGCGTCACCGAACCCTTCCGTCCCACGTCAACCCCCATGCGGCGGGCCTCTGACGGGCCCGTCGCAGGCTCCTGCCGGCCACGTATCTCGGAGGTTCCTCAGTCATGCCTGCCCTGATTCCGCCGTCGCGGCGGCTGCGCCGGGTCGCGCTCGCGGCCCTCGCCGCCGTCGCGCTGGCCCTGTTCCCCGCCGCCCAGGCGGGGGCGGCCGCCCCGGTGCCCGCCGGGGCGCCGGCCCGGCCCCCGGGCCCCGCCTCGCCCGATCCGTCGCTCCAGGCGCACCCGCTCGCGTCCGCACCCGGGCCGCTGGACAACCCGCTCAAGGGGTTCGCCCGGTTCTACTGGCCGGGGAGCGACCAGAACACCGGCTATCCGCACTCCCTCATGTGGAGCTATTTCGGCCTGTCAGAGGTGATGACCGACCCGGCGGACTGCTCGAAGTACAACTGGTCCATCCTCGACAACGCGCTGAACGAGATCGCCTCGTACGGCAACCAGGCGGCCGTCCGGTTCTACCTGGAGTATCCCGGCGGCAGCGGGACCCACCCGGGCAACGCCATCCCGCACTGCTTCGACGGGCACGTCACGTACCGGACCAACACCTTCTGGGGCACCACCAGCCCGGACTACGACAGCCCGTACCTGCTCGGCGCGCTGAACGACTTCATCGCGGCGTTCGGCGCCCGGTACGACGGCGACCCCCGCATCGGGTTCATCCACCTCGGGCTGATCGGGCTCTGGGGTGAGTGGCACACCTGGCCCTTCGACACCGACACCGGCGGCGACTCCTACCCGAACTTCATGCCGACCGACGCGCACGCCGCGCAGGTCATCGGGGCCTACGACAACGCCTTCAACAGGACCAAGCTGGAGATCCGCTACCCCGACTCGGCCGCGGGCGCGGTGACGAACCGGGACATCGGCTACCACGACGACTCCTTCTGCTACCGGGAGGGCTCGCCGCTGGCCGGGGTCACGCTGCCGCAGTCGCTCGGCGGGGCCGGGTACGCCCAGCTCCAGCGGGCGCTCAACGCGGGCGCCGAGAACAAGTGGATCACCGCCTCGATGGGCGGCGAGGTCCGGCCCGAGATCCAGTCCTCGGCGTTCGCCTCCTGGCCCGGCGGCTCCGGGCAGGTCGACAACATGCGGGCCTGCATCGAGCTGGAGCACACCACCTGGAAGATCAACGAGCAGAGCCAGAGCTACGCGGCGAACGACCCGAACGTCGCGGCGGCCGTCCGGCTGATGGGATACGACCTCACCGTCAACAACGCGTACTTCAGGAACACCGCGAGCGGCACCACGAACGTAGGCGTCCGGATCAGCAACAACGGCGTGGCGCCGTTCTACTACCCGTGGACGGTCACCCTCGGCCTGAAGAACGGCGCCGGCACCGTGGTCAGGACCTTCGACACCTCCTGGGACCTCCGTACGGTCATGCCGCTCAAGATCCGCGCGTTCCCCGACTGGGGCGTCGGCTCGGACCCCACCTATCTGGACTACGGCTACCCGCAGTACTTCCAGACCGGCGTCGACCTCGCCGGCGTACCCAGCGGGAACTACCAGTGGGTCCTGCGGGTGAAGAACCCGCTGGAGGCGGTCTCCGCGAACGCCAAGAAGCTCCGCTTCGCCAACGCCACCCAGGGCGCCGACGGCTGGCTCGGCCTCGGCCCGGTCACCGTCGGCACGGGCGGCGGCCCGGACACCACGGCGCCCACCACGCCCACCGGGCTGGCCGCGCCGGCCCGCACCGCGAACTCCGTCAGCCTGTCCTGGACGGCGGCCACGGACAACGTGGGCGTGGCCGGATACCGGGTCTACCGTGCCGGCACCCAGGTCGGGACCTCGGCGACCACGTCCTTCACCGACACCGGGCTCAGCCCCGCGACCTCCTACACCTACACCGTGCGGGCCTACGACGCCGCGGGGAACACCTCCGCCGCGTCGGCGGCGGTCACCGTCGTGACCCTTCCGGCCTCGGCCGCGGGCCTGGTGCTCGACGACTTCGACGGGGACCCGGCGTATCCGTCCGCCGCCCGCAACGACCTCGGCAAGTGGACCGGCGGCAACTGCTTCCTCGACGGCGGCGGTTCGGGCGCCGTCTCCGGCGGGGCGCTCAGCCTGCGCTACGACAACTGCGGCTGGTTCGGCAGTGACGTCAACACCGACCTGTCCGCGTACACCCATCTCGTGGTCCGGATCAAGGGCACGGCCGGGGGTGAGCAGGCCCACTTCAGCCTCGGGCTCGGCGGGGTGACCAAGGTCTTCGGCGATTTCACGCTCGACGGCGGCGGCCATCCGGCCCTCACCACCGCGTACCAGGACATCCGAATCCCGATGGCCGCCAACGGCATCAACCGCGCGTCCCCGGGACAGCTCGCGATGGGCTTCTGGTACGGCGGTCGCGGCACCATCACCATCGACTCCCTCTCGTTCCAGTAGCGCCCGGAACGCCCGCGTCCGGGGTCACCTGGCGAGGTGGTCCCGGAGCAGCGGATGCGCGAACTGGAAGGCGTGCGGACCGGCCGCGTACAGCACCCCCGCGTCCACCATGGCCCTGAGCGCCTCGGGCACCTGCATGCCGACGATGCCGCAGTCGCGGAAGATCTCCCGGACGCCGGCGTCCTCGCTGGAGAAGCCCGTCGAGTCCTCCTCCTCGCCATGGACGGCCAGTTCCCGCAACGCCCGCACGACCCGCTCCCGCTCGACGGCCGCGACCTCGAGACCGGCCGTCGCGCGGTCGGCGTACCAGGGCAGGAAGTCCACGCGCGTGCCGGGCAGGTCGTCGATCCACCCGGGCCGGGCCGCGAGCACCGACAAGAAGCCGGGGGAGGTCAGCAGCGCGGACGGCAGGGCGCCCAGCCGCTCGACCGGGACGTGCCGGTCGGCGAGCAGCCTCTCCAGGCGGCGCCGGCCGTCCTCCTCCGCCACGCCGAGGACCTCCATCGTCTCCAGGCCGAGCCGCGCCGACACGGACTCGCGCGACGTCCCGCCCCGGTCCGTGACGACGAAGCGGACGCCCGTCAGGGCGCCGTAGCGGGCGACGTCCTCCAGCAGCCGCGCCGCCTGCGCGGCGCTGTCCAGCTCGTGCAGCTCGTCGAGCACGTAGACGAGCGACCTGCTCTGGACCAGGGGATAGATCTCCACCAGTGACATCTGGTACTCGCGGCGGATCGCATGGGTCAGCCGCAGTTCGAGGTCGGGCTGCTCGGTCTGGAAGGCGGCCATCCGCAGGAAGACCGGGACCACGTCGGTCCTGGCGAGGAGGCGGCGGGTGAGCCGGACGGCCAGTACGCTCTTGCCGCTGCCCGGCTCGCCGAAGACGTACAGGCCGGTGCCCTCCCTGGCCAGGAGCTCCTCGGGGGTGACCGTCACCCGCTCGCCGTCGCGGGAGAAGCGGACCAGGGGGTCGAGCAGGTCCTCCTCGGCGCCCGCCGCCGTGCTCACGTACCGCTGGACGCGCTCCTTGAGCGGGGCGAAATCCACCCGTGGCGCGGACAGGCCGAGGGCCGCCACACCGGAGGCGTCCGCGGCCTGGCTCTCCTCCGCGACCGTGTCGCTCTGCTGGACGACCGGGGACGACCGCACCAGGTCGATGTACGGGCTGACGTTGCCGGGGATCCGCTCCCGGCCGCCGGGGAAGCCCTGGACGAGCTTGAGCGCCAGCGGGCTCCACGCGAGCGGCTGGTCCTCGGCGGCGGTGTCGAGATCCTCCACGATCCTCCCCAGCAGCGTCGGGTCGTGCGCGAGCCGGCCGTAGAACTCGGGGTCGCCGTCACGGATCAGCAGGACGGCCGCCAGGATCGCGACGTCGTAGTGTTCGAGGCCGCGGTCCTGGGCCACCTTGTCCTGCAGGATGAGCACGTTGATGAAGCGCTTGACCGTGCGCGGGTTGGGCCTCAGCCCGAGCTTCAGCAGGTCGCCGGCCTGCCGGAGGTTCTCCTTCAGCAACTCGTCCACATATGACCGGAAGGCCTCGTCGGACAGCCGCGGCATCTCGAAGGGGAACTGGACGATCTTGTCGAGATAGTCGCCGACCGGCTGGTCCTGGTAACGCTGCTTCACCGCCGCGTCCAGCGGCGCCTTCGCCACGCCCAGGAAGAAGACGCAGTTGTCGCGGTTGAAGTGCAGCTTGAGCGTCTCCAGCAGGGCCACGATCTGGTCGGCGTGGCAGCGGTCGAGATCGTCGATGAACACGATGAGCCGGCTCTTCTGCCGTGCCTCCAGCGCCCTGGCGATCAGCGTGCGGAGGTGGCCGTCGAGGCGCGCGTGCTCGGAGCGTACGCGGAAGTTCTGCTCGTCGTAGACCTCGAACGACTTGCGCACGTCCGCCACCGAGATCTTGAGCGCGGACGTGAGGACGAGGGAGCCGAGCACCTCCGAGATGACGCCGAGTTTCTGCCGCAGGCCCTCCGTCCGCTCCAGCCCCAGGCCGGTCACGATGGTGTGGAGCAGGGGCAGCACGGGGTTGGCGTCGTACTGGTGCCTCCATGGGTCGAACCAGACGTGGGCGCAGTGCTCGTAGCCGTCGATGAGTTTCCTGATCTGCCTGAGCATCGACGTCTTGCCCGTGCCCCACTCGCCGAACACGCCGATGACGAGCGGCGGGGTGGCGGAGGCGGCCAGGTGGGCCAGACCGCTGGCGTATTCGCTGCGGTTGAGCCGGTCGTTCTCCGTGGGCTCGTCGGTATGGGTGAACTCGTCCGTGCTGGGTGCCGGCCGGTCGTCCAGGATCTCCTCGCGGGCCCTGCGCCGGGCCCGCCTCCGCCCCCAGTACAGCGCCCCGCAGACCAGCGCGGCCACGGCGGCGACGCCGCCGGCGACGACCCAGCCGAGGTGGCGCCGCAGGAAGGGCAGGGTCACGCTCACCTGGCGCCGGTCGATGCCCGCCGGCGAGATCAGCAGGAGCTGGCCGGTGCCCGCGCGCGGCCGGGGGCCGGGCACCAGGTCCACCCACGCCGTCCCGCCCGCGGCCAGTCGCAGCCTGGCGGCGCCCCGGACGGTCAGGGTCTGCCCGACGGCGCCGGCGACACGCACCTCTGCCGAGGTCGCCGGGCCGGGATTGACGATGCCGATCCGCCACACGCTGGTCCCGCCGACCCGGTCGAGCGGGATGGACAGCGGAGTCTGCTCCATGAACTGGGGCGCGGCCAGGACGGCCCGGGCGCTCGCCGGCCGGGCGAACGGGACGAACACTCCCGCGACGACGGCCAGGACGGCGAGGAGATGCGGTAATCGGCGGAGCGGCATGCCTCATTCTCAGCGCATCGGCGCCGGTTACGCACGCTCTGTGTCCACCCGGGAATACATCAGCAGCCTGGGGGAGAGCGCCCGCCTGAGTTTCGGCACCAGGGTCGCCGTCGCCGCCATCCCGCAGGTGACCAGGAAGATGATCACGAGTGCGCCGTTGACCTGCACGGACGCGACCAGCACGCTGGCCACCAGCGGGCCCAGCGCGACCGAGCTGTAGCTGCCGAGCCGGGTGACGCTCACCACCTTGGCCATGAGGTGCTCGGGAACCCGGCTGAGCACGGTCCTGATGGTGACGTTGCTCAGCCCGCCGGTCAGCCCGATGATCAGCAACGCCACGGCGAAGGCGAGTGTGGCCTCGCTGAAGAGGGTGACGAGCCCCAGCCCCACGGCGCAGGCCCAGACGTGGACCAGCGGCATGGAGCGGCCTTTGCGCGACAGGCCGGACCACTCCGCCAGGAACGTCAGCCGCACCCGGGCCGCGCGGCGGCCGATCCCCTTGGAGATCCGTTTCCTGGCCGGCGAGATGAACGCGCCGAACGCGCCGCCCACCCCCGAGGCGGCCAGCGTCAGGCCGACCAGGGCGGGGTGCAGCCCGGTCGAGGCCGCCATGGACAGGAACACCACGATGAGCGACTGCACGGCCAGGTTGATCAGCGCGGTCAGCAGGGTGGCCGTGCGCAGGAAGGGGTGATCCCTGACCTCGCGCAGCCCCGCCCCGATCTCACGGAGGAACGTCGGCGCCGGCGCCGGTTCGTCGGCCGTGAGCGGCGCGTATCCCTCGTCACCCGCGGCGTCCTCCGCGGGCCGCTCTCCCCGGCTGCTCCGGGACACCGCGAGGGCCGCGAAGGCGAACATCAAGGCGTTGGCCACGAAGGGAACGAGGGTGCCCAGTCCGTACAGCAGGCCGCCCAGCGGGCGTCCGGTGAGCACCACCGCGTGCACGGTCGTCTCGTGCAGCGCCAGCGCGGTCTCGACGTCGCGCTTGGGCACGGTGGCCGGGATCAGCGCCGTCTCGGCCACGGACGACAACACGCCGAGCCCGCCCTCCAGGAACGCGATGGCCAGCAGCAGGCCCACGTCCAGCCGGTCGGTCAGCAGCCCGGCGCACAGCAGCGCGATGAGCACGGCCCGCCCGAGCTCGCTCCACACCATCACCCGCCGCCGCCCGAGCCGGTCGATGATGGCGCCCGCCGGGATGTAGCACAGCAGCGCGGGAACCGTGGCGGCGAACATCACCCAGGCCGTCCACGTGGGGGAGGACGTGAGCCAGAACGCCAGCAGCGGATAGGTCACGCCGAGGGTTCTCGTCCCGAGCATCGACAGGGTCGAGCCCAGCCACGAGAACCCGAAGGACGGGTGGGCCGCGCTGAGCGTGAACGCGTGTCTAACCTGCCGCGTGCCTGCCATGGCGGCTTCCGCTGCCCGGTCCTTGACCGTACGGCTCGACGTCCCGCGACTGGTGTGGCGGGCACTTGGGGCACGGAGCACTGTCAGAGACTAGGGCATGGGCCGGGTCCGTGAGGTGGCGGACGAGAGAGCCGACGGCCATGGGAAGGTCACGGTTGTTCAGCGGCCGATGAGGTGCTCGGCCTCGGCGGCGAGCCGCGGCGGCAGCGAGCCCTGCTGGGCGCGTCTGGCCAGGCGGGCGGCCTCGGAGCGGTTGCCCGCGGCCCACATCACCCGGGCCGCGCGCAGGAGGGTGGAGCCGTCGCGCTCGCTGTCGAGCGGCGGGATCGTCCGCAGGGCGTGCGGGACGTCGCCGGACAGGGCCAGCGCCAGCGCGTAGGCGGCCTTGGTGGACGATTGCGCGAAGGGCCTCAGCCGGTCGAGGTCACGCAGGGCGGGCACGGGGCGTTCGAGATCGGACATGATCTCGCCGCGCGCGCGGAGCGCCTCGGGCGCGCTGCCCTCCAGCGCGAGCGCGTCGTTGAGGACGTCGATCGCGACGCCTTCCTGGCCGCCGTACCACAGGGCCCAGGCCAGCTCCGTGTGGATGGCCGGTTCGCCGGGGCCACGCCGCAGGGCCGCGCGCAACTCCCTGACGGCCTCCCGGTATCTGCCCTGGCGGATCAGGATGCGGCCGATCGCGGTGTAGAGCGTGGCGACGAGGTGGTCGGTGCCGCGAAGCGTGGTGTAGAGCTGGATGGCCCGGCGGTAGTGGTCGATCGCCGTGTCCTGGTCGCCGGAGACGTGGGCGATGTCGGCGCGCAAGGACTCGATGCGCGGGCGCAGGAGGTCGGCGTGTCCCTGGCCGGGGTCGGTGGCGGAGCGCTGGACGGCCCCGTCGGCGTGCTTGAGCGCGAGGTCGAGGTGCCCCTCGTGCAGGGCGCGCTCGGCGGCCTCCAGGTGGTAGGCGGAGTCGGTGTGCTGGTCCTCGCGCTTGGCGGAGCGGCGGCCGAGTGTCAGGGGCCGGACGAGCCGGGGACGGATCTCGATGCGGCGCGCGGCGCCGGCCCCGCACAGCACGTGGCGGTCGACGAGCGCCATGACCACGCGGTCAGGCAGGGCCGCGCCGGCGTCCGTGTCGCCACCGGCCAGCCGGCGCACCAGGTCGGTGAGCTCGTCGGCGTCGCCGTGGAAGTGGTCGTGGGCGACCTCGTCGATCATGAAGTGGCCGAACTCGGCCAGCACCTTGTCCACGGCGGGCAGGTCGTCGAGGGTGATCCGGCGCGGCTCCGCCCGGACGCCCTGCCACAACGCGGTGCACACGACCTGCAGGTGAACGGGCTCCACGGCGGGAAGGAGGCCGCCTGGCACCTGCCGCAGGTCGTCGACCAGCGCCTCGGCCACCCCCGGGGCGAAGGCCCAGCCCAGGTCCTCCACCGGGCGGCGGCACGCGTCGAGCGCCGGCTCGGCGCCGAGCGGCTCCAGCCGGTAGGTCCCGTCCCCGAGGTGGCGGCGCAGCCCCGGGTGGCGGGTGAGCGAGCCGAGGTGCTCGTCGCTGATCACCAGCAGCAGCCGCAGTCTCGGCTCCGCGTCGAGGGCCTCGGCGAGCTGGTCGAGGAACGACACGGGATCGGTCAGGCTCCCCGTGAACAGGTCGTCGAGGTGATCGACGGCGGCGAGGACGGGCAGCACCTCGCCCGAGGGGGCGCGGCGGGGTTTGCGGCGCCGGAGAAAGGCGGAGATCGCCTGGCCGGTGAACTCCACCGGCGACTCGAACGGCGCCCAGGACGCCAGCAGGGCGAAGACCTGCGCGTCGCCGCCGGCCGGGACGATCGCGGCCGGCACCAGCGAGGAGCGCAGGACACCGCCGACCGGGAGCACGTCGGCGGCGGTCGGATGGAGCCGCGGCAGCACGCCGGCGGACAGCAGCGAGGTCTTGCCGACCCCTGAAGGCCCGTGCAGGATCGTCAGCCGGTCGCGGCGCCAGCGCCGGGCCAGGTCGGACGCCTCCTGATCTCGGCCGAAGAACCGCACACCGTCCTCGCGCGTGAACGGGTGCGGGCCGGCGTAGGGCTTCAGGTCGCTGCCGTTGGCGGTCATCACCCGTCCTGTCTCCGACGAAAAAAGCGAGGACGAACCTCAGACTTTCAGGCTAGAGGACGTTCATTGCATTTTGATTGCAGTTTCGCTTTCCGCGCACGACAAGAATTTCGGCCGGCGAAAGCGAACGGCTAAACCGCCGCCGACTGAAATCCCGCCACCGCGCCGTCGGCGTCCTCGGCGAGCCGGGTCCATGCCCTCCTGAGCGCGTGTCTCTCCTGGAAACGGAGGTCGTCCAGGTCGATCGTGCTGAGATCGATGAGGCCGGTCGCGTTGTCGTCGTCCATCGCTCACTCCCTATTACGGCCGTGCCGTAATCATCATTGATCGCAGGCATTCCCGTGACGGCTTTCTTCCATGTGATTCTGTGACGACGCGGGCACGGAAGCAATCGTAGGATCGGAAATAACACCGAGGAGGGCGGCGTGGACGAGCGGATCACCTCACGGCCGGCGGCGCGTCTGCCCGCCATCTGGGGCAAGCGCATCCCAGGCCAGAACAAGAACTTCACCGGCCGCAGCGAGATTCTCGCCCGGCTGCGCGAGAGCCTCACGACGGGCACGAGCGCCGCACTGGTGCCCCAGGCCCTGCACGGCCTCGGTGGCGTGGGCAAGACCCAGCTCGCCATCCAATATGCCTGGCAATATCGTGACAAATACGACATCGTGTGGTGGATCACTGCCGATCAGGCCGAACTTGTGCCGAGCTCCCTGGCCGGGCTCGCCGAGGGGCTCGGTCTGCGGCCGGCGACCGTGGTCGGCATCGAGGAGGCCGCCGCCTCCGTACGCGAGGCGTTGCAACGGGGCGAGCCCTACGACCGGTGGTTACTGATCTTCGACAACGCCGACGAGCCCGAGCAGATCAGGGACATGATCCCCGACGGGGGTCCCGGGCACGTCCTCATCACCTCGCGCAACAACCGGTGGAGCGCGGTGGCTCAGACCGTGCAGGTCGACGTCTTCGCCCGTCAGGAGAGCATCGCCTTCCTCAACAGGCGCCTGGGCCGCGAGGTCGACAAGAAGGAGGCCGACCGCCTGGCCGAGGCGCTCGGTGACCTGCCGCTGGCGCTGGAGCAGGCGGCCGCCCTGCAGGACCAGACGGGCATCTCCGTCGAGGAGTACATCGAACAACTCGACGTACGCACCAGGGACCTGCTGTCGATGGGGAAGTCGACCGAATACCCGGTGTCGATGACGGCGGCCTGGCAGCTGTCCGTGGAGGCGGTCGAGGGCAAGCTGCCCGAGGCCGGCGACGTGCTGCGGTGCCTGGCCTTCTTCGGGCCCAACCCGATCCCCCGCGACGTCTTCCGCCGTGGCAGCAAGGGCAGCGCCGACATGATGCAGTCGATCCTGGCCGACCCCGTCATGCTCAACCAGGCGTTCGCGGCCCTGGGCCGGTTCGCCCTCATCAAGGTCGAGCAGGAGGTGCGCACCGTCCAGGTCCACCGGCTGGTGCAGGCGCTGCTGCGCGACTCGCTCGACCCTGCCGGCCGCCAGGCCGTCAAGAACGAGGTCCACCGGCTGATGGCCAGCGCCGCGCCGCCCGACCCCGAGGACAACACCAAGTGGCGCGCCTACAGCGATCTCGTCCCGCACGTACGCCCCTCCGGACTGGCCAGGAGCCACGACCCGCAGGTACGCGAGTTCGCCATCAACATCGTCAGATACCTCTACCGGCAGGGCACGCTCGCCTCGGCGCGGACGTTCGCCGAGGAGTTCCTCACGACCTGGATCGAGGACTCCGGGCAGGAGGACCGGCACGTCGTGCGCCTGCAGCGGCACCTGGGCACCGTGCTGTGGCAGCTCGGCGAATACGCCGAGTCCCGCAGGCTCAACAGGCGCACGCTGGAGCTGATGCAGGCCCATCCCGACTTCGGGGAGCGCCACGAGGAGACCCTGCGCGTCGGCCTCAACTACGCCGCCAACCTGCGCGGCCTCGGCGACTTCAGGGGCGCCTTCGAGCGCGACACCGCGCTGCTGGAGGCGCACACCGAGCTGTTCGGCGACGACCACCCGGCCACCATCCGCGTGATCAACAACCTGGCGCTCGACCATGCCCTGCTGAGCGAATACGACAAGGCCCGCGTCAAGCAGCGGCTGGCCTTCCTGGAGCAGAGCAACGCCAGCGAAGGCGTCGGGAAGTGGGACGTCCAGATCTCATGGAACGGCCTGGCCCGGATCGTGCGCCTCTGCGGCGACTACGCCGAGGCCGTCGACCTCGGGGAGGAGGCCTACTCCTACGGCCGCAAGGAGCTGGAGGTCGAGCACATCCTCACGCTCATGACGGCGAGAGACCTGTCCATCGCCAAGCGGCGGCACGGCGATCTGGCCGAGTCGCTGGAGCTGGCGGAGGAGACGCTGGCACGGCTGGAGAAGTTCTACGGCCCGCACAACCCCGAGACCATGGCCGCCACCATCGCCCTGGCCAACACCGTGCGTGAGATGGGCGACCTGGACCGGGCGTTCGCGCTCACCAGCGAGGTGCTGCCGCGATACCGCGCGGCCTTCGGCAAGCAGCACCCCTTCCTGTACGGGTGCGAGATCAACCTGGCCCTGCTCTACCGGCTGCGCGGAGACGCCGCCGAAGCGCGCCGCCGGGACATCGACACCTACGAGTGGCTGTGCGACAAGCTGGGCGAGCGCCACGAGCTCACCTTCGCCGCCGCCGTCAACCTGGCAGGCGACCTCGCGGCCCTGGGCGAGTTCACCGAGGCCCGCCGGCTGGGCGAGCGCACCTACGAGCAGGTGCGGGTCCACTTCACCGAGCGACACGTGCTCGCGCTCTCGGCGGGCAACAACCTGGCGCACGACCTGCGGGCCACCGGCGCCCTGGAGCAGGCCAAGGAGCTGCACGCGCGCACCAGGGCGCTGTTCGCCACATTCCGGCACGACCACCCCGACCGGGTTCGGGTCGAGGCGGACCGGCGGATCGACTGGGACTTCGACCCGCTCACCCTGTGAGGCCGTTCCTGGCCACCCAGGCCCGATGATGCGCGTCGGCCTCCTCCCGGGCGGCGGCCCGCAGGGAGGCCGGCACCGGCTCGTCCTGCCAGGCCGACAGCGTGCCCCGCATCCGCGTCACGAACTCCTCCCCGGGCCCGGTGAGCGCACCGCTGGCCAGCAGCGTCCCGGTCACCTCGAAGGCCGAGCGCCGCCAGCGGGCGAACTCGATGTGCGGCCTGCGGTCCGGGTCGTACTCGCGTTGCCGCCGCCAGAAGCCGGCCACGCCCAGGTAGGCGTAGGCGCCCTGCAACAGGCCCGGCAGGGGGCGGGGGTCGTCGCGCCAAGGAGCGTAGTAGCGCCTGGCGTCGGGGCGTACGAGCTCGACGACGTCCAGGACGGCGCCGAGCTTGGCGTGCTGGACCTCGTGCGCGTACGTGGAGGCGAGCCAGCGCCCGTCGGGCGGGGTGGACATGGCGACCGTGCCGAACCTGTCGCGGGCCGAGGCGCTGTTCTGCCCGTGCTCGGGCCCCTTGATGGGGGTGAGCACCGAGACGGCCGCGGCGACCTCCTCGGCGATCGTCCAGTGATGGGCGGTCAGGAGGTCCCAGGCGGCGGCGTGGCAGTCGCGCCAGTGGCGCAGCTCGGCCGGAGCCAGGCGGTCGTCCGTGGCGGTCGCCGGATCCCACCGGAACGGGTCGAGGTCGTCCACGAGGAGGCTCGGCCCGGCCACGGAGATCCGGTGCAGCGGCTCCCACCCCGCAGGCGGCGGCCCGCCCTCCGCGTCTCCGCGCCCGTTCACCACCGCGGGCGCCGCGGTGAAGCTCAGCCCGGCCGCCTCCGCCGTTCCACCGGCGCGTACGCGCAGCTCCACCGGTCCGGACACCGGCTCGCGCAGCGAGATTTGCCCGAGGGAGGGCAGCATGACCGTCCCCCGCCAGGCCGGGACCTCGATCCGGCACTCGACCCCCGCCCTGGCCGCCGCGACCGCGGCCACCGCCCCGAGCTGGGCGGACCCGCGCGGCCCTCCGTCGCGTCCGCGCTGCAACTCGTGGACGGTGCGCTTCGCCCAGGCGCCGACGGCCGGATGCCGCAACACATCCCGCACCACCTCGCGATGGCTCTTCTCGACGCGCGTGAGCACGTCGAAGGCGCGCCGCACCGGCTCGGACGGGGCCAGGTCGGCCACGGCGAACACCAGCAGCCGGTGTTTGCTCTCCTCGGCCGCCGTCAGGGCCCGCATCGCCCGGCCCCCGCCGCCGCCGGCTCCCAGCCGCGACAGCACGTCGTCCGGTAATCGGTGCGGTCGCAGATCCATGAGGCTCCCTTCAGACGGAGGACCGGCGCAGGTCCGAGACCAGGCGTGCCCTGATGTGCTCGATCAACCAGTAGAGGTCCGCACAATAGACCGACGGGTTCAGGAATCCGGTGCCGGCGCGATAGCGGTGCGGATAGAGCCCCGCGCCGCAGACGCGGCTGAACCGGCAGCCCTTGCACGTGTCACTGAGCGCGTCCCAGCCGAGCTGCCTGGCCACGATCCCCGGGTGGCGGAGGGCGGCGTCGAGGGAGTGCTCGGCGAGGTTGAGGCCGGTGGCCGGGGCGCCGTGGCCCACCGCCTTGAGCGAGTCGGTCTGCTCGATCGTGCCGTCCGTCTCGATCACGATCAGGCTGGTCGGCGTCAGCCCCACGGCCTCGCTCCTGGAGGCGCCGCCCAGCAGGAGCTGGACGATCTCCTGGAAGATCCGTACGACGGGCGCGTCCGCCGTGTCGTACCAGAGGTCGAAGATCTTCGTGAGCCACCGGCCGTACAGCGGCTCGCTCTGGTCGCCGGGCCGGCCCGGCGGCGGGGAGTCCCAGGTCGCGTGGGGCAGCAGGAAGTCGATCACCGGCGGCTCGAACGCGACCAGCGCCTCGTAGGTCTCCAGCGGGTCGTTGGACAGGTCGATCGTGCAGAGCAGCCCGCCGTACAACGCGCGGTAGGCCGGGCTCATCAGCAACTCCAGCGCCGCGGCCACCGCGTCGTAGCTGCCGCGCCCGTCGGCGTAGCGCCGGTTGCGGTCGTTGGCCCGCCGGTTGCCGTCGAGGCTGACCCCCACCTTCACGTCCAGCTCCGCGAAGGAGCGCAGGGCCGGCTCGGTCAGCAGGACCGCGTTGGTCTGCACCGACGCCTCCACCCGAGGGTGGTCGCCCGTCTCCGACCGGACGATCTCCACGATCTTGCCCAGGTAGTCGTGCCCGGCCAGCAGCGGCTCGCCGCCGTGCAGGATGATCCGGACGTAGTCGAGGCCGTGGTGGTGCGCGTGCTCGGCGATGCGCCGGGCGGCCGTGGCGACGAGCTCGGGCGTCATGGCCATGGGCCGCGAGCGCCAGCTCTGGTCGGCCAGGGTGTAGACGTAGCAGTAGTCGCAGGCCAGGTTGCACCGGCTGTGCACCTTGAGCAGGAACTGGCGGAAGGGTTGAGGGCGCCAGCCGCCTGCCAGCATCGCCGCCACGTCGAGGGTCTCCGGCCACTCCCGTGCCGGATCTCCCGTGAAATGAACCAAGCCGGCCCCACCCCGCCTCGCTCAGCGACTCCGATGTTAACCCAGCGGTTCATCGTTGAGGAGAGCCCGCGGCCCGCCTGCCCGCTCACCAGGCGGACAACAGCTCTTCATGAGTTGTTCCCTGTCTGGTCCGCCGCAGGCGGGCCGCGGGGACTTCGATCATCCCCGGAGCGGGGTACGCACCCCGCATCGACCCTTCCAGGAGGTACCCGTGCGCAGCACCCGGCGGCCCGGCCAGGCCATCACGGCCGCCACCGTCATGCTCAGCGTCCTGATCAGCGTCGTTCCCGCCGCGGAGGCGTCCACCCGTCCCGCACCCGAGTCCGGCGGCCGCTGCTCGGCCGACGCGTCCCTGCTCGGCTTCACCGACAGCCTGGACAAGACCACGTTCGAGGGCACGGCCGTCGGCGGGTTGTCCGCGCTGGCCGTGACCCGGCCGTCGCGGGCGCTCGCGCTCGTGGACAATCTCGGCACCACCCCGGCCCGCCTCTACGACCTCGCCCTCACCGAAGGCCGGCGCAAGCCCTTCTCCGCGGAAGTACGCGGCATGACCACGTTGCGGCGGCCCGACGGCGTCCCGTACACGGGCGCGGACTTCGACGGCGAGGGGCTCGTCGCCGAGCAGGGCGGCCGTACGGTGCTGGCCAGCTCCGAGACCGAGCCGTCGATCCGGCGGTTCCGGCTCTCCGACGGCCGGCAGACCGCCGAGTTCGAGGTGCCGGAGCGGTTCCGGGTCGCCCCCGCCGGCCAGGCCACGACCAACCAGACGTTCGAGTCGCTGGCCGCCACCCCCGACGGCCGTACCCTGTACGCCGGCATGGAGGGCCCGCTGTCCGCCGACGGCCGCGACGCCGAGAACCGGGGCCTGCAGCGCATCCTGCGGTACGAGGGCAGGCCGGGCGGCGCCTACCGGCCGGCGGCCCAGTACGCCTACCGCACCGACCCCGGGCTCGGCCTGGTCGAGCTGGTGGCGCTCGGCGGTGACCAGTTCCTGTCCCTGGAGCGCGGCTTCACCGCCGGGGTGGGCAACACCGTACGCGTGTTCCGGGTGTCCGCGACCGGCGTGCCCGACGTCTCCGGCGTCGACTCGCTGACCACCGTCACCGACCCGCGTGGCTGGCTCGGCAAGCAGCTGCTGGCCGACATCGCCGACTGCCCGCCGTCCGGGGCGTCCAGCAAGCAGCCCCAGCCGAACCCCCTGCTGGACAACATCGAGGCCATGGCGCTCGGCGACCGGCTGCCCGGCGACCGCCACACGCTGTACCTCCTCTCCGACGACAACAACGGCGCGACGCAGATCACCCGCATGTACGCGCTGAGCGTCCGGCTGCCCGACGAGGCCCGCCTGACCGGCCGCGCCCTGCTGCCGGCGACCGCCTACCAGCCCGGCCCGGAGTCGGGCAAGCAGCTCCCGCCGGACACCGTCAACGGCATCACCCCGCCGTTCCCCGGCCAGCCGATCCCCGGCTTCTCGGCGGTCATCCCGGCCGACGCGCGCTCCCGCTCCGCCGACCGGCTGCTCGCCATGCCGGACAACGGGTTCGGCGCGAAGAACAACTCGGCCGACTTCCTGCTGCGGGCCTACTTCATCGAGCCGGACTACCGTGACCACAAGATCCGCGTACGCGGCCACATCAGTTTCCGCGACCCTGACCACAAGGTGCCCTTCCCGATCGTCAACCAGGACACCTCCGACCGGCTGCTGACCGGGGCCGACTTCGACATCGAGTCGCTGGCCAGGGACGCCCGCGGCGACCTGTGGATCGGCGAGGAGTTCGGGCCGTACCTGCTGCGGACCGACCGCACCGGCAAGGTGCTGCAGGCGCCGATCCCGCTGCCGGACGGCACGAAGTCGCCGCAGTCGCCCGACCTGGCGCCGGGGGAGAGCCCGAACCTGCCCGCCAGCCGCGGCTTCGAGGCCATGGCGGTGAGCGAGAACGGCTGGACCCTGTACCCGATCCTGGAGGGCGCCAGGACCGACGACGCCGACCAGCGCCGGCGCGTGGTCTACGAGTTCGACGTGCGGGCCGGTAGGTACACCGGGCGTACGTGGACGTTCCGGGTGGACGATCCCGGTCTGTTCGTCGGGGACGCGGCGGTGCTGGACGGCCGGCGGCTGCTGTTGATCGAGCGGGACAACGAGATGGGCCCGAAGACGCGGATCAAGCGGCTGGTCGTGACCGACCTGGACGCCGCCTCGAAGGACGGCGTCCTGCCGCGCCGTACCGCGGTGGACCTGATGCGCGTCGCCGACCCCAAGGGCGTCTCCACGCCGGCCCGTCAGGGTGAGTACGGGGTCGGGCCGCTGTTCTCGTTCCCGCTGCAGTCGGTCGAGTCGGTGCTGCCGATCCGGGGTGACCAGGTCGTCGTGGCCAACGACAACAACTTCCCCGGCAACGACGGGCGGATCGCGGGGCGGGCCGACGACACCGAGGTGATCGTCATCGACGTGCCAGGCCTGCGAGACTGACGGTGAGGCGATGATCCGGCGCCGGCGCTCGCGGTGCGGGCCGGAACCCGCACCGCGACGCCGGCGCCACCGGCCCGCCGCCGCCCCCGGTCGCTGGGCGGCGGACCGGGCAAGGGTGACCGGTGGCCGCCCGGTTCAGCAGGCCGCGGGTCCCCGCGCGGAGAGCGCGGCCAGTGAGCAGACCTTCGCGACCGGGTAGTAGTCGCCCATGACGGCGGCGGCCGAGGCGGGGTCACCGCCCGGCGGCACGTTCTGGACGGCCTGGGCGAAGCCGGGGTCCGCGACCATGTTGCGGAGGATGATCCGGTGCGTCGCGGCGGGCCTGTCGGCCGAGAACGGCAGGAACGTCACCCCCGGCACCTGCTCGATCGCCTGCCGCTGCGCCTCCCTGCCGACGACGTAGCTGTAGTGGCCGCCGGAGTCGAGGCCGGTCTGGTCGTCGGCCCGGCATCCGTAGTCCGAGGTGCCGTCCGGGAGCAGGTTCCGCACCACCTGGAACGGGGGCAGCGTCAGGTTCGTGCACATCGACCAGTAGCGCACGTCCTTGCCCGCCGACGGCCAGGGCGCCGGGTGGGGGCCCTGGACGCTGCGCGGGGCCTTGCCTCGGACGACGAGGACCCGGTCGGCGACGGGGGGCGTGACGTCGGCGTACAGGTAGGCGGAGTCGGCGTTCGGGAAGCCGCCGACGGGGCGATCGTCGAGGTCGGGACGGGCGAACGCGGGCGCGGCCCGTTCCGCCGCCGGTCGCGCGGCGACGGCCGACGTCGCGGCGTCGCCGCGCGCCTGCCCCGCGCCGGCCACGGCGGTCTGGCCGCTCTCGCAGGTCGGTACGGGCTGCGCGACGCCGTCCCGCTCGAACGTGACGTCGGGCAGCGGCACCTGGTCGAAGTCCCCGCCGGCGGGAAGGTAGACGCGGTAGACGATGTTCCCCGGGCTGCCCGCGGGCGTGCCGGGAGGAGCCAGCGGCAGCGTGTTGACCTGTCCGGGGGCCGTGTCCGGGCTGACCGTGACGGTGAAGCGGCCACCAGGCGACGCCTGCTGCTGCCAGGGGTTGGCGCTGCCCGCGTCCGGCTGGATGCGATGATCGGTGAGCCCGGACGGCACGCCGTTCGACTCGAACAGCCCGCCGCCCTCCTTGTACACCTGGATGGAGGCGTACCGGCTGTCCGGATAGCGGCCGGACAGCTTGATCCGCAGTCCCTCCTCCACGGTGAACGGCAGCACCCAGTACGCGGCGGCGGAGTCGGGATAGAAGACGTTGACCGTGTCCGGGGACACCTTGAGGTCCCAGGCACAGTCCGGGATGTCCGCGGCGCTGGCGGCTCCCTGCGGAACCGTGGCGAAGGCGGCGGCGATCAGGGCGACGACGCCCAGTCGTGATCTGTTCATGCCCGGCATGGTGACGACGCTTCTTGGCAGATCTCTGGCAGAACGCTATTCCAGCCAGGACCGTACGGGTTCCGCCGGTCGCCGGTCGGTGGCAGGGAGGCGTACTTCGGCGCGCGTGCCCGGGCCGTCGGGGGAGGCGGTCAAGGTGGCGGTGCCGCCGTGGAGCACCGCCTGCTGCCGGACCAGCGTCAGGCCGAGCCCCGAGCCGGGGCTGCCCCGGCGGCGCCGGAACCGGTCGAACACCACGTCCTGGTCCTCGGCCGGTATACCGGGCCCCGCGTCCTCGACGGCGAGCACGACCTCCGCGGCCCCTGCGCGCCCTGTCCCGTCCGTGCCGATGGTGACGGTGATCGTGGCGTGGCCGGACTCGTCGGTGCCGTGGATGGCGGCGTTGTCGAGGAGGTTGTCGACGATCATGCGCAGCCCCTCGGCCCAGCCGTGCACCCGCACGTCCCGCGCCGGCCGGACGGTGATCGTGGCGTGCGGGTGGCGCCGCCGCGCGTCCTCGGCCGCGTCGTTGACGATCTCGGTCAGGTCCGTCCCGGCGAAGGCGGCGGGATCGAGCAGTTCGCCGCGGGCGAGCTGGCGCAGCATCGTGATCAGGCGCAGGATGCGGCCGTGCTCGGCGGTCAGGTCGGCGATGACGTCGGCGCGGTCCGCGGGGTCGAGCTCGGAGTGGTCGAGGAGGGCGAGGTTCGTGCCCATGCTGGTGAGCGGGGTGCGCAGCTCGTGGGCGGCGGTGGAGGCGAAGGCCCGCGCGGTCTCCAGGGCCTCGCCGGTGCGGGTCACCGCCGCGTCACGCCTGTCCAGGAGGTCGTTGAGGAGGCCGGCCAGCTCGTCGATCTCGGCGACGCCGGACGTGGTGGCCAGCCGGGTCCCCGCGGGCGTGCCGATCGTACGGGCCTGCCTGCCGAGCCTGGCCAGCGGGCGCACCGCGAACCCGCCGAGTGCCAGCCCGGCGACCGCGCCCACGGCGGCCGCGACCAGTGTGACCAGCACCAGCCGCTCGCTCAGCAGCGCGATCTGTTCGGTGAGGCGCTCCTCCGGCTCGAAGAGGATCAGCCGCGTGCCTTCCTGACGCCCCAGGTCCGCGGCCACGAACCGCCAGCGCCGCGTTCCCTCGGCATGGTCCCCGGGCCCGTCCCCCGCGGGCAGCGTGTCCGGCACCTCCCCGACGACCAGCAGCCTGCCGCCGTTCGCCGCCACGCAGACACCGCCCGAGCCGGCGGCCGTGGCCAGGCGCTGCTGGAGGAAGTCGGGAGGGACGGCGGGCAGCACCCGGGTCCGCCACGCGTAGGAGGTGGCCATCGGGGCCAGCGCCCGTAGCCGCGTCGCCAGCTGGTCGTCGCGTTCCTCCCGCAGGTCGTGCGAGACCAGGCCGACCACGACCAGCCCGGCCAGGGCTACCAGGAGCGGGAGGGCGACGGCCAGGCAGAGCGCGAACCGGGTGGAGAGCCTCACGGGCTTGGCTCGCGCAGGACGAAGCCCACCCCGCGCACGGTGTGCAGCAGGCGGGGCTCGCCCGCCGCCTCCAGCTTGCGCCGCAGGTAGCCGACGAACGTGTCCACCGCGTTGCCGGTCACCTCGAAGTCGTAGCCCCAGACCCGTTCCAGCAGCACCTGCCGGGACAGCACGATCCCGGCGTTACGCGCCAGCACCTCCAGCAGGTCGAACTCGCGCCGCGTCACCTCCACCCGGCGGCCGTTCACCGTGACGCGCCGCGCGTCCGGCTCGACGGCGAGCGGTCCCACCACCACCGCCGTGCCCGGAGCCCGGCCGGCGCGGCGTAACAGGGCGCGCAGGCGCAACACCAGCTCGCCCAGGTCGAACGGCTTGACCACGTAGTCGTCGGCGCCCGCCGCCAGACCGGCCTTCCTGTCGTCGACCTCGTCCATGGCCGACAACATGAGCAACGGCACCTGGGACCCCGCCCCGCGTAATCGGCTGCACACCTCGATGCCCGAGATCTCCGGCATGGACACGTCGAGGATGATCGCGTCGGTGTGGTCGCCCGCCCGCCGCAGCGCCTGCCGGCCCGAGTCGGCGACGTCCACGTCGAACCCCTCCAGCCGCAGCCCCCGCCGCAGCGAGCGCAGGATCGCCTCGTCGTCGTCCACGACGAGCACCCGGTACGCGTTCACCGCCGCAGTCTATTTCGCACCCTCCGGCTCGCGGCTCACGCACGAGGCTCGCGGTTCCCCCATGATGCTCCCGGCTCACGCACGACAAACCGGGCGTCCTGCCCCGTCACCTGCCGAGGGTTCAGCGTTTCAGGGCGCGTAGTTGTTTGGCGGTTCTGGCCGCGTGCCTGCGGGCGGGCGGCAGGTCGCGCAGGGCGTCGGCGGCTTCGCCGCGTTCGGTGCCCAGGAGGAGGCCGAGGGTGAAGGCGTCGTCGGGGGAGGGGCCCGGCCGCTCGGCGATCTCGGTGAGCTGCCGCTGGGCGACGATCGCGTCCTGGTAGCGGCCGAGCGCCTCCTGGAGGTCCTCGGCGCGCCTGGCGAGCTTGGCGGCGGGCTTGCCGAGCGCGGGAGTGGCGGCCTCGGCGGTGTAGCGGGCGCGTTTGGCGGCCTTGCGGGTGGAGTGGAGGGCGTGCTCGCGTTCCGTGCCCGTGGGCAGCCGCTCGGCCCGGGCGTACTTGTCCAGGACCTTGCACCAGCTCTTGACCACCAGGCGCGGCGACAGGCGCCGGGCCTTCCTGCCAGCCCGGGCGGTGAACGGGGGGTCGGCGAGGAAGTCGTCGAGCCGGGCCAGCAGGGCGAAATAGCGCGGCGTGGACAGCGCGTCCTTCAGCCTCCGCCTGGCCTCGCGTTCCCGGGTCGCCAGTTGCCCCGGCCATCGCGGGGCGTCACCACGGGTGAGCCCGGCCGGCCGGTCGGCGAGCCGCCGGTCGAAGCGGGCGGTGAGCACCTCCAGATCGCGTACGTCCCCGAGCGTGTCGGCCAGCCATTTCAGCTCGGCGTCCAGCGCTCGGGCCTGGGCACGGTCCAGGAGGCGGGCGTGGGTGCGCAGGAGGCTGCGCATGCGGCGTACGGCCACCCGCATCTTGTGCACCGAGTCGTCGTCATGGTCGGCGAGGCGTACCAGCGGGTCGTAGGTGAGCAGCCGGTCACGTTGCCGCCGCAGGTAGGCGATGAGGGCCTCACCCGCCGTACGCCCGGGGGTACGGCGCGGCCGTGCGGCGAGGTCGTCCCCCAGGACGCGCCGCAGCTTGGAGGAGGCGGCGGCGGGCACGGCGCCGGCCTGGCGCAGCACCGGATCCAGCGACTCCAGCAGCTCCGGGGAGCCGTTGACGAGCTCGATCTCCACCTCGTGCCAGGAGGCCGACCGCTCCGCGTGATCGTCCAGCCGGTGGCCGACCACCACGTCGTCGGCTATCTCGGCGACGACCTGGCCGTCGCGGTCGCGCAGCCGGCGGGTCGTACGGGTGGTCTCCACGGTGGCCACGGGCACCAGCTCCTGACCGCGGACGTGCGCGGCGACGAGCGCGGCCAGCCGGGCGGGCACATGGTGGACGCCCACGCCCAGCGGCTCGTGCACCTCCTGCCGGGTGTCCTTGGCGGTGGGCAGCTTCAGATGCCATCCGGCGTCCTCGCCGCCGTCACGGCGGCGCAACGTGATGCCGTGCGCGGCCAGGGCCAGCCCCGGGGTGTCGACGTAGTCGGCCACCAGCCGCCAGGTGCGGGGCTCGTCCGCGACGATCGGGCCGTCGGGGCCGGCGAAGCTCTCGATCACGATCGCCGCGCCGTCGTCGATCTCGTATTTACGCTCGATCTCGGTGTGCTGTGCCATATCGCTTCTCCTGTACGACGCATAACAGGCGAAACGACTCCACTACCCCGCACGGCCGGCCCAAACAGCGACAGAGCGACGACCCGAACTTTACGGAACGCCAGGTCGCCGCGCGATCAGCCGTGGCCGTCGTCGTGGCCACCGCGCCGGCCTTCGACTTCACCAACGGGTTCCACGACACCGCGAACGCCCTGGCGACCTCGCTCGCGACCGGCGCCTCGGCGATCAAGGGGGGCGCGATCGTGGGCAGGGTGCTCGTCCCGGCGCTGCTCGCGCCCTTGGCTGCCATCGGGGTGGCCACGCTGTGCACGTACCTGGTCTACGTACTGAGCCGCTCGGTGCCGGAGCGGCTGCGCCGGTGGGCCTTCCGGCACGGGCAGATCGGGTCGGCGTCGCTGGTGTCGCTGGCGCACGGCACAACGACGCGCGGAAGACCATGGGCGTCATCGACGACCCCGCAGGGTTACGCAGCGGAGAGCTCCTCGGCCGCCGTGATCTTCGCGTCGTCCCATTTCGGCTACCCGCTGGCGACCACGCAGGTGATCGGATCCAGGCTGGGCAAGCGACTGGCCGAGGTCCGCTGGGCGGTGGCGGGCAGGATGGCCGCCGCCTGGCTGATCACGCTGCCCGCCGCCGGTGCACGCGGACAACGTCAACGACGAGTGGAGCGGGCTGTCCTCCGCCCGGTCCTCGTGAAGGAGGCGGGCGATGGGGGAATACCTCGATCTCGACGCCCTGTGGAAGGCGCTGGTCGCCGCACTGGTCGCGGGGGTGGGCCTGGCGGCGGCCTTGGCCCTGGTGGGCCTGGCCAGCGGGAGCGCGCGGGCGCGGGTCTGTGCTTCCGGTTGGTGGCCGGTGGGATCGCTCTGGGCCTGTACGTCATGCTGGATAAATGACCAGCTCTCAGGTTAAGCCGGTTTTGCTCGATCCAGAGGCCGCCCAGCACAGCCAGTTGCTCGACATCACCCCAGGACTGTGGGTGGACGACCGTGACGACGACGATCCGGTGCTCATGCGCGCCGACGGCCACCCGGTCGACACCTGGCGCCAGCACTACCCGTACGACTCACGCCTGCCCCGCGACGAGTACGAGCGTGACAAGCGACTGCTGCAGATCGAACTGCTGAAGCTGCAATATTGGATCAAGGACACCCGCCGCCGGCTGGTGGTGCTGTTCGAGGGCCGGGACGCGGCGGGCAAGGGCGGCACGATCAAGCGTTTCATGGAGCACCTCAACCCGCGCGGGGCGACGGTGGTGGCGCTGGAGAAGCCGAGCGAGCGCGAGCGCGGCCAGTGGTATTTCCAGCGTTACATCGCCCACCTGCCGGCCAACGGGGAGATGGTGCTGTTCGACCGCTCCTGGTACAACCGGGCCGGGGTGGAGCGGGTCATGGGCTTCTGCACCGAGGCGGAATACCAGGAGTTCATCGGGCAGGCGCCCCGCTTCGAGAACCTGCTGGTGGAATCGGGTCTGCACCTGGTCAAGCTCTGGTTCTCGGTCTCGCGTGCCGAGCAGCGCACCCGGTTCATCATCCGCCAGGTCGATCCCGTACGGCAGTGGAAGTTGTCCCCGATGGACCTGGCCTCGCTGAGCAAGTGGGACGAGTACACCCGGGCGAAGGAGGACATGTTCCTGCACACCGACACCGAGTCCGCGCCGTGGACCGTCATCAAGAGCAACGACAAGAAGCGCGCCCGGCTGGAGGCCATGCGCCACGTGCTCAGCCTCTTCGACTACGACAACAAGGACCATGACGTCGTCGGCGTCCCGGACCCCCGCATCGTGATCTCGGCCGGCGACATCTTCGACGAGGACCACGCCACCCCCGACCACCCCTGACCGCGCCGTCAGCGCGAGGCGAGCCACCCGCCAGGATCAGAGCAGGCGGGGCGGGGCCGTGGACTGGCGGTCGACCAGCGTGAGCGGCAGCAGGATGGACCGGGTCGTCCGGTCCGGGGCCCGCAGCCGCTCCAGCAGCAGGTGCGCGGCCTCGGCCCCGAGCTCGTAGTGCGGGATGCGCACCGTCGTGAGCGGAGGGCTCAGCTTGTCGACGAACGGCATGTCGTTGAACCCGACGACCGAGACGTCACCCGGGCACGACAGCCCGCGCCCGGCCAGGGCGTCGTAGCAGCCGAGCGCGAGCAGATCGTTGCCCGCGAGGACGGCGGTGAACTCCACCCCGTCGTCGAGGAGCTCGGTGACCGCCTTCGCGCCGGCGCTCTCGGCCCACGCGGAGCAGAGCTTCAGCCGCGCCGGGGAGTCCTCCAGCCCGTGGTCCTCCAGGGCCTGCCGGAAGGCACGCAGCCGGTTGACCCCGGTGGACAGGTCCTGGGGGCCGGCGAGATGGACGATCCGGCGGTGCCCGAGGTCGACGAGGTGGCGCATCGCGATCGCCACGCCGCCGGCGTCGTCGCCCGTGACCGAGGGGATGTCGGACACCGCGAGCCTGCGGTTCACCAGGACGGTGGGGGTGCCGCCGGCGGCCAGTCGCTCGATGAACGGGTGGTGCAGGCGCCCCGTCGCGAAGACGAAGCCTTCGACGCTCCGGCTGCGGAGTGACTCGACGGCGGCCGTCTCGCGGGCGGGGTCGTTGTCGGTGTTGACGATCCAGGCGTTGTAGCCGACGCCGCCGAGCACGTCCTCGATGCCTCTGACGATCGGCGGGAACAGGGGGTTGGTGAGGTCGGGGATGACCAGGCCGATGCTCGCAGAACGCGCCGTCTTGAGGCTGCGGGCGATGGGGTTGGGCTGGTAGCCGAGCGTGTCCGCGACCTGGAGCACCCGCTGGGCCGTCTCGTCGTTGACCAGGTGCCGCGTTCCGGGGTTCAGCGCCCTGGAGGCGGTCGCCGGGTGCACGCCGGCCTCGCCGGCCACGTCCTTGAGGGTCGGCCGCCGCGCCACGGACGCGGTGCGCGGGCCGGGCTCGGTGCCGGGCGGCGGAGGAGGCATCACGCCAGAGTACAGCAATCGATTGTCCCCTATCGAACGCCGGACCAGGCGAAGCTCCGGCGCACCGCGACGGGCGAAGCCGCGTGAGAAGTCATTGACGCCGCCGTCATATTTAGGTACGTTTCCGCAAACGATTGCAGTGTGAATCGCGTCACAGTCCGCTCGCGCATCGGCACGCAAGCGCCATGCACCGGCTGGGCAAGGAGCTGAAATGGTGCACGTCGGGTCGCATGAAACCGATCGTCCGGCCAAGGAGCACGCGAATACCGCCGGATCAACGCTCATCGAGGTGGCCGAGGTCAACGCGGGATACGACAACCAGCGCGAGCGCACCCGCCTGATCGCACTCCGCGACATCTCCCTCAAGGTGACGCAGGGCGAGTTCCTGGCCATCGTCGGCCCGTCCGGATGTGGCAAGACCACGTTGATCAACATGATCGCCGGATTCGTCAAACCCCTCTCCGGCGTGGTCAAGGTACGCGGCGTGCCGGTCGACGGCCCAGGGGCCGACCGCGCGATGGTGTTCCAGGACTACGCCCTGCTGCCGTGGCGAACGGTCGAGCGCAACGTGGAGTTCGCGATCGAGAACCGGCGGGGACACGTCCCCAAGCCGGAACGGCGGGCCCGGATCGCGAACGCCCTGCAGCTGGTGGGGCTGGCCGGCTTCGAGAAGTCCTACCCGCACGAGCTCTCCGGCGGCATGCGTCAGCGGGTCGGTATCGCCAGGGCCCTCGTCGGCGAGCCCGAGATCCTGCTGATGGACGAGCCGTTCGGGGCCGTGGACGCGATGACGCGGGAGGCCATGCAGGCCGAGCTGGAGAAGATCATCGCCGAGACCCGGCAGACCGTCGTGTTCATCACCCACTCGATCGACGAGGCCATCACGCTCGGCGACCGCATCGTCGTGGTGTCCAGCCGCCCCGGGACGATCAGGGAGATCATCGACATCGACCTGCCGCGCCCCCGGTTCGACGAGCGCAACGACATCAAGCGGTCGGCCAGGTTCGGCGAGATCCGCAGCCACCTCTGGAAGCTTCTCTCGGACGAGGCGCTCGGCGCCAAGTGGGGGTCCGTCGCACGTCAGGAAGGTGAGACCGCATGACGCACGTCGCGCCGGCCGAACGGAGCACGCGCAGCCCCGCGCAGGTCGAGACGATCACCGTCAGCAGGTACGCGTCGTTGAAGGGCGTCGCGGTCACCATCGTCAACCTGGCCGTCTTCTTCCTGCTGTGGGAGCTCATCGCGCGGGCCGGGCTGATCAACGAGCTGTTCTTCCCCAGGGCGTCGGAGATGTTCGCCGCGATGTACAACGGCTTCGCCGACGGCACGATCCTGCCGGAGATCTGGCACAGCCTGTCGAACTTCCTGATCGGGCTGGCCATCTCCATCGTCATCGGCATCCCCGTCGGGCTGCTGATGGGCGCGAGCAGGGTCGCGGACCTCATCCTGAGCCCCTATGTGTGGGCGATGGCGTCGTTGCCCCGGGTCGCCCTGATCCCGTTGCTGATCCTCATCATGGGGTTCGACAACTCGATGCAGCTGACCATCATCGTGCTCTCGGCGGTGTTCCCGATCATGGTCAACTGCATGGCCGGTGTGAAGACGGTCGATCCCTCGCTGCTGCGCGCCGGCCGGGTGTTCGGCACCAGCCGCGTGCAGACGTACTCGAAGATCATATTTCCGTTCACGCTGCCGTTCGTGATCTCGGGCGTGAACCAGGGGATCGCCCGCGGTCTCGTCGGGATGCTGATCGGCGAGCTGCTCGGCGGCGGCGGCAGCGGGCTCGGCTTCCTCCTCGACCGGGCCGGCGACCAGTTCGACGCGCCGATGCTGTACGCGGTCCTGATCCTCCTCGCCGTCATGTCCGTGGGGCTCATCCAGTCCATGCGCTGGCTTGAGCAGCGCGCCGCGCCGTGGAGGGACACCCTGCGCACATGACGCGCTCCCCGACCCAGATCTCGCCACCGGCAGAGCAGGAGTCATGCGAATGAACAGGTTAACCAGGCGCATCGGAGCGGTCGCCGTACTGCTTCTCTTCGCGGGTTCGCTGGCCGGGTGCGGGGGCTCCGGCGACGGCGCGGGCGCCGCGTCCGCCGGGCCCATGGACGCGATCAAGGCCAACCTGCCGAAGAGTGACGCCGACATCAACGGGACGATCGACAAGGGCAAGGTCAAGAAGAATCTCGTGGTCGGGGTGGACAACCCGTACTACCTCTTCCACCACGACATCGAGATCGCGCTGGCCAAGGGGTACTTCAAGGAGTTCGGCATCGACTCGGTCGAGGTCAAGACGATCGAGGACCCGCTGCCGGCGCTCATCGGGGGGTCGCTCGACCTCGCCCTCTACGACACCGACACCGCGATCGCCGCCGCCAGGAAGGGCGACAAGAACCTGCGCTTCCTCTCGGTCTACCTCGGCGGCGAGGCGAACGTCCTGGGCGTGGGCAAGGGGATCAACTCCGGAGCCGATCTCAAGGGCAAGACCATCACCGGCGGCCAGTTCGGCAGCCGGAACGACGCGATCATCCGTGAACTGCTCCGGGACAACGGCGTCGAGCCCGACAGGGACGTCAGGATCGTCAGCACCGGCGGCCAGTCGAACGAGCGGCTGCAGGCGGTGATCAGCGGGACCGTCGACGGCGCCAGCATCCAGCTGCGCCACCGCACGCTGCTGGAGAAGGCGGGCGGCAAGGTCCTGTTCGAGGAGACCCGCGAGGTGCCGCAGAGCGGCTGGTCGGTGAGCAGGCTGCTGCGGGAGAGCCCGGAGACCGTGGCCGCGTTCCTCGCCGCGACGCTGAAGGCCCGCCAGTTCATCACCGACCAGGCCAACAAGGAGGACGTGCTCTCCATCATGCGCGCCAAGAAGTTCGACATCCCCGCCGAGTACGCGGACGCGTACGCGGCGGAGAACGCGCCGACGTACCACGTGAGCGACGGCGGGTTCAAGCCGGCGGACATGCAGAAGTTCATCGCCGACCAGATCGCCTACAAGACGGTGCCCGAGGGCACGGACTGGCGCCAGTTCACCTACCTCGTCCCGCTCTGGCGCGCGCAGAAGGCCCTGGGCCTGCCGCTCAACCCCGCGCTCGCGGACATGTGACCGATGGACGTGAGAACGGCCGAGGCGAAGGGCCTGCGACTGCTCGCGCATCACGATCTCGGCGGCAAGGGCGACGGGATGCAGGTGATGCGCCACGGAAACGTCGTGTACGTCGGTCACACGGGAACGTCGAGGGCGGGCACCTCGATCCTCGACGTCTCCGATCCCGGCCATCCCAAGCTGGTGGACCAGTGGGCCGCGCCGGACCACACGCACACGCACAAGGTGCAGGTCGCGGACGGCCTGCTGCTGACCAACCACGAGCGTTTCCCCTACCGGCCCACCACGCCGCTGGGGCCGCACTCGGCCGGCCTCGCGGTGTACGACCTCGCCGACCCGCTGGCACCGCGGCAGATCGCGTTCTGGCGGTCCTCCGGCAAGGGAGTCCATCGGATCGTCTGGGAAGGCGGGCGTTTCGCCCACGTCTCCGTCACGCCGGACGGCTTCACCGACCGGATCTGGATGATCCTCGACCTCTCGGACCCGTACCACCCGGTGGAGGCCGGCCGGTGGTGGTGGCCCGGCCAGTGGTCGGCGGCCGGCGAGCAGCCGGACTGGCCGGCCGGGCAGCGGCACGCGGCGCACCACGCGCTCCTCGACGGCGACCTCGCCTACCTCGGCTACGACGACGCGAACCTCGTGGTCCTCGACGTCGCGGACCCCTCCGCCCCCCGGGCCATCGGCTTCTGCCGCTGGGAGGGCGGCGCCACCCACACGTGCCTGCCCCTGCCCGGCCGGGACCTGCTCGTCGTCACCGACGAGCAGCAGTACGACGGGCCGGGGGCCCCGGCCCGGCGCATCCACCTGATCGACGTCCACGACCCGGCGAACCCCCGCCACCTCAGCGCGCTCCCGGAGCCCGCGGGCGACTTCGCCGGGCTGCCCCTGCGCTACGGGCCGCACTGCCTGCACGAGAACCGGCCGGGGTCGTTCAGGAGCACACGCCTGATCTTCGCCACGTACTTCAGCGCCGGGGTCCGGGTCTACGACCTGGAGGATCCCGCCCGTCCGCGCGAGATCGCTCACTGGGTCCCGCAGCCGCCACCCGGCCAGGCCGCTCCGCAGGCGAACGATCTGTTCGTCGATCGGGACGGCCTCGTCTGGGTGACCGATCGCCTGACGGGAGGGCTGTTCGTCCTCGAACCCGAGGGCGAGCCGGCCGCGCTGATGTAGCCCCGGTCACCCGAAGGGAAGGGTGAGCAGGCCGGGCGGGAACCGATGCAGGGAGCGGTAACCGGTGTCGGTGACCACGACCATCTCGCCGGTCTGCACACCGGCCTGGAAGTCAGGAGTACAGATGTTGGGCTGCACCACGATCGTCGTCCCCGCGCGCAGCGGCTCGGCGTGCGGGCCGCGCGGCGTGAGGTCCCGCCCGCTCAGGACGGGGGGCAGGTATCCGCCGCCGAGCCCGTGCAGGAGGTCGTCGACGGTGGTCAGCCCCTCGTCACGGACGTGCCGCAGGCTCTCCAGCAGCTCGGCGGGCGGCACCCCGGCCCGCAGGCGGCCCAGGACCTCGTCGCGGACCCTCTCGGCGATCTCGTGCAGGCGGCGGTAGGGCGCCGTGGGCTCGGCGCCGAACACGGCGGTCCGCAGCAGCTGGGCCGGGTGGTCCGGGCCCCAGCCGGCGCTGAGCTCGAAGATCACGACCGCGCCCGGCCGTGTCCTGCGCCCGCTCGGCCACTGGGCCGGAACGCACCGGTCGGGCGCGCTCATCGACGTCGTCGTGACGTAGCAGATGTGATGGGTGCCCCCTTCCCTGCGATAGGCGTGCTCGGCGGCGGCGACCATCTCCCGCTCGTCGGCCCCCTGCCCGGCGGCGTCGAGCAGGGCCGTGGCGGCCAGGTCGGTCAGCGCCGCCGCGTGCTCCAGCCAGCGCAGCTCCTCGTCGGACTTGACCATCCGCAGGCGGGTGTAGTGCTCGTCCAGCGCCACGACGGCGCTCGCCCACGCGGTGACGGCCGCCCGTACCGGGGCCGGGACCGGGCCGAGGAGGCCGACCCGGCGCGCGGGACCGAGCCGCCGCAGCGCCCGCAGCGCGGCGTCGGCCGGGTCGTCGCCGATCGGGTCGATCTCGTCGCCGAGCCCGGCGTCCAGCACGGTGCGCCGCGCGTCGGGCACGTGGTTGTGGAATCCCACCAGCAACCGCCCCGCCCCGTCGGGCGGGAGCACGAAGAGCGCCTCCCGGGTGACCGGCCAGGTGGTGAGCCAGGGGATCGCGCTGCCGGTCCGGTTCGCGCCGTAGGCGAGCACGACCTCCGCGCCGTGGGCGGTGGCGGCGGCTCGCATGAGCGCGCGCCTGGAGCGCAGTTCGCCGGTGCTGAACGGGGCGGGGGCGGCGGGAGGCGTCTCCCGGGGGAGCGTTGACATGACCCTAATGATCGAGCAGCCTGCAACCGATTGCAATGAAGGAGTAGATCATGGATGAGCTCGTCGCCTCGGCGGTCTCGCACTGGGCCCCGAGGTTCACCACGAACGGGGTGGCGGTCGCGGATTTCGAGCGGGTGATCTCCGGGCTGAAGGACTGGGACGGCTGGTGCTCGGCGTGGTCCGCGGTCGGGGCGGAGTACGAGGCGCTCGGCGCCGAGGCCGTGCGGGAGGGCCGCCTGCGGTCGGCGGGGCAGCACTACGTCCAGGCCGCCGTCTGCCACCACTTCGGCAAGTACCTCTTCGTCCAGGACCCGGTCCAGATGCGCGAGGCGCACCTGGCCGCCGTGCGATGCCTCGACGCTGCGCTCCCGCACCTCGATCCGCCGGGGCGGCGGATCGAGATCCCCTTCGAGGGATCCCGCCTGGTCGGGGTGCTCCGCCTGCCCCACGGCCCGGGACCGCACCCGGTGGTGGTCATGATCCCGGGGCTGGACTCCGCGAAGGAGGAGTTCCGCTCGACCGAGGCGCTCTTCCTGGAGCGGGGCGTGGGCACCTTCAGCGTGGACGGCCCCGGCCAGGGCGAGGCCGAGTACGACCTGGCCATCCGCGGTGACTGGGAGGTCCCGGGCGCCGCGATCCTCGACGCCGTCTCGGCCGAGCCGGACATCGCCGCCGACCGGCTCGCGGTCTGGGGCGTCAGCCTCGGCGGCTACTACGCCCCGCGCGTCGCCAGCGGCGACGGCCGGGTGCGCGCCTGCGTCGCGCTCGCCGGCCCGTACGACTTCGGCGAGTGCTGGGACCAGCTGCCCGACCTCACGCGGAACGCGTTCAGGGCCCGGTCCAGGGCGGAGAACGACGAGCACGCCCGCGAGATCGCCCACTCGCTCAGCCTGGCGGGACGGACCGGCTCGATCACCTGCCCGCTGCTCGTGGTCACCGGCAGGCGCGACCGGCTCATCCCGTGGCAGCACGCCGCCCGGCTCGTGGACGAGGTGGGCGGAACGGCCCGGCTGCTGCTCCTCGACGAGGGCAACCACGGCTGCATGAATGTCGCGGCCCACCACCGCCAGAAGACGGCGGACTGGGTGGCGGCCCAGCTCGGAGCGGGTGAGTGAGCCTTGACGCTGAACCAGGGGCTCAGTACGGTCAAAGTCGCAATCGATTGCAAGGAGTCCGCATGAGCCGTGAACCACTCCCGCGCGTCGGGTGGATCGGAGCGGGCCGGATGGGCGCCGCGATGGCCCGCCGGCTCGCGCGGGCCGGCGTCGACGTGGCGGTGTGGAACCGGACGCCATCGAAGGCCGAGGCACTCGTGGCCGACGGGGCGGAGGTGGCCGGGTCGATCGGCGACCTGGCCGGCCGCGACGTGGTCTTCACGATGGTGTCCTCGTCGGAGGACCTGGAGCAGGTGCTGGTCGGCGAGGGCGGCCTCCTCATCGCCGACGGTCCCGTTCCCGCGGTCGTCGTCGACTGTTCCACGGTGTCCACGGAGACCTCGGCGGCGATGCGGGCGGCCGTTCAGCGACGGGGGGCCGAGTTCCTCGCCGCCCCGGTGAGCGGCAACGGCAAGGTCGTGGCGGCGGGGAAGCTGAGCTTCGTCGTCTCCGGCTCCGAGGAGGTCTACGACCGGGTCGCGCCGCTGCTCGGCCTGATCGGCCGGGGGGCCTCCTACGTGGGGGAGGGGGAGACGGCCCGGCTGGTGAAGATCTGCCACAACCTGCTGCTCGGCGTCGTGGCGCAGTCGCTCGCCGAGATCACGGTGCTCGCCGAGAAGGGCGGGGTTTCGCGGGCGGCCTTCCTCGGGTTCCTCAACGACAGCGTCATGGGGTCCACGTTCACCCGCTACAAGACGCCGGCGCTGGTGAAACTCGACTACCGGCCGACCTTCACCCCCGTGCTGCTGCGCAAGGACTTCGACCTCGGGCTCAGGGCAGCCGCCGAGCTGGGCGTGTCCATGCCGGTGGCGGCCCTGACCCAGCAGCTGGTCCAGGCCACCATCGGCGGCGGCCGGAGCGAGGAGGACTTCTCCGTCCTGCTCGACCAGATGGCCGCCGCCGCGGGACTGGAGCTGAAGCCCGAGGCCGCGGAGGTCGACGACGGTCTCGGCGCCCACCCGTGAGCTAGGTCCCGGCGGAGCCCAGGTCCGAGGCCGTGTTGACGATGGCCACGTGGCTGTAGGCCTGCGGGAAGTTGCCCACCTGGCGGCCGTGGCCGGTGTCGTACTCCTCCGACAGCAGCCCGACGTCGTTGCGCAGGTCCAGCAGCCGCTCGAACAGCTCGCGCGCCTTGTCGGGGCGGCCCTGCAGGGCGAGGGCGTCGGCCAGCCAGAACGAGCAGGCCAGGAACGCGCCCTCGCCCCCGGCCAGCTCGTCGAGGTCGTCGAGGTCCGGGCTGTAGCGCATGATGAGCCCGTCGCTGGACAGCTCCCGGCGGACCGCCTCGACCGTGCCGGTGACCCGCTCGTCGGACGGGGGCAGGAACCCGAGCCGGGGGATGAGCAGCAGTGCCGCGTCCAGCCCGCGTGACCCGTAGAACTGGGTGAAGGTGTTGCGGTCAGGGTCGAAGCCGCGCTCGCACACCTCCCGGTGGATCTCCTCGCGCAGGGCCTTCCACCGGCCGGCGGGACCTGAGCGGCCCTGCCGCTCGACGGCGCCGGCCATGCGGTCCGCGGCCACCCAGGCGAGCACCTTGGAGTGCACGAAGTGGCGGCGCGGGCCGCGCACCTCCCACAGGCCGTGGTCGGGGTCGCGCCAGTGGCCCTCCAGGTGGTCCATGAGGCCGCGCTGCAGCTCCCACGCGTCGTCGTCGTGGTGCAGGCCCTCCTCCCTGCCCTGGTAGAGACAGTCCAGCACCTCGCCGTACACGTCGAGCTGGACCTGGTCGCCGGCCGCGTTGCCGATGCGTACGGGCCGGGAGTCCTCGTAGCCGCGCAGCCAGTCGGCCCGCCATTCGGGGACGCGGCGGGTGCCGTCCACGGTGTACATGATCTGCAGGTCGGCGGGGTGGCCGGCGACCGCCCGCAGCAGCCAGTCGCGCCAGGCGGTGGCCTCCTCCTCGTAGCCGGCCGTCAGCAGGGCGCGCAGCGTGTAGGTCGCGTCGCGCAGCCAGCTGTAGCGGTAGTCCCAGTTGCGGGTGCCGCCGACGAGCTCGGGAAGCGAGGTGGTGGGCGCGGCGAGCACCCCGCCGGTGGGGGCGTAGGTGAGCGCCTTGAGCGTGAGCAGGCTGCGCCGTACGGCGTGGGCGTACTGGCCCCGGTAGGCGCAGCCGCGCATCCACTCGGTCCAGGCGCGTTCGGTGTCGTCCAGGGCCTCGAACGCGTCCAGCCTGGCCGGCCGGGGCAACCAGGACTGCTGCCACGTCAGCACGAACGCCAGCCGGTCGCCCCCGGACACGGCGAACCCGGCGGTGGTGGTGCCGTCCTCCGCCACCAGCGGCACGGGGGAGTCCAGCCAGGCCGAGTCGGGGCCCGCGACGGCGGCCAGCTGCCCGCCGTCGTGGCGCGTCCAGGGCACGATGTCGCCGTAGCCGAAGCGCAGCGTCAGCTCCGTACGCAGCTCGACGCGCCCGCGCAGGCCCTCGACGACGCGGATGACGTCGGGCGCCTCGCCGCGCGGCGGCATGAAGTCCAGCACGCGCACGCGGCCGCCGGACGTCTCCCAGGTGGTCTCCAGGATGAGGGTGTCCTCGCGGTACCGGCGCCGCGCGCGGGCCCCGCGATCGGCGGGCGCCAGCAGCCAGCGGCCCGCCCGCGGCTCGTCGAGCAGCGCGGCGAAGCAGGCCGCCGAGTCGAAGCGGGGCAGGCACAACCAGTCGATCGACCCGTCACGGCCTACCAGGGCTGCGGTGTGCATGTCGCCGATCAGCGCGTAGTCCTCGATCCGCATGCCCGCCTTCCCCCGTCACCGCGAATCCGCTCGGGCCGCCCCTACCCGCCGAACGGCGCGTGTCACCCGATCCGGCGGCCGGGGAAGGCCGCAGCCCCGCGTGTCAGGCGCCGTTCGCGCCGTTCGGCGGCCGGGGAGGACTCAGGCCCCCTGGCTCGCCGTGACGCCGGGCCCCGTGGACTCCCTCCGGAGTCCCAGCACCGCCTGGGCGATCTGCTCGGGCTGCTCGGCGACCATGTTGTGGCTGGCGGCCAGTTCGAGCACGCGCAGATGCGGCCGGTTTTCGACCAGGGGCAGCAGGTCACGGCGGATTCCCGCGCGCAGCGCCGGCATGAGCTCGCCGACGCGCCCCGGCAGGCCCGGCAGGTTCTCGGTGGCCAGGACGAACAGGGCGGGACAGCGGATGCCGGCCAAAGCGGGCACGCTGTCCTGGAAGTGCGGGTCGTACCGGATCTGGGCGGCCAGGGCGGCGTCCGGCCGCACGTAGGCGCCCGCGTCCGTGGTGCGCAGCGCCCGCTGGGGGAACATCGCGGCGTGGGTCTCGGGCAGCGGCTGCGCCATCGCCGCGGCCTGGGCGTCGAAGACGGCCTTCAGCTCCGCGAGGAGCGCGGTCAGCTCCTCTTCCTCGACGCCGGCGTAGTGCCGCGGGGCGGTCTCGGACGAGCGCAGGCCGTCGAGGTTGACGATCCCGGGGCCGTCCGGGTGGCGGAGCGCCCAGAGGATCGCGATCATGCCGCCGAGGGAGTGGCCGACGACCAGGGGAGCGTCCAGGCCGAAGTGGTCGACGACCGCCTGCACGTCGTCCAGGACCGCCTCCCACTCCCACGGCCCGTCGCCGGACAGCCCGTGGCCGCGCAGGTCCATGGCGAGCACCCGGTGCGAGCCGGTCAGCAGCGGCGCGACCGCGTCCCAGTGCAGCAGGGTGCCGCCCAGCCCGTGGAGCAGCAGCACGGGGGCGCCGTCGCCGCCGTGGTCGCGCACGGCCAGGTGGACCGGACGGTTCTCGATGATCGCGTCATGTGGTGTCACGGGGTGCTCTCCTGAGGTCGGTTGAGCCGGTCGCGGATGGAGGAGGTGGTGACGCCGCCCTCGGGATGCTTGTCGAGCTTGCCGCGCTTGACCAGGTCGTGGACACCCTGCCGGGTGATGCCGAGCATCGCGCCCGCCGTGGAGTACGACACGGCGGCCGCCGAGGGGTGGCCGGAGGTGCGGGCCACGGCCCGTCCCAGCGCCGTACGCCACCACGGCTCGGGCGGGTCGAAGGGCCCGTCGCCGGGGAACAACGCCCCGACGAGCCGGGCCGCGGTGTGGGTGGCCCGCTCCCGGTCGGGGCCGAGCAGCTGGGCGGCCCACACCTCGGCCTCCACGCGCAGCCGTGCCCTGATCGGGTCCACGTGCTCGTCTGAGGCCAGCAGGATCTCCAGCGGGTCGAGGATCCGTGTCTCCAGCAACCGGACCAGCTCGGCCACCAACTCGACGTGGTCTTTCGTGGTCGTCACTTGACGGACAATAGCAAGTACTTGCGCTCCCATGTCAAGTAGCCGGATAAAAGGTTCGCCTTGCGCGAGCAGGAGTACTCGTGTTTGAGTACTCATATGCGAGCAACTCGTCTTTTCATCCTCGGCGCTCTGGCGGATGGCGGCCCCATGCACGGCCACAAGATGCGGGCCGCCGCCCAGATGGACCGGGTCGAGCTGTGGGCGGACGTCAAGCCCGGATCGTTGTACGGCGCGCTGCGCCGGATGGCGGACGAAGGCGTGGTCGAGGTGGTTCGCACGGAGCAGGAGGGCAACCTCCCCGCCCGCACGGTGTACGGCATCACCGACAAGGGCCGCGCCGAGCTGGTCTCGCTGATCAGGTCGGTTCTCGCCGACACGAAGCTCCGGCCGGACCCGATCCAGCTGGTGCTCCTGCACGGCGGCGAGATCGGCCCCGACGAGCTGCGCACGGCCGTCCAGCGGCGGCGCGACTCCTACGCCACGCAGGTCGGCTTCTGGCGCAATCTGCGCGTCGAGGCCGAGCCGCACCTGACCAGGCTGGAGGCCGTCGCCTTCGACTACACCCTGATGCGGCTGGAGACGGAGCTGACCTGGCACGACCGCTTGCTCGCCGAGCTCGCGCACCCGGCGTGACAACACGGGCGCGCCCCCTACCTAGAAGGTGAGAACGTATGTCCTCTCGGCTTTCGCACGTTGCCGTGATCGGCGGCGGGATCGGCGGCCTCTGCCTGGCGCAGGGCCTGCGGCGAGCCTCTATTAACGTCACCGTGTACGAACGGGACCGCACCGCCGACTCGCGGCTCCAGGGTTTCCGGCTGAACATCGAACCCACCGGGAGCACCGCCCTGCACGCCTGCCTGCCGCCCGCCCTGTGGGAGGTGCTGGTGGCCACCGCGGGCGACCCGGGACCCGGGATCAGCTTCCTCGACGAGCGGATGCGACCGCTCGTCCGCATCGGCCAGGACGGCCGGGAGCCGGACCCACTGGATCCGACGGCCGGCCGGCACGCGGTCAGCCGCGTCACCCTGCGCAAGCTGCTGCTGGCCGGCCTGGACGACGTCGTCCGCTTCGGCAAGGAGTGCACCGGCTTCGCCCGGGAGGCGGACGGGACGGTCACGGCGAAGTTCGCCGACGGGACCACCGCGAGCGCCGACGTGCTCGTCGCGGCCGACGGCGCCAACTCCCGGGTGTGGGGACAACTCCATCCCGAGGCCGGCCGCACCACGCTGCCGGCGACGGCCGTGGCCGGCAAGCTCTTCCTCACCGAGGAGAACCGGCGATGGCTGCCGGAGCGGCTGCTGACCGGCATGAACGTCTTCTGGCCACGCCAGGACTTCCTGTTCACGGCGATCTTCCGCCGGCGCGAGCAACCGGCGGCGATCACCGCCAGGCTCGGCGACCGCGTACGCGCGCTCGGGCTGGAGCCGGAGCACCTGCTGGCGGACTCGCACGACGACGACTACGTGTTGTGGGCCTTCATCGCGCACCGCGACGCGCTGCCGGGCTTCACGGCGGAGACCCGGGCCGACCCGGCCGCGGTGCGCGAGATGCTGGCCCGGCGGACCGCCGGGTGGCATCCCGACCTGCGCCGGCTGCTCGCCGACTCGACCCCGGACACCCTCTACCGGACCGAGTTCAGCGCCGCCGAGCCACTCCGGCCATGGGAGACGGGCAACGTCACCGGGCTCGGCGACGCCGTTCACCACATGCCCCCGGTCGGCGGGCTCGGCGGCAACACCGCTCTGCGGGACGCGCACCGGCTCTGCGCCGCGCTCACCGCGGCCGACCGCGGCGAGGAGCCGCTGCACCGGGCGTTGCACGCCTACGAGGCGGACATGCTGCACCACGGCTTCGACACCGTACGCGAGGTCGTGCGCAACACCGGCGCCGCGATCGACCGCAGCCCGTTGAGGCGGGCGGCGACCCGCTGGTTCTTCCGCAGCTGCGGGGCCGTCCCGCCCCTCGGCCGGGCGGTGTTCGGCGAGCGCTGACCCGGCCGGTGGCTCAGGTGCGGAACGGACCGGTCACGCAGTAGGTGATCCCGCCGGACGACGATCCCGAGGTGCCGCGCTGGGAGGAGAAGTAGAGCCGGTTGCCGGCGGGGTTGAAGGCCGGCCCGGTGATCTCCGACGAACCCTGGCCGGTGATCCGGAGGAACGGGGAGATCTTGTCGTCCGGGGTGATCAGGCAGATCTCCATGTTGCCGCCGTCCTCGGCCACGTAGAGATCGCCGTAGGTGGAGCCGGTGACGTTGTCGACGCCGGTGAGCGGCGGGGTGCCGGGGCTGACGAGGCTGTCGTCGTAGGCGAGTTCGTAGGTGCTGTTCGCCAGGTTGACCTGCCACACCCGGTTGTCGCCCTTGGTGGTGAACCAGACCGTGTCGTCGGCGTAGTGGCAGCCCTCGCCGCCGTTGAACGACTTGGACCCGGACACCTGGCTCCGCGTCGCCGTCGGCGACCCGTCAGGGTCAGGGACGTTGGCCCAGGTGAACGAGCCCGAGGTGGCCGACCCCGCCACGAGGACCTGAAGGGTGCCGGACGACAGGTCACCCCAGGTCGTCGGGATGAACCGGTAGAAACGCCCGTTCGTCTCGTCCTCGGTGAGGTAGACCACCTGCCGCACCGGATCGGCGGCGGCGGCCTCGTGCTTGAACCGGCCCATCGCGGGCCGCTGGACGGCGGTGCCGCCGAACGGGTAGGTCTCGTAGACGAAGCCCCGGTCGACCTCCTCGCACGACAGCCACGTGTTCCACGGGGTCTTCCCGCCCGCGCAGTTCGTCCGGGTGCCGGACAGGATCCGGTACGCCGACGTGACCGTGCCGCTGGAGTTGAACCGGAGGGCGGAGGCGCCGCCATTGGGGTTGATCTCGGAGTTGGACACGTAGATCCAGCCGCTGCCGTCCGCGAAGCAGGCGCCTCCGTCGGGAGCGTTGTGCCAGGTGTAGGACGTGCCGGGGACGGCCTGGCCGGAGCGGGCGATCACCTGGCTGGTGAAGCCGGCCGGCAACTGGATGCCGTTGGCGTCGGCGGCCTGCAGCGGGCCGTAGGGGCCGGTGGCGTTCTGGGCGGGGGCGGCGAAGGCGGTGCCACGCCACAGACTTCCGGAGAAGGCGACGGTGCTCGCGCCGAGCACCGAAGCGCGCAGGAAATTACGACGTTCCATCGACGAACCTCCTTTGGGGGGTGCAGCCTCGCCGACGGTAAGTCGGCGAGATGGACGCCGGACTGTCAGGAAAGTTAACAGGTATCGTGCGCCGCGCCACATTCCCGTGCGGGTAGGTCCGCTTCGTCACCGGCGCGTGGTGCGGACCGTCAGGCGGCCGAAGGGAAGCTCGCCGGAGATCTGGACGTGCAGCCCGCCCGGACGTGGGCGTCCCGCCGCCTTGCATGTCACGCGGCCCCATTCGGTGCGCACTCCGTCGACGTTCGCGCTCGCGCCGGCGGGCAGGAGGATCGTGGCGCCGCCGTGCGCGAGCCGGAGCTCGATGTCGATCCGCGGGTAAGGGATGCGGGCCTCGGACAGGTCGAGGCGCACCTTGCCGAACTCGGACTCGATGTGCAGGCGGCGGGGCACCTGCCAGTCGCCGGCCCGGGTGACGCGCCCGCCGGTGGACCGGAGCCGGACCACCTCGTCCGGCAGGTCGCCGAGGATCGGCTCCAGCTCCTGGGCGGAGGTGGCGGTGAGCGCGAGATCGAGCCGCCGCTCCAGCTCGGCGGGGTCGAGCCGGCCCTCGGCGTACGCCTGCTGGACCAGCTCCACCGCCTGCTCGCGATCCCGCTCGGACAGGTGCGCCGGCAGGCGGTTCACCGGCTTACCGCCCTCTTGTACAGCCTCGTGGCCAGCGGCACGAACACGGCCAGGAGCACGACCGACCACAGCAACGACACCGGCACCGCGTGCCGCAGCGGCCAGGCGGACGGCGCGGGCAGGGCGGAGCTGGCGTTGCCGAACAGCACCCGTGCGGCCTGGATGAACGTGGAGACGGGGTTCCACTCGGCCACCGCCTGCAGCGGCCCGGGCAGGCGCGTGCTGTCGACGAAGGCGTTGGACAGGAAGACCAGCGGGAGCGACACGAGGGTGGCGATGTTGTTGAAGATCTCCGGCGTGCGCAGGGCCAGCGCGACCGTCGCCGTCACCCAGGAGAACGCGTACGCGAACAGCAGCAGCAACCCGAAGCCCAGCAGCGCTTCGAGCGGCGAGCTGTGGATGCGCCATCCGACCAGCAGCCCCACCAGCGCCATCGTGACGATGCTGGTCACGTTCATGATCAGGTCGCTGACGGTCTGGCCGGTCAGCACCGCCGAGGGTGACATCGGCAGGGTGCGGAACCGGTCGAAGATGCCCTTCTGCAGGTCCTGGGTGAGGGTGTAGCCGGTGATCTGGGCGCTGGAGGTGATCGTCATGACGAAGATGCCGGGAAGCATGTATTCGGCGTATGACAGGCCGGGCAGCTCGATCATGCTGCCGAAGACGTAGGTGAACAGCAGCACGAACACGACCGGCAGCATGATCACGCCGCCCAGCAGGTCGGGTGCTCGTCTGATCTTCAGCGCGTTGCGCTTGGCGATCGTCATGCCGTCGGCGAACGCGACCTGGAGGGAGTTCATCGCACGGTCTCCTTGCTGGTTTCGTCGGTCTCGTGTCCCGTGAGGGTGAGGAACACGTCGTCGAGGGTCGGCCGGCGCAGCCCGGCATCGCGTACGGCGATCCGCTCGGCGGCCAGGTGGCCGAGCGCGCTGGTCAGGGCGGCGGCGCCACCGATGACCGGGATCGTCACCTGGAGGGCGGTGGGGTCGAGCTGCATGTCGCCGACGGCCAGCGGCGCCAGCATCCGCCGGGCGGTCTCCAGGTCGGCCGCGCTCGTCACCGACAGCTCGATGCGGTCGCCGCCGACCTGGTCCTTGAGCTGGTCGGCGGTGCCGAGCGCGATCACCCGGCCGTGGTCGACCACCGCGATGCGGTCGGCGAGCCGGTCGGCCTCCTCCATGTACTGGGTGGTGAGCAGCACCGTGGTGCCGTCGGCGACGAGCTCGGCGATGACCTCCCACAGGCTCGCCCGGGCGCGCGGGTCCAGGCCGGTCGTAGGCTCGTCGAGGAACAGCACCGGCGGGGTGGCGACCAGCGCGCCGGCCAGGTCCAGCCGGCGGCGCATGCCGCCCGAGTAGCCCTGCACGGGGCGGTCGGCCGCCTCGGTCAGGTCGAAGCGGTCCAGCAGGTCGCGGGCGCGCTGCCGGCTGCGCTTGACGCCCAGGTGGTAGAGGCGGCCGACCATCTCCAGGTTCTCGGCGCCGGTGAGGTGGTCGTCGACGGCGGCGTACTGGCCGGAGGCGCCGATGTGGGCGCGCAGCCGGCGCGCGTCCCGGACGACGTCGAACCCGGCCACCGTCGCGTGCCCGGCGTCCGGCGTCAGCAATGTGGTCAGGATGCGAACCGTGGTGGTCTTTCCGGCGCCGTTGGGGCCGAGCAGCCCGAACACCGTCCCCTCGGGGACGGTCAGCTCCATCCCGTCGAGGGCGACCACGTCGCCGTACTTCTTGACCAGGCCCTCGGCCGTGATCGCGGCTGGCATGGGGATCTCCTTGGTTGTCAGGAACGGTGGATGACGATGTCGCCGTAGGCGGTGTGCGCCCGCACTTCGACGACCTGATCTGCCTGGCCGGGACCGTCGCTGGAGTCCAGGGAGACGTCCACGCTGCCGTATTTCGAGCTCACGTCCAGCCACGCGGCGGTGCCCTGCCGGATGCCGAGCTCCAGGCCGCCGCCGGTGGTCTCCACGACGACCGAGCCGGAGGCCACCTCGCCGATGCGGATGCTGCCGTAGGCGGTCTTGGCGACGACGCCGGCCAGGGCGCGGTCGACGGTGGTGTCACCGTGGGCGGAGTTGAGGCGCAGCTCGCCGGTCACCTCGCCGAGGCGGACGTCGCCGTGCGAGGTCCTGACCACCGCCGTGCCGTCGATCTCGCCGATGCGGATGTCGCCGTTGGTCGCGGTGACGTCGGTGTGCCCGGTCGCGCGGCTGACCGAGATGTTGCCGTGCGTGCTCTTCAGCCGTAGCCGGCCGGCCTGCTCGACCTGGATGTCGCCGTAGGAGGTGGTGAACGAGACCTCGCCGAGCGGGCCCTGGCAGTGCAGGCTCGCCGCGGCCTTGGCGTCCACGCGGGAGCCCGCCGGCAGGTCGATCGTCACGTCGACCGAGCCGGGGCCGAGCACCAGCGAACGCGCCCAGTTCGTGGGCGACTCCATCAGCTTGTCGAACGACAGACCCCAGCCGCCGGCCGAGCCGGCCTGCTCCCTGTCCGTCCGTACGGTGAGCCTGCCGTTGGCGTAGTAGACGTGCGTGTGCTGGGCGGCCCGCACGTCGGCGTCGTTGAACTCGTCGTTGGGGCGGACCTCGACGACGGTGTCGGCGCGGTCGCTCGCGTTGATCCGGATGGTGGCGGTCGCCATGTCGATGGTGGCGACGATGGGTACGGGGGTGTCGAAGGTCGACATCGTGGTCCGTTCGTCATGGGATGGCGTGGTCATCAGCGCACCCAGCCGCTGTAGCGGTTGCCGGTCTGCCGGGGCTCGCCGCGGCCGGGGCGGCGGCCCGCGTCGCCGGGATCGAGCGCGGCGGAGACGACGCGGACGAGCCAGGCGTTGGTCGACAGCCCGTCCCGGGCGGCCGCCTCCTCGATGCGCGGCTTGAGGTGCTCGGGGACGCGGAGCGAGATCCGGGACGTCCCGCCCTCGTCGGCGTCCGGCGAAGGGGGCGGGACGGGCGGCCGCTCGGCCCGCCCGACCTCGATCTCCTCCTCTTCCAGCGATCGGCTGCTCGGCGGTCGCGTCACGACGAAGTCGGGATCGCGTCCGCGCAGGCGCACCTCGACCGAGCCCGGGGCGAGGTCCTGGGTGATCTCGTCGGCGGCGGCCGACAGGGCCTCCAGCATTGCGAGCCGGGTGGCCGCCTCAAGCGTCGCGGCGAGCCGCTCGGCCAGCGCGCGAGCCTCCTCACCGCCCGCCCCGGCGGCGATGGCGAGTTCGCGTCGGAGGTGATCGACATACGGCGCAAGGTCCATGACGTCATCATGACACCATCATGGCGTCAGCACAAGCGAGATGATGGCGGCACGTGACGCCATGGCGATGTCAAAGTGCCGGCAGCGGCTTGAGGACGCGATGCGGCGGGAATGGCTCCACCGTGGACCCCACCATGTCCGTGAGCGAAGCCGGGCGGATGTTCGCCACGCCCGCCGCCCACACCGACGAGGCCCGGCTGCACGAGGCACTCACGCTGCTGCGCCGCGAATCCCCCGTGCACCACGTGGACGTCCCCGGCTACACCCCGTTCTGGGCGGTCACTCGCCACGCCGACGTGCTGGAGATCGAGCGCGACCACGCCCTGTGGCTCAGCGCCCCGCGCCCCGTGCTGAGGACCGCGGACCTCGACGCCGCGCTCGAAGCGCGCCGGGCGCGGGGGACCGGGCTCAGGAGCATCGTCCACATGGACGGCCCGGAGCACCGGGTCCTGCGCGCGATCGGGGCCGACTGGTTCCGCCCCAAGGCCATGCGCGCCCTCGACGTACGGGTACGCGAACTCGCCCGGCGTCACGTGGACCTGATGGCGGATCACGGCGGCGCGTGCGACTTCGTCCGCCAGGTCGCCGTGCACTATCCGCTCTACGTCATCCTCAGCCTGCTGGGCCTGCCGGAGTCGGACTTCCCGCGGATGCTGCGGCTCACGCAGGAGCTGTTCGGCCAGGACGACAAGGAGACCGGGCGCGGCGGCACCCCGCAGGGCCACACCTCCGTGCTGGAGGACTTCTTCGCCTACTTCCACGAGCTGACGGCCGAGCGCAGGGCCAGGCCGACCGGCGACCTCGCCTCGGAGATCGCCAACGCCCGGGTGGACGGCCGGCTGCTGGAGGTCAACGCCGCGGCCTCGTACTACGTCCTCATCGCCACGGCCGGGCACGACACGACCAGCTCCACCATCGCGGGCGGGCTGGAGGCGCTCATCCGGCACCCGGCCGAGCTGCGGCGGCTGCGGGAGGACCCGGGGCTGATGGCGACGGCCGCCGAGGAGATGATCCGGTGGGTGAGCCCGGTGAAGGAGTTCATGCGCACCGCCTCCGCGGACACCCGGGTCGGCGGCACGCCGATCAGGAAGGGCGAGGCGGTGCTGCTGTCATATCCGTCGGCCAACCGGGACGAGGAGGTCTTCGAGCACCCCTTCCGCTTCGACGTCGGCCGCACCCCCAACAGGCACCTGGCGTTCGGCTCCGGGGTGCACTACTGCATGGGCGCGGCGCTCGCCCGCATGGAGATCGGCGCGCTCTTCGCCGAGCTCGTCCCCAGGCTGGCGAGCGTCGAGCTCGACGGAGAGCCCGAGTGGACCGCCACCACGTTCGTCGGCGGGCTCAAACACCTCCCCATCCGCTACGTCCTGAAATAGAACCCCCGTCAGCGGAGAGGCAGCGCGGCGGCCAGCTCCCGCCATTGCGCGCGCGGCGGTGAGCCGCCCGGGGCGCCCTCGGTCACCACCTGGACGCTCACGTGATCCGCGCCCGCCTCCAGGTGCTCCCTGACCCGGGCGGCGGCCTGGCCGGCGTCACCCAGCGCGAACAGCGCGTCCACCACCCGGTCGGCGCCGCCGCCGGTCAGCTCGTCCTCCTTGAACCCCAGCCGCCGCAGGTTGCCGACGTAGTTGGGCACCCGCAGGTAGAACGCCAGCGCCTGGTGCGCCAGGGCCCTGGCCCTGTCGAGGTCGGTGTCCAGGACCACCTTCAGCTCGGGGGCCAGCAGGGCATCCGGACCCAGCACCGTACGGGCCTGCGCCGTGTGCTCGGCCGTCACCAGGTAGGGGTGGGCCCCCAGCGTCCTGTCCCCGGCCAGCGCGAGCATCTTGGGCCCGAGCGCGGCGAGCACCCGCCGGCCCCGGGGCACCGGCACGGGCGCGCCGTCGAGGGCGTCGAGGTATTCCACCATGGACGTGTACGGCCTGGTGTAGCGCGGGGTCACCACCGAGTGGCTGACCCCGAGCCCCAGCACGAACCGGCCGGGCGCCTCCTCTTCGAGCGCGGCCACCTGCGCGGCCACGTCATGCGGGGTGTGGTCCCAGATGCTCAGGATGCCGGTGGCGACGGTGATCCGCCGGGTGGCGGCCAGCACCGCCGCCGCGTCGGCGACCGAGGGGCTGCCGCCCAGCCACAGCGTCCCGTAGCCCAGTTCGTCCAGCTCGGCGACCGCCTCGGCGATCTCCGTGCGCCGGGTGGCGTCGGCGGCCGTGCTGCCGAGCCCGAGACTCCAGATCCCGACCCGGCCTAACGACTCGCGTGTCACAACGTCCATGTCCTTGATCACAGTGCTTCTTTAGCAGGTTTGTCAGCCCCCTCACCAGTGGCGCGGGCCACCCGCCTGGGCGCGCCCGGGAGCGGGGTGGGGCGGTCCACCACGATCTCGTAGACCAGGTCGGTGGTGATGGAGCCGACCCGGGCCAGCTCGGAGGTGATCCGTTCGAGGTCGCTCATGCCGGTGGCGACGATCTCCATCACGTAGCAGGACTCGCCCGTGACGCGCAGGCACCGTACGATCTGCGGCTCGCGGTCCAGGATGGCGGCGACCTTGTCGTACAGCGAGCCGTGGACCTTCATCCGGACGATCGCCCGCAGGGTGTAGCCCAGGGCCTCGGGTTCGACGCGTGCCCGGTAGTCCCTGATGACTCCGTGCTCCTCCAGCGAGCGCAGGCGGCTCCGCGTGGCCGAGACGCTGAGCCGGATCGTCTCGGCGAGCTTGGCCAGGGTCGCGCGGCCGTCGGCCTGTACGGCGGCGATGAGGGCACGGTCCACGTCGTCCTGCGGCCGGGCGGCCGGGGTGTCGGTCATTCGTGCAGGATGCCGCAGATTCTGCGGTGAGACCACCGGCAGTCGATCGATTCGGGGTGCTGCGCCCCGCCCCGCCTTCCCTAGCGTTGACCTCGTGACTTCCACACCCTTCTTCTTCGTCGATGTCTTCGCCGAGCGCCCGCTGACCGGCAACCCGCTGACGCTGGTGCCGGACGCGGACGGGCTGACGGTGGAACAGATGCGCGCCATCGCCCGCGAGTTCAACCAGTCCGAGACCACCTTCCTGCTCCAGCCCACCCGGGCGGAGGCCGAGTGGCGGTTGCGGTCGTTCACGCCGATCGGCGCCGAGGTCGGCGGCGCCGGCCACAACGCGCTCGGAGCCTGGCTCTGGCTCGCCGACCAGGGACTGACCGGTGACGAGCCGTCGCGGACCCTGATGCAGGAGATCGGCCCCCACGTGCTGCCGGTCGAGATCGTCCGCCGGCCTGGACAGGGCGTGCGGGTCGTGATGGAGCAGTCGGCGCCGGTGTTCGGGCCCGTGGCCGAGGACGCTCCCCGCCTCGCTGGGGCGCTCGGGCTCACGCCCGGGGACCTGGACGCCGAGCTTCCGGCACAGGTCGTCTCGACGGGTGTCGCCCACCTGCTCGTCCCGCTGGCCGGCCGTCCGGCTGTCGACGCCGTCACCGTCGACGGCCGGGCCCTGGCCGCCATCCTGGCCGAGATGGGGGCCGAGGGCTGCTACGTCTACACCACCGCGCCCGGGGAGCCCGAGGCGGACGCCTACAGCCGGTTCTTCAATCCCACGGTCGGCATCGTCGAGGATCCGGCCACCGGCACCGCCGCGGGTCCGCTCGCCGCCCTGCTCTCCCGCGGGCACGGCAGGTCGCTCGTCATCGAGCAGGGCCACGCGCTCGGGCGTCCCAGCCGCATCCAGGTGGAGGTCGAGGGCACCCGGGTGCGGCTCTCCGGGTCGGGGATCGTGACAGGTCGTGGCGAGCTCAGGATCGCCTGAACCGGCCCCGGGCGGACTCGCGGACCGTCACGCGAGCAGCCGAGCGGCAACCGGCCCGCGCCGGGCCCCGGCCGGTCACGCGAGCAGCCGGGCGGCGATCCTCGTCCAGTCGTCCTCGGCCTCCGGCGTCTGGCGTTCCATGATGCGGTCCGCCGCGTCGGCGAAGGCCTGAAGGCCGCGCAGCAGGGCGATGCGCCCGGCCGGCGGCATCTCGCGCAGCACGCGGGCCAGGTCGTCGCGCCGGCGCTGCTGCAGCTCCTCGACCAGGGAGCGGCCCGACGGCGTGAGCGAGAGCGTCAGCTCCCGCTTGTCCTCCTCGCAGTGGGAGCGCCGGACCAGCCCCGCGGCTTCCAGCCGGTCGCAGAGCCGGCTGGCGGAGGAGGGCACCGCGCCGAGGGCGGCGGCGAGCCGGCCCAGGTTGATCGTCTTGTGTTGTTCGATGGTGAGCAGGGCCTGGAGCTGGATGGAGGACACCTTCGTCGCGAATGCCTGCCGTGACCGGCCCCATACGGCCACCAGGGCCGCCGCCTCCCTCTCGATGGCGGCCCACTCCGCAGTCGGCAGCTGGCCGACGGCGGGCTCGGGCTTTTCCACGGGTGGAACAGGCTCGTCTATCACACGCTATCCACTCAGTAAGGCGTTGCCGGTCATGGGCGATCTCGCCCGGCTGTCCCGGATGGCGCCGGTCCCACGGCGGGGTCCGGCGTCCAGTCGAGACATACCACCACCGCATCATCCAGCACTTCCATGCCGCGCCGAAAGTCCAGCAGTCCGCGGATCATCGTGCGTACCGCTTCGTCGGCGGGTTGCATGCGGGTCAACTTCACCAGGCTCTCCAGCGGCGATCCACCGAATGTGGTGCCGTCGGAGGACCGGGAGGAGTGGACGCCGTCGCTGGCGACGATGAGCCGATCGCCCGGCTCAAGGCGGAGGTGCTGCTCAGTGTAGGTGGTGTTGCCGAACATGCCGAGCGGGAGTTGCTGTTCCAGCTCGATCTGGCGGACCTGCCCGCCGCGCATGATCAGCACTCTGGGCGATCCGGCGTCCACCATGGCGGCCTCGCCGGTGGTGGCGTCGAATCTCAGCAGCAGCGTCGAGACGTGCATGCGGCCGCCGTACTGGGCGTAGATGGCCTCGTCCGCCAGCCCGGCCTGCTCCTCCAGATCCGCGCCAGAGCGGCGGGCGTTGCGCAGGGCGGTGATGGCGAGCGTGGTGAGCAGGGCGGCATCCATGCCCGCGCCCATGCCGTCGGTGACCGACAGCGCGAGCCAGCGTGGTCCGCACGTCCAGTCGAAGTTGTCCCCGTACACCGCGTAGGCGGGCTCCAGCTGACCGGCCAGCCGGTAGCCGTCGCCCTGGTGCCCGCAGCCGGGCAGGAGACCCCACTGCATCTCGGCGGCGAGCGTGAGCCGGGACATGCGGCGGACCCGCTGGTAACGGTCGGTGATGAGGTCGGCCCCGCGCAGCGCGTGGCCGAGCGCGGTGGCGATCTCCTGCAGCTCCTCCACGGCCGCCGCGCCGGGCGGCTCGGCGAAGCGCAGGCTGAGCACGCCGATCCGTTCGCCGCACGCGCTGACGGGTAGGTAGAGCATGCGGTCTTCCACCTGCGCTGACTGGGCGGCGAAGGCCCGGCCGGCGGGGGTGCCGTCGATGGCGACCCCGCGCGCCCCCGGCGCCAGCTCTATCAGCACGGGACGCAGGGTGACCAGGGCATAGTCGGCCAGCAGCACTTCGACCTGCTCCACGGCGAAGTGCAGAGTCACCGCGTCGCGCAGCGCCTCCACGACGGCATAGGGCCGAGCCGCGTGCATGGCCTGCTGCACGGCGTGGAGCCCTTCGGGGATGCTGCCCAACGGATGACCTCTTCTCTCAGCGCAGGATGCGCCAAACATTTGCACGATAGCAAATAACTCCGACGTCAATGGGCGTCATGATCTTATATATTTGTCGGACGACAACTAACCCGGTGGTGTGGAGGTTCCATGTCGGGCAGAGAGCGTGCGAGAGAGGAGATCGTGCGCATCCTTGGCGAGCATCGCGACCAGATCGCGGCCGCCTGGATCGAGGCGCAGGAGAGCAGGCTAGCATCCGCGGGCGCGGTCAATGCTGACGAACTTCGCGAGGAGGTGGACACCATCATCGCCGGCCTGTACGAGGGGCTGGCGGCCACGATGCCCCTGGATCGCGTGGTGACCGGCTTCGCGCCGCTCAGAAACGCGGTGACCGATTTCTCCCATCGGTGGGCCAGGCTGGGCGTCTCGGCGACGGCCATCGCGGGTGCGATCTTCGCGCTCAAGGACGCGTGCGTGCGGGTGCTGGCCGACGGGATCCCGGATCCCGAGCTGCGACTGGAGGCCACGGAGCTCGTTCACCGGTTGCTCGACGGGGCCGGGCTGCTCACCTTCCAGACGTACGTCGACAGCCGAGAGGAGATCATCCAGCGCCAGAACCGGCAGCTGCTGGAGATCTCCACCCCTGTCGTACGGCTCTGGCACAGGGTGCTCGCCGTGCCGCTCATCGGCACGCTCGACAGCGCGCGGGCTCAGATCGTCATGGAGAGCCTCCTGCAGGCCATCCAGGACAACGAGGCCGCCGTGGCGATCATCGACATCACCGGCGTACCGACCGTGGACACCGCGGTCGCCCAGCACCTCATGCAGACCGTGGCGGCGACCAGGCTCATGGGCGCCGACTGCATCCTCAGTGGCATCCGCCCGCAGATCGCCCAGATGATCGCGCGGCTCGGCATCGACCTTTCGGAGATCATCACCCGCTCGTCCCTGGCGGACGCGCTGACCGCTGCCATCCGCATGGTCGGCGACACCCCGGCACAGGACGCCCGAGACGAGAGCACGCTGCTGAACGTTTCATGAACTCATCAGAGATACCGATCCTGCGGCTCGGCAAGGTGCTGCTGGCGGGACTGTCCAACGAACTGGACGACAAGACCGCCCTGCGCTTCGCCGACGAGCTCAGCCATCAGGTCAGTGCCATCGGAGCGGAGGCGGTCGTCCTCGACATCACGAAGCTGGAGATCATCGACTCCTTCGCGGCCCGGATCCTGGTGGAGATCGCCACCATGGCGCGGCTGCTGGGGGCGCGTGTGGTGCTGGCCGGGATGCGTTACCCGGTGGCCATCACCCTGGTCGAGCTCGGGCTGGACCTTCCAGGTGTGGAGACGGCGCTCTCGGTCGAACACGCCATGGACAAGCTGGCTCCGCCGGGAGGATCGCGTGTCGGATAGGAAACTCGTGAAGAACGGGCAGGTGTGCTCGCTGCCCATTCGCGCCGAGGACGACCTGCTCACCGCGCGGCACGCCGTACGCGCCGCGGCGCTGCAGGCCGGATTCGGGCTCGTCGGTCAGACCAAGCTCATCACGGCGGCGAGCGAGCTGGTACGCAACTGCTACGTCCACGGCGGGGGCGGCGACCTGGTGATCGAGCACCTCTCCCCACCCCCGCGCGCCGGGCTCCGGCTGACGATCTCCGATGACGGTCCGGGCATCACCGACCCGGCGAAGGCGCTGGTCGACGGATTCTCCACCGGTCCCGGGCTGGGTCACGGACTGGGCGGCGCGAAGCGGCTGGTGCACGAGTTCCACCTGGAGACGGAGCCGGGCAAGGGCACGACAGTGGTGATCACCCGCTGGGCGGGTTGAGGATGATCACCACAGAGATACGCCTCGACCACGAGAGCGCCATCGCCCACGCCGTCTCGGTGACCCGCCAGGCGGCCCGCGAGCTGGACCTGACGCCGCTGCTGACGGAGCGGGCGGCCGTGACGGCCTCAGAGCTGAGCAGCAACATCGTCAAGCACACGCATGGCGGGGTGCTGCTGGTGCAGCCCGAACCCGTGGGCGGCCTGGAACTGCTCGCCCTCGACCGCGGGCCGGGCATGGACGACGTCGCCCGCTGCCTGGCCGACGGCTACAGCAGCGCCGGCACGCTGGGCAGCGGGCTGGGCGCGGTGCGCCGCCTGGCCACCACGTTCGGGATCTTCTCCCATCCGCGGCGCGGCACCGCGATCTTCGCCCGGTTCGGCGCCGCCCCTTCCGCCGCGCGGACGGGTACGCTGCGGCTGCCCGCGGCGGGGGAGGACCACAGCGGTGACGCGTACACGCTGGTCGAGACCGCCGACGCCACTCTCGTCCTGGTCGTGGACGGCCTCGGCCGGGGCGCGGAGGCGGCCCGGGTCAGCCGGTCGGCCACCGAGGCGTTCCTGCTCGACCCCGGCCGTCCCCTGCCGCAGGCCATGGAGGCCATCCACGCCGCGCTCAGGAACACCAGGGGAGCCGCCGCGACGGCGGTCCGGCTGCCCCGCGACGCCGCCGAGGTCGAGTTCTGCGGGGTGGGCAACGTGAACGCGGTGGTGCTCGACGGGGACGGCCCGCCCGTCCTGATGACCCCGCAGCCGGGAACGCTGGGCCTGCGCATCCCCCCGTTCCGCCGCCAGACCGCTCCGCTGCCGGCCGGGGCCACCGTGGTGGTGCACAGCGACGGGATCGCGCCCGGCTGGTCGCGTGCGGCGGGCGGCTGGATGTTCACCCAAGCTCCTCCGTTGCTCGTGGGCCTGCTGGCACGCGATCATCGGCGCTACCGTGATGACGCGACGATCGTCGCGCTCAGGGAGTGGTGATGGAGCCGGTTACGGACACCGCCGCGCAGCACCGGATCCGGCGGCTGGAGGACGAGCTCGCCAAGCTCAAGGACGAACTGGCCAACACCAACCAGGGCGTGCTGGCCCTGGTCGTGGAGCTGGAGGAACGGGACGAGCAGCTCCGCCGGGCGCACCGGGCGATCTTCCGGGAGCTGGAGGACGCGCTGCGCCCGCCGGTCCCCCAGGTGGAGCAGGTGGAGCTCGCGGTTTACTACTCCCCGGCCGAGGACGACGCGCCGACGGGCGGCGACCTCTACGACGTGGTCGTCATGCCGAGCGGTGACCTGCACCTGGTGGTCGTGGACGCGGTCGGCCACGGGGTGGCCAGCACCCGCGCCGCGCTCAACATCATCCACGCCATCCGCGTGCTCGCCCTGGCCGGGCTGCCGCTGGAGCACCTGATCGAGCGGGCCGCCGCGATCCTCCAGCCGGTCTACCGGGACCTGATGGGAACCGTACTGGTGGCCCGCCTCGACCGGCGGACGGGGACGCTCCGTGTGGTCACCGGCGGGCACCCGCCACCGCTGATCGTCGAGCCCGGCGAGCCGCCCGCCTACCTGGAGGTCTGGGGGCGCGGCGTCGGCTACCCCGCGCCGGGCAGCGACGGCGTCGCCGAGCGGTTGCTGGCGCCCGGCACGCTGGTGCTGTTCTACACCGACGGGCTGGTGGAGGCGCGCCGCGACCTCAACGCGGGGCTCGACGAGCTGGTCGAGCTGACCGGGCGGCACCGGGCGCTGCCGGTACGCGACCTGACCGACACGCTCGTACGCGTGATGCACCGTCAGGTGCTGCACAGCGACGACACCCTGCTCCTCGCCATGCGCTGGACTCCCTGACCTCCAGCGGCCGAACGCGTCGACAGCTGGAGGCGGTCATGCCCGATCATCCGACACCATCCCGCAGGGGCCGTGAGCTCGTCGCGGGCGCGTACGACATCCATGTCCACGTCGCGCCCGACGTGATGCGGCGGCGCATCGACGACCTGACCCTCGCGCCGCGGTTCGCCGAGGTCGGGCTCGCCGGTTTCGTGCTCAAGTCCCACTATGTCCCCACGGCCGAGCGCGCGGCGGTCGTGCGCGCGGCCGTCCCCGGCTTCGGCGCGGTCGGGGCCATCACCCTGAACGGGTCGGTCGGCGGCATGAACCCGGTCGCCGTCGAAGTGGCCGCGCGGGGCGGTGCGCAGGTCGTCTGGCTGCCCACGGTGGACAGCGCCAACCAGCGCGAGTGCACCGCGAACGATCCCGCGGGCGCCCGCCCCCCGATGTGGGCGCGCCTGCAGGAGGAGCTGCGGACCGAGGGCATCATGGCGGACCCGGTGCACGTCGTGGGCCCGGACGGCGCCGTGCTCGACGCCACCCGGCAGGTGCTGCGGGTGATCGCCAAGCACGACCTGACCCTGGCCACCGGCCATCTCGGCGCGTCGGAGATCGAGACGGTGGTGGACGCCGCCGTCGCGGCGGGCGTACGCCGGATGGTGATCACGCACCCGGAGTTCACCTCCCAGCGGGTGGCGCCCGAGGCGCAGCGGCGGCTGGCCGCCAAGGGCGCCCTGCTCGAACGCTGCTTCACCACCCCCTACACGGGAAAGGTGACCTGGGAGGCGTGGCTGGCCAACATCCACGCGGCCGGTCCCCGGCACTCGGTGCTCTCCAGCGACCTCGGCCAGCCGTTCAACCCCCCGGTGGAGGACGGCCTGGCGCTCCTCGCGGACCGGCTCCTCGCCGAGGGCTTCAGCGAGGAGGACGTACGGGTCATGGCGGTGCGCAACTCCCGCTGGCTGGCCGGCGCCGACGACCTCCTGGCCAGGCCCTGAACCCGGCCGGCACCCGCTCGGCCTGCTCCATCATGTCCCTGACGATCTCCGCGGCGGGCTTGACGTCGTGGACCAGCCCGACGCCCTGCCCCATCGGCCGGCCGGTCGTGCCACTCCGCCACCACGCGGTTGCGCTGCACCCGCATCGGGTTGAACCACGGGAACTCCGGCCCGAAGATCGACGTCAGCACCGAGCCGTCGCCCGTGGCGGCGACCAGCCGCCGGTAGTGCTCGCGATGCGCGCGGGCGCATACCGCGACCTGCTCGGCGGTGCTGAGGAAGGTGATGAGGCTGACGTGGAACGGCGCCCCTCCGGTCCGGCTCCTGACCTCGCGGACGGTCTCCCGGAGCCGGCCGGGGAGCATGAGCGCGGCACCGATCGCGCCGATGCCGCGCCGGCCCCCTCGTGAGGGGCTAGATCACTGGATCTTCCACTGCTGGCTGGTGAGAGCGGGGGTCTTGCAGTCGAACTGCTGCAGCCTGCCGTCCGGGTTGATGGTCACGCACTGGTTGCTGTGCCGGAAGATGAGCCGGTGATAGCCGTTCGCCACGGCTTCGAGGCGGAACTGCTGGCCGGCCCCCTCGGCGCCGTCAGCGCAGGGCGTCGCGGACACCAGGGCCCTGAGGGTGACGTCGAGGTCACCGACACCGAGGCAATGGCCGCTGCTCTTGGCGACGAGCCGGACGAACCCGTCCGTCGTGGGCCGCAGGGTGAAACGCTGGTCGGCCGCCGCCGCGTCACATGGCTTCTGGACGGCCGTCGCCTGCGCGCACTGGCCGCTGCTGAGCAACTGCAACTGCCGCTCACCCGTCGGCGCCGGCACCGGGGCGGGCAGGGTGTAGCCGCGCACCATCGCGATGGCCGGGTCCGGGTCGGGCGCGCGCACCTGGTGCATGCACAACTGCTCGGGGTCCGTCAGGTCCCTGGGGTTCGGGCTGTACGTCCAGATCATCACGCCGCCCACGCCGGACAGGAAGTAGCCGTCGAACTCCTTCTTGAACATCGCCGAGCGCTGCTGCGTCGTGATCGAGCACCCGGGGGGACCGGCGACGATGCCCGACTCGCCGACGATGATCGGCTTGTTGAGTTTGTACAGCTGCGACAGCGTGGGCCCGAGGTGGCGGGAGATGACCTGGTCGGCGTGGTTCTCGTCGTACTCGTGCAGGCTGCCCACGTCGATGTTCGGCCCGGCGTGCAGGAGGCCGTAGTTGGTCGCGTTGCCCGTGCCCTCGGTGTACTCCGCCATGGTGCCGCTCGTCACCAGGTGGAAGCGGTCGCGCGCCTTGATGTACGCGGCGGTTTCGTCGAGGAAGTTCTTGATCATCTCAGTGGTGACGCCGACGGTCTTGTACCCCGGCTCGTTGATGATCTCCCACATGCCGATGGCCGCGGAGTCCTTGTAGCGCGTCACCACGGTGTTCACCCATGGCAGGTACGCGGCCTTGTAGCCCCCTTCGTACCAGGCCTTGTCCTTGGCCTCCTCGCGGCAGTCCTTGCCCTGGTTGGCCAGCGACAGGATCAGCTTCTGCCCGTGCGCCGTGGCCCGCTCGACGATGAGGTCCAGCTTGTCGACCTCCCAGCCGGCGAACGCCCAGGTCCGGGTCATGGACGCGGGCGGCAGCCCGGCGAAGTACGCGTCCAGCTCCGCCCGTGTCCAGGCCACGTTGGTCGCGCACCCCGTCATGCCGAAGGCGTTGAAGCCGACGAAGTGGTACTTCCGGCCGTCGAGCATCAGGTTCCTGCCCGACCGGTAGACGAAGCCGGCCGGCGTGACGGGCCTGCGCGGCACGGAGGTATGCGGCGGCACCGGCCTGGTGGCCCGCGGCCTGGGGCTCACGGAGTACGACCTGGTGGTGGAGGGCGTGGGACTCACCGTCGCCTTGGGTCGCCGGATGGGGACCGAGGACGGGCTCCTCACCGGGGTGGGCGTCGGAGTGGCCGCCTGCGTCACGGAGGCCGAGGCGGGCGCCGCACCGGACATCCCAGTGAGGAGCAGGCCGGCCACCAGGCACAGCGCCGAGCCGGGGGCCACCAGCCGGGCTAACGTCTTGGACAAGGGTCTCTCCTGGCCACAAGCCCGAGAAGAGGCCCGCCCCTGCCGAGCATGTGACGTGGTCGATGGGTTCAGTGACCGTTAGAGGGTAGGGCAGATCAGCATTTATGGGCTTGACTTTCCGCGCCAGGTGACTGGGCATCGCGTGCCAGGCCGTGGGGTAGCGGGGGCTGGTCCGCATCGGCCGATGACGACAGATTCGCGGTCTGCGTATGGACACAAAGTGTCAATGTTCCAGATTTAAGGAACCGTCCATGCCAGATACAAGGTTTTCAGTGCTTGTCGGTTTACGCTCCCCGTCATGCGTGTTAAGTCCCGGATCATGGCGATCCTTGGTGCGGCCGGCGTCGTCGCCGGCTCGATCGCCACCTTGTCCTCACCCTCCGTGGCCGCGGCGCCCGGAACCGTGGTCATCAGCCAGGTCTACGGCGGAGGGGGCAACTCCGGCGCCCCTCTCTCCAACGACTACGTCGAGCTGTTCAACAGGAGCGGCGCTCCCGTGTCGCTGGACGGCTGGTCCGTGCAGTACACCAGCGCCAGCGGCACCGGGAACTTCGGCTCCAACAAGGCCGACCTCTCCGGCACCCTCGCTCCGGGCCAGTACCACCTCGTGCAGCTCGCCGCGGGCACCACCCCGAGCGGCGCGCTGCCCCAGCCCGACAGCGTCGGCACCATCAACATGAGCGGCACCGCCGGCAAGGTGGCCCTGGTCCGCTCGGCGGACGGCCTGGCCTGCAACGGCTCCACCACCCCCTGCTCCGGCGACCAGCTCGCGCTGCTCGCCGACCTGGTCGGGTACGGCAGCGCGAACTTCTCCGAGGGCTCGCCGGCCCCCGCGCTCACCAACGCCACCGGCGCGCTCCGCAAGAGCGCGGGCTGCGCCGACACCGACGACAACGGCGCCGACTTCGAGACCGCGGCCCCCGCGCCGCGCAACACCGCCACCACCGCGGCTCCCTGCGGCGGCGGTGAGGAGCCGACGCCGACGCCGACGCCGACGCCCACCCCGACGCCGACCCCGACGCCCGAGGACTGCGACACCGCACCCACGCACCTGATCTCCCAGGTCCAGGGCGCCGGTGACACCAGCCCGGTCGATGGCCAGAACGTCCGGGTCGAGGGCGTCGTCACCGGCTCCTTCCAGGGCTCCGGCCAGCTCGGCGGCTTCTACCTCCAGGCCGCCAAGCCGGACAAGGACCCGGCGACCTCCGAGGGCCTGTTCGTGTTCTCCTCCTCGCCGGTCAAGGCCGGTGACCGGGTGCTCGTCTCCGGCAAGGCGATCGAGTTCAACGGCCTCACCGAGATCTCGCCGGCCACCGCCGTGAACGTCTGCGGCACCGGCTCGATCAAGCCGATCGACGTGAAGCTGCCCATCAAGCAGGGCGTCACCTTCGAGCGCTACGAGAACATGCTCGTCACCATCGACGGCGACCTGGCCGTCTCCGAGATCTACAACCTGGGCCGGTACGGCGAGATCACCCTCTCCGGCGACAGCCGCCTGTGGCAGCCGACCGACCGCAAGGGCGTCGACACCGAGAAGGACGCGCGGCGCACGATCCTGCTCGACGACGGCTCCAACGTGCAGAACCCGCCCACGCTGCCGTACCACACCGAGGGCTCGAACACCGTTCGGGCCGGTGACGAGGTGCGGGACCTGACCGGCGTCCTCACGTACGGCTTCGACGTCTACCGCGTCCAGCCGACGGAGCCGGTGGTCTTCAAGCCCGAGAACCGGCGCCCCGCCCGGCCGGCGGGAGTCGGCGGCAACATCCGGGTGGCCAGCCTCAACACCCTCAACTGGTTCACCACGCTCGGCTCGCGCGGCGCCACCACCGCCGCGGAGCGGGACCGCCAGCTGGCCAAGCTGGTCGCCAACATCACGACGCTCAACCCCGCCGTCGCCGGGCTGATGGAGATCGAGCGCAACAACGACGTGGCGCTCAACGCCCTGGTCGCCGCGCTCAACGCCAAGGCCGGCGCCGGTACGTACAAGGCGATCACGCACCCGAACCCGGGCACCGACCTCATCCAGACCGCGCTGATCTACCAGCCGGCCAAGGTGAACCCGGTGGGCGCGCCGCGGTCGTCGTCCGACCCGATCTTCAACCGGCCGCCGCTGGTGCAGACCTTCAGCAAGGCCAACGGGCGGGGCGAGACCTTCACGGTGCTGGTGAACCACTTCAAGTCCAAGGGCTGCACCGACTTCGACGGCCCCGCCACCGGTCCCGACGCCGACCAGGGCGACGGGCAGAGCTGCTACAACGCCAAGCGCGTCAAGCAGGCCAACGCCGTACTGGCCCTGATCGACGAGTACCGCCTGAAGAACGTGCTCGTCGTCGGCGACATCAACGCCTACGGCGAGGAGGACCCGATCCACGCCTTCGAGGAGGCCGGGCTCGCCAGCCTGAGCAAGAAGTACGTGGAGAAGGACGACCGCTACAGCTACGTCTTCGACGGCCTGTCCGGTGAGCTGGACCACGTGCTGGCAGACAAGGGCGTGCGCAAGCTGGTGACCGGCGCCACCATCTGGCACGTCAACGCCGACGAGGGCCGGTTCATGGACTACAACACCGAGTTCAACCCGCCCTACCTGTACGCGCCCGACCCCTACCGCTCGTCCGACCACGACCCGCTGCTGGTGGGTCTGAACCTCTGAGCACGACCGCGGTCGCGGCGGGGGGACCCCCCGCCGCGGCTCCCGGCCGTGGGCGCCTCACACCTCCCCGGCGAGGCGCAGGATGGCGTTGGCCAGCACGTCGATGCCGTTGCCGCAGGCCGACGGGCTCGAATACTCGCGGGGAGTGTGGCTGATGCCGCCGTTCTCGCCCGCGACGAAGACCATGGCCGCCGGGCAGATGGCGGCGATCTCCTGGGCGTCGTGCCCGGCGCCGGACATCGCCCGTACGTAGGGCAGGCCCAGCGCGTCGGCGGTCTCGGCGATGACGTCCTGGATGCCCTCGTGGAAGGGGATCACCGCGGTCCTGGCCATGCGCTCCCACGCCGCGGTGACCCGGTGCCGGTCGGACAGGGCGTCGACATGTTCGGCCAGGTGCTTCTCGGCGGCCGTCATCAGGGTGTCGTCGGGGTTGCGCAGGTCAACGGTCAGCGTCGCCTCGCTGGGGATGACGTTGGTCTGGCCGGGCAGCAGCCGGAGGTCGCCGACGGTGCCGCGGAGCTGCCCGTACTCTCCCGAGTCGCACATGCGGCGTATCTCGACGATCACCTCCGCGGCGGCGAGCCCCGCGTCGGCGCGGCTCTCGATGGGCGTGGTGCCCGCGTGCGCGGCCTCGCCGCGCAGGGTGAGCCGCTGCCAGGAGATGGACTGGACGCCGGTGACGATGCCGATGTCCACCCCGGCCGTGGCCAGGATGGGGCCCTGCTCGATGTGGCACTCGATGTAGGCGTGCGGGACGGGCCTGATCTCGGGCGCGTCGCCGTCGAACCCGATCCGTACCAGCTCGTCCTTGACGGTGGCCCCGCCGGCGTCGGTGAGGTTGTGGGCGTATTCGAGCGTCAGCCGCCCGGCCGTCACCGCGGAGCCCAGCATGTCGGTGCCGAAGCGGACGCCCTCCTCCTCGGTGAAGAAGCCGATCTCGATCGGCCGCCGGGTGCGGACGCCCGCCTCGTTCAGCGTCCGTATCACCTCGATCCCGCCGAGCACGCCGAGCGTGCCGTCGAACGCGCCGCCGGTGGCGACGGTGTCGATGTGGCTGCCCATCAGCATGCACGGCAGGCCGGGCTCCTCGCCGGCCCGCTCGCCGTAGACGTTGCCGATGCGGTCGACGCGTACCTTCAGCCCGGCCTGGCGCATCCACGACACCACGAGGCGGCGGGCTCGCGCGTCCTCGTCCGTGAGGGCGAGCCGTCTGACGCCACGCAGTCCGGTGGCCTCGTCGTCGTAGCCGCCGATCTCCTTGAGCTCCATGAGATCGCGCCAGAGGCGCTCGCGGTTGATGCGGATCTCGGTCACGAGCGGATCCCTTCGGTGGACATGCGCAATTGTGACAGATTCCTCCCTCTGGGTAACTACCAGTGCAGGGGTTCGAGCAGCTCAGCGGCCCCGCCCGGGGGTGGGCGGCGCAGCGGGCGGCGGGGGAGAGATGATGCAGGGGTACGACGTCGAGGGACCGGCGCTGCGGCTGGGGGCCCTGGTGCGGGAGGACGGCACCGCCGATCCCGCGGAGCAGATCCGGATCGCCCTGAGCATGCTCAACCGGCACGGGCTGGTGGCCGGGGCCACCGGCACGGGGAAGACCAAGACCCTGCAACTCATGGCGGAGCAGCTCGCCGCGCAGGGCGTTCCGGTCTTCCTGGCCGACGTCAAGGGCGACCTGTCGGGCCTCGCCTCGCCGGGCACGCCCTCCGAACGCGTCACCCGGCGGGCCACCGAGGTCGGGCAGACGTGGCAGCCCGCGGCCTGCCCTGCGGAGTTCCTCTCCCTGGGCGGCCTGGGGCAGGGCGTGCCGATCCGCGCCACCATGACCGCCTTCGGGCCGACCCTGCTCGCCAAGGTGCTCGGGCTCAACGAGACGCAGGAGTCGTCGCTCGGGCTGATCTTCTACTTCGCCGACAAGCAGGGGCTGCCGCTGCTGGACCTCAAGGACCTGATCGCGGTCATCCGCTACCTGACCGCCAACCCGGAGGTGCTGAGCGGGATCGGCGGGCTGTCGGCGGCCACGGCCGGGGTCATCCTCCGCGCGCTGACCAACTTCGAGGCCCAGGGGGCGGAGGCGTTCTTCGGCGAGCCTGAGTTCGACGTGCGCGACCTGCTCCGGGTGACGGGTGACGGCCAGGGGACGGTCTCCGTTCTGGAGCTGCCCGCCGTGCAGGACCGGCCGCAGCTCTTCTCGACGTTCCTGATGTGGCTGCTCGCCGATCTCTTCCAGGCGCTTCCCGAGGTCGGGGACGTCGACAAGCCGAAGCTGGTGTTCTTCTTCGACGAGGCGCATCTGCTGTTCACCGGCGCGTCCAAGGCGTTCTTGCAGGCGATCGTGCAGACCGTGCGGCTGATCCGGTCGAAGGGCGTGGGCGTGTTCTTCGTCACCCAATCGCCGGACGACGTGCCCGCCGACGTGCTGGCCCAGCTCGGCGCCCGGGTGCAGCACGCCCAGCGGGCCTTCACCCCGCAGGACGCCAAGGCGCTCAAGGCCACCGTCTCGACCTTCCCCAAGTCCTCCTACGACCTCGAACGGCTGCTCACCGAGCTCGGCATCGGCGAGGCGGTCGTCACGGTCCTGTCGGAGACCGGCGCGCCGACCCCCGTGGCCTGGACGCGGCTGCGCGCCCCGCAGACGCTCATGGCACCGTCGGGGCCGGACGTGATCCAGCGGATCGTCGCCGCCTCGCCGCTGCAGCGGAAGTACGGCACGGCGGTCGACCGCCAGTCGGCGTACGAGATCCTGTCGGCGAAGCTGGCCGCCGAGCACCCCGCCGAGCCCGCCGAGCGGCCCGCCACCCGGGAGGCCCCGCGCCGGCCGGAGCCGGCGCAGTCCGTGCTGGACGGCGTGCTGGAGTCGAAGGAGTTCCGCTCCTTCGCGCGGTCGGCGGCCTCCGCCCTGGGCCGGGAGATCACCAGGTCCATCTTCGGCACCGCCCGCCGGGGCCGGCGCTGACGGCGTCTCCCGGCGGGCGCCGGCCCTGTCTCCCGTTCGCCCCGTCGGTGCCCCGTCAGTTCCTCGACCGGGTCCAGCCGTCGGGGACGAACAGGGCGGCGTCGCGCGGGTTCCGGTCCTCGAAGCGCACGCCGGGACCGCTGATCCGCACCTCGTCCACGTACACGCCGCGGCCCTGGTAGAGCGTGTCGCTCGCGTAGCGCCACCGCAGCCCGGTGGTCCCGGTGGCGAGCTGTGCCTGCGCGCGCAGCCACCGGCGGCCCTGGAAACCCGAGAACGTGCCGTCCGACGACCAGCGGTGACGGCCGGCGCTCAGCTCCATCGGCACCGGGCTCCAGGTGGCGCCGCCGTCGGTGCTGGCCTCCAGGAAGCCGACGTCGGAGTCCGCCTCCGTGTCGTACCAGAGCGCGAAGGACAGCCGCCCGCCCTGGGGTGCGCCGACCGGCAGCGTGAGCGTCGCCGTCCGGGCGTCCCCGACTCCGGAGAACCACGCGTCCGGTCCCTGGGCCGGACGCACCGGAACGGCCAGCGCCAGGTCGCGGGCGACCGCCCGGCGGGCCGGGTTGTTGGAGCCCCAGTCCCGGCTGGGGTGCACCCGGTTGGTCAGCAGGATCATGAACGAGCCGGACAGCGGGTCGATGACGAGCGACGTCCCGGTGTAACCGGTGTGACCGCCGGTCACCGGCGAGGAGAGCCCGTCCATGAACCACATCTGGTCGAGCTCGAAGCCGAGGCCGTGCGAGTTGCTGGGGAAGGCGGTGTTGAAGTTGGTCAGCAGCAGCCGTACGGAGTCCTGCGACAGGACGCGCGTCCGGCCGTAGTGACCGCCGTTGAGCAGCGTCTGAGCCAGGACGGCCAGGTCGTACGCCGTGGAGAAGACCCCGGCGTGGCCCGCGACCCCGCCGAGCGACCAGGCGTTCTCGTCGTGCACCTGGCCCCAGACCAGACCGCGGTCGGGCTCCGTGGTGGTCTGGTACTCAGTGGCGGCGATCCGCGGTTTGAGCGCCGGGTCGGGGTTGTACCCGGTGTCGCGCATTCCGAGCGGCCCGGTCAGGCCCTCCGCGACCACCGCGTCGAGCCGCCTGCCGGTCACCCGCTCCACGATCACCCCGAGCGTGATCAGGTTGAGGTCGGAGTAGACGTAGACCGTTTCGGGCGGGCTCGACGGCACGACGTTCCAGACGGCGGCGTAGCGCGCCTCCAGGGTCGGGGCGGTGTGCAGCGGGATCCACGACGGCAGCCCCGAGGTGTGGGTGAGCAGGTGCCGGACCGTGATCCCGCCCTTGCCGTTGGCCGCGAACTCCGGCACGTACGCGGTCACCGGCGTGTCGAGCCCGATCCGGCCGTGCTCGATCTGCTGCACGGCCACGATCGAGGTGAACAGCTTGGACACCGACGCCAGGTCGAAGATCGTGTCCCGGCGCATCGGGTGCTGCTGGTCGGGCGGCAGCTCGGTGGGCTTGGAATCGGCGTAGCGCACCGCCTGGCCCATCGCCTCGTGGGCCGCGATCACGCCGTCCCGGCCCGCGATCACGACCGCGCCCGGATAGAGCGGCCGGGCCGGCGACGGCCGCATGAACACGGCGGCGTCGGGCGCGATCCGGCTCACGTGCTCGGGCACGAGATCCGCCGCGCGGGCGGAGCCGTACCGGAGCACTTTGTCGGCGAAGCGCACGTCGCCGATGGTGACGGTCGGCGGGCCATCGACGGCCGCCGCCGCGGGCAGGGCGGTCGTCACGGCGAGCGCCGCCGCGATCAGGAGAACGGGTAACGGCCGCGCCACTAGTTCCCCCCGCGGTAGATCAGGTGCTGCCGGCGCTTCCTGGAGAACTCCTGGAGCGGGCCGGCCCAGCCGCGCTCCACCTCGTCCGCGTCCTTCCCCGCGTCGATGTCGGTCCTGACCTGGGTCGAGCCGGTCAGCTTGTCGATCCAGTACGGCCGCGCCGGGTCGTAGGCGTCGTAGCGCCAGGCGAAGCCGCCCGGGTAGACCCGCCGAGCCGTGACCAGCATCGCGATGCCCGTCTTGACCGGGTCGAACGCCTCCCGGTCCGTGACGTACAGCTGCACCCCGCCGCACAGCGTGTTCACGTGCTTGGAGAACGTCGGCGTGAAGTAGGCCAGCCGGAACCGGGCGCCGGGCAGCTCCAGCTCGTTGAGCGCGTCCGCCCACCGGTGGTCCACGTACGGGGCTCCGATGAGCTCGAACGGCCGGGTGGTGCCGCGTCCCTCCGACAGGTTGGTGCCCTCGAACATGCCGGTGCCCGGGTAGACGAACGCGGTGTCCACGGTGGGCATGTTCGGCGAGGGCAGGACCCAGGGCAGGCCGCTGTCCTCATAGGCCTGGTCCCGCTGCCAGCCGCGCATCTCCACGACCGTGGGACCGACCTGCCCGTCGAGGAACTCGGCGTCGAACAGCTTCGCCAGCTCGCCGACGGTCATGCCGTGCGCCTGGGAGATCGCCTCCCGGCCGACGAACGTGGAGAACTGCGGCGTCATGATGGGCCCGTAGGCCCGCCGGCCGGTGATCGGATTGGGCCGGTCGAGCACGACGAACCGCTTGCCGGCCAGCGCCGCCGCCTGCATCGAGTCGAACAGCGTCCAGATGTAGGTGTAGAAGCGGGCGCCCGCGTCCTGGATGTCGAACATGATCGTGTCCACGTCCGACCTGGTGAAGATGGCGGCCAGGGCCTGCCCGCTGCTCTGGTAGGTGTCGTAGACCGGCAGCCCGGTCTGCTCGTCCACGTAGAAGCCCTCGGAGCCGCCTGCCTGGGCCGCGCCGCGGAACCCGTGCTCGGGGCCGAACACCGCGGTGAGGTCGATCTTGTCGCTGGCGGCCATCACGTCGACCACGTGGCGCAGGTCCGGCAGGATGCCGGTCGGGTTGGTCACGATGCCGACCTTCTGGCCCCGTACGAGCTCGTAGTCGTCGGCCATCAGGACCTGGATGCCGGTCTGGAGTTTCCGGTGCCGGGTCCGGTCGTCGAAGGAGGGAATGGTCATGCCTGCCCCGGCCACGGCTGTGGCAGCGGTGGACAGCACGGCTCGCCGGGAGAAGAAATGGCCCATCAGGTGCTGCTCCGTCCTGGGAGGAGGGTCAGTATCTCAGGCTGTGTCCGTAGGGGTAGAGCACCGACCCGTCGGCGGCCGGAATCGTCACCGGGAGTCTGCCGCTGGGCTTGGTCCGGCCGAACAGCACCCGTGCGGTGGCCTCCATCGCCGGCCTCTCCCACGAGTAGGTCGCGAGATAGGTCGGAGCGCCGGGGAGGCTCGCGATGTCGTACGGGTTCCGGGCGGCCACGACGACGACGGGCTTGCCGGTGGCGAGCAGGGCGTTGACGAGGTTGCGCTGGGCGGCCGAGCCGGCGGAGTTGACCGTGGTGACCACGACCACGTCGGCGGCGTTCGCCCTGGTCACGGCGGCCTCGATGGTGGCCGCGGCAGGGGCCGTGCCGGTCTCGAACAGCTCGGTGGTGACGCCGAGCTCGCCGATCGCCCGGGCCAGCCGCTCGGCCGGCGGGATCTTCACGGACGGCGGCGTGACGTTGCGGTAGCCGGTCACCAGCACCCGCTGCCTGGAGTTCCTTAGCGGCAGCACGCGGGCGTCGTTCCTGACCAGGGTGACGCTGTGGTCGGCGACCGTGCGGGCGACCGCCTGGTGCGCGCGGGTGCCGAGGCGGTCGGGTACCTTGCGCTCGTCGACCTGCTGGTCACCGTGGAAGAAGCCGCGCCGCTGCTTCAGGCGCAGGATCCGGTGGACGGACTCGTCGATGCGCTCCTCGGTCAGCTCACCCGAACGGACGGCGTCCAGCACGGCGTTGTAGGCGACGTCGAGGGAGATCGTGCTGGTCGTGTCGTCCACGATCATGAGCATGTCCACGCCGGCCTTGAGGGCGAGCACCGGGATGCGTTCGTCGCCGTACTTGTCGCGTACGCCCTGCATGGACAGCGAGTCGGTGACCACGACGCCGTCGTAGCCGAGCTCGTCGCGGAGCAACCCGGTCATGATCTCCGGGTCCAGCGTCGCGGGGTCGCAGCCCTCCTGGGTGGCCACGTCGCAGTCGCTCTGCAGGTACGGCATGACGACGTGCGCCGTCATGACCATGTCGGCGCCCGCGGCGATGCCGGCCCGGAACGGCGGCGCGTCGATCCGCTCCCACTCCTCCCTCGTGTGGAAGATCCACGGCACGCTGTTGTGGCTGTCGTTGACCGTGTCGCCGTGGCCGGGGAAGTGCTTGAGCGAGGCCGAGACGCCGCCCTGCTGCAAACCGCGGACCGCGGCCCGGGTCAGGTCCGACACGAGGCCGGTGTCCTCCCCGAACGAGCGGACGCCGATCACCGGGTTGCCCGGGTCGACGTTGACGTCGGCGACCGGGGCGTAGTTCTGGTTGATGCCGAGCGCCGCCAGCTCCTGGCCGGTGACCTTCCCCGCGGCGAGCGCGTCGCCCGCGCTACGGGTGGCACCGAGCGCCATCTGCCCGGGGAACGCGGTGAACGGCTCGTCGAGCCGGTAGACGGCGCCGTGCTCCTGGTCGGTGGCGATCAGCAGCGGGATCCTCGCCGGCTGGGCCAGTGCCGCCCGCTGTAGGTCGTTGGACAGGCCCGCCGTCCTGACGGGGTCGTTGAGGTTGTTCGACCAGCGGAAGTAGAGGATGGCGCCGAGCTTGTACCGGGCGATGAGGTCGTCGCCGTTCCGGATGTCCGGGCCGTACATCGTCTGGTTGGCCGCGACGTCCGCGGGGGCGGTCGTGTCGCCGCTCTCCCCGTAGACGTTCGCCGCGAACAGTTGCCCGACCTTCTCCTCCAGGCTCATGCCCGCGATCTTCTTGCGGATCCAGCGATCGGTCCCGCCCTCGGCCCGCACAGCCGGTGTCGCCACGAGAACCATGGCCGCTGTCAGCACCAATAACCTTGGATAACGCATCTGTCCTCCAAGTCCTCGCATGTCGGTAAATTTTCATGCAAGGTGGACTGCCACACGAAAGTTACTTTCATCCCTACGGATGGTCAACGCTTTCGCGGCGGAAACCTCTCGCCCTCCCGGTCGTGGCTACCCCTGGCGCAGCCCCAGCGCTTCGGCCGCGCTCTCCAGCGCGGCGAGGTGTTCGTCCACGGAGCCCAGACCCGCCTTCATGGTGTTGAGGGCGAGATGGGTGGCACCGGCCTCCCGCCACTGCCCTGCCAGCTCGCTCACTTCCTCGGCGCTGCCCCGCCAGGAGGCCCGGCCCTCCATACCGAGCGCGGCGGGGTCGCGTCCCGCCCGCGCGGCGGCCTCCTCGACCATCGCCTTGGCCTCGGCCAGCCGCGGGCCCGGGGACATCTGCGGGAACCACCCGTCGGCCAGCCGCCCGGCACGGCGGTAGGCCGCGGGCGACTGCGCGCCGAACCAGACGGGGATCGGCCGCTGCACCGGCAGAGGTGCCAGCCCCGCTCCCGTCACCTGGTCGAAGGCGCCGTCGAAGGTGACCGTCTGCTCGGTCCACAACCGGCGCATCAGCTCGACCTGCTCCTCGACGCGCTTGCCGCGGGTGCCGAAGTCCTGGCCGAGGGCCTCGTACTCGACCTGGTTCCAGCCCAGCCCGACGCCCAGCCGGAAACGGCCGGCGCTGAGCAGGTCCACCTCCGCCGCCTGCTTGGCCACCAGCGCCGTCTGCCGCTGGGGCAGGATGATGACGCTCGTGACGAGTTCCAGCGAGGTCAGCGCGGCGAGGTAGCCGAACAGGACCATCGGCTCGTGGAACGTGGTCCGCACGTCATAGGGGCCCTCCCAGCCCTCGTGGACCGCCGGATCCGCGCCGAGGACGTGGTCGAAGGCCATCACGTGGCGGTAGCCGAGCTCCTCGACCGCCTGTCCGTAGGCGCGTACCGCTCCCACGTCCGGGCCGATCTCGGTCTGCGGAAAGACGACACCGATCTGCATGCGTAGCTCCCGTCGATCATCAGGTGACCCGCACATCATCGCGGAACGGCGGCGGAAGCCCGAGGCGACCCACCCGTCATGGAGCAGACGTGTGCAGTGCCGTGGCGCGTCAGTGCCGCTCCTGGCGTGGCAGCAGCACCTCGCTCAGGATGAGCTGGATGGCGGCGGCCACGGGGATGGCCAGCAGGGCGCCCACCACGCCCAGCAGGGCGCCGCCGATGAGGGCGGCCACGATGGTGGCGGCGGCGGGCACGTCCACGGAGGACTTCATCACCTTGGGGGCGATCACATAGTTCTCGACCTGCTGGTAGACGACGAAGAACACCAGGCAGCCGATCGCGACCGGGAGCGAGACGAACAGCGCGGTGAGGGTGGCGACGGCGGCGCCGATCCCGGCTCCGACGAGCGGGATCAGGTCGGTGACGGCCACGATGATGGCCAGCGCCAGCGCGTACGGCACCCCCAGGATCGACAGCACGAAGAACGTCGTCACCCCGGCGATGAGCGAGATGATCAGGTTGCCGGCCACGTAGCCGCCCACCCGCCGGAGGATCTCGTCACCGAGACTCTGGACGCGCGGCCGGCGGCTGCGCGGCACGAGCAGATATCCGGTGCGGGTGATCGAGCGCAGCGAGGCCAGGAAATACAGGGTGAGGATGAGCACGGTCAGGGCGGAGAAGACGGCGTTGACCACGATGCCGGCCGCGCCGAGCAGCCCGCCGAAGACCTGGCGGCCGAGGTCCCCGCTGAGGAGGTAGGACTGCAGGCGTTCGAGCAGGCCGAAGCGCTGGTCCAGGTCGCGTACCTGGGGGTTGTTCTGCAGCTGGGCGATGTAGCCGGGCAGTCTCTGCACGAAGTCGCCGGCCTGCTGCGACAGCGCCGGGATCACCGCCACGCCGAACGCGGCGAAGAACGCGATCACCGCGACGAACACCAGGGTGATCGCCGCCCAGCGCGGCAGGCCGACCTGGTGCAGCCGGCGCACCGCCGGGTCCAGCCCGACCGCCAGGAACAGCGACACCACGATCAGGATGAGCATGGAGGCGGTGGTCGCCAGCGCCTGCACCAGCAGCCAGGCGGTCAGGACGCCGAGGGCCGCGGTGAAGCCGAAGGTGAACGGCCCGCTGCCGAAGGTGAACGTCGTGCCTTTGGAGGGCCGCCTGAGAGGCGGGTTCTGGGCGCGGTCCGGGCTCTGGGTGCGGTCGCCGTCCGTCGCGGGCGGATCGGGCGCCGGGCGGGGCGGGGGTGCGGTGTCGGGCATGGGGGCTCCTTCGCGTGGCCGGATTCAGGGCCGCTCGTCCGGCGGCAGGCAGATCGTGAGCGCGCCCGGCACGACCGCGGCCTCGATGCGGGTGGTGGCCTCGCGCTCCCCGCCGTCCAGCTCGTACGTCAGCGGCGCGCCGAACCGGGCGGACACCTGCCTCGCCCGGGTGATCCGTACGAAGGGGGAGTCGTCGGAGCGTCCGGTGGCCATCCTGCCGATCACCCGGGCCCACTGGATCGGCCCCTTGGCGGTGGAGACCCCGACCTCCAGCCAGCCGTCGTCCGGCCGGGCGTCGTCGAACGCCTCGACCCCGCCGGCGATCGTGCTGACGTTGCCCAGCAGCAGGCAGCTCGCCTGCCCGTCGAACCAGGGCGCCCCGTCGAGCTCCACCCGCATGGGCACCAGCGGCCCGTCCACGTGCCGAACGGCCGCCCTGACGTAGCTGAGCTTGCCTAACCGCCGCTTGGCCCGCCCGCCGACGTCGGCGATCATCTCGGCCTCGAACCCGGCCCCGGCCATCACCGCGAAATGCTCGCCGTTGAGCACCCCCAGGTCCAGCCGCTCGCGCCGCCCGTGGAAGCCGATCCGTACGGCCTCCTCCAGGTCGGCGGGGATGCCGAGGTTCGCGGCGAACAGGTTGGCGGTGCCCGCGGGGAGCACGGCCATCGGCACCCCGGAGCCGGCCAGCCCGTCGGCGCAGCGTTGCACCGTGCCGTCACCGCCCCACACGAAGACGAGGTCGGCGCCCTGGTCGAGGGCCTTGCGCAGCTTCTTGGGCGCCTTCTTGCTCTTGGCCACCTCGTACCAGAGCAGGTCGCCGACGTCATGCTCGGCGATGAGGGCGCGCAGCCTGTCCAGGCCGGCGCCGAGGGTCTTCTTGCGGTGCGCGACGACCGCCACGGTGGGGGACATGCATTCCGCGCTACCCGTGACGGGGGCATTCAGGCAGGAATCAATTCCGCCTGCCGGGGTAGCGCGGAGCCGGTGAGAGCGCACCTGAGGTACTACGCCTCCACGATCATATTGCCGATGGCCCTGATGGCCGGGGTGACGTACGGCGCGGGCCGGCTGGTCCTCGCCTGGCCGACCGGCGAGGCGGCCATGAGCCGGGCCCTGGCCGCGGACCGTACGTCCCTGTGGAACACGCTCACCGACTTCGGCAGCAGCCTGTCGGACACCCCGTACATCGTGGCGCTCACGGCGGTGGCGGCGATCGCCTTCCGGCTCGTGTTCCGGCGCTGGCGGGAATCGATCTTCCTCGTCGCGGCCGTCTGGAGCCAGTCGCTGGTCTTCCTGGCCACCACCGGGGCCGTCGGACGGCACCGGCCGCCGGTGGGCCACCTCGACCCGGCCCCGCCCACGTCGAGCTTCCCGTCCGGGCACGTCAGCGCCGCCGTCGCGTTCTACTGTGGGATGGCGCTCGTCCTGACCACGCACGTGCGCGGGCGGGCGCTCCAGGTGGCGATCTGGGTGCTCGGTGGCGCCGCGCCGCTCATGGTGGGCTTCTCCCGGCTGTACCGCGGCATGCACTTCCTCACCGACGTCGCCTGGGGCCTGCTGCTCGGCGCCGGCTGCGTCGTGATGGCCGCGCGGGCGATCCTGTACCGGCGGCGCCGGTCCTCAGAAGCCCTTGAACCGGCGTAGGCCGTGCCAGAACTCTTGGACCGGCGTAGGCCGTGTCAGAGCCCTTGGACCGGCGGTCAGAAGCCCTTGGACCGGCGTAGCCGGGGCGGGCGTCCGTCCGGGTCCACGACCGACCGGTACAGCGGCATGGCCAGCGCCCGCCGGACGCGCCCGAGCCGGGGCCGCGGATGCGGGCGCAGCCGGCCCGGCGGGCGGGGACCCCGGCAGCCGCCCTCATGCCAGGACTCCAGCCGGGCGGCCGACTCGGCGAACACGTCGAACGCCTCCGCCGGGTCGCACAGGTCGGCCACGTCGCCCGCGTCGCGGTCAAGGTGCTCGGCCGCCAGCGTGAGCCGGAGGTCCCTGGCGTACCTGCGGGCTCCGGCGGGCGGGCGCGGGTCGGGCTCCGCGTCGATGACGGCGCAGCTCAGTTCCGAGTCGTACGTCCAGGAGCGCAGGTTGACGTTGTCGGACCCGACGGCCGCCCACACGTCGTCGACCACGCAGACCTTGGCGTGCACGTACACCGGCGTGCCCCGGTGGTTCTCCAGGTCGTAGATCGCCACCCGGTCGCCGCCGGCGTCCAGCAGCCGGGAGAGCGCCTCCGCCCGGCCGATGAGGCTGGCCGGGCCCGCCAGCCAGCCGTCCTGGTCCGGATGGCGCGGCACCACGATGATCATGCGGAGGTCCCGCTCCCGCTCCAGCGCCCCGGCGAACGGCTCGATCACGTCCGTCGACCACAGGTACTGGTCCTCCAGGTAGACCAGCGAACGCGCCCGTCCCAGCACCTTGTGATACGCCCTGGCCACACTGCGCTCGCCCTCAGGCGCGAACGGGTAGGCCCGCCGCAGATGCGGATACGTACGCAGCAGTTGCACGGCATGGGTGCCGGCCGGGAGCGGCGGCGGGCCGGGATCGGGCAGCGGCGGCACGTCGGCCATCCGGGTCAGGCGGTCGCGCAGCCGGCGCAGCGGCTGGCGGGTCTCGGGGGCCGGGTCCTCCCAGCGCTCGCAGAAGACCTTCTCCACCTCGGCCACGGCGGGGCCGTGGATCGCCACCTGCACGTCGTGCCACGGCGGGCGCTCACCGTACGGGCCCGACATCGGAGCGGACTGCGGGTCTCCGAGGTGCTCGGCGTCGTCGCGGCGGCTGTGACACAGGTCGATGCCGCCGAGGAACGCCACGTCCCGGCCCGGGTCGCCGTCGTGGCGCAGGACCACGAACTTCTGGTGATGGGAGCCGCCGCGCCGTACCCGGGTGTCGAGCAGCGCCTGCCCGCCGGCCGCCTCGATCTCCTCGCCGAGGTGCCGGTTCTCGGCCGAGCTGAATCGCAGCGCGTCCAGGTGCGAACGCCAGATCAGCCCCCTGACCAGGGCACCCCGCTCGGCCGCCCGCGCCATCGCGGTCGCCACCCCGGGACCGTCCGGGGTGAGCCGCTCGTCGGGGTCGCCGCGCCAGTCGGCGAACAGCAGCAGGTCGTCCTGGCCCAGCCCGGCCAGGCCCGCGTGGAGTTCGGCGAAGTAGGCCGAACCGTGCACGAGCGGCCGGACCAGGTTGCCCTCCGACCAGGCCGCGAGTCGTGTCGCGGGGTTGCCGCGCTCCTCGCCGGTCAGGAACCACTCCACCAGAGCCGTGTCCTGGCGGTCGTCCGTGCGGCAGGTGAGCCTCATGTCCGCCGCCAGCGGGCCTCACCGAGGCAGTAACCGCCGAACAGCACCAGCCCGGCCGCCACCACCACCAGCAGCCAGGGTCCCACCGGGGTGTCGGCGAACGTCCTCAGCGTCGCGTCGATGCCCCCGGCCTTGCCGGGGTCGAAGGTGACGGCCGCCTGGACGACGAAGACCCCGGCCAGCGTCACGATCAGCCCGCGGGCGAGGTAACCGGCCGTCCCGAGCCGGTCCATCACCGTGCGGGCCCGCGGTGGCATCGGCCGGAGGTGCCTGCGGAACTTCTTCTTGACCCCCTCCCACATCCCGTACAGGCCGAACGCGGCGATGGCCACCCCGGCCACGCCCACGATGAGCTGCCCGGCGGGCAGCGCGAGCAGTTCGGCCGTCAGGTCGCGGGACTTCTCGTCATCGGACCCGGACTTGCCGGATAGGAGCAGGGTCAGCAGGGCGAAACATACGATCCCATACATCACGACGCGGCCCGCCGCCTCCACCCTGTCCATGGTCTTGAGATGCCCGAAGATCGCTTCGGACGCCTGCCAGAGGATCAGGGCGGCGAACCCCACCGTCATCACCCATAGGAGCACGGACCCGAAGGGCAGCGCCGAGACCGTACCGATAGCGCCGCTCTTGTCCGCCTCGTGCTCGTTGGTGCCGAACGCGATCTGGACCGCCAGCACTCCGATCAGCCCGTAGAGCACGCCCCGGCACACCAGCCCGACCCGGGCCAGCCGGTCCATGGCCGGGCTCTTCGCCGCCCGGCGAGCCGCAACCTCAACCTCGCTCATGGAGTCTCCCCAATCCAGCAAAGACTCCCGCACTGCCCCGGAAACCGGGCTCTAGGCATTCACCCGGTCTGACCAGCCCACCCCGCCGACGCTGTCCGTTTGGTGGTCACCGTCCGGGTAGTGGTCATCCAGAGTCACAGTTTCATGAGGGGGAAACATGCCTCGCGGATCTAGCTCAAAGCGGGAACGGCAGTACAAGCACATCAAGGACAGCGCCAAGAAGCGGGGACAGAGCACCAAACGCGCGACCGAGATGGCCGCCCGTACGGTGAACAAGGAACGGGCCAGAGCGGGCGAGTCGCGGACCGCGAGCCGGACGTCCACCAAGGACATGTCGTCGAGCCGGCGCGGCGGGCTGCGCTCGCACACCGGTGCGGGCGGCCGTACCAGGGATCAGCTGTACGCCGAGGCCAAGCGCCGCAACATCAAGGGCCGTTCGAGCATGAGCAAGGCGCAGCTGGAGAAGGCCCTCGGCTGACCCGGGCGCGCCCGAACGCTCCTTCGTTCGCGCTGGCGCCGCAGCTCGTAGGTGCCTGGTGCGATGCCGGCGAAGGCGTGTTCGGGGTGCGCCAGATAGGCGGTCGCGTCTACGCCGCCGACGACGTGACCGAAGCGCCGGAGATCGGTGAGCTGTTCAGCAAGGCGTGCTACCTGACCGGCGAGAGCGTGTTCGCGCTGTTACCACCCCAGGTTCGACTTCTTCCGCAACTCCTGGATGGTCGGCCACCGGCAGGCCATCCTACCCATCCCGAGGATCATCGAGCAGGACTGGGCCGACCCGGGGGCGAGCAGTGCCTGGCGGCGTTCGGTGGACGGCTCCCTCATCGACGCCGAGCATCCGCTGCCGGTCGGCCGTAGGGGCGGCGTTCCTGCCGTCTCTACAGCTCGGCGATGAGCTGCCGCAGCATCGCCGAGGTGGCGGGCGGGGAGCTGGCGTGGACTCCGAGGTTGTTCATGAGCCCCAGGTAGGGGCCGACGGCCTCGGCCTTGGACAGGTATTGGGCGCCTGTCAGGTGCTCAAGGTAGACCACGTCGGCCAGCTCGGCCTGCGGGAAGCGCAGCAGGGTGACGGGCCCGATGCCGGCGACGGCGGCATCGGAGCTGAAGGGAATCACCTGTACGGTGACGTGCGGCAGCTCGGCCATCAGGGCGAGGTGTTCGAGCTGGGCCCGCATGACCGCCTGGTTCCCGACCGGCCGGCGCAGCGCCGCTTCGTCCACGATCACCCACAACCGGCACGGCGCGGGCCCGGTCAGGATCTGCTGGCGGTGTATCCGCACCGCCACGCGGCGCTCGATCAGGGCCTCCGGCTCGTTTTCACGTCCGCGGGAGATGACCGCGCGAGCGTAGTCCTCGGTCTGCAGCAACCCGGGAACGAACTGAACCTCATATGTACGGATAAGTGAGGCGTCCTGTTCCAATCCGAGGTAGCCCTCGAACCATTCCGGGATGACATCCCGATAATGCTGCCACCAGCCGGGCGCGTTGGCCTGCTTGACCAATGCCAGGAGAGCCGCTCGTTCGGCCGTGTCCGTCACACCGTACAGGGTGAGCAGGTCTTCCACGTCGCGCGGTTTGAAGCTGGTCCGGCCGGCCTCCAACCGGCTGATCTTGGATTGCGATCCGCGGATGACGTATCCCGCCTGGTCGCGGCTGATTTCCGAGGCTTCGCGCAGCCGCCGTAGCTCCGCGCCCACCAGCATGCGTAACGCCGTCGGTCCGGACTGCCGGATGTCCCCACCGGGAAAATCCGGCATGTTACCCGTATCGTGAGCAGTGGACATCCGTGCTCCTATATCGGCGCCTCACCACGACTGGTTGAAAACTGGCAAGGAAGTCAGCGTACGCACCATGTCATAGAGGTGAAGGGCGGGCAAGCCCAATGCGCACCGCAAGGGGCACGTCACCTACCGCTGGGAAACGCTCAGGCGTGGCGGCGATAAACCCGTGATTGGCGCTCACGCGAAGAAACTGATCACTTTCGCGAAACAACACAGAAGGCTACGTTATGGGGCGAAGCTAATGACCTAGGCGATATCCAGGGAGGTACCCGTGACCGACGTCCCGGGTCAGGACACCCCGCCGGCGATCGACACCACGAAGCCGCACTCGGCCCGGGTGTGGAACTACTTCCTCGGCGGCAAGGACCACTACGACGTCGACCGCGCGATGGGCGAGCAGGCCAAGCAGGTCTTCCCGGGGATCATCGACATCGCCCGCGCGGACCGGGCGTTCCTCGGGCGTGCCGTCCGCTACCTGGCGGGCGAGGCGGGCATGCGCCAGTTCCTGGACATCGGGACCGGGCTGCCGACCATGGACAACACACACGAGGTGGCGCAGCGGGTCGCGCCTGACAGCCGCGTCGTCTACGTGGACAACGACCCGCTGGTGCTGGTCCACGCCCGCGCGCTCCTGGTGGGCACCCCTGAGGGGAAGACCGACTACCTCCAGGCGGACCTGCGCGACCCCGACGTGATCCTGAAGAAGGCGGCGGAGACGCTGGACTTCTCCCAGCCGGTCGCCATCATGCTGCTGGGCATCCTGCACTTCGTCCCGGATCTCGACCACGTGCACGGGATCGTGATGCGCCTGCTCGACGCCGTGCCGTCGGGCAGCCACCTGGCGCTGACGCACGCGACCTCCGACCTCGTGGACGCGGCGGCAGCGCAGGCCAACGAGCAGGCCCAGTCGGAATGGAACAGACGGGCCGCCGACACGATCACGTCCCGCACGCGCGAGGAGATCCTGCGCTTCTTCGACGGTCTGGAACTCGTGGAGCCGGGGCTGGTGTCGATGTCACGCTGGCGCGTCGAGGCCACCCCGTTCGGGGAGCCGGCCGACGTCGCCGGCTACTGCGGGGTCGGACGCAAGCCGTAACACTTGCCATGCTTTGCCCCGGTTTGCCGTGGGTCCGCGGGCGGGACGGCCCTCGGTGCGGCGGCCGGCCGCGGGCGCTGCAGGGCTTCTGTACCGGAGCTTGGCGGAAGCATTGCCAATCTTGCGATTAGCATGGCGAACCATCCAGCTTTGCCCGGTTTCCCCTCGGCTGGGTGTCGTATCTCGAGAAGGGTCATCTCGATGTCTGATCCCCGGCGTCCCTTGGAGCGGCTGCGGAAAACCTTCAACCGCCATGACCTGGACGGCCTCGCGGAGACCTTCAGCCCGGGTGCGGTCCTCGTCGCGCCGGACGGCGTGGGCCAGGACCGGGACGAGATCGCCTCCTACTACGGCGCGTTCCTGGAGGCGTTCCCGGACTCGCGATGCACCCCCCAGTCGGTGACGATCTCGGGTGACACCCTGGTGGCCGAGTACACCCTGAGCGGCACCCACAAAGGCGCCTACCTGATCCCGGGGGGAGGCGTGGCTGAGGCGACCGGCCGCCCGTTCCTCGTCCGCGCGTGCAGTGTCTCGACCGTCGAGAACGATCTCATCGTCAGCCACCGCATCTTCTACGACCAGCTGGAGCTGGGCGCCCAGCTCGGCGCCTCACTCCAGTTCGAGGAGCAGGAGCGGTGGGTCTGACCGGGCGTCAAGGACGTGACGTGCAGATCGGCCCGGTCGTCTCGCAGGTGCGGACACGGACCTGCGAGAGCGCGCCGCGCACGAAGCCGGGATCGCCGGAGGCGGCCAGGTAGAAGCCGTCGCGGCAGGTGCTCCCCGCGATGGTATGGCGCGGGTCGAGGACGACGGACGCCCTGCCCAGCCGCGCGCAGTCGGGGACCGGAGCCAGTACCAGCATGCGGCGGCTCAGCCCGCCGAACCACAGTTGCGGGCCGACGAGCACGCCGTCGCGGAGCTCGCCGGGACGCGAGAGCCGGACAGGACCGTCAGCCGACAGGGTGAGGAAGCCGTCCGGGGTCGGCCTGCCGCGCAGGTGCTTCGCCCAGGCCAGCCGCTGTTCGAAGGTCATCCCGGTGTGCTCGTCCTGCAGCGCGAGCCGCCAGTCGCCGAAGGCGAAGAGCAGGACCGAACCGGCGCCGTCCAGTCCGAGCGGTCCTGGCCACAGCGTGACGTCGTCCACGAGCCGGCGGATCATCGGGCGGCCGGCGGCGGTCTCGGCCTCGCCGTACAGCGGGGCGGTGAGGGAGCGGAACTCCTCCGCCTCGCCGCTGACGGTGACCGTGCCGCTGGTGTACGGGCGAGTGCCCAGCGCGGCCAGGCTCAGGTCGGTCGGGTAGTCGATCTGCGCCCGCGACCCGTCGGGGAAGGTGACCCACAGCGTCCTGGTGCCGCCGGCGCCGCTCTCCCGCGGATAGACGGCGTTGGCTTTCACGTTGATGGCCTCGCGGATCACGGGGGCGGCGGTGACGACCGGGTCGGGAGGGTTTGTCTCCCGGTCGGCGAGACTCGCGACGAGCGGCACGGCCACGAGCGCGACCAGGATCGTCAGGAGTCCCATCCGGCGAGGCCCGCGCGGGCCCTGTTCGACGATATCGACCTGGCCCGCGTCCATCGGCCTTCCCCTGTCGTGCGGCTATCCCCCCAAGTTCAGACGAACCGCCGCCACCGGCGCAAGCCCACGCGACTCCGCCGCGGTCACCTGTAGCCCCAGGCGGTGGCGTATCCGGCGAGCTCGGGGGAGAGCGTGCCGGTGTTCCGGGAGGCGCGGGCGGCCTGGATCCGGCCGGACTTGATGGTGTCGCTGCGGTCGCCCAGGTTGGGAACGAACCGGCCGTGGTCGTGCTCGCCGTACTCGATCATCCCCGGCTCCCACTCCACGCCCAGGTACGCGCAGATCTCCTGGGTGACCCGCTCGGGCTCGGCGGTCAGCTCCTCGTAGCGCAGCGTCAGGCCGTCGAGGGCGCGGCGGGCCGCCTCCAGGGGCTTGAAGTATTTGAGCGCGTTCGCCTCCAGGGCGCTCCGGGTGGCGGTGTTGGTCTCGCGGTTCTCCAGCGAGGAGACCACGCCCTCCGGGTGGCGCAGCAGGAAGAGGAACTTCGCCTTCGGCCAGGCGTAGTGCAGCCGCTCCCAGACGAAGACGTTGCCCGGGGTCTTGTCGACGACGATCTCCTTGCCGCTGCGCAGCAGCTCCAGGTGGAGGATGCGGTCCCACAGCACGTGCTCCAGCTCCACCTCGTCCAGCCCGGACTCCAGCATGGACTCCTCGGAGAAGCCGGCGGCCAGTTTCACGTTGACGGTGCGCAGGTGCAGCTCGTGCGGGGCGCGGATGCGGGAATGGCTGTTGAGCAGCATGCGCAGCAGCGTGGAGCCGGAGCGTACGGAGGCGATCACGAAGACCGGGGACTCCACCTGGCGCGGCATGATGGGGACGTTGTAGTCGACGGTCTGGGTCCGCTTGGGAGGCCGCGGGGCCTGCGCCGCCTCCATGATCTTGGACCTGTCCGGTGCCGACAGCCGCTGCGGGGGGCGTAATGCCTGCCTCAGAAGCCGAGCCCTTCGCCTGATGCCGTTGTTCACGACGCCCATCCGCGACCCTGGTGCCCTTCGTCCCACTCTTTTCGCTTCTCCGAAATGGCGGCCTGGAGCACTGCCGTAACGGCTGCCATGGCCCGACACGTTAACGCAAAATCTTCGGAGACATAGCCCCACGTTCGGGCTCCGGACCTCAGGGTGTGCTGGGAGTTTCCGCGGTTCCGCTCCTGAACGGCCAGCACTCCTCGTCCCACACCACGCCGTCCGGAAGCTCGCGGGCGTACTCCGGCTCGGTCGAGATCCTGGTACGGACGCTCGCGTGGACCCGGCCCCCGGGCGGGATCGGGCGGCGGCGGTGGCCGGTGACCGCCCAGATCCATCCCATCGGGTGGACGACGCCCGACGCGTCGGACTCCGCCAGGGGGTAGCGGTCGCCGATCCGCTGCTCGCGCACCAGCAAACCCTCGGCCACCGCACCCTCCAGCATCCACCGCAGGGATATCCTGCCGAGCTCCGGGTGCTCGTCGAAGCCGCCGCCCACGTCCGAATGCGCGCCGGCGAACCAGGTCTCGGAGACCCGCCGCCGCTCACCGGGCCCTGGCTGGGGGATCAGGTCCTCCCGGTAGGGCCGGCGCCGCTCGTCGATGGCCACCGCGTGCCGGGCGACCCGGACGTTGGGCAGCCGGTTGGTGTAGGGCCAGGTGATGTCCCGGCCCAGGAAGCCGGTGGCCTTGACGGTGTCGAAGAGGCCGAGGAAGTCGATCGGGAAGGCGAGGGACTTCGGCGCCGGCCGGACGGACAGCGCCTCGGCGAACCGGTCGATGCGGGCCCAGCCCTCCGGCAGGCTGAGGTCCGAATCCCGGCCGGGGCGCCTGGCGTAGACGCGCACCGCGTACGGGACCAGGTTCTCGCTGCCCGGGCGGAGCAGGCCCACCCGATAGAGCATCCCGCACAGCGCCCGTGCGGTGTACGCCCCCCGGCTGAAGCCGAAGACGAACACCCTGTCTCCAGGCCGCCAGGAGTTCATCAGGTAGGTGTAGGCCTCCCCGAGGTTCTGCCGGAGGCCATGCCCGAGCGCGAGCCCGCCGAGCCGGGAGAGCCGGCGTGTCACCGCGGTCCACGCGCTCGGCGCGGCGAACGTGCCGACGCCGGGATCGTAGTAGACGACCTGCCTGTCCGGATCCCGGAGGTCGAGCAGCTCGACGAGCTTGAAAATGTTCGACGCGCCCCGCGCCTTGACCTCGTTACCGGTGCCGTCGAGGCAGACGACGATGTTCTTGCCCATGCGCAGCCCGCCGACCGAAGACCACGGCGAGATCACCTGCTGATGTCGCCCCGTATATAACCTGCCACGATCCGCTGTCGTTGAATCAGCTCACCCGCCGGCGCGACCGCCGGGCGGATCCTTCACTGCTCGCTGTCCAGGTGGGCCAGCTGCGAGGCGGCGTAGCGGGTGCCGGCCGCGGCGTCCGCCGGCACCGCCGTCTCGATCTCGGCGAGCGTCTCCTGGTCGAGGACCAGGTCCACGGCGGCGAGGGACTCGGCCAGCCGGTCGCGGCGGCGGGCGCCGACGAGCGGGACGATGTCCTGGCCCTGGGCCGCGACCCAGGCGATGGCGACCTGGCTCGTGGTCGCTCCGACGCGCTCGGCGACCCGGGTGAGGGCGTCGACCAGGCGCAGGTTGGCCTCCAGGTTCCCGTCCTGGAAGCGCGGGCTGTGCGCCCGGAAGTCGCCGGCGGTGAGTTCCCTGTCCGGGGTCCAGTGGCCGCTGAGCAGACCGCGCGAGAGGACTCCGTACGCGGTCAGGCCGATGCCGAGCTCGCGCAGCGTCGGGATGATGGCCTGCTCGGGGCCTCGCGACAGCAGCGAGTACTCGATCTGCAGGTCGCTGATCGGGGCCACGGCGGCGGCGCGGCGGATCGTGTCCGCTCCGACCTCCGACAGGCCGATGTGCCGGAGGTATCCGGCCTGCCGCATCTCCAGCATCGCGCCCACGGTGTCCTCGATCGGGATCTGCGGGGAAAGCCGGGCGGGGCGGTAGATGTCGATGTAGTCGGTGCCCAGCCGGCGCAACGAGAACGCCAGCCGGTCCTTCACCGCGGCGGGCGAGATGTCGTACGGCGCGTTCTGGAAGGCGCCGTCGGGCGTACGCCGCGCGCCGAACTTCACGCTGATCACCACGTCCTCGCGGCGGCGCTCCCGCAGGGCCCGGCCGATCAGCATCTCGTTGTGGCCGGAACCGTAGAAGTCGCCGGTGTCGATGAGCGTGATCCCCGCGTCGATCGCCGCGTGCAGGGTCGCGATGCTCTCCTGCTCGTCGGCCGGTCCATACAGGTCGGACATGCCCATGGCGCCCAGGCCGATGGCCGAGACCCGCGGTCCGTGCGCGCCCAGCGGGCGGATGGCGATGGTAGACACTCTGATTCTCCTTGACCTATGGCTTCGACCGCCTGACCGGCGCGTACGGCACGAACGCCGGCCGGCAGGTCCTCAGCCTGCACCGATGCTCCCAGGACAACCACGGTTGTCCTTACCCTGGGGTCGCCGTCCCCTGGCTCGGCTCTTCCGGCATGCGTCACCATGGAAGGATGAACCACTCCGAACTCGCCGCTTACCTGCGGTCCCGGCGCGACCGGATCCGGCCGGCCGAGGTCGGCCTGCCCACCGGTCCGCGCCGCCGGGTGCCCGGGTTGCGGCGGGAGGAGGTCGCCCAGCTGGCCGGGCTGTCCGCGGACTACTACACCGAGCTGGAGCGCGGGCGTGGCGCCCAGCCCTCGGCCCAGGTGGTGGCCGCCCTCGCCCGGGCGCTGCGGCTGAACGGCGACGAACGCGACCATCTGTTCCACCTGGCCGACCGGCCGGTCCCCCCGTCGGCCCACGGGCCCGTCGCGCACGTCCGGCCGGCGCTGCTCAGCCTGCTGGACCGGCTCACCACCACTCCCGCGCAGGTGATCACCGACCTGCACGAGACCCTCGCGCAAAACCCGCTGGCCGCCGCGCTCGTCGGCCGCCAGCCCGCGACCAGCCTCGTCCACAGCTGGTTCACCGACCCCGGCACCCGCACGCTCTACCCGCCCGAGGACCACGACTACCACTCGCGCGTCTTCGTCGCCGACCTGCGGGCGGTCGCCGCCCGGCGCGGTCAGGACAGCGGGGTGAGCCGGATGGTCGCCGGGCTGCGCCGGCGCAGCCCGGAGTTCGCGAGCCTTTGGGAGACCGGTGACGTCGCCCTGCGGCGGACCGACCACAAACGCATCGTCCACCCCGCGCTGGGCGTCATCGAGGTGGACTGCCACAGCCTGTTCAGCGAGGACGGGGACCAGCGGCTGCTGTGGTTCACCGCGCCGCCCGGCAGCAAGGGCGCCGCCCAGCTGGAGCTGCTGTCCGTCATCGGCACCCAGGACATGACGGCCGGCGCAGGGGAGCTCCCGAGCGGGAGCGCCCGGCCTGACCGGCTGCCGGCCGACCGGCCCGGCTCCCGCCACTAGTCGATCCAGATCACGATTCCGGTCAGGCCCGTGAGCACGGCCGCGACGCCGGCCCGGACGGCGCGGCCGGCCCGGTCGGGGGTGAAACTGGCCGGATCGTACGCCGAGGACATGCCGAGCCCCTCCCCACGGAACGACGCGCCGGTCCAGTCGGCGGCGGTGACGTTCTCCGTGGGCTCGGCCAGCTCGGCGCCCACCACGAGAAAGCGCTGGTCGAGGTGGTTCGCGGTGACCAGGGCCAGCGGGTCCACCAGCTCGTTGCCGGCACTGATGACGAGGTCGGGCGCCAGCTCGATGGCCCTGCTGATGCTCCGCACGAACTCCTCCGGCTTCGCGGCCGTGACGGTCTTGAGGCTGACCTCGTTCTCCTCGGCCCACTTCGTCACGGCGGTCACCAGGATTCTGGTCTGCGGGTCCTGCCCCGTGGTGAGCAGCACCACGCGGTAGCCGGCCGGCGGGCGGACCTCGTCCCAGGAGCCGGGGCTGGGCGTGATCGTGGCCTCGGGGGAGGGCGGCGTGGTGGGGTCGGTGAACCCCGGGCCGAGGGTGCCGACGGCGGTGGGCCGCGCGTGCGGCCGGGACCAGTCGTCGCTCGTGCTGCATCCGCCGGCCACCAGTACGGCGGTCGCGACCGCGGCGGCCAGCGTGCCGGCAGGCAGGCGTCGGGAGCGCATAGGGATCGTCCTTCGAGGTGATGAGGGTGCGCCTATTTCCTACCGCATGGCCGGACACCTTCGTGACGTGGGCTTTTTCCGCCAGATGGGGTTTGCCGCTGATTCGCGTAGGTGCCGCCGTTCGTTCATCCGGGGCAAGCAGATTGCCTACGCAACTAAAGGAGTCACATGTTTCACGCCGCCCGGCGTCGTGCCTGTGCCGTCGTCGCCGCGGTGTTCGTGGTCGTACTGCTCAGCGCCGCGCCAGCTCTCGCCCACGGGTTCACCTCGACCGTGTACGTCGATCTCACCTCGCCCGGTTCCGGGCACGTCCTCTCCCGGCTCGGGCTGGAGTACGACCTGCTCGTGGTCTCGGCCGCCGACGCCGAGAAGGACGATCCGCTCTTCAAGGAGGGCACCGCGGCGTTCGAGTCCCACGACGCGGCGCAGCAGGCCGCGGCCCTGGACGCCCACGCCGCCTCGGTGATGTCGTACGTGACCAGGCGGTTCGCCGTCACCGCCGGGGGCAAGGCGTGCACCCCCGTCCAGGACGGGCACTTCACGATCGAGCAGCGCGACGGCGTCCCGTACGCGACGCTGGTGCTCGACCACCGCTGCCCGGCCGCCGAGGCGCACGAGGTGCGCAGCGGACTGTTCCCGGACTCCGAGACCTACGTGCGCGACACCAAGACCGTGGTGACCTACGACCTCGACCTGACGTCGGGAAGCGCCGCCCTCGACGCCGAGCATCCCTCGTTCTCCACCCAGCAGTCCTTCGCCGAGCGGTTCTGGGAGTTCTTCCGGCTCGGAGCCGAGCACCTGCTCACCGGGATTGACCACATCCTGTTCCTGCTGGCGCTCATCGCGGGGTCACGGCGGCTGCGTGAGATCGTGCTGGCGGCCACGTCCTTCACGCTGGCCCACTCGGTGACCTTCGTCCTGGCCGCCCTCGGCCTCGTGGAGGTGCCCGCGTCCTTCGTCGAGCCCGTCATCGCCCTGTCGATCGCGGTCGTCGCGGGCTGGCACCTGTGGCGGCTGTGGCGACGCCGCTCGCACGCGACGGACCTCGAACAACTCGGCCACGGTCACTTCAGCCTGGACCGCGCGGGCTGGACGCGGCTCGCGGTGGTCTTCTGCTTCGGTCTCGTGCACGGACTCGGCTTCGCCTCGGCCCTGGGCATCGACCAGCCCCTGTCCTGGACGCTGCTGTGGTCGCTGCTCGTCTTCAACGTGGGCATCGAGGCCGTCCAGCTGGCGATCATCATCGTCGTCTTCCCGCTGCTCGCCCTGCTGCGCCACCGCCGACCGGCGGCGGGGCTGTGGACGACGGGCGTGATCGCGGCGGGGGTGTCCGTGATGGGCCTGGTGTGGTTCGTGCAGCGGGTTCTCGGTCTCTAGCACGCGGGTTCTCGGCCTCTGAGCACGCGGGTTCTCGGGCTCCGAGGACGCGTCTTCCGGCAAGTGCAATGTGCTACCTGCACCGAGTTCACCTTTTCGTCACCAATGTCCGAAATCTTAGCCAGGCTCTTTCAGCACCCTGTACTGAACGGACAAAACGTAATGAAGCAGTACAACGGCTCCCAGAAGCCCGGGCAGTTCCTGCGCCGGGCGGCTGTGGGCGCCACCGCCGCGGTCATGAGCCTCTCCGCGGTGCTCAGCGGCGGCCTCGCCGCCGCCGCCCACGCTGAGGCCGCCTCGTCGCCCACCGGGATCGTGCTCGGTGTCGGCGCCAACGAGTCGCAGCGTGTCGTCTCCTGGTACTCCTCGACCGGCACCGCGCAGGTCGTCCAGGTCGTGGAGACCAAGAAGCTCGACCAGGGCAAGTTCTCCAAGCACGTCGTCACCATCCCGGCCACGGTCGCCCCGAACACCGTCAACGGCGGCTACAACGGTCACGCCACGATCGACGGGCTGAAGAAGAACACCTCCTACTCCTACCGGGTCGGCACCGAGGGCAACTGGTCCTCGACCTACGCCTTCGCGACGCAGGACTTCAAGGGTGACTTCGACTTCCTGTTCTTCGGTGACCCGCAGATCGGCTCGTCCGGCGACGTGGCCAGGGACGGCGCCGGCTGGCAGGACACCCTGAACGTCGCGCTGGCCGCCAACCCGCGCGCCGCCCTGCTGGTCTCGGGCGGTGACCAGGTCGAGAGCGCCAACAACGAGACGCACTGGAACGCGTTCCTCGCGCCCGACAAGCTGCGCCAGTACCCGTGGAGCGCCACCATCGGCAACCACGACGTCGGCGGCAAGGCGTACGAGCAGCACTTCTGGACCCCGAACACGGACCGCTCCGCGCCGTTCTACAACGGCGACGCGGCGACCCGGTCGGGCGGTGACTACTGGTACACCTACAACGACGTGCTGTTCATCGACATCAACAGCAACGCCTACAGCACCGCCGACGTCAACAACGCCGACGCGGCGCACATCTCCTACATCACCGACGTCGTCAAGAAGCACGGCGCCGAGGCCAAGTACACCGTGCTGGTCTACCACCACTCGATCTACTCGCCGGCCAGCCACGCGAACGACGGCGACAACCAGCTGCGCCGTAAGGACCTGCCGACCGCCTTCTCGAACCTCGGCGTCGACCTGGTCCTGCAGGGCCACGACCACAGCTACACCCGTAGCTACGTGATCAAGAACGGCAAGAAGGCGAACCCGGCCGAGCAGCCCGGTGCCGCCCAGGTGGAGCAGGGCCCCGGCGGCGTCATCTACGTCACGGGCAACTCCGCGTCGGGCTCGAAGTACTACGACCTGACCGCTCCTGACACGACCAAGGACCCGAACTACGGGCCCGACCCGCTGAACCCCAAGAGTCACTGGGCGAACTCGGTGGAGAACCAGGAGCACGTCCGTACCTACGTCAAGGTCCAGGTGCGTGACGACAAGCTCGTCGTCGAGAACCTCCGCAGTGGCACCTGCGCCGCCCCCAACGCCGCGGTCGAGCTGGGCCAGGAGAAGTGGTGCGGCCCGGACAGCGGCGCCAGCCCCGCCCAGCCGGTCGGCTCCACCGTGGACAAGGTGGTGATCCGCCCGTTCGACGACGGTCACGGCAACGGTCACGGGAACGGCAATGGCAACGGCAACGGCCGTGACGACAAGGTCGCCACGCCGGCCACGCCGGTCGCGGCCCAGTCCGACTGGCTCCAGTAGCCGGCCGAAGGCAGTGCCGGGCTCCGCACGCTCACCTCGCTGAGCCGATCGCGGCCCGGCCCGCCTGACGGGGCGGGCACCGTCCGGGTGCCCGCCCCAGTTCCATCCCGCCGCCCTTCGAGGATCGACAGATGCACCCGCGTACGACCACAGCAGCCGGAACCCTCACCCAGGCCACCGCCGTGATGCTGCTGGCCACGCTCGCCCTCCTCGGCCTGGGGACCCGACCCGCCGCGGCGGCGGACGACCCCTGGAGTGTCGGCACGGCCGCCAACGACTACGGCTCCGACCGGCAGAACTACAGCTACACCCTCGACCCGGGCGGGCGGCTCGACGACGGGCTGGTGGTCGTCAACCACGGCGCCACGCCTCTCCACCTGACCGTGTACGCCGCCGACGCGTTCACCACCGAGGGCGGCCGGCTGGACCTGGTCGCCAGGGACACGAAGTCGACAGGCGTGGGCGCGTGGGTCCGCCCGGCGCGGCCGGACGTGACGGTCCAGCCGGGGCAGTCGGCCGAGGTGCCGTTCACGGTCGCCCTGCCGGACGGCGTCGCACCCGGCGAGTACCTGGGCGGCATCGTCACGAGCGAAGCCGGCGGGACCGGCGCCGAGCAGCGTCGCGGCATCCGGATCCGGCTGCGGGTGGGCGGAGCGCTCAAGCCCGGCCTGTCGGTACGGGACCTGCGGGTGCGCTACTCGGGCACGGCCAATCCGTTCGGGAAGGGCGAGGCCACCGTCACGTACACGATCCGCAACACGGGCAACGCCATCCTCAACGCCCGCCAGGCCGTGTCCCTCTCCGGCCCCTTCGGCAGCATGGAGGTCCGCGCGGCGCAGATCCACGACTCCCCGCAGCTCCTGCCGGGCGAGGACTGGAAGGTCTCCGTGCCGGTCCGCGGAGTGGCGCCCGTGGTGCGGGTGACGGGCACGGTCACCCTGACCCCGCTGATCACCGACGCCTCGAACTCGGTCGCCCCGCTCGCCGCCGTCGAGACCACGACCTCCGCCTGGATCGTGCCCTGGGCCCTGCCGGCCGTCGTCGTCGTGCTCTGCGGGCTGGTCGTCGCGGGCCTGATCCTCCGCCGCCGCCGCCGCGCGCAGACGGCCTGAAGGGCCCGCACGCGACGACGCATCCGGCGGCCGGGGGATCATGCGCTCACGGAAGTCGTGAATTTCTCACTGTCGCCCCGCGAACCTGTGCAAAACAGTAGAGGCATGACAACGATCCAGGTCAACGGGCTGAGAAAGAGCTACCAGGGTTTCGAGGCGGTGAAGGGCATCTCGTTCGAGGTGTCCGAGGGCGAGGTCTTCGCGCTGCTCGGCAGGAACGGCGCGGGCAAGACGACCACGATGGAGGTGCTGGCCGGCTTCCAGCGGGCGGACGCCGGGTCCGTACGGGTGCTCGGCCTCGACCCGGTCGCCGACCGCGCGGCCGTCCGGCAGCGCGTCGGCATCATGTTGCAGGAGGCCGGGTTCTTCCCCGATCTGACGGTCGCCCAGACCGTGGACGCCTGGCGGGACTTCACCGCCGCGCCGCGCCCCCGCGACGAGGCCATCGAACTGGCCGGGCTGGCGGGCAGGCCGGGCACCAAGGTACGGCAGCTCTCCGGCGGCGAGAAGCGACGGCTGGACCTGGCACTGGCCCTGCTGGGCCGTCCTGACGTGCTGTTCCTGGACGAGCCGACCACCGGCATGGACCCCGAGGCCCGCAGGAACACCTGGGCCGTCGTCCGCGACCTCGCCCGCCAGGGCACCACGATCCTGCTGACCACGCACTACCTGGAGGAGGCGCAGCAGCTGGCCGGCGCCATGGCCATCATGGACCAGGGGGAGATCGTGGCCGCCGGCGGGATGGCCGAGACGCTCGCGGCGCGCGGCGGGCGGGTGGCCTTCCGGCTGCCCCCGCGACTGGACCCGGGAGACCTGCCGCTGCCGGTGACGGTGGACGGCGAGCACGCCGTCTGCCACGCCGAACATCCCGACCTGGCCGCGCAGACGCTGCTGAGCTGGGCGGCCGAACGCGGGCTGCGGCTCCCGGGCCTGGAGGTCCGCACGGCCACCCTCGAAGATCTCTTTCTCGACCTGCGGGAGAGTGCCCGATGAGCCTGGCCGCCACCTACCGTCTCGGCACGCGCCTGTTCTGGCGGGACCGAGCCATGCTGTTCGCCTCGGTCATCACGCCGATCGGGCTGGCCGTGGGGTTGCCGGTGCTGATGCGGCACGTCGTCGGCACCGCCACCGCCGTCACGGTCTCCCAGGGCATGATCGCGATGCTGTTGTCGATCACCGCGTTCATGAACGTCGCCGTGGCCCTGACCAACCGGCGCGACCAGCTCGTGCTCAAGCGGCTGCGGGCGAGCCGGCTCACGGACGGGCAGATCCTGCTCGGCCAGATCGCCGGCACCGCCACGCAGACCGTCATCCTGATCGTGGCGTGCGCGCTGGCGGTCCGGTTGCTGGCCGACGTCCCGCTGCCGGCGAACCTCCTGGCCTTCGCCGTCGCCGTGATCGCGGGTTCGGTGGTGCTGAGCCTGCTCGGCGCCGCCTACACGGCCGCGATCCCGCGCGCGGAGCTGGCGGCCGCGTACACGATGCCGGTCTTCCTGGTGTCGCTGGTCTCCACGGGCGCGATGGGTCCCATCCCGCTGCCCTCGTGGCTCCAGTCCGCCCTGGACCTGCTGCCGACCACGGCCGTCGTGACCGCCGTCAGGACCGGAGACCTGGTCCTGCCCGCCGTCGATCTGGCCGTCTGGGCGGCCGTCGGCCTCGTCGCGATCAGGCTGTGGTTCCGCTGGGAACCGCGCCGATCGTAGCCGGTCATAATCGTGGCTGTGGTCTCCTCCTCCGCCAGGCGGCTCGCGAGCGGCCTCATCACGGCTGTCTCCCTCGCCTACTCGGTGGGCGCGCTGCTGTACTTCCTGCAGAGCCCCCTGCTGGGCGCGGTGGCCGGCATCGCCCTGGTCGTCGTGGTGTCCCTGCACTACCTGCACATCCGGGCGGCCCTACGCGGCGGGCGTCCTGCCCTCTTCCCCCTCACGGTCGTGCTCCAGGTGGCCGCCACCTACCTGCCCGACCTGCTGCCCGACGGCATGTCGGGGGTGACCGCCCCGCTGCTGGCCGGCACGCTGCTGGTGCTCCTCCCGCTGCCCTGGGGCGGCGCGCTGGTGGGGCTGATGATGCTGTACGAGGGCGCCGCCCTGTTGTCCTTCCAGTTCCCGCTGATCGTCGTCTTCCTCTACGTCGTCACCGTGCCGACGACGGGCGCGATGACGTACGCGCTGGTCAGGTTCGTCCGCATGGCGGCGGACCTGGAGCAGGCCAGGGCCGAGCTGGCGGAGGCCGCGGTGCTCAAGGAACGGCTGCGGATCTCCCGCGACCTGCACGACGGACTCGGGCGCAGCCTCACCGCGATCGCCCTGAAGGGGGATCTGGCCACCCGCCTGATGGAGCGGGACCCAGGCTCGGCGCGGAACGAGGTGGCCGAGCTGGTACGGGTCGCCAGGGAGGCGGCGCAGGACGTCCGGCAGGTGGCCAGGGGTTACCGCGCGATGTCGCTGACGGGGGAGGTGCACAGGGCGGTGGCCCTGCTGGAGTCGTCGGGGGTGGACGTGCGGACCCACCTGGCCGAGGTGGACTTGCCGGGGCCGGCCGAGGAGGCGCTGGCCTGGGCGGTACGCGAGGGGATCACCAACGTCCTGCGCCACAGCAGGGCCACCACGTGCACGATCACCACGTCGCTGAACGGCGAATCGCTCCGGCTGGAGGTGGCCAACGACGGCGCTCCCGCGAGCTCGGGTCCGGCGGGCGGCGGTCTCACGGGCCTGGCCGAGCGGGCGGCCCAGGCGGGCGGCTCGTGCACCGCCGCCCCGACCGGCACCAGTGGCTTCCTGCTGACCATGGAGGTCGCGGCGTGATCAGGGTCCTGCTGGCGGAGGACATGCACATGATCCGGGCCGCCCTCACCGCTCTGCTGCGGCTGGAGTCCGACATCGAGGTGGTCGCGGAGGTGATCCGCGGCGACGAGATCGTGCCCAGGGCCATGGAGATCCGGCCCGACGTGGCGGTCGTGGACATCGACCTGCCGGTCCTCGACGGCATCACCGCCGCCGCCTCGCTCCGCGAGCGCCTCCCGTCCTGCCGTGTGCTGGTGCTCACCGCCATGGGGCAGCCGGGGCACGTACGCCGGGCGCTGGCGGCGGGCATCGAGGCGTTCCTCGTCAAGGACGCCCCCGGTGACCGGCTGGCGGACGCGATCAGGCGTACCGCGGCCGGGCTGCGCGTCCTGGACGCCGAGCTGGTGTCCGCGGCGATGGAATACGGCGAGAGCCCCCTGACCGGCCGGGAGTCCACCGTGCTCAAGGAGGCCGCGAGGGGCGCGTCGGCCGAGGAGATCGCCGCCCGCCTGCATCTGTCGTCGGGCACGGTGCGCAACTACCTGACGGGGGCCATCGCGAAGACGGGCGCCCGCAACAAGATCGACGCCATCCGGATCGCGGAGGACGCCGGCTGGTTGTGACCGGCCGGGGTGATCGCTCGCCGCCCCCGCCGCTCCCCGCGGCCGGTATAACCGGTGGGAGAGGAAAGCGGCGTTGGGAGAGGCCTTGCCTGAAGGGCACACGATCCACCGGCTGGCGGCCGAGTTTCGGGAGCGGTTCGCGGGCCGGGGAGTGCGGGTCAGCAGCCCGCAGGGCAAGTTCAGCGACGGCGCCGCGCTGCTCGACCGGTCGGTGCTCGCCGCCGCCGACGCGTACGGCAAGCATCTGTTCCTGCGTTTCGGGCCCGGGACGCGGACGGTGCACGTGCACCTGGGGCTGTTCGGCAGGCTCGACTTCGCCAGGACGCCGAACGACGAGACGGTGCGGTTGCGGATCAGCCACCGCGCGCGGATCGCCGACCTGCGGGGTCCGGCGGCCTGCGAGCTGATCGAGGACCCCGAGTCCATCCTGGCCCGGCTGGGCCCCGACCCGCTGCGCGCCGACGCCGACCCCGGCCTCGCCTTCCAGCGGATCCGGCGCAGCCGCCAGCCGATCGCCGCGCTGCTCATGGACCAGAAGGTGATCGCGGGGTTGGGGAACGTGTACCGGGCCGAGGTGCTGTTCCGGCACGGAATAAGTCCCGAAAAATCAGGACAAAGCGTCTCGCAGGCCGAGTGGGAGGCGATCTGGGCCGACCTGGTCGGCCTGATGGCCGACGGCGTGCGTGCCAACCGCATCGACACCGTCAGGCCCGAGCACACTCCCGAGGCCATGGGCCGGCCGCCGCGCGTCGACGACCACGGCGGCGAGGTCTACGTCTACCGGCGCGCCGGGCTGCCGTGCCACGTCTGCGGTACCGAGATCCGGACCGCCGTGCTGGCCGCACGCAATCTGTTCTGGTGTCCCGGCTGCCAGCCTGGATGACCGCCTCGTCCTTTCCTTCATTCGGCGACCAGGCGGCACAGCCGGACCGACCGGCGGCAGGGGACCCGGAGGCCGGCCCGCCGCTCCAGCCCCACGGCCTCAGGCGGCACGCCGGCGTCCCGATCTCGCCCGCGCGAGCCGGTGGTCAGTCCAGGCAGAACTCGTTGCCCTCGGGGTCGGCCATCACGATGTGACCGGCGTCGAGCGGGAGAGCGGGCTCGTGGCGGTGGAGCCGGGTGGCGCCGCGGGCGACGAGGCGCTCGGCCTCCGCCTCCAGGGCCGCCATCCGGGCCTCGCCCATCAGCCCGGGAGCGGCCCGCACGTCGAGGTGCACCCGGTTCTTGGCCTGCTTGCCCTCCGGCACCCGCTGGAAGAACAGCCGCGGCCCGGCGCCCTTGGGATCGACCACCGCCGCGGCGTCGTTGTGCCGCTCGCGCGGCACGCCCATCGCCTCCAGGGCCTGCCCCCACGACTCGAAGCCGTCGGGCGGATCCTGCAACCGGTAGTCGAGGGCCTCGGCCCAGAACCCGGCCAACCGGGCCGGGTCGGCGCAGTCGAAGGTGACCTGGATGTCACGCGCCATCTCAGCTCGCCTCCCGCCGGGCCAGCCGGGCGGTGTGCAGGTAGAGGTCGCGCAGCAGGCACACCTCGCTCAGGTGGTGGATCAGCTCGCGGTTGATGTGCAGCACCAGCGCCGCCATGGGGTAGTCGGCGTAGGGTCCCTCGGCCTCCCCGCACGGCCGGGCGAGGCCGGTCTCACCGAGGGACTCGACCCCGGCCAGCCACGCGGCGTACTCGGTGTCGAGCTGGGCCAGCGCCGCGCTCGCGGTCGTGGCGTACTCGAACGACCGGTAGTCGGTGGGCGGGCGGCCGAAGTGGGCGGCGTTGCGCATCGCGAGCACGCCGACGATCACGTGCCCGAGCCGCCAGGCGATCGTCGTGAACGGCGCCGGCTCGGGTGTCGGGATCGCGAAATCGATGGTCATCGCGCCGGTTCCGGCCTGCGCCGGTGCGGTGCCGGTGCCTCGTTTCCGTACGTTCCAGCTTTCCGGCGCCGGCTCCCAGAAGTATTCGTCGTCGGTGAGCCCGTCGAGGCGGTCACGTAGCTGCATGGTCCAGTGCTCGTCGATCTGCTTTCGGAGCAGGGGGTTCCAGGTCTGGTCTGTCATGGCGCCAGCCTTCCGCGAATAGCGGACAGGATCGGTCCGTGATCTGTGGAACGATGAGCGCGTGACCGTCGAAGCGACGACCGAGCGGGTGCTGCGGCTGCTGGCGCTTTTGCAGCGCCGGCCGTCCTGGACCGCCGCCGAGCTGGCCGCCGAGCTGCGCGTCACCGACCGCTCGGTGCGCCGCGACGTGGAGCGGCTGCGCGCGCTCGGCTACCCCGTGCACGCGACGGCGGGCGTCGGCGGCGGCTACCGGCTCGGCGCCGGCACCCGGCTGCCGCCGCTGCTCCTCGACGACGAGGAGGCGATCGCGACGGCGGTGTCCCTGCGGCTGGCGTCGGGCGGCACGGTCGCCGGGGCGGGCGAGGCGGCCCTGCGGGCGCTCACCAAGCTCGACCAGGTGATGCCGCCCCGGCTGCGTGCCGAGGTGCGGGCGGTGCACGGCGCCACCGACACCCTGCTCGGCCCCGGGGCCGAGGTCGACGCGGAGGTGCTGGTGACGCTCGCGCGGGCCTGCCGCGACTCCGTGAGGGTGCGCTTCCGATACGCCGGCCGCGACGACGCGGAGCGCGAGCGCACGGTCGAGCCGGTGCGGATGGTCGCCACCAACCGCCGCTGGTATCTGATGGCCTGGGACGTCGACCGCGACGACTGGCGTACGTTCCGGCTGGACCGGATGCGCGAGGTGGCGGCGACGACCTGGCGGTTCCGGGCGAGGGAGCATCCGGACCCGGTCGCCTACGTGCAGCGGTCCGTGACCGCGGCGCCTTACCGGTATCTCGCCCGCGTGCGCGTGCGCGCCCGGCCCGACCAGGTGCGGGAGCTGGTGCCGCCCCAGGTGGGGCGCGTCGAGGACGACCGCGACGGTTGGTGCGTGCTGATCGCCGGCGGGCAGGACCTGGAGTGGCTCGCCGTGCACGTGGCCCGGCTGCGCTTCGAGGTGGAGGTGCTGGAGCCCGCGGAGCTGCGCGAGGCCGCGGCCCGGGTCGCCCGCCGCCTCGTGGCGATGGCCGGAGCCGGCGGGTCGCCCGGTCACTCCACCGCCGGCGACGCCTCGGGGACGGGAGGCAGCCGGGGATTCGGTCAGCGGTCCTGGCCGGAGTAGCGGGCGATGATGGTGAACCTGGTCGCGCGGGCCTTCATCGTCAGCTCATGGGCCGGGCCCAACTGCCGGACGCACTCCTTGATGACGCTCTCGCACTCCCGGGCGCCTCCCGGCACGTCCCCGGTCGCGGCGATCAGCTCCGCCCGGCGCAGCCTGTCCTCCAGCGATCCGGGGGCGTCGGCGCCCAGATCCTCGGTCAGCTGCTGGGCGTCGGGAACGTCCACCCTGCGCGCGATCTCCTCGATGATCGAGGTGAGCTCGGTGACCACGACGTCCGCGTTCGCCGGGCGGTCCGCGGGGTGCTTGGCCAGCAGGTTCATCGTGAGATCGTCCAGACGCTGCGGAATGCTGGAGACGCATTTCCGCGGGGCCGGGGGGATCACCCGGAGATGGTGGTGCCGGGCCGTCTCCTCCGAGCCACGGAACGGCGGGTCACCGGTGAGCATCTCGTAGAGGACGCAGCCGAGCGAATAGAGATCGATGCGGTGGTCGCCACGCCGGCTGGTCCAGATCTCCGGCGCCGCGTAATTGGGCGTCCCCGGCGGACCCAGCGTCACGGTCCCGTGCGTGAAACGGGAGATGCTGAAGTCGATCAGCACCACCCGCTGGGGCTGCGTGGTGGTGATCATCAGATTGCCGGGTTTGACATCGCGATGGATGATGTCGTGACGATGGATCCAGGCCAGCGCCGAGGCGATCTGCTGGGCCCAGCCGAGCGCCTGGACGAGGTACGGCTTGGCGTTCCGCTCCAGCACCTGCGCCAGGCTGGCGCCTTCGATCCAGCTCATGACGTGATAGACGCCGCCGTTGTGGGTCCCCGTGCCGAGCAGGCTGACGACGTTCGGGTGGTGATCGCGCAGGGCGGAGAACAGCTCGCGTTCGCGCTCGACGTACCGATCCTGCTCCGGGTAGAACATCTTCGCGGCCACGCGCTGGTTCGTTCTGCGGTCCCGGCCCTCCCACAGCGCCGCCTGGCCGCCTCCGGTCACGGGGCGTATCAGCTCGTACCGGTTGTCGAGCACCCATGCCGTCGAGGGCACCTGCCTCACCTCCGTTCCATCGACAGGTCCGTGAGGGCCTTGTCCAGGGCCTCGATGCCGGCGTTCGCGGTCAAGGTCCATTTCCGCAGCAGCGACCTGCCCTGCCGGTCGCAGTCGTCGATCTGTTTCCTGGCGATCTCCTGCGCGGCGGTGACCCGCTGCTCGCGGACGATCATGAGGTTCTTGGCGTTGAAGTGCTCGATGACCGCCAGGACGGCTCCCAGGGCGAGGACGCCGAGCACGAGACGTACGTCGCCGACCAGGACCAGGGCCAGGACCGCGACGAAGGCGGTGATCGCGGCAAGTCCCAGGCGATAGCGCCGCTGGACCGGGTTCATGCGCGCCACGTGCTCGCAGCGATCCTGGGCGACCAGCTCCCGCCCGCCTGACCGGGGATTCTCGATCTCCAGGGTGTTGTTCCAGTTGCCCAGGCGGAGCGGATGCTGGATGGGACGGATGCGCAACGCCTCGGCGGTCACCTCACGGCCCGCCATGAGGATCCAGTTGCGGGCGCACGCCAGCGCGAACTGCTGGGCCTGCGGGCCGATCCCCGACTCCGCCGGATTGAACGCCGCCAGCGTGAGCAGCGTCGCGAAATCGACCGTCTCGGCGTAGGGGTCCTCGCTTCCGGTGACCTTCCCGTCCTTCCGGCTGATGGCCTGTTCCAGGGCGTAGATCTCGCGCTGTAGCTCCAGCTCGTCGGGTTCGAGGGTCTCGATGAGCGTACGCAGGGCCCGCCGCGCGTGTGACCTGCCGTTCGGCCTGGCCTCCAGCGGCCGGCGGAAGCGCTCCGACAGGTACATGGCGGCCCCCTGGCAGGCGCTGGCACACCGCCAGCCCTCGCGCACGTTGTCCCAGTGCTCGTGCGACATCTCCTGCAGGGTGGCGTAGTCCGATCCCGGGAAAGGGAGCGCGTGCCGTAACAAGTAGTCGCGGGAGATGTGCAACTGCTGCTGGTTGATGGCGGAGGTCGGCTCCCGATCGCGAACCCAGCGCGCCAGCGCCTCACTGGCGTACGAGCGCGCCTCGTCACCGAGCTCCTGTTCCGCCAGCGCGTCGAGAACGCTGAAGAACCCCCTGTCCAGCGCGAACGAATCGACCTTGTCGAGATACAGGTTCATGTGCGTGGCCGCCCTGCTCCAGTAGTCGGCGGCCTTGTCGCTCCCGCTGCCGGCCAGTTGCGAACAGACGAGAGCCATGAACAGGTCGGTCTTCGCGGGATCCTGACCCTGCATTTCCGCGTACGCCTGGGCCAGGCTCAGCGCGCGGTCCCGCAGGCGGTCGGCGCCGGTGTATTCGGCGGCCACCGCTCGGAGGGCGCTGGCAAGCCAGTAGTCCGTATTGACGATCGCCTGCTCACTGGCGAAGCGGTGCAACGTGTCCTCGTCGATCACCTGGGCGCGTATCGAGGCGGCGGTCAGCTCGCCCACCAGGCCGACCGCGATCCGGCGTACGGTCTGGCGCGGGCCGAAGGTCCGCCTCATCCTGGACTCCAGCCGGTCGCGCTCGTATCTCAGATCGGTCAGCCGTGCCCCGGCCCTGAACTCGGCACCCAGCCTGGACACGTCGTCCTTGAGGTCGGTGATCTGCTGGGACACCTCCTGGTACGTGTGCGTCAGCTCTTTGGAGAGATCACGCTTCACCACCGCGAGCTCACTGCTCAGTTCCACTCTCGTCAGCCACGTGGGGCCGCTTAATTCGCCTTCGGACATGCAAGCCTCCCCCCCGCGCAATTCTCCGGGCGATCAACCGCCCGATCACATCGGCACGCGAGTGACTCTTTGTTATCGCCGGCGGGTGAGCCGCCATTTCGGCGGGCGGAGGCGGCCCCGCGGGATGAACGTTCCCGCGGGGCCGCCGTCGTCCGTTGCCGGCGGGGTCAGGATTCGAGGTCGCCGCCGCCGTCGCAGTGCTGGACGTCCCATCTCCCGGTCCGGTAGCTGTAGCAGTAGTAGCAGTCACCCCGCCACATGCACTGCTGCTTGGTCACGGTGGTGCCGTGGGCGAGGCGCTGGGCCGACGCGCAGGCGCCGGGGCCGGCGGCCTGGGCGGCGCCGGTGACGAGGAGCGTGGACGCCGCCAGCGCGGCGGAGATGAGCAGACGTCTGAGCATCAGAGATCACTCCCTGAGGTAGGACCGAATCCCCGATTCCACGGGGACGGCGGGCGTCGGTTCCGAAACTCGGGATTACGCCGATGCGGCGCTGGACACCATTCAGGCTAATCGCGGTACGAAAAGCACGGTCCCAGTCGGCGGCAAAACATAATTTGTCACCCGCCGGGATGGTCCGCCGCCGATTCGCAGGGTGTTCCGAGGGAAAGTCCGGTGTATTTTCCGGCGAAGGTGAGGATGTCGGCGGCCAGGGCGCGTTCCTTGCTCGCGCACGATCCGGCGTGAGCGCTCTCCGGTTCGCGGCGCAGCAGGACGGGACGGTCGCCGCTGGTGGCGTACTGGAGGGCCGCGCACATCTTGGTGACGTGGGCCTCGCCGGTCAGCAGGTCGGTGACCGCGCCGGCCAGCAGGAAGGCGGGGTAGTCGGTCCCCGGGGTGACGTGGTGGTACGGGGAGTAGGCGAGCAGCCACTGGAGCTGCTCCGGCTCCGCGGAGGTGCCGAACTCCTCGGTCCAGGTGCCGCCCAGGCCGAAGCGCTCGTAACGCACCATGTCACACAGCGGGCCGTCGGCGATGACGGCGGCGTACAGGTCCGGGCGCTGCATGGCGGCGGCGGTGACCAGCAGCCCGCCGCCGGACATCCCGTAGCTGGCCAGTTGGCCGGGAGTGGTGAGGCCGGTGCGGACGAGCCAGCTCGCGGCGTCGTTGAAGTCGCTGATCGCCCGCCGCTTGTACGGTCCCCGCCCGGCATCGTGCCAGTCCTGGCCCTCCTCGCCCCCGCCACGTACGCAGGCGACGGCGTGAATCCCGCCGGCCTTGACCCAGGCGGCGGCCATCGGCGAGAACAGCGGGCGCATCGCCATGCCGAAGCTGCCGTAGCCGTGCAGGAGCGCGGGGCGGGGGCCGTCGAACTCCTCGGACGGCATGAAGAGGAACAGGGTGATCTCGGTGCCGTCCCCGGCCGGGTACCGGATGGTCCGGCTGCGGATGGTGGAGTCGGGCCTGATCGCCGCGCACGTGACCTCCGGGGCCACGTCCCCCGTGGCGGCGTCGTAGCGGTAGACGGTCGCCGGTGTGGCGGCGTCGCAGTAGCTGAACCACAGGTGGCGTCCCCGGGGGACCTCGGTCTGCAGGGACGACGCCACGCCCACGCCGGGCAGGGGCACGGTGCCGAGCGGCCGGCCGTCGGCCAGGTCGTGCGCCGTGAACGTGGAGACGCCGTGGCGGGCGCGTGCCACCAGCAGCAACGGCTTCGGCAGCGCCGGATCGTCCAGGACCAGGCAGTCGTCCAGCGGGGCCCGAGGGTCCTCGGGCACCAGCGTGCGCCAGGCCGACGGGTCGGTGTCGTGCCTCGACGCCGTGCAGATTCGGCCGCACGGGGCCTGGTAGTCGGTGACCAGCAGCAGGTCGCCGTCCGGCAGGAACCGCGGCAGGACGCGGGCCTGGGTGGAGCGTCCGTCCACCGTCTTCACGAAACGGGGGGCCGCCGGTTCGGTCAGTTCGGCGATCCACACGTCATTGTGCGGGGCGGGCCCGTCCGACACCGTGATCGCGAGGTGGCGGCCGTCGGCGCCGGCGGTGAGGCCGTAGTAGCAGTCGGGGGCATCGGCGCCGCCGAACACCACGAGGTCGGACTCGGGCGGGAAACCGATCCGGTGCAGCAGCACGCGCCGGTGCAGCCGCTGGTCCTCCGGCTCCAGCTCCTCGTCCGGGACCCGGCTGACGTAGTAGAAGGCGTCCCCGCCGGGCAGCCAGGCGAGCGAGGTGTTGCAGGCGCGCGGCAGCGGGCCGTCCGTCACCTTGCCGGTACGGGTGTCCAGCACCACGATGTCGCTGGCGGGCCGCTCGGCGACCTCCAGCTGAACCGCCACCCGATCGCCCTCCCGCGAGGGCCACCAGGTGTAGAGCCGCGTCCGTCCTGAGGGGTCCAGCTCCACCGGGTCCACCAGCACGCGCCTGTCGCCCATGCCGTCGACCACGACCAGGCGGCGCTGCTCGTCCTCACGCAGCTGCTCGGCGATGAACATGAGCGATCCGCGCACCAGCGGCGGATCGGAAACCCCGAAGGTGGAGAGCTCCTCGATGACGGACCGCCAGCGCTCGGTGTCGGGCCATTCACCGCGATGCGCGGAGAACAGCTCGTCCTGCTGCGCCGCCCAGGCCCGCACCAGCGGGTCGGCACTGGCTTCGAGCCAGCGGTAGGGGTCGGAAACCGGGTAGCCGAACAGGTTCTCCGTAGCGCCGTCGCGCTGAGCCTGCGGATAAAGCGGTCGCGCCATTGAGCCGTCCCTCCCGTCGCATCGGAGTGCCGCGGCCGAATGACGACCGCGGCACCCGTCTTACTCAGGCTCGCTCACCGAGCACGACGGCGTCGTACCAGCGACGAACGCCCGTGCGCGGAGCGGGTCGGTAGGCTGCGTCTGGCAGATATCCGTACATGACTACCCCCAAGATCTGCTCGGGATTTGTCCTGACGGTGGGCCCATGCCCGGGCCATTGCGCTCCGCACCTGTCGCCGGATAAATTCGCCCGCTTTGATGCTTTGCCGTTTTTTGCGGCGAAGGCGCCGCGTCAACCGAAGGAAATGCACAGCTTATGCATCCGCATTTCGCGGGTCATCCGGTGGTTCACCGGCAGGCGCCTTCGGCAGCGCCGGGCCATGCCCGAGAACAGGACGTGCCTCGTATCGGCTCGGGTCGGACCGGCTTGTCTAGACGCGCTCAGAAGCGCCTGCCGATGATGGATGAGAAAGCGCGATCGCCCTGTGCGATTGCGTATCCGAGAGGAGACGGCCTATGTACGCCGGATTCGCAAGTCCCTATCCTCGCGACCGTGAGCGCTATCGTTATCGCGACCGTGAACGCTACCGTTACCGCGACCGCTACCGTCACCGCCGTCGTCACTACGACTGGGACTGACGTCAGCGCAGATCTCCCAAGTCTCGCGATGTGCTGACCCATGGCCGATGGCCACGGAGAAATCCGGGACCATCCCTCAGGTCAGACCTTCCCGGGGCGGTCACCACGGCCGCCCCGGGAAGCGAGTCGCGCATGAATCCACCCATTCCAGTCGGTTCCGATCGACGTTGACGCGCCACGCGCCGGGTGGGCGGTCGCTGCCCGTCCGGCGCTGGCTAAGCTGCGCGCATGGCACGGATTCTCCTCTTGCACTCGATGTACGGCCTGCGCCCGCACGTTCACCAGGCAGCCGACAGGCTGCGGGCGGCCGGGCACGAGGTGCACGTCCCCGACCTGTACGACGGCCGGGTGGTCGACACGCCCGAAGAAGGGCTCGCGATCAAGGAGGAGATCGGCCGGGACGAGCTGCTGAAACGCGCCGTGGCCGCCGCGGCCCCGCTGTCCGCCGGCGGCCTGGTCTACGCGGGCTTCTCGCTCGGCGCGGCGATCGCCCAGAACCTCGCCCTCGGCGACGAGCAATCCCGCGGGCTGCTGCTCATGCACGGCACCTCGGACATGCCTGACGGCGTCGCGGCCGACGACCTGCCGATACAGCTGCACGTGGCCGACCCCGACACCTACGAGCCCGTCGACTGGCTGAACGCCTGGTACCTCGGCCTGCGCCGGGCCCGGGCCGACGTGGAGGTCTTCCGCTACCCGGGCGTGGGCCACCTGTTCACCGATCCCGACCTGCCCGACTACAACGCCGAGGCCGCCGAACGGGCCTGGAGGATCGCCCTGGACTTCCTCGCCGGCCTCTGACCGGGCGCCGGCCGTGCCGGGCTCAGGACTCGTCGCAGGCCGCAGGGCAGAACCTGACCTCGGGGTAGCGCGATGACGGCTCCTCCAGCAGGGGTTGTCGTTCGGATTTCAGGTGCTGGTCGAGGAAGGCCGCCACATACGTGCGGGTGAGCTCGGCGGCGCGGGCCGCGGGCAGCACGCCCGGCAGGGGCTTGATGCCGAGGGCGTCCGACAGCAGCCGCGTGTCGGTGAAGGACTGGTGCTCGGCGCCCGACAGCACGAGCCAGCGCTTCCACCCGGTCAGCAGCTTCCAGTCGCGGTCCCAGGAGTTGTCGTTGCCCCCGGGAACGTGCTCCCGCGAACCGATGAACATGAACGGCCGGGAGAGGCCGCTCTTGGGGATGCGGGCGTAGGTGGTGCCGTCCATGTCGATGCCGGCGCGTATGCGTGGGTCTTTGACCATGGCCGCCATGGTGCTGGCCCCGCCGATCGACTGGCCCACCATCGCGATCCGTTCGCGGTCGATCAGGCCGGCGTGCTTCCCCGTGGAGGTCAGCTGGTCCAGGACGAAGGAGACGTCGGCGGCCCGGCCCTGGACCAGCCCCGCGCCGAAGCCCGGGTCGGTGTCGCTGTCGCAGGCCAGGCATTCGGCGATCCGGCCGTCGGACAGGGTGGTCGCGTAGCTTTCGTAGGTGTGGTCGATGCCGGCCACGACGTACCCGCGGCTGGCCAGGTCCTCGGCCAGGGACGTGAGGGTGCTCAGCGGCTTGGTGAAGCCGGGGGAGAGCACCACCAGCGGACGCCTGCGCCCGACGGGGTCGGCGTCCTGGACGGCGTTGGTTCGCGTCTTGCTCAGCGTGTCGAACGGCGCGCTCGCGATTCCCGAGCCTTTCAGGAGCAGCTCCGACTCCTTGGCCGTCATGTACGGGGCCCGCTGTCCGTCGCGCTGTTCGGTGGGATACCACAGGGTGACCTTGAGTTCGCGGGCGTCGGCGTCGAGGTCCCAGGGGTCGGGGCGGCTGGTGTCCGTCAGATGCAGGACGGTGGTGCCGACCGGATGGTCACCGGTCGGGGCGGGGAGGGTGGCGGGGCCGGCGGGCGTGGCCGGTGGGGCGTCGGCTCGGGGTGGTGAGGGGGCGGAGCAGCCGGACGCGGCCAGGACGGCCAGCCCCGCGGCGACGGCCAGGATCTGTCTCATGGGGAGGTCCGTTCACGTGTGCAGCAAGGTCAGGGCCTTGGCCAGTACGGGGTCGCGCCCGGCGGCCGCGTCCCCGGGGGTGAGGGGTACGTGGTGGTCGGGCGGCACGCCGATCCGGTCGATGACCTCGCGATCGGGTCCCAGGTGGTGCCTGGCGGGGAAGCTCAGGAGGGTGTTGTTGGCGAGCAGGTAGGGCTGGGCCGGGCCGGAGATGACGCCGGCGGTTCTGGTGCCGACCAGCCGGCCGAGGCGCAGGTCCTTGACCGCGGAGCTGAAGTGCTCGCACGCCGAGGCGCAGTCGCGGTCGATGAGCACGACCAGCGGCAGGTTGAGCAGCTCGACGGTGTCGTCGGTCGGCGTGGCCTGGCAGGTGCCGTTCACGGTGCACTGGTAGGCGGTGTTCTTGCCGTGAGTGAACGCGCTGAGCAGCCGGGTGGCCTCCGCGGGGCTGCCGCCGCCGTTGCCGCGCAGGTCGAGCACGACACCGGACAGCGTCCGGCCGGTACGCAGCCTGGTGACCGCGCGTAGCACCCGGTTCGCGGAGTCGGGAGTGAATCCGGTCATCCGTACGTAGGCGACGTCGTCGTCCGCCAGTTTCGACCGCACCACCTGCAGACCGGCCAGGTCCCGTGGGTAGAGGCCGGGCTTGAGCGAGACCGTCCACCGGCGGCCGGTGTCCTGTCGTAGCAGCCGCAGACGTACCGGGCGAGTGTCGGGGTATTCGGGGTAGAGGGCGGCGATCGCGGGGGTGGTCCTGCCGTCGAGGAAGGGTGCCATTCCGTTGATCGATTCGACGATGTCGCCGGGGCGTAGTCCGGCGGCTTGGGCCGCGCCGCCCTCCACGGTGGTGACGAACAGCGGTGGGAGGGTGACGCGGGGGTCGTCGTTCCTTGGGGGAGCGCTGACGTTCGCCCTGAGCCCCAGGCCGTAGCCGTCGCCGTCGTAGTAGTCGGGCGGCCGTTCGGGTTGGCCTGCCCAACGGGCGTGGTTGTCGCCGAGAGCGGCCACCATGGCCTCCAGCGTGACGATGGCCAGGTTGTCGCGCAGGTCGGGAACCTGGTCGGTGATCTTCCGGTAGGCGGCCTCGAAGGCGGTCCAGTCGGCTTTGCGGTCGCCGGTCAGCGCCGGCATGGTCGCCTCCGGCAGGTCACGGCCGTCGCGGTTGATCTCCTGGGTCAGGGCGAGGAATCCGGCGGTCAACAGGGAGCGGGCATCCAGCGTCGGGCCGCTGTAGTAGTTGCCGAGGATGCAGAAGTACGCCTGTTCGATGACGTCGATCGTGGTGGGCGTCTCCGCTTCGGGGCGACCCTGGGGCGGCGCGCAGACCGTACCGCCTGTCGTGGCGGCCTGGCCGCGTGGTGGTGCCGGCGGGCTGCAGGCCGCCGCCAGCAGGAGGGCGAGTCCGGCGACGGCGATCCTGACGACGGTCATGACAGGCGTCTCCGGATCCACCAGAAGGAGAACCAGGTGAGGCCGAGGGTGAGCAGGGCGTAGATCCCGGTCTCGAGCCACTGGAAGGGCCAGAAGCGTTCAAGGGGATGGAAGGTGGCCTGCTGCCGGTAGCCGAGCCGGTTGATCTCGGCCATGCACCCGTTCATCCCCGGGGGGCCCGCCTGCGGTGCGCAGGGTCCCGACGTGGTGGAGACCGGGACGGCTCCCACGATCGTCGAGGACGGCCCGTCGTCGCTGCTTCCGGCGCTCCTGCGGCCGGACGGCTCGACGAACTCGCTGGACAGGACCCAGGCGCCCGGGTGGCCCGGCACGGCCGAGGTTCTCAGGAAGATTTGCAGGGATCCGCCTTTCGGCGCGCCCATGCCGTCGACGTTCTCCCGGCCGAGCTCGAAGGTGCCGCTGACCGGGGGCATCAGGTGGGGACGGACCAGCAGAGGCATGGCGAGCTGGATCGCGGCGAAGGCGGCCAGGGTGAGGGCCATGGCGGGCAGCGTGCGGCGTACCAGCATGCCGACGGTCACCCCGAGCACGAAGGCGAAGGCCGCGTACCCCATCGGGGCGATGCCGCGTGCGCCGAACACCACGGGGGCCATCTGCGCCAGTTCCGGTACGGCCGACCTGTCCAGGGGGTCGGACCACCAGGTCACCAGGAGGCCGCACAGCCCGGCGGCGGCCATGGCCGCCAGCCCGGTGAGCGCCAGCTTGACCGCCAGCCAGCGGCCACGGGTGATGCTCTGGCTCCACACCAGCAGATGCGTGCCCGCGTCCAGCTCCCGGGTGATGAGCGGCGCTCCCCAGAAGAGCCCGACCAGTCCCGGCAGGAGCAGCACGACGAGGCTGACGGCCAGGAACGGGGTCTGGTACTCGTCGAAGAAGCGGTCGAAGAATTCGAAGCAGGTGCCGTCCGGGGTGCAGTCGGCGATCCCGGCGGCGTAGCGCGAGGCCAGGCCCGGACCGGTGAGGGCCAGGGTGGCGGCGAGCACCACGAGTACGGCGGCCATCATCGTGACCGAACCGCGGAACTGGCGCCAGGCCAGCCAGATCATCGCTGTACCTCCAGGTCGGCCCGCCGGGCGCGGGCGGGACGCTTGTCCATGTGGGCCAGGACGAGGTCCTCCAGGCTGAGCCGGGTGACCGTCCAGGCGGGATCGAGGATCGGGCCGTCGGTACGGACGACGTACGTGCTCTGCCGGTCGGTGTGCCGGGCGGAGACCACGTGCTGGCCGGCGGGCAGCGTGCCGGGGTCGCGGCGCGGGCCGGTGAGCCGGTGATGGGTGGCCAGCAACTCGTCGGTCTCGCCGATGACCTGCACGCGCGAGTCGACGAGCACGATCAGGTAGTCGCAGATCCGTTCCAGGTCGGACACCAGGTGGGAGGAGAGCACGACGCTCAGCTCGTGCTCGACGGTGGCCTCCATCAGGCCCTGGAGGAACTCGCGGCGGGCCAGCGGGTCGAGCGAGGCGACCGGCTCGTCCAGGATGAGCAGTTCGGGGCGTTTGGCCAGGCCCAGGGTGAGGGCGAGCTGGGCGCGCTGGCCGCCGGACAGCTTGCCCGCCCGCTGGGCGGGATCGAGGTCGAGCGAGGCGATGCGTTCGCGGGCCATCGTGTCGTCCCAGCGGGGGTTGAGCCGGGCTCCGAGCCGCAGGTGGTCGGCGATGCTGAGCCCGGTGTAGACGGGGGTGTTCTGAGCCACGAACCCGACCCTGGCCAGCTGCTCGGGACCGGCCGCTGGGCGCTCGCCGAGCACGGTGATGCGGCCCGTCGTGGGCTCCAGCTGGCCGCCGGCCAGTTTCAGCAGCGTCGTCTTGCCCGCGCCGTTGGGGCCCACCAACCCCACGACGTGGCCCTTCGGGATGTCGATGGTGCAGTCGCGCAGCGCCCAGCGCTTGCCGTATCTCTTGCCCAGTGCCTGGGCTTCTAAGGCGGAAGTCACGCTATGTCCTCCTGAGCGGTGGTCCGAAAGGTCGTCATGAAGAGGGCCTCGATGCTCTCGTCGTCGAGGCCCGCCCGGCGGGCCTTGGCCAGCCAGCGCCGCAGCTCCAGCCGTAGCGGGCCGTGCGCGGCCAGCGAGGTGTCAGTGAGCGTCCTCGTCACGAACGTCCCCACCCCCGGCCGGGCGGCGGCCAGGCCCTCGTGTTCGAGCTCCCGGTAGGCCTTCAGGACGGTGTTGGCGTTGATCGCCAGTTGCGCCACGACCTCCTTGACGGTCGGCAGCTGGTCACCTTCGCGGAGCAGGCCGAGCCGGAGCGCGTGTCGTACTTGCTGGACCAGCTGCAGGTACGGCGAGACACCGGACTTCGCATCCAGAAAGAACTCGATCACCGGTTACTCCATTTATCTAGATTGCTAGCACTTTAGATAGTCCCATGTATGGAACGGATAAGGAACGGGATCACCGGGGCCGCGGTCGTCACGGTGACGTACGTCACCTTCGGCGCCGTCACAGATCGCCCGGCTGCCAGGTCCGGATGGGTGTAACCACCGACTACGGCAAGGAGCCCCATGGAACCCCGCCTGAACCTCTCCGGCAGTCCGGTCGCGGTCAAGGTCATGAAGCACCTCATCTCGGCGAGCAGGGTGATCGCGGACTCGACGGTGCCGCTGACGACGCGGGTGGTCACCGCCTGGCGGGAGGCGACGGTCTTCACCGAGGCGGAGCGGGCCGCCCTGGAGCTGGCCGAGCAGGGCACCCGGATCGCCGACGCGGCCGGTGGGGTGCCCGACGAGGTCTGGGCGAACGCGGCCAAGCACTACGACGAGGACCAGCTCGCCGCCCTGGTGTCGCTCGTCGCCGTGATCAACGCCTTCAACCGCGTGAACGTCGTCGTCCAGCAGCCCGCCGGCGACTACCAGCCGGGCCAGTTCGGCTGACGGGCCTGGCCGGTGGCAACCGAGGGTGTCTGATGCACGCCGTCCTCCACGTGGTGGCGGCGTCGGTCGGCTGCGTCCTGGCCCTTGCCCCGGCCCTGCTGCCCGCCCTCCTGCCCGCCACGAGGCCGGCCAGGAGATGGCCGCACGTCGTCATGGCGCTCGGCATGGCGGTCGGGCACCTGGGCGGCGTGTTCTGCTCCGTCGCGGTGCCGGCGCTGCTGACCGCCGGCTGGCTCTGCGGCTCCCCCTCTCGCCGCGCGGAGACCGGCCATCACATCCAGGACTTCGTGCTCACGTCCCTCCTCCTGACGCTGACGACGCTGAGCGGCCCCACTCTCCCCGGCGCCGCCCCCGGTGCCGCGTACGGCGGCGGTGGGTCAGGGCACGCGCACGGCGGTGGGTCGTTGGCCACGGTGGCCCTGGTCATCGGGCTGGCCTGGACCTGTGCCGGGCTCATCCGCATGCTGCCCGAGCGGGGCGCGGATCGAGCGACGCTCGTTCAGGAGATGTGCTCGGCCGGCATGGCGGCCAGCATGACCTTCATGGCCGCGCCGGCCTTCTGAACACCGTCCCGTTCGCGGCCTACTCATCGGATTCCCTTCACGGAGGCCGGCCAACCCGACCGGCGCCCTCGGATCCGCGCGGCCGGAGCCGGAGTCCGGCCGTGGCGGTGGGGCGGAGGCTGGCCGTGGCGGTGGTGGCGGTCTGGGCCAGGAGCGCGCCGGACAGCACGATCAGCCCGCCCACGATCTGGAACGCGCCCAGCGCCTCGCCGACCAGCGCCCAGGCGATGATCGCGCCCGCGATGACCTCCAGCGACGCCATGGTGACCGCCACGGCGGCCGACAGCCGCCGCACCGCGTGGACCCCCAGGATGTATCCCGCCACGGTCGCGACCAGCACCATCCACAGGTACGCCACCAGCACAGGCAACGGCCGAGCACCCCCGACCGGCATGGCGGACCCGGTGAACGCCTCCCACGGGATGCCCCACGGCCGCGCGAACGGGACCAGCACCACGGTCGCCCCCAGCAACCCCCAGGCGATCAGCCCGAGCGGGTCCACGTCGTCGCCGAAGCTCTCGTTCATCAGGAAATATCCGGCGGAGCACGCCCCGGCCAGCAACCCGAGCAGCAGGCCCAGCGCGTCCAGCCGTACCTCCTGCCAGACCTCGATGACGATCCCGAGGCCCACGACGGCGACGACCGCGCCACCGTAGGCCGCCCGCGCCAGCCGGGTCCCGCGGACCAGCCGTACCCAGGCCACCACCATCACCGGCGCCATGGAGACCAGCAGCAACGCGATCCCCACCGGCAGGCGGGTGATCGCGACGAAGTAGAGCGCCTGGACCCCGGCCACCGCCACGGCCGCGTACAGGCCGACGAACGGCAGCCTGGAACGGCGGATCCGCAACGCCCGCGGCCTGGCCACGGCCAGCACCGCCACCAGCAGCAGCCCGGCGCCCGCCATCCGGACCCAGACGGCCTGGATCGGGGTCAGCCCGGCCGCCATGAGGTATTTGGCCATCGGCCCGGAGAAGCCGAAACAGCACGCGGACGTGAACGCGAGCGCCGCCCCCGCGTACCTCATCACCCACCCCACCTGCGCCGTAACCACCGTTGAGTGGGTTCGACAGTGGCATGCCCGTTGTCCGGGACGCAACGGAATAACGCCGGCGGGAACAAGGGGACGGGCGCAAAGATCGCCGCAGGTCTACGATCGGGATCGTGGAGCTGTGGGAGCGTTCAGCGACACTGGAACTCCTCGAGGGCCTGCTGGTCGAGTCCACCCGGAGCGGGCGGGTGGCGGTGGTGGCCGGCGAGGCGGGCATCGGCAAGTCCGTGCTGGTCACGGAGTTCGCCCGGCGGTGCGGGGCGAAGGCGCGGGTGCTCTGGGGCGGCTGCGACCGGCTGGTCACCCCGCGGGCGCTGGGGCCGCTCCACGACATCGGCCGCCAGAGCGGGGGAGTCCTGGCCGAACGGCTGCGCGCCGGTGCGGCCCAGGAGGAGATCTTCGCCGCCTCCCTGGAGGAACTGTCGGGCACGCGAGGGCGATCCCATCCCGTGGTCGTGGTGGAGGACGCGCACTGGGCCGACGAGGCCACCCTGGACTGGCTGGTCTGGCTGGGACGGCGGATCGGCCGGTTACCCGCGCTGCTGGTGGTGACCTACCGCGACGACGAGGTGGGGGCCGAGCACCCGATCAGGGGCGCGCTGGCCGCCCTGCCGAGCGCCCTCGTCCGGCGCGTACGGCTGCGCCCGCTGTCGCACGGCTGCGTGGCGGAGCAGGCGGGCCGGGCGGGGCGGGACCCGGCGATGGTCTACCGGCTGACCGGCGGTAACCCGCTGCTGGTGACCGAGCTGCTCGGGGGCGAGGGCCCGGCGGTGCCGAGCACCGTACAGGATCTGATGCTCGACCGGCCGCCCGCGCGACGGACCCGGCGGCCTAGGACGCGTCAGGCGAGCGTGGCGTCGCGGTCCAGCGGGAAGATCGGCCGCCGCAGGTTCCGGTACGGCAGCCGGTGCAGGTCCTGGTCCACGCCCCCCGGCGTGAGCGCCAGCATCCAGTCGGCCGCCGCCTCGTACAGCTCGGGCTCCAGGTAACCGATCTTGACCGTGACCACGTCGGCCCCGGCGACGTCCACCCCCAACCGCCGGTACGACTCCAGCAGCCGGTACTGCATCCGCCGCGAGGTCAGGAACACGCTCAGCCCGCCGACGCGCACACTGGCCACCCGCCCGCCGTCGGGGTCGTCGGCCAGCGCCTCCAGCGTGCCCTCCAGCAGCAGCGGCCCCGGCGGCCGGCCGTCGACGCGGCCACCGGCACGCACGCTGACCGGCGACCCGATCGGCAGGTGCCCGATGCGCGCCACGGCCTCGGGGTCGAACAGGGAGGCGTAGACGGCGCGGGCCGAGCCGTCGCGGATCTCGGGCCTGGCCAGCATCCGCTCCAGGGCGTAGGTGACGTCGTCGGCCCCGCCCGCGCCCGGGTTGTCGCCCGAGTCGCTGATGAAGTACGGCCGGGCCGAGCCCTGCTTCAGCGCCGCGTCCAGGCACTCGTCCATGGACCCCGTGGGCGCGACGAAGGTGAACTCGTCGCGCGCGTCCCAGAACGCCCGCGCCAGCTCGCGGGCCGCCTGGTCGGTGGCCTCGGCGTCGGTGCCGGTGGCCACGACCGCTCCCATGCAGCGCGGCTCGTCGGCCCAGGCGAAGCCGATCCAGACGGCCGCGTCGATCACGCCGGGCCTGGCCTCGATCTCGGGGATGCGGGCGTAGAGGCCGCGGGCGGGTTCGAGACGGGTGCTGGTCATCTCGCCGGGCAGCAGGATCGGCACGTGGACCAGCGCCTTGTGCGGCCGGTCGGCGCCCTCCGCCCGCGAGCGCGCGAGGGCGTCCACGAGGTTGTGCGCGGCGCGCTCGCGGGTCTCCCAGACGTCCACGTGGGGTGCCGTGCGGTAGCAGGTCAGCAGGTCGCAGCCGTCGAACAGGGTGGGGGAGACGTTGCCGTGCAGGTCCATCGCCGCCGAGACCAGCGGCTCCGCGCCGATCACCGAGCGGATGGCGGTGATGAGGTCGCCCTCGGCGTCCTGGCGGCCCACGACGCTCATCGCGCCGTGGAAGTCCAGCAGCACGCCGTCGAACAGGCCCTCACCCAGGCCCTGGACGATCTCGGCCCGCCAGGCGTCGTACGCGGCGGGCTCGACCGCTCCCCCCGGCAGGGCACGGGCGTGCACGAGCGGCACCCACTCCACCTCGGCCGCCCACGGCTCGCCGAGCCAGCCGTACCTGTCGAGCAGGGCCTGGCCGCGGGTGACCTCGAAGTCGGCGGTGCCGCTCAGATGCGGTGAGAAGGTGCTGGACTCGATGTGGATGCCGCAGATGGCGATACGCAGGGACACTGTGGTGCTTTCTAGGAAGGACGGATGTCGGCTGTTTCGCGGAGCAGGTGGCCCAGCCCGATCAGGGCCGCGTCCGGGCCGGCGATGCTCGCCTCGATGGACAACGACTGGGTCAGCGGCGGCAGGCAGCGCTCGTAGAGCATGCCTCTGACGGCCGCCACGTAGACGTCCAGGCTCGACAGCGCGCCGCCGATGACGACGCTGTCCGGGTTGAGGAAGTTGACCAGGCCCGACAGGGCCACGCCCAGCTGGCGGCCGGCCTGGCGTACCAGGGTGACCACGACCGGGTCGGCGTCGAGGGTGGCGGCGACGACCTCGCGTGTGCCGGACACGGGAAGGCCGCGCCCGGCCAGCTCGCGGGCGAGCGCGGAGCCGCTGGCGACGGTCTCCACGCAGCCGCGGCTGCCGCAGGAGCATTCGCGCTCGCCGCTGTCGGCCACCCGTACGTGGGTGACGTCGCCGCTCAGCCCGCGCCCGCCGCGGTGGACCTGGGCGCCGGTGATCAGGCAGCCGCCGATGCCGGTGCCGGCCTTGACGTAGATCATGTCGCCGGCCTCGCGGCGGGTGGCGTGCTCGCCGATCGCGGCGGCCTTGGCGTCGTTGTCCACGACCGCGGTCACCTGGAAGCGCTCACTCAGGTCGCTCTGGACGTCGTATCCGCTCCAGCCCGGCATCCTGGCCGGGCCGACGAGCCGGCCGTTCGGGAAATCCACCGGCCCAGGCAGGGCCATGCCGACGGCCAGCAGCCGCTGGCCGGGCGCGTGGGCGGCCCGGACGTCCCTGAAGGCCCCGGTGATCTCGTCGAAGATGGCCTCGGGCCCTGCTCCTATATCGACGGCGATCTCCTCGGCCGCCAGCAGCACTCCGGAGGGTACGCAGAGCCCCACGCGGGCATGCCGGGCCCCCAGCTCGGCCACGGCGAACACACCGCCGTCCTCGCGCAGCCGCAGGATCCTGGGCCGGCGCCCCCCGGTGGAGGCGCCCGTGCCCTCCTCCAGGATCGCGCCCTCCTCCAGCAGGCGGCGCACCACGCTGGAGACCGTCGACGGAGCCACCTGCAGGGCCTCCACCAAATCCGCGCGGGAGGTGGCCTTGCCGCTGGCCAGCAGGCTCAGCACCTGCTCGCGCAGACTAGCGGGGTCCGACATGCCTCTCCTCCCTGACGGACACGGCAGAAGCCCATCATCGAGTACGAAGTCGATCACCGAAAGATGGCCTCAGCGGCGGACTCTATCCCGAAATAAGTAGGCTGACAAAAGTAGATTTTTCGTATTGACTTAACACTTAATCCTCTATACATTCACCGGCTGAACGGCCCCGGAGGGGCACATCCACGTCTCGACGAGGAGAATCATGGGGACGAGAATCCGCATCCTGAGCGGCGTGGTGGCCCTCGGGCTCGGCCTGACCGCCTGCAGCGCGGGTGCCGGAAGCAGCTCGCAGCAGCAGCAGAGCGGCTCACAGGGTCAGGACACCGTGACCGTGGCTCTGCGCACGCCCAACTGGATCCTGCCGATCTCGGCCCCCGGCTTCACCCAGGGCGAGAACGACATCTTCGCCACCGCCTTGTACCGGAAGCTGTACTCCTTCAAGCTCGACGGCTCCAGCCCCGACAACGTCGACCCCGACCGCTCCCTGGCGGCACCGCCCGAGGTCAGCGACGGCGGCAAGACGCTGACCATCACGCTCAAGGACAACACCTGGAACGACGGCAAGCCGATCACCACGAAGGACGTCAAGTTCTGGTGGGACCTCGTCTCCGCCAACAAGGACCAGTGGGCCTCGTACAAGCCCGGCGGCTTCCCGGACAACATCGCCAGCTTCAAGGTCAAGGACGACAAGACCTTCTCCATCACCACCAAGCAGGCCTACAACGCGGCCTGGTTCGTGGCCAACCAGCTCAACCGCATCGTGCCGCTGCCCCAGCACGCCTGGGACAAGGGCGATCCGAAGACGACCTTCGAAGAGCTCACCGCCGCCTCCAAGGACCCCAAGTCCTACGCGACCAACCCGCTGTGGAAGACCAACAGCGGCCCGTGGAAGCTGCAGAGCTACGTGCCCAGCGGCGAGGTGGTCCTGGCCAAGCAGGACACCTACTCGGGCACCGACAAGCCCAAGCTGAACAAGGTCGTGCTGCGCCCGTTCACCGGTGACGACGCCGAGTTCAACGTGCTGCGCGCCGGCCAGATCGACTACGGCTACATCCCGCCGGCCAACCTGTCGCAGCAGTCCTACCTGGAGTCCAAGGGCTACGACGTCTCCCCCTGGTACGGATGGTCGATCACGTACCTGCAGCTCAACTTCAACAACCCCAAGACCGGCGTGCTGTTCAAGCAGCCGTACCTGCGCCAGGCGCTGCAGATGCTCATCGACCAGCCCACCATCAGCAAGGTCATCTGGTCCGGCATGGCCCAGCCCACCTGCGGCCCGGTGCCGCCCAAGCCGGGCTCGCCCGGCGGCCAGGGCTGCGTCTACCCCTTCGACCCGGCCAAGGCCCAGCAGCTGCTGGAGAGCAACGGCTGGAAGGTGACCCCGGACGGGCAGACCACCTGCGAGGACCCCGCCCGCTGCGGTGAGGGCATCGCCAAGGGCACCCCGCTGAACTTCACCGTGACCAGCCAGTCGGGCTTCGCGGCCACCACCAAGATGTTCGCCGAGATCAAGTCGCAGATGGCCAAGCTCGGCGTGCAGCTGACCATCAAGGAAGTGCCCGACTCCGTCGCGGTCACCCCGGCCTGCAAGCCGGACGAGTCCAAGTGCGACTGGGACATGTCCTTCTTCGGCTCCCAGGGCAGCTGGTACTACCCGGCCTTCGCCTCCGGCGAGCGCCTGTTCCAGACCGACGCCCCCGTCAACCTCGGCAGCTACAGCAACCCCGAGGCCGACAAGCTCATCGAGAAGGCGCAGTTCTCCGCGGACGCCAGCGCCCTCCAGGAGTACAACGACTTCCTGGCCAAGGACCTGCCGGTGCTCTGGATGCCGAACCCGGTCTACCAGATCTCGGCCTACAAGGCGGGTCTGCAGGGCGTCGAGCCGCAGGACCCGATGAACCTGATGTACTTCCAAGACTGGTCCTGGAAGAGCTGACCCTTGACCCGGTACCTCCTCACGCGCCTGGGTCAGGCCCTGGTCATCGTGATCCTGGTGACGCTGATCACGTTCGTGATCCTGCACCTGCTACCGGGAGGCGCGGCGCGGGCCATCCTGGGCAAGGAGGCGACGATGCAGCAGATCGCCGCCTTCGACCACCAGATGGGGTACGACCGGCCGCTGTGGGAACAGTACGCGCTGTACCTGCGGCGGCTGGTCGGGGGCGACCTGGGTTACTCCTTCCAGCTCAACCAGTCGGTCACCGAGGCCATCAGCCAGCGGCTGCCCAAGACCATGCTGTTGTCGGTGGCCTCGACCGTGCTCGCGGTCGTGGTGGCCGTCCCGCTGGGCGTCGTGCAGGCCGTACGCCGTAACCGCTGGCCCGACTACACCATCAACGGGCTGTCGTTGCTGGCGTACGCCACGCCGATCTTCTTCATGGGTCTCATGATGATCATTCTGTTCTCCCAGGTGTGGCCGGTGCTGCCGCCCGAGGCCCCGCAGGGCTTCACCCTGGCGGAGGTGCTGGCCGATCCGGCCGGGCTGGTGCTGCCCGTGGTCACGCTGGCCATCCTCACCGTCGCGGTCTACTCCCGCTACATCCGCTCCTCCATGGTCGACAACCTGAACGAGAACTACGTCCGCACGGCCCGCAGCAAGGGCCTGTCGGAGAGCCGGGTGATCGTCGGGCACACGCTGCGCAACGGGCTGTTCCCGGTCATCACCCTGCTCGGCATGTACCTGCCCGCGCTGTTCAGCGGCGCCCTCGTGGTCGAGCGGCTGTTCAACTACCCGGGCATGGGGCTGCTGTTCTGGCAGGCGGCGCTCAAGCGGGACTATCCGATCCTGCTCGGCGTCACGCTGCTGATCTCGGTGGCCACCGTGGTCGGGGCGCTGATCGCCGACGTCCTCTACGCCGCGGTGGACCCGCGGGTGCGGCTCAGGGCAGGTCGCGCATGACCGCCGTTCCGCACGAGGAGGAGGCGCCCGTCCGCGGGATGTGGCGCCAGGGGCTGGAGGTCTTCGTCGAGAACCGGCTCGCCCTGGTGGGCGTGGGCCTGTTCGTCGTACTGGCGATCTTCTCCTTCCTCGGGCCGCTCGTCTACCGGACCGACCAGGTGCACACCGACCTGGCCAAGGTCTTCCTGCTCCCCGGCACGGAGGGGCATCCGCTCGGCACCGACGGCGTGGGCTACGACCAGCTCGGCCGCCTGATGCTGGGCGGCCAGACCTCCATCGTGGTCGGCCTGGCCGCGGGCCTGCTGGCCACGGTCGTGGGCACCGTCTGGGGCGCCATCGCCGGGTTCGCCGGGGGCTGGCTCGACGCGGTCATGATGCGGGTGGTCGACGCGATGATGTCGATCCCCGCCCTGTTCCTGTTCATGCTCATGGCCTCGATCGTCACGCCCACGGTGCCGATGCTCATCCTGATCATCGGCGCCTTCGCCTGGCTCGGCCCCGCGCGCCTGGTCCGCGGCGAGGCGCTCACGCTGCGCACCCGCGAGTACGTCATGGCGATGCGCGGCATGGGCGGCACCGGCGGGCGCGCGGTGCGCCGGCACATCATCCCGAACGCCATCGGCACGGTGATCGTCAACGCCACCTTCCAGGTCGCCGACGCGATCCTCTACGTGGCCTACCTGTCCTTCCTCGGCCTGGGAGTGCCGCCACCCGCGGCCAACTGGGGCGGCATGCTGTCCGACGGCCTGTCCGACACCTTCAGCGGCCACTGGTGGCTGCTGTATCCGCCGGGAATCGCCATCATCCTCATCGTCCTCGCCTTCAACTTCATCGGCGACGGGCTGAGGGACGTCTTCGAGGTCCGCCTCCGGCGGCGTTAGCGGGAGTTTCGTACATGGAGGCAGCCAACCAGCCGCTGTTGCGGCTGCGTGACCTCAGCACCGACATCGCGCTGCGGCGCGGCACCGTCCACGCGCTCGACCAGGTCAACCTGCAGGTCGGCCAGGGCGAGACGCTCGGCATCGTGGGCGAGTCGGGCAGCGGCAAGACCATGACCGTACTGTCGATCATGGGACTGCTGCCGACCGGCGGCCACGTCGTCGGCGGGGAGATCCTCTTCGACGGCCGCGACCTGCGCGGGCTGGAGGACAAGGAGCTGCGCAGGGTGCGCGGCGTCGAGATGGGCATGGTCTTCCAGGACCCGCTCACCTCGCTGAACCCCACCCTGCGCATCGGCGCCCAGGTCGCCGAGCCCCTGCGCGTCCACCAGGGCGTCAGCAAGGCCGAGGCGCGCGAGCGGGCCATCGAGATCCTGCGCCGGGTCGGCATGCCCCGGCCGGACAAGATCGTCGACGACTACCCGCACCAGCTGTCCGGCGGCATGCGCCAGCGTGTGGTCATCGCCATGGCGCTCATCCGCTCCCCGCGCCTGCTCATCGCCGACGAGCCGACCACGGCGCTGGACGTCACCACCCAGCGCCAGATCCTTGAGCTCATCGACGACCTGCGCGAGGAGTTCAGGATGGCGGTCATCCTGGTCACCCACGACCTCGGGGTGATCGCCGGCCGCGCCGACCGGGTCGCCGTCATGTACGCCGGGCGCGTGGTGGAGACCGCCACCACCGCCGAGCTGTTCCGCTCGCCGCGTCACCGCTACACCGAGGCGCTCATGCGCGCCCTGCCCGAGTCGGCCCAGCCCGACTCCGACGGGGCCGGCCGCCTCTACAGCATCCCCGGCCTGCCGCCGGACCTGTCCCGGCCGCTGACCGGCTGCCGCTTCGCGCCCCGCTGCCAGTTCGCCACCGACGAGTGCCGTACCACCGACGTCGGCCTCACCCCGGACGGGTCGGGCACCGGGCACGAGTTCGCCTGCCTGCACCCGGTCACCGGACCGGTCACGATCGCGGCGGCCTCGCCGTCGGTCAGGACCGCGTCCGAGGTCTCCGACCCGCTCCTGACCGTGCGGGACCTGGTCAAGGAGTACGACGCCGGCGGCACGGGGGTCCGCCGGACCGCCGGCCGGGTCAGTGCGGTAGCCGGTGTGTCCTTCGAGGTCGGGCCCGGCGAGACGCTCGGGATCGTGGGCGAGTCCGGCTGCGGCAAGTCCACCGTCGGCCGCATCGTGGCCGGCCTCGAAGCCCCCACCGGCGGCCGGATCGTGCTGGACGGCGCCGACCTCGCCACCCTGGACCGGGGCGCCCGCCACCGCATGCACCGGCAGGTGCAGCTGATGTTCCAGGACAGCTACGCGGCCATGAACCCGCGCATGCGCATCGACTCCATCCTCACCGAGCCGCTGGAGATCCAGCAGGTGGGCGACGCCGGCGCCCGCCGTGCCCGGGTGAGCGAGCTGCTCGACCAGGTCGGCCTGCCGCGCCGGGCGCTGGAGCGCTACCCGCACGAGTTCTCCGGCGGGCAGCTGCAGCGCATCGGGCTGGCCCGTTCGCTGGCGCTGTCGCCGCGGCTGATCGTGGCCGACGAGCCGGTCAGCGCGCTGGACGTGTCGGTCCAGGCGCAGGTGCTCAACCTCATGCGCGACCTGCAGCGCGACCTCGGCCTGTCGTACGTGTTCATCAGCCACGACCTGTCCGTGGTCGACTACATGGCCGACCGCATCGGCGTGATGTACCTCGGCAAGCTGGTGGAGGTGGGCCCCGCTCACCAGGTGGTCCGCGCCCCGCGCCACCCCTACACCCAGGCGCTGCTCGACGCCGTGCCCACGCCCGACCCCGGCCACGCGCCCAGCCCGGACACGACCATCCGCGGCGAGCTGCCGAGCGCGCTCAACCCGCCGACCGGCTGCCGTTTCCGCACCCGCTGCCCGCTGGCACAGGACATCTGCGCCACCGAGCCGCTGCTGCAGGGCGCGACGCACCAGGTCGCCTGCCACTTCCCGCTGCGCGAGGAGCCCCCCGCGAGCTGACCGCCCACCGTCCCCGTCATCCGTCCGGGCGGCGGGCCAGGACCCGGCCCGCCGCCCGGCGCGTTCTCACAGAGAGCCGTTACGCCACGGACCGGTGATGGCGAACGTGATGCCGGGGGTCTGGATGTTGGCGAAGAGCCACTGGCCGCGCTCGGGTTCGAACGTCGAGCCGGCCCACTCCCGCGTCGAGTAGTCGCCGGGCGGGATCCCCGGCTTGCCCTGCACCCCGTCGGGGATGACGACGTTGTTGGCGGCGAACGGGAAGACCTGGCCGCGGGTGGTCAGGCCGTGCATGTACTGCACGCCGCTGCCGTCCTCGCACACGACGATTCCGCCGCGCGGGCTGACACCGATGTTGTCGGGGTTGCTCAGCACGTCCTGGCCGGGCGAGGCGAACAGGATGCGCAGCCTGCCCCGGCGCGGGTCGTACTCCATGATCTGGCCCAAACGGCTCGGCCCGCCGCTGGTCGACACGATGTAGATCAGGCCGTTGCCGTACCAGGCGCCTTCGAGGCGGGAGAAGGTCGCTCCGCCCTTGGCGACGCCCTGCTGGGTGGGGGTCGGGGCGCCGGGCGCCGGGTCGGGCTCGTCGATGGTCACCCATGAGGTGTCCCGGTAGACCGTACCGGCGGGATCGGCCGAGGTGTCGTACGTGGCGTCGCCGATCTTGAGCATCTGCAGCACGCCGCCCCTGCTCAGGTCGCCCCGGCGGCGCGGCAGGAACCGGAACAGGCCGGCGGCCCCGGCGTCCTCGGTCTCGTACACGTAGCCGGTCGCCGGGTCGACGGCGATGGCCTCGTGCTCGAAGCGCCCCATCGCCTTGAGCGGGCGGGGATCGCCCTCGCCGTCGTTCGGGACCTCGAAGATGTAGCCGTGCCGCGTGCCGCTGACGGGATTGACGTCCAGCGTCTCCTCGCACGTCAGCCAGCTGCCCCAAGGGGTGGGCCCGCCGGCGCAGTTGCGTACGGTGCCGGACAGGCTGGCGTGGCTCTCCACGAACTTCCCGTCGTCCAGGTCGAACGTGATCGTGGTGGTGCCGCCGCCGGCGTCCGGGTCGTACGCCGGGTCGGTGAACCTGCCGGAGAAGCCCCCCACTTCGTGGTTGCGTACGAGCCGGACCAGGTCACGCCGGCGGCCGCGATGCCGGTCGTCCTTGACGCGGAAGGCGGCCATGCCGTCGTGCAGAGCCGGGGTGGCCACGCCGTCGCTCATCGGGTCGCCGGTCCAGCCGTGGCTGATGTACTCGAACCCGCGCGGGAGCAGGAGCAGGGGCAGGCCGGTCGTGTGGTCGCGCACCGGTAAGAGCGGGCCGTAATCGGGGCTGAACGGCCGTCGGGCCTGCCGTTCGTCCGAGTCGGCCCGCGCCGAGCGGGCCGCGAGTGCGTCGAGGGGCGCGAGCGCCGCGGCTCCGGCCAGGGCGGCCGTCCCCGCCAGCATGGCACGCCGGCCGACGGCTGATGTGGTTTCGGTGGGCTGGATGTCGTCCATGAATCCTCCCAACACGCTGCGTACGGTTCGACCGTGAAGTCGTACGCGGCCCGCGGGGTGTATTCCGCGAGGCCGCTACCCAACAGTGCGATGAACGGATCAGTACGACAAGACGGAAGATTCACGCGATCGTGATGACCTCCGGGCGGGTGCTGGTCGAGCCGTCCGGATTGGTGATCGTGAGCGTCCGGTCCCCGGGAGCGGCGCTGTGCAGAACGTGCGCCGTCACCAGCAGGGTCGTGCCACCCGTGGTCACCTCCACCCGCGTGACCCGCACACCCAGCCCGAGATCGACCCGGGCCGCCGGGTCGAAGCCGGTCCCCTCGACGACCAGCTTCACCCCGGTGGCCCCCGGCGGGATCGGCTCGGCGGGGTTGACGGACACCTGGCCGATGGCGGCGGGCTGCGGCGTGCACCGCTGCCAGAACGGCGCCAGCGTGGTCACGATCCGGCGGCAGGAGCAGTTGTCGATGGTGACGATCTCGCCCTTGGCGTCCACCTCGACCATCGCCAGCACCACCCACGGGTCGGTCACCGGCGGCGGGCAGGGCGCGGGCACGCCGTTCAGGAACTGGTCGGGCGTGGGCGGCGAGCCGGCGTGCGAGGGCGGGCACTCGGGGAGGAAGGCCACTGCGTAGCCGTCGCCCACGCGCGAGTACTCGCAGGCCGCCTCGTCGCAGCCGCATCCGGAGGTGGGCGTGCGGACCGGCCGGCGCGGCTCCTCCACGTAGCGCAGCGCCACCCACACCTTGCCCGGCTGCCCGCGGCCCACCGGCTCGCCGCACGGCCCGAACGGGTCGTCGGCCATGACCGTCACCCCGTCGGATCGCAGGTCCACCACCTGCTCCTTGGGCACGCACAGCTCGTTGCCCGCCGGATCGAGCAGGTAACCGGGGGTGATCCGGAGCCGCCACGGCTCGTCGGCGGCGCACACGAGAGCCCCGTACACCACCCCCCAGCCGTGCATCATGCGGTTGTGCCGGCGCAGCCTGGCCAGGGCGTAGTCGCCCGCCTGGTTGAGCTCGGTGTGGGTGACGAGCTGGCGGGGGAAGAACCGCGGCCGTTCGTACGTGTCGTGCATGGTCGCCCTCATCAGTCGTGGGTGGATTCGAGCAGCGCCAGGAGCAGCCGCATGAGCACCTGGTTCGTCGGAGAGACCGGCCGTACCGTGATGTCCGGATCGCCCTCGGCGTGCGGCGGGCAGTCCTCGATCTGGAGCGCGGCCAGCACGATGCGCGGGTCCGCGGCCGGGGCGGGACAGTCGCGGGTCACCAGCCGGGCCAGCTCCGCGTAGTCGACCCTGCCGCCGCGGACGAGCCGCCCGCCGGGCGAGGGACGCCTGGTGGGCGGGCACTCGGCGCGGAAGGAGACGGCGTAGCCCTCCCGCAGGGTGCCCGGCATGCAGGGCGGCGGGTCGTCGCAGTCGCCCGCGTGCACCGGCATCGGGTCGGCGACGCATTCCTGGTAGTCGAGCAGCACCTGGACGCACGCGTCCTGGCGGCAGTCCCGGCCGTGCTCCACGGCCTCCTCGAGCACGTCGTCCGGGATGGGGATCCTGGCGGACGCGCGGGGCACCACGACCCGCCGGCCCCACCGGTCCACGGCCAGGCCGGGGGTCACGACGACCGCCCGCCCCGCGTCGGCCAGGTGCACGTCCAGCCCGCACACCACGCCGTGGCCCAGGGCCAGCCGGTTGAAGGTGCGCTCCTGCCGCAGGAAGTAGTCGGTCTCCGTGGTGAAGGTCTCCACGGTCATCAGCTGGCCGTAGAAGTAGTTGTTCCTGGTCGGGGCCCGCAGGTGGTCTGACATCACGCTTCCTTTCCGATCGGTCCGAGTACGGTGGTGGCGCCCAGCCGCGGCACCGGCGGGCCGGCCAGCGCCAGCACGCCGGACCCCGAGGGGGCGGGCTCGGCCACGACGCTGTCCACGCCGAGCACGGACTGCACGCCGAGCCGCATGCGCGGTTCGATGACGCAGACGTGGAAGGCGGTGTGCGCGGGGCTCTCGCGCTCCACCACCTGCCGGACCGCCGCCGGCCGCGCGTCGCCCCGGTAGATCCGCACGGCGAAGCGGTGCGCGACGCTCTCGAACAGGGCGGTGCCGGGTGAGGGGTCGAGGAAGGAGGCGTCCAGCGTGACGCCCGCGCCGAGCACCGCGCCGCCCGGCTCGCCGACCGGCACCATCGTCCCCAGCCCGAGCGGCTGCTCGCCGAGCATCCACACGTGCGTGTGCTGGAGCGGCTCGGCGATGACGGCCCGCGCCCCGGTCTCCGCATGAATGGCCGCACGAAGGCCGGCGGCGGTGCCGCGGCGGGCGTGGGTGGCCAGGGCGCCGGCGAGCGCGTGCCGACCGTGCCGCGGCGGAAGGCGCAGGCCGAGCCGGGCGGCCAGCTCGCCCGGTTCGGCGGTCCGCGGGTCCAGCCGGTCGGGCAGGTCGGTGATCCGGTCGCGCAGCTCGTCGAAGCCGCTCTGGAACAGCGCCAGGAACCGGCGGAGGAACTCGCGCGAGGCCGGGTCGCGCTGGTAGACCCGGGGCAGCCGCTCCAGGTACGTACGGTGATCGAAGTCCACCCTGAGCTGGGAGAGCACGGGAGTGCTCAATCCGTCACCGGTGAGGCGCACGCCGATCCAGAGCCGGTCGAGCGGCCTGCCGGCGATCGTGGTGTGCGGGGCGTCGGGCGCCGCCGGTCGCCAGGCCGGGTCGTCGGGCGGAGCACCGGCGGGTTCCGCCGAACTGAGGTAGAGGCGGAAGTGGGAGCCGGAGATCCGGGCCCGCACCAGGTGCAGCGGATCGCGGTGCGGGCTGGGGTTGGCGATCGGCCCGCCCCACACCACGCCGTGCTCGCCGTACGCGCCCTCGGCCGCGAGCCGTACCGGGACCTGTGTGCCTCCCCGGTGAACCAGCAGCTCGTCCCCGTCGATTCCGACGGCCGCGACCGGCCCGGCGAAGCCGCGTGCCCGCCCGGCCCGCTCGCCGTCCGCGAGGAACACGGCCAGCTCGCGGCGGTCGTTGTCGCCCAGGTAGACGTAGTCGCCGCGGACGGCCAGCCCCCCCGGCCGGGCCAGCCCGGTCGGCCAGGCCCGCCCCTCGGGAAGGACGGTCACCGTCCCGCCGGCCAGCAGGAAGACGCGCCCGCCGGCGGCGGCCACCTCCTCGGCGTACGGCAGGCCGGGAGCCCGGTTGCCCCACCGGTCGATGACGTGGACCGCGTCACGACAGGCGACGTACACCGTGCCCGTGTCGTCGACGGCCAGCGAACGCGGCTCGGGCAACCCGGTCCAGCTCTGCTGCGGGCGCAGCGTCCTGGCGTCGAGGACGAGCACCCGGTCGTCCCCGGTGTCGGCGACCAGCAGCGCCCGGCGGGCAGGATGATAGGCGAGCCCGCGGGGTTCGCACAGGCCGCCGAAGCAGGCGGCGGCGTCGCGCCGGCAGTCCGGGACGACGTACAGGCGGTGCCCGTCGGTGAAGTAGACGGCGCCGCCCGGCACCGCGACGACCCCCAGGACGCCGGTCGGCGCCGCGCGGCCGTCGTCGGCGACGGCGCCGAGGGGCAGGGGGTGCAGCCGCAACGAGCCGTCCGCGCCGAGCCGCAGGCCGGACCGCTGGAAGCCGAGCCAGCGGCCTTCGCCGTTCAGGTAGCGATGGGTCATCAGCTCTCGATCCCGAACCAGGTGACCGCCCACTCGGCGCGTACGGCGGTCAGGATCGCCGCGAGGGCCGCGCCGCCGACCTCGTGGCCGGGGCTGAGCAGCGGCACCCGGCACCGGAACGAGGTGCTCGACGGCTCCTCGACGTGGGCAGGACCGTCGAACACGGTCACCGTGCCGTCGCCTTCGTACGGGACGGTCAGGGGCCGCTTTCCCGCCACCCTGGCCGAGTAGCAGGGCACCTGGGCGAAGCCGGCCGCCTCGGTGTCGATGGTCGCCTCCACCCCCTGGACCGGCGGCTGGTCCCCGACGGGGACGCTCCACCACGTCCACTCGGCGTAGGAGGTGTCACAGCGGATGCGCGGCCGGTCGGCGACCCTGGAGGTCCTGCGCTGGGCGAGCGAGACGTCCGCCGCGAGCACGCACTCACGCACCTGCGAGCGGGCCAGGATGATCATCAGGCCCGCCTCGATGTCCACCCGGTGACGCGGGTCGACCGGCCGCAACGTGCCCGAGACGTCGTGCTTTAGCCGCACCCAGGTGAACGCCGGCCGCTCCCGCAGCCGTACGATCCCGCGGGGCGCGCACGCTCCCTGCCGTGTCTCCGCCTCCTCCAGCTCCTCATCGGCCGGGTACGACACCGTGAGGTCGAAGAACGCGGGCCCGCCGCAACCCTCGCCCGCCACCGGCGGCACCGGCAGTCGCTCGGTCTCGGTCAGCACGATCTCGCGGCCGTTCGCGTCCAGCGCGTACCCGGCCTGCACCAGGACCGCGCTCGCACCGGCCGGCCCGTGCACGGCCAGCCCGGCGCCGATGCCCGGCTGGTGCAGGCTCCGGTTGTGCAGCCAGCGCAGCTCGCGGTTGACCGCCTCCAGGCCGTCCAGGTCCTCGGCGTACAGTTGCTGGCCGTCGAAGAAGCGCAGCCGTTCGGTGTAACGGGTGTCCATGCTCATTCCCCTTCCAGGAGGTCGACCGGCCGGCTGACGGCGATCCAGCAGACCGACCACCGCTCCGCCAGCGCGATGCCCACGAGCTCCACCGGCCCGGTGTCGCCGCCCAGGCCCCGCATGGCCAGCCGGAACACGAACCCGGCCGCGCTGACGTCCTCGACGTACGGCACCAGGACCGGCACCCGCGACCGCCCACCGGTGGCGAGCCAGCCGAAGTAGCAGGGCGTGTCGGTGAAACCGTGCGCGCCGGCGTCGATCGCCACCTCGACGCCGTACGCGGCCCGTGGGCCCGCCCAGGGCCGCCACGGGGTGCCGTCACCCGGGGTGCTGCCACTGGCGACGTGGGGGTTGTCCACGGCGGCCGGGTGGGGGATCCGCTCGTGCAGGGCGCGCAGCCGTTCCTGGTAGGCCAGTTGGTCACGCAGGTCACGGGCGCGCAGGAGTTGCCCGGACCGGTGACGCAGTCGTTCTAGTCGCATGCCCGCTCCACCTCGATCGTGTGCTCGCCCGCGGTGACCAGCCCGAGCGGGCCGACGCGGAGGTCGCCGCACGCCGGTTCGCCGCCGGCCAGCAGTTCGACGCCGGACACCCGGTCCACCCCCGGCACCTGGTCCAGCACGGCCAGCGCCTCGGTCCGGTGGACGTCCCGGCCCAGCGGCCAGGTGAGCGGGTCGAGCCAGGCGTCCAGCGCGCGCAGCACGTCCTGCCGTACGGCGGCGGGGTCTGCCGCGGGGATGACGCGCAGCCGCGCGCGTACCGACACCTCCGTGTAGACGGGACCGGTGAGCTCGAACCGCGAGCCGAGCGGCCGGTGCCGGCACAGGTGACGTGCCACCGCGCGCAACAGCCTGGGGCTCGGCACCGGACGGCCCGCGGGCAGGTACGGCACCAGCACGACGGTGATCACCCCGGGCGCGGGCACGCCGGGGAGCGCGGGATGCACTCCGGCCAGTGCCGTCACCCTGGCCAGCCGCACTCCGGGGGTGGCGGCGGCGAGCTCCTCGCAGTCCGCGAGGGTGATCGCCCGGGTCGCCCGATCGAGCAGCCCTTCCGCCCGGCCCCACGTGTCGGCCACACTCTCCGCATCCGCGCCCCCGGCGGCGGGCGACACGTGAGCGACCCGCACGCCGGTCACGCCCAGCGCCCGGTTGTGCGGCGTGTCCGCCAGGGCGAACTCCTCGGCCCGGTTGCCGGCGGCACCGCCGGTGCGGCGGGCCAGGGCGACGATCGGCGCTCCCCTGGGCGGCACCCGGCCGCGCTCGCCGTCGCCGAAGCTCAGCAGGCCGGTCAGCGGGTCGAGGACGGCATGCGCGTCGGCGGGCCCCGAGCCTCCGAGGTCGTCGCGCAGCCGCCAGCGCCGCCAGCCCGGCTCCAGCGTCCAGATCTCGGCGGCCACCGGGGCGGCGGGCAGCCGGTGCCGCTGCCCCGGAGCGTCGTCTCCCCTCCCGAGCAGGCACGCCTCGACGGTGAGGTGGGCGGGGGAGCGGTCCAGGACGAACAGCCCAGGGGTGCCCGGCCGGCCGGTCTCCAGGTGAGTGATCGCGCCGGAGCCGTCCAGCCGGATCTCCGCGTGGATGGTCGTGCCGGGCCGCACGGTGCCCGTGATCACCGCGCCGGGGGCGATCGGCCAGGTCAGCGTGCCGATCGGGGTGGCCTGCTCGGCGCGTACGCCGTTGACGGCCAGCTCACGCACGACCGGCGGCGCGTCGAGATCGCCGCCGACATAGGCGCACCTGATGAGCGCGGCGCCGGGGGTGCGAAAACGCACCGAGCCGCTCCTGCTGAGCCCGAGGGTGCCGTCCTCGACCTCCAGCGACCGCCAGCGGCCCCGCAGGTGTCCCTCCCACCGGGTGACGACCTCGGTGCCCTCGGCCGTGATCGCGAGAGCCGTACCGGGTGGCAACGGCTCGCTGAAGCCCAGCACCAGGGCCTCGCCCGGCCGGGTGAACGGGGTGAACGGGGAGCCCGTGGTCACCTTCCCGCCGGCCGCCTCGACCGAGGTGAGCCGCACCCCGGTCGCCAGGACCGGTTCGAGCGTGCGGAAGAGCAGCCCGTGCGGCCCTGCCAGCTCGGTGGTGGCCGGGACCACGACCCCGTCCCCCGACAGCGCGAGGGTGACCGTGGCGGGTACCGCGGGCCGGCGCCGCAGGCCGACCAGGGAGAGCATGGTCTGCCGCAGCCGGTCGGAGATCTGGTCGAGCTGGAACAGGTCCATCTCGGCCACCCAGGCGAACAGCTCGGCCAGCGTGATTCCCGGATCGGACACGTTGTGGTCGGTCCACCCGGGCGCCCGGTACGGGATGAGCGAGCGTGCCTCGTCGACCAGGTCACGCCAGCGCCGATCGTCCAGACGGGGCAGCGGGAAGGGCACGGGTCAGCCTCCGATCACGTTCAGGCGGACGTCGCCGGCGGTGGCTAGCCGGCCGTCCGGCACCGGCACGTTGTCGGCGTGGCTCACGCCGCGTGCCGTCAGGACCAGTTCCTCCAGGTGGTCGACCCCGTCCAGCCCTTCCAGCAGGGCGGCCAGCCGGGCCACCGGGACGTCCCCGCTGCCGTCGCGTGGCTGGAAGAAGCCGTTGATCGCCTGGCGGGCGGCCTGCTCCACCGCCCCGGCCGCGGACCGCGAGCGCGGTACGAGCGTCACCGTGACGTCCACCGGCAGGTAGTCGGGCCCGGTCACGTTGAGCCTGGCCGTGGCGGGGGCGCGGGCCGCGAGCGTGCGCGCCACCTCCTCGCGCAACGCCGGCGACGGGTACGGCCGCGGCTCGGTGCTGTGCGGGATGACCACGACGGTCACCCACCCGGCGGCGGCCCGTCCGGACACGTCCAGGCACGGGTACGCCCACGCGCCGGCGACGGCCGGCAGGGACAGGGCGAGCGCCGCGTAATCCGAGGCGGTGGTGGCCCGCCCCCGGGCGTGGATGAGGCCGGGGCCCCGGCGGAGCAGGGCCGCCACCGGCTCTGGCGAGGACCCGCCGTCGGCCGCGCCCGGATTGTCCACCGTCTCGATGGCCACCGCCGCGCCAAGGACCTGGGTGATGCTGTGCGGCGGCAGATTGCCCTCGGGCCCGCCACCCGCGTGGTAGGCGGTCGCGACGACGGCCGCGCCGTCCGGCGGCACCATGCCGTGCCGGCCGTCACCGAACAGCACCAGCCCCCGGTGGTGGTCGACGGCGAAGTGCCGGTCGGCGGGCCCGGACGCCCGCAGGTCCGGCCGGTCCTGCCAGGTCATCCAGACCTCCGTCACCCGCCCGAGCCGGTCGTGGACCAGCCGCGGCGAGCCGGTGCCCTGTGGGGGTGGAGAGGTCGTGGCCGCGAGGGCGCGCCACTCGACCTCCGCCCGCCTGCCGGACAGTTCCCGCACCTCGATCCCCGGGCCGGGCAGCAGCGGCAGCACCCGGAAGGGGAAGGACTGGCCGGGCGTACCGGTGCTGACGCCGAGCGGCTCGCCGGTCACGGTCTGCCGCTGCGCCACCGGCACCGCGTTGAGGTGGATGGCGTGGACCTCGGGCTGCCCCGGCGGGCCGTCCTGGGCGAGGCGGGCACGCAGCCAGTGGCGGGACTCGCCGAAGCGGGGGTGCGCCCGGCTGCCTTCCGGGCCGATGAGCCGGACCGTGCCGGGCACCGACAGGTTGAGGGTGCCGTCCGCCACGGCGAGCTCGTTCCAGTTGAGGCCGTCGAAGTATTCCCAGGCCAGTAGCGGGGCGTCGGGCTCGTCGGCCAGGTCGAGGAGCAGCCCGACGTCATCGACCGGCAGCTTGCGGTCGAAGCCCAGGTAGAGCGCGGGCGTCTCGTCCGACACCGGGGAGAACGGGGTCGCGGCCCGGCCGTAGGCGAAGTCGTTGTAGGTACGGAAGGTCTCGGGGGCGACCGGCCCGTCCTGCCAGGTGTAGCCGAACCGGAGATCGGCCAGCACCGGCGGCTGGCCCACGACGAACTCCAGCCCGCCCTCCAGCGTGCGGACCACGCCGTACCCGCCGCTGAGCAGCCTGGCCCGCAGCCACCTGCCGCGCTGCCCGTTCACCTCGGTCTCCGACAGGTCGCGCGGCACGGTCAGCTCGAAGAACCCGTGTCCCCTGAACGCGCCCGGCGCGTCGCCCGTGCCGTCCACCGGCAGCGCCCGCCAGCCGTTGCCGTCGAAGTACTCCCAGCTCACCAGGTGGGGCAGCGGCTTCGCGCCGGTCGGCGGGGTCAGCTCGTCCTCCGGCGTACGGGCCGGCCGCAGGTAGACCCGCACCCGCGCGCCCGGCCGGCCGAGCGCCTCCTCGCTGCGCATGTAGAGGGCCGCACCCGGCTGCGGCTGCACGCCCAGCGGATGGAACGGCCTGGACAGGTCCACCTCGACCCCGTCCGCGACGGCCTGCTCCGGGGCCGCCAGGTCGAGGCCGAAGGTCACGGTCACGTCGCCGCGGTCGAGCCGGTGCTCCTGCGGGAAGCCGCCCAGCCGCACCACGACGGTGTCCCCCGCCTCCGCGTCCAGGACCACCTCGCCGTTGACGTCGGTCGCGCCGTCGACGAGGTCGCCGGTCGGACCGCCGATGAGGTCGCCGATCGGACCGCAGGTCGACCCGCCGATCAGGTTTCCCGTCGGACCGCTGATCGACCCGCCTATGAGGTCTCCCGTCGGATCGCTGGGCGGGCCGTCGGCGGAGTCGGTCGGGTCCGTGGCCGGGTCCTCGGTCGAGGGCCGCTCCAGCAGCGACACCGGCACCCCGGCCAGCGGCACGCCGCCCCCGTCCCGGAGCCGGACCAGGACCTTGCCGTCACGGCCCCCCACCCGCTCACCCACCCGCCAGATGGACGCGTACGAACGGGTGAGCGTGGTGGACAGGGTCACCGCCGACACCTCGGGCAGCACCCTCGCCGGGTCCGCCGGGAGGGTCTCCTCCAGCCGCGCCCGGATCCACCGGGACCGCACGCCGTCCACCTCGCCCGGCTTGGACTTCGCGCACTCGGCCCGCAGGACGTAGCTGCCGTCGCGGGTCAGCCCGGCGCAGGAGTCGCTCGCGTCCAGGAACGGCCGCCAGTCCGCCCCGTCCCAGTATTCCCAGGCCAGGTCGAGCGGCCGGTCGGAAGGGGTGCTCAGATCGAAGCCGACGGTGACCTCGGCCCGCCCGCCGAGGTCGAGCAGCCGGTCGTGGGCGAGGTAGAGCAGGTGCGGGGTGTTCCGCAGCAGCCGGGGGTCGAACGGCCGCAGCGGCCCCGCGGGATCGTGCGCGACGTACTGGTCGCGCCCCGGCCACAGGCTGACCACCTCGGCCAGCCGGGCGCCCGCCAGCCCCACCGCCTGCTCCGTCTCGAAACTGATCTGCGCCTGCCCGCCCGGTGGCGGCGGCGCGGCGAGCCGGGTGCCGGCGGGCAACCGGGCGTCCGGCGCGCCCTCGGCCAGGGTGACCACCACGGTGGCCGAGGCGGGCCTGGCGGGGCACGGCCGGACGCCGAGCAGGTCGAGCAGGACGGCGTAGTGCTTGTCCGGCGCCAGGCCGAGCCGCTCCTCGATGATCGCCAGATAGCGGGCCGCGATGTCGAGCAGCGCCGCGCCGGGGTCGTGCTCGCCCGGCGTCCACTCGGGGACGTAGCCGGGCCGCAGGTCGCCGAGGTTCACCGCCCCGCACCTTCCTCCAGGTAGAAGGGGTAGACGAGGTTGTGCAGGGTGTTGGTGGCCCGCACCCGGTAGCGGATCTCCACGTCCACCCTGGAACGTTCCGGCAGGCACGCCACCGACTCCACGTCGATGCGCGGCTCCCAGGTGATCAGGGACTCGCGTACCCGGTCCTCGATCCCGGCCAGGGTGACCGGGGTGACCGGCTCGAAGACGAAGGCGGACAGCCCGGCGCCGAAGTCCGGGCGCATCACCCGCTCCCCGGGATCGGTGCCCAGGATGATGAGGATCGCCTGCCGTACGTCCTCCTCATGGGAGGCGGTCGCGGTCTGGCCCGCCGGAGTCACGCCGGGCGGGAAGGCCCAGCCCACGCCCAGGAAGTCCGGCATCGGCTCACCCGCCGATCAGCACGGTCGGGCACCCGGCGGCGATCGGGTTGGGCGGGCCGCTCTCCACCAGCTGGTCCCCGGCCCGTACGGCGGGCCGCCCGTTGATCAGCACGGTACGGCTGCCCATGACCACCGCGCCCCCGACGTGCGGGACCAGGACGGTGACCAGCGGGCATACGTGCACGTCGCCCACCCGCCAGGCGGGCAGGCCGCCGATGAGCACGTCGGGGCTGCAGCCCGGCGGGCCGGGCGTCAGCGGGGTGCCGTGGCCGGTCGGGTCGCCGAGACGGGCGGCTGGAAACATCCGGGTCCTCCCCTAATTGATCTTGATGGGCTTGCCCTGCTGGACGAGCGGGCCCTTCGCGGTGATGTCGATCAGGCCGGCGCTCAGCGTGAGCTTGGCCGTGGCGCTGAGCTCGATGTTGACCCCGCTGATCACGACGGTCTGGTCGCCGTCCCGCAGGGTGATCTTCAGTGAGCCCGCCGGGTTGGTCAGCTCGATCTCGGCCGGCCCCACCGTGATCTCGTGCCCGGTGGCGCAGCTGATGGAGATGCTCTGCCGGGCGTCGTCCAGCTCGATGCGGTGCCCCCCGATCCCGCCGGTCAGGCCGCTCTTGATGACCCGCTTGGTCCTGGCGTCGAGAGGATTGCCCACCGGTGGGCTGTTGACCAGGCTGTACATCCCGCCCAGCACGAACGCCTCGGCACCGGTCACGCCGATCAGCACCTCGTCGCCGATCCTGGGCTGGAAGAACAAGCCCGATCCCGGGCCGCCGCCCGCCGCCACCAGGCGGGCCCAGATCTCCTGGTCGAGTGCGGGCACCCGGACCAGGACGTTGCCCTGGGGCAGCGCCTCGCAGTCGTTGACCACCACACCGCTGAGCAGCCGCGTCGAGGTGGGCTCGGCGCTCTTCTCGCCCGAGTCGTACAGCCTCATCGGAACCAGACCTCCTTGCGCACCTCGAACGCGGTGCGATAGCCACTGGCGTCGACGGTGTGGGTGGCCTGGGTGACCCGGTAGAGACCGCCGAACCGGGCGCCGAGGCCGTCCAGCGAGATCAGCCGGCCCGCCTTGATCCGGGTGTCGCCGATGGCCGTGCCGCTCCCGGTGAGCCGGTTGTTCAGCCGGGGGATCAGCTCGCCCAGGATCTTGCGGGGCGCGGTGGCAGGGCCGTCCGCATCGACGGTCAGCGACCCGGTCCGCGCGGCCTCCGGATAGCGGAGCCCCGGATAGACCTGCAGGTCGAAGCGGCCTCGGTCGTAGTCCCAGCCGAGCGACACCACGAACTCGGCGTTGATCGCCGACACCCAGATCCGGCTGGACACCGTGGCCACCTGGCCGACCGTGGTGATGCGCGGGCTGAAGTCCACGATGGACTCGCCCCAGCGCAGCGTGGCCGCGGGGGCGGCGTCCTGCCCGGTGAACTGGAAGCGCAGCACGTGGCCGCGCGGGGCGGCGGTGTGGTCGATGAACATGTCCCAGCCGTTCTCCCGCGCGATCCCGGACAGGAACTCGAAGTCGCTCTGCCCCTGCTGGATGCGGATCGACCGGGCCGCGTCGGCGGGGTTGATCGCGTACATGGCCAGCAGCGTCAGGAACGACAGCGCCGCGCCCACCGGATCGACAACCGGGACCAGCAGGTCGGTCGCCGAGACCGCCGCGGCGATCACCGGGTCGGGCAGCGGGAACTTCCCGATGCACGGCAGGCTGATGGCGAATGCCCGGTCCCTGGCCCCGATCGTCATCCGCTGCATGAAGTCGTGGGCGACGACCGTGAGGGTCGGCGGCCCCGAGGAGGGGAAGGCCGCGTCCACGCCGGTGATCTCGCCGGTGAAGACGATCTCCAGCGGGTCGGCGGCATAACCCAGGCTCAGCTCGACCGGCGCGTCCACGGCGAGCAGCGGATCGTCCAGCCAGCGCAGTCGCTCGTCGGCGATGCTCACCTCCAGCCGGTTCGCCCCTTCCAGCCCGTCCTGATAGCGGATGGCGGTGACGCTCGCGCGCATCGCCGGCGGCAGGGGCCGGCCGCCGACGGTGACGGTGAAGGCGGGCGCGTACTGCTTCACTCCTCCACCTCCCAGGTCACCGGGTTGACGTAGGGCAGGGCGGGCACGTGCAGCGCGTCGCCCGGCGCGATCTCGCGGGGGTCGGCCAGGCCGTTGGCCAGCGCGATCGGCCGCCACTTGGCCGCGTCGCCGTAGAGCCGGGCGGCGATCGAGGAGAGCGTCTCGTCACCGGCGACGACGTGCTGCTTGCTGTAGTCGGCGGTCTGCAGGTTGGCCGCCCTGGCCGCCTGCTCCTGGTCCACGTACTCGATGAACGTGCAGGACATCCGGGCCCGCACCGGGGTGCCGTCGGGCATGAACAGGATGTAGCGCTGGCTGGCCCTGGTCAGCACGCCGCGGAAACTCCAGGCCGCCATCGCCACCTCGACCACCGGCGGCGCGTGCAGATCGGAGTCCAGCTCCATGAACGCGGCGACCTGCCCGGTCTCCGTCCTGACGTCGGTCTTGGGCAGCTGTTCGTTGTCGTAGGTGTCGAAGAAGAGCTCGATCTCCAGCGTGCGCTGGTTGCCGCTGACGAACTGCACGATCGGCGAGCCCAGGCCGGGCACGCCCTGCACGGCGAAGGCGTTGTCCTTGCTGACCGTGAACTCCTCCGGGTTGTAGCGGACCTTGACCCGGCGGCCGGCCTGCGGGCGTCCCGTCGCGTCCAGCGGGGTGATCGTCAACCTCTCCAGCGGCATCGTGGCTCCCTCAGATCCGTCCCAGCCGTTCCCGGTGCGCGACGATCCGCCGGTCGATGCGGCGCAGCACGTCGTCGGCGATCCGCTCCAGATCCAGCGCGGGCGCTCGCGCCTCCGTCACCCGTGGCTCCGCCTCCGGTACGGCCTGCCGCAACGCCCCCGTGACCATCGGCCCGGGCACAGCCTGCTGCGGCCGCCCCGAGGGAACGGCCTGCCTCACCGCCACCACGGGACCGGCCGGGACCGGCGCGTGCGTGCCCGGCGAGCCGACCTGGCCGCGCCACTCGCGCGCGGGCCGTTCGACGCGGGTGTGGCGGCGCTGCGGCGCCGTGGACCGGGTGCTGTCGTGGCGGAGCGGCGCCGTGAACCGGACACCGTCACGGCGCGTCAGCGGGGAGCCCGCGTGCCGCTCGCGAGCGGTCCGGTGCGGGGTGAGGACGGTGGTCGTCCGCGTGCCCCGAACGGTCAGCCCGACCGGCCGGATGCGCACCGCGCGGAGCGGGACCACCGCCGACCGCGCGGGGCCGGTGAGGAGGACCGCACGGGTGACGACGCGGATGTTCGCGGAGAACGTATGGCGCCTGCCGCCCGGCACCGGACGCCACAGGCGGAGCAGGACCAGCGGCGCGACCGGGCGGCGCACCGGCCGGCGCCCCCGGCGGGCCGCCAGCCGGGCGGCCCAGGCGACCCAGCGGTTCACCCGTCCGTCTCCACCATGCGCCGGTTGATGGCCGACACCTCGGCCACCCACCGCCGCCGGTCCGCGTGCTCCAGGTCGAGCAGGTCGGGGAGCGGCCAGTGGAAGTGGTAGGCGAGGAAGGCTACCTCCCCGTAGAGGGAGTCGAGGGGGTAGCCTACGATCCCCCCGCACCGCTCACCTCCAGTTCAGCCCGGTGCTCGCAGGAGGGGCACGCGGCCCGCGCCTCGCCGGTCAGGTTGACCTCGTTGTAGAAGTCCTGCAGGTAGGCGAGGTCGGCGGCGAAGACGCTCTCGATGACCTTGGGCGTGACCGCCTCCAGGGTGCCGAGCCGGGTGATCACCCGGGAGAGCAGGATGACGATGAGGTAGGCCTCGTTGCCCTGCACCCGCGGGTCGCGCAGCGGCAGGATCTCGTCCGCCGCCGTCGCCATGCGCATGACGCCGTCGCGGTGGAAGGTGCCCTCCTCGTCGAGATAGCCGACGGGCAGCCGGAAGGGGCGTTCGGTGGCGATCACTACTCTCTCCTCAGCCGCTCGTAGGCGATTTCGAGCGTGTCGATGGCGACGGCGGTGCCCGTGGCGTTGAAGTCGGGGCCGTCCCACTTGGTGGGCCAGGCCTCGAAGAAGTTCCAGCGGACCTTCTCGGTCATGCCGTCGAGGTCGTAGACGATGATCGAGCCGTTCCGGCGGCTGATCTTGCCGATGGTCACGTCGACGAACCAGTCGAACAGGTCCCGCGAGTCGGTCAGCCCCCATTTGAGCGTGAGGTTGGAGTATTTGGCGAGGTTCGGGAGTTTCCTGATGGCAGGGCCGTCCTTACCCTCGCGATAGTCGGCCGGGTCGACGGACGCGGAGAACCCGGTGCACTCGGTGAACCCCGCCTGCGTGATGCCGTCGATCTCGACGTGGAAGTTGAAGCTCCGGTACGGATCCACTGGCCTGGGCATGGCCTGCTCTCCTCTCTCTCAGCCTTCGCTGATCTCGGCGCCGCCGTCCCAGATCCCGATGTGGACCACGACGAACTCGGCGGGGTAGGTGGGGCGCAGCGCGATCCTGATGTGCAGCCGGCCCAGCCGCTGCTCGTCCGGCGGGTTGAGCGCCTCGTCGATCCGCACCTCGAAGGCGTCGTCCGCGGTGGCGCCGAACAGCGCGCCGTCCTGCCACTGCCGGTGCAGGAAGGCGTTGAGCGCGCGCTTGAGCTTCTGCCACAGCTCCAGGTTGTTCGGCTCGAAGACCGCCCAGCCGATGCCCTGCTGGATCGACTCCTCCAGGAACAGGAACAGGCGGCGGACGCTGACGTACTGCCAGTTGAGGTCGTCGGCGATGGTCCTGGCGCCCATGAGCAGGGGCCGGCCGCCCTGCTGCACCCGGATGACGTTGATGCCCATCAGGTTGAGCTCGCCGTGCTCGGCGTCGATGAGGTTGCCGTTGGCCTGGATGTCGAGGGCGCCGTTGAGGTAGACGTTGGCGGGGGCCTTGAAGACCCCGGCGGTGTTGTCCACCCTGGCGATCGCGCCGCAGACGTGACCCGACGGCGGGACGAGCACCGGCGGACCGCCGTCGGCCGCCAGGACCTTGATCCACGGGTAGTACAGCGCCGCGTACCCCCGGGCCGAGCTCAGCGTGCGCCGCTGGGTGTCGATGCCCGCGGCCGATCCCGCGCCGAACGGCGGCAGGTCGCGGGCCTGCGGATCCAGCACGCCGAACCGGTCCATCAGCAGCTCGCAGTCCTCCACGATCCGGCGTTGCACCGCCAGCGTGTCGGCGTCCGGCAGGTCCGCCGCGTCGGGTACGGCCAGCAGGTTGACGTCGTCGATCGGCCGCAGGGCCGTCAGCGCGCGGAGGTAGTCGCCCGCGTCCAGGGTGCTCAGGTCCTCGTCCACGCCGTCCGCCAGATTCGTGCTCCCGGCCGCCGGGAAACCGTCCGCCGGAGCCGGATCGGCCGGCCGTACGACGACCGGGCCGCCGTTCACCAGCGGCAGGTAGTAGCGGGGGTGGGCCGGATCGAGCGCCAGGTCCCGGTAGACGGCCGAGCCGACGGTCATGGTGAACTCGCGGGAGCTCACCCCCGGCGCCGCCGCGGCCGGATCGAGGGTCAGCCCGTGCGCGACCCCCTGCCTGAGCGTGACGCCGTAGACCCAGGCCCCGGACTGCACCCGGCCTTCCTGCCGCACCTCCTGCGCGATCACCGTCTCGGTGACCGTGCCCTGGGTCACCGTCAGCGTGCTGCCGGGCACGAGCGCGCCCTCGGCGAGCTGCCCGGCGGCCTTGATCCGGATCGCCGTCGTGCCCGGTACGACGTCCGCCAGGGTGAGCGTGCCCGCGTCGTTCACCGCCGAGACCAGGTCCCGGTCCACGCGGAGCACGCCGCCGCCGATGCCGACCACCTGGACGCGCGGGTCCGTCTTCGGCCCGGTGAAGCGCACGTAGTCACCCACGCGGAAGCGCGCCGACTCCGCCGCCGTGTTGAGCGTGATCTGCCTGACCCCGGTGACTTTGCCCTGGGCCGACGGGCGGTACAGCTCCGCCCCTGACACCAGCGACGTGTGCTGCACCCGTACGGCGATGGCGTCGCCCGCCGTGCCCGGGGCCGCCGCCCTGACCTGGAACACCGGCTCACCGGCCGCGTTGTCGATCCCGGCGGAGGCGCAGGCGCCGTTGCTGACCCGGGTGACGTAGCAGACCTGCCCGCCGTTGTCGAAGAAGCCGCGTACGGCGTACCAGAGGTAGCGGCCGGGCAGCGGCAGGTCGCCGAACAGCCGCTGGAAGGTCTCCCAGCGGGTCACCTTCACCGGGACGTCGATCTCCCCGCGCGCGGCGGGACCCGCGAACGCCGCGGTCGAGGTGCCCACCCCCTGGATGGGCGGGGCCGGGGCGAACTCGTCGATGTAGACCCCGGGGTAGGAGGTGCGTACGGCCATCCGCTCGCCTTTCTCGCTCTTACTGGAATCGCAGGTCGTAGTGGCCATTCGGATCGGGTACGACGATCGGCCGGTCCACCGGGGGGTGGCCCGTCGCCGCCGCGTGCAGCCGGTAGCCGTCGCCCGGTGACACCCGGTCGAAGGCGAAGCGCCCGGCGGCGTCGGTGTGCGCCGTCCGGCCGGTGGGTTCGAGCTCCACCCGCGCGCCCGGCACCGGCGCCCCCGCCGCGTCGGTGACCTGGCCGCCGAACGCGACGTACGGCTCGCCGGCATGCCCGACCTCCACGCTCGCGACCGGATGCTCGGCCAGGGGAAAGCCCAGGTCCAGCTCGATCGTGACGGTGAGCTGGAAGGCCGGCCGGGGAGGGACGCCCATGGCGGCCCAGAAGTCCCCGTTGTGGTCGGCCGGGTCGAGCTGCGCCACCGCCGTGGGCAGCGGGTAGATCCGCTCCGGATCGGCCAGGGACCCCCGCAGGAAGCGCTCAGGCAGGGTCGGGAACCTGCCCAGCCAGGCCAGCGCCTGCCCCAGCAGCCGGTGCTCGGTGATCACCCGCTGCGCGCCCACCGGCCCCGGCACCCAGGTGGTCACCAGGTACGAGCAGTCCGCGCGCAACGGCGGCCGGCGCCGCACGTTGTCCCGCAGGATCGGCGCCGGATGCCGGAGCACCCGGTTCTCCTTGACCTCGTGCAGGAACAGGTTGACCGTCGCGGCCGGCGGGTGGAAGCCCCGGTCAGGCGCCTCGAAGCTCACGTCCGCGCCGTTCAGCTCCGGCAGCTCGGCCGCCGGCGCGTCGCTCAGCAGCACGGCCAGGGTCAGGTCGAGGTCATGGAACACGGCGTCCTCCCGGGCTCATGGCCGGCCGACCACGGTGGCCGTCGCGTGGATCGTGCCGGAGAGCTCGTGATGCAGGCCCTCCGGGATCGCGGCCACGAGCTGGCCGTTCTCCACGTGGTGATGGACGAGCTTGTCGCCCACGTACTTGGGGTCCCAGCCGTATTTCGCGGCGAGCTCCTTGGTGACGCGCCGGCCCTTCCCGATGAGCTTGAAATCCTCAGAAAAGAGCTCCTCGAACTTCCGCCAGAAGCGGCTCTCGCTGCGGAGGAAACCCATGCTGGTGGAGATCGGTCGGGTCTTCCCCGCCTTGTTGCGGAGGCGGCCGATCCAGGGCGCGTCGAGGAGCCGGTCGGCCGGGATGGCGATGCCGAGTTGCTTGCTGAGGTTCTTGGCCTGGGCGAGCGCCTTCGGCCGGAGACCCGGGTGCACCGGCTCGAACTCCGGATATTTGTTGCGCCGGGAGCCGGGCAACGCGCACGTCAGCTTGCTCTCGTGGCAGCCGCCGAGCAGCCGGGCGAAGAAGTCCTTCAGCTTCTCGACCAGGGCGCCGAGCCGCTCGCCGAACTCGCCCAGTTTGCCCTTGGCCGCGCCGGCCGTGCTCCTGATCCACTTGACCGCTGGTTCCAGGAGGCCGTGGACCTGCCGGAAGAGCGCCATGAAACCGCTGGCGATCTTGCCGCCGAGCCGCTGGAAGAAGGCGATGACCGGCTTGAGCGCGGCCTTCACCCCGGTCACCGCCGCGCCGCCGCCCGCGGTCAGCACGTCGAAGAGGACCTCCCAGAGCCCCTGTCCGAGCACGCTGCCGGTGGTCTCGCCCAGGGTCACCTCGCTGCCCGGCCGGTTGACCGCCTGGACGAGCTCCTCCGCGAGGTCGCCGGCCTTGCTCCTGACCAGGTCCTTGACCTTCGACCAGGCCGAGGAGAGCTCCTCCAGCACCCTGCCGGGGTGCTTCGCGTGCTCCCACGCCTGCGCGGCGATCGAGCCGGACTCGCTGACCAGGGTCTCCCAGGTCCCGCGCAGCTCCCGGAGGAGGTCCGCGACGGCGTCGGGGAACCCGCCGATGGTCCGGCCCACGTTCTCGACGAACGCCCAGATCCGCGGCATCGCCAGGACGACGTCGCGGATCATGACGAAGATGCCGAGCATGCCCTCGACGAAGAAGCCCTTGGCCACCCCCGTCAGGAAGGCCTTGTTGAACTCCGGGTTCCTGCCGGCCACGATCCCGGCGATCTTGTCCATCGCCCGGACCTTCTCCTCGGCCTTGACCCGCGGCGAGCGCAGCCGGGCGATGAACCCTTCGAGCCCCGTCCTGAACAGCGGCCACAGCACGCCCAGCATCGGATCGCTCGGCAGCTTGGCGACCACCATCGCGGCGCCTTCCAGCGCCCTGTCGACATAGGACGTCTTCTGCTCCGGCGACAGCCTCAGCCACAGCTCGCCCGCCAGCGCGGCCGGGCCACCCGTCAGCAGCGCCTGGCCCGCGTCGAACAGCGACAGCCCCTGCTCCGGAGCGCGCCGCACAGTGCCGCCCACAGTGCCGCGCACGGTGCCGCCCTGCTGGGCGACGTGCGCCAGCTCGTGGGCGAGCAGGAGGCGTCCCTGAACGGTCTCCGGGGCGTAGCGGCCGGTGCCGAAGACCACGTCGTGGCCCACGGTGTACGCCTTGGCCCGCAGCGACCTGGCCGCCGCGCCCGCCGCCGTCCCGGTGTGCACGCGCACACCCGCCAGGTCCACGCCCAGCCGCGGCTCGAAAAAGGCCCGGTCCACCGCCCGCAGCGGCTGCCCGCCCACCGGGATCACCACACTCGCGGTGCCGCCGCCGGGATCTCCTTCCACCGGGCGCCCGCCGGTGCCCCCTTCCGCCGATCGCCTCGCCTGGCAGCCCGAACACGGCCGGCCGTCGTCCGCGCAGCGGGAGCAGGAGCCCGCCACACGCATCGGCGGCCGGGACAACTCGGCCGAGCGCATCACCTCGGCCGCCACCCGGTCGGCGTCGCGCTCGGCCGGGTCGCCGGGCCGGCTGACGGCGAGCTTGGCCTGGACGAACCCGGCCATCGCCCGGTTGCTCAGCCCGGCCACGACCGCCGGCTCGGCCGGGCGCCCATGCGTCGGCTCGGCCGAGCGCCTGGCCACGGTGCGGGCGCGGTCACGCGTGCGGGTTCGCCTCGCGATCCGGCTTGTCGTCATCGTGGAACGCTCCAATGGCTCCGGGGGGTTTCCTGGCAGGGATGAGCAGTGCGGCCCACGCGCCCGCGACCGCGGCGAACGTGCCGAGTAGGACGGATGAACTCCCTAACGTCATGGCGAGGCCGAACCCGGCCCCGGCGGCCAGCAGATGCGCACCGACCAGCCGGGTGACGCGGATCCGGGGCCGGGCGGCGGACACGGTGAGCTGTCGCGCCCGGGCGGGGGTGGCGGCCTGGCCGGGCCGGAGCGGCAGCGGGGGAGCAGGGCCGGGGCGTACCAGGGTGCCGGCCTCGGCGGGCGCGGGCACCGGCCGATGGTCGAGCTCGGACAGCGCGGTCAGGACCCGCAGCGCCCACGGCGCGGGCGCTGCGGGACCGAGCCCGGCCAGCAGGTCACCGGGCGTGCCGGCCTCCGGAAGATCGCGTACGGCACCGCCGTAGGCCAGCTCCAGCACCTCCGTGACCCGGCAGGTGATCGCGAACGGGCGGTCCCGGCCGGACTGCGCCTCCCACTCCCGCTCCAGCAGGCCGAGCACGACGGCGTTCACGGCTGGAATCCGTTCACCGGCCGGCCGAGCTTCTGGTGCTCGCGGTGGGTGGCGTGCAGCAGGTGCCGGTCGCCGATCGGGCATCCTTCGGCGGCGGCCTGGTAGGCGGCCGACAGCACGATGTTCCTGATGTTGCCGCCGGTGAGCTTGAACTGCTCGGCGTAGGACTCCAGGTCGAGCCCGGGCTCGACCTCGGCTTGCGCCGGCAGGTGGCGGCGCCAGATCCGCAGCCGCTGGGCCCGGGTGGGCACGGGGAACTCGATGACGAAGCGCAGCCGGCGGGTGAAGGCGTCGTCCATGTTCTGTCGCAGGTTGCTGGCCAGGATCGCGACTCCGTCGTAGTCGTCCATCCGCTGCAGGAGGAAGGCGGTCTCGATGTTGGCGTAACGGTCGTGGGAGTCGCGGACCTCGGAGCGCTTGCCGTAGAGGGCGTCGCATTCGTCGAAGAAGAGGATGGCGCCGGATTCCTCGGCGGCGTCGAAGATGCGGCTGAGGTTCTTCTCGGTCTCGCCGACGTATTTGCTGACCACCGCGGACAGGTCGATCCGGTAGAGGTCGAGTCCGAGGTCGCCGGCGACGATCTCGGCCGCGCTGGTCTTGCCGGTGCCGGAGGGGCCGCTGAACAGGGCGGTCACGCCGCGTCCCGGGTTGGGTGCGCTGCCGAAGCCCCAGGTGCCGAGCACCTGGTCGCGGTGGCGTACGTGGGTGCACAGCTCGTGGAGTTGCTCGACCGTGTCGGCCGGCAGGACGAGGTCGTCCCAGCCGTGCCGGGGGAGGACCCGCTGGGCGAGCCGGGCCAGCAGGCGGCGGGCGGCCCGGCGGCCGGGGACCGTACGCTCGGTGAAGCCGTCCGGCGCGGCCCCCGTCCCCGCGACGAGCGTGGTGGCGCCACGTCCGGCGAGCGCGCGCAGGAACGCGCGCCGTGCGCCGGGGTCGTCGAGTTCGTCCACGTCGTCGACCAGGAACACGGCCTCGCGGAGCGCGGCTTCCAGCAGCGCGGCCTCCAGCGCCTGCGGCCAGCCGGCCTCCACGGCAGTGGCGACGTCCAGGATGAGCAGCGGTGCGCGTTCTGCGGCGGCGATGCCCAGCGCGACCTCACGTTTGGCCGGGCCGTCGGCGCCGGACAGGTAGACGTGCCGGCCCGGGGCGGGCTCCGCGGGCCGGTCGCCCGGATCGGCGAGCTCGCACCACGGAGGCAGCCCGCCCAGCCCGAGCAGGTGCCTGACGACGGGCTCGGCGACCTGGATCGGCTCGGCGAGCCGGCAGCGGGCCACCCTGAGCAGCCCATGGCGGACGAGGGGCGCGTCCGGGGCGAAGTGCTGCAGCCGGGCGAGCTTCTCCCCGGGGGAGGCCGACAGCAGCGTGAGCGCGAGGTCCACGGTCGGCCGCTGCCGGGAGACGTCGTCGTTCAGGAAGGCGTAGAGGCGCTCGTAGCGCAGATCCAGCTCGGGGGCCAGCGCGATGACCAGCACGCCCAGGTCGAAACCGGTGAGCTGGAACCTGGCGGCGAGCTCGGCGGGCCGGGAGCCGGGATCGAGCAGGTCCAGCAGCGAGCGCTCGTCCGGGGCGCGGAAGGGCAGCCGCGGCTGCAGCCGGACCAGCCGGGCGATCTCCTCGGGATCCAGGTAGAGGCCGCGGCGGGGATCGTGGTCGGTGCCATAGACCGCCATGACCGCCTCGACCGCGCGCCCGAGCAACCTGTCGAGCAGCCCCAACGCCGGCTCGAGCCCCTCGTGCAGACCCGTCATGCTTCAGGATGCTAGACAGGCCACGTCAGCCATATGTCACACCTGCGTCACCGTTCGTAGTCGTCGAGCCAGTCCTGCACGGCGGCGATCACCTGCTCCCGGCTGATCAGGTGGTAGACGTGACCGGGGTGCCGCGGATCGAGGGTCTCCATGACGCGATAGCCGTACGCGCCGGTCTCGGGGTCCGCGGAAAGGCTGATCATCAGGATGGCGCTGGGCGGGGGGTCCGATGGGTCCACCCGCCCAGCTCAAGCCGTAGCGCGTCACCGAAGTGTCAGCGGCGCATCAACGGCCTGACCATCGCGGTGAACGCGTCCGACGGTTCGATGGCCAGCTCGTCCCTGACAAGTGCCTGGAACGTTCCATAATGCCGGAGTGCCTCGTGGACGTTGTGCTCGGCCAGGTGCACCGCGACGATCGCCCGGTGCGCGCTCTCCCGCAGCGGCTCCAGGCGGGTGCAGTGCAGGGCGGCCTCCAGCGCGAGGGCGAACTGCCGCCGCTCCAGCAGGTGGGCGGCCATGGCATCCAGCGCGTGCAGGCGCAACTGCCGCAGCCGCTCGCGCTCGAACACCACCCACTCCTCCCCCCAGCCGGGCAGCAGCTCGCCGCCTTCGAGCATCGTGGCCAGGCAGTGGTCATCCGGGCTGTCGAGCGAGCGCAGCGCCCGCTCGGCGTAGGAGCGCACGTCCACGTGTACGGCGGAGGTCAGGGTGAGCACGCCCATGTTGCTGCCCACGATGCCCTCGTCGGCCTGGTGCAGCCGCCACAGGGTGGTGCGCAGGCTCCCGTGCGCGCGGTTTTCGGTGACATCGGGCCACAGGGTTCCGGCCACGACGCTACGGCTGACCGAACCACGCAACGCGAGCAGCGCTATCAGCCGCTGCCCGGTGGCCGACACGGCGATCGGACCGTCACCGCCACGGATGTGGAACCGATCCAGGAGCTGCAGATAGACGGGCACGTAGGGAGGATCGCCTGGTCACCGTGGTTTGGCAATAGCTTTAACCTCCCGGGTGACGGCGCGTCGCCGCGGCCCGCCCCGGCCCGCGGCGCCGACGCCCGGCGCACCCGCCCCGCGCGGCACCGGTCAGTCCCAGTAGTCCCCCTCGGGCAGCCGCACGTATGTGTCCGGTTCGGCGAGCGCGCGGGCGTTGACCGGGTGCAGGCCGGCGCCCGCGAAGCAGTAGGCCTCGGCGTGGCCGTCGTACAGGAATTTGAGCAGGATCTCCGCGGCCGAGTCGGTGGCGGACACCTCGCCGCCGCCCGCGGGCGTGTCCCAGTCGACGACCTCGCCGTCGCGGTAGAAGCAGCCCTGGTCACCGCTCTTGGCGTTGGCGTAGGTGCCGTAGGCGACCGTGCCCGCCGACAGCGCCGTCATGACGGCGGGAGCGGAGGCCATGTAGCCGAACTCCTGGCTGACGACGCAGCCGCCCGGCACGTCGGTCAAGCCGACGAACCGCATGGCCTCCTCGTCGAAGGGATCCTCCATGGCCTCTTCCAGCTCCTCCTCGTCGGCGGGTTCGGCGCCCAGGCGCCGGGCCGCCTCGGCGGCGCTGATGCCGTGGACGCAGGCGAGGCTGAAACCGTCGCCCTGGATGTCGCTCAGCACGCCGATCAGGCGTCCGGCTTCGGCCACGGCGGCGGCCTCTGCCTCGGTCAGGCTCGCGTGACCCGGCGGGAGCGGGAAGAACAGGCCGGGCGTGCGGCCCGCCAGGCTGAGCCGGCCGGGCGACCAGCCGTCCATCATGGGCCGCCACGGGTCCGCTCCGGCGGCGACCAGGGCGCGGGCGTTTTCCGGCCGGTCGTTGAACACCGCCACCCAGAGCGCCGTACGGCCTTCGTGCTCCGCGTCGACGTCGTCGACCCGGCGGGCCAGCTCGGCGACCACCTCCGGCGAGCCGCGCTCAGCCGCGGCGTGTAACGGGCGCTCATCGGGGAACTCCCCCTCGTTCGGGTCGGCGCCCGCGTCGAGCTTGGCCCGGACGAGAGCGAGGTCCTCCCACGAACGCCACGTGAAACCGGACCAGTCTGCGGTCATGACGACTCCTTCGAGATCATCTGCGGATCGAATGGGGGCCATCATGCCGGAGGCGAAGGACAATTTCCGGTTCGCCTGGGAGAGGAGCGGGCGCCGGGCTATGCGGTGGCGGCCGGAGTCTCGTCGGCCCGCAGCGCGGGAGCGTTGCGGAGGGTGACGTTGATGCGGTTCCAGGCGTTGATCGCCACGATCGTCATGAGGATCGCGGCCAGCGACTCCTCGTCGTAGTGGTCCGCCGCCGCGTTCCACACGGCGTCCGGGACGCCGTCGGGGTTGTCGGACAGGCGGGTGGCGGCCTCGGCGAGCGCCAGGGCGGCACGCTCCTCGTCGGAGAAGAACGCGGTGTCCCGCCAGGCCGCGACCGCGTGCACGCGCTGACCGGACACGCCGGCCGCCAGCGCCTCGCGGGCGTGCATGTCCACGCAGAAGCCGCACCCGTTGATCTGGCTGACCCGCAGCCGCAGCAGTTCGAGCGTGGCGCGCGGGACGGGGGCGGTGTCGAGGTACGCCTCCAGCGCGTGCATGGCCTTCAGGCCCTCGGCGGCGGGTGTGCGGAGGTTCATGCGCATCGGTGTTTCTCCATTCTGGTTGATCTGGACGATGGATATCCAGAATTCGGGCGAGCGGCAGGGCCGGCCGGGCCGGCGGTGTCGCTCAGGGGCGGCGACCGGCGAGCCAGTCGCGCGTGGACGCGGGTGTGCGGGGGGCGCGGCGCTCCACCGTCTCCTTGATGTCGGCGAGCGTCTGACCGGCCAGCTCCTTGCGCCAGGCCAGCTCCGCCTGGCGCATGGCCTGCGAGACGACGCACGCCTTGCGGTAGTCGACGCCGGCCCGGCCGCCGGGCCCCTTGCGCAGGACCTCCTCGCAGCGGAACGCCTCGCCCGGCCCCTCGATCGCCGTCACCACGTCGAGCAGCGTGATGTGCTCCGGCCGGCGGGCCAGCCGGAACCCGCCGCGCGGACCGGGGGTGGAGGTGAGGATGCCGGCCCGGGCGAGTGCCTGGAGCTGCTTGTTCAGGTAGGCCGTGGGCAGCTCGTAGAACGCCGCCAGCCGCGCGGCGGTCATCGCCTCGTCCGTCTCGACCCAGGTCAGGTTGAGGCAGGTGTGCAGGGCCCATTCCACGCCCTCGCTCATCCGCATGATCCTGGATACTAGCCATCCAGAATCAGGCCGCGCAACCGTGCTCGAAGCCGCCCACCGCTGCCCACAGTTGCGTACTTTCACGGCATCTTTCGCATATCCGCAAAAGGCTCACAAAGGCGAGTTGCGCTTGAGGAAAGACGCGTGCTGAGTAATGCTTGTGCATCGACGCCATCCACGTTGTCGCTCGCCTGGGGAGGCGGCTCGGCGAGCGCGAAGGGCATGGGGCACACGCCTACGGTGATGCGGGGGTCGGAGTGAGATCAGAGCATGCCCTGCGCTGGCTGCCTTTCACCGTCATGCTGGGTGTCGCCCTGATCGACCTGCTGGCCGAGCCCGAGCTGGCCTTCCTGCCGCTCCTCACCCTGGGCCCCACCTTCGCGTCGGTGTCCGGCAGTGTCCGCAGGACGGCCCTGGTGGGCGCGGTCGCGCTGGCCATCTGCGTGCCGCTCGCGTACAACAACGGGTCGCTGCTCAAATGGCAGAACAACCTCACCATCGTGACCATCATCGGGATCACCGTGGCCAGCATGATGGCCAGCCATCTGCGGTTGCGACGGGAGCGGGAGCTGGCCAGCGTGCGACTGGTCGCCGAGGCCGCCCAGCGCGTGCTGCTGCGGCCGGTTCCCCGGCGGGCGGGCGACTTACGGGTGGCGCTGTCCTACACCTCGGCGGCGGCCGAGGCCCAGATCGGCGGTGACCTGTACGAGGTCGTCACGACCCCGCACGGCGTACGGCTGCTGATCGGGGACGTCCAGGGCAACGGGCTGGCGGCGGTCGAGACGGCGGCCTGGGTGCTGGGCGCCTTCCGCGAGGCCGCCTACGACGAGCCCGACCTGGCCGACATCGGCGAGCGGCTGGAGGTGAGCCTGGCCAGGCACCTGGACGGGGAGCAGTTCGTCACCGCGATCGTCGCCGAGGTGCACGACGGCGAGATCTCACTCGTGAACTTCGGCCATCCGGCGCCGCTGCTGATCCGCCCGGACGGCGAGATCACCACCGTGGACCTGCCCGAGCACGGCCTGCCGCTCGGCCTGGGCGCGCTCGGCACGGGGGCGGTGAAGGCGCACCGGACCCCGTTCGGCAGCGGGGATCGCCTGCTGTTCTTCACCGACGGGGTCATCGAGGCGAGGAACTCCGTCGGCGCCTTCTACCCGCTGGCCGACCGCGCCCGCCTTCTCGGCCGGGAAGAACCCCAGGCCGCCCTGGACGCGCTGCGCGCCGACCTCGTCGCGCACGTCGGCGGTCCGCTGCTCGACGACGCGGCGATGCTCCTGCTGCACCGGCAGGACGCCTGACATCTCGCCGGGCTGTGTCGTCGGTTGAGTGACCACCGACACAGCAAGGAGATCAGCATGGAAGCCCGTCTGGACCATCGCAACATCCCGGTCTCGGGGAAGGTCGTGAAGCAGATCGTCGCCGCGTCCAGGACCGTGCACGATTCGACGCTGCCCGCCGCGATCCAGGAGCTGCTCGCACTCCGCATCAGCCAGATCAACGGCTGCGGCTTCTGCATCGACATGCACACCAAGGACGCGGCGCGGGCGGGGGAGTCTGCGCAGCGTCTTCATCTGGTCGCCGCCTGGCGGGAGGCGACGGTCTTCACCGAGGCGGAGCGGGCCGCCCTGGAGCTGGCCGAGCAGGGCACCCGGATCGCCGACGCGGCCGGGGGCGTGTCCGACGAGGTCTGGGCGAACGCGGCCAAGCACTACGACGAGGACCAGCTCGCCGCCCTGGTGTCGCTCGTCGCCGTGGTCAACGCCTTCAACCGCCTGAACGTCATTGTCCAGCAGCCCGCCGGCGACTACCGGCCCGGCCAGTGGGGATGAGGGACACCGATGCGCGGTCGGAGCCGGCGGCGCGGGTTCCGTACAAGGCCGATCAGCGCTCGGGGGCGCCGGGCGCAGGCGGATCCGAAAGGGCCTTCAGGACCTTCCGGATTTCGTCGACGACGAGCCCGGGCGTCTCCATCGGCACCATATGGCCACTGCCGTCGGCCCACACGTGCCTGCCCCGCGGAAGGGCTCCCGCCAACCGCTGGTGGCTTGCCGCGAGTTGCGCCCACATCCCCCGGGTGCGGTGTTTCCCGGTGGCGCCGGAGATGAGGGTGACGGGTACGTCCGGGAGCGCCTGCGCCGCGCTCACCAGCCGCAGCGCGCGGAAGCCGTCCGCGAGGTGCCGCGTTTCCGACTCGTGGGCCCGGAACGCGGCCGAGGAGAACTCCTCCCTGCGGATCTCACGGACCATGGCCGCCGGAAACTCCCGGTACAGGCGGCGGGTGGTCAGCAGCCCCAGCATTCCGGTCCTCGCCAGCGGAACGGTGAAGACCTTGTTGAGCAGCGCGCCGAGCCTGCTGAAAGCCCTGGCGTAGTAGAAGCCGCAGTCTTCGGACGCCTGGTCCACCAGCACCAGCCCGGCCACCAGGTCGGGCCTGCGGTAGGCGAGGGAGCGGCAGATCGGCCCGCCCAGACTGTGCCCGACCAGCACGCAGGGCCGCGCGCCGACGTACTCGACGAGATCCTCCAGGTCGTCGACGATCCGGTCCATGGCACGGGGCGCCGCGTCCGGCTCGCTGCGGCCGAATCCCGCGCGGTCGTAGGCGAGCGTGCCTGTGGTCTCCGCCACCTGCCCCTGCACCAGGCCCCAGGTGGTCCGCGAGCCGTTGCCCCCGGCCTCGAACAGGACGAGCGGCTCGCCGACCCCCGAAGTGACGTAGTGCAGCCGGCGGCCGTCGCGCGTGAGCGCGTGCGCTGACGTGCCGAAAGCGCTGCTGTCTGTCATGCTCGGCCTTCTTTCGGCCATTATGCCGCCCCCGGGTGGTTTCCTGCCGTGGCGAGGTCGTCGAAGTACCAGGCGATCGAGCACCCGGCGGCGGGGTCCGTACTCGGAGTCGGAGGCTGCCGCGGGGTGTCCGCGGGGCAGCCCCACTGGACCATGACCGCGCGGCTGCCGCAGTCGCGCGTGTACGCGTCGCCGCCCGGCCGGTGGGCCCTCATCCGCTGGGTCCGGTCGCACATGTCCTGCCCGGTGTAGACCACGCAGGCGGAGACGATGCCGCACGGCTCGAACAACCATCGGTCCGGCGGTTCGGGTGAGACCTCGCATCCCGCCAGGGCACCCCCTTCCGCGGACGCCGGGCATTCGACGGCGGTGCGGTGGTGCTGCGCTACGGAGGCCGCCTCGGCGGCTGGGACTGCGACGATCCCGGTCACCGAGACGAGCGCGGTCACGAAGATGGCGAGTCGTCTCACGACCCGTCAGCTCCTTTCCGTGTCCGAGGGAACCTGTGGTGCCATGGGGCACCGACTTGCAGTGTCATGGCCGGGGTGTTTCCGGGGCTAGATGAAGCGCGTTCATCCAGTCGGGCCTTCACGGACCGCTACGCGGGCCCCAGGGCTGCGGTTTCTGGTGCTCGTGGCCGGGCGTGGAGTCCGCCGGGCGGGCGGGCGCGAATAGGAAGGCACAGTTCACGTCAGGGGGCACGATCATGCAGGACAACACGTTACGGGGGCGGAGGGAGCGGCCGGTGCCGCCCGGTCCGCTTCAGGAGTTCGCTCAGGGGCTACGCGAGCTCCGGGCGGATGCCGGCAATCCGAGCTATCGGGCGATGGAGCGCAAGGCAGGATATTCCGCTTCCGCGCTCTCCGCCGCCGCGGCGGGGGACCGGCTGCCGAGCCTGGGGGTCACGCAGGCGTACGCGGGCGCGTGCGGTGGCGATCAGGACGAGTGGAGCAGGAGGTGGCACGAGGCCAAGGCGGAGCTGGACGTCGCCTGTGCCGTCACCATGGGTGGCGAGACCGATCGCGGGATCGGGGCGCCTCCGTCCACCGGCGCCGCTCAGCGGCTCCCGCGCCGCCGCGTGGTGCGGCTCTCGGTGAGCATCGCCGTGCTGGGGCTGGTCGGGCTGGTCACGGCCGGCGCGTTCGGTACGGACCTGCCGTCCTGGCCGGTCTCGGCGACGAAGGGCGCGGACACGAGTGCGGGCGGGACGCGGCAGGAGGTCCCGGCGGCGGGGTTGGGCTCGGCGGTGCAGAGTGCCCAGGCGGCCGAGGCCCGTACGAGCCCGGTCGAACCCGTGTTCACGGCGGTCGCCGGACCCTACTGCCCGCGTGACACCAGCCGTACCGTCCGGATGAGTGGCGTGCCGGGTCAGGACGGCTGGCGGGAGGACGAGGCGCCCGGCTGGACGGGCGACGGGTGCGGGAACGGCTTCCTGTTCTCCAACCTGACCTACGACCCGCAGTCCGCCGAACGCCCGCAGAACACGTTCCAGTGGCGGTTCACCACCGGGTTGCGCGGCCGGCACCAGTGCTTCGTCGAGGCGTACGTGGTCAAGGCCCGGCACGCCGCCCAGCGCGTCTGGTACACCGTCCGCGATGGCTTCGACGACGACGCCCGTACCGTCGCGGAGTTCACCCTCGACCAGGGCGCGCGGCAGGGCGCCTGGATCCCGACGCCGTTCCCCGTCGCGGTCACCAGCGGCATGGTCATGGTGGAGATCCGGGACAACGGCCTGGGGAACACCACGGGCGACCGGTCGATGGCGGCCGGCCCGGTCCGGCTCTCCTGCCTGTGACGAAGTGACCTGTCGCGGCTTTTCGCGCGGCACGGGCGGCGCCACCCATGACCGTCAACCGCGGACGCCCTCAGGCTCAGGGACGATGCGGCCGAGGTGGTAGCGCAGGATCGCCAGCGCGTCGCCGGCGGTGACCTGTCCGAGGAGCACGCTGGTGCCGAGGCCCGCCGACATGGCGAGCAGTCCCGTGGCCTCGGCCTGCGCGTCCAGGTCGGCGGGGGCTTCCCCGGCGCTCTGCGCGGCGCGGATCTGGTCGGTGAGGAAGGCCCGCATCTCGTCGGGAGCGCTCATGAACGGCTGCGCGGCGAGCGCGGGATCGGTCACCGACAGCACCGCGTACGCGGTGTAGACGAGGTGGAAGGTGCGGCTCTCCGCATCGGTGGGGAGCGCCTGCGTGAGGACGGCCTCGACGACGCGCCGCGCGGTGGGCGGGGATCCCGCCGCGCGCACCCGGGCCTCGACCCGCTCGCTCACCCGCCGCGCCAGGTACTGCAGCGCGAAGAGCAGCAGCTTCTCCTTGGACTCGAAGTAGTACTGCACCACGGACACGGAGAAACCGGCCTCGGCGGCGACGGAGCGCATGGTGACGGCATGCAACCCGCTGCTCCCGGCGATGCGCAGCAGCGCCTCGGCGATCTGGGCGCGCCGCTGTCCGTGGTCCGCCAGCTTCGGCACCAGCCCCACCTCCTCGCCTGGCACCCTAACGAACTGCTCCAACGCTTTTGATAGTACAGTCGTACTACCAAAAGAAAGGACCCTCAAGGTGACAAGGACCGCTGTCGGACGGTTCACCAGCGACAAGGCCCGCGCACGGTTCCTGCGGGCGTACGACGAGGCCATGCGGCTGTGGCCGGAACCGCGTACGGAAGTCGACGTCGAGACCCGCTTCGGCACCGTGCACGTACACCGGTTCGGGCCCGGCCACGGGGAGCCCATCGTGCTCCTGCACGGCCACGGCGCGAACGCGTCCACCTGGTATCCCCAGATCGCCGCCCTGGGCGAGAACCACCCGGTGTACGCGATCGACACCCTCGACGACCCGGGCCGCAGCGTTCAGCGCGTGGTCGCGAAGGACTCCCGCGACAACGCCGCCTGGCTGGACGAGGTGCTCGCCGGTCTCGGGCTCGACGGTGTCCATCTCGTCGGCCTGTCCTATGGCGGTTGGCTCACCCTCAATCAGGCCATCTACGCGCCCGGGCGCCTGGCCTCGATCTCGCCGCTGGACCCCGCCGGACTGGAGAAGGTGCCCGCCCGCTTCCTGGTCAGCACCCTTGGCGGGCTGGTCGCGATGCTCGCCCCGCGCCGGTTCCGTCCGTGGTTCGGCCGGGTGCTGGCCAACCACGCGCTGGTCGCCCCGCGGCGGTTGATGGCCCCGATCATGCTGAGCGCCAGGACCTTCCGCCCTTCCTCGCGCCCGCCGGGCAGGCCGTTCACGGACGAGGAGCTGCGGTCGGTGAACCTCCCGGCCCTCGTCCTGCTGGCGCAGCGCAGCATCCTGGTCAGTGCCCGCCGCGCACAGGTCCGGGCCCGGAACCTCATCCCCGGCGTACGCGCGGAGATGGTGCCGGGCATCGGCCACGGGCTCCCCGCGGAGGCGCCCGACCTGGTCAACGCCCGCCTCCTCAAGTTCATCGAGACCGAGGTCCCCACCCGGCCCGCCTCCGAGGCCGAGCCGGCGTGAACGCCTCTGGATCACTGATAACAAAAATCTGTTTGCGCCGATCGTCATGACCTGTTATCGTCGCTAACATGGATCACAGATCGCGGATAGTGCTGGCCGCTACCGAGCTGCTGGAGGCCTCGCCGAACGGCGACATCTCCACCAGGGGCGTCGGGGAGAAGGCCGGCGTCCAGCAGCCGGTGATCTACCGGCTCTTCGGCGACAAGGACGGTCTGCTGTCCGCGGTCGTCGACCACGGGTTCGGGGAATACCTGGCCGCCAAGCGTGCCGCGGTGCCCACCTCGGATCCGGTGGCGGACCTGCGGCGCGGCTGGGAGGAGCACACGCGCTTCGCCCTGGAGCACCCCAACCTCTATCGGCTGATGTACACCCCGGGTCTGGCCTCCGCGCCGCGCTCTGTCGGCGAGGCCCACGAGCTGCTGCGATCGGTGCTCGAACGGGTCGCCCGGGCCGGCCGCCTGGCGATCGAGCCCGACCGTGCCGCCGAGATCGTGATCTCGGCCAACAGCGGGGTCGCGCTCGCCCTGCTCACCCGGCCGGAGCTGCACCGCAGCGTGGAGCTCTCGACGCACGTCAGGGAGATCGTGCTGGCCGGCATCCTGACGCCCGAGCCGGACGGCGGCACCCCGCCCGAACCACCGGCCGTGCCGCAGGCGGCCAACACCCTCGCGGCGCTCCTGCGTTCCGCCCCGCCGGAGTCGTTCAGCCCCGCGGAGCGGGAGCTGCTGGCCGAATGGCTGACCCGGCTGGCGCACGGCCCGAAGCCGTGACACCGGGCCCCCGCCCGCTTTCTGGAGATCCGCTCAAGCCGCAGCACCCCTGAAACACGAGAAGGAAACCCTCATGACCGAGAACACCACAGCAAACGTCCGTGTCGCGCTGGTCACCGGCGGCACGGGAGGCATCGGCCACGTCGTCGTCGAGCGCCTCGTCGCCGACGGTTTCGCCGTGGCCGTGCACTACTCCGGTAACAAGGACCGGGCCGAGGCGATGGTCGCCGACCTCGTCTCCCGTGGCGGACAGGCCATCGCCATCGGCGGCGACGTCGGGGACGAGGACGAGATGACCGCCGCGTTCGACGCCGTGGAGTCCGCCTTCGGCGGCATCGACGTGGTGGTGAACACCGCGGGCATCATGATCCTGACCCCCATCGTCGAGCTCGACCTGGACGACCTGGACCGGATGCACCGCACCAACATCCGCGGCGCCTTCGTCGTCTCGAAGCTGGCCGCCCGCCGCCTGCGCCCGGGTGGCGCCATCATCAACTTCTCGACCTCCGTCACCCGCACCCAACTGCCCACCTACGGCCCGTACGTCGCCAGCAAGGCCGCCGTCGAGGGCATCACCCTGATCCTGGCCCGCGAGCTGCGCGGCAGGGACATCACCGTCAACGCGGTCGCCCCCGGCCCCACCGCGAGCCCGCTGTTCTTCAACGGCAAGGACGAGGCCGCGGTCGCCAGGTTCGCCAAGGCCACCCCGCTTGAGCGCCTCGGACAGCCCGAGGACATCAGCGAGACCGTCGCCTTCCTCGCCGGGCCCGCCCGCTGGGTCAACGGCCAGGTCATCTACACCAACGGCGGCCTCGCCTGAGGGTGGGCCACCTACCGGCCGCTCCCGCACCGCACTTCACCCGGAAGAAGAACCACATGAGCAACGTCATCGTCATCACCGGCGCCTCCAGCGGCTTCGGCGCCCTGACCGCCCGTGCCCTCGCCGACGCCGGCGACACGGTGTACGCGGGCATGCGCGAGACCGCCGGCCGCAACGCGCCCCAGGTCCAGGCCGCGGCCGACTACGCGAAGGAGCACGGCGTCGATCTGCGCTCGATCGAGCTGGACGTCAACGCGCAGGACTCCGTCGACGCGGCCGTCGCGCGGATCGAGGCCGAGCACGGCCGCATCGACGTCCTGATCCACAACGCCGGCCACATGGTCACCGGCCCCGCCGAGGCTTTCACCCCCGAGCAGCTCGCCGAGCTCTACGACGTCAACGTGCTGAGCACCCAGCGGGTCAACCGCGCCGTGCTGCCCGGCATGCGCCACCGCGGGCAGGGCCTGGTGATCTGGGTGTCCAGCTCCAGCGTCAAGGGCGGCACGCCGCCCTACCTCGCCCCGTACTTCGCGGCGAAGGCGGGCATGGACTCCCTCGCCGTCAGCTACGCCGGCGAGCTGGCCCGCTGGGGCGTCGAGACCTCCATCGTCGTGCCGGGCTCGTTCACCTCGGGCACCAACCACTTCGCCCACTCCGGCCACCCCGCCGACACCGCCGTGGAGGCCGAGTACGAGACGAGGTACGCCGGGCTGATGGAGCAGATCGCGGGAAAGCTGGCCGCGCTCGCGCCCGAGGGCGCCGACGCCTCGCTCGTCGCCGACGAGATCGCCCGGATCGTCGCCCTGCCACGCGGGCAGCGCCCCTACCGGGTGCACATCGACCCGGCGAACGACGGCTCCGAGGAGGTCTCGGAGGTCGCCGACCGCGTCCGCCGCGACTTCCTCACCCGCATCGACCTGGCCGACCTGCTCGCCGCCCAGCGGTAGTCGGCCACCGTACGACCCCGCAAGGAAGAGATCATGACAGTCACCGGCACACCCGCCGCCATCCGGACCTTCATCGACGCCACCAACAGTGCCGACTCGGCGGCCTTCGCCGCCGCGTTCACCGACGACGCCTACCTCAACGACTGGGGGCGCGAGTTCCACGGTCGTGACGGCGTGCGCGACTGGGACCGTACCGACAACATCGGCGTGCAGTCGAAGTTCGAGCTCGTCGCGATCGAGCCGGGCCCGGACCCCGACAGTTTCGTCGTCACCCTCAAGGTGAGCGGAAACGGCTACAACGGCACCGGCCCGATGACCTTCCACCTGCGTGACGGTCTGATCGCGAGCCTGCGGATCAGCTGACGGCCGCGCAGCGGACCCCCTTCAGGCGGCGGCCCTGCCGAGGGCCGGTGACTCCGTGCAGGAGCAGCCGATCTCGCACCAGACGCCGGTGTGATCCGGCTGGTGGGTGATGCCCCAGTCGCGGGAGAGGTGGTCCACGAGGAAGAGCCCGCGCCCCCGGGTCGCCTCCGCGCCGGCCACGCCGAGCCGCGGCCTGCCCGCACCCCCGTGGTCGTGCACCTCGACGCGGACGGCGCCGGCCAGATGGGTGATCCGTACCTCGAAGTCACGGCTGGCGGCGGAGTGCTCGACGGCGTTGGCGGCCAGTTCGGAGACGGCCAGGACCACGTCGTCCGCGGCGGGATGGCCGGCCACGACGCCGCCCGCGAAATGACGCACATGCCCGAGCTCTTCGAGCAGGGCGGGGAACTCTCGCATGTTCGTGCCGGTCATCCGAATCGCCTCCGCGGGGGCATCGGCTCGTACCGCCTGACACCTCCAAGGATGCGAATCCCGCTTGCCGGTTCCCTGCCATCGGCTTACGGCCCGCTGACGGCGGAGCCGAGGTCCCGCGCGAGCCGGATTCCTCGCTGACAGCGGGACCGCGCACATCCCTCCGCGCCCGGCCATCTCGCCGGGCGCGGAAGGGTGAGTTCCCGCGGTCCACCGGGCCGACTGCCCCGGTCGGTGCGGTCAGCCCTGCGGAGTCGTCGCGTTCTCCCTGCGCCGGGCCAACCAGGTGACCACCCACAGGAGGACGCCGATCGCCAGCAGCACGCCGGCGATCTGGTACTGGCCGGCCGGGCGCCCGGACGACCAGGGCAGGACCAGGTACAGGGATGTGATCGCGCCTATCACGGGCAGGACGGGACCCGCCCTGAAGTGCTTGCCCGGGACCTTGTCCTTGCGCAGCACGAGTACGGCCACGTTGACGCCCGCGAAGACCGCGAGCAGGAGCAGCGACGTCGTCCCGCCGAGCAGCGCCACGACCGGGCTCTCCGGGTCCAGCGAGACGTAGGTGATGAGCGCGAGGGCGATGACGGTGGTGAACACGATCGCCGCGTGCGGGGTGCGCCGGGTGGGGTTCACCTTCGCCAGGAAGGCCGGCAGTACGCCCTGCTTGCCCATCCCGTACAGGAGCCGGCTGGCCATCAGCATGTTGATCAGCGCGGAGTTGGCCACGGCGAACATCGAGATGAACGGCAGCAGGTCCGACATCGGGAAGCCGGGGGCCGCGGTCTGCACCACGAGGGTCAGGGGTGTTTCGCTCTCGGCCAGCTGGCCCACGGGGACGACGGCCACGGCGCAGATGGAGATGAGGATGTAGATCAGGCCGGTGACGCCGAGCCCGGTGAGCATGATGCGGGGGAAGATCCGGCTCGGCTCCTTGGTCTCCTCCGCCATGTTGACCGAGTCCTCGAACCCGACCATGGCGAAGAAGGCCAGCGACGTCGCGGTGCTGACCGCCAGGAAGACGCTCTTGTCCGCGGCGGTCTCGAAGGCGACGACCCGCGAGAAGTCGGCGTTGCCGCCGGCGATGAAGTACAGGCTGATGAAGATGACGAGCAGCAGCCCCGAGAGCTCGACCGCGGTGAGCACGATGTTGGCCTTGACGCTCTCGCCGACGCCACGCAGGTTGACGGCCAGGACCAGGAGCATGAAGGCCAGCGCGATCAGCAGGATGACGCCGTTGCCGACGTCCAGCCCGAATCCGGTGGTGAGGTTGGCCGCGAAGGCCCGCGACGCGGCCGAGGCCGAGGTGATGCCCGAGCACATCACGGTGAAGCACACCAGGAACGTCAGCACGTGCTTGCCGAAGGCCTTATGCACGTACAGGGCGGCTCCCGCGGCCTGCGGGTATTTCGTGACCAGTTCCAGATAGGAACAGGCCGTGATCAGGGCGACCACGAAGGCGATGGCGAAGGGCAGCCACGCGGCGCCCCCCACCTCCCCGGCGACCTGTCCGGTCAGGGCGTAGACGCCGGTGCCGAGAATGTCGCCGATGATGAACAGGAGCAGCAGGCCCGGACCCATGACCTGTTTCAGGTCGGAATGGGTGCTGCTCTCCTCGGTAGGACTGGGGTGGCTGGTCTGGGCCATGGGGGTCCTTCTCGTGGATTCCTCGTTGGGGACTACTTGCGGAACCGGCCGTGAATCCGCGGTGCGCGACACGGGTCCCGGACGGTGGTGACGAGACCGCGTCGTCACCCCTTGGCGTCACGTTTCACCTGGACGCGGCGACGACGGGGCGGGCCGGGGTGGATGGTGCTCCCGGTGACGGGGCCGACCTCCCGCGGGGCCGTCTTGATCGTCCGGAGCCGTCATTCTGACACTTTACGACTCGGCATAGCGATCTGTAAGCCCCGAGACGCGGATCGTGACCCGGGGTGGCCCGGTACCCCTGCCCACCTGGGTACGGCCGGCAGTAACATGATCGATCGTTCACGTGGTGACCAGCTCATGCCGAAGGAGCGAGACCTGATGGACGCTCAGCGCGCGGTGTCATGGGACGAGCCGGCCTGGCTCAATCCGCCACTTTCCACCGAGATCGACGGTGACTCGTTGATCGTCACCACCCGGCACCACAGCGACTTCTGGCGGCACACCGGCTACGGCGTCGTGCACGACAACGGTCACGCGCTGCTCACCGGGTTCGAGACGGGGCAGGCCGTCGAGGTGACGTTCGTGTGCGAGTTCGACACGCTGTACGACCAGGCCGGGCTGATGGTCCGGGTGGACGACGAGACCTGGATCAAGGCGGGGGTCGAGCTGAGCGACGGGGTCCCGCAGCTGGGCGCGGTCGTCACGCACGGCAGGTCCGACTGGTCGGTGGCGCCGGTCGCCGGGTGGGCCGGGTGCCGGGTCACGATCCGAGCCAGCCGCATGGCGGACGCCGTCGTCGTCCGGGCCCGCCGCGAGGACGACCCCTGGCGGCTCGTACGCCTGGCGCCGCTGGCTCCCGTCGCGGTCGCGAAGGCGGGCCCGTACTGCTGTTCGCCCGAACGCGAGGGGCTGCGGGTGCGGTTCACCCGGTTCACGACCGGGCCGGCCGACCGCGCCGTACATGAGGGATGAACACACCGTCGCAGCCCGGCCGGGTCACCGGATCTGGCGGGTGATGGTGGGGTCGGTGATCTCGGTGTCCCTGGCCAGCATGAGTGCCTTGCTGAGGATGACCGCGAGCATCCCGTCGCCTTCGAAGGGCAGGTGGACCTCGCCGGTGGCCGCCGCCGCGCTCCGCTGGGGCACGATGCACAGGTACTGGTCGTTCGGCGTCATCAGGATGTTGCCGGAGCCCAGATGGATCTTGTAAGTGCGCAGCTCCCCGCGTACGTGGAGGAAGCGGCCGTCCAGGGTGCAGCGGCCTGCGATGGCCAGCCGGGGGATCAGGCGGTCCAGCAGGTCGCGGCGGGTCCGCGCGGTGCCCGACAGCTCGCCGAAGCTGTAGGAGGTCCAGTAATCCCTGAACCGGCCCTCGGGCCCGCCGTCGTTCCAGGTGGGGTCGTTGCCGACGCTGGCCACCCCGACGAACAGGTCCACGTCGCGCATGATCTCGCTGAACACCAGCGGCGGGATCTGCTCCAGCGGCAGCGGCAGGACCGGGGCGGCGCCGCCGGGGACCCACTGCTCGTAGCCGCCGCCGTAGGCATGGCCGGAGTTCGCCGGCGCCTCCGCCGGGTAGAACCGCACCTGATCGGTCGCCAGGCGCAGGTAGGCACCCGAGTCGAGGGTGTCGCCGCCGTGGTCGTCGCCGATCCCCTCGACCCAGAACTCGGCCCGCAGCCCCCAGCGCGGCAGCTCCCGGGTCGCCGGCGGGTAGGTGTCGTCCACCATCAGCCGCAGCCTGTTGTGCCATCCGCGCTGCGCGGCCAGCGCGTGGAACTGGTGCTGGCGCAGAATGTGCGCGGCATACCGGTTGGAGTAGACGCGGGTGTCCTTCTCGGCCGCGGTGAGCACGTAGACCTCACGGTGGGCCTGCTTGAACGGCTGGGTGATCTGGAGATGCTCCAGCCGGTCGCGCCAGGCCACCACCTCCTCCACGTCCCGGCCGATCGGATGCCACAGCCGTACGGCTGCCTCCTCGGCCGGGTCGAGCGGCACGCCGTCCAGCCCGCGCAGCCGCCCGTCGGCGTAGCAGCAGGCCCGATCGCCGACCAGCCAGATCAGCCGTCTGCCCAGGGTGCCGAGCAGCGGGTGGTCGAGGTAGCGCTCCCGCCAGGTCCGGTACGGCCACTCGCGCCGGGTGAGGAACTGCTGGTCCAGCCGCTCGACCTGGGCGGCGAGCATCTTGTCGATGTCCTTGGCCGCGGACTTCAGCTCGGCCGGCCCTTCGGGGTGATCCTGCCGGACGCTCGCGGGCGGTGACTTGACCGTCCGCCCGGCGGCGGTGCGCCAGGTGATGCCCGTCCGGGTGCCGGTGACGGTCAGCTCGGCCGTGACCTCGCCGAACGTGGCGGTGCGCCGGCCGACCTCGGTGAGCCCGTACGTGGGCACGGCCAGCTCCTCGACCTCCTCGCGCGTCAGCCCCAGCGCGGCCGCCCGCGCGTCGAGCACGCTCCCCAGCACCTTGGCCGTGCCCTTGTACGTGACACGCGCCGACAGGCGGGCCAGCTGCGCCGGCGCCGCCTCGCCCTCCATCCGCGCCAGCGCGTGCACCGCGGCGTTGGCCAGCATGGGGCTGCGCGGGCCGAGGCCCTGCACCTTCTTCAGCGCGGTTTCGACCAGATGCCCGAGCACCCGTGGGCTGTCCGCGCCCGGGGGCAGGAAGGCCAGCATCCAGATCAGCCCCCGGACCCCGAGGGCGTTGTACGGATCGAACGCCTCGTCATCAAGGTGCCGGACGGACATGGTGCGCGGCCGTCCGACCAGGGCCAGCCACCGGCTGATCGTCGTCCGCGCGGCCTCGGGGCCCACCGCGTCCAGCAGCCGGCGCGCCCGCTGCTCCCACGCGGCGGTGGGCTGGGCGGTCGTCGCGGTCACCGCGTGCGCGGCGAGAGCCCGCCAGGGCTCGCCCAGGCCGTCCAGATCGGCGAGCGCCTGGTCGGCCCAGGCCTCGCCGGGGCTGAACGGCGGATGGCCGGGGAAGCCGGCCATCCGCTCAAGCTTGTGGATGCCGTACGTGGCCTGGACCGCCCGCCTGACCGCGCCCACCACCGGTCCCGGGACCTCCCGGCCGGCCCGCGGCCACGCCTGGGTGAGGTCGGTCAGCAGATCGTGGACGTGCTGGGTCCCTTTGCCACCCATCCCCACCACAACGCTCTCCACCAGCTCCAGGTGCTCCTCGAAGGAGACCTTCCGGAGGACGACCTCCACGAACCGGTCCTGGACGTGGTCGGAGAGCTCCGTGATCGCCAGGGCCGCCCTCAGCCGGAACTCGTCCGGGCAGACGTCGAGGACGTCGGTCAGCCAGGTCCAGTCCGGCCCGCCGAAGCCCGGCACCCCCACGGTGCGCAACAGCTCGGTGGCCAGTCCGGTGGCGTCTCCGGCCTCGGCGAGCCGGCGGATCCGGTTTTCGTCGCCCGCCGCCCCGAGGCCGTCCCGTCGACGGTGATCCTTGTCGTCATGCCGGCGCAGTGTAGGCACCACACCCGACGTTTCCCGGCAGAACACCGGAAATAGGCCCGGTCACCTCGGGGACGGGTGGAGCGGCCGGTTACAGGTCGAGGTCTCCCGCCTCGGAGAGCCGGGGGAGTGCCGCTTCGGCGGCCTGCTCGACGTGCAGCCGGCACAACTCCTCGGCACGGGCGGCGTCACCGGCCACCGCCGCCTCGCAGATCGCCCGCACCTCCGCCAGCGACTCCTGGGGACGGCCCGGCTTGGAGAGCGAGACCGCGCGGACCAGCGTCACCCGGCGGTTGATGGAGTCGAGGATGTGCTTCAGCTCGGTGTTCTTCGCCCCGCTCACGAGGACGTCGTAGAACTCGGTCTTCGCGATGGCGAGCTGGCGGGTGTCCTCCGCGACCTCCTCCAGCCGGATGAGCGCCGCCCGCAGCGCGTGCCGATCGGCCTCGGTGGCCCGGATGGCGAACAGCCGGCCCGCGACGCCCTCCAGGGCGGAGCGCACCTCGTAGATCTGGCGGGCGTCCTCGACCGAGAGCGTGGCCACCACGGTCCCGCGTCCGTTGGTCGAGTGGACGAGACCTTCCGACTCGAGCTGGCGGAGCGCTTCCCGCACGGTCGCGCGACTCGCCGTGGTGGCCTCGCACAGCTCCCGCTCCACGAGCACCTGGCCGGGCATGAGCCGAAGCTCGGTGATCGCCTCACGGATCTGTGCGGCGACCTGGTCGCGAATCAAGGCGGGTGGGCGGGCGACAGCCGTACCGGAGAAACGCACAGCGCAATCATGACACACGTCCGACAGGCAGGGGAGGATGCTTCTTCTGTCTGCTGTACGACAGGTTGTATAATGCGGCGCTCATTGGAAGGCGCTGATCCCGGTCAGCGCCCGGCCGAGGACCAGGGTGTGGATCTCCGAGGTCCCCTCGTAGGTCAGCACCGACTCCAGGTTCACCGCGTGCCGGATCACGGGATATTCGAGGGTGACGCCGTTCGCGCCGAGCAGGGTGCGGCACTTCCTGGCGATCTCCAGGGCCTCGCGCACGTTGTTCAGTTTGCCGGCGCTCACCTGCTCGGGGGTGAGCGTGCCGGCCTCCTTCAACCGGCCGACGTGCACCGCCAGCAGCAGGCCCTTGCCCAGCTCCAGCGCCATGTCGGCGAGCTTCTCCTGGGTGAGCTGGTAGGAGGCGAGCGGCCGGGCGAACACCTCGCGGTCGGCCACGTACGCGATGGTCGTCTCCAGGCAGTCGAGGGCCGCGCCCATCGAGCCGAACACGATGCCGAACCTGGCCTCGTTCAGGCAGCCCAGCGGGCCGGACAGGCCCCTGGCGCCGGGCAGCATCGCGTCCTCGGGCAGCCGGACGCCGTCCAGCACCAGCTCGCTCGTCACGCTCGCGCGCAGCGAGATCTTGTGCTTGACGTCGTTGGCGGTGAAGCCCGGGGTGCCCGCCGGGACCAGGAAGCCCCTGATCCCCTCGTCCGTACGGGCCCAGACCACCGCCACGTCCGCCACCGAGCCGTTGGTGATCCACATCTTGGTGCCGTTCAGCACCCAGTCGCCGCCCTCGCGCTTGGCCGTCGTGCGCATGCCCGCCGGGTCGGAGCCGAAGTCCGGCTCGGTCAGGCCGAAGCAGCCGATGCGCTCGCCGGCCGCCATCGCGGGCAGCCACTCGTTCTTCTGCTCCTCGCTGCCGTACTTCCAGATCGCGTACATGGCCAGCGAGCCCTGCACCGACACCAGGCTGCGCAGGCCGGAGTCGGCGGCCTCCAGCTCCAGGCAGGCCAGCCCGTACGCGACCGCGCCCATGCCCGCGCACCCGTATCCGTCGAGGTGCATGCCGAGCACGCCGACCGAGCCGAGCTCGCGGGCCAGCTCGCGGGCGGGCAGCTCGCCGGCCTCGAACCAGCCCGCGACGTGCGGCCGGATCTCGCGGTCGCACATCTTCCTGACCGTGTTCCTGATCTCGCGTTCCTCGTCGGTCAGCAGCGTGTCCAGGGCGAACAGCGCGGTCGGGGCGATCATGCGCGATCCTCCGTATTTTGGATCCAATATTGAAAATCCAATATAGGCACAGTTAGGCTGCGCTGACCATGAATGTTGTGAATCCGCTCGGGCGGCCCGCATGACGGGCGCGCTGTCGGGGGTGCTGGTCGCCGACTTCAGCCGGGTGCTGGCCGGTCCCTACGCCACGATGCTGCTGGCCGACCTGGGGGCCGAGGTGGTCAAGGTGGAGCAGCCCGGCCTCGGGGACGAGACCCGCGCCTGGGGGCCGCCGTACGCCGGGGGCGAGGCCACGTACTTCCTCGGCGTCAACCGCAACAAGCGCTCGATCGCGCTGGACCTGCGGGCGGACGTCGAGGTGGCGCGTGCCCTCGCGGCGCGGGCGGACGTGCTCGTGGAGAACTTCCGGCCGGGCACGATGGACCGGTTCGGCCTCGGCTACGAGGCGCTGCGGGAGCTCAACCCGGGACTGGTGTACTGCTCGATCACGGGGTTCGGGTCGGGGGCGGGGGCCGGGCTGCCCGGCTACGACCTGATCGCGCAGGCCGTGGGCGGGCTGATGAGCGTCACCGGCGAGCCGGACGGGCCGGGGACGAAGGCGGGCGTGGCGGTGGTGGACGTGATCACCGGCCTGCACGCCGCCGTCGGCATCCTGGCCGCGCTCCACCACCGCGACCACACCGGCAGCGGCGGGCGCGTCTTCGGCGGCGACCCCGAGCCGGGCGCCGGCCAGCGCGTCGAGGTCTCCCTGCTGACCTCCCTCCTGTCGGCGCTGACCAACCACTCCTCCGCCTACGCCGCCGCCGGGGTCGTGCCGCGCGCCATGGGCAACCGGCATCCGAGCATCGTGCCGTACGAGGTCTTCCAGGCCGCCGACCGCGCCATTGTGATCGCGGCGGGAAACGACCGCCAGTTCCGCGCCCTCTGCGCGGTGCTGGACCGCGCCGACCTCGCCGAGGACCCCCGGTACGCCACCAACGCGGGCCGGGTGGCCGCCCGGGTCCCGCTGGTCGCCGAGCTGAACGCCACGCTGGCCGGCCGGCCGGCGGACGAGTGGTTCGCGGCGCTCACCGAGGCCGGGGTGCCGTGCGGCCCGATCAACGACCTGGCCGCCGCCTTCGCCCTGGCCGAGGAGCTCGGCCTGGAGCCGTCCGTACGGATCGAGGGGACCGGCCAGGTCGCGAACCCGCTGCGCCTCAGCGCCACCCCGCCCTCCTACCGGCGCCCGCCTCCCCGGCTCGGAGCGGATGACGCATGGCTTCGTGAGATATTGGGGCGATGAGTCCGGACCAGGCACGACGCAGGCCGCCCACGGCCCAGCAGTTCGTGCTGGCCGAGCTGCGCCGCGCCATCACCAGCGGCCGGCTGCGGCCCGGCGCCCCGATCCGGCAGGACGCGCTGGCCGAGGAGCTCCAGGTCAGCCGCGTCCCCCTGCGTGAGGCGCTCAAGATGTTGCAGGGCGAGGGCCTGGTGGCATACGAGGCCCACCGGGGCTACTTCGTCGAGACGCTCTCGCTCGACGACCTGCGCGAGGTCTACCGCATCCGGGAGCTGCTGGAGGAGGAGGCCGTGCGCCGGGCGGTCGCCCGCCTCACCGACGCCGACCTCGACCGGCTGGAGTCGGCCCAGGAGGAGGTCGAGCGGGCCGCCGCGGCCGGCGACGTGCCGGCCATGGCCGCCGCCAACCGGCTGTTCCACATGACGTTGTTCGACCGCGCGGGCATGCCCCGGCTGGCCCGCCTGATCAGGACCCTGTGGGACGCGACCGACGCCTACCGCTCGATGTACTACGGCGATCCGGGCAACCGCGAGCGGGTGGTCAAGGAGCACCGGGCCACGCTCGACGCGCTGCGGCGGCGCAGTGCCGACGAGGCCGTCACCACCCTCGACCTGCACCGCGCGCACGCGGTCGCCGACCTCGCGCCCCTGCTGGACCCGGCTCCCTGAGAGCCCGGGCGGCGCTCCTCCCCGATAGGCCGCCGACCGGACCGCGCTGGGCCGTGCCGGCAAAGAGAGCTTTGCCCGGCATTCCGATATCCCGCGATCCCTGATGGAACCGGAGAAAAGAGGTCTCAGGAGCGGGGAGGGCGAGAAGATGGCGCGTTGTCTGGTGACCGGGGCGACCGGTTACATCGGCGGCCGGCTGGTGCCCGAGCTGCTCGCGGCCGGCCACGAGGTCCGCTGCATGGCCCGCTCGCCGGAGCGGTTGCGGGACCTGCCCTGGGCGGAGCGGGTACGGGTCGTCGAGGCGGACGCCACCGATCCCGCCCGGACACGGGCGGCGCTCGACGGCATCGAGGTGGCCTACTACCTGATCCACACCATGGGCGGCACCGGGCAGTTCGCCGAGAACGACCGCAGGGCGGCCGGGACCTTCGCGGCGGCGGCCGAGCGGGCCGGGGTGCGGCGCATCGTCTACCTCGGCGGCCTCGACCCGGGCGGGCCGCTCTCCCCGCACCTGCGGTCCAGGGCCGAGGTGGCCGGGATCTTCCTGCGCTCGGGCGTGCCGGCCGTGGTGCTGCGGGCCGCGGTGATCATCGGTTCCGGCTCGGCGTCCTTCGAGATGTTGCGCCACCTGACCGAGCGGCTGCCGGTCATGACGACGCCGCGCTGGGTGCAGAGCCGTACGCAGCCCATCGCCGTACGCGACGTGCTGCGCTATCTCACCGCCTGGGCGAGCGTGCCAGGGGAGGTCAACCGCGGGTTCGACCTCGGCGGCCCGGACGTGCTCACCTACGCCGAGATGATCCAGGGGTACGCGGCCGTGGCCGGGCTGCCCCGGCGCGTGATCATCCCGGTGAAGGTGCTCACCCCGAGGTTGTCGAGCCTGTGGGTGGGCCTGGTCACGCCGGTTCCGGCGGGCATCGCGCGCCCGCTGGTCGAGTCGCTGCGCAACGAGGCGGTCTGCGGCGAGCACGACATCGCCCGTTACGTACCCGATCCCGAGGAAGGCCTGATCGGCTTTCCCGCGGCCGTCTCGCTGGCGCTCAAGAAGATCAAGGAGGCCAAGGTCGCCACCCGCTGGTCCTCGGCCTCCACACCCGGCACCCCGAGCGATCCGCTGCCGACCGACCCTGACTGGGCCGGCGGCAGCCTCTACGTCGACTGCCGGGACACCCGGGTGGACGCGGAGCCGGAGGCGTTGTGGCAGGTCATCGAGGGGATCGGCGGCCGTAACGGCTGGTACTCCCTGCCGGGCGCCTGGCGTCTGCGCGGCCTGCTGGACGGACTGTTCGGCGGGGTCGGGCTGCGCCGCGGGCGACGGGACGCCGACCGGTTGCGCGTGGGCGAGACCGTCGACTTCTGGCGGGTGGAGGAGGTGCTGCCCGGCCGGCTGCTCCGGCTCCGGGCCGAGATGCGGCTGCCGGGGCTGGCCTGGCTGGAGCTGAGCGTCTCCCGCCGCGCCGGCCGTACGTACTACCGGCAGCGGGCGATCTTCTACCCGCACGGCCTGCTCGGGCACCTCTACTGGTGGGCGATCTTCCCGTTCCACGGCCTGATCTTCGGGCGCATGCCCGTCAACGTGGCCAAGGCCGCGGTCCGTCGGCAGGCCGCCGGAGATCAGTCGGTGCCGTCCAGCCGGGCGGGATAGCCGGCGGGCGGGTTCGGCAGCCGCCACGGCTCGTGGACGTGGGCGGCGGGCAGGCCGGCGAGCTCGGGCACGTAGCGGCGCACGTAGTCGCCCGCCGGGTCGTAGCGCCTGGCCTGGCGCAGCGGGTTGAAGCCGCGGTTGGGCCGGGTGTCGTTGCCGGTGCCCGCGACCCACTGCCAGTTGCCGAAGTTGTTGGCCACGTCGCCGTCCAGCAGGTGCCGCCAGAAATGCCAGGCGCCGTCCCGCCAGTCGACGCCGAGATGCCTGATGAGGTAGGCGGCCACGATCAGGCGGGCCCGGTTGTGCATCCAGCCCTCGGCGAGCAGCTGGCGCATGCCCGCGTCCACGATGGGCAAGCCCGTCATGCCGGCCTGCCACGCCTGCAGCGCCTCCTGGTCGTGCCGCCAGCGTCGTTCGGGGTGGCGGTAGTTCTCCCGGTTGATCCGCGGGAACGCGTACGTCACCTGGTGGTGGAAGTCCCGCCAGCAGAGCTGGCGGACGAAGTCCACGCTGTGCCCGGCCCGGCAGGCCAGCTCCAGCGGCGACAGGCACCCGAAGCGCAGATACGGGCTGAGCCGGGACGTACGGTCGCCCGCCAGGTCGTCGTGCCCGTCGGCGTAGCCGCTCAGGCCCTGCCGCAACCACCGCGCGGCACGGTCGCGGGCCTGCGACTCGCCGCCGGGCATGCCCGGGTGCGGCCGGCCGGCGGGCAGAGGGCCGGCGTCCAGGCCCGGTGGCGTGCGTATCTTGCGGGGAGGCGCTAGCTGCCAGCGCCTGTTACGGCGGGTCCACTCGCGCCAGTAGGGGGTGAAGACCCGGTAGTGGTCGCCGCCGCCCGAGGGCCGCAGCTCGTCAGGGGGCACGACGGTGACGCCGGGGAAGCACAGGAACTCGATCCGCTCGGCGGCCAGGCGCTCCTCCCGCCGCCTGGCGAACGAGCTGACGTCGGCACTGGCGTAGACGGTCTCCGTGCCCAGCTCGGCGGCCAGCCTCATGGTCTCGCGGACGGTGTCGCCGTGCCGTACGAACAGCTCACCGCCGCGCTCCCGCAGCGAGGCCCGCAGGTCGGCCAGGCACTCCAGCAGGAAGCCGGTCCGCTGACCCGCCGGCACGGCCGGGTCCAGCACGAACAGCGGCACCACCCGCTCGGCCCGCTCGCAGGCGGCGGCGAGGGCCGGGTGGTCGTGCACCCGCAGGTCCCGGTTGAAGAGCACGATCGCCGTGCTTCCGTACTGGTCAGACGGCATGCGAACAGTCTGGGGCAGGCACGGCCTCGGCCGGCAAGTCTGGCCGAACCTTGGAAATCCCGTGTGCGAGTGCTGATCCGGCGCGGGGGAGGCTCCGAGAAGCGCGTCCCCATTGACGGGATTCGCCGGAATGATCCGCGAGCCGGACCGCAGGGGAAGAGACGAGCGAATGATCAATCACGACACCGGGGACAAGGTCATCACCCCGGAACGCCGCGAAATCATGGGAGTGGCCGTGGCCGAATCGACCACGCGCACGCTCCAGCCTCCCTTCACGATGGACGTGGTGCCCGCCCCGCGCCCGCTGCCGACCTCGACCCCGATCCCGCTCGCGCCGATCGTCGGGCCCCGGATCCTCGTCTACAAGCAGGATCCCAGCGTCGCCGAGCTGGGCGTCAGGGCGATCTTCATTCCCAGCGCCGTGCTCAACGGGCCCACCGACGCCCGGCTCACCACCGAACTGGCCGGCACCACCCCGGTGAAGCGCGGGGTCAACGGGGACTTCGTCTTCACCCCGAACTCGCCGGAGTTCGACTGCGCGCACACGTACGCGGTCGTCCGCGAGACGCTGACGATGTACCAGCGCCACAACGGCGGCGACCCGCTCCCGTTCGCCTGGAACACCGGCGGGAACATCGACCGGCTCACGATCTTCCCGCATGGCGGGGTCGGTGCCAACGCCTTCTACACCAGGACGTCCAAGGCCCTGAAGTTCCTCCACTTCACCCCGAAGGGCGCCGAGCAGGAGGTCTTCACCTGCCGCTCGCTGGACATCGTGGCCCACGAGACCGGTCACGCGGTCCTCGACGGGCTCAAGCCGGGCTGGCTGGGCGCGGACAACCCGCCGCAGACCGGGGGGCTGCACGAGTCCTTCGGCGACCTGACCGCCATCTTCCTGGCGCTGTCGGAGCCGGACCAGGCCGAGGCGCTCGTCGCGCTCACCAAGGCCAACCTGCACGCCAAGTCGTTTCTGTCGTGCCTGGCCGAGCAGTTCGGCGCGTCGCTCGGCCTGCCGTTCGGCCTGCGCAACGCCGACAACGACCTCAAGCTGAGCGAGGTCGGCAACGAGGTGCACGCGATCTCGCAGGTGTTCACCGGCGGCATCTACGACGTGCTGGCCGACATCTACGCGCACGAAAGCATCAAGCAGGGCATGGTCAAGAGCCCCACCATGATCCTCATGGAGGTCGCGGACCGGCTGTGCAAGCTGCTGTTCAAGGCCATCGTCAAGGCGCCTGACACCGGGGCCACCTACACCGACGTGGTCAACCAGATGCTGCAGGTCTCGGCCGCGCAGCAGGATCCCAACATCTACCGGACCTTCATCCGCAACCGGTTCGCCGTACGCGAGGTGGTGACCTCGCCCACGCCGTTCACCAAGGTGCTGTCCGGTGAGATGGAGCTCATGAACGCCGACTACACCGGCGACGGCAAGGCCGCCAAGGACGTGACCACGGTGAAGGCGGCCGACACGGCGTCCGCGAGCCTGCGTGCCGTACAGGATCGGTCGACCTGCTGCGGCACCATGCAGATGCCCGAGTTCCAGGTCATCGGCACGGACAGGCTGATGGCCCGGGGGGAACTGTCCGACGACGACATCCTGGCCGCGGAGCTGAAGGCGCTGAAGAAGGCGTTCAAGTGACCCCCGCCGCGTGAGCCGGGGAGTCCGACATGAAAGTACGGATCGAGCGGGCCGGCGGCTTCGCCGGCCTGCAGGAGACCGTCGCCGGTTACGACACCGACGAGCTGCCCGCGCCGGCGGCCGCCAGGGTGTACGGCGCGCTGGCCGCCATCGAGGCCGCCGTGGCCCGGGAGGGAGGCGGGGAAGTGGGCGCGGACCTGATCACCTACCGGATCACCGTGGGCGACGGCGGCGGGCGGGTCTTCACGGTGCCCGACGAGCCCCCGCCCAGGCTGGCCGATCCGCTGGCCGTGCTGCTGCACCCGGTCGGGTGACCGCTCGCCGCCCTGCCGCTTGCAAGCCCTTTAAAGGGCAAACGTATTATCAAATGATGATTTTTCTGATTTTCCAGTGCTTTATCGAGCTGGAGCTACCATTGGAGGAAGAAACGTGAGGGGAGGCCTCATGGGAAACGTCGTGGACTACGTGAAGGTGGAATCGCTCGACACCCGGGAACAGCGGTTGACCGGGGCCGAACTCGACCGGCTCGAAGAACTGCTGTCCACGATGACGGGCGATAGTGAGGACTAGAGCGCATCCGGCCGGCGTCGCTCTCGGTAACGCCCCTCCCGGTGACGCCTGTCCCGGTGAGGTGGAGCGGGAAGTGCCGGTGGGCGAGGCCGACCGGCGGGCGGCGGCGGCGCTGGCCGCGCTGGGCCTGCGGGCGGAGCTCGCGGACGTCGGCGCGGGGCGCGACCCGACCGCCTGGTGGTGCGAGCTGCTCGACGGGGACGCCGGGCCGGCCGCGTGCGGGATGGGGAAGGGCCGCCCGGCGGAGGCCCGGGTGGGCGCGCTGTTCGAGGCGGTCGAGCACTATCTCACCGGTCCGGCCCGCTTCGACCCCGCGGCCGTGGAGCCGGCCCCGCCCGCCGCGATCGCCGCGGGTCCCCTGCGTACGGACGCCACGGCCCTGCTGCTGGCCAGGATGCCCGGCCGGCGGATGGCCTGCCTGCGTTACCGCCCGCTCGGCGGGGGACGGGAGGCGCTGGTGCCGCTGTTCCTGTTCGCTCCCTGGTACGTCGAGGCCGGGGCCGCCCGGCTGCGCGAGCGGGCCGGAGACGACTGCGACTACACCCATCTGATGCGCTACAGCTGCAACAGCGGCTCGGCCGCCGGCGTCACCGCCGCCGAGGCGCTGCTGCACGCCCTCAACGAGGTGATCGAACGCGACGCCCTGTCCCTGCTCCTGGTACGGGCCTTTCTGGGCGCGGAGGGCTTCCGGCCCACGCTGATCGACCCGGCGACGCTGCCACCCGGCCCGGCGCGGGCGTACGCGACGGCCGGTGAGCTCACCGGAGCGCCGGTGCACCTCCTGGACATCACCAGTGACGTCGGGGTGCCGACGATGCTGGCGTACACGGCGCCCACCGCCGGCCGCCCGCACCGGCGCGGCACCGGGACCTCGCTCGACCCCTCCTACGCCGCCTGGCGGGCCCTCACCGAGCTGGTCCAGGCCACGCTCGGCGAGAGCGGGAGCATGCCCCGCCCGGCGGCTCCCGCGCACGCTGACCTGGCCGGGCTCGCGGCGCATCCCGCCCTGCACGCCTGCGGGCGGTTCGACCTCACCGGCCCGCTGCGCACGGCGCGCGTGGCGCCCTTCCCGCGCGCCGCCGCGACCGCCGGGCCGCCCGGCGGGCAGGTGCGGAAGGTGACCGCGATGCTGGCCGCGCGGGGCTGCACCGCCTACCACCGCACGGCCGGCGTCCTTCCCCGCGGGGTCACCGCCGTGCACGTGGTCGTGCCGGAGCTGGAGCGGTTCATGCTGGTGACCGACGGTAATCTCGTTCTCCCCGGCCGTAGGGGGCTGGCCGCCGCGGCCGGGAAAATCTCCGCAACAATGCCGTCGAATTGACGGCCCTTTCGATAGGGCGACCGATTTTTCCGGTTAATCGACCGCGCCAGGGCGGCCTTTAGTCCATTTTACGATGAATGTGGACATAATTGCTTTATGTCTCGACAGAGTCCGCAGCAGAATCGCAAGGCCAGGATGTGGGTGGCAGTGGGAGTTCTGCTGCTGATCCTTTCCTCGGCATTCCTTCTCTGGGCCCCGCAACTGCCCGGCATTCCCGGGAAGGGCGTGGGAGCAGTCTCGGTCTTCTCAGCCGTGCTGAGCGCGATGGCGCTGGGCAACAGCCTGGTGCAGTTCCTGAACTGGTGGCGCGGGCGGGGCGCGCCCGCGCCCGCGCCGACATCCACCGACATCGGCACCGCCAAGGACATCCTCGCCGGGCTGGTGACAGAGCAGTGGCGCCACGAGACGGCCCTGCGCTCGCTCGGCGATCCCGAGCCGATGCCGCTGCCCTGGCGCTCGACCGGGCGCCGTGAGCTGGTCGACCGGCCCGAGATCATCGCCAGGGGCACGGTGGCCTTCCCCGGCCTGGAGGTGCACATCGCCGACATGGCTCGCAACTTCCGCGCGCTGCGCTGCCGGCGGCTGGTCATCCTGGGCGGTCCTGGCACCGGGAAGACGACCCTGGCCGTGCAGCTGCTGCTCGAACTGCTGGATACCCGGCAGCCGGAGGAGCCCGTCCCGGTGCTCCTGTCGGCCTCGCGCTGGGACGACCGCGTACACCCGCGGCTTCAGGACTGGCTCGCCGAGAGCCTCGCGATGGACTATCCCGCGCTGCGGGCGGAGGGCCTCGGCCCCGGCATCCCGGAGGCGCTGGTGGCCCGCGGCGAGGTGCTGCCCGTCATCGACGGGGTGGACGAACTGCACGACTCCGCCCGCGCGGACCTGCTCGGCGCGCTGAACCGGTCGATGTGCGAGACCGACCAGCTGATCATCACCTGCCGTACCGAGCAGTTCGCCGAGTCGGTCGAGCGGCTCGGCGACGTTCTCACGGCGGCCGCGGTCATCGAGCCGCAGCCCATGGCCCCCGCCGCGGCGGCCGACTACCTGGAGGCGTGCCTGCCGCCCGTGATCCATCCCGGCTGGCCCAGGGTCCTGGAGGCGCTGCGCACGGGCGCCGCCCCCGGCCTGGCCGGGGTCGTCTCGACCTCGCTGGGGTTGTGGCTGGTCCGCGCCACCTACATCGCGCCGCGGGTGGATCCGGCACCGCTGCTGGAGCTCGGCCGCCGCACCCCGGCCGAACTGCACGACCATCTGTGCGACCGGCTCATTCCCGCCCTGGTGGACGCCGTGCCGCCGGTCGACGGCCCGGCCCAGCCCTTCCGGCCGCAGCACGCCTGGCGGCCGGAGGAGGTCGGCCGCTGGCTCACGTACCTGTCCCACCAGCTCTCGCGCGGGACGGGGGAGCCGCGTGACATGGCGTGGTGGCACCTGGCCCGGTACACGCCCAGCCGCCCGATACGGCTGTGGGCAGGGATCGCCATCGGGATCGTGGTCGGGGTGGTGTTCACGGTGCTCACGGGCATGCCGGTGCCGAGCGCGGTGATCGGGCTGCTGTCGGCGGCGGTGGTCGTGATCATGAGCGGGTCGTGGTTCACCGAGGCGCCGGGCCACGCCGACTTCCACCTTCGCGGCCGGCTCCCGCAACTGCTGGGCGTGCTGCGGGACGGGCTGCTGGTCGGAGTGCTGGGGGCGCTCGTCGGCTGGCTCATGGGCAGCTCGGTGGGAGGGGTGAAGGGCGGCATAGTGGGCGCGCGGGACATCGGCCTGCTGTCCGGCATCGGGTTCGTGGTCGTGCTCAGCCTGATCCGCTGGGTCGAGAACCCCACCACCGTGTCGAGCGCGAGGTCCCCGCGCTCGACCTGGCGGGCCGACAGGAACCTGACCGTCATCCGGATCATCAGCGGGCTCGTGGTCGGGCTCATGGCCGGGGCCATCGGGCTCAGGGCGCAGCTGAACCCGAGCGTGGCGATCGGCGGCGGGTTGCTGCTGGGGCTGCTGTTCGGGCTCGTACTGGGCAGTCACCACGCCTGGCTGGCCTACAAGCTGACGGTGCCGCGGCTGGCCACCAGGGGGAGGTTGCCGCTGCGGGCCATGGACTTCCTGGAAGACGCCCACCGCCTGGGCCTGCTGCGGACGGAGGGGCCGTACTACCAGTTCCGGCACGTCGAGCTGCAGCAGCATCTCGCACGCGGGCATCCCGACGGGGAGGACGGGGAGGCCGGGAAGACGGCGCGAAGGGGATCGGGGGACGACGCCGCGTCCGGGTTGAGGTGACCCGGCGGCCACTCGGCAGGCCCGGCAGGTCAGCGCGCCCTGGCCCTCCTGCGTGCCCAGACGATGCCCCCTACCGCGCCCGCCACCGCGACCACCGCCGCGGCCGGCAGCACCGGATCGGTACGGCCGGGGCCGGACGGCTGTTCTTGGGCGGTGTGCCGGACCTTGGTGGGCTCTCCCAGTACGGTGATCAGCTCGGGTGTGAGCGGTCGCATGCCCTGGGTGCGATCGGAGAGCCGCAACGGCTGGTCCCCGGCCGGGAGGATCCTGTTGCCCGCGCACAGCCCCGTGGTCAGCCCCGAGTCCCCCACGCCGGCGAACACCAGGTAACGGCGGCCCTTGGTGAACTCATATCCGCAGGCCGCCTCCTGCGCCTTGGCGGACACCCGGAACTCGGTGCTGACCGCACCCTTGTAGACGTGGTCGGCGCGGAGCGTGGCGGTGAGGCTGCCGCCGTTCAGCATCGGCTCGTCCACCCGGACGTCCGTGGCGGTCGCGGAGAAGACGGCGGCCGCCGCGGCCAGCTGCCGGCGCGGCTCCAGTCCTGCGCAGGAGCAGCCCGAGGACGCGCCCGCCGGGCCGCCCGAGATCAGTAACAGGGCCGCCATCGTGCCGAGCGACGAAAGTATGCGCACCATCATGCCCGCTCAACGTGGGGGAGGCGTGATCGGTTCAACGCCCGCCCGCCCGCGAACGGCCCTCCGCTAGCACGGCGTTCAGGGTTCGACGGCCTATGTCCGCTATCAGCGGGTGGTCGGCCGAGTTGGCCAGGAACGCGAGCGACAGCGCGAGGGCCCAGGCGCGGGCGCGCAGCCAGAGGTGGTCGTCCGGCGGGTGCCCGGCCGCCGTCCCGTAGGCGTGCTGGAAGGCGTCGTGGCATCCGGCGGGCAGGAGCATCCAGGCCACGGACAGGTCGGTGGCGGGATCACCGGAGGTGATGTCGCCGAAGTCGATCACGCCGCTGATCCGGCCGTGATGGACCAGGATGTTGCCGGGGTGGAGATCGCCGTGCAGCCACACCGGGGGGCCGGGCCACGCCGGCGCCGCGACCGCGGGCTCCCACACCCGCGTCACGGCCCGGTGGTCGACCAGGTCGCCCAGGACACTCAGGTTCGCGGTGACCGTCGCGGTGCGGTCCGCGAGCGGGATGCCGCGGTGGGGGTTGGCCGGGGCGTCCGGCGGGGCGGGAGTGTGCAGGGCGGCGAGAAACCTGCCCAGGCCGGCCGCGGCCTCCTCCGGGTCGGCCGGCGGGTTGTGGGCGGCTGTCCGCCCGGGCAGGAACGGGACGACGCTCCACGGCCACGGGTAGCCGGCGTCCGGCCGTCCCATCCGTACGGGGGCGGGAACAGGCAGCGGCAGCCGGGGCCCGAGGACCGGGAGCCAGCGCTGTTCGTGGACGAGCAGGGTGGTGGCCACCTCGCGCCGGGGCAGCCGGGCCACCAGCGTGTCGCCGATCCGGCACATGACGTTGTCCCATCCGTTGGCCATCACTTCGAGGGGGAGGTGGGCCAGGTCGGGGTGCTGGATAGTCAGAAGCCGCCGTACGAGCTCCGGGGAGACGTCCACCTCGGCGACCGGCATGCGATGAGGGACCATCCGGCGACCCTAACCCCGACAGAGGACGCGCGCCTTGGTTCTGGCGGTCGCCGGCTCACAACCGGGCCAGCAGTTCGGCCTTCTTCGCCGTGAACTCCTCATCGGTGAGCAACCCCTCCGCGTGCAGGCGCCCGAGCTCGCGGATCAGGTCGTAGACGGTCGCGGAGTCCTGCGCCGGTACGGTCCGGCCCGGTGACCCGTCCTGCCCGGGTACGGTCTGACCCGGCGATGCGTCCTGCGGGGCGGCGGTGAGCTGGGGCCGCTCCACCGGCTGGTCCGGCGCCACCCACAGATGCGCCGTCACGGTCGCGGCCATGACCAGCGCCCAGGCCTCCTCCTTCCCGCTCTCGGTGGTCAAGCAGGCGAAGTCCTTGGTCGGCTTGAACGGCTTGGCGCCGGCCTCCACCTCCCGCGTCACGATCCGCAGGTAGCCGTTGTCGGCGCCCGGCCCCTCGGGGACCCAGTCCACCCGCCGGATGTCGGCCAGCCCGTACTCCATCCGGCGTTGCTTGATCTTGCGGACGCTCGCGTCGTCGGACCACCCCAGCCGGACGGTCCGGCCGTCGAACACGGCCGTGCCCTCCTCCGTCTGGAGGTGCAGCGGCAGCGACGGGACGAGCCCGAGGGCGAACGTCTCGGCCGGGGGAAGCGGGCCGCTACCGTGGGCGGCCTCGACCGCGAGCCTGAGCTGGTCGGCCTGGTACTCGGCGACGAGCTCCGTGTCGGGCCTGCCGGTCAGCAGGAACGGCTGTCCCTTCTCGGGCAGCAGCGCCCCGACGGCGGCGTACGGGTCGGCGCGCTCGCGCAGCCGCAACCGGAGCCGCCAGCCCTTCTTCTGACCGGCGACGAAGTCCACCGACGCGATGGCGGCCACGGGGATCTCGCAATGGGCGAGGATCTTCAGCAGCGGGTGCGTACGCCATCGGGAGTCGTAGTGAATGACCACCTTCTCGCTGTCGAACCGCCATGTCGCCGCATGTCCCCGTAACTCGTCCATGCGTCCGAGTTTAGAAGGGGCGGGCCTCACCGAAGATCGGTGCTGAGGCAGGGGTGGTGCGGCGTGTCCGTTGCGGCTATGGCGTGGGTGTGGGGTGGCCGGTGTTCTGGCCGGACGGCGGATGGGGGGCCATCAGCTGGGCCTCCATGCCGTCGAGGATGGCTCGCAGGCCGAACTCGAAGCTGTTGTCGGGCGCCGCGGCGTAGTCGGTGGCGGCGGTGGTGCCGAGGCGGGCGCGCAGGCGCGGGAACCGCTCCGCGATCTCCATGGCCTGCGCCATGCCGTCACGCATCCGCTCCTCCGCGTCGCCGCCCTCGCGGCTGAGCTTCCTGGTGAGCGCGGCCTCCGCGGCCGGGCCCAGGGCGCTGCCGAGCACGAACGTGAAGACGGCCCCCGCCGCCTGGTCGGCCCGCGCCCCGGTGAATCCGGCCGCCTCGTAGACACCGAGGTGGTGATCGTCATAGCGGGCCTTGCCGGGGCCGAACATCACGAAGGATCCGAGTGACTGCACCAGCCAGGGGTGGCGGTTGAGCATCGCGTGCAGGTCGGTGGCCATGGACGTGGCGGAGGCCCGCCAGCCGACCGTGGCCGGGTCGGGCAGCGCGATCTCGTGCCACAACTCGTCGCCGGCCAGGGAGATGAGATTGTCCTTGCTGCCCACGTGCCAGTAGACCGCGGTGGCCGCGGAGCCCAGCCGCTTGCCCAGCGCGCGCATGTTGAGACCGTCCAGACCCTCGGCGTCCAGCAGTTCGATGGCGGCGCGGACGATCTGTTCGCGGGTCAGCGTGTCGCGGGGCATGCGCCCACGATAGGACACCCCGGATGGCACTTACACATCGTTCAAGTCCTCGCCCGCGACGCCGGCGGGCCGGGCGGGGTGGCGGGGCAGGTCGTGCCGGTGGGCGGCAACGTGCCGGTGACCAGGTAGGTGTCGATGTGCTCCGTGGCGCAGGCCGACCTCAGGTAGGCGGTGTGGCCGTCGCCGTCGTTGGTCAGCAGTCCCGCGCCCTCGATGCGGGCCGAGAGGCTGCGCGCCCAGGCGAGCGGGGTGGCGGGGTCGTGGGTGTTGCCGACCACCAGGATCGCCGGCACGTCCCGGACCGGGGTCCGGGGTTGCGTGCGGGTTGGGGGGATCGGCCAGCCCAGGCACCCTGTGGTCATGTCCCAGAACTCCGACGTGCCGCGCATGTGCGGGGCCGCCGCACGGACCCGCCGCATCCGCACGCGTACGTCGCCGTAGCCGCGGATCTCCGGATCGACGTCCGTGCAGAGGATCGACCGGTACGCGGCGGTGCTCACCGGATCGTCGAGCGCCTGGGCCCGCATGGTCGCGAAGAGCTGGGCGTCGCCCCGCTCGGCCTGGCTGATCGCGGTGGCGAGGCCGCCGGCGTACTCCGGGGTCGCGGTGAGGAAGGCGTAGGCGGAGTAACGCAGCTCCTCGGCGGTCAGCGGCCGGCCGTCGCGTACCTTGATGGGCGCGCGCCCGGCCGCCGCGACGAGGCGGTCCCACACTTGGCCGACGTCGCGGCCGTGCAGGGCGCACGTCGCGGTGCGGTCGCACCACGCGGCGAACCGGTCGAAGGAGTCCTCCACCGCCCTGGCGGCATCGGTGACCAGCCGGGAAGTGGGAATCGCCTGATCGACGGCGCCGTCCAGCGCCATCGTGCGCACGCGCCCGGGAAACAGCCGGGCGTACCGAGTCCCCAGCATGCTGCCGTACGACTTGCCGAAGAAGCTGATCTTCGCCTCGCCGAGGGCGGCCCGTACCGCGTCGAAGTCGCGGGCGACGGTCGCCGTGTCGAGCTGCCCGAGCAGGGGGCCGGTGGCCCGCAGGCAGCTGCGGCCGACGGCCGCGTTCGAGGTGACGAGCCGGTCGTATGCGGCCCTGCTCTCCGGGAACCGGCTGATCGCGGGGTCGTGGACGGGCAGCGTGCACCTCAGCGCGGGAGTGCTCTCGCCCACGCCGCGCGGGTCGATGCCCACGATGTCGAAGCGGCGGCGCAGCTCCGCCGAGAAGGTGTCGGCGGCGTAGTCGCGGACCAGCAGGGCGGCCGGTACGCCGGGGCCGCCCGGGTTGTAGAGCAGGGTGCCGACCCGGGCGGCGGGATCGGTGGCCCGCCTCCGCACGACGGACAGCTCGATCTTGGCGCCCGCCGGGGCGTTCCAGTCGAGCGGCACCGAGACCACGCCGCACTCGGCCCCCGGCCGGTCCGCGCAGGCGTGCCAGGACATACCGGCGGTGGACGGGGCGGTTCTCGCGGGGGCCCGGACCGTGGCCGACCCGCCCCCGGCCGGTGCGGGGGTCGCCGCCGACGCCAGGGTCACGGCGAACGCCACGGTGACGATCGTCAGGTGTCGCATCATGGGAGGCATGATTCACCGCCCTCGACCCGCTGATCATCGGCCGAAGGGATGATCGGCTCGGCCGAACGGCTGATCCTCCGGATAGGTCCGGTATTCGCCGGAATTGTCACGTCGGGATTGACGAAGCCGGGTGAGGCATGCGATCCTGGTCCCGGGATCGAGGTTGACATTTAGTGTAGACGTGGACATTCGTTTGCCGCATGAGTTATGCTGCCCTCTCACGCCTGGTCCGCGACGTCCCGCTTCCCGAGTTCTTCGACTTCCGGGGTGTCCGGCGTGCGTGCAGTCCCGTCCGCCGCGATCCCTCGGAAGGACATCCGTTGGCAGCCTCGCGCAACGCCTCAGCAGTACCAGCCGGTCCCCGTCGTGTGTCTTTCTCGCGCATCCAGGAGCCCCTCGAAGTTCCTGACCTTCTCGCCCTGCAGACCGAGTCGTTCGACTGGTTGCTCGGCAACGAGAAGTGGAAGGGCCGGGTAGAGGCGGCTCGCCAGGCCGGGCGCAAGGACGTCCCGACCCAGTCGGGCCTCGAAGAGATCTTCGAAGAGATCAGTCCGATCGAGGACTTCTCGGGGACCATGTCCTTGTCGTTCCGCGACCACCGGTTCGAGCCGCCGAAATACTCAGTCGATGAGTGCAAAGACAAGGACATGACCTTCTCCGCCCCGATGTTCGTGACGGCGGAGTTCATCAATAACGCCACGGGTGAGATCAAGAGCCAGACGGTGTTCATGGGGGACTTCCCGCTCATGACGCCGAAGGGCACGTTCATCGTCAACGGCACCGAGCGTGTCGTGGTCTCGCAGTTGGTCCGTTCGCCGGGTGTGTACTTCGAGCGCACGGTCGACAAGACCTCCGACAAGGACCTGTACGGGTGCAAGGTCATCCCGTCGCGGGGGGCCTGGCTGGAGTTCGAGATCGACAAGCGTGACAGCGTCGGTGTGCGTATCGACCGTAAGCGCAAGCAGGCCGTCACGGTGCTGCTGAAGGCGCTGGGCTGGACGAGCGAGCAGATTCTCGAGCGGTTCGGCCAGTACGAGTCGATGCGGGCGACCCTGGAGAAGGATCACACGGCCGGCCAGGATGACGCGCTGCTGGACATCTACCGCAAGTTGCGGCCCGGTGAGCCGCCGACCAAGGAGTCGGCGCAGACGCTGCTGGAGAATCTGTACTTCAACGCCAAGCGGTACGACCTGGCCAAGGTGGGCCGCTACAAGATCAACAAGAAGCTCGGGGTCGACGCCG
>NZ_FNDJ01000064.1 GCF_900099965.1 Nonomuraea jiangxiensis | reverse complement strand
GGCACCGGCACCGGCACTGGCACTGGCACCGGCACCGGCACCGGCACCGGCACTGGCACTGGCACTGGCACCGGCACCGGCACCGGCACCGGCACCGGCACCGGCACGATGGCATGGCACCATCCCCAACCGCCGACCGACCACCTGCGCCTGTCGCCTACCTGCACCTCTCACCAGCGCTCGCTTGTCCACAGCCTCAACCGATCCGTTCCCCGCTTATCCCCAGAACGACGCTCGGCGTCACTGGGCCACGCCCACCCCGGCACCCTGAGTGCCCATGACGACCAACACCTCCGCTCCCGCCCCCGACCCCACCCCCGACTCGACCCCAGCTCCACCTCCGATCCCCACCCCGCACCCGGCCCTCGCCCCAGCTGCGGCGCTCGGCCCGGACAACTGCCTCACCCTGACCAGCCCCACGGACATCCTGTCCGCCGTGCCCTACCTCGTAGGTTTCCATCCCGCCAAAAGCCTCATCGTGATCGGACTCGACCGAGGCCAGGCCAAGGTGGTGGCGAGATGGAACGTGCCATTGCCTCCGGGCACCCTCACCCCACTGTCCCTCCTCTTCGAAAGGGAGGGCGTAACCGAGATCGTCATCGTCGGCTACGGTCCCGGCGAGGCCGTCACCCCGGCCGTGGACGAGGCCAGGCTGCTGGCAGCCAAGACCGGCATTCACGTCGGCGAGGCACTGCGAGCCCACGAGGGCCGCTACTGGTCGTACGTCTGCGACGTCCCGACGTGCTGCCCCGCGGAAGGCACCCCATACGACCCGACCACCAGCAAGATCGCCGCCGAGGCGACCCTCCGCGGCCTGGTGGCCCTCCCCGACCGGGAGACCCTCGAACGCACGGTAGCCCCGCTCACCGGCCCGGTGAGGATGGCGATGCGCCGCGCCACCACCGAAGCGATCGCAGAATTCCGTACCGATCTCACAAACGCCACAAACCTGGACACCTTCGCCAGCCAGTTCATAGCCGACGGCCTGGCAAGGGTCCGCTCAGCCCTGGAAACCCATGAGGAAGGCGGCCGCCTGACAGACCCCGAAGCGGCGAAGCTGGGCCTGGCCATCACCATCACCAGAGTCCGGGACGAGGCCTGGACCCTCATGCAGGACTCCCATGTCCACCTGTGGAAGGACCTGACCCGCCGACTTCAACCCTGCTTCACCCCACCCGCCGCGTCCCTCCTCGCCATGGCCGCCTGGCGGGCGGGAAACAGCGTCCAAGCCACCATAGCCCTCGAGCGAGCCCTGACCATCGACCCGGCCTACTCGATGGCCAACCTCCTCATGCACGCCCTCCAGAACCTCCTCTCACCCAACATCCTCCGAGGCCGCCTCCCCACCCCCACCGAACTCGACGCCGCCATGGGCACACCCCACGCCGCCTGGCTACTCCCCTTGGTCAACCTCCTAGACGAAGCCGACCCAATCCCCACCACCCCACCCACCCTCAACTGACCCACCCAAGCCTCCACCCACCCCACCCAACCCCCCACCGACCGCACCCAAGCCCTCACTGACCGCACCCAGCCTCCCGAGACCCACCCAAGCAGCCACCGAACAGCCCCACCGATCCACCACCAACCCACCAAGCCCCCACGCTGAGCTGGCCGAGGGGGTATCACTCCAGGTGTGGAAATGATCACCAAACGTAGACGGAAGTCTAGAAAGATCATTCACCATTTCGGGGGAGAACACGATCATGTCCA
>NZ_FNDJ01000011.1:361239-377898 GCF_900099965.1 Nonomuraea jiangxiensis | reverse complement strand
CGCGCAGCCGCCGGTTCTCCCGCCGCAACGCCTCCAGTTCCTGGCGTTCGCTGCTGGTCAGCCCTTCCCGCCGCCCGGCGTCGACCTCGGCCTGGCGGATCCACTGGCGCACCGCGGTCTCGGTCAGATCGAAGTCCCTGGCCACCTGACCGACCGAGCGGTCACCGCGCTGGCACAGCTCGACGATCTCGGCTTTGAACTCCCGCGTGAACGAGCGGCGAGGACGCGGCTTCTTCTTCCCCATGCTCTCCATCATGGACATCCTTCCGGGGACAAGCCCCTGATCTCGGATGTCCGTCAAACCGGATCAAGCCCAATGGGGGTGGGTTGAGGGCTATGCCGATCGATTCATCGCCCTTCGGTAACCCCACCCTCACACCGGTGCATGGGATATGTAGCTGAGTGGTGGGGCGGTACTGGTGGATGGAGGGGTCGGATTGCGTGGTGTCAGAGGTTCTCGACTGGGAGTGGGGGGCTGTCGTACATGAGGGTGGGGTCCTCGGGTGGGTCCTGGGGCTCGGGGGTGGGCGGGGGTTCTAGGGCAGCCGAGTCGGGGGCCTTGGGGTATGTAGTCGTTTGCTTGCGTAGGCGCCAGCCGCTCGTGGTTCGTTCTATGTAGCCGGCGGCTGCCAGGCCGCCCAGCGCGCTCAGAGCGGCGTCCAGGCCTACGCCTGCCGCGACCGCTATGGAGGCGGGGCCCGCGCCCCCGCGGGACGGGACCGCGTCCAGGACCCTTTTCGTCGGTTCGTTGAGCTTGTCCCTGGGGACTGCCGGGGCGCGGGTATGTGAGACCAGGTCGTCACCCATGACGCCTACGAGGTCGATCATTTCCTCTGGTGAGGTGATGCATACCGCCTTGCGGTCGCGGAGGAGCTTGTGGCATCCGGCTGACATGCCCGACGTGATCGGGCCCGGGACGGCCCCGAGATGCCTGTTGAGCGCCAGTGCGTGGCTGGCTGTGTTGAGGGCTCCGCTGCGTAGGGCGGCTTCCACGACGATCGTGCCTCTCGACAGGGCCGCTATGAGGCGGTTCCTGATGAGGAAGCGGGCTCGGGTGGGGTGTACGCCGGGCGGGCATTCGCTGACCACCACACCCTGGTCTCGTACGGCGGCGAACAGTGTGTCGTGGCCGCTTGGATAGCAGACGTCGACGCCGCAGGCCAGGACCACGACTGTCGGCCAGTCGGTAGCCAGCGCACCCCGGTGGGCCGCTCCGTCCACGCCGAAGGCGCCGCCTGACACGACGGTCCAGCCTGATTCGCCGAGGCCGACACCGAACTCGGCTGCTATGTGCACGCCGTACGCCGTGGCGGCTCTGGCACCTACCACCGCTACGGATTTGAGGCAGGAGAAGCGGAGGTCGGCCGTGCCATGGAGCCACAGTCCGAGAGGACGGCTCGGGCCCAGTTGGTTCAGTTGGGTCGGCCATTCGGGGCTGCCGGGGATGATCAGCCTGGCTCCCGATCTCCCTCCCGCTTCGAGGTCGGCCTTGGGGTTCGCCATGACGAGGCGGGCGTACCAGGCGTTCAGGCGGGTGGTGAGGTTGGGTGGGTGCTTTTGCTGGCTTTCCTGCGCTATGAAGTCGGGAGGCAGGCGGCGGGCTCTGATCGCCTCCACGGCTTCTGGAGCGCCGTATTGCGTTACGAGGCGGCCCATTATGGGGTCGCCTACGTCGGCGGCCCGCATAAGCGCGGCTCTGGCCTCATACTCCTCTCTACTCGCCAACATCCGTCCGGCCGATCCCATCCCAGCCCTGGCCTGCTCCCCCTCAGTCGGCCCTCCCCCGGTCACCTCTCCCTGAGTCGGCCCTCCCCCGGTCACCTCTCCCTGAGTCGGCCCCCTCCCGGTCACCTCCCCCGCGATCGGCCCTCTCCCGGTCGGCTCCCTCCCTATGGGCTCACCCCCGGTCGGCCCCCTCTCAATGGGCACCCTTCCGGTCGGCTCCCTGTCCAACCGATCCTTACCGATCGACTCTCCCCCGGGTCGTCCGTTTCCGATCAGCTCCCCTTCCGGCTGCTTCTTCCGGTTCGGCTCTCCCCCCGGCCATTCCTTCCGGTTCGGCTCCCCTTCCAGCCGTCCCATCCCGATCGGCTCCCCGTCTGTCGGTTCCTCCCTGACGGAATCCCTCTCGGGCAACTTGGCCTTGGTTGAGTGCGGCGCAGACAGCTCTCCCCTGGTTGGCCCTGCCTCGACGGGATCCGTTTTCGTCACCGCTGCTTCGGCAAGTCCTTCGTCGGCTGGAAATGCGCTCGTCAACTCTGTCCCGCTCAAACTCGCCTTGGGCGAACCCGCACCCGTTGAGCACAGCCTCGACGGCGCTGCTCGCGTCGGCACGGCCTTGGCTGAATCTCCGTCCGGCATCCCTGCCTCGGCCGGCTCCGCCCGGGTCGGATCTGTGCTCGTTAGCGCTGTTGCGGTCGACTCCGGCTGCATGGAGCCCGCGCCTCGGGAGCTCACTACTGCCGGCTCCGTTCCGAGGGAACTCGGCCGGGTCGGCTCTGCATTGGTCAACCCGTTCGTGGTTGAAGGGGCGTACGTAGCCGGACAGCGCATCGGGGCTGTCCTGGTTGTATCCGTACTCTTGACCATTGCAGTTGGCTCGGGGGCGGCTCCTCCATCGCTGTATGTACGGCCGATGATGATGCTGCCTTCCTCTGGAAGGCTCCCTCCGGGTGGTGCCGGACTCATGTGGCTCCCCTGGTCAGGGGGCATGGATTCCACGGCGGCTGGGCGGGACGCACTTTGCTCCGTGGGTTTGTCACTCACACCGTCGGTTGTTATGTAGGGCGGGCAATCTTCTCTGGCTGGTTCGGTGGTGTTGCGCGGTGTGGGCGGGCGGGACACGGTCGACACTTGGGGAGCAGTGGATTCGCTGGGTCCGGCCAGTGTGCTCCGCGCCGCGGGGATGCTCGGTTTAGGAAGCCCGGCGGGCTTGTCACCTACGGTATGCATGCTCCATGCAGCAGGCACAGCGAATGTGCTGCATATGGCAGGCATGGTCAATTCGGCGGAGGAGGGCTTGGCGGGGGTCCTGACGCTTGCGGATACGGCGGGTGTTCCGGTCACGGCGGGTGTTCCCGGCGCGACGATTGTTCCTGGCGCGACGGGTGTTCCTGGCGTGGCGGGTATCGCGGGTGCGCTGGGTTGTTCGAGGACGTGGGGTATTGGGGGAGGTCCGGACGCCCTGCGCGCGTCGGACGCCGCAAGCGTGCTGAACGCCGCGGGTGCACTCGACAGCCCGAGCGTGCCAGATCCGCTGAGCCCTATAAACGGCCCGGATAGGCCGGATATTGCAGACGGCCCGGACGGGCTGTACACGACGGGCGCTGCTGGTGTGCTGGGCAGTGCGTGTATGCCGGATGTGGTGGGTGTCGTAGGCACGACGCCAGCTGCTCTCGGGGGTGCGGGGGGTGGGGCTTCGGCGGGCGGAAAGGGGGTGGACGCTTTGGTTGGGAGGGTGGGCATTGGAGGTCGGCTCCTGGGTGGGTTGGTTGGTGATCGTGGTGGTGGTATCCCTCGCGAGGAAGAGGGAGGAAGGGGTTACGACCTCACTCCTAGCCAGAAGCTGAGGGCGGCTGTGGTTTCGGCTTCTCCTGGGGTGGGCTTGTCGGCCAGGTCGGCGAGGGTCCAGGAGACGCGGACCACGCGGTCAAGGCCGCGGGCTGTGAGGGTGCCCGAGTCCAAACAGGACGTCATCGGTTTCATGGCCGCCGGCGACGGGCGGTAGTCGGCGTGGAGGAGGGATGACGGGATTTCGGCGTTCGTCCGCCAGGGGGTGCCTGCCAGGCGTTTGGTGGCTCGTTCGCGGGCTGCGTGCACGCGTTCGGCCACGGTTTTGCTTGTCTCTACGAACTGGCGGTCGGCCATCAGTTCGCGTCTGGACGAGCGGGCCACGGTGACCTTCATGTCCACGCGGTCCAGGAGGGGGCCCGAGAGCCTGCCCAGGTAGCGGCGTTTGATCGTTGGAGAGCATTTGCACGTTTCTCCCGGATCCTCGGCCTGGGCACAGGGGCAAGGATTCGCGGCCAGAACGAGCATGAACCTGGCGGGGAACGTGACCGAGCCGATGGATCTCGACACGGTGACCCGACCGGATTCCAGGGGTTGCCGCAACGCGTCGAGCACGTGCCGGGGGAATTCAGGGGCTTCATCCATGAACAAGACTCCGCGGTGGGCGAGGGAGACCGCACCTGGGCGCACGATAGTGCTGCCGCCGCCGATGATCGAGGCGACCGAGGCTGTGTGGTGAGGGCTGACGAACGGAGGGCGGCTCATCAAGGGAGCGCTGGGTGGCAGGATGCCCGCGACTGAGTGGATGGCCGTCACCTCCAGGGCATGATCGAGCTCCAGGTCCGGCAGGAGGGTGGGGAGGCGTTCGGCCAGCAGCGTCTTGCCGCAGCCCGGTGGGCCCAGCATCCAGAGGTTGTGGCCGCCCGCCGCGCAAACCTCCAGGGCTCGGCGGGCTACGGGCTGGCCGACGACGTCCGCCAGGTCGGCCACGGGCTCAGTGGTGGGCTCGGGCGGCTCGTCCAACTCCTCGATCGGGAGCTCCGGTGGCTCGTCTCCCCTGCGCAACCACTCCACGAGCTGCCGCAGGTGCGCCATCGGCACTACCTTCACATCCGGCACCAGAACCGCCTCGGCCGAATTGGCGGCGGGCACGACCACGGTGACGTCCCCGTGTTGGGCCGCGCCGAGGATGGCGGGGAGCACGCCGCGAACGGGTCTTATCCGGCCGTCAAGGCCGAGCTCTCCCAGGAAGAACGTCTCCGCGATGCGCGCGGTGGGAACCACACCCGCGGCCGCCATGACGGACATGGCTATGGCCAGGTCGAACTGGGAACCGCGTTTGGGCAAACTGGCCGGGAAGAGACTCACGATGATGCGGGCGTCGGGCCACGGGTAGTTGCTGTTGACCACCGCGGATCTGACGCGGTCGCGGGCCTCGCTGAGGGCCGTGTCCGGCAGGCCGATCAGATGGATGCCCGCCAGGCCGTTGCCTACGTCGGCCTCGACCTCCACGGTGCGGCCGGTGACTCCCACCAGGGCTACGCTGCGGGTCCGGGCCACGGCCATCTAGATCGCCCCCCGTACGTGGCGCAGGGCGAAGTCGCCGGCGAACCGCTCAAGGGCGATCACATCCACTCGTACGGTCTCGAACGTCTGGGGCTGCGTGGCCAGCCATTTGGCCGCGAGCATGCGGAGCCTGGCGAGCTTGGCCGGGCGCACCGACTCCAGGGCTGTGCCGTGGGATCTGCCCGATCGGGTCTTGACCTCTACAACCACCAGCGTGGGGCCCTCTTCGGCGATGATGTCGATCTCGCCGTGCCGGCAGCGCCAGTTGCGTTCGATGATCCTCATGCCCTCGGCCTGCAGGTAGGCCTCGGCAATTTGTTCGCCATGTCTGCCGAGCTCTATGTCCTTCTTCGCGGCCATGTGCCACCTCCGTCCCGTCCGCCCTGCTGCGGTCCGCCGTGGTCCGCTGCGGATCGCGGCGGTCCGGGACTGACCTTCGTGGATGGGGGGTGGTGGGGGATGGGCCGAACGAGGTTCTGTGGATGGGGGTCGGCTTGCCTGGCGGGAGGCTGTGGATAGGGGTCGGCGCTTGCCAGGAGTTGTGGATGAGGGTCAGCACTTGCCGGGAGGCTGTGGATGGGGCTCATCGTTTGCCGAAAGGCCATGGAATAGGGCTCAGCGCTTGCCGAAAGGCCGTGGATAGGGGGCGGCGTTGCCGAAAGGCCGTGGATAGGGGGCGACGTTGCCGAAAGGCCGTGGATAGGGGGCGACGTTGCCGAAAGGCTGTAGATGGGGAGCGGCGCTCGGCAGGCGCTCGGGGCGGGCGGATACTCGTCTGGCGTCGGTAGAGGGACAGCGCACGCCAGTCGCATTGGTCAGCGACGCACATCAAGCGTCCGTGGTGAGGACGCACGTCCACGCCTATGCCTTACCGCACAGACACCGCGCTGACGCGGGCGTCTTCGGAGCGCCAAGTGCCGGGGACACCAACGCGAATGGCCAGCAGCCAGCAGCATGAGGCCCGGCGCGAATGGCGGGGCAACAGCGTCAGACCCAGCACGAGTGGCGGGCGGGCAAACAGCGTCAGGCCCAGCACGGATGGCAGGCGGGCAAACAGCGTCAGACCCAGCACGGATGGCAGGCTGGCAAACAGCATGGGGCCCAGCACGGACGCCGGGGCAGCTCAGTGCGAAGGCGTCGGGCGACGGGCGACGGGCGACGGGCGACGGGCGACGAATGATGTATCTCTCGCCCGCTCGATTCCACCCCGGTGGGGAGCTGTGCCGCTTGATGGCAGATCTACATATGGCCGGCTGGTACGGGCCCAGGCGCAGCAGCGGCCTCACCGCCAAAGACCCCACACCACGTCGACGGCCTCGCCACCACAACGAGTCCATCCGAAAGCCGGTCGGCCAACGACCCGCGGCCAACCAGTCAGCCAAACCCCGACGACCTACCCCGAGAAGCCCTCCTTGGGCATCTCCAGGTCGGCCTTGGCCAGTTCTTCCACGTTGACGTCCTTGAACGTGACCACCCGTACGTTCTTCACGAACCGCGCCGGCCGGTACATGTCCCAGACCCAGGCGTCCTGCATCTTGACGTCGAAGAAGACGTCGCCGTTCTCCGCCGTACGGACGTCGAGATCGACCGAGTTGGTCAGGTAGAACCGTCTCTCGGTCTCCACGACATATGTGAACAACCCCACGACATCGCGGTATTCGCGGTAAAGCTGCAGCTCCATCTCGGTTTCGTACTTTTCGAGATCCTCTGCGCTCATCGCGGTCCTCCTGTCGTACCGGTCCCCCGGTTCGCCTGTTCAGGCAACCCCGGCCCCCATTTCATTTTCACCCATCTCCCTCGCCACCGTGACGAACGAGTATCGGTGCTCGGCACACGGGCCGTGCGTTTCCAGCGCCAGCCGGTGTCCCGGTGTCACATACCCCTTGTGCTCGGCGAAGCCGTACTGCGGGAAGCGTTCGTCCATCGAGACCATCAGGCGATCCCGTGTCACCTTGGCCACGATCGACGCCGCCGCAACACAGGCGGCCACCTGGTCCCCCTTCCACACGGCCAGCGACGGCGCCGGCAACCCCGGAACAGGGAAGCCGTCCGTCAGGATGTACTCCGGATCACAAGGCAACTGCGCGACGGCCCGCCGCATTCCTGAGACGTTGCTTTTGTGCAGACCTTTGGCATCGATCTCCCCGGCCGGGATGATCACCATACCTACGTGGGCGACCGGCAGGATCTCCTCGTACAGGCGCTCGCGCACCAGCGGGGACAGCAGCTTCGAGTCCGCGAGGCCGGGGATCTCCCTGCGCAGGATCACGGCCGCGACCACAAGCGGCCCCGCGCAGGCGCCGCGCCCCGCCTCGTCGACGCCCGCTATCGGGGTGAGGCCGCGACGGGCCAGCGCCCGCTCATAGGCGTAGAGTCCGGAATCGCGCCGGACGACGCTCGGTCGAGGGCGGAACGCAACTGTCATGACACAGGCAGCGTACGCCCCAATCCCCGCAGCCCGCGACCGAAAGCACCCTCTACTTGACCTTGTCGAAAATGTCGGGACGAGAGAAGAGATAGCCCCGCGACAACGGCCAATAACGCAGGACAGCCTTGCCGATCACCGCGTCCTCCGAGATGAAGCCCTTACTGGGCTCCTTCATGTGCCCCCGGGAGTCGAAGGAGGCGCTGCGGTGGTCGCCCATGAGCCAGAGCTTGCCGGCGGGCACCGTCACGTCGAACTTATCGCCGGAAGCGTAATCGCCCGGGTAGAGGTAGGACTGCTCGTCCAGCGCCGTACCGTTGACGGTGAGGCGCCGCTTGGAGTCGCAGCACACCACCTTGTCGCCGCCCACGCCGATCACCCGCTTGATGGTGTCCTCGCCGTTCCAGCCCTTGAAGACCACGATGTCGCCGCGCTCCGGCTTGCCCGCCAGCTTGTTGACGAAGACGCGGTCGTTGACCAGCAGGGTGTTCTCCATCGACTCAGAAGGGATGTAGAACGATCCGACCACGAACGCCTGCAGCAGCAGCGCGAGGCCCACACCCAGGACGAGGAGCAGCACCGTCTCGCGGAAGCCGCCCTTCTTCTTCTCTTTCCCCACGCCCTCCGCCTTCTTGGTGACGGCCATCAACGCCTCCTCCCCAGCCAGCGTCGACGGACCAGGACCAAGGGTACGGCGAGCCCGAAGCCGGCGACCAGCGGCGTGGACCCGCCAAGGGCGTTGAGCGCGGGCTGAGCGAAGGTTTCGGGGATGTCGATCGAGGTCATCCGGTCGAACGGCCAGACGATCACGAAAGCCCGGCCGATGACCTGCCCGACGGGAATGGAGCCACCACCCGGGTCACCGGTGTGGGAGCGCGAGTCGAGCGAGACCGAGCGGTGGTCGCCCATCACCCACAGCCGCCCCTGCGGCACGGTGATGTCGAAGAACCGGTCGGAGGGGACGTTGCCCGGATAGAGATAGCTCCCCTCGTTGATGGCGGTGCCGTTGACGGTGATGCGGCCCTTGGAGTCGCAGCACTTGACGTGGTCGCCGCCGACGCCGATGACCCGCTTGATGTAGTCCTTCTCGCCGGGAACGAGGCCGAACGCCGTGCCGACCCACCGGAAGAACGCCGCGACCGGGTTGGACGGCTCCTCCATCTGGAACTCGCCGTCCCAGGAGTCGACCCCCGAGAACACCACCACGTCGCCGCGCTCGATGTCGCGCGTGTGGTAGACGAGCTTGTTGACCAGGACCCTGTCGTTGGTCAGCAGGGTGTTCTCCATCGACTCCGACGGAATGTAAAAAGCCTGGACCACGAACGTCTTGATGATCAAGGCCAGTACCAAGGCAACGACGATAAGAACGGGGAGTTCTTTCCAGAACGACCCCTTCTTCTCCTTTTTCCCGCCTTTGGCCGGCTGCTGAGTCTCTTCGGCGACCACGTCCACCTCGTCCTCGACAGGGCGGCGCGGCGCGCCGTGCTCCTGGCTCTCGCTAGTCATCGCTGACGAGCCTAGATGATGCTTTGGCTCGACAAGCCTCGACCGACGTTACACCCATGCACGAGTCGCTCCGCATAAAGGAAACGCCCCGTAAAGCCGAATGGCCCGCGCAAGGCGCGGGCCATGGGCGAATCAGGGCTACTTCGCCGCCGTCGTCTCGCGCTTCTCGCGGATGCGGGCGGCCTTTCCACGCAGGTCACGCATGTAGTAGAGCTTGGCCCGGCGCACGTCGCCGCGCGTCACGAGCACGATCTTCTCGATGACCGGGCTGTGCACCGGAAAGGTACGCTCGACGCCGACGCCGTAGCTCACCTTGCGGACCGTGAAGGTCTCGCGGGCGCCGCTGCCCTGCCTGCGCAGCACGAAGCCCTTGAAGACCTGGATACGGGAGCGGTTTCCTTCGACGACTCGCACGTGCACCTCAAGGGTGTCACCGGGGCGGAACCCGGGCACGTCACCGCGCAGGGTCGCCTTCTCGAGCTCCTGGATCTTCGTGTGCATGAGTGCTGTCCTCAAGTCCTCGTGAGCATGCGGAGGTCCACCCGGCCGTGGCTCGCGGCGGACGCGCTTGCTGATGTGATGAACCCGGGACCGTCACCCGGGCATAACGAACCAACCACAAGAGGTTAGTGGCGATTCAGTTTGCCACATCTTCCGGCCCGACGCGAAACGACAGCTCCTCCAGGAGCTTCCTGTCGTGCTTGTCCAGCGCGTCGACGTCGAGCGCCGCCGCCAGCTCGGGCCTGTTCGCCACGGTACGGCGCAACGCTTCGTCCCGCCGCCACCTGGCGATCTTCCCGTGGTGCCCGGACAGCAGCACGGCGGGCACCTCGTGCCCGCGCCAGACCGGCGGCTTGGTGTAGACGGGCCCTTCGACCAGGTTGCGCATGGACCCGGGGGCGAAGGAGTCGTCCACGGCCGACTGGGCGTTGCCGAGCACGCCGGGCAGCAGCCGGCCGATGGCCTCCACCATCACCAGCACCGCCACCTCGCCCCCGGCCAGCACGTAGTCGCCGATGCCGACCTCGTCAACACGCAGCCGCGTGGCGTACTCGGCCACGACGCGCGAGTCGATGCCCTCGTACCGTCCGCAGGCGAACAGCAGCCACGGCTCCTCGGCCAGCTCCTGCGCGAGCTCCTGCGTGAACGGCCGCCCGCTCGGCGTCGGGACGATCATCCGCGGCGTGCCGTCCCCGATCACCGCGTCGATCGCCTCGCCCCACACCTCGGGCTTCATGACCATGCCCGGCCCCCCGCCGTACGGGGTGTCGTCCACGGTCTTGTGCACGTCGTGGGCCCAGTCGCGAAGCTGGTGCACCCGCACGTCGAGGGTGCCGCGCTCACGGGCCTTGCCGATCAGCGACACGTCGAGCGGCGCGAAATACTCGGGGAAGATCGAGATGATGTCGAGCCGCATCACAGCAGCCCCTCCGGCGGATCGACGACCAGCCGGCCCCCATCCAGGTCGACCTCGGGCACCAGCTCCTTGACGAACGGGATGAGCGCGTCCTCGGCCCCGTTCCTGCTCACGACCAGCAGGTCCTGACCATGGTGCAGGACGTCGACGACCTCGCCCACGGCCTCCCCCGAGACGGTCCGTACGGCCAGGCCGATGAGCTGGTGGTCGTGGAACTCGTCGGGATCACCGGACGGCTCGACGTCGGCCGAGTCGATGACCAGCATGGTGCCCCGCAGCTCCTCCGCCGCGTCCCGGCCGGCGATCCCGGCGAACGACACCAGCAGAATGCCCTTGTGCCAGCGACGGCCCTCGACGACCAGCGGCCCGATGCCGGCCGGGTCGGTCGCGATCGACGTGCCCGCGGCGAAGCGCAGCTCGGGATCGTCGGTGAGCACCTCCACGGTCACCTCACCGCGAACCCCGTGCGGACGACCGATCCGGCCGACGACTAGCTGCACGTGAAAACCTTCCCTTTCAACGCAAGCGCCCCCATCGGCGGTCAGAGCCGATGAGGGCGCGGAAGCCTGACGCTAACGGACTGCTTCGTGCAGGTCGAGCAGGTCGACCCGCACGTATTTCCCGTCGGCCAGGGCGTTCACGACCGTGCGCAGCGCCTTGGCGGTGCGCCCGCCGCGTCCGATGACCTTGCCCAGGTCCTCGGGGTGCACCCGGACCTCCAGGACGCGCCCGCTGCGAATGCGGCGAGCGCGGACCCGGACATCGTCAGGATGTTCGACGATGCCCTTCACGAGGTGCTCGAGAGCCTCCTCGAGCACCTCAGGCCTCGCCCTCGGCCTGGGTCTCGGCGGGGGCCTCGGCTTCGTCCTTCTTCTTGGCCTTCTTCGGCGTGGTGGCGGCCGTACCGGTGTCGCCACCGGACAGCGCCTCCTTGGCCGCGGCCTCGTAGAGGGCGTGACGGTCCGGCGCGGGCTCGGCGACCTGCATCGGCTCAGGGGCGGCCTCGCCCTTGAACTTCTGCCAGTCACCGGTGATCTTGAGCAGCTTGAGCACGGGCTCGGTCGGCTGCGCGCCGACACCCAGCCAGTAGGCCGCACGCTCGGCGTCGACCTCGATGCGCGAAGGGTGCTCCTTCGGGTGGTAAAGGCCGATCTCCTCGATCGCCCGGCCGTCACGCTTGGTGCGGCTGTCGGCGATGACGATGCGGTATTGCGCGTTGCGGATCATGCCGAGCCGCTTGAGCTTGATCTTGACTGCCACGGGTGTGGTCTCTCCTGCATTCGAGCGTGGGTGAACGGCGACCTCATCGAGTGGGGCACGATGAGATGACGCTCAAGGGACAGGCACGTCCGGCGGGAGGTGAGAGGGCACCCGCGGCGACGCGATGTTCCAACATGTCATTGTGCCAGATGGAGAGGGCTGCCTTCGACCTCACGCAGCAAGGCACCGCAAAGGGTGGGCAAGGGCCCCGCCGATGCCCACTTCCCGGCCTTTCGGCGAACCCCCGCAAACCCTCTCAAACACCCTAAACCCGGGCCACAACCTCTCCCCCGAGGACGGACGGCGACCCACCCCCAACGGCGGAACGAGTCCCGGGCGGGTTACTTCTGGCCGGGCAGGCGCAGCTTGGACGGGTCGAACCCCGGCGGCAACTCCATGCCCGGAGGCAATTTCCCGCCCAGGTTGCCCAGCAGACCCCCCTGCTTGGGCTCGGCCGCGGCCGGCTGCTCCGGCGACGCCTTGCCCAGGGCCGCCTTGCGCGGGTCTCCGCTGACGCGCCGCCCCTTCTTGGCCTTCTTCTGGGCCTTGCCGGCCTTGCCCCGCCCGCCAGGCATGCCGGGGATGCCCATGCCGCCCGCCATCCGCTTCATCATCTTCTGTGCCTCGAAGAAGCGGGTGACCAGGTTGCTCACCGCGCTCACCGTGACACCGGAGCCGGCGGCGATGCGGGCTCGGCGGGAGCCGTTGATGATCTTGGGGTCCTGGCGCTCGCCCGGGGTCATCGAGCGGATGATGGCGGCGATGCGGTCGAGGTCGCGGTCGTCGATGGAGTTGAGCTGGTCACGCATCTGCCCCATGCCGGGCATCATGCCCAGCAGGTTTTTGATCGGCCCCATCTTCTGGACCATCATCATCTGCTCGAGGAAGTCCTCGAGCGTGAAGTTCTCGCCCGACGTGAGCTTGCCGGCCATCTTGGCGGCCTGCTCCTCGTCGAACGTCTTCTGGGCCTGCTCGATCAGGGTGAGGATGTCACCCATGTCGAGGATGCGGGAGGCCATCCGGTCGGGGTGGAAGGCGTCGAAGTCTTCGAGCTTCTCGCCGGTCGAGGCGAACATGATCGGCCGCCCGGTGATGTGCCGGACCGAGAGCGCCGCACCACCGCGGGCGTCGCCGTCGAGCTTGGTCAGCACGACGCCGTCGAAGCCCACGCCGTCCATGAACGCCTGCGCCGTCGTGACGGCGTCCTGGCCGATCATGGCGTCGACCACGAAGAGGATCTCGTCGGGCCGGACCGCGTCGCGGATGTCGGCGGCCTGCTTCATCATCTCCTGGTCGATGCCCAGGCGGCCGGCGGTGTCGATGATGACGATGTCGTGCTGCAGGCGCTTGGCCTCGTCGACCGACTGGCGGGCGACCGCGACCGGGTCGCCGACGCCGTTGCCTGGCTCGGGCGCGTAGACGGCGACCTGGGCGCGCTCGCCCACCACCTGGAGCTGCTGGACGGCGTTGGGCCGCTGCAGGTCGGCGGCGACCAGCATGGGCACGTGGCCCTGCTCACGCAGCCACCTGGCCAGCTTGCCCGCCAGCGTCGTCTTGCCCGCGCCCTGGAGGCCCGCCAGCATGACGACGGTCGGGGGCGTCTTGGCCAGGCGGATCCTGCGGGTCTCGCCACCGAGGATCCCGATCAGCTCGTCATTGACGATTTTGACGACCTGCTGCGCCGGGTTGAGCGCCTGGGAGACCTCGGCGCCGCGGGCGCGCTCCTTTACCTGGGCGACGAAGGCCTTGACCACCGGGAGCGCGACATCGGCCTCCAGCAGGGCGATGCGGATCTCGCGGGTGGTGGCGTCGATGTCGGCATCGGACAGCCGGCCCTTGGAACGGAGGGAGGAGAAGACCGATGTCAACCGGTCGGATAGCGTCTCGAACACGTGGTTGGCCAGTCCTCGAAGCGAATGAACGTCTAAGACTCCAGCCTATCCGCTCCGCTAGCCGCTCCAGCCTGGCACGGCCATCCGGACCGTGAGGGCGTGTTCGACGAGATTGATCAGGGCGCTCTTGACCGAGTCCTTCGACCTGGCGTCCAGGCGCACCATCGGGATGTGCGGCGCCAGGGTCAGCGCGTCGCGCACCTCGGCGTCGCTGTGCGCGTACTGCCCGTCCCAGCCGTTCACCCCCACGATGAACGGCAGCTGGGCCTCCTCGAAGTAGTCGATCGCCGGGAAGCTGTCCGCCAGACGCCGGGTGTCCACCAGCACGACCGCGCCGATGGCCCCGCGTACGAGGTCGTCCCACATGAACCAGAACCGGTGCTGCCCGGGCGTGCCGAACAGGTACAGGATCAGGTCGCGATCGAGCGACACGCGGCCGAAGTCCATGGCGACCGTCGTGGTCGATTTCAGCGGCGTCATGCCCAGATCGTCGATTCCGGCCGAGGCGTCGGTCATGACCGCCTCCGTCGTCAGCGGCATGATCTCCGACACCGCGCCGACGAAGGTCGTCTTGCCCACTCCGAACCCGCCGGCGACCACGATCTTCGTCGAGGTCAAACCGGGGCTAGAGCCTGCGAAGTCCACTGAGCACCCTTTCCAGCAGGTTGACGTCCGGCCTACCCGCATCCAGCTGCGGCTGATGCACTCGAACCAGGCCTTCTGCCGCCATATCCGCGATCAGAACACGAACAACACCAAGCGGGATCCGCAGCAGGGCCGACACCTCAGCCACCGACCGCACCTGCAGGCAGAGCTGGCTGATGGCCTTGTACTCGGGCGTGATGTGTGAGAACTCCCGATGCTCGGCGGTGGCCGAGGACACCAGAGCCTCCATCGCCAGCTTGACCTTGGGCGCTGTCCGCCCGCCGGTCACGGCATAGGGCCGGACCGGCGAGGCGGGGTCAGAGCTGGGAGGCGGCGAAGGTGGGGGCTCCCAGCCACCGCTGTTGTGGGAGTCCCAACCGCCGCTGTTCCATCTGGGGTCTGTCACCTACATCACCTTGACTGGCTGGCGCGCAGTTCGGCGCGCACAGCCGGGGTCAGCACCTGACCGGCGCGATCGACCATGAGGGTCATCTGGTACGCCACCAGCCCCATGTCACAGTCCGGAGCCGCCAGCACCGCCAGACACGAGCCGTCACTGATCGACATGATCAGCATCAACCCGCGCTGCATTTCCACGATCGTCTGATTGACCGCACCACCCTCGAACACCCTGGCCGCACCCTGCGTCAGAGACACCAACCCCGACGCGATGGCGGCCAGCTGATCAGCCCGATCCGCCGGAAAACCCGACGAAGCCGCCAGCGGCAATCCATCGGATGAGACGACCACCGCGTGTGCGACCCCTGGAACGGAACTGACGAAGTCGGTGATTAACCAATCCACCCCGCGTGCCGACTGGCTCAGGTCGTTCACGCGCCCTCCCTATTGCCACTCCTGGGGCCGGACCCGTATGTCCTGCCCTCGCTGATGTCGTCACGTGCCGCCCGGAAGCCCTGCTGGAAGCTGGACAGCCGGTTGCGTACCCGGTCGGGCGAGACCGCCGGCATGGGGGCGACGCCCTTCGGGGCCGAGACGGTGTCGGCCGAACCGGGCACCAGGTTCGCCTTGGGCACCCGTTTGGGTAGCCCGGCCGCCGTCGCGCCGTCGCGTACCGGCTCGACGACCGCTTCCGCCGCGCTCCAGCCCGCGTCGGCCTTGGCCGAGCCCCAGGTGGCACTGCCGTCGCCACCGTTCTCGAACCAGGCCGACTCTACCGAGGCGAAGATCGGCAGGTATTCGTCCCCGGCGGAAGCGGGCTTCACCACGGGGATCGGGCCGGTCGCGGCGGACTCGGTCTCCGGGAACTCGTAGCGCGGTGACGGCGGCTGCAGGTCCATGGGGTCGCCGCCGAGGGACCGACGCGGCAGGGGGTTGCTCTCGCCCTGCCGGCGCGCGGGCATCCAGACGTCGGCGGTCTCGTACGCTCCGCCACCGCCGCCGCCGACGTTGGAGCGCGGGTCGGCGGACCAGGGCGAGTCGACGCTCGGCTGGGAGGGGAACGACGGATGGCCGGGACCCGGCTGGGACGGGAAGGACGGATGCCCAGGACCCGGCTGGGACGGGAAGGACGGATGCCCGGTGCCCGGCTGGAAGCCGCCGCCCCACTGGGGCGCGGGCGGCGGCGTCATCGGCGGCCGGCCACCGAACCCGTCGTCGAACGACGGCATGTCCAGGCTCCCCATGCTGCCCATACTTCCCATGCTGCCCATGCTGCCGTTGTCGGCCGGGGTCGCGTAGGCGGGAGACTGCGAGCCCAGGAGCACTTCGGGCATCAGGACCATGGCGGTCAGGCCGCCGGTGCCGTGCGGGCGGAGCTGCACCCGGATGCCGTGCCGGTGCGCCAGCCTCGCGACCACGAACAGGCCCATGCGCCGCGACACCGACACGTCCACGGTGGGCGCGTCGATGAGGCGCTCGTTGGCGAGCACGAGTTCGTCGGGTGTCATGCCGATGCCGGAGTCGCTGATGGACAGCATCACGCCGCCGCCGTCGATGCGGCTGCCGGACACCGTCACTCGGGTCTCGCGGGGCGAGAACGACAGCGCGTTCTCCACCAGCTCGGCCAGCAAGTGGATGACGTCGTTGACGGCCTGTCCTGCCACGGAGACCCCGTCGGGCACCTGGAGCACGACCCGCTCGTAGTTCTCGACCTCCGACAGGGAGGCGCGGGCGACGTCCACCAGTTTGACCGGCTTGCTCCAGCGGCGCGGGGGATCCTGGCCGGCGAGGACCAGCAGGTTCTCACTGTTGCGCCGCATACGGGTGGCCAGGTGGTCCAGCTTGAACAGGTTCCCGAGCCGCTGCTCGTCCTGCTCACCCTGCTCCAGCCCGTCGATCAAGGTGATCTGCCGCTCCACCAGCGTCTGACTACGACGGGACAGGTTCACGAACATCGCGTTGACGTTGCTGCGCAGCCGGGACTCCTCACCCGCCAGCCGCACCGCCTCACGGTGCACCTCGTCGAACGCCCGCGCGAC
>NZ_FNDJ01000011.1:0-361229 GCF_900099965.1 Nonomuraea jiangxiensis | reverse complement strand
TTCACGAACATCGCGTTGACGTTGCTGCGCAGCCGGGACTCCTCACCCGCCAGCCGCACCGCCTCACGGTGCACCTCGTCGAACGCCCGCGCGACTTCACCGATCTCGTCGTTGGAGGCGACTCCGATGGGTTCGACCTCGGGTTCGCTGACCGCCTCGGCCTCGCGTAGCTGGCGGACGGTGTCGGGCAGCCGGCGTCCGGCGATGAACAGCGCTTCCCGGCGCAGCCTGCGCAGCGGGCCGCTCAGCGAACGCGCCATGAACACCGTGACCAGCAGGACGAGGATGAGCAGGGCGACGATCACGCCACCGATGATTACGGCGCTCTGCTGCTCGGCGCCCTCCAGCGTGCGGCTGCGCAGCACGATGCTCTCGGCCGCCTGCTTCTCGACGTTGCGCATTCCGTCGATGGTCTCGCTGATGGCGTTGAACCAGGACTTGCCGTCACGGGTGAGGCCGAGCTTGACGTCCGCCAGCGGGAGCCCGGCGTCCTGCAGGAACAGGGCGCGGGCGGCGAGGACTTCGGCGCGGTCCACGGCGCTGCCGCTGACCACGTCGTCGTACGTCTGGCGGAGCGAGAGCGAGACCTGCGATCTGAAGGTGGCCAGCTCGCTGTTCTTCTGGGCCCGGGCGGCGATGAAGTCGTCGAGTTCGTTCTTGCCGAACGCCCTGGTGGCCAGGGCGGCCACGAGCAACGCGCGCTGGGTGGAGACGTACTGCTTGGCTCGGGCCAGCGCGGCGAAGCCCGCCACGCTCGCGGACAGCTCCTTGTCCACGGCGCCCTGGTCGATCGTGTCGTTCAGGGAGAGCAGGTCCGAGATGCTCCGGTCGTACAGCTCGATGACGGAGTTGACGTCGAGCTCGGACTCGATCGCGTTCTTGCGGGAGGTGGCGAGCTCGTCGAGGCGGTTCCTGATGCGCAGTGCCTCCGGCGCCTGGGTGCTGCCGGAGGCCGCCAGGCTCTCGACGCCGGACCTGACCGCGACGACGAGCTTGTCGACGGTCTCGTACTGGGCGGACACATCCGACGGAGCGTCGGTCCCGCCGCGTCGTCCCAGAGCGACGTATCTGGCGGTGAGGTCGCGCTCGACCTCGACTTCGTGAGCGAGGGAGGTCAGTTGGCTCGCGAGCACGGCCACCTGGTTGACCTGTGCGTACTCGCCGGCGGTGGCGATCGAGGTGGTGACTCGCAGACCACCGAACACGAGCGCGGCGAGGGTCGGGATGAGGACCAGGACCAACAGCTTGGAACGTACTCGCCAGTTACGCAGGGCGAAGCGAGCCCCCGTCCGTCGGTTGCCGGCGGCGCCCGCGCCACTCGGCGCGGGTGTCTGCGCCCTATGGGACGCCTGTCGGAGGGCTTCCTCGGTTAAGCCCTGATCCCCGCCCACAGAGGGGACAACAGTCTTCACTAGCCTCCGCAACCTCTCCTCGGATGGTCTGGTGCACGGCGATCACGTCACGTGTTGTTAACCGTGTGACGCGGACGCACCCTTGGGGCGAGAGCTAATTGGAGCACATCAACCAGAGATCGGCCAATACCGCAAAGCGCGCAGTCGACACACGGCTCATCATTTCACGCAAAACACAACACCTTCCCCAGGCGTGCGAAGTCAAGAGGGAATGTCATGAATAACCGGACAAACAGTTGCAAATCGGCATATATGGAGATATATCTAGTTAATTTCCGGTGATCTCTGTACAGCGCGAAGAGCTGCCTACGCTAGGGTGCCACCGTCGTTCAATCTTCCGTTCGCACTACCCCCCGGTTCGAAGGAGATCCGCAATGCGGTTCGGTGCATTAGGGCAGGTTGCCCTGGTTGGGCTTGTGGCCACCCTCGTGGCAACGGGGTGTTCCAGTGCTGGGGACGAGGCTGAGAGCTCAGGCGCCGCCGCCGGCGGAATGAAGACTGACCTGCTGATCGGCCAGTACCCCGGCGCGGACTCGGCTCCGCTGTTCATCGCCCTCGAGCGAGGCTTCTTCAAGGAAGAGGGCCTCAACGTCAAGCAGGAGCCCATCCAGGCGCCCCAGATGGTGCTGGGCAAGCTCTCCAACGGCGCCATGGACGTCGTCCTCGGCAGCTACGCCACCATCCTGACCATTCAGGAGGCGGGCACCGAGAAGTTCAAGTACATCGCCGACTCCTACCAGGGCGCGGCCGGCGCGTTCGGCATCATGGTCAAGAAGGGCTCGCCCATCAAGGACGTCGCCGGCCTGAAGGGCAAGAAGATCGGCGTCAACGCCCTGGCCGGTCTGGGCGTTCTCACCATGAACCCGCACCTGAAGATCGCCGGTCTCGACCCCAAGACGGACGTCCAGTACGTCGAGGTCCCGACCACCAACTGGCTCTCCGCGCTCGACAAGGGTGACGTGGACGCCGTCTGGATGACCGACCCGTACGTCAGCCAGGCCAAGAAGGAACTCGGCGCGACCATGCTGCTGGACACGATGTCCGGCCCGACCGAGGGCCTGCCGATCACCGGCTGGGCGGCCACGGAGAAGTGGGTGGCCAACAACCCCAAGACGCTGGCCGCCTTCCAGCGGGCGATGGCCAAGGCCCAGAACGTCGCGGCCACCGACCGCAGCGCGGTGACGAAGGTGCTGCCGACCTTCACCAAGATCCCGGCTGAGACCGCCGCCACGATCAACCTGGGCAACTACCCGACCACGCTGAGCGCCCAGCGCATCCAGCGGGTCGCGGACCTGATGCTCGACTCCGGCATGCTCAAGCAGAAGATGGACGTCACGTCCATGATCTACACTGCGGCCTCTTCACAGGGATGACCGCCACTGTCATTCCGGCGCGGCGCGAGCGCAACCCGCTCGCCCGCGCCAGGCTGATCAAGTTCTCCCGCCATGCCGCAGGTGTGGCGGGTTTTCTGGTTCTCTGGCAGGTTGTCGGCATGTCGGGCCTGGTCAAGTGGCTGCCACCGGCCGCTGACACGCTGGCGAGGACCGTCTCACTCGCCGTGGACCCGGACTTCCTCGCAGATCTGCAAGGCACCCTCCTCGCCGCCGCCATCGGGCTGCCGCTCGCCATCCTGATCGCCGTGCCCCTCGGCCTGCTACTGGGAACGGTCCCCGTGGTGGAGGAGATGACGCGGGTGTTCGTGGAGTTCCTGCGGCCCATCCCCTCGGTGGCGCTGATCCCGCTGGCGCTGTTCTTCTTCCAGCCGGAGATCAACGCCAAGGTCGCGCTCATCGTCTTCGCGGCCTCCTGGCCGATCCTGATCAACACCATGTACGGCGTACGCGACGTGGACCCCCTGGCCAAGGAGACCCTCCGCTCGTACGGCTTCGGCCCCGCCGCGGTGATCTGGCGGGTCGCCCTCCCGAGCGCCGCGCCCTTCATCGCGACCGGAGTGCGCCTGGCCGCCTCCATCACCCTCATCCTGGCGATCAGCGTGGAATACGTCGTCGGCGGTGCGGTCGGCATCGGCGGCTTCCTCATCGAGGCCAGCACCGGCATCGGCGCGGCCGCGATGATCGACGTCATCGCGGCCCTGCTGTGGGCCGGCTTCATCGGGCTCGTTGTCAACACCCTGCTCGTACGCGCCGAGCAGCGTCTCTTCCGATGGCGGACGGCATGATCCTTACTCTGGTGAAGCGGCTGTGGCTGGTCCCCGTCGTCCTGGGCGGCTGGGAGTTGTTGGCCAATTCCGCGGACAATCCGTACCTGCCGGCGCCGACCGTCATCGTGACCCGAATGTATGAAATGTGGTTCTCCGGGCCGTACATCCTCACCGACGTGGCCGTGGACAATTTCGTACCCAGCCTGGTCAGAGTGGTCGGCGCGTGGAGCGCCGCCGTGATCGTGGGCGTGGCGCTCGGCGTGGCGATCGGCAGGACCGCCTGGCTGGCCGACTACGTCGAGCCGCTGATCGAGTTCGGCCGGGCCGTGCCGCCGCCGGTCATGCTCCCGGTCTTCCTCGTGCTCTTCCAGATGGGCACGCAGGTGCAGGTCGCGACCATCATCTTCGGCATCGTCTGGCCGATCCTGCTCAACTCCATCGACGGCGCGCGCGGCCTCGACCATCTGAAGGTCGACACGGCCGCCGTCTTCGGCGTGCCCGCCCCGCTCCGGCTCTTCCGGATCATCCTGCCCGCCGCGGCGCCGAAGATCTTCGCCGGGCTGCGCCTGAGCGTCTCCCTGGCGCTGATCCTGATGGTCATCTCCGAGCTCAAGGGCAGTACCGATGGCATCGGTTACCTGCTCAGCCTGGCCAACAGCAACGCCGACATGCCGGCCATCTGGGCCGGTGTCCTGGTGCTCGGCATCCTCGGCTTCGTCCTCAATTCCCTGTTCCTCATGGTGGAGCGGCGTGTGCTGTCCTGGCACCGCCACGCCCACCGCCTCGCTTAGGAGAGACCGTTCCGGTGACCGACCTGTTGCTGAAGAACGTCAAGGTTGTGACCCACGACCGCGACGAGCCCGTCGAGGCGGACATCGCCATCACCGACGGCCGGATCGAGCGGGTGGAGCCCGGGTTGTCCGGCGCCCGCGAGATCGTGGACGCGGGTGGCAAGCTGGCCTTCCCCGGAGTCGTGGACGCCCACCAGCACTGGGGCATCTACAACCCGCTGCCCGACGACACCGGGTCGGAGAGCCGGGCGAGCGCCCAGGGCGGCGTGACGACCGCGCTCACCTACATGCGGACCGGTCAGTACTACCTCAACCAGGGCGGCCCGTACGCCGAGTTCTTCCCGGAGGTGCTCAGGCAGGCCGAGGGCCGGGCCTACGTCGACTACGGGTTCCACCTGGCGCCGATGTCGAGCGGGCACATCGACGAGCTGCCCGACCTGGTGGAACGTTTCGGGGTGCCGTCCTTCAAGATCTTCATGTTCTACGGCGGGCACGGGCTGCACGGGCGCTCCGACGACCAGCGGGCGTTCCTCATGCTGCCCGAGGGCGAGCGCTACGACTACGCGCACTTCGAGTTCGTGATGCGCGGCGTGCAGGCGGCCAGGGAACGCCTGCCCGAGCTGGCCGGCGAGATCTCGCTGTCACTGCATTGTGAGACAGCCGAGATCATGACCGCCTACACCAAGCTCGTCGAGGAGGCCGGCGAGCTGACCGGGCTGGCCGCCTACAGCGCGTCCCGTCCGCCGCACTCCGAGGGTCTGGCCGTCTTCATGGCCTCCTACCTCGCCCACGAGACGGGGCTGGCCAACATCAACCTGCTGCACCTGTCCTCCGCCAAGGCCCTCGACGCGGCGGTGCGCATGGCGGCGACCTTCCCGCACATCGACTTCCGGCGCGAGGTGACGATCGGCCACCTGCTGGCCGACATCGATACGGCCAGCGGCCTCGGTGCCAAGGTGAACCCGCCGATCCGGCCGCGCGAGGACGTCGAGGCGCTGTGGCGGCACGTGCTCGACGGCACCGTGGACTGGGTGGTCAGCGACCACGCCTGCTGCCGCGACGAGCTCAAGTTCGGCAACCCGCGTGACAACGTCTTCCTGGCCAAGGCCGGGTTCGGCGGCGCCGAGTACCTGCTACCCGGCCTGGTCACCGAGGGCCGCCGCAGGGGCCTGTCCTACGGCAGGATCGCCGCGCTGACCTCGTGGAACCCCGCCAAGCGGTACGGCCTGCGTACCAAGGGCACGATCGCCCCCGGTTTCGACGCCGACCTCTGCCTGGTCGACCCCGGGCACACCTGGACCGTGCGCGCGGAGGACTCGGAGTCGACCCAGGAGTACACGCCGTTCGAGGGGTTCGAGCTGACCGCCAAGGTGACCGACACCTTCGTGCGCGGGCATCACGTACTGGACGCCGGCAAGGTCGTGGGCCGTCCGGTGGGCCGGTACGTGTCACGCCCCGCCTGAGCGCACTTCCCCCCTGCCCGTTCGATCATTACCCGGGTATGCTCACGCGCAGTAACGTGTGCCGATCTCCTACACCCAGCGGAGACCCCATGACACGCACACCACGCTGGCGCGCGATCGCTCTGAGCGTCGTCATCGCCATGACGCTCACCGGATGCGGCGGGGGCGAGGAGCCGTCGAGCACGGGCGCCAACGGCCTGGAGAAGGCCACGATCAAAGTCGGCGCCCTGCCCATCCCCGACCCCGTGGCCCTCTACATCGCCCAGGCCAAGGGCTTCTTCAAGCAGGAGGGCCTGGAGGTGCAGCCCGTCACGATCACGGGAGGCGCGGCGGCTCTACCGCAGATCGAGAACGGTTCCCTGGACATCTCGCAGACCAACTACGTCTCGACGTTCCTGGCCGTCAGCCAGGGCAAGCCGATCAAGCTCGTCGCCGACATGTACCAGGCCGCGCCCGACACCTTCAACATCATGGTGCCGAAGGACTCCCCGATCAGCACCGTGGCCGATCTGAAGGGCAGGACCATCCTGGTCAACAACCTCAGGAACATCGGCACGCTGGCGGTGACGGCGCAGCTCAAGGCGGCCGGGCTGAGCGAGACCGACGTCAAGTTCGCCGAGAAGCCGTTCCCCGAGATGGGCAACGCCATCAACTCCGGCCAGGCCGACGCGGGCTGGATCACCGAGCCCTTCATCACGGCCAACGAGAAGGCCCTCGGCTTCCGCACGCTCGTCGACACCATGACGGGCCCGACGGCGGACCTGGCCATCGCCGGCTGGAATGGCCACCGAGGAGTGGGCTCGGGAGCATCCGAAGACGCTGGCCGCCTTCCAGCGGGCGATCTCCAAGGCGCAGGTGCTCGCCTCCAGCGATCGTAAGGAGATCGAGGCCGCGCTGCCCACGTACACGAAGATCGACGCCGCGACCGCGTCGGAGATCACTCTGGCGGCGTATCCGAGCCGGCTGGACGCGGCCCGGTTGCAGAAGGTGGCGGACCTCATGCTGGAGTACAAGTACATCAACAACCCGATCGACGTGGCCTCGGTCATCGCGACGAGCGCGGGCGGATGACCGGTGCGCGGCTGCTCCGCGGTGTCGCCGGCGTCGCGGGGTTCCTCGCCGTCGGAGAGCTGGTCCTCCGCTTCGGCCTGGCCGAGGGCCTGCTCTTCCCCGCGCCCTCGATCGTGCTGCGGGAGGCCGCGTTCCTGCTCGTCGACGGCGACTTCCTGGCGGGGGTCGCCGCGACGCTCACCAACTGGGCCCTCGGCCTGCTGATCGCGATCGTCATCGCCGTCCCGCTGGGCGTGCTCCTCGGGGCGCTGGCCCCGGTGGAGCGGGCGATCCGGCCGGTCCTGGAGTTCCTGCGCCCGATCCCGTCGGTCGCGATCATCCCGCTCGCCATCCTGCTGATCCCGGTGGACGAGCTGATGAAGGTCTCGGTCATCGGGTACGCCTCCGTCTGGCCGATCCTGCTCAACACCCTGTACGGCATGCACGACGTCGACCCGATGGCCAAGGAGTCCCTGCGCAGCTTCGGCTTCGGACCCCTGGCCGTGCTGGTCAGGGTGAGCCTGCCCGCCGCGGCCCCGTTCGTGGCCACGGGGGTCAGGATCGCCACCGGGATCGCGCTGGTCCTGGCCGTCAGCGCCGAGCTGGTGGCCGGCGGCGTGGCCGGGATCGGCGTCTACGTGAACGTGGCGAGCAGCGGCAACCGTACTGACCTGATGATGGCGGCGACCTGCTGGGCCGGAGTCCTCGGCGTGGTCGCGAACCTGGGCCTGCTCGCCGCCGAGCGCCGCCTGTTCCGCTGGCACCACGTGCGCGTGGGGGCGAGCGGGACGTGAGGAGCCTCGCCGGTCTGTGGGTGGCCCCGGTCGTGCTGGTCCTCTGGGAGGTCATCGCTCGCGGGGTGGCGGACACCGACTTCCCGCCGCCCACCACGATCGTGGTCCGCATGCACGAGCTGTGGTTCGCCGGCCCCATCACCCGCGTGTTCCTCACCGACGCCGCGGTCGGCAATCTGCTGCCGAGTCTCGGCCGCATGTTCGGCGGCTGGATCCTGGCCGCGCTGCTCGGGGTGGTGATGGGCGTGCTGCTCGGCCGCTCGCGCGTGGCGACCGACTACGTCGATCCGCTGATCGAGTTCGGCCGGGCGCTGCCGCCGCCGCTGCTGCTGCCGGTGTTCGTCGTGCTGTTCCAGGTGGGCGCCGCCGCGCAGCCGGCCACGCAGGTGGCCACCATCGTGTTCGGGGTGATCTGGCCGGTGCTGCTCAACTCCATCGACGGCGTCAAGGCGGTGGACCGCACCTACACCGAGACGGCCGCGGTCTTCAACCTCACCAGGTGGCAGCGGCTGCGCCTGGTCGTGCTTCCCGCCGCCTCCCCCAAGATCTTCGCCGGGCTCCGGCTGAGCTTGTCGCTCGCGCTGATCCTCATGGTGATCACCGAGCTCATCGGCGGCACCGACGGCATCGGCTACCAGCTCCTGCAGGCCCAGCGCAGCTTCGACGGCGCCGGCGTCTGGGCGGCGATCACGCTGCTCGGCGCCCTCGGCTACGTCGTGAACTCCCTGTTCGTGCTGGCCGAACGCCGGATCCTGCGCTGGCACCGGCAGGCCGCCCGCAGTTGAGCACCACTGAAATGGAAAGAGAGAACATGCCCACGACCGCGCACACATCCGCCGGCGACCCCCTGCTCGCGGCGGTACGCGCCGGAGTGACGATCTACGACCTGGGCAGGCGGCTCTACGCCGGCATGCCGCAGTCGCCCAACCACCCCGCCTACACCCACACCCTCCCGCGCCGGCACGGCGACAGGACACGCTCCGACGGGGGGTCGGCCGCCAACGACCTGATCCTCATGGGCACCCACGTGGGCACGCACATCGACGCGCTGGCCCACGTGTCCCAGGACGGGAAGCTGTTCGGTGGGGCCGACGCAGCCGGGGCCTGCGTCGGCGGCCTCTACCCCGAGCACGGCGTGCACACGATCGTGCCGATGGTCTGCCGGGGTGTGCTGCTGGACGTGCCCGGCGCGCTGGGCCTGGAGTCCTGCGCACCGGGCTACGAGATCACCCCCGCCGACCTGGACGCGACAGTAAAGCACCAGGGCGTCGAGCCCGCCCCCGGCGACGTCGTGCTGATCCGCAGCGGATGGGGCCGCCACTTCGCCGATCCGGACCGGGAGGTCTACATCGGCGCCGAGTCGGGAGTCCCGGGAGTGAGCGAGGCCGGCGCCCGCTGGCTGGCCGAACGGGGGGCGCGGGCCGCGGGCGCCGACACCATCGCCTTCGAGCGGCTGGCCCCCGGTCAGGGGCACAGTGTGCTGCCCGCGCACCGGGTGCTGCTGGTGGAGTCGGGCATCTACCTCATCGAGACGATGGAGCTGGACGAGCTGGCCCGGGACGGGGTGCACGAGTTCACCTTCGTGCTGGCCCCGCTTCCGCTGTTCGGCGCCACCGGGTCGCCGGTGCGCCCCCTCGCGCTGGTGAGCGCGCACGGACGCGAGGCGCCCCAAGGCTGAGCCGCCTCGGCGGCCTCAGGACCCCGTCCGCTCCGGCTCAGGTGCGGCCGGTGGCGAAGCGGACGGTGCGCGGCAGGACGAAACGGTCCTGGGGCAGCGCCGCCTCCAGCGCCGCCCTGGCCTCGTCGCGCTGGTCGGCGGGGATGGTCTCCAGCGCGGCCCTGCGGGCGGCCGACCAGAGCCAGTCCCACACCTGCCCGGCCTCGACGACCACCTCGAACACCACGTCGGCCCAGCGCACCTCGCTCAGGCCGCCCTGTTCGAGCAGCCCGGTCAGCTCCTCGGGGGTGCCCAGCGTGTGGTGGAACGGGGCGCTGCCTGCCTCGCGGGCGTAGGGCCGCAACGCCTGCTCCACCAGCCCGAGCAGCTCGGTCTCTACCGGGCTCGACCGGGCCAGGAGGCTGGCCGCCAGCCGCCCGCCGGGCCGCAGCAGTCCGGTCATGGAACGGACGGCGGCCAGCGGGTCGGGCAGGAAGTACAGCATCATCCCGGCCAGCACGACGTCGAACCGCTCTCCTGGCAGCAGCTCCTCCGCCCGTTCCGCGTCACCCAGCAGCACGGTCGCCTGGGTCAGGCCGTGCCGCTCGATCGCGGCGGTGGCAGTGGCCACCATGCCGGGCGCGAGGTCCAGCCCGACCACCCTGCCGGTGGGCCCGACGGCCTGGGCCGCCGGCACGAGCGAGGCACCGGTCCCGCAGCCGGCGTCCAGGACGTGCTCGCCGGGGCCGGGCGCGGCCCGACGGACCAGCTCCTCGGCGACGGGCGCGAAGAAGGACACGCCGACCCGCTCGTACGTGCCGGACGCGCGGTCGAACACGCCGGCCATGTACTCCTTGGCATCCATCAGCTCTCCCCTCGTAGTCAACCAACGCACAGCCCCGGGAATGCCACCGGACAGATCATCCGATGATCCACTAGGACCGAACCCGAGCCTGTCACGGATGAGCACGATCACCAAGAGCCGCTGCGACGGCGGTGCCGTCTGGGTTACGATCACGCTGCCCGGTACCTCTGCCACGCCGTGAAGTGCTCGTTCCCGGGCACCGGCGGCCCACCCGCAGCCGGAAGGGACACATGCCGCACTCCGCTGACCTGCTCTGGGGAGCCGTGGGCGACATCTCCCGGCTCGCGGCCCTGCTGACCATGGCGGAGCTGGGCCTGGCCGACCACCTGGCGCACGGCCCGCTCGACACCGCCGACCTGGCCACGCGCTGCGGCGCGCACGCGCCCTCGCTGCGCCGGGTCCTGCGCGAGCTGGCCGCCATGGACCTGGTGCGCCCGGCCGCCACGGGCGCCGACGCCTACGACCTGACGAAGCGGGGCGCCGCTCTACGCTCCGACGTGCCCGACTCCGTACGCACCTCGATCCGCGTGCTCGGCGACGAGGGCTTCTGGTACGCCCTGGGCAGCCTGCCCGCCACGGTCCGCGCCGGCAGGTCGGCGTTCGTCGAACGCTACGGCCACCTCTACGACCACCTGGCGAACAACCCGGCGTCGCGCCGCATGTTCGACGACTACATGGCGGCCCGGGCCATCCCCATCACCGAGGGCCTGGCCGAGCGTTACCGCTTCCCCGAGAGCGCGACCATGGTCGACGTGGCCGGCGGCAAGGGCCACATCCTGGCCTCCGTCCTGCGTGCCAACCCCCGCATGCGCGGCATCCTGTTCGACCTGGCGCACGTGACGGAACGGGCCAGGCAGGCGCTGGCCGCCGCGGGCCTGGCCGACCGGTGCGAGGTCGTCCCCGGCGACTTCTTCGCCGGGGTCCCGGCGGGCGGCGACGTCTACCTGCTGGCCAACGTCCTGCACAACTGGGACGACGGCGACGCGGTGAGGATCCTGCGCAACGTACGCCGGGCCATGGCGCCCGAGGGTCGCGTCCTCGTTCTGGAAGTGGTGCTTCCTGACAACGAGGAGCCACACCTGGGTAAAGATCTCGACATGCGGATGCTGGCGATTTTCAACGGGGGCACCGAGCGCAGCCGCGGCGAGTACGCGGCCCTGCTCGGGCAGGCGGACCTCACCCTGACCCAGGTCGTCGAGCTGGGCTCGGGTGCCGGCCTCATCGAAGGCAGCCCCCGCTGAGCTCTCCTCCAGCCTCCACCTGATGGCGGACCAGAAAGGCAGTGGCGATGAAGCTGGCCAGAATCGTGGTCGCGGGCATGACGGTCGCCCTCGCGCTGAGCGCGTGCAGCGGCGGAGGGAGCGGGGGCGAGCCGAGCGGCGCGGCGTCCTCCGGCGGGCTGGAGAAGACCCAGCTCCTGGTCGGCGTGGTGCCGGTGCCGTCGTCCGCGCCGCTGTTCATCGCGGAGAAGCGCGGATTCTTCAAGGAGGAGGGCCTGACCGTCAAGACGGAGATCATCCAGGCCCCGCAGGCGGTGATGCCGAAGATCCTCAACGGCAGCATGGACGCCTTCCTCACGAGCTACGTGTCGCTGCTGGCGATCAACGACTCGGGCGCGGCCAAGCTCAAGCTCTTCCAGCACAGCCAGGAGGCCGCCCCGAACGTCGCCGGCGTCGTGGTGGCCAAGGGCTCGCCGATCAAGACCGCGGCCGACCTCAAGGGTAAGACGATCGCGGTCAACGTGCTCAAGGCGCTCGGGCAGACGCTGACCAACGCCCACCTGCAGGAGGCCGGGCTCAAGCCGGAGGACGTCAAATACGTCCCGGTGCAGTTCGCCGACCAGCTCGGCGCGCTGTCCTCGGGCACGGTGGACGCGGCCTGGCTGGTCGAGCCGTTCCTGACCGCGGCCAAGAAGAGCGGCGCCACCCAGGTGATCGACACCACGGACGGCGTGACCGCCGGGGTGCCGATCGACGGGTGGGGCGTCACCGAGCAGTGGCTGAACGACAACCCGAAGACGGCCGCGGCCTTCCACCGCGCGCTGGCCAAGGCCCAGCAGATCGCGGGGGCCGATCGTAACGCGATCAACGAGGTGGTGCCGACGTACACGCAGATCCCGGCGGACGCGGCGGCGGAGATGACGCTCGGGAAGTTCTCGATGCAGGCCGACAGGGCGAGCGTGCAGAAGCTGGCCGACCTGCTGACCGGCTACGGCTATCTCAAGGCCAAGGTGGACGTGGCTCAGCTCTTCGCGCCGCAACTGGGATGACCCGGATCGAACGGGGGACCCTCGGCGCCCTCGGGGTGCTGGGGTTCCTCGCGGTCGTCGAGGTGGCCGGGCGGACCGGGCTGATCCCCGGCTCGGTGCTGCCGCCCATCTCGCAGGTGCTGGCCGTGGCGGCCACGCTGCCCCTGGACGAGCGGTTCAGGTCCGACGTGCTGGCCACGCTGGAGGCGTGCCTGAGCGGGCTGGCCATCGCCGCGCTGATCGCCGTGCCTGCCGGGCTGCTGCTCGGCAGCGTGCCGTTCCTGGAACGTTCGGTACGACCGCTGGTGGAGTTCCTGCGGCCGATCCCCTCGGTGTCGCTGATCCCGCTGGCCATGTTCCTGTTCCCGGCCAGCCAGGACGCCAAGACGGCGCTCGTCGTCTACACCTGCTCCTGGCCCCTGCTGATCAACACCCTGTACGGCCTGGGCGACGTCGATCCCCTGGCCAAGGACACGCTGCGGAGCTTCGGGTTCGGCCCGCTGGCGGTGATGTGGCGGGTGAGCCTGCCGAGCGCGGCGCCGTTCATCGCCACCGGGGCGCGCATCGCCGTGTCGGTCACCCTGATCGTGGCCGTGAGCGTGGAACTGCTGGCCCCGGGTGACGGCGGGATCGGGGCGTTCCAGTCGCTGGCGGGCAGCGCCAACCGGATCGACCGCATGCTGGCGGCGACCGTGTGGGCCGGGCTGATCGGCCTGGCCGCCAACCTGCTGTTCACCGCCGCCGAGCGCCGCCTGTTCCACTGGCACCGGGAGCGTACGGGGGTGACGGCGTGAGCACCGGCGCGGTGCGGCGCGAGGAGACGGGCACCACTCGGGATGGGGGCGGCGCCGTCGTGGTGCGGCGTACGTCCGCGCGGCGGCTGGTGTGGTACTGGCTACTGCCCGTGGCCGTGCTCGCCTGGGAGCTGGCCGCCCGCTCGGGCCAGGCCGCCTACTTCCCGCCGCCGTCGCGGATCGTGGTCAGGATGTACGAGATGTGGTTCTCCGGGCCGCCGACGCGGGCGTTCCTGACCGACGAGGCCGTGGCCGACCTGCTGCCCAGCCTGGCCAGGCTGTTCGCCGGGTGGGCGATGGCCTGCGCGGCCGGGGTGCTGGCCGGGGTGGCACTCGGCCGTTCGGTCCGGCTGTCGGCCCTGGTGGAGCCGCTGCTGCACTTCGCCCGATCGGTGCCGCCCGCCGCGCTCGTCCCGGTGTTCCTGGCGCTGTTCAAGATCGGCACCCCGATGGAGCTGGCCTCCATCGTGTACGGCGTCGTCTGGCCGGTGCTGATCAACTCCATGGACGGCGCCCGTCACGTCGACCGGCAGTACATCGAGACCGGCGCGGTCTACCGGCTCGGCCGCCTGCAGCGGCTCACCAGGATCATCCTGCCGGCCGCCGCCCCGAAGATCTTCGCCGGTCTGCGCCTGAGCGTCTCGCTGGCGCTGATCATGATGATCATCTCGGAGCTGGTGGGCAGCAGCGAGGGCATTGGGCACCGCATGCTGGAGGCGCAGAGCCAGTTCGACATCCCGGCCATGTGGGCCGGGATCGTGCTGCTCGGACTGCTCGGCATCGTGCTCAACACCGCGTTCCTGGCGGTCGAGCGGACCGTGCTGTCCTGGCACCGGAGCGCCCGGAGCTGACCTCCCGCACCGGGGAGCGACAGCGGGGCCGAGCCAGGCCGGCCTACGCCGGGTGCCACCATGGGTCGGCGGACGGGGAGCGGTTGATCAGGAAGGCCCTGCGGCGCAGGAAGCGGGCGATCGAGGCGGCGCCCATGCGGGAGCCGCCCAGCCCGGACAGCCGGAAGGAGTGCTTCTCCCCCTCGTGCACGAGCGCGGTCAACGCGGCGTCGTTGACGCTGACCGCCCCGGCGTGCAGCCGCGCCGCCACGGCCATCGCCTCGGCCTCCGAGCCGGCGAAGACCGCGGCCGACAGCCCGTAGTCGGAGTCGTTGGCCAGGGCGACCGCCTCGTCCGGCCCGTCCACCGCCATGACCGGCAGCACCGGCCCGAACGTCTCCTCCGTCATCACCAGCATGGAGTGATCGACCCCGGACAACACGGTCGGGCGGCACCAGTGGCCGCCGCCGTGCCGTTCGATCGTGCCGCCGGTGTGCACGGTGGCGCCCCTGGCCACGGCGTCGGCGAGGTGGGCGGCGATCACGTCCTCCCGGCCGGGCCCGATGATCGGCCCGATCGGCCCGCCCTCGCAGGTCAGGCCGACCCTGGCGGCCTTGTCCACCAGCCGCGCGAGGAACTCGTCGTGGGCCTCGCGGGCCACGTAGACACGTTCGATGGACTGACAGGACTGCCCGGCGTTGGCGGTGCCGCCCCACAGGACGGCCGCGGCCGCCCGGTCGAGGTCGGCCCCGGCCAGGACGATCGCCGGGTCCTTGCCGCCCAGCTCCAGGAACGCGGGCACGAACTCGCGCGCCGCCGCCTGCGCCACCTGCCGCCCGGTCGCCACGCTGCCGGTGAACACCACGGCGTCGACCAGGCCGATCAGCGCCGCGCCGGTCTCGCCTCCGCCCTCGACGACGGCGAGCGGCAGGCCGGCCGGGACCAGCCGCATCAGCGGCTCGATGAACCTGGGCGTCACCTCACTCGGCTTGACCACCACCGCGCAGCCGGCGGCCAGCGCGGGCACGGCGTCGATGAGGCCCAGCAGCAGCGGGAAGTTCCACGGGCTGACCACCCCGACCAGCTCGTACGGCACCGCGTCCCCCGCCACGTGGACCCCGGGCAGGGAGGCGGGGCGCTCGGCCGGGGGTGCGAGGAGGGCGGGCGCCTGGCGTACCCAGCGGTCGATCAGGGCGGCGGTGAGCCGCCGTTCCAGCACCGACTCCGCCACCCTGCCGGTGTCGGCCACCAGCGCGGCGAGCAGGTCGTCATCGGCGGCCAGCGCGGCCCCGAACCGCGTCAGGACCTCGCCGCGGTCGGCGGCCCGCCAGGCGGGGGCCCGCTCGCGCAGCCCCGCCGCGACGGCGGCCAGCCGGTCGGGCGGGACGGGGGCGAGCGGCCGGTCGATCTGACCGGTGAGCGGGTTTCGCACGTTCATGGAGGCGGCCACGGACATGGGGCTCCTGCGGTGCTCGGCGGGACCGCGGCCATTGTGATCAGGGAATGGGCAGGGCTGTCAACGCACCCGCCGGAGACCGCGCGACGGGGAAGGCCGTCGGGGGGCGGGGCGGCACGGGAAGGGGCGGCCCGGGTGGTCGAGTTTTCCGAGGTGAGGCGGCGGGGAAAGGTGTCAGCCACCCCAGCCCGGTACGGCCATCCGGACCGTGAGGGCGTGTTCGACCAGATGGATCAGCGCGCTCTTCACGGAGTCCTTGGAGCGCGCGTCCAGCCGTACCAGCGGGATGTGCGGCGCCAGGGTCAGCGCGTCGCGCACCTCGACGTCGCTGTGCGGATACTGGCCGTCCCAGCCGTTCACTCCTACCACGAACGGCAGCTGGGCCTCCTCGAAATAGTCGATCGCCGGGAAGCTGTCGGCAAGACGGCGCGTGTCCACCAGCACGACCGCGCCGATGGCACCCCGTACCAGGTCGTCCCACATGAACCAGAACCGGTGCTGTCCGGGGGTGCCGAACAGGTACAGGATCAGGTCACGGTCGAGGGAGACCCGGCCGAAGTCCATGGCCACGGTCGTGGTCGATTTCAACGGCGTCATGCCCAGATCGTCGATCCCCGCGGAGGCGTCGGTCATCACTGCCTCCGTCGTCAACGGCATGATCTCCGACACCGCGCCGACGAAGGTCGTCTTGCCCACTCCGAACCCGCCGGCCACCACGATTTTGGTCGAAGTGAGACCGGGGCTAGAGTCTGCGAAGTCCACTTAGCACCCTTTCGAGCAGATTTACGTCCGGTCTGCCGGCATCCAGCTGTGGCTGGTGCACGCGTACCAGACCTTCGGCGGCCATATCAGCGATCAGCACGCGCACCACGCCGAGCGGGATCCGCAGCAGGGCCGACACCTCGGCCACCGAGCGCACCTGCCGGCACAGTTGGCTGATCGCCTGGTACTCCGGCGTGATATGCGAGAACTCCCGCTGCTCGGCGGTGGCCGAGGACACCAGGGCCTCCATCGCCAGCTTGACCCGCGGCGCCGTCCGTCCGCCTGTCACGGCGTACGGGCGGACGGGCGATGCGGGGTCAGGATTCAGCTGCGGCTGGGACTGGGGTTGAGGCTGTGGAGCCCAACCGCCGCTGTTCCATCTGGGGTCTGACACGTACATCACCTGATCTGGCTGGCGCGCAGTTCGGCCCGCACAGCCGGGGTCAGCACCTGACCGGCCCGATCGACCATCAGGGTCATCTGATACGCCACCAGCCCCATGTCACAGTCCGGAGCCGCCAGCACCGCCAGACACGAGCCGTCACTGATCGACATGATCAGCATCAACCCGCGCTGCATCTCCACGATCGTCTGATTGACCGCACCACCCTCGAACACCCTGGCCGCACCCTGCGTCAGAGACACCAACCCCGACGCGATGGCGGCCAGCTGATCAGCCCGATCCGCCGGAAAACCCGACGAAGCCGCCAGCGGCAACCCATCGGATGAGACGACCACCGCGTGCGCGACCCCGGGGACCGTGCCAACGAAGTCGGTGATCAGCCAGTCGACTCCACGCGCCGCGTGACTGAGGTCGTTCATACGCCCTCCTCCCTACTTTCACTCCTCGGGCCAGAGGGGAACGCCCTGCCCTCGCTGATGTCGTCACGTGCCGCCCGGAAGCCCTGCTGGAAGCTGGACAGCCGGTTGCGCATCCGGTCCGGCGAGACCGACGGCATCGGCGTGACGCCTTTCGGCGACGACGACGTGTCGGCCGAGCCCGGGACCAGGTTGGCCTTGGGCACGCGTTTGGGTAATCCGGCCGCCGTGGAGCCGTCGCGGGACGGCTCCTTCACGGCCTCCGCCGCGCTCCACCCCGCGTCCGCCTTGCTGGAGCCCCAGCTCGCGCCGTTGTTACGGCCGAACCAGGCGGACTCCACGGCGGCGAAGATCGGCAGGTAGTCGTCTCCGGCCGAGGCGGGCGGGACCGCCGGGATCGGTCCCGTGGCGCCCGACTCGGACTCGGGGAACTCGAACCCCGGCCGCTGCGGCGGGTTGGTGTCCTGGCTCCAGCCCCCCGGCGGGGGCTCCAGCAGGGGGCGCCGGGGCAGGCCGCGATCGCCGTTCCAGGCAGGGCCGCGGGGCGGGGTCCACACGTCGGAGTTGTCGTGGCCGCCACGGGGCTCGATGGGCCAGGGAGACTGCGGCGGCCAGTTGCCGCCCGTCTCCGGGTTCGACGGGAACGACGGGTGGCCCGGGCCCATCTGGAACGCGGGTTGCGGCCAGTCCTGAGCCGGCGGAGTGGGCTGCGGCCAGTCCTGCGCGGGCGGAGCGGGTTGCGGCCAGTCCGTGGCCGGCGGGGCGGGATGCGGCCCGGAGTACGCCTCGCCGCCGGCGGACGCGCCCGCGAGCGCCGGGGGCTGGTTGCCGGAGAACGACGGTGTGCCGGCGAAGGTCGGAGGCTGGGAGCCGAGCATGTTCTCCGGGATGAGCACCATGGCGGTCAGGCCGCCGGTGCTGTGCGGGCGCAACTGCACCCGGATGCCGTGCCGGTGCGCCAGCCTGGCCACCACGAACAGGCCCATGCGCCGCGACACCGACACGTCCACGCTGGGCGCGTCCGTCAGTCGCTCGTTGGCCTGGACCAGCTCCTCGGTGGTCATGCCGATGCCGGAGTCGGTGATCGACAGCATCACGCCGCCGCCGTCGATCCGGCTGCCGGACACCGTCACCCTGGTCTCCCGGGGTGAGAACGACAGCGCGTTCTCCACCAGCTCGGCCAGCAGGTGGATCACGTCGTTGACGGCTTGCCCGGCCACCGAAACGCCGTCCGGCACCTGGAGCACCACCCGCTCGTAGTTCTCCACCTCCGACAGCGAGGCGCGGGCGACGTCCACCAGCTTCACCGGTTGGCTCCAGCGGCGCGGCGGATCCTGGCCGGCGAGGACCAGCAGGTTCTCACTGTTGCGCCGCATACGGGTGGCCAGGTGGTCCAGCTTGAACAGGTTCCCGAGCCGCTGCTCGTCCTGCTCACCCTGCTCCAGCCCGTCGATCAGGGTGATCTGCCGCTCCACCAGCGTCTGGCTGCGGCGGGACAGGTTCACGAACATCGCGTTGACGTTGCTGCGCAGCCGGGACTCCTCACCCGCCAGCCGCACCGCCTCACGGTGCACCTCGTCGAACGCCCGCGCGACCTCACCGATCTCGTCGTGCGTGTCCACGCCGATCGGGATCACCGGGCCGACCGAGCCCTCGCCGCCCTCGCGCAGTTGCTGCACGGTCTCCGGCAGGCGGTGGCCCGCGATGTTGAGCGCCTCGCCGCGCAGCTTGCGCAGCGGCCTGATGAGCGAGCGGGCGATGAGCGAGATGATCGCCAGCACCACGATCAGCAGCAGCAGGATGAGACCGCCGGAGATCATCGCCGAGCGGTTGGCGCCCTCCTCCAGGGCCCGGGCACGCAGGATGACGGAGGAGGCCAGGTCCTTCTCCACGCTCCTGAGCGCGTCGATCTTGCCGGTGCTGACCTCGAACCACGTGGCCACGTCCCTGGCGGGACGCACGCCGATGCTCAGCTCCCTGCCCTCGGCGGACTGCGCCATGGCCCGCAGCCGGAACAGGTCGGTCTGGTCGACGTCCCGGCCCACGACCGTGTTGCGGTAGAGCTCAAGCTGGTCGAGGTTGGCCAGCGTGGCGAACAGCGTCTCCTCGCTCTCCTCACGCGACTTGGCGTCGGTGAGCGCGTCGAGCTCGCCGCTGTCGAAGCCCTTCTTGTCCAGTGCGCTGGCCAGGATGCCGCGCTGCTTGGAGGCCTGCTCCTTGGCCCGTGCGATCGCAGCCGTCGAGCCGGCGCTGTGCGAGACCTCGTCGTCCACCGCCACCTGGCCGACCTGGTCGTGGAACTGCAGCAGGGTCGCGATGATCTGCGAGTACTTCTGGATCATCGGCAGGGGCTGGATCTTGCCACTGACGGCCGTCTCACGCAGCGTCGGGATCTCCTCCAGGCGCCGCAGCACCGGCCGGATCGCCTCGGCATGGGTGTCCGTGATCGCCTGTGACTGCTGCTTGGCCTCGTCGATGAGGCGGTTGACTCCGCTGTAGGTCGTCCGGAGCTGGGCCTCGCGGTTCTCCGGCCGGCCCTGGGCGATGTAGAGAGCGGTTTCGTCGCGTTCGAAGGACAACTCGTGGGTGACGGCGCCGAGTTGCTGGCTGAACTCGGCGACCTCTCGGAGGGTCTGATAGGTGTTGGCGTCACTGAGCGAGGTGATCACGTTCAGCCCGCCCAACCCCACGGCCACGGCCGTGGGGACGACGATCAGCGCGACAAGGCGTGACCGCACGTGCCAGTTGCCCAGCCCGAACCTCTTCGAAGAAGGCTTGGGCAGCCGTTGCCTCTGGTGCCCGTGCGGCTCGCGGTCAGCGGAAGCTTCAGCGCTCTGCGTTCTCACTTGCCTTCGCAACCTCTCGCCCCTGAGGGGAATTCTCGGTGACCATGCAGGTAAATGCACGTGGGGCAATATGTACATCGAGATATGCGGCCATTTGAGCACAGGGGTTGGCCCCCGCCAACCACCACTAGTGCCCCATTGAGGCGTTTATCCCCGATTGTCCAAAAAATTGGGCAGAATCAGTAGACGGCCTCCCATCTGCTGAAATCGGCAATAGCAGACCGTCCCACGAGCCGACTCCTGACCCGCAGAATGCATCGAACAACAAGTCTCATGAGTAACAGTGACCCCGCACGCCACCTCCTTCCACAAACCGGACAAACATACGATTCTCACCGTTCGTCAAAATTTCACGATATAGCTGTAAACCGACATTGCAACCACAAGTGTTATCTTCGCCATAATGAACGCCAATTTGGTGCTACGGTCGATCCCTGCTGTGCGTCAGGCACACAGCCCCCGGGAGCACAAGCCACCCGGTCCCCCCCTGGCTCCATCTGAAGGGAGTCCCTGACATGAGGTTTGGCCGTTCCGCCAGGGCCGCCATCATCGGGTTAGCTTTGACACTGGGAGCCGTCGCGTGCAGCACGGGCGGCTCCACGACAGTCAGTTCGCCGCCGTCCGCATCGGCCGGCGGCCTGGAGAAGACGAAACTCAAGATCGCCACCCTGCCCGCCATCGACAGCGCCGCCATCTATGTGGCGATCGACCAGAAACTCTTCGAGCAGGAGGGCCTGGAGGTCACTCCGCAGGTCGTGCAGGCCGCGCCCGAAGCCATTCCCATGATGCTGAACGGTGAGATCGACGCCATGTTCGGCAACTACGTCTCGATGTTCCAGGCCCAGGACAAGGGCACGCTGAAACTGCGGATCCTGGCCGAGGGTTCGCGTGCGGCGCCCGACTCGCTGAGCATCATGGCGCTGCCCAATTCGCCCATCAAGACGCCCAAGGACCTCGAAGGCAAGACGATCAACGTGAACGTCCTGCACAACTTCCAGGAACTGGCTCTCGCGCAGGTGCTCAAAGCCAACAACGTCGATCCCAACACGATCAAATACGTCCAGGTGACGTTCCAGAACATCATGCCTTCCTGGCAGGGCGGCCAGATCGACGCGGCCTACCTGGGCGAGCCCCTCGTGACGGCCGCCACGTCGTCGATGGGCGCCCGCAAGATCCTCGACCCGGCCTCCGGTCCCGCGGCCGAGTTCCCGATCTCGGGCTACGTCAGCACGCAGGACTGGTATGACAAGAACGCCAAGACCGCGGCGGCCTTCCAGCGGGCCATCCACAACGCCGCCAAGCTGATGGAGAACAACCGCGAGGTGGTGGCCAAGGTGCTGCCCACCTTCACCCAGATCGACGCCGCGACGGCGGCGACGGTCACCTTCCCGTACTTCTCCAGCAACGACAACCCGGTGCGCCTCCAACGGGTCGCCGACTGGATGCTGGAAGCCAAGTGGCTCACCAAGGCGATCGACGTCAAGGCGCTGATGTCGCCCACCACCTCCGGGTGAGCACCCAGACCCTGACGGCCCGGGTCCGCCCGGCCGCGGCCACTCGCTGGTCGCGCCGGGCGGCCGGGGTCCTGGTATTCGCCGCGCTGATCGAACTGGCCGCCAGGACCGGGCTGGTCGACCGAAAGTTCCTGCCTCCGGCCACGGAGATCGTCGGCCGGGCGGTCACGCTGGCCTTCGATCCGGTCTTCGGCGGGCACGCGCTGACGAGCCTGCTCGCGTGGGCGATCGGGCTCGGGCTGGCGACGCTGATCGCGGTGCCGCTCGGCCTGCTGCTCGGCAGCGTGCCGATCGTGGACGCGGCCACCCGTTCCGTCGTGGAGTTCCTCCGGCCGATCCCGTCGGTGGCGCTGATCCCCTTGGTGGCGCTGGTGATCGGGACGGGGCTCCAGCTCCGCGTCACGCTCGTGGTCTACGCCTCGCTCTGGCCGATCCTCTACAACACGATGTACGGCCTGCGCGGCGTGGACCCGCTGGCCAAGGAGTCGCTCAGGTCGTACGGCTTCGGGGCGGCGGCGGTCCTGCTGCGGGTGTCGTTGCCGTCGTCGGCGCCCTTCATCACCACCGGGGTCCGGCTGGCGGCGGGGGTGGCGCTGATCCTGACCGTCAGCACCGAGATCGTGGCCGGGCGGGGTGAGGGCATCGGCGTCTTCATCTTCTTCGCCGGGATCGCCGTGCCCGCGCGCATGATCGACATCCTGGCCGGGGTGTTCTGGGTGGGGCTGTTCGGAGTGCTGGTGAACGCGCTGCTGGTCGCGGCCGAACGGCGGGCCTTCCGATGGCACCACGTGCGGTTGGGAGAACACTCGTGAGCACACGGTTGGGACGGGCGCCCCTGACGACGCGCGGCACGCGGACGGGGACAGCGCCAATGAGGACGCGCGGCACACGGACGGGGGGAGCTCCCATGAGGACGCGCGGCATGCGGACCACGGTGTTCCGTGCCCTCGTGCTGGTCGTGCTCGTGATCGCCTGGGAGGGGGTCACGAGGGCGGCCGGCAGCGCATTCTTCCCGCCGCCGAGCACGATCCTGGGGCGCATGCACGCCATGTGGTTCTCCGGGCCGGTCGGGACGCTGTTCCTGACCGACGCGGCCGTCGGGAACATCCTGCCGAGCCTGGGCCGGATGTTCGCCGGGTTCGCCGGGGGCGCGCTGGCCGGGGTGGCGCTCGGGCTGGCGCTGGGATTGTCGGCCAGGGCCTACGACTATCTCGACGGGGTGCTGCAGTTCCTGCGGGCGATCCCGCCGCCCGCGCTGGTGACGGTCTTCCTGGTGGTGTTCGGGTTCGGGCTGCGGATGCAGCTGGCGTTCATCGTGTTCAGCATCGTGTGGCCGGTGCTGCTCAACACCGCCGACGGCGCCCGCTCGGTCGAGCCGCTGCACCTGGAGACGTGCCGGGCGTTCCGGCTGTCGCGGGCCGAGCGGCTCTTCCGGGTGGTGCTGCCGTCGGCGCTGCCCAAGATGTTCGCGGGGCTGCGGCTGGCGCTGTCGCTCTCGCTGATCGTCATGGTGTTCTCCGAACTGCTGCCCGGCACCACGAACGGGATCGGCTTCCAGATCACGGACGCGTACTCGACGTTCGACCTGCCCGCCATGTGGGCCGGGATCGTCCTGCTCGGGGTGCTGGGCTACCTGTTCAACGAGCTGTTCCTGGTCGTCGAGCGGCGGGTGCTGGCCTGGCACCAGGCCGCGCAGGGTCCGCCTGGTTAGCGCCGGGCACGACTCATGAGAGTAAGATCGCGCGTGGTATGGGGTTACGTGACAGCAATGTCAGCCGATTCCCGCTTCGATAGAGTGTTCAGCGGCTCCGTTAGAGTCGCCGTGTTGTCCATGATCTCGCCCCCGAGGAAATCCATTGCTCGAGATAGACAACCTCTCCCACGTTTACGGCGGCGGCAGCCCTAACGCGCACCACGCCATTGAGGGCCTCAACCTGAGCGTTGCCGAGGGCGAGCTGCTGTGCATCGTCGGCCCGTCAGGGGCCGGCAAGTCCACGCTGCTGCGGTCGATCGCCGGCCTGATCAGTCCCACCGGCGGGCAGATCAGGATCGAGGGCAACGTGGTGCGCCAGACTCCCGACAACCTCGCCGTCGTCTTCCAGGACTACAGCCGCTCGCTGTTCCCCTGGATGTCGGTGGTGGACAACGTGGCGTTGCCGCTGCGCCGCAAGAACATGGACAAGCGCCAGCGCCGCGAGGCCGCCCACGAGGCCCTGGAGTCGGTGGGGCTGGCGGGCGCGGAGCGCAAATACCCCTTCCAGCTCTCCGGCGGCATGCAGCAGCGGGTGGCCATCGCGCGGGCGCTGGCGTACCGGCCGGCGCTGATGCTCATGGACGAGCCGTTCGGGTCGGTGGACGCGCAGACCCGGGAGGACCTGGAGGACCTGGTGCTGAAGGTCCGCGGGCACCACAAGATGACGATCGTGCTCATCACGCACGACATCGACGAGAGCGTCTACGTCGGCGACCGGGTGGTGGTGCTGTCCAAGGCGCCGGCGCACGTGGTGGGAGACCTCAAGGTAGAGCTGCCGACGCCGCGCGACCAGATCTCCACCCGCGAACACCCCGACTTCGTCCACCTACGCGCCGAAGTCGGCCGCCTGGTCCGCGGCCACGCCGCCGTGTAATCCATTTTCATCTTGTACGGCGAAGCCAAGCCTTCTATCTGGTACGGCGGAGCCAAGCCTTTTATCTGGTACGGCGGAGCCAAGCCGGCCGCCACCCGCCATACGGGGCGGGTGGCCTCCAGGAGGACGGCCGCTGACCCGCACGGGGTCGGCCGCCGTCACGGCGCATGCTTGACCGGCTCCGTGGCCCAACCTTGGGCGATTCCCTGGTCGAACCCCTGGGCCGATGGCCGTTCCCTGGTCGGGGTGTTGGCCTCACGCCCATAGTTATCGCACAGACGAAGCGGCCCGGCACCCAAGGGGTGGCGGGCCGCTTGTCTGGGGATTCTCCCGGGTTAGACCGGGGTGTGCATGTGGCGGGTCAGTGCGTGTTCCACCAAAGTGATCAAGGTGGACTTGACCGACTCGCGCTGCCGGGCGTCCAGTCGCACGATCGGGATGTGATCGCCGATCGACAGAGCCTCCCGGAGTTCCTCCTCCGCGTGGGCGAACTGTCCGTCCCACCCGTTGATGCCGATCACGAACGGCAGTTTCGCCTCTTCGAAATAGTCGATCGCGGGGAAACTGTCCGCCAGCCGGCGTGTGTCCACCAGCACCACCGCGCCGATGGCACCCCGTACCAGGTCGTCCCACATGAACCAGAACCGGTGCTGCCCGGGCGTGCCGAACAGGTACAGGATCAGGTCACGGTCGAGGGAGACCCGGCCGAAGTCCATGGCCACGGTCGTGGTCGTCTTGTTCGGTGTGAGGGAGACGTCGTCCACGTGCGCCGAGGCGTCCGTCATGACCGCTTCCGTGGTGAGCGGCAGGATCTCGGAGACCGCACCCACGAATGTCGTCTTCCCCACGCCGAAGCCCCCGGCCACGACGATCTTCGTCGAGGTTAGGCCGGGGCTAGAGCCTGCGAAGTCCACTGAGCACCCTTTCGAGCAAGTTGAGGTCCGGCTTTCCCGCGTCCAGCGCAGGCTGGTGCACGCGAATCAGGCCCTCCGACGCCATGTCGGCTATCAGCACCCGGACCACACCAAGCGGCTGACGTAAAAGGGCGGAGATCTCGGCAACCGACCGGACGTTCCGGGTCAGCTGGATGATCGTCTGATACTCCGGACTTAGTAGGGAAATGTCTTGGTATTCCGACGTCACGGAGGACACCAGTGCCTCCATGGCGAACTTCATCCGCGGCGCGGTGCGCCCCCCGGTCACGGCATAGGGCCGTACCAAGGAGCTCGGCTTCTGCGGACGGGGAGCCGCCGGGTGCGGCGGAGTGCTATCACCAGCCCAACCCTGACCTGACACCATCTTCTCCTGTCACCCCCCGCTAGCGGGGGCGTGCCGCTTGCAGTTCGGCGCGTACGGCCGGAGTCAGCACCTGGCCTGCCCGCTCGACCAGCAGAGTCATCTGGTAGGCCACCAGACCCATGTCACAGTCGGGGGCCGCCAGGACGGCCAAGCAGGAGCCATCGCTGATCGACATGATCATCAAGAGCCCACGCTGCATTTCGATAACGGTCTGCGTCACCATACCGCCCTCGAACACCCGCGCGGCGCCCTGGGTCAAGCTGATCACACCCGAGGCCACCGCGGCGAGCTGGTCGGCCCGATCCTTGGGAAACCCCTCGGAGAAAGCCAGTGGCAACCCGTCAGACGACACCACGACCGTGTGAGCGACGCCTGGCACGTTGTTCACGAAGTCCGTGATCAGCCAGCTGATACCGCGCGCTCCCTGGCTCATCTCTCTCATTTGTCCTCCTCATTCTCTTCTCCGCGGGTGAACGCCCGGCCCTGCCGGACACCCTGCTGGAAGCTGGAGAGCCGACTGCGCAACCGCTCGGGTGAGATCTGCGGTGCCGGTGACGTGGCCTGCGGCTCGGCGAGACTCGCCGTACCGGGTACGAGATTGGCCTTGGGGACGCGACGGGGCAGCCCCGAGGACGTCATGCCGCCCTGCGCCGGCTGCGCGGCGGCCTGCGCGGCCTGGAAGCCGGAGTCCGCGGGCGAGGACCAGCTCGCGCTGACACCGGACTGTCCCGGCCGGCGGCGCGGCAGCCCGCCGGACGTGGAATCCGGCTGGGCCATCGGCGGCGCGGCGGCGGGGGGCGGTGGCGACGGCTCCGCGGGCACCGCGGGGTGCACGGCCGTGATCTCGTGCTCGCCCTCGGGTTCGGGCTGCTCCGGCCGCCGGAACCAGTCCGAGCCGACCGACGAGAAGATCGGCAGGTACTCGTCGCCCTGCTCCTCCATGGGCGAGTTGCGCACCACGGGCAGCGGACCGGTCAGGTCCTGCGAGGCGTAGTTGCCGGGGCCGAAGGGGCTGTAGTTGGAGTGCCCGTTCTGCTCGTACTGGTCGACGGGCTTGGGCTCCTCGGCGAACGGCGAGCGGTAACCCTCGTCGAACTGCGGCCGCTGCCGCTCCCCCGCCTCGAACAACGACCTGCGCGGCGTCGGGTCGCCGAACGACGACCAGCGCGGCGGCTCCTCCTGGGACGGAGGCGGCGGTTCGGTGGCGAACGACGGCCAGCGCGGCTCGTCCTGCGCCGGAGGCGGCGGTGCCTCGGCGAACGACGGCCAGCGGTTCTCCTCGAACGGGCGCGAGGCCGGCGGCTGCTCCTCCGCGAACGACGGCCAGCGCTGCTCGCCGAAGGGCTGCGACGGTTCAGGGAACGACGGCTGGGCCGGCGGCATCTGCACGGCAGGCTGCTGGGCGGTGGGCGGCTGGTCGTCGGCGAAGGACGGCCAGCGCTGCTCGTCCTGCGGGCCCTGCGCCCCCTGCTGCTGCTCCGAGAAGGGCGACCAGTCCCCGAACGACGGCTCGCCGAAGCCCACGGGCTGCTGCTCGCCGAACGCCGGCTGCTCGATCGAGGGCCAGTTGCCGGTCCCGGGAGCGGGCAGCGAGCCCGGCCACTGCGTGTCCAGCACCTGGTCGGGCCGGTCGACGGACGGCGTCGCGGGCCCCGACCCGTTCTGCGACATCCCCTGGCCGAACGTGCTCGGATCGAAGGTCGTGAACGCTTCGTACTGGCCGCCCGGGTGCCCGGACCCGGGGCCGCCGTGGATGAGCATGTCCGGCATCATGACCAGCGCGCTCAGCCCACCGGCCTCCCGCATGCTGAGCTGCACGCGGATGCCGTGCCGCAGCGCCAGCCGGCCGACCACGAACAGGCCCATGCGCCGGGAGACCGACACGTCCACCACCGGCGGGTTGGCCAGGCGCCAGTTGGCCTCGGCCAGCTCGTCCTGGCTCATGCCGATGCCCAGGTCGTTGATCGACACGAGCACGCCGCCCTCGGCGGGCGTGCTGGTGACGTGGACCTTGCTCTCCCGGGGGGAGAAGGAGATGGCGTTCTCGATCAGCTCGGCGAGCAGGTGGACGGTGTCGGTGACGGCGGGGCCGACGATCAGCGTGCCGGACGGGATCTGGATCTGGACCCGCTCGTAGTTCTCGACCTCGGACAGCGAGGCGCGGGCGATGTCGACCAGCGGCACCGGCTCGCTCCACTTGCGGGCGGCCTCCTGGCCGGCGAGGACCAGCAGGTTCTCGCTGTTGCGGCGCATGCGGGTGGCCAGGTGGTCCAGGCGGAACAGGTTCGCCAGCCGCTGCTCGTCCTCCTCGCCCTGCTCCAGGCCCTCGATCAGCTGGAGCTGGCGCTCGACCAGCGTCTGGCTGCGGCGGGAGAGGTTGACGAACATCGCGTTGACGTTCGTACGCAGTTTGGCCTCGTCACCGGCCAGTCGCAGCGCCTCGCGGTGGACCTCGTCGAAGGCCCGGGCCACTTCACCGATCTCGTCACGGGTGTTGACGCCGACCGAGGGCACGTCGGGCACCTGCGCGCCGTCACCGGACTCGCGCAGCAGGCGGACCGTCTCGGGCAGCCGGGTCGTGGCGACCTGGAGCGCCTCGGCGCGCAGCCGGCGCAGCGGGCGGACCAGCGAGCCGGCCACGCGGGTGGTGATGACCAGGACGAGCAGCAGCAGGACGAGGATCAGCGCGCCGGAGATGATGGCGTTGCGCTGCTCGGTGTCGCTCAGGTCCCGGGTCCTGATTACGATCTTGGTGGCCAGGCCGTCCTCGATCTTGCGGATGGCGTTGCCGGTGACGGTTGTGGCGTCGTACCAGGGGTTGAGGTCGCGGCCGGGGACGGTGACGTCGAGGTCCCTGATCCGGTCGGCCGCGCGGACCTGGGCCAGGGCGCGCTGCCGCATGGCGTCGGCGAGGTCGACCTGCGGTCCCCTGACGCCCTTCTGGTAGGCGGCCAGGTCCCTGGGAGCGGCCTCCTGCTCGAAGGCGGCCATCTCGGCCTGCTGCTTGTCCCAGGAGCCGAGGAAGTCGGTCCAGTCGTCCTTGTCCAGCCGGCGCTGGAGCAACTGGACGATGAGGATGATCTGCTGGCGCGAGACCTCCTCCTTGACCCGCTGCAGCGAGCCGAGCGCCGCCACGTCCCGCTGGAGGGTGTCGTCGCTGACACCGTCACCCAGGGCGTCCTCGATGGCGGAGAAGACGCTGATCATGGTCGTGTAGGTGGCGATGGACGCGCGCGGGGGCACGTTCTCCACCATGGAGTCGCGCAGGCTGTCCAGGCCCGCGAGCCATCTGCGGGTGTCCGCGACGCCTTCCTGGATGCGGGTGGAGAACGTGGCGTCGATGGCGTTCGCCGCGGTCAGCACCTGGTCCCTGGCCTTGTCCGTCGCCTGCCGCTGGGTCTTGAGCTGGACGAAACGTCCGGCCCTGTTGCGGTCGGCGACGTACCAGGCGGTGAGCGTGCGCTCCTTGCCGAGCTCGTGGTTGAGCGCACCGATGCGCTGAACCAGCTCGGCCACCTCGGTGAGCCGCCGGTATTCGGCGCTGGTGCCGATGGCGTTGGCAAGCTGGACACCGGCGAGCAGCACACCCACGATCGTGGGGATGAGGATCAGCGCGACCAGCCTTGAGCGCACACGCCAGTTCCCCAGCCGGAAACGTCCGCCTGTGTACTCCCCTGACCTCATGTGTCTGGGGTTTTCCGTCCTCACTGACTCTCGCAACCTCTCGCCGGTACGTGCTCGAAAGAAATCAGACACGCGTGTGGCGCATGGGATTCTGTCCGGCTGGGTAATTGGAACACAACCCGTACCAGATCGGCCAACCGAACATATCCCATCAAAGGGCCCCAAAGAGTGACTTTGGGGCACATAGCGCCTTACACGTTTTCAGGCGGGCCGGAACGAATCCCGCTCGGCCGGTGCCGCGTGCTTCACCATCAGGTGCCGCGTCACCGAATACTCCTGCACCGCCTCCTGGCTCATGTCCTTGCCGAAGCCGCTGCCCTTCACCCCGCCGTGCGGCGCCTCGCTGGCGATGGGCAGATGGTCGTTGACCCAGGTCACGCCCACATCGAGCCGATGCGAGACACGCATCGCCCGCGAGACGTCCCGCGACCACACCGAGGACGCCAGCCCGTACCGGGTGTCGTTGGCCAGCCTGACCGCCTCGTCCTCGCCATCGAACGGCAAGGCGACCAGGACAGGGCCGAAAAGCTCACCCTGCACGATCTCGCTCTCCTGTGCGACCTCGCCGACAAGCGTAGGCGGGTAGTAGAAGCCCTGTCCGGCGATCGGCGAGCCTCCTCGCAACACCCGCCCGCCGGCCCTGCTGACGAACCCGTGCACCCGGTCCCGGTGCGCCGCCGAGATCAGCGGGCCGATGTCCGTGGCAGGATCCCACGGGTCTCCGACGGAGATTTCGGCAAGTGTTGCCTGGAGCGCCGCCACCGCGTCGTCGTACACCTCACGGGCGACGTAGACGCGGGTGGCGGCCGTGCAGTCCTGGCCGGTGTTGTACGTCGCCCCGAGGGCCACGCCGCGGGCCATCTCCGCCAGGTCGGCGTCCTCGAACACCAGAGCCGGGGCCTTGCCGCCGAGCTCCAGGTGCACCCGCTTGAGCGTGGCGGCCGCCCCGGACATCACCGCCCGGCCCGTCTCCGTCGAGCCGGTGACGCTCACCATGTCCACCCCGGGATGGGCGACCAGCGCCTGGCCCACCTCGGCGTCGCCAGTGACGGCCTGGACGAGCCCCTTGGGGCCGCCCGCCGCGGCGAACAGCTCGGCCAGCCGGAGCGTCGTCCGCGGCGTCTGCGGCGCCGGCTTGATCACCACGGCGTTGCCCGCGGCCACCGCTGGACCGATCTTCCAGACGGCCATGACGAACGGAAAGTTCCACGGCGCGATCGACCCCACCACCCCGACCGGGCGGCGCAGCAGGATCGAGGTGTAGCCGGGACTGAACACCCCGGCCCCCGACCCCTCCAGCGAGCGGGCGGCCCCGGCGAAGAAGCGCAGGTTGTCCACTGCGAAGGGCAGCTCACCGTCCCGGAACACCGCGGCCGGCTTGCCCGTCTCCTCCACCTCCAACCTGGTCAGCTCCTCGGCCTCGGCCTCCACCAGGTCGGCCACCCGCAGCAGCAGCCTGGCCCGCTCGGCCGGAGTGGCCCGCGACCACTCCTCGAACGCCTCGCGAGCCGTCTCTACGGCCGCCGCCACACCCTCCACCGGCGTGTCCGGAATTTCGGCGCAGGGGAGACCGGTAGCGGGGTTGATCAGTTCACGCATCGGGGGACTTCATTTCCTCAAGGTCGTGCTCCTGGCCGAAGGAGCCGGTCAGGACTGGCCGAGCTGCTCGATCAGGTCGGCGGCCTTGCGCAGGCCGTCGCGGCGCCTGATCTCCTCGCCCGCGGCGGCGACCCGCGCCCGCAGCTCGGCGTCACCGAGCAGGCGCGTGACCGCCCCCAGAAGTTCTTCATCTGTGAAGGTGTAGGTCGAGAGCCTGACACCATAACCCAGCTCAGCCACCCGCTGGGCGTTGTCGTACTGGTCCCAGAAGAGCGGCAGCAGGATCATCGGCTTGCCGAAGTGCAGCGCCTCCGTGGTGGTGTTGTTGCCCCCGTGGGTGATGACGAGGTCACACAACGGGACGATCTTAGTCTGCGGGAGGAACTCCGCGCCCCACATGTTGGCGGGAAGCTTGATCTCCTCGTGCAGCGGGCCCTTGGAGACGATGTACTGGTGCGGCGTGGCGGCCAGCACGTCGATCACCCGCTGCATCAGCTCCACGTCGGAGGAGCCGAGCGACCCGAGCGAGAAGTAGATCAGCGAGCCCTCGTTGCGCTCGAAGGGCAGCTCGAACTCCTCGTCGGTCTCGCGTACCGAGGAGTCGAGGCGGTGCCAGGTGGGGCCGAGCGGGCGGGCGTCCACGTAGTCGAGGATCTCGGGGTAGACGTAGAGGTTGAGGTCGCCCTCGTGGATGAAGTCCAGGTCGGGCAGCGGCTCGGTGCCCTGCGCGACCGACCACTCGTTGAAGGCGGTCCAGATCTCGCGGTGCGTACGGTCGTACTCGGCGCGGAAGGCGTCCCACTCGCCACGGTCGTCGGCGGGCAGGCCGGAGAAGACCGGCGCGATGTTCTCGCCCCGCGCCTCCAGCGGGTTGCACGAGACGATGCGGACGAACTTCTTGCCCGCCGTGAGCAGCGCCGGGAACGTGATCACGTTGTCCTCGACGATCACGTCCGGGTTCACCCGCTCGATGATGGCCTTGAGCTGGGGCTCGCAGTATTTCACCCCGTCGATCAGGGAGTCCCAGATCGGCTTGGTGACGGTTTCGAGCTGCTCCAGCGTGCTCTTGCGGTATTCGGGCGCGGTCTCGCGGATGAAGTCCTTCCAGAACTGGCCCGCGTCCTGCTCAGCGTCCTCGGCGGGGGGCGGCGCGAGGTCGACGAGGTCTTCCTCGAAGCCGAGGGCTTCGAGCTTGCCCCGCCATGACGCCTCCGCGGCGAAGACGACACGGTGGCCCCGGCGGCGGAGGATGTCGCCGACGCCGATGCAGTTGTTGGTGGGCCCGTAGGCGCTTTCAGGCATGAACAGGATCGTGAGAGGCATCGAGAACTCCGGGGGAACTCGTCAATTTGAAGAGGAATTCAAATACGCATCTAGCGTGGAGGTAAAGTTACCGGCACTATGGTCACGGCCAACTGAACAGCAGCCGAACGAGTGAAGGTGGTGGGGGTGGCCCAGCGTAAGAGCCGCAGTGATCGGCGCATCGACTTGATCGAGGCCGCTCGCAGGGCCATCATCCGGCACGGCGTGGACGGTGTACAGCTCTCGCACGTGGCCGAGGAGGCCGGACTGACCTCCGGCGCCGTGCTCTACCACTACCCCGACCTCAGCGAGCTGCTGGTCGAGGCGCAGCACGCGGGCATGGAGCGCTTCTACGAGCAGCGCCTGAGGCAGCTCTCGGCGCTCACCGACCCGGTCGAGAAGCTGGTCGTGACGATCAGGTCGGGGCTGCCCACCGGGCCGCTCGACCCCGACGTACGCCTGCTCAACGAGCTCGGCGGGGCCGCGGGCCGCAACCGGGTCTACGGCGTGCTGCTCACCTCGCTCTACGACCGGCAGGTGTCGATGTACCAGGCGATCCTGGACACCGGGGCGGCCCTCGGGGTGTTCCGGCTGAGCGCGGACTCGGTGACGATCGCGCGCAACCTGGTGGCCCTGGAGGACGCCTACGGCTACCGGATCACGGCCAGGCACCCGCTGATCGGCCCGGCCGAGGCGGCCGAGCTGATCCTGTCGTACGCCCGCGCGGCCACCGGCAACGACCTGTCCTACTGACGGCCTCCCGTGCGACCCGACGGGCCGTCCCCGGGCGCTCATTCGTCGGCCGCCATGATGACCGCGTCGCGGGCGTTCCAGCGCACCCCGACCTTGGCCCCGGCCGCCACCTGACCGGCGCCCTGCACGGCCACCAGCACGGGCTTGGTCCGGCCCGGCAGCTCCACGGAGATGTGCGAGACACCGCCGAAGAAACTGACGTCCAGCACGCTGCCCCGCAGGCTCCCGGCGGCCTCCTCCCGCACCAGCTCGACGCTCTCGGGCCGCACCGCCAGCAGCGCCCTGGCGCCCGCCGCCAGCTCCGCAGGGGGCGTGCCGGGCAGCGGCCCGAAGGCGTCGCTTTCCAGCACGGCCGAGCCGCTGTCGCCGTCCGCGGGGCCGCCGACCGTACCGGGGAAGAGGTTGTTGGCGCCGACGAAGTCGGCCACGAACGGCGAGCGGGGCCGCTCGTACAGCTCCACCGGCCGGTCCACCTGGCGCACCCTGCCGCTGTCGAAGACCGCGATGCGGTCGGCCAGCGACATGGCCTCCTCCTGGTCGTGCGTGACGACCACGAACGTGATGCCGACCTCGTGTTGCAACCGCTTCAGCTCCAGCTGCATGTCGGCGCGGACCTTCTTGTCCAGGGCCGACAGCGGCTCGTCGAGCAGCAGCAGCCGGGGCCGCTTGACGATGGAGCGGGCCAGCGCCACCCGCTGCCGCTGCCCGCCGGAGAGCTGGGCGGGCCGGCGCGAGGCGTGCGCCGTCAGCCCGACCGTCTCCAGCACCTCCTCCACGCGCTGCTTGACCTCCTGGCGGGGCAGCCGCTCCCGCTCCAGCCCGTAGGCCACGTTCTTGGCCACGGTCATGTGCGGGAACAGCGCGTACGACTGGAACATGAGGCTGATCGGCCGCCGGTTCGGCGGCTTGGCCAGCAGGTCGTCGCCGTCGAGCGTGACCGAGCCGGCGTCCGGCGTCTCGAACCCGGCCACGATGCGCAACAACGTGGTCTTGCCGCAGCCGGAGGGCCCGAGCAGCGCGAAGAACTCACCCTGCTCGATCTCCAGCGACACCGCGTCGAGCGCGGTGACGTCTCCGAACCTGCGGGTGACCCCGTCAATCCTGAGCACGGGACTCCCCGATTCTCGTCAGGCGCTGCCCGGCGATCACCGCCGTGAAGCTCACCAGCAGCAGGATCGCGGCCAGCGCGTTGATCTTCGGGGTGACCCCGAAACGGATCATTGAGTAGATGACGATCGGCAGCGTCTGCTCGCTGTTGCCGATCGTGAAGTAGGCGATCACGAACTCGTCCAGCGACAGCGTGAACGCCAGCAGCGCCCCCGCGACGATCCCCGGCACGAGCTGCGGCAGCGTGATCCGCATGAACGTCGCCACCGGCCCCGCCCCGAGGTCTCGCGAGGCCTCCTCCAGGGAGGTGTCCGCCCCGGCCAGCCGCGTGCGCACCACCGCCGCCACGAACGCCATCGCGAACAGGCCGTGCGCCAGTACCACCGAGTACAGGCCGAGGGTGAGCTGGATCACGCCGTAGAAGACCAGCAGGCCGATCGCCAGCACCAGGTCGGGCAGCACGGCCGGCATCAGGGCGACCGCGTCGAGCGTCTTCGACCTGGTGTGCCTGGCCAGCCCGACGGCCAGCATGGTGCCGAGCACGGTGGCGATCGCGGTCGATCCCGTGGCCACGATCAGCGTGTTGACCAGGCCGTCCCTGATCCGCTCGTCCGCGGCCAGCTCGCCGTACCACTTGAGGCTGAAGCCGTCGAGCGTGTACGCCGAGTCGCCGGAGTTGAACGACATGACGACCAGCACGGCGATCGGCAGGTAGAGGAACGCGTACGCGGCCCAGAACGGGACGTACAGCAGCCTGCCCCTACCCACGGCGGGCCGCCCAGGCCTGCGCGACGAGCAGCACCACCAGCACCGCGATGAGCGCCAGCGCGAGCGTCGAGCCGAACGGCCAGTCGCGCGCCTTCAGGAACTGGTTGCGGATCAGGTTGCCCACCATGATCGACTTGCTGCCGCCGAGCATCTCGGGGATGACGAAGTTGCCGAAGCTGGGCACGAACACGAACAGGCTCCCGGTCAGCACCCCGGGCACCGTGAGCGGCAGCGTGACCTTTCTAAACGTGGTGAACGCGGAGGCCCCCAGGTTGGCCGACGCCTCGCGGAGCTGCGGGTCCAGCCGCTCGATCGCGGCGTAGAGGGGCAGCACCATGAGCGGCAGGTAGGAGTACAGCAGCCCGACGACGATCGCCCCGTCGTTGTACAGCAGCTCGTACGGCCCGAGCCCGAGCAGCTTCAGCCCGCTGTTGACCAGCCCGGGACCGTTGAGCAGCATGATCCAGGCGTAGATCCGGATGATGAAGTTCGTCCAGAACGGCAGCACGATGGCCACCAGGGCGACCGTCTTCCACTTCCGCGGCAGCCGGGCGATCAGGTAGGCGGTCGGGTAGCCGATCAGCAGCGCGAGCAGCGTGGTCAGCACCGCGATCCGCACCGAGTCGCCGAGCACGCCGAGGTAGAGCGGGTCGACCAGGCGGCCGAAGTTCTCCGTGGTGAACTCGTAGACCACGCCGCCGAAACGCCCGCGCTGGAAGAAGCTGGTGCCCAGCACCAGCACCAGCGGTACGAGCATCAGTACCAGCAGGTACGTCAGCCCGGGGGACAAGAACACGAACGCGCCCAGCCGGCGCCCGCGCGAGCGGGACACCGGCCGGGCCTTTGACTCAGACTTCACCGCAATGACCGACTATCCGGCCGTGACTTCTTCCGACAGGCGCGAGAACTTGGTGGACGCCTGACCCAGGTCGATGATCGCCTCGCCGTCGAGCAGGTCGGCCGGCTTCACGCCGAGCAGCGAGCCCTTGGGGATCTTCACCCGCTCCATGGCGGCCTTGTTGGGCACCTTGTAGTTGATGTTCGCGGCGGCCCAGCTGTGGACCTCGGGGTCGAGGATGTAGTTGATCAGGGCGTGCGCGGCCTCCTTGTTCTTGGAGGACTTCATGATCACCATGGTGTCCACCCAGAGGTCGCTGCCCTCCTTCGGCACCACGAACCCGATGTTGCCCTTCGGGTCCGTGGTCGGGCACCAGCCGTCCCACGCCTCGGCCATGACGGACTCGCCGGCCACCAGCTTGTCACCGAACGTGGTGTCGTCGTAGGTGAGCAGGTGCGGCTTCTGGGCCATGAGGAGGTCCTTGGCCTTGGCGATCTCGTCGTCCTTGTCGGTGTTGACCGAGTAGCCGAGCGCCTTGAGCGCGGGCAGGGCCAGCCAGCGCTCGGTGGTCATCATGGTGACCTTCTTCTCGGCCCAGGGCGCGGGCTTGAGAATGTCGTTCCAGCTCGTCGGCTTGGCCTTCACCAGGTCGGTGCGGTAGCAGATGCCGGTGGTGCCCCAGGTGTAGGGCACCGAGTACTTGTTGCCCTTGTCGTAGGAGAGCTGGGTGGCCTCCGGGTAGAGGTTGGCCAGGTTGGGGATCAGCTCGGGGTGGATCGGCTCCAGCAGGCCCATCTCGTTGAGCGCCTGGGCGTACTGGCCGGACACGAACGCCACGTCGATGCCGCTGTCACCGGGCGCGGTGAGCTTGGTCATCGCGATCTCGTTGGTTTCGTGCAGGGCGATCTTCAGGTCCTGGACCTTGAGCTTCTCCTTCACCATCTGGGGAAGCTCCTTGGGGATGTAGCCGTCCCACACCGTCACCTGGAGCGTCTGCTTCGACAGGTCCGCGTTGGGCTTGAGCTCGTCCGCCGCCGCCGGATTCGCCCCTGCTGAGCTGGTCGACGACTCACCGCCGCACGCCGCGACGGCAAGCGCGAGGCCGGCCGCCGTTACGGCGACCGGAAGACGACGGGTGAACCGGGTACGGGACACGGCCGCTACTCCTTCTGAAATTTGTGCTGTAACAGGGGTCGCGCGACCTTATCGGACACAGCAGACCAAGGCAGGAGTGTTGCAGTACAAATCAACATGAGCAAGACTTTTTATAACATTGCTACCAGGAAGTTTGGTTCGCCTGTTGAATTGGGATTCAATTCGTCGCCGGGTGATCTCTCTCGGTGAGAACCCCCTCACCGCGCGGGATCGCGGCCTCACCGCCGCCGTCCTGACGCTCATGGCGGGTGAGGTGCCGCCGCCCTTCGCCGTACGCCTGTTCCGGCCGCTGCCCACTTTCTCGCACACCCCCGGAGATCTCCACACTGGGGTCCCAGCTGAACGCGGCTTCGGACCTCATGTGGACCAGACCAACCACTCGGTGGTCGTGGGCGAGCAGGTGGTGGTCAAGTGGCTGAACCCGCCGGTGCCTCTCCCCCATCCCGCTCCCGAGATCCTCGCCCACCTCGCCGAGGCGGGCTTCAACGACACGGCGCCACCCTATGCGACACTGACGTGCGACCTTGACGGCGTGGCGCACCTGGTGGCGATCGTGACGGGCTATCTGCCGCAGGCGCGTGACGGCTGGGAGTGGTGCGTGGACGAGGCCGTGGCGGGCACGACCGCGTTCGCCCGCGACCTCGGCCGCCTGGCCGCCGACCTCCACCTCGCCCTGTCCACCCTGCCCGCTCACGACGCGGGCCGGCTCCGAGGCGCGGTCCCTCCGGTCGTGACGGGCGCGGCGGCCCGGGCGGAGTCGGCGTTGCGGGAGGCGCTGGAGCTGACGGACGGCGAGGCCGGCGCGTGGCTGGCGAGCCGGGCCGAGCTTCTCAGGCGGGAGCTGGCGGCCCTGGACACCCCCGTCACCAGCCCGCTCATCAGGATCCACGGCGACCTCCACGTCGGCCAGATCCTCAGGTGGCGCGACGGTTACGCCGTGATCGACTTCGATGGCAACCCCACAGTCGCCGACGCGGACCCCTGCCAGCCGGCCGCCAGGGACGTGGCCCAGCTCGCCACCAGCCTGGAGCACGTCGCCCAGGTGGCGATCCTGCGCCGGTCCACCCCGCCGGCCCAGGCGGCGGCCTGGGCGGCCACGGCCCGCACCACCATGCTCGCCGCCTACCGGGCCCGCCTGGCGGACCGGGACCGGCCCGACCTCCTGGACGCGACGCTGCTGCGCCCGTTCGAGGTGGAGCAGGAGTGCCGCGAGCTCATCTACGCCGCCCGCCACCTCCCCCGCTGGCGCTACGCCCCGATGGGCGTGCTGCGCACCTGGTACCCCGAGGAGAACATCACGTGAATTCTGAGCTCTTCCTGACCGACCTGGAGTCCAAGCCGGCGGCCCTGGCGGACCTCGCCGACGCCCTCCGCGCGGCGGATCCGTTCGCGGGACTGCCGCTGGACATCGGCCGGGTGCTGTTCCTGGGCATGGGCAGCTCGCGGTACGCCGCCGGGGTCGCCGCCCTGCGCCTGCGTGCCGCCGGGATCGACGCCCACGCCGAGTACGCCTCCGCGGCGGCCACGTACCCGGCCGCCAGGGACACCCTGGTCGTCCCGATCTCGGCCACCGGCGCCAGCCGGGAGACCCTGGACGCCGTGGCCCGCCACGCGGACGGCCCGGCCTTCCTGGCCGCCCTCACCAACGTCCCCGACTCCCCGCTCGCCGCGGCGGCCGACCTGGTGATCCCCATGCACGCGGGCGAGGAGGCCGGCGGGGTGGCCTGCCGTACGTTCCAGCACACCCTGGCCCTGCTGCTGGCCCTGGAGTCCCGGCTCACCGGCCGGGACCGCGACGTGACCGCCCTGATCGGGCGGGTGGCCGAGGCCACGCAGGACCTCCTGGACCGCAGGGACGAGTGGCTGCCCCTGACGCTGGAGCTGCTCGACGGCCCGCACGGCGTCTACGCCATCGCCCCCGCCGAACGCCTCTCCTCGGCCGAGCAGTCGGCCCTGATGCTGCGCGAGGGCCCGCGCCGCCCGGCCGACGCCTGCGAGACGGGCGACTGGTCGCACGTGGACGTCTACCTGACCAAGACTCTCGACTATCGCGCCCTGCTCTTCCCCGGCTCCCGCTACGACGCCCAGGCCATGGACTGGGTACGCGAGCGCGGCTCCATGGTGATCACCGTGGGCGCGGAGCTGAAGGACGCCACCGCCGCGATCCGCTACGCGCACGACGGCGACCCCGACGTGGCCCTGCTCACGGAGACGCTGGTCGCCGAACTGGTCGCCGCCTACTGGTGGTCGGGCCGGTAGGCAGGCCCGCCGGGAGCGAGACGGTTCAGTGGGTGCGGACGGTCAGGGCGTGTTCGACGAGCGTGATGAGCGTGTTCTTGACCGCCTGGCGTGCCCGCGCGTCCGTACGGACGATGGGGACGTGCGGTGAGAGCGTGAGCGCCTCCCGCACCTCGCTCTCGATGTGCGGGAACTGCCCGTTCCAGCCGTTCAGCCCGATCACGAAGGGTAAGCCGGAGTTCTCGAAGTAGTCCACGGCGGGAAAGCTGTCGGCCAGCCGCCGCGAGTCCACCAGCACCACGGCGCCGATCGCGCCCCGCACCAGGTCGTCCCACATGAACCAGAACCGGTGCTGCCCCGGCGTGCCGAACAGGTAGAGGATCAGCTCCTGATCCAGCGAGAGCCGCCCGAAGTCCATGGCCACGGTGGTGGTGGTCTTGCCGGGCGTGAGCCCGAGGTCGTCGATGCCCTCCGAGGCGTCGGTCATCACCGCCTCGGTGGTCAGCGGCATGATCTCTGACACGGAACCCACGAACGTGGTCTTCCCCACACCGAATCCGCCGGCTACGACGATCTTGGTGGAGGTGAGGCGGCTAGAGCCTGCGAAGTCCACTCAGCACCCTTTCAAGCAGGCTCCTGTCAGGCAGGCCTGCCTCGAGCTGCGGCTGGTACACCCTGACCAACCCATCCGCTTCCATATCGGCGATCAACACGCGCGCCACTCCCAGGGGGACACTCAGCAGTGCCGAGATCTCCGCCACGGAGCGGACCTGCCGGCACAGCTCGCTGATCGCGCGGTATTCCCGGGTGTAGGTAGTACCGAGTTGTGCCGATGTGGCCGACGATACCAGCGCTTCCATGGCGAGGTCCGTACGTGGTGTGGTCCTGCCGCCGGTGACGGCGTACATCCGGACGAGCGAGCTTCGCTCGGGCTCCGGCTCCCCGTTATGCCACGATGCCACCGTCTGCTCCCATCACCCTGTCCACCGGGCGCCATTACGCTGCGAGTCCATCGGGCGGGCGGACAACTCGGCCCGTACGGCGGGCGTGAGCACCTGTCCGGTCCGCTCGACCAGGATCGTCATCTGATAGGCGACCAGGCCCATGTCGCAGTCGGGCGCGGCCAGCACGGCCAGGCAGGACCCGTCACTGATCGACATCACCAGGAGCAGCCCGCGCTGCATCTCGATGAGGGTCTGGGTGACCCCGCCGCCCTCGAACACCCGCGCGGACCCCTGCGTGAGGCTGACCAGCCCCGCCGCGATGGCGGCCAGCTGGTCGGCGCGGTCCTGCGGGAAACCCCGGGAGAAGGCCATGGGCAGGCCGTCGGCGCTGACGACCACGGCGTGCGCCACGCCCGGGACCTCCTCGACGAAGCCGCTGACCAGCCAGTTGATGTCTCTGGCCGCCTGGCTCAGCTCCTTCATGAGTCCTCCTCTAGCTCGGCACGGCCCTTGCGCACGCCCTGCTGGTAGCTGGCCAGCCTGTTGCGCAGCCGATCAGGGGACGGCGGAGGAGCTTGGACGGGCGGCGGCTTCGGGTTGGCGGTGCCCGGTACCAGGTTCGCCCGTGGTGTGCGCTTGGGCAAGCCGGAGTTCGTGGTGCCGCTCTGCGCCGGCTCCTGGGCCGCTCCTGCGGCCTGCCAGCCCTGGTCGGCGGGCGAGGACCACGGCTCTTCGCGGTGGTCGGCCGTGGGCGCCGACTTGGTGAACCAGCTGCTCTCCTCCACCGCGGCGAAGATGGGCAGGAACTCGTCCTTGGACGGCGCCTGGGCCGGCGTGGCGAAGGAGGGGTACGACGGCTCGCCCGACGTGGCGAACGAGGGATACGAATCCCCCGGCGCGGACAGGTCCGGCGGCGGCAGCTCGATCGAGTGCGACTGCGACGACTGGAACCAGGACGACGGCTCGGGAGCCGCCAGCGCGCCGTCGAACGACGGATGCCCGCTGGGGAGCAAGGGCGCGACCGGCGGGGTCCCGGGGGGCGGGCCGAAGGAGGGCGCCGCCGGACCGGGCTGCCTGGGCACCCTGATCCGCTGCGCCTGCCCGGGGATCGGGCCCGGCACCTCGGTGAGCAGCATGGACGGGATCAGCACCATGGCGGTCAGCCCGCCGATGTCCTGCCGCCGCAGCTGCACCCTGATGTTGTGCCGCAGCGCCAGCCGCCCGACCACGAACAGCCCCATCCGCCGTGACACGGACACGTCCACGACGGGCGGGTTGGCCAGCCGCCAGTTGGCCTCGGCCAGCTCCTCCAGGCTCATGCCGATCCCGTGGTCGGTGACCGACAGCATCAGCGCGCCGCCGTCGATGCGGCTGCTGGAGATGACGACCTTGGTGTCCCGCGAGGAGAAGGAGGCGGCGTTCTCCACCAGCTCGGCCAGCAGGTGGACGACGTCGGTGACGGCCTGGCCGGCCACGGCGACGTCGGACTGCACCTGGATGCTGACCCGGTCGTAGCTCTCGACCTCGCCGAGCGCGGCCCGCACGACGTCCATCAGCTCGACCGGCTCGCTCCACTTGCGGGCGGCCTCCTGGCCGGCCAGGACGAGCAGGTTCTCCGAGTTGCGGCGCATGCGGGTGGCCAGGTGGTCGAGCTTGAAGAGGTCACCCAGCCTGGCGTCGTCGCGCTCGCCGCGCTCCAGCCGCTCGATCAGCGTGAGCTGCCGCTCGACCAGCGTCTGGCTGCGCCGGGACAGGTTGACGAACATCGCGTTGACGTTGCTGCGCAGCCGCGCCTCGTCGCCCGCCAGCCGGACCGCCTCGCGGTGCACCTCGTCGAAGGCGCGGGCGACCTCGCCCACCTCGTCCTTGGAGAAGATGCCGATGGGCGGGACCTCGGCGTGGACCTCGCCCTCGCGTGCCTCCCGCAGGTGCTGGACGAAGTCGGGCAGCCGCCGGCCGGCGATCTCCAGCGCCTCGCCGCGCAGCCTGCGCAGCGGTCGCACGAGCGACCTGGCCACCCCGGTCGTGATCAGCAGGACGGCCACGAGCAGTGCCAGCACGACCATGGCCGTGATGATCGCCCGCTGCCGCTCGTCGGCGCTGAGCGCCTCACTGCGCGCCACGATGCCCTGGGCCTGGCGCTGCTCGATCCCGCGGATGGAGTCGACGACCACGGTGGAGGCGTCGAACCATTCCCTGGCGTCGTCCCTCCTGGACAGGTCGAGGCCGCGTAGCGGCAGCCCGTTCGTGGCCCGGATCAGCACCAGCTCGCGCAGGAACAGCATGCGGTCGGCGGATCTGCCGTTGACGGCCTCGTCGAAGAGGCGGCGCTCCTCGGCGGTGGCCTCGGTGGCGAAGCCGCGGCGCTCGTTGGCCTCCTTGGACTGCTCGCCGAGGAAGCGCTTGAGCTGGTCCTGGTCGAAGGCTCCCCCGACCAGGACGACGGTGACCAGCGCCTGCTGGTAGGAGACGCTCTCCTTGACCCGGGCCAGCGCGTCCAGCATGCGGGTCTGGCGGAACAGCTCGTCGTCCGTGCTGCCCACGACCAGCTCGTTGTGCGTGGACAACAGGTCGCCGATGACCGTCGTGTAGAGCTCGACCGCGGGTCCCGCCAGCAGGCTGGCCTTGAGCGCCTGCTCGCGCAGGCCACCCAGGTCGTCCAGGCGGCTGAGCAGGTTCTCGATCTGGTCCTCGGTACGGCCGGTGACGTCGTTCAGCAGGGGCCGCGCGATGCCGCGTACCCGGTCGGCGGCCTCGTCCACCAGGTCCATCTGGGCCTGCACCTCGCCCAGCCCGTTCGCCGGGCGGCCCCGCGCGATGAACCACGCGGTCATGGCCCGCTCGGCGGACACCAGGTGGGTCAGCTCCCCCAGCTCCGCGGTGAGGCGGGCGAACTGGTTGGTACGCGCGTAGTCGCCCGCGGCGGACATCGAGGAGAGCACCTGGATCCCACCCAGCAGCACGGCGGCGGCTGTGGGGATCAGGATGAGGGCGATGAGGCGCGCGCGGACGCGCCAATTGCGCAGGCGCCAGTTGCCTTCACTGGCCTGCCTCTCGCCCAACTCTGTACTCACCGAACACACCTCGCCCGAATCGGCGTATATGAGGGGGCTGTGACTCCTTGGAGAAATCAGCAAGTGCGGGTAATTGGAACACATCCCATGAAGAGGAGGCTACCCGAACATAACGCGACAGAATTTACGCCATGTGACTCCTGGGAGAGAACCTGGAGCTCCATCTGTGGGGGCTATCGCGCGTGAAATAAACCCCCAACAAGAGCAATGTCCGGATATGAGAGGTTAGCTCGTTCCAAAGCACGTAACGCCTGAGGCGCACCCCGATCTCCGGAAGGTCACAGCGTTGAGATTTCCGGGATTCCGGACATATGTTGAGCGACGTCAATCGAGGAGGCGGGTGTGGGGGTTTCTCCCGACAGCGCGGCAATCGCTGTTGCGGGTCTTTGGAAGATCTTCGGATCCCGGGCGCGAAAGGTGCTGGACAGCGACGACAGACTCCTCGACCCTGCCGCGCTGAGGGAGAAGACCGGCTGCACCGCCGCCGTCCGTGACGTGAGCTTCGAGGTACGCCCCGGCGAGGTCTTCGTGGTCATGGGCCTGTCGGGCAGCGGCAAGTCCACCCTCGTACGCTGCCTCACCCGGCTCGTCGAGCCCACCGCCGGCGAGATCAGGATCGGCGGTGAGGACATCGGCGCCGCCTCCCCCACCCGGCTGCGCGAGATCCGACGCCACCGGGTCAGCATGGTCTTCCAGCACTTCGGCCTGCTGCCGCACCGCAAGGTGATCGACAACGTGGCCTACGGCCTGGAGATCCAGGGCGTCGCCAGGACCCCCAGGCACGCGCGGGCCGCCGAGATCCTCTCCCTCGTCGGCCTCGACGGCTACGCCGAGGCCTACCCCGACCAGCTCTCCGGCGGCATGCAGCAGCGCGTGGGCCTGGGCCGGGCGCTGGCCGTGGAGCCGCAGGTGATGCTGTTCGACGAGCCGTTCAGCGCGCTCGACCCGCTGATCAGGCGCGACATGCAGGCCGAGGTCATCCGGCTGCACCGCGAGGTCGGCAAGACGATGGTGTTCATCACGCACGACCTGTCCGAGGCGCTCAAGCTGGGCGAGCGGATCGCGATCATGCGGGCCGGCGCGATCGTGCAGCTCGGCACGGCCGAGGAGCTGGTGGGCGCGCCGGCCGACGACTACGTGGCCGACTTCGTCCGCGACGTGCCCAGGAGCAACGTGCTGACCCTGCGCTGGCTCTGCCGCGACCCCGAGCCCGGCGAGCCGCTGGACGGTCCGGCGCTGCCGGTCACCACGATCATCAAGGACGCCGTCGGGGCCGCCTCCGCCTCCTCCCGGCCGATCCGGGTCGTGGCCGGCGATGAGCTGGTGGGCGTGGTGGACCGGGTGGACCTGCTGAGCTTCCTGTCGGGCGCGGACACCGGAGCGGGCGCGCGGAACGGCACCGCCCTCACCCGAGCGCCGCGGGCGGGCACATGAGCACGACGGCCGTCAGCACGCCCGCCGGGCTGCGGTTGCCGAAGTGGGCGGCCCCGGCCGGGGTGGCGGCGCTGTTCGTGGTGGCGTACCTGGTCTTCCGCGGCACCGGGACGCTGCCGCACGACAAGGAGGCGCCGCAGTTCCTGGCCGTCACCGACCTGCGCGAGTGGATCGACGACCACCGCAACGACAACCCGCTCTTCCTGTACTTCCTCAACTACATCCGGCTCTTCGTCGGCTCCCTCTACGACCTGTTCCAGACCGTCATGTACGCGCTCGGCTGGCCCGGCCTCATCGGCGTCATGGGCGCGCTGGCCTGGCTGGCGGGCGGCTGGCGCACCGGCACACTGGCGATCGCGGGGGTGAGCGCGTTCGGCGTGCTGGGGCTGTGGCAGTCGAGCGTCGACACGCTGGCCCTGGTCGGGGTCGCGGTGCTGCTGTCGCTGGCGATCGGCATCCCGCTCGGCGTCTGGGCCGGGCTGTCGGACCGGGCGCGCCGGGCGATCACGCCGGTGCTGGACGTCATGCAGATCATGCCGACGTTCGCGTACCTGGCGCCGCTCGCGCTGTTCTTCCACATCGGAGCGCCGGCCGGGGCCATCGCGACCATGATCTACTCGATCCCGCCCGCCATCCGCATCACCGCGCTGGCCATCTCGCAGGTCTCCCCCACGGCCGTCGAGGCGTCCGCCTCGCTGGGCGCCACCCGCTGGCAGACGCTGTTCAAGGTGCACCTGCCGCTGGCCAGGCCCACGATGGCGCTGGCGGTGAACCAGACCATCATGATGGCCCTGTCCATGGTCGTCATCGCGAACCTGATCGCGGCCCCCGGCCTGGGCGGCGAGATCCTCGGCGGCCTGTCGCGGGCGCAGGTCGGCATCATGCTCCCGGCCGGTGTGGCCATCGTGATCATGGCCGTGGTGCTGGACCGCACGCTCACAGCCGTGGCTCACAAGGAACCGCACGCGAGGATCGGGCGCGGCGACCTCGCCGTCGCGGGCGTGCTGGCGGTGGCCGGGCTCGCGCTCATCCCCGTACTCCCCCGGACCTGGCCGGAGAACCTCACGGTCAACTTCGTGGCCCAGGTGAACGACGCCGTCCACTGGGCCGAGAGCAACTGGTACGCGGTCACGACGTTCATCAAGGACCTCGTCTCCCACTCTCTGCTGAACCCCCTGCAGGCCCTGCTCACCTCGGCCCCCTGGTGGCTGGTCGCGCTGGCGGTGCTGACCGTGGCCTGGCGGGTGAGCGGCGTGCGCCCGGCCCTGACGGCGCTGGGCTGCCTGCTGGCCATCGCGCTGCTCGGCACCTGGGAGCACGCCATGCAGACGATGACCACGGTCGCCGTCGCGGTGCTGGTCACCCTGCTGATCGGCCTGCTGCTGGGGGTGGCGGCGGCCCGCTCGCCGCGCTTCTCCGCCGTGCAGCGGCCCATCCTGGACGCCGCCCAGACCATGCCGGCCTTCGTCTACCTGCTGCCGGCGCTGGCGCTGTTCGGGACCACCCGGTTCACCGCGATCTTCGCCTCGATCATCTACGCCGTGCCACCCGTGGTACGCCTGGTCGAGGACGGTATCAAGGCGGTGCCCGGCACCGTCGTCGAGGCCGCGACCGCGGCCGGCTCCACCCGGGGCCAGCTGCTGTGGAAGGTCCAACTCCCGATGGCCAGGCGGGCGATCCTGCTCGCGGCCAACCAGGGCATCGTCATGACCCTGGCCATGGTCGTGGTCGGCGGGCTGGTGGGCGCGGGCGCGCTCGGCTACGACGTGGTCGTCGGGTTCTCCCAGCGGACCGACTTCGGCCTGGGCCTCGTCGCGGGCATCGCGACCGTGCTCCTCGGCGTCATGCTCGATCGCATCACGCAAGGCGCCGACAGGCGCCCTTCCCCCCGAAAAAGGAAGTTCATATGAAGATTCGCCTGCTCGCAGGCCTGCTCGCCCTCGGGCTCGCCGCTGTGGGCTGCGGCGGAGCCACGGTCGACACCGCCGGCTCCAGCTCCGCGCCACCGCAGGCGGGCGCAAGCAGCGCCGCCGCCGGCACCGTGAAGATCGCGATCAACCCCTGGGTGGGGTACGAGGCCAGCGCGAACGTCGTCGCCTACCTGCTCAAGAACGAGCTCGGCTACAACGTGGAGATGCCCGAGATCAAGGAGCAGCTCTCCTGGGAGGGCTTCGAGACCGGCGACGTCGACGTCATCATCGAGAACTGGGGCCACCCGGACCTGAAGAAACAGTTCATCGAGGAGAAGAAGGTCGCGGTCGAGGCCGGCTCCACCGGCAACAAGGGCGTCATCGGCTGGTACATCCCCAAGTGGATGGCCGACGAGCACCCCGACATCACCGACTCCAAGAACCTCAACAAGTACGCCGACCTGTTCAAGACCTCGGAGTCGGGTGACAAGGGCCAGCTACTGTTCGGCGACCCGTCGTACGTCAGCAACGAGGAAGCCCTGATCAAGAACCTCAAGCTGAACTACAAGGTCGTCGTCGGCGGCAGCGAAGCGGCCCTGATCAAGAGCGCCCAGCAGGCGCAGGAGCAGAAGAAGCCGCTGCTGTTCTACTTCTGGGACCCGCACTGGCTGTTCAGCGACATCGAGCTGGCCCGGGTCAACCTGCCCGCCTACACCCCGGGCTGCGACGCCGACCCGAAGAAGGTCGCCTGCGACTACCCGGAGATGGACCTCGACAAGATCGTGAGCAAGAAGTTCGCCGACACCGGCGGCAAGGCGTACGAGCTGGTCAAGAACTTCTCCTGGACCAACGAGGACCAGAACGCCGTGTCCGACGACATGACCAACAACGGCATGACCGGCGAGCAGGCCGCCAAGAAGTGGCTGGACGCCAACACCGCCAAGTGGCAGGCCTGGATCCCCAAGTGACCCCGTCTCGGCCGCGGGCCTCCGGGGACCTCCCGGGGCCCGCCGCCGTGGAGACCTCATCATGACCCCACCGAAGACGCTCGTCGGGCCGCTGGTCGCGGCCCTGTTGCTGACCGCCTGCTCCAGCGGGGAGCCCACAACGACCGCCAGGGCCAAGGGCACCGTCAACATCGACATCCACGCCTGGGTGGGCTACGAGGCCCAGGCCGCCGTCATGGCCTACCTGCTCAAGCACGAGCTCGGCTACGAGGTGAAGACGCGCACCATGAAGGAGGCGGACTCCTGGAAGGACTTCGAGTCCGGAAAGGTCGATGTGATCGTGGAGAACTGGGGTCACAACGACTTGAAGCAGGAGTACATCGAGAAGCGGAAGGTGGCGTTGTCGGCCGGACTCACCGGGAACAAGGGAGTGATCGGCTGGTACGTCCCTGAGTGGATGGTCAAGAAATATCCAGACATTACGGACTACCGAAACCTGAATAAGTACGCCCGCCTCTTCCGGACCGAAAAGTCCGGAAATGCCGGACAAGTGCTGGACGGCGATCCGACATTCGTCACCAACGACGAGGCTCTCGTCAAGAACCTGGGGCTCAATTACCGGGTCGTCTACTCCGGTAGCGAGGACGCGTTGATCAAAGCCGCCGAGGCCGCCACGAAGAACCGCAGGCCGCTGCTCATGTATTTCTACGAGCCGCAATGGCTGTTCACGAAGGTCAAATTGGTGAAGATCGCGCTGCCTGCCTACGCCGTGGGCTGCGACAACGACGCGGCCAAGGTCGCCTGCGACTACCCGCCCTACCTGCTGGACAAGATCGTCAGCCGGCGGTTCGCGGAGACCGGCGGGCCGGCGTACGAGCTGGTGCGCAACTTCAACTGGACCAACGACGACCAGAACAGCGTCGCCAGTGACATGATCAACGAGAGGCTGCCCGCGGAAGAGGCGGCGAAGCGCTGGGTGGACGAGAACGAGATCGTGTGGAAGGACTGGATCCCGCGTTGAGGTTCGACTACGTGATCGTCGGCGGCGGCTCGGCCGGCTGCGCCCTGGCCAACCGGCTGAGCGCCGACCCGTCGACGTCGGTCCTGGTGCTGGAGGCGGGCCGGCCGGACTACCGGTGGGACGTCTTCATCCACATGCCGGCCGCGCTGATGTTCCCGATCGGCAACCGCTTCTACGACTGGAAGTACGAGTCGGAGCCCGAGCCGTTCATGGACGGCCGGCGGATCTACCACGCCCGCGGCAAGGTGCTGGGCGGCTCCAGCAGCATCAACGGCATGATCTTCCAGCGCGGCAACCCGCTGGACTACGAGCGCTGGGCCGCCGACCCCGGCATGGAGAGCTGGGACTACGCGCACTGCCTGCCCTACTTCAAGCGCATGGAGAACTGCCTGGCCGACCCCGGCACCGACTTCCGCGGCGGCGCGGGGCCGCTGAAGCTCGAACGCGGCCCGGCCCGCGGCCCGCTCTTCGACGCCTTCTTCGCGGCGGTCCAGCAGGCCGGCCATCCGCTGACCGACGACGTGAACGGCTACCGCCAGGAGGGCTTCGCCGCCTTCGACCGCACCATCGATCGTGGCCGCCGGCTCAGCGCGGCCCGCGCGTACCTCCATCCGGTGCGCCGGCGCCGCAACCTGCGGATCAGGACCCGGGCGTTCGTCGAGCGGATCCTCTTCGACGGGACCCGGGCCGTGGGCGTGCTCTGCCAGGGGGAGCGGATCGAGGCGGGCGAGGTCATCCTGTGCGGCGGCGCCGTCAACACCCCCCAGCTGCTCCAGGTCTCCGGGGTCGGCCCGCGGGCGCTGCTGGAGCCGCTGGGCATCGAGGTCGTGCACGACCTGCCGGGCGTCGGCGAGAACCTCCAGGACCACCTGGAGGTCTACGTCCAGCACGCCTGCAAGCAGCCGGTCTCGCAGCAACCGTCGCTGGCGATGTGGCGCCGCCCCTTCATCGGCGCCGACTGGCTGTTCTTCCGGCACGGCCCCGGGGCCACGAACCACTTCGAGGCGGGCGGCTTCATCCGCTCGAACGACGACGTGGCCTATCCCAACCTGATGTTCCACTTCCTGCCGATCGCGGTCCGCTACGACGGCTCGGCCCCGGCGGGCGGCCACGGCTACCAGGTGCACATCGGCCCGATGTACTCCGACTCCCGGGGCTCGGTCCGCGTCACGTCCGCCGATCCGCGCCAGAAGCCCGCGCTTCGCTTCAACTACCTGTCCACAGAACAGGACCGCCGGGAGTGGGTGGAGGCCATCAGGCACGCGCGGCAGATCCTCGCCCAGCCGGCCTGGGCCGACCTGGACGCCGGCGAGCTGTCACCGGGCCCCGGTGTGGAGACGGACGAGGAGATCCTGGCCTGGGTGGCCCGCGACGGGGAGACCGCGCTGCATCCCTCCTGCACCTCCAGGATGGGGGTGGACGAGATGTCCGTCGTCGATCCCGGCACGATGCGCGTCCACGGGCTCGACGGCCTGCGCGTCGTGGACGCCTCGGCGATGCCCTACGTCACGAACGGCAACATCTACGCCCCGGTCATGATGCTGGCTGAAAAGGCCGCCGACCTCATCCGGGGCGACACCCCGCTGCCCCCCGAGCCCGTGGAGTTCCACCGGCACCAGCGGCCGGTCGTCTCCGACTGAAGTGAACTCCGTCGCGCGGCGTTCGGGGCGGGCGCGGAGGCGGTGAGCCGCCGTCATCGGCGGCTGTTCACCAAGGCCTCGACGCCGTCGAGCACCCGCTGCAGGCCGAACTCGAAGGCGTGGCCGGGGTCGTAGGCGGCGTTGAACGCCTCACCGGCCGCCCGGCCGACCCTGGCGGCCGTGGGGAAGCGGGTGGCGTCGGAGATCATCGCGAGGAAGGGCGCGTGCGAGCTCCACCACTGCTCGTCGGTCATGCCCGTCCGGCTCTCGGCCTGCTCGGCCTCCACCGCGCCCCGGGCCGCCCCGTGCACGAAGCCGCCGACCAGGGTGATCACCGAGTCCATCTCCACGTCCGACAGGCCGATGCCGTCCACGGCACGCAGCTCGTAGTCGTATTTCGCGGTGAAGTTGGGGCCGAGCACCGGGCGGCTCGCCGCCACCTGCAGCAGCCACGGGTGGCGCCGGTAGAGGGCCCAGTTCTCCCTGGCGATCTGCTCCAGCCGGGCCCGCCAGCCGCCCGGCACGTCCTGCGGCCTCGCGGTCTCGCCGTAGACGGTGTCCAGCATGACGTCGAGCAGCTCCGGCTTGCCCGGCACGTACGTGTAGAGCGACATCGTGCCCACGCCCAGCCGCTCGGCCACCCGGCGCATGGACAGCGCCGCCAGCCCCTCGGCGTCGGCCACCTCGATGGCGGCCCGCACGATGCGATCGACGCTCAGCTCCGGCCTGCCCTTGCGGCTGGCCCGCTCGCTGGTCCGCCACAACAGCGCCAGGCTGCGCGCCGGGTCGCCCTTGCCCGAATACTCCACGGTCACAGTGCGTACGGTACACCGTACGCCTCAGCCGCCCGACAGCGCCCGCTCGTAGGCCGGCAGGGTGTCCACGAACATCCGCCGCTGCTCGGGCGTGACATGTACGCCCGGCAGGCCGCCATCGATCCGGCCTTCGCCGCGTACCAGGAGGGGACGGACCGCATCATCCCGGTCGTCGCGCTCTACCCGGAGGACCGACCGGCCCGCGAGAATGCCCCGGGCTAGTGCACCGGCGCGGCGCGCAGGCGTACGACGTGCTCGACCAGCGAGATCAGCGTCGCCTTGACCGACTCGCGGTTGCGGGCGTCGGTGCGTACGATCGGCACGTACGGCGAGAGCGCCAGCGCCTCCCTGACCTCCTGGTCGGAGTGCGGGAACTGCCCGTCCCAGCCGTTGATGCCGACCACGAACGGCAGCTTGGCCTCCTCGAAGTAGTCGATGGCCGGAAAGCTGTCGGCCAGCCGCCGGGTGTCGAGCAGCACCACGGCACCGATGGCGCCCCGCACCAGGTCGTCCCACATGAACCAGAACCGGTGCTGCCCGGGGGTGCCGAACAGGTAGAGGATCAGGTCGCGATCGAGCGACAACCGGCCGAAGTCCATGGCCACGGTGGTGGTCTGCTTAGTCGGCGTCATGGCGAGGTCGTCGATGCCAGCGGACGCGTCGGTCATCACCGCTTCCGTGGTGAGCGGGAGGATCTCGGACACCGCCCCCACGAACGTCGTCTTGCCGACGCCGAAGCCGCCCGCCACCACGATCTTCGTCGAGGTGAGCCCGGGGCTAGAGCCTGCGTAGTCCACTGAGCACCCTTTCGAGCATGTTGAGGTCTGGCTGCCCCTGGCTGAGGTGTGGCTGGTGCAGGCGGACGAGCCCTTCGTCTGACATGTCCGCCACGAGCACCCTGGCCACACCCAGCGGGACGCGGAGCAGGGCCGAGATCTCGGCGACCGACCGGAACGTCCTGCACAGCTGCATGATGGCCGCCTGCTCTGGGGTGAGCATGGCCATCTCGTCGTCCGGGATCGACATCGACGAGATCAACGTCTCCATCGCGAGGTGATAGCGCGGCTCTGCACGGCCGCCCGTCACCGCGTAAGGACGGAACAGGGGCTCCTCTTCCTCTGTCCCGTCAGCGCCGTACACGGCCCGCTCCCATCAGTTCCATCACATCACCGAGTCCTGGCCGCCTGCAGTTCGGCGCGCAGGGCCGGCGTGAGCGCCTGTCCCGCTCTGTCCACCAACAAGGTCATCTGGTAGGCCACCAGGCCCATGTCACAGTCCGGGCCCGCCAGCACCGTGAGCACGGAGCCGTCGCTGATGGCCATGACCAGGAGCAGGCCGCGCTGCATCTCGACGACGGTCTGCGTCACCGCGCCGCCCTCGAACACCCTGGAGGCTCCCACGGTCAGGCTCAACAGGCCCGCCGAGACCGCGGCGAGCTGGTCCGCCCGGTCCGGCGGGAACCCTTCCGAGGTCGCCAGGCACAGGCCGTCCGCCGACACGACGACGGCATGCGCGACTCCGGGCGTGTTGCGTACGAAGTCGGTGATCAGCCAGTCGAACTTGTTCGCCTCATAGCTAAGGGTTGTCACGCATCCTCCCCGACGGGACGCTCACTCACTCTGTTCCTCCTGTCGACGTACTTCCTGGCGGCCCCGTCGCACGCCCTGCTGATAGCTGGCCATCCGGCTGCGCATCCGGTCCGCTGAGACCGGAGGCGCCGGCGACTGCCGTTGCGGCTGCTGTTGCTGCTGCGCGGGCTGACTCGCCGAGCCGGGAACCAGGTTCGCCTTGGGGGTGCGTTTGGGGAGCCCGGCGGCGGTGACGCCGCCGAGGCTCGGCTCACTGGCCGCGGCCGCCGCGCGCCAACCGGCGTCGGCGGCCGTCCGCCAGGCTTCCTCCCCAGAGGGTACGGCCTGCGCGGACCGCCCCTCACCTCCGTGATGCGGCTGCGCGGGCCCCACGGCCGGATCAGCGGCCGGCTCGGCCGGCTCCGCGGGCGGCCGGCGGAACCAGGCCGACTCCACCGCGGCGAAGATCGGCAGGTATTCCTCCCGCTCCGGCTCCATCGGCGACACCTCGACCGAGGGCGGCGGCTCCGGCACGCGCACCTCGTTGGTGCCGTACGAGGGCGGAGACTGGAACGCGCCATTTCCGGATGCGAAAGAGCCCGTGCCCGGGTACGAGGGGTAGGCCCCGGAGTCGAACGAGGCTTGTCGCCTGCGGTACGAGCCGCCGTCGGTGTCGGCGGTGAAGCCCTGGAGCCCGCGCCCTGAATCGGTGTTGAACGTCCCGAACACCGGCCGGGGCGTGCCCGGCGCGCTGTCGAACGTGCCCTGGCCACCCGGCCCGCTGTCGGGGGTCCCCGGCCCCTCCGGCCGGCTGTCGAACGTGCCGGGCCCGCCCTGGCCCTGCTGCGTGGCCGGTGGGGTCTCGAAGGGCAGCGAGGGGGCGTTCCCTGGCCGCGGCCGGGTGCCGTCGAAGGAGTCGAAGCTGCCGAACGACCGGAACGTACCGTTCTGGACCGGCGGTCCCGCCTGGCTGGGCACGGTCCCGCCGCCGAACGCCGGCCGCTGCGGCATCGGCTGCTGCGTGCCGTCGCTGGTCAGCCTGGGCGGCAGCAGCACCATGGCGATCAGCCCGGCGCCCTCGCCCCTCCTGAGCTGCACCCGGATGCCGTGGCGCAAGGCCAGCCGGCCGACCACGAACAAGCCCATGCGCCGGGAGACCGACACGTCCACCACGGGCGGCTCGGCCAGGCGGCGGTTGGCCTCGGCGAGCTCGTCCTCCGTCATGCTGATGCCGGTGTCGCTGATCGACAGCAGCGCGCCGCCGCCTTCGACGAGACTGCTGGTGACGTGGACCTGGGAGCTGCTCGGGGAGAACTGGATGGCGTTCTCGACCAGCTCGGCGACCAGGTGGACCAGGTCGTTCGCGGCGCTGCCCAGTACGGAGGTGCCGCGGTGCACCTTGACCTGGACCCGCTCGTAGCCCTCGACCTCCGACAGCGCGGCGCGTACGACGTCGACCAGCTTGGCCGGCTGGCTACGCCGGCGGGTGGCCTCGTGGCCGGCCAGGACGAGCAGGTTCTCGGAGTTGCGGCGCATGCGGGTGGCCAGGTGGTCAAGCTTGAACAGGTCGGACAGCCGGGCGCCGTCCTGCTCGCCCTTCTCCAGGCCGTCGATCAGCGAGATCTGCCGCTCGACCAGCGTCTGGGTGCGGCGTGAGAGGTTGACGAACATCGAGCTGATGTTGCTGCGCAGCTCGGCCTCCTCGCCCGCCAGCCGCACCGCCTGCCGGTGGACCTGGTCGAAGGCCCTGGCGACCTCGCCGATCTCGTCGTTGCCCTTGACCTCGATCGGCTGCACCTCGCCCGCGCCGGCCTCGCCGCTGACCCGGAGCCGGCGCACCACGTCGGGCAGCCGGAAACCGGCGATCTCCAGCGCCTCGGTGCGCAGCCGCCGCAGCGGGCCGACCATGGACCGGGCGATGACCACGGTGAGCACCAGCACGATCAGCAGCAGGGCCAGGATCACGCCGCCGATGATGGCCGCGCTCTGGATCTCGGACTGGCGCAGCTCCTGGCCGCGCAGGTTCACCTTGTCGGCGAGCTCCCGCTCCAGGCCGTGCAGCACGTCGATACTGGCGGTGTTGTCGTCGAACCACTGCTCGCGGCTGCCCGTGGCCGAGATCAGGTTGTCGGTGATCCGCGCGCCCGGCGCCCGGCCGCTGGCCAGCGTGATCGCGCGGGACTTGGTCAGCTGGACGTTGATGTACTCGTTCTTGGAGGTGAGCAGCTTGGACAGCTCCGTGCCCGCCTCGACGCCGGCCTCCGCGCCGACGGTGGCGATGTCGCTCTGCTGGCGGGCGTTGGAGGCGATGAAGAGCTCGACCTCCTTGGCGTCCACCCGGTTGGGGTTGTACGAGGCCTGCAGCAGCTGGACGCGCTGCCGGGAGATCTCCTCCTTGGCCGCCGCGAGCGCGCTCAGAGCGCGGAACTGGCCGATGATCTCGGAGTCGTCGGACAGCAGGCTCAGCTCGTCGTGCAGCTTGAGCAGGCTGTCGGCGAGCAGGTCGTAGCGGCTGGTGTCGGCCTGGCCCTCGGTCCTGATCTTGGCCAGCCGGCTCAGGTCGTACCTGGCCTGCTCGACGGCTCTGACGACCCGCGGGCCGTAGGAGTCGTCCAGCAGGTCGAAGTCGGAGTTCACGGCCTTGGTCAGGGTGTCGACGGCCGCCTCGCGCTCCTTGAGCGGCCCGGCGAGCGTCTTGCGGACCGCGCGTGAGGCGCCGATCCAGCCGCTGGTGTCACGCTCCAGCCCGAGCGCCTGCACGAGATCGCGGATGCGGCCGGCCACCTCGGCCGCGGTGGCCGTCCGGTCGTAGGCGGCGATGCTGTCGACCGAGGCCACCACCCGTGCTCCCCCGAGCACGACGCCGACGATGGTCGGCACCAGGATGAGCGCGGTGAGCCGCCACCTCACGCGCCAGTTGCGCAGGCTGAGTCGTGGCAGCGACCGCTTGCCGCGGTCCCGTCTGGCGGCGTGGCCGCTGTCCGAGTTCGCCGTCGTCACTGCTACCGCAACCCCTCAATCATCCCGTCCCGCAACGGGTCCTCAAGCCGTCCACAAGGTATCCGGAGCTCCCGACTTAACCGGCAATTCGGGCACAATCGTTACAAATGTGACCGGCAGTCGTGTGCCTTTGGTTATCGCAGTGCGGCTAGCACTTGATCGCGGACTTGAGCCCTCTGCATGCCGTCGCTGAGGGGGCGACCGGCGCGATCCACAACGTAGAAGACGTCCACCGCCTCCGCGCCGAGAGTCTCTACGCGAGCGGCCCTCACGTCAAGACCACATTCCCCGAACGCCCGCCCAATCCGCCACAGGAGTCCCGGCCTGTCATGGGCTCTGACTTCCACTACGGTGGCGGTCGCGGAGGCGTCGTCGACCAGCGTTACGCGAGGTGGGGCCACGGGCACCCGGGGCGGCCGCAAAGATCGCGTACGACGTGCCAATCTCTGCTCGATGTCAAGGCGGCCAGCAAGGACGAGACGGAGATCGGACTCCAGTGTGGCGGGGTCCGGCGGGGACCCGAATTCCGGGATCACGGAGAACTCGATCACCGACGTGGACCCCGCCGACGCGGCGGAGGCCGAGCGGACGACCAACCGGTGGGCGGCGAGCACCCCGGCGGCGCTCCACAGCAGCCCCACCCGGTCGGGGGCGACGACCGTGACCGCTCCGCCGTTGACCCGGACGGCGCCGCCGCCGTGCCGGGCCAGCGCGGCCTGCGTGGGCGACAGGGTCGGCGGCTGCGGCGGCGGCGCGCCGGCCAGTACGGACCTGACCCGGCGGACGAGGTCGGCCACCAGCCCGGCCTTCCAGCCGTTCCAGGCGGCGGGGCCGGTCGCGTGGCCGTCGGCCACCGCCAGCGCTGCCAGCAGGTCGAGCACCTCCCGCGAGCCGACGGTGCCGGCGACCTTCTCGATCGTGACCGGGTCGTCCAGGTCCCGCCTGGTGGCGGTCTCGGGCAGCAGCAGGTGGTGGCGTACGACGGTGGCGAGGGTCTCCACGTCCGCCGCGGGCAGGCCGATGCGGGTGGCGATGTCGCGTACCACGACCTCGCCGGTGGCGGAGTGGTCGCCGGGCCAGCCCTTGCCGACGTCGTGCAGGAGCGCCGCGATCAGCAGGAGGTCGGGACGGGAGACCTCGCGGGTGTGGCTGGCGGCGTTCGCGGCGGCCTCGATCAGGTGGCGGTCGACCGTGAACCGGTGGATCGGATTGCGCTGAGGACGGTGGCGTACGCGCTCCCAGTCAGGGAGCAACTTGACAAGGATGCCCGCCTGGTCGAGCTCCTCCCACACGGGCACGGCGGCGCGGCCCGCGCCGAGGATCGACACGAGCGCGTCCCGTGCCTCCTCGGGCCACGGCACCGGCATCGGTGGCGACTGGGCAGCCAGGACGGACACCGTGGCGGGGGCCAGCGGCAGTCCCGAGTCGGCCGCCGCGGCGGCGGCACGCAGCACCAGGACGGGATCCCTGCGGGGGTTGACGCCCCGGGCCAGCACCACTTCCCCGCCGTGCTCGACCACGCCGTCCGCCAGCGGGCGGCGGCCTCGGGGAGCGGGGCCTGACAGCAGCCTGTCAACGGTCCGCCAGGTGGCGTCGAACGCATGGGTGATCGTCCGGCCGGCCTCGGCCAGCCGGCGCATCAGCGCCTCGGCGTCGAGCAGGCCGAGCAGCCCGGCCACGGCGTCCTGCTCCTGCAGCACCAGCCGGTCGGTGCCGCGGGCGGTGACGACGTGCAGCGCGTGCCGCACGTCGAGGATGAACTCGTACGCCTCCCGCGCCCGGGGACCCGGGGCCGAGGCGACCCAGGCCGCCGCCACGGCCTGCATGGCCTGGACGTCGCGGAGCCCGCCGCGCCCGTCCCTGAGATCGGGTTCGAGGAGGAAGGCCAGCTCGCCGCTGACCTGGGCCCGCTTGTCGGCGGCGGCACGCAGCTCGCCCAGCCGGCGCCGGGAGTCGGCCCGCCACTCGGCCAGCACCGCCTCCCTGGCCTTCCTGGTCAGCTCGGGATCGCCGGCCACGTGCCGGGCCTGGATGAGGCCCAGCACGGCCTTCAGATCCTGCCGGGCGACGGCCACCGCCTCTTCCACCGTGCGTACCGAGTGGTCGAGGCTGACGGCCGAGTCCCAGATCGGATACCAGATCCGGTCGGCGACCCGGCCCACGTCGGCCCGGCCGTTGTGCAGCAGGACCAGGTCCAGGTCGCTGCCCGGGGCCGGCTCACCCCGGCCCAGGCTGCCGACGGCGACCAGTGAGACGTGCTCGCCGTCGCTCGCCGTCCGGAAGAGGTCCTTGAGCCAGCGGTCGAGATCGGCGGTCCGCTCCTTGCGCGCCGCGGCGAACGAGCGGGCCTCACCCCTCACTGCCGTGCCCCTTCGTCGAGCTCCGTCACGGGACGTGTCACTGCCACGCCCACGCCGGGCTCCGTCACGGGACGTGTGGTCACTGCCGCGCCCTCTCGCCGGGCTCCGGTCACAGGGCGTCCGGTCACTGCTGTGGTCCCGAGCTCCGTCACAGGGCGTCCGGACCTCGCTCTCCCGTGCGTACCCGGATGACGGTGTCGATCGGGACGGACCAGACCTTGCCGTCGCCGATCTTGCCGGTGTGCGCGGCCTTGACGATGACGTCGATCACGTCCTCGGCGTCGTCCTCCTCCGCGAGCACCTCCAGCCGCACCTTCGGTACCAGGTCGACCTGGTATTCGGCGCCGCGGTAGACCTCGGTGTGGCCGCGCTGGCGACCGTAGCCGCTCGCCTCGCTGACCGTCATTCCCTTGACACCGGACTGTTCCAGCGCGGCCTTCACGTCATCGAGTTTGAAGGGCTTGATGATCGCGGTGATGAGCCTCATGCGTCCACCTTCTTCTGGGCCGGCTTCTGCTGGGCCGGCTGCTGATTCTGGGCCGGGGCGGCAGCGTTGGCGGAGGTCACGCCGGAGGCGTAGACCGTGCCGAGGTCGTAGCCGGTCTCGGCGTGCGTCGTGACGTCGATGCCGGTGACCTCCTCCTCGGTCGAGACCCGGAAGCCCATCGTCTTGTCGATGATCTTCCCCAGGATCCAGGTGATGACGAAGGAGTAGCCGCCGACCGCGACCGGGCCGAGCACCTGCAGGCCGAGCTGGCCGAGGCCGCCGCCGTAGAACAGGCCCTCGCTCTGCTGCGGCAGGAAGGGGTAGGCGGCCAGGAAACCGAGCGAGACGGCGCCGATGACGCCACCCACCAGGTGCACGCCGACCACGTCGAGGGAGTCGTCGTAGCCCAGCCGGTATTTCAGGCCCACGGCGTAGGCGCAGATCGCGCCGGCCAGCAGGCCGATGACCAGCGCGGCCCACGGGTCCACGAAACCGCAGGCGGGGGTGATGGCGACCAGACCGGCGACCGCGCCGGAGGCGACGCCGAGGCTGGTGGCGTGCCCGTCACGCAGCTTCTCCACGATGAGCCAGGCCCCGGCGGCCATCGCGGTGGCGATCTGCGTGTTCATGAACGCCAGCGCGGCCGTGCCGTCCACGGCCAGCTCGGAGCCGGCGTTGAAGCCGAACCAGCCGAACCACAGCAGCCCCGCGCCGAGCAGCACCAGCGTGAGGTTGTGCGGCCGCATCGGCTCCTTGCGCCAGCCGTGGCGTTTGCCCAGGACGAGGGCCAGGGCCAGGGCCGCTGCACCGGCGTTGATGTGCACCACCGTGCCGCCGGCGAAGTCCTCGATGCCCATGGTGTTGAGCCAGCCGGTGCCCCACACCCAGTGCGCGACCGGGAAGTAGACGATCGTCGCCCAGATGACGCTGAACACGATCCAGGCCCCGAATTTCGCCCGGTCCGCGATCGCGCCGCTGATCAGGGCGACGGTGATGATGGCGAACGTCAGTTGGAAGGCCGAGAAGACCAGGCTCGGCATGCCGGTGCCGTCGTCCTTGGTGGCGGTGTCCACCAGGCTCTGCAGGCCCAGGGCGTCGAACCCGCCGACGATGTTGTTGATCGCCGAGCTGGGATTGTCGGTGAACGCGAGCGAGTGCCCGAACAGCACCCAGGCGATGGTTACGGTGATGATGGCGCCGAAGGACATCATCATCATGTTGAGGACGCTCTTGGCCCTGGTCATGCCCCCGTAGAACAACGCTAGGCCCGGAGTCATCAGCAACACCAGTGCGGTGGCCGCGAGCATCCAGGCTGTGGTGCCGCTGTCGATCTTCACGACGCGACCCTCCCTTACGTGTGACGTGTGGCCACAGCGTGTTCGCCCGGGGTTTCGTGGCTCGACCAGGCGTGTTTCACATTCGTGAATCTCGCCGGACTGGTGTTTCCGCGGAGTTTCGGAGCCATCACTGATCCCCTTCCGGACGGGCTGGAAAGAGCATGCGATACTTAGGCTTGCCTAACCTAAGAGATCAAGGAATCCCCATGCGCCTACGCCTGGCCATCGCCGCCATGCTCCCGTTGCTCTCCCTCGCCGCCTGCGGCACCTCCACCGGCTCCCAGGACGCCGGTCCCACCAGGACCGTCAAGCACGCCATGGGCGAGACGAAGGTGCCGATGACGCCCAAGCGCGTGGTGGTCCTCGACTCGGACAAACTTGACAGCATGGTGTCGCTCGGGCTCGCCCCCGTCGGCGCGGCGCAGGCGGAGGACAACCAGACCTGGCCCGAATACCTCGGCTCGGCGCTGTCGGGCGTCAAGAGCGTGGGCACCCTCACTCAGCCCAACCTTGAGGCCATCGCGGCGATCAAGCCGGATCTCATCCTCGGCTCCAAGTTCCGCCAGGCGTCGTACTACGACAAGCTCAGCAAGATCGCGCCTACCGTGTTCACCGAGCGGGTCGGCATCACCTGGAAGGAGAACTTCCTGCTCGACGCCGAGGCCCTGGGCAAGAAGGACCAGGCCCAGCAGTTGCTGACCGCCTACGAGACGCGGGCCAAGCAGGTGGGCGCCAAGTTCAGCCGGCTCAAGGTGAGCGTCGTACGGTTCCGGCCCACCGAGATCCGCATTTACGGCCCCGACTCCTTCTGCGGGATCGTCCTCGGCGACGCGGGCATCCCCCGGCCCGAGGTGCAGCTCCTGGAGGGCAAGGACGACAGGCGCTTCACCAAGCTGAGCCAGGAGAACCTCGCCGACGGCGACGGGGACGTCCTGTTCTACAGCGCGTTCGGCGAGGAGGCCGCCAAGTCGCAGGCCGAGGTGACCGCCGGGCCGCTCTGGCAGAACCTCAAGGCCGTCAAGGCGGGACGCGCCTACAACGTGGACGACGAGATCTGGATGACCGGAATCGGGGTCACGGCCGCGGGCAAGATCCTCGACGACCTGGACAAGTACCTCACGCCCCTGGTGTGACCCGGCTCGGCGGGGAGGCGACGCCCACGAGCCCGGCCGCCGCGATCGCGGGCCGGGCTCGGTGCGGCCTCGGGTCAGGCGGCGGCCGTGGCCATCTTGCGCAGGCGGGCCAGGGCGTCGCGTTCGATCCTGCGGGCGCGGTCACGCCCGATGCCGTAGCGCTCGCCCACCTCGGTCAGCGTGTGCTCGCGCCCGTCCACCAGCCCGTAGCGCCAGCGCAGCATCTCGCAGGTCTCGCCCTCAAGCCCGGTCAGCCACTGGTCCAGCCGCTCCCGCTCCAGGATGTCGATGGCCTGCTGCTCGGGATCGGCCCACGTCTCGTCGGCGATCATGTCGCCCAGCTCGGTCTCGTCCTCGTCCCCCACCCCGAGCTGCAGTGACACCGGGTCGGAGGCCCACCGCCGCAGCTCGCGCACCCGCTCGATCGGCAGGTCCAGGATCTCGGCGAGGTCGTCGTCGGTGGGCTCGGCGTCGAACTCGGCCAGGATGTCCCGGCGCACCCGCATCAACCGGGTCATCTGCTCCCCCGCATGGGTCGGCAGCCGCACCGGCCGGGCCTGCTCGTGGATGGCCCGCCCCACCGACTGCCGGATCCACCACGTCGCATAAGTCGAGAACTTGTATCCCCGCTGATAGTCGAACTTCTCCACGGCGCGGACCAGCCCCAGGTTCCCCTCCTGGACCAAGTCGATCAGTGGCATCCCCCGCCCCGAGTATTTCCTGGCCACCGCCACCACCAGGCGCAGGTTGGCCTGGATGAACTCGTCTTTCGCGCGCTGGCCCGAGATGGCCAGCCGCTCCAGCTCCTCGTCGGCCGCATCCCCGATCCGCGGCTCCGAGCCCCCGCTGTCGAGCAGCTGCTCGGCGAAGAGTCCCGCCTCTATCCGCTTGGCGAGCTCAACCTCTTCCTCCGCCGTGAGCAGCGGGACCCGGCCGATCTCGGCCAGATAGGTCCCCAGCAGATCGCGATCGGCGACGTGCTGCTCCTGCGTGCGACTCCCCGTAGGCCTTGCCATCCCCAGGCACCTCGTTCCGCAGCTACGTTCTATACCCGGCCAACGTCCGGCCAGAGGCAAAGATTCCCTAAACAGCTACGACCGAGGGAGGGTTCTGGATGTCCTCCTCAAGGAGGAGATCACCGTGAAACGCCTGGTGAAGGCGGGGTGTGCGGGGACGCGCCCAGGAAAGGGCCCCTGACACGGCCCGCTCCGCGGGGCTCGGAGGGCCGCACCCACTCTACGTCCGCACGCCGTGAGCCGCGGCCTAAGCACCCGGGCACCCGTCACACCCTGTGACATAGGGCCTGGCCACGCGCCTCTGAAACGGCGGCCGCCTCATCTCCTTCAGCGTGACTCGGCGATCGCCTCGGACAGCAGGGCGCCGACGTCGCCCAGCCGGTGCCGCCCCCCGGTGACCACCCGGCGCCCGCCGGAGACCACCGAGTGCACGTCCGCCGCCGTGGCCGCGAACACCACGGCCTCCAGCCCCTCCGCGCCCGCCGTCCGTACGGAGTCCAGCCGGACGGACACCAGGTCGGCCCAGGCGCCAGGGACGAGCTGGCCCGCGTCGGGGAAGCCGAGCGAGCTGTGCCCCGCGCCGGTGGCGGCGCCGAGCAGCTCGGCGGCGCGCCAGTGACCGCGCTTCCTGGTGGCCAGCCGCTCGTTCAGCTCCACCGCCCTGGCCTCCTCGAACAGGTCGATCACTGCGTGGCTGTCCGAGCCGAGCGTGATCCGCGCGCCCCGGTCGGCCGCCGTCCTGGCCGGGCCGATGCCGTCGGCGAGGTCGCGTTCGGTGGTGGGGCACATGCAGATGTACGTACTCGACTGCCCGAGCAGCTCGATGTCCACGTCGGTCAGGTGGGTGGCGTGCACGGCGGTCGAACGCGGCCCCAGCGTGCCCCGCTCGTGCAGCACCTGCGTGGGCGTGGCCGCGTACCGCTCGACGCACGCCGCGTTCTCTCCCTGCTGCTCGGAGACGTGGACGTGGAGCGGCGCCGCGTACGTGTGGGAGAACTCGGCCACCACCGGCATCTGGTCCGGCGGCACCGCGCGCACGGAGTGGATGGCCACGCCGATCTGCACGTCGGACTGCCCCGCATAGGCCGAGACGAGCTCCTCGGCCCTGGCGGCCCAGCGTTCGGCGCTCCCGTCGGAGAAGCGCAGTTGCGTGCCGGACAGCGGCACCCCGATGCCTCCGGACAGGTAGCAGGCGTCGAGCAGCGCGATGCGCAGGCCGGCCTCCCTGGCGGCCTGGACGAGGACGTGGCCCATGGCGTTGGCGTCCTCGTACGGCCGGCCGTCCGGCGCGTGGTGCACGTAGTGGAACTCGCCCACGCACGTCACCCCGGCCAGCGCCATCTCGGCGTAGACGGCCCTGGCCAGCCGGAGATAACGGTCGGGGTCGAGCCGGGCGGCCACGTCGTACATGCGGTCGCGCCAGGTCCAGAAGTCCCCCTTGTCCTCCAGGGCGCCGCCGCGCAGTGCCCGGTGGAAGGCGTGGGAGTGGGCGTTGGCCAGGCCGGGGATCGTCAGCCCCGCCAGCCGTTCCGCCGGGCCGGGCGCGCCCTGGCCGATCCACGCGATCCGGTCGCCCTCGACCTCGATGAGCACCCCTTCCGCGACGCCGTCGGGCAGCCAGGCCTGCTCGCACCAGTAAGTCAGCGACACAGGTCCTCCAGCATGTCCGCGAGCGCCACGACCCCCGCCTCGCAGTTTGCCTGCTCGGCGCGCTCGCCGGGGGTGCAGGACACGCCGAAATGGCAGAGTGCCGTTCGGCTCAGTTGACGCGACCGCCCCGGGGCCGGACGGTCAGCTCGGTGAGGTGTGCGTCGGGGCCGGCGTTGACGGCGGCCAGCACCGCCCGCGCCACGGTGTCCGGCCTGAGGTATTTGTCGGGCTCGTACTCCCCGCCCTCGTACGCGCGCACGGACCGCTGCATGTCGGTATCCGTCCGCCCCGGGTAGACGGTCGTGACCCGCAATGCCGGCTCCTCCAGCCGCAGCGCGTCCGCGAACGCCTTCAGCGCGAACTTGCTCGCCGAGTAGGAGCCCCATTCGGGGTTGGCCCGCTGCCCCGAGCCCGAGTTGACGCACACCACGTGGCCGCCGGCGCGGCGCAGCGCGGGCAGCAGCAGCCTGGTCAGCTCCGCGACGGCGATCACGTTGACCTCCATCGTCCGGCGCCACACGTCGGCGGGCAGGTCGGCGATCCTGCCGAGCGTCCCGACCCCGGCACTGTGCACGAGCACGTCGAGCCGCTCCACCCCCGCCACGTCGGCCTGCGTGACCTCCGTCAGCTCCACCGGCCAGGGCCGCGCGTCGGGCAGGCCGGCCGCCACACCGGCGAGCGCGTCCCGGTCGCGGCCGCCGAGGATGACGTGGTGGGTCGGAGCCAGGGCCCGCGCGACGGCCGCGCCCACGCCCCGGGAAGCGCCGGTGACCAGCGCCGTCGGTCGTTCAGTCATGGCAGTCAGCCTATTGAGATTGACATCTGTTCGGCATCCTGCAGCCCGCCTGGCGGCCGGCCATCGTGCTCGGGCGGGTGGCCAAGGACATGGTCGTCCTGGTGTGCCAGGCGGCCCTGGTGCTGATCGTGGCCGTCGCCCTTCTCGTTCGCGCCCGACTGGATGAAGGTCCTCGCGTCGGCCAATCCGCTCTATCACGCGGTCGAGGCGGGACGGGCGCTCTTCGACGGGAGGCTGACAGACGCCTCGATCCCGATCGCCTTCGCCTTCTTCATCGTGCTGGCGGTGCTGACCACGATCTGGTCGATGCGGTCGCTACGCCGGATCGCCGGATAGGAACATGCCGGTCTCGCCGGTCATCCGCTCGTATTCCTCCAGCCGCGCCCGTGTGCGCAGGGGCATCGCGTCGGCCATGGCCTCGACCAGGGCCATGGCCAGGGCGAGCGGGGCCGCGTGCGAGTCGAACACCAGCCGGTCGCCGACGGGCGCGTCCAGCACCACCTCGGCAGGGAAGTCCGACCTGTCGGTGATGGCCGCCACCTTCAGCCCCATCTTCCCGGCGTACTCCAGGGCCTGCACGGCCTCGGCGGGATAGCGCGGCAGCATCACGGCCACCACCCACTCGGCCCCCGCCCGCCGCGCCGCGTGCAGCCCGTCGACCAGCTCGGACCCGCCGTGGACGAGCAGGCGCACGTCGGGATGGATGCGCCGGGCGTAGTAGGCGAAGGTGGTGGCCAGCCCGCAGGAGACCCGCAGCCCGACCACGGGCAACGGCTCGGCGGCGGCCAGTTGCTCGCCCAGCTCCTTCAACGGGAACGCGGACAGGCGCTCCCGGACGAGGGCGAGGTTGCGGATCTCCCCGTCGATGGCCCCGCGCAGCAGGCTCTCCCGCGATCCCCCGGCCTCGGGCCCCAGCACCAGCGGCCGCAGCGCCTGCCGCAGCTCGGGATATCCGGCGAAGCCCAGCACCATGGCGAACCTGGTCACCGAGGGCTGGCTGACCCCGGACCTCTCTGCCAGCTCCACGCTGGACAGAAAGATCGCCTCTTCCAGATGCTCGCCGAGATAGTCGGCGATCCTCCGCTGCGCGGGTGACAACTTCCGGCCATCCAGCAGCACACCCAGCCCACCGTGATATCCGTCCGCCACGCCACCTCCAACGCTGTCCCCCCGGCATTCTCATCCCGCGTGGCCACACCGCGTTCTCATTCGTGCGGCCACGTCGGGACCGTCCGGACTCGCCCGCCGGGGATGCGCGGTCAGCTCACCAGGAACTGCGTGGCGGCCAGCTCCCGGTAGAGCTCGTCCGCGCCGACCAGTGAGGCGTGCGTGCCGACGGCCCGCACCCCGCCCCCTTCCATGACGACGATCCGGTCGGCGTTGGTGACGGTGGACAGCCGGTGCGCGATGACCAGTACGGTCGTCTCCCTGGCGACCTCGGAGATGACCTCGCGCAGCCGCAGCTCGTTGACCGCGTCGAGCTGCGAGGTGGCCTCGTCGAGCAGCAGCAGCCTGGGCTTGCGCAGCAGCGCCCTGGCGATGGCGACGCGCTGCCGCTCGCCGCCCGACAGCAGCACGCCGCGGTGCCCGACCGCCGTCTCCAGCCCCTCGGGCAGCCGTTCCACAAGGTCGTCGAGCCTGGTACGGGTGACCGCGCGGAGCAGCTCGTCCTCCGTGACGTCCGGGGCGGCGAAGAGCAGGTTCTCCCGCAGCGTCCCGGCCAGCACGGGGGCGTCCTGCTCGACGTAGCCCAGGGCGCCCCGCAGCTCGCCCAGCGGCCACTCGCGGATGTCCCGGCCGCCGACCAGGATGCGCCCGCTCTGATGCTCATAGAAGCGTTCGAGCAGCGCGAACACCGTGGACTTGCCCGCCCCCGACGGGCCCACCAGCGCGGTCAGCCCGCCGGGCGGCACCTCGAAGCTGACCCCCTGGTGCACGATCGGGCGGTCCTCGCCGTACCGGAAGACCACGTCCTCGAAGCGGACCCCTACCGGCTGCGCGTCGTCGTGGACGCCGGTCGGCTCGGCCGGCTCGGCCGGCAGGTCCTCGATCTCCTTGATCCGCTTCATCGCGGCGAGCCCCTGCTGGAGCTGGACGCCGCCCTGGACGAGCTGCCCGATCGGCGGCACCAGGTAGAACAGGTACAGCAGGAACGCGACCAGCGACGACACCTCCAGCACGCCCGAGGAGACCCGGGCCCCGCCGACGGCCAGCACGCACAGGAACGCGATCTGCACCGCCATGTAGGTCGCCACCCCGGCCAGCGACGTCCACCCGGCGACCTGGAGCCCCCGGTCGCGGGCGCGTACGGCCGCGTCGCCCACCACGGCGATCTCCCGCTCCTCCACGCCGCTCGCCTTGACGGTCCGGTACGCCTGCAGCGCCCGGTCCAGCACCGCCCCCATCTCCCCCACGGCCTCCTGGGCCTGCGTCTGGGCGCGCTGGATCCGCGGCATGATCAACGCGACCAGCCCGCCGATCAGCACCACCACGAGCAGCGTGACCAGCAGCAGTACGCCGTCCATGGTCGCCATCATGACGATGGCCCCGACCAGCATGAACGCCGCGCTGACCGACTCGACGATGCCGTTGGTGAGCACGGCCCGCAGCAGCGTCGTGTCACCGGTCACCCGCGACAGCAGGTCGCCGGGCTTGAGCCGGTCCACGTCGGCGACCCGCAGCCGTAACATCCGGTCGACGAGCCTGCGCCTGGCGGAGAGCACGATGCCCTCGCCGGTGCGCTCCATCAGGTAGTTGCCCCCGGCCGACACGATGGCGCCGATCACCACCGCCACGACCAGCCCCAGCAGCGGCGCCCCCATCGAGTGTCCCGCGCCGAACGCGTCCACCACGTACTTGGCCAGCAACGGCATCGCGAGCCCCGCCGCTGAGCCGATCAAACCCAGTAACCCGCCCAGGATGAGGATCTTCCTGTGCGGGCGGACGTAGGCGAGCAGCTCCTTGACCACCGCAACCCCCTTAACGACATATCTCGTTTTACCCCAACGATCGGGAGGCGCCTACCGACACCGCCCGCTCGCGTCAACCTAAATTGACGACTCAGGTATGTCAACTCATGTTGACCCTCATTCTCCAGGAGGAGACGACATCCGGACGCGGCGGCCGGACGAATAGGGCGTCGAGGAACCCGGCCGGAAACCTCGCACCTTCACGATCAGCCCTTCGAAAGGACCGAACATGGAGCTCCGGATCAACCGGCGCGCTCTGGTTGGACTTGGCCTCGCCGCCGCGGTCGCCGCGTCGTCGCTGGCCGTGCTCCGTACCGACTCCGGCATCGCTTCCTCGCACCGCGAGGCCCCGGCCATCGCCGGCGACCCGCAGCACGACAACACCGACCTGTACGCGTTCGTCAGCCCCGACAAGGCCGACACCGTGACCTTGCTGGCCAACTGGATCCCGTTCGAGGAGCCCCAGGGCGGCCCGAACTTCTACCCGTTCGCCACGAAGTCCCGGTACAACATAAAGATCGACAACGACGGTGACGCCAAGACCGACATCACCTACCAGTGGACGTTCCGCAACGAGGACAAGCGCGGCACCACCACGTTCCTCTACAACAACGGCCCCGTCACCTCGCTGAACGACCCGAACCTGCTCTTCCGCCAGCGCTACACGCTCAAGCGGATCACCCCCGGCGGCAGCAGGACGCTGGTGGACGACGGCATCGTCGCGCCCAGCAACGTCGGCCGGGCCTCCATGCCCAACTACGCGACCTTGCGCGACCAGTCCATCAAGAGCCTGCCGGGCGGCGGCAGGACCTTCGCCGGGCAGTCCGACGAGGCGTTCTTCCTCGACCTGCGGGTGTTCGACCTGCTCTACCGCGGCGACCTGTCCGGCACCGGCAACGACACCACCAAGGGCTACAACGTCAACACCGTGGCCATCCAGGTCCCGGCCACGGACGTCGCGCTCAAGGGCGATCCCAGGCGCAACCCCGTGATCGGCGTCTGCTCGACCACCGACAAGTTCAACGGCAAGAACTTCGTGCAGGTCTCCCGCCTGTGCAACCCGCTGGTGAACGAGGTCGTCGCGCCCGCCGGCCTGAAGGACGCCTTCAACGCGCTGGACCCGTCGAAGGACGCCGATGTCAAGGCCCTGGTCAACCGGGTCACCGACCCGGAGGTGGCCAGGCTGCTGGAGGCCATCTACGGCATCAAGGCGCCCGCGACCCCGCGTACCGACCTGGTCGAGATCTTCCTGACCGGCATCGCGAAGCAGAACGGCCCGATCAAGGCCGACCTGAACTCGCAGGTGCTCAACAAGGACGCGGGCAAGCTGCGTCCCTCCGAGCAGTTGCGGCTCAACATGTCGATCCCGCCCGCCAAGGACCCGAACCGGCTCGGCGTGCTGGGCGGTGACCTGCAGGGCTTCCCGAACGGCCGCCGCCTCTCCGACGACGTCGTGGACATCGAGCTGCAGGCCATGGCGGGGGCCGCGCTGTCCGGCAAGCTCGTGCCGGGGCTCACCGACAAGGTGGACAGGAACGACAAGCCCTTCGGGCAGACGTTCCCCTACATCCCGCTGCCGAGCAACGTGGCAGTCAACCAGCGCTAACCCTCGCGGCGGGCCGACTCCCTCTCCAAGCAGGCCCGCCCGTTCCCGGCGGCAGACCTCCCGTCTCCCATCGTCTGCCGCCGAACAGAGGGGCCGGCCGGCCGCGTACCCCGTCACGGCCGGCCGGTCCCGCATCCCCGCAGCCCTGGAGCTTTGGACATGCGTGCCTTCGTGATATTCGCCGGCGTGGCCCTCATCGTGGCCACGGCCTTCACCATCGTCTCCTTCGCCACGGCGCCCGCGCCCGTGCCGGTGGCGGCCGTGTCCGCCACCGAGACCCTGCAGCAGCGGCTCAAGCGCCTCCCGGCCGACTACCGCGGCTGGGCCGAACTTGCCGTCCAGTACGTGGACCAGGCCAGGGTCACCGGCGACCCGTCGTACTACAACAAGGCCGAAGGGGCGCTCGACACGGCCGCCAAGCTGAGGCCCGGCGACGACGCCGTCCTCGCCGGCCGGGCCGCGCTGGCCGCCGGGCGCCACGAGTTCTCCGAGGCGATGCGCCTGGCCGAGCGCGCCCTGGACGCCAACCCCTACAGCGCAGCGGCCTTCGGCGTGCTGGCCGACGCGAAGACGCAGCTCGGCGACCTGCCCGGGGCGCAGCGGGCCGTGGACCGCATGCTGGACCTGCGCCCGGGGGTGGCCTCCTTCGCCCGCGCCTCCTACGCGGCCGAGTTGCGCGGCGACGTGGCCAAGGCCCGCGAATACCTCGAACTGGCGCACGGTGACGCCTGGGCCCCGGCCGACCTCGCCTACGCCCGCTACTACCTGGGCGAGCTGGCCCTGCACTCCGGCGACCTGGCCACCGCCGCCGCCTGGTACGCCAAGGCCCTGCGGGCCTACCCGGCCTACACGCCCGCCCTCGCGGGCCAGGCGAGGACAGCGGCCCTGGGCGGCCGGCTGGCCGAGGCACTCGACCTGTACGAGACCGTGGTCGAACGCCTCCCGCTCCCTCAATACCTCATCGAACAGGGCGAGACCCGGCTCAAGGCCGGCCAACCGGCCGACTGGACGCTGCTACGGGCACAGCGCAAGCTGTTCCAGGCCGCCGGCGTGCGTGACGACCTGACGTGGGCCGAGTTCGAGGCCGACCACGGGGACCCGGCGCTGGCCGTGCGCCACGCCAGGGCCGAGTACGCCCTCCACCCGAACCCGGTCGCCGCCGACGCCCTGGCCTGGTCCCTGTTCAAGGCGGGCAAACCCGCGCAGGCGCTGCCGTACGCGAGGAAGGCCACCGCCACCGGGTGGCGCAACCCGCTGCTGCGCTATCACCGGGCCCGGATCGAGCAGGCCCTCGGCCGGCCGGTGCGGGTGGACCCCGGCTTCGACCCGTCCCTGTCCGCACTGGCGAGGTTCTCATGAGAGTCGTCCGGCTCGTCCTGCTGTCCGCGGCCCTGGCATTGTCGCTGTGCGGGAGCGTGCTCCTCGGCCCGGCGGCCGGCGCGCAGACCGCCGCCCACCCGCTGGGGCGGTTCACCGTCAACCACTACAACGGCCTGCGCGTCTCGGCCTCCGAGGTGCTCAACCTCGCCGTCGTGGACCTGGCCGAGCTGCCGACGCTCCAAGCCGAGCCGGCGGTGACGCCCGGGTACGCGGCCGAGCGCTGCGCCGCTCTGGCCGCCGCCCAGCGGCTGGTGATCGGCGGCCGTACGGTGCCGTGGCGGGTCGAGGACACCGGCTTCGCCTACGCACCCGGTGAGGGGGGCCTGCGGACGAGCCGGTTGACCTGCCGGCTGGTGGCCGGAGTCCGCGCGGCCGGTGCCGTGGAGTTCACCGACGGGTTCGAGCAGGACCGGATCGGCTGGCGCGAGATCACCGTGGTCGGCGACGGGGTGCGGCTGACCGGTTCGTCGGCGCCCACCGCGAGCGTGAGCCGGGAGCTGCGGGCGTATCCGGAGGATCTGCTGGCCGACCCGCTCGACATGCGTACCGCCACGTTCACCGTCGCCGGCCCCGGGCTCGCCCTGCCGGCTCGTGATGGCTCCGCCGGCTCGGACACCCCCGGCGGCGGGCTGTCCGGCGACCTCGGCATCGGCGGGCCCGTCGGGGACGCGCTGGCCGCCCTGGACCGCACGTTCACCGGCCTGATCGGCTCGGACTCGCTGACGGTGCCGCTCGGGCTGCTGGCCGTCGGGCTCGCCGTGGTGCTGGGGGCCGGGCACGCGCTGATCCCCGGGCACGGCAAGACCATCATGGCGGCGTACCTGGCCGGGCGGCGCGGCCGACCGCGCGACGCGCTCGTGGTGGGCGCGACGGTGACGGCCACGCACACGCTCGGGGTGCTGGTGGTGGGGTTGCTGCTGAGCGCGTTCACGGCGCTGGCCGGGGAGTCGGTGCTGGGCTGGCTGGGGGTGGCCAGCGGCGCCCTGATCGCCGCCATCGGCCTGCGCCTCTTCCTGAACGCCCGCAAACCCTCCCCCCACGGCCACGGGCACGGACATGGCCACCACTTCGGGCACGGGCATTCGCCCGACCACGACCACGGCCCCGCCCATGACCACGAGCGCGGCAACAAGCGCACGGGCCTGGTGGGGCTCGGCGTCGCCGGCGGGCTCGTCCCCAGTCCCTCGGCCCTGGTCGTCCTGCTGGGCGCCATCGCCCTGGGCCGGACGTGGTTCGGGGTGGCGCTGGTGACCGCCTACGGCCTCGGCATGGCGACCACCCTCACCGTCACGGGCCTGATCCTGGTCAAGCTCGTGGACCGGCTGGAACGCCGTGCCTCGGCCGGCCGCCGCCTGACGGCCGGGCTGTCGGGCCTGGCCCCGCTGGGCACGGCCGCGATGGTCGTCCTGCTGGGCGCGGGCCTGGCCCTGCGTTCGGCGGCCGCCCTCTGACCGGCGCCGGTCGATCGTCGGTGCGGCCATGCGCCCTGACCGCGGATGGCCGCCGGTCAGATATGGCGGCGACCGCGCCGGGTGGAAGGCAGGTCGTGGCGGCCGGAAAGGAACTCCTGGAAGGCGATCTTGACCTTGATGGCCGGCCGCCGCCACCGTTCCTCACGGCGGATGGCCCTGGCCAGCTTGCGCGGCGAGCGGGCGGCGAAGAACCAGCGGGCCCACGGGGAGCCCGGCCGCGCCAGTCGGATCGCGCCGACCAGCAGCATCGGCGGGACGAACAGGCCCGCCATCCCGGTCCAGATCTTGCCCTTGAGCAGCGTGATGACGGCGAGCAGCAGGTTGGCCACGATCAGCGCCGCGGGGTTGACCCAGGTGCCGTAGTCCCAGGTGAGGGGGCGCAGGCCCATGAGCAGCAGGCCGGTGACGGCGACCGCGATGAAGACCGCGTCCACCGAGGTGCGTCCCTCCTCCTCCCAGTAGACGTCGTGCAGGTGCAGGATCAGCGCGAACTCGTCCAGCACCAGCGCCGAGCCGAGGCCGAACACGCAGGCCGCGGCCACCGCCCCGGCCTGTGAGCTGGACGGGACGATGAGCCCGGAGACCCCGCCCACCAGCATCAGCACCACGCCGAACACGGCATGGTGGATGTGCATCTCACCCACGTTCACGTTGCGGAACCAGCCGATCTTCGCCCTGATCAGCCGGACGTTGATGCGGGTCGCGATGAACGCCACGATCAGCGTGACGAAGTAACAGAACAGCGGTAGCCGTCCTGTCGCGATGATGCTCTGCTGAAACCATTGCCCCATGTCCCTGAATCAGATGCTACGAGCCATCTGCCCGTTCTAGGTCACTTGCCGCCGACACCGTCGTCGTACAAGCTCAGGAAAGTGACTCGGCGCACCGTATTAGCCGCCGTGGCCCTGATCGCTCTGGTGGCGCTCAGCGCGCTGGTGGCCGGCAACCTTGATCCCAGCCAGGAGGTCGACTCGGCCGACGCCGCCCAGGTGCTGCTCGCCGTCGCGGTGGTCGCCGTGCCGCTGGTGCTGTGGATGCGGCGGCCCGCCGTGGAGGTCCCCGTGCCGGACGCCAAGGCCGCGCTGCGCGAGCTCGTACGCGCCCAGTGGCGCGAGGAGGCGGCGGCCCGCTCGCTCAACGACCCCGGCCCCATCCCCCTCGACTGGTACGCCCACGGCCGCCCCGTGGGTGACCCGGTGGCCTGGTTCCGCACCCTGAACCCGCGCCGGATGGTGATCACGGGCGGTGCGGGCACCGGAAAGACCACGCTGGCGGTGCAACTCCTGCTGGGCCTGATCGAGACGGCGCAGGAGGGCGAGCCGGTGCCGGTGATACTGCCCCTGACGGAATGGGACCTCTCCAGGTGGCCGCACCTGTCCGGCTGGCTGGCCGACCGCCTGGCCGCCCACTACCCGGGCCTGCGCTCCCCTCAGTACGGCGACGACGCCCCCGCCTGGCTGGCGCGCGGCGGCCACCTGTTACCCGTGCTCGACGGCCTGGACGAGCTGCCCGCCGCGGCCAGGTCGGAGGTCATCACGCGACTCAACAGCGGCCTCGGCGACGGCGACCAGGTGATCCTGACCTGCCGGAGACCGGAGTACGACGCGGCCGTCAGGCAGGCGGGCCGGATGCTCACGGGCGCGGCGGTGATCGTGCCCAAGGCGGTGACCCCGCGGGTGGCGGCCGACTACCTGCGCTCATCCCTCCCGAACGGCGAGGAGCGGGGCTGGCTGGACACGCTGCGGTCGGGAAAGTCCCCGGCGCTCGCGGCCGTGGCGGCCACCCCGCTCGGTTTATGGCTGCTCCGCACCGTCCACGCCGAGCACGATCCCGACCCGCGGATCACCGAAGCCGAGCTCTGGCACCACCTCCTCGACCACGTCGTCCCGGCCACGATGGCCGCCAGACCACCGGCCGGCGGCCGCTCCAGGACACCGCCGGGCCACGACACCCCCGCCCGCCCAGGTGGGGCGCCGGCAGGCGACCGCCGGTCGTCTCCTGACCCTCCCTTCCGGCCGCACCACCGCTGGAGCCCCGAGGCCGCGACGAAATGGCTGCGCACGCTGGCCTGCCAGCCGGACGTGACCTGGTGGCGGATCGCGTCCCGGCTCACCACACCCGCCGAGCGCCGCCTGCTGCCGTTCGCCGCGGGAGTGGTGCTGGCGGTCCTGACGGCGGGCCCCCTGGTCGCCGCCGGGGCCCTCTCCCGCATGACGTTCGGCACGGCCGAGCTGTGGCTGCTCGGCACGACGGGCGTGGCGCTGCCGCTGATCTTCGCCCGGGCCGCGCACACGTGGCTGGCCGACAGCCCCGGCACGGTCACCCTGCGCCGGCACCTCATGCGCAGGCCCGAGGTGCCGGCCCTGCGCGCCGGCCTGGTCACCGGCCTCGCCATCGGCCTGCCCATCGGTCTCGGCTCCTTGGAGAGCTCCACGCCCGTGGTCTCCTTGCTCACCGGCATCGTCAGCGCCGTGGCCGCCGGCCTGCCCCTGGGAACCGCCGTCTGGCTGGTGCAGTGGCTGGAACATCCGGCCCCCGACCTCTCGGCGGTCACCCCGCCCTCCTCCTGGCGGTCGGACCGGGCGCTCACCCTGGCGCGGGCACTCGGCTCACTGAGCATGGTGATCCCGCTGTCGCTGCTGCTGACCGCGGTGGGCGACTCTCAGCAGCGTGTGCCGCTCGCCTTCGCGCTCGCCTGGCTGGCCGCCATCGTCTTCGGGCTGCTCTTCGGCAGGCACCACGCCTGGGCCGTCTGCGTGATCGTCCTGTGCCGCCTGGCCCTCACCGGAAGGCTGCCGTTCCGGCTGATGCCGTTCCTGGACGACATGCACCGCCTGGGCATCCTGCGCGCGGTCGGCCCCATCTACCAGTTCCGCCACGAGCGGCTGCGCGCCCACCTGTCAGGACAGGAACGCCCTTAACAGGGCGGCCGTGCCCTCCAGATGCTCCGCCACCGCCTGCCTGGCCGCGTCCGGGTCCCCGGCGAAAATGGCGTCCGCGATGGCCCGGTGCTGGGTGGCGGCATGGTCCAGGTTGACCTGGAGCATGGGGATCGCGTTGAGCAGGTCGCTGACCCGGGAGCGGGCGTCGGCGCAGGTCGCGGTCAGCAGCGTCGAGCCGGTCAGCTCCGCGATGGACAGGTGGAAGGCCGTGTCGAGGCGGCGGTAGTCCTCCAGGGCCGCCCCGTTGAGGTCGGACAGCCTGCCGGCCAGCACGGCCCGCTGCTCCGGCGTGAGGGCGGAGGCGGCCAGCACCTGGGCCGCCCCGCACTCCACGGCCAGCCGGAACGTGAGCGCGTCCGACAGCTCGGCCATGCCCATCCTGGCCACGGCCTGGCGCAGCTCGCCGGCGTCCGGCTCGGGCGGGACGTAGGTGACGAAGGCGCCGCCGTACCGGCCGCGCCGCACGTCGAGGTAGCCCGCGTCGGACAGCGCGCGGATCGCCTCACGCAGGGTGACCCTGCTGATGCCGAGCCGGACCGCGAGCTCGCGCTCGGGAGGGAGCTTGCCGCCCGGCGGCACCACGCCGAGCTTGATCGCCTGGAGTAGCCGTTCCACGGTCTCCTCGAAGGCGTTACCGGCCCTGACCGGCCGCAACACCGTCATCAAACGCGCCGACTCGTCCAACGTGTCCTCAGGCCTTGACAAGCGATCCCGGCATACACATCAATGGTCTGAGACTAGCCCAATTAACGGGAAAGCGCGTCAGGCCAGATCGGAGCGACGTAGCGTGAGCGAGCGACAGAGCACCGGGTTCCTGTCCGCCGGCGACCTGCGCGACGAGGTCGCTTCCGGGCGCATCGACACCGTGCTCCTCGCGATCGCCGACATGCAGGGCAGGTTGCAGGGCAAGCGGCTCTCCGCGCGCTACTTTCTGGACGAGGTGCTGCACCACGGCTCCGAGGGGTGCAACTACCTGCTCGCCGTGGACGTGGACATGAACACGGTCTCCGGCTACGCCATGTCGTCCTGGGACCGGGGCTATGGCGACTTCGTGATGAAACCGGACCTGACGACGCTGCGCCGGGTGCCGTGGCAGGAGGGGACCGCGATGCTGATGGCGGACCTGGCGTGGGAGGACGGCGGCGAGGTGGCCGCCTCGCCCCGCCAGATCCTGCGCCGGCAGCTCGGCCGCCTCGCCCAGCGCGGCCTGGCCGCCTACGTCGGCACCGAGCTGGAGTTCTGCGTCTACGAGGACACCTACGAGGACGCCTGGAGGCGCGGCTACCGCGACATGTCGCCGGCCAACCTCTACAACGTCGACTACTCGCTGCTCGGCACGGCCCGCGTCGAACCGCTGCTGCGGCGGATCAGGCGCGACATGGAGGGCGCCGGCTTGTACGTCGAGTCCGCCAAGGGCGAGTGCAACCTGGGCCAGCACGAGATCGCCTTCCGCTACGACGAGGCGCTGCGAACCTGCGACAACCACTCCATCTACAAGAACGGCGCCAAGGAGATCGCCGCCCAGGAGGGCAGGTCGATCACCTTCATGGCCAAGCCGAACCAGCGCGAGGGCAACTCCTGCCACATCCACATCTCGCTCAGGAGCCTCGACGGCGACCCGGTCATGGCGGGCGAGGGACCGTACGGGCTCTCCCCGCTCGGCGCCCGCTTCATCGCCGGGCAGCTGGCCTGCATGCGCGAGCTCACCCTGATGTACGCCCCCAACATCAACTCCTACAAGCGCTACGTGCCCGGCAGCTTCGCCCCCACGACCGTCAAGTGGGGCGTCGACAACCGCACGTGCTCGCTCCGGCTGGTCGGCCATGGCCGGTCGCTGCGCGTGGAGAACCGGGTGCCGGGCGGCGACGTCAACCCGTACCTGGCGGTGTCCGCGCTGGTGGCGGCCGGGCTGCACGGCATGGACCAGGAGCTGCCGCTGGAGGGCGCCTTCGAGGGCAACGCCTACGAGTCCGGCGCCGAGACCGTGCCGCACACGCTGCGGGACGCGCTGGCGCTGTTCGAGGGGTCGAAGCTGGCCCGCGAGGCGTTCGGCGAGGAGGTGGTCGAGCACTACGCCAACAACGCGCGGGTGGAGCTGGCCGCCTTCGACGCGGCGGTGACGGACTGGGAGCTGTTCCGTGGTTTCGAGCGAATGTGACAGATGCCAATGAAGATCGTTAATCCGGCGACCGAGGACGTCATAGCCGACGTCGAGCTGGCCGACGCTGCCGAGGTCGATCGGGCCGTGGAGCGTGCCAGGAAGGCGTACGCGGCCTGGCGCGAGGTCGCGCCGGGCGACCGGGCGCGGCTGCTGCGCAGGTTCGCCGACCTGGTGGGCGAGCACGGGGCGGAGCTGGCGCGGCTGGAGCTGGCCAACGCCGGGCACCCGATCGGCAGTGCCCGCTGGGAGGCCGGCACGGTGCGCGACGTGCTGCACTTCTACGCCGGCGCCCCCGAGCGCAACCACGGCAGGCAGATCCCGGTGCCCGGTGGCGTGGACATCACGTTCCAGGAGCCGCTGGGCGTCGTGGGCGTGATCGTGCCGTGGAACTTCCCTATGCTGATCATGTCGTGGGGCGTGGCCCCCGCGCTGGCGGCGGGCAACACGGTGATCGTCAAGCCGGCCGAGTGGACTCCGCTGACGGCGCTGAGGCTGGCCGAGCTGGCCTTGGCGGCGGGCCTCCCCGAGGGGGTGCTCCAGGTGCTGCCTGGGGCAGGGGAGGTCGCCGGGGCCCGGCTGGTCGAGCACCCGCACGTGGCCAAGATCGTGTTCACCGGCTCGACCGAGGTGGGCAAGGAGATCGCCGCCAAGGCGGCGGCTCAGGTCAAGCGGATCACGCTGGAGCTGGGCGGCAAGTCCGCGAACATCGTCTTCGCGGACTCGGACCTGGAAAAGGCGGCGAAAACCGCGCCTTACGCGGTCTTCGACAACGCGGGCCAGGACTGCTGCGCCCGTTCCAGGATCCTCGTCCAGGCCGCCGTGTACGACGAGTTCATGGCCCTGCTCGCCCCGGCCGTCCAGGGCGTGCGGGTCGGCGACCCCCTCGACGAGAGCACCGAGATGGGCCCGCTGATCAGCGCCGAGCACCTCGACCGGGTGCGCGGCTTCGTCCAGGGCACCCCCTACCTTCAGGGGTCCTGCCCGGGGGGCAAGGGCTACTGGTTCCCGCCGACCGTGCTGACCCCCGAGGTCACCGACCCGGCGTTCACCGAGGAGATCTTCGGCCCGGTGGTGTCGGTGGTGCCGTTCGCGGACGAGGCGGAGGCCGTGCGGATCGCCAACGACACCCCCTACGGCCTCAGCGGCTCGATCTGGACCCGCGACGTCGGACGGGCGCTCCGCGTGGCCAGGGCGGTCGAGTCGGGCGCCCTCTCGGTGAACTCGCACTCGTCGGTGCGCTACTGGACCCCGTTCGGCGGCTTCAAGCAGTCGGGGCTCGGCAGGGAGCTCGGCCCGGACGCCCTGGCGGCGTTCACCGAGACCAAGAACGTGTTCATCTCAACGGATTGAGCAATCACATGCAGCGTTTGCAGGATCGGGTGGCCGTCATTACCGGCGCCGGCAGCGGGATCGGGCTGGCCACGGCCCGCAGGTTCGCCGCCGAGGGCGCCAAGGTGGTGTGCGCGGACATCGATGAGGAGTCCGGCGCCAAGGCCGCGAGCGAGGTCGCGGGCCTCTTCGTCAAGGCCGACGTGACGAGCGAGGACGACGTCGCCCGGATGTACGCGACGGCCCAGGAGACCTACGGCAGCGTGGACATCGCGTTCAACAACGCCGGCATCTCGCCCCCGGACGACGACTCCATCCTGGAGACCGGCATCGACGCCTGGCGCCGGGTCCAGGAGGTGAACCTGACCAGCGTCTACCTGTGCTGCAAGCACGTCATTCCTTACATGCGCCGCCAGGGCAAGGGCTCGATCATCAACACGGCGTCCTTCGTGGCGGTGATGGGCTCGGCCACCTCGCAGATCTCGTACACGGCCTCCAAGGGCGGGGTGCTGGCGATGTCGCGGGAGCTGGGCGTGCAGTTCGCCCGGGAGGGCATCAGGGTGAACGCCCTGTGCCCGGGGCCGGTGAACACGCCGCTGCTGCAGGAGTTGTTCGCCAAGGACCCGGAGCGGGCGCAGCGGCGGCTGGTGCACATCCCGGTGGGCCGCTTCGCCGAGGCCTCGGAGATCGCGGCGGCGGTGGCCTTCCTGGCCAGCGACGACGCGTCGTTCATCACGGGCAGCGAGTTCCTGGTGGACGGCGGCATCTCCGGCGCCTACGTCACGCCGTTCTAGGAGGTATCGCATCGTGCGCCGTCCCGTCATCGGCATCACGTGCTACGTCGAGCCCGCGAAGTTCACGGTGTGGGACCTGCCCGTCGCGCTGCTTCCGTACATGTACGTGGAGCAGGTCGTACGCGCCGGCGGCCAGCCCGTCGTGCTGCCCCCGGCCGGCGATCCAGGACCGGTCGTGAGCCGCCTGGACGGCCTCGTCCTGGCCGGGGGCGGCGACATCGACCCGGCCAGGTACGGCGAGCCACCGCACGACCGCACCGGCTACGTCCGCGAGTTCCGTGACGAGGCCGAGTTCACCGTGCTGCGCGCGGCCCTCGACGCGGGCCTGCCGTTCCTCGGTGTCTGCCGCGGCATGCAGGTCCTCAACGTCGCCCTCGGCGGCAGCCTGCACCAGCACCTCCCCGACGTGGTCGGGCACCAGGGCCACTCCCCGGAGCCCGGCCGCTTCGGCCACCTGCCCGTCACGCCGAGACCCGGCACCCGCCTGGCCAAGGCCCTGGGCACGGATCCCGTCACGGTCCCGCACTACCACCACCAGGCCATCGACCGCCTGGCCCCCGGGCTCGCGGTCGCCGCCACCGCCGAGGACGGCACGATCGAGGCGGTCGAGCCGGACTCCGGTGGCTTCGTCATGGCCGTGCAGTGGCACCCGGAGGCGGCCGCGGACTGCGCGCTCTTCGAGGCGCTGGTCGCCGCCTGCTGACCTGCAGGCGACGTCACCCCACCGGCCGCAGCACGCTGTCGAACACCACCGCGCCCGCGCCGTACCGCTCGTCGGCGGCGCGGCGCTGTTCCTCGGTGACCAGCCAGACGCCCACCTCCACCTGGTTCCGCAGCACGCTGGACGACGCCGTGATCATGGCCTCGCCCAGCCCGCTCTGGACCTGCTCCTGGATCGAGTTCAGCTCGGCCTCGGTGCGCCGCGCGCCGCTCACGCACAGCGCGCCGCCCCACACCTCGCGGATCCACGCCTCGCGGTCCGACAGGTCGCCGGTGAACCGCAGGTTGAGCACCAGCCGCGCCGGGTCGTTGGCGTCCGGGGAATCCGCGCCCCGCTCGCCCAGGTAGTCCTGGTCCACCCAGGCGCCCGCGAACTCCTTGGCCGTGCCGGCCCGCGCGATGGCCTGCTCCAGGGCCGGCTGCGTGGCCCTGGCCGGATCGACCGGCCGCCAGCCGCCCTCCGGCGCCGGGCACGGGCTGGAGAAGTCCTCCCCTGGCGGGGTCTCCCGCTCGGGCGCGCCCGGCGGCTCGGTGAGCGTCAGCCTGGCGCCGTCCCAGGTGCCGACCACCCGGTAGGAGCCCCACCTCACCCCGGACTGCGACTCGTGCGCCACCGCCTTCCAGTCCCAGCCGACGACGTCGGGGCCGCCGCACCGTGGCGGCAGCGACTCGGCGACCGCCGCGCAGAGCTGGGGCCCGTGTCCGTGGCCTTCGAGCACGGTCACGCTGGCCTCGTAGCGGGGCGCCGGCGCGGGCGGCGCACCGGCCCGCTGGGTGCCGCAGGAGGTGAGGGCCAGGGTGGCCGCCAGGCCGAGGGTCGCCGTACGCCGGTACATATTCGGTACGACGTCCCCGCGTTCCGGACGGTTCACCACAGACCCAAGCGCGACAAGACCCCTGTCGCGGCACTAGGCTTGACGGACATCACTGGCGAAACCGTGCGGGAGAGCGCCCTGACAGCCGGTCAGGGTCCCTGAAGGAGCAAGCCCTCCCCGCGAACCTCTCAAGGCAAAGGACCGCACGGCCGAGGTGACCTCTGGAAAGCAGGCCTGTCGGCCTCGCCGAAGGTGAAAGTCCGGTAAAAGTCGGGCGAAGCTCTCAGGCATCGATGACAGAGGGGGAGGATGCTGGCATCCAATCCTGTCCTGAGGTGCGACAAATGTCCCGACCTACACCGCTACGAGACGTTCACGAGACCCTCGGCGCCACGCTCACCGACTTCGCGGGGTGGCTCATGCCGCTCCGGTACGGGAGCGAGTCGGCGGAGCACAAGACCGTCCGCGAGGCGGCCGGGCTGTTCGACCTCTCCCACATGGGCGAGATCTTCGTGACCGGGCCACAGGCCGGGCAGGCACTGGACTACGCGCTGGTGGGCCACCTGTCGGCGCTGGCACCCGGGCGGGCCAGATACACCATGATCGTGAACGAGCGCGGCGGGGTGCTCGACGACCTCATCGTCTACCGGCTTGAGGACGAGCAGTTCATGGTCGTGGCAAATGCCTCGAACTACGAAAAAGTCGGAAATGAGCTGAAAAATCGTGCGAAGGCGTACGACGCGGTGGTCGAGGATCGCTCGGACCAGTACGCGCTGATCGCCGTCCAGGGACCCCGCTCCCAGGAGATCCTCGCCACGCTCACCGACGCCGACCTCGCCGGGCTCAAGTACTACGCGGGCCTGCCGGGGCTGGTCGACGGGCGTCAGGCACTCATCGCCCGTACCGGCTACACCGGCGAGGACGGCTTCGAGCTGTTCGTCGCCAACCAGGACGCGGTGCCGCTCTGGCACGCGCTCATGGCGGCGGGCGAGCCGCACGGGCTCAAGCCGGCGGGCCTGTCCAGCCGGGACACGCTCAGGCTGGAGGCGGGCATGCCGCTCTACGGCAACGAGCTCGGCCCGGAGCTGACCCCGTTCGACGCGGGGCTGGGCAGGGTGGTGAAATTCGACAAGCCGGGCGACTTCGTCGGCAGGTCTGCGCTCGAGGCGGTCAAGGACGACCAGCCCCGGCGCAGGCTCGTCGGCCTGGTCGCGCGGGGCCGCCGGGTGCCGCGCCACGGTTACCCGGTCACCAGAGACGGCGTCGTCGTCGGCGAGGTCACCAGCGGTGCGCCCTCCCAGAGCCTGGGCAGGCCCATCGCGATGGCCTACGTGGACGCCGGAGCCGACTCAGGCCTGGCTGTGGACATCCGGGGCAGCCATGAACCCATGGACCTGGTCGAGCTGCCCTTTTACAGGAGGAACAAGTGAGCAACATCCCCGACGAGCTGAACTACACCAAGGAACACGAGTGGGTCGCCGGCCTGGACGACGGCATCACCGTGACCGTCGGCATCACGGCCTTCGCCGCCGAGGCGCTTGGTGACGTCGTCTTCGTGCAGCTCCCCGAGGTCGGCTCGACCGTCGAGGCGGGAGAATCCATCGGCGAGGTGGAGTCCACCAAGTCGGTGAGCGAGATCTACACGCCGGTCGGCGGCGAGGTCGTCGAGGTGAACCAGGCCGTGGTGGACGACCCGAGCCTGGCCAACAGCGACCCGTACGGCGACGGCTGGATGTTCCGGGTGCGCGTGGAAGGCGACCCCGAGGACCTGCTCTCCCCCGAGGAGTACGCCGCGCTCACCGCCGGCGAGTCCTGACCCACCCGGCGAGAAACCCGCTCATCACCCCGCCGCCCCACTGTCGTTCCAGACAGCGGCAGTCGTTGAGCGGTTTCCTGCATCGGCCCGCCGGGGCTCCCGGGCCCCGGCCCCTTCTGAAGGGCGCACATCAATGGCGATCAGCGTCTTCGACCTCTTCAAGATCGGTATCGGCCCGTCGAGCTCCCACACGGGAGGCCCGATGGCGGCCGCTCACAAGTTCGCCCGCGGCCTGCACGAGGACGGCCTCCTGCCGCGAGTGGCCCGCGTCGAGGCCATCCTGTACGGCTCGCTCGGCCTGACCGGCAAGGGCCACGGCAGCGACAAGGCGGTCCTGCTGGGCCTGTCCGGCGAGAAGCCCGAGCTGGTCGACGTGGACACCGTCGAGGCCCGGGTGGCGGAGATGCGCGACACCGGCCTGATCAAGCTCTACGGGACCCACGAGATCCCCTTCGTCGTCGGCCTGGACCTCGTCTTCGAGCGCAAGATCTCCCTCCCCGAGCACCCGAACGGCATGCGCTTCACGGCCTACGACGCGGCCGGCGAGCGGGTCAGGGAGAAGGTCTACTTCTCGGTCGGCGGCGGCTTCGTCGTGGACGAGAAGGCCACCGGCGCCGACCGCATCAAGCCAGACGACACCGTCCTGCCCTACCCGTTCACCACCGGGGAGGAGCTGCTCAAGCACTGCTCCCACACGGGCCTGTCGATCTCCGCCCTGATGATGGAGAACGAGAAGGCGTTCGGCCGCACGGAGGAGGAGATCCGCTCGGGCATCCTCCACCTCTGGCACGTCATGTCGGAGTGCGTGCGGCGCGGCATCTCGAAGGAGGGCGTGCTGCCCGGCGGGCTCAAGGTCAAGCGCCGCGCCAACCAGCTGCACCGCCGCCTGCAGTCGGAGTCGGCGGAGAAGGACCCGCTGCAGGCGATCGACTGGGTGACGCTGTTCGCGCTGGCGGTCAACGAGGAGAACGCCGCCGGGGGCCGCATCGTCACCGCCCCCACCAACGGCGCCGCCGGGATCATCCCGGCCGTACTCACCTACTACACCCGCTTCATCCCGCGCGCCGACGACGACGGCGTGGTCCGCTTCCTGCTCACGGCCGCCGCGATCGGCGTGCTGTTCAAGGAGAACGCCTCGATCTCGGGCGCGGAGGTGGGCTGCCAGGGCGAGGTCGGCTCGGCCTGCTCGATGGCCTCGGCCGCCCTCACGGAGGTCCTCGGCGGCACGCCGGAGCAGGTGGAGAACGCCGCCGAGATCGGCATCGAGCACAACCTGGGCCTGACCTGCGACCCGATCGGCGGCCTGGTCCAGATCCCGTGCATCGAGCGCAACGCGGTCGCCTCCAACAAGGCGATCACGGCCGCCAGAATCGCCCTGCGCGGCGACGGCCGCCACTACGTGGCCCTGGACAAGGCCATCAAGACGATGCGCGACACCGGCCGCGACATGCTCGACAAGTACAAGGAGACCTCACGCGGCGGCCTCGCCGTCAACGTGATCGAGTGCTGACCCATCGAGTGGTACCATAATGCTGTACCACTCGAAAAGGAGCGTGGGTCGTGTCCATCACCGCCAGCGAGGCACGCCGTCGGCTGTTCCCCCTGATCGAAGAGGTCAACAACGACCGCACCGCCGTGGAGATCGTCTCCAAGAGCGGCAACGCCTACCTCGTGGCCGCGGAGGAATACGAGGCCCTTCAGGAGACGGCCTATCTGCTCCGCTCCCCCGCCAACGCGCGCCGCCTGATCGAGTCCTACCAGGAGGCGGTCGCCGGACGTTACGAGCGGCACGAGCTACCGGACGACGAGGCTGCTGGGTGAAGGTGGCTTTCACCAGCCAAGGCTGGGCGGACTACGTCCACTGGCAGACGGCCGACCGGCAGATCCTCAAGCGGATCAACCGGCTCATCGAGGACACCCTGCGCGATCCCTACGAGGGCATCGGCAAGCCCGAGCCGCTCAAATACGGACTGGCGGGCGCGTGGTCGCGACGCATCACTGACGAGCACCGCCTGGTCTATCTGGCGGTGGACGACGAGATCGTCATCCTGCAGGCCCGCTACCACTACGAGTGACAACCCGGCCATCACGTCGTCAGCGGCGCACGTGCAGGCGGACGACGGTGGGGGCGTCGTCGTCGGTGATCTCGCGGCGGATCCGGCCTACGATGTCCTGGTCCAGCTTGCTCACCACCGCACCCACGTCCGCCGTCGACGGGCAGCTCAGGCCGATGCGCAGGCCGTCCGCCCCGACCCGGACCCGCGCCCGGCCCAGGCCCTCGACGCCCTTGAGGCCGACGAAGAGCATCGCGGTGCCCGTGCCGCTGGAGTCGCCGCGGCGGCCCCAGCCCAGGCTGAGCAGCAGCCAGCGGAGCGTCACCAGGGACAGGAACACCAGGGCGGTGGCCAGCGCCCACAGCGGCCAGGGCTCCTCGGCGAGGCCCCGGTGGACGTGGGCGGGCAGGACGCGGGCGTTCGGCGGCAGGTCGAAGAAGCGGTCCTGGCCGCGTAGCCAGGCGTAGGCGCCGAGGCCCGCCAGCGTCGTGCCCACCAGGGCCAGGCCGACACGATTGCCGGCGTACTGCCGCATCACGCGCTCCTCCGCCGCAGCCGGACCACGACCTCGCCCGTGCCGAGGGTGCCGACGCCCGCCAGCCGGTCCCCCACCGCGGTGCCGACCTGCCGGAGCATCGCCCCGGAGCTCTCCGCCGAGGTCATGACGGTGACCTCGATGGTGCGCCGGCGCAGCCGTACCCGGGCGCGGTCCACCCCGGCCACCTGCTGGGCGGCGGCGCGCAGCGTGCGGCGCAGGCCGGTGCGGGTGACGCCGACGACGATCAGCGGGTCGGAGGTCTCCACCGGCACCAGCCGGCAGCGGCCGGGCACGGCCGCCAGCAGCAACATCAGCGTGCCCGCCGCCACCACCGACAGGGCGGCCTGGGACAGCTCCGGCCAGGTGGTCTTCCTCGCGAGTTCCACCGCGTCTTCCACCGGGACCCAGCCGAGCGGCGTGCCGAGCAGGCCCGACACCACCTCGGCCGCCGTCGCCCCGGACGCGGCGGCCAGCGTGAGCGAGACGAGGACCCCGGGCAGCGTGCGCGCCGGCCTGAGCACCCTGCTCGCCCTGCGCAGCCCCGTGCGCTGCGGGGTCACGGCGGCACCGGGAAGTATCTGCTGAAGCGTGGTCATCACAACGACAGACGTACATGGACCGCGGATCGTCCGGACCGCATCCTCGCCGCCGATTTGCCCGAACATTACGGGGCCGGACGTGAATATGAACCAGGCTCATATTCATTTGTCCCATATGCCGTTACGCTGCTGGTATGGATGACCGCCAGCGCTACGATCGCGCCACAGCGGCTCTCGAACCACCGTTCGCCGTTCTCGACCTGGCGGCCATGCGGGCCAACGCGGCGGACCTCGTACGGCGGGCCGCGGGCAAACCGATCCGGGTGGCCAGCAAGTCGGTACGCAGCCGCCCGATCCTCGAACGCATCCTGGCCATGGACGGCTTCCAGGGCGTCATGGCCTACACCCTGCCCGAGGCACTCTGGCTGGCCGGGCACGGCTTCACCGACATCCTGGTGGCCTATCCCACGGCCGACCGCCGGGCGCTGCGGGCGCTGGCCGGGGACGCGCACGCGGCCGGGCACATCACGGTGACCATCGACTCCACCGCCCACCTGGCCTTCATCGAGGCGGCCGTGGCCGCGGTCCAGCCACGCGCAGACATCCGGATATGTATGGACATCGACGCTGGATATGTCGCCCTCGGCGGGAAATTTCGGGCTGGAGCCCTCCGCTCCCCCGTCCGCGAGCCCCACGAGGCCGCCGACCTGGCCGCCGACCTCGCCCGACGCCCCGGCTTCCGGCTGGCGGGACTGCTGGCGTACGAGGGCCAGATCGCCGGCGTCGGCGACGCCCCGCCCGGGAACGCCGTCCGCACCCGGGCCCTCCGCCTCATGCAGTCACGCTCGGCCAAGGAACTCCTCGTCCGGCGGGGCCGCATCGTCAAGGCCGTGCGCCGGCTCGCCGACCTCGACTTCGTCAACGGCGGCGGCACCGGCTCGATCGAGCGCACGGTACGCGAGAAGGCCGTCACGGAGGTCGCGGCCGGCTCGGGGTTCTTCCATCCGAGGTTGTTCGACTTCTACCGCAGGTTCACGGGCCGTCCGGCGGCCCTGTTCGCCCTGCCGGTGGTGCGCCGGCCGGCTCCGGACACGGTCACCGTGCTCGGCGGCGGCTACCTGGCCTCCGGCCCTCCGGGACCGGCCCGCCTGCCCCAGCCGTACCTGCCGCCGGGCCTGCGCTACGCCCCGGACGAGGGCGCGGGCGAGGTGCAGACGCCGCTGCTCGGCCAGGCGGCGCAGGACCTGCGGCTCGGGGACCGGGTGTGGTTCAGGCACGCCAAGGCGGGCGAGCTGTGCGAGCACTTCGACACGCTGCACCTCATCGAGGGTGACACCGTCGTCGGATCCGTCCCCACCTATCGGGGCGAGGGACGGACCTTCCTCTGACGGCGGGTCAGCCCCTCCTGCGCCGCCGCCAGAGCACGATCGCGGCCCCGACGACCAGCACGGCGCCGATCCCGATCAGCACCGGCGCGAGATCGGGCCGCTCGTCCTCCCACACCTGGTCCATGTCCTTGCCGTAGTCGGCCGGCCGCGGCGTGACGCCCAGGGCGTCCCCCACGGACGCCACCAGGTGCCCGGCCTTGCTCTTGACGTCGGCCACCGTACGCTCGGCGACCCGCCGGGGACTCACCCGGTCGGCGATGGCGTCGACCGTCTGAGCCAACTCCGCGCGTGTCCGCGCGATCCGCCGCTCCAGCTCATCGGGATCGGTGTCAGCCATGGCTCTCCTCTCGACCGTGCGCGTGGCCGCGCCCACTTCGCGTGCCGTGCGAGCTCCGTCCGTTGTCGTCGCGATCAGTCTGTCAGGTCGGCGCACCGTACGGCACGGCGACCCGGTCCGGCATGTCGGCCGCCAGGCCCGGCAGGGCGGGCGGGGCCGGTAGGTTGGCGTGAGGAACTCAGGAGGGCCCATTGACCGAAACCAAGCTCGCGCCCGGCGACGCCGCGCCCGAGTTCACGCTGCCCGCGGCCGACGGCACCGCCGTCTCCCTTGACGCCTACCGTGGCAAGCGGGTGATCGTCTACTTCTACCCCGCGGCGATGACGCCGGGCTGCACCAAGCAGGCCTGCGACTTCCGTGACAGCCTGAGCCGGCTCACGGCCGAGGGCTTCGTCGTCCTCGGTGTCTCGAAGGACAAGCCGGCCAAGCTGGTCAAGTTCGCCGAGCGCGACGCCCTGACCTTCCCCCTGCTGTCCGACCCGGAGCTGACCGTGCACCAGGCCTACGGGGCCTACGGCACCAAAAGGCTCTACGGCAAGGAGGTGGTGGGCGTCATCCGCTCGACGTTCGTCATCGACGGGGACGGCAAGATCGAGCAGGCCCTCTACAACGTGAAGGCCACCGGTCACGTGGCCTCGCTGCTGAAGAAGCTCGGCCTGGCCTGACGCGGCCTCTCAGGGTGCCCGTTCACGGTCCCGACACGATATTTGACCTGATGGGGTAATCACTGTCAGGCGGGAGCAAGTCGACGGGCGGCAGCCGTGCCCGCATCGGCCGCCGCCCGCCCGCCGCGCGTCGGCCCGTCCCGCGTGGCGGGCCGAGTGCGACGGCAGACGGGCGGCGTTCCCCTGATCCAGGCCCTGACCAGCGACTTCTCGCGATTTCCAGCCGCCTCGGTCTGTCAGCGCGCTTCGGGAAGCCGGGCCCCGCAGCGGTGCGCAGGCTGTAGGATTGGCGCATCGTGGCGCGGAAATCTACGGATTCCATGTCCGAATTGCCACTCGCCAGCTGAAATACTTGGTGGAGAAAGGCGAAAAAAGGGGTCGTAGCCCAATGGCAGAGGCGCAGTCTTTAGGTGGCTGTTAGTGTGGGTTCGAATCCCACCGGCCCTACTTTTCTCGACAGAAAATCAACCGGTGCGGGTGGGTTCGGGGACGAAGGTCGGGACCGGCCGGGGCATCTTCAACGGCGGCGCGACGCAATGGACGCCCGTGGGAGTGGTCCGGCAGGACGGCTCGACCGGGTGGAAGAAGTCCTGTCCTGGGCGGTAGGGCGCGTGCATCTCGTTCCGCTCCACGACGCTGCTGACGAAGAGCACGGCACCGCCACCGAGCAGGCCGCCGACGACCAGGCCGATGAGCCCCGCACCGATGATCTGGGCCTGCTTCTGCCGGAAGAAGTCCCTGAAGGAGGACTCACGCTCCCAGCCGCCCGAGCCCGGCATGCCAGGTGGGATGGTGTCCGCGCCAGGCCGGTAGCCGGATGATCGTGGCGTAGGGCCGTCGGGCGCCTCGCCGTAGCTCAACTGGTCGTCCGGGGGTAAGTCGCCGGTGTCCCCGGTCCCCGCTGGGGCCGGGTCGCGCGGTGCTTCCTCTTCACCGCGCGACCCGACGTTTCGATCATGATCCGCCATCACGATCTCCCTTTACTCGCCCCGCGAAGGGCGCTCCCAAAGAACAGCATGCCCCAACCCCCGTAAGCCCGCTGTAAGACCGGATCACGTAAGACCTGGGTCGTACCCGTACTTCCACCTCCAGGCGGAACCGGACCGGGCCGCGGATACATATCGTGATGATGTGTTCGGCAGGATGCGGGCGTGGTCGCGACGCCACGAGAAGCCGGCGACCGTCTCCCGGATGGCGCCGCTGGCCCTGTTGTGCCTGCTCCTGGCGATCCCGTACGCGGCCAGCGTCAGCGGGCCCGATCTCCTCCTCGCCCAGGCCCGCTACCTGGGCCTGTCGGCGATCCTGCTGCTGCCGCTGGCGTGGCGCCGCCGGCCGCTCACCTCCTTCGCCGTCATCGCGCTGATCAGCTTCGGCCAGTGGCTGGCGCACGCCGCCCCGATACCGGCGAACGGCGCGATCCTGGTCGCCCTGTGGGCGGTGGCCTACCAGTGCGTGTTCCGCTGGGCGCTGGCGGCGCTGCTGGTGACGGAGCTGGGCGTGTTCCTGGCACTGGTCAACTGGCAGACGCCCACGCTCGGCATGTTCTTCAGCGGCTCGGTGTTCGTGGTGACCGTCTGGCTGGCCGGCCTGTACGCCAGCACCCGCAGGCGCTACCTGGAAGGTCTGGAGGAGCGGGCCGAGCGAGCCGAACGCGAGCGGGACCAGCAGGCCAGGATGGCCGCGGCGGCCGAGCGCGCGAGGATCGCCAGGGAGCTGCACGACGTCGTGGCGCACAACGTCAGCGTGATGGTGGTGCAGGCCGACGGCGCCGGCTACGCCCTGGACAGCGACCCCGAGGAGGCCCGCCAGGCCGTCAGGAACATCTCCAAGACCGGCCGCGCCGCCCTCGCCGAGATGCGCAGGCTGGTCGGCGTGCTGCGCGGGGACGAGGCCCCGAGCACCGACTACACCCCGCAGCCCGGTCTCGGGCAGCTCGAAGAGCTCGTACGCGGCTCGGCCGTGCCCGCCCTGCTCCGCGTCGGCGGGGCGCCTGCCGAGTTGCCCGAGGGCCAGCAGCTGGCCGTCTACCGGATCGTCCAGGAGGCGCTAACCAATGCCCTCAAACACGGCGGCCCCGGCGTGCGCGCCCTCGTGGAGGTCGACTACGGGGGCCCGGACCTGGTCGTGCGCGTGACGGACGACGGCCGGGGCGCGGCGGCCCCCAGGAGCCCCGACGGGCACGGCCTGATCGGCATGCGCGAGCGGGTCGTCATGTACGGCGGCACCGTGGCGGCGGGCCCCAGGCAGGGCGGCGGCTTCGAGGTGCTGGCCCGGTTGCCCATGGTCAAGGCGGCATAGGAAGGGAGGGGCCTGGTGATTCGGGTGATGCTGGTCGACGACCAGGAGCTGCTGCGGGCCGGGTTCAGGATGGTGCTCGGGGCCCAGCCGGACATCGAGGTCGTCGCGGAGGCCGGCGACGGGCTCGCGGCGCTGGAGCTGCTGAGGACGACCGAGGTCGACGTCGTGCTCATGGACGTACGCATGCCGCACATGGACGGCGTGGAGGCCACCCGGCGCATCGAGGGGCCGAAGGTGCTCATCCTGACCACGTTCGACCTGGACGAATACGCCTTCGCTGCGGTCAAGGCGGGCGCGGCCGGATTCCTGCTGAAGGACGTGCCGCCCGGCGAGCTGGTCAACGCCATCAAGCTCGTGCACGCGGGCGACGCGGTGGTGGCGCCGAGCACGCTGCGGCGCATGCTGGACAGGTTCGCCGCTCACCTGCCGACCGAGGAGCTGTCGGCGGTGTCCGAGCTGACGCCGCGCGAGCGCGAGGTGCTGCTCATGGTGGCCGGCGGCCTGTCCAACCAGGAGATCGCGGGCGGCCTGGAGGTCGCGGAGGCCACGGTGAAGACGCATCTGGGCCGGGTGCTGGCCAAGCTGGGCCTGCGGGACCGGGCCCAGGCGGTGGTCTACGCGTACGAGACCGGGCTGGTCGTGCCCTCGCATCGGCCACAAGTCTGACCGGGGGTCATCCAACCGCGTACGCGAAGTCCCTCCTCAGGGCCCATGGATGGCGAAATTTCCGCTCCTAACGTGGTTTGCGCTGATAAATCATGACAAGGAGTGACCGTGACACTCACGGACAACCGGCACCAGGCCCCGCCCGCCGTGGTGGCCACCGATCTGACCAAGGTGTACGGCCAGGGCGACGCCGTCGTGCACGCCCTGCGCGGCGTGAACGTGGCCTTCGCGACCGGCGCGTTCACCGCCATCATGGGCCCCTCCGGATCGGGCAAGTCCACCCTGATGCACTGCCTGGCCGGCCTCGACGCCGCCACCTCCGGCACCGTGCACGTCGGCGACGTGGAGCTGACCGCGCTGGACGACCGGCGGCTCACCCGGCTGCGCCGCGAACGGATCGGGTTCGTCTTCCAGTCCTTCAACCTGCTGCCCACGCTGACCGCCGAGCAGAACATCCGGCTGCCCCTGGAGATCGCCTCCCGGCAGGCCGACCAGCCGCTGTTCGACCGGGTCATCGACACCGTCGGGCTGCGCAACCGGCTCTCGCACCGGCCGGCCGAGCTCTCCGGTGGCCAGCAGCAGCGCGTGGCCGTGGCCAGGGCGCTCATCAGCAAGCCGCAGGTGATCTTCGCCGATGAGCCGACGGGCAATCTCGACTCCCGCAGCGGCGCCGAGATCCTGTCCTTCCTGCGCACCTCGGTACGCGAGCTGGGCCAGACCATCGTCATGGTCACGCACGACCCCGTGGCGGCCTCGTACGCCGACCGGGTGGTGTTCCTGCGCGACGGCGAGCTGGTCACCGAGCTCGCCACGCCGACGCCGCAGTCCGTGCTGGACACGCTCGTGAAGCTGGAGGCGTGAGGTGCTGAGGACGGCACTCGCCGGGCTGCGCGCGCACCGGCTCAGGCTGCTGCTGACCGCGCTGGCGATCCTGCTGGGAGTGGGCTTCATCGCGGGCACGTTCGTGCTGAACGACACCGTCCAGGCGGCCTTCTCCCAGCGCGTCACGGCCGACGCGGACAAGGTGGACGTGGCCGTACTGCCCAGGGACGCCCACGCGGTGCTGCCCGCGCGGCTGCTGGACCGGATCCGCGCGCTGGACGGCGTGACCGACGCCCAGGGCCTGGTCCGCGGCCCGGCACCGCTGCTGGGCAGGGACGGCAAGACCGTCGGGAGCCTGCCCACCACGGCCCTGTCGGTCGTCCGCGGCCCGCTCGACCGCACGAACGTCGTCTCCGGCACCGGCCCCGGCACCGACGACCACGCCGCCGTGCTGGACGAGAACACCGCCAAGGCCCAGGGCTTCCGGATCGGCGACACGATCACCGTGCTCGACCATGAGAGGGGCGAGCACCGGTTCGAGCTCGTCGGCCTGATCGACACCGGCGTGGACCAGATGCTGGCCGTCACCGGCGCGCTCGGCTTCACCCCCGCCACCACCCAGCGCCTCACCGGCGCGAAGGGCTACCGCGAGATCGACGTCGCGGGCGACGCTCCCGGGCTGGAGCGGGCCGTCGCGGCCGCCGCCGGGCCCGGCCACGTGGTCAAGACCGGCGACGAACTGGCCGCCGACCTGGCCAGGGCCGCCGGGGTGGAGGCGCGCTCGTTCACGCTGGCCCTGCTGCTGTTCGGGATCGTGGCGATGATGGTGGCCGCGCTCGTCATCTACAACACCTTCAACATCCTGGTCGCGCAGCGCACCAGGGAGATGGCGCTGCTGCGGTGTGTCGGGGCCACCAGGGCGCAGGTGTTCGGCTCGATCCTGCTGGAGTCCGCCGTGGTGGGTGCGCTCGCCTCCGCGCTGGGCCTGCTCGCCGGGTACGGCCTGGCCGCGCTCGCCCTGACCGTGCTCGGCGTGTTCGACACCCCGCTGCCCACCGACGCGACCGCGTCGCTCACCCCGGCCACGATGGCCATCGGCCTGGCCGTCGGCCTGCTGGTGACCGTGGGCGCGGCCGTGCTGCCCGCCAGGGCGGCCACCCGGGTCCCGCCGATCGCGGCGCTGCGTGCCCAGGTGGAGGAGCCGGCGTTCCGCACGGGCCTGCCGCGGCTGATCGTCTCCGGTCTCCTGCTGGTGGCCGGGCTCGGCACGACCGCGGCCGGCGTGCTGATGTTCGACCCCGGCCAGCTCTCGCTCGTCGTCGTGGTGGCCGGCGGCGCGCTGACCTTCCTGGCCGTGCTGATCCTGGGCCCGGTGCTGGTCAAGCCGCTGAGCGCGGTGGTCGGCCGGCTGCCCGCCAGGCTGTTCGGGGTGCCGGGGCGGCTCGCGGTGGAGAACGCGGCACGCAACCCGGGGCGGGCGGCGACCACGACCGTGGCACTGACGATCGGCGTGACGCTCATGACGCTGATCTCGGTGGTCACCGCGTCCACCAGGACGACGATGACGGCCCAGCTCGACGCGCAGTTCCCGATCGACTATCTGCTGGCCGGCCAGGAGCGGGACCCCGTGGTCCCGAGGGCGGTGGCGGCCGAGCTGCGCCGGCGGCCCGAGCTGTCCTCGGTGGTGCAGATCCGCGAGGTCAGGGCCACGGTGGCGGGCCGGCGGGTCGACGTCGGCACCTACAGCGGGCCGATCACCCCCGCCGTCGCCTCCGGCAGCATGACGGGCTTCGGCCCCGGTCAGGTGGCCCTCAACGAGTCCACGGCCAGAGACCTCGGCGCGCGGGTCGGCGACTCGCTCTCCCTCCAGACGGCCGAGGCGGGCCGGGTGGCGCTGAGGGTGACCGCACTGCTCGACGGCTCCCAGTCGTCGCTCCCGCCCGTCACGGTGGCGGAAGGGCCGTTCGACCGGTACTTCGGCGCGGTGCCGGACACGATGGTGATGGTCAACGCCAAGGACGGCGTGCCACCGGAACAGGCCAGGAAGCTGGTGGACGCCGCCGCGGCCAACTACCCGGTCGTGCAGGTGACGAGCTCGACCGAGGTACGCGGCGAGTTCGACGAGACGCTGGACATGGTGCTCATGATCGTCACTGGGCTGCTGGGGCTGGCGATCCTGATCTCCCTGCTGGGCATCGCGAACACGCTCTCGTTGTCGGTACACGAGCGGACCAGGGAGTCGGCCCTGCTGCGCGCCCTGGGGCTGACCCGGCGGCAGCTACGCGGCATGCTCTCGATCGAGGCGCTGGTGCTCGGGCTGATCGGGGCGCTGGTCGGGGTGGTGCTCGGCGGGGTCTTCGGCTGGGCGGCCATGATGGCGATGCTGGCCGACGCGGCCTACTCGTTGCCCGTGCCGCAGGTCGTGCTCTTCGTGCTGCTGTCCGGGCTGGCGGGCGTGCTGGCCGCCGTCCTCCCGGCCCGCCGGGCCGCGCGGGCCTCGATCGTCGACTCCCTCGCCACCGGGTGACCCGCCCGTCAGCGGGGCGTACGGCCCGGCCAGAGCTCCGCGACCGTCTCCGGGTCCAGCAGCGGCCGGGCCACCACCTCACCCGTGGCCCGGTCGATCACGACGCACCCGCCCCCGAGCGTCTCCGGCAGTTTGGCGGGATCGTCGGGGTCCAGGTCGCGCACCCACGCCACATAGCCGCCGGCGAACCCGTGCACCCCCACCGACAACGGCTCGTCCAGCGGCCGCACGCCGTTGAAGTACTCCTCGGCCAGCGCCCTGGCCTGGTCGTGGTTCATCGCGGCCGTCCCTGCCGGTCGAGTATCACGCAGAACACCCCGGTCACCGTCGAGTACGGCGGCTCGACGGACATGTGCCCCCGCTGGGCGTCGATCCAGATCACCTCGCCGTCGGCGTTGACCGCGTTCCAGACGTGGCAGCCGCCGCCGGGCCAGCGCACCACGATGACCGCGCCCGCCCCGGGCCCGGCCTCGCTCAGCCGCCGCGCGATCATCGGGTAGGCGTGCCGGCCCTGGCCCGCGTACTGGAGCCGGTGCCCGACCCAGCGCTCGATCCTGGCCGTGCTGCCGTACTCGCCGGTCAGCATCGGCCGGCCGATGCCGTCGTACTCGGGCAGCCTGGGTGCGGCCGCGGCGGGCTCGCCGTGCCAGGTGGACAGGACGGCGAGCGCGCAGTCGGCGGCGTTGGTGGCGCGGAACGGGTCGTCGGCCGGGCCGCCGCCGTTGATCAGCCGCACCCAGGTGCCACGCGGGTCGGGGAAGCGCGCGCCGGGCCGCAGCGCCTCCGCCAGGTCCCGCTCCACCTGCGGGTCCGGCCGCGCGAGCCCGCCGGGCACGCCGTACGGCCGGAAGTCGGCGAGCCGGGGCGGCCGCTGCCGCTGATCGAACCAGTCGAGCTCCACGGCCTCCGCCTCGACGGGCTCGTCCATGGGCTCGAAGGTGACCTCCGCGGCGGGCGGGGCGGGATCGGCGTCGGTATCGGCGGCCCGCTCGTAGTCGAGCCACCGCACCCCTTCAGCCACGGCGGGGTTGTACCGGCCTTCTGGTAGGACCCATCGGACACTCGGCTTGCGCTCGCGGAACACGGCCTGCCTCCTGTCTTGCTCGACGAACGATCGTAGAGGCGTCACCGTGACCGGGAGGGGAAGTCAGCCAGATTCGAGGCCAGGATCACCCGCTCTACCTGGGCAAACACCCCCAATCACGGGCGGGCGGGCGGCTCAGGCCGCCTGCACCGTGACGGTGTGCCACCCGGTGGCGCCGTCGGGCGCGGGCGGGGCGAGCTGCTCGGTCTGGGTGTATCCGGAGGCGTCGGTCGCCCGCACCTGGATCGTGTGATCGCCGGCGGCCAGGTCCCAGTCGATCGACCACTGCCGCCAGGTGTCGGGGCCCGGCACCTGGGCCAGCGTCGCCTGCTTCCACTGCCCGCCGTCGACCCGCACCTCCACCGCGTCCACTCCGGTGTGCTGCGCCCACGCCACCCCGGCGATCTTGGTACGTCCGGCCCGCAGCGAGTCGCCTGGCCTGGGCACGTCGATGCGCGACTGGGTCTTGATCGGGCCCTTGGCGGACCAGCCGCGCGGCGTCCAGTACGCCTCGTCCGCGTCGAACGTGGTGACCTTGACGTCCACCACCCACTTGGTGGCCGAGACGTAGCCGTACAGGCCGGGCACCACCTGGCGCACCGGGAAGCCGTGCTCGACCGGGAGCGCCTCGCCGTTCATCGCGACGGCGAACAGTGCCTCGCGCCCGTCCATGACCACGTCCACCGGGGTGCCGCAGGTGAAGCCGTCGGCGGAGGTGGACAGGAGCATGTCGGCACCGGACCGCAGGCCCGCTCGGCGCAGCACCTCGGACATGCGCAGGCCCAGCCAGCGGGCGTTGCCGACGTAGGGGCCGCCGACCTCGTTGGAGACGCAGGTGAGCGTGACGTCGGCCTCGGTGAGGGGCATTTTCAGCAGGTCGTCGTAGGTGAGCTCGACCGGGCGGTCGACCAGGCCGTGGATGCGCAGCGTCCAGTCGGCGGGCTCCACCTGGGGGACGACGAGCGCGGTGTCCACCCGATAGAAGTCCTTATTTTTCGTAATAAATGAGGACAAGCCGTTGATGTGGAAGTCCGTACCCGCTGGGAGGGGCTTGGCGGGGTTCGCGGCCCTGGGCAGCGCCACCCCCACCCGCGCGGCGTCCACCGTCTGCCGCCCGCCGAGCTGCCGCCCCAGCACGGTCGCCGCCCCCGCGACCACCACGCCCCCGGCGACCCCGGTCAGCAACCGCCGCCGGTCGAAGGCCCGCAACTCCGCCCCGGCCCGCATCACCGCGGGCCGCTCCACCCCGACATCCTCCGCGGCCCCGGCCGCCACGGGCGGCCCGTCATCCGCGCCCGCCACGGACCGCTTCACCCCGGCACCGTCCCCGGCCACGCCGCCGGACGTCGCAGAGCCCGGCACCGGTCCGCCCTCCGCCCGCCCCAGCAGCCAGGAGAGGGTCCAGGCGGCGGCCACCACCCCGATCAGGGTCGGCAGCACGTCCAGGGCCCCGGCGTCCGGCCGGGTCAGCACCGCCAGCAGGCCGATCACCCCGAACGCGGACAACCCGGCGAAACCGTAGGCGCGAGCGCGCCGGGCCAGCACCCCGATGGCGGCGGCGATCACCGCGAGCACCACGAGGACGCCGCCGACGAGAACCGTCTTGTCGCTCTCGCCGAACGTCCTGATCGCGAACTCCTTGAGCGGAGCCGGCGTCAGGTCCACCGCCGCATCGCCGACCGCCACGACCGGAGACGTCTCCGGCCCCACGACGCCGGCCACGAGCTGCGCCATCCCGAGGGCCACGCCCCCGGACACCAGCCCCGCCAGGGCGCCGGCCCAGCCGGGCACCATCTCTTTCCTTTGCACAATACGAACGTACGCCGCCGCGCCCACCGGGTTCTTACGCGGTGGTTACGAGCCGAGCAGCTCCCGGACGACCGGCGCCAGCGCGCGGAAGGCCCGCCCGCGATGGCTGATGGCGTCCTTCTCCTCCGGCGGCAGCTCGGCCGTGGTGCGCTCCTCGCCGTCGGGCACGAAGATCGGGTCGTAGCCGAACCCGTTGGCCCCCCGCGGCGTGGTGACGAGGTGGCCCGGGAGCACGCCCTCGACCACACGGGACTCCCCCGACGGCAGCGCCAGCGCGGCGACGCAGGTGAAGTGCGCGCTCAACGCGCCGGCGGGCACGTCGGCGACCTGGGCGAGCAGCAGGTCGAGATTGGCCCGGTCGTCGCCGTGCCGCCCGGCCCACCGCGCGGAGAAGACCCCGGGCATGCCGTTGAGCACGTCGACGCAGAGCCCCGAGTCGTCGGCCACCGCGGGCAGCCCGGACCCCTGCGCGACCGCATGCGCCTTGAGCAGGGCGTTGGCCTCGAACGTGACCCCCGTCTCCGCGATCTCACCGATCGAGGGGAACTCCTCCAGCCCGAGGATCTCGAACCCGGCCAGGATGCGGCGCAGCTCAGCGATCTTGCCCGGGTTGCGGGTGGCCAGCACGATCTTCATGACGCCAGGGCCTCCTGCTGGATCAGCGTGAGCTCGGCGCAGCCCGCCACGGCCAGGTCGAGCAGCTTGTCCAGGGCCGCACGGTCGAACGGGGCGCCCTCGGCGGTGCCCTGCACCTCGACGAAGCTGCCCTCACCGGTCATCACGACATTCATGTCGGTCTCGGCGGCGACGTCCTCGGTGTAGCAGAGGTCGAGCATCGGCACCGAGCCGACCACTCCGACGGACACGGCGGAGACGGAGGCGATCAGCGGGTCACCCGGGCACATCCGGCGCTTGCGCATCCAGGCGACCGCGTCGGCCAGCGCCACGTAGGCGCCGGTGATCGCGGCGGTCCTGGTGCCGCCGTCGGCCTGCAGCACGTCGCAGTCGAGCAGAATGGAGTTTTCGCCGAGCGCCTTGTAATCGACGCAGGCCCGCAGCGAGCGCCCGATCAGCCGGGAAATCTCATGCGTCCTGCCGCCGATTTTGCCGCGGACCGATTCGCGATCGTTACGGGTATTGGTCGCCCGGGGCAACATCGCATATTCGGCCGTTACCCATCCCTGGCCGCTGCCTCTGCGCCAGCGCGGCACGCTGTCCTGGACGGAAGCGGCGCACAACACCCTGGTGCCGCCGAACTCGACCAGCACCGAGCCCTCGGCGTGCGTGAGCCACTGCCGGGTGACGGTGATGGGACGTAGCTGGTCAGGGTTGCGGCCATCCTGTCGGGACATGCAGCTCACCCTATCTCCGCGCCGCGACGCTCTTGACCAAATGTGTCCGCTACATGGATCCTTACGCAATGACAACGGGGGTGTTGCGAAACCCCGACTTCCGTCGGTTCTTGAGTTCGCAGATCGCGAACGAAGTCGGAGCGAATATCTCACGGGTGGCCCTGCCACTGGTGGCGGTGCTGCTGCTGCACGCCAGTCCGGTGGAGGTCGGCGTGCTGTCCGCACTGCAGACGACCGCCTTCCTGCTGCTCGGCCTGCCCGCGGGGGTGTGGGTCGACAGGATGCGCCGGCGCCGCGTGATGATGACGACGGACCTGGCCAGGTTCGTTCTGCTCGGGAGCATTCCGGTCGCGGCCGAGCTGGGGCTGCTGTCCATCGGGATGCTGTTCGTGGTGACGCTGCTGGTGGGGGTGGCCCAGGTCTTCAACGACGTGGCCGACCAGACGTACCTGCCCGATGTGGTCAGCGTCCAGCAGCTCAGCGACGGCAACTCCAAGCTGGAGGTCGTGCGCTCGGGATCGTTCCTGGCGGGGCCCGGCCTCGGGGGCGCGCTGGTGCAGCTGCTCGGCGCGTCGCGCACCATGACCGCCACCGCGCTGGGCGCGCTGGCCTCGGTGCTCTTCCTGCGCTCGATCAAGGTCCCGGACAAGCCGCCCGCCGTCACCGAGCCCGCGCCGCTGATGCGCGGCATCGGCGAGGGGCTCTCCTTCGTGTGGAACGACCGGCTGATGCGCGCGCTCATGACCACCACCGCCGCCATGAACCTGTGCGTCAGCGCGGTGACGAGCTTATCGGTGTTCTTCCTGGTCCACGAGGTCGAGCTGACGCCCGGGCTGATCGGTACGCTGCTCATGTCCGGCGGGATCGGCGGGTTGCTCGGCGGCATTTCCGCCGGCTGGTTATCCAGGAGATACGGCGCCGCCAGGATGACGTGGCTGTCCGTCATCGTGGCCTCGCCCTTCGGCCTGCTGTTGCCCATGACGCAGGCCGACTGGCGGGTGGTGTACTTCGCGATCACCTCGATCGCGCTCTCGTGGAGCGCGGCCGTCTCGAACGTGGGCCAGGTCACCTACCGGCAGACCGTGGCCCCCGAAGGGCTGCTCGGCCGGATCAACGCGTCGGTGCGGTTCGTGGTCTGGGGCGCCCTGCCGCTGGGCGCGCTGCTCGGCGGCCTGATCGCCAACCGGATCGGCGTCCGGGAGACCCTGTGGGTGTTCATGGGCGCCAGGCTGCTGGCGTTCCTGCCGCTGCTGTTCTCCCCCATGCCGCGCATGCGCGACTTCACCGAGGTTCAGGCCAGGTGGTAGCCCGCCCCGCTCACCCCAGGTCGTAGACCGCGCCGCTGCGTGCCAGCTCCACGGGGCCGTCGAAACCTCCTCCCGCGGCCTCCTCCAGCACGACCGCCTGGTCGTTCCAGGGGACGAGGTGGGTGAGCACGAGCCTGCCGACGCCGGCCTTGGCGGCGTGTTCGGCGGCCTGGCGGCCCGTCAGGTGCAGGCCGGTGGGCAGGTCGGGGCCCTCGACGAACGACGCCTCGCAGAGCAGCAGGTCGGCGTCGGCGGCCAGCCTCACCAGCTCGGCGGACTCCCCGGTGTCGCCGGAGTAGGCCACGCAGCCCGAGCCGTTGGCCACGCGGAAGCCGTACGCCTCGACCGGGTGGTTGACCAGCCCCGCGGTGACGGTGAACGGCCCGACCTCGAACGTCCCCTGCGACAGCGGCACGAAGTCGAAGGCGGTCTCCAGGCCCGGCTCGTCCGGCATGCCGTACGCGGCCGCCAGCCGGGCGGGGGCGTCGGCCGGCGCGTAGACGGGCACCGTGGGGTAGGGCGCCTGCGGCCCGTACGTGCGGGCCACGTGATAGCCGCAGATGTCGAGGCAGTGGTCGGCGTGCAGATGGGACAGGCAGATCGCGTCCACGTCGTACAGGCCGATGTGGCGTTGGAGCGCGCCCAGCGAGCCGCTGCCGAGGTCGAGCAGCAGTCGGAAGCCGGCCGCCTCGATCAGATAGCAGGACGCGGGGCTGTCAGGGCCGGGGTAGCTGCCCGAGCATCCGACGATGGTCACCTTCATGTGGGCTCCTTCTCGTTGCGACGCTCCGCGTCGCGGCTCGGCCGCTCGGATCCGGTGTCTTCCCTCGTCGCCCTGGTCGCTGCGCTCCCGCCGCTTCTCAGTCCGGACACCGGCACGGCCGAGCGGCCGTTAAAGGTAGTACCCCCCACTGGTGCGACTTCGACCGCATCGATCTCCGGACCCAGGAATCGCCGCCCCAGACGGGCGAAGAGCAGGGAGTCGCCGGTGGCTCGGAAGCGGTGCCGGGGGGTGGCCTCGCTGCCCGCCGCCAGATCGCGGTCATGCAGGATTCGATAGACGTCCTTGGCCGTCTCTTCCGCGCTGGAGACCAGCGTCACCCCGTTGCCGGCGACATACGAGATGGCGCCGGTGAGCAGCGGGTAGTGGGTGCAGCCGAGGATGAGAGTGTCGCACCCGGCGGCCCTGATGGGTGCCAGGTAGTCGCGTACGACCTCGATGAGCTCGTCGCTCATCGTCTCTCCTCGTTCGACGTACTCCACCAGGCGTGGGGCGGCCACGCCGGTGAGTTGCACGTCGGGTGCCGCGGTGAAGGCGTCGTGATAGGCCATGGAGTCGATGGTGGCCCTGGTGGCGATCACGCCGACCCTGCCGGTGCGGGTGGCACGCACCGCGCGCCTGGTGGCGGGCTGGATCACCTCGACGACCGGCACGTCGTAACGCTCGCGGGCGTCGCGCAGCACGGCGGCGCTGGCGCTGTTGCACGCGATCACGAGCATCTTGACGTCGTGCTCGACGAGGTGGTCCATCACTTCCAGGGCGTAGGCGCGCACCTCCGCGATGCGTTTCGGCCCGTACGGCTGGCGGGCCGTGTCGGCCACGTAAGTGATCGATTCGTGCGGCAGCTGGTCGATGATCGCCCGGGCGACCGTCAAGCCACCGACTCCGCTGTCGAAGATCCCAATACTCGCGTCCGGCACGTTCTAGAGGGTAGGCGACCTGGGCGATCAACACTGCGTAAGAATGCTCACATCGGCGACACCTGAGCGTCACGTGGTGTTGTCTTGCTCACACCCCTCGCCCCTCAACCCCTCCCGACCCGGGCGAGCTGGCGTGACTGGGCGACCAGGCGGCCGGCGGAGTCGCGTACCTCGACGTCCTCGTCGAACCAGCCGTCGGAGACCAACCGGCCGCTGCCGAGCAGCGTGAGCCGGCCGGGCGCGGGCAGCGCGCGCAGGTGCCAGGTGAGCTCCACGGTCGGCGCCCAGCCGCGCATCCCGGCCGAGAACACCACGGGCGGCAGCGCGTCCACGGCCAGCGCCAGCACGTACGGGTCCGGGTCCTGCGGCTCGGCCATCCTGAAGTACGCCCGGGACTCGGGCCTGCGGCTGGGCTCGCCCTTCAGCCAGCCGATCGTGGGCGGGTCGAAGAGCAGCTCCATCTGGGCGTTCAGCGTCATGTTCGACTCGGGCTTGGGGTCGGGCAGCTTGACGCAGTCCTCGATGTCCGGCATGCCGTACGCCGGTTCGGCGGTGTAGACGGGCTCGGCCTCGTTCAGCGTGGCCGTGGTGATCAGGCTCTCGATCTGCGCCACGCCGTCCTGCACGAGCGTGGCCCTGGCGAAGGCGGCCGTCCTGCCCGACTTGATCGGCTCCACCCTGACCTGCGCGGGACCGGGGACGGGCGCCTTGAGGAACTGGGCGGCCGTGCTCACCGGATGCTCGAACGGCGAGGCGTCCACCGCCGCACGCAGGATCACGGCCAGGAGGTAGCCGCCGTTGAGCGGGCCCCCGATCGCGTATCCGGGGTCCAGGCACACGTCGTAGCAGCCCTCCTCGACCCGAATCGCCTGCGTCGCCTCGTCGAATTTGGTCATGCGCGCCCGCCTCACCTCTGGAACCTTATTCTGTTGCTCACCTACTCTACGGCGGGCCGCGCCTGCCGCCCCACAGGGTGCGGGTGACGCCTGTTGTCAGCGCGCCTACCTGCGAAAACGCGATCCTGCTGAGACAGTTCGATCATGACAAGTGTCACCGAACTCATCGGTCAGTCCGTATGGGACTCGAACGGGGTGTGGGTCGGTTTCGTCGTCGACATCCGCGTCGTCAGGCACAAGGGCGAACTCCAGCAGAGCCACACCGTCTACGGCCTCGTCGTCTCCAGCCGGCGGGGGCCGCTCCTGCTCGGGATGACCCGCGACCGCGAGGGCCGCGCGTCGTGGTTGCAGCGCGCGATGGCGCGGGTGGTGTACGCGGGCTGCACGTTCGTGCCGTGGGCCTGCGTCGCGGATTACGGCGGCGGCGAAGTCCACATCGGCGTGGTCCGAAAGGAACTAAACCGCGTATAAACCCATCTTCAGCACATTGCAAGCGCCCATCTAGCAACATCAGCTACCTTCTCTGTGGTCAAAAGTCCACATTGTGAGTTGAGTGATGTCTGCGAATAACCCCCCCTATGGCCAGGATCCCGAGCGGACCACGGCCTACAACTGGAACCAGGGGCAGCAGCCGGAGCACCCCCCGACCATGCCGCTGTCCTCATCCGGCCAGCCGTACCCGCCTCAGCAGCCCTACCCGCCGCAGCAGTCCTACGGCCAGCAGGGCCCTCAGGGACAGCAGCAGGGGGGCTACGGTCAGCAGGCGTCCTCCGGCCAGCAGCCGTACCACCCCCAGCAGCCGTACGGACAGCAGCCCGCCTACGGCGCCGGGTACGGCCAGCAGCCCCAGCAGGGCTGGCCGCAGCAGGACCAGGGCGGTTGGCAACAGCAGGACCAGGGTGGCTGGCACCAACAACAGCAACAGCCACAGCAGGGTTGGCAACAGGAAGCACCACAGCAGGGTTGGCAGCAGGAAGTCCAGCAGCAGGGCTGGCAGCAGGACCAGGGAGGCTGGCAGCAGCAGGGCCAGTACGCCCAGGGCGGCTGGCAGCAGCAGGGCCCTGAAGGCTTTGACTCCTCGCAGCCGGCCAGGAAGAGCCGCAAGACCTGGATCATCGCCGCGGCCGCGTCGCTGGCCGTGATCCTGCTCGGCGGCGGCGCCGTCTGGGCCGTGGGCGCCATCGGCGGCGGCGGCACGCAACCGCACGAGGTGCTGCCCGCCAACGCGATCGCCTACACCCGCCTCGACATGGACCCGGCGGCGAACCAGAAGCTGGCGCTGTTCCAGATCGCCAGGAAGTTCACGGTCACCAAGGACGACTTCTCCGGCGAGGACCCGCGCCAGGCGCTGTTCAACACGTTCACCGCCGACTCCGACACCAAGATCGACTTCACCAAGGACGTCGACCCGTGGCTGGGCAGCAGGATCGGCTTCGCCGCCGTGCCCTCCGGCAAGGAGGAGCCCGACGTCGCGGTGGCCGTCCAGGTCAAGGACCAGGAGCTGGCCAAGGCCGGCCTCGCCAAGCTGACGGAGGGCGAGAACTTCGGCATCGCCTTCCGCGAGGACTACGCGCTGCTCGCGTCCAGCCAGCAGCTCGCCGACAAGTACGCCCAGGCCGAGACGACCCTGGCCGACAACGCCGAGTTCGCCGACGACATGGGCGCGGTCGGAGAGCAGGGCGTGCTGTCGTTCTGGGCCAGCATGAAAGGGCTGCTCGACCTGGCCGGGAGCAGCGTGCCCGCCGCCGAGCAGGCGATCGTGCAGCAGCTCAAGAACGCCAGGTTCGCCGGCGCGCTGCGCTTCGACAGCGCCTACGCCGAGCTGACCGGCATCGTACGCGGGACCGAAGGGCTGGGCCTGGAGGGCGACCTGCCCGCCACGACCCTCTCCACCCTCCCCGACTCCACGGCGGCGGCCCTGTCGATCTCCGGCATCGACCAGATCATCACCAAGCAGTGGGCCGAGGTGGAGAAGCAGATCGCCGCGTCGCCGGAGACCAAGCAGCTCGTGGACGGGTTCACGGCCCAGACCGGGCTGAGCCTGCCCGGCGACCTGGCCACTCTGCTGGGCCAGAACCTCACCGTGGCGCTGGACAGCGAGGGCCTGGCCAGCCAGCAGTTCAAGGGCGGCGTTCGCGTCGTGACCGACCCGGCCAAGGCGCAGTCGATCCTCGACAAGATCCTGCAGAGCACGCAGACGGCCGGCCAGGCCGTTCCGCCGGTCGCCAAGGTCGCCGGTGACGGCGTCCTCACGGTCGCGACGACGGACGAGTACGCCAAGAAGCTCAGCGAGGAGGGCGCGCTGGGCGACTCGGAGACGTTCCAGACGGCGATCCCCGACGCCGACAACGTCAACTACGCGGTCTTCGTGGACCTGGACAAGGTCGAGAACCTCTACCTGGCGTCCCTGAAGGGCGACGACAAGGCCAACGCGCAGGTGCTGAGGGCGGTCGGGCTGAGCGCCAAGGCGACCGCGAGCGAGGGGTCGTTCTCGCTGCGGGTCCTGTTCAACTGACCGAGATCGAAGCAGCGGGGCGGCCGGTCAGCGACCGGCCGCCCCGCCCATGACCGGGGTTCGGGCGGCCGGTTCGCCGGCCACCGCGCTCATGCCCAGAGCTGACCTTCGAGGCGCTCTTCGGCCTCGTCCAGGGTGCCCTCGTAAGCACCCGTGGACAGGTATTTCCAGCCGCCGTCGGCCACCACGAACACGACGTCGGCACGTTGACCCGCCTTGACCGCCTTCCCGGCGACCCCGAGCGCCGCGTGCAGCGCCGCCCCGGTCGAGACCCCGGCGAAGATTCCCTCGGTGGTCAGCAGCTCGCGGGTGCGCCGCAGGGCGTCGGCGGAGCCGACCGAGAAGCGGGTGGTCAGCACGGACTCGTCGTAGAGCTCGGGGATGAAGCCCTCGTCCACGTTGCGCAGCCCGTAGACCAGCTCGCCGTAGCGCGGCTCCGCGGCCACGATCTGCACGTCCGGCACGCGCTCGCGGAGGAACCGCCCGACCCCCATGAGCGTCCCCGTGGTGCCGAGTCCGGCCACGAAATGGGTGACCGTGGGCAGGTCCGCCAGGATCTCGGGGCCCGTCGTCTCATAGTGGGAGCGCCAGTTGGCCGGGTTTCCGTACTGGTAGAGCATCACCCACGACGGATTCTGCGCCGCCAGCTCCTTGGCCCTGCGCACGGCCTCGTTGGAGCCGCCCGCGGCCGGCGAGGAGATGATCTCCGCGCCCCACATGCGCAGGAGCTGGCGCCGCTCCTCCGAGGTGTTCTCCGGCATGACGCAGATCAGCCTGTAGCCCTTGAGCTTGGCCGACATCGCGAGCGAGATGCCGGTGTTGCCGCTGGTGGGCTCCAGGATCGTGCAGCCCGGCTTGAGCAGGCCGTCCTTCTCCGCCTCCTGGATCATCCAGAGCGCGGGCCTGTCCTTGATCGAACCGGTCGGGTTGCGGTCCTCCAGCTTGGCCCAGATCCGCACCTCCGCGGAGGGCGACAGGCGCGGCAGCCCGACCAGAGGCGTACGGCCGACCGAGTCGATCAGTGAGTCGAAACGCATGTCATCCACCGGCGACGGCCGGCAGCACGGTCACCGTGTCGCCGTCGGACACGGGCGTTCCCAGGCCGCCCAGGAAGCGGACGTCCTCGTCGTTGAGGTAGACGTTGACGAAACGGCGCAGGTTGCCCTGGTCGACGAGGCGGTCCTTGATGCCGGGGTGGCGGGACTCAAGATTGCTGATCAGCTCGTCGAGGGTGGCGCCCTCGGCGTTGACGGCCTTCGCGCCGTCGGTGTAGTTGCGCAGGATGGTCGGAATACGAACTTCGATGGCCATCGCGGTCAATCTCCTCAGGTGATGTCGCGGACTCGGCGACATAAGAAGTCTCGTCGTCCCATCGGCAGCAACGCCGATGGTTGGATGCAGATTCCGGAACGCTTCCGATGAGAAAACCCGCTCACCGGACCGCCCGCCCCACCGCGGCCTGCACGGTCAGGGGCGCGAGGAAGGCCCGCCCGGCGGATTTTTCAGCGGGCAGCCGTGATCGATGGACAGTCGTAGACGACGACAGCCGGGGTATGCGCGAAGAGGAAGCTCTGTACGGCCCACCCCATCATGGGATAAACCTTACCTCTTCCTCTGTGATCACGCCTTCGAGGATGCGGTAGGACCGGAACTCCACCTCGTTCTCGTCCCTGGTGGAGACCAGGACGTAGTGGGCGTCCGGCTCGGAGGCGTAGGACACGTCGGTGCGCGACGGGTAGGCCTCGGTGGCGGTGTGAGAGTGGTAGATCACGACGGGCTCCTCGTCGCGGTCGTCCATCTCACGCCAGACCCGGAACTGCTCCATCGAGTCGAAGGCGTAGAACGTTGGCGAACGCTCGGCGTTCGCCATCGGGATGAAGCGCTCGGGCACGCCGTTCTTGCCCGCGATGACGCCGCACGCCTCGTCGGGGTGGTCGGCCCGGGCGTGCGCGACGATCTTGTCCACAAGTTCCTGCGAGATCGACAGCATGCCCGGAAATTACCAGAGGGCCCGGACCAGGCTGTCCTGGAGGTAGGTCAGCCAGTCGTAGGTGACGTAGGCCGGGTAGCGGGGGTCCTCCTCCGACATCATCGCGATCTCCTCGTGCACCTCTTCGGTCACCTCAAGCTTGGTGCCGAGGGTGAGGCGTACGTCGTTGAGCGCGCGCAGCCAGGCCTGGGCCTGCTCCGAGGTGAGCTCGGCACGGCCCGACCTGGCGGTGTCGAAGACGGTCTGGGCGTCGGCCCGCTTGCCGTCGCGCAGCGTGGCCTCAGTGTAGCGGCGGAACTCGGCCGCCTCCTTCACGTCCTCGTACGCCGACGGGAACAGCCTGGCCAGCACCGGATCCGAGGGCGCGTCCCCGCCTCCGATGCCCAGGGCGCGCTCCAGCGGGTCGTCGCTCGTCTCCCCCGGCGAGACCAGGCCGAGCATCATCGAGACCAGCGAGCGCAGCAGCGAAACCTCCGCCGCCTCGAACTCCGCGACGACGCCGCCGTTCTTGCCCTGCGAGAACCCCGAACTCACCCGAGTCGCCTCACTCGTCCCATGTCTACTTGACCGAATCCGGCTGGAGCGTCGCCCACAGGCCGTAGGAGTGGAGAATCTGCACATCGCGTTCCATCTCTTCGCGCGTGCCGCTGGACACGACCGCCTTGCCCTTGTGGTGAACGTCCAGCATGAGCTTTTCGGCCTTCTCCTTGGTGTAGCCGAAGACCGTTTGAAAGACATAGGTCACGTAGGACATCAGGTTGACCGGGTCGTTCCAGACGATGGTCACCCATGGCAGATCGGGTCGGACGTCCGATGACGGACGCTCAACGGCGATTGGAGCGGTGCTACCCACATTCACGAGTCTGCCCTATCTGGGCCGTAGTCTTCGAGTCGTGACAATGACCATGAGCACTGCGTTGCTCACAGATCACTATGAGCTGACGATGTTGCAGGCCGCCCTCCGGAGCGGGGCGGCCCATCGGCGGGCGGTTTTCGAGGTGTTCGCCAGGCATCTGCCCGGCGGGCGGCGCTACGGGGTTGTCGCGGGCACCGGGCGTGTCCTGGACGAGCTGGAACGCTTCCGCTTCGGTGAGGAAGAACTCACCTACCTCCGGGAGAACCGGGTGGTCGACGAGACGACTCTGGCGTTTCTCGCCGATTACCGATTTTCCGGCAACATCTACGGCTACCGCGAGGGCGAGCTGTACTTCCCGGCCTCCCCGATCATGGTGGTGGAGGGCACGTTCGCGGAGGCCGTACTGCTGGAGACGATCACGCTGTCGATCCTCAACCATGACTGCGCCATCGCCTCGGCCGCCTCCCGGATGACCAACGCCGCGGGCAAGCGGCCGCTCATCGAGATGGGCTCGCGCCGCACGCACGAGGGCGCCGCGGTGGCCGCCGCCAGGGCCGCCTACATCGCCGGGTTCGCCTCGACCTCCAACCTCCAGGCCGGGCGGATGTACGGCGTTCCCACGGCCGGTACGGCGGCGCACGCGTTCACGTTGCTGCACGACTCGGAGCGGGCGGCGTTCGAGGCCCAGATCGCCACCCTCGGGCCGGAGACGACGCTGCTGGTGGACACGTACGACGTGGCCGCCGCGGTCCGCACGGCCGTCGAGCTGGCCGGCCCCAAGCTGGGCGCGGTCCGCATCGACTCGGGCGACCTGGCCGCCGCTGCCCAGGAGGTGCGCGAGCAGCTCGACGCCCTCGGCGCCTTCAACACCCGCATCCTCGTCACCTCCGACCTCGACGAGTACGCCATCGCCGCCCTGGCCGCCGCCCCCGTGGACGGCTACGGCGTCGGCACCTCCCTCGTCACCGGCTCCGGCGTCCCCACCGCGGCCCTCGTCTACAAGCTGGTGGCCAGGGAGACGGCCACGGGCAAGCTGGAGCCCGTGGCCAAGCGCTCGGTGGGCAAGCCCTCGCGTGGCGGGCGCAAGGAGGCGTACCGGCTGCTGGACGCCGCCGGCAACGTGGAGACCGAGCTCATCACCACCGGCGGCCCGGCCCCCGAGGGCGGCATCCCCCTGCTGCACGAGCTGGTGCGCGACGGCCGGATCGTCGGCGGCGAACCCCTGCGGGCCGCCCGCGAACGCCACGCCGCGGCCGTCGCCTCCCTCCCCCAGGAAGCCCTCCACCTCGGCAGGGGGTACGCGGCCATCCCCACGGAGTTCGCCTGACGTATCGTGCTAGATATGGGCACCGCGTTGATCATCGTTGACGTTCAGAACGACTTCTGCGAGGGCGGCAGCCTTGCCGTGGCCGGCGGCTCGGAGGTGGCCGCGGCGATCACCCGCCATGTGGCCGCCCACCCCTACGACCACGTGGTGGCGACCAGGGACTACCACGTCCAGCCCGGCGACCATTTCTCCGGCTCCCCCGACTATGTCTTCACCTGGCCCGCGCACTGCGTGGCCGGCACGCCGGGGGCGGACTTCCACCCGTCGCTCGACACGTCGGCGGTGGCGGAGGTCTTCAGCAAGGGCGCCTACGCGGCGGCGTACAGCGGTTTCGAGGGCGCCTCCGGTGCCGGGCAGCCGCTGGCGCAGTGGCTGCGGGAGCGCGGGGTGCACGAGGTGGACGTGGTGGGCATCGCCACCGACCACTGCGTCCGGGCCACGACGCTCGACGCGGTCAAGAACGGCCTGGCGGTGCGGGTCCTGCTGAACCTGACGGCAGGCGTGGCCCCGACCACGACGGAGGCGGCGCTGGCCGAGATGGAGGACGCGGGCGCCATCCTGCGGGGAGCACCCGTGGTGGGCTGACCCCCCGATCGGCCGACGATCACGAAGAGTATGCGATATGCAACTCTCAGGTCATGTGATATCCAAGAGGGCGAACCCTCTCCGAATCCACGCTAATACGGAGAGTAATCATCCTTCCACCCTCGCGGAGGTTTTCCATGCTGGCGCTCTCCCTTGGTGTGGCCTGGCTCCTCCTCGCCCCCCTCAGCTTGTGGTTGATCGTGAGGGGCACCAGCGGCGAGCGAGCGGGCGCGATCGTGACACTGGTGCTGCTGGAGGGGGGCACGATCGTGATGAGTTCCGCCCTCCATCCCGCCGCCATCACCCCGTCCGCGGCGGCGCACGCACTGCCGCCCGCACCGCCGACCTGCGACAACAGCGTCCCGATGCCCAGGTCCGCGGAGATGGGCGAGGACGTCGTACTGACCTGGACGGCCACCCCGCACGAGTGCGGGACCGCCGACGTCGTGGTCCACGCCAAGGGCAGGAAACTGCTGTTCTGGCTGCACGAGAGCCCGGCGGAACGGACCCGTACAAGCACGCTCACGCTGAGTGACGGAAGGGCCTTCATCCTCCCCGTGCAGGTCCACGATGGCGTTGCCGCACTGACCATCCCGTTGCACGGCAAAGCCGGATATGTCCCAATTGATGGCCGCACCGGGCGTCGGATACCGAAACCTGTCACTCCGGTAAGCAATGCGACCATGTGACCATGTGACCATGGGCCCGCGCCCGGCCGAGGCGGTCTAGGACGCCGAGACGGCCAGCCGCAGGGCGTCGTCGAACCTCGCGAAGACCTCGAACGCGTGGCGCAGCCCGGTGATCGACAGCACCCGCGCCATGACGCCCTGCACGCCGCCGAGCAGCAGCCGCGTGCCCCGGGCCTCACAACGCTGCATGACGCTGATGAGCTCGCTCATTCCCATCGAGTCGCAGAACCCGACCTCGCCGAGATCGAGGATCAGGAAGGGCTGGGGAGGAAGGTCCCAGACATGCCGCAGGTGGTCCTGTAACACCGGCACCGCGTTGACGTCGAGTTCGCCTTCGAGCCTGACGATGACGGCGTTTCCAGAGAGGCCGGAGGTGACGACGAGCATCGACCTTCCGGAAGCCTCAGACGACATGGGCAGAGTCCTTTTGCATATCCGAAATCAGCCAAGAGTGGTTGTTGCCGCTCCTGTCGAGTTTCTAACAAATGACCACTGCTGCGGGCCCAAATGCACAGAGTCACGCAATGTCACCATAGGCACCACCCACCTACCCACGTGCGATCGGGACCCTATGTTCCCTACCGGCGGCATGGCCACGTCGTGCGGCCAGGACGGAACTCTGACAGCGACCGATGGGAGCTGTGCGGCACCCTGGACAGGCGGGCCCGGTCACCGACCGCTCGCCGGCGGTCGGTGGGCCCGCTCGTCAGCGGCGTTGGGTGGCCCAGCGGCGGATCGTGTCGATGCGCTCCTGGATCTGCTCGGCGGTGGCCTGGGCGATCGGCGGTCCGCCGCACGAGCGGCGCAACTCCGAGTGGATGACGCCGTGCGGCTGGCCCGTGCGGTGGTTCCACGCGCCTACCAGGCCGTTGAGCTCGCGTCTCAGGTCGGCGATCTGCTCGTGCGGGGCCAGTGCCGGCTGCGGCTCCTGCGCGGTCTGCTTGCGCTTGGCGGCCTGCTGCTCCGACTGCCGCTTACGCAGCAGCGTCGCCACCTGGTCGGGCTCCAGCAGGCCGGGCAGCCCGAGGAAGTCCTCCTCCTCGGCCGAGCCGATCTCCGCTCCGGTGCCGAACTCACCCCCATCGAACAGCACCCGGTCGAACGTGGCCGAGGTCTCCATCGTCTCGAACGGGAGCTCGTCACCCAGGACGTCGGGATTGTCCTTCTGGCGGTTTTCCCGCTCCAGCAGGCTGTCGTCGAGGCCGTCCTCCGGAGGCTTCTTGTTGAGCACGTGGTCGCGCTCGGCCTCCATCTCGTTGGCCAGCCCCATGAGCGTGGGCACCGAGGGGAGGAAGACCGAGGCGATCTCGCCGCGCTTGCGGGCCCGCACGAAGCGGCCCACGGCTTGGGCGAAGAAGAGCGGGGTGGAGGTCGAGGTGGCGTAGACGCCCACGCACAGGCGGGGGATGTCGACGCCCTCGGAGACCATGCGCACGGCCACGAGCCAGCGGGCCTCCGAGGCGGAGAACTGCTTGATCTTCTTGGAGGCGCCCGGGTCGTCGGAGAGCACCACGGTGGCGCCCTCGCCGGAGATGTTGCGCAGGTGGCGGGCGTAGGCGCGGGCGGTCTCGTGGTCGGTGGCGATGACCAGGCCACCGGCATCGGGCACGCCCCGCCGCACCTCGGTCAGGCGCCGGTCGGCGGCCTGCATGACCTGGCGGATCCAGTCGCCCTTGGGGTCGAGCGCGGCCCGCCACGCCTGTGAGAGCTGGTCCTTGGTGAGCGGCGTGCCGAGCGTGGCGGCGATCTCGTCGCCCGCGCGGGTGCGCCACTTCATCTCGCCGGAGTAGGCCAGGAAGATCACCGGCCGGACGACGCCGTCGTCGAGGGCCGGGCCGTAGCCGTAGGAGTAGTCGGCGACGCTGCGCTTGAGGCCCTCGCCGTCCTCCTCGTAGGCGACGAACGGGATCGGGTTGTCGTCGGACCTGAACGGCGTGCCGGTGAGCTGGAGCCGGCGGGTGGCGGGCTCGAACGCCTCGCGCACCCCGTCGCCCCAGGACTTGGCGTCGCCCGCGTGGTGGATCTCGTCGAAGATCACCAGCGTCTTGCGGGCCTCCGTGCGCGCCCTGTGCAGGGCCGGGTGCATCGCGACCTGCGCGTAGGTCACCGCGACCCCGGTGTAGTCGCGTGAGGTCGTGCCCTGGCTGTTCTTGAACTCGGGGTCGATGCCGATGCCGACCCGCCCGGCGGCGTCGGCCCACTGGCGCTTGAGGTGCTCGGTGGGGGTGACGATGGTCACCGCCCTGATCACCCCGTTGGCGAGCAACTCGCTGGCGATGCGCAGGGCGTAGGTCGTCTTGCCCGCGCCCGGCGTCGCCACGGTGAGGAAGTCACGCGGCTCGCGCCTGAAGTAGAGGTCGAACGCCTCCTGCTGCCAGGCACGCAGTTTGGGGGCGGTGCCCCAAGCGGCTCGGTCTGGAAAGGAAGGCGAAAGGTGGGACGCGGCGAAGGTGCTCACCGCATCACCTCTGGGGTTCGTGTGCTTCGCTCTCTCACAGTGACCCAAGAGTAGACGGGCGCACTGACAAGACGTGCCGTGAGCCGGGGATTCTGGCCAAGGTCTTTCGCACGTGCTATGCGGCTTATCGGATGCTCGTCATGACCGCGTCCAGCGCCTGCCTGCGGCTGGTTTCCTCGGGCTGGAGCAGCCCGACGAGCAGTACGGCCCGGTCGGGCCCCTCGTCGCGAGTGAGCAGCATCACCCGCAGGAAGGCGGGCTGGTTGCTCACGTCCTGATATTCCGCCCGCAGCGCCCTGGTGTGACCGCCCGGGAACTCCCTGTCCTCGACGACCGTCAGCTTGTCCCCCTTCAGCAGCAGCCTGGAGTACAGCTCCGCCGCCTCCGCCGTGGCCTTCTTCGCGTTCTCCACCGGCCCGGGGACCGGCCGGGCCATGACGAGCCCCCCGCCCCCGTCCCTCATCACCGACGTGAACCCTGTCACCGGCGCCACCGGGTCGGTGTGCCACCCCGCCGGCAGGGTCACCGTCACCCCCGCCAGCGAGTCGCTCAACCGCCCGCTCTCCGCCTCCGGCGCGGTGAGCCTGAACACCACGGCGGTCGCCCCGGCCACCAGCGCCATCCCGGCCACCGTGGCGACCAGTACGCCCCTCCACCGCCGCCACACCCGCCCACCGCCGCCGCGGCGCGTCCCCGGATCCGTCGGAGAGCCGTGAATTCGCGCGGAGGGAGGTAATGCCTCCCAATCCCCGTCCTCGGGCTCCCTGGCGCCTTCCAGCCCCCGCAGCGCCGCCGTCCTTCCAACCCTCGGTCTCCAGGACTCCCCGTCGTCCTCGGTCCGGCCGCCCCCCGGGCCCCAAGGCTCCTCGTCGTCCTCGGTCCGGCCCCTCCCCGGGCCCCAGGACTCCTCGTCGTCGTCGGCTCTGCCGCTCCGCGGGCTCCAGAGCTCCTCGTCGTCCTCGGTCCCGCCGCTTCTCGCGTTCCAGGACTCCTCGTCATCGTCGGCTCTGCCGTTCCCCGGGCTCCTGGGCTGCTCGTCGTCCTCGTCGACCAGATCCAGCGGATGCGATCGCTTACGCGGAATCCACCGCCTCCGCCGCTTCGGCGACCCGTCCTGAATCGTGTCCCAGGCGGACTCCGGATCCTCCCAGCCGGCATCCGGGTCCTCCCAGTGGGACTGGAGCGCCTCCCACGCGGCCTCCGAGCCCTTCCCCAGGGACGTCGGCCTCTCCCACGCGGACTCCGGCCCCACCCGTCCGGTGGTGATGCCCCACGCGGGCTCCGGGTCCGCACGCCCGGACGTGGGGTCCTCCGGCGCGGTCTCCGGCTCGGGCTCGGGGTCCGCTGGAGGAGTACGGCGGTGTCTGGCCGCGGGCCGCGATGGCGGCGGCCAGACCCGGTGATCATCCTCCATGGGCCCTCCTCCCCGTCCCGCTTGTCCTATCACTCCTCGCCCCGGGCATCAGGAGAACCGTGATCGCTGTGACGGAAGGGACGGAATTCAGCAACTGCGCCGGAAACAGCGGAGTCGCCGGAGAAGGGGAAGTGTGCCCGAGTGCAGCTCGTACGCCCTGAGTTCAGCGAGTACGCCCCGCCAGCAAGGTGGCGATCAAGGCGATACCCGCCATGAGGAGGCAGATGACGACGAATCCGGTGGCGATCTCCCCGGCGGAGTGCCCGATGAGGTTGATCAGCGCACCGCCGGCCCCGATCGACAGCGCCGAGCCCAGCTGGTCCGACACCGACAGCGCCGCCGAGTTGGCCCCCTGCTCGCTCACCGGCGACTGCTGCAGCGCCGTGACGCTGACCGTGGTCATGCCGAACCCCATCCCGAACCCGGCCACGATCCACGCGGGCACCGCGATCCACCCGCTCACCCCGGGCAGTACGCACAGCAGGCAGATCAGGGTCGAGACCATGACCCCCGCCGCCCCCAGCCGGATCCTGAGGTGCGACGACCCTGCCCGCCTGCTCTGCAGGTACGACCCCGCGGACCACCCCAGCGCCCCGGTCGTCAGCGCGATCCCCGCCTGGCTCAGCGGGAAGCCCTTGACCTCCTCCAACGCCAGCGGGATGAAGGAGTTCACGCCGAAGAACGCGGCCGAGAAGAACCCTCTCATCATCACCGTGGTGGCCAGCCCGCGGCGGAACCGCAACGCCCCCGGGGGCATCAGCCGGTAGACCCCGTACACGAGGAACGCGAGCCCCACCACCGCCTCGATCGTCCCGGGCACCGGACGCAGGTGCAGCCGGTTCACCCCGTGCAGCAGCACCCCGGCCCCGCCCGCGGTGGCGGTGGCGGCCAGCGTCATCGCGACCGGCCGGGAACGCGGCCCGCGCACCTGCTCACCGGGCGCGTCCTCGCCGGGCGCGGAGCGCATCCGCAGCTCCGGGACGAGCATCACCAGCGCGGGCACCACCAGCGGGATGATCCCGAAGAACACGAACCGCCAGTCCCACTGGGTCGCCACGAACCCCGCAACGGCCGGCCCCACCATGGCGGGCAGCACCCAGGCGGCCGACACCGCCGCGAACGCCTTGGGCCGTGCGTCCGCCGGATAGACCCGAGCGATCATCACCAGCAGCGCCACGACGGCGGCCCCCGCACCCAGCCCCTGTACGGCCCTGGCCACCAGGAAGATCACCGCCGACTCGGCCGCCCCCGCCAGCGCCATCCCGGTCACGAACAGCACCACCCCGGCCAGGAACGGCAGCGGGTAACCACGCCGGTCCGACCACAGCCCGGCCACCACGTTCGCGAAGAGGCTGGCGATGAGGAAGGCCGAGAAGCTGAGCCCGTAGAGGTCCAGGGCGTGCAGCTCTTTGGCGAGTTGGGGCATGACAACGCCTACCGACATGCCCTCGAAGGCGATCAGCGTGATCACCAGGAGGATGCCGAGGGTGGCCGTACGGTATTCGGGGCCGAAGATACGAGGGGGTTGGTGGGGAGCGTCGAGTGCCTTTGGTGCTGTCACTCGCACATGGTAGTTTGCCCGGAACTTCAGGCATCGGCGGTGTTGCGGTACACCGCCCACATCTCATGCATGCGCACCGCCTGCCCCCGCGTGAACTCCGACATGCACCGGTCGTGGGCGTAGTCCATGAAGTTGTGCGAGGGGTCCTCGCCCGGGCGGGTGCAGGTGTCCCTGCCCGGCGGGCACGCCTCGCTCGGCCTGGCCTCGGCCGGGGTGTCCTCGACGCCGTCGCCGGGCGGCTCGCAGCCGTTCTCGAAGGTGTGGAAGAGGCCGAGCCAGTGGCCGATCTCGTGTACGCCGGTGAACCCCAGGTTGTAGTTGCTCATCGCGCCCCCGGGCAGGCTGCGCCAGTCGATCACCACGCCGTCGAGCTCGGGCGCGCCCTCGTACCAGTAGGGGTAGCTGGCGAAGCCCAGCATGAGCTGGTTGAGCTGGGCGATGTAGAGGTTGAGCGTGTCGGCCCCGCCCTGGTGCAGGGCGTTCTTCATGGCCTTCTCGTGGCCGACGGGATCGGTGAACCAGGCGGCGTGCCTCTTGACGTCGATGCCGTCCAGCCGAAACCGCACGCCGGTGTCCACGCCGCCGAAGACGCCGCCGTACGCGGAGTTGAGCGTGTCGATCTGGGCCCTGACGACCTCGTCGGAGACCTGGCGCTCGTCGCGGACGATGACGTGCACGCGGGTGGGAACGGTGATCTGGCCGGACGGCGTCATCCCGGCCAGCCGCTCGTCCAGCTCGGCCATGACCCTGGCCACGTCTCCCGGCTTGGGCGAGCGCGGGTGCGGCGACCGCGCGGGAGTGGCCGGAGCGGCGGAAGTGGCGGCGGCGCAACCGGCCGCCAGAGCCGCGCCGGGCCGGAGCAGCGGCACGAGCCCGGCCGCGAGCAGGCATGCCAACGAGACGGCGGTCGCGCGCCGGGCCATACGGTCCCCCCATGATCTGACCTGATCCGGCTACTGACCGTAGCCTCAGGCAGGGGGATTACCGCTCAGCAACACTCACTGCTTGTCGTCGCCCTCGCCACCGCCCGGGGGCAGGCCCTCGTAGATCTCCTTGCACTCCGGGCAGACCGGGTATTTCTTCGGGTCGCGGCTGGGCACCCAGACCTTGCCGCACAGGGCGCGGATGGGCGTGCCCGTCACCATGCTCTCGGTGATCTTGTGCTTGTCCGCGTAGTGCGCGAACCGCTCGTGATCGCCGTCGCCGTGCGACGTCCGCGGAGTGGTCTCCTGCTCTGGGAGGATCTTCGTGGTGCTCACGCCACCGAGTTTATGCCCGCCCGCGAGCGCCTCCCGACAACCCACGCGCAACCGCCGCGAGCCCCCTCCCGGCACATACGGCGGGCCGCCCCGGCGCCCGTCCCGACACACGCGTACGGCCCCCGCCGGGGATGGCGAGGGCCGTACGGAAGCCGGGTCAGCCCATGTGGACCGGCGCGCCCTCGGTCTTCCTGCCGGCCCTGACGAACAGCGTCAGAGCGGCGGTCAGCACCGCGATGGCCGTGCTCACCAGGAAGGCCAGGTGCATGCCGTCCATGAAGGACATGTGCACGGCCTCACCGATCTGCTGCGGCACCCCGGGCGGCACCGCGCCGAACGCGGCCGCCTTCTCCAGCGCCGTCATCTGGGCCGCCGGGATCTCCTGGGCCGCGGGGCCGAGGTAGCCGGGCAGCTTGCTGGAGATCTCGCCGGCCATCACGGCGCCCAGGATCGCGGTGCCGAGCGCGCCGCCGACCTGCATGGCCGACTGCTGCACACCACCGGCGACCCCGCTCAGCTCCACCGGCGCGTTGCCCACGATGATCTCCGTGGCGCCCACGAAGACCGGCGACAGGCCGAAGGCCAGCAGCACGAACGGGATGCCGCTCTCGATGAACGAGGCGTCGATGCTGAGCTGGGACATGAGGAACATCGACAACGCGGTGATCAGCAGACCGGCGGCCATCGTGATCTTCGGTCCGAGGCGGCCGATCGCCATGCCCGCCAGCGGCGAGGCGACGATCATGCCGGCGCTCATCGGCAGCATGCGCAGGCCGGCCTCCAGCGGGGTCAGCCCGTGCACGCCCTGGAAGAAGAAGCCCAGGAAGAACATCGCGCCGAACATGGCGAAGGCGACCATCATCATCAGCACCGTGCCGATGGAGATCGAGGGGTTCCTGAACAGCGACAGCGGGACCAGCGGCTGGCGCGCCCTGGACTGCCAGAAGATGAAGCCCGCGATGAGCACCACGAACGCCGCCACGAAGGTCAGCGTCGTGGAGTCGCCCCAGCCCCACTCGGGAGCCTTGATGATCGTCCAGACCAGCGAGAACATCGCGCCGGACAGCAGCACCACGCCGAGCCAGTCGATCCTGGCCAGCGTCTGCACCCGGTTATCCTTGATCAGGAAGATGCCCATGACCAGCGCGACGATGCCGACGGGCGCGTTGATGAAGAAGACCGACTGCCAGCTGACGTTCTCGACCAGCACACCGCCCACGATCGGACCGGCCGCGCTGGACAGGCCGATGATCGCGCCCCAGGCGCCCATCGCCTGGTTCAGCTTCTCCCCCGGGAAGGCCGAGCGCAGCAACGCCAGCGCGGCGGGCTGCAGCAACGCTCCGAACAGGCCCTGCAGCACCCGCAGGGCGATCAGCGCGCCGACCGGCGAGATGCCGGGAATGAGGTCGGGCAGTTCCGCGCTGAGACCGATGCCCACCGACGAGACCGCGAACCCCGCCACACCGATGAGGAAGACCCGCTTGTGCCCGAACAGGTCACCCAGCTTGCCCGCGGTGATCAGGAACACCGCCAGCGCCAGCAGATAGCCGCTGGTCACCCACTGCAGATCGGACAGTGACGCCTTCAACTCGACCTGGATGACCGGATTGGCGATGCCCACGACGGTGCCGTCGAGCATCACCATGATGACGCCCAGGCTGACCGCCAGCAGCACCAGCCATGGATTGCCGCCGGTCCCCACCTTCGTGGGGCCGGGCGACGACGGCGCGTCGACCGCCTTCGCTTGAGCCATGAAGTCCCCCTGAGTCCACAGAAGCCCCACACCGGGGCTTTTATCACCTAAGTCACAGGTAATTTATGTCAGTGGATGACAGATTGCAATCGACTTTCATCCGGCGGCCTATGACATATGGCACACTGTGACAGAAAGGTTTCGAGGGAGTGACGGTGGGTCTACGGGAGCTGAAGAAGGAACGCACGCGGCTGTCGATCCTCGACGCCGCGCTCGACCTGTTCCTCGAACAAGGATACGAGTCCACCACTGTGGAGCAGATAGCGGGGGCCGTGGAGATCTCGCCCCGCACCTTTTTCCGGTACTTCACCAGCAAGGATCACCTGGTGCTGTGGTTTCACGACCACGGCGAGGGGATCATGCTGGAGACCCTGCGGTCCGTGCCGTCCGACGAGCCTCCGTTCACGGCACTCATGCACGCCGTACGCGCGGTGCTGAGCGACATGCAGGGTTCAACGCCCGCGGACGCGCAGAGGTTCCTGAAACTGCGCCGGCTGCTGGAGGAGCACCCGCACCTCGTCGGCCTGTCGGTGGCCCGGGGCGCCGACACCGAGCGCCGGATGGCCGAGCTGATCGCCGCCCGCCGCGGCACCGACCCCGACCAGGACCAGCTCTGCCACCTGATCGTGGCCTTCGCCATGTCCACGATGCGGGTCGGCTTCGAGTGCCCGCGCCGCGACGGCACGGTGACGGAGATCATCGATCGCATGCGCGAGACCATCGCCCTGGCCGAGCGCTCCCTGCGCCCGGGCTGGGACCTCTGACCGGAAACCCTGGGTCAGTTCAGCGTCGGGTCGTCCGGGCAGGTGGCCACGAAGGCCAGTTCGCCAGGTTGCCGCCGCAGCACGTGCCGCCAGAGCGAGCCGGGGTCCCCATGGAAGGTGTCGCCGACCTCGGAGTCGACGACATACCAGGCGCCCTCCGCGATCTCGCTTTCGAGCTGGCCCGACGACCACCCCGCATATCCCGCGAAGATCCGCATCTGGGCGATCTCTCCCTGGAGGATCTCGGGCGGAGCGTCCAGGTCGACCGTCCCCAGCCGGGAGACGGCCGGGGTGCCCGCGTGCAGCCTGCGCCAGCCGAGCGGCTCCTCCCCGCTGGGCACCGCCGCCAGCGCCAGCGCACTGTCGGTCTGCACCGGCCCGCCCTCGAAGAGCACGGAGGGCCCCGTCACCAGCGGATCCCAGACGGGGAGCACCTGCGTCACCGAGATGTCGCTCGGCCTGTTGAGCACGACGCCCAAGGTTCCGCCGTCGAGGTCGTGTTCGAGGATCAGCACGACGCTACGCCGGAAGTTGGGGTCGTCGAGAAGCGGCGTCGCCACCAACAAACCGCCGACGTAGATCGCTTCCGCCATACATCCATCATGAAGGGTAATGAGGGGGGCGCGCTCCCCTAGAGTGTCCATGTTACTCTCCGCGCACACATGGGCACCTTACGTACCATAGATCACACCCTGGAGGGAGCGCATGCGCACCGGATTCCGTCTCGCCCTGGCCACCTTTCCGGTGGGCTTCGCGCTGTTTCTTCCCTCCGCGGCGCACGCCTGGCCGTGGCCCCGCCCCGACGCCGGCGACCCGTTCACGATGTCGGTCGACGACGTGGCCTGCGGCACGGGACGAGTGGCCGTCCGGCTGCACAACCAGAGCCGCCAGCCCGTCTACTACAGCCTCAAGGCCGACTCGTCGAGCGTGTCCAGCGGCGCCATCCCGGCCCGCGACACGATCGTCAAGCACGTCCCGGTGCACAAGGGCAGCAACGCCGAGATCGAGGCGTACCACGTCACCGACAAGCAACCCGAGGCGCTCATCGACTCCACCATCGTCGACAACGACTGCCCCTGGGGCCATCGCACCGGCCACCTGCCCTTCACCGGCCCGCCCACCGACCTCATGGCCAAGCTCGCCACCGCGGGCGGCCTGGTGGTGATGGGCGGGATCCTGTGGTGGTACGGCTCCATCTGGCCGCGCAGGCTCCCCTGACCCGGGTCTACGGCCTGACGAAGGCGCCGGCCCGGGCGGCGGCCAGCGCGCGCGAGACCGACGCCTCGGCGTCCTCGCGCGTCACCGGCTCCCTGGTGACCATCAGGCGGTAGTAGAGCGGGGCCGAGACCGCGCGCACCACTTCCCTGCCGTCCGTGCCCTCGGGCAGCTCGCCCCGCTTGACGGCCAGGTCCACGACGTGGGCCCACTCCTCGATGCGGCGCAGATAGAACGAGCGCAGCGCCTGGGCGGCCTGCTCGTCGCAGGTGGCGGCGGCGATCACCGCCTGGAGCGTGGACCCGAGCCGCTCGTCGGCGAGCGCGCGCTGCACGCTCAGGGCGTTGGCGCGCAGGTCCTCCTCGACCGTGCCCATGTCCGTGTGGGACGAGGACTGGTTGGCCAGCTCGGTCATGAGGTCCGCGACCAGCCCCGCGGGGCTTCCCCAGCGCCGGTAGACCGTCGTCTTGCCGACCCCCGCCCTGGCCGCGACCTGGTCCATGGTCAGGCCGTGGAAGCCGTGCTCGACCAGCCCGTTCTGTGTCGCCTCCAGCACGGCCGCGCGCACCCGCGCGGTGCGACCCCCCGGTCGCACGGTTCCCGCCGAACGGGAAGGTTGGTCCATCTGGTCTCCTTCTCGCCGCCCATTCTAATGGAACTTTCATTCCATTAAGGCGCGGGCATTTCCACCCCCGGGCCCTACCCTCTGGACGTGATCGACGAGTGATCGGTTCCACAGCCAATTCTCAGCTGGATCGTTCGGCAATATCGAACGCTGCTGCGTTATGGTGCGGGTGTGGGAGAGACGATTCAATCGGTCGAGCGGGCGGCCGCCATCCTGCGGCTGCTGGCCTCAGGCCCCGGCCGGCTCGGGGTCGCCGAGCTGGCCAGGGCGCTGGGCCTGCCGAAGGGGACGCTGCACGGCATCCTGCGTACGCTGGTCCACGTCGGGTTCGTCGAGCAGGACGGCGCCACCGGCAAGTACAGGCTCGGCGCGACCCTGCTCCACCTGGGCAGCAGCTACCTCGACGTCAACGAGCTGCGCACCCGCTCGATCAACTGGGCCGACGCCCTGGCCGGGCGCAGCAGGGAGAGCGCCTGGATCGGCACCCTGCACGAGGGCCAGGTCCTGGTGATCCACCACGTGTTCCGGCCCGACGACAGCATGCAAACCCTCCAGGTCGGCACCTACCTGCCGCCGCACGCCAGCGCACTGGGCAAGGTGCTGCTCGCCCACGACCCGTACGGCGAGCTCCCCGCCCTCCCGCTGCGGCCGCACACCAAGCGCACGATCGTCGAACCCGCCGCCCTGGAGGCCGAGCTCGACCTGGTCAGGACGCGCGGCTGGGCCGCCGAGACGGAGGAGCTGACGGAGGGCGAGGTGGCCATCGCCGCGCCCATCAAGGACTCGCGCGGCATCGTGGTGGGCGCCATCGGCATCCGCGGCGCCCTCGAACGCCTCGCGCCCGACGGTCCCCTGCACATGGAGTACGTCTCCTACGTACGAGACGCCGCCCGCGCCATCACCCGCGACCTGGCCCGCTGACTTGTCCGCCGCCCTCTCCCACGAATAGCATTCGTTCGGCATTGTCGAACCTGAGCGAAGCGAGGAACCTCGTGCCTCGACCCCACTACGTCGCAGCCATCGACCAGGGCACCACGTCCAGCAGGTGCATCGTCTTCGACCAGGCCGGCCACATCATCTCCGTCGCCCAGCGCGAGCACCGCCAGATCTTCCCCAGGCCCGGCTGGGTGGAGCACGACGCCAGTGAGATCTGGCAGGCCGTGCAGGGCGTGCTGGCGGAGGCCGTCAGCGGCGCGGGCCTGGCCGACGACCAGATCGCCGCCCTCGGCATCACCAACCAGCGCGAGACCACCGTGCTGTGGGACCGGCAGACCGGCGTGCCCGTCTGCCCGGCCATCGTCTGGCAGGACACCCGCACCGACCCGCTGACCCGCGCCCTCGCCGAGCACGAGGGGTTGTTCAGGGAGAAGGCCGGGCTGCCGCTGGCGACCTACTTCTCCGGGCCGAAGATCCGCTGGCTGCTCGACGAGCACCCCGGGCTGCGGGAGCGGGCCGAGCGCGGCGAGGTGCTGTTCGGCACGATGGACAGCTGGCTGCTGTGGAACCTCACCGGCCGCCACCTCACCGACGTGACCAACGCCAGCCGCACGATGCTGATGAACATCCACACCCTGGCCTGGGACGACGAGCTGCTCGCCGCGCTGGGCGTGCCCCGCGCGATGCTGCCCGAGATCCGCCCGTCCGCCGAGGTCTACGGCCGCACCGCCGGCGGCGTCCCGGTCGCCTCGGCGCTCGGCGACCAGCAGGCGGCGCTGTTCGGCCAGACGTGCTTCGATCCCGGTGAGACCAAGAGCACCTACGGCTCCGGCAGCTTCCTGCTGATGAACACCGGCCACGAGCCGGTCTTCTCCAAGCACGGCCTGCTCACCACGGTCGGCTACCAGATCGGCGACGGCCCGGCCACCTACGCCCTGGAGGGCGCCATCGCGGTGACCGGCTCGCTGGTGCAGTGGCTGCGCGACAACCTGGGGCTGATCTCCAGCGCGGCCGAGATCGAGACGCTGGCCAGGACGGTCGACGACAACGGCGGCTGTTACTTCGTACCGGCGTTCTCGGGGTTGTTCGCGCCGCACTGGCGCTCGGACGCGCGCGGGGTGATCGCGGGGCTGACCGGGTTCGTCAACAAGGGGCACATCGCGCGGGCCGTGCTGGAGGCCACCGCGTGGCAGACGCGCGAGGTCGTGGACGCCATGAACGCCGACTCCGGCCTCGACCTGACCACGCTGCGCGCCGACGGCGGCATGACGGCCGACAACCTGCTCATGCAGACGCTGGCCGACGTGCTCGACGTGCCGGTGATCCGCCCCATGGTGGCCGAGACGACCGCCCTGGGCGCCGCCTACGCGGCGGGCCTGGCCACCGGCTACTGGCCGGACATCGACGGCCTGCGCGCCAACTGGCACAAGGCCGCCGAGTGGCGGCCCGCGATCGACGAGTCCGTACGCGAGCAGGAATACCACAACTGGAAGAAAGCCGTGGCCCGCACGCTCGGCTGGGTCGAGCAGTAGGCGTCTGGAGGGGATGACGGCGATGACGACCGCGATCGGGACCGACCGGGCAGAGGTCCGGCATGAACTGTCCCGCAATGCGTATGACCTGCTGGTGATCGGCGGCGGCATCCTGGGCACGTCGGTGACCTGGATGGCGGCCCAGGCGGGGCTGCGGGTGGCCATGGTGGACGCGGGCGACTTCGCCGGGGCCACCTCCAGCGCCTCCTCCAAGCTCGTCCACGGCGGCCTGCGTTATCTGCAGACCGGCAACGTCAAGCTGGTCGCGGAGAACCACCGAGAGCGCCGCGCGCTGGCCGCCGACATCGCGCCGCACCTGGTCAAGCCGCTGACGTTCCTGGTGCCGATCTACCGGGGCGGGCCGCACGGGGCGGCCAAGCTGGGTGCCGGGGTGTTCCTGTATTCGGCGCTGTCGGTGTTCGGCGACGGGATGGGCCGGGTGATCACGCCGCACCAGGCCGTGGCCCGGGTGCCCGCCCTGCGTACCGAGGGCCTGCGGGGCGCCGCCGTCTACGGCGACCACCAGATGAACGACAGCCGGGTCGCGGTCATGACCGTGCGGGCCGCCGTGGACGCGGGCGCGATCGTGCTCAACCACGCCGAGGTCGTCGGGCTGCGCAAGACGAGCGGCAGCGTGACCGGCGCCGACCTGCGCGACCGGCTCGACGGCACGGAGTTCGGCGTCTCGGCCCGGCTCGTGCTGAACGCCACCGGCCCCTGGGTGGACCACCTGCGGCGGATGGAGGACCCGGACGCGGCGCCGAGCATCCGGCTGTCCAAGGGCGCGCACCTGGTCATGCGCCGCCACGAGCCGTGGAAGGCGGCCCTCACCACGCCGATCGACAAATACCGGGTGACGTTCGCCATCCCGTGGGAGGACCACCTGCTGCTGGGCACCACCGACGAGGCGTACGAAGGCGACCCGGGCGGGGTGAGCGCCACCGAGGCCGACATCACGCAGATCCTCGACGAGGCGGGCCACTCCGTCCGCGACACCCAGCTCAGGCGCGAGGACATCACCTACGCCTTCGCCGGGCTGCGGGTGCTGCCCGGCGGTCCCGGCGAGGTGGCGGCGGCCAAGCGGGAGACCGTGCTGACCAGGGGCTCGGGCGGCATGCTGTCCGTCGCGGGCGGGAAGTGGACGACTTATCGGCACATCGGCAGGCACGTGTTCGACATGCTGGCCCACCTGCCGGGACGGCCCCTGGGCGACGACCTGGCCGACATCCTGCCCGTCGTGCCGCTGCCCGGCCTGGCCAGCCCGGACGCGGTGGCCATGCGGCTGTGGACCGACCGCGACCCGGGCACGCGCATGGACCCGCTGGTGGCCCGCCATCTGGCCACCCACTACGGCACGATCGCCTTCGAGCTGGCCCGGCTCATCCGCGAGGACCCGGCGCTCGGGGAACGCATCCACCCGGACGGCCCCGACATCTGGGCCCAGGCCGTCTACGCCCGCGACCACGAGTGGGCGGCCACGGTGGACGACGTCGTACGCCGCCGCACCACGCTCACGGTTCGCGGCCTGGACACCCCCGAGATTCGCGGCCGCATCGCCGGCCTGCTCACCTGACGCCCCTCGGGGAAGGGGGTGGGCATGAGCACTCCGATGAACGAAGCCCTCCTGCGCCACTTCCGCGACCTGCGTGACGGCAACCACGGCCCGGCCGTCACGCGGGAGGACAAGGAACGGCTGTTCTACACGGCCGTCGAGCTGCTGGACCCGGTGGCGCGTACGGCCCTCGACGAGGCCAACACCGACCTGCTGCTCGGCACCGGGGAGGTGGTGGCCAGCGGGATCACCCGGTCCCACGAGGGCGGGCTCAACGCCCTGTGGTCACTGACGTGGCCGGAGCAGCGCGCGGCCGGGATCCAGCCGATCGCGATCGTGGCGCACTATGGCCGCGACTTCCACCATCCGCACCTGCGGGGCAACACGTCCGGAGACTGGCCGCTGAACGTCTTCGACGCGGCGGACGCCCGGTCCCAGCTCGACACGCTCCGCGTGATCGCCGCCGCCGACGCCCACAACCTGGTCTTCCAGGAAAGCTATCGCATCATGCCCGCCATCACCCGGACGTCCTGACCCCGCCAGGGGCAGAACCGCGCGACGCGGCCAAGGCCCGGCGCCCCACCACCCGGACGACTGGCCGGGCGGCCAAGGCCCAGCTGGGCACCACCCGGACGGCCCACTACGCGCCGTTACGGTGGCCCGCCACGTGCGGGTCAGCGGCCGTCCCCCTGGATGCCCCGCGCCCCGAGCGGCGGGTGCGTGCCGTTGGCCCCGCCGTAACAGTGAAAGGGTTTTACGCCTCGGTGAAGCCCCGAGCACGCCCGCCGGCGGACTCCCGGACGGCGGCGGCGACGGCGCCCGCCACGTCGGGGTGGAACACGCTCGGCACGATGTAGTTGGGCCCGAGCTCCTCCGGCGTCACCACGGCGGCCAGCGCTCCCGCCGCCGCCAGCAGCATCTCCTGCGTCACCCCGCCGGCCTGGGCGTCCAGCAGCCCGCGGAACACCCCCGGGAAGGCCAGCACGTTGTTGATCTGGTTGGGGTAGTCGGAGCGCCCCGTGGCCACCACGGCCGCGTGCCGGCGCGCCTCGTCCACCGACACCTCGGGCTCCGGATTGGCCAGCGCGAACACCACCGCGTCCGTGGCCATCGCCGCGATGTCGTCACCCGTCAGGATGCCCGGGGCCGAGACGCCGACGAACACGTCGGCGCCCTTGATCGCCCCCCGCAGGTCTCCGGCGTATCCGTCGGCGTTGGTGTGGTCGGCGATCCACTGCAGCGAGTCGTCCAGGTCGTCGCGCCCCTTGTGCACGGCCCCCAGGTAGTCGCACACGACCACGTTGCGCGCCCCCGCCGCCAGCAGCAGCCGCAGCACCGCGTTACCGGCGGCGCCCGCCCCGGCCATGGTGATCTTGACGGCGTCGATGCTCTTGTTCACGACCCGCAGCGCGTTGGTCAGCGCCGCCAGCACGCAGATCGCGGTGCCGTGCTGGTCGTCGTGGAAGACGGGGATGTCGAGCAGCTCGCGCAGCCGCCGCTCGATCTCGAAGCAGCGCGGCGCGCCGATGTCCTCCAGGTTGATCCCGCCGAAGCCCGGCGCGATCACCTGCACCGTGCGCACGATCTCGTCCACGTCCTGCGTGTCGAGGCAGATCGGCCAGGCGTCGATGCCCGCGAACCGTTTGAACAGCGCCGCCTTGCCCTCCATCACCGGCAGCGCCGCCTCGGGCCCGATGTTGCCGAGGCCGAGCACGGCCGAGCCGTCGGTGACGACCGCCACCGTGTTGCGCTTGATGGTCAGGCGCCGCGCGTCCTCCTTGTTGCGCGCGATCGCCATCGACACGCGCGCCACGCCCGGGGTGTAGGCCATCGACAGCTCGTCGCGGTTGCGCAGCGGCACCTTCGACTTCATCTCGATCTTGCCGCCGAGGTGCATGAGGAAGGTGCGGTCGGACACCTTGTGAATCACGACGCCGTCGATGGCCTCGAGCTGGTCGACGATGGCCTGGGCGTGGTCGGTGTCCCTGGCGGCGCAGGTCACGTCGATGCGGAGCTTCTCATGGCCCGCGTTGGTGACGTCTAGGGCGGTCACGACACCGCCCGCCGACTCTACGGCGTGGGTGAGCTGGCTGACGGCCTGGCCGCCTGCGGGCACCTCGAGCCGGACGGTGATGGAGTATGACACACTCGGGACGGTCGCCACGCCAATCGCTCCTTCGGGACTGACCAAGAATGCCTCCATGTTAGGGGCCTTTGGGTCAATCCAGTGCCTCAGCGGCGGTGACGATGAGGTCCACGCAGGTCGGGACCGGGATCGTGGTGCTGTCGAGCACCAGGTGATACTGGCAGGGGTCGGCGGGGTCGGTCCGGTAGAAGTGGCGCACGTAGGCCGTCCTGGCGCGGTCGTTGTCCTCGATGATCTTCTTGGCCTCGCGCTCGCTCAGCTCACCCAGCGTGGCCGTCTGGCGGATCCTGCGCGTGACCGGGGCGTCCAGCCGGACGTGCAGCGCGCCGGGGTGGTCGGCCAGCACCATCGCCCCCGCCCGGCCCAGGAAGACGCCGCCCTGGGAGCGGGCCGTCTCAATGAGCATGCGTTCGGTACGGCGCACGAACTCCTCGGGCGGCAGCGGCATCGCGCCGGGGACGTACATGTCCACGCCGCCGAACGTGACCGTCGGCAGCCGCATCGCCCCCGACAGCAGCCTGCCCAGACCGTGCTCCGCCCGGTCGTCGTGGGCCAGCGCCTCCTCCATCGTGCAGCCCAGCTCCTGGGCGACGGCGCTGGGGATGGCGCGGTCGACGAAGGGCACACCAAGACGCTCGGCCACGGCCGGGCCGATCTGACTGCCGGCCGTGCCATACGTCGCCGATATCGTGACGACCCGCATAACCCCAGGCTAGAACAGGGCGCTCGCCAAAGCTCTACGTGCTTTCGCCAAAGATGGGTCTTCGGCAGGCAACGCGTCGAACAAGCCGAGCAGGTGCCGCCTGGCCTTGTCACGGTCGTCGCCCGAGGTGCGCTTGACCACGGCGATGATGCGCTCGAACGCCTCGTCGACCGCGCCCTGCAGCATCGCGAGGTCGGCCGCGAGCAACTGCGCGTCGATGTCGGCCGGGTCCTGGAGGCGCCGCTGCACGTCGGCGGGGTCGGCGTCGTCGGTGCGCCTGATCAGGCTGACCCCGGCGAGCCCCATCCTGGCGTCCTCGTTGCCCGGCGCGCGGGCCAGCAGCCGCTGGTAGGCCGCCTGCGCCGCCTCCAGGTCGCCGCTCTCGATGGCCTGCTCGGCCGCCACCAGGTCGGGGTCGGCGGGCGGCCCGGCGGGCTCCTGCTGCTGTCCGTCCGCCGGGGCCGGCCGGGCGTCGGGGTTGGCCTGGTAGAACTGCTCGACCGCGCCCATCAGCTCGTCGAGCCAGCGGCGCACCTCCTGCTCGGGCAGCACCTGCTGGAAACCGGTCACGGCCTGGCCCTGGAAGATGGCCAGCACGGTCGGCACGGCCTGCACCCGCAGGGCCTGCGCGATCTGCGGGCTGGCGTCCACGTTGACCTTGGCCAGCACGGCCCTGCCGCCCAGGTCGCCGACCACCTTCTCCAGCACCGGGCTGAGCTGGGCGCTGCCCGGCGCCCTGGGCGACCAGAGGTCGAGAACGACGGGCACGGTCATCGAACGGTCGATGACATCGGCCGTGAACGTCTCCTCGGTCACGTCGACGACCGAGGCGGACGTGGCCGCCTGGGGGCCCGAAGCCTCCCGCCGGGCCTGCGCCTCGATTGCCTGCTTGCGCGCGCCCAGGTCCACCGCTCCGTAGAGTGACCCGGGCCTAGAGAAGTCCGCCATGCCCTTCATCTTGCCGCATGGACGGAGAGGTGAAGTCACCCGCCGCCACCCTCAGCGTACGCAACAGGTCGAACATGTCCTGGAGTTCGTCCTCGGCGTACATCGTCAGGCCGAATTCGGCGGCCATCAGGTCGTCCGTGGCCCGCCGTACGACGTCTCTGCCCGCCTCGGTGATCTCGGCGAGCACGCCACGGCCGTCGCGCGGATTGGGCTGCCTGCTGACGAATCCGGACCTCTCCAGCCTGTCCACCGTGTTCGTGACGCTGGTGGGGTGAACCATGAGACGTTCGCCGATCTTGGACAGCGGCAGCGCGCCCGTCTTGCTGAAGGTCAGCAGCACCAGCGCCTCGTAGCGGGCGAACGTCAGGTCGTAAGGCTTCAGGAGCGAGTCGAGCTGCGACAGCAGAACCTGGTGGGCTCTCATGATCGAGGTCACGGCCGCCATGGCGGCGGAGGGCCCGAAGTGGGCACGCCAGGACTCCGCGGCGCGGTCGATCGGATCGAACGGCAGGTTGAGAGGCTTCGGCAGCGTCACAGCGCTACCGTAGCGCGCCCCTCGTCCCCTTTCGTCTGAGTACTCCGCGCGACAGGCCTCTCCGCTTGACCAAGAGTCCGGACATCAATCATCACGCTCAGTTATGGTTCTCATACGAATGGTGACGGCGAAGCCAAGTCCGAGAGCCCGTGGGGACCGGCAGCGGACTGAGCAATGACGCCTCACCGAGGGGCACGGGGGGTGCTTGATGTACGTCAACGGGAAAACGGGTGCGTGAGCACGCGGGCGTTTCACGAGAGGAGCTGAAGCAGAGCGCGGCGGTCACCGTTGCCGTGCTCCTGGCTCTCGGCCTGGTCGCGGCGTGGAACGTCCTGATACCCGGCGTGGACGCCTGGGAGAACATCGTGGCCGCGGTCATCGGCTCGCTGCGGATGACCGGGCCGGTCGCGGCCGCGTTCGCCGCCTGGGTGGCGCTGCGCAAGCGCCGGGCCCTGCGCGGCCGCTCGCTCACCACGTGGCGGGCGCTCAAGGCGCCGCTGGCGATCGTGGTGGTGGTGCTGGGCTCGTTCGGGGCGACGGTGCTGGTGCTGGCCGTCAAGACGGTGCTCACCGACCAGGCCGGCCGGCTCAGCCTGTCCGGGCTGGGCATGGGCATGGCGGGGCTGGCGCTCTACTCGGTGATCGGGTGGGTGGCCGGCTGGGTGGTGCCGCGCGCGTTCACCCCGCCTGTCGCGGGGCTGGCCTGCTACGTGGTGTTCTCGTGGCTGGCCGACGACCGCGGGTGGGCCGACAAGCTGGCGCCGGGCACCGGGGAGCCGTACGACCTGTTCCAGGGGTTGAGCGGGGCGCCGTTCTTCGACCAGACGATCTGGCTGCTGGGCATCACGGCGGCGCTGCTGCTCGGCTGGGCGGCGCTGGTGACCAGGCAGGCCCTGGTGCTGGCGTGCGCGCTGCTCGGTGTGCTGGCCGCCGCGATGGGCGTGTCGCGGGTGCTGGCGCAGCCGAAGCCGGCCGCGGCCGAGGACATCGCCTACAGCTGCCAGGAGTGGCCGATCACGGTGTGCGTGCATCCGGGGATGCGGGCGGGGCTGACCGAGCTGGGGGCCGCGTTCACGCAGATCGCCTCCCGGCTGGCGGGCACGCCGGCCGCCTTCACCCGGGTGGAGCAGCGACCGCTCGACGACGAGCTGAAGCCGTCGAGCGGGCTGGCGCCGGTGCACGTCCCTGACCTGTCCGCCGGGTTCGCGGAGGAGGCGGCGTACGAGTACATCGACTCGCTCGCCGCCCGGTGCCCCGGCACGGTCGCGGACGGCTACCGGCAGATCGTGATGGCCTGGCTGCGCAGCGAGCCGCTGCCCGGCGGGCCGATGCCGGAGCACCAGTACGCGGCCTCGTGGTTCTCGGGGCTTAGCGAGCACCAGCGGCGAGAGTGGATGCGCATGTTCTACAGCGACTTCCAGCGTTGCGGCCTGTCGAGCACGCACTTCGGCGGGGGTCCCGCGCGGGTGCAGGTGGCCCCGTCCGTACGACCGACACCGGAGTCCAGCCACGTCTACCCGGTGTACCCGGATCCCGGTCACACGCCCACGCACAATTCGGTGCCCGTCACCCCCGGGTCCGGCTCAGCGCCCGGATCCGGTGCGCCCGGCTCCGGTGCGGTGCCGGGGTCCGGCACGGGATGGACCTCAGGCCCGCCGTCCGGCGACTGGACCCCGGTCACACCGACGGCGAACTGGACCCGGGCCATGTCCGCCAGGAGGTTCCCGGCGACGGCCCCGGCCGGGTCCGCGCCGCCCGCCACGTCCCCGGCGAGGTCAGCGGTGATGTCCCCGGCGATGGGCCCTGCGATGGGTCCGGCGATGTCGGCCGCCGTGTCAGCGGCCCTGGCGGCGGTGTCCTGGGCGGGCGGCTCGGGTCCGGCGCGCATGGTGGTGGCCGACGGACCGCCGGTGGCGGAGGAGGACGGCCTGGATTCGGAGATGTCACCAAACCGTTGGGACTGGTGATCGTCGAGCGGGTAGGCATGCTCGCATGACGACTTCCCGTACGACGGCGCCCGAGATGGTTCCCGGGCGGCGCCGCAGGTGGCGATATGTGGCGGGGTTCCTGGTCCTGGCCGTCCTGCTCGTGGTGGGCGGCCGCCTGGCCTGGTCCTGGCTCAACCCGGTCGGCGAGCGGACCATCGACCGCAGCCAGCCGGTGCTGTTGCAGTCGATCAAGGATCTGAGCAGGTTCGAGGCCGCGACGGGGAACTTCCAGGTGGTCGTGGACCTGGAGAAGGACGCCAACTTCCTGCCCGACGCGATCAAGGGCACGCGCACGCTGTTCGTCGGGGCCGGCGGGGTGGACGCGTACGTCGACTTCTCCGCCATGGCGACGACCGCCGTGACGGTCTCCGAGGACCGCACCCAGGCGACGGTGCGCCTCCCCCGGGCCCAGCTGGAGAAGCCCAACCTGGACAACAGGCGCTCCTACGTGTTCGCGCAGCAGCGCGGCCTGTTCGACCGGGTGCAGGACTTCCTGTCGGGTTCGCCGGGCGACCAGCGCGAGCTCTATCTGCTGGCCGAGCAGAAGATCACCGAGGCGGCCGTCGCGAGCGACCTGCGCGCCAGGGCCGACGCCAACACCAAGGCGATGCTGTCGGGAATGCTGAAGTCGCTCGGCTTCACGAAGGTCACCGTCAAGTACACCGACGAGCCCTGAGCCGCTGCTGACGGCTACCTTAGGCGCCTCGTGCGCCCCCTAAGGACGTACCTAGGAATGGATGGGGCCGGAGATAAGGCATACGCCCGATGCGGCGGGGAGGGCCTTAGGCGGAGTCTTAAGAGTGCGGAGAAGAAAGACCTACCAACAGGGGGAGCACTCGGATGAACGCCGAACTTGACTACACGGTGATGCAGCACCGTGCCTCGGAGCTCAGGCGGGCCGCCGCCGAGCAGCGTCAGGTGCGCGAGGCGGTGCGGGCCGGACGCTCGGATCGGCGCCACCGTTCGATCCTGCCGAAGTTCCTGACCTCGTGACCGCCCACAAGCAGCCCGGCCGCAACCTCCCTCGCGGCCGGGCTGAACTGCCCCCTTAGAGGGGCACGCGCGGGACCGGATTCCTGGCCGGCTCCGAAGCGCGACATCCGAAGCCCCGGTCCATTCCTGGTCGGACCGGGGCTTCGTGCTGTACCGGCTTGAGGGACGCTCGGTCCTCTCCCGCGGCCGGTCCGCCGCCATCACCGCCGGCCGACTCGACCCGGACCCTGCGCGCGGCGTTGTGGGGCAGCGCCTGGGTGGGTGCGGTGGCCCGGGTCGAGAGACATCGGCTGGCCCTCCGTTCGTAGTGACGCCTGTCACGGCGTCTACGAGAACGCCCCGGAAGCGTCCTCCACGACCACGACGTGGACAGGTGACGCTGAAGTCGTGGTCTGCTTCCGGTGTGAGGTAGCGATACGAATGCGATGGGAACGGCCTTCTGCGGCGGAAGATCTCCTTTCGGCCTGCGGGTAGCCCATTATGCACACGGAGAGTAACGAGATCGCAACTCTCTGCTCATGGGCATGGACATACCGCTCGGCCGGAGGCGGTCACCGGCCCCCGCCCGGGGCACGGTGACCGGCGGCCCTCCCGGCTAGGACTTGGGGACCCGGATGAGCAGGGCGTCGCCCTGACCGCCACCGCCGCACAGCCCGGCCGCGCCCAGGCCACCGCCGCGCCGCTTCAGCTCGTACGCCAGCGTCAGCACGATCCGCGCCCCCGAGGCCCCGATCGGGTGGCCCAGGGCGATGCCGCCGCCGTTGACGTTGACCTTGTCCAGCGGGATGCCCAGTTCCTTGGCCGACTGCAGGACCACGCTGGCGAACGCCTCGTTGATCTCCACCAGGTCCAGGTCCTGCGCGGTCACGCCCTGCTTGGCCATGGCCTGCTTGATGGCGTTGGCCGGCTGCGACTGCAGCGAGGCGTCCGGGCCCGCCACGTTGCCGTGCCGGCCGATCTCCGCCAGCCACTCCAGGCCCAGCTCCTCGGCCTTGGCCTTCGACATGACCACCACGGCGCAGGCGCCGTCGGAGATCTGGGAGGCCGAGCCCGCCGTGATCGTGCCGTCCGCCGCGAAGGCCGGGCGCAGCCTGGCCAGCGTCTCCTGCGTGGTGTCCCCGCGTACGCCCTCGTCCTCCCTGACCACCAGCGGCTCGCCCTTGCGCTGCGGGATCTCCACCGGGACGATCTCGTCCTCGAAGACGCCGTTCTTGGTGGCGGCGGCGGCCAGCTGGTGGGAGCGGGCCGACAGGGCGTCCTGCTCCTCGCGCCCGATGCCCAGCCTGGTGTTGTGGCGTTCCGTCGACTCGCCCATCGCGCACTGGTCGAAGGCGCAGAACAGGCCGTCGTGGGCCATCGAGTCCACCACCTGCGCCCCGCCGTACTTCACGCCCTTGCGCATCCCGGGCAGCAGGTGGGGGGCGTTGGTCATGGACTCCATGCCCCCGGCCACCACGATGTCGAACTCGCCGGCCCGGATGAGCTGGTCGGCCAGGGCGATGGCGTCCAGGCCCGACAGGCACACCTTGTTGATCGTGATCGAGGGGACGGTCATCGGGATGCCGGCCTTGACGGCCGCCTGGCGGGAGGGGATCTGGCCCGCCCCGGCCTGCAGGACCTGGCCCATGATGACGTACTCGACGGCCTCCGGCGCCACCCCGGCCCGGTCGAGCGCGGCCTTGATGGCGATGCCGCCGAGATCCACGGCCTGGAGCCCGGACAGGCCGCCCAGCAGCTTGCCGATCGGGGTGCGAGCTCCGGCGACGATGACGGAACTGGACATGACAACGGCCTCCTGTGCTCGCGTCGGATTCTTTGACACCATACCCACGAGTAGGGTGACCCTCGCTATGGAGGTAGGCCACACAATGTTCATGCGTATCGACCATGTCGCCATCGCCTGTCACGACCTGGAGGAGAAGATCGCCTTCTTCTCCGAGACGTTCGAGCTGACCGTCGTGGCCCGCGAGGTCAACGAGGAGCAGGGCGTCAAGGAGGCCATGCTGCACATCGCCGACGGCGAAGGTGGGGGCTCCTACATTCAGCTTCTAGAGCCTCTCTCGGAGGACTCACCTGTGGGAAAATTCCTCGCTAGGCGGGGCGAGGGCCTCCATCACGTCGCATTCGGGGTGCCCGACGTCTCGGAAGCCATGGCTAAGATCAAAGAGAAGGGTGTGAGGCTGCTGGACGAGCGTCCCAGGCATGGGTCAATGGGCTCGGAAATCGCTTTCCTGCATCCCAAGGATGTCGGCGGAATGCTGACCGAGTTGGTCCAGGCAGCCCGGCCTTAGGAAACGGAGAAAACGTTCATACGTAACTAGTCACGCAGAAAGCTGGACGGGGCTTCGCCGGTGGCACCAGCGGAGTACGCTTGGCCTTCCACCGGACATGGGGCCTGCCGCGAGGCCAGGCTCCTGGTACGGATGCCCCGAACCCCCCGTCCGGCCCGTGTAGCCGTCTCGACAACCCAGGATCGAGCCTCCATGCAGTCCGACATCGACGCCCAGCTCAACAACTTCTTCGAGGACGCCCCAGCACGCGAGTTCGACGTAGTGCTCCGTGGTTACGACCGGCATCAGGTCCACGATCACCTGAAGCAGATAGACGGAGAGCTACGCCAGGCCCGTGAGCAGGTCGCCGGCCTGCAGCGCGATCTGTCCGACTCCCAGCGCCAACTCCAGGAGCAGGAGCGGCCGACCTACTCCGGGCTCGGCGCCCGCATCGAGCAGTTGCTCAGGCTGGCCGAGGAGCAGGCCACCGAGCTCGTGCAGGCCGCGAGGTCCGAGGCCAACGAGATCAAGGCGCAGGCCAAGGTCGAGGCCGCCGACATGCGGGCCGCCGCCGAGGCCGAGGCCGCCGAGAAGCGGGCCCAGGCCACGCGCGAGACCGACGACATGCGCACCACCGCGGAGCGGGAGGCCGAGGAGATCCGGTCGACCGCCCGCCGCGAGGCCGACGAGCTGACCAACACCACCGAGCGCGAGGCCGCCAAGCTGCGGGCCACGGCCGACCACGAGGTGGCGGAGAAGCGGGCCGACGCCGAGCGGGAGATCGCCAAGCTTCGCACCACCACCGAGCGCGAGGTCGCGCAGCTGCGCGCCTCCACCAAGCGTGAGCGCGACGAGGTGCTGACGACCGCCAAGCGGCAGGCCGACGAGATGCGCGCGCAGGCGCAGCGGGTGCTGGAGGAGTCGGAGGCCAAGCGGGCGCAGGACGAGGCGGAGTTCGAGATCCAGCTCGCCTCCCGGCGCGAGGACGCCGAGCGCCAGGAGGCCGAGCGCCACGCCAGCGCCCAGGCCGCCACGCAGAAGCTGGTCGCCGAGGCCGAGCAGCGGGCCGCCACGGCCGAGTCGAGGGCCACGAAGGCGACCCAGCAGGCCGACCAGACCCGCCGCGAGGCCGACCTGCACGCCAAGCAGCTCGTCGCCAACGCCCGCAAGAGCTCCGAGTCGATCGTGGCCGAGGCCAAGTCGAGCGCCGACACGATCGTCACCGAGGCGAAGAACGAAGCCGAGCGCACCCGTACGGCGATGCAGCGCCAGGTCGACGAGCTCACCCGCCAGCGCGACAGCATCACCAGCCACCTGGCGCAGCTCCGCCAGCTGCTCGGTGGCGCCGCCCTGCCGGGCATGGAGCCCGAGCCCGCGGTCACGGCGGCCCCGCCGAAGCCGGCTCTCGCCGCGCCCGCGCCCGCGCCGGTGGTCGAGGCTCCGGCCCCGACGCCCGCGGCCAAGGTCGAGTCCAAGTCCGAGGACGACGCCGAGTGGTGGCAGGAGTAGCCGGCCGCCCGTAGACGGGGGCTGGATGACGGCTGGAGAGAGCCTGGCGATCCGAATGGTCGCTAGGCTCTCTCTTTGTTTGCCGGTGCCCGGGAGTTCTCCTTGTCCACAGAAGCCGATCCCGCCAAGTCCGACCCCGCCGACGTGCCGGCCGATGTGCCCGACGATGTGCCCGTCACCAGCCCGGTGACCGCGCAGGAGACGGCCCATGACGGCGGCGGCGGCCGGGAGCGGGCCTCGCGTGGCCATGCCACCCATGCCGCCCATGCCGCCCACGACCCGGGCGGGCAGCCGTACGGGCTGCCAGGGAAGCCGCTCGCCCGCGGCCCCTTCCTGTTCGGCCTGGTCGGCGGGCTGGGCGTGCTGACGGCCATCGCCCTCGCGCAGATGGTCGTCTACTCGCTGAGCACCATCATCCTGATCGTGGTGGCGATGTTCCTGGCCGTCGGGCTCAACCCGGCCGTGGAGGCGCTACAGCGCCGCGGCCTGGCCAGGCGGGGGGCGATCTCGATCGTGTTCGCCGGGGTCATCGTGGCGTTCGTGCTGTTCGGCCTGGCCGTGGTGCCGCCGGTCAGCCAGCAGCTCACCGAGTTCATCGAGGCCGTACCCGGCTACATCACCGACCTGAGCAACCATCCGACGCTGCGCCAGCTCGACGCGGAATACCAGGTGCTGCAGCAGTTGCGTACGTTCGTGACCGCCACGCTCGGGCCGGCGCTGGCCAGCGGCATCATGGGCGCGGGCCTGGTGGTGCTGAACGGCGTGTTCACCACCGTGACGCTGCTGGTGCTCATGCTGTACTTTCTCGGCTCGCTGCACACGATCAAGGAATACCTGCTCAAGCTGGTGCCCGCCTCCCGCCGGGCGCGGACGGGCGCGATCAGCGAGCAGATCCTCAGCGGCATCGGCGGCTACGTCGCCGGCAACGTGCTGATCTCCGTCGTCGCCGGCGTGGTGACCTGGATCTTCCTGTCGGTGATGGGCGTCCGGTACGCGCTGGCGCTCGCCCTGGTGGTGGCCCTGACGGACTTCATCCCGCTGGTGGGCGCCACGATCGGCGCGGTGCTCGTGACGAGCGTCGCGCTGCTGCAGTCGCTGCCCGCCGGGATCGCGTGCGCGGTCTTCTTCCTGCTGTACCAGCAGATCGAGAACTACCTCATCTACCCCAGGGTGATGAAACGCTCGGTGAACGTGGCCCCCGCCGTGACGGTGATCGCGGCGTTGTTCGGCGGCGCGCTGCTGGGCATCGTCGGAGCGCTGCTGGCGATCCCGGTCGCCGCGGCGATCGCGCTGATCGTCCGCGAGGTCGTGGTCCCCCGCCAGGAACGCGCCTAGCGGGCCGGCGCGTACGCCTCCCCTGCGGAAGCGGCCACCACACCCCGGCCCGCGACCTCACCGCCCCGTCCCGAAGGGTCCGGTCAGCGGTTCGTCTTGGAGAGCTCCGTCCGGAGGAATTCGGTCACCGCCGCGTTGAACGCCTCCGGCTGCTCGACCGCGCTCAGATGACCGGCCTTCGGGATGATCTCCAGCCTGCCCTCGGGCACGGCCTCCGCCATCGCCTCGGCGTCGGCGGGCGGCGACAGCTCGTCCTCCTCGCCGACCACGACCAGCAGCGGCACCTTCAGCTCTCTCAGCGTCTCGAACGAGTCGGGCCGCGCGGCCATCGCCCGCTGCGCCCAGGCCACGGCGCCCGGCGGTGCGGACTGCACCAGACCCTTGACCCGCCCGAACACCATGGCCCGCCGCTCCTTGGTCGTCGGCCCGATGAGCGCCGGCAGCACCTCGCTGACCAGCACCTCGCTGCCGTCGGCCAGCACGGCCTGAGCGATGCGCTCCCTGTTGTCCCGCGCCGCGGGCGGGTCGGGGCTCGCCTTGGTGTCGGCCAGGATCACGCCGAGCACCCGGTCGGGGTGCCGGCGGCAGAACGCCATGGTGACGTAGCCGCCCATGGACAGCCCGCCGACCACCGCCCTCTCGATGCCCTCCCCGTCCAGCAGCCTGGCGACGTCGTCGGCCATCAGGTCGAGTGATGGCTCGTCTTCGCCCAGCCGCGAACCGCCGAAGCCGCGCAGGTCAGGTGTGATGACCCGGCAGACCTTGGCCAGCCCCTCCCGCTGGGCCAGCCACATGGCCGATGACAGCGGGAACGCGTGAAGCAACACAACCGGGAGCCCGGTCCCGGACGATCTCGTGTAGAGCTGCACGGACCACACGGTAGCCCGGTTCCCGGCGACAATCACTCTCCGACGTATGCCGATATCCCCCAATGAATCCAACCAGCCTCCTTGAACCTTCCCAAAAAGGAACAATCAGCCAAAATTCGCCATAAACCCGGCCTGGCCCATCGATCGAGATCACCCCGATCGGCGCCGGACGGGCGCCGGGCGAGCGCCGGGCGGGCGGAGGGCGGGCGTCGGGCGCGGGCGTCGGTCGGGCGTCGGGCGCGGGCGTCGGGCGGGCGGAGGCCGCGCCGGGGGAAACCCCGCCCGTGAGGCCGCGCCGGGACGGCACCCGCCCCCGTCGGGGACGGAACCCGGCCGCGCCGGGATCCTCCCCCACCCCGGCGCGCCCTTCAGATGGCGGTGGCGCCGCCGTCCACGAACAGCACCTGGCCGGTCATGTACGCCGCCGCCGGGCTCGCCAGGAACACGGCCGGCTGGGCCATCTCCGCCACCGTCCCCCAGCGCCGCATCGGCACGGTGGCGACCGTGGCGGCGGCCGTGGTCTCGTCCTCCCAGAGGTTGCGGTTGAGGTCGGTGGCCGTCCATCCGGGGCACAGGGCGTTGACCCGCACGCCCGCCTGCGCCCACTCCACGGCCAGCGTCCTGGTCAGCGCGACCAGCCCGGCCTTGGCCGCGGCGTAGGGGGCCAGCAGGGGCGCGCCGAGCGCCGCGACCGAGGCCACGTTGATGACCACGCCGTCGCCCCGCTCCAGCAGGTGGGGGGCGACCGCGTGGCAGACGGCCATGGCGGAGTCGAGGTTGAGCCGCATGAGCTTGTCCCACCCGGCCAGCCGCAGGTCCTTGAACTCGACGAGGAAGTTCGAGCCACCCGCGTTGTTGACCACGATGTCGAGGTGGCCCAGCCCGTCGATCGCCGCCGCCACGGCTCCGGCGGCGGCCTCCCGGTCGGTGAGGTCGGCGGGGATGACGACGGCGCGCCGCCCCCGGGCCTCGACCTCCTTGCCCACCTCGGCGAGCAGCCCGGCCGACCTGGACACGAGCGCCACGTCGGCCCCGGCCTCGGCGTACGCGAGCGCGATGGCCTTGCCGATCCCCTTCGACGCCCCGGTGACCAGCGCCTGCTTACCGCTGAGATCGAACGCGCCCACCGCTGCCTCCTCACATCGGAACCGAACAATATTCTATGATCAGTGGCCCGAGGAACGTCAACGGCGCGGGGCCCATGAGAGCCCCGCGCCGAAGCCACCGACGGTGGCGGGGTACGAACCACCGTGCGGTGACGAACACCAGCCCGGGCAGGCAGCGGACACCGGCCCGGGCGAGTGGCGGCCACCCGCCCGGGCAGGCAGCGGATACCGGCCCGGGCTGGTGGCCTCCTGCTAGAAGCCGAAGAAGCCGCCCAGCAGGTCGATGGCGTCGTCGAGACCGCTCTTGTCGTACCAGCGGACCACCCGGGCGCCAGTCTCCGCGACCGTGCCGGTCCTCGTGTTCGACGGCGAGATCTCATCCGGCCGGAAGAGCTGCTTCTCGCCCTGGCCGGAGCCGCCGCCGCGCGGCAGGTTCGACGGCGGCCGGCCCTCCGGGTACATCCGGCCGTTGCCGTAGACGGTGTAGGACTGCGTCTGCTGGGTCGTCCCGTCGAGCCGGTAGGTCTGGCTCGGCCGCGGCTGCGCCGGCTGCCTGCTCGCCCTGGGCGGCGCCGGCCGCTGGGCCGCCCGATGGCTGGTCGGCCGCTGCGCGGGACGGCTGCGAGCGTGCCGGATCCCGGCCGGGAGCCTGCCCGCCCGCCGGTTCCGTTCCCTGGCCCTGAGAGTGGCCCGCCGCTTCGCCGCCGCCTCGGCCGCCTTCCTCCTGGCCTCCCTCCTGGCCGCCAGCGCGGCCCGCCGCCTCGCCGCCGCTTCCTTCGCCTTCCTGGCCGCCTCGGCCGCCTTCTTCCTGGCCGCCGCGAGGGCCTTCTTCCGCGCCGCCTCCGCGGCCCGCTTCCTGGCCGCTTCCAGGGCCCTCTTCCTGGCCAGTGCCGCCGCCCTGCGCTTGGCCGCCGCGATGGCCGCGCGCCTGGCCGCCGCCCGTGCCGCCGCGAGCGCCGCCCGCCTGGCCGCGGCCGCCGCCAGCCTCCTGGCGATGGCCTGTGCCGCGATCCTGGCCGCGATGCCGACGACGATCCAGAACAGCTGCCCGTCGGGGTCGCTCATGGTGACGGGGCTGTTGTTGGCGTAGGCGTAGGCGTTGAGCTGCTGCGGGTCCTCCTCGTCGATGACCGGGTCGACCGAGATGAACCGGCCGTTCTTGGGGTCGTACTCGCGGGCCCCGAGGGTGACGAGTCCGGTCGTCGGGTCCTGCGTTCCGCCGACGAACCCGCGCTGCCCCGGCCACCATGGCGGTGGTGAGCCCCGGTCCTCGCCGAACGGGGTCTTCCTGCGGACGGCCAGCTCGCCGGTGCCGGCGTTCACCGCGGCCTGCGCGGTGCCCTGGTGGTCGTTGGCCAGGAAGTACACCTGGTTGTCCGGCGTGCGCACCGCGATGGGCTCGCCGTTGACGGTGTAGTAGCGGGTCTGCTCGACCGCGTCCTTGGCGAGGTCGAGTCGCAGCTCCATGTCGTCGATGTAGAGCGTGGCGTCGGTCGTCGTCCGGCGGATCAGCCGGCTGCCGTCCGCGTCGTACACGTACGACGTCGTCTTGCCCGCCTCCGTGACCGATGCCAGGTTGCCCTCGGCGTCCCAGACCAGGGTCTGGTCGGAGGTGCCGACCTTGCGCCTGATGGTGTTGCCCGCCTCGTCGTACTGGAAGAGGTCGGAGCCGACGGTCTGCAACGCGTGCGGCTGCTTGCCGCCCGGCGCCGGGTAGGTGGACGTGCGCACCTGCTCGGACGCGCCGCCCCAGGCGGGCTTGGTCTCCTTGATCCGGTTGCCGGTGGCGTCGTAGGCGTAGTTGACCGCGTACGGGGCCACGCCGCCGATCTTGCCGGACTGCGGCGAGCCCGAGGCGCAGTCGTCGGTGGCCGTCCACGCCGAGGTCAGGCGGCGCAGATAGTCGTGGGTGAAGCACTGCGTGTCCTGGCCACCGGCCTGGTCGGCGATCTTGGTGATGTTGCCGACGGCGTCGTAGCTGTAGCGGAGGTCCAGGTCGGTGGCGGAGGCGCCGGCCCGATCCAGCCGCATGCCGGTCAGCCTGCGGGTGCCCTCGTCGTGGGTGTAGGTGAGCCAGGTCTTCCTGGTCCCGGTGCCCAGCTCGTACTGCAGCGTCTCGCCGAGCTTGGAGTAGCGGGTCGCCGACACGTACGCCGACAGGCCGGTGACCGTGGTCGGCTGGCCGAGCTCGTCGTAGGAGTAGACGACCGACTCATCCGCCAGGCCGCCGCCCGCCGGGAAGCTCACGGACTGGACCTGGTCGTCGAGCGTGTAGCGGGTGTTGAGCACGTACGAGCCGGCCAGCTTGCCCTCACGCTCGGGGATGGTGACCGTCTCGCGCCGCGGGCGGTAGTCGGTGTCGATGTCCGTGATCGCCGTCGTGTACGCCTGCCCGCCCACGTAGCGGATGCTGGCGTTCATGTGGCCCTTGGCCAGCGCGTCGTACTTCCACTCGGCCAGCAGCGGACCGGTCGCGGAGCCCTCGCGCAGCGCCGTCTTGCGGCCCAGGTCGTCGTAGCCGTACCACAGCGTCTTGCCGCGGGAGTCGGTGGTGGTGACCACGTCGTCGGCGTCGTTGTAGGTCGTCGTGGTGACGCCCTTGTCCGGGTCCTCCGTTCTGATCTCCCGGCCGCGCACGTCGTAGAAGTGGCGCCACACGTTGCCCGCGGGGTCGGTCACCGTGGCCAGCCGGCCCGCGTGGTCATAGGTGTACTTGGTGGCCTCGTACTCGCCTGTCGGGGTCTTGCCCTTGTACTGGCGCAGCTCGATCAGCCGGTCATCGGTGTCGCCGATGCGGGTGGTCGCGGTGCCCCCGTCCGGCGGCGTGATGTGGATCCGGTCGCCCTCCTGCTTGGCGGTGACCCGGTACTTCTCCTTGCCCTTCGCCATGAGGATCTGGGCGTTGAGCTCGCCGGAGCCGTCGAAGGTCGACACGACCTGGGTGGGCACGTCGGCGTCGGCCACCGCCAGCAGGTCGGTGGAGGGGGTGCCGGTGGCGAAGTAGCCGGTGTTCGACTTGTACTGCTCTCCCTGGGAGTTGTAGAAGGTGTCGGTGATCGTCCGCCCGTCACGCAGCGCCGGATCGCTCGTCTGATCGTCGCGGGGCGCGGACTCCTGGGTCTGCCGCTCGCGCGTCAGGCCGTCGTACAGCTCGTGGCTGACGGTGTAACCGCCGTCCCCGCGCAGCGTCTTCGTGGTGACGTAGCTGGGGCCGTCGTCGCGCGTCACGTAGACGTACTCGGTGCTGGGCGACTGCCCGGCGTCCTTGCTGCGGTCGGGCTGCCACACCTTGAGCAGGCGGCCCAGCGCGTCGTACGCCATGTCCACGCGCCGGTTGTTGGCGTCGATCTGGACGACCGGCTCGCCCCAGGCCGGTTCGAGCAGCGTGCGCTCGACGTGGCCGAGTTCGTTGGTCTCCTTGACCTCCGTCGCGGGAGCGCCGGTGGCCGGGGTGTAGGTGGTGGTGTCCGTGACGCCGACCGCGTCGGTCTCGCTGGTCTCGCGGCCGTAGACGTCGTAGGTGTGGGTGCTGTCGGTGATCGTCGCGCCGTCGCCGGAGGCGAGCTGCTGGACCGCGGTCACGTCACCCTTGGTCGGGGCGGTGCCGGTGGCCTGGCCGTCGTACTGGACCTGCTCGTCGGAGATCACCTCGTCGGCGGCCAGCTTGGCCACGCCGGTGGCGCAGCTCGCCGCGACCTTCTGGACCCGGCTGGGGTAGTCGATCATCCAGGAGGTGTCGTTGCGGGCGTAGGTGTAGCGGGTGCACTGGTCGTCGTCGGCACTGGACAGGTCGCCCTGGTCCTCCACCTGGGTCAGCAGGCCCTTGGTGTCGTACGAGCGGGACTCGCCGGTCCGCCGCCACTTGCCGCCCGCCAGCGCGGTACGGGTGACCATGGACTTGGCCTGCACCACGTACGCGGTCTTGGTGACGCCGCCCTGCGTGGACTCGGCGGTCTTGAGCGACCACGGCTGCTCGGCGGTAGCGGTCAGGAGGGACCCGCCGTCGCCGTCGTACATGATCTCCTCGCGCTCGAACCCGGCGTACTGGTCGAGGTCGTCCAGCTTGCCGCCCTCGGTGTCCTCGACCTGCGCGCTGCGCTTGGAGCCGTCGGCCTGGCGGTCGCCGTGCATGCCGCGGAAGTAGCGGAACTCGGTGAGCGTGCGCCTGGTGTCCTGCCCGTCGCCCTCGCGGACCCGGACCCGGCCGAACCCGCGCCACTCCGACCAGTTGCGGTGCTCGGGCTTGACCAGGATGTTGTCGGCATAGTGCCAGGCGCCGCCGTCCAGGTACTCGTAGCTGGTGACCACGTTGGGCGAAGCGGCGACCCGGTCGACCTGGACGGTCTGCGACACCACGTACTTGTGGAACCAGTCGGTGACCTCGGACTCGTCCGGCGGGGCCCAGCGCTGCGGGAAGCAGAGCTTGGAGTTCTTGTCGGCGGCCGGCACGGCGCCGGGCTGGCACTCGGCCTGCGCGTAGTTGACCCGCAGCTCGCCGCCGCTCCCGTTGCCGATCGCCTGGACGCGCCACTTGACCAGCGGGGCGCGGCCCTCGTTGCTGTCCACCCGGTTGGCCAGCTGGACACCGACGAAGGTGGTCTTGGGCAGCGTGATCGTGCCGCCCACGTGGCCGGTCTGCTGGACGGAGGCCAGCCAGAGCGACGGGCTCGTGCCGTCACCGGGGGCCGGGAACTGGTGCGCGAGCGCCCACGAGTCCACCGGGTAGTACTGGCCGGAGGCGTTGAGCACCTGGGTGGTGATCTTGGTCAGCCGCTTCCTGGAGAAGAACGTCGGCGCCAGCCGGTCGGTGCACTTCACGCCCGCGTCGCAGATCTGGTCGAACGGGACGTCCGGCCAGTGGCTGGCAGTCTCCTTCTTGAGCTGCTCGGGGGCGCAGGTCACGGTCCCGCTGGGCAGGCAGCGCTCGGCCACGTCGAACACCACGCGGGCCGCCGGAGCCTTGGTGAACAGCTCGTTCTTCAGGTAGCCGTAGTCGATGCGGGTCAGGTAGCCGCCGCGGATGTACTGGGTGCCCAACTCGGGCTTGGAGTTGCGGCCGTAGTGGTTGGTCTCGCGCTCGTACCAGTAGGTGGTGGCGTTGCCGTGGGTGTCCACCGCGTAGTCCAGGTTCCACCGGTAACCCTGCTGGCACCAGGCGTTCGCCGGGGTGCTGGAGTAGCACGGCTCGCCGCTGTTGTTGCCGAACACCGGCACCGTCTGCACCGACTTGGTCTCCGGCTTGCCGCTCACCCAGCCGGGCAGCCGGTTGAGGCCGAAGGTGTACTGGGCGCCGTCGAGGGTGGTGACGCGCCAGTACTCGCCGTTGTTGTCGCCGTTCGTGGCGCCGGTGAGGGCCTCGATGCGGGTGCCGTCGTCGCGCTTGGGCCGCCACTGCTTGGTCGTGGCGTCCTTGACCAGCTCGATGGCCGAGTCACCCAGGGACATCGTGGCGTTGTCCTGGTCCCAGCACAGGTCGCCGGTCTTCTTGCCGTCGATCATGCAGGACTTGTAGCGGCGCTCGATGTAGCCGCCCGGGTTCAGCTCGAACCCCTCGCCCGCCCAGGAGGGCTGGTTGTTGGTCGAGACGGTACGGCCGTCCACGCTCTGCGAGGAGTATTCGAGCGACAGCTCCGGCTCCTCACCGCCCAGCGCGGGCGGCGTGCGCATCGGGTAGCTCCAGGAGAAGTCGCCGGACTGGGTGCCCACGCTCCAGCTCGCCGCGGGGGCCAGCGAGGTGGCCGCGTGGTCGCCGGACTGGCCGGCGGGGCCGGCCATCAGTGCGTACAGGCCGGAGGTCTCGACCTCGGCGGTCAGCGTGCCGTCCTGCGCGTTGTTCTCGCTCTTCAGGGGCTGTGGCCGGGCGCAGTTCGCGGCCCCGGTCAGGGCGCACTCCTCCAGCTTGACCATCCGCAGCCGGGCGCCGTAGTCGCCGCCGAAGGCGTAGCGGAAGCCGGAGTAGTCGACCTGCAGCCGGGTCTTCGTGGCCGACCTGGCCACCGCCGCCTGCGCGCCGTCCTGCCCGCCCGGGGTGACCCGCATCGCGAGGCCGAGCAGGTCGGTGTCGAGCAGCTCGACACGTACGGGAGCGGGCTCCGCCGCGGCCTTGGCCACCGCGCCCTTGGCGGTCTCGGTCTCGTCCGGCGCGGGGGCCAGCTTCACGGGGAAGCCGGCCGCCATGGTCCGGGCCGTGTCCGTGCTGCCGCCCAGCTCCGCGACCTGGGGTTTCGGCCAGGTGACGGCAGGTGGCGCCTTCCATGCCTGTTCCGTGACCGGGTTCTCCAGCGGCGGCTTGACGGGGACCTTGCCGCCCGTGACCGGGGTCTCACGCTGCACCGACGGGGCCGGGCGGGGCGCCGCGGCGGCCGGCAGCGCGTGAACGAGCGGCAGCGCGACGACGATCGTCAGGACGGCGGCCAGCCGGCGGGGCCAGCGGGATTCGGCCTTGGGATGGAGAAAACGATTCCAGTAGGGGTCGGGGAGGTCGGTTTCCGTGGGGTCCGGTAAACGATTCCAGCGGGATTCCGGCAGGTCGAACTCGCTCTGGGGGTCCATGAATCTCTCCCAGTCGGGGGGGCTTGCTGGGCGGTCGAGTTACTGGGCGGCTAGTTGAGCGATCTGTTCGGCGTTCAGCACGCCGTCGTACAGGCGGATGTCGTCGAGGGTGCCCGGCCAGTAGCCGGTGAAGGCGCCCGCGGCCTTGGTCCGGCCCAGTTGCAGCGGGCCGGTGGCGTTCCAGGCGCTCACGTGGTCGGTGATCGTGGTGGTGGACAGCTGGCCGTTGACGTAGATGCGCAGCTCACCGGCCAGCGGGTCGTACGCGGCCGCCACGTGCGTCCACTCCAGCGGGGACGCTACGGCGTCGGAGCGGGTACGGACGAGGGCGGCGGTGTCGGTGTCGGCGGCGGCCATGCCGAGGGCCCAGCGCTGCTGCTCCTTGTCGAAGCCGAGCTGGAACCCGGCGGCCCGGCTGCCGGGCTGGGCCGCGATCGTGGTGTCACGGGTGGGCAGGTAGTCGAGCTGCACCCAGGCGGCGACGGTGAATCCGCCCTTGGTGTTCACCGCGGGCGCGGTGGTCTGGGCGTGGCCGGTGACGCCGTCGAGCGCGAGCGCGCCGTCCAGCCAGCCGGAGGTCCACGAGGCGGCGCCGGAGAGCGTCGCGGGGGTCGCCCGGCCCGAGGAGTCGGCGGCGGTCAGGCCGGACTCCTCGTCCAGCTTCCAGTGGCCGACCAGGGTGGCGGCGCTGTTCACCAGGTCGGCGACCTCGTCGGCGAACATGGCCCGCCCGTAGAGCCGGACCTCGTCCACGTCGCCGGGCCAGTAGTCCGCCGCGACGCCGGCTGCCCGGCCGCGGCCGATGGTGACGGGGCCGGTGGCGTTCCAGGGCTGGGTGTAGGCCACCGTGGACTCCAGCCTGCCGTTGACGTACAGCGAGAGCTGGCCGGCGGCCGAGTCGTAGACGCCGGTCAGGTGGGTCCACTCGTTGAGCCTGGGGGCGGCCTGGGACAGGGCGCGCACGGCCGTTGCGCCGTCCGCGTCGGCACCCGGGCGGGTCAGCGCCCAGCGGTCGTCCGTCTTGGAGTACTGCAGGGCGAAGGCGCCGGTCCTGGTGCCCTCCTGGGTGACGACGGTGGCGGTGGCGGCCGTGCCGGTGAGGCGGGCCCAGGCGGTGACGGTGAAGTTCTTCGAGGTGTCCACGACGGGGCCCGAGGTCTGCGCGTACGCGCTCGCCAGGCGCAGGCCGCTGCCGGTCCTGCCGGTGGTCCAGGTGCCTCCGTAAAGCGTGGCCGGGTGGGCGCCGGTGGCGTCGCGGGCCACCTGGCCCGTGCCCTCATCCAGGGCCCAGTGGCCGCTCGGGGCGCGGCCCGGGTTGACGTTGAAGACGTAGGTACGGATCGGGCCGAGCTGGCCCGCGCGGTCCTTGCTGCGCACCGCCAGGACGTTGGGACCGTCGTGACGCGGGGTGAGCTGGATCGTGGCGCCGCCGTCCGGGCCTGCGGGGACCTCCGCCTTGGGCGTGGTGTCGAGCCCGTAGACGTAACCGGCCACGTCGGTGACGCCGTTGGGGGCGAAGGCGAACGTACCGGCCAGGCCGACGCCGTCGGTCCAGGCGTTCTCGGCGTACTGGGGCGAGGAGACCGCGGGTTCCCGGCCGGGGGCCGTGGCGTCCACGGTGGCCTCGCACCACGGGCTCCATGCGCTGTTGGCCTGGCCGTCCTCGGCGCGGACCCGCCAGCGGATCAGCGCGCCGTCGGCGTAGAGGGTGTTCGGGACGGTCGCGGAGAAGGCGGTGCCCGTCGAGCCCATCGGGGTGAGATACTCGCCGGCCTTCACCCCGTCGGCCCTGTACCACTCGAACCGGCCCCTGACCGTGTTGTCGGCGTCCTTCAGCTTGGCCCACAGCTTGGGGGTGGCCGTGCTGATGATGGGCCGGCTGTCGCCGGAGACGCAGGGGCCGCCCGGGTCGGACCACGCGTCGGCCGCCACGGGGGCGGTGGGCAGCGAGTTGTACTCGATCACCAGGGTCGGGTTGTTCCTGAACTTCTTCCAGGCGTACTGGTCGGTCTCGCTGGTGGCCCGCAGGCCGATGGTCATGGTGGACCAGTTCTTGGCGGCGGCGTCGGCGGCCCACGACGTCACGTCGAACTCCACGCCGCCGGGCAGGCAGGACGCGCCCCAGCCCTTGGCCACGTTCACGGTGGAGAGCAGCCTGGTCCAGGCCGGCTGATTGTTCCAGGTGGTGCTCTTGCTGATCGCGCCGGTGCCCCAGGCCTCGACCTTGCGGGCGCTGCACGAGTACGACCACGTCTCGTACGTACGGAGCGTCGCCTTGATGATCTGCTTGCCGTGGATGGTCGAGCCGCTGGCCATCTGGAAGAACGTACGGTTCTTCTGCGACTCGACGTGGCCCACCCTGGCGACGTCGCTGGAGTTGAGGTAGTTGGAGTTGGGCCAGTTGCTCCAGACCGCCGTCCACGAGCCGCGGTTGGCGGAGAAGTACGGGTCCAGGTAGACGGGGAACGTGGTCTCCGGGTCCGTGAGCATGGCCCTGTCGGGCTTGAGCCGCAGCTGGCGGCCCGTCAGCTCCACGCCCATCGTGGCCTCCCTGGCCTCAGGGGAGCGGCCCTCCTTGAGCGCCTGCGGGCTGCTGATGCCCTCCGAGTCCCACATCTTGGGGGTGGGCGCGACGAAGATCGTGCCGCCGCTCGTGTCGACGGCCTCCACGTTGCCCGCCTTGTCCGACTTCAGCGACATGCCGGAGACGGAGAGCGGGAAGGCCAGCTCGGTCAGCCCGGCCGCGGCGGCCCGCGACTTGACCACCAGCAGGTGTGAGAAGCCGTCCACGTCGGCGGTGACCTGGAGGTCCACACCCGGCATGACCTCGGGGTAGGTGGCGGTGTCGCCCTTCAGCACGGGCTTCGGCAGGTTGCCCTGCCAGCCGAGCTCCAGGGTCTTGGCGCCGCGCGACAGGCTGGCCAGCGGGACGGTGCCGCCGCCGGAGAACGTCACATCGACCGCCGCGGCGACCGGCTCCACCGCGCCGTCGGGGCGCAGCCGGAGCGTGGTGTCCACCGGGACCCAGCCGTCGGCCTTGCGGACGCGTACCGGGCGGGCGTTCACCTCCATCATGAGCGTGCCGTCGGGCTGGGCGAAGACCTGGCGGGTCTCGCTGCGCATCGACTCGACCTTGACCGGCCTGCCGTCCTGGCGGGCCTGCGCGAGCGCTGCCCGCTCCGCCCCGTCCGGCTGCTCGGCGGGACGGGCCGGATCAACCGTCCGTACGGGTTGCGCCGCCTGCTGGGCGGACGCCTGTAGAGGCGCTGTCAACACCGTCCCCGCCAACGCCGCCGCGATCAGTCCACGCACCAAGCGCATACGTACCTCGCTCCAACGAGCAGGGGTTACGCGCGGGACAGGGGCGGCCCGGCGTCTCCACGATCTTCGATTGCCGATCGGATTCTCACCCTGGGCCACGTACAGGGTCCAGACTTTTGAGCCTTATGCTCAAAAAAACCTTCAGACCGGCGACATGTCCGGAAATATCCGCCGATGCCGGGACGCCGGGCGTTGACCGCCGATCAGACAGCGGTCGGCAGCCCGATCACACCTCGGTCGGCAGCGGCCAGGCCGCCGGGTTGACCCGCTTGACGATCTCGTCCAGCGCGATCCGCACGTACGGCTCCCCCACCCACAGGTGCTTGGCCCCGTCCACCCCGACGACCTCGGCCTGCGGCACGCGCGCGAACCGCTTGCGGGCCTCCTCCGGCCGCAGGTAGTCGTCGAACTCGGGCACCAGCGCCGTCAGCGGACGCCCGAACCCGGCCCAGGCGTCCAGATCCGCGTCGGTCGCCCTGTGCAGCGGCGGCGAGAGCAGGATCGCGCCCTCGACCAGCGGATCGTGGGCCCACTTGAGCGTCAGCTCGGTCCCGAACGACCACCCGACCACCCACACGTGCGGCAGGTCGTGGAACTCGGCGTATTCCAGCGCCGCGGCGACGTCGAACCGCTCGCCCTCTCCCCCGTCGAACGTGCCCTCCGAGGTGCCGCGCTCCGAGGACGTGCCCCGCGTGTTGAACCGCAACACGGCCAGGTCGGCGAGGGCGGGCAGACGGTTGGCGGCCTTCTTGAAGACGTGGCTGTCCATGAAGCCGCCGTGGGTGGGCAGCGGATGCAGCGTCACCAGCGTCGCCACGGGAGGCCGGTCCTGGGGCAGGGCCAGCTCGCCGACCAGGGTCAGGCCGTCACCCGTGTGCAACTCGATCGGCTCGCGCCGGGCGGGCAGCACGGTCGCCGCGCGAATCTCCACCATGGATCCCTTCAGTGCTCGTGACATATCTGCCGACACGCTGCCACACCGGCCGCTGCCCAGGGCAGGGCGGGCAGGTTTCCCATCAGTAGCGGCTCCTGCCGGGGCCGCGGTCGAGTCTCTTACGCCAGCAGGTCTGGTGCCAGTGGCGGCGCTCCTCGTCGCCGCCCGGCCAGTTGGGCCAGGCGACCAGGTGCGGCCGGCCGCCACGGATCTCCTGGTCGCAGCCGGGACAGCGGTAGTCCTTGGTGGAGGACGCGCCGGTGAGTATGCGTACTTTCCACTCGCCGTCGGGCCATTCCTCCACTGTGTCCAGGCCGGTGGGGAAGCCGAGGGGGCGGGAGGACTCCCTGCGGCGGGCACGGCGGGGGCTCATCGGGGCTCCCGCACCGCCTGTGTGAACGCCATGCCTCCAGTTTTCCAGAGCCGCTAAGGTGGGTCGTCATGCGGCTGGTCATCGCGCGGTGCAGCGTGGATTACATCGGGCGGCTCACGGCGCACCTGCCGTTGGCGCCGCGGCTCGTCCTGATCAAGGCGGACGGCAGCGTGAGCATTCACGCCGACGACCGCGCGTTCAAGCCGCTCAACTGGATGAACCCGCCGTGCAAGCTCAAGGAAGACGGCGAGACCTGGACGGTCACGCACGGCAAGACCGGCGAGAAGCTGGTCCTGACCATGGCGGAGATCCTGCACGACTCCAGCCACGAGCTGGGCGTGGACCCCGGGCTGATCAAGGACGGCGTGGAGGCGCACCTCCAGGAGCTGCTCGCCGAGCACATCACCACGCTGGGCGAGGGCTACTCGCTGATCCGCCGCGAATACATGACGGCGATCGGGCCCGTGGACATCCTGTGCCGTGACGGGGTGGGGGCGACGGTGGCGGTGGAGATCAAGCGCCGCGGCGAGATCGACGGGGTGGAGCAGCTCACGCGCTATCTGGAGCTGCTCAACCGCGACCCGCTGCTGGCGCCGGTGCGGGGGGTGTTCGCGGCACAGGAGATCAAACCCCAGGCCCGCGTGCTCGCCACCGACCGCGGCATCTCCTGCGTCACCCTGGACTACGACACCCTCCGCGGCATCGAACCCGAAAACCCGACCCTGTTTTAAAGTTCAAACTCTTTTCTATTCGTTACGCTCCGCCAAGCTTGCCACCCGCCGTAAGGGGCTGAGGGCCCTCCAGGAAACGGCCCCTGACCCTTCACCGGTGGCCCGCCGTTACGCGAGCGCCTCCTTGACCGGCTGGGTGGTCCCCTTCTTGACCGAGCGGGTGGTCCCGTCCCTGGCCGATCGGGAAGCGGTCCTCTCGACCGGCTGGAGGAGGCTGAGGTGGCGCATCGCGGCCGTATTGGCCATGGTGCGCCCTGGTTACACCCGGCCATCCTTGAAGCCCGCTGGAGCCGAATGAGCGCCGCCAAGGGACCCCCGAAGGAACCACCCAGGCGGCCCAGGGGGGCTCGCGTTACGGCGGGTCAGCGGTGAAGGGTCAGAGGCCGTTTCCTGGAGGGCCGCCAGCCCCTTACGGCGGGTGGTCGGCTTGGCGGAGCGTAACGACTAGGAAGGGGTTTGGGTTGGGGGGTGAAAGTTTCATGGGGAATCGCAGCATCGCGCGCGCCGGCGAACGGCCCATCTCGCGCCGATGCCCGGCGGTGCTCCGGGCGAAGTTGGCGCCGTTCACCCCGGCTCGGAGAACTTGAGCAGCTGATCAGACTTGTCACGTTCTTGCACGGGTGACGCAAGAGATAATCATCCCGCCCTTTCCCTAAACGGATCATCCGTCCATAATTGTGTGCTCTGGGGGCCACGATCATGTTGGACGGGTGGAATGTGAACCGGTCTTACCGGGGAATGTCGGCTGAGCAAAGGCTGGCCGACAGACGCGAGCGGCTGATGACAGCCGCCTACACGCTATACGCGAAGCCGGGTTTCGCGGCGACGACCATCGAAAGGCTGTGTTCGGAGGCGCGGATCTCCAACCGGGCCTTCTACGAATGTTTCGGTGGCCGCGAGGAGCTCCTGCAGGCGCTGCACGAGCGATGTGTGGAGGAAAGCCTGATAGTCGTCGCCAAAGCGATCCAGGACGCGCCGAACGCGCTTGACGACAGGGTCAAAGCCGGGATTCGCGCCTATATCGAGTTCACCACGGCCGACTGGCGGCGGGCCCGCATCATGCACGTCGAGGTACGCCGGTCGGGCGACGTCCTGACCGCCTCACGTCAGCGCGCGGTGGACTCCTTCGCCCGGCTCGTGGAGGAAGCGGCGGCCGATTTCCCGGCCGCCACCCCGTTGAATCGGCGGCTGGTGGCACTCGGTGTCATTGGCGCGTTACAGGAGTTGCTCATCGAATGGCTGCTCACCGAACCGCAGCCGCCGATCGACGAACTCGCGGACGTCGCCGTGCACATCTTCACCCGCAGCCTCGGCGGCCCTTGAGCCAGAGTGATAATCGCCATTCGCCGCGGATTGCGGCAGCGCCATTCGGACAGCCGCAATCTGCATTTCGTCTAAGTCAGAAAAGGGCGGGCGACGGCTGATCGTCGCCCGCCCCGATATGTCACATCAGGCCACCGCGGCTGCCGGAACCTCCACGTGCAGCACCCGATTCAGCCGGGTCACCGCCAGTATCCGCATGATCCGCGGTGGCACCCCCCGAAGAACGAGGCGGCGTTGCACGCTGAGCGCGCGCCGATGCGCCCCCACGAGCACCCCGAGACCGGTAGCGTCGATCATCTCCAGCTCGGAGAGATCCAGGATCAGATCGCCGTCACCGGAGTCGAGAGCCTCGTGCAGGCTCTCACGCACCCCGGCCGACGTGCCGGCGTCGAGCCGGGCGCCGATCCGCACCACCTGTGCCCTCGGATTGCCCCGGACGCGCATGCCACCTCCTCAATCACGCTCACAGCGTGGTCCTACCCCGCGCGAAGCGCTCACCCCGGTGAACACCCCACACGATGCCCCTACCCACGTATCGGCAGTGACACGACCGCACTCAGGATGAACTGTCCATCTTTCGTCGGCAGGGCGGTGACCTTGCCCCCCACCTGGGCCAGCCGCTCCCCCAAACCCGCCAGCCCGGTGCCCAGCTCGGCGACCTGCTGCCGGCCGACCCCGTCGTTGCGTACGCGGAGCTCCGCCTCCTCGGCGGTGAAGCGGATCGTGATGTCGCAGACCGTCGCGATGCTGTGCTTGAGCACGTTGGTCACCGCCTCGCGGACCGCGTAGGCGAACACCGGGGCCACTCCGTCGGGCAGCTCACGGTAGGGCAGGTGAACCTGACAACGGACACCGGCCGCTTCGAGCACGCTTTTCACGCTATTCAGCTCAGCGGCCAAGTCAAGCTCACGGTAGCCGCGCACGGCCTGCCTCAGCTCCCGCAACGCCTTCCTGGTCAGCTGGTTGACCTCGGCCATCTCCGCCTTGGCCGCCGCCGGGTTCACGTCCGACAGGCGTACCGACAGCTCGGTCTTGACCGCGATGGCCGAGAGCTGGTGTCCCACGAGATCGTGCAGGTCCCTCGCGAAGCGCAGCCGCTCCTCGGCCAGTGCCAGCCGCGTGTGCGCCTCACGGCCCTCGTGTGCTTGTACGGCGAGCGACCAGATCCACATCCACATCCGGTTGCACGGCGGCAGGAACGCGCACCACATCCCGTAGACCAGCACCATTATGATCATCATGCTCACGGCGTCCGAGCCCGGCCTCACGGGACTCGATCCGTCCACCAGGTACAGGGCGGAGACCCCGACACTGACCACCCACGTGCCCACCGCGATCAGCACGACCGTGCGTCTGCGAACCTCCAGCACCGCCAGGGTCAACCAGACCATGAGCGTGAATCCCCAGCTGAACGGGGACCCCCCGCCCAGCACCGCCACCACCAGCGCGAGAACCGCCGTTCCCACCACCAGCCTGGTGGGGTAACGGCGGTCCAGCAGCGACGTGAGCATCCGCAGCGCGAGCCAGGTGAACAAGATCGCGGCGACCAGTGCGGCCGCGGTACGCCACCAGGAGATCCTCCCCTCACCGATCGCGATCGCGATCGTCAGGACGATGAGAACCCACATGATCACCAAGCTGGAGAGCAGCATGATCCAGGTGAAGCGCCGCGCCCGCTTGATCGGATCCATCTACCGCGTACGCAACACGTCGCCGAGCTTGAGCCGGGCCCCCGTACGCAGCACCGCCCGCTGGTAGACCGTGGCGCCGAAGCTCAGCACCGCCAGCACGGCCACCACCATCGCCGCCATGGAGGCTCCCACCTGCCACAGCGGCACCTCGGTCGCGGCCATCCGGACCGGCATGATCATCGCGGAGAACGGCGGCACGTAGGACAGCACGGTGGCCAGCGTCCCGGTGGCGTCGTTGGTGGTGTAGAAGGCGACGAAGTAGGTGACCATGATGAGCATGGTCAGCGGCGTCATCACGCTGCTCACCTCCTCCTGACGCGAGACCAGCGACGCGAACGCGGCCGACAGCGTGGCGAAGAAGGCATATCCCAGGATGAACCACACCAGCACGCCCGCCAGCAGGCCCGGAATGCCAGGCGGGAAGTCCGCGGCGAGGCCGGAGACCATGGCGGCGGCGAGCCCGACGACGGCGATCGTGACCAGGTTGATCAGGCCGAGCACGCCCAATCCGATGATCTTGCCGCCGAGCAGCTGCCACGGCCGCACCGTGGAGAGCAGGATCTCCACGATCCGGCTGCCCTTCTCCTCCACGACGCCCATCGCCACCATCATGACCTGACCCATGAGAAGCATGAAGAGCAGCAGCACCAGCACCACGGCGATCCCAGCGCGGGCGGCCTCGTAACGCGTGTCGGCGCCCACGGACTGCATCTGCAGCGGCGGGATCGAGACCCCGGCCGCGCCGAGCTTGGTCTCCTTGTTGACGCTCTGCAGCAGCACGCCGAGCTGGGGGTCGATCTCCCCGTCGGTGAGCACCTTGACGCCGTTGACCAGCACGGCGTCCACGTCCCCTGCGAGCACGGCCTGCTTGGCCGCGTTCTCGTCGGGGAAGGAGCGCCACGTGACCTCGGCGTCCGGCGCGGCGGCCTGCAGCGGCAGTTGCTGGGAGTTGACCGTGCCGAGCGTGTAGGAGGTGGGCCCACCGAAGATCTTGGGCGCGAAGGACACCGCCGCCACCAGCAACGCCGTGACGAGCAGGCCGATCAGGAACCCCTTCGTCCGTATCTGCGTGGTGATCTCCCGTCGGGCGACCAGCATCAGTCCGTTCACGCCACGGCCTCCTTGAAGATCTCGGTGAGGGTCGGCTGCTCGATGCCGAAGTGCTCGACGTGCCCCGCCTTCATGGCGCGGCGCAGAATCTCCTGGTCGTCGCCGCCCTCGGTGCGCAGGGTGTGCCGGTCGCCGAACACCGTGACCTCGCCGGGCAGGCCGTCCGCCCAGCCCGGAGAGGGATCCCGGACCACCACGCGCAACGAGTTGCCCTCGGCGGCACGCAGGTCGGCCACCGTACCCGTGGCCACCATCCGGCCCGCCGAGACGATGCCGACCGAGTCGCACAGCCGCTCCACCAGCTCCAACTGGTGGCTGGAGAAGATCACCGGCACGCCGCCCCTGCACCGCTCCTGCAGCGCCGTCGCCAGCGCGTCCACAGCGATCGGGTCGAGCCCGGAGAACGGCTCGTCCAGGATGAGGACCTCGGGATCATGCACCAGCGCCACGGCGAGCTGCACCCGCTGCTGGTTGCCCAGGGAGAGCGTCTGCACCGCGTCACTCCGGCGCTCGGTCAGCCCGAGCCGCTCCAGCAGGTCGTCGGTGGCCTTCTTCGCCTCCGCCGGGCCCAGCCCGTGCAACCGGCCGAAATACTCGATCTGCTCGGCCACCCGCATCTTCTGGTACAGCCCCCGCTCCTCCGGCATGTAGCCGAAGCGCTGCCGCTCGTCATACCCGAGCGACCTGCCCTGCCAGCTCACCGAACCTGAGTCGGCCTGCAACACCCCCATGACGATGCGCATGGTCGTCGTCTTGCCGGCACCGTTGGCGCCGACGAAGCCGAACATCTCACCCGGCCGTACGCTGAAGCCGATTCCGTCCAGGGCGACCTTGCCGCCGGGGGCGTCGGGCCCGCCCGCGAATCGCTTGCGCAGATCGCTGATCTCGAGCATCAGGTCCTCTCCTTCGTCATGGGTCAATAGTGGCGTTCAGGTCATTCGCCCGGCCAGTCGCCTAAATCACCAGCCCGATATGGATCCCGCGTCCGATGTCGATGACATTTGTCATGACCTACCGCCGGCACGCGGCGGCCGTCCCGCCGGCATTACGCTGAGGCCATGACGCGCGCCGACAAGGACAAGCCGGTCGTCCTCTCCCGCATCTACACCCGGCTCGGGGACGACGGCAGCACAACGCTCAGCGACATGAGCCGCACCTCGAAGACCGACTCCCGGCTGGCCGCCTACGCCGACGTGGAGGAGGCCAACGCCCACCTCGGCGTCGCCCTGTCCCATGGCACGCTGTCCGCCGAGCTCGTGGAGATCCTGATCCGCGTCCAGAACGAGCTGTTCGACCTCGGAGCCGACCTGTCCACGCCGGTCACCGACAATCCGGAGTTCCCCCCGCTGCGGGTGGAGCAGTCCTACATCGACCGCCTCGAAGAGCAGTGCGACCGCCTCAATGCCGGCCTCAAGCCGCTACGCAGCTTCATCCTGCCCGGCGGCGACCCGGCCACGGCCGCGCTCCACGTGGCCAGGGTCACGGTCCGCCGCGCCGAGCGCACCACCTGGGCCGCCCTGCACGAGCACGACGACATCAACCCGCTGACCGCGAAATACCTCAACCGCCTGTCCGACCTGCTCTTCATCGCCTGCCGCGTGGCCCACGACGGCAACGAGATCCTCTGGAGGCCCGGCGGCACCCGCTGAGCGCGTCAGGCCACGTCACGACGGCTTCAGGCCACGTCAAGATAGGCGCTGGGCGGAGCCGACTCCAGCCAGGCCAGGAAGCCCGTCATCGCGTCGGCGCTCATCGCGATCGACATGCCCCGCGTGCTCCCGCCGAAGTCGACCGCGAAAAGCCCGCCGTCGATCTCACGGCGGGCTGAAACGACGAGGCCGCGCCTCGCGATAGCGTGGCGCGGCCTCAATCGGATGCCCAGGAGCGGAATCCAATGGAGCTCCCCGTCGGCATAGCGGGCTACTCCGCTTTGCCAGCCCCCCTCATCCACCCGCAAGCGACAGGGCACACTCCCGCGCGAACGGGCCAGCGTGACCCCGCGCAGCATGATGAGGGCGGCACACAGCAATACGAGAGTCACAACCGTCGCCACCATGCCGCCCCCCTGAGCCCGCTGTTCTAAGTATTAAACCTCTTCGCCGGCCGCCTTCAGCCGCGCCCTGGCACGTTTGGCCTCGATGGCCGCGTCGGCGTCTTCGTGGTCGGCCTCGATGGAGGCCTGGGCCCGGTCGAGAGCGTCACGGGCAGCGGCGACGTCGACCTCGGAACCGAGCTCGGCCACCTCGGCGAGCACGGACACCTCGTTGTCGGCCACGGAGATGAAACCCCCGTGCACGGCCGCCACGAGATCGCCCTCGCCCTCCCGCTTCACGCGCAGCACGCCGCCCTCGACGAGGACGCCGAGCACAGGTGCGTGTTGCGGCATAATACCGATCTCGCCGTCCACGGTCTTGGCAATCACCATGTCGGCCTCGCCCGACCAGATCTCACGCTCGGGTGAGACAACCCCTACGCGTAGCTTCGCCACTTGTGTAGGTTCCTTTCTGATCAGGTAGTGAGGTGGCCCTTCCGCGCCACCTCACTACCGTAGGTGCGGATGGACCGCTGGACGCGGCCCGTCCTGCGGCGATTAGCGGCGCTCGAGTTCCTTGGCCTTGGTGACGGCCTGCTCGATGCCACCGACCATGAAGAACGCCTGCTCGGGCAGGTGGTCGTACTCACCGGCGCACAGACCCTTGAACGAGGCGATCGTCTCGTCCAGCGGGACGGTCTCGCCCGGCTGGCCGGTGAACGCCTCGGCGGCGTACATCGGGTGCGACAGGAAACGCTCGATGCGACGGGCCCGCTGGACGGTGACCTTGTCCTCCTCGGACAGCTCGTCGATACCGAGGATCGCGATGATGTCCTGGAGCTCGCGGTACTTCTGCAGGATCCGCTTGGTCTCCTGGGCCACCCGGTAGTGCTCCTCGCCCACGATCTGCGGGTCGAGGATCCGGGAGGAGGAGTCGAGCGGGTCCACCGCCGGGTAGATGCCCTTCTCCGAGATCGGCCGCGAGAGCACGGTCTGCGCGTCGAGGTGCGCGAACGCGTTGTGCGGAGCCGGGTCGGTGATGTCGTCGGCGGGCACGTAGATCGCCTGCATGGAGGTGATCGAGTGACCGCGCGTCGAGGTGATGCGCTCCTGGAGCACACCCATCTCGTCGGCCAGCGTCGGCTGGTAACCCACCGCCGACGGCATACGGCCGAGCAGCGTCGAGACCTCAGAACCGGCCTGCGTGAAGCGGAAGATGTTGTCGATGAACAGCAGCACGTCCTGCTTCTGCACGTCGCGGAAGTATTCCGCCATCGTCAGCGCCGACAGCGCCACCCGCAGGCGGGTGCCCGGCGGCTCGTCCATCTGGCCGAACACGAGCGCGGTGTCCTTGAGGACGTCCGCCTCCTCCATCTCCAGCCAGAGGTCGTTACCCTCACGGGTGCGCTCGCCCACCCCGGCGAAGCACGAGGTGCCACCGAAGTTACGGGCGACGCGGCGGATCATCTCCTGGATCAGAACGGTCTTGCCGACGCCCGCACCGCCGAACAGACCGATCTTCCCACCCTGCACGTACGGGGTGAGCAGGTCGATGACCTTGATACCGGTGACCAGCAGCTCGGTACGGGACTCGAGCTGGTCGAACGGCGGCGACGGCCGGTGAATGCCCCACCGCTCCTCGATCTTGAGCGACGCGGTCGGCACGTCGAGCGTCTCGCCCAGCGCGTTCCACACGTGGCCCTTGACGACGTCGCCGACCGGCACCGAGATCGGGCCGCCGGTGTCCTTCACAGCCCGGCCGCGAACGAGGCCGTCGGTGGGCTGCATGGAGATGGCCCGCACCAGGTTGTCACCGAGGTGCTGGGCGACCTCCAGCGTCAGGGTCCTGGTCTCGCCGCCGAGGGTCACCTCGACGTGGAGAGCGTTATAGATGTCGGGCATCGCATCGACGGGGAACTCCACGTCGACGACGGCGCCGGTGACGCGTGCCACGCGGCCTGTGCCGGCCGCGGGGGTTTCTACAGTCTCAACAGCCTCTGCAGTCATTTCACTCTTTCCCCGCTGCGGCGTCAGCGAGCGCGTTGGCCCCACCGACGATCTCGCTGATTTCCTGGGTGATCTCGGCCTGGCGAGCCTGGTTCATCTGCTGGGTCAGCACCCGCATCAGCTCGTTGGCGTTGTCCGTGGCGGCCTTCATCGCGCGCCGCCGCGCGGCCTCCTCCGCCGCCGCCGACTGCAGCAACGCCGTGAAGATGCGCGACTCCACGTAACGCGGGAGCAGCGACTCCAGCACGTCGCCCGCGGTCGGCTCGAACTCGAAGTAAGGAGGGATCGCGGTGCTGTCCGTCGCCTCGGTCTCCTCGACCTCCAGCGGCAGCACCCGCTTGACCACGACGTTCTGCGTGAGCATCGACACGAACTCGGTCGACACGATGTGGATCTCGTCGATCCCGTTGTCGTCCTTGAACGAGTCGATCAGCACGTTCGCGATCTCCTTGGCGTCGGCGTAGGAGGGCTTCCGGGAGAAGCCCACCCAGCTGCCGCCCATCTCCCGGTTGCGGAAGGTGTGCCAGGTGACACCCTTACGCCCGGTGACGTACGGCACCGCCGTCAGCCCGCGGGTCTCCAGCAGCCCGCGCAGGGCCTCGGCCTCGCGCAGCACGTTGGCGTTGAAGCCGCCGCAGAACCCGCTGTCGCTGGTAACGATGAGCACGCCCGCCTTGGTGGGGTTCTCCTTCGCCACGGTCAGCGGGTGGTCGACGCTGGCCGCGTTGCTGACGACGCCGGTGACGGCGCGAGTGATCTCGCGCTCGTACGGCAGCGCCGCCTGCATCCGCTGCTGCGCCCGCACGATCCGCGAGGAGGCGATGAGCTCCTGGGCGCGCGTGATCTTCGCGGTCGACTTGACCGAGTTGATCCGCCGCCGCAGCAGCCTTAGCTGGGCACCCATGTCCTACTTCTCCGTCGCCGGCCGGACGACCTTCTTGATCTTCTCCTGGCCCACCTCGCCGGCCTCCAGCGGAGCCACCGGCTCGTCCTTGACCAGCAGCTCGCCGGAGGACGTGGTGAAGCCCTTCTTGAACTCGGTGATGGCGTCCTTCAGAGCCGTCACCGCGTCGTCGGCAAGGTCGTTGGTCTCCCTGATGCCGTCGAAGATGCCCTTGTGCGAGGACTGCAGGAAGTCGAGGAACTCCGACTCGAACCGGCGGATGTCCTCCGTCGGCACGTCGTCGAGCTCACCGGTGGTGCCGGCCCACACCGACACGACCTGCTTCTCGACCGGGAACGGCAGGTACTGAGGCTGCTTGAGCAGCTCGACCAGGCGCTGACCGCGCTCCAGCTGAGCGCGGGAGGCGGCGTCGAGGTCGGAGGCGAACGAGGCGAACGCCTCCAGGTCGCGATACTGCGACAAGGACAGCTTGAGCGTGCCGGCGACCTTGCGCATCGCCTTGACCTGCGCGGAACCGCCGACTCGGGAAACCGAGATACCGACGTTGATGGCCGGCCGGACACCCGCGTTGAACAGGTCCGTCTCCAGGAAGCACTGCCCGTCGGTGATGGAGATGACGTTGGTCGGGATGAACGCCGACACGTCGTTGCCCTTGGTCTCGATGATCGGCAGACCGGTCATCGAGCCGCCACCCATGTCGTCGGAGAGCTTCGCGCAGCGCTCCAGCAGCCTGGAGTGGAGGTAGAACACGTCGCCGGGGAAGGCCTCGCGGCCCGGCGGGCGACGCAGCAGCAGGGACACGGCGCGGTAGGCGTCGGCCTGCTTGGTGAGGTCGTCGAAGATGATCAGGACGTGCTTGCCCTGGTACATCCAGTGCTGGCCGATGGCCGAACCGGTGTAGGGGGCAAGGTATTTGTAACCGGCCGGGTCGGAGGCGGGGGCGGCGACGATGGTGGTGTACTCCAGCGCACCCGCCTCCTCCAGGCGGGCCTTGACCTGCGCGATCGTCGAGCCCTTCTGGCCGACCGCGACATAGACGCAGCGCACCTGCTTGGCGGGGTCACCGGAGGCCCAGTTGTCCCGCTGGTTGAGGATGGTGTCCACGGCGATCGCGGTCTTGCCGGTGCCGCGGTCGCCGATGATCAGCTGGCGCTGGCCGCGGCCGATCGGCGTCATGGCGTCGATCGCCTTGATGCCGGTCTGCAGCGGCTGCTTCACCGGCTGCCGCTGGACGACCGAGGGGGCCTGGAGCTCGAGGGCGCGCAGGCCCTCGGACTCGATGGCGCCCTTGCCGTCGAGCGGGTTGCCCAGCGGGTCGACCACACGACCGAGGAAGTTGTCGCCGATCGGCACGGACAGGACCTCTCCCGTCCTGCGGACCGTCTGACCTTCCTCGATGCGGCTGAAGTCGCCCAGGATCACGACACCGATCTCGCGGGTGTCGAGGTTAAGTGCCAGGCCGCGCGTGCCGTCCTCGAACTCGAGCAGCTCGTTGGCCATCGCCGAGGGAAGGCCTGAGACATGGGCAATGCCGTCGCCGGCGTCGACGACGGTCCCGATCTCCTCGCGCGCGGCTCCTTCCGGTTCGTACGCCTGGACGAAGCGCTCAAGCGCGTCCCGGATCTCGTCCGGCCGGATCGTAAGCTCCGCCATCTCTACTCTGTCTCCCTATCCACGGTCCACCGATTCGCTAGCCGGCCAACCGGCGGCGGACTTCTTCGATTCGTCCCACAATGGTGGTGTCGATGATCTCGTCGCCGATGCGGACCGAGAACCCACCGAGCACTCGCTTGTCGACCTCGACGTTCAGGTGGACGTCACGGTCGTAGGAGGCGCTCAGCCACGCCGACAGGCGCTGCTTCTGCTCCTCGGTCAGCTCGACCGCGCTGCGTACGACGGCCACGAGGCGCTGGCGCTGCTGCGCCACGAGCTGGCCGACCTCTTCCAGGCCTGACTCCAGGCTACGTCCTCGCGGGTGTACCGCCACCTGCGTGATCAGGCGCAGGCTGGTCGGCGCGACCTTGCCGTCGAGCAGGTCGCGCAGCAACTCCCGCTTGCCCGACTCCGGAGCGCCCGCGTCGGCCAGGGCGCGACGCAGGCCGGCGTTGGCGGCCACGATGCGACCGAAGCGGAAGAGCTCGTCCTCCACGTCGTCGATCCTGGACTGGCTCTCCGCCTCGGCCGCCGCTGCGACGACACCGAGCCGTTCGAGCACGTCGGCCAGGTCACCGCCGCGCGACCACGGGACCGAGACCGCAGCCTCGGCCGTGGCCACCGCGGCCTCGCTGACCTTGCCGCCGAGCAGCGCGCGCACCGTCCGCGCCTTCTGCTCTCCTGGCCTGGCCGGGTCGGACAGGGCACGGCGCAGGCCGTGCTCGCGATCGAGCAGATCCGCGATGGCGAACAGCTCGTCGGAGAGCGTGCCGAGGTCGGCACTGCCGGCGACCGCGTTGAACCGCTCTTCGACCTGCGCGAACGACGACCTGCTCAGGCCTCTCATCAGCGCACCGCCTGCGCCGACTGAGAGCTCTCCAGCTCATCGAGGAACCGGTCGACGATGCGGCTCTGCCTGGCCTCGTCCTCAAGGGACTCGCCGACGATGCGGCCGGCCAGGTCGGTCGACAGGCGACCGATCTCCGTACGGAGCTGAGCGAACGCCGCCTGGCGGTCCGCCTCGATCTGAGCGTGCGCGGCCTCCACGAGACGGCGGGCCTCGGCCTGCGCCTCCTCACGGAGCTCAGCCTTGATCTGCGCGGCCTGCTCGCGAGCCTCCTCGCGCAGCCTGGCCGCGTCGCGCCGGGCCTCTTCCAACTGCTCGGTGTAACGCCGCTGCAGCGCCTGCGCCTCGGCCTGAGCCTCCTCGGCCCTCTTGATGCCGCCCTCGATGGCGTTGGTCCGCTCAGCCAGCGTCTTCTGAATACGCGGGACGAGCATCCTGCCGACGACGAGGAAGACGACGAGGAACGAGAAGATACCGACGACAAGCTCGAAGTCGTGCGGAAGGAGCGGGTTGGCGCCCTCCTCCGCCGCGAGGAGCGCAGCTGCCTTGATCATCATGGGTGCAGCCTTTCGTCAGAAGGGTGTATCAGGAAGCGCCGATGCCCTGGAAGATGAACGGCGCGACCAGACCGATCAGGGCGAGGGCCTCGGTGAGGACGAAGCCGAGGAGCATGTTCTGGCGGATCAGGGGGTACGCCTCGGGCTGGCGGGCGATGGCCTGCACGCCCTGACCGAAGATGATGCCGACGCCGATGCCGGGGCCGATGGCGGCGAGACCGTAACCGATGGCGGTGACGTTGCCGGAGACCTCAGCGAGAACGCTCATTGCTGTATTCCTTTACTGGACGGCCGGTGAAGGGAAGTCTCACCGGTCATGGATATTCCGGTATGTGGTTCTCAGTGTTCTGCGTGCAAGGAGCCACCGATGTACATCGCCGCCAGCAACGCGAACAGGAACGCCTGCAGGAACTGGATGAACATCTCGAAGGCCGTGAGGATGATGGTCATGATCACGCCGACCACGCCCACGCCGGCGCCGAGCGGCGTCAGCTTCTCGAAGAGGAACCAGAAGCCCACCATGCTGAAGAAGGCCAGCAGCATGTGACCGGCGAACATGTTGGCGAAGAGTCGGACCGCGTGCGTGAACGGCGCGATGATCAGGTTGGACATGAACTCGATCGGGGCCAGCAGCACGTAGATGCCCTTGGGCAGCCCCGGCGGGAACATCATGTTCTTGAAGTAGCCGATCGCGCCCTGGTGCTTCATGCCCAGGTAGATCTTGATGACGTAGATCAACGCCGCGAGCACGATCGGGAAGGCGATGTGCGAGGCCACGGGGAACTGCAGGATGGGCACGACGCCCATCAGGTTCCACACCAGGACCAGGAAGAAGATCGAGACCAGCAGGCCCATCCAGCGGTCGGTGTCCTTGCCGAGGAAGGGCCGGGCGACCTGGTCGCGGACGAACATGTAGCCGTATTCGACGACGTTCTGCACACCCCTGGGGACGACCTTGGGAGTGGCGAAGGCCGCCCAGGTAACGCCGATCACCACGACGGCGCTGAGGATGGCGAGCAGCACCGGCTTGGTGAACCAGTCGACCCCGGGAATGATCGGGGTGAAGGAGTTGAACAGTTCGTCAGGCGATGGCGCCCGGAACTGATCGTCGGGAGCTAGGACCGTCAGCGCGTTCACGCGGCGTTCCCTTCAACGTCGTAGTGGATCACAAAGGTTTCCTCATCGGCGGAGTGTTCGGCGGGGTGATCGCCGGGTCGGGCTAGCGACCGAACTTCCGGTAGACCAGATAGCCGCCGAGCACTGCCCCAAGGACGATGCCTATGGGGAAGAAGAACGCGGACATGTCCAGCCAGCGGTCCAGCAACCAGCCGGCACCGCCGTAGATGGCCATCCCCGCAAGCAGGTAGCTGGGGACCGACCACATGGCGTCGGCGAAGTCGCGACCGTCCTCTTCGGGTCGGCGTTCCTGTGCGCTCATCGCGGGGCTGACGATAGCAGGCAACTGGAGGACTAGTCATATCGGGCCCCGCCCGGGCACCGACCTCATGACTCGCCCTTGCCCGGAACCGAGGCCTCCGGGTCGACGTAGAGCATCTTCGTCTTGAGGAACGCCCGAACCTCGAACCCGGTCCAGACCAGCGTGCAGACCACGACGGTCCAGGCGAACGCCATGGTGTTCCAGGCGGTGGTATCCCGGAACGCGTTCAGCACGACCATGATCACAACGACCTTGACGAGGTAGCTGACCATCGCGGCGATCGCCATCAACTGGGGGGAGACCCGGGCGGCATAGGACACCGCTACCACGCTGATGCTGAAGAAAACCCCGACGAGCAAGGCGCCGAGCGCCGCCCCCAGCGCGCCTTTGCCACCTGCCATCAGCAGGGAGGCGACCACGGCGACCATCCCGACCGCGAAGGTCGGTATGGCGGCGCTCCTGAGTACGCGCACGTCATTGGCCTGCATCGGTGCTCCATCAACCAGTTGTCAAGCGAGCGTTTGCTACCTCCAGAATCGGCGAATCTGGAGTCCCTGCTCGTGAAAGATATCACAAGCTCACGGAAGGCCGCTTTTACCTGCCGTTTCTAGTTCGCGATCAAGAACCGCTCGGAAAGGCAGGGATGACCGGTTTGCCCTCGGCGGTCGCGCGCTCGGGCGATGAGCCGTCCGCGGGTGGCATCCGCCGCCTGACCTCGGTATCCGGCAGGATCGGCGGCATCGGACCGGTGGGCGGCCCGTCGTCGTCGGGCTTACCGCGCTGCGCCGCGTGCGCACCGCCCCTGCCCCGCCAGCGCGGCAGGGCCATCAGCACCAGAACGGCCACCGCCAGCACGATGACCACGGGGAACAGCAGGACGGGCACACCCACGGTGGACATGCCCACGATGCCGAAGGAGAACAGGAAGGTCCAGGCGTACATGATCAGCACGGACCGCCGGTGCGAGTGGCCGATGTCCATCAACCGGTGGTGCAGGTGGCCCCGGTCGGGCGCGAACGGCGACATGCCGTAGGAGGTGCGCCGCACGACGGCGGTGATCAGGTCGATGAGCGGCAGCACCAGCACCGCTGCGGGGACGAGCAGCGGCAGCACCACCGGGAACTTGTTCATGTCCACGATGGCCGAGGTGTCGACCGGCGTCACCGTGACGATCGAGGAGGCCAGCACCAGCCCGATCAGCATGGCGCCGGTGTCGCCCATGAAGATCTTCGCCGGGTGGAAGTTGTGCGGCAGGAAGCCCAGGCAGGTGCCGATGAGAACGGCTGCGATGGCGGCCGTGGCGGTGATGTTGCTGCCGGTGATGTCCTGGGAAATGATGATCGAGTAGGCCCAGGTGGCCATGCCGGCGATGCACACGATCCCGGCGGCGAGCCCGTCGAGCCCGTCCACGAAGTTGACCGCGTTGATCGTCACGACCACGACCAGGATGGTGATCACGGTGCTCAGCGTGTAGTCGAGGCTGGTGGGGCCGCCCCACGCCTCGGGCAGCGGGAGCGAGGTCAGCCGCATCCCGAAGTAGACCAGCACCCCGGCCGCCGCAACCTGGCCGGCGAGCTTGATGAAGGCGTCCATGCCCCACCAGTCGTCCAGGAAGCCGGTGATCGTGATGAGCCCGCCCGCGACTATCAGCGCCAGCACCGGCTGGGCTCCCGTGTCGAGCAGAGCCGAACCGGAGTGGGTGAGCTGGCCGGCCAGCAACAGGCCCGCGACCAGCCCGCCGTACATGGCCAGGCCGCCCAGCCTGGGCGTCGGCGTGGTGTGCACGTCACGATCGCGAATCTCAGGCATGGCGCCGATGCGGATGGCGAAACGGCGCACCAAGGGGACCAGCAGGTAGGTCACAGCCGCTGAGATGAGCGCCATGAACAGGTATTCGCGCACGGACCTAGTTTCCCGGATACTCCGGCCGACTGTGACCGGAAAACAACACAGACCAGCTTAATATTCGCTGAGATATGGCGGATGTATGGCGAGAAGCGCCGAGACTCTTGCCCGAACCTCCTCCGCCTCGTCCGGCCGGCGCACCGCGCGGGCCACCAGCGTACCCACCTCTTCCAGCTCCTCCGGCCCCATGCCCTGGGTCGTCAGGCAGGGCGTGCCGACGCGGATCCCCGAGGTCACGGCCGGGGGCTCGGGATCGTAGGGGATCACGTTGCGGTTGAGGGTGATCCCGGCCGCCGCGCACCTTCGCTCCGCCTCCGCCCCCGACACCCCCAGGTCACGCAGGTCGATCAGGGCCAGGTGGGTGTCCGTGCCGCCGGACACCGGCCGCATCCCCGCGGCGGCCAGCGCGTCCGTCAGCGCCCGCGCGTTCACCACCACCCGCCTGGCGTAGCCGGCGAACTCCGGCCGCATCGCCTCCGCCAACGCCACCGCCTTGGCCGCCACCACGTGCATCAGCGGCCCGCCCTGCACGAACGGGAACACCGCCCGGTCGATCCGCTTCGCCAGCTCCTCGGTGCACAGGATGGCGCCGCCGCGCGGCCCGCGCAGCACCTTGTGCGTGGTGAAGGTCACCACGTCCGCGTACGGCACCGCCGACGGGATCACGCCGCCCGCCATCAACCCGATCGGGTGCGCCACGTCGGCCAGCAGCCAGGCCCCCACCTCGTCGGCGATCCCGCGGAAGGCCCCGAAGTCGATCAACCTCGGGTACGCCGTGGCGCCGCACACGATGACCTTCGGCCGTTGCCGCAGGGCGAGGTCGCGTACCTCGTCGTAGTCGATGAGTTCGGTGTCCCGACGCACGCCGTACGAGACGACGTCGAACCATCTTCCGGAGAAGTTCACCTTCGAGCCATGGGTGAGGTGGCCGCCGTGGGCCAGGGCCATGGCCAGCATCGTGTCGCCGGGCTGGAGCAGGGCGGCGCAGGCGGCCAGGTTCGCGGAGGCGCCGGAGTGGGGCTGGACGTTGGCGTGCTCGGCGCCGAACAACCGGCGTGCCCGCTCCACCGCCAGCCGCTCGGCCCGGTCCACGACCTCGCAGCCGCCGTAGTAGCGCCGGCCCGGGTAGCCCTCGGCGTACTTGTTGGTCAGGGTGGATCCCAGGGCGGCCAGGACCGCGGGCGAGGTGAAGTTCTCGCTCGCGATGAGCTGGAGCTCGCCGCGCACCCGGTCCAGTTCGTCGAGCAGGACCTGAGCGAGCTCGGGATCCTGCCGCCGTAGCAGCCCGAAGTCCGGGCCGTAGTAGGGCTCTGCACCCATTTCCCCACTGTACGGCCCAATGTCCGGTTCTCCCAGATGCCAGAGCTCTGGGCGGAAATATCACCTCATTGGAAGGCGTGCGGGGCGTTGCTCTCCGTCGGGATCCAGCGCGGTGTGTCGGCCGCCTCGTCGCTGATCGCGGTGAGCACGGAATGACGGTAGACGGCCAGCCTGGTGCGCCATTCGCGGATGTCCTCGACGTAACGCTTGCCCACCGGGGCGTCCCACGTCTGCGGGCTCCTGGCCAGGTCGTACGCCCTGTCGAGGGCCGTTCTGAGGGTGTCGAGCTGCGGCATGACCGTGTTCCAGGCGACGATCAGGCGCTGGTAGTCGGGATTGAACGCCCAGGCTCTCTGGGGGTTGTCCAGGGGTCCCGTGGGGACCGGCGGGACCTCGTCCCGTCCTCGGGGCTTGGGGGCCGGCGGATCGACGTACATCACGCCCTCCTCTCCGGCCCACCGGGCTCGTCGACCGGCGCGACATTCACCGTGACCACATCACTCCCGTCGCCCACCACCACCTGGAACTTGACCTCCCTCTCAACCCCACCACCGACTGAATAGCCGCCACCGCCATCGGACCGTGCGGGCAAGGCGCCGCCAGAAGCCTCGGGCACGGCGCCACCAGGCTGTTGCTGTTCGGCCGCCGGAGGCGTCGGCGGAATCCTCACAGGCTCCCCCCGTCCGCCCGTCCCGCTCTCAGCGGTCCCCTGGCCACCCGCCCCCCGCTCAGCAGTCCCCTGGTCGCCCCCGCCCCGCTCAGCGGTCCCCTGATCACCCGAGCCCCGCTCCGCAGCCCCTTGGCCGCCGCCTTCCCTGCCCCCGGCGCCCTGGCCCCCAGCATCCCTGCCACCGGCGCCACCGGCGCCCTGGCCGCCGGCGCCTTGGTCCCCAGCATCCCTGCCACCGGTGCCACCGGTGCCCTGGCCGCCGGTCTCTCTGCCACCGGTGCCCTGATCGCCGGCATCCTTGCCCCTGGCGTCCTGGCCGCCAGCGTCCCTGCCACCGGTGCCCTGGCCGTCACCGGATCCCTGGCCCGGCTGATCTCCTGCCGACCCGCCGGGAGTGGTGTCCGTGCCGCCGGGCGACCGATCCGAGCCTGAGGCGCATGCGTCGTCGGCCCGCGCGGCCGAGGCCGTGTCGTCGGCCGGCGAGCCATCCCCACGCGGGCCTCCGTAGGCGGGTGAGACGTCGCCGGGCGTGTCGTTCACGGGCGTGGTGGGGATGCCCGGGATCTGCGTCGTGGAGCCGGCTTCTGGGGCCGTTCCAGGCGGAGGCAGGATCACCCCGTCGCCGCCGCCCGTGGTCGGCCGGCCCGGGTCGATCGAGCCCGTGGGGCCGTCGACGCGGATGTCCACCCCATCGCCCTTTCCGTATTCGCCCGCCGGGACCTCGACCCTCGGCATCTCCATCGGCTGGACATCCCGGTAATTCTCGATCACCGTCTTCAGGGCGTCCGGGCTGGGCGGGGTCGTGTTGGCGGAGACCACGTCGCTGCCGTCGTTGGTCCAGACGCTGACGTCCGCCGCGGCGTCGGCGTCCACGGACACCTTCGGCATTTCCGCGGGTCGCACGTCGTCGGTGTTCTCCAGCAGGGCTTCCAACTGCTCGGCCGTCGGCGGGTCGATGGGCACCTGGAGAACCTTGACCCCGTCGACCACCACGATCTGCGGCTTCGTCGCGTCCTGCTGGTCCTTGGCCGGGGTGCCGGTCGCGCTCCCGTCGGTCTTGGCCCCGCCGTCCCGCTTGCCGTCCTGATCGACGTCCTTGGGTTGGTCCGCGGGCTGGTCGCAGGCCGTGCCCTCGGCTCCCGTGTCCTTCCCAGCCCCGGTGCCCTGGCCGGTCCCGGTGTCCTTACCCGTCCCCGTGTCCTTACCGGCCCCCGCGCTTTCGGCGTCGTCGCGCCGCTTCCCGTCAGAGTCCGTCGTGCCTTCGCCGTCGCCGGTCTTCGCCCCATCCCCGGCCTTCGCCCCATCCCCGGCCTTCGGGTCGTCCCCGGTCTTCGGGTTGTCCCCGGCCTTAGGTTCGTCTCCGGCCTTCGGAGTATCCCCGGTCTTGGCCTGGTCCCCGTCTCTCCCGGAGCTCCCGCCGTCGTCCCTCGTCCCGTCCTTACCGGCAGCCCCGTCCTTACCGACGGTCCCGTCCTCGCCGGACTTGCCCTCCTCGCCGGTCTTCGCTTCCTCGCCCGTTCTGCCCCGCTCGTCGGCCGATTCCCTTCCCAGCTCGGGAACGTCCCCCGGCGGCTGGTCCACGCGCTTCTCCAGCGTCCCGAGCCGGACGTTGACGTCCTTGACCATCGCGTCCGCCGCCTCGGCGACCTGGACGGGACGGTGGGTGGTCTGGGTGGCGAGGCCGGCCCGGCTCATCGCGGCCCTGACCCGGTCCTCGACCGCGCGCATCTGCGTGGCCGCGTGCTTCACCTCGGTCAGCAGGTCACGAACCAGCTTGGGATCCATGCCGTCGAACTTGCCCATCGGCCACTCCCGGACGTCTCACCGCTCCGGGCCTCACCGTAATCTTGGCCGCGTCACGACCGCAGCCGGGATAAGCAGACGGTATCGATCAGTCGTCGGTGGCGACGTAGCCGATGATGCCGCGCAGCTTCTCCACCGGGATCGCGCCGCGCCGCAACATCCGGGGCACGGCCGTAGTGAGGTCGAGGATGGTGGAGGGCGTGTTGTCGGTGGTCCTGCCGCCGTCGAGATAGACCGCGACCGAATCGCCGAGCTGCTCCTGAGCCGCCTCCGCCGTCATGGCCGGCGTCGCGCCGGAGCGGTTGGCGCTGGAGACGGCCATGGGACCGGTCTCCTTGAGCAGGTCGAGCGCGACCGGATGCAGCGGCATGCGAACGGCCACCGTGCCCTTGGTCTCCCCCAGGTCCCAGGTAAGGGCCCTGTTGGCCTTACAGACGAGCGTGAGCGCCCCGGGCCAGAAGGCGTCTATCAAATCCTGCCCATAGGGTCCCAGGTCCTCTACGAGCGCTGTGGCGGCTCTGACGGTCCCCACGAGCACCGGCGGCGGCATCTCCCGCCCCCGCCCCTTGGCGTCGAGCAACGCGGTCACGGCCGCCGGCGTGAACGCGTCGGCGCCGATGCCGTAGACCGTGTCGGTCGGCAGCACCACGAGCTCGCCGCGGCGCACCGCGGCGGCGGCCTCCGTCAGTCCCTCGCTCCGCTGGTCGAGGTCGGAGCAGTCATAGCGTCTTCCCACGGCGTGCATCCTAGTCCTGCCCCAGCCGGGCCGTGACGAAGCGGTCCCTTCTGGTGAGGTCCTGGCGAAGCCGCACGTCACGCCAGCCCTTGTCCTCGGGGAAGGTCAGGTAGACCGCCCTGCCCTGCTCGTCGGCGTGTTCGACGACGACCCAGCCGCCGGGCCGCAGCAGGCGCCGCGCCGTACGCTCGACCGCGCGCACCTCCCCCAGCCCATCCTCGCCCGAACCGTAGAGCGCCCTGGAGGGGTCGTAGTCACGCACCTCGGGATCACGCGGGATGGCCCCGGGCGGGATGTACGGCGGGTTGGAGATGACCAGGTCCACCTTCCCGTTGAGCTCGGGGAGCGCCTCCGCGAGATCCTCGGGATGCAGGTGGGTACGGCCCTGCCCGTGCTCGGAGATGTTGCGCTTGGCCCATGTGTACGCCCCGGGATCGACCTCCACGGCGTGCACCTCGGCCAGCGCCACCTCCTGGGCGATGGAGAGCGCGATCGCCCCCGACCCGGTGCCGAGGTCCACCACGAGCGGCGCGGTCACGTCCATCTCGCGCAGCGTCTCGATGGCCCAGCCCGCCACCACCTCGGTCTCCGGCCGCGGCACGAACACCCCGGGCCCGACCGCCAGCTCCAGATAGCGGAAATAGGCGTGCCCGGTGATGTGCTGCAGCGGCTCGCGGGCCTCCCGCCTGGCGACGCCCTCCCAGAACAGCGCGTCGAAGTCGGCGTCCTTGACCGTGTGCAGCTCGCTCCTGCGCACGCCGTGGACGAACGCCGCTATCTCCTCCGCGTCGGTGCGCGGGGAGGGAACACCTGCCTCGGCCAGCCGGGCGGTGGCGAGGGCGATCTCGTCCAGGAGAAATGTCATGAGTGTTGTGCGAGCTTCTCCGCCATCTCGGCGTCGATGAGGGCCTGGGTGACGGCGCTGAGCTCACCGTCGAGAACCTGGTCGAGGTTATACGCCTTGAAGCCCACCCGGTGGTCGGAGATGCGATTTTCCGGGAAGTTGTACGTGCGTACGCGCTCGGACCGGTCGACCGTCCGGACCTGCGACTTGCGCTCGGCCTGGGCGGCGGCCTCGGCCTCCTCCTGGGCGATGGCCAGCAGCCGGGCGCGCAGGATGCGCATCGCCGACTCCTTGTTCTGCAGCTGGCTCTTCTCGTTCTGGCACGAGACGACCACGCCCGTGGGCTGGTGGGTGATGCGGACCGCGGAGTCGGTGGTGTTGACGCTCTGGCCGCCGGGGCCGCTGGACCGGTAGACGTCGATGCGCAGGTCGTTGGGGTCGATCTGGACGTCGACCTCCTCCGCCTCCGGGTAGACGAGCACGCCCGCGGCGCTGGTGTGGATGCGGCCCTGCGACTCGGTGACGGGCACCCGCTGGACGCGGTGCACCCCGCCCTCGTATTTGAGCCTGGACCACACGCCCTCGTCGCCCTTGGCCCTGATGCCGACCGTGACGTCCTTGTAGCCGCCGAGGTCGGAGGGCTGGCTGTCGATGACCTCGGTCTTCCAGCCGAGCCGCTCGGCGTAACGGAGATACATCCGCAGCAGGTCGCCCGCGAACAGCGCCGACTCCTCACCGCCCTCGCCCGCCTTGATCTCCATGATGATGTCCTTGTCATCGTTGGGATCGCGCGGGATGAGCAGGTGCCGGAGCTTCTCCTCCATCTGGGGGATGCGCTCCTGGATCTCGGCGGCCTCCTCCGCGAACGCCTCGTCCTCGCTTGCCAGCTCCTTGGCGGCGGCGAGGTCCTCGCGGGCCGACTCCAGCTCGCGATAGGTGCCGATGATCGGCGTGAGCTGGGAATAGCGCCGACCGAGGGTGCGGGCCCTGTTCTGGTCTGCGTGCACGGCGGGATCGGCGAGCTGCACCTCCAGCTCGGAATACTCCTTGAGCAACTCGTCGAGATTCACCGTGGGTCCTTCGTCCGTTGGGTGGCCCTTGTCGCACCAACAACGCCGGCCCAGGCGCACCGGGGTGCGTCCGGACCGGCGTGAGTGAAGCTACTTGCCCGTGGCCTTCTTGCCGAAGCGCTTCTCGAAGCGCGCCACCCGGCCGCCCGTGTCGAGGATCTTCTGCTTGCCGGTGTAGAACGGGTGGCAGGCAGAGCACACGTCGGCGTGGATCACGCCGTTTTTCGCGGTGCTGCGGGTGGTGAACGTGTTGCCGCAGGAGCAGGACACCTGCGTCACGTGGTAGTCAGGGTGAATGTCGCGCTTCATCGCTGTCCTTTCGGGGCCGCGGCCGCCGGGTCGCCGTCACAGGCGTGAACCGGAACCGCGAAATGGTCAGCTACCAGTGTGCCAGATCGTGCAACCATCCCAGGCCATCCGGCATTCCCACGATCTTCACTCGGGCCACACCTGCCCCGCCTGACCCGTCAGCGGCCCAGATAGGTGAGCACGGCGAGCACCCTCCGATGGTCCTCCGGCGCGGGTCCGAGCGCCAGCTTGGCGAAGATGCCGGAAATATGCTTTTCCACCGCGCCTTCCGTGACGACCAGCCGGGAGGCGATGGCGGTGTTGGAGCGGCCCTCGGCCATCAGGGCCAGCACCTCCCGCTCCCGGGGCGAGAGCGAGTCCAGCGGGGCGCCCCGGCGCTGCCGGCTGAGCAACTGCACGACGACCTCGGGGTCGATGACCGTGCCGCCCGCCGCCACCTGCCGCACCGCCTCCAGGAACTCGGCCACGTCGGCCACCCGCTCCTTCAGCAGGTAGCCGACGGCCCTGCCGATGAGGTCCCCGGCGTAACGCTCCTCCACGTACTGCGACAGGACCAGGATCGGGAAGTCGGGCCTGGCCGCGCGCACCCGCAGCGCCGCCCGCAGGCCCTCGTCGGTGTGGCTCGGCGGCATGCGCACGTCGACGATCGCCAGGTCGGGCTCGTGCTCCCGCACCGCGTCGACCAGCGAGGGGCCGTCGGAGACCGCGGCGACGGTGTCGATGCCCCCGTCGGCCAGCAGCCGCGAGAGCCCTTCCCGCAGCAGTACGGAGTCCTCGGCGATGACCACGCGCATGGGCTCATGCCTACCATTCGCAGGGCAGCTCCGCGCGGACGATCGTGGGCCCGCCCACCGGGCTGTGCAGCACGAGCACGCCGTCGATGGTGGCCGCCCGGTCGGCCAGCCCCGACAGGCCGCCTCCAGGGCACATGACCGCCCCGCCGACGCCGTTGTCCCACACGTCCACGACCACCCCGCGGTGGTCCCTGATGACCGTGACCGTCGCCTCGGTCGCCGCCGAGTGCTTGGCCATGTTGGTCAGCGCCTCGGCCACGGTGAAGTACGCGATGCTCTCCACCGCCGCCGGAGGCCGTTCGGCCAGCTCCACGGACACGTCCACGTGGATGGGCGCCCGCGCGGCCAGCCCGGACAGGGCGGCGTCGAGCCCGCGGTCGCTCAGGATGGCCGGATGGATGCCCCTGGCCAGGTTGCGCAGCTCGGCGATGGCGGCCTTCGTGCCCGCGTGAGCTTGGGCGATGAGCGTTCTGACCGTCTCGGGCTCGGTGTCGAACTTCGACTGCGCCCGCCCCAGGTCCACCGCCACGGACAGCAGCCGCTGCTGGGCGCCGTCGTGCAGATCCCGTTCGATCCGGCGCCGCTCGGCTTCGGCCGCGTCGATCCCGCGGGCCCTGCTGGCCCGCAGCCGCTCCTCCTCGCCGCCGCCGAGCAGCACGACGGCGAGCGTCCCGTGCAGCCAGGCCATCCCCCGCACGAGGTACGCGGTCAGCACCAGCACCAGGGCCCCGAACACCGCCGCGACGAACGACCCCGCCCAGTCGTCGATGACGATATCGCTGTGGAACGCCGTACCCCTGTCCAGGGCCAGCCACACGGGCGCGAACAGCAGCACCCCCGTGGCCATCCACAACGCGACCGACAGCGCGCCCTCGACGAGCCCCAGCGGCAGCAGCATGAGCAGGTAGCCCAGGTCCTTCCAGGTGGCGGCATCGCCCAGCAGCCACCGGATGTGCGCCCCCACGCCACGCTCGGGCCGCCGCCGGTACGGGTCGGCGATCGTGATCCCGAACGCCGCCCGGAGCAGCCGCCGCTCCAGCATCGCCCCGCCGCGCCACATCAGCACGGTGGCCATCGTCAGCGGCACACCCACCCAGATGATCGCCAGTGCGAGCGACACCGGCACGGCGAACGCCAGCAACACGAACCAGCCGAACCCGAAGGCCCCACTGACCAGCAAGTACGGGGCCGCCCGCCAGGTCATCGGATCGACCAGGGCCCCCAGCGGCCCCTTGGGGCCTAATGGCACGCGGTCTTTCAACGCCACCGATCGCATGCCTCCCAGCGTGCCCGCGCGGGCCTCAGGAGTGAATGCAGCGAGCTTCCGTCTCAAGGTAGGGCTACCCCCACCCCCGCCCCCGCAAGAACTCCGAAGCCCCTCGATCAAGGACACCCGAGGCTTCTGGACAACGGAAGGGGCGGCCGGGGAAACCCCCGACCGCCCCCTTCCGCAGAGATGATCCGCAGAGATCCGCTAGTCGCGGTCGTTGCTCACCGTGGTCTTCTGGACCTGCAGGAGGAACTCCGCGTTGGACTTGGTCTCCTTCATCTTCTCCAGGAGCAGCTCCAGAGCCTGCTGCATGTCCAGCGCGTGCAGCACCCGCCGCAGCTTCCAGACGATCTGCAGCTCCTCCTTGGCCATGAGGATCTCTTCCTTACGGGTGCCGGACGCGTCCACGTCCACCGCCGGGAAGATGCGCTTGTCGGCCAGGGAGCGGTTGAGCTTGAGCTCCATGTTGCCGGTGCCCTTGAACTCCTCGAAGATGACCTCGTCCATCTTCGACCCGGTCTCGACCAGGGCCGTGGCGAGGATCGTCAGCGAGCCGCCGTTCTCGATGTTGCGGGCGGCGCCGAAGAAGCGCTTGGGCGGGTAGAGCGCCGTGGAGTCGACACCACCCGACAGGATGCGCCCGGAGGCCGGGGCCGCCAGGTTGTAGGCGCGGCCGAGGCGGGTGATCGAGTCGAGCAGGACGACCACGTCGTGGCCCAGCTCCACCAGACGCTTCGCCCGCTCGATGGCGAGCTCGGCGACGGTGGTGTGGTCCTCGGCAGGACGGTCGAAGGTCGAGTGGATGACCTCGCCCTTGACCGACCGCTGCATGTCGGTGACCTCTTCAGGCCGCTCGTCCACGAGCACGACCATCAGGTGGCACTCGGGGTTGTTGCGGGTGATCGCGTTGGCGATGGCCTGCAGCACCATCGTCTTGCCGGCCTTGGGCGGCGAGACGATCAGACCACGCTGGCCCTTGCCGATCGGCGAGACCAGGTCGATGATCCGCGTGGTGAGGATGTTGTGCTCGGTCTCGAGCCGCAGGCGCTCCTGCGGGTAGAGCGGCGTCAGCTTGTTGAAGTCGGGCCGGTTGCGGGCCTGCTCCGGGTCCATGCCGTTGACGGTGTCGAGGCGGACCAGGGCGTTGAACTTCTCGCGCCGCTCGCCCTCGCGGGGCTGCCGAACGGCGCCGGTGATGACGTCGCCCTTGCGCAGGCCGTTGCGGCGGATCTGGGCCAGCGAGACGTAGACGTCGTTGCTGCCGGGCAGGTAGCCGCTGGTCCTGACGAACGCGTAGTTGTCGAGGATGTCGAGTATGCCGGCGATCGGGATGAGGACGTCGTCGTCGCCGATGACCGGCTCGCTGCCCTCGAAGCGGTCGCGGCCCCGGCCGCGGTTGCGCTCCCTGAAGCGGCCCCTGCGGCCGCGCCCGCCACGGTCGTCGTCCTCGCCGCCGCGCTGGTCGCCCCGCTGGTCTCCGCGCTGATCACCGCGCTGGTCACCGCGGCCACCGAGGTCGGCGGCACGCTCACGCTGCTCGCCGCGCCCGTCGGCACGACCGCCCTCACCGCGGTCGCCGCCCGAGCGGTCGCCAAGGCGGTCGCCGCCACGGTCGCCGGTGCGGTCACTGCCGCGGTCACTGCTGCGGTCGCTGCTGCGGTCACTGCCGCGCTCGTTGCGGTCGCCACGCTCGCCACGGTCGCGGCGCTCGCCACGGCTGCGGCGCTCGCGGCGGCTCTCGCCACGCTCGGCCCTGGTGTCACCCTGGCCCGCGTCCACGGGCTGCGTGGACTGCACCGGCTGCGCGGGCTGCGCGGGCTGCTCCACGATCGGGTCGGCCGGCGCCGCGGCGGCGACCGGCTCGGGGGCCGCGATCACGGGCTCGGCCGGCTGAGCCGCCGGTGGCGGGGCGGGGTCCTCGACTGTCTTGGGGCGGGAACGTTCCCTGCGCGTGCGGGTCGGCCGCTCGGCCGCGGGAGCCGCGGCCGAGTCCGTCGCGGCCGGAGCCTCTGCTACGGGTGCGGTGGCCGGTGCGCCATCGCCGGAACCGCCACCCTGCTTCTCCTGGATGGCCGCGATGAGCTGGCTCTTCCGCATACGCCCGGTCCCGCTGATGCCCAGCTCCGCTGCCATCTTCTGCAGCTCGGGCAGCACCTTGGCGGACAGTCCGGTGCCGGAGCGACGCGCACGCGGCTTGGCCGGGGCGCGGGTGGGGGTGTCGCCGGACGCCGGCTCAGCGCCTGATGCGTCGGAGAGGAGTTCGGTGGTGTCGCTCAACTAAAAGGTCCTTCCCAGGGGTCGGGCGCCGGTTTTGTTCTGCCGGGCGTCCCGGAGGTGCTTGCGATCCGGCGGGACAGACCGGGTCGGGGTGCACTTTGCGATCTTCGGCTGTCGCTGGAGACGGCCGCCACTCTCGGGGAGGGGCTGGTCCACGCCGCCCATGGGCCTTGGCGCGTGGCTGACACCCCCCGGATTGCTGTCGCCAACCAGATGTCGAGTTGCTTCGAACGCGCAGGTCCCCGTCGTCGCCACCTCGCGTCGAGCCAACCGGGTGTGGGCCAACCGGAGGCGACGGATTCCGGGGAGACAGCCGCGCTGCTCACGCCTCGCGACGTGAAGCATGATGCAGCGATGTATGGCTGACAAGCACGCACCCACCAAGGGGGCATCTGGTGCGGCTATCAGCCTAACATCACCAGCGCACACGGCTATTCCCTGAAGGTCTAAAGAGGCATCAGCGTGTCTCGGGGAACTGAACGTTCGCACCAACCGGGTCGACGTCCATTTGCTGGATGTGCCAGTCATTACCCACTTCTGGCGCGATCAAATCCTGCGAATCCGATGTCGAAAACGCAAGCACCGTGGGACCCGCTCCCGAAACCACGGCGGGCACGCCCACCGCACGGAGACGTTCTACCAGATCCGCGCTCTCCCGCATGGCAGGCGCGCGGTAATGCTGATGGAGCCGATCTTCAGTGCCGGCGAGCAGAAGCCCTGGTTCCGGCCGCTGGGTCAGCGCGGCGATCAGCAACGCGGCCCGGCCGGCGTTGAAGGAGGCGTCCTTGTGGGGCACATCCTTCGGCAGTAGTCCCCGCGCGGTCTCCGTGGCCAGCCGAGTCGTGGGAACGAGGACGACCGGGCGGACGCGCGCGTCGGGTACTAGTTTCACCATATGCGGCGCTCCGGCGTGGTCGACCCACGCCACGGTCAGACCGCCGGCCAGGCACGGGGCCACGTTGTCCGGATGGCCCTCCAGCTCGGTGGCCAGCTCGAACACCGCATCGTCGGAGAAGTCGCCGCCGGCCAGGGCCCGGGCGGCCAGGATCCCCGCGCAGACCGCCGCCGAGGACGATCCCAGCCCGCGGGCGTGCGGGATCCGGTTGCGGCAGTGCAGGCGGATCCCCTCCGGCTGAGGGACTCCCATCCTGCCGAACGTCCGCCGCATGGCCCTGACGACGAGGTGGCCCTCACCGAGGTCGACCTCTCCCGCGCCCTCGCCCTCCACGGTGACGTGCACACCCCGGTCACCGGTGAGCGCGACCTCGACCTCGTCGTGCAGACCCAGCGCCAGCCCCAGCGCGTCGAACCCCGGCCCGAGGTTCGCCGACGTGGCCGGCACGCGAATCTCAACGGTCCTCATTCACTCACGTGTCCTCCCGTTGCTCGCCGTCATGCGAGATTGAGCGCCGCCGCGGCGGCGTGGACGTCAATGGGTACGACGACCGGCGCCGGAGCCCCCGAGATGGCCCAGTCGGGGTCCTTCAGCCCGTTGCCCGTGACCGTGCAGACGATACGCTGCCCCGCCTCCACCATGCCCTGCGCGTGGGCCTGCAGGAGCCCGGCCACGCTGGCCGCCGAAGCGAGCTCCACGAACACGCCCTCTTCCTGCGCCAGCAGCTTGTAAGCCGCCGCGATCTGCCGGTCGGTCACCGACTGGATGGCCCCGCCCGACTCGTCGCGGGCCGCGGTGGCCAGCGACCAGGAGGCCGGGTTTCCGATGCGGATCGCGGTGGCGATCGTGTGCGGATGGGCCACGGGCGCCCCCGTCACGATCGGCGCCGCGCCGCTGGCCTGGAAGCCGAACATCCGCGGCCGCTTCGACGACACGCCGTCGCCCGCGTATTCGCTGTAGCCCATCCAGTAGGCCGCGATGTTGCCCGCGTTGCCGACCGGGATGCAGTGGATGTCCGGCGCGTCGCCGAGCGTGTCGACGATCTCGAAGGCCGCCGTCTTCTGCCCCTGCAACCGGTAGGGGTTGACCGAGTTGACCAGCGCGATGGGATAGCTGGAGGACAACTTCCTGGTCATCTCCAGGCAGTCGTCGAACGACCCCTCGACCTGCAGCAGCGTGGCCCCGTGAACGAGCGCCTGGGCCAGCTTGCCCATGGCGATCTTCCCCTTCGGCACCAGCACGGCACAGGTGAGCCCCGCGCGAACGGCGTAGGCCGCCGCGGAGGCCGAGGTGTTGCCGGTCGAGGCGCAGATGACCGCCTTGGCCCCCTCCTCGACCGCCTTGCTGATGGCCATCGTCATCCCGCGGTCCTTGAAGCTGCCCGTCGGGTTGGCCCCCTCGACCTTCAGGTAGACGTCGCACCCCGTGAGGGCGGACACGCGGTGCGCGGGCACCAGCGGCGTGCCGCCTTCGAGCAGCGTGATGACGGGCGTCCTCGGCGTGACAGGAAGACGCTCGCGATATTCCTCTATGAGGCCACGCCATGACCTGCTCATGATGACTCCCTACCTGCGGTGTTGGGCACCGAGTTTACGGGGTGGGGCGGCCCGTCGCAGAGCCGTGTCCACAGGTCGGACGGGCCGCGTAAAACCCTTGTTGGACAGGGGCACTATTCAGGAAATTCTCAGCATCTCCCGATAAGGTCTCGGCCAGGGGGTCACCACCATGGACGCGCGTCCTGCTTTGAGGCAGAACGACTATTCACCTGTAGCGGCACCGCCGCTCGGCACCTGGACACCCGCCCTCTCCGTGAGCGTGGTGATACCCGCTCACGGCGGGCAGGAACGGCTGGATCTGACGCTGGCCGCGCTGGCGGCGCAGACGTATCCGGCCCATCTCATGGAGGTTCTGGTCGTCGACGACGGCAGCGAGCCGCCGATCCGGCTGCCCGAGCTGAAGCCGGCCGGCACCCGGGTCGTACGGGTACGCGACGGCTGGGGCATCTCCAACGCGGTCAACACCGGCGCCAAGGCCGCCGACGGCGAGATCATCCAGCGACTGGACGCCGACATGGTGGCCTGCCGCGAGCACATCGAGGCCCTGGCCCGCTGGCACCACGTGACGGACTACCTGGTGACGATCGGGATGAAAAAGTTCGTCGAGGCGCCGCCCGTCACCCCACGGCAGGTGTTCCGCGCCGAGCGGCTGGGAGAGGTGTTCGACCTGGCCGGGGCCGTGGCGAGCTCCACCGAGGCGACGATCGCCAAGACCGACGGGCTGCGCAAGAGCCGCAATCCGTACCACGTGTGCACCGGGCCGACGTTCGCCCTGCGCAGGGAGGTGTTCCACGCCGTGGGCGGGCTGGACCCGAACGTGGTGCGGGGTGAGGACACCGAGTTCTCCTACCGGCTGGCGATGCACGGCGTGGTGTTCGTGCCCGACCTGGACGCCCAGGCCGTGCACCTCGGGCTGCCGGCGCAGCGCCGCGACAAGGAGCGGGCCGTGCGGGCGGTCGAGCCGTACCTGGCGCATCGGATCCCGCTGCGCAGGGACCTGCGCAAGGAGCGGGGGCGGCGGTGGCTGGTGCCGTACGTGGAGATCGTGTTCGACGTGCGGGACACCTCGATGTCCGTGGTGCGGGAGGCGGTGTCGGCGGCGCTGGACGGCAAGCTGCAGGACGTCGTGGTGACGCTGGTCGGGCCGTGGTCGCTGCTGGACTCCTCGCGCCGCTTCGCGCTCTCGGACGCGTGTTTCGAGCTGCGGCTGATGCGTGACCTGTTCGCGCACGACGAACGTGTCCGTCTGATCGACGAGGCCGCCCCGACCCCCGCGCCGACCCCGTTCCGCTACCGCGGCCCGGTGGACGTGGCGCTGCACCGGGTGACGCTGGAGCGGATGGTCGAGTCGGTGCAGCAGGATCTCGTTGGCGTGCTGGTCGTGGACCTCCCCGACGGGCGCACGGCCCGGCTGGAGCGCACCTCGGCGCTCGGGCGCGCCGCCCTGCTCGCCGGCCCGGACGCGGACCCGGACGCCGTCATCGCCACCACCCACGGGATACGCCACGAGCCGCCGGACCGCTTCTGGCCCGCGCCCGCGAAACCCGAGCCGGTCACCATCCCGGCCCCGGCCCAGCAGCCGGCCGCCGAGTCCCCGGAGAAGACCCTCCTGAGGCGCCTGAAGTCGGCCCTGCGTCCGAACTGACGCGGGGCAAGCCCTACGCCGCCTCCATCAGCAGGCTGGGGCGGAAGCCGCGCCACTGGTTGGCGGCCACCTTGAGGAAGTGGGCCAGCGGCAGCTGCCAGGTGTGCTCGTCGCTGAGGCCCCTGCGCAGGACGTAGCCCAGGCCGTGGGTGCGGTAGATGCGCGCCCCGGCCTGCTGCGCGGCCTTCAGGAATTCGAGGTCGACGGCCCGCGGCAAACCAGGAAATCCCCCGATTTCTTGAAATTTCGGCAAAGGAAGCATGATCGTGCCGCCAGCGATGTGATCGGCCCAGACCTCGCTCGGGTAGCTCGCCCCGCTCGCGAACGTCGTCCGCCTGATCGTCGCCCGCAGCGGCTCCAGATAGAAGAACTCGGCCGTCGTGCCCACCACGTCCGCCCCCGCGTATGACAGCGCCATGAACAGGTCGGCCAGGTGGCGGGGACCATACCAGTCGTCGTCGTCCCACTTCGCCAGGTAGTCGCCGCTCGCCTGGGCCGCCGCCCGGTTGAGCACCTCGCCGAAGGGCACCGACGCCTCCGCCTCGACCCACGCGACCGGCAGCGAGCAGCCCTCGACCGCCGCGCGCACCTGCTCGAACGCCACCCCGTGCAGCCCCAGCAGCACCTCGGCCTCGACGTCCCGCTGCCGCTCCATCCGGGCCAGCGCCGCCCCGACCATGCCCGGCCTCTTGGTCGACATGACGATGCTGATCTTCGGCCGGCCGGTGGGGTGGGCCAGGCGGCGCAGGCGTACGCTGTGCTCCTCGCGCCGCAGGTCGGCGAGGGAGCGCGGGGTGCCGTCGGCGGCGTGGCCGAGCCAGTCGCGGTCGGTGAGCAGCGCGGCGAGCTCGGCGGGCACCCAGGGGGCCGCCGATTCGGCCGTCAGCGGAATCCCGGCCGCCGCCAGCCGCAGCAGGCCCCCCAGCGGCACCTGCTCGGCGGGCCACTCGACCTCCAGGCCACGCAGCGCGTGCAACTCCTGCTCCTCGCGCCCCGGCCCCTCGACCGCCCAGCCGCCGTCCGCCCAGCGCAACCGGGCCAGCCCCTGCTCCGGCGTACGCGTGAAGCCGCAAGGGGTGACGGACATGGGCAAGCTCCTCGGCGACGGGGACTCAGTCGGCGCCTACCCTACGCCCGTTCCACCCACGGGCAGACGCGAGCGCCCACATTCCCGGGCTCACGGTGGGAGCGGGCGCCTCACGCCTTCCGGCGCCGCTAGTCGTCGCCCTCCACCCGCATCACGCTGGCCACCGCGCGCACGATGTCCAGCTCCCGCAGCCCCTCCATGGTCGCCGTCAGGGCGGCGTCCGTGGCGCGGTGGGTGACGATGACGAGCTGGGCGTCGTCCCCGTGGCCCTCCTGGCGCACGGTCTGGATCGACACGTCGTGCTTGGCGAACAGCTCGGCCACCCGGGCCAGCACGCCCGGCTTGTCGGCCACGTCCAGGGCCACGTGGCAGCGGGTGACGGTCTCCCCCATGGGGTGCACCACCCGCTCCGCGTAGGTCGACTCCGCCGGCCCGTGGGTGCCCGCCAGGCGGTTGCGGGCGACGGCCACCAGGTCGCCGAGCACGGCCGAGGCCGTGGGGGCGCCGCCGGCGCCCTTGCCGTAGAACATCAGCTGCCCCGCCGACTCCGCCTCCACGAACACCGCGTTGTACGCCTCCCGCACCCCCGCCAGCGGATGGGAGCGCGGGATCATCGCCGGGTGCACCCGCACCCCGATCGAGCGGCCGTCGTCGGAGCGGGCGCAGATGGCCAGCAGCTTGATGACGTAGCCCATGGCCTTGGCCGAGGCCACGTCGGTGGCGGTGATGTCGGTGATGCCCTCGCGGTGCACCTCGGCGGCCGTGACGCGGCTGTGGAAGGCCAGCCCGGCCAGGATCGCGGCCTTGGCGGCGGCGTCGAAGCCCTCGACGTCGGCGGTCGGGTCGGCCTCGGCGTAGCCCAGGGTCTGGGCCTCCTCCAGGGCGTCGGTGAAGGACGCGCCGGTGGAGTCCATCTTGTCGAGGATGTAGTTGGTGGTGCCGTTGACGATGCCGAGCACCCGTGTGACGTGGTCGCCGGCCAGCGACTCGCGCAACGGGCGCAGCAGCGGGATGGCCCCGGCGACGCTGGCCTCGAAGTAGAGGTCGCCGGCGCCCGCGCGGGCGGCCTCGTGCAGGGTGGCGCCGTCCTCGGCCAGCAGCGCCTTGTTGGCGGTGACCACCGACTTGCCGCTGGACAGGGCCGAGACGATCAGCGAGCGGGCGGGCTCGATGCCGCCGATGACCTCGATCACGATGTCCACGTCGTCGCGGGCGACCAGCGCCTCGGCGTCGGTGGTGAGCAGCGCGGGGTCCACCGTGACGTCGCGCTTGCGGCCCAGCCGCCGCACCGCGACCCCGGCCAGCTCCAGCGGCGCGCCCACCCGGGCGGTCAGGTCGGCGGCCTGCTCGTGCATGAGCCTGATGACCTGCGAGCCGACGACGCCGCAGCCCAGAAGAGCCACTTTCAGCGGTTTCACAGCTGCCCCCTCAACAGGTCGTCCTCGGTCTCGCCCTGCATGATCACGCGGGCGGTGCCGCCGGAGACGGCCACCACGGCGGGCTTGGGCAGGTAGTTGTAGTTGCTGGCCAGCGAGCGGCAGTAGGCGCCGGTCGCGGCCACCGCGATCAGGTCGCCGGGGGCCAGGTCGGCGGGCAGGTGGCAGTCGCGCACGATGATGTCGCCGCTCTCGCAGTGCTTGCCGACCAGGCGGCTGAGCACCGGCTCGGCCTGGCTCTCGCGGCTGGCCAGCACCGCCGTGTAGTCGGCGCCGTAAAGAGCCGTGCGTACGTTGTCGCTCATGCCGCCGTCGACGCTCACGTAGGAGCGCAGCCCTTCGACGTCCTTGACCGTCCCGACCTCGTAGAGCGTGATGCCGCCCGGTCCCACGATGGTGCGCCCCGGCTCCACGGTCAGGCGCGGCACGGACAGCCCCGCGGCCACGCACACCTTGGCGACGATCTCGCGCAGCCCGTCGGCCAGCTCCTTGATGTCGGGCGCCTCGTCCCCCTCGACGTAGGCGATGCCGTAGCCGCCGCCCAGGTCCAGCTCGGGCAGCAAGACGCCGTGCTCCTCCTTGATCTCGACGAGCAGCGAGGCCAGCCGCCGCGCGGCCACCTCGAACCCCGCCGTGTCCACGATCTGGGAGCCGATGTGGGAGTGCAGCCCGGCCAGCTCAAGCTGCGGCAGCGCGAGAATGCGGCGGACGGCCTCGGCGGCGGCCCCGGAGCTCAGCGACAGCCCGAACTTCTGGTCGTCGTGCGCCGTCGCGATGAACTCGTGCGTGTGGGCCTCGACCCCGGTGGTGATCCTGACCATCACCTTGGGCCGCTTGCCGAGCCGCTCGGCGAGGAAGCCCAGGCGGGCGATCTCGTCGAAGGAGTCGACCACGATGTGCCCGACCCCCACCTCCAGCGCCCTGGTCAGCTCGGCGGCGGACTTGTTGTTGCCGTGCATGGTGATGCGCTCGGGCGGGAACCCGACGCTGAGCGCCACCGCCAGCTCGCCGCCGCTGGCCACGTCGAGCCCGAGTCCCTCCTCGCGCAGCCAGCGCACGAGCTCCTTGCACAGGAACGCCTTGCCGGCGTAGTGGACGTCCGAGTCGGAGAAGGCCGTGGCGTAGTCGCGCATGCGGGAGCGTACGTCGTCCTCGTCGAGGACGTAGAGGGGCGTGCCGTGCTCGCGGGCCAGGTCACGCACGTCCACGCCGCCGACAGTGAGCGCGCCGTCGGTCCGGGCCGACGTTCGGGGCCAGATCGCGGGATTGATCCGGTTGAGGTCGGCGGGCGCCTGCGGAGGGCGCTCGTGGGGCAGCATCTCAGCGTGCCGGTCCCCGGCTGGATGGGCGAATCGACTCACCCGATCGAGGCTATCGGACCCGCCGCCCCTTCCAGGACCCCATGACCACGTATCGAGACGCCATCAAGGCTCAGCAGGGATATTTTTACGATTTTTCGCCGTTTTACCGGATATTTTGTGAAACATCACAACCGCTCCGGCCCCACCAGCACCATCCGTACGGCCTGCGCCATCCGCACCCGGGCGGTGTGCACCGGCGCGGGCGCCGCGTCGCCGACGGGCACCGCGGGCGCGCGCTCGTGCGCGTCGTGGTAGGCCAGCGCCAGCCGCACGAGGTACGCCTCCCACCCCGGCTCCCTGCTGACCGCCCGCCCGGGCAGCTCGGCCAGCACCCGCAGCACCTGCCGATCATGGGGACCGTCGAGCTCCTCGGGCCGGAACCCCTCCTCCGGCACCCCCAGCTCACGAGCCCAGCGCCGCACCGCGCAGGCCCGCGCATGCGCGTATCGCACCACGAAGCCGGGGTTGTCCCACGTACGCGGGAAGTCCGGCCAGGCGGGCTCGGGGATCTCGACCGGCCCGACGCACTCCACCACCTCGCCGGGCACGCTCACAACGATCCGCAGGAACCCGTGCTCCCGGACCTCCACCCCGGCGACCCCGGGCACCTCCCGCACCCGCTCCGCCAGCCCTTCGGCCGGGACGTGCCGGCGCGGGGCCGCGGCGGACAGGTAGGCCGCCTCCTCCTCCCACGACCCCATGGGGGCGGGCGGCTCCCCCAGCACCTCGGCCAGCCTGTCGGGCGTCATGGTCCCGACCCTAGACGCCCGGCCGCTAGATGAGCGCGTGCGGCTCCGCCGAACCGTACTCGACCAGGTGGGCGGCGCCCAGCAGCCAGCGGTCCTCGTCGCGGACGCGGACGTAGCCGAACCGGTCCGCCGAGAACACCTTGACGCCGTCGGTGCGGCACTGCCGCATGAGGACCTCGTCCCACCCCTCGGTGAGGTCGGCGAAGCCCAGCTCGCGCAAGGTGTTGCGGCGGGCCAGGAGGGTCGCGCCGGCGATCTCCGGGAGGTAGGCGTACTCGGCGTCCGGCTGCTTGAGCAGCGTGGCCTGGGGCTTGCGGAGGTGGGCGTAGAAGGCGGCCTTGCCGACGATGTCGGCCGTGCTGAACAGGAAGGCGCGCCGCAGGTCGGACAGGTAGTGGGCGCCGTAGACGTCGCGCGGGTCCATGACCGCCACCAGGTCGGCCTCGCACAGGTCGATGCCGGCGGCCAGCATGGCGCCCTCGGTCATCGCCGGGTGCGGGCGGCGGTAGACGATCTCCACGTCCGGCAGCACGTCGCGGGCCCGCAACTCGGTCTCCGGCGGCCCGATGACGATGAGCTGGTCCACGCCCGACTGCCGGGCGACCTGCGCCAGCGCGTGCTCCATCAGGAACGGGTCCATGATCGGCAGCAGCACCGAGGTGTTGAGGGTGGCGCGGGCGCTGGGCAGGCCGATCGCCTCCAGCAGCTCGTCGATGCGCTCGGTCATCGTACCCATCCCGTAGGCCCGGCGCATCGCCACGTGCGCCCGACGGTCGTCCGGTTCGGTGCCGATGGAGGTGCCGCAGGCGGCGAGCTCCGCCAGCCGCCACTGCGGCGTGCCTGGCGGGCAGTCGGCAGCGGCGGGCCAGCGGTAGGAGGTCAGCACGTCGGGGTAGGACAGGTGCTCGGGCAGCAGCTGGTCGAGCGTGAGCACCCGGTCGATGCGCCCGCCCGCCAGCGGCAGCGGGTTGTGCACCCGGGGCTGCACCCCGAACTGCAGCCGCGGCCACGCCACCGACAGATCGGTCGTGAACCGGTGCTCGAACAGCTCGGCCGCCCTGGCGTAGGCGGCCACGTCGCCCTGCGTGTGCCAGAAGACGGTACGGATGCCGCGCTCGCCGCACCAGGCCAGCAGCGCCTTCAGCCCCTCGCCGGGCTCGCCGGTGATCTCCTCGGCCCACGGCCCCTGGGTGACCGACTCGACCACGAGCAGGTGGGGCACCTCAAGCGGGAGCACCCGGGCGAAGTCGCGCGGCGTGAAGCCGGTGGTCTGCCGCCACTCGTAGCGCAGCAGCGCCTCCGCGTGCGGGTCGGCGATCACCGCGGCGGTCAGGTGCGGGCGGGTGTTGGGGCCGGTCGGCACCCGGAACGGCTTGAGCCTGAAGGAGGCGCCCCCGACCGTCCTGGTCGTGCTGGTGGCCTGGAACGCGACACCGGGGCGCTCCTCCTTGGCCTTGGCGGCGCTCACGGGCCTGCGCTTGGGCGCGGTGGGCCGCTTGACCGGCCTGGAGGCGCCCCGCAGGCCCTTGGCCAGCCGGATCGGGTTGCTCTTGCCGCTCTTGATCGCGTCGCCGAGCCGGTTCCAGCGGGCGACCTTGATCGAGGACAGCTTCCAGTTGGCCACCTCGGCCTGGAAGCGCTGCTCGGCCAGCTCCTTGCGCAGCTTGTCGGCCGCGGCCTGCTCGGCCGCCAGCCGATCCTCGGCCTCGGCCAGCTGCTCGCTCAGCGCCCTGGCCTCCTCGACGCTCCGCTCGGCGGTGGCCAGCTTGGCCTGGGCGGCGTCCAGCAGCCTGGCCAGCTCGGCGGCGCGCCCTGCCTGGGCGACGGCTTCCCGCAACGCCCTCCGGGTGCTTTCAAGCTCAGTAGACAAAGGACCTCCGCTCCCTTAGCCCGGCAAAGGATACTCTTTTGCGGGAAGCGGCTCGAAGGGATGAAATCCGGTGCAGTTTAACGTGCGGCCCTACATATGCGGCGCTCTCGGCCGGATCGACACCGCGGTACTGGGCAAGCTGATGGCCGCGGGCCCCCGGGTGCGGCCCGCGCTGCAGTCGGCGCACGCCGCGCTGTTCAGCTCCACGCCGCTGCCGCCCTACCACCGGGCAGAGCACTCGTTCGCGTTCGCCTGGGGGGAACATCGGGCCGCCGCGGCCCCGGACTCCGCCGGCGAGTGGATGGCGGTCGCGGAGACGTACGAGACGCCCGGGCTGATCGGCGACGGCACGCGTGTCACGCTCCACACGGGGGCGCTGGGGCTGGTGGACGTCTACTACGTGCGCCAGGGCGACGCCGTCTACTTCTCGTCCCTGATCCAGCCGCTGCTCAACCTGGTGCCGGTCGAGATCGACTGGTCGGCGTGGGCCTCGATCCTGCAAGTGACCTTCCCGCTGGGCGAGGCGACGCCTTACCTGGAGGTCAAACGGTTGCCGGGGTCGAGCGCGCTGGTGTTCGACCATGGCCCGCACGGATCGGGCGAGGTGGTCGTGGAGCGCCGGCTGCCGCGCTGGCTGCGTTCGGAGCCGTACGAGGCGTGGATCAGTCCAGAGGAGATCGTCGAGCTGCTGCACGTGGTCTACCGGGACTACGAGGGGCGCAAGCTGCTCGTGCCGGTCAGCGGCGGCTACGACTCGCGGCTGCTCGCGAGCGTGGCCAGGGCCAGGGGCGCCGACGTGGAGTCGTGGACGACCAGCCCCGACGACGGCACCGACACCGACATCGCGTTCGCCAGGTCGATCACCAGGGAGCTGGGCATCCCGCACCGGGTGATCCTCCAGGACGCCGCCGACTACCCGGACGACGCGATGGCGGTGGCGCGCCGGCTCGAATACCTCACGCCGCACCACGCCTGGTACGCGCCCTTCGCCAAGGAGGTGCACGGCGCCGGCCGGGTCCTGATCGACGGGCTGGCCGGCGGGCCGCTGCTGAAGAACTTCATGGTCAGCGGGGCCGCCCTGGAGGCCAGGACGCAGGCCGAGCGGTCGGCGGCCGTGCTGAGCTCGCTCTCGCTCGGGGCGCCGTCACAACCGTTCCTGTCCAAGGGCGCCGCGCAGTGGATGGAGGAGACCGTGCGCGAGCAGTTCGCCTCCGCCACCTCCATGCTGCACGGGCACCGGGCCGAGCTGCCGCTGTCGGTGCTGCACACCAGGACGGTACGCGGCATCGCCCGCTCGGCGGTCAACCTGGTGGGGCCGGAGGCGTCGTTCGCCGCGCCGTTCATCCACCCCGACTTCTTCGACGCCGCGCTGTCGGTCGGCGTGGCCCGCAAGGACAAGGGGCGCTTCTACCGCGAGGTGCTGCACGTGGCCAACCCGCGGGTGGCCGCGCTGCCCTCCACCAACGTGGTCAAGCAGCCGCTCCAGCGGATCCCGCTGCGCTCCACGGCCGCCCCGGCCCGGGCCTACTCGCACCGCATGCTGGAGACCGTGGCGAGCCGGGTGCCGACACTGCTCTCGGAGGAGCTGCACGAGGTGGTCGCGGGCGGGCCGGACGCCCTGACCCGGTTCAACGGCTGGAACGACCGCTTCTGGGTGCGCGGGCTGGTGCTGTTCGGGCTGTGGCTGAACGACTTCGAGAACGACCTCAACGATCTCGTTCCGCCTTTTTCGTGAACTCTGGGTAACAGGGCGATTACGTACGGATCTCACGGGTATTAACCGTCGCACAGCAGAAGCGGGTTCCGGAAAGCCACCGGGCTGGTAGTGTTCGGCCCGTAAGCGCCGCACAAACGGGCAACGGATCACAAATCCGGTCTCGTTCGAGGGCATGGGGTTCGCAGGGATGACGACCCCAGGCGGCGCGGTCACCAGATAGAAACGCCGGGGTAACTCCGGTGACTTCGTCCTGCCCACATCTCTTCCTGTGAGCGACATATGATCAACGCATCCCCAACGCCGGAGCCGGTCTCCGAGGCTTTCGTCTCGGAGGATCCAGCTTGGTACAAGCGGGCGGTGTTCTACGAGATCCTCGTCCGGGGGTTCAAGGACTCCAATGGCGACGGCACCGGTGACCTGCGCGGCCTCATCGAGAAGCTGGGCTATCTCGAGTGGCTGGGCGTGGACTGCCTGTGGCTGCTCCCGTTGTACGAGTCCCCGTTGCGCGACGGTGGATACGACATCTCGGATTACATGAAGATCCTTCCGGATTTTGGTGATCTGGGGGATTTTGTACAGCTGATCGAGAAGGCGCACGAGCGCGGCATGCGCATCGTCACCGATCTTGTGATGAACCACACCAGTGACCGGCACCCCTGGTTCCAGGCGTCCCGGCACGACCCGGAGGGCCCGTACGGGGACTTCTACGTGTGGTCCGACAACCCGGGGGCCTTTCCGGACGCGCCGATCATCTTCGTCGGCGCCGAGGAGTCCAACTGGACCTACGACCCGGTGCGCAAGCAGTACTACTGGCACCGCTTCTTCCACCACCAGCCGGACCTGAACTATGACAACCCGGCGGTGCAGGAGGCCATGCTGGAGGTGCTGCGGTTCTGGCTGGACCTGGGCATCGACGGATTCCGGCTGGACGCGGTGCCCTACCTGTTCGAGCGCGAGGGCACCGCGTGCGCGGGGTTGCCGGAGACGCACGCCTACCTGAAGAAGATCCGCGCCGAGGTCGACCGCCTCTTCCCGGACCGGGTGCTGCTGGCCGAGGCCAACGGCTGGCCGGAGGACGTCGTCGAATACTTCGGCGACCCCACCACGGGCGGTGACGAGTGCCACATGGCCTTCCACTTCCCGCTGATGCCGCGCATCTACATGGCGGTCAAGAAGGAGACCCGCGAGCCGATCTCCGAGATCATGTCCCGCACCCCCAAGCTGCCCGAGCACGGGCAGTGGGGCATCTTCCTCCGCAACCACGACGAGCTCACGCTTGAGACGGTGACCGAGGAAGAGCGCGACTACATGCACAAGGAGTACGCCAAGGACCCGCGCATGCGCGCCTACCTGGGCATCCGGCGGCGGCTGGCCCCGCTGCTGGACAACGACAGGGACCGGATCGAGCTCTTCACCGCGCTGCTGCTGAGCCTGCCGGGGTCGCCGATCATGTACTACGGCGACGAGATCGGCATGGGCGACAACATATGGCTGGAGGACCGCGACGCCGTCCGCACGCCCATGCAGTGGAGCCCCGACCGCAACGCCGGGTTCTCCGCGGCCGACCCGGGACGGCTCTACCTGCCCGTGGTGATGGACCCGATCTACGGTTACCAGGCGGTCAACGTCGAGGCCCAGCAGCGGAACGAAGGATCGTTGCTCCACTTCACCCGCCGCATGCTGGAGATCCGGCGCAACCACCCGGTGTTCGGCATCGGCGCGTACACCGAGATGTGGTCGTCCAATCCGTCGGTGCTCACGTTCGTCCGCGAGGACGGCGGCGACGTGGTGCTGTGCGTGAACAACCTGTCGAAGTTCCCGCAGCCGGTGGAGCTGGATCTGCGCAGGTTCGAGGGCATGATCCCGATCGAGGCGCGGGGCGGGGTGGCCTTCCCTGCCATCGGGGAGCTCCCCTACCTGCTCACGCTGCCGGGGCACGGGTTCTACTGGTTCGTGCTGCGGCCGGGAGAGGTCAGCGCGACGTGACCCGCCCGCCACGGCCGTGACATGCGTGCCGCGGCCGGGAGGGATCAGCGGGAGGTGACCGGCACCTGGGCACGGGCCGCGCGGCGGGCGGGGATCAGCGCCACCGCGAGGGCCGTGCCCACGGCCACCACGACGGCGACCGCCAGCGTCAGCGGGGACGGCGCGCGGCCGATGCCCGCGCCCACGCCGCTCGTGTCACCCTGCAGGTCGATGAGTCCCTTGACGACGGAGGCCCCCACCGCGGCGCCCGCGCCGACGCCGAGCACCACCAGCAGTCCCGTGCCGGTCACCAGCGTGGCCATGACCTGGCGCGGCGTCAGCCCCATGGCCTTGAGCACGGCCAGGTCGAACGCGTGGTCACGCAGGCCGAGCGCGCTCGCGGTGAGCAGGTTGGCCAGCCCGATCAGGGCCAGTACGGCGATCAGCGCCACGATCACCACCCGGATGATCGCCAGCCGGTCGGCCGGGTTGACCACGGCCTGCACGTCCAGCCCTTCGGCCGAATCGGCCAGCAGCCTGCCGCGCACCTCCGCCGGGTCCGCCCCCGGCTTCAGCGCGAGCGCGTAGAACTCGGGCGGCACCGAGTCCTTGGCCGCCAGGCTGTCGAGCCCCACCGACAGCACCTCGCCGTCCAGGTCGGGCTCCACGGTCCTGCCGACGATCCGGACGATCAGCGGCGAGCCGCCCACGGTCAGCCGCACCCGGTCGCCGATCCTGAGGCCGAGCAGGTCCAGCAGGCCCTGCCCTGCCACGGCCTCGCCTGGCCTGCCGTACATGCGGCCCTCGACCACGGGGAACGGGTACGGCTTCGTCGAGGCGCCGATGGCCCGCACCCTGACCGAGCGGGCCTCGCCGGGGGCCAGGGCGTTCACGTCGGCGCCCGGGTAGATCTCGGCCACGTCCTTGTCCTGCCCGGCGATGCGCTCGGCGGCGGCCGGCTCCAGCTTGGCCGGCCGGACGTACAGGGAGGCGTGCTGGCCGACCTGCTCGGGATGGCTGAGGAAGTTGTCCAGGGTGGCCCACACGCCGAGCCCGATTGTGATCATCATCATCGGCACCGCCAGCCCGAACGCGGTCAGGAACGCCGGGGTCCGCCTGGTGAAGGCGTCTCTGGTGCCGAGGACCAGTGCGGGCGGGAGGCGTACCAGGAGGGCGAGCCTGGCCAGCCTGGACAGGTGGCCACGCGGCGGCACGGCGGGCGCGGCGGGGATCGGCGGGGTGCGGCTGCCCCGCCAGGCGGGCAGGCCCACGGCGGCCAGCACCACCACGGCCGTGCCGGCGACGATGAGCAGGACCGGAGCCGGGGCCACGGACGTCGCGCCCAGCACCGCCGCCATCACCCCCCAGCCCGCGAGCGCGCCCAGCGCCACGCCGAGCAGGCCCAGCGCGCCGTGCTCGACCAGGAGCAGCAGCGCGACCTGGCCCCGGGTGAAGCCCATCGACTTGAGCGTGGCCAGGTCGCGGAGCTGGCCGAGCACCCGGCCGCCGGCGGCGTTGGCCAGCGCGAGCGCGGCGGCCACCAGCCCGACCACCCCGAACAGCGCCAGCATCGTGCCCAGCAGCCGGTTGTCCAGCTCCATGGCGGCCCTGACCTCACGCCAGGTGTAGACCCGCTGCAGCTCGTCCTCCAGCATGACCACCACCCGCTGGGAGACGACCTGCGAGGCGTCGGGGTCGGCCAGGCGCAGCCCGGTCACCCACTCGCTGCGGCCGGGCTCGATCCGGTCGAGCATCGGCGGCAGCACATAAGCCAGGCCGGGCGTCCACTCCGGGTAGAAGCCCTGGTCGGCCGTGTCGGCGATGCCGCGCACGTAGAGGGTGTGGCGCTCGCCGCTGAGCGCGATGATCGTGAAGGGCGCGCCGACCCTGAGCGCCAGCGCGCTCGCGAACGACCGCTCGACGACCACCCCGTCGGGCTGGGCGGGGTCGAGCCACCTGCCCTCGGCCACCACGGGGTGCGCCACGGCCGGCGGCGTGGCGGGCATCGCGCGCAGCGCCGCCGGCTCCTTCCGCCCGTCCTGCGCCACGGTCACGGGCACCGAACGGTACGGGCCGGCCGTCGCCGTCACGCCGTCGATGGCGCCCAGGGCCGCCTGGGGGCTGCCGTCGGTGTAGAGCCAGACGTGGGCCCCGTCGGTCTCGGCGAACAGGCCGCGCCACGGGTTGGTGCCGTCTTCCAGCAGGGTCGCGGCGGTGATCAGCGCGGCCACGATCCCGGCCACGGCCAGCACCGTCAGCACCGCCTGGCCCTTCCTGGCCCGCAGATCGGCCCGGACCCAGCGGGTCCCGGCCAGGGTGGCGCTCATCGAAGGTCGATCACCTCGCCGACGGTGCCGGTGCGTCTGCGGGCGATGCGGCCGTCGTCGGCGATCTCGCCGTCGAACAGCGACACCACCCGGTCGGCCAGGCTCGCCACCCGGGCGTCGTGGGTGACCATGACGATCGTCTGGCCCTCTTTGTGCACGTCGCCGAGCAGGCGCAGCACGTCGCGGGTGTTGCGGCTGTCGAGGTTGCCGGTGGGCTCGTCGGCCAGCAGCACGCTGGGCTGGTTGGCCAGCGCCCGGGCCAGCGCCACCCGCTGCTGCTCGCCGCCGGAGAGCTGGGCGGGCGCGGCGTCGGCCCGCTCGCCCAGGTTGAGCGCGCCGAGCAGGCTCTCCCGGCGCTCGCGGGCCACCTTGGGCGAGGCCCCGGCCAGCAGCGCGGGCAGCTCGACGTTGTCGCCGACGGTCATGTTGGCGACGAGGTTGAAGAACTGGAAGACGAACCCGATCTTCTTGCGCCGCAGCAGCGCCCAGGCGCTCTCGGAGAGGGTGTCCACCCGATGGTCGTCGAGCCAGATCTCGCCGCTGGTCCTGGTGTCGAGCCCGCCCAGCATGTGCACGAGCGTGGACTTGCCCGATCCCGAGGGCCCCATGATCGCAACGAACTCGCCCGGCTCGACCTGGAGGTCCACTCCCCGGACGGCGGGCACCGGGACTGCCCCGTCCTGGTAGATTTTGACCAATCTGACCGTTTTTAGTACAGGGGTCATGCCAGATCCTCCTGACAGCGCTCCAGCCAGTCAAGATCGGCCTGCAGGTGGAGCATGGCGCCCTCGATGAGCAGCATCGCCACCCGGTCGGTCGGCGGTGTGCGGGACAGAAGGTCGTTGAGGTCCCTCATGAGAGACAGGTAGTGGCGGCGCTGCCGGTTGATCAGCGCCATCCGGTCGGCGATGCCGGTCAGCGGCGCGAGCACGAGCTTCATGAAGAACTCGTCCCGCACCCTGGGACCCTCGGTCGGCTCGTCCACCCAGGTCGTGAGCAGCTCGCGGCCCTTGGCCGTCAGGTAGTAGACCTTCTTGTTGGGCCGGTTGGACTGCTCCACGTCGACCGCCCTGACCAGGCCGTCCTTCTCCAGCCTGCCGAGCGTCACGTATATCTGGCCGATGTTGGGGGAGGGATAGGCACTGCCGAAGGTCTGCTCCAGCGCCTGCTTCAGCTCGTAGCCGTGTGCCGGCTCTTTCGCCAGGAGCGCCAGCAGGTGAAGCCGCACGCCTCACCTCCCACCGTCCGCTGTGTTACGGATGCGTTACGTGGCTATCCGTTGACCTCCAGATTACCTGTGTGCATAACATGAATGCATCTACCTAACACGTATGTAATCACTCGTAAAACGGAGGAAAAAGAGTGCCGCACTCCCTCCCCATCGCCGTGCTGGCCGTGCTCCTGACGGCCTCGTGCGCGGCGGCGGACGGGGAGAGCGACGGCGCCACGGGCACGGGAGGCACCGGGCCCATCACGTTCGCCACCGGCCGCGACACCACGGCGTACCTGCAACCCCTGCTGGACCGCTGGAACCAGGCCCATCCGGCCGAGAAGGTGACGTTGCTGGAGCTGCCCGAGGCCGCCGACGAGCAACGCGCCCAGATGGTGGCCAACCTGCAGGCCCAGAGCAGCCGGTACGACGTGCTCGGACTGGACGTCGTGTGGACCGCCGAATTCGCGGAGAACGGCTGGATCATCCCCCTGGAGCGCGGGTTGTTCCCGCTCGACAGGTTCCTGCCGCCCGTCGTGGAGACGGCCGTCTACAAGGACAAGCTCTGGGCGGTCCCGTACACGAGCAACGCCGGGCTGCTCTACTACCGGAAGGACCTGGTCGGCAAGCCGCCGCGGACCTGGGCGGAGCTTCGCGATCAAGCACGAGAAATCAAGAAAAATCACAACATAGACGGCTATGCCGGGCAGTTCCTTGCCTATGAAGGGCTCACCGTCAACTTCTCCGAGGCCGTGCAGTCGGCCGGCGGGCAGATCCTCAGCGACGACGGCGGCGAGGTGACCCTCGATCCGGCCAAGGGCGCGACCGCGCTCGACTTCCTGCTCCAGGGCCTGCGCGAGCGCTGGATCCCCAAGGAGTCGCTGAGCTACAAGGAGGAGGAGTCGCGCCTGGCCTTCCAGGAGGGGCGGCTGGCCTTCGCCCGCAACTGGCCGCACGCGTACGGCCCCGCCAAGGCCAGGCTCGGCGACAAGCTGGGCGTGACCCGGCTGCCCGGGCTCGACCGGCCGGGTGAGGCCACGCTGGGGGGCGTGAACCTGGCCATCAGCGCCTACTCCGAGCACCAGCACACCGCGCAGGAGTTCATCCGCTACTTCACCAGCCTGGAGAACGAGCGGCGGGTCCTCACCGAGGGCTCGTTCCCGCCCGTGTGGACCGAGCTCTACGACGATCCCGCGCTGATCAGGCGCTTCCCCTACCTGCCGGTGCTCAAGGAGAGCATCCTGGCCGCCAAGGCCCGGCCGGTGAGCGCCAACTACAACCAGCTGAGCCTGGTGATCGCCAGCTCGGTCGCCAAGGCCCTGGCCAATCCCACCACCGAGTCCGCCGACGACGTCGCGGCCTCCATGAAGTCCGAACTCGAAGAGATCATCAGAACCCAGTGAGGCAGTCATGCGAAAAGCCAGAGCAGCAGCGATCCTGGCCGGGCTCGCGATAGCCGCAGCCGCCTGCGGCAACGCACCGACGACGACACAGCCCACCGCTTCGGGGTCGGCACCCGCGAGCGGCGGCGCCAAGCCGCTGGAGGGCGTGAAGATCGAGGTCGCCGCCAAGTGGACCGGCGCCGAGCAGAAGAACTTCGAGGCGGTGCTCAAGGCCTTCACCGACAAGACCGGCGCCCAGGTCACCTACGCCTCGACCGGTGAGGACACCGGCGCCTACCTCGGCCCGCGCATCCAGGGCAAGAACCCGCCGGACGTGGCGATCCTGCCCCAGCCGGGCCTGGTCCAGCAGTACGCCGAGCAGGACGCGCTCATCCCGCTGACCGCCGAGGTCACCAAGGAGATCGACGCCAACTACACCCCGTACTGGAAGGAGCTCGGCTCCGCCGAGGGCCAGGTGTACGGCGTGCTGGTCAAGGCGGCGCACAAGTCGCTGGTCTGGTACCGCTCGCAGCCGTTCGAGGACGCGGGCGTGCAGCCGCCGACGAACTGGGACGAGCTGATCAAGGCCGCGCAGACGATCGCCGACTCCGGCACCCCGCCGTTCTCGTTCTGCGGCGCCTCCGGCTGGACCCTGACCGACCTCTTCGAGAACATCTACCTGTCCACCGCCGGGCCGGAGAACTACGACAAGCTCTCCAAGCACGAGATCCCGTGGACCGACCCCACCGTGGCCACGGCGCTGGAGAAGATCCAGCAGATCGCCGGCAAGCAGGAGTTCCTGGTCGACGGGACCTCCGGGACCATGCAGACCGACTTCCCCACGTGCGTGAGCAAGGTCTACGGCACCGACAAGTCCGCCATGGTCATCGAGGCCGACTTCGTGGCCGTCGAGGCCGACCAGTCGGGCGCCAAGGTCGGCGAGGAGGCGAAGTATTTCCCCTTCCCCAAGGCCGGTGACACCACTCCGGTCGTGCTGGGCGGCGACGTGGCCGTGGCCATGAAGGACTCCCCCGGCGCCATGGCGCTGATCCAGTTCCTGGCCTCCAAGGAGGGCGGCGAGGTCTGGGCCAAGCTCCCCGGCTACCTGTCCCCCAACAAGAACGTCTCCCCCGACAACTACCCGGACGAGCTGACCAAGCAGCTCGGCCAGACCATCATCTCGGCCGGTGACGCCGTCCGCTACGACATGTCCGACCTGGCGCCGAGCGCGTTCGGCGGCACCGACGGCAAGGGCCAGTGGAAGGTGCTCCAGGACTTCATGCGGAACCCGAGCGACGTCAAGGGTGCCCAGGAAGCGCTCGAAGCCGAGGCCAAGAAGGCCTGGAAGTAAAGAGGTAAGGCCGTGACCGAACGGTTGGACGGCCCGCAGGACCCGCCCGCGCAGGTCGCGGGCGGGCCCTCCACCGGACCGGCTGAAACCCCCCGCAAGCAACGTCGCCTAGGCCCCTCGCCGACGGTCGCGATCGTCTTCCTCCTCCCGGCGGCGCTGCTGCTGGGCATCTGGGTGGTCTACCCGATCGTCTACTCCATCTTCCGGAGCCTGTTCGACTCCACCGGCAGCGGATTCGTGGGGCTGGGCAACTACGCCATGATCTTCTCCGATCAGGGCATGCTCACCACCATCCGGAACAACCTCATCTGGGTGGTCGTCGCGCCGATCGTGGTGACCACGATCGGGTTGATCTTCGCCGTGCTCACCGAGCGCATCCGGTGGGCGACGGCGTTCAAGCTGATCGTCTTCATGCCGATGGCCGTCTCCCTGATGGCGGCCGGCGTGGTCTTCCGGCTGGTCTACGAGGAGAATCCCGACAAGGGGCTGGCCAACGCCATCCTGACCACCGTGCACGACACGTTCTCCTCCTCGCAGGGCTATCCGGAGGCGCGCCCGCGCGAGGGCGACCAGTCGCCGGTGGCCCTCCAGGGCGGCGCCGTCGTCACCAAGCAGCCCGCGCAGGTGGGCACGCCGGTGCTGTTCCCGATCGTGGGCGTCAAGCCGGAGGTCATGCCGTCCAACGCGCAGCCCGCCAAGGCCGCCCCGGCGGGCGACGGGCTCTCCGGGACCGTCTGGTTCGACTTCACCCAGGGTGGCGGCGGCACGAACAACGCGGTGGACGCCTCCGAGCGCGGCCTGCCCGGCGTGACCGTCGAGGCGGTGCGGGACGGCCAGGTCGCCGCGACCGCCACGACGGCCGACGACGGCACGTTCCGCTTCGACGGGCTCCCCCAGGGCTCCTACGTCGTACGGCTCCCGCAGTCGAACTTCGAGGCCGCCTACGGCGGGCTGACCTGGCTCGGCCCGGCGCTGATCACGCCGGCGATCATAGGCGCGTTCGTCTGGGTGTGGGCCGGGTTCGCGATGGTGCTGATCGCGGCCGGGCTGGCGGCGATCCCGCGGGACGCGCTGGAGGCGGCCCGCATCGACGGCGCCACGGAGTGGCAGGTGTTCCGCAAGATCACCGTGCCGCTGCTGTCGCCGGTGCTGCTCGTCGTCTTCGTGACGATGATCATCAATACGCTGAAGGTGTTCGACCTGGTCTTCATCATCGCGCCGCCCTCGGTGCAACCCCAGGCGAACGTGATCGCGCTGGAGATGTGGCGCGTGTCGTTCCAGGGCGGGAACAACCAGGGCCTGGGCAGCGCGCTGGCCATCTTCCTGCTGATCCTGGTCCTGCCCTTCATGATCATGAACATTCGCCGGTTCCGGAGGGGGGACTCATGACCACCACCGCGACGGCGGCGGCTCCTTCCAGTGGACTGGAGACCGGGACACCGCGCAGGGGCGTACTGAGCAAGATCGTCGATCGCCTGGGCAGCGGCGTGGTCCAGGTCGTGATGGTGCTGCTGGGGTTGTTCTGGCTGGTGCCGACGCTGGGTCTGCTGGTCGTCTCCATGCGTACGACGGAGGTCAACAACGCCGAGGGCTGGTGGACGATCTTCACCAAGCCGGCCGAGCTGACCCTGCAGAGCTACCAGGGCCTGCTGGCCGGCGGCTTCACCGCCTCCTTCTGGAACACCGTGCTGATCACGGTGCCGACCACGGTCCTGGTGATCGGCATCGCGGCGATGGCGGCGTACGCGTTCGCGTGGATGGACTTCCCCGGCCGGGACGGGGCGTTCCTGGTCGTGGTGGGGCTGCTGATCGTGCCCATCCAGATCGCGCTGATCCCGATCGCCGTCATCTACGGGAACGTGGGGATCTTCGGGTCGATCCTGGGAGTGGTGCTGTTCCACACAGCGTTCGGGCTGCCGTTCGCGATCTTCCTGCTGCGTAACTTCTTCGTCGGCATCCCGGCCTCCCTGCTGGAGGCGGCCCGGATGGACGGGGCGCCGGAGTGGAAGATCTTCGTCTCGGTGGTGTTCCCGCTGGGCAAGCCCGCCATCGCCTCGCTGGGGATCTTCCAGTTCCTGTGGGTGTGGAACGACATGCTCATCGCGCTGGTCTTCGCCGACTCCGGGAACCAGCCGATGACCAAATATCTGCAGTCCCAGATGCGGCAGTTCGGGTCGAACATGGACATTCTCTCGTCCGGCGCGTTCCTGTCGCTGATCATTCCGCTGGTCCTGTTCTTCGCGTTCCAGCGGTACTTCGTCCAGGGCATGATGGCCGGCTCCGTCAAGTGACGTCGCCGGTCGCAGGTGTGCGGGCGCTCCCGTGGCCGTCGATGACGGCCGTGTACGGGGCGCCCGCGCGCTGATCCGGGCGGGCGGGCCCGTAACGTGCGTTCGTGCGGCCTCGATGAGGCTTCATGAAGCGTCTTCTCGCCCTCACCGCGGCCGCCTTCATCTCCCTGCCCCTCACCCCCGCCGTCGCCCAGGACGGCCGGCCCGGCGCCCCCGGCGCGGGCGACCCGTACTTCCCCGATCAGGGGAACGGCGGCTACGACACCGGCCACTACGACCTCACCCTGGACTACGACCCGAACTCCAAGCGGCTGGCCGGCGTGGCACGCCTCACCGCCCGCGCCACGCAGTCATTGAGCCGCTTCAACCTGGACCTCGTCAGCACGCTGGCGGTCCGGTCCGTGACCGTGAACGGCACGGACGCCTCGTTCCGGCAGCGTGACACCGAACTGGTGGTCACCCCGCGCTCGCGGCTGTCCGCCGGTCGCGGCTTCTCCGTCGTGGTCCGGTACGACGGCAGGCCCACGCACGTCGTCGACCCGGACGGCTCCATGGACGGGTGGATCCGGACGAGCGACGGGGTCTACAACGCGAACGAGCCCCAGGGCGCGATGACCTGGTACCCCGGCAACCATCACATGACGGACAAGGCCACCTACCGGTTCACGGTGACCGTGCCGGACCCGGTCGTGGCGGTGGCCAACGGGGACCTGGTGGGGAAGGTGTCCAAGCGCGGGCGGACGACGTACGTGTGGGACGCGCGGGAGCCGATGGCGAGCTACCTGGCCACGGTGTCGATCGGGAAGTTCCACCTCTCCGACACCAAGGTCGGAAATTTCAGGGTGACCACCGCTGTGGACCCGCAGCTGGCCGACGGAGCGACCGGCTTCGCCGAGCGGCACCCCCCGCTTCTCGACTACTTCGCCTCGCTCTTCGGGCCGTACCCGTTCTCCTCCACCGGCGGGATCATCGACCAGGCGCCTGAGGTCGGCTACGCCCTGGAGACGCAGACCCGGCCCCTCTACCCCCGGGTGCCCAGCGAGTCGCTGCTCGCCCACGAGCTGGCGCACCAGTGGTTCGGGAACTCGGTGACGCCCACGCTGTGGCGCGACATCTGGCTCAACGAGGGCTTCGCCACCTACTCCGAGTGGCTCTGGCTCGACCAGAAGGGCACCCGTACGGTGCAGGAGGCGTTCGAGGCGGCCTACGCGCCGGCCGCCGACGACGAGTTCTGGCAGACCCCCACCGCCGACCCGGGCGGCCCGGCCAACCTCTTCCACGACCCCGTCTACGACCGCGGCGCGATGACGCTGCACGTGCTGCGGCGTGAGGTCGGCGACGCCACGTTCTTCGCGATCCTGCGGGCGTGGGCCACCGACTACAAATACGGCAACGCCGACACCGCCGCCTTCATCGCCCTGTCCGAGCGTGTGTCCGGCAGGCAGCTCGACGCCCTCTTCGACGCCTGGCTCTTCCAGCCGGGCAAGCCATCGTTGTGATCATTCTGGTACGGCGGGCACCGGCATTCCGGCGGCAAGCCGTACCAGACCTGGTTAAGCTCAACAGCCATGTCTGGTCGTCCCCTGAACGAAGTCGTCGAAGCCGGATGGGCCGCGGCGCTTGAGCCCGTCGCCGAGCCGATCGCCCAGATGGGCGAGTTCCTGCGCAAGGAAATCGCCGAAGGCAGGCAGTACCTGCCCGCGGGCGCGCACGTACTGCGCGCTTTCAACCAGCCCTTCGACGACGTCAAGGTGCTGATCGTGGGCCAGGACCCCTACCCCACGCCCGGGCACCCCGTCGGGCTGTCGTTCTCCGTGGCCCCGGACGTGCGTCCGCTGCCGGGCAGCCTGCTCAACATCTACAAGGAGATGGAGACCGACCTCGGCCTGCCCCGGCCCTCCAACGGCGACCTGACGCCGTGGGCCGAGCAGGGCGTGCTGCTGCTCAACAGGGTCCTCACGGTGATGCCCGGCAAGCCCGCCTCGCACCGGGGCAAGGGCTGGGAGCAGGTCACCGAGCAGGCCATCCGCGCCCTCGTGGCACGCAACAAGCCGATGGTGGCCATCCTGTGGGGCCGCGACGCCCGCAACCTGGCCCCGATGCTCGGCAGCGTGCCCCGCATCGAGTCCGCCCATCCCTCCCCTCTGTCGGCCCGCAGCGGTTTCTTCGGCTCCCGGCCGTTCAGCCGCGCCAACGAACTGCTCACCCAGCAAGGCGCCGCACCTGTCGAGTGGAAGCTGCCATAGCATCGTCGCCATGAGTGATGAACCTAAGTACCTGCGCCTCACGGTCGAGCTGACCGTCGAAGTGCTCGACGTTGACGCGCTGCAGGCGGCGGCGCTGGCTGAGATCAGGCACCCCGACGCCGATCTCACCGAGGAGGAGCGCACGGAGCAGGCCGAGCTGGTCGGCTCCGACGAGACCGGGGCCTCGGCCCTGCAGTGGCTCATCGAGCCGGACCACGTTCTGCAGCTCGTTGAGCACATCACCGAGATCGAGCCGCGTGAGGCCGTGCTCGGGGTGGAGCCCTCCGACGGGCCGAGCGAGGAAGAGGACGAGGAAGAGGCGCACGACCACGTGTGACCTGTGCTCTGAATACGGCGGCAGCCACGGCGTTCGGAGGCGTCGTGGCTTTTCGCGTCCAGAACGGTTCCCGCATGCAGGAGGCTCTTCCGGGCTGGCTAAGATCGTGAGTCTGGCGAGCCTGTAAGGGGGCCGAGTAGTGATCGTCGCATTCTCCATCACTCCGCTGGGCGTCGGCGAAGGGGTCGCCGAGCCGGTCGCCCGCGCCGTCAAGGTGGTCCGCGACAGCGGGCTGCCCAACCAGACGGATGCCATGTTCACCACGATCGAGGGTGAATGGGACGAGGTCATGGACGTGATCAAGCGCGCCGTGGAGGCGGTGGCCGAGGTCGCCCCCAGGGTGGGCCTGGTACTGAAGGCCGACCTCCGGGAGGGGGTCACGGACGGCATGACCTCCAAGGTGGAATCCCTGGAACACCACCTCTCCTGACGCACCCCAGGTCATCCCTGGGCTCCCTTTGCCGGCCGGCGGCCGTACTGACCCGCGTACGACCTCCACCCCGACATCGCCGCACCCCCACACGCGTCCGCCCGACGCTCCCGAACCCGACGCGTCCGCTGCTCAGAACGGCATGAGACGGCATGGTGCCCGGCCCGCCGCAGTCCGCGCGGTCGCGGGCGTCACCGCATCAGCGGCAAGGTCATCACGTAGCAGTCCGAAGGGGTTATGCCAGGGTGGGGGCAGCCGGCGTAGGCTCATCAATCGCCTGCTGGTGGGCGAGCATCCTGGGAGCGCTGAAACCCTGGTCTCGCGTTCCGAGGATGGGATCGGGGTTGAGGCCGCTATTCCTCAAGTTGAAGTCGCATGCGTCGAAGAAGCTTGCCACCGGTTCCCACTCTGGAAGGCTTTCCCGACCGCGGACGTTCAGCCGGCCTTGTGCCGTTTCCAGGGCCAGGCGCCCGCTGGTGATGCCCTCATCGAGGCGGGTGGTGGAGGCTCGTCCGGGCATGCAGCTGACCGAACCTGCGCTGGGAGCCTGACATGGGTGATGAGAAATGCGATCATGAACGCCATGACCCCCTCCCCTGATCAACGCACCAGGCAGGGGTCTGCCACAGGCTGCTGCGCTGTGATGTTCGTGCTGGCCTTTACCGGGTTCGGCGTCCTCGCCTGGAGCCTGTGGAAGCTGGAGTGGATGACCACGGACCTGGCGGCGGTGGGTGGCATCGCGGCCGTGGCTCTTCCCGCCGTCGGCGTCATGCTGGGGCGGGCCATCGCGGCGAGACGGCCGCATGCCGACCGAATCGCCGCGAGCTGGGCGGGAGCGGCGATAGGCGCCGGATGCCTGCTGATCGGGTCGGTCGGCTACATCTGGACTTCGATGATGGAGAACCTGTAGTACCTGCCGCGATTTATGCGCTCGCCATGAATGAGGGCAAGCGGCGCCGACGGCCCACCACCTGCTCCATGGGGCCCACGGGGTGAGGCGGAAGCCGAGCCCGTGGCAGGCAGATCGCCACATCGGGCAGCCCCTGGACGACGCTTCGGGCAGGCTCCCCGGGACCCCCTCGGCGCGTACGGGCGAGCTCGGCCTCAGCAAGCCCCCCTGACGTGTCCACCTCAACGCCTTGCCCTCGCATCGACGTACCAGGACGACCCAACCCGCGCCCCCCTCGATCATCACCCCACCCACCACGCACGCCTTCATAAGTCATCCATCCCCGAGACAATTCGAGATATGTCTTGACCCGACCTCCGGACACGACATATCGTGTCGCTCGATCACAACGCGATACTACGCGTTTCACGGAGGTGGAAGCAATGGAGCAAGAGCGAGTGCCCGTCCTGGTCGTGGGCGGTGGGTACGCAGGTCTGAGCGCGGCGACACTGCTGGCATGGCGTCAAATCCCCGTCATGCTGGTCGAACGCCACCCGAGCACCTCGATCCAGCCCAAGGCGTTCGGTGTCGGCCCGCGCGCGGTCGAGCTGCTGCGCCCCGTACCGGGCCTCGAAGAGGCGCTGGCCGACGTCTGGGCGGGCATCGGCGACAACATGCGCATCGCCATCGCCAAGTCACTGTCCGACCCGAACCCGCAGATGATCATAAACGACGAGGCCGAGGATGCGGCATTCCTGACCGAGCTCACGCCCGCAGCGACCATCGGCGCTCCTCAGGCCGAGATCGAGCGCGTGCTGCGGACGAAGGCCGAGGAGTTGGGCGCCGACCTGCGCTTCTCCACGGAACTGGTCAGCCTGCAGCAGGACGCGGACGGGGTGACGGCGGTGATCCGCGACGCTGGGGGCGAGGAGCGCGTCGTGCGAGCCGACTACGTGGTGGCCGCCGACGGCTACCGCAGCCCGTTGCGTACGCTGCTGGGCGTGCCCACCTCGGGCAAGGGCAGTCTGGGCGACATGTGCTCGATCATGTTCGACGCCGATCTGACCGGGATGGTGCGCGAGCGCGAGGTCACGCTCTGGTACCTGCAGAACGAGACCTTCAACGGCGCCCTCGTGAGCGGCACCGGTGTCGGAGCGCACGTGCTCGGGGTCAACTTCGACGTCTCCAAGGGCGAGAGCGAGGCCGACTTCACCGACGAGCGCTGCGTGGAGCTCGTCCGGATCGGGACCGGCCGGCCGGACCTGGACGTTCAGATCCTGGACAAGACGACGTTCTCCATGGCGCACGTGGTCGCCGACACGTACCGGGCGGGGCGGGTGTTCTTCGCCGGTGACGCCGCCCACACCATGCCGCCCACCGGCGGGCAGGGCGGCAGCACGGCGCTCCAGGACGGTTGCGACATCGCCTGGCGGCTGTGGCTGGTCCTCACGGGCCAGGCCGGTCCTGCCTTCCTGGACACGTACGACGCCGAACGCCGCCCGATCGGCACCCTGACAGCCGACGCCCAGCTCGCCAACCTCGGCGTACGCATGCCTCCCGCGGCCCGCGTCGGCTACCCGGAGCCCATCGAGGACCCGCTGGGCGCCCTACTCGGCACCCGCTACCACTCCACGGCCATTCTGGCCGAACCCGGCGACGACGGCTCGCTCCTCGAAGACCCACGCGTACCGAACGGCCGCCCCGGCAGCCGCGCTCCCCACGTGGTGTTCGACTGGGACGGGCAACGCATCTCCACCATCGACCTGTTCGGCTCCGGCTTCGTGCTGCTGGCCGACAAACAGGGCGGCCAGAGCTGGGTGGACGCCGGCCGCCTGGTCAAGGAGCGGCTCGGGGTGCAGCTCACGCGGCTGCTGGTGGGCGAGGAACTGCTGGACGTGGAGGGACGCTTCCAGGAGCGGTACGGCATCAGCAGGGGCGGTGCCGTCCTGGTTCGACCGGACGGATACGTGGCCTGGCGCGCCCAGCACCCGGCCTCCGACCCGACGACCACCCTGGAGACCGTCATGCGCCAACTCCTCAGCCGCTGACAAGCAACCGGGCCCGGCGCCCTCCACCTCCAGCACCGGGCCCGGTCCAAGCCCAGGACTGTGTGGGGCGTCACGGGCAAAGCGAGGTGGAACAACTCCGGCCTTCACGCCCCAACCCAGCAAAACAATTCAGGCCTTAACGCTCCAACCCAGCGCAATCCAGCTCAATGCACCGATCCCCCGCGCACCAGACGCCGCCACAATCCCAACCCCATTTCAGGCAACGCCATGGCCGAATCCAAACCGATCAGGCCAAACCAGCGATCCAAACAAGGATCCAAACCTGAACCGACCAAGGATGGCGGCTCCGGGGCGCGGGCCGGGCTACGCAAGAGCGACAGACCGTAGCCCCAGCAAGAGACGGCACCCCTGGCCAGGGCAGGAGGCCACAGGCCCGGGCCAGAGCGGAGAACGGCGGCCCCTAGCCAGGGCAAGGGACATCAAACCCTCACCAGGACAGGGGCCACGACAGGCCCCCGCCAGAACGGAACGAGGCAGCCCCAACCAGAGCAAGGGACATCAAGCCCCCACCAGGACAGGGGCCACGACAGGCCCCCGCCAGAACGGAACGAGGCAGCCCCAACCAGAGCAAGGGACATTAAGCCCCCACGAGGACAGGGAGACGGCAGGTCCGGCCAGAACGGGGAACGACGGCCCCTAGCCAGAGCAAGGGTGCAAGCCCCGGCCAGAGAGCAGGAGGCGGCGGCGGCAGGCCCTGACCAGAGCGAAAGGCGGTTAGCCCTCAATAGGGCGACGGCCCCGGCCCGGTGGTGGCCCCACGGCCAGTCCGGCTTGGCTTGCGTTGAAGCTACTCCTTTCCAGCAGCTACTTCTTCCATACGGAGGCCGGCCGCCAGGGGCCGAGGGGCACGGATCAATCGAGGAGCAACTTCTCGCGGCGGACACGAAGCTCATCGTGCAGCCGCTCCAACTCTTCGCAACGCTCCTCCAGCAGCTCCACCAACGCCTGAACTCCCCCAATCCCGTGATCACGCAACCCGTGGTCCCCTGCCTGACGGCCATCAGGCCCACAACCACCCGACCCGTGATCGCCCGCCTTGTAACCAACCGCCCCGTAACCGGCCGACTCGTAACTGGCCAGCCCGTGACCGGTCAGCGCGTAGCCGCCCGACTCATAACCGGTCGGCCTCTGACTGCCCGACTCATAACCGGTCGGCCTCTGACTGCCCGACTCATAACCAGCCGGCCTCTGACTGCCCGACTCGTAACCAGCCGGACCCTGACCGCCCGACTTGCAACCGGCCGGCCCGTAACCGCTTGACCCAGGGCCAACCGACTCAAGGTCGCCCGACCCAAGGTGGCCCGACCCAAGGTGGCCCGACCCAAGGTGGCCCGACCCAAGACCGCCGTCTCCGGGGCCAATCGACTCACGACGATCCGGACCAGGATCCACCGACCAACCACCGCCCGACCCGTGGCCATCAAACCCACGAGCGTCGGATCCCGAAGGGTCATGGCCACGATCGACGTTTCTGGAGTCGGCAGGGTCACGATCAGTCGGGGAGTCGGCAGGGTCACGATCAGTCGGACCGTGGTCGCCTCCGGCCGGTACACCGACAACCGGTTCACCCGCAGCCAGATCAACCAGCGGCAGACCGACCGCAGCCACATCACCCACGGCCAAGCCACGCGCAACCGAATCACGAGCGTCCAGATCACCCAGCGCCGGATCGATCGCAGCCACATCATCCACCGCCGAGTCACCCTCAGCCGGATCACCCGCAGTCGGATCAGCCGCAGCCAGATCGTGCGCTGCTGGACCGTGCGCTGCTGGACCGTGCGAAGCCACATCATCCACGGCCAAGCCACCAGTAGCCCTATCACCAGCGGCCGGAGCACCCACGCCCAGCTCGACTGCGGCCAGCCCATCCACGCCCGGATCTACTGCGGCCGGAGCGCTCACGCCTGGATCGACTGCGGTCGGAGCGTTCAGGGCCGGATCGGCTGCGGCTGGGTCTGCAGCGGCTGGATCGATCATCATTCCTAGGGCTTGGACCTCTCGGATGAAGGTGGCCTGTGCCGTCTGATCGCCTCGACGGCGGAGGGCCTCGTGGCCTGCTGCTCTGGCACGTTCCCTGGCGGGTAGTTCGACAGCCAGCTCAGCGAGCAAGCGTCCGATTTCCAGCAGTTTGGCGCCGCGTGGGTCCGCGGACTCGGTAAGCCGTTGTTCTTCTCGTGCCAGCAGTTCCTCGTAGAGCTCTCGCGCCGGACCTAGCTCGGCCTGCTCCCGCTTCACCGCCTCCAGCATGACGACGAGCGCGCCCAGCTTGGCCTCCTCGGCGGCCAGCGCCTCCAAATCCCGCACGCCGAGCGCGTCGCCCCGCGCTTCGACCGTCTGGCGTGCATTCTGCACCAAGTCGGCAAGACCTTGGCGGCGCTCGTCCAGTTCCTCCCAGCGACACGCGCGCTGACGTGCGGTTCGCAGATCTTCGTTGATCATCTCAAACGGGATCACCCCACTTGGACGCCGCCACTGCCCCGAACGGTTCAAGACGACCATGGACTTTTCTCATCAAAACGGGTCAGAACGGTTGAAGTCACCACTTGGCACGTCGCTCTGGGACGCGCAGTTCCTGGTCGTGCAAGCCGACGGTGTGTTGGGTTGTGGGTCGATTGCGACTCGGACTGAGGGTCAGGGTTGTGGCTTCGATTGTGGATCGGTTGTGGCTCGGACTGTGGGTCAGGATTGTGGCTCGGACTGCGGGTCGGGTTGTGGCTCGGGCTGCGCGTCGGGTTGTGGCTCGGGCTGCGGGTCGGGTTGTGGCTTGGATTGCGGGTCGGGTTGTGGCTTGGATTGCGGGTCGGGTTGTGGCTGGGGTGCATGGAGTTGTTCGTGCCGGTGCCGGGCATGCTCTGAGCCGGGGCCGTACGCGCCGGAACGGCATGGCTCAGGGCAGCACGACTCGTGGTGGGGTAAGTCGGGTGGTGGTGTCGTGGGTGGTCTCGTGCTGGGTTGGGGCTGGGGGGCTTGTTGTGGGGGCTTGGGTTAGGCGGCGAGGGCGGGGGCTGGGTCTAGGGGTGGGGAGTCGATCAAGGGGGTCAAGGTGGTGTGGCCGGCTTCCTGGGTGGCGCAGAGCCAGTCGTTGAGGGAACCGGTGAAGCCGGAAGGTGGGCCGACCTTGAGGCAGGTGATCTGGCCTGTGCCTGGTGGGGGGCCGACCTTCAGGCGGCGGATGCTGCCGGTGCGGCCCAGCTCGCCGAGGGCCGCGTCGTACGGGGTCAGCTGTACGCCGAAGGGAAGGCCGCCATCGAGCTGGCCTGCGGGGTGGATCTGGAGGAAATCGTCGATCTGGCGGCTGGTGGCTGCAGGATGGGTGGTGACGTAGGCCAGGTGGTCGGTGGTCAGGCGGTGGGCCACCGTGCGCAGGAGGTTGGTCGCGCACAGGTTGTGGGCGCACGCGGCGCCGTCGAGGGTGATCTCCGGGAGGGCGAAGCGGTGGAGACCACGCGAAGTCACGCGGAGGCAGTCGCACACGTCGGTGTCGGCCGGGTCCCACGGCGGGCAGGTCGCGGCGTCGTGCACCTGGACGTCCCAGCTCAGCCAGTCGTCCTTGAGGTGGAAATCTGTAGGCTCGCCGGCGCATCTGCCGCAGGTCAGGATGGAGGAGCCGGTCAGCGGGTCGATCAGCAGGCCGTCGCATTGGCGGGCCAGTGCCCTGGCCGTGGCTCGCGCCGCCTGGATCGTGGCGGGGAGCTTGTGCGGGGGTGCCGTGGTGGACACCACGATATGTTCGCTCGTGCGGCGCAGGCGGCGTCTTTCCTCGTCGGCGAAGGTGAGGCCGGTGGGTCTCCATGGGGTCGGGTGATGGGTGACGGTCAGGGCTCCCGTGGCCAGCGCGCTCGTCGCCGCCCTTCTGAAGGGGCCGCCGACGCGCCAGGGCACGAACGACTCGATGTCGAATGTCAGGTGCTCCATCGCCACGATGAACTGGGATGTCAGCGTGCCGGGCAGCGGGAGAACGATCTTCATTGGTGCCTCCGGGGGGCGGGTCGAACTGCGTGAGGCACTCAGGATGGGGGGTGGGGTCGGGGGTGTGTGGGGTGGAGCGCGGTTCTGTGGATAACGAGGGACAGCCATGCGCACCCCTGTGGACAACTCGTTTTAGGTAGGGGCCGGCCGGCCGGGCGGGCTATGGGTGCAGCGCAGCCCGGCGTCGATTAAGGGGGCGGGCGGTTGAAGGGCTGCGCGTCGGTTCGATGCCAGGTGTTCGGGCAGGCCGCTGATGCGGGTTCCGGGCGTGCGGGTTTCGGGGGGTCGGTTCCGGGGGGTCGGTTCCGGGGGCGCCGGTTCAGGGGTGGGGGTCGGTTCGGCCGCTGCGGGGCTGGTCAGGGGCTGGCGGGCCGCTGGTGCGGGTCCCGTGGATGGGCGTCGCCTCGGCCGCTGCAGGGCCGGTCCGGGCTGACCAGGAGCTGATGGGGGCTGGTCAAGGGCTGGTCAAGGGCTGACCGGTTGCGGATGGTATCTGGTCGTTCGGTGGGGCGTCGATTGAGCGGCTGGGCGTCCGTTGAGGGCGGGTGCTCGTGGTTCAGGTGGTAGTGGTTCAGGTGGTGGTCGGACTTTGGCGGAGGACGTGAGCAAGACGTCGAGGACGTGAGCAGGGCGGCGAGGGCGTGATCAGGGGTCGAAGGGCGGTGGTGTGGTGGGTTACTGGGGGGTGGGTCGGCTGATGGTCATGGACTGGGCGGGGAGGTGGAGGCCGGTCTGGGTTGGGGTCGGGGGCTCGTCCGAGGACAGCAGTACGGTTCCGGCCGCGACCGGCACCAGCGCCGGTTCCTCGGCGAAGTTCACGGTCACCGCCAGCTCCCCCCGCCACATCACCAGCCACTTCCCCTGCGGATCCACCTCCACCCGGACCCGGTCCAGCCGCGGGTCGGACAGCTCGGGCAGCGCCTTGCGCAGCGCGATCAGGTCGCGGTACCAGCACAGCAGCGACCAGTGCGCCTCCTCCTTCAGCTCGTCCCAGTCCAGTTTGGAGCGCAGGAACGTCTCCTCCTCCGACGGATCCGGCGCGTCCCACGTGTACCCGAACCCGTCGAACTCCCGCTCCCTGCGCACCGCCTCGCTCTCCCGCAGTTCGGGCTCGACGTGGTCGGAGAAGAACAGGAACGGTGTGCGCGCCCCCCACTCCTCCCCCATGAAGAGCATCGGGGTGAACGGCGAGGTCAGCAGCAGGCCCGCGCCCAGCTTGAGTGCCGGGATCGGCAGCCGGTCGCCCTGGGGGCGGTTGCCGATCTGGTCGTGGTTCTGCAGGCAGGCGACCAGCCGATGGCCGGGTACGCCCGTGAACGGCCGCCCGTGCGTACGGCCGCGGAAGCTCGAATAGGACCCGTCGTGGAACACTCCGGACGTCAGCACCTTGGCCAGCGCCGCAAGCCCGGCGAAGTCCGGGTAGTAGCCGTGCGACTCCCCCGTCACCGCGCAGTGCAGTGCATGGTGTACGTCGTCGTTCCACTGCGCCGTCATCCCCAGTCCGCCCGCCTCCAGAGGGCGCACCATGCGCGGATCGTTCAGGTCGGACTCGGCGATCAGCGACAGCGGCCGGCCGACGGAGCACGCCAGCGCGTCGACCTCCTCCGACAGCTCGGCCAGCAGGTGCCGGGAGCGCCGGTCGTGCAGCGCGTGCACGGCGTCCAGGCGCAGCCCGTCGAGGTGGTAGTCGCGCAACCACTGGACGGCGTTGCCGATGAAGTATCGCCGCACCTCGTCAGAGCCGGGCCCGTCCAGATTGACCGCATCGCCCCAATAGCTCCCCTTAAAGTCGGAAAAATAGGGGCCGAACGGCCGCAGGAAGTTCCCCGACGGACCGAGATGGTTGTAGACGACGTCCAGGATGACCCCGATCCCGGCCCGATGGCAGGCGTCCACGAACGACTTGAGCCCGTCAGGCCCCCCGTACGTCTCGTTCACGGCATACAGGTCCACCCCGTCATACCCCCAGTTACGCCCCCCGGGCACGGGAGCGACCGGCATGACCTCCACGAGGTCCACGCACAGCTCCACCAGATGCGGCAGCCGCTCGATCGCCGCCTCGAACGTCCCCTCCGCCGTGAACGTCCCCACGTGCAGCTCGTAGATCACCGCCCCCCGCAGGTCACGCCCCCGCCAGTCGTGATCGGACCAGGTGAACCGGGCGTGCTCGTACACGGCGCTCGGCCCGAAGATCCCCTCGGGCTGACGCCGCGAGCGCGGATCGGGATAGGGCCCGTCCCCGTCCACCAGGAACGCGTACCTGGTGCCGTGCCCGGCCCCGGCCACCTCGGCCGACCACCAGCCCCCCGCCCCCGCCGACATGGGACGACGCCCGCCCAGGACGTCCAGTTCGACAGCCGTGGCCCTCGGTGCCCAGACCTCAAAGATCATGTCTCTCCAGCAGTGCGACCGGATACTGACCGAGTAGGTGAGCGAGCGGGATCCGCCCGGTGTGGGAATTGCCGGTGAGCAGGTCGCGCCAGGTCCCGGCGGGCAGGGTCAAGGTCGTGGCGCCCCATCCCGTGGCGGCCAGGCGTACCGGGAGGCGGGTGGCGACGGCGACGGCGAGCGGCCGGCCGCGGGCGTCTCCGCCGCGGGTGAAGGCGATCACGTGCTCCGCCGCCGTCCCCTCCGCCTCCAGAGGCGCGTACGGCGCCGCGCCCCCGAGCCGCCGCCGCAGCCGCAGCGCCTGGGTCGTCACCAGCAGCTTGGCCGCGTCCCACGAGGTCTCGGGCTTGCGCGGGTAGGTGATGGGCCGCCGGTTGTCCGGATCGACCAGCGAGAAGTCGGTCGTCTCGTTGCCCTGGTACACATCGGGCACCCCCGGCATCATCAGCTGGACCAGTTTGGCCCCGAGCGAGTTGGACATGGCGAACGGCTCGATCCGCTCGGCGAACTCGCCGACCGGCTGCCGGACCGCCGCCGCGGCGAAGTCCCGCAGCCGCTGCTCATAGGACGGATCCGGATTTATCCAGGAAATCGCGGTCTTGGCCTCGCGAGCCGCCTTGAGCAGGTAGTCCGTGAACCGCTCGACGGAGATGGGCCAGGCCGCCATGAGGTTCTGCCAGGCCAGGTAGTCCAGCAGCGGATCGAACCGCACGGCCGACGACCACTCCGCCACCGCCGCGCCCCACTCCCCGGGCAGCTCCGACAACACCGACAACCTTGCCCGTACGTCCTCGGACCGCTTGGTGTCGTGCGTGGACAACGTCGTCATCGTATAGGGCGACATCTCGGCGCAGAAGTCGTGGAAGTCCTCCACCGACACCCCGAACCGGTCCGGCTCCCCGCCCACCTCGTTGAGGCAGGCCAGCGGATACCACCGGTAGAGCGCCGTGTCCTCGACCCCCTTGGCCATGACCGGCCCGCACGCCTGCTGGAACCGGACGATCGCCTCGGCGGAGCCGTACAGGACCTCGCGGACGAGCGGTCGCACGGCGGGCGAGCAGGCGTCGGCGGCCAGCTCCACGATCTCCACCGACTCGGGCGGCGGCGGCTCCCCCGGCACCACGTACGCGCGATAGACCGGCATCGCGGCGAGCAGCTCGCGCACGGCGGCCGGGTCGCAGGAGGCGGCCCGGGCCAGCCGGTCCACCTCGGCGCCGAAGAACAGGTCGAGCACCTCCTGCTTGGCCTGCGCCATCACGGGCCGGTATGCGGAAGGCTGCCCCGTCATATCCGCAAATATCTTGATGAGTGGCGCCTGCCCGGCCGGATCGACGAAGAGCCCGTTGACCCGGTTCAGCACCTCGTAACCGGTGGTCCCGTCGCAGGCCCAGTCGTCGGGCAGCCGCTCGGGCCCGATGAGGATCTTCTCCACCACCGTCCACGCGCCGCCCGCCCGGTCGCGCAGCCGTTCGAGGTAGCCCCGGGGATCGGCCAGCCCGTCGGGATGGTCGACGCGCAACCCGTCGACCAGCCCCTCGTCCAGCAGCCAGAAGATCACCTCGTGCGTGGCGAACAACACGGCCGGGTCCTCCACCCGCAGCCCTATTAACGACGCCACGTCGAAGAAGCGCCGGTATCCGGGCCCCGCACGCCAGCCGACCAGCCGGTAGTGCCCGGGATAGGGGTAGGCGTGCTCGTGGTAACGCAGCACCTCGCCGTCCACCACGAGCCCGTCGGGAACCGGCCCGGCGTCGCCGTCCACCGCCGACGCGACGTCGTCGCCCAGCACGGGCAGCGCCACTTTCCCGTCGTTCCAGTCGATGTCGAACCAGTTCGCGTACGGCGAGGCCGGCCCGTCCCGCAACACCGACCAGAACTGCGCGTTGACCGTGTTCATGTGGTTGGGCACGATGTCCACCACCACGCCCAGATCATGGGCGGCCAGCTGCTGGGCCATCTCCCTGAACCCGCTCGCCCCGCCGAACTCCTCCCTGATCCTGGAGTGGTCGGTGACGTCGTAGCCGTGCCGCGACTCGGGCGTGGCCTGCAGGATCGGCGACAGGTAGACGTGGCTCACGCCGAGATCGCGCAGATAACCGGCGATCTCGGCCACCTGGGCGAAACCGAAGTCGGGGGTGAGCTGCACCCGGTAGGTGGAGGTGGGCCTAGACACGGCGTAGCACCCGTACGCTGCGTCCCGGCACCGCGACGGCCTCCCCCGCCCGGCACATCCGGGCGTCGAGCCTGATCGGCATGGCCGTGTCGATCTCGGTGTGCCACATCTCGCCGTAGTCCTTGGGGATCGTGAACTTGATCGTGTCGTGGTGGGCGTTGAACAGCAGCAGGAACGAGTCGTCCCGGATCGTCCGGCCACGCCGGTCCGGCTCGGTGATGGCGTCGCCGTTGAGGAAGACGGCCAGCGACTTCGCGTATCCGACGTGCCAGTCGCTGTCGGTCATCTCCTCCCCGGAGGGGGTCAGCCAGGCGATGTCGTTCAGCCCGCGTACGTGCTTGCCGTAGAAGAACCTCCTGCGCCGGAAGACGGGATGCTTCTTGCGCAGCGCGGCCAGGCTCTGGGTGAACTCCAGCAGCAGCCAGTTCTCCCGCACGTCCGACCAGTCCACCCAGGTCAGCTCGTTGTCCTGGCAGTAGCCGTTGTTGTTGCCGCGCTGGGTGCGCCCGAGCTCGTCGCCGTGCGAGAGCATCGGCACGCCCTGCGACAGGAAGAGCGTGGTGAGGAAGTTGCGTTTCTGCTGCTCACGCAGCGACTCGACGTCGATCCCCGCGGGGCCCTCCTCGCCGCAGTTCCACGAGCGGTTGTCGTCGGTGCCGTCGCGGTTGCCCTCCTTGTTCGCCTCGTTGTGCTTGGAGTTGTACGAGACGAGATCCTGGAGGGTGAAGCCGTCGTGGCAGGTCACGAAGTTGATCGAGGCGGCCGGGCGGCGGCTGTCGTCCTGGTAGAGGTCGCTCGACCCGGTGAACCTGGACCCGAACTCGGGCAGGGTCGCCGCCTGCCCCCGCCACAGGTCCCTGATCGTGTCGCGGTAGCGCCCGTTCCACTCCGTCCACCGCGACGGGAAGTTCCCGACCTGGTAGCCGCCCGGACCCACGTCCCACGGCTCGGCGATCAGCTTGACCTGCGACAGCACCGGGTCCTGCTGCACCAGGTCGAAGAACGCGCTCAGCCGGTCGACCTCGTGCAGCTCCCGCGCCAGCGTCGAGGCCAGGTCGAACCTGAACCCGTCCACGTGCATCTCGATCACCCAGTAACGCAGCGAGTCCATGATCATTTGCAGCACGTGCGGGGACCGCATGAGCAGGCTGTTGCCGGTGCCCGTGGTGTCCACGTAGTAACGTCTGTCCCCCTCGACCAGCCGGTAGTAGTCGGGGTTGTCGATCCCCCGGAACCCCAGCGTCGGCCCGAGGTGGTTGCCCTCGGCGGTGTGGTTGTAGACGACGTCCAGGATGACCTCGATGCCGGCCTCGTGCAGCCCCCTGACCATGGCCTTGAACTCCAGCACCTGGCCCCCGCGCTGCCCCTGGCTGGAGTAGCGGTTGTGCGGCGCGAAGAACCCGATGGAGTTGTAGCCCCAGTAGTTGGCCAGCCCGCGCTGCTCCAGGATGTGGTCGGTGACGAACTGGTGCACCGGCATCAGCTCGATCGCCGTCACGCCCAGCTTGGTGAGGTGGTCGAGGATCTCGGGGTGGTGCAGGGCCGCATATGTGCCGCGCAGGTGCTTGGGGATCTTGGGATGGCTGGTCGTCAGCCCCCGCACGTGCGCCTCGTAGATCACGGTGTCGTGGTACGGCGTCGCGGGCGGCCGGTCGTGCCCCCAGCCGAAGAACGGGTTGATCACGATCGAGCGCGGCACGTAGGGGGCCGAGTCGAGGTCGTTACGGGTGTCGGGCTGGCCGAACCGGTATCCGTACACCGCCTCGTGCCACTTCACGCCGCCCTCGATGGCCATCGCGTACGGGTCGAGCAGCAGCTTGGCCGGGTTGCAGCGCAGCCCGCGGGCCGGGTCGTAGGGCCCGTGCACCCGGTATCCGTAACGCTGGCCAGGCCCGATCCCCGGCAGGTAGCCGTGCCAGATGAACCCGTCCACCTCCGTCAGCGACACCCGGGACTCGGTGTTGTCCTCGTCGAAGAGGCACAGCTCGACCGCGTCCGCGACCTCGGTGTAGAGCGAGAAGTTGGTGCCCGCGCCGTCGTAGGTGGCCCCCAGGGGATAGGGATCTCCCGGCCAGATCTCGATCATCGAGGCTCCCTTGCGGTCTCTCCCCATGTTCCGTTCCCCCGCTCTGCCGAACAAGACCGAGCCCGACTGCCCTGTTCTTTCCCACGCACACCGGATCATTACTCCGTTCGAGCTCAAAGGGGGGTGAGCCGCCTCCAACGGCGCGGTATCGGAGGCGGCCCACGTCCACAGCATGCACCCGGATCGTTTGCCTCCGCCTCTCCGGGCTACATGCGGTTGGCATGAGCGGTTTCAAACAGTTCTTACTGCGCGGCAACATCGTCGAGCTGGCGGTGGCGGTCATCGTCGGCGCCACGTTCAGCGGTCTGGTGCAGGCGCTGGTCACCGACCTGGTCACGCCGCTGATCGGCGCCGTCACCGGCGGCCGGCAGCCGGACTTCGCCAACTACTCCTTCACCGTGAACGGCAGCAGGTTCCGGTACGGAGACTTCCTCAACCACCTGCTCGGCTTCCTGACCATCTCGGCGATCGTCTACTGGCTGATCATGGCCCCCATGGCCCGGCTGGTCAGCCTGCTCGACCGCCACAAGGCCGCGACCACCAAGCAGTGCCCCGAATGCCTCAGCGACATCCCCGCCGAGGCGCGGCGCTGCGCGCACTGCACGGTCGAGCTGGTGCCGAATTCCGAGAAGCCCGCGTGAGTTTGCCCGGTTATGCCGCGACGCGGGTTTCCTGCTCTTGGACCAGTGGCGCGCGGGCAGGGTGCGGGTCCGACAAGATGGACCGATGAGCGTTGAGTTGATGGTCTGGGACGAGCCGGTTCCGATCGGCAGGGACCAGGCACGCGCGACCTACCTGGCGGTCAGGAGGACCCGTCCGGTGAGCGGCGGTGACGTGCCCGAGGTCGCCAAGGAGCTGCCGGGGGAGGTCACGCTCTATCCGGGGCACGTGCTGGTGTCGATGGACCTGGACACCATGGACGAGACCTCCGCCCAGGTGTTCACCATCGCGCGGGCGCACGGGCTGGTCTGCTACGACCCTCAGCGCGACCTGGTGCACAACGTGGCGCCGCTGGGCGTCTACGAGGGCATGCAGCTCCACACCGGCGACGGCATGATCGTCCACGACCCCGACCTCGGCCTGGTCAACGACGTGCTGGCCACGCTGTCGCCGCAGAACCCGTTCGTGGCGCTGGTGAACTTCGGCCGCCACTTCCTCCAGGTCTCGCCGGGCTACGAGCTGGAGTACAAGGAGAACACGCTCATCCGGGCCATGGTGCCGGAGCTGGCCGAGGTGCAGCGGGCCTTCAGCGAGTACGCCACCGGCGACCGCTCGTTTCTGGCCCGCCACACCTGGGCTCAGACCACCTGACGGTAGAGGTCGGGGTCCACGTTGCCCCCGGACAGCACGACCACCGTGCGGCCGGCGGGGACACGCCCGGACAGCAGGGCCGCCGTGGCGACGGCCCCGGTCGGCTCGGCCACCAGCCGGGCCGACCGGGCCAGGTGTCCCATGGCGGCCTTGATCTCGTCCTCGGACACGGTCACGATGCCGTCGAGCCGCGCGCTGAGGTGCGCGAAGGTCAGCTCGGACAGCGGCGTCCGCACCCCGTCGGCGATGGTGCGGAAGGTCCTGGCCGGCTCCCACACCACACGCCGGCCGGCGGCCAGGCCCTCGGCGGCGTCGGCGGCCAGCTCGGGCTCCACTCCGATCACTTGCACGCCCGGGGCGAGGGCCTTGATGGCCGAGGAGACCCCGGAGGCCAGGCCGCCCCCGCCCACCGGCACCAGCACCACCTCGGCGTCGGGCAGGTCGGCGAGGATCTCCAGCCCGACCGTGCCCTGACCGGCGATCACCGCGGGGTGGTCGTAGGGTGGCACCAGGGTCAGCTCCCGCTCGGCCGCCAGCTTCTCGGCCACGACCTCGCGCTCCTCGGGCGGCACGACCACGAGCTCGGCCCCGCGCGACTCGATCGCCCTGGCCTTGATCTGCGGGGTGCCCTCGGGCACGACGACCACGCACGGCACGCCGAACTTCCCGGCCGCGTAGGCGAGGGCCTGCCCGTGGTTGCCGGAGGAGTGGGTGACCACCCCGCCGGGCCGCAGCGAGGCCACCGCGTTGTAGGCACCCCTGAGCTTGAAGGATCCGACCGGCTGCAAACTCTCCGGCTTCACCCAGGCCTCGCCCATGCGGACGAGAGGGGTGCGCACCACGACCTGCTTGATCCGCTCGGCGGCGGCCCGGATGTCATCGAGGGTAACCAGCTCCATGCGGTCAACCCTAGTGTGGGGCCATGAGAACCCTGTACCCGCCGATCGAGCCCCACGACTCGGGCCTGCTGGACGTCGGCGACGGCAACGAGATCTACTGGGAGGTCTGCGGCAATCCGACCGGCAAGCCCGCGGTCATGCTGCACGGCGGCCCGGGAGGCGGGTGCAGCGCCAAGCACCGCCGCCAGTGGGACCCCGAGCGCTACCGGATCGTCCTGTTCGACCAGCGCAACTGCGGCCGCAGCCGCCCGCACGCCGGTGACCCCGCCACGGATCTGAGCGCCAACACCACCTGGCACCTCGTACGCGACATGGAGCGGCTCAGGGAGCACCTGGGCATCGACCGGTGGCAGGTGTTCGGCGGGTCGTGGGGCAGCGCGCTGGCGCTCGCGTACGCGCAGTCCCACCCCGACCGCACGACCGAGCTGGTGCTGCGCGGCATCTTCACCCTGCGGCCCCAGGAGCTGCGCTGGTTCTACCAGGACGGCGCCGGCCACCTGTTCCCCGACCTGTGGGAGAGGTACGTGGCCCCCATCCCCGCCGCGGAGCGCGAGGACCTGGTGGCGGCCTTCCGCGAGCGGCTGGAGGGCGCGGACCCGGTGGCCCGGCTGGCGGCGGCCAAGGCGTGGGCCCAGTGGGAGGCCGCCACGATCTCGCTGCTGCCCGACCCCCAGCGCGTCGCCGAGTTCGGCGAGGACAAGCTGGCCCTCTGCTTCGCCAGGATCGAGAACCACTACTTCCACCACGCCGGCTGGTTCGAGCCCGGCCAGCTCATCAGGGACGTCGACAAGATCAGGCACATCCCGGCCGTGATCGTGCAGGGCCGCTACGACGCCTGCACGCCCATGGCCACCGCCTGGGACCTGCACCAGGCGTGGCCCGAGGCGGACTTCCAGGTGGTCGACGACGCCGGGCACGCCTTCACCGAGCCGGGCATCCTGCACCGGCTCATCGAGGCGACGGACCGCTTCGCGCGAGCCGTACGGCAGGAGTGACGGCCCCCACCGCGAGCAGCGTGAACAGCGGGGCGAGCACCACCCCGAGCAGGAACCCCGCGGCCACGTCGTGCGGATAGTGCACGCCCACGAACACCCGCGAGAACGCCATCAGCGCCGCCAGCGGCAGCACCACCCAGGCCAGGGCGCGCCAGGCCAGGACGAGCGCGCCCGCCGCCCCCGCCGCGATCACCGAGTGGTTGCTGGGGAAGGACCAGTCGTCCGGCGGCGGGCAGGCGGCGATCGTCTCGACCCCGCCTCGGCACGGCCGCTCCTGCCTGACGAAGGTCTTGAGGGCCTCGCTCACGAGGTAGGCGAGCACCACCCCGGCCGGACCCGCGATCACCAGCGCCAGGTCACGCGCCGGAGCCCGCCAGGCTCGCAGCGCGGCCACCGCGAACAGCGCCGCGAACACGAATAACCCGGCGTCCGTGCCGACCTCGGCGAAGGTGTGCAGCCACCCGGGCGTGGCGTTGGCGAAGCCGACGATGTCCTGGTACACGTGTGTCCATTCCGTGAATGATCAATGGACACAACCTAACGAACAAAGATCGTCAACCGCCGCCCCTACCCGGCGAAAAGTCGGGAAAAGCGTGGTCTCAGGTCAGGAGGCGGGCGGCCAGGGCGGCCTGCTTGCTCTCCAGCTCGGCCTTGGTGATCAGCCCTCGGTCGAACGCCTCGGTAGTGGCGTCGCGCTCGGCCACGTAATAGGCGGCCATGATCTCACTGCGGAGCGGCGTGAACCCGCGCTCCACGCAGTCGGAGAAAATGGTCACCTTCTCCTCCACGGTCTCCGAGGACACCGTGCACGCGAGATCCCGCTCTCTGAGTTGCTGAACCGCTTCACGAAGCGAGACCGGACCCAGGGCTCCATTGAAGCGGGTGTCAAGAGTGATCTTCACCTTTTTTGCGCCTCCGTATGTTTGCAACGTTCCCGATAAAGCCGCGTATTCCCAGTTCAGATCGGGTAAGAGGGCAGTCGTGATCGGAGAGCACGTGATCGTCGGCTACACCACCGACCCGGGCGGGCGGGACGCGCTCGCCCTGGGCGCCGCGATCACCCGGGTCACCGGTGGCGAGCTGACCGTGGCGACGATCTACCCGCCGGGCAGCCCCGGGCTGGCGGTCGAGGCACAGGCCAACCTGGCGCACGCGGCGGAGGAGCTGGGCGCGACCGCGGCCGAGTACATGGCGTTCGAGAGCCGCGGCACGGGCCGCGGGTTGTCGGTGCTGGCCAGCAGGATCAGGGCCGACCTGATCGTGGCCGGCTCCGCGGCGGGCGGGCCGCCCGGCCGCATCGCCATCGGCGCCACCTCCGACCACCTGCTGCACCGCTCGGCCGAGGCGGTCATGCTGGCGCCCGCCCGCTATGTCCCGCCCGAGGCCCCCGCCCGCCTCACGCTGGCCTACGTGCACCGGCCGCAGTGCGACGAGGCGGTCGAACGGGTGGCGCAGGCGGCGCTGCGGCTCGGCGTGCCGCTGCGGCTGGTCACCTTCGACCTGCGCACCGAGGACCAGGGCAGGCTCCGCGACGACCTCGCCCTGGCCGTGCGCCTGGCCTGGGAGAGCACCGGGATGGAGGCGGAGTCGGAGGTGGCCGAGGGGCACTCCGTGGCCGCCGCCATGGAGGACGTCGAGTGGTTGCCCGGCGAGTTGCTGGTGTGCGCCGCCAGCGAGGACGCGCAACCGCACCGGGTCTTTCTCGGCGAGCTGGCCATGAAGGTCCTACGGGCCTCCTCGTGTCCGGTCACCGTGCTGCCCAGGGGCTTCTCCTGAACCGCCCTGTCACGTGGGGGGCAGGCGACGCTTCGTGATGGTTTCGTACAGTTCCAGATAACGGTCGGCCATGACCGAGGGTGAGAAGCGGCGGCGGGCCTCGCGACGGCATTCCTCCGGGTCCAGCTCGTCGACCCGCAGCATCCACTCGGCCAGCTCCTCCTCGGTGTCCGCGAGGAAGCCCGTGCGGCCGTGGTCGATGATCTCCGGCAGGCAGCCGCGGCGCAGGCCCACCGGGGGGACGCCGAGGGCCAGGGCCTCCACGACGGCCGTGCCGCCGGGCTCGTCCCACTGGATCGGGAAGAGCGCGGCCCTGGCCGAGGCGTAGAGGAGGTCCCTGGCCGGGCCGCTGACCGCGCCGACCCATCTGACCCGCTCCTCGTCGAGATAGCGGGAGACCTGGTCCAGGTGGTAGCGGACGTCCGGGTGGCTGTGCAGCGGGTGGTAGGGGTTCTGCGTGACGACGTCCAGCTCGGCGGCGGTGTTCCGGCCGCAGACCGGGCCGGCCAGCACCAGCGGGAGGCCGAGCTTCTGGCAGATCCGGGCCGCCACGTGCTGACCCTTGAGCCCGCAGATGCGGCCCATGACCACGAAGTGCTCCCCCCGGTCCACCCGCGGGTCGCCGTTCCCGTCGGCGAGCGGGGTGGCGAGGTGGACGGCGCCGAGCGAGGCCGCGCGCAGGGCCGCGGGGGCGCGGGCGAGCTGCGACTCCGACACGCCGTTGACGGCGATCGACGGCGGGAACGCCCCGTAGAAGGCGGGGTGCTTGCGCAGGTCCCAGTGCAGGGTGTGGAGCACCGGCGGCCCGCCGAGCGCCGACAGCATCGCCGGCCCGACCACCTCCAGGTGATCGTGGACGAGGTCGATGTCGTCGCGGGCGCGCAGCTCGGCCGCCACCCTGGCCTGGTGCGCGTGCGCGATGCCCATGACCTGGTTGTACGGCTTCTGCAGCTCGGTGAACTGGCCGTCGTCGTAGGTGCTGATGAGCTCGTCCACCTCAAGGGTGCTCGACCCGACCGAGGCCAGCACCACGCTGACGCCGCGCTCGCGCAGCGCCGGGACGAGGGTGGCCACCACGTTCTCGATCCCGCCGTAGCCGGGAGGCGGCACCCCCAGCCAGGGCCCCGCGTTCACCAGGACTTTCATGCCGGATCCTCCTCAAGGACAAGGGAAGCGAGCGGAGGTCGCTCCGCCACGGCGACGTTCACCAGGTCGGCGCCCTCGGGCCCGAACTGCAGCAGCGTGTGCGCCGGAGGCTCCGACGCCAGCACGCGGCCCTGGCGCTCCAGGCGGGACCAGGCGGTGAGCATGATCTGCCCGGCCATCCGGCCGAGCGCGGCCATCGACTGATGCGTGTGCGTACGCTGTCCCAGGTCCACCTGGGCCATCGCGTCCAGCCCGATGAGCTGGAGGAGGTCGACGAGGAGGCCGAACTCCACGCCGTACTCGGTGACGAAGGGCACCCGTTCGAGCACCTCGCGGCGCCCGGCGTACTCGCCGCCGAGCGGCTGGGCGAACCCGGCCAGCTCCGGCCAGAACAGGTTGAGCAGCGGCCGGGCCACAAGCTCGGTCACCCGGCCGCCCGCGCCACGATGCACCACCCCGTCCGCGCCCGTGAACGGCCGTTCGTAGGTGGCCTTGACGAAGTGGGTGCCGCTGTTCACCAGTAACGGGCCCACCAGCCCCGACACGTAGTGCGCGGCGAAATTCCGCAGGTCGGCGTCCACGAACACGACGAGGTCGCCGCCGGAGGCGGCCAGCCCCTTCCAGAGCGCCTCCCCCTTGCCCGTCAACGCCGGCAGGTGCGGGAGCACCTCGTCCTGCTTCACCACCCGGGCGCCCGCGGCACGGGCCCGTTCGGCGGTGCGGTCGGTGGACTTGGAGTCCACGACTACGATCTCGTCCACGAGCGGGGTCCGCTCGACGAGATCGCGGCGGATCACGGAGACGATGTCGCCCACGGTGCTCTCCTCGTCACGCGCGGGCAGTACGACACTTATCTTGGTTTTGCCCTTGGCCAGCATCAAGGCGTCGACCGGCCACTCGGCTGCGCTGCTCGAGTGCGGGCCATACCACTGCTGGTCGCCGGTCAAGGCTCGCAGATCTGTATCCATGCGGTCAGTCCCGATCTCATGAGGGTCACGGCATCTTGCCCGATCTATACGCCTTCGAACATTTTTGTTTGATCGCGGCTATAGGTGGCATATGCCGGATTGTGTCCCCGATAACCCGAGTCGGCATCATAGGTGCCGGAAATGTCGCCGCTCGTCATGCAGACGTCCTGTCCGGTTTCCCCGATGTCACGATCGCTGGGATCGCCGACACAGATCCCCACAGAGCCGAGGCTCTGGCCTCACGACATGGCGCCAGCGCCTACGGAGGCCATGCGGACTTGCTCAGTGCCGGCGGTCTGGATGCTGTCTATGTCTGTGTGCCTCCTTTCGCGCACGGTAACCCGGAGCTTGATGTTCTGTCGTGCAATCTGCCGATTTTTGTGGAAAAACCCCTTTCGCTTGACCTCCAAACCGCAGAAATAATCGCGTCCGAAATAGAGCGGAGATCTCTGCCGTCCGCCGTCGGCCATCACTGGCGTTACCTGGACATCGCCGCCCGGGCCCACGACCTGCTCGCCGGCCGCCCGGTACGCCTCGCGCTCGGCCACTGGCTGGACAAGGTCCCCCCGGTCGCCTGGTGGCTGGACCGCGGCAGGTCCGGCGGCCAGATCGTGGAGCAGGCGGTCCACGTGCTGGACCTGGCGCGGCTCCTGGTGGGCGAGGTGACGATGGTGCACGCCGTACCGTGCGGGACCACCCCCATTGACGGCGAGGTGAACGGCGAGGTGAACGGCGAGGTGGACCGGGCCACGGCGGCGGTGCTGCGGTTCGCGGACGGCGCGGCCGGGCTGCTGGCCACCTCGTGCCTGCTCACCCGCAAGCACCGGGTCGGCCTGGAGGTGTGCGCCGACGGCATCGCGCTGGAGCTGAGCGAGACCCGGCTGCTGGTGGACGGCGAACGGGTGATCAAGGACAACGGCCAGGCCAAGACGCGGGTGGACCGGGAGTTCATCAACGCCGTCCGGAGCCTGGAGGCCGACGTGCGCGTGCCGTACCGGGAGGCCCTGCGCACCCACCGCCTGGCCCTGGCGCTCGCGCGGTCCGCGGCCGACGGCCGGCCCGTGACCCTCGACCCCGCCGGCGAGGCGACAGCGGTGACAGCCGGTGACCGAGCCGGACTCGCGGAGTGAGGCCATGAACGTCGCGGCAATGCTCAGCATCGAGGCGCCCGGACGGGTGGAACTGGTCGAGGAGAAGCTGCCCGAGCTGCCCGAGGGCGGGTTCCTGGTGGCGACCACGCACAGCGGCGTCTCCGCCGGCACCGAACTGACCTACGTCAAGGGCACCAACCCCTACCTGACCTCGTCCTGGGACCCGGCGCTCGGGCTGTTCAGTGAGGGCACGCCCTCGGTGACCTACCCGGTACGCGGCATCGGCTACATGCAGGTCGGCCTGGTGGTCGAGAGCCGTACCCGGGCGGTCGCCGAAGGCTCGCTGGTCGCCATGGCGTACGGGCACCGCACCGCGTACGTGGCCGACCCGATGGCCGACCGCTTTGTGGTGTTGCCCGACGACCTCGACCCGGTGCTCGGCGTCTACGTCGCCCACATGGGCCCGATCTGCGCCAACGGACTCCTGCACGCGGCCCACGACCTGCACGGACCCGCCGTACGGCACCTCGGGGACGGCGTGCGCGGACGGCGGGTGGCGGTCGTCGGCGCGGGCGTGGTGGGGCTGCTGACGGCCTGCTTCGCGATGTGGGCCGACGCCGCCGAGGTCGTGGTCGTGGACGAGACCGCCGCCAGGCTCGCGATCGCCGCCCGGCTCGGCGCGAACGTCCTGGCCGCCGACGACGACCCGGCCGTGGCGCTCAAGCGCCGCTGGCGGCACAGCCCCAGCGACCGCGGCGCCGACGTGGTCTTCCAGTGCCGCGGCCAGCCCAGGGCGCTGGCGCTCGCGCTGCGGCTGCTGCGCCCCCAGGGCACGCTGGTGGACCTGGCCTTCTACACCCAGGGCGCGCAGGAGGTGCGGCTCGGCGAGGAGTTCCACCACAACGGGCTGACCGTGCGCTGCGCACAGATCGGCAGGGTGCCGCGCGGCCTGGCGCACGCCTGGGACCGCGAACGGCTGTCACACGAGACGATCGGGCTGCTCCGCGAGCGTGGCGGCCCGCTACGCGAGCACGTGATCACCGACGTCGTCGGATTCCCCGAGGCCCCCGGCCTGCTGTCCGACCTCGCGACGGGCCGCCGGCAGGCCATCCAGGCCGTGCTCTGCGACCATGTCGAGGACGAGGGCGGCTGACCAGCTGAAGTCCCGGCAACCGTGCCCGCGCAGCGTGAACGGGTCGAAGTATTCGCGGAAGCCCGACTGCGCGACCGCCCTGACCACGCCCTCGACCAGCGGGCCGGCCAGGTCGGGGCGGCGCTCCTTGAGCCCCTGCCAGACCAGCCAGGTGAGGTTGATCCAGCTCGGGCCGCGCCAGTAGCGGGCCGGGTCGAACTCGGGCGCGACCGGGGAGAAACTGGGCAGCACCCCGTCCTTGAGCGCGAACCGGTCCAGCGCGGTGCCGACCAGCGCGTTGACGATCTCGCGCGGCAGCCCGGGCAGCATGAGCGGGGTCAGCCCGGCGGCGCTGTTGGAGCGGATCAGGCAGCCGGTGAGCCGGTCGCGGGGGTGGAACAGGCCGTCCTCGTAGAGGTGCTCGACCATGGCGGCGGTCATCGCGGCCGCCTCCCGCTCGTGCGGCTCCGGGTCCAGGCCGCACACCTCCGCGATCTTGGCCAGCGCGCTCTCCGCCGCCCCGTACGCGGCGTTGAACAGCGGATCCTCGACCTGGAAGGCTCCCGGATCGCGGTAGCCGGAGTCGCGATAGGCGCGGGCGAGCGCGACGTAACGCTCGTAGTCGCGGTCGGTGGGCCGCTCGTCGGCGCTGACGTCGGCGAGATCCCTGCGGACGAACCCGGACTGCCCCGCCTGCACCGCCTTGAGCGGCAGGTCCCAGGCCGGGCTGTTGTCCATGCCCGACTCCCAGGGGTGCACGATCGAGATCAGGCCCTCGGGCGAGCGCCGGGCCGCGCGCAGGAACGCCTGCTGGGCCACCAGCCGGGGATAGATCCTGCGCAGGAACGCCGGGTCGGGCTCGACCAGATGCGCCTTCCACGCGGCCAGCGCGTGCACCGGCGGCTGGACGATGCCCGAGGTCGCGCTCCCGGACGGCGCCCGGACCTGCCAGAACTCGGGGCCGGGGAAATAGGCGCCCTCCGGCACCCGCGGGTTGAACACGATGTGCGGCACCCTGCCGTCGTCCCACTGGGCGCCGAACAGGGCGAGCAGCTCCGAACGGGCCCGCCGCGGCGACCAGTGCACGTTGCCGATCGCGGTGAAGGCCGAGTCCCAGCTCCACTGATGGGGATAGAGACGGCGGGAGGGAACCGTATGGCTGCCGTCCCAGTTGGCGACCAGGACCCGCACGGCGTCACGGAGGATCATAGGAATTTCCTGACGAAGGCTGCGGTTTGGGGAAGGACGATCTCGGGCTCGCCGCGGAGCCGGCATTCGAGGGCGAGATAGCCGTCGTAGCCGACGGCGTCGAGCGTGGCGAGCTGCGCGCCCCAGTCGAGGTGCCCCGTGCCGGGCTGGTTTCTGTTGGACTCGCTGATCTGCATGTGCGCGAGGTAGGGCGCGGCCTCGGCCAGGGAGCGGCAGGGGTCGTCCTCCTCGATGTTCATGTGGTAGGTGTCGCCGACGACCCTGATCGAGTCCATGGCACAGTAGGACACGGCCTCGGCCAGGGTGTTGACCATGTGGTTCTCGTAGCGATTGAGCGGCTCCAGCATGATCAGCACGCCGTTGCGCTGGGCGTGCTCGCCCAGCACGCCGAGGGCCTCGGTCAGCACCTCGCGGTCCTCCTCGGCGCTGCGCGGCGGCTCGAACGGTGGCAGCCGGCGGGAGAACTGCCCCCACGACGCCGGGGTCATGACGCCCAGGCCGCCCAGCTCGCCGATCACCGTGAGCTGGGACCTGAGCTGCTGGATGGCGTCCTTGCGCCGGGCGGCGTCGAAGTCGCCGATGAAGTGCGGCATGTCCACGCACACCGTCGGCATCACCACGCCGTCGGCCAGCGCCCGCTTGAGCTCGGTCAGGCGGCCGGCGAAGTGGAAGTCGCCCTTGCCCCGCAGCTCGATGGCGTCGAATCCGGCCTCGACCGCGAACGCGAATTTCTCCTGCAGCGTGCGACCGGGCAGAAGCTGCTCCTGTACGGCGAGCTTCATTGTGCCTCCTCGAAGTGGAAGACGAGCTGGAGCACCTCTGAGGGGTGCTGGTCGAGCAGGTCGAAGGCCTCGGCTGCCTGGTCGACGGGCATGACGTGGCTGACGAGCTCGCCGGCCTCGACCTGGCCCTCGTGCACGAGCCGCATGAACGTCCGCTGCAGGCGCTCGACGTCCCACCGGTGCGCCAGCCAGGAGGCGACGCCGCCGATCTGGGAGGAGACGAGCTGGACCTGGTTGTGGTGGAACTCCTCGCCCAGCCGCAGCCCGATGCCGTCGCCCTGGTAGAACCCGGCTGCCACGACCCGGCCGCCCTTGCGTACGGTCCTGATCGCCTCGTGCAGCCCGAGATGGCTGCCGCTCAGCTCGATGACCGTGTCGGCGCCCTCGATGCGCTTGCGCGTGAACTCGGCCACCGACCCCGACCGCACGTCGAACACCTCGGCCGCGCCGAACCTGCGGGCCAGCTCCAACCGGTCGGGGATGGCGTCGGCGGCGACCACCCGGGCGCCGCTGAGGACGGCCAGGCGGGTGGCCAGCAGCCCGATGACGCCCTGTCCGAAGATCGCGAGCTGGTCGCCGAGGTGCACGTCGGCGGCGTGCACGGCGTTGAGCGCGATGGCCCCGACCCGGGCGAAGACGCCGGTCAGCGGGTCGGCCCCGGGCGGCAGCACGTGGCCCACGAGCTTTTCCGCGGGCACGACGGCCTCGGCCCGATGGCCCCAGATGCCCCAGACGAGGCTGCCCACGGGGGGATCCGCCACGTCGGGCGCCGCCTCCACCACCTCGCCGACCTCCTGGTAACCCCAGCCGGCCAGCGGGTAGGCGTGCGTCCGCCCGTCGACGAACAACCGGCGCTCGGCGTCCCATTTACGGCTCAGGTATGGATTGGTACCGCGATAGGCGGTGAGCTCGGTGCCCGCGGAGACTCCGGAATAGATCGTACGGACGCGTACGGAACCCGGCACCAGGACAGCGGGTGACTCCACGCTGACGCGGACTTGGCCTGGCTGTTGAAAAGTGATGACGCGCATTCCCCACACTTACGCTTAATGATCAAACAAAAGTCGAAGCTTTACGAGTCGTTTGCAGTCGTTAGTTGCGCTCGTAACACTCTTAAGTCTACGACTTCCGCCGGAGGCGGCTGATGAAATTGGGGTTTCTGGCAGCGTGTCTTCCGGAAAGCCACCATACCGGCAAGCCCTGCCTGCCCGCCGACCAGGGGTTTCCAGGCCATTGGGTGACTTACGGATGACCGAAAAGGCCCAAAGTAGATTTTTTCGGGACATGATCCGCTTTAACGGTCGTAAGCACGAGGAGAGTACAGACCGGTCTCGTATCGACTACCGCACGTTGCCCGGATCGTGGCAGGGGTAAGGGCGGCATAACCCCAAATGGAGGAGCGTGCCATGCCGAAACAGGTAACCGCCGTCCTCTCCGCCACGCTGCTGATCGCCGCCTCGCTCGCGGCCTGCGGTGACGGCGGTGGCGAGCAGTCCGCGGCCAACCAGATCACGGTCTGGACCGAGGAGAACCTCCCGGACCGGATGGCCGTCCAGAACACGATCGTTTCCGAGTTCACCCGTAAGACCGGGATCCAGGTGAAGCTGGTCGGCGTGGCCGAGGACCAGTTCAGCCAGACGATGACGGCCGCGGCCGCGGCGGGCGACCTGCCCGACGTGATCGGGGCGCTGCCGCTGGCCGCCGTGCGCGAGATGGAGGCCAACGACCTGCTCGACACCGAGACCCCCGCCAAGGTCGTCGACCAGCTCGGCCGGGACTCGTTCTCGGCCCGGGCCCTGGAGCTCGACAGCTCGGGGGGCAAGCTGCTCGGCGTGCCCAGCGACGGGTGGGCCCAGCTGATCCTCTACCGCAAGGACCTGTTCGAGAAGGCCGGGCTGCGGCCGCCGGACACGTACGAGAGCCTGGAGGCCGCGGCGGCCAAGCTCAACACGGGTGGGGTGGCGGGCATCACCCTGGCCATCGCGCCGAAGGACGCCTTCACCGCGCAGAGCTTCGAGCACGTCGCGCAGGCGAACGGCTGCCAGCTCGTGGACAATTCCGGAAATGTCACCCTTGACTCGCCGCAGTGCGTGAGGGCGTTCGACTTCTACGCGAAGCTGGCCAGGGACTATTCCGTCAAGGGCAAGCAGGACGTGGACTCCACCCGGGCCACCTACTTCTCCGGCAAGGCGGCCATGACGATCTGGTCGTCGTTCATCCTGGACGAGCTGGCGGGCCTGCGCAAGGACGCGACGCCGAGCTGCCAGGAGTGCCGCGCCGACCCCGAGTGGCTGGCCGCGAACACCGGCGTGGTCACGGCGCTGAAGGGCCCCGACGGGAGCGCGCCCGCCCAGTACGGCGAGATCGTCTCGTGGGTGATCACCCGGGACGCCTCCAGGGACCCGGCGGCCAAGTTCGTCTCCTACATGATGAACGAGGGCTACGAGCGCTGGATCGGCATGGCGCCCGAGGGCAAGTTCCCCACCCGCAAGGGCTTCGAGGACAGGTGGAACAAGCTGCCCGCCGGGGTCGACACCAAGAAGCCGCTGGCCGACGTCTACCCGGCCGACGTGCTCGACGCCCTGCGCAAGAGTCCCGACACCTTCGCCCGCTGGGGCATCCCGCAGGGGCAGGGCAAGCTGGTCGGCGCCACGATGGGCGAGCTGCCCGTGCCCAAGGCGCTCAGCTCGGTCGCCGACGGGTCGCTGACCCCGCAGGCCGCCGCCGCCCAGGCCAAGGCCGACGTGGAGTCGATCAAACGCGGGATCCGGCAATGACCGCGACGCCCGCCCGTACCGTGAGGCCGCCGGCGCCGCCGGGGCGCCGGTCGCGCGGGCGGACGCTGCGGGAGCAGGAGGGGCGCGCCGGGCTCGCGCTCATCTCGCCGACGCTGATCATCACGCTGGTCGTGGTGGTGCTGCCGCTGCTGTGGGCGATCATGCTGGCGTTCCAGGACGCGCGGCTCATCAACATCCGCCGGGTGGGCGTCTTCGGTCACTACACGCTGGAGAACTTCACGTACGTGATGTCCGAGCCCGGCTTCTGGTCCTCGCTGGTCAACACGCTCGTCTACACCGTCGCGGGGACGGTGTTGTCGATCGCGATCGGGCTGGTGACGGCGCTGGCGCTGCGCGACAGGTTCAGGGGCCGGACCCTGATCCGGGCCTCGATCCTCATCCCGTACGTGGCGCCGGTCGTGGCGGTGGCGTTCCTGTGGGAGACGATGCTCAACCCCCAGTACGGCATCGTCAACACCTGGCTCAGCGAGCCCATCGCCTTCCTGACCCAGGCCAGGGGCGAGTTCCTGGGGGTGCAGGTGCCGGTGGCGCTGCTGACGGTGATCGCGTTCGAGGCGTGGCGGTATTTCCCGTTCGCGTTCCTGTTCATCCTGGCCAGGCTGCAGGCCCTGCCGGCGGAGCTGGACGAGGCCGCGGTGGTGGACGGGGCCACGCCGACCCAGCGGTTCCGGTACGTGATCATGCCCCAGCTCTGGCGGATCATCGCGTTGCTGTCGGTGTTGCGGTTCGTGTTCACCTTCACCAAGTTCGACGACGTCTACCTGCTGACCGGGGGCGGGGCCGGGACCGAGGTGGTCAGCGTGCGCGTCTACAACTTCCTGACCGCCCGCGACGACATCGGTGCCTCGGCGGCCCAGGCGATCGTCCTGGCCCTGTTCCTGGTCGTCTTCCTGGCCATCTACCTGCGCTTCTTCGCGGGGGGCGAACGTGAGAACTAAGCGACCGATGAGCAGGGACAGGTTCGAGCGGGGGCTCCTCAAGGTGCTGAAGCCGCTGGTGATCGCCTTCCTCTTCCTGATCACCGCGTTCCCGTTCCTCTACATGGTGATGCTGTCCGTCCGCGACATCCAGGAGCTCATCCTGGAACCGGGCTCGTTGTGGCCCCGCGGCTTCACCCTGGACACCTACGTGGACGTGCTGACCAGGCAGGGCTTCCTGACCTTCCTGAGGAACAGCGCGATCATCGCGGTCGCCTCGGTGGCGTGCACGCTGCTGATCTCGATCCCCGGCGCGTACGCGGTGGCGCGGCTGCGCTTCTTCGGCCGGCGGCAGGTGCACTTCCTGTTCCTGGCCGTCTACCTCTTTCCGGCGATCGTGCTGGCCATCCCGCTGTTCGTGCTGTTCACGATGCTCGGGCTACGGGGATCGCTGGTCGGCCTGATCCTGGTCTATATCGCGCAAACGGTGCCCGTCACGGTATACATGCTCCGCAACTACTTCGAGACCGTGCCGCGAAGCGTGGAGGAAGCGGCCGCGATCGACGGATGCACGAGACTGTCGACCATCTGGCGCGTGGTGCTGCCGCTGTCCAGGCCCGCGCTGCTGGCCACCGGCCTCTACGCATTCATGATCGCTTGGAACGAGTTCCTGTTCGCCCTGCTCTTCCTGGTGGAGAGGAGGGAGAGCTGGACCGTCTCCCTGGGGCTCTCACAGCTGGCGGGGAGCATAGAGATCCCGACGACGGTCCTGATGGCAGGATCGGTGGTGCTGACACTGCCCATCGTGATCGTGTTCTTCGCCGGCGAGCGACTGCTGACGGAGGGGCTCACGGCAGGAGCAGAGAAGGGATAGACCATGCTGACGGCAGGGCAGATCCTCCAGCTCATCCGCGATGGTTCCTGCCGGACGCGCAAAGAACTGATCGAGTACACCGGCCTGTCCCGGTCGACGATCACCGACCGGGTCGACCGGCTCATCGACGCCGGCTACATCCACGAGTCCGGCGTCGGCGCCTCGGGAGGCGGGCGGCCGCCCTCCATGCTCGCCGTGGACGCCGCCAAGCGCCTGGTGCTGGTGGCCGACCTGGGCGCCAGCCACGCCAGGGTGGCGCTGACCGACCTGGCGGCCCGCCCGTTGGCCGAGGAGAGCACCGAGATGCGCATCGAGCTCGGCCCCGAGGCCGTGCTGTCGTGGGTGCGGCAGGCGTTCCAGCGCATGCTGGACAGCGTCGGGCGGACGGCCGCCGAGGTGTGCGGCATCGGCCTGGACCTGCCGGGCTCGGTGGACCACACCACCGGCCGGGTGATCAGGTCGTTCCTGATGCCGGGCTGGGACGACCATCCGGTGGGGGCGGCGCTCGGGGAGACGTACGACGTGCCCATCCTGGTCGAGAACGACGCCAACGCGATGGCGCTGGGCGAGTGGTGGTCGTTCTGGCGGGACACGGACTCACTGATCCTGATCAAGGTGTCCACCGGGATAGGCACCGGGATCGTGATCGACGGGCGGATCTACCGGGGGGTCGAGGAGGCCGCCGGGAACATCGGTCACGTACGGCTGCGCGAGACCGACGACCGGGTGTGCACCTGCGGCTCACGCGGCTGCGTGGCCTCGCTGGCCAGCGGCCACGCCCTGGCCGGCGACCTCGGCGTGCAGTACAGCCGCGATGTCGTACGCCTGGTGCAGGCGGGCGATCCTGGGGCCATCGCGCGCACCCAGGAGGCGGGGCGCACGCTGGGCATCGTGCTGGCCACGGCCGTCAGCCTGCTCAACCCTGGCGTGCTGGTGCTGGCCGGGGACATGGCCGAGACCAGGGAGCACTACCTGACGGGCATCCGGGAGATCGTCTATCGGCGCAGCCTGCCGTACACGACCAGGAACCTGGAGATCGTCACGACCTCGCTCGGTGACCGGGCGGGGATCGTGGGGATGGCCGTGATCGTCATGGAGCACGTGCTCTCCCCCGCGTCCGTGGACGCCGCCCTGGCCACGACGGTGACGTGACCTCGTTCGTCAGCCGAGGGCGCGACGCAGCAGGCCGGGGGCCGTGACGAGCGAGGGGCCGTACCAGGTGAGCAAGCGGCCGCTGACCAGCGCGCAGTCCAGGCCGGGGAAGCACTCCGGCCCGTCGGTCTCGCTGAAGGCGTAGGGCTCGTCCGGCAGGACCACCAGGTCGGGCCGCCGCTCGACCAGCTCGGCCAGCGGGATCTTGGGGTAGCGCTCCGCGTGGCCCGCGTAGAGGTTGTCCACGCCGAGGTGCCTGAGCACGTCTCCGGTGAACGTGTCGCGACCCACCACCATCCACGGCCGGCGCCAGATCGGCACGATCGCCGTCCGCCGCGGGCCCCGCCCGGGCTCGCGCCACGCCTCCTCCGCCGCGTCCAGCCACCCGGGGCGGCCGGTCCCGCACGCGTGCGTGAACATGCGCTCCAGCGAGGCGAACGCCTCCGCCAGGGTCTCGATCTTCGTGACCCAGACCGCGAGGCCCGAGGCGCGCAGGGCCTCGATGTCGGGCGCGCGGTTCTCCTCGGCGTTGGCCAGCACGACATCCGGCCGCAGCCGCCTGATCGCGTCCAGGTCCGGGTTCTTGGTGCCCCTCACCCTGGTCACGTCGAGGTCCTCCGGGTGCGAGCACCAGTCGGTCGCCCCCACGAGCGCCTCGGGGACCGTCGCGGCCACCGACTCGGTCAGCGACGGCACCAGGGACACGATCCGCCGGACCGTGTCGGGGACCCGCACGTCAGCACCTGTGTCGTCCACACCGCCAGCCTAGATCCGCAGCCGCCTGGTGAGCCCCTCCACGGACCCGCGCCGCCCGGGGTCGTCCCGGGCGGCGCGGCCGGACAGGGTCAGCCCTTGAGGGCGCTGAGCGCGCTGTCGTAGTCGGGCTCCTGGGTGATCTCCGGCACCAGCTCGGAGTAGATCACCTTATTGTCGCCGTCGAGCACCACCACTGCCCGCGCCGCCAGCCCGGCCAGCGGCCCGGACTCCTGAGCCACGCCGTAGTCGCTCAGGAACTCCCGCCCCCGCATGAGCGAGAGCGTGGTCACCTTGTCGAGCCCCTCGGCGCCGCAGAAGCGCTTCTGCGCGAAGGGCAGGTCGGCGGAGATGCAGAGCACCACCACGTCGGGGTGCTCGGCGGCGATCTCGTTGAAGCGGCGCACCGAGGCGGCGCAGACGCCCGTGTCGAGGCTCGGGAAGATGTTGAGCACCTTGGTCGCCTGGCCGAAGTCCTCCAGGGAACGCTCGGCGAGGTCCGCGCCCACCAGGCGGAACGCGGGAGCGGCGGCCCCGGGCCGCGGGAAGGTGCCGCCTACGGTGACGGGGTTGCCCTTGAAACTGACGTCGGACATGAAAGCCTCCCAGATAGCGATGTGCCCCGGACCGTGATCCTATCGGCGCGCGTCTTCCCACTCGATCACCACCCGCACGAATCGGCCGATCGCGTGCGGGTCCGGATTCAGACGTTGCGCCGGTACTGGCCGCCCGCCTCGAACAGGGCCTCCGTGATCTGGCCGAGCGAGCAGTGCCGGGCCGCCTCCATGAGCACCTCGAACGCGTTCCCCTCCGACATCGCCACCTCGCGCAGCCGGGCGAGCTGGGCGGGGGCCTCGGAGCGGTTGCGCTCGTGGAAGGCGTGCAGCCGGTCGAGCTGCGAGCGCTTCTCCTCCTCGGTGCCCCTGGCCAGCTCCAGCTTGTGCAGCTCGGGCTCGTCGTCGCCGCGCGGGTTGCGGAAGGTGTTCACGCCGACGATGGGCAGCGAGCCGTCGTGCTTGCGCATCTCGTACAGCATGGACTCGTCCTGGATCTTGCCGCGCTGGTAGCCGGTCTCCATCGCGCCCAGCACGCCGCCACGGTCGGACAGGCGCTCGAACTCGGACAGCACCGCCTCCTCCACCAGGTCCGTCAGCTCCTCGACGATGAACGAGCCCTGCAACGGGTTCTCGTTCTTGGCCAGGCCCCACTCGCGGTTGATGATGAGCTGGATCGCCATGGCCCTGCGCACCGAGTCGGCCGACGGGGTGGTCACGGCCTCGTCGAAGGCGTTGGTGTGCAGGCTGTTGCAGTTGTCGTAGATGGCGATCAGGGCCTGGAGGGTGGTGCGGATGTCGTTGAAGTTCATCTCCTGGGCGTGCAGGGACCGGCCCGAGGTCTGAATGTGGTATTTCAGCTTCTGCGAGCGCTCGCCGGCGCCGTAGCGCTCCCGCATGGTCACCGCCCAGATGCGGCGGGCCACCCGGCCGAGCACGCTGTATTCGGGGTCCATGCCGTTGGAGAAGAAGAACGACAGGTTGGGCGCGAAGTCGTCGATCCGCATGCCCCTGGCCAGGTAGGCCTCCACGTACGTGAAGCCGTTGGCGAGCGTGAAGGCGAGCTGGCTGATCGGGTTGGCCCCGGCCTCGGCGATGTGGTAGCCGGAGATCGAGACCGAGTAGAAGTTGCGCACGCCGTTGCGGATGAACCACTCCTGGATGTCGGCCATCATCCGCAGCGAGAACTCGGTGGAGAAGATGCAGGTGTTCTGGCCCTGGTCCTCCTTGAGGATGTCGGCCTGGACGGTGCCCCTGACCGTGGCGAGGGTGCGGGCACGCAGCTCGTGGTCCTCGCGCTCGTCGGGGTCGCGGCCGTGGTCGGTGCGGAAGCGCTCCCTCGCCTGGTCGATGGCGGCGTTGAGGTAGAAGGCCAGGATCGTGGGGGCGGGGCCGTTGATCGTCATGGACACCGACGTGTTGGGCGCCGCCAGGTCGAAGCCGTCGTAGAGCACCTTCATGTCGTCGAGCGTCGCGATGGAGACCCCAGAGGTCCCGACTTTTCCGTAGATGTCGGGGCGCATGGCCGGGTCGTGCCCGTAGAGCGTCACCGAGTCGAACGCCGTGGACAACCGGGTCGCCGGCTGCCCCTCGGACAGCAGCTTGAAGCGCCGGTTGGTACGGAACGGGTCGCCCTCGCCGGCGAACATCCGGGTCGGGTCCTCGTCGTCCCGCTTGAACGGGAACACGCCGGCGGTGAACGGGAACATCCCCGGCAGGTTCTCCCCACGCAGGAACCTGAGCAGGTCGCCGTGATCGCTGTAGCGGGGCAGCGCCACCCTGGGGATGCGGCTGCCGGAGAGCGTCTCCCGCCAGAGCGGGGTGTGGATCTCGCGGTCGCGTACCTTCACGACCAGCTCGTCGGCGGTGTAGCGCTCCTTGAGGGCGGGCCAGGTGTCGAGCAGCGTACGGCTCTCGTCGCTCAGCTCCGCCTCGGCCCGGCTCTCCAGCTCCGCCAGCCGCTCGTCGTCCAGCAGGGCCCGCACGGCGGCGACCTGCTGGCGGCGGCGGGCGATCTCGGCCTGGGCGAGCGTCTCGGCGTGGTAGCCGCGCACGGTCTCGGCGATGTCGGCCAGGTAGCGCACCCTGGCGGGCGGGACGATGGCGGCCGAGGCCTTGGACGTGCGCCCGGACACCTCCGGCAGCAGGCCCGGACTCTCCCCGGTCGGCAGCAGGCCCTTGAGGTGGTGGTAGAGGGCCGTGACCCCGGCGTCGTTGTAGCGGGCGGCGATGGTGCCGAAGACCGGCATCTCATCGGGTGAGACGCCGAACGCCTCGCGGTTGCGTACGAGCTGGCGGCGCACGTCACGCAGGGCGTCCTCCGCGCCGCGCCGCTCGTACTTGTTGATCACCACGGCCTCGGCGAAGTCGAGCATGTCGATCTTCTCCAGCTGGGAGGCCGCGCCGAACTCCGGCGTCATCACGTAGACCGGCACGTCCACGTGCGGCACGATCCCGGCGTCGCCCTGGCCGATGCCGGGCGTCTCGACGATCACCAGGTCGTAGCCGGCGGCCCGGCAGGCGTTGATCACGTCGTCGAGGCAGGCGGGCACCTCGCTGGGCGCGCCCCTGGTGGCCAGGGAGCGGAAGTAGGTCTGCGGGGCCAGGCTGTTCATCCGGATGCGGTCGCCGAGCAGCGCGCCGCCGCCACGCCTGCGGGTCGGGTCGATGGCGATGATCGCGATGCGCAGCTTGTCGTCGTTGTCGACGCGGAACCTGCGGACCAGCTCGTCGGTGAGCGAGGACTTGCCCGAGCCGCCGGTGCCGGTGATGCCGAGCACGGGCGCGCGCCGCTCCCCCGTCCCGCGCAGGCCCTCGACCAGCTCGGCCGGGGCGCGCCCCGACTCGATGAGGGTGATCGCGCGGGCCAGTGCCGCCTGGTCGCCCGACACGACGGCCTCCGCCGAGGGCGGGTCGTCCAGCTCGACGTCGCACTCCTGGATCAACTGGTTGATCATGCCGGGCAGGCCGTAACGCTGGCCGTCCTCGGGCGAGAAGATGCGGGTCACACCGCGTGAATGCAGCAACTCGATCTCCTCGGGGACGATCACTCCGCCCCCGCCGCCGTACACCTTGACGTGTCCGGCCCCGCGCTCGCGCAGCAACTCCACCAGGTACGTGAAGAACTCCACGTGCCCGCCCTGGTACGAGCTGATCGCCACCCCCTGGACGTCTTCCTGGATGGCCGCCGTGACGATGTCGTCCACCGAACGGTTGTGTCCGAGGTGGACGACCTCGGCACCCTGCGACTGGAGGATGCGTCGCATGATGTTGATCGCCGCGTCATGGCCGTCGAACAGGGCCGCGGCGGTCACGAAACGGACGGGGTGTACCGGGACGTGCACGCCTGATCACTCCTTCGTAGAGCTCTCTCTCTAAGATACTAGGACGTCCTACTATTTCTGTGCCATGACCGGGTAGAGACCGCTCAAGGGGGTGGGGCAGATGCGCGCGCTCACGTATGCGCCGGGCAAACGAGGGTCACTCGCCGTGGAGGAGGTGCCGGATCCGCGGCCCGGTCCCGGCGAGCTGCTCGTGCAAGGGCTGGCCGTGGGCGTCTGCGGCACCGACAGAGAGCTGGCCGCGGGCGAGTACGGCTGGCCGCCCCCGGGCCGGGAAAGGATGATCATCGGCCACGAGTCGCTCGGCCGCGTGCTGGAGGCGCCGGAGGGCTCCGCGTACTCCCCCGGCGACCTGGTGGTGGGCGTGGTGCGCCGCCCCGATCCGGTGCCGTGCGGGGCCTGCGGGCGGGGCGAGTTCGACATGTGCCGCAACGGCCGCTACACCGAGCGCGGCATCAAGGAGCTCGACGGGTACGCCGGCGAGCGCTGGACACTCAAAGCTGCCTACGCCGTACGCCTGGATCCTGCGCTGGAGAGCGTCGGCATGCTGGTCGAGCCCGCGTCGGTGGTCGCCAAGGCGTGGGAGCAGATCGAGCGGATCGGCTCGCGGGCCTGGTTCGAGCCCCGCTCGGTGCTGGTCACCGGGGCCGGGCCGGTGGGGCTGATGGCCGCGCTGATGGGGCGGCAGCGCGGGCTGGAGGTGCACGTGCTGGACCGGGCGCCGGAGGGGCTCAAGTCGAGCCTGGTGGCCGAGCTGGGCGCGACCTATCACTCGGCGGGCTCGCTGGAGGAGTTCGCGAAGGACCGGCCGGATCTCATCATCGAGTGCACCGGAGCGGGATCCCTGGTGCTGGAGGCCATGACCGCCACGGCCGCCGCGGGCATCGTCTGCCTGTGCGGGCTCTCGGCCAAGGGCCGGGCGCTCCAGGTGGACGCCGGGATGGTCAACCGGGACATCGTGCTGGAGAACGACGTGGTCTTCGGCAGCGTCAACGCGAACCTGCGGCATTTCAGGGCCGCCGCGACGGCGCTGGCGCAGGCCGACCTCGGGTGGCTGCGGCGGCTGGTCACCCGGCGGGTGCCGCTGGAGCACGCCCTGGAGGTCTTCGAGCCCGCCGGCGACATCAAGGCGGTCATCGACCTCACGGCCTGAGCGCCGGAGCCTCAGTCGAGGTCGTAGGGCCTGCGCCTGCTGGGGGACGGATGCCTGACCGGCTCGCGGGCCGCCTGGTGCGCCGGCTGATGGGCGGGCTCGTGCGCCGGTTGGTGGGCGGGCTGGTGGGCGGGACCCGCTGGGACCCGGGCGCGGGCCGGGCGGCCGGGCTGCGCTGGAGCGGGGTGCGACTTGGCCGGCGCCTTGTCCTTGGCGAGTGCCTTTTCCTTGGCGAGCCGCTTCTCCTGGGCGAGTGCCTTTTCCTTGGCGAGCGGCTTGGCCGGAGTCTTCTCCTGGGCGAACGGCGCCTTGCCGATGACCAGGGCGTTCGCTCGGTCCGGGGCCGGGCCGGAGGGCGGGGAGCTTGGTGCGTTCCAGGGCCAGGGCAGGCGGCGGTGGGTGCCGCGGCCGCGACGGGTGGCACGTAACGAGAGCACGACGGTCACCAGCACCATGGCGGCGAGCAGCGCGTGCGGCGTGCCCAGCATGTCCAGCGGGGACCCCTGCCCGGTCTCCTGCCGCGGCGGCGACACGAACGGCCGCTCGGTGGAGCGGATCTCGTCCAGGCGCTCGGCGTTGGCCTTGACCATGCGCGGCAGGCCGTACCCGACGACCTTGTCCGTCTCCCTGGTCTTGCGCTTGAGCCAGACGCGGTCCACGTTCGCCTCGATGGTGTGGATCTTCGCGCCGGTGACGCGCTCCACGACTCCCACGTGGTCGACGCCCTTGTAGCTCTTGCCCCCGCGCCAGTCGAAGAAGACCAGCGCTCCCGGCTCGGGCTTCTGCGTCCACGCGCCCTGCTCGATGAACCAGGCCGCGTGGGACGGCGTCCAGGCGAACTGGCCGACATAGTCGGTGATATCGGCTTTGTCCGCAGCCCAGGCGAGGAACATGTCACACCACGGCGCATTGCGGTACTGGGGGTCTTGGACACGTTCCGCGTACCACTGGCCGAACTTGGTGAACTGGCCGCTCTTCTCCTTATAGCCGAGTTCCTGCCGCACCGTCTTCAGCAGCTCATCCGCGATCGGGTCCAGGGTGACTCCTCCCAGAAATCCGACAGATCACGATGGACTGTAGTAGCGCCATCGCGAAATCGCGCGAATGAACCAGAAGTTGTCGTGCTATGAGACGAAAAATCGGCTATGTGACTGGTGAGACTCGTGGGACTGACCCCTACCTCTGCTAGGAGCCGGCGCCCACGCGGTAGATGCCCGTCTCCCCCGCGCCCGGCGCGACCACATCGGCCACGATCACGGTCACGTTGTCGGGCGAGCCACCCTCGTTGGCCAGGTCGATGAGCCGCTGGACGGCCGCGCCGGGGTCTGCCACCGTGGTCAGCACCTCGTGCAGGACCTCGGGACCCAGCACGGTCGTGAGGCCGTCGGAGCAGAGGAGGTAACGGTCATCAGGCTCGGCTTCGCGCAGCGCCATGTCAGGCTCGGCCCTGCCCTCGCTGCCCAGCACCCGCAGCACCATCGAACGCCGGGGATGCACGGCGGCCTGATCCTCCGTTATCCGCCCTTCGTCCACCATCGACTGCACAAGTGTGTGATCCTTGGTCATCTGGTAGAGCGCGCCGTCACGAAGCAAATATCCGCGGGAGTCACCCAGATGAGCCAGGGCGAACCGGTAGCCGTCCCACAACATGGCGGTCACCGTGGTCCCCATCCCCCGTCGCGCGGGGTCGATGTCGGCCAGCTCGACCAGCCTGCGCGCCGCCTCGTGCACGGCGCCCTCCAGGGCCGCCTCCAGGTCGGAGCCCGTCTCGGGAAGCGTGGCATCCAGCTCGCGCATGACGGCGATCGCCGCCGAGCTCGCCAGCTCGCCGGCGGCGTGCCCGCCCATCCCGTCGGCCACCACGAGCAACCGGCCACTGGCATAGCCGGAATCCTCGTTCTGCTCCCTGCGACGGCCAACGTCTGACCCGGCGGCATAGCGGATGTTGTGCTTCATACCCTGCAGTAAATCATTGGTTGAAAGACTTCACAAGCAGATGCGCTGAAGACTCTTGTGAACTACTGTGGGCTGCATGAGCCACGACCCGACCGTCAATGCCGGGGACATTGCCCGGCTCGCCGGTGTCGGGCGTGCCGCGGTGAGCAACTGGCGCCGCCGCCACGACGACTTCCCCCAGCCCGTCGGCGGCACCGCCAACCAGCCGCTGTTCTCGCTGCGTCAGATCGAGTCCTGGCTGCGCCGCTATGGGAAGTCCTACCAGGTCTCCCTGGGAGATCGGGTGTGGCAACGCCTGAAAGCCGCGGGTGATTTGCACCTGGGAGAGCTGGTGGCCCAGGCCGGCGCGCTGCTGACCCGCGAGATCACGGCCGCGGACTCACAGGGGATCGACACGGCGGAGGCCCCGGACACCGATGCGGCGGGCACCCCGAACGCCGGTGCGGCGGGCGCTCTGAGAGCCGGTGCGGCGGGCGCACCGAGTGCCGGTGTGACGGGCGCACCGAGTGCGGGTGCGACGGGCGCTCCTGGCGCCGGTTCGGGGGACGGCCCGGAAGCCGGTGCGGCGGGCGACCCGGACGCCGGGGTCGCGGGTGGCCGGGCGGCCTTGGACGGTGCCGATCCCGCCCGGATGGAGCCGGAGCTGGCTGGGCTTCTCAGGGAGCTGGCCGCGCGTCATGACCCGCTGACCGCGTACGAGTTCCTGTGTGAGCGCTATCTCGAGGCGCACTCGCGGCAGCTGTCCGTCACCCGCGAGGACGTGGCGGAGCTGATGGTCCGGCTCGTGAGCGACGGCGGCACCACGCTGCTCGACCCGGCCTGCGGCGTCGGCACCCTGCTGCTGGCCCCCACCCGGGCGGCTCCTGCCGGGCCGCCCGCGGCGGCCAGGATGCTCGGCCAGGATCTCAGCGAGACCTCGGCCGCCATCACCGCCTCCCGGCTGCGGCTGCGCGGCATCGAGGCCACGATCGTGTCCGGCGACTCGATGCGGGCCGACGGCTTCGCGGGCGTGCGGGCCGACGCGGTGGTGTGCGATCCGCCGTTCAACGAACGGGCCTGGGGCTACGAGGAGCTGACCGGCGACCCGCGCTGGGAATACGGCCTGCCGCCGCGCGGCGAGCCGGAGCTGGCCTGGGTGCAGCACTGCCTCACCCACGTCAAGCCGCGCGGCCTGGTCGCCATCCTGATGCCCCCGGCGGCGGCCAGCCGCAAGGCGGGCCGCCGCATCCGCGCCAACCTGCTGCGCGCCGGGGCCCTGCGGGCGGTGGTGGCGCTGCCGGGCTCCGACCTGTGGCTGCTGCGCCGCCCGGCGGCGGGCGAGCGGCCGCCGTCGGACGTGCTGATCCTGGACGCCACTGCCGACCTGTCGGCGGTCGAGCCCGCCTGGGCGGCCTACCTGGAGGACCGTTCCGACCAGACCGTACGCATCATCGACCTGCTGGCCGACGAGGTCGACATGGCCCCGGCCCGCCACCAGCGGCGCGACGACGTCGGCAAGGCCTACGCCGAGGCCCGTGACCGCTTCCTGGCCGCCGCCGCCCTGCCGCCCGACCTGAAGGTCCTGGAGCAGCCGCTCGACCAGCCCGCCACCACGATCGGCGACCTGATCAAGGAGGGCCTGGTGACCACCTCGCAGGCCCCGCCCAAGATGTCCGCCGACGGCGGCGACGTGCCGGTCCTCACCTCGGACGACGTGCTCAACGGCGCACCGCCGTCCGGCCTGACCGCCGTGCAGCCGGGCCTGATCGCGATCAGGCCGGGCGACGTGGTGGCCTCCTACTCCAGCGTGCGGGTGATCTCCGACGGCGGCGCGGTGCTGGGCCCGCACCTGACCCTCTACCGGGTGGACGCGCGCCGGCTCGACCCCGACTTCCTGGCCGGGTTCCTGCGCGCCGCGGGTGGGCGGGTGACGACCGGCTCCAGCAGGTTCGACGTGCGCCGCACCCGCCTGCCCAGGCTGTCGCTCAAGGACCAGAAGGCCTACGGCGAGGCGTTCAGGAAGCTCGCCGTGCTGGAGGACGCCATCCGCGAGACCTCGACGCTGGGACAGGCACTGATCAGGCTCGGTCTCGACGGGCTCGCCGACGGCCACCTGCACCCCCCTGCCCATGGCCTCACCCCGTGAGGCGACGGCATTCCCTCGTCGGCTGACGGTGTATTTTCTCCAGAAAGCGGTGGGGAGGGCGAATGGTCATCGGTGACCGCTATGAGCTCGAAGACCTTCCCTTAGGGCAGGGCGGCATGGGTGCCGTCTACGCGGGCCACGACCGCCACCTCGACCGCCGGGTCGCGGTGAAGCTGCTCAGGCTGCCCAGCGGCCACGACCAGGAGCTCGAACGCCGTTTCATCCGCGAGGCCCGCATCCTGGCCCGGCTGGAGCATCCGGGCGCCCCCGTCCTGTACGACTTCGGCACCCACGAGCAGCGCCTCTACCAGGTGATGCAGTTCATCGAGGGCGTCACCGTGGCCGACCTGGTCAACGAGCACGGCCCGCTGCCGGTGCCGTGGGCGGCCGCCATCGCGGCCCAGGCGTGCGCGGTGCTGTCGGCGGCGCACGCGCTGGCGATCTGCCACCGCGACCTGAAGCCGACCAACCTCATGCTCTGCCCCGACGGCAGCGTGAAGGTGCTCGACTTCGGGCTGGCGCTGCTGCGTGACGCGGAGACCACGACGTTCACCAGGATCGGGCAGATCCTGGGCACGCCGGCGTACATGTCTCCCGAGCAGATCCAGCGCGGCGTCGCCGAGCCGCGCAGCGATCTCTACTCGCTCGGCTGCGTGCTGCACGAGATGCTGACCGGGCGCCGGCTCTTCACCGGGCCGACCGACTACGTCGTGTTCGAGAAGCAGGTCAAGGAACGCCCGCCGGACATCCCCGGGCTGCCGGGAGAGCTGGGCGCGCTGCTGGCGCAGGTGCTGGAGAAGCACCCGGACGACCGTCCGCTCGACGCCGAGGAGCTGTATGAGCGGCTCGACCCGTTTGCCGTCGGACTGCCCGAGCTGCCCGGATTCTTGGCCAAGGCCCCGAGCCCGGGCCGCATGTACGCCAGGATAGCGGGCCGAGTGCTCACCGACCAGAGCTGAACGCGCTCTCTTCGATAACCCGGATCGTTACGTAAGCTCCGTTGACACATAGCCACGGCGAACCCGAACCTGTCGAGAGAGCGCTCTCTCATACCCCCCAGCTCCGATCCAGGAGGGTTTCCATGACCCCTCGTGTCCGCCGGCTCGCGCTGCCCTTGCTCACCGCCTCCGTGCTCGCCCTAGCGATCGCGGCCTGCGGCGGTGGTGGTGGCGGCACCGCCACCGAGGCGAGCGCCAAGCCAGGAGAGAAGATCAAGCTGACCGTCGGCAGCTTCGGCGACCTCGGCTTCAAACCGCTCTACGAGGAATACAAGAAGACCCACCCGAACATCGAGATCGTCGAGAGCATCGCCCAGTTCAACGACCACCACAGCAACCTGGTCAAGCGCCTGGCCACCAACGCCGGCGCGGGCGACATCGAAGCGGTCGAGGTCGGATACATCAGTACGTTCACCGCCCAGCCCGGCAAGTTCGTCGACCTCAAGCAGTACGGGCTCGACAAGCGCCAGTCCGACTACCTCGACTGGAAGTGGCAGCAGGGCCTGAGCAAGGACGGCTCGCAGGTGCTCGGCCTCGGCACCGACGTCGGCGGGCTGGCCATGTGCTACCGCAAGGACCTGTTCGAGAAGGCCGGGCTCCCCTCCGACCGCGCCGAGGTGGCGAAACTCTGGCCGACGTGGGAGGAGTACATCGCGACCGGCAAGAAGTTCGCCGCGGCGAATCTGCCTGACACCAAGTTCACCGACAGCCCCGGCGAACTCTTCCGCGCCATGGTCAACCAGGCGCCCACCGGCCTGTACGACGCCCAGGACCAGATCATCGTGGGCACCAACCCTGACGTGAAGAAGGCCTGGGACCTGTCCAACCAGCTCACCCAGGAGGGGCTGACCGCCAAGCTGGCCGCCTTCTCGCCACCGTGGAACACCGGGTTCGCCAAGGGCTCGTTCGCCACGATCATCTGCCCGGCCTGGATGACGGGCTTCATCCAGGAGCAGGCCAAGGACTCCAGCGGCAAGTGGGACATCGCGTCCGTGCCCGGCGGTGGCGGCAACAGCGGCGGCTCGCACCTGATGGTGCCCAAGCAGAGCAAGCACCCGAAGGAGGCGGCCGAGCTGATCGACTTCCTGACCTCGAAGGACAACCAGGCCAGGGTGTTCAAGGAGGAGGGCACCTTCCCGTCGATCCCGGCGCTCTACGACGACCCGTCGATCCGGAACTTCACCAAACCCTTCTTCGGCGACGCCCCGATCGGCCAGATCTACTCCGACGCCGCCAAGGCTCTCAAGCCGCAGCACCTCGGCCCCAAGGAGGCCGACGTCCGCGTGGCCATCGGCAACGGCCTCGGCCGGGTCGAGCAGGGCAAGCAGACCCCGGACGAGGCGTGGGCACAGGTGCTCGAGGACGTCAAGAAGATCAAATGAGCGCCCTTCCCCTCGCGATCACGCGACGGCGTAGGCGCAGCGTGCGGCACACCCTCGACGTGAGGGTGTCGCCGTACGCCTACGTGGCGCCGTTCTTCCTGCTGTTCTGCGCCTTCGGGCTGTTCCCGCTGGCCTACACGGCCTGGGTGAGCCTGCACGAGTGGACGCTGCTGTCGGACACCCAGACGTTCGTCGGGCTGGACAACTACTCGACACTGCTGGCCGACGGCTACTTCTGGAACGCCACCTTCAACACCCTGTCCATCGGCCTGCTCTCGACCGTGCCGCAGCTCGCGCTGGCCATCTGGCTGGCGCACCTGCTCAACCGGCGGTTGCGGATGCAGACGCTGTTCCGGGTCGCGCTGCTGATCCCCAACGTCACCAGCGTGGTGGCGGTGGTGGTGATCTTCAGCCAGCTCTTCGGCCGGGACTTCGGACTGATCAACTGGGTGCTGTCGTGGTTCGGGGCCGGCAAGATCGACTGGGCGGCGGGCACCGCCACCTCGCACATCGCGCTGTCCGTGATGATCATGTGGCGCTGGACCGGTTACAACGCGCTGATCTTCCTGGCCGCGATGCAGGCCGTGCCGCGCGAGCTGTACGAGGCCGCCACCATCGACGGCGCGGGCACCTTTACGCAGCTCCGCAAGATCACCATGCCGATGATCCGGCCGACGATCATCTTCGTGGTCATCGTCTCCACGATCGGCGCCATGCAGATCATCGCCGAGCCCATGCTGTTCGGGCAGAGCAGCGGCGGCGGTGGCGTCATGGTCACCGGCGGGCCCGACCGGCAGTTCCAGACCCTCGCGCTCTACGTCTACGAGCTGGCCTTCGGCAACGCGACCTTCGACTTCGGCTACGCCTCGGCGGCGTCCTGGCTGATGTTCGTCGCCGTCGTGATCGTCTCCGGGATCAACTTCCTGATCAGCCGCAGGGTGAAGGGCGGGCTCGTATGAGGCTGCGTTATCTGACCCTGATCGCGGTGGCCTTCTTCTCGGCGTTCCCGCTCTACTACAGCGTCGTGGTGGCCTCCCGGCACAACTCCGCGCTGGCCCAGGTGCCGCCGCCGCTGGTGCCCGGCGGGAACTTCTTCGCCAACGTCGCCCGGGTCTTCGACACCGTCCCCTTCGCGCTCGCGCTGGTCAACTCCGTGATCGTGGCGGGGTCGATCGCGGTCGCGGTGATGTTCTTCTCGACGCTGGCCGGGTTCGCCTTCGCCAAGCTGAAGTTCCGGGGCCGGAACGCGCTGCTCGTGATCACCGTCGCCACCATGATGGTCCCGACCCAGCTCGGCATCATCCCGCTCTACATGCTCATGGTGAAGCTGGAGTGGACCGGCACCAACTACGCGCTGATCGCGCCCGCGCTGGTCAACGCGTTCGGCGTGTTCTTCATGACGCAGTTCCTGACGCGCGCCCTGCCCACCGAACTGCTGGAGGCGGGGCGGGTGGACGGATGCACGACCTGGGGGCTGTTCTGGCACGTCGTGCTGCCCACCGCCCGTCCGGCGGCGGCCGTGCTGGGCATGCTGACGTTCATGTCGGCCTGGAACGACTACTTCTGGCCGCTGGTCGTGCTGAGCCCGGACAACCCGACGGTCCAGGTGGCGCTGTCCACCCTCGCCAGCGGGTACGTCAACGACTACGTGCTGGGCCTGACCGGCACGGCGATCGGCACGTTGCCGCTCGTGGCCGTCTTCGCTCTGTTCGGCAAGCAAATCATCGGCGGAATCATGCAAGGAGCGATAAAAGGATGATTTTTCCCGAGGACTTCGTCTGGGGTGCCGCGACGGCCTCCTATCAGATCGAGGGGGCGGTCAAGGAGGACGGGCGGGGCCAGTCGATCTGGGACACCTTCTCCCACGCCCCCGGGAACGTGGCGAACGGCGACACCGGCGACGTGGCCTGCGACCACTACCACCGCTACCAGGACGACGTCGGGCTGATGCGCGAGCTGGGGCTGGCGGCCTACCGGTTCTCGATCGCGTGGCCGCGGATCCAGCCGGACGGGTGGGGGTCGATCAACCCGCGCGGGCTGGCGTTCTACGACAGGCTCGTCGACGCACTGCTTGAAGCCGACATCTCGCCTTATGTCACGCTTTATCACTGGGATCTTCCCCAAGGGCTCGAAGAGCGTGGTGGATGGACGGATCGGGATACGGCCTTCCGGTTCGCCGATTACGCTCAGGCCGTACACGACAAGCTCGGGGACCGCGTCGGCGACTGGGCGACGCTGAACGAGCCGTGGGTGTCGGCCTACCTCGGCTACGGCAACGGGGTGCACGCGCCCGGCCAGCGCGATCCGGCGGCGGCCATGCGCTCGGCGCACCACCTGCTGCTCGGTCACGGGCTGGCCGCGCGGCGGCTGCGCGACGGCGGCGCGCGGCGCATCATGCTCGTGGTGAACTCCGCCCCCGTCCTCACCCCCGCGCAGGTCAACGACCCGGCAGCGGTGCCTGGCGAGGCGGACGCGGCCGCCGTGCACCGCATCCACACCCTGCTGACCAGGCAGTTCCTGGATCCGGCGGTCAACGGCACCTACCCGGCCGAGGTGCTGGAGGCGGCGGAGCGCAACGGCGGGGCCGGCCACATCAAGGACGGCGACCTTGAGCTGATCAACGCGCCGATCGACCTGGTGGGCGTCAACTACTACAACCCGTGCGTGGTCGAGTCGGGGCCGGGCCTGCCCGCGGACGCCGCGTGGCCGGGGTCGGAGGGTGTCAGGTTCGCCACGGCGGACGCGCCGACGACCGCGATGGGCTGGCCGATCGTGCCCGACGGGCTGTCCAGGCTGCTCGTACGCCTCTCGCGGGACTACCCCCGGGTCGGCCTCATGGTCACGGAGAACGGGGCGGCCTTCGAGGACGTCGTGGAGAACGGCAGGGTGCACGACGCCGACCGAGTGGCGTACCTGAACGGGCATCTGCGCGAGGTCTGGCGCGCGATCGAGGCGGGCGCGGACCTGCGCGGCTATCTGGTGTGGTCGCTACTGGACAACTTCGAGTGGGCGGAGGGCTACCGGCGGCGGTTCGGCATCGTCCATGTGGACTTCACGACACAAACCAGAGTGCTCAAGGACAGCGCAGTGTGGTACCGCGACGTCATCGCGCGCAACGGCCTGTAGATTTTTCCCGTGCTCTCCCCTTTGGTGCAGTCATGAGACGCCCGACCCTGGAGGCGGTCGCCGCCCGGGCGGGCGTTTCGCGCGCCACCGCCTCCCGGGTCGTCAACGGGCAGACGACGGTGGCGCCCCACATCCGCGATGCCGTGCTGCGCGCGATCGACGAGCTGGGCTACGTGCCCAACCCCGCCGCGCGCAGCCTGGTCACCCAGCGTACGGACTCGGTCGCCCTGGTCGTCAGCGAGCCCGGCACCCGGGTCTTCTCCGAGGACCCGCTGTTCTCCACCGCGATCAGGTCCGCCTCGATGGAGCTGGAGGCGGTGAACAAGCAGGTCGTACTGATGCTGGCCTCCTCCGCCAAGAGCCACGCCCGCGTGGAGCGTTACATCGCGGGCGGCCACGTGGACGGCGTCATGCTGATCTCCATGCACGGCGCCGACCCGCTGCCGGCCGCGCTGTCGCGCCTGCGCGTCCCCGTGGTCTCCTACGGGCGGCCGGCCGTGCCGGTGGACATCCCGTTCGTGGACAACGACAACGTGGGCGGGGCCGAGGCCGGGGTCCGGCACCTGGTGGAGTCGGGGCGGCGCAGGATCGCCACCATCGCGGGCCCGCAGGACATGATCGCGGGTCAGGACCGGCTGGCCGGATACCGCAACGTGCTGCGCGACTCCGACCGCCGCTCGATCGTCGCGGTCGGCGACTTCACCAGAGAGTCCGGCGCGGTGGCCATGCGGCAGCTGCTCGGCGACGACCCCGGGCTGGACGCCGTCTTCGTGGCCAACGACCTGATGGCGGTCGGCGCCCTGCAGTCGCTGCGCCAGGCCGGGCGGCGGGTGCCGGACGACGTGGCCGTGGTGGGCTTCGACGACATCGAGGCGGCGAAATACACCGAGCCGCCGCTGACGACCCTGCGCCATCCCGTGAGCGAGCAGGCGGCGGCCATGGTCAAGCTGCTGCTGGGCCTGTTCGAGGGCGGCGCGATCGATCCGGTGATCCTGCCCACGGAGCTGGTCGTCCGCGAGTCCGCCTGACCGCGCCGACCGGTGCGCCCAGCGCCGACCGGCGCCCCCACCCGGGCGGTCACACGCGGAAGACGCGGAGCTGGAGCGCGAGCGTGCTGTAGTAGCCGACCAGGGTCGTGAGCTCGAAGAGCTGCGCCGGGGGCAGGGCCGCGTATTCGGCGTCGTCCAGGTCGCCGTGGGCCAGCAGCGCGCGGGCGATCTCCAGCACCGTCGCCTCCACGGGGTCCTGGAGGGCCACGGGCGCTCCGGCGCGCAGCGACTCCAGCTGGTCGTCCGTGAAGCCCAGCTCCCGGGCGATCGGCTCGTGCGCCGCCCGTTCGAACGCGCTGTCATGGTGGGCGGCCACGGCCAGGATGGCCAGCTCCCTGGCCCGGTCCGGCAGCGAGGTGCGGTAGCGGATGGCCGCGCCCAGTTGCTGCAGGGGATCGCCGACGGTCGGGCTGAGCAGCATCGCGTTGAACGGGCCCGTGAGCCCGCCCGCCGCGTCGATCATGAATCCGCCGCGCGGACCCGAGGTGATCTTCTCGTAGAGGGCGAGCGCGTCGGGGGTCAGGTCTCGCGGAGTGCTCCTGGGCAGCCTTGCCATGGCGTGATCGTAACGCCGGACGGGCACGGCATGGTGGCAGGGTCCCGGCGCGCGGCGGCCGGGACCCTACGCGGTCACGCCTCGACGCCGGTGAGCCAGACCGTCGTGTCGGAGGGCAGCAGGCCGCCCTCCAGCGGGCCGCTGGCCAGCAGGACCTCGCCGGCGGGCAGCGGCACCGGCTCGGGACCGAGGTTCGTGACGCAGGTCAGCCCCGAGTCCCGGGTGAAGGCCAGGACCCCGTCCCCCGGCTGCGCCCATTGCGCCCACGTCAGCGTGCCGTCCCCGAGCAGCTCCCTGCGCAGCCCCAGGGCCGTGCGATACAGGTTGAGCATGGAGCCCAGATCCGTGCGCTGGGCCTCGACGGTCAGCTTGCGCCAGCTGTCCGGCTGCGGCAGCCAGGGCGTGCCGGCGCCGAAGCCGAACGGGGGCTCCTCGCCCGACCACGGCAGCGGGACGCGGCAGCCGTCGCGGCCCGGGTTGGTGCCGCCCGACCTGGCGTACATCGGGTCCTGGCGCAGCTCGTCCGCGAGGTCCTCCACCTCCGGCAGGCCCAGCTCCTCGCCCTGGTAGACGTAGAGCGAGCCGGGCAGGGCCATCGCCAGCAGGGCCGCCGCCCGCGCCCGCTGGTAGCCGAGCTCCAGGTCCGAGGGGGTGCCGTGGAGTCGGCCGCCGTGCGCGAACGTGGTGTCCGCCCGGCCGTAGCGGGTGACCGGCCTGGTCACGTCGTGGTTCGACAGCACCCAGGTGGGCGGGGCGCCGACCGGCGTGTGGGTGGCGAGGGTCAGATCGATGACCCGGCGTAGCTCCGCCGGGTCCCAGGGGCAGGACAGGAAGTCGAAGTTGAAGGCCGTGTGCAACTCGTCGGGGCGCAGGTAGCGGGCGAAACGCTCCTGATCGGGGAGCCATACCTCCCCGATCAGGATGCGCTCGTCGTACTCGTCGGTCACCTCGCGCCACCGGCGGTAGACGTCATGGACCTCGTCGAGGTCTTCGTAACCGGTGTCCGACTTGATGAGCAGGGCCGCCGAGTCGATGCGCACGCCGTCCACCCCGCGCTCCAGCCAGAACCGCAGCACGTCCTCGAACTCCTGGTGGACCTCGGGATTGTTCCAGTTGAGGTCGGGCTGCTCGGGGGCGAACAGGTGCAGGTACCACTGGCCGTCCGGGACCTGGGTCCAGGCGGAGCCGCCGAAGATGGACTGCCAGTCGTTGAGCGGCTCGTCACTGAACCAGAAGCGGTCCCGGGCGGCGCGGTCGGTCAGTGCCTCCTTGAACCAGGCGCTCTCCGTGGAGCTGTGGTTCGGCACCACGTCGATGATGATTTTGATGCCCAGCTCATGCGCCTCCGAGATGAACTTCTCCGCCTCCTCCAGCGTCCCGAAGACCGGCTCGATGTCCCGGTAGTCGGCCACGTCGTAGCCGCCGTCGGCCATCGGCGACGGATACCACGGGGTGAGCCAGATGGCGTCGATCCCGAGATCCTTCAGATACGTCAGGCGTGCGCGCAGGCCGGCGAGGTCGCCGACGCCATCGCCGTTCCCGTCGGCGAAGCTACGCAGGTAGACCTGGTAGATCGCGGCCCCCCGCCACCACGTGTGCGACATGCGCTATCCCTTAATGCTTCCGGCGGTGAGTCCCGCCATGATGTGACGTTGGAAGATGAAGAAAACGATGATCATGGGGATGCTGGTGATGACCAGGCCGCCCATGACCTGGTTCTGGGTCACCGCTCCGGCCGTCTGCGACAGGCCCACGCTGATCGTCATCTTGTCGCTCTCGGTCATGACCAGCAGCGGCAGGACGAAGTCCTTGAACGCGGTGACGATCGTGAAGATGGACACCACGCCCAGGATCGGCCGGGAGACCGGCAGCACGACCGACCACAGCACCCGTACGGGCCCCGCGCCGTCGATCTGCGCCGCCTCGATCAGCTCCCGCGGTATGGAGTCGAAGAAGCGTTTGAGCAGGAAGATGTTGAAGCCGTTGGCCGCCGCGGGGAACCACAGGCCCCACGGGTTGTTGAGCAGGCCGAGGTCCACGATCGTGACGTAGAGCGGAATGAGGATGACCATGGGCGGGATCATCAGCGTGGCCAGCATCGCCCCGAGGATCACGTTGCCGAACATCGGCCGCAGCTTCGACAGCGCGTACGCCGCCGTCACGTCCACGACCATGCAGAACAACCAGCCGCCCAGGGCGTAGTAGACGGTGTTCACCAGCAGCGTGCCGATGTCGAACAGGTCCCACGCCTCGAAGAACGGGTCGAGCGTCGGCTGGGCGGGGAAGAGGGTCGGCGGCATCTCCGCGACCTCTTCCGGCGTCTTCATGGCACCGGTGATCATCCAGTAGAGCGGGAGGACGAAGGCCAGGGTGAACACCACGATGACGGTGACCAGCGCCAGCCAGTAGAGCCGCCGTCCCCACCTGCTGTTGAGCTGGTGCGGCGAGATGATCGTACGGAACTGGACGTGGATCGGCCTCGGCGACCTGCGTCGCCCGCCGCTCCTGCGCCGGTCCGCCGGAGCCCGGCGCACACCGCCGTCGCCGCGCTCCCGCCGCTCGTCCTTCAGCTGACCGCGCGCACCGGAGATCATGCGGCGTCCTCCCGGGTGGTCCTGAGCTGGAAGGCGGCGAAGGCGAGCAGCACGATCATGAGCATCATGCCCAGCGCGCCGGCCTGGCCGTAGTTCATCTGAGAAAAGGCGAACTGGTACATCAGGTACGCGACCGACACCGTGGCGTTCTCCGGCCCGCCGCCGGTGAGCATGTACGGCTCGATGAACACCTGCATGGTCGCCACGATCTGCAGCATCAGCATGAGCAGCAGGATCAGCCGGGTCTGCGGGATCGTGACGTGCCTGATGCGCTTGAAGACCCCGGCCCCGTCGAGCTCGGCCGCCTCGTACAGCTCGGAGGGGATGTTCTGCAGCGCCGCCAGGTAGATCAGCGTCGCGCTGCCCATGTTCATCCAGGTCGAGACGATGACCAGGGAGATCAGGGCGGTGGACGAGCTGTCCAGCCAGGCCAGCGGTGGCAGGTTGACGAGGTCGAGGATCTGGTTGAACAGCCCGGGCCCCGGATCGTAGAACCACCTGAACAGCAGCACCGCCACGATCGGCGGGAGCATGACCGGCAGGTAGACCACGAACCGCAGGTAGGCCCGGGCATGGCGCAGCTCGTTGAGCACGAGCGCGACGACGAACGGCACGGCGTAACCGCAGAGCAGTGCGAGGAGCGTGAACTCCACGGTGTTCAGCCAGGCCTCACCGAAGGCCGGGTCCTGGACGGCACCCTTGAAGTTCTCCAGGCCCACCCACTCGGGCGGGTTGATCAGGTCGGTCTTCTGGAAGCTCAGGATGAACTCCCTGACCATCGGATACCAGGCGAACACCGCGAAGCAGAACAGCGCCGCGCACAGGAAACCGTAGGCCGTCAGGTTGCGCCGCAAAATTCCCACAATGTCAGCCCTTGGCCGCCAGCAGGTTGTTGACCTTGGTCTCGGCGTCCTTGAGCAGGTCGTCGATGTTGGCGTCCTTGCGGCTCAGCACGGCGGACATGGGCACGTCGAGGACGGCGTAGATCTCCTGGGCGTGCATCGGCTCGGCCTTGGGCGCGATGGACGCGGCGGAGTCGACGTAGGACTGGTAGTTCTCGACCGGCAGGGAGGCGTTCTTCACGCGGTCGGCCTGGATGGCCTTGCCGGTGGGAGAGTCTCCGTAGACGGCGTTGTCGGGCACGCCGACCGGGTTGCCGATGGCCTTGCCGCGGGCGAAGTCGAAGCGGCCCTTGCCGACGGTGTTGAAGCGGAAGTCGATCCACTCCATGCCCGCCTTGACCTCGTCAGGGGTGGCCTTCGGGTTGATCATGTACGCCTCGCCGCCGCTCAGCGACGCCTTGGCCTCGGGGAGGGCGGTGATGCCGTAGTCGGCGGTCTTGCCCTTGAACTTGGTGACCACGTCGGTGACCACGTCAGGGGCGCCCAGCATCATGCCGACCTTGCCGCCGCCCATGGCGACCATGAGCGACTCCCAGCCGATCAGCAGTTTGTTGCCCATGCTGTTGTCCACCCAGCGCATGTCGTGCAGCGTCTGCAGGACGGCCTTGCCCTCGGGGGAGTTGAAGGCGGCCGTCTTGTTGTCAGCGCTCAGGACCTCGCCGCCGCGGCCGTAGATGGCCTGGGTGAAGTGCCAGCCACCGGTGTTCCCGCCGGAGTACTCGCCGTAGCCGACGTAGTCCGAGCCGAGCCCGGCGATCTTCTTGGCCGCCTCACGCACCTCGGCCCACGTCTTGGGCGGGTTGTTGGGGTCGAGCCCGGCCTGGGTGAACAGGGCCCGGTTGTAGACCAGGCCGACGCCGTAGAGGACGTTCGGGACGCCGTAGACCTTGCCGTCCTTGGTGACCAGCTCGCGGGCGTCGGCGCGCAGGTCGTTCCAGTTCTTGATCGAGCTGGTGTACTGCGTGATGTCGAGCGCCTGGCCCTGGCCGATGACGTCGTTGTAGTTGGTCACGGGCACCACGAAGACGGTCTCCATCTGGCCGCCCGCCAGCTTGGGACCGAACGTCTTGGGGTCGAAGCACGGCTGCTGGTCCGTGCTCTTGACCGTCACGCCGGGGTGGGCCTTCATGAACGTGGCCACGTCGTCATCCCAGGCCTGCCGTTCCTTGGGCGCGGTCCTGGCGGGCTGGCAGGCCACCGTGATCGTCACGGCTTTGGCGCCGCCGGCGGAAGGAGTGGCAGGTTCACCCGAGCCGCAACCCGTGGCCACGAGCCCGATCACGGTGGCGAGCAAGAGTCCGGTGGATCTCTGCATGGTCTGACCCTTCTGATGCGAGGTGCCCACACCATAGGATCGCCACCCTGAACCCGCAAGATTTCGACTTCATATTGCAAGATAACGACTGAATCACGCTCAGGCCTTGGCCCGGGTCGTGGAGGCTCTGACCACCAGCTCCGGCTCGAAGAGCAGCTCGTCCGCGGGCACCGCCGCCTTGTCGATCTGCGCGACCAGGAGGTCCACCGCGGCCCGGCCCATGGCGTCGATCGGCTGGCGGACCGTGGTCAGCGGCGGCTCGGTGCAGTTCATCAGCGCGGAGTCGTCGAAGCCGATGACCGAGATGTCGTCCGGCACCGAGAGCCCGGCGCGGCGGGCGGCCCTGACCGTGCCCAGCGCGAGCAGGTCGCTGGCGCAGATGACTCCGGTGACCCCGCGCCTGACCAGCCGGGTGGAGGCCGCGTGGCCGCCTTCGAGGGAGAACATCGTGTGCTCGACCAGCTCCGGGTCGCCGCCCGCCGCCTGGAACTTCTCCAGCTTGCGCCGCGAGGGCATGTGGTCCTTGGGCCCGAGCACCATGCCGATCCGGTCGTGGCCGAGCGCGCGCAGGTGGGCGAGCGCCATCTCGGCGGCCACCACGTCGTCGCACGACACCTGTGGGAAGTCGAGGTGCCGGACGGCGGCGTTCACCAGGACCGTGGGGAGCTTGCGCTCGTGCAGCAGCTCGTAGTGCCCGTGCGAGGCGTCGGCCTGGGCGTACAGGCCGCCGGCGAAGACGACGCCGCTGACCTGTTGCTGGAGCAGGAGGTCGACGTAGTCGGCCTCGGAGACGCCGCCGAGCGTGCGGGTGCACAGCACCGAGGTGAACCCCTGCTGGGCCAGGGCGCCGCCGACCACCTCCGCGAAGGCGGGGAAGATCGGGTTCTGCAGCTCGGGGAGCACCAGGCCGACCAGCCGGGCCCGGTCGCCGCGCAACTGGGTCGGGCGCTCGTAGCCGAGCACGTCGAGTGCGGTGAGCACCGCCTCGCGGGTCGCGTCGGACACCCCGGGCTTGCCGTTGAGCACGCGGCTCACGGTCGCCTCACTCACTCCGACCTTCTTGGCCACCTCTGCGAGTCGTCGCGTCATGCGCAAACTATACGGCCTGGAGCGCAAGCGCTTGCAATGGCTTACGTGGATCGGACGTCGAACCTTGCACCGCGACCAGGGCGGTCTTCCTGCTGATTCCGCCGTCCTGACCAGGGCCGGAGGACATCACTCACCAAGTGCAGTCAGTCAAAGGTTTGCGAAATCTCGTCGGAATATTGCGGCTATGTGCATGACATCTTATGGTTCGGCCAACCGACTCCGCCGAAGGGCCATCCCCCATGAGAGCTCTCTTAGCCGCCCTTACGTTACTCATCGGTGTCCTGGTCGCGCCTGCCGCGGCTTCCGCGCAAGCTGACACCAACCTGGCCGCCGGCAAGGCCGCCACCGCGAGCAGCTCCACCGGCGTCTACGGCGCCGCGAACGTCACCGACGGCAACCAGGCCACCTACTGGGAATCGGCCAACAACGCCTTCCCGCAGTGGGTCCAGGTCGACCTCGGCGCGAGCGCCAGCGTCAACCGGCTCGTGCTCAAGCTGCCCACGGGCTGGCCGAGCCGCACCCAGACCCTGACCGTGCAGCACAGCGCCACCGGGTCACCGTTCAGCACGCTGGTGGCCTCGGCCACCTACACCTTCAACCCGACGGCGACGATCACCTTCGCCGCCACCACCACCCGCTACGTCCGGCTGCAGATCACCGCCAACACCGGCTGGCCGGCCGGGCAGCTGTCCGAGTTCGAGGTCTGGGGCACCGGCACCGGCAACCCGCCGACCGGCGGCGACAACCTCGCCCCCGGCAAGCCGGTGACCGCCTCCTCCCACACCCACACCTTCGTCCCGGCCAACGCCAACGACAACAACCTGCAGACCTACTGGGAGGGCGCCGCCTACCCCAACACCCTCACCGTGCAGCTCGGCGCCAACGCCGACCTGACCTCGGTCACCCTCAAGCTCAACCCGGACCCCGTCTGGGGCCGGCGCACGCAGACCATTCAGGTGCTGGGCCGTGAGCAGAGCGCGAGCGGGTTCACCTCCCTCGTCTCCGCGGCCACGTACACGTTCGACCCGGCCACCGGCAACTCCGTGACCATCCCGGTCACCGCCAAGGTCGCCGACGTGCGGCTGCAGATCACCGCCAACTCCGGCGCGCCCGGCGGGCAGGTGGCCGAGTTCCAGATCTTCGGCACGCCGGCGGCCAACCCCGACCTGACGGTCTCGAACCTGACCGCCGCGCCGGGCTCGCCGGTCGAGACCGACGCCGTGACGCTGTCGGCTACGGTCAGGAACGCCGGCACCGTCGGCTCCGGCGCGACCTCGGTCAACTTCTACGCGGGCACCACCAAGGTCGGCACGGCCGGTGTGGGCGCGCTCGCCGCCGGAGCGTCGACCACCGTGTCCGCAAATATCGGGACAAGGGATGCCGGTACGTACCAGCTGTCCGCCAAGGTGGACGAGGACAACCAGGTCATCGAGCAGAACGAGACCAACAACACCGCCACCGGCACGCTGACCGTGCGCCCGGTCGACACGGCCGACCTGATCGCCTCCCCCGTCGCCTGGACGCCCGGCAACCCCGCCGCGGGCAACTCCGTGACGTTCTCGGTGGCGATCAGGAACCAGGGCACGGTCGCCGCGTCGTCCGGCTCCCACGGCATCACGCTCTCCGTCGTGAACGCCTCCGGCTCCGTCGTCCAGACGCTGACCGGCTCGATCAGCGGCGCCATCGCCCCCGGCTCGACCACCGCCCCGGTGAACCTGGGCACCTGGACGGCCGCCAACGGCAGGTACACGATCAGGACCGTGCTCGCGGCCGACGCCAACGAGCTGCCGGTCAAGCGGGCCAACAACACCAGCGAGCTGCCCCTGTTCGTGGGCCGCGGCGCGAACATGCCGTACGACACGTACGAGGCCGAGGACGCCGCGATCGGCGGCGGCGCCGCCCGCGTCGGCCCGAGCAGGGACATCGGCACCATCGCCGGCGAGGCCTCCGGGCGGCGCGCGGTGACGCTGAACCAGAACGGCGCCTACGTCGAGTTCACCACCAGAGCGCCCACGAACACGCTGGTCACCCGCTTCTCCATGCCCGACGCTCCGGGCGGCGGCGGGCTCAACTCCACCCTGAACGTCTACGTCAACGGCACGTTCCTCAAGGCGATCAACCTGACCTCCCGCTACGCCTGGCTCTACGGCGCCGAGGCCAGCCCGAACAACTCCCCTGGCTCCGGCCCGCCCCGGCACATCTACGACGAGGCGAACACGATGCTGGGCAGCACCGTGCCGGCCGGCAGCAGGATCAGGCTGCAGAAGGACGCGGCCAACCCGCACACGTACGCGATCGACTTCGTCGACTTCGAGCAGGTGGCGCCGATCGCCAACCCGGACCCGGCGAGATACGCCGTACCGGCCGGATTCACCCACCAGGACGTGCAGAACGCGCTCGACCGGGCCCGCATGGAGACCAACCTGGTCGGCGTCTACCTGCCCCCGGGTGACTACCAGACCTCCAGCAAGTTCCACGTGTACGGCAAGTCCGTCCGGATCGTCGGCGCCGGCCCGTGGTACACCAGGTTCTTCGCGCCCACCGGCCAGGACAACACCGACGTCGGCTTCCGCGCGGAGGCCACGGCCAACGGCTCGACGTTCGCGAACTTCGCCTACTTCGGCAACTACACCTCGCGCATCGACGGCCCCGGCAAGGTGTTCGACCTGTCGAACGTGGCGAACCTCACCATCGACAACATCTGGGTCGAACACCAGATCTGCATGCTGTGGGGGACCAATACCGACAACCTGACGATCAGGAACTCGCGCATCAGGAACGTGTTCGCCGACGGCCTGAACATGACCAACGGCAGCACCGGCAACCACGTCACCAACATCGAGACGAGGTCCACCGGCGACGACAGCTTCGCGCTGTTCTCGGCCATCGACAACAACTCCGGCCAGCAGTTCGGCAACGTCTACGAGAACCTGACCTCGCTGCTCACCTGGCGGGCCGCGGGCATCGCCGTGTACGGCGGCTACGACAACACCTTCAGGAACATCTACGTGGCCGACACGCTGACCTACCCCGGCGTGACGATCAGCTCGCTGGACTTCGGCATCCCGATGCACGGGTTCGGGGCCAGCCCGCCGACGACCTTCGACAACATCTCGCTGGTGAGAGCCGGCGGGCACTTCTGGGGACAGCAGACGTTCCCGGCCCTGTGGATCTTCTCCTCCTCGAAGGTGTTCCAGGGCATCCGGGTCAGCAACCTGGACATCGTGGACCCGACGTACAGCGGGATCATGTTCCAGACCGGCTACTCCGGCGGCGCGCCGCTGAACCCGATCACGGACACGGTGTTCACGAACGTGTCGATCACCGGGGCGCAGAAGAGCGGTGACGCCTTCGACGCCAAGTCCGGGTTCGGGATCTGGGTGAACGAGATGCCCGAGCCCGGCCAGGGCCCCGCGGTCGGCTCGGCGACCATCAACAACCTACGCATGAGCAACAACGCGCAGAACATCAAGAACACGACCTCGACCTTCACGCTCACGACCAACTAGCTCACGCCCGACTGCTGACTAGAGCTCGTCCCTGGTCGGCAACCCCTGCCAGTCGCTCACGCTGGTCACCGCGGCGGCGCTCAGCAGCGCCCCGCGGTGCAGGCGTTCCTGGGGGGTGAGGCCGTCGAGGGCGGCGCTGATGTAGCCGGCCGCGAAGGCCTCGCCCGAGCCCGCCGTGTCCACCACCGGGACCTGCCAGCCCGGCACGTCGTAGCGCATGCGGTCGGCCCGCACGCTGGCGCCCTTCGCACCCCGGTCCACCACGACCTCGCGCTCCGGGGTGAGGGCGGGCTTGACCAGGTCGAGCTCGTCCTGGCGGAGGAAGAGCAGGTGGGAGTCGCAGGCCAGCTCGCCGAGCACCCGCTCCGCGTCGCGTACCGACGGCCAGAAGTCGGGGACGTACTCGACCGCGAAGGAGATCACCACGTCGGCGTTCTTCGCGGCGCTGACGGCGACCCGTACGGCCTCCAGCGCTTCCCTGCCCAGGCCCGCCGTGAGACCCGTGACGTGGAGCATCTTGGCGGACGCGACGCGGTCGATCGGCACGTTGCCCGGCGAGAGGCGGGAGCCCGCCGAACCGGTGCGGTAGTGGGTGACCTTGAGCTCCCTGGCCACGTGGCCGTCCCTCAGGAGCAGCCCCGTGGGCAGCCCCTCCGACACGCGCACGTCCGCGACGTCCACGCCCTCGCCCCGCAGCACGGTGAGCGCTCTGGCGCCCAGTTCGTCGCCGCCGACCTTGCCCAGGTAGGCGGCCCGGTGCCCGAGTCTGGCCAGGGCGACGGCCAGGGTGAACTCGGGCCCGCAGACGTCCAGCCTGGCCTCGCTCTCATGACGGACCCGGCCGCTGGAGACGACGCCCACCGGCTCGCCGAGCGTGTAGACGTCGGTCATGGGATCGACTCTAGTGGATCAAGATTGACCAAAACGGATTTTCCGGCAGAAGCGCAGGTAAACACCGTGATCAAATATTTTCGGGTAACTTTAGCCAACCTTTTCCTCGTCCAGTGCCTCTAAGGAGTAGTGGGGTCGGCCACCCCGGGCCGGCACCTTGTCAATACGGGGAGAGGAATCAGCACCCTCATGAGAAAGATCGCAGTAGGCATTATTTCCGCCATGGTCGGCGGGGCCATGTTGGTCACGGGCGCGGGCGCCGCCTCCGCCTCCACGTCCTCCTCCGCGGAGCTGCGGATCCGCGACATCTCGCCGAACCCGGTCGTGGTCAAGGCCGGCGGCGAGACGAAGGCGTACTTCGACATCGGCGCCAGCCGCGACGTCAGGCGGGTGGAGCTCAGCGTGGCGCCCGTCGAGGGCGTCCACACCATGAGCGCCAAGAGCATCAGGGACCTCCACAACTGGCGCTACTCCGTCGCCTTCAACGACAGCGACCCGGCCGGCAAGTGGAAGGCCACCGCGGTGGCGTTCGACCGCGCCGGCAAGGAGATCGCCAAGGACGACTCCTTCTTCACGCTCGTCGTCCGTAAGCAGGCCGACACCCGCGTCTCCCTGGACGCCGACCCGTCCAAGATCCGCAAGGGCCGGCACATCCACTTCGAAGGCGCCCTGCAGGTCAAGGACCGCCGCTGGGAAGGCGTGCGCGGGCAGAAGGTGAACATCTACTACCGCCAGAGCGGCTCCAGCGTCTGGAAGTGGGTCGCCTCGGACTACACCTCCTGGGGCGGCAAGTACAGCGCCGAGACCCGTGCCTACAAGAGCGGCACGTTCAAGGCGGTGTACGGCGGCAACAGCAAGCTGCAGGACAGCACGAGCCGTTACGACTACGTGCGGGTCTACCGGTAAATCCGCTAGTCAGCAGCACCGCGGGCCCGACTCCCTCTTGGGGGCCGGGCCTCCGGCTTTCCGGGGGCCCGGACCTGCGAGAGGCCGTGAAAGTCATCACGTGAGGGGTAGCGTCCCGGTATGGAGCTGCTCAAGGATTTCAACCCGTTCGACATCTTCGACCGGGAAGCCGCCAGGCTCGACCGGTTCTTCGCGGGGCTTGACGAGGCCGGCTGGGAGCGGCCCTCCCGCTGCGCAGGCTGGTCGGTCCGTGACGTGCTCGGGCATCTGGCCGGTGAGGAGCTGTACAACCACGCCTGCCTCGACGGCGATGTGCAGGATCTGCTGACCCGGCTGGCGCGCGCGGGGGTGAGCGGGTTCAACGACTTCAACGAGTGGTCCGTACGGCAGCGCCGCGGCAAGCCGGTCGAAGAGGTGCTGGAGGAGTGGCGGGAGCGGAACGGCGAGACGCGCAGGCGCATGCGGGCGCTCGGGCCGGACGGCCTGCTCGACACGATGGCCGGGCCGTACCCGGCGGGCCGGCAGGCCTTCCACTACGACTCCGAGTACGCCACCCACGCCGACGACGTCGGCGCTCCCGTGGCCGAGGAGGAGATCGACGACCGGACGGCGTGGCGGGTGGCGGTGGGCCGGTTCGCCCTGGCCGAGCAGGAGGCCAAGGTGCAGGTCGAGCAGACGGCCGAGCAGATCTGGGCGGCCGTGGACGGGGTCAACGCCACGTTGTCGTACCCGGAGTTCGTGGAGGCCACGGTGGGGCGGCTGGGCGGCGACTCCCGGCTGGACCCGCGGATCGTCTCCGCTCTGAGGTGCCTGGCCTGAGGGAGGCTCGTCATGTGGCTGCGTAACCGGCAGGGCACGGAGCCAGTGAGCGCGCGCAGCCCGGTGCGCGCCCGGCGGATCCTGTCCTGGATCGCGCTGGTGCTGGGTGTCGTGATCGCGGTGGTCTTCGTCGTGCTGGCCATGCGTACGGGGGAAGAGGTCTGGCGCTGGGAGGCCGCCATCGCGGCGGCGGTGGCCCTGGTGGCCGCCATCGACCTTGCGGTGCTGCGGCACCGCCGCTGAGCGGCTCCGACGCCCAGGCCGCCGTTTCAGGTCGTCAGTACGGCCAGCAGCAGCAGGACGATCAGCAGGCCACCGATCGAGAAGATCATCCAGACGTGGGCCAGAGCCCACACGCGCAGTCGCTCTCCGTAGGCCTGGGGAAAGGTGTTGCCCTCCCCCTCGATCTTGTTGATAGCCGCGACGCGCTGGGCCAGCTCGGGGTCCTCCCGCTCGAGCGCCTGCTCGATCTCAGCGAGAATGCGGCGTTCCCTTCCAGAGAGACTCATCGCGATCACCATTGCTCTCACGCCGGTGCCTGCGTTTTACCCACCAGTAGCCCGAGCATGCCCGTCTCTTGAAGCGGCGCTAGTGCGGGAACGCCTTGGGCGGGCGCGGCGCCACCTCCTCCCGGAACGCCTCGACGGCGGCGACGTCTGCCGCATGGCCTAGATCGACATGAGAGGGTTGATGAACAACTGGCTGCCCCGGGGCCTGCCGGTGAAACGCACCTCGCCGAACTCGCCGCGTACAGCGGCCGCGATGGACCCGTTCACGATGCCGGCCTCCTGGCCGTCGAAAACCCCTGCCCGCGCCGGCGGCTCGTCCTCGCCGGGCGGACAGGGGTGATCGCAACTGCGGGTGGGTGCGGTCAGCGCTTGCCGTAGCGCTGGTTGAAGCGCTCGACGCGGCCGGCGGTGTCGAGGATGCGGCCACGGCCCGTATAGAAGGGGTGGCTCGCCGACGACACGTCCACGTCGATGACCGGGTACGTCCTGCCGTCCTCCCACTCGATCGTCCTGTCACTGGTCAGGGTCGAGCGGGTCAGGAAGGCGAATCCGGCGCTCGGGTCGCGGAAGACGACCGGCCGGTACGCGGGGTGCAGGTTCTTCTTCATGTCCCCTTGAACCGAGCGACAACGGTTTTCATTCCCGCGCTTCGGGATCGAGTCCGAGCACCGTCCGGCCGCCGTCCACCGGGATGGTCGCGCCGTTGACGAAGGCGGCCTCGTCCGACAGGAGGTGGGCCACGACGGAGGCCACCTCGGCGGGCACGGCGACGCGGCCCAGGGGGTGCAGCGTCGCCAGTTGCTCCTCGACGGCCCCGGCCGCCTCCGGGGTCTGCGCGGCCAGGAACGCCTCGTACCGCTCCGTGGCCACCGATCCCGGCGCCACGGCGTTGACCCGGATGCCGCGCCTGCCGTACTCGACGGCCAGTGCCCTGGTCAGGCCCTCGACGGCGGCCTTGGCGGTCGAGTAGGGCAGGCTGCCGGGGACCGGCCTGGTGGCCTGATGGGAGGTGACGTTGACGATGGCGCCGGGCGTACCTGAGCGCAGGAAGTGGCGGACTGCGGTGGCGCAGCCCACGACGGCGAGATCGAGGTTCGCCGCGATCAGGGCTCTGACCTCGGCGATCGGGGCCGTGTGGAGGGAGGCGTCGCGGAAGACGGCCGCGTTGTTGACCCAGCCCGCCAGCGTGCCCGCCCGCGCGGCCAGGTCGGCGGCCCGGGCGGCGACCTCCTCGTCGGCCGCGTCCCCGATCAGGGGGATGACCCTGGGGCCGGCCCAGGCCAGGGCGTCGGGGTCGCGTTCGAGGGCGACGACGGTGTTCCGCTCGCCGAGCAACCGTTCGACCACGGCCTTCCCGATGCCACGCCCGCCACCGGTCACCACATAGGAAAGAGTCATGGGAACGACGTTATTGTGCGATATTCCCGGGAAATCCGGCCAATCATAGTGACCTTTATCACCGTATTTCCGGAGAGTGAACGGGAACCATTCCAAGCGTGATCGCCACACCCGAGCTGAAGTCGCCCGCTCGGTTGATCGGCGCACTCGCGATCACGCAGACCGCCGGATACGGCGTTCTCTATTACGCCTTTTCCGTCTTCATTCCGCCGATGTCCGAGGACCTGGACGCCGGGGTCGCGCAGCTCACCGGGGCGATCACGCTGGCCGTGCTCGTGTCGGGGCTGGTGGCGCCCGCCATCGGGCGGCTGCTGGACCGGCGCGGCGGGCGCGGGCTGATGACGGCGGGCTCCGTGCTGGGGTCGCTGGCGGTGCTGGCCTGGTCGCAGGTGAGCTCGGTGGCGCAGCTGTACGTGGTGTGCGGGGTGCTGGGGGTGGCCTCGGCGATGGTGCTGTACGAGGCGGCGTTCGCGGTGATCGTGGCCTGGTTCGACGCGGCGCGGCGGGCGCGGGCGCTGCTGGCGGTGACGGTGGTGGCGGGGTTCGCGTCGAGCATCTTCCTGCCGCTGACGGGGTTCCTGGTCGACCGGTACGGGTGGCGGCAGGCGCTGGTCCTGCTGGCCGCCGGGTACGCGGTGGTCGCCGTGCCCCTGCACGGGCTGGCCGTACGCCACCGGCCGGTGGCCGGCTCCGGTGACCGGCGGCAGATCGTGGGGACCGCCGTGCGCGAGCGGCCCTTCTGGCTGCTGGCGGCGGCCTTCCTGACGCAGACGGGCGCGGTGGCGGTGATGGGGGTGCTCCTGGTCACGTACCTGATCGCGCTGGGCCATCGGCCGGTGTTCGCCGCGAGCGTGGCCGGGCTGCTCGGGGTGCTGTCGGTGACCGGGCGGCTGGTGACCACGGGGCTGCAGGCCCGGTGGCGGGTGGCGTTGGTCACGGCGGTCATGTTCGGGCTGCAGGGGCTGGCGGCGGTGCTGCTGCCGCTGGTCGGCCGGAGCGTGCCGGGTGCCGTGGCGGCCGTGGTGCTGTTCGGGCTGGGGTTCGGGGTGGGGACGATCGCCCGGCCCGCGCTGCTGACCGGCCGGTACGGGAGCACCGCGTACGCGTCGTTGAGCGGGGCGCTCGCGTTGCCGATCACGGTGGCCAAGGCGGTCGCGCCGCTGCTGGCGGCCGGGATCGCGCAGTTCGTGGGGTATCCGGCGGTCATGGCGGCGGTGGCGGCGGCGTGCGCGCTGGGCGCGTTGTCCCTGGTCGCCTACGATCGGGGCGACCGGGCCGAGGAGGCGCCCGCCTGATCGGCCGTGTGCGAGCATGGGAGCACCCGGGTCCGGGCGCCGATCGCCGACGGCGAACCCGCTGCCTAACCGGCGATGCCCCGCCCGCCGAACACGTAAGGTAGCCGCATGGATACCCCCATCGAGGTTCTGCACCGCGTGTTCGGCTACGACTCGTTCAGGGCGGGTCAGCAGGAGATCATCGACCAGGTCGTGGCCGGGGGTGACGCGCTCGTCCTCATGCCCACCGGCGGCGGCAAGTCTCTCTGCTACCAGATCCCCGCCCTGGTGCGCCCCGGTGTGGGGGTCGTCATCTCGCCCCTGATCGCGCTCATGCAGGACCAGGTGGACGCGCTGCGGGCGCTCGGCGTGCGGGCGGGGTTCCTCAACTCCACGCAGGACTTCGACGAGCGGCAGCTCGTGGAGGCCGAGTTCCTGGCGGGCGAGCTCGACCTGCTCTACCTCGCGCCGGAGCGGCTGCGCGTCGATGCCACGATGCGGCTGCTGGCCAAGGGCGAGATCTCGGTGTTCGCCATCGACGAAGCCCACTGCGTGTCCCAGTGGGGCCACGACTTCCGCCCCGACTACCTGGCGCTCTCCGAGCTGCACGAGCGCTGGCCCGACGTGCCGCGCATCGCCCTGACCGCCACCGCCACCCCGGCCACCCACGCCGAGATCTCCACCAGGCTCGGCCTCGACCAGGCCCGTCACTTCGTCGCCAGCTTCGACCGGCCCAACATCCACTACCGCATCACGCCCAAGAGCGAGCCCAAGCGGCAGCTGCTGGAGTTCCTGCGCACCGAGCATCCGGACGAGTCCGGCATCGTCTACTGCCTGTCGCGGTCCTCGGTCGAGAAGATCGCCGAGTTCCTGGTGGACAACGGCATCGCGGCGGTGCCGTACCACGCGGGGCTCGACGCCCGCACCCGCGCCCTGCACCAGGCCCGCTTCCTGCGGGAGGACGGGCTGATCGTGGTGGCCACGATCGCCTTCGGCATGGGCATCGACAAGCCCGACGTGCGTTTCGTCGCCCACCTCGACCTGCCCAAGTCGGTGGAGGGCTACTACCAGGAGACCGGGCGGGCCGGGCGCGACGGGCTGCCCGCCACCGCCTGGATGGCCTACGGGCTGCAGGACGTGGTGCAGCACCGGCGGATGGCCATGGAGGGCGACGAGGCGCACCGCCGCCGCCAGGTGCTCCATCTGGACGCCATGCTGGCGCTGTGCGAGACCGTGGGCTGCCGCCGGGTGATGCTGCTCGACTACTTCGGCCAGAAGGGCTCCGAGCCCTGCGGCAACTGCGACACCTGCCAGACGGCCCCGGAGTCGTGGGACGGCACGGTCCCCGCCCAGAAGGTGCTCTCCACCGTGCTGCGGCTGGCCAGGGAGCGGCGGCAGAAGTTCGGGGTGGGGCAGGTGGTGGACATCCTCCTCGGCAAGAAGACCGCCAAGGTGCTGCAGCACGGCCACGACACGCTGACCGTGTTCGGCGTGGGGTCCGAGCTGGGCAACACGGAATGGCACGGGGTGGTGCGCCAGCTCCTGGCCCAGGGCCTGCTGGCGGTCGAGCCCGCCCACGGGGCCCTGGTGCTGACCGACGACAGCGCGGCGGTGCTCCGCGGCCAACGCGAGGTCCTGCTCCGCCGCGACACCCTCCGCCCGGCCCGCACCAAGTCCACCACCACCGGCCCCGCCAAGCCACGCCAGGCGGTAGACCTGTCCCCCGAGGCCGCCCCCGTCTTCGAACGCCTGCGTGCCTGGCGCGCGGCGGCGGCCAAGGAGCAGGGGGTCCCCGCCTACGTCATCTTCCACGACGCCACGCTCCGCGAGATCGCGGCCACATCCCCGACCACGCTGGCGGAGCTGAGCCAGGTGAACGGGGTCGGTGAGAACAAACTGGCCAAATACGGGGAGCAGGTACTGAAAACGCTCCACGAAGCCGCCTGAGGCCCGTCCCACCACGGAGGCGACCAACGCCCGCCTACCGCTGCGCGGGGCCAGAACGCCTACTGTGGTACGGGGTCCGCACACCTACTGTGGGATTGGGGTCGCACACCCACTATGAGGCGGGGGCCGCACACCTACCGTGGGGCTGGGATGGCACGCCTACCTAAGGCGAGGGCCGCACACCACCGTGGCGCTGGGATGGCACGCCTACCGTGAGGCAAGGGCCGGCCGCACACCCACCGTGGGATTGGGATCGCACGCCCACCGTGAGGCGAGGGCCGCACACCCACCGGGGGGCTGGGATCGCACGCCCACCGTGAGGCGAGGGCCGCACACCCACCGCGGGGATGGGATCGCACCCCTCCGTGGGAGTGAGGCGGCACGCCTACCGGCGGCGGGGGGCCGCACGCCTACCGCCGGGCCGCACGTCTGCCGTCAGGTAGGGGCCGCTCTGGGTGAGCTTCGTGCCGGCAGTTCGGGAGATGCGCGCTACAGCACCCCATACCGGCGACACCTCACGCGCGGCTGTCATTGGCCCGTACCCCGCTAGCCTGCACGCGGTAACACGTCCGCCGATGCCCGCGCGCTCGCCGTGCCGGTCGCGGACAGCGCAACCCTCGCTGCGCTCGCGACCGACGTTCCTCGCGATCCGCCGCAACGATGGTGGCACGACGTCGTGGGCCCGCGCTGAGCCCGCGCCGGGACAAGCGGCGCCCCTCGGCCCGCCACGCCCTCTTGTGGGCGCCCACCCCACTCACCCTCGCCAACGCCACTCCCGCCGCTCAGGGGATGCCCAACTGGCGGCGTTGCAGGGACGTGAGCGTGGCGTGAGCGGGGGCTCAGGAACGTTGCGTCGCAGGGTCATAAGCGTGGCTTGGGCGGGGTCGTGCGTGTGCTCGGGCGAGGTCGTGCATGTACTCGGGCGAGGTCGTTAGTGCGGCGTGGTGGCGCGTTGTGTGGTGAGGCCCAGGAGCGTTGCGTGGTGGCGTCGTGCGTGCGGCCTGGTGGCGTCGTGAGAGTGCGAGCGTAGTGCGGGCCCGAGTCCCGCCCAGCGGCGTCGTGAGTGCAGGCGTAGTGCGGGCGTGGGTGCCGCCCGTGGCCTCGTGAGCGCGAGCGTAGTGCGGGCCCGAGTCCCGCCCAGCGGCGTCGCGAGTGCGAGCGTAGTGGGGTCGTGGGTGCCACCGGGTGCCCTCGCGAGTGCGAGTGTCGTGGGTGCGGCGGGGTGGCGTCGTGGCTGCGGGCGTGGTGGGGCTGAGCGCCCGCGTTGGTGGAGCGTTGCGTGGCGGGGGGCCATGAGTGCGGCGTGGTGAGGGGCTGGGTTGGGCCCGGTGGCGTGGCGTTGTGAGTGCGGGCGTAATGGGGCCTGCGTGCGGGCGTGGTGGAGGCTGAGTGCCCGTGGGGCCTCGTGAGTGCAGGCGCGGTGGGGACCTGAGCGCGCGTGGTGGGGGCATTGCGCGGTGGGGGCTGTGGGTGCGGCGTGGTAGCGGGGCTGGGTTGGGCCTGGTGGCTTTTCGGGGTGGGGGCCGTAGTGCGGCTGGTGGAGGGCCGGGTGGGGGCCGTAGTGCGGCCGGGTGGGGGCCGTAGTGCGGCCGGGTGGGGGCCGTAGTGCGGCCTGGTGGAGGGCTGGGTGGGTGGTGTCAGCGAGGGGGTGTGGTGATGGTGGCGTCGGCGGGAGGGTGTGGTGGTGGCGACGGCCGCACGAAGAACGGTCGTCGCCACCACGTTGAGCGGCCTGGTCGCGGTGGTCGGCCTGGGTGTCCGCTGACCGGGCCGGACGGTTTCGTGCCCCTGGCGCCGTGGTCGGAATGGTGGCCGGTGGGCCCTTCGCGCTTTTCAGCGTGTCGGCCGAACATGTGAATTTCGGCGGAGAGGTGCGGCTGGATGAGTGGCATGGCTTGGCGTACAGGATGATCGTACGGCGTGTTGGCCGGAAATGCGGGGTGGGGTGGAGTTCCTCGCGCGCGGTCGGGTGTGTCGGCTGGTCAGGGGTGGGGGCGCCAGTCGGGGTCGCGGCCGAGGTAGGCGAGGAGATGGTCCTGGGCGGGGGCGCATGGCGGGACTGTGAGTGGTGATGCGAATCTGGCCGGGCGGTCCGACCTCGTGATGAACAGGAGGGCCAGATCGAGCAACTCCTCGGCCATGAGCGGGGGGATCGGGTGGTGCTCGCCGCAGGCTTTCGAGACGTCCCAGCCGTGGATCGTGATCTCGATCGCGCCGACTGCGGCCACCATGGGGCTCGTCAGATGGCGGTCCGCGATGAGGATCGGATCGCTCGTGAGCATGCCCGTCCAGCGGCCGAGCAGTTCTCTGGCGCCGTCGCGGAGGGCGAGGGCCGGGTTGGGGTTGGGGGCGTGAGGGGGCGGCGGGTTTGGGGTGATCTGGCCGGAGGCGGCCTCGCTGAGCGCCTGGAAAGCGTCGTTCACGTGGTCTAGGAGCTCTTGTAGGTTCCAGTCGGCGCAGGGCGTGGTGCGGCAGAGGGCGGCCGGGGTCACGACGCGCAGGCTGCCGAGTGTGTAGTTGATCGCGCGTTCGAGCAAAGCCGTGCCTGCGATCATCGCCTTTCTGTACTCGGCGACAGCGGCCGCGTCGGCCGGCGCCCGCCCGCACTCGCCCGCCCTCCCGAAAGACCCCTGCCTGGCAGGCCCCTGCGTGGTAGGCCCGCTCCCGGACGCCGCCCTCTCGGACGCCGCCCTCTCGGACGCCGCCCTCTCGGATGCCGCCCTCCCGGACGGTGCCCTCCCCGAAGGTCCCTGCCTGGACTCCGCCGTCGCGGATGGTGCCCTCCTCGATGGTGCTCTCCCGGACGGCGTCCCCTCAGACGGGGCTCCCTCAGACGGGGGCCTCTCAGGCGGTGGCGTCTTGGAAGGCGTCTGCTCGGGCTCCGCTGTCTGTCCGCTGCCGCCAGTCCCACCCGCTGGCCCCCATTCGGGGTCCGCTGGTCGCCCGGGTTCGGCCGCTTCGCCGGCCGGTGCCTGGTCCCTCCTGGCGATCGCCCGCCCGGGTTCGTCCGCCTCGTCGGCTGATGCCTGGACGCGGGCGTCGGTCCCCTGGGGCCACGCGCGATCAGAGGCGCCAGCCGCCCGGGGCCACACACCTTGCGGGTCGGCCACCGCCCCGCGCCACCCACCCTGCGAGCCCCCCGCCGCCCCGGGCCACGCACCCTGCGAGCCGCCCGCCGACTGAGGCCATCTGCCCTGCGGGTCGGCCGCCGTCTGGGGGCATGTGCCTCGGGAGTTGCTCGTCCCTGTGGGGTGGGTGTTGTCCCGGGTGCTTGGCGGTGGGGGTTGTGCTTGTCGCCAGGTGCTCGTGGTTCGGGGCCACGGCTGTGTGAAGTCGGCCGGTCCCTTGGCTGAGATCCATCCACCCTCGCGCATATCGCCTCCTCGTGGATGAGGACCCGCGTGCAGGTGAAAAATCATCGGCTTGGGGATGAGTTCTTGGCGCGGTGCCCGGTCGGGTAGATCATCGTACGCTGGGGGTCGGAGCGAAAGGATCTGCCATGAGCGTGCTCAGCAGGCTGTTCGACCGATTCCTCGGGCTTCCGAAGGCCACGACCCCGGCGATCGAGGTCACCCGGGGCCTGGACGTGCCGATGCCGGACGGTGTGGTGTTGTCGGCCGACCGTTATCGCCCGCGCGGGGCCGGGCCGCTGCCCGTGGTGCTGGTGCGCACCCCGTACGGCAAGCACCAGCTCCTGAGCAAGGGCATCGCGGGGGTGCTGGCCAGGCGTGGCATGCAGGTGGTGGTGCAGGACACCCGGGGCACCTTCGGTTCCGGCGGGCGGTTCTCGGCCTTCCACCAGGAGAGGGACGACGGGCTGGCCACGGCCGCCTGGCTGCGGGAGCAGCCATGGTGTGACGGGAAGCTGGCGATGACGGGGGCCAGTTATCTGGGGTACACGCAGTGGGCGGTCGGTCCCTACCTCGATCCGCCGCTGGAGGCGATGTGCCTGGGGATCACGGCCAGCGAGTTCACCACGTCGTTCTACCCGGGCGGGGTGCTCGCCCTGCACAACATGCTGACCTGGGCGGCCCTGATCGGCACGCAGGAGGAGGCGCGGCTGGGCGGCCTGCTGCCGGACCCAAGGCGGCAGCGCCGGTTGCGCCGGGCCATGGCGCACGTGCCGATCAGCACGTCCGACGTGGCGGCGATCGGCAAGGAGGTGCCGTTCCTGCGTGAGGTGACGGGTCATGCCGAACCGGGGGACGACTTCTGGTCGGGCACCGAGCACAACTCCGCCCTGGCCAAGTTGTCGACGCCGACGAGCATGGTCACCGGGTGGTGGGACCTGTTCCTGCCCGCGCAGCTACGCGACTTCGCGGCCTTGCGGGAGGCCGGGCGGCACAGCCGGATCGTGATCGGGCCGTGGGGCCACGACCTGGACGCGATCCGGGCGCTGCTGATCGACCAGGTGTCCTGGCTCTCTGCCCACCTGCTCGACGGCCCCACCCCGACGAACCGCTCCCCCGTACGGCTCTACCTGCAGCGGGCCGGGCGGTGGCTCGACTTCGACCGGTGGCCGCCCGCGCAGTCCACGCCCACGTCGCTCTACCTGCTGCCCCATCGGGGGCTCGGCTGGGAGTCGCCGCCCGACGGGAGCGCTTCGGCCACGTTCACGTACGACCCCGCCCATCCCACCCGGTCCAGCGGCGGGCCACTGCTGGACGTGCGGCAGTCGAAGCAGCGCGACAACCGGCAGACCGAGCTCCGCTCCGACGTGCTGGTCTACACGGGCCAGCCGCTGCCCCGCGACCTCGACCTGGTCGGTCCCGTCACGGCGACCGTGTACGTCCGCACCGACACCGGCCACGCCGACCTCTTCGTCCGGCTGTGCGACGTCGACCTGGCCGGGGTGTCGCGCAACGTCACGGACGGCATCGTCCGGCTGCCCTCGGAGACGGGAGAGGTCAAGGTGGAGGTCGAGTTGCACCCGACGGGATACCGGTTCAAGCTCGGGCACCGGCTGAGGGTGCAGGTGGCGGGCGGGGCGTTTCCCCGGTTCGCGCGCAATCACGGGACCGGGGAGCCGGTGGGACGGGCCGTGCGGACCCGGACCACGCGGTTCGAGGTCTTCCAGGACGCCGGCCGTCCGTCGATGCTGACGCTGCCCGTGCTGGACGATGACGCACCCACCCCGGACAACCACTGATGAAGCGTTGGAACCTCCTGCCCTGATCGGGAGTAGTCAGGGCGAGGAGGTTCGATGAGAGTGTCGATGGTTCGGGTGGCGGCCGCCGTTCTCGTGGCGGCCGGGATGGCTGGATGTGCCGTGGAGGCACCGGTGGCAGCCCGGGGCTCTGCCGCGCCATCCCCCGCCACCCCGACTCCGATGATCACCAAGGCCGGGTGCGACAGCTCCCAGGTGCTCACGGGGGCGGGGTTCCCGGAGGTGCGGGGGACGGCTCGGGACGCCACGCTGTGGGGGCTGCTGTTCGTCGGCGCCCCGCCGATCAGACGGGGCGAGCAGACCAAGATCGTGTGGCGGATGACGGGTGAGGGACCGGTGCGGGTCGAGGCCACGCTCCCCGACGGGACCGCCGCCAAGCTGCTCTGGGGGCCGGAGGAACACGAAGGTTCGACCTGGCGACGGCCGGGCGACGAGTGGGGCACGGGGTTCGTCTTCCCCAGGGCCGGGTGCTGGAAGATCCAGCTCACCCGTACGCGCGGCTCCGGCCACGTCTGGCTCGCCGTCCGCTAGGTCGGCAAGGCGCGGTCCACGAATGTTGTCACGTCGTCCAGCACCTCGTCCCTGTTGGTCTCGTTGAACACCTCGTGCCTGGCCCCCGGATAGATGCGTTCGGTGAGGTTCGGGCCCTTGGTGGCCTCGATGCCGGAGCGGCTGCCCGCCAGCGGGACGAGCGCGTCGTCGGCCCCGTGCACCCACAACGTGGGCAGCGCCCCCAGCCGCCCGCTCTTGGCGATCTCCGCGAGGGTCGTGGCGAGCGCCTCCAGGGTGGGACGCTTGAACGGGCCGTGCCACACCAGCGGGTCCTCCTCGTACGCGGTGCCCACCGAGGGGTCACGGGACAGGGTGGCGGGGTCGATGGGGGTGTGGGGCGGCTCCTCGTACGCCAGCAGGGTGGTGAGGACCTCCCACTCGCCGATCACCGGGCCCGACAGCACCAGGGCGGTCAGGTCGTCGCCGTACCGCTGGGCGTAGCGGGTGGCGATCAGGCCGCCCATGGAGTGGCCGATGACCACGACGGGCACGCCGGGGTGGTCGGCCCTGGCCTGTCCCACCACGGAGTGCACGTCCGTTACCACGTCCTCGAAGTCCTCGATGTGCACCCTGTCGCCGTCCGACCTGCCGTGGCCCATGTGGTCAGGACCGTAGACGGCGGCGCCGTGGCGGACGAGCCGGTCGGCCACGTACTCGTAGCGGCCGATGTGCTCGCCGTACCCGTGCACGAGGACGGCGACGTAACGCGGCCGGTCATGGGGCCAGGCGCGGACCCTGTTGCGGCCCCGGGTTCCGATGAAGGTGTGCTCGCGTGACTCGGCCATGCTCACTCCTCGTTCGAAATTGCGGTGAGCGTACGATGCCCGCCGGTGATCGTCCATCTCCCGGGCCGCCACGACGTCCGAAAACCGCTGACTTTCCGCAGCTCGGCGGTGTTGTACCGAATATGGACACCCACACCACCACCGACGACCTGGCGCGGATCGCCGGCTACGACTGGGACGCGCTCGCGCGAGAGCTCGACGCCCACGGATGCGCGCTCACCCCGCAGATCCTCACGTCCGAGGAATGCCGCGAGATATCCGGCTTGTACGACGAGCCCGGCCTCTTCCGCGCCACCATCGACATGGAGCGGCACCGGTTCGGCGCCGGTCAGTACCGGTACTTCAGCCGGCCGCTCCCCCCGCTGGTCGAGAGCCTGCGGGCGGCGTTCTATCCGCGCCTGCTGCCGATCGCCCGCGACTGGGCGGCCCGGCTCGGCCGGCCCGCGCCCTGGCCCGACGACTTCGGCGAGTGGCTGGACATGTGCCACCGGGCCGGCCAGACCAAGCCGACGCCCATCCTGCTCCGCTACCGGGACAACGACTGGAACGCCCTGCACCGCGACCTGTACGGGGACCTGGTGTTCCCGCTGCAGGTCGTGATCGGGCTCGACCGGCCCGGCGCGGACTACGCCGGGGGCGAGTTCCTGCTGGTGGAGCAGCGGCCGAGGGCCCAGTCCCGGGGCACGGTGACCCTGCTGGAGCAGGGCCACGGGCTGGTCTTCACCACGCGCGACCGGCCGGTGCGCTCGGCGCGCGGCTGGTCGGCCGCTCCGGTGCGGCACGGCGTCAGCACCGTACGGTCCGGGCTGCGGCACACACTCGGCCTAGTCCTGCACGACGCCGGATGAAACCCAGGGCGCCCGAGCGGCCTCGGCCGAGGAGGAGACTGGAGGACATGGCCCAGCACGACGGAGCCGGCCCGGCCCAGCACCGGCGGAGGCGGGAGATCGCGCCCGGTGCGGTGCACGTGCCCGCCTGGCTCGACCTCGACGAGCAGCGCCACCTCGTCCGGGCCTGCCGCGAGTGGGCGACCGGCCCGGTGCCGATCCGGCACACCGTGCTCCCCCGGGGCGGCGTCATGTCCGTCCAAACGGTGTGCGTGGGCTGGCACTGGCAGCCTTACCGGTACACCCGGGTCGCCCACGACGTGAACGGCCGCCAGGTGGCCGGCTTCCCGGGCTGGCTCGCCGACCTTGGCCGCCGCGCCCTGTCGGACGCGTACGGCCGCCCCGCCGACGCCTACGAGCCGGACACCGCGCTGGTCAACTTCTACGACGGCCAGGCCAGGATGGGGATGCACCAGGACAAGGACGAGAAGTCCGATGCCCCGGTGGTGTCGCTGAGCATCGGCGACTCGTGCCTGTTCCGCTTCGGCAACACCGAGACGCGCGGCCGGCCGTACACGGACGTCGAGCTCGCCTCCGGCGACCTGTTCGTCTTCGGCGGGCCGGCCCGCTTCGCCTACCACGGCGTGCCGAAGGTCTATCCCGGCACCGGCGACCCCGCCACCGGGCTGGCCGCCGGCCGGCTCAACATCACGATGCGGGTCACTGGTCTAGGATGAGGTAGTCGAACTCGTCGTCCGACAGCGTGCGCCGCAGCGTCCGGAGCACCTTTCCCGGATCGTCCTGCGGGTGCTGCGCGTAGAACGGCTTGCCGTCGCGGCCGAAGGTGATCGCCGAGTTCCCCTCCCACGTGCCGAGCAGGTCGGCCGCGGGCTTGAACGCCTCCTCCGGCTCGAAGCCGAGCGTGCGCGCGTAGTCGATCGACCCGAACACCAGGTCCCTGGCCAGCTCGACCGGCGCCTCCTGCCAGCCCGCGTAGTCGCTGAAGAAGAACTCGCGGAACCGCCGCAGGTCCCGGTCGTCCAGCACGTCGGGACCGAGCGAGTTCTTCACGCCCAGGCAGTAGACGTCGGCCAGATAGCCGCAGACCGTCATCCGGTCCCACGTGTGGCGGCGGGCGAGGAGCACGCTCACCATGCCGCCCGTGCCCGCGTCCGGTTTCTCGTCCGCCCACCCGCGCGCGGGGTCCACGGTGAGCCCCTCGCTCCAGCCGACGTTGACCCAGCAGCCCACCACCTCGGGCTCGCCGGTCTCGGCGGTCTCGGCGGCGATGGCCCGCACGAGCGGCGCCACGACCGAGGGCGACACCCCCAGCTCCCTGGCTATCTGTTTGGGCGACCGGCCCCGCAGGCGCAGCTCGCGTACCTGGTCCTTCAGTTCCATTGGGGCAGCCTAGCCGCCCCGGGCGGGCTCACGGGCTCAGGCGGTGGGCGAGCCACGCGAGGGCGAGCGGGTAGCGGTATTCGATCGCGCCGTGACCGGCCGGGAAGAGCTGGAAATAGACCCTTTCGTCCGGTACGCCCGCCGCCTCCAGCGCCCGGCGGAACGCCACCGCGCCGAAGTCCAGGAAATACTCGTCCTTGTCCCCGGCGTCCACCCAGATCGCCCGCATCGAGCGCAGCGCCTCGGCGTACCGTGGCTCGCCGGCCATCACGACGGGATCGCGGGCCAGCCAGCGCCGCCACACCTCGGGCACGACCGCGCCGGTGTCGTCGAACGGCAGGCGCACGGTGCCGTCGTCGTCGGCGGAGTAGGCGGCCGAGTAGGCGTACATCTCCAGCAGGTCGAGATCGCCCTCCTTGGTGCCGGCCAGCCGGCCGCGGAAGTCGGCGAGGAACTTGTCGTAGGAGCCGTCGTACATGTCGCGCAGCCTGCGTGCCACCTCGGGGAACGCCCTGCGGTTGGAGACCTCGAACAGCGCGTCCCCGGCGTGCGTGGCCAGCGCCCCGAACACGTCGGGCGCCAGCATGGCGCTCACCATGGCGCCGTAGCCGCCGCTCGACTTGCCGGTGACGGCCCGGTGGTCGCGGTCGGGGATGGTCCGGTAGTGCTCGTCCACCCACGGCACGACCTCGTCGCGCAGGTAGGAGTGGTAGCGGCCGGTGCCGGGCGAGTCGAGGTACTGGCTGCCGCCGAGCGCGGTCCACGCGTCCACGTAGACGACGATCGCCGGCGGCACGTCGCCGCCGGCGAACACCTCGTCGGCCAGCTCGGGGTACGGCCGGCGGAACGGCGCCCTGTTGAGCCACATGGTGACGTGGCCGGTGTAGCCGAGCAGCACGTAGACGGAGGGGTAGCGGCGCTCCGGCGCGTCGTCGTAGCCCGGCGGGACGTAGACCAGCAGCGGCCGCCGGTGCGGGTCGCCCAGCGGGTTGCCGCGCAGCAGCTCACTGTCGATGACGTTGTGGTCGAGGCGGCCGGCCAGTTCGGCGGACCAGGGCAGCATGGGATTTCCTCTCGGGTTCAGCCTACGGACGAGGTCACGGTGTCCACGCCGGCCTGGGTGACGGAACGCCCCGATACCAGGACGAGTGCGAGGTCGCGCAGGTGGGCCAGGTCCGCCAGCGGGTCTCCGGCGACGGCGATCAGGTCGGCCCGCTTGCCCGCCTCCAGGGTGCCGGTGACGCCGCCCACCCCGCAGGCGTCGGCGGCCCGTACGGTGGCCATCTCGATGATCTCCGCGTTGCCGAACCCGATCTGCGCGAACACCTCCAGCCCCGCCACGAACGCGTCCGTCGGGTTGGCGATGCCACCGACCGCGAACCCGGCGTCGGTCCCCGTGATGAGCCGTACTCCGGCCGCGCGCATGGCCGCGATCCCGTTGAGCCACTGTTCGAGCATCCTGTCCCCGTGCACCTTGCGGATCCGGTCGACGGACCCGTGCACGGTGGGGCACACGTACGTGCCGCTGGCCGCGACCTTGTCGCCGAGCTCGGCGTCGTACTGGTGGCCCTCCGGGGTGAAGAACGAGCAGTGCTCGATCGTGGTGACGCCGGCCTCGATGGAGCTGCGGACGGCCGCGTGCGCGTGGGCGTGGGCGGCGACGCCCTTGCCGCGGGTGGCGGCCTCCTCCACCACCACCCGGAGCTGCTCGGTGCCGTACTGGGGCACCCAGCTCGGTGGCGCGCCCGGGGTCATCAGGCCGCCGGAGACCATCACCTTGAGGCAGTCGGCCCCGGCCCGCAGGTTCTCCCTGGCCACCCGGCGGATGGCGGGCTCGTCGTCGGCCTCGCCGCCCATGTACCAGCAGTGGCCGCCGGTGACGGTGATGGGCCTGGTCGCGACCACGAGATGCGGGCCGACGGCCAGCCCCTCCTCGATCGCGTCGCGCAGCTCCAGGTCGAGGAAGGCGCGCCCGCCGAGGTCGCGGGCGGTGGTGACGCCGGCGGAGACGAGCTTGCGGGCGTTCTCGGCCATCCGCAGCAGCAGGTGCCGCTCGCTCTCCGCGCTCCGCCCCGTCAGGGGATCGACCGTGGCGTCGAACCCCAGGTGCACGTGCGCGTCGACCAGCCCTGGCAGCACCGTGTGGCCGGGCAGCTCAAGGACCTCCGCCGCCTCGCCCGCGGCGCCCGCGCTGCCCCGTGGCCCGACCGAGACGATCGCCGGGCCGTCGATGAGGACCTCGCCGTCCTCGATCACCTCTCCGGAACGTCCCGTAAGCACTTTCGCGGCACGGATGATCCTCATGTCCTCAGCCTGCCACGCGGCTTAAGGCCGCGAGAAGGGGATCATAAGCACCGCCGCCCACAGTGGAGACCATGGAGCAAACGACGAAGCGCCAGACCGCCGCCTACGAGCTCACCCGGGTCTTCGACGCGCCCCGCGAGCGGGTGTGGGCCGCCTGGACCGATCCCGAACGCTTCTCCCGGTGGTTCGGGCTCCGGATGCTGGCCACGCCGGTCGGCCGGATCACCCTGGACGCCTGGCCGGGCGGGGTCTGGCGGGCCACGCTGGTGGGCGAGGAGGGGTTCGAGGTGACGCTCGACGGCACGTACCGGGAGGTGACGGCGCCGGAGCGGCTGGTGTTCACCACCGGCGACCCCGACCACCCCGGCGAGGGGCCGGCGTCCGTGGTGACGATCGAGTTCAAGGCGGTGGCCGGCCGCACCGAGATGCGCTTCCACCAGTACGGCGTCAACACCGATCAGCAGCACGCCGAGCAGGCCAGGGCGGGCTGGATGGAGTTCTTCGACCGCCTGGCCGAGCACGTCGGTGACGACCCGCCCGGCCTGACGCTCAGAGGAGGTTGAGCGCGTCGTCGAGCTTGTGGCCGGTTCCCTCCGCGTACGCCGCCTCGAACACCTCGTCCCCCAGCGCGTCCCGCAACCTGGCCGAGACGCGCTCGACGTCGGCCAGCTCCGACGGAGCGAACATCGTGCCCTCCTCGCCCCCGGCCATGGACAACCCCAGCAACCTGGCGGCCTGCTCGGTCGCCCCGGCGGCCGAGGCCGCGCCGACCACGGCCCACGCCATCGTCCGGGGGTCGCCGATCCTGCGGGCCGCGACCATCGCCTCCCGGTGCATCTCCATGGCGGCGGCCGTGTCGCCGCGCGCCTCCTTGAGCAGTCCGAGCTCGACCAGCGTGGAGGGCAGGTGCAGGGGTGGTTCGAGGTCCGGGTCTCGGGGCACCCCGTCGAGCAGGCTCAGCAGGTGCGTCTCGGCCAGGTCGAGCCGCCCGGCCCGGCGCGCGGAGAAGGCCAGGCCCATCCGGGCCATGGCCGTGCCCTCCATGAACCCCTGGCTGACGGCCAGCTTCATGGCACGCTCGCAGATCTCGATGGCGCGGTCGTAATCGCCGCCCTGCATCGCGATCCACCCCAGCCAGGCGGTACGGGTGGCGACCTCCGGCCACAACCCGAGTTCCTCGGCCATCCGCAGTCCCTCGCCGAACAGCCGGTTGGCCCGCTCGGAGTCGTAGGCCATCTCCGCCAGCGACGCCAGCCACCCGGTGGCCTGCAGCAGCCCCCAGCGGTCGCCCAGCTCGGTGAACAGCCGCGCGCTCTCCTCGCCGACCCGCTCCAGCGCGTCGGTGTCCCGCATCGTGAACAGGTCCCTGGCCTGCCTGGCCAGCGCGGCGGCGACGCCCCACCGGTCGCCGACGGCCCGGAACGTGGCCAGCGCCCTGCGCGTCAGCTCCTGCCCGGTCGGCATGTCCCTGAGGTGCCAGCCGATGAACAGCTCGGCCCTGGCCCGCTCGCCGGGGTCCTCGATCCCGTCGAGCGTGGCCTGCCACGCGGCGTCCTCACCCAGGGTGAGCGCGAACCCGGCCGCCCAGGCCGCCGTCCTGGCCCGGCCGGGAGCGGGCTCCCCCTCGACCGCCAGCGCCGTCTCCAGCGCTCGCCTGCCCTCGGCCAGCCTGCCGCGCAGGAACCAGTACCAGGCCAGCGCGTTCACCAGCCGCGTCGCGCTGTCGGCGGCCCGCCTGGCGACGGCCGTGTCGAGCGCCGCCCGCATGTTCGCGGCCTCGGCGTCCAGGCGCAGCAGCCAGTCGCGCTGCCCGTGCCCGTGCAGCCCGGGTTCGGCCTGTACGGCCAGCGCCAGGTAGTGGTCCAGGTGCGCCAGGCGGGTCCGGTCGAGCTCACCGGCGTCGGCCAGCCGGGCGCGGCAGTATTCCGACACCGATTCGAGCAGCCGGTACCTGACCCCCGCGGGGCCGTCGGCGACCACCACGAGCGAGCGGTCGACCAGGCGGGCCAGCAGGTCGAGCACGTCCAGGTCCGGGTCGGCGGCGACGGCCTCGGCGGCCTCCAGCGTGCACCCGTCGGCGTGCACGGCCAGGCGGCGCAGGACACGGCGCTCGGCGTCGGACAGCAGGTCCCAGCTCCAGTCCATCACCGCCGTCAGCGTCTGCTGGCGGGCCGGGGCGCCGCGCTGCCCGGCGGCCAGCAGCCGGAACCTGTCGTCCAGCCGGGCCACCACGCCCTGCACGCCGAGCGCCCGTACCCGGGTCGCGGCCAGCTCCAGCGCCAGCGGGATGCCGTCCAGCCGCCGGCAGAGCTGCGCGACGGCCGCCGCGTTGCCGGCGTCCAGCGCGAACCCGCGGGCCGAGGCGGCGGCCCTGGTCACGAACAGCCTGACGGCGTCCGAACGGGCCATGGCCGCCAGGTCGGCGACGGCGGGCACGTCGAGCGGCGGGACGTTCCACAGCACCTCGCCGGCCACGGCCAGCGGCTCCCTGCTGGTGGCCAGGATGCGCAGCTCGGGGCAGGCCCGCAGGAGCACCTCGACCAGCTCGGCGACCTGCTCCACGACGTGCTCGCAGTTGTCCAGCACCAGCAGCATGCGCCGGGGCCGGAGCGCGGCGGCCAGCACCCGGTCGGCGCCGGAGGCGGGCTGCCCGCCCGGACCCGCCTCCCCCAGGGACTTGGCGGCGGCGTCCTCCCTGATGTCGAGCGCCGCCATGACGGCCTCGGCCGGGGCGCGGGACGCCTGGTCGAGGGCGACCAGCCAGGCCCCGTCCGTGAACCCGTCCACCAGCCGGTTCGCGGCCTCCAGCGCCAGCCGGGTCTTGCCCACCCCGCCGGTGCCCGTGAGCGTCACCAGCCGCTCGTCTTCGACCAGCGCGCACACCTCGGCCAGGGCCTCGTCCCTGCCGATCAGTTTGCTGACCGAGGCGGGCAGGTTCGTCAGGGGGCGCTCGGCGGGCACGCTCAGCGCCGGGTCCTGCCCGAGTATCGCCTGGTGCAGCGCGACCAGCTCCGGCCCGGGGTCCAGCCCGAGCTCCTCGGCCAGCCGCTCGCGCAGCTCGGCGTAGCCGGCCAGGGCCTCGCTCTGGCGGCCGGCGCGGTAGAGCGCTCGCATGTGCACGGCCCGCAGCCGCTCCCGCAGTGGGTGCCGGGCCACCAGGTCCCCCAGCTCGCCCACCAGCAGCCCGTGCTCGCCCAGCTCCAGCCGTGCCTCGGCGTGCTGCTCCAGCGCCGACAGCCGCTGTTCCTCCAGCCGGACGACGGCGGACCTGGTGTACTCCTCGTCGGCGAAGTCCGCGTACGCCGGCCCCCGCCACAGGGCCAGCGCGTCGGCCAGCAGCCCCGCCCTGGTCCGCATGCTGTCGGCGGCCTCGGCCCGCGACAGCAGCGCCGCGAAGCGGGCGGCGTCCACGGCCCCGTCGTCGGGGCGCAGCAGGTAGCCGGGGGCGCGGGAGACGACCAGGTTCTTCGCGCCGGGTTCGGCGTCCTCCAGTGCCTTGCGCAGTTGCGAGACGCGCACCTGCAGCGCGCCCGCCGGGTTGCCCGGCGGCTCGGCTCCCCACAGGTCGTCGACCAGCCGGTCCACGGACACGGGATGGCCCTCGTGGACGAGCAGGTCCACGAGCAGGGCCCGGACCTTGAGTCCGGGAATCGTGACAGGCTCCCCCGCGTCGGTCCACACAGCCAGCGGACCTAACACCCCAAAACGCATGCCCGTCACCCTATGTGCGGCTGCGAGCCCGGGTCACGTCCCTCGGGGAGACGGCGGCGCCTTTCTGGCCGAGCCCCGGTAGAGGTCGGCGTCGTAGCGGCGTTCGTTGTCGTCGATCTTGGCGTGCGCCGCCGCCATCAGGTCGACGCCCAGGACGTCGGCGAGCCGTACCAGGTAGAGGGTCACGTCGCCCAGCTCCGTACGCATCCTGGCGAGCGTGTCGGGGTCGGGGTTGCCGGACTCCTCGGCCGTGAGCCACTGGAACTCCGCCACCAGCTCCCCGACCTCGCCCGCCAGCGCCATCGCCAGGTTCTTCGGCGTGTGAAACCGCTCCCACTCCCTGGCCCGCGCGAACTCCCGCAGGCGGGCGGCAAGATGCTCCAACTCCGTCGTCACGCCACCAGACCCTACCGACCCCTGCCGACGGGCTACCCGTACGCCGCGGTGCTCTCCCGGACGATCAGCTCCGTGGCTAGCTCCACCCGCTTGCTGTCCGGCACCTCGCCCCGGCCCATCGCCAGCACCGTACGCGTGGCCAGCGCCGCCATCTCCTGCAACGGCTGGCGTACGGTCGTCAGCGGCGGCCAGGCCGACTTGGCCAGCGGGAGATCGTCGAACCCCACCACGCTCAGATCCGCCGGAACCCGCAACCCCCGCTGCCGGGCCGCCTCGAACACGCCGAAGGCCATCAGATCGCTCCCCGCGAAGATCGCCGTCGGCGGCTCGTCGAGCGAGAGCAGCGCGTGCCCCTCGTCGTGGCCCGACTCCACCAGGAACGTGCCACGCCTGATCAGCTCGGGCGCGATCGGCACCCCGGCGGTCTCCAGCGCCGCCCGATAACCGTCCACCCGGGCCTGGCTGCACAGCATGTCGGCCGGGCCGCTGATGGTGCCGATCCGCCGGTGGCCGAGTTCGAGCAGGTGGCGGGTGGCGGCCAGGCCGCCGTTCCAGTTGGTCGCGCCGACCGAGACCACGCCGGGGGCGGGCTCGCCCTCCGGGTCCACCACCGCGAACGGCAGCGACCGGGCGCTCAGCTGGGCCTGGATCCCGGTGGACAGCTTCGAGGCGACGATCACCACGCCGTCGGTGCGGCGCGCGGCCAGCCGCTCCAGCCAGTCGCGGCCCGGGCCCGCGTGCGTGTGCAGGACCGAGATGACGACGCTGGCCCCGGCCTCGTGGGCCGCGCTCTCCGCGCCGCGCACGATCTCCATGGCCCACGGCGACTCGATCTCGGCGAACACCACGTCCACCAGGCCCGCCGGGGTGTCGTCCTGGCTGATGCGCCGCTGATAGCCGTGCTCCTGCAGCAGCCGCTCGACACGATGGCGGGTCGCCGGGGCTACTTCCGGGCGCCCGTTGATGACTTTCGAGACCGTCGGGATGGAGACCCCGGCCTCCTCCGCGATCAGTGCGATCGTGACCCGCCTCTTCGCTGACACAAATGGGGAGTGTATCCGAAAGTTTCGGTTTGGGATTGCTCCCGCCCGAGGTGTTGACGCTTTACATGGCGTTTACCTACGATCCAGGCAACGAAAAATTTCGGGGTGTTCACGAAACTTTCGCCATGCCAAGGAGAGGGCCCCTAATGAAACGCACTCTGGCATTGATCGCGACCGCAGTCCTGGTGGCCGGGTGTGGGGGCGGTGGTGGCGGGGAATCCGCCGCTCCTCAGCAGGGGTCGCCGGGCAAGGTCACGCTCGAATGGTGGCACCTGTCGACCGCCGAGCCGCTCAAGTCGCTGTGGGCGCAACGCGCCAAGGAGTTCGAGGCCAAGAACCCGAACGTCACCATCAAGGCCACCGTTCTGGAGAACGACGCCTACAAGGCCAAGCTCACCACGATCACGCAGTCGGGCCAGGCGCCCGACGTGTTCGCGTCGTGGGGCGGCGGGGTCCTGAAGCAGCAGATCGACGCCGGGCTGGTCAAGGACATCTCGGCCGACGTCGCCGACGTGCTGCCCAACTTCACGCCGGCGGCGCTGAGCGCGTACCAGCTCGACGGCAAGACGTACGGGTTGCCGACCGACATCGGCATGGTCGGCTTCTGGTACAACAAGAAACTCTTCCAGCAGGCGGGCATCACCGAGCCGCCGGCCACCTGGTCGGCGTTCCTCGATGACGTCAAGAAGCTCAAGGCCGCGGGCATCACCCCGATCGCCCTGGCCGGCAAGGAGAAGTGGCCGGGCCACTACTACTGGGCCTACCTCGCCATGCGCATCGCCGGGCTGCCGGCGCTCCAGCAGGCGGGCGTGGACCACGACTTCACCAAGCCCGACTTCGTGGCCGCGGGACAGCAGCTCAAGGCGCTGGCCGACCTGCAGCCGTTCCAGAAGGGCTTCCTGGGCGCCGCGTACTCCACCCCGGACGGCCAGGCGGCCGCGGTGAGCAACGGCAAGGCGGCCATGGAGCTGATGGGCCAGTGGGCGCCGAGCGTGCAGGCCGACGCGGGCAAGGGGCTCGGCGAGGACCTGGGCTTCTTCCCGTTCCCCGCGGTCGAGGGCGGCAAGGGCGCGGCCACCGACGCGTTCGGCGGCGGCGGCGGGCTGGCCGTGGGCGCGGACGCCCCGCCGGAGGCGGTGGCGTTCGTGAAGTTCATGACGGAGATGGGCAACCACTCCAAGGCCGTGGAGGCCGGCGGCGTGCTGCCGGTGCTCAAGGGCGAGGAGAGCGTGATCAAGGACGCCAACCTCAAGCAGGTGGCGACCCTGCTGGCCACGGCCGGCGGCTACCAGCTCTACCTCGACCAGGCCTATCCGCCCGCCGTGGGCCAGCAGGTCAACGACAGCACGGCCGAGCTCATCGGCGGCACCAAGACCCCCGAGGAAGTCGGTCAGGACATCACCGAAGTGGCCAAGAGCGAAGGATGACGACTCTCACGAGAGGGCCGGAGGCTCGTCGGCTTCCGGCCCCCGCCTCCACCCCCAAGCGGCGCAGCCGCTGGGTGACCATCGCCCTGTTCCTGCTGCCCGCGCTCGTGCTGTTCCTGGCGCTGGTGGTGGCCCCCATCCTGGTGGCGCTGTACGCCAGCGTGTTCCGGTGGAACGGGTTCGGCGGCCTGCCCACCGACTTCATCGGGCTGGACAACTTCACCAGGCTGTTCAGCACCGAGATCTTCGCCCAGGACCTGTGGCACCTGCTGGTCCTGGTCGTGCTGTCCATCGTGATCCAGCTGCCGTTCTCGCTGGCCATCGCCATGCTGTTGAACCAGCGCATCCGCGGGCGGGCGTTCTACCGGGTGGTGTTCTTCGCGCCGTACGTGCTCTCCGAAGTGATCACCGGCGTGCTCTTCTCGCTGATCCTGTCGCCCGACTCGGGGCTGGCGAACCGGATCCTGTCGGTGTTCGGCATGGAGTCGGAGTTCCTGGCCCATCCCGACACCGTGATGCCGTCCCTCTTCCTGGTGATGACCTGGAAATATTTCGGCTTCCACATGATGATCTATCTGGCCGGGCGGCAGAACATCCCCAACGAGCTCGTCGAGGCCGCCCAGATCGACGGCGCGACGGCCTGGAAGACGTTCAGGCACATCACGCTGCCGCTGCTGGGCCCGACCATCCGGATCAGCATCTTCCTGTCCGTCATCTACACCATCCAGCTCTTCGACCTGGTGTGGATCCTCACCCAGGGCGGGCCGTCGCACTCCTCCGAGACGATGGCCGTCACGATGATCGACTGGGGCTTCAAGCGCTCCCAGGTCGGCTACGCCAGCGCCATCAGCGTCGTGATGTTCCTGCTCAGCCTCGTCTTCGCCCTCGTCTACCAGCGTCTCGTGATGCGCCGCGACCTGGCGGGCGCGGCCACCAGCATGGGAGATCGCCGATGAACCACGGGAAGCCGGCCCCGATCCGGCGCAACACCCTCCCGCTGCACGCGATCGCGTGGATCGTCGGCGCGTTCATCCTGATCCCGGTCGTGTACGCGCTGCTCGGCGGCTTCAAATCCACCAGCGAGCTGTCCAGCAACCCGTTCGGCCTGCCCGAGACGTGGATGACGGCCAACTACACCGACGTGCTCGGCTCCGGCGGGTTCTGGCTGCAGCTGTGGAACAGCACGTTCATCGCGGTCGCCACGACCGTGCTGACCGTCGGGGTGGCGGCGCTGGCGGCGTTCATCTTCGCCAGGTTCGCCTTCCGGGGCAGGGAGCTGTATTTCACGCTGTTCACGGCGGGGCTGATGTTCCCGTTCGCGGTGGCCATTCTGCCGATCTTCGTGCTGCTGCGGATGTTCGGCCTGCTGGACAACCCGCTGGGCGTCATCCTGACGCAGGCCGCGTTCGGGCTGCCACTGACGATCATCATCCTGCGCGGCTTCTTCCGCAGCATCCCGGGCGAGATCGAGGAGGCGGCCATCATCGACGGCTGCAGCCCGTTCGGGTTCTTCTGGCGGATCCTGCTGCCGATGGCGCGACCGGCGATCGCCACCGTGTCGGTGCTGGCCGTCGTGGGCAGCTGGAACAACTTCATGCTGCCGCTCGTGGTCTTCAGCGACGAGTCGAGCTGGACGCTGCCGCTGGGCATCCAGCAGTTCCAGGGCCAGTACGCCTCCGACACCGCCCGCATCCTGGCCTACCTCGTCCTGGCCATGGTGCCCGCACTCGGCTTCTACGCCATCGCCGAACGCCACCTGGTCGGCGGCCTGACCGCCGGTGCGACGAAGGGGTGATCTCTGACCTGGGGAAGTGTTTCTGAGGGGGTGATTGTGTCGTTCCGTCCTTGCGCTGGGTATGCTTCGCCTGCACTAATTAGGTAAGCCTTTCCTCAGTCGATGGGTGGGACGGTGTTCGCCAGCTACCTCATCGGACTGCGTGAAGGACTGGAAGCGGCGCTCGTCGTCTCCGTCCTCATCGCATTCCTCGTCAAAAGCGACCGCAAGGAGAAACTCCCCCAGGTCTGGGCCGGCGTCGGCGCGGCGGTGGCCCTGTCCGTGGCGTTCGGGGCGCTGCTGACCTTCACGGCGGCGCACCTCGAATACCAGAGCCAGGAGCTGTTCGACGCGATCACCTCGCTCCTCGCGGTGGTGTTCGTGACCTGGATGATCTTCTGGATGCGGCGGGCCGCCCGCGCTCTCTCCGGCGAGCTGCGCGGCAAGCTCTCCGACGCGCTGCGGCTCGGCTCCTTGGCGGTGGTCGTGATGGCCTTCCTCGCCGTGGCCCGCGAGGGGCTGGAGACCGCGCTGCTGTTCTTCGCGTCCGTGCAGGGCGCCACCACGTCCGTGGCGCCGCTGACCGGGATCAGCCTGGGACTGGTCAGCGCCGTGCTCATCGGCTGGGGCCTCTACCGCAGTGCCGTGCGGATCAACCTGACGAAGTTCTTCACCTGGACGGGGCTCCTGCTGATCCTGGTGGCCGCGGGCATCTTCAAGTACGGCGTGCACGACCTCCAGGAGGCCGGCGTGCTGCCCGGCCTGAGCACCTACGCCTTCGACATCAGCGCCGTCATACCGGCCGACTCCTGGTACGGAACGTTGCTGGCGGGAATGCTCAACATCACTCCGCAGCCCAGCGTGGCCGAGGTCGTGGCCTGGGCCGTCTACCTGGTCCCGACTCTCTTCTTCTTCCTGCGCCCGCAGCGGATGAAGTCCACTCCGGCCCCCGCCTCCTCCGCGGCCTGAACAGGAGCACCATGCACACCGCAATCCGCCCGTCCGCGGGAGCGCTCGTCCTGGCGGCGCTCACCCTGGCGGGGCTGACCGCCTGCGGCTCCGGCGGCACCCCCACGGCCTCCGGGTCCGCCGCTCCCGGCAAGATCGCCGTAGCCGCCTCCGACACCGAGTGCAAGGTCGCCGCCTCCGAGGTCGCGGCCGGCACCACCACCTTCGCGATCACGAACGGCGGCAGCAAGGTCACCGAGTTCTACGTGTACGCCCCCGGCGACCGGGTCATGGCCGAGGTCGAGAACATCGTGCCCGGCCTGACCAGGGAGCTCATCGCCGAGTTGCCCGCGGGCGCGTACGAGACCGTGTGCAAGCCCGGCATGATCGGCAAGGGCATCCGCAACGCGCTCAAGGTGACCGGCGAACACCAGGCGCTCACCGCGGACGCCAAGCTGGCCGACGCCGTCCAGAGTTACAAGCGTTACATCAAGACGCAGAGCGACACGTTGCTGGTCAAGACGCAGGAGTTCGTGGACGCGGTCAAGGCGGGCGAGATCGACCGGGCCAAGGAGCTCTTCCCGGTCTCGCGTACGTACTGGGAGCGCATCGAGCCGGTGGCGGAGATCTTCGGCGACCTCGACCCGGCCATCGACGCCCGCGAGGCCGACCTGGCCGAGGGCGAGGAGTGGACCGGTTTCCACCGGATCGAGAAGGACCTGTGGATCCACAAGGACGTCAGCAAGGACGGCCCGGTGGCCGACAAGCTGATCGCCGACGTCAAGACCATCGTGACGAAGGCGAACGCCGCCCAGCTGACCCCACTGAACCTGGCCAACGGCGCCAAGGAACTGCTCGACGAGGTGGCGACGGGGAAGATCACCGGCGAGGAGGACATCTGGTCGCACACCGACCTGTGGGACTTCGACGCCAACCTCGAAGGCTCCAAGGCCGCCGTGCAGTCCCTCCGGCCGGTGCTGGAGGAACGCGCTCCTGACCTGGTCAAGACGCTGGACGAGAAGTTCGCGGCGGCCGAGGCGGCGCTCGCGGTGCACCAGAAGGGCGATGGCTGGCGGCTGCACAACGAGCTGTCGAAGGCCGAGCTGAAGACGTTGTCGGACGCGATCAACGCGCTGGGCGAGCCGATCAGCGAGGTCGCGCCGGTGGTGGCAAAGTAGGGGTGGCGACGATGGCGGAACCTGCGAACTCCGAGGGCGCCGGGGACACCTCGAAAGGCGAGGCAGCCGTGGGCGACGGGAACACCACGAAAGACGGAGCAGCCACGAACCACCGAAGCACCTCCAAAGGCGAGCCCGGCGACGCCCAGGAGACCCGCGACACCCGCGGCACCCGCGAGACCGGCGACACCCGGGAGACCGGCGACACCCGGGAGACCGGCAAGGGCCGCGAGACCGGCAGGGGTGGCGGGACCGGCAGGGGTGGCGGGACCGGCGAGGGTCGCGAGGGGCGCGGGCTCAGCCGGAGAGGGCTGCTCGGGCTGGGAGCGGCCGGTGCCGCGGTGGTGGGCGCCGGAGCTGTGACGGCCCACTCCCTCCTGCTGGGCGAGCGGTCCGCCACACCCGCCCCTCCCGCCGCGAACCTGGCTCAGATGGCGCACGCCGCCGCCGCGTCGTCCTCCGACCCGTACCCCTTCTACGGCGAGCACCAGGCCGGCATCGTCACCCCCGCCCAGGATCGGCTCCATTTCGCGGCCTTCGACGTCATCACCGACGATCGGGCCGAACTGGTCGAGCTGCTACAGGAGTGGACGGCCGCGGCGGCGCGGCTGACGCAGGGCAAGGAGGCGGGGGCGTTCGGCGCGGCCGGGGTGTCCCCGCAGGCCGCGCCCGACGACACCGGCGAGGCGCTGGGACTGCCGGCCTCGGGGCTGACGCTGACGATCGGGTTCGGGCCCTCCCTCTTCGACGAGCGCTTCGGGCTGGCCCGGCTACGCCCCGCCGCCCTCGCCGACCTTCCGAAATTTCCGGGAGAGCAACTCATTCCGGACATTTCAGGAGGTGACCTCTGTGTCCAGGCCTGCGCCCACGACCCCCAGGTAGCCGTGCACGCCATCCGCAACCTCGCCAGGATCGGCTTCGGCAAGGTCTCCGTACGCTGGTCACAACTCGGCTTCGGCCGTACGTCCTCCACATCCCGCGCGCAGGCCACCCCGCGCAACCTCATGGGCTTCAAGGACGGTACGAACAACCTCAAACTGGAGGACGCCGACCTCCTGCGCGCCCAACTGTGGGCGGACGCGCGAGACGGCACCCCATGGATGGCCGGCGGCAGCTACGTGGTCACCAGGAAGATCAGAATGACCATCGAGACCTGGGACCGCACATCGCTGGCCGAGCAGGAGCAGATCTTCGGCCGGGACAAGGTCGAGGGCGCTCCGCTGGGCAAGAAGTCCGAGTTCGACCCCCTGGACTTCACGGCCAGGGCCCCGGACGGACAGCCGTACATCAAGGATGACGCCCACATACGCCTGGCCCACCCGACCGCCCACGGCAACGCCCACCTCCTGCGCAGGGGCTACAACTTCGTCGACGGCTCAGACGGCCTCGGCCGGCTCGACGCGGGCCTGTTCTTCATCGCGTACCAACGTGACCCGCGGAAGCAGTTCGTCCCGATACAGCTGACGTTGGCCAAGAACGACCCCCTCAACGAGTACATCAAACACGTCTCCAGCGCCCTGTTCGCCTGCCCCCCAGGCGTACGAGACGCAGGCGACTACTGGGGCCGCACCCTCTTCGAACCCCAGTAACCCCGCCCAAGCACAAAGGGCTTCGCGCACAGAGCTCAGGCTGTCCTCATTGAGGCACGTCTCCAAGCGCCCTTCGACCTGGGCCGGATAAGGAGTGGTTGCCGCCGGTCAGCTCGCCTCGGGGTTGGTGAGCAAATCCTCAGGGCTGGCCGAGGCCGGGAATCCCGCACTGGCCCCCCACATCTCCGCGAACCGCCCATTGTGGATGCGGAAGATTTCGAACAGCATGGGCCCCGCATCGCCGCCCGAGGCCGCGATCCCCTCGACGGTCGAGCGGACGGCGGCCTTGTCGCCATCAACCAGGATGTCCTGGGCGACGACGCGCATGCCGGGAAACCGGGCAGTAACCGCACGCCAGGCGTCCTTGCCCGCCTCGAATCCGGTGGTGCCGAGCGGATGGTTGAAGAAGCCGGGGGTGTGCAGGTCCGCGGCCTGGTCGAACTGCCGGCTGTTGAAGCACTCCTGCATCCGCCGTACCAGGGCGGCCGCGTCTTCGCGTGTGGTCATCGGCGTGGTCTCCTCATGCTGACGCATCGGGCCCTAAGAGGCGGCGCAGCTCACTAACCGGTGCACCGCCCCGGTTACGGCACACTATACGGTGCGGCGCACCGGTTATGCTGAGATCGACATGTCCAGCCAGCCGCCTGAGCCACCCCCACCCAACCCGACGACAGCCCACGGGAGCGACCGGAAGCTGCGGGCTGACGCGCGCCGCAATCGCGAGCGGGTCCTGCGAACAGCGCAGCAACTGTTCGCGACGGAAGGTCTTGGCGTCTCGCTCGATGAGATCGCCCGCCGCGCGGGCGTTGGCCCCGGCACCGTCCACCGGCACTTCCCGGCGAAGGAAGCGCTGTATCTCGCCGTCGCGACCGACCAGATCAGGCAACTGGTGGCGGAAGCGGAAGCGCTTGCCGCAAGCAGCGATCCCGCAGCCCTGTTCACGCTGCTGTCGGCGATGATGGCCAGCGGCGCCGAGAACGTAGCGGTCAAGAGCGCGCTGGTGGCCGCCGAGTTCGACCTGCGCACCGCCGCCCCGGATGTTGCGGCGGATCTCACGCGCCATGTCGCGGACCTGCTGGATCGCGCACACGCAGCCGGCACCGTACGCTCCGACCTCACCGTCGAGGAGGTCATGGCCCTGGTCGCCGGCGCCTTCGCCGCGATCCGCCACATAGGCGCGGAAACCAGCCGCGACCGCTCCGCGCACATCGCCCAACTCATCCTCGACGGGCTACGACCCCACCCCCGGTGAGCAACACACACTCTTGAGCCAGGAACCTGCGCGACAGCAGCTTCTTTCTCGGGGCGGGCAGTCACAGTCGGCGGTCACGCGACTGTTCATCGGCTTGTTGGTCGAGTGGTTTCCCGCCTCCCCTTGTAGGTGAAACCCGGCGGGAGAGTCAAGCCGGGCGGGGACGTTCGGGGGATCCCTCCAGCCACCATGGGTGATGGTCGCGGGTGATCTTGGCGTGGACGAGTAGCGGGCGGTCGCGCGGGCCGTTCAGCCAGGTGGCCACGGCGTCGAGATCCCGCAGAGCGGTGACGGTGACGGCGGCGCAGCCGTAACCGCGCGCGATGGAGGCCAGATCGGCGGGCGGGGAGGTAACGGTTTCCAGGCGGTGCCCGGGTAAGCGGTGCGCTTCGGCGCCGTACGTCTCGTCGTCGTAGACCACGATCACCATGGGCAGCCCGAGCCGGACCACCGTCTCCAGCTCAGCGATGCCCATCAGCGCACCACCGTCGCCGATGGCGGCGACGGGCAGGCGATCGGGACGGGCCAGCGCGGCGCCCACGGCGGTGGCCAGGCCGAGGCCGATGGACTCGAAGCCCTGGGTGAAGCAGAAGCCGCCCTCGTCGGGGACGTCCAGGAACATGACTGGATATCCCATGAAATTTCCGGAGTCGGTGGCGACGATGCGTTCGCCGGGAAGCAGGTCGTCCAGGGCTATCGTGAGCGTCCGGGGGTCGATGCGGCCGTCGCCGCTCTCGTCCTCGTACGGCACACTCCGCCAGGCACGTTCGGCCGCGATCCGGTCGGCCAGGGCCCGCGTACGGTAGCCACGCAGCACCGGGTTCGACGGGTGCGACCCCGCGGGGCGCAACGCGCCGGCGACGGCGGCGGCCACGTCGGAAATGTCACCGGCCAGGCCCAGGGAGACCCTGCGGTGGGTGGCGATGGACTCCGGGTCCAGGTCGACCTGGACGACCTCGGTGCCGGGCCCGATCAGCGCGCCGTGCCGGGTGGTCCACGGGTTGAGCGAGCAACCCCAGGCCACCATGATGTCGGCGCCGCGGATGAGCCGGGCGGTCAGCGGGGAGGAGAAGGCTCCGCTGACGTCGAGGTCCCACGGACTACCGCGGAAGAGCCCCTTGGCCGCCGTCGAGGTGGCCAGCAGCGCCCCGACGAGGTCGGCCAGCTCTTCGAGCTCGCGCCGGGCGTGCCGGGCGCCGCGCCCGGCGACGAACACCGGTTTCCCGGACCGCATCAGCATCCAGGCCAGGGCCTCGGCCCCGCTGTCCGGCCACACGCGGGCCAGGGGGGCGGCGTCCCGCACCGGAAGGGCCGGCGGCTCGCCCGCGGCGGGTGGGGCGTCGGCGTGCTGCACCTCCAGCGGCAGGTTGAGGAGCACGACCCGGCGGTCGCGGGTCGCCGTCGCGTACGCCTCGGCGGCGGTCCCGGCCGCGGAGCCGGCGTCCTCCACCCGCATCGGCACCGCGCCGACGGCGGCGGCCAGGGCGTCCTGGTCGATGTGCCGGCCGGAACGCGGGTCGGTGGCCTCGCCTGCCAGCACCACCAGCGGAGTGCCACTCTTGGCGGCCTCGGTGAGCCCGGTCAGCACGTTGGTCAGCCCCGGCCCCTGGTGCACGCTCACCACACCGACCTTGCCGCTCACGCGGGCGTACGCGTCGGCCATCGTGGCGGCCCCGCCCTCATGGCGCGCGGCAATGAAACGGGCGCCGCCATTCACCAGCGCGCTGGTCACGCGGAAATTGCCACCACCCACCACGCCGAACACCATGTCCACGCCAAGGGCGGCCAGCGTGCGGCCCACCACCTCGGCGACGATCATCGCCCGGCCTGGCGGTCGGGAGCGCGGTGGGCCAGGCTCGTGATCGGCGTCGGCAGTCGGGGGATGAGACCGGCGACCTCAATTGCCTCCATAACGCCTCACGGTAACGGCAGATGACCGTCGTGGACGATCCGGAATCGCCACCTTGGGCGCCACCCAAGATAACGCAGGTGTCGAGGCGGCTGGCATCAACGGTCACCGACGTCTTCGGCGAGGCGCTTCAGTGCGGCGAGACGGGTGTCCCACACGGCCGCGACCTCGGCCATCCAGCGGCCGATGCTGGTGAGCGGTTCGGTGTGCACGGCGTAGCGGATCTCTCGCCCCACTCGCGTGCGGCGGACCAGGTCGCTGCGTTCGAGCACGGCCAGATGCTTCTGCACCGCCGTACGGCTGACAGGCAGTGTCCGTGACAAGGCCGAGGCGCTCTGCGCTTCAGCGGACAGCAGCGCGAGCAACCGCCACCGCATCGGCTCCGCCAGCGCGGCCAGCACCTCCACCGCAGCTTCGGCGGGCATCTCGGCACACGGCGGAGCGGCGGTCACCTCGCCACCCGCTCGGCATGTTCGCGCAGGTTCGTCAGTCCGCCGGACCAGCCCTGGGTGGTGGCGGCCAGGTAGGCCCGCCGCTCCTCCTGCGACAACGTCAGCTCTCCCAGCCCGCTCTCCCGTACCCGGAGCACGGTGCCGTGCCCGTCAGCGGTGGGTTCGAGCCGGAACGACACGTGGGTACGCGTGCCCGGGGCGGGTTCGGTGTCAGGCACATTGGAGTACCAGTAGGTGAACAGCGTGGGCGGTACAACGTCCTCGACGACACCAAGGAAGCGGCCGTGCTCCCGCCAAATGTGCTCGATCGTCCCACCCGGCCGCAAGTCGATGCTCGTCCCGTCGAAGGCGTACCAGACACGTACATGCTCGGGCTTCGTGATCAGCTCCCACACCCTCTCCACCGGCGCGGCGACGACGATCTCCCGCTCGACGCTGTCCTGCTCGTCCCGCACGTCTTCCATACCAACCTCCTTGGCTCGAGCCGTACTGACACCTAAAGGTTGCAGATAACCGGCTGTACTGCAACCCTCCGGTGTCAGTTCGAGGCCCGCTGGGCCGCTCCGGCGACCTTGTTCAGCCACAGGCACCCGGTTCCCCGCCGAGGACCGGTACCGCCTGAGCCGATTGGTGGATGGCCTGGCCTGCGGCGCGGGCGAGCCTCTGAAGCTTCGATGGCCACGGAACGGCCCCCGATCGAGGACCGGGGGCCGTGGGGGTCCGGGAATCGCGTGCGATTCAAAGGTGGTCGAAGACTCCGGCCTTGACCCCCTCGGCGAACTTCTCCCAGACGGCCCCGCGCACCACCGTCGGATACACGTCCGGCTGCTCGCTGTCGCGGATCGCGACCATCCCGTTGGACAGCCGCTTGGCGTAGATACACTCACCGCCCTGGCCGCTCGACGCGGTGATGTAGCCGTCGAAGTCCTCGACCTCTGCTCTCAGTTCAGGGCTCAAGTCCACGTTCCACTCTCTCCTTGAAGCGCCGGATCGAGAGATGCTCGGGGAGCGCCGACCTCCGTATCGTGTCAAGTCGGCGCACCAACGCCGCAACCTCTTTGGGGTCGTGTACGACGGTACCCCGAAGGGCGGACTCGACAGAGGCGGCAATCGGCACCCCGCCTTCCAGTGCCAAGACCATCAGACCGGCGGTCGCCGCCGCACACCTCGCCTCATAGGGCAGAAGCTGGACGGAGATCAGGCGCTGCTCGACCATCCTGATCAGGTGTTCCAGCTGGCGGAGAACCACCCCGTCCCCTCCCAGTGGACGATAGAGCAACCCCTCATCCAGAACAGCCAGGTAGTTGAGTGGCTTGCCTCGGTTGAAGATCGCCTGCCTTTCCAGGCGCGACTTCACGGACTCCTCCACCAGCTCCGGCGTGGCGTTCGGCTCCCCCTCGAAAACAGCACGTGCGTACTCTTCCGTCTGCACCAGACCTGGGAAGTTCATCGCCGCGAAGGTCATGATCGCATCCGCGCGACGCTCGATCGGCGGCCACTCGCGGAACCACTCGGGACTTCCCTTGCCGTGGATGTTGGGCCAGTGCAGGAGTAGCTCTCCATTGAGGCCCAGCACCTCCTCGCACTTGATAATCATCTCGCGGGTCGGCTTCTCGTCCCCACGTTCGACATTTCCGATCCTCGATTTGCTGTACCCGGCCGCTTTGCCGAGTTCCGACTGGTTCATACCAGCAGCCAGCCGGTACTTGCGGAGGTCAGCGCCGAAGCGCGCCGCTGGACCGACGGTCGGATCAAGCTCCTTAAGGGCGGGCATCGCGTCCTCCGAGGCGGTGGGGGGCCGAAGTTTCCAGAGTTCACTGGCATTTGCCAGGAAAAGTCTGGGATAGCTCTGGGACGAATTCTGAGGACACCGTAACTCGTTGACGGCATGGTTGAGAGTGGCAATCGGGAAAGTCGCCGGAGAATAATTCCGCCATCACAGGAACCGGCGAGCTACTTCCTGGCATTTTCACAACGAGACCAAATGAGGACGTGGCGAGGTGAGCCTTGCAGTGCAGGACCCCCAAGTCATCAGCCCGGCGAAATTTCTGCATATCACCGAAATCGTCCCCTCAATTCGAGGACAGGTGATCCTCGGATCGACCCGGTCTGAGGGCTTCAATGATGCCGGGCTCCAACGGATCCGGGAGGTGGCGCTGTGAGGAAACGGCTCCTGGCTGAAATGGTCGTCCCGGGGGTGGATTGGGCGGTGCCGGTTGTCCGGCACTGCGTCGGGCGTACGCTGACGGCGGCAGGGCATCAGAACGTGGAGATCGCGCAACTCGTGGTCAGTGAGCTGGTGAGCAACGCGTTCCTTCACTCCCGCTCCGCGCGGCCAGGCGGTGTGATCGTCGTCGAGCTCACGGAGATCAGCGACAAGCTGGCCCGCGTCGAAGTGATGGACGAAGGGGCGGGCACCATCCCCCACCCTCGCATGACCACCGATAACGCCTGCCACGGACGCGGCCTGTGGCTGGTCCAGCAGACGGCGGCACGGTGGGGCGTCTACCGCGACACCTTGGGCGGGAACGTCGTCTGGGCCGAGTGCGCCACGACCGACGACGCCATAGCCGCTACCCCGATCCGTGCGCCGAGAGGGTGTTCTCAATCCTCCCAATGATCTTGCCGGTAGGGTGCGCGGATGCATTTCCCGGCCGAGGAAATAGTTCGGTAGAAGACCATTCCCTGGAATGCCGTCTTGCTGGCGCGCTAATGGCCCGGTTGGGTGTCATAGTCGTGCCGGGCCTGCTCAACCTGCCCTAGGTTGGCGGCGGACCATTCCGCAAGGTGGGCGAACAGCGGGGCGAGGCTGCGGCCGAGTTCGCTGATCTCATACTCGACCCGAGGCGGGACCTCGGGGTAGTAGGTACGCACGATTAGGCCGTCCCGTTCGAGTTGGCGCAGCCTCTGGGTCAGCACCTTCGGCGTGATCGTGGCGATCCGCCGCTCCAGCTCGACGAAGCGCTGCCGGCCGTGCTCGTTCAGGCTCCACAAGATCGGCGTGGTCCACCGGCTGAACACGATGTCCACGACCGGACCGATGGGGCAGGCGTCCTCGGGATCGACCGGCGTACGCGTCGCCCAGGTCGGCTTGCCCGCCATGTGCATCCCTCCAGGATAGTCACTTTCTCCTAGGTACCTACTATACCGATGGTGTTAGCGTCACGCTGTCCCGGCCGCCAGGGTCGTGGACTCGATGACCTGCCAAAGGAGCACCCCAATGATCGTGGTCACAGGAGCGACAGGGAACGTCGGCCGACCGCTTGTCCAGGCACTCGCGGCATCCGGCGAGAAGGTGACGGCAGTGTCACGCCGGATCCGGGAAGGGGACGTGCCGGAGGGCGTACGAATCTTGGCGGCGGATCTGACCGACTCGGAGGGGCTACGGCCCGCGTTCGACGGCGCCGACGCGCTGTTCCTTCACGACGGCGGTGCCAGCGCCGAGGCATTGCAGCCACGGACCGTGCTCGATCTGGCCAGGTCCGCGGGAGTGAGCAGGGTTGTGTTGCTGTCCTCGCAAGGAGTGGGCACCCGGCCGGAGTCCCACTCCCACGGCGTCCTGATGCGGTCGATCGAGGACACCGTGCGGCAGTCGGGGCTGGATTGGACGATCCTGCGGCCAGGTGGCTTCAACTCCAACACCTATGCATGGGCCGATTCGATCCGTACCCGTCGGACGGTCATTGCGCCGTTCGGTGACGTCGGCATGCCGACGGTCGATCCCGCCGACATTGCCGACGTGGCGGCCGCGACGTTGCGCCAGGACAGTCACACCGGGCAGATCTATGTGTTGACCGGGCCGGCGCTCACCACGCCGCGACAGCGCGCCAACGCGATCGGTGACGCACTCGGCGAGCCTGTCCAGTTCGTCGAGCAGACCCCCAATGAGGCCCGCGCTCAGATGCTGCAGTTCATGCCCGCATGGGCAGTGGACACCACGCTCGCCGTCTCCGGTGAGCCGACCCACGCCGAGCAGCGGATCAGCCCCGCCGTTGAGCAGGTGCTCGGCCGCGAGCCCCGTACCTTTGCCGACTGGGCTCGACGCCACGTCGCCGCCTTTCGCTGACGGGAGACGTCGCGGGAACAACGGCTGACCTTGCCGACGTCCTCGTCGAGATCGGGAGCGGTTGACTCGACAAGGCGGAGAGCATGTCCCGTAGCATGCGCTTGATCACGACATGTGACAATCCCTGGCAGACAAGGCCTTTTCGACTCACTCTTGGCCCGACACAAGATCACTCACGGGGGATCAAAAAACACCCTCTGAGCCCTTTTCATCCTGGGTAGCGACGGGCGTATGACGACGAAGACGTGGAACATCCTGGCCATGGGCTGTTCAGCAGGGGGCTGCGACGATCCCTGGCCTGTGGCACTACCTGCCAGGTAATGGCCGGCGCGCGGAGCGAATGCCAGGATGCGGGGCATGTCGGACGTGATCATCGGTTTGGTGGCGATCTTCTTCGCCGGGATGGGCGTATACGGCCTGGTTGCGCCGGGGAAGCTGGTGGCGCCGTTCGGCATGCGGGCGGCCTCGGCGGACGGCCGTAACGAGGTGCGGGCGGTGTACGGGGGGTTCGGGCTCGCCATGGCGGCCGCGCTGGCGCTGGCCGCCTTCGGCCTGGGCACCCTGCGAGACGGCGTGCTGGTGGCGGTGGCACTGGCGCTGGGCGGCATGGCCGCGGGCCGGGTCGTCTCCATGTTGCTGGAGCGGCCGTCGCGGTTCTATCCCACGGGGTTTTACCTGGTGGTCGAGGTAGGACTGATGGCGGCGCTACTGGCCGCCCGTTGACCATCAGGTTGGAGAGCCTCAGTCAACCTTTTCGTCCTCAGGCAGCCTGTGCAATGCGGTGATCAGGAATTGCCTTTCGGACGGGCCACCTCTGGCCCGTCACCGGCGAACGGCCCCTGCAGCCGGCTGGCGAGTTCCGGATCACTCCAGGCCACCGCCGTTGACCGCCACGAGGTCAGCGCCCGCCCGAACGGCAGCGACTCTCCGGTATCCGCTCCCGCGATCAAGTGGCCGAGCAGCTCGCGAACGCACTCATGACGCTCGGCGTCGGGCAGCGAGGTGAGCCAAGGAAGCTCCTCGGTGAGGTCGCGGTTGCGGTGGGCCACGACGGCCAGCGCCCCGGGCGCGATGCGCAGGCCGGTCGCCCCCGCTTCCGAACGCTCGGCGGGCATCAAATCGAGGTTTTCGTCGCCACGTCGTTCGGAGGACGGGCTGCTTGGGTGCTCCTGGTTCATGTCAGGTCAGACCCCGATCCGGGGCGCCCAGCCAGACTCGCTGCCCCTCGGGTGTGACCGTCATACCGAACTGGTCCCGACCAGGTTCGCCCCACGACACCCACCGGAAGTAGGCGTCACACACCTGCTCCCAGAGGGGCCGGTCGCCGACCTGGTACACCTCGTACTCATCGGCGCCGGGTCGCCACTCCACCGTCCCCCACGAGTACGGGTCGGCCGGGTCCGACAGCCACAGCCGGAACAGCTCGCCGTCCTCATCGTGGTCGGCGGCACTCACGGAGGTCAGTCCGGTGAGCGCCGCGATGGCCAGGTCCGCCCCGGCGGGCGCGAACGCGACCGTGCGCGGGTCCACCTTCGTGGTGAGCCACCGCTTGTCCTCTGGACGGCGCGCGGCCCGGTCCTCCGGCTCCCGCTGGGAAGGCATCATCATGTACGAGGCGAAGCCGGGGAACCTCCCTTGGGCCGTCCCGTCCCGCATCACCACCAGGCGCAGGCCGTGGTTCTCACCGAACCCCGGGCAGTACGGCAGGACGATGACCGCGCCGGGCCTGCACTGCTCAACCCAGGCGTACGGCACCGTGTGCACGCCGCAGGTGACGTGCACCCGGTCGTACGGGGCCTGCCCGGGGCAACCGGCGGCGCCGTCACCGACGACCAGGTGCGGCCGGATGCCGCAGGCGGCCAGGTTCTTGGCCGCCTGCTCGGCCACCCCCGGGTCCACCTCGATCGACGTCACCGTGCCGTGCCCGCCCACGAGGTGGGACAGCAGCGCGGCGGTCCAGCCCGTCCCGGTGCCGACTTCCAGCACTCGATGCCCCGGCAGCGGGTCCAGCCAGCGCAGCAGATCGGCGACGGTGCTCGGTGCGGACGCCGAGGACGTGTAGTCGCCCGTCACCTTCCGGAGGTCGGTCGCGCCGTCATCGAGCTGGGTGACGATGGACATGTCGGTGTAGACGGCGGTGACCCAGTCCTGCGGGTCGGCCTCGCGGTCGATGACGCGCTTGTCGCCGTCGGGACCCGCGGCCAAGCCGACCTCGGGAATGAACAGGTGACGATGAACGGCGTGGAACGCGCGCCGGACCGCGTCGTTGACCAGGGTGCGGGCGCCGACCTCACGGATGAGCGCCTCGATCCGGTCGGGTTCGGTCACTTGCTCTCACCCTTGGCGTCGTCTTCTTCGCCCGCGTTACCCTTGCCGCCGCCGTGCCGTCCACCGCCAGGCTGCTGGTCGTGGTTGGGCTTGCCAGGCTTGATCTCCCCGCCCGCATGTTTCCCGCCCACGTCGGCCTCCTCATCCAGGGTGAATCGCTGAGCGTGATCTTATGACTACGCAAAGGGATGGGCAAGATGCCGTTCTATGGGCCTCGCCGGCCCTAGGGAGGGACCGTCGCGCCGTACTGGTCATCCGGGTTGCCCGGTCGTGCCGACGTGCGGGGTGATCTGAAGTGTCGGGTGGATCTGGTAGGACGGGATCCCCTGGAACCCCCCACGCGAGGACACCCGATGACCGACTTCGAGCTCCGTCAGCCGTACGCCGATCTGCCCACGGCCTCCGTGCCGTGGGACGAGGAGTTGGGCCCACAGCCCGATGCGGGCGCCGTCGTGTGGGAGCTTGGCGCCGGTGAGTGGTACGACGACGGCTTCGAGACCATCGGCGAGTGCTTCGACTGGTTCTTCGAGCACGTGGACACCGCCAAGGTCAGGGCCATCGTGATCGGCGAATGGGGCGAGTCCTACGCCGAGGACAGCGGGCCGATCGTCAGCCGGCTGGCGGAGGAGGCGGCCAGGCTGCCTGAGCTGCGTCATCTCTTCCTTGGCGACATCTCCTCCGATCAGGCCGAGATCTCCTGGATCCAGCAGTCCGACGTCACGCCGCTGCTGGAGGCGTACCCAGGGCTGGAGGTTCTGGAGGTGCGCGGCGGCTCGGGGCTACGGCTCCGGCCGGTGCGCCACGAGTCGCTGCGCATGCTCAGGATCGAGTCCGGCGGCCTGCCCGGAGAGGTCGTGCGCGCGGTCGGCGATTCCGACCTGCCCGCGCTGGAGCACCTGGAGCTCTGGCTCGGCGTCAGCCACTACGGCGGTGATGCCACGGTCGATGACTGCGCCGCGATCCTGAGCGGCGAGCGCCTGCCCCGGCTGCGTTACCTGGGGCTGCAGGACAGCGAGATCGCCGACGAGCTCGCCGCCGCCGTGGCCGGCGCCCCCGTCGTGGCCCGGCTGGAAACGCTGAGCCTGGCGATGGGCACGCTCGGCGATGAGGGAGCCGAGGCGCTGCTCAGCGGACAGCCTCTCACCCACCTGGGCATGCTGGATCTCCAGCACCACTTCCTCAGCAAGGCCACGGCGGCCCGTGTCAGGGCGGCGCTGCCCGGGGTGGAGGTGAACCTTTCCGACGCTCTGCAGGAGAGGTATGGGTCGGCTTACGTCGCGGTGAGCGAGTGACTCCCGGCCCACCCGGGGTGACTGCCGCCTACCACCGGGGGAGCGGGCTTTCGGAGGATGTCGGTTGGATCTGGTAGGACAGGACCCGCCGTACCCCCCGATACGAGGATGTTCCATGGTCTACGACTTCGACGACAACTACCACGAGGGCTACGCCGGGTTGCCCGAGGCGCACGTGCCATGGGACCAGGACGAGCCTCAGCCCGAAGCGGATGCCGTGGCGTGGTATCTCAGCGCCAGCGAGTGGCATGACGAGGGTCCCAAGGCCATCGGCGAATGCTTCGACTGGTTCTTCGAGCACGTGGACACCGCCAAGGTCAGGGCCATCGTGATCGGCGGTTGGGAGGAATGCTACTCGCAGGACAGCGCGCCGATCGTTAGCCGCCTGGCCGACAATGCCAACCGGCTGCCCGGGCTGCGCTGGCTCTTCCTCGGCGACATCTCCTCCGAGCAGGCCGAGATCTCCTGGATCCAGCAGTCCGACATCACGCCGCTGCTGGAGGCGTACCCGAAGCTGGAGCGCCTGGAGGTGCGTGGCGGCTCGGGGCTGGGGTTGCGGCCGGTGCGCCATGAGTCGCTGAGGATGCTCAGGATCGAGAGCGGCGGCCTGCCGGGGGCGGTGGTGCGTGCGGTCGGGGAGTGCGATCTGCCCGCGCTGGAGCACCTGGAGCTCTGGCTCGGCGTGACCGAGTACGGCGGTGACGCCACGGTCGGCGACTGCGCGGCGATCCTGAGCGGCGAGCGCCTGCCCCGGCTGCGCTACCTGGGGCTGCAGGACAGCGAGATCGCCGACGAGATCGCCGCCGCCGTGGCCGCCGCCCCCGTCGTCGCCCGGCTGGAAACGCTGAGCCTGGCGTACGGCACCCTGGGCAACGACGGCGCGGAGGCGCTGCTCAGCGGACAGCCTCTCACCCACCTGCGCACCCTCGACCTCGAACACCACTACCTCGACGAGGCGATGGCGGCCCGCGTCACGGCGGCGCTGCCCGGCGTGGAGGTGGACCTCTCCGACCCCCAGGGGGAGGACGAGGAGAACGAGTCGCGTTACGTCGCAGTGAGCGAGTGAGCGTGCGTTTCGCCGTGGCCGGCACGCCCGGTGACCGGCGGGTCGGCCTGTTCCGCGACGCGGTGGTCGGGCGGGGACTCGCCGAGCCGTACGTGGTCCCGTGGGTGGACGTGCTGGCCGGTCGCCCCCTCGGGGTGCCCGAAGGGGCGCTGCTGCGGATCGACTCGCCCGGGGAGGACGCGGCGACCGACGAGTTGCTGCGCGGACCCGGTGACCCCGCGCGGGTCGGCGGGGGCTCCGCCTGGTACAAGGCGTTCACCGCCGGGCTGGAGCGCCTGGCCGCGCTCCCGGGGGTACGGTTGCTGGCGGACGTGAGCGAGATCGGCGTGATGTTCGACAAGCGGCGCTGCCACGCGAAGCTGGCCGGGGCGGGAGTGCCCGTGCCACCCGCGTTCGAGGCCGGTTCGTACGCGGACCTCCGCGACGGCATGGCCGGGCACGGCTGGGCCAGGGTGTTCGTGAAACCGGCGCACGGTTCGTCGGCCTCCGGGGTGATCGCGTTCCAGGCTCACGGCGGGCGGATCAAGGCCGTCACGTCGGCCTGCTGGATCGACGGGATGTGGTGCAACTCGCTGCGGGTGCGGACCGTCACGGAGGAGGCCGAGGTCCGGCGGCTGGTGGACTTCCTGGGGGGCGACGGGCTGCACGTGGAGCGCTGGTTCCCGAAGGCGTCCGTCGGGGGCGCGGCGTTCGACCTGCGGGTGGTGACCGTGGCCGGGACGCCCACGCATGCGGTCGTGCGGGTCGGCCGCGCTCCCATGACGAACCTGCATCTCGGCGGGGTGCGCGGGGATCTGGACGTGGTGCGGGGGCGGGCGCCGCTGTGGGAGCGCGTGCTGGAAGTGAGCGCTCAGGCGGCGGCGTGCTTCCCGGGCAGCCTGAGTACGGGGGTGGATGTGCTGGTCGGAGCGAACTGGCGGTCGGTGGCGGTGGCGGAGGTCAACGCGTTCGGAGATTTGCTGCCGGGGTTGACGGATTTTTCGGGATATGGACGGGACACCTATGCCGAGCAGGTCAGGGCGGCCCTCGATGGCCGGCGCTGAGCTCGACGTTAACCGCATTGTGGGCAGTCACGACCTTCTCCTGGTCACGCTCGACACGCTCCGCTACGACGTCGCCGCCTCCCTGGCCGACGACGGGCTGCTGCCGAACCTCCTGCCCTCCGGCGTGCGCTGGGAGCGGCGGCACAGCCCCGGCAGCTTCACGTACGCCGCCCACGCCGCCATCTTCGCCGGTTTCCTGCCCACCCCCGTCACGCCGGGACCGCACCCCCGCCTGTTCGCGGCCACGTTCCCGGGCAGCGAGAGCACGGCGGGCGGCACGTGGGTGTTCGACGCGCCCGATCTGCCCAGGGGCCTGGCGCGGGCCGGATATCACACGGTGTGCGTGGGCGGCGTCGGGTTCTTCAACAAGCTGACCCCGCTCGGGTCCGCCCTGCCCGGCCTGTTCGCCGAGAGCCACTGGGAGCCGGAGTTCGGGGTGACGAACCCCGCCTCGCTGGAGCACCAGATCGACCGCGCCGACGAGGTGCTGCGCGACCGGCCGGGGCCGGTCTTCCTGTTCGTCAACGTCTCAGCCCTGCACCAGCCGAACCACTTCTACCTGCCCGGCGCCACCGGCGACTCCCTGGAGAGCCACGCCGCCGCCCTGCGGTACGTCGACCGGCACATCGGCCGCCTGTACTCCCTCATGAGCAGCCGCCGCCCGTGCCTGGTCATCCTCTGTTCCGACCACGGCACGGCGTACGGCGAGGACGGGCACGTCGGCCACCGCATCGGCCATGAGGTCGTCTGGACTGTCCCCTATGCCGAGTTCATCCTGGAGAGCAATGCGGCCGTATGAAGGCCCGTACAGCAGTTACGTCTACGCCTACCCGCACAAGACCGCCTACCGGCCGCTCGACCCGCGCCCGCATCTCAAGGAGGTCTGGGCCGGGGAACGGCCGGGAGCGCTGTACGTGCACATCCCGTTCTGTGAGATGCGCTGCGGCTTCTGCAACCTGTTCACCCGCACCGGCGCCCCTGAGGAACTCGTCACGGCCTACCTCGACGCCCTGGAGCGCCAGGCGAAGCAGGCGCGGGACGCGCTGGAGGAGACCGCCTTCGCCACGGCCGCGTTCGGGGGCGGCACGCCGACGTATCTCAGCGCCCGCGAGCTGACCCGGCTGTACGACCTCACCGAGCGCGTCATGGGGGTGGACCTGGCGCGGATCCCGCTGTCGGTGGAGACTTCCCCCGCCACCGCCACACCTGACCGCCTGTCCGTGCTGGCCGAGCGCGGGACCACCCGGGTCTCGATCGGCGTGCAGAGCTTCGTGGACGCCGAGGCCCGCTCAGCCGTACGCCCGCAGAAGCGCGCCGAGGTGGACGCGGCGCTCGACGCGATCAGGGCGGCCGGCGTGCCGGTGCTGAACATCGACCTGATCTACGGCATCGACGGGCAGACGCCCGAGACGTGGGTGTACTCGCTGGACACCGCGCTCGGCTGGCGGCCCGAGGAGCTCTACCTCTACCCGCTCTACGTCCGCCCGCTGACCGGGCTCGGCAAGCAGGGGCGGGCGTGGGACGACCAGCGGCTGGAGCTCTACCGGGCGGGGCGCGACCACCTGCTGGCGGCGGGGTACGAGCAGGTCTCGATGCGGATGTTCCGGTTGCCCGGCTCGCCGGCGACCACCGGTTACTGCTGCCAGACCGACGGCATGGTGGGGCTGGGATGCGGCGCGCGGTCGTACACGAGCCGGTTGCACTACTCCTTCGAGTACGCCGTTGAGGCCCGGCCCGTGCGGGCGATCATCGACGACTACGTGACCAGGACCGAGTTCGGCACGGCGGGGGTGGGCTTCGCGCTCCCGGTCGAGGAGCGCAAGCGGCGCCACCTCATCCAGTCGTTGCTGCAGGCCGAGGGCCTGTCGCGGCACCTGTACGCCGAGCGCTTCGGCAACGACGTGCTGACCGACTTTCCCCTGGACGAGCTTGGCGAGCGCGAGTGGCTGACCGTCTCGCCCACGACGATCGCGCTCACCCCCGAAGGACTGGCCCACTCCGACGCGATCGGGCCCGCCCTGTTCTCCCCGGAGGTCCGGCGGCTCATGGACGAGTACACGGCATGCTGACCATTCTCTACCGTGGCCCGCTCGCCAGTTGCGACTACGACTGCTCCTACTGCCCGTTCGCCAAGCGACGCGACACCCCCGAACAGTTGCGGGCGGACCGGGCCGCGCTGGAGCGGTTCGCCGGGTGGGTGGCGGCGCAGGAGTCCGAGGTGTCGGTGCTCTTCACGCCGTGGGGCGAGGGGCTGGTCAGGTCGTGGTATCGACGGGCGCTCGTCGAGCTGTCCTGGCTGCCGAACGTGGCCAGGGTCGCCATCCAGACCAACCTGAGCTGCCGTACCGGCTGGTTGGCCGAGGCGTCGGACCGGGCCGCGTTGTGGGTGACGTATCACCCGACGCAGGTCCCCTATGAGCGGTTGCTGGGCAAGCTTCGCACCCTGCCGGTACGGCACAGCGTCGGCATCGTCGGCGACCCCGCGCACCTGCCGGACGCCCGGCGACTACGGGCGGATCTGCCTCGGGAGACGTATCTGTGGGTCAACGCCGAGGAGGGCCGCCGCTACACCGACGCGGAGGCGGCGGAGTGGTCGCGGATCGACCCGCTCTTCCGCCACAGCCGCTTCGCCCATCCGAGCGCGGGGTTGCCGTGCCGGACCGGGGACAGCGTGATCTCGGTGAGCGGCGACGGCACCGTCCGCCGCTGCCACTTCGTCCCCGAGGTGCTGGGCAACCTGTATGACGGCTCGTATCGGGAGGCGTTGCGGCCCCGGCCGTGCCCCGCGACGGCGTGTGACTGCCACATCGGATATGTCCACCTGGAACCGCTCGGCCTCTACGACGTCTTCACCGGCGGAATCCTGGAACGTATCCCCGCCGCCTGGCCGGGAACCTGACGCGGAGCCCGGCTCAGGTCTCGCGTGCGGGGCGGTAGTCGGTCTCGGCCACCCCGAACGTCCACGCGACCCCCTCGCGCGCCCGGCTCACCCACGGCGGCACCCGCAGGAAATAGGTGCGGCGGGTGCCGTCGGGCTCGGGCGTGGAGTTGACCACCTCCACCATGACCAGCGGCTCGTCATCGGACAGCTCGACCCGCCACAGTTTGCCCGTCTCGTCGGAGTGCACAGGCTGCGCACCCGACTCGGCGAGGTAGCGGTCGAGCCCGAAGTGCTCCAGCATGACGCGCCGCAGCTCGGCGTTGTCCTCGTCGCGGATGCGCGCCGGGGTGAGGTCGCTCATCGTGGCGGCGAAGCCCGCCGGAACGGGCATGCCGTGCCAGGCGTGCAGCCCGAACCCGTCGGAGTAGGCCATGGCGGGCCCGTCGGCCCGATGCGGCCGCCCGAGCTCGTCAAGGTGCAGCTCGGCGGGCCGCTCGGTGACGATCGCCAACCGCTCGTAAGGCCACCACCAGCCCGCGCGCTCCGCCACCCGCTTGAGCCCGTCGAGCCCGTCGAACGCCGACAGCCAGGGGGCGTCGTGCTGCCCGAGCACCGCATCGAGCGTCGCCGCCCGCGCCGACCGCCCGGCGAGACCCTCCCCGCCCAAACGCTCCCCGCCGAGACCCTCCCCGCCCAAACGCCACCCGCCGAGACCCGCCCTGTCGAAGTGCTCCCCGTCGAGGCTCTCCTCCCCGAGGCGGGCGATGGCCCGGCGGAGGTCGGTGACCAGCCGGTCGACGCGGGGCCACAGCCGCCCGCCCGTCTCCGCCCAGAGCGCCGACCACCCGGCGGCCCCGAGCTCCAGTTGCGCCGCCGCCCTGGCCCGCTCCCAGGGCACGGTGCGGACCTCGTGACGCACCGACCGCCCCGGCTCCCCCAACGCCTCCACGGCTCGGATCGCCGGCCCGATCCCCGCGAACCCACCGCCGCTCTCCACGCCCGCGCGCCCAGCCGCCTCCACGCCCGCGCGCCCGGCCGCCTCAAGCGCCCCGCGCCCCGCCGTCTCCGGCGCCCCGCGCCCCGCCGCCTCAAGCGCCCCGCGCCCCGCCGCCTCCAGGGCGCCGCGCGCCGCTGTCTCCAGCGCGCCGCGCACGTCGTCGCCGCCCGTCAGCCAGGCCGCCGCGACGGCTCCCGCCAGGGGTGAGGGCAGCACGACGACCCGCTCGGGCTCGGCCAGCCCCGCCTCCCGGTATGCCTGCCGCACCGCGGACTCCGGGTCCTCACCCGGGCCTGTGGCGAAGGCGAGCCGCTCCCATGTCAAGGTCTCCATCAGTCGGCCACCACCCGGTAGGAGCCCGGCACGTATTCGCGCTGCCGGACCACGCGATACCACCCCTTCGGCAACGGGATCGTGTCGTGCTCCTCGTGCACGAGCCGGCCGCCTTCGGGCAGGTGCAGGAAGCCGCCGGAGAGCGTGCCGGGACCGGGGATCGCATGGCAGTGCCCGGTGGCCTCACCGTGGGCCAGCACGAGCCGCCCGCGGGCGTCGCGGGGCTCGGGCCGCACGGTTCGCGGCGCGGACTCTTCCGGCACGGGCACGATCAGGATGTCGCCCTGTCGGTACATCGACCAACCTCCGTCTCGGGGATGATCGCAAGCTATCGCCGCCGACCGACAATTCCCGGTCGTCCGCGACGGTCAGGGCAGCACGTACGGGCTCGTACTGGTCGCGCCGGAGGCGTTGGTGGCGGTGATGGAGGTCCAGCGGCCTGACGGGGTGTAGGGGACCCAGACCGAGTCGAACCTGTCGTGCCCGAACCATTCCTGGGGAACGTCGGCCTTCGCAGCCCCCGGCGACGCGAAGTGGAGGGTGGCGCCGCCCAGATTGTGGCCCTCGACCAGGACGCCCGGCCGGCCGTTCATGTCCTTCCTGGACGCGCCGACGATGATCGGCTGGCGCCAGGCGTTCACGATGTCGTCGGCCAGGGAGGGGGTGTCGTAGCGGGCCTGGCAGGTGAAGAAGGGGTCCCAGCCGTAGGAGATGACCTTCACGGCCCGGGTGCCCGCCGCCATGATCTGCTGGTCGAGCCGGGCCTTCGTGGTACGCCCGCGCAACGGTAAAGGCTCCACCCTCCCGCACTCCCCCGCCGCCGGGGTGGGCTCGAAGGCTTCCACGTTCACCCACAGCTCCACGCCGGGAGGAACGTTCTGGACCGCCACGTCGACGTAGTCACGGGTGGCCCCGTAGTACGCCTGCGCGTTGCTCACGTCCCCCACCACCGGCACCAGCCGCGGCGCCACCTTCGCGTCCTGCTCGTGCGGCCCGTAAAGCGGCACCTTGCCTGTGCCACGCCCGTCCTGGACGGCGATGGCCATGGGCGCGCCCGCCCTGGTCCCCGCGATGTCGGCCAGCCCCGCCACCACCTGCTCGGGCGGGAACCCGCGTCCCCTGCGCGCGTCGATGTACGGGCTGACCAGGATCTTCGTACCCGGCAGGGTGGCGGCGACGACCTGGTGCTGGGCCGCGTACAGGGCGATGATCGGATCCTTGTCCCCCCGGTCGCGCGCCGCCAGCTCGAACGACTGGTAAACCCCGCCGAACGCCGCCGACCCCCCGAAGCGCGTGCGGTAGTCGGTCAGCACCCGCGCGGTGAAGGCGTTCAGAGCGGCGATGTGCGCCTGGTCGGGCTCCCACGTCTTGTCCTGCCGCTGCGGCGCCGCCGGCAGGCCGGGGAACACCCGCATCCCGTACGCCGCCGCCTCCTTCATGAGGTTGCCCAGCCCGTCGCCGTCCGTGGAGATGAGCACGAGGTCCTGTACGCGGTCGGCGCAGGACGCCCCCAGCCCCACCCGGTAGAAGATCCGCCCCCGGCTCTCGATCCGCCGGTCCAGCCCCTGGCACCGCAGCAGCCCGCTGCCGAACTCCTCGCTGGTCGTGTACGTGTAGACCTGCCGGATCTCCTTGCCCGGCACCTGCGCGCACGGATGCCCGTCCACCACGCAGTCGTCGAAGTCGGGGTCCGGGCTCGCGTTGAACCGCGGCCCGAAGGTGACGAGCGTGTCGGCGCCGATCGAGTGGATCGCCTCCACCATGCGCCTGGTCACGCACGCGTCGGCCCTGGGCATGACCCAGTAACCGGTGATCGGGTACGGAGCCGCCACCCGGGCGTCCCTGGCCGGGCACTCCTCCACCTCGGAGTCGTCGGTCACGACCAGACCCACCACGAAGGAGACCGCCACGACCAGCCACAGGATCTGCCGCACCCACGCCCCTTCCACGCCATCCCCAGCCTACGCACGGAACGCGATCTCGGGCCGATCCGGCCATATCGACCCCCCACCGTGATCCGCCACCGCCTGACCACGGACAATGGCGAGAGGGGGGTGGACATCGTGCGCATCGACCTCAGCGGCAAGACCGCCCTGGTCACCGCCTCGACCCAGGGGATCGGGGCGGCCATCGCCACCGGGCTGGCCCAGGCCGGGGCGAGTGTGGGGATCAACGGCCGCAGCGTGGGCTCCGTGACCGCGGCCATGGAGAAAATGGGCACCGGAACGGAGGGGGCACTGCTCGCGGCGCCCGGCGACGTCACCACCGACGAGGGGTTGGCGCAGGTGACGCAGGCGCTGCCGCACCTGGACATCCTCGTCAACAACCTGGGGCTCTACGAGGCCCGGCCGGCGCTGGAGATCGACGACGCCGAGTGGCGACGTTACTTCGAGACCAACGTGCTCAGCGCGGTCCGCCTCACCCGCGCCTACCTGCCCGGCATGATCGATCAGGACTGGGGCCGGATCCTTTACATCGCCAGCGACTCCTCCGTCGCCATCCCGGCCGAGATGATCCACTACGGCATGACGAAGACGGCGCTGCTGGCCGTCTCCAGGGGGTTCGCCAAGGCGGCGGCCGGGGGCGGGGTGACGGTCAACTCGGTGCTCGCGGGGGCGACGCACACGGCAGGCATCGAGGAGTTCGTCTACCAGCTCGTCGACAAGCAGTTGCCCTGGGAGGAGGCGCAACGGGCGTTCATGCGCGAGCACCGGCCGCTCTCGCTGATCCAGCGCCTGATCGAGCCCGAGGAGATCGCCAACATGGTCGTCTACCTCAGCTCGCCGCTGGCCTCCGCGACGACGGGCGGCGCGCTGCGGGTGGACGGCGGTTACGTGGACTCCATCCTGCCCTGACGGGTGCGCCGTCCTCCCCCGAAGGGGGGTGGTGCGGCCCGCTCGCGGGGGGATGTGGGCGGGGTGGGTACGCGGCCAGCCTGAAGGCATGATCTTACAGACGCTGCTGGCGAGCGCCCTGACGCTCGGCACCCTCACCCCCGCACAAGCCCCAGCCGCCGGGCAAGCCCCAGTGCAAGCGCCATTCCCCGCAAAAGCCTCGCGGCCCACCGTCACGTGGCAGCCCTGCCCCGCCTACTCCGACGACGTGCTGCGCTCGCGTGGCCTGCGGAGCGAGGACTTCGCCGCGTTCAGGGCCCTGCTGGGCCGGACAGAGTGCGGCACGCTCGATGTCCCCCAGAACTACCGGGACCCGCGCGGCAAGCAGATCACCATCGCCCTGACCAGGCTCAAGGCCACCGGCAGCCGCCTCGGCAGCCTCGCGGTCAACCCCGGTGGGCCGGGCAGCAGCGGCTACCTGATGCCGATCGACCTGGTCATGAGCGGCGTCGCCCTGAACGAGCGCCACGATCTGATCGGCTTCGACCCGCGCGGCGTCGGCTACAGCACGAAGGCCGCGTGCCCGGGCGGCGTGGGGCCGCGCCCGCCCTCCGGGCCCGTCACCGAGGAGCGGGCCAGGCTGATCCACGCCGACGTCGTCCGGGCCAACCGGGCGTGCGGCAACTCGGATCCCGCGTTCCTGGGGCAGCTCACGACCGCGAACGTGGCTCGCGACCTGGACCGGATCCGCTCGGCGCTGGGAGAGCCGCGGATCGGCTTCCTCGGCGTCTCCTGGGGGACGTGGCTGGGTGTGGTCTACCGGAGCCTGTTCCCCGGCGGCGTCCGACGCATGTGGCTGGACAGTGTCGCGCCACCGGTGCCCAGGATGGACGTCTTCACCGAGGTACGCGCGACGGCCACCGCCCGGGACTTCGAGCGCATGGCCGCCTGGATCGCGGCGGGGAACCGTACGTACGGGCTCGGCGCGACCAAGGAGGAGGTGGTGGCGACGCTGACCAGGATGCGGGAGGAGTTCGAGGCCCGCCCCCTGACGTTCACCGACATCGGCCTGACCGTGGACGGGATGCTGATCGCCCAGGCCGCGAGCCAGCCCAGCGCGGCCTGGCCGGAGGTGGCCCAGGTGCTGAAGGAGCTGAAGGAGCTGGGGGACGCGCCGGGCCCCACGGCGCCGCCCACGGTCCGCCGGATCTTCGGCGAGGCCCCGCCGCCCCCGCCCGCCGACGCGCCCGAGCGGAACAACCCCACGGCGAACCTCGCGTTCTTCTGCAACGAGGATTCCGGGCCCCGCACGTTCGAGTCTGCCTGGAACGCCTACCGCGAGCGGCTGGAGCGCCACCCGGTGACCGGCGCGGCCACTCCGCCCATCCCCCTGTGCGCGGGATGGCCGCTGCCCGTGCGGACGACGCGGCTGCGCCATGGCGGCGGCTCGCTGGTGCTGTCGGGGCACCTGCACGAGAGCCCGTCCCCGTACGAGTGGACGGTGGAGACGCGGGCGGCCGTCGGCGGGCACGTGGTGACCATCGACGACGACATGCACGGCTCCGCGCTCCGGGTGCCGGACTGCGCCGCCAAGGTGGTCGACTACTTCGAGACCGGGCGGCTCACCGGGACGTGTCCCGGCGTGCCGGTGCCGCCCGACGGGCGCTGATCACGCCCGACTGGAATGCCGGGAAACGGTCCTTTTTCGGTCGCGTCCCGGCAGTTCAGCCGCCGTTCACCTTGACCAGGCGATAAATCGGCGCGGCGATAGGTGAATCCGTTCACCGACGCCCCCGGAACGCCCGGCCGGGAAATCAGCAGTCACATTGCTCACTGGCACACCACATGCCCTCTTTGCACGCAGTTGCGGATCATGTTAGATGGAGGGAAGCAGAGAGGACCGCCACAGTGACGCTGATTCTCGATGGCGTCTCCGTACGGCAGCGCGGGGAGACCTGGCTCGACGACATTCGCCTGGAATTACCGAATGGAATGACCACCCTCGTCGGCCCCATGACCGCGGGAAAGACGACTCTGATGCGCGTCGCGGCCGGATTGTCGCCACCCGACTCCGGCCGGGTGCTGGTGGACGGAAAAGACGTCACCGGAATTTCGGTGCGGAAAAGATCGGTCGCCTTCGTCTATCAGCAATTCATCAATTATCCGTCGCTGACGGTCCACGAGAACATCGCCTCCCCGCTCCGCCTGGACCGCAGGTTCGACCGCGAGGGGATCGACCGCCGGGTCCGCGAGGTGGCCGAGCTCATGGGCATCGCGGACCTGCTCGGGCGCCGGCCCGCCGAGCTGTCGGGCGGCCAGCAGCAGCGCACCGCCATCGCCCGCGCGCTGGCCCGTCCCGTGGACCTGCTGCTGCTCGATGAGCCGCTGGCCAATCTGGACTTCAAGCTCCGTGAGCAGTTGCGGGCGGACCTGAAGGCCATGTTCGCCCAGTCCAGGAGCGTGGTCCTCTACTCCACGGCCGACCCGAACGAGGCGTTGTCGTTCGCCGCGCCGACCGTGGTGCTGGGCGAGGGCCGGGTGCGGCACGTGGGCGAGGTGGCGGACATGTACGCCCACCCGCCCACGCTGGCCGTGGCCGCCACGCTCAGCGACCCGCCGCTCAACCTGCTGCCGGGCGTGGTCCGCGACGGCCGGATCGAGTGCCTGGGCATGTCCTTCCCCGCGCCCCGGGCGCACGTCGACGGCACCGATCTCATCCTCGCCGTACGCCCCCACCAGGTGAGCATCACCCGCGAAAGCCCCGGCGCGCTGGCGCTGCCCGCCGAGATCAGGCTCGCCGAGGTGACCGGCAGCGCGACGTTCCTGCACCTGCTGCTGCCGGGACGCCGCCACCTGGTCGCCCACCTGCCGGGCACCCAGCTCTTCACGCCGGGCGAGTCCACGGTCGTGTACGTCGACCCGGCCCACGTCTTCGTCTTCGACGCGACCGGAGAACGCCTGCTCGCCACCGGCGCCGCGGAGGTGGACCTCCATGGCTGACATCCGGCTGGAGGGCGTGGGCCACAGCTACGACGGGGGCGCGACCTGGGCGCTCAAGCCGATGACCTGGACCTGGCGCAGCGCCAGGGCGTACGCGCTGCTCGGGCCGAGCGGCTGCGGCAAGACGACGTTGCTGAACATCATCTCGGGACTGCTGACCCCCACCGTGGGCCGGATCTGGTTCGACGACCGCGAGGTGACCGGCGTGCCCACGGCCGGCCGCAACATCGCGCAGGTCTTCCAGTTCCCGGTCCTGTACGAGGAAATGTCGGTGTACGACAACCTGGCCTTCCCCCTCCGAAACCGGAAATATCCCAAAAATGAGGTGGACCAGCGGGTCCGTCAGGTCTCCCGGCTCCTCGGCCTCGACGACCTCCTGCGCCGCAGGTCACGCCGGCTGGACCCGGGCCGGCAGCAGATCGTCAGCCTGGGCCGCGGCCTGGTGCGCTCCCAGGTCGCGGCGGTGCTGCTGGACGAGCCGCTCACCGTGGTGGACCCGGCGCTGAAGTGGACGCTGCGCAGCAAGCTCAAGGAGATCCACCGCGACACCGGGCACACGCTGATCTACGTCACGCACGACCAGACGGAGGCGCTGACGTTCGCCGACGAGGTGGTGGTGCTCAACGAGGGGGAGATGGTGCAGGCGGGCGAGCCGGCCGAGTTGTTCCTGTCGCCGGCCCACGAGTTCGTCGGGCACTTCATCGGCTCTCCGGGCATGAACATGCTGCCCGCCGAGATCGTCGGCGGGGTCGTATGCGTCGGCCAGGCCGACGTCGGTACCGCGGCGGGGCAGTCGGGAGACGGCCTGCCGCCGGGGCCGGTGCGGATCGGGGTACGGCCGGAGTTCGTCCGCGTCACCGGCGCGCGCACCTCCCCCGGCGTGGCCGCCCGGGTGACCGGAATCGACCGCATGGGCGCGTACGACCTGGTGCACACCCGGGTGAACGGGCACCCGGTGATCGCCAGGACCGCCGCCGGCTCCGCCTGCCGACCGGACACGGTCGAGTTCCTGCACTTCCCGGAGGAGCGCACGTTCCTGTTCCGTGACGAGGTCCGGTGCGGGTCGCTCGCGCCCCTGAACGGAAGGGACCAGGCGTGAGCGAGCAGACCACTGTCGCGGGCAGTCAGGTGGGCGGCGAGGTCGTCCCGGCAACGCCGGCCGGCGGGTCCGGCGCGGCGGAGACGCGGGCCGACCCCAAGCCGAGGAACAACCGGGCCTGGTGGCTGGTGCTACCGGTGGTCGTGTCGGTGGCGTTCACGGCGGTGATCCCGCTGATGACCGTGGTCAACTTCTCCGTGCAGGACGTCTTCAGCCCGAGCGACCGGATCTTCGTCGGGCTGGAGTGGTTCCGGTCGGTCACCCGTGACCCGGAGGTGCGCGCGGCGTTCGTGCGTACGCTGCTGTTCTCGGCGCAGGTGCTGCTGCTGGAGATCCCGCTCGGGGTGGCGCTGGCCGTGGTGATGCCGCGCCGCGGCGTGTGGATGTCGGTGGCGCTGGTGCTGGTCGCGTTGCCGCTGCTCATCCCGTGGAACGTGGTGGGCACGATCTGGCAGATCTTCGCCCGCGGCGACATCGGTCTGGGCGGCTGGACGATCAACAACGTGCTGGGGATCAACTTCAACTACACCCTCGACTCGACCGACGCCTGGATCACGGTCCTGGTCATGGACGTGTGGCACTGGACGCCGCTGGTGGCGCTGCTGGCGTACGCGGGGCTGCGCTCGATCCCGGGGCCCTACTTCCAGGCCGCGCAGATCGACGGCGCCTCGGCATGGGCCACGTTCCGGCACATCCAGCTGCCCAGGCTGCGCGGGGTGCTGACGATCGCGATCCTGCTCCGGTTCATGGACAGCTTCATGATCTATACGGAGCCGTTCGTGGTGACGGGCGGCGGGCCCGGCAACGCGACCTCGTTCCTCAGCATCCTGCTGTCGAAGATCGCGGTCGGCCAGTTCGACCTGGGGCCCGCGGGCGCGTTCTCGCTGCTCTACTTCCTGTTCGTACAGATCCTCTGCTACGTGTTCTTCACCGTGCTCACCAGGTCGGGGAGGTGACGCGATGGCCTTTCCCCGATCCGGGCAACGCCTCCCGTGGGCGCGTACGGTCTTCTGGCTCTACGTGGCCACGCTCATGCTGCCGCTGCTGTGGATGTTCGGCATGTCGATCCGGCCGAACGAGGACATCCTCGGCAGTTTCTCGCTCATTCCACAGCGCGTGACGTTCGACAACTACGTCACTTTCTTCACCGACGCGGCGTGGTATTCGAGTTATCTGAACTCCATCATCTACACCTCGCTGAACGCCGTGATGTCGCTCGTCGTGGCGCTGCCCGCGGCCTATGCCTTCTCGCGTTTCCGGTTCGCCGGGGACAAGCATTTGTTCTTCTGGCTGCTGACCAACCGGATGGCGCCACCCGCGGTGTTCCTGCTGCCGTTCTTCCAGATCTACCAGAGCGTCGGCCTTTTCGACACCCACCTCGGCGTGGCCATCGCGCACATGCTCTTCAACGTGCCGCTCGCGGTGTGGATCCTCGAAGGTTTCATGTCCGGGATCCCCCGGGAAATAGACGAGACCGCGGCGATAGACGGCTATTCCCTGCCGCGCTTCTTCATCAAGATCTTCCTGCCGATGATCCGCTCCGCGATCGGCGTGACGGCGTTCTTCTGCTTCATGTTCAGCTGGGTCGAGCTGCTGATCGCCCGGACGATCACGTCGGTGAACGCCAAACCCATCGCCGCGACGATGACGCGGACGGTGAGCGCCGCGGGCGTGGACTGGGGGCTGCTGGCGGCGGCCGGCGTCCTCACCATCGTCCCCGGCGCGATCGTGATCTGGTTCGTCCGCAACTACATCGCCAAGGGCTTCTCCTTGGGGAGGGTCTAGTCATGCCCGACTGGATGGTCTGGACCGTCCCCACGGCCCTGGTGTTCGCCGGGCTGGCCCTGCTGCTGGTCGTCATGGCGGTCTGGGCACGCCTGTCCCCGCCCGTGGCCCGGCGGGGTTTCCTGCGCATCGAGACCGATCGGGGCGACCGCCTCTACATCGGCCTGATCAGTGCCGCCGTCGTGCTGGCCGGCTGGATCGCTGTCAGCGACCTGTCCATGTGGCTCGCGCTCGGCTGCGCGCTGCTGGTGGCGGTCGTGATCGGGATATGGGGTTAACGGGAGAGGAGCCAACGATGAGGCATCGGGCAGGCAGGTCCGCGACCGTCGCTCTGGCCGCGCTCGTCCTGGTGGCGGCCGGCTGCTCGCAGGGCGCCGAGCGACCCGCGAGCGACTTCAGGGAGGCCGACGGCAAGGCCGCGGCACAACGATGGGTGTCGGAGGAGTTCACGCCGAGCACCCTGTCCAGGGACCAGCAACTCGCGGAGATGGACTGGTTCATCAAGGCCGCCGCACCCTACCGGGGCATGCAGATCAACGTGGTCTCCGAGACGATCACCACCCACGAGTACGAGTCGCGACAGCTCGCCAAGGCGTTCACCGAGATCACCGGGATCAGGATCAAGCATGACCTGATCCAGGAGGGTGACGTCGTCGAGAAGCTCCAGACCCAGATCCAGGGCGACCAGAACATCTACGACGCCTACGTCAACGACTCCGACCTCATCGGCACCCACTCGCGCGGCGACTACGTGGTGCCGCTGTCCGACTACATGGCCGGCGAGGGCAAGAACGTCACCTCGCCCACGCTGGACCTGAACGACTTCATCGGCATCAGCTTCACCACCGGCCCGGACAAGAAGATCTACCAGCTGCCCGACCAGCAGTTCGCCAACCTCTACTGGTTCCGCTACGACTGGTTCACCGACCCGGACATCAAGCGCCAGTTCAAGGACGCCTACGGGTACGACCTGGGCGTCCCGGTCAACTGGGCGGCCTACGAGGACATCGCCGACTTCTTCACCAGCAAGGTCAACGGCAACGGCACCATCGACGGCAAGAAGGTCTACGGCCACATGGACTACGGCCGCAAGGACCCCTCGCTGGGCTGGCGCTTCACCGACGCCTGGCTGTCCATGGCGGGCAACGGCGACCCGGGCATCCCCAACGGCCTGCCGGTGGACGAGTGGGGCATCCGGGTGGACAACTGCCGCCCGGTCGGCTCGTCGGTCACCCGGGGCGGCGACGTGAACGGCCCGGCCTCGGTCTACGCGCTCACCAAGTACGTCGACTGGCTGAAGAAGTACGCCCCCCGGGAGGCCGCGGGCATGAACTTCAGCGAGGCCGGCCCGGTGCCCGCGCAGGGCAACATCGCCCAGCAGGTCTTCTGGTACACCTCGTTCACGGCCGACATGACCAAGCCGGGGCTGCCGGTCGTCAACAGCGACGGCACGCCCAAGTGGCGGATCGCGCCCAGCCCGCACGGGGCGTACTGGAAGGAGGGCAACAAGCTGGGCTACCAGGACGCCGGCTCCTGGACGCTGCTGAAGAACACCCCGCAGGACCGCAGGGCGGCCGCCTGGCTGTACGCGCAGTTCGTCACGTCGAAGACGGTGTCGCTGAAGAAGTCGATCGTGGGGTTGACGTTCATCCGCGACTCGGACATCAGGAGCGACTACTTCGCCGACAACGCGAAGAAGTACGGCGGCCTCATCGAGTTCTACGGCTCGCCGGCCCGCGTCCAGTGGACGCCGACCGGCACGAACGTGCCCGACTACCCGAGGCTCGCCCAGCTCTGGTGGCAGAACGTGGCCACCGCGGTGACCGGTGAGACGACGCCCCAGCAGTCGATGGACAACCTGGCCAAGCAGCAGGACGACATCCTGTCCCGGCTGGAGCGGCGCGGCTACGGCGGCTCCTGCGCGCCGAAGCTGAACCCGGAGCGTCCCGCCCAGTACTGGTACGACCAGCCGGGCGCGCCCGCGCCGAAGCTGGCCGACGAGCGGGGCAAGCCGGAGACCCTGGACTACGACAAGCTCGTCGCCACCTGGAAACAGGGCAACTGACGTCCGGAGCCACCTGGGAGCAGGCCGGGAGGCCGCCGTCCGGGGCAGGTCCGGACGGCGGCCGCTCGTACCGCGCCGGCCCCACCCCGGGCAGCGACCGCCCGGGCGGGCTCAGCGCAGGCGCGTGCCGTCGTCCGTGAGGTGCACGGGGACGCCGGTGCGGGCGGAGGTGGTGGCCGCGACGCCGGTCAGCACGCTGCGGATCCCGTCGCGGTAGCCGGCCTGCCGGGCCAGCGGGTCGTTGTCGGGCCCGCGGAAGACGTCGTTGAGCAGCAGCCGGTCACCGCCGCCGTGCCCGCCCTCGCCCACCTCGATGGGCACCTCCTCGGGCCGGCTCCAGTGCCGGTGCAGCGTGAGCCGCTCCGAGGACCCGGTGGGCTCCTTGGCGGCGGCGCTGGGGTCGATGGCGGCGTGCGGCGGCGTCCACTCCCGCTCGACCACGTCCAGCTCCAGCCGCCCCTCCGTGCCGTTGAAGGCCACCCGGTAACCCTCCCAGGGCGCGTGGGCGTGCAGGGAGTAGGTCATGACGGCACGGTTGGCGTAACGCACCAGCACCGACATGTTGTCGTCGATGGTGATGCCCTCGCCGAAGACGTCCTGGTCGCGGAAGTAGCCGTCCTCGTGCTCGGCGTCCAGGTAGAGCGCCTTGAGCCTGGGGTCCTTGGAGATGTCCAGGATGAACGGGTCGGTGCCCAGCCCGGGAGCGCCCTGCCCTCGCTCGGGGCGCTCCCCCAGGCCGCGCTTCCTGGCGTTCTCCGCGCCGTAGAAACGCAGGTCGGTCTGGGCGAAGACGGTCTCGGGAGCGGACCCGAGCCACCAGTTGATCAGGTCGAAGTGGTGGGTGGCCTTGTGCACCAGCAGGCTGCCGGAGTTGGCCCGGTCACGGTGCCAGCGGCGGAAATAGTCGGCGCCGTGGATGGTGTCGAGCGTCCACTCGAAGTGCACCGTGGTCACCTCGCCGATGGCGCCCTCCATCAGCAGGCGGCGCACGGCGGAGTTGCGCGGCGAGTAGCGGTAGTTGAAGGTGACGATCAGCTTGCCCGTGCTGCGCTCGGCGGCCGCGGCGATGGCCGCGCAGCCCTCGGCGTCGACGGTGAGGGGCTTCTCCACGATGACGTCACGGCCCGCGTCGAGCGCCGCGACGACGTAGCGGGCGTGGGTGGCGTCGACCGTGGTCACGATGACCGCGTCGGCGAGCTCGAGCAGCTTGTCGAATTCGGCGGGCGCGAAGCGTGGCACCTCGTGACCGATCCGCTCGGCGTAATGGTCCATGCGGGTCCGGTTCGTGTCGCACAGGGCGACGATGGTGCCGGCGTCGCGCCACTCGCCGAGCAGCGCGTTGACGTACATCTGCGCGCGGTGCCCGAGCCCGACGAACGCGTACCTCATATGTCTCCTTAGTGGCGTGAGGTCAGCCTGCGATGGAGGCGTTGGCCTCGGTGATGAACTTCTGTGCGGCGTCGTCGGGGGTCATCCGGCCGAACATGACCTCCTCCGAGTACCGCGTGAGGATGTCCTCCATGGCGCTGGCGCCCTTCGGCGGGGCGGCCGGCGGGTCGGCCAGCTCGCTCTTGACCTTGTCGAGGAAGTCCAGCGTCTTGACGTCCGCCTCCGGCAGCTTGTCCCGGACCGCCGCCAGCACCTTCGAGCTGGCCGGCAGGCCGCGGTCGCTGAGGATGATCGCGCCGGCCTCCGGGTCGTTGATCATGAAGTCGATGAACTTGGCGGCCTCGGCGGCGTGGGCGGACTTGGCCGAGGCGGTGTAGAACATCGCGGGCTGCAGGAACATGCCGCCGCTGGTGGCGCCCTGCGCCTTCGGCATGCGCAGCAGGTCCATGTTCTGGCCGGACGCCTTGGTGACCGCGCCGAGCTGGTTGCTCCACCACATGCCGAACGCGCCGGTGTTGGTGGCCAGCAGCGACTGGTCCACGCTGGTCGCGCCGATCTCGGCGCTCTTGGCGGCGTCGGGGGCGCCCTTGGTCTTGATCAGGTTCTGCATGATGGCCCACCACGCCTTGATCGTGTCGGGCGTCAGGCCGAGCTTGTTGCCCTGGTAGAAGGGCTCGCCGCGCTGCGCGGCGAAGATCTGGAGGTAGGCCGGGTTCCAGCTGAGCTGCGTGCCCGTGACCTTGCCGCCGCTGCCCGAGCTGATCTTGGAGGCCAGGTCGACGTATTCCTCCCAGGTCCACTTGGTGTCGTCGGGCAGCTTCGCCCCCGACTGTTCGAGCAGGCCGGGGTTGACGACTAAGGAGAAGGCGTTGACGCCGGTGGGGATGGCGAACTGCTTGCCGTCCACGGCTCCCGTGGTGAGCACCTTGGCGTCGATGTCGGCGGTGTTGACCTTGCCGTTCAGGTCGGCCAGGGTGCCGCGGTCGGCATATTCGCGCAGGCCGCGGATCTCTATGGTGATGACGTCGGGGGCGTCGCCGCCGGCGACCTTCGTGGACAGCGTCTCGTAGTAGCTGTCGAAGTCGGAGAACTCGCCCTCCACGTCGATGGTCGGGTTCTTCGCCTCGAACTTCTTGATCACCTCTTCGGTCATCTTCTGCCGGGCGTCGCTGCCCCAGTAGGAGAAGCGCAGCTTGATCTTGCCATCGGCGGTCTCGCCCCCGCCGCCGCTGCCACTGCCGCAGGCCGCGGTGACCGCCAGCACAGCGGTGGCGAGCAGTGCCGCCGACCACATCTTCTTGCCAGAGCTCACGGCTCTACCTCCTATGGGTCCTCTTTTGTTGGGGGGTGCCTTGCCTTCGGGGGTGCTACTTGAGGCCCGTGGTGGCGACACCACGGATCAGGTATTTCTGTCCTGCCAGGAAGAACCCGAAGATGGGACCGAGGGCGACGATCGACATGGCGAACATCGGGCCCCACGACGAGTCGCTGCTGGAGTCGAGGAACGTGCGCAACGCTACCGGGACGGTGAAGTTGTCGGGATTGTTGAGATAGAGGAGCTGGCTGAGGAAGTCGTTCCAGGTCCAGATGAAGGTGAAGATCGCGGTGGTGGCCAGTGCCGGCAGACAGAGCGGCATGACGACCCTGATGAAGATGCGCCAGTAACCCGCGCCGTCGATCTCGGCCGCCTCGTCCAGCTCCCTCGGCAACGTGCGGATGAACTGCACCATGAGGAAGACGAAGAACGCGTCCGTGGCCAGGATCTTGGGCATGACCAGCGGCCAGATCGTGTTGATCAGGTCGAGCTCGGAGAACATGATGTACTGCGGCACGATCGTCACGTGGTGCGGCAGCATGATCCCGCCCAGCATGATCGCGAACCAGAACCTCTTCAGCGGGAAGTTCAGCCGGGCGAAGGCGTAGGCGGCCAGCGAGCAGGCCACCAGGTTCGCCACCACCGACAGGCCGGTCACGACCGCCGAGTTCCACAGGTAGTAGCCGAAGGGATGCTTCAGCGCGTACCAGCCGTCGCGGTAGTTCTCCAGGGTGACCTCGCTCGGCCACAGGCCGGGCTGCCTGAAGATCAGCTCCTCCGGCTTGAGCGAGCTGGAGACCATCCAGAACAGCGGATAGAGCATGACCAGGCCGAACCCGATCAGCAGCACGTGCTTGACCAGCTTGCCGCCCCTGATCGGGCGGAAGAGGAACGGGATCGGCCTACTTGGTGTCGCCATAGAAGACCCAATACTTGGAAGCGAGGAAGTTCACCGCGGTGAGCCCGGCGATGATGACCAGCAGGACCCAGGCCATCGCGGCCGCGTAGCCCATGTCGTAGCTCTTGAACCCCTTGAGGTAGAGGTAGAGCGTGTAGAAGAGCGTGGAGTCGGCGGGTCCGCCGCTGCCACTGCTGACGATGAACGACTGCGTGAACGACTGGAACGACTTGATGATCTCCAGGACCAGGTTGAAGAAGATGATCGGCGTCAGCAGCGGCACCGTGATCGACCTGAACTGGCGCCACGGGCCCGCGCCGTCCACCGCGGCCGCCTCGTAGTAGCTGCGGGGGATCTGGCGCAGCCCGGCGAGGAAGATGATCATCGGCGCGCCGAACGTCCACACGTGCAGCAGGATCAGCGTGCTGAGCGCGTAGTCCGGATGGCCCACCCAGCCGGGCCCCTGGATGCCGACGACCGCGAGCACCGAGTTGACCAGGCCCTCGGCACCGAAGACCTTGCGCCACAGGATCGCGATGGCGACGCTGCCACCGAGCAGCGAGGGCAGGTAGAAGATGGAGCGGTAGAGCGGCAGGCCGCGCAGCCCCCGGTCGAGCACCAGGGCCAGGGCGAGCGCGAAGGCCAGTTGCAGCGGGACCGAGACGACGACGTAGATGGTGGTCACCTGCAGGGAGGACAGGAATCTCGGGTCCTCGGTGAACATCGTGACGTAGTTGTCCCACCCCACCCACTCGGCCTCCTCAAGGAGGCTGTAGTCGGTGAACGACAGGTAGAGGGAGGCGAAGATCGGGCCGATCGTGATGACGAGCAGGCCGACGAACCAGGGCGCCAGGAACAGGTAGGCCGCCCGTGCCTCGCGGCGGGAGCGTTTCGTGGAGCGATGGCCGCCACGTCTGGGCTTGGTCGCCGTGCTCGGGGGTTTCACCGCCACCGAAACTTCAGTCATCACGGACCTTCCGGCGAGAAGTGAATGGATAGCGCTTTCCTATAGCTGGCGGGAAAGTTACGTCAACCCTTTGCAGGCGTTACATAGCCGTTACCGATATATCGACACGGCGTTTTCCCAGCTGACACCTTTGCCCGTCGCATAGGTCGGATCTATTTGTTTCGCGGTTGGTACAACCGTTTGCAGCTTCCGGGTTATCGTGGCGGGGCCGTGGAGTCCCGGATCACCAGCCGGGTCTCCAGCGACGTGGTGGCGGTCACCTCCTGGATGAGCAGATCGACCGCGAGCCGCCCGGCCGCCGCCGTGGGCATGGCGACGGTGGTGAGCTTGGGGCGGTTCAGCCGCCCGGAGACGATGTCGTCGATCCCCACGACGCTGACGTCCTCGGGCACGCTCAGGCCGCGGTCGGCCAGCCCTTCGATGAGCCCGATCGCCACCAGGTCGTTGTAGGCGAGCACGCCCGTCACCGCGCAGTCGCGCACCCGGTCGGCCGCCGCGAACCCGCCCCGCTCGGTGGGCGCGTTGGGGCCGATGACCACGAGCTCGATTCCCGGCACCTGCTCGGCGGCCGTCCGGATCTCCGCGCTCGTCCACGAGCCCGCCGGGCCGGAGACCAGCGCCACCCGGCGGTGCCCGAGCCCGGCTAGGTGCTCGACCGCCAGCCTGGCCCCGTGGCCGACGTCCATCAGCACCGTGGCGGCCCCGCGCAGCCGCCGGTTGACGACCACGAACGGCACCCGCTCGGCCAGCCGCTCCAGCGCCTTGTTGGAGGAGCGGGGGCTGCACAGCACCACCCCGTCCACCTGCTTGGAGAACGCCTGCACCAACTCCTCCTCGGCGGCCGGCTCCTCGTCGGTGTCGGCCACGAACAGGTGGTAGTCGCGCTGCCGCGCCGCGGCGTGGGCCGCCTTGATCAACGGCGGGAAGAACGGGTTGGCGATGTCCGCCACGATCAGGCCGAGGTTGTGGGTCCGGCCGGTCGTGAGCGCCCGTGCCGCCCGGTTGGGCCGGTATCCGAGCTCCTCGGCCACCGTGAGCACTCTCGTCCGGGTGGCGGCGTTCACCATGTGCGGCGCGGAGAACGTCCGCGACACGGTCGACACATGCACGCCGGAGGCCCGGGCCACATCACGAATCGTCACTGTCACAGTCGCCCACCCTAACGCAACCGCTTGCAGAGACCTCGTGCATGCTGAAAGCGCTTGCCGCGCCGAGCACCCCGAACTGTTCAAGGGAAGCCGCAGCTAGAGGCCAGGCGACGAAATCACCCCTTGACGCTTCGGCCCTTCGGACACAAAGGTTTAGTGCAACTGTTTGCAGTCTTGAAGGAGCCTTTTGCGGTGAGCAGAGTCCTCGTCACCGGAAGCGCAGGACGCCTCGGCCGCAGCGTGGTCACCACGCTGGCAGCGGCCGGGCACGAGGTCATCGGTGTCGACCGCGTCCCGGGCACGCCCGGGGAGGCGGCCGTCGCCCAGCCCGCGGACCTCACGGACACGGGCGAGGCGTTCGAGGTGATCGCCAGGTTCCGGCCCGAGTCCGTGATCCACCTTGCCGCCATCGCCACGCCGTTCAGCTTCCCCGAGTCGGTGATCTACAAGGTCAACACCCAGATGGCGTTCAACATCTGCGAGGCGTCGGTGGCCCTGGACGTGCGGGGCGTGGTGGTGGCCAGCAGCCCCACGGTGATCGGGTACGGCGCCCCCGGCGGCTGGGCGCCGGCGTACCTGCCGATCGACGAGGACCACCCGGTACGGCCGTGGAACGCCTACAACCTGTCCAAGGTGGCGGCCGAGCAGACCATGAAGGCGTTCGCCCTGGCCGGCAAGGCGCGGATGGCCGCCGTGCGGCCCTGTTTCGTCATCCCGCCCGAGGAGTGGGCGGGCGCCCCCACGCAGTCGGGCCACACCGTGCGCGAGCGGCTGGACCGGCCGGAGCTGGGCGGGGTCTCGCTGTTCAACTACATCGACTCCCGCGACGCCGCGGAACTGATCGCCGTGCTCGCCGAAGCGCTGCCCGAGCTGCCCAGCGGCGAGGTGTTCTTCGCGGGGGCCGCGGACGCGCTGGCCAGGAAGCCGCTGGCGGACCTGCTGCCCCAGGCCGTGCCGGGCACCGAGCCGTTCGCGGCCGGGCTCACCGGCACCACCCCGGCCTTCTCGACCGCCAAGGCGGAGCGCCTGCTCGGCTGGCGGCCCAAGCGGAGCTGGCGTACCGAACTCAAGGAATCCAAGGAATTCGCATGAATCTCAGCGGTGTGCTGTTCTTCCCCGTGACGCCCTTCGACGCCGACGGCACGCTCGCCGAGCAGGTGCTGGCCGAGCATCTCGAACAGGGCCTGCGGCACGGCCCCGGGGGCGTGTTCGTGGCCTGCGGCACGGGCGAGTTCTCGGCGCTGTCCGAGGCCGAGCACGCGCGGGCGGTGCGGGTGGCGTGCGAGGTCGTGGCCGGTCGGGTGCCGGTGTTCGCGGGCGCGGGCGGCCCGCTCGGCACGGCACTGAACCAGGCGCGGGCCGCGCGGGCGGCGGGTGCGGACGGGCTGCTGCTGATGCCGCCGTACCTGGCCCAGGGGCCCGGGCACGGCTATGCCGCCTACGTGGCCGCGGTGGCCGCCGAGCTGCCGGTGATCGTCTACCAGCGCGGCTCCGTGGTGCTCGAACCGGACGCCGTGGTCGAGCTGGCCGGGATCCCCGGGGTGATCGGGCTCAAGGACGGGCTGGGCGACATCGACCGGATGCAGCAGACCGTGCTGGCCGTGCGGGAGGCGTACCCGGACTTCCTGTTCTTCAACGGGTTGCCGACGGCCGAGCTGACCATGCCCGCCTACCGGGGCATCGGGGTGGAGCTCTACTCCAGCGCGGTGTTCGCGTTCGCGCCGGAGATCGCGCTGGCCTACCTGCGGGGGGACGAGCGGCTGCTGACCGGCTTCTACGCCCCGCTCGTACGGCTGCGCGGCAAGGTCCCCGGCTACCCGGTCTCCCTGGTCAAGGCCGGTGTACGGCTGCGCGGCCTGGACGTGGGCAGCGTGCGCCCGCCGCTGGTCGAGGTGACCGGCGAGCATTTACAGGAGCTGGACACCCTGATCAAGACCGGCCTCGACCTGGTGGCCTCATGACGATCGCCGACCTGCGTACCGAGCTGCGCACCGTCCCCCTCCCCCGCCCCTGGGGCGCCGACGTGCCGGCCAACCACGTGATCGTCACCCACGTCACGCTCAAGGACGGGCGCACCGGCACCGGGTTCGCGTGGACGCCGCAGATCGGCGCGCACGCCGTACGGGCGCTGCTGGACCACGACCTGCGGGAGGCGGCGATCGGGCTGCCCGCGCATCCCGAGGTGGTGTGGGACCTGCTCTGGCGGCACCTGCGCGAGGCCGGGCCCGGCGGGATCACCACGATCGCGCTGGCCGGGATAGACCTGGCGCTGTGGGATCTGCGCTGCGGCGGTGACGGCCTGGCCGACGTGCTGGGGCGGCGGCGCGAGGAGGTCCCGGTCTACGGCAGCGGCGTCAACCTGCACTACCCCCTGGACGAGCTGGTCGAGCAGGCCCGGCGCTGGGTGGCGGCCGGCCACCGGGGTGTCAAGATCAAGGTGGGCCGCCCGGACCTGGCGGAGGACGTGGCGCGGGTGGCCGCGGTACGCGAGGTCATCGGCCCCGACCGGCTGCTGATGATCGACGCCAACCAGCGCTGGGACCTGCACCGGGCCCGGCGGGCGATCGCCGCGCTGGCGGAGTTCGGCCTGCACTGGATCGAGGAGCCGCTACCGGCCGACGACGTGGCCGCGCACGCCGAACTGCGCCGCTCCATCGACGTGCCGGTCGCGGTGGGCGAGAACGTCTACACCGTCTACGGCTTCCGCGACCTGCTGGCGGCCGGCGCCTGCGACGTGGTCCAGCCGAACGTGGTCCGGGTCGGCGGGATCACGCCGTTCCGCCGGATCGTGGAGCTGGCCAGGACGTACGACGTGCCGGTCTACCCGCACCTGCTGAGCGAGATGTCCGGGCAGCTGGCGCTGACCCTGCCGCTGCCGGTCATGGTGGAGGACGTGGAGGACGCCTCGTTCGCCGCCCTGGGGTTGCTGGCGGAGCCGTACCCGGTGGAGATCGCGGACGGCGTGCTGCGCGCGGGCGGGCACGCCGGACTCGGGCTGAGGTGGTCGTGATGAAGGTCGTTCTCGCCGGGGCCAACGGCCACGGCCGGCACCACCTGCGCAACCTGCGCCGGCTGGCCGAGCGGGGTGTGATCGAGCTGGCCGGGATCTGCGACGTGCGGCCGGTGGAGGTCGATTTCGTGGAGCCACTGCAGTCGCCCGATCTGGGCGAGCTGCTCGCGAAGACCGGCGCCGAGATCACCGTGATCTGCACGCCCATCCAGACGCACGCCGACCTGGCGGTGACCGCGCTGCGCGGCGGGTCGCACGTGCTGCTGGAGAAGCCCCCGGCGGCCGGTCGGGAGGCGCATCGGCGGATCGCCGCGGTGGTGGCCGAGACCGGGCTGGCCTGCCAGGTCGGGTTCCAGTCGCTCGGCTCGACGGCGATCCCTGCGCTGCGCGAGCTGATCGCGGGCGGCACTCTGGGTCAGGTCCACGGCATCGGCGGCGCCGGGGCCTGGGAACGCCATTCGTCCTACTTCACCCGCTCCGCCTGGGCGGGCAAACGCCGCCTGAACGGCGTCGACGTCGTGGACGGGGCCCTGACCAACCCGTTCGCGCACGCCGTGGCGTCCGCGCTGGCGCTGGTGGACGGGCCGATCGCGGGCATCGAGACCGAGCTCTACCGGGCCCACCCGATCGAGGCGGACGACACGTCGTGCGTGCGGATCCGGATGGACGACGGGTTCGTGATCACGATCGCGGTGACGCTGTGCGCCCCCGAGCGGCACGAGCCGTACCTGGTCGTACACGGCGACGCGGGCGTGGCCACGCTGGTCTACACCGAGGACCGGCTGCGGGTCGAGCTGCCGGACGGCTCGGTCACGACCACCGTCCACGAGCGCACCGACCTGCTGGAGAACCTCATCGACCACGTACGCACCGGGGCCGACCTGCTGGTGCCGCTCTCCCGTACGGAGACGTTCACTCAGGTCCTGGACGCGGTGCGGCTGTCCCCCGAGCCGCTGCCGATCCCCGAGCGGCACCAGATCGTCCAGCGGAACGAGGCGGGCCAGGTCGAATACCGCTTCCTGCCCGGCATCGCCGACCTGACCGACCGCAGCGCGCGGGAGCTGGCCCTGTACTCCGAGCTGGATCCGCCGTGGACGCGGGTGGAGCTGCTGGTCGCGGAGCGGCCGGTGGCCTCCTACGAGTGGCGGCCCGGCCTGCCGGCGACCGACGCGCCCCGGCCCTACCTGCACCCGGTGCGTACGCTCGGCGGCGTCGAGGTCACCGAGTTCCGGCCCGCGGACCACGTCCACCACCTCGGCGCCGGCGTGGCGATCGCCGACCTGGGCGGGGTGAACTTCTGGGGCGGCCGCACCTACGTCAGGGACCGGGGGCCGACCTGGCTGGACGACCACGGCACGCAGCGGCACCTGGACTTCCCCCGGCTCGGCGACGACGGCTTCACCGAGCACCTGGAGTGGATCGGGCCTGACGGCCGGCTGGTGGCGCGCGAGGTGCGGACGGTGACCGCGCGGCCCCTCGGGCATGCCTGGGCGCTCGACCTCACGTTCACGCTGACCAACCACACCGGGGCTCCGCTGGAGATCCACAGCTCGGCCACCAAGGGCCGGGCGGGCGCGGGCTACGGCGGCTTCTTCTGGCGCGCCCCGGGCGCCTCCACCGCCAGGACGACCCTGCCGGGAGACGAGGCGGCCGTGCACGGCAGCCGCGACCCGTGGGTGGCCCTGTCGGGCACCGCGCCGGACGGGCGGGACTGGACGCTCGTGTTCGTCCAGACGGCCGGTGACCCCTGGTTCGTCCGGGTGGCGGAATATCCGGGCGTGGGCCAGGCACTGGCCTGGGACCGCCCGCTGGTCCTGGAGGACACCCTGACCAGGCGGGTCGTCACGGTCGTCGCGGACGGCCGGCTGGACGCGGCGTCGGCCGCCGCCCTGGCCGCCGAGGTGCGGGAGTTGCCAGCCGACCTTCAGTAACGTCCGGCGGGCGACACCTACCCTTCGGTAATCCCTAACTCTGCGTTTCCTGGCGGTTACCGGGTCGTTGGCTAAAGTTCGTGATCTGTGACCGAGCGCAGCAACACGACCAGCGGACCCGGCGGCAGGCCCACGGGCGACGGCGACGGCAGGCTTGTGAGCGCACCCGTCACCGCCAAACCCGTCGTCACCAAGTCCTTCGCCAAGACCGCCAGGGACCCGTTCTTCGACAACGCCAAATACCTGGCCATCCTGCTGGTGGTCACCGGTCACCTCGTCGAGCCGCACCGGGACGCGGTCCTGGTGCACGCGCTCTACTTCTTCGTCTATCTGTTCCACATGCCGCTGTTCATCCTGCTCAGTGGCTATCTGTCGCGGAACTTCACGTTCGGGGCGGGCAAGGCGCGCAAGCTCATCTCCACGCTGGCGGTGCCGTACCTGATCTTCGAGACGGCGTACTCGCTGCCGTCGCTGATCCTGTACGGGAAGTTCAAGCTGACGATCCTGGAGCCGTACTTCCTGACCTGGTTCCTGCTGTCGCTGTTCCTGTGGCGGCTGTCGACGCCGGTGTGGCAGCAGCTTAGGTGGCCGCTGCTGGTGGCGGTGGGGTTGTCGCTGCTGACCGGGATGAGCGCGCTGCCCGACGAGCTGTCCATGAACCGGACCTTCGGCCTGCTGCCGTTCTACGTGCTGGGGCTGATGCTGCGGCCGGAGCATTTCGCGCTGCTGCGCCGGCCGTACATGCGGCTGGCCGGGGCCTGCACGCTCGGCATCGGGCTGGCGGTGGCGCTGCTCGTGCACGATTCCGTGCCGGCGGAGTGGATCCGCTGGCGGCACTCCAACGCGCAGATCGGCGTGGACGATCTCACCGGCACCGCGATCAGGCTCGGGCTGCTGGTCGCGGGGGCGGTGCTGCTGGCGGCGTTCCTGGCGATCACGCCGGCCCGGCGCACGTGGTTCAGTGGACTGGGCGCGGCCACGATGTACGCCTACCTACTCCACGGCTTCGTCGTCAAGCTCGCCGAGTGGCTGGAGCTGAACCTGTTCCTGTCCACCGTCGTCGGCCTGGTGGCCGCCACTCTCCTGTGCACGCCGCCGGTGCGCCGGCTCTTCCACTGGGCGGTCGAGCCCCGCATGTCCTGGGCCTTCACCTCCCTGCGCCGCCCCGCCTCCTGACGCTGTTTCACCGCCCGAGGTGGATCTGAGCAGCCGGAGCGCGCCCCTCGACAGCGCGGTCAGGATGTCGGCGCACTCGTCCAGGTCGGGATAGCGGCCCTCGATGTGCCCCATGGCCAGGGCGTTGGTCGCCGCGTCGATCCCCTCGGCGATCATCTCCAGCCGGCGCCGGTCGTGCTCGTTGTCGGCGGTGTAGCCGAGCGCGGCCAGGTCGGCGGCATGGTGCTCGCGGTAGGCCGCGGCCGTCTGCCGGGCGAAGTCGCGCAGCGAGGACGCCGGGTCGTGCCGGGCGCGCAGCTGGATGCGCAGCAGCTCGGGATGGCGGCAGATGGCCTCCAGCGGGATGCGGAAGGTGTCGCGGTGGCGTTCGAGGTCGCCGGGGGCCTCCCTGGCCTTGCGCCGCGCCTCGCGCATCGAACGGCGCAGCCGCTCGCCGCCCTCCTCCGCGAGCACCCGGAGCAGCGTCTGGCGGTCCTTGAAGTGCACGTAGAAGCTCGACTGCGCGATGCCCGCCGCCTTGGCCACCTTGGTCGTGGTCAGCCCCGCCTCGCCCTCCCGGTCGAGGATGGCCAGGGCGGCGCGGATCAGCCTGCGCCTGGTCTGATCCTTGGCCTGGCTCCTGGTGAGCGGCGTGTCCGTCACGGCTTTTCCCTCAGGTACTTGTGCGAGTTTTCACCGATAGTACTATCGGTGAAATTGCTCTCGGGGGACGAACCGGGAGGAGGCGTGGATGAAACGCTGGATGACGCCGACCACGCGGCTGCTGCTCGCCCTGGCGCTGGCCACGGCCGGGGTGCTGGCGTGCAGCGGCCAGCGGCCGGTCGCGGGACCACAGTCCGGCGCGCCGCCGACAGGCCCCACCCAGGGCGGGCGCCTCGTGTACGGGCTGAGCGCGGACGCCAACGGCTTCAACCCGGTCACCGACCAGTTCGCGGCGCAGAGTTACAGCATGACGGGCGCCATCATCGAGCCGCTGGTGAGCGTGGACGCCAATGGCGACTGGAAACCGTACCTCGCCGAGTCGCTCACCCCCAACGACAAGTACGACGAATGGGCGATCAAGGTCAGGTCGGGCGTCTCGTTCTCCGACGGCATCTCCCTCACCGGTGACATCGTCAAGGCCAACCTCGACGCGCAGAAGGCCTCGCCGCTGAACGCGGCCGTGTTCGTGCCGGTCAAGTCGTTCGAGCTGGCCGACCCGATGACGGTCACGGTGAAGCTGAACCAGCCGTGGGTGGCCTTCCCCTACTACCTGGCGGCGCAGATCGGCATGGTGGTGCCGCCCGCCTCGCTGGCCGACCCCAAGGCGGCCAGCCTCAAGCCGGTGGGCACCGGCCCGTTCATCTTCAAGGAGTACGTCCCGGACAACCGCATGGTCGTCACCCGGAACCCGCGGTACTGGCGGCAGGGCCTGCCGTACCTGGACGAGATCGAATTCAGGATCCTGCCCGACAGCCAGACGCGCGCCCAGACGCTGGAGGCCGGCGGCATCGACGCCATGGGGACCTCCCGCGACGAGGACCTGACCAAGTTCGGCGCGCTCAAGGACGCCTACACCGTGCACCGGGCCCAGGGCATGGCGGTGTCCGAATACTTCTTCCTGCTCAACACCGCCGTGGCCCCGCTCGACGACGTACGCGTACGCCGGGCCCTGGCCCATGCCATCGACCGTAAGGCCGTCATCTCGACCCTGCGCGGCGGCCTGACGGAGCCCGCCGACGGGCCGTGGTCCAAGGACTCCGAGTGGTACTCCCCCGGCGGCTACCCCGACTACGACCCGGCCAAGGCCGCCGCCCTGGTCAAGGAGGTGGAAGCGGAGAAGGGTCCGATCCGCTTCGAGCTGATCTCCACCCCCGACCCGAACACCATGCAGGGCGTCGAGCTGGCCCAGGACATGTGGCGCAAGGCCGGCATCGAGGCGTCGATCAAGCAGGCCGACCAGGCCGACCTGATCAACCGGGCCGTCACGGGCGCCTTCTCGGTCACCGTGTGGACGCAGTTCTCCTCCCAGGACCCGGACGGTGAGTACATCTGGATGCACCAGGGCTACGCCAAGCCCGTCGGCCAGATCTCGCTCAACTTCTCCCGGCTCAAGGACAAGCAGCTGAGCGACGCGCTGGACGTCGGCCGGATGAACCCGGACGAGGCCGCGCGCAAGCGGGCCTACGCCACCGTGCAGGAGCGGCTGCGCGACCAGGTGCCGTACGTGTTCATCGACCACCTCAACACCGGGGCCATCGTGGCCAGGACGAAGGTACGCGGCATCGGCGAGCACGTGCTGCCCGACGGTGCGAAGGGGCTGCCGTTGACCGGGTCGCCCATCCCGTACCACCCGTTCGGCCAGCTCTGGCTCTCCGAACGGTGATCATCGTCCACCGGCTGGTCCGGCTCCTGGTGGTGCTGCTCGTGGTCACCTTCTTGTCGTACGCGCTGCTCAACCTGCTGCCCGGCGACCCGGTCACGCAGATCCTGGGCCTGTCGGCGACGGAGGAGGCCCGCGCGCAGCTCCGCGCGCAGCTCGGGCTCGACCAGCCACTGCTGGTGCGCTATCTCGACTGGCTCGGTGGGCTCGCCACCGGCGACTTCGGCGAGTCCTACATCACCCGGATGCCGGTGGCCGCCGAGCTGGCCGAGCGGCTGCCCGTCACGCTGGAGCTGCTGGTGGTCGCGCAGCTGATCGCGCTCGGCCTGGCCGTCCCGGTGGGCGTGGCCGCCGCCCGGCGCGCGGGCCGGGCCCTGGACCAGGTGCTCACCGCGCTCAGCTTCGCGCTGCTGTCCACGCCGGTCTTCGTGCTGGGCGTGGTACTGATCCTGGTCTTCGCCGTCACCTGGCAGGTGGTGCCGGCCACCGGCTGGACGCCCATCACGCTCGACCTGGGCTGGAACCTCACCTCGGTCATCCTGCCCGCGGTCACGCTCGGCTGCGGGCAACTGGCCGTCTACGCGCGGCTGCTGCGTACCGACCTGATCGCGACGCTGCAGGAGGACTACATCACGCTGGCGCGCGCCCTGGGGCTGTCGCCGCGCCGCATCCTGTGGCGGCACGCGCTCCGGCCGTCCGCGATCACGCTGGTCACCGCCGTGGGGCTGAACCTGGGCGCCCTCATCGGCGGCACCGTCATCATCGAGACCCTCTTCGGCCTGCCCGGCGTCGGGCGGCTCATCGTGGACTCCATCTTCTCCCGCGACTACCTGACGGTTCAGGGAGGCGTCGTGCTGATCTCGGTCGGCTACGTTGCGGTCAACTTCGCGGTGGACCTCGTGTACGCCGCCGTCGATCCCCGGATCCGTCGTGCGTAGGCGGCTGGGCTTCGGCTTCTGGGCCGCGGTCGCCTGGATCGGCGTCGTACTCCTCGCCGCCCTGCTGGCGGACCTGCTGCCGTTCCCCCGCTACGACGAGACGCTGGCGGGCCCGCCGCGGTCCGGGCCGAGCGGCGCGCATCCCCTCGGCACCGACGGCCTCGGCCGCGACATGCTCAGCAGGATCGTGTACGGCGCCCGCGTCTCGCTCGGCGTGGGCATCGGCGCCGTACTGCTGGGCCTGGGCATCGGCGCCCCGCTCGGCATCCTGGCCGGTTACCGGCGGCGCGCCACGGACGCGGTCATCATGGCGGTCAACGACGTGGCCCAGGCCTTCCCGGCGCTCGTGTTCGCGCTGGCCGTGGTGGCCTTCGCCGGAGCGAACCTGCGTAACGTGCTCATCGTGCTCGGCGTGCTGGGCGTGCCCTCCTGGACCCGGCTCATCCGCGGCGCCACCCTCACCTACGCCGAACGCGAGTTCGTCCTGGCCGCCCGCGTGCTCGGCACCCGGGACCGGCGGATCCTGTGGCGGGAGATCGTGCCGAACGTGGCGGTGCCGGCGGCGTCGTACGCGTTCATCGGCATGGCCGTGATCGTGGTGGCCGAGGGCAGCCTCGCCTTCCTCGGGCTGTCCGTGCAGGCGCCCACGCCCACCTGGGGCGGGATGATCAACGAGGGGCGCACGCTCATGGAGACCGCGCCGCACGTGGTGCTGGCGCCCTCCCTGGTCATGTTCCTCACGGTGCTGTCGTTCAACCTGGTGGGCGACCGGCTCCGATCCCTGACGGACGTGCGGGAGAGCGGCCTGGAGCCGGTACGCCAGGCGGCCCCCGCACCCGTCGATGTGGACCCGCCCCACCCGGTCCGGGACTGCCTGCTGCAGGTCGAGGACCTCCGTACGCACTTCGTCACCCCGCGCGGCGTGGTCAAGGCCGTGGACGGGGTCTCCTTCACCCTGGAACGCGGGAAGACCCTGGCCATCGTGGGCGAGTCGGGGTCCGGCAAGTCCATGCTGATCCGCTCGATCCTGGGCCTGCTACCGGGCAACTCCGTCCGTTCCGGGAACGTCTACCTCACCGGCGACGACCTGACCACCTTCGGCCCCGCCGAGATGCGCTCGGTCCTCGGGCCCCGGCTCGGGACCGTGTTCCAGGACCCGATGACCGCCCTGAACCCCGTGCGCACGATCGGCACACAGGTGACCGAGCCGCTGCGGGTACACCTGGGAATGGGACGCCGGCAGGCGCGTTCCGAGGCGGTGCGCCTGCTGGCCTCGGTGGGCATCCCCGACCCGGAGCGCATGCTGCGCCGCTATCCGCACCAGCTCTCGGGCGGGATGCGGCAGCGGGTGACGATCGCGATGGCGCTCTCATGCGGGCCCGACGTGCTGTTCGCCGACGAGCCGACGACCGCGCTCGACGTGACGATCCAGGATCAGGTGCTGCGCCTGCTCCACCGGCTGCGGGAGGAACGGGACATGGCGGTGGTACTGGTCAGCCACGACCTGTCCGTGGTGGCGCGGTGGGCGGACGAGGTGATCGTGATGTACGCCGGGAAGGTGGTGGAGCGGGGGCCTGCCGGTGAGGTGTTCGCGCGGGCGCGGATGCCGTACACGGAGGCGTTGCTACAGGCGGCGCCGCGACTGACGGATCCCGTGCATCACCGGCTACGCGTCATCCCCGGCCGGCCCCCGGACCTGACGGACCTGCCGACGGGATGCGCATTCCAGCCCCGCTGCCCTTACGCCCAGGACCGATGCACCATCGAGTCCCCACCCCTCATCCAAGACGGCCACCACTACGCCTGCTGGCACCCCCGCAACCCGACAACAAAGAACACAGCGACGAAAGCCGACCCCGTCACCCCCAACCCGAACAACCGCCCGGACGAAAAGAACCACGTCGCCCCCAACCCGAACACCCGCCCGACGGAAGACAGCGACCACCCCTCCCACACGGACAGCCACCAGGACAAAGAGAGCCGCCTCCCGCCCGACCCGAACAGCAGCCTGGCAGAAGACGGCCACCTCCCCTCCCGCATGGACAGCCGCCCGGACGAGGCGAGCCACCCCACACCCGACCCGAACAACCACCCGACAGAAGACGCCCACATCACACCCAACACGAACACCCGCCCCGCAGAAGACGACCACCACCCCTCCCGCATGGACAGCCGCCCGGACGAGGCGAGCCACCCCACACCCGACCCAAACAACCACCCGACAGAAGACGCCCACATCACACCCAACACGGACAGCAGCCCGGCAGAAGTCGGCCACCTCCCCTCCGACACCAACAGCCGCCCGGGCGAAAAGAGCCACCTCACACCTGACCCGAACAACCGCCAGACAGAAGCGGTGGAGGAGGTGGAGAGCGGTGGCCGGTAGCGGGAGTGCTCACCTGCGTCCCCCCGACGAGGTGCTGCTGCGCGTGGAGGACCTGGTCGTGGAGTTCCCCGCAGGGCGCGGCCGTACCGTGCGGGCGGTCTCCGGGGTGAGCTTCGACCTGGCGCGGGGCGAGACGCTCGGCATCGTCGGCGAGTCCGGCTGCGGCAAGTCGAGCGCCGCCCGGGCGCTCGTGCAACTCCCGCCGCCCCGCTCCGGCTCCGTCCGACTGGACGGCCTGGAACTGACCGCCCTACGCGGCGAGTCCCTGCGCCGTACGCGCCGCCGGTTGCAGATGATCTTCCAGGACCCGATCTCCTCCCTGAACCCGCGCCGCCGCGTACGCGACATCGTCAGCGAGGGCCCGCGCGTCTGGAGCCTGCCCGGCGACCGGGTGGACGAGGTGCTGGAGGCGGTCGGGCTGGATCCGGCGACTGCGGCGGAGCGGCGGCCGCACGAGTTCTCCGGCGGGCAGTGTCAGCGCATCTCCATCGCCCGGGCCCTGATCCTTGATCCGGAGGTGGTGATCTGCGACGAGCCCGTGTCCGCGCTGGACGTCTCCGTACAGGCGCAGATCCTCGGCCTGCTGGAAGACCTCAAGGACCGCTACCGGCTCACGCTCGTCTTCATCGCCCACGACCTCGCCGTGGTGAAGAACATCAGTGACCGGATCCTGGTGATGTACCTGGGCAAGGTGTGCGAGCTCGCGCCGAGCGCCGACCTGATCGGGCGGCCGGCGCATCCCTACACCCGGGCGTTGATCGCCTCGATCCCCGGGGGCGGTCTCGACCTGCCGCCGGCCGACAAGCTGATCAGCGGCGAGCCGCCGTTGCCGGTGAACCCGCCTTCGGGGTGCCGGTTCCGTACGCGCTGCCCGCGAGCGGATGCCCGCTGCGCCACCGAGGAGCCCCAGATCAGACAGATCGGCGAAGACCACTGGCTTGCCTGCCACAACCCGGCCACCTTGGAATAACCACCTCAATAAGGAGCGACATCAGCATGGCCATCGATTTCACCCTCGCCCCCGAGCACGAGGAGATCCGCAAGCGCGTCCGCGCCTTCATCCAGGGCACGGTCATTCCCGCCATGGAGGGGGTGAAGGAGGGCGACCGCGACGAATACCTCCGGACGATCTTCCGCCTGCGTTCCCAGGCCAAGGAGGAGGGCCTGTGGCTTCCCCACATGCCCAAGGAATGGGGCGGCATGGGCCTGGGCCACGTGGAGCTGGCCATGGTGCAGTCGGAGGCGGCCAAGACCCGCATCGGCCCGTGGGTCCTGAACTGCATGGCCCCGGACGAGGGCAACATGCACACCTTGCTGCACTGGGCGACGGACGAGCAGAAGGAGAGATATCTCCGCCCGCTGCTGGAGGGCCGCCAGATGTCCTGCTTTGCCATGACCGAGCCCGAGGTGGCGGGCTCGGACCCCACCCTGATCCGTACGACGGCCGTACGCGACGGCGACGAGTGGATCATCAACGGCCACAAGTGGTTCATCTCCAACGCCCGCCGCGCCAACTTCGCCATCCTCATCGCCAGAACGGAGCAGGACGTCCCGGAAGGCTCGCGGGGCGCGAACACCGCCTTCCTGGTGGACCTGCCACAGGAGGGCTGGAACGACGTACGCGAGGTCGAGACCATGCACGGCTCGACCGGACACAGCGAGATCGTCATCACGGACCTGCGCCTGCCCGACAGCCAGATCCTCGGTGGCCGGGGCAACGGCCACCGCCTCGGCCAGTATCGTCTGGGTCCGGCCCGCCTCGCGCACTGCATGCGCTGGATCTCGCAGGCGGAAACGGCGCTGGACATGATGGTCGACCGCGCGCTCAACCGCTTCAGCCACGGCTCGCTGCTGGCCGAGAAGCAGGGCGTGCAGTGGATGATCGCCGACTCCGCCATGGAGCTCTACCAGTGCAAGCTGATGGTGCTGCACGCCGCCTCCAAGATCGACAAGGGCGAGGACTTCCGTACGGAGGTGTCGATGGCCAAACACTTCGTGGCCAACAGCCTCAACCGGATCGTGGACCGGGCCATCCAGGTGCACGGCGCCCTCGGCTACTCCACGGACACGCCGCTGGCCGGCATGTTCCAGCACGCGCGCTGGGCTCGCTTCGCCGACGGCGCCGACGAGATCCACCAGATGCGCATCGCCGAACGCACCATCGCCGCCTACCAGGCAACCGGCTCAACCAGCACCGCCACCGGCAACCTCCCCCTGTAACCCACCCCACCAACTGACCCTGCCGATGCCCCACCCCGCAGCCGACCCTCCCTCGCGCCCCCACCCCCGGACAACCCTCCCAGTGCCTCCACCCCGCGGACGACCTTCCCAGTGCACTCAGCCGGTCAGGGAGGGAGCGGGCAGTGGCGCGATCTCCCGCTCGTAGTAGGACCGGAAGTCCTCGGCGGCGGTGTACAACTTGTCGAGTTCGCCGCGGCAGGCAGCGATCACGTCACGGTCGTCGATCCGCCGGGCGCCGCTGTGGGTGCCCTCGGCGTCGTAGGTGACCTCGTACATCACTGAGGTGCCGAGGACCACCAGCTCCGGGAGGCGCCGGCGTACCTCCAGGTCGGCGACCTCCCGGGCGTCGAGCACCCGCACCTGCTCGGCGGCCGGGTCGCGCAGCGCCAGGACGTGCATCTCCCACCGCAGGTAGGGCGTGACAGGCTGCTCGACGACGCGGACACGCCTGCGGACGAAGCCCTCGGCCCGGCACCCGGCCACGGGGTCATGGTCGATCAGCTTGAGCGAGCGCTCCCAGTCCTCCTCCATCGTCGCGACCCAACTCGGCACCGCCGCCTCCCGGAAACTCTGGATACGTTCGAGTTTCCAGAGCACGTCATCAATCTCCCGAAAGTTCGGCCAGAAGTCATCGAGATATCCATCCGCACACAACCGGACCCCCGATATCTCATTGATCCTTTCAAGCATTCGACAAGCCCCCTCTTACAGAATGCGACCCCGCCTCCCCTATCAAGGGGTTTAACCGTAATAACAGCCGACAAGCATAAATCCACGGAACAACAACGCCCCAACTCCCCACGCGCAACCCCCGCCGCCCCCGGCGCGGGCCACGTAGTCCGGCCGAAGGGCCGAGAGCACCGCCCTGGCCCACCCAAGACGTTCCCCTCCACCCACAACACCCAGGGAAAACCGGCCAACTGCAGTGCCAGCCTTGGCCACTCACAGAGACCCGCATCCGGCGAGCGTGAACGCGCCTTGCGATGGCCTCGCCAAGAGCGCCCACGGATGCCGTCCCGTCCAGGTCAAACAGCAGGCAGGCTGATGGGTGGCGGAAGACCATTGTCGAGAAACCGATGCTGTACGAACGCCGGCACCTCAATACCGCGTGCGGGGCGGCCACGTCGTACCCGTCGAGCACGGCGGTCGCGTCGTCACCCTATTAGCGGACACGCTGAACCCCGTGCGGCTCGAACACTCGTAAGGCGGATCCTTCCGAGCATCCCGCCCGTGCATACGCATAAGCTCTGCGATGCTGCCCCGGGACCGCCTTCGGGTCGAGGTAATGCTGCAGCACCGAATGCCAGCGATTGGCTCGGAGCTCTCGGAGCGCGGCAACCGCCAGGCAGTATTTGCTCACGCTCACCGGTCGCACTCCCATCCCACGCAGCACCTTGTCGACCATGGCCTTGCCGTCCGCCGACTTCGACTCCAGCAACACCAGGTCGCGGCGGGCGGGAGCACTGCGCCGGCCGTCGTGGCAGAGCAGCCCCGTATCGCAGGTGAGCCGGGCCGCGCCGGACCGGTCGATGAGCGTCACCCGCCGGTAGTCGGTGGACAGCACCGGCCCCAGCGCCTCCGGTGCGATGATCCGCAACTCGCTCTGCAGGGTGCCACGCACGAAGTCGAGCGCCTCCCTGGTGAGCACCTGTCCGGGCGCGTCATCGTAGGGGATGCGGTGCTTGTCCGTGCTCCCGCGCGCCCCGCTGAGCTTCAGCTCCAGCCACCGCCCTCCACCGTCCAGATAGGTACGGGTGCGCAGCTTGAACCTGCGCCGCCGATCCTGCCGATGCTGGTGGAAGGTGAGCAGCTCCGGCGTGTCGAAGTAGGTGGAGGTGTAGCGGAACTGCCGCAACCCCCCGATCTCCAGCACCCCGAACCGATCCCCCAGCTCCGCCGCCAGCCGCGCCATCGTCGCGACCGTCACCAGGTATTTGTTGTCCACCCGGCTCATCAGCTCCGGCACGTCCTCCAGCCCGACCGGCGAGGCCGCCGCCCCCACCCCGGCCAACAACACATCCGCGTCCCTGTCCGACATCCCCCCACACCCCCTACGCACCTAGATCTCCTTTGCTCTCCGTGCCGCCACCGAACCACCCGCTACCAGCACACCAGCGCGCCACCGCACCACCACCCACCCCTCCGGCAGCGGTCCCCTCCCCCGAGCATCGCCGCCGATCAGCGTCCTATGGCCGCCGCACCACCGACGACCGCCCTCGCACCACCACCACCGCCGCACCACCCACCACCGCCCAGGCACCACCCAGCGCCGCCCCCCACCACCGAACACCGCCCCCGCACCACCACCGCACCCCGGCATTCGTTCACCTCCCGGCCTCACCGCACCCCGGCCCGCGCCCGCGTCTGGTCTCGGGCCGAGCCCTGCGGCACTACGTAACGCACATCCACCACCGTCACGTCCCGCACGTAGTCCACCTGCGTGACCACGCAGTGCAGGACCCGCGCCCGCAGCCGGCTCTCCAGGTCCACCCGCAGCAGCTCCGGATCCGCGTAGACCACGTCCAGGGTCACCACCTGGTGACGGGTGCGGCCGAGCAGGCCGGGGTGGTCGGCGATGTACATCACCACCAGCAGCACGCCGTTGAGCAGGAGCGCGGTCGTCGGCCAGGCGGCCGCGATGCCGTTGACCAGTCCCAGGACGATCGCGACGAAGTAGTAGGCGATCTCCTGCTGGGTGATCTCGCTGGAACGCAGCCGGATGATCGACAGCAGGCCGAACAGCCCGAAGCCGACCGCGATGTCCACCCGCTGGACGAGCAGCAGCGACACCACCGCGAAGATCCCCACGTTGAGCGCCACGTAGGCGAACAGCAGGTCTCGCCGGTGGTGCCGCCGGTAGTAGAGCCCGTAGGCCAGCAGAATGATCGCGGCCAGGTCCATCGCCAGTCCGACTATCACGGTCGCTCCTCCCCTAGTGCCGTTGATGAACAGCTTGTAGGAGGAGAGTGAAGCGTCTGTGAGCTGATGATTAGGCAATTCTCATGCGGTATCCCGTCCCCCGGACCGTCTCGATGCGCTCCGCGCCGATCTTGCGCCGCAGGTAGCGCACGTAGACGTCCACCACGTTGGACCCGGGGTCGAAATCGAACCCCCAGACATGGCTCAGCAACTGCTCGCGCGTCAGCACCTGGTCGGGATGGCGGCAGAAGATCTCGGCCAGCGCGAACTCCCGGGTGGACAGGTCCACCGCCCGCTCCCCGACATAAACCCGCCTCGTACGCAGATCAAGCGACAGGTCCGACACCCGCAACACGGTCACCTCCGGCGTACGTTCGGCCCGCAACCGCAACCGCACCCGGGCCAGCAGCTCCTCGAAGGCGAACGGCTTGGCGATGTAGTCGTCCGCCCCGCCCTCCAGCCCCGCCACGGTGTCGCTCACACTGTCACGCGCGGTCAGGATGATCACAGGAATGGAGACCATTGACTCCCGCAACCGCCGCAAAACGGTGAACCCATCGCTCAACGGCAACCCGATGTCCAGGATCAGCAGGTCGAACCCGCCCCCGCAGGCCAGGTCGTAGGCCCCGATCCCGTCCCCGACCACGGCGGTCACGAAGCCGTTGGCCCGCAGCCCCTTCTCCACGAAGGAGGCGATCCTGGCCTCGTCCTCGGCGATCAGAATGCGGTTCACCGCACCTCCCACAGCTCCCAAAGCGGGATGGACATGACAAAGCAGGCGCCGCCTCCCGCGGCGTCGGTCACTTTCACGTTGCCCCCATGGGCCTCGGCGATGGACCTGACGATGGCCAGCCCCAGCCCGGCGCCGTCGTGAGCCCCGGTACGGCCGGCCCCGCGCATGAACCGCCCGAAGATCCGCTCCCGGTCCGCGGGCGCCACCCCCGGACCGCTGTCGCGCACCCACAACACGACCCACGAGTCGCGTACGGCCGACCCCACGGCGATCAGGTCGTCGTCCGTGGTGTGCCGCACGGCATTGGCCACCAGCTGCATGAGCGCCTGCGTGAGCCGCTGCCGGTCCGCGGGCACGCGAGCCTCGGCCACCTCGTCGACCCGCCACTGCCGCCGGCCGAGCGCGCGGGCCTTGGCGACCACGCTGACCGTGAGATCGGCCACCTCGACCTGGTCCAGCGAGAGGAACCCGGGCTGCTCGGCCTTAGCGAGGGTGATGAGGTCGTCGACGATGCGGTTCATTCGGTCAAGCTCGTCGGTCACCAGGGCCAGGGTCTCGGCGCGATCTTCCGGATCGTCGCTCATCAGCTCCAGGTGGCCGCGGATGACCGTGATCGGGGTGCGCAGCTCGTGCCCGGCGTCGTCCATGAAGTGCCGTTGCACGACGAAGGCCTGCTCCAGCCGGTCGAGCATGTGGTTGAACGTCGCGGCCAGCATGGCCACGTCGTCGTCGCCCGGCACGTCGAGCCGGCGCGTGAGGTCGCTGGAGTCGCTGATCTGCTCGGCGGTCTGGCTCATCAGCCGGACCGGCGCCAGCACCCGCCCGGCCACGAACCACCCGGCCGCCCCCGCCAGCACCATCCCCGCCAGCGCGGACAGCCCGAGCACCCGCACCGCGTCGGCGATCTCCTCGCGCTGCAGGTCGTAGAAGATCGCGACCACGAGGTGACCCGGCCGGGGGTCGCCGACGACGGTCACCGGTATCACCACGTAGGAGACCGTCCCGCTCGCCGTCTCGATCGTCCGGTCGTCGACCGTGGTGGCCCTGGCCATGTGCGCGACCAGCTCGGCGTCGCCGTCGAGGCGCACCGGCGGCTCGATCCAGGTCCTCTTGTCCACGTCGCCGTCCACGATGCTGAAGAAGTCCTCCCACCGATCCGGGGTGTTGATCGTCAGGTATTCCTCAAGCAACAGGGCGACGTCGCTCCCCATCCGCGGATCGAGGGAGCTGGCGGCGTAACGCCGGAACTTCTCCGTCTCGTTGGCGAGCTCCGCGTCCACCCGGTTGTCGAGCTCGGAGAGCAGGATCACCGTGGTCACGAAGATCGCGACGGACAGGGCGAGGCCGACGACGGCGAGCATCCAGCCCACGATCCGGGCACGGGCGCTCACCCGCATGCGGCCTCCCCATCAGTCATCGTCGTCCCCGTCACCGTCGTCATCGTCGGCGCCGCCGTCATCGTCGTCGTCATCATCGCCGCCCGCCGGCCTGGGCGAAGGCGGTTTGACCGGCTCGGCCTTGGTCTTCCTGGGCGTGGGCCGCGCGCTCGGCTCTGCGCTCCCGCTGGGCGTGGGCTCCACGGTGCTCGCGGGCGACCGGTCGTCAGCGGGCGACCGCCCCTGTCCAGGCGAGAGCGACTGACCCTCGCCGGGCGCGCGCGACCTGCTGTCCCCCACCGGTTGGGTGGAAGGGGGACGCGTGTCCAGCCCGCCCTCGTCCGACGAGGGTGAGACCACCACCGGTTTGCCCAGGTTAGGCCCGTTATCGACCGCCCGGACCAACTCCATCGCGGCGAAACCGGCCGTCACCGCTCCCAGTAGAAGGAAGATCACCGCTACCCGACGCTTCATGGGCTCGACCCTCTCCCTCTTCGAGGAGACCACGCTGAGGCCCAGATGAGAAACCTCTCATCTAAGCGGCCCCCAGCCGGCAACCGGCCGGGCGGGTGGGGAGGACACGTTCATGCGCGTACGGGCGACCACGGCCTCGACGCCCCCGACCAGGAGTGGAACGCCCTGTTCGGGGTGAACGTGCCGACCCACGTGTAAGAGGCCGCCGTCCTCGACCCGGCGGACGTGGCGAACACGGTCGCCGAACGTTTCCGTCCCGCACCCGAGTTCGCCCGGCGCAAGGCCGAGGACTCCGGCAGATGCCTGTCAGTCCGCGAGGGGCAGGTAGATCGAGGACCCCCGCCTGGTGAACTCCTCGGCCTTCTCCGCCAGGCCGGCCTCCAGCGCCTCCTCCTCGCTCACCCCGTGCTCGGCCGCGTACCTGCGTACGTCGTGGCTGATCCGCATCGAGCAGAACTTGGGCCCGCACATCGAGCAGAAATGCGCCGTTTTGGCCGGCGCGGCGGGCAGGGTCTCGTCATGGAACGACCGGGCCGTGTCAGGATCCAGCGACAGGTCGAACTGGTCCTCCCAGCGGAACTCGAACCGCGCGTCCGACAGGGCGTCGTCCCACATTTGCGCCCGCGGGTGCCCCTTGGCCAGGTCCGCCGCGTGGGCCGCGATCTTGTACGTGATCACGCCCGTCTTGACGTCGTCCTTGTCCGGCAGGCCAAGGTGCTCCTTGGGGGTGACGTAGCAGAGCATGGCGGTGCCGTACCAGCCGATCATGGCGGCCCCGATGCCCGAGGTGATGTGGTCGTACCCCGGCGCGATGTCCGTCACGAGCGGCCCGAGCGTGTAGAACGGCGCGTCGTCGCAGAGCTCGCGCTGCAGGTCGACGTTCTCCTTGATCTTGTGCATGGGCACGTGGCCGGGGCCCTCGATCATCACCTGCACGTCATGGGCGCGCGCGATCCGGGTGAGCTCCCCGAGGGTGCGCAGTTCGGCGAACTGGGCCTCGTCGTTGGCGTCCGCGATCGACCCGGGGCGCAGCCCGTCGCCGAGCGAGAACGACACGTCGTAGCGGGCCAGGATCTCGCACATCTCGGCGAAGTTCTCGTACAGGAAGCTCTCGCGATGGTGCGCCAGGCACCAGGCGGCCATGATCGAGCCGCCGCGCGAGACGATCCCGGTCTTGCGGCGGGCGGTGAGCGGCACGTACGCGAGCCGCACCCCCGCGTGCACCGTCACGTAGTCCACGCCCTGCTCGCACTGCTCGATCAGCGTGTCGCGGTAGACCTCCCACGACAACGCCTCCGGCCGGCCCTTGACCTTCTCCAGTGCCTGGTAGATGGGCACGGTTCCGACCGGTACCGGTGAGTTGCGCAGGATCCACTCGCGGGTCTCGTGGATGTCCTGGCCGGTCGACAGGTCCATGATCGTGTCCGCGCCCCACCTGGTCGCCCAGGTCATCTTCTCGACCTCCTCCTCGATGGAGGACGTCACGGCGGAGTTGCCGATGTTGGCGTTGATCTTCACCAGGAAGTTCCGGCCGATGATCATGGGTTCGGACTCGGGGTGGTTGACGTTCGCCGGGATGATGGCCCGCCCGGCGGCGACCTCCTGGCGTACGAACTCGGCGGCGAGCCCCTCGCGCACCGCCACGAACTCCATCTCCTTCGTGATCAGCCCCTCCCTGGCGCAGGCGACCTGCGTCACGGGCTGCCCCGCCGCCCTGCGCTCGGCGACCCAGCCCGCGCGCAGGCGCGGCAGCCCCCGCCTGACGTCGGTCTCCACGGAGGGGTCGGTGTACGGGCCCGAAGTGTCGTACAGCGTCACCGACGAGCCGTCGGACAGCCGGACCTGGCGCATCGGCACACGCAGGTCACCGGAGTAGATCTTGGAAAATCGCGCGTCGCTCATCGCGCAAACTCCCTTCGCCGGCATTATCCGGAGCAGGTTCTGGCGGTCGGCGGCTGTCAGCCGTCCTCTCAGCCCGGTCCGCACCGGGCTCCCGCGTTGGTCGGCGATCATCGTACCCAGCCCGCACATCTCCCGAAACATGCGCATTTCCCGAAAAATCCGGCCCCGCGGCCGCACGCGGTGCCCCGGCGCACCCGCCGCCCGGCACGCTGTTCCAGGTCAGAGGGGTTTGACGATCGCCCTGGGCGGTACGGTCCCGTCAGGGGACATATGAGAGATATCGCCGCTGTCGCAAGCCTCGCGGTGCTCGCCACGTTCGGCGTGACCGCCGCCTCCTGGGACGGTACCCAGCATGAAGTGAGCAAGGAGCAGTACAAGATCCTGATCGCTCAGTGCCGCTACGCCCAAACGGGGAAGGCGAGCTGCCGCGCGGCGGTCAAGGCGAGGTACCGCATCGGCCAACCCGACAAATCACTCGACTGCCGTACCTACTCCGGCGTGTCTGTCTGCGGCACGCTGCACCTCAGCAAGGCCCAGCGCGCGTGCGCCCAGGAATCGGTGAGCAAGGGGCTCTCCTATCGCCGCGCCGAGGTCGAGTGCTACGCCTTCGCCTGAGGAGCTGAACCTTGATCATCGCTGGGGCGGACGGCTCGCGCACCGGCCTGGAAGCCGTCGGCTGGGCCGCCACGGAGGCGGCGCTGCGCCAGGAGCCGCTGATCGTGGCGCATACCGTGCCGAAGTGGGTGTGCGAGGAGGTCACCGGATATTACGCCGAGGTGGGCCGGTGGATGCGCGAGGGCGCGGAGTCGGTGCTCACCTCGGCCAGGGACCGGGCGCTGCGCGAGCGGCCGAGCATCACCGTGGAGACCAAGCTGCTCCCCGGCGACCCCCGCTCCGCCCTCATCAACGCGTCCCGGAACGCCGAGCTGCTGGTCGTCGGCAGCCGCGGGATAGGCGGCGTACGGGGGCTCCTGATCGGCTCCGTCGCCTACGGGGTGGCCGCGCACGCCCGTACGGACGTGGTCCTGGTCCACGAGCGGCCCTCGTCACCGCGTGCCGAGGTGGTGGTCGGGGTCGACGGCTCGCCGGGGTCCCTGCGGGCCCTCGCCTTCGGCTTCGCCGAGGCCGAGTTGCGACGTGCCCGGCTGCGTGCCGTACAGGCCTGGGCCTGGCCGCATCCGGGGGGCTTCGAGCCGGCCGACCGCGACGGCGAGGAGAAGCACCTGCGGACCCTGCGGGGGCTGGTGGCCCGGTACCGGGAACGGCATCCCGACGTGGACATGGTGGCGGAGGTCGTACACGGCCATCCCGTCGAGGTGCTGCGGGAGGCCGCGGCGGGGGCCGAGCTGCTGGTGGTCGGGTCGCGCGGGCACGGCCAGCTCGCCGGGATGCTCATGGGCTCGATCAGCCAGGCCATGCTGCACCACGCGCCCTGCCCGCTCGCCGTGGTCCGCCGCGACCATCCCCTGGAACCACCACCGGACATCTGAAAGTTACATGCCGGGTGCCGGCGTCCCCGCAGGTCACCGCCGCGCGGAGGGCGCCCGCCTTTCCGCCGCGCCCGGGCGCTCCTACGATCTGCGCGAAGGCCACGACGAGCGAGCCCAGGAACGATCCGCGCAGCGGACGATCGCTCCGCGCGAGGCGACGACGGGAGAGCAGACGATGCGCAGGACCACCGCCGTGCTGGCGGCGATGCTGGCCCTGGCCGCGGCGGTGTTGATCGCGACCACCTCGCAGGCCGGCGCCGCGCCCATCAAGATCATGCCGCTGGGCGACTCGATCACCGGATCCCCCGGCTGCTGGCGGGCCCTGCTCTGGAACAGGTTGCAGAGCACCGGTCACACCAATATCGACTTCGTCGGCACGCTCCCGCCGCAGGGCTGCGGGGTCTCGTACGACGGCGACAACGAGGGCCACGGCGGCTTCCTGGCCACCAACGTGGCCAACCAGAACCAGTTACCCGGCTGGCTCGCCGCGACCAGGCCCGACATCGTCCTGATGCATTTCGGCACGAACGACGTGTGGAGCAACATCGCGCCGGCGACGATCCTCAGCGCGTTCACGACCCTGGTGAACCAGATGCGGGCAAGCAACCCCGCCATGAAGATCCTCGTCGCCAAGATCATCCCGATGAACCCGTCCACCTGCCCCGACTGCGCCCAGCGCACCGTGAACTTCAACAACGCCATCCCCGCCTGGGCCGCCGCCACCTCCACCCAGCAGTCGCCGATCACGGTGGTGGACCAGTGGACAGGGTTCAGCACGAACACGGACACCTATGACGGCGTCCACCCGAACGCCGCCGGCGACCAGAAGATGTCCGACAAGTGGTATCCCGCCCTGGTGAGCGCCCTCTCCGGCACCTCCACCCCAACCGTCACCCCGACCATCACCCCGACAGTCACGCCGCCCGGCGGCTGTACGGCCACATACCGGAACACCGGCCAGTGGCAGGGCGGCTTCCAGGGCGAGGTCACCGTCAGGAACACCGGCACCACCCCGCGGAGCTCGTGGACGGTGCGGTGGACGTTCGCCAACGGTCAGCAGATCACCCAGATCTGGGGCGGCGCCCTGAACGCCGTCGGCTCGGCGGTGACGGTGCAGAACGTGAGCTGGAACGGCCAGCTCACCCCCGGGGCCTCGACCACGTTCGGCTTCCTGGCCTCCTGGAACGGCACCAACACCGCCCCCACCCCCACCTGCTCCTGACCGGTTGTCGCCCTCAGCCGGTGATCGCGGCCAACCTGGGCTCGGCCAGCCGCACGTAGTCCTCGGTGTTCAGTGCGACGGACCGGTCGAGCCTGGCCGCGTTGAAGTACAGCTCGGGCCGCTCCAGCAGCGACGGATCGGCGACCAGCTCCAGCCGGGGATCGTAGCTGAACGGCAACACGGTCCCGCTCATGCTCCCGGCCAGTTCCTCGGCCTTCTCCTTGCCGGCGAAGGCCACGTACGTGCCGTCCAGCAGCGCCTTGACCGCCTGCAGGTCGAGCCGCGCGTCACCGGGCACGACGGCCAGCACGTGCCGGGTCTGCTTCTTGCCGATCTTGACCATCACCACCAGGCACTTGGCCGCCTCCGCGACGTCATGCCCGCGCAACGCGCTGACCAGCTCGGTACGCCCCTCGGGCGCATGATCGATCACCCGATATCGCGCCCCCGCGGCGTCCATGTCGGCGATCAGCCGCTCATACAGCCCGTTCAGCTCACCAGTCACCGCTCAACAACTCCTTGGCCTCGGCGATCCGATCCTCGTCACGCTGGTAGAAAACCCACTGCTTGACCTTCTTGCCGCGGATCAGCCCGGCCTTGGCGAGCACTTTGAGATGCTCGCCGCAGGTCGGCTGGCTGACGCTCAGCTTCTCGGCGATGAACAGCGAGCAGACCCCGTCCCGTACGAGATCGCCGTCGCGCTGCGGCGGAAAATGCCGCTCGGGGTCGCGCAGCCACTCCAGGATCAACAGCCGCTTGTCATTGGCCAGCGCCTTGACCAGATCCACGTCCAACACCAAGGCATTATGGCAATTAGCTAATTACCTGTCCACTCGGAGCCCGAACGCACCATCTCAGCTCTTGGCCACCACAGGAGGCCCTTCACTAGCCTGAACCAACACAAACCCCTCCCCCCTGAACGCCAACTGCATGGCCTCCCCACTCCCCCGCCCGATCAACGCTCCCGCCTTGACCGTCCGATTGACCCCCACCTGCAGCTGCGTACTCCAGCAAACAGCGGACTGCCCGTCCGCATAGGTAGGCATGCGGGCGGCGTCGAGCAGCACCGGCGTGCCATGCGTGGTCACCGCCACCCACCCCGTCCCCGCGACCGTGGTGTTGAACAATCCCCCCGCCGCGACCCCCGCCCCCTGAACCCGCTGGATGTCCCACGTGAGCTGCGGCTGAAACGCCAGCAGGTTACGCCCGTTGATCGTGAGCCCTTCGTTCTCCAGGTAGAACAGGTGGATGTCATCGGCGTTGTCGGCAAGGTAGAGCAGCCCCTCACCCTTTACGCGCATGAGCGAGGCCCCCTCGCCCGTCATGGCCTTCTTGAACAGCTTCCCGAGGCCCCCCGACCCCTCGTAGTCGAAGTCCATCTGCCCTTGGAAGGCGACCATCGACCCCTGCTTGGCCAGCACCTCACCTGGGAGCTGGGCCCGAAGCATCTTGCCGTTCTCCAGAGCAAAGCCGGGGGGCAGTTGCCGGGCATCCAGGTTGCCGAAAATCGAGCTGCGCACGTTTCCAACCCTTCAAAGGAAGCTGATGCTGCCAGCGTACGGAGAACCGCGCCCCGCCACGCACCCAGCCGCGAACCCGCCCCCAAGCCACCCCTACCTGCGGCCGTCAGCGGCCAGATCCCGCACCACCTGAATGAGTTCGGCCGGATCGAACGGCTTGGTCAAATAGGCGTCAACCCCGATCCCCAGCCCCCGCCTCCTGTCATCGTCCTGCGCCCGAGCAGTGATCAACACCACCCTGATATGGCTCGTCGCCTCCTCGGTACGCAACTTCTCCGCGGTCGCCCACCCATCCAGGCACGGCATCATCACATCCAGCGTGATGACGTCCGGCATGACGTCGAGCACCCGATCAAGACAATCCTGCCCATCGGTGGCGGTCTCGACCTCGAACCCCTCAAGGTTCAGGTTGACCGCGATGAGCTGCCGGATGACCTCGTCATCATCCACGACCAGAACTTTGCCAAGAACCTCGCCCACGGGCGCAAAGCTAACCTGTAGCGGGGCAGTCACGGGCGGTTTTCGCAGGATGCGTCCAAGGAGCTTCGTACGGTGCCGAGCAGTCCCAAGATGCTGATAGCCTTGTCACTCGTCGAGCCCCCTTAGCTCAGGGGATAGAGCACCGGCCTCCGGAGCCGGGTGCGCAGGTTCGAATCCTGCAGGGGGCACCACTCGATAGCCAGGCCAGACATCGTCTGACCTGGCTTTTCGCTTCTAACCATGATCGCTTGGTTACGCCAACTCGCGACGCCGTACGCCACGTTGCGACGATTTCCGCGAGTCATTCGCGATCCGCTTTCCACTAACCTTCCTCTCGGGCGCGATCCATCCGTTCGATCCACACGTCGTCGTATCCGGCCATTGCGGGTGCCGATTAATCATCCGGCCAGGTCAGGCGGCATGCCGATACCCCTTCAGCACACCACCAAGTCCGTCATGTCGGCGGATGTCGAGCTGTGCGACTCCAGCGGAGGCGGTGTCGGGAGGTGACCGAAGCGGAGTTGCCTTCCGGAGAGCGCGGTGCGGCCGATGTGAGTTGTAGAAGGTCTCGAACTCACGCAGCGCGTGGAGGAGATGGCTCTGGTTCCAGATCAAGGTCCGGTCCAGCAGTTCGCGCCGGCAGGTCTGGATCCAGCGCTCCATGATGGAGTTCATCCGTGGCATCCGGACACCGCTCTTGACGATACCTACTGCGACATCGGCCGGCACCGCGTCGAAGGCCGCAGTGAATTTGGCGTCCCGGTCGCGGATGAGGAACCTGGCCGTGCTACCCACATCCTGCAGATCCATGGCAAGGTTGCGGCCGAGTTGGGTGACCCACTGCCCGGTGGGGTGCGCGGTGACGCCGAGGACTCGGATACGGCGGGTGGCGCGCTCGATGACCGCCAGAACATACAGGCGGGCGCCGGTGAGGGTACGGACCTCGAAGAAGTCGCACGCCAGCAAGGCACCTGCCTGGCTGCGCAGGAACGCGGCCCAGGTCGTGGCGGACCGCTCGGGAGACGGGTTGATACCGTGCGCTTTGAGAATCTCCCACCCGTAGAGGCGGCGACCTTGATACCGAGCGCGACCAGCTCACCGTGAATGCGCCGGTAGCCCCATGAGGCGTTCTCCCGTGCCAGTCGCAACACCAGCAGTTGTACGGACCGGACGGTAGGCGGGCGTCCACGCCCGCGAGGCACGCCGGCTGCGGCGTGACGGCGCCGCAGCAGATCACCGTGCCATCACAGGATGGTGTCCGGTCGGACCAGCAGCACAAGGTGCCGGAGCTTGTCCGTCGGCAGGCGGTGAAGTAGCCCAGCGAGGAGGAAGCGATCAGTCGGCATGAACACGGGCTTGGCCGCCTACCGCTGCAGCACCATCAACTGGTGCCGTAACACCAAGATTTCGATCTCCTTGTCCCGATTGGTTCGGAGTAGCAACCCCAGGAACGCGAACGCGGTCGTCATCGTGAGGTAGGCCAAGCGCAGTAACACGATCGGCCATCATGCCGTGAGGGCTCACGACGGGAGCACAAGAGAGTGCATCACCTCCATGACCTGCACGGATGAATATTCGGCACCCGCACGGCCTGCATGAGCCGCTGGCACAGCAGGCCCACCTCGGCGGACGATGGCGGGATGACGTACGTCTTCCCGCCTACCGGCAGCTTCAGCGTGGCATCGAAGAACTCGTCGTGGTCCTTGAAGGCCGCCGCCATCAGGGCGCCTCCGTCACCGGGTTGGCGATCTCGGTCGGCGAGCCCTGGCCCAACAGAGTGAAGCTGAAGGGCTCCAGATCCGTGGTCTCGCCGCCCTCGGTGTAGTCGGTCACCGTGCGGGTGCCCTCGTACGCGTCGGGAGCGCCGTCCCTGCGACACCAGCAGACCCAGATGTTGGCGTTGAAACCCACGATCTGCGCGACCTTAAGGATCTTCTCCTGGCCGGGGTCCGGGGTGAACACCGTGTCGTCGGTGCGCTTCCTGCGCCCCTCGGCCTCGATCTGCCACGTCCGGCCGGTGACGACGGAGCTGCCGTAGCCCTCCTCGTCGTCGAAGTCGCCGTCCTCCTCCGTGTTGTCATCCGAGCTGCGCTCGAAGCTGGTCAGGCCCTTGACCGGGGTCCAGGTCGGCTCGGTCGCGCCGGGAATGTACGTGTCCACGTCCAGCTTCCAGTCACGCGCCAGAAGGCTCCGCATGTGGTTTCTCCTTCAGAGCATGCGAAAGCGCCGCCCCGCAACAGCGGGACAGCGCGAAAGGAAACGGAAAGGAGCTAGGGATTGTCTCGATGTGTGTGATCAACAGCGTGAAAGGAACTTTCGGATCTTGTCATGGCGTGGGATGCTGCACGCCATGACCGCAGCCAACGGAGAGCCGCAGCCGAACAAGCCGGAGCCGGTGGACAAGCTGAGCTGGTTAGACTTGCTTAGCCTGTACAAAGGCCATATTGGAGTTCTGTACAAAATCCGCGCCGGACTCCGGCATGTGGGGACGATCGCTGTTGTCGGCGGCGTCTTACTCGCTCTGATCCAGGTGTATGTTGGCTTGGATCCCCGGACCGGGTTGTGGGTGCAAATCTTCCTGGGAATTGCTGTGGTCGGAGCCCTGCTTCGGATTGAGGCTGCAATCCGCGACCGATACCGGCGCTGACGGGGGCCAGTAGCGCAGGCAAAGACCGTCCAGGGCTACAGCACCCGCGGAAGGATGGACCACGTCTGCAGTTCGGTGATACGGCCCAAGGCGATGTTGAACGTGAAGTCGGCCACGAGACCCTCCCTCGGATCAGAGTGGATCAGGTCCAGCGGTGCGGCCCCGGCCCCGCGCTGCCGCTCAACAGCGGGGGCCGGGGTCGCACCGGGCGCTCGACGCGCGTACGGGGAAACCGCGGAGCAGGCACGCCCAGGCCAGGCCGCCACAACCGGCTGGGCGTACGTCTAAGGGACGGGGCGGCCACCGCGGGAGGTCCGCCTGTTGCGATGAGCCCGGTCACCTGTGACCGAGGCTGAGAAACTCATCAGCATCTCTCAGTCTGGTCACAGGCGGCGCCGTGGATCCTACGGCCATGACGCAAACAGCAGTTCCTCCGCCACCCCGCTGGGCGCGTGCCGCCGGAACGGTGGGCTGGGTGGCTCCCATCCTCGGGTTCGTGCCGTTGCACATCCCTTGGATGCTCGGAATCCCGTTCCTCGCCAACGAAGCAAGCTTCGACGCCTGGTATCACGGCCGCGCTCACGGCACGGAAAGCTACCCAGAGGACGGAATCCTGGGCATACCTGCGGGTGCCATGTACCTCGGGGTGCTGACGCTGCTCGCCATCCTCGGTGGAATCCTGTCACTCGGTCTGATCAGTGGCTGGGGCCTGGTCTATCCCCGGTGGATCCCCGTGCTGGGCAGACGCCGGGTCCCACCATGGTTTCCGCTCACCCCGACCCTCCTGGGCTCTGTCCTGCTGGTGGGCTACTCGCTCACCCTGCCCGTGCAGATCCCTCGCGCCATCGCCGAGGCGAGTCCAGACGATCCGTTCACCCTGACCGGTGCATTCATCGGCCTGCCCGTCTTGCTCGCATGGATGATCGCGCTACCGGTCGCCGGTTGGTCGTACTACCGGCGCACCCGGCGGGTTACTCCAACCGGGTGGCAGCGTCACTGAGGAGCCACGCACAGATGCAATCGCATGATTCGCCGTCGTCTAGATGGTTGATTCCAAGGGGTGAAGATCGGCCGTTTGGCTGCGGACATGCAACGAGGGTGTCCAAGATCCGTTTGTGACGACAGAAATGAACACCCTCGCCACCGCACTCTACGTGAAGATCGACGATCAGCTGATCGCTTTCCCGGACCTGGCACCCGAACGCCCCCGGGTAGGCATCCAACCCACCCTCAGCGACGCTGAGCTGGTCACCCTGGCAGTTCTGTCAGCGCTGCTCGGCTTCACCTCCGAACGGCGCCGGCTGCGTTACGCCCGCGCCCACCTGGCCTGGATGTTCCCCTACCTGCCCGGCCAATCCGGCTACAACAAGCGGCTGCGCGCCGCCACCGGCCTGGTGCTGCACCTGATCCGCATCCTCGGCCGGGACACCTCGCTGTGGAGTGATGACGTCTGGGTGGCCGACTCCACCCCCATCGAATGCGGCCGCTCCCGCCAGACCACTCAGCGCAGCGACCTGGCTGGCTGGGCAGAGTATGGCTACTGCCCCTCCCACTCCCGCTTCTTCTGGGGACTGCGCCTGCACCTGCTGTGCACGCTGAGTGGACTGCCGGTGGCCTTCGCCCTGACCGGTGCCAAAGCCGATGAGCGCACCACCCTGCTCGGCATGCTGGCCGCTGACCCCGACCTGCCTGGCCGCCACCGCGGCCAAGACCTCATCGCCGACATGCAGTACTACGGCCGCGACTTCGAACACACCCTGGCCGAAGAAGGCCTGAACCTGCTGCGCAAGGCACTCAAGGGCGAACCCCCACGGGCCGGTGCTCACCTGTTCAAACCCCTACGCCAGACCATCGAATCGATCAACCAGACCTTCAAGGGCCAACTCGACCTGGAACGCCACGGCGGACGCACCGCAGCCGAGGTAGTGATCCGTGTCATCACCCGCGTGCTCGCCCTCACCGCCGTGATCTGGCACAACGACAAGGCCACTGGCGGTGAGATACTTTTTCAAAAGCCATAGGTTTGACGAGTCCTGGAATTGCACTCGCTACGCCTGGCGGCACGATTCACGGACAGCTAGTCAGTCAGGCCGCATGGCATGAGGAATGGTTTAGAGTTCTGGCTTCTGGCGGTGTGACGAACGCCGCCATAGCCGATAGCTTCAGGCAGCATAGCAACTGTACTCAGCATCGGATCAGTGCTTTCATTGCGAATACTGAAAGGATAATCTTCATGTTCTGTCCAATCGCGCTCTGTCAAGATCTGGCGCGGCCTCGTCTCTGCGGATGCGGTGTGGTTCATGCCCTTTTCGGATGCGGTTCCGCTGTCGCTTTACGTCGCGTCCCCTGCGATGCCGTGAACCCTTAGGGGACAGCTCAGAACTTCGCGAAATACTGATAAAACGGACATGGAGGACGCGACAAAGCGCTGCCGAACCAATACCGTTGGACACTGCACAAACCCGCCACGCCGCCACCACCCGGAGCGCCTACATTGCCCCGCGCCAAGAACGAACCCGCGGACCTTGCCGACATAGCGGCAGCAGAACCGCAGACACCTGTGCGCCGCCGACCCATGCGCGTCCGCGAAGCGCAGTGGGTCAACCTGCACGTCACGAGCGCCCGCCTCGACCAGGACACCGACGAGCGACTCAGCGCCGCCGTCGAACGCACAGGGCAAGGCGTGCAAGACATCTGGGAAGAAGCGATCAACTTCTTCGCCGACCAGAACGGCATCCCCGAGGAGATGCCCGCCAACGCGGACGTGAAGCTGCCCTCCCCCACGGAGTACCGCACGGCTGGCCAGGACCTCGTGCACACAACGGTGCGACTCACCACGAACACGCGAGCGCGCCTCGCCGCCACGGCGTCCCGTCTCGGCCTGGGCGGCAGCGAATGCGTTGTCGACGCGCTTAACGCGTGGTTCGACGAGCTGGGTGTCCCCGGCGAGTACGACCGCGACAAGGTGTTCGAGCGGCCGACGCTGTACTACACCGGGGCGCGACTCGACCCTGAGACCCGCACACGGGTCACGGTCGCTACGGAACAGACCGGCAAGAGCGTGCAAGGCGTGTGGGAGGATGCGATCAACGCCTACGCCGACCACCACGGCGTGCCCAAGCAGATGCCCGAAGGGTCGGAGTTGACGCTGCCGACACCTCGAAGGGGGAAGACTTCAGCCGAGTCGAAACCCACTTCCGTACGGTTGACGGAAAATGCGAGGGCCCGCCTGGTGGCCGTGTGCCTACAGCAGTCGCGAACGGGCGGCGAAGTCATCACTGAGGCGCTGAACGATTACTGTGATCAACTAGATATACCGCGCTAATGTCAGTCGTGCAAATGATGAAACTGGACTCCAACGACGTCTGCCATCCAAGTGAGCCAGAGGATCCCCTCCGATTCTGCGACAGCCTCCGCCACTTGAGGCCGGTCACTCCCGAGTTCTCTCGCCAGGCTGCCCGGTCCGAATATTCCAGCGTTTCCGAATCCACTCGACCAGGCCGAAGAAACCGATCGCGCTGAGGATCACGTAGACAATGCCCGCAGCCGGTCCGGTGTCCGCCATTGTCTCGCGTCCTCCCCAGAAGAGGAGGCCACTGAGCGGTATCCAAGTGCGAGTCTGCGACCGCAAAATCCGGCACAGGTAAGTGGTTGCGGTTTGGCAGATGCGACTGATCATTGAGCTTAAAGTGGAGTGCAAACCGGCATACAAGAGCCCAACAGCGAAGCGCAGCACCTCGGCGCGCGTCCCCGTGGCAGCAAGATCACACAAGGCCTCCCGCCGTTCAGGCTCCGCAGCAGCAGCAGCGCCTATATCCGTTAGCCAACGAGCCACAGCGTGCTTGGCAAACACGGCTTGTTGCTCAGGCCAAGCGATATAGTTCCGACATAACCTGAGCCTGCATTCGAGCATTCTCCACGTAGGCATCCGCCAATAGCCGATACTCAGGATCTGCAGAATCTCCGTAGGCCAGATACTTGATGGCGAGCTGCTCTTCAGGAGGCCCAAGGCTTAAAGCGAACCGGTAGTCGTCAGCGTCGGCTAGTCGCTGAGCAAGCGCTTACTGAAGGACCTCGTACCACTCTTCCTTGCTATCGGAAGATCCAGCACTGGTGGCCGTCATCTTGCCCACCCGGGCCGCCGCATCGTAGCAGCGGTCTGAGTGTGGTCGATAGCCGAGACGCCTTCACCTGTGAGCTCATACATGCGGCGCCGAGGTCCTCGGGTGTCGTCTTCGGTCCAGTAGGCGCGGACCCAGCCGATGCGTTCGAGTCGGGTGAGGATGGGATAAGCCGTGCCGGGACCTAGCCCGGTCGTCTTGCAGATCTCAAGCCCGTAGGTGGCCTCGCCGCGGCCGGCGGCGTCCTGGAGCATGGAGAGGACCTCCTGCGTGGTCCGTGTCATCCGGATAGGAGCCCCCATAGCAACCCCCCTTATCGTCCTCGATCTATATCGAGATAGCGTGCTTCGCCAACGTTCAAGACGCTCCCAGAAGTTCCCAACCGATCAAGGGGGCGTAAATCAAGCGCCCTCCCGATTTGCCCCATCGGCGGCGTCAGCCGAGCTCTCCTGCCTGGTTGGTCTCAGATGATCAGGCAATCCGATCACGTCGGTGAGGTCCGCACTGGTGACGTCCGCGCCAGAGAGGTCCGCGCCGGTGAGGTCCGCGCTGGTGAGGTCCGCACCAGCGAGGTCCGCTTGAGTGAGGTCTGCGCAGGTGAGGATCGCCTGGACAAGGCCAGCGTTAGTGAGATCCGCGAGGGAGAAGTGCGCCTCGTGAAGGTGTGCGCCGAAAAGGTTTGCGCGTTGGAGGCTGGCACCAGCGAGAAACGCGTGGGAGAGATTCGCGGTGATGAGCTTCGCCTCAGCGAGGTTCGCAACGGCGAGGTTGGCCTCGGAGAGGTCCGCGTCGGAGAGGTCCGCGCCAGAGAGGTCCGCATCAGCGAGGACCGCGCCAGCGAGGACCGCACGGGCGAGGTTCACGCTGGTGAGGTCAGCGTTGGCGAGGTCTGCACCACCCAAGTTCGCACGAGCGAGGTTGGGAGGCTGCGTGTCGTATGTGCGGTTCCGGCGGCCTATCACCGTAGCTGCCGCCTGGATTGCCATTTTCGGCCTCGGCGGCACCCCGTGCTTGTCCGGCTTGGCTCGTTCCATGGCGTTCCTCCCCGGGGGGTCGAGATCGGGGTCTCGGCTGTGTTCACGAATAAAGGTGCAGAGGACTTCCATGACAGTTGGATGGTCACGAGCGGAGTCCCGGGCGACGCGCTCCAACGCGTAAATCCCACCCAATTGAATATCCGGCTTGTCCGAGCCGAGTTGCTCGATCGCTTTGGTGTAGCGGTCGGTCACGTGGCCAGGGCCGATGCGTTCTCGGCTGATGGGACGCTCGCGGCGCGTTGAGGCCGGGCGGTTGAGGGGGCACCCCGGGGTATAGATGGCAAACGCGACCCCTGATGATCGTTGGGTGTCTACGCCAGTCGATCAAGAACAGGGGCCGCGTTCGCGTGCCATCATCCCCGATCGACGTGCTCGCCCGCCACCTGGAGCACGTCACCATCGCCGACCCACCGGGCGACCTGCCCGATCTGCCGACCCTGGCCCAGGTCCTGGACGCCATCCCCGACCCGCGCAGCCGTCGCGGACGCCGCTACCGGCTCGGCCCACTGCTGGCGTTATCCCTGCTGGCCGTCCTCAGCGGAGCGACCTCCCTCGTCAAGATCACCCGGTTCATCGCCGGGTATGACCCCGCGCTACGCCAACGAGCCGGTCTGCCCGGCACCGTACGGCTGGCCGCCAGCACCCTGGGTCGCCTGCTCGCCCGCCTGGACGGCGACGACTTCGACACCGCCACCTGCGCCTACCTGGCCATGCTCGCCGCCGACGCATCACCCACCACCAGCCCGCCCTCAGCCCGGACTCCGCTCACCGGCCTGGCCGTGGACGGCAAGACCCTGCGCGGCAGCCGCACTGCCGGCGGCACCACGGTCCATCTGCTGGCGGCCACTCGCCATGACACCCAGACCGTCGTGGCCCAACGCCAGATCGACGCCAAGAGCAACGAGATTCCCGCCTTCACGCCCCTGCTGTCCGGGCTGGACCTCACCCACATGGTGATCACCGCCGACGCCCTGCACACCCAGCACGAACACGCCCGCCACATCATCGCCGCCGGCGGCCACTACCTGTTCATCGTCAAGGGCAACCAGCCCACCCTGCACCGCCGGCTCAAGGCCCTGCCCTGGCGGGAAGCCGTGTTGAACGACCGTACCGACGAGCAAGGCCATGGCCGCCGCGAGATCCGTCGCATGAAGATCTGCACCGTCCGCCCCAACCTGCCCTTCCCCCACGCCGCCCAGGCCATCCAGGTCAAACGCCGCCGCACCGACCACCGAACCGGCAAGACCACCATCGTGACGATCTACGCCATCACCAGCCTCCCACCCGGACGAGTCACCCACCCCCAGCTCGCCGCGCTGATCCGCGGGCACTGGAGCGTCGAGGTCCTGCACCACACCCGTGACGTCACCTACCGCGAAGACGCCTCCCGCGTCCGCACCGGCACTGCACCCCGGATCATGGCCAGCCTCCGCAACCTGGCCATCGGCCTGGCCCGCCTGATCGGCTGGACCAACATCGCCGCCGCCACCGACCACTACCGCAGCCACCCCGCCGACGGCCTTCAACTACTCGGTCTTACGACATGAGAACGCTTCGGCCCTG
>NZ_FNDJ01000014.1 GCF_900099965.1 Nonomuraea jiangxiensis | reverse complement strand
CCCGCTTCAAGACCGTGCCCGCCTCGTCCTGGACCTCCACATCGTGGTGATCCTCAGCCCAGTCATCGCCGACGAACAGCATCCGAATCCCTAAGATCGACAACAGTTCCAGCAGCCCGCAGGAGCCGGTCGGCGACCTAATGGACAAGTGCTCACGCCACGCGATCGGCGGGCACGACATCCCATCAGCGATCAAGACTCCCGACCACTGGTGAGGGCACGATCTGACCCTAGGACTCAAAGTCCAGGCGAGGGAAGTGCTCACTCACCAGCGGCTACCAGGCACCAAGTCTGCCTAATCGGCTGACCCCGTAGCTCCCATTAGGCGAGGGCTACTACCGCAACGCCTACGACTACGACGCGGCCCGGCGGCTGCTGCTCGATCCCTGCCGCTCCCCTGAGGCCATGGCCTGCGCCCTGTGCGGCATCGATCCCCTCACGCAGATCGACCACTCGGCGACGACGACGCCGCTGACCGCGGACTCGGTGCTGATCGTGGACGGGGTGTTCGCCTTCCGGCCCGAGATCGACGCGTACTGGGACTTCCGGATCTGGCTGGACGTGGACGCCGAGCTGTCGGTACGCCGCGGCGCCGTCCGCGACCAGGACTGGGCCGGTTCCGACGCCGAGTCGATCCACCGCGACCGCTACCTGGTGGCCGAACGCCTCTATCTCGCGGAGAGCGACCCGCTGCCCCGCATGGACGTGATCATCGACAACACCGTGTTCGACCGCCCCCGCCTCATGACCGGCGACCGGTAATACCTCAGAGCTACCCGGAAAGAGCACTCTCAGGTTGGAAGCCAACCACAAGGGATGATCCATAAGTTCGATGCCCGAACCACGACATCGGGCACGGAAGGATCTCCCCATGGCTACCCGCGCAGGGCGTGGCCTGATCGAACTCATCGATGCGGGCACGCCGGCCGGCCGGGACCGCGGCATCGACGGGCTGCGGGCGATCGCCGTCCTCGGGGTGGTGCTCGGGCACTGGCTGGTGACGGCGCTGGTGGTGGACGGCGACGCCGTGCGCGTCACCAGCCCGCTCCGCTACCTGCCCCAGCTCACCCCGTTCTCCTGGCTGTTCCAGACGCTGGCGGTCTTCTTCCTGGTGGGCGGAATGGTGGCGGCGCGAAGCCAGGCCGCCGCGGGCGCCGGCGGCTACAGGACGTGGCTCCGCGGGCGGATGGCGCGGCTGTTCAGGCCGGTCGCCGTCGTGCTGCTGGTGTGGGGGACGGCGGCGGTCGCGATGATCGCGGGCGGGGTCCCCGTCCAGACCGTGCGCGCGCTGGCCGGACTGGTCTGGTCGCCGTTGTGGTTCCTGCTGGTGTTCGCGGTGCTGACGGCGGCGACGCCGCTGGTCGTGCGGATGCGCCCGGAGTGGCCGTTCGCCGTCGTCCTGCTCGTCGACCTGATCCGGTACGGGCTGGACGGCCCCGCCTGGCTCGGCTGGGTCAACGTCCTGGCCGGCTGGCTGGTGCCGTACTGTCTGGGCGCGACCGGGACGCACAGCCGGCGGAGCGGGTGGCTGATGCTGGCCGGCGGGGCCACCGCCACGGCGGCGCTGGTGCTCTGGGCCGGATATCCGGCGTCCATGGTCGGGGTCCCGGGCGCCACGGTCTCCAACCTCGACCCGCCCACCCTCGCGTCCGTCACCTTCGGGCTGGCCCAGTGCGGGGCCGCGGTGCTGCTGCTCGACCCGCTGCGGCGGTTGTTGCGGCGGCGCCCGGCGGCCTGGGCGGCGGTGGCGCTGGTGAACCTGTCGGCGATCACGATCTTCCTCTGGCACCAGACCGCGATGATCGCCGTCAGCGCCGTGGGCCGGGCGGCGGGAGGGCCGCTGCCCGGGCTGCACACCGTCCCGGACGGGCTCGGCTGGGTGGCGGCACGCCTGGGGTGGCTGCCGGTGTTCGCGGTGGCTCTGGCGGCGTGCTGGGCGGTCGTGCGCGGCCGCGGCGCGATCAGGTGATGCGGTAGCCCACGCCCGGCGTGGTGATCACGATCGGGGGGTCGCCGAGCTTGCGGCGCAGCCGGCCGATGGTCACGGTGACGGTGTTGGTGAAGGGGTCGGCGTGCTCGTCCCAGACCTGTTCGAGCAGGTCCTCGGCGCTGAGGAAGGCCGGGCTGGCCCGCAGCAGGGCCTCCAGCAGGGCGAACTCCTTGACCGACAGGTCCAGGTGGCGGCCGTCGCGGGTGGCGGTACGGCGTACCGGGTCCAGCTCGATGCCGGCCGCGCGCAGCGTGCGCGGGCGGGCCGAGGGCCGGCGGCGGGCCAGCGAGCGGACGCGCAGCACCAGCTCGGGGAAGTGGAACGGCTTGGCCAGGTAGTCGTCGGCGCCCAGCGTCAGGCCGCTGACCCGGTCGCCGGGCGAGCCGGCCGCGGTCAGCATCAGCACCATGGCCCGGTCGTCGCGCTCGGTGATCATCTGGCAGAGGGTGTCGCCGTGGATGCCGGGCAGGTCGCGGTCGAGCACGACCACGTCGTAGGCGTTGACGTCGAGCTTGGCCGCCGCCTCCAGCCCGTCGTGGGCCAGGTCCACGGCCATGCCCTGGTCGCGCAGTCCCTCGGCCAGCACGGCGGCCAGGGTGCGCGCGTCCTCCACCACCAGCACCCTCACTCCGGCGCTCCCGCCGCCGGCAGCGTGACGGCGACCCGCAGGCCGCCCGCGGGCCGGGCGCTCAGGTCCAGGTCGCCCCCGTGCGCGGCGGCCACGGCCGCGACGATCGCCAGCCCCAGCCCCGACCCGTCGCCGGAGTGGACGCGGTCCTGGCCGAGCCGCTGGAACGGCCGGGCCAGCAGCGCGACCTGCTCCTGGTCGAGGACGTCGCCGCCGGTCTCCACGACCAGCAGCGCCGTGCCGGCCGCGGCCGTGACGGCGACCCGGATCCAGCCGCCCGCGCCGTTGTGGCGGACCGCGTTGTCGATCACGTTGTCGACCATGCGCGACAGCAGCGTGTGGCTGCCCCGCGTCCAGACGTCCCCCAGGTCGGTGCGCACGGTGAGGCTCTTGGCCTCGATGCCGGCCGCCCTGGCCTCCAATGCCGCCGTCACGGCGGCGCCGAGCGAGACCGCCTCCCGGTCGACCATCGCGCCGTGCTGCGCCCTGGCCAGCACGAGGAGGCCGTCCAGCAGCCGATCGACCTGGTCGAGCTCGGTACGCAGCCGCCCGGCCAAGGAGACGGTCTGCTCCGGCACCGGCACCGGCTTGCCCACGGCCACGTCCAGCGACGCCCGCATGGTGGCCAGCGGCGTCCGCAGCTCGTGCGAGGCGTCGGCCACGAACCGCCGTTGCGCGGCGAACGAGCCCTCCAGGCGTTCCAGCAGCCCGTCGATGGTGTCGGCCAGGTCCTTCACCTCGTCGGCGGGGCCGTTCACGGCGAGCCGCTCGTGCAGGTTGTCGGCGGAGATGCGGCGGGTGGTCGCGGTGATCGCCCGCAGCGGGCGCAGCACCCGCCCCGCGACGAACCGCCCCAGCACGATCGACACCACCGCCATGACGGCGAGGGCCACCGCCGAGCCCAGCAGCAACTGCCGCGACTGGTGCGCCTCCGCCTGGGCGAGCTCGGCCTGCAACCGCGCGATGTGTTCCTGGGCGGCGGCCAGGGCGGACGGCTGGTACGGCTGCTCCCCCATGGGCGCGGCCCTGCTGGTGCTCGACGGCCCGCTGGCCACGAGGTAGGTGACCGCCAGCAGCCCGACCGCCGACAGCAGGAACAGGGCGCCGTAAAGAGCGGTGAAACGCTGCCGTACGGTCCGGGCCGGGCGTCGCGGCTTCCTCATCGGTCCTCTCTCGTCGCGGGTCTCCAGGATGCCGTGCCGGGCCTAACAGCGGTATGACGGCCCTCGTTCGGCCCGTGTCAGGGGCGCGGCCGTACAACTTCGTCGCATGCGAGCAACCATCGAAGTCATCGGCCTGCGCAAACGCTTCGGGCCGACCCTGGCCCTGGACGGGATGTCGTTCACGGTCGAACCCGGGCGGGTCACCGCGTTCGTCGGGCCGAACGGGGCCGGCAAGTCGACCACCATGCGGGTGGTCCTCGGGCTGGACGCCGCCGACGAGGGCCGGGCGCTGGTGGGCGGGCGGCCGTACCGGACGCTGCGGCATCCGCTGCGCCACGTCGGCGCGCTGCTGGACGCGGCGGCGCTGCAACCGGGCCGCACCGGCCGCGACCACCTGCTGTGGCTGGCCCACTCCCAGGGGCTGGGCGCGGCGCGGGTGGATCAGGTGCTCGACCTGGCCGGCCTGGGCGGCGGGGTGGCCCGGCGCAGGGCGGGCGGGTATTCGCTGGGCATGCGGCAGCGGCTGGGCCTGGCCGCCGCGCTGCTCGGCGACCCGGCGGTGCTCATGCTGGACGAGCCGTTCAACGGCCTGGACCCCGAGGGCATCGGGTGGCTGCGCGAGCTGCTGGCCGGGCTGGCCGCGGAAGGGCGGGCGGTGCTGGTGTCCAGCCACCTGCTGAGCGAGCTGCAGCACGTGGCCGGGCACCTGGTGGTGGCCGAGCGCGGCCGGGTGGTGGCCGACACGTCTGTCGCGGCGCTGCTGGCCGCCGGCGACCGGGTGACGCTTGAGGAGGCCTACCTGAGGCTCACCGGGCGGCGCGGCGATGGCTGAGCTCCTGCGCGCCGAATGGACCAAGTTCCGCACCGTACGCGGGTGGGTGCTGACCGTCGTCGCGGCGGCGCTGGTCACCGTGGTTCCCGGGCTGCTCTTCGCCGCGGGCAGCCACTCCTCCTGCAGCGTGGGCCCGATCGAGGTGCCCTGCCCGACGCCGCCGGTGGGGCCGGACGGCGGGGCGGTGGAGGACCGCTTCTCCTTCGTGCACCAGGCGCTGACCGGTGACGGCGGCCTCACCGTCCGCCTGACCTCCATGACCGGGATCATCACCTACCCGCCGCCCGACCACGACAAGATCGTTCCGGGGCTGGTGCCGTGGGCCAAGGCCGGGATCATGGTCAAGGACGGCACGCGGCCGGGGGCGTCGTACGCGGCCGTGCTGCTCACCGGCGGCCACGGCGTGCGCATGCAGTACGACTTCACCCACGACACGGCCGGCCGCCCCGGCGGCGTCTCGCGGCGGTCCCCGCGCTGGCTGCGCCTGACCCGCTCCGGCGACCGCCTCACCGGCTACGAGTCCGCCGACGGCCGCCGCTGGACCGAGGTCGGCACGGCCCGCCTCGACCTCCCGGACACGGTGCAGATCGGGATGTTCGCCAACTCCCCCGGCGACCTCACGGTCAAGCAGAGCGAGACCGGCGGGAGCATCGGGCAGAAGCGGTTCACCCAGACCACCGCCGTCTTCGACCAGGTCAGCCGCCAGGGCACGTGGTCGGGCACCGAGGTGGGCGACGGCCCGGGAGAGACCGACTGGGAGCGCTACCACCGCGCCAACGGCCTCGTCAGGTCCGGCGGCACGTTCACCGTCACCGGCACCGGCGACATCGCGCCCTCCCGGGACGGCCCGGTCTTCGAGGACGGGCTCCGCGGGGTGCCGTTCGGCCTGGTCGTGGTGGTCGTGGCGGCGGTGCTGCCGATCGCGGCGGAGTACCGGCGGGGCCTGATCCGCACCACCGTGCTGGCCGTCCCCCGGCGGGGCCGCGCCCTGGCGGCGAAGGCGGCGGTGATCGGCGCGGTGACGTTCGCCGCCGGGCTGGCCGCCGCCGCCGTGACGGCACCGCTCGGCATGAGCCTGCTGCGCGCGAACGGCTTCGTCCTCCTGCCGGCGCCGCTGCTCACCCAGGTACGGGTGATCGCCGGGGTGGGGGCGGTGTTCGCGCTGGTCGCCGTGTTCGCCCTGGCCCTGGGCGCCCTGTTCCGGCGTGCCGCCGGGGCCGTGGTCGCCGCCGTGGCGCTGGTCGTGCTGCCGTACATGCTGGCGGTCTTCTCCCCCGTGCCCGACGAGGTGTCGCGGTGGCTGCTGCGCCTGACCCCGGCGGCCGGCCTGGCGATCCAGCAGAGCGTCCAGGAGTACCCGCAGGTGCTGAGCCACTACACGCCGGGCGCCGGCTACTACCCGCTGCCGCCGTGGGCGGGGCTCGCGGTGACGGCCGGATACGCCGGGCTCGCCCTGGCCCTGGCCATCCGCGCGGTACGCCGGAGGGACGCATGAGACGGGAGCTGCACGCGGAGTGGACGAAACTGCGTACCGAGCCGGGCGCCGGGCGGCTCCTGCTCGGCCTGGTCACGCTCACCGCGGTCACGGGCGTCGCGCTGACCGCCGGGGTGACCTGCCCGTGGGACCGCTGCACCCAGGACACGGTCAAGCTCGGCCTCACCGGGGTCCAGCTCGGGCAGGCGTTCGCCGTGATGCTGGCGGTGCGCATGATCTCCGGCGAGTACGGCACCGGCCTGATCCGTCTCACCCTGGCCGCGATGCCCCGCCGCACCACCGTCCTGGCCGCGAAGGCGACCCTGCTGACCGGCCTGACACTGGCCGGGGGCGCCGTCGCGGTGGCGGCGTCGTTGCTGGGCGCGGGCCTCCTCCTGCCCGCCCGCGGCTACCCGCCGCCGTCCCCGGCCGACGGCCCGACGCTGCGGGCGGCCCTCGGCTCGGTCCTCTACCTCGCCCTGATCGCCCTCATCAGCCTCGGCCTCGCCACGGTGCTGCGGGAGCCGGCGGCGGCCGCCGGCACGGTGCTCGGCCTGCTCTACCTCTTCCCGCTCGCCGTCCTGCTGCTCCCCGACCCGGACTGGCAACGGCTGCTGTGGCGCCTGTCCCCGATGAACGCCGGCCTCGCCGTCCAGGCCACCACCGGCCTGGACGACCTGCCCCTCGACCCGTGGACGGGCCTGGCCGTGCCCGCCGCCTGGGCCGCGGCGGCGCTGCTGGCCGGAGGGCTGGCACTACGGCGCCGCGACGCCTAGAAGACCGGTCGCGGTGGCGGCTCAGGCCCCGCGACCGGCCCACTTGATCTCGTACGGCGCCAGGGACACCTGCCTGCCGTCCACCGTCGCCGTCACGGGCCGGTCCGAGGTATTCACCATGACCACCTGGCTGTCCTGCGCGAGCACGCGAACGCGGTCGTCCGACGACGGCACGTCCACCAGCCGCACCCCCGCGGGGAACCACTTGGTGAACCCGCTCAGCAGCCCCGCCATCGGCAGCTCGCCGCCCACCTTGGGGGCCCACAGGCAGCCCGGGCAGTCACCCGCGTCGTTCAGCTGCGGATTCCAGTAGAGCGCCGTGGTGACGCCGCTCCTGGCGAACTCCATCATGGTCGTCGCCTGCACCGCCGTGCGCTTCTCCTCCGACCAGCCGGAGTTCTCCGGCTCGTTGTACCACTCCGCCCACCACACGGGCATGTCGCCGCTCTGCTGCCGCAGCCACTTCGTGATCGCGCCGAACTTCGCCTGCGCCCCGAAGTCGTCGGGCACGTTGCCCTTGTCCTTCGTCATGGACGCGCTGTCGATCACGATGAAGTCGGCGCCCTTCTTGTGCTCGATCCAGTACTTGATCGCCTCCAGCGCCCGCTGGTCCACCGTGCCCCACGGGCCGGTCAGCTCGGAGGGGTTGCCGTTGACGTAGCTCTCCAGCGACACGTACGGCCCGCCGACCTGGATCTCCGGGTTGACCTTCTTCAGGGCCGTGTAGACCTGGTTGTACATGTCGGTGTAGCCCTGGGCGTCCCACCTGTTCGTACTCGGGTCCCAGAAGCCCTTGAGCTCGTTCCACACCATGTAGTGCCGGACGGTCGGGTACTGCTTGGCGATCCGGGCGGCCAGCTTGGCGTAGTCGGCGAAATGCTCGGGTTTCGGGGCGACCGTGGGATTCTTGCTCCAGTCGGTACGCCCGGCCTGCCCGCCCTTCATCCAGTCCGGCGCGCAGCACAGCGTGATCACCGGAGTCGCCCGCGACGACGACATGAACTCCAGCCGCCGGTTCAGGTCGCGGAGGTTGAACTGCCCGGGGCTCGGCTCGGGATTGCCCACCCCCCAGCCCATGATGTGCTGGTTCTGCAGCATCGGGACCCGGCCCAGCAGGTCCCTGGCCTCGTCCTGGACCGGCCCGGGCTCGTTGTCGGCACTGAACTGGGTGTGCGTGATGCCCCAGCGCGGCCAGGCCTCCAGGGCGGGGGGCTGCTCCAACTGGGGCGCGGGCTCGGTGGGCACCGTGGTGGCGACGTCGGTGCCCTTGAAGTCGCTGCGCGACTTGGCACGGACCGATGCGTAGACCATGATGCCCGCCACCAGCAGGACCGCCACGATGCCGGCTCCCAGGGCGAGCGGACCCCGCGGTCGTCGTCGCGCGTGCCGGCCGTCGGTCGGAATCACGGGAAGCTCCTCGGGATGCTCAGGGAGAGTGCGACCTCATGCAAACGTACTGAAGGGCTGGGCGAGGCCCAGCCCTAATAACGCTAATAGTCGCACTTGCAAGGAACTTGCCGTCACGAAACGCCGGGTGGACGCTGCCCTCCGGCCGGGCCGGGGACCCCGGCATAACGGTAGGGCACCGGCGGGCGCCCGGGTTGCACGACGAGCAGCGTGCCGGAGGTCTCGGCGTAGAAGGCGGTCTCGACGGCGGCGGCCACGTCCTCGGCCGACAGCAGCGGGAAGCCCGCGTTGACGAACATCTCCCGCGCCGCGGCGACCAGCGGCGTGTCCGTGAAGCCCGGGCAGACGGCGCCGATCCGGATGTTCTTGTCGCCCAGCGGCTCGGCCAGCGCTCTGACCAGGCCGACGACGGCGTGCTTGGTCATGGTGTAGATCGGGTCGCCGGAGAACCCGACGAGCCCCGCCAGGGACGAGGTGACCACGATGGCGCCGCCGCCGGAGCGTTCGAGCAGCGGGAGGCTGGCCCGTACGCCGAAGACGACGCCGTCCACGTTCACCCCGACCACCTTGCGATAGCGCTCAAGGTCGAAGTCCGCAAGGTCCGTCTGCCCACCGATCCCGGCGTTCAGGTGCACCAGGTCGAGCCGGCCGTAGCGCCGCTCGGCCAGCGCCACCGCCTCCAGCGAGGACTCCTCCAGGCTGACGTCGGCCGCCAGCCACGCACCGTCCACCTCCTTGGCCAGCCTCTCGGCGCCCTCCCCGTTGAGGTCGACGAGGACGCACTTGGCCCCGCCCGCCGACAGGCGCCGAGCCACGGCGGCCCCGATGCCGCTGGCCGCTCCGGTGATCAGTGCAACTGTGCTCATGGCGCTCCTTGCGAGGGTCCGGTACGTCGTTCAGGGCTGGTCGAGCATGCGATGCGCACGGGAGATCAGAGTGGGCACGGCCGAGCCGATGCGGTCGAATCCCTCCCCAACGGTCTTACCTTGACGGAACCTGGCGTGGATACCCTCCACGATGACGGCGAGCTTGAAGTTGCCAAAGGCTACATAGAACCCCAGATCCGAAATATCCCGTCCCGACACCTTCTGGTAGTGCCCCGCGAACTCCGCGGCATTCATGAACCCGGGCGCCACCGTCACGTCGCCCGCCACAGGGATCCCCGCCCGCTCCTCGTCCCCCCGGTCGTGCCAGTAGGTCAGCGTCAGCCCCAGATCGGCCAGCGGGTCCCCGAGCGTGGACATCTCCCAGTCGACCACCGCCAGGATGGCGAGATCCGCCGGCCTGATCAGCGTGTTGTCCAGCCGATAGTCGCCGTGCACCAGCGTGTTCGCCGACCGGGCGGGCAACCGCTGCCGCAGCCGCTCCACCAGCCGGTAGTAGTCGGGCAGATCCGCCGTCTTCGACCGCTCCCACTGCTGGCACCACCGGTCGAGCTGCCTGGCCAGGTAGCCCTCGGGCCGGCCGAAGTCGCCCAGCCCCACCTCGCGGTAGTCCACGGCGTGGATGGCGGCCAGCACCTCGGCCAGCCGCTCCGACAGCCGCCGCGTCTGCTCCTCGGTCGGCCGCCCCAGCTCCTCCCGCGTCCGCACGGCGGCGCCCGGCACGTATCCCATGAGGTAGAACGGCGCGCCGATCACGTCCTCGTCCCCGCAGAAGGCCACCGGCTCGGGCACCGGTACGGGCGTGCCGGCCAGGGCCGAGATGACCCGCCACTCCCGCCGCATGTCGTGGGCGGTGGGCAGCACGTGGCCGAGCGGCGGGCGGCGCAGCACCAGGCGGCGCTCGGCGGCCTCCACCAGGTATGTCAGGTTGGACCGGCCGCCGGAGATCAGCGAGACCGACTCTGGCTCGCCCGCGTCGGGCACGTGACGGGCCATCCATGCGTACAGACGGGGCTGGTCCACGCCGGGAACGGTCATGAACACACATTAGAACGTCACTCGGTCCTGAAAGCTAGCTGGTAGTTGTGTAACGTTCCGGACCTGCGACGATGGCATCCGGCGAGATCCTTTACCCTGGCTATATACGTCTGCACGCATGCTGGACGGGCAGTGGTATGCCAACAGTAGGAGCCCATGCACGTCACCCTCGCCCTCCCACGTGAGCTGGGACCAACAGAATTGAGCCGATGGCGGGCCCTTCAGGAGTCGGACCCGACGCTGGACAATCCCTTTCTGTCTCCTGAGTTCACCATCACCGTCGGCGAACTGCGCGATGTCGTCCGTGTCGCCGTCATTCACGACGGACCCGACATCGTGGGCTTCTTCCCCTTCGAGCGACACCCCCTGGGCATCGGCAAGCCGGTCGCCGCAGGGTTGACCGACGCCCAGGGGCTGGTGTGCGCGAAGGACGTCGAGATCGACGCGCTCCGGCTGATCAAGGGCTGCGGGCTGGCCGTCTACGAGTTCGACCATCTGGTGTCCGGGCAGCCGATGCTCAAGGGGCGGCACGAGCGGCACCCTTCGCCGATCATCGACCTGCGGGACGGCCACCAGCGTTACACCGAGTGGTTGAGGGAAAACTCCGGCAAGACGTACAAGTCCACCCTGGCCAAGTCACGCAAGCTGCAGCGCGACCTCGGAACGTTCCGTCACGACTACGCGACGACCGAGCTTGAGCCGCTGCGCACGTTGCTCGGCTGGAAGACCGATCAATACCGGCGGACCGGGCGCACCGACCGGTTCGCGCACCAGTGGATCGTGGAGCTGGTGGAGCGGCTGCTGGCCACCCGGTCGGAGACCTTCGCCGGGGTGCTGGACATGATCTACGTGGACGACCAGCCGGTGGCCGGGCACTTCGGGCTGCGCACCAGCACGACGCTGGCCGGGTGGTTCCCCGCCTACGACACCCGTTTCGCGAAATACTCCCCCGGCCTCATCCAGCACCTGGCGATGACCGAGCGGGCGGCCGAGTCCGGCATCCGGATCATCGACATGGGCCGGGGCCAGAAGGAATACAAGGACAAGCTCAAGAACGGCGAGTTCGAGGTGGCCGAGGGCCGGGTGGCACGGTTCGGCGCGGCGGCGGGCGTGCACTGGATGATGCGGGTGCCGGCGCGCAAGACCCGGGCCACGGTGCTGGCCAATCCGCTGCTCCACAAGACCGCTGACAAGGCGCTCAAAACCTTCGGACGACTCCGGGCCGTCGTACAAGGGTGAAGTTCATCGCCCAGCGCACGGGCCGGCACTGCCTGTCGCTGCCGTCCAACCGCCTCGGCCTCTACCTGGCGCTACGCCACTGGTGCCGGCCGGGGCAGCGGTTGCTCATGTCGCCGATCTCGGCCGACGAGATCCTCTTCCTGGTGCTGGCGGCCGGCCTGCGCCCGGTGATCGCGCCGGTCTCCGCCCGTGACGGCAACATCGACGTCTCCCTGGCCGACCTCGACGGCGTGGACGCCGTCCTGACGACCAACCTGTACGGCCTGCCCGACGACGTCCGCGCCTTCACCGGGAAGGTGCTCATCGAGGACGTGGCCCACGCCATGGGGACGAACGTCGACGGCCGCCCGCTGGGCACGTTCGGCCAGGCGGGGGTCTTCAGCCTGTCCAAGCACCCGGGCGCGGGGGCGGGCGGCGTGCTGGCCGTCGAGCACGAGTCCGACCTGCGGGCCCTGACCCGCGCCCGCGACGCCCTGCTCACCCGCGGCTCGCTGCGGGTCGACGTGGTCAGCGTGGCCACCTCGATGGCCCGCCTGGCGGCGCTCAGGCTCGACCTCGTACGCCCCGCGCTCACCCTGGCCCGCGCCCTCCACCTGCAAGAGGAGCGCGAGGGCTACCGCATCCCGCTCAACCCCGACCGGCTGGAGCAGGCGCTGGAGCAGGCCCCGGCGCTGCCGCCCTTCGACCCCTGGGTCCGCGCCGACCTGCACGCCTATCGCCGCCGACGGGGCCGGCTGGTCCACTGGTACCAGGCCGAGCGCATGGCCGAGGTGCCCGCCGACCACGACCGCCGGCTGGCGGGCGTGCGGAGCCTGGCCGAGCTGCCCACGGTCGCCCCCGCCGTGCTCGACGACCTCGACCGCCCGCTGTTCCGGGTGCCGCTGCTCGTCCGCGACCGGGACGCGGCCAGGGCCGAGCTGGTCCGGCACGGGGTCGCGGTGGGCTACCTGTACGACCCGCCGTACGACGACTACGCCCCCGGCTTCGCCGAGCCCTCGCCGCATCCCGAGCCCGCCCGCTGGTGGGCCCGGCACGTGCTCCCGGTCGACCCGGTCTACGCCGCCCGCGCCCTGCCCGTCCTGCGCCGCCTCAAGCCCCCTACAGAGCCGCCGCCCGGCTCATGGCGCCCGGCGGCCTGACCCGGGCGTCCAGGATCAGGCCGGCCAGGATTCGGCAGCCGCGGCGGACGTCCGCGAGCGAGGCGGAGCCGTATCCGATCACCAGCCCGTGCAGGCGCTCGGGGCCGTGGTGGTGGCGCCCCACGGAGTCGAGCAGCACCCCCCGCGCCCTGGCCCGCGCGACCAGGCCGGGCACCACGTCCGCGGGCAGCTCGGCGAGCATGTGCAGCCCGGCGGTGTCGCCGCGCAGCCGGCAGACCGGCCCGAGCAGGTCCACCACGGCGGCCCGGCGGCGCGCGTATTCCAGCCGCATCCTGCGCAGGTGCCGGTCAAGGTCGCCGCGCTCCAGGAGGGTGGCCACGGCCTGCTGCACGGGGCCCGAGGTGCGGTCGGCCACGGCCCTGCGCAGCCCGGCGATCCTGCTCACCAGCTCCGCCTCGCCCACCAGCCAGCCCACGCCCACGTCCGGCGCGAGGGTCTTGGACAGCGTGCCCAGCAGCACCACCCGTGACGGATCGAGGCCGTAGAGGGCGGGCAGCGGCGCCACGTCGTAGCGGAACTCGGCGTCGTAGTCGTCCTCCACGATCGTCGCGCCGGTGCGCCTGGCCCAGGCCAGCAGCCGCTCCCTGCGCGGGATCGGCAACCGCCCGCCCAGCGGGTACTGGTGCGCGGGCGTGGTGTAGAGCACGCGCAGGTCGTGGGGCAGCCCTTCCACGATCACCCCGTCCTCGTCCACCGGGCACGGCACGATCTCGGCGCCCCTGGCGGCGAAGACCGTACGCGCCGCGTGGTAGCCCGGGTCCTCCACCCCGGCCCGGGCGCCGGTGCCGAGCAGGGCCAGCGCGCACAGGTCGAGCCCGTTGCCGGTGCCCCTGGTGACCACGATGTTCTCCGGGCCGACGGCCATGCCCCTGGCCCGCCTGAGGTGGTCGGCCAGCAGCTCCCTGAGGTGCGGCAGGCCGTACGGGTCGGGCTCGTCGCCGGGCGGCAGGTCGGCGGCCCGGCGCCAGGCCCGCTTCCAGGCCGCCCGGTCGTAGTCGCGCACCCAGGGCCGGCCCGGCGTGAGGTGGATCCACTCGGCCGGGGGTGGCGGCGGCGGGGCCGGGACGTGCGGGCTCTCGCCGGGCGGGCTGGGCGCCTCCATGTCGGCCACGAACGTCCCCGAGCCGTGCCGCCCGTCCAGCCACCCCTCGGCGTAGAGCTGCTGGTAGGCCTCCGTCACCACGGTCCTGCTCACCGCGAGCTGGGCCGCCAGCGCCCGTGAGGACGGCAGCCGCTCGCCCGGGGCCAGCGTGCCGTCCAGCATGGCGCGGCGCAGCCAGTCCGCGAGCTGCGCGGTGAGCGGCGCGACCGAGTCGCGCGTCAGGGATATGGGCAGGTCGATCTGGGTGCGCACGTAAGTGGTCTCTACGAAGGGCTGGATAGTGGCCCTACAGCATAGGTCCACTTCGCGGTTACGGTCGAATCATGCTCTCCTCGACACCGCGTACCACCCTTGGCCGCGAGAAGCAGCGCGGCAGCACCGACCGCGACGATCTCCACGAGGTGCTCGACAGCGGACTGATCTGTCATCTCGGCGTGCTGGTCAACGGTCACCCCATGGTGGTGCCGACCGGCTACGGGCGCATCGGCGAGACTCTCTACCTGCACGGTTCCACCGGCGCCACGTCGCTGCGCGCCGGGGACGGCGCCGAGGTGTGCCTCACGGTCACGCACCTGGACGGCATCGTGCTGGCCCGCTCGATCTTCCACCACTCCGTCAACTACCGTTCGGCGATCATCTACGGCCGGCTCCGGCTGGTGGCGGACCCCGAGGAGCGCATGGAGGGGCTGCGGGCCCTGGCGGAGCAGCTGGCGCCGGGCCAGTGGGACTACGTCAGGCGGCCCTCGCGCAAGGAGCTGGCCGCCACGTCCGTGCTGGCGCTGTCGCTGGCGGAGGCGTCGGTCAAGATCCGGCGCGGCGGCCCGAAGGACGAGCCGGAGGACTACGAACTGCCGGTGTGGGCCGGGGTGCTTCCGCTGGTCACGTCATGGGGCGATCCCGAACCAGATTCGGTGCTCCCAGAAGGTATCGGCGCGCCTGTTCACATCCTCCATCGGGAGTAGTTCCATAAAATCCGGGACCACCTGGCAAACCCGACTTCTTGATCGCACGTCTCATCAGGTGGGCCGGCTCCTGATGGGAGAGGGCAATGGAGTGGAGCGCTCCCGGTTATACGGAAATCAAGCAACTCGGGTCCGGTGCCAGCGGGCGGGTGGTGCTGGCCGTCCACGATGAGACCGGCGTGCGGGTCGCGGTCAAGTACCTCTCCGAGGCGCTGCTTCGCGATCCTGCCGCGCTGGTCAGGTTCCGGGCCGAGGCACGGCTGCTGACCACGCTGCGCGATCCGAACATCGCGACGCTGTGGGAGTACGTGGAGGACACCGGTGGCGCCGCCATCGTGATGGAGCTGGTCAACGGCGTCTCGTTACGCGCGCTGCTACGCGAGCACGGCGCGACCGAGCCGGAGGCGGCCCTGACCGTGCTGAAGGGCTCGCTGCTCGGCCTGGCCAAGGCGCACGCGCTCGGGCTGGTGCACCGGGACTACAAGCCGGAGAACGTGATCGTCCGGGACGACGGGGTGAGCAAGCTCGTCGACTTCGGCATCGCCGTACGCCAGGGCACGACGGCCGCGCACCTGGAGGGCACGCCTCCCTACATGGCGCCCGAGCTGTGGGAGGGGCGGCTCGCCTCGCCCGCCACGGACGTGTACGCGGCCACCGCGGTCTTCTTCGAGTGCCTGACCGGGCACCGGCCCTACCGTTCCACGGAGCCGAGCGTGCTGGGCTACCAGCACGTGCACGCCCCGGTGCCCTTCCACGACGCGCCCGAGCCGGTGCGCGAGCTGATCCGGCGCGGGCTGGCCAAGGACCCGGAGCGGCGTCCGCCGAGCGCGCTGGAGTTCGTCGAGGACCTGGAGACCACGGCCAGGGCGGCGTACGGGGAGGACTGGGAAGAGCGCGGCAGGCGGCGGCTGGCCGTGCTCGTCGGCCTGCTCGCGCTGCTGCTGCCCAGCCCCCAGCCGGCCCCGCCCGAGGTGGTCACGTCGCTGGCCAGGACGGTGTTCCGCGGCCTGCGCTCGGGCGTGGAGCGGGTCAAGGTGATCCGCCGCCTGCGCTCGAACGTGGCCAGGGTCGCCGCGGCCGGTGCCATGGTCGTGGCGGTGGGGATCACGGTGGCGGTGGTGCTGACCAACCGGCAGCCCCCGCCCGCGGAGCCGCTCGGCGCGGCGGCGGCCGTGCCGCCGAGCGAGGTGGTGACCGACCCGGCCGCGGGCCCGCCGACCACATCCGAGCCTGAGCCCACCGCACTCGACGAGACACCCGCGACCGTGCCGCGGGACTCCCCCGAGGCGGAGCCGCAGGCCCCGCCCGAGGACGACCCGGCCTCGCCGCCGGGGGACTCCGACGACCCTGTACGGCCCCCCAAGGCCACGAAGAAGGCCGACCCCAAGACGGACCCGAAGACCGACCCGAAGACGACGCCCACGAACACCGAGGACCCGGACGAGACCCCCACCGAGCCGTCCAAGGAACCCTCCGACGAGCCCTCCACCGACCCACCCGCCGACCCGGCGACCTCGGTGCTCGGGATGAACGTGGGCGGCCTCACGGTCGACGCCGACGGGGACGCCGCCGCCACGGTCACCCTCAGCACCAGCGGCACCGCCGCCGTCACCGCCACGGCGACCTGGTCCTCCCCCGGCACGGACGGCCACGTCCAGCGGCTGCGCCTGACCGGCGCCCGCTCCTACACCCGAGCGCTCAGCTGGTCCATCGGCGAACGCCCGTGCGGCAGCACGGTCACGCTGTCCGTGACCACCGTCCCGGCCGCCCCCGGCGGCGCCAGGTCGGCCTCCGTGTCCGTGCCGCCCTGCCCGACCCGGGTGACCGGGCTGCGCGTGAGCCTCGACCTGCCCCCGGCGCCGGGCCGCACCGCGAACGCCCGGGTCAGGGTGACCGCGAGCGGCACCGCGGCGATCCCCGTCGAGGCCCGGTTCGCGGTCGGCGGCGAGGCCGTGGCCACCCGCACGGCGACCCTGTCCGGGGAGACCTCCTACACCAGGTCGTTCACCTACGCCTTCAGGTCCCGCCCCTGCGGCTCGACGCTGTCGGTGACGGTGCGCGCGGGCAACCGCACGTCCACCGCGCGGGCCTCGGTGTCCTGCCCGCCGGCGGTGCGGCAGGTGAGGATCCTGCGGGCCGGTCCCGGCGAGGGCGGGCTCTACGCGGCCGTCTCCGTGACCACGGCCAGCACCCAGCCGGTACGGCTCACGGTACGGTTCTCGGCGGGCGACGCGGCCCGTACGGAGACGGTCACCCTGTCCGGCGAGACGTCTTATACCCGGAGCCTGACCGGCTCGTTCCGGCTGCCCTGCGGCACGAGGTGGGTCGTGACGGCGGCCACCGCCCCGGCGGCGGCCGGCGGCGGCGACAGCGCGAGCGGCAGCACGGCGGAGTGCCCCGAGGATCCCGAACCGGAGGAGGAACCAGAGGAGGAGCCGGAGCCGGAGCAGCCGAGCAGGACTCCCAAACCGGAGTCGCCGGGCACCATCAAGTGAACAATGGTCCCTTAGCGGGATTTGAGTAGCGGGAAAGTGGTGCCCTCTGGTTAAGCTACGGACCGGTTGATGAGGGTGGGGGCCCATATAACTCCAGAGGAGTCCGTATGTACGGTGATGGGCAGTGGGGGGTCCCTGGCTACACCGCGATCCGCGAGCTCGGCACGGGAGCCACCGGGCGCGTGGTGCTGGCCAGGCGCGACTACGACGGTGTCGAGGTCGCGATCAAGTACCTCAGCGAGGAGCTGAGGTCCGATGTGGGGTTCGTCGCCCGGTTCAGGCACGAGGCGCGGTTACTCGCCACCGTGCAGAGCGTGCACCACGCCCGGCTGCTCGACTATGTCGAGACCGGGCAGGGCGCGGCGATCATCATGGAGCTGATCAACGGGCTCTCGCTGCGCGAGCTCCTGCGCTCGGAGGGTCCCACGGGCCCTGAGGCGGCGCTGGTCGTGCTCAAGGGCTCGCTGCAGGGTCTGGCCTCGGCGCACGCGATCGGGATCGTGCACCGCGACTTCAAGCCCGAGAACGTCATGATCCAGGGCGACGGCACCAGCAAGCTGGTGGACTTCGGCATCGCGGTCAGGGCGGGCGAGGGGGCGAGCGCCGCAGGCACGCCGCCGTACATGGCGCCCGAGCAGTGGTCGGGCGGGGCCGCCGGCCCTGCCACCGACGTCTACGCGGCCACCATCGTGTTCTTCGAGTGCCTGACCGGCACCCGTCCCTTCCGCGCGGCCAACGTCGCCGCGCTGGCCCGCCAGCACCAGAGCGCGGCGCCCCCGGTGGAGGAGGTGCCCGCCCCGCTGCGCGGCCTGATGGAGCGCGGCCTGGCCAAGGACCCGGCCGGGCGGCCCCCGTCGGCGGAGGCGTTCCTGACGGAGCTGGAGGCGGTCGCGGCCGAGGGGTACGGCTCCGACTGGGAGGAGCGCGGGCGCCGCCGCCTGGCCGCCCTCGCGGGCCTGCTGGCCGTGCTCTTCCCGAGCGCGCTCGACGAGCCGGGCCAGACCGTGACCTCGCTCGCCCGGACCCGCTTCCCGAACCCGTCCCAGCTGCTCGGCAAGTTGCCCGCCAAGATCGCCGTCGCCGCGACCGCCGTGGGCGCGGTGACGATCGCGGCCGTGTTGATCGCGAACGCCTCCGCCAAGGAGCCGCTGCTGGAGGTGCAGGCCGGCCTGAGCACGCCGACCACGTCCGCTCCCACCAGCCTGAACCCGGTGGAGACGGAGGAGCCGCCGCCCACCCTGGAGGAGGTCACCCCGACCCCGAGCGCGTCGCCGACGGCCACGGACGCCGCCGCGCCGCCGCCCACCCGGCCGGCCAGTACCCGGCCCGCCCGGACGCGCAGCCCCAGGCCGACGCCGACCAGGGTCAGGCAGCCCGCCAGGACGAGGACGCCCACGAGGCCCGCCGCGACGCCGAGCCCGACGGCGAGCACGCCGTCCGACCAGCGGCTCTCCGGCGGGGTCGAGGAGTGGCGGGACACCCGGCCGCCCCGCGCGACGCCCACGCCCGAGCCCTCGACCGTCGTCCCGACCACCCGGCCGACCCGGCCGACCGATCCCCCGCAGACCCCCACGGAGGGCCCCGGCGAGGGGACCCCCAAGCCGACGGGCGGCGAGCAGGAGCCGCCCCGCGGCGAACTGACCCCACGGGTCGAGCAGCCGCGGGGGGACGGTGCGGCCCCGGCTCCGGCGGCGTTGATCGCACTCGGACTGGTGACGTCGGGCGCGCTTCCGGTCACACTGGCGGTGAGACGCCGCATGGCGGGACGCCACAGACGGAAGCGCTAGATCGCGCCGGGGGGCAACGGCGATGGTGGGCAACCCTCAGAACGGTATCGCCGGATTCCGGCTCACCGAGCACACCTGGGTGACCGAACTCGGCAACTGGATCGACGCCATCTCTCCCGACGGCCGCAGGGCGGGCGCGCTGCTGTTCGACCCCAAGGTCATCGGCCTGCCCGAGGTGCGCGACCGCGTGGTGCACGCGGTCATGACCGACCAGCGGCTCGTGCTGGGCGGGCTGACCGGGCTCATCCCCGTGGCGGACGTGGTCGCGGCGGGCGACCAGGTGTGGCTGCTCACCGGGCAGGCGGTCAGCCCCACCGTGGCCGAGCTGCTCGCCGCCGGTCCGATCGAGCCGGGCGGCGCGACGGCCGTGCTGGTGGAGACCGCCCAGACGCTGGGGGCGCTGCACGCCGCCGGGGTCACGCACGGCTCCCTGCACCCCGGGACCGTGGTGATCACCGCGGAGGGCGCCGCGCTGCTGTCGGAACGCGGCCTGTCCGACGCCATCCGCGGCCGGGTCTCGCCGCGCGAGCGGGACGCGGCCGGGTGGGCGTCGCTGGCCCGGGGGCTGGCCGCGTCGTTCGCGCAGAGCGCGCCGCGGGCCGCCAACCTGTTCGAACGCGCCGCGGTCGCCGCCGGCACCCTGGGCCTGGCCGCCGCCCGCGACCTGCTGGTCAACGAGCGGTCGGTGCTGCCCAGAGGCTTGATCACCAGGGACTGGCTGGCCCAGGCGGCGCGGAGCAGATCGGCGTTCGCGCAGGCGCCCGCGTACCCGCAGGCCCCGGTCCTGCCCAGGGACGAGGGCGACATCGTCACGCTGCTGCACCCGCCCGGCCGGTCGGCTGGGCCGCTGCAGTTCGGGCCGGGGATCGCGAGCGGGCCGGGGATCGCGAGCGCCGGCACGCAGGAGCGGCGGCCGGAGACGACGGCCGAGCGGATCTGGCGGACCGGGCGCGAGGAGGGCGTCACCACGCGCCGCCGTGGCACCAGGCAGGGCCGGGCCGCGCGGGCGCGCAGGCGGCGTACGGTCGCGTCGGCGGCGGTCTTCGCGGTCATCATGGCGGGGGCGGTGCTGGCCTGGCTCAGGATCGGGAACACGCCGGATCTCGCGGTCATGTCGATCGACGTGGTGGCGCCGAAGAAGACCCAGGGATGCGACAGCGTCGTCCTGGTCACCGCAACGGTCGTGACCAACGGGGCACCCGGGGTGATCAGATTCGAATGGCGTAAGAACCTAGACAAAGAGATTGTTACGGGTAAACTGCCGACAACTTCGGACAAAACTTCCTATACGCTTCCCCTCCGTTGGGAGTTGTCCGGAAAGAGCAACGTCAAGGCCACGGCCACGCTGCGCATCCTGGAGCCGGGGCCGGAGCGTACGGACAAGGCGACCTTCACGTACAAGTGCTGACGGCTTTCCCCGGCCATGCATATCCAAGCAGTTCTTACTAATCTGGCGAACATGACCACGCAGACCCCCGCAGGGTGGTACCCGGACCCCTACGGAGAGCCCCGGCTCCGCTGGTGGGACGGCAACCAGTGGACCGACGCCACCCACGCCCAGGAGCCGGGGCGGCAGCCGCCGGCCACCGGGCCCCAGCCGCCGCTCCATGACACCCGCGTGCTGCCTCCCTACCAACCGCAGCCGAACCCCCAGCAGCAGTCCGGACCGCAGGCGGACCCTCAGCGTCCGACGGGACCGCAACCGGGCCCCCAGCATCAGTCGGGACCGCAGGCCGACCCCCAGCGGCAACAGCACCCCGGGCCGGGCCCTGACTGGGCGGCGACGCCGGCGAACCCCACACTCCAGTTCGGCCGGCCCACCTACGGCCAGTCGGCCTACGGCCAGCCCGCGCCGCCCACCCAGCAGTGGGGTGGCGGGGGCGGATACGCGCCGCCGCGGCCCAGGCAGGGCAATCCGCTGCCGTGGGTGTTCGGCGGGCTGGCGGCGCTGGTGGTGGTCGCGCTGATCGTGGTGGCCGGGGTCGTCTTCATCAACCGTGGCAGCACGGAGGCCGCGTCGCCGCGGTCGCCGGTCGACACGTTCGAGCCGGAGCAGCCGCCCGGCAACGAGCCCCCGTCCAACGAGCCGCCCTCCAACGAGCCGCCGACCCGGCAGGGCCCGATCGAGCTGCCGCAACCCTCCGACGGCGTCATCACCGACGCGAGCAGCGGCATCTCGTTCCAGGTGCCGGACAGCTGGAAGGTGCCCGCGAGCCAGGAGGTCAACGGCCCGGACCCGACCCAGCAGGCGTGGACGAGCGCGGTGCAGGCCGTCTCGCAGGAAGACTACGACGGCCAGTCCGACTGGATCGGCAACGTCTACGCGGGGGTGCTCAACGAGCTCTATCCCTATTCCGGCGCCTCGGGAATGGGCGACACCGCGAAGGCCGTCTTCGTGGACTTCTCCACGAAGTTCTACCGGCTCGATCATGAGAGCAAGGTGGTGGAGGACAAGGCCATGAAGATCGGCGACCGGGACGCGTGGGTGCTCCGCTTCGAGCTCGACTTCACCAAGGTGTCGGAGGAGAAGGGCTACAAGTGGAAGAAGGAGAACGGCGCGATCGTGCTCATGGATCGCGGCGCGGGTGAGTCCCCGGCGATCGTGTACGTCTCCGTGCCCGACAATCTGGGCACCGACGTGGTCGGTGAGGTCCTCAGCTCGCTCAAGCCCGCGTAACCGGTGGCACTAGGCTGGTGGGGTAACAGGCGGGCGGATTGCTCCGAGCCGCTGGGCGAGGAGAGCGAATGAGTGACTTGCTGGTTTGGATCGACTGCGAGATGACCGGGCTCGACCTCGGTCGCGACGCGCTCGTCGAGGTGGCGTGCGTCATCACCGACAGTGAGCTGAGGCAGCTGGACGAGGGCGTCGACGTGGTCATCAAACCGCCCCCGGAGTCGCTGGAGCAGATGTCGCAGGTCGTACGCGAGATGCACACGGCCTCGGGGCTGTTGCCGGAGCTGGCCTGCGGGGTGACGCTGGCGGAGGCCGAGTCGCTCGTGCTCGACTACATCCGCAGGCATGTGGCCGAGGCGAAGAAGGCGCCGCTGTGCGGCAACTCGATCGGCACCGACCGTACGTTCCTCGCCCGCGACATGCCCGGGGTGGATGGTTATTTGCACTACCGGATGATCGACGTCTCGTCGATCAAGGAGCTGGTCCGCCGCTGGTATCCCCGGGTCTACTTCGCCGCGCCCGAAAAGCAGGGCGGGCACCGGGCTCTGGCCGATATCACGGAGAGCATCAGGGAGCTGCGCTACTACCGCGAGGCCGTCTTCGTGGGACAGCCGGGGCCCGATTCGGCCACCGCCAGGTCGGTCGCGGAGCGTGTCAGCGGGTAATCGAGTGGCGTAAAGACTCCCGATCCCCGCTACACTTTTCCTGTGCCACCCCACGGGTGGCCGTGGTGGGTGTAGCTCAGTTGGCAGAGCGCCAGGTTGTGGTCCTGGATGTCGAGGGTTCAAGTCCCTTCACTCACCCCACTACGCGACGGCCGATCCTTCGGGGTCGGCCTTCGTCGTTTTCTCCCGACAACGGCCCCAAACCGTGACATTGCGAGTTATGCTCGCTGTCTACCGCTAACGCCGGAAGCACGGGGGCTATCGGCAATCTGACCGACCGCGCGCCCCCGGAGGCCGGATGAGAGTCGACGACGCAGCGTTCGAGAGCGTGTTCACGTCCCTGAGCAAACGCGAGGCCGAGGTGATGGACCTGATCGCCACAGGTCAGTCCAACGGCCAGATCGCGCAACGACTGTTCCTCAGCGAGAAGACCGTCAAGAACCACGTCAACCGCATCTACGCCAAGCTGGGCGTCGACTCCCGGGTCACCGCCATCGGCCTCTGGCTCTCCCGCCGGCAATAACCGCCACCGACCCACGGCACCGCTCCGCCATCGGGGGACAACGGAGCGGCACTCCGCCATGCCCGCTCCCGGGCGCGCATGCGCAGGGGTGAGGAAGGTTCCCGGATGGGGTTTGAGGGCAGGGGGCGGTGCCATAGACATCCATGAAGCCGTTCATGGGGAAGGACCGGATCATGGTGGAGAGAGCGCGGGTCGTGGTCGTGGGGGCGGGGTTCGCGGGTCTCGCCGCCACGAAGGAGCTCGCCAGGGCCGGAGCCCTGGTGACGCTGGTCGACCGCAACGCGTACTCGACCTTCCAGCCCCTGCTCTACCAGGTCGCCACGGCCGGCATGGGCACGTCGGACGTGTCCTATCCGCTGCGCACCTACGCCGCCAGGTGGCCCAACGTGCGGGCGCGCCGGGCCACCCTGAGCAAGGTGCTGCCCGACGAGCGGCGGGTGGAGTTCGAGGACGGGAGCGGCCTGACCTACGACTACCTCGTGCTGGCCACGGGGGTGACCACCAACTGGCTCGGGGTCGACGGGGCGCGGGACAACGCGCTGCCGATCTACTCCCTCCGGGACGCGGCCGAGCTGCGGCAGCGCATGCAGCAGTACCTGGAGGACACCGCGCTCGGCCGGCGCAAGAGCATGCACGTCGTGGTGGTGGGCGCGGGAGCGACCGGGGTGGAGATGGCGGGCACGCTGGCCGAGCTGCGCCGGCGCACGCTGCCGTTGACGCATCCGGAGATCAAGCCGGGCCAGACCAGCGTGACGCTGGTGGAGCGGTTCGATTATGTTCTGGCGCCGTACAAGCCGCGGCTGCGGGACGCGGCCGCGGCGGCGCTGCGCAAGAGAGGGGTGGAGCTGCGGCTGGGGTCCACGGTGGCGGCGGTGGAGCCGGACGCGGTGGTGCTGAGCGACGGCACCCGGCTGCCGAGCGACCTGACCGTGTGGGCGCTCGGCGTGACCGCGCCCAAGCAGGTCTCCGACTGGGGCCTGCCGCAGGGCAAGGGCGGCCGGATCACGCTCACCGACGCGCTCAACGTGCCGGGCCACCCGGAGATCTTCGTGGCCGGCGACCTGTCCGGGCCGCCGGCCCCGCAACCGCAGCTCGCCCAGCCGGCGATCCAGATGGGCCGGCACGTCGGCCGGCAGATCGTCGCGGCCACGCAGGGCAGGCCGGTACGACCGTTCTCCTATGACGATCCGGGCATCATGGCCACCGTGGGCAAGGCGGAGGCCGTGCTGCAACTGCCCAACGGGGTGACCGCGCACGGGCTCCCCGCCTGGCTGGTGTGGATCTTCATCCACGTGTCCTATCTGCTGGGCGGCCGCAACCGGGCCAGCGTGCTGCTCAACTTCTTCTGGCGGTACGCCGGGCCGCGCCGCAGCGCCACCAGCGTCGCCCAGTAACTCAGAGGGCCGCCGCGAGGGCCGTCAGGCCGTGGTCGAGGTCGGGTTCGGGGATGTTCAGGGCCGGGCGCAGCCGTACGGAGCGGGGCCCGCAGGGCAGCACCAGCACCCCCTGGTCCTCCCTCAGCCTGGTCACCAGGGCGTCCCTGGCGGCCTGGTCGGACAGGTCGAACGCGCACATCAGGCCCCTGCCGCGGACGTTCGACAGCGACTCGGGGCGCTCGGCCTCCAGCTTGGTGAGGCGTTCGAGCAGCATGTTGCCCAGGGTCGCGGCGCGTTCGATCAGCCCGTCGCGCTCGATGATCTCCAGCAGGCCCCGGCTGCGGACCATGTCCACCAGGCCGCCGCCCCACGTGGAGTTGATGCGCCCGCTCTCCTGGAACACGTTGTCGGTCACCAGGTCGACCCGGCGGCCCGCCATGATCCCGCCCACCTGGACCTTCTTGGCGAACGCCACTACGTCGGGGGAGAGTCCCAGCTGCTGGTACGCCCAGGGCGTACCGGTCGTGCCGCCGCCCGTCTGGACCTCGTCGAGCACGAACAGGGCGTCGTACTCGTGGCACAGGTGCTGCATGGCCTGGAGGAACTCGGGCCGCATGTGGTTGTCGCCGCCCTCCCCCTGGATGGGCTCGGCGATGAAGCACGCGATGTCGTGCGGGTGGCGCTCGAACGCCTCCCTGGCCTGGGCCAGCGTTCGTTCCTCGGCCGCCTCGACGTCGCCGTGGTGGATCGCGGGCACGTCGATCCGCGGCCAGTCGAACTTGGGGAAGCGGTCGGTCTTGGCAGGCTCGGTGTTGGTCAGGCTCAGGGTGTAGCCGCTGCGGCCGTGGAAGGCCCTGGTCAGGTGCATGACCTTGGTGCCCAGGTCGCGTGACCTGCCCGCGGCCTCGTTGCGCCGGCTCTTCCAGTCGAAGGCGGTCTTGAGGGCGTTCTCGACGGCGAGGGCACCGCCTTCGACGAAGAACAGATGGGGCAGCTCCGGGTCGCCGAGCACGCGGGCGAAGGTGTCGACGAAGTCGGCCAGGTGCTCGGTGTAGATGTCGGGGTTGGCCGGCTTGTTGCGCGCGACCTGGCCGAGCAGCTGGGCGAAGTCGGGGTCGAAGGGCGGGTTCACACCGAGCGGAGCTGAGGCGAAGAACGTGTAGAAATCCAGGTATCGGCGGCCGTTGCGGGCGTCGACCAGCCAAGAGCCGCGGCTGAGCTCCAGGTCGAGCACGAGCCGGTATCCGTCGACGAGCAGATGGCGGGCAAGGCGGGTGTGTACATCCATGGCGCCTCCACGTTCGGTCGGGCAGTCAGTACGTTCCTACGGAGGAACACCCGTATATATGAAAAATTTACGGCATACCTACCCCTCGGGAGAAGTTCTTCACGTGCGCCGACAAGCGGTCGCGGCGATTTCCCTCATGCTGGTGTGCTATCCGGACGCACCCGGAATGAGACCAGCGCCGGGTCAAATGTCGTTGATCGGGGTTTCCACCGCCATGACGGTCGCCGCGCCCCTGCGGGGTCCCCGGCGGCGTCAGACGCCGGTGATCCGGACTCCCACGGTCCCCTCGGGGCCCCTGCGCAGCCTGCTACCGAAGATCGTGATCCGCGCGATGAGCCCGTATTTCCGGCGCAACAGCTCCCGCACCCGCTCGGTGCCGGCCGCGTCCAGCACCTCGGCCCGGCCCCTGACCGGCTCCGTCCTGAGGTTGCCTCTGACGTCGCAGCCGGCCACGCTGACCTCGGGGTTGTTCCTGATCCGCTTGATCTTCCCGGAGCCGGCGGGGGTCCAGAAGACCACCGCGTCGCCGTCCTGCGCCGCCCACAGGGGAGTCGCGACGGGCGTGCCGTCCCGGCGGTAGGTGGTCACCGAGATGTACTGCTGCGCGCCAAGATCAATCACACGTGCGAGTACACCACGATCGACACCGCGATGTACTGGACCAGGTACGCCACGATGGTGAACGCATGGAAGACCTCGTGGAAGCCGAACCAGCGGGGCGAGGGGTCCGGGCGGCGCAGGCCGTACACGATCGCGCCCGCCGAGTAGAACACGCCGCCGACGGCCACCAGCACGACGGCGGCCACGCCCGCGCCCTCCAGCAGTTGCGGCACGACGAAGATCGCCGTCCAGCCCAGGACCAGGTAGAGCACGGTGTAGAGCCACCTGGGCGCGCCCATCCACAACACCCGGAACAGCACCCCGGCCAGGGCGCCGCCCCAGATCACCGACAGCACCGCGATGCGGGCCGCGCCCTCCAGCGCCAGCAGGGCGAAGGGCGTGTAGGTCCCCGCGATGATCAGGTAGATGTTCGCGTGATCGAACCTGCGCAGGAACTCCGCCAGCCGCGGGCCCAGCGTGCTGCGGTGATAGGTGGCCGAGATGCCGAACAGCGACGCCGACGTGATCGCGTAGACGGCGGCGGCCAGCCGGGCCTGCAGGGTAGGGCCGAGCGCCACGAGCACGAACCCCGCGACCAGCGTCACGGGCAGCGTTCCGGTGTGCAGCCAGCCTCGCAACCTGGGCTTCACGGTGATCGTCGTCATGAAACCTACGGTACCGTAGGTTATCGTCGGGGGTCCTCGGGAGGTGGCCCGTTCAGAGGCCGTTGAGAAAGCGGGCCGCCACGGGGACGGCGGACGACCGGCCCGACCCGCCGTGCCGGACGAACACGCAGAAGGCCAGGTCGTCGCGGAAACCGATGAACCACCCGTGCGACTCCCCGTCCGGCACCTCCGCCGTGCCCGTCTTGCCCGACACGCCCTCCGGCAGCCCCGCGTCACTGGCCGTGCCGTAGTCGACCACGGCGGCCATCATGTCCTGGAGCGCCGCCACGATCCCCTCGTCGAGCTGGACGTCCTCGTACGGCTCGCCGTCGATGCGGCGTACCTGCTCCTTCGACAGCAGCCGTGGCGAGCGCCAGACCCCGCTCTGGACGGCCGCGGCGATGGCGGCCATGCACAGCGGTGTGGCCACCACCTGGCCCTGGCCGATCGCGTCCGCCGCGAACATGTTCGGGTCGTCCGTGTCCGGCATGCCGCCGCAGGCCCCGCCGATGCCGGTGACGATCGGGCGGCCGAACCCCCATTCGTCCGCCGCCTGGCGCAGCTCGTCCATGCCGAGCATGGTGGTGGCCTGTTCGACGAATGTGGTGTTGCACGAATGGGCGAAGGCGTCGGTGAAGCTGACGAGGCCCCGGTCCACCTCGCCGTCGTTCTGGAAGGCCCGGTGGAACGGGATGGTGTACGTGCCAGGGCACTGGACCTGCGCGGCCGGGTCCAGCCCGGCCTTGAGCAGCGCCACCGCCGTGATCACCTTGAACGTGGAGCCGGGCGGGAAGAGGTCGCGCACGGCGCTGTAGTTGTTCTCCAGGCGGTCGGCCAGCGCGAGGATCTCCCCGGTGCTGGGCCGGATCGCGACGATCGCCGAGTCGTCGGTCCCGTCCAGCGCCCTGGCGGCCGCCGCCTGCACGGGACGGGACAGGGTGGTGCGCTCGACGTTCGCCTCGGGGCGGCGGGTCAGCAGTTGCCGTGCCGGCTGACCGGGCACCCTCGAGACCAGGTTCCAGCCGTGCCTCGCCTGCTCGAACTCGGGTTGGAGCTCTTCGAGGTAGGCGTCGGCGTAGCTGTCGTTCGGGATCTTGTCGCCCTCGCTGGTGAGCAGGTCGGCCGCCGTGGCGTCGATCTCGTCCAGCTCCAGCGTGCCGCCGTCCTTGAGCAGGGGGTGCAGCGTCTCGGGCGCCCATAACACCTTCCAGGCCCGATCCCGTACGCCCAGCCGCAACGTGCCGTCGAACGGCCACGCCCCGAACTCGGTCAGCTCCCGCACCCCCGCGAACGGCACCTCCGCGCTCTCCTCCCCCGTGCTCCGCAACGTCCCCGGCGTGAGCTGGATGGACTCGACGTGCAGCTCCTCCGTGAGCTCGTGGTGACGGAGGACGAAGTCGGCCGGAGGCTGGTACACCAGGCGCGCCATACCCGACACGTCACCCTTGCGCCATGCCTGGAAATACGCGGCCGCTGTCTGGGAAGCGCTTCCTTTGATCCGGTTCGACGCGATGACGGCGAAAGCACCAGCAGCAACCACCGCGACAACAGCGATAACGAGCACAATCAGTCGTCGTCGTCGCATACGGTTCTCCCAGGAGGGAATCAGCGTGGCACGAGGACAGCGGGAACCCATGCCCGGCCTGTATCCGGTGACGTTCGGCGAGATCGAACTTCTCCGGGATCTGGACAGGCAGGACGGCTGGATGCTGTCCAAGGATGGCGTACCTCAGTCGTACGTCGATCTACAAGACCCGACATTTCTCGAGTTCGAGTATGTCCGACTCATGGCGGACGTGATCGACCTTCTGGAGGACGGACCGCTCAGCTGCGTTCACGTGGGCGGGGGCGGCTGCACGATCCCCCGCTACGTCTCGGCCACCCGCCCCGGCTCGCGGCACATCGTGATCGAGCCGGACGGCCTGCTGGTGAATCTGGTACGCGAGCAGCTCGACCTGCGTTCGGTGCCCCGGTTGAAGGTCATCGTGGCCGACGGGCGGGCGGGCACGGCCAAGGTGTGGGACGCGTCGGCGGATCTGGTGGTGCTGGACGCGTTCACGGGCGCGACGATGCCGGTGGAGCTGGCCACCACGGAGTACATGGGGGACATCGCCAGGATCCTCCGGCCCGGGGGCACCCTGTTGATCAACATGGCGGACGGGAAGGGGCTGTCCTTCGCCAGACGCCTGCTCGCGACGGTGACGGGAACGTTCCGGCACGTGGCGTTGCTGGCCGAGCCCGGGATCATGCGGGGCCGCCGGTTCGGCAACCTGATCGTCGCGGCCTCGCGTACGGAGCTGCCGGTGGACCTGCTCACCCGGCGCGCGGCCGGAGGGCTCACGCAGGCGCGGTGCGTGCACGGGGAGGCGCTGACGAACTTCATCGCCGGCGCGTCCCCCATCAAGGACGGCGACCCCGTCCTGGCCCCGGTCCCCCCACCGGCCATCTTCGACTGACCCACCCGTCCCTTCTCGGGCACCCTCCCTGGTCCACGCCTGCCTCGACCCCTCTCCCGCCCGCACCCCATTCCGTTCTCCGCTGCCCGCCTCCCTTCGCGGGTCGCGGGCACGTTGGAGAGTTGTAGGCGGCACGGGCTGACACTGGGCCTGGGAGCCGAGAGGCGCGGCACAGGCAACCACTGAGGCCGCAAGCCGAGAGGCACGGCACGGCGCGCGCTGAGGCCGGAAACCGAGAGAACTGAGTCCCTGAATACCCCCTTCCCTCCTCCTCCGAAAAGTGATATCAATTTGCTAGCAGGATGAGGTCAGATAGAAGGGACACAACAATGGGGGACACATCAGGCGGGGTCACGCTTGAGGGCGCCGTCGTGGACATGCCCGCGCCGCGCATCAGCGAGCGTCCGGTGCGGGCCGCCAACGGCTTCGTGATGCTGGGGATGGCGTCGCTGGTGGCGTTGGCCGGGATAGCGCTGCTGATCGTGGCCATCGCCATGCTCGCCGCGGGGGCCGGGCAAGGCGGTCTGTGGCTGCTCCTCGCGGCCTGCCTGCTGATCATCATCGGCACAGTGCTGTTCTTCGGCCTCACCGCCGTGGCACCGGGCGAGGCCAGGGTCGTCCAGCTGCTCGGCCGCTACGTCGGCACCCTGCGTACGCCGGGTTTCCAGTGGGTCAACCCGATCACCGTCCGGCGGCGCGTCTCCACCAGGATCCGCAACCACGAGACGGAAGTGACGAAGGTCAACGAGGCCGACGGCAACCCGATCCAGATCGCGACCGTGGTGGTCTGGCAGGTGCAGGACACCGCGCAGGCGTTGTTCGAGGTCGACGACTTCGTGGAGTTCGTCGCCATTCAGGCGGAGACGGCGGTGCGGCACATCGCGGGCAGCTATCCGTACGACTCGCACGGCGAGCCGAGGCTGTCCCTGCGCGACAACGCCGACGAGATCAACGAGCGACTGTCCACGGAGATCGCGGCCCGGGTGGCCTCGGCGGGGGTGCGAATCATCGAGTCCCGCATCGTCCACCTGGCCTACGCGCCGGAGATCGCCCACGCGATGCTGCGCCGCCAGCAGGCCGGCGCGGTGGTGGCGGCCAGGCAGCGGATCGTCGAAGGGGCGGTCGGCATGGTGGAGATGGCCCTGGAGAAGCTCGCCGAGCACGAGGTGGTCGAGCTGGACGAGGAGCGCAAGGCGGCCATGGTCAGCAACCTGCTGGTGGTCCTCGTCGGTGACCGGGACACCCAGCCTGTGGTCAACACCGGCACGCTCTACCAGTAACCCCGTGGAGAGGAAGAAGATCCTCCTGCGGCTCGATCCGGTGGTCCACGACGCGCTGACTAAGTGGGCGTCCGACGAGTTGCGCAGCACCAACTCGCAGATCGAGTTCCTGCTGCGCAAGGCGCTCTCCGACGCCGGGCGGCTGCCTGATGGCGTGGGGCGGATGCGCCCGCGCGGGCGGCCGAGAAAGACCCCGGAGGAAGTCCTGGAAGCGGCCATGGAAGAGGCCATGGAAGGAGGCGAGACAGCCGATGGAGACACGGACGAGAGCTGAGCGGGGCGAGTCCCTCACGAAGGCGGCCTTCCTGCTGGCGTTCGACCTCCGCAAGGAAAAGCTGGTCAACCGCCGCGAGCTGGGCTACCTCCTGCGCGCGGCGGCACTGGCCGAGCTCATGCTGGGCGGCAACCTGGCGGACGAGTCGGGGAAGGTGCGGGCGGTCAGCGCCCCCGCCGGCTCGGACCCGCTGCGGTCGGCCGTCTGGGAGCAGATCGCCAACTCGCCGCCCAGGTCGTGGCAGCACTGGATCGGCAAGGATCGTACGCAGGCGTACCGGCTGGTCCGCGACGAGCTGGCGGCCGACCGGTCGATCCGGGTGGAGCGGCACCGCGTCCTGGTGTTCCGGGTCGAGAGGATCACGCTGCGCCGTCCGTACGTCTCGCGCAGGCTGGCCGAGCGCGTCGGCCGGGCGGTCCGTGGCGGTCGTCCCGTCGGCCACCTCGGATCCGACGTTCGCGTCCTGGCCGCGCTTGCCTCAGCGGCCCGGCTCAAAACGATCCCGCCCGCACGGGACCGACACCACCAGAAGGAGCGGATCGCGACCCTGTCCGAGCCCATCGAGACGATCACCACCGCGCTACGCAAGGCCATCGACGCCGCCCGACGAGCCGCAACCAGCGGCGGATAACGACCTCCCACCAGCCCGCACACCGAGGGCTCACCGCAGACCCGCCGAACCAAGCAACCCCCGGCCCCAGCCCCACACGCCCCGAGACAAAGGACCACCACCCCGACCCGAACGTCCAGCGACTGCGACAGGGGCTCACCCTGAAACCGCCATCACCCCTTGAAAGCCGCTGTCACCCCTCAAAGCCGCCACCGAACCGAGCGAGCCCCGGTGCCCGCCCCGCACGGCCCGACCGCGATACCCCCGCCGGCCGTGAACCACGGGACCGGGGCTGTGGGACCAGGGGCCAGAGGGCCGCAGGACCACGAGACCAGAAGTCCACGAAGCAGAGGGCCACGAGACCACGGGACCCGAGGGCCAGGGGGTCAGGGGGCCAGAGGGCCGCGGGACCACGTGGCCACATGCCGGCTACATGGACACATGGACACGCTGAACAAGCTGGCGATCACTTAGCGGAATCAGGTCAAGCGTCACAGCAAGGCAATACCGCCGCGCAGCCGCGCGGGGGCGAATCAGGCTGCCTTCCTCGGACCTTCGTCGCCATCGGGAGAAAGGCGGGCCGCCAACCCACCATCGCTACGACACCTTCAAGGAGATCGGCCTTGGACACGACCATTCAGGCAGCTACGTCATCCTCCAGCCCGCCCGGCGCCCCCGCGCGCGCCCTGGCCCCGGATCTGGCCCGCGGCTTCATGTTGCTGGCCATCGCGTTCGCGCACGCGCCGCTGTTCGTGGTCGACATCGACCGCGGTCCGGCCGTGGCCAACGACATCACCACCTTCTTCCACACGCTCTTCGTCGGCAATCATGCCCGGCCGATGTTCGCGTTCCTGTTCGGCTACTCGCTGGTCCAGCTCCTGCATCGGCAGACGCAGCGCGGCAGCGACTGGCCCGGCACCCGCAAGCTGCTCCGCCGCCGGGGGTGGTGGCTGGTCGCGATCGGGTTCGTGCACATGGCGCTGCTGGTTCCCATCGACATCCTCGCCGTCTACGGCCTGGCCGCCGTGCTGCTGGTCGGCATGCTGCGGTGCAAGGATTCGACCCTCCTCTGGACGGCTGGGCTCACGATGGTGCCGGCGACCGCGGTGATCGGTTTCGCCATGGCGTACCCGATGGCGCAGGGCATCTCCACCTTCACGGCGGGCAGCGTCGCCGCGGGTACGCGGGGTCTGTGGGAGCTGTTCATCGAGCGGCTGGTCAGCTGGCCGTTCGGCATGATCGCCATGATCGCGGTCTTCCCGGGGATGCTTTTCGGGATGTGGGCGGCGCGGCGGTGCGTGCTGGACGAGCCCGCACGGCATCGGGGCTTCCTACTCCGAGTTGCGGTGATCACCACCGTCCTGTCCCTGTTCGGGTCGATCCCTGCTGCCCTCATACTGACCGGGGCGTGGGCCGAGCCGTCGGGCGTCGCGCTGTGGACCGCCGCGATCGCGCAACCGCTCACCGGATATCTCGGCGGGATCGGCATGGCGGCGATCGTCGGCCTGTTCGCGCTCACGACCGCCCGGCGGCGCAACAGCGTGACCACCGCTGTCCAGGCGCTCGGCCAGCGCTCGATGAGCCTGTACATCTTCCAGTCGATCGTCTTCGTCGCGGTCTTCTACCCGTACGGGCTGGGGTTGCAGGACGAGCTCGGGCTGGCGGGCGCCACGGGGGTGGCAGCGGCGACCTGGGTGCTCTCGATCCTCATCGCCGACGTCATGCGACGCATGGGCCACCGCGGCCCGGCGGAGATCCTGCTCCGCCGCCTCGCCTACCGCCGCCCCCGACCGCCCCAGAACCTCGCGGCCTGAGCCGGGGGGCTCCTCCGGCGACTGTCGCCCACCGCGCGCCGCCATCGGGCCGACAGCGACCACCTCCGACCCACGCGCTACCGCCCCGCCCCGCCGGCTCGCCGCATCCACCCGACCCGGCCGGCCCCCCCGACCCGGCCGACCCGGCCAAGAGTTGCACGAGGCACACGGTCTCCCCAACGGCACCTGAGCGTCGTGGCGCCTGAGCCCGGACAGCGCCCCGGCGTCGTGGACGTGCGAGAACGCACGGTCCCTCGGCGTCCTGAACGCGCCAGCACGGACAACGCCCCAGCATCGTGGACACCCGAGCACAGACGCCGCCCCAGCGTCCTGGACACCCGAGCACAGACAGCGCCCCGGCATCGTGGACGTGCGAGCACGCACGGTCCCCCGGCGTCCTGAACGCGCCAGCACGGACAACGCCCCAGCATCGTGGACACCCGAGCACAGACGCCGCCCCAGCGTCCTGGACACCCGAGCACAGACAGCGCCCCGGCATCGTGGACGCGCGAGCACGCACGGTCCCCCGGCATCCTGAACGCGCCAGCACGGACCACGCCCCAACATCGTGGACACCGGAGCATGGACGACACCTGAGCGTCCTTGATCCGGGAACACGGACGGCGCCCCCGAGTGTCCGGGACACCCCAGTCCCGATGGCACCTCAGCGTTCTGGGCGCCCGCGGACCTTGGCACGCCCACGTCCGGGACACCCCAACGTCCGGGACACCCCAACACCCTTGGCACCCAACGTCCGGAACACCGCAACGACCTTGGCACACCAACGTTCCTGGCACCCAACATTCCTGGCACCCCGCGTCCGGGACCTCGCAACCACCCTGGCGTCCTGAACGTCCGAGCGATCCCCGCGTCCCGTTGATCAAAGTCCGCCGATGGGAGGGTGGAATAGTTGAAAAGTAAATCGGGTTGAGTGGGGCAGACTCGCTGGAAGGAGCATGCCATGCCCGCCGTGACCGTAGAGAACCCGCTCAGCCTCCCGCGCCTGCCCGACCCCGTGGCCGGGACGCCCGAACGCAAGGTGCTCGCCGTTGAGACCGCGCCCAGCGGGTTCGAGGGCGAGGGGTTCCCGGTGCGCCGGGCGCTGGCCGCGATCAAGCCGGAATACCTGGATCCGTTCGTGATGATGGACCAGATGGGTGAGGTGGACTACGCGGCGGGCGAGCCCAAGGGCACGCCGTGGCACCCGCACCGGGGCTTCGAGACGGTCACCTACATGATCGACGGGGTGATGGACCACCTCGACTCGAACGGCGGCGGCGGGACGATCACCAACGGTGACACGCAGTGGATGACGGCCGGGGCCGGGATCCTGCACAAGGAGGCGCCGCCGGAGTGGCTGGTGCAGCAGGGCGGGCTGTTCCACGGGATCCAGCTCTGGGTGAACCTGCCGGGGGCCAAGAAGATGATCGCCCCGAAATACCAGGACATCAGGGGATCGAACGTTGTGCTCCTGAGCAGCCACGACGGTGGCGCCCTGGTCCGGCTGATCGCCGGTGACCTCGGCGGGAACGTCGGCCCCGGCAGCACCCAGACGCCGATCACGCTGCTGCACGCCACCGTCTCTCCCGGCGCGCGCCTGGTCATGCCGTGGCGCAAGGACTTCAACGCGCTCGTGTACGCGCTGTCCGGCCGGGGCACGGTGGGGGCCGAGCGGCGGCCGTTCCACGGTGGGCAGCTCGCCGTGTTCGACGGGTTCGGGAACCGCCCGGGGCTCGCCACGGACGGCGAGAGCATCTCCATCACGGCCAAGGACACGCTCGAAGTGATCGTCCTCGGCGGCGAGCCCATCGGGGAGCCGGTGGCGCACTACGGGCCGTTCGTCATGAACACCAAGGCCGAGCTGGCCAAGGCCTTCGACGACTATCAGGCGGGCCGGCTCGGAGCCATCCCCGCCCAGCACGCCTGAACCGGTCACAGGAGGGCCGGATCACGCGGCCCTCCCCCCGTCCGGTCAGGTGGCTCTGGTGAGGGTCAGGCAGGCCACGCGGTCTCCGGCCGTACCGACCTTGGGGCCTGAGGTCACGGTGGGCTTGGCGTGGATCACGAGCGAGCCCGGGAGCTTGGTGGGGTCGAGCGCCCATTCGTTGCGGGCCGTGGAGCGGCCCGTGCCGGAGGCGTTGGTCTTGATGTCGAGCCAGACCTCGCTGGCCGGGTTGATCTGGCCGGGGTGGTGCTGGAAGTGGGGTCCTGAGTCGTCGGGGCGCTTGCCGCAGGGCTTGGCGTGCAGGTGAGCGCCGTAGGTGCGGTTGGGGCGCAGGCCCTCGACGACGAGGGAGGTGCGCGTCTCCTTCGCCGTGGACTCGGCGGTGACGCTGGCCTGAGAGCCCTTCGGGGCCAGCTTGCGGTCGTAGGCGATGGCCGAGGTGTCGGCCGAGGTGAACTCGCCGCCGCCGGTCAGCGTGGTTTCGGTGCCGGGCGTGGCCGGGCTGGTGCCCGGGGCGTTTTGCAGCGGGGCGGGCGCGCCGGCGCAACCTCCGGCGCCGGCGGCGGTGAGCAGGACGAGCAGGAACGCGGGCACGCGCATGAGACCCCCCATGGTTCGAGCCCGTACGGTGCGGACTCCGAGAGGTCACCCACTCTAACGAGTGATCGGTCGAATACGGTGGGTATTCGCCTCAGGCGCCGTGTTTCGCCGCGATGTCGTCGATCCGGGCGGCCAGCGTGAAGTCGAGGTCGGTGAGGCCGCCCTGGTCGTGGGTGGTCAGCACGAGATGCAGCGTACGCCAGCGGATGTCGATGTCGGGGTGGTGGTTGAGCTCCTCGGCCTGTACGGCGATCTCGTCCACGATGCGGATGGCGGTGGGGAAGTCCGGCGCGTCGATCGTCCGCCGGATCTCCTCGCCCTCGCGCCGCCAGGCGGGCAGCGTCGCGAGCTTGGCTTCGATGTCCATGGGCGCCACGTTACTTGAGCGCGCCGGAGCCGAGCCCCGACTGGATCTGGCGCTGGAAGATGATGTAGACGACCATGACGGGCAGGATGGTCATGCTCAGCGCCGCGAACAGTCCCGGCCAGTCCGCCTGATAGCCCGCCAGGGTGGAAATGCCGGCGATGCCCTGGGTGAGGACCCATTTGTCCGGAGCGCCGGCCAGCAGCACCAGGGGCAGCAGATACTGGTTCCACTGGCCCAGGACGTTGAAGATGGTGATGCTGATCAGGCCGGGCCTGGCCATCGGGACCATGATCTGGAAGAACGTACGGGTGTGCGAGGCCCCGTCGATGCGGGCGGCCTCGGCGACAGCCTCCGGCAATGTCCGGAAAAATGCCGCCAGAAAGAACACCGTGAACGGGAGCGAATAGGCGATGTAGACCAGGATGAGCCCGACGTGGGAGTTCAGCAGGCCGAGTTGCTTGACCACGAAGAAGAGCGGCCCGAGGGCCAGGAACACCGGAAACGCCAGCCCGGCCACGAAGTAGTAATAGATCAGCTTGTGGCCCACGAACCGGTAACGCCCCAGGACGTACGCCGCCATCGACCCGAACAACATCGTGCCCGCCGTACCGAAGAACACGACGATGACCGTGTTGAGCATGTACTGGCCGATGTGCGCCTCGTCCCAGGCCCGGCCCCACGAGTCCAGGCGCAGCGCCCCGGGAAGCTGGAGCGGGTCGCCGAAGATCTCGGAATTGCTCTTGAACGACGCCAGGAACGTCCACAACAGCGGCAGGATGATCAGCAGCGCCCACACGGCCAGCGCCACGTGCGAGAGCCCGCTGAGCACGCCGGGACGCGGCCTGCCCATGTCACGCGAGGCCATTTCTACAGCTCAACCCTCTCACGCCGGGTCGTGCGCAAGGTCAGCACGGCGAATGTCACGGTCAGGAAGAACAGCGCCACGCCCATCGCGGAGGCGTAACCGACCTTCCCGAAGGAAAAGGCGTTCTTGTAGATGGTGATCGGCAGAATGGTCGTGGCGCCGTCGGGCTCCCCTTTGTCGCCCACCAGCACCTGGATCAGCGCGAAGCCATCGAGGGCCGCGATGCCCAGATAGATCCAGCCCACCTGTACGGTGTCCCGCAGCAGCGGCAGCGTGATGGAGAAGAACAGCCGCACCCGGCCCGCGCCGTCGATCGCGGCCGCCTCGAAATAGTCCTTGGGAATGGCCGCCATGCCCGCCGAGAACAGCACGACGTAGAAGCCGACCCCCTGCCAGACCATCACCGCCATGACCGACCAGAGGGCCAGTCCCGGCTCGATGAGCCAGCCGACGGGCTCGATCCCGAATTTGGCCAGCAGCCCGTTGATGACGCCGTCCTCGTCCGGCCGGTAAATGGCCTGGAACAGCACGCCGACCACGGCCACGGCGAGAACCTGGGGAAAGAAGAACACCACCCGGTAGAACTTCGACCCCCACACTCCCCGCATGCCCGCGCCACGCGCGCCGCCGCCGAGATTCAGCAGGAACGACAGGAACAGCGCGATGACGAGCGTCGTGAGCGGCAGCGCGAGCAGCAGCAGCCCGTGGTTGCGCAGGGCCTGCCAGAACACCTCGTCACCCAGCAATCGGCCGAAATTGTCCAGCCCCACGTATCGCACGATCGCGCTGTATCCGTTCCAGCTCGTCAACGAGAGCTGGAACGCCTGGACATAGGGGCTGATGACGAAGACCGAATAGAGCGTGAGCGGGACGACGAGGAATCCGGCGACGAACCCGTACTTGCGCAGCCGCTCCATCTGCTCACTGGCTCCGCGTCTGTTTGGCGACCGCCTCGTCCTGCTTGATGTCGTCGGCTTTCCGCTGCATGTTGGTACAGAACTGCTCCGGGGTGATGCGCCCGGCCATGACCACGTTGATCTGCTCGGTTCCGTAGTCGAAGAGCTCCTTGTACCAGCCCTCGAAACGCGCGTCGGTGATGATGTTCTGGCCGGCCGCGTCCTGGGCCTTGGCCGCGCTCATCAGGCCGGCGGGCAGGTCGAGCCCGTTGGCGGCGCCGTTCACCACGGTGAGGTTCCTGGTCTTCATGGTGAAACCCCGGGCGCCTTCCTTGGACAGCATGATGCGCAGGTATTCGAGCCCGCCCTGCGGATTCTTGCCCTTGGCCCCGACCACGAAATTCTCGCCGACGCCGACCTGGATGGCGCCGTAGGGCATCTTGTCGGCGGCGGTGACGTCGGGAATGGGGGCGATGGCGTATTCGAAGTCGGCCGGCTTGTCCTTCTCCATCTCGTTCTCGATCCAGGAGCCCACCGGATAGAACAGCAACTCGTTCTGGAGCTGCTTGACCTGGGTCTGGGTGTGATCAAGCCCAAAGTACGCTTTGTCGCCATATTTCGCCTGAATGTCCACCCAGGCGGCCACCGCCTGCCGCATCCCGTCGGCGTTCCAGGCGTTGTCGACCAGATTGTCGATGTCGATGAGCACCTGGTTGCCACCGATCTTGGCGGCGGTGTAGAGGACGTTCCAGAGCTGGTAGTACGGGCCCTTCTGCCCCGGATAGGCGAAGAGCAGGATGCCCTCGGCCTTGGCCGTGTCCCCCAGCGCCGTGAACTCGGCCCACGTCTTCGGCAGCGTCCATCCCTTGGAGGCGAACAGCTTGGCGTTGTACCACAGCGCGCGGTGCGACACGGTGTAGTTCAGCACCAGGTCCCTGTCGTTGATCTTGGCATTGACGATCACGGCGGGCGTGACGGTGTCGCGGACCTTCTTGGCCGGGTCGTCGATCGAGGGTGCGTCGAACAGCGGGGCCAGGTCGGCCAGGTGCCCCTCGGCGGCCAGCGCGGCCAGGTCCAGCGCGTCCGGGCCCGAGTTGTTCAGCACGTCGGGGACGTCGCCGCCGACGATGCGGGGGCGGAGCTGGGTGCCGATCTGCTGGGTCCCGGTGTGCTTGATCGACACGCCGGGGAACGCCTTCTTGTAGAGCTCCTCGTGCAGGTCCTTGGCGTACGAGTCCTTGTACCCGCCGCTGAAGATGACCACTTCGAGCGGCTTCCTGGCGTCGACCCCGAAGGGGTTCTTCGCATCCGCCGAGGCCGCGATCGACGTGGTCGGGGCGGCGGACCCGCCTCCCGCGCCGCCGGTGGCGCAGGCACTCAGCAGGCCCGCCCCGGGGCCGGCGACGAACGCGGCCATGCCGATCCGGCGCAGTAACTGACGCCGAGTGATTTCGCCCGGGTAGGTCATGAGGGCTCCTTGAATAGGAAAGTTTCCTAAACGTTTGCCCGAACGTACGAATGGCCCCGGACACGCGTCAAGAGGGTGCGATCGAGACGTGACCTTGCCGTGATGCCTGCCTAGAATCACATTCTAGAAGGGGGCCGGACATGATCATCGAGTACGCCGAGCGCGTGTGGCGCGGAGAATCTGATGACAGCATCGTGGACGCGGGCATAGGTGGCAAGGGCGTCCAGACAATAACCGACGGGCTGGGGTGGTGGCCAGGGTTCGGAAATGTCATCGCTTTCGAGACCGATGGGGAATTGTTGCTGTTCGATACCAGCAGTCCGCTTTCGGCCTCGCAGCTCCACGAGGACGTACGCAAGTGGAGCAGGGCACCGCTGACGACCGCGTTCTACTCGCATGGCCACATTGATCACGTGTTCGGGACGGGCCCGTTCGAGGAGGCCGGACCACGCGCCACGATTTATGCGCATGAAGCCGTAATTGACCGGTTTGAGCGATATTTGCTGACGAATGGCTATAACGCGGTGATCAACCAGCGGCAGTTCCAGAGCCCCGAGCTCCGCTGGCCCACCCGCTACCGCTACCCCGACGTCACCTACTCCTCCAGTCTGACCGTGCGGCGCGGCGGCCTGACGTTCGACCTGCTGCACGCCAAGGGCGAGACGGACGACGCGACCATCGGCTACGTCCCCGAACACCGCCTGCTGCTCCCTGGCGACCTGTTCATCTGGGTGACGCCCAACTGCGGCAACCCGCAGAAGGTCCAGCGCTATCCCCGGGAGTGGGTGCACGCCCTGCACCGGATGGCCGCCCTGGACGCCGAGATCATGCTGCCCAGCCACGGCGCGCCGATCTTCGGGCGGGCGCGCATCCGCCAGGCGCTGCTGGAGACCGCCGAATGGCTGGAATCGCTCGTCACGCAGACGTTGGAGCTGCTCAACGCGGGCGCCCGGCTCGACGAGATCGTCCACTCCGTGCGCCCGCCCGCCCACCTGTCCGACCGCCCCTATCTGCGGGCCCGCTACGACGAGCCGGAGTTCGTCGTACGGAATCTGTGGCGCCTCTACGGCGGCTGGTACGACGGCAATCCCGCCAACCTGAAACCCGCACCAGACGCGGTCCTGGCGAGATCGGTCGCCGAGCTGGCGGGCGGCGCGACGGCACTCGCGGACGCGGCGCTGCGGGCCCTGTCCGGCGGCGACGAACGGCTGGCCGGGCAGCTGGCGGAGATGGCCGCCCTGGCGGCTCCGGACGACGCGGGAGTGCACCGCGTGCGCGCGGAGGTGTTCTCCACCAGGGCGGCCGGCGAGCTGTCCCTCATGGCCAAGGGCATCTTCACCTGGGCCGCCGAGGAGTCCAGGCGGCGCTCATGAGGTCAGTCCTGCCACCATGTGGCGGCAGGCGGCGGAGGCGCCTGCGGCAGGGAATTCGGTGGCACGTCCGGACCGGCCTGGATCATCACCTCGACGGCGTCGGACGCGGTCTTCCGCACGTCCGCGACGGTCCAGTCGCCGTCGATGTGCTCGGCGTCGACGTTGTAGCCGCCGCCGCTGCCGTCGGGCTTCAGCTGCCACATCACCAGGTAGGAGATCTTCAGTCCGAGCCGCTCCATGTCGGTCCTGACCTCGGAGACCCGCTTGCCGCGCGCCTTGTCACCGCCCAGGGGATCGCTTTCCGGAGGCGGGGACATGCTGACGGGGGTGGCATAACGCTCGCCTGGCGCGGCGGGCCGGCCGATGCCGAAGACGACCTTCCCTGTGTAGTGGACGGGCATGGAGATCTTGCCGCACCAGGCGGAGGCGCAGTTGTCCTCGTGGGTGATCGTCACCCCCGTGCCCGTGGGGAAGTCCCCCGGAAGGACGGGGCCGACCAGCTTGCCCACGTCCTCGGGCGCCACCGGGGCCTTCTTCACCTCGGCGTCCAGCCCGACCGCCCGGAACGCCTCCGTGAACGCCGCCGCGTCGGCCTCGGGGTCGTTGATCACGACCTCGATGTAGTTCCCGCCGGTCTTGAGGGATACGGCGGCGTTGGCGTACTCGGTCACGGGGCCGCCGAACGGGACGCCGACGACGAGCACGGCGGCCAGCGTCGCCACCGCGGCGAGCCCGAAGGCGCGCCGTCTGACGGACGGCCTGCGTACCGGCGTGCGCTCCTCGGCCATGATCGACTCCAGCAGCGCCCGCGCCCCCGTACCGGAGGGCCGGCCCACGGGCTCCTTGACCAGCTCCTCGTCCCGCACCCGGGCGAGATCGACGATGTTCACAGCCCACTCCCTTCCAGCGCGACGGCACGCGAATGGTCGATCCCGGCCGCGGCCAGGGCCCGGGCGAAGCGCTTGCGGGCGCGATAGATCCTGACTCTTGCCGCGTTACGGGTGATGCCGAGCACTCTGGCGATCTGGCCGGGATCCAGCCGCTCCCAGGCGACCAGCGCGAGTAACTCCCTGTCGTCCTCGGGCAGCGCCCGGAACACCTGGCCCAGCTGCGAGAGGTCCTCGCCGGGCAGGTCGGCGACGAGCGGCGTGGCGGCCAGCTCCGCCCGCAGGGCGGCGGTGCGGCGCTCATGCCGCCGCTCGCCCCTGCGCTGGTTGGCCAGCACCTTCCTGGCCACGCCGAACAGCCACAATCGCGCCTCGTCGCCCTCGGGCACCTCCTCCAGCCGCCGCCACGCGATCAGGAACGTCTCGGCCACCACGTCGGCCGCGTCATCCGGATCGAGACACCTGCGCAACGCATACCCGAGGAGCTGGCCGTACGAAGATCCGTAGATCTCCTCGAACCGACTACCGGGGTCGACTCCCATCCGGTCTCCTTACCTGGGGCTTCACCACCATCCACCCCATGTCCGGAACTCCGGAAGCATTACCACCGATTGCCCGGTCGGTCAGGGGAAGCGGGTGCGGGTTTCGGCGAAGGCCTGGTCCGTGCGCTCCAGGGCCTGGGCGACGTCCTCCTCCGTGTGGGCCGCCGACATGAACCAGTTGTGCCAAGGGTGCAGGTACACCCCATGCCGCAGGCAGGCGTCACTCCAGTACATGGCCACCGACAGGTCGGCGTCGCCGTCGAAGCTGAGCCACGGGATCGTCACCGGACCCGTCTGGTTCACCACGAACCCGTGGGACTTGGCCTGCGCGTACAGGCCCTCCCTGAGCTGGGTCCCGGCCCGTTCCATGGCGGCGATCCCGTCCGTGTCGCGCAGGGTCTCGATCGTGGCCTTGGCGGCGGCCATCGCGACCGCCGAGAACCAGAACGAGCCGGTCGAGTAGAGGGTCTGGGCGGGGCCGCGCAGCGCGTCCGTGCCCGTCACCGCGGCGATCGGGTAGCCGTTCGCCATGGCCTTCGACCAGGCCGTCAGGTCGGGGCGCACCCCGTACGGCTCCCACGAGCCGCGCAGGTCCACCCGGAAACCCGCGCGCACGTCGTCGATCACCAGGGCGGCCCCCAGCCGGTCGGCCAGGGCCCGGGCGCCGCGGGCGAAGGCGGGCTCGACCAGCTCCTGGTCCTCGAACGCGTCGTGCTTGAACGGGGTGACGATGATCGCCGCGACGTCCTCCCCCGCGGTCGCCGCCGCGGCCTCCAGGGACTCCAGCGAGTTGTAGGTGAACTCGACCAGGTCGGCCCGCTCGTTCGGGGTCGTCCCGGAGAGCGAGGGCGTGCACCACGGGTCGGCCCCGTGGTAGGCCCCGTGCGCCATCAGGACCTTGGTCCGGCCGGTGGCGGCGCGGGCGACCATGAGGGCCTGTGTGGTGGCGTCGGTGCCGTTCTTGGAGAACATCGCCCAGTCGGCGCTGGGCACGGTGTCCACGAGGAGCTCGGCCAGCTCGACCATGATCGGGCCGGGGCCGTTGAGGCAGTCGCCGCGGGCGGCCTGCCGGGCGGCGGCCGACTCCACGCGCGGGTGGTGGTGGCCCAGGACGACCGGGCCCCAGCTGCACATGAAGTCGATGTACTCGCGCCCGTTCACGTCCCACTGGCGGCAACCCTCGCCGCGCTCGAAGAACTGCGGGAAACCGGGGGCGAACAGGGCGGCGTTGAGGTGGCCGTACATGCCGCCGGGGACGACTTTCGCGGCCCGCCGGCGGAGCTCGGCGTCGTTCTGCAGGTCCATCAGGGGGTCCTTTGAGAAAACGTCAGGAGAGGAGGGCGAGGGTGGATTCGAGGTCGACGAGCCCGGCGTCCGAGCCGAGCCCGGTGGCGACGCGGGCGGCGGCGGCCGTGCCCCAGCGGGCGGCGGTCAGCACGTCCTGCCCGTGCAGGAGGCCGGTGACGAACCCGGCGCAGTACGCGTCGCCGCAGCCGGTGGTGTCCGAGACGTCCACCTTCAGTGCGGACACCCGTTCCGAGCCGTCCCGGGTGACGACCAGGCTGCCCGACTCCCCCAGCGTGACCAGGACACCGCGCGGACCCTCCGCCAGCAGGGCGCGGGCGGCGTCGTCGACGGACTGCGCGCCCGTCATGAGGAGGGCCTGCGACTCGTTCGGCAGGACGTAGTCCACGTGGGGCAGGAAGGCCCGCGCCAGGCCCAGCAGGTCGGGCATCTCGGAGAGCAGGTCCATGGTGACGACGGTCCCGGCCGCGCGTACCGAGTCCAGCAGGGCGAAGAACTCCGGGTCCCCGAGGCCGAACGTGACGTCCATCCCGCCCAGGTGGATCGCCCGTGCCGCGCGTAACGCCGGGACGTCCAGGTCCGCGTACGTCACCCCGAGGTTCGCCCCGGGCACGTGGAAGCTGGGGCGCCCGCCGTCCGGCCTGATCGGCAGGATCGAGGCGGCCGTCTGCTCGCCCGCCCTGCGCGCCAGCCGCGAGGCGTCCACGCCCCGTCTGGCCAGCACCGCCACCAGGAAGTCGCCCAGCTCGTCGTCCCCGACGGCTCCCATGGTGACCACGGAGTTGCCCAGCTTGACCAGGTCCACCGCCGTGCCGGCGGCGGCCCCGGCGGCGGTCAGGCGGATCTGGTCGACCAGCACGGTGTCCTGGCCCTGCGGGATGTGCTCGACGGGCCTGGCGAGGATGTCGACGATGTGGACGCCCACGGTGGCGACATTGGCGACGGTCATGGTCTAAATAGACAGACGTCCGAATAAAAAGTCAACGTATCCGGGGAGGCAGCGCATGCCGAAGATCGTCGATCACGACGAGCGCAGGCGGGAGCTCCTGTCGGCGGCCCGGCGGGTGATCGTCAGGGACGGCATCGACGCCGCCACCACGCGTGCCATCGCCAAGGAGGCCGGCTATTCCAACGGGGTGCTGGCCCACTATTTCGCCGACAAGGACGAGATCCTGCTGTCGGCGCTGCGCCAGTCGCACCAGCGCATCAGGGATCGGCTGACCGGCAAGGTCGGGGGGCGGTCGGGGCTGGCGGCGCTGCGCGAGCTGCTGCTGGACAACCTGCCGCTGGACGGCGAGCGTACGCACGAGACCCGGCTGGAGGTCAGCTTCTGGAGCCGGAGCCTGGCCTCGGAGCGGCTGGCCGAGGTGCAGCGGACGGAGGCGGGCGAGCTGCGCGCCGCCGTACGCGAGCTGCTGGGCCAGGCCCGCGCGGCCGGCGAGCTGCGCACCGACGACGGCCTGGACGACCTCACCGAGCACCTGCTCGCCCTCGTCGACGGCCTCAGCCTGCACCTGCTCCTCTACCCCGGCCGCCTGGCCCGGGCCGATGTCGAACGCCTCATGTTGCGGGCCGTCGACCGTCTTTGACGGCTTTTCGGACGACCGACTACATTGCACGCGCATGAACCCGCGCGAGCAGTTGTGCGAATACGGCCGGCGCGCCGTCGAGCTGGGACTGGTCATCGGCACCTCGGGGAACCTGAGCGTGCGCGACGGCGACCTGGTCGCGGTCACCCCCTCCGGCGCGGCGCTCGACCGGCTGACACCCGAGATGTGCCCGGTCGTGGACGTGACAGGCCACCTGGTGGAGGGCGAGCTGCAGCCGTCCAGCGAGACCCCCATGCACCTGGCCGTCTACGAGACCACCGCCGCCCAGGCGATCGTGCACACGCACTCGGTGTTCGGCACGGTGGTGGCCAGCACGATGACGGAGCTGCCGCCGGTGCACTACAACGCGCTGATGCTCGGCGGGGTGGTCAAGGTGGCGCCGTACGCGACCTACGGCACGCCCGAGCTGGCCGCCAACGTGCGTGCCGCGATGGAGGGCAGGCAGGCCGTCCTGATGGCCAACCACGGCGGGGTGACCATCGGGGCGACGCTGGAGCAGGCGTTCGAGGCCACCCGCCTGCTGGAGTGGCTGTGCGAGGTGTACGTACGGAGCCTCGGCGTCGGCCAGCCCACCGTCCTGACCGACGAGCAGCTGGCCGCCGTGCTGGAGCGCGCGCTCAACCCCCCGGTGTTCCCCCGCCTATGAGAGGGCTACCTGCTCGGCCAGGCCCAGCGGCAGCCCACCCGACCCGGCGATCCGGTCGTGGAAGTCCTTCAGCGAGCCCTGCCACGACTCCCGGATGCGGTCGATCTCGATCGCGCCCGTGAGGTAGGAGGGGGCCTGGGTGGGCCAGGCGCAGTAACGGTTGACCTCGCCCTGCGCCGTGCCGGGCGACAGCGACGCCTTCGTGGCCATGAACGTCTCCGCCTCCTCGATGGGCAGGTCGTCGCAGTGCAACGCCGTGTCCACGACGATCCTGGCGGCGCGGAAGAGCCGGAAGTCCAGGTGGGCCAGCTCGGTGGCCGGGGTGTCGAAGTAGCCCTGCTCGTGCAGGACCTTCTCGACGTACAGGGCCCAGCCCTCGGTGAAGTACGGGGTCCTGAAGACCTTACGGACGGTACGCGGGTTGCCCGCCATGTGCGACAGGTGCCAGTGGTGCCCGGGGTAGACCTCGTGCACGGCGATCGAGGGCATCTGGGCCCGCGCGTTCGTCCGCAGGCGCTGGCGTACCTGCTCGGGGGTGAAGTAGTCGGGCGTGTAGGGGACGAAGAACACCCCCGTGCGCGAGGAGCTCAGGGGCGGCGGCGCCAGGTAGTGGGCCACGGACAGCACCGGGCGGTTGTGCTCGGCCGACGGCAGCACCTGGCATTCCTCGCCGTCGGGGAACGAGACCAGGTCCCGCTCGCGGACGAACTCGCGGGCGCGCCGGGTCTCGGCCTCGCACTCGGCCCGCATGTCGGCCAGGGTCGGCGGGTGGTCGTCCATGAGGAACTCCATGGCCGCCCGCCAGTCCTCATCGCCGTTGACCCCGACCGCGACCCGGCGCATGCGCGCGTCCAGCTCCGCCCAGGCGGCCCGGCCCTTCTCGTGCAGCTCGGCGGCGCCGTACCCGAGCATCTCGCGCTCGCGCAGCAGGGTGGAGTAGAGCCGCTCCCCCATCCGCCAGGTGCCGCCGCACTCGAAGCCCTCAAGGAACGTCACCAGCTCGTCGAACGCCCTCGCGGCCGGCTCGGCCGCCGCGGCCAGCCTGGTGCGCAGCTCGGCGTCCTCGACCATGCCCGGAATGGTGCCGGTGAGCAGGTTGCGTCCGGTACGGGCCTGGCTCAGGCCCCGCTTCACCAGCAGCGGCGCGGCCAGGTCGGGGTCCAGGTTCGCCTGGCAGGCGGCCAGCACGCCGGGCACCTCGGCCAGCCGGGAGATCGCGGCCGTCACCAGCTCGGGCTCCGGCTTGAGCCTGTGCTGGAACGGCGTGTACATCGAGGTGAAGATCGCCGAGAGGTACACGGCCGGGTCGCGGCGCCACTGCGGCCACGACGCGAGCGCGATCGACCCCCTGAGCTGGGAGAGGACGAGATCCCTGTCGATCGCGTCGTCCGGAGAGGCGGCCTCGGCCGCCGACAGGCGTTCGAGCCAGCGGACCTCCTCACGCTCACGGGCGGTCCAGGAAGCGGCCGTGAAGTCACCGAGGGTGTGATCGTAACCGTCGGCCCCCAAGGAGCTGGCGACGACGGGACGGTCGGAAAAGTACCACTTGAGAAACTCGTCCACCGATGCACCATATCCTGAGCAAATGCCCCTTCAGATCACTGGCGCGCTGGGCGATCCCGACCTGATCCGGCTCCCGTGGGAGACGCCCCTGGCGGACTGGCCGCAGCAGTATTTGGTCGATCTCCCGCGCGGTATCTCGCGGCACGTGGTGAGGTTCGCGCGGTTGTCCGGCAAGGTGTACGCGATCAAGGAGATCAGCGAGCGGTACGCCAAGCGGGAGTACCAGTTGCTGTGGGACCTCGCCCGGCTCGACGCGCCCGCCGTGGCGCCCGTCGCGTACGTCACCGGCCGCGAGGACGACCTCGACGCGGCACTGATCACCCGGCACCTGCAGTATTCGCTGCCCTACCGCGCGGTCATGTCGGGCACCCTGCGGCCCGACACGCTCAACCGGCTGCTCGACGCGCTGGCCGTGCTGCTGGTGCGGCTGCACCTGAACGGCTTCTACTGGGGCGACTGCTCGTTGTCCAACACGTTGTTCCGCCGGGACGCGGGCGCCTTCGCGGCGTACCTGGTGGACGCCGAGACCGGCGAGATGCACCCGATGATCAGCGAGGGCCAGCGGCTCGGCGACATCGACGTCGCACACACGAACATCTTCGGCGAGATGCTCGACCTGGAGGCCGGCGGGCTGCTGCACCCGTCGATCGACCCGATGGACACCGCCGAGGACATCGTCACCCGCTACCACCGCCTGTGGGACGAGATCACCCAGAGCGAGATCATCGAGGAGGTGGACTGGCACCGGGTGGAGCAGCGGATCCGGCGGCTCAACCTGCTCGGGTTCGACGTGGCCGAGATGATGGTGCGGCGCAAGGTCGGCACCGGGCGGCTGATCGTCCGGCCCAAGGTCGTCGACGCCGGGCACCACCAGCGGCGGCTGCTCCGGCTCACCGGGCTCGACGTGGAGGAGAACCAGGCGCGGCGGCTGCTCAACGACCTGGACGGGTTCCGGGTGGCCAAGGGGCTGCGGCACGAGGAGGAGGCCATCGTGGCTCACCGGTGGCTGGCGGAGGTCTTCCAGCCCACGGTGGCGGCCATCCCCGCGGAGCTGCGCGGGAAACTGGAGCCCGCGCAGCTCTTCCACGAGATCCTCGACCACCGCTGGTACCTGTCCGAACGGGCGGGCGCCGACGTGGGCCTGGCGGCGGCGGTCACGTCGTACGTGGAGAACGTGCTGGTCCACAAGCCGGACGAGCGGGCCCTGCTGCCGGAGGAACCCGGCGAGCTCCCGCCGCCGCCCGACGAGCCCGACAAGCCCGGCGAGCTCGCGCCGCCACCCGAGGAACCCGCTCGTCAGGGGCGCTGATCAGGCGCCTTCGGTGGTCAGCTTGGTGATCTCGGCCGCGATCTGGGGCCACAGCGCCATCGGCAGATCGTGCCCCATGCCCGGATAGGTCACCAGCCGCGCGCCGGGGATGGCCGCCGCCGTGGCCTGCCCGCCCGCGATCGGGATCAGCGGGTCGTCCTCGCCGTGCAGCACCAGCGCGGGTACGCTCACCCCGGCCAGCAGCTCGGTACGGTCGCCCGAGGCCATGATCGCCGCCAGTTGCCGGGCGGTGCCCGCCGGGTCGAAACACCGGTCGTAGGCCAGCGCGGCCTTCATCGTGATCTGCTGCCGGTCCAGCTCGTAACCGGGCGACCCGATGATCGACGAGGTCCGCACCGCCTGCGCAAGCACGGACTCGCGGTCGGCGGGCGGGGTCGCCCTGAGCACCGCGGCGGCGGCCTCGGTGGGCGGGGCGATCGCGGGGCCGGGCGTGGACATGATGGAGGTCAGCGTCAGCACCCGGGCCGGGTGCCGGATGGCCAGCGTCTGGGCGATCATCCCGCCCATCGAGGCGCCGACCACGTGCGCGGCGGCCCAGCCGAGGGCGTCCATGAGCCCGGCGGTGTCGTCCGCCAGGTCGTCCAGCACGTACGCCGGCGGCGTGCCCCAGCTGGGCACCCCCTGGTCGTGGAAGTGGGTGGAAAGGCCCACGTCGCGGTTGTCGAAGCGGACGACGTGGTGTCCCTGCTCCGCCAGGAGCCGGCAGAGGCCCTCGTCCCAGTGAACGAGCTGGGCGCCGAGCCCCATGATGAGGAGCAGCGGGCGTCCTTCCGGTGAGCCGAAGCTCTCATAGGCGATTTCGATGCCGTTCGCGGCTACGCGGGTGGTCACAGAAACCAGAATGACATTCTGGAACGGACCCCGTAAAGGACGGCGCTCTTAGTCGGCCCAGGCGCCGGTGGAGAACGGGACCGGGCGGCCCTTCCTGCCGGGACCGTCGCCCCACTTGGTGATGACGTAGTCCACGTCGATGTGGCCCATCCCGCCGTTGCCGTCGACGCCGAGCGTGTCGGAGTTGAACGTGCCGCCGGTCAGGTCGGCGAAGGTCTTGGCGTCGAGGTCCAGCATGACGCCCCGGCTGGAGGGCTCGCCGGGGCCGCGGTCGCCCACGAAGAAGGGCAGCTTCTTGCCCTTGTAGATGACGTAGCCCTCGGTCATGAGCGGCCAGCTCGGGCTGGCGGCCAGCCCCTTCTGCATCGGCTTGCCACTGGCCGGAAGTCCCGTGTCACCGGCCCTGCCGGAGGCGTCGTCCCAGAAGTAGGACGCCGTGGTCGAACCCTTGAGCAGTGCCTTCTCGTCGGCGCCGGTGTCGGCGTGCGCCGCGGTGCCGGCGACCGTCAGCGCGCAGCAGGCGGAGGCGGAGATGAGAGCGAGAGAACGCAGGCCAGTGCAAACAGACATGAAAAGTAGAGCCCTTCGCGAGGAAACAGGGGGTTTACGCTCTCGGCATGCGAGCATGGCCGGACAGGCCACCTGATGTGGCTATGCGGAGCGCTGGAAGAACCTGGGGAAGGGGCCGCTCAGAAGGCAGCCGACACTACGTCGTCCGGTGGTTCGTACATTGGGGGCATGTCCTCTCCATCGCACCTACCGGGTTAGCTGACGGGTTCGGGCGTGGAGATGCCCTACCGGCGCGTGGCCGGATTCACCCCAGATGAGGTGGGTCCCCGGTTCCCGACGGATCGGGATTCGGTGCCAGTCGGCGGTCCCTCTTGGGTAAGGGCCGGGTCACCGGCTGGTAATGGCGAAAACAGTAGCACCGAAACGGACAAACGCAAACGTTTCACCATGAAACCGGCGAAGATCTACCTTGAATGGTAAAGAGAAAGGGGGCACGGACAAGCCGTACCCCCTGGGAAACCGGGCCTCAGCCGCCGCTCTTGCGCCTGAACGATCTTTTACTCGCAGCCGGACCGTGCGCCCCGTGGATCTTCGATGGGTCGCCGCCCCTGCCACCCGCGCCCGAGCCGGCCTGCTGGTTGCGCTTGCGCTCCAGCGCTTCACGGAACTTGCGCTTCATCTCGTCCTCGGGAGTTTCGTCGTTTTCCGGCTCCGGTGTTTCCGCCATGAGAGGACCTCCGTGGTGTTGGGGACATCCACAGCTTCGCACGCCGCTGCTTATGACGCGAAACCGGCGCCGCCTTACGTCGCGGCGTGGCGGACACCGCACCGCTTGCCCACCGGCTCCGCCCGGCGAAAGCCGAGCTGCGCGACTCGACCGGTACAAGGCGATCGGGGTCGAACGCATGGTAAAGCGGACTGGTCGCGTTCCTGGTGTTGTGTTGGAGGAGCTCCGGAAATACACCCCGCATGATGCTCCAGCCCCCGGTACCGCAATGAGCCTTCTCGGTCGTGACCTGGCGATGGACCTGGGCACGGCCAGCACCCGCATCTACGTCAAACGCAAGGGCATCGTGCTGGACGAGCCCTCCGCCGTCCGGCGCGACAGCAACACCGGCAAGGTCATCGGGTTCGGTACGGAGGCGGCCGACGGCGCCGACGACACCGAGGCCGAGACGTGCTGGCCGGTCAACGGCGGCCTGCCGGCCGACAATGAGATGGCCCGGCGCATGATCAGGCATTTCCTGCGCAAGGTGCACCGGCATCCGTTCTCCAGGCCGCGCATCGTCATGGCGCTGCCCGAGGACGCGACCCCGATCGCGCAGATGGCGCTGCGCGACATGGCGTTCGAGGCGGACGCCAGGGGGATCCTGCTGTTCCCGCACGCGCTGGCGGCGGCGCTCGGCGCGGGCCTGCCGGTCAGGGACTGCGTCGGCAGCATGGTGATCGACATCGGCTACGACTCCACCAGGATCGCCGTGGTCTCACGCGGGGCCGTCGTCGCGGCCGGCACCGTCCTGGGCGGCGGCCGGGGCGTCAACCGGGCCATCGCCCGGTGGGTGGAGAACGAGTACGGGCTGGTGCTCGACGACGGGGAGGCGGAGGCGGCCAAGCGGGGCGCGGGGCAGCCGCCGTACGAGGAGGTCGTGGTCAAGGGGCACGATCCGGACACCGGCGAGCGGCGCTGGGTGGCGCTGCCCGCGCAGGGGATCCGCGAGGCCGGTGGGCAGCAGGTCGAGTCCATCGCGCGGGCGGCGGTCGAGACCGTGGAGAGCTGCCCCGCCGAGCTGGCCGCCGACCTCAGCGGGCAGGGGGCGGTGCTGATCGGGGGCGGCTCGCTGCTGCGCGGGCTCGGCCGGCGGCTGCGAGCGGCGCTGAGCATGCCGGTACGGCGGGCGGAACGGCCGACGGAGGCCGTCGCGCTCGGACTCGGCCGGTGCGCGGAGGAGCTGGGCCTGATCTCGAAGCTCCGGCGGCGATGAGCGAGGACCTCCTGCACGCCGGGGTCTCCCTCGCCGACAAGGCCGTCAGGACCGTGGCCGTCTACCTCACCGTGGCGGTGCTGCTGCGGATCGCCGGCAAGCGCGGCATCGCCCAGCTCAACAACTTCGACTTCGTGGTCATGTTGCTGATGAGCAACGTGGTGCAGAACGCGATCATCGGCCCGGACAACTCGCTGGTCGGCGGGCTGGCGGGGGTGGTCATACTGGTGGCGTTCAACGCGGTCGTGGTGCGGTTCGCGGCGGAGGTGCCGATGGTCGGCAAGATCGTCGAGGGCGGCCCGATCGTGCTGGCCCAGGACGGGCACTACATCAGGTCGGCGTTGCGCCGGATGGGGCTGCGGCAGGCCGACGTGGACGTGTCGATCCAGCTCAGAGGCGGCACGAGCGTGGCCGACACGAGCGTGGTACGGCTGGAGCCCGGAGGCGCGGTGCTGGTGCGGCTGCGTCCCGAGGAGGAGCCCGCCGAGCGCGGCGACCTGGCGGAGATGCGAGTCCGGCTCGACCGCATAGAACGCAAGCTCGACGCCCTCGCCGCCCGGAACGGCTCCTGACCGGCTCCGGAGCGCGGCCGGAACGGCTCCTGAGCCGATGTCAGTTTCTGATCACCGACAGGCCGGGCTCGTGTTCCCAGCCCGTCAGGTCGAGCAGGCGCAGCGTCAGCGGCGAGGCGGAAGACAGGATCAGCCCGCGCGGCGGCGATAATCGGGCGGCCACCGCGACGATGAGCCGCAATCCGGCCACGTCGATGAAGGTCAGCCCGGACAGGTCGAGCCGGATGTCCCGGTCGTCGGAGGTGAGGGCCCATTCGAGGGCATCCGCCAGCAGACGGCGGTTGCTCCAGTCGATCTCGCCGGAGACCCGCAGCCCGAACGGCTGCGCAACGGGCGTGACACGGGCTGGTTCATGGGTTTCGAAGGTCACGAGCTCTGGTCACACCACCTGGTCCGACAAGGCCGTCCGCTACCCCCTGAGCCGCGATTCATGCCCTGTGCGCGCCCGCGTCCGGCACCGGTCCCGGTTTCCGGAATCGCCGGGCACCTCCAGACGATCCGGGTTATCGTCCGATTGATGCGTGTCCGCCATCACTTTCTCGCCGCGCTGCTGTTGGGCCTCGCGGGCCTGGCATCCTGCGTGGACGCGCAGAAGCCGTCCACCTACGAGGAGGCGGCCAGGCACCTCGAGGCGGACGCCCATACCCTCCTGAACCTGGCCGGAGCCACGTTCCCCGGAACGACCCGGTCGGACCGAAGCGCCTGCCGGCCCGGTCAGGTGCGCCATCTCTTCAGCGCCGAGATCCAGGCGGCCGACGCCTCGGCCGTACTGGTCTCCGAGCTCCAGGCGATGGGCTACACGCAGGTGGCCGACGACCCGGATCTCCGCGACGAGGAGCGGGAGCTGGCGGTGCTGTGGAATGCGAACACCCACCACACCTTCGTCCTGGCCGTCCCCGCCGGGGAGGGCTCCACCGTGCGGATCACCGGCCGGACCGACTGCTACGCCCCCGGCGGTACGTGATCGGCCGCTCCCCCTACGGCGTGGCCAGGGCCTCGGTCGGAGACAGGCGGGAGGCGCGGATGGCCGGGTACAGGCCCGCCACGGCGCCGATGAGCAGGGTGGCCGCCAGACCGCCCGCCGTCGCCCAGGCGGGCACCACCGAGGGCCAGCCGCTGTAGTACGCGTACCCCATCGTCACCCCCATGCCGAGCAGCACGCCCCCGCATCCGCCCAGCGCCGACAGCAGCAGCGACTCCGCCAGGAACTGGGTGCGGACCTGGCCGCGGGTGGCGCCCAGGGAGCGGCGCAGGCCGATCTCCGCCCGGCGTTCCAGGACCGAGATGACCATCGTGTTGGCCACGCCGACCCCTCCGACCAGCAGCGCCACCGCTCCCACCCCGAGCAGGAGGTTCGCGAAGGCCTGGCTGGTCGCCTGCTTGGCGGCCAGGGCGTCGGACGGCCGGGAGACGTCCACCTCGTTCGGCGCCTCCGGGTTGGCCGTGGCGGCCAGGACCTGGCGTACGGCCTCCAGCCCGCTCTCCTCCGAGCGCGTGTAGAGGGTGGTCGGATGGCCGTCGAAGCCCAGTTGGGCCTCCGCCACCGGCCAGCCGACCAGGACTCCGCTGTCCAGGTCCGTGGCCAGCGCCACCGGGGCGAGGACGCCGACCACCGTGAAGCGCACGCCGCCGACCACGACCTGCGTGTCGGGCCCCGCCGCGCCGACGCCGAGCCGCTGCGCCGCGGTGGCCCCGATCACGGCCGCGGGGTAGTGCTCGGTGGCCGCGTTCAGCCAGGTGCCGCTCCGCAGGGTGGCCCCCACCGTGGCGGGCAGGTCGAGGCGGACCGCGTACGCCGACAGGCCGCCGGTCTGGGCCTCCGGGATCCGCTCGGAGCGGTAGACCCTGGCATCGGCGATCTTGCCCGTGGCCGAGGCGGCCTGGACCGGGCCGATGCGCTCGATCATCGCCTCCGCGTCGGTCGGCATCTTGGCCTCCTCGCCCATGAGCGTGGTGCCGGGCGAGACGGTGAGCAGGTTGGTGCCGAGCGCGGAGAGCGTACGGTCGAGTTCGGCGCCCGAGGAGGACGAGAGCCCGACCACGCCGACCATGGCCGCGATGCCGATGGCGATGCCGAGCGCCGACAGGAACGCCCGCAAGGGCCTGGTGCGCAGGCCGACCGCGCCGACCCGCAGCACGTCGCGCAGGCTCATCCTGGCCGGGACCGGCATCGGCCGCTCCACGCCCGTCATGCCGTCACCCCCGATCCGGCGGGCCAGGGCTCGCTCTCGACGGCGGAGTCCGAGACGATCATGCCGTCCCGCATGCGGACCTGCCTGGGCAGGCCGGCGGCGATCTCCCGGTCGTGAGTGATGATCACGATGGTGGTGCCGCCGGCGTTCAGCTCGTGCAGCAGCTCCATCACGCCCGCGCCCGACACCGAGTCCAGCGCCCCGGTCGGCTCGTCGGCCAGCACCAGCGGCGGATCCCCCGCCACGGCCCTGGCGATGGCCACGCGTTGCCGCTCGCCGCCGGACAGCTCGTGCGGCTCGTGGTCCAGCCGGTGCCCGAGACCCACCCGTTCCAGCGCCGCGGCGGCCCGGCGGCGGCGCTCGGGCCGGCCCAGACCGGTGTAGAGCAAGCCGTCGGCCACGTTGTCCAGCGCCGGGATCTTCGCGGCGAGGTGGAACGACTGGAACACGAAGCCGATCGTGGTGGCCCGCAACGCGGAGAGCCTGCCGTCGGAGAGCTGTGACACGTCGTACCCGTCGATGTGGATGGTCCCGGAAGTGGGCCGGTCGAGGGTGCCGACGAGGTTGAGCATCGTCGACTTCCCCGACCCGGACGGGCCCACGATGGCGACCAGCTCGCCGTGCCCGATGCGCAGGGACACCGACCTCAGCGCCGCGACGCCACCCGAGTAGATCCTGGAGACGTCCGTCAGAGCGATCATGGGGAACGTCATCTCGGCATCCCCACGGTCATGCCCGCGGCGAGCCCGTCACCGCTGACCTCGACCCGGCCTCCTGCGAACAACCCCGTCTTTACACCTATATATCTGGACTTGCCGCCTTCGATGACTTCGAGGCCGTACCCGCCCTCCCGCAGCGCCACCAGCGCCGCGACCGGCACCGTGAGCACGTCCTTGCGCTGCGAGGCCGTGAACGTCACGTCCACCGCCGCCTTGTCGAGCCCGCGCGTGGACTTGCCTTCCTTGATCGAGACGAGCGCCTCCAGCCGGGTCTCGGCCTCGTCGTTCTGGCCCTCGCCCGGCTCGATGACCGTGGCGACCTCGGTGACCTTGCCGTTCACGTTCTTGCCGTCCGGCAGGGTGACCTCGACCTTGGCCCCCTTCCTGGCCATGCGCTGGTCCTCGGGCTCCATTCGCACCGTGACGACCTTGGACGTGCCGGTATAGGTGAGCACCCGCTGCCCCGGGGCGGCCGGCTGGCCCTCCTCCGCCTCCAGGCTCTCCACCCGCACCTCGCCCGGGGCGAACACCACCCGGCCCAGCTCGACCACGCCGGTCTCGTCCAGGCCCCGGTCCTCCTGCCACTCCTGTACGGCCTCGGCGGTGTCGTAGGTGTACTCGTCGTCGACCGTGAAGCCGTCATAGCCGAGCTTGCGGAGGTTGCGCTCCAGGTTCTCGACGTCCGTGCCCTCGGTGCCGATCCTGAGGTCGCGGTAGGCGGGCGTGGAGCCGTACATGAGCAGGACCGGCTGGTTGTCCACCCGGTACAGCGGCTTGCCGCGGGTGATCTCCGCGCCGCTGCCGGGCAGCCAGGTGATCGTGCCGGCCCGGCGGCTCACCGCCGTGGTCACCGGGCCGTAGCCGAGCTCTCCGTCGGCCTCCACGGTGTCGTTCAGCGTCTGCCGGGACACCGTGGTGGTGGCCGGGGGCAGGACGCCGGCCGACGGGGACGGGCCGGCGTTCCCGTCGAGCAGGCCCGCGCTGTTGACGGCCACGAGGGCGCCGCCCGTGACGGCCACCACGACCAGGAGCCCGCCGGCCAGCCTGCCCCGGCCCCGCCGCCGGCGGCGCGGGGACGTCGCGTCGGCCTCCACCCTGCCGTCGAGGGTGGACCTGTCGGTCACCTGGTCCATCAGGAACCTGCCATACCGGCGTCGGCGGCCAGCTGCTGGCACTTGTCCTGGGCGGACTCGAAGTCGGGATCCTCGGCGAGGTCGCGGGTGATGCGCATCATGCCACCCTCGGGGTCCGGGTAGCCCTCCACGCCGTTGTCGCGCATGCACTGGGAGAGCTTGCGCAGGTTCTCGGCCATCTTGGGGTCGCCCTGGCCGGAGCGCTGGCCGCTCGGCGCGTACTGCTTGCATGCCTCCTGCGCCTTCTCGACCGCCTCCCTGGGCACGCTCCCGTCGAAGCGCATCCGCAGGCCCTTGCCGGGCTCGGGGTCGGGGACCTCGACGCCGTTCTCGCGCATGCACTGGGCGAACTTGAGGTTGCGCTGGTGCGGGTCCTCGCTCGGCTGGCTGCCGGCCGCGGTCGCGCTCCCGCCGCCGCTGACCGACGCCACGTCCGAGCCGCCCGTGCCGCCTCCGCCGCAGCCTGACAGGAGCAGTGCGGCGGCCGCGAACGCTGTGAGGACGGGTACTCTCATGGATCTTCTCCTCCGTCGAACGGGATGTCATTCGAGGGAGATGCAATACGGCAGCGCGTTTCCCCGGCGTTTCCATCTCTGCTTATTCCGACCAAATGCCCGCTGGGCCACACTCGGCTCTGCAAGCGGACGAGGAAAGGTGGGCCATGCGGGTGCTGGTGGTGGAGGACGAGCGCCTGCTCGCCGACGCGATAGCCGAGTGGCTGCGCGACGAGACCCACGCGGTCGATCTCGCGCACGACGGTGCGGCGGCGCTGGAGCGGATCGCGGTCAACGACTACGACGTGGTCGTGCTCGACCGTGACCTGCCGCGGGTGCACGGCGACGAGGTGTGCCGGGAGCTGGTGGCCTCCGAACGCGACGCGCGGGTGCTGATGCTGACCGCCGCCGCCCAGCTCGACGACCGGGTGACCGGGCTGTCCCTGGGGGCCGACGACTACCTGACGAAGCCGTTCGCGTTCCCCGAGCTGGCCGCGCGCGTGCTGGCGCTGGGGCGGCGTTCGCGCCCGGCGGTGCCGCCCGTGCTGCGGCGGGCCGGGATCACGCTCGACCCGGCGCGCAGGGAGGTGTTCAGGAACGGGCGGTTCGTACCGCTGTCCAAGAAGGAGTTCGCGGTGCTGGCCGAGCTGATGCGGGCGGGCGGGAGCGTCGTCTCGGCCGAGCAGCTCCTGGAGAAGGCCTGGGACGAGCACGCGGACCCGTTCACCGGGGCGGTCCGGCTCACCATCCTCAAGCTGCGCCGCAAGCTCGGCGATCCGCCGGTGGTGGAGACGGTGCCGGGGGTGGGGTACCGGATCGCATGACTTCCCGGCCGGGCCGCGGGCTGCGGCCGCCCCTACGACTGCGGCTGCCGCTGAGGTCGCGGCCGCGGCCGACGTTGCGGCTGCGGCTCACCCTCGTGTACGGCGCCGTCTTCATGCTCGCCGGGCTGACCTTGCTCGGGGTCACGTACCTGCTGTTCAACCAGCAGCTCACCGAGCAGTCCGAGAGCCGGTTCGAGGGGGCGCCCGGCCGGCGCAAGGAGGTCTTCATCGTGAAGGACGGCGTCACGCTCCAGGGCGAGGACGCCATCCGGCTGCTGCGGCAGGAGGCCGAGGTGCTGCGCGACGCCGCCGTCACCTCGCTGCTCACCCAGGGCACCCTTGCTCTCGTCGTGGTGGGCGGGGCCGCGGTGGGGCTCGGGTGGGTGGTGGCGGGCCGGATGCTCGGCCCGCTGCACAAGGTCACCGACACGGCCCGCAAGATCGCCGCGGCCCCCGCCGAGCGCGGGCTGCACGAGCGGATCGCGCTGAGCGGGCCGGAGGACGAGGTCAAGCAGCTCGCGGACACGTTCGACACCATGGTGGAGCGGCTCGACCACTCCTTCGACGGGCAACGCAGGTTCGTGGCGAACGCCTCGCACGAGCTGCGTACGCCGCTGACGCTCAACCGGGCGCTGGTCGAGCTGGCCATGCACCGCCGTACCGCCTCACCGGACGTCAAGGAGCTGGGCGAGAGCCTGCTGGAGATCAACGCCCGGCACGAACGCCTCATCTCCGGGCTGCTCCTGCTGGCCAGGTCCGAGCAGGAGATCGCGGAGCGGTCGCCGGTGGACCTGGCGGACGTGGTCGCCCACGTGACCCGGCAGGTCGCGGCAGACGCCCGCCAGGCCAAGATCACCGTGTACGAGGTGACCGGGCCCGCGCCCACCACCGGGGACGCGCTGCTGCTCGAACGGCTGGTACACAACCTGGTCGAGAACGGCATCCGGTACAACCTGGACGACGGCACCGGGTGGGTACGGGTGGCGAGCCGCACCGTGTCCGGCGGGAAGGTCGAGGTGGAGGTCAGCAACACCGGGCCGAGCGTGCCACCGTACGAGGTCCCGCAGTTGTTCAAGCCCTTCCACCGGCACGCCGCCGACCGGGTGGTCACCGCCCGCAGCGCGGGGCTGGGGCTGTCGATCGTCCGGTCGGTGGCGGTCGCGCACGGGGGCGACGTCAGGGCGCGGGCCCGCGAGGGCGGCGGCCTGATCGTGGTCGCCTCCCTCCCCCGCGGCACCGCGTACCCGCCCTAGACGTTGCGCAGGTACTTGTAGATCAACGAGCCCTTGTACGGGCAGTAGGCCCAGGGGTGCCGCATCTGCGGTAAGTTGCCCCATTTCGAGACGACGACGGCGCCCACAGTGTCGTCCCCGATGCCTGAGTGGTCGTCGCCCTGCCACGACCACCGCAGATTCGCCGGATAGGGCGGACCCCCCGAGAACCACTGGATATAGCTGCCGTCCAGCCAGTAGGAATTGTCGCCCGGGTCGTTCATCCAGTAGTTCCCGAACGGGGAGGTCGAATACCAGGCGAAGGCATGGCAGTTGTAGGTGCGGCTCGCGTTCCTGACGAACGTGGCCAGCGGATAGGCCGCTCGCGTTTGCCGATTGAGCAGGTCGGTCGATGGGGCGTCGAATTCGTCCAGCGCCCAGACGGTGACCGGTGTGCCTTTCGGGGTGTAGATCGTGCTCAGATGGTCGGTGAGCGGTTGCGCGATTTCCCGCGGGCCGGTGGGCTTTTCGGGATCGGCCAGGAATCGCTCGGCATCGCGCATCGCGCGGTCGATCTCGGCCGCCGTGCGGACTTTCGCGTCACGGAGCAGTACGGAGTCTCCCCAGCCGGTGTTCGCCCGGCGGGCGAGGCCGCGGCCGATGAGGACCGCGCTCTGTTCCAGGCCGAAGAGGTCGTAGGTGCTCGGTATGGCCTTCTTGGCGGTGAGGTTCTCGTATGCGGTGCGCAGGGTGCTGTCGAGTTGCCGGGCTGACAGGGTGCGCAGGACCTGCCGCTGGGCGAGCAGCAGCTCCACCTTCCACAGGTCGAAGGCATGGGCGTGGGCCGCCAGGCCGTCGGCGGGCTTGACGTCCAGGCCGGCGTACCGCTCCAGCAGCACCGGGCCGGCGTCGGGGCGGCGCAGCAGTTCGGCGAACCCGCCGAATCGGGCGGCGCACACGTCGAACCCGAACTGGGGGGTGTTGAACGCCAGCACGTCGATCAGCAGCGGATAGTCCAGCACGGTGGTCACCAGGCTTTCCGTGGACATGGACGTGGCCAGGTCCTTGGGTAACTGGGTGACGCGCAGCATGTCGTCGTGCGTCTCCAGCCGCGCCCATTCCGCCGTTTCCGGCCGTACCGGGAACGCGTACGGGCCGGGGTCGGCGGCGGCGTGCCCGGGCCCTGCCGGATACAGCGCGCTGCCGGCGGCCACAGTCGATCTAATCAATCGTCGCGGGCGCCGCAGCCGGATTGTTCATTGGCGTTGCCGCGTCCCTATAGGGAGGAGTACCGATGAGTCCCTGCGTAGAGGAGTACCGATGACGACAGAGCCGATCCTGGTCGTGGGTGCGACCGGCAAGACCGGGCGGCGGGTCACGTCCCTGCTGCGGGGGCGCGGCGCCGACGTGCGTGCGGCCTCGCGCCGCGCTCCGACGCCCTTCGACTGGTACGACACCGCGACCTGGGAGCCCGCCGTGCGCGGGGCGGTGGCCGCGTACCTGGTGGACTCCCAGGGGTCGGACGCACCGGCCCAGTTGCGTGAGTTCGGCGAGCTCGCCCGGGCCGCCGGAGTGCGGCGTCTGGTGCTGCTGTCGTCCCGCGACTGGGCGGTCTCCGGCGGCGAGGAGTATCTCACCGGGGAACGCGCGGTCCAGGAATCGGGCGTGGAGTGGACGATCCTGCGGGCGACCTGGTTCGCCCAGAACTTCAGCGAGGACCCGCTCCTGGCCGACCAAGTGCTGGCGGGCGAGCTCCGGCTGCCCACCGGGCAGGGGCTGGAGCCGTTCATCGACGCCGACGACATCGCCGAGGTCGCGGCGGCCACCCTCGTCGAAGACGGCCACGCGGGACGGATCTACGAGCTGTCGGGTCCGCGGCTGCTGACCTTCGGCACCGCGATCGACGAGATCGCCCGGGCCACCGGGCGTGACATCCGCTATGTACCGGTGACGCCCGAGGAGCACGCGGCACACCTCCTTGGCCGCGGGGAGGACCGTGCGTTTGTAGACCTGGTGAACACGTTGTTCAGCTGGATCCGTGACGGCCACAACGCACACCTGTCGGACGGCGTGCGGCAGGTGCTGGGCCGCCCCCCACGGGACTTCACCGAGTACGTCACCACCACGGCCACCACCGGCGCCTGGAATCCCTGAAGGCCCGCGTCACCGATCGGGCGAACCCCGTTCGCCGCGTCGGCCACGTGGTGATCGGAGGTTCCCTACAGGCGGGGAACTTCACTACAAATCCAGATATGAGTCGCTATCGTACGTAAAGGTCAGCCGCACCCGTCTCAGGAGTCACACTCTCATGGCGCATGTCGAACCGCTGCGGGAGGACGATCCAGCGGCTGTAGGGGTATATCGGCTGCTCGGCCGGTTGGGCGCGGGCGGTCAGGGGACCGTGTACCTCGGTCAGGCGCCTGACGGCCGACGGGTGGCGGTCAAGGTGTTGCGGATTGGTGGCGCGGGGTTAGACGACAGGTTCGCCAAGGAGATCGCCGCGGCGCGGCGGGTGGAGCCGTTCTGCATCGCGCAGGTGCTCGACGCGTCGCCGGGCGAGCGGCCGTACATCGTCACCGAGTACGTCGACGGCCCATCCCTCCAGGAGGCCGGCCGCCACACCGGAGCCGATCTGCAACGGCTCGCCGTCGCCACCGCCACCGCCCTGACCGCCATCCATCAGGCGGGCGTCGTGCACCGCGACTTCAAACCCGCCAACGTCCTGCTCGGCCCCGGCGGCCCCCGGGTCATCGACTTCGGCATCGCCCGGGCCATGGACGACGCCGTGACCCACACCAGCAGCATCGTGGGCACGCCCGCGTACATGGCGCCCGAGCAACTGGCCGGGCAGGCGGTGGGGGCGGCGGCCGACGTCTTCGCCTGGGCTTCGGTCATGGTGTGGGCGGCCAACGAGACGCCGCCGTTCGGTCAGGACACGCTGCCCGCGATCATCAACCGCATCCTGCACAACGAGCCGCAACTGGGGGATCTGCCGCATCCGCTGCGCTCGATCGTGTACGCCTGCCTGGCCAAGGACCCGGCGGCCCGTCCCACCATGCGGGACGTGCTGCTGGGGTTGCTGAACGGCCAGAACCCGGCACCCAACTTGCAGCAGCCACCCATGCAAGGCCAGGGCCAGAGCCAGGGCCAGGGGCTTCCGGGTCCGGGCCATGCGCAAGGGTGGCCGGGGGTGGTGCCGGGCGCGATGCCAGGCCCAGGCCCCATGCCAAGGTCCGGGCCGGGGTCGGTGCCAGGTGCGGCTTACGGCCCCGGCCCGATGGGCGGACCACGGCCGATGGGCGGACCAGGCCCGATGAGCGGACCAGGCCCGATCGGCGGACCAGGCCCGATCGGCGGACCAGGGCCGATGAGCGGACCAGGGCCGATGAGCGGACCAGGGCCGCTGAGCGGACCAGGGCCGCTGGGCGGGTCCGGTAGTGGGCCGCTGGGCGGGTCCGATGGTGGGGCCGGGGTGCGGCGGAGTGGGCGTCGGCGGAGTGGGGCTCGGAGTGGTGTCTCGACAGCCACCGCCGTGGGTGTCGGTCTGTCGGGGGTCCTGGTCGCGACGCTCGTCGGCGGGGTCGTCTGGCTCGCTCCCTGGTCGGAGCGGCCAGGGTCGTCCAGTGCCGCCGCCTCCGCGAGTCCGTCCCCGCAGGCCTCCTCCCAGCCGGTCGCGACCCGTTCGGAGACGAAGCCGCCCAGCAAGCGCACCCAAAAACCCACTCAGAATCCTACGAAGAGCCGCTCCCCCAAGCCCACGGTCACGCCCTCTCCCACTCGCACCCCGAACCGCACGACCCAGCGCCCCACCCCCACCCGAACCACCCAGAAGCCGGCGGCGTCGGCCAAGGTCAGCATTCTCCCGATCGAATTGTTCTCAGGCCCCGGCCAGCCCCGGGACGCCGATTGCTACATGCCTCCCGTGCACTTCCAGGCCAAGGTGGAATCAAGCCGTCCGGGGGTGTGGGTCAAGTACGCATGGGACATCGACGGCAAGACCGTCTTCAGCAGTACATCGTGGGTGCCGAGGGACGACTACACCGCACCCGCGAGCACCTCCCAAAATTACATGCTCGACGCCGGGACCCACACGGTCACCCTGCGGGTCACATCCCCCGGCACGGCCCGCAAGAGCATCTCGGTCAACGTCTGCGCGATGGAAACCTGGTGATGCCGCAAGAGGCCATCGGCCCGTACAAGATCGTCCGGCAGCTCGGGGAGGGCGGCCAGGGCATGGTCTACCTGGCCACCGCCCCCGACGGCACGCTGGTCGCCGTCAAGGTGCTGCGCGAGGGCGTGCCCGGGGACGGCCGATTCGCCAAGGAGATCGCGGCGGCCCGGCGGGTGGAGCCGTTCTGCATCGCCCAGGTGCTCGACGCCTCGCTGGGCGCCCGCCCGTACATCGTCACCGAGTACGTGGAGGGCCCCTCCCTCGCGCAGGCGGGCATCCATGCCGGGGCCGACCTGCAGCGGCTCGCCGTCGCCACCGCCACCGCGCTGGCCGCCATCCACCGGGCGGGCGTCGTGCACCGCGACTTCAAGCCCGGCAACGTCCTGCTCGGCCGCGACGGTCCCCGCGTGATCGACTTCGGCATCGCCCGGGCCATGGACACCGCGGTCACCCGGACCAGCAGCATCGTGGGCACGCCCGCGTACATGTCACCGGAGCAGTTCCTGGGCGCGACCGTCGGCCCGCCCACCGACGTGTTCGCGTGGGGCTCCGTCATCGTGTACGCGGCCACCGGCACCCCGCCGTTCGGCAACGACTCGCTCCCCGCGGTGCTCAGGCGCATCCAGTACGACGAACCGCACCTGGGCCCGCTGCCCGAGCCGATGCGCTCGGTCGTGTACGCCTGCCTGGCCAAGGACCCCGCGGCCCGCCCGGCCATTCAGGACGTCCTCTTCGCCCTCATCAGCGGCACCCCCATGCGGGCGCCCATGCCCCCTCAGGCCCCGGCTCCCATGCAGGCACCGTCGCAGGCCGGCCCGGCCTACCCGCTCCCGCCACCCGGAATGCCCCAATCACCGACCGGGCCAGGCCGGCCGCCGATTCCTCAGCCCGGGCCAGGCCACCCGCCGGTTCCTCAGCCCGGGCCGGGCCACCCGCCGGGCGCCCTCCATCGGACCGGCCCCACGAACCCCGGCCGGCGCGGGCGCCGGGCCACCACGCCCCGCCGCCAGACCACCATCCTCCTCACCGCCGGGACGGCGCTCACCGTGACCGGCGCCCTGGCCGCCGCCTGGTTCTGGTTACCCATCCCGCCGGGCCGGACCAGTACGGCCCCCGCCGCCACGATCCCGGCCCCGACCTCGGCCCGCAGCCCCTCCCCCACCGTGTCCGAAGGCACCAAGGACACCGCGAGACCCCTGCGCCCGCAACACACCCGGACACCCTCGGTGGACGAGACCGCCGCCTCGTCCACCGAGGAGCCCACCCCGACCCGTACCCCCACGACCGCCGGCACCCCCACGAAGAAGTCCACCCCCAAGAGCACCGCGAAGGCGGGCGGCGTGAAGTCGGTGTCGTTCGACTACGAGGGGATCCGGCTCGGAGACTGCTGGCGCAACGACATGAACATCTGGGCCAACGTCTCCGCCACCGGCTCCTTCTCCTACCGATGGCTGCTCAACGGCCAGAACCAGGGCAGGAAGATGAGCGACCCGTCACGAAGGCCCCTGCTCCCCTCCATCGTGTGGAAGCGTTCGGGCACGTACAACGTGGTCTTCGAGATCGTCTCGCCGACGCCCACCCGGAAGAGCTTCAGCGTGACCATCTGCGACTTCGATGAGAGCTGGTACGGAACAACAGAGAGCAGCTAGTGCTCCACCGCAGAGCTACCGTCAGCGGCGCCACGCGGTGGCGTCCCAGTCCCTGTTGCGCGGGCGCGGCGCCGACGTACCTGCGGCCTCGCGCCGCGATCCGACGCCCTTCCACTGGTACGACACCACGACCTGGGAGCCCGCCGTGCGCGGGGCGGTGGCCGCGTACCTGGTGAACTCCCAGGGATCGGACGCCCCTGCCCAACGGCCACCATCGGCACCTGGAACCCCTGAGCACCACAGAACGACCACCCCGCGCCCCTCCGCCATGCACCGGCGGTGCCGAATCCCTCCCTGCGATCGGTCCCGGGTCCCGGTCAGCGGGCGGGCCGGTCTCCGAGTGGGCGAGGCGGGACCTCGTTCGCCGTGCCGGTCGTATGGGGGCTGGCGGGGTCCGCGGGCTGGTGTCCTGCCGGGGTGGAGCCGACCCGCCACACCGCGGGCACCAGCAGGGTGGCAAGCGTGATGAACCCGGCCGTGACAGCGACGACGACGAGCACAGGGCCCGCGCCGAACGCGTTCGCCGCCGGTCCCGCGAGCGCCATGCCAAGTGGTGCGGCCACGAGCGCGCCGAGCATGGTGACCGAGGTCGCCCTGGCGACAAAGCGCTCGGGGAGGTGCTGCTGGATGGCGGTGGTCTGCAGCACGTTGTAGACCACCAGTTGCAGACCCGCCCCGACGCCGGCGAGCGCCAGTTGCCAGACGGCGGCGGGTAACGCCAGCAGCGCCGGAAGCGGGGCTGACAGAAGGCACATCAGGACGGCCGCGACCATGGGGCGGGCGGGCCGCCAGCGAGCGCTGAGCAAACCGCCGGCGAGGCCGCCGACGGCGTACGCGATGCCGATCGCCGACCAGGCCGGGGCCCCGCCGAGGTGCCGGTCCGCGACGTACGGGCCCAGGACCAGGATCGGAGAGATCACGACCGCGTTCAGGAGCGCCACATGGAGGATCCAGACCGACAACCAGGGACGTCTGGCCACCTCCCCGAGTCCACCACGGATGCTCGCCAGCAGCCCGCCGGTCGATCGCACGCGTTCGGTGGCGAGGGCTCGGGGGAGCCCGTGCAGGAAGATCGCGCTCACCAGGAACGTCAGCGCGTCGATCAGGATCGCCCATCCCGGCCCGACCAGCGCCACCAGCGCCCCGGCCGCGCCCAGGGCCAGCATCGAAGCGGTGCTGCGGGAGATCGAGATCAAGGAGTTGGCGGCCTGCAGGCGTTCCCTTCCGGCCAGGGTGGTGATCAGCCCCACGGCGGCCGGGTTGAAGAAGGCCGAGCCCGCGCCCGCGACCAGTTGCAGGACCACCAGCAGCCAGATCTGCGCGGTGCCCGTGAGCAGCAGTGTCGCCGTGACGCCGTGCGCCGCGAATCTGACCAGGTCGGCCAGCAGCATGACGGCGCGCCGCGAGAAACGATCCCCGATCGCGCCGCCCAGCAGGGTCAGCAGGATGACGGGCAACCGGGTGCTCAACACCACGATCCCCAGGTCCACCGGCGATCCGGTGAGGTGCAGGACGGCGAAGGCGAGGGCAAGGGGCGTCATCGAGTCCCCGAACGCGGAGACCGTGTGTCCGAGGTAGTAGCGGCGAAAGTCACGAACACCCAACGGCGACAGAACCGACCTCATCGTCCACCCGCGTGGGGCAGCGGCTGCGGTTGAGCCTGGGGGCGAGTAGCGCGGTTCCGGGGTTGAGGGCGGATGGCGCGGCTCCGGGCGTGGGGCGGCTGCGGTTGAGCCTGGCGGCGAGTGACGCGGCTCCGGGGTTGGGGGCGAGTGGCGCGGTTCCGGGGTTGGGGGCGGATGGGGCGGTTCGGGGTCTGGGACGGGTGCGGTTGGGCCTGGGGGCCGGTTCCGAGGCTGGAGGTGGGGGTGAGCGGGGGCTCGGGGTCGGCGTGTCGGCCGGCAGCACGGAACCGCCCCACCGGCCTCTCAACAGCTCTCAACGGCCCCAAGCGCCCCAAGCGCCCCAAGGGCCCGCCAATGCTGGCAACGGGCCCGCCGTGGGACCGGCCCGCACCACGCCCGACATGCCTCCCGCCGGACCGATCCGCTCGGTATCCCGGGCTCGGGGCGTCGGACGGTGGTGGCTCGTCGATGGGCGAGCGGTCGGGGCCTGGCACAGTGCACCTCTCTTCGGGAACTTCACGGTCGTTGGCGGGCTAGCACCGTCCGCGTTGCGCCGGACCCCACCGCACACCTGCTCGCCGACGCGGCGCGCCAAGGGGGAGGCCCTGTCGGGCGGGGCAATCCGCACAGGGCTCCACCCGCCGCCTCACAAGTCGCGGTGCACACTTGGCACACCCCACACCTTGCCGCGTAGAGCGACGCACCGGAAAGATCCATGGGTTACCTTGCCAGCCGCCACCGACAATCCTGGGACCGGTCGGCGCGGGGGGGATCCGGGTGACGTGTTTCGCCGAGCGGCGCCGGCTCCCACCAGCGACGCCTCTCAAGGGGCCTGAACCGCTCGACCCCACAGCGCGCGTGCCGCCTGGGGGGGAGGGATTCCGTGGAACGCCCGCAGGGTAGCTACCGTTCGTTCTTGGTAAATGTCGCTTAAGATCCGGAAAGGCAGACAATGACCGACATCCCCCGGTTCCACCTGGCCGTGCCCGTGGACGACCTGGAGGCGGCCCGTCGCTTCTACGGCGAACTCATGGGCTGTGCGCAGGGTCGCAGCTCCGACAAGTGGATCGACTGGAACCTGCACGGCCACCAGTTCGTCACCCACCTGGCCCCCGGCCGCTCCGAACGAGTGCACAACCCGGTTGACGGCCACGACGTGCCGGTGCCGCATTTCGGACTTATCCTGACAATTCCGGAATTTCATAAGCTGGCGGATCGGTTCCGCGACGCCGGCATCCAGTTCGTCATCGAGCCGTACCTGCGCTTCGAGGGCCTGCCCGGTGAGCAGTGGACGATGTTCCTGCTGGACCCGGCGGGCAACGCGATGGAGTTCAAGGCGTTCGCGGACGACGCGCAGGTGTTCGCCGTCTAGCGGCTGGCGTTGCGCAACGACCGGTAGAGCAGCCGGGCATCCCCCAGGTGGTGGCGCAGCAGCTTTTCCAGGCCGCCGATCGGGACCAGGTTCTGAGGTGCGCGCGGGTCCTTGTAGTCCACCCCGGCCAGGGCGGGCAGGGCCAGCGTCACCGCGTCGGCCAGCCGCGCCACCTCCCCCGCGTCCAGGTCGGCGCTGGCCTCGCAGCGCGCGATGCCCGCCCAGGGGGCCGACGACTGCACCGGGAGGCGCAGGTACCAGGCGTGCCGGCGCCAGCTCGTACCCATGAGGAACACCGGCGTGCGCTGCCCCGGCCCGAGCGCCGCGACCACGGCGGACTGCGGCGAGGGCAGGTAGGCGGTGTGGTGGGTCTTGATGTAGCCGACCGTGCGCGGCAGATGCGTACGTCCCCGCAACGGCCCGTCCACCAGCAGCAGATCGTCGCTCGCCGACCGGTGCCGCACCGCCAGGTCCACCTCCGACTGGGTGACCTGGCGCTGCAAGGCCAGGGACAGCTCGTCGAAGGCGGAGCCCGCGGCCCGGCTCGGCCGGTAGACGGCGTGCGCGGTCTTCACCTCGGGCGTGAGCGGCGAGGCGGAGATCAGCGTCCGGTGTACGTCGATCGCGGCCAGCTCGGCCCCGTCCGGGCCGCAGCGGACGATCCCGGCCGCGTAGGAGGCGGCGATCCCGGGCAAGGGCATGGGCGCGTCGTCGTCGTGCACCCAGACCCGGGCGTCGATCCTGCGTACGCCGTCCGCGACCAGCAGCGTGCCGGGAGCGGCGGCACTGGGACCCGGCGTGACCGGCTTCCAGTCGGCGGCCGGCCGCTCGACGTCGAGAACCAGCTCGGCACTGGTCGCCCCCAGCTCGGAGAGGGCCTCGACGGCCAGGGCGGCGGCATAACCGGGGTCCCACGGATCGACGGTGAATCCTGTCACAGACCTGCCTTCCGTACGTGGGAGCCCTTGGCGTCACGCCTGACCTCGAAGCGTACCGGCACCCGTTCGGCCAGCGCCGGAACGTGGGTGACGACGCCGATCATGCGTTCCCGGCCGGAGGCGAGGCGTTCGAGGGTGGTGGCGACGGTGTCCAGCGTGGCCGGGTCCAGGGTGCCGAAGCCCTCGTCCAGGAAGATCGAGTCCAGGCCCCTGGCGACGGCGCCGGACAGCGCCAGGGCCAGGGCCAGCGCCGCCTGGAACGTCTCGCCGCCCGACAACGTTCGGGCGCTGCGTCGCATGCCGGCCTCGCCGTGGTCGATGACCTCGATGTCCCCGGTGCGGTCGGCGAGCGCGAGTTCGTACTGGCCGTCGGACAGCTCGCGCAGCGTGTCGGAGGCGCCGGCGACCAGGACCTCCAGGGCCTCGGCGCACAGCCAGCGCTCGAAGGCGTTGGCCCTCAGCCGCAGCGCCAGCTCGTGCGCGACCTTGGCCTCATGCTCCTTCTCGGCGACGACCCGCTCCAGCTCGGCGGCGCGTTTGCGGTCCTCCCTGAGGCGTTCGAGGGCGCCGTCGGCCCGGGCCACGGCCCCGGCGACCGCGGCGCCGAGCTGGTCGGGCGTGGCCTCGCGCGGCACGGTGACGCCGTGTTGGGCCAGGCGCTCGGCGAGGTTGCGGCGGTCGCCGGCGAGCCTGGCGGCGGCCTCGGCCACTTCGGCCTCGCGCGCGGCCAGCGCGGCGGCTGCGGCTCTGGCGGCCTGGTCCCGCCAGCCGAGCAGCTCGGTCCAGGCCCGGTGCAGGTCGCCGCGGTCGAGGGCGGGCGGGGGTACGTCGTGCGAGCCGAGCACGAGGAGGCGGTCGCGGGTCGACTCCAGGGTGCGCCAGGCGCTCTCGGCCTGGCGTTCGACCTGCTGGGCAGCGGCCCGAGCCTGGTCCAGCCGGCGGCGGGCGGCGCGCACGGCGGTACGCGCCTGGTTGGCCAGCTCGTCCGCCTTGGCGAACGCGGCCAGCGCCGCCTCGATCCTGGCCCGATCGCCCGGGGCGGGCAGCGCGGCCAGCTCGGACTCCAGCCGGGTCGCCTGCCCGGCCAGCATCGACGCCGACGTCTCCGCCTTGGCGTGCGCGGAGCGGGCGCGGGCGGCGCGGTCCCGGGCGGCGGCCAGGGCCCGGTCGGCGGCGCCGAGGTCGGCGAGCTCGCCATGCCCCCTGCGCGACGCGGCGGCCCTTCCGGCCGACAGCTCGGCGGACGACCCGGCCGACGGCTCCGTAGGCAGTTCGGTGACCGGCCGCAGGCACACCGGGCAGGGCTCGCCCACGGCCAGCCGGTGCGCCAGCCCCGCGGCGGCATGGGCGTCGCGCAGCCGCTCGCGCTCGTGCTCGGCGGCGGCCACCGCCTGCTCGGCCGCGACGAAGGCGGCCTTGGTGCCCTCCAGCGACGCGCCCGCCGTGGAGGCGGCGGCACGGGCCTTGCCGGCCTCGGCGGTCAGCCGCTCGCGGGCCTCCAGGGCGGACAGCGCGGACATCGGCTCGGCGCGATCGCCCAGCGCCGCCAGCGCCTCGTCCGCCGCACGGTCGTCGGCCTCCAGCGCGGCCACCTCGTCCGTGAGCGTCCCGATCGACTCCTCGGCGGCGCGCCGGGCGGTGGCCAGCGTCGGCACCGCGCTCGGCATGCGCAGCGACGACAGCGCGGACTGCCGCTCGGCCACGGAGGCCCGCTCCTGCTCGGCGCGCCGGATCTCGGCCTCGCGGGCACGCAGCAGATCCAGGTCGGTGTCCATGGTGCCGGCCAGCCGCCGCAGCGCCGCCAGCCGGTCGGCCGCCTCCCGCTCGGCCTCCTCCGACGCGCCCGACAGCCGGTCGAGCTGACCCCGGGCGAAGGCGGCGGCGCTCTTGGCGGCCTCCTCCTCGCCGGCCGCCCGCTGCCTGATCCGCTCGTACACGTCGGCGTCGAGGAGCTGCACCAGCAGGTCCTGCCGCTCGCGCGGCGCGGCGTGCAGGAACTCGGCGAAGCGGCCCTGCGGCAGCACCACGCACTGGGTGAAGAACTTGTACTCCAGCCCGGTCAGCCGCTGCACCTCGGGGGTGACGTGCTCGCCCTCGGCGAGGGATTTGAGCACCGCCTCGTACGCCTGGGCGAGCGGCGCCTCCGGGTCCAGCTCGTCGAGCCTTGCGGCCTTGGTCCGTACCGCGCCCTTGTTGTCGCGGGCCATCGACCGGACGACGCCGTAGCGCCGGCCGCCGCTCTCGAACACCAGCCCCACCTTGCCGGCGGCGGCCGAGGGGGCCAAGGCGTGGGAGATGACGTTCTCCTTGCCCCAGCGCGGCACCGTGCCGTACAGGGCGAAGCAGATGGCGTCGATGATCGTGCTCTTGCCCGCGCCGGTCGGCCCGACCAGGGCGAAGTATTCGGTGTCGGAGAAGTCCACGGCCGCCGGCTCGCGGAAGCTGCCGAAGTGGTCGAGGTTGAGCAGCAGGGGACGCATCAGCCGGTCACCTCGTCGTAGAGCCGGTCGAACAGCGAGGCCACCTGGTCGTCGTGGCGTCCGGTGGCGGTGAGGTATTCGCGGAACAACTCACGCGGACTGCGCTCGGCCGAGCCGCCCTTACGTACGGCCGGCACCGGCCTGAACCGCTCGTCCAGCAGCACGTCCACGGCGCCGGGCAGCAGGTCGCGCACCGTGTCCGCCAGGCCCACCCGGGGGCGTTCCTCGACGATCACCTTGAGCCAGTCGTCGCCAGCTTCGCGGATCTGAGCCTCCAGCTGCTCCAGCGTGCCGCGTACGGTGCGCAGCCGGCGGGCCGCGCCGAACGTCAGCTCCCGCACCACCGCCGGGCGGCCGGGCGAGACCTCGACCAGCAGCGCGCCGGGGGTGTTGCCCTCCTCCCCGAAGTCGACGGCGAGCGGCGAGCCGCTGTACCAGATCGGGCAGGGGCCGGGGATCTGCTGGCGGCGGTGCAGGTGGCCGAGGGCGGCGTACTGGGTGGAGGTGGGGAAGACGGTCGGCTCGAAGTAGTAGGAGAAGATGGACTGGGCCTCCCGCTCGCCGCCGCCGAACGCCCCGCCGGGCAGGGTGCCGTGGGTGGTGACCAGGTTGACGGTGTCGCCGTGGAACCCGGCGGTCAGCGCGCCCATCAGCTCGGCGACGCGGGTGGCGTAGTCGCGGTTGTGCTCGGCGGCGGTGCCGGTGAGCACCTCGGCGGCGCGGACGACGTACCGGTGGGACAGGAAGGGCAGCACGGCCAGGCGCACCGGCTCGCCGGTACGGGCGGTGAAGGCCAGCGTGCCGCCCGCGTCGGGGCGGCGGAAGGCGCCGAGCACGTGCAGGCCGAGCGCGCCGAGCACCGGCCGGTAGACCTCGAACAGCTGCGGGTTGTCGTGGTTGCCGGCCAGCACCACCACCTCCCGGCCGTCGCCGCGCAGCGCCATCAGCGCGCCCAGCACCAGCGACTGCGCCTCGGGCGTGGGTGCGGAGGTGTCGAACAGGTCGCCGGCCACGATGACGGCGTCCACGTCGTGGGTACGCGCGGCGGCGACCAGCTCGCGCAGCACGGCACGGTGCTCGTCGAGCCGGGGACGGCCCTTGAGCACCTTGCCCACGTGCCAGTCCGCGGTGTGCAGGATCTTCACGAAACCACCTGACTCAGAACGGCGGGATGTCGTCTTCGACGCCGGGCAACCCCTTGAACGGGTCTTCGGACGTCGCTGTCGCCGCCCGGGCCGCCGCCTCGGCGGGCCTCGTCGCCCAGGCCGGGAAGGGGAAGGCGACGGCCAGCGGGACCGGGATCTCCGGCTGTGCCACGAACATGGTGCCCGGCTTGGCGATCGTGGCGCGTTCCCGTACGGCAGGGGGCAGCCAGCCGTACTCGGAGCGGGCGGCCTCGGCCGGGTCGAGGCGGCCGGCGACGCGTACGGCGCTGTTGGAGACGATGCGGCGCTCCACCTCCGAGGCGGTCTGCTGGGCGCCGATGAGGATCACGCCGAGCGAGCGGCCCCGCTCGGCCACGTCCAGCAGGATCTCCTTGATCGGGGAGTCGCCCTCGCGCGGCGCGTACTTGTTCAGCTCGTCCAGCACCACGAACAGCAGCGGCCGGGCGGTGCCCGAGGACTCCTTGCGGTGGAACTCGCCGCGCAGCACCACACCCACCACGAACCGCTGCGCCCGCTCCGGCAGGTTGTGCAGGTCCACGATCGAGACCTGCGCGTCGGAGGTGCTGACGGAGTGGTTGCGGTAGAACGGCAGGTCGCCCCGGATGATCGGGGACAGCGCCCGCACGGCGCTGCGCAGCCTGCGCAGGAACGCGTTGACGGTGCCGAGCGGCGTCTGCGCCCCCGTCCACTCCTGGCGGCCGGCCTCGTCCTGCAACTCGTCGGACAGCAGCTCGACCAGGTCGGCGAACGTACGGCAGGCGGTGCCGCGCACCATGACCGCTCCGCCGTCGCCCACCGGTTCGGCCCACGCCTTCAGCCGGGCGGCGACCTGGCCCACGAGCAGTGAGTAGCCGGCCCGCTCGTCATCGGCGTCGGCGAAGACGAACCGCAGCAGCTCCTCCGCGCAGAACTCCACCAGCGTCCAGTAGAACGCGCTCACCCCCTGGGTCCGGGCGGCCACGTGCGGCACGCCGTTGGGGTCGCCGGGCCGGGGCGGCGCGAACACGTGCACGCTGCCGAACGCCCGCGCGGGCAGCCCGAGCCGGCCGTAGACGCCCCGGGCGCTCTCGTCCAGCCGCAGGTTGTCGTGGTCGAGGAACAGCAGGTCCTCGCCCTTGACGGAGAAGATCAGCGCCTTGGTGTTGGCCGACTCGTCGCGCAGCACCCCGGAGTTGAAGATCGAGTAGAGCAGGAACGTGGCGAACGACGTCTTGGTGGCCACCCCGGACACGCCGGAGATGGACACGTGCGCGCCGCGGGTGCCGTCCAGGAAGTCGAAGTTGACGTACAGCGGCTGCCCGTCGCGGCCCATCCCCAGCGGCACCCGCCGCTCCATCACGTCGAAGTAGAGCGCCTGGTCGCGATCCCCGCCCCTGGCCAGGTACACCGTGGCGCCCGGCAGCGGCGGCACGAACACCTCCGGCTCGACCCTGGTCACGCGCACCTCGGCCACCTCGACCACGGCCGCGGGCAGCGCGCCGTCGGCGATCAGGAACACGTCGGAGTCGTACGCGGCCCCCTCGTGCCTGGCCTCCACGGTCGACACCACGCCGGCCATCAGCACCGGCCCGTAGCCGGGCACCTCCCGCCTGGTCACCACCACGTCGTCGAGCTGCAGCACCTTGCCGGGCTCCAGCCCCACCCAGAACGACAACGGCGAGGCCGCCTGCGTCCCGAGCACCCGCCCGACCACCTCGCCCGACGCAGGCACCTCGGCCGTCGCCTCTAGGCTCGCCGCTGCCCCGTTGACCGTCACGAATCCCTCCGCCCCCATGAATGCCCGTCTATGGGAGCGTAGTAGGGCCCGGGGGATGCGTCCGGCTCATTACCGCTTCGACCCGCAGTGCCCGAACACATTTGTCGGAATGTGGGCGTGTCTGTCAACCCGGCGTGCTTATGCCCCGTCTCCTCTTGTGCACCATCCGTTGCAAGGGAGTTCCCTCGTGCGCGTCGATATGGCCATCGCAGCCGCCGCCCTGCTCTTCTCGCACGCCGCCGCCCCGGCCGTGCACGAGACGGCGGAGGTGGTGGCGTACACGTGCAAGACGATCGCCACGGGCGAGACCCAGGCCGTCCAGGTGGACATCCAGCTGACGGTACCCACGGACGCCCAGGTGAACGTGCAGATGACCATCGGCTGGCGGGGCTCCTACGTGGAGGGCCGCGAGCTGATGGCCCCCGACACCGGGCTGGAGGGCGAGGTCAACCTGTACGCCTACGTCGGCATCAGCGGCTTCGAACGGCTGACCTCCGCCACCGGCGTCGGCTCCGTCGGCACGATCGTCCCGGGAGAGCCCATCCCGCTCCCCGTGACGACGGTAGAGCTCAAGACCACCGCGAGCGTGGCGGACGAGGGGACGGTGCGCGTGGCCGCCATCAACTTCGGCTCCGACCCGCAGAATCCGGCGATCGAGTGCGAGGTCGCGAACACGGGCGCCCGGACGGAGTATCCCCTGCGGGTCCCCGGCAACGGCCAGGAGACCACCCCCAGCACCGACCCCACCTCCACGGAAACCACCGACCCGGACCCGACGACCACGGAGCCCACCACTGAGCCGACCTCCGACCCGACGTCCCCCACCACCACCGAGACCCCCGAGGGCGGGCCTGCGACCGGCGGCGGCGGCGAGGCCGGGCCCGACGGCCGGATCCTGGTGGCGGTGGGACTCCTGCTCGCTCTCGCCGCCGCCGCCGGCCTCTGGTTACGCCGCCCGGCCCCGTCCCGGCGCTGACCCGCACCCCGCCCGCGGCGGCCTCAGGGACAGAAGACCAACGTGGCGATGGCGAAGACCTGCTCCTGGGAGGGCTTCCGCGTGTACGGGTTGACGGACAGGGTCAGCTGGCGGCCGTCGTCGGCGCGGAAGGCGAAGGTCAGGTAGCCGATCAGCTCACCGCTGTGGCCCCAGACGCCCCGGCCGCAGGGCAGCGTGTACCGCTGCAGGCCCAGGCCGTAGTCGAAGCCGGCGTCGGTGGCGGTCACCGTGCGCATGGCGGCCAGTGCCGCCGGGCTGGTCAGCCTGCCGGTGAGCAGCGCCTGGAAGAAGCGTTCGAGGTCGCGGGTCGTCGAGATCATCTCGCCGGCGGCCCAGTCCAGGGAGGGGTTCATCCGGGTGGCGTCCACGGTACGTCCCTCCGGGAGCCGGTGGTAGCCATGGGCGTGCGGGCGGGGCAGTCCTGCGCGGTCGCCGGGCAGGCTCGTCTGGGTGAGGCGGAGCGGGCGCAGGATCCTGCGCTCGATCTCGGCCTCGTACGAGTGGCCGGTCAGCTTCTCGATCAGCAGGCCCGCGACGACGTAGTTGGTGTTGGAGTAGCTCCAGCCCGCCCCCGGCGGGAACGTCGGCGGCTTCGCGAAGGCCACCGAGAGCAGTCGCCCGGCGTCGTAGGAGCGGAACCTGGCGGCGCCGCGCCACCGGTTGGTGGAGTAGCCCGGTTCGCTCATGTAGTCGTGCAGGCCGCTGGTGTGGTTCAGCAGCCGGCGGACCGTGATGCGCGCGCCGTCCGGTACGGCACCGGGCAGATACCGTTCGACGGGGTCGTCGAGCCGGAGCCGGCCCTCGTCGCACAGTTGGAGCAGGACGGTGGCGACGAAGGTCTTGGTGACGCTACCGATCCGGAAATATCCGGCGGGGTTCGCCGGCCGGCCCGGTGCGAGCTCCGCCGTCCCCGCGACGGCCGTCCACTCCCGCCGGCCGTCGCGCACCCGGATCAGCGCGGCCGTCGAAGCCCGCTCCGCCACCAGACCCTTCAACATCTTCGTCACCGCCGCCCGGTCCACGCCGGACCGCCCTTCCGCCCCGGCGGCGCGAGAGGCGTGCGCCGCGACAGCCGAGGTCCCGGTGGCCAGGACAGTGGAGAGCGCCGCGACGACCGTGATCAGCCGTCTGCGCATCGTGTTCGTCATGCCGGAAAGCTATGGTCCCGCCATGATCACGAACCATGAGGCAGAGCACCGACTTACCGGGGCGAACCTCTCAGCTCCCCCCTGCGGAAATCCACAGCCATCGGCCTGTAGCGAACCTCATGGACCGCCGTCCCCCACGTTCGTAGGGTCGCTGGGACGAGCGGGCGAGACAGGGAGGTTCTGGTGAGCACCGATGGCAGGGCCGGGCAGCGCCCCGGCATACGTGGTCTCGATCTTCCGGGCGGGGGCACGGTGCTGGCCCGCGGGCTGCGCGGCGCCCCGGCGCCGGACCCGCCGGTGGAGTTCGGGCTCTATCTGCTCGGGCATCCCCTCGACCGGCCCACCCTCTACGGCCGCTACCTGGTCGGGTTGCGCCCCTGGACGCCGCCCTGGCCGTACGCGCGGGTCGACTGGCCCGACTTCTCCGCCCCGCGCCGTCCCGACGAGGCGATCGGGCAGCTGAGCGACCTCCTGGCACGCGTCGGGCGCGGTGAACGCGTCGAGGTCGCCTGCGCCGGCGGCCACGGCCGCACCGGCACCGCCCTGGCCGCCCTCGCCGTCCTGCGCGGGATGCCGCCGGAGGAGGCCGCCCGCTGGGTGCGGGAGGCATATGACCCCAAGGCGATCGAGTCACGGACACAACTCCGCTTCCTGGACCGAGTCGCCGCCAGCCGTCCTCCCGCCTGATCCCGGACGAGGGGCCGCCCTGCCGAGGTGAGCAGCGTGTCCGACCCACAGGGTGCAACCTCCACCAAAGTGCAGGTCAAAGGCGCAACCCACTAGGCTGAGCTCGGCGGGAGGTGGGGAGGCCGCGAGGTCATGAGGTACCGACGTTTCACGCCGGCCGCGCCGCTGCGGGACGTGGTCGAGCACTACTGGTCCATCGTGTCGCCGCCCCCCGCGCGGCCGATTCGCGCGGTGCTGGTGCCGAACGGCCGGGCGACCGTCCAGTTCTGCCTCGGTCCGGCGGGGGTGCGCATCGACACCCGGGGAAGGCGCGCCCGCAACGCCGACGTGTTCCTGCCCGCCACGCCGGAGCCCTTCGTCCTCGAATCGGAGCATGCCTCCCACCACGTCGGCGTGCAGCTCACCCCATGGGGAGCACGCGAGCTCTGGCCCGCCTCCGGCAGGGACCCGACGCAGGTCGAGGAGCTCGCCGCCATCCTCCCCAGCCGCGCCGGGCTCGGCACGGACCCGGCGCGGGAGCTGGACTCCTGGCTGACGGCCCTGCTGCCGGAGGCGCCACGGGACTGCGAGCTCATCCGCCGGGCGGTGCACGCCATCGACGGCGCCCCCGGGGACGTGGAGGTCGGCGACCTGCCGGGGCTCGCCGGGGCCTCCGCCTCGACGCTCTACCGGGAGTTCGCCCGCCGGATCGGCCTCACGCCCAAGCAGTACATCTCGATCATGCGGCACCGCCGGTTCACGGACACACTGCTGAACTCCGTCCACGGCGACAGCGCGGCGATGCTGGCGGCGGCGGCCGGCTACTACGACCAGTCGCACGCCAGCCGGGAGTTCGTCCGCTACGCCGGCATGACGGCCCGGACGTTCCGGAGTGCCTACGACGGCATCGCCCGCCTGATGGCCATGGACGGCTGACCGATTTATCCAAGCCCGTTCCGGTCGCCGGACCGTAGCTTCGACGGCATGGGAAACATCATCCACTTCGAGGTCACCACGCCGGACGTCGCCGGCACGGCCGAGTTCTTCGCCTCCAGCTTCGGCTGGGACCTGACCGCCTCGCCGTTCCTGCCCGGCTACCTGCTGGCGGCCACCGGCCCGGGTGCGGGCATCGACGGCGCCATCATGAGCCGCGACCACCAGTCCCAGCCGGTGATCGCCTGGCTGGAGGTGGCGGACATCGCATCGTCACTGAAGGCCGTGATCAGGAACGGCGGCTCCGTCGTCAACGAGGTCCAGGAACTGCCGGGGGAAGGCCTGGTCGCCTACGTCACCGACCCGACCGGCACGCTGTGGGGCGTGAAGCAGCCGTCGCGATGAGGCCCCGCGCAGAATTTCCGCATGGCCCCCGTTCGCTCAACTAGGCTTTTCCTATGCAAGCCAGATGAGAGAAGGGCACCGTGATGGACACCAGCCAGGATGGCGCCGGGAGGATCCTGATCGTCGGCGCCGGCGCGACCGGGGGGTTCTTCGGGGCTCGGCTCGTCCAGGCCGGTCGGGACGTCACCTTTCTGGTACGCCCGCACCGGGCCGCGGTGCTGGGTGAGCGAGGACTGCGAATCACCGGTCTCGGCGAGCGGACGCTGATCGAACCCCGGCTGATCACCGCAGAGGAGATCACCGGCGCCTACGACGTCATCCTGTTGTCGGTGAAGGCCACTGAGCTGGCACAGGCCATCGAGAACGTCGCGCCGGCGGTCGGCCAGGGAACCTCGATCGTGCCCTTCCTCAACGGCATGGCGCATCTCGACGCGCTCAACGCACGGTTCGGTGCGGCGTCGGTCCTGGGTGGCGTGGTCAAGGTCGCCACGACCGTCAACGCGGATGGGGACATCGTCCGCCTGGCCCCGATGGCGGAACTGGTCATCGGAGAGCAATCCGGGCAGTCGTCCGAGCGGCTGATGGACGTGTACGAGCTCCTGTCCGCCGCGGGCTTCGACACCGCCGTAGCGGCGGACATCATCACGGCCATGTGGCACAAATGGGCCTTCATCATCACCGTCGGCGCATTGACCTGCTTGGCCCGCGGCTCGGTCGGGGAGATCGTCGCCGTCCCCGGCGGCAGCGGGCTGGGCCCCGCCATCCTCGCCGAGGCGGCGGCGGTGTCGGCCGCGGCCGGCCATCCCGTGCCGGCCGGCGAACTCGACGCGATCACCGAGATGGTCACGCAGAGCGGTTCCGGATTCACCTCGTCGATGTACCGCGACGTCGTCGCCGGGCGGCCCACGGAGGCGGAGCACGTGTTCGGCGACTTCGTGGCCCGTGCCCGGGCTCTGTCCGTGAGCACTCCGCTGCTCGACCTGGCCACCCTCCAGCTGCGCGTACACCAGCGACGGATCACGAAAGCGTCGTGACGGATGCCCGTGTCAGGAGCCGGTCCGCACCGGGCTCGCGAGGACGGTCGGCTCGGAGGAGAGCCAGGGCCGGACCCACGCCTCCTCCTCGCGCCGGACGGGCTCGCCACAGTGGTCGCACACCCGGCCAGGAGTCGTCACCTGCCCGCACTGCTGGTGGATCACCCGCATGGGAGCGGCCGGCTCGGGTGACTCCGTGTGCTCCTGGCCCCAGACGGCCAGGGCGTGCAGCACCGGAAGCACCTCGGCCCCCGCGGTGGTGAGCCGGTATTCGTGCCGGGTGCGCCCGCTGCCGCGGTAGGGGACCCGTGTGAGCAGCCCGGCCTCGACCATCCGGGCGAGCCTGCTGGACAGGATGTTGTCGGCGATTCCGAGCTCCGCCCGGAAGGCGTCGAAGCGGGTCGTGCCCAGGTTGGCGTTACGCAGGATCAGCAGCGTCCACCGCTCGCCCAGCAGGCCGACGGCGCGTCCGATCGGACAGGAAACCGGCGCCTGTGGCCGTGGCCCCTTGGTCACGTCAACCTCCATTCGCTGGCTTGCGTTGAGCAAGTTTAGCCGAGGGAAACCAGGCATAACGGGCCGTCATAGCGCGTACCGCGCGATCGCCTCCTCGTTCCAGGTGATCCCGAGCCCCGGCCCGGTCGCCGTGATGTGGCCGTCGACCGGTCGGCATGGGGCCTCCAGGATCGCGCCCGCGAGGTCGAAGTGCTCCACCCAGTCACCCGTGGGCGTCACGGCCATGGCGTGCGCGCTCGCTTCGACGAAGAGATGACTGGACACGGGCAGCGAGGCCGCGTGCGCCTGTCCCGCCGCGAGCATCCAACCGGTGAAACCACCGATCTTCATGAGGTCCAGCATGGCGAAGTCGCCGGCCGACGCGGCGATCGCCGCCTGGCACCCCTCGGGGAACCACCAGTTCTCGCCGGTCTGGATTCTCGCACCGGTCACCCGCCGCACGAGGGAATGGCCGGCGAGGTCCTCGGCGGCGACGGGCTCCTCGACCCAGTAGAGATCGAATTCGCGTAGCCGCTCGATCCGCCTGCACGCCTCGGGCGGATCGAGCGACTGGTTGTAGTCGACCATCAGGTCGATCTCGGGGCCCACGATCTCCCGAACCCGCCGGACGACCGCCACGTCATCGGCCGCGTCCGGATAGCCGATCTTGATCTTGACGGCCCGGAATCCAGACTCGACGGACTCCCTGATGGCCGCCTCGTCCCGCGGGAGGTCGACCATGCCGTAGCTGTCGTAGGCCCGCAGCGCGACGGCCTCGCCTCCGAGCAGGTCGGCGACCGGCCGGCCCAACAGTTTCCCGAGGACATCCCAGAGCGCCATCTCGATCCCCGAGATGACCATGCCGAGCAACCCCTGCGTGCCGAGCAACCGGAACCGCCGCCGCATGTCCCGCATCCGCCGCCCCGGGGCGATGGACTCTCCCGCCAGCTCCGGAGCCAGCTCCCGGACGATCGAGACCATGGCCGGCATCATCAGCCGGCTGTATGCGAAAAGGTAGGAGTGTCCGACGAGGCCGCTCTCGGTGACCACGTCGAGCAGGATGAGCGGAGCCGTCGAGATCGATCCCGACGCGGTGCGCAAGGGCCGCGCCATGGGAACGTCCACCGCCCGCGCTCTGACCGTGGAGATCGCCGGGAGCCTGGGGGCATCCTCCCCGGCCCACCTGCTGGCTTGCATCTTAAAAGTATAAGGCGTAGCGTCCGAGGTATCTATTGACTTTCCCTTCGAAAGTCAGATCGAGCGCCTCTGCCGACTGGTCGGCGGCACCGTTCCGCGGCCCCGGGTCAGGGGCGGGCAGGGGGCGGACGCGATGCCGCACAAGCAGATCAAAACGGACCAACCGGTGGCGCGCCTGATGGACGGCACGGTGGCGATCCTGACGCTGCGGCACCGGCCGTACAACCTGCTCGACGCCGCGTTCTCCGAGCAGATCATCGAGGCGCTGCGCTGGGCCGGGGAGCAGGGAGCCCGGGCCGTGATGCTGACCAGCGGCCTGCGGCACTTCTGCGCGGGGGCGGATCTGGACGCGTTGTCGGCCGCCGCGACGCGCGGCGACGGGCCGCTCGGCCGGTCGAGGCTCGACCTGCTCGACGCCTTCGAGAGGTTGCCGGTCCCCATCGTGGCCGGCGTGCACGGGGTCTGCGTCGGTGGCGGCCTCGAACTGGCGCTCGCCTGCGACCTGGTCGTGGCGAGCGAGTCCGCGGAGCTGGGCTCGGTGGAGGCGACCGTGGGCCTGCATCCCCTGATGGGGGCCGTGCAGCGGATCGCCCAACGGGCCGGCGCGGCACGGGCGAAGGAGATGGCGATGCTCGGCCGCCGCTACGACGCCCGCACGCTGGAACGCTGGGGCCTGATCAACCGCGTCGTACCCGACGAGCGGCTGCGAGCCGCCACCATGACCCTCGCCCGCGAACTCGCCGCCGGCCCGACCGTGGCCCACGCCGCGACCAAGGCTCTGGTCGCGGTGGCGGTCGACCAGGGCGTTCGCGCGGCCGACGAGGCGATGGCCGAGCTGCAGAGGCCCATCTTCGGCTCGGACGACTTCCGCTCGGGCGTGGAGTCCTATCGGCGTAACGGTCCCGGGCTGGCCCGCTTCAGGGGGTGCTGAGCATGGCCCTGCCTCTCGACGGGATCCAGGTCGTGGACTTCTCCCGGGTGCTCGCCGGGCCGCTGTGCGCGCAGACGCTGCGTGACCTGGGAGCCGACGTCATCAAGGTGGAACCTCCCGCGGGCGATCTGTCGCGGCGGGCGTTCCCGCGCAAGGGGGAGATCTCCGGCTACTACGCCCAGCAGAACGCCGGCAAGCGCAACCTGTCCATCGATCTCAACGTGCCGGGCGCGCAGGAGGTCGCTCTGCGGTTGTGCGACCGTGCCGACGTGGTCGTGGAGAACTTCCGGCCGGGCACGCTCGCGGCGTTCGGCCTCGGCTACGACCGCGTCGCGGCACGTAACCCGGCCGTCGTCTACGTCTCGATCAGCGGTTACGGGCAGCATGGCGCGTGGCGGTCCCGTATGGCGTACGCGCCCACCGTACAGGCCGAGACAGGGCTCACGGCGATCACCGAGGAGCAGTTCGGCAGGCCGGACGGGCGGCTGCGTACCGACTCCCTGTCGCACGCGGACGTCTACTCCGGGCTGCACGCCGCGATCGCCGTCCTGGCGGCGCTGCACCACCGTGACCGTACCGGCGAGGGACAGTACGTGGACGTGGCCATGGCCGCGGTGATGCTGGCCGTCAACGAGCGGGTGCACGCCGACCTGTCGGGCGAGGAGCTGGGGGCGGAGACCCCGATCCTGGGCGCGACCGACTGCCCGTTCTTCACCGGCCCGGGCGGCGAGCGGTTCGTCAGCCCGATGAGCCTGGTGGGCAGCATGTCCTTCTCGTCCTACCTGGCGGCCATGCGCCGGCCGGACCTCGCCGACGACCCGCGCTTCCGCACCCCCGAGGCCCGCCGCAGCCACCTGACCGAGTTGCACGCCATCGTCCAGCAGTGGATCTGGACCTTCGACGACATGGCCTCCCTCAACGCCCAGCTCTCCGAGGCCAAGATCGCCACCGGGCGGGTCCGCACCCTTCACGAGATCGCGTCCGGCGAGTGGGCGGCCGGCTGGGGGGCGATCCGTACCGTGCCCGACCGCGACGGCGGCGAGATCACCATCCCCGGCGTCCCCTGGCATTTCGGCGCCGACTGCCAGACCCCCGCCCCCGTGCCACCGCAGCCCGCCCGCCAGGGAGAGCACAATGAGGAGTTGCTGCGCGAACTGGGCTACGACGACGCCGAGATCACCGCCCTGTGGCGCGGCGGCGCCCTCGTCGAACCCGCCCACGGCCCGGAGCACCGCCTCGGCGGGCCCGTGCCCGAACGGCTCCGTACAGGAGGAGGATCATGACCGTGGCCGCCGACTACCAGAACGAGATCTACCGCGACGGGCTCGACGGCGGTACGCCGATTCTGCCCACCGGCATGGCCGCGCTCGAACGGCTCGCGCAGGAACGGCTCGACTCGCGCGCGTTCGGCTACGTCGCCGGGTCCGCGGGCACGGAGTCCACCGCGCGCGCCAACCTGGAGGCGTTCGGGCGGCGGCGGATCGTGCCGCGGATGCTCCGTGACGTGGCCGTCCGCGATCTGTCCGTCGAGTTGTTCGGCCGGCGGCTGCGCTCGCCGCTGCTGCTCGGCCCGGTCGGCGTCCTGACCATCATGCATCCCGAGGGCGAGCTCGCGGTGGCTCGCGCCGCGGCGGCCGAGCAGGTCCCGATGATCCTCAGTACGGCCTCCTCCCACTCCATCGAGCAGGTCGCGCAGGCCGGCGGCGAAGGACCCCGGTGGTACCAGCTCTACTGGCCCAATGACCGCGACCTCGCGGCGAGCTTCGTCCAGCGCGCGCACGACAGCGGCTACGAGGCGCTGGTCGTCACCCTGGACACCCATACGCTCGGCTGGCGCCCGCGCGACCTGGACCAGGCGTACCTGCCGTTCCTGTACGGCATCGGGGTCGCCAACTACTTCACCGATCCGGTGTTCCAGAAGCTCGTCGGGGACCCGATCGGCGAGACCAATCGCGACCGCGCGATCGCGATCTGGGCGCGTCTCTTCGGCGATCCGTCGCTCACCTGGGACGACCTGCCGTTCCTGCGCGAGCGCTGGCAGGGGCCCATCGTGCTCAAGGGCATCCAGCATCCCGACGACGCGCGCCGCGCGGCCGACGCCGGGATGGACGGCGTCGTCGTCTCGAACCACGGCGGCCGCCAGGTCGACGGCGCGGCCGGGGCGCTGGACGCGCTGCCCGCCGTGGCGGAGGCGGTGGGCGACCGGCTCACCGTGCTGTTCGACAGCGGCATCCGCTCCGGCTCGGATGTGATCAAGGCCCTGGCGCTGGGGGCGAAGGCGGTGCTGCTCGGCCGGCCTTACGCGTACGGGCTGGGGCTCGCCGGACAAGCAGGGGTACGGCACGTCATCCGCTGCCTGCTGGCCGACCTGGACATCACGATGGCCACCAGCGGCAACGCCCGAGTCGCCGACCTCTCGCCGGACCTGCTCACAACCGCTCCCGGCCACTGACCACGGCCCGCTACGGACCCCGCCGAGCCCCACGCTCGCCTGGCAGGTCGCGAACGGGACGACCCGGACCCCACCTCACTCATGAGAGCACGGCAGGGTCGGTGGCAGGGTCGGCTCAATCGGCGGCGATCAGGCCGCGGTGGTAGGCGCGGACGAGGCCGCGGGGCACGAGCAGCCGCCGCCCGTTCAGGGTGATCGGGACCAGGTCGGGCACGGTGGCCTTCCACTGGCTGCGGCGGTGGCGGGTGTTGCTGCGCGAGGTCCTGCGCTTGGGCACGGCCATGGCTACCAGCTCGCTTTCCTGATGCCCGGCAGTTCGCCGCGGTGGGCCATCTCGCGGAAGCGCACCCGGGACAGGCCGAACTTGGTGAGGTGCCCGCGCGGCCGGCCGTCGACCGAGTCGCGGTTGCGGATGCGGGTGGCGCTGGCGTCGCGCGGCTGGCGGGCCAGCTCCCGGACGGCTTCGGCCTGCTCCTGCGGCATGCCGGTGCGGATGATCTCCTTCAGCCGGGCCCGGCGCTCGGCATGGCGCCGGACGACGGCCTTGCGCCGCTCGTTCGCGGCGATCTTGCTCTTCTTGGCCATCAGATCTTCTCTCCTCTCGCCCGGATCCGCGCGAGCGCCCGGTCGATGCCGATCTGGTCGATTGTCTTGATCGCGCGAGCGCTGAGCGTGAGCCGGACGTGGCGGCCCTCGCTCGGCACCCAGTAGCGGCGCCGCTGGATGTTGGGGTCCCAGCGCCGGCGGGTGCGGCGGTGGGAGTGGGAGACGTGGTTGCCGAAGACCGGCCTCACCCCGGTGAGCTGGCAGTGCGCGGACATCAGGTCCTTCCGTGGCGCTGGTCGACGCGGCCGGTGGAGAAGGGGTGGAGGCCCTTCCTCATCGCTCCTCCCGGAAGAGGACGTGCCGGCGGATGGTCGGGTCGTACTTGCGAAGGGTGAGCCTGTCGGGGGTGTTCCGGCGGTTCTTCCTGGTCACGTACGTGTAGCCGGTGCCCGCCGTCGATCTCATCTTGATCAAGGGGCGCACCTCATTCCTTGCCAAAGCGGTTCCTTTCCACTTGCGGACGTGTGCCATGATAGCGAAAACGGTTTTCATTTCTACAACTGGAGGTGTCTTGCCAACCCCGGTCGCCCTCGTCGCGGGCCTGCACGCCGCGGCCCGCACCGCCACCGTCGATCGGCTGCTCGCCACCCATCCCGGCTCGATCGCCCTGCACCACGACCTGACCGACGTCACCCACGGCCACGTCCGCCGCACCGTCCGGGACGCCACGGGCGTGCTCGACACGGCCGAGGTGCGGCTCGCGCACGGCTGCGTCACCTGCACCGTGCGCGAGGACCTGCTCCCCCAGCTCGTCATGCGAGCGACCGGCGCGACCTTGCTGATCGTGGACCTGTGGGACTCGGTCGAGCCCCGATCGGTGGCCGAAGCCGTCGACTGCGACGAGGCCCAGGAGACCCTGCGCCTGACCGCTGTGCTCACCGCGCTCGACGCCGCCGCTCTGCCCGACGACCTCACCTGCGGCGAGCGCCTGCTCAACGTCGGCAAACCCGCCGCCGCCGGCGACCAGCGCTATCTGGCCGAGGTCCTGACCCGCCAGATCGAATACCCGACCGCCCTGGTGCTGCACGGCGGTGACGAGGACGACCGGGAGCTGGCGCGGCGGGTGCTCACCCACCTCGCCCCCTTCACCCCGGTGCACACCGTCGCCGTCCTCCCGCCGGCCACCGGCGCCGGGGTGTGCACGGGCGAACTGGCCGAGCGCGTGGACCCCACCACCGCCCAACTGCCCGGCGACACCCGGACCGACGAGATCGTCACCGCCGTCTGGCGCAGCCGCCGCCCACTCCACCCGGCCCGCCTGTTCGAGGCCGTCGACGAACTGGTCACCGAGTCGGTCCGCTCCCGCGGTCGCTTCTGGCTGGCCAGCAGCCCCGACGAACTGCTGGCCTGGGACGCCGTGGCCGGCATCGTCTCGGTCGAGGCCGCGGGCCCGTGGCTGGCCTCACTGCCGGAGGCCGCCTGGGACCTGGTCTCCCCGGCCCGCCGCCTGGCCGCCGACCTGGACTGGGACCCCGACCGCGGCGACCGGGTCCAGCACCTGGTCTTCACCGGCCCAGACCTCGACGCCGAGCGCTTCCGTACGCTCCTCGACTCGTGCCTGCTCACCGAGGAGGAGGAACGGGCCGGGCAGGACGCCTGGGCCCGCTACGACGACCCGTTCGCCCCCATCCTCGTCAAGGAGAACACATGAAGACCCGCCGCGCCCCGCGCAAGAAGCCCAACCCGCTGCTGCACGTCGACCGCATCGACTACAAGGACACCGCCCTGCTGCGCAAGTTCATCTCCGACCGGGGCAAGATCCGCAGTCGCCGGGTCACCGGCGTCACGGTGCGGCAGCAGCGCCAGATCGCCAGGGCCGTCAAGAACGCCCGCGAGATGGCCCTGCTCCCCTACGCCTCACGCCCCAGCGCCTGAACAATCAGGAGCCCCCGGACCCGTCGTGAACGTCGGAGGTGATCGGCCACTTCGACCCCGCCGCACTATCCGGCGACGCCCTCCGGTCTGCGCATCTGGGCCTGCCGCCCCGTGATGAACACGTTTACATCTGAATGAGGACCCTTTGAATCGGAGATCGGGATGAGAAGACGAGTCGCGATCATGCTGGTGGCGCTCTTGGGAGTGCTCCTCGCGGGCTGCGGCGGCCCGCAGCCGCCGGGACGGGACGGGCGGCAGCTGACCCTGGCGGCCCCGCGCGACCTGGTCGCCGGTCCCGAGGATCCCTACTACACGCATCAGACGTTACGGGTGTGGGAGCCCCTGGTGACCGTGGACGACAAACTGCGGCCCGTTCCCGCCCTGGCCACCGGCTGGGACAGCGCGGATCAGGGGCGGCGCTGGACGTTCACCCTGCGCGACGGCGTACGGTTCAGCGACGGGACACCGCTGACCGCCGAGTCGGTGGTCGCCAACATCGAGCGGTTCCTGCGGATCGCGCCCCGCCAGTCGGCGTTCTTCAGCCTCGACGCCGGGATGGAGGCGGCCTACGGCAAGCTCGGCGACGTCAGGGCCGAGGGCGGCAAGGTGACGTTCGACCTGGACCAGCCGGTGGCCGACCTGCCGAGCAGGCTGGCGGGCTTCTACAGCATGGTCCAGTCGCCCAAGGCGTTCACGTCCTCGGGCGAGTTCGCCGGCAAGCCTGTGGGGACGGGGCCGTACACGCTGGTGAGCTGGGTCAAGGGGCAGCAGGCCGAGCTTGCCGCGAACCCGCACTACTACGGAACCGCCCCCGCCTACCGGAAGATCGTGGTCAGGGTGATCCCGGACGCCAACGCGCGGATTGCGGCGTTGCGTGCCGGTGAGGTGGACGGGCTGATCGACAAGGGCGCGGTGCTGCCGGGACAGGTCGCGGCCGTCGCCGGTGACCGCGGCTTCCGGGTCGTCCGCAGCCCCTCGGTGCTGACGCACTACCTGACCTTCAACGCCTCGCGCGAACCGTTCTCCGATCCCCGCCTGCGCGAGGCGGCCGACCTGGCGATCGATCGTCAGGCCATCGCCGGCAAGCTCCTCGCCGGCACGGCCGGCCCGGGTGCGGGGTTCCTGTCACCGGTGTTCGGCGACCTCGCCGACCCCTCATCGACCGCGAGATACGACCCGGGCAGGGCTCGCGAGTTGGTCACCGCCGCGGGCGCGCCGGCCACCCCCGTCTCCATCCTGATCTCCTCGGCCGAGACCGGCCAGTTCCCCTACACCGATATCGCCGAGGTCCTGCGCGCGGCCTTGGAGCAGGCGGGGCTGCCCGCGAAGGTGACCGTGGCCGAGGCCACCAAGTCCGTGATGGAGGCCGGGGACTACGACATCTTCCTCAGCGCCTACAGCGTGCCCAACGGCGACCCCGACTACCTGTTCCGCCGGTTCCTGCGCTCCGACGCCTCCTGGAACGTCGAACGCAGGCTCGGCTACCGCAGCACCGAGTTCGACGGCTTGGTCGACCAGGCGGCGGCCGAGACCGACCCAGGCCGGCGGCGTGACCTCTACCACCGGATCCAGCGGCTGCTCGCCGGTGACCGGCCGATGATCCCGCTCGCGTACCAGGACAATCCCATCGTGACGACGAGCAAGGTCGGCGGGGTGGCTCAGAACGTCGCGTACGTGGTCGACCTGGGCAAGCTGGCCCCGCTGAGGTGACGGTCACCGTCCTGCGGCGCGCCGCCGAGCTGCTGCTCGTGCTGGTGGCGCTGTCGGTGCTGGTCTTCCTGCTGACCTCGCTGGCGCCGGGCGATCCGGCCGAGGAGATCCTGCGCCGCGGCGGCATCCAGCCGACGGCGCGCAGCGTGGCGGCGCTGCGCGCCGAGCTGGGACTCGACCGGCCGCTGTTCACCCGGTATCTGCGGTGGCTGCTCGACGTGCTACAAGGCGACCTCGGACGCTCCTACACCGACCGCTCCCCCGTCGCCGCCGAGATCTTCTCGCGGGTTCCGGCGACGCTGCGGCTGGCGGGAGCGGCGGCGCTGATCGCGGTCGTCCTCGCCGTGCTCGCCTCCGTCAGGGCCGCGTTCAGGCCGCGGGCGCTCGACAGCCGCGCCATCGCGTTCGTGACGGTGGCGATCGCCGGCGTCCCGCCCTACATCGTGGGCATCCTGCTGATCAGCGTCGTCTCGGTCGGACTGCGCATGCTGCCCACGGGCGGGGCGGACAGCCCCGGCGCCGTGGTGCTGCCCGCCCTCACCCTCGGCCTGGCGGGCGCCGCGACGCTGCTGCGGCTGCTCCGGGCCGACCTGGTCCAGGCCTTACGGATGCCGTTCGTCAAACTCGCCACCGCCAAGGGGATGGGGTCCCGACGCGCGATCATGGTGCACGCCCTGCGCGTGGCCGCGCCGAACGCCATCACGGCGGCCGGTACGGTGCTCGCCGAGCTGCTGGCCGGCGCGGTCGTGGTGGAGACGCTGTTCTCCTGGCCGGGCGTGGGGCAGCTCGCGGTGTCGGCGATCAGGCAGCGGGACCTGCCCGTCGTGCAGGCGTACGTGCTGGTCATCGCGGTCGCGGCCGTGCTGCTCCTGGCCCTGACCGAGCTCTGCCTGGCGGCCGCCGATCCGCGGATGCGCCGCCGATGACCGGTCGCGCCGGCGCCGCGCTGCTCGCCCTGGTCGTCCTGTTCTGCCTGCTCACCCCGATGGTGTCCGGGTACGACCCGCACCGGCCGGACCTGGAGCGCCTGCTCCTGCCGCCGAGCCCGGAGCACTGGCTCGGCACCGACCAGCTCGGCCGGGACCTCCTCACCAGAACCGCCGCGGCCGGCCGCATGTCCCTGCTGTTCGCGCTGGCCATCACGGCAGCCACCACGATCCTGGGCACGCTGTCCGGCGCGGCGGCGGGGCTGGCCGGAGGGGTGCCCGAGCGGCTGCTGCGCCTGGCCGCCACCATGGCGCTCGCGCTGCCCGGCCTCACCCTCGCGCTCGCGCTGGCAGGCGTGCTGCCGCCAGGGAACGCCACCGTCCTGGCGGCCCTCGTACCGCTCGGCTGGGTCAACTGCGGCCTCATCGCCCACACGGCGACCCGCCGGGTGGCCTCCTCCGACTACGTCCTGGCCGTACGGGCCATCGGCGCCTCCCCGCTCTACCTGCTCCGGCGTACCATCGCACCGCACATCGCCGGACCCGTCCTGACCGTCGCCACCGCCGACTTCGCCAGAACGCTGATCGCCGTCACCTCGCTGAGCTTCCTCGGCATCGGGCTGCCCCCGCCCGACACCGACTGGGGCGGCATGGTGAGCGAGGCCACGCCGCTAGTGGCCGCCACGCCACGCCTGGCGATCGTCCCCGCCCTCGCCCTGGCCATCACCGGCCTGGCCGTCGCCCTCGTGGTAGACGCCCGTCACGAACGTGCCCGGCCTCCCGCCTGAATCGCCGTGGCGCCCCACGGTGCCTGCGGCTCTCGCGGTCAGAGGAGTGAGGCGGGCAGGGCGAAGGATGGGAAGTGCTCGGGGCCGAGGAAGGAGACGATGTGGCTGATGCGTGTGTCGCGGAACGCGAGCACGGTGATCGACCAGGCGTCGTGCGGTCCGATGGCGTCGCCGCCGAGGTAGAACGCTACGGCAGGCTGGCCGTTGGCGCTGGTCGGAAGGGAGCGCCAGCTTGGGCACCTCGTTAGGGGGACCTGTACGGCGAAGTCGGTGACGGCCGCCAACCCCTGGTACCAGGTCGGCAGAGGCGGCATGGACCAGGTGACGTCTTCGGTCAGCAACGGCACCAGGGCGTCGATGTCGCCGCGTTCCAGCGCCGCCGCGAACGCGGCCACGAGCTGCTGAACCTTGGCGTCGCCGATCTTCCGCAGCGCCTGCTGCTGGCTCGGGGAGGGGATCTTCTCCGCCACGAGCCTGCGGGCCCGCGCCAGAGCGGAGTTCACCGACGTGGTCGAGGTGCCCATCATGGTGGCGATCTCGGCGGCGGAGAACCCGAGCACGTCGAACAGCAGCAGCGCGGCCCGCTGGTTACCCGGCAGGTGCTGCAGGGCGGCGACGAAGGCGAGTTCGACGGACTCACGCTGCTCGTAACGCGCCTCAGGAACGGCCCGGCCGTCGGCGAGGCCCTGATCGGGGTAAGGGCCCAGCCAGGCGACCTCGGTCAGCGGGGCGGCGTCAAGCACGGCTCGTTCGCTGGATGAGCCGAGGTCGGCGGGCAACGCCCGCTTGGCGCGGGAGTCGGCCAGGTCCAGACACGTACGGGTGGCCACGGTGTAGAGCCACGAACGCAACGAGCCACGACCCTCGAACCGCCCGAGCCCTCGCCAGGCACGCAGCAGGGCATCCTGCAGGGCATCGTCGGCGTCGTGACTCGAACCCAGCATGCGGTAGCAGTGGCCGTGCAACTCCTGGCGTAGCGGTCCCACCAGGCGGGCGAAGGCGGCATCATCCCCCGCGCGAGCCCGGGCCAGGTCAGCGTCCTGATCGCGCTGCACCGCCGGATCCACCTGGAGCCCAGCAGAATTTTCCCCCATGAGCGACGATTGTGCCCTACAGCGGCAGTCCTACCAGGTGATGGGTCAAACCGGCCCTTATAAGGAGGACTGCCATGACGTCGACCGGATCTCGTCCCACGCCCGGATGGTTCGACATCTCCACTCCCGACGCTTCGCAAGCACGGCGCTTCTATCAGGAGCTGTTCGGCTGGACGGTGAACGTCATCGACGACACCTACGCGTTCATCGGTGGTGACGGCGGCCGTCCGGCAGGCGGTATCGGCCAGGCCGGTCCCAGCAGCCCGTACACCGGGATGGTGGTCTACTTCCCGGTCGACGACGTGGAGGCCGCGCTGGCGCGCGCGGAAAGTCTGGGCGGCAGCCGCGTCATGGAACCGGCGCCGACGCCCCTGGGGCGGATCGCGGTGTTCGCCGACCCGGACGGCAACCATGTCGGCCTCGTGAGCCGCTGATCATGACCGACTCCAGGCCGAAGCCAACCGTCTGGTCGCTGGTCCACACCGAGCGGGCGGCCCTGGCGGCCGACCTGGCGGATCTGACCAGCGAGCAGTGGACCACGCCGTCCCTGTGCACCGGGCTGACGGTCCGCGAGGTGCTGGCGCACATCACCTCAGGGGCGAGTCTCACACCGGTACGGTGGATGACCGGCGTCATCCGCTGCCGCTTCGACTTCGACAAACAGGTGGCCATGCGATTGGCCGAGCAGTTGGGCGCGACCCCGGCCGAGACGCTCGCCAGGTTCCGCCGCGTCGTCACCAGCACGACCAAGCCACCCCTGTCCGTCATGGCGATGCTGGGCGAGACGATCGTGCACGGAGAGGACATCCGACGGCCATTGGGCATCCGGCGCGACTACCCGATCGAGGTGCTCACCCGGGTAGCCGACTACTATCGCCGCTCCGACATGGTCGTCCTCGCCAAGGGCCGAATCCGCGACCTGCGCCTCGTCGCCACCGACGGCCCCTTCACGACCGGCTCCGGCGCCCTTGTGACCGGCCCCACCGTGGCGCTGATCATGGCGATGACCGGGCGCACCGGCTACTGGAACGACCTCGAAGGCGACGGTGTAGCGACCCTACGCGCCCACGACAAAGCCACCTGACCCCTCAGGCGATCCAGCTTGGCCGCCGTTCAGCAGGACACGTGGGTTGCGATCCGCCCTGTACCGACTCACGCCTTTACAGATGTTGTGTTCTAGTTGTTACGAAAGTGCGACATGATCCCATTGTGGCGAGTTCACTCTTTGATCAGCTCAATCCCATGTACCACCTGAGGTGATCAGTGAAGAGGCGTCTGCTCCTCGCAGTGCTCGCGTCCGCGAGCATTGCGATTCCGCTGACTGCAATGCCATCCACGGCCAATGCTCAACCCACCCGGCCTGACCGCTTCCAGCATCTGGACAGCGCGTTCGCCTACACCGGTTTCAAACCAGCCGCGCTCGATCCCACCCGCCAGCTCAAGGTCCTCATCCAGGTCAGCGGCACCCCGGTCGGCGATGCCGCCGCCGATGCGGCCGAGGCCGGCAAGACCGTCAACAGGACGACCTTACGTGCCACGCTCCACCGCCGGCAGCAGAGCGTCGAGGACAAGGTGCAGGCCGAAGGCGGAAAGGTCCTCACCACCTATACCGACAGCTTCAACGGCATCGCCGCCGCCATCCCCCGCGGCAGCCTGCCGGCGATCCAGCGGGCTCCTGGGGTCGTCTCCGTACATCCGGTACGCACGTTCCGCCCGGACAACACCGCCGCCGTCCCCTACATCGGCGCCCCGCAGGCGTGGCAGGACCTCGGCAAGACCGGCACAGGCATCAAGGTCGCGGTCATCGACACCGGGATCGACTACACGCACGCCAACTTCGGCGGCCCGGGCAACCCGGCCGACTTCGAGGGCAACGACGGCACCGTGATCGAGCCTGGCACCTTCCCCACCACCAAGGTGGTCGGCGGCTACGACCTCGTGGGTGACGACTACGACGCCAACGATCCCACCTCGATGCCCAAGCCCGACCCCGACCCGCTCGACTGCAACGGCCACGGCTCCCACGTGGCCGGCAGCTCGGCCGGCTTCGGGGTGGACGCGAACGGCAAGACCTACACCGGCCCGTACGACTCCACCACCCACGCCAACACCTTCAAGGTGGGACCGGGCGTGGCGCCCAAGGCCTCGCTGATGGCCTACCGCGTCTTCGGCTGCGGCGGTTCGGCCAGCGAGGACGTCATCGTCGCGGCCATGGAGCGGGCCCTGAAGGACGGCGCCGACGTCGTCAACATGTCGCTCGGCTCCCCCTTCGGCCGCGTTGACGAGCCCTCGTCGCAGGCGGTGCAGACGCTGACCCGCGCGGGCGTGACCGTGGTGGCCTCGGCCGGCAACTCCGGCCAGAACGCCTACCTGACCGGTGCGCCCGCTGTCGCCCCCACGGCCATCTCGGTGGCCGCCCTCGACGCCGCGCGTGCCAACCTGCCAGCGGTGAAGATCGCCGCGGAAGGCACCGAGCTCGTCGCGCAGAACTCCAACGAGGCTCCACTGCCCTCGGGAACCCTGCCGGTCGCGGTGCTCCGCACGAGCTATCCCTCCGGCCCGGTGTCGCTGGGCTGCGCCCCGGCAGACTACGCGGCCTACCCTGGCGGCGTGGCGGGCAAGCTCGTGATCACGGTGCGTGGCGACTGCGGCCGGGTCAAGCGAGCCATCCTCGGCCAGCAGGCCGGTGCCGCGGCGGTGGCCATGATCAACACCGATCCCGCGTACCCGCCGCTGGAGGGGCAGATCACCGCCGACCCGGACACCGGTGAGGAGTACACGGTGACCATCCCGTTCCTCGGCATCAAGGGCGGTGACGCGGCCGGCGCCCAGTCGCTGGACGGCAAGAGCACCACGCTGGCGGCGCTGGCCATCCCCAACCCCGCCTACGCCCGGCTCGCCTCGTTCTCCTCCGGCGGCCCGGCCAACGGCGGCAGCGCGCTGAAGCCGGACGTGACCGCGCCTGGCGTCGCCGTCGTCTCGACCGGAGTGGGCACGGGTTCCGGCGCCGCGACGATCTCGGGCACCTCGATGGCCTCGCCGATGGTCGCCGGTGTGGCCGCGCTCGTGAAGGAGGCCCACCCGAGCTGGCAGCCCGGCGAGATCAAGGCCGCGATCGTCAGCACCGCCGACGCCACGTCCAAGATCGGGAACTACACCGCCAGGGTCGCCGGCTCCGGCGTCGTGGCCACCCGGCAGGCGGTCGCCGCCACGGTGATCGGTGAGACGAACGACGGGAGCAGCCTGTCGTTCGGCCTGAAGTCGATGACCGGCAAGTACGTGGGGATCGAGAACTTCGCCATCCGCAACACCGGCGAACTTCCGGTCACCTACGACCTCGCCGCCGCGTTCACCGGCGAGTCCTACGGCGCCAAGGTCTCGGTCTCGCCCAAGAGCGTGACCGTGCCCCAGCGAAGCAGCCGCACCGTCCAAGTCACCCTGTCGCTGAGCGCCCAGGCCGTGGCCGCCCTGCCCGCCGCCGAGACCTCCAACTTCGGTACGGTCACCCACATTCAGGGTGCGGTCACCGCCACGCCTCGGAAGGCCGCCGAGGGCGTCTACCCGCTGCGGGCCCCGTTCCTGCTCGTCCCCGACGCCCAGTCCAAGGTGCACGCGTCCGAGCCGGGCAAGTACACGGCGGGCGACGGCGGACTCGTGACCTCGGTCGATGTTCGCAACGACGGTGCCCACTCCGGCGCCGCGGACGTCTACGCCTGGGGCATCACCGACGCCGACGACATCACGGGCGCCGAGGACTCGATGGACATCCGCGCCGTCGGGGTGCAGACACTCCCCGGGTCGGCGCTGGGAGGCGCTGACACCGACCGGGCGCTGGTCTTCGCGGTCAACACCTCCGGCCAGTGGTCCAACGCTTCGGCGAACGAGTACGACATCCCGATCGACTCCAACAATGACGGAGCACCCGACTACATCCTGGTCGGCGCGGACTACGGCCTGGTCACCGCGGGCGACTTCGACGGGCGGTTCGCCACGTTCGTCTTCAAGGCCGATGGATCCCTGGTGAACGCGTGGGTCGCCACGGCCCCGATGAACGGCGGCACTCTGCTCATGCCGGCTCTCGCCTCCGAGGTGGGACTGACGGAGGGCGCCTCACGCTTCACCTACACGGCGACCGGTTTCTCGCTGATCCCCGAGGGGCTCACGGACGAGACCGAGTCGGCGGCGTTCGACGCCTTCGCCCCGGCCATCTCCACGGGGGCGTACGTGCCGCTCGCGCCGCGCGCCTCCGCCTCTATCCCGCTCACGGTCGACCAGGCGAAGCTCGCGACCACGCCGGCGAAGGGCTGGCTCGTCGTCACCCTGGACAACGGTAGCGGTGCCCAGGAGGCCGACCAGGTCGGCTTCGGCAAGCTCCCCGCCGTACAACCGTAATCCGATGTGGGCGCCCGCTTCCTGACCAGCCGGGGCGGGCGCCCACCCGAAGACTCCGCGGCATCGCCGGGTCGACCGTGACGCAACTCTTGTGCGTCCTTTTACATTGAAGACCTGGTCGAGAACGGGGATCATTTGGTGTGCTCCTCAGCAATCGTGCTGTCTTCGCCAGCTCCGACCTGGACGAGGTCCGGGGCGAGGTCGCCAAGGTGTTCTGCCCGCACCGGCTGGACCTGGCCGGCGACGCGGACCTGCTGTCGGCCCGGTTCAACTCCGTCCAGCTCGGCTCGGTCCGCGTCAGTTACCTCGACTACGGGGCCGACGTGCACATCGAACCAGGCGACCTCGACACGTTCTTCCTGGTCATGATCCCGCTCGCCGGGCGAAGCCTGATCCGCCTCGGCGACAAGGAGATCGTCTCCACCTCGTCGCTGGCCGCGCTGCCCTCGCCGACCCGCCACCTCGACATGCGCTGGGCCGCCGGCTGCCCCCAGTTGGTGGTCAAGTTCGAGCGCACCTCGATCGAGCTCGCGTTGAAGCAGATGCTCGGCGAACAACTCGACGACCCGGTCGTCTTCGACCTCGGCATGGACCTGACGACGGGCTGGACCCGGTCCTGGCGGGACATGGCCGACCTGCTCGTCAGGGAGGCCGAGCGCGACGACGGACTGACCGGCCATCCGCTGGCCATCGCACACCTGGAGAACGCCCTGATCACCCTGCTGCTGACCATGCAGCCCTCCAACTACCTGGAACGGCTGACGGCACCCAGGCCGCCCGCTCTGCCGAAGGTCGTGCGCCGGGCGATGGAGTTCATCGAAGAGCACGCGCACCTCCCGCTCACCACTACCGACATCGCCGGCGCCGTCGCGGTCAGCAGCCGCTCTCTGCAGGAAGGTTTCCGCGCGCATCTCGGGCTGAGCCCCATGACCCACCTCAGGCAGGTACGACTCGCGCGGGTCCACGATGAGCTCAGGACGGCCGACCCTGCCAGGGCCACGGTGACCACGGTGGCCGCCCGATGGGGCTTCCTGCACCAGGGACGTTTCGCCGCCCAGTACCGCGAGAGGTACGGGCAACCGCCGTCGGAGACGTTGCGCAGGGGTTCCGCGTCAGGTGGATGAGATCCGCGCTCCGCGGATGGCTCGGGCGGACGCACCGGCCGTACCTTTCTTGTCAGGCGCCGATAGCAACTCCCACTCCTGACACCGAAGGGACACACCCACCATGCGCGACATCCTCATCGTCGGCGCCGGTCAGGCCGGCCTCCACCTGGCCATCGGTCTGCTCCAGCACGGCTACGACGTCACCGTGGTCTCCAATCGCACCCGCGAGTCCATCCGCGACGGCCGGGTGATGTCCGGCCAGGCCATGTTCGGCACCGCGCAGGCTTACGAGCGTGAGCTCGGCCTGGACTGGTGGGCCGACGACTGCCCGCCCATCGAGGGCATCGCGCTCACGGTTCCCGGTCCGGAGGGAGGCAAGTTACTCGACTGGGCGGCGCGGCTGGACGTCCCGGCCCGCTCGGTCGACCAGCGGCTGAAGATGCCGGCCTGGATGGGCGAGTTCGAACGGCTCGGCGGCAAGCTCATCCTGCACGACGCCACCCCGGAGGACCTGGAGAGCTACGCCGCCCGGTACGACCTGGTCCTCGTCGCCGCGGGGAAGGGACAGATCGCCTCGCTCTTCGAGCGGGACCCCTCGCGCTCCCCGTACGCCGCTCCGCAACGCGCGCTGGCGGTCACCTACGTCAACGGTCTCGCCCCCCGCCCCGATCACTCGGCGGTCTGCTTCAACCTGCTCCCCGGCGTGGGCGAGTACTTCGTCTTCCCCGCGCTCACACACACCGGCCCCTGCGAGATCATGGTGTTCGAGGGCGTGCCGGGCGGTCCCATGGACTGCTGGGGCGACGTGCGCGGCCCCGCCGAGCATCTGGCGCGCAGCCGCCAAATCCTGGAGGCCTTCTTCCCGTGGGAGGCCGAGCGCTGCGCCGGGATCGAGCTCACCGACGCCAACGCGGTCCTGACCGGCCGCTTCGCCCCCACGGTTCGCCGTCCTGTCGCCGTTCTGCCCTCCGGCGCACCGGTGCTCGGCGTGGCCGACGTCGTGGTGCTCAACGACCCGATCACCGGGCAGGGCAGCAACAACGCCGCCAAGTGCGCCGCCACCTATCTGCGGGCCATCGTGGAACGGGGCGCGCAGCCGTTCGACGCGGACTGGATGCGGCGGACCTTCGATCTCTTCTGGACGCAGGCCCGGCATGTCACGAACTGGACCAACGCCCTGCTGGCGCCCGCCGAACCCCACCACCTGGCGCTCCTGGGGGCCGCCGGACAACGTCCGGAGATCGCCTCCCGCTTCGTCAACGGCTTCGACGACCCGGCCGACTACGCCGACTGGTTCATGGACGCCGCCCGAGCCGAGGCCTACCTGAACAGGGTCGCGGCATGAGATCGCTCCGTGAGGCCTTCGGGCAGTTCGCGACCGGGGTGGCGGTGATCACGACGGTGACCGCCGATGGGGAGCGGGCCGGCGTGACCGTCAACTCCTTCACCTCGGTCTCACTCGATCCGCCGCTGGTGCTCTGGTGCCTGTCCAACCGGGCGCCCAGCGCGCCGCTCTTCCTGCGGGCCGGGCGGTTCGCCGTCAACGTCCTCGCCGCCGACCAGGACCACCTGTCCAGGCGCTTCGCCACGCCCTCAGCCGACAAGTTCGCCGGGGTGGAGTTGCTCGGCGCGCCCCTGCCGATACTCGCCGGGACGCTGGCCAGCTTCGTCTGCCGTACGGAGCGCGTCCACGACGGCGGCGACCATCACATCTTCGTCGGGGCGGTGGAGCGCTACCAGCGGACCGAGGGAGAGCCGCTCGTCTTCCACTCCGGCCGCTACCGGGAGTTCTGGCCCGTAGTCGGTGCCGGCGCCGCGTGATCCCTGCCGGGCTGTGCCGCAACGCAATCGCCCTCAGCGGACGGTCCCGTTCCACTGCCAGCGTTGTCTGCGGGCATGACCGGGAAGCTCGGCGCGGCCGGTGCACCACAGGAGGATCTCGGCTGAGTCCTCGCCTTCCGGAGCCTCGGGGAAGAGGCGGCGCAGCGCCGGGGCGCACAGGTGCTCCGGCATCCGCCAGTCGAGCCCGAGCGCGTGGCTGATGTCCATGCCGTGAACGAGCAGTTCGACGACTCCCATAGCGGCGAAGCCGGGGCCGTCCGAGTGGCCCCACGGATGCCAGGCGCGTACGTCGGCGTCGGCCTCCCGTACGGCGGAGGCCAGGATGTTCGCCGCGATCCCGATCCCCTCCAGGCACTCGGGGATGGGAGCCTGGGGGTCGAGCGAGGCGAAGAGGGTGATGTACCGGCCGGGGGGACGGGCGATGAGCAGGCCGGCGTAACCCACGACGCCCAGGGCGATGTGGTCGAGTGTGGTCCTGCAGCTCCATTCCAGCCCTGCGGCGTTGCGCGTCCAGTCCTGGTTGGCGCCTTTCTCCAGGATCGCGGTGGTTTCGTCGGCCGCCTCGATGACGAGAGCGGCCCAGCGCGCAGCGTTCATGCGCTGACCGCCCTGGCCGCGATCTTCTCACTGTCCATGGGCGCCGCGGCGTGCATGAACCCGTTGAACGTCGACCACCTGATCCCGAGCAGCCCGACGTCGTACGCCTTGCCCGGGGTGCGGTTCCAGATGGTCGTGGGGTCGTTCACTAGGGCCGCGGCCGGCGCCCGGCCCGTCGGCCCCATACCGATGACCGTGACGGGAGTTCCTGCCATGTCGATCTCTTCCTGTCCGTTTCAAGAGGTGGCGGTGCACCACGATGGCAGTGCGGGACGGCACCGGAAACTGGCAGGGCTGCCGACATTCACCAAATTGCTGCCACAGGGTGGGCTGGTCGTGATCGATGACACCATCTCGATGCCCGGAGACGTTCTCGTCGGTGCGGGGTTCACGGTGCTACCGTCCGGCTGCCGTCGTCTTCCGCGACGAGGACATCAGGGCCGCACTGGAGATCCGGCGCGCGGATCCCGGCCTGCCGATGCTTGCTTACGTCCATGAGACCAACGGCAGCAACAACTTCTCTGTCAAGGCGCTCAACGCCAAGCAGAATCAGCTGGCAGGTTCGGAACTCAACATCTTCTTCCTCGGTACCGTGTCCGGTCCGGCGACCCGTACTGGCTTCTGATCAACTAGCGAAACCTGGCCGCCGGACCTTCAGTCCGGCGGCCCCCGTATGAAAGGCGCGACATGCGACGATCGGAGTATCGGTGACACCGGTTGCACAGTTACGCGCTCGCCACGGAATTCAGCGCGGTGTGGGTCGACCGGCTGGAACTCGACGAACTGGCGCAGCGCGTAGGCGCCGACCGACGACTGGCTGCAGATCATCGAGTTCCGGGGATACGGGTGCAGCGGCGCCCTCCGCGAACTGTCTGCTCATGGAGGGTGAGCGGTCAGTGTGGGATGGGGGCTGAATGGCGTGCGTGATCTGAGGTACGTGTCGGATGGGTACTACACCACCTTGTTCAGCGTCACCGTTCCCGGCGAGCGGTACGGCTGGGGCAATTGGCTTCGTAGGGTCAAATACAGCGCCGACATCCCCGGCAGTCGGGGCATCACCGACGCGGCGTGCAGAATCGAGTTCACCGCCGCGGAGCGAGAAGGCAAACAGTGCGACGAGTTCCCGTTCGCCAGCGCAGAGCAGGGAGCCAGTAACGCCAAGCCGAAAAACAACTTCTCCGTGCTGCCGATTAACGCCCCGCAGAATAATGCGCACGGAAACGTGCTCGGCGCCTGGTACCAGAACAACCGAGTGATCCAGAGCGACCGGTTCTATATCCACTTGTCCGACTGACCCCGAACGCCCCGGCGCGTGCGCGACACGCGCCGGGGTCTCTCCCCCGACGGCAGGAAGGCGACCCTCATGGCAGTCCTTCGCAGGAGCGCTCACGACAGCCTGCGCATCCACCAGGGCTCAAATTTTCTCGTCACTCAGGTGGAGGACGGCGTGCCAACAGGCAGCCCCCGGCCAGGGGAGTTCCTGGGCAGATGGACGCTCCCCAGGATCGGAGCAGGTCCCAACGGCGTCGACATCACCAGCGCCGTCGCCCCTGGCGGTCCCATCCACGTTCGCTACGAACTCTGGGACACCAAGCCGGTCCCGCTCCCCTCCTGGGATCGCCTGTGGGAAGGCGGTCTCCAACTGCGCACAGGCCGGATCGGCATCGCTCAGCATTTCGCGGAGGAGTGGGACGAGTACCTAGAGTTCGACACGGGCGAGCGCGACAGCGCCTGGTCGGCTCGAGTGCTGAACAGAGTCCTGTCCAACACCGAGGAACCCGACTTCCCCGCCGACATCGTCCAGGTCGATCTCTATCGAGTGCAACTTTGGCCGCCCGAGACGGCATGAACGGTTACTAGGAGAAACTCGGGCGAATACGGGGGCAGGAAGAACAGCGTCAACCGCCTTTTGGTCTCCTGATGAACGCTTTCGTCTCGGCGGACCGGTGGGCAGGGTGCCCGTCCAAAATCAGGAAATCTCCCCGGGCACGTCGTGCAGAAGCTTGGTGGGGTAGTCGATGAAGGTCGTGGAGTCGAGGGTGTGCGCTAGCCTCGATCTTTCTCGACCTTGAGTTGGTCGGCTGAGAGGTTCGGCTGGGGGTCGATTTTCTCGCTGTGGTCAGCGTGGGTGCCCGGCTGTCGCGCCGGGTGGGCGGGGTTCCACGGGCCCTCGAGCTCTCATAACCCACGGCCCATGAACGGGGCAGCAGCAGCGGGCCCGAGCGTCCGGCGAGCAACCGCGGGAGGACCTCAACGCGGCCGGAGCCTCTTAAAACCGAGAAACCCCAGCTCACTACACCGAGCTAGGGTTTCTGTGTGGTGCGCCGCCAGGGACTCGAACCCCGGACCCGCTGATTAAGAGTCAGCTGCTCTGACCAACTGAGCTAGCGGCGCTTGCAGAGAGGAATATACCGGTGATCCTCATCCGAGGCGAATCGGTATCGATCGGGCTCCTGCCGCTAGAATAAAGTTCGGCCAGCAGACAGGAGCATCGATGTTCGACTCGCCCGCCGACGTGACGGAGCGGCTCGCCGCCGTGGATTACCTCTCCGACGACGCCATCTCCACCTCGGTGTTCCTGGCCGCCGCGCTGGGCAAGCCGCTGCTGGTCGAGGGTCCGGCGGGGGTCGGGAAGACGCAGCTCGCCAAGGCGGTGGCCCAGGCCACCGGCGCGGAGCTGATCAGGTTGCAGTGCTACGAGGGCCTCGACGAGGCCAGGGCGCTGTACGAGTGGAACTACAAGAAGCAGCTCCTGCGCATCCAGGCCACCAGCGTCGACGACGACATCTTCAGCGAGGAGTTCCTGCTGGAGCGGCCACTGCTCAAGGCGGTCAGGGCCACGACCCCCACCGTGCTGCTCATCGACGAGACCGACAAGGCGGACGTCGAGGTCGAGGGCCTGCTGCTGGAGCTGCTGTCCGACTTCCAGGTGACGATCCCGGAGCTGGGCACGATCGCCGCGACGCGCCGGCCGTACGTGGTGCTGACCTCCAACGCGACCCGTGAGCTGTCGGAGGCGCTCAAGCGGCGCTGCCTCTACCTGCACATCCAATACCCGACCCCCGAGCGCGAGCGCGACATCGTGCTCGCCCAGGTGCCGACCCTGCGGGCCGACCTCGCCGAGCAGCTCGCGAGGACAGTGGCCACGCTGCGGGCACTGGAGCTGAAGAAGGCGCCGTCGGTCGCCGAGACCGTGGACTGGGCGAACACGCTGCTGGCCCTCGGGCGCCAGGAGCTGGACGAGGCCACGGTGGCGGGCACGCTGGGCGTGGTGCTCAAGCACGCCTCCGACCAGACGCGGGTGATCAAGGAGCTGGGGCTGCCGGATGCCTGAGCGGATGTCGCTGGTCGATCGGCATGTCGGGTTCGTACACGCGTTGCGCGAGGCGGGGGTGCCGGTCTCGCTCGCCGAGGGGCTGGACGCGGCGCGGGCGCTGCGGGTGATCGAGCTGAGCGAGCGGGAGTCGTTGCGCGCGGCCTACGCGGCGACGCTGGTGAAGAAGCCCGCGTACCGGCCGGGGTTCGACGTGCTGTTCGACCTGTGGTTCCCGGCGGCGACCAGCGGCATGCACGCCGAACGCCCGGAGCGGAGGATCGATCCCGAGCAGGCCGAGCTGCCCGAACTCCGCGACCACCTCGCCGGCCTCCTGAGCGGCGGCACCGACCTGGAGCTGCGCGAGTTCGCCCGGGCGATGGTCGAGCGCTTCGGCCGCCAGCCGGCCGGTCCCGGCCGGCAGAACTGGTTCTCCTACAGCGTCATGCGCGCCCTGTCCCCCGAGACGCTCATGGCCCGCATCCTGAACAACGTGCTGGCCGGCCGGGAACGCGGCGGCCTGGCGGAGAAGACCGTTCGCCAGCGGGTCAACGACGGCATCCGGCGCTTCGAGGAGGCGGTGACCACCGACGTGCGCCGCCGCATCGCCGAGGACTCCGGCGTCGAGCGCATCGCCCGCTCCGCCGTACGCCCGCCGCTCGACCAGATCGACTTCCTGCGCGTCACGAAGGCGGATCTGGCCAGGCTGCGCAGGGAGGTGTACCCGCTGGCCAGGCGGCTGGCCGCGCGGCTGACGATCAAGCACAGGAAGGGCCGGCGCGGCCGGCTCGACTTCCGCCGGACGATGCGGGCCTCGCTGCAGAGCGGCGGCGTGCCGCTGACCACCCACTTCAAGCCGCCCCGGCCGCACAAGCCCGAGCTGGTCATCCTCTGCGACACCAGCGACTCGGTCTCGTCGTTCGCGCACTTCACGCTGCTGCTCACGTACGCGCTGCGGGAGCAGTTCACGAAGGTACGGGCGTTCGGCTTCGTGGACACGGTGGACGAGATCACCCGGTTCTTCGTCCCGGGGGCCGACGTGGTCGAGGCCATGACCAGGCTGGCGAACGAGGCCGACATGGTGCGCTTCGGCCGTACCAACTACGGCCACTCGCTGGAACGCTTCGCCGAGCGGTACGCCGACGCCATCGGGCCCAGGACCTCGCTGCTGATCCTCGGTGACGCCCGCTCCAACTACCAGCCGCCCGCCCTGGACGTGCTCAGGTCGCTGGTGTCGCGGTCGCGGCACGCGTACTGGCTCAATCCGGAGCCGAGGCAGCAGTGGGACACCGGCGACTCGGTCGCGAGCGACTACGGCACGGTCGTGCCGATGTCCGAGTGCCGCAACGTCGCCCAGCTCACCGCCTTCATCGAGACACTGGCCTGAGATCGGAAGGTCAGGCTCGCTGGAGCTCCCTGGCCGCGGTGCGCGCCAGCAGCTCGATCTGCTCGCCGGTGAGCACGTCGCCGTCGGCCGCCTTGATCAGCTTGGCCACCAGCCGCGGCTTGACCAGCGTGACCCCTTCGGCGCTCACGACGCCACCCCTGGGCAGCAGCCCGCAGTGCACGGCGAACATGGGCGTGATCGTCACCGGGACCCCGGTCTCGCGCGAGAGCAGCTCGGCGAACGCCTCGGCGGTCTCCACCAGCGGTTTGACGTCCTTGGTGCCGTATTTCTCGCCGAAGAACAGCCGGCCGGCGTAGACCGCGATCTCGGTGTCGGGGCTCCAGGACTCGTTGTCCACGATCCACACGCCACCGGGACCGATGATCAGGTGGTCGATCGAGGCCTGACCGCGGATGGCGCGGCCGTCGAGCACGGTGTAACCCTGCCGGCCGAGCGACCTGCGCAGCATCCTGCCGGTGATCGCCTCACCCTGGCGCGCGCCGCGCCAGACCGCGGTCGCCTGGAAGGAGCGCCAGTGGTAGTACCAGTCACCCCCGGCGACGAGGCCGGCGAGCAGCAGGCCGATCAGCACGGCACCGCCCGTGAGGCCGAACCTGAGCGCGACCGCGACCCCGATCACGAAGCCCACTCCGGCCTTGACGTACCGTGACCTGCGCCGCTTCTGCGCGTCTTCGCGCCAGAACTTCTCGTACCACCACTGCGGGGATGACCCTGTGTACTTTTCGTCCTGCTTCACGTAGATAGAGCCACCGGGCACGGCAAACTCCCCGAAATGAGTAGGTGTGTTCCGGGATCTGCCACGCCGAAGATCCCTCGCCGGTCAAGAGATACCCGCTCCTCAACCAAGGCGAGCCTAAGGTGACGTAATTAGTACCTGCAAGACCACCAAATGAGGATCGACCGACCAGTCGGTATGCTATGGCGGGTGACAAGGGGGAGCATGTGAAAGAAGAACCGGTCAGGCAGCGGCTGCTCGCCGAGGCGACCCGGCTTTTCGCCGAACGTGGCTTCGAGGGCACCTCAGTGCAGGAAATCGTGGTGTCAGCAGGCGTCACCAAGGGCGCCATGTACCACTATTTCGACTCAAAGGACGATCTACTGCACGAGATCTACGCCCGGGTGCTTCGCATGCAGACGGAGCGGCTGGCGCAGATCGCCGACGGCCCCGGCACCCTGAAGCAGCGCCTGCACCGGGCCGCGGCCGACGTCGTGGAGACCACGACCGCGAACCTCGACGACTCCAAGATCTTCTTCAGGTCGATGCACCTGCTCGCCCCGGAGACCCAGAAGACCGTACGCGCCGAGCGCCGCCGCTACCACGAGCGCTTCCGCGGGCTCGTGGCCGAGGGGCAGCGCACCGGCATCTTCAGCGACCGGGTCCCCGCCGAGCTGGTCGTGGACTACTTCTTCGGCTCGGTGCACCACCTGGGCACCTGGTTCCACGCGGCGGGCCCGCTGACCGGCGCCCAGGTGGGCAAGCACTTCGCCGACCTGCTGCTCGCCTCACTCGGGGCCGGGGACGTCGACGAGTGAGGCCAGCGCCTCGCGGTGGTCGCCGGGCGTACCGAGCGCGATCTCAGTGGACTTGGCGCGCTTGAGATACAGATGTACGGGATGCTCCCACGTCATCCCGATCCCTCCATGCAACTGCAGGGCCTCCTCCGCGGCGTGCACCGCCACCGCGGCGTTCCATGCCTGCGCCACCGCGACGGAGACGGCCGAGCCGTCGGCCACCGCCGAACGCGCCGCCGCCCTGGCCCTGACCACGTCCAGCCACAGGTCGGCCAGGCGGTGCTTGACGGCCTGGAAGGAGCCGATCGGGCGGGCGAACTGGTGGCGCTCCTTGACGTGGGCGAGCGTCGTGTCGAGGCACCACTCGGCCACGCCGAGCTGCTCGGACGCCAGCAGTCCGGCCGAGCTCAGCAGCACCTCGGCCAGGTCGCACGCCCCCACCCGGCGGGCCTGCGCCGCCTCGAACGTCACGGTGGCCACCGGCCTGGTCAGGTCGAGCGAGGGCGCCACCACGACACCGCCGCCCGTGACCTCGTAGAGATCCCCGTCCACCGGCACCAGCAGCACGTCCGCCACGTCGGCCCCGGCCACGCCGGTGACGCTCCCGGACAACCGCCCGCCGTCGAGCCGCACCGAGGCGCCCCGCCCCGGCCGGTACGGTGAGGCCGCGAACGACACGGCCAGCGCCGCCGTCCTCCGCCCCTCGGCCAGCTCGCCCAGCAGGGCGTCACCGGTCGGCAGCAGCGCCAGGGTGGCCATCACCGAGCTGGTGAGGAACGGCACCGGCGCCACCGCCCGGCCCAGCTCCTCCAGCACGACGGCCACCTCGCTGGCCGACGCGCCCGCGCCGCCGTGCTCCTCCGGGATGAGCAGCCCGGCCACCCCGATCTCGCCCGCCAGCGTCTTCCACAGGTCGAGGTCGTACACGGGACTCGCCGAGCCCCGGCCGTCCGGCTCGGACTCGATGCGGCGCAGCACCGCGGCGGGCGGGCACCGGTCGGCCAGCAGCCCGCGCACGGCCGCCCGCAGCTCCTCCTCAACCTCCGAATACAACAGCGTCATTGGTCGCTCACCGCTCCTCATTCGCTACGCGGCCCGCTCGTCCCTCACGGTCCACTCCGCTCACTGCGTCGGGTTCACTCCGCGTCATCGGGGCAGGTCCTTCCACGGCACGTCCTTGTCGACGCGGGGTTCGGCGGGCAGTCCGAGCACCCGCTCGGAGATGATGTTGCGCAGGATCTCGGAGGTGCCGCCCTCGATCGAGTTGCCCTTGGCCCGCAGGTAGCGGTAGCCGGGACCGCGGCCGTAGAAGTCGACGGTCTCCGAACGGCGGAACGCCCAGTCGTCGTAGCCGAGGTCGCGCCGCATCTCGACGTCGAGCCCCGACAGTGCCTGGTTCAGCCTGGCGAAGGACAGCTTCATCCCCGAGCCCTCAGGCCCGGGGTGCCCCGCGACGAGCTGCTCGCGCAGCCGCGCCCCGGACAGCCGGGTCACCTCGGCCTCCACCCAGAGCGCCAGCAGCCGCTGGTGCAGGTCGTGCGTACGCAGCTCCGGCTGCTCGCGCCAGGTGTCGAGCACCGCGCCCAGCATCCCGCCGCCCCGCCGCACGGAAGCGGCCCCGCCGATGGCGACCCGTTCGTTCATGAGCGTGGTCTGCGCCACCCGCCACCCGTCGCCCACCGCGCCGAGCCGCAGGTCGTCGGGCAGCCGCACCCCAGTCAGGAACACCTCGTTGAACTCGGCCTCGCCGGTGATCTGCCGCAGTGGCCGCACCTCGACACCGGGCGCGTGCATGTCACACACGAAGTACGTCAGCCCGCGGTGTTTGGGCACGTCCGGATCGGTACGGGCGACGAGGATGCCCCACCGGGAGTGATGGGCCCCGGACGTCCAGACCTTCTGCCCGTCGACCACCCACTCGTCCCCGTCCCTCACGGCCCGGGTGGCCAGCGTGGCCAGGTCGGACCCGGCGCCCGGCTCGCTGAAGAGCTGGCACCAGATCTCCTCCCCTGTCCACAACGGCCGCAGGAACCGCCGCCGCTGCTCCTCGGTGCCGAACGCCAGAATCGTCGGCGCCGCCATGCCCAGCCCGATGCCCTGGACCCCGCTGGTGATCTGCGGCGTGTGCGCCAGCTCCCGGTCCACGACCTGCTGCAGCTCCCGCGACGCGCCCAGCCCGCCGAGCCCCTCGGGGAACCACACCCACGCCAGCCCGGCATCGAACCTGGCCCGCAGGAACTCCAGCCGATCCCCCGCCGGGTCGTGCTCCCCCAGGAACGCCGCGACCCGCTCCTTGATCTCAGGCTCGTTCACATGTACCCCTTGAGCTCGCGATAGGCCAGCGACCGCTTGTGCACCTCGTCGGGTCCGTCCGCCAGGCGTAGCGCGCGAGCGCCGGCCCAGAGCCCGGCCAGCGGGAAGTCCTGCGAGACGCCGCCCGCGCCGTGCACCTGGACGGCCTTGTCCAGGATCCACTCCACGGTGATCGGCGTCGAGATCTTGATGGCCTGGATCTCGGTGTGGGCGCCCTGGTTGCCCACCGTGTCCATGAGCCAGGCCGTCTTGAGCACGAGCAGGCGCAGCTGCTCGATCTTGATCCGGGACTCGGCGATCCAGTCCTGGACCACGCCCTGCTGCGCGACGGGCTTGCCGAACGTGGTCCTGGCCAGCGCCCGCCTGCACATGAGCTCGACGGCGCGCTCGGCCATGCCGATCAGGCGCATGCAGTGGTGGATGCGGCCGGGGCCGAGCCTGGCCTGCGCGATGGCGAAGCCGCCGCCCTCCTCGCCGATCAGGTTGTCCACCGGAACGCGTACGTCCCGGAACTCGATCTCGGCGTGGCCGCCGTGGTCGGCGTCGGTGTAGCCGAACACGTGCATGCCGCGCTTGATGTCCAGACCCGGCGTGTCACGCGGCACCAGGACCATGCTCTGCTGGCGGTGCTTGGGCGCGTCGGGGTTGGTCTTGCCCATGACGATGAGGATCTTGCAGTTGGGGTTCATCGCCCCGGAGATGAACCACTTACGACCGTTGATGACGTATTCGTCGCCGTCGCGGACGATGGCGGTGGCGATGTTCGTGGCGTCGGAGGAGGCCACGTCGGGCTCCGTCATCGCGAACGCGGAACGGATCTCCCCGTCGAGCAGCGGGGTCAGCCACTCCTCGCGCTGCCACGGGCTGCCGAACATGGAGAGCACCTCCATGTTGCCGGTGTCGGGGGCGGCGCAGTTGGTGGCCGTCGGGGCGATGGTGGGGCTCCGGCCCATGATCTCCGCCAGAGGCGCGTACTGCAGGTTCGTGAGGCCCGCGCCGTGCTCGCCGGGCAGGAACAGGTTCCACAGGCCGCGCTTCCTGGCCTCGTCCTTGAGGTCGGCCATCAGCGGCGGCGGGCCCCAGCCGCTGGACGCCGCCTGCTCCTCGAAGGCGGACTCGGCGGGATAGACGCATTCATCCATGAAGCGCAGCAGTCGTTCGCGCAGGTCCTCGGTGACGGTGTCAAAGGCGAAGTCCATGGCAGTGAGCCTACCGACCGGCCGGTATGAGTGTCGACAGGTGGTTTTTCGTAAAGCCGGGCAAGTGGCCATCAACGTGATCCCGGCCCCGCTCGTAGAGTTGCCGGCCATGACCGCCAAGCTGCCCGCGCCCGTGGTGCTGGAGAACGACGTCGTCCGGCTGGAGCCGCTGACCCTGGAACACGTACCCGACCTGTTCGCCGCCGGGGGCGGGGACGAGGAGGTCTGGCGCTGGCTGCCGGTGCCGGCGCCGCGCACCGAGGAGGAGCTGGCCCGGGTCGCCGGCGTCCTCATCGACGACGACCGGCACGTCCCGCTGGCCGTGGTGCCCAAGGAGGGCGGGCGGGCCGTGGGCTGGACGACGTACTGCGACGTGCCGGGCTTCGACGAGAGCGTCGAGATCGGCTGGACCTGGTACGGCCGCGCGGTCTGGCGTACGGCGGTGAACACCGGCTGCAAGATCCTGCTCCTCGACCACGCCTTCGGCCTCGGCTACAACCGGGTCCTGCTCAAGACCGACAACCTCAACCTGAGGTCGCAGAACGCCATCAAGCGCATCGGCGGCCTGCACGAGGGCACGCTGCGCCGCCATCGCAAGAGGCCCGACGGGACCTGGCGCGACACGGTCTGTTTCGGCATCCTCGAAGAGGAATGGCCACAGCACCGGGCACGCTTGCTCAGTTAGCGGAAAGGCGGCATCCGCTCCTTCATGTGTGATCGGCTGGGAGACTACTGGCTCGGCGCCCGGCTCGACGGGGGCGGGCAGGTCGTCGTCCGCGAGGCTTACGACGAGTCGGGCACCCGCCATGCCCTGGCCGTGGTGCCGCCCGGCGCCGCCGCCTCGGCGCAGGCGGCCGGGCACGTGCGCTCGCTGTCGATCGCCAAGCTGACCGAGGCCCGCCTGGACGGGGAGCCCGCCTACCTGGTCACCGAGTACATCGAGGGCCCCACCCTGCGCCAGGTCGTCGACGGGCACGGCCCCTACGCGGGCGACGACCTCTACCGGCTGGCCGCCGCCACGGCCACGGCACTGGCCGCCGTGCACGAGGCGGGCGCGGTGCACGGGGCGCTCACCCCCGAGAAGGTCGTCCTGGGGGCCGAGGGGCCGCGGCTGGTGGGGCTGGGGCTGGCGCGTGACGGCGCGGGGACGGCCGAGGACGTGCTGGCCTGGGGGCGGCTGCTGGTGTTCGCCGCGTACGGGTCGGAGCAGCGATTAGGCGGGGGCGAGCGGCTGGACCGGCCCCTGCGCGGGCTGGTGGCCGCCGCCCTCCACCCGGATCCCGAGCGCCGCCCGAACGCCCGCCATCTCCTGATGTCCCTGCTCGACTCGCCCCAGTCGCAGCAGGGCCGGCTGCTGCCTCCCGAGCCCATCGACGACCCGCCGCTCGGGGTGCGTGCCGAGGCCGTCTACCGGGGGTTGGCGCCGGGGGAACAGGATGTGGTGCCGGACGTCTTCCTGCGGCTGGTGGGGGTGGACTCGGACGGCGTGGACACCGTGACCACCGCGTCCCGGGAGGAGCTGGTGGCCGGGCGGAGCGCCGAGGAGGCGGCCGCGATCGACCGGGTGCTGGCGGCGTACGAGCAGGCGGGCCTGATCACGCACCGGGCGGCGAACGACGAGGGCGGCCAGGACCAGGAGCCAGAGCCGGACGGCGGGGAGGGCGCGGGCGACGCGACCGTGGGAGGCACGGACGGCGCGGCTTTGGGAGGCGCTGGCGGCGCGACCGTGGGAGGCATGGCGGTGGGGGTGCTGGCCATCACGCATGCCGGGCTGTTGCGGGCCTGGACGCGGCTGCATGAATGGCTGGACAGCGAGCGGGACGGCCTGGCCGTGCACCGGGAGCTGGCGCGGGCGGCCCGGCGGTGGGAGGCGGCCGGGCGGCGGGAGACCGCGCTGTGGCGGGGCGAGCCGCTGGACCGGGCGCTGGCGTGGGCGGCCAGCGGGCGGCGGCGGGTGACGTTGAGCGCGGGCGAGCAGACGTTCCTGGACGCGGGCCTCGGTCGGGTGCGCAGGCGGTCACGCCGGCGGTGGGCGCTCATGGCGGGGCTGCTGACGGTGGTGGTGCTGCTCGCGCTCTGGCAGGCGGGCGCCGCCGACGGGCGGCTCGACCAGACGATGGCCAAGGTGGCGGCGTCGCGGGCGGAGGCGCTGCGGCTGGCCGACCCGGTGACGGCCCGCAAGCTGAGCCTGGCCGCCTGGCGGCTGGCGCCCATCCCGGAGGCACGCCGGGCGCTGACGGCGACGGACGCGGCGGTGGAGGTGTTCGCCGACCCGCACGCGGGGCCGCGCTCGCTGCACGCCCTCAGCGCCGACGGCGGCCGGCTCGCGGCGCTGGAGGAGGGCACGCTCCGGCTGTACGACGTGAACACGGGCCGCGAGCTCGCCAGGACGGCGGGGCCCGAGCAGTCGGTACGGGCGATGGCCTGGTCACCGGACGGCCGCACGCTGGCGCTGGTCGGGGTCGACCGCTCGTACCTGTGGGACGTGTCCGGCCCGATCGTGGGCCCGCCCTTCGGCCGCGGGCTCGGCGCCCCCGGGGAGCAGTCGGCGTGGTTCAGCCCGGGTGGCGGGCTGCTGTTCGCGGCGGCGCGGCAGTCGGGCGAGCGGTGGGCCTGGGACCTGCGGGCGGGGCGGGCCGTGTACGTGAACGAGTACGTCGTGGTCGGGCCAGGGGACCGGACGGCGCTGGTGTTCGACGGCAGGAGGTCGGAGGTCAGGGACCGGGGACGGGTGACGGCGGCGCCGTGGCTGGGGCGGATGCCGTGGGAGTACACGACGTTCGCGCCGGACGGGAAGCGGGTGGCCATCGCGGAGGAGACGGGCATCCAGGTGTACTGGCTCGACGGGGTGCCGACGCAGTACCGGCGGCTGCGGCCCTCCCCCGGCTATCCGCGCTTCAGCCCCGACGGGCGGCTCCTGACCAGCACGGACCATGATCGGGTACGGGTGTGGCGGCTGTCCGACGGAACCCTGCTTGCCGACCGCCAGGTGCCCGCCTCCGGCGCCGACCGCCCGGCGCAGGCCACGTTCACCGCCGACGGGCGGAGGGTGCGGGTGCTGGCGGGGCGGGGCGTCGTCCTCACCGTGGAACTGGAGCCGGGACCGAGCCCGGCGGACCCGGCGGCGCACATCTGCTCGCGGTACGGCGGGCTCTCACCGCAGGAGTGGGCCCGGTACCTGCCGGAGTTGCCCTACCACGACGCCTGCTGACCCCTCGACCGACCACCAATCGCTCCCAGAACCCGCCACCCCTCGAACCCACCTCAACCCCGCCTCGGACGAGCACCACACTCCCGCGACTCGTCGGCACTTGATAGGATACGACTGTATCCATTCCCGGAGAGGGAGTCACCATGCGCATTCCTGACCGGCCGTCGGGCTTCACCAGCGACTCTGCCCGCGACAAGTACTACGCCGTCTACGACCGAGTGCTCGGCGAGCTGTGGCCGGTGCCGGTGGACGCCATCGACGTGGAGACCCGCGCCGGCACTGTGCGCATCCACCGGGCCGGGCCCGCCGAGGGAGACCCCGTGATCCTCCTGGCCGGTGCCGGTGGGAACGCGCTGAGCTGGCACCGCTACATCGAACCGCTGGCGCGCACGCGCCCGGTCTTTGCCGTCGACCCGCTCGGCGAGCCCGGCCGCTCGGTCCAGAGACGGACGCTGGCGACCAGCGCCGAGGTCGGCGGCTGGGTCACCGACGTCCTGACCGCGGTCGAAGCCGAGCGCGCACACCTGGCGGGTTTCTCCTCCGGGGGCTTTGCCGCGGTATGGGCCGCGGTGGAACAGCAACTCGGCGGGGGCGGCCGGGTCGCGGCGCTGACGCTGGTGGATCCGGGCGGGTTCGCGCCGATAACCGGGCGGTTCGTCCGGTGGGCCGCTGCCGGCGCCATCGCCTCCATGCTTCCTCATACGTTGCGACACCGCATGGCCGGTGTAGTGGGCAACGGGGTGCTGCGCGAGGATGGGCTGGTGAGGCTGATGAGGGCCGGCTGGTCCTTCCGCCGGCGCGTGCTCATCCCGCCCGCCTACACCGACGAGCAGATTCGCGAGCTGTCCGTGCCCGTACAGGTGCTGCTGGGCGCCCGCAGCGCGCTGCTGGACGCGCGGGCGGTGGCCGCGCGGCTGGCCGACATCGCGCCTTCCTGGCGCGTGGAGATCGTTCCCGGCACGGGACACTCGCTGCCCGTCGAAGCTCCGGAGCTGGTCGCCGAGCGGATTCTCACCTTTCCCGGCCAGGCGAGCCCCGGGACCGCAACGCCGAAGCACAACACGAACGACGGGTAGGGAACGGGTATGCCCCGACAGGTTGATCATGATGCGCGGCGGCGCCAGTTGACCGAAGCGCTGCTGCGCATCGCCAGCACCCGCGGCCTGCGGGCAGTGTCGATGCGTGAGATCGCCGCCGAGGCCGGGGTCTCACTGCGCGTCGTCCAGTACTACTTCACGAACAAGCAGGCCCTGCTCGAGTCCGGCCTCACCGAGTTGGGTGCCCGCATGGACCACCGGGTCAAGCAGCGGGCCGCCGCGGCGGGCGAGCTGACACCGCGAGGCGTTTTCGCCGCCGTCCTCGGCACGATCCTGCCCTTCGACGAGCAGAGCACCTTGGACTCCATGGCCTGGACCGCCTACTACACCGCCGCGCTCACCGACCCGGCGCTCGCCGCAGTCGGGCTCACCCTGCCGAACGCACTGGAAAACTTCCTCACCGCAAGGCTGACCGCCGCGCAGCAGGCCGGGGACATCGCCCCCGATCGTGACCCGCGTACCGAAGTCGCCGGCCTGCTGGCTCTCGCCAACGGCCTGACCTCAAGTGTCCTCAGCGGGCAGCGCAGCCACGAGGCCGCCACCAAGATCATCGACTACCACCTGGACCGCCTGTTCGGGCCGGATGCGGTTTGACCCGGCGGGATCACTGCGGTTGAGGGACATGGCCGGCGGCGTTCGCGGCCGGCACCTCGTCGAGGCGTGGTTCGGGGCCGGGACCTTCCCGGCGTACGCCAACGGCAACGAGGGCGTCGCAGCGACAGTCGACCGGTCAGCGGTTCTTCCGTGTGACGGCGTCGACGTGCGGCTCGGTCAGCGCAGCATCCCGGCCAGCAGGTCCCGCATGGCGTCGTCGAACTCGGTCAGCGCAGCATCCCGGCCAGCAGGTCGCGCATGGCGTGGTCGAACTCGGTCAACGCAGCATCCCGGCCAGCAGGTCCCGCATGGCGTCGTCGAGCTCGGCCAGGGTGGGCGTGGCACCGGCCCCGGCGATGGCATCGAACATCAGCCCCTCCCCGTACGCCACCAACTGCCGCGCGTGCCGTACCGGGTCCGCCGAGCCCAGGGCCGTCAGCAGGGCGACGGCGGGGTCGCGGAAGCGGCGCCCGGCCTGGTCGTAGATCCGGCGCAGCTCGGGCCGCCGGGTGGCCTCCAGGGCCAGCTCATAGCGGGCCAGCGTGCGCCTGCGGTCGCTGAGCTGGATGTGGATCGCCTCCGCCATCCTGCCGGGCAGGTCCGACAGGTCGGCCAGGTCCCCCGGACCGGCGCTCAACGCCGGGGCCAGCGCCCGCATCTCCAGCTCGGTCAGCCGCGCCAACGCCAGCTCCAGCAGGGCGGCACGGGTGCGGGCCAGGTTGGACGTGGACCCGGACGGCAGCCCCGCCGCCTCGTCCACGGCCCGGTGGGTGAGGCCACGCATGCCTCGCTCGGCCAACAGGGAGATGGCCGCGTCAGCGACGGCCTCTGACCGTGTCACCGGGTGCCCGCAGCATGGAGGCCCTGCCCCTCAGCTCCGGAGTGAGCTTCAGGGCGGGGAGGAAACGCGGAACGACAGGGCATGAAGCCTCCCGGTTCTTGTAGGCGACGGTCGGTACTGCGCTCCGGAGCTCGCGTCACCAGCTCACCCCGGCACCCGCACGAGAGCGGGCACTGGCAGAGCATCGCGCGCAGGCCAGTTCTGTCGGAAATCTCCACGAGCAGCAGACGCGTACGAGCCAAGCGCGTACGAGCCAGACGCGTACGAGCCAAGCGCGTACGAGCCAGACGCGTACGAGCCAAGCGCGTACGAGCCAGACGCGTACGAGCCAGGCACGTAGGAGCCAGGCGCGTTTCCAGTGCTGGCCGTTCGGTTATGCAGGAAACGCTGACGTGAACGCGGCGCTCCAAATCGCACCCACCGCAGCCGGACATGCCGCGTACGCACGAGAAGGCCCGCCGTGGGGTAAGCCTGCGAACCGCAAGCCTCAACATGCCCTCCTCCTGATGGGTCGAGTGTGGTCGGCAACCCCGCCCTTCCAGGCCGGACAGGATGCCAAGGCCACGAATGCTACCTCGGTGGGGCCACCCAACTACAGGCGTAGTAAGATGTCACTACAGGCGTAGTGAGGGAGGCTCCGGAAATGGCCAGAGCTGTAGTGATCGGCGCAGGCGTCGGCGGGCTCACCGCCGGGGTGGCACTCCTGCGCGCGGGCTGGGACGTGACCGTCCTGGAACGGGCACCGAAAATCGACCCCGTCGGCTCGGGGCTGGCCATCGCGGCCAACGCCCTGCAAGCACTCGACACGCTCGACCTCGGCGCGGAGATCCGCAAGCTGTCCCAGTTACACGGTCAGGCGGGGATCCGCCGACCCGGCGGACAGTGGCTGGTGCGGACCTCGGGGGACGACGCGGAGGCCCGCTTCGGGGACTCGTTCGTGGTCGCGTTGCGGGCGACGCTGCTGGACGTGCTCATCGACGCGCTGGGGACCCAGCGGATCCGGCTGGGCACCACGGTGTCCGCAGTGGACACCGAGGCGGGAGTGGCGCATATCCAAACGGACCTGGCCCGCACCGAAACGGGGGACCCGGGCGCGACCCGTGCCGACGTGGGGGACGCGGGCCGGGACCATACCGAGGTGAGCAACGCGGGCGCGGACCGTGCCCAGGCGCGCGGCGCAGGCCCCGCCCCTACTCAGGCGGAGGACGTTGTGGCCGACCTGATCGTGGCGGCGGATGGCATCCACTCGGCGACCCGGCAGGCGCTCTTCCCTGAGCATCCAGGCCCGGTGTACTCGGGGGTGACGGCCTGGCGCGGGCTCGTACCGGCGAGGGGTGACCTGACGATCCGGAGCACGGAGAGCTGGGGGCGGGGGCAGGTGTTCGGCGTCCATCCGCTGGCGGGTGGCCTCGTCTACATATACGCGACCGACGTGTCACCCGCCGGAGCCGTCCACGGGGACGAACGGGCGGAGTTGCTCCGGCGCTTCGGCGACTGGCATGAGCCCATCCCGACGTTGCTGCGCGCCGCCGATCCCGCCCACATCATCCGGAACGACGTGCACTACTTCGACACGCCACTGCCCGCCTTCCACCAGGGCAAGGTGGCGCTGCTCGGGGACGCCGCCCACCCGATGACGCCGAACCTGGGCCAGGGAGCCTGCCAGGCGATCGAGGACGCGATCGTCCTGGCTCACCTGGTCGGACCCGGTACGGCGGACGCTCCCGACCGGCTCCCGGACGCCCTGGCCGCCTACAGCGCGGCACGGCTGGAGCGGACGGCGAGGATCGTGAAGCAGTCCATGACCATCTGCAAGGTGACCAAGCTACGGAACCCGGTGGCGGTGGGCCTGCGCGACCTCGCGATGCGGGTGGCCACCCGGCTCAGTCCAGACCTCATGCTGCGCTCGATGGACGGGCTGCTGCGCTGGCACCCACCGGAGAAGGCCGCCCACCCTAACCGCTCGGCCGGGTAAGACCGCCAGGAGTCACACAGCCTGACCGCCCGATCGGTAGCACCCCCAAGGGCAGGCACACGACCTGACCGCCCGATCGCTGGCGCCCCCAGGACTGGCACACGAGGGGTTAGTTTGCTCCTTGGGCGGCTGGTGACGTGGTGGGCCGGGGGCTCCGGGGAGCGTCAGTTTGCTTCTGAGGTCGCTGGGACTGGGTGGCGGGCCGGGGTGGGCGGGAGTGTGGTGGGGTGGGAGTGGTCGGGGGCCAGTCGGCCGAGGGTGATGGTGCCGGCGATGGTCAGCGCGCTGGCCAGCAGGGCGGGGATCGCGGTGGACGGGCTGGTGGGCAGCGGCTCGCCCAGCAGGATCGCGCCCGCCAGGACGGAGGTGATGGGGTCCACGACCTGGACGCCCGCGTAGGCGATGCCGAAGTAACCCACGGCGTACGAGCGTTGCAACAGCACCACCGCGCACACCAGCAGCACCGGGATGGCGATGGTGAACCAGTGCATCAGCCGCCCCCAGTCACCCTGCATGCCCCCGCCGACCACGCGCACGAACGTGGACACGCTCGCCGTCACCGCTCCCGCGCCCACCGCCATCAGCAGCGCCCTGTTGGGGCCGTGGACCCGCTTGGCCATGAAGTGGGTGACGAGGGTGATCACCGCGATCACGGCCAGGAAGCCCACGGCGGCGCCGTCGCTCAGCCTGGGGATCACGTTGTGCCGGGGCACCAGGAGCATGAGCCAGAGCAGGCCGACGGCCACGGCGATGGAACCAAAAATTTCCGCTTTGTACGGCTTACGGCCATACATGAACGCGGCCAACGGAACGGCGAACACCAGCGTGGCGACGCTGATCGGCTGGACGGCCACCAGCGGGGCGAAGCTCAGGGCCACGGCATGCAGGCAGGCGCCGGTGAAGCCGATGATGCCGCCGATCCACCAGCGACGCCGCTTGATCAGCCTGAACGAGGCACCCTCGGCCACGGCCTCGTATTGCTGCAGGGCTGCGCCGAGCGCGTATCCAAGCGCTCCTGCCAGGGCGATAATCAGGCCGACCCAGGTCATCGTCGCCCACGCAGGGGCATGGATCCGTCCAAGAGCATGTGCTCCAGCTTATGGGGGATGGCGGTCTGTGAAATCCTACTTTAGACCGATGATTGACCAGAAACGGCCGTCGACCAGCGCTGATGCGCGCTGACGAAGCGAACCCCGCCTCACGGACCCCATCGTACTTGCTACGGGCTGGACGTCCCTGGGCCGCCTCATCCACCGACTGCTCGGCAGGCCGCCTTGTCCACGACTACTCGCCAGGCCGCCCCGTCCACGGCTACTCGGCAGGCCGCCTTGTCCATCGGCTGTCCCTGGGTGGGCGGCCTCGCCACCGGCTGCTCGACGGCGGGCCTCGTCCACCGGTTGCCCTGAGTGGGCGGCCTGACTGCTCGGGGGCGGCCTCGTCCACCGACTGCCCGTGGGTAGACGGGCCTCGTCCACCGACTGCCCGTGGGTAGACGGGCCTCGTCCAGCGGCTGCTCGGGGGCGGGCCTCCTTCGCCGGCTACTCCTCGGCTACGTCGGCTGCCTCGTCCGCCGGCTGCTCGTCGGTGGCATCGTCGGCCGGCGACTCCTGGGTGGCATCGTCCGCACGTGGCTCCGTGGTCGCGTCGCCGGGGTCCGGCTGGTCGGGGTCGCGCCGGGACGGGGCGCAGTCCTCGGCGCAGCCGCCGAAGCGCTCCATGTCCACCGGCGTGAACCGGGTCGGCGCCACCCCCCGCAGCGCGGCCGTCATCGTGTCCTTCCAGATGGGGCCGGGCACTGAGGCGCCCTGGACCGAGCCGTAGTACCGGCCGCCGATGGTGACGCCGGTGAGCTTGTACCGCTGGGAGCCGCGCGGGTCGCCGATGCTGACCGCCCCCGCCAGATCGGGGGTGAACCCGGCGAACCAGGCGCTGGCGTACCCGTCGGTGGTGCCGGTCTTGCCGGCCGCCGGGCGGCCGATGCCGCCGACCCCGCTCATGGTGCCGTGGGTGAACACCCCGGACAGGATGTACGCGGTCGCGTCCGCGACCTGCGGGTCCAGCGCCCGTTCGCACCGCGGCCGGTAGTCGGTCGTCTGGCCGTCCCGGCCGGTGACGGAGGTGATGGCCATGGGCGGGCAGTACGTGCCGCGCGCCGCGATGGCGGCATAGGCGGTGGCCACGGTCACCGGGTCGCTCTCGTTGATGCCGAGCGTGAACGTCTCGAACTCGCGCAGCTTGGCGCCGTCGGCCCGCTTGATGCCCAGCGACTTGGCGGTCTCGACGGTCTGGCACAGCCCCACCCGCTCCTGCAGGGCCATGAAGAAGGTGTTGACCGAGCCCCAGGTGCCGGTTTCCAGGGTCTTGAAGCCGGGCGAGCCCTCGTCGTTCGTGACCGTCCACGACGGATCGCCCACGTTACGGCCGGCACAGTTCTTGAAGGTGGAGTAGCCGGGCGCGGTGTAGCCGGCGCCGGCGGTGATGCCGTCGTCGATCTTCATGCCCTGCTTGAGCGCGGTGATCAGGGTGAACGTCTTGAACGTCGAGCCCGGCTGGAAGCCGATCAGCCCGCCGTGCGCCTTGTCGGCCACCGCGTTGTAGGAGATCTCGTCGTCGCGGGCGGAACCGCCGAACGGGCGGCTGGCCGCCATCGCCTTGATCTTCCCCGTGCCGGGCTCCACCAGCGCCTCGGCGGCCAGCGCGCGGTCCGAGGCGCGGACGTGCTTCTTGATCGCCGCCTCGGCCGCCTGCTGCGCCTCGGGGTCCAGCGTGGTGCGGATCTTGAGCCCGCCCAGGCTGAAGGTCTGCTCGCGCTGCCGCCGGGTGCCGCCGAAGTCGAGGTTGGCCAGCAGTTCGTGCCGTACGTACTCGCAGAAGTACGGATAGCGACTCTCCTGGCAGCCGTTGGGCTGCTTGACGCCCTTGTAGCCGAGTTTGCGGTCCTTGGCCGCGTCGGCCTGCGCCCGGGTGATCCGGCCGAGGCCCGCCATCCGGTCGAGCACCACGTTCCGCCGCCGCAGCAGCAGCTCGCGTGCCTCCTTCCCGCGGTCCGGGCTGGTCGTGTTGGGGTCCTGAACGGCGCCGGCGAGGGTGGCGGCCTGCGCCAGGTCCAGGTCGGCCGCCGACACGCCGAAGAAGCGCCTGGCCGCCGCCTCCACGCCGTTGGCCCCCGCCCCGAAGTAGGCGATGTTCAGGTATTTCTCCAGGATCTCGTCCTTGGTGTACTTCTGCTCGACGGCCATGGCATGGCGCAGCTCCCTCAGCTTGCGCGAGTAGCTGGCCTCCAGGGTCGCGTTCTTCTCCTCCTCGGAGTCCGCCGAGTTGAGCAGGACCTGCTTGACGTACTGCTGCGTGATCGACGAGCCGCCCTGGCTGATGCCTCCGGAGGTGAGGTTCGTGACCAGGGCGCGGGCGGTGCCCTCGATGTCGATGGCGCCGTGCTCGTAGAAGCGGTCGTCCTCGATCGCGACGATGGCCGTCCTCATCACCTCCGCGATGCGCGCCAGGGGCACGACCTTGCGGTCCTGCGCGTAGAACTGGGCGATCTGGTGGCCCTCGGCGTCGTACACGGTGGTCTTCTCCGGCAGCGGCGGCTCCTCCAGCGCGGCCGGCCGGAGGTTCAGCGCATCGGTTCCCGCCACGACCGCGGCGCCCGAGCCGCCCACGGCCGGCAGTACGAGCGCCGCCGCCACCACTCCGGCGGTGGTGGCGGCCCCGGCCAGGCGGAGGATGCCGGACATGCGTCTGCGAGGCTGCGATCTGGACATGGCGCCCAGGACAGCACAGTCCCCTACGTACTGTCCAAGACCGCTATGGAGCACCCGCCGATATCTAAATCGGTATCATCCCTGTTCAGCTCGATGCTTCGGGGCAGACGCAGAACAGGTGGCCGGCCGGGTCCTGTAGCACGATCCAGCCGGTGCCCTCCTCCGTCACCCCGGGCTGGAACTCGGGCCGCGTCGCGCCCAGCGCCACGTATTCAGCCACGGCCCGCTCCACGTCCGCCACCCGGAAGTCCAGGTGGAACTGCTTGTCCGGGCTTGGCCAGACCACCGGCTTCCGGTCGGCCACGCGGCCGAAGTAGATGCTCGACGTGCCGTCGCTCACCGCGGCGTACTCGTCCTCCGCGTACGTGATGTCCCATCCGAGGATCGCGTGGTAGAACTCGGCCAGTTTCTTGGGCTCCGGGCAGTCGATGGACACGGCCAGGAGTCTTGCCTTGGTTGTCATGCGACCAGCGTTCCAGCCGTACCTGCCACCTTCTGTCAGGTAACGGAATCAGCCGCGCCGGGCGGCCGCCGTGACACGTTTGAGGATGCGGTCCCACTCCGTGCCGAACGGGTTGTCCTGCACCAGATACGTCCAGGTCGCCGTGGGCCGCTGCAGGTCGGGCTCCGGGGCCTCGAACGACTCCAGCGAGCGCCGCTCGACCTCGGCCAGCAGCGACTTGTACTCGGCCACCGCCTCCCGGTGGAACTCGTCGATCGGGCTCATCCGGCCCAGCGCCCGCAGGTGGATGCCCTCGCGCAGGTCCGTCAGGAACGCCAGGTGCTCGGTCCAGCAGCGGTCGATGGCGTGCAGGACGATCTGGCGGGCGAGCTCGTCCCTGCTCTCCTCGGGCAGGGTCGCCCAGCGCTCGGGGTCGGCCGACGACAGCGCCTTGGCGGCGGCGTCCCCGTGCAGAACCTTGTCCCGCCACTCCAGGATCAGCTCGCGCTGGTGCTCCAGCAGCCGGGTGTAGCGCCACGTGTTGCGGTGGATCTCCAGGTTGACGCCCTCGGCCACGCGCTGGGCGTGGCCGACGAGGTAGGCGCCGCGCCGGTGCCGGACGAGGCCGTCCGCGTCGGCGGCGGGCGGCCGCTCGTCGGGCACGAACTGGGTGATCAGGTCGTCCTGCGTGCTGACGAAGAACACCGAGCCGCCGGGGTCGCCCTGGCGGCCGGCCCGCCCGCGGAGCTGGTCGTCCAGGCGGCTGCTGGCGTGCCGGCCGGAGCCGATCACGTACAGGCCGCCGAGCTCGGCCACCCCCTCCCCCAGGCGGATGTCGGTGCCGCGGCCGGCCATCTGGGTGGAGACCGTGATGGCGTCGCGCTCCCCGGCCTTGGCGATGATCGCGGCCTCTTCGGCGTCATTCTTGGCGTTGAGCACCACCGGCTCCAGGCCGCGGCGCTGGAGCAGCTTGGCGAGGTTTTCCGACTCGGCCACGTCGAGGGTGCCGATGAGGATGGGCCGGCCGGTGACGTGGACCGCCTGGATCTCCTCGACGAGCGCCGCGTCCTTGTCGGGCACGGTCGGGTAGATGCGGTCCGGCTCGTCCAGCCTGACGCACGGCCGGTTGGGCGGGATGACGGCGACCTTGAGGCCGTAGAACTCGCCGAGCTGCTCGCTGACGGCCACGGCCGTACCGGTCATGCCGCAGATGCGCGGATAACGGCGGATCAGGCCCTGGACGGTGATGGAGTCGAGGATCTCGCCCTTCTCGCTCGGCGGCAGCGCCTCCTTGGCCTCCACGGCCGCCTGCAGGCCGTCCGGCCAGCGCTGCAGCAGCGCCACCCGGCCGCGCGAGGGGTTGATCAGCTGCACCTTGCCGTCGCGCACGATGTAGTCGACGTCGCGGGCGAGCAGCGCGTGGGCGTGCAGGGCCAGGTTGAGCTCGATGAGGGCGCCGGGCTCGTGCTCGTCGTAGAGCTCGACGCCGAGCAGGTTTTCCACGCTGTCGGCGCCCTTGGGGGTGAGATAGACGTTGCGGGACTGCTCGTCGATCTCGTAGTGGTAGCCGCGTACGAGCTGCCTGACCAGCGCCGCCATCTCCGGCACCGCGTTGCCGGGGTCGGTGGAGCCGGCCATGACCAGCGGCACCCTGGCCTCGTCCACCAGCACGGAGTCGGCCTCGTCGATCAGGGCCACCTCGGGCGGGGGCACGATGATCGCGCCCGCGTCGGTCCGGAGGCGGTCGCGCAGCACGTCGAACCCGATCTCGCTGACCGGCCCGTACGTCACGTCTTTGGCGTAGGCGGCGCGCCGCTCGTCGGGCGTGGAGTTCTGGCCGATCCAGCCCACGCTCACGCCGAGCGCCTCGTAGAACGGCCCCATCCACTCGGCGTCGCGCCGGGCCAGGTAGTCGTTCACCGAGATCACGTGCACGCGCCTGCCCTGCAGCGCGTGCCCCGCCGCCGCCATGGCGCCGGACAGCGTCTTGCCCTCGCCGGTGGCCATCTCGGCGACCTTGCCGTCGAGGAGGGCGAGGGTGCCGAGCAACTGCACGTCGTACGGGCGCAGCCCCAGCGTCCGGTCGGCGGCCTCACGCGCCACGGCGCAGAACTCCGCCAGATCGTCCATCGCCGGCACCGGCAGCTCCTCGAGCCCCGCGATCCGCTCGGCCCGCCCCTCGGCGGCCTTGACGATCTTCAGATAGGGGGTCAGAGGGACGCCGCCCGGACGATCCAGGAGGTTCCTGATCATTCCTTTTATTGAGGCCACAGTTCCTCCAACGCGCGCTTCGCCGACACCGTTCCCTCCGCGCCTCCCCTCGAGCCGGATTGTGGGACTTCAAGGAGGCTGAGCGACGACACGGCAAGCGTCGCCGTACCGGACCTTAACTCATTTGACGGCCCGAGCCGTCACACCGCTCCCGCCGGAGTCAGCCCTCTTGGGCGCGTACGGCCAGAACCGTGACGGCCAGAAGCAACAATGCGCACCCCGACCAGGCAAGAGGTGTGAGCCGCTCGCCGAACAGCACGACGCCGAGCACCGCCGCGCCCACCGCCTCGCCGAGGGAGATGATCGAGACCGTGGTGGCCCGCAACGCGGTCAGCGCCCGGAAGAACAGCCCGTACGCCAGCGCGGTCGGCACCGCCCCCAGATAGAGCAGCAACCCCACGGAGGCCAGGCTGACCTCCGGCACCACCCCGTCGGCCAGCGCGAACGGGGCCAGGCACGCCGCGCCGACGACGAACCCGCCGACCGCCGTGCCCCGCGGGTCGTCCCGGTGGTGCCGGGAGAAGAGCGTGACTCCGGCGTACCCGGCGGCCGAGGCCAGGGCGAAGCCGATCCCGGCAAGGGTGGAGGTGTCGGTCTGGAGCACGGTCTCGGCCGTGAGCAGCACTAGCCCGGCCAGGGCGGCGGCCAGGGCGGCACTGGCGATCCCGCCGAGGCGCTCGCGGAGCAGGAAGCGGCTGCCCAGGGCGGTGAAGACGGGCGTGGCGCCCATCGTCACCACGGTCGCGACGGCCACGCCCGAGTGGGCGATCGCGGCGAAGTACGCGGTCTGGTACAGCGCCATCCCGGCCCCGACCGGCAGCACCCGCCAGCTGAGCCCGGAGTGCAGGGGACGGGTGAGGGCCAGGAGGAGGGCGGCGCCGATGAGGTAGCGCCACAGGGACACGCCGACGGGGCCGAGCCCGGCCGTCTCGAAGAGCAGCGAACCGGCGGCGCCGCCGGTGCCCCAGGCGGTCGCGGCCACGGACACGTAGAAGGCGCCCCGCCGGGCGGAGACATGGGTCATGACAGGAGTTCTCCGGAGGGAGTGGTGGAAAAGGGCCCGGTGTGCGGGCAGCAGCCACCCCCGGATCGCTCAGACCCGGAAATTTCAGGAAATGCCGCCCGCTAGTGGGCGGGCGGCGGGGAGCAGATCAGCATGCGCGGCATGGCCCACACCCTAATGCCGCGCCTCTCCCGCTTCATCCAGATATCGCCGCGCCGGGCGGCCGGTCCGAAGCACCTGGACCGCGGACGCCGCTCTAGGGTTTGCGCCCGACGCCGCCCAGCAGGAGCTCCTCCCAGGGCGCGAGCGGGCCCGGGACGCGCTCGTCCGGATGCCATTCGGGGAAGTGCACCACCCCCGGCTCGACCAGCTCCAGGCCGTCGAAGAAGCGCGTGACGGCCGCCCGGTCGCGGAAGTAGCCGGTGCCCATGGTGGCCTGCAGCATCGCCTCCAGTGCCTGCGCCTTGGGGTTGGCCGAGGTGGACATGTTGGAGGCGGCCAGGTAGCTGCCCGGGGGCAGCGCCGCCATGTACCGCCTGACCAGCCCGTACGGGTCCGCGCGGTCGGGCAGCAGGTGCAGCAGCCCGACGGCCAGGATCGCGGTGGGCCGCGACAGGTCGATCAGCCGGGTCAGCGCCGGGTGGCCGAGCACGGCGCCCACGTCACAGGCGTCGGCGGTGATGGCCTCGGCGTACGGGTTGCCGCCCAGCAGGGCGCGAGCGTGCGGCTCCACCACGGGATCGAGGTCGACGTAGACCACCCTGCAGCCGGGATCGGCGAACTGGGCGACCTCGTGGGTGTTCTCGATGGTCGGCAGCCCGGCGCCCAGGTCGACGAACTGCCTGATGCCGGCCTCGCGGACCAGGAAGTCGACGACCCGGCCGATGAAGGCGCGGTTGCACCACAGGAGGTCCACCACCGCGGGCACCGCGTCCTTCAGCCGGTGGGCCACCGATCGGTCGGCGGCGAAGTTCTCCACGCCGCCGAGCAGGGCGTCGTGCACGCGGGCCACGCTCGGCCGCGCCGGATCGACGCCCGGAGGAGCCCACTCGTGCTCGCCGTCGGCAGTCACCCGCCTCCCTTCGCGGTCCCGCCGAAAACCTGTGACGGGGCCTGTGAGAGGGATGGTATCCGGAGCTCAGACCTGCCGGGCAGGCGGTCAGGAGAATCGGCTCAGCCCGTCCCGACGCCCCGTGACGAGCGCGCCGAGCGCCGGGGCGGCCGGGCGGCCGGACAGCAGCCGCTTGAGCCGGGGCGCCAGCGGCCGCTCCACGAACCGGTGCACCAGGTACGCGGCCCCCAGCATGACCAGGACCACCGCAGCCAGCAGTACATACCTGGGCACGACAGCCCCCAACCGGCTGAACACCACGAACCCCACATGGGCGTGCAGGAGATACAGCGGGTACGTCAGCGCCCCCGCCGTCACCAGCCACGGCCTGGCGAGCCGGCGGGTGACGCGGAGCGCGACGAGCGTCATGACCAGGAAGGCGAGCACGACCACGGCGGTGACGACGGCAGGCGAGTACGCCACCCCGTACCGCTCCCCGACGGCGTCGGCGTACCCGGCGGCCCGGACGACGGCGTTGCCCAGGCAGATCGGCACCAGCAGGGCGATCTGCAGGTTCAGCCCGAACTTGTAGAGCATGAACAGCGCCATCCCGGCGATGAAGTAGTGCGCGAACTCCGACTGCACGACCAGGTCCGCGGCGCCCGGCAGCAGCCCCGCCTCCACCGCGAACGTCAGCCCCAGCCACGTCCACAACCCCGCCATGATCCTGCCCCGGGTCATCCCGATCCAGGTGAACAGCAGGATCAGCAGGTAGAACCGCATCTCGGCCCAGAGCGTCCAGTAGACGACGTCCACGTTCGCGATGTCGGGCACCGCCTGGAACATCGTCAGGTTCGCCAGCACCTGCGGCGGCGTCACCCGGAACAGCCCCTGCCCCAGCGTCACGGTGACCACGGTGGTGACGGCGATGCCCACCCAGTACGCGGGGTAGAGCCGCACGGCCCGCGACACGAGGAACTCCCGCGGGCTCCTGCCCCACGCGCTCATCAGCACCACGAACCCGCTGATCAGGAAGAACAGGTCCACGCCCAGGTAGCCGTACTTCGACCAGGCGCTCTCCGCGCCGAAGACGACCGGGCTGGAGCCGCCGGCCCAGCCGGAGAACGTGTAGTGGAAGAGCACGACGCAGAGCGCCGCGAGCAACCGGAGCCCGTCGAGCTCGTACAGGCGGTCTGACCTGGATGGCATGGTTCCGCCCCCTCCCGTTCATGGAGAGGGTGCGCTTGGCCCCTTGATGGGTGATTGATGGTCGCCTGCCTGCAACCGCTTTGCAAGGCGTTTACCGCGTTGGGTGCGGGTAGCGGAAGTTGGCCCGACCAAGACGACAAGAAGAGAGGAAGAGCACCCCATGGAGCTCTGGAACTATCGTCCTGACGTCTATGACCGCGGTTCGAGCTTGGACCTCGTGGGCTATGACGTCCAGGCGACCGATGGGAAGATCGGGTCCGTCGACGAGGCGACCTACGACGTCGGCGAGAGTTATCTCATCGTCGACACCGGTCCCTGGATCTTCGGCAAGAAGGTCATGCTCCCGGCACAGGTCATCACGAGCATCGATCCTCAGGAGCGCAACGTGTTCGTCGCGCGCACCAAGGCCGAGATCAAGGAAGCGCCCGAGTTCGACGCGGGCACGTTCAAGGAGCCCGAGTACCGGACGAGGCTGGGGGACTACTACGGCCGACTCCCCGGGTAACTCCGTGCCATCCGTGAAGGGCCGCGCCTGCCGGGGCGCGGCCCTTCACCATGTCAGGGGCCGCGGGCCTACGGCCACTTCGGGTCGCCCAGCGGCTCGATCGGCCCCTCCAGCACGTCCAGCCGCTCCAGCAGGGTGATGAACGTCCTGGCGTACGGGGAGGGCGCGACCACCGCGGCCACCCGGGGCCAGTCCACCTGCTCGCGCATCGCGCGCACCTGGGCCAGCAGCGCGCCGTAGTCGCAGGCGTGCTCCGACAGCGGCAGCAACCACGTGATGACCAGGTCGGTGGCCTCCAGCACGGGCACGATCACCGCCGACGCCTTCAGCGGCTCGGCCCTGTCGAGCAGTTCGTCGGTGATCGGCAGGTCGGACACCCGGAAGATCAGGTCCACCAGCCGCCCCTCGTCGTACGCCTTGACCAGCCAGTCCTCCGGCGGCTTGGCCGTCTGGAAGCCGATCCCGCGCAGCGCCTCCAAAGCGGCCGGCACGTCGTGCTCGGTGAGCACGAAGTCCACGTCGTGCAGCGAGGGCGCCGCCCCGCGCGCGTACGCCGCGCACCCGCCGGCCAGCGCGAACTTCACCCCGGCATCCTTCAGCCCGGAGCTGGCACGCTTGAGCGTGTCGAGGATGGCGTCGGTGACGGCGTGCCCGTGGCTGCTCATGTGATCGGGCTACCCCTACGAACGTGCGCTAGACGTCGTCCGGCGAGTAACCATGGCGCGAGTTGGGTAGGGCTCGCAGCTATGACCGCTTCGAGCTCGGATGGCCGAACGGCCGTGCTCGTCGGACAAGGGAAATAAACCCGAACACCACCTCCGGTGTTCCCCGCCCATCGCTCCTCATTATTTCCGGGAAAAACATGTTAAGGAAGCGATGCCCAGGGCAGACGCAGTTTCATGGCTACATTGCTCTGGATCATCGCGGTAATCCTCGTCATCGCCGGGATCTATGTGATCTTGGCTCGGCGCGACCTGCTCTGGGGGATCGTGCTCATCGTCCTCGGATTCCTGGTCGGGCCCGGCGGGGTAAGCATCTTCAATGTCTAAGGGCGTGAACCCGTCCGGTTCCCGCCCACCGGCCGCTGGGTCGAACCTCGAGAACGACCCAGCGGCCCCTAGTTTTGCTGAAATATCGTAAATTGAGCTCCTCATTCCCGTTTTCACGGGCATGAGGAGCGTGTGAGCAAATATCCGCCGCTCAGCCGCTACGAGACCGGCGCTGCCTCGGCGAGAGTCCGTGATCAGCTCGCGCGCCTCCGGCATCGCATGCGGAGCGAGGCCATCCTGGACGAGGCCACCGCCCGCCTGGCCGCCGAGCTGAACATCCGGCCCGCCGAGGCCGCCGAGCAGCTCACCAGGCGGGCCCAGCACAGCGGGCTCGACCTGATCTCGGTGGCCAAGGGCGTCGAACGCCCGTCGGAGGAGCCGGCGAAGGCGCCCGACGTGCCCGAGTGGGTGCACAGCATGCTGGAGGCCGTGCACGCCTCGGCCTTCTACCTCACCCCCATCAGGGACCCCGCCGGCCGCGTCGTGGACTTCCTCATCGCGGCGGCCAATCGGCATGCCAGGACCGTGTCCGGCCGCACGGCGGACGAGCTGACCGGGCGCCGGCTCCTGGTCGCCAGCCCGGGCGTGGCCAGCTCGGGGCTGCTCGACGATTACCTCACCGTGTACGAGACGGGCGAATCCGTGCACCGGGAACCGCTGGAGTTCGTGGAGGTGCACGACTACCTGCTCTGGCCGGCCACACTGAGCGTGCGCGCGGCCCGGGTGGACGACGGGCTGCTGGTGAGCTGGCGGGCGCTCGACGACGAGGAGTTGCTCGTCTCCGGCTGGGAACGCGCCCAGCGCCTGGCCGAGCTGGGCTGGGGCGAGTGGAACCTGGCCACGCGGCGCGCCCTGTGGACTGCCCAGATGTATGAGATGTTCGGCCGCGACCGCGCCGAGGGACCGCTGCCCCTGGAGGAACTGCCCGCCACGGTGGTGCCGGAGGACCTGCCGGTCGTCGAGGACGAGCTGCGCTCGCTGCTGGAGTATCGGGAGGCGGTGGAGACCGAGCTGCGGATCCAGCACCGGCACGGGATCCGGCATCTCAGCATGTTCAGCGAGCCGATCCTCGACGCCGACGGCCTGCCGGTCAAGGTGCGCTCCCTGGTCCAGGACGTGACCAGGCACCGGCGCCGGGAACGGGCCCTCGCCGTGGCGCACGAGCAGGCCCACCGGCAGCGGGAGCGGGCCGAGGAGGAACGCCAGGTCACCCTCCAGCTCCAGAACACGATCCTGCCGATCCGCCGCGGCCTCCTCCAACTGCCAGGGCTGATCGTCGGCGTACGGTACCTGCCCGCCGAGGAGCTGGGCCGGCTCGGCGGCGACTGGTTCAAGGCCGGGCCCATCCCCGACGGCCGGGTGCTGCTCGCGATCGGCGACGCGATGGGGCACGGGCTGACCGCGGCCAGCATCATGCTCCAGACGCGCTCCGGCCTGACCGGCCTGGCCTACACCGGGGCGGACTCCGGCCGGCTCACCACCTGGCTGAACGACCTCATCGTGCACTCCAACGAGGCCATCACCGTGACGGGCACCGCGATCATCGGCCACTTCGACCCGGAGGACCGCTCCTTCCGCTGGACGAACGCCGGCCATCCGGCCCCCATCCTGGTCAGGAACGGCAAGGCCGAGCTGGTCAACGGGACACCCGGAATGATGCTCGGAGCGTTCGACGCCACCGAGTACGCCACCACCCACACGCCGCTCGAAACCGGCGACACCCTGCTGCTCTACACCGACGGGGTGATCGAACGGCGCGGGCAGGACGTGGACACCGGCCTGCACGCGCTGGTCCAGGCCGCCCACCACTGCGTCGGGGAGGATCCCGAGGCGATGATCGACTGCGTGCTCAAGCGGCTGGGCAGCGAGGGCGCCGAGGACGACGTGTGCGTCATGGCCGCACGGGTGCTCTGAGGCACAGGGCGCTCAGGGTCGCGGCCGCTCGCTCAGGGTCAGGCACAGCCGGGGTCGCAGGTTAGGCAGTAGACGGCGTAGGCCTTGCCCAGCACCGGCATCGCCACGTTGCGCACCCTGATGCCGCCGGGTGTCATGCCCTTCTCGCTGCCCTTGTGCGCGTGCCCGTGCAGGATCAGGTCGGCGCCCGCCGTGTCGACCGCCTCGGCCAGCAGGTAGCTGCCGAGGAACGGGTAGATCTCGTGCGGCTCGCCCTCCAGCGTCTCCTTGATCGGGGAATAGTGCGACAGCACCACACGCTCGTCGGCCACGATCTCCTTGAGTGCGACCTTCCACGCCTCGGCGATGTAGCGGGTGTGGGACACGAAGTTCTTGATCTCGCGCTCGCCGAACTCGCTCGCGCACTTCCCGGCGAACCCGCCGCCGAAGCCCTTCCCGCCGACCACGCCCAGCTTCCGGTCACCGCACTGGATCACGACGCCCTCGTCGTCCAGCACGACCACCCCGGCGTCCCGCAACTCCGCGGCGATCTCGTACTGCAGGTCGGAGTGGTAGTCGTGGTTGCCGAGCACGGCGACCACCGGGATCGGCAGGCCGCGCAGCTCGTCGGCGACCAGCCGGCCCTCCTCCAGCGTGCCGTGCCGGGTCAGGTCTCCCGCCAGCATGAACACGTCCGCCCGGTCCTCGATGCCGGCCAGCCGCTGCCTGTACTGCCCTCGGACATCCTCGCCCAGATGAATGTCACCTACGGCCGCTATGCGCAGGTCAGTCAAGGTGCTCATCCTCCCCGGGCTCGTGGGCCTCGACGACCTTGATCTCGTTGTGCACGTGGAGATCGGGCGCGGTCTCGTGGGCCACCTCGCCCAGCCGCAGGCGTTGTTGGGCGCCGCTCACCTGACCGCGCAGGAACAGCTGGTCACCTCGTATGTCGACGCGAATGCCGAGCTCGTGCGTGCGTCCGTCCTCGGCCAGCGCCTGCTGGACCCGAGCTGCGACGTACTGCGGAGCTTCCATCGCTCGCCTCCTTCTTTGTCGCCGCATGCCCGGTCAAGAACCGCTCAAACGGCACGGATAAGGTCGATGACCGCCTTCTCCACCGTGCCCACCGTGGCCAGTTGCCCGTAGTCGGCCTCCGCCCCCAGCTCGGTCAGGGCCGCCGCGATGGTCCTGTCCTGGTCGTACGCCTCCACGACGCGCGGATCGACGTACGACGCCCGGGCCACGGTGGGCGTGTTGCCGAGATATTCGGCGACCTCCCGCATCACCCGGGTCACCGCCCGCTTCTTCCTGGTACGCCCCTCCGTCACCACCGGCTTGGACACCGCCAGGCCCACCGCCGCCAGCACCGTGGCGTGCCAGGTGCGGAAGTCCTTGGCCGTGACCTCGTACCCGATGGTCTCGCGGAGGAAGTCGTTGATGTCCTCGCTCCTGAGGTCGGCCCAGCCATGCCGGGACCGGTAGCGCAGCAGCTCGCCCTCCGCGCCGAGCGACTTGAGCGCCCTGATCACCCGGCACGCGCCGGGATCGGCCACTTCGACCTCCCGCGCGAGGTCGCCCTTGGCCTGGTAGGCGCAGGTGACGACGCCGTTGGAGCAGGTGACGTGCTCCATCCTGAGCGTGGCCAGCCCGTAGGTGTCGTAGCTCTCGCCGCCGATCCGGAAGAAGCCGATGTCCAGCAGGCGGGCGGCGGCGGCCAGGACCCGTTCCCTGGTCAGCCCGCGTCCCTTGAGCTGCTCGTCCACGGCCGCCCGGAACTTCGGCAGCCGCTCGGCCACCTCCAGCACCCGGTCGAACTTGGCCTGGTCCTGCTGCTCGCGCCACAGGTCGTGGTAGCGGTACTGCCTGCGGCCGGCCGCGTCAGTGCCCACGGCCTGCAGGTGACCGCGCGGTGACGTGCAGATCCAGACGTCCTCCCAGGCCGGGGGAATCGCCAGCGCCTTGATCCGGGCCAGCGTGGCGGGGTCGCGCACGGGGGTCCCGTCCGGGCCGAGGTAGCCGAACCCGCGCCCGCGCCGGCGCCGCGTGATCCCCGGCTCGCCCTGGTCACTGGGGCGCAGGGTGGGCCTCCGTTTTCCTGTTCCGGGGCGCGAGTCGGGCACGCCGGGCGCACTACCCCAAGTGTTAATGCGCAAACCGCATGGGCAGTTGGGCGACATGTCCGATAACGGAGATAAGCAAGAGCGCGGAGAGTGGTACGAGGAGAAGTCCTCCAGGGGGCACGCGATGGTGCCCGCCACCCCGCGTGACGTGGTGCATGTGAGGGTGGGGTCGTTCCTGCTGGTGTTCCTGTTCGCTTTCGCGGTGCTGGGCATCATCGCACGGGCTCCGGTCATGACGGGCATCGCGATCCTGCTGGGCATCGCCACCGTGGTCGACATGGTGCTGGCCGTACGACGTCAGAAGCAGCGACGAGATGGAGAGGCAGGCTGATTTCGAGATGGCACCACTGAAGGGGCGGGTCGTGGTGGTGACGGGCGCGAGCGGCGGGGTCGGGCGTGCGGTCGCCCGCGAGCTCGGGGCCCGCGGCGCCGAGGTGGCCCTGCTGGCCCGGGGGGTGACCGGCCTGGGCGCGGCCGCGGTGGACGTGGGGGCCGGGGGAGGCAGCGGCAAGGTCTACGAGGCCGACATGGCCGACTACGACCAGGTGCGACAGGCGGCGGAGCGGATCGAGGCGGAGATGGGACCGATCTCTGTCTGGATTAACACCGCTTTTTCATCTGTTTTCGCAAAATTTACGGACATCAACCCCGCGGAGTACGCCCGGACGACGGCGGTGACGTACCTGGGCTACGTCTGGGGCACCAAGGTCGCCCTGGACCTGATGCTCCCCCGCAACGCCGGCACCATCGTCCAGACGGGCTCGGCCCTGTCCCAGCGCGGCATCCCGCTGCAGTCGGCGTACTGCGGCGCCAAACACGCCATCAAGGGCTTCACCGAGTCGGTCCGCACGGAACTCTTGGCCGACCACCGCGACGTCCACATCACCCTGGTACAACTTCCAGCCCTCAACACCCCCCAGTTCGAATGGGTCCTGTCCAAGCTCCGCCGCCACCCCCAGCCCGTCCCCCCGATCTACCAGCCGGAGGTGGCGGCCAGGGCGATCGTGTACGCGGCCGAGCACCCGGAGCGCAAGGAGTACTGGGTGGGCACCAGCACGGTGGCGACCCTGCTGGCCCAGCGGGTGGCGCCCGCCCTGGTCGACCGCTACCTGGCCAGAACCGGCAAGCAGGCGCAGCAGACGGACGAGAAGCCGCCGAGCGGCGTGTCGAACCTGTGGGAGCCCGCCGACGATGCCCGCGACTACGGCGCCCACGGCACCTTCGACAACCGCGCGCACCCGCGCAACCCCCAGTTCTGGTTCTCCCGGCACCGCACCCCGATCCTGCTGACGACCCTGGCGGGAACCGCAGCAGCGCTCGCCGCCCGCCGTTACCTCAGGCACTGATCCACCGGTGGGGTGGAGGGGACGGCGCCGAGCGGGCGGGGTGGGAAGGCGCCGAAATTTCTCAAGGAGGGTCATGATGGCTGAACTCGATCTCCACTACCTGACCGAACTGGCAGCCCAATTGCGGGTCGACTCCGTACGAGCGGCCGCGGCGGCCGGGTCCGGCCATCCGACCTCCTCCATGTCGGCCGCCGACCTCATGGCCGTGCTGTTCGCCGGCCACCTCCGCTATGACTTCGACCGGCCCGACCGCCCGGCCAACGACCAGCTCATCTTCTCCAAGGGGCACGCGTCCCCGCTGCTCTACTCGCTCTACAAGGCGTGCGGGGTCATCGACGACGAGGAGTTGCTCTCGTTCCGCCGGCGGGGAAGCCGGCTCGAAGGGCACCCGACACCGCGGCTGCCCTGGGTGGACGTGGCCACCGGATCGCTGGGCCAGGGACTGCCGGTGGGGGTGGGGGTGGCCATGGCGGGGCGGCTCGCGCGGCTGCCGTACCGGGTCTGGGTGCTGTGCGGGGACAGCGAGCTGGCCGAGGGGTCCATCTGGGAGGCCGCCGAACACGCCGGCTGCGAGGGGCTGGACCGGCTGACCGCCATCGTGGACGTGAACCGGCTCGGCCAGCGCGGGCCGACCAGGCACGGCTGGGACACCGGGGCCTACGCGCGCAGGTTCGGGGCGTTCGGCTGGCACACGATCGAGATCGACGGGCACGATCCCGTACAGATCGACCAGGCCCTGACGGACGCCGCCAACCCCCGGGGGCGGCCCACCGTGATCCTGGCCAGGACCCGCAAGGGTGAGGGGGCGCCGGAGGTCGAGGATCGTGAGGGCGCCCATGGCAAGGCGTTGCGGGATCCCGACAAGGCGATCGACGAGCTGGGCGGCACCAGGGACCTGCGGATCACCGTGCACGAGCCGCCGGCCGACGTTCCCCGCCGGTTCGAGGACGGGCCCATGAGCCTGCCCGCGTACCAGGTCGGGGAGAAAGTCGCGACCCGCACGGCGTACGGCGCGGCGCTGGCGGCGCTCGGCCAGGCCCGGGGGGACGTCGTGGCGCTGGACGGCGAGGTGGCGGACTCGACCAAGACCGAGGAGTTCGGGAAGGCGCTCCCCGAGCGGTTCTTCGAGATGTACATCGCCGAGCAGCAACTCGTCGCCGCCGCCGTCGGCCTGCGGATACGCGGCTGGACGCCGTACGCGGCCACGTTCGCGGCGTTCCTGACCAGGGCGCACGACTTCATCAGGATGGCCGCGGTGAGCCGGGCGTCGATCCGGCTGGTCGGCTCGCACGCGGGGGTGTCGATCGGGGAGGACGGGCCGTCGCAGATGGGGCTGGAGGACCTGGCCATGCTGCGGACCGTCCACGGGAGCACGGTGCTCTACCCCTGTGACGGCAACCAGGCGGCCGCGCTGACCGTGGAGATGGCGGACGTCGACGGGGTGGCCTATCTGCGGACCACGCGCGGGGACACGCCGGTGATCTACCCGCCGGGCGAGCGGTTCCCGGTGGGCGGTTCGCGGGTGCTGCGGCACTCGCCCGACGACCGGGCCACGATCCTGGCGGCCGGCGTGACCGTGCACGAGGCGCTGGCCGCGGCCGACGACCTGGCGGCGGACGGGATCCCCGTCGGAGTGATCGACCTGTACTCGGTCAAGCCCGTCGACTCGGCGGCGCTGATCGAGGCGGCCACCACCACGGGCAACCTGGTCACGGTCGAGGACCACCGGCTGGAGGGCGGGCTCGGCGACGCGGTGATGGACGCGGTCAGCGAGCTCGGGCCCCGGGTGGTGAAGCTGGCCGTGACGGACCTGCCCGGGTCGGCGACGCCGCGGGAGCAGCTCGCCGACGCCGGCATCGACCGCCACGCCATCGCCGAGGCGGTCAAGCGCTCACTGTGAGGTCCGGGGACGGCTGAGGGGCCGGCGGTTTTCCGCCGGCCCCTCATCGCTTCTTGGACAAGGGCCTCTCGCCGGCGCCTCATCAGGAACATGCGAAGGGGGCCGACGGTATTCGTCGGCCCCCTCGTCGAGAACGGCCGGCCGGGGCAAAGGGCCGGGCCCGATCCGGTCACCGCGCCTTCGCCGTGGCCTTCCTGTTGGCCTTCTTGATGGCGCCCACCAACTCCTGCTTCGTCATCCGCGTCCGCCCGCGCACGCCGAGCCTGGCGGCCAGCTTCTGCAGATGCTCCTTGCTGGCGTTGGCGTCCACGCCCTCGGCCGTCCGACCGGACCTGTCCGTCGCGCCCTTGTCCGAAGGACCCTTCTTCGACTTCGGCTCCCAGTGGTCGCCGACCTTCTCGAAGGAGTGCTTGAGCGCGGCGAACGCCGTCATGTGGGCGCGCCGCCCCTCACCGTACGTCTCTACGGCCGAGTCGTGCGCCTTGACCCAGGTGTTCTGTGCCTTCTTCGGCGAACGCCTGATGGTCGACGGCAGTTCTTCAGCGGCTGGCATGCCAGTTCACCTCCTAAAGCGGTGGTTCGTCGTAGCGTCGACGTTCCTCGTACACCGTGGTCCTGCGGGTCGCGGGGTCCTCGTAGACCTCGTGGCGGTGTACCGGCTCGTCGATCGGGCCGACCGCCCTGCGGGCCATGGCGATCCGGTAGATGCCGAACAGGAGTCCCACCAGACCCCCGAGCATGAGGACGACGCCCACTACGTTGATGTCCAGACCGGCGAGGTCGAACTCGACGGCCCAGGTGAGGATCGCGCCGAGCATGATGAGGATGATGCCTCCGGCGATGGTCATGATTACCTCCTTGACACGAAGGAACCTCTATCCACATGTCGAAAAACAAACCAGTCGTCGTAATCGGGCTCATGGGCTCCGGCAAGACGACGGCGGGCCGGTTGATCGCCGACGCGCTCGGCCTGCCGCTCAGCGACAGCGATCCGTTCCTGCAGAAGGAGCACGGAGGCACCGCCGCGCAGCTCGCCGCCCGGGAGGGCGCCGCGGCCCTGCACGGCTACGAGGCCGACCACGTGCTGCGTGAGCTGGCCGGCGAGCCGAAGGTGATAGCGGCGGCGGCCAGCACGGTCGAGGACCCCCGGGTGCGCGCGGCGCTGCGCGAGGCGTTCGTGGTCTGGGTGGACGCGGCCGACGAGGTGCTGGCCGCGCGCATGCGGTCGAGCGACCACCGGCCCGACTTCGACCCGGCGGCCATGCGGGCCCGGCGCGCCCCGTACTTCCGGGAGGTGGCCGATCTGGTCTGCGACGTCGGGGTGCTCGGGCCCGAGCAGGTACGCGACGCCGTACTGGAGCGAATGGGATTGCCCGCCGGCGGCCGGCACTGATAGCCAGAGGGGATGTTCGCTGAGAAGCCCACGCTGACGGGTGAGCTCGTGACGTTGTGCCCGATCGGTCCCGAGCACGTCGACGACCTGATCGAGCTGGTCACCGATCCCATGGTGCGCCGGCTGACGGGCTCGCACGGCGCGTTCGACCGCGACCGCACCCGTCTGTGGTACTCCACCAGGGGCGACCACTCCGACCGGCTCGACCTGGCGATCATGGCCGGCGACGGCTGCGTGGGCGAGATCGTGCTCAACCAGCTCGACACCGACAATCTGTCCTGCAACCTGCGGATCGCGCTGGCCGGCTCGCGGGCGTTCGACAAGGGGTACGGCACCGAGGCGATCGCCCTGGTGCTCGACCACGCCTTCACGACGACCCCGCTGCACCGCATCAGCCTGGACGTCCTCGCCTTCAACGAGCGGGCGCGGCACGTCTACAAGAAGCTCGGCTTCGTCGAGGAGGGCGTGCAGCGCGACGCCCTGCTGTGGGACGGCGAGTGGCACGACTCGGTGCTCATGTCCGTGCTCCGGTCCGAGTGGCCGGTCCGATCCGGAAGCCTGGCATAATGATCATGACGCATGGGTCCCCCGAGGCGCGCGGGGGACCTGTGGCGTCGCTTCCTGCAACCAACGGGCGGTGCCGTGCATCTAAGCATCAGTGACGATGCGCCTGGTGCCCGGTGACCCCGAGAGGCTTGGCGGCTACTGGTTGGCCGCCAGGCTCGGCGCGGGCGGGCGCGGCGTGGTCTACGACGCCTACGACGACGAGGGCCGCCGCTACGCCGTCACGGTGCCGCGGGGCGAGGTAGGACGGCGCTTCGAGCGGGTCTCCTGCCGCCATCTGGCCGACGTGGTGAGCGTCGGGATCGACGAGGGCGTGCCTTACGTGGTGAGCGAGTTCGTGTCCGGGCCTGACCTGCGCAGCGCGGTCGACCTGCACGGCCCCTACGCGGGTGACGAGCTGGTCGCGCTGGCGAACGCGCTGGCCGGTGCCCTGGGCGTGCTGCACGAGGCCGGGCTGACGCACCGCGGGCTCAATCCGGAGAGCGTGTTGCTGGCCGGCGACGGGCCCAAGGTGATCGAGCTGGGGCTGCCCGCCGGGAGTGCGGTGGGCGGGACGTACACGTACCAGAGTCCCGAGGTGGTGACGGGCGGGGAGCCGGGGGCGGCGGCGGACGTGTTCGCCTGGGGGGCGGTGGTGCTGTTCGCGGCCACCGGGTGCGATCCGTTCCGGGGGGAGAGCCTGGGCGGGGTCATGCACCGGCTGCTGACCGTCGATCCCGACCTGAGCGTGCTGCCCGACGTGCTGCGCGAGCCGGTGGGGCGGGCGCTGGCCAAGGACCCCGCTGACCGGCCCGCGGCCGCCGAGCTGCGGGTCGAGAGCGCGGCCGAGCTGCGGCCGCCCGAGGAGTACGCGGGGACGCGGCCGCTGGGCGAGGTGGCCGAGGAGGCGTACCTGGCGTTGACGCCCCGCCAGCAGGAGGAGGTGCCGGGGCTGCTGCTGCGCCTGCTCGACGGGGACAACCCTGACGACGAGGGCGACGTGCTGGCCCCGCTCATGGCCGCCGGGCTGCTGGTGCGGCGCAGCGTACGCGTGCCGCCGGTGGAGACCGCCGTCGGAAAGCTGGTGGCCGTCAGCGACGACCGGGTGGCCCCGGCCAGCGCCGCCCTCTACCGGGCCTGGCCCCGGCTGCGCGCCTGGGTCGCGGACGAACGCGACGGCCTGGCCGTGCACCGGCAGATCCGCGAGGCCGCCCGGCACTGGTCGGCGCACCGGCGTGACCGCAGCCACCTCTTCCGCGGCGAGGTACTCGACACGGCACTCGGCTGGGCCGCGACCAAGCGCCGCCATCTACGGCTCAACCAGCTCGAACGCGACTTCCTCAACGACAGCGTGACCCTGGCCAAGCAGCGCAGGAAGCTGCTGGTCCCGTCGCTGGCTACGCTCGGCGCGGTGCTGGCGGTGGCGGTGACGATGTCCGTCGTGTCCGTACACGGCCAGAACGACCTGCGCGAACGCCTCCTCAGCGCCGAGGCGAGGGCCGTGGCCGCCAGGGCGGAGGCGATGCGGGCGTCCGATCCGCGGACCGCGATGCGGCTGAGCGTGGCCGCGTGGCGGCTGTCGCCGGTGTTCGAGGCGCGGGCGGCGCTGCAGGCCTCGCTGGTGCAGCCGGAGCTGGGAGTGTTCACCGATCCGGCGGCCGACCTGCGGGCGCGCTACCTGCTGCGCGGGGACGAGCTGGTCAAATGGGATGACGGTGGGGTCACCGTCTGGGACGTGGCCGGCGGGCGGCGGCTCGTCTCTTATCCATCGCCCGCCGGGATCATGGCGTTGAGCGGCGACGGCAGGTTCGCGGTGGGGGCCGACGGGCGGCCGTTCGAGGTGGCCACGGGGCGGGCTCCGGCCGGGGCCACGTACGCGATCGTCAACGGGAACAGGACCCGGGTCTACCGGGGCGAAGCGGTGCTGTTCGACGTCGCCGACCGCGCGGTGGCGCTCTCCCCGGACGGGAGCAGGGCGGCCTTCTCCCGGCTGGACGGCCGGGTGGAGCTGTGGGACACGGCGACCAGGACCAGGACCGGGGTCGTCGAAGTACGCCCGCCGACCGGCCCGGACGCGGCACCTCCCGCCCTGGCGTTCAGCCCGGACGGAACCACGCTGGCGGTCGCGGGACGCGACGGGATCACGCTGATCCGCGCGAACACGCCAGGCCCCACCCGCCCGCGCCGCACCGAAACCCCAGCCTCGGCCACCCCGAACGCCACGCATTCGTCATCCGGCCCCTCCACCGACCCGAACCCATCACCCCGGGCCCCCGCCGACGCGAAAGCCACGGACCCGCCACGCCGGGCCCTCGCCAACCCGAGCGCCACGAACCGGCCATCCCAGGCCCCCGCCGACCCGAACGCCACGGACCCGCCACGCCGGGCCCTCGCCAACCCGAACGCCACGGCTCCGCCATCCCAGACCCCCGCCGACCCGAGGACCGCGGGTGCGCCGTCCCCCACCCCCACCGGTGCCGCTGTGGAGCGGTTCGCGGCAGAGGAGGAGAGCCGGAGCGCCGACGGCGGGACGGCGCAGGAGGCGGGTCGGCCGGAGACTCTCGCCACCCTGGTGGCGCCCGGCACGGAGCTGTCGCAGACCTTCGCCTTCGCCGAGCCGACCCCGGCTCCCGGCACGGAGGCCCTGAACCCGAGACAGGGCGGCGCCGAGCACGAACAGCGCGGCTCAGGGCGCGAACAGGCCGACCCCGCGCAACGCGGCGCGGGGCGCGAACAGGCCGACTCCGAACAGCGGAGCCCCGGGCGTGAACAGGCCGACCCCGGGCAGCGCGGCGCGGGCCGCGAGCAGGTCGCTTCCGGGAAGAACGGCGCGGCGGGACGTGAGCAGGGAGGACCGCCCGTCTTCTCCCCCGACGGCCGCCTGCTCGCCCTCCCCGGCGCGGGCGAGGTGCGGGTCTGGAACGTGGCCGAGCGCCGGCTGTCCGGCTCCTACCCGCTCAAGGAGCCGGTGCACGGCGGCCTGGTGTTCTCCGCCGACGGGCACTCGCTGCGCTACCTGAGCGGCACGGGCTCGGTGATCTCCCTCGACGTCTCGGGCCTGCCCGCCCCGTACGAGGGCGGCGCGAGCGTGGCGTTCTCCGGCGACGGCCAGGTGGCGGCCAGGGACGTGGGCAGCGCGATCGAGCTCATCGACACCGTCGCACGCAGGACGCTCGGCCGGATCGGCGCCACCGGCGCACCGGCCCTCGACGCGACCGGCCGGCTGCTGGCCGTGGCCGGCGACCCGGTGACCGTGTGGGAGGTGCCGAGCGGCAGGCGGGTGGCCGCCATCCGGGCCGGCGGCGACGTGCCCGCCGTGGCGCTCTCCCCCAGGGGCGACACCCTGGCCACCACCCGCGGCCGGACCCTGGAGACGTGGGACGTGCGCGCGGGGCGGCGCCTCAAGCTGTACGAGGGCGCGGGCGACCTGGCGCTGGCCTTCGGCCCGGACGGCTCGACGCTGGCCGCCGGCGCCAAGGTGCTCGACCTCGCCTCGAGCGGCATCAGCCCGCTGGGCACGGCCGCGCCGGTCGCGGTGGCTTTCTCTCCTGACGGCGGCAAGCTGGCGTACGGCCTGGACGACGGCCGCGTGGTGGTGTGGGACGTGCGCAGACGTACCCGCCTCGGCACCATCGAGACCGGCCTGACTCCGGTGGACGACCTGCGCTTCTCCCCCCGCGGCGACCTGCTGGCGGTCGGCGCCACGCGTACCTCACTGTGGGACGCGAGCACGCTCCGCGAGGTCGGCCGGGTGGGGCTGGGGGCGGCGGGGCTGACCTTCAGCCAGGACAGCCGGCGTTTGCGCGGGGTGGCGCTGGACGGCAGCGTACGCGAGGTCCCGATCGACCCGGCGCTGACCGTACGCGAGGTGTGCGCCAAGGCGGGCGGCCCGCTGAGCAGGGCCGAGTGGACCCGCCTGATCCCGGAGAGCGGCTACCGAAAGGTCTGCTGACCCGGGAGCACGCCGCCAACGCCCCACCACACACCCTCACCCGCCCAACCAAGCCCAACCCGCCCGAGCCACCCGATCCCCAGCCGCCCGGCCCCCAAGCCCGGGGGCCGGGCGGCTTGGGGACCGGGGCCGGGGACCGGGGCCGGGGACCGGGGCCGGGGACCGGGGCCGGGGACCGGGGCCGGGGACCGAGGACCGGTGGCCGAGGACCGGGGGCGGGACCGAGGGCGGGACCGAGGGCCGGTGGCCGAGGGCCGGCGGCCGAGGACCGGGGGCGGGACCGAGGGCCGGTGGCCGAGGGCCGGCGGCCGAGGACCGGGGGCGGGACCGAGGGCTGGTGGCCGAGGGCCGGGGGCCGGTGGCCGGTGGCCGGTGGCCGACGGCCGGGGGCCGGGGGCCGGTGGCCGGTGGCCGGTGGCCGACGGCCGGGGGCCGGGACCAAGGGCCGACGGCCGGGGGCCGGGACCGAGGGCCGGTGGCTGGCGGCCGGGGGCCGGCGGCCGAGGGCCGGGACCGGGACCGGGGGCCGAGGGCCGGGGGCCGAGGGCCGGGGGCCGAGGGCCGGGGGCCGGGGGCCGCCACGATGACGCCCCGGCCGGGGGCTGGCCACGGGAAGATGGCGGACATGACGCACTACAGCAGGCTTCAGAAGGTCGTCCTCGACGTGCCGGAGAGCGATCACGACAAAGAACTCACCTTCTGGCAGGAGGCGACCGGTCAGACGCTGACCCGGTTCCAGCGATACCCGGAATACCACGGCGCCCATTTAGCCGGTGAGGCCTTCGGCCTGCTCATCCAGCGGCTGGGGACGGGCCACGCGCGCGTCCATCTCGACATCCACACCGACGACCTGGAGGCGGAGACCGCGCGCCTGGAGGCCCTCGGCGCCCGGCGCCTGCAGCTGGTGAACGACCACTGGTGGATCATGGAGGACCCCGCCGGGCTGCCCTTCTGCGTCATCCCCCAGCCCCCGGGCTCCCTGAACGACCACAACGCCCAGCGCTGGGACTGACCTCAGTATCGAGCGCCGGCCGGCCCTGACAGCTCGCCCCGCAGCCGGCCGGGTGGCGCATATCGCACTAAGCCGATAAAGCGGAATGTCCCCATAAAAGCCAATTAATACGGGGCAATGCGGGCGCCTATTGCCAAAATCTGGTGCAGATGATCTGTCGGGGCACACCAAATGGCACTACGATTTGTTCAAGCTGGTGAACGCGACACTCCACACCCGGCTGACGTCCTCTTGGGTCGGCCGGACAAACCTTGAGCCGACGACCCGTCCGTCAGGGTTTGAGAGGGGAGAGCACATGTTCCTCAGCCTGAGCGTCGAAGAACAACTGCTGCTCACGCAGCAACTGCTTCTGCTACTCGACGTGCTGACAAAAATGCGACACCTCGGCTAGCTCGGCAGGCAACCCCGAGGTGCACGCAACACCCAGGCGCCGACCTGAGTCCCACAGGACAACGGTCGGCGCCATATTCCATGCTTAGTAGCACCACGATGATATGACACTATCCCAGGCTCATGAAGGGCCGGGTCCCTTTACTTTTCCTACTCGACAGGAACATCAGTGAAGGGCCGGCTGTGCGGCCGTGTCGCTCTGCCGGACAATTTCCTGATTTATCCGCTTTTGGTCGCAGGAAAGCATCCACTCTGGCGTGCTCCCCCGGGTTGCCTGGTGCGGTTGCCCTTGGTCCGTGGGTGCGTCGCCGCCTGATCAGGCCGGGACCGTCTTGACCACCTTGCCCTGGAGGTTGGCGACCAGGTAGCCCGTGCGGTAGCCGTCGCTCACGTAGACGAGCAGGACCTGATGCGGGGTGACGAACGTGTAGTTCGGGTCCGCGATCACGTAGCGCGTCGTCGGCCTCGGCACGCCCAGGTCCTTTCCCGCCTTCTTGAGCAGGGCCGGCAGGGCGTTCCAGTTGTACTTGTCCAGGTCCACGAGGGGTGTGGTCACCTGGCTGCCCGTACCGGCGCGGGTGGCCACGCCGTCACGGTAGTCGTACCGGTCGTAGATCTCCGGGTCCCGCTTGAGCGGGGCCTCGGCGGAGGCGTACGTCGGGAAGACCACCAGCTTGACGACCTTGCTGCCGCCCATGACCGGCTTCAGCTTGGCGATCGCATAGCGCATGCCGGCCGGGGTCAGCAGGTTGCCCGGCGCGCTGGTGTCGGTGTCGTCAGTGGTGTCGTCGCCCGTGTCGGTGTCGTCGGCTGTCGCGCCGGCGGTGGTGCCGGACCGCGAGGACTCGGGGCGCAGGGTCGCGGCGGCGGTGAACGCGCCCTGCCGCGGCTCCTCCTCCCGAGGCCCGGACAGGACCGGGAGCAGTTGCCATACGAGCACGCCCACCACCACGACGACCGCCACGGACCCGGCGATGGCCGCGTTCCGGGGGCCGTTGGAGGCGCGGCGGCGGCGCGGGTGCATGGTGTCCGCCCCGGACACGGGCCCCGAACCCCACGGAGGCTGCGGCCCGCCCGGACCGCCGTATCCAGGCGGCACCGTGTGCGCACCGCCCACCCCCACCGCGGGCGCCTGCGCGAAGCCACCCGGCCCATGACCGTGCCCCTGGCCGTGACCGGGAACAGGACCCTGGCCAGGACCGTGCCCCTGGCCGGGAACAGGCCCCTGACCGGGAACAGGCCCCTGACCAGGACCGGGGCCAGGACCGGGGCCAGGACCGGGGCCAGAACCGGGGCCAGGGCTGGCAGCGGGGCCGGGGGCCTGGCCAGGGGCGAGACCGGGGACGGGGAGGGGCATGGGGACGGGTCCGGGGCCGGGGGCTTGGCCTGGTCCCTGGGCCGGCGCCGTGGTGGCGCCGGTGAGCAGGCGGTCCACGGTTTCGGCGTCGGGGCGGGCGGTGGGGTCCCGTCTGAGCAGCGCGTTCAGGGCGGGGCCGAGCGGCCCGGCGCGCTCGGGCGGTGGCACCTCCTGGTTGAGCACCGCGGCCAGGGTGGCCAGCGTGGTGCTCCGGCGCAACGGGTGCCGCCCCTCCACCGCCACGTACAGCAGCATCCCGAGCGACCACAGGTCCGAGGCCGGGTCGCCCTCGACACCGTTGATCCGCTCCGGCGCCATGTACTCGGGCGACCCGATGAACGATCCGGTGGCCGTCAGGCTCGTGGACTCGCGTACCGCCGCGATGCCGAAGTCGGTGAGCACCGCCCGGCCGTCCTCGCGCAGCAGCACGTTGGCGGGTTTGACGTCGCGGTGCTGGATGCCGACCGCGTGCGCGGCGCGTAAGGCGGACAGGAGCTCCCGCCCGAGACGGGCCGCCTCCCACGGCGGCAGGGGCCCGCGCTGGAGGCGGTCCTGGAGCGAGCCGCCGGAGACCAGCTCCATGACGATCCACGGGTAACCGTGCTCGCCCGGATCCACGATGTGGTGGATGGTGGCCACGTGCGGATGGTTCAGCCGGGCCAGCGCGCGGGCCTCGCGCAGCACCCTGGCCCGCAGCTCGCGGGCGGCCGCCGGGTCCGCCTCGTCCATGGAGGGGTCGGGCGGACGCACCTCCTTGACCGCGACCTCGCGGTGCAGGGCCACGTCCCAGGCCCGCCACACCAGGCCCATACCCCCACCGCCGAGCCGCTCCACCAGCTCGAAGCGGTCGTCGATCACCCGTCGTCGCATGCAGAGCAGCGTAGGGCCGAGCGACCGACCGCGTCATCCGGCTCCCCGCCCCAGAGCCCGAACGTGATCAAGCGGCCCGCGCCTCAGGCGCTGATGGCCAGGGCCTCGGCCGTGACGCCGTGCGCGAAGGGCCGGCCCTGGGCGTACCTGGCGAGCTCGTCGAGCGCCAGCAGGGCGATGCGGTCCAGTTCGCCGCCGAGCGAGCCGGCGATGTGCGGGGTGAGCAGGAGGTTCGGCAGGTCGTAGAGGGGCGAGTCGGCGGGCGGCACCTCGGGTTCGGTCACGTCGATCACCGCGTACAGCCGGCCGCTCGCCAGCTCGGCGACGAGCGCGTCCTCGTCGACGAGCGCGCCGCGGGCCGTGTTGATCAGCGTCGCGCCATCGCGCATGCGCGCCAGGCGGGCGGCGTCGACGAGGTGCCTGGTCTCGGGCAGCGCGGGCGCGTGCAGGCTGACCACGTCGCACCGCTCGAACAGCTCGTCCAGCTCGACGTGCGGCACCCCGAGGTCCTCCGTCAGGTACGGGTCCGCGACGAGCACGTCCAGCTCGAACGGCCGCAGCAATTCGATCACCCGGCGGCCGATCCTGGAGGCGCCGACCACGCCGACCGTGCGCCGGTAGTTCCCCAGCCGGGGGAAGCGGCTCTCCAGGTCGAGCCCGGCCCGCTGCTCGCGGTAGAGCCTGGCGATGTCCAGCACCCGCTTGTTGGCGAACAGGATCGCGGCGAGGGTGTACTCGGCCACGGGCTCGGCGTTGGCCGCCGCCGCGGACGAGACGAGGATCCCGCGCTCCCAGCACGCCTCGGTGACGTGGTTCTTGACGGACCCGGCCGCGTGCACGACCGCCCGCAGCTTCGGCGCCCCGGCCAGCACCTCGGCGGTGACGGGCGGGCACCCCCAGCCCGTGTAGAGCACCTCGGCGGCGGCCAGCGCCCCGGCCACGGCGGGATCGGCGAAGTCCGAGGCCACCAGGTCGGGGTCCACGTCGGCGATGCGCACGAGGCGGTCGCGCACTTCGCCGGTCAGGAGCCGGTCCGCCACGTCGCGTCCCATGGCGATCAGCGTCTTCGGCCGCACTTCGCTCACATCGCCCCCAAAGTCGGTCAAATTGATCATAACCAATGCAGGCGCGACGGCCCCAGGCCCGAGTCGGTCGCTCGCTTCACCGGGTCATTGCGGTCAGAGATCGACCGCAATAGCCCCTACCTTGAGCCTATGGACCCCCTCATCAGCCGCAGGGCGCTCAACCGGGCCACCCTCGACCGTCAGCACCTGCTGCGCCGCACCGGCGCGTCCGTCCCGCAGGTCGTGGCGCACCTCGGCGGCCTGCAGGCGCAGACCCCGCACACCTGGTACACCGGTCTGTGGAACCGTATCGAGGGCTTCAAGCCCGGCGACGCCGCCGACCTGCTGCTCTCGCACGACCTCGTACGCATCGTGCTGCAGCGCTCCACCATCCACCTGGTCACCGCCCGCGACTGCCTGGCCATGCGGCCGCTGCTGCAGATCGTCATCGAGCGCGGGACGCTGAGCGTGTTCGGCCGGCAACTGGCGGGCGTGGACCTGGAGGAGCTGGCCGCGGCCGGGCGGGCGTTGGTGGAGGAGCGGCCGATGACGTTCGCCGAGCTCGGCCGGGCGCTGGCGGAGCGGTGGCCGGCGCACGACCCGCGGGCCCTCGGCGTGGGTGTGCGCTGGCTGGTGCCCCTGGTACAGGTGCCACCGCGCGGGGTGTGGGGCAGGAGCGGGCCGATCGCGCACACGAGCGCCGAGTCCTGGCTGGGCTTCGAGGCGCCGCCGATGACGCCCGAGGAGCTGGTGCTGCGCTATCTCGCGGCGTTCGGGCCCGCGTCGGTGGCGGACGTGCAGACGTGGTCGGGGCTGACCCGGCTGGCCGAGGTGGTGGAGAGGCTGGACCTGGTCCGTGTGCGGGACGAGGCCGGCCGGACCCTGTACGACCTGCCGGACGCCGTACGGCCGCCGGCGGACGTTCCGGCACCGGTCCGTTTCATGTACGACTTCGACAACCTGTTCCTGTCGCACGCCGACCGCTCCCGCGTCATCTCCGAGCCCGGCCTGGCCGCACTCCCGGGCTTCAAGGCCGCCAACGTGCAGCCGCGCATGATCCTGGTGGACGGTTTCACCGCCGGCGACTGGACGGTCACCAGGGCCGGGGGCACCTCGACGCTCAACCTCCACCGGTGGACGCCGTTCCCGGTGACGGGCGAGGTCGAGGAGGAGGGGCGGAGGCTGCTGGAGTTCCTGGCCCCGGTCGACGCGCACGAGATCGCCGTCCACGACGCCCCCTCCCGGCCCTGAACCTCCCGTACGACCGGCCGGTCCAGGTATGTTGGCTCCCGTGCCGGAACACAACCCCCCTCCTTCTATGCCGGCGCGCCATCTCCGCGAATGCTCCGGCCGGTCGCTCACCTAGCCGATGACGACGCGGATCTCCAGAAAGCCGGGTGGGCACAACCGATGACCGAGCTGGTGACCTTCGGCGAGACCATGGCGCTGTTCGCCGCGCGCCGTACGGGTCCGCTGCGTTTCGCCCGCGACTTCGACCTGGGCCTGGGCGGCGCGGAGTCGAACGTCGCCATCGGCGTCGCCAGGCTCGGCCACCGCGCGACGTGGATCGGCCGGGTGGGGGCCGACGAGTTCGGCGACCTGATCCGCTCCACCCTGGCAGGCGAGGGCGTGGACGTGCGGGCCATCCCCGATCCCGGCGCGCCCACCGGATTGATGATCAAGGGCCGGCGCACCGCCGATCTCATCGACGTGCGCTACTACCGCAAGGACAGCGCCGGTTCCCGGCTGTCGCCCGCCGACCTCGACCCCGAGCTCATCAGCTCGGCCCGGGTGCTGCACATCTCCGCGATCACGCCCGCGCTCTCGGCCTCCGCCAGGGAGGCCGTACGGCACGCCGTCACCGTGGCCCACGCCGCCGGGGTGCTCGTCTCGCTCGACGTCAACTACCGCCGGGCACTGTGGACGCCCGCCGAGGCCGGGGCGTGGCTGCGGGAGACGGTCGGCTCGGTGGACGTGCTCTTCGCGACCGAGGCGGAGGGCCGGCTGATCGCCGACGTCGAGGGGGGCGTCGAGCTGGCCAAGGCGCTGGCGGGGCTGGGGCCGCGGCACGTGCTGGTCAAGTTCGGGGCGAGGGGGGCGATGGAGCTGTCCGACGGCGTCGTACGGCACGCGGAGCCGTACGCGGTGACCGAGGTGGACTCCGTGGGGGCCGGGGACGCGTTCGCGGCCGGCTGGCTGGCGGACTGGCTGGCGGGGGCGGAGCCCGCGCAGCGACTCGGCACGGCGTGCGCCGCGGGAGCGTTCGCGGTGACCTCCCAGGGCGACTGGGAAAGCCTGCCCCGCCGAGCCGACCTGAGCCTCCTCCAGCGCCCCGGCGACGGCGTGAGCCGCTGATCCCGCGGCGGCCGGCCGCCGTTCACACCGCCCTGATCCTGGCGATCTCCTTGCGGTACTGCCGCTTGCCCACCACGGCCCACAGCACCCGGGCGGGCAACGGCAGCAGGTCGAGGAACGCCTGCCGCTCCCAGTGCGAGGCGTCCTCCAGCAGCGCGCCGAGCTGGAAGAGCAGCCGGTCCTTGGACAGGTGGGAACGGCCGTACTCGCTGAGCCGGTCCCACTCCTCCTTGGTGATGTGCTCGGCGACCAGCGGCAGGATGCGCTCCTCCTCCTGATCCAGGTGGACCACGAGATCGTCGTGCAGCCGATCGAGAACCCCGGCGACCCGGCCACCGCCCTCGCCGCTCCGCCCCCAGGCGCCCAGCGGCCCCCGCAACGCCTCGATGTGCGAGGCGACCCGCTCGTGCTGCCGTTCCATGGCGTTGACCAGGTCCACCTCGAACACGACCCGATCCAGTAGCAGCGGCCAGAGCAGCTTGTCCTCGGCCTCGTGGTGATGGTGCAGCCCGTCGAGGATCTCGTTGACGAACGAGGCCAGTCTCGCGGCCCGCTCGGTGTCGCCGGGGGTGGCCCGGCGGATGAGCTCCGGCATCAGCTTCAGCTCCCGCCGGAACACGCGATGTACGACCACCATCTCCCAGACGGCAGGCTTGTTGTCGTTTGTCACGACAACCATGCTGCTGCCCGGCGATTGTCAAACAATTGTGCGCCACTGCAACCCGTTGCATGCGCCCCTGAGGAGTCCCGCCAGCGGGTCGTTCCGGGGGACGGCGACTTTACCGCTGCGCCATATGGGGGCAGGCTCGAAGGTAGGGAGGTGGCCGGACATGGAGTACAAACAGTGGAACGTACAGATCTGGATCAGCGAGGACGACGAGGACGCTGTCACCACGGCCACAGTGGTGTTGTTCACTCCCGACGGCAAGCGGCACGAGAGCGTGGCCCACGCCCGCCGCAACCCTGACGACCGGCCCGTGCCCGGGATCGGGGACGAGCTGGCCGCCGGGCGGGCGTTGTCCGACCTCGCGTCGAAGCTGATCGAGGACGGCGCGCAGGACGTGGCCCAGATGGCCAGCCCCGCGTAAGTCACCCGATCGGGGAAACCGGGCAGTGGTCAGAGGAGTCCGGCGGTTGCCAGGAGTTTGCCGATTCGGCCGATCTCGTCGTGGTTGAGCGGGATCTGTGGGAGCGCGGTGATCGGGCAGTCGATGACGCCGCGTAGGTGCAGTGCGGCCTTGAACGCCCCGAGGCCGGAGGAACTGCCGCCCATGCGCGTGCCACCGACCTTGACGATCTCGAACAGCCTGACCAGGCGCTCCTGCTCCGCCCGGGCCGCCTCCCAGTCACCACGGGAGGCGCAGCGGTACAGCTCGACGTACCCGTGCGGGTCCACGTTGCCCAGCCCGGGGACGACACCGTCGGCGCCCATCCACAGGGCCGAGTCCACGGTCACCTCCGACCCGGTGAGCACGCTGAACGGCGCCTCCCGGCCCATGATGACCGCCCGCATGCCGCCGTCGTCCCCGCTGGAGTCCTTCACCCCGGCCAGCACCCCTTCGGCGGCCAGTTCCAGCAGCAGCCCCGCGCCCAGCTTGGTGTGCACGGAGACCGGCAGGTCGTAGGCATAGACCGGCAGACCCCCCTGAGCGGCGATGGTCCGGAAATGCAGGCGAATCTCCGCCGGATGGGTACGCGTGTAGAACGGCGCCGTCGCCACCACCCCGGACACCCCCGCCGCCACGGCGGCCCGTACGTGTTCCAGCACCCGAGGCGTCGTCATGTCGATCACCCCGGCCAGCACCGGCACCTGCCCCGCCACGTGCCCCACCACGGTCTCCAGCACCACCCGCCGCTGCGCGTCCGTCAGGTACGCCGCCTCCGACGACGACCCCAGCACGAACAGCCCGTCCACCCCACCGTCGAGCAGGTGGTCCAGCAGCCGCACGAAGGAGGCGACGTCCACCTGGTAGTCGGGAGTCAAAGGGGTGCAAACAGGCGGAATGACACCACTGAGTGCGGCGGACCCGGCCGCGTTCGGCATGCTCATGGACGCTCCTGGATCAGCTCGACATCGGTGGCTCCCGCCGCCACCGGGTGATGGCAGTGGAAGAGGTGGCCCTCATCGCTTCGCGCCTCAGGCATCTCCGCCGCACACAGGTCATCTGCCCGCCAGCACCGCGTACGGAACGGGCACCCGCTGGGCGGCCTGGTCGCCGAGGGCACCGTGCCCACCAGCGGGATCGGGTTGATCGGCGAGATCAGCCCGGGCGTCGCCGAGAACAGCGCCCGCGTGTACGGATGCCGGGCCCCCAGCGGCACCGCCTGCGCCGGCGTCTGCTCGACGATCCGGCCGAGGTACATGGTGACCACCCGATCGCTCATCCTGCGTACCGTCTGGATGTCGTGCGAGACGAACACCAGCGCCAGCCCGAGCCGCTCCTTCAGGTCGAGCAGCAGGTTGAGGATCTGGGCCCGCACGGACACGTCGAGCGCGCTGGTGGGCTCGTCGGCGATGAGCAGGGCGGGTTCGAGCGCGAGCGCCCGGGCCACGGCCACGCGCTGGCGCTGCCCCCCGGAGAGCTGCCCCGGCAGCGCCTCGGCGACCCCGGCCGGCAGGCCCACCAGGTCGAGCAGCTCGCGCACGCGGGCGTCGCGCTGGGCCGGGGTGCCGCGGCGGTGCACGTTGAGCGGGTCGCGCAGCACCTGCCTGACCGGCAGCCGCCGGTTGAGCGCCGTGGACGGGTCCTGGAAGACCAACCCGACGCCCGTCCCGATCAGCGTCCGCCGCTCGGACTCGCCCAGCGTCCACAGGTCCCGGCCGTGGTAGGCGACGGTGCCCGAGGTCGGCCGCTCCAGCCCCACCAGCACCTTGGCCAGGGTGGACTTGCCGCACCCCGACTCCCCCACGACGCCGACCGTCTCGCCGGCGTCGACCGTGAGGTTCGCGGCGGTCAGCGCGTGGACACGGTCGCGCGAGAACAGGCCCCCGGAGCGGGCCTTGTAGACGACGTGCACGTCCTTCAACTCAAGCACGCTGCCCGCTCCCTTCATGAGCCACGTCCCGTGCGGGATGGTGGCAGGCCACGGTGTGCGTGGCGGGTCCCGCCAGCACCGGCCGTTCGCTCCGGCACACGTCGGTGACCATCGGGCACCGGTCGGCGAACCGGCATCCGGCGGGGAAGTCCGCGGGCGCGGGCACCACGCCGGGGATCTGGGTGAGCCGCTCGGCCCCCGATTCCAGCGACAACACCGAGCCGAGCAGACCGCGGGCGTAGTGGTGGGCAGGCGCGCCGACCAGGGTGGCCGTGGTGCCGGTCTCGACGATCTGGCCGCCGTACATGACGACCACCCGGTCGGTGACGTCGGCGACCAGCGCGAGGTCGTGCGAGACGAGGATCAGCGCGAACCCGAGCTCCTCGCGCAGCCGCAGCAGCAGCTCGATGACCTGTGCCTGGACGGTCACGTCGAGCGCGGTGGTGGGCTCGTCGGCGACGATCAGCTTCGGTTCGCGGGAGAGCGCCATCGCGATCAGCACCCGCTGCCGCTGCCCGCCCGACAGCTCGTGCGGATAGGACGACAGGGTGCGGCGGGCGTCGAGGCCGACGAGTTCGAGCAGTTCGGTGGGGCTGCGCCGGCCGCCGCGGCGGGTGAGCTGCTTGAGCTGGGCCTTGATGGTCATGGCCGGGTTCAGGGAGGACAGGGCGTCCTGGTAGATCATCGCCATCTCGTGGCCGAGCAGGCGGCGGCGGGCCCGGCGTGGCAGCGCGATCAGCTCCCGCTGGTCGAAGCGTACGTGGCCGCTGACGCGGGCGTCGCGGGGTTGCAGGCCCATGATGGTCAGCGCGGTCAGCGACTTGCCGCAGCCGGACTCGCCCACCAGGCCGAGCACCTCGCCGGGCCGTACCTCGAAGCCGATGCCGTCCACGATGTCGACCCCGTCGCCGAACCCGATCCGCAGCCGCTCCACCGCCAGGATCGGCGGGCCCTGCGGCAGCGGGCGGGCGCGCTCGGCCAGCCGGCGTGCGGCCTCGGCCAGCCCCGGCAGCTCGACGATCTCGCCGGAGCCGGGCCTGGCCTGCTCGAAGGCGTCGTCCTTGCGGGGCGCGGCGGCCCGGGCGGCGGGGGCCGCCCACGCGTCGGAGATGCCTTCGGCCAGGATGTTGAGGGCCAGTACGGTGACCAGGATCAGCAGGCCGGGGAAGACCGTGGCCCACCAGCCGCCGAGCAGGACCATGTTCTTGCCGTCGGCGATGACGCTGCCCCAGGAGGGGTTCGGCGGGCGTACGCCGGCGCCGATGAACGACAGCGACGCCTCCAGCACGATCGCGTCGGCCACCATGACCGTGCAGAACACCAGCACCGGCGCCGCGCAGTTGATCGCGACGTGCCGGAGGAGGATGTGCGGCGTGCGGGCGCCGATGACCCGCTCGGCCGCGACGTAGTCCTCGCCGTACTGGGCCAGGACGTTGGCCCGCACGACCCGGGCCACGGACGGCATGTAGAGGAAGGCCATGGCCATGACCAGCACCGGGATGCTGCCGCCGAACACCGCCACGAGCACCGCGGCCAGCGCGATGCCGGGGAAGGCCATGATCACGTCGAGCAGGCGCATCAGGGTCTCGTCCACGGCCCGGCGCGAGGTGGCCGCGACCGCGCCGATGAGCGCCCCGGCCACCAGGGCGAGCCCGGTCGCGCCGAGGCCGATGATCAGCGACCAGCGGGCCCCGTACAGGAGCCTGGACAGGATGTCGCGGTTGGCGCTGTCGAGCCCCATCCAGTGCTCGGCCGACGGGCCGCCGCCGGCGACCTCCTGGAAGTACGGCGAGTGCGGCGCGATCAGCGGCGCCAGCAGCGCGCCCAGCACGACCACGGCGACGACGCCGACCGCGACCCACGACAGAGGCTTCAGCCGGCGGAAACCCACCCCCGGGCGGGACAGCCGCTTTGTCAGTCCAGGTCTCATGCCGCGCTCCTGAGCCGGGGGTTGACCAGCAGGTAGAGGATGTCGACGACCAGGTTGACCACCAGGAAGCCGAGCGCGATCGTCAGCACCACGCCCTGGACGACGGCCGGGTCGCCGTCGCGCACGGCGTTGATCATGAGCTGCCCCATGCCGGGCAGGCCGTAGATCGTCTCGATGACCACGGTGCCGCCGATCAGGTAGCCGACCCGCAGGCCCAGCACGGTCAGCGGGTTGATGAGGGCGTTGCGCAGCACGTTCCGGCCGACGACCACGATCGGCGGCAGCCCGCTGCCGATCGCGGTACGCACGTAGTCCCGATCCAGCTCCTCCACCATCGACGTGCGGATGATGCGGCTGAGCTGGGCGGCGATCGGCAGCGACAGCGACAGGGCGGGCAGCGTCATCGACTGCAGCCACCCGGTCATCGAGTCGGCCGGGTTGATGTAACCGCCGGTCGGGAAGAGCCCCTCGCCGACGGCCAGCCACTGGATCATCAGCAGGGCCAGCCAGAACGCCGGTGCCGCCACGCCGATCAGCGACACCATGCGGATGACCTGGTCGGGCCAGCGATCCCGGAACAGGGCAGCCGTCACGCCGAACGCCAGTGCCAGCACCACCGCGACCGCCAGGCCGAGGAACGTGAGCTGCAACGTCAGCGGCAGCGCGGTCATCACCGACTCGATCACCGGTTTCTTGGTGAGCACGCTGGTGCCCAGGTCGCCCTGGGCCAGCTCGGCGACGAATCGGACGTAGCGGACGGGTAGCGGGTCCAGCAGGCCGTTCTCGATCTGGAACTGGCGGATCTGCTCGGCGGTCGGGTTCGCGCCCTGGAAGTAGGCGTACTCCGGTTTGACGCCGGAGAAGCGCATCACCACGAACACGAACGCGACCACGCCGAGCACCAGCGGGATCAGGATGAGGAGCCGCCGTAGCAGCATCCTGGCGACCCTGGTCATGTCCGCTTGACCTGCAGCAGGTTGACGCCCGGGTACGGCTGGGCGCGGACGCCGGACAGCTTCTTCGGGTCCCAGGCGGTCATCAGCTCGTTGTGGACCACCGGGTAGAGGATGACCTGCTCAGCCACGAAGTCCAGATATTTGTGGATCAGGTCGGTCTTCTGTGCCTTGTCGGTGGCCCTGCTCGCCTCGTCCATCATCGCGAACAGCTTCTTGGCGTCCTCGGTGCCGTCCCAGTGGGCGTACTTCATCCACAGGCCGCCGGGCACGTAGTTGTAGTGCAGGATGAGGTCGGCGTCGATGCCGAACTGGTTGGGGTTCGAGGCCGCCGCCACCACCTGGTAGTCCTGGAACTGGTCCATCTTGGTGAACAGCGCGGCCGTGTCCTGCGGCTCCAGCGTCGTCTTGATCCCGACCGCCTCCCAGGAGGAGGCGATGGTGGGCAGGCAGTCCACGATCCAGCTCACGTTCACGGCCATGAGCTTGATCGTCAGGTCGCTGACGCCCGCCTCCTTCAGCAGCGCCCTGGCCTTGTCCGGGTCGTAGTCGTAGACGACCGAGGCCCGCTGGTGGTCGGGGTGGCCCTCGTTGAGGAAGGAGCTGGAGGCCGTGCCGTGGCCCTTGAGCGCCACGTCGATCATCTTCTGTTTGTCGATCGCGTAGTGCAGGGCCTGGCGCACCCGTACGTCGTCGAAGGGCTTGGCGCCGGTGTTGAACATCAGGAACATGTGGTTCATGCCCTTGCCGCCCTCGACCGTCAGCCCCTGCTTCTGGAGCTGTTCGACGTTGGCGTACGGGATGTTGTCGGCGATCTGCGCCTCGGCCGAGCCGCCGGAGATCTTGGCCACCCGGGCGGCGGGGTCCACGATCGTCAGCCAGTTCATCTGCTTGACCGTGGCCGGACGCGGCCCGTTGTAGCCGTCGAACGCCTCGAAGCTGGTGTTGGACTTGGGGTTGTGCGCTTTCAGCCGGTACGGCCCCGAGCCCACCGCCTTGCCGCCCTTGGCCTGGTCCCAGGCCCCCGGCTGGCTGAACACGTGCCGTGGCATGATCTTGGCGATGGTCAGCCGGGGCGCGGCGTCGGGGAAGGGGAGCTTGAAGACCAGCTCCACCGTGCGGTCGTCGACCTTCTTCACCTCCTCCAGCCAGGTCCGGAAGAAGTTGCCGGTCAGCACGTTCGCCTCGGGGTCGAGAATGCGCTGGAAGGTGAAGACCACGTCGTCGGCGGTCACCGGCTGCCCGTCGTGCCACTTGGCGCCGTCCCTGAGGGTGAAGGACCAGGTGGTCGCGTTCAGGTCGGCGGGCAGCGCGGTCGCGAGCGCCGGGTACGGCTCCCGGGTGATCGGGTCGGTGTCGAGCAGACCCTCGTAGATGTGGTTGATCCCGGCCACCGCGAAGGCCGAGGCGGTCTGCGTCGGGTCCCAGCTCTGGTCGTTGCCATATCCGATGACGGCGGTGATCAGATCCTTGTTCGTTCCCGCGCCGACCGACCCGGTCGAGGCAGGGCCCCCGGCGCAGGCGGAAAGGGTGGCCGCGATGAACGCCGCCGCACCCGTCGCGCCGCTGTAACGCAGGAAGTCGCGGCGGCTGAAGTCAGAGCTCACGGATGCCTCCTTCAAATCAGGCCGCTGATCGTGGCCCGACGTAGAACATGGGACATCCCATGTCCTTTTGCGTAAGGTGGACGCTAGATGCCGAAACACTCCTCGGTCAACCGAAGATTTCCGGAATGTTACGTATTAGAGAGGGGATTCTTCATGGCCACCGTCCCGCGACCTGCACGGCAGAGCCGTGCCACCGAGGCCCAAGAGGGCGTCAAGAACCTCATTGTCACGCGCGGGCTCGTGGCCGGAGATCCCCTCCCCACCGAGTCGGAGCTCATGGAGGAGCTCCACGTCAGCCGGAACTCGATCCGGGAGGCGCTCAAGGCCCTGCAGGCCGTCGGCATCGTGGACATCCGGCATGGATTCGGCATGTTCGTAGGCCGCATGTCACTGGCGGGCCTGGTGGACGAGCTGACCTTCCACAGCCGCATCACCCTGCAGAACGGCAAGAACCACCTGGTCAACCTCATCGAGATCCGCGAGATCCTGGAGAGCGGGCTGGTGGGGCGCCTCATCGACCTGGAGCCGGCGGCCGACCTGACCTCGGTCGCCGAGGTCATCGCCAGGATGGAGGCCGAGGCGGAGGCGGGGCTGGTCTCGCCGGAAACCGACCGCCTCTTCCACGACCTGCTCTACCGGCCGCTCGGCAACCCCCTGGTGAGCCAGCTGCTGGGGGCCTTCTGGGACGTGTACGACAAGTTGCGCGACGCCCTCGGCTCCCCCGACGAGCCGCCCGGCGACGTGGCCAGGCGGCACCGCGACATCTACACCGCCGTACTCGCCTGCGACCGGGCGGCCGCCGTGGCGGCGGTGCACGCGCACTTCGAGGGCGTACGCAACCGGGTGGCCAGGATCCGCGGCTAACCCGGCCAGCGCTCCACCCGCCGCCAGTGCTCCCGCCACTCCGCGTACCAGCGGGCGAACCACGGATGCGCCCCGGCCAACGGCATGATGTACGCGACCGTCTCCAGGTAGTAGCGCCGCTGGAACCGCCACGGCATCCGCTGCAACTCCTGCACGTTGCTCACCCGGTCCGCCAGCTTCACGAGCACGGCCTGGGAGGGCGCCTTGACGAGCGAGGCCAGATAGTCGGCCTTCATCGTGCCCGGCGGCTTGGTCACCCATCGCACCAGCGCCGCCACCCGCGGGCCGAACCGCCGCGCGACCTCCGCCTCGGTGCACAACGTGTCCTCCAGGACGTCGTGCAGCACGGTGGCCACCAGGACGTCCCTGTCGGCCACCCCGGCGCCGACCACGGCCACCTCCAGCGCCTCCAGCAGGTGCTCCACGTAGGGCCGCCCGGTGGGCCGCTGCTGCACCCCGTGGCACCGCCCGGCGAACGCCACCGCCTCGCGCAGCAGCTCCACGGTCGTCGGTGGGAGCGCCTTGCCCAACGGGCCCTCCGCCTGTTTCCAGGACGGCCAGCTCGTGAAGATCTCCATCCCGCTCCTCCCTGTCCTAGGCTGACAATATGACCGAGATCGCCGTGCCCGACGGCTCGTGGACGTTCAACGGGGAAGTCCTGCGCATCGTGCCCGGCAGCGACAACGACATCCACGAGTTACGGCGGACGCTGGGTGAGGTCGTGGTCCCGCTGGAGGCCATCGCCGGGGTGGCGTTCGAGCCGGGGCGCAAGGGCGGGCACGTACGCCTGCGCCTGCGCAAGGGCGCCGACCCTCTGTCCGACGTGGTGGCCGGGGCGCTGGGGCCGCCCGCTGACCCGTACCGGCTGTCGGTGCCGAAAAACCGTTCGGGCACCGCCGAATACTTCGCCGACGAGATCCGCGACATGCTGCTCGTCTACCAGACCCCCGCCGGACCCTGCGAGGACTTCCTGCTGCCCGGCCCGAACGTGCCCATCACCGCCACGGCGGGCGACGGCACCGCGTTGTTCGACGGCGAGCGGGTCAGGCTGGAGTGGAACGGGTTCGCCGGCTCCGACAAGCAGAAGTCCGGGCCGCAGGACTTCGCGCTGTCCGAGCTGGCGGGCGTGGAGTGGCGGCCGCAGTCCGGCATGGGCTACGGAACGCTGCGCTTCCGGATCAAGGGCGAGAGAACCGCGCCGACCCCGCAGAAGGACCCGCACTGCGTGTGCTGGGGCATCCAGCGCTTCGGCGGCGCGACCGCCCTGGTCGCCGCGGCCGTGCTGGCCCGCATGCCGCGGCACGTGGCCGAGCTGCCGCCCGCGCCGCCGCCCGGCGCCGATGACGCGCACGACGCCATTCTGCGCCGCCTGGCCGAGCTCGGCGAGCTGTATCGCTCGGGCGTCCTGACCGACGAGGAGTTCGCCGTGGCCAAGCAGGCGATGATCCGCCGCCTCCAGGACTCCTGAGATCCGGCACGTCGTGCCGCCCTCGGAAGCCGGCGCCCCTGGAACCTCTGACAGCCGATGCCCCCTAGACTCCGACAACTGACGCCCCATCCCGAGACTCCAGGAGCGACAGTGACGCACGACGACGAGAGACTCCTGCGGCGCGCCATCGAGCTGGCCGCCTCCGCCCGCGCCGCCGGCAACCCGCCGTTCGGCTCGCTGCTGGCCGCCTCCGACGGCACGATCCTGGTCGAGGAGCGTAACACCTCGCTCACCGACCGCGACATCACCGCGCACCCGGAGCTGAAACTGGCCCGCTGGGCGGCCCGCGAGCTCGACCCCGCCACCGCGGCCACCACCACGATGTACACGAGCTGCCAGCCGTGCGGGATGTGCGCCGGCGCCATCGCCCGCTCGGGCCTCGGCCGCGTCGTCTACGCCCTGTCGGGTGAGCAGCTCGACGGCCTCAAGCCGCCGGGCAGCGCCTTCGCCGACCCTCCGACGGAGGGTCCCGCCCTCTACGACGAGGCCAGGGTCCCCGTCGAGGGCTACTACGTCTGAGCCCCGGAAACGACTCTGGGCACCCTCACCGCGGTGAAAGTGCCCAGACAAAGAAAAGTGCGCCGCCAGGGACTCGAACCCCGGACCCGCTGATTAAGAGTCAGCTGCTCTGACCAACTGAGCTAGCGGCGCAACGGATGTAACTGTATCAGCCGCCGCGCCCTGCCCGCACATCATCCGAGCCTGGCCGCCAGCCCCTCGTACGCCCCCAGCACCAGCCTCCAGAACCCCCGCACGTCCAGCGCGGTGGCCACGAGCGCGTTCGCCCGCCGATCCCGCAGGTCGAAGTCCGTCACCGTCATCCCGCGGGTGTAGAGCCCGGCCGTCTCCACCTTGACCACGGCCGGGACGCAGGTGAACAACGACGGATCGAGCACGTACGCGACCGCGCACGCGTCATGGACGGCCGGCCCGCCCGCGGCCGTCACCTCCCCGTAGGACCGCACGGCCGGCACCAGCAGCCGGTCGGCCAGCCGGCCCAGCGGGCGCATGCGATCCAGCACGTCCGACGTCACCACGGCGGTCAGCGTCACGTCGAGACCGAGCATGCGCACCGTCCAGCCGGCGTCGAAGACGATCGCCGCCGCCTCGGGGTCGGCCAGCATGTTGAACTCGGCCGCCGGATCGCGGTTCCCGCGCGTGTAGGTGCCGCCCATGATGACCAGCTCGCGGGCCCACTCCACGACGCGCGGCTCCTTGCGTACGGCCAGGGCGAGGTTCGTCAGCGGCCCGACGGCCACCAGCGTGATCTCGCCGGGGGCGGCCCGCAGCGCCTCCACGATGAAGTCCACCGCGTACCCCGGCGACGGCCCCCGCTCCGGGGCGGGCAGGACCGCGTCACCCAGCCCGCTCGCCCCGTGCACGTGCCCGGTCCTGGCGGTCCCGCGCAGCAGGGCCCCGGCGCTGCCGGGCGTCACCGGCACCTCCCCCAGCTCAAGGAACTCCCGCAGGGCGAGCGCGTTGGCGGTGGTCAGCTCCAGGTCGACGTTCCCGCTCACCGTGGTGAGACCCACCAGCTCCAGGGACGGGGACCCGGCGACGAGGGCAAGGGCGAGCGCGTCGTCGATACCGGGATCGCAGTCGATGAGAACCTTGGTCACGTAACCGGAGAATACGCACGACCTCAACAGGTAAATCGGGGGGCATAGATCGGGCCGGGCAGTTCCCCCAAAGCTGCCCGGCCCGATCGGCGGCGGTCCAGGCCGGCGCTTTTCCCCCAAAAAACGCCGGCGGTCCCGCACTGGCGAACCGCGGTCCCCCTCCGCGTCCGCTTCGGTGAAGGTCTATGAGGCCAGTCGCAGTGCTCCTGACCTGCTACAACGTTACCGAGACGAATGCAACGGTCGCGTCATAACGGGGTCGAATATCTGTTTAATCCACCTACGGAAGCTCCAACCGAACCTCTGTGCCGTCCTGCAACGATCTGCTCACCGTGCAGTACTTGGCGTGCACCCGCTCCGCCACGGCCCTGTACACCGCGTCGGCTTCCTCCGACGGCAACTCCACGTCGTAGGTCACGGTCACGGGGCCGAGCTTGTTGGACTCCGCCTTCTCCGCCCCCACGGTCATCGCCAGCCGGACCAGCCGGTGGCCCCGCTGGGCGGTCAGCGGCTCGACGGTCACGATGTTGCACCCGCCGACCGCGGCCAGCAGCAGCTCCACCGGGGTGAACACCCCTTCCTCGTCGCCGCTGCCGATCCGCACCTCGGCGCCCCGGGCGTTCGTGGCCCGGAATCCGCCCTCTTCTGTCCGCTCAACACGCACGTTAGCCATGTTTCAGACCTTACTCAGAATGCTTTCATGTTCGTTCAGCATCGTGAGTGGCATGGCTCAGGCGAATGCGAACCAGGGTCCCGTCCTCTTCTGGTGCGGTGTCGCGGTGGCCGAGTTCGGCGCGGTCCAGCCGGGCTTCGGCCATCCGTGGCGCCCGGCTGCCTACGCCGCCGCGGCGCTGCTCGTGGCGGTCGGCCTGCTCTGCGTCAAGGCCGCCGACTACCTGCGCACCGAGGAGGCCAGGCAACGGCTGCGGCTGGGCAGCTATCTCGCGGGCGCGCTGCTGGTGGCCTACCAGTTCAGCTCCACGGCCTACGTGACCGACCTCAGCCGCACGGGTCCGCTGGTCCTCTACGCGATGGCGGCCGTGATGGCGGTCTGGAGCCACCGCATACGCCACGAGACCAGGCCGTCGCTGCTCATCGCCACCGGCCTCGACCCGAGCACGTTGCGCGCCCGCCTGGCCGGTGCCGGTGACACCGTCGTCTACCGGACCGACCGCGTGACCGACGAGCTGCGTGAGCTGGAGAGCCGCTACGGCCTCATCCTCGTCGTGGGCGCGGAGCACGACCCGCGGGCCAAGGAGCGGCTGAGCGCGTCCGGCCTGAGCCGCGAGGTCCCCGACATCGCCGAACGCGAGGTGGTGGTGGCCGGGCCGCGCCCGTTCAAGCGGTACGTCGGCGGCGCCCTGTCACGCCTCGCGATCCCCAGGTCACAGATTCATTTCAAATCAGAACAAAAGGTTTAGGCCAGCATTACGCCCCGTCTGTCACTGTGGTTCCCGGACAAGGAGGCAAGGTGAAGACTTCCGAAATCGTCGAGCCCGGGCTCGCGATGACCTTCCCGGGGACCTCTCGCGTCGAGATGGTCATGGGCATGCCGGTCAGCGTGGACATCCGCACCGCTCTACCGGCACGCGAGCTGACCCCCCTGCTTGATGACGCGTTCGCCTGGCTGAGGTGGGTGGACGACACCTTCAGTCCCGTCAAGGAGGACAGCCAGATCGGCCGGCTCAACCGGGGCCAGACGATCAGGCAGATCCCCGAGCTCATCGAGGTGCTGCACCGCTGCGACGAGCTCCGCCAGGCCACCGACGGCTGGTTCGAGACCCGCATCAACGGCGTGATCGACCCGTCCGGCTACATCAAGGGCTGGGCGCTCGAACGCCTGTCCCGCGCGCTGTGCAACGCCGGTGCCGGAGACCACCGCCTCGACGCGGGCGGCGACCTCAGGGTGCGCGGCTCGGCTGCCCCCGGCAGGCGCTGGCGTATCGGGATCCGCGACCCGCACACGGACGCCGTACGCAAGGTCGTCTTCGCCAACGACCTGGGCGTCGCCACCGCGGGCGGCTCGACCGTGGTCAACCCGCGTACGGGCCGGGTGGAGGAGCGGCTCGCCTCGGTCACCGTGATCGGCCCCGACCTCGGCGTGGCCGACGCCTACGCGACCGCGATCTATGCCATGGGCCCCGCCCTGGCCAGGCGCTTCGCCGCCGGCCTCGCGGAGTCGGGGGACTATCAGACCATGATCATCAGCCGTGACGGACAGGAGACGAGCACGCGAGGCTTCACCGCCTACACCGGCGCGGGGGCCCGCCTGGCGGGCTGACCCCGGCGCTAGGCATCGGGATGCTTACGGAGATATTCGATGTAGATCGGGCGCAGTGCCTCGCCCAGCTCGCCCTCGCCCGCGGCGATGGCATCGCTGAGCAGCGCCGAGACCCGGCTGAGGTCGTTGGCGGTCTCCGTTTCATGACCGCTGGCGGCCTCGGCGGCCGGGATGACCTTCAGCAGATCCCACAGGAACCCCAGATCCCCGTGGCGTACGGCATAGCGCACCGCCCGATCGTGCAACTCGTCGGCCGGCAGCGACTCGAGCCCGTTCACGTCCATCGCGCTCCTTCCCCTGCACGCCCCTTCCCCGCGTTGGGCGACGATAACCGATGACGACGGACGGTGACCGAACGGCATCGTTGTGACCGCGCCCCTATCGCGGCGCCGACCTCAAGTGGGAGGATCAAGCAGCGTGAGATTCATCATCAGTACCATCGCGGCGGCCGTGGCCTTGTGGGTCGCCATCCAGTTGGTCGACGGCATCGAGGTCAACGCCGCCACGAACTCCGCCAGATACTGGGGCGTCCTGCTCGTCGTCGCGCTGATCTTCGGCCTCGTCAACGCGATCGTGAAGCCCATCGTCAAGAAACTCGGCTGTGCGATCATCGTGCTGACGCTCGGCCTGTTCCTCCTCGTGATCAACGCGGCCATGCTGCTGCTGACCAGCTGGATCTCCGGCCAGCTGGACATCCCCTTCCACGTCGACAACTTCTACCCGGCGGCCTTCTGGGGCGCGATCATCGTCAGCTTGGTGAGCTGGCTGCTGGGCCTGTTCATCCCCGACAAAGACTGACCTCCGTGGAGCTCGACGGCACCGGCCTGACCTGCGCGCAGGTTCACCAGGTCGCCTACTCCCGGACCCGGGTCACGATCTCCTCCCTCGATCGGGCCCGGGCCTCGTGGGCCACCGCCCAGGGGCTGACCGGCCCCGTGTACGGCCAGACCACCGGTGTCGGTGCCAACCGGGACATCAGGCTCGAAGACCCCGGCCTCGACCTGGTCCGCAGCCACGCCTGCGGCGCCGGGCCGAGGATCGAGCCCGCCCGGGCCAGGGCCATGCTCGTCATCCGGCTCAACCAGCTGCTGGCCGGCGGCTCCGGCATCAACCCGGCCGTGCTCCCGGTGCTGGCCGAGGCGATCAACAGCGGCTGCACCCCGCCGATCCAGACCTACGGCGCCCTCGGCACCGGCGACCTCACGGCCCTGGCCACCACGGCCCTGTGCCTCCTCGGCGAACTCCCCTGGCACCACGAGACCCCCCCGACCGGCGACGATCCCCGTTTCCCCCTCGCGCCGAGCGACGCGCTGCCGTTCATCAGCTCGGGCGCGGCCACCCTCGCCGACGCCGCGCTCGCCTGCCATCGCCTCGACCGCCTCCTCGGGGCCGCCGTGGAGGTCGCCGCGCTGTCGTTCACCGCCGTGGACGCCTCGGCCGAGCCGCTGGCCACCGCCGTCCAGGAGGCCCGCCCCCATCCCGGCCAGGCCGCCGTGGCCGCCCGGCTGCGCGGCCTGCTCACCCAGGAGCTGTCCAACCGGCTCCAGGACCCGTACGGCTACCGGGCCTTCGCCCAGGTCCACGGCGCGGCGGTGGACGCGCTGGACCGGGCGCGCCGGACGGTGGAGACCGACCTCAACGCATCGACCGAGAACCCGCTCTTCTCCGGCAACCTGGCCTGGCACAACGGCAACTTCCACGCGGCCCCCGTGGCGCTGGCCCTGGACACGCTGCGGGCGGCGCTCGCGCAGACGGCCCAGCTCAGCACGGCCCGCCTGGCCACGCTCATGGACCCGGCCTACACCGGCCGCCACCCCTTCCTCGCCCACCACCCCGGCGCCTCGGGCGTGCTGATCCTCGAATATGTCGCCCAGGACGCCCTGGCCGAGCTGCGCCACCTGGCGGCCCCGGTGACCACGGGCACGGCGGTGATCTCCCGCGGCACGGAGGACCACGCGAGCTTCGCCACCCAGGCCGCCCGCCACACCCTGCGCTGCCTGGAGCCCCTGGAGATCGTGCTGGCCTGCGAGCGCACCGCCGCCGCCCGCGCACTCCACGGCCCGCCGCCCCCGGACCGCCCGCTCACCGCCGACCTGGACGAATCCCGCCACGCCCTACGGCCCTGACCGGCGCCTGTCCGTTGTGGTCAGGGCAACCGGGCGACGGACCCGCGTTCGCGGAGCGTGGGCGCCTGGACGACGCGGCGGCGGCGGGTGCCGCCGTCTGCCGCGGCCGAGATGAGCCGCACCGCCGCCCGCACGATCCCGTCGATGTCCCAGTCGACCGTGGTGAGCCCGGGCGTGAGCAGCCCCGACATCGGGTGATCGTCGTAGCCCATGACCGAGACGTCCCCGGGGATCGACAGCCCCAGCTCCTGCGCCGCCGCGTAGACCCCGTAGGCGATGGAGTCGGCGAAGCAGAACACCGCGCTCGGCTGCCTCCCCGCCAGGATGTCGCGCGCCGCCGAGGTGGCCCCGGCCAGCCCGTGCGGCGCGGTGGCGACCTCGATGTCCAGGCCCAGCCGGTCGGCCTCGGCGGTGACGTGCACGTCGGCGGGCCGGTCGGGCGTGCTGGCCCGGGTGGGGGTGAGGACCGCGAGCCTGCGGTGGCCCAGCTCCCGCAGGTGCTCCAGGGCCAGCGTCACCCCGCGCCGGTTGTCGAAGACGACCTCGCCGGCCGTGCCCGCGGGCGCGTCGCCGATCGCGACCACCGGCACCGACTCGCACAGCTCCGGCCAGAACGCCGCCGCCGGGTCGAGCGGCTGCACGATCAGCCCGTCAACCCGCTGGTCGCGGAGCTGCTGGGCCAGGACCCGCTCCCTGGCCGGGTCACCGACCGCGTCGAGGATGAGCGCGTAGCGATCCTTCTCCCGCAGGCCCCTGCTGATGCCGACCGCCAGCGACTGCTGCCACAGGTCCTCCAGCGAGCCGCAGAGCAGGCCGATCATGCCGGTGCGGCCGCTGGCCAGCGCCCTGGCGATGGGGTCGGCTTCGTAGCCGAGCTCGGCCGCCGCGGCGCGCACGCGCTCCTTCGTCTCCTCCGACACCTGGAGACCGCGCAGCGCGTAGGAGACGGCCGCGGGTGACAGGCCCGTCGCCTGCGCCACCTCCCGGATCGTGGCTCTCTTGCGAGGCATTACGCCAGCCTATTGCGTGGCACTGACAGAAGACCGGTCCGGCACCGGACAAGGCGTTGACAACCCGAGAGGTGAAGCGGTTCACTGAAGCGTATCACTGAAGCGTTTCACCCTCGCGGTATCGCAGCGTAGGCGATTTACATGTAATATGAGTAGGAAATAGAGGGAGGAGGAGCCCGTGAGCATCGATGTGCACCAGCATCTGTGGACCCGTTCGTTCGTCGACGCCCTGCGTGCCCGCACCTCCCCGCCCCGCCTCGACGGCTGGACGCTGATCCTCGACGGCGAGCCGCCCTACGAGGTCGATCCCGCCGACCACGAGCGGCGCGACACCACCGGCCTGGAGCTGGTGCTGGTGTCGCTGTCGAGCCCGCTGGGCATCGAGTTCCTGCCGCCGGAGGAGTGCTGGCCGGTGCTCGACGCCTACCACGAGGGTGTCCTGGGCCTCGGCGCGCCCTTCGGGGCCTGGGCGGCCACCTGCCACAGCGCGCCCGACCCCGACCGCCTGGCCGGTGATCTCGACCGCGGGTTCGCCGGGCTGCAGATCCCCGCCACGGCCGTGCCCGGCGACGACCTGCTCGAAGTGCTGACGGCCAGGGACCTGCCGCTGTTCGTGCATCCGGGACCCGCCCTGCCCATCACTGGAGCCTTCCAGGACACGCCGCCGTGGTGGCCCGCGCTCGTGCCGTACGTGCAGCAGATGCACGCCGCCTGGCACTACTTCCACGCGGTCGTCCGGCCCAGGCACCCGCGGCTGCGGGTCTGCTTCGCCCTGCTCGCGGGGCTGGCGCCGCTGCACTCCGAGCGCCTGCTCGCCCGCGGCGGCGGCGGACGCGGCCTGGTCGACCCGGACTTCTTCGTGGAGACCTCCTCCTACGGCCCGCGGGCGATCGACGCCGTCGTCCGCGAGCTGGGCATCGACGTCGTCGTCAACGGCTCGGACGCCCCCTACGCCACCGCCCCCGACCCAGGACTCGGCGCGGCCGCCGGCCACGCCATCAGGGTCACCAACCCCCGTCGCCTTTTGAAAAGAAGGGAGTTCCGTACGTGAGCACGAACCAGATCCAGGGCGGGGGCACCTGTGCCCGGCTACCGGAGCGCACTCTCGATCGGCGCGAACTGCGCGACCTGGTGAACAAGCTGGCCGCCAGCCCCGAAGAGTGGGTGGACCTGGTGGACTTCCCGGACGACGGCGGCCGGCACTACGCCTCGCTCTACCGCGACGCGTACGTGGACGTCTGGGTCCTGTGCTGGCGCCCCGACGACGACACGGGCTGGCACGACCACGACATCTCCTCCGGAGCCGTGCACGTGGTGCGGGGCGCGCTGCAGGAGTGCAACCCGCGCATCGGCGGCGAGCACCTGGAGACGGTCGTGTCGGAGGGGCAGTCGTTCTCGTTCGGGCCCGACCACATCCACCGGCTCGGCGGCGCTGTGGACAAAAGCGTCTCGATCCACGCCTACTCGCCGCCGCTGTGGCGGCTCGGCCAGTACTCGATCGACGGCACCGGCGTCATGCGCCGCGTCTCGGTGAGCTATGCCGACGAGCTCAGGCCGATGGACGAGGCCGTGGTGGCCTGAGCACGCAGCAGCTCGCGCACGGTTCCACGTCCGGCAGTCCGATCCACAGGCAGCAGGTCTTGCGGAAGTAGGTGTCGCCGGCGGGCTCGACCAGCCCGTCCACCGGCGGGCCGATCTCCCGCAGCAGCCGCATGTAGTCGCCGGGCAGGAACTGTGTCAGCGGGTGGGCGAACGCCTCCGCGGTGGACCCCCACAGCGTGCGCTCGCCCACCCGCGCCATGGAGTTGATGGCGGTGACCAGCGGCTGCTGCGACTCGGCCAGCGCCTCCCGGATGGCCCCGGGGCCGGAGTCCCAGTGCACGCGCGAGGCCGCGATCGTCACCCCGGCCTCCGACACCTTGAAGTACGTCTCCGCCAGCCGCATGATCGGCACCCGCCCGTCGTGCGCCCACCCGAGCGCCATCGGCATGGTGTGCCAGTATCCGTAGGTCTTCCAGAACAGCGCCGCCCCGACGTGGTACGGCGCCTTCCAGCGCTCGGCCGTCTGCCTGATCAGCTCGTCCAGCCGCGTGTACGGCTCCCGCACCAGCTCGGCGACCGGCGTCCAGCTCTCGTCAGGCTCGATGACGAGGGCGGGCTCCACCCCGAGGACCCCGTCGCGCTCGTCGGCCACCCGCTGGAGCACCTCGGTCAGCACGCTCGTATCCCCCGAAATCTAAAGTTAGCCTAACCTAACCTAAGGTAGCAGGACGCCCGGCCAGCCAACCAGCCCCGAGCTGGACCACCACCACCGCCAGTCCGGCCAGCAGCGGCACCGACCAGCCGCCGGAGACCTGCCGGAGGAACCCGAAGGCCAGCGGTCCCAGCGCGGCCACCACATAGCCCACGGACTGGGCCACGGCCGACAGCGCCGTCACCGCGGTGGGGTCGGCCGGCCGCAGCGCGATGATCAGCAGCGCCAGCGCGAACGACGCCCCCTGGCCGATTCCCAGCACGATCATCCAGAACCACGGCACGGTCGTCGGCGCCAGCAGCATGCCCAGATACCCGAACACGGTCAGCACGCCCGCCCCGACCACGTACGGCACCTGCGAGGGCCGCCGCCCGGCCAGCACCGGGACCGCCAGGGAGGTGACCACCTGGACCAGGTTCGTCAGGCTGAGCAGGTAGCCGGCCTGGTCGGCGGGCAGGCCGGCCTCGATGAAGATCGTCGGCAGCCAGGCCAGCATGACGTAGAAGGTGAGGGACTGCAGGCCCATGAGCGCCGTCACGTACCAGGTGACCCGGCTGCGCAGCACCTGGCCGAACGGCCGCGGCCCGCTCTGCACCTCCTGCTGCTTGCGCGCCGCCTGCGGGAGCCAGATCAGCGCCGCCAGCAGCGCGGGCACGGCCAGCAGCGCGGAGACGCCGCGCCAGCCGAAGCCGGTGCCGTGTTCGAGCGGGATCACGAGGGCGGAGGCGGAGGCGGCGCCACCCACGACCGCGGCGACGTAGACGCCGGTCAGGAGGTTGACGCGGGTGGGGAAGTGCTGCTTGACGATGGCGGGCATGGAGACGTTCATGACGGCGATGGCGGTGGCGGCCAGCGCGGAACCGAGGTAGAGCATCGGCACGCCGCCCAGGCCGCGCAGCACCACGCCCGCGGCGATGACGAGCAGGCCCGCGAACAGCGTGCGGTCGAGACCCAGGCGCCGGGCCAGCAGCGGGGTGACGGGCCCGAAGACGCCCAGGCAGACCACCATGACGGTGGTGATCGCGCCGCCGGCCGCGGGCGAGAGGCCGACGTCGCGCATGATCTCGTCGAGGAGGGGAGACACACCCGCGATGGCCGGGCGCAGGTTGAGGGCGGCCAGCACCACCCCGGCCAGCAGCAAAGCGGATCTCAACGACATAGACGACCACTCTCGCACAGCGCCTTGACCAGGTTGTCCGCGCCTGCCGGTCGGGATCTCGTGAGCGCCGCGGCGGCGGTCAGCCGGCCGCCGAGCTCGGAAGTGGCGCCCGCAGGTGGCGGGCCAGCGCCAGCGCGACCAGCACCGCCGCGCCGCCCGCGACGGCGATCGCGTACCTGGGCGTGATCAACTCGCCCAGCACCCCGATCAGCGCCGCGCCGACCGCCTGCCCGGTCATCAGCCCGGCCGACTGCAGCCCGAACGCCTGTCCGCGCACCTCCTCCGGCACCGCGTCCACGAACCGCCGCTGCAACCCCAGCTGGTACGACAGCCCCGCCGCCGCCACCGCGGCCAGCCCGGCGGCCCACCCGACCCCCGGCCCGGCCGCGAAGCCCAGCCAGGGCACCCCGAGCAGCACCGCCAGCGGCAGCGAGAGGCGCTCGCGCAGGCCGGGGGCCGCGAACCGGCCCACCGTGAACTCCCCGACCGCCATCCCGGCCGCGGCCATGGCCAGCACCACTCCCGACTGCCCCTGTGCGCCGAGATAGGGCACCACCATCGCCTCCGCCCCCGCCAGGCACATGCACGGCAGCCACCCCGCCAGCAACAGCCCGCGCACCGGCCGGTCGGACAGCAGCCGCCGGTTCACCCGCAACGTCTCTCGCACGGCCCCCCGCCCGGAAGCGCCCCTGGCCGGCCGGTCGGGCAGCCCGAACCGCAGCACCACGGCCGCCACCAGCGACAACCCCCCGGTCACCGCCAGCGCCCCGGACGGCCCGGTGACCGCCAGGAACACGCCCCCCGCCGCCAGCCCGACGATCTGCGCGCTCGCGGAGGTGACGCCGAGCAGCGACCGCCCCAGGACGAACGCGTCCCCGGGCAGCACGTCCGGCAGCAACGCCCACCACGCGGCCCCGAACACCGGCGAGAACAACCCCGTGACGAGCACCAGCGCCAGCATCGCCCACACCGGCAGCCCCGCGAACGCCAGCAGCGCGCACACCATCGCCCTGACCAGCTCACCGATCACCATCAGGCGCCGCGCGGGCAACCGGTCGGCCAGGGAGAGCAGGAAGAGCCCGCCCACGATGTACGGCAGCCACCCGGCCATGTACGCCGCCGCCGAGAGCCCGGGAGACCCGGTCCTGGTGTACACCAGCACGGACAGGGCCAGCATCTTGATCGAGTCCCCGACCACGAGCAGCGCGAAGCCGCCGAACAGCACGCGGAACTCTCTGACGGCGAACACCTCGCCGAACGTCGCCCCCTTCACGGCCCCGATGCTGCCGACGTCCCGGCCGGATGGCGATGCTTTCGGATATAACCGAAAGGTGCGCGTGACGATCGAGGTGATCCCGCAGGACGTGATGGCCAGCAGGTTCGCGATCTCCCCGCTGATCGAGACCATGCACGCCCAATGGACGCTGGCGGGCCGCCACGAGGCCGGGGCGAACGGCCCGTGGGTGGCGCGGTGGCGGGAGACGTACTTCGGGCTGGAGCGGGAGCATCCGGTGCTGCGGGCCGCCGCCGCGATCAGCGGCAACAAGGGGGACGCGAACGTCAACTTCGTCGCCCCGCCACCGACGGCGGTGGACGTGCCGTTCGAGGCCGAGCTGGCCACCATGCGCGCGACGCCGCTGGCGCAGGCGCACGCGGAGATCGACCGGGCGCTGGCCGGGCGCCCGCCCGTGGCCCGCTGGGTCAGGGAGCTGCTGCTGGGGCCGCGGGTGGTCGAGCGGTTCGCGCAGGCGTACCAGGCGCTGTGGACGGAGATTCTGTCCCGCGACTGGCCCCGGTTTCGGGCGGTCCTGCAGCGGGACGTCGCGCAGCGGGCCGGGCGGCTGGCGGCCTACGGCTGGCAGGCGGCGCTGGAGAACCTCAGTCCCCGGGTGCGCTGGCGGCACGGCGGCACCATCGAGATCGAGCTGATGACGGTCGACAGGACGCACCGGCTCGACGGCAAGGGGCTGCTGTTCCTGCCCTCGGTGTTCATCACCACCATCGCCGCCTATCTGGACGACGCCTGGCCGTACGCGATGATCTACCCGGCCCGGGGGATCGCGGTCGCGCCGCCCGTACCGGATGCCGACCTGGCGGCGCTGATCGGCCGCAGCCGCGCCCGCATCCTCGCCGAGCTGGCCGAACCGGCCACCACCACCCAGCTCGCGGCCCTGCTCGGGCAGGGCCTGGGCACCACCGGCGGCCACCTGGCGGCACTGCGCAGGACGGGCCTGATCGCGGGCACCCGCATGGGCCGCAGCGTCCTGTACGCCCGCACCCCCCTCGGCGACGCACTCGCGAACGGCTAGCCTCTTCCTCGGACAACACGAGGTTATAGTTGTTGCGCATCAGTTCAGCAAATATGTTCACGACCCAGGAGTGGGCGCATGAATGCCGCCGATGTCGCACCCGAGGGACAGCAGGCCAGGTTCCCGCACGAGCTGATGTACGCGGCGGCGCAGCAGTACTACCTGGAGGACGCCACCCAGGGTGACATCGCCAAGCGGCTGGGCGTCAGCAGGGCGACCGTGAGCAGACTGCTCACCGAGGCCCGCAAGCAGGGCATCGTCGAGATCAGGGTGCACCGGCCGGCCGGGCTGACCGACGGCCCGCTGGCGGCCGAGGTGGCACGCGCGCTGGGCCTGCGGCGCGTCCACATCGTGCCCAAGGTCAGCGGCCCGGCGCTGGGCCCGTGGCTGGCCCCGGGCGTGTCCCGCGCGCTGGCCGAGGTCGGCCTGGAGTCGGGTGACGTCGTGCTGGTCTCGTCCGGCACCACGGTCTACGAGTGCGCCCGCGAGGGCCTCGGCCAGTATCCCGGGGTCACGATCGCGCCCGCGGTGGGCGGCCAGGAGGAGCCGCAACCCTGGTTCCAGACCAACGAGACCACCCGCATCCTGGCCGAACGCATCGGCGGCGTGCCCGCCTACCTCTACGCGCCCGCGCTGCCGGGGCCCGAGCTGTTCTACTCGCTGCAGCACGAGCCGTCCGTGCGCAGGGTCATGGACCTGTGGGCGCGGGCCAAGTGCGCCATCGTCGGCGTCGGCTCCGCGCCGCTGATGAGGCAGATGATGCCCGCCCTCATGCCGCGCGACGCCGAGAGCCTGCGCCAGGCCGTGGGCGACGTGTGCATGCGGATCTACGACCGTGACGGCAGGCCGGTCACCTACCCGGGCAGCGAGCGGCTGGTGGCGACCCGGCCGGAGGAGCTGCGCCGCATCCCGGCCACGATCGCGGTCGCGGTGGGCGCAGAGAAGGTGCTGTCGATCATCGCGGGCGCCCGCGGCGGCTACTTCAACCACCTCGTCACCGACACCCCCACGGCGGAGGGCCTGGTGGCAGCCGCTCACCAAGTCTGAACACTTTTGCTGGACAACTATTCTGAACGCGCGCTAACGTGAGCCGCACCAACGGATGTGCCCAGGTGTAGGGGCATGTCCCTCTCCCGGGGGCCAGCGAGCGTCAGAGATCAGCAAGTGAGGAATGAACCCGTGAACAGAGCTCAGATGCGGACCACCACGTTCGCCGCCGTGGCGGTGCTCGCCGGCTCGATACTGGCCGCGTGCGGCTCAGGCTCCGGCTCCACCGGCGCGAGCACCGGCGGGAGCGGCGGCGGCGCCGAGAACGCGAAGGTCGCCTTCCTCATGCCCGACCTCGCCTCGACCCGGTACGAACTGCAGGACAAGCCGCTGTTCGAGGCCAGGATGAAGCAGCTCTGCCCGAGCTGCCAGGTCATCTACCAGAACGCCGACTCCGACGCCGCCAAGCAGCAGCAACAGGCCAACTCGGCGCTCGCCCAGGGCGTCAAGGCGATCGTGATCGACCCGGTCGACTCCGCCGCCGCGGCCACCATGGTCAAGACGGCCCAGTCGCAGCAGGTCCCGGTCATCGCCTACGACCGGCCGATCCCGGCCACGCCCGCCGACTACTACATCTCGTTCGACAACGAGAAGATCGGCTCCATGATCGCCCAGTCCCTGGTCGACCACCTGAAGGCCGAGAAGGCGGAGGGCGGGATCCTCCAGGTCAACGGCTCCCCCACGGACGCGGCGGCCGGGCTGATCAAGAAGGGCATCCACAGCGCGGTCGACCCCAGCGGCTTCAAGCTGCTGGCCGAGTACGACACCCCCGACTGGCAGCCGGAGAAGGCGCAGACCTGGGTCAGCGGCCAGATCACCCAGTTCAAGGACCAGATCGTGGGCGTGGTCGCGGCCAACGACGGCACCGGCGGCGGCTCGATCGCCGCGTTCAAGGCCGCGGGCGTGAAGGTGCCGCCGGTCACCGGCAACGACGCCGAGGTGGCCGCCGCGCAGCGCATCATCGCGGGCGACCAGTACAACACGATCTCCAAGCCGATCAAGATCGTGGCCGAGGCGGCCGCGAACGTGGCCTACGACTTCATGCAGGGCAAGAAGCCCGCGGGCCAGACCACCCTGTACAACACGCCCTCCCAGTTGTTCGTCCCCACGGTCGTGACCAAGGAGAACATCAAGGAAGTGCTGTTCGACAGCGGCATCATGAAGGCCGCCGACGTGTGCACGGGCGAGTACGCCCAGGGCTGCGACGAGCTCGGCATCAAGTAGGAGAGCCGCGATGACCGTCCTGTCCCTGCGCGGGATCAGCAAGACCTTCGGCGCGGTGGCCGCCCTCACCGACATCGAGCTCGACGTGGCCGCGGGCCAGGTCGTGGCCGTCGTGGGCGACAACGGCGCGGGCAAGTCGACGCTGGTCAAGATCCTTTCGGGCGTGCACCCGGCGGACGCGGGCACGATCACGTTCGAGGGGAGCACGGTCGAGATCCACAGCCCGGCCGCCGCCCACAAACTCGGCATCGCCACGGTCTTCCAGGACCTCGCGCTGTGCGAGAACCTCAACGTGATCCAGAACCTGTTCCTCGGCCACGAGATCCGCCCGCTGCGGCTGAACGACGTGGCCATGGAGACCCGCTCCTGGGAGCTGCTCCGCCAGCTCTCCGCCAAGATCCCGAGCGTACGGGTGCCGGTCGCGGCGCTGTCGGGCGGTCAGAGGCAGACGGTGGCCATCGCCAGGTCTCTGCTCGGTGACCCCAAGGTCATCATCCTCGACGAGCCCACCGCCGCGCTCGGCGTCGCGCAGACGGCCGAGGTGCTCAACCTGGTCGAGCGGCTGCGCGAGAACGGCCTGGGCGTCATCATGATCAGCCACAACATGGCGGACGTGCAGGCCGTCGCCGACAAGGTCGCGGTGCTGCGGCTGGGCCGCAACAACGGGGTGTTCGACGTGGGACAGGTCTCCACCGAGGAGATCATCGCGGCCATCACCGGCGCCACCGACAACGTGGTGTCTCGTCGTAACCAGAGGGGAGCCCAGTCGTGAGCGCAGTGACGAGCGAGCCGGCCGACCGCCAGGACGAGCGGCTCCAGCACCGCGGCGGCCTGCGGGGCGCGCTCGCCGACGTGGTCGCCCGGGCCAGGGGCGGCGACCTCGGGGTGATCCCCGTCGTGGTCGGGCTCGTGGTCATCTGGACCGTGCTGCAGGTCCTCAACCCGATCTTCCTGTCCAGCGCGAACCTGGTGAACCTCACGCTGGAGTCCGCCGCCGTCGGCGTCATCGCGCTCGGCATCGTGTGCGTGCTGCTGGTGGGGCAGATCGACCTGTCCGTCGGCTCGGTCAGCGGGTTGTCGGGGGCCGTGCTCGCGGTGCTGTTCGTGGGCGAGGGACTGCCGGTCTGGCTGGCGATCCTGGCCTCGGTGCTCATGGGCGCGGTCGTCGGATGGCTGTACGGGCAGCTCTTCAACCGGTTCGGGGTGCCCAGCTTCGTGATCACGCTGGCCGGGCTGCTGGCCTTCCTCGGGCTCCAGCTCTACGTGCTGGGCAGCAAGGGGTCGATCAACCTGCCGTTCGACTCGGGGCTGGTGAACTTCGCGCAGCTCGACTTCGTACCGTCCTGGTTGTCGTTCGCGTTCGCGGTGATCGCGGCGGGCTGGTGGTTCGTCAGCGGCTACCTGCACGCGGAGGAGCGGCGCCGGGCCGGGTTGTCGGCCCGCGGCACGCTCACGCTGGTCGTCAGGAGCGTGGTGCTGCTGGCGGTGCTGGCGTTCGTGGTCTGGTATCTGGGCCAGACGCGCGGCGTGGGCTGGATGTTCGTCTTCTTCGTGGCGCTGGTGCTGATCATGCACTACCTGCTGTCGCGGACGAAGTGGGGCAGGTCCGTCTACGCGGTCGGCGGCAACGTGGAGGCCGCGCGCCGGGCGGGCATCAACGTCAGGGCGGTCTACACCTCCGTGTTCGTGCTCTGCTCGACGTTCGCCGCGGTCGGCGGCATCCTGGCCGCGGCCCGGCTGGCGGCGGCCAACCAGAGCAGCGGCGGGGGCGACGTCAACCTCAACGCCATCGCGGCGGCCGTGATCGGCGGGACGAGCCTGTTCGGCGGGCGCGGCACAGCGTTCGGCGCGCTGCTCGGGGTCATCGTCATCCAGTCGATCTCCAGCGGCCTGACGCTGCTGAACCTGGACTCCTCGATCAGGTTCGTGGTGACCGGGGCGGTGCTGCTGCTCGCCGTGATCGTCGACTCCGTGTCGCGCCGGTCGAGGACCTCCCACGGCAGGGCCTGATGGCGATCATCTGCGTGGACGCGGGCACCACGGTCATCAAGGCGGTCGGGTACGACGCGTCGGGCGCAGAGTCGGCCGTCGCGCGGCGGGAGACCACGGTGTCCAGGCCCGCCCCGGGCCATGCCGAGCAGGACATGGACGCGGTCTGGGACGCGGTCGCGGACACCGTGCGCGAGGTCGCCGCCCGGGTGGGCGAGGTCGAGTTCGTGGCGGTCACGGCGCAGGGCGACGGCTGCTGGCTGGTCGACGAGCACGGCGAGCCGACCGGCCCCGCGATCCTGTGGAACGACGCCAGGGCCGCCGCCACCGTGGACGCCTGGACGCGGGCGGGGCTGGCCACGGCGGCGTTCCGGCTGAACGGCTCCTCGGCGGCCTCCGGGCTGCCGCACGCCATCCTGACCTGGCTGCGCGCGCATGACCCCGGCCGGCTCGACCGGTCGAGCGCCCTGCTGACCTGCGGCGGCTGGATCTACGCGCGGATGACCGGTGAGGTGGTGGCCGAGGAGTCCGACGCGTCGGCGCCGTTCATGGACCTGCGGGCGCGGGCGTACTCGCCGGCGCTGGCGGCCATGTTCGGCCTGGAGTGGGCCGAGCGGCTGCTGCCGCCCATCCGCTCCTGCCCGGTCGCCGAGCTGACCCCGGCCGCTGCCACCACGCTCGGCCTGGCCGCCGGGACCCCGGTCGTCATGGCTCCCTACGACATCGCCGCGACGGCGCTGGGCGCGGGGGCGGTCACGGCCGGGCAGGCGTGCGGCATCCTCGGCACCACGCTCTGCACCGAGGTCATCGTCGAGACGCCCGGCCTGGACGGCGAGCCGACCGGCATCACGATCGCGCTGCCCGGCGGCTATCTGCGGGCCTTCCCCACGTTCGCGGGCACGGAGGTGGTGCAGTGGACGTGCCGCCTGCTGGGGCTGGCCGGCCCCGCCGAGCTGGGCGAGCTGGCCGTCCTGAGCCCGCCGGGGGCGGGCGGGCTGACGTTGCTGCCGTACCTGTCGCCCGCCGGTGAGCGGGCCCCCTTCTCCGATCCGCTGGCCAGGGGCTCGTTGCTGGGCATGTCGTTCGAGCACGGCCGCGAGCACGTCGCCAGGGCCGCGCTCGAAGGGCTCACCATGGTCATCCGCGACTGCCTGGCGGCCACGGGGGCGGCGCCAACCGAGTTGCGGGTGTGCGGGGGCGGCGCGGCCAGTGCCCCCTGGCTCTCGCTGATCGCCGACGTCACCGGTCTGCCCGTCCGCCGTCCCGCCGACGCCGAGGTGGGGGCGCGGGGGGCGTACCTGGTGGGGCTGGCGGCCACCGGTGCCGCGACGTCCGTCCCGGCCGCCGCCGCCCAGCACGTACGGCTGCGCGACGCGGTCGAGCCCGACCCCGCCCGCCACGCCTTCTATGCCAGGCTGTTCGACGACTTCCTGACCTTGCGCGGGACCAGCGCGGGCACGTGGCCGCTGCTGGCCGGGATGAGGGACCGTACATGAGCGGGTGGATCGGCATCGACCTGGGCACGCAGAGCGTGCGCGCGCTGGCCGTCACCGGGGACGGCCGGGTGCTCGGCACCGCGAGCCGCCCGCTGACCAGCCACCGCGACGGGCCCCGGCACGAGCAGGACCCCGAGCAGTGGTGGCGCGAGCTCGCCGCCGCCACCCGGGAGGCGCTGCGCGACGGGCCACCCGGGCGGATCGAGGGCGTGGCGGTGGCCGCGACCTCTGGAACGCTCCTGCTCACCGACGCCCACGGCCGGGCACTGACACCCGCGCTCATGTACGACGACCGCCGGGCCTCCGCCGACCGGGTCAACGAGGTGGGCGCGCCCGTCTGGGAGCGGCTCGGCTACCGGCGCATGCAGCCCAACTGGGCGCTGCCGAAGCTGCTGTGGCTGCTCGGGGAGGCGCCCGCCGGAGCCCGGCTGGCCCATCAGAGCGACTTCGTCAACCGGCGGCTCGTCGGGCACGAGGTGGCCACCGACCTGAGCAACGCGCTCAAGACCGGCGTGGACCTGATCGAGGAGCGCTGGCCCGCGGAGGTGTTCGACGCGCTCGGCGTGCCCGCGGAGATCCTGCCCGCGGTCGTGCGGCCCGGCACCCGGCTGGGCGTGGTGGACGCGCGGGCCGCCGAGGAGACCGGCATCCCGGCCGGCACCCCGGTGATCGCGGGCACCACGGACGGCTGCGCCGCCCAGCTCGGCGCGGGCGCCCTGCTGGCCGGGAGCTGGAACTCGGTCCTGGGCACGACGCTGGTGCTGAAGGGCGTGACGAAGGAGCTGATCCACGACCCGCTGGGGGTGGTGTACTCGCACCGCGCGCCCGACGGCTCGTGGCTGCCGGGCGGGGCGTCCAGCACGGGGGCGGGCGCGCTGACCCGCGACCTGCCGGGCCGCGACCTCGACGCCCTCAGCGCCCAGGCCGACAGCCGCTTCGGCGCCGGGGGCCGCCCTGCCGGCCCGGACCTGCCTGTCACGTATCCGCTGGTGTCCCGTGGTGAGCGGTTCCCCTTCGCCGCCCCGGAGGCCGAGACGTTCACCCTGGGCGAGCCCGCCGACGACGTCGAGCGCTACGCCGCGATCCTGCTCGGCGCGGCCTTCGTCGAGCGCCTCTGCTTCGACTACCTCGACCTGCTCGGCGCCCCGGTGGACGGCGAGATCATCCTGACCGGCGGCGCCACCCGCAGCGCGTACTGGACCCGGCTGCGCGCCGACGTCCTGGGCCGTCCCGTGACGCTGCGTGAGAACGCCGAGCCCGCCCTGGGCATGGCCGTGCTCGCGGCCGGGCACCCCGGCGGCATGATCAGAACCCGGGCCGTCGTCGACCCGTCCGGGGCCGACCTGCGCGAGCCGTACCTGCGCTTCGTCGCCGAACTGGAACGGCGCGGCTGGCTCGACCCGACCGCCGCGCAACACGCCCGCGAGAGGACCGCCGTATGACCGACCTCGTCCTGGTCCGCCACGGCGAGACCGTCTGGCACGCCGAGAACCGCTATGCCGGGATCAGCGACATCGACCTCACCCCGCGCGGCCTCGACCAGGCCGCCCGGCTCGCCGGCTGGGCGGCGGGCGCCGGCCTGGCGGGCGTGTGGGCCTCCACGCTCAGCCGGGCCAGGATCACCGCCGCCGCCGGCGCGGAGCGGGCCGGCCTGCCGCTCCAGGTGGACGCCAGGCTGCGCGAGCTGGACTTCGGCGAGGGCGACGGCTTGACCTCGGCGGAGATGGCGGAGCGGTTCCCGCAGGCACGCGCGGCGTTCGAGGCCGACCCGGCGCGGCACCCGCTGCCCGGCGGCGAGGATCCGCACGCGGCCGCCGACCGGTTCGTCGCCGCGCTGCGCGACATCGCCGCCGCGCATCCCGGCGGGCGCGTGCTGGTGGTCGCCCACACGACCGCCATCCGGCTCGCCCTGTGCCGGCTCATCGGGGTCCCGCTCGGCGAATACCGCCGGTTGTTCCCGCGCCTGGACAACTGCGCCCTGACAGAGCTGCGCCTGCCGGGGTCCGGCACCGGGCGGGTCGCGATATTGCAGTTCAACTCCCCGATTGGAGCCGTTCGTTGAGCATCCGAGTCCTCGCCGCGGGCGATCACTTCGTCCAGAACCGCCTGCTCATCGACGCGCTCAGACGCGAGGTTCCCGGCGAGGTGGACGTACGCGAGCTGACGTTGCCGTGGCCGGTGGAGCCGTTCGGCCGGGTGGGCGAGGTGGACGAGGCCTCTGACGTGGAGGACGAGCTGATCGAGGCGCTGCGGGGCGTCGAGGTCTGCGTGACACAGATGGCCCCGCTGACCAAGCGCGTTCTGGATGCCTCTCCCGACCTGCGGCTGTTCTGCGTGAGCCGGGGCGGGCCGGTGAACGCCAACCTGGAGGCGGCCGCGCGGGCCGGGGTGGCGGTGACGTACGCGCCGGGCCGCAACGCGGTGGCCACCGCCGAGCACACCCTGGCCATGCTGCTGGCGGCCACCCGCCGGATCCCCCAGACGCACGCCGACCTGGCCGGGGGCGTGTGGCGGGGCGACTACTACATGTACGACAACGTCGGCCCCGAGCTGGAGGGCAGCACGGTGGGCCTGATCGGCTACGGCGCGATCGGCCGCCGCGTGGCCCGCATGCTCGAAGGCTTCGGCGCGAACGTGCTCGTCCACGACCCGTACGCGGACGTGCCCGGCGGCGGGGTGGGCCTGTCCGAGCTGCTGGAACGCGCCCGTTTCGTCTCCCTGCACGCCCGCGCCACCGCCGAGACCGCCGGCATGATCGGCGCGGCCGAGATCGCCGCCATGCCCCGGGGCTCGGTCCTCGTCAACTGCGCCCGGGGCGCGCTGCTGGACTACGACGCCCTGTGCGACGCGCTGGACTCGGGCCACCTGTTCGGCGCCGCGATGGACGTCTTCCCCGAGGAGCCCATCCCGCCCGGCTCGCGCCTGCTCACCACCCCGAACCTGGTGATGACCCCGCACCTGGCGGGCGCCAGCAAGGAGACGGCGATGAAGGCGGCGGCGATCGTGGCCGCCGACGTGGCCCGCTATGTCCGCGGCGAACCCCTCGCACACGTGGCCACCCCCTGACCCACCCCTGACGCCGCCCGGCCTGAACCCACCCCCTGAACCCCGCCGCCTGGGGCCGTATCTTGGTCGCCGCACCCCGTCCGCCGCTCGCTGGGGGCCGCTCGCTGGGGGCCGCCGCCGCTCCGCGCTTTCAGCGGATGCGTTCCAGCGTCCCCCGCGGGCTCGTGACGACGGTGACGCTGAAGTCGTGGCTGGTGCCGGGCAGGTCACCGCCGCCCACGGCGACCACCAGCGCCCCCTTCGACACGCCCAGCCCGACCAGGGCAGGCAGCTCGCAACCGCCGTCGGGGAGCCAGGTGGCCAGCACCACGTCGGACTCGGCCAGGCGTACGGGCAGGTCGAGCTCGGCCATCCGGGCCAGCAGGTCGGCGTGCGACATGCGGCCGTCGGCCAGCACGAGGGCGTCCTGGCGCTTGGCGTCGAGCGCGGGCAGCGCGGTGGGCTCCAGCGTGAGCAGGCTGCGGAAGTCGATCGTGTCGAGCGCCGCGCCCAGCGAGACGACCTGGCGCACCCGTGACTCCTCCGCCGCCAGCGTCGCGGTCTCGGCCAGGTCGGGCGTGGTGATCAACGTACGGGCGTCGCACGCCCGCAACCACGCGGCCACCTCCCCCGCCCCGAGCCGGGGATCGATCGGCGCCGCCACCCCGCCCGCCGCCAGCACGGTGTGCACCGCCAGCGTCTGCGCGCCCGCCGTGGAGACGTGGACCCCCACCACCTGGTCACGCCGGGCGCCCCGGCGCACCAGCCCGGAGGCCGCCCTGGTCACCTCGGTCACCAGCCTGCGGTAGCCGTAGACGTGACCGCCGCGCAGATCGACGAGCGCCGGCCGGTCGCCGCGCTCGTAGGCCCGGCGGAACACCTCGTGGATCACGGTGCCGGTGGTCGAGGCGGTGGGCTTCATGCCCGACAACGTATGACCGGCGGGGCGAACGCAGCATCCACCGATCTATGTAGGCCAATATGCATTCCGGGCCACCACTTTGCCGCTGCCGTGCGCGTCCGCTTGGGCACATTTCCCGGGGTTCATACGTCCCCGTGTGTGGGCGGGCCCGAGCCCTGCGCGACTCGAGCCCGCTGTCACGCGCCCAGAGCCGGGCCTCCACCCCTCCGAGGAGGCCCAACCCCGTACGGACGCGTGACGTCCCCGATCGATCGGCCGCGACGGCCCCGGCACGTGGGGCGACGAACACGCGGTGTGGTCGATCACACGAAGCAACGGTAGATCCGCAGGGGTGACCGCACATGCGTTGACATGGCCATTCGATGGTGTAAGCGGCCGGGCACCGACATGTGTAGAGACGAGGTGGGATTCAACGGCTGCCGATCACCCATGTGGCGATCTGTGTACGCGTGGAGAACCCCAGCTTGGCCAGGATGTTGGCCACGTGCCGGGCGGCGGTCGCCGGGCTGATGACCAGTTCGTCGGCGATGGCCCGGTTGCTCAACCCCCTGGCGACCAGGTCGGCGATCTCCCGTTCCCGGGCCGTGAGCCTGCTCTCCTGGCCGATCGGGACGACCGGTTCGGCCGGCGGATCGGGCATCGCCCCGTCGAGCGCGCAGGCCACCGCCTGGTCGGCGGTCATGGATGTTCCCTCCGCCCACAGCACCCCGACCACGGCCTCGCCCAGCCTGGTCCGCGCCGGGCGCAGGACGTCCTCGGTCCGGGCGTCCGGCTGGCGTCCGCGCAGCGTGACCGAGGCGGCGGCCAGCAGGACCCCGCGCCGGTGGTCGCCCTCGGCCGTGACCAGGCTCGCCCATGCCTCCAGCCGCCGGACGATGCCGGACCGCAGCCCCGCGTCGCGGCTGAGCACCAGCGCCTCGGTGAGCCTCGCCCTCGCCTCCACCAGGTCGCCCCGGTCCAGCGCGACCGAGCCCAGCCCGGCCAGGCAGCTCACGATCTGCTGCCGGGCGTCCACGCCGCGCAGCAGGCGCAGCCCCGACTCGTAGTGCCGCTGGGCCGTCGCGGGGTCGCCCGAGCGCCTGGCCACCTGGGCGAGGCCGATGTGCCCGAGGGTCTGTCCGTAGTGGTTGTCGAGCTCCTCGCTGATCGACAACATCTTCTCGAACGCCCGCTGCGCCTCGTGCAGCCGGCCCTGGTACAGGCCGAAACCGGCCTTGGCGCCCTGGGCCTGCGACTCCAGGATGAGGTCGCCGGACCGCCTGGCGATCTCCAGCGCCCGAGTGAGGTTGTCCTGATCGCCGGTGAGCCGGGCCAGCAGGATGAGCGCGATGGCCTCGCCGTACGGGTCGTCCGCGGCGCGGCACAACTCCAGCCCGGCCGTGGCCCACCGCAGCGCCGGCTCCATGTCCCCCGCCACCGCGGCCAGTTCGCCGCGCAGGGTGGTGGCCTGCCCGCGCAGGCCCGACCGCACCTGCGGGGCGTCGAGGGCCAGCAGCCGGTCGAGCCGCTCGGCCATGTCGAGCTTCCGGCCGCTGCCGATCAGCAGGAAGCGCGTGTCGGTGAGCAGGCCGAGCGCGGTCTCGGGCAGCCCGATGGCGATCGCCCAGTCGCAGGCCGAGCCGAGCTCGACCTTGAGCCCGTCGAACAGGTTGACGAACCGCTCCAGCACCGGCCACGACGTGCGCGCGCCCGGCGCCAGTGCCCGCCGGAACTCGATCGCCCACCTGGCCAGCGCCTTCAGGTGCCGCCGCCGCAGCTCGGCCTCCTCACCGGAGTCGGCGAGCTGTTCCAGGGCGTATTCGCGTACGGTCTCCAGCAGCCGGTAGCGCGCCTGGCCCGCGATCTCGCCGTCGACCGCGACCAGCGACTTGTCGACCAGGTCGCAGAGCCTGGGCAGCACCTCCTCCTCCGGCAGACCGGGGCCCGAGCACACCTCTTCGGCCAGGTCCAGCGTCCAGGAGGAGCGGAAGGCGGCCGTACGGCGCAGCAACAGCCGTTCCTGCCGGCTGAGCAGCCGGTAGCTCCAGTCGACCGCGGCCCGGAGCGTGCGGTGCCGGGCCGGAGCCGTCCGCGCGCCGCCCGCCAGCAACCTGAACCGGTCGTCCAGCCGCTCGACGAGCTGCCCCACGGACAGGACCCGGACCATCGCGGCGGCCAGCTCGATCGCCAGCGGCAACCCGTCGAGCGCCTGGCACAGCTCCACGACCAGCGGTCTCGTCTCGGCGGTCAGCTCGAAGCCGGGCCTGGCGGCGCCGGCCCTGGCCACGAACAGCCGCACGGCCTCGCTCTCCACCCCGTCCACCGACAGCGGCGGCACCCGCCACACCGTCTCACCCGGCACCCGCAGCGGCTCACGGCTGGTGGCCAGCACGGTCAACCCGGGACAGGCGCCCAGCAGGTCGCGGCACAACTCCGCGCACTCGCCCACCACCGCCTCGCAGTTGTCGAGCAGCAACAGCACCCGCCGCCCGCCGATCTTCTCGGCCACTTTCCCCGTGATGCGCAGCACGCCGGCGACATGTCTCCTGAGCTCGCCCTTCTCCAGATCGGCCAGCTCGATCAGGCACACGCCGTCAGGGTGATCGCGTGCGACCCTGGCGGCCAGCCGCAGGGCCAGCCGCGTCTTCCCGATGCCGCCCGCGCCGCACAGGGTCACGGCGCGCGAGACACGCATCAGGTGGACGAGCTCGTCCACATCGGACTCCCGGCCCACGAACGTGTTCGGCTCGGCCGGAAGGTTGCTGAATTCGGGAGGTCGCGGCATCACTGTGAGTGTGTCATCAACTACGCCATGCGCCCAGACTCATTCCCCTGGAAACCTCCCTCCCATCCGCAACCCGCACACCGCCGCCGGGCACTGGCCGACGAGCCGCTGAAGCTCGGCGAAATCTCCTCCGCGAGCCCCCGCTACACCGCCGGACCGCGAAGCGGGGCTAGCAGAAGCTGCGGTAGTAGGCGATCTTGTGGTGGATGTAGCGCTGCCGCTCGGCGAGGTTCTCGATCTGCTTCTGGACCTGCCGGTCGTGCTCCTCCAGCAGCTTGACGCGGTCGGGGATGGTGTGGTCACCCGCGCGTACGAGCTCGGCGAAGCGCAGCATCTGGGCGATGGGCATGCCCGTGTCCCGCAGGCAGCGCACCATGCCGAGCCAGCCGACGTCCTCCTCGCTGAACCTGCGCTGCCCGGCCGCGTTCCTGCCGACGCGCTCCAGCAACCCGATCTTCTCGTAGTAACGCAGGGTGTCGAGGCTGAAGCCGGTCTCCTCGACCACCTCCGCGGGTGTGTAGACACTCACGCGCCCCAGCATCCCACCTGGAGTGCACTCCAGGTCAACGGGTTGACATGGAGTGCACTCCAGCTCCCACAGTCGGGCACATGAACATCGCACTCGGCACCATTCCCTTCGGCACCACCGTCGGCCTCCGGGACACCTTCGCCCTCCTGGACCGGTTCCACGAGGCCGGCGGCACGATGATCGACACGGCCGACAACTACCCCTTCTGGGTGGAGGGCCGGTCGGGCGACGAGAGCGAGCTGGCCATCGGCGCGTGGCTGGCCGCCCGCCGCAACCGGGACCAGGTCTTCATCAGTACGAAGGTCGGCGCCCGGCCCACCGTGCCCGGCGACACCACGCTGGACTCGGCCGAGGGGCTGTCCGCCGCCGCCGTGGCCAAGGCGGCCCAAGGAAGTATGCAGAGGTTGGGGACCGACTACATCGATGTGTATTGGTCGCACATCGAAGATCGTTCTGTCCCGTTAGAGGAGACTCTGGGGGCGTTCAACGAGCTCGTCCGGCAGGGCAAGGTCCGCAACATCGGCGCGAGCAACATCGCGACCTGGCGCCTGGACCGGGCCAGGAACATCTCCACCGCCCGCGGCTGGAAGCCCTACACATATCTGCAGCTACGCCACACGTACCTGCGGCCGCGGCCGCTGGCCAAGCTCCCCGAGATGGGGCACCGGCTGGTCACGGACGAGACGCTCGACTACCTCGCCGCCGAGCCGGACGTGACGTTGTGGGCGTACAACACGCTGATGTTCGGCGCCTACACGCGTCCCGACCGCCCGATCCCCGGCGCCTACGACCACCCGGGTACGACCCGCCGCCTGACCGTCCTGCACGAGGTCGCCAAGGAGCTGGGCGCGACCCCGAACCAGGTCGTACTGGCCTGGCTGCTGGCCGACGGGATCGTCCCCATCGTGGGCGTCTCCACCATGGCCCAGCTCGACGAGGCCATCGGCGCCGCGGACCTCAAGCTGGACGCCGAGCTGCGCGCCCGGCTGGACGCGGCCTCCTGACCACCCGACCAGGAGGCCGGTCCGACGGCTCCGGATCAGGAGAGGTGGCCTGCCAGATAGCAGCGGACGAGCTGCTTGCACTCGGCGATGAGCACCGGGTCGCCCTCGGGGTCGGCCCGGAAGGCCAGTTTGAGCACCGCGTCCGTGGCCTCCACCGCTACCAGCAGCGCCCGGTCGAGCTCCGGTGCCGCGGGGGCGTGCAGGAGCTCGATCGTCAGCCCGCGCAACCGCTCGGCCACCACGGCGTTGTTGTCGTTGGTCCCGTCGAGGGCCTGCTTGCTGCCTTCGACGGGACGCCCGCCGGGCGTGGGAAGCACCTCGCCGAAGTCGACCACCGCGAACCCGGGCGTGGTGCGCTTCATCCCGACGAACTCGTCGATGGCCAGGTCGACCAGATCCGTCCAGTGCTCCAGGTCGGCCATGGCGATGCGGTCGGTGACGCGCCGCAGGAACGCCTCCAGGTTGCGCCTGGCCAGTGCCCGCACCAGCCCCTGTTTGTCGTGGAAGAACTGGTAGAACGTGCCGATCGGCACCTCGGCCCGGCGCGCGACCTCCTTCGTGGTCAGCGCCTCGTATCCGACCTCGTCGAGCAGGAGCGCGCACTCGTCCAGCATCCGCTCCACCCGCTCCACGCTGCGGCGCTGCGCGGGACGGCGGCGCAAGGTACTCGTCATGGCGTCCATCCTCGCGCATTACCAGCAGGTAAAACCGGGCACTTGACGATCAGTTAACATGAGCCGAATTCATCGGCCGGAGGGGGTCAGAAGACGGACACGTGAACGTGGTCGTAGTGGTTGGCCGTCACCCCGCCGCGATCCGACATGGGATCCCAGCCGCCCCCTGAGCGGATGTCGTAGTAGCGCTGCTTCCAGATGATGTACATGACCCCCAGCCGGGACCCGTTCCGGATGATCCACTCGGCCAGGGCGTCGCCGCGGTCGCCGTCATCCCCCGAGGCCATGGTGCCGCCGCGGGACATCATGAAGTCGCAGGCCCGGCCCTTGCCGTGTTCGCCGGGGTCGCCGGGGCGCAGGCAGCCCACGCCGTATTTCATGGGGAAGTTCTGCATGATCTCGGCGCGTACGGAGATCATGCGCGGGGTCAGCCCCTCCGCCCCGCCGGGCTGCTGGAACCCGTACTTGGCGAGCAGGCGCTCCATCTCGCGCCGCTTGCCCTGCATGACCTTGATCTCCTTGGCCATCTGCTCGATCTTCTTGTTGGCGTTGACCTTCGCCTCTTTGTGCTCGTCGATCAGCTTCTGGATGCGCTTGACACGCTCGGTGCGCTCGGTGGCCATGTAGGTCATGTTGGCGGCCTGGCCCAGCAGCAGGTAGGGGTCGACCTGCGGCGTGAGAAGCTGGAGGTTGCCGACGGGGCCGACGATGTAGGTGGTCCGCGCGATCTGCCCCACCTCGGCCTGCGCGGCCTTCAGCTGCTTCTCCAGGCCGCTGGAGGTGTCGGTGGCCTTCTTGGCCTGGACCCGCATCTCCTCAAGGCTCTGGATCTGGCCGCGGTAGAGATTGTTGAGCTTGGCGGCCTCTCTGGTGAGCTTGCGCAGCTCGGCGGGGCTGGGGTCGGCGACGGCGGGTTGCGCGCGGACGAGCCCGAGCAGCCCGGCGAGAACGGCGACGAGAACGGCGAGCCGCCAGATTCTCACACCCGTCCCCTCCCCTCATAGCCGGACCGAAACTATAGAAGATGATCTTGATCTCTGTCACCCGAACGGCCGAACTGCCACCCCTTTAGCGAAATTGCTAGCCATTTGTCCCAAATAAGGAGGGCCTAAAAAGTTGGGCCTTGTCTAGATCGCTCCAACAGTCTGAGATGGCCTCTGAACTCGTCTCTGCGAAGGGGCAGACCGTGTCTCGATCACTCACCCTCGCCACCGCCGTCATCCTCGGCTTAGGCACGTCCCTGGTGGCCTTACCGGCCCGGGCGTCCGTCGACCCGCTGCCAGCCCGCGACCGCATCGAGCTGTACGAGCTCGACAGCACGCCGGGCACCGGACAGGCTCTCAGGGAGAAGGGCTTCGACGTCGTCCAGCAGCAGAACAAGGGCGGCCAGGAACACGTCGAGCTGACCGCCGCGCAAACGGACCTCGACGCGCTGAAGAAGCTCGGCTTCAAGCCGGAGCCCGTACGCAACCCGCAGGGGCAGACCCAGCTGGAGGCCGCCAAGGCGCAGGCCGCGGGCGGCTACACCGTCTACAAGTCCTACTCGGAGCCCGGCGGCATCGCCGACCAGCTCAGGGCCATCGCGAACGCCAACAAGGACATCGTCAAGCTCCAGTCGATCGGCAAGTCGCTGCGCGGCCAGGACATCCTGGCCGTCAAGGTCAGCACCGGCGCCAAGCTCCTGCCGGACGGCCTCAAGCCCGCCACCCTCTACTCGGCCACGCAGCACGCCCGCGAGTGGATCGCCACCGAGGTGGACATGCGGCTGCTGAAGTACGTGGTCGCGAACAAGCGCACGCTGCGGGACCTGCTCAACAAGACCGAGCTGTGGTTCGTGCCGGTGGCCAACCCCGACGGCTACGACTTCACCTTCACCGAGGGCAACCGCCTGTGGCGCAAGAACCTGCGTGACAACGACGGCAACGGCCAGATCACCAACGGCGACGGCGTCGACCCGAACCGGAACTTCCCCACGAACTTCCACTACGACGAGGAAGGCTCGTCGAGCATCCCGAGCAGCGAGACCTACCGCGGCAGCGGCCCGGCCAGCGAGCCGGAGACCAAGGCCATGGTCGGCCTGCTCAGCCGGGTGAAGTTCGAGATGCAGCTCAACTACCACTCCTTCGGCCCGCTGCTGCTCTACCCGATGGGCGTGCAGATCGCCACGGAGACCGCCGACAACCCGATCTACGAGGCGCTCAGCGGCGACGACGCCAACCCGGCCATCCCCGGCTTCGACCCGGACCTCGGCGCCGAGCTCTACACCACGAACGGCGACACCAACGACACGGCGCACTCCCAGTACGGCACGCTGTCGTGGACGCCGGAGCTGAACGAGGGTTGTGACGGCTGCGGCTTCGTCTTCCCCGACGACGAGGCCCTGGTGCAGGCGGAGTTCGAGAAGAACCTGCCGTTCGCCCTGGACGTGGCCAAGTCCGCGGTCGACCCGGTCGAGCCGGTGAGCCACCTGGGCAACAAGACCCCGGACTTCGAGATCGACCCGTTCGAGGTCAGCCACGGCCGGGACCAGGCCGTCCAGGTCAACGCCAAGCGCAAGCTCGGCCCCGTCTTCCTGAACTACCAGGTCAACGGCGGCCGTAGCAAGATCGCCTCGACGAGCGAGTGGAAGGGCGGCGAGCGCTACGGCAAGGGCTACGACCGCTACTACCACCGGCTCCGCGGCAAGATCACCGGCACGAAGCCCGGTGACAAGGTCAAGGTCTGGTTCAGCTCGATCGGCAAGAAGAGCGAGAGCTTCACCTACACCGTGGCCACCGACATCGGCGGCAAGGTGCTGGTCCTGGCCGCCGAGGACGTCACCGGCCTGAGCCCGGCGCAGGGCGTGACCGAGGCCCGGTACGCCGACGAGTACGCCACCGCGATCAACGCCGCCGGTTACACCACGGACGTGTACGACATGGACAAGATGGGGCGCAAGGCCCCGCACCCGCTCGGCGTGCTCAGCCACTACAAGGCGGTGGTCTGGGAGACCGGCGACGACATCATCCCCAGGTCCACCGGGCAGGTGGCGGGCACCACCTCCAAGGCCGGCGTGGACACCGAACTGGCGGTCCGCGACTACCTGAACGAGGGCGGCAAGCTGGTGCACGCCGGCAAGTACCCGTCGTACGCGGCCAACGCCAACGGCGCGTACTACTACCAGCCGAACCAGCCGGCACAGTCGGAGTGCACGGTGCCGAACGACCCGCCGTGCATCCCGGTGTTCAACGACTTCCAGCAGTACTGGCTGGGCGCGTACGTGTTCTTCGACGACGCCGGCACCGACCACGACACGGGTCAGCCGTTCGCGCTGCAGGGCAACGGCGGCCAGTTCCAGGGCTTCGACGCCACCCTGGAGCCGGGCCACACCAACTCGTTCGTGGCCACCTCGGCCATCCTGCCCGCCAAGCAGTTCCCGCTGTTCCAGAGCTCGGCCCAGGTCAAGTGGGTACGCCCCGGCGGCCCCTTCGACCCGCACACCGGCGCCTGGGACGTCTACAGCGGCATCGCCGACGTCTCGTACAAGCGGTTGACCAAGACCATCGACCTGACCGGCGCGAGCAGCGGCGACCTGTCGTTCTGGACGTCGTTCGACACCGAGGCCGCCTGGGACTTCCTGACGGTCGAGGCCAGGACGGCGGGCGGCGACGACTGGACCACGCTGCCGGACGCCAACGGGCACACCACCCAGGACACCGGTGACAGCTGCGCGGCGGCGAACAGCGGCGGCTGGCGCACGATCCATCCGTTCACGCAGCGCTACCAGGGCCCGAACTGCGAGCCGACCGGCACGTCCGGCGCGTGGCACGCGGCCTCGGGCAACTCGGCCGGCTGGCAGCAGTGGAAGATCGACCTGACCCCGTACGCGGGCAAGCAGGTCGAGCTGTCCATCTCCTACATCAGCGACTGGGCGACCCAGGGCGCGGGCGTCTTCCTCGACGACTTCACGGTCACCCGGGACGGCGCCACGGCCGAGCAGACCTCGTTCGAGTCGGACCTGGGCGGCTGGACCGTCGGCGCGCCGCCCCAGGGCTCCGCCCCCTCGGTCAACAATTGGTTCCGTACCGACCAGGTCTTCGAGGAAGGCGGCGGCATCGTCACCAAGGACACCGTCTACCTGGGCTTCGGCGTGGAGGGCATCGCCGATCCCGCCGACAGGACCGACCTGCTCAAGAGGTCGCTGAGGCACCTGCTCATCGACCCTCGCTAGGCGTCCAAGGGGGGCGCGGCGCGCGGCGCCGCGCCCCCCTTGCGTGTCCGGACAGAACATGGTTCGGTCGCCTTGGGGCGTCGCGCCCATCAACGGTCATTCGCTCAAGCAGGAGGCTCACGACATGCGCCAGCACGACACGCTGTTCATCGGGGGCGAATGGGTGGCCCCGGCGGGCACGGCGACCATCGACGTCGTCTCCCCGCACACCGAGGAGGTCGTCGGCCGGGTGCCCGACGGCACGGCCGCGGACATGGACCGCGCCGTCGCCGCCGCCCGCCAGGCGTTCGACCACGGGCCGTGGCCGCGGATGACGTTCGCCGAGCGGGCCGAGGTGATCGGCAGGCTGGCCGAGATCTACAACGCCCGGCAGGGCGAGATGGCCCAGCTCATCACGGAGGAGATGGGCTCGCCCATCACCTTCTCCAACCTGGCGCAGGCGCCGCAGCCGCTCGGCATGCTGCAGTACTACGCCGAACTCGGCAGGTCCTTCGCCCAGGAGGACGAGCGGCCAGGGCTGTTCGGGCCCCTCACCGTCCGCAGGGAGCCGGTGGGCGTGGTGGCGGCCGTGGTGCCGTGGAACGTGCCGCAGTTCGTCACGATGACCAAGGTCGCGCCCGCGCTGCTGGCCGGGTGCACGATCGTGCTCAAGCCGGCGCCCGAGACGCCGCTGGACGCGTACCTGCTGGCCGAAATGGCGATGGAGGCGGGGCTGCCGCCGGGCGTGCTCAACATCGTGGCCGCGGGCCGCGAGGCCGGCGAGCACCTGGTCTCGCACACCGGCGTGGACAAGGTGGCCTTCACCGGCTCGACGGCGGCCGGCCGCCGCATCGGCGCCATCTGCGGCGAGCAGCTCAAGCGGGTCAGCCTGGAGCTGGGCGGCAAGTCCGCCGCGATCATCCTGGACGACGCCGACCTGGCCGCCAGCATGGGCTTCCTGTCCCTGGCCGCCCTCATGAACAACGGACAGGCGTGCGTGGCGCAGACCCGCATCCTCGCCTCCCACAACCGCTACGACGAGGTCGTCGAGGCCGTCGCGAACATGGTCTCCTCCCATCCCGTCGGCGACCCCACCGACCCGGCGACCGGCATCGGCCCGCTGGTGGCCAAGCGGCAGCAGGACCGGGTCGAGGGCTACATCAAGATCGGCATGGAGGAGGGCGCCAAGGTCGTGGTCGGCGGCCTCGACCGGCCCTACGACCGCGGCTGGTACGTCTCGCCCACCGTGTTCGCCGGTGTCAGCAACGACATGCGCGTCGCCCGCGAGGAGATCTTCGGCCCGGTGCTGGTCGTGATCCCCTACACCGACGAGGCCGACGCGATCCGCATCGCCAACGACAGCGACTACGGCCTGGCCGGCACGGTGTGGACGGCCGACGCCGAGCACGGCATGGACGTGGCCCGCCAGGTCCGCACCGGCACGTACGGCGTCAACTGCTTCATGCTGGAGACCGGCGCGCCCTTCGGCGGTTACAAGGCCAGCGGCATCGGCCGCGAGCTCGGCCCCGAGGGGCTGAACGGCTATCTGGAGTACAAGACCATCGCCCGGCTCGGCTGACCTTCCGTGTTGGGGCCCCCGCGCGGGGGCCCCAACAGAGCGGAATGTGCACCCAGCGCGCCCCCGCAACGCTAGGTGCAGACCCCACTACCAGAAGTGAACCGCCTTGACTTCTGAAGTATGTCGCACGCCGACCACCTCGACGGCGGTCTGCCCCGGCGACTTTCTCCCGGCGGTTTCTTCCTTTACGTCCTAGGTAGACGACTCTTACTCACGAAAGGTTCGAGGAGATCCATTTGCCGATTCTGCGGATGAGTCCGGGGGTGGCGGCGGCCTCGGCGTGACCGTACCCGGGCTCGATCCAGAGCTCCTTCGGCTCCCGCGCGCCGGCATGGAGCTGACGGGCGTGCTCCAGCGGGAAGAACGTGTCGGCGTCCCCGTGCACGATCAGCAGCGGGGTCGGCGAGATCAGCGCGGCCGCCTCGTGCGGCGGCATCGGGATCGGGTCCCACGGGACGCGGGTGATCCGCGTGCGCTTGACCGTCCTGGCCGCCCACCGGCCGAACGGCCGCTCGATCGCCCAGTGCACCTGGCGCATCGGCTTGGTGCCCCGGTAGTACCACCGGGCCGGGCCGCTCACCGCCACCACCGCGTCCACCCCGCCGCACAGCCCGGCATGCCGTACGGCCACCGCCGCCCCCATGGAGAACCCCACCACCGCGACCTTGGAGTAGCCCACCACCCGGGCGTGCCGCACGGCGGCCGCCACGTCGAGGATCTCCAGGTCGCCCACCGTGGTCTCGCCCCCGGAGCGGCCGTGGCCGCGGAAGTCGAACGCGATGACCCCGCCGTACCCGCTCAGCACGTGCGCGATGCGGCGCGTCGGGCGCTCCCGCCACGACCCGGTGAAGCCGTGGGCCAGCACGATCCCGATGTCGGCGTTCGCGGAGGGGGTGTGCGCGGCGGCGAGGCGGACCCCGTCGTCGGTCCTGAGCATCACGGGGAAGTTGGGGGCAAAAGGCATGAATATCAGCTTATGTCCGACTGGAATCCGCCCCGTGTTCGGCCGCCCACCCCGCGATCTGCGTCCGCGAGTCGAAGCCCAGCTTCTCCATGATGTTGGCGATGTGCCTGGCCACCGTCGCCGAGCTGATGACCAGCTCCAGGGCGATGGCGCGGTTGCTCCTCCCGCGTGCGAGCAGCGCGGCGATCTCCCATTCGCGCGCGGTGAGCCCTGTCCGGGACACCCCCGGCACCTGCCGCCGTGGCGGGGGCGGCAGCGACGGGCTCGCGGGCGCCGGCTCGCCGTCGAGCACCCTCCGGGCCACCTCCTCCGGCGACTGCGCCGCGCCCCTGGCCCACAACAGCGCCACCCGGCCCTCGCCGAGCTTGCTCCGGGCGAACGAGAGCACCTCCTGGACCCGGTCCGGGCTGCCGAACCGGCCGATCGCCTCGCGCAGCGCCGTGGCGCACGCGACGGCCAGCACCGCGCCTTCGAGGTCGTCGCGCGCCCGGGCCACGGCGGACAGCGCCGTGAGCGCCCGGACGATTCCCCGGCGCCGACCGGTCCGCCGGCTCAGCTCCAGCGCGGCGGCCACGTGGCCGGCCGCCGTGGCGTAGTGGTGCAGCCCGGCCGCCACCCTGCCGAGCCGCGCGTGGCAGCGGGCCAGCTCGATCCGGTCGTCCATCTCGACCAGCAGCGGCAGCGCGGAGGCGTGGTGGGCCATGGCCGCCTCCAGGTCGCCCGCCGCCTCGGCCACCACCCCCAGCCGGGTCAGCGCCCTGGCCAGCGTCCAGTGGTGGCCGGCCTCCCTGGCCAGGGCCAGCGCCTCCTCTCCGCGCCGGCGCGCCACCTGCGGCCGGCCGTGGAAGAGCGCCAGGTCGAGCTGGGCGATCCGCACCGTAGCCAGGTTGAGCAGGTCGCCGTGGGCCCCGGCCGCGGCCTCCAGCTCTTCGAGGTAGCGCAGGGCCCGGTCGTGCCGCCCGGTGCGGAAGAACACGGTGAGCGCCACGCCGTAGGAGAGGCCGAGCCAGTGCGTGTAGGGGTGCCGCTTCTGCTCCTCGACACCCTCCTGGATCAGCTCCTCCGCGCGGGCCGGCTCGTCGCCGAGCACCAGCCCGTACGCCAGCCCGCTCTTGGCCACCGCGACCAGGTCGGCGGGCACCCCGGACAGGTCGAGCGCCAGCAGCCGCTCGTGCCAGCCGATGCTCTCGCCCAGGTCGCCCCGGACCGCCGTGATCGCCAGCGCCGCCCGGGCCAGGCGCAGCCCCAGCACCGGCTCCCGCGACTCCACCGCCCAGTCGACCGCGATCCTGCAGTCCTCCAGCAGGCCACGCCCCCGGATGAACTGCGCGAACCTGGCCGGCCACGGCGTCCTGACGCCCGGCCAGCCGCCCTCGTAGCAGCTCTCCATCTCCTCGCAGACCACCCGCAGGTGCCGGTCGCGCAGGCGCGCGTCCTCACCGGCCTCCGCCAGCCGCTCGGCGGCATAGTGGCGGACGGTCTCCAGCAGGCGGTAACGGCCCGCCTCGCCCTGGTACAGCACCAGCGACTTGTCCACCAGGCCGTCGAGCAGGTCGAGCAGGTCGGCCCGGCGCAGGATGCCGCCGTCGGCGCACACCTGCTCGGCCAGCGCGAGGTCGAACAGCCCGGCGAACACCGACAACCGGCGCAGCAGCACCCGCTCCTTCGGCCGCAGCAGCTCATGGCTCCACTCGACGGTGGCCAGCAGCGTGCGCCGCCTGGGGAGGGCCAGGCGGTCGCCGGTGGTGAGCAGGCCGAACCGGCCACCCATGCGGTCGGCGATGCGCCCGGGGCTCAGCAGGCTCGTCCGGGCCGCCGCCAGCTCCAGCGCGAGCGGCAGGCCGTCGAGCGCGCGGCACAGGCGTACGACGTCGTCCATGCTGTCGGTGACCCCGCGCGCCCCGGCCGCGAGCGCCCGCTCGACGAAGAGCAGCACGGACTCGGCGTCGGGGTGATGGTCGTCGGGCAGCTCCAGCGGCGGCACCCGCCAGACCAGCTCGCCGGGGATGTGCAGCGGCTCCCGGCTGGTGACCAGGAAGCGCAGCTCGGGGCACTCGGCGGTGAGCCCGGCCACCAGCTCGGCGCAGCGATCCACCAGGTGCTCGCAGCCGTCCAGCAGCACCAGCGTCCTGGCCTCGCGCAGGCGCACGCGCAAACCGTCCGGCAGCCGGCCGGGGACCTCCGCGCGCACGCCGAGCACCTCGGCCAGCTCGTTGACGATCAGCGCCGGGTCGGCGACGCGGGCCAGCCGGACCAGCCACACGCCGTCGGCGAACCGGGGCGCGGCCGTCGCCGCCACCCGGAGCGACAGGCGGGTCTTGCCGATGCCGCCGACCCCGCTGAGCGTGACCACCCGTTCCTCGTGCACCAGGGCGGTCAACTCGGCCACGTCTCTCGTGCGACCGACGAAACGGTTCGGCTCAGCCGGGAGGTTGTGCAGGCGGTGCGCGGTCATGTGGAGCCCAAGGGGTCGTGGGAGGATCACATCGCTGCCTAGTCTCCACCGCTTCCGCCGCCCGTGGGATCACTTTCCGTGCACAGTTAGCGACTGCCTGGACATGAATGCAGGACGCTCAGGTCGGCCACGCTCATGACGATCCTTACGCGTGATTCGTCCGCCGCCTCCAGCGCCTGCGGCAGGTCGGAGATCATCACCCGGGCGCGACTGGCGATGATCCGGGCGCTCAGCGCGGCAGCGTCCAGATCGGCCGGCACCGGACAGGCCACACCACCCGCCGCGATCACCGCGTCGGTCGCCACCAGCAGGTCGGGGCCCACGGGCAGGCAGATGAGCACGGTGTCTCCCGCGCGCACTCCTCTGCGCCGCAACTGGACGGTCGCGACGGCAGACCGCTCGTCCAGCTGCTCCTCGGTGAGCTCCAGACCGGTGTCCGAATCCACCATGACGATCCGCTCATCCATGGGGCCCACGGTAAGGAGGGGTGTCACATGCATACATGGGGCGTAATATGCAGATCCCTATGCAGAAGAGGACGCCCGCCCGTACCTATCCGGGGACGTTCGGATGCTCGGCCGCCCACACCGCGATCTGCGCCCGCGAGGTGTAGCCGAGCTTCTCCATGATGTTGGCGATGTGCCGCGCGACCGTCGCCGGGCTGATCACCAACTCCTCGGCGATGCCCCGGTTGGACAGCCCGCGGGTCAGCAGGTGGGCGATCTCCAGCTCGCGGGCGGTCAGCAGCGAGTGCCTGACGGTCTCGGCCGGCGCCGTGGTCTCCATCCGGGGCCTGGGCGCCAGCCGCTCGCCTTCCAGCACGTGGCGGGCGGCGTCGTCGGGGCTCATCGCCAGGCCCCGTGACCACAGCGAGGTGGTGCGGCCGTCGCCCAGCTTGGTGCGGGCGCGGGCGAGCAGCTCCTCGATCCTGGTGGTGGCCGAGTGCTGGCCGATCGACTCGCGCAGGGTGGCCGCCGCTCCGGCGGCCAGTATGGCGCCCTCCAGGTCGCCTTCGTACTCGGCCAGCACCGACAACCCCACCAGGCACCTGGCCACCCCCTGGCGCTGCCCGGTCGCCCGGCCCAGTGCCAGGCTCGTCCCCAGGCACTCCCTGGCGGTGCCGAACTCGTGCAACATCGCCGCCACCCGGCCGATCCTGGCCAGGCAGCGCGCCAGGTCCAGCTCGCTGCGCAGCTCCCGCAGCCAGGGGACGGCCATCTCGTACTGCGACTTGGCGGTCACCAGGTCGCCCCTGGCCTCGGCCACCGCGCCGAGCTGCGCCGCGGTCCTGGCCATGATCCAGCGGTGACCGTGCTCGCGGGCCCGCGCCAGCGCCTCCTCGCCGTGCCGCTGCGCCTCGCGCAGCCGGCCCCGGGTCAGGGCCAGCGCCGACAGCCCCAGCAGCCCGGCCGCCTGGTTCCAGGCGTCGCCGGAGCGGGTGGCCAGCGCCAGGCCCTCCTCCGCGTGCGGCACGGCCTCGTCGGCCCGGCCCATGCGCAGCAGCACCACGACGGTGAGGCTGTGCATGACGCAGCGCGGGAACACGTTGTCCGGCGCCAGCCCCGCCAGGCTCTGCTCGGCCAGCTCCAGCGAGCGGCTCAGCTCGTCTCTGGCCTCCAGGCCGTAGGCCAGGTACGCCTTGGCGTGCGCCACCTGCTCGGGGGCCACGTGGGCCAGGTCCAGCGAGAGCAGCCGCTCGATCCAGGCGACGATCTCCGTCAGGTTGCCGCCGATGGGCAGCAGCGAGGTGCTGGTCGCGCACAGGCGCAGGCCCTGCGCCACGTTGCCGGCCTCGGCCGCCCAGTCGAGCGCGACCCGCTGGTCGTCCAGCAGCCGCTTGCTCATGGTCAGCGCCTCCAGCCGCCGCGGCCACGGCAGGCCCGGCTCGACCATCTCGGCCGAGAAGTGGCGCTCCTGCAACGCGCAGAGCACGTCGAGGTGGCGCTCGCGCAGCACCTCGCGCTCACCGGCCTGTTCGAGGCGCTCGATCGCGTAGCGCTTGATGGTCTCCAGCAGCGAGTAGCGCCTGCGGCTCTCGTCGCACGACACGAGGGACTTGTCCACCAGGCCGCCGAGCAGGTCGACGATCTCCGCCGCGGAGATGGGCCGCTCGGCGCACACCTGCTCGGCCAGCTCCAGGTCGAACCCCCCGGCGAACACCGACAACCGGCGCAGCAGCACCTGCTCCTTGACCGACAGCAGGTCGTAGCTCCACTCGACGGCCGCCAGCAGCGTGCGCTGCCTGGCGGGGGCCGTACGGCCGCCGGTGGTGAGCAGCGAGAACCGGTCGTCGATGCGATCGGCGATCTGCCCGGGGCTGAGCAGGCGGGTGCGGGCCGCGGCCAGCTCCAGCGCCAGCGGCAGCCCGTCGAGCGCCCGGCACAGGCGGATCACGTCGGCCAGGCTGCCCGGGCCCAGCCTGGTGCCCGCCGCGGTCGCCCGGTCCATGAACAACTGCACGGCCTCGGCCTCCTCGGCCTGCGGCCCGGCGTCGGGCAGGTCGAGCGGCGGCACCCGCCAGATCAGCTCGCTGGCGATGCGCAAGGGCTCCCTGCTGGTGGCCAGGATGCTCAGCCGCGGGCAGGTCGCGATCAGCGCCGCCGCCACCTCCGCGCACCGGTCGACCAGGTGCTCGCAGTTGTCGAGCAGCAGCAGGCAGCGCATCCCGCGCAACCTGGCCGTCACGGTGTCGAGCAGCGGGCGGTTGGCCTCCTCGCGCACGCCGAGCACGCGGGCGACCTCCTGCGGGATGAGCTCGGGACGGCCGATCCTGGCCAGCTCGACCAGCCAGACGCCGTCGGGGTAGGCGGTCACCAGCCCGGCGGCCACCCGCAGCGCCAGGCGGGTCTTGCCGATGCCGCCGACTCCGCACAGGGTCACCACGCGGGTCTCGCCGAACAAGCCGCGCAGGTCGTCTAGATCGCGCTCCCGACCCACGAACCGGTTGGGCTCTGCTGGAAGGTTGTGCCGTGGGGGCTCTGGCATGTGGTCACCCTGCGTCGCGGATGGATCACACTCTCCCACAGTGTCGCACTTTTCACAGGCCAAGCGAGCTTACGACCGCTCTTTCATCGACGACACGCAGGATCGGATCGCCGAGCAGTCTTCTGGCCACCTCGTACGGCGCCACCACGATGGTCGCCCGGCGCTCGGCGGCCAGCACGCGGCAGCCCACCAGGCTGGGCTCGTGGGCCACCACGACGTGGGCGCCGGACATCATCGCCAGATCGACCACCCGCAGGCCCCTGAACGGCTCGCTGACCGCGTCGATCACGATGTCGTCCTTGCCGATCACCAGCCGGGCGGCCAGCCTGCGCAGGTCGGTCGCCAGCTCGTCGTGGTCGAACACGCGCTCTCCGTCGAGGGTGAGCGCCGGCCCCGCCAGCGGGCCGAACTCGAGGCTGCGGTCGTTGATCAACTCGCTGAACGACTTGGCCCCCGGCGCGGGCTGGAAGGAGTAGACCTGCTCCACGTCCACCGCGGAGGTCTCGTCGTGGCGCTGGGTGATCATCATCCGGGCGGATCGGGCGTGGCCGAGCACCGCGACCCCGCCCGCCCAGGCGACCGAGTGGACAGCGACCGGCAGCGACGCGCCCAGCGGGACGTCGATGAGCACGGGTTCGCCATAACGCAGGCCCTGACGGCGCAGCCCCGCCGCGGCACGGGTGACTCGTCTCATGAACTGCGCGTACGACAGCACCTCACCGGTTCTGACATCGCTCACCGCCGGCTGGTCGCCCTGAATCGGTGCCGCGGCCATCACCAGCTCTGTCCAGGTCATGCCGCCAATGTAAGGATCGCGGCGACCCTTGCCATGCGCACAATTGTGCAACCACCTATGTAGGTGCATAGTCCACGGCTTGTGAGGGGCACCTGACGTGGCCATGACAGGCGGCTCCGTCCCCTGCATGCGTGCATGATCCGTGCCCGACGTACCCCGGCGAACGCCGCCCGCGCCGGGGCGGGCACCCCTACGCTTGATCCATGCGGGATCACTCCCTCGAACGCATCCTCGACGCCGCCCACGCACGGATGCTGGAGCGGGGCCTGCGCCGGTTGACCATGGACGACGTCGCCAGGCACGCGGGGCTGGCGCGCGTCACCGTCTACCGGCGTTTCTCCCGCAAGGCGGATCTGGTCCAGGCCGTGATCCTGCGCGAGCTGGAGCGATTTCTCAAGGCGTTCGAGCAGGCGATGGCGGCGCTGCCGACGCCCGCGGACCAGGTCGCGGAGGGCTTCGCGATCACGTTGCGGCTGGCGCGCGCGCACCCGCTGCTCAGCAGGCTGCTCGCGACCGAACCCGAGACGATCCTGCCGCAGCTCACCCTGGAGGCGGGCCCGTACCTGGCGGCGGCCAGGGATTATCTGGCGGCCCACGTCGGGGACGCCGAGGTGGCCGAGCTGTACGTACGCGTCGCGCTGTCGTTCGTGCTCATCCCGGAGAGTGCGATCCCGCTCCGTAACGACGAGGACGCCCGGGCGTACGCTCGCCGCCATCTTGTCCCGCTCCTGCCATCAGAAGGGATCAACTAGACTTATAAGGTCGCGACTCACGCGGCCGCCCCCACCGACACAGAGCGAGACGTCATCATGCCTTTGAACAGCCGCGACGACCTGCGGAACATCGCGATCATCGCGCACGTCGACCATGGCAAGACCACGCTCGTCGACGCCATGCTCTGGCAGTCCGGGGCGTTCCGCGCAAACCAGGACGTCGACGACCGCGTGATGGACTCCAATGACCTGGAGCGCGAGAAGGGCATCACCATTCTCGCGAAGAACACCGCCGTCAAGCACGGCGGCATGACCATCAACATCATCGACACGCCCGGCCACGCCGACTTCGGCGGTGAGGTCGAGCGCGGCCTGTCCATGGTGGACGGCGTCGTGCTGCTGGTCGACGCCTCCGAGGGCCCGCTGCCGCAGACCCGGTTCGTGCTGCGCAAGGCGCTGTCCGCGAAGATGCCGGTCATCCTGTGCATCAACAAGGTCGACCGCCCCGACGCCCGCATCAAGGAGGTCGTGGACGAGGTCTACGAGCTCTTCATGGACCTCGACGCCACCGAGGAGCAGATCGACTTCCCGATCGTCTACGCCTCGGCCAAGGCCGGCCGGGCCTCCTTCGAGCGCCCGCAGGACGGCGGCATGCCCGACTCGGAGGACCTGGAGCCGCTGTTCGACATCATCAAGTCGACCATCCCGGCGCCGACCTACGACCCCAACGCCCCGCTCCAGGCTCACGTCACCAACCTCGACGCCTCCTCCTACCTGGGCAGGATCGCGCTGTGCCGCATCCACCAGGGCGTCATGCGCAAGGGCCAGCAGGTGGCCTGGTGCCGCACGGACGGCACGATCCAGCGGGTCAAGGTGACCGAGCTGCTCATGACCGAGGCCCTGGAGCGCAAGCCGGCCGAGGAGGCGGGCCCCGGCGACATCATCGCCATCGCCGGCATCCCCGACATCATGATCGGCGAGACGCTGGCCGACCCCGACGACCCGCGGCCGCTGCCGCTGATCACCGTCGACGAGCCGGCGATCTCCATGACCATTGGCACCAACACCTCTCCCCTGGTCGGCAAGGTCAAGGGGTCGAAGGTCACCGCCCGCATGGTCAAGGACCGGCTGGAGAAGGAGCTGGTCGGCAACGTGTCGCTGCGCGTGCTGCCCACCGACCGGCCCGACGCCTGGGAGGTGCAGGGCCGCGGTGAGCTGGCGCTGGCCATCCTGGTCGAGCAGATGCGCCGTGAGGGCTACGAGCTGACCGTGGGCAAGCCGCAGGTGGTCACCAAGACCATCGACGGCAAGGTGCACGAGCCGGTCGAGCGCCTGACGGTCGACTGCCCTGAGGAATACCTGGGGGCGGTCACCCAGCTGCTGGCCGTGCGCAAGGGCCGCATGGAGCACATGACCAACCACGGCACCGGCTGGATCCGGATGGAGTTCGTGGTGCCCGCGCGGGGGCTGATCGGGTTCCGTACGGAGTTCCTCACCGAGACGCGCGGCACCGGCCTCGTGCACCACGTGTTCGACTCCTACGAGCCGTGGTTCGGCGAGCTGCGCACCCGCAACAACGGCTCCCTGGTGGCCGACAGGTCCGGCCCGGTGACCGCGTTCGCGATGCTCAACCTCCAGGAGCGCGGCACTCTGTTCGTCTCGCCGACGACCGAGGTCTACGAAGGCATGATCATCGGCGAGAACTCCAGGTCCGACGACATGGACGTGAACATCACCAAGGAGAAGAAGCTCACCAACATGCGCTCCTCCACCAGCGAGGAGACGGAGAAGGTGATCCCGCCGCGGGTGCTGTCGCTGGAGCAGGCGCTGGAGTTCATCCGCGAGGACGAGTGCGTGGAGATCACCCCGGAGGCCGTCCGCATCCGCAAGGTCGTGCTCGACGCCGCCACCCGCGGCCGGGCCGCGGCCCGCGCCAAGCGCGCCTGACCTCGATCGGCCGCGCCTCGCTGCGCCCGGTGGGGCGAACGAAGCGCGGCCGGTGAGTGACGGGGACGTCAGCGGGGCGGGAGCTCGCTGCCCCGCACGTGCGTGCGCAGCCACTCGACCAGCGGTCCGAACGCGCGCCAGGCCGCGGCCACCCGATCGCGGACCTCCGCCGTGTGCACCCACGGCGCCGGCTCGAAGCTCATCCCGCCGTAGATCGACTTGTGCCGCAGCAGGGCGATGCGCGGGTGGTCCTCGGCGAACCCGCGCGGCCTGGTCTTGAGCCGCTCCCCCTCCAGCGTGTATCCCGCCGCCGCCAGCTCCTCGGCGATCGACACCAGTGGCTTGCCCGTGAGGTCCTCGTCCACCGCCGCCCGGAAGCGCGCCACCTGGTCGGAGGCCTGCGAGTAGCAGCCGCCCGCGGCGTAGAGCCCTTCTGCGCTGACCTCCACGTAGAGCCCGATCCCGCGGAGGACCTCCACGAAGGCCCCCTGGTGGGTCTTGTACGGTGACTTGTCCTTGGCGAAGCGCACGTCCCGGTAGGGCCGGAACAGGTGGGCGGCCCCGAACCCCGGGGCCAGCTCGTCGGCGAGCGCGACCATGGGCGCGCGCACGGCCTCCTCGTAGAGCTGCTTGTGCCGGGTGAAGTAGGTCTTCGAGTTGTCCGCCGCCAGGCCCTCGTAAAAGAGGAAGGCCTCGTCGGGGAAACCGGTGAAACTCATGCCGACAAGGGTGCCACGCCGCACCGACAGGCGGCCGGGCCGGTCACCGCTCGGTGTACATCCGCCCCGGTTCGGGCCGCCGGCCGTACAGCTCCGAGACCGTGACGAACGTGAACCCCTTCTTGCCGAGCGTGTCGAGGATCTCCGGCACGGCGTCCACGGTGCTGGCGTGGATGTCGTGCAGCAGGACGATCGATCCCGGGGTGGCCCTGCCGGCCCGTTTGGCGACGACGGAGGCCACCCGGTCGCGCCAGTCGAGGGTGTCGACGTTCCACATGATCTGGGCCAGCCCCTCGCGCCGCGCCTCGGCGGCGACCTTCTCGTCCGTGGCCCCGTACGGCGGCCGCATCATCCGCATCCGGATCCCGGTCAGCCGCAGCACGATGCTCTCGGTACGCCTGAGCTGGTGTTCGAGCTGTTCGTGCGAGAGCCCCGGCAGCGACGGATGGCTCCACGAGTGGTTGCCGAGCTCGTGTCCCTCGTCCGCGATCCTGCGCGTGATGCGCCCGCCCCGGTCCTCGGCCACCATCTGCCCGACGACGAAGAAGGTGGCCCGGACGTCACGCTTGCGCAGCAGGTCGAGCAGCTTGCCGGTGTACCGGCCGGGACCGTCGTCGAAGGTCAGGGCCACGCACTTGACCCGCGCGCAGTCGAACTTGCGGCTGCGCGGCCACCCCGGCTGTATCGACGCCAGCCGCCTGGCCAGCGCCCGCGGGTCGAGCACGAACGGCTTGAACGGCGCAACCGGCCTGTCCGGTGGCACCGGCTGGGTGACGCAACCTGTAAGGACGAGCAGAACCAGCGGTGGCAAAGCCCAGATGCGCATGCTTCCCCCCGAAGCGCCGCATGCGGGGCCCTACGGATAGTCCTGGACCGGTTTCCCCCGCAACTCCCTGGCCAGGTCATCCCACCACAGTGGGATATCCGCCTGGAGTTCCTTGTAGCGGCGCGCCACGCGCATGGCACATCCGACCGGATCCGTACCCAGATGCCGACGTTTCACCGGTCCTTCCTGCCAACGGTAAAAACCATCTCTATAACGGACGACCAGTCCGATCCACACTGAGACGGTGGCATCGTCGCAGACGTCGTAAGCGGTGGTGACGCCCAGACCATGAAGCTCCGCCTGGAGCTTCTCCGTCGCCGCTCGGGCCTCGGTCACGCGCCACCCCCTGCCGCCGTTCGCACGTACACCAGGGGATGTACCCAGCAACGGGCAAGAGCCGTCCAAGACATGGAGTAATCATGAAACTTCACAGCGTGATCAGGTGGGTGTTCGACGTTATTGGTCGTGGGTCTCACGCGGCTCGGCGACCACCATCACGAACCTGAGATCCTCACTGCCCAGGTTGGCGTAGCGATGGGGGCGGTCGGCGGTGAAGAGCGCCGCGTCGTCCTGGCCCACCGTGTACGCCCTGCCGTAGACCGTGAGCGTCAGCTCGCCGGCCAGCACGGTCACCATCTCGCGGGTGCCGGCGGGGTGGGCGTCGCCGTCGTGGTGCTCGCCGGGCGCCAGCCGCCAGTCCCACAGCTCCAGGATCAGCGGCATGTCCGCGCCGACGAGCAGCCGCGCCTGCACGTCGCCCTGGTGGAACGTGACCACGTCCGCCTTGCTCACGACCCTGACCACGGGCACGTCCGAGACCTCCACCAGCCTGGCCACGGTCACGCCCAGGGCGGAGGCGATCCTGGTGAGCGTGGAGACGCTCGGGTTGGTCCGGCCCTGCTCCACCTGCACGAGCATGCCCCTGCTCACGCCCGACCGGGCGGCCAGCGCGTCCAGCGTCAGCCCGCGGTGGGCGCGGTGGGCGCGCACGTTGGTCGCGATGGCCTGGTTGATCAGGTCAGGGTCTTCCATGGAGTGCAGTGTAGTGAAACCCGGTTGCACTCTGTTGTACCTAATGTGTTGTACTAGCCGTACAACACGTTGAACTACAGAGGGGATGAACCGTGACGGTGATCCTGGCGACCGTCTGCGCGGTCGTGTACGGCACGGCCGACTTCTTCGGTGGCCTGGCCACCCGCCGGTCCCAGGTGTTCTCCGTGGTGCTGCTCTCCCAGACCGCGGGCCTGGCCCTGATCGTGGGGCTGCTGCCGCTGCTGCCGGGCACGTTCAGCGGTGCCGCCCTGTCCTGGGGGCTGGCCGCGGGCCTGTCGGGCGCGGCGGGGCTGGTGCTGTTCTACCGGGCGCTGGCCACCGGCGTCATGTCGGTGGTGGCGCCGACGACCGCGGTGACCTCGGCGGCACTGCCCGTGGTGTTCGGGCTGGCGACCGGCGAGCGGCCCGCGTTCTGGGCGCTGGTCGGGGTGGCCCTGGCGCTCGGCTCGGTGCTGCTGGTCAGTCAGGACCGGTCCGCCGACGGGCGCGGCTCGCTCGCTTCCGTGCTCGCCGCGCTGGCCGCGGGGGCCGGGTTCGGCGGCTTCTTCATCCTGCTCGCCCAAGCCCCGCACGAGGCCGGACTGTGGCCGCTGGTCGGCGCCCGGCTGTCCTCGGTGTCCACGGTGGCGCTGCTGGCCGTGGTCACCCGCCGCGCGCTGAAGCCCGGACCGAAGTCCCTGCACATCATCGTGGCCGCGGGCCTGCTCGACATGGCGGCCAACGTGCTCTTCCTGCTCGCCCAGCAGGGCGGGCTGCTCAGCCTGGTCGCCGTGCTGGTCTCGCTCTATCCCGCGAGCACCCTGTTGCTGGCCAGGCACGTGCTGGGAGAGCGGCTGCGGGCCATCCAGGTGGCCGGCGTGGGCTGCGCGCTCGGAGCGGTGGCGTTGATAGCCGTCGCGCAGCCCCTCTAGCGCTCGGGGCGCAGGAACCGCGCCCCGAGGCCCGCGCCGGGCGACTCGTGCACTTTGCGGGCCGAGGGCGGGGTGTTACGCGTCCGGCTCCACCTCAGCATGGGGTCCTGAGGCGGTCAGGCCGCGTGCTGGGCCTGGGCGGGCAGGCGCACGGCGCCTTCCTCCAGGGCGTACTCCTCCAGCATGCCGCGCAGTTGGCGGCGGCCGCGGTGCAGGCGGGACATGACCGTGCCGATGGGGGTGCCCATCCGCTCGGCGATCTCCTTGTAGGCGAAGCCCTCGACGTCGGCGAGGTAGACGGCCACGCGGAAGTCCTCGGGGAGGGAGCGCAGGGCGTTCATGACGACGTTGTCGGGGAGCCGGTCGAGTGCCTCGGTCTCGGCCGACCGCAGGCCCGTGGAGCTGTGCGACTCCGCGGCGTGCAACTGCCAGTCCTCGATGTCCTCCGCCGTGGACAGTTTGGGCGAGCGCTGCTTCTTGCGGTAGTCGTTAATGAAGTTGTTGGTGAGGATCCGGTGCAGCCACGCCTTGAGGTTGGTGCCCTCACGGAACTGATGGTAAGACGTATACGCCTTCGCCACCGTCTCCTGCACCAGGTCCTCCGCGTCGGCGGCGTTACGGGTGAGGCGCATGGCGGAAGCGAAAAGCTGCGACGTCACGGGCACGACGTCGCGCTCGAACCAGTCCTGACGCTGCTCATCGGTCATAGTGATCAATTCATTTCCCCCTTGCGCTTTCCCCCCGTTTCGGCACAAAGCCGCCTGACGGCGGTTCCATCATGGCAAATCCCAGCTAAGGGACGCGTTAGACGGTTCGCCTTGGCCAGAAGGGAGGGCATCGTCCTACTGCTCGCGGCGTGCATGGCTATGGTCACGTCCACGGCCGGACAAGTCTCAGTATCATAACACTAACCACCCAATTTTGCTGTAATAGTGGCGAGAGTCACACACATTGGCGTAAAGGATCGGGGTTCCCTGACCATCACAGACGCGGGTACGCCGCCGGAACCGCCGCCGCGCCATGCATCCGCATGTCTTTTCCGCTGCCCTCGTACTGGGGAGTAAACCTCTACCTGGTAGACGCGCGGACGTACCCGGCGGGTTCACTGCAACATCGGTCCGATGCTCGTTTGTTCCCGCACGGGCGTCCGCGCCGATCGTTTCGGGCCGATCGTTCGGGCCGATCGTTTCGGCCGATCGTCAGGAGGCGGGTCTGGCCGGGTCCACGGAGAAGAAGCCGGCCACGTCGTCCAGCATCGCGTGCGCCCCCTGGATGCCCACCGCGCTCATCCACGTCAGGTCGCTCACCTCGTGCTTCTCCCCCTTGAGGCGGCCCCACAGCGGGTTGTTCACGAACTTCTCCTTGGGACCGTCGGTGGACGGGTCCGGATAGGTCGCGACAAAGATCTGGTCCGCGTCCAGTTCCGCGATACGTTCCTGGCTCACGTCCACCGCGATGGCCGCCGGGTCGGTCGGCTGGTCCGCGGGGCGCGGGAAGCCGACGTCCTTGAGCACGACGCCCGAGTACGAGTTCTCGACGTACAGCCGCGTGGTCGGCTCGCCCGCGAACCGCACGACCGAGATCGTCGGCAGCTTGCCGTCCTTCTCCTTGATCTCCGTACCGATCGCGGCTGCCCGCTCCTCGAACTCCTTGATCCTGGTGTCCGCGAGCTGCTCCTTGCCCAGGGCCTGGCCCATGAGCCGGAGGTTCTCCTTCCAGATGGCCCCGGTGGTCTCACTGAAGACGGTGGGCGCGATCTTCGAGAGCCGGTCGTACAGCGCCTCGTGGCGGACCTTGGCCGAGACGATCAGGTCCGGCTTGAGCGCCATGATGCGTTCCAGGCTCGGCTCCTCCAAGGTGCCGACGGAGGTGGCCTCCTTGCCGTACCGCTCGACCGCCGGCCCGAGGTAGTCGGGCAACTTGGTCTCGATCGACCGGTACGTCGTGTAGCCCACCACCGGTGTCTCCAGCGTGAGCACGGCGTCCACGAAACTCTGGTCGAGCGCCACCACGCGCTTCGGCTGGGACGAGATCACCGTCGTGCCCATCGCGTGCTTGACGGTCCTGAAGGCGGCGGCGCCGGTCGCCGGTCCGGCCGCGGGCTGCGCGGAGCCGCAGGCGGTGAGCCCCGCCACCAGGAGGGAACCGGCCAGTACGAGTAACGCCCTCATGTGATCCCTTTCACGGAACTTAGGTAACCCTAAATAAGGTTAGCCCTGCCTAAGCTGGCATACTGCAGCGTGATCCGGCAAACGTGAGGAGGAAACGGGTGAGTGCGACCACCCTGGCGCCGCGCCTCCACGGCATCCGTCACCGCCGGATCACCGTCCTGTTAGCGCTGCTCGCCGCCGTCGTGGTGGCGGTCGTCCTGAGCGTGACGATCGGCTCCAAGCCCGTGCCGCTCGGGGACGCCTGGCACGCGCTCACCGCCCCCACCGGCACCGAGAACGACCTCGTCATCCGCTCCCTCCGCCTGCCGAGGACCGTCCTGGGAGTGCTCGCCGGGATCGCGCTCGGCGTGGCGGGCGCTCTCATGCAGGGCCACACCCGTAACCCGCTCGCCGACCCCGGGCTGCTCGGCGTCACGCAGGGTGCCGCGTTCGCGATGGTGTCCTCGATCATCCTGCTCGGCGTCTCCAACCTGCTCGTCTACATCTGGTTCGGGCTGGCCGGGGCGCTGGTGGCGAGCGTGGCGGTGTTCGCGCTCGGCATGGCGGGCGGCAGGGGCGGGCCGACCCCGGTCACGCTCGCGCTGGCGGGCACCGCCGTGAGCGCCCTGCTGGCCGCCCTCACCTCGGCCGTCGTGCTGCTGGATGAGCAGGCGATGGACGTGTTCCGCTTCTGGCAGGCGGGCTCGATCTCGGCCAGGGGCGCCGACGTGGTGTGGCAGGTGGCGCCGTTCATCCTGGCCGGGCTGGTGCTGGCCATGGTGAACGCTCCCGGGCTCAACGCCCTGTCCCTCGGCGAGGACGTCGCCCGCAGCCTCGGCCAGAACATCATGTGGACCCGCACCATCGGCGTCGCCGCGGTCACCCTGCTCTCGGGCGCGGCCGTGGCCGCCTGCGGCTCGCTGGCGTTCATCGGGCTGATCGTGCCGCACCTGGCCCGCCCGCTGTCGGGTCCCGACCACCGGTGGCTGCTGCCGTACTCGGGGCTGATCGGCGCCGGGCTGCTGCTGCTCGCCGACGTGATCGGCCGCGTGGTGGCCCCGCCGGGAGAGCTGGAGGTCGGCGTGGTGCTCGCGCTCATGGGCGCCCCCTTCTTCGTCGCCCTGGTCCGCCGCAGGAAGCCGGTACGTCTGTGACCACCACCCTCCCCCTGCGCACCCGCGGTCTTTCCTGGCGCGTACGCGTACGCGGCGTGGCCGTCGCCCTCATCGGCCTCCTCCTGCTCGCCCTGCTCATGGCCCTGAACATGCGCCTCGGTGACATCCAGATGTCGCTGGCGGAGGTGGTCTCCGGCGCGTTCGACGTCCACAGCCCGGCCCACTTCGTCATCATGGAGCTGCGCCTGCCCCGCGCGCTCACCGGCGCCCTGGTCGGGGCCGCGCTCGCGCTGTCCGGGGCGATCATCCAGTCCATCGCCCGCAACCCCCTGGCCAGCCCCGAGATCCTCGGCGTCACCACCGGCGCCTCGGTCACGGTCGTGGCCGGCGTGGTCGCCAGCGGCAGCGTGACCGGCGGCACGAGCGGCCTGCTGACCAGCCTCGGCATCCCCGCCCTGGCCCTGGTCGGCGGCCTGATCGGCGCGGCCGTCGTGTACGGCCTGGCCTGGCGGCGCGGCCTGGACGGCTACCGCCTGGTGCTGGTCGGCATCGGCGTGTCCGCCGTGTTCACCAACGTCAAGTTCTGGCTGCTGACCATCGGCGACGTGACCGACACCGGCCGCGCCATGGTCTGGATCACCGGCTCGCTCAACAGCCGCGGCTGGGAGCACGTGACGCCCACGGCGCTGGCCCTGGCCGTACTGGTGCCGCTGGCCCTGCTCGGCACCCGCTCGCTGGACGCCCTGCGCTTCGGCGACGACACGGTCACCGCCCTCGGCGTGCGGGTGAACCCGGCCCGCGCCCTGATGATCCTCTCCGCAGTGCTGCTGTCCGCCGTGGCCACCGCCGCGGCGGGCCCGATCGCGTTCGTCGCGCTGGCCTCGCCCCAGATCGCGCTCCGGCTGACCCGCTCCGCCCACCCGCCGCTGCTGTGCTCGGCGATCATCGGCGCCGTGCTCACCACCGCCGCCGACCTGGTCGCCAGGACCGCGTTCTCCCCCATCGAACTGCCCGTCGGCATCGTCACCGCCGTCCTGGGCGCCCCCTACCTGATCCACCTGATCTGGAGGTCACGCAAATGAGACTGCAGGCCGCCGCCGTCAAGCTCGGGTACGGGGACAACGTCATCGTCGACGGCCTCGACCTGGGCATCGAGGCGGGCACGGTGACCACCATCATCGGGCCGAACGGCTGCGGCAAGTCCACCCTCCTGCGCGCCCTGGGCCGGCTGCTCAAGCCCCAGGGCGGTGAGGTGCTGCTGGACGGCAAGCGCATCGACCGGATCCCCACCCGTGAGGTGGCCAAGATCCTCGGCGTGCTCCCCCAGGCGCCCGTCGCCCCCGAGGGCCTGACCGTGGCCGACCTCGTGGGCCGGGGCAGGCATCCGCACCAGACCTGGTACCGGCAGTGGTCGTCGGACGACGAGGGCGCGGTCGCCGCGGCGCTGGCCATGACGGGCCTGGCGGACCTGGCCGAACGGCCGCTGGACGAGCTGTCGGGCGGGCAGCGGCAGCGGGCGTGGATCTCCATGGCCCTGGCGCAGGGCACGGACCTGCTGCTGCTCGACGAGCCGACGACGTTCCTGGACCTGGCCCACCAGGTGGAGGTACTGGAGCTCGTACGGCACCTGCACCAGGAGGCGGGCCGCACGGTCGTCATGGTGCTGCACGACCTCAACCTGGCCGCCCGCTACGCCGACCGGCTGGTGGCCATGCGCGCCGGGCGGGTGATCGCCTCCGGCACCCCGCACGAGGTGCTGACCGAGGAGCTGCTGCGCGAGGTGTTCGAGCTGGACGCCAAGGTCATCCCTGACCCGGTGGCCGGCACGCCGCTGGTCGTGCCGATCGGCCGGCCGCACCACGCTCACAGCGCGGCCAGCGCCTCCGAGATCTCGTAGTCCCCCGGCGCCAGCTCCGCGGCCCTGACCAGGTCGTCCCTGGCCTGCTCCGCGCGGCCCGCCTCCCGGTGCACCACCGCCCGGTTGAACAGCAGCTCGGCCGTCTCCCCCAGCTTGATCGCCCGGGTCAGGTCGGCCACCGCGCCCTCGTCGTCACCGCGCTCGAACGCCAGCTCGCCCCGGGCCGCCCAGGCCACCGCCAGGTCGGGGTTGAGCTCCAGGGCCGCGTCGAAGGCGGCCCGCGCCTCGGGATGGTGCCCGTCGGCCAGCTCGACCTGCCCCAGCACGCACAGCAGGTAGGGACTGCGGGGCTCGATGCGCATCCCCCGCTCCACGTCCCGCCTGGCCGCGGCGTGCTCGCCGACGGCCACGAGGATGCCGGAGCGGTTGACGTAGGCGGGCACGAACTCCGGGTCCAGCTCCAGCGTGTGGTCCAGGTCGGCCCGCGCGCCCGCGATGTCCCCCTCGGCGAAGCGCAGCTCCGCCCGGTTGTAGTACGCCTCGGGGAACGGCGGGCTGAGCCGCATCACGCTCTCGTAGTCGGCCAGCGCCTCGTCCCCGCGGCCGAGCTGGTTGAGCAGGTTGCCGCGTTCCAGGTAGTAGTCCGGGTAGCCGGGGTCCAGCTCGATCGCGGTGGTGTAGTCGGCCAGCGCCTGCCGCGTGTCCCCCGCGCCGGCCAGCAGCTGGGCCCGGTTGGCATGGAGCACCAGCCGGTGCACGGGGTGCTCGTCGGCCAGGTGGCGCTCGGCCAGGTCGAGGGACTGCTGGACGAGCTCCAGCGCGGCCTCGGGGCGGCCTCTGCGCAGCTCGACCAGGGCCTTGCCGTTGAGGTCGAAGCCCAGGTGGAAGGCGCGTTCGCGGGGGTCGGGCAGCAGGCCGGCGATGGTGATCGCCTCGTTGATCCAGGCCAGGGCCTGGTCGGGGTCGCGCCGGGCCGGGTCGTGGTGGCGTACGAGGAGCATGGCCGTGCCGTAGGCGATGGTCGCGCGGTGCTTGGGGTCGGTGCTCACCCGCCGCGCCCTGTCGTAGAGCTCGCGGGCCTCGTCCTCGCGCTCGACGGCCTCCAGCGCGGCCGCGACCCGCTGCACGAGCAGCCGCCACCCCTCGGGATCGGCCTCGTACGCCAGCCCGCGCAGCGCCTCCAGCCCCGACTCCGCCATGGCGTGGTGGAACCCCTCGTCGCGGAACCGGTCGAAGTCCGCGACGAGCGGCCCGCCACCGGTCGCCGACGGCCCTTCGGCGATCTCCAGCAGGCCGGGCCCGACCCTCCTGCGCAGCACCTCGACCAGCTCGGCGTCGGTGTGGTCGGCCTCGGCCAGGTTCGCCACGGTCACGGCCAGCGGCGCGGTGCGGCTCAGGTGCTCGCGGACGAACTCGGCCAGCCCGTTGGCGATCCGCAGGCTGCGCCGGGCGCCGGGGATCAGGATGCGCTGCGCCCTGGGCAGCTCGTCGGCCAGCGACCTCCTGCGCACGGGCACGACGTCCCGCAGCCCGGGGGCGGCGGTGCGGAGCTCGATGTCGTATGCGGCGGCCAGCTCGGGCCAGCGTTCCAGTGCCTCGGGGACGAGGTGGCCGAGCAGGGCGGCGGCTAGCGTGTAGGGTCCGCCGATCCGGCGGTGGGCGTCAAGGACGATGGACTTCACGCCTGGAACCCTCCTTCCGTGGCCGACGCCTCGTGCGAGACGCCGGCCTACACGAGGAATCAGGCCGTGTGTCGCGGTGCGGCCGCCGCCGTGGGGCGGACCGTTCCCGGGCGATGTACAACGATCTTCTTCATCGGCATCCCTTCGCTTCTCAGAGGGGGATCAGGCGATCTCGGATGACCGATACATGGCAGCACAGGGCAGGTCGTCGATCAAGTTTGCACCGGTAAGGGATCTTTCCCCAGGCGTTTGGCACGGTCCGTAATGTCCCGAAAATCGCCTTACTGTCAGTCGTCACTGTCAGTCGCGCCGCTGTCAGTCGCCCAGGATCGCGTCCACGAAGACCTCGGGATCGAACGGCGCCAGGTCGTCGGGTCCCTCGCCCAGCCCCACGAGCTTGACCGGGACGCCCAGCTCCCGCTGCACCGAGATCACGATGCCGCCCTTGGCGGTGCCGTCGAGCTTGGTCAGCGCGATGCCGGTGATGTTGACCACCTCGCCGAACACCTGGGCCTGGCGCATGCCGTTCTGGCCGGTGGTGGCGTCGAGGACGAGCAGCACCTCGTCGACCGTGGCCTTCTTCTCGATGACCCGCTTGACCTTGCCCAGCTCGTCCATGAGCCCGGTCTTGGTGTGCAGGCGGCCCGCCGTGTCGACGATGACCGCGTCGACCTTCTCCTCGATGCCCCGGGCGGTCGCGTCGAACGCCACGGAGGCCGGGTCGCTGCCCTCGGGGCCGCGCACCACGTCGGCGCCCACCCGCTCGCCCCAGGTCTGGAGCTGGTCGGCGGCCGCCGCGCGGAACGTGTCGGCCGCCCCGAGCACGACCTTCTTGCCGTCGCCGACGAGCGCGCGGGCGAGCTTGCCGGTGGTGGTGGTCTTGCCGGTGCCGTTGACGCCCACGACGAGCACGACCGCGGGCCGGTCGCCGTGCTTCTGCACCCGCAGCGTGCGGTCGAGGTCGGGGTTGACCTGGGCGAGCAGCTGCTCGCGCAGCAGCTTGCGCACCTCCTCGGGGGTGCGGGTGCCCAGCACCTTGACCTTGGTGCGCAGCTCCTCGACCATGACGCGGGTCGGCGAGACGCCCACGTCGGCGGTGATCAGGTTTTCCTCGATCTCGTCCCACACCTCGTCGTCGAGCCGGTCACGGGAGAGCAGCTCCAGCAGCCCGCGCCCGAAGGCGCTCTGCGAGCGCGCCAATCGCGAGCGCAGCCGCACCATCCGGCCCGCGGACGGCGGTGGCACCTCGACCTCGGGCGGCGCCACGACGGCGGGCGTGACGGGCACCGCGGGCGGCGGCAGCGTGGTGGTCGCGCCCTCGCCCTCCTCGCCCGCCCCGGCGGGCCGCTTCTCCTCGGGAAGCGTGGGCGGCTCGGGCGGCTTGACCGGTGGGGCCGCCTTGCGACCCGGCCTGAAGAGCAGGAAGAGACCGCCGGCCGCCAGCAGGGCGACGACGGCCACGATCACGATGACGCCGAGGTAACCATCCACAAGATGCCAGTTTTCCAGATCGACCGGCATGGTCATGCCCAAGCCCACACCGATCAGGCGAGTCGCGTCCCACGGAACGCCCTGATCAGGCGACCCTCCCCCACCGCACAGGCCACCCGAGCCCCGGCGCCCCTGCCGGTCAGGCCGACTCGCGCTCCCGCAGACGCTGGCTGACCACCTGTGTCACGCCGTCACCGCGCATCGACACGCCGTAGAGCGCGTCGGCGATCTCCATCGTGCGCTTGTTGTGGGTGATCACGATGAGCTGCGAGCTCTGCCGCAACTCCTCGAACAACGTCAGCAGCCGCTGCGTGTTCGTGTCGTCGAGCGCGGCCTCGACCTCGTCCATCACGTAGAACGGCGAGGGCCGCGCCTTGAAGATGGAGATCAGGAACGCCACCGCGGTCAGCGAGCGCTCGCCGCCCGACAGCAGCGACAGCCGCTTGACCTTCTTGCCCGGCGGCCTGGCCTCGACCTCGATGCCGGTGGTCAGCATGTCGGCGGGCTCGGTGAGCACCAGCCGCCCGTCCCCGCCGGGGAAGACCCTGGTGAAGATCTGCTCGAACTCGCGGGCCACGTCCTCGTACGCCGAGGCGAACATCTGCTCGACCCGGTCGTCCACCTCCTTGACCACGGTCAGCAGGTCGCGCCGGGTCTTCTTGAGGTCTTCGAGCTGCGAGTTGAGGAACGCGTGCCGCTCCTCCAGCGCCGCGAACTCCTCCAGCGCCAGCGGGTTGACCTTGCCGAGCTGGTTCATCTGGCGCTCGGCCGCCCGCGCCCGCTTCTCCTGCTCCTCGCGCACGTAGGGGGTGGGCGGATCGCCGGGCACCGGGGCGTCGGGGCCGTATTCGGAGATCAGGGTCTCGGTCTCCACCCCGAACTCCTCCAGCGCCCGCTGCTCCAACTGCTCCAGCCGCAGCCGCTGCTCAGTACGGGCGACCTCGCTCCCGTGCACCCGGTTGACCAGCTTGTCCAGCTCCTGGCCGAGCTCGCGGACGCGCAGGCGTACCTGCTTGAGCTCGGCGTCCACCGCGACCCTGGCCAGGTCGGCCTCGTCACGCTCCCTGGCGGCGAGCTGGACGGACGTCGCGAGCGCCCTGAGCACCTGCTTGGCGCCCTTGCTGACGGCCTCGGCGACCGCCGCCTGCCGGCGGCGCCTGGCGCGCTGAGCGGCCGCCTGAGCGCGTTCCTGGCGCTCGCGGGCCGCTGCCCGCAGCAGGCCGTCGGCGCGGCCCTCGATGCCCTTCACGCGCTCCTCGGCGGTGCGCACCTGGAGGCGGGAGTCCATCTCGCGCTGCCTGGCGGCCTCGCAGGCGCTCGCCAGGTCGTCGCGGAGGTCGGTGGTCGGCTCGGACTCCAGCTCCTGGGCGTATTCGGCCTCGGCCAGCCGGATCTCCAGCTCGGCCAGCTCCTCCTGGCCCTCCGCGCGGGCCTCCTCGGCCTTGGTGACGCTGCCGGTCAGGCGTTCGGCCTCGTCGCGGGCGGCGTTGGCGGCGGCTTCGAGCTGGGCCAGGCGCTTGGCGGCCGCGGCGGTGCGCTGGTCGGCCTCCCGCTGGCGGCCTCTGACCTGGTCGAGCGCGCCCTGGGCGGCGCTCACCCCGGCCTGGGCGGTGGTGACGGCGGTCTGCGCCTCGTTGACGTGGGCCTGCGCGGCCTCCAGGGCCGCCTGCGCGTCCTGCTCCTGGCTCACTGCCTCCTCCAGGGCGGCGGCGGTCTCCTCGGAGCGCGCCTCGGCGGCCTCCAGGTCGCTGACGGCCTCGTCCAGCGCCGCCCTGACCTGCAGCACGGAGGTCCCGCCCGCCGCGCCGCCGCTGGCGACGTGCGCGCCCACCAGATCGCCGTCCGTGGTGACGGCCCTCAGCCCGGGGTGCCGGTCGACCAGCTCCCGCGCGCCGTCGAGATCGGCCACGACGACGACGTCCGCCAGCACGTGGTCGAGAGCGGGCCGCAGGTGCTCCGGCACGGTGACCAGGTCGGCCGCCCACCGGCTCCCCTCGGGCGCCGCCGCCCGCACGCGGGAGACCCCGTCGGGGAACGCCTGCTTTCCTTCGCCGCCCGCCCCCAGGGCCCCGGTGTGGTCGTCGTCCGCGCCGCCCGCGACCGCCACCAGGAGGGTGGCCTGGCCCGCGGCGCGGTCACGCAGCAGGTCGAGTGCCTCGACGGCCACGTCAAGGGTCTTGACCGTGATGGCCTCGGCGATGGGGCCCAGCACCGCCGCCACCGCCGGCTCGGCCCCCGGGGTGACCTGCATCGAGGCCGCCAGCGGGCCGAGCACCCCGGCCAGGTCGGCCTCCAGCAGTGCCGCGCCGCCGTCGCCCTTGGCCAGGCCCAGCTCCAGCGCGTCGCGGCGGGCGACCAGGGCGGCCACCGAGCGCTGGGCCTCCTGGTCGGCGGCGCGGGCCGTGCTCATCCCCGCCTTGGCGGCCTGCAGCGCGGCCCTGGGCCCGGCCAGCGCCGACTTGGCCTCCTCCGCCGCCGCCCGCGCCTCGTCGGCGGCCGCTCTGGCCTCCTCGACCAGGGCCTGGGCGGTGGCCAGCTCCTCGGCGAGCGCGGGATCGACGGCGGGCTCCGACAGCCGCTCCGCCTCCAGGTCCTGCCTGGCCTGCCGCTCGCGCTCGGCCGCGTCGGACACGGCCTGCCGGAGCCGGCCGATCTCCTCCTCGGCGGCGCGGGAGCGGCTGCGTACGGAGTCCACCTGGCCGCGCAGCTTGGCCAGGCCCTCGCGGCGGTCGGCGGCGGCCCTGGCGGCCAGCGCGAGCCTTCGCTCCTCGGCGCCCAGCTCGGCCTCGGCCTCGGTGCGCCGCTCCATCGCCGCTTCGAGCAGCTCGTGCGCCTGTTCGAGCTCGGCCTTGAGCATCTCCTCCCGCTCGCGCACCTCGGCGGCCTCGCGTTCGAGGTCCTCCGGGTCGCGGCCGCGGCGTTCGATCGCGGCGGCGTCGAGCGCGTGCCGGTGCCGCTCGGCGGCGAGCTGCTCCAGGCCGGTGATGCGCTCGCGCAGGGACGACAGCCGGAAGTAGGTCTCCTGAGCCGCGCCGAGCCGCGGCTGCGCCTCGGCCTCGGCGGCCTCCAGCGCGCTCTCGCGCTGCTGGCCCTCGGCCAGCTCGGCCTCCACCTGGGCGCGCCTGGCCATGATCGCGGCCTCGTCGGCGGCCTCGCGCTCCAGCGTCGTACGCAGGATGCCCACGTCGTCGGCCAGCAGCCGGAGCCTGGCGTCGCGCAGGTCTGCCTGGATGACGGCGGCCTTGCGGGCGATCTCGGCCTGCCGGCCCAGCGGCTTGAGCTGGCGGCGCAGCTCGGTGGCGAGATCCTGGACCCGGGTCAGGTTGGCCTGCATGGCGTCGAGCTTGCGAAGCGCCTTCTCCTTGCGCTTGCGATGCTTGAGAACACCAGCGGCCTCTTCGATGAACGCCCGCCGGTCCTCGGGCCCCGCGTGCAGCACGGCGTCGAGCTGGCCCTGCCCGACGATCACGTGCATCTCGCGGCCGATGCCCGAGTCGGACAGCAGCTCCTGGATGTCGAGCAGGCGGCAAGTGTCGCCGTTGATCGCGTATTCGCTCTGCCCCGACCGGAACATCAGCCGGCTGATCGTGACCTCGGTGTAGTCGATCGGCAACGCGCCGTCGGAGTTGTCGATGGTCAGCGTCACCTCGGCGCGCCCGAGCGGTGGCCTGGAGGAGGTGCCGGCGAAGATGACGTCCTCCATCTTGCCGCCGCGCAGCGACTTGGCGCTGTGCTCGCCCATGACCCAGGCGAGGGCGTCGACGACGTTGGACTTGCCGGAGCCGTTGGGGCCGACCACGCAGGTGATGCCGGGCTCGAAACGCAGGGCGGTGGCCGAGGCGAAGGACTTGAATCCGCGCAGGGTGAGGGTCTTCAAATACAAGCGCGACCCCTTCCTGCCCGACGACCTTCGGAAAAGCCTACTGGTCCGCACTGCCCGCCGCGGGCACGTACAGTCAGGACCACGCCGGGCAGGGCAAAGGAAGCTTTTGAATAGCGGGCAAATAACGAGGGACGCCCCTCTGCGAGACGTCCCTGGGGTCTTGCGCTCCGATCACTCTCAGGTGAGTGCCGGCTCGCGCTCCTGCATGCGGCTTAGTGCCTCGTCGCGGGTTTGCGCCGCAAGAGCGTCATTCGTGGCCTGAAGTCGGATGAGTTCTGCCTCCAGATCCCGGATACGCTGCTGCAGGCGGCGCATCTCCGAGACCATTCGAGGGTCAGGACCGCCGACGTGGCCGAGTAGAGCCTTCGCCATGGTAAAGGGTCCTCCACGCTGAGTGACCAGACTGGTTCGCGCACTTCTATTCCGCGGGAGGGGTGCGCGTGGTACCTAACAAGAGTCGCACCGGCAGTGTGGGCGGTCAAGTCGAACGAACCGCTGAGCCCTACTGATGGGCACTCCCGACATACAACTATACCCTATTTGGGCGGTTTAATGGAAGGCGCTACCGCTCAACAAACCCGCCCAAACTACCTCGTGGTTCGCTCCACCGTTCCACTACTCCATCGACCCTCCCCGGCGTGTCGCAACCTTTGAGCAGCTCCAGCAGCTTGACGCACGACTCCCGCGAGCCCTCGGCGACCACCTCGACGCGGCCGTCCTCGGTGTTCCGCGCCCAGCCCGCCAGCCCGAGCTCCAGAGCCCTGGCCCGGGTCCACCATCGGAACCCCACTCCCTGGACCCTGCCCCGTACCCAGGCCGTCATCCTGGTGTTTTCCGATTTTTCCGGCATTTTCTCTCCCGTTACGTCTCACGCCACCAGAGCCGGGAACCCGGCCGCGTGCCGGACGGCCGAGTCGTTGAACGCCCGGATCGCCGCCGTCTCCGCCGCCTTCACCCATGCCAGCCCGAGCACCGACGGCGGCAGTCCGGTGACCGGTACGAAGGCGACGTCCGGGCGCGCGTGCTGGGCCGCCGTGGGGGTGCAGAACAGCATGCCGCCCCGGTTGAGCGCCACCTGGGTCAGGCCCTCCTGGGTGGTGGCCACCGTACCGGCCCTGGATATCGGACGACCGAAGGGGGTTACGGACGGTGCCACCCGCTCACGCCAGGCGTGCGGCGCCGGGCCGTCCAGGCCGATCAGGTCCACGGAGGCCAGCTCCTCCACGCCGACACTGGCCCGGCGGGCCAGCGGATGCCGCGCCGACACCCCCAGCCGGTACGGGACCCGGTTGAGCTCAGCACCCGTCACCAGGTCGGGCTCGTCCAGCGGCAGCAGCGTGAAGGCGATGTCCACGCCGCCCCTCCCCGGTCCTGCCCGCAGCTTGCCGAAGGGATCGGACAGCGGGATCTCCACCAGCTCCACCACGCACCCCGGGTTGGCGCTCTCGAAGGCCCGAACGCTGCCCGTGACGACGTCCGTGGGCGTGGCCAGGAAGCCGACCCTGATCACCCCCGTCACCTCGCGGGCGGCCGCCCTGGCCCGGCTCACGGCCGCCGCGAGGCCGTCGTAGGAGGGGCGCAGGTCGGCGAGGAACCGCTCGCCGAGCGGGGTGAGGCGCACGCGCCTGCTGGTGCGCTCGAAGAGCCGGCCGCCGATCCTGGTCTCCAGAGCGCGCATGAGCTGGCTCACCCGGCCTGGCGACAGGTAGAGGCGCTCGGCCGTACGCGCGAAGTGCAGCTCCTCGCTGAGCACGACGAAGCACTCCAGCTCCCTGAACTCCATGGTCACGGCCTCCCGAACGTTTAACCTGCCTAAATCAAGCCTTCGGGCTTCGTCATTGTTCCCCGGCGGCGGCCCGGCCGAGGCTGGCTGCTATGACATTGACGGAAATCTCCCCCACCCGGGCGAACTGGCTCGCCGTGTCGTCGGTCGCGGTCGGCACCTTCACCATCGTGACCAGCGAGATGTCGCCCGTCGGCCTGCTGACCTCGATCGCCCGCGCCCTGGGTGTGTCCGACGGCACGGCCGGGCTGATGGTGTCGGCGCCGGGGCTGGTCGCCGCCGTGTCCGCGCCCGTGCTGGCGATCACGGCCCGGGGGCTCGACCGGCGGTTCGTCCTGCTGGGGCTGACCGCGCTGCTGGCGGTGGCCAACCTGGTGGCCGCGACCGCCCCGACCTATCCCGTCATGCTGGCCGCCCGAGTGCTGACCGGGGTGAGCATCGGCGGTTTCTGGGCCTTCGCGGCCGGGCTCGGGGTGCGGCTGGTGCCGGAACGCTCCGTCGGGCGGGCCACCTCGATCATCCTGGCCGGGGTGTCGGTGGCGTCGGTGCTGGGCGTGCCGGCTGTGACGTTCGTGTCGTCGTTCGCGGGCTGGCGCGTCTCGCTGGCCGCCGTGGGGGTGCTGGCGCTGGTCCTGCTGGCGCCGCTGGCGGCGACGCTGCCGCCCCTTCCCGGCTCGGCCGCCACCCGTACCCCGGGCGCGCCCCGTACGTGGCTCTCCGGGCCGCTCCGGCTCGTCCTGGTGCTGACCGTGCTGACCATCGCCGGCCACTTCGCCGCCTACACCTACGTCCGGCCGTTCCTGGAGCAGGTCTCGCACGCCGGTCCCGCCTTCGTCGGCACCGCACTCCTGCTGTACGGGGCCGCGGGCGTGGCGGGCAACTTCGCCGCGGGCGCGTGGGCGGCACGCCGCCCGAGGCCGGTCCTGATCACGCTGGCCCTGCTCATGACCCTGTCCATGGCGGCACTGCCGATGCTCGGGCTGCCGCTGCCGCTGCTCGTCGTGTGGGGCCTGGGCTACGGCGGCGTGGGGGTGACCCTTCAGCTGTGGATCATGCGGTCGGGCGGCGGCGAGCTGGGCACGGCGCTGTTCGTGGGGGCGTTCAACGTCTCCATAGCGCTCGGCTCGTTCGCCGGGGGCCGGATCGTGGACGGGGTGTCGATCTCCGCGGTGATGCTGGTCGGGGCGGGGCTCGCACTGGTCAGCGCGGTGGTCGCTGGCATCTGGGGCAGGAGTAGGACGACCGGTTCATGAACACTTCACGCCTGATCGGGGTGCCGCAGCGGGAGCACGGCAGGTCACGCCGCCCGTAGGCCTCCAGCGAGCGGTCGAAGTAGCCGCTCTCGCCGTTGACGTTCACGTACAGGCTGTCGAACGACGTGCCGCCCTGCTGGAGGGCGGCGGCCATGACCGTGCGGACGGCGGTCAGCAGCTCGGTGATCTTGGGGCGGGTGAGCGTCCACGTGGGACGGGCCCAGTGCAGCTTCGCGATCCACAGCGCCTCGTCGGCGTAGATGTTGCCGACGCCGCTGATCAGCGACTGGTCGAGCAGCGCCCGCTTGATCTCGGTGCGCTTGGCCTTGAGCCGGCGGGCGAACTCGGCCTCGTCGAACGCCTCCTCGAACGGATCCGGCGCGATGTGGGAGATCGGCTCCGGCACACCGCCCACCAGGGAGGAGAGCATGACGTGCCCGAACGTACGCTGGTCGACGAAGCGCAGGTCGGGGCCGCCGTCCTCGAAACGCATGCGTACCCGTAGGTGCTTCTCCAGCGGCGAGTCCGGCTCCACGATCAGGAGCTGGCCGCTCATGCCCAGGTGGGCCATGAGCGCCTCCTCGTCACCTGACAGGGGCAGCCACAGGTATTTGCCGCGGCGCTCGGCGGACAGCAGCGCGCGGCCCTTCAACCGCTCGGCGAACTCGTCGGCCCCGGGGAGGTGCCGCCTGATGGCGCGGGGGTGCAGCACCTCCGCCGCGGCTAGTTGCCGCCCGACGACCCACTGCGCGAGGCCCCGTCTGACGACCTCGACTTCTGGCAGCTCAGGCACCCCAACCTCGCCCTCTATGTCAGTCTCGGCACCCTCGACGGCACCGCCCACCACGACCCGTCAGCCCCGCCCATGCGGCCTGCCCTTTGCCGGGCCACCCTCCAGACCTGCGGGGTCGCCCCTGCCGGCGCAACCTCCAGACCCGCAGATTCGCCCTTGCCGGCGCAACCTCCAGGCCCGCAGATTCGCCCTTGCCGGCGCAACCTCCAGGCCCGCAGATTCGCCCTTGCCGGCGCAACCTCCGGACCCATGGCCCTGCCCTCGTTCGCACGGCCTCCGGAACCCACGGCTCGGGCCCTTCGGTGGCCACCGGCCGCGGACCCCTCAGCCCGCGGGCTGGCTCTCGCGCTGCTCCCTGCGGGCCCTGATGCGGGTCCAGGCCGCCTCGGCCGCCTGCTGCTCGGCCTCCTTCTTGCTGCGTCCGGTGCCCGAGCCGTAGGACTCGCCGCCGACCCGCACGATCGCCGTGAACGACTTGGCGTGGTCGGGCCCGCTCTCCTCGACGTGGTATTCCGGCACGCCGAGCGCCTCGGAAGCGGTGAGCTCCTGTAGGGAGGTCTTCCAGTCGAGCCCGGCGCCGAGCGAGGCCGAGCGCACGATCAGCGGGTCGAACAGCAGGTGCACCACCCGGAACGCCTCGTCCAGCCCCTTGTCGACGTAGATCGCGCCGATCAGCGCCTCAAGCGTGTCGGCCAGGATCGACGACTTGTCGCGCCCGCCGGTGCCCTCCTCGCCCCTGCCGAGCCGCAGGAACCGGCCCAGGCCCAGGTTGCGGGCCACGTCGGCCAGCGCGCGCATGTTGACCACCGCGGCACGCAGTTTGGCGAGCTGTCCCTCGGGCAGGTCGGGGTGGTTGCGGTAGAGGGTGTCGGTGACCACCAGGCCCAGCACCGAGTCGCCCAGGAACTCCAGGCGCTCGTTGGTGGGCAGGCCGCCGTTCTCGTACGCGTAGGAGCGGTGCGTCAGCGCCCGCTCGAGAATGTCGGGGTCGAGGCCGACCGCCAGGACCCGCTCCAACTCGTCTCTGGCGACCTCCACGGCCACCGGCTTAGGACCTGCGCCCACGTGCTTCCTCCTCGGACATCTTCACAAAGCGCGCCGGCTGCGGATGATGTCCGAAAACGTGGTGGGCGTCGGGGTGCCGTGTTAAGCCCCGGCGTCCACCACGGCCGCGGGCGAACCGCCACCGCACGCACCTGAGACGGTAACGCCGACCGAGGCACAATGGCACCCGGTCGGCATCACGTCAACTGCTGACGAAAACCTGCGCCACCTACTCAACCAAGCACAAGAGTGGTGCGGCAGTCCACCGCGCAGGTCTCCGTCGGCGGATCAGGCAGACGGCTCGATGACCTGACGACGGTTGTAGGTGCCGCAGGTGGGGCACGCGATGTGCGGCTGCTTGGGCGAACGGCACTGCGGGCAGCTCACCAGGGCGACAGCAGTCGTCTTCCACTGGGAGCGACGGGCGCGGGTGTTGCTCCGCGACATCTTTCGCTTCGGGACGGCCACGTCACTTCTCCTGATCGTTATCTTTGTCGGAAATCAGACCTTGCAACGACGCCCAGCGGGCGTCGACCTTCTCGTGCCGGTGATCGTCGCCGGCCTCGGCCAGCTTGATCCCGCACTCCGTGCAGAGCCCCTCGCAGTCTTCCCCGCACACAGGGCTCAACGGCAGTGCGAGCACCACCGCGTCGCGGAACGTCGGCTCGAGGTCGAGCAGCTCACCGTCGAGCAGCGAGTCCTCGTCCGAGGCGTCCTCGTCGGAGTAGAAGAACAGCTCCTGCAGGTCGACCTCGATGTCCGAGGTGACCGGGTCGAGGCACCGCGCGCACTCCCCGGCCAGCGGGGCCTGCGCCGTGCCCGAGACGAGCACGCCTTCCATCACTGCTTCGAGCCTGAGATCCAGCTCGACTTCGGCGTCCTTGGGGACACCGATCATGTCGACGCCGAGGTCCGCCGGTGCCGGAAGAGTAAGAACCATCTGCCGCATCGTGCCCGGCCGCTTTCCCAGGTCATGAGTGGAGATCACCCAAGGGGAGCGGGGGTCGAGGTGCTGAGTCATCCTGCTCTCGCTAGGCATGGCGAAAATGATCGCCGTCGTACAAGGCCGAAATGAAAGGATAGCAGGTCGTGCTCGGCCGTTGAGCCGCCCGATCAGTCCCTCAGCCGCTCGATGAGCCGCGCGTGCACCAGATCCGGCACGAGCCCCGACACGTCACCACCGTAACGGGCGATCTCCTTGACCCGGCTGGAGGACAGGAAGGAGTATTCCGGGTTCGTCGGCATGAACAGCGTCTCCACTCCCGACAGGCGGTAGTTGAGCTGTGCCATCTGCAGTTCGTAGTCGAAGTCGCTGACCACCCTGATGCCCTTGACGATGGCGGGGATGTCGTTCTCGCGGCAGAAGTCGACCAGCAGCCCGTGGAACTTCCGCACCTTGACGTTGGGATATTCCTTGGTCACGGTCTGCAGGATCTCGATCCGTTCGTCCACCGTGAACATGCTGCTTTTCTCGACGTTGATGAGGACGGCCACGGTCACCTCGTCATACAGCCGGGCGGACCGGCCGATGATGTCGAGGTGGCCGTTGGTGATGGGGTCGAACGACCCCGGGCAGACTACGCGGCGCAAGTCGCCTCCCAGGTCTACGGGTTCCCGGCGGCGCGACCGTACCAAACGGACGCTTCGCCATAACGACGGACCCTCTCCTCAACGTATCCTTCTGGCCACATCAGGGCTTTTCCCCTGGTTTCCCTCTCGAATGCCACCAAAGCATCGTCAACCAGCCAGCCATTGTCGCGTAGCAGCTCAAGGACGCGCTCGACCTCGGTGTCCGGGACGGCATAGGGGGGATCGGCGAAAACGATGTCGTACGGCTCGTCGGGCGTCTTCCCGAGCACCCGCTCCACCTTGTCGGCGATCACCCCGGCACCGTCGAGGGCCAGCGTCCGCACGTTGTCCTTGATCGTGCGGACCGCCCTGGGGTCCGACTCCACCAGCACGGCCGTCTCGGCGCCCCTGGACAGCGCCTCCAGGCCGATCGCGCCCGATCCGGCGTACAGGTCCAGCAGGCGGGCGCCGCGCAGGCCGTACAGGGAGTCGAGCGTCAAGAAGATCCCTTCCCTGGCCCTGTCACTGGTCGGTCTCGTCCCCCGCCCCGGCGGCACCGCCAACCGCCTGCCACCTGCCGTGCCTGCGATGATCCGCGTCATGTGACCCATTGTTCCGCATGTTCACGCAGGTCAAGAGTGGACAAGTGTCAGCCTTGAGTACGCAAGGGTGATTCACATCGGTGCGCACGACCCGCATGATGAGTTCTGCGGCCTTCGAGGTGACCCACATGAAGGCCGACCGGCGTGATCGTGAGCCCTTCCGCACGCCGGTTCCCTCGGCACCTGACCCGAGGGTGGGCCCAGCCGGGGACGGCATTCGGGGGGAGGCCGTCCCCGCGGCTGGGCATCACATCAATCTCATCCGTTACGGCATCAAACCCATCCGTTACGGCGGAGCCAAGCCGGCCGCCACCCGCTGCACGTGGCAGATCGCCTCCAGGAAGACGCCCGCTGACCGCCACGTGGTCGGCCGCCGTAACGACGCTTCGTCAACCGCCCTCCGTGGCCCGCCCACCCACCGACTCGTCCTTCGCGCCGAACACCCCCGCACCCCACCCCGCCGTCCCGGCGCCGGCAAACCCCTCACCACACCCCACCGCACGCCCCCTCACCAACGGCGGCACCCACGCCCTCACGCACGCCCACGCCCCACAGGCCACCGCAGGTTCCCCGACCACAGCCACCCGCCTATACCCTCATCGCACGTCCGCTCATGGCACGCCCCACATGGCCACCGCGGGTCCCTCACCAAGAGCCCACCCCACACGTCACCGCAAGTCCCGTCACCACAAGACCCCGCCCCACACCCCCATTGCGCCTCCCCTCACGGCACGCCCACGCCCCGCATGGCCGCCGTAGACCCCTCACCACATGCCACCGCCCCACACCCTCATCGCCCCCTTACGGCACGCCCACGCCCACAGGGTCACCGCAGGTGCCTCACCGCACGCCGTGCCCAGCGCCCACGCCCCGCTCGCCGCAAGCCGAGCAGAAACCCTCTGGCGCAAGCCGAGCAGAAAACCCCCGGCGCAAGCCGAGCAGCAACCCCCGCCGCAACCCGCGAGCAACAGCCCGTCCACGCGACAGTGGGGTCGTGCCACCCCCGGCCCCCAGGTCAGGTCTTTTCCAGGTAGTCCGCTCGTTCGTCTGACAGGAGGCGGTCGATCTCTGCGCGCAGGCCCGGGTGGGACGTCAGGGTCGGGTCCGTTGTGAGCAGGGTCGCGGCCTCCTCGCGGGCCGTGGCGATGACGTCCTCGTCGCGGAGCAGCTGGAGCAGCTTCAGCGACGAGCGCTTGCCCGACTGCGCCGCGCCCAGGACGTCGCCCTCCCGGCGTTGCTCCAGGTCCACGCGGGACAGCTCGAAGCCGTCCAGCGTCGCCGCCACCGCGTCCAGGCGGGCCCGGGCCGGGGTGCCCTCGGGGAAGTCGGAGACCAGCAGGCACAGGCCGGGCAGGCCGCCACGGCCGACGCGGCCGCGAAGCTGGTGGAGCTGGGAGACGCCGAAGCGGTCGGCGTCCATGATGATCATGACGGAGGAGTTGGGGACGTCGACGCCCACCTCGATGACCGTGGTGGCCACCAGGACGTCCACCTCGCCCCGGCTGAACGACCGCATGACGGCGTCCTTCTCCTCCGGGGGCAGCTTGCCGTGCAGGATCTCGACGCACAGGTCGTGGAAGGGGCCCTCGGTCAGGAGCTCGGCCACGTCAAGGACGGCCAGCGGCGGACGGCGCTCGTCGTCGGGCGAGGCCGCCACCACCGCCAGGTCCCCCTCGTCGCCCTCCAGGTCGCCGATGCGGGGGCACACGATGTAGGCCTGCCGGCCGAGGGCCACCTCCTCCCGCACGCGCTGCCAGGTGCGCTCCAGGTAGTGGGGCTTCTCGGCGGCCGGTACGACGTGGGTGGTGATGGGGGCGCGGCCCGAGGGGAGCTGGGACAGCGTCGAGACCTCCAGGTCGCCGAAGACCGTCATGGCGACCGTGCGCGGGATCGGGGTGGCGGTCATGACCAGGACGTGCGGGCGCCCGCCGCCCGCCTTCTCGCGCAGCGCGTCACGTTGCTCCACCCCGAAGCGGTGCTGCTCGTCCACCACGACCAGCCCCAGGTCGGCGAACTGCACGTGCTCCTGCAGCAGCGCGTGCGTGCCGACGACGATCCCGGCCGTGCCGGAGGCGGCGTCGAGCAGGGCCGCTCGGCGGGCGGCGGCGCCCATCGAGCCGGTCAGCAGCGTGACCGCCGTGCCGCCGAACATGCCGCCCTGCGCCAGGTCGCCCAGCATGCCGGTGATCGAGCGGTGGTGCTGCTGGGCCAGCACCTCCGTGGGCGCCAGCAGCGCCGCCTGCCCGCCCGCGTCGACCACCTGGAGCATCGCCCGCAGCGCCACCACCGTCTTGCCGGCGCCGACCTCGCCCTGCAGCAGCCGGTGCATCGGATGCTCCCGCGCCAGGTCGTCGGCGATCTCCTCGCCGACCTGCGCCTGCCCCTCCGTCAGCGAGAACGGCAACCGCGTGTCGAAGTCGGCCAGCATCCCGTCGCCGCGCCTGGGCCGGGGCACGGCGGGCCAGGCGGTGGCGGCCTGACGGCGCTGCAGCAGCACGGCCTGCAGCACGAACGCCTCGTCGAACTTCAGCCGCTTACGCGCCCGCCCCACCTCGGCGAAGTCCTTCGGCCGGTGGATGGCCTCCAGGGCGGCACCCAGATCCTGCAGGCCGTGGCGGGCCCGCAGAACGGCCGGGAGCGGATCGTCCAGCGGCCCCAGCGTGTCGAGCACGACGCCGATCGCACGCCTGATCGCCCACGGCGTGAGGTCCTTGCCCGCCGGGTAGATCGGCACCGGCGCCGCCGCGAACTCCTCCGCGCTCGCCTCGCTCTCCTCGAACAGCTCGAACTCCGGATGCGCCAGCTGCCAGCGAGGATGGCCACGCGAGCCGAACATCCCCACCTTCCCGGCGAACATCCCGCGCCGCCCCGGCTTGAGCCGCGACTCGGCCGCGTGGGAGCCCTTGCCGAAGAACGCCAGGTAGAGCTTGTTGCCGTTGCCGTCGACGATCTCGACCTCCAGCCAGGTGCCGCCCCGGTTGCGCATGGGTTTGCGCATCAGCCTGGTCACCTCGCCGACCACGGTGACGTGCTCGTCGACCTCGAGCGCGTCGAGCGCGGTCAGCTCACCGCGCTCGGCGTAGCGGCGCGGGTAGTGGCGGAGCAGGTCGCCGACCGTCTCCAGGTCGAGCACGCCCTGCAGCAGCTTGGCGGTCTTGGGATCGAGTGCCTTCGTCAGAGGCTCGTCGAAACGGCTCACGGCATTAAGTTCTACCGCCTGAGGCCGACAGGAATCCCGTTCCTGCCACGTCACTCCACACCGATCAGCAGCGGGTGGCCGCCCTGCTCGCCGTCGTAGACGGCCAGGTCCACGTCCGGCCTCGTACGTGCCAGGTGCCGCTCTATGTGCGCGGCCAGGCGTACCGGTGCTTCGGCGCCCGTCACCAGCGTCACGAGCTCGCCGCCGCCCGCCACCATCCGGTCCACCACCGTCGTGGCCACGTTTTCGAGCGAACCGCCGATCACCGCGACGTCCCCGTCGATCAGGCCGAGCACGTCCCCGGGGCGGCACACCCCCGCGCTGGTGACCGCCTCCCTGTCCGCCACCGTCAGGTGCCCGTGGCGGGTGTGACCGGCCGCGTCCGTCATGGCCACCACGTCGTCGTCGAAGCGGCGCAGCGGATCGTGCACGGCCAGCGCCGCCAGCCCCTGCACGGTCGCCCTCGTGGGCAGCACGCTGACCGCGACCCCGTCCTCGCGGGCGATCTGCGCGGCGGCGGCGGCCACGGACCGGACGCCGTCGTCGTTCGGCAGGACCGCGACCTCCTCGCCCGCCTGCCTGATCGCGGCCAGCAGGGCGGGGAGCGTGGGCCGGGTCCCGGGGGCGCGCCGCACCACGACCGCCCCGCACTCCTCGAACAGCGCCGCGATCCCGTCCCCCGCCGCCACCGCCACGACGCCCCGGCCCGCGCTGCCGCGGTGGGTGCGTTCGGCCAGGTACGTGATCTTGATCCGGTGCGGCCGGCCCGCCCGCAGCCCGGCCTCCACGGCGGGGCCTGCCTCGGCCACGTGGACGTGCACGTTCCACAGGCCCTCGCCGCCGACCACGACGAGCGAGTCGCCCATGGCGTCGAGCTCCTCGCGCAGCGCCGCCACCGCGCGGTCGTCGGCGTCCAGCAGGTACATCACCTCATAGCCCGCCCCCACCTCGGCCATCGGCGCGACCCGCGAGGTCGGCGCGGGCACCTCGTAGCGGTCGGCGTAGGAGTCGGTGATCACGGCGGCCAGCGTCTCCAGCACGATCGCCGCGCCCGCGCCGCCGGCGTCCACGACGCCGCTGCGGGCCAGCACGTCGAGCTGGTCCGTGGTACGCCGCAACGCCGCCCGCGCCTCCCCCGCCGCCTGCCGGGCCACCTCCGACAGGTCGCCGTCCACGTCCTGTACGGCCCGCGCCGCCGACTCAAGAACGCTCAGCACCGTGCCGTCGACCGGCCTGGCCACCGCCTCCCTGGCCAGCGCGGCGGCCCTGAGCAGCCCGGCCCGCAGGTCATGGCCCTCCTTCAGCACCTCGGCGAGCCCGCGTAACGCCTGGCTGACGATCACCCCGGAGTTGCCGCGGGCCCCGACCAGGGCCCCGTACGAGAGGGTCTGCCACACCACGGCCCCGTCCACGTCGTCGGGCAGCGACTCGACGGCCTCGGCCGCGGCCAGCATGGTCAGGTGCAGGTTGGTGCCGGTGTCGCCGTCGGCCACCGGGAAGACGTTGAGCGCGTCGATCTCCGACCTGACCCGGCCGAGCGCGTCGGCGGCCAGGCGGGCCCAGCGGCGCACCGAGGGCGGGTCGAGGATCTTCATCTGCGCGCTCCGACCTCCCGCATGCGCTACGGTTGTCGCAGGAGAATATCCCGCGCCGGACCTGTGTCCAGCGCTCTGGTTCGCACCCATCGGGGTGGATCGGATATTCTCGACTGGCTAGCCGGTTGTCCCGGCATGCCCTCCGCCCGTAATGCATCAGCGGACAGGGCTACATCGACTGTTTTAAGGAGCGATACCGTGGCTTCCGTCTGCGATGTCTGCCACAAGGGCCCGACCTTCGGCAACAACGTGTCCCACTCCCACCGCCGCACCCGCCGTCGTTGGAACCCCAACATCCAGACGGTCCGCGCGGTCATCGGCGGCACGCCGAAGAAGCTGAACGTGTGCACCTCGTGCATCAAGGCGGGCAAGGTCACCCGCTAGTCCTCCAAGCTTCCGCGAAAGCCCGCCACTCCTCCCGAGCGGCGGGCTTTCGCCGTGCTCCGAGCCGTCATACGACCGCGGCGGCGCCAGACGTCCCGTCAGACACCCGTGCCCTCACCCGGCCGCGGTCAGCGCCAGCGCCAGGCGTGGTCCACCGGGCCGATGCCGGCGCCCAGGGGGAAGCCGCGGGCGATGGCGCCCGTCACATAGTCCTTGGCCGCGCCCACCGCCGTCGGCACGTCGTCGCCCTGCGCGAGGCGGGAGGCGATGGCCGAGGCCAGCGTGCAGCCGGTGCCGTGGGTGTGGCGGTTGTCGAGGCGTTCGGCGGTGAAGCGGTATTCGTTCGTGCCGTCCGTGAGCAGGTCCACCGGGCGTCCGGGCAGGTGGCCGCCCTTGATGAGCGCCCAGGTGGGCCCGAGCTCCAGGACGGCGTCCGCCGCCGCGCGCAGCCCGCTCTCGTCCTCGACCTTGACCGAGGTGAGCTGCTCCACCTCCCACAGGTTCGGCGTCACCACGGTGGCCACCGGCAGCAGCCGGGTGCGCAGGGTCTCGACCGCCTCGGGCGCGAGCAGCGAGTCGCCGTGCTTCGACACCCCCACCGGGTCCACGACCAGGGGCGCGGCGTACGAGCCGAGCGCCTCCGCCACGATCTCGACGAGCACCGGCGAGGCCAGCATCCCGGTCTTCACGGCCTGCGCGCCGATGTCGCCGAGCACCGAGTCGAGCTGCGCCCGTACGGCCTCGGGCGGCAGCTCCCAGTAACCCTGGACGCCCAGTGAGTTCTGTGCCGTCACCGCGGCGATCACGCTCATGCCGTGCACGCCCATGGCCTGCATGGTCTTCAGGTCAGCCTGGATGCCCGCGCCGCCGCCGGAATCGGAGCCGGCGACGGTCAGCACGCGTGGAGGGGTCGCAACCGTCATAAGCACTCAGCTTATGACGCACTCCCCGGTGACGAGCCCGCAGTTCTCGGCCCGCTCGCCTCGTCCCGTGGCGGTGAACGTCACGTTGATCGCGGCACCGGCCTTCAGCGACTTCGGCACATCCAGGATGAGCAGGTCGGCGTCCTGCGTCCACTGGGCGCCGTTCACGTTCATGACCCGGCCCTTGACCGGTACGGAGATCGTGGCGTTCGCCAGCGTCGCCTGCGAGGCGTTCGAGACCCGCAGCGTGGCCGAGTAGGTGGTCAGCCGCTGGTTGATGCTCTGCTGGATCTGCAGTGAAGCACCGCCGGCGTTGCCGCCACGGCCACCGTCGCCCCCGTTACCGCCGCGCTCGGGCTCGAAGCCGCCGCCGCCGTCCGGTGGGTTGGTGGCGGGATCGGCGGGAGAGTTCGGGGCGCCGGCGTCGTCCAGCCTTGAGGGCGTGTCCGCCGGGGTCTCCTCCGGCGCGCTCTCCTCGACCGGGATGTCGAACGGATCCTCGGTCGGCTCCGCCGGCGCCTTGACCTTGACCTTGGTGGGCGTGGGAGTCGGGGTCGGGCGCGACCGGGCATAGGTGGCCGCGGGCGTCGGCTGGTCCTCGGTGGAGGCGCTCTCCTCCGGAGTCTGCTCCTCCGCCGGCGGCTCCTCCGTGGGCTCGGTCTCCTCCTCCGCTGGTTCGGAGACCTGCGGGCCCGGCTGGTTGGTGGACTGTACGGCGGCGCACTTGGTGTCCGCGCAGTCGTCGGGGCCGCCTGAGGCGCTCATGAACTTGACGCCCACCACGGTGCCGCCCAGCACGACGGCCACGGCGGCCACCGACAGCAGGGCCACCTTGCCCTTGCCGCCGCCCGACGGGGCGGCGAGCACCTCGTCGTCGGAGCGTCCGCCCTTGCGCCGGCCGCGCCGGCCGCGGGGCTCGTCCTGGTCAGGGGGCGCCTCGTCGGAGGACCAGCCGGAGCCGAGGAAACCCGTCTCGGCATTCGCCCAGGCCGGGGTGTCGACCTGGGTCAGCTCACCGGCCACCTTGACATCACCCGGCTCGGGCGGGCCACCGAACACCGGGTTGGGGCCGGAGGGGCCATCGAACACGGGGTTGGGTCCGGAGGGGCCGTCGAACCTGGCGGTCTGGTCGGCGGGCGGCGCGCCGAAGAACGCCGTCTGCTCAGGCGACCCGTCGGCGGGCGGACCGCCGAAGAACGCCGTCCGCTCAGCGGGCGCGTCCGCGGGCGGGCCACCGAAGAAGGCCGCGTGGTCCGCGGCTCGGGGGCCGGCGGTGGCCGGGCCGTCGAAGAACGCCGTCCGCTCAGCGGGCGCGTCGGCCCCCGGGCCACCGAAGAAGGACGACCGGTCGGGGTCACGGAAGGCGCCGGGCCGGTCCGCGGGCCCGGTGGAGGAGGGCTGGTCCCACTCCGGCGGCCGGGCGAAAGCACCCGTCGTCTCGAACGGACCCACCTCGTCCGCCGGCGGAGAGGACGGCCTGAAGGCGCTCGCAGGGTCGTTGGCCGGGGGGAAGCCACCGGCGGGGTTGGTGGGCAGCGCGAAGGCCCCGGTGACCTCGAACGGCTCCGACTGCGGCGCGCGGGGCGGCGGACCGTCCTGCCGCTGCGGCATGGGAGCCCACGAGCCCGTCACTTCGGCCCGGTCCGGCAGCGAAGGCCAGCCGGGCTGCCCGGCCTCGTCGTCAGGACCCCAGAATGCGCTGTGGTTCCCCCGTTCGTCCCCGTCGTCGGATCCACCTGTGCCGTGGCGGCCCATGGCTGCCCTTTCTCCCGGTTACAGTGGCCGCCGTCTTTCATAACACCTTTGCTACGCCGTTGTCACAGTAATCCCGCGAGTGCCAGCCCAAAACAGGAAAATTTCACCAAAATCGGGACATGTAATCACCCAAAGTGATCCCAGCCGGTCCGCCCGATCTCGCGCCCGTACACCAGGACGCCCTCGCCCTCGACCACCCGGCCCACGACCTGCCACGACGGCGGCAGCCGCACGTCCGCAGGGAACACCGCCGCGAGAGCGTGGTCCTCACCCCCGGTGAGCACCCACTCCAGTGGATCGGTCCCGAGCTCCTTGGCCGCCGCCGCCACCGGCTCGGCCACCGCGAACGCCTGCGGGTCCAGCTCCACGCGTACGCCACTGGCCGCGGCGATGTGGCCCAGGTCCTGCAGCAGCCCGTCGCTGACGTCCAGCATGGCGCTCGCGCCCAGCTCGGCCGCCACGGGACCCATCGCGTACGGCGGGCAGGGCCGCCGGTGCCCGGCCACGGCCTCCTGGAGGGCGGAGGAGCCCAGCGGCACGCCCGCCTCCAGCAGCGCCCACCCGGCGGCGGAGTAGCCCAGCCGGCCCGCCACCGCCACCACCTGCCCCGGCCTGGCCCCGGAACGTTTCACCGGAGCCCGCCCGCCCAGGTCGCCCAGGGCGGTGACGCCGATGACGACCAGGTCACACCGGGTGATGTCGCCCCCCGCCACGCTCGCGCCGACGATCGCGCACTCCTCCGCGAACCCGTCGGCCAGCGCGTCGAGCCAGGTCAGCGGCAGGTCGGCGGGGATCCCCAGGCCGACCACGAGGGCCGTCGGAACGGCGCCCATGGCCGCCACGTCGGCCAGGTTCTGAGCCGCGGCCTTACGTCCCACGTCATGGCCACTGGACCAGTCCCGGCGGAAGTGTCTACCCTCAAGCAGAAGATCCGTTGAGACCACGACACGCCCGTCGGGCACGCCGATGACAGCGGCGTCGTCACCCGGGCCGAGCATTACCGCCGCTCCCTGGGGCAGACGTGCGGTAATACGATTAATCACTCCGAATTCGCCGAGATCTCCGACTGTGATGACGCACCTCCTGACGCACACAGGGTACGGTGGCCCTTCGGCGTGATCCAATCGCCCGGGAGGACGTAATGGTGCAGGCCTACATCCTTATCCAGACCGAGGTCGGCAAGGCCGCCGCCGTGGCTCGCGAGATCTCCGGGATCCCCGGGGTCACGCAGGCGGAAGACGTGACGGGGCCCTACGACGTGATCGTGCGCGCGGAGGCCAACAACGTCGATGAGCTGGGCAAGCTCGTCGTCGCGCAGATTCAGGCGGTGACCGGGATCACGCGTACCCTTACGTGTCCGATCGTGCACATCTGAAGGTAGTAGTCGTCGCATGCGTGCCGCCGTCGTCCTGCTCGTTCTCCTGATACTCGCCGGTTGCGGCGGCACTCTGCGGGTCGATCCGCCCACTCCGCAGGGAGGCGCGGTGACGGCCTGCGACAAGCTCGCTCCCTTGCTGCCCAAGACGCTCGACGGCGCCGCGCGGGGCACGTCCACGCCGGCCTCGCCGTACGTGGCCGTCTGGGGTGAGGGGGCCATAGCGTTGCGCTGCGGTGTGCCCCGGCCCGCCCGGATGGCGCCCACCGACCAGTTGCAGGAGATCGGCGGCGTGGGGTGGTTCGCCGATCCCGCCAAGCCCGCGCTGTTCACGGCCGTGGCCGACACCCCGGCCGACACGGTGTACGTGGAGGTCACGATCGGCGGTGAGCACGCGCCCGGCGAGGTGCTCGCCGACCTGTCCAAGCCCATCGCGCAGATCTCCTCGCCGCCCGCCTGACCAGGCTCAGCGCAATCCCGCCGGACGGGACAGCGCGAGCTGGACGAGCCGGTCGACCAGCGCCGGGTAGGGCAGTCCGGAGGCGGCCCAGAGTTGCGGCGCCACCGACAGCGACGTGAACCCCGGCATGGTGTTGATCTCGTTGAAGATCACCCTGCCGTCCGGGGTGTAGAAGAAGTCGACCCGCGCGAGCCCCTCGCAGTCGAGCGCCTCGAACGCGCGCACGGCCATCGCCCGCAGCTCCTCGGCCGTCTCATGCGGGAGGTCGGCGGGCACGGTGAGCGACATCTGGTCCGGGTAGTACTTCGCCTCGAAGTCGAAGAACTCCTGCCCGCCCTCGACCTTCACCTCTCCCGGCAGCGACGCGGCGGCGGGCTCGTCGCCGGGTGACTCCAGCACCGCGCACTCGATCTCGCGGCCCTCGATCGCGGCCTCGACGAGCACCTTGGGGTCGTGCCGGCGGGCGAACTCCACCGCCGCCTCCAGTTCGGCCCGGTCGTGCGCCTTGGAGATGCCCTGCGAGGATCCGGCCCTGGCCGGCTTGACGAACACCGGGTAGCCGAGCTCCTCGGCCTCCTTGAGCACGCGGTAGCGGTCCAGCCGCCAGTCCCGGTCACGGATGACGACGTAACGGCCCGTCGGCAGTCCGGCGGCGGCCATGACGGTCTTCATGTGGGCCTTGTCCATGCCCACCGCGCTGGCCAGCACGCCCGAGCCGACGTAACGCACCCCGGCCATCTCCAGCAGGCCCTGGATCGTGCCGTCCTCGGCGAAGGGGCCGTGCATGACGGGGAAGACCACATCGACCGTGCCGAGCTCCACGGGGATGCTGCCGGCGTCGTAGGCCATGAGCGAGTTGCCGCCGCCCGAGGGCAGCGCCAGCTCCGCACCCGAGGTGTCCACGACGGGGAGCTCCCCCGCCTCGATGGAGTACCGCTGGTCCGACGCGGCCAGCACCCACCTGCCGTCCTGGGCGATCCCGATGGGGATCACCTCGTATTTGGTCCTGTCGATCGCCTCCAGCACACTGCCCGCGCCCATAAGGGACACGGCGTGCTCAGAATTGCGACCTCCGAAAACGACGGCAACGCGTGGCTTGCTCATGGTGTCCGAATCTACCGGTGGTGTCCTACTCACAGCGAGCCAAGCACGCCGTTATCAGGTCATTCTCACAGTACGCCGCCTCCGGCCGGGAGCGGCGATCCCAGGTCACACGCCGTAGCGTTCGGGCTTCGGCGAGCGGGACATGAGCAGCATGCCCGCCTCGGTCGGAGACATGCCGTCGTGCACGACACCGACGACGACCTCGGTGATCGGCATCTCGACGCCGTGCTTGACGGCCAGCTCCAGCACGGACTCGCAGGACTTCACGCCCTCGGCGGTCTGCTTGGTGGCGGCCACGACCTCGGCCAGGGTCATGCCGCGGCCGAGGTTTTCGCCGAAGGTGCGGTTGCGCGACAGCGGCGAGGTGCAGGTGGCGACCAGGTCGCCCATCCCGGCCAGCCCCGCGAACGTGTGCGGGTCGGCCCCGAGCGCGGCGCCCAGCCGGGAGATCTCGGCCAGCCCCCTGGTGATGAGCATGGCGCTGACGTTGTCGCCCATGCCCATGCCCGCGGAGACGCCCACGGCCAGCGCGATCACGTTTTTCACCGCGCCGCCCAGCTCCACCCCGACCACGTCGGGATTGGTGTACGGGCGGAACCACGGCGGCAGGTGGCAGATCGCCTGGAGGCGTTCGGCGACCGACTCGTCGGTGCAGGCCACGACCGTGGCGGCGGGCTGGCGGTGGGCGATCTCCTTGGCCAGGTTGGGGCCCGAGACCACGGCGACGCGCTCGTCGGGCACCTCGGCGACCTCGCGGATCACCTCGCTCATGCGCTTGGTCGTGCCCAGCTCGACGCCCTTCATCAGGCTGACCAGGACCGCGCCGGGCGGGATGTGCTCCCGCCAGGCGGCCAGGTTGGGCCGCAGGTTCTGTGAGGGCACGGCCAGCACCACGAACTCCGCCCCGTCGAGCGCCCGCGCGGGATCGGTCGTGGCGCGCAGCGCCTCGGGAAGGGGCACGCCGGGCAGGTAGTCGGGGTTGACGTGGTCGCGGTCGATCCTCTCGACCAGCTCCCGCCTGCGCCCCCACAGCGTGACCTCGTTGCCCGCCTCCGTCAGGAGCATCGCGAACGTGGTCCCCCACGAACCCGTGCCGAAAACCGCCACCTTAGTCATGCGATCACCGTCCGGTGGGGTCGTAGGGAGTCTCGGGGGCCTTCTCGTCGCGCAGCTCGGCGAGCTGCGCGGTGATGGCCGCCATGATGTCGGCCGTCGCGTCGCGCAGGACGCTGGCGTGCAGCGGCTTGCCCGCGTATTTGGACAGGTCCACCGGTGGCCCCACGATCACGTGGAACGTCTTGCGCGGGAACAGCCTGGGCCTCTTCTCACCGTACGGGAGCAGCTCCTGCGCCCCCCAGTGGGCCACCGGGATGACCGGCGCGCCGCTCTCCAGCGCCAACCGGGCCGCGCCGGTCTTGCCCACCATGGGCCACAGGCCGGGATCGCGGGTGCAGGTGCCCTCGGGGTAGAACAGGATCGCGCCGCCGTCGGCGAGCCGCTGGGCCGAGATGCGCAGCGACCTGGCGGCCTCGCTGCTGCCCCGGTCGACCGGGATGGCCAGCAGCGAGGTCACGGCCCGCCCCAGGAGAGGCACCTTGAACAGGCCCGACTTGGCCAGGATCACCGGCCAGCGCCCGTTGTTGTACAGGAAGTGCGACAGCAGCACCGGGTCGGTCCAGGAGAGATGGTTGGCCGCGATGATCACACCGCCGGTGCGGGGGATCTGCTCCCCCCGGCGCCAGTCTCGCTTCACCAGGAGCCGGGACAGCGGTTTCACGATCACTACTGCCAGGGTTTCCCAGAAACGCGATGGTCGCGTGGGGCGGCTCATGATCTCCTCCTACGGTATGCGCCCAAGTCTCCCGGTTGGCCGCGCGGGATGTCGAGGCGCGATGCTAACCCTTTGGCATCCTCCAACTCGCTAACCAGGGGAGAGTCCCGCAGTCACCCACAAGGTCCCGCCGTGCTCACGACGACCTGCGTCATGCCACAACGCTATCGCAAGATCAATCGGCAACCGTTCAGGTGTTCGATCCGCGAATGGGGTTCTATGTGTCTGTGCAGTCCGAAGTTGAAGGCCCCGGATTCCGCGTTCGAGGAGACTCCGTGAACACCCACTGGTCGTCCGTGAACACCCGCTGGACGCTGGTCATTCCGGTGAAGACGCTGGTGGCGGCGAAGACGCGGCTGGCCGCCGCGACGGGTCCCCACCGCACCAGGCTGGCCGTGGCCGTGGCCTGCGACACCGTGGCGGCGGCGCTGGCCTGCCCGCCGGTCGCCCGGGTGGTCGTGGTGACGTCCGACCCCGCCGCCGCGGGGCCGCTGGGCGCGCTCGGCGCCGACGTGGTGCACGACCCCGACCGCGGGCTGAACACCGCCCTGCGCACGGGCGCCGCCCACGCGGCCCGCCTGGCGCCCGGTGACGCGGTGGGCGCGCTCCAGGCCGACCTGCCCGCCCTGCGGCCCGCCGAGCTGGCGCTGGCCCTGGCGGCGGCGGCCGAGTTCGACCAGTCGTTCGTGCCGGACGCGCTGGACGTGGGGACGACCTTCTACGGGGTACGGCCGGGGATGCCGTTCACGCCGAGGTTCGGGGGCGAGTCGCGGGCCAAGCACCTGGCGGGCGGGGCCAAGGAGTTGTGCGTGCCCGGGATCGACTCCGTACGGCGGGACGTGGACACCCCCGACGACCTGCGCGCGGCCATGGCGCTCGGGCTCGGCCCGCACACGGCGGCGGTGGTCGCCGACCTGTGGCCCGCCTGACGCGTGTGGCCCCGGCTGGACCTCCCGGTCGTGCCCGTCCTAGGCTGATTCGCGTGCAGGGGACGGTACGCAGCTTCGATGAGGGCACTCGCTCGGGCACGGTCTTCCTCGACGACGGGACGGTGCTGGAGTTCGGCGCTCCCGCCTTCGACGCGGGGCCGCTCCGGCTGCTGCGCTCGGGACAGCGGGTCAACCTCGCGATGGCCGGCGGGGAAATCACCTACGTCACGCTTTCGACATTCCCGCTGCCGTAGCCGAGCCCGTTAGCCGAGCCGGCGGCCGGTGTTCAGGGGTGGAGAAATGCGGACGCCCGGGCCGCGGCCCGGGCGTGCAGGGTCCGGCTGGGTTTACCTCTTCTTTCCGATCTTCTTCCCGCCCTCGTTGACCAGCTCTTTGAAATCCGAGCCGGGGCGGAACTTGGGTCCCCAGCTCTCGGCGACATTGATTTCCGCGCCGGTCGACGGATTTCTCGCCGTGCGCGCGGGCTTGTTCACCATCTCGAACGCGCCGAAGCCCGTGATCGAGACCTTGTCGCCCTTGGCCACGGCCTTCTGGATGGCGTCGATGACCGCGTTCACGGCCTCGGTGGCCGTCTTCCTGTCGCCCACCCGATCCGCGATGGCCTCGACGAGTTCTCGCTTGTTCATGAAAGTCCTGCTCCCCCAGTTACGGCTCGGGGTTCCAGCTCACGAGTTCGACGTAGAAACCCCTTACGCGCTCGAAAGTAGGCCGGATTGCGGGTGAACTCAATCACCTAGCGTGTTTTCCTCATTGCGTGGCGTGTCGGGGGCGGTGTCAAGGGCGGCCAGAAAGGCGTCGAGACGTGCCGCCGCCCTTTCCGGATCCCGCTTCGCCAGGTCGCAGATCGCGAGGTAGCGGCGGGCCACCCGCTCCTTGTCCGCGGCGGGCAGCACGCGGACGCGGCGGTGCGCCTCACGCAACCGCCGCGCCAGTTCGTCGTCTTCTAGACGGTCGTCGGCAGCCATGGCTGCCGACCATTCTCGTACGCGGCCACTTCTTCGGCGTGACGCAGGGTCAGCCCGATGTCGTCGAGGCCCTCCATGAGCCGCCAGCGGGTGTAGTCGTCGATCTCGAACGCGACGGCCTCGCCGGCCCAGCGGACCTGGCGTTCGGCCAGGTCGACGGTGATCTCCAGCTTGGGGTCGGCCTCGACGGCCGACTGCAGGGCCTCGACCTTCTCGCCCGGCAGGACGACCGGTAGCAGCCCCATCTTGGTGGAGTTGTTGCGGAAGATGTCGCCGAACCGGGCGGCGATCACGGCGCGGAACCCGTACTGCTGCAGGGCCCAGACGGCGTGCTCGCGCGAGGAGCCGGTGCCGAAGTCGGGGCCGGAGACGAGGATCGAGCCGCCCTCGTAGGCCGGGTCGTTCAGCACGAACGTGGGGTCCTCGCGCCAGGCCGCGAACAGGCCCCGGTCGAAACCGGTCCGGCTGACCTGCTTGAGCCAGACGGCCGGGATGATCTGGTCGGTGTCGACGTTGCTGCGGCGCAGCGGCACCGCCGTACCGGTGTGGGTGGTGAAGGCTTCCATCGGAGTGCTCCTTGCGGTCAGAGGTCGGCGGGGGCGGTGAGGCGGCCGGTGACGGCGGTCGCGGCGGCGACCTGCGGCGACACCAGGTGGGTGCGGCCACCCTTGCCCTGACGGCCCTCGAAGTTGCGGTTGGAGGTGGAGGCGCTGCGCTCGCCCGGCTGGAGCGTGTCGGGGTTCATGCCCAGGCACATCGAGCAGCCGGCCTCGCGCCACTCGGCGCCCGCGGCCTTGAAGACCTCGTGCAGCCCCTCCTGCTCGGCCTGCAGCTTGACCAGCATCGAGCCGGGCACGATCAGCGTGCGGGTCCGCACCTGGCGGCCGCGCAGGATCTCGGCGGCCGAGCGCAGGTCCTCGATGCGGCCGTTGGTGCACGACCCGACGAACACCGTGTCGACCTCGATCTCGCGCAGCGGCGTGCCCGCGGTCAGGCCCATGTAGGTCAGCGCCCGCTCGGCGGCGGCGCGCTCGACCGGGTCGGCGAAGGAGTCGGGGCTCGGCACGGCCTCGCCCAGCGGCAGGCCCTGTCCCGGGTTGGTGCCCCACGTGACGTACGGGGTCAGGGCCGAGGCGTCGATCTCCACGACCTTGTCGAACACGGCGTCGTCGTCGCTGCGCAGCGACTTCCAGTATTCGACGGCCCGGTCCCACTGCTCGCCCTGGGGCGCGTGCGGGCGGCCCTTGAGGTAGGCGAACGTGGTCTCGTCCGGCGCGATCATGCCGGCCCTGGCGCCCGCCTCGATCGACATGTTGCAGACCGTCATGCGGCCCTCCATGGAGAGCTTGCGTACGGCCTCGCCGCGGTATTCGACGATGTAGCCCTGGCCGCCGCCGGTGCCGATCTGGTGGATGATCGCCAGGATCAGGTCCTTGGCGGTGACGCCGTCGGGCAGCTCGCCGGAGACCTCGATGGCCATCGTCTTCGGCCGGTAGGCGGGCAGCGTCTGCGTGGCCAGCACGTGCTCGACCTCGGACGTGCCGATGCCGAACGCGATCCCGCCGAACGCGCCGTGCGTCGAGGTGTGCGAGTCGCCGCAGACGATCGTCATGCCCGGCTGCGTCAGCCCGAACTGCGGCCCGATGATGTGCACCACGCCCTGCCCGGCGTCACCCATCGGATGGAGCCTGATCCCGAACTCCGCGGCGTTCTTGCGCAACGTCTCGACCTGGGTCTTGGACACCGGGTCGGAGATCGGGCCGAGCACGGTCGGCACGTTGTGGTCCTCGGTGGCGATGGTGAGATCGGGCCGCCGCACCTTACGGCCGGCGAGCCGGAGCCCGTCGAACGCCTGGGGGCTGGTCACCTCGTGAATGAGGTGCAGGTCAATGTAGAGCAGGTCGGGCTCGCCCTCGGCGCGCCGGACTACGTGTTGCTCCCAGACCTTCTCGGCCAGTGTGCGGCCCATGATCTCCTCCTGCTTGATTGCGATGCTGCCGCACCGCGGCTCGGTCGCCGGAAGCCGGCCTCTTCCCTCGTCACCCCGCTCCCTGCGACCCTCGGTCCAGGGACCGGCGCTCCCCTCGCGGGGGCGTCCTCCGACTTGCTTCTCATATGTCGAGACGGCAGTATCGTTGTATGGACAACTCTAGCGGAGTCGGAGTACTCGACAAGGCAGTTCTTGTACTCAATGCCCTCGAAGCGGGACCCGCTTCCCTGGCTCAGCTCGTACAGGCCACCGGTCTGGCCCGGCCCACAGCCCACCGGCTGGCCGTCGCCTTGGAGCATCACCGCATTGTGAGTCGTGACACACAGGGCCGGTTCGTGCTCGGCCCGCGGCTTTCCGAGTTGTCCACCGCGGCCGGCGAGGACCGACTGCTCGCGGTGGCGGCGCCCGTGCTGCTGCACCTCAGGGACCTCACCGGGGAGAGCGCCCAGCTCTACCGCCGCCAGGGTGACGAGCGCGTCTGCGTGGCGGCGGCGGAGCGGGCCAGCGGATTGCGCGACACCGTGCCCGTCGGGTCCGCGTTGCCCATGACGGCCGGCTCGGCGGCCCAGATTCTGCTGGCCTGGGAGGAGCCTGACCGGCTGCACCGCGGTCTGCGCGGCGCCAAGTTCACCGCCGCCACGCTCGCCTCCGTACGGCGCAGGGGCTGGGCCCACAGCGTCGGCGAAAGGGAGCAGGGAGTGGCCAGCGTTTCGGCGCCCATAAGGGGCAGTGGCGGCAAGGTCATAGCGGCCGTTTCCGTCTCCGGTCCCATTGAACGGCTGACGCGGGCCCCCGGCCGGCTGCACGCCGTGCCCGTCATGGCGGCCGCCGAACGCATCACGGAGGCGATGCGCCGCACGTCATGATCAGCAAAAGGATGTATTTCGGGAGCCGACAACCTCGCTGGCGCACTAGCCTGAGTGCGTGACAGATCGCATCGAGGTAGCCGCCACTGAGCTGCGACCCCTGCTCGAAGAGTTCATCATGTGGGCGCGTGCGAACGCGCCCGACAGCGACCCCGAGCTCGTGGGACCCGCCGCACTGTGGCACCGTCTCGCCTTCTCGCAGGACTCCGGCACGTGGAAGCGCGCCGACCTGCGTAACCTGCTCCTCGACCGCATGCCCAAGGTCGTGGAGGATCCCGACGCAGCCGCCGACGGGATGCTCCCGGCCGTGGACGCGTACCTGACGTTCCTCGCGCAGACCGGCAGGCTGGCGGAGGGCTCGGACTCCCTCGCCGATCTGCAGGCCGAGCTCGACGACGTCGAGGACGAGTTCGTCGACCTCATGGAGGACCTGCTCGAAGACGCCGACGGCGACGATGACGAAGACGATGACACGGCCGGCGACCTCGGCGACTTCGAGCCGTTCGCGGACGAGCTCGCCGAGCTCGACACGATCAGGCTGCGGCCCGACACCGAGCTGGCCGCCGCCGCCCGTCAGGCCCCGCTGGTCGCGATGGCCCGCGATCTGGCTGTCTGGGTGGGGTCCGGGCGCAAGGTGGGCGAGGACACCCTGCTCACCGACGCCGAGGTGACGGAGGCGCTGGCGGCCGTCGGTCTGCCCAAGCCGGAGACCGACGGGCCGATCGCGGAGGCCGTCCCCCAGCTCTGGAACATCTGGAACCTCGCCGTGGACCTGGAGTTCCTCCAGCCGGGAGAGGGCAACACGGTGGCCGTGCAGGACGACACGGCGGAGTGGCCCTTCGACGACGACGAGGACGTGCTCGACGCGTGGATGCTCGGGCTGCACTCGGTCGACTACGGCGACCCGGAGCTCGATGACGACGACCTCACCATGGCCCTGGCCGGGCTGACCAGGGGGGTGCTGGTCCGGCTGCTGCTGGCGGGCGGCTCGCGCGACCTGGACGAGCTGGCCCAGGAGCTGGCCGAGGCCGCCGCCGACCTCGACGAGCTGGGCTCCGACGCCTGGGAGGCGGTGGGCGACCCGCTGACGCCCGCGATCGACTGGCTGACCGGTTACGGCATGGTCGAGCTGCGGGACGGCACGCTCAGCCTCACGCCGCTCGGCACCGAAGGCGTCGTCCACCTGGTCGACGACGCCGACATCGAGGTGGACGCCCGGCCCGCCATCGAGTCGATGAGCGCCCACGAGCTGCTGGCGCTGAGCGCCGAGCTGCCCGAGGAGGAGGCGGACGCGGAGTTCGCGGCCTGGATGCGGTTGCGCGAGCCGGACAAGGCGGCCGAGGAGCTGCTGGAGGCGGCGGCCGAGGACGAGAGCGACGCGCTGATCAGGGTGCAGGCGGCCAGCGTCGTGGGCACGTTGGGCGCGGCCGCCGTCCCGGCCTGGCAGGCGGCGCTCAAGCAGCCGTCGCTGCGGCCCTACGCGGCCACGCACCTGAGCCAGCTGGAGGTCGAGGGGGCGCCGGAGCCCACGCAGGATGACACGCACTGGCTGATCCTGGACATGTGGACGATCTCGGCGGGGCTGGGGCGGTCGGAGTTCGTCAGCAGCCTGCGGGACATCGGGCCTGACATGGTCAACAGCCTGCTCGAGGTGATCTGGAAGATCCCGCACGCGCATGTGGAGGAGCTGCTCGACCTGATCTCGCAGGTCCACCCGGACAAGCAGGTGGCCAAGGCCGCCCGGCGCGCCCTCTTCAAGGCCCGCTCGCTATAGCCCTTCGCAGCGATTTGTCGCCACAAGCCCCCGCCGGCCACTTCCGGCGGGGGCTTGCCGCTCTCAAGGCCCCTGGACAGCAGTCCGTCCCCGCCTAGTGGTGGCGGGCCGTTCGCGCTCGGTGCGGCGCCGTCCGTGGGCACTTCAAGCTTTTACGCTTCGTACGGGCGGCTCCACCCGCCACACGGGGCCGAGCCCCGTCCAGGGGAACGCTCCTGAGGTGCACGGGGCCGGCCGCCGTTACGTGCGCACTGCCGGCCGCCGACGTGACAGTCGTCAGCCACCCGGCACCGGCGAGATCGACCGGCGGAAAGCCGATAATGGCGTTCACCGGGCCGTGAAATGCGAAACGCCCCGGGCTTTGAATCATTTCCCGGGGCGGTGCGGTAGACGTAGTCCCGACCGGATTCGAACCGGCGCTACCGCCTTGAGAGGGCGGCGTCCTGGGCCACTAGACGACGGGACCTTCGACAGCTTGTGACAAGTGGTAGTCCCGACCGGATTCGAACCGGCGCTACCGCCTTGAGAGGGCGGCGTCCTGGGCCACTAGACGACGGGACCCTGTCCACAAGCTGATCTGCCGGGCTTCCCGGCAACGCAGGTAACTCTACCGCACCCCGGAGACCACAACCAAACCACTTGTCGGCCCGCGAGAGCGGGGTTGTGCCGCCGAATCCGGCCCTTCATCGGACCTCCGAGCCTCCGGTCGGCGCATATCGTCCCGCCGAGGCCGCCAGCGGGCGCGTACGGGGCGAAACCGGTTCCACTGTCACCCGGGGTCCGGGAGGGGAGTTCGTCGGCGTAGGGCGCCCTCTGGGGCACCGCGCCACGTCGCACGGGGCTTCAGGGTCTGATCAGAAATTTCCGCGCCGGCCGCGAAATGAAAAAACGCACGTCCCCTCATGAAGGGACATGCGCTCAATGGAATGTGCTGGGGTACCAGGACTCGAACCTAGACTAACTGAACCAGAATCAGTCGTGCTGCCAATTACACCATACCCCACCGCCGGTGATCCCCAGGGGAACCGCTCTTGGCGACGTCCGAAAGAATAGCCCAGCTCCGGGTGTAAGACCAAAACGATTGCCGGACAGGCCCTCCCCACCCTCCACCGCCGGGCCGGTCGTGCCAAGCTGAAGGGGACAAAACACCACGTGGAGGAGCCCAAGCGTTGGCCGAGAACCCCTTCTTCGCTCCCAGCAGCCTGCCCTACGAGCTGCCGCCGTTCGCGGACATCCGCGAGGAGCACTACCTGCCCGCGTTCGAGCGCGGCATGGCCGAGCAGCTCGCCGAGGTCGACGCGATCGCGGGCAGCACCGAACCAGCGACCTTCGACAACACGATCGCCGCGCTGGAGCGGTCGGGGCGGGTCCTCGACCGCACGGCCAGGGTCTTCTTCAGCGTCGCGGCCTCCAACTCGACCGACGGCGTCATGGAGATCGAGAAGCAGATCTCGCCCGAGCTGACCAGGCACGGCGACGCGATCCGGCTCAACAGGGCGCTGTGGGCCCGGATCAAGCAGGTGGCCACGGACGACGCCGAGGAGTCCTGGCTGCTGGAGAAATACCGCGACGACTTCATCAGGGCAGGGGCCGACCTGTCGGAGTCCGAGCAGGACCGGCTGCGCGAGCTCAACGAGGAGCTGTCGAAGCTCTCGACGGAGTTCTCCCAGAGCCTGCTCAAGGCGTCGACCGAGTCGGCGCTCGTGGTGACCGACCCCAAGGAGCTCGACGGCTTCGACCAGGCCAGGATCGAGTCGCTGCTCAAGGACGGCGAATACGTCCTGCCGCTGCTCAACTTCACCAACCAGCCCGGCCTGGCCCAGCTCACCGACCGCGACGTGCGCCGCAGACTGTACGAGCTGAGCGTCGGACGCGCCCCCGGCAACTTCGAGCTGGCGGCCAGGATGGCGGCCCTGCGGGCGGAACGGGCGGCCCTGCTCGGCTTCCCCACGCACGCCGCCTACATCGTGGCCGACCAGACGGCCAAGACCGTCGAGGCGGTCGAGGAGATGCTGGGCCAGCTCGTCGGCCCGGCCGTGCGCAACGCCCGCAAGGAGGCCGAGGCGCTGGCCGAGCAGGCCGGGTTCGAGATCGAGCCGTGGGACTGGTCGTACTACTCGGAGAAGGTGCGCCAGGCCCGCTACGACTTCGACGGCGCCGAGATGCGCCCGTACTTCGAGCTCAACCGGGTCTACCGGGACGGCGTCTTCTTCGCGGCCACCAAGCTGTACGGGATCACCCTCACCGAGCGGCCCGACCTCGGCGGCTACCACCCCGACGTGACCGTGTTCGAGGTGTTCAACGAGGACCACGGCCGGCTGGGCCTGTTCCTGCTCGACCCGTACGCCCGCTCCACCAAGCGCGGCGGCGCCTGGATGAACAGCCTGGTCGACCAGTCCTTCCTGTTCGGCAAGCTGCCCGTGGTGATCAACAACCTCAACATCACCAAGCCCGCCTCCGGGCCGACGCTGCTGACGTACGACGAGGTGAACACGGCCTTCCACGAGTTCGGGCACGCGCTGCACGGCCTGTTCTCGCAGGTGCGTTACCCGCGCGTGTCCGGGACCAGCGTGCCGCGCGACTTCGTCGAGTACCCCTCGCAGGTCAACGAGATGTGGGCGACCTGGCCCGAGGTGCTGGCCAACTACGCCAAGCACCACGAGACGGGCGAGCCCATGCCGGCCGCGCTGGTGGAGAAGCTGACGGCGGCGGAGAAGTTCAACCAGGGCTTCAAGACCGTCGAATACCTGGCGGCGACGCTGCTCGACTGGGCCTGGCACAAGCTGGCGCCCGGGGAGGCGGTGGCCGACGCCGAGGCGTTCGAGGCTGCCGCCCTGGAGGCCGCCGGGATCGCGTTCCCGCTGGTCAGGCCGCGTTATCGGACCAACTACTTCGCGCACATCTTCGCCGGCGGCTACAGCGCCGGCTACTACTCCTACATCTGGAGCGAGGTGCTCGACGCGGAGAGCGTGGAGTGGTTCACCGAGAACGGCGGGCTGACCAGGGCGAACGGCGACCACTTCCGCCGCGAGCTGCTCTCGCGCGGTGGCAGCCTGGACCCGCTGACGGCCTTCCGCAACTTCCGCGGGCGCGAGCCGAGCATCCAGCCGCTGCTCGCCCGCCGCGGCCTCGACTAGTCCCTGCGCGCAGTGGGCCGGAACGCCTCGGCGTTCGCCGCGGCCCACTGCGCGAATGTGCGCGGCGGCCGTCCCGTGACCTGCTCGACCGTGGGCGTGATCTGGTAGGCGTCCGCCGGCACGTTGCCGAACACCTCGATCCGGAACTCGATCATCTCCTCCGGCACGCCCTGGGCCCGGTAGCGCTCGCGCATCTGGTCCACGGTCAGCTCCACGAACGTGATCTCGCGGCCGATCGCCTCGGCCAGGATCCTGACCTTGGCCGGGAGGTCGAGGAGTTCGGGGCCGGTGAGGCCGTAGGCGTGGCCCGCGTGCCCGTCCTCGGTGAGCACGGTGGCGATCACGGCGCCGATGTCGGCCTCGTGCACCATCGCCGTCTTCGTGGCCCCGAAGGCCTCCTCGACCACTCCCCTCGTACGCACCTGCTCCGCCCAGGCCAGGGCGTTCGCCATGAACTCGGTCGGCTGCACGGACGTCCAGGCCAGGTCGGCGGCGGACAAAGCGGGCTCCAGCGTGCCCGGCGACCAGCCGCCCAGCAGCGTCACCCGGCGCACGCCCGCCGCCTGGAGCGCCTCGACGATCTCCTGGCCGTTCCGCAGGGGCGCGTAGCCGGTGTCGGCGACGTCGATCAGGTGCACGCCCGTGACGCCTCGGAGGGCGGGTACGAGGGTCTCGACGCGGGTGAGGTCACCCTGGACGACCTGCGCCGCGGCGGGCAGCCGGGCACGTGCCGGGTCGCGGGTGAGGGCGCGTACCGGGTGGCCGGCCCGGAGGAGATGATCGACGACGTGCCGGCCCACGGAGCCGGTGGCCCCTGTCACCAAATAGGTCATGCGGGCCACGGTAGGAACGATCGCGGCAAGCCCGATTCCTCAATCGGTTTCTTGACGGCGCCGGACGAGGACGTCCCCGTCCGGCGCGTGAGGGAGGTCAGCCCTCCAGGCGGGCCAGGGCGGCGCGCAGGCGCTCCTGGGTCCGGACGCGGCCGAGCACCTCGATCGACTCGAACAGCGGCAGCCCCACCGTACGGCCGGTGATCGCCACCCGCACCGGCGCCTGGGCCTTGCCCAGCTTGAGCCCCTGCGCCGTGCCGACCTCCTCCAGTGCCTGCTTGAGCGACTCGGGGTCCCAGCTCACCGTGTCCAGGCGCGCCAGGTAGCCGGTGATGATCTCCACCGGGGAGTTCTTCATCGCCTTGTCCCAGGACGCCTGGTCGAAGGCCGGCTCTTCGAGGAAGAGGAAGTCGACGTTCTGCCGGATCTCCGACAGCACCCCGATGCGGGTCTGGGCCAGCGCCGCGACCTTGCTGAACAGCTCGCGGTCCCAGGAGGGGTCGAGGTAGGGCAGGCAGCGCTCCTCGAACGTCTCCAGCGGCAGCGCCCGGATGTATTCGCCGTTGAACGCGCGCAGCTTCTTCTCGTCGAAGAACGCGCTGGCGGAGTTGACGTCCTCCACCTTGAACAGCGGCACCATCTCCGACCAGGGCATGATCTCGCGGTCGTCGCCGGGACCCCAGCCGAGCAGCATGAGGTAGTTGACCATGGCCTCGGCGAGGTAGCCCTCCTCGCGGTAGCTCTCCAGCGCGACCTTGTCGCGACGCTTGGACAACTTCTTGCGCTGCTCGTTGACGATCACCGGCAGGTGTCCCCAGATCGGCGGCGTGGCGCCGAGCGCGGGCCAGAGCAGCATCTGCTTGGCCGCGTTGCCGAGGTGCTCCTCGCCCCGGATGACGTGCGTGATGTTCTGCGTGATGTCGTCGACCGCGTTGGCCAGCACGTAGAGCGGCGAGCCGTCGGTGCGGGCGATGACGAAGTCCTCCTGCGCGTCGTTGGGGAACTCCACGGTGCCGCGCACGACGTCGTGCACCACGGTGACGCCCTCGTCAGGGGTGCGGAAGCGGACCGCCCCCTCGGTCAGGCCCCGGTCGCGGCAGAAGCCGTCGTAGCCGCGGTGCTCGGACCCGGTGCGGGCGACCAGCAGCTCGCGCGTGCAGTCGCAGTAGTAGGCCCGGCCGTCGGCCAGCAGCTTCGCCACCGCCTCGCGGTGCTGCGGCTCGTAGGCCGACTGGAAGTAGGGGCCCTCGAACACCTCGTTGGAGCCGTTGATGCCGACCCAGTCGAGCGCGGAGATGATGCCTTCGATCCACTCGGGACGGTTTCTGGAGGCGTCGGTGTCTTCGATGCGCAGCACGAAACGGCCGCCGGACTGTTCGGCCAGCGCCCAGTTGAACAGCGCCGTGCGGGCGCCGCCCACGTGGAACATGCCGGTTGGGGACGGTGCGAACCGGACCCGTACTTCAGTCACGGGAGACCACCTTGTTCGTGAGTGTGCCGATGCCTTCGATGCCGACGCTGACCTCGTCGCCGATCTCCAGCGGGCCGACGCCCGCCGGGGTGCCGGTCAGGATGACGTCGCCGGGGATCAGCGTCATGACGGCGCTGACGTAGGCGACCAGCGCGGGGATGTCGTTGATGAGCTGGCTGGTGCGTCCACTCTGCCGGATCTCGCCGTTGACCGTGGTCGTCAGCGCCAGATCGCTCGCGTCGAGATCGGTCTGGATCCACGGCCCGAGCGGGCAGAAGGTGTCGAAGCCCTTGGCCCGGGTGAACTGCACGTCCTTGCGCTGCAGGTCGCGGGCGGTGACGTCGTTGGCGCAGGTGTAGCCGAAGATGACGTCCTTGACCCGCTCGACCGGCACCTCCCGGCACAGGCGGCCGATCACCACGGCCAGCTCGCCTTCGTAGTCGACGCGGTCGGACAGCGACGTGGGGTAAGCGATGCTCTCACCGTGGCCGATCACCGTGGTGGACGGCTTCATGAAGATCAGCGGCTCCTCGGGCACCTCGTTGCCCAGCTCGGCCGCGTGCTCGGCGTAGTTTCTGCCGATGGCCACCACCTTGCTCGGCAGCATCGGGGCCAGCAGCTTGACCTGGGACAGCGGAAACCGCTCACCGGTGAACTGCACCTCGCCGAAGGGATGGCCGGACACCGCGGAGACGAACTCCTCCCCCGGGCCGCCTTCGACCACGCCGAACGACACGCCTTCGCCTGTGGAGAACCTCGCAATACGCACCCGACAAGGCTATCGCCGCCGTCGGAGGGGTCCGCCCACCCGTTCGCCCACCGGAAGTAAAGTCAGCGCCTGTCGAAAAATGCCCCCAAAATACTTTTCGTTGTGCATTAGCCCTCTAACAGCGGTTATGTCCCTTACTGAGGAGTCACATAGGGGGGTGACGGATCGTGTCGGACACAATGTCCAACCGCGCCGCGGGGGGCGGTCAGGCGGGTACCGTGCCACGGGCCAGGACGCAGGAAGGCGGCCCCGGCAGCGCGCTGGTCACCGACCGGGGCACCACCACCATCGAAGACGGCGTCGTCGCCAAGATCTCCGGACTGGCCGCCCGTGAGGTGTCCGGGGTGTACGCCATGGGCGGAGGCGCGGCCCGGGCACTCGGCAGCGTCAGGGGCATGGTCAGCGGAAGCGGCAGCGTCACGCAGGGCGTGTCCGTGGAGGTCGGCGAGCGGCAGGCCGCCGTCGATCTGGACCTGGTGGCCGAGTACGGCACCGTGATCCCGGACCTGGCCGGAGCCGTACGCCGGAACGTGATCGGGGCGGTCGAGCGGATGTGCGGGCTCGAGGTCACCGAGGTCAACATCAGGGTGGACGACGTGCACCTGCCCGACATGGACCGGGGCACGGGGCAGTCGGAGCCGGAATCCGGGCAGGAGCCCCGGGTCCGATGACACCCGCCGGCTCGAACCCGGAGACAGCCGCCGGCACCGACACCGGTCCGGACCTCGGCGCCGGGGTGATCGCGGAGCGCGTTCGCGGTTGTCCTGGGGTGGCCAAGTTGTCCGGGGGGCCGTTCGGGACGGTGGCCACGTACCTGCCGGGCGACCGGCTCACGGGCGTGTCCGTGGACGAGCGGGCGGTGGAGATCGCCATCGTCGCCACGCTCGACCGTCCGCTGCCGGAGATCGCCGACGAGGTACGGCGGGCCGTGGCGGACCTGGTCGGCGAGCGCCGGGTGAACGTCCGCATCGACGACATCATGGAGAGATCATGAACACCAACCACTGGATGCCCGTGATCGGCATGGCGGCCGGCATCGTTCTCGGACTGGCCGCGGCGTTCGGCGGGCTGGGCGCGTTCCTGCTCGTGCTGGTGCTCGGCGCGGTCGGCTTCCTGGTCGGGTTGTTCGCCGCGCACGGCGAGGTGAGGCTGCCCAACGCGCCAGGGAAGCGCCGATGACCACCACCGGCGGCGAGCAGCGGGCGGGCACCGTCACGGTCCCCGCGCAGCGCCCCGTCCCGCCTGCTGCGCCGGAGCGGCGCGGGCGCACCGAGGTCACGGACCGGGTGGTCGCCAAGATCGCCTGTCACGCCGCCATGGAGGTGCCCGAGGTGCGTGACGTGCGGCTCAGGAGCGGGCCGTTCCAGCGCGGGCCGGTCAGGGGCGTGCCCTGGGGCCGCTCGTCGAGCGCGGAGGTGCGTGGCGACCGCGCCACCGTCCACCTGGCCGTCGGCGTCGCCTACCCGGCGCCGCTGCGCGCCATCGGCAGGCGGCTCAGGGAGCACGTGATCCGCCGCGTCACCGCCCAGACCGGCGTGTACGTCTCCCGCCTCGACATCACCATGATCGACGTGGGCGGCGAACTGTCATGACAACACGGGACTCGGACGCCGACAGGGATCGGCAGGAGGTCTGCGCCGTTCCTCCCGAGCGCGAGAACGCGCCCGAGAGCGAGGGCGCGCGCCAGGCCACCGACACAGAGCAGGCCGAAGGTGCCTACCGGGCGGAACTGCCTCGGCGCGACAGGGGCGCTGATCGGGCGGTCAGGCGGATGTTCCGGCCGTACCGCAGGATTCCGGCCGTCGTGGTGGCGGTGCTGCTCACGCTCCTGGGCCTGCTGGTGGCCGCCGAGACGATCTCCACGCTGGTCGGCCGGCCGCTGTTCGTGGTGCCGTACGACCGCCTGCTCGCCTGGGCGTCCACCACGCCGTGGGCGAACCCGCTGGTAGCGCTCGTGTCGGCGATCGTGGCACTGGTCGGGCTGGCCCTGCTGGCCACCGCGCTGGTGCCGGGCCGGCCGACCATGATGCCGGTCCGCAGCCGCGACCCCGACCTGGCCGTGGGCCTGCGCCCGAGGAGCGTCACCAGGACCCTGGCGCACGCCGCCGAGGAAGTGCCGGGCGTGCGCTCGGCCCGGGTCAGGATGCGCCGCCACACGGTCACCGTCACGCCCGTCACCTCCGGATGGGACGAGCCGGAGGTGCGCCAGGCGGTACGCCAGGCCGTGCTCGACCGGCTGGCCGGGCTGGACCTGGTGGAGCCGTACCGGGTGGTCGTCGGCGGGAAGGAGCGCAGGTGAGAGCGCAGATGAACAGGAAGACCGCGCGGGTCAACCGGTGGGGGCTGGCGGTGGTCGGCCTGGTGCTGACCATCCTGGGCGGGCTCGCGCTGGCCCGCGCCCTGGGCGCGTTCCCGGGAAGCTGGTCGGCCGGGACGCCGATCGCGGGCGGTGACGTGGCCGGGTTCTTCGCGGGTGCCAGCCCGTGGATCTGGTGGGCGGTGGCGCTGGTCGCGATCGTGATCGCGCTGCTGGCGCTGCGCTGGCTGTTCGTCCAGGGGCGCAGGCAGGCGCACGGCGTGGTGCGCGTCGAGAGGAGCCCGGCGGGCGTCACGGAGGTGGCCGCGGGCGGCATGGCCGACGCGGTGGCCACCGACGCCGCCGCCGGCCCGTCCGTGCTGAACGCCGACGCCGACGTGTCAGGCCCGGCCCCCCACGTACGGCTGCGGATGGCCGCCGACGAGAAGGCCCCGATGGCCGAGCTGACCGGGCACCTGTCCACGGTCACGCTGGCTCACCTGCGCGACGCGCTGGAGCGGGATCATGTACCGGTGGTGGCCCGCGTTAGCCTGGAGCCCTCACCTTCGCAGCACCGGATGGTGCGCTGACGAGAGGGGCCGTGTTGTCCGTCGTGAAGATCAACGTGCTGACCGTGCCGGCCGACATGCGGGAGGAGCTCGAACGGCGCTTCTCCAGCCGGGCGGGGATGGTGGAGTCGGCCGCCGGGTTCGAGTGGTTCGAGCTGCTCAGGCCGGTGGAGGGCACCGACCGCTATCTCGTCTACACGCGCTGGCGCAGCGAGGAGGACTTCCAGGCGTGGCAGCAGGGCGAGGCGTTCCAGCGCGGGCACGCCCAGGCCGCGCAGGCCGCGCGGGCCCAGGGCCACGGCGGCGGGCACGGGCATGGTCACGGGCACGGCCAGGGACCCGCCGCGACGGACTCGGAGGTGTGGTCCTTCGAGGTCACCGAGAGCGCCGGGCCCAAGTCCTGATCGATCACCCGTCCAGGGGGTTGCGGGTGATGCGGTCCACGATGCCGCCGCGGACGAACCGGCCGGCATAGCTGGACGGCTTGCGCGCCCCCTGCTCGGAGATGCACGCACTGAACTCCTTGGCGATCTGCAGCCGCGGATAGTGCTCCAGCACCTCGCGGCGCAGGTCCGCGGGGATCTCCTCGGTACGGCGGCCCGAGATGTCCATCCCGGTGGAGAGCTCCAGCAGGTGGCCCTCGGGGTCCTCCTCCACCGCGACCTCCTCCCACATGTGGCGGATGATCACCTCGCTGGCGCGTACCCGGCGCTCGGGCGACCAGCCGGCCCCCGCGCAGAAGGCCCAGGCCACATGCCCGCCGGCCTCCTCGAACGGCACCGTGTGGCTGTCGAACTCGGCGGCCAGCCCGATGTCGTGCAGCATGGCCGCCACGTAGAGCAGCTCGGCGTCGAAGGAGATGCCGTTGTCGCGCGCGTAGACCGACGCCCACAGGTAGGCGCGCACGGAGTGGTTGAGCAGAGACGGCGTGTGGTAGCGGGTGGCCACCTCCAACGCGCCGCGGCAGGCTGGTGTGTCCGGGATCACGAGATCGTCGAGTTTCACCTCACCAGCATGTCCCGGCGGTACGGCCGTTCGCCAGCCGGGGTGCCCGGTTAACGAATCATGCATTCGACTTGACCAGTTGATCGTCAGTCCGAAAGCATGTCGCACCCTCAACTTCTGTCCCGGAAGGAATCTGGCGTGCGCCGGCTCGCGATACCCCTTGCTCTCATGCTCGCACTAGGCGGGCTGGTGAGCCCCGCGCAGGCCGACAAGGTGGCCCGCACAGAGGAGTGCCAGGGTGACTGGTTACCGGCCACACCGACGGCGAGCGACGTCATGGACGGCGAGATCTCGCTGGTGGGGCTGCCGCCGTACAAGCTGGGCAAGAAGATCAACTGGGGTGCGAGCCCGTACGACAACCGCTCCTGGGAGTTCGTGTTCCAGTCGCTGCGCTGGATGGGCGCGCTGGTCGTCGAGTACGAGAACAGCGGCGAGCGGCGCTACCTGGACCGCGCCACCGAGATCGCCAAGGACTGGGTGGCCAACAACAAGCACGGCGCCCGCACGACCAAGCCGTACGTGTGGCAGGACCACCCCGTCTCGCTGCGCACGCAGCCGCTGCTGTGCCTGAGCAAGCACGTCAACGAGAGCTGGCTCAAGGAGAGCCTGGCCGAGCACGCCAAGCTCCTGTCGGACCCGCGGCTCTACAAGAAGGGCCACAACCACGGAATCGACCAGGACATCGCGCTCATGGGCATCGGCTGCAGGTACGGCCGCAAGAACTGGACGGACCTGGCCGTCAAGCGGCTGACCGAAACGGTCAAGCTCGACGTCGACTCGCAGGGCGCGCTCATGGAGCAGGCTCCCCGCTACGCCGTGTACGTGAACAGCCGCCTGCGGGTCGCGATGGCCAACCTGAAGGCGTGCGACCGGAAGGTGCCCGCCGAGATCGCCAAGCGGACCGACGCCCTGAACGACTTCGTCGCCCACGCCACCATGCCGAACGGCTACATGGTGCCCCTCGGCGACGGCAGCGCCGAGACCGAGCCGAAGATGGACGTCAAGACCCCGAAGCAGAAGGTCCGTACCTACCGCGCCGGTTACGTGTTCGGCCGCACGGCCTGGGACGACCGGAACTCGGCGTACTACTCGCTGCGTTACGGGCCGGGGATGAAGTTCCACGGGCACGAGGACCATCTCGGCGTGACGTACTACGCCAAGGGCCGCGACATCCTCGTGGACGGCGGTTTCCACTCCTACGAGAAGAGCGCCTACCGCTACTGGACGCTCTCGCCGGAGGCGCACAACGTCCCGACGGTGGTCGGGGCCCGCTTCAAGCCGCGTACCGCCTCGAAGCTCACGGCCACCAAGTACGGCGACGACCGGCAGTCGTTCAAGCTGACCGACCAGGCCTACGGCGTGAGCCGCACCCGATCGGTGCTGGTGAACCACGGCGACGACCTGATGGCGGTGCTCGACACGGCCTCCGGCGGCAAGAAGATCCAGAACGTGTGGCGCTTCGACCCGTCACTCAAGCTGATCTCCAAGAGCGGCGGCAAGGTGGTGCTCGGGGACGACAAGTTCAAGGTCACCCTGCTCCAACTGTCGTCCTGCGACCCGGTCGGCGGTCAGCGGGTGGAACGCGGCGGCAAACTGGGCTGGGTATCCCCCACGTACCTGTCGAAGAAGCAGACGAACGTGGTGATCTCCCCCTCCGCAAAATCCCTCCTGACAGTGATCGTCCCGAACACCGACTCCCCCAAGGTCTCTTGCTCGGCCAGCAAGGTAACGGTAGACGGCATCACCTTCCCAGCCGACCTGTTCTAGACCGCGGTACGAGCCCCACCCAGCGCCCACCCGTTGCCTGGCTACACGGTGGGCCGCCGGGATCCCACCCCGAGCGGTCCTCGCTCCGCTCGGGCTGTCTCCTTTGTGGGCTTCGCCCAGGCGAAGGGCCTACCGGCCCGCGCATCGTTCCTCGGTCCTTGGCTTGGAATGCTAAGGACTCCGGCCGCAGCCACGTGCGTGTTGTTCCAACGGCCGGAAACGCTGCCCCGCCCACGGTTGCGATCGGGGGCACCCCCGGATAGGAGTTAATCGCACACTTCATCTGGCGCTTCCTGTGGGAGTTCTGCCCTGGCCGAGATACAGGTCCCTCGGCCGGGGGCCACTTCGGCCGGCATGTCGAAGTCGCACCAGACGAGACGGTGCCCGTGGGCAATCCGGTCAGTGCCCCAACAGGTTGAAAGAGCGTCCACGATGGCGAGCCCTCTACCAGAGGTCTCGGCCTCGCCCACTTGGCGGGGAATGAAGCGCTTTTCTGGCACATCGACACCAGGGTCGATGACCTCCAGACGCACGAACTCGGGAGCGAAGCCCAGGCGCATCTTGACCCAGTCCCGTTGTGGGCTGGTGGGCACGTGAAGAAAGCTGTTGTTGACCAGTTCGGTCGCCACCTGCGTCACATCGCCGAACAACGGGTGAGCTGTGGCAATCCAAACCTTGAGGACTTGTCGGGCCCTCCACGATGCCAGCTCGCTGCGGCGTAGGACCGTACCTCTCCATATGTCGACGGTCGGGCGTTCTGACAGGGTTCCGATTGGCACAGATCACCTCTTCATCCAGCTGTCGTCAGCATCACACGCGGCCTTGGGTCCGCTTGTAGCATCCGCTGACGGCGTCTCCCGAGTTGTTTGCCAGGGTGACAGGAATCAACAGCGCACAGCACATCCCGCGAGTACTTGTGTCACACGGATTAGGCGGTCATCCTGTGTGATGGATGCGTGTGACAGTCATGGCACCTGATCGGAAGGGCTCTCATGCCGGCCCCCAAAGAGCTAGATCCCGAAGCCAGCGCCGCCGCTCGCTTCGGCTACGAGCTACGCAAAGCGCGAGAAGCCGCGGCCCTCACGCAAGGACAGCTCGGCGACCGCATGGGCTACCACGCCAACGCCGTGGGCATGATCGAGCGCGGAGAACGCGTGGCTAAAGCCGAGTTCGCTCGGGCGGCAGGAGAGGCTCTTGGGCTGGAGCCCGACGAGTTGGTCAAACACTTGCCCATCAGCAGGCGCGAAACCATCTTCAAGACCCTCGTTCCTTGGCTGGAGATCGAGGCCAGCGCACGGGAGCTCTGGACATGGGAGCCGACGATCGTTCCCGGCCTGCTTCAGACTCCTGAATACGCCAGGGCCATCGTGGAACAGAAACCTGGCATCGTTCCCGAGCAGATAGAGGAAGCCGTCCGCGATCGTATGGCGCGGAAGGAGATCTTCCACCGGACGTATCCTCCCCAGCTGTACGCGGTGCTGGACGAGTCGATCCTGTATCGTCCGATTGGGAGCGAAACCGTCACCCGCAATCAGCTGGCGCATCTCATCGAAGTGGCCCACGGTCCTATCACGATTCAAATCCTCCCATTCAGCGCTCGCGTGACCGCTGGGCTTCTGGGCGGTTGTCTGATCGCACATATGGCCGGCAGACCTGCTGCCGCCTTCGTTGATTCGCCGGTTAATGGGAAGGTGTGGGATAGAGAGTCCGAAGTAGAGATTCTTATCCGTCGATACCAGGCATGCCGCTCCGAGGCACTCCCCCAGAGCCTTTCGCTCCGAAAGATTGAAGAGAGGTTGGATCAAGAATGGAACTGCAGTTGAACGAGGAACTTGCCACCGCCGCATGGCGGAAGTCCTCGTTCTCGGGCGACAACGGCAACTGCCTTGAGGTCGCACCGCTGTCAGGCGGGCGGGTGGGCATCCGCGACACAGAGGCGCCCGAACAGTCCCCGTTCGTCGTCAGTGGGTCCGTATGGGCAGCCTTCATCGACGGCGCCAAAAAGGGCGAATTCGACTTCTAGTTTCGCACAAAGCCCCTGATGTCGCGGCAGGGGCTTTTCCTTCCCTCGGTTCCCCGCTGTTGCTTTGTTTGTGGGCGCCACAAACAACTGCAAGTCCGACATTCGTCGAGTGCAATCCCAATAGGCGATGGGGATGGCTGCCGAACTCCGATGCAATAGCTTGCGCCTTCGCAGAAGCACTCCTGAAAGAATGGTGGGCGTGAGCGACATGGCCGCGAAGCACCGCCTGGAGTTGGCGGACAAAATAGGATCCGCCAGCTGGCGCAAAGCGCTTGAAACGGTGCCCCGCGAGCTTTTTCTAGGGGATGCCGTCTATGTGCCCGACAAGACCCGCGGCGACCTGTGGACGCCGGTGCGACGCTCCGACATGAGTACGGATGACTGGCTGACCCTCGTCTACGCGGACGCGACGCTGGTGACCCAGGTCGCCGGCATCACGGCAGACGCCGCGACAGGGGCCGTGACCGGCTGCCCGACCTCATCATCAACCCTGCCCAGCCTGGTAGTACGGATGTTGGAAGCCGCCCAGATCGGCGAAGGCGACAGGGTCCTGGAGATCGGCACCGGCACGGGCTATTCGACGGCGCTGATGTGCCACCGGCTCGGAAATGCCGAGGTCACCTCGGTCGAGTACGACTCGGTGATCGCCTCTCGTGCCCGTGCGGCGATCACTGCGGCGGGGTTTGCCCCGGCCTTGCCACAGGGCGATGGGCTGTATGGGTACGCGGAGAACGCCGAGTACGACCGGGTAATAGCGACCTGTTCAGTTCGTACGATCCCCTACGCCTGGGTACGGCAACTCCGCGCGGGCGGCACCATTACGGCTCCGATGGGGGGATGGATGGGTGGCGTCGCGTTCGCTCACCTCACCCTGACCGACGGTGGCACCGCGAGTGGCCGCTTCCTCGAAGACAGCCTCTACTTCATGACGGCCCGCGCCCACTGGCCGCCTCCGCGCCCTCCGATGGTGAGAGGCATCGGAGAGGCGCGTAAGAGCAGGGTCGATCCGTCGATCCTGGAGGACCGGACAGCCGTGTGGATAGCCCAGCTCGCCATCCCGCAAGCACAGATCTCCTGGGGCGACGGCGCCACGTTCCTGGTCGACGCCGGCACCGGTTCGCGGGCTGAGGCACTGTCCGACCCTGGAGGGGGTGGGTGGTGCGACAGCACGGGCCGGTCAGGCTGTGGGATGAGCTTGAAAAGTCCATCGAGGCGTGGCAGGGGGCGGGCCAGCCGCATCAATCGGGCTGTGGGTTGACCGTCACACCCGATCGGCAATGGGTCTGGCTGAGCGAGCCCGGAGGGCCGACCTGGGATCTTCCCGCATAGGCAGCGACAAAGGCCCCGCGTTGCGGCTGTCCGTGTTCCAGGAAGTATGAATCTGATCGCTGCGAGGGTGGCAATTGTCGGGACGGATGGATCAGGTGAAGGCGAGTACGAGCCTTTCAAGATCGCGCTAGCATTGCCGAGTTCTTGGGCCTCCGCCTCCTATTTGCGGCTTGCCCGAGACAAAGCCGTGCCCCGGGCTGCGTGCTCGCAGAGGCAATCCCGGGGCTTATGTCGCCCACGTTAGCACCCCGTGTCCGGGGTGAGAGGGGCAAGGTCGGCCAATGAGCATTGAGTGAGCTGTTTTCATCCTCGGTGGACCCATGAAAGAGCCTCAGTGAGGGTGTATCCCAATTCGTCCCTGGCCGGCAGCGTGGATGCGCAAAATTCGGGTTTCGCTGGTAGGGCATGACGAACAACCTGGTGCTGGGCCGGCTCAACGTGGTGCAGGCGGCGTTGAACCTGCTCTCACCCAGGCGTGCAGCGGGACGTGATCAGACCACGTGCTCCGGGCGTAATCGACGAAGCATTTCCGTACGCGGCCCTCGCCGGCGAACACGTAATCAATCTTCCGCCTGCGGGTCACGTAGGTCCAGCGCCGGCGCGGGTCGCATTCGTCGCGGCCCTTGTAGGCCGCGGCGGCGTCGCGCGGCACCAGGTTGAGATCGCCGCCGATCACACCCCGGCCGAGCTTGAACAGCTCGCGCAACTGGATGTGCCGGTAGGGCCTGCCCTTCTGCCTGTCGTCGTAACTCGATCCCGACGAGAAGTGCGCGGTGCAGAACGCCCGGTCGGCCGTGCAGACGGCATACCTGCGGGCTCCCCACGGCGGCGAGGTCAGCGGGTGCACGACGAGGCCGGTGTCCGCTCCGGCCACGGCCAGGGTGACGCTCAGCACCCCACGCGGCCTGCCGTTTCTGTCGGGCAGGCACTGGTATGGGGAACCGTCCGAGTACTTCAGCCCGGCCGACCGGACGCTCCAATTCCGGCCGGTACGGCGTTCGAGCTCGTGTTCCAGGTCGGCGTCGGCGCCCGTGCAGAACTCCTGAAGGAAGACCACGTCCGCCTCGGTCGCCAGCACTGCCACGTGCCAGGCCAGCTCGGCGTTCGAGCGGCGAAAGAGCGCGCACCCAGCGTTGGTGCCCGCACAGACGTTCCACGTCATCACGTGGAGGAGAGGGGGCCGTGCCTGTACGGACAGGTTCGGGAACAACAGCCCGGCGATCACGAGCTGGCTGATCATCATCACCGAGCTCCCTCCACACATGATCCGAGCCGTCAAAAGACCGCCCAACCGGCATATCTGGCAATCAGGAGCCTATGGGTCTTCATGGGGTCAGACCCGTGCGTACGAGCTGCCGAGAGCCTCTTATGCCAACCCGTCCCGGTTCTCTCCTGCTTGATCAGCCCGATCAGGTTGGAAAAGCCTCAGTGGAACGAGTTGCGCGGCGAATTGATCGCTGCAGAAGACGAGGCCGAGGTCGCGCGTCGCGGCTGTCAAATGCTCGCGGAGGAAAGAGCACATCGGCTCGTCGAAGCCAGAAAACGTGGGCCATCCACACGGCTGCCTGGTTCTCCAGGATCGACGGATCGGCCCTGCTCTTGGGCGCGTCTCCGATACAGCGATTGCGGCTGCTCGCTCTGGCCAAGGCTTGAAGGGCTCGATCGGCCGCAGGCCCTTCGCCTGGGCGAAGCCCACTCGTGGGACAGCCCGAGCGGTAGCGAGGACCGCTCGGGGCGGGCTCCCGGCAGCCCACCCCGGTAACCAGGCAACGGGTGGGCGCGGGGCGAGCGCAGCGAGCCGAGGTTGTCGGGGCGGGATCCCGGCAGCCCACCCGGTAACCAGGCAACGGGTGGGCGGGGGGTCAGAGGGTTTCGCGGCCGGCTCTTAGGAGGCCGTACGTGACCGCCTGCTCAAGGGCCTGCCACGACGCGTCGATGATGTTCTCCGCCACCCCGACCGTGGACCACTCGGCGCGGTCGTCGCTGGAGGTGATGAGGACCCTGGTGACGGCGTCCGTGCCGTGGGTGCCCTCCAGTATGCGGACCTTGTAGTCCACCAGCTCCAGTTTGGCCAGCTCGGGGTAGAGCTGCTCCAGCGCCAGCCGTACGGCCTTGTCCAGGGCGTTGACGGGGCCGTTGCCCTCGCCGGTGGCCACGATGCGCTCGCCCTTGGCGTGCACCTTGACGGTGGCCTCGCTGACCAGCTCGCCGCCCTTCGTACGCTCGACGATCACCCGCCAGGACTCCACCTCGAAGTGGCGCCTGCGCTCGCCCCGCACGGTGTCCCGCAGCAGCAGCTCGAAGGACGCGTCGGCGGCCTCGAAGGTGTAGCCCTGCGACTCCAGGTTCTTGACCTCCTTCACCAGGGCCTTGGTGTGGTCGGGGGTCAGCTCGTAGCCCAGCTCGCGGCCCTTGAGCTCCACCGACGCCCGGCCCGCCATGTCGGAGACGAGCATGCGCATGTCGTTGCCCACCTCGGCGGGGTCGATGTGCTGGTAGAGGTTCGGGTCCACCTTGATGGCGCTGGCGTGCAGGCCGGCCTTGTGGGCGAAGGCGGAGGTGCCGACGTACGGGGCGTGGGAGTTGGGGGTGACGTTCGTCACTTCGGTGATGGCGTGGGCGATGCGGGTCATGTCGGCCAGCGCGCCGGCGGGCACGAGGTCGAAGCCGCGCTTGAGCTGGAGGTTGGCCACGACCGTGAAGAGGTTGGCGTTGCCCGAGCGCTCGCCGTAGCCGTTGGCGCAGCCCTGGACGTGCGTGGCGCCGGCCTGGACGGCCGCCAGGGTGTTGGCCACCGCGCAGCCGGTGTCGTCGTGGCAGTGGATGCCGACCCGGGCGCTGCTCCGTACCGCCTCCTGGACGACCTCCCCGAGCTCGTCGGGGAGCATGCCGCCGTTGGTGTCGCACAGGGCGATGACGTCGGCCCCGGCCTCGGCGGCGGTCCTGACGACCTCCAGCGCGTAGGCGGGGTTGGACTTGTAGCCGTCGAAGAAGTGCTCGGCGTCGAGGAAGACTCGCTGGCCCTCCGCACGAAGGTGGGAGACCGTGTCGCGGATCATCGCGAGGTTCTCCTCAAGGGTCGTGCGGAGGGCCAGCTCCACGTGCCGGTCGTGACTCTTGGCGACAAGGGTCACGACCGGCGCGCCGGATTCGCGCAACGCGGCCACCAATGGGTCGTCGGCGGCCTTTACCCCGGCCCGGCGGGTCGCGCCGAACGCGGCTAGTCGCGCGTGCTTCAGGTCGAGCTCTGTTCGGGCTTGCCTGAAGAACTCTGTGTCCTTGGGGTTGGCGCCCGGCCAGCCCCCTTCGATGAAGCCGACGCCCAGGCTGTCCAGGTGACGCGCGATGGCGAGCTTGTCGGCGACAGTCAGGTTGAGCCCCTCCTGCTGGGCGCCGTCACGCAGCGTCGTGTCGTATACGTGGAAGCGGTCGTCGGCCATGGGTCTCTCCGGAAGTTTCAGGTTTCTGGGAGTTCTGGCGGGTCTGCGTGCGGATCCTGCGAATCGTGGAAAACAAAAAGACCCCTCACGGACGTGAGAGGTCTGCGCGCCGGCGGTGTCCCTTGGTCAGCCGGCGCGCCTGCCGATAATGAGCAGACCGCTGAACATAGTGCTCATCAGTCTGCCACACGTGGTCACCATCTGGCACATCGATCTCACCTTGTGGGATGAGGGTCGTTACACCACGACACCGCCGCCGCCGGTGATGGCACGTTCGAGGGCCGCGGGGTCGAACGCCTCCTGGCCCATCAGCTGCCCGTTGAGCAGCACCGTCGGGGTGCCCTCCAGCCGTACTTTGGCCGTCTGCGCCAGGTGGTCCTCCGCGTACGACTGCGAGGTGACGCACTGGTCCACGTCCGCCCCCGCCTGCCTGGCGGCCCGGGCCAGGTCCTCGACGGTGAAGCCGGAGGCCACCCCGTGCGGCGCGGGCTGCATGGCGTAGAGCTCGTCCCGGAAGGCCAGCCAGTTCTCCTCCGGCACGCAGCGGGCGGCAGCGGCGGCGCGGATGGAGTTGGAGCGCATGGGCTCGTCCTGGAAGATCGTCACGGCGTGGAAGACGACCTTGACCTTGCCCTCCGTGGCCAGCTTCCGGATCGTGGCGTCCACCCTGGCGTGCAGGTCCTTGCAGACGGGGCAGTCGAAGTCCTCGTACAGGTCGAGTACGGGGGCCTTGCTGGACCGGTCGGCCAGGACCATGGTGCCGTCGACCTGGCGGGTCAGCCGTACCCCGTCCGGCGACGCGTCCGGCTCCGAGAACGCCAGCACCCCGAGTACGACGATCGCCACGCACGCCATCGCGACCGCCACCAACCGCTTCATCATCAGCCCACTTCCCACGTCATCGATCGCGCAGACCCTACCGGAAATGGAAACAATGGCCGCATGAAGGCATATCTTCTGGACCCCGCCGTAGCGCAATATGTCCGGACTCACAGCACCGCGCCCGATCCCCTGCTGGAGGAGCTGGCCAAGGAGACCGCGGACGTCACCGGAGACTCCGCGGGCATGCAGGTCTCCCCCGACCAGGGCAGCTTCCTCACGATGATCACCCGGCTCACGGCGCCCCGGGTGGTCGTGGAGGTGGGGACGTTCACCGGGTACTCGTCGGTGTGCATCGCCCGCGGGCTGACCGGCGGCCGGCTGTACTGCTTCGACGTGAGCGAGGAGTGGACCTCGATCGCCCGCCGCTACTGGCGCCGGGCCGGCGTCGAGGACCGGATCACGCTCACGCTCGGGCCCGCGCTGGAGACGCTCGCCGCCTTCGACGAGACGATCGACCTGGCCTTCCTGGACGCCGACAAGGGCAACTACCCCGGCTACTACGAGCTGCTGCTCGACCGCCTGCGCCCGGGCGGGCTGATCATCGCCGACAACACGCTGCGCAGGGGATGGGTGGCCGACCCCGCCCACGCGGAGACCACGACCGTGGAGATCCGCGAGTTCAACGACCTGGTGATCGAGGATCCGCGGGTGAGCGTGCTCATGCTGCCGTGGGCCGACGGCATGACCATGATCATGAAGAACTGAGGCGTCCGGGTGGGACCACCCGCCCGCGCGGGCGATCCCACCTGGCCCGACTAGACGATCTTGTGGACCCAGTTGTGGGAGTCGGGGCGGGCGCCGTACTGGATGCCGACGAGCTCCTCACGCACCCGCGTCGTCACCGGGCCCTGCTCGCCGCCGGCGACGGTCCAGGAGCGGTCGGCGCCCTTCACCGAGCCGACCGGCGTCACCACGGCCGCCGTCCCGCACGCGAACACCTCCGTGAGCTCCCCTGACTCGCACCCGGCCTGCCACTCGTCGACCGAGATCAGCCGCTCCTCCGTCCTCAGGCCCAGCTCGCCGGCCAGCTCCAGGATGGAGTCCCGGGTGATGCCGGGCAGCAGGGTGCCGGTCAGAGCGGGGGTGACGAGCTTGTCGCCGAAGACGAAGAACAGGTTCATCCCGCCCATCTCCTCGACGTATTTGTGCTCGTGGGCGTCCAGCCACACCACCTGGTCGCAGCCGTTGGCCACCGCCTGCCGCTGCGCCACGAACGCCGCCGCGTAGTTGCCGCCACACTTCGCGAAACCGGTGCCGCCGGGGGCGGCCCGCGTGTACTCGGTGGACAGCCAGACGGAGACGGGCTTGACGCCCCCCGTGAAGTACGAGGCCGCGGGCGAGGCGATGACCATGTACCGGTAGGTCCTCGACGGGTAGTTCACCCCGAGCCCCGCCTGCGTGGCGATCATGAAGGGGCGCAGGTAGAGGCTGTGCCCCTCGGTCGTCGGCACCCACTCCCTGTCGGTCTCGACGAGCAGGTCCAGCGACTCCACGAACGTCTCCTCCGGCAGCTCCGGCATGGCCATCCGGACGGCCGAGCGGTTGAAGCGGGCGGCGTTCGCGTACGGGCGGAAGGTCACGATCGAGCCGCCGCCCTGCCGGTAGGCCTTGAGCCCCTCGAACAGCTCCTGCGCGTAGTGGAAGACCGCGGTGGCCGGGTCGAGGGAGAGCGGCCCGTACGGCATGAGCCGGGCGTCGTGCCAGCCGCGGCCCTCGGTGAAGTCGATGGAGATCATGTGATCGGTGAAGAAGCTCCCGAAACCGGGATTCGCCAGTACCTGCGCCCGCTCGGCAGCGGTGCGAGCGTGGTCGGATAGCTGCACGTCGAAGCTGAGCTTCTGAGCGACGGTCATGACGGAGGTCCTTCTCTCTGCGATTCTGCGCAATCTACCGAAGTCTGCGGGGCTGGAGGACACTGCCCTGAGGCGGTGCGTCCTTCCTATTGTCTCGCTATATGGGATGGCAAGCGGTTGATGGGGTGCTTCGCTGGGTCCGCACATGAAAAAGCGCCTGGAGGCCCTTGTGGGGACCGCCAGGCGCAGGTGAGGGGCTAGGCGGTCCTAGCCGGATACTCGCGCGGTGATCTCGTCGCCGATCTCGTGGGTGGCGCGGCCCGCCCCGCCTGCCAGCCGGTCCACGAGGTCGTCGGCGACCGCCTGCTCGACCCTGGCCGCCTCGGCCCGCAGCCCGAGGTGGTCGAGGAGCATGGCGACCGACAGGATGGCCGCGGTCGGGTCGGCCTTGCCCTGCCCGGCGATGTCGGGAGCGCTGCCGTGCACCGGCTCGAACATGCTGGGCGCGGTGCCCTCGGGGTTGATGTTGCCGCTGGCCGCCAGGCCGATGCCGCCGGCGACGGCCGCGCCGAGGTCGGTGATGATGTCACCGAACAGGTTGTCGGTGACGACCACGTCGAACCGCTCGGGCTGGCTCACGAAGAACATCGAGGCCGCGTCGATGTGGCTGTAGTCGGTGGTGACCTCGGGGTAGTCCGCCGCCACCCGGTTGACCGTGCGCTGCCACAGGTCGCCGGCGTAGGTGAGCACGTTGGTCTTGTGGACGAGGGTCAGCTTTTTGCGGGGCCGCGACCTGGCCTTCTCGAACGCGTAACGCACCACGCGCTCGACGCCGTGGGCGGTGTTGAGCGACTCCTGGGTGGCGATCTCGTGCGGCGTGCCGCGCCGCATGACGCCGCCGGTGCCCGCGTAGAGGCCCTCGGTGCCCTCGCGGACGACGACCATGTCGATGTCCGCGGGCGTCGTGTCTGCCAGCGGGGTCGTCACGCCGGGGAACAGCTTGACCGGCCGCAGGTTGACGTAGTGGTCGAACTCGAACCGGATGCGGAGCAGCAGATCGCGCTCCAGGACGCCCGGCGGCACGCTGGGGTCACCCACGGCGCCGAGCAGGATCGCGTCGTAACCGCGCAGCTCTTCCAGCACCGCGTCGGGCAGCGTCTCACCGGTGCGGTGGTAGCGCGCGGCGCCCAGGTCGTAGTGCGTGGACTCGAACTTCGTGCCGACGGCCTCCAGGACCTTGAGCCCTTCGGCCACGACCTCGGTGCCGATGCCATCCCCGGGGATGACGGCCAAGCGGATGTTACGCGACTCCATGGCGGTACCTTACCGGCTCGTCTCGACTGACGAACACATCATCTCAACTCTCGGACGTCCGATTTTAGGTGGTTTACAACGCTTTGACCGTTTCGTTAGAGTTCGTCCAGCCTAATCCACGCACCGCTGCGTGGAGCCGGGGACCCAACCTCCCCCTGGGGCGAATCGGCGCAAGCCGTAGGGCCACTTCCAGGCCCGAGCCCGTCAGCTAACCCGGTAGGCCACGTGGAAGGACAGACCACTGTCTCGCATCGCCATTTGCCTGGCGGCGGCGGCCGCCGGGCTCACACTCGCCTCTCCGGCCCAAGCCGCCACCCCCGAAGTCACTCCCCAAGCCGCCCCCCAGGACCCCGGCATCACCACACTGACCGGCCCCCAGGTCAAGCACGTCCAGCAGAAGAGCCAGCCCAAGCCGGCCTGGAAGGTCGCCCTGAACTTCGCCATGCGCAAGCGCGGCATCCCCTACGTCTGGGGCGGAACCAGCGACAGCGGGTACGACTGCTCCGGACTCGTGCTCAAGGCGTACAAACACGCCGGGATCGAGCTGCCGCGGACCGCGGCGGAGCAGTACAACGCGTTCTCCAAGAAGATCTCCTGGGACCATCTCAAGCCCGGTGACCTGGTCTTCTTCTCAGGACTGGGACACGTGGGGATGGTCTCCAGACCCGGTTACATGGTCAACGCGCCGCACACCGGCGACGTGGTCAAGGAAGAACCGCTCTCCGACTGGCGCAGGGACTCGTTCGTGGGCGCGGTCCGCCCCGACCCCAAGGGCGTACGCCGTTCGACGCAGCAACGCCACGACCCGCCACCCTCCATGCTCACGGCGACCCTGTGAGCAACGGCGGCCCCGCACGACCATCGCGGGGCCGCCCCCTCGCTTCCCGTCGTGTCACCCGCGCCCCGTCGTGTCCTACCGGCGCGTTCGTGTCCTAGCGGCCGGAATGCTGGGGCGCGCCGCCGTTGTCCCTGCGATCCAGCGCGGTCTGCACGGCCTCGGCGGCCTTGTCCTCGTGCTCCTCGGGGCGGTTCGCGGCATGCGTCTCGTACATGTGACTCATCTCATTTCGCGAGCGTTCCAGTGGGGGATTCGGATCCCGATCGGGCCGATCTTGTGATCCGGATCACGAACCCCGGACAAAAGGGGCTTACCGGCCGACGCATCCCCGCTCACCGCGGCGGGTCGTCGACCTGCCCTAACAGGCCCCGCCGCGGCAGGTAATGAGTACGAGAACCTGGCGCATATCCCCACCACAGTACCCCGAGCGTCTCGTTGGATGTCCTAGCATCTCGCATCGTGAGACAAGCAAGGGGGCCGCCCCCGGGACGATCCGGGCGGCGGCCCCCTTTCGGAGCGGGACTGCTCAGTCCTCCACGTCCACCGAGCGGCCGCTCTCGGCGCCGATCTCGGACACGATCTGGTCGACCACGTCGGCCGGGATCGCCGAGTCGACGGTCAGCGCGATGAGCGCCTTGCCGCCCTTGACGTCCCGGGCCACCTGCATGGAGGCGATGTTGATGCTGTGCTCGCCGAGCAGGCGGCCGACCACGCCGACGATGCCGGGACGGTCGGTGTAGGTGAAGAAGCACAGGTGGGCCGTCGGCTCGATCTCCATCTCGTAGCCGTTGACCTCGACGATCTTCGTGATCTGGCGCGGGCCGGAGAGCGTGCCCGAGACCGAGACCTGGCGGCCGTCGGCGAGCAGGCCGCGCACGGTCACGACGTTGCGCCAGTCGGGGCTCTCGGAGCTGGTCACCAGCTCAACGGTCAGGCCGCGGTCCTTGGCCAGCAGTGGCGCGTTGACGTAGGTGACCTGCTCCTCGACCACGTCGGCGAACACGCCCTTGAGCGCCGCGAGCTCCAGCACCCGCACGTCCTGGGAGGCGATCTCGCCGCGCACCTCGATGTCGAGCTTGGTGGCGACCTCGCCGGCCAGCGCGGTGAACACCCGGCCCAGCTTCTCCGCCAGCGGGAGGCCCGGCTTGACGTCCTCGGCGACCACGCCGCCCTGGACGTTGACGGCGTCGGGCACGAACTCGCCCGCGAGCGCCAGCTTCACGCTGCGCGCGACCTGGGTGCCGGCCTTCTCCTGGGCCTCGTGCGTGGAGGCGCCCAGGTGCGGCGTGGCGACGACCTGGTCCAGCTCGAACAGCGGACTGTCGGTGCACGGCTCCTTGGCGAACACGTCCAGGCCCGCTCCCGCGACGCGTCCCTCCTTGATCGCCGCGTAGAGAGCGCCCTCGTCGATGATCCCGCCGCGCGCCACGTTGATGATGCGGACCGACGGCTTGACCTGGTGCAGCTCCTTGTCGCCGAGGAGCCCGACGGTCTCCTTGGTCTTCGGCGGGTGCAGCGTGATGAAGTCGGACTTCTTCAGCAGCTCCTCGAAGCTGACGAGCGTGACGCCGACCTGGGCGGCCCGGGCGGGCGGCAGGTAGGGGTCGTAGGCGATGATCTCGACCCCGAACGGCAGCAGCCGCTGGGCCACCAGCTGGCCGATCTTCCCGAAGCCGACGATGCCGATGACCTTCTCGTCGAGCTCGACCCCGGTGTACTTGGAACGCTTCCACTCCCCGGCCTTGAGCGCGGTGTGGGCCTGGGCCGTGTTGCGCGCGCTGGCCAGGATCAGCGCGACGGTCTGCTCGGCGGCGCTGGTGATGTTGGAGGTCGGCGCGTTGACGACCATGACACCGGCCTTGGTGGCCGCCTCGACGTCGACGTTGTCGAGGCCGACACCGGCCCGGGCCACGACGCGCAGCTTGGGCGCGGCGGCGATGGCCTCGGCGTCGACCTGCGTGGCGGAGCGCACGATCAGCGCGTCCGCCTCCGCGAGCGCGGGCAGCAACTGGGAACGGTCGGCGCCGTCGGTGTGGCGGACCTCGAAATCAGCGCCGAGTACGGCGAGGCCGGCTTCGGACAGTTCCTCTGCGACCAGAACGACGGGCTTGTTCACTGGCGTGGATCCTTTGGGACATGCTGCGGGCTTGCGGGGGACACGTCCACGGATCCCCCGGCGGTCCCACAGAGTCTATCCACCGCTTGTGAACGCTTTCACGAGATACCACATGGTGAGACGAGCGCTGTCCGTACCCAGCGTCCGCCAAACTCATCCAGATGCGCATGAATCTTGTCTTGATCGGGAGATTTATTGGCCATTAGCCTGATAAGCCGTGGCCGACTACCTATGGTTCGTCATATGAGCATCGGGAATCCTGCGCTTGCCGACGTGCTCGCCCGGCATGGCACGCCTCACCGCCTCCTGGGCGCCCTCGCCGACGGTGGAGTCCTGGTGGCAGTGCGACCAGATCGTTCGGTCGTCCTAGGGACGACCCAAGCCGGTGACCGAGTGCTCCTCGGTTACACCGGCCCTGCTACATACGCCAGACACCGCGGCAGCCATTCCCTGTCGGCCTGCGACGCCGACACCATCCTGGACATCCAGCGCGTCACCGGCGTGCGGGAGATCGTGATCGACGCGGCCGGCCCCGCCGCCGCCGCCGTGCCCATCGATGACCTCCAGCGCTTCCTCACCTCGACGCGCTCAGGTCCGACGCCCGTCCTGTCGGGGGCCGTGCCGGCCGCCTACGCGACGGGCGCCATGGCGACCGTGTCCCGCGGCTCCGCGCTGGCCCAGGTGGCTCCCCCGAGCACGGATGCGCCCGCGCTGCCGTGGGTGCCCGCGCCCCGGCCGCACCTGTCGGGCCCCATGCAGCAGGTGGACCCCGGGTACCGGCGGTGCACGCATCCGATCCTGCCCGCGCTGCGGCAGGCGATCGCGTACCTGCTGATGGACTTCCCGCTGGTGCACCACGTGTGGATCTCCGAGGCCCGTACGGCGTCCGGGGCTCCCGGGATCATGCTGCACGTCAAGGTGCACATGACGGCCGCCGAGGACGTCGTCCGCGATCTGCATCGCCTGGTACGCGCCCGGCTGCCGCAGTTCGCCGCCTCCGGGGCGCCGATCCTCATGGCCCGGGTGGCGGACACGCGCAGCGAGCGCCGGATGATCGAGATCGGCGCGCACGTGGTGTGCGCCGACGTGAGGGACTGACCCACGCGGCGGGTACGGCGGGGCCCAGGTGACCGGACCCCTGCCGTGCGCGCCGCCGAATGGGCCTACCAGTCAAGCGCTCGCTCGGTTTCAATGGGTTCATGATCGCATCGGCGGTGACCCCGCCCACGGTCCCCAGGAGCGTGCGCCTCGGCTACGGTGTGGGGTCGTTCTGCACGTCCACGGTCAACGCCGTGCCCGGCCTGCTCCTGCTGTACTACATGACCAACTTCCTGGCCGTGCCCGCGTGGCTGGCCGGGGTGGTGGTGACCGCGCCCAAGGTCTGGGACCTGGTCATCAACCCGCTGGTCGGCCGCTGGTCGGACCGGACCAGGTCACGGATGGGCCCGCGGCGGCCCTGGTTGCTGGCGGGGGCCTGCACGTTGCCGATCGCGTTCTTCCTGGTGTTCGCCGGGCCGCCGCTGACCGGGGTGCCCGCCGCCCTCTACGTGGGGGTGTGCTTCCTCGCGACGGCGACGGCGTACGCGCTGTTCGAGGTGCCGTACAAGGCGATGCCCGGCGAGATGACGCACGACTACCACGAGCGCACCTCGCTGCTGCAGTGGCGGATGGTCTTCGTCGGCGCGGGCACCGCGATCAGCGGCGTGCTGGCGCCGATCCTCGTGACCGGCCAGGGCGAGGAGGGCACGCTCGGCAGCTACCGGCTGATGGCGGCCACGATCGCGGTGATCCTATTGCTGTCGATGTTCGGCGCGTTCTTCGGCACCGCCCGGGCGCCGATGACGGGGGCGTCCGAGGGTGACCGGGGCGGCTGGCGGGAGCAGTTGGCCGCGATCAGGGGCAACCGGCCCTTCCTGTGGATCACGGTGCTGGCCTGCACGCAGCAGCTGGCGGTGAGCATGATGCTGGCCGCGGCGCCGTTCTTCGCCGCCTACACCATCGGCTCGCCCAAGGCCACGCAGACGCTGTTCGCCGCGCTGGTCGGCCCGATGCTGCTGACCATGCCCCTGTGGGTGTGGCTGTCCAAGCGCTTCGACAAGCGGGGGGCGATGGTGCTGGCCGCGCTGCTGTTCGGCGGCGGGACCGCGCTGGCGATGGCCACCCCGGTCTTCGGCCCGCTCTACGCGCACATCGTGATCCTGCTGGTGGGGGTGGGCATCGCCGGGGTGCAACTGCTGCAGTTCTCGATGCTCGCGGACGTGATCGCGGTGGACGCGGCGCGGACGGGCAAGCGCAGGGCGGGCGTGCTGACCGGGTTGTGGACGGCCATCGAGAGCGGGGTCAGCTCGTTCGGCGCGCTGATCTTCGGGGTGATCCTCTCGCTGGGCGGCTTCGTCGAGTCCGAGCCGAGCAGGCCGGTCCAGCAGCCGGACAGCGCGGTGACCGCGGTCCTCGTCGGGCAGACCACGGTTCCCGCGCTGATCATCTTCGCCTCGGTGCTGATCACCCTGAGGTATCGGCTCACGCCACCCGGCGCGCCGGCACGAGCCGAGTCCGGGTGAACGCCCCCGCCACCAGCGCGGCCAGCAACGGCAACCCCACCACCGCCGCGACCAGGAACGGCCAGGGAAGGTCGATCGTCGTGGGCCCGGGGTCGTAGAGGGCCTCCCCCGGCCCCCGATAGCCCGACCGCGTCATCGGCCAGGTCAGGGCCACACCGCTCACCAGGCCGCCGGCCAGCCCGACCACGGCGCCCAGGCCGGCGATGTAGGCCGCCTGGCCCGCCACCACGAACCTGCGCACCCGCGGCGGGCCGCCGACCGCGGACATGGTGTCGAGGTCCTGGCGCATGTCGGCGGCGGCCAGGCCGGTGGCCGCGAACGTGCCGCCGAGCACCACGACCATCGACGCGCCCAGCAGGGCCAGCAGCATCGTGAACCGGGTCTCGTCGTAGCGCTGCTCCACGCGCACGTAAACGCTGTCCTGCACCGCCCGAAGGTCACGCTCCAGGCGCTCCAGGTAGGGCGGCGTGTGAGGGGCGAAGACGACACGCTCGGCCACCCGGAACCCGGCGGCCGTCACGGCGGAAGGGGGCAGGAACACGCCGGTCTGCGCGGGTTCGGCCCCACTGGACACCACGGCCGCCACCTTGAACCGCTGGGGCGGCACCGGATCGCCGAACCTCCGGACGGCCTCGATCTCGATCATGCCGTCGCGGACCAGCCCCGGATCGAACGCCACGGCCTTGCCCGCCGCCAGCGCGGCGGCGGCTCGCGGGTCATGGCGGCCCTGGAGGAAGGCCAGCAGCCTCTCATCGCCGATCGGCTGCATGAACATGAAGCTGTGCACGAGCGTGTCGCACTTATGGGTGCCCTCGCAGCCCTCTGGCTCCCGGAAGATGTTCATGTCCACGGATCTCCCCTGCGCGTCCAGTACCCCCAGCCCGGGGATCAGGCTCACGCCGGGAAGCCACCGGCCGATCTCCGCCCGCAGTCGTCCCCATTCCGCGTCGTCCAGGTCACTGCCGCCGATCGCCAGGGTGCCCACCGGGGCCAGCGCGGCGCGATTCGCCTCCCGCTCGGCCAGGGCGCTGCTGAGGCCGATGCCCAAGGTGATCGTCCCCATGGTGGCGGCCATGACGGCCGCGGCGGCGGAGGCCGTACGGACGCGGTGGCGGGAGGCGTCGCGGACGGTCAGGCGCAGCGGGAGCGGCAGCCGGGAGGAGAGCCGCCCTGTGGCCTGGACCAGCCACTGCATCAGCGCGACCAGGCCGAGTACGAGCAGCACGGCGGCCACCGCCACGGAGAGCTGCCCGTGGCGCACGCTGTAGAAGGTCGTGCCGAGGCCGAGCGCCACCAGCACGAGCCCGAGCACGGGACGGCCCGCGCGGCGCCGGGTGTCCACAGCGGCTCGGCCCGCGAGCAGCTCGGCAGGGCTCTGCCGGGCCGCCTGCACGGCCGGCACCAGCGCGGCGACCAGGCCGCTGACCACGCCCAATGCGGCCACGCCGAGCACCTGCCACCATGGCACCTCGGCGGGGCCCTGCGTCCAGTCCGCCCGGGCGGCCACGACGGGTTCCACCAGCAGGCCCGCGGCGATGCCCAGGGCCACCCCGAGCAGCGCCGCCGCGCCGCCGAGCACCAGGCCGTCGGCGAGCACGATGGTCCTGAGCTGCCGGCCGGAGGCGCCCTGCGCCGCGATCACCGCCAGTTCCCTGCGCCTGCGCCGCAGCCCCACCGCGAACGCGGGACCCGCCAGCAGCACGACCTCCATGACGACGATCACGATCGCGAGGCCGAGCCAGACCAGGTCGTCCTCGCGGCCCGGTGACCGCAGCCGATCCTCGCCGAGCTCAGCCGGCGTCGGGCTCTCGATCACGCTGCGGGAGCTGACGGCCATTCCCGCCTGGTTCAGGCGGCGGATGTCCGCCCGCTTGACGGGGCCGGGGGTGTCGGCGAGCCAGCCGCTGCTGCTGCCGCCGTCAGGCAGGGGGCTCCCCGGTACGCCGACGACCTCCTTGATGCCCGGCCGGTTGGGATGTTCGACGACGCCGACCACCCGCGCCGGCCGATCCCGCCCGGCCAGTGTGATCGTGCCGCCCAGCCGCACGCCCCGGTCGAGCAGTGCGGGGGACACCGCGACCTCGCCCGGCGCGGCGGCGAACCTGCCCCGCACCAGCGGGCGCATCCCGCGCGTCATCGGGTCCCGCAGGTCCACCTCCAGCACGTCCACCTGGTCGTAGCCGTCCGCCAGGCGGGCGTCCACGACATCGGTCTGGTAGCGGAGCAGGCGGCCGTCGAGCAGGGTGTGGACCTCGGCCTCCGTCCACGGCCCGCGCTCTCGCGACGTGGGCGGTGGAACGTCGAACTCACCGTGGTAATACTGGTCCGTAGGGCGGAAGCGGGAGACGGTCAGGCGCGCGTCCGCCGCGCCGAGCATGGAGTCCAGCTTCTCCTGCGGGGTGAGGTCCGTGGTGGCGGCGCCGGTGAGCACCGCTGTGACGACCAGCACGGGCAGGCCGATCATGACCATGATCAGTGCGCTGCGGCCCCTGAAGCGCAGCGCGTCCCTGCGGGAGAGCCGCAGCGCGGCCAGGAAGGCGCTCATCTGGCGCTCTCCAGCCGCACGGAGGTGGACTCCACGATCAGGCCGTCGCGCAGGTAGACCACCCGGTCGGCCCAGGCGGCGTAGCGGGGCTCGTGGGTGACGAGCAGCACCGCCACGCCCGCGTCGCAGCGGGCGCGCAGCAGTTGCAGGATCGCGTCGCCGGTGGCCGTGTCGAGCGCGCCGGTGGGCTCGTCGGCCAGCAGCAGCCGCCGCTCACCGGCCAGCGCCCTGGCGATGGCGACCCGCTGGCGCTGGCCGCCGGACAGCTCCTCGGGGAAGCGGCCGGCGACCTCGGCCGCCCCCACCTCCTCCAGCACGGCCAGTGCCTCGGCGCGGGCCCGGCCCTGGCGCACGCCGTCCAGCTCCCTGGGCAGCATCACGTTCTCGGCGGCCGTCAGGGACGGGATCAGGTTGAGGTCCTGGAAGACGTACCCGACGCTGGTACGCCGGAAGGCGGCCAGGTCCTTCACCGTCGCCAGGTCCGCGCCCTCGACCGTCACGGTGCCCGAGGTCGGCCGGTCGAGCCCGCCGGCCAGGTTGAGCAGCGTCGACTTGCCCGAGCCCGACGGGCCCATGACCGCGACCAGCTCACCCGCCGCGACCTCCAGGTTCACCCCCTTCAGCGCGCGCACGTCGCCATGCTCGCGGGTCACCTCCGCCAGCCTCACCACCACGGTCATGAGCTCTTCTCCTTGGAAACGGCCTCGCAGTGGTCCAGCCAGCGCTGCTCCGCCTCGGCTTTGAAGATGGACGAGTCGATCACCAGCCGCTCCGCGAGCCCCCCTGTCGCGGCGCGTTTGGTCCTGGTGAGCTCCTGCAGGGCGCGCATGGTGGCCGCGCGCTGGGCCTGGATCACCTCGGCCACGTCGACGGCGCCGCCGGCCACGGCCATCGCGATCTTGATGACGAGTTCGTCCCTGGGCCGGTCGCCCGGTGCGACGGGGGTGCCGAACCAGCGCTCCAGCTCCTCGCGACCGGCCCCGGTGATCGCGTAGACGGCACGGCCCTGCTCGTCGGCGCCGCCGGGCTCGACCAGGCCGTCACGTTCCAGGCGGGCGAGCGTGGTGTAGACCTGGCCGATGTTGAGCGGCCAGGTCCCGCCCGTCGCGGCCTCGAATTCGACCCGGAGTTGGTAGCCGTACCGGGGCCCGCGATCCAGGAGCGCGAGCAGTCCATGTCTGATCGACATGGATACTGAGTATGCATACCGAGTATGCCTCTGGCAACCCGATCCGCGTATTCTGGACACGGAACGCGGTTCAGGCCGATACTCGCTACATGAGTTCCACGCACCCGCCCTTTCGGGCATCCGACGGGGAACGCGACCGTGCGATCGACGAGCTCAGGGATCGTGCCGTGGAGGGGCGGATCTCGCACGACACGTTCGTGGGCCGCGTGGACCAGGCGCTGCGCGCGCGCAACCAGCAGGAGCTGGACGAGCTGGTGGCCGACCTGCCGCGGCGGCCGACGTTCCGGCAACGGCTGACCGACGCGGTGGCGTCGGTGTCGGAGTTCACCACCAAGGTGCAGGCGGCCTGGCGGCGGCCCAGATTGCCCCGGCTGGCCCTGCCGGACGACGACCGGCTGCGTTACGTGGTGGGCCGGGGATCGGCGTGCGATCTCGTGCTGTCGGATCTGACGGTCTCCCGGGTGCACGCCGAGTTGCGGCGCGAGGGCGACGGCCACTGGATGCTGATCGATCTGGGGTCGCTCAACGGCACCAGGCTCAACGGGTGGCGGCTGGTGGGGCCCGCCCGGGTCAAGTCGGGGGACGAGATCTCGTTCGGCGACTGCGAATTCCTGCTGACCCACGGCCAGCCGACCTGACTCCTGTCAATACGGAGATTTGCGGATTGCGGGGCCGCGGGTGCTGATTCATGATCTCATGCGATCCCCAAGTTCATTGGAGACCCCATGCGGCGCACCTCAGCCTCCCTCGTCGCGGGCGCGCTCGTCGCGGCCCTCGCGTGGGCGTCCAGCCCCTCCTTACCGGCCGTCGCGCTCGATCCATCGGCGGGCGTGGCCGACCTGACCCAGGACATCAACCAGATCCTCGCCGACTCACGCCTCACGATCGCCAGGGCGGGCGTCGTGGTCAAGAGCGCCCAGACCGGCGAGGAGTTGTACGCCACCGACGCGGGCAAGCTCCTGATCCCGGCCTCGAACACCAAGCTGTTCACCTCGGCCGCCGCGGTGGAGACGCTCGGGCTCGACTACCGCTTCCCCACCACCGTGCTGAGCAGCGGCCGCAGGGCCGGCTCGGTGCTGGCGGGCGACCTGGTGCTGCGTGGCACCGGTGACCCGACCATGCTGGCCGCCGACTACGACGCGCTGGCCAAGGAGGTGGCGGCCGCGGGCGTCAAGCGCGTCACGGGCAGGCTCGTGGCCGACGACTCCTGGTTCGACACGCAGCGGCTCGGCAACGACTGGGCCTGGGACGACGAGACCGCGTACTACGCGGCGCCGATCTCGGCGCTGACCGCCTCCCCCGACACGGACTACGACGCCGGCTCGGTGGTCGTCGCGGTGGCGGCCGAGAACGGCAAGGTCAAGGTGACCACCACGCCGCCCACCGACTACCTGAAGATCGTCAACCGGGCCACCGTGGGCACGGCGACCGACGTGCTCATCGAGCGGCAGCACAGCAGCCGCACCGTCGTGATCACCGGTACGGTGGCGACCTCGTACCGGGAGTGGGTGGCCGTCGACGACCCCACGGCGTACGCGTCCTCACTCTTCCGCGACGCGCTGACCAGGCACGGCGTCAAGGTGCTCGGGCCTACCGTGACGGGCGCGGCCGGGTCGGGCGCGACGGAGCTGGCCAGGCACGAGTCGATGCCGCTGGGCGAGCTGCTGGTGCCGTTCATGAAGCTGAGCAACAACATCCACGCCGAGATCCTCACCAAGGCCATGGGCCGCAAGGCCGCCGGCCAGGGCACCTGGTCGGCCGGGCTCAAGGTCAGCACCGACTTCGCCAGGGCCAACGGGGTGCAGGTGATCAACATGCGTGACGGGTCCGGGCTGTCGCGCCGCGACGGCTTCTCGCCGGCCTCGATCGTGCAGCTCCTGTCGGCCGTACGGAGCAAGCCCTGGTTCCAGACCTGGTACGACGCCCTGCCGATCGCGGGCAACACCGACCGCTTCGTCGGCGGCACCCTGACCAGCCGCATGCGGGGCACGGCCGCGGCGAACAACGTGCACGCCAAGACGGGCTCGCTGACCGGGGTCACGGCCCTGTCCGGCTACGTCACGAGCGCCGACGGTGAGCCGCTGATCTTCTCCATCATGCTGAACCAGTACCTGTCGAGCTCGCCGAAGGACATCGAGGACAAGATCGCCGTCCGGCTGGCGCAGTTCTCCCGGGCCACGGCGACCACCGACGCCGTACAGCTCCGCGCCACGGAGACGGGCGCGACGGGCGACCTCGAATGCTCGTGGCTCAAGCCGGTCCAGTGCTGATCTGACGACGCCCGCGGCCCTCTGACGCCCAGGGGGCCGCCCCGGTTTACCGCCGATCGTTCGGGCCACATTACGATTCGGCCACCTGGAACTCCAGCTATGGGTGGCTTTTTCCGTACATAACCGGCCCAGGGACGCCAGAATTCGGGATCGACGCAGTCTCCGTCACCGGAGCACTGCCCCCCGGACCAGGGAGCGCCGGGGCCTTCGCCGGCCACACCCAAGCCGGTTTCCCACCGCACGCCCATGCGCTCCCCTCCCGGCGGGCCCGGCCGCGCCTCCCCCCGCACACAGGACCGCGGCCGGGCCCGCACCCGCCCACGAAGCACCCGGCGAGGAGCCGGAAAGGGGCCAGAACGCCCCGAAGGGGCTCGCCCCGTGGGCAAGCCCCTTCGTACGTCTTGGCATCAGCCGCTCAGGACCGACTTGAGGAGCTGGTTCAGGATGTCGACGTCAACGATGTCGTTGTCCTCGCCGAAGTTGTTCCACTCGCCGAAGTCCCACTTGACGCCGTCGTCCTTGCCGTGGCCGGGCCCGGGCAGGATGTTGGCGTTCGTTGCGACGGCGGCGACACCTGGGGTCGCGGCGAGCGCGGGACCGGCGACCATGATCATCCCACCGACGAGGCCGGCCAGGACGAGCCCTGATCTGTACATGTGATTCTCCTCTGATAACCGCTCGGCTACTCTCCGTAGCTATCGGAGGGAGATCTGCCCCCCGCCCAAGTTTGACAAACGCCCGCATTTCCGCTCTTGACCTGCACAAATACAGGGGATGGGGGAAGCCGTGACCAAGATCGGCGTACTTGACGCACCAGTGCTTCCCGTTGAGGAACAAGAACGCCCTCGATGACCATCACTTGGCCACCGCGCGACGGACGTTCCGCCCTACGGCAAGGTCAAAATGACCGGACCGTCCGTAGTTATGGCTACCGTGTGCTCGACGTGAACGCTCCTGCTCCCGTCCGCCGAGCACACCGACCAGCCGTCCTCCGCCATGACGTAGTCGTCACCGCCTCCGGCCATCAGGCTGGGCTCGATCGCGATCACCAGCCCCGGTCGCAGCCGCAGCCCCCGGCCCGGGCGGGCCTCGTTGGGCACGAACGGCGACTCATGCATGGCCCGCCCGATGCCGTGGCCGCCGAAGTCGTTCTGCATGCCGTAGCCCGCGCCCCGCCCCACCGTGGACATGGCGTGGCCGATGTCGCCCATCCGGCCGCCGGGCAGCGCTGCCTCGATGCCCGCGGCCAGCGTCTCCTCGGCGACCCTGATCAGCTTGAGGTCCTCGGCGCGGGCCTGGCCGACGGCGAAGCTGACCGTGCCGTCGGCGTGCCACCCCTCGATGTACGCCCCGCAGTCCACGCTCAGCAGGTCACCGTCGCGCAACCGGTAGGGTGACGGCAGCCCGTGCAGCATCACCCCGTTGACCGAGGTGCAGATCACCCCCGGATACGGCATGGCGCCGAACGACGGGTGGTAACCGAGAAACGACGCCCCCGCCCCGGCCTCCTCCATGACCTCCCTGGCCACCTCGTCGAGTTGCCGCAACGAGACCCCGACGGTGGCCCGCTCGCGCACCGCCGCCTGGACGGCGGCCACCACCCGCCCCGCCGCCCGCATCGCGTCGATTTCGCCGGCTGTCTTGAGCTCGATCACGGCCCCTCCTTGTCGATAACTATACCGGTATTATTATCACGACAAGGAAGGGCTCAGTCGAGGCCGCGCCTGCCCGGAGTCCAGAAGGGCTTGGTCCGCACGTCCCTGCGCCGCCAGCCGCGCTCGCCGACCAGGTGGGCGCGGACCGCCTGGATCGTGCGGGCCTCGCCCGCGAGGTAGGCCACGCCCGGCTCGTCAGGCAGGTCCAGCTCCCTGACCGCGTTCACCAGGGCCGCGGATCCGGCCGCGGACGCGCCCTTCCGGCTCACCCTGACCAGGTCCCCGTGCAGGTCCAGGTGGTCGCCGGGGCTGTCGGCCTCGATCGCGCCGAACACCCGCGCGTCCCCGGGAAGGGCGCCCAGCATGGCGCCGAAGGCCACCGACGCCGTCTCCTCCCCGGCGAACAGGTGGTAGGGGGCATCCTCTTGCACCACGAAGCCGCCGTCCGGCCGGGTGAAGGAGACCTCCCGGCCGGGCTCGGCCTTCCTGATCCAGGAGGTGCCGGGCGAGTCGCCGCCGTGGTCGTAACCGATCAGGTCGACGGCCTCCCAGGTCGGGTCGTAGTCCCAGATCGAGTACGTGCGCAGCACCCCGCCGAGCAGCCCGCCCTCCCCGACGAGCAGCCGTACGTGCTGGCCAGGGGTCCACTTCAGGCCCGCCAGCGCCTCTCCCCCGATCCTGACCCGCCGCATCCGGGCGGTCACCCGCTCGACCTCGACGACCTCCCCGGTCAGGAACATCCGGTCGAGCAGCCGGCGGGCGACGGTCATCGGCCCCTCCTCGGATCCAGTTGCTCGATCCTGTGGCGGGCGTCGACGAAGATCTCCTGGATGCGCTCGACCACGCGGGGGTCGCCGTGCGCGTGGGCGAGGGTCTTCACGGCCGCCTTGACCATGCGGAGCGCCGGGCCGACGATCTCGGCGGCCTCGGGCTCGCGGAACATCCCCCACTCCCCCCTGCTGGCCGCCCGGCCCCACAACCGCTCGATCTCCTCGGCCTGCTCCTCGGCCGCCCGCCGGCCCTCGTCGGTGACGTGGTGGACCTTGCGGCCGTCGGCGGGCTCGACGCGTACGAGGCCCTCGTCCTCCAGCAGTTGCAGGGTGGGGTAGATGGAGCCGGCGCTCGGCTCGTAGGTGCCGTTGAAGCGGTCGGCCAGGCGGCTCATGATCTCGTAGCCGTGACCGGGGCGCTCCGCGACCAGGGCCAGGACGGCCAGCCGCAGCTCACCCGGGGCGAAGAAACGCCCGGTGGGACCCAGGCCGCCCGGGGTACGACGTGCGTTCATCATGGGTCGGATGCTATATCGAACGATATAACGAAGTAAATGGAAAAATTGGCCTTGCCGTGGAATCTCACGGCCCGCCGGGGCCGGGTCACGGGTGGAATGCCTCGTGGAGTTCGGAGACCGAGGCCATCTCCGCGACGAAGCCGAACCTGCCCGCGCGCATCTGCCGGGCGCCGTCCAGGAACGCGCTCAGCGCGAACCGGGAGAGCGCGCCCCCGATGCTCACCCGCCGCACGCCGATCTCGGCGAGCTGCTCCAGGGTGATCGCCGGGTCCGCGAAGCCCATCACCACGTTGACCGGCTTGCCGACGGAGGAGACGACCGCGCGCATCTGGTCGAGGGTGCGCAGGCCCGGGGCGTAGAGGACGTCGGCGCCCGCCTCCTCGAACGCCCGCAGGCGCCTGATGGCCTCGTCGAGGCCGGCCACGCCGTACAGCAGGTTCTCCGCCCTGGCGGTCAGCACGAGCGGGACGGGCAGGCCGCGGGCGACCTCGACGGCCGCCCGCACACGCTCGACGGCGAGCCCGAAGTCGTAGACGGGGTTCCTGGGGTCGCCCGTCGCGTCCTCGATCGAGGCCCCGACCGCGCCGTACGCGCAGGCGTCCGCGACCATCTTGGCCGCCTCCGCGGGGTCGTCGGCGTACCCGTTCTCCAGGTCGGCGTTGACCGGGAGCGGGGTCGCCTCACTGAGGACGCGGCAGTTGTCGAGGATGTCCTGCCGGTCGGCCCGGGTGCGGCCGAGCTGGTTGGCCACGCCGAAGCTGGTGGTGGCCAGGGCCTCGAAGCCGAGCGAAGCAAGGATCCGCGCCGTCCCGGCGTCCCACGGGTTGGGCAGGAGGAGCGGCTCGGGTCGCTCGTGGAGGGCGCGGAAGCGGGTGGCGGCGGCCAGCTGATCGGTCATGGTGCTCTCCGTCCGGTGGACTGGCGTTACCCGCTCACTGTCGCCGTTCCTTTAAGGATTCGTCAAATGCATAGATATGATCCGAATTATCAGGAATCCTGATGCCTATGACGCTGGAGGAGATCGAGGCTTTCGTATGCATCGCCGAGCTGGGCGGGTTCACCGAGGCGTCCAGGCGGCTCAACCGGTCCCAGCCCGCGATCAGCCGCCGGATCCGCGAGCTGGAGCAGTCGCTGGGCGCGGCGCTGTTCGAGCGGACGGGCCGCCGGGTGGCGCTCACCGACGCGGGCCGGACGCTGCTGCCCTTCGCGGAGGCCGCCCTCGCGACCGTCCGTGACGGCGAGCGGGCCGTACGGGAGCAGGTGCGGCAGCCGGGAAGCCCTCTGACTCTCAGCCTGGCCATCGTCGGCACCCTGGCCGACTCGCATCTGGTGGACGTCCTGCGCACGTTCGAGGCCCGGTTCCCGCAGGCTTCGGTGGAGTTGCGCACCGCGACGAGCCGTGAGGTGAGCGGGCTCGTCCGCAGCGGCGAGGCGTCCCTGGGCCTGCGCTACTTCCCCGACGCCGACCCGCAGTTGGAGTGCGTCCCGCTCGGCACCGAGAAGCTGCTGGTCGTCGTGCCCGCCTCGCACGAGGTCACCGAGCCGCGCCTGCCGGACCTACGGGCGCTGGAGAACGAGCGCTGGATCGGCTTCCCGCCCGAACGCGGCCAGCCCGACTCCTTCGGCCACCTGCTGGAACGCCGGCTGCCCGCGGGCCGGACGGGCCCGCCGATCACCAGGGTGGACAGCCTCACGGCGCAGAAACGGCTGGTCCAGGCCGGGCTCGGCATCGCCCTCATGCCCGTCAGCAGCGTCAGGGAGGAGCTGCGCATCGGCAGCCTGCGGGCTATCGAGGTGGAGAACCTGCACGCGGACCTGCCCGTGGTCGTGGTCCGCCGCAGGCGTGGCTATCAGGGCCGGTTGGCGACGGCCTTCCTGGAGCTGCTGGCGGAGCACACGCCCGAGCTGCGCGGCTGAGCCGCGTCAACCGGCATGGTCGCGGGTGGGGCCTCCGGCCGGGGCCCCACCCGCGACCCGGCGGTCAGGCCTTGAGCCAGCTCATCATCGGGCGGAGCTTGGCACCCGTCGTCTCGATCGGGTTGGCGGCCAGCTCCTCGCGGTGCCGCTTGAACTCCTGCTGCCCGCCGTCGAACTCCGCGACGAGCTGCTGGGCGAAGGTCCCGTCCTGGATCTCGCCCAGGATGCGGCGCATCTCCTGCCGCGTCTCATCCGTGATGATGCGCGGGCCGCGGGTGTAGCCGCCGTACTCGGCCGTGTCGGACACCGACCAGTACATCTTCGAAATGCCGCCCTCGTACATGAGGTCGACGATCAGCTTCATCTCGTGCAGGCACTCGAAGTAGGCGACCTCCGGCTGGTATCCGGCCTCGATGAGCGTCTCGAAGCCGGCCTTGATGAGCTCGGACACGCCGCCGCACAGCACGGCCTGCTCGCCGAACAGGTCGGTCTCCGTCTCCTCGGTGAAGGTCGTCCGCAGCGCCCCGGCCCGGGTGCCGCCGATGCCCTTGGCGTACGACAGCGCCAGGTCCAGCGCCTTGCCCGAGGCGTCCTTCTCGACGGCCACCAGGCAGGGTACGCCCCGCCCGGCCTCGAACTGGCGGCGGACGAGGTGGCCGGGGCCCTTGGGCGCGACCATGCACACGTCCACACCCTCCGGGGCCTCGATGAGGCCGTAGCGGATGTTCAGGCCGTGGCCGAAGAACAGCGCGTCGCCCTCGACCAGGTTGGGCGCGACGTGCTCGGCGTACAGGTGGCGCTGGACGTGGTCCGGCGCCAGGATCATCGTGAGGTTCGCCTCCTCGACCGCCTCGCCCGGAGTGACGACCCGAAGGCCGTCGTTCTCCGCCTTCTCACGGCTCTTGGAGCCTTCGGGCAGGCCCACGCGCACGTCCACGCCCGAGTCACGCAGGGAGAGCGCATGGGCGTGGCCCTGGCTGCCGTACCCCAGCACGGCCACGTGACGTCCCTGGATGATCGACAGGTCGGCCTGGTCGTCGTAGTAGATCTCGGTCACTTGCTCTTACCTTTCAAGCGGTACGGTCCAAAGCCCTGAGGGACCGATCGGTGATGGAACGGGCGCCGCGGCCGATGGCCACCATGCCCGACTGGACGAGTTCTTTGATCCCGAACGGCTCAAGCACCTTGATGAAGGCGTCGAGCTTGTCGGGAGTGCCGGTGACCTCGATGGTCACGGCGTCGGCCGCCACGTCGATGCAGCGGGCCCGGAAGAGGTTGACCAGCTCCAGCACGTGGGAGCGGCTTTCGGAGTCGGCTCTGACCTTGATCAGCATCAGCTCGCGCTGCACCGACTGCGCGGGGTCCAGCTCGACGATCTTCAGCACGTTCACCAGCTTGTTGAGCTGCTTGGTGACCTGCTCCAGCGGGAGCTCCTCGACGCTGACGACTATCGTCATCCGCGAGATGTCGTCGTGCTCGGTGGGCCCGACGGCGAGCGAGTCGATGTTGAAGCCCCGCCGGCTGAACAGCGCGGACACGCGCGCGAGGACACCGGGCTTGTTCTCGACCAGCACGGACAGCGTGTGACGGCTCATCGGTCGCTCACCGCTCCTCTTTCGATCCGCGGACGCGCCTTCGCGACCGCTCCTCCAGCTGCCTCGGGCCTAGTCATCCTCGTTCTCCCACTTGGGCGCCATGTCACGGGCGATCTTGATGTCGTCATTACTGGTGCCCGCCGCCACCATGGGCCAGACCATGGCGTCCTGGTGGACGACGAAGTCGACCACGACGGGCACGTCGTTGATCTCCATGGCCTTCTTGATCACCGCGTCCACGTCCTCGGGACGCTCGCATCGCAGGCCCACACAGCCGTAGGCCTCGGCCAGCTTGACGAAGTCCGGGATGCGGCGGGTCGTCTGCAGATCGGTGTTGGAGTAACGCTGGTCGTAAAAAAGCGTCTGCCACTGGCGGACCATGCCGAGGTTGCCGTTGTTGATCACCGCGATCTTGACCGGCACGCCCTCCAGGGCGCAGGTGGCCAGCTCCTGGTTGGTCATCTGGAAGCAGCCGTCGCCGTCGATGGCCCACACGACGGACTCGGGGCGGCCCATCTTGGCGCCCATCGCGGCCGGGACGGCGAAGCCCATCGTGCCCAGGCCGCCGGAGTTGATGAACGTGCCGGGGTTCTCGTAGCCGATGAACTGCGAGGCCCACATCTGGTGCTGCCCGACCCCGGCCACGTAGTACGTCTCGGGGCCGGCGATGGCGCTGAGCCGCTCCATGACGTACTGAGGGGCCAGAGAGCCGTCCGCGAACGTCTCGTAGCCCAGCGGATAGGTCTTCTTGTACCCGTTGAGGATCGACCACCAGTCGGCGTAGTCGCCCCGGGCCTCGGAGGACTGGATCACGCCGATGAGGTCGCTGATGACCTCCTTGCAGTCGCCCACGATCGGCACGTCGGCATGCCGGTTCTTGGAGATCTCGGCCGGGTCGATGTCGGCGTGCACGACCTTCGCGTGGGGGGCGAACGACGCCAGGTGGCCGGTCACCCGGTCGTCGAAGCGGACGCCGAGCCCGATGATCAGATCGGACTGCTGCAGCGCCCCGACGGCGGAGACGCTCCCGTGCATCCCGGGCATCCCCATGTGCTGGGGGTGGCTGTCGGGGAACGTCCCCCGCGCCATCAGCGTGGTGACGACCGGGATGTTGGTCAGCTCGGCGAGCTGCCGCAGCTCGGCCGAGGCGCCCGCCTTGTGCACGCCGCCGCCGACGTACAGGACCGGACGCCTGGACTCGGCGATCAGCTTGGCGGCCTCACGGATCTGCTTGGAGTGCGGCTTGGTGACCGGGCGGTAGCCCGGCAGCTGCATGGTGGGCGGCCAGCTGAAGGTGGTCTCGGACTGCAGGGCGTCCTTGGAGATGTCCACGAGCACCGGGCCGGGGCGGCCGGTGGAAGCGATGTGGAACGCCTCCATGATCGTACGGGCGATCTCGCTCGGGTCGGTGATCAGGAAGTTGTGCTTGGTGATCGGCATGGTGATGCCGGAAATATCGGCTTCCTGGAAAGCGTCGGTGCCAATGGCCCCGCTCGGCACCTGCCCGGTGATGGCCACCATCGGCACCGAGTCCATGTACGCGTCCGCGATCGGCGTCACCAGGTTGGTGGCCCCGGGGCCACTGGTCGCCATGCACACCCCGACCCGGCCGGTGGCCTGCGCATAGCCCTCGGCCGCGTGCCCCGCACCCTGCTCGTGCCGGACGAGTACGTGCCGGACCTTGGTCGAGTCATAGAGGGGGTCATAGGCCGGCAGAATGGCACCGCCGGGGATCCCGAACACGGTGTCGACTCCCATGTGCTCCAAGGCCCGCACCAGGGCCTGTGCACCTGTCATCCGTTCGGTCATCGGCTCGTTCCTTGCGTGGCTGCTTCAAGGGCTTGAGGACATAAAAAAGGCCCCTTCCCACCGGTGCGGCGGGTCTGGGGCGGCGCGCAGGTCGTCGTGCTTCGCTATCGGCCTGCGCGCCGGCGAAGTACTACGAGAATTCCACTGCGAAGCATGGCCTACACGATAGCCGCTCGGAACGCCCCAGTGTCAACTTCGTGGACACAAGTCTCAAACAGTGAGACTCGTCCGCATCAGCGAGTCCACCCCGCGCGCCGCCATCGGGCGGGCCACCAGGAACCCCTGCCCTCGGGTGCAGCCCATCCGCTTCAGCAACTCCAGTTGCTCGGGGCGCTCGATGCCCTCGGCCACCACGACGAGCCCGAGGTCGTGGCCGAGCCGCACGATCGTCCGGGTGAGCAGCGTCAGCGTGTCGTCCTTGCCCAGCCCCGACACGAAGGAAGGGTCAATTTTGATCATGTCTACCGGGAGTTGCCGGAGAAACGCCAAGGATGCGTAGCCTGTCCCGAAATCATCAATCGCCAGACGCACGCCGAGGGCGCGCAGCTCGGACAGCCGCTTGATGGTCTCCTCGGCGTCCTCGACCAGCATCTCCTCGATGACTTCGAGCGTGAGCGAGGAGGCGGGCAGCCCGCTCTCCTCCAGCGCCTCGCGCACCGTCTCGACGAAACGCGGCGCGGTGATCTGCCGGGCCGACAGGTTGAGCGACAGCCCGATGTCCCAGGACGAGGCCCGCCAGGCGGCCACCTCGCGGCACGCCTCGCGCAGGATCCACTCGCTCAGCGGCACGATCAGCCCGGTGTCCTCCGCCGGGCCGAGGAACTGCTCCGGCGGCACGAACACCGAGCCGCGCCACCACCGCACCAGCGCCTCCACGGCGGTCACCCGCGAGGTGGCCAGGTCGACCACCGGCTGGTATTCGATCGCGAACTGCTGCTCGATCAGCGCCCGCTGCAGGTCAGCGGCCAGCTCCAGGCGGCGCAGCACGTCGGCGTGCATCTGCGCGGCGAACACCTCGACCCGCCGCCCGCCGAGCTCCTTCGAGCGCGCCATGGCGACGTCGGCGTTGCGGATGAGGTCGGCCGCGGGCAGGTCGTCCTCGGTGAAGGCCACGCCCACGCTCGCGGTCAGCGCCACGTCGCGGTCGGCGACGCGGAACGGCTCCTGCGAGACCGCGCGCACCAGCCGCTCGGCCAGGTCGACCGCCACCTGCGCGTCGCCGCCGGTCTCCACGAGCACCGCGAACTCGTCGCCGCCCCACCGGGCCAGGGTGTCGTCGGCGCGTACGGCGCCGCGCAGCCGCCGGCCCGCCTGCCCGAGCAGGTAGTCGCCGCTGGCGTGGCCGACGGAGTCGTTGACCGAGGTGAACCCGTCGAGGTCGAGGAAGATGACCGCGACGTGGCCGGACGTGCGCCCGGTCAGCACCTCGCGGGTGCGCTCCTCGAAGTAGGCGCGGTTGGGCAGCCCGGTGATGCCGTCGTGGAAGGTCAGGTGGGCCACCTGGTTGCGCAGCGCCTCCTCGTCGCTGATGTCCCTGGTCGTCACCAGCATCAGCTCGTCGCCGCCGACGTGACGGGTGGCGACCGACTCGGTGGGCCGCCAGGTGCCGTCGGCCGCGCGGACCCGGCAGGCGATCAGGCACGCGCCGGGCGTGGTGTTCTCCTCGTCGAGGCCCATGGCGCGCAGCGCGAGCTGGATGCCGGGCACGTCCTCCGGGTGGATATAGTCGAAGATCGACCCGCCGACCAGCTCCTCGGGGCGGTAGCCGTAGGTGGCCTCCACCCCGGAGCCGATCTCGCGCACCACGCCCTCGTAGTCGACCAGCAGCACCACGTCGCCGCTGCTCTCGGCCAGCTCCCTGAGCTGGCGCTCGCCGCGCTTGACCTGGCCGCGCAGCTGCACGTTGGTGGCCGACACCACGAACAGGCGCACCAACAGGAGCAGCACCACCGACACAGCGACCGCCACCACGCCGACGACCGGCGGCTCCTGCGCACCGCTGGTCAGGTGGGCCAGCAGCGTGCAGGCCGCCACGGCGACCAGCGCCAGCGGCATGATCGCGACGACGTCGCCGACGGCCCGGCCGCCCGCCTCCCCGCCGCGCGGCCCCCACGGGACGGCGGCGAGCAGGAGCAATGCGACCGGCGTGAGCATGACGCTCCACACCTGCGGGTCAACGCCGTCGAGCCTGGCCACCGCGGCGGCCAGGCCGGCCACGGTCATGGTGGCCAGCACGCCGACCCCGGCCAGCCCGAGCAGCCACGAGGGCGACCTGCTGGTGAGCACGGACGGGATCACGGCGCACGTCATCAGAAGCGCGATCATCGGCGGCAGCATGACGAACGTGAACGCGGGCGGGTCGGCCGTGTCGGCGTAGACGTGGCGCAGCGTCACCACCCAGCCGATCAGGAACAGCGAGGCGGCGCAGAGGTAGGAGTCGGTGACGTGCCGTAAAACGACCCTGGCCGGGAACCTGCGGTCGGCGACGATCAGCGCCCCACCGGCCGTGATGACGGTGCCGAGCAGCATGAACAGGTCGGCGAAGCTGACCACGAAGCTCTCGGCGAACACGCGCAGGGCGACGCCGGCGGCCCAGATGACGGCTCCGCCGCCCATCCAGCGGGCGCCCAGCGCCGTGGGACGGTGCGCGGCCGACCTCACCGAGGCGCTCAGCAGGGAGGCGGCGGCGACCAGCGCGGCGAGGCCGCCGGCGACCGCGCCGGTGAGCAAACCCTGACCACCCGTGAGGAGCGCGGCAGCGAAGGCCACCGCGCCTGCCGCCGCGGCGGCGGTCAGCGGCACCCGTGGATCACGCCAGCGGATCACAGTCGTTGCCCATCCCGTCTCGTGCTCTGCTCCCGTGCTCCGCCGAAGTCCGGCGGGGCACTTCGCCAGTGTGTGCGGTCCTGAGGGCGCGGGTGGTGACAACGCCGATGTCGTCACCGATCTGATAACCACACAGACCAATTGCCGCCAAGGATTCCTTGACAGTCAGTCAGGAATCCCTTGCAAACGCCACGGTACGCACCGAAGGTCACGGACCAGCCACGTTCCGGGATCCTCTCAGTATGCGTCGGTTATGACGTTGACCAGGGGCTCGTCAGCGCGGTAGCGCTCAAGCTGGGCCCGGAGCAGACGCAACGTGCGCCGGTCCGACGCGGGTGTGCTGCCCGCGACGTGCGGGGTGATCAGGAGACCCGGCGCGCTCCAGAGGGGGTGGCCCTCGGGCAGCGGCTCGGGCGCGGTCACGTCCAGCGCGGCGCGTAGCCTACCGGTTTTGAGCTCCGCGATGAGTGCTTCTGTGTCGACGATTCCACCCCTGGCGGCGTTCACCAGGACGGCTCCGTCCTTCATCCGCGCCAGGAACGCGGCGTCGACCATCCCCGCGGTGTCGGTGGTGGCGGGCACCAGCAGCACGACGACGTCCGCCGCAGGCAGCAACGCGGGCAGCTCGTCCAGGCCGTGTACGCCGTCGCGGGGGCTCCTGGCCACGCGGACGATCTCCACCTCGAACCCGGCGAGCCGCTTCTCCAGCGCCGCGCCGATGGAGCCGTAGCCGACGATGAGAACGGTCGAGTCGGCCAGCACGTCGGTGTGGTGGTAGGTCCACTCGCCCCTGCGCTGCGCGTCCACGAACCCGGGGAACTCCCGCAGCACCGCCACCATCGCCCCGACCGCCCACTCGGCGGTCCCGGCGTCGTGCACGCCGCGGGCGTTGCACAGCGTCACCCCACGGGGGATGTGCGGCAGGTACTGCTCCACCCCCGCGCTCACGGTCTGCACCAGCCGTAACGAGCTCATCCGGGCCAGCGTCCCCGCCACGTCGGGCACCGTGACCAGCGGCGGGATCCAGACCTCCACCTCCTCGATCCCCTCCGGCATCGGGGACCTGCCGTCATAGACGACGCATTCGACGCCGGGAAGGCCGGAAAGAACGTCAACCACCGAATCAGCGGGAACCCAGGTCTTCATGCGGAGAACCTTACGACTGCCGGGGAAGTATGGAACACATGACGAAGATCTGGACGATCATGCTGGCAATGACGCTCGCAGCCTGTTCCGGAGCGGGCGAGGTCGCCCCGACGGCCGCCGTCCCGGCGGGGGGCGCCCCCGGCGAGCCGCGGGACGTGGCGACGGATCTGGCCGTGCCGTGGGGCATCGCCTTCCTGCCCGGAGGCGACGCCCTGGTCACGGAGCGGGACACGGCCAGGCTGCTGCGGGTGACCCCGGCGGGCCAGGTGCGCCGGTTGGCCACGATCGAGGGGGTGCGGCCGGAAGGCGAGGGCGGCCTGATGGGCGTGGCTGTCAAGGGCGACCAGATCTTCCTTTACTACACGGCGGATCAGGACAACCGGATCGTGCGCTACCGGCTCGCCGGCGACCGCCTCACCGACCAGCGCCTCCTCGTCCAGGGCATCCCCAAGGGCAGCATCCACAACGGCGGCCGGCTCGCCTTCGGCCCCGACGGCAACCTGTACGCGACCACCGGCGAGACCGGCGACCGCCCCCTCGCCCAGCAGCGCGACTCCCTCGGCGGCAAGATCCTGCGCATGACCGTGGACGGCGCGCCCGCCCCCGGCAACCCGTTCGGCACCCTCGTCTACAGCTACGGTCACCGCAACGTCCAGGGCCTGGCCTGGGACCCCTCCGGCCGCCTGTACGCCTCGGAGTTCGGCGCCGACACCTACGACGAGCTCAACCTCATCAAGCCGGGCGCCAACTACGGCTGGCCCGAGGTCGAGGGCCGCGGCGACGACCCGCGGTTCGTGAACCCGGTCCTGACCTGGTCCACCGCCGAGGCCTCCCCCTCGGGCCTGGCGTACGCGGACGGCTCCCTGTGGATGGCCGCGCTGCGCGGCCAACGCCTGTGGCAGATCCCGCTGGCCCAGGACGGCGCGGTGGGCAGGCCGGTCGCCCGCTTCACCGACCGGTACGGCCGCCTGCGCGCGGTCACCACGACCCCCGCCGGAACGCTGTGGGTGGGCACCAGCAACAAGGACGGCCGGGGCTCGCCGCGCCCTGGCGACGACCGGATCATCGCCGTGACCCCGTCGTCGTAGCCCAGGGCGGCTGCCCTCTCCCGCTCGGTCAGCCGGCGGCGGTGCAGGTCACCTGGGGCTGCGGCCGATATTCCGTGGTCAGCTTGGGGTCCTTCTTGACGACCTTGCCGTCCTGGGTGAACACCCGGGTGACGTCGATGGTGAAGCCCTGCTGGCCGTTCGTGGGCACGCAGCCGGCCGCGTCGCTGGTCTCGCTGCGGAACGGGGTGAAGTCGCGCCGCTGCGACTCCACCGCCTCGATCTTGTAGAGCTTGGTGCCCCACAGCGTGACCGTGACCGAGGTGTCGGTGAAGGCGGTCTTGATCAGCACGCCGGTCTCGGAGTCGTTGCGCCACTTCAGGTCAAGGGACGGGTAGAGCAGCGCGGCGTCGCGCCCGGCGGGGTAGCGGGGGGCGTAGAAGTCCATGGGCTGGTGCTCGACGTCCTCGTACCCGCCGAAGAACGCCGCGTTGTACATGGTGGTGGCGAACTGGGAGGTGCCGCCGCCGACGATGTTCACCATCCGGCCGCCGACGATCTGCCCGGCCTCGACGTAGCCGTCCTCGACCGTGCGCGGGCCGATGACCTCGTTGATCGAGAACGTCTCGCCCGGCTTCACCAGGTGGCCGTCGAGCTCCTCGGCCATGCGCTGGATGTTCTTCGCGCGCGGCAGGCAGCACTCGAACATCGTGGTGAAGGAGGCCACCTCCTCCTTGATGCCGAGGTCGCTCACCTGCTCGGTGGTGACGGTCGGGGCGACGACGCCCAGCCGCACCGGGATCGTACGGTTCCCGCCCTCGTCGAACACCTTCTCGGCGTCCCTGGCCAGCAGCTTGTCGTTGACCCCCCGCCCGGTGCGGGAGGGCACCAGCACCGGCCGGCCGGCCACGATCTCGTAGGTGGCGTCGCGTGGCTGCTGCGCGGCGTCGACCAGGCTTCCCTCCAGGACGCCCAGCACGGCCTTGGCGTCGAACTGCGGCGCGAGCCCGCCGCCGCCGTCGGAGTTGTAGGTCAGGTTCTGGGCGATCAGGGCCGGGGAGACCTGTGCCTGCTTGTCGCCCAGGGCCAGCGTGATGGGCGCGGCCACGGCCTGCTTGGCCTTGGCCAGCGCCTCCTCGACCGCCTCGGGGCTGGTGACGGGCTTGGCCGGCCGGAGCGTGAGGACCACGGTGCCGCCACCGCGCAGGAAGGCGTCGCCGACCCGGCGCACGGCGTCGTCGCGGTCGAGCAGCACGCCGTCCTGGGGCATGCGGGCCTTGGGCACCAGCCCGGTGAAGGTCACCCGGCCCTCGTGCGCGGGCTTGTCGGCGGCCTCCGCCAGGCCCTCGATGGTCCTGGTGAGCTGGGAGGCGTCGATGGTGACCTTGGGCTGCAGCTGGGTCGTGCCGGTCAGCCCCCGCCACACCTCCTGCGGGCTGGGGAACCCGCTGGGCGCCTGCCCGATCGTGCCGACCACGTCGAGCTCCAGCCCGGCCTCGTCGGCCTGGACGGACTCCTTCCGGCCGCCGACGTCGACCACGACCGGCTTGCTCAGCTTGGCGCCGAGCTCCGAACGCAGCTTCTCGGCCGCCTGGGTCACGGTCAGGCCGCCGATGTCCACGCCGGCCACGTAGGTGCCGCGCAGCACCGAGCCCGACATGAGTACGGCGGGCACGACGTAGGCCAGGGCCGCCAGGATCACCAGGAGCGAGATCACGGTCGTGATGAGCCGGCGCCGCCGCGGCGGCTCGGGCTCGTAGGCGGAGGCCCGCTCAGCGGGGCCCGCCGCGCCGAACACCGGCGCCTGCGGCTCCTTGTCGGTCATCGGCCATGGCTGCGCCGGCTGCGCCGCCGGGGGCAGCGCGCCGTTCGAAGGACCGCCCGGGGCACTCGGGCCTTGGGCCGGCCGGGGCTCCTGCCTGTCCTGCGGTCCGAAGATGTCCCGGGAGACGCCCGGGGGGAGACCTTCGATCCGCGGCTTTCTGGAGACACCCGACGTGGGCAGGGGCACCGAGGCGAACGGGTCGGTCGGTGATTCGATCGGTCCGGCGTTTCGCACGCCTCAATCTCCTCCCGGTCCGCAGCCAAGTCTCAGGCAACAGTAAGGCACGCGCATCCGCATATGTCACGGGAAATGGCTACGGAAATGTGTCAACCTAGCCACCGGTAGCGATGTTCGGGTCGTCCGGCCGTGCCGTAGCGCGGGCGCAGCTCTGCTTGCCCGGCCCCACAGAGATATTCGAGATAGCGGCGGGCGCTCACCCGCGACAGGCCCGTGAGCTGGGCCGTCTCGGCCGCCGACAGGTCCCGGCCCGCCTCCCGCAGCGTATCGGCGACCAGCGCGCAGGTGGCGGTGGACAACCCTTTCGGCATGGATGCGATCGTTTTGGTGCCGAAAAGCCGATCCACATCGTCCTGGCGTGCTTCGGGGCCGATGGCGGTCAGCCGCCTGCGGGTGTCGGCGTACTGGCGGAGCCGCTCGCTCAGCGCCGCGGCGGTGAACGGCTTGATGAGGTAGTTGACCGCGCCGCCGCGCATGGCCTCGCGGACCGTGGGCACGTCGCGGGCGGCGCTGATCATGAGGACGTCCACGCCGGTGAGGGCCTTGAGCACGTCCAGGCCCGACATGTCGGGCAGGTAGATGTCCAGCAGTACGAGGTCGGGCCGCGACTCGGCCACGGCGGCGAGCGCGTCGGCGCCGTTGTGGGCGACCGAGACGACGCGGAAGCCGGGCACGCGGGACACGTAGCCACTGTGGATGCGGGCGACCATGAAGTCGTCGTCCACCACCAGCACCCGCGTGTCGCTCATGACCACCCCTCCCCCGCCGTCCTCATGGCCGCGTCCTGGCCGGGAGCAGGGCCGTGAAGACCGCGCCGCCGGAGTTGTTCACCCGCACCCAGCCGCCTCTGCGCAGGCACGCCTGCCGGGTGAGCGCCAGGCCGAGCCCGCGCGGCCCCGACTGGGCGGCCTTGGTGGTGAACCCCTCCCTGAACACCTCTTCCACCAGGTCCGGCGCGATGCCGGGACCCGAGTCCCCGACCCGCACCCGCAGCCCGCCCGCGTCGGCCTGGACCGACACCTCGATCGTGCCCTCGGCCCCGTCCAGGGCGTCGATGGCGTTCGCGACCAGGTTGCCGACCACCAGGACCGCGTCCTGCGGGTCGCCGAGCAGGCCCGGGGGCACGGCCGAGTCGTCGGACAGCACGAGCCTGGCCCCGCGCTCGGCCGCCTCGGCGGACTTGGCCAGCAGCAGGGCGGCCAGGGTCGGGTCCTGGACGCGTTCGCGCAGGTCGGCGGCGTAGGAGCCGCCCGTGCTCCGGGTGATGTAGCCGACGGCCGCCTCGTGCTCGCCCAGCTCCAGCAGGCCCACGACGGTGTGCATGCGATTGGCGAACTCGTGTGCCTGGGCCCGCAGCGCCTCGGTCGCGCTGCTGGTGTCGTCGAGCTCGCGGGCGAGGCGGACCAGCTCCGTACGGTCCCGGAGGGTGACCACCCAGCCGCGGTGCTGGCCGCGTACCGACACCGGGGTGCGGTTGAGCACCAGCACGCGCTCGCCGTGCAGCACCACGCGGTCCGCGCCAGGGTCGGCGCCGCCGAGCACGTCGCGCATGCGGTCGGAGACCGGCAGCCGGGTCAGGTCCTCGCCGGGGCCGATGGGCACGTCGCCGAGCAGCTCGCGTGCGGCGTCGTTGACCAGGGTGACACGGCCGGCCAGGTCGAGCGCGAGCACGCCCTCCTTGACGCCGTGCAGCACGCCCTCGCGCTGCTCCAGCAGGGCGGCGATCTCCCTCGGCTCCAGGCCGAACGTCTGCCTGCGCACCCGCGCGGTGATCAGCGCGGCCAGCCCGAGCCCGGCCAGCAGCACCGCCGCCGCCGTCCAGACGAGCGGCGGCAGGGCGGCGCCGAGCTGCCCGACGACCGTGGTCTCCAGCACGCCGACCGAGACCAGGCCGATGACGTTGCCGTATTCGTCGCGGATGGGGGTCTTACCCCTGACCGTGGTGCCGATCGTGCCGGTCTCGGTGCCGACCCAGCTCCGGCCGGTGCGCAGGACAGCGGTGCCGTCGGTGGACAGCTGCCGGCCGATCAGCGCGGCGTTCGGATGGGCGTACCTCTTCTGCTCGGTGTTGGCGATCACGACGTAGTCGGCGCCGGTCTCGTGCTGGACGCTCATCGCCAGCGGTTGCAGCACCGTCTCGGGCCTTTCCAGCTCGAAGGCCGCGCGCACCTCCGGGAGCGCGGCCACCGACTGCGCGATGGCCAGCGCCCGCTGCTGGTGCAGCGCGTCGAGCTGATTGCGGGTGTGTTCGGCCCACACGCCCGCGGTCCCCCCGACGGCAAGGATCACGATCACCATCTGGAGGGCGAACAGCTGGGTCCCGAGGGAGGCCTCACGCAGCCTTCTCACGGTCCACATGCAAACAAAGCCAGGTCACAGCCAGGTCGCGACCAATACGACCACTATGACGGCAACCGCGCAAAGGCTCGACGGGCAGGGGCCTGAGGTTCACCATCCCAGTTTTATGACGGTGAAATCCCCCCTTGGAGTGACCATGCGCATGCGCGTGCTGGCCGCCCTCGCGGCGCTCTCTCTCGGCGCCCTGACCGGCTGCGGCGGCGGCTCGACGACCTCCGCGAGTTCCACGTTGCGAATCATGGCTCCGGCCGCGCCCGGTGGCGGCTGGGACCAGACGTCGCGGGTGGCGGAGCAGGCCTTCAAGGCCGCCGATCCCAGCCGCAAGGTCGAGGTTTACAACGTGCCCGGCGCGGGCGGCACGATCGGCCTCGCACAGCTCGCGGGCGAGCAGGGCAACGGCAACCTGCTGATGACCATGGGCCTGGTCATGGTGGGCGCCATCGAGCAGAACAAGTCGAAGGTCACGCTGACCGAGACGACGCCCATCGCCAAGCTGACCGAGGAGTACGAGATCGTCGTCGTACCGGCCGCCTCGCCCTTCAAGACGCTGGCGGACATGGTGGCGGCCTGGAAGGCCGACCCGGCGAAGGTGTCCATCTCGGGCGGTTCGGCGGGCGGCACCGACCACATCGTGGCCGGGCTGATGGCCAAGGCCGCGGGCGTGGACCCCAAGCAGGTCAACTACATCGCCCACTCCGGCGGCGGCGAGGCGCTGAACGAGCTGCTCGGCAACAAGGTCAGCGCGGGCATCTCGGGCGTGTCCGAGTTCGCGGAGCACGTGAAGTCGGGCAAGCTGCGCGCGCTGGGCGTGACGTCCGGTGAGCGCATCGCCGACCTGGACGTTCCCACGCTCAAGGAAGGCGGCCTGGACGTGGAGCTGGCCAACTGGCGCGGCTTCGTCGCCCCCGCCGGGCTCTCCGACGCCGACAAGACGGCACTGACCGACCTGGTCACCAAGATGCACGGCTCGCAGCCGTGGAAGGACGCGGTGACCAAGAACGGCTGGATCGACTCGTTCCAGACCGGGCAGCCGTTCGCCGACTACCTGGCGGCCGAGCAGACCCGGGTCAAGGCCATCATCGCCGAGATGGGGCTCGTTTCCTGATGTCTCGCTGGTGGCGGCCCGAGCTCGGGCTGGCGGTCGTGGTGCTGGTGCTGGGAGTGCTCGTCGTGGTCGGGACGCTGGACGTCTCGGCGGCGGCCTCCCAGCTCGGCCTCGGGCCGCGGTTCTTCCCCATGCTGGTCGGCGGGGCCATGGTGGTCGTCGGCCTGTGTTACGTGATCGACGTCGTACGCGGCGGGCGGGCCGATCCCGAGGAGAGCGAGGACGTGGACGTGGACGCGCCCACGGACTGGCGGAGCGTCGGGCTGGTCAGCGGGATCTTCCTGGCGTTCGCGGCGCTGCTGAACGTGCTCGGCTGGATCGTCGGCGCCGCCCTGCTGTTCTTCGGGCTGTCGGTGGTCCTCGGGGCCGAGCACAAGCTGCGCGCGGCCGGGATCTCGGTGGTCATGGGGGTGGCGACGTACCTGCTGTTCGTCAAGGGCCTGGGCGTCTCCCTGCCCGGCGGGCCGCTGACGGGGGTGATCTGAGTGGACTCGCTCCAGCTCCTGCTCGACGGCTTCGGCGCCGCGCTCACCCCGGTCAACCTGCTGTACGCGCTCGTCGGCGTCACGCTCGGCACCCTGGTCGGCGTGCTGCCCGGCATCGGGCCCGCCATGACCGTGGCCCTGCTGCTGCCGATCACCTTCACGGTGCCGCCGGCCAGCGCGTTCATCATGTTCGCGGGCATCTACTACGGCGGCATGTACGGCGGCTCGACCACCTCCATCCTGCTCAACACGCCCGGCGAGTCGTCCTCGATGATCACCGCGCTGGAGGGCAACAAGATGGCCCGGCGCGGGCGGGCGGCCCAGGCGCTGGCCACGGCCGCCATCGGGTCGTTCGTGGCCGGGACGCTGGCCACCGGGCTGCTCGTGGTGGCCGCGCCGGCCGTGGTGAGCTTCGCGATCGCGTTCGGCCCCGAGGACTACTTCGCGCTGGCGATCCTTGCCTTCACGGCCGTGTCCTCGGTGCTGTCCCGCTCGATCGTGCGCGGCCTGGCCTCCCTGGGGCTCGGCCTGGTGATCGGGCTCGTCGGCATCGACCAGCAGACCGGGCAGGCGCGGCTCACGCTGGGCATACCGCAACTGCTGGACGGCATCGACGTGGTGATCGTCGCGGTCGGCCTGTTCGCGGTCGGCGAGGCTCTTTACGTGGCCTCCCGGCTGCGTCACGCCATGCCCGAGGTGGTGCCGGTGGGGCGGGCGTGGATGGGCCGCGCGGACTGGCGCCGCTCGTGGTGGCCCTGGATACGCGGCACCGCGCTGGGCTTCCCGTTCGGCGCGCTGCCCGGCGGCGGGGCCGAGATCCCCACCTTCCTGTCGTACGCGGCCGAGAAGCGGCTGGCGCGCGGCGCGGCCCGCGAGGAGTTCGGCAAGGGTGCCATCGAGGGCGTCGCCGGGCCGGAGGCGGCCAACAACGCCTCGGCGGCCGGCACCCTGGTCCCGCTGCTCACCCTGGGCCTGCCCACCTCGGCCACGGCCGCGATCCTGCTGGCCGCCTTCCAGCAGTACGGCCTCCAGCCCGGTCCCCAGCTCTTCGACCACAACCCGGCGCTGGTGTGGGGCATGATCGCGTCGCTGTTCATCGGCAACACGATGCTGCTGGTGCTCAACCTGCCGCTGGCGCCCCTGTGGGCACGTGTGCTGCGGATCCCGCGTCCGTACCTGTATGCCGGGATCGTCCTGTTCGCCGCCCTCGGGGTCTACGCCCTGAACGGCACCGTGGTCGACCTGTTCGTCCTCTACGTACTCGGCCTGCTCGGGTACGCCATGCGGCGCTTCGGCCTGCCGGTCGCCCCGGCGGTGATCGGCATGATCCTCGGGCCGATGGCCGAGATCCAGCTCCGCAGGGCGCTGGCCATCGGCGCGGGCGACGTGAGCGTCCTGGTGCGCAGCCCGGTGGCGGTGGCGCTGCTGGCGCTGGCGTTCCTGGCCCTGCTCACGCCCCTCTTCCGAGGACTGGCGGCCCGGCGCCGGGTTACAGCTTCGTCACGCGCCGAGTAACCACGGCCCATCCCGGGAATCGCAGTCGATGGTTTCTTGGGGCGGCCCCGCCGATATGTCCGGATCGGCGGGACCGCTGCCCCAGCAACCGCTGCCGCAGGCCGCTTGGCGCAGTCCCGCTCGCACAGAGCCGCGTGGCACAGTCCCGCGTGGCGCAGTCCCGTGTGGCGCAGAGCCGCGTGGCACAGTCCCGCTGACGCAATCCCGCTGATGTAGTGCGCCCGGGGCGTGGCACCCCGGGCGCCCGAAGCATGGAGCGCCGCACCTGGCGCGCCGCACCTGGCGCGCCGCACGTGGCGCGCCGCACGTGGCCCCGGACCTGCGACCCCCGGACGTGCGACCCCCCAGCGAAGCACCGCGCCTCAGCGAAGTACCGCGCCTCAGGGAAGCGCCGCGCCTCAGGGAAAGCGCCGCGCCCGGGGGCCGCTACTCGCTCAGTCGCTCACTCCCAGCTTCTCCAGGATCAGCTGCCGGGCCCGGGCCGCGTCGGCCTTGCCCTTGCTGGCCCGCATCACGCCACCCACCAGTGCGCCCGCCGCCGCGATCTTCCCGGCCTTGACCTTCTCCGCCGCGTCGGCGTTGTCGGCCAGCACCTGGTCGATGATGGCCGAAAGCTCGCCCTCGTCGTTGACGATCTGCAGCCCACGCCGCTCGACCACCTCGTCGGGGGTGCCCTCGCCGGCCAGCACACCGTCGAGCACCTCGCGGGCGAGCTTGTCGTTGAGCGACCCCGAGGCCACCAGCTCGGTCACCCTGGCGATCTGCGCGGGCGTGATAGGCAGGTCGGCCAGCGTGGTGCCGGTCTCGTTGGCCCGCCGCGCCAGCTCGCCCATCCACCACTTGCGCGCGTCGGCCGCCGGCGCGCCCGCCGCGACCGTGGCCTCGACCAGCTCGATCGCGTCGGCGTTGTGCATGGCCTGCATGTCCAGGTCGGACAGCCCCCACTCGGCCTGCAGCCGCTTACGCCGCACGGACGGCAGCTCCGGCAGGGCCGCCTTCAGCTCGGCCACCCACGCCGGGTCGGGCGCGATCGGCACCAGGTCGGGCTCGGGGAAGTAGCGGTAGTCCTGCGCCTCCTCCTTGGACCTGCCGGACGTGGTGGTGCCGGTGTCCTCGTGGAAGTGCCGGGTCTCCTGAACGATCCTGCCGCCCTCGGCGAGGATCCCCGCCTGCCGCTCGATCTCACTCCGCACGGCCCGCTCGACGCTGCGCAGCGAGTTGACGTTCTTGGTCTCCGTACGGGTGCCCCACTCGGCGGAGCCGCGCGGCATGAGCGAGACGTTGACGTCGCACCGCAGCGAGCCCTCCTCCATGCGCACGTCGGAGACGCCCAGGGAACGCATGATCTCCCGCAGCTCGGTCACGTAGGCCCTGGCGACCTCGGGCGCCATCCGGTCGGTGCCCGGGATCGGCTTGGTCACGATCTCGACCAGCGGGATGCCGGCCCGGTTGTAGTCGACGATCGAGTAGTCGGCCCCGTGGATGCGCCCGGTCGCGCCACCCACGTGCGTGGACTTGCCGGTGTCCTCCTCCAGGTGCACCCGCTCGATCTCGATCCGCACGGTCTGGCCCTCGATCTCGACGTCGACGTAGCCGTCGAAGCAGAGCGGCTCGTCGTACTGCGAGATCTGGTAGTTCTTCGGCATGTCCGGATAGAAGTAGTTTTTCCGGGCGAAGCGGCACCACTCGGCGATCGAGCAGTTGAGCGCCAGCCCGATCCGGATCGTCGACTCGATGGCCGCGGCGTTGGCCACCGGCAGCGCCCCGGGCAGCGCCAGACAGGTCGGGCAGACCTGCGTGTTGGGCGGGGCGCCGAAGGTCGTCTTGCAGCCGCAGAACATCTTCGACCTGGTGCCCAGCTCGACGTGCGTCTCCAGCCCGAGCACCGGCTCGAACCGATCGAGCGCTTCGTCGTACGGCATGAGCGTACCGGCAGTCATGGTGAGGTCCTTAGTTCAGATCGTTACGTTTCAAGCTATCGCTTCGGCAGTGAGGAAGGCTCATCCGTGTCTCCCTCGGTGATCAGGCCGGAAAACGTCAAGTCCTGCCCGTACTCAGGTAGTCGCGCACCCCACGCGGAGACGCCTGCGCCGGCACCGCCGTGCGTACGTACGCCAGCGCGTCGAGCAGATTGGATTTTCCGCTCGAATTGGGCCCGACGAGGGCGAGGAACGGCGGCACGTCGAGTCCGAAGTCCAGGAAGGACTTGAACCCGTCGATCTCGATCCGCGTGAGCACGCCGCCGTCCCCTTCCCCGCCTACAGCTCGGGCGCCTTGGCCAGCAGCGGACCGCCCCAGCGGCCCTCCAGGGCCTTCTCGACGGCGGCGCCGACGCGGTAGCAGCGGTCGTCGGCCAGCACCGGGGCCATGATCTGCAGGCCCACCGGCAGGTTGTCCTCGTCGGCCAGGCCGCAGGGCACCGAGATGGCCGCGTTGCCCGCCAGGTTGGACGGGATGGTGCACAGGTCGGCGAGGTACATCGCCATCGGGTCGTCCGCGCGCTCGCCGATCGGGAACGCCGTGGTCGGCGTGGTCGGCGACACCAGCACGTCCACCTGCTCGTAGGCGGCCTCGAACTCGCGGGAGATGACCGTGCGCACCTTCTGTGCCTGGCCGTAGTAGGCGTCGTAGTAGCCGCTCGACAGCGCGTACGTGCCCAGCATGACGCGCCGCTTGACCTCGGGACCGAAACCGGCGGCCCTGGTCAGCGCCATGACCTCCTCGGCGCTGCGGGTGCCGTCGTCGCCGACGCGCAGGCCGTACCGCATGGCGTCGAAGCGCGCCAGGTTGGACGAGCACTCCGACGGCGCGATCAGGTAGTACGCGGGCAGCGCCGTCCTGAACGCCGGGCACGAGATCTCGACGACCTTGGCCCCGAGCGACTCCAGGAGCTGGATGGCCTCGTTGTAGCGGGCCAGCACGCCCGGCTGGTAGCCCTCACCGGCGAACTCCTTGACGACGCCGATCCGCATGCCGGCCACGTCGGGGTTGCGGGCGGCCTCGACCACGGCCGGCACGGGCTGGTCGACCGAGGTGGAGTCCATCGGGTCGTAGCCGGAGAACGCCTCCTGCAGCAGCGCCGCGTCGAGCACGTTACGGGCGAACGGGCCCGGCGTGTCGAGCGAGCTGGCGAACGCGATCAGTCCGTAACGGGACGAACCACCATATGTCGGCTTCATGCCTACGATTCCGGTGACCGAGGCCGGCTGCCGGATCGACCCGCCGGTGTCGGTGCCCGTCGACAGCGGCGCCTCATAAGCCGCCACCGCCGCGCTCGAACCACCCGACGACCCGCCCGGCACCCTGGTCAGGTCCCACGGGTTATGCGTGGCGCCGAAGGCGGAGTTTTCGGTCGAGGAGCCCATGGCGAACTCGTCGAGGTTGGTCTTGCCCAGGATGACCAGCCCGGCCGCGCGCAGCCGCGCGGTGACGGTGGCGTCGTAAGGCGGCCGCCAGCCCTCAAGGATCTTGGACCCGGCCGTCGTCGGCATGTCGCGCGTGACGAAGATGTCCTTGTGCGCGACCGGCACGCCGGCCAGCGGCCCGAGCTTCTCGCCTGCCCGGAGCCGGGCGTCCACGGCCCGCGCCTGGTCGAGCGTCGTCTCGCGATCGACGTGCAGGAACGCCTGGACCTTGGGCTCCACCTCGGCCATGCGGTCGAGATGCGCCTCGGCCACCTCGACGGCCGAGACCTCACCACCGGCGATCATCGCCCCCAGCTCGGCGGCGGTCTTGCGGATCAGACTCATGCCTCCTCCCCGAGGATGCGCGGAACCCGGAAGCGGTCGTCCTCGACGGCGGGAGCACCGGAGAGGGCCTGCTCAGGCGTCAGACACTGTCGCACCTCGTCGGCGCGGAAGACATTGGTCAGCGGAAGCGCGTGCGACGAAGGCGGCACGTCCACCGCGGCGACCTCGGACACCTTCGCGACCGCCTCGATGATGGCATCAAGTTGGGTGGCGTAGTGGTCAAGCTCGTCGTTGGTGAGCGCCAGCCTGGACAACCGGGCCAGGTGTGCGACCTCGTCGCGGGTTATGGCGGACATGAGTCGTTGAACCCGTTTCGTGGATGGAATCTTTGGACACTGCCATCCTAGGGGCCTTGACGCAGCAGCCCCGAACCATTAACACCCTGGCAACACAGTCCCCGCCCCAGACCACTCACCCGTAAAGCTCACCCAGCCCAACGGTCCGCACGCCACGCTCCCCGGCCAGCGCACCGTCGAATCCAACGCCGCTGTAACACACCAGTACGGTGTCTCTCACGTCGTAGCCCTTGGCGTCGAGCAGATCCTTGGCCCTTCGGAGCCGGTCCACGTGTCCAGGGCCCATGGTCCTACCCCACTCCACCTCGCCGAGCGAGAGAACGCGCTTGCGCTCACCGGGCATGGCGGCCGCGAAAACCGCCACGTCGATCTGGATCTGCTCATGCCGCACGGGGTCAACGACCACCCCCGCGCCGATCTCACCGGGATCTTCGTACGAGTCATCGTGCAGCAGGACGAACTGACGGCACATTTCCTCGAAGTGCGGCCCCAGCACCTGGTCCCGGAATCTGGCGCGGGAATCCTTCCACACGTTCGCCGCTCTGCCACTCTCCAGCGACCCCCATCGTGACCGCATGACGACGTGGTAGAAGTTGATCAGCGGCTCGCAGACACGATAGACCGAACGCGATGAGCGGAAGACGTCAGGCTCCCTGCGCAGGAAGCAAGAATCCTCCAGGACGTTGAGGTGGTGACCTATGTCGGCCGCCTTGCGTCCCACGTAGCCGGCGATCCCTCCCCGCGTGCAGTTTCCCGCGGCCACCGCCGCCAGCACCGAGTGATACATCGCGGAATCATGCACCTCTGCCTCTTCCTTCAGGAGGTAACGAGCCTCCTTGAACACCGGGGCAGTGGGCCGAAGCACCGTTCGGCGCACCCAGTCGTCGAAGTCGTCCGGGCCATCCGGTGTGTCGCCGTTCGCGAGTGGGAGATACGCAGGGGTTCCCCCTACGACGGCATGGACCTCCACGGCCAGCCGCGGATCGGTGATGCCCCAGTACTGGGCGGCGAGTCGATAGTCGAATGGGCGGACCACCATCTCCAGCGATGCCCGACCGCGCAAGGGAGCACTGCCCGCCAGCAAACGGCCCATCACAGACATCGCGGAACCGCACAACAGCAAGGACACCGGAGCATCCCTGAAGACCGCCCTGTCGATCTCCCGCTGGATGATGGAGGGCAGCGCCGGCGAAACCTTGCTGAGGTAGGGGAACTCATCGATCACCACGAGTTCGCGCCGCTCGGCGCTGATCACGAAGAGCTGCTTGATCGCGTCGTCCCAGTTCGCGAAGCTGAACGGCGCAGGTTGGCCGACGTGCTCGGTGAGCGCTGCGGCGAACAGGCGCAGTGACTCGGTCTCCGTGGCCTCCGTCGCCTCGAAGTAGAACCCGCCTGTTTCGTGGGCGAGCGACTCCACCAGAAACGTCTTTCCCTGACGACGCCGCCCGCTGACGACTCCCAGCCTGGGGCGGTCACCGCTGCGTTCGCTGCGTTTCATGAACTGGGCCAGGGCCCGCCACTCGGCGTCTCGGGCGAAAATCCGCTCCGGTTTTGCAGAAAAAGCCGACTCCAGTTACGTCGAAGTGCACTTCGTCGAAGTCTACTTCGACGAACTCGACTTCGGTATCGCCTTGTTCACGCTGAGCGACCCACTTCCGCCGGGTACTCGTATTCGATCTTCGCGTCCGTCCCGAAGTGGTCGCGGAGCCAGGTCGTGGCTTCGGTGGCCGGCATGGGCTGGCCGAAGAGCCAGCCCTGGCCCATGTCGCAGCCCATCTCCGCCAGGCGCATCGCCACCTCGTCCGACTCCACGCCCTCCGCGACCGACCGCAGCCCGAGCGAGCGCACCAGGTCCACGATCGAGCGTACGATCCGGTCGTCGCCCTCCGACTCGGCGATCCGGCGTACGAACGAGGCGTCGATCTTGACCTCCGACACCGCCAGGCCCTGGAGCCTGATCAGCGAGGAGTAGCCGGTGCCGAAGTCGTCCAGGGCCAGGGGCACGCCGAGCGTGGACAGGGCCTTGATCGTCTCCTGGGTGTAGGCCTGGTCGCCGGTCAGGATGCGCTCGGTGACCTCCAGCTGGATGGCCGCCGGCGGCAGCCCGTACTTGGCCAGGCCCACCTCCAGCTGCTCCGGCAGGGCCGAGTCGAGCAGGTCGCGGGCGGAGATGTTGACCGAGATCTGCGCCCGCAGCCCCGTGTGCCACCAGTGGGCGGCCTGCTCCAGGGCGGCCTCGATCACGTACGCGGTGAGCTGCCGCATCAGGTAGGACTGCTCGGCCAGCGGGACGAACTCCGACGGCGCGATCGGCCCGTGCGTCGGATGATGCCAGCGCAGCAGGGCCTCCATTCCCTGGACGGCACCGGTGCCGAGGCTGACCTTGGGCTGGTAGTGCAGCCGCAACTCGTGGTTGTCGATGGCCCGGCGCAGGTCGCCGAGCAGGTTGAGGCGTTCGGGCGAGTTGCGGTCCTTGTCCGGCTGGTAGAGCTCCACGCCGGTACGGGCCTCCTTGGCGAGGTACATGGCCACGTCGGCACGCTGGAGCAGCAGCTCGAAGTCGGGGGCGTGATCCGGATAAAGGGCGATCCCGACGGACGCGTCCACGTCGAAGGTCATGCCCTCCAGCCGTACCGGTTCGGTCAGCGCCGCCCGCAACCTGGCCGCGACCTCCCTGGCCGCGTGCGTGTCCCGGATCGAGGGCAGCAGCACGGCGAACTCGTCACCGCCCAGCCGGGCCACGACGTCCCCGGGGCGTACGGAATGGGTGAGCCGGTGCGCGACCATCTGCAGCAACCGGTCACCCACCGGGTGCCCCATCGTGTCGTTGACCTCCTTGAACCGGTCGAGGTCGAGCAGGAACAGGCCGACCCGCTCGTCCTGGCGGGCCTCGGCCAGCGCCTCCTCCGTGCTGACGATGAGCAGCTTGCGGTTGGGCAGGCCGGTCAGCTCGTCGTGCATGGCCTGGTGGTCACGGCGCATGGAGAGGGTGGCGGTGAAGTAGACGGCGAGCAGGGGGGCGACGAACAGCGGTACGAGTCCGGGCGAATGGTCCATCACAACGACGACCAGGGGCGCCAGGCCGAGCAGCCCGGCGTACACGAGGCTCTGCGGACCGACCGTGGCCTTCAGCACGCGCGTGATCGAACGCCGCTCGTGCAGCGCGACCGCGCCGCACACGAGGGTGGCCCTGGTGGCGAAGTACGCGATCCCGGCCAGCCCGATGGCCAGCAGGTCACCGCCACCCGGAACCCACGGCACCGCCGGGGTCGGCACGATGCCGAACATCCCCAGCATCACGGCCGCCGCGGTCAGCGCCAGAGTCGACTGGGCGATGTTGAACATGATCCGATGCCACGACTTCCGCGTCACCACCCCGTTCATGGTCACGGCGACGGCCTGCATCAACACCGCGACCGACAACCCGAAGTGCAGCAACACGGCGAAGGTGAACATGGTGGACGGATAGGTGCCGCCCACGGGCGCCGCGGAGGACACCATCACGGGCCTGAGCTCGCCCAGGATCACCAGCACCGCCAGCACCCAGAACAACGACGTGCGGGCGAGCTCCACCAACTCGGCGGCGTCCAGCCGGAGCATGGCCACCACCAGCGCGGTGAAGCCGATCACGGTTATCCCCGCAAGGAACGCCCACAGCGGTGTGCCGACGCGTGGTCCGGTGTCGCGGGTGTCGGTTGGGTCAGTCATCGGTAACAGAACCCCCATTAGGTCACTATGGGAGGGTACGACCTTCACCCCACTTCGCGAAACCAAGCGCGTACGTTCCGTCACTTCTCCTTTCCGACATATACCCAAAAACCACCCTAGGTAGCAAACCGTTCACGCTCGCACACCTACGCACCTCGGGTGATCCAGAGGCCGCCAGCCCGGAACACAACGGCACGACAACACCGCTCCGCGCGAATTTCCCATCCGGCTTCCCGAAGGTGCCGTCCCCGCCGGCCGGTGTCCTATCTCACGCCTCGGTAACCGAACCGCCCCCGCCGCCGCCGGTCGGTCCCGCCCCGGAAACGCGCCACCGCCGCCCCCGTCCCGGGGACCCGCCACCGCCGGATTCGGATCAGGTCAGGAGCGCCGCCCCCACCCGGTCAAACCCTGGTCCGGTCCGGCCGCCGCCAAGAAAACCCGTCAAGCCTCAGGAGTAACCGCCGCCTCGGCGGCCGCCTCCGGTCCCTCCTTCAGGAGCACCTCGAACCCGGCCCCGTCGAGGATCGGCACCCCCAGGCTGACCGCCTTGTCGTATTTCGACCCCGCGTTCTCCCCCGCCACCAGGAACGACGTCTTCTTCGACACCGATCCAGAAACCTTGCCGCCCAGGCCGGTCAGGGCTGCGGACGCGGAATCCCGCGTATAACCCTCCAACGTCCCCGTCACCACGAACGTCAGCCCCTCAAGGGTCTGCGGCCCCTTGTCGGGTGCGGGCTCGTCCTCCATCCGCACCCCGGCGGCCTTCCACCGGTCGATGATCTCCCGGTGCCAGTCGACCTCGAACCACTCCTTGATGGTGGCGGCCACCCGCGGGCCGATGCCCTCGACCTGCGCCAGCTCCTCCTCGGAGGCGTTCATGATGGCGTCGATCGAGCGCAGCTGGTCGGCCAGATCGCGCGCCGTGGGCGGGCCGACGTGCCGGATCGACAGCGCGACGAGCACCCTGGCCAGCGGCGTCTCCTTGGCCCGCTGCAACTCCTCGATGAGCTTCAGCGCATTCTGGCTGGGCTCGCCGTTGAGATTGGAGAAGAACGTGACGACCTTCTGCTCGCCGGTCTTGGGGTCGATCTTCGGCAGGCCGCTGTCCTGGTCGCGGACCACCGACTTGATGGGGATGAGCTGCTCCAGCGTCAGGTCGAACAGGTCGGCCTCCGAGCGCACCACCGGCTGCTGCGGCGGCAGCGGCTGGGTGAGCGCGGTGGCCGCGACGTAGCCGAGGCCGTCGATGTCGAGCGCTGTCCGCCCGGCCGCGAAGTAGATGCGCTCGCGGATCTGCGCCGGGCAGCCCCGCGCGTTGGGGCAGCGCAGGTCGGCGTCGCCCTCCCGCTCGTAGGCGAGCGCGGTCCCGCACTCCGGGCAGTGCGTGGGCATGACGAACTCCCGCTCGGACCCGTCACGCAACGCCGTCACCGGCCCGACGATCTCCGGAATGACGTCGCCCGCCTTGCGCAGCACCACGGTGTCGCCGATGAGCACGCCCTTCTTCACCACGATCGCGGCGTTGTGCAGGGTGGCCCGCTCGACGGTCGAGCCGGCCACCGAGATGGGCTCCATTACTGCGTACGGAGTGACACGCCCGGTGCGCCCGATGCCCACCTGGATGTCGAGCAGCTTGGTGTTGACCTCCTCCGGCGGGTATTTGTAGGCGATCGCCCACCGCGGGGCCCGGGACGTGGAGCCCAGCTCGCGCTGCATGCGGAAGTCGTCGACCTTCACGACCACGCCGTCGATCTCGTAGGCGGGATCGTGCCGGTGCACGCGGTAGTGGTCGATGAACTCGTTGATCTCGGTCAGCCCCGGCAGCACCTTGAACAGATCGCTGACCGGCAGCCCGAACTCCCGCAGCCGCGCGTAGACGTCGGACTGCGCCCGCGGCTCGGGAGCGCCCTCCCACACGCCGATGCCGTGCACCAGCATGCGCAGCGGCCGCTGCGCCGTGATGCGCGCGTCCTTCTGCCGCAACGTGCCCGCCGCCGAGTTGCGCGGGTTGGCGAAGGGCGGTTTGCCCTGCTCGACGAGCTGCTCGTTGAGCTTTTTGAAGCCCTCGACCGGGATGTAGACCTCGCCGCGCACCTCGACCAGGCTCGGCACGCCCTCGCCGGTGAGCCGGTGCGGCACCCCCTTGATCGTGCGCACGTTGGCCGTCACGTCGTCACCCGTGCGCCCGTCGCCCCTGGTGGCGGCCCGCTCCAGCTTGCCGTCGCGGTAGACCAGCGCCACGGCCAGCCCGTCGATCTTGAGCTCGCACAGGTAGGGGCCGGGGTCGCGCTCGGCCAGCCGCTCGATCCGCGCCTGCCAGGCGGCCATGTCGGCGGCGTTGAAGGCGTTGTCCAGGCTCTCCAGCCGGTTGAGGTGCTGAACCTTCGCGAAGTCGCCCGAGGTCGGCGCGCCCACCTTTTGCGTGGGCGATTCGGGCGTCTGGAGCGACGGATGCGCCTCCTCCAGCGCGAGCAGCTCCCTGAACCACTCGTCGAACTGGGCGTCGCTGACCGTCGGCGCGTCCAGCACGTAGTAGCGCCAGCGCGCCTCGTCGACCAGCTCGCTCAGCTCGGCATGCCGCTTGAGCGCGTCAACAGGAACGCCACCGACCTCGCTCACGAAGGGCCCCCTTCCTTCAACACCCTGAGCAAACGCTACCGCTGACCACCGACAGGAACACGCCCCTCGCCCTCGGGATCGTCCCTGAGCACCTGGGCCGCCTTCTTGCAGGCCGCCAGCGCCGCACGAGCGTAGCGGGGCGAGGCCCCGGCCAGCCCGCACGCGGGTGTCAACACGGCCTGCCCGGCCAGCCGATCGGCCGCGAACCCCAGCCGCCGCCACAGATCCCGTACGGGCTTGGCCACCACCCCCACGTCGGCGAGGCGCGCGTCCGTCCCCGGCACGACTCCCAGGAAGAGCACGATCCCCGCCTCGATCACCTCACCCAGCGCGTCCTCGTCCCGCCGCCGCAGCAGGCCCGCGTCCACCGAGATCCCGCGCACCCCGGCCGAACGCAGCAGGCCGAAGGGCACCGAGGGCGCGCAGCAATGCACGACGGGGGCCTCGAACAGCCGCAGCGACTCCTCCACCCGCCACCCCTCCACAGCGGCCAGCCGCCCGAACCCGGACGCGGTCGGCACCGTCCCCGCCAGCACCCCCGGCAGCCCCGGCTCGTCGAGCTGCAGCACGATCTCCGTCACTCCGGGCAGCCGCCGCCGCACCTCGGCGCAGTGATCGGCGACCCCCTGCGCCAGCGAGGCCGTCAGATCGCGTACGGCCCCCGCGTCGGCCAGCATCTTGTCCCCGTATTTGAGCTCGATCGCCCCGGCCAGCGTCCACGGCCCGCACACCTGCAGCTTCAACGGCCCGGAGTAGCCGTCCCCGACCTCCTCCAGCCCGTCGAGGTCCCGCCGCAGATGATCGACGGCCCGCTGGTGGTCGCGCCCCGGCCGGTCACTCAGCCGCCACCCGGACGGCTGCACCTCGACGAACAGGTCGACGAGCAACCCCGCGGTCCGCCCGACCAGGTCGGCGCCGACCCCCCGCGCGGGCAACTCGGGCAGGTACGGCAGCCCGGGCACCTCGCCGAACACGACTCTGATCGCCTCAAGATGATCCTCACCCGGATGCGATCCCACCCCGGTGGCTTCCCACGTAGACATGGGCACCAGCGTAGGCTCTGCCGGATGGAACTCACCAAGTACGGCCACGCCTGCGTACGCGTGGAGAAGAACGGCAAGGTCCTGGTCGTCGACCCGGGCGCGTTCACCCAGGACCCGGTCCTCGACGGCGCCGACGCCGTGCTCATCACCCACGAGCACGCCGACCACGTGGACGTCGACCGGCTCAGGGCCGCCTCGCCGGAGTTGGAGATCTGGACCTGCGAGGCCGTCGCCGCGCAGCTCACCGAGGTGCCGGCCGAGGTCCGGGTGGTACGCGAGGGCGACGCGTTCGAGACGGCCGGATTCCGGGTGCGGGTGTTCGGGGAGTCGCACGCCAAGACCCACCCGGACGTGCCCGTCGTCCAGAACGTCGGCTTCATGCTCGACGACGAGGTGTTCTACCCCGGCGACGCCCTCACGGTGCCGGCCGTGGAGGTGCCGACCCTCCTGGTCCCGACCAGCGGGCCCTGGCTGAAGCTGCCTGAGATGATCGAATACCTGCGTGCCGTGCGCCCGGCCAGGGCGTTCTCCACGCACGACATCCTGCTCAGCGACATCGGCCTGGCCCTGGTGGACAACTGGCTGCGGCAGGAGGCGGACAAGCAGCACGCCGACTTGCGCCGCCTCAAGATCGGCGAGTCGGTCACCCTCGGCTGACACCCCCGGCGAGCTGGTCGGTGCCTCCCGGAGTCGGCGGGCCGGTTACGCCTGGGCGGCGGAGACGATGGTCGCCGAGCCGATGACCGTGGCGCCGGAGTAGAGGACCGCCGCCTGCCCGGCCGCGACACCGGTGGCGGGCCGGTCGAGGTCGATGCGCAGACCGCCGCCGACCTCCTCGAACCGGCACCCGTAGACCTCGCCGTGCGCCCGCAGCTGCACAGTGAGGTCGTCGAAGCGGGACGGGCCGTTCCAGACCGGCCGGCCGCAGGTGATCGAGGTCACCTCCAGCGCGGAACGCGGCCCGACCGTCACCGTGTTGGACACCGGCTCGATCGACAGCACGTAACGGGGCCTGCCGTCGGCGGCGGGCCGGTCGATGCGCAGCCCCTTGCGCTGCCCCACCGTGAACCCGTGCGCCCCCTGGTGGCTGCCGACGACCTCGCCGCTCTGGTCGACGATCGGCCCCTCGGCCGCCCCGAGCCGCTGGGCCAGGAAGCCCCGCGTGTCACCGTCGGCGATGAAGCAGATGTCGTGGCTGTCGGGCTTGTCGGCCACGGTCAGCCCGCGCCTGGCGGCCTCCTCGCGCACCTCGGCCTTGGTCGAGTGGCCCAGCGGGAAGATCGCGTGGCTGAGCTGCTCGCGGGTGAGCACGCCGAGCACGTAGGACTGGTCCTTGCCCGGGTCGACGCTCCTGGACAGCACCCCGTCGGCCAGCTGGGCGTGGTGCCCGGTGGCGACCGCGTCGAAGCCCAGGGCCAGCGCCCGGTCGAGCACCGCCGAGAACTTGATCTTCTCGTTGCAGCGCAGGCACGGGTTGGGCGTGCGGCCCGCGGCGTATTCGGACACGAAGTCCGCCACCACGTCGCGCTGGAAGCGCTCGGCCATGTCCCAGATGTAGAAGGGGATCCCGATCACGTCGGCCGCGCGCCGCGCGTCCCGGGAGTCCTCGATCGTGCAGCAGCCCCTGGCCCCCGTGCGGTGGGATTGCGGGTTGGCCGACAAGGCCAGGTGCACACCAGTGACGTCGTGGCCGGCCTCGGCGATCCTGGCTGCGGCCACGGCGGAGTCGACGCCGCCCGACATGGCGGCAAGCACACGAAGTCCCATGACCGTTCCAGCGTACTGTCCGCGCGGGAGTGCGCGACCATGGCCTCGGTCTGGGAGTATTCACCCCATGCGACTGTTCGGGCGCAAGGACGCGGAAGAAAAGGGCGACGGCATCGCCGAGTTCTGGACGTGGTGGCAGGAGACCAGGCCACGGCTCGACTCACTGGTGGCGGCGGGCCTGGCGGGCGACCAGGCGGCGGGCGCCGCGGAGGGGCTGGAGGAGCTGCTCGCCCCGGCCGTGGCCGCGATCCACCCAGGTCTGGTGTGGGAGGTGACCCCCGGCAGGAACGCCGCGCACGCGCTGGTCGTGACCGCGGCGGGCGACGCCGAGTTGCGCTCGCTCGCGCACCGCTGGGCCAAGGCCGCGCCGCCGTCCGACCTGCTGTGGGAGTTCCACCCGTCACGGCAGGCCAATCCGCAGGCGCTGGAGCTCACGCTCGACGTGGGCGGCTACGAGTTCGCGCTGGACAAGCTGATGCTGGGCCTGCGGGTGCCACGAAACCAGCCGCGGGTGGACGTGTCCGCCTACCATCCGATCTTCGGCGAGCTGGACGAGGACACCCGGATGGAGGCCACGCTGCTGGCCCTCGACTGGCTGCTCGGCGAGGACGACGTGGCCAGGTGGGTGGGGGAGATCACGCCGGCCACGTTCGAGCCGATCGACGCCGTGGGGGCCGTGCACCTGCCCGCGGTGGTCGCCGACCTGGCCTCGGGCTACACCGACGAGGAGTGGGTGCTGCTCGAAGGCCAGACCGCGAGCGGGGCGGCGCTCGTCGCCACCGCCCGCCACCCGCTGCGCCCGGTCGACCATCCGCTGTTCGACCAGCACATCGTGATCACCCTCCCGTACACCCACCGCGACGAGAACGGCCTGCCCGTCGGCGAGTCGCTGGCTGCGCTGCGCGACTTCGAGGAGCGCCTGGCCGCCCGCCTGCTCAAGCTGCACGGCGACGCGGTGCTGGCGGCGCACCTGAGCGCGGAGGGGCATCGCATCATCCACATGTACGCCGACCCGACCGGCGACGCCGCGATCCACGCCAAGGAGCTGATCGTGAGCTGGGAGGAGGGCGAGCCCAGGGTGGACGTGGCCGCCGACCCGGCGTGGTCCAACGTGGTGGCCTTCCTCAGCTGAGGCCCGCCCGGCGGGCCCGCTCGACGGCGGCCGGGAGCACCTCGATCAGCCGGTCGATGTCGTCGCGGGTCGAGGTGTGGCCCAGCGAGAACCTGAGCGAGCCCCGCGCCGCCGCCGGCTCCGCCCCCATGGCGAGCAGCACGTGCGACGGCTGTGCCACGCCCGCCGAGCAGGCCGATCCGGTCGAGCACTCCACGCCCTTGGCGTCGAGCAGCATCAGCAGCGCGTCTCCCTCGCAGCCGGGGAAGGAGAAGTGGGCGTTGCCGGGCAGCCGGTCGACCGGGTCGCCGTTGAGCACGACGTCCGGGACCGCCTCGCGTACGCGCTGGATGAGCTCGTCGCGCAGCGCCGTCAGGCGGGCGCTCAGGCTCGCCTGGTCCTTCACCGCGGTGCTGACGGCGGCGGCGAACCCGGCGATGGCGGGCGCGTCGAGCGTGCCCGAGCGCACGTCGCGCTCCTGACCCCCGCCGTGCTGCACGGACACCGGCGTCATCCCCCTGACCAGCAGCAACGCGCCGACGCCCAGCGGACCGCCGATCTTGTGGCCGGTCAGCGTGAGCGCGTCGGCCCCCGAGGCGGCGAACGACACGGGCACCTGCCCCACCGCCTGCACGGCGTCGGTGTGGAACGGGATGCCGTGCTCGTGCGCGACGGCGGCCAGCTCGGGAACGGGCTGGATCGTGCCGACCTCGTTGTTGGCCCACATGACGCTGATCATGGCGACGCCGTCGGGATCGCGGTCGATGGCGGCCCGCAGCGTGTCGGGGTGCACCCGGCCGTCCGCGTCGACCGGCAGCAGCTCGACCTCGGCGCCCTGGCTGTCGGCCAGCCACTGGGCCGGATCGAGCGCGGCGTGGTGCTCCACCGAGCTGATCAGGACACGCTGCCGCGGTCGGCGCGCCCAGTAGAGGCCCTTGATGGCGAGGTTGTCGGCCTCGGTGCCGCCCGAGGTGAACACGACCTCGCTGGGCCGGGCGCCGAGCGCGTCGGCGATCGTCTCGCGCGACTCCTCCACCACCCGGCGCACCTGGCGGCCGGCGGCGTGCAGCGAGGACGCGTTGCCGACGCGTTTGAGCTGCTCCGTCATGGCCTCGATCGCCTCGGGCAGCATGGGGGTGGTAGCCGCATGATCAAGATAGGCCGACGGTCTGGTCACGTGCTCAGGGTATCTCGTTTGCGACTGTACCGTCCGGACGGTACAGTAGAGGCATGCGCAGGGATGAGCTTTTGGACGCGGCAGAGGGTCTCCTCTGCGACCAGGGCTCGGCCGCGCTCACCCTGGCCGCCGTGGCCGACCGGGCCGGCGTCAGCAAGGGTGGCCTGCTCTATCACTACGGCTCCAAAGAGGCCCTGATCAAGGGCATGGTGGAGCGGTTGATCGAGGACTTCGACGAGCTCGTGGCCGCCCAGCCCGGTGAAACCTACACCGAGCGATATGTCGGCGCCACCATGGCCGCGGTCCGTTCGGGCAGGTTGCGACGATGGGCGGTCGTCACGAGCGCGTCGGGAAACCTCTTCCTGCTCGCACCGCTCCGGGAGGCGATGACCCGCTGGCATCGCGAGGGGCTCAGCGAGGAGCCCGACCCGCTGGCGTCGCAGATCGCACGGCTCGCGTGTGAGGGGCTCTGGGACGTGGCCAGCCACGACCCGGGGCTCAACTCCGAGGACGACCTCCAGGCCCTGGAAGCCCGGCTGAGAGCCCTGCTCGCCTCCACCGCCTGACCCCGGCCCGCATCGCACGTCCCCTGGCCTGTTCGCGCCCGCGTGCCCTTGAAGCCTGCCCCTGGCGAGCCACGCCTACTTTTACGTCCGCACGGCTCCGCCATGCCCCGACCCCCGCGAACCATGCCGCCCTGCCTGACCCCCGTGCGGCCCGTCGATCCGCGCACCGCAACGTGCCGCAAATGTCACCAAAACGTATAGATTTTGCGAGGTATGAACTCATGACGAACGAGCTGAGGAACGCACGCTACGGGGCAATCCTCACCTTTGTTCTTGGCGGGTTGATGGTCGGCACCATGACTGTGCGCATTCCCGCGTTGACCGACAAGCTGGGCCTGTCCGAGGCCGAGATCGGCTCGATTCTGCTGGTGTGGGGCCTGGGCGCGCTGGTGACGATGCAGACCATGCGGCCCGTCATGGCCCGCACCGGGAGCCGTACGATCCTGCGGGTGGGCGGCCCGCTTACCGCACTGGGCCTGCCGGCCGTGGCCTTCGCCCCGAACCTCCCGACACTGCTGGCGGCCGTGGCGTTCTTCGGCATGGCCTTCGGCACGGTCGACGTGGCCATGAACGCCCAGGGCTCGACGGTCGAGCAGGCGTACGGGCGACCGCTGATGAACGGCATGCACGCGGGCTGGTGCGTGGGCGCCATCTCCGCGGGCGGGCTGGGCAGCCTGTCCATCGCGCTGGGCCTGCCGTTCACCACCCACGTGGCGCTCGTCGGCCTGGTGTCGCTGCCGGTCATGGTGTTGATCGGCCGTACGTACCTGGCCGAGTCCCCGGCGGCCCGGACGGCCACGGCGGCGCGCCGGCGCATGCCGCCGATCATCTACCTGCTGGGCGCGATCATGTTCTTCGCCTTCATGGTCGAGGGCACGGTCGCCGACTGGAACGGCCTCTACATGCGTGACGAGCTCGGCGCCCCCGAGGCCCTGGCCGCGCTCGGCTACCCGGTCTTCGAGGCGGGCATGCTGATCGCCAGGCTCACCGGTGACAGGCTGCGGATCAGGTTCGGGGTGCGGGGCATGCTGACCGTGTCCGGGGTGGCCACGGCCGGGTTCTTCGCGGTCGTGCTGCTCGCGCCGACGGCGGGGATGGCGTTGCCGGCGATGTTCTTCGTCGGGCTGGGCGTGGCGACGATCTCGCCGCTGACGCTGTCGCTGGCGGGGACCGCGACCGACGCTCCGGGCCCGGCGATCGCCCAGGCGGGGGCCATGGGGTACGCCGGACTGCTGCTGGGCCCGGTGGTGATCGGCTTCCTGTCGGACGCCACCTCGCTGCGCACGGCCCTCGGCATCGGAATCCTCCTGGGCGCACTCATCGCACTGGCCTCCCGCCTCCTCCCCCGCCGCGAACCGGCCGCCATCACCCCCCTCCCGATCCCGGAACCAGCCGAGATCGCAGCCTGACCGGCTGACATCATCAGGGGATGGATCTTGAACGGAACGTGCCCTTCGACGTCCGGGCGTACGAGGCGCGGGTGAAGTCACGCCCCTGCTTCATCTGCGCCATCGTCGCACGCGACCCCGAATACGCTCTCGAACAGATCGTCTACGAGGACGACCGGCACCTCGCCTTCCTCTCCGGCTACCCACCCTGCCCGGCTACCTCCTGGTCAGCCCTCGGCGGCACGTCGAGCACGTCGTACGCGACCTGGACGAGGAGTCCTACCTCGACCTGATGCGCGTGGTCAGGAAGGTCGCCCTGGCCGTGGAGTCGGTCGTGCCGTCGGAGCGCACGTACGTGCTGTCGCTGGGCAGCCAGCAGGGCAACTCCCATCTGCACTGGCACGTCGCCCCGCTGCCGCCGGGCACCCCGTACGAGAGGCAGCAGTATCACGCGCTCATGTCCGAGAACGGCCTGATCCCGTGGACACGGGAGCAGGCCGAGGACCTGGCCACCCGCATCAGACAAGCACTGTAGGCAGACCGGCCTGGGAGTCCCCTGCGGATTCCCCGGCAACCGGCTGGCTCGTGTCCGGGGTCATGGGACTTGTGGCTGCGATGTAAGACCGCGCCGCTTGCGGCCATTACCTGATGAGGGAGCCGTTGAAGGAGAGCCTGTGTGCTGAATGACGAACAGTTTGGCGCGATGTTCGACACGTACCGTCCTCGGGTGTACGCGTACGCGGTGAGCAGATGCGGTCTCCAACTCGCCGAGGAAGTGGTCAGCGAGACCTTCATGGTTGCCTGGCGGCGGCGGGACGAGATGCCGGCCAAGGCCGGGCTGCCATGGCTGCTGGGCGTCGCGCGCAACGTGACGCGCGAGCTCTACAGGGGCGAGCTCCGCCGGGCCGCGTTGGACGAGGCGCTGCGTGTCTGGGCCGAGGAGGCCGGTCCGGACGTGGCTGACGAGGTGGCCGAGCGAGCCACTGTGCTGCGCGCGCTGGCCACGCTGAGCGACGCGGACAAGGAGGTCCTGACGCTGATCGCCTGGCACGGGCTGACCTCGGCGCAGGCGGCCAAGGTGGTGGGCAGTACGCGGTCGGCCTTCTTCGTCCGGCTGCACCGTGCCCGGCGGCGGCTGGAGGCCGCCATGAACGATGTGATGACGACTCCCCGGCAGCGGGCTCTCGTCCCTGAGGAGGAGTGGTGAAGCGGAGGAACGTACTGGACGTCCTGGCTGCTGCTCGCCCTGCCGATCTCGGCGGGCCGGCTGAGCCCGCGATCGCCGAGCTCCCGCACCGGGAGAAGCGGCGGGGCCGGTGGGTCGGGGCCGTGGCCGCGTCGCTGGCCACGGCGGTGGTCATCGGGGTGATGGCGCTACCCCGGCTGATCGGAGGCGATGTGTCCACGGGCCATCTGCTCGGCGACCCGGCTGCCAACCCACTGGACACGGTGGCTGAGCGGGCGGCGGCGCAACCGGACGCCTCCGGCCGCTACTGGCATGTGGAAGGCCGTGTCCTGGGAGAGGAGATCATCGGTTCGGCCGAGCACCCGTACCAGATCAAGACCGGAGTCCAGACGAGCCGGTGGGTCCCTCGTGACCCGGCGGAGGTCCTGGTGCTGGCGCAGCGCGGCATGCCGAGCGTGCCGGCCTCGGCGGTGGACGAGGATGCTTGGCGGCGGGCCGGTGCGCCCGAACTCTGCGGGAACGACACCGACTGCGAGAACGACACGGCACCGTTCGGGCGCACGCGGTACATGTTCATGTCAAGCGACTGGCCGTTCCGCGACGAAGGGCTCACGCTCCCGGTCAACGAGCTGCTCGCACTGCCTCAGGAGCCGGGCGCGCTGAGGGAACGGCTGCTGTCGTTCTGGCCCGCGTACAGCAGGAGCATGGCGAACTGGCCGTCACCGCCCGCGGAAGCCTCGTTGCCCAGGAAGGCCTCCTGGCTTCTGGACCTGTCCCTGGACCTGCTGCAGTACGCGCCCATCTCGGCGCGCACCCGCGCCGCCCTCTACCGGATGGTCGCGGACCTGCCTGGCACCCGCGCCGTGGGCCGCGTCCGGGATGCGGAAGGCCGCTGGGGGCTCGCCGTCGGATGGACGGACGTGCTGGCGGACGGACAGGCTGAGCGGCGGCTGATCGTGAACGAGTCCGACGGTGCCCTGCTTTCGATCCAGCACGTCATCGTCAAGCCGTGGACCTACGACCCGCCCGGCATCACCGGACTCACCGGCCTGCGGCCAGGCACTGTCTACCAGGAGCTCGTCCACCACGGCTCAGGCTGGATGGACACCCTTCCCCGACTCCCCACGTCATGCCCCGGTCCCCCAGTCGTTGCCGGCAAGGGATGCGTCGAATGATCGCGAGAGGCAGCCGTCGACGAGGTGTTGGAATCCGCCCTGGATTCGATCTTTGTGGTGCGGACCGCTGTTCGGCATCAAGGGCTTCTCGGAGCTCTACCGGATGGACGGTGCCGAAGCCGGGCCGGCGCCGGCCCGCATCGAACGAGTCGGGCCGCCTGGCCAAGCTGGTCGGAGCCCTCTTGGGAGGCGCTGGCTAAAGCGCTCTGGGCGCGTAGCGCCTCCCAAGCGGAAGACCTTGTGGCCGTTACTTGCGCTTGTTGACCTCTTCGGTGAGCTGGGGGACGACCTGGTGGAGGTCGCCCACGACCCCGTAGTCCGCCAGCTCGAAGATCGGCGCCTCCGGGTCCTTGTTGATGGCCACGATCGTCTTGGCCGTCTGCATGCCGGCCCGGTGCTGGATGGCCCCCGAGATCCCGGCCGCGATGTAGAGCTGCGGCGAGACGGTCTTGCCCGTCTGCCCCACCTGGAACTGGTGCGGATACCAGCCCGCGTCCGTGGCGGCGCGGGAGGCGCCCACGGCCGCGCCCAGGGCGTCGGCCAGGCCCTCGATGACCGAGAAGTTCTCGGCCGAGCCCACCCCGCGGCCTCCCGAGACCACGATCGCGGCCTCGGTCAGCTCCGGCCGGGCGCCCTTCTCCTGCTTGACCCGTTCCACGATGCGCGCGGCCTTGGCGGCGTCGGACAGGGTGACCGACACCTGCTCCTCGGCTCCCGCGCCGGAGGCGGCCACGGGGGCGGTCGAGTTCGGGCGTACGGCGACGATCGGCGTGCCCTTGCTCACCTTCGACCGCACGTTGACGCCGCCGCCGAAGATGGACTGGTCGGCCACGAAGCCCTCGCCGAGGCCCACGGCGTCGGTGATGACCCCGGAGTCCGTCTTGACGGCCAGCCGGCCGGCGATCTCCTTGCTCTCGGCCGTGGCGGCCACGAGCACGGCGACCGGGGACTTGTCGGCCACGAGCTGGGCGAGCAGCTCGGCCTTGGGCGCGACCACGTAGTCCACGATGTCACCGGAGTCGGCGACGTAGATCTTCTCGGCGCCGTATTCGGCGAGCCGGGACTTGGCCTCGGCGGTGATGCCGGGCCCGGCCCAGACGGCCGCGGGAGTGCCGAGCGAGCGGGCCAGGGTCAGCAGCTCCAGCGTGACCTTCTTGACCTCGCCTTCGACCTGCTCGACGAGAACGAGAATCTCCGACATATCAGTACAAACCCCCGTTCTCAGATGAACTTCTTGGAGGCGAGGAAGTCGGCGGCCTTCGTACCGCCGTCGCCCTCGTCCTTGACGATCGTGCCGGCCGCCCGCGGCGGAGCCGCCGCGAAGTCGACCACCGAGGACCACGCGGCGCCCAGCCCCACCAGGGAGGCGTCGATCGAGGCGTCGCCGATGGCCAGCGTCTCGACCGGCTTCTTCTTGGCCGCCATGATCCCCTTGAACGACGGGTAACGCGGCTCGTTGATCTTCTCCACCACGGACACGACGGCCGGCAGCGAGGCCGAGACCTTGTCGTAGCCGTAGTCGGTGATGCGCTGGATCGTGATCGAGGTGCCCTCGACGTCGACCTTGTTGGCCAGCGTGAGCTGCGGCGTGCCGAGCCGCTCGGCCAGCATGGCGGCCAGCATCCCCGTCCGCGCGTCGGTGGACTCCGAGCCCAGGATCACCAGGTCGAACCCGACCTTGTTGAGCACCTGAGCCATCGCGTACGAGGTCGACAGCGCGTCGGAGCCGTGCAGCGCGTCATCGCTGAGGTGGACGGCCTTGTCGGCGCCCATGGCCAGCGCCTTGCGGATGGTTTCGGCGGCCTTGCCGGGGCCCATGGTGAGCACGGTCACCTCACCCCCGTGGGCCTCCTTGAGCTTCAGCGCCTCCTCGACGGCATATTCGTCAAGCTCGTTGACCACGCCGTCGGCGGCGTCGCGGTCGAGCGTCTTGTCATCGGACCGCAGCTTGCGCTCGGTCGCCGTGTCGGGGACCTGCTTCACGCAGACGACGATGTTCATGGCCGGTGGCCGACCTCCCGTTTCGCGTGCGCCACCGCGTCGTCGCGGTGGGCGCGGAATGCAATGCTCTTCAGACTGCCAGGTGCCCGCCGGGCCGCTGACAGAGGGTGTGCCGTGGCGTTCCCCATTATGTTACTCGTGAGTAGGCTACGTGAAACTCGGCGGGTACGAAAAAAACACTATCGCCCTCCACCATACCGAACTTCATTCTGTTCGCTATGGCCGGCCTCAGGCCGACAGCAGGAAGACGATGCCCACCACCAGTGCCGTACCCGCGAACAACGCCAGCGTGAACGTGCTGAAGAAAGTCGAAAGCCCGAAACAGAGCCCGACCGCGCCGGCCACGCTGATCAGGTCGGCGACCAGCCGCCCGCGCCGGAAGGGGCTGCGCGAGAACAGCGCCACCCCCGCGTCGGACATCACGCCCAGCGTGTAGGCGGCCAGCAGGAACAGCGCCACCTCCGGCAGCGGCTGCCGGGCGGCGGCCGCCAGCAGCGACACGAACAGGCCCGAGCCGATCAGCCACCGCCTGCGCACCCTCTCCCGGTGCCGGGCCCTGGACTCCTCCACCGACCTGCGATGGCGTTCCTGGCCCGGCCGCCACTCCCGGGTGCTCAGGTCGTCGGTGGCGGACGGAGAGCGTACAGGGGCGCCGGACGCCCTGGGAGCGACGTGGCGGATGTGCGAGACCGGCTCGACGCCCAGCCGGGCACAGATCTGCGCGGCCGTCGGCCGCGCGGCGGGGTCGGTGGCCAGGCACTCGCGTAAGAGCGGCGCCAGCCACTCGGGCGCGCCCTCCAGGTCGGGCGGGTGGTGCACGACGCGGTAGGCGATCGCGGAGGCGGGCCCCTGCCCGTACGGCTGCCGCCCGGTCGCCGCGTACGCCAGCGTGGCCCCGAACGAGAACACGTCGGCCTCCGCGCCCGCGCTCCGCCCTTCGAGCACCTCGGGCGCCAGGTAGCCGGGCGTGCCCACCACCGCGCCCGAGGCCGTCACGGACAGCGTGTCGAGCGCGCTGGCGATGCCGAAGTCGATCACCACCGGCTCGCCCTCGGTCATCATCACGTTGGCCGGTTTGAGATCGCGGTGGATCACCTCGGCCTCGTGCATGGCCAGCAGCGCGTCGGCCAGGCCGCCGGCCAGCAGCCGCAGGTCGGCCACCGGCACGGGCACGGCGCTGAGCGGGCGACCCTGGACGTAACGGGTCACGAGGTAGGGCCTGGCGCCCTCCAGCGAGGCGTCCAGCACCTCCGCGACGTGCGGCCCGCCCACCCTGCGCATGGTCTCGACCTCGCGCGCCAGCCTGGCCAGCGCGCCGCCGTCGGCCGCGACGTGCGGGTGCAGCACCTTGACCGCGACCGTGCGCCCCTCGGCGTCCAGCGCGAGGTGCACCTCACCGAACCCGCCGGACCCGAGCCGGGAAAGGAGCTCATAGGGGCCGAGGCGCTCGCTCATATCTCATCTCTCCCCCCGAGAGCTCACCGGGACACTCAGTTCCAGGGAGTCAGGAACCCCAGCCCCAGCCCGTCCAGCAGGCTGTCGATCAGGCCGGTGATCAGACCCACCGTGCTCTGCCTGGCGTCGGTGGCCAGGTCGTCGATCACCACCGACGGCGCGCGCCACGGCTGCCACACCGGCTCCTGGCCCATCGCGAACAGCACCGCGAACAACGCCGCCGTGCCCACCAGCACGACCGCCACCAGCGCGGCGCCCGGGCTGCGGAGCACGCCGGTGAGCGTACGGGTGACGGCCTGGCGCGGCGCGCCACCGCCGGGCAGCAGGAACAGGCCCGCGGCGAAGGCGGCCGCCGCGTAGGCGGCCGCCGGGTCGGTGTCCATCCCGCCCGCCCAGTGCAGCACGCCCCAGGCGCACACGCCGAACAGCAGCGCCAGCGGCACGTGCACGAGCGTCACGAGCACGGACTTGACCAGCGCCCACGGGGTGCCGACCAGCACCAGCAGGGGATCGGCCGAACTACTGCCGCGCACCTGACGGCGTTTGACCAGGTCGCCGAAGAGGTATTCGCCGATGCGCAGCACCAGCGCCAGCGCGACGGCCACCGCGCCCACCACGACCGGCATCATGACCGTCAGCGCCACCAGCGTGACCAGCAGCAGCAGGCCCACGACCTGGCTGCCGAACAGATAGCGTTTGCGCTCGGCGGGCTGCGCGGGCGGCGGCTGGTAGGGCTTGGGCTCCTGCCGGGGCGCCGGGTAGCCCGCCACGCGCTGGTCCGTCCGCGGCACCGGCCGCCTGGCCGTGACCGGCGCGGGCACGTAGGGAGGCGGGCGCTCCTCCCGGTAGGGCGGCGGACGCTCCTCCTCACGCCGCCGCGGCGGCGCGGGTGGCGGGGGCGGCGGCGGCTCGGCCCTGCGGTAGTCGACCGGCGGCAGCAGGTCGGCGTAGGAGTCCATGGTCCGCGTCCGGTCGCCCAACCGCTTGGTGCCCGTGGGCCCGTCGAAGGACGTCTCGTTGAACGTGGTCACCGCCGGATCGAGCGCGTTGGCCAGCCGCAGCAGCTCCTGGGCGCTGGGCCGGGCCGCCGGATCGACGTCGAGTGCCCGGGTGAACCAGCTCCGCATCCACACGGGCGCCTTGTCGAGCTGCGCCCGCCCTTCCATGATGTTGTAGCAGATCGCTTCGAACGTTCCCGTGCCGAACGGCGGCACCCCGGTCGCGGCGAAGAACACCGTCGAGGCCAGCGAGTGCACGTCGGCCGCCTGGGTGATCTCGGAGTCGCGGATGATCTCCGGCGCCAGATAGCCCGGCGTGCCGACGAACATGCCCGTCTGCGTGAGCCTGGTCGCGTTCACCAGGTGGGCGATGCCGAAGTCGATGACCAGCGGCTCGCCGTCGACCAGCATGACGTTGGACGGCTTGAAGTCGCGGTGGATGACGTCGGCCGCGTGGATGGCCACCAGCGCCTGGCAGAGCCCCTGGGTGAGCTTGATGAGCCGGCGCGCCTCCAGGGTCCCCTCGGACAGGACGGTGTCCTCCAGGGTGCGGCCGGGGGCGAAGCGGGTCACCACGTACGGCTGGCCACCGACGAGCTCGGCGTCGATCACCTCCGCGACGTATGCGCTGCGCACCCGGCGCATGGTCTCGACCTCGCGGGTCAGCCGGTCACGGGCCTTGAGGTCGGCGGCCACGTGCGGATGCAGGACCTTGATGGCGACCTCGCGGCCCTCGCCGTCGATGCCCAGATGGACGACTCCCATGCCGCCCTCGCCGATCTTCCTGACCAGCCGGTAGGGCCCAAGGCGCTCTGGTGCTTGGATGCTCATCGCCGCCTTCCCAGCATCAGCCACCCTTCAAGTCGTCGAGCAGCTTCGTCACTGCGCTGACGTCCAGTGGAGTCCATACAGCCCCCCTTGGCGTGTCCCCGAACGTGCCCGCGGCGAGGATCAACGAGAGCACGGCGCCCACCGCCAGCGCTCCCGCGGTCACCATCGCCGCTGTTCTTGAGGGTACGAGCGATGAGAGCGTTCTGCGCATCTGTTTGCCAGGACCCTCGACTCCGGGACCCGCGCACAGGGTCCACAGCGCGATCGCCGCACCCCATGCCAGGGCGTTGGCGGAGGCCATCTTCGCGGCCACCGTGAGCAGCAACGTCACCGGCAGCCCGAGGATGAGCGCGTAGAGCATGAGGGCGATCGTGATGCCGACGGACTTGGCCAGCGCCTGCGGCTGGGCGAACACCCTGACCACGTCCAGCGCCGCGGCCCCCGCCGCCCTGCGCCCCGTCAGCTGTGGCTGGGCCAGGTCGGCCGCGCGCAGCAGGATCGCGACCGGGAGCGCCACGATCGCCACCAGGACGGGCGCGAACACGGCCGCCACGATCATGAGGACCAGCAACATGGCGCTCGCCACGCCGTACGCCTTCGAACGCTGCAACATCCTGCCCGGTGGCACGGACGGGATGTACGGCTCCCGCTTGGTCATCGGGTCCGGCGGGAATTGCGGCTGCGCCGGGATGTAGGGCGGCGGATGGGCCGGACTCGGGCCGCGCCTGTAGTCGGGCGGCTCGGGGTTGACGGCGCCGGCCATCGGGCCCGAGTTGGGCGGCGGGCCCTGGTTGGGCCTGACGAACTCGGACGAGTCTGGACGCACCCGCCTGGTGGGCACGTCCCCGTCGGGGGCTGGGCGACCGTGGTCGTTGGCCGGCGGCGGCTGCTGCCACGGCTGCGACTGCGACTGCGCGGCGGCCTCGCGCTGGATCTGCCGCAGCTCCTCCGGCGAGACCCGGCGGGTCGGCCACGGGTCTGCCTGGTTGGGCAGGAGCGAGACGTAGGGCTGGTCCGGCGGCGGCGTGGCCTGCTGCTGCTCCTGGCTCTCCAGCAGCCGCTTGGGCGTCACCGGAGGCGTGGACATCTCGTAGGACGGCCTGTCGGCCGTCCCGGACGGCTGCAGCCGCGCCGCGATGTCACCGGACTGCTGGTGACCGGGCGGGGTCGCGAAGTCACCCGCCTGCTGGTGGGCAGCCGGGGGCGCGAAATCGCCCGACGCCTGGTGAGGAGGCGGGGAGGCGAAGTCACCCGACGCCTGGTGGGGAGGCGGCGAGGGGAGGTCGATGCGCTGCCGGAAGGGCGGCGGGGCCCCGTGGTCCGCCGCCGGCCGCGAATCGGGGCGCGGCACGGTCGAGATCTCGTCCGGCCGGCCGCCCGGTGGCGACGCGGGCAGCAGCCTGGCGGCCTGCTCGGCCAGCTCGGGCGCCTTGGGGCGCTTGTTCGGATTGCGGTGGAAGGCCGACTTGAGCAGAGGCTGCAACGTCGCCGGGGCGGCGCTGATGTCGGCCTTGCCCGCGGTGATGTTGTAGAAGATCATCTCCAGCGTGCCCTTGCCGAAGGGCGGCTGGCCGGTGGCCGCGTACAGCAGCGTGCCCGCCCAGGCGTGGATGTCGACCTCGGGGCCCGCCTCCTGCCCCTCGATGATCTCGGGCGCGAGGTAGCCGGGCGTGCCGATGAACATGCCCGTCTGCGTCAGCCTGGTCGCGTCGACCGCCTGCGCGATGCCGAAGTCGATCAGAACGGGCTCGCCGTCGAGGATCAGCACGTTGCCCGGCTTGAGGTCGCGGTGGATCACGCCCACGGAGTGCACCACGGCCAGCGCCTCGGCCACCCCGTGGGCGACCCTGATCAGCGCCGGCAGGTCGAGCGGCCCGTCGGACTTGACGATCTCGTCCAGCCCGCGTCCGGGGACGTAACGGGTGACGATGTACGGACGATGACCTGTCACGTCGGCGTCGAGCACCTCGGCGATGAACTTGCTCCGCACCCGGCGCATCGTCTCGACCTCGCGCGCAAGCCGCCGTCTGGCGACCTCGTCACCGGCGACCTCTCCACGCAGGACCTTGACCGCCACCTGCCGCCCCTGCGGGTCGACGGCCAGGTGGACAACGCCCATCCCGCCTTCACCGAGCCGCCTGAGCAGCCGGTAAGGGCCTAGTCGGTCATCGTTCATGGCATGAAGCACCATACCGGCTTAATCCCCGCCCACGAGATGAACCATGAGGCCACATTCCCACTCGTACAACGTCCAGAAACGCCTCATCGGTTTCCCATCCAACGGTCTCGAATCGGCTTCAGTTTTCCGTCGAGGCGCCCGGCAGGCCGTCAACCGGCCAGGGAAAGCACCTCTGCACTCTTCAGACCGGCGAGCGCGGCCCCTGATACGGCGAGTTTCGATCTGCGTACGCCGCTGCCGATCACCACGCGGGCGTGCTCGGCCACGTGCGTGTCCACCAGCACCGGCCAGTCGCCCGGCAGGCCCAGCGGGGTGATGCCGCCGTATTCCATCCCGGTCAGCTCCACCGCGTCCGACATCGGCGCGAAGCTCGCCTTGCGGGCGTCGAGGTGCTTGCGGACCACGCCGTTCACGTCCACCCGCATCGTCGCGAGCACCATGCACGCCGCGTAACGCGTCTCGCCGCCCCGCTTGGCGGCCACGACCACGCAGTTGGCCGACTCGTCGAGCCTGACGCCGTAGCGCTCGCAGAACGCCGCCGTGTCGGCCAGCTCGGGATCGATCTCCGCCACCTCGACGCCGCCGACGTCCGGCACGGCGAGCGCCACCGGATCGGCCAGCAGGTCGGTCCGCTCGGTCGCGGGCACCCAGTGCAACGTCATCCCATCTCCTCGATCGCTCCTCCCAGGACCCTAACGCCGCCCCGGAGGTGCGCTGTCACGGGGATTGCAACACTCGCTGGTGCAACTGCGTGACCGCGGCGCGGGCCGACTCCATGGCCCCGGCCTGCCAGGCGATCAGGTGGGTGAGCCAGTCGCCCGCGAAGTAGACCCTTCCGGCCGGGCGTTGCAGAAGAGTGAAGGACGAATCAAAGTCCGGCCAGCGTACCCAGCCTCCCTGGATGTGCTCCTGGCGCTCCCAGGCGATGGAGACGCTGGAGAGGACGTTCTGGCGGTACTTCTCGCCGTGGATCTTCTTGCCCTGGGTGAGCGCCCTGCTCCTGCGGTCTTCCGGGGTGAGGGCTCCGTAGAGCTCGGCCTCGCGTTCGGAGTTGTAGTAGCCGACGACGAGGCCGCGTTCGCTGTGGTAGCCGTGGGAGGGATACCAGATGTGGGTGATGTCCAGGTCCGTCTCGGTCACTCCGCCGTAGATGCGGTCCTCCAGCTCCCACCAGCGCCTGGAGTACTCCAGGCCGATCTTGCCGGCGGCCACCGGGACCGGGGTCGCGAGCGCGGAGGTGATCTGGGCGCCGAGGTTGTGCGGGATCCTGGCGAGGACGTGCGGCGGGAGGGCGGCGATGCAGTAGTCGGCCTTGAGGCTGCCGCCGTTCCAGACGACCTCCACGCCGTCCGCCATCGACGTGATCTTGGTGACCTTGGTGCCCGTTCTGATGCGGTCCTGGCCGACCGCCTCGGTGAGCTTGGCGACGATCGCGTCCATGCCGCCGACCGGCTGGAACATGGGCGAGGCCTGGTCGTAGCCGAAGTCGTTGGTGATGGAGCGGCCGGTGCCGGCCGCGAGGATCTGGTGGAGGGTGCCGGGGGGCGGGATCGGGGTGCCGGTGTCGAGCGCCGGAAATTTCACGAAACCGCGCCGGTCGGAGTCGACGTAGTCCAGCTTGGGGCCGAGGTCGCCGAACCTTCTGAGGAAGTCCAGCAGGCGCTCCTGGTCGGCCTTGGTGATGACCTTGTCCAGGGCGCCGATGTCGGTGGCCTTGGCGAGTAATTCGGCGACAGATCCGTACATGTCGGCTCGGGCGGTGCGCGCGCGGACGGTCCGGCCGTTGGTGTGCACGTAGGCGGCGGCGTTGTTGTTGATGAACGTCTCGATGGGGATGCCCAGCTCGCGGCAGTAGTCGAGGGTCACCATCCAGGGCGCGATCCGGCCGGGGCCGGCGTTGAAGTACAGGCCCTCGCCGAACTTCACGTCCTGCGCGGGGCCCTTCAGCTCCGTCAGCCGGTCTCCGCCGCGCAACGTCAGGTTCCGGCCGCCCGCCTTGCTCCTGGCTTCGAGGAGCGTGCAGTCGTAGCCGGCCTTGCCGAGCTCGTACGCGGCCGTCAGGCCGGCCACGCCGGCGCCGAGGATCACCACCTTGGCCGCACCCTTGCCGCGCAGGGCGAAGTCGCCGGGCCTGGGGGCCACGAACTCCTTGTCCTGCTCGGCCGGTGCCAGGCCGAGGGCGCCCATGGCGGCGTACATGGCGCCCGCGCCACCCACCGCCCCGATCCCGACGAGCAGCCCCCGCCGAGTCAGTGCCGCGCCTTCCACGTCCAACCGCTCCCTACACCCGATCCCAACAACCAGTCCTCAACCCGCCCCCACGTGCGACGAGCCCCTTACCATGCCCCACTACGCCACCCTCGCCCGCAGCGCCCCGACCTGCCTGCTCCCATTCGCCCGGCCCGGCCCTGCGGCGAACCCGCTTGTCCTGCTGCGTTTCGTCCGCTCCTCGCTGGCGGCGGTCAGCGGAGGGGCCGGTCAGCGGAGGGGCCGGTCAGCCGTAGGGGCCGCTGCCGCAGGCGATCTGGCCTCCGATGGTGGCGAAGATGCCGAACAGGGCCATGATCTGGGTGAAGTCATCCGTGGTGAACTCCGTGTGACGCGCCCCGACCGACTTCACCCCGGGGATGAGCGCCACGGCCGCGGCGATGGCGGTGGAGTTCCACTCCACCCCCAGCGTGTACGGCGCCGCCACCTCGTACGGTGTGAAGTCGCTCAACCGGCCGAGCCCGCGCACCATGGCCTCACGGATCCGTTCCTGGGCGACGCTGGGCGGCAGCAACTCGGCTGAGAACTTGTCGATCCCCTTCTTCACCGCGACCGTCTCGACGTCGCCGAGCAGCTCGCGTGCCTCTTCACCGACGGCCTCGTCCCCGGTCACCACCACGACCGGCACCCCGTGGAACCCGGCGCACGCAGCGACGAGCCGGGTCTCGCCGCACAGGTCGCCGTTGAGGTAGACGTTCTGGATCTCCTTGCCCATCCAGGTGTGGTTCAGGACGCCGTGCGGCACGCCCGCCCGCGCGTGGTAGCCCACGAAACAGGCGGCCTGGAATGATCCGTCCAGCCCCTGGGCCATCCGCTGCGCCTTGCCCGGACCCCGGATGAGGCTGGCCCGGGGATCCAGCAGGTCGATCCGGAGGTTCTTGGTGGACCCGTGGGCATCGTTGACCAGCACGCTGGACGCCCCGGCAGTGAAGGCGCCGTCGACGGCGGCGTTGGCGTCGGCGGTCATCAACTCGCAACCACGCTCGTAGCCGCGCTTACCGGCATGCATCTCCTCGGGGTCGGTCAACCCCGTCACGCCCTCCATGTCCACCGACAGATAAACCTTCACGCGCCTTCACCCTCCTCGCCTTACACGAACCCGCCGGTCACCCCTCACGCACGCCACCTTCCAGCCGTACGACTTCCACCCCGGCCCGTACGACTTTCCAGCTCCAGCCCGGTCTGTACGTCTTTCCAGCCCGGCCCGTGCATCCTTCCAAGCCGCTCGTTCGACCACCCAGGTCGTCCGGGCAACCTTCCAAGCCGTGCGTGTGACCTTCCAAGCCGTGCGACCGGGATCCGACCAGCACCGCTGACGGCAACCATAGGCGGCTCGCCGACCCCACCCGCCCCCAGCCCCACCATCCCGACCAACGCTCCAGCCCTCTGACCACGGACCACCCAACCCCGGCCCATCGACTCGACGGCAACCGGCGGTCGAGGCGGGGACATCGGGTCCAGGGCGCCGGCGATCGGGACACCAGGGCGCGGGTTGGGGAGGACGGGCGCTGGACACGACGGGCGCTGGGCGGATCCGGGGGTCGGCGGTCGGGATACCAGGGCGTGGGTTGGGAAGGGCGGGGGCTGGTGACGGCGGGGGCTGGGCTGGAAGTCGTACAGGCCGGGGCCGGGAAGGGGCCCGGGGGTTAGAGGCCCCATGTCTCCACCCGGTGTATCTCGGCCTCCGTCATGAAGCCCACGTTCGCCGTGATGAACGCGGCCGCCTGGTCGCGCCACTGGGCCGGGATCTCGTCGATGGCCGGTGGGTAGCAGTGGTCGAGCCAGCTCGTCGACTCCTCCGTGGCCTCGAAGTAGTCCAGTGCCTTGGCGAACAGCGTGCGCTCGATGCCGGGGATGCGCGCCAGCCCGTACTCGACCATCTCCTGGCCGCCGTAGGGCGGCTGCTCCAGCCACTTCTGGGCGGGTTTGCTCTGGGCGGTGAGGGGCGTGTTGAGCGGGCGGCGTTCGACGGCGGCCTGGATGAGCTCCTTGTAGAGGCACTTGCCGCAGGTGCGGCAGGGGCCGTCGGTGCCTCGCAGGCACCAGCGCACCTTGTCCTTGAGGTCGGACTGCAGCGCCAGGCGCATGGTGACCGCCTCGCTCACACCGCCCACGGGGAGCACGATGTGCACGCCCGCCACGGCGAATAACGTGCCCCACGCGCCGTGCGGCGCCCACATGGGGTTGTCGGGCGTGTAGTGACCCACGTAGCGGTCACCGCCGAGCCAGCGTGAACCGAGTTCATAGCCGAAGCCCAGGGCGCCGAGGTTCAGCCGGTCGGCGAGGAGTAACGCGCCTGCCGCCACCGCGTGGTGCTCGGGGTAGCCCGGGCGGGGCTCGGCCAGCGTGAACTCAAGGTCCGACGTGACGGTGGTCAACTCACGCCCGGTCTTGGTGGCCAGCTCGGCCAGCACGTCGGAGCGGTAGTGCGTCCAGCGGTTGGGGATGCGTGGGTGATCCACGCGGCGGAAGTGCAGGAACGGGGCTTCCGGGTACATGGTGGCCGCCGCCACGGAGTCCGCGCCGCCGCTGTACGAGATCGCCAGCGTGCTCCCCGCCGGGCGGGACTCCACCCCGACCGGTCCCGCCTCGATGCCCCAGCCGTCGTGGATGGCCTGGGCGAGTTCGGGGGATATGGCGCGGTCGAACGTGATCCGCTTCCTGGTCCACGGCGCCACGATCGTCCAGGCGGCGAGAGCGAAGAGGTCCGGGTGGGCGTCGTCCGGAACGCCGCCGATGGAGCAGGAGTTCGTGGCCAGCTTGACGGGATAGTCGTCGCTGGCCTTTCCGGTGATCTCGTCCTCCGGATCGAGCCGGAAGGTCAGCTCCACACCGGTCTCTCCGGACGTACTGCGCCACTGCACACGCACGGCTACTGACCTTCCCGCCGTACCAGGCCCTCGTCGGAGGAGAGCCTCGCGACCGCGCCCCGGCCGGCACCCGAGGGTCCGGCGGGCCCGCTGAACACCGGGGTGCCCGTGGCCCCGCCGGACGCAGGTGCGGCCGCGGTCTCGGCGGCGTCCTGGCGGGCGCGGAGGTCGTCGATGGCCTGCCAGACGAGTACCTCGTTCTGCAGCACGCCGTCCAGGGCCTTGGCCGTCTCCTGGGCGAGCCTGCGGGCCTCATCGATTTTCGCCTTGTCGGCCACGGGCGGGCGGGCGGTCCGCAGCCGCTCCACCTCACTCTGGAGAGTCGCCATCTCGCGCCGGAGGGTCTGGACTTCCCAGAGCGCGTCCCTGATGTCCTGACGGTGATCAGCGATCGAGATGTAGCGGGAGTCGAACCACGTACGCACGGCCTTCCGGAGCCGCGCGGGGACCAGGACGCGCATCATGAAACGCCACCATAGTGGCAAACCATCATCCAAAAGGACGGCCTCCCCGAATAGGTTGGCATTGCCCGTCCGGTTTGTCGGAATGCGCCAGAAAGGCCGGATACATCGGGCAAGCGCGGTGGCGAGGGACAGCATGGCGGTGATCGGTTCACCTAAAGATCGAGCACAGAACGTGCATGGCTGCTAACGTTCAGCGACATGCCCACCTCCGTGCATGACGCCTTGAACGCCTTGTTTCGGAACCGGCCGACCCTCGCCATCGAGCTCCTGGACGACGCCTTCGAGATCGACCTCCCGGCGGACACGCTGGTCGAGGTCGCCCCCACCGACCTGAAGGACATTCCCGTCCTCGATCGCGACCTCGACCTGTTCTTCTCCGTCGGTCGGCGGTGCGAGCCCTCCCACGGGGTCATCGTCGAGATGCAGCAGGCCCTGCGCGAGGAGGAGCGGCAGGACTGGGCGCGGCGGGCCGCCGGGGTCTGGCTCCGGCTGAACCGGCCCGTGCTCCTGCTCGTCCTCGCCCCCGACCCGCAGGTCGCCGCCTGGGCCTCGCAGCCGATCGTCACCAGCCTGCCGGGGTACGTCCTGCACCCGCTGGTCGTCGGCCCCGACCAGATCACGATCTTCTCGGACCCGTCCGAGGCCGCCGACTGTCTGGAACTGGCCGTCCTGTCAGTCGTGGCGCACGGCAAGGATCGAGAGGTGGTCGAAACGTTCCTGTCGGCGCTGTCCAAGGTCGACGAGGACCACGGCGCCCAGTACCACGAATACGCCTACTGCCTGGCCTCCGCCGACGTCAGGCAGGTCATGGAGGAGATCATGTCGTCCGCCACGTGGCCGGTCTACAGCCCGTTCGCCCGCGAGCACTTCACGAACGGCCGCGCCGCCGGGCTGTCGGAAGGCAAGGCCAGGGCCGTACTGACCGTGCTGAAGGCCCGGGGCGTGGCCGTCTCCGACGACGCCCTCACGGCCATCACGTCATGTACGGACCAGGAGCGGCTGGACGATTGGGCGCACCGGGCGGCCACCGCGCTGACCGTCGACGAACTCTTCGAATAGCAGCCCGTCGGCCCCGGCCGGCAAGCCGCGCCCTTCCACCGCTATTCGCCGGTGAACTTGGGCCTGGCCTTGTCCATGAACGCCCGCATGCCGATCCTGGCGTCCTCCGTGGCGAAAAGGCCGGAGAACTGCAGGCGCTCGATCTCCAGCCCGGTGTCCAGGTCCACCTCCAGGCCCTGGTCCACGGCCTGCTTGGCGGCACGCAGAGCGACCGCGGGGCCGCCGACGAACGTGGCGGCCCATTCCAGGGCGGCCGTGTACACCTGCTCGTCGGGGACCACCCGATCGACCAGGCCCAGCGCCAGTGCCTCGGCGGCGGGGACGTGGCGGCCCGTGAAGATCAGGTCCTTGGCCCGTGCCGGGCCGATCAGGCGTGGCAGGCGCTGGCTGCCGCCCGCGCCGGGGATGAGGCCGAGCAGGATCTCCGGCTGGCCCAGCTTGGCCGACTCCCCCGCCACCCTGAAGTCGGCGCAGAGGGCCAGCTCACAGCCGCCGCCCAGGGCGTATCCGGTGATGGCGGCTATGACGGGCTTGCCGATCTGGGAGACCGAGGTGAAGCAGGCCTGGAGCGTACGGGAATGGGTGGACATGTCGGCATAGGACATGTCGGCCATCTCTTTGATGTCCACACCCGCGGCGAAGACCTTCTCCCCGCCGTAGAGGATGACGGCCTGCACCTGGCTGTCGGCGTCCACCAGGCGGGCCGCCTCGTCGATCTCCCGTTGGGCCTGGCCGTTGAGGGCGTTCATCTTCGGACGGTCAAGACGGATCGTGGCGATCTGGTCGGCCACCTCGACGCTCACAAACTCAGCCATGGCTCGAACCTAACAGAGCCGAGATCCATGATCCCTCCCACGACGCGGCCCACCCGGCGGCGGAGCGGACGGTCACCAGAGGAAGGCTGCGCGGACGGTCAGCGGGCGAGGGCGGAGCGGGGCGGTCACCAGGCGAATGCTGCGCGGACGGTCAGCAGGCGGGGGCTGCGCGGACGGTCAACGGGCGGCGGCCGAGCAGGCGGTCAGCGGGCGAAGGCCGCGCGGGCGGCCAACGGGCGGCGGCGGCCGAGC
>NZ_FNDJ01000002.1 GCF_900099965.1 Nonomuraea jiangxiensis | reverse complement strand
GGTGAGCAGGGCGTCCGGAGCGGGTGCGGGGGTGAGCAGGGCGTCCGGAGCGGGTGCGGGGGTGAGCAGGGCGTCCGGAGCGGGTGCGGGGGTGACCAGGGCGTTCAGTTGGGCGTGGTCGGGTGGGGCGGCTCGGCGCAGGGTGACGTAGGCGGGGGCGAGGGGTTCCATGCGCTGCCACAGCGCGTCTAGGTCGGCCTGGGCCGTGTGGGCGCGCCGGATGAGTCCGGCGGCCTCGGCCGGGTCGCGGGTGTGGCGGGCGGCCGACTCCAGGGTCCGTACGGCGTCGAGCGCCTGTTGCTCTGCCTCCCGCAGGTCGAGGGGTACGCCGCTCGGGACGGGCGGGTGCCGGTCACCGAGCTGGGCGGCCAGGGTGTGGGCCTTGCTCCACTCGGCGTGCCGCCAGGCCGTCATTCCCCGGTCCAGGCGTACCGCGAGGGTGATCGCCCGGTCGCGGGCGGGGACGTGGCCCAGTTCGCCGGCGCGTTCGGCGTCGGCGAGCGCTCCCGGCAGGTCGCCGAGCGCCTCCGCGGCCAGGGAACGGTCGTGGTGGGCCAGCGCCAGGTCCGGCTCGTACCCGAGTTCCTGCAGTAGCTCGATGGCGGTCGACAGGCGGCGGCAGGCGTGGGCCTGGGCGTGGGTGAGGTCGAGGGCCCCGAGGCGGCCGAGTGCGAGCGCCTCCCCGGCGGTGTATCCGTTCTCCCTGGCCAGGGTCAGCGCCTCCGCCAGGTGGACCGTGGCGGGAGCCGGGTCCAGGAGGCGGGCGAGCATGATCAGGTCGAGAACGACCCCGCGGTGATGACCCTGGGTGCGGTCGAGGTCGAGAGCCCGTTCGGCGAGCGGGACGGCGTGCGGGTGTTCGCCGTGCAGGAGGTGGATCAGGGCGAGGTCGGCGTAGGCGGTCGCCAGGCCGGTACGGTCTCCTCGCTCCTCCATGAGGGAGATGGCCCGGGTGTAGCCGGTGGCCGCCGCGTCCAGTTCGCCCAGTTTGAGGTGGAGGGCGGCGCGGCCGATGAGCAGCGCGGACCGGTGGGCGCCCCAGATCCGGGGCTCGGCCAGGGACAGGCCCTCGTCGTAGGCGCGGGCGGCCTCGGCCCAGCGGGCCTCGTCGGTCAGGCTCCGGCCCAGCTCGGTGAGTACGCCGATGAGCTGGGCGGGGAGAATGGAGTCCGACCGGCGGGCCAGGTCGGCGGCCTTGGTGAGGTGCTCCACCGCCTCGCCGGGCCTGCCCAGCTCCCTGGCCGCCGTGCCGAGGTTGCGCAGATGCTCGATCGCACGCTCGTCACGCAATTCGTAACCGCGGGCCGCGTGTTCGTAGGCGGCGGTGAGGTCGCCCAGGGCGCGGCAGTAGGTCGAGAGCCTGGCCAGCAGGTATGACCGGTCGCCGGGGTCCAGAGAGCCAGGCCGAGTGGGGGTCCCGCCGGTGGTGCCGAGGGTGGAGTCGGCGGCGAGAGCCTGCTCGGCCACGGCGTGGCCAGTCGTCGGGGTCTGTTCGACCCGGGCATGGGCAGTGGTCGATGCCTCTTCAGCCACGGCGTCGGCGGCTGCCAGCGCCTGTTCGGCCACCATGCGGGCGGTGGCCGGGTCGCGGGCCGCTTCGGCTTCCGCCAGCCGCAGCCAGAGCTCCAGCCGCTCCGCCGGCTCGCCGCGCCCGCCCGTCCGGGCCGCCGCCAGTGCCTGCTCCAGGGTGGCCCGGCCCCGCGTCAGGTCGCCCATCGTGAGCTGGATGGACGCCAGGCGGGCCAGGAACGCGGCGTCCAGCCCGCTCGCCATCGCCGCCACCACCTCGAACGGCGCCCCCTCCAACCGCAGGAAGTCAGCCGCCCCGACCGCTCGTCCCGGGCGGACACCGACCTCCGCCGCCGCAGCAGTCGCGCCTCCAGGACCAACACCGGGCTCCGCGGCCGACCCCGATGCCCCGCCCGAGCCGACACCGCCCACTGCCGCCGATCGCGGCATCCCTCCAGGACCAACACCGGACCCCGCAGCCCTCCCCGGCACCCCGCCCGAGCCGACACCGCCCACTGCCGCCGATCGCGGCATCCCTCCAGGACCAACACCGGACCCCCCGGACCGCCCCGGCACCCCGTCCGAGCCGACACCGGACCCCGCGGCCGACCCCGGCGCCCCGCCTGGGCCGACACCGCCCGCTGCCGCCGGTGTCGGCGGTCCTCCCAGGGGTGTGGTCGGTGTGGTGCCGAGGACTTCGAGGCCCGCTTCGAGGGCCGCTCTGGCGCGGCGGAACTCGCCGCGTTCCTCCAGCGCGAACCCCAGCTTGATCGAGGCCAGCGCGGCGAGCCGGTCCTGGCCGCTGGTCCGGAACCCGGCCACCGCCAGCTCCAGCGAGGCCACCTGTGCCCGTAGCTCCCCGGTACGGGCGGCGAGCGCGGCCAGCCGGTCGCGTACGACGGCTTCCTTGAGCGGGTCGCCGGCCGCGGGACCCAGCGCCGAGCGCAGCCGTTCCGCCCCTGCCCGGAATTCTCCCAGCGCCACGTCCAGCGCCGCCCGCCCCAGCATGGCCGTGAGCAGCGCGTCCTGGTCCTCCGCGGCGGCGGCGAGCTCCAATGCCCGCTCCAGGTCGTCCATGGCCTCGTCGTGGTGCTCCAGGCCGGTCAGGCAGGCGGCCCGCATGGTCAGCGCCATCGCCTCCTTAGCGGGCGCCCGCAACCTGGCGAACCTCTCCCCCGCCGCCCCGAAATCCGCCAGCGCGCGCTCGGCCGCCCCCTCCGTGTAGGCGAGCACTCCCAGGTTGTAACGGACGGAGGCGGCTCCATCGGCGTCACCGAGGGCCTCGTACTCGCGTTCGGCCAGCTCGAAGGCGAGTCTGGCGGCGTCGGCGGCGCCGTGACGGCGGCGGCGTTGCGCGATGCGGTACCACTCGTCGGCGGGTTCCCTGGGCATCCCCCGGCGCCGCACGAGCTCCACCAGGCGGGTCTCGCAGGTGGCGGCCCGGGCGAGGTGGCCTCGGGCGGCCAGCCGCACGGCGTGCGCGTCGAGCGCCCGGCAGGCGTCCTCCCAAGCGCCGTAGGCCTCCAGCTCAAGGGCGCAGGCCACGATGCGTTCCCCGGCGGCGGTAAGGTCGCCCTGGTCGAGGGCCGCCTCGGCGGCGGGCACGAGGACGAGCGCGGCCGACCGGGTCTCGCCCAGCTCCAGGTAGAGGGCTCTGGCGCGGGCGGCGCAGGTCACCGCCCTGGCGGGGTCGCCCGCGGCCAGGCAGGCGTCGGCCGCCTCCGCCTGGTGGACGGCCTCCTCGGCGGCCAACCCGGCACTCTCACTGAGGGCGGCGGCGCGCAGGTGGTGCTCGACCGCGCCCGTGGCATCGCCGGTACGCAGCAGAACGCCGCCCACGCTGCCGAGTTGCCGCGCCTCGGACCCGGGGTCGGCGAGCGCGCGGTAGATCGCCGCCGACCGCCCGAACGCCTCCAGCGCCGCCTCGAACTCCCCGAGCTGAACGTGGTTCGCCCCGCGCAGGGACAGCACGTACGCCTGCCGCACCGACGACCCGGCAGCCGCCGCCCACGCCCGCTCCAAGACCCGCCCGGCCACCCGGTGGCGACCCAGCTCGGCCAGCCGCGAGGCCGCGTCGAGCAGGAAGTCCGCGGGCACCTCGGCGCCCCGCTCGGCGAACCGCAGCAGCTTGAACGCCACGTCGTCATCCGGCGTCTGCATCGCCAGTTCCGTGGCGGCCGCACCGAGCGGCTCACCCGGCGTCGTGGCAGCCCTGGTGACCGACTCACCAGGCAGCTCATCTGGTGGCACAGCAGGCAGCTCGTCTCGCGGCACGGCGGGCAGCTCATCTGGCGGAACGGCAGCCCCGGTGAGGGGATTCCCTAACGACGGTGCGGGGGTGGTCAGTGGCGTGGTGGGTGGCTCGTTCGAGGGCGTGGCGGGCTCGTCGGACGGCGGGGAAAAGGCGGTGAGCGTGTCACGCGGTGACGTGGCGGGTGGCTCGACCAGCGGTGGGGTGAGTGGGTCGTCCGCGGTGTCGAGGGCGGCGCCGATCTCGGACAGTACGACGGGGTCGCCGTCGGCGGCCAGTTTCAGTGCCTCCGCCAGATCGCGTGCGCCGGAATCGCCCGCCCCGCCCTGCGCCGAGAAGCGCGCCAGCAGCGCCCTGGCCAGCGCGCGCTGCGCGGGGACCCGGTCGCGGAAGTCCTTCGAGGCCAGCTCGGCGCCCCGGCGGGCGGCGGCCACGCCCTCGTCCAGGTCCTCGGCCCGCCGTACGGCGCCCTCCCGCAGGGCGCGCCACACCAGCACCTCCGCGATCAGCCCGTACGCCTCCACCTGGACCGCCGCCCGGCCACCGGCCGCCAGGGCCTCGCGCAGGACGGTGACGGCCTCGTCGGCGCCCCGGGCGGTCCGCTCCAGGTGGAGCGCCCGGCCAAGGAGCAGCAGGGCCCCGGCCCGGCCCGGATCCTGTTCGCCGTGCGCCGCCAGCGCCATGCGGGCGGCGGCGATCGGCTCCGCGGCGTCCCCGCCGGTCACGACGGCCCGCCTGAGCAGTGCGTTCGTCAGGCCGGTGAGCAGCCCGGCGAGCTCGGGATGGCCGGGCGGCGCGAGCTCGGCCGCCTCGCGCATGGCCTCGACCGCGGTCTCCAGGTCGGCCAGCGCCCCGGTGACGCCGTAGCGCCGCCAGCGCCGCTCGCCCAGCAGGACCAGCCGGACCACCGGGTCGGCGCCCAGCCCCCGCGCCGTCTCGTCGGGCGTGAGGTGCAGGGCCTGCAGCATCTCCGTCGCCGCTTCCAGCGAGTGCTCGTTGCCGCTGACGACGTACCATTCGACCAGCCCGGCCGCGTACGGGGCCAGCACGCCGGGATGCGCCCACTGCCCGTGCCAGAAGTCCAGCGCGCACTGCCCCACCCTGATGAACGCCAGCAGGTCGCCGTCCGCGCACGACGCGGCCGCCCGCGCCTGGGTGAGGTCGACCAGCGTCATCAGCGCCTGCGACCTGTCCTGGCTGTGGGGCGGGCTCCCGGCCGCCGCCAGGTACGCCCTGACCAGCTCCTCGTCGCCGGGCACCGCCATGGCGAGCGCCACGGCCAGCTCCCCGCCCTGGTCCTCCTCGGCCAGCGCCGCCCTGAACAGCACGTGCACCGCGTCGGCGACGACCTCCAGGTCCCCGGTGAGGCCGTACAGGCGTACCAGCCCGTCGCCCAGCAGCGACAGCGCGCCCGGCGCCCAGCCGGGGTCGGCGGCGCGCATGGACTCCTGCAGCAGCAGCCGGCCGAGCCGCTCGGCCGCCTCCACCGTCGGACGCGCCATCGCCCGCCGCACCAGGGCCTGTATGAGCAGCCCCACATGCCGGTACACGCCCGGGTCGACGTGCCCGAACACCTCCTCCACCAGCCCCGCCCAGGTGTCGGCCGTCTCCCCCGGCGGCACCCTGGAGCCGCGCAGCCTCTCCGGTAAGCGCCCGGGATCGACCACGGCCACGGCGGCGAAGAAGGCGCCCGCCACCGCGGCGTCCTGCGTGAGCTGCGGGTCGAGCCGGTAGCGGGCCAGGTGCAGGATCCCGATCAGCCGCCAGGTCGCGGCGTCGGACCGGTCACCGGCCAGCGCCAGCATCGCCTGCTCCGCCTCGGTCAGTGCGGCGGGGTCCCGGATGAGCTCGGGGTCCGCGGCCTGCTCGAACCGCTCGATGCGGGCGGCCAGTGCCTCGGCCGGATCGTTCATGGGCTCAGGCTCTCACCGGCGTGCGCCTCGCGTACAGGACCGCCGTCAGGTGTCAGCCCCCCGGACGGCGCTCCGGTGGGACCGACGCCCCCTGCCGGTGAGGTGGCGCGGCCTCTGGGTAGCTTGTCAGCATGCTCTATGGTCAAGAACACGTGCGGCGATACCAGGAAACCGACGGAGCGGAAGGACACGACTGGAACAACACCACCGTCCTGCTCCTCACCACCAAGGGACGTAAGTCAGGCAGGCCCTACACCACGCCGCTCATCTACCAGCGGCACGGGGACGACTATGTGGTCGTGGCCTCCAAGGGCGGCGATCCGTCGCATCCGCAGTGGTACGAGAACCTGCGGGCCGACCCCGAGGTGGGCGTGCAGGTGCTGGGCGATCGGTTCCAGGCCCGCGCCCGTACGGCCTCCGACGAGGAGAAGCCCGAGCTGTGGCGGCTGATGACCAGTACCTGGCCCGACTACGACGAATACCAGACGAAGACCGATCGCCCGATCCCGGTGGTCGTGCTCGAACGCCTCGGCTAGCGGCGGCCCTGGGTGACCGGGCGTTCCCCGCGGGGGCCGCCCGGCGCGCCCGGTCAGGTCCGCAGTGTGGCGTACAGGTCCACCGTGCGGTGGGCGATGCGCTCCCACGAGAAGTGCTCGACGGCGCGGGCCCGCCCGGCCCGGCCCAGCTCGCGGGCCCGCGCCGGGTCCCCGAGCAGCGTGTTGACGCGTTCGGCCAGGTCGGCGGCGAACCGCTCGGGGTCGTGCGGGGTCCCGTCCGCGCCTTGTGAGATGGGCACCAGCAGGCCCGTCACCCCGTCGGCCACCACCTCGGGGATGCCGCCGGTGGCCGTCGCGACCACGGCCGTCTCGCAGGCCATGGCCTCCAGGTTGACGATCCCCATCGGCTCGTACACCGACGGGCACACGAACACCGTCGCGTGCGTCAGCAGCTGGATCACCTCGGGCTTGGGCAGCATCTCCTGGATCCAGACCACGCCGTCCCGGTCGAGCCCGCGCACCAGCTCCGTCACCTCGGCCGCGATCTCCGTCGTGTCGGGCGCGCCCGCGCAGAGCACGAGCTGCGCGCCCGGGTCGAAGGAGCGCGCCGCGTGCAGGAGGTGGACCAGGCCCTTCTGGCGGGTGATGCGGCCCACGAAGACGACGTAGGGCCTGGCCGGGTCGACGCCGTGTTTGCGCAGGACGTCGGTGCCGGGGTCGGGGGCGTACTGCGTGGTGTCGATGCCGTTGTGGATGACGCTGACCCGGGCGGGCGCGATCTCCGGGTAGGCGGCCAGCACGTCGCGCCGCATGCCCTCCGACACCGCGATCACCGCGTCCGCGGCGGCCAGGGCGGTGCGCTCGGCCCACGACGAGATCGTGTAGCCGCCGCCGAGCTGTTCGGCCTTCCACGGCCGCAGCGGCTCCAGGCTGTGGGTGGTGACCACGTGCGGCACCCCGTGCAGCAGCTTGGCGACATGCCCGGCGAAGTTGGCGTACCAGGTATGGGAGTGGACGACGTCCGCGCCCGCGCAGGCCGCGGCCATCTCCAGGTCCACGCCGAGCACCTGCAGCGCGGCGTTGGCACCGGACAGCTCGCCGGGCACCCGGTAGGCCGAGACGCCCGGCTCGTCGCGATCGGCCCCGAAGCAGCGGACCCGGACGTCGGCCAGCTTGCGCAGCTCCCTGGCCAGGTATTCCATGTGCACCCCGGCCCCGCCGTAGACCTCGGGCGGATATTCCCGGCTGAGCAGATCAACACGCATGACACGACCCTACGAGCAACGCGGCCTGCGGGCACACACCGACAAGCCGGAGGACCAGCACTTAGTTCGTGCAATGTCCTACAAGTCTGGACAGGAAAGGAGGTACGCCCTGCGGGGTTTCGTCGATAGATCGGCTATTTGAGGGTAGCGTCCTGGGCATGAGGTCCCGGAGGGTGCTTGCGGTCGTGCTGGCAGGTGGAGAGGGCAAGAGGCTCATGCCTCTCACGGCGGATCGGGCGAAACCGGCGGTGCCGTTCGGGGGGATGTACCGCCTCATCGACTTCGTGCTGTCCAACCTGGCCAACGGCGGCTTCCTGAAGATCGTGGTGCTGACGCAGTACAAGAACCACAGCCTCGACCGGCACGTGTCCCGCACCTGGCGGCTGTCGGCGATGCTGGGCAACTACGTGACCCCGGTGCCCGCGCAGCAGCGGCTCGGGCCGCGGTGGTTCTCCGGTTCCGCGGACGCCCTCTTCCAGAACCTCAACCTGATCTACGACGAGATGCCCGAGCACGTGATCGTGTTCGGCGCCGACCACATCTACCGCATGGACCCGCGGCAGATGGTCGAGCAGCACGAGGAGTCCGGCGCGGACGTGACGGTGGCGGCGATCAGGCAGCCGCTGTCGCTGGCCGACCAGTTCGGGGTGATCGAGACCGATCCCGAGGGGCGCCGGATCGTGGCGTTCAGGGAGAAGCCGAAGGACGCGGTGGGGCTGGCGGACTCGCCCGACGAGGTGTTCGCGTCGATGGGCAACTACGTCTTCAAGACGCAGTCGATGATCGACGCGCTGCGGGAGGACGCCCTCGATCCCACCAGCAAGCACGACCTGGGCGGCAACATCATCCCGATGCTGGTCAAGTCGGGCGGCGCCGACGTCTACGACTTCAAGCACAACATCGTGCCCGGCTCCAGCGAGCGGGACCGGGGCTACTGGCGTGACGTGGGCACGCTCGACGCCTACTACGACGCGCACATGGACCTCATCTCGGCGCATCCGGTGTTCAACCTCTACAACGACAAGTGGCCGATCTTCACCGGGCACGACCCGCTGCCGCCCGCGAAGTTCGTGCACAACGACGGCGACCGGGTGGGACGGGCGATCGACTCGCTGGTGTCGCCCGGCGTGATCGTCTCCGGTGGCACGGCGATCAGGTCGATCCTGTCGCCCAAGGTGGTGCTCCACTCCCATTCGCTGGTGGAGGACTCCGTACTGATGGAGAACGTCAAGGTCGGGCGGGGCGCGATCGTCCGCAAGGCCATCATCGACAAGAACGTCGTGATCCCGGACGGCGCCAGGATCGGCTTCGACCTCGACTACGACCGTACGCGGTTCGCGCTGACCAGGGGCGGCGTCGTGGTCATCGGCAAGAACGAGATCGTCGATCGCTGACGCCCCTCCGGGGCCGGGCGGACATGCCGGAGCGCCCGCCGGGGGGCGGGTGGTGATCGACGGGGGGAGAGGGGCGGCCTGGTGCGGCCGCCGCGGCGAGCGGTAGGCCGCGGCCGCCTCCAGGGGCCCGGCCCGCCAACGAGCGGACGGGCCCGTCGTCGGGGGCGAGCGGTCCCGGAGCGCCGGGTCGCGCCCCGAGACCCACGCAACGGCTATCTAGAGACCGAGCCAGCCGAAGGGCCAGTTCTCGCCCCAGGGGTGGCCGTGGTGCTTGTCGTGGCCGTCGTGGTCGTGGTCGTGGCCCCAGTCGTCGTCGTCCCAGTCACCCCAGCCGTGGTGGTGCTTGTGGTCCTTGTCCTTGTCCTTGTCCTTGTCCTTGTCCTTGTGGTCCTTCTTGTTGTGCGAACGGGCATCGCAGGCTTCCGCATCACGGCCACCCGCGAACACGCCCTTGTCGTCGATCCAGAGCGCGCCCTTGACATCAGCGATCTTCAGGTCGCACTTGGACGAATCCGCGGCGGCCGGCGCCGCCAGCCCGAAGAGAGCGGCGGCGGCGACCACGCCACCTGCCACTATGAGGTTACCTTTCATGATCTCCCCCTGTAATCACGAAGTGACTCGACCGTCACTGTACGTAGCGAATCCTGCCTCGCCGCACTCCCCACGCCCGCGAGGCCCCACGTCTTTACCTTCCGGTTCGCCGGGATCATCACGAGGTCCTACGTGGCCGCCGGTCTTGGGGGCATCGTCAAGACAGATCTCCGTACGTCCGTAATTGGGCCTTGTCGCCCCCCCTGCTTCGGGATCACCCTGAACGGCAGGAGGCAGTTGACATGTCGCACCCACTAGGAGTCAGCCGTCCGGACCTCGAAGTAACCGATCTGCCCACGCCCGAGGAGGTCTTCAAGGTCTCCAAGGTGGGCGGCAAGGAAATCGTCAAGTACGCCATCGGCCCGAGCCTGATCGCGCTCGGCATCTCCATCGGCAGCGGCGAATGGCTGCTGGGCCCGCTCAGCGTGGGCCAGTACGGATTCGTCGGAGTCGGCTGGGTCATCGTCGTCTCGGCGTTACTGCAAACGTTCTACAACGTCGAATGCTCACGCTACGTAATCGCCACGGGCGAGACGCCGGTCGTCGGCTGGGGCCGGGTGCCGCCCGGCTGGGCGCTCTGGGTGCCGCTGTCCGTCCTCATCGTGATCTTCGCGTTCATCGCCGGCGGCTGGGCCGCCTCCGCGGGACAGGGCGTGTACGCGCTGGTCCACGGCGTGCCCCCGGCCGCGGACGCGGTCGAGCCGCGCTGGTGGGCCGTCGGCCTGCTGGTGCTGGTGTTCCTCATCACCGCGTCCGCCCGGCGCATCAGCCGCGCGCTGGAGCTGGCGAACTGGGTGATGGTCAGCGCGATCCTGCTCGCCCTGCTGGCCGTCTGCCTGCTCGTGGTGCCGTTCAGCCAGTGGTGGGAGGGCATCCTCGGCTTCGTCACCCCGGCCGCGCCCCCCGCCGGGATCACCGCCACGCAACTCGGCGGCCTGGCCGGGTTCACCGCGCTGGCCTCCGGCCTCAACTGGTACGTCATGGGCCACTACCGCGACAAGGGCTACGGCATGGGCCACCGCGTCGGCTACATCGCCGGCCTGCGCGGCGAGCGGAACGAGATCCGGGCCAGCGGCGTCACCTTCCCCGACAACGAGCTCAACCGCGGCCGCTGGCGCAGGTGGTACCGGCTGCTGATGGTGGACATGTGGGGCGTGTTCTTCGTCGGCGCCATGCTCGGCATGCTGCTGCCAACGATCCTCATGGCCCAGGCGGTCACCATGTCCGGCCAGCAGCCCACCCGGGCCAACGTGCCGACGTTCGTGGCCAGCGCGCTCGGCGACGAGTACGGGACGGTGGTCTTCTACGTGGCGCTCGTCGTGGGCGTGCTGGTCCTGTTCTCCACGCAGCTCGGCATCTTCGAGGGGATGGTCCGGGTGACGACGGACGCGGCCAACGCCACGAGCCCGCGCCTGCGCGCCCTGATCTCGGGTGACCCGCGCCGCTTCTACTACCCCTTCATGATCGTGCTGCTGGTCATCATCTCGGTCATCATCTTCCAGTCGGTGCCGGTGGGCCTGGTGGAGTGGTCGGCCAACATGTCGAACCTGGGCGCGCTGATCTATCCGTTCCTGCTCATGTACCTGAACAGCAGGCTCCCGCGCCCGGCCCGGCCGCGTCCCTGGCACTACGTCATCCTGGTGCTCAACTTCCTGTTCTTCGGCTTCTTCTTCGTCAACTTCATCGCCGACTTCATCGGAGATCCGCTGGTCACCTTCTGAAGTTTCCAGGTTCCTCGAAGTAATCACGGCTCCCTCCGGCCCGGCACTAGCTTGGCTACCGCTTGGCCCAGTCAATGGGCTCGTCCGAGTCGGAGGGAAACATTCTCATGGCATTGTCGTTCGGCCGCCTGGCCCGTCCCGTCGGTGTGGGACTGGCGGTGGCGCTCAGCGCCACGCTGTCTCTCGGCGTGGCGACGCAGGCCTCCGCCGCCACGGCGGAGACGGCCGGCATCAGCATTGCCCAGCAGCAGCAGCGTGTGAGGCTCTATGAGCTGACGACGCGGGACGGGGGATTCTTCTACACCGCCAACGAGGCGGAGAAGAACAACGCCGTGACCAAGTTCGGCTGGAAGACGACGCAGACTCCGCTGTACTACATCTCCAAGGCGCCGTTCGCCGGCGGCAAGCCGCTCTACCGGCTGCGCTGGAACCTGAAGGAGTCCTACCTCGTCACCGCGTCCGTCGCCGAGCGGGTGAAGCTCGTGGCCTCGGGCGACTTCAAGTACGAGGGCATCATGGGGTACGCGCCCGCCACGCCGGGCGCCGGTGGCGACGTGAAGATGTACCGCCTGTCCAACAACAACAAGTGGCGTCTCGCGATCGAGGATCACATGAAGTCGATCGTGGCGAACGAGCCGGGCTGGAAGCTTGACGGCCCGATCCTGTTCGAGTTCAGCAGGGGCGCCTGAGCATATCGACGAGGCGCGCCGGTCACCACCGGCGCGCCTCTTTCATGTCCGTGCCGTCGCGCCCCTCAACGCCGGAACAGCTCCAGCAGCTCGTCCCCGCGGTCGGTGCGGGCGATCCAGACCTCCCGGCCGCGGCGCTCCCTCGTGATGAGCCGCGCGGCCCGCAGCCGGTCGCAGTGGTAGGTGATGCTGCTGGGCGCCGCCTGCAACCCGCTGGCCAGCATGGACATGGTCATGGGCCGTCCGAGCGAGCAGAGCAGGTCCACCCGGACCTCCCCCATCAGCGCCGACAGCTCGTCGCGCGCCGGAGCCGTCGGGCGGCGCCAGAGCGAGTCCGCCCCGGGCACCGGGTACGCGATCCACACGGCGTCCTGCTGGTCCAGGCTGACGATCAGGGCGTCCTTGCCCGCCAGCATCGGCACCAGGACGACCTCCCGCTCGCCCAGGTCGAACGTGCCGGGTTCGAGGTCGGAGATGAGCAGCCGGCCCTCGCCCTGCACGATCCGGCTGTTGAGCGCGCCGAGCAGCAGCTCGGGCCCGCCGCGTACGGCGGCCACGCCCACCCGCCGCACCTCCCTGTCCAGCAGGCCGCGGGCCTGCCGCCACAGGGGCTCGGTGACACTCCAGACGTCGGCCAAGGCGGCGGCGTAACCGTGCAGCCAGCGGGTGGGGTGCTCGGCGGCCGAGCGCCAGTGCGGGGGCGGCGGCCCTTCGCCGAACGCCTGCTCCAGGTCCTTGACGAGGGCGCCGGGCGGCAGCTCGCGCAGGGCCGCGAGCTGGTCCGGCACCGTGATGTCGGCGCCGACGGGCGCGCGGGGCACGAGGCTGTCGGGGACCACGGAGTGGCCCGGGACGGCCAGCGGGCGCACGGCCTGCCGGCCGAGCGGGCCGACCCGCGAGCCGACGGCCTCGCGCCAGACTTCCGGCAGGCCGCGGCGGCGGCCGGCGAGCGCGTCGCTGATCATGGCGAGCGCCGTGAGATGCGGGGAGATCGAGACGGAAATCCGCGGCGTGGAGGTCATGCGCAGTTCGCTCCACACGGTGGTACTGGTTACGGCTGCTCCTCGGGTTGAACTCGATCCGGTGACGGATCGCCAACCTAGCCTTGTCCCTTACCGCCGACTTTCATCTGGGTTGCACCGAACGGTCACCGTCGGCGCGGACCGCTGAGCCGGGGCGACCGCCCGCCGACCGGCCGGCAGGGCTGCCCCGGCCCGGCGTCAGCGTCCGGACGGGGCCGGCTCGGCCTCGTAGACGGCGACCGCGAACGGGCGGTGCGTCTTGTCCTCCACGTGGTGCGACAGCAGCGGCAGGCCGACGTGCCCGTGCAGCCGCCGGGACTCCGGCCAGGGATGGACCAGGACGAGCAGCCCGCCGGGGCTCAGCAGCCTGGTCAGCCGGGCCGAGGCGAGGCGGAGCCGCTCGTCGGTGCCCAGGTAGTAGAGGGTTTCCGCGCAGAAGACCAGGTCGTAGTCGTCCGGGTGGTCGTAGGAGAGCAGGTCGGCGCGGACGAAGGACAGACCGGGCGGGCCGGGGTGGGCACGGGCGCGGTTGAGGGCGCGTTCCGAGACGTCCACGCCGGTGATGCTGGCTTTCGGGTAGGCCTCGGCCAGCTTGTGGGTGAAGGCGCCCTCGCTGCAGCCCACGTCCAGGATGCGGGCGTAGGGCCGCTCGGGCAGGGCCTGCAGCGTGGTGGCGTACTTGTGCTGCTCGTACGCGTCGGTGCTCAGGCGCCAACGGTCCGGCGTGCGGTGGTGCCAGTTGAAGTACCGGCGCAGCACGGCCGCCTGGCGGCGGGGCGGAAGGACGGACACGCTCTTGAAGAGCGCGCGGTGCATCAGCTCGGGGAGGGGGCGGGGATGGGTCATAGGACCTGCCGCCGATGAGACGCGATCATGCCCGGAATGTACGAACCGGGAGGCCTAGGCGTCATGAGCCATGGGACCGAATTCCCTCTCGTCCTTGAGGCCCAGTCGGCGCCCGCCGGGGCGGACGAGGCCGATCTCGAACGCGTACACCGCCGCCTGGGTGCGGTCGCGCAGGGAGAGCTTGGTCAGCAGGTTGCTGACGTGGGTCTTGACCGTGCGCTCGGAGATGACGAGCTCCTCGGCGATCTCGGCGTTCGACCGGCCGTCGGCGATGAGGACCAACACCTCCGTCTCGCGCTCGCTGAGCCCCTCGATCTGCCGGGAGGCGGGGGTGGCGGGGCTGAGCCGGGCGAACTCGCCGATCAGCCGGCGGGTCACGGAGGGGGCGAGCAGCGCGTCGCCGGCCGCCACGATGCGCACGGCCTCGCTCAGCTCGCGGGCTCCGGCCTGCTTGAGCAGGAAGCCGCTGGCTCCGGCTCTGAGCGCCTGGTAGACGTACTCGTCCAGGTCGAAGGTGGTCAGCACCACGACCCTGGCCCGCCCGGCGATCTGCCGGGTGGCGTCCAGGCCGTTGAGCACCGGCATGCGCACGTCCATGACGACGACGTCGGGGCGCAGCTCCGCGACCAGGGCGACCGCCTCGCGGCCGTCCGCGGCCTGCCCGACCACCTCGATGTCGGGCTGGGCGTCGAGCAGCACCGCGAAGCCCTCACGGACCATGGCCTGGTCGTCGGCTATCAGCACGCGGATCGTCATGCCTCTCCTTCTCGGGTCAGCGGCAGCAGGGCGTGGACCAGGTAGCCGCCGTCCGGCCGCGGTCCCGCCTCCAGCTCTCCCTCCAGCATGGCCACCCGCTCGCGCATCCCGATCAGACCGTGTCCCGGCCGTCCCGTTCTCAGCGGGGCGGCCGGCCCGGCGGGCGCGTCGTTGGCCACCCGTACCCGCAGCCGGTCGGACAGATAGGCCACCTCGACCAGCGCCGGGGCGCCGGGCGCGTGCCGCAGCACGTTGCTGAGCGCCTCCTGCACGATGCGGTACGCCGACAGCTCAACCCCGGGCGCGAGCGGCACCGGCTCGCCGTGAACCTCCAGCCGGGCCGGCACGCCGGCTTCGGCCATCCGCGCCACCAGCCGGTCCAACTGGTCGAGCGCGGGCCGCGCCTCCTCCGCGCCCTCGTCCCTGAGCAGGCCGAGGATGCGGTGCAACTCGGTGAGCGCCTCCAGCGCGCTGGACCGGATGGCGGCGAAGCTCTCGGTCAGCACCGGCGGCGGATCGGACAGCCGGTACGGCGCCGCCTCCGCCTGCACGGCCACCACCGACATGTGGTGGGCCACCACGTCGTGCAGCTCACGGGCGATACGCGCGCGTTCCTCCAGCAGCGCGTGCCGCGCCCGCGCCTGGCCGCTCTCGCGCCGCGCCTGCGCGAGGCGGCGCTGCGCCTCGTCCCGGGAGCGCACCGCGACGACCGCCACCAACGCGGCCCCGGACAGCACCGTCATCTCGGCGAGGGCCGGCAGCCCCGCCCCGCCGGGCACCAGCAGGCCGAGCACCAGCCCGGCCAGCAGGGTGAAGAGCCACCGCTCCGCGAGCACCCGCGTCCTGGCCCGCAGGCTGCTCAGCACCAGCACGCTGACGTGGATCGCCAGCACCGGCGGCGGCCAGACCACCCCGTCGAGCGCGTCCCGGGTGAGGAGGGAGGCCAGGACCGCGCCGGCGAGCGAGAGCCAGAAGGCCACCGCCGGCCGCCACAGGCACAGCCCCACCGCCGCGGCGAACACCAGCGCCAGCCCGGCCGCCGGCTCGATGCGCACGCCGTGGCTCTCGATAAGCGTGTGCCATGCCACCACGGCCAGGAACACCGCGTACATCCCCGCCGCCATCCGCCCCCACCGCACCGACTCCACCACAACGGTCCCCTCGCGCACGCCGCACCTGTGCGCGATCCTGCCCGACGAACGCGGCGAGCGCGCCGATCCGCCGCCGCCAAGTCCGGCGGGGTTCCGGACGGCTCCCAGCGGAGTCAGCTCCCACCCCCCGGAAACCGACTTCGGGGCTGAGTCAAGACCTTTCCGCGCTCGGAGGATAACGATTGGCTGTGAAACCAGGCTCCGGATGTGCCCCTTTTAGTCCACCCATGGAACGCTACAGGCGGTATTCAGATGGCAAGGATCGGGTGAGACTCGGGTGGGATCGACAAGCGGGGGTACGACGCGCCGGCGGCTCGGCAGGCTGACAGCCTCGGCCGCGGCGGTCGCCGCCATGGTGCTGGCCATGGCGAGCTGCGGAAACGCCGGATCGCAGGAGCCGGAGGCGCCGCCCGGGCAGCAGACCACGGCCGCGCAGGAGCCGGCGGCCAAGAGCGAGCCGGTCAAGCCGCCGGCGGTGGAGCCGGGCTGGCCGCGGTGGGGGTTCACGCACACGGGGGTGAGCGCGAACAACGTCACCGAGCGGTTCGAGCAGGACGTGGCGGATTCGCTGGCGCGCACGCCGATGGTGCAGAACCAGCACATCATGGGGTTCGGCGCGCTCAACCCGGAGCCGTACCCGGGACGGTTCTACTGGGAGGACCTCGACAGCCGCCTGAACCTCATGCAGGAGTCCGATGCCACCCAGGTCATCACGCTCTGCTGCGCGCCCGACTGGATGAAGGGCGGGCCCGAGGGCCCGACCGAGGAGTCGGCGTGGGACGAGCACCTGGAGGACGCCCCCTACCCCGAGCACTACGACGACTTCGCCCGGCTGGCGGCCGAGGTCGCCTCGAAGTACCGGGACGTCAAGTACTTCATGGTGTGGAACGAGTTCAAGGGCTTCTGGCCGGACCACTCCAAGCCCGCGGACTACAAGGGGTACACGGAGCTCTACAACAAGGTCTACGAGGCGGTGAAGAAGGCCCGGCCGGACGCCCAGGTCGGCGGCCCGTACCTCGGGTTCGACAGCAACAAGAGCGGCAGGTCCGAGCTGCGCGGCCCGTGGGGGGTGGTCAACCAGAACTCCCTCGACGCCTTCGAGTACTGGTTCAAGCACAAGAAGGGCGCCGACTTCGTCGTGGTCGACGGCGCCTCGCCGACCGACGCCCACCAGTTGCTGCCGGACGAGTTCGGGGCGGTGCGGAAGTTCTCCGACGTGACCAGGTGGCTGCGTGACAAGGTCGGCGACCTGCCCGTGTGGTGGTCGGAGTTCTACTTCGTGCCCGAGGACGGCACCCGCTGGCCCGCCGACAAGCAGCTGGCCGTGCAGGCCGCCGCGATGATGGAGTTCGCGAGGAGCGGCGCCGCCACGGCGTTGTACTGGAACCCGCAGGAGAAGGAGGGCCCCTGCGAGGGCTGCATGTGGGACCAGAGCACCGGCGCCCCCACGGCGACGGGCGACCTGATCGCCGGCTTCACCCGCTGGTTCCCCGCCGACGTGAAGCTGGAGGCGGTCGCCTCCTCCGACCCGAAGGTGTGGGTGCTGGCCCAGCCCGAGCAGCTCCTGCTGGTCAACACCGCCGACGCCGAGGTGACCACGACCGTGGACGGCAAGGACTTCACGCTCCGGCCGTACGAGGTCAAGTGGAGCGACCGCTAGGGGCGCGTCGGCGGGAACCTCGGGGCCCGGCCGGGTCCAGGCCGGGCAGGGGTTACTTTTACCCGTGCTTGTCGATCACGTCACGGGCCCGGCATCGGGCCCGCTCTATGGTCGCGTGCATGGACTCTCCACAAGACGGCGGACGGGAGCGGATCCTACGGGCGGCGATCAAGCTGTTCGCCGCGCTCGGCTACGACAGCACCACGATCCAGCTGATCGGAGAGGCCGCCGGGGTGGAGCCGAGGACCGTCGGCGCGCATTTCCCCACCAAGCGGGAGCTCTACCTGGCGGTCATGCGGGAGGTCAACCGGCTCCAGGCCACCGACGTCCTGGCCTGGGCCGACGACCTGCGGACCGCCCCGCCGGAGGGGAAGGCGGCCGCGCTGCGGCGGCTGGTGGACAACTATCTGGACCTGTGCCTGCGCCACCCCGAGATCCCGATGTTGTGGATGCACCGCTGGATGGCCGACGCCAGCGACATCGGCCTGGACACGGTCGACGTGCAGCCGTTGACCCCGTACCTCATCGACGGTCTCGCCACCGTGACGGATCCGGCGGATGCCGACGCGCAGTTCACCACGTACACGATCATCTGGTGCGTGCACGGGTTCGTGCTCAGCGGGGTGCTGGACAGGGCGGCGCGTCGGAGCGGCAGCGACGATCCGGGCACGCTGGGACGATTCCGCGAACACATGTACGAGTTGCTCGTCCGGTCCACAGGACTGCCCCGGCCCGCAACGGAGAGCACAGGTCAAGACACGCGCGGCGCCGGTTCAAGGCACCCCGAACCGAACCCCTAAACCGCCTGTGCGCTGACGTAATCGTCAACAACCCGTTACGATCACCCGTGTATTCTGCCCATATGTGGACTTTTGGGCGGATCTTCCGCTCACAGCCCGTGAGCGGAGCAGGCTGAGACCGGTGCGGGGGCACGCCGTCTCGGCCCCCGGCGTGGCGACCGGGTCGCCTCGTCTTGACGACCTGCTGGCCGAGGCCGTCACCGGCACCGGGGCGCACATCGGCGCCGCCTACCTGCTGGCCGAGGACGGCAAGGTCCTGCTCATGGACACGGCGCTGGGCCTGCCGGCGACCATGGCCAGGGCGCTGGCCAGGATCAGGACGAACGACCCCGTGCCGATCGCCGCGGCCGTGCGCGAGCGGCGGCTGGTCTGGCTCTCCTGCCGGGAGCACCTGGCCCGCGCGTTCCCGGTGGCGGCCCTGGTCATGCCCTATCACTTCGCGGTGGCGGCGGTCCCGATCCGCTGCGGCGGCGCCGTACGGGGCGGGTTCCTGCTGCTGTGGCCGGCCGGGCACATGGCGCGGCTGAACCCGCGCAAGCTCGCCGTCATCGAGAACGTCTGCGCCCAGGCGGGCGACCTGCTGGCCCGGGCCGACGGCGAGGGCCGGCCGGTGGTCCCCGCGACGCGGCCTCGGATCCTGGACCCGCGCGCGGCGCGCCCGGTGGACCCGCGGGCGGACCTGGTCGCGCTCGACTGCCTCAACCGCCTGCCGGAGGGCTTCTGCGTGCTCGACGGCGACGGGCGTATGACGCTGGTCACCGCGCCGGCCGCCGACCTGCTGCGGTGCTGCCCCGCCGACCTGGTGGGCGCGCGGCCGTGGGAGCGGCTGCCGTGGCTGGGCGACCCGGCGTTCGAGGACCGCTACCGGGCGGCGGTCGTCGGCCATCAGGTCACCGCGTTCACGGCCCGCAACCCCGCCGGGAGGCGGCTGTCGTTCCAGCTCTACCCGGGCCTGTCGGGGGTCACCGTACGCGTCGCCCCGGAGGCCGATCCCGGCGACCACGGCCAGCGCGCGCCGGAGGCCGGTGCCGGCCGGCGGTCACGGGTGCTCGCGATCCACGAGATGCTGCACCTGGCGACCACGCTCGCGCGGGCGGTGTCGGCGCAGGAGGTGATCGACCTCGTCGCCGACCATGTCATGCCCGTCTACGACGTGCAGGCCCTGGCCATCCTCACCGCCCAGGGCGGCCGGGCGCGGGTGGCCGCCGCCCGCGGCTACAGCCGGCAGGCCGTGGAGGAGTTCGACGGCCGCCCGGTGATCCCGCAGGCGCCCGGCGGGCAGCCCTTCGACCACGGCGGGCCGGACTTCTTCGGCACCTGGGAGGAGCTGCGGCGGGCCCACCCGGACGCGGTCCGGTCCGACGGGATGTCGGCCTGGGCGTTCCTGCCGCTGGTCACCTCGCACCGTGCCGCCATCGGCACCTGCGTGCTCGCGCACGACCGCCCGCACCGGTTCACGACGGACGAGCGCGCCACGCTGACGGCGCTCGCCGGGCTGATCGCCCAGGCGTTCGAGCGCGCCCGCCTGTACGACGTCACGCACCAGCTCGCCGAGTGCCTGCAGTCGAGCCTGCTGCCGCGTACGCTGCCCGAGGTCCCCGGCCTGGAGCTGGCCGCCCGCTACATGCCCGCCACCCCCGGCATGGACATCGGCGGCGACTTCTACGACCTCATCCGCCTGAACGAATCCATGGTCGCGGCCGTCATCGGCGACGTGCAGGGCCACGACATGACCGCGGCGGCCCTCATGGGCCAGGTGCGCACCGCCATCCGGGCCCACGCCACCGCGGGGGCCACGCCCGGCGACGTGCTCGCGCACACCAACCGGCTGCTCACCGAGCTGGCTCCCGACAGGTTCACCAGTTGCCTGTATCTCAGCCTCGACCTGCGCGCCCACACCGCCTGCCTGGCCAGCGCGGGCCACCTGCCGCCACTGATAGCCCGCCCGGACGCGCCCGCGCGGGTCGTCCACTCCGCCCCCGGCCTGCTGCTCGGCATCGACCCCGGAGCCGAGTACGCCACCACCGAACTGGCCCTGCCGCCCGGCGCCGTGCTTGTCCTCTACACCGACGGCCTCGTCGAGGAGCCCGGAGGCGACCTGGGGGAAGCCATCGAGAAGCTGGCCGAGCTCTGCTCGCCGCGCCCCGGCCGCCCCCTGGTCGACCTCCTGGACTGCCTCATCGAGCCGGCCTCCGTCGAGCAGCGCGCGGACGACATCGCGGTGCTCCTCCTGCGCGAGGCGACGTCCTAGCCCCCTGCGGCGGCTCAGCGGACGGGGGCCAGCCGCAGCACCGCCTTGCCCGAGGACAATCCGGCCACGCGCACGCCGATGCCGTTGACCGACCCGGAGCTGCCCTTGCTCAGCCGCGCCTGCGACATCACGCCTGGGCCGGTGCCCTTCACGAGCACGCTCTGCCCGGTGAAGCTGATGGCCAGCCGGGTGATGCCGAACTTGGAGCTCACCCGGAACGTGACCCGCTTGGTCAGCGTCAGATTGCACTTGCCGTCATAACAGGCGCGCAGGTTGGGCGCGGTCACGGCGGCCTTCATGGTCATCGGCGCCTGGGTCACGGGCACCAGGCCGCCGGCGATAGACGCGGCGATCATCAACGTGGTGGCGACGGGGGGCATGATCCTCCTCGGTAGAGCGGCCGGAATGCCATACGCGATCATCGTCGGTCGTTCCGGCCGGGACCGGTCCCTTGGGATCATGCCACGGAAACGCTGGGTGTCCGCGACCAAAGACGCAACGGCGTACATCTTCCTGTGTAGGCCCGTTTCGGCCCTCGGGACGAGTCCGGGCCTGCTCGGCGCCGGGAAGCTTGAGGGGTGACGAAACGCATCGACGCCCTGGACGTCCTGCGCGGCGTGGCGATCCTGGGCACGCTGGGCACCAACATCTGGATCTTCACCGACCCCGGCGGCCCGGCGAACTTCCTGGCCCTCGGCACCGACCGGAGCGCGGCCGAGACGTTCCTGCGCTTCCTGTCCAACGGCAAGTTCCTGGGCCTGCTGACCCTGCTGTTCGGCGTCGGGCTCGAACTGCAGTATCGCAGCACGGTACGGCGGGGCCTGACGTGGCCGGGCCGGTACCTGTGGCGGGCGGCGCTGCTGTTCGCCGAAGGCGTGCTGCACTACATCCTGATCTTCGAGTTCGACGTGCTCATGGGGTACGCCATCACCTCCATGCTCGTCGCGTACCTGATCGGCCGGAGCGCCCGCGCGATCAGGGGCTGGATGATCGCCGCGGGGACGCTGCACGTGCTCCTGGTGGGCCTGCTGACCGCGGTCCTGCTGTACGGCGAGGTCGGGCCCGCCGGCCCCCCGACCACCCTGTTCAGCCAGGGAAGCTGGCCCGAGCAGGTCGCCGCCCGGTTCCGGGACCTGCCCATCTACCGGTCGGAGCTGATCTTCATCATCCCCATGGGGATCGTGCTGTTCCTGGCCGGCGCCCGGCTGGTGCGCGCGGGCGTCTTCGAGGAGCGCGGCGCGCGCCTGCGCCGGTGGCTGACCGGCCTCGGGCTCGGCGCCGCCGCACCGCTGAACCTGCTGACCTCCTTCGCGGGTCCCGCCTGGTTCGCGGTCGACCGCTACCTCCTGGCGCCGCTGGTCGCGCTGGGCCTGCTCGGGCTGATCACCTCGATCGTGCTGGGCCTGCGCGGGGCGCCCGGCGTGGTCCGTACGGCCCTCGCCAGGGTCGGTCGTACCGCGCTGTCCTGCTACGTCCTGCAGAACCTGGTGGCGAGCGCGCTCTGCTACGGCTGGGGCCTGGGCCTGGCCGCCCGGCTCGACTGGCTGCGTCCCTGGTGGGTGCCGGTGGCGTGGGCCGGGATCTGTCTGCTGCTCGTGATCCTCGCGTCGCTGTGGCTGCGCCGCCACGAGCGCGGACCGCTGGAACTGGCCTGGCAGTGGGCCTACCAGGCCCCGTGGCGCAACCGCCGCGCCACCCCGGTGGCCTGACGGGCGCCCCCGCTCCGGAAGATCCGTACAACCAGGGGTATAGTCCACTAAACCTACTGATTTCCCCTGGAGTTAAGGTGCCCCGCAAGTTCGCCGCAGCCGTGGCCGCGCTCGTTCTCTCTCTCGCCGCGTGCGGTGCCGGTCCGGACGGCGGCGGCAGCAGCGGCACGGCCTCCCCCGACGCCGGAGCCACGATCGAGATCGGCTCCCTGTACGAGCCCCAGAACCTCGACAACACCGCCGGCGGCGGCCAGGGGGTGACCGAGGCGTTCAACGGCAACGTCTACGAGGGCCTGTTCAAGCTTACTGACGCGGGCAAGGTGGAGAACCTGCTGGCCGAGAGCCAGGAGGTGTCCGACGACGGCCTGACCTACACCTTCCGGCTGCGCAAGGGCGTGAAGTTCCACTCCGGCAAGACGCTGACCTCCGCCGACGTGAAGAGCAGCATCGAGCGGGTGACCGCCGACGACTCCCAGTCGGCCCGCAAGAGCAGCCTTGAGGTCATCAAGTCGATCGAGACCCCCGACGACGCCACCGTGGTGGTCAAGCTGTCGGACCGGTCGATCTCGCTGGTCTACAACCTGAGCTACGTGTGGATCATCAACAGCGCCGCCAAGGACCTGGCCACCGGCGAGGACGGCACGGGGCCGTACAAGCTGGGCACCTGGAAGCGCGGCTCCACGCTCAGCCTCGACCGCGCGCCCGGTTACTGGGGCACGCCGCCCGCCAACAACGGCGTCGTCTTCCACTACTTCACCGACGCCACGGCGCTCAACAACGCGCTGCTCACCGGCGCGGTGGACATCGTCACCAGCCAGCAGAGCCCCGACGCGCTGAGCCAGTTCACCGGCAACCCGGACTACAAGATCAGCGACGGCCACTCCACCACCAAGCTGCTGCTCGCCTTCAACGACCGCAAGGCGCCCTTCGACAAGCCGCTGGTACGCAAGGCCGTCTCGTCGGCCATCGACGACGCCAAGCTGCTGGAGTCGATCTGGGCGGGTCACGGCAGCCTGATCGGCTCGATGGTGCCGCCCACCGACCCCTGGTACGAGGACCTCACCAAGGTCAACCCGTACGACGTCGAGCTGGCCAAGCGGCAACTGGCCGAGGCCGGGTACGCCAAGGGTTTCCGCTTCACGCTCGACACCCCGAACTACGACCCGCACCCGACGGCGGCCACGTTCATCAAGAGCGAGCTGGCCAAGGTGGGGATCACGGTCGACGTCAACGTCATCACCGCCGACGAGTGGTACACGAAGGTGTACAAGAACCACGACTTCACCGCGACGCTCCAGGAGCACGTCAACGACCGCGACGTGGTCTGGTACGGCGACCCCGACTTCTACTGGGGCTACGACAACCCGCAGGTCACCCAGTGGGTCAGGGAGGCCGAGCAGGCCAAAACCGCCGGTGAGCAGACGGAGCTGCTGAAGAAGGTCAACCGGCAGATCGCCGAGGACGCGGCCAGCGACTGGCTCTACCTCTACCCGCAGATCGTGGTGGCCTCCTCGGCGCTGTCCGGCTACCCGGTCAACGGCCTGAACTCGCAGTTCTACGCGTACGGGATCAAGAAGGGCTGATGGCGCGCTACCTGCTGCGCCGCACCGCTTTCCTGCTGGGCTCGCTGCTGCTGGCGGCGTCGCTGCTGTTCGTGCTGCTGCGGCTGCTGCCCGGCGACCCGGCGAACGCGCTGCTGACGGTCGGCGCCACGCCCGAGCAGGTCGCGGCGGCGCGCCGGCAGATCGGCTCCGACCTGCCGCTGCCGGAGCAGTTCGGCGCGTGGCTGGCCGGGCTGGCCCGGCTGGATCTCGGCACGTCGTTCGTCAGCAGGCTGCCGGTGGGGCCGGAGATCGCCGAGCGGCTGGTGGTGACCGTGCCGCTGACGCTGCTGTCGTTCGCGCTCGCGGTGGTGATCGCGCTGCCCGTCGGGTTCCTGGCCGCCTGGCGCTCCGACCGCTGGTACGGGCCGCTGCTGAACGGGGTCTCCCAGCTCGGCATCGCGGTGCCGGTGTTCTGGATCGGGATGCTGCTGGTGACCGTGTTCGCGCTGCGGCTGCGGGTGCTGCCCGCGGGCGGTTTCCCGCGCGAGGACTGGGCGGACCCGGGCCGGGCGCTGACGTCGCTGGTGCTGCCGGTCGTGACGATCGCGCTGGTCATGTCGGCCTCGCTCATCCGCTACGTCCGCTCGGCCACGCTCGACGTGCTGGGCAGCGACTACCTGCGTACGGCGCGGGCGCTCGGCGCGTCGTTCGCGGGCGCGATGTGGCGGCACGGGCTGCGGAACGCCGCGGTGCCGGTCGTCTCGATCCTGGGCATCGAGCTGGCCACGACGTTCCTGGGCGCGGTGGTGGTGGAGAGCGTGTTCACGTTGCCGGGGCTCGGCACGATGCTGGTCGAGGGCATCGCCGAGCACGACTATCCGGTCATCCAGGGCGTGCTGGTGGTCAGCACGTTCGCGGTGCTGGTGATCGGCTTCGCCGCCGACCTCGGGCAGCGGCTGATGGACCCGCGGTTGCGGGCGCACGTCGGCGGCGGCCGGTCATGAGGGGCCGGCCGACGTTCGTGATCGGGTGCGTGCTGGTCGCGGTGGTGTTCGTGGTGGCCCTCGGGTCGCTGATCTGGTTGCCGTACGATCCGGCTGACACCTCCGGCGGGCGGCTCGTGCCACCGGGCGGCGCTCACCTGCTGGGCACCGACAAGCTGGGCCGTGACCTGCTCACGCAGCTCATGGTGGGCGCCCGCATCGCGCTCACGGTCGGCGTCGGGTCGGTGCTGCTCGGCGGGGCGCTCGGGGTGGCGGGCGGGTTGCTGGCCGGGTTCGCCACCCGCTGGCTGGACGACCTGCTGTCGGCGGCGCTCGACATCCTCATCGCGTTCCCGACGCTGCTGCTGGCCATGCTGGTGGTGGCGGCGCGCGAGGCGTCGCTCGGCTCGGCGGTGCTGGCGATCGGGCTGGCCATGTCCGGGATCGTGGCGCGGCTGACCAGGGTGCTGGTCAAGCGGGTGCTCGCGCAGGACTACATCACGGCCGCGCGCACCTCGGGGGCCTCGTGGCCGCGCGTGGTGGCCGAGCACGTGCTGCCCAACATCTGGCCGACGCTGCTGGTCAACCTGGCCCTGCAGCTCGGGCTGGCGGTGCTGGCCGAGGCGGCGCTGTCGTACCTCGGGCTGGGCCCGCCGCCGCCGAACGCCTCGTGGGGACGGCTGCTGCAGGAGGCGCAGGCCACCGTGCTGACGGCGCCGACCGGCGCCATCGCGCCCGGCGTGCTGCTCGTCGTCCTCGTCGTGGGCGTGAACCTGGTCGCCGACGGCTTCCGCGACCTCGCCGACCCGACCCGCCGGAGGAGCCGATGACCCCCGTCCTGGCCGTCGAGGAGCTCTCCGTACGCCGGGCGGACGGCCACGAGCTGGTCCGCGGCGTGTCCTTCACGCTCGGCCCCGGCGAGCGGCTCGGCCTGATCGGCGAGTCCGGCTCCGGCAAGTCGCTGACCGCGCTAGCCGTCATGGGCCTGCTCCCCGCGGGCATGACCGCGGGCGGCAGCGTGCTGCTGGGCGGGACGCAGGTGGTCGGCGCTCCCGGCAGGCGGCTGGACCGGGTACGCGGGCGGACCGCGAGCGTGGTCTTCCAGGAGCCGCTGACGGCGCTGGACCCGCTGATGCGCGTCGGCCGGCAGATCGCCGGGCCGATCCGCCGCCGTCGCGGGCTGCGGGGGCCGGCTCTGCGGGCCGCCGTCCTGGCCGCGCTGTCGGAGGTACGCCTGCCGGAACGGGTCGCCCGGGCCTACCCGCACGAGATCTCCGGCGGGCAGCGGCAGCGGGTGGCCATCGCCATGGCCCTGGCCTGCGAGCCCGAGGTGCTGATCGCCGACGAGCCCACCACGGCGCTGGACGTGACCGTGCAGGCCGAGGTGCTGGCCCTGCTGGACGGGCTGATCGCGGGCCGGGACATGGCGCTGCTGTTCATCGGGCACGACCTGGCCGTGGTCGCCGGGGTGGCCGACCGGGTCGTGGTGCTCAAGGACGGCTCCGTGGTGGAGTCGGGAAGGACACGTGACATCGTGCGCGAGCCGCGCCATCCCTACACGCGCTCGCTTGTGGACAGCGCGTGGGCGCTGGAGGGCGAACTGGATCGGCTGGCCCCATGACGACCACTCCCCCACCCGGCGATCCCGCCGCCCGCCCACCCGGCGCCCCCGGGCCGGACGCCGCCCCGCACGGCGCTTCCCCGGCCCCGCATGGAGCTCTTCCCGCCTCGCGTGACGCTGTCCCCGCCCCGCAGGATGCTCCCCCCGCACCGCATGACGCTCTCCCCGCCCCGCAGGATGCTCTCCCGGGCCCGCACGATGCTCTCTCGCCCGGCGCGGTGCCGGTGCTGGCGGCGCGTGAGGTCGGCTTCGCCTATCGGGGCGGGCCGGCGGTGCTGGAGGAGGTCTCGGTCGCCGTCACGGCCGGGCGCAGCCTGGCACTGGTCGGGGAGTCGGGCGCGGGCAAGACCACGCTGTTGCGGCTGCTGCTCGGCCTGGCCCGGCCGACGTCCGGGCAGGTGCTCTTCGACGGGGCCGAGCTGGCGCCACGTGACCCGGCGTTCCTGCGGGCCGTGCAGCCGGTGTTCCAGGACCCGTACTCCTCGCTCGATCCGCGGCAGCGGGTCGGCCGGATCGTCTCCGAGCCGCTGCGCTCGATGGGCCTGCTCGCCCCCGGATCCCGCGCGGCCAAACGGGCGGAGGCGGCCGAGCGGGTGGCCGAGGCGCTGGACTCGGTCGGGCTGCCCGCGGACGCGGCGCGCCGCTACCCGCACGAGTTCTCCGGCGGGCAGCGGCAGCGCATCGCGATCGCCCGGGCCATCGTGTGCCGGCCGCGCGTACTGCTCGCCGACGAGCCGGTCAGCGCGCTCGACGTGTCCACCCGGGTGCGCGTGGTGGAGCTGCTGGGTACGCTCGGCGCGAGCCACGGTCTGACCGTCGTGGTGGTCTCGCACGACCTGAGCGTGGTGGCGGCCCTGTGCGCGGAGACGGCGGTCATCGAGCACGGGCGCGTGGTGGAGCAGGGGCGTACGGCCGACGTGCTCGGCTCGCCCGCCCATCCCTACACCCGCAGGCTCATCGAGAGCGTCCCGCGCCTCAGCCGGGCCGCCCGCCTCCGGTGAGCTGACCGGGCCGGCGGTTCAGTCTCCGGTGAAGTGTGTGACGTGCGGGTGGGGCGACCAGCCGGGCGAGCCGGTGTGAACGAAGCCGATCCAGGCCCGCTGCACCTCCGCCACCAGCCGGTTGAGGCTCTCCGGGGCCGCGCCGGCCAGCATGGGCGCCCGCTCCCAGGCCGCGAGCCCGCCGAACACGAACGGCAGCTCGATGCAGTGGCACGCGCCCAGCGCGCTGCCCTGGGGATGCCAGTCGAACTGGTAGACGTAAGCGGTCCTGGCCGCGCCCGCCAGGTCCAGGGCGCACGTGCGGAACCACCGGTCTGTCGCCTCGTCCGGCGCGTCCGCCGCGAAGGCCCGCATCTCGTCCCTGGTCGTGCCGATCAGCATCGGCATGCCCGGCGGGACCAGCAGATCGTCCGGCAGGCCGTCGGCGGCGACGAGCTGGAACGGCGGGCTCAGGTCGAGCGGCCGCCGCGTCCGCCGGGCCACGTCCAGCTGGGCGGCCAGCAGGCCGGGCACGGCGCATGAGCGCAACCGTTCCTGGTGCACCCGGTCGAGCCCGGCGGCCTCCAGGTAGAGCTCGCCGATCGCGGCGGCCTCCGCCGGCTCGTACGGCCGCATACCCGTGGGCGCGCTCTCCAGGATGACCTGCTGGAACAGGTCGTGGCCGGCCGGATGGGCGAGGATGGCCAGCGCGGACTGCGCGCCCGCGGACTGCCCGGCCACCGTCACCCGCGCCGGGTCGCCTCCGAAGGCGGCGATGTTCTCCCGCACCCAGCGCAGGGCCGCCATCTGGTCGAGCAGGCCGAGGTTGGCGGGGGCGAAATACTGCGACAGGTACAGATAGCCCAGGGCGCCGAGCCGGTAGTTGAGCGTGACCACCACCATCGGCCCGCGCTCGGCCAGCAGGGCGCCGTCGTACCATGCCTCGGCGCCGGAGCCGGTGGAGAAGCCGCCGCCGTGCAGCCACACCAGGACCGGCAGCCCGGTGCCGCCGGGGGTCCAGACGTTCAGCGACAGGCAGTCCTCGTCCTGGGCGAGGTCCGTGCCGGGGCCCATCACGTGTTCCAGCCGGGAGGGCGGCTGGGGCGCGGCCGGTCCCCGCCGGGTGGCGTCCCCGATTCCGCTCCAGGCGGTGGGCTCGGGGGCGGCGAAGCGGCCGGCGGTGGCGTACGGGATGCCGAGGAAGGCGGTGACCGCGCCGGTGGCGATGCCACGCAGCGCTCCCGAGGGCGCGTTGACGATGCTCATCGGTCACTCCTCCGGACTGTGCGGCCGGATCCGGCGTCGGCTGGTGCGGGCGGGCCGGCCACGCCCCGCGGAGTCAGGCCCGGCCGGTGCTGATGGGGCCCGATTTCGACCCTACCCAGGGACGACGCAGGCATGGGCGGGCACCCCTGCCCGTCGGCCGCGCGCCGCCGGACGGGCCCGCAGGCACGCCGCGGCACCGGCGCCGTCGAGCCGTGGGACCCGGCCACTCCCGGGTGGGCCCGCCGCGCGCCGGTTGCGGACCACACCCTCGGCGGCGGTTTGATAGAAGACATGCACCCTTTGCTCCTTGGCCCGAACCAGCCGCCCGAGCGTTTCTACCTGGGAGGCGAGAAGATCGCCCGATTCCGCGGCCTGGAGGGCGCCGAGCCGCGTACGCCCGAGGACTGGATCGCGTCGGTGACGACCCTCTTCGGTGAGGAGACGCTCGGCCTGACCCGGCTGCCCGACCGGGAGTGGCTGGCGACGGCCATCGCCCGCGACCCGCTCGCCTGGCTGGGGCCGGAGCACGCCGGCCGCTTCGGCGACGACCCGCTGCTGCTGGTCAAGCTGCTCGACGCCGGGCAGCGCCTGCCCGTGCACAGCCATCCCGGCGGCGACTTCGCCCGGCGCCACCTGGGCCGCCCGCACGGCAAGGCCGAGGCGTGGCTCATCCTCGAAGGTGGCCCGATCCACCTGGGCTTCCGTGACGACCTCGACCGCCCGACGCTGGACCAGTGGGTACGCGACCAGGACGTCGACTCCATGCTGGCCGCCCTGAACGAGGTCCAGGTGAGCCCCGGTGACACGGTCTTCGTGCCGGCCGGCGTGCCGCACGCGATCGGGGCCGGGGTCTTCATCATCGAGCTGCAGGAGCCGGAGGACCTGTCCGTGCTCATGGAGTGGACCGGCTTCACGGCGGACGGGGCGACCCTGGGGCATCTCGGCCTGGGCTTCGACCTCGCGCTGAGCTCCGTGGACCGGGGCGCCACGGACACCGAGCCGTTGATCAGGCGGCAGGCCATGGCCGCGCCGGGGAGCATGCTGGTCCCGATGGCGGATCCGTTCTTCCGGGCGGAGTTCGTCCGGGTGGGCATAGAAACGGGCGAGGGCACGGGCGGAGGCACGGTGCTCGAACCGGGATACAGCGTGCTCGTCGTGACCGACGGCGACGGCACCCTGGCCGGCTCCGGGCAGGAGGCGATCCCGCTGCGCGCCGGCGCCACCGTCCTGGTGCCGCACGCCGCGGGCAGCCTCACCCTGACCGGGCGCATGGACGTGGTGAGGTGCCTGCCCCCGGCAGCCTGACGCTCCCCTGCGACCAGACCCCCTCGGCGGCCTGTTAGCCGGGCCCGGCGACGCCTGGGGCGGGTGGGGCCGATGGGGCTCGTTCGTCTGGAGGTCGGGCGGTGTTCATAGGCACGCCCGAAACACACCATAATTTCGTAGTTCATGGCTTTTAATGACAAATCCCCCTACGGGAACCACAGTCTGACCCGGCGTTCCCTCCTCGTCGGCGCACTCTCCGGAGCCGGGCTCGCCGTGGTGGGCGGCACCGCGGCCCACGCCGCGGGACGGCCGGCCCGCAAGCGGCGCGTACTGATCGCCACCAACGAGCCCTGGGGCACCTACCACGCCGCCCCGCTCCTGCCGGAGGCGCGCCGCCAGGGCTGGGAGGTCGTGCAGTTGGTGCCCGACCTGTCGCAGATCAAGCCGGACGACCCGGTCAAGGTCGCGACGCCCGACGACATCCCGCAGGCCGACCTGCTCGTGGTGACGGGCGCCGGGGACTGGCCCGCCGACTGCGCCGCCCGGCTGCGCCACCTGCCGCTGGTCGCCAGCTCGCTCGCCTACCAGCTCCCGCAGGAGGCGCCGCGTGCCAAGGAGTTCCGCGACCGGCTGCGGGCGATCACCTCGTCGTCGCCCGCCGAGGCGGCGGTGTTCGACGACTACCTGGGCACGCGCCGCCGCATCGAGGTGGTGGGCACCCCGCAGACCGACGACCTGCCCAGGTACCGGCCGGAGGAGGGCACCGTACTGGTGCTCACCAGCGTGACCAAGGACAGCGACACGGGCGGTTCGGCCCCCGGCACGCAGTTGCTGCTGGACGCGGCCGACCGGCTCGCGGCGGCCGGCAAGCACATCCTGGTCGGGCTGCACCCGCGCGAGGACCGCTCGCTGTGGGAGAAGTACGAGATCAGCCCCGTCCCCTCGGTCCAGGCGTCCGCGCGGGCCGAGGCCGCCATCGGCATCCCGGGCACGGTCTTCCCCGTCGTGGCGGCGATGGGTGTGCCGCTGGTGGGCTGCACGGACCCGGCCCTGCAGATCCCCGACTACCTGCTGAGCGTCTGCACGCACACCATCGCCGACGCGGCCGACGCGGTGACCGCGGTGGAGACGGCGAAGCCCGTCTCACGCAAGGTGCTCTACGAGGCGGTCGGCCCGGTGGGCGGCTCGGCCAAGCGGCTGTTCAAGGTGTGGGGCAAGGCCGATCACCCGGCTCACGCCGCGGCCTGAGCATCCCGGATCCAGGGTGCAGGAGGAACCGCCGGTATGGGAGCGGACCCGGCCAGGCTCCCGGGGACCGGGCGGAGACGGACGGGCGGTCGCGAGGACCCGGCGAGCACGGAGGGGTCGCGGGGACCCGGCGAGCGCGGAGGCGGTCCACTGGGAACCCGGCGGGGACGGAGGGGGTCGCGGGGACCCGGTGAGGGCGGCTGGGCGGTCACTCGTGGTCGGGCGTCGGCTCCGTGAGCGGCAGGCGCAGCACGAACCTGGCGCCCCGCCGTGACTCCTCCACGCACAGGGTCCCCTGGTGGGCGTGCGCGATCGCGCGGCAGATGGCCAGGCCCAGGCCGCTGCCGTGGGGATCGCGTGCCCGGCCGTCCGGCAGCCGTACGAAGGGGTCGAACACCCGCTCCCGGTCCTCGGGCGCGATCCCGCACCCGTCGTCGGCCACGGTGAGCACGGCGTGCCCGTCCGCGCGCTTCACGCTGACCTCGACCTGGCCGCAGGCGTGCCGCTGCGCGTTGGCCAGCAGGTTCGTCAGGACCTCGGCCAGCTGGACGCGGCTGCCTCTGACCTGCAGGCCGGGCTGGACCCACACGCGCGTCGTCAGGTTCGCTCCGCAGTCGGCCGTCTCCTCCCGTACCAGGGCGCTCAGATCGACCCGCTCGGGACTGTGCGGGGATGACGTGGTGACGCGGGTGAGCAGCAGCATCTCGTCGATGAGGACCTGCACGCGCTCCATCGTGGCCAGCGCGTCCCGCATGGCGTCGTACGGGTCCACGTCGGGATACGTCAGCGCCTCCTCCAGCCGGGTGCGCAGACCGGTCAGCGGCGTGCGCAGCTCGTGCGAGACCATGGAGCTGTAGCGCTGCTGGAGCTCGACGGCCTCCTGGAGGCGCGCCAGGGTCCGGTTGGCGGTACGCGCGAGCCGCGCGATGGCATCGCGCCCCGGCAGGGTCGGCACCCGCTGGCCCAGATCGCTCACCGTGATCTCGGCGATCTTGGTGCGCATCGCCTCCACCGGCTGCAACGTCCGGCTGATCAGCAGCGAGGCCACCGAGGTCATCAGGGCGGTGACGCCCAGCACCCCGGCGGTGACCGAGAACTCCAGGTTCGGTGGCTCCAGGATGGCCGGGCGCGCCCTGCCGGCGTAGACGACGTGGGAGTCACCGTGCCAGAGCAGTTGCTCCTCCTGTGGCGAGGGCCGACCGGCGGTGAACATCACACACTCGCCCCCCGCGCACTCGGTGCCGTTGCTCGTCCGCTCGTGTGAGGAGGGCCATGCCGTGCTGAGTCGCGGCCGGCCCGCGGCGGCACTGTTGGCGGCCACCACCCGCCCGCTGGAGTCGACGAGCTGGAGCAGGTCGGCTCCCGACGCCGTGTTCGGTATGGAGCGGCCGGTGCTCAACGCCCCGAGGCACTGCATGGCGGCGCGTTGCGTGCCGCTGAAGACGTTCTCCTCGATCCTGTCACGGATCAGCACGTCGATAGCCATGCCGATCGCTGTGAGCCCGATCAGCGACAACACCGCGGTCACCACGATGAGGCGCGCCTGCACGGAAAGGCGGCCGAGGCGCGGGGACACGCACCACCCCCCCGGTGGTCCATTCCTGTCAACCCATATGGTGTCAAGAATCAATTCATGGGTGATGAAAGCCCCTGCAATGACTTAGTTGCGCCCTTAAACCACTTCGCGACGTACCCGGCCCGCGCCCCGGAGTCCTCGCGGTCGGCGGCCCGGTCCGGCCGTACGGACTCAGCGCGGGTCGCGGCGCAGGGGGTGGTCGGCGGGCACCTGCACCAGGACGATGCGGTGCCCGTCCGGGTCCGCGATCCACGACTCGATGAGGCCCCACGGCTCCAGCCGAGCCTCGCGCAGCACCGTGACACCCGCCTGCCGGAGCCGCTCCTGCTCGGCCGCCGCGTCGCGCACCTGCAACCAGAGCGACAACCCCGTGCCGTCGTCGCCGTCGGACTCCCCGGACACCTCCAGGAACCCCTGGCCCAGGAAGAACACCACGCCCGGATGGTCGGGCGGCCCGAACTCGCGGTAGACGGCCAGCCCGAGCGTCTCGGCGTAGAAACGGCGGCTGCGGGCGAGATCGGTCGGCCGCAGCAGGACGCGGCTGCTCAGCACCTCCATGCCCGGATCTGTTCCCCTCTCGCTCGGTGGCGACGCGCCGCCGGACCCGGGAAACGGGCCCGCTGTCAAGATGGCGTCAGGACTGGGGCCTTCGCCGTCGTGATGTCGTAGCGATCGGCGGCGCGGCCCGGAACCCGGCCTAGCGTTTCTGGTGAGCAACTCTCATCAGGAGGAAGCGATGTTGCAAGCCCCGTTGTACGTCCCGGTCAACCCTGGGGCGTACGCGCAGGTCCTGCGCCTGTTCAGGACCGCTTCGGGCAAGCGGACGGCAGCCGCCTTCACCTCGCCCCTGCGGCTGGCCAAGGTGCTGGGCTCCGGCCAGCAGTGGGTCCGGCTCAGCGAGCCGGCGCTGCGCCGCATGATCGCCGAGCTGGACGTCATCGGCGTCGTGATCGACCCCGCCGGCACGATGTTCCGCCCGGCCGCGAAGGTCGCGTGATGGACGTCCTGGATCGGGCTCCCGTACTCGGCGCCCCATGGGCCCCGTCGATGCGCTCCCTGCCCGATGGTGACGCCGAGCTCGCGGGCGTGTCGCTCATGGAAATCGTCCGCCGCTTCGGCACCCCCACCTACGTGCTGGACGAGGCCGAGGTCCGCCGGCGCTGCCGCGCCTACCGCGCCGCGCTGCCGAACTCCGACATCATGTACGCGGCCAAGGCGTTCCTGTGCCGGGCGATGGCGAGCTGGGTGCGTTCGGAGGGCCTCGGCCTGGACGTGTGCTCGGGCGGCGAGCTGGCCCTGGCCCTGGCCACCGGCTTCCCCGCCGCGCGGATCGTCTTCCACGGCAACGCCAAGACGCCGCGCGAGCTGCGCGAGGCGGTGGACGCCGGGGTGGGCCGTATCGTGATCGACAACCTGGCGGAGATCAACCACCTGGCGGCGCTCGTCCCGGCGGGGCGCCGGCAGAAGGTGCTGGTCCGGGTGATCCCCGACATCGAGGCCGGTGCGTACGCGGCCATCCGGACCGGCGGCGAGGACCAGAAGTTCGGGCTGTCGATGGCCAACGGCTCGGCCGCCGAGGCGGTGCACCGGGTGCTGGACCAGCGCGGGCTGGAGCTGGCCGGGCTGCACTGCCATCTGGGTTCGCAGATCTCCGAGGTGGAGCCGTACGAGCTGGCGGCCCGGACCATGGTGGAGCAGCTCGCCAGGATCAGGGACACCCGCGGCGTGGCGCTGCCGGAGCTGGACCTGGGCGGCGGTCACGGCATCGCCTACCTGCACGACGAGCGCGGCCTCGACCTCGAACGGTTCGGGGCCACGGTCCGCGCGACGGTCGAGGAGCGGGCGGCCGGGCTCGGCCTGCCCGTGCCCCGGCTGATCATCGAGCCTGGCCGGGCGATCAGCGGGCCCGCCGGAGTCAGCCTCTACCGGGTGATCGCGATCAAGCGGGGGGTGCGGCGTACGTTCGTGGCCGTGGACGGCGGCATGAGCGACCACCCTCGTACGTCTCTTTACGGCGCCCGCTACGCCACCACGATGATCGGCCGCCTCTCCACGGCGGGACCGCGCGCGGTGACCGTGGTCGGGCACCACTGCGAGTCCGGCGACACGATCGCCGAGGACGCCGTGCTCCCCGCCGACATCCGGCCCGGCGACGTGCTGGCGGTGGCCGCCACCGGCGCCTACCACCACTCGATGGCCTCCACCTACAACCTCACCTGCCGCCCCCCGGTGGTGGCCGTGACCGGCGGCCAGGCCCGGGTGGTGGTCAGGCGCGAGGACCAGGACGACCTGATGCGGCGGGACGTCGGCCTGTGACCGGTGGTGCGCCGGTGACTGTGCTCAAATGGTGTCCATCTTTTACCCGGTTTTCGATTCTTCGTCCCTTTTGAGGGCAGCCCACGGGCAAGTGTCCCCGGCCACCCCAAAGGAGCGCGGATCATGTCGAACAAGTGCCGGATAGCCTTCGCCGTCCTCGCCGGGTACTACCTCGGCCGGCGCCGCAAGTTGCGCATGGCCGCGGCACTGGCGGCGGCCGGGCTGGCCGGCCGCGCACGCATGGGCGAGGGCGGGGTGCTGGCGCAGGGACTCAAGGCCCTCGGCTCCGCCCCGGAGATCGAGCAGCTCACCGGCCGCCTCCGCGGCGAACTCCTGGAGGTCGGCAAGGCGGCGGCGGTGGCCGCGACCAGCAGGCAGATCGACTCGCTGAGCGACCGGCTGCACGAGCGCGCCGAGGCGATGCGCGCGCCGGGGGCGCCCAAGGAGCGGCGGCGGCCGGACCGCGCCCAGGACGAACAGGACGAATACGACGAGGGCGAATACGACGAGCGCCACAGGGACGTGAGACGCGAAGAGGACGAACAGGAGGACTCCTGGGAGTCCGGCAGGGCACGGCAACGACCGCGTCCCGTGCGGCGAACCGATCCCTCTCGGAGGCAATCCAATGACTGACGCGAGAACTGGACGAGTAGGGCGCGCGGTCCGCGGCGTGACTGGCGCGGCCAGACGAGCGACGGACACGGCCCAGGAAACGGGACGAGAGCAGGTGAGCCGGGCGGTCCGGGAGACGGGCCGGGTCCCGGAGCGGGCCGAGCGCGTCGCCAGGGAGACCGGACGGATCCCCGGGCAGGCCAAGGAGGCCGCCGGCGGGATCTCGCGGACCGCCAAGGGCGCGGTCGGCGGAGTTTCGGAGACCGCCAAGGGCGCGGTCGGCGGGGTCTCCGAAAGCGCCAAGGGCCTCGGCGGGGGGATCCTCGCCAGCCTGCCGACGGACCGGCTGCGGCAGGAGGCGCAGAACCTGCTGTACGCCGCGGGCGAGCGGGCTCTGGCCCGTGCCGGGCAGAAGATCGAGGGCCTCACCGACCGGCTGACCGACTACACCGAGAACAGCGGCAAGAGCCTCATCGGCGCGCTGACCGGCTCGGACAAGCCCGGCGGCGGCGGCATCCGCAGCGGCATGATCGGCGGCGCCCTCAAGGGCGGGCTCAAGGGGCTCCTGGGCAAGGTGACCGGCAAGGGCGGCAAAGGCGGCAGCAAGGGCGGGCACGGCAAGATCACCAACATCGTCGAGTCGATCGACGTCGGCGCGTCCCGCCGCCTGGTGTACAACCAGTGGACCCAGTTCCAGGACTTCCCGACCTTCATGAAGAAGGTGGAGACCGTCAACCAGGAGTCCGACGAGAACCTCTCCTGGAAGGCCCAGATCTTCTGGTCCCACCGGAACTGGAAGGCGCACATCATCGAGCAGATCCCCGACCAGCGCATCGTCTGGCGGTCCGAGGGCCAGAAGGGCTACGTCGACGGGGCGGTGACCTTCCACGAGCTCACCGACGACCTCACCCGGATCCTGCTGGTGCTGGAATACCACCCGCAGGGGATGTTCGAGCGCACCGGGAACCTGTGGCGCGCCCAGGGACGCCGGGTACGGCTGGAGCTCAAGCACTTCAGGCGGCACGTGATGGCGCACCTCGTACTGGACCCCGAGAGCGTCGGCGATGGCTGGCGCGGCGAGATCCGCGACGGCGAGGTGGTCAAGGACCACCAGACGGCGATGGAGGAGGAGCGCGGCGAAAAGCCCGAAGAGAGGCCCGAAGAGGAGCGCGGCGAGAAGCCGGAAGAGGAGCGGGGCGAGGAGCGCGGCGAGGAGGAGCGCGGCGAGGAGGAGCGCGGCGAAGAGCCCGAGGAGGAGGAATACGAGGAAGAGGAGGAGCCCGGCCGGGAGCGCGCGGCGGAGCCCGAGGAGGGCTACGAGGAAGAGGAACCCGAGGAGGAAGAGGAGCCCGAGCGGCAGCGCGCGAGGGCGAGGCCGGAAGAGGACTACGCCGAGGACGAAGAGGACTACGAGGAAGAGGAACCCGAGGAAGAGGAGCGGGCTCCCGGCCGCCGCCCGATCAGGGCCGAGCCGCGCCACGCCCCCGAACGGCGCCGCCGCTAACGACAGGCGCCCATCCGCGGCAACCACAACACGAACCTGGCCCCCCGCCGCGAGTCCTCGACCCGCAGAGTGCCGTGGTGGGCGCGGGCGATGTCACGGGAGATGGCCAGGCCGAGCCCGCTGCCGCCGGGGTCGCGGCGGCGCCCGTCGTCGAGCCGGACGAAACGCTCGAAGACCCGCTCGCGGTACGCGGGCGGGATGCCGGGCCCGTCGTCGGCCACCGTGACCGCCACCCCGTCCTCCACCGGCGCGACCGTGACCTCGATGGAGGTCTCCGCGTGCCGCTGGGCGTTGGTCAGCAGGTTGTCCACGACCCGGATCAGCTGCATCCGGGAGCCGCAGATCCGCAGCCCGGCCGGTGCATGGACCTTCGTCGGCACGGGCCGGTGCTGCGCGTTCACCTCGGCGACGACCAGCTCTCCGAGGTCGATCTTCTCCGGGGGCGCAGGGTCGGCGCTGCGGAGCCGGGCGAGCAGCAGGAGGTCGTTGACGATCGCCTCCAGCCGGTCGGTGGTCGACAGCGCCGTCCTGAGCGTCTCCTGGGCGTCGACCTCGTCGGGATATCGCAGCGCCTCCTCCAGTTGCATGCGCAGCCCGGCGATCGGGGTGCGCAGCTCGTGGGAGGTCGTGGAGGCGAACTGGCGCTGCTCCTCCACCGCGCCCTCCAGCTGGGAGAGGGTCTGGTTGGCGGTGGTGGCGAGCTGGGTGATCTCGTCACGACCCGGCGGTACGGGGACGCGCAGGCTCAGGTCGCTCACCGTGATCTCGGAGATCCGGGCCCTGATGGCCTCGACGGGCCGCAGCGTACGCCCCACCAGCACCCAGGTGGTCCAGGCCGCGATGCCGGTGATCAGGCAGATGCCCGCGACGACGGTGTAGTCGAGGCGGTGGGTGGCCAGCAGGTCCGGCTCCCGGATGCCGGCGTAGACGACGCTCGCGTCGGGGTCCGGGGTCAGGCGGATGGCCTCCAGTATCACGCACGATCCCGAGCCGTCGCACTCGATCTGCCGCTGGAAGCGGTCGTCGGGCGGGGGCCGGAGCCGGCTGAGCGGAGTGGTGGCGGAGGCTCTCCTGCTGGACTTCAGGACCCGCTGGTGGGCGTCCACGATCTGGACGAGGTCGACGGGAGGGTAGGCGGGGATCCGGTGTGGCACCACTCCGTTGCGCGCCGCCGCGCTCCATTGGCTCGCCACCCGTTCGGCCTGGTCGAAGATGTTCGACTGGATCCGGTAACGGATGGCGAGGTCCAGCGTGGCTCCCAGCACCGCCAGGACGATCAGAGAGAATCCCGCCGCGACCGCGGTGTAGCGAGCCCGTATGGAGCGTGGACGTGGAAGTGGTGACACTCCGTCTCCTCCTCATGCGGCTGTCCCCCGTCTATGGCAGCCGCAGCAGTCATCCACCATAAGTTGTCAAAGCAGCCCATGGAGCGCATAAAGGGACGATAAGGACGAATTCATCCAAACCACTAGAATTCGCTGACCATTTCTTTTCCAACGGGGCCAGAACCGTTTCTCTGGCATGACCTTGGCGGAAGCCCGAAGAAACGTTCCGTAATCGCAGTACCCCGGTGGCGGCACCGGCGTAAAGAACCGGCCACGAGCCTTTGCCATCGGTCTCAGCCGCGTACCGGGGCTTCCGGCGGGGCCGCCAGCCGGTTACCAGGGCCAGCGCCAGCAGCAGTTCGCTGAGATCGCCGCCGTAATACATGATTTCGGCCCCGCCCCGCAGCGACTCCTCGGGCACGGGCACGTCCACCCCGAGCCCGGCGTACATGAGCTGCGACAATCCGGCGTGCGCCGCCACCGCCACGCCCAGCACGACCAGCCGGGCCGGCACCGGCGGGCGGCGCGGGGCGGGATCGGGACCGGCGATGACCCACGCGAACAGGCAGCCGGCGAGCAGGAAATGCACCTGCACCACCGCGTGCAGCCAGCCGGTGGCGACGGTGTGGCGGTAGAGCGGCGTGCAGTAGAGCGCCACCATGCCGCCCACGCTCAGGACCAGCGCGGTCGCCGGGTTGGCCAGGACGTGCACGGCGGGGCGGCGCAGCAGCGCCCCGAGCAGCCGCGCGCGGGCGGCGGGCAGGGAGCGCAGCAGCAACGTCATCGGCGCGCCGAGCACCAGGAACAGCGGCGCCAGCATGCCGATGAGCAGGTGCTGCAGCATGTGGCCGCGGAAGTCGGCGGCGGCCAGGGCGGCGACCGGCCCGGTCGTGGCCGCGGCCACCAGCGCGCCGCCGGCCAGGAACGACGTGCCGCGCCACCGGCTCCACCCCCGCGGTTCCCGGCGCAGCCGCAGCACCAGCAGCACGTAGCCGGCCGTGGCCAGGACGGTCAGCAGCAGCACCGGCGAGCCGCCCGGATGCGCGTGGCCGCTCACGTGCGCCCGGCCTCGCACAGGTCGATCGTGCGGGCGCCGCGGCGCAGCGCCCACCCGCCCAGCACCAGGAGCGCGCCCAGCAGCAGGAAGCCCAGGTCCCACCAGAGCTGGTACGGGCCCGTGCGCACGTGGTGGATGCCCAGCAGGTGGTGGTCGATCACGCCCTCCACCAGGTTGAACAGGCCCCAGCCGCCCAGGATCCAGCCCCACAGCGTGCGCGACCGCCACACCAGCCCGCGCGAGGTGGTCACGCGGGAGTAGAGCAGCCCCAGCCCGATCAGCACCGCCAGCCAGGTGACGGTGTGGAACAGGCCGTCCCACAGCGTGTTCATGCGCAGGCCGGGAACGGTGTCGGGCGAGTAGTAGCGCACCCCGATGCGGTCGGTGTCGGTGCTGCTGAGCATGTGGTGCCACTGCAGGATCTGGTGCAGCGCGATGCCGTCCACGAACCCGCCCAGCCCGATCCCCAGCACGGTGCCGGGCAGCGCGATCCCGCCTCCCGATCCGTTCGCCCTCGTGGCGGCCATGGCGAACCCTCCTTCACGTCCGGGCCTGGCCTACCCGGATGGCGGACGGGGCACGCCGGTGCACGCGAAGGCCGGCCGAGGTCCTTACCGAACGCCGCCCGTACCGCGCCCTGTCACCCCGGGAGGGAGCCCCCGGCGACCCGGAACCGGCCCACCGCCTCGACGACGGGCGCCGCGCCGTCCTCCGCCGCGATCCTGGCCGAGAGGGCCTGGGCCCGCTGCCGGTAGGCCGGGTCGGTGACCGCGGTGGTGAGCGCGGCGGCCAGCCGGGCGGGCGTCAGGCGGCGGAACGGGATCGCGGCCGGGGCCACGCCGAGCGCCACCAGCCTGGACGCCCAGAACGGCTGGTCGTTCATGACCGGCACGGCCACGGCGGGCACCCCGGCCAGCACCCCGCCCCCGGTGGTGCCGCCGCCGCAGTGGTGGGCGACGGCGGCCATGCGGGGGAACAGCCAGTCGTGCGGCACGTCGCCGACCGCGAGCACGTCGTCCGACAGGCGCCCCCGCGGGCCGGTCTGGAGCACGCCGCGCAGCCCGGCCCGCCGCAGCGCGTGCACGGCGAGTTCGGTGTACCGCTCGGCCCGCGAGCCCGCCAGGCTGCCGAAGCCGACGAAGACCGGCGCGGGCCCCGCCTCCAGGAAGTCGAGCAGCACCGGATCCGGCTGCCAGCCCGGCGGCCGGAGCGGCCACCAGTAACCCGTGACCTCCAGCCCCGGCCGCCAGTCGGCCGGGCGCGGCAGCACCAGCGGGCTGACCCCGTGGAAGACCGGCCAGCGCGTGCTCTCCCTGCGATGGTAGAGGGCGCGCGGGGTCATCGGGGGCAGCCCGAGCCGGGCCCGCATCTTCGTGCTCATCCCGGCGATCAGCGGGCCGGCGGCGGGCACCTCGAACGCGAGCCGGGCCGCCCTGCGGTTCCCCCACCGCCCGAGCGACCGGCGGAACAGGCTCATGACCGGCGGAAAGTCTCCCGTGGGGTCGATCGGCTGCAGGTGCACCCCCATGCTCGGCACGCCCATCGCCTCGGCGACGTGACAGCCCAGCGCGCCCGCCACTCCCAGCAGGAGCAGGTCGGCCTCCTGCTCGGCGATCCCGGCCAGGCCCTCGATGAGCTGCTCGCTGTATTCCTTGAAGGCGCCGACGGAGAAGGGGTTGGTCAGCGCGAGGAGCGGGTCTCCGGGAAGTGGCAGATACTTCAGGCCCGCGTCGGTCACCAGCTCCCCGTACGGCTCGTGCGCGGCGATCGCCACCTCATGCCCGGCCTCCCCTAAGCGCGCCCCCAGCCCCGTGTACGGCGCCACGTCCCCGCGCGTGCCGACTCCAACGATCAGAACCCTCATCCGGATCGCCCCCATCGCTCGTTTACCATACAGTCGCATGATAAACGGGAACAACGGCTTTTACCATGCACTCGCATGAGAAAGTGGCGGGATATGCCGAAGATCGTCGATCATGACGCCCGGCGGCGGCACATCGCCGACGCCGTGCACCGCGTCATCCACGACAAGGGCATGGAGAGCGTCAGCCTGAGGGAGGTCGCGGCCGAGGCCGGGATGTCCATGGGGGCGGTGCAGTACTACGTCACGACGAAGGAACAGATGCTGCTCCTGGCGCTGGAGCGCATCGGGATCTGGATCGGGGAGCGGGTGGCCGCCGTGGCCGCGCGCGGGCTCGCGCCGCTCGACCTGCTGCGGGCGACCGTGCTGGAGCTGCTGCCGCTGGACGAGGAGCGCAGCTACCTGAACCGCATCGGGCTGGCGTTCCAGGCGAGCTCGGTGGTGTCCGAGAACCAGGCGACCGCGATGCGGCTCGGGCTGCCGCTCCTGCTCGCCCTCCTCACCGACCAGATCAGGGCCGCCCAGTCCGCCGGGCACCTCGCCGCCCACCTGGACGCCGCCAAGGAGGCGAGCATCCTGTACGCCTTCGCGCAGGGCATCGTGAACTCCACCCTGGTCGGGCACTACACGTCCGAGGAGGTCGCGGCGTTGCTCGACTACCACCTGGCACGGCTCGGCGCGCGGTGAGCCCCGCCGACGAACCCGACGAGGACGGCAGCACGGCCCTCTACCAGGCCGCCGTGCGGGGAGACGCCGACATCGCATGGGTGTCGCCGACCTCCGGCGCCGATCCCCAACAGGGAGAGCGAGGGGCTGCCCCTGTGCGCGGCGGCGTGCTGGGGACACGCCGAGGCAGTGCTCGCCCTGCTCGACGCCGGCGCCGATCCGGATCAGGAGGACTCCGGCGGGACCGCGATGACCGCCCCGCGGCGGCCGATCGCGAGGGCCGCGCCCCCTCGCCCTCGTGAGGCGCCACGCCGGCCGCCGGGCTAGTGGAACAGCCGGGCGGGGACGGCGGCGGCGAGCGCCTGGTAGCCCGCCGGGTTCAGGTGCAGCCCGTCGCCCACGTCGTACGCCGGCCGCAACCGCCGCGGCTGGCCGGGGTCGCGTGCCGCCCGGTCGAAGTCGATCACGGCGTCGAATCTGCCGCTGGTGCGGATCCACCCGTTGACCGCCTGCCGGGCCGCCTCACGATAGCCGTCCGGGTCGTCGTAGCCGGCGTTGCCGCCGAAGGGGGTGAGCGTGGCCCCGTACACGCGGATGTCCTGCGCGTGGGCCCTGGTGATCATCTGGTCGTAGGCGGCGATCAGGTCGTCGGCGACCTGCTTCTGGGCGGCCTGCGTGGCCGGGGCGGTGCCGAGGTCGTTGACGCCCTCGAACACGATCAGCCAGCCGACGCCGCTCTGGGCGAGCACGTCGCGGTCCAGCCGGGCCAGGGCGTTGGGGCCGAGACCGTCGTTGAGCACGCGGTTGCCGCCCGCCGCCTGGTTGGCGATGGCCGGTAAGGCGGCGCGCGGGTCGGTGCGCAGCCGGTCGAAGAGCTGGTCGGGCCAGCGGTTGTTGGCGTTCGTGGTGGAGCCGCGGCCGTCGGTCAGGGAGTCGCCCACCACGGCGACCGCCGAGGTGGCGCGCTTGGTCCACACCTCGACGCCGCTGAGGAAGTACCAGTGGTCGACGGGGACCGCGCCCGGCAGGTCGGCGGCCTCCACCTGGTTGCCCGTCACCAGGTAGGAGGTGGTCCTGGAGCCGGGGTGCGAGGTGATGTCGGTGGAGGCCTGGCCCTCGGCGAGGTAGACCGTCACGGTGAGCACGGTGCCGGGCGCCGTGGCGAGGTCCAGCGGGTCGGACACGACCTGCGCCCCGACCGGGACGACCGCCGACGTACGGCCGGAGAAGGTCACCGGGCGAGCGCTGCCCGGCTGGATCGCGCTCACCCCGGCCCGTCCGCCGTCCGGGAGCGCTATCGAGGCGCGCGTGATGGGCAGCGGCGCGCCGCCGAACGCGTTCGAGAAGCGCAGCCGCATCCGCGGCCCGCCGACCGTCACCCGCACGGTCTGCCGCAGCGTGCTGTCGGCCAGGACCAGGCCCTCCTGCGTGTACGGCGCCGGCGGCATGTTCCCCGGCTCCGTGAGCTGCGGCATGGCGGTCCACGTGGCGACCCACCGGCCGCCGGGCACCGACGTGCCGTCGGCGTCGCCGATCCCCCCGACGGCGACGGAACCGATCGTGACCGTCGCCGCGCCCAGCGCGGCGGCCAGGGCCAGCCGCAGGATCCGGCCGACGGAGGGAAGGAACCGCCCGTCCGGGGCGCCTGGCCCCGCACCCGCTGCCACCATCTGACTCCGCCCCTCGACTCTGAAAGTTTCGAGACCCAGCCGAATATTTCTGCCGTGACAGTAGTGGCCCCGGCCCAGCCGGTCAATGGGGCACGGGATGATACCGGCGCCGACATGCGTGTCCCCCGCCTTCGGGCACGCAGGCCGTGACACCGGCCGCGGCACGCGCCCGGCCGCTCTCAGGGCAGGGGCGGCCGGCCGTGCGGATAGTGCAGGTCGAAGGCCGGGCGTTCGGAGCGGATGCGCGGCAGCATGGTGAAGTTGTGCCGGGGCGGCGGGCAGGAGGTGGCCCACTCCAGCGAGTTCCCGAACCCCCACGGATCGTCCACCGTCACCTTCGGCGCGTGGCGGTACATCCAGTAGACGTTGTAGAGGAACACCAGCGTCGACAGGCCGAGCAGGAACGCGCCGGCCGAGGAGATCACGTTGAGGGTGGTGAAGCCGTCGGCCGCGCTGTAGTCGGCGTAGCGGCGCGGGAACCCGAGCATGCCGAGCCAGTGCTGCACCAGGAACGTGGTGTGGAACCCGATGAACAGCATCCAGAAGTGGATCCTGCCCAGCATGTCGTTGAGCATCCGGCCGGTCAGCTTCGGCCACCAGAAGTAGAACCCGGAGAACATCGCGAACACCACCGTGCCGAAGACCACGTAGTGGAAGTGGGCCACCACGAAGTAGGTGTCGGTGACGTGGAAGTCCAGCGGCGGCGAGGCCAGGATCATGCCGGTCAGCCCGCCCAGCAGGAATGTCGCGAGAAAGCCCACCGCGAACAACATCGGCGACTCGAAGGACAGGTGTCCGCGCCACATGGTGCCCGTCCAGTTGAAGAACTTCACCCCGGTCGGGATCGCGATGAGGAACGTCGTGAACGAGAAGAAGGGCAGCAGCACCTGCCCGGTGGGGAACATGTGGTGCGCCCACACGGTCATGGACAGCCCGGCGATGGCGATGGTGGCGCCGACCAGGCCGACGTAGCCGAAGATCGGCTTGCGGCTGAAGACCGGAATGACCTCGGTGATGATGCCGAAGAACGGCAGCGCGATGATGTAGACCTCGGGATGGCCGAAGAACCAGAACAGGTGCTGCCAGAGCATCGGCCCGCCGTTGGCCGCCTCGAAGACGTGCGTGCCGAGCTTGCGGTCGATCTCCAGCACCAGCAGCGCCGCGGCCAGCACCGGGAAGGCCATCAGCACGAGCATGCTGGTCAGCAGCACGTTCCAGGTGAAGATCGGCATCCGGAACATGGTCATGCCGGGCGCCCGCAGGCAGATGATGGTGGTGATGAAGTTGACGGAGGTGAGAATGGTGCCGAGCCCGCTGAGCACCAGGCCCATCACCCACAGGTCGCCCCCGATGTCGGGGTTGTAGCGGGCGGTGGACAGCGGGGTGTAGGCGAACCAGCCGAAGGGAGCGGCCCCGTTCGGCGCCAGGAAGCCGCTCACCACCATGAGCCCGCCGAACAGGAACAACCAGTAGCCCACCATGTTGAGGCGGGGGAAGGCCACGTCGGGGGCGCCGATCTGCAGCGGCATGATCGCGTTGGCGAACCCGCCGAACAGCGGGGTCGCGAACAGCAGCAGCATGACCGTGCCGTGGATGGTGAACAGCTCGTTGTAACGGTCGGCCGAGACGAACTGCAGCCCCGGGGAGACCAGTTCGGCCCTGATCAGCATCGCCATGAGCCCGGCCAGCGAGAAGAAGAAGAAACTGGTGCCGAGATAGAGGTTCCCGATCACCTTGTGGTCGGTGGTGGACAACCACGAGACGATATGACGCCCGGCCCGGGTCCGGGCGCCCTCGTCAGAGATCACCGGCTCCGGCTCCGGCTCGATCCTGGTCACGACGCATTTCCTCCCGACGGTTGCCGGGGGGATGCAAGCGGACTTCCCGGTCCACCACCTGCCTAATCTGCCCCGAGCCCCCGAAAGTCGGTCACGGGGTCCGATCCGCCGGTCGTACCGGCCCGTTCCGCTCCGGCAGGTGGAGCGGCGGCGGGGCGGGGCGCGGCACGGGGAGCGGTGGTTGCGGATCCGGGCCGAAGAGGCGCGGAGGGGCCGCGACCTGCTCGGCCCTGACCGGCTGATCGACGATCGCCTGGATCGCCGCCCTGCGCCGCTCGATACCCGCATCGTTGATGGAGATCCGCCGCTTGCTTCGGTTCTTCTCGTCGACCACGAAGGGCAGCGTATTGAGGCCGGCACCAACGGAGGGCAACGGCAACGTCCGCGATGGGTAGCGGTGTCAGCGCGCCAGGCGGCCGAGCAGGCTGGAGGACACGGCGATGCCGAGCACCGCGGCCAGCACCAGGACCCCGGCGTCCAGCGGCAGGTTCGCCGGGGTGCCCAGCAGCAGGCCGCGCAGGGCGTCCACCTGGTAGCTGAGCGGGTTCACCGCGCTGACGGCCTGCAGCCAGCCCGGCATGACGGCCAGGGGATAGAGGGCGTTCGAGGCGAAGAAGAGGGGCATGGTGATGGCCTGGCCGATGCCCATCAGCCGGTCGCGGGTCAGGACGATGCCGGCGATCGTCATCGACAGGCAGGAGAAGAACGCCGAGCCGAGCACCACCGTCACGAGCACGCCGAGCAGGCGTAGCGGGTTCCACGTCATGCCCACGCCCAGCACCGTCGCGATCAGCACCACCACGACCGCCTGGATCACCGCCTTCACCCCGGCGGCGAACGCCTTGCCGGTGACCAGCGCGGCCCGCGGGGTCGGCGTGACCAGCAGCTTCGTCAGCACGCCCGAGTCGCGTTCCCAGATGATCTGGATGCCGTAGAAGATGGCGATGAACATCGTGGACTGGGCGATGATCCCCGGCGCCAGATAGTCGAGGTAGGGCACGCCGCCGGTCGGGATCGCCCGGATGCGGGTGAACGTCTCGCCGAAGATCAGCAGCCACAGCGCCGGCTGGATCGCGCGGGTGTAGAGCTCGGTACGGTCGTGGCTCAGCTTCTGCAGCTCCACCACGCACATGGCGATCACCCGCGCGGGCAGCACACGCCAGCCCGTACGCGGGGTCGGCGGGGTGGCCAGCAGGTCCAGCCCGCCGGTGCGCGGCAGGTCAGCCGAGGCGGCGGGCGGTGTTACGGGTACGCCGGACATCGCGGAACTTCCCTCCTTCTTCGTCCAGGCCGCTGCCGGCGACCTCCCTGAAGACGTCCTCCAGCGTCGGGGCGGAGCCGTCGCCCCGGCGCTCGCGAAGCTCGGCGGTGAGCTCCCCGGGGGCGCCCATCGCCCGGATCAGGCCCTGGTGCATCAGCGCCACCCGGTCGCAGTACTGGTCGGCCTCGTCCATGTAGTGGGTGGTGACCAGGACCGTCATCCCGGTCGCCGCGCGTACCGCCTGGATGTGCTCCCAGACGCTGGTACGGGCGATGGGGTCGAGCCCGATCGTCGGCTCGTCGAGCATGAGCAGCCGGGGGGCGCTGACCAGCGCCTGGGCCAGCTCCAGACGGCGGATCATGCCGCCGGAGAAGGTGGCCGCCATCCGGTCGGCGACGTCGGTGAGGCCGACCGCCTCCAGCGCCTGCTCAACCCGGGCGGCACGCTCGCGGCGGGGGATGTCGAAGACGCGGGCGAACAGCGAGACGTTCTCGCGCCCGGTGAGCCGCGCGTCCGCGGACAGTTGCTGGGGTACGTAGCCGAGCAGGCGGCGCACCGCCATCCGGTCCTCGGCCGCGTCACGGTCGAAGACCCGCACCATCCCGGGCTGGACCGGCAGGAGCGTGGTCACGCAGCGGATGGCGGTGGTCTTGCCCGCGCCGTTCGGGCCGAGCAGGCCGAAGATCTCGCCCTGCGTGACGGACAGGTCGAGCCCGGCCACGGCCAGGGTGTCGCCGAAGGAGTAACGCAGGCCGTCGCAGGTGAGGGCGTTCGTCATGGCCGGCCGGTCTCCTCCCGCAGGCCGTCGGCGAGGCGGCGCAGGGCGGGGAGCGCGGCGGCCAGCGCCTCCTGGTCGGCGTCGTCGAGCCGTTCCACGTGGTCGCGTACGAGGGCGGCGCGGCGCTCTCCCCAGGCGCGCAGCCGGGCCTCGGCCACCGGGGTGGGCAGCAGCCGCGCGGACCTGCGGTCGTCCTGACCCGGTTCGCGGCGCAGGAGCCCGGCGGCGGTGAGCTGGTTGACCAGCGTGGACACGGAGTTGCCCGCCAGGTAGAGCTCCTTGGCGGCGGCCGAGACGCCGATCCCGGGCGCGTCGGCGACCAGGCGCAACAGCTCGACCTGGGCACCGCGCAACCGCGGCGCCGCGGGGTTGTCACGCAGCAACCTTCTACGAACAAGCCGCTGGATGCCCGATATGAGAGAGATCAAATCTTCGGCGAGGTCTGGAGGGCTCATGTCCAGAAATATTACCTCTGCTAACGACATAAAGCCATTCGACCCCCACCACCTGCACGGAAACCCGGACCCGCCACACCAGCCAGCGGCGATCCCATGGCGGCGGCCGGCGTGTCAGGCCCGCGATGGCGGCGCGTCGAGCAGGGCCGCCGCGCGCTCGGCGGTGCCCACGGCCCAGCGGCCGGTGCTGAGGAGCCCCAGGGCCAGCAGGCCGAGGCCGAGACCGAGCAGCAGCCACCACACGCCGTGCGCCGCGCCAGTGAACGCCGTCCCGCCGCTGGACGCGGCCGAGCCCACGATCGTTCCGGAGATCGCGACCCCCAGCGTGGTGCCGGTCTGGCGGCCGGCCGAGGCCAGCGAGGCTGCCACGCCGGCCATCGAACGGGGCATCCCGGAGACCGCCGTGTTGGTGATCGGCGGGTTGACGGTGCCCAGGAAGAGGCCGAACAGCAGGTAGATCGCGAGCACGGCCGGGAGCGGGGTGGCCGGTCCGAGCCAGAGCGACGCGCCGCCGCCCAGGGCCAGTGCGGTCCCGGCGACCACCAGCGGCAGCCGCGGCCCGCGCGTGCCGATCAACCGCCCCGTGAGCGGGGAGAGCACGATGATCAACGCCCCGACCGGGAGCAGGCACAGCCCGGCCGTCAGCGCCGTCATACCGCGTACGTCCTGCAGATACTGGGTGGTCACGAACAGGAAGGCGCCGAATCCGCACAACCCGAACAGCGCCATCGAGATCGCTGCGCTGAACGGCACGCTGTGGAAGAAGCGCAGCTCAAGCAGCGGGTCGGCGCGGCGCGGTTCGTAGCCGAGCAGGCCCAGGGTGGCGAGCACGGCGACGGCCAGCAGGCCGAGGATGACCGGCGAGGTCCAGCCCAGCGACCTGGACTCGATGATCGCGTAGACGAGGCTGCCCAGCACGACGGCCACCAGGACCTGCCCCACCGGGTCGAACCGGCGCGCCCTGGCGGCACGGGACTCGGGCACGAACAGCGCGGCGCACACGATCGCGGCGGCCACGATCGGCACGTTGATCCAGAAGATGGCGTGCCAGCCGAGGCCGTCCACCAGGACGCCGCCGAGGATGGGCCCCAGCGCCAGCGCCAGCCCCGACATCGAGCCGAACACGCCGATGGCCCGGGCCCGCTCGGCCGGTTCGTGGAACGTGTTGGCCACGATCGCCATCGCCACCGGGTTGAGCATGGTGCCGCCGACGGCCTGCAGCGCCCGCGCCGCGATCAACCAGCCGATGCTCGGCGCCAGGCCGCACAGCAGCGAGCCGAGCCCGAAGGCGGCCAGGCCGATCTGGAAGACGCGCCGCCGGCCCACCCGGTCGGCGGTGGACCCGGCCAGCAGCAGGAAACTGGCCAGCACGAGGGTGTAGGCGTCGACCGTCCACTGCAGGCCCGCCACCGAGGCGCCCAGGTCACGGCGGATCGCCGGCAGCGCGACGGTGACGATGGAGATGTCCATCACCACGACGACGATGCTGGCGCAGCAGATCGCGAGGACGAGGAGCCTGCGGCGGCGGCTGAGCTCCGGCGCGTCGCGCCGCTCCGCCCCGCGGGCCGTCACCTCCGACTGTCGTGAAGCACTCATGAACAGTGACGCTAGTTTTTAGAGCGCGCTCGAAGTCAACCCACGCGGTTGGCACAGGCGGAGCGAGCGCGAGGCGGTGCGCCCGAGGCGGAGGCAGGTGCGGCGGAGGCAGGTGCGGCGGAGGCGGGTGCGGCGGAGGGGTTCCGGGAGCGGATCAGGTGCGGGCGGCCGGGATCCAGGTTCGCATCGTGGAGGATCCGCGGTTCGCCCACAACCGGTACGGGATCGCCGTCAGCTCGATGGGCCGCCCGGCGGCGGCCGGGGCCGTGGCGACCTCCGCCCAGCCCTCCCCCGCCCAGGCCGAGTCGTCGCGCAGGCGCCCCTCGGCCCGCACCACGGTCGTGCCGCCGAACAGGTCAGCGTCCCGTTCGACCCGCAACTCCGCGCCCACGACGACCTCGACCGCGTCCAGGTCCAGCGCGCCGCCGACGCTCTCCAAGCAGTAGACGACGGGCCCGCGCTCGATCGCGACCTGGCCGCGTACCGCGTCCACGGCGGGGTGCGGGGCGGTCAGCCGCGCCGGCATGGGCAGGTCGAGCACGACCACGTCGCCCTCGGCCCACTCGCGCTCGACGACGACGTAGCCGCGCTCGTCCCGCTCGGCGGGCACGGCCGCGCCCGCGACGGTGAGCGCAGGCTGCCGGCACCAGGACGGCACCCGCAGGGACAGTGCCCACGGGCTCGCGGGAGTGCGCTCGACCGTCACGCGGACCACGCCGTCCTCCGGGTACCGGGTCGCCACCGACAGCGCGACCTCGCCGGCGGCCGGCTCGGCGTGAACGCTGGAGGGCATGTAGAGGTGCAGCTGCACGCCGCGGTCGTCGGAGGTGGCGAGGTAGCCGCCGAGTGAGGCGACCGTGCGCAGGATGTTGGGCGGGCAGCAGGCGACGTCGTACCACTCCGCGCGGGTGCCGGGGGCGTCGGTGCGCAACGGTTTGCCGCCGGCGGGCGCGGGCGGCCGGGGCGAGCGCCGCTGCAGCGGGTTGACGTAGAAGAACCCGTCGCGGCCGAGCGAGGTCGAGCCGGCGAAGGCGTTGTGAAGGATGCGCTCGATGAGGTCCGCGTGGGCGCCGTCCCCGGTGGCGAGCAGCAGCCGCCAGCTCAGCATGAGGCTCGCGATCGACGCGCAGGTCTCGCCGTAGATGAGGTCCGGCGGCAGCTCGAAGCGGTCACCGAACGCCTCGCCCTCGAAACGGGATCCGACCGCGCCGGTGAGGTAGGTCTTCTCGCCGACCATGGACCGCCACTGCCGCCGCGCGGCCTGCAGCAGCGCGTCCTCGCCGGTCTCCAGGTAGACGTCGACCACCCCGCAGAGCAGGTACAGGGCCCGTACGGCGTGCCCGACGACCGTGTCCTGGTCGCGTACGGGCACCGTGTCCTGGAAGTAGGCCGGGCCGAAGAGCCCCGGGCCGATCACCCCGTGCCCGCGCACGTCGATGAGCTGCCTGGCGAGGTCCAGGTAGGCGCGCTCCCCCGTGTGCCGGTAGAGCTCGACCAGGGCGGTCTCGATCTCGGGATGGCCGTCGGTGTCGGCCCGCCGGCCCTCGCCGAACTCGGCCACCAGGTGGTCGGCGAAACGCCGGCCGATGGCGAGCAGGCTCTCGTCCCCGGTGGTGCGCGCGAGCGCGATGCCCGCCTGGATGAGGTGGCCGGCGCAGTAGAGCTCGTGCCCCCGGGTGAGGTCGGCGTAGCGGTCCTTGAGACCGGCCTGGACGAAGGTGTTGAGGTAGCCGTCGTCCTCCCGCACCCGTTCCAGCAGCTCGACGGAGTCGGCGACGAAGCGGCCGAACTCCTCGGACGGGCCGTGGGACAGGTCCCAGCCGATCCCTTCGAGCACCTTGTACAGGTCGGAGTCGCAGAACACCCAGCCGCGGCGCTCGGCGGTGACCGCGGGGTCCACCAGCCGGCGGAAGTTGTCCAGCACGCCGTCCTGCTCCAGCCAGCGCATCGCGTGCGGCGCGGTCACGGTGCGGTTGTCGCGCTGCCAGCGGGCCCAGTGGCCGTCGGTGATCCGTACCCGCTCCATCGACAGCGGTCGCAGGGCCAGGTGCGCGCCGGAGCGGGGCGAGCAGGGCGCGACGATCTCTTCAGTGTTCATGGCGGTCCTTCGAGGTCGGGGCGGGCGGGATCAGCCGCGCAGCGCGCCGTTGAGCAGGCCGGTGACGTAGTAGCGGTTCAGTACGAGGTACAGCGCCACGCACGGGACCATCGCGACGACGATGCCGGCCTGCAGCGCGCCGAAGTCGATCTGACCGAAGGTGCCCTCGCGCACGCTGACGAGCATGAGCGGCAGCGTGAACTTGTCCCCGGTGTTGAGAAAGATGAGCGGCGCGAGGAACTCGTTCCACGAGGCCAGGAACGCGAACAGGCCCACGGTCACCACGCCGGGCGTCACGATGCGCAGCGAGACGTGCCGGAGCGCCCCGAGCGCCCCCGCGCCGTCCAGGAAGGCGGCCTCCTCCAGCTCGCGCGGGATCGAGTCGAAGGCGTTGCGCATGATGAGCACGCCGAACGGCAGCTGGAACATCACCAGGACGAGCCCGAGCCCGATGAGGGAGTCCTGCAGCCCGAGCACGCCGAGCAGCAGGTAGAGCGGCAGCAGCATCGTCGCGTACGGCACCATCAGGATCGCCAGGATGGTGACGAAGGTGAGGTTCTTCCCCCGGAACTCGTAGCGGGAGAAGCCGTAACCGGCCAGCACCGAGAAGACGACGGTGCCCCCGACGGTGACGAGCGCGACGAGCAGGCTGTTGCCCGTGTACGCGGCGATCCCCGCGCCGTACTTGCCGAGCGTCTCGTAGTTGCCCAGTGAGAGCGAGCTCGGCAGGAAGGTCGGCGGGCTCGCGTTCGCCTCGGTGGGGCTCTTGAGCGAGTTGAGCACCGCCCACAGCAGCGGGAACAGGAACAGTACGGCCAGGACGCCCGCGACGAGGTGGAAGGCGCCGGTCCTGGCACCGGACCACAGCGTGGCCGGGACGGAGGGGTTGCGGATGGCCATGGTCAGACGTCTTTCCGGCGCAGCAACGGTAGCTGGATCGCGCTGATGAGCAGCAGCACGACGAGCAGCACGACCGACAGTGCCGCGGCCTTGCCCATGTCGAAGTTGACGAAGGCCGTGTTGTAGACGGCGAAGACGACGCTCACCGTGCTGTTGTCCGGCCCTCCCTTGGTCAGGATGAGGAACTGGTCGAAGGCCAGCAGCGAGCCCGTCACCGACAGGATGAACAGCAGCGCGAGCGTCGGCCGCAGCGACGGGATCGTGATGAAGCGCAGCTGCTGCCACCGGCTGGCCCCGTCCACCCGCGCGGCCTCGAACAGCGCGGTCGGGATCGACTGCAGGCCCATGAGCAGCACGATCACCTGGAAGCCCATGAACTTCCAGGACACCAGGACGATGATCGACCAGAACGCGAGCGTCGGGCTGGCGAGGAACGCGATGGGCTTGTCCACGAGGTGCAGCCCGACGAGCACCTGGTTGAACACGCCGATGACGGGGTCGGAGTCGACGAACCAGAGCAGGGTCGCCGCCGCCGTGCCGACGACGTACGGCAGGAAGTAGCTCGTACGGTAGAACTTCGTCGCGCGCCTGCGGCTGTTCGCGATCGCGACGAGCACGAACGAGATGAGGAACATGACGACCGTCGTGACGACGGTGTAGGCGAGCGTGAAGCCGATCGCCTGGATGAAGACCTCGTTGCCCGGGATGTCGAGATAGTTGTCGAACCCGGTGAAGGTGGGCTTGCCGAGCAGCGGATAGTCCTGCAGCGACATCCAGACGAGGATGCCGAGCGGGATCACGAAGAGTACGAGCGTGAGGAGGCCGGCGGGAGCGACGAAGAGCGCCCCGGTCCTCCCGGCGTGTGCTGTTGACTTGGAGACTGCCATGGTCCTGCTCCCGTGCGGGCGGGCCGCCCTGCCTCCGCCGGAGGACGGCGCCGCGGGGTGTGCTACTGCTGCGCGTTGTCCAGCGCCTTCTGGATCGCCTGCTGGCCCTTGGCGATCGCGTCGTCCGGGTTCGCGCCGAAGACGGCGCCGCGGACCATCGCGATCCACGGACCGGTCGGGTCGTTGAAGGCCTGGCCGAAGGGCAGCGCGAACGGGGTCTTGCCGCCCGCGACGCCGTCCATGATGAACTTCGTGCGCGGGTCCTTGGCCGTGTTCGGGTTGCCGGCGAGGTCGGTGCGCACGGGCAGGTCGCCGTTCTTGGCGACGATGTCGACCTGCTGCTTGTCCTGCAGCGTCCAGCTGAGGAAGTCCCAGGCGGCGTCCGCGTGCTCGGACGTCGCCGAGATCGCGGCCGCGTCGCCGCCGACGAAGGTCGAGGTGCCCGAGCCGTCCGGCGACATGATCCGGGTGACACCCCAGTCGAACCCGGTCTGCTTCTGCAGGTCGCCGACGATGGCCGAGCCCTGCGCCATCATGCCGACGTGGCCGGAGACGAAGTTGTTGGCCCAGGTCGAGCCGTCCTGCGTCTGGGCGTTGGCGGGCATGACGCCGGCGTCCCACAGCTGCTTGTAGAGGCCGAAGACCTGCTTGACGGTGTCGTTGCCGAAGTTCGCCGTCTTGCCCTGGTCGGCGAGCACGTCGGCGCCGCCCGCCCACATGAACGGCATCATCGTGTACGCGGTGCAGCCGCCGCAGTTGCCGCCGAAGTCGTAGCCGTAGGTGTCCGGCCCGAGCGCGCGGATCTTCTTGGCGTCGGCGAGCAGCTCCTCGAAGTCGGCCGGCGGCTTCTCCGGGTCGAGGCCGGCCTTCTTGAACAGGTCCTTGTTGTAGAAGAGCACCGAGGAGGCGAGCTTGTGCGGGACGGCGTACTGCTTGCCCTCCCAGGTGCCGGCCTGGACGTGCGCGGGCGCGACGCTCGACGCGAACGGCAGCGCCTTGATGCGGCTGGTGAGGTCGAGGAAGACGCCCTTGCTCGTGTAGTTGGGCAGGTAGACGACGTCGGAGACGACGATGTCCGGCAACGAGCGGGCGCCCGCGGCGGTCCCGATCTTCTGCAGGAAACCGTCGTCGGGGATGCCGGTGACCTTGACCTGGTTCTTGTGGGTCTTGTTGTAGGCGTCCACCAGGGCGCTGGAGAACGCCTCGGTCGGCGAGGCCACCCAGAGCGTCACCGTCTGCGGGCCGTCGCCGGAATCGGAGCCTCCGCCCGAGCAGGCGGTGACACCGAGCAGGACGAGGGCGGCGCCGGCGGCCGGCAGCGCGCCTCTTCTGAGCAGTGAGCGTGGGGTACCCATGGAGCCCTTCCTTGCCGTGATAAGGCGTCTGACCGCTGACATCAGACGTCTGGTGAGTGACGTTGGTGCTGAATTTCTGCTGTCCACGAGCTATCGGCCGCCCTCAAGCCGGCGACGGCGCTGCTCCAGGCCGCGCGCTCCGTACGGGTAGTCGCCGATGACGGGTTCGCCGGCCGCGGCCAGCCGGGCGCACTCCTCGTCGTCGAGCACCAGGTCGAAGGCGGCGAGGTTGTCCTCCAGCTGCTCCATGGTGCGGGCACCGAGGATCACCGAGGTCACGGCGGGCTGCGCGGCGAGCCAGGCGAGGGCGACGCGGCCGGAGGAGACGTCGCGCCGCTCGGCGATCGAGCCGAGCGCGTCGAGCACCGCCCGCGCCTGCTCCCGCCGGGCGGCGGGCACCCCGTCGAGCCGGCCCGTCAGCACCCCGGCCGCCAGCGGCGACCAGACCAGCAGCCCCAGGCCGTTGGCTTCGAGCGCCGGGATGATCTCCCATTCGAGCTCGCGGGTGAGCAGGTTGTACTGCGCCTGCAGGGCGCTCGGGCCGACGAGGCCGCGGAACGACGCCACGTCCACGACCCGCTGCACCTGCCAGGCGGTGTAGTTGGAGAGCCCGACGTAGTGGATCTTGCCGGCCGCCACCGCGTCGTCGAGGAACCCCAGGGTCTCCTCGATCGGGGTGTACGGGTCGAAAGCGTGCGCCTGGTAGAGGTCGATCGTCTCGACGCCGAGCCGGGTGAGGGACCCGTCCAGGGCGCGGGCGAGGTGCTTGCGGGACAGCCCGACGTCGTTCGTGCCGGGCCCGGTGGGGAAGCGCGCCTTGGTCGCGAGCACGATCCCATCGCGTACGTGCGCCGGCCTGCTCGCGATCCAGCGGCCGACGATGCGCTCGCTCGCGCCCTCCCCGTAGGAGTCGGCGGTGTCCACGAGCGTGCCGCCCACCTCGACGAAGCGGTCGAGCTGCGCGAACGCCTCCGCTTCCGGGGTCTTCTGGCCGAAGGTCATCGTGCCCAGCGCGACCCGGGAGACCGAGCAGCCGCTGGAGCCGAGGGTGGTGTGACGCATCACGCGACCTCGCCATTCCGGGAGTCGTTCCGGGGGTCATGCCGGGGGTCGTGCCCGGGGTCGTGCCCGGGGTCGTGCCCGGGGTCCTGTCGGGGCGAGAGCAGGGTCACGACCGAGGAGTCGTCGTGTTCGCCGAGTCCGTGGCTCTCCGCGAGCAGGTAGAGCTGCTCGGCCGTGGCGGCCAGCGGGGTCGCGACATGGCTCTGCCGGGCGACCTCGGTGACGATGCTCATGTCCTTGACGAAGATGTCGAGCCGCGACTTCACCTCCGCGCCGCCGCGGTAGGCCTCCAGCATCCGGGGGCCGCGGTCGGCGAACATGAACGAGCTGCCCGCGCCCTGCGACAACGCGGCGATGACGGTCTTGGGATCCACCCCGAGCCCGCGGGCGAGCGCGATGGCCTCGGCCGCCGCGGCGATGTGCACGCCGGCGAGGAGCTGGTTGATCGTCTTGAAGACCTGGCCGTCTCCGGCCTTCTGGCCGACGACCGTGAGCGTGGAGGCGAGCCGTTCGAGCACCGGCCCGGCGGCGGTGAGCGCCTCGTCCGGCGCGCCGGCCAGGATGAGCAGGTCGCCCTTGCCCGCGCGTACCGGGCCGCCGCTCACGGGGGCGTCGACGAGGCCGATGCCCGCGGCCGACAGGCGCTCGGCGATCGAACGCACCGCGGCGGGGCCGATGGTGCTCGTCAGCACGACCACTCCCCCGAACCCCGAGCCGGCCACCCCGTCGGCCCCGAACAGGGCGGTCTCGACCTGGGCCTGGTCGCGTACGGCGAGCACGGCGACCTCGCGGCCCGCCGCCGCCCGCGCCGGGCTCGCGGCGGCCGTGGCGCCGCCCTCGACGGCGGCCCGCAGCCGGTCCGGGGCCGGGTCGTAGGCGGTGACCGGGAAGGCGCCGGTGAGCCGCAGCGCCATGGGCAGTCCGATGGCGCCGAGCCCGATGACGGCGACTTGTGACATGGTTGTTCCTTTCTTCACGCGGTCGGCTGCGGGCGGCCGGGTGCGGGCGGTGGTTGCAGGCGGTCGACGACGTCGGCCAGTGCCTCGTCGTCGCCGACGTTGCCGGCGAAGACGACGTACGGCAGGCCCATGGAGCGCCCCTCGGCCGCCGTCCACAGCGAGACGATCCCGGGCAGCAGGGTGCCGAGCGCGTGGGCGCGTACGATACCGAGCCCGTCGGTCGCGACGTCCGAGGAGGTGATGCCGCCCTTGGCCACGACGAAGGCCGGGCGTACCCGGGCCGTGACGCCGCGCACGACGCTCACGACGCCCCCGCTGATCGTGCGGGAGAGCGCGAGGTTGGCCTCGGGGGAACCGGCGGTGCGCAGGGTACGGCTCGTGGCGAGCACGACCTCCCCGGCCGCCAGCAGCGTGACGGCCCTGGTGACGACCTCGGCGACGTAGGACTCGACGCCGGCGGGGTCGAGCAGCCGGTCGCTGTCCAGCTCGATCACCTCGATCGGCCGGCGCTCCCGCAGGCGGGCCAGCTGCCGCGTGGTCTGCGCGACATGCGACCCGACGACGACAAGCCCGTGACCGACCACGGGACCGGCGGGCACGGGACCGGCGGGCACCGAACCGGCGGGGACGGGACTTGCGGGCACGGCACCGGCGGGCACGGCACCGGCGGGCACGGGACTTGCGGCCCCCTCGACCGGCCGCGCCGGGTGAGGGCGGACCGGACCGGCGGCGTCGATCGGCCGGGCCGGGGCCGTGAGGTGGCGCAGGTCGGCGGCGTCGATCGGCGGTGCGGCGGTCTGCCCGCTGCGGGCGCGTACGAAGGACGGCCCGACGCGGTAGACGAACCGCTTGCCCAGCCGTTCGGCCTCCACCAGCGCGAGCGTGAGGTTGCGCAGGTCGTCGTCGCAGGCGGCGTCGACCGCGACCGGCCGCCCGCCCTCGAACGAGACCAGACGCGACACGAGCGCCGTCAGATCACCCGCGCGCAGCTCGCGCAGCGTGATGACGGGCACCTCGGCCCGCGCGATCGCGCCGCCGGTCTTCTCCTCGACCCATTCGGGCAGCGCCGACGCGCGGTAGCCGAACGTCGCGTCACGGGCGAACTCGCTCGCGCCGACCGGCAGCATGCCCTCGGCCGTGCGCAGCCAGTGTTTCCCGTCCACCGTCACGCGGCCCGCGTCGATGTAGGCGGGGGCCAGCAGCACCGCGTCCACCCGCCCGTCCAGCTCCCCGGCGATGACGTCGGTCTCCAGCGGGAAGTGCCCGCGCAGCGTGGAGTCGCCGCGGCTGGCGAAGACGACCTCGACCCCTTCGAGCTCGGCGGCGGCCAGGCTCGCGCGTACGACCTCCCGGTCCCGCGCGGCGGCGTCCTGTGCGGCCATAGCCCGGGTGTTGACCAGCACGAACACCGCCGGCGCACCCTGCGCGAGTGCCCAGCGCAGGTCGTCCACGGACCAGCGGGTGAGAACGGGCAGCCCGGCGACGGTCTGCGTGCCCGTGGGGTCGTCGTCGAGCACGATCATCCGCCGGCCGGACTCGACCGCCGCGGCCAGCCGCTCACCGTCCACCGGGACGGCCGGCGGCTGCCCCGCGAGCAGCTCCGCCTCCGTCAGCGGCGTCGCGGCCCGGGTGTCCGTGCTCACGGCTGCTCCTGCCTCCCCGCTCACGGCTGCTCGTCCAGCACGTGCTGCCGGAGGTCGCGCTGCGTCTGCTGCATGTGCGCCTCCATCGCGACGCGGGCCTGCTCGCTGTCGCCCTCGGTGAGCGCGTCGACGATGTTGGCGTGCTGCTCGATCGCGTTCCGCTGGATCTCGGGCACCGCGGACGTCTGGCGTCTGGCCTCGATGAGCAGCCGCCCGAAGGGGACGAAGAGCAGCGGCACGAAGATGTTGCCGCTCGCCCGCATGATCACGTCGTGGAAGCGGATGTCCGCTTCGACGAACCGCGTGACGTCACCCGCCGCCGAGGCCGCGCGCATCTCGTCGAGCTGCACGCCGAGCTGTACGAGGTCCTCGTCGGTACGGCGCTCGGCGGCGAGCTGCGCGGCCCCGATCTCGATCATCCGGCGCGCCTCCAGCAGGCGTTCCGGCCCGGGCCCCAGGCTGCCCTCCGACGCGCGCACGACGGCCTCCAGCGAGGTCCACTCCTCCGGCGGGTTGACCTCGGTGCCACGGCCGCGGCGGATGCGCACCACGTTCTGGGTGCGCAGGATGCGGATCGCCTCGCGGACGGTGAGCCGGCTCACGTTGTACGTGGTGGCCAGCTCGCCCTCGGGGGGAAGCGGCTTGCTCGTCGTGAGCCGCCCTTCGATGATCTCCTGGAACAGGCGCTCGGCGATGCTTTCGGCAAGTGTCACGAATGGACTCCCTCAGCCATCAGACACCTGACGTCTGATGTCTCAGGCAGAGTAGCGCAACCCTCCCCAGACCACCAGAGGCCCAACGCGGGGAGTGCGCAGGGTGAACGGCCAGGGCTTTCGTGTCAGCCCGCCCCAGGACGACGACGCTTCGGCGCCCGCCGTAGTAGTCCCGCACGAGACTAAACGGATGATGCTCACCAAGAGGGAACCGACCGCGTCCCGCTCACCGGCCGCCTGGTTGCCGCTGGTCGCGGTCTGTCTCGGCTATTTCCTGGTCATCCTGGACGTCACCGTGGTCACCGTGGCGATCCCGGCGATCGGCGCCGGCCTGCGTACCGGGCTGACGTCGTTGCAGTGGGTCGTCGACGGCTACACGCTGGCGTTCGCCGGGCTGCTGGTGTTCTGCGGCGGGCTCAACGACCGGCTCGGCGGGAAGCCGGTCTTCCTGGCCGGGCTGGCGGTCTTCACCGTCGCCTCCGCCTGCTGCGGGCTGGCGCCGTCGGCGGGCGTACTGATCGGGGCGCGGCTGGCGCAGGGGGTCGGCGCGGCGGCGATGGTGCCGGCCTCGCTGGCGTTGCTGCACGGCGCCTACCCGGAGCGCGGGGCGCGGGCACGGGCGCTCGGCGTGTGGGGCATGGTCGCCGGGATCGCCGCCGGCGCAGGACCGGTGCTCGGCGGCGTGCTGGTGTCGGCGATCGGCTGGCGCTCGGTGTTCTTCGTCAACCTCCCGTTCGGCGTGCTCGGCTTCCTGCTCACCGCGAGACACGTCCCGAACGCCGCCTCCGGGCGGGGCCGGGCGGCGAAGGTGGCGGGGGCCGCTCCCGTCGCGGGGTGGGCCGGGCTGGACGTGCCGGCCCAGGTGGCCTGCGCGTTGTGCCTGGGCGGCCTGACCGGGGCGTTGATCGAGGCCGGGGGGCGCGGCTGGGCCTCGCCGGTCGTGCTGGGCGGGCTCGCGCTCTTCGCGCTCTCGCTTCCGGCCTTCCTGCTGCTGGAACGCCGGGCGCGGGCGCCGATGCTGCCGCTGGACCTGTTCGCGAGCCGCCGGTTCTCCTCCTCGGCCGTCATCGGCGTGCTGCTCAACCTCGGCTTCTACGGGCTGCTGTTCGTGGTGCCTCTGTACTTCCAGCAGGTACGCCACCTCGACGCGCTGACCACCGGACTGGCGATGCTGCCGATGGCGCTGATGCCGATGATCGCCTCGCCGCTGGGCGGCCGGGTCGCCGCGCGCACGGGCCCGCGCCCGCCGATGGCCTGCGGCCTGGTCGTCGGCGGCATCGGACTGCTGAGCTGGGTCCTGGTCGATGCCGGCACGAGCTACTGGGCACTGGTGGCGCCGCTGGTGCTCACCGGTTTCGGGGTCGGTTTCGCGATGCCGCCGGCCACCACCGCGATCATGGAGGCGGCCCCGGCCGAGCTCGGCGGGGCGGCGTCCGCGGTGTTCAACGCCGCCCGCCAGACCGGCAGCGCTATCGGGGTGGCGCTGGTCGGCACGCTGGTCGCGGGCGGCGGCCTGGTGGCGGGACTGCACGCCGAGGTCGTCGTCGGCGGCCTCGGTTTCCTGGTCGCCGCCGCCCTGACCCTCTAGGGGGAAAACAAGGCGCGCGGATTTTAAACATCCACCCCTGCCACCGGCAAGCCAGATCACCGTTCCACAACCGTCACCGTCCCCTCCCCACTCCGAGACTCTACTGTCAGTGTCCATTTGAATACTTTCAGTAGCTGAACGTGCGATCAACGATCGGCGATTGCGAGGGGCGATGCCACCCACGGAGGCGACGGAAGAGCGACTGAGCCTGGACACCCGGGCCGCACGCAACCTGGCCACCACCACCAAGACCCGTCCGCAGATGCAGGCCATCAGCTCCCGCTGGCTGCTGCGCATGCTGCCGTGGGTGGACGTGCGCGGCGGCACGTACCGGGTCAACCGCAGGCTCACGCACACCATCGGGCGGGGCCGGGTGAGCGTGGCGCTGAGCGGCGCGGACGACGTACGGATCATCCCGGAGACGCTCACGGAGCTGCCCGTGCTGCGCGGGTTCGGCGACGCCGAGGTGCTGGCCTCCATCGCCGAGACGTTCACCGCGCGGGAGGTCGAGCCCGGCGAGGTCCTCGTGCGGGCGGGCACCCCGGTCACCGAGACGTACGTCATCGCGCACGGCCGCCTCGAACGGATCTCCACCGGCAGATACGGCACCACGGAGTTCCTCGGCGTCATCGCCGACGGCGACCAGTTCGGCGACGAGGCGTTCAGCCAGGGGGCGCCGCGCTGGCCGTGCACCGTCAGGGCCGCCACCTCCGCCACGGTCATGGTGGCGCCCCGGCTGGAGCTGCGGCGGATCCTCGGCCGCTCCCCCGCCCTGCGCGAGCACATCGAGCGCTACCTGGAGAACACCTTCCGCCCGGTCAACCGGCGCGGCGAGGCGACGGTCACCATCGCCTCCGGGCATGTGGGCGAGCCGCGGCTCGACGGCACGTTCGTGGACTACGACCTCCATCCGCGCGAATACGAGCTCAGCGTCACGCAGACCGTCCTGCGTGTGCACACGCGGGTCGCCGACCTCTACAACGACCCGATGAACCAGCTCGAACAGCAGCTCCGCCTGACCATCCACGAGATACGCGAGCGCGAGGAGTGGGAGCTGCTCAACAACCGCGAGTTCGGGCTGCTGCACAACACCGACTATTCCCAGCGCATCTACACCTGGTCGGGGCCGCCCACCCCGGACGACCTCGACGACCTGATCAGCATGCGGCGCAAGACCCGCCTGCTGCTCGCCCATCCCAAGGCGATCGCCGCGTTCTTCCGCGAGTGCAACCGGCGCGGGCTGGTGGTGGGCAGCACCGACGTGAACGGGCACGAGATCCCTGCCTGGCGCGGCATACCGATCTTCCCCTGCGGCAAGATCCCGATCGCGAAGGACATGACCACCTCGATCCTGGCACTCCGCACCGGCGAGGACGACCAGGGGGTCGTCGGCCTGTACCAGACCGGCATCCCCGAGGAGTACGAGCCCGGCCTCAACGTGCGCTTCATGGGCATCAACTCCCAGGCCGTGATGTCCTACCTGGTCAGCGCCTACTACTCGGCGGCGATCCTGGTCCCGGACGCGATCGGGATCCTTGAGCACGTCGACGTCGCGGCCCCGCGCTCGTAAGGGAGGTGTGCCATGCCGGACAACGCCGCCGCGGTGCCGCTGCCCGCCGGACCGACGGGCCTGGGGTCGTACACGCTCCGCCTGACGGCCGCGCTCCAGCCGTACCGGGCCGGGTTCGAGGCGACGGACGGGCACGAGCCCGCCGAGCCGCCCGACCGCGGGTGGGACATCTCGCTGCCGGCGCTGTCAGGCGAGCGCAGGCACAGTCTCGCCCCGCTGGCCTACCGGGAGCGGCAGTGGGGCGACGGGTCGTACCCGCCGCTCTACTGCCCCGAGACCGTACGCGTGGACGACGACCTCGGCGCCGAGGTCGACCGGCGGCTGGTGGCGTGGGCGGAGCGGGTGGGCCTGCACGAGGGACGGATGGAGGAGTTCGCCTCGACCGGCTACGGGCGCCTCGCGATGCTCACGCACCCCGACTCCGACGACCCCGACCACCTGCTGATCGCCGCCCAGATGAACGCCGCGTGGTGGGCGGCCGACGACTACTACGCCGACGAGACGGACCTCGGCGCCACGCCGACGGAGTTGCCGCCCCGCCTCGCCCTGGTGATGTCGGCCATGGACCCGCCCCCCGACGCGGGCGAGTACACCTGCCCGCTGGAGGAGGCGATCCAGGCCGACCCCGTCCTGGTGTCGCTGCGCTCGGCCCGCAGCCACCTGTCCCGCCACGCCACCCCGGCGCAGGTCATGCGTGCCTGCACCACCACCTTCCAGATGTACGTGAGCTGGACCGCCTACGCCGCCTGGCGATATCTGGACGAGCAGCCGCCCGTCTGGCGCTATCTGGCGGCCCGCCAGCACGACAGCTTCTACACCTCGATGATCCTCATCGACATCGTCGGCGGCTACGAGCTGCCCGCCAACCTCTTCTACGACCGTCGCTTCCACACCGCCCTGATGCAGGCGGGCACCGCCAGCGTCATCGTCAACGACCTGTACTCCGCGGAGAAGGAGGCGGCCGACGCCCTCCCCGACTCCAACCTGGTCCTGCTCATCGCGAACGAAACCGGCTGCTCGACGCGCGAGGCCACCGAACGCGCCGTCCACCTGCACAACCACTTCGTCAAAGGCTTCGAGCAGAGCCAGCGCGAACTCGCCGCGGTCCCCTCCCCCGAGCTCAAACAATTCCTGCGCGGTGCGCAGGGCTGGATGGGCGGATGCCTCGAGTGGCACGGCTCGTCCAGCCGCTATCAGTCATGACAAGAAAGGAGCTTCGATGACCATCACACCGCAGTCCCCCGTGCTCATCAGCCAGTATCAGCAGTCCGTCGCCGCCTATTGGAACGCCGAGAAGAATCCGGTCAACCTGCGCTTGGGGGAGGTCGACGGCCTGTACCACCATCACTACGGCATCGGCGAGGTGGACTGGTCGGTGCTGGACGGTCCCGCGGACACGCGGGAGAAACGTGTCGTCAACGAACTGCACCGGCTCGAGTCCGTACAGGCGGAGACCCTCATCTCGCATCTCGGCCCGCTGGGGCCGGAGGACCGGGTCATGGACGCCGGCTCGGGCCGCGGCGGCTCCAGCCTCCTGGTCAACCTGCTCCACGGCTGCCAGGTGGACGGCGTGTCCATCTCCGAGTCCCAGGTGGCCTTCGCCAACGAGCAGGCCAGGAAGCGCGGTGTGGAGAACAAAGTACGCTTCCACTTCCGCAACATGCTCGACACCGGCTTCCCGACGGGGGCGTTCCAGGCCATCTGGAACAACGAGAGCACAATGTACGTCGAGCTGTCCCAACTGTTCGCCGAGCACGCCAGGTTGCTGAAGCGGGGCGGCAGATACGTGTGCATCACCGGCTGCTACAACAACGCCTACGGCCTGCCGTCACGGGCGATCAGCCAGATCAACGCCCACTACATCTGCGACATCCATCCCCGCAGCACGTATTTCGCGGAGATGGCGGCCAACCGGCTCGTCCCGATCAGCGTGGTGGACCTCACGGCGGCCACCATCCCGTACTGGGAGCTCCGGGCCAAGACCCACCTGGCCACCGGCATCGAGGACGCCTTCCTCGACGCCTACAAGAGCGGCAGCTTCCAGTACCTGCTCATCGCCGCCGACCGCGTCTGACCGCCCCTTCCCCCGGCCACCGCGCCGCGCTCCTTCCGGGGGTGGCGCGGGCGGTGGCCGGGCCCCGAGGATGGCTCGGCGCGGGATCTGCCGACGATCCCGCCCCGAGGGAGGAAGCGTGTACTTCGGCGGCGACTACAACCCCGACCAGTGGCCCGAGGACGTCTGGCGCGAGGACGTCGCGTTGATGCGCGCGGCGGGCGTCAACCTCGCCACCGTGGGCGTGTTCTCCTGGTCACGGCTGGAGCCCTCGGAGGGCGTCTACGACTTCGGCTGGCTCGACCGGGTCATGGACCTGCTGCACGACAACGGCGTCCAGGTCAACCTGGCCACTCCGACCGCCTCCCCGCCGCCCTGGTTCACCCTGGCCCACCCGGACGCGATGCCCGTGCGCGCCGACGGGGTCCGGCTCGTGCACGGCAGCCGGGACACCTACTGCGTCAACGCCCCGGCGTACCGGGCGGCCTCGCGGCGGGTGGTGACGGCGCTCGCCGAGCGGTACGGCGCGCACCCCGCGACGGTCATGTGGCACGTGCACAACGAGTACGGCACCGTCTGCCACTGCGATCACTGCGCGGCGGCCTTCCGCGCCTGGCTGCGCGACCGGCACAAGTCCCTGGACGCGCTGAACGAGGCGTGGACGGCGGCGTTCTGGAGCCAGCGTTACTCCTCGTGGGAGCAGGTGCTGCCGCCGCGGGCCACCCAGTGGCGGGCCAACCCCGCCCACCTGCTGGACTACCGCCGCTTCTGCTCCGACGCGCTGCTCGGCCACTACCGCGAGCAACGCGACATCGTGGCCGCCCACGGCCCGCAGCCCGTGACCACCAACTACGTCATGGCCGGGTGGACGCCGCTGGACCACTGGAGGTGGTCGGCCGAGGTCGATCTCGTCGCGATCGACCACTACACCGACGAGCCCGGCGACGGCGGGCTCGCCCAGATCGCCTTCGCCTCCGACCTCGCCCTTTCGTGGGCGCGCGGCAAGCCGTGGCTGCTGATGGAGCAGGGCGTCGGGGTCATGTACACGCAGGAGCGCATGCTCGCGCTGGAGCCGGGCGAGCATGTGAGGCGCGGCCTGGAGTACGCGGCCCGCGGCGCCGCCGGGGTGCTGCACTTCCAGTGGCGGGCCTCGCGGGGCGGGGCGGAGCAGTGGTACCAGGGCATGGTCCCGCACGCGGGGGCCGACTCCCGCGTCTTCCGGGAGGTCATGGAGCTGGGCCGGAGGCTCGCCGCGCTGCCCCCGGCGCGGCCCGCCCGGCCGGAGGTGGCCATCCTCTGGGACGACGAGGCGGGCTGGGCGCTGCAGAACCCCGGGCTGCCCGCGACCGGGCTGGACTTCTGGGCGTCGGCGCAGCGCGCGCACCGGGTGTTGTGGTCGCATGGCGTCGCCGCCGGCTTCGCCCACCCGGCCCACGATCTGTCCGGGTATCGGGCCGTACTGGTGCCGTCTCTCTACCTGATGTCCGACGAGTCCGCCGCCGGCCTGGCCGCCTATGTGGAGGGCGGCGGCACGCTGGTCGTGTCGTACTTCAGCGGCGTCGCCGACCCCGACACCCGGGTCCGGCTCGGCGGCTACCCCGGCGCGCTGCGCGATCTGCTGGGCGTGCGGGTCGAGGAGTTCCGGCCGCTCGCCGGGCCCGTGACGCTGTCGGACGGCACGACCGGCGACCTCTGGAGCGAGGTCGTGCACCTGGCGGGCGCCACGGCGACCGTGACGTACGCCGACGGCGGCCCGGCGATCACCCGGCGCCGGGCGGGCGCGGGCACCGCCTGGTACCTCTCCACCGGGCTCAACGCATCCGGCTACGCGAAGGTGCTGGCGCGGGCGGGCGTCATCCGGCGCGCGGAGTGACGCCCGCCCGCCGGGGACGCGGATTCGCAACAATCCTGTGGCCTTGATTCCCAAGACGGAACTCCGGCGCTTATCGTGGTTGTTGGGAGCGCTCCCAACGGAGAGACGTGATGCAGATGCCCCTCTATCCCGGGCCGTTATCCGCTGCGATCCACACGGTGGAATGCCTGCTGCCGTCGGTGCCGGCCGGTGTGGGCAAGGCGCGCTCCCTGGTCCGGACCGAGCTGACCGGCTGGGTTCCCGAGCGGGCCATCGACGACTGCCTGCTCATCGTCAGCGAACTGGTCACCAACGCCGTCCGGCACGGCGGGTCGGCGTACGCGCTGCGCCTGGAGCTCCGCGAGGACCGGCTGTACGGCGAGGTCTTCGACCCGGGCGACGGGGTGCCCCACCAGCGCACTCCCGACATCGACGCGATCTCCGGGCGAGGGCTGCAGATCGTCGCGGCGGTCGCCGACGCCTGGGGCGTGACGTCGGCGAACGGCGGCAAGATCGTCTGGTTCACCGTCGACCACACTGCCTGACGGGCCCCTCCACCCGCGATTCGACCCGCCCCGTCCGCCGCATCCGGCCGCGTTCTCCCTGCGTGATTGAATTTTCGGGGTGCCGGAGTCCTTGGCGGGCGCGGGTGCCCCGGCACTGCACGCCCTTGGATCCGGCACTCCGCGTACGAATGCACGCCCCCTGCGCCGGCGGGCGGGGTGAATCATGAGGAGGGTGCGGACGATGGTCGATCGCGTGCGAAGTGTGGTGTTCGGTGAGGCGGTCGAGCAGTACGAGTCGGCCAGACCGGGCTATCCCGAGCAACTGGTCACCGAGGTGCTGGAATACGCGCCGGCCGGCCCGGTGCTGGAGGTGGGCGCGGGAACGGGCAAGGCGACTGTGGGCTTCGCCGCCCACGGCGTGGACCTGACCTGTGTCGAACCCGATCCCCGGATGGCCGCCGCGCTGACGTCGAAGTGCCCCGGGGTGCGGGTGGAGAGCGGGCGATTCGAGGACTACGTCCCCGACCGGCCGTTCACCCTGCTGTACTCCGCGCAGGCCTGGCACTGGGTGGATCCGGAGCGGCGGTGGGACCTGGCCCACGCCGCCCTGGCGCCCTCGGGCGCGCTGGCCCTGTTCTGGAACCGCTACGTCGTCACCGACGCCGAACTCGGCGCCGCCCTGGCCGCGGTGGACCACCGCCACGGGGTGACCAGCTCCAGCCTGCACCGGAGCACCTCGGTCCAGGCCGAGGAGAGCGAGCACCTGCTGGCGCACGATCCCCGCTTCACCGACCTGGACATCCGCCACTACGTCCACCACACCTGGTATCCCACCGAGCGCTACCTGGACCTCGTCCGCTCCATCTCCGCCTACCGGATGCTGGACCCGGCCGCCCGCGAGCCGGTGCTCGGTGAGCTCGCCGCCCTGCTGGGCGACGGCGTCGAGATCGCCTTCCGCACCGACCTCACTCTCGCCCGCCGGGCGCACTGACCCGGACGCGACGACCGCAGGCGACGGCGGTGGCGGCGACAGGCCGCTGCCGCCGTTTCGTTTTGTGGCCATTGCTATCCCTTGACGGTTTCGCGGATCCGATGCTTAGTTAGGCATGGCGCCAATTTAGGTTAGGCAAACCTAACTATTGCGGAGGATGAGTGAGCCAGCAACCCTCACACCTGCAGGACATCGGCGCGCCCCCCATTCCCCCGAGGGTGGGCGAATGGCGCATCACGGTGATCGAGCCGGGCACCGACGGAGTCGCCCTGGTCTGCGACTGGATGAACCGGCCGCACGTCGCCGAACCGTGGGACCAGGCCTGGCCGTACGAGCGGTGGGCGGAGGAGATCGCCCGGCAGGCCGCCGGTGCGCACTCGCGGCCGTGCCTCGCGTCGCTGGACGGTGAGCCGGTCGCCTACCTGGAGCTCTACCGGGTGCTGCGGGACAGGCTGGCGCCGCTGTACCCGTACCGGCCGCAGGACCTGGGCGTGCACATCGCCATCGGCGCGCGGGAGAACCTCGGCCGCGGTCTCGGCCGGGCCCTGTTGCGGTCGGTCGCCGTGGGACTGCTGGAGACCGAGCCGGAGTGCACCCGGGTCGTCGCGGAGCCGAACGTCCGCAACGACGCCTCGCTGCGGGCGTTCGCCGCGGCCGGGTTCGTCCGGGCGGGAGAGGTCACGATGCCGCACAAGACGGCCGCCCTGATGGTGTATCCGCGCGCCCAGGAGGACGTGCCCCAGTGGTGACCCCCGTCTTCGACCTCGTCGGGATCGGTTTCGGCCCGTCCAACCTCGCCCTGGCGATCGCCCTGGCGGAGGCCGGATCCCCTGATCCGGCTCCCGGGTTGTCCGCGGTCTTCCTGGAGAAGCAGGAGGCGTTCGGCTGGCACCGGGGCATGTTGATCGAGGGTGCCACCATGCAGGTGTCCTTCCTCAAGGACCTGGTCACCATGCGCAACCCCGCCAGCCCGTACAGCTTTGTCAGCTACCTGCACGCCCAGGGCCGGCTGGCCGACTTCATCAACCAGAAGAGCATGTATCCCACGCGGGTGGAGTTCCACGACTATCTCGCGTGGGCGGCCGCGCGTTTCGAGCGGCAGGTCCGCTACGGCGCGGAGGTGGTCACCATCCGCCCGGTGGAGGCGGACGGCGAGGTCCGCGAGCTGGACATCGTCGTGCAGCGCGGCGAGCTGACCACCTACCGGGCACGCAACGTCGTGCTGGCCGCCGGGCTCCGGCCCGTGCTGCCCGCCGGGATCGTCGCGGGCGAGCGGGTGTGGCACAGCCAGGAGCTGATGTACCGGCTGGCGGAGCTGAGCGTCGAGCGGCCGCGCAGGTTCGTGGTGGTCGGCGCGGGCCAGAGCGCGGCCGAGGTGGTCGAGCACCTGCACACCCGCTTCCCCGCCGCCGAGGTCTGCGCGGTCTTTTCCCGGTACGGCTACAGCCCGGCCGACGACAGCCCCTTCGCCAACAGCGTCTTCGACCCCGTCGCCGTGGACCGCTTCTACGACGCCCCGCACGACGTCAAGCGCATGATCAAGGACTACCACGCGAACACCAACTACTCGGTCGTGGACCTCGACCTGCTCCAGGAGCTGTTCCGGCGCGCCTACCGGGAGAAGGTGGCCGGGGCTCAGCGGCTGCGCGTCATGAACCTGTCCCGCGCCGTGGGCCTGGAGAGCCACTCCGACGGGGTGAGCGTCCACGTCCAGTCCCTGGTCACGGGTGAGGTCGAGGCGCTGCGCGCGGACGTGGTGGTCTACGCGACCGGGTACCGGCCGGTGGAACCGCTGGACCTGCTCGGCGCGGCCGGGCGGTTCTGCCTGCGTGACGAGCACGGCGAGCTGCTGGTCGGGCGCGACCACCGGGTGCGTACGGTGCCGGAGTTGTCCTGCGGCATCTACCTCCAGGGCGCCACCGAGCACAGCCACGGCCTGACCTCCACGCTGCTGTCCACCACGGCCGTCCGGGCGGGAGAGATCGCGAGCTCCCTGTCGGCCGCGATCCTGGAGCCGGTGCGGTGACGCTGACCGAACTGATCGAGGCGCAGGCGGCGGCGACCCCTGACGCGCCCGCCGTGCGGTTCCGCGACGTCACGCTGACCTACGCCGAGCTGGACAGGGCCGCGTCGGGCCTGGCCGCACGGCTGCGCGAGCGCGGGGCGGGCCCCGAGCGGATCGTCGCGGTCGCGCTGCCGCGCTCGGCCGAGCTCGTCGTCGCGCTGGTCGCGGTGCTCAAGGCGGGGGCCGCCTACCTGCCGGTGGATCCGGGCTATCCGGCGGAGCGGGTCGCCTTCATGCTGGCCGACGCCGAGCCCGTGGTGACATTGCGTGCCGTCACCCTCGACCCGGCCGCGCGGGCCGAGGCCGGGACGCGGGTGGACCCGCGCCATCCGGCGTACGTCATCTACACCTCCGGTTCCACCGGGCGTCCCAAGGGGGTCGTGGTCTCGCACGAGGCCATCGTCAACCGGATCCGGTGGATGCAGGCGGAGTACGGCCTGACCGGCGCGGACCGGGTGCTGCAGAAGACGCCGTCCAGCTTCGACGTGTCGGTGTGGGAGTTCTTCTGGCCGCTGGTCACCGGGGCCACGCTGGTGGTGGCCGAGCCGGGCGGGCACCGTGACGCCGCCTACCTGGCCGGCCTGATCCAGCGGGAACGGGTCACGACCGTGCACTTCGTACCGTCGATGCTGCGCGCGTTCCTGGCCGACCCCGAGGCCGCCGGGTGCACGGGGCTGCGCAGGGTGATCTGCAGCGGCGAGGCGTTGCCCGCGGATCTGGCCGCGGACTTCCACGCCGTCCTGCCGGGGTGTGAACTGCACAATCTGTACGGGCCGACCGAGGCGGCGGTGGACGTGACGTACTGGCGGTGCCTCCCGGGGGCGGAGGGGCCGGTGCCGATCGGGCGGCCGGTCTGGAACACCACCATCCACGTGCTGGACCGGGACCTGCGTCCGGCCGCGTACGGCGAGCTGTACATCGGGGGTGTGCAGGTGGCACGCGGCTACCTGCGGCGGCCGGGACTGACGGCGGGGCGGTTCGTACCCGATCCGTTCGGCCCGCCGGGGTCGCGCCTGTACCGCACCGGTGACCTGGCCCGCCGCCGGGCGGACGGGGTCGTCGAGTACGCGGGCAGGGCCGACGACCAGATCAAGATCCGCGGGTTCCGCGTCGAGCCCGGCGAGGTCGAGGCCGTCCTGGCGGCGCATCCGGGTGTTCGCCAGGCGGCGGTGACCGCGCGGGAGGACCGCCCCGGGGTGATCCGGCTGGTCGGCTACATCGTCCCGGCCGTCGCGACGTCGCCCTCGGAGGCGCCTCGGGCTGGTGCGGAGATGGTGGATCCGGCCGGGTTGCGCGAGCACGTCGCGGCGCGGCTGCCCGCCCACATGGTGCCCGCGGTGTTCGTGTCCCTGGACGCGATGCCGCTGACCGCCAGCGGCAAACTCGACCGCCGCGCGTTGCCCGCCCCCGAGCCCACGCCAGCACCCCGGCCCGAAGCGAAGGCGCATGCCGGAGTTGTCGATGCGGAGGGGACCGAGCAGGTGCGCGCCGAGGCGGTCGATGCGGAGGGGACGTTGGCGGGGTTGTTCGCCGAGGTGTTGCGGCTGCCGTCGGTGGGCCGGACGGACGACTTCTTCGAGCTGGGTGGGGACAGCATCCTCGCGCTCCACCTCACCGGCCGGGCGCGCCGGGCCGGGCTGGCGATCACCGCCCGCCAGGTGCTCGAACTGGGCACGGTCCGCGCCCTCGCGGCGGTGGCCGGAGAGGGAGCGTCCGTCGAACCCCAGGAGTCGGCGCTCGGCGCCGTTCCCGCCACGCCGATCATGGGCTGGCTGCGGGAACGCGGCCCGCAAATCGACCACTTCGCCCAGTCGATGACACTGCGCCTGCCTCAGGGGGTGGACGGCGACCGTCTCACCCGAGCCCTGCAGGTGGTGCTGGATCACCACGACCTCCTCCGCGCCCGGCTGACCGGCGACACGCTGGAGGTCCCACCGCCCGGCTCGGTGTCCGCCGCGTCCCTGCTCCGCGTGGTCCCGGCCGGCGACCTCCCTGCGGGCACCCACGCGGCGGACGACCTCCCTGGTGACACCCATCCGACCGGCGACCTCCCTGGGGGCACACACGCGGCGGGCGACTTCCGGGCGGACACCCACGCGGCGGTAGTCGAGCTCCCGGCGGAAGCGGTGGCGGAGGCGTGGTCCGGGCTGGCGCCGCGGGACGGGGTGATGCTGCGGGCCGTCCGGCTGGACGCGGGTCCGGCCAGGTCCGGTCTGCTGCACCTGGTGGCGCACCACCTCGTCGTGGACGGCGTGTCCTGGCGGGTGCTGGCCGAGGACCTGGCCCACGCCTACGAAGGCACGCCCCTGACCCGCTCCACGTCGTTCAGGACCTGGGCCCGCGCGCTACCCGCCCTCGACCGCCGCGCCGAGCTGCCGTTCTGGGAGGCGACGCTGGCCGGTGCGGCGGAGCCGTGGGATCTCGATCCGCGGCTGGACACCGCCGCGACCGCCGCCCGCTTCACGCTGACCGCGCGGCTCGACGTGTCGCTCGAAATGGTGCTCGCCGCGCTGGCCACGGCCGTGGGCGAGCAGCGGGCACGTCGCGGCAGGCCGGGCGGGCGCGAGGTCCTGGTCGACATCGAGGGACACGGGCGGGAGGACCTGGTGGACGGCGCGGAGCTGTCCCGCACGGTGGGCTGGTTCACCAGCATCTCCCCCCTTCGCCTGGACCCCGGTCCGGACGGCGGCGCCGACGCGCTCGCCCGCGTCGCGCGGCAGTTGCGCGCCGTCCCCGCCAAGGGCGTGGGGTACGGCCTGCTCCGCCACCTCGACCCGGCCTCCGGTCCGGCACTGGCCCGCCTGCCCAGGCCGCGGATCTGCGTCAACCATCTCGGCAGGTTCACCGGCGACGGCGGCGACTGGAGCATGGTCCTCGGCCCTGAAGACTTCCTGGACCTGGCCGATCCCGGCCTTCCGCTCGCGCACCCCCTGACGATCGATGCCCTCGTGGTCGCGGGCCCCGAGAGACCGACCCTGCGGGCCACGTGGACGTACGCCCCGAGGGTGGCGCCCGAGCCGGTCGTCCGCGAGCTGGCCGAGCTGTGGCTCGCCGCGCTCGGCGCCATCAGCCCTTCCGCTCCCTTCCTGGTCGCCGTCGACCAGGAAGAACTCGACGAGTTCGAGGAGACTCTGGCTTGAACGCCCCTGAAGTGAAGAAGGTCCAGGACGTCTGGCCGCTCACCCCGCTCCAGGAAGGACTGCTCTTCCACGCCTTGGACGGCGGGAGCGCCCCGAACACCACCGCGGACGGCCAGGCCCACCCGTACACGGTCCACTCCACCCTCGATCTGCGCGGCCCGCTGGACGCCGTGGCCCTGCGCGCGGCGGCGGAGGCCCTGCTGCGCCGCCACGACATCCTGCGCGGGGCCTTCCGCCGCCGCAGGAACGGCCAGCCGGTACAGGTCATCGCCACCCGCGCCACCCTGCGCTGGCGTGAGGTGGACCTGGCCGACAGGGCGGACGCGGCCCGGGTGGCCGAGGTCGTCGAGGAGGATCGGCGGACCCCGTTCGACCTGACGGCGCCCCCGCTGGTGCGCTTCACGCTGGTCCGGCTGGCGCCCGAACGGCACCTTCTGCTCGTGGCCAACCACCACCTGGTGCTGGACGGCTGGTCCCTGCATCTGCTGCTGCGGGAGCTGTTCGAGCTGTACGGCGGTGCCGAGCTGCCGCCCGCGCCGCCGTACCGGGACTTCCTGGGCTGGCTGGCGGGGCGGGACGAGGGGGCCGCGCGGGCGGCCTGGCGCGGGCACCTGGCCGGGTTCGAGGAGCCCGCCCTGCTGGTCGGGGCGGCGGTGGGTGCGGCGCGCGAGGTGGTGACCGAGCTGCCGGCCGAGCTGACCGCCCGGCTGGCGGCGGTGGCCCGGGAGTCGCGGGCCACCATGAGCATGGTCGTGCAGACGGCCTGGGCGCTGGTGCTCGGCCTGCTCACCGGGCGGGACGACGTGGTGTTCGGCGTCACCGTCGCCGGCCGCCCGCCCGAGGTGCCGGGGTCCGAACGCATGGTCGGCCTGTTCATCAACACCGTGCCGGTACGGGTGCGGCTGCGCCCCGGCGGCTCGGTCGCCGAGCACCTGGCCCGGCTGCGGGACGCCCACGCCCGGCTCATCGAGCACCAGCATCTCGGGCTGGCCGAGATCCAGGGCGGGCGGGAGCTGTTCGACACGCTGGTGCTGTTCGAGAACCAGCCGAGCGGGCTGGCGGGCAGCGGCGGCCTGACGGTCGCGGGGATCGAGGAGCGGGACGCCACCCACTACCCGCTCACGGTCAGCGCGCGTCCGGGCGAGCGGCTGCGCCTGGAGCTGTCCTACCGGGAAGGGTCGATGGGCGCCGCCGAGGCGGAGCGCGTCGCCGGGCGCCTGGTCCGGGCGCTGGAGCAGCTGGCCGCCGATCCCGCGCGGCCGGTCGGGCTGCTGCACCTGCTGGAGCGGCACGAGCGTGACCTGGTGCTGCGGACCTGGGCGGGCCCGGATCATGGGCCCGGTCCTGCTCGGACGCTGCCCGAGGTCTTCCGGGAGCGGTGCGCGGCCACCCCGGACGAGGTGGCGGTGGTGGACGGGCGGGGGCAGGCGCTGACCTACGCCGAGCTGGCGGGCCGGGTGAACCGGCTGGCCGGGGTGTTGGGGGCGCGGGGGATCGGGCCGGAGGACGTGGTGGCGCTGGCCATGCCGCGTGGTCCCGACACGGTCGTGGCCATCCTGGCGGTGTGGCAGGCGGGCGCGGCCTACCTGCCGGTCGACCTGGGGTACCCGGCGGACCGGATCGCGCTCATGCTGGGCGACGCCGGGGCGGCCGTGGTGGTCACCGACTCGGCGACCGCGCCGTCCCTCCCGGCGGTGGCGGGTGACCGGCTGGTGCTGCTGGACGAGCTCGGGGACGCGGCCGGGGCCACGACGCCGCCGCTGCCAGGGAACGCGGCTTACGTGATCTACACCTCCGGTTCCACCGGCAGGCCGAAGGGCGTGGTGGTGACGCACGCGGCGGTGGCCAACCTGCTGGCCGCGCACCAGGCGGACGTCATCGCCGCGGGAGAGGCGGCCGTGGGGCGGCGGCTGCGGGTGGCGCACAGCGCCTCGTTCTCGTTCGACGCCTCGGTGGATCCGCTGCTGTGGATGCTCGCCGGGCACGAGTTGCACGTGCTCGACGACGCCACGTACCAGGACCCCGGGCTGCTGGCGGCCTATGTGGCCGAGCACCGGATCGACTACGTGGACGTGACGCCGTCGTACCTGGCCTCGCTGATCTCGGCGCTGGAGGACGGCCCGCACCGGCCGGCGGTGGTCGCGGTGGGCGGGGAGGCGGTGCCCGGCCCGCTCTGGGAGCGGTTGTGCGCGCTGGACGGGGTGGTCGCCCGCGACCTGTACGGTCCCACGGAGTGCACCGTGGACGCCTACGTACGCCGGCAGGACGGCGGCGCGGCGCCCGTGCCCGGCGTCCGCGTGCTGCTCCTGGACGGGATGCTGCGCCCGGTGCCGCCCGGGGTCACCGGCGAGCTGTACCTGGCAGGGGCCGGGCTGGCCCGCGGCTACCTGGGCCGAGCGGGGCTGACCGCCGAACGGTTCGTGGCGTGTCCGTACGGGCCGGCGGGTGCCCGCATGTACCGGACGGGAGACCTGGCACGGTGGCGGGAAGGGCGGCTGGAGTTCGCCGGGCGGGCCGACGACCAGGTGAAGATCCGCGGCTTCCGCGTCGAGCCGGGCGAGATCGAGTCCGCGCTGGCCGCCCACCCGCGGGTCGGCCAGGCCGCGGTGGCCGTCCACGAGTCCGGGACCGGCGGGCGGCGGCTGGTCGCCTACGTTCGCGGGCAGGCCGGCGAGCGGGAGCTGCGCGAACACGCCAGGGCGCTGCTCCCGAGGCACCTGCTCCCCTCCGCGTACGTCCTGCTCGACGAGCTGCCCTCGCTCCCCAACGGGAAGATCGACCGGCGTGCCCTGCCCGCCCCCGAACAGGTCCGGGCCGGGCGGGGCCCGCGCGACCCGAGGGAGGAGCGGCTGTGCGCGCTCTTCGCCGAGGTCCTCGGTGCCGAGCGGGTGGGGATCGACGACGACTTCTTCGAGCTGGGCGGCCACTCGCTGCTCGCGGCCCGGCTGGTGAGCAGGATCAGGTCGGAGCTGGGCGCCTCGGCGGGGGTCCGTACGCTGTTCGACGCGCCCACCGTCGCCGAGCTGGGCGGACGCCTCGGCGTCGCGGCCGACCGGCCCGCCCTCGTCCCCAGGGACCGCCCCGTACGGGTGCCCCTGTCGTACGCCCAGCGGCGCCTGTGGTTCCAGCACCGGCTGGAGGGCGGCTCCGCCACCTACAACATGCCCTTCGGCCTGCGCCTCGACGGGCCCCCCGACGTCGCGGCGCTGGAGTCGGCCCTGGGCGACGTGGTGGCCAGGCACGAGGTGCTGCGGACGGTGTTCGGCGAGCATGACGGGGAGCCGTACCAGGTGGTCCTCGGCGAGGCGAGCCCGGTCGTCGAGGCCGGGCCGCCCGAGCTCGGGCACGTCTTCGACCTGGCCGCCGAACCGCCGCTGCGGGTGTGGCTGGAGGGTGACCGGCTGACGCTGCTGCTGCACCACGTGGCGGGCGACGAGTGGTCCCTGCGGCCGCTCGTGGCGGACCTGACCGCCGCCTACCGGGCCCGGCTGGCGGGCCGGGCGCCGCGGTGGGAGCCGCTGCCCGTGCAGTACGCCGACTACGCGCTCTGGCAACGCGAGCTGCTGGGCGACCGGGACGACCCGGGCAGCCGGCTGGCCGGGGAGCTGGCCCACTGGCGCCAGGTGCTCGACGGCCTGCCGCCCGAGCTGCCGCTGCCCGTGGACCGCCCCTTCCCGGAACGGGCCGCCTGGCACGGCGCCACTATCGACTTCGAGCTGCCGGGGGACGCGATCGCCGCTCTGGCCCGCCGCTCCGGGTGCACGGCGTTCATGGTGGCGCACGCGGCGGTGGCGGCGCTGCTGACCAGGCTGGGAGCGGGCACCGACCTGCCGATCGGCACCCCGGTCGCGGGACGCCCGGACGAGGCCCTGAGTGACCTGGTGGGCTTCTTCGTCAACACCCTCGTCCTGCGTACCGACACCGGCGGCGACCCCACCTTCACCGAACTCCTCGACCGGGTGCGGCGGACCGACCTGGCCGCCTTCGACCATGCCGAGATGCCCTTCGACCTGCTGGTGGAGGGGTTGCGGCCGGTTCGTGTGCCCGGACGGCATCCGCTGTTCCAGGTGATGGTGACCTATGAGCACGACTCCGGCCCGGCCGTCGAGGAGCTCGATCTGGCCGTGGCCAAGTTCGACCTGACGTTCGTGTTCGGGGCGGGCGGTGGGCGGCTGGAGTTCCGTACCGACCTGTTCGACGCCGCCACCGCCGAGGGGCTCGCCGCCCGCCTGGTCCACCTGATCCGCCAGGTGGCGGCCCGGCCCGACCGGCCGCTCTCTGAGCTCACGGTGGACCCGATGCGGGAACCGTCCGTACGCGGCCTGCCCGGCGAAGCTCCCGCCGGTCCTGCCGGACCCCGTACGGAGGCCGAGCGGACCCTGTGCCGGTTGTTCGCCGAGGTGCTCGGGCTGCGCGAGGTCGGCGTGGACGACGACTTCTTCCGGCTGGGCGGGCACTCGCTGCTCGCCGTGCGGCTCGCCGCCCGGATCAGGTCGGTCATGGCGGCCGAGGTGTCGCCGGCCGACGTCTTCGCCGCGCCGACCGCCGCCGGGCTCTCCGGGCTGCTCGGCACGGCGGACCGGCCCGCGCCGGTGGCGCCGCCGACCGCCGGACCCCGTCCGGACCGACCGCCACTCTCCCACGCGCAGCGGCGGTTGTGGTTCCTGCACAAGCTCGACGGCCCGTCGGCCGCCTACACCGTGCCGCTGATCCTGCGGCTGCGCGAGCGGCTGGACGCCGAGGTGCTGCGGCCGGCCCTGGGCGACGTGACGGCCCGGCACGAGGTGCTGCGAACGGTGTTCGGCGAGCACGACGGGGAGCCCTACCAGGTGATCCTCGACGCGGCGGTCCCGGTCGTGGAGGCCGGGCCGCCCGACCTCGACCGGCCCTTCGACCTGGCCACCGAACCGCCGCTGCGGGTGTGGCTGGAGGCGGACCGGCTGACGCTGCTGCTGCACCACATCGCCTGCGACGAGTGGTCGCTGGAACCGCTCCTGTCCGACCTGACCGCCGCCTACCGGGCGCGGGCGGCGGGCCGGGCGCCGGAGTGGCGGCCTCTGCCCGTGCAGTACGCCGACTACGCGCTCTGGCAGCGGCAGGCCATGGGCGAGCTGATGGACCGGCAGCTCGGCTACTGGACCGGTGCGCTCGCCGGGCTGCCCGAGCGGCTGGAGCTGCCCGCCTGGACCGGGGACGAGGGCGCCGCCACGGTCAGCCTCTCCCCCGGATCGCGGGCGGCGCTGGCGGAGCTGGGCCGGGGCCGTGGGGCCACGATGTTCATGGTGGCGCACGCGGCGGTGGCGGCGCTGCTGACCAGGCTGGGAGCCGGCACCGACCTGCCGATCGGCACCCCCGTCGCGGGACGCCCGGACGAGGCCCTGACCGACCTGGTGGGCTTCTTCGTCAACACCCTCGTCCTGCGTACCGACACCGGCGGCGACCCCACCTTCACCGAGCTCCTCGACCGCGTACGGCGGACCGACCTGGCCGCCTTCGACCACGCGGACGTGCCCTTCGACCAGGTCGTCGAGGCGGTCAACCCGGACCGGGGCGAGGGGAACCCGCTGTTCCAGGTGGCGGTCGCCCATCACCCGGCCGGCGCTACGCCCCCGGGGACGCCTGCCGGGTTCGACGCCGTCGAGGAGCCCGCGCCGGCGGGTCCGGCCAAGTTCGACCTCGGCGTCACCCTCACCGAGCGTGGTGACGGGCTGGAGCTCCTGGTCGAGCACCGGCACGGTGCGGCCGGGCGGTTCGCCGGCATGCTGGTACGGCTGCTGGCCCACGTGTCCGAGGAGCCGGGTACGCGGCTGAGCGAGCTCCCGATCCTCGCGCCGGAGGAGCTGCGGACCATCCTCACGGGGTGGAACGACACCGGCGCCGCCGAGCCGTACCTGACCCTGCCTGAGCTGTTCGAGGCGCAGGTCAGAGCCACGCCCGAGGCGGTGGCGGCGGTCTGCGAGGACGAGCGGCTGACCTACGCGGAGCTGGACGCGCGGGCGGAGCGCCTGGCCGCCGTACTCGCCGCGCGCGGCGCCGGCCCGGAGCGGATCGTGGCGATCGCGTTGCCGCGTGACCTGCGGATGGTGGTCGGCGTGCTGGCGGTGGCCAAGGCGGGCGCCGCCTACCTGCCGATCGACCCGGCCCACCCCGCCGAGCGCATCGCGTCGATGCTCGACGACGCCCGGCCGGCCCTGCTGCTGGCCACCCGGGAAACCTCCCGGTACGTCCCCATGCCGCCACTCCTGCTGGACGACCTGCCCGACGGTCTGGTGGGGGCTGAGGCGCGCCTGTCCGACGGTCTGGTGGGGGCAGAGCCGCGCCATCCGCTGGACGGCCTGCCCGGCGGCCCGGTGGGGGCGGAGGCGCGCCTGCGGGAGCCCGGCGTCGCGGGAGCGGTGCGGGGGCCGGGGGCGCGCAATCCGGTTTACGTCATCTACACCTCGGGCTCGACCGGCCGGCCCAAGGGTGTCGTCCTGGAGCATGCGGGCGTGCGGGCGCTGGTGGACACCGCTGTCACGCGGTTCGGCGTCGGGCCGGGCAGCAGGGTGCTGCAGTTCGCCTCGATCAGTTTCGACGTGGCGTTCTGGGAGCTGACCATGGCGCTGTGCACCGGTGCCACGCTCGTGGTCGTGCCCGCCGAGCGGCGGGTCGCCGGTCCCGACCTGACCGAATACGTCACCGCCCACCAGATCACCCACCTGGCCCTACCGCCCGCGCTGCTGTCCGCGCTGCCGCCGGACTGCACGCTGCCGGCCGGTTCGACGCTGCTGGTGGGCACCGAGACGGTCACCCCCGAGCTGGTCCGGCGCTGGGGCCGCCGGCACCGCGTCTTCGACGCCTACGGGCCGACCGAGGCGATGGTGAACTCCACCCTGTGGGCGGCGGGCGGCGACCTCGACACGCTGACCAGCGTGCCCATCGGCCATCCCGACGTGGGCAAGCGCGTCTACATCCTGGACCGCGCCCTGCGCCCGGTGCCGCCCGGGGTCATCGGCGAGCTGTACGTGGCGGGCGCCGGGCTGGCCCGCGGCTACCTCGACCGGCCAGGCCTGACCGGCGAACGGTTCGTGCCCGACCCGTACGGGCCCCCGGGCGATCGCATGTACCGCACCGGCGACCTGGCCAGGTGGCGTGATGACGGCGCGGTCGAGTTCGCCGGCCGGGCGGACGGCCAGATCAAGATCCGTGGCTTCCGGATCGAGCCGGGCGAGATCGAGTCCGTGCTGTCGGGCTGCCCGGGCGTGCGCGAGGTCACGGTGCTCGCGCGGGAGGACCGGCCGGGCGACCGGCGGCTCGTGGCCTACGTGACGGGGGCGGAGAGCGATCCGGCGGCGCTGCGCGCGTACGCCGCGGCCAGGCTGCCCGACTACATGGTGCCCGCCGCGTTCGTCACGCTCGACGCCCTGCCGCTGATGGTCAACGGCAAGGTGGACCGGAAGGCGCTGCCCGCGCCGGGAGGCCGGGCCGCCCGGTCGAGGGCCCCGCGCACGGCCACCGAACGGGTGTTGTGCGAGGTCCTGGCCGGAGTGCTGGGCGTGGAGTCCGTCGGCATCGACGACGACTTCTTCCACCTGGGCGGGCACTCGCTGCTGGCGGTGAAGGTGATCGCCCGCGTCCGGGCCCGGCTGGGCGCCGAGGTGTCGTTGCGCACGCTGTTCGACCGCCCCACGGCCGCCGGCCTGGCCACCGCACTCGGCCCGGCCGGCGACGCTTCCCCAGGTGCTCCTTCCGGGCTTCCCGCCCTGCGGCCCGCGGTTCGTCCGGCGCGGGTGCCGTTGTCGTCCGCGCAGCTCCGGCTCTGGTTCCTGCACGAGCTGGAAGGGGGGTCGGCCACCTACAACGTGCCGCTGGCGGTACGGCTCTCCGAACCACTCGACCCGGCGGTGCTCGCGGTGGCGCTGGGCGACGTGGTACGGCGGCACGAGATCCTGCGTACGGTCTTCCGCGCGGAGGGCGGCACGCCGTACCAGGTGGTGCTGGACGCGGCGGAGCCCGTGGTCGAGGCCGGGCCCGCCGAGCTCGGGCACGTCTTCGACCTGGCGGCCGGGCCGCCGCTGCGGGCCTGGCTGGAGGGGGACCGGCTCACGCTGGTCATGCATCACATCGTGTGCGACGAGTGGTCGGCCGGGCCGCTGCTCGCCGACCTCTCGGCCGCCGTGCGGGCGCGGGCGGCGGGCCGGGCGCCGGAGTTCGCGCCGCTTCCCGTGCAGGTGGCCGACCACGCCCTGTGGGAACGCGACCGGCTCGACGCCCTCCTCCCGGCGCAACTGGCGTACTGGACGCGGACCCTCGCCGGGCTGCCCGGCCGGATCCCGCTGCCGCCGGGAGGGCCGGGCGGCGTGGTGGTCCGCGAGGTGCCCGGCCGGGACGCGCTGGCGGCACTCGCCGCACGCGCGGGCACGAGCGTGTTCATGGTGCTGCACGCGGCGGTGGCGGCGCTGCTGACCCGGCTGGGAGCGGGCACCGACATACCGATCGGCACCCCGGTCGCGGGACGCCCCGACGAGGCCCTGGCCGACCTGATCGGCTTCTTCGTCAACACTGTCGTCCTGCGTACCGACACCGGCGGCGACCCCGGCTTCGCCGAGCTGCTCGGGCGGGTACGCGAGGCGGACCTGGCCGCGTTCGAGCATGCCGAGGCGCCCTTCGAACGCGTCGTGGAAGCGGTCAACCCCGACCGCTCGACGGCGGAGAACCCGCTCTTCCAGGTCATGGTGGCCTACCAGCGGACCGGGCCCGCGCCGCTGGAGGTGCTGCCGGAGCCCGGTCCGCCTGCGCCGAAGTTCGACCTGGCCTTCGCGTTCACCGAGACGGATGAGCGGCTGGAGGTCGCGATCGAGCACCGCTTGGCGGACGCGGCGGCGCAGCGCGTCGCCGACGGGCTGCTGCGGGTGCTGGAGCAGGTGGTGGCCGCGCCCGGGCGGCGGATCGGGGAACTGGACCTGCCCGCCACCGGCGACTTCACCACCCGTGACCCCGGTGGGCGGGCCGAGCCGGTGCGGCGGGAGCCGGACGGTCCGGTCGAGACGCGGCTGCTGGCGATCTTCGAGGAGGTGCTGGACCGCAGTGGCATCGGCGTCGGTGAGGAGTTCTTCCACCTCGGCGGGCACTCGCTGCTGGCCGTCCGCCTGGTCAGCCGGATCCGCGCGGAGCTCGGCGGGAACGTGACCATCCGGGACGTCTTCGAGGCCCCCACCGTCGCGGCGCTCGCGGCCAGGCTCGCCACCGCCCGCAGGCGGACTGTGCCCGCGCTGGTCGCGCGCCCGCGCGGGCCGCGGATCCCGCTGTCGGCGGCGCAGCGGCGGTTGTGGTTCCTGCACACCATGGAGGGCCCGTCGGCCACCTACAACGTGCCCCTGTCCGTACGGCTGCGCGGCCCGCTGGACCCCGGCGCCCTCCATGCCGCCCTGGCCGACGTCGTGACCAGGCACGAGGTGCTCAGAACGCTCGTCGCCGAGGACGACGCCGGCCCCCATCAGCGGATCCTCGATCCCGCCGAGGCGCGGGCGCGGCTGGCCTTCGGCTCCGGTCCCGGCCGCCCGGACCACCCGTTCGACCTGGCCGGCGAGCTGCCCATCCGGGCCTGGCTGCACCCCGCCGGGCCGGGCGAGCACGTACTGCTCGTCCTGACGCACCACATCGCCTGCGACGAGTGGTCGATCGGCCCGTTCTGGACCGACCTGGCCGCCGCCTACCGGGCGCGCGTGGCAGGCCGGGCGCCGGACTGGGAGCCGCTGCCCGTGCAGTACGCCGACTACGCCCGCTGGCAGCAGGAGACCGAGGAACGGGAGGGGCTCGCCTTCTGGCGGCGGGCCCTCGACGGCCTGCCCGCCCACCCCCGGCTCCCGCACGACCTGCCCCGCCCGCCCGCGGCCACCGCCGAGGGCGGCGTGGTGCCCTTCCACCTGCCCGCCGGGACCCGCGACGCCCTGGCAGGGCTGGCCCGGGGTCGCGGGGTCACGATGTTCATGGTGGTGCACGCGGCGGTGGCGGCCCTGCTGACCGGTCTCGGCGCGGGTACGGACGTCGCCGTCGGCACCCCGGTCGCCGGCCGGCCCGACGAGGCCCTGGCCGGTCTGGTCGGCTTCTTCGTCAACACCCTCGTCCTGCGTACCGACACCGGCGGCGACCCCACCTTCGCCGAACTCCTCGACCGCGTACGACGGGCCGACCTGGCCGCGTTCGAGCACGCCGACGTGCCCTTCGACCAGGTGGTACAGGCGGTCGCCCCGGTCAGGTCGCCCGCCTGGCACCCGCTGTTCCAGGTCATGGTCGCCTACCATCCGGCCGCGCGACCGCTCGACCCGCTGGCGGGCGTCGCCGTGCTGCCCGAGGAGGCGGACAGCACGGGCACCGCCAAGTTCGACCTGGCGGTGGCGGTGTCGGAGGAGGGCGACGGGGCGATCGAGTACCGTACCGACCTGTTCAGCCGGGACGCGGCGGAGCGGATCGCCGCCTCCCTGGCGGACCTGCTGGACGCGGTGGCCCGCGAGCCGGACACCCGGCTGAGCGGACTCGGGGTGGAGCCGATCGAACGGGCGGCATGGCAGCGGCTCCCCGCGACGCCGGGCCACGCGACGTCCGAGGCGGCCGGGCAGGTCACGGCACCGGGCCACGCGGCGCCCCAGACGGCCGGGCACGCCACGGCACCGGGCCACGCGGCGCCCCAGACGGCCGGGCACGCCGCGGCGCCGGGCCACGCGGGATCGGCGGTCACCGGGATTTCCGGAGCCGCCGGGATCTCCGGGGTCGAGGCCGGGCTGTGCGAACTGTTCGCTGACGTGCTCGGTGTCCCCCTGCCCCGCCCCGACGAGAGCTTCTTCGAGCTGGGCGGTCACTCGCTGCTCGCCGCGACGCTGATCAACAGGATCGGGGCCGAATTCGGGGTGCGGCTGCCGGTCGGGACCGTCTTCGAGGCACCGACGGCGGCGGCGCTCGCCGAGCGGGTGGTCTCCCCCTACCGCCCCGGGCACGCCCTGGACGTGCTGCTGCCCATCAGGACCGGCGGGGACGGAGCACCCCTGTTCTGCGTGCATCCGCTGTTCGGGCTCGCCTGGTGCTTCACCGGCCTGGCCGGGCTGCTGGACCTGCCGGTCTACGGCCTGCAGGCGCGCGGCCTGGCCGGTCCGCTTCCCGGCGGTCCGGCCGGATCGGGTGCGCTTCCCGGCAGTCTGGACGAGATGGCCGCCGAGTACGTCGCGGCCATCCGCACGGTGCAGCCGGCTGGGGCGTACCGGCTGCTGGGGTGGTCGTTCGGCGGGGTCGTCGCGCATGCCATGGCCGCCATGCTGCGGCAGGAGGGCGAGCGGGTGGAGTTGCTGGCCGTGCTGGACGCGTACCCGCTGCTGCCCGGCGAGGAGCCGGAGAGCGGCGACGACGAGCAGGACGCTCTGCGTTTCCTGCTGCGCCTGGCGGGACAGACCGCGCGTGGCACGCTCGACCGGCGGCGCGTCGTACGTTACCTGCGCGCGGGCGGAGGGCCGATGGCCGAGCTGGAGGAGTCGACGGTCACCGCGATGATCGACGTCGCCCTCAACGCCGAACGCCTCATCCGGACCCGGCCTCCCCACTTCGACGGCGACCTGCTGTTCGTCACGGCGGGCGCGGACAAGGACGGCTCGGGGCTGGACGTGTCCCGGTGGCGCCCCCACATCGGCGGCGCCATCGAGAACCACACCGTCAACTGCGAGCACTTCGAGCTGGCCGACCCGGGGCCGCTCGCCCACATCGCCCGGATCGTGAAGGAGAAGCTGACATGACGAACCCGTTCGAAGACCCCGAATCCGACTATCTCGTCGTCGTCAACGACGAGAACCAGCATTCCCTGTGGCCGGCCTGGATGCCGGTGCCCGAGGGGTGGCACGCCGTGCACGGCCCGGCGGCGCGTGACTCGTGCCTGGAATACGTCGACACGCACTGGACGGACATGCGCCCGGCCGGCCTGGCGCGGGCCATGGACGGCACCCGACCGCCCGTCACGGCACCTGACCGCCCGTCACGGCACCTGACCGCCCGTCACGGCACCTGACCGCGCCTCACGGCACGGGACCGGCCGTGTCACGGCACCCGCTCGGCCGCGTCACGGCACCTGATCGGCCGCGTCACGGCACCCGCTCGGCCGCGCCACGGCACCTGATCGGCCGCGTCACGGCACGGGATCGCCGGTGGTGAGCGGGCGGGCGCGGCGGAGCTCCGGCACGGCGAGAGCCAGCAGGGCCACCGCCGCCACGCAGGCCAGGCCGCCCGCGACCACCGCGCCGGCCGGGGACGACACCCTGGCCAGCCCGCCCGCGATCAGGTTGCCCACCGCCGGGCCCACCGTGGCCTCGGCCAGCCACAGGCTGCTCACCCGCCCGAGCAGCTCGTCCGGGGTGTTGCCCTGCAGCAACGCCCCGGCCAGCACCTCGGAGACCACCTGGCCCGCTCCCGAGACAGCCAGGAAGAGCAGTCCCTTCCAGAGCTCCCCGCTCAGCCCGAAGCCCACCATCGCCAGCCCCCACAGCGCGACGGACCCGATCAGCCAGCGACCGGGCCGGCGCACCCCGGCCACCCAGCCGCTGGTCAGCGCCGTGAGCAGCGCACCCGTCGCGGGCGCGCTGTAGAGGAGGCCCAGCACCGCCGCGTTGCCCTCGAACCGCCCGGCGACCAGCTCGGGGAAGACGGCGTACGGCATGGCGAACAGCGTGCCGCTGAGGTCGAGCAGGATCAGCCCGGAGATCAGCCGGTTGCGCAGGGCGTAGCGTGCCCCGTCCGCGAGGGCCCGCAGCGGGTGCCGGTCGGCCGCCTCCCCCGCCGGGGGCAGTGGCCGCATCCGGCAGAGCAGCACGATCGTGACGGCCGTGGTGAGCGTCGTGAGCCAGAAGCACGCCGCCAGTCCTGGACCGGCGATGAGCAGGCCGCCCAGCGACGGGCCCGCCACGGTGCCGAGCTGCGTGGTGATGGAGGTGAGCGCCTCGGCGGCGGCCAGCCGTTCCCGGCCCACCAGCGCGGGGGTGACCGCCATCAGCGCGGTCTCGCTGAGCCCGTCGGCCAGGCCGATGAGGGCCGCGCAGCCGTACAGGGCCCAGAGTTCCGGCTCGGGCAGCAGCGCGTTGAGTCCCAGGCCCGCGAACCCGGCCGCGGCGATCACCCGTGACCAGACGACGAGCCGCCGCCTGTCCAGCCGGTCGGCCAGCACGCCGCCGGCCAGGGTGCCGGCCAGCAGCGGCCCGCCGAGCGCCAGGCTCACCAGGGCCACGTGCAAGGACGAGCCGGTCAGGTCGAAGACCTGCACCGCCAGCGCGACCCCGGTCACGCCGACGCCCAGGAGGGAGACCAGGCGGGCGGCGAAGGCGAACCTGAAGTCGCGGCTGGCGCGAAGAGGGGCGACGTCGACGACGAACTGTCCCAGGCGCATGAACGGCCTTCCAAGAGATCAATTAAGGTAAGGCTTACCTAAATTACCTGGAGACCGTTCATGACGCCAGCGTTCCGCCGCACGACCGGAGGCCCCTGACCGGCCACCGCCCGCCCGGCGGCCCGACCACCCCGCGGCCCGACCATCCCGCGGCAGCGACTCGATTCGCGAAGGCGGCCGGACCACCCCGGACAGTGGCCCGGCCACCTCCCCGCCGGCGGCCCGGGCCACCTCCGCCGATGGCGGCCCGGCCGCCGCCCGCGCGGCGGGGCGCAGGCCGCCGCGCGGGTCCGGTCGTCAGGCCGCCGTGCAGGCGGTGCCGTTGAGGGTGAAGGCCGCGGGCCGTCCGGTGCCGCCCGCGTGGGTGGCCTGGAACCCGAAGGACGCCGAGGCCCCGGGGGCGATGGAGCCGTTGTAGGCGACGTTCGTCGCGGTGACCTGGCCGCTGGCCGGCGCGATGGTGGCGTTCCACGCGGACGTGACCGTCTGTCCCGCCGGCAGCGCGAACGCCAGCCGCCAGCCGGAGACCGGCGCGGTGCCCGTGTTGGCGATCGTGACGGCGGCCGTGAACCCCGCGTTCCAGGTGTTCATCGTGTACGTCACCCGGCACGGGCCGGTGGCCGTCGGCGTGATGGTGGGGGTCACCGTGGGAGTGATGGTGGGGGTCGCGCTGGTGTTCAGGCCGAAGAAGCGGATCACCTCGGCGGCCATGCCACCCCTGGGCAGGTCGTGTCCCGCGCCCTGAATGCTGATCGCCTCGACCGGTGCCATGCCGCCGGTGCCGCCGTAGCGCGTACGCGTGTAACCCGACTGCGGGGTGTCGGTGAGGCTGGGGGTCTGGCTCAGCCCGAGGACGTTGGTCCACTGCTTGATCTGCTCCTGGAAGTTCGGGTACCGCAGCGTGCTGTCCTCGGTGCCGTGCCAGATCTGCATCCGGGGCCGCGCGCCGCTGTATCCGGGATAGGCCGCGCGTACGGCGTCGCCCCACTGCTGCGGCGTCCTGCTGATCTGGCCGTTGGCGCAGGCGCTGTTCCAGCTCGATCCGTCGGTGGTGGCGAAGCAGCCGAACGGCACGCCCATGAACGCCGCGCCCGCCTTGAACACGTCGGGGTAGTCGCCGAGCAGGACGTTGGTCATCATCGCGCCCGAGGACACGCCGGTGACGAACGTGCGGGCGGGGTCGCCGCCGTAGCGCTGGTGGACATACCTGACCATCGACATGATGCCGACCGGGTCGCTGCCGCCGTCGCGCCGCAGCGCCTGCGGCGAGGAGACGTCGAAGCAGGCGCCGCTCCTGGTGGCCGACGGGTAGACGAGGATGAACTTGTACCGGTCGGCCAGGGAGGCGAACTCGGTGCCGGAATGCAGGGCGGGGCCGGAGCCGGTGCAGTAGTGCACGGCGAGCACGACTGGCGGGCGGCTTCCGGCGTTGTCGGGGACGTACAGGTGCATCCGCAGGTTGGTCGGGTTGGTACCGAAGCCGGTGATCTCGGTCAACTGCGCTGACGACGCGGGCGTGGCCAGGGCCAGGCCGGCGGCGACCAGTACGGCCGCAGTGATGAGGGCTCCCGCTACCCGAACTCGCACGCTCATTCGAACCTCCGCTTCGCCGAAACATTGCGATCGTCAAGCGAAAGTTTCAACCGCGCAACCGCCGCGGGCGGATCACCGTGGGGCCGGCCGCCGTGACCCGCCTTGACGTGCGGAAACAAGCCAAGGCAACGGAGAAAGTTTCATGGCTCCGGCCGGCCCCGGGAGGTCACCAGGTGACGGGGAGTTCGTAGACGCCGTAGACCTGGCCGTCGTGCTTGAAGGGGATCCGGTCCAGGTCGGTCGCCAGGCTCAGGGTGGGGATGCGCCGGTAGAGGGTGCTGTAGACCACCTGCAGCTCCACCCGGGCCAGCGGCTGGCCCAGGCACTGGTGGACGCCGAAGCCGAAGGCCACGTGGCGGCGGGCGTCACGCCGGATGTCCAGCTCGTCCGGGTCGGGGAACACCTCCGGGTCACGGTTGCCGAGGTCGTTGGCCATGATCATGCCCTCGCCCGCGCGGATGACCTGGCCGGCGATCTCGATGTCCTCCAGGGCGACCCGGCGGCGGCCGCTGTGGGTGATGTTGAGGTAGCGCAGCAGTTCCTCCGCCGCGCCGGCGACCAGTGTCGGGTCGTCGCTCTCACGCAGCAGGGCGAGCTGGCCGGGGTTCCGCAGCAGCGCGAGGGTGCCGAGCGCGATCATGTTCGCGGTGGTCTCGTGCCCGGCGACGAGCAGCAGCACTCCCATCCCGGCCGCCTCCTGCCGCGTCAGCTCACCCTCCGCGACCCGGGCGGCCACCTTGGACAGCAGGTCATCGCCGGGGTTGCGGAGCTTCTCCGCCACCAGGCCGTCCAGGTAGTCGGTCAGGCGGCGGCCGGCGGCGAAGCGCTCCTCGGGCGGCGCGCCGCGCCTGATGATGGTCCTGCTGTTGTCCTGGAAGAAGTCGTGGTCGGCGTACGGCACCCCGAGCAGCTCGCAGATCACCAGCGAGGGCACCGGCAGCGCGAACGCCTCCACCAGGTCCACCGGCTTGGGCCCGGCCAGCATGGCGTCGATCAGGTCGTCCACGATCCGCTGAATGGCCGGGCGCATGGTCTCCGTCCGCCGGACCGTGAACGCCGCCTGCACCATGCGCCGCAGCCGGGCGTGCTCCGGGTCGTCCATCAGGATGAAGCTGAGGGGGCCGCCGCGGACGGGCGCCGGGCTCGGGTAACCGGGGCGGGTGATGTCGGCACTGACCCGCCGGTCGGCCAGCAGCGCCCGCTGCTCGGTGTAGCGGGTCACCAGCCACGGGGTGCTGCCGTCCCACAGCCGCACCCGGACCAGCGGCCCCTCCCGCTGCAGGGCGTGCAGCGCCGGCGGCGGGTCGAACGGGCAGCTCGCCGCCCTGACACCCGGGAACTCCGGCACCTCGGCAGGGCTCAACGTTTCGGTCATCGCTGGTTCTCCTCTCCAGGGAAGTCGGCCGCGAGGCGTCGCCCCCGGCCGTGCGGGCAGGGCGCTAGTCGCGCTCGCGCGTGACCGGGGCCGTCCACAGGGCGACGATCACGTCGATCAGCCCGGTCGCGGCGTCGTGCCAGCTCGCACGCGGGGTGGGACGGCCGTCGGCGAGGGCGCGCTCGCGCTGGGCGCAGGTGTGGACCAGTAACTGGCTGGCCATGTCATCGCGCTCGGCCCGCACCTCGGCCGGCAGCTCGGGGATGCAGCGGTTGAGCCCGTCGAGGATCCGCCGCAGGGAGGGCGCGGCCAGTGCCTCGCCGGCCATGATCTCGCGGAGCCCGGGGTCGGTCATCACCTGGGCGGCGAAGCGGGCGTACCAGGTGGGGTTGCCGATGGCGGCCAGATGCCCGGTGAGCGGGCGCACCAGGCAGCTCACCCAGTCACGCACGTCGGACGAGTCGCCGACGCCGGCCAGCAGCTCCCGGCGCAGGAGCTCGATCTGCTCGGTGTGCTTGCGGACGATCGCGCGCACCAGGTCGGCCTTGGTGCCGAAGTGGTAGCCGACGGCGGCGTTGTTGCCCTGCCCCGCGGCCTCGCTGACCTGGCGGTTGGACACGGCGAACACGCCATGCTCGGCGAAGAGCCGCTCGGCCGCGGTCAGGATCTGCTCGCGGGTCGCGCTGGCCCGTTCGGTCCTCACCGCCGCACCCGGTCGTCAGGCGGCGGCCCCGGACGACGCGGCGGGCACCCACTGTCGGTCTGACTCACCATGACCTCCCCGAGTCGGCCTGTGACTGACTCAGATAATCAGGCAGGTCAGATTAAGTCAAGCGACTGATTTATATGCGGAAGCGCATCCGGCACACCACCGCGTCGGTCCGCCGGCGCAGCGCCATGGCCAGCACCGCTCCGCGCTGGTTCTGCAGCAGCCGCTGCCAGGCGTGGTCCGGCTCGACCTCGGCGATCAGCACGAAGACGTGCGGCTCCGGCACCTGAGCCAGATACGTGAGCAGCGGCTCGGCCAGCCGCCGGTGGCCGTCGGAGAGCCGCACCAGCTCCACCCCCGGGTCCCAGCGCTCCCAGTCCGCCATGAAGGTCCGCGCCTCCCCCTCGTCGTCGGGATGGGTGACGTTGACGGCGACCACCCGATCCCCCAGCGACAGCGCCGCCGACAGCGCGTCCCTGGTCAGCCGGGTGACCGCGTGCACCGGCACCACCACCAGCGAGCGCCGCGGCAGCGGCGGTGGCGGGGTACGGCCCAGCTCCAGCCGCCCGCCGATCCGCGCGTACGACCGGTTGACCCACTCCATGGCCGCCACCAGCAGCGGCAGCGCGACCACGATCAGCCAGCCGCCCGCGCCGAACTTCGCCGCCGTCACCACGATCGCCGCGAGGAAGGTCAGCATCGCGCCGAACCCGTTCAGCGCCGTCCGCCACCGCCATCCCGCGGGCCGGTCCATCAGCCAGTGCCGGACCATGCCCGCCTGCGACAGCGTGAACCCGACGAACACCCCGATCGCGAACAGCGGCACCAGCAGGTTCATCTCGCCCCTGGCCACGACCAGCAGCAGTCCGCTGGTGACGGCCAGGAACGCGATGCCGTACCGGTGCACGTGGCGGTCCGTGCGCAGGGCGAAGACGTGCGGCAGGTTGTTGTCCCTGGCCAGCAGCCGGGCCAGCACCGGCAGTCCGCCGAAGGAGGTGTTCGCGGCCAGCGCCAGCAGCACCACGGTGGCGAACTGCACCACGTAGAAGAGCGCCCCGTCCCCCAGCGCCGCCCGCGTCACCTGTGCCAGCACGGTCACGCCGGAGACGGGGGCGATGCCGAACTTCTGGATCAGCGCGGCGATGCCCAGCAACATGACCGCCAGCAGGCCGCCCAGGGCGATCTCGGCCCGCTGCGCCCGCCGTATCCGGGGCTGCCGGAACGACGGGACCGCGTTGGCGATCGCCTCGACTCCCGTCAGCGAGGCGCACCCGTTCGCGAACGCCTTCAGCAACAGCAGCACCCCGACCGTCTGCAGGCCGTGCACCTGGTGCCGGACGTCGACGGCGGGCTCGCCGCGGACCAGCCCCGCCACGACGACCAGCAGGATCGCGCCCACGTAGATCACGGTCGGGGCGATGAACGCGCGGGCGCTGTGCGCGATCCCGCGCAGGTTGACCGCCGTCACCAGGGCCAGCACCGCCAGGCACAACCCCACGGTGTACGGCAGCAGCTCGGGGAAGGCCGAGTTGAGCGCCGCGACCCCGGCGGCCACCGAGACGGCGACGTTGAGCACGTAGTCGACGATCAGAGCGGCCCCGGCGACCAGGCCGGCCCGGCGGCCCAGGTAGGTCCTGGCCACTCCGTACGCCCCGCCGCCCGCCGGGAAGGCCGCGATGACCTGCCGGTAGGACAGGGTCAGCACGCCCAGCAGGAGCGCGATGACGAGCGTGACCGGGATCGTGAACCCCAGGCCCGCGCCGCCTGCCAGCGCCAGCACGAGCACGATCGCCTCGGGCCCGTACGCGACCGACGCCATGGCGTCCAGCGACAGCGCGGCCAGCCCGCCGACGACCGACAGGCGATGCCGGTCGCCGGTATCAGGGGGCTCCTTGGCGCGGGCAGGGGTCTTGACAAGGGACATGGACCGAACGCTCCTGAATAGGGATTTTCGCCCCCATCCTGCGCACAACCCGGCATCACGGACGCCGCTCTATACGCGTTCTCGACACGAACCCCGCGAATAGCTACGCAAACCAGACAGAACCCGCGCCCGACCCGGTTTTCCGGAGCCGCTACGATCAACCCACCCAGACTCCCGCAATCCGCCCAGGTAGGCCATGACGTCATCGACCGAGTACGAGCTGCGGCCCGCCACCCCCGCCGACTACGACGCCATAGCCGCCGTCGTCGACGACTGGTGGGGCCGCCCGATCCTGTCCGTACTGCCCAGGCTCTATCTCGACCACTTCCACCGGACGAGCCTGATCGCCGACGGCCCGGCGGGGATGTCCGGCTTCCTGATCGGCTTCATGTCCCCGTCCCTGCCCGACGAGGCCTACATCCACTTCGTCGGCGTCTCTCCCGGCGCCAGGGGAAGCGGCCTGGCCAGGACGATGTACGAGCGCTTCTTCGACCTCGCCCGCCGCCACGACCGGCGCGTCGTGAAGGCCATCACCGCACCGGTCAACACGGCTTCGCAGGCCTTTCACCGCCGCCTGGGATTCACGGTCGGCGACCCCGTCCCGGGCTACAACGGCCCGGGGACGAGCGTGGTGACCTTCGCCCGGACCCTCTGACCGGACCGCCCTTACCGCCCGGCGACCGGGGGCACCGGGTCCTTGCCGAAGACCCACGGCGCGAAGACGATCATCCACCCGTCGGGGTCGGCGAACGCGACGGCTCCCCGCTCCGCCCAGTAGGCGTTGTCCAGGGTGGCCGGCCGGTGCCCGAGACCGGTCAGCCGCCCGGCGGCGGCCGCCACCGCGTCGGGGCCGGGCAGGTAGAACACGAGCTGGTTCTCCGTGGAGGGAGCCGGGATGTCGGGTGCCGCGCCGTGCTGCGTCAGTTCGAGGTGGACCGGCGACCCGGGCAGGCCGAAGACGGCTCCGTCGTAACCGGCGTGACCGCGCCACGAGGCGATCACCGGCAGCTCCAGCACGTCACGGTAGAAGTGCAGGCAGTCCTCGAACCGAGCCGTCGGCCGGGCGAAGCGGATCGCCCCCACCGGCAGGAAGTCCGGCCACTCGTGCGCCATTCCACGCCCTTTCCGATCGTCGCGGCAACGGGCACCCACCGTACCGGGCGGGGCGGCGGGGACGCGGGTCAGCCCCGGTGCCACCGGCCGTCGCCGCGCGCCTGGCGGACCAGCCTGGCCAGCCAGCGGTCGATCTCGCTCGGCCAGTCCGTACGCAGTGCCTCCTCATGGCTCATCCGGAACCGCTCCCCGCCCGAGCACGGGCCGGTGGCCTTCCCGGCCGCCAGCAGCACGTCCAGCCCCGACGCGCTCGGGACGAACGACAGCTCGACCGCATGCACGACCCCCGCGTGGTGGCTGGGCGGATAGAACTCGATCCGCTGGTGGAAGGGCAGCTCCTGACCCACGTGGCTCAGCGGGCCGGCCCGCAGGGCGGCGGACTTGAAAGGGAACCCGAGCCGCGCGAACGCCTGCAGCACGCGTAACTGCGAGGGCACCGGCCGGACCGCCACCAGCGCCGCGTCGCCCCGGCCGACGGCCGTGTCGATCGCCACCTCGGCCTGCACGGCCAGGGCCAGCCCGGTCAGATGCCGGCCGCCGATCTCGCTGATCGGCGTCTCCCACGGCACCGCCACCCGGAACTCGATGGCCCGCTCCGCGCCCTGGGGCAGGACGGCCGGGCCGGAGATCTGGGGTCTGCAGAACTCCTCGATCCCGTCGCGGTCACCGGCCGCCTTCAGTGGCCCCAGCCGGGCGGCCAGCCCGAGGCCGATCCGGTCGATCGCGGCGTCGAAGTCGCCGCCGCGCAGCCGTATCTCGCCGGACAGCGTGCCACCGGGCTGTGTCCACCGCCGGGTCAGAAAGGTGGCCACCGACGGCGCGCCGGCTCCGAAGGCACTCCGCATCCGAATGAAGACCATGGTCGATCTCCCCGAGTCAATCGATCGAGCCACTCACCGGCCTGAACGATCGGCGGGGAGGCCGGGTTCCGAGAGGGAGCGACTTGTCACCGTGGGGAGCCGGGAGGTGTCAAGTTGCCGCGAGCGGACCTCACCGGAAGACCCGAATCCCCGTTCGATCCGCCCGCCCGCCGACACCTGTCGCACGCCGCCTACCAGGGCTTTTCCACATCGTGGGTATATGCTCATAACGTAAGCCAGTTTTACCGCTGGGCTTACGCGATGGGGACGGGCCAATGTCAGACATCGGAACTCTGGCCAACACCGCGGTGGCCGTCGTGGGCATCGTCGTACTGATCGTCAGGTTCAGGGTCAATCCGGTGGTCGCCCTGGTGATCGGCGCGGGTTATCTCGGGCTCGCCGCCGGGATCGGGGTGGCCAGGACCGCGGAGACGATCACCGCGGGTTTCGGTGAGATCATGGCCGGCATCGGCCTGCTGGTCGCCTTCGGGGTGCTGATGGGGGCGATCCTGCGCGAGCTGGGGGCGATCGAGCGGCTGGTGCGGGGGTTGCTGAGGGTGTTCGGCCCGCGGCGCGTCCCCTATGCGATGTCGCTGACCATCGCCACGCTGCTGCAGTCCATATTCCTCGACGTGATGCTGGTGATCTCCGCGCCGCTGGCCCGGGGCCTGGCCCGCAAGCTCGACCGCTACGGGACCGCCCGCATGGCGACGGCGCTGGCGATCGGCCTGGAGAGCGGCATCATCTTCACCGTCCCCGGCGTCGGCGCGCTGGCCCTGGCGGCGCTCCTGCACGTGCCGCTCGGCACGTATCTACTGTTCGGCCTCATCGTGGTCATCCCGACCGTGCTCGTCGCCACCGCCATCTCCACCTTCATTCTGGTCCACGGCTGGTGGAAGCCCGAGGCCGACGAGGAGCCCTTCGTCGACGAGCCGCGGGAGGCGGGGCCGGTCGCCGACGGCGTCGCCGTCCAGGTCAGGGACGAGCCCAGGCTCGTCGTGCTGTTCGGGCCCATGCTGGTCGCGCTCGCGCTGGTCGCCACCGGCGCCCTGGCCAAGGCGGCGAAGCTGAGCGATCCCGCGCTGGCGTTCGTCTCCACCCCGGTGATCGCGCTGCTGATCGGCATGGTCGGCACCTTCTACGTCGGGCGGCGGGCGCTGGGGCAGGACCGCGTGGAGCAGGCCATGGCCAGGGGGCTCAAGGAGAGCGGGCCGATCCTGCTGCTCAACGGCGTCGGCGGGTCCCTGGCCGCGATGATCAAGGCGGCCGGGCTGGGCGCCATCCTCGGCAAATACCTCTCGGCCGGCTCCGTGGCGCCGCTGATCGTGGTCTGGGTCATCGCGGCCGTGCTGCACGTGGCGGTCGGCTCGGTGACGATCTCGGCCATCACGTCGGCCGGGCTGCTCGCGCCGCTCGCGCCGGCACTCGGCATCGATCCGGTGCTGGTCGCGCTGGCGGCCGGCGCCGGCTCCCTGTTCATGGTGCACCTCACGAGCAACACGTTCTGGCTGCTGCAGTCGCTGCTCGGGCAGAGCACCAGGGGGACGTTGAAGACCTGCACCGTGGGGGTCTCCGTGGCCTCGGTGGTGGCGATGGGACCGATTCTGGCGCTCAGCCTGGTTCTTTGAGGCGCTCGGTGACTTCGGCGGCCCCGGCGGCTCAGGCCGGGTAGCGCCCGCCCAGCGTCCTGGTGATCCGGTCGGCGTGCTCGACCAGCAGGTCCACCCAGAACAGGCACTGCTCGTACGGCATGCGCAGGCTCGGTCCCATGATCATCAACGCGCCCACCAGATCCGCCGCCGGGTCGAACACGGGAGCCGCCAGCCCCGACGCCCCGTCCACCCGCTCGCCCACGGTGATCGCGCACCCCTCGGCCCGGGTGCGTGCGATCAACCCGCGCAGCTCACCGGGGTCGGTGACGGTCTGCTCGGTGAGCTGCGGGAGCGCTCCGCGCAGCACCTCCTCGGCCAGCTCCGGGTTCCAGGCGAGCAGCACCCGGCCGGCCGACCCGACGGTGATGGGCGCGATCTTGCCGACGTGCATGTCGCGCCGCAGGGCGTGATACGTCTCCGCCACCGCGACGCACACCCGGTGCGCCCCCTCGGCGCGGAAGAAGCACGTGGTCTCCCCCGTCTTGTCGCGCAGCTCCTTCAGCACCGGGTTGACCACGGACAGCACGTCGAGGTCCTTGACCGCGGCGGCCGCCCAGAAGGCCATCCGCGCCCCGATCCGGACCTGGTCCCCCACCCGGTCCAGGAACCCGTGCGCGACCATGTTCGCCACCAGCCGCTGCAGCGTGGACGTCGGCAACCCGGTCGCCTCCCGCAGCTCCCGCAACGTCACCGACGGCTTGGCGAGCGTGAAGGAGTTGAGTATCTCGGCGACTTTCCCCAGCACGAGCACCGGTTGCCTGGACCCGCCCCGGCCGTCTCTCCCCACCCCACGACTTTACGGGACCGCCGGGGCGGGACTTCGAGGCGGGGTTGCGTGCCGCCCACCGTCGCCGCCCACCCGTCGCCGTCCACCTGGCGCCGTCCACCTGGCGACGTCACACGACACGCCGCTCATTACAACGGCGCCCTTCCGCGAACGTCAACCGCCGGGACGCCCCCACCCGCCCGGGAAGGCGAGCCGGTCCTGCGTCACCCGGCCCAGGCAGCGGCTCCCCGCGAGACGGCGATCACGTGATCAGGTAGATTGGCTGGGCATGTCACCGCGTGGCGTTGCGATCCCCGGCATCCGGCGGCAGCTCTTCGACGCCGCCGAGCGCGTGCTCCTGCGGGCGGGTCCGGCGGGCCTGACCGGACGGGCGATCACCAAGGAGGCCGGCTGCGCCACCGGCCTGCTCTACAACCACTTCGCGGATCTTGACACGTTCCTGGCCGCGCTCGTCCTCGACCGGGCCGGCAGCACGAGCGCGAGCATGGCCCGCCTGCCCGGCCTGGCGGGCAGCGGGGACGTGGTCGACAACCTCATGAGCGCTGTCAGGAGGCTCTTCACCGGCAACCTGCTCGCCCTGGCCGGGCTCGTCATGGCCCGTCCGGCCATCATCGGCCACCTGGGCGAGGCGTTCGCCGACGGCACCCTGGAGATCGACGCCGGCGAGCGCGCCTTCGCCGACTACCTGCGCGCCGAGCAGGAGCACGGCCGGATCCGGGCGGAGACCGACGTCGAGTCCTTCGCCCTCGCCCTGGTGGGCGCCGCCCACCAGCTCCTGCTCACGCGCGGCCCGCAGGCGCCCGACCTGCATGAGCGCATGCGCAGGACGATCACTGCGCTGATCTCGGCCGTCACTCCGCAGGCGGGTGCGGAGGCTTGAGGTCGGCCGGCACGGGAGGGGCCCCGGGCGTGAGGCCCGCCGGCTCGGAAGCGGCCGTCGCCCCGGGCGTGGCGGCGTAGAGTTCCAGCTCGTTCAGCATGCTGCAGAGGCGGCCCACCTCGGGGTCGCAGTCGCGGGTGGGACCGAGGACGATCTTGACGTGGCGGCCCCGGGCCTCCGGCGGCAGGGGCGAGTAGCGCAGCGCGTAGTCGACGCGACCGGTCACGGTGGCGACGGGGCTGCCCCAGTTCCTGCCGTCCCTGGAGACGTACACCTTGGCGTCGGCGGCGTGCCCCGGCCGCAGGCTCAGCCCGACGTCGGTGAAGGTGTAGGCGGAGTCGAAGTGGACGACGTAGACGCCGCGGCCTCGGGCGACGGCGCTGGACCAGTAGCCGGTGCTGCCGTCGTGGGCGCCGCCGGGCCTGGCCCGCGGGTGCTCCGCGGCCGACCAGGTCATGTTCGTGGTGACCGTCAGCTCGCCGCGCCTGGCCTTGGCCGCCAGGTCGATCCGGCCCGGGTCGGGCGGTATGACGTCGAAGCGGCGGCGCTTGATCGCGTACCAGCCGCCGTGCTCGAACTTGCCGCCGGCCGGGCACGCCGTCTCGTTCAGCGTGCCGTCCGGCCACTTGCCCGGCAGCTTGCAGTTGTCGAAGACCTGCACCAGCCGATGGACGCCGATGGGAGCGATGCCGGTGTATCCCGAGGAGCCGTGGCTGTCGTAGACGCCGTCGCGGTTGTGGTAGGTCACCCGGGGCAGTCCCCAGGAGTCGCCGCGGCCGTCGAGGGAGACGGTCATCCAGTTGTCCGGGCGGCCCGCGCTGAGGACCAGGACTCCGTTGGGCATCAGCAGCAGCCTCGGTGAGACCCCGCGGACGACGCAGTCCTGCCCGGGCAGCCGCAGCTGGTCCACCGGTGACCAGGTCACGCCGCCGTCCGCCGAGCGGCTGTAGTGCAGCGTGGAGTAGAGGCCGCCGTCGCGCCGCAGCACGGCCAGCAGGCTGCCGTCGGCCACCTGCTCGATGGCCGCCTCGTTGTAGGTGAAACCGTCGCTCGGCTCGGCGATCACTCCGCGCCTGGTGAAGGTCCGGCCGCCGTCGCGGCTGGCGTACACCTCGGCCTTGAAGGCGGCGGTGGGGCCGTAGGGGTTGTAGGCGGCCACCAGGATCGTGCCGTCGAGCAGCTGGATCGGCGTGCCGTGCGCGACGCCGATGCCGGCCAGTTCGTCCGGGGTCGTGAACGTGGCCGTCGATCGGGTCCAGGTCTCCCCCGCGTCGGTGGAGGTGAGGACGTCCAAGCCGCTGGTGTGCGGGTCCACCGGGGACAGGTAGTACCGGGTGGCGAGCAGGCGCCCGTCGAGCAGCTGGAGCGGAGCCTCGCGCAGGGGCGCGGCCCGGGGCACGCCGAAGGTGTCGCCGTCGTCGTGGGAGACGGCCAGCTCGCCGGTGTGCTCCATCACCTCGTCGACGTTCGTGGACCAGGAGGCGATCACCTTCCTGACCGGGCGGCCGTCCTTGCCCACCAGGTCGATCGAGGCCACGCTGGGGAACCCGGCGAACCTGGCGCGCTGCTCCACCGTGGGCTCGGCCGCCGTCGGCGCGGGAACGGGCTGGATCCAGGCGATCGGGTCGAGCAGGGCCGCGTCGACGAAGTCGTCCGGGATGCCGCAGTAGTCCGCGGGCTCGACCGGGTCCGCGTGGGCGACGCCGTACGGGGCGGCCAGCGGGAGCAGGCAGGCGGCGAGCAGCACGAACGGGACAGACACGATGACCGCCGCTTCTCTCAGCTGCGCGAAGCAGCGGTGTGTGTGACCATGTCGGCGGTATCCTCGTGCGGTTCGGTCGAGCCACCAGGCGAGTCACCCGGCTGATATGACACGACACTAGATGAAGTGTCGGCCGATTCCGTGGATTGACTGGTGTGTACGCGTCGTGTCGCCCGCTGTGACCATGGGCTGGTCAGCGAGGCGGCGTCCAGCCGCGGGCGCGAACGAGGGGCTGGCACGACCCCGTCCGCGCGGACCAGGGAAGGCCGCGGCTGGACGCCTGACCGGCTACGGCTTGATCGTGCCTCGGTAACCGACCGGGCCTTCGCCCTTGAACTGCGCGGATCCCGAGAACCTGTTGCCGTCCTCGAAGAACGTGACCGACCCGTTGCCCTGCGGGCTCGACCACGACACCTGGGTGCCGGTGCCGGGCAGGCCGGAAGCGGGAACGACCCCGGCTCGGTTGTTGATGACGATGGTCAGGTCTGCGTCGTCATGCCAGTCGGCATTGGGCCCGCCCCACTGAATCTGGGTCTTGTACGTCGCCATGCGATCCCCTCCAGCGTCCATCCGGTGAATGATGAGCCGTGCTAGGTGGAACGGCGGCCCGCCGGCACCCCTGCGACGCCTCTGAACAGGCAGAGGTCCCCGGCAGGAGGCCAGTAGGTCTTGCGCCGCATTGACTATGTGATGTCCCTGTCCGGCGGTCAATCGAATGCCGGAACGCGGTGGCTTAGAGACCGTCACAAAAGTCCGTGCCGTCTCGGCGACGGCTCTCTGACCTGGCGCGGCCCGTGGCCGCCGGGACTCGCCCCGTCCGGCGCCTGGCCGGGCCGACCGCCTCTACCAGCGACGACGGCCCGGCGTCTCACTGGATGGCTAGGGTGGCGTGTTGGGCCCGTTTGGGTGGATGCCCATATGACTCTTCGACGTCCAGCCCCGCAAGGGCTCGCGAGTCACCGGGGCAGGCCGTCGGCGATCGGGCCGAGTGACAGCGCCGGCAGGAAGTTCAGCAGGGCCAGGATCAGCGCGGCGCCGGTGGCCAGGGTCGCGAAGTTGAGCCCGTGAGTACGCAGGCTGCCCGCGGTGACCGCCACCGGCTGCCCGCTCGCCATCCGCCCGGCCAGGGCCAGGACGAACACGATCGGCACGTACCGGCCGGCGAGCATCGCCACCGTCATGGTGAGGTTGTAGAACGGCGTGTTGCCGCTGAGGCCGGCCATGGCGCTGCCGTTGCTGTTGACGCTGCTGGTGTAGGCGTAGAGCACCTCGGTGAGCCCGTGCGGGCCGGTGTTGCCCATGGACGCGCGGGCCCCGGGCAGGGCGATGGCCAGGGCGGTGAAGGTGAGGATGAGCGCGGGGGCGGTCAGGGTGTACAGGGCGACGTACCGCATCTCGTGCCGGCCGACGCGCTTGCCGAGGAAGTCGGGGGTGCGGCCGACCATGAGCCCGCCCAGGAATACGGCGACCAGGACGGCGATGAGCAGGCCGTACAGGCCGCTTCCGGTGCCGCCGGGGGCGATCTCGCCGAGCATCATGGCGGCGAGCAGCACCCCGCCGCCGAAGCTGGAGAAGCTGTCGTAGGAGGAGTTGACCGCGCCGTCGGCGGTGGCCGTGGCGGTGACGCCGAACAGGGTGCTGCCGGGGATGCCGATGCGCGTCTCGGTGCCCTCGTACTGGCCGCCGACCGCCTGGGCGACCGTACCGGTCTGCGCGCTCTGGGCGAGGTGGCCCGCGGTGAGGAGCAGGGCGAACAGGACGGCCACCACGGCGAGCAGCGTCCAGCCCAGCTTGAGGTTGCCGGACATGCGGCCGAACAGGCGGATGAAGGCGGTCGGGACCAGCAGCATGAGCAAGATCCCGACGGCGTTGGTCATCGCGGTGGGGTTCTCGAAGGGGTGGGCGCTGCTGACGTTGAAGGCGCCGCCGCCGTCGCCGGACATGAGCTTGATCGGCGCCCAGGAGCCGATCGGCCCGCCCAGCAGGGTCTGGGTGCCGCCGGCGAGCGTGGACACGGTGTGCGGGCCGGACAGGTTCTGCTGCACGCCGAGGCCGATCAGCACCAGGGCGAACACGAAGGACAGCGGCAACAGCACGCGGACGATGCTGCGGAGCAGGTCCACCCAGAAGTTGCCGAGCCCGGCACCGCCGCGCCGCACCAGGCCGCGGATCAGGGCCAGGCCCGCGCACGTGCCGACGGCGGCAGAGGCGAACGCCTGCACGCCCAGACCGGCCATGAGGGTCAGCTGGGTGTGCCCGATCGGGGACTCGCCGGCGTAGTTCTGCCAGCTGGTGTTGGTGGTGAAGCTGACCGCGGTGTGCAGGGCCAGGTCCCAGGGCATGCCCTGGTGGCCGACGTTCCACGGCAGCACGTCCTGGAAGGTCAGCAGGCCGAACAGCACCACGACGCTGAGCGCGGTGAAGGCGAGCAGGGCCAGCAGGTACTGGCCCCAGCTCTGCTCGGCGTCGGGGTCGACACCGCAGAGCCGGTACAGCAGCCGCTCGGCCTTGAGATGGCGCCCGCCGTCCAATGCCTTGGCCAGGTAGTCGCCGAGCGGGACGTGGACGACCAGCAGGACGGTCAGGATGAACAACGCTTGCGCCAGCATGGACGGGCCTTCTGGTCGAATACCGGGGTGTGCGAGAACATGAGAGTCCCGCCGCTCCGGATCCGGCAATGCTTTTGACGGGCTTGCTACGGCAATGCCCGGAATCTCTGCACCTGCTTGACGCGGCCCGGCGCCGCGAGCGAGGGGGGCCGTCAACGTCGCGTCAGCATTTCCCGGGTCGGGCGTCCAGATCCCGTAGCGATCAAGGACGGGCCCTGGCGACGGTTCTAGCGTCGGACTTATGCGACTTCTCGCTGGGAGGAAGCAAATGTCAGAGCCTCGATTGTGCGTCCCCGTCAAGGTGGGCGCGTACGCCTCGGCCCTGAGGCTGTTCCGCACCGCCTCGGGCAAGCGCACGGCGGTCGCGTTCTCCTCGCCGCTCAAACTGGCCAAGGTGCTCGGAACGGAGCAGCGGTGGGTGCTGCTCACCGCCCCGGCACTGCGCGGCATGCTCGCCGAGCTGGACGTCACCGGCATCGTCGTGGACCCGGCGGGCACCATGAGCGGGCCCGCCGAGCGGGCGCCGGCCGGACCCGCGCGGCAGGTGGCGTGATGGGGCGTGGTCCGGCACGCCGGGGTCGTACGGCCGTGTGGCGCCCCCGGCCCGAGTTCCTGCTGCTGCTGGCTCTGATAGCCGTCGTCGCCCTGGTCACCCTCCTCTGACGGCCGGTCGGCGCGTGCTGATGACGCCCCGTCAGGTCCTGCCGTGGGCGGGTGCGAGCGGCTGGGCGCCGTCGGTGCAGATCAGGACGACGGTGGCCGTGTGGTCCAGGCCGAGCCGGTCGAGCGGCAGCAGCCGCGCTCCCGCCAGTGCCGCGGCGCCGCACGGGCCGGCCGCGACGCCGAGCCGGGCCAGGTCGGCGACGGCGGCCGCGTCCTGCTCCTCGCCGACGGCGACGGCCCCGGACAACCCCGCCAGCAGGTACGGCCACGCCGCCGACGAGGGCGTGCCGCAGTTGAGCCCCGCCATGCTCGTCACCCCGGTACGGATCCGCACGGGCCGCCCCGCGAGCAGGCTGCGGCGCACGCAGTCGGCCGAGTCCGGCTCGGCGGTGACGACATGGGCCCTGCCCCGATAGTGGGTGACGACGGCCTGGGCCAGCGAGCCGACCCCGGCGGGCACCACGACGAGGTCGGGGGTCACCCGCTCATCGATCTCGGCGAGCAGCGTCCGGTAACCGTCCACGATCCAGGCGGGCACCCGCTCGTATCCGTCCCAGGCGGTGTCCTGCACCAGCTCGGCGCCGGTGCGGTCGGCGTACTTGGCGGCCCGGCGAACCGCCTCGTCGTAGTCGCCGTCCACCCACTCGATCTCGGCCCCCTCCCCCGCGATGAGGTCGACCGTCCGGTGCTCCAGCACGTCGGGCACGAAGACGACGGCGTGCGCGCCCACCAGCCGGGCCATCCGGGCCAGCGCCCGGCCGTGGTTGCCGTCCGTGGCGGTGACCAGCACCACCGGCTCCCGCGCGGCCGCCGTCCGCAGGCGCTCCAGGTCCAGCGGACCGGCCAGGCCGAACCGGTCCGCCAGCAGCAGGGCCACCGCCCACGAGGCACCCAGGATCTTGAACGCGGGCAGCCCCAGCCGGGACGACTCGTCCTTGACCAGCAGCCGGCCGACGCCCAGCTCGGTGGCCAGTTCGGGAAGCTCGGTCAGCGGCGTCGGGGCGTAGCCGGGCAGCCCGGCGTGGAAGGTACGGGCCGCGCCGTCACCGGGCGGCGGGGGGTTGGGGGCGCTGTGCGAGCGGGCTTCCGGGTTCAGGTACATGGGTCAAGGATCCGGTCCGGGCCGTCACCAGGTCCAGGCGGACCAGGCCGTCCTTCGATCCGGTCGTCCACCTTCTCCACGGGTGCCGGCCCCGCCGCGCGGGCGAGGCCGCGTACCCGCCGAGATCCCGCGGCCGGTCGGCCTGTACGGTGCGGCAGCATGACCGCGCACACCGCCGAGACGATCGGCACCCGGCGCCTGACCCTGCGGCCGCTCCGGGTCGAGGACGCCGAGGAGATGGTCGCCGTGCTGGCCGACCCGGCCCTGCACACCTTCATCGGCGGCGCCCCCGCCAGCCTGGACGCCCTGCGCTCCCGCTACACGCGCCTCGTGGCGGGCTCGCCCGACCCGGCCGTCACCTGGTGCAACTGGGTGATCGAGCTCCACGACCAGGGCCGCCTGGCGGGCACGGTCCAGGCGACGCTCAGCCCGTCCCCTCCCGGGGTCGCCGCGGAGATCGCCTGGGTGGTCGGGACCCCCTGGCAGGGCCGGGGCATCGCCACCGAGGCCGCCATCGGGCTCGTGGCCTGGCTGGAGCGGCGCCACGTGCACACCGTGATCGCCCATATCCACCCCGACCACCGCGCCTCCGCCGCCGTCGCCACCGCCGCCGGGCTCGCCCCCACCGACGAGCTGCACGAGGGCGAGATCAGGTGGAGCAGGCGGAGTCCGCACGCCGCGTGACGCGCCGGCGCAGGGTGAAGCGCGGCGACACGCCGTGCCTGGTGGCGAGGGAGGGCGGCGGACGGTGAGGTGCGACGATGGGAGCCATGTCCTTCCTGATCAAGCGGATCTACGACGAGCCGGATCCCGGTGACGGGTTCAGGGTGCTCGTCGACCGGCTGTGGCCCCGGGGCGTCGCCAAAGAGCGCGCCGAGCTGGATCTGTGGTTGCAGGAAGTCGCGCCGAGCCCGGAGCTGCGGACCTGGTTCGGCCACCGAGCCGATCGTTTCGCCGAGTTCGCGGCCCGCTACACCGCCGAGCTCGACGGCAACCCGGCGGTCGACGTGCTCCGGCAGGCCGGTCGCGAGCACCCCACGGTGACCTTGCTGTACAGCGCCAAGGATCCGAAGATCAACAACGCCGTCGTCCTGGCTGACTACCTGCACGGCACCTGATCCACGCCTTGTCAGATGCGGTCCTGACAAAACTTTACCTGGCAGCAAACCCCCGGTAAATACGGCATTTTTCGCGCTCCAAGGCGCCATGAAGTGCAAAATCTGATTTGCCCGACTTGCCGACAAATGTGGAGATGAATACCTTTTTGTGCAATCGCGGTACCTGCCGGGCAAACTGTCGCCCCGGGCCGTAGCCGCGCTGCCGCCCCCTGACCAGACCATACGGTCGCATCCTGGGGCCTTCAGGAGCACCGACCCGGTCGGCGGCATGAAAGCAAGGAGTCAAAACCCCCATGCTCAAGCCCCGGCTCACGGCAATCGCCCATATCCTCAAAGATCATCTCAATCCGTATACCAAACGCCTCACCTTCGCCACCGGCGCCGCGCTCGTGGCCGGCATCGTCGCCGCCGCGAGCGTGACCGGCACGGCGATCGCCCGGTCGGCCGACTTCGGGGTGGGGCAGGAGGCCGGGTCGTACACCTACGGCCTGGACGTCTCCCACTACGAACCGCTGTACAACTGGGCGGCCAGCCCGGCCCAGTTCGGCATCATCAAGGCCACCGAGGGCGTCGACTTCCGCGACGCCTCCTTCGCCAGGCACTGGCAGGAGCTGGGCAAGAAGGGCATCGTCCGCGGGGCCTACCACTACGGTCACCCGGCCGGCGACCCGATCGCCGAGGCGAACTACTTCCTGTCCACGGTGAACGCCCAGCCCGCCAAGCCCGGCGACCTGCTGGTCCTGGACCTGGAGACCACCGACGGCAAGAGCGTCCCCGAGGTCAACGCCTGGGCCAAGACCTGGCTGTCGTACGTGAAGGCCAAGACCGGCGTGGCCCCGATGTTCTACAGCAGCTGGCGCTTCGCCAACATCTACGGCCACGGCCTGTCGGACTACCCGCTCTGGGTGGCCCACTACGGCAAGGAGAAGGGCACCGTCACCCCACCCGCCGACTGGAAGACCTGGACCATCCACCAGTACTCCGAGTCGCCCATCGACCAGAACGTCTCCACCCTGACCCCCGACCAGCTGCGCGACCTGGGCCGCCCGGCCGTCTGAGCGGGGCGGCCCGAGGACGTCGGGCGACATCCGGTCCGGCGGTGCTAGTCGGTCAGCACCCGGCGCAGCGTGACGGCGAACCCTTCAGGGTCGCCCGGCATGCCGAACTCGTTCCCGAGGAAACCGCCGTGGTTGCTGGGGAAGACCACCGCCTCGCTGCCGAGCCGGTCGGCGACGGCCAGGCCCGCGCGGCAGGCCAGCTGCCCCTCCGACTCGACCCCGACGCCCACGACGATGCGGGTCGAAGCGGCCCGCAGGGCCTCGAAGTCGTGCTCATAGTGCGTGCAGCTCATGAGGTTCTGTCCGAGCAGCGCGTCGTCACGGGAACCGTCGTCCTCCGCCGGCAGCCCGAAGTTCGCCGGGCTCGGCGTGGGCTGGTCGGCGAAGTCGGCCGGGACCTCGCCCTGCAGGCCGGTGAGCGCGAAGAACTTCACCATCCCCGCCCCGAAGCCCTCCCGCTCGTACGTCCGGCGGATGTCCGCCACCGCGGCCAGCGCCTGCTCCCGGTCCGGCAGCACCTGGGCGGACGGCGGCTCGTGCGCCACGAGCGTACGCACCTGCTCCGGGTGCCGGGCCACCAGCGCCAGCGCGTTGACGGCGCCGCCGCTGCTGGCGAAGATGTCCACCGGCCCGCCGCCCAGCTCGGCGATCAGCCGGTGCAGGTCGTCGGCATGCAGGTCGGGCGTGGACTCGGCGGCCCCGTCGGTCCGCCGGCTCCGGCCCACCCCGCGCGGGTCATAGGTCACCACCGTGCGGTCGGTGAAGTGCCCGGCCAGGGTGCCGAAGCCACTGGCGTCCATCGGCGATCCGATCATCAGCAGCGCCGGCTCGTTGTCGTCATCGGCCTCCCGGATGTCGTAGTGCACAACCGCACCAGGCACCGTGAGGGTGTGGGACTTGGGCTCAGACATGTCTCGCTCCTTCTCTAGAGGGTCACAATGTAGACCCGCGGGAGCGGAAAAAGTCATCGGCGGTGGCGACCGTGCACCTGTTCAGGGGCGCACGTGGGGCAGCACCTCGCGGGCGTAGAAGTCGATCACGCCCCGCTGGTCCTGCTGGCCGGAGTGGACGAACGGGGTGCCACCGGCGTCGATGATCCGCTGCAGCGCCTTGACGTGCACCTCCGGGTCGGTGCCGCGGGGCCATGACCGGTAGACCTCCGGCAGCGTCCAGCGCCGCTCCGCGATGCGCTGGATCGTGACCGGGTTGGGCTGGTAGAGCAGGTCGCCGAAGCCGTGCACGGTGAAGCGCCACTTCTGGGCCGCCTGCTCGGCCTGGGCCTGGTCGCCGACGACCACCCAGGTCTCCACCAGCTTCGGCATGCTGTCGGGGTCCTTGCCTGCGGCACGGGCGCCCTTGACGAACTGGTCGTGCAGGGCCGGGTCGGTCAGGTCCTTGACCTGGGCGATCCAGCCGTCGCCGTACCGGCCGGCCAGGTGGGCGCTCTTCGGCCCGCTGGCGGCCACGTAGATGGGCACCGGCTTGGCGGGGACGTCGTACAGCTTGAACTGGTCGGTCCGGTAGTACTCGCCCTTGAAGGTGGTGCGCTCGCCCGTCCACAGGCGGCGGATCAGCTGGATGGCCTCCACCAGGCGGTCGTGGCGTTCGGGGTAGCGGCCGAAGCCACCGGTCGAGGCCTGCTCGTTGAGCGCCTCGCCGGTGCCGAGGCCGAGGAACACCCGGCCGGGCGTCAGGATCCCGAACGAGGCGAACGCCTGCGCCACCTGCGAGGGGTGATGGCGGTAGAGCGGGCAGGTGACGCCCGTGCCGTACGTCAGCCGGGACGTACGGTCGCCGACCAGCGCCAGCGTGATCCAGGGGAACATGGCGTGTCCCTCGTTGTCCTGCCACGGATGGGCATGGTCGCTGGCCCAGACGTGGGTGAAGCCAGCGCGCTCGGCGCGCTCGGCGAACGAGACCAGCTCGGGCGTGCGGAACTGCTCGTGCCCGAGGACGAAGCCCACCGGCGCCCCCGGCCGCCGCCCCGGCTGTCCCGGCGCCGGCGTGGGCGTCTCGGCCGCGTGAGCCGCCGAGAACCGCGACAGCCCGGCCGCCCCCATGGCCGCCGCCCCCAGCAGCGAGAACTCCCGCCGCGACAGCTCCCCCTCGCCACCCGGTCGCTGTCCGCGCTTATGTCCGTTCATCATCGAGCCTCCCCCGGAGACCCGACTACCCACTACAAAACGGACATAAATCACATCGCCCAACAACATCCGGGCGGCCAAAGGGAGACGGCCCACCGCTCACGGCTGGATTCCGGCGTACACCTTCCTCGCGTTCCCGCCGAGCACGGCCCTGGCGACCTCGTCAGGCAGGAGGCCCGCCACGGCACGGGCGTTGACGGCGGTGCCGGGGACGCCGGGGACTCGCAGAACAGCAGCGCGACGTCGACGCCCTGGGCGGCGAAGAGCTCGTCCAGGCGGGCCGGGCGCGGCCGGTCGGCGGCGTCCCAGACGTCCTCCAGCAGGCCGTCAGGGCCGAGGTCGCGCGCCCACCGCAGCCAGGCGGGCTTGAGCGTGCCGAGCAGCGGCACATGGACGTGCGCGTCGATGAGCGGCATGCCCGTCGATCACCGTCACACCCGTTCGGGGTCGTAGTCGCCGGTACGGCCGCTGCCGTAGCGGCGCAGGGCGCCGTCGGGGCCGGAGGCGTTCGGGCGGACGAAGATCCAGTTCTGCCAGGCGGTGAGCCGGCCGAAGATCTTCGTCTCCACGGTCTCGGGGCCCACGAAGCGGTGGTTGGCCTCCATGCCGGTCAGCGCGTCGGACGAGAGCGAGGCGCGTTCCTCCAGCACGATGCGGAGCTCCTCCTCGAAGTCGAGGTCGTCGAGGGCCATGGTGACCAGGCCGAGCTCCGCCGCGGCGGCCGCGTCGAGCGGCTCGCCGAACCGGCCGCGGGCGGCGTCGAGCTCCCAGTCGTGGCCCCAGAACCGGGACCGCAGGCGCGACAGGCCGTTGCCCATCGGGAAGTCGCCGTCGTTGGCCGGGGTGAGGACGAGGGTGGCGGGGTCGGCGTCGGGGTCGCGGTCCTCGTAGACGCCCTCCAGCATGTACTGACGGTCGGCGGCCAGGGCCAGCTCGGCCAGCAGACCGGCGAAGGCGGTGCCCGGCTCGATGACGGCGATGAGGCTGCGGCTGGTGACGTCGAGGCGTTTGAGCGTGCGCTTGTAGTAGTGGCGCACCTCGTTGACGAACCAGTCGCCGGCCCGCTCCCGCAGCTGGGCGTCGTAGGCCAGCACCCGCCCGGGGTCCCCGGCCGTGCGCAGCACCCAGATGCCGAGGCCGGGCTCGTTGGTCCGCAGGTGCAGGATGAGGTCGTCCAGCGCGCGGGTCACGGCGAGCGGCCAGTAGCCGGCGCCCTGAGCCACCGGCTCGTCCGGCGGGGCGCCGGGCGGGCCCGACACGGTGATCTCGACGCGGCGCCTGCCCCGGTCGATCCGCGCGGACACGTACGGGTAGGCGATCGTGTCGCCCTCGTCCTGACGGTCGAGCGGCGTCAGGCGCACCCCCGTGGCGTCCGGCGGACGTCCGGACGCCGCGGCGGCTTCGTGAGCGCGCCTGGCCACCTCGTCGTCCAGGGCGTCACGCGGCACGGCGGCGTCGACCAGACCCCACTCGACGGCGGTGCGCCCCCGGAACCCCTCGGACCTGGTGGCGAACACGTCGGCGCGGTCCTTGCGCACGTGCCGCTTGTCCACCACGCGGGTCAGGCCACCGGTGCCCGGTAGCACGCCGAGCAGCGGCACCTCGGGCAGGGAGACGGCCGAGGAGCCGTCGTCGACGAGGACGATCTGGTCGCAGGCGAGCGCCAGCTCGTAGCCGCCGCCGGCGGCGGCGCCGTTGAGCGCGGCGATCCAGGTCTGGCCGGAGTGCTCGGTGGCGTCCTCGATGCCGTTGCGGGTCTCGTTGGTGAACTTGCAGAAGTTCACCTTCCAGGCGTGCGTGGACTGCGCGAGCATCCTGATGTTGGCCCCGGCGCAGAACATCCGCTCCAGGCCGCCGGTCAGCACGACCGCCCCGACCCCTGGGTGCTCGAAGCGCAGCCGCTGGACGATGTCGTAGAGCTCGATGTCCACGCCGAGGTCGTAGGAGTTGAGCTTGAGCTCGTAGCCCGGGACCAGGCCGCCGTGCTCGTCCACCCGCAGGGTGACCGTGGCCACCGCCCCGTCCACGTCGAGCCGCCAGTGGCGGTAGCGGTCGGGGGTGACGGCGAAGCGGACCACCGGCGGGGCCGGACCCGTGGTTTCAGCGGTGACAGTCAAGGCGCGCTCCGTCGGACGAGGTTCCCTGCCAATGTTCGACGTATACGATATACATCGTCAATCCGTTGTAGCAGGTATGGCCGGCCTGGCGTTCCGCCGCGGCCCGCCCGACCTGGCAGAATGCGCGCCGTCAGGGCGCCGGACGACAGGAGGACCGCGTGTCGCCGCGCGAACCGCGCTCGGAGCCCGGCCGGGCGGCCGTGACCTCGGCGCGCCAGAGGGAGAGGGGCTCGGCCGGCGCCCGCTCGCTGCTGCTGACGGTGCTCGGCGAGTTCGTGCTCCCCCGCGGGGGCGAGGTGTGGACCGGCACCCTGGTCGACGCGCTCGGCGCGCTCGGCGTCGAGGAGAAGTCCGCGCGGCAGGCACTGTCGCGCACGGCCGCCGAGGGCCTGCTGGAGTCCGCACGGCACGGCCGCAAGGTGCGCTGGAGCCTCACCGAGGCCGGTGACCGGCTGCTGCGCGCGGGCACCGAGCGCATCTACGGCTTCATGCGCCGCCCGCACGCCTGGGACGGCCGCTGGCTGGTGCTGACCGCCGGGGTCCCGGAGACCCAGCGCCGGCTCCGCCACCGGCTGCGCACCAAGCTCACCTGGCTCGGGCTCGGCTCGCCCGCCCCCACGCTCTGGGTCGTCCCCGACGCGGCCAAGGAGGCCGAGGTACGCGAGGTCATCCGCGAGCTCGACCTGGCCGACCGGGCCTACGCCTGGACGGGTTCGTCGGCGGAGATCGGCGACACCGCCAAGCTGATCAGCGCCGCGTGGGACCTCGACGACGTGGAGAAGCGCTATCTGCGCTTCATCGAGGACTTCGAGGGCCGGGCGGTCGCCTCGGACCGGGCGGCGTTCGTCAACCAGGTGCTGCTCATCCAGGAGTGGCGGCGCTTCCCGTTCCTCGACCCCGATCTGCCGGCCGAGCTGCTCGACCACGCCTGGCCGGGGCCCCGGGCGGCGGCCGTCTTCCACGACCTGCGCAACCGCTGGCACCGGCGGGCCCAGGCCGAGTGGGACCGGATGGACGCGGACGCGGACGCCCGCCACTAGACGAGCCCCTCGTCGGCCAGGTGCACATAGTCGAACTCGACCGGCTGGTCGTTGATCCCGGTCCTGGGCGGGGCGATCCAGCCGGCGAACTTGCCGTACTCGTACTCCGGGATCATGAGGGCGGCGACCCGCTCGCGGTCCTCGGGCGTGGGCAGCCAGGCGTCCGCGCCGGCCCGCCAGGTGGTCTCGTCCACGACCTCGCCGTGCGGGGTCACGTGGTGGCCCGCATAGACGCCGACCTTGCGGTTGAAGCCCTCGTGCGGCAGGTGGAGCCGATCCGGCACGCCGGCGGCGGCCAGCACCCGGTTCCAGCGGCGCACGCCGCCCGCGCAGTCGGCGGCGTACTCGTCGCGCAGGTCGAGGTTGAGCGCGCTCAGCAGCGGCACGGTCCTCGTCCTGATCTCGCCGCCCTCGACGTGGCGCAGCTCCCGGGTGACGCCGAGCAGCACGTGGTCGTCCTCGCGCCGCGTCTCCATCCAGCGGCCCTTGAGCCCGGCGGTGAAGTAGTTGCCGGCGTTGGTGGACTGCTCGGAGCCGAACAGGTCCATCGACACGGAGTACTGGAAGTTCAGATATCTCTGGATGACGTCCAGCGAAATGCCGCCGTAAGGGAAGACGTCGGCCGTGCCGTGCTCCCGCATGAGCTCGGCGGTGCGCTCCAGGATGCGCTCCACCCCGGTGGTGCCCACGAACATGTGGTGGGCCTCCTCCTTGAGCATGAATTGGCAGGTACGCGCCAGCGGGTCGAACGCCGACTCCTTGAGCGTGCCGAGCTGGTACTTGCCGTCCCTGTCGGTGAAGTACGTGAACATGAAGAACTGCAGCCAGTCGGTGGTCGCCTCGTTGAAGGCGCCCAGGATCCGGGGCGCGTTCAGGTCGCCGGAGTTGCGCTTGAGCAGTTGCTCGGCCTCCTCCCGCCCCTCCCGGCCGAAATAGGCGTGCAGCAGGTAGACCATCGCCCACAGGTGGCGGCCCTCCTCCACGTTGACCTGGAAGAGGTTGCGCAGGTCGTAGATGCTGGGCGCGGTGTCGCCGAGGACGCGCTGCTGCTCCACCGAGGCGGGCTCGGTGTCTCCCTGCACGACGATCAGGCGCATGAGAGCGGCCCGGTGCTCGCCGGGCACCTCCTGCCAGGCGGGCTCGCCCTTGTGCTTGCCGAAGTGCACCTTGCGATCGGGGTCGCGCTCGGCCAGGAAGATCCCCCAGCGGTACTCGTCCATGGGAACGTGCGCGAAGTGCGCCCAGCCGTCGCGGCCCACGGCGACCGCGGTGCGCAGGTAGACGTCCTTGGTCGGCAGGGCCGGGCCGAGCTGCCTCCACCAGTCCAGGAACTTCGGCTGCCAGCCCTCCAGCGCCCGCTGCAGGCGGCGGTCGCCGGCGAGGCCGACGTTGTTGGGGATGCGCTGGCTGTAGTCCACCCGGTTGAGAGGGCCGGTGGGCGCGGGTGCGGCGCCGGTACGGGAATCGGTGCTCATCACTACTCCTGTAGATCGACTTCCTCGCCGCCAAGTGCGCAGCCACTCCCAACTTGCCACAGTTAAATTGCGCTACGGAAGGCCGATGTAGAAACTTCACGGCTCACCCGGCGGATCGGCGACCCCGCGCTGCGGGCGGATGACCGCAAGCGGAAAAATGGGACCTTGACCGGGTCCGGACACCGGTGAGGCAGGGGGCGATGGCAGTGGCGGATACCGTGCCGGCGGGCGGGCCGGACGATCTCGAACAGGCCGTGGAGATCTTCGCGGGGGTGCGGCCGCGCCTGTTCGGGATCGCCTACCGGATGCTGGGCAGCGCCACCGAGGCCGAGGACCTGGTGCAGGAGGTCTGGCTGCGCTGGCAGAACGCCGACCGCGCCGTGGTGGAGAATCCGGCCGCGTTCCTGGCGACGGCGACCACCCGGCTGGCCATCAACACCGCCCAGTCGGCCCGCGTCCGCCGCGAGACCTACACCGGTCCCTGGCTGCCCGAACCCGTCGACACCGCCGCGGACCCGTACCTCGGCGCCGAGCGCGGCGAAGCGCTGGAGCTCGCGGTGCTGGTGCTCCTGGAGCGGCTCTCGCCCACCGAACGCGCGGCGTACGTGCTGCGGGAGGCGTTCGACTACCCCTACCGGCAGATCGCCGACATCCTCCAGCTCAACGAACCGGCGGTCCGCCAGCTGGTCAGCAGGGCCCGCAAGCACGTACTCGACGGACGCCGCACACCGGCGACCAGGGCCGAGCAGCGCAGGCTGCTGACCGCCTTCGTCACCGCCGCCCGATCCGGCGACCTGAACGCGCTGGAGGAGCTCTTCGCCGCGGACGTGACCAGCTACTCCGACGGCGGCGGCGCCGTCCGCGCCTCGCGCATCCCCGTGGTGGGGGCGCACACGGTGGCCAAGTATGTACGGGCGTTCGCGCGGCACTTCTGGACCGGGGTCGACGTGGCGTGGGCGGAGGCGAACGGGCAGACGGCCGCCCTGCTGAGCCGCGACGGCGAGGTGTTCGCGGTCCTCACCGTCAACGCCTCGGCGCAGGGCATCGACCAGGTGCTCTGGATGATGAACCCGGCCAAGATCACCGCAGTGTCCGCCCGGACCTGACCCACCGCCCGCGTCCCGGCGAGGACCGGGCCGCGACCGTGACGGCGGCCTGCATGACGCAGACGGCGGCGATCCCCGCGACCACGCCCGCCACGCCGATCCAGGAGGCCGCGAGCGGCAGCAGCGCGACGACGGTGACCGAGCCCAGCACCAGGCACGGATGCGGGACGGGCTCCCGCGCGACGAGGGCGTGCACCGCCCACAGCAGCGCTAGGAACACCGCGGCCGGTACGGCGACCGCGTACCCGATCGCGAGCGGCGACGCCGCGACCTCACGCCCGCTCTGCTCGACCGCGACCTCCAGGCCCGCGCCGATCGCCGCGAGCGCCGCGAAGATGCCGTAGTGGCCGTATCCCCACAGGTAGGACCGGTCGCGCCGGGCGCTGAGCCCCTCACCGGCCCGCACCACGAAGTACAGCCACCACAGGGCCAGCAGCAGCACGAACCCCGACCCGGAGACGACGAGGAAGGGACTACTGATCTCGCTCGCCTCCAGCGCCCCCGTGACTCCCCTGCCGGCGGCCAGGACGCTCTCGCCGAGCAGGATGATGGTGAACAAGCCGTAGCGCTCGGCGATGTGGTGCGGGTGCCAGGTGGTCGCCCCGTGCCGTTCCGCCCACCGCGGCACCAGGAGCTCCAGCACCACCAGCGCGGCGAAGAACGGCAGCTCGAAGGAGGACGGCAGGACCCCCGACTCCACCAGCGGGAGGCGGAGCAGCCAGCCCACCTGCAGGAGGGCGAGCCCGGCGGCGTAACGCAGCGCCGTGCGGCGGCTCCCCGGCACTTCGAGGCCCACTCTCAACCACTGGGCGATGAGCCCGATCCGCATGATGAGATAGCCCAGCGTGACGATGCCGTACGCGGAATGGGCGGCCGCGTCCGGCACCCCGGCGGCCAGGACCAGGACACCGGCCATCTGGACCATGGTCAGCAGCCGGTAGGCGACGTCGTCGGTGTCGTAGGACGAGGCGAACCAGGTGAAGTTCATCCACGCCCACCAGATCGCGAAGAACACCTGGAGGAACGGCACCACCCCGGCCAGGCCGTGCCCCTCGGCGACGGTGTGCGCGAGCTCGGCGGTGACGGCCGCGACCGCGACCACGAAGGTGAGGTCGAACAGCAGCTCCAGCTGGCTGGAGACGCGATGCGGCTCGTCGATGGCCCGCGCCGTCATCCGGATCCGGAGCCGGCTCCCGTCGGTTTCTGCTGGCAAGCTCCCGCTCCCGTCACTCCATGGGTCCGTTCGCCTGACAAGACCGGGCAGCGTGCCGTTCTGTGACGGCCAATTTCCGGCCGCCGTCCCTACCCTCGGACAACCGCCACCCGCCGGCCGCGCTCACCCCAGCCGGCGAGCGGGCGGCGGCCGGGCTGGAGCGGTCGGTGAACCCGGGGCCGCCCCGGTGCGTACCCAGGGCAAAGCAGCGACTGAGAGCCCGGGTTCACCGTGACACACGCATTACACCGATTGCGACCGATCATCGCCTGGTGCCTGACGGCCCTGGGCGTGGGCTTCATCCTGGTGTCGGCCTGCGCCACCCAGCCGATCACCGCCACCAGCCGGCATGGCCATGCCGCGCCGGCCTCGCCGCGTCCCCCGGTGACCTTGGAGCGCCTCGTCGCCGCGGCCGGGTGCCCCAGCGCCAAGGCCCAGGGCAAGGCGGCCGACTTCCGCCAGGTGGTGTGCCAGGCCCCACAGGGCCGCTACACCATCATGACCTTCGACACCCAGACCGGCAGGGACGCCTGGCTGGCCGAGGCCGAGCCGTACGGGGGGACGTACCTCGTCGGCGAACGGTGGGCGGTGGTGTCGGAGAAGGACCTCCTGCACCAGCTCCGCGACCAGCTCGGCGGCGAGCTCCGCGGGCAGCCCCACGGGGCCCATTCGTGACCGCCCTTCCCCGGGGCGCGATCACAGGGCCCCGGCCGGGGCCCTTTACAATGTAGATCATCGGCGTCCGTCAGCCGACGTGGACGATGGGGCGGCGGTCGGGGTCGGATTCGGCCTGGCGCAGGACCTCGCGGGTCAGGGGCGGGATGTCGCCGCCGCCGAAGACGAGATAGCGCAGCAGGGCGCCGATGGGGTTGCCCTCGGCGGCCCAGTGGAAGTAGACGTGCGGGGTCTTGCCGGTCTGGTCCCGCAGGTACAGCAGCAGGGCGGCGATGGCGTTGGCGATGGTGGTGCTCTGCATGCGCAGGATCCGGAAGCCGTGGCGCTCCTCGCCGATGACGCGCAGCTCGCCCGCGAACTCGGAGGCGTCGGGGATGGTGACCTCCAGGAAGAGCGGCCCTTCGCTGGTGCGCAGGCGGTGCAGCTCCCACGCCTCGCGGGCCTTGTCGATGTACTCCTTCTGGTCGCGGGTGTGGGGCTCGTTGGCGATGAGGTAGATCTCGCCGACTTCGTTGATGAAACGGCGGGCGCGGTCGTCCAGGTGGATGGTGGTCACCCGTAGCTCGGTGGACCGGGTGGCCCGGGAGATCAGCGAGATCACCACGATGGCCAGGACGAACAGCAACGCGATCACGAGACCGTCGGGGCGTTCGATGATGTTGGCGACGGTGGCGTAGGCGAGGACCAGCGTGACCAGCCCGAAGCCGACGGCTGCCCTCGTGCGGCGCCGGACCCACGCGGACAGGGTGACCGCCACGGCGGCCGACAGGATCAGCGCCAGGACCCCGGTGGCGTAGGCGCCGCTCTGGGCGTCCACCTCCGCGTCGAAGAACACGGTGATGAGGAAGGCGATGCCGGTGAAGACCAGCACCATGGGCCGGATGGCGCGCGTCCAGTCAGGGGCCATGCCGTAGCGGGGCAGGTAGCGCGGCACGATGTTGAGCAGCCCGGCCAGCGCGGAGGCGCCGGCGAACCACAGGATGGCGATGGTGGCCAGGTCGTACGCGGTGCCGAACCAGCCGCCCAGATACAGGTGGGCGAGGTAGGCCAGGGCGCGGCCGTTGGCGGAGCCGCCCTCGGCGAACTCCTCGGCGGGGATGAGCACGGTGGTGGCGAAGCTGGAGGTGATCAGGAAGACGCTCATGATGAGCGCGGCGGTGGTCAGCAGTTTGCGCGCGCCCTTGACCCGGTGGGCCAGGTCTCCCTTGATCAGCGGCATGACCGCCACGCCGGTCTCGAAGCCGGACAGGCCCAGGGCGAGCTTCGGCATGACGTACAGGGAGACGGCGGCCATCGCGATCGGGCTGGAGTAGTCGGCGGCGAGGACGTTCCGCCAGCTCTCCACCCGTTCCGGCTGGGCGACCACCTGGAGTACGGCGGTGGCCACCACGACCACGTTGAGCAGCAGATAGACGGCCACCAGGACGACCGCGATGGAGATGGCCTCGCTGAAACCGGCCAGGAACACCCCGCCCAGCGCGGCGATGAGCAGCAGGGTGACCGGCACCCGCCAGTCCGCCCAGGCGTGCGGCACGAAGGGGTTGTGCACGATGTGCGCGGTGGCGTCGGCCGCCGACAGGGTGATGGTGACGATGAAGGCGGTGGCCACGAACCCGAGCAGGAACAGCACCAGCAGTTTGCCGCGCCAGCCGGGCAGCAGCCGCTCCAGCATCGACAGCGAGCCCATCCCGTGCGGGCTCTGCTCGGCCACCGCCCGGTAGGCCGGCAACGCGCCCAGCAACGTCAGCGCGACCAGCAATAACGTGGCCAGGGGACTGAGCGCGCCGGCGGCCAGGGCGGCGATGCCGGGCTGGTAGCCGAGGGTGGAGAAGTAGTCGACGCCCGTCAGGCACATCACCTGCCACCACGAGTGGTGATGACCGGGATCCTCTTCGCGATTCGGATGGCTCGTCAGCCCTTCGGGGCGCTGCAGGCCCTTCAGCAGCCACTGTTGCAAGGCTCCTGGCGCAGCCGTGCGCCGATCCACGTCGGCCACAGGCCACCTCCGTCAAGAAAACGTCAAGACGTGTGAACCCTAGTTAGGGCCGAGCCTCCGAACGCGCGGTCGTGCCGTCAAGAAAACGTCAATATTTCCGCCGGACCGGACAGGCCCGCACGGTCGCGGTCGCGGGCGGAGATGTACGGGGGCGAGGTTGTCGTGCCGCTTCCCAACGGGGCATGCAGGGCAGGAGTGGGCGGGGATATCCCACTGTGCTCAGGTGACTGTTGTTCTCAAACATCAAAATCGTGGCTGAATAACACTATTAGGTTTTGACAGGTTGTTTGGCCTTAAGGAGGTAGCTGAGACTATCTGTAGGGGTACGTCTGCTTCTGTCTGAGTGTCCGCAAAATAGCGGATGCCGGATTCCGAGCCGATCTATCCATGAACGGAAACGAGAGCACGTGAATACTGAGAATCGGCGAACGTCACGCCACGGGCGGTTCGCGGCACTAGCTCTTGCCGGCGCGGTCGCCGGTAGCATGTTCCTTCCGCTCGCCCAGGGGGTCGCCGGCGCGAGCGCCGGGTTCCCCGCCGTCCAGGCAGGCGGGCCGCCGGCGCCGGCGCCGCGCGTGGTGCACGTCCCGCGGCCGGTCGTGAGGCACCACGTCAAGCGCCCCTGCATCCGGTGCGTCCGCCCGCCACACCACTTCAACCGCGAGCACGTCCGCATCAACGTCCACAACTTCAACCACAACTTCAACCGTGACGACCAGCACCGCCGTCACATCGAGCGCCGCCACGACAGGGACTTCTGGCGCGGCGACTTCAAGGACCAGGAGTTCGAGGACCACCACCACGACAAGCCGTGGGGCCTCGCCGAAGAGGAGTAAAACCCACGCCGGACGACAGCCTCGGAACAGGCCGATGAGGGTGCCCGTCCTTGACACCGCGGTCGGCGCCGGGGGAAATCCCCCGCGCCTTCCCGGTGACCGGGATGGTCGAGGCCTCGATGCCTCACCCGTCAGGCGGCCGAGGACATGCTGTTACGGCTGGTGCGCGGCACCCGAACCCACCGTCCGGCGGGCTCGGGTGCCGCGCCGTGTGTTCCGTCTGTCTCTCGCCACGAACCTCAGCCGTCCACCGCCAGCATCATGTCCGACGCCTTGACCAGGGCGACCACCTCGCTGCCTTCCCGCAGCCCGAGCTCGTCCGCGGCCTCCACCGTGATGGCCGCCACCAGGCGCAGCCCGGCGGCGTCCAGCTCGACGTTGGCCGTCGCGTCGCCCTTGGTGATCCCCACCACTCTGGCCGGGATCTTGTTCCGCGTGCTCACCAGCATCCCGTCTCCTCCTTCACCGTGGGGCCATCCCCCTCCTGCCCATGGCCGCCTGGTTCAAAGGTGCCCCGCCCCGACCCGGGCCGGTCATGGACGTGCCGCCAGCAGGGCGAGCGCGGGTGCCGCCGCCACGACGGCCATCACCAGGACGGCCGGGGTGAGCGTCCCGGCCGCGAGCAGCGGTGTGACGGCGGCGGCGCCGATGGGAGGCGTGGCCTGCATGAGCGTTCTGAGGACGGCGAAGCCCCGGCCGCGCAGGGGCGCCGGGATGCGGGCCATGCGCAGCGATTGCGCCCAGATGGTCATCGGCGCGCTGAACATGCCGATGACGAGGAAGCCGGCGGCGACTCCCAGCGTGTGCGGGACGCTCAGGATCGCCAGGAACCCGGCGGCGGCGACGAGCTGGACCACGCCGATGGCCCGCACCGGGCGGGTCCGCGGTGACCGGGCGCCGGCCATCACCGCCCCGGCCAGCTCGCCCGCGGACAGGGCGGCCAGCAGCAGTCCCAGGGTTCGCGGCCCGCCGTCCAGCCGGGTACCGGCCAGCCAGGGCGCGGTGACCATCAGCATGCCCATGGCGATGTTGAAGGCCATGAACGCGAGCGTGGTCATGACCAGCACCCGATCTCCGAGCAACGTCAGGACGCCTCCACCCGGCGGGCGCTCAGTGCCGTCACCCGGCAAGTGGGCCGGGCCAGGCTCGTCCGTCCGCGTCCGGGGCGTGAGGGGGCGGCGGACGGCGAGGGCGGCGACCGCGAACACCACGTACGAGACCGCGTCGAAGGCGAGCACGGCCTCACTGCCGAGCCACGCGATCAGCAGCCCGCCGAGCGCCGGCCCCGCCATCCCGGAGAGGCTGAAGCTCAGGCTCTCCAGCGCGTTGGCCGCGTCCCTGTCCCGCTCGGGAACCAGGTCCGGGATCGCCGCCGGAAATCCCGCCAGCGGCACCATCTTGAACAGCCCGTACACCACCGCCACGACGAACGGCAGCGCCTCGGGCACCTCCCCCACCGCCGACATGATCGGGATCGCCGCCATCGCCACCCCGCGCACCACGCTGTCGGCGGCCAGGACGTGCCGCTTGTCGAACCGGTCCAGGACCGGCCCGGCCAGCAGCCCGCCCACGAACACCGGCAGCGTGTAGCAGACGGTCAGCAGCCCCACCCGCTGGACACCGTCCGGCTGGGAGAGCACGAGCCACGTCAGGGCGACGAGCGTCATCCCGTCCCCCACCAGCGAGACGGAGGAGCCTAGCCAGAGCAGGCGGAAGTCACGCCGGGACAGCGCCCGGCGGTAAGCGGCCGATCGGCCGGGGGCGAGTTCGTTGACCGTCATCGGGCCAGCCTGACCACCGCCGGCCGCCCGCGCTGGCGGGCATCGGCCGTTGACGTCGGTGTCCCATGCCCGCCAGCCCGGCTCGTACCGGAACGGGCAGAATGGGCAGGGTGATCGACGACGAGGTCGCGTTCGCGGCCATGGAGAGCCGCGACCCGCGCTTCGACGGGTGGTTCTACGTCGCCGTCACCACGACCGGCATCTACTGCCGCCCGAGCTGCCCCGCGGTCATGCCAAAGCCGGAGAACGTCCGGCTGTTCCCGAGCGCGGCGGCGGCGCAGGTGCACGGGTTCCGGGCGTGCAAGAGGTGCCGTCCCGACGCCGCGCCAGGTTCGCCGGAGTGGAACCTCCGCACGGACCTGGTCGGCCGCGCGATGCTCCTGATCGCGGAGGGGATCGTCGACCGGGAAGGCGTGGCCGGGCTGGCCGCCCGGCTCGGCTACAGCCGGCGCCAGGTGCACCGCCAGCTCGTCGCCGAGGTCGGCGCCGGGCCGCAGGCCCTGGCCAGGACGCAGCGGGCGCAGACCGCCCGGATGCTGCTGGAGGCCGGGGCCCTGCCGGTCAGCGACGTGGCCTTCGCCGCCGGCTTCACCAGCATCAGGCAGTTCAACGACACGATCAGGCAGGTGTACGCGACCACGCCGAGCGGGCTGCGCGGAACCGTACGCGACGCGCCCGCGCCGGGTGCCATCACCTTGCGACTGGCCTACCGGCCGCCCATGGACGTCGCCGCCTCGCTGGACTACCTCGGCGCCCGGGCGGTTCCCGGCATCGAGGAGTATCGCGCGGGCGCCTACAGCCGGTCGTTGTCGCTGCCGCACGGCGCCGGCGTCGTCACGCTGCGGCCGGGCGCCGCTCACGTCTCCTGCGAGCTGCGGCTGGAGGACCTCAGGGACCTGGCCGTGGCCGTACGGCGCTGCCGACGGCTGCTCGACCTGGATGCCGACCAGCAGGCCATCGACGCCTTCCTCGGCGCGGACCCGCGGCTCGGGCCGCTGGTCGCGCTCCGTCCCGGCCTGCGGGTGCCCGGTTGCGCCGATCCCGCGGAGCTGGCCTTCCGGGCGGTGCTCGGCCGCCGTACGCGGGCCGCGCGGCTCCGCGATCAGCTCGCCGGTCTGGTCGCGGCGCACGGCACGCCGCTCGCCAGGCCGTTCGGGCAGGTCACGCATCTGTTCCCTGACATGACCGCGCTGGCCGAGGCCGGCGCCGGGGCCGGGGCCGCCGGCCGTACGCAGCTCGCGCTCGCCCGCGCCCTCGCCTCGGGGACCATCGGCCTGGACCCCGGCTGTGACCCGCACCATGTGCGCAAACAACTGCTCGACCTGCCGGGCATGAGCCGGTGGGCGGTCTCCTGCATCCGGATGAGAGCCCTGGGCGACCCCGACGTCCTCATGCCGGACCGGTCCGTCCAACGCGCCGTCCGGCTCCTCGATGCGCTGCCCGACCGGTGGCGCCCCTGGCGCTCCTACGCCACCCAGCACCTGGCGCGCCTGAACCCCGCTCGGCCCGTGCCTCCCACGGACCCGGCCTCGCTCACTCAGGCCCGCGTGACGCCCGCAGCCAGGGTGTGAGCGCCACGTCGGTCGCGCGGTTGACGGCCTCCCGCACGCCGGCGGGGTCGCGGAGGCGCTCGGGGTCGTCGAGCAGCACCTGCAGCGCGCCCGACACCGCCCCGATGAACGCTCCGGTCAGCGCCACCGCGCTCACCTCGTCGATCTCGTCGGGGAACGCGGCGGCCAGCTGCCTGCCGATCTCGCGCTGGGCCTCGAACTGGATCTGCAGCGCGCGCCCGCGCACCGCCGGCACGGTCCGGACGAAACGCAGCCGCAGCGCCGCGACCCGGCTCACCATCTCGTCGCTGTCGTCGCCGACCTTGCGCAGCGCGCGCAGGAGCACCTCGGCCGGTCCCTCGTCAGGACCGCGTGAGGCGATCGCGTCGAGGGCGGCCTGCACGCGCACGTCGCTCTCCGGGAACAGCAGCTCCTCCTTGCTGGCGAAGTATCCGAAGAACGTGCGCGTGCCGATCTCCGCCGCGGCGGCGATGTCGGCGATGGTCGTCTCGTCGTAGCCGTTGCGCTCGAACAGCTCCGTCGCGGCGTCGACGAGGGCCTGGCGGGTGCGGGCCCGCTTGCGATCGCGAAGTGACACGCGCCCAGCATACCGGCACCCAGCGCAAACAAGCATCTGGAGCCGTTTCGCAGTGAAAGCTAGTTGGCACTGATGGCGAAATGGCACTGAATGCGGTTATCGTGGAGGCATGACCTCTCAGAGCGTCCTCATCTCGGGTGCCGGCGTGGCCGGCCCCACCCTCGCGTACTGGCTGGCCCGCCACGGCTTCCAGCCCACCGTCGTGGAGCGGTCCCAGGACCTGCGCTCCAGCGGCAACCCCGTCGACGTACGCGGCCCGGCGATCCCCGTGGCCGAGGAGATGGGCGTCATGCCCCGGCTGCGCGCTGCCGCCACCCAGGCGACCGCGATGAGCGTCGTCGACGCGACCGGCCGGCAGGTCGCGCGCATCAAGATGCCCGCCGCCCGCGGCGGCGACAAGCCGGAGGTCGAGCTCCCGCGCGGCGACCTGGCCAACGCCCTCTACGAGACCGCCCGCGACGACGCCGAGTTCCTGTTCGACGACACGATCGTCACGCTGCGGCAGGACGCGGACGGTGTGGACGTGACGTTCGGCCGCGCCGCGCCCCGCCGCTTCGACCTGGTGATCGGGGCCGACGGGCTGCACTCGACCGTGCGGCGCCTGGAGTTCGGCCCGGAGAACGACTTCGTCACCCACGTCGGCCTCTACGTCGCGACCCTGCCCCTCGACGGCCCCGCCGATCCCCCGCACGACCTGGTCCTCTACAACACCCCCGGCAAGCTGGTCGCCCTGCACCCCGGGCGGGGGCGGGCGTGGGCCGCCTTCATCTTCCGCAGCCCGGCGATCCCCGGCTTCGACCACCGCGACACCGACCAGCACAAGCGGATCGTCGCCGAGGCGTACGCGGGTGCCGGCTGGCGGGTGCCGGAGCTGATCGAGCAGGTGCGGAAGGCCGAGGACCTGTATTTCGACTCGGTCAGCAGCGTCCGGCTGACCACGTGGGCGCGCGGCCGGATCGCGCTGCTAGGCGACGCGGCGTCGTGCATGTCCCTGCTCGGCGACGGATCCACCCTCGCCATGGTCGGCGCCCGCACCCTCGCCAGGGCACTCGGCGAGGAGTCCGGCCACGCCGCCGCCTTCCGCCGCTACGAGGCCGAGCACCGCATCCTGGTCGCCCCGAAGCAGCGCAACGTCGGACGGGCCGCGGGCCTGCTCGTCCCGAAGACGCGGCTCGGGATCACCACCCGTAACCTCACGGCCCGGGTCCTCCTCGGCCGGTGAGCCGGATCACCGCCGATGACGCCGCTGGGCCGGGCAGCGTTCACAGATCGCCGAAGAACACCCGCCGGCGGGCCTGCTCGACCGCGACCAGCAGCGCGCCGCGCACCACGGGCCTGACCGAGATCCTACTCGGCTCCACCCGGGGCCGGGCCAGGCACATGCCGGCCACGGCCCGCTGAACGCGACCGGCGAGCTCGTCCCCTCCGGCGGCGCCCACGTCGCTGCCCAGCACGACGAGCTCGGGATCGAGAACGGAGCAGATGGAGGCGACCCCCAGGGCGATCCGCCGGGCCAGCTCATCCAGAAAGGCCGCCCCCGCCGCACCTCCCGCCGTCCCCGCCCCCGCCGCACCTCCCGCCGTCCCCGCCGCGGTCGTCACACCTCCCGCCGTCTCCGCTGCGGTCGTCACACCTTCCGCCGCCCCGGCCGCACCCCCCTCGGAGGCCGCCGCCTTCCTCGTGTTCCCCTCGGCCGCCGTCACGCTGCCGACGGCGGCTGCGACGCTCAGTGCGGCGGACTCGGCCGCGATCCCGTGCCGCCCGGCCAACTCCCGCACCGCCCGCCAGCCCACCAGGGCCTGGAAGGCGGCGCCCACCTCGTGGCGGCCGGGGTCGAAGCCGCCGTCGCTCACGGCCGCCCCGGGGACCGGCATCCAGCCGAGCTCTCCGGCCGCGCCCGCCGTCCCCCGCAGCAACTGGTCGCCCACCATGACGGCCGATCCGGGCCCACGCCCGATCCAGAGCAGCACGAAGCTGCCCGCCCCGCTCGCGGCTCCCAGCGCGCGTTCGGCCGTCGCGGCGAGGTTGACGTCGTTGTCGATCGTGACGGGCAGCCCCGTTCTCCGGTGAAGGGCCTCGACCACGTTCCCGCACCAGGCGGGCAGGTCGTAGCAGAAGCGGATGTCGCCGGTGGCCGGATCGATCGCACCCGGGAGGCCGATCACGCACTCCCGCACCCGTGCCCTGTCGACCTGCGCGTCCAGGGTGAGGCGCGTCACGACCGCGTCCACCGCCTCGGCGGGGTCCACCGCGACCTCGGTGGGGATCGTCGTCTCCGCCAGCACCCGTCCCGTGATGTCGGCGAGCACGGCGGCGGTCGTGTCCAGGTAGACCTCCATCCCGATCACATAGCCGCACGACGGGTCGAGCCCGTACAGGACCGCGCTGGGCCCGCGTCCTCCCTCCTGCACGCCGGCCCTGACCACCAGGCCGCGCTCCTCCAGCCGGGACAGCACATGACTGGCGGTCACCTTGGACAGCCCGGTCATCTCGCTCACCTGCGACCGGGTCAGCGCTCCCGACGAACCCAGCAATTCCAGCGCGGCACGATCGTTCAGCTCACGTAGCAACCGCGGACGCCCGGGCTTCGCATTCATGTGATCAATCCTGCCTCGCCCATTTCGCCAAGGGCTCGTTACCCAGGGGTAATGTCTCGGCCATGTTTTGGTGCGGCCATGGCCCTCAGCGGCATCACAGCATATTTGGCCATTACCTTCGAAAGGAGAGCTGAACTGTACCTTTACCGGAGGGACGTGTCGCCGTGGGGGGCGGACGGGCATCACCTCTTCCTAATTCGCTCCGCGCCCGCACCACGCTGGCCGTCGGGGTGCTGGCCCTGATATTCCTGTCGTTGATCGGCGCTGCCGTCAATTACCTGGTCCTCGACCGGGTTCAGCAGCGGGTCTCCCAGGAGTCGATGCAGGCCGCCGCCGTCTGGATGCAGACTCTCCAGCCCGGCGACCCGCGGCAGCCGGTCCCGCGGACCCGGATCGACCTCCTCCAGCTGGTCGACTCCCGGGGCCGGGTGGTCACGGCCAGTGCCGCGGCGGCGGGGCGGCCGGCCCTGAGCACGATCATGCCCCAGGTCGACCACCCGGAGCAGGATCGCGTCGAGTGCTCCGCGCCGGGGAAGTGCATCATGGTGACCGCCCTCCGGGTCCCTTCGCTGATGGCCGCGCAGCTGTGGCGGGGCGAGCCGCACTTCATCTACGCCGGGATGGTGGAGCCGCCCATCCTGGCCACGAAAACCCTGGAGATCTCCACCGCCGCCGCGATCGTGCTGCTCACCGGCCTGGTGGCGGGAGGGAACTGGTGGCTCGCGGGCCGTACGCTGCGTCCGGTGGCGGCCATCAGGGAGCGGATGTCCGAGATCACCGTGCGCGACCTGAGCCTGCGGGTCCCCACGCCGCCGGGCCGTACCGAGTACACCCTGCTCATCGGCACCATCAACCAGACGCTGGCCCGGCTGGAGGAGACCGTACGCGAGCAACGCCGGTTCGCGGCCACCACCTCCCACGAGCTCAGGACCCCGATCGCCGGCCTGCGGACGAACCTGGAGGAGGCGCTGCTCTACCCCGACGACGTCGATCCCCGCTCGGCCATCCGCGCGGCGCTGTCCACCACCGAGCGCCTGGAGCTGATCGTCGACGACCTGCTGGTGCTGGCCCGCCTGCGCGCCGGCGAACCCGCGGTGCGCGAGCGGATCGACCTCGGCGCGCTCGTCCGGGAGGAGGCGGCGACCCGGTCCGGCCAGGTGCGGATGCACGTCCGCGCCGCTCCGGACGTGCGCGTGCTGGGCAGCCGGATCCAGCTGATCCGGGTGCTGGACAACCTGCTGGCCAACGCCCGGCGCCATGCCGACCACGAGGTCGAGGTCACCGCCGAGCGGGCCGGTGGCCTGGCCGTCGTCACGGTGACCGACGACGGTGACGGCATCGCGGCGGCGGACCGCGAACGGGTCTTCGAGCGGTTCGTCCGCCTGGAGGACGGCCGGCGCCGCGAGCAGGGCGGCAGCGGGCTCGGCCTGACCATCTCCCGGGACATCGCGCACGCCCACAACGGCACCTTGCGGATCGAGGACTCCCCGCGCGGCGCGCGGTTCGTGCTGCGACTGCCGGCCGTGTACGACGTGCAGCAGGCCCCGGACGGGACCCGGCCACCGCCCGCCGCCCACCAGAAGGCCCCGCCCCCGCCGCCGGCGGGCCACGGCGTGCAGGCCCGCGTCGGCAGCAGGCCGCCGGCCGACCACAAGTAACGGCCCCTCCGCGCGAAGCCGCGAGGTGTACTGCGTATACCATCATGGTTTACTGTGTACACCATGACCGTTCCCCCCACGGCGCGACGGATCGCCGAGGCCGCGCGGACGATCCTCGTGAACGAGGGCGCCGCGGCCGTGACCATGCGGCGGGTGGCCGACGTGGTCGGCCTGTCGCCGATGGCGACCTACAAGCACTACCCGAGCCGCCAGGTGCTCCTCGACACCGTGGCCGACGACGCCTTCCGTGAGCTGACCGCGTCCTGGGGCACCCGGGTCCCGGACGGCTCCTGGGAGGACCGGACCCTCGGCCTCATGCACGACTTCCTGGACTTCGCCCTGGGGCGGCCGCATCTGTACAGGTTCCTGATGACGGATCGCCGCGAGCGGGCGCGGCGCTTCCCCGACGACTTCGCCGGCCGCGGGGCGCCGCCGTTCTCCCTGCTCGTCGTCCTGGTCGGGGAGGGCATGCGCGCGGGGCCGCTGCGCGAGGACGATCCGCTGGAGGTGACGCTGGCGCTGACGTCATCCGTCCAGGGCCTGGTCGAGCTCTACCTCGGAGGCCGCATCGGCCTAGACGAGGCCGGGTTCCGCGGTCTGTGCGAGCGCACGGTGAGGAGGATCCTCCATGGCATCGGGGCGTGACCGGCGGCGGACGGTGATCGTCGCGGGCCTGGCGGTCCTCGCCGTCCTGGTCGCGGCCACGGGCTTCGGGGCCTGGTACGGCAGCGACCAGGCGGTCAAGGTCGTGCGCTACGGGACGAGCAACACCAGGGTCCTCGCCGTACGGGATGATCTGGTGACGCTGGAGCTGACCCACGAGTCCGGCAAGCCGGGCACGTACTGGCTGGAGTGGAGCGGCTCGTACTCGATGCTCGGCGACGTCGTGTCCCGCGCACCGGGCAGGGTCACTCGCGAGGTGCTGCGCGGTCCGATCCCCTCGGTGGGCACCCCCGGCTACTTCGGCAACGTTCCGCCCGGCGATCCCCAGGTGGCCTGGGGGATCGGCTTCTCCGAGATCATGGTGCCCACGGAGCTCGGCCCCGCCCCGGCCTGGTACGTCCCCGGCACCGGCGGCACCTGGGTCGTCGCCGTGCACGGGCAGAACGGGCGGCGCAAGGCGGAGCTGAAGATCCTGCCCGTCGTGCACGAGCTGGCGCTGCCCTTCCTGGACATCAGCTACCGCAACGACGAGGGGGCGCCGCCCTCCCCCGACGGGCTGCTGCACCTGGGCGCCTCGGAGTGGCGCGACCTGGAGGCCGCCCTGCGCCAGGCCCGGACGATGGGGGCCCGGCGTTTCATCCTGTACGGCACCTCGATGGGCGGCCAGCTCGTCGGCCAGTTCCTGAGCAGGTCACCGCTCGCGAACCTGGTCGACCGGGTCATCCTGGACGCTCCCATGATCGACGTACGGATGACCGCGGAGCAGAGCGTCAGGAAATACCACCTGCCCGCCTTCATGGCGGCGCTGTCGGACCAGGTCGTCCAGTGGCGTACCGGGATCGATCCGGACACGCTCAGCCTGATCCGCCACCCGCCCGCGGTCAGGCCGCCTCTCCTGCTGATCCACACCGTGCCCGACGCCGAGCACCCGATCCAGGAGGCCCGCGACCTCGCCGCGGCCGGCGGCCGCCTGGGGTGGCGGATCCAGTTCGAGCCGTTCGCGCAGGGCGAGCACACGGAGGCGTGGAACGTGGACCGCACCCGCTACGACCGGCTCGTACGCGACTTCCTGTCCCCGGCCGGCGGCCGTCCCGGATAGGCGCCGCCACAAGATCTGGGCCCCGGGCCTGGCTGGCGTGGGCCGTGCCCGGGGCGGGGGCCTGGTCCGGCCGGGGGGCGCCATTCCCGCCGGCCAGGCCGTGGCCCGCGGCCCTTTCCCTTCAGGGCCGCGTCCGAGTGGCAGGATTCGAACCTGCGGTGCTCCTGCTCCCAAGGCAGGCGGGCTGACCAAACTGCCCCACACTCGGTCATGCCGGGGACGGGCCGCCGCGGAAAAGCACCGGATGGTTTCCGGGAATTGCCACGACGCAAATCAACCGCGAAATGCCGTCACCCTGTTCTTTTCGTGGTCGGACGGTGTTCACGGTAAACCCCGGATATGCCCGCGTGCCACTTCATTTCGACGGCCGGGCCCGGGATTCGGGCGTCTCGACGCGGAAACGGGGCAACGCTTCAGGGTGGTTCTCCCGGACGTAGTCGACCAGGAACTCGCGCACGTCGCACTTGAGGTCCCAGGCTGACGGCGAGTCGGCGGCGCTCATGAGGGCGCGCAGCTCGACCAGGCCGTTCGGCAGCACGTCGGTGACCTGGAGGGTCCAGTCCTTCTGGTCCCACAGCGGATTTCCCTGCAGGAACTCGTAGAGCGCCGAGCGTATTTGGTGGACCGGGACCGACCAGTCCACCCGGAGAAACACCACGGCGACCACCCGGCTGCCGTGCCGGGTCCAGTTCTCGAACGGATTCTGGGTGAAATAGGAGACGGGCAGGACCAGGCGGCGTTCGTCCCAGAGCCGGAGCACGACGTAAGTCAGGGTGAGTTCTTCGATGCGGCCCCATTCGTCCTCCACCACGACCACGTCGTCGATGCGGAGGGCGTCGCTGAAGGCGAGCTGGAGCCCGGCGAGCGCGTTGCCGATGGTCGGCTGGGCGGCGATGCCGACGATGGCGCCGGCGATGCCCGCCGAGGCGAGCAGCCCGGCGCCGAGCGCCCTGACCTGCGGGAAGGAGAAGAGCATGGCGCCGATCGCGATCACGATGATGACCGCGGCGGCGACCCGGCGGACCAGCCCGATCTGCGTCATGATCCGCCGCGCCCGGCGGTTGCGGTCGCCCTCGACCAGCACCAGCCGTTCGAGGACGACGTCCGTCAGCGCGTACGCGGCCTGAATGATCAGCCAGGTGACGACGCCGATCGTGACCAGGCCCAGCGCCCGCTGCACCGAGGCCGCCATGGCCGGCTCGCCCGGCGCGGAGCCGAACATGCCCGGCTCGAACACCAGGTGGAAGGCGACCACGGCGGCCGTCGCGAACGCGGGCCACGTACAGTGCTCCACCAGGTGCCGGGCGAGCGAGAACTTGCGCCCCATCCGGTTCAGCACCCGCCGGGCGAGCTCCACCAGGAGGATCGCGCCGACCACCGAGATCACGAGTACCGGCCAGTCCGCCGGAGACTGCACGCCTATGCCCCCTATCAGTTAAAAGGTCTCGTCAAAGCTCACACTGCCCTCTACCGCGACCTGGTAAGCAGAGACGCGCCGTTCGAAGAAATTGGCCAACTCCTGTACATCCTGCAACTCCATGAACGCGAACGGGTTCGCCGAGCCGTACCGGATGGGCAGGCCAAGGCGGGTCAGCCGCTGGTCGGCGACGTATTCCAGGTACTTGCGCATCTGCTCGGCGCCCATGCCGGGCATGCCGTCGCCGCACAGGTCCTCGGCGAAGGCCAGTTCGGCCGCCACGGCCTCCTCGATCATGAGGGTGACCTGCTTGCCCAGGTCGTCGTCGAACAGCGAGGGCTCCTCGGCCCTGACCGTGTCCACGACGCCGAACGCGAACTCCATGTGCAGAGACTCGTCCCTGAACACCCAGTTCGTCCCGGTGGCCAGCCCACCGAGCAGGCCGCGGGAGCGGAACCAGTACACGTACGCGAAGGCGCCGTAGAAGAACAGGCCCTCGATGCAGGCGGCGAAGCAGATGAGGTTCAGCAGGAACTGGCGGCGCTCGGCGGCCGTCTCCAGCCGCCGCAGGTTCCCGATGGAGTCGATCCACTTGAAGCAGAACTCCGCCTTGTCGCGGATCGAGGGGATGTGCTCGATCGCGGCGAAGGCCTTGACCCGCTCGTCGGGGTCGGGCAGGTAGGTGTCCAGCAGGGTCAGGTAGAACTGCACGTGCACGGCCTCCTCGAAGAGCTGCCTGCTCAGGTACAGGCGCGCCTCGGGGGCGTTGACGTGCTGGTAGAGGTTGAGTACGAGGTTGTTGGCCACGATGGAGTCGCCGGTGGCGAAGAAGGCCACCAGGCGGTTGATCAGGTGCCGTTCCTGCGCCGTCATCCTGCCCAGGTCGGCGAGGTCGCTGTGCAGGTCCACCTCCTCGACCGTCCACGTGTTGCGGATGGCGGCGCGGAAGCGGTCGTAGAAGACCGGATAGCGCATGGGCCGCAGGGTGAGGTCCATGCCGGGGTCGAGCAGCATCGAGGGGGGCTCCTTACTGGCAGGCTTCGCAGATCTCGGGGTTCTCCAGCGAGCAGGCGACCGCCGCCTCGACGGGTGCCGCCTCGACGGGTCCGGCCTGCGCCGGCACGGTCTGCGCGGTCCCGGCCACGGTGGTCTGGGCGATCCGGGTGGCGGGGCGGGAGCGCAGGTAGTACGTGGTCTTCAGGCCCTGCTTCCAGGCGTAGGCGTACATCGAGGAGAGCTTGCCGATCGTGGGGGCGGCCATGAAGAGGTTCAGGGACTGGGACTGGTCGATGTACGGCTGGCGCGCGGCGGCCAGGTCGATGAGGGCCTTCTGCGGCAACTCCCAGGCCGTGCGGTAGAGGGCCTTGAGGTCGTCAGGGATGCCGGGGATCGACTGGATCGAGCCGTCGGCGCGCTTGATGTCGTCGCGCATCTGCCGCGTCCACAGCCCGCGCTCCTGCAGGTCGGCCACCAGATATCGGTTGACCTGCAAGAACTCGCCCGACAGCGTCTCACGCTTGAACACGTTGGACACCTGCGGCTCGATGCACTCGTAGCACCCGGCGATGGAGGCGATCGTGGCGGTCGGCGCGATGGCGATCATGAGCGAGTTGCGCAGGCCGGTGCCCGCGATCTTCTCCCGCAGGGCGTCCCAGCGCGGCGTGCTCGGCAGGTAGTGGTCGGGGTGCAGCACTCCCCCGGCGGCCCGGGTGTCGGCGTACGACGGGTGCCGGCCGCGCTCGGCGGCCAGGTCGGCCGAGGTGTCGTAGGCGGCCAGGGCGATCTCCTCGGCGATCCGGGTGGACAGCTCCAGCGCCCGCGGCGAGTCGAACGGCAGCCGCAGCGTGAAGAACACGTCGGCCAGCCCCATCACGCCGAGCCCGATCGGCCGCCAGCGCTTGTTGGCCGCCTCGGCCTCGGGCGTCGGGTAGAAGCCGAGGTCGATCGTGCGGTCCAGGAAGCGCACGGCGGTACGGACGGTGCCGCGCAGTCGGTCCCAGTCGACGTCCCCGCCCGCCAGGTGGGCGGCCAGGTTGATCGAGCCGAGGTTGCAGACCGCGGTCTCGCCGTCGCTGGTGACCTCCAGGATCTCGGTGCACAGGTTGGACAGGTGGATGACGTTCTCGGGGCGGGCGGTCTGGTTGGAGGTGCGGTTGGCGGCGTCCTTGAACGTCATCCAGCCGTTGCCGGTCTGGGCGAGCGTGCGCATCATGCGGCCGTACAGGGTCCTGGCGGGGATCTGGCGGACGAATCGCCCCGCCGCCTCGTAGGCCCGGTACGCGGCCGTGAACGCCTCCCCGTACAGGTCCGTGAGGTCGGGCACCTCCTTGGGGTCGAACAGCGACCAGACCTCGTCCGCCTCCACCCGGCGCATGAACTCGTCCGGCACCCAGTTCGCCAGGTTCAGGTTGTGGGTGCGGCGGGCGTCCTCGCCGGTGTTGTCGCGCAGCTCCAGGAACTCCTCGATGTCGGCGTGCCACGTCTCCAGGTAGACGCAGGCCGCCCCCTTGCGCCGCCCGCCCTGGTTGACCGCCGCCACGGAGGAGTCGAGCGTACGCAGCCAGGGCACGATGCCGTTGGAGTGGCCGTTCGTGCCCCTGATGAGGGAGCCACGCGAGCGCACCCGGGTCCAGGAGATGCCGATGCCGCCGGCGTACTTCGACAGCCGGGCCACCTGCCCGTACCTGTCGTAGATCGACTCCAGCTCGTCGCGCGGCGAGTCGAGCAGGAAGCACGAGGACAGCTGCGGCCGGCGCGCGCCCGCGTTGAACAGCGTGGGCGAGCTGGGCAGGTAGGACAGCGTGGTCATCAGCCCGTAGAGCTCGGCCGCCTCCGCGACCGACTCCGACACCCCGCAGGCCACCCGCAGGAAGAAATGCTGCGGGCGCTCCAGCACCGCCCGCGTCTCTGGATGGCGCAACAGGTAACGGTCATAAACGGTGCGCAAGCCGAAATATTCAAATCTGTCGTCCGCGTCGTCGCAGATCAGGGCGTCCAGCTCGGCGGCGTGCGCGGCGACGAACGCCGCCAGCCCGTCCTGCAGCAGCCCTGCCGCGTGGGTGGCGGCGATGGACTCGGAGAACGACCGCACCCCGTGTCCCGCGGCCTCGTCGGCGATCTCCTCGGCCAGCAGCCGGGCGGCGACCCGGGAGTTGGCCGGGTCGGTGATCACCTGGGCGGCGGCCTCCTCGATGGCCAGGCGGCGGTCAACCTCAACGATCTGCGTCACGTGCTCTCTCTCCTCGCGAGCGAATCCTCGTGAGGGCACGCGAGAGCAGCACGGCGCGGTCACCCGGCCGCGTGCGCTCCGGCCCTCCCTCGAGGCCCTGGACACTTCCGCCGGGCACACGGCCCGGCGCGTCGCCGGCAGGTCTTCGGGCTCGCGGGCGCGCCTACCGGCTCCTAGTGGCCGTCGCTTCCCGGATCTCTCCAGTGCTCATGACGGCGGTCGTTCCCGCTCACCGCTGCGGGGCAGCCCCGGAATCTCACCGGGTTCCCTTTTGCTCCGCCTCGGGGGAGGCGAACCAGCGACGAGCAGGATCCTACATCTAGTGGCAGCTCGCGCAACAACCCCAGCATGTTGTGGCCTAGGCGGTGTCGAGCAGCCCCAGATCACGCAGTACGCCACGGGTGCGCTCCACCTCGGAGGCCAGCCACAACACGAAGTCGTCACCGCTGAGCGGGATCGAGGTCCACCCGTTCGCCCGGCAGGCCGCCTCCCACCCCGGCGATCCGGTCACCTCGTCGCACATGCGCAGGGCCGCCTCGCGCTTCTCGTCGGACATGCTCTCGGGGCCGACGGCCGCCACCCAGTCCGTGAAGTCCACCCGCACGCCGGACTCCAGCAGCGTCGGCACGTCGAGGTCGGCCACCCGGACGGCCGAGGACACCGCGAGCGCCCTGACCCGGCCGGAGCCGATGCTCGCCCGCCACTCGGAGAGCAGGCCGGCGGCGGCCGTGGCCTTGCCGGACAGCAGCGCGGTCACGGCCTCCTGGCTGCCGGCGTAACCGGTGTAGTCGACCTGCCTGGTGTCCGCGCCGAGCCCCTTGGCGATCAGGCCGAACAGCAGGTGGTCCGGCTCGCCCTGCGGCCCGCCGGCCAGCATCGTCTCGCCGGGCCGGGCGAGCAGCTGGGCGCCGAACTCGTCGAAGTCCTTGAAGCGCGAGCTGGTGGGCACGACCACCACCTCGACGTCACCGATGAGCCTGGACAGCGGGGTGGCGGTGTGGTCCAGCGTCCGTGCCCTGTTCAGCTCGGAGGCGGCCAGCTCCGGCAGGCCGGTCACGGTGATCCGGGTGCCGGTGCCCGTCTCGTATCCGGCCGTACGGGCCAGACCCGCGAACGTCCGGCAGACGCGGGCCCAGCGGCTCGCGGCCGGGTTGATCGAGAACCGGGTGCGCGGCCGGACGATGTCGCCGACGACACGCTCGGTGCCGCAACCGGCCGCGCACGTGACGACGCCCAGCCCCCATGCGAGAAACCGCCTCCGGCGCATGCGCCTCTCCCCCCGAAGCCCTTCCCCCTTACCTCAAGTTATTCACACAATACGGACGGTTACACCTGGGAGGTTACGCTTGGCGCTGATCATGAAATTCCGGACTTTATGCGGGCTTTCGCCCGACACCCGCCATCAGCGACGACGGCAGCGACCAGTCGCCCACCAGCTTGGGCCGGTCGGGACGCCAGTCGACGGCCTGCACCAGCCCCGGCGGCTCCAGCGGGAAGTCGCCGAAGAACTCGCGGATCTCCCCCGGCGTGCGGTCGGCGCCACCGCCGGACGAGCCGCGCCGCGCCGGCCCGCCGTCCTCCAGCCGTTCCATGGTGGTGGCGTGGGTGATCACCAGGTAGCTGCCCGGCGCCAGCCTCTCGCGCAGGGCCGCCACCGCGCGCTGCGGCCCTGCCGAGTCCGGCAGGAAGTGCAGGATCGACACCATCACCACCCCGACCGGCCGGGCCAGGTCCAGGAAGGTGCCCGCCCCGGCCAGCACCTCGTCGGGATCGAGCAGGTCGGCCTGGACGAACACCGCCCGCTCCCGCTCCCCGGGCTTGGTGGGCCTGAGCAGGACCTTCGCGTGCGCGCCCACCACCGGGTCGTGGTCGACATAGACGACCCGGGCCTCGGGCGCGACCTCGTGCGCGCTGCCCTGGGTCGGCAGCCCGCTGCCCAGGTCGATGAACTGCCGCACTCCGGCGGCGGCCACGTAACGGACGGCACGCTGCAGGAAGGCCCGGTTGGCGCGGGCCAGCGGGACCGCCTCCGGGATCAGCTCGGCGAGCCTGTCGATGGCCTGCCGGTCGACCGCGAAGTTGTCCCTCCCGCCGAGCATGTAATCGTACATGCGTGCGAGATTGGGCCTCTCATGGTCGAACTGCCGCACGTTATCGAATTTATGTCGTCTGAAGCCAGATAACACTACCTTGAGGCGATTGTGGCTGAATTGGCGTTACTCATTCCACGGTTACGCTCTTCGCAAGGTTGCGCGGCTTGTCCACATCGCGGCCGAGCGCCACGGCGGCGTGGTAGGCGAGCAGCTGCAACGGGATCGTGAGCAGGATCGGGTCGAGCTCGATCTCGTTCTTCGGGATCACGATCACGTCGTCGGCCAGCTTGGCGTCGGGCTCGCGGTGGCCGACCATGAGCACCTGGCCGCCCCGGGCGCGGATCTCGCCGAGCGTGGTGAGGTTCTTGTCGAGCAGCTCGTCGTCGGGCACGATCGCGACCGTCGGCATGTCGGGGCCGATCAGCGCGAGCGGCCCGTGCTTGAGCTCGCTGGCCGGATAGGCCTCGGCGTGCACGTACGAGATCTCCTTGAGCTTCTGCGCGCCCTCGCGGGCCACCGGGTAGCCGCGCACCCGGCCGACGAACATCATGCTCGGGTGCTTGGCGTACTTCTGCGCCAGCTCGGCGATCTTGTCGCCCTGGGTGAGGATCTCCTCGATCTGGCCGGGCAGCCTGCGCAGGCCCTCCACGACGCGCCGCCCGTCGGCGGGCGACAGGTCGCGCACCCGGCCCAGGTGCAGCGCGAGCAGCGCGAACGCCAGCGACGTCGAGGTGAACGCCTTGGTCGAGGCCACGGAGACCTCCGGCCCCGCGTGCAGGTAGATGCCGCCGTCCACCTCGCGGGCGATGGCGCTGCCGACCGCGTTGACGATGCCGATGACCCGGCCGCCCTTGCGCTTGAGCTCTTGTACGGCGGCGAGCGTGTCGTACGTCTCGCCCGACTGGCTGATCGCGACATAGAGCGTGTCGGGGTCCACGACCGGGTTGCGGTAACGGAACTCGCTGGCCGGCTCGGCGTCGGCCGGGATGCGCGCCAGCTCCTCGATGAGCTGCGCGCCGATCTGCCCCGAGTAGTACGCCGACCCGCACCCGATGATCTTGACTCGCCGGAACGAACGGGTCTCGCGGGCGTCCATGTTGAGCCCGCCCAGGTGCGCCACGTGGAAGCGCTCGTCGAGCCGCCCGCTCATCGTCCGGGTGATCGTCTCGGGCTGCTCGGAGATCTCCTTGAGCAGGTAATGCTCGTAGCCGCCGGTGTCGTAGTGGCCGGCGTCCCAGTCGACCGTCAGCGGCTCCTTGGCCGTCTCGCGGGCGTCGCTGGCGAAGGTGTGGAAGCCGTCGGCCTTGAGCACGGCCAGCTCGCCGTCCTCCAGGTGCACGACCTGGCGCGTGTAGCGGACCAGGGCGGCCACGTCGGACGCGGCGAACATCTCCTTCTCGCCGATGCCGAGCACGATCGGGCTGCCGTTGCGCGCCACGACCACCTCGCCGGGACGCTCGGCGTCGATCACGGCGATGCCGTACGTGCCGACGACGCTCTTGAGCGCCTTCCTGACGGCCTCCTCCAGGGTGTCGTTCTCGTCGGCGCCCCGGGCGATCAGGTGCGCGAGCACCTCGGTGTCCGTCTCGGAGGCGAACACCACTCCGTCGGCCTCCAGCTTGGCGCGCAGGTCGGAGGCGTTCTCGATGATGCCGTTGTGCACGACCGCGATGCGCTCGTCAGCCGACAGGTGCGGGTGGGCGTTGGTGTCACTGGGGACGCCGTGCGTAGCCCACCTGGTGTGCCCGATGCCGAGCCCGCCCTTGAACCGCACCGGGACGACCTTGGCCAGGTCGGCCACCCTGCCCTTGACCTTGCGTACCTTCAGTCCTCTGTTGGAAACGACGACCCCGGCCGAGTCGTAGCCCCGGTATTCCAGCCGTTGAAGGCCCTCCAGGAGGATGGGCGCGGCGTCCTTGGGGCCGACATAGGCCACGATTCCGCACATCGAGGTCTCTCCCTTATCCGATTGTCCGGCAACCCGGCGTCTGGTGTCCGTTATCCGTAGACGATCCTGCGCAGCTGCCGCAGGGACAGCTCCGGCGCGGCCACCCGGCGGCCGCGTAATTCGCCGGCGATCCTCGGGAAGATCTCGTCGTTGGTGAAACCGCGCGCCTTCAGCTCGCCGTGACGGCGGCGGACGAACTCCTCGACGGGCTCGGAGAAGTACGCCAGCACGTCGGCGACCACGCGGGCGGCCTCGCCAGGGCCCAGGGGGCTCGTCCTGGTGAGGTGGGCGATGAGGTCTTCGTAGGGATGCCGTGCCGGGGACACAGACGAGGACACTACGGCTCTGGAATGAGACACGCCAACATCCTGCCCGATATCGGGCAGGAATTAACTTCAACGCACATTGACCGCGTTCGATACTTGTCGGAGAGGCCGTGGTGGGAGCGGGTTCGGCACGTTCCGTCCTTTGAACGGGCTTGAGGCGGCTTGCGAGCGCGATGCCGCCTGCCTATGCGCGTCTGACGGCCGATGAGGGGCATGCGGGCTTCGCCGAGGATCCCACTGATCCCATGCGTATCATCCGACCCGTCTGACACATCCCTTTCCTGGGAATGGTCACGTTGAGTAGTCGTACCGTGACGTTCCATGGGGAGATGTCCATGCAGCACTGGCTCGCTGTCGTCCTGACCGCCGGAACCCTCACCGCACCCGCCGGCGCCACCCAAGCGGTCGCGCCCGGACGCCAGGCCGAGCGGCCTGCCACGGGGCGGCAGGCCGACTTCGCCGCCGCCGCGCGGGAGTACGGGGTGCCGGAAAGCGTGCTGCTCGGGGTCTCGTACCTGGAGTCGCGCTGGGACGCGAACGCGGGACAGCCGAGCACGGCCGGGGGTTACGGGCCGATGCACCTGGTGGACGCCTTCCAGGCGGGCGCGCTGTCGGCGGGCTTGGTGGCGGGCGAGGCGTCCGGCGAGGTGATCGCCGACGCCCTGGGCGACGCCAGGGGCGACGCGGCCCGCCCGATGCGGCACCAGTACGCCGACCGCTCCCCCACCTCGGCGCTGCGCATGTCCCAGCCGCCCCCGCCGAGGACGACGCTGCCCGAGGCGGGGAGGCTGATCGGCGTCGATCCGGCCCGGCTCCGGCAGGATCCCGCCCAGAACATCCGGGCCGGCGCCGCCCTGCTCGCCTCCTACCAGAAGCGTCCGAGCGCCGACCCCGCCGACTGGTACGGGGCGGTCGCGCGGTACTCGGGGGCGGAGGACGCGCAGGCCGCTCGTGACTTCGCCGACGAGGTGTTCTCGGTGATGAGGCAGGGGATGGAGCGCCTGACCGACGACGGCCACCTGGTACGCCTGCGCCCCGTAACCGGCCTACCGGCCCCGGGCGCGGCCCGCCAGGCCACCACCACGGGCAAGGCGGCCACCCCGGACACCGCCACCACCCCCGACGACGCGGCCACCGGCCGGGCAGCCGCCGCTCAGGAGGGAGCGGCCACCGGCAGCCAGGCCGGGACGCAATCGGCTACTGGCGGGCAGACCGGAGCCGGAACGCAAGCGGCCACCGGCCGGGAGGCCGGGACCGGTGGGCGGGCTGGGGCCGATGGGCGCGTGGGCGCCGACGAGCGGGTCCTGGACGAGGCGGGGGCCGGGGTAGCCGAGCGCGCCACGGCCGGTGCGCGTACCGAGGCTGCCCAGCGGGCTGGGGCCAGTGCGCGTACCGAGGCTGCCGAGCGGGCTGGGGGCGGTGCGCACGCCGAGGTGGCCGAGCGGGCTGGGGGCGGTGGGCGGCCGGATCCTGAGGGGCGGCCCGTCCCCGACGAGTTGTTCGGCGCGGACCTGCCGCTCGCCAACGGCGCGGAGATCGACACCGACGACCAGGCCGACCTCTACGGGCCGCCGCGATCACGCTGGAAGCCGAAGGCGAAGAAGCGCCGGCTTCCCGGCTACGGACAGACCGCAGGGCCGAGGGCGAACGGGTACGCGCCCGATGGCGAGCTCTATGGCGCCGACGGCTGGGAAACCGGCGACGACCCCGGCCCCTCCGGCTACCCTGATACGTTCGGGTATCCCGATACCTCCGGTTACCCCAGAGATTCCGGCTACCCCGCCCCGTACGGCTATCCCGAAGACCCCGGCGAGTTCAGCGCGCTCGGCGCGGCCGAATCGCCCGACCGGTCGTCGTCCGGCGACCGGACGGAGTGCCCCTCCTCCCTCACCTGCGAATGGATGCCCGCCGCCCATAAACGGTTCGGCAAGAAGAAGGACCGGGACTACGGCAACCACGACCGCATGAGCCGGGCCAGGTCGGTCGACTACATCGTCATCCACGACACCGAGGGCACCTACCAGGGCATCCCCTCCATGATCCGCAACCCGAGGTACGTGAGCTGGCACTACACGATCCGCTCCCGTGACGGGCATGTCGCCCAGCATGTTCCGACGGGGCACATCGCCTGGCATGCCGGCAACTGGGACGTCAACACCCGCTCGATCGGCATCGAGCACGAGGGTTACCTGGCCAAAGGCGGCACCTGGTACACGGAGGCGATGTATCGCGCGTCCGCCAAACTCGTGAAATATCTGGCCGACAAATACGACATCCCTCTCAACCGCGCCCACATCCTCGGCCACGACAACGTACCCGGCACCACCCCGGAAATGGTCGCAGGAATGCACGAGGATCCGGGGCCGTACTGGGACTGGGCCCACTATTTCGCGCTCATGGGCAAGCCCTTCAAGCCCGCCAAGAACGGCGATTCCATCATCATCCGTCCGTCGTACAACGACCATCACCCGCGCTTCACCGGCTGCGTGACCACCAAGCCCTCCCAGGCGTGCCCGCGCCACGGCGCCGCGACCGTCTGGCTGCACAAGGAGCCCAGCGAGGACTCGCCCCTGATCACCGACGTGGGCAAGCACGGGGACAAGCCGGGCACGTACAGCGTGTACGACCACGGCGCCCGCGCCTCCACCGGCCAGCGCTACGCCGTCGCGGGCACCGAGGGCGACTGGACGGCCATCTGGTATCTCGGCCAGAAGGCCTGGTTCCACAACCCGCCCGCCAACCCCACCGCCATCCCGGCCAGGGGCCCGGTGGTCACGCCGCTGACCTCCAAGGTCAGGGTGTACGGCCGCGCGTACCCGGAGAGGTCGGCGTACAAGAGCGCGTCGTACCAGCCGCTGACGCCGCTCCAGTACAGGATCGCCCCCGGCCAGGAGTACACGGTGGGCGACACGATCACCGGTTCGTACTACTCGGCCCACGCCCTCGACCCGTCCAGGCACGTCACCACCACCGGCACAGTGCGCTACTACCAGATCCAGCTCGGGCACCGCGTGATGTTCGTCATGGCCAAGGATGTCCGCCTGATCCGCTGAATTTGGCCCCACCGGCCTCTCGTTGCGCACGGGCACTCCGGGAAGACGATATGGTTTTCCCGTGGCCCGGCGCACGTCGTGTGGGGTTCACGCGGAAGTGGCTCAGTGGTAGAGCATCACCTTGCCAAGGTGAGGGTCGCGGGTTCGAATCCCGTCTTCCGCTCGGAGCAAGTCTCCTGGTGGAGTGGCCGAGAGGCGAGGCAGCGGCCTGCAAAGCCGTCTACACGGGTTCAAATCCCGTCTCCACCTCGGTGATCAGCGGGCCCCTCGGGATCCGCTAAGGTAAAGACAGCCCCATGCGGAAGTGGCTCAGTGGTAGAGCATCACCTTGCCAAGGTGAGGGTCGCGGGTTCGAATCCCGTCTTCCGCTCTGAGTTCCCACAACTCAACAAGGACGATTAGCTCAGCGGGAGAGCGCTTCCCTGACACGGAAGAGGTCACTGGTTCAATCCCAGTATCGTCCACCAGGCTCCACAGCAGACCAGGCCTAACAGGCCTCAGCTCGCGGGTCGAGTCCTTCATCTCGCTCAGCTCGCTGCCGACCCGACGCTCTTCTGATCGGCTGGAGCGAGCTTGAGGCCCTCGCCTTCGACGGCTTTGTCGCCGCCGTCATTCCGTGGCACGAGCGCCCGCGCCAGTTCCGTGGTCTTGTCGAACAGGGCAAGAACGAACTCACGTCCCTCCGGCCGCCAGATCAGGATGGGCAACGCCGGCGCCATGATGGCGACAACCGGGATAAGGAGAAGAACCAAGAGCGCGCCGAGCGCCACTCGCTGCCACGTTGCGTTCAGAACGATCATCTGCGATCCCGGTCCACGGTCCGTTGGGTCACTTCCCAGACGCTTGCGCGCCTTTCCCCCCATGACCGCGTGTCCGCCTGCACGGGCATCGCGGATGATCCAGCCGCTTCGTCGGCCCTGAGTGACCAGCCAGCATCCCCGTGGCTCATCACTCTGGATCGCTTCACCAAGAACACTAACCGTCCGCTCCGAACCAGACAAGTGCCCCGAAGCGCCATGAGGAGGGGCCCTTACGGACTCCTCCGAGGCAGCGGGCTCCTCTACCGGCTCGGGCTCAGGAGCCGTCTCAGGCTCGGGCGTGACGCTCTGGGCGGCCAGGCGAGGTCGTCGACCGCCAGGAACCGCTCGCCGGCCACGGTCGCCGGGGTCACCCCCGTGAACGTCATGACGTCCCGGTGCAGGTGGGACTGGTCGGTGTAGCCGGAGTCGGCGGCGACGCGGGCCGCGCCTTCACCCGCGGCCAGGCGGTGGGCGGCGTGGTCGAAGCGGACCAGCTTCACGGCGCGCTTGGGCGGCAGGCCGAGCTGCGAGCAGAACCGGGACCACAGGCGCTTACGGCTCCAGCCGACCTCGGCCGCCAGCCCGTCGACCCGGACCAGGCCGCGCCCGCCGACGATCCGGTCCCAGGCCCAGGCCACCTCCGGGTCCACCGGCGGCCCCTCCTCATGCCGGCGGGCGATCAGCGCGTCCGTCAACGCGAAGCGCTCCTGCCAGGAGCGGACCTTGCTCAGCCGCTCGCGGATCCGTGACGCCTCCCGGCCCCACAGGTCTTCGAGGGCCACCACGGCGCCGTCGAGACCGGCGGGCGGGACGCCCAGGACCGCGCGTGCGATCACCGGGGACAGGCGCACCTGTACGCACTCGACGTTCTCACCCCGCGCCCAAACCGCGCCGCCGGATCCGAACCCCGGCCCGGCGACCAGGCTTCCCCCGTGCTGCCGCCCGGCGGCATGATCCACCACGGGCGAACCGGTGCCGAAGTCCAGCAGCAGCGTCACCGCCGGGTGCGGAACCATCCGGAGCGCGTCCAGGTCACCGACCCGGAACCCGGCCATGGTGACCCCGGCCACCCGGCTGGGCCGCTGCGGGCAGGCGACGTCCCACACAGCCGCACCGTGGACGAACCTCCGCACGGCCCCATGCTACGCGCGCCCGCCGGGGGAACATTTGTCCAATCCGCCGGCGTACACCGGCCACGACAGTGGCCTCATGACCCTTTCTGACGGCGTACCGCACGTGAAGGGCGGCGCCGGGACTACCGAGCATTCCACCCTGTCCCTGGACGGCGGCGACATCCACGTGTGCCAGGACGGCCCCCGCGACGCCCCCGCGCTCCTGCTCATCCACGGATCCGCTGCCTCGACCCGATCGTGGGACCCGCTGGTCCCGCTACTGGCCCCGTACCATCACGTCATCCGGATCGACCTGCTCGGGCACGGCCGGTCAGCCAAACCGGAGGGCTCCGGCTACGCGCTCCCTGACCAGGCACGCAGGGTCGGCACGGCGCTGGACCGGCTCGGCGTCGAGCACGCCGTCGTCGCCGGCCATTCCAGCGGCGGGGCGGTCGCCACCGCCCTCGCCGAGCAGCGACCCGACCTGGTGACCGCGCTCGTGCTCATCAACGCCGGCCCCGGCCTGGACGCCCTCATCGCCACCGGGTCCGCCGCGATCGCACCCTCGCCGTGGCCGCCGACCGACGAGCAGCTCCGCCAGTTCGGGAGCACCGGGTTCAGCCGCCCGGGCTACGAGGTCCCGGCGGAGCTTCTGGACGACGTTCGTGCCATGACCTACTACTCGCTCACCACGACGATGCGGGCCACCAGCGACTATATGGCGCAGCGGACGCTCCCTGACCGGCTGGCGGTGCTCGGCAAGCCGCTCCTGGTGATCTTCGGCGAGGACGACCGCCGATGGCGATCCTCCTCCGCCGCCGACTACCGCGCCGTACCGGGCGCCAAGGTCGAGCTGCTGCCCGGCCTCGGGCACTCGCCCATCCTCGAGGACCCGCCGCGGACCGCCACCCCGCTCCTGGCCTTCACCGCGAGCCATGCCGGGGCGTATCTCCGTTGACCTGTCAGGAGTCTGCCTGCTGACATGGGCTCCGTGGAGATCGCTGACATGACCAGGGAATACGCGGCCGACATCATCGCCTGGCGTTACCCCCCGCCGTACGACTGCTATGACCTCGCGGGTGTGGAAGCCGCGTTCCTCACCGATCCCGGCAACGGATACCTCGCGCTGGTACACGAGGGCCGGCTCATCGGATTCCGGGTGTTCGGCGTCGACGGGCAGGTGCCGGGTGGCGTGTACGACGGGTCCGCGCTCGACACCGGCGGGGGCCTGCGTCCCGAGCTGACCGGCCGCGGGCTCGGGAGGCAGGCCATCGCGACCGGCCTGACGTACGGGACCGCCCGATTCCGGCCGGCGGCCTTCCGGGTGACGGTCGCCGGCTTCAACCTCCGCGCGCAGCGGGTCCTGCGGGGGCTGGACTTCACTCCCACGGCGACATTCGAGGCCACGACGGACGGCCGCCCCTTCGTCATCATGACCCGGCCCGCCGGGGACTCCGTGGTCTAGCCGTTCGCGGTGGTGCAATGCGCCGTACGGGAGCTTTAGGCAAAATGTCGCTTAGTGCGAACTTTCGGTAGCGTTGCGTGTATAGATCGACTCGGTGCGGGTAGCGCCGTTGCATCGGCTTCTCGGGGGAGGCAAACGTGGACATCAACATAGGCCAGGGCATCACGGACGCCTGGCGGCAGATAGCGACGTTCGTTCCGAAGCTGATCGCGTTCCTGGTGATCCTCATCATCGGGTACATCGTGGCCAAGGCTCTGGAGAAGATCGTCGACAAGATCCTCGAGCGGGTCGGCTTCGACCGGGCCGTGGAGCGCAGCGGCGTGCGGCGGGCGCTGGAGCGCAGCAAGTACGACGCCAGCAGCCTGCTCGCGAGAATCGTCTTCTACGCGATCGCGCTGGTCACCCTGCAGATCGCCTTCAGCGTCTTCGGGCCCAACCCGATCTCCAACATGCTGAACAGCGTGGTCGGATGGCTGCCCAAGGCCATCGTCGCCATCGTGATCATCGTGGTCGCCGGCGCGGTGGCCAGGGCCGTCAAGGACGTTCTCGAAGGCATGCTGGGCGGATTGTCCTACGGCCACTGGCTGGCCGCCGCGGCGTCGGTGTTCATCTGGGCGCTGGGCATCATCGCCGCGCTCAACCAGATCGGCGTGGCCACCACGGTGACGACCCCGGTGCTGATCACGGTGCTCGCCACCCTGGGGGCGATCGCGGCCATCGGCTTCGGCGGCGGGCTCATCCGGCCGATGCAGCAGCGCTGGGAGCGCTGGCTGGGCCGGATCGAGGCGGAGGCGCCGCAGGCCAGGGCGCACGCGGAGGCGTACCAGCGGGGGCTCGCCCACGCCCGGTCGATGTCCGAGACGACGCAGCCCATCTACACGGCACCTGAGGTCGGCGGCGTGCACCGCTCGGAGATGCCACCCGGCTGACCCGGGCATCGCCGGTCGCGACCAGGGCTCCGGCAACCGGACCTCCCGCTGAACCCGCCGCTCTGGTCACGACCGCCCGATCAAGGTGACGCGGGCCGTGGGGACGCGCTTCACGGGGGCGCGGCTCACGGGGCGCGCTTCACGAGGGCGCGGGTGCTGAGGAGGGGGCGGACGGTAGGGAAGGCGGAGGGCGGGGGCGGGGCGGGTCAGGCCCGGCGGCCGTCCTCTAAGTAGCCCAGCTCGCGGGCCAGCCAGCAGACCGCCATCAGCCGCAGCGCGGGAGGGTCGAGCCGCCCGTCGAAGACCCAGCCGCGGTCCCGCAGCTCGTCGAGGAAGCCCAGCAGATAGTCGCGCAAGGTCTCCTTGTCCAGCGGAACCGTGTCACGCAACTCCGCCGCGTGCTGGTCGATGGCGGCCACCAGCCCCGGCTCGTCACCCATCCTGGCGAGCTGGGCTTCCCCCATCTCGTCCATCAACCAGCGCAGGGGCTTTACCGCCCATCCTTCCTCGAAGACCATCTTCCTACCCTATGGCATCCACCAGGTCAAAGACCCTCGGCGTCGATCTCCGCGAGCGTGCGCCGGGCCACCGCGAAGGCCGCGTTCGCCGCCGGGACCCCGCAATAGACGGCCGCCTGGAGCAGCACTTCCTTGACCTCGTCCCGGGTGAGCCCGTTGCGTAAGGCCGCGCGTACGTGCATCGCCAGCTCCTCCAGGTGCCCGCCCGCCACCAGCGCGGTCAGCGTGACGCAGCTCCGGGTGCGCCGGTCCAGGCCCGGCCGGTTCCAGATCTCGTCCCAGGCGTAGCGGGTGATGAACTCCTGGAAGTCGCGGGTGAAGTCGGTGGTGGCAGCCACGGCCCGGTCCACGTGCGCGTCGCCCAGCACCTCCCGCCTGGTGCGCATCCCGGCCGCCAACCGGTCGGGACCGGTCTCGGCGGCCGGCGGTGGCGGGCTGTCGCCGTACGCCGTACGGTAGTCGCCGGTCAGGTGGCCGACGAGGGCGGTGGTGACGGCGTCGGGGCGTTCCACGTTCGCCAGGTGGGAGGCGTTCGGCACCACCGTGAGGAACGCCCCCGGGATGCCGCGGGCCAGCGTGAGCGCGTGGTCCAGCGGCGTGGCCGGGTCGTCCGCGCCGGCCACCACGAGGGTGGGCGCGGCAACCTCCCCCAGCCGGCCCGTCAGGTCGAAGGCGGCGATGGCCTCGCAGCAGGCGGCGTACGACTTGGCGTCCGCCTCCGCCGCCATGTCCAGCACCCACCGGCCGTCGAAGCCGGGGGTGAACCAGCGATCCCGCAAGACCGGCACGAGTGCCGCCATGCCCTTGCCGCGCACCAGCGCCGCCCGGCCCAGCCAGGGCCCCGGCTCGCCGAACCTGGCCGACGTGCAGACCAGCACCAGTTTGCGTACCCGGTGCCCGGCGAGGAGGGCGATCGTCCCGGCCACCGCGCCGCCGAGGGAGATGCCGCCGACCGCGAACCGCTCGTCCTCGACGAGATCCAGGACCGCCGCCGCCAGGTCCTCGACCGTGAACCCGGACGCGGCGGGCAGGGAACCGCCGTGGCCCGGCAGGTCGTACCGCAGGACGCGCCAGGAGCCGTTGAGTGCGGGCAGCTGGGGCCGCCAGACGTCCATCGTGGTGCCCAGCGAGGGTCCGAGCACCAGCAGCGGCGCGTCGGCGGGGCCGTCGATGCGGTGATGCAGTTTCACGGTTGCTCCCGGTAGGTGGCGAGGATGCGATCGACGAGCTCCGGCGCGGCGCCCAGGTATCCCTCGGGATCGAGCAGCTCGTCGAGGACCGGGCCCTCCGTGGCGGGCGCGAGGGCCTCGCGCAGGGGAACCTCGGCGGCGGGCGCCTCGGCCAGGGCGTCGCGCAGCGGGACCTCGGCGGCGAGCGCCTCGGCCAGGGCCTCGCGGCCGAGGCGGGCGGCCAGGCGCTCGGCGACCAGGCGGCCACCGGTCAGGCCGGCGTTGGCGCGCATCCGCTCAGGGAACACCCGCAGCCCGGCCACCAGCTCGGCGGCGGTCTCGGCCGCGCCGCCGGTCAGGCGCAGCGCCTCGCGCAGCGGCAGCCACTCCGCCTGCCACGCGCCCGCCGCCCGCTCGTGCTCGCCCACCTGGCCGAGCAGCTGCGTGTACGCGGGCACCTGGAGCGCGGCCGAGCGCACGAGGACGGACAGGGCGGGGTTGCGTTTCTGCGGCATGGCCGACGAGCCGCCGGTCGTCGACTCGGCCACCTCCCCTACCTCGGTCTGGGCCATCAGTACGAGGTCGGTGGCCGGTTTGCCGAGGGCGCGGGCCGTACCTGCCAGCGCGGCGCCCAGGTCGGTGACGGCGGAGCGCTCGGCGTGCCATGGGACCGCCGGTGCCGCCAGCCCGATCTCCGCGGCGAACAGCTCCACCAGCTCCAGCGCGACGCGCGCCCCCGCGCCGAAGGCCGCCGCACCCGGCCCCGCCCCGCCCGGCTGGTCGCTGGTCGGCTGGTCGGGGCCCGGCTGGTCCGTGCCCGGCTGGACGGGGCCCGGCTGGTCGGGGCCCGGCTGGTCCGTGCCCGGCTGGACGGGGCTCAGTTCGGCGATGCCCAGTTCGGTGGCGGCCAGCTCGGTGAAGGCCGCCAGGGTGCCCGCGGCGCCGCCGAGCTGGGCGGGCAACCGCAGCTCGCGCAGCCGGGCGCGGGCCCGCATGAGACCCGCCAGCCACCCGGCCGCCTTCAGCCCGAACGTGGTCGGCACCGCCTGCTGCCCCAGCGTCCGCGCCGCCATCACGGTGTCCCGGTGCTGTTCGGCCAGCTCGGACAGGTCCCGCATGATCACGCCCAGCTCGCCGACGATCCCGCGGACGGCCCGGGTGGCCACGAGCATGGCGGCGCTGTCCATGATGTCCTGGCTGGTGGCCCCGCGGTGCACGTACGTGGCCGCGCCGGGCACGGCCCGCCGCAGGTCCGCCACCAGCGGGACGACCAGGCTGGCCGACGGCCGGGAGCGGCGTGCCAGGTCGGCGGGGTCGATGACGAGCGCGGCGGCCGCCCGGTCGATGGCCGCCGCGGCCTCGCCCGGGATCAGTCCCAGCCGGGCCTGCGCGCGGGCGAGCGCCGCCTCGGCCTCCAGCATGGCCCGCACCCACGCCGGGTCCGAGGTGATCCGCTCGGCCTCGGTGCCCGCCCAGACCGGGGCGAGCAGCCCTCCGTCGCCGCTCACGGCAGGCCCACGTAGTTCTCGGCCAGCGTGGTGGCGGCGGCCTCCGAGGAGGTCACGTAGTCCAGGTAGGACAGCTGCAGCCGCCGCCCGTACGGGTCGTCGTCCTCGAAGGTGTGCAGCAGCGTCGTCATCCACCACGAGAAGTGCTGGGCCCGCCACACCCGCCGCAGGCACGCCTCGGAGTAGCCGTCGAGCAGCTCGGTCGAGCCGCGTTCGAAGTAGGCGGCCAGCGCCTCGGTGAGCACCCGGACGTCGGCCACGGCCAGGTTGAGCCCCTTGGCCCCGGTGGGCGGCACGATGTGGGCGGCGTCGCCGGCCAGGTAGAGGCGGCCGTACTGCATGGGCTCCGCGACGAACGCCCGCATCGGCGTGACGCCCTTCTCCGTGATCTCGCCGGTGGTCAGCGTGAAGCCCGGCACGCTCTCCAGCCTGGCCCGCAGCTCGGCCCAGATCCGTTCGTCCGGCCAGTCCTCCACCCGGGCGTCGGCCGGGACCTGGAGGTAGAAGCGGCTGACGGTGGGCGAGCGCATGCTGTGCAGCGCGAAGCCGCGATCGGTCCTGGTGTAGATCAGCTCATCGGATGACGGTGCCACCTTGGCCAGAATGCCCAGCCAGGCGAAGGGATATTCCCGCTCGAACACGCTCAGCACGCCCTCGGGGATGGACGGCCTCGAAACGCCGTGGAAGCCGTCGCAGCCGGCGATCACGTCGCAGTCGAGCCGCTCGCCGCCGAACGTCAGGTAGGGCTCGGACTCCAGCCCGTGCACGGCCACGTCCTCGACCTCGAACCGCACGTCGCCACCGGCGTCGAGCCGGGCCGCGACGAGGTCCTTGACCACTTCCTGCTGGCCGTAGACGGTGATGGACCTGCCGGGCACCAGCTTCTCGAAGGCGATCCGATGGCCCGCGCCGCCGTACCTGAGCTCGATGCCGTGGTGCGGCAGCCCCTCGCGGCGCAGCCGCTCCCCCACCCCCGCCTCGACCAGCGTGTCCACCGTGCCCTGCTCCAGCACCCCGGCCCGTACCCGTCGCTCGACGTGGTCGCGGCTGCGTTTTTCCAGCACCACGGAGGAGATGCCGCGCAGGTGGAGCAGGTGAGAAAGGAGCAGTCCCGCGGGGCCTGCGCCGATGATCCCGACCTGAGTTCGCATGAGGGAAGCATCCTGCCTCAAGCGTGAATAAGCCGATAGGCCCCTTCCACTGAGCGGAAGAACTGTGCAGGATGGGCCGCATGGCAGGTGGATCACGCCAACCCGGGCGCTCGGTGACGTCCAAGGTGCTGTCCATCCTGGGGGCGTTCGACGCTGCTCATCCGCAACTGTCCCTGACCGATCTGGCCAGGCGCAGCGGGCTGCCGCTGAGCACGACGCACCGGCTGGTCGGCGAGCTGGAGCGGTGGCAGGCGCTGAGCCGGGCGCCGGACGGGCGGCTGCGGGTCGGGCTGCGGTTGTGGGAGCTGGGCCAGCTCGCCCCGGGCCGGATGCGCGAGCTCGCGCATCCGTGGCTGCAGGAGCTGTTCGGCACGACGGGCGAGAACGTCCACCTCGCGGTCCGCGACGGCCTGGAGGTCCTGTACGTGGACAAGGTGCACGGCAGGCACGCCGTCCCCATCGTCTCCAGGACCGGCAGCCGGCTGCCGATGCACCCGACCGGCGTGGGCAAGGCGCTGCTGGCCCACGAGCCGGACTGGTTCGTCAAGTCGTACCTGGCGCGCAAGCTCGAACGCCCGACCGCGCACACCATCACCGAGCCGGGGCGGCTGGCCAGGGAGCTGGCGGCGGTGCGGGCCCAGGGCTACGCGCTGACGTACGAGGAGATGACGCTGGGCTCGTGCTCGGCTGCGGCCCCGATCCTGGTGGACGGGCGGGTCGTGGCGGCGCTGGGCGTCGTGCTCTCCTCCCGGCGCGCCCGCGAGCTGACCCGGCTGGTGGAGCCGCTGCTGTCCGCCACGGCCGGGATCTCCAGGGCCTGCGCTAGTCCCCCAGCTTCTGGATACGGTCCTTGAACAACGTCGTGGCGATGGCGGCCTTGTGCGGCTGGCCCTTGAGGAACGCCTGGGCGAAGCTCTTGGCCTGCTCGTAGGAGACCTTGCCGGGCATGGGCGGCTCGTTCGGATTCACGTCCACGTCGACCAGCGCGGGCCCGTCGTGCTCCAGCGCCTGCCGGATGGCCGGGGCCACGTCGCCCGACTTGGTGACCTTGGCCCCGAAGCCGCCGCACGCCCGCGCCCAGACGGAGAAGTCGGCCTCGGGCTGGTGGAAGCGCACGCCGTGCTCCGGGTAACCGAGCACCATCTGCTCCCAGAGGATCTGGCCGAGCGAGTTGTTGTTGTTCACGACCACCTTGATCGGCAGCCGGTGCTGGGCCGCGGTCAGGAACTCGGCCATCAGCATGGCGAAGCCGCCGTCGCCGACGTACGCGATGACCTGCCGCCCGGGGAAGGCGTGCTGCATCGCGATGGCGTACGGGAGGCCGGGCGCCATGGTGGCCAGCGTGCCCGACAGGTAGAACTCGCGCTCGCCGCGGATGGTCCAGTGCCGGGCCGCCCAGGTGGCGATGGTGCCGCTGTCGCAGGTCAGGATGGCGTCGTCGGCCGCGAGGTCGTCCACGACGGACATGGCGTACTGCGGGGCGATGGGATCCCGGTCCGGGTTCTCCAGGGACTCCATCTCGGAGCGCCACTTCGCCATCATCTTCTGATATTTCGCCAGATGACCGTTCTCTTCCCGGTGGGACAGCAGCGGCAGCAGCGCCCGCAAGCCCTCCTTGGCGTCGCACACCACGGGCACGTCGGTCGCGATCCGCGCCCCGGCCCTGGTCGGCTCCGCCTCGAACTGCACCACCCGCGCCCGGTCGCTGCCCGGTCCGGTCTCCGGCAGGAACGCGGAGTAGGGGAAGTTCGTGCCCACCATGAACAGCACGTCGGCGTCGTCCATCAACTCCTCGCTCGGCCGGGTGCCGAGCAGCCCGATCCCTCCGGTCGTGTACGGCGAGTCGTCCGGGATGACCGCCTTGCCGGGCAGTGTCTTGACCACGGGCGCGCCGAGGGCCTCGGCCACGGCCAGCACTTCCTGCCGGGCGCCCAGCGCACCCGCCCCGACCAGGATGGCCGGGCGCTCGGCGTGGTTGAGCACCTCGGCCGCCCATTCGATGTCCTCGGGCCGGGGGATCCCGGGCGGCGTCAGGTAGACGGGCATGGTGTGCGGCGTCCTGGCCGGGGCCACGTGCCGGTACGGGTCCGCCCCGGCCTCGGCCACCTGGATGTCGTTGGGCAGCGTGAGGTGGGCCACGCCGCGCCGCGCGTACGCGGTCCTGATCGCCAGGTCCACCAGCGAGGGGAGCTGGGAAGGGTTGCTGATCAGCATGTTGTACTCGGCGACGTCGGCGAACAGCCGGTCCAGGTGGACCTCCTGCTGGTAGCCGGTGCCGAGTACGGAGGTCTCCTGCATGCCCGTGATCGCCAGTACGGGGACGTGGTCGAGTTTGGCGTCGTAGAGCCCGTTGAGCAGGTGGATGCCGCCCGGCCCCGAGGTGGCCAGGCACACGCCGATCCGGCCGGTCGCCTTGGCGTAGGCGGTGGCCATGAAGGCGGCGGCCTCCTCGTGGTGCACCAGGACGAAGCGCACCCGGTCACGGTGGCGGCGCAGCGCCTCCATGATTCCGTTGATGCCGTCGCCCGGCAGGCCGAAGACGGTGTCCACGCCCCATTCCGCGAGCCGTTCTACCAGGGATTCCGATGCGATACGAGCCATGGGGGCCGACTACCCCGCTCGGCCGCGTGCAGACACGACCCGGCGATCTCCCGCCGGCCCCCGCCGTTTTTGTCGCTGTTCAGCGCTCTTTGGTGTCATCGAGGGGGATTTGCGGGGTAGTGGGAGCGGCATGCGCATTCTGGTCACTGGAGCCACGGGAACGCTGGGCGGTGCGGTGCTGCCCGCGCTGGTCAAGGCCGGTCATCAGGTGCGAGCGCTGAGCCGTACCAGGCGGGAGAGCCGCGGGAACGTCGAGTGGGCGTGGGGCGACCTCATCTCGGACGGCGGCGTCCGCGACGCGGTCCGGAACGTCGAGGTGGTCGTGCACCTGGCCACGAGCGGCCGCAAGGGGCGCGGCGCCGCCGACGTGCCGGGCACCCGCATGCTGCTGACCGCCGCCCGCGCGGCGGGGGTCTCGCACCTGCTGTTCACCTCGGTGGTCGGCGCCGACCGGGCCCCGGTCGGCTATCTCAAGGACAAGCTGGCGGCCGAGGGCCTGGTCGCGGAGAGCGGCCTGGGCTGGACCGTGCTCCGCGCCACCCCGTTCCACCAGTGGCTCGACCGGCGGCTGGCCGATTTCCTGGCGTCCCCGGCGCTGCCGGTGGACCGCTCGTTGCCCTGGCAGCCGGTCCACACGGGCGAGGTCGCCGCGCGGGTGGCCGCGCTGCTCGCCGCGGGTCCCTCCGGCAGCGTGCTCGAGTTCGGCGGCCCGGAGGTGGTCGGCATGGAGGACCTGGTCAGGACCTGGCAGTGCGCCCACGGCCGGAACCGTCCCCGCCTGCCGCTCCGCTTCCCCGGCAGGCTGTACGCGGCCCAGCGCGCCGGCGCCCTCCTCACCGAGGCCACGCCCAAGGGCCGGATCACCTGGCACGACTACCTGTTCCCGCCGCCGCCCGAGCTGTCGGACGACTTCGCCATGGAGCACACCGCCTCGCCCACCAGCCCGGCGACCCAGCCGGAGCACGACCCCGACCTGCGCGTATACGGCGGCGACGAGGGCTACCAGCGCCCCACCCGCGGCTGATCCACCCTTTACGCACTCGTTATTCCCCTCCCCCTTGCTGGGCCTTCCGCCCCCTCTGTACGGTCCTTTCATTGCCACTTAACAACTTGTTCAGTGCAGCCAATCGAGAGGTTCGATGACGGAGTCGGAGAACGCCCGCTTGGGTGCGCGAATCCGCGCCTACCGCAACATGCGCCGCATGACCGTGCGTGCTCTCGCGGCGCAGGCCAGGGCGAGCGCGAGCTTCATCAGCCAACTGGAGCGCGGGCAGACCAGCTCCAGCATCGGGATGCTGCGGCGGATCGCCTCGGCACTGGGTCTCACGGTCGCGGATCTGTTCAACGAGGACGACCACGTCGGGCACCGCGTGGTACGCCGCGAGGCGCGTCCGGAGCTGCGCACCGCCCCGGGCACGCGCAAGTTCCTGATCTCCCAGCGCCCGCTGCAGAACGTCGAGATCTACGCCGGGGAGTTCGAGCCCGGCTCCTCCACCGGGACCGAGCCGTACACCCACGGCGACTCCCAGGAGATCATCCTGGTGGTCCGCGGGCGGATCACGCTCTGGCTCGGCCCCACCGGATCCGGCGACGTCCACGTGCTGGACCCTGGGGACAGCGTGGAATACCGGACTTCGGTCCCGCACCGGGTCGTCAACGAGAGCGACGAGACGGCCGAGGTGCTCTGGATGATCGCCCCGCCCACCCCGTCCTCCTGAACCTCACTTCACAACAGCCGACAAGGGGGTGGCACATCATGCCAACGCTCATGCCAACGCGACCGGCCACCATGGCCGAGGCCGCGGATGCGCCGCTGCCCGCGACCACCCGCGAAGCGGAGCCCGTCGCCGCGGGCACGCCCAGGACGGACACCCGCAGCGCCTCCGGCCCGCCAGCCACCCCCGCTGATCTCATGGCGCCGGAGCCCAGACTGCCGGTACGCGAGCAGGCCGACAGCCTCGCCCACATTCGCGGCGACGATGACGACGACGACGTCACGCCGGCGTGGCCGTCGTCATCGACTCCGCCCTGCTGCCCGACTTTCCCGATGTGGAGGCTGTACTGATATGAGAGGCATCCCGCTGACCAAGGACTTCGCGAACGGCGGGGTCTCCTTCTGGTATCGGCAGATCGGCCTGCCGGATCGGCGGGCCGCGTTGCCGGGGCCGCGTTCGTACGACGTGGCCATCGTCGGCGGTGGCTACACCGGCCTGTGGACCGCGTACTACCTGAAGAAGGCCGATCCGGGGCTGCGCATAGCGATCCTGGAGAAGGAGTTCGCCGGGTTCGGCGCCTCGGGGCGCAACGGCGGGTGGTTGTCGGCCGAGTTCGCGGGTTCACGCAGGCGGCACGCCAAGGCGCGTGGGCGCCAGGCGATGATCGATCTGCAGCACGCGATGTTCCGTGCCGTGGACGAGGTCGTCTCGGTGACGCGGGAGGAGGGCATCGACGCCGACATCCACAAGGGCGGCCTCATCCACGTCGCGACGAACCCGGCCCAGCGACGGCGGTTGCACGAGGAGCTGCGGGACCTGCGTACCTGGGGTTACGGGGAGGAGGACCTGCGCCTGCTGGACCGCGACGAGCAGCGCGAACGCGTGCAGGTGGCGGGGACGCTGGCGGCCACCTACTCCCCGCACTGCGCCCGCATCCAGCCCGCCAAGCTGGCGGTCGGCCTGGCCGCCGCGGTGGCCCGGCTGGGGGTGGACATCTTCGAGAACACGCCGGTCACCGAGATCCTGCCGCGGCGGGACGGCGCTCAGGCCACGGCGCTCACCCCGCGCGGGGCGGTCACGGCGGACTACGTCATCCGGGCCACCGAGGGCTTCACCGCCTCGCTGGCCGGGCAGCACCGGCAGTGGCTGCCGATGAACAGCTCCATGATCGTCACTGAGCCGCTGCCGCCGGAGGTGTGGAAGCACATCGGGTGGCCAGGCAACGAGCTGCTCGGGGACGAGGCGCACGCCTACATCTACGCGCAGCGGACCGCCGACGACCGGATCGCGATCGGGGGGCGGGGGGTGCCCTACCGGTTCGGCTCGCGTACCGACAACCGGGGTGCCACCCAGCCGCAGACCGTGGCGCTGCTGTGGCGGATGCTGATCAAGCTGTTCCCCGCGGCGGCGGACGCGCGGATCCAGCACGCCTGGTGCGGTGTGCTGGGGGTGCCGCGTGACTGGTGCTCGACGGTCCACCTGGACCACGCGACGGGCCTCGGCTGGGCGGGCGGCTACGTGGGCAGCGGCGTCACGACGACGAACCTGGCCGGGCGCACCCTGCGCGACCTGGTGCTCCGGCGGGAGACCGAGCTGACCGGGCTGCCCTGGGTGGGCCGCCAGGTGCGCCAGTGGGAGCCGGAGCCGTTGCGGTGGGCGGGTGTGCAGCTCATCTACGCACTGTTCCGCACCGCCGACCGGCACGAGAACGACCACGGCACCACGACCTCGCCCTACGCCCGGCTGGCCAACCTGATCTCAGGCCGCTGACACCCCACCCGGCGCCCGCCCCGAGATCCCCGCGATCCCGGGCGCAGGGCCCGGCCGCCCGCCGCGACAACGGAATCCGACGCACCCGATCAGCCGCACACCGCTCATCCCCTGGGGCGAGGTGCCGCACAGGTGGCCGGCCGCTCACAGCCAAGCCCGCGAAGGGCCACTGGTGGTCATCAGCCCGGGGAAGCCCCGTGCCAGGGGTCGTAGTCGACCTCCAGCGGCTCCTGCGCCGGGCGCTCCTCCTCAGGGACGTGCTGCAGGTTGACGCGGATGCGATACCACACGCTGCTGCGCCCCCGCATGCCGTCCACCAGCACGTCGGCGGGCTCCAGCCGGGCGGCGACCGCCGGGTGGCGGGCCTTCCACCGCTCGAACCCCGCCATCGCCTCGTCCTTGTGCTCCGCCCTGGCGATCTCGATGACGGGCATGGTCTGCTGCCTGCGCCCGCTGCCTTTGGGCGGCTTGGGCGCGGGCCCGAGCTCCTCGGCCAGCGCGAGCAGCCCGTCGAGCGAGCCCGCGTGCAGGTCCATGTCCTCCCACGGGTCGCCGATCTCGGCCAGCCGCTTGGGCACGGTGTCGATGGTGAACCGCTCGGGCCGGCAACCCGGCACCTCGTCCCAGGTCAGCGGCGTTGACACGCGGGCGTCCTGCACGGCGCGCACGGAGTAGGCTGAGGCCACCGTGCGGTCGTAGGCGTTCTGATTGAAGTCGACGAAGACCCCGTGCCGCTCCTCCTTCCACCAGCGGCTGGTGGCCAGGTCGGGAGCCCGCCGCTCGACCTCCCTCGCCACCGTCTCGGCCGCCTTGCGGACCTTGGCGAACGGCCAGCGCCGCTCGATCCGGGCGTACACGTGGAAGCCGCGCGAGCCCGACGTCTTCGGCCACGCCACCAGCCCGTGGTCGGCCAGCACCTCGCGGGCCACCTGGGCCGTCCTGAGCACGTCGGCCCACTCCACGCCCGGCACCGGGTCGAGGTCGATGCGCAGCTCGTCGGGTCTGGAGAGGTCGTCGGAGCGCACCGGGTGCGGGTTGAGGTCGACACATCCCAGGTTGACCACCCACAGGAGCTGGGCCAGGTCGGTGCACACCACCTCTTCCGCGCTCAGCCCCGACCGGTATTTCAGCTCGGCCACCTCGATCCACTCGGGCCGCTTGGCCGGGGCCCGTTTCTGGAAGAAGGCCTCCTGCTCGATCCCGTGCACGAACCGCTTGAGCACCATCGGCCGCCCGTGCACGCCCCGCAGCGCCCCATCGCCAACGGCCTGGTAGAACCGCAGCAGGTCGAGCTTGGTGTGCCCGGACCGCGGGAAGACGACCTTGTCCGGACTGGTGATGCGCACCTCACGACCGGCGACCTCGATGTCAGGCATACGGTCACCATACGCGGCCCCACCGACAGCCCCCGGAACACGACGAACCACCCGCCCACAGGCTACGGCTGGTCGAAGTCACCGTGGCGGCCCGCGCCGCCCGCGAACCTCGCGGCGCCCCCGCTGGCCTCCGGCAGCGAGACGAGCCCGTGCCGCAGCTCGTTGCGCATCGCCTCCCCTTCCGCCAGCCCGTCCTGCTCCAGCAGGGACAGCCGGTCCCCGCGCAGGCAGGTCTGCGGGAAGCGGGCGAGCCGGCGGGCCAGCGCCTCGGCGTGCTGCCGCGCGGTGCCGGTGGGGACGAGCCGGTTGACCAGCCCCCACTCGTACGCCTCCCGCGCCGCCACCGGCCGCCCGGTGAGGATCATGTCCATGGCCCGCGACGACCCGATGAGCCGGGGCAGCCGTACGGTGCCGCCGTCGACGAGCGGCACCCCCCACCGCCGGCTGAACACCCCGAACACCGCCCCCTCCTCGGCCACCCGCAGGTCGCACCAGAGGGCGAGCTCCAGCCCGCCCGCCACGGCATGCCCGGCGACGGCGGCCACGACCGGCTTGGTCAGGCGCATCCTGGTCGGCCCCATCGGCCCGTCGCCCTCCTCGCCGACGTGGTTGTCGAGCGCCTTGAGGTCGGCACCGGCACAGAACGTGCCGCCCTCACCCCACAACACCGCCACGGCGGCGTCGGACCGCTCGAAGTCCCGGAACGCGTCCGCGAGCGCGTCGGCGGTCTTGCGATCGACGGCGTTACGCGCCTCCGGCCTGCTGATCACCACGGTGGCGACAGGCCCCTCACGCTCCACACGTATGGTCATGCGCCCCTCCTCGGAGATACGGTCCCGCGCCCCTCCTCGGGAAACGAGCCGAGCGTACGCTTCCCCCAGCCCCCGGGCCAGCCCGAACCCGCGGCACCACAGACCACGACGCGACGCGGCGCGACCTCAGACCTGAGCACGCGAACCGTCATCACGTTCCGCGCCCGCATGATTACAATGAGCGCCATGTCGCCTCCCCCGCAGGACAGCCTTTCAAGGATGTTCGACGACCGCCCCCAACTGGCCGTGGACATCCTGCGCGACCTCATGGACGTGGAACTACCCGGTACTCTGCTACTCCAGCGGCACGACGACAGCGAGCCCTCCGGCGACTTCGGCACCGAGCTGGCGTTCACCATGGGCCCACCACATCACCCCGCCCACGGGATCATCGTGGCGACCCGGCAGGGCAACTCGTCGAAGGACCGCCGGCGGCTCGCCCGCCGCGCCGCGGCGCTCTGGCTGTCGATCCGGTGCGATGTCACGGTCCTGGTCATCTGTCCCCACAACGCGACCGCCACCCACTACGGGCAGCCGATCGAGTCCGGGCTGACCGGCTATCGCCTGCCGGTGAGGGTGCTGGGACCGGACGACATCCCGCTCATCACCGACCCGCAGGAGGCCGCCGCCCGCCTGGACCTGTCGGCCATGTCGGTCATGGCCCACGGCCACCATCGCGAGGCCGTCGAGGCGCTCGCCGCGGCCCTGGCGGTCACCCGAAACGAATCCGCTCCCAAGTACTACGAATACGCCTACGGCATGTCCGCGCCCGCGACCCGGCGTCTGATGGAGGAGATCATGATGTCCCCCGACTGGCCGGTCTACAGCCCCTTCGCCCGCGAACACTACGGCCGTGGCCTCGAAGAAGGCACGACCAAGGGCAGAGCGGAAGGACGAGCGGAAGGAAGAGCAGAGGGCAAAGCCGAGGAAGCCGCCAGGTCGGTGCTGCTCGTACTGACCGCCCGCGGCTTCGACGTCCCCCACGACACCCGCGCCCGGATCACCACCTGCACGGACCTCACCCGGCTTGAGACCTGGCTCACCCGCGCGGCCACCGTCCGGGCCCTCGAAGACCTGTTCAACGAGCCGGGCTGAGCCGGGCCGTGTATCGCACCACGTCCGCCCGAGATCGGCGTCTCACGGAGGAGAACATGACGTCCACCGACTGGCCCGTCTACAGCCCCTTCGCCCGCGAACACTACGGCCGCGGGCTCAAAGAAGGCGAAAGCCGGGGCAGAGCAGCGGGAAGGGCCGAGGAAGCCGCCAGGTCGGTGCTGCTCGTACTGACCGCCCGCGGCTTCGACGTCCCCGACGACACCCGCGCCCGGATCACCACCTGCGCGGACCTCGACCAGCTGAGGACCTGGCTCATCCGCGCGGCCACCATCCCGTCCCTGCCGTTCCTGTTCACCCCGCCGACGTGACAGCCCTCCGAGGCCCGGCCACGAGGAGGCGGACCTCCGAACACAACGCCGCCCCCGCGGCCCGATCAGGCCCACCGACGCCGACCTCACCGCCCACCCGGCGTCGAGCCCGGCCCTGGTCGGCGGCTGATGGCCGGTGGCCGGGGTCAGAGTTGGACGGCGCCGGTGAGGAGGTCGTCGAAGCGGTCCAGGTCCTCGGCCGGGCGGTCGAGGCCGCGCAGCGGGCCGTGGTCGGTGAGGTGGGCGTCGGCGTAGAGGCGGGCGACCAGGGCCTTGCGGTCGGTGCCCGATTCGTCGTCCGCCCAGCCCGCCTGCTCCAGCAGCAGCGCCGCCGCGTACACCTCTCCCATGTAGACGGCCAGCGGGAACAGCCGGGCCTCGGCCAGGTGGGGGTCGAGGCCGGACCAGGTGGTGATGGCCTTGCGGAGGTCGTCGATCCGGGCCCGGACCAGGTCCGCCGTGCCGGAGTCGCCGGGTGGGGCCTGATCGACGGCGGCGGCCAGCCGGGCGAGGAAGGGCTCGTGGGCGCTCTCACGCACCATGGCCCGGCGCACGTCGAGGCAGAGGATGTTGTCGCCGCCCTCCCAGATCGGGTTGACCTGGGCGTCCCGCAGCAGCCGGGCCACGGGCCACTGCTCGATGTAGCCGTTGCCGCCGTGCACCTCGATCGCGTCGCTGGCGGCCGTGACGCCGAGCCGGGCCGCGCGCAGCTTGATCAGCGCGGGCGCGAGCCGCAGCCGGGGCCCCACCAGGCCGTCGAACACCATTGCCTGCGCGGCCTCCACCTCGACGATCAGCTCGCTCAGCTTGCGGCGCATCAGCGGCTGCTCGATGAGCGGCCGGCCGAACGCCTCGCGCGCCCTCGCGTAGCAGACCGACTCGACCAGCGCCCGCCGGGCCACGCCGACGCCCATCATGGCCACGCCGAGCCGGGAGGCGTTGGTGAGGCGCATCATCGTCCCGAGGCCCGAGCCCGAGCCCGCCCCCTCCCCGGCCAGCAGGAACGCCTCCGCCTCGGCGAACTCGACCTCGGCCGACGCGACGGACCGGGTGCCGAGCTTGTCCTTGAGCCGCCTGATCCGTACGCCGTTGCGTGAGCCGTCCCGCCGCTCCCACAACACGAGGAACGGCGCCACCGCCCCCTCGGGAAGCCGGGCCAGCACCACGAACGCCGCCCCGTTGGCGTTGGACGCGAACCACTTGAACCCCGACAGCGACCACGCCTCCCCGTCCGGCGTCGCCGTGGCCTCCAGCGCGGCCAGGTCGGAGCCGCCGGTCCGCTCGGTGAACATCTGAGCGGCCTCGCCGGAGTAGAAGCCGTTGGCGAAGATCTCCCGCACCCGTTCGCGTACGTCCGGCGGCGCGTATTTCTCGGCCAGGGACACCACCATGTCCCCGCCCGTGCCGAGCGCGCAGCCCATCCCGATGTCGGCCTGGTCGAGCAGGTACGTCCAGGCGGCGGAGAGCGCGGCCGGATCCGCCCCGTGGGCGCGGGCTTCCTCCGCGAAGGAGGGCGCGGTGAAGTTGTCCTCCATGAGCGCCCGCCGGGCGGCCTGGAACGACGGCGGCATGACGACCTCACTGACGTCCCTGCCCCACTTGTCGTATTTCTCCAGCCGTGGCGGGTTACGGTCGGTCTCCTCCGCGCATTCGGCGACGAGCCCGCCCATCAGCGAGCCGAGCCGGTCGAGACGCGGCTCCGCCCAGGCGAATCCCGCGCCGAGGTGGTGCCGCATGAGCAGCCGCAACGTCGGGTCGCAGCGCCACCAGTTGCGCCCGGTCGCGCCCTGGTAGCGCTCGGTGGCGTAACGGTCGCTGTGGTCGAAGGGTTCGGTGAGATAGCGCCCCATACTCGCGAGTGTTACATATACTCAACACGTGATGGAAGAGCGTAACAGCCTCAGCGCCCGATCGGCCGTGCTGAGCGCGTTGCTGGGCAGCCACCCGCCCTACCTGCCGGCCCGCCATCTGGTGCGCATCGGGGCGGTGTTCGGCATCGCCGAGGGCACGGTCCGGGTGGCCCTGTCGCGCATGGTGGCCGCGGGTGACCTGGTGCAGTCCGGCGGCCGCTACACGCTGTCGGAGCGGCTGATCGAGCGCCAGGCCCGGCAGGACGAGAGCCGCGACCCGCACACCAGGCCGTGGGACGGCACCTGGGAGGTGGCCGTGGTCACCGCCGAGCGGCGCGCGCCCGCCGACCGGGCCGCTCTCAGGCACGCCATGACCGCGCTGCGCCTGGCCGAGCTGCGCGAGGGCACCTGGTTGCGCCCGGCCAACCTGGTGCCGGCGTGGCCGGAGATCGTCACCGGCCAGTGCACGCTGATCGACGGCCGCCCGCACGGCGACCTCACTCCCCTGCTGTGGGACCTCGACGGGTGGGCGGCCGAGGCGCGGCGGCTGCGGCGGGCGCTCGACGGCGCGGACGGCCTGGCCGAGGGTTTCCTGGTGTCGGCCGCCGTGCTGCGCCACCTGCTGGCCGACCCGCTGCTGCCCCCGGAGCTGCTGCCCGCGGACTGGCCGGGCGCCGCGCTGCGGGCCAGGTACGACGACTTCGACCGCCACTACCGCGAGGCGCTGCTCGCGCACCTGGAAGACTGACCGCCACCCGACGCCGGACCACCCAAGCCGCCACCCGGTGCCGGGCCGCCCGGGCCGCCCGGGCCACCCGGGGCGTCCGGGCCACCCGGGGCGTCCGGGCCACCCGGGGCGTCCGGTGGCGGGCGGCACGGCGGCACGGGATCAGATCCAGCCGGACTCCCTGGCGATGCGGATGGCGTCGATCCGGCTCCGCGCCCCCAGCTTGGCCGTGGTCCGGCACAGGTAGTTCCGTACGGTCCCCTCGGCGAGGTAGAGGGAGGCGGCGATCTCCCCGATGGACGCCCCGGCCGCCGCGGCCCCGATCACGTCCAGCTCCCGCTGCGTCAGCGGCGTCTCCGTCGGCCGCATCGCGGCGATGGCCAGCTCCGAGTCGATGACCCGCTCCCCCTCGGCCACCCTGCGGATCCCGTCGGCCAGCCGCCCCGGCGGCGCGTCCTTGGCCATGAAGCCCCGCACGTGCACCTCAAGCGCCCGTTTGAGCAGCCCCGGCGTGCCCACGCCGGTCAGGATGAGCACCCCGCAGTCAGGCATCTTCTCGTGCAGCTCCCCGGCGGCGGCGAGCCCGTCCTTGCCGGGTAAGGCGATGTCGATCACGGCGACGTCGGGGCGGCAGGCATTCGCCGCGGCCAGAATGCGGTCGCCTCTCTCGACCTCGGCCACGACCTCGATGTCCTCCTCGTAGGCCAGCAGCGCCACTAGCGCCCCACGTACCAGGTGCATGTCCTCAGCGAGCAACGTTCGAATCACCGGCGCGTTCCTTGCGGTCGACAGGCTTCTGACGGCTGGGGCCCCTTTATCCTGACCTATTGACCCCATTGTGGAAAGTCATTGCGTTTGACGGTCAATCATTTCCCCACGGCACACCCCTGCTAACAAGCGATCGCCCTAATTCGGGAATGCTAACGGCCATGGATCCCCGAGTGCGGCCACTTTCCCAGTGGAACATCAAGGCCAAGCGCTGATGCTCAGGACATCCCGATTGGAGATCGAGGAGTGATCATCGTGACACCCGGCACCGAGCCGATCGAGGCCAGCGCCTTGCCGGCGTCGGCCAGCCCGATCGTGCGGGTGACGAGCTGGTCGGGGTGCAGGATCCCGGCTCTGATCATCTCCAGCATCGGCGGGTAGGCGTGCGCGGCCATGCCGTGGCTGCCGAGCAGCCGCAGCTCGTGGCCGATCACCCGGTCCATCGGCACCGGCGTGGGCCCACCGGGCAGCAGCCCCACCTGGACGTGGCGGCCCCGGCGGCGCAGGCTCTCGATGGCGGCGGCGCACGTCACGGGACTGCCCAGCGCGTCGATCGACACGTGCGCGCCGCCCCTGGTCAGCTCCCTGACCTGGGCCGCGGCGTCACCGGCCGAGCCGTTGACGAAGTGTGTGGCCCCCGCCAGCTCGGCCAGGGCCAGCGCGTCGCTGCTGATGTCCACCGCGACCACCCTGGCGCCGGCCGCCGTGGCGATCATCACGGCCGACAGGCCCACGCCGCCGCAGCCGTGCACCGCCACCCACTCGCCGGGACGCACCTCGCCCACCTGCGACACGGCCCGGAACGCGGTCGCGAACCGGCAGCCGAGCCCGGCCGCGGTGGCGTAGGCCATGTCCTCGGGGATCGCGATGAGGTTGACGTCGGCGTGGTCGATGGCCACGTATTCGGCGAAGGAGCCCCAGTGGGTGAAGCCCGGCTGGGTCTGCCGCTCGCACACCTGCTGCTCGCCGGTGGCGCAGGACGGGCAGGAGCCGCAGGCGCAGATGAACGGCACGGTCACGCGCGCGCCGGGCAGCCAGTCGCGCACGTCGGAGCCGACCGACTCCACCACTCCGGCCAGCTCGTGCCCGGGAACGTGGGGCAGGACCGCGATGTCCGGATCGTGCCCCTGCCAGCCATGCCAGTCGGACCGGCACAGCCCCGTCGCCTCGACCCTGATCACCGCGCCGTGCCTGGCGGGTGTGGGATCGGGCAACTCGCGCACGTCGAGCTCGCCACCGAATATGTCAAACGCTACCGCTCGCATCTCATGAGCTTAGGGTCAATTGCCGCAGCTCGCGCAAGCGCTGGTGTGAGGGAGAACCGGGTTCGGTCGTGTAGAGGACGAGGCGGAGATCGTCACGGTCGGGCACCGGCATGACCTGGCAGATCGCGTCGATCACGCCGACCAGCGGATGGTGCACGCGCTTGCGCTGCTGCCTGCGGACCTCGACCTCGTGCCGGGCCCACAGCTCGGCGAACTGCGGGCTGAGCGCGAGCATCTCGGCGACCAGCGCCTGCAGGGGCGCGTCGTCGGGGTAGCGGCCCTGGGCGGCACGCAGGTCGGCGACCGAGGCGCGGGCGAAGCGGCCCTTCTCCTCGTCATCGAGGTGCTCGGCGATCTCGGGCGACATGAAGACCCAGCGGATGACGTTGCGCTGGTCGGGCGGCTGGCTGTCGAGGTCGTGCATGAGGAGGTTGGCCACCGGGTTCCAGGCGCGGATGTCGTACCTGGCGTCGAGGACGTAGGCGGGCACGTCCTCCAGGAAGGCCAGCAGGTGCAGCAGGCTGTCCGGCACGTCCTCCCTGATCCTGGACGTCTCCAGCGCCTGGCCCGCCAGGTGGAACAGGTGGGCGCGCTCGTCCTGGCTCATCATGAGCGCCCGGGACAGCGCGTTGAGGACCTGCCTCGACGGGTGCGGGCCGCGGCCCTGCTCCAGCCGGATGTAGTAGTCGATCGACATGCCCGCGAGCTGCGCGACCTCCTGTCTGCGCAGGCCGGGCGTGCGGCGGCGCTCGCCGGCCGGCAGGCCGACCGCCGCCGGGGTCACGCGGGCGCGCCTGTTGCGCAGGAAATCGGCGAGTTCGTCGCGGTTCATACGTCCATACTCGGCGATCGCGGGCGGGGGTGGGTGGTACCGCCGATACCAGCCTTCGCGCGTCTCTCCCGTCCCCCGCCCCGTGGCGCGAACGTGGAGGACATGACGAAGATCGCTCTCATCACGGGGGCCAACAAGGGAATCGGCTACGAGATCGCGCGCCTGCTGGCCCGGCAGGGCGTCACCGCGATCGTGGGGGCGCGCGACGAGGAGCGCGGGCGGGCCGCCGCCGAGCGGCTGGGGCAACCGTACGTGCGGATCGACGTGACCGACGAGGACAGCGTGGCGGCCGCCGCGAAGTGGATCGAGCGCGAGTACGGCACGCTCGACATCCTGGTCAACAACGCCGGGATCGCCGGCGACCTGGCACAGGTCGTGCCCAGCGGCACCCCGGCGCGGGCGCTCCGGGAGGTCTACGAGACGAACGTGTTCGGCGTCGTCACCGTGACCAACGCCATGCTGCCGCTGCTGCGCAGGTCGCCGGCCGGGCGGATCGTGAACATGTCGAGCGAGCTGGGCTCGCTGACCATGGCGACGGCCCCGGACAGCCCCTTCGCCGACGCGAACTTCATCGCCTACAACTCCTCCAAGAGCGCGCTCAACATGGTGACCGTCAGCTACGCCCGCGAGCTGGAGGACACCCCGATCAAGGTGAACGCCGCCAACCCCGGATACTGCGCCACCGACCTCAACGCTCACTCCGGGTTCCGTACCGCGGAGCAGGGCGCGGCCATCGCCGTACGGCTGGCGACCCTGGACGCGGACGGTCCCAGCGGGGCTTACCTCCAGGATGCCGGCGTCCTTCCCTGGTGAGGTGTCGAAACTAGCAAATAGGACAGAAGGGGGGGATGGGAAGAGATCTGGATAAGGAGCGATTTACCGAGGCGGAATATCTCCACTTCGGAGAGCGCATCCAGGAGCAGCTCGCCGTGCTCCGTGAGCTGCTCGACGCCCCCGGCTTCGGTCAGGGCGCCACGACGATCGGGGCGGAGCTGGAGCTGTTCCTGGTCGACGAGCGGGGCCGGCCGCTGCCGCGCAACAGCCAGGTGCGCGACGCCCTCGACGATCCCCGGGTCGTGCTGGAGCTGGGACGCTTCAACATCGAGGTGAACCTCACTCCCATCCCGCTGGCGGGCCGGCCCTTCGAGGTGCTGAGCGGCGAGGTCCAGGAGGCGATCACCAAGGTGGACGCGGCGGTCGAGGGCGGGGGCGCGCTGCCCATCGGCATCCTGCCGACGCTCGACGCCGAGGACTTCACGCTGGGCGCGATGACCGACCAGAACCGCTACCGGGCCATGAGCAGGGGCATCAGGCGGCTGCGGCTGGAACCTTTCCTGGTCAAGATCGAGGACCTGGAGCTGGCCGTGGAGGACGTGATCCTGGAGAGCGCCAACACCTCCTGGCAGGTGCACATCCGCACGCCGCCCGAGCGCTTCGCCCGGCTGTTCAACGCCGCCCAGATCGCCATCGGGCCGGTGCTGGCCACGTGCGGCAACTCTCCGTTCTTCCTGGGCCGGCGGTTGTGGGAGGAGACGCGCATCGCGTTGATGGAGGAGGCCGTCGACGACCGGGACATCGAGCGGCGCTACCGCAGGGAGGGGCGGGTGGCGTTCGGCTCGGACTGGGTGCGGGAGGGCGCGTACGAGCTGTTCGAGCGGTACGTACGGGACTACGACCCCGTGGTGCCCAACCTGTCCGAGGACGCTGAGCGGCACGAGGTGCCCGAGCTGCGGCTGCACCAGGGCACGGTCTGGCAGTGGAACCGGCCCGTCTACGACCCGGCCGACGGCGGGCACCTGCGTATCGAGATGCGGGCGCTGCCCGCCGGGCCCTCGTGCGTGGACATGGCGGCGAACACGGCGTTCCTGCTCGGGCTGACGTTGTCGCAGGGTGAGCGGGATCTGACGGGCTACCGGTTCGCGCAGGCGTACCAGAACTTCTACCGCGCGGCCAGGGACGGGCTGGATGCGAAGTTGTCGTGGCCGGGGCGGGAGGGTGAGTTCGTGGCCGCCGAGCTGGTGCTGAGCCTTCTGCCCGAGGCGCGGGAGGGGCTGCTGGCCGCCGGGGTGACGCCCAGCGACGCCGACCGCGCGCTGGGGGTGATCGCGCAGCGGACCCGGACGCGCCGGACCGGGTCGGCGTGGCAGCGCGAGGCGCTGGAGCGCTTCGGCGGCGACCGGGAGCGGCTGGTGCGGCGCTATCGCGAGCTGGCGTTGTCCGGCACGCCCGTACATCTGTGGGAGTGATCGGGGGAACCTTTCGCCAACCTCCGCCGTCGCAGATCCGTCAGACTAGGTAAAGGGACGGAAAAGCGAGGGGAAAATGGCGGAACCGGGGATGGCACCCATCGACAAGGCCCGTTTCGCGCTCCGGCGGGAGACGGGCGATCTGCCGGAAGCCGCGGCCAAGCTGGCGGAGGAGATCGGCAGCACGGCCGTCGAGGCCGTGGTGGCCCAGGCCAACAGGACCGCCGTACGCAGGGGTGCCACGGCCGCGCTCGGCTCGATGAGCCCCCGCCCCGCCGAGTGGTACGCGTTCGACGACGGCGACCAGGAGACCACCGACTGGTATCCGCAGGGGCTGACCGGCAGTGAGGACTCCGGCTCCATCGGGGTGCCGGTGTTCATGGTGAGCTGGTACTTCAAGCCGGCCGCCGGTGAGCGGGGGATCAGGATCACCTTTCTCAGCCCGCGGACGCTGAGATATCGGCACGCGTTGCTGGTCGCCGCCCGGCCGGACGGCGGCTACGGGCCGATCGACATCCACGCGGGCGGCATCGCGTGCTTCGGCGACCTGCTCTACGTCGCCGACACCGTCCGCGGCCTGCGCGTCTTCGACCTCGGCAACCTGCTCGACCTGCGCACCGCGCAGAACGACCTTGGCGACCCCGAGCGGGTGGGCCGGCACGGCGGCAAGTTCCACGCCTTCGGCTACCGCTACATCATCCCGCAGACCGACCACTGGCAGGTGGCGGCGGCGGGGCCGCGGTTCTCGTTCGTGGGGCTCGACCGCACCGGCGACACGCCCCTGCTGATCACCGGCGAATACCGGGAGGGCGACCCGCTGGGCTGGGTCGGCCGCTGGCCGCTGGACCTGGCCGGGGGCGAGCCCGCGGACGCCTTCACGATGGGGCGCCCCAAGATCCAGGGGGCGCTCTCGCAGGGGGACACCTGGTATCTGAGCCAGGCGGGCCCCTCCAGCACCACCAACGGCAAGCTGGTGGTGCACAGCGGCGAGGAGTCGCGGACCAGGCCGTTCCCGATCGGGCCCGAGGACCTGACCGTGCAGGGCGGGAAGTTGTGGAGCGTCACCGAGTTCAAGAACAAGCGCACGGTCTTCGGCGTCGCCCTCTGAGCCGCCCGGCCCGATCGCCTACGTCCGGGCGTCCAGGCCGGTATGGGCGGCCAGGAAGGCCAGGACGTCGGCCGCCAGGCCGACCGACCGGCTGACCGAGCGCGCGCCGTGCCCCACGTCCGGCTCGTTCCTGAGCAGGACCGGCCGGTCTCCCCCGGCCGCCCACTGCAGCGCCGCGCACATCTTGCGGGCGTGCAGCGGATCCACCCGGGTGTCGGCGGCCGAGACCGTGAACAGCGTCGCCGGGTGGTCGGCGACCTTCCTGACGTGGTGGTAGGGCGAATAGCCGAGCAGCCAGCCGAGCTGCTCGGGGTCGTCGGGGTCGCCGTACTCGCCGGTCCAGGTGGCGCCGAGGCCGCTGCGGTGGTAGCGGGTCATGTCGAGCAGGCCCGCCGAGCACACGGCCGCCGCGAACAGGTCCGGCCGCTGGGTGAGGGCCGCGCCGACGAGCAGCCCGCCGTTCGACTCGCCCCAGATGCCGAGCTGCCCCGGTGTCGTCCACCCGTCGGCGACCAGCCGTTCGGCCGCCGCCACGAAGTCGTCGAACACGTTCTGCTTGCGGTCGAGCATGCCGTCCCGGTGCCAGGACTCGCCCTCCTCGCCGCCACCCCTGAGGTTGGCGATGGCCAGCACGCCGCCCGCCTCGACCCAGGCCAGCGAGTCGGCCGCGTAGCCGGGCATGAGGGGGATGCCGAAGCCGCCGTACCCGCTGAGGATGGCCGGGCGGGGGTGGCCCTGCGACGGGCGCGCGACGACGACCATGCGGACGCGGGTGCCGTCGGCGGAGGCGTACTCGATGTGGTGGCTGCGCACCTCGGGCAGCCGGGCCCGGCCGGGCGCGGCCGACCAGAGGGTGGTGGCGCCGGTGCGGGCGTCGTAGCGCCAGATCTCGGCGGGGGTGACGGCGTCGGTGTAGGCGAACCACACCTCGCTGCCGCCGTCCGGGCGCGAGGTGAGCGAGGCGATCGAGCCGCTGCCGGGGAGCGGCACGCCGGCCAGCCGTTCTCCCGTACGGGCGTGGTGCACCGCGAGCTCGCCGACCGCGTGCCGGGTCCTGGACACGAGCAGCCGGTCGCCGTCGAGCAACGTGAACGCGCCGAGCACCGCCTGCGGATCCTGCGGGATCAGCTCCCGCCAGGCGGTGGGCCGGGCCGGGTCGGCGACGCAGAGCCTGCGCCGCGGGGCGTCCCGGTCCGTCAGCAGGTAGAGGCGGCCGTCGCCGGCCACCGCGCCCGCCGTGCGGGCATGCGACCCCTCCTGTACGGGGCGGAGCTCCGGCCGGGCCGGATCGCGGCCGGCCAGGTCGGCCAGCCAGAGCGAGTTGCCCGACGGCGTGCCCGCGGAGATCGTCAGCCAGCGGCCGTCGGCGCTGATCTGGACACCGTACGAGACCTTGCCCTGGGTGAACACCGGGACGTCGGGGGCGCCGATCCGGTGCAGGTGCACGCCGTCGTGGAAGCGCACGTAGTAGAACGCCGTGCCACCCGGCAGCCAGGCGACCGCCGAGTAACGGCAGCCCTCCACGGGCCCGTCGATGACGGCGCCGGTGTCGACGTCGCACACGTAGAGGGAAGCCCGCTCGTCGCCGCGGCGGGAGATCTGGTACGCCAGGCGGCGGCCCTCCAGGTCGGGCTGCCAGTCGTCCAGCGTGGTGAGACCGGTGGGGTCGAGGACCATCGGGTCCAGCACCGGGCGGTCGTCGCAGTAGAGGACGGGGTGTTCCTGGGAGGCGTGCTGTCGCAGGTGGAACCGCCGCTCGCCGCGCCACACGGGCGGGGTGACCAGGCCGGTGTCTCCCAGCTCCGCGAGCCGGGCCTGGAACCGGGCGCGCAGCGGCAGCCGGTCGGCGGCGGCCTGCCACAACCGGTCCTGCGCGGCCAGCCAGGACAGGGTACGGGGGTCGGCCGGGTCCTCCAGCCAGCGGTACGGGTCGGGGATCTCGTACCCGTAGATGCGGTCGGTGAGGGGGAGGCGTTCGGCGGGCGGGTATTCGTATGGAAATTTCATGACACGGGCTCCGGGTGCCAGTGGCCGGCCAGGTCCGCGTACAGGGGCGAGGTCCTGACCAGCTCGTCATGGGTACCGACGGTGACCTGGGCGCCGTCCATGAGCAGGATGCGGCGGGCGCGCAGGGCGGAGGTGAGGCGGTGGGCGACCACGACGAGCGTGCCGCCGCGTCGCGCGAAGGCCTCCTCGGCCCGCGCCTCGGCGGCCGGGTCCAGGTGGCAGGTGGCCTCGTCCAGGATGATCAGCGGGGCGGTGGTGAGGTGGGCGCGCACGAGCGCGATGAGCTGCCGCTGCCCGGCCGACAGGGCCGCCGGGTCGAGCGTGGCCCCGTATCCGCCGAGCTCGGCCACCAGATCGGTGGCGCCGACGGCCGCGACGGCGGCGTCCAGCTCCGCGGGGCTCGCGGCGGGGCGGAGGTAGGCGAGGTTCTCCAGGAGGGTGCCGCGGAAGACGTAGGCCTCCTGCGGGATCAGCACCCGGGCGGCGGGGTCGATCCGGTCGGCGGGGACGCCGCCGACCAGGGCCTGGCCGCTCCCTGGGCGGAGCGTGCCGCTGATGAGCGCGGCCAGTGTGGACTTGCCCGCGCCGCTCGGGCCCACGACCGCCAGGTGGTCGCCCTCGGGCACGGTGAGGTCGAGGCGGTCGACGACGGGGGCGGAGTGCGGTCCGTACGCGAAGGTGACGGCGTCGAGCCGCACGTCGGCGGTGGGCGGCCGGGCCCTGTCGCGGGGCGGCCCGGCGGCCGGGACGGCGGTGGTGATGCGCCGCAGGGTGACGGCCAGGCGCACGCCGCTGACCCCGAGTCCCTCCACCAGGCCGCCGAGCGCGGGGGCCAGGGACTGGGTGACGTACGCGAGCGCGCCCACGATCACGCCCGGCCCGGCGCCGCCGCCCAGCAGCCACGGGGCCCCGGCCAGCAGCAGCACCACCGGCAGCCAGCCGCCCACGGCGAGGGCGGCGGTGCGGACGGCGGTCACCCGGGCGAGCGCGCGGGCGGCCCCCGCCTGCTCGCCGACCTCCCGCCGCAGGCGGCCCGCCACGCCTTCCTGGAGACCGCACGCCTCGATGTCGCGCAGGCCGCCCGCCATGTCCGTCATCGCCTCGGCCAGGCTCTCGTCGGCCAGCAGGAACGCCCGCTGCCGCCGTGCCAGGGCGGGCAGAGACGCCAGGAACAGCCCCAGCCCGGCGACGAACGGCGGCAGCACCAGCACGACCGCCTGCGGGGCCAGGGTCAGCAGCCCCAGCGCCACGCCGACCACCGTGAACACGAATCCGCGCACAGTGGTGACCACGGCCGCGAAGGCGTCCCTGGCCAGCTCGACCTGCAGGCCCGCCCGGGCCACGGCTGCGCTGTCACCGCGCGTGTCCCGGCGCAGCGCCCCCTCCACGACGTGGGCCAGCAGGTCGTCCCGAAACGGCTCGGCCACCGCCGCCACGCCCAGCACCACCTGCCGCGCCGCCACGGCGGCGGCCGTCCACGTCACGCCGAGCGCCGCCAGCCACGCCATCCCGACCAGCGGCTCGGCCCGGGCGAACCCGTCCTCTATGGCCCGCGCGACCGCGTGCCCGACCAGGAACGCGGGGGCCGCCTCCAGCACGGACCAGAGCATGATCCTGACGACCTGTCCCGGCTCCCGCCACAACGCCCGCCAGAACCCGACCTCCCGCCGCTCCACACCCCGGCCCCGCCACCACGGCGCCCGGCGGGCCGGTGCCTGAGGGGGTGGCGTGTGACCCGGTGACGTGTGGTCGGGCGGTTCTGGGCGGGGTGGTCTCATGGCGCCGCTCCCTGGAAGACCGCCCGGTAGGCCGGGTCCCGCCACAGCGCGTCGTGCGGGCCGTGGGCGCGCACCTTGCCGTCCTCCAGCCAGACCACCTGGTCGGCGCGGGCGGCGGTGGCCAGGCGGTGGGCCGCGATCAGCCGGGTGCGGCCGAGGTGGTCCGCGGTGAGGGCCTGGCTGACCTGGCGCTCCGTGACGGTGTCCAGGCTGGAGGTGGCGTCGTCCAGCACCAGCAGCCGCTCTCCCTGGGCGAACGCCCTGGCCAGCCCGATCCGCTGCCGCTCACCGCCCGACATGGGCGCCTCCCGCAGCGGCGTGCCGTACCCGAGGGGCAGCCGCCGGACGAAGACGTCGGCACACGCGGCCCTGGCGGCCTCGACCACGGAGTGCGCCGTCCCGGCCGGGACCACCGCGGGTTCACGGGAGGAGGCGTCGCGGGGGCCGGTCGCGGGGGCCCGGCCGATGGCCTCGGCCAGGGTGTCGCCGAGCAGTACCGGGCGTTCGAAGGCGTACCCGACGGCCCGGCGCAGCTCCGCGCGGGACAGCTCCCGCAGCGGGACCCCGTCGAGCAGGACGGTCCCGCGTTCGGGGTCGGTCAGCCGGCCCGCCAGCGCGGCCAGCAGGGACTTGCCCGACCCGGACCGTCCCACCACGGCGGTCACCGAGCCGCCGGGGAGGGTCAGGTCGCCGACGGTCAGGCCGTTCGCCGTCACGTCGCGGAACTCGACGGTCCCCGGCCCCGCCGGGAGCGTGCGGGTGCCGTGCGGGACGGATGGCAGGGCGAGCACCTCCGCGACCCGGGCGGCGGCGCCCCGCGCCCTGGCCAGGCCGCCGAGGTGGCCCAGGGACGTGCTGAGCGCCGTGCCCAGGACGGCGTAGCGGGCGGCGGCGTACAGTTCGCCTACCGTGAGGTCGCCGGCGGCGAGCATGAACCCGCCCACGATCAGCACCACCACCTCCAGCAGCGGCACGACCAGGCCGGACCGCACGGCGGCGGTGGCGTTCGCGCGCCACAGCTCCATGCCGCGCGCCCGCAGCCGGGGCAGCGGCGCCAGCACCCGGCGCGCCTCTTGGGCGGCGGTTCCGGCGGCGGCGATGGTCCGGGCGCCGTCCATGGCCTCCACGAGCCGGGCCGCGATCTCCCCCTGGACCTCCTGGTATCCGCCCGCGATCACGGTCGAGGCGCGCAGGAAGGCGCGCAGGGCGAGCAGGATGACCACGATGCCCAGGCCGAGCGTCAGCGTCAGCAGGGGCGCGATGAGGGTGAGCGCGACCAGCGCGCCCACGGTCGGCACCAGCAGGGCGAGCGCGCTCATCAAGGTCTCGGGGGCCCGGCCTGTCTCCTCGGCGTTCAGCCCGGCCCGGGTGACGAGCTCGCCCTCGGGGAAACGCCGGGTGGCCGCGTGTCCGGCACCGAGCACGTGCCGCAGGACGCCGAGCCGCAGCGTGGCGGCCGCGTGGGCGCTGCTCGCGCCGCGGGCCCAGACGCCGAGGCTCTCGCACACCATGACGCCCGCGACGACGCCTGCGCAGACGAGCAGCCAGGTGCCGCCGCCGGGCTGGCGCGCGACGAGAAGGTCCACGGTACGGCCGATCACGTACGGGATGGCCAGCTCACCGGCCGCGCCCGCGACCGCCGTGACCGCCAGCACGACGGGCCAGGGGCCGCCACGCCGTACGATCCCGACCACGAGCCGGTCTCCGGAGCGCACCCGCGCCTCCTCTTCTGTGGGCTGTCGAAGGGGCATCCCCGCGCCGCCACGAGCCGGCGACGCGGGGATGACCGATATCTCAGAGCATCAGTGGCACAGAGCGACACTGAGGTTGCTGGGCTTGCCGGAGTGGCATGAGAGCACGGTGAGCGTGCTGCCGCCGCTGGCGACATCGCCGGCCGCGGGGGCCTCAAGACCCTGCAGGTCGAGAAGAACCATGTGTGACACCTCCTTCCGATGACTCGTCGGGGACAGGCCGCTCAGGGGCGGCCTCAAGGAACGGCAGGTGGACCGGCTGGTCACCCAGCACCGCACCGAGGGCGAAGAGCACGCCCGCCGTTCCGGTCGCGAAATCCATGGAAAGGCGCAGCAACTGGTCCCCGGGGAAGGCCAGTCCTCCGCCGTACGGCAGCGCGTGCCACCGCAGACCCCGTACGTCGCCGTCGAGCGCCGCGATGATGCCCGCCCGCCCGGTGAACAGCCCGGACTGCACGAAGAAGCCGGCGCGCCCGGCCAGCCGCAGCCCGGCCAGCGCCGTAGCGAGCTCCTCGTCGTGCCGGTGCGCGAGGTAACGCGCCAGCACCAGGGCGATCCCGGCCGACCCCTCGTCCAGGTACGGCAGCAGCCGCCAGCCCTGGTTGACCTGGAGCGAGCCGTCCTCCGTGGCCCGGCACCGCCGCAGGTCCTGCCGGAGCGCGGTGGCCGCCAGGTCGAGCAGCCCGGGGTCGCCCGTGTGCTCGTAGGCGCGCAGGAAGAGCAGCGCGGGCCCCGACGAGCCGTACATCAGCCCGGCCCTCGGGTTCGTGCCGCCGCTGATCTCGGGGACGGGCACGTCGAGGCGGCCGGCGCAGATGTCCGCCGCGCGCAGGGCCAGGTCGGTGTGGCCGAAGTGGAGCAGGTTCAGCCCGATGCCGGACAGGCCGGAGAACAGCGCCGATTCCAGGCGGTCCCACTTCTCGCGCAGGCAGACGTCGATCAGGTCGTGGGCGTGCCGGTGGTGGCCGAGCAGGTCGAGCACGTACGCGATGCCGTGCAGCCCGTCGTACAGGCCGAGGCCGGAGCCCTGGGCCGGGCGGAGGGCGCGTTCGCACAACCAGTGCTCGTATTCCGGGTACGGCCCGAGGCCCGCCCGCGAGAGGGCGAACAGCACGCCGGCCGCGCCGTGCGCCAGGTTGAGCCCGCCACCCGGCTGGAACTGGGCCACGTCGCCGGGGAAGAGCCGGTCGTCCCGCTTGGGCGTGGCGCTGGCGGTGATGGCCCGGGCCATCGCGTCCCGCAGCTCGGGCCAGCCGGCCGCGCCCGGCATGGGCAGGCTCTCATCCCAGTCCTCCGTCTGGCCGGAGACCGTGGCCACGGCCGGGTCCACCAGGCCGGCCGGGACCGGGAACGCCTCCTTGACCAGCGTCCCGAGGTGGGCCGCCTTCGGCCGGTGCAGCGGCAGCATGATCGTGCACTGCGGCGCGAACAGGCCCAGACGCAGGCAGGCGAGCGCGTACCGGTCGAGGTCCAGGCCCTGCCGGTCGGCCGGCGGGGCGAAGGCCGGGTGGGCGAGCGCGGCGCGGGCCCGGTCGCCGGCGAGCGTGGCGACCTCGTAGTCGATGAGCACCACCCGGCCGTCCTCGGTCAGCAGGATGTTGTCCGGGTGCAGGTCGCCGAAGACGACCTCGCGCTCGTGCAGGGACGCGACCGCCAGCGCCACGCTTTCCAGCGTCTCGACCGCCCAGGCGGTGTACTCGGCGAGGTCCGCGTCGGTGCAGGTGGCGCGGGTGAGCGGGTAGCGGTGCACCAGCCGCCGTTGCAGCGGCGTGCCGTCCACGAACTCCTGGACGAGGAAGTGGTGCTCGCCCAGCGTGAAGTAGCCGAGCAGCGCGGGCACGGCGGGCAGCCCCGACAGGCGCTCCAGGATGTCGCGCTCGTGCCGGAGCCGGGTGACGGCGTCGCGTCCGGCCGCGTCGAGCCCGGCGTGCGGCCTGGCCTCCTTGAGCACCACCCGCTCCCCGGTGCGCGTGTCCCGTCCGAGGTAGACGCCGCCGCCGTTGGAGAAGTGCAGGACGCTGTCCACCGCGTACGGCAGCCCGCTCATGGTCACGGCGTTGCGGGCGGCCAGATGCGGCTCCAGGAACCCGGGCAGCGTCGTCCAGGGCGGCACCGAGAACATGGCGCCCCGTACGTCGGGCACGAGCCGCCCCTGGCCGTCCTCGATGGCCAGCACGCGCTCGCCGGAGTCGGACAGGCAGTGGCGTTCGGCGAAACCGCCGTACCTGACGAACAGCGGGCCGGTGCCGTAGCGCAGGTCGCTGAGGATGTAGGGGCCCCGCACGTCGTGCAGCAGCTCGTCGAGCTCCTTCAGGACGAGTTCGAGCTGAGCCTCGTCCCGGGGGTAGACGGTGAGGAGCTTGCCGCTGGAGGCGCGGGAGGCGGCCTTGGAGTTGACCATGACGAGCACCGGGGTGCCGCGCAGGAACTTGAACGCGATCCGGCGCGGGACGCAGTAGTCCCACACGGCGGCGATGGCGCGCTCGGCGTCCTCCACGCGGGCCGACACGTGAATCTTCCAGCCCTGCGCGGGAAGCGGCGGCTCGTCGTCCGGGGCGTAATAGCACCAGGTGTCGGTGAGCGCATTCGACCAGCCGGCGGGCAGCGGGCGGCGGAGAATGGGAAAGTCCGCGTCGTCGGCGGTGCTGTTTTCCAGTGTGTCGTAGAAACACTGGTCGACCAGGCAGTGCAACTCGTACTTGTCCATCTGGCGCGGACCTCCGGGGCGGTGTCTTAAGCAGAGTGCCGCCCACGGCCGGTCCGGTCTAGTTACACGCGGCACGGCCTGAACACGCGTATTCCACAGCCATTTGTGAATTTCACACAATAGACCGGGTGCCGATTATTTCTTTTGTGGGACGAAAACGTGGAAGGCGAACTGGCCGGAGCGTGACGACGTGGCCTCCAGCCAGCCGCCCAGGCCGGAGACGCGTTCGGCCAGGTTCAGCAGGCCCTGGCCGGCGTCGCCGGGGCGGCGCGGGGGGCGTACGCCGTCGTTCCTGATGGACAGGCGCACGAGCTGGTCGCGTTCGATGAGGTGGATCGAGCACTGGCGGGCCTCGGCGTGCCTGAGGACGTTGGTGACGCCCTCACGCAGGGCGTGGGTGAGGGCCTCCTCCACCTCGCCCGGTAACTCGCGGCAGGCCACCTTGATCTGGCAGCGGACCCGTACCGACTCCAGCAGGAGGCGCGCCGAGCCCAGCTCGGCCGACAGCGAGGAGCTGCGCAGGCCGTGCGCGACCGCCCTGACGTCGGCGGACAGGCTGGTGAGCAGCTCCATCATCTGGTTCACCTCGTCGCCGGCGCGTTCGTCGCCCTCGGCGACCAGCCGATGCAGCAGCTGCGTCTTCAGCACCAGCACGGTGAGCCGGTGCCCGACCAGGTCGTGCAGGTCGCGGGTGAAGCGGCGGCGCTCCAGCGCGACGGCCTTGCGCATGACCTCGGTACGCGCCTCCGCCAGCAGCCGCGCCCGCCTGGCCAGCGTCACCAGCGTGTATTCCACCAGGCCGACCAGCGGGCCGGCGATCGCCCACCCCGGATCGATCTTCGACGGGTCCGGCGCGAAGAGCAGGACGGGCCCGCAGGCCAGCGCCAGCGCCACCAGCACGGTGGAGTGGATCCGGCCCGCCATCACCAGCAGCGCCCCGGACAGCAGCCCGCACACAGGCGTCCACGCCGCCCCGAACACGGTGATCGGCAGGTACGTCAGCCAGGCCTGCACCGCCACGATCCACCACGGCCCCGCCACGATGAACTTGACGTGCAGCGCCAGCAGGACCAGCAGCGTCAGCGTCCCCACGACCACGGACCCTGCGGCGGCCAGCCCTGCCACGACCGACGCCGACAGCGTGAGGATCCCCGCAGTGAGGCCGAGGCCCCCTGCCCAGAAGAGAGAGGAGAAGTCATGCAGTTTGGAACGCGCCCGAGCCAGAAGATCAGCTTTCGTGTCCTCCACCCCACCCCGTTCGCGCCCGGGCTGACAGGTTCCGCCGAGCGGTGAGTGCTCCTACGCTGCACCGTTCTCCATAATCGACCTGACCGTATCCGCCGTGTAAAGGCAAGTGCCGCTTTTGGACACGCATGACTGCCCGTGGAATCCACGGTGAACCGGTCCAACGGGTGCCTGCGGTGCCTAGGGTGAGGGGCATGGAATACACGCGGCTTGGCAGGACGGGTTTGAAGGTCTCACGGATCTGCCTCGGCATGATGAGCTACGGCGATCCGGACAGGCAGGAATGGGCATTGACGCAGGACGCGGCCGAGCCGATCGTCCGCAGGGCCGTCGACGCGGGGGTGACGTTCTTCGACACCGCCGACGTCTACAGCCGGGGCGAGAGCGAGGTCGTGACCGGCAACCTGCTGCGCGGCATCTTCCCCCGGCGGGAGGACTACGTGCTGGCCACCAAGGTGAACGGGGCGATGGGCGAGGGGGTCAACGACCGGGGGCTGTCGCGCAAACACGTGCACGCCGCCATTGACGCCTCGCTCCGCCGGCTCGGCACCGATTACGTGGACCTCTACCAGATCCACCGGTGGGACGACGAGACGCCCATCGAGGAGACCATGGAGGCGCTGCACGACGTGGTCAAGGCGGGCAAGGCCCGCTACATCGGCGCCTCGACCATGTGGGCCTGGCAGTTCGCCAAGGCGCAGCACGTGGCCGAGCGCAACGGGTGGACGAAGTTCGTCTCGATGCAGAACCACTACAACCTCCTCTACCGGGAGGAGGAGCGCGAGATGCTGCCGCTCTGCGCCGACCAGGGGGTGGGCGTGATCCCGTGGAGCCCGCTGGCGCGTGGCGTGCTGGCCAGGGCGGGCACGACGGACAGCACCGCCAGGGCGGGGTCGGACCCGCGCATCGACTTCCTGTACGACCCGGAGAACGACAAGCTGGTCCTCGACCGGGTGGCGCACGTGGCCGGCGAGCGCGGCCTGCCGGCCGCCCAGATCGCGCTGGCCTGGCTGTTCCACCAGCAGGCCGTCGACGCGCCGATCGTGGGGGCCACCAAGGACCGGCACGTGGACGACGCGGTGGCCGCCGTGTCGGTGTCGCTGTCGGCCGAGGAGCTGGACTTCCTCGGGGCCCCGTACCGGCCGCGTGAGGTGCGTTTCTGAGCCGGGCGGCGGCCGGGCCGGTGATTGTCGGAGCCGGGCCCTAAGGTATGGGCATGCGGGCAAATGAGGAGGCGGCGGCGGCGCTGCAGGAATACGCGGAGTTGTTCGCGCTCTGCGGCGGCGACGCCTTCCGCGTGCGGAGCTACCAGAAGGCGGCCAAGGCGATCGCCGGGTTCCCCGAGGACATCTCGGTCGTCGACGTGCGCGGCGTCCCCGGGGTGGGCGAGGCCATCGCCAAGAAGATGGAGGAGTTCCTGCAGCGCGGGAGTTTCCGCCAGCTCGACGACCTGCGGGGGCGGGTGCCCGATGGCGTGCGCCGACTCACGCGGGTGCCGACGCTGGGGCCCAAGACGGCGATCATGCTGTTCGAGGACTTCGGCATCGACTCCCCGGCGACGCTGAGCGAGGCGATCACCGCCGGTCGCCTCGACGGCGTCAAGGGCCTCGGCCCCAAGACCCTGGCCAACCTGCTCAAGGGCGTCCAGGAGCTGGAGCAGTCCGGCCGCCGCGTGCACATCGGCGTCGCCATGTCGCTGGCCGAGCAGGTGATCGCGTCGCTGAAGGCCGAGCGGATCGCCTACGCGGGGTCGCTGCGGCGGATGAAGGACACGATCGGCGACATCGACATCCTCGCGGTGGCGCCGGACTCCATCATGGACGAGTTCCGCGCCCAGCCCTATGTCGCCGAGGTCATCGCGGCGGGCGAGAAGAAGACCTCGGTCCGCACCACGGCCGGCATCCAGGTGGACCTGCGGGTGGTGCCGGCGGGGTCGTGGGGCGCGGCCATGCAATACTTCACCGGCTCCAAGGAGCACAACGTCACCATCCGCGAGATGGCGGTGAAGAAGGGCTGGAAGCTGTCCGAATACGGGCTGTTCGAGGGCGAGCGGGTGATCGCCGCCGAGTCCGAGGAGGACATCTACGCCGCGCTCGGCATGCAGTTCGTGCCGCCGCCGATGCGGGAGGACGGCGGGGAGGTCAAGGCGGCCCTGCAGGGCGAGCTGCCCGCGCTGGTGGAGCTGGCCGACCTCAAGGGCGACCTGCACACTCACACCGACCTGACCGACGGCGTCGCCTCGCTGGCCGACATGGTGGCGGCGGGTCAGGCCCGGGGCTACGCCTACTACGCGGTCACCGACCACGCGCCGGACCTGACGATGCAGCGGATGACCCTGGACAAGGCCCTGGAGCAGCGGGCGCGGCTCGCCGAGCTGCAGCGCGACCATCCCGGCATGCGGCTGCTGCACGGCACCGAGCTCAACATCGCCCCCGACGGGTCGGTGGACTGGCCCGGGGAGGTGCTGCGGGAGTTCGACGTGTGCGTGGCCTCGGTGCACTCGCACTTCACGATGTCGCGGGAGGAGATGACCCGCCGCTTCATCACCGCCTGCGAAAACCCCTACGTCGACATCATCGGTCACCCCACCACCCGGAAGATCGGCATGCGGGGCGTCGTCGACGCCGACTGGGACGCGATCTTCCGCGTGGCGGCCAGGACGGGCACCGCGATGGAGATCGACTCCTACCCCGACCGCTCCGACCTGCCGTCCGACCTGGTCCGCCTGGCCAAGCACCACGGCGTGAAGTTCTCGATCGACAGCGACTCGCACGCGATCCCCCACCTGGACAACCAGCGCTTCGGCGTCGGCATCGCCCAGCGGGCCTGGCTGACCACGGCCGACGTGATCAACACCTGGCCCCTCGACCGCCTCCTCGACTTCCTGGGCCGCTGAACCACCCTCCGGCCACGGCCCAAGGGTGATGGGCGGCCCTGATGGGACCGGACCGTTCCCATCAGGGTGGACCGGATCGGTCGCATCAGAGCGGACCGGATCGGATCCGTCCTCTCAGGGCGGACCTGATGGGACCAGACCGGTCCCGTCAGGGCGGACCGGAGTGTTCCCGTCAGGGTGGATCTGACCGGTCCTGACCGGGCGAAGGCACCGGGGACCGGCCACGGTCGGGCGCCCGCAACCGGGCTGGTCCTGACCGGATGGGACCGGACCGGTCACGACCGAGGCGAGACCGGCGGCCGATCAAAGGTGGGGGGTGTCAGTGCCAGTCGTGGGGGGTGTCAGTGCCGGTCCAGGCGGGTGAGCCGGACCAGGGCGGCGAAGCCTTCCGGGGTGCCGGGCCAGTGGCGTTCGACGGCGGGCAGCCCGGCCCGCCGCACCACCGAGCGCAGCACCACGGCGACGACGATGGCATCGTCGGCATAGCCGAGCACGGGGATGAAGTCGGGGATCAGGTCGATCGGGAACGCCAGATACGCCAGCAGCAGCCCCAGCCGGACCCGTATCCCGCGCGGCAGGGTGCTGTCGGCGGCCAGCCGTCGCACGAGCCGCAGCATGTCCGGCAGCAACCGGAGCGAGTCCCGCAACAGTCCGCCCCGGGGGCGCGCCACGGCAAGCGCGGCCACCAGCAGGAGCCAGCACACCACCAGCGCGACCGCGAGGCCGATCAGCAGATCCCACCACCACGTGCCGGTCACGATCCCAGCCTCCCTGGAAGCGGCGAGGCGCACCCGCGTCCTTGACACCCATTACCGGGACGGATCCTAGCCGCGGATCACGCACTTCCGACATGCCGCCCCGGAAGCCGACCCCGAGCAGTATGTCCGGATACGGGTGCGGGGGCGAGCCGCCCGTTGGCGGGACTGGCCGTTGGCGGCGCCGGCCGCTACCGGGGCTGGCCGTTGGCAGGGCCGCCCGTCGGCAGGGCCGGACGTTCGCGGGGCTGGACGTTGGCGGAGCCGGACGTTGGCGGAGCCGGACGTTGGCGGAGCCGGACGTTCGCGGGGCCGGACGTTCGCGGGGCCGGACGTTTTCAACTCCGGTTGCGGGCGGGGCCGTGTGTCGGACGCTGAGGCGGTCGCGTTCCTGTGCCGGGATCGGCGGTGAGCGCATGTTGGACCGGCGGTCGGCGCATGTTCGCGAGCTCCGCGAGCGGGCACCGAGGACTGTCTTCCGCACGCGTTCGCCGAGGTCGGCGGGAGGGTAAGGGGTAGGGCGGCGGATTGGAACGGTCCCCGCGACCGATCGGCACGAGATGGCGATGCGGGGTCGCGGGAGTGCATGGGGAGGAGATTAAATGGTTTCCCGGTAGGAAATAGGTATTGTGGAGGTGGGACCATGAAGCAGGCCGTGGCGACCATCGTCAAGCCGTTGCCCGACCATCTGTTCCGGGTGCGCGGCCCCAACGCGGAGATGCGCTGGGAGGCCATGGCGGGGCAGGGATACCACACTCCGAACGACCGGTTCTTCGTCCGCAACCACACCTCCACCCCGCTCATCGACGCCGCCGTCTGGCGGCTGCGGGTGCACGGCGCCGGGGTGAGGTGGCCCCGCGAGTTCGGCTACGAGGAGCTGCGGGCGATGCCGTCGCGCACGCTCGACGTGGCGATCGAGTGCGCCGGCAACGGTCGCCGGTTCTACGGGACCCAGCAGGACGAGCCCGTGCCCGGGACGCAGTGGGGTCTCGGCGGCATCGGGGTGGCGCGCTGGCGCGGGGTGCCGCTGAAATACCTGCTCAAGCAGGTGGGGCTGCTGCCCGAGGCGGTGGACGTGCTGGCCACCGGGCTGGACGCGCCGTTCGAGGACTACGGGCACGTACGCCGCCCGCTGCCCGTCGGCAAGGCCATGAAGGACGTGCTGCTGGCTTACGAGATGAACGGCGAGCGGCTGCCGCCCGACCACGGTTTTCCGGTGCGGCTGGTGGTGCCGGGATGGGTGGGAATAGCGTCCATCAAATGGCTCGGCGAGCTCGAAGTCGCGACCGAGGAGTTGCGCACCCCGTGGAACACGGTCTTTTACCCGGACATCACCACGCAGCCGGTGAAGAGCGCTTTCGAGCTCCCCTGGAATGCCCGTCTGCCGATCGGCGGTCTTTACGTCCTGCGCGGCCGGTCCTGGTCGGGCCAGGGCAGGATCGTCCGGGTCGAGGTGAGCCTCGACGGCGGCGAGACCTGGCGTCCGGCCGAGCATCGCGGGCAACGCCTGGCCAGGGCCTGGTTGCCGTGGCACATCAGCTGGGCGCCGCGCCGTACGGGACCGGTGGTGCTCATGGCGCGGGCCACCGACGAGACCGGCGCCACCCAGCCCCTGAGCACGCCCCGGCACCCCTTCGGCTACCGGTTCGACGCCGTCGTGCGACACCCCATTCAGCTCGTCAATGGATAGGTAATTGTCACCGATCCCGACTGGGCCGGGAATTCACTAAACGCGGGTCAGGCGCACCCGAATTCATCTGGAAGACTCTCGCGGAAACGTTCTGGAAATCCCCTTGTGTGATGCTCCCCGCATCATCGCAAAAGGAGAGCAGATGCGCCAGTTGACCGCACTCGACGCCCAGTTCCTCAACGTCGAATCGGCCACCACCGCCGCGCACGTCGCCGGGCTGGCGATCCTCGACCCCGCCGCCGGCACCGTCGACCGGCGGGCTCTGGCGGAGCTGCTGCTCGACCGGATGCACCTGTCCCCCGCGCTCAGCCTGCGGCTGGCCGAGGTGCCGCTGGGCCTGGACCACCCCTACTGGGCGGCCGACCCCTGCTTCGACCTCGACAACCACCTGTTCGAGATGACGTTGCCCGCGCCGGGCGACGACCGGCTGCTGGCCGAGGCCGTGGCGGAGCTGCACGCCCGCCGGCTCGACCGGGCCCACCCGCTGTGGGAGATGCACCTGATCAACGGGCTGGCGGGCGGCAGGGTGGCGGTCTACACGAAGGTGCACCATGCCGCGATCGACGGCGTCTCCGGCGCGGAGACCCTCGCCACGCTGCTCGACCTCACGCCCGACGGCCATCTCCGCCCGAAGTGCGGCCCGTCCAGGAAGAGCCGTGACGTCACCCAGGACCGTGTGCCGGCCGGTGACAAGGCGCGCGCCGAACCGCCGGGGCTGGCCGGGATGCTGGCCGGGGCCGCCATGCGGACGGCGACCCACCCCGTACGCGCGCTGCAGTCCGTGGTCAGGGCCGCCGAGGATCTGGACGCCATCCCCCTCGCGGCCGCCATCCCCGGGGCGCGGCTGATCGCCAGGGCCGCCCGCGTGGTGGCCCGCGACCGGCACGAGCGTCCCGAGTTACCCAGCCTGTCCGTCCCGCGCACCCCGCTCAACGGGCCGATCAGCGCCCGCCGCCGGCTGTCCTTCGGCTCGCTCCCGCTACCGGACGTCAGGCGGGTGGCCAGGACCAACGGCATCAGCGTCAACGACGTCGTGATGACCCTGTGCGCCTCGGCCCTGCGCTCGTGGCTGCGCGAGCGCGACGCGCTGCCGGCGGAGCCGCTGGTCGCGGCCGTGCCCGTCGCCGTCCGTACGGCCAGGGCCAGGGACCTGGTCGGCAACCAGTTCTCCGCCATGGTCGCCCCGATGCCCACGAACGTCCCCGATCCCAGGGAGCGCCTGCGGGCCGTCGGCACCGCCATGAGCCGGGCCAAGCGGCGGTTCGCGCTGGCCCCCGCGACGTGGCCGAGCGAGCTGTGCTCGATGCTGCCCGCGCCGGTCACCAGCCTGGTCACGCCGGCGATCTTCCGGCTGGCGGGGCTGGCGTTCCCGCCGATCAACCTGATCATCAGCAACGTGCCGGGCCCGCAGTTCCCGCTCTACCTGTGCGGCGGCAGGGTGCTGGCGTACTATCCGCTGTCCGTCCTGACCGACATGAGCGGCGGCCTGAACATCACCTGCTTCTCCTACGACGGCCGGCTCGACTTCGGCATCGTGGCCTGTCCCGAGCGCATGGACGACGTGTGGGGGCTGCTCGGCCACCTGCGCGCGGCGCTCGACGAGCTGCTAGACGAGCGAGTGGGCGATGAGCTCCGCGACGGCGTCAGGGTCGATCTGGTGGCCGGTTAGCTGGCAGAGGTTTTCCTGGTAGATCAGCACGGCGGCGAACATGGCCGCCGCCACCTCCAGCCTGGCGGCGCCCCCGCGCGCGCCGGGCAGCGCCAGCCCCAGCGCGACCCTGGTCCGCGCGGCCAGCTCGCGGTTGAGGCGCCCGAGCCGCTCCTTGACCGAGGTGTGCGTGTCGGCCTCCCTGAACAGGATGCGCCGCATCGCCGGTGAGGCCCGCAGCGGCAGCCGGCGCGCCAGCCGGGCCAGCGTGCCCGCCGGGTCGCCGGGCACCGCGTCGACGTCGCCCTCCTCCTCGACCGAGGTGCGCTCGTCCACGAGGGCGACCAGCACGTCGATCTTGCGCGGGAAGTAGTGGGAGATCAGCTCGCCGGGGACCTGGGCGAGCCGGGCGATGACCGCGGTCGGGGTGGCCGCGTAGCCGCCGCCGGCGAACAACTCCTCGGCCGCGTCCAGGATGCGCGTGCGCGCGTCACCGATCACCACAGCTCCGCACCCTAGCCGACCTGCGACTTCGCCGCCATGCCGGGAAAGCGAGAGCCCCCTCCCCACGCCCCGCACAAGAGCAAAGGGGCTCGGCCTGCCCCACCGCCGAGTCAATGATGTACCGTATGAGACATGATTGTCGCAAACGATACGGTGGTGTCCAATGCCGATGAGCCGTGAGCAGATCATGACCGCGGCGATCCAGCACCTCAACGAGAACCCGGCAGCCTCCATGGCCCAGCTCGCCGAGGCCGTCGGGATCAGCCGGGCGACGCTGCACCGCCAGTTCAGCAGCCGCGAGGAGCTGATGGTCGCCCTCGGCCACCGCGCGCACGAGCAGTGGCACCGGGCCCAGGTGAACGCCGGCATGGCCGAGGCGACCGGGTCGACGGACCCGTACGTGATCGACAAGGCCATGCACGCCCTCCTGCTGGGCCTCATCGAGGTGGCCGACGAGTACGGGTTCGGCCTGACCGAGACCGCCATGGCGTTCCATCCCGAGCTGAAGCACCGCTCGGACGAGCTGGAGGAGCGCGAGGTCGCCTTCTACGCCGCCGCGCAGCGCGCCGGCCTGCTCCGCGCCGACCTGCCCGTGCGCTGGGTGAGCAACACCGTCTACGGCCTGCTCGTGACCGTACGCGAGAGCCTCAGGCACGGCGACGTGGCCCGCCGGGACGTGCCCCGGCTGCTCCTGACCACCTTCCTGCAAGGCGCCGGACCTCGGAGGAGCTCATGACGATCACCGTCGATCCACCCGTCAGCGCGCGGCGCCGGTGGGCGGGCCTGGTCGTGCTGTCGGCCAGCGTGCTGCTCGTGGTCATGGACATGACCGTGCTCAACGTCGCCCTGCCGGCCATCACCGAGGACCTGCGGCCGGACTCGATCGAGCTGCTGTGGATGGTGGACGCGTACTCGCTGGTGGTGTCCGGGCTGCTGGTCACGGTCAGCGCGCTGGGCGACCGGTGGGGTCGCAAGCGGATGCTGCTGTGCGGGTTCGCGGTGTTCGGGCTGGCCTCGCTGGCGGTGCTGGCGGCCGACAGCGCGCCGGAGGTGATCGCCGTACGGGCGCTGCTCGGGGTGGGCGGCGCGATGATCATGCCGTCCACGCTGTCCATGATCCGGAACCTGTTCACCGACCCCGCCGAACGCGCCAGGGCCCTCGGCGTCTGGGCGGCGATGGCCGCGGTGGGGGCGGCGATGGGGCCGATCCTGGCCGGGTTCCTGCTGGAGCATTTCAGCTGGCGCTCAGCGTTCCTGGTGAACGTGCCCGTCATGGTGGTCGCGACGGTCGCCGGCCTGTTGCTGCTGCCGGAGTCCAGGAGCCCGCGGTCCGGCCGCTGGGACGCCCTGGGCACGGTGTTGTCGATGGTCGGCATGGTGGCGCTGGTGTACGCGGTCAAGAGCTTCGGCAAGCACGGCCTCGCCTCCCCCGGCGCCCTGGCGGCCACCGCGGTGGCGGCGCTGGCGCTGGGCTGGTTCGTGGTGCGGTGCCTGAAGAGGCCGGATCCGCTGCTGGAGATCCGGCTGTTCCGCAACGGCCCGTTCTCCGCCGGGGTGGTGACGGCGCTGACCACGTCGATCGCGATGGCGGCGGTGTTACTGCTACTGGCGCAGTGGATGCAGCTCGTACGCGGTGACTCGCCGCTGATGGCGGGCGTGCTGCTGCTGCCCGCCGCGCTGGCCGCGCTCGTCTCCTCGCCGCTGGCCCCGGTGCTGGCGGCCCGCGTCGGCGCCCGCGCGGTGCTGGCGGGCGGGCTGGCGGTGACCGCGCTCGGGTTCCTGGCGCTCCTGCTCGCGTCCGAGCCGCTGGGCTACCCGCCGGTCGCCGTCGCCCTGCTGCTCATCGGCCTCGGGAACGGCTCGCTGGCCATCGCCTCAGCGGTCATCATGTCGGGTACGCCCGCCGCCAAGTCCGGCAGCGCGGCGGCCATCGAAGAGACCAGCTACGAAGTGGGCGCGGCGCTGGGCGTGGCCGTCCTGGGCAGCCTGGCCGCCGCCGTCTACCGGGCCGAGCTGGGTCACGACGGCGTGGCGGCCGGTGCCGCCCGCGAGTCCCTGGGCGGGGCCGTGGACGTGGCCAGGGAGCTGGGACCGGCGGGCGGGCAACTGCTGGAGCAGGCCAAGGCCGCCTTCACCGACTCGCTGACCCTGACCAGCGGCGCGGGCGTCCTGCTGATGCTGGCGGGCGCGCTGACGGTGTGGCTGCTGACCCCCCGCGACCTCGACGTCTCCTCGACCACCACCGGCCACTGACCCCTGGCCTCGCCACCCAGCCCCGGCCTCGCCACCCAGCCCCGACTGCGACCCCCTGACCCGGCCACTGACCCCCGGCCGGGCCGCTCAGCCGCGGCCCCGGGTGGCCGGGGGGCCGCCGCCGGGCTACGGGTGGTCGGTGCCGGCGACCCGGGCGATGCGGGCCAGCCGGGCCAGGCCGGGCCGCGAGAGCACCTCGCCGATGTCATGCAGCGCGATGATCAGCTCCTCCACCCCGTCCAGCGGCATGTCCCGCTCCCTGTTGAGCAGGATCCCCCGGTATTCCTCCTGGGAGACGACCCGCCTCGGGAGCTCGATCCGGTCGTCCTCCGCGCGGAACAACACGGGGACGGAGGTGTCGAGGGCCAGCGCGAGGGCGGTCAGCTCGGCCGCCGTGAACAACCGCTGGCCGCGCTCGGCCTGGTGGACGGACTGTCTGCTCCAGGGCCTGTCCAGGTAACGCCCCAGGGCCTCCCCCAGCTCGGTCAGTGACAGCCGCCGCTCGGCCCGCAGGCGCGCGATCTGCCGTCCGATGGCCTCTTCGACGCGCATTACCCATCCCTCATTCACGTCATTCTATACGATGACAGCGACAGCTCTCGATTGACGGGGTGCTGTTTTATGACGTAGTGTAAAAGGGCATATTTCTCTGTCAATGCGACAAATGACAAGGTGAGGGGTGAAATGCGAGATATCGAGGTAGAGGTGGCCGGTCCCGTGGGCGACTGCGCCGTGATCAAGGTCGCCGGCGAAATCGACGTGTTCACCGCTCCCCAGCTCCGCGAGCACGTGCTCGACCTCGCGGCCAAAGGGGTCGTGCACATCGTCGCCGACATGGGCGCCGTGGAGTTTCTCGACTCGACCGGGCTCGGGGTGCTCGTCGGCGGCCTCAAGCGGCTGCGCATGCAGGAAGGTTCGCTCGCTCTCGCGAGGACCACGGACCGCATCCAGCGCATCCTCCGGATCACCGGGCTCTCCGCCGTGTTCCCCGGCAACCCCTCCGTCGCGGCCGCCATCGAGGCAAACCCGCACTGGGTGCGCACGCTGGAGCGCAAGGCGGGCGGCGTCGAGGAGTGGTGCCGGCAGAACAGCCTTTCCTGACCACCGCGTGGAGGCGGCCCCGGTCACCCGCGCGTCCGGTCGGATGAGCGCGGGGCCGGGCACACGACCGGTTCCGTAAGGGGCCGGGATCGTCCCCGGGCAGGTCAGGGGCGGGAGGCCTCGTCCAGGAGGGCGAGTTCGGCGGGGGTCAGGGACAGCGCCGTGGAGGCCATCAGCGCGTCCAGTTGCCGCAGGTCGCGCGCGCTGGCGAGCGGCGCGGTGATCGTCGGCTGGGCGGCGAGCCAGGCCAGCGCCACCGACGCGGGCGCGACCTCGTGCTCGGCCGCCATCTTGGCCAGCGCTTCCAGCGTCCTGGGTCCGTGCTCGGTCGCGAGATACGGGGCGGCCCGCTCGGCCCTGGGGCTGTCGACCTCCACCCCCGGCGCGTACTTGCCGGTCAGGAAGCCGCGGGCCAGCCCCGAGTACGGCGTGCTGGACAACCCCTCCCTGGCCACGACGTCCCGCAGGTCGCCCTCGTAGTCCCGCTCGACCAGGTTGTACGGCTGCTGCAACGCCACGTACTTGACCAGCCCCTCCTCACCGGAGATCCGCAGCGCCTCCGCCAGCCGCTCCGCGCTGTAGTTGGAGGCCCCGACGTGCCGGACCTTGCCCTCCCGCACCAGCGCGTCGAACGTGCTCAGCGTCTCCACCAGTGGCGTGTCCTGGTCGTCGACGTGGGCCCAGTAAAGGTCGATGTAGTCGGTACGCAGCCGCCGCAGCGAATCCTCCACCGCCGTCCGGATGGTGGCCGGGGCCAGCCCCTTCAGCCCTTCCAGCATGCCGACCTTGGTGGCCAGCACGATGGATTCGCGGTTGCCGCGCTCGGCCAGCCACTCACCGATGATGATCTCGGAGGTCGGCTCGCCGGTCGCCCAGTAGGGGTACACGTCCGCCGTGTCGAGGAAGTTCCCACCGCCTTCGACGTAGGCGTCCAGGACCGCGAACGCGGTCTCCTTGTCGGCCGTCCAGCCGAAGACGTTCGTGCCGAGGCCCAGGGGAAAGACGGACAGATCCGTCGTGCCGATCGATCGCATCCCCCCATTATCGGTTCACCCGAAAAGACCGTGACGCGGGCCCCTATCTCAGGTGATCCGGTCCACCAGGGAATGGCACAACGCCCGCAGCTCCGTGGCCCCCGGCAGGCACTCGTCCATGACCCTCAACGCCGTCGTCAGGTAGTGGTCCGCCATGGCCTGCGCCGCCGCCCGGCCGCCCGCGTCCGTCACGAGATCGGCCGCCCGCCGCGCCGAGTCGTCGTCCACCACGCCGGCGACGAGCACGGCGGACAGCTCCTTAGCGGCGGAACCGCCCGAGGCGAGGGCCGCCAGCACCGGCAACGTCTTCTTGTCGCGGCGCAGATCGCTGTGCACCGGCTTGCCCGTGAGGCCGGGATCGCCCCAGATGCCGAGCATGTCGTCCACGATCTGGAACGCCACCCCCAGGTCCCGCCCCATGTCCCACATCCGGTCCGCCAGCTCGGGCGAGCCGCCCAGGACCACCCCCACCGCCGCCGAGGCCCCCAGCAGCCCGCCGGTCTTGCCGGCGGCCATCGTGGTGTACTCCTCCACGGTGACCCGGTTGGCCCCGCGCCAGGGCCGCTCCTCGAACGCCATGTCCGCCGTCTGCCCCTGGACCAGCTCCACCAGGGCCGCCGACAGGTATTTCATCGCCTCGGGCCACCCGGCCAGCCGGCTGACCGCCAGGGCCAGCAGCGCATCCCCGGCCAGCAGCGCGGGCCCCACCCCGTACGCCTTCCACAACGCATCGCGGTGCCTGCGGCGCTCGTCGTTGTCGATGATGTCGTCGTGCACCAGCGAGAACGCGTGCACCAACTCCACCGCCACGGCCCCCGGCAGCGCCAGCTCCGCCGTGCCGCCGACGGCCTCCGCGCTGAGCATGGTGATGGCGGGGCGCAGGCCCTTGCCGCCGTCGCCGCCCTCGGGCCGGCCGTCCGCGTCCGACCAGCCCATCGCGAACGCGACCATCCTGCCGCTCCACGGGTGCAACCCCGAGACCGCCTCGCGGAGAGCGGGTTCGAGCAGCCGGCGACAGCGGACGAGCACGCCGGAGCCCGGCGCATGGCTGAGATTCAATAGGTGCTCCTACCCAGGTACGATCTTGAATCTACATGCACGAGCATGTGATACTCCACTGGAAGATTTACATTTGTGAGGGGTTGTCCGTAATTTGGTACGGACACCGTGGGCAACGGAGGATCAACTCGTGGCGACGGGCTGCGCTACCACCAGACCACTGCCGTTCCCCCGAAACCCGCTGAGCCGAGCGACCGTCCCCGGCTCTCTCCAGGGCCTTCCATCACCACCGCCGGCAACGCACGGGTGCGGGGTCGCGGGCGATGTCATCGCCGGCGCCGTCCGGTCACCCGCTCAGCGACGGGTCCCCGGCGCCGGCGGCCCGGAGCGGTGGCGAGCCGCCGGCCGGATTCCGGCCGGAGCGGCGCCGAACCCGGCCGCCATCAGCCCTCCACACACCAACAAAAGCGGCGGTCCCCCAAAATTTACCCGATCTTCACGGAAGTCAGCTTTTACCCGATAAGCCGCAAAGATCTAAAACATCCTCATCTTACTGTCCAGTAAGAAGTCATCCGGATCGGGGATCGCCGCCATGTTCAACGCCACGGGCACCACTGTGACCAGGCCGAAAGTCATACCCTTCTACCGGGCCATCCCCCGGCTGGTGAAAGACCCGGTCACCGAACTGGCCCGCATGGGCACCGAGGCCGGCGGGCGGGTCGTCCGGCTCGACCTCGGCCCCTTCCGCCCTTACCTGATTTCGCATCCGGACCACGTCCAGCAGGTGCTCAAGACGGACTGGGACAATTTCGTCCGCGCGGGCATGTTCTGGCAGCCGCTCCAGCGTCTGATCGGTCACAGCATCATGGGCGAGGGCGAGTCCTGGGCGTCCGCCCGGAAGATCCTCCAGCCGCTCTTCACCGCGCGCTACACGGCCTCACTGGCCGAGGACATGGCCGACATCATCGCCGAGCGCATCGTCGAGCTCGACGACTTCGCGCAAGCGGGCCGCCCGATCGACGTAGAGCACGAGATGACCTCGATCGTCAACCAGGCCGTCATCAAGGTGCTGTTCGGCGGCCGGATCACCCGTGAGACCGCCGAACGGCTGGCGCCCGAGTTCGCCACGTGCGCCAGCTCGATCGGCTTCCGCATGCTCTTCCCCTCCGCGCCGTACTCGATCAGGGTCCCGGGCGACCGGGCCTTCCTGCGAGCCACGAAGAAGATCCACGAGATCGTCTACCCCCTCATCGAGCGGGCGCAGCGCGAGAAGACCCAGAGCAAGGAGGTCGTCTCGGCGCTGCTCACGGTCAGGCTCGAGCAGGAGGGCAAGGCGGACGTGCGGCAGGTCCGCGACGACCTGGTGAACGTCTACGGCGCCGCCTCGGAGAACACGGCGATGTCGCTGCTCTGGCTGTGGTCCGTGCTGCACGACCACCCCGAGGTGAACGCCAGGCTGCAGGAGGAGATCCACCGTGTGGTGGGCGACGGCCCGGTACGGCCGTCGCACGTCCCCGAGATGCACTATCTCCGTATGGTCCTGCAGGAGCTCCTGCGCGTCTACCCGAGCGCCTGGGTCCTCCCGCGCCAGGCTGTGGCGGATACGGAGATCGGCGGCGTCCGGATCAAGGCCGGCTCGCAGGTGCTGGTCAGCCCGTACACCACCCACCGGCTGGAGGAGTTCTGGCCGCGGCCGACGGAGTTCGACCCCGAACGCTGGGCCGGCGACAAGACCGAGCGCAGGCACCGCTACTCGTTCATCCCCTTCGGCGCGGGTCCGCATGTCTGCATCGGCCAGCACCTGTTCTACGTCGAGGCGTCCTTGCTGATCGCCAACCTGTTCAGCAGGTACCGGCCGGCGCTGCCCTACCCGCAGAAGCTGACGCCCCTACGAGGGGGAGCCACCTTGCGGCCCAAGGAGAAGCTCTTCCTTCAGCTCCACCCGATCGAACGGAAGCGTGCGGCGTGAGCATCGGGGAATCGGTGGACATCACCGCGGAGGCGGGCGAACTTGTCACGAGCCTCATGCTCAAGCCGTGGGGACAGGTTTCGCCCTCGATCTACGAGACCGGCCGGCTGGTCTCGCTCACCCCCTGGCTGACCGGTCATCGGGAACGCATCGACTACCTGATCCGCACGCAGCGGCAAGACGGCGCCTGGGGTGCGCCCGACGGGTACGGCCTGGTGCCGACCTTGAGCGCCACCGAGGCCATCCTCGCCGTGCTGGCGCGCGGGGATCGGGACACGGACCACGAGCGCCTCTCCAGCGCGGCGGACCGCGGCCTGCGGGTGCTCGCCACCTGGCTCGGCAACCCGCTCGAACTGCCCGACATGCCGGCGATCGAGCACATCGTGCCCTCCCTCGTCGCCCGCATCAACCAGCACGTCGAGGGCTTACCCGACCAGGCGCCGATGCCGTTGCCCGAAGCCATGAGCTACGACACCCTCCACGTCGTCAGGTCGTGGCTCAAGTCCGGCATGGAGGTGCCGGAGAAGCTGGTGCACGCCCTGGAGATCGCGGGCGAAGAGGCCGCCGGCGCGCCCGGCATCCGGCCCACGCCCATCGGCAGCATCGGCGCCTCGCCCGCGGCGACCGCGGCCTGGCTGGGAGAGCACGGGGGAGGCGACGCGCACGAGCCGGCCCGCGGGCATCTGGAGGCGGTGGTCCGGTTACACGGCGGCCCCGTGCCCGTCGGGCTGCCCATCACCGTGTTCGAGCGAGGCTGGGTGCTGAGCTGGCTGCTCCGGGCGGGCGTGCCCATCGAAGTGCCGCCATGGATGGTGGCCGACATCAGAGCGGCCATAGGTCCAGCCGGCACACCCGCGGGGTCCGGGCTGCCCGCCGATGCCGACACGACGTCCGTGGCGCTGTACGCCCTGGCCCTGCTCGGCGCGCCGCACGAACCGGACAGCCTGTGGGGGTTCCGCTCCGGCACCCACTTCTCCACCTGGCCCGGTGAGCAGGGCATCTCGGTCAGCGTCAACGCGCACGTGCTGGACGCCTTCGGTGAGTACGTCCACCGCAGGCCCGACGCCGCACCCCGCTACAACGAGACCATCGCCGAACTGGCCGCCTGGATCCGCGACCGCCAGCGGCCGGACGGAAGCTGGACGGACCGGTGGCACGCGTCGCCGTACTACGCCACCGTCAGTTGCGCGCTGGCGCTCAACTCCTTCGGCGCGGACGTATCGGAGGAGGCGGTACGCGCGGCGGCCGAGTGGACGCTGGAGACCCAGCGGCCGGACGGCTCCTGGGGCCGCTGGGAGGGCACGGCCGAGGAGACCGCGTACGCGATGCAGATACTGCTGCTGACCCGAGGCCGCACGGATCCGCGGCGCATCCGTGCGGCGGAGCGGGGTCACGAGTACCTGGCACGCTCGACCGGCCGCGACCACCCTCCGCTCTGGCACGACAAGGACCTGTACGTTCCACTCGCCGTGACCCGCGCCGCGGTGATCGCCTCGTCGTACCTCATCCGGCAGGCCCGGGCGCAGACGGTCCAACTCTGATAATGAGCTTGCGCCTACCGTGAGGAGGGGGATGAACGAGCCCTCAGACGGTCCAGAAATCACCGCCGCCGAAGTAGAAGCCCCAGGTGGTCAGCATTTGGCGGCGAAGATCTTCGGACACACCCGGACAGGACTGCGCGAGCCGGTCCAGCACCAGGTCACATGCCTTGCGTTCTTCGGCGATCACTTCCAGCAGAGCATGCTCGTCGAGCCCGAGCATCTGTGCGTTCAGGTCCGCCCATTGGTGGTCCCGTTTGACGGTGCGCATGTCGTTGACCAGGCGCATGACCCGTTGAGTCGCATTGGCGGCGTCGATGATCGCCGGCAGGTGCTCGCGAGTGGCTTCCGGTTCGTCGGTGCTGATCAAACGGCACACCGCGACGCAGGTGGAGCCGAAGTTCGCCGCATTGCCCAGATACTCCTTCAGGGTGGGTGCGGCGGCGGTCTCCCTGGCCGTGGTCTTCCAATCCCATTCCCGCGCCATCGCATCGAGCATCGCGGCCACCTCGGTGCGCCATACCGGTCCCAGATGGTCGAACGCGGGCGCGGGAGCCAGGTCATCGCGGATGTGAGCGAGAAGCCGGGCCAGGGGCGTCCGTGGGTCGTGGCCGGCGATGACGTCCTTGCATTCCTCGACGATGGCCTGCACCTGGGATCGTTCTGTCGCGTCACGGTCGATGGCCGCGTCGAGTGGGAAGATCCACAACGCCAGCTGGGAGGGACTCCGCAGCACGTCCGGTTCATGGCGCGGGGTGCCGTAGACCATCATGTTCGCGATCTGATCAGGGGTGTGGGCGAACTCACCGGTGTCGAAGAGTTCGGGGTAGGACGCGGCAGTGCGGCGAAGGTCACGGGCACATTCCGCCGCGCGGGCGGACAGCGCACCGGAGGAAAGCTCGTCAGGGAGGGACGGCGAGGGGCTCATAACGGCTCCTGTCGATGTTCGGAATCAGTTCATGATCACACCACGACTGAGACGACACAACGCCGGCGGCGCCCACGGCACACCCCGCCCCGCACCCCGCGACCCGAGGCGCCCACCGCCCGCGCGGTCCTGCCGTGGCATCCCGGTCCACTGGTGTGAGTGTTCATGAAGCCGATATGCGAGGTCTTTGCGGCCGCTGAAATATCTGGGCAGGATCGGGCGCTTGCGAAGGATACCGGTTTCTGACGTATTTTGGGGCAAAATTGACTTATAGTGGTCAGAACCTGGCATATGTGGACTGGTGTTGCTTGAGAGGCACTTTGCGAGTGCGCTAGAGTCCCTTGATCGATACTCCATGCAACCTCGCCACACGTACGGTGTCCGGCGCACCAGATATGACTTTCACAGGGTGGGTACGAAAATGCGCTTCCGCAACACGGGGCTGCGGACCAAGATCACGGCTATGCTGCTCTCCCTGGCAGCCTTGTGGGTCTTCGCTGCGTGGGTCACCCTCCGTGAGGGCGTCAACCTCTTGTGGGTCTCCCAACTCGACTCCGCTGTAGCAACCCCCAGCGACCCAGTGCTCTACGGCCTGCAAAAAGAGCGCTGGCTTTCGGTTGTGAGGCTGAGCGAGAAGACCGCCCAATCTCGCAAAGAGCTCGAAACACAGCGTAAGCAGAACGACCGCGACATCTCCGCTTTCCAGGAGTCGTCCAGCGCCGGGCTGGTCAGCTGGGCGTTAGACGAGCAGGGCGAGAAACGGCTCGCCGACGTGCTCAAGCAGCTCGAATCGGTCAAGGAGATTCGCAAGGACGTCGACGCGGGCAGGCTTGGCCGCCTGGAGACGACGACCGAGTACAACGACGTCACTGACTCCATCTACGGCCTCTACGGGTCGATGGCGACGCTCGACGACAAGGACATCGCCAAAGACGTCCGCACCCTCGTCTCTCTGAGCCGCGCCAGGGAGCTCCTCACCCGGGAGGACGCGCTGCTTGCCGGCGCGCTCGCCGAGGGACGGCTGACTCCCGCCGACCAGGCCCTGTTCGGCCAGGCCGTGGGCGCCTGGCGGATCGTCGCCGGACAGGCCGCGAGCGAACTGCCCGATTCCGAAAGGGCCGCCTACGACAAGCTGACCAAGGCCCGGTCGTTCGTCCAGCTCCAGAACATGGAAGCGCAGGTCATGGAGCATGACCCGACCGCGCTGAACCTGCCGTTCACCGATGACGAGTGGAAGGCGGCGACCGAACGCTTCCTGGCCGACTTCAACGGCATGGTGCTCGGCGCGGGCGACCGCATGGTGGACCGGATCGTGCCCGTCGCCGTCAACGTGATCGTCCGGCTGGTCCTGGCCGGTGGTCTCGGGCTCATCGCGGTCATCGCCTCGATCATCCTGTCCATCACCACGGCCCGCGACCTGCTCGCCCAGCTCAAGAGGCTGCGCGACGCCGCCCACGACCTGTCCGACGACCGGCTGCCCGGCGTGGTCGAGCGCATCGGCCGCGGCGAGGAGGTGGACCTGGCCAAGGAGGCGCCCGCGCTGGACTTCGGTGACGACGAGATCGGCCAGGTGGGCCAGGCGTTCAACACCGTGCAGCGCACCGCGATCGGCGTCGCCGCCGAGCAGGCGGAGCTGCGCCGCAGTATCCGCGACATCCTGCTCAGCCTGGCCCGCCGGACGCAGGGCCTGGTGCACCGGCAGCTCACCGTGCTCGACGTGATGGAGCGCCGCGAGACCGATCCGGAGGAGCTGAAGGAGCTCTTCCGGCTGGACCACCTGGCCATCCGCATGCGGCGCAACGCCGAGAACCTCATCGTGCTCTCCGGCTCGGCCCCCGCCCGTACGTGGCGGCGCTCGGTCCCCATGGTCGACGTGGTCCGCGGCGCGCTGGCCGAGGTGGAGGACTACACCCGCGTCACGCTCATGCCGATGGGCGACGTGGTGCTCATCGGCCGGGCCGTCGGTGACGTCATCCACCTGCTCGCCGAGCTGATCGAGAACGCCGTCTCGTTCTCCCCGCCGTACACGAACGTGCAGGTCAGCGGCCAGCTCGTGGCCAACGGGTACGTGATCGAGATCGAGGACCGGGGCCTCGGCATGAAGCCCGAGGACCTCGACGCCGCCAACGAGCGCATCGCCGACCCGCCCGAGTTCCGCATCTCGGGCACCGCCCGGCTGGGCCTCTACGTGGTCAGCCAGCTCGCCAGGCGGCACGAGATCCAGGTGGTGCTCAAGGCGTCGCCGTACGGCGGCACCACGGTCGTGGTGCTGCTGCCGCAGGAGCTCGTACAGCTCGATCCCACGCCCGAGCATCAGGACGGCGGTGGCCAGGAGCAGTTGCCGCGCAGGCAGTCGGCGGTGGCCACGGCGACGCGGCCGGCCCCGGCGGAGAACGTACGCGCGCTCAAGCCCACCCGCTCCGGGCCACCCCCGGTGCCCGCGCCGAGCCCACCGCTCCCCCCGCAGCCGCGGGCCACGGAGCGCGGGCCCGAGCCCAGAACCGTGACCAACCAGCCGCCAGCTGAACCGGAGCAGGAGCCTGTGGCCGAGTTCACGCCGTCAGGACTGCCGCTCCGAGTGCCGCAGGCGAACCTGGCGCCAGCCCTGCGTGACGACATGCCCACGCAGCCCGATCTCGAGGAGGACGATGACGAGCGCTCCCCGGAGGAGATCCGCGCGATGATGGGATCTCTGCAGTCAGGCACTCGTCTTGGCCGCTCCCAGGCCGCCAAGATGATGGATGAGCAGTCGGGAGGTGGTGAGGCATGAGTCCGTCCGCGGGCGCCGATCTCAATTGGCTGCTCGACGACCTCGTCAATCGCGTCAAGGAGGCCGAGCACGCCATCGTCCTGTCCTCGGACGGCCTGCTGATGGCCTCCTCCGCCGGGCTGCAACGGACCGATGGCGAGCACCTGTCCGCCGTCGCCTCCGGCCTGCAGAGCCTGGCCAAGGGCGTCTCGGACCACGTCTCCGGCGGCGCGGTGCGGCAGACGGTCGTGGAGTGGAAGACCCAGTTCCTCATCGTGACCATGGCGGGCGAGCGGGCCTGCCTGGCGGTGCTGTGCGCGCAGAACGCCGACATCGGGCTGATCGCGTACGAGATGGCGATGATGGTCGCCCGGGTGGGCCAGTACCTCACCTCGGGAGCCCGCAACGAGGCCGCCAGGAGCGACCGGTGAGAGGCCGGGACGAGCACACAGACGAGCACTGGGTGGACCCGGAGATCATCCGGCCCTATGTGGTGACCCGGGGCCGCACCCAGCCGGCGCACGGCAGGTTCGACCTGATCTCCATGGCCCTGGCGGTGGGACCGGCGCCGGGACCGGACGCCGGGCTGGACCCGGAGCACATCAGGATCCTCCAGTTGTGCCGCGAACCGAAGTCCGTCGCCGAGATCGCCGCTTACCTCAACCTGCCGGCCGGCACGATCCGGGTGCTGCTCGGCGACCTGTTCGACCGCGAACTCGTCTCTGCCCAGGAACCACAAGCCGAGGTGGACATGCACGACATGAAGATGTACAGGGCGGTGCTCGATGGCCTTCGCTCGCTCTGAGCGTCCGCGCCTGCCCACCGCGATCAAGATCCTGGTCGCCGGAGGGTTCGGCGCGGGCAAGACGACGATGGTCGGCGCGGTCTCCGAGACCCGGCCGCTGCGGACCGAGGAGGTTCTGACCGACCGCGGGATCGGCGTCGACGACCTCACCTCGGTGGAGGCCAAGCGCACCACCACCGTGGCGATGGACTTCGGCCGGATCACCCTGGGCAACGACTACGTCCTGTACCTGTTCGGCACGCCGGGCCAGGAGCGGTTCTGGTTCGTGTGGGACGAGCTGGCGGAGGGCTCGCTGGGCGCCGTCATCCTGGCGGACACGCGGCGGCTGGCGGACTGCTTCCCGTCGGTCGACTACTTCGAGCGGCGCGGCACGCCGTTCGTGGTGGCGGTCAACTGCTTCGAGGGCGCTCCCACCTTCGAGCTGGACGAGGTCCGCCTGGCCCTCCAGCTCAGCCCCTCGATCCCGATCATCCTGTGCGACGCCAGGAAGCGCGAGTCGAGCCGGGAGGTGCTGATCGCCCTGGTCAAGCACTCGGCCCGGCTCCGCGCGGAACCGGTCGGCAGCTAGGCACCCGGGTGGGTCCGGGCGGCGAGCGAGACGCTCTCGCCCGGCCGCCCGTCCACCTCCACGTCGCGGCACCCCAACACCCACACCCCTGGCACAGGCCATAGAGCGCGGACCGCGCAACCTTCGTCGCCCGTCACCCCCGCCCCCGTGGACGTGATCGAGCCCCTGCTGGGCGACGCCCTGCCCGCCACGCGCCGCGAGGATGGGCGGCTTTAGCAGCCATGTTCGGATGCGTCTGCGGATCGATCTTCTTTGGGCTCGTTCATAGGTTTGGATCGTCCCTTGCCGGTCAGCCTCAAAACCTCCTTGGCAAGGATCTCGTGTCGCCATTGCCTGCGCTGCCCGCCGGGGCCGTCATCCTGAGGTGAAGGCCGGAAGACTTCCGAACACCCAGGGGGTGTTGTCGACCGGGGCCCAGGGACTACACCACTGGACGGGAGAAGGGGTACAAGCGGAGCTAGAAAGGCTGCGGCCGACAGGCCAAGGAAGGGGACATCATGGCCATCAGCGGATATCCGGTTCTGACCTCTTTCGGTCTGCCCATGCTCATGCGAGTTCCGGGACCCAAACCCTGCACGCGCAGCAGCAGATACCTCCGTTGCCGCCGCAGGAGGCCTCCCATGACTCGTCGGCTACTTCGCCGACGCTAATCGATCACCCTCGTCGATCTGGCTCCGCACGCGCCGCTCGGAACGCCTCATTCGGCTCGGACCGCTGAGCCGGATCAGCCAACGGCGGCGGCGCCAGCGCTACAGCACGTGCCGGCCAAGCCGATCGACGTGGAACGCGTGGTCATCGTGGACGAGGGGACGCGCGAAGTCCGCGCCGGCATCTTCCTCGCCCAGGCGCTCAACCACGCCAACCACCATCGTGAGCAGGTCTGCGCCATCCTGACGGGCCTGGGCATCGAGCCGCCGGACATCCAGGCCTGGGAGTACGCCTGGGAGACCGGCCGCATCTGGGACCGGAGCTGAGTCCCAGTCAGGGACCGGAGCTGAGCCCAAGCCAAGGACCGGGGGCTGAGTCTGGGGCCCGTCGGGCGGTGGGTCGGTCTTGCGGGGCGAGCGTGTCGGTGCGGGGGCCGCGATGACGCCGAGCCGGTCGAAGGCCGCGGCCACGCTCGGCCATAGCGCCCTCGGGTCGCCGGCCGCGAGCTCGTGACCCGCCTGGTCGCAGGCCGGTGCGGGCTGGGGCGCCAGCACGGCCGTTTCCGCCGAGGCTTCCCGCTGCCGCGGATCCTCGGTCATCAGCTCCATGAGGCGGCGTTGCTTGCGGACCGCGCGGTCGCCAAGCTCGGGTTTTTCCGCGATCAGCCGTCGGCGCAGGGTGTAGCGCGCGGGGTCCCGGGTGGCTCGCGCGCAGACGGTCTCGGTGGTGTCGCGCGGCAGGGCGGGCGCCTCTGGCAGCGACGGCGGGGAGCCGGGCCGCAGCTCGCGGTGGTGCCGCGCGACGTCGTTCAGCCATTCCTCCTCGACGGCGAAGACGACCTTCTGCTTGTCGCCGAAGTAGCGGAAGAACGTGATGCGGCCGACCTCGGCTCGGTCGGCGATGTCCGGGACCGTCACGCCGGCGTAGGCGCCGTGCTGGGGCTCGTGGTGGAGGGTGTGGGGGTGCGGAGGTGGGCGAGGGTCAGGTCCAGGGCGGCTTCCAGGTGGGTCGTGTGACCGGTGGACATCTGGATCAGGACGCCGCCCTGGATGCCGGCCAGTAGGGCCGCCGCCGTTCGGTCGGGGTCGAGGGCCGGGTCGATCTCGCCCGCGCCCTGCATGTGCCGTACGCCGGCGGCGAGCTCGGCCTGCCAGCGGTTCATCAGCTCGGTGACCACGGCCTGGGCGCCGGGGGTGCCGTTGCCGAGGTGTGACATGACGCCATTGAGCGGGCACAGGCGGCCCTGGCGGCGGTAGCGGTCGACGACCTTGTCGCGCCAGAGCTGCCATGCGGGCCAGGAGGTGAGGTCGCCGAGCTGGGGCTGCTGGTCCTCCAGCACGCGGTCGGCCTCGAAGCGGGCCACGGCCAGCAGCAGCTCCTCCCGCCCGCCGGGGAAGTAGTGGAAGAGCTGGCTCTTGCTGGTCGAGGTCCTGGCCAGCACGTCGTCGAGGGTGGTGGCGGCCACGCCGTGCTCGCGGATGTGCGCGGCCGCGCCCTCGATGATGCGCTGCCGCGTCGCGGCTCCTTTGCGGGTCGTCGCGGGCATGTTCACCCCTCTCAGATTGGACTTGCGGGTCCATTTTAGCCTCGGCATCCTGAAGCGAGTACCGCCGCTGAAGCGCGTACCGAGAACTTCGCAAGGGGGGACCTCCTCATGTCCGCACGTCTTCAGGACCGCACGGCCCTGGTCACGGGCTCCACCGACGGCATCGGCGCGGCCATCGCCAGGGCGCTGGCCGCCGAGGGCGCCTACGTGATCGTCAGCGGCCGCGACACCGCGCGCGGCGAGAAGGTCGTCGCGGCCATCAGCGAGCGGGGTGGCCGGGCCTCGTTCGTACGCGCCGACCTCGCTGCGGGGCTGCCCGCCATCGGCGAGCTCGCCGATGCCGCGCACCGGCTGGCCGGTGGCCCGCTGGACATCCTGGTCAACAACGCGGCGATGCTGATCACGCCCGGGCCCACGGCCGACGTGGGCGAGGACCTCATCGACCAGGCCCTGACCGTCAACGTCAAGGCCGCCTTCCTGCTCACCGGCCTGCTCGCGCCCGCGATGGCGGCCCGGGGCAGTGGGGCGATCATCAACCTCGGGTCCATCTCCGGGCTGTTCGGGACCAGCGGCTCGGCCCTCTACAGCACCACGAAGGCCGCCATCCACTCCCTGACCAAGTCCTGGGCCGGCGAATACGGGCCCGCGGGCGTGCGCGTCAACACGGTGGCGCCCGGTCCCACGTTCACGGACAAGATCGCCGCGATGCGGGACCACCTGGCGCCCATGATCGCCGCGCTGCCCTCGCGCCGCCCCAGCACCCCGGAGGAGGTGGCCGCGGCGGTGGTCTTCCTGGCCTGCGACGACGCGTCCAACATCCACGGCGCGACCCTGTCGGTGGACGGCGGGCGAGCCGCGGTGTGACCGTCGCGCGAAGCCCGTGACGCCCTGCCCCCGGACGCTGTGGCCGGGACGGCGACTGTTGAGTTGTGTCGATATCATCCGGGAGTGACCACGTTTCGGCAGTACGGTGCTCTGTTGCCGGTGCCGGTCGGGGGACGGTTCCGGGTGCGGCTGAGACTGGCCGCGGACGGCGTGCCGGCGGTGCGGGGAGGGGGCCGGTGACCGCCCGGGTGGTCGTGGTGGACGATCAGACGGTGGTCCGGGAAGGGCTGACCCTGCTGCTCGGGCTGCTGCCCGGCGTCGAGGTGGTGGGCTCGGCCGCCGACGGTGAGGCGGCGCTCGAACTGGTCGCGGCCGAGCGGCCGGACGTGGTGCTGATGGACCTGCGCATGCCCAGGATGGACGGCGTCGAGGCCACCCGCCGCATCCGCGCGGCCCATCCGGACACCCAGGTGGTCGTCCTCACCACCTACTCCGACGACGAGTCGGTGTTCAGCGCGCTCCAGGCCGGGGCGAGGGGGTTCCTCACCAAGAGCGCCGACGCCGAGGAGATCGACCGGGCGGTGGCCACCGTGATGCGGGGCGACGCCCAGCTCGACACCGCGGTACAGCGCCGCCTGCTGGAGACCATGCTCCCGCCGCCGCCCAAGCCCGCCGACGGGAAGGCACCGGCCGGACCCACCGGCGGGAAGCCGCTGTCCGGACCCGCCGACGGGAAGGCACCGGCCGGGGCCGCTGATCGTGAGTCGCTGCCGGACGGGCTGACCAGGCGGGAGGCCGAGGTGCTGCGGCTCATCGCCCGGGGGCGCTCCAACGCCGAGATCTCCGGCGACCTGTTCATCGGCGAGGCCACGGTCAAGACCCACATCAACAACCTGTTCGCCAAGATCGGCGCCCGGGACCGGGCCCAGGCCGTCACCTACGCCTACCGCCACGGCCTGGCCGACCCCTGAGCCCCGAGGATCAGCCGGATCCCGCTCGGGCGGCGCCCGCACGGGCGAGCACCCGCTCGCAGGCCAGCAGCAGCACCCCCGCGCTCCAGGAGTGCGACAACGTCAGGTACATGCCCTTGGGCTGGAAGCAGTCCGTCTGGTAGTAGCGCTCTGTGATCATGCCGCGATAGGCGTTGAGGTCGCCGTCGGCAGCCGGGAGGAACTGGCGGAAGCAGGCCAGGCTCTCGTGGGCGCGCTCGGCGTAGTACGGGTCGCCGAGCGCCTCCGACAGCTCGATCAGCTCCTCGGTGCACACCAGGCCGTAGGCGTGCAGATGCTGGTTGGCCGGGGACGCCTGGTCGGCGCCGCGGGTGGCGAACCCGTACGTGCCGAGCGGAGTGCGGGGCGGGAAGCGCACGTTGTAGGAGTAGCGGAACGTGAGCGTCCAGTCGGCCGCGCGGCGGGCCAGGTCGAGCCAGCGCCCGGTACCCGTGTGCCGGTGCAGCGCCAGGTAGGCGATGACGGCCGCGTAGCCGTCCTCCGAGCTCGGGGCCAGGTCCACGTCCTCCGGCGCGCCGTAGATGAACTCCCGTTCGACGAAGGAGGCGTAGTAGTCGCCCGCCCGTTCCGCTGCTTCCAGGTGCCCGGCCTCGGCCAGCGCGGCCACCCAGGTCAGGCCGGCGGCGCCCGACCAGGACAGCACTTCCCCGGTGACGGCGTGGTGCAGCGTGCCGAGGTTGCCGTCGGGACGCTGGCGGGCCACCATCACCTCCAGGTTGGAGCGGGCGGCGGCGGCCCAGGCCGGGTCCGGCCGGTGCCGCAGCGCGCGCAGCAGGAACAGCGTCGCCTCCCCCAGCGTGCGGGCGTGCAGAGCGCCCTTCGTCCGGCTCCAGCTCTGCGACCAGCCCGACTGCCGGTACCACGTGCCCCAGAAGGTGCCGGACGGTGACAGGTTCGCGCAGATGAAGTCGATCACCCGTGCGGCGGCGGCGACGTACTCGGGCCGGTCGCGCCGCAGCCCGTGCTCCAGGAGGGCCGCCGCCCACGGGATGCCACTCACCCAGCCGACGTGCATGGCCTGCCGGTCCACTTGCTGCGGGGCGGCGCCGCTGACCTCCCTGTCGAACCCGATCGTCTCCAGCAGCACCCCAGGGTCGGGGTCGTAGTGCCACCGGAACAGCCCCTCGGCCGCGATGCCGGCCGCCGACTCGACGCTCTCCCACGGCTCGACCGGCGCGAACGGCAGCCGCAGCGCGTGGTCCTCCCGCAACACCGGCGCGTACGCGTGCCGGTCGGCGGGCAGCGCGCACGTCGCGACGCGCAGCACGTGCCGCTCCCCCGGCTGCCAGACCTGTTCGGCGGCCCGCGCGGGCAGCGGCGGTTCCGTGCCGAAGTAGGTGACCGGATACTCCCGGTACGGGAACAGCACCGACACCGTGGCCAGCCCGTCCGCGTGCTCGAAGGCCAGCCCGGTCGGCCCCAGGCCCGACTCCTCGTCCGCGATCAGCGCGACGCCGGGACCCTCGCCCCACACCATGACGGCGGGGGTGGCCGCCCGGTCCGCCCGGAACCCCCACCTGCCGGACACCATCTCCCCCGGCCGGTCGGCGCCCGCCTCGAAACGGGGGAACACCCGCCGGCAGGCCGCGGGCCGGTTCTCGCCGTAGAAGAGGCCGGGGATGAGCCACCATGGGTCGGCGGCGGCCACCGACCTGCTCACGCGCACGGTGCCGGAGGCGGGCTCGGCGCCGTCGTAGCCCACGCTCAGTGCCAGCTCGCGGCGGCCGGTGGGGAGTCGCCGCCCCCACCGCCCCCGCACCGCGAACGGCCCCGCCCCGCCCAGCACCTCGACGACCACTTCGCCCCCGTCCGGGTCGGCGATCACCACGGCCCGCCCCGGAGAACCCGGCTCGCCGGTCCCGCCGTGGGAGCGCGGGTCGGCGATCACCATGGCTCGACCGTGAAGGCGCCCCTGCGGGTGTCCAGCTCGAGCAGGTCCGTCTCCGTGGCGGCGAGCGGATCGTCGAGCGGGATCCGGAACGTACGGATCTGGCTCGGCCCGAACTCCGCCGTGAGCACGACCCCCGCCAGCGGGACGCGCAGGGTGGCGACCGCGGCCTCCCCCGTGGTCTCGACGGCCCTGACCACCAGGTCACCCGGCCGGTCCTCGTGACACTTCACCGCCGTGACCATGACCTGGTCACCACCGTCGTCCACGTAGCCGCGCAGCGCCGGGAGGGGGCCGTCGTGGAAGCTCTCCTGCATGGCCCGCGCCGGGGAGCCGAGCAGCGCGGCCCGCCGGGTGAGCCCCGCGGCCCGCCAGTCCCCCGCGTGCGGCACCAGCAGGTACGTGAACCGCTGCACCCCCTGGTCCTGGTAGGAGTAGTGGCCCTCCGGATCGAGCAGCCGCGGGTCGTGCCAGGCGTAGACGGGGCTGCGCACGGCGGTGATCCCGATGCTGGGGCTGCCGCCGGGACCGGCCGGGGAGACGTCGTAGGCGTGCTTGGCGTCGTTCACGACGGCGAGCCCCGCTCCGGCGGCCGACAGGTCCACCCACGACTGCGCGGGCTCCTCGGCCCCGTCCACCGGCCGGGCCAGGTGCCCGAACGGGATCTCGTACGTGGCCGCCGGGTCCCGCAGCGCCACCGGGAACCGCAGCTTCATCAGGTGTCCCCGCTCGCGCCAGTCGAGCGTGACCCGTACCTCGACCGCGTCGTCGCCGTCCCCCAGCAGGAACTCCTCGGCCATCGTCGAGCGGCCCCACGCGCGCTCGACCCGGACGCGGGCGCGCAGCGGCCCGTCCTCGCGCGGCACGATGGCCGTCGTCGCCATCGCCACGCCCGGCCAGGCGTAGGACACGACGCGGTGGCCCCAGGTGTCGGTCGGGTCCGCGCAGATCTGTGTGTGCTCTCCGACCGCGCCGGCCACCAGGTCCACGCCGGTGCGCTTGTCGAGCAGGCTCGTCAGCCAGCCGGTGGCCGGGTCGAGCTCCAGGCGGAGCAGGTCGTTCTCCAGGTGGTGCGCGCTCGCGGACAGGCCGCTCCGGAACGCCGGCGCGCCGGGCCGCAGGCGGTAGAGGCGGTAGCCGAGCGCGGGCAGCTCCGCCCGGAACACGGTGGCGCCGCGCCTCTTGTCGTCCGTGCTGGCCACCGACTGGACCTCCTGGCCGGGCACCTCGCCACCGGCGGCGTCCACCACGTGCACGCCGCCGGGCGCGAGGCCGTACTGCAGCTCGACCCGGGTGGTGACGGGCCACGGGTGCGGGTTGAAGACGATCACCGGCTGGGTGCCGGGCTCCTCCGTCACGCGCACGTCGCGGGCGATCACGTTGTGCGCCCTGGTGATGATCCGCTCGGCTGCGGCCACGGCGGCGCCGAGCTGGTCGCGGGCGTCGTCGTAGGCCGGCTCGATGGCCGAGCCCGGCAGCACGTCGTGGAACTGGTTGAACAGCACCTGCTTCCAGGCCCGTTCCAGCTCCGCGCGGGCGTCGTGGCCGGCCACGGCCGCCCACCGCTCGGCCGACAGCACGGCGGCCTGCGCCCTGCGCTGCCACGCCTTGATCCCGGAGTGCGCGGAGTAGCAGCCGGGCGCGTGGTGCTGCAGGTCCTCGCGCCACACCGGCAGCGCGGCCAGGCCCTGCTCGCCCAGACGCTTGGTGATCTCGTCGAAGTAGCGGCGCGGCGAGGACATCATCAGCTCGCCGAAGGTGCCCATCCGGTCGTAGCGGTGGATGGACTCGATGTTCGCCCTGGTGGGGCCGCCGCCGTGGTTGCCCACCCCGTAGAAGACCATGACGTCGCCAAGCGAGCGGTCGAGCTGGCCCAGCGCCTTCTCCGTCTGGCCCGCGACCTCGCCGGGCGGACTGCAGTATTCGAACGGGATCCGGTAGGCCAGCACCCGGCTGCCGTCGCGGGCCTCCCACCAGAACAGCGTGCCGGGCAGCTCGCTCTCATGCGGTCCTGGGCGCAGGAAGCAGTAGGAGTCCATGCCCTGGCCGCGCAGGATGGCGGGCAGCATGGCGTGGTGGCCGAACGGGTCGACGTTCATGCCGACCGTGGCGGTGACGCCGAACTTCTCCCTCAGGTAGCGCTGGCCGTACAGGCCCTGGCGGACGAAGGACTCCCCCGAGGGCATGTTGCAGTCGGGCTCCACCCACCAGCCGCCGGTCATGACCCAGCGGCCCTCGGCCACCTTCTCCCTGATCCTGGCGAACAGCTCCGGGTCCGACTCCTCCACCCACGACAGCAGCACGACCTGGTCGCAGGTGAAGACGAAGTCCGGATATTCGTCCATGCGGTGGATCGCCGACCAGAACGTCGCCCGCGCCTCCTGGTAGCCCTCCTGCCACGGCCACAGCCACACCGGGTCGAGGTGCGCGTTGCCGATCATGTGTATGGTGCGGCCGGGGGTGGCGGCCGGGCGGACGGCCGGCGGCAGGTCGCGCGGCTGCTCGCCCGAGGGGGCGTTGGCCAGGGGTGCGGGGAGTCGGTCGTGGTTCATAGGGCCTCCGAGGGGGACGGCATGCCGCAAAGGGGTTATGACATCGTTCCCACACGGATGGTAGGTCGGCCCTTCCCGCAGGTCAAAGCGGCTCAGAGGGGCGGGGGCGGCGCCGTGGACTCGCGGGTCACCAGGCGCACGCCGAGCACGGTGGTGACGGAGTCGGCGTCGGGCAGCTCGATGCGCGCGTCCAGCCGCCGCACGGCGGCCACACCCAGGTTGTACGCGTCCTGCGCGACCGCGCTGAGCGTGGGCGAGACCATGCTCATCCAGGGCGCGTCGTCGAAGGCCACGAGGCTGACGTCCGCGGGCACCCGCAGCCCCAGCTCGCCGACGGCCCGCCAGACGCCCTCGGCCAGCACGTTGTTGGCGGCGAAGACGGCGGTCGGGCGGTCGGGGCCGCGCAGCAGGTCGGCCGCCCGGCGCCGGGCGTCGGCGACGTCCCAGCCGGCGGCGATCACCAGGTCGGGGTCGGCCTTGAGGTCGGCCGCGTGCAGCGCCTCCAGGTAGCCCTGGTGGCGCTCGTAGCCGGTGGTCCACTCGGTCTCGTCGATGACCAGCGCGATCCTGCGGTGCCCGAGCCCGGTCAAGTGGGCGGTGGCCGTACGCGCTCCGACGCGGTTGCCGACCACGACCCCGTCGGTCGTGCCGGCCGCGAACTGCCGGTCCACCTCGACGACCGGGACGCCGTGGGAGCTCAGGTAGCCGCTCACCGCCGGGGAGTTGGGCGTCACGATCACCCCGGCCACCCGGAGCGCGACCAGCGCCTCGGCGGCCTCGCCCTCGGTGCCGGCCGACAGCCCGGTGTCGGTCAGCACCATCGTGTAGCCGCGCGCGCGGGCCTCGTTGCCGGCCCCGGCCGCCAGCTCCGCATAGAACGGGTTGCGCAGGTCGCTGACCAGCACCCCGACGGACCTGCTCACCTGCTGTTTGAGCATGCGGGCCGCCACGTCGGGCACGTAGCCGAGCTCGGCCGCGGCCCGCAGCACCCGCTCGCGTACGGGGCCGGCGGCGTATCCGCGCCCGGTGAGCACCCGGGAGACGGTGGAGCGCGAGACCCCGGCGGCGGCGGCCACGTCCTTGATCGTGGGCCGCCCGGAACGGCCGGGGGGAGCGAGCCGCCCTGTGGTCATCGAGTCCCTTCTCCGACCACGTCGACCAGGGCCTCTGCGTGCTGCCCGAGGCGCAGGTCGCCGATGGTCACGTCGACGGCGAGGCGTACACGGCGGCGCGGCACGCGGTCGGCGCCGAGCCGGAGGCGCACCTGCTCACTACCCCCGCCGGGCAGCTTAAGCGTCGAAGATCGGGGTTCGACGCGCCAGCCGGGCGGCACCACCGGCCGCAGCACGGCCTCGGCCTTGCCAGGAAACGGGTTGCGCACGGTCGCGGTCAGCACGACCTCGCCGCCCGCGGGGACGCGCGAGTGGTAGGGGGTCAGGCGGCACAGCACCCCGTCCGCCCCCAGGTCCAGCTCGTCCAGCGGGAGCAGGTCGTGGTGGAGCGCCACCAGCTCCTCGCCGCGTTCGGTGAGCATGCGCAGGTAGTCGTCGTCGACCCAGCGGGGCCGCCAGTGGCCGCTGACCATGAGGTCGGGCCGGATCCGCCGGTAGAGCGCGGCGCTCTTGCGGTAGTCGTCGATCCTGAACCCGTTCTTGTACTGGAAGTTCAGCATCTCCTGGCGGGCCGGCCCGGTGAGGCCCGCGGTGCCCATGCCGTCCTGCTGGTCCCCGGTGACGAGCACCCGGTGCCCGTCCACCTCGAACTCGTAGGCCGCCGCGAACAGCGTGTGCCCCGGCAGGTCGTGCACCGTGATCGCGTATTCCCGCCAGCGGACCGTCTCCCCCAGCGCCAGCTCCCGGTCGGCGGGGATCGGGTCGTACCACTGGCAGGGCAGGTCGTGGTGGAGCGGCACGGCGAGGACCGGCGCGATGTGGGAGGGCACCCAGAGCTCGGCGCCCTCGACGTCGCGCAGCAGCGGCATGCCCGCCACGTGGTCGTCGTGGTAGTGGGTGGGCACGGCGACCTCGACCCGGGTGACGCCGTAGTGCTCGCGCAGCGCGGGCATGGAGGCCAGCCAGGGGCGGCGGGCCTCCCGCGCGGTGCTCTTGACCAGGCCGGTGGACATGTCGTAGCCGAAGTCGAAGACCATGGCCGCGCCGGACTCCGACAGCAGGACGTAGCTGAGGGCCTGGCTGCTCTTGTTCATCAGCAGGTGCGGGGTGACCTGGACGAAGGGGTTGGCCAGCAGCCCGCGCAGGTCCCAGGGGTGGGGGCGGCGGAAGTCGACGTAGCGCTGCATGGAGGCGGAGAGCCGCGCGAGCGCGCCGGCCGGGTCGGTCATGGGCTCGCCATGGGACGGCAGTAAGACCTCGATCTCCTCCCTCCGCAGCAGCTCGCAGCTCAGGATGGTCATGGCCGGGCCCTCGTTCTCGGTGTAGGACCACTGGGTGGCGGCCAGCGACCACACCTTGCCGGGGGCGTAGATCAGGTCGCCGGTGAAGGCCACCCGGTCCACGACGTAGGTGACGGAGCCGGGGGTGTGCCCGGGGGTGGGCAGCACGCGCACGGACACGCCGCCGTAGTCGGCGGTGCGGTATTCGGGCACGACCCCGGTCACGGGCACGGACTCCAGCAGCGAGAACCGGTCGTCGCGCAGGTCGTAGTCGTTGAGCAGGCCGCGGCCCGCCCACATCTCGTCGGCCCGGTCGAACAGGTCGCGCTCGACCGGCGGGACGTGCACCGCGATGCCCGCCTCGACCGCCCGCGCCAGCCCCTGGGCCTGGTCCCGGTGGTGGTGGGTCATGAGAACGTCGGTGAGGCGGTCGATGCCGAGCTCGCCGAGGAGGTCCAGCACCCGTCCGGAGCCGAAGTCGATGGCGATCCCGGTGCGCTCCTGCCCCTCCCGGGCGGGGGCCACGACGACGTAGACGTGACACGTGTCCAAGACCCGGTAGATCCCCGGTATGACCTCGGTTACCTCCATAACGCCGGATTGTATCCGCAATCGTTCCCACACAGGTGCCGGGCCGTGGCCCGGCCTCAACGGGCCCACCAGCCGGCCACCAGGCGGAGGTCCTCGCCGGTGATCGGTTCGAGGGAGTTGTCGATGGAGTCGACGTAGTACAGGGCGGGCACGCCGTGGGCGGGTTGCGCCCGCGCGTACTCCAGCCAGTCCGCCCTGCTGGGCATGGGCCACTGGTCGGTGTCGACCAGGTGCTCCGGCATCGCGTGCGCGACCACCGCGTGGCGGAAGCGGAGCTGGTCGACGGCCGGGACGGGATCGCCGCGGAAGTCCACCTCCAGCACGTCGTTGAGCCGGATCATGTCGGTCACGTCGGCGAAGGCCGGATGCGGGGTGTGGGTGACCATGAGGGCGTCCGGTTTGACGCGCTTGGCGGCGGCGTACAGGGTGGCGAGCAGCTCGTGCAGCAGGGAGAACCCCCAGTTCGGGCCGTACGCCTTCAGGTGCGACCCGCTCGGCGACCACTGCGTGAAGTCGATCTTGAACCCGTCGGCGTCCAGGTCGCCGAGCAGCCGTTCCATGATCTCCTCGACCCGGCGCCGGTAGGCCGGGTTCGACGGGTCGGCGGCCACCGGACGCCCGCCCGCGTCCGTCACGCACTCCTCGGCGGGCAGCCCGTCGGCCGACCACGCCCGCCACCACAGCAGCACGCGCTGCCCGCGCTCGTGCCGGGCGGCGATCCACTCGCGCAGCGCCGGCCACTTGCCCGGATCGGGGCGCGGGTCTCCGTAGGCCAGCTGCCAGCGGTCGTCGACGACCACGGTCCCCGGCACGATGCCGTGCTCGGCCAGCCGGGCCAGCCACTCGTCGTAGAGCTCCTGCCGGGACAGGTCCGCCGGGGAGCCGCCCGCGGCCCTGGCGCACTGGGCGCCCCAGCCGCAGAAGATCGGCTCCCTCCACCAGGCGTGCCGCTCGCCGCCGTACGCCGGGGCCAGGCCGTGCGCCCGCAGGTCGGCCCGGTGGTGCGAGATCGCCTCCCAGGGGGACGAGGCGGCCCGCAGCACCACGGCCGGCGAGGTCCACCTGCCGCTCACCACCGTGTGGCCCTCGTAGCCGAAGCGCAGCAGCACCCCGCCGTCCAGCGGCTCGTACGCCACCTCGGTGAAGCTCAGGCCGGCGATCCCGGCGCGTACGGAGGCGCCCAGCCAGGGCCCGCCGGGCACGTCCGTGGCCCCCCGGGGCTCCTGCTTGCAGAAGGCCAGCACCAGCGGCGGCGGCGAGAAGACCGCGTGCAGCCGCCCCGGCGAGGCGTCGCCGACGACGGTGAGCGCGACCGGCACCGACACCGGGCGGACGACCTGGACGGGGTGCGTGGGCGTGGGGTTGAAGACGCCGCGCGCGTGCACCCCCGACCGGAACGTGCCCGACGCGCGGGTGTTGAGCACCGCCCGCCCGCCGAGCAGCGTCACGTCGCCGAGCACGCCGTCCCCCTCGACCCGCACCTCGACCGCGACGGTCTCGGGGGTGCAGGTCAGCCGGACCGTCTTGGTCTCCCACTCGGTGGTGCGCTGGGGGAAGTCGAAGATCGCCAGGTTGTCGCGCTCGACGAGCACTGGCGGCAGGGTCTCGTACGTCTCGTCGCGCCCGGCCCTGGTGTCGACCGAGGCCAGCAGGGAGAGCGTCATCCAGCCCTCCAGCTCGGCGCTGGGGTCGGTGCGCGAGACGGTCAGCCGGTAGTGGCCGCTGTCCAGGTCGTAGTGCGTGTCCGTGGTGGTGATGTGCATGGCTGGGCCGAGTGCCTCGATCCGGGGCGGGCCGGGGCGGGGCCACCCCCGGCGATGAGCTTGGTGTCGTGACGCCCGGCCACGTGGCGTCCGGCCGGTGTGGGTACGTTCACACACCGGGAAGGTATCCACGCCCCGCGAATTCCGTCAACCGTCTCCGGGGACAGCCGAAGGGCCCGGCCGCTGCAGGCCGGGCCCCGGGAGGAGGCGATCGGGGGAGGGGGTCAGTGCCCGGTCGCCTTCTCCGCGCCGACGCCGGTCAGCGAGCGGACCTCGATCTCGGCGTACTTGGCGGCGTTGTACTCCTTGCTGAGCACCGTGCCGAGCCAGCCGCACAGGAAGCCGAGCGGGATCGAGACGATGCCGGGGTTGCTGAGCGGGAACCAGTGGAAGTCCACGCCGTGGATCAGCGCCGTCACCGGCGCGCCCGCCGCGGGCGGCGGCGCGGAGACGACGGGCGAGAAGATCACCAGGAGCAGCGCCGAGCCCAGGCCACCGTAGATGGCCGCGACCGCGCCCGAGGTGTTGAACCTCTTCCAGAACAGGCTGTAGAGGATCGCGGGCAGGTTGCCCGAGGCCGCGACGGCGAAGGCCAGGGCGACCAGGAAGGCGACGTTCTGACCCTGGGCGAGGATGCCCAGGCCGATCGCCACGGCGCCGATGACGAAGGCGGAGATACGGGCCACCACGACCTCCTGGCGCTCGCTGGCCTGGCCGCGGCGGAAGACGTGCGCGTACAGGTCGTGGGCGAAGCTGGAGGAGGAGGCGAGCGTGAGGCCCGCGACCACGGCCAGGATCGTGGCGAAGGCCACGGCGCCGATCAACGCCAGCAGGATCGTGCCGCCCACCGGGCCGAACATGTCCTCGCCGATCTGCTGGGCCAGCATCGGCGCGGCGGTGTTGCCCGCCGCGTCGCCCGCGGCGATCGCCGTCTTGCCCACCAGGGCGGCGGCGCCGAAGCCGAGGACCAGCGTGAGCAGGTAGAAGACGCCGATGATGCCGATGCCCCACAGGACGGACTTACGGGCGTCCTTGGCGGTGGGCACGGTGTAGAAGCGGATGAGGATGTGCGGCAGGCCGGCCGTGCCCAGCACCAGGGCGAGACCCAGGCTGATGAGGTCGATCTTGCCGGCCAGGCCCTGCGCGTCGGTGCCGTACTTCAGGCCCGGGATGAGGAAGTTGCCGGGGTTGGCCTTGGGGCCGCTGGTGGCGGCGGCCTGGCCCAGCAGGGCCGAGAGGTTGAAGCCGAACTTGCCCAGCACCAGCAGCGTCACCAGCGCGGCGCCGCCCATCAGCAGCACGGCCTTGACGATCTGCACCCAGGTGGTGCCCTTCATGCCGCCGAACACCACATAAATGATCATCAGCGCGCCCACGCCGATGATCGTCCACATCTTGCCGGCCTCCGTGGTGATGCCGAGCAGCAGGCCGACCAGCGCGCCCGCGCCGACCATCTGGGCGAGCAGGTAGAAGATGCTGACCACGATCGTGGACACGCCCGCCGCCGTACGGACCGGACGGGGGCTCATCCGGAAGGCCAGCACGTCGGCCATGGTGAACTTGCCGGAGTTCCGCATCAGCTCGGCCACCAGCAGCAGCGCGACCAGCCAGGCCACCAGGAACCCGATCGAGTACAGGAACCCGTCGTATCCGGACAGCGCGATGATGCCGGCGATGCCGAGGAAGGAGGCGGCCGACATGTAGTCACCGCCGATCGCCAGGCCGTTCTGCACACCGCTGAACGACCGGCCCCCGGCGTAGTAGTCGGCGGCCGTCTTGGTCTGGCGGCTGGCCCAGAAGGTGATGCCGAGCGTGGCGGCGACGAACGCGAGGAAGAGGATCATCCCCAGGGTGGTCGAGCTCACTGGGTCTTCTCCTCAACCTCGTGACGGAGCTTGTCGGCGATCGGGTCGAGCTTTCGCTCGGCATGCCTGGAGTACGCCCACGCGATGAGGAACGTGGAGACGAACTGCAGCAAACCGAACACCAGCCCGACGTTGATCTCACCGAGGAGCTTGATCCCCATGAAGTCGCGTGCCCACCCCGACAGCACCACGTAGAGCAGATACCACACGAGGAACGCCACGGTCATGGGGAACGTCCAGGCGCGGAACCGCCTCTTCAGATCCTGGAACTCACTGCTCTCCTGCACCTGTTCATAGACCGACGCGTCATGTTCTCTAGTCGTCACGAGACCTCCACTGTGATGCGGATCACGCCCAACGTAAGAGCGCAACCTACCCCGCGTGGAGATCCGTGGAGGGGTTGTTCGGCGAGCCGCCGCCGTCCGGCGTTCAGTTGGAGCCGGCTTGCGGTGAAAGGTCTGTTGAGCGCGACGAGCGGTCGGCCATCCCTTTCACGCTCCTTTCAGCCTTTGACCGCTCCGGCGGTGAGCCCCTCGACCAGATAGCGGCGGATCGCGGCGAAGAGCACCAGCGTCGGCACCACGGACACCACGGTGGCGGCGGCCATCGAGCCCCAGTCGATGTCGTACTGCGTGATGAAGGAGTTCATGGCCACCGGGATCGTCTTGGCGTCCTCGCTGTCGATGAACGTGATCGCCAGGAACAGCTCGTTCCAGCACTGCACGAACGCGAAGATGAACGTGGCCGCGATCCCCGGCAGCATGACCGGGATCACCACCCGCACCAGCGCCACCAGCCGCGAGGCCCCGTCCACCTGCGCGGCCTCCTCCAGCGCGACCGGCACCCGCTCGTAGAAGCCCCGCATGATGACCGTGGCGAAGGGCACCAGCATCGCGACATACACCAGCATCAGCCCGGCCAGCCGGTTGAGCAGGTCGAGGTCGGCATCAGCAGGTAGAGCGGCCCGAGCGCGATGAACAGCGGGACCATCTGCGTGACCAGGAACGCCAGCATCAGCGCGCCCCGGCCGGGGAAGGCGAACCTGGCCAAGGTGTAGCCGCCGAGCACCCCGATCACGGTCACCGCCCCGGCCGCCACGAGCGAGACGAGCAGGCTGTTCAGCAGGTACGCCCCGAAGTCGGCGAACGCGAACAGCTCCGCGTAGTGCTCGAAGGTCACGGTGCCCGGCCAGTAGCGCAGCGGCATCGAGAAGATCTCGGACTGCGGCTTGAGCGAGGTGACCACGATCCAGTAGAGCGGGAACAGCGTGATCAGCAACCAGACGGCCAGCACGACGGCCTTGGCGGCGGCGGCGAGCCGTCTCATCGGGCCTTCTCGAAGCGGGTGGCGTTCAGGTAGAAGACGCTGAAGGCCAGCAGCAGGCCGAGGACGAGCAGCCCGACCGCGCCCGCGCGCCCGTAGTCGCCGCCGATGACCTGCTGGATGAGGAACGTGGTGACGATGTCGGTGCTCCCGGCCGGGCCGCCGCCGGTCATCGAGTAGATCAGGTCGGGGAAGTTCAGGATCCAGATGACCCGCAGCAGCACGATCAGCGCCAGGGTGGGACGGATGTGCGGCAGCGTCACGTGCCAGAACCGGCGCACCCGCGAGGCGCCGTCCACCGCCGCCGCCTCGTAGAGCTCGCGGGGCACCGACTGCAGCGCGGCCATGATCATGATGGCGAAGAACGTCACGCCGTACCAGATGTTGGCCACGATCACCGAGGTCATCGCCCACCCCGGCGAGGCCAGGAAGCCGATGCGCTCGTCGATGATCCCCGCCTTGAGCAGCAGGTCGTTGACCACCCCGAACTGCCCGTTGAACATCCACCGCCACAGCAGCCCGATCAGGAACCCCGACATGGCCCAGGGGAAGAACACCCACGCCTGGTAGAGCCCCCGGCCGCGGAAGTGCCCGCGCAGCAGCAGGGCGAGCCCGAACCCGAGGAAGAACTGGAAGAACAGCGACACGCCCACCCAGGTGCCGGTGTTGCGGAGCGCCGTCCAGAACCGGTCCTCGGCCAGCACCGCCCGGAAGTTCTCCAGGCCGGCGAAGGGCGTGGCGGTGAGGTCGAACAGGTCGTAGCGCTGGAAGGCGATCACCGCGCCCCGGACCATCGGCCAGTACGTGAACACGGCCACGAACACCACGGCGGGCAGCAGGCACAGCGCGACGAACCCGGCCCGGCGAACCGTGAACGTGCGGGTCATGAGACCTGCTTGGCCTGGTCCGTCCAGAACGCGTCCCACGACCTGAGCACCTCGGCCGTGGTCGTCCGCCCGGTGATCAGGGCCTGGACGTCGCGGTCGGAGTCGGCGATGAACCGGCTCCAGCCCGGGTAGTCCACCGGCCTGATCGTGATGACCTGCCTGGGGTCCTGCTGGGCCTGAAGGTAGGCCCGCCACGCCCCCTGCGCGAACTGCGGGTCGTTCTGGGCCTGCCGGGAGATCGGGATGAGCGAGTTGCCCTTGGCGAAGGCGATGCTCTGCTCGGCCTCCGAGAGGAACTGCACGAGCCTGACCGCCTCCTTGGGATGGGCACTGAAGGAGGTCGCGCCCCAGCCGGCGTAGCCGACGGGCTGGAAGGCGTAGCCGGTGGGGCCCTTGGGGATGGGGGCGGTGGACCAGCCGGTCAGGCCGCTCTCCTCGACCGTCTTGATCACCTCGGGGTCCTGGATGAGGATGCCGGTGACGCCCGAGGTGAAGCCCTGCACCATCTCCGGGTAACCCCAGGACACGGAGTCGGGCGGGGACGCCTCCTTGAAGATCTTGACGTAGAGGTCCAGGGCCTGGGCGGCCTCGGGGGTGGAGAAGATCGTGCGCTTGTCCTTCAGGTAGAAGGACTTCTCGGGGTTGACGGCCGCGCCGTTGTAGGCGCTGATCATCATGACCGCGTAGTCCGCGCCGCCCTTGCCGCCCCTGAAGGAGTAGCCGTACCGGTCGCCCGTGGTCATCGCCCTGGCCGCCTCGTAGAGCTGCTGCCAGGTGGCGGGCGGCGCGGTCATGCCCCGGTCGGTCCGGTAGAAGACCGTGCGCTGGTAGAACCCGTACGGGATCAGGTACGCCTTGCCGCCGACCTCGACCGCCTTGGTCCGGGCCAGGTCGGTCAGGTCGGCCCAGCCGGGCCAGTCCCGGGTGGGTAACTCGGCCAGCCAGCCGTTGTTGGAGAAGGACTTGGCCGTGTGGTCGCGTACTTCCAGCACGTCCAGGTCCTTCTTGGTCTGCAGGATCTGGGTGATCTTCTGGTCGGCGCTGTCGAGGGGCGGGGAGATCAGCTCGACCTGCACGCCGGGGTTGGCCCGTTCGAAGGCGGCGAGCAGGGTTTTGATGAGCTTCGTCCGCTCGGGGCTGGTCAGGCTCTCGATCATGCGCAGCCGTACCTCTCCGGGGGAGGTCGAGCCGGAGCCGCATCCCGCGAGCACCAGGGTGGCGGCGACCGCCACCGCCAGGAGGGGGTTTCTCATGACGAGCCTCCTGCCTCTCAGACAGTGCCGCTTGTCACGCTAGGCGGACAATCCCTCCAGCGCCAGACCTAGATCCTTGATCAGTACGTCGGCGGGCTCCAGGCCGACGGACAGGCGTACGAGGCCGGTCGGGACGCCCATGGTGGCCCGCACGCTCTCCTCGACGGTCAGGGCGGGCGCGTTCACCAGGCTTTCGAACCCACCCCAAGACACACCAATCCTGAAATGTCGCAACTTATCGAGGAAGCGACCGACGTCCTGGCGCGACTCGGTGTCCAGCTCGAAGCTGAACAGGCTGGAGAAGCCCGACATCTGGCGCAGGGCGAGGGCATGCCCGGGATGCGAGGGCAACCCCGGATGGTTGACCGCCCGCACCCGCGGATGCCCGGCCAGGAAGCCGGCCACCGCCAGCCCCCGCTCCTGGTGGGCCGCCATGCGCACGGGCAGCGTCCGCAGCCCCTTGATCGCCTTGGCCGCGTCGTGCGGTGACATGGCGGCCCCGTAGAGCTGGTACTCGGTCAGCGCCAGCGGCCTGATCAGCTCGGCCGATCCGGCGACCACCCCGCCGACGAGGTCGCTGTGCCCGCCTATGTACTTCGACAACGAGTGCACCACGAGGTCCACGCCCATGGTCAGCGGCTTCTGGAACAGCGGGGTGGACCAGGTGTTGTCCATCACGCTCACCAGCCCGTGCTCCCGCGCCCACCCGGCCACCTCGGCGACGTCCACCACGGCGTAGGCCATGTAGGAGGGCGACTCGAAGTAGAGCACGCGCGTCTCCGCCCTGATCGCGCCGGCACATTCCGCGAGGTCGTCCACGTGCGTGTGCGTGACGCCGAACTTCTCCAGGTATCGCAGGAACTGGGTGGTCGGCCCGTACACCGCCCCCAGGACCAGCACGTGGTCACCCGCCGAGACGAGCGAGGAGATGGTCGCCGAGATGGCGCCCATCCCCGACCCGAAGCACTTGGCCCGCTCGCCCCGCTCCAGCGCGGCGAGCTTGCGCTGGAGGAGGTCCACCGTCGGGTTGGTGCCCCGCCAGTAGACGTAGCGCTCGTCCTCGTTCATGATGGCCTCGCCCAGTTCCTCCGCCGATGCGAACGTGAACAGCGAGTTCTCGAACACCGGCGGGTTGACCGCGCCCAGCATCCAGGGCTCGTCCTCACCCAGCCTGCCGCAGATCCAATCGTCATCCATGCGGGCAGGGTATGACAGCGGCGTATACCCGCGACGCGGGCCACCTCCCCTTACGAAAAGGCACTTATTACCTATAATCCGTACAAAGCGGTATAAATCGGATTTACAGTGAGAAACCATGACGGCTGGCTGGGACTGGCGGCACGAGTGGTTCGCCTCCCTCACGTGGACGGGGGTGGCGTGCGTCGCCACCGTCGCCGGCTGTGCCGTGGCGGTCTGGCTGGTCACGCGGTACACGCGGTGGGGGCGCCAGTTCCGGCGGCTCGCGTTCCCCTACTTCGATCCGCTGCGCAGCCGGGGACCGCTGCTCATGGTCGTCCTCATGCTCGGGCTCACGATCCTCACGGTACGTCTCTCGGTGCTGATCTCCTACGCGCTGAACGACGTCTTCACGGCGCTGGGACGGCTGGACGCGCAGGCCTTCTGGTCCTCCATCGCGCTCTTCGCGGCCCTGGCCGCCTGCTACGTGGCCGGCTCGCTCACCAACTACCTCCTCGCCCAGCGGTTCACCATCCACTGGCGGACCTGGCTGACCGACCACATGATCTCCGACTGGCTGCAGGGGCAGGCCTACCACCGGAGCCAGTTCGTGACGGAGCCGGTCGACAACCCCGACCAGCGCATCCAGGAGGACGTCCAGCAGTTCGCCGAGCAGTCCTACTCCCTGTCGATGGGCTCGGTCGACGCCGCCCTCAGACTGGTGTCGTTCACCGCCGTCCTGTGGGGGCTGTCGGGGCCCGTACCGGTCCTCGGCTTCCAGGTGCCCCGCGCGATGGTGCTGCTCTCCTACGTCTACGTGCTGGTGGCGTCGCTGATCGCCTTCCGGGTCGGGCGCCCGCTGATCAGGCTGGAGTTCCTGCGCGAAGGGCTGTCCGCCTCCTTCCGTTACGCGCTGATCCGCCTGCGCGACCACTCCGAGAACATCGCCTTCTACGGCGGTGAGCGGGTGGAGCGGGCGGCGCTGGCGACCCGATTCACCGCCGTCATCGCCAACGCCTGGACCATCGCCCTGCGGAGACTGAAACTGCAGGGGTTCAACGACTCGGTCACCCAACTGGCGCAGGTCTTCCCCTATGTGATCCAGGCACCGCGCTTCTTCGCCGGGGCGATCACGCTCGGCGACGTCACCCAGACCGCCGACGCGTTCGGCCAGGTGCACGACTCTCTGTCCTTCTTCCGGAACTCCTACGACTCCTTCGCCGGATACCGGGCGGCGCTCGACCGGCTGACGGCCCTGATGGACGCGAACCACGACGCCCGCCGGCTGCCGTCGCCGACCGTGGCCGACCATCCGGGCGCGCTGGTGATCGAGGGCCTGCGGGTCTGGCGTCCCGACCACGAGCCGCTGATCGAGGGCCTGACCCTGACCATGAACCCGGGACAGGCGCTCCTGGTCAAGGGCGCCTCGGGCAGTGGCAAGACCACGCTGCTGCGCAGCATGGCCAACCTGTGGCCGCACGCGCACGGCACCATCCGCCGGCCCACCGGCGGGCGCACGCTGTTCCTGTCGCAGCAGCCGTACCTGCCCATGGGCAGCCTGCGTACCGCCCTGGCCTATCCGGAGCCGCCGCAGCTGATCGAGGACCGGGCCGCGCGGGAGATGCTGCACAAGGTGCAGCTCGGCCACCTGGAGTTCCGAATCGACGAGGAGGCCCACTGGTCCCGCATCCTGTCCCCCGGGGAGCAGCAGCGGCTCGGATTCGCCAGGATCCTGCTGAACCGGCCGCACCTCGTCTTCCTCGACGAGGCCACGTCCGCCGTGGACGAGGGGCTTGAGCACGCCCTGTACCGGCTGATCAGAGAGCGCCTGCCGGGCTGCATGGTCGTCAGCGTCGGCCACCGCAGCACCCTGAACGCGTTCCACACCCACCACCTCAGCCTGCTGGGCGCCGGGCGCTGGGGCATGGCCCCGGCCTGAAACGCGCCGGCCGCCCGGCGCGCTCAGGCCGTCCGGCGGCTGGTCAGGAGGCCGCGCGGTAGGCGGTGCTCAGGACCTCGGCCAGTTCGTCGGCCAGGTCCGGGGTGGCCGCCACGATGCCGCTCCAGCGCTTGGTCAGGTCGGTGTCCAGCTCGACCGCGCGCCCGAACACGTCCCTGACCGCGCCGCCCGCCGACTCCGCCAGCACCACCGAGGCGGCCAGGTCCACCAGGCGGTGGGTGTCGGTGGCGGCGTCGGCGAAGGCGTCGGTCGCGCCCTGGGCCACCAGCGCCCCCTCCAGGCAGCTCGTGGACAGGATGCGGACGCGGGCCGCCCGGCGGGCCACCTCCCACCAGGCCGCGGCGGCGGGCGGGTTCGCCGGGTGCGGCCGCAGCAGGGAGACGGCCGCCCCTGCCAGATCCCTCCGCCCGCTGGTACGCAGCGACGACGGCACGCCCGGCCCGGCCCACCAGCTCCGGCCGGTGTCCAGCCAGACGGTCAGCGCCTCGGTGAAGACGCCGTCCACGGCCACGGCGGCGGAGAAGGCCGACAGCGGCACTCCCGCCGCGGCGTTGGCCGACCCGTCCACCGGGTCCATGACCAGCGTCACCGCCGAGCCGTGGTCCACCCAGCCGGTCTCCTCGGTCAGCACGTTGACCGGGTGCCGCGCCAGAGCGCCCAGGATGGCGTCCTCCACGAGCACGTCGATGCGCATGGTGGGAGTGCCGTCCGCGCCGTCCGCCACGATCGCGGCCAGGGCGGCGCGGTCGTGCTCGGTGGTCGCGACGGTGTAGGCGTCCAGGGCGGCCGAGGCCGCCGCGGCCAGCGCCGGATGCGCCTGCACGGGCACCCCGACCCCCCAGCCGCGCCCACCGCTCACCTGGGGCTCCTCTCCTTGCCGCGTCCCGGTCATGCCCCTACCCCCGCGAGCAGCGGCATGTCGGCGGCGGCGACCGTCATCCGCACGGTCGGCCAGCCCCGGTCCACGGTCACGACGGCCAGGTCCCCGCGCAGGCCCTCGACCAGCTCGCCCCGGTCCGACAGCCCCGCCACGGACGCCGGCCCGGAGGTGACCAGGGCCACCGCCCGGGGCAGCGTGACGACACCCCGCTCGGCCAGCAGCAGCGCCGCCGCCAGCGGGGCGGAGGGCAGGTAGTCGCTGGACAGCCCGTCCACCAGCCCGGCCGCCACCAGCTCGGCCGCGGCCACGTTGCCCGAGTGGGAGCCGCCCCGCAGCACGTTGGGCGCCCCGGCCACCACCCGCAGCCCGCGCTCGCGGGCCGCCCGGGCGGCCTCGATCGTGGTCGGGAACTCGGCCACCGACACCCCGTTGGCCGCCGCCACGTCGATCTCCGCCTCGGTCACCGGGTCGTGCGCGAGCAGCCGCGCCCGCCCCAGCGCCGCGTGCTCCGCCAGCCGCCCGAGGGCGATCTCCCGCTGGCCGATCCGCGTGTCACGCTCGGCGACGAGGGTCTCCACCCGCCGCTGCGCCTCCTCGGCGGAGATCCCCTCGGTGCCCTCCAGCCAGCGCCGGTAGAAGGCCGAGTCCCGGTACTGACCCTGCCCCGGCGTGTGGTCCTCGAACGAGACCAGCGGCGGCGGGACGGGCGTGCCGGTGAGGCAGGTTTCCAGGGCCGCCAGGCCCTCGGCGTCGCGGGCGTCGAGCCGGTAGAGGGTGCGGTGGTCCACGAGCGCGCGCCCCGAGCCCGCGCGCTCGCGCAGGGCCGCGTCGATGCGGCGCGCCCGGTCGACGGTACGCCCCTTGCGGTTGTGCGACTCGAACGCCACCCCGTGGAACACGGTGGTGACCCCGGCGGCCCGCACCCGGCCCTCGAAGCTCGACACCCCGAAATCCACCTCGAACTCGGCCCCGGGCCGCGGCCGCAACTCGGTCTCCAGCCCGTCCGAGTGCGTGTCCACGATGCCGGGCAGCAGCAGCGCCCCCCGCAGGTCCACCGCCTCGGCCGGCACGGCGCCGGGGCGGGCGGGCCCGACGTGGGTGATCAACCCGTCCTCGGTCACGACGAGCGCGTCCTCGATCACCCGGTCGGGCAGTACGGCCCTGCCATGCGCGAACACTCTCATCGGCATCCTCACGTGCGCACTCATCTGGCCACCTCCAGATTCAGTTCCGAATCACGCAGTACGGCGGCGGGCGGCCCGTCGGCGGCCACCCTGCCCTCCTCCAGCACCACCACCCGGGTCGCCAGCCGTTCGATGGCGTCCAGGTCGTGGAAGACGGACAGCACGGCCACGCCCGCGTCCGTCAGGTCAGCGATCATGGCCAGTACGGCCTCCCGGTTGACCGGGTCCAGCGCCGACACCGGCTCGTCGAGCAGCAGCAGCCGGGGCGGTGAGATGGTGCCCGCGGCCAGGTTCACGCGCTGCTTCTGGCCGCCGGACAGGACGGTGGTGTGCATGGCCCACAGCCGCTCGTCGATGCCGAGCCTGCGCAGCGCCGTCGCCGCGGAGTCGCGGGCCGCCTCCGGGTCCATCCCGCGGGCGGCGCCGGCGCGGGCCACCACGTCCAGCACGGCCCGGCGCGGCTCGGCCCGCAGGAACTGCGACACGTAGCCCAGCTCGCGGCCCCGCAGGTCGGCCACCTCGGAGTCGGGCAGCGCGGCCAGGTCCACCGGCGTGCCCTCCGAGGTACGCAGCAGGATCCGGCCGGCCGTCGGCACGTACGTCCGGTAGACGCACCGCAGCAGCGACGACTTGCCGGCACCGGACGAGCCCGCCAGCGCGACGTGCTCGCCGCGGGCGACGTCGAGGTCCACGCCGTGCAGCGCGCCCACGGTGCGGCCGTCGATGGTGTGCAGGGTGAACGTCTTGACCAGTCCCCTGATCTCCAGCACGTTCATCCGCGGGCCGCCGCGACGAGCCGCTGGCTGTAGGGGTGCTGCGGGTCCTCCAGCAACTGGTCGGTCAGGCCGGTCTCCACGACGCGGCCGTGTTGCATCACCATCACCCTCCTGGTCAGCATCTCGATGACGCCGAAGTCGTGGGAGACGACCACGGCGGCGACGCCGAGCCGTTCGAGCAGGTTGCGCAGCAGGTCCAGCACGCCGGCCGCGACGGAGGCGTCCAGCCCGGTGGTCGGCTCGTCCAGCAGCAGCACCGGGGGCCGGTTGGCCAGCGCCTTGGCGATCTGCACGCGCTGCCGCATGCCGCCGGAGAAGGTGCGTACCGGGTCGTCCATCCGGGACAGCGGCACCTCGGTCAGCTCCAGCAGCTCGGCGGCGCGCTCGCGGATGCGGCCGAAGTGCCGGCCGCCCGCCGCGGTGAGCCGCTCGGCGATGTTGCCGCCGGCGCTGGTGTCCAGGTCGAGCCCGGCCGCCGGGTCCTGGTAGACCACGGCCACCCGGTCGATGCGCAGCCGCCGCCGGGCGCCGTCGTCCAGCGCCAGCACGTCGGTCCGCCCGTCGTCGTAGGCGCTCAGGTAGGCGCTGCCCCGGCTGGGTCGCTCGTCACCGGCCACGCAGCGCATGACCGTCGACTTGCCCGAGCCGGACTCGCCGACGATGCCCAGCGCCTCACCGGGCGCCACCTCGAAGCCGACGTCCCAGGCGGCCACCACCGCCCCGGTCGCGGGCGAGACCGAGGTGCCGTGCTCCGGCCCGGTCCCCGGCAGCGACCGCGGCCCCTGCTCGCCGTAGACCCGGCCGAGCCCGTCCACCTTCAACGCCCAGCTCATCGAACCTCCCTGTTCCGCGTGCAGAAGTCCGTGTCGCTGCACACCCACGCCACGGCGCCGTCCATCGACGGCACCTCCACCAGGTACGACGCCGTCGCGCCGCAGTGCCGGCACGCCGCCCCCGGCGTGTGCTCGACCTCGAACGGGACGTCCTCGAACACCAGCGGCTCCACCCGCGTGTGCGGCGGCACCGCGTAGATGCGCTTCTCCCGGCCGGCGCCGAACAGCGTCAGATGCTCGGCCTGGTCCAGCTTCGGCACGTCGAACCTGGGGATCGGGGTGGGCGAGATCAGGTAGCGGCCGTTGACCATGCAGGGGTAGCCGGCGCTCTTGGTGACGACGCCGTTGCGGACGAGGTCCTCGTACAGGCCGACCCACATGCGCGCGTAGTCCTCCTGGGCGTGCATCCTGCGCTGCTCGCGTACGTCGTGCTCGACGGCGCGCAGCGGCTCGGGCACCGGGACCTGGAGGACGAGCGTCTGGTCGGCGCGCAGCGGCGTCTCGGGGATGCGGTGCCTGGACTGGATCAGCGTGGCCCGCCTGGTGTCGGTCTCCTCCTCGCAGCCGACGTGGCCGACGACGAGGCGGCGCAGGTTGGCGGCGTTCACGCCGCCGTCCTCGCCCTGGTCGATGACCTTGAGCCGGTCCCCCGGGCCGACGAGCGCCAGCGTGACCTGCAGCCCGCCCGAGCCCCAGCCGCGGGCGACCGGCATCTCCCTGGAGCCGAACGGCACCTGGTAGCCGGGCACGGCCACGGCGGTGAGCGCGGCCCTGCGCACCTCGCGCTTGGACAGCTCGTCGAAGATGCCCCTGGGGCCGCCGGTTCCGGCCAGCTCCGTGACCGTCCTCATCGGGCGACCGCCTCCTCCATGGCGGCGCGTACCGCCCGCTTGCGGTCGAGCACCGACCGGAAGTCCACGTAGTGCGGCAGCTTGAGGTGCTCCAGGAACCCGGAGGCCTCGATGCCGTCGAGGGTCAGCAGCACCTCCTGCTCCACGCCGGTCCGGCCGGCGTCGCGGTGCACCAGCAGGTCGAGCCCGGCCATCGCGATGGCCTTGCGCTCGTTGTGGCCGAAGCACATGCCGTAGCCGAGGTCGAGCCGGCTGCGGTCCTCCTCGGCGCGGTCGAGGTCGTCGATGGTCTCCACCTCGGTGACCCGGACCTCGGTGACCGTGACCGGGGCGCCGGTGAGCGGGTGGCGGACCCGTACCGGGAGGGCGCCGTGGCGTACCTCGCCGGGGAACTCGTGGTTGTGCCTGCCGGGCTGGAAGGTGTTGGCGTACCAGAGGTGGACCAGCGCGCCGGTCTCGGCCCGCGCCATCGCGGTCAGCCGCGCCGACCTCGGCACGCCGGGGCGGATGGGGGCGCGGGTGATGTCGTACGGCTCCGGGTCGCCCTCCGTCCGCCTGTCCACGACCATGCCCATGGAACGCAGCAGCCGGAGCAGGCGCGGCGGCCTGCGCGGGTCCCCGTGGGCGCCGCCGTCATGCCCGCCGGCCTCGTGCCCGTTCCCGGTCACGTGGTCGTTCGCGGTCGGGTGCCCGTTCGCGGTCACGTGGTCGTTCGCGGTCGGGTGCCCGTTCGCGGTCAGGTCGTGGGCGGCGGGGACGGGCTCCGGGGACGGATCGGCGGCCTGGAGGCGGGCCCTGGCCTGGTCCTCCGGCATCAGGTCGAGCAGGCGGCCCACGTAGTCGAGCGTGCGGCCGAGGAGCTGGCTGCCCGGCGGGTTGCGGAATGCGGGCGAGATGCGGCGCGAGATCCGCAGCTCGTCGGCGTGCACCGGCTCGGAGTAGGCCACCCGTGGCACCGTCGAGCGATGGGCCCTGATCAGCTGGGCGGCCTCCTGCACGTCGCCCTCCGCCTGGCGCAGCGCCCTGGCCGCCAGCTCGGGGGCCCACAGGCCGCCCTCCCCCATGACCCGGTCCACGGCCAGGCCGAGCCGCCCGGTGATCTGGTCGATGCCGAGCCAGGCGCTTGCCCCGCCGTAGCGCCGGCGTTCGACGAGCTTCTCGGCGGCGAGGACGGCCTCGTGGCCGCCGCTCGCACCTGAGTACCCCATGGTCAGTCGTCTCCGTTCTCGATCTCGATGCGGGTGCTGCGCGGCAGCCCGGCGACGGTGCCGTCCGCGGCGACCAGGAACGTGTCGATCCCCGCGGGGAAGTCGGCGTTGGCCGCGGCGAGAGCGTTGAACACCGCGCGGTCCAGTCCGCTCACCCGGATCCGCCGCGTCCCCGGCACGCCTGGCCCGCTGAGCGCCAGGACGACCTCGGGCCCTTCCATGTGCTCATCGCGCGGCTCCGCCTCGTTCTCCTGTGAGAGCGCGGAGACGGCGGCGATCAGCCGGGTGCCGAACTCCGGGTGCAGGGCGTCGCCCCGGGTGAGCGCCGTGATCTCGGCGGCCGCCGGCGGGCGCAGGGCGACCACCATGCGGGCCGTCTCCGGCGGCGCGGCCGGGGCCGAGGTCGCCAGGTGCAGGGCCCGCGCCCAGTGTTCCTCGCCCGGCCCGGTCAGCACGGCCGTGGGCACCTCGACGTCGGCCAGCCCGGCGGCCACGGTCAGCGCCGCGGGACCGTTCCCGGGATGGACGGCGTCCAGCAGGCCGGGCCGGGACAGCACGTGGAGCAGCACCCGGAAGTCGGCCTGCGCCCGCTCGGCGGTCGGCGTCACCGCCCGCACGTAGGCGGCGCCGGTGACGGTCGTGGTCGTCATGTCAGCTCCTCGAAGGCCACCCGGGTGGTGGACACCTCGGCCCACTCAGCGGCGTCCTCCCTGGCCCGCCGCTCGGCCACGGCCGCGCACAGCGCGTGTACGTCCCTGGCGGCCGGCAGCCCGGCGGCCGCGGCGGCGTCGAGCAGGGCGGCGGCGAGGGCGGCCACCCGGTCGTCACCGCCCCGCATGCTCCATCCGGCGGCGCCCGCCACCTCCACGGTGCACGAGGTGACCAGCACCTCCCCCAGGTGGAAGCGTTCCTCGGCCACCGGCTCGCGCACGGTGAGCATCACCATGCCGACCTCCGGCGGGTGCAGGACGGTCGGTTCGCCGAGGTCGCCGGACTGGAGCAGGCGTTCGGCGAGGGGCAGCAGTTCGTCGGGAGTGGCGGCGGCGAGCAACTCGGCGCGCTCCTCCCTGGTCATCACGTCGATCAATGCGTTTCCTCTTCGATCTCGAAGGTGACGTCGAGGACGTCGGGCCGCAGGTACGTCCGCGAGTACTCGACGTACGGACCTCCGGCGGCGCGGTTGACGCTCTCCGCCAGCCAGGCGGGCCCGCGGCTGCCACCCGTCAGGTGGTCGGCGATGCCCGGCGGCGGCACGTCGAGGCTGATCCGGTAGCGGGAGCGCACGACGGTGAGCCCGTAGCGGCGGCCCAGCACCTTGTGCAGGGAGACCCCGTCGCCGAGCTCCCGGTCCAGGTTCAGCAGCGGGCGCCGGGGCAGGACGCTGGTCGCGTAGGCGGCGACCTCGCCGTTCACGCTGAAGACCCGCTCGATCGCCCACACGGCGGCGCCGGTGGCCAGCCCGAGCCGGTCACGTTCCTGCTCGACCGCACGGCGCGCGCCGCAGCTCACCAGCCGCGTGCCCGGCTCGGCCCCCGCCTGCCGCACGGTCTCGCTGAACGACGGCGGGACGTGCGCGGAGATCACGTACTCCACCCGCCCCCGCCTGAAGGTGCCGACCCCCTGGACGCGGCGCACGAGCAGCCGCCGCTCCAGCTCCTGCAGCGCCGCGCGGGCGGCGGGCCTGCTGACGTGGAAGCGGTCGGCCAGCACGTGCTCGCTCGGCACCTGCGCGCCCACGGGCACGTGGGCCAGCTCCGCCTCCAGGATGTCGGCCATCTCCAGGTAGCGCTGCGTGCTTGTCATGACAAGCAGCCTCGGCGGGGCTCCTGACCGGCAGGTGAACGGCGGGCGACGCCGCACGAGCGTGGAGGCCAGCAACGCGGAAGAACTCGGCGGGGTCAACGCAGTGTGGACCGGAGCCGGGCCGAGATCGCCTCCACGATCAGGACCAGCATGAACACCGGCAGCACGATCGCGGTGACGACGTCGTGGTTGAGCGCGCGGATGTGCTGGCTCAGCGCGTAGCCGAGCTCGCCGGCGCCCACGATGCCGAGGATGAAGAAGGCCCGCAGGTTGACGTCGAGCGCGTACAGGGTGGTGGTCACCAGGCGTGGCGTGAGCTGGCCGAAGACGGCGACGGTGAGCTCCTGCAGCGGCCCGGCGCCGGCGGACAGCACGGCCTCGCGCGGCCCGGCGCGCAGCTCCTCGGCGTCGTCGGCGACGAGCTTGGCGACCAGGGCCGCGGTGAAGACGGCCAGTGCCAGGGTGCCCGCGACGGGCCCGTCCATGAGCCCGAACGCCGCCACGAAGATCAGCACCAGCAGCAGGTCGGGGATGGACCGCAGGGCCACGAGCAGGGTGCGGGCGGCCAGCCGTACCCCGTTGTCAGGGGCGACGGCCCGCGCGGCGAGCAGCCCGAGCGGCACGCCGGCGAGCGCGCCCAGGAAGGTCGCGCCGAGCGCGATGGCGGCCGTTTCGAGCAGTCCCTGGCCGAGCGCGTCCGCCACGGGAGCGAAATCGGGCGGGAAGAACTCGCCCAGCGCCTGTACGGAGCCGGCCGCCGCGCCGGCCAGCGCCGCCGGGCTCGCCCCGACCCGCCAGAACGCGATGACCGCGAGCACCAGGGCGCCCCATCCGGCCAGATGCGTGGCGATCCGGGCGCGCGTCCACGGCACGCGGAGCCCGCGCACGGGCGGCACGGCCGCGGTGGGCCCGGCGCCCAGCAACTGCCCGCGCAGCGCCACCGACAGGGCCTCCACCACCAGCACCACGCCCACGGTCACCAGGGCGATCCCAGTGGCCTCCGGGTAGTCGGTGAACCCGAACGCGGTCTTCAGGTCGAGCCCGATGCCGCCCGCGCCGACGGCGCCGAGCAGGACGGAGCCGCGGAAGTTGATGTCCAGCCGGTAGAGGGCGGCGGCGATCCAGGCGGGCGCCACCTGCGGCAGGACCCCGGCGAGCAGCCGCTGCGCGGGCCCGGCCCCGGTGCCCGCCACGGCCTCGCGCACGCCCTCGTCGGCCTGTTCGACGGCCTCGGCGAACAGCTTGCCGAGCATGCCCACCGAGTGCAGGCCGAGCGCCAGCACGCCGGGCAGCGGGCCGATGCCGACGGCGGCCACGAAGAACACGGCGAACACGATGTCCGGCACGGCCCGGCAGGCGACGATCACGGACAGGGCGACGGCTCTGACGGCCCTGCCCGGGGAGGTGGTGCCGGCGGCCAGCACGCCGAGCACGGCGGCCAGCACCGTGGCCAGCGCGGTGCCGGCGACGGCCATCCAGAGGGTGTCGAGCACGTGCGCGAACGTCGTGGCCGGGTCGGACAGCGTGGGCGGCCAGGCCCGCGCGAGCAGCCCGACGACCTCGCCGAACCCGTCGATCAGCCCGCCGATGCCGACCCCGAGCCAGTTCAGCGCGGTCAGCCCGAGCGCGACGAAGACGATCGGGAACCCCCAGGCCGCCGCCCGGCGCGCGCTGCGGGGCGGCCTCGGCCAGGCCGTGCCCGCCGAGCCGCCGCCGGCCCGCGCGGGCGCCGTCCGGGTGGTCATGGCACCGTCACGGGGTCGGACAGGTACAGGCCGCGCAGCCGTACGGCGTCGAGCCGGTCCGTGAGCTCGTCCAGCCGGACCGCGCCCATCCGCAGGCCCACCACCCGCCGGGTCCACGTGAGCGCCAGGTCGACCTGGTGCAACGTGCACACCATGGTCAGCCCGTCCTCCCGGCACACCCGTACCAGCAGGTCCATCACGGAGGCGGCGGTCTCCGGGTCGAGCGAGGCCACGGGCTCGTCGGCGAGCACCAGCTCCGGCCGCTGCAGCAGCGCCCGCGCGATGGCGACCCGCTGCTGCTGCCCGCCCGACAGGCTCCCCGCCCGCTGGTAGGCCCGGTCGGCCAGCCCGACCCGGTCGAGCTGCTCGAACGCCTCGGCGCGCACCGCCTTGGGCCAGGTGACGATGCCGTACCGGGGGCCGCGCACGCGGCCGAGGGCGCCGCTGAGCACGTTCTCCATCACGGTCAGCCGTCCCACCAGGTTGAACTGCTGGAAGACCACCCCGACCCGGCGCCGCAGGGCCCGCAGCTCGGACCCCTTGGCGGCGACCACGTCGACTCCCAGCACCCGGACCGAGCCCTTGTCGGGCCTGGTCAGCCCGTTGAGGTGGCGCAGCAGCGTGGACTTGCCCGACCCGGAGGGCCCGAGGAGGGCGACGGTCTCGCCGCGGCGCACGGTCAGGTCGATGCCGGCGCAGGCCAGGACCAGGCCGAAGGCCTTCTCCAGCCCGCGCGTCTCGACGATCGCCTCCTCACCCGTCATGATTTCGAGCACTTCTCGTTATGGGTGGCCGCACACACCTCGCGAACGGGGTCGAAGGTGGCGTCGGTGACCGGCTGCCAGCCCCACATGGTGGAGTCGGCCGTCACGCGGCAGGAGTCGGTGTCCTTGCAGACGCCGAGTTGCACCATGCGGTCCCGGTTGGCGTCCTTGGTGAAGGTGCTGGTGAGCTTGGCCTTCAGGTCGGCGGGCAGCTCGTCGCGGATGGCGATCGGCGACATGGGGATCGGGGCCGACTTCCACACCACCTTGACGTCGCCGGGCTTGAGCTTGCCCTTCTCGATGAGGATGTGGTCGACCATGGCGTTCTCGGCGAACCCGGCGTCGCACTTGCCCGCGGCGACCGAGAGCACGGAGTTGTCGTGGCCGCCCGCCATGACGGGGCTGACGCCGGTCTTCGGGTCGATGCCCGCGACCTGCAGGCCCTGGCTGGGGAAGAGGTAGCCGGAGGTGGAGCCGGGGTCGACGAAGCAGACCTTGGCGCCCTTGAAGCCGTTGATGTCGGTGATCTTGCTGTTCGCGGGCACGATGCCGTAGCTCTGGTAGGTGGGCTTGCCGCCTTTCTCCACCATGGACGCCACGGGCGTGATCTTGGCGCCGTTGCTCTTGGCCAGCACGTACGACAGCGGGCCGAACTCGGCCAGGTCGATCTTGCCCGACACCATGCCCTCGATCACCGCGTTGTAGTCGGTGGACCGGACGAACTCCACCTTGCGGCCGGTGTTCTTCTCGATCAGCGCGATGATGTCCTTGTACTCGGCCGTGGGGTCGATGTTCTGCTCGGCCGGCACGGCGGCGAAGCGCAGCGCGTCACCGTCGCCGGCACCGCCGGCGTTGCCGCTGGCGGAGGAGCAACCCGCCGCCGCGGCGAGCGCGCCGACGACGGCCAGGGCGGTCAGGGATCGTTTCACAGTGGGTCTCCGAGCGTGTTACAGGAACCAAGGCCTGTCACGCTGCTCCCCGACTGTGATGAGGAGGTCAGACGCGCCTGACGGTGCACGAGCCGGGGGGTTAACGTCGGACGAACCCACCCGGGCGTCACCCGGCCGCCGGTGCACGGCCACCGCCCCGCCCACCCCCGGTCATGCGGCCACGCCCATCATGCTGTGGTAATCCGCGCGAATCATCTTTAAAGAGGACATGTCATGCTTTCTCGGGGTGAATTGTTCGATCTGTTCGACGGCCTCGCCGGACTGCCGTACGGCGGCGAAGCCGTCGACCAGCGCACCCACGCCCTGCAGGCCGCGGCGCACGCCGTGGCCGCGGGCGCGGACGACGAGCTGGTGCTGGCCGCCGCCTTCCACGACGTGGGCCGCGCCCGCCCGGTCGCCACGGCCCACCGCGGGATGCCGCACGAGGAGGCCGGCGCCGCGTTCGCCCGCGACCACCTCACCGAGCGCACGGCCTGGGCGATCCAGCAGCACGTGGCCGCCAAGCGCTACCTCGTCGCGGTGAACCCCGCCTACCACGACACGCTGAGCCCGGTGTCGGTGCGCTCGCTGCGGGTCCAGGGCGGCCCGATGACGCCGGAGGAGGTGACCGTGTTCGAGGCGCACCCGTGGTCCCAGGACGCGGTCTCGCTGCGCCTGTGGGACGACGCCGCCAAGGACCCGCGGGGCCCTGTCCTGCCCATGGACGACCTGGTCGCCACGTACGAGCGGGTGGTCCGCGCCTGAGCCCGGCCGCAGCGCCGTTCGGTGGCGGAGCGGGTGGTCCGCGCCTGAGCCCGGCCGCAGCGCCGGGCGGTGGCGGAGATGTCACACTCCGGCAAGCGTGCCTTTCATCGCAGGGTGGGGTGCCGCCCCGTTAGGGTCGTTCCGTGTCCCTTCACGCCGCCGACCTCGCCCAGCTCCTTCGCAACAGGCCGGAGCTGGCCGTCGCCGACTCCCCCGACCTGCTCGAACGCCTGCTGAAGCAGCCCGAGGCGGCCGTCCCGGCCCTGCTGGGCCTCGACACCGACTGTCACCTCGTCAGCCAGGCGCTGCAGATCCTGGGCGGCAAGGCGAGCCACGCCGAGCTGGCCGAGCTGCTCCACGACCCCGGCGGCCGGCTGGAGGAGTCGATCGGCACCCTGGCCGCCTGGGGTCTGGTGAGCCTGGACGGCGGCACGGTCGTCTCGCCGCACCAGCCGGGCCTGTGGGCGCACCCGTTCGGGCTGGGCAGGCCGCTGCGGGACTTCGCCCAGCTGCTGACCGCCGACGTGCTGAAGTCGATGGTCAAAGGACTGGGCGGCAAGCCGCAGGGCCGCAAGCAGGACCTGCTCGCGCAGGCCGAGACGCTCCTGCGCGACGGCCAGGCCGTCCGGCGGCGCGCGGCCGGGCTGCCGGAGCAGGCGCTCACGCTGCTGGAGTCGTTGACGGCCGGCCCTCCGGTCGTCCAGCAGGGGATCTGGTACGGCTCCGCCCCCGCGAACCAGCCGATCGAGCAGCTGGCCCAGGCGGGGTTCGTGATCCGCGACGGGTGGGACTACGAGCTGCCCAGGGAGGTCGCCCTGGCGCTGCGCGGCGACGGCTGGAAACCGGAGCTGACCGGCCAGCCCGGGGTGCCCAGCGCCGCCCGTCCGGTGTCCGACGGCGTGGCCGCGGCGCTGGCTGCCGTCGACCGGATCGAGGCGCTGGTCGACCTGGCGGGCGCGGAGCCCGTCACCGAGCTCAAGGCGGGCGGCGTCGGCACCCGCGAGCTCAGGCGGGTGGCCAAGGCGCTCGACGTGCCCGAGCAGTCGGCCGCCCTCTGGCTGGACCTCGCGTTCGGCACCGACCTGATCGCCTCCGAGCTGGGCGAGCGGCTCGTCAGCACCACCGTGGCCGACGACTGGCTGGCCCGGCCGGCGGCCGCCCGCTGGCAGGCGCTGGCCGAGTGCTGGATCGCCCTGCCGCAGGCGGCCTCGTTCCGGGTGCCGGGCTGCTGCGCGGAGCACATGACGCCGCAGGCGCCGCCGTACCAGTTCGAGTGCGGGGCGGGCGACATCCGGCGGGCCACCCTGCGGGTGCTCCGGACGCTGCCCGACGGGCACGCGGCGACGCCGGACGGGCTGCTCCCGGCCGTCGGCTGGCGGAGCCGGGCGGCACGCGAACACGCGCCGGCCACCACCGAGTTCCTCGCCGCCGCCCTGCGCGAGGGCGAGCTGCTCGGGATGGTCCAGGACGGCGCGCTCACCACGCTCGGCCGGGCCCTGCTCGACGGCGGCGAGGTGGCCGAGCTGTTCCCCACGCCGTCGCGGACGGTGACCCTCCAGCACGATCTGACCGCGATCGTGGCCGGGACGCCGGCCCCCGAGCTGGCCGCGTTCCTGAACGGATGCGCCGACCTGGAGTCCCGCGACCGGGCCAGCGTGTGGCGGTTGTCGGAAGGGAGCGTGCGCAGGGCGCTGGACGCGGGTGCGACGGCCGAGAGCCTGCTGGCCGAGCTGGAGCGCTGCTCCGCCAAGTCCGTGCCCCAGCCGCTGCGCTACCTCGTCACGGACGTCGCCCGCAGGCACGGCGCCATCCGCGTCACCGCCGCGGCGTCCGTGGTGACCTCGGACGACCCTACGCTGATCACCGAGCTGTGCGGGTCGAAGGCGCTGCGCAAGCTGGCCCTGCGGCCGGTCGCGCCCACGGTCGCGCTCAGCGCCCTGCCGCCCGACGAGACCCTGCGCCTGCTGCGGCAGGCCGGCCACGCGCCCGTGGGCGTGGCCGCCGACGGCACGGTCAGGGCCGAGCGCCCCCAGCGGCGCCGCCTGGCCATCGCGACCGAGCCCGACGGGCCGCTCGACGCCGAGGCGGCGGCCCTGGCGATCCTCGACGGCACCGACGCGCCCGCCCCCGGTTCGGTCGGCGAGACGCTCCGGCTGGCCGCGGTGACGGGCGGGCCGGTGATCATCGTCTGGCAGCGGCGCGATCACTACATGGACGACCTGCGCATCACCGGCGGCTCCGTGACCGGCTACTGCCACGACTGCGACGGCGGCCACACCTTCCCGCAGGCCAAGATCAAGGAGGCGGAGCTCCTCTGAGGGATCAGGAAGAGCGGGGACGCCAGTCGCCGCGGTCGAGGTCGAGGTCCTCCGGGGTGTGCAGCCTGACCATGGTCCTGGCGACCCCGGCGGGCACCCGGTCCGGGGTCAGGAAGGACACCGACACCATCACCACGAACGCGATCGGCACCGTCCACGCGGCCGGCTGGGCCAGCAGCGCCCCGGCGAACCCGTCGTACGGGCCGCCGGTGATGGTGACGAGCACGGCGGCGCAGGCCAGCCCCCCGCCCACGAACAACCCCGCCAGCGCCCCCGCGGAGGACAGCCGCCGCCACCAGATGCCCAGCACGAGCAGCGGGCAGAACGACGAGGCCGCCACCGCGAACGCCAGCCCCACCACGTCCGCCACCGGCAGGGCCCGCGCCCACAACGCCAGCGCCAGCGGCACCACCACCGCCATCACCGTGGCGATCCTGAACGAGCGCACGCCGCCCTTGAGCAGGTCCTGGGCGATCACCCCGGCCACCGACACGCACAGCCCGGAGGAGGTGGACAGGAACGCCGCGAACGCCCCGGCGGTGACCAGCGCCGTCAGCAGGTCGCCGAGCGTGCCGCCGATCATCCGGGTGGGCAACGTCAGCACGACGGTGTCCGTGCGGATCAGGTCGGGGGCGTACATCCGGCCGAGCCACCCGTACACGGCGGGCAGCAGGTAGAACGCGCCGAGCAGGGACAGCACCACGAGCGTCGTGCGGCGCGCGGCCCGACCGTCCGGGTTGGTGTAGAACCGGACGAGTACGTGCGGCAACCCCATCGTGCCCAGGAACGTGGCCAGGATCAGCGAATACGTCGAGTACAGCCCGTATTCCTTGCCTCCGGCCAGCGGCACCTGCCAGGTGGCCGCGTCCTGCGCGCTGATCCCGGGGGCGCCGTCGGCCTGCCAGGCCATCAGCAGGAACACCAGCGGCACGGCCAGCGCGGTCAGCTTCAGCCAGTACTGGAACGCCTGCACGAAGGTGATCGACCGCATGCCGCCGGACAGCACGTTCACCGCCACGACCGCGGCCACCAGCAGCCCGCCCACCCACACGGGCGCGCCGGTGATCGTCCGCAGCACCAGGCCCGCGCTCTGGAACTGCGGCATCAGGTAGAGCCAGCCGATCAGCACGACGAGCACGCTCGCGGTGCGGCGCACGCTCATCGACTCCAGCCTGGCCTCGGCGAAGTCGGGCAGCGTGTACGCGCCGGAACGGCGCAGCGGCGCCGACACCAGCACCAGCAGCACCAGGTAGCCGCCGGTCCAGCCGACCGGCAGCCAGAGCATGTCCACGCCGAAGGACAGGATGAGCCCGGCGATGCCCAGGAACGAGGCCGCCGACAGGTATTCGCCGCCGATGGCCGAGGCGTTCCACAGCGGGCTGACGGTGCGCGAGGCGACGTAGAAGTCGGAGGTCGTGCGGGAGACCCTGATCCCGAACGCCCCGATGAGCACGGCCGCCACCACCACGACCACGACCGCCGCGAGGCTCATCGTCTCTCGACCAGTTCGGCGAAATGCCGCTCGTTGCGCTCGGCGTGGCGCACGTAGAGCCAGGCGCCGACGATGAAGGCGGGATAGACGAGCCCGGCGAGCACCGCCCACGGCAGCGGCACGCCGAGCAGGTGCGCCGAGGTCAACTCGGGGATCAGCAGGAACAGCAGTGGCAACCCGCCGACCACGCAGGCCAGCGCCGTGCACACGAACAGCGCCAGCCGGAACTGGGTGCGCAGCAGCGAACGCATGTAGACCTCACCGAGGCGCGTCTGCTCGTCGATCTCGCGGGTGGCGGGGTAGCGCGGGCGGCGGGTGGCGGCCGTGCGCGGGCTCGTCACCGCCACCCTGCGCGGCGTCTCCCGCGACACCCGCCGCTCGGGGCTCATGAGCGCCCGCCCTTCCCGCTCGCGCGGACCCCGCGCCCCCGCCCGGCCGTACGTCCCGGCCGCGTGCTCATTCCGGCCTGCCCTTCCTCGCCCGGCGCACCAGCAGGTCGCGCAGCTCGCGCGTGTGGCGGCGGCTGACCGGTAGTTCGGTTTCGCCCACCCGTACCGTGCACTTGCCCGAGTCGATGTGCAACTCCTCGATGTGCTTGACCGCGACCAGATGGCTCCGGTGCACCCGGACGAACCCGGCCGTGGCCCACCGCTCCTCCAGCGTGGCCAGCGGGATGCGCACGAGATGGCTGCCGGCCGCCGTGTGCAGCCGCGCGTAGTCGCCGTGCGCCTCCACGTAGATCACGTCCGCGGTGGACACGAACCGGGTCACCCCGCCCAGTTCGACCGGGATGGTCTCGGTCTCGCCGCTCTCCACGGACACCTCGGCCGAGACCGCGACCCGCCGGATCGCCTCGGCCAGCCGCTCCGGCCGGACGGGTTTGAGCAGGTAGTCCTCGGCCTTGATCTCGAACGCGTCCACCGCGTGCTCCTCGTACGCGGTCACGAACACGACCCGGGGCGGGTTCGCGAACTGCGACAGCAACCGGCCGAGCACCACCCCGTCGAGCCCGCGCATGCGGATATCGAGGAAGACGGCGTCGATGGGCCGTCCGTCGGCGATGGCCCGGTCCAGCAGGCGCAGCGCCGCGGCGCCGTCCCGGGCGGTGGCCACCTCGCCGATGCGGGGATCGGCGCGCAGCAGGTACGACAGGTCTTCGAGGGCGGGTAACTCGTCATCGACCGCGAGGACCCGTAGTAGTGCCATAGACAGTGATGAAACCGACAACAAAGATCAAGGTCAACGGGCGGAGACGCCCGGGTGATATTTCGGCAATCTGATGTTGACCTTCGTGCCCGCGCCGGGGGCGGTTTCGACCACGAGGCCGTACTCGTCGCCGTACACCTGGCGCAACCGCTCGTCCACGTTGGCCAGCCCGACGCCGCCCGTGGAGGCCCCGGTGACGGCGCTGTCACCGGCGAGGATGCGGCGCAGCCGGTCGGGGTCCATGCCGAGCCCGTCGTCCTCGACGCTGATGCGGCACTCGGCCCCGGCGTCGTCCTCGGCGATGATCGTGATGCGGCCGACGCCGTTCCGGCTCTCCAGGCCGTGCCGGACGGCGTTCTCGACCAGCGGCTGCAGGCACAGGAACGGCACCGCCACCGGCAGCACCTCGGGCGCGATGCGCAGGGTGACCTGGAGCTGGTCGCCGAATCTGGCCCGTTCCAGGATCAGGTAGCGGTCGATCGAGCGCAGCTCCTCGGCGAGGGTCGTGAACTCGCCGTGCCGGCGGAAGGAGTAGCGGGTGAAGTCGGCGAACTCCAGCAGCAGCTCCCTGGCCCGCTCCGGGTCGGTGCGGACGAAGGAGGCGATGGTGGTGAGCGAGTTGTAGATGAAGTGCGGCGAGATCTGCGCCCGCAGCGCCCGCACCTCGGCCTCCATCAGCAACGTGCGTGAGCGGTCGAGCTGGGCCAGCTCCAGCTGGGAGTCCACCCAGCCGGCCACCTCCTGCGCGGCTCTGACCAGCCCGGCGGAGGCGTTCTGCCCGTAGGCGGCCAGCGCGCCCACCACCCGGTCGTCGGTGGTGAGCGGCACCACCACGGCATGCCTGATCGGGCATTCGAGCAGGTGACAGTCGATGGTCAGGACCTGGGTGCGGCCGTCCTGCATGGTGGGCACCGCGTGCTCGAACGCCTGGTCGGCGTGGTGGTCGCCGGCGCCGTCGTAAACCAGCAGCCGCTCGCCATCGGTGATCGCCACGGCCGCGGCGCCGAGCAGCGCGCGCAGGTGCCGCGAGGCCCGCTCGGCGCCGTCGGCGGTCAGCCCGGCCCGCAGCGGCGGCCCGGCCAGCGAGGCGGTGTGCAGGGTCTCGAACGTGGCCCGCTCGGCCGGGCTCGTGCCCAGCTCGCGCCGCCCCCGCATGACCCGCCACAGGACGATCGCCGGCACACCGACCAGCACGACCAGCACGGCGGCCCCGACGACGTATCCCACGCGGCCAGAGCCTAGCCCACCGTGGCCCGCCTCACAGGGCCTGTCTCACGGGGCCTGTCTCACGGGGCCTGTCTCACAGGGCCTGTCTCACAGGGGCCCGCCTCACAGAAGCTCGCCTCACAGGGCCTTGCCGATCAGGTCCGCGTACGACTGCGCCTCCTCGGCGGAGTCGTATGTCGTCCGTGGCCAGAAGAAGCCGCGTAGCCCGTCCTTCTTGTGCCGGGGCACCACGTGCACGTGCAGGTGCGGCACGCTCTGGCTGATCCGGTTGTTCATGGCCACGAACGTCCCGCCGGCCTGCAGCCCCTCCTCCACCGCCCGCGCGATGGCCTGCACCCGCTCGAAGAACGGCCCGACGTCGGCGAGGTCGGCCAGCGTCTCGACGTGGACCCTGGGCACGACCAGCACATGTCCCTTGAAGACCGGCCGGACGTCGAGGAACGAGACCGCGACCTCGTCGGAGTGCACGATGTGCGCGGGGCGCTCGCCCGCGATGATCTCGCAGAACAGGTCGGCGCTCACCGGCCCACCTCGTCCGCGAAGGCCGTCCAGCTCGTCATGTTGGGCGCCGACCACTCCGCGGGGGCGTGCAGGAACCGCTCGCCCACCCGCTCCCGCAGCCGCTCGGGCACCTCGGCCACCTTGGCGCCCCGGCAGTGGTAGACCAGCCCGCCGCCGCGCTGCCCCATGGCCATCCACGGCAACCACGGCGACACCCGGCACCAGGAGAACACCGCCGGCACGTCCGGCACGTCCGACTCCAGGTCGGCGGCCGAGACGAAGAACTGGAACAGCTCCATCGCCCGGTAGGTGTCGCTCGCCGAGTTGTCCGGGTAGTCGGCCACCTTCAGTGGCGAGGGGTAGGCCAGCCGGATGTCGACGTTGAAGACCACCTGGCCGCCGAGCCGGGTCGTGGGCACGGGATAGCCGCCGAGCCGCTGGTTGACCGGGTCGTTGAAGACGTGCCGCACCTCGACCGGCCGCCCGGTGAGCGGGTTGTCCCAGGTGTCGAGCACCTGCCTGGTCTTCGGGTCGAGATAGAGGGCCGCCTCGCGGGTGAGCAGCCGCCAGCCGCCCTCGCCGTCCTCGACGGCCCTGGCGACGTTGAGCCCCTCGAATCCGAACAGGTGGTGCGGCCCGTCGTCGTCCTGCCAGCCGTAGACGTCGCCGGTCCAGTAGGAGATGGTCTCCGTGCCGTCCGCGGACGCGCGTACCCGGATGAAGTCCATGATCCGCAGCTTACCGGTCACCGTGCCGGGCCCACCGTGATGGCGAAGATCGCCTCCCCCGACTGCCGCCTGGACTCCTCGTCCGGCGGGACCTTGTCCGGGCCGCAGCGCCAGCAGTCGCGCAGCCGGATCTCCGTGCTGCCCGGCAGCTTGGCGTGGAACACGAAATAGGCCGTGCCGCCCGTGCCGGGGGCGTCGCCGTGGGCCTCGCGCTCCGCGCTGATGAACGAGGCGATCTTGGTGTCCGGCAGGGCGGGCAGGTCCCAGGCGTCGCCCACCGACGGGTTTTCGGCGACGGCCAGGGAGAACCGCTGCCCGGCACGGACCTGGACCTGCACGGTCGTGCCCTTCGCACCCTTGATCACGGTGCCGAAGTCGCTCACCGCCGCCCCGCCCGAACACCCCGACAGCAGGAGGGCGAGCAGCGCAACGACGGCTGTTCGACGCATCATTCCCGCAGGCTATCGGGCCTGCCCGTACCCCCGGCACGCGGCACACGGAGGCGGGATGCCGGGGTGGGAGGTGGGGCCGCCGAGGCACAGGAACACTCGGGCCGCGCCGGAGCCGGCGCGGTCTGTCACCGTTCGCCGATCCCCCGGGACCGGCGGCGGCGTGCCGTCACCTGGTCCTGCTGCGGGACCGCCTCATCAGGCGGCGCGTGACGAAGGCCGTCACGGCGCCGGCGATCGCCACCAGCAGCATGGTCAGCTTCTTCCTCCGGGAAGCGTCCTTGACCTGGTGGGAGGTGCCCTCACGCACCTTGCCGCCGAGTTCCGACGCCTTGTGCTTGACCGTGTCGGCCGCATGGCCGGCCCGGTCCCTGGCCGCCTCGGCCGCGTGGCTCGCCTTGCCCCTCGCCGCCTCGGCCGCATGGCTCGCCCGGTCCCTGGCCGCCTCCGCCGCGTGGCTCGCCCTGGCCTTCACATCGGTCTTGGCCGCCAGCGCGCTGATGGTGTCGCCGAGCTCTCTCCTGGCTTCCTTGATGTCCTTACGCACGTCGCCCTCTTCCTCCTCCTCGTCGTCCTCCTCCCGGCGTCCCCGGGCTCCCGCCACCGTCTCCTCCTCGGTCCGCGAGCTCTCCGCGGCCTCGGCCCGTTCGTCCGGAATGGGGTTCTCGGGAAGGAACGTCTCGTGTTCCTGCCGGGCCGCCTCGGCCCGCCGGGCGTTCTCCACCGCACCTGGCCTCGTCTGGGGGACGTTGATGGAGTTGATGGAGTCACGCTCGGTCGGCGTGCCCACGGTCGCCCTGCGGGCGCCGACGTAGCCGGCGTGCTGGTCGCTGTGGCCGGGGTCCGTCTCGCTCATCGCCGTGACCTCTCCTTGACCATGTCGATATCGGCCTTGACGCTCGCGATGGTCTCTTCGGGAACCGGCGTACCCACCTGCTTGACCTGCTTCCTGCCGACCAGGCCGAGCAGCCCCGCGCAGGCGAACAGGATCACCGCCATGACCGCGGCCGCCGCCCACCCGGGCATGACACGGGCCAGCAGCATGATCGCGGCGGCCACGAGCGAGGCCCCGCCGAAGAACGCGGCCGTCCCCGCCGCACCGAACAGGCCCACGCCGAAGCGCGCGTGTTTACCCTTCTCCGCCAGCTCCATCCTGGCCAGCCGGAACTCGTCCCTGACGAGCCGGGAAACCTGCTCGGAGAGGTCGTTGACCAGCTTGTGGGTGTCGTTCACGAGCATCGCCTCCTCCGCTGAGGAAGGCGACTACCCATACAGAAGGGGTTCTATCACCCGTTATTTCCGCTTTGCCGCCTTGATCAGGAACCCCAGCGCGGACAGCACCGGATCCTTCTGGACCTCGCACCAGTCGTCCGGCCGCTTCGGCTTGCTCCACGGCGATGGCAGCTCGCACGAGGGCGCCTGAGGCTTGGGCCGCTCACACCACGATCCGGGAGGATTCATACCTTAATTCTACAACTTCGGGTGCGGCCGGCTCAGCTCCGATCTCCGGCCACCAGCCGGTAGCCTGCCAGGGTGGTGGTACATGGGGTCTGGACGCCGAGCGGGCTCGCCTTCTGGGCGGAGACCACAGACGCCGGACCACCCCCGCCGGACACCCCACACCAGCCCGCCTCACCACAACCCGCTCACGACCGGGCCGCCCTTGGCCGGACGACCCCGGACCGGACCGGCTCGGACCAGAGCGCACCGGTCCGGACCGGCTCGCGTCGGGGCGCGGCCGCGGCGCGGCCCCACCCTGGTGCCGCGCCGGCGCAGGCCGTCGCCGCCGTGCTCGGCCTCGATGACCCGCCGTACCGCACGCTGGAGCTGCTGCTCCCCGGGTCGGCGAAGGAGCCGCTGCCCTCGCCGGAGACCGGCCGGATGCCGGAGGTGACCCGGCCACGGTTGCGCCTGTGGCAGGTGCCCGCCGTCGTGCCATCGGTCGCGCAGGCGCTCCACGTGCTGTCCGAGCACACGGGCACCGCCACCCTGCGCCACTGGGCCGCCGTCGCCGGCTTCGCCCACGACCTCGTACGCCGGGGCCGCGTCATCCCCCAACTCCTCCGCTCCCCCGCCCCCAGCCCCTTCGAAGCGCCCGGCTCTTCCGAAGGGCCGGGCCCCGCTGAAGCGTCTGGCGCCTCCGCGGTGTCCGGCCACGAGGACGGCATGGCCATGTGGACGATTCCGCGGGCCGAGGCCCTCGCCCGGTGGCGGCCCGTGCTCACGGGAGCCGACGCCCGATACTTCCGGGAGCTGACGCTGGCCATGCCGCCCGCCTGCCGTACCGGGGCCGCGGAGCGCGCCGCCACGGACGTCCTGCGCGAGGCCGTCGACGCCTTCACCGACGCCGTCGTCAGGCGGGTGCTCACGGAACCCCTCGTCGCCGTGCCCAGGACCCCGCAGGAGCGCTGGCTGGCCGCCCTCACCGGCCCCGACCCGGCCTGCCCCGACGTCCCCGAGCTGCGCCAGGAGCTGGCCGGCTGGCACGACTCGGTGGCGGCGGCCGAGGGCGCGACCCGCGTCTGCTTCCGCCTCCAGGAGCCCGCGGACACCGACGACTGGCGGGTGGAGCTGGCGTTGCAGGCCGCCGACGACCCCAGCCTCTACGTCCCCGCCGAGCGGATCTGGCAGGGCGAGCAGGGCCTGCCGGGCAGGCCGGAGCGGGAGCTGCTGACCGGGCTGGGCCGCGCCGTCAGGCTCTATCCCGAGCTGGACCGGGCGCTGCGCGTCCCGCAGCCGAGCGAGTTGTGGCTCGACACCCCGGGCGCGTTCGGATTCCTGCGCCAGGCGGCGCCGCTGCTGCAGGCGGCCGGGTTCGGGGTGCAGTTGCCGCGCTGGGCCGGCCGTACGCGGCTGGGGCTGAAGCTCACGACCAGGACCAAGGCTCAGACGGCGGCCGTCTCGCAGGGGTTCGGGCTGCGGGAGCTGGTCGACTTCCGGATCGACCTGACGGTGGGCGACGAGACGATCAGCGAGGCGGAGCTGGCCGAGCTGGCCAGGCTCAAGGTGCCGCTGGTCAGGGTGCGCGGCCAGTGGGTGGAGCTGGACGACAGGCAGCTCAAGGCGGCGCTCAGGGCCGTGGAGGGCGGCCGCTCGGGCGAGACCACCGCCGCCGACATCCTGCGCGGCGTCGTCGGCGCCGCCCCCTGGGAGGACGACGACCTGCCGCTGCTGGCGGTCGACGCCGACGGCGTGCTCGGCGACCTGCTGTCCGGGCAGGCCGAGCGGCGGCTCACCCCGCTGTCCACCCCGGCGGGCCTTGACGCGACGCTCCGGCCGTACCAGGAGCGCGGGCTGGCGTGGCTGAGCTTCCTGTCCGAGCTGGGCCTCGGCGGGGTGCTGGCCGACGACATGGGACTGGGCAAGACGGTCACCACGCTGGCGCTGCTCGTGCACGAGCGGGCGAGCACCCCGACGCTGCTGGTGTGCCCGATGTCGCTGGTGGGCAACTGGCAGCGGGAGACGGCCAGGTTCGCGCCGGGGCTGCGGGTCTACGTGCACCACGGCAGCGGGCGCGACGCCGCCAGGATCGGCGGGGCCGACCTGGTCATCACCACGTACGGCACCGCGCAGCGCGACCTGGACACCCTGAAAACGCATGAGTGGCACCGGGTCGTGTGCGACGAGGCCCAGGCGATCAAGAACAGCTCGACGCTGCAGGCCAGGGCGGTACGGTCGATCCCCACCGGCACCCGGCTGGCCCTGACCGGGACGCCGGTGGAGAACCATCTGGCCGAGCTCTGGTCGATCATGGAGTTCGCCAATCCCGGGCTGCTGGGGTCGCGCTCGCGGTTCAGGAGCAGGTTCCAGGAGCCCATCGAGGCCCGCCAGGACGAGCAGGCCGCGCAGGCGCTCAAGCGGGCGACGGGGCCGTTCATCCTCCGCCGCGTCAAGACCGACAAGTCCATCATCTCCGACTTGCCGGAGAAGCTGGAGGTGAAGGAGTGGTGTCCGCTCACCACCGAGCAGGCCTCGCTCTACCAGGCGGTGGTGGAAGACATGCTGGCCAAGATCGACGACAGCGAGGGCATCGAGCGGCGCGGCCTGGTGCTGTCCGCGATGGCCCGGCTCAAGCAGGTCTGCAACCACCCGGCCCACCTGCTCAAGGACGGCTCCCGCCTGTCCGGCAGGTCCGGAAAACTCACCCGATTGGAGCAGCTTTCAGAAGAAATCCTCGCTGAAGGCGAAAAAGCCCTTCTTTTCACGCAATATGCGGAATTCGGGACCATGCTCCAGCCCTACCTCGCCCAGCACCTCGACCGCCCGGTCCTCTGGCTGCACGGCGGCCTGCCGAAGAAGACCCGCGACCGCCTGGTGGACCGGTTCCAGCACGACGAGGAGCCGATGCTGTTCGTGCTGTCGCTCAAGGCGGCGGGCGTGGGCCTCAACCTCACGGCCGCCAACCACGTCATCCACGTGGACCGCTGGTGGAACCCGGCCGTCGAGGACCAGGCCACCGACCGCGCGTTCAGGATCGGGCAGCGCAAGAACGTACAGGTGCGCAAGCTCATCTGCGCGGGCACGCTGGAGGAGCGCGTGGACCAGATGATCGAGCGCAAGAAGGCGCTGGCCGAGCGGGTGGTGGGCACCGGCGAGGAGTGGCTCACCGACCTGTCCACCGACGAGTTGCGCGAGGTGTTCGAGCTGACCGCCGAGGGGGTGGGCTGAACGATGGCGTGGTTCGAGGCGAGCGGGCCGATCAGGGTCGAGGGCGGCATCAGGGCGCGCACGCAGCGCGGCAGCATCGGCTCCACCTGGTGGTCGCGGCGTTTCATCGACATCCTGGAGCGCGTCTGCGACCGGGGGCGCCTGTCCCGCGGCCGGGCCTACGCCCGACAGGGCCAGGTCCTGTCGATCGACCTGGTCCCGGGTGAGGTCAGGGCCGCCGTCCAGGGGTCGCGGAGCGAGCCGTACCAGGTCGGGATCAGGATCGAGGCGTACGACGAGGACCGCTGGGCCACCATCGAGCACTCGATCGCCGCGCAGGCCGTCTACCGGGCCAAGCTGCTGGCGGGTGAGATGCCGGTGGAGATCGAGGAGCTGTTCGCCGCGCTCGGCATCGACCTGTTCCCGCGCGACCTGGACATGGACTGCTCGTGCCCCGACTGGGGGTTCCCCTGCAAGCACCTGTCGGCCGTGCTCTACCTGCTGGCCGAGTCGTTCGACGACGATCCGTTCCTGGTGCTGGCCTGGCGCGGGCGCACCCGCGAGCAACTGCTCGGCTCCCTGGCCGACGAGACGGGCGCGGACCCGCTGCGGGTGGCGGACGTCCCGTTCGCCGACCGGCTGGCCGACTTCTTCGCCCCCGGCGCCACCGCCCACCGCCCCGAGCGCCGCCCCACGACCGCCGCCCCCGACCTGCTGCTGCGCGTCTTCCCGCCACCCGCCGGCCTGGACCGCACGCTCACCCCGGCCTACCGCCGCCTCCCGAACGCCTAAAACCCCCTCGTGACCTTCAGTGTCAACTCCCCTACGGTGAGTGCACGAGAAATCGACCAGGGAGGGAAGGATGACGTTCTCCATGCGCGCGGCGGGCGCAGTGGTGGGCACGGCGGTGGGCACAGTGGCGGTGCTGACGGGATCGCTCACCGGGTCCGCGCGGGCCCGCGCCGACGACTTCCCGTGCGGCGTCCCGTTCGAGCGGGTCATCGACGGCGAGGCCCACACCGTGCAGATCTGCCCCGACTGGGCGCCCGACGGCAGGATCCCCGTGCACGCGACCGTCCGCGACATCCGCGTGGTGGGCCACATCGAGGCGGCCGGCGACGACTGGTACGCGTGCGGGCTGAAGGGCCGCCGCCACGCCCTCGGGAACGGCCGCGTCAACGACTGGTGGGCCAAGACCATGGCCGACAACGGCGCCTGGGGCTATGTCAGCCAGCTCTACTTCCGCGGGGGCGGCAACCTGGAGCCCGACCGGGGGCTGCTGCGGTGCGCGCCCGAACGCCCGGTCAGCGATCCTCGAAGGAGGCGGGCACCATGACCCGCACTCCGTTCGGCACCACGCGGAGCCGGATCGGGGTGCGCAGGCCCACCTCGCCGTCCACGTCGGCGGCCAGCGGCGGGTCGGTCTCCAGCAGCATCTCGCGCCCCATCACGAACGGCCCGCCCGCCAGGCTGCGCCAGCGGCCGGTGGTCGCCCTGATCAGGGTCTCGCCGAGCAGCCGCAGCTTCTTGCCGGAGCCGAGCTGGTAGGCCACCAGCATGCCGTTGTCGATGCTGATGTCCCTGGCCACCTGCCAGCCGCCGTGGAAGCGGCCGTTGGCGATGTTGAGCTGGTGGGTGAGCAGCTCGTGGCGCTCCCCCTCGACCGTGATGTAGGCGCGGAACGGCGTGTGCCCCGGCAGGATCGTCAGCGCGGTCAGCGGGTAGGCGGGGCGCCCCACGATGCGCTTGAGCCACGGCTTGACCTTGCCCGCCACCTCGACGGACACGCCGAAGCTGGCCAGGTTGGCGAACGGCTGGTCGTCGGCCATGCCGAGGTCGATGTCGGCCACCTTGCCGTCGGCGAACACCCCGATCGCCCCCGCCAGGTCGAGCGGCAGCCCGAGGCTGCGGGCGAAGTTGTTGGTGGTGCCCAGGGGCAGCACGCCGAGCGCCACGTCGCGGTGGGCGACGTGGTGCACGGCGGAGGACAGGGTGCCGTCGCCGCCGCCGACGATGAGCAGGTCCGGGCCGGTGGCCAGGGCCGTGTCCAGCAGGTCGCGCAACCGCTTGGGGTTGTAGACCGACAGCTCGGCCAGCGGCTCGAACCCGAGGTTGTGGATCTGCTCGATCACCTCGAAGTAGTGGCGGCGACCACGGCGCGAGCGAGTGTTCACCACCACCGCCACCCGGCGATCCCGACGGATCGCCTCGGTGTGCTCTTCTTTGGTGCGCAGTTCGCTCATGGTCATCAATCGTAGGGGCCGCTGAGGGCTCCAGCGGCCCCTACATTTCACTTCTTCGGCGGCGTCACCTGGACGATGGCACCGATGTTACCGGGCAGCGGGCTGACCAGCTTGAACTGCACGCCGAGCGCCTTGCCCTCGTCACCGGGGTTGCCGGTGCCGAGCACCGAGCCGCCGGCCACCCGGCCGTACAGCTCCGGCGCCGGAGTGCCGTCCTGGTGCACCACGCGGGTGCTGTAGGCCTGGTCACCCTTGGCGGGCACGACCGCCGAGGCGTCGAAGTCGCGGTAGTAGAGCCCGCCGTTGATCTGCTCGATGCCGGGGAACCACGTCTTCGCGTCCGTGAACGCCGAGACGCCCTTCTGCGCGGGGAAGTCCGTGCAGTACGCGCTGAACGGCTCGTCCGCCGCCTCGATGCACTCCTTGAAGGGGTAGGTCTTGCCGAACCCGAACGCCGCGTTGGAGGTCTGGACGCGCCCCTGCAGGTTCTTGTTCAGCGTCGGGTCCTTCTCGGCCGCGGTCCCGGTGCGGCGCAGCGGTTCGTAGTGGGAGTCCACGACCAGCAGGCTGCCCTTGGGGCCGAGGCTCGGCGGGGCCGTGATGGTCTCGCCGACGTTGTTGGTGGTGAAGGTGGAGTCGCGGTACCACACCAGCAGGCCGGGCGCGTTGTACTTCACCTTCTGCACCTGCCAGGCCCCGTCGCGGAGGTAGTCGCTGTCGTAGGTGTAGGCCAGGCCCTTGTCGAAGCCGTCGAAGTTCCGCCACTCCGCGAGGTAGAAGCGGGAGATCTCGCGCTCGCCGTTGTTGCGGGTCCAGCCCTGGCCGCTGGTGTTGGTGAACGTGCCGCCCACCGCCAGCCAGCCGTTGGCGCCGCCCTCGACGTCGTCGCTCCACACCGACGTGCCGCCGTTGGTGAGCTCGAAGTCGTCGGCGTGCCAGCCGCGCGGAGTGAAGGCCGCGTCGGTGTTGTACGTCAGCCGCAGCTTGATCGTCTGCCCGGCGTACGGCGTCAGGTCGGCGTAGTCGTGCCGCCAGCCGCCGGTGTCGCCGGTGAGGCCGTACTTCTTGTTGCCGAACGTGGCGAGATTCTTGTTCGGGTCCGGGTAGCCGTCAGGCGTGGTGACCTCGGTGCCGGCCTCGTCGTAGACCTTCTGCTGGGTCCAGGTCTCGCCGCCGTCGGTCGACACCTCGACGAAGCCGAAGTCCCAGTCCTGCTCGATCTCGTAGTTGTTCCACATCCAGAACTTCAGGTCCGTACCGGCCGGGACGGGCAGGTCACGGGTGAGGGTGACGTTGGCCCATTCCTGGTCGAGGTTGGTCCACCAGGCGTTCGAGCCGCTGTGCGGTTCGATCATCCGCTGCGGTGTGGAGGCCAGGTTCACCCGGACGCCGTCCTGGGTGAGCTTGGGCGTGCGCGAGGACTGCCCGACCGTGACGAGCTGGGAGCGGTCGCCGGGGTCGAGCGTCTTCGGGTTCGCCCAGCCGAGCACCCACTTGTCCCACAGGCCCATGTGCGTCGGCATCGACTGGAAGATCGGGCCGGCGTGGGAGCCGCTGGACATCAGGTCCCAGAAGTCCACGGCCGAGCTGGCCGCGCCCGAGGTGTCGTACAGGTCGGGCAGGCCGAGGTCGTGACCGTACTCGTGGGCGAAGACACCGACGCCGGAGTCCTCGGGCTGCACGATGTAGTTGGAGATCTTCTTGTCGCTGCCGGGGATGTGGTAGCCGCCGGCGACCGCGCTGGAGTGCGCCCAGATGGCGTAGGTCCCCTCGGCGCCGCCGTCGGAGGACTTGTCCTTGCCGGCGTGCACGAGCACGAGGTGGTCGACGACGCCGTCGGGCTCGTTGTGGTTGCCGTCGCCGTCGGCGTCGGAGATGTCCTCGAGGTCGTAGTCGGCCCACGGGAAGTCCGGCTGGCTCTGGGCCAGGGCGTCGACCGCGTCGATGGCCAGCTCCTGGGCGCCGCGCGGGTTGTCCGGGTGGCCGGACATGTCCTGGGGCGCGCCGCCGCAGGCCGCGGCGCCGTACCAGGCCTCGGAGTGCGGGACCTTGATCCAGCCCACGGCCGAGCCGGTGACGGAGTAGGCGCCCTTGGACATCTCCTCGTACATCCGCTTCAGCGTGGAGCCGGAGATGTCGATGCCGCGCTTGCCGTCACGCGGGTCCCGCAGGTCGGGGCGGACGCGCTCGGTGATGCCCTTGTCGGTGTAGAGCATCTTGTTGAAGTGCTCGGTGCTGAAGTCCTTGACCCAGAAGGAGTTGTTGTCCTTGTGCGGCAGCGTCGCCGGGTCCGGGATGTTGTTGTGCAGGGGGCCGTTCTTGAGCGTCCCTGGCGGCTCGACCACGCAGTCGTCGGGCGCGCTGTTGACCGTGCGCAGCCGGTTGAAACCGGAGAAGTCGTCGTTGGCCTGCTCGTCGAACTCGACCAGGAGGGTCAGGAGCTTGGCCGTACGGGTCTGCTTGGAATTCTTGAAGATCCATTCAGCCGGGTTGCGGCCGGTCTTGATCGCCTGCTGCTCGCGGGCGGCGAGGATGCGGCCGGCCGCCGGATTCCCACTGCTGAACTTCCGGTCGAACTTCTGCGCCGGGGTGAGCTTGCGCTGGTTCCGGGCGTCGAGCGCGGGTTCCTTCGGATCACGCTCGACCTGGGGCGGAGCGTAGTTGATGTAGAAATCCGCGGCAGTCGGCTGGTAGTTCGCGACCGAGGACGCCTGGGCGCCGGGCACGGACAGGGCCGCTCCCAGGAGGGCGACCGCAGGGAGAATGGCTAATAGGCGCTTTGTACGTGGCACCAGGAACCCTCTCTGCCCGGGATCTCCGGGCGAATGGCCTAGGGGTGTGCAATGCCGGACGCTAGAGGGTAAGTAAACCAATCGTAAAGTACGTTGGTGAAACGTGATCAAACCACGACATATCAGAACAGCAAAAGCGCCGTGATGACCCCGCCCGCGATGGCACCCCCGTAGCAGAGCACCGCCACGACCAGGTCGAACCTGGCGATGCCGAGCAGTTCCTCGCTGGTGTGCCTGATCCGGTGCGCCGCGTGGAAGAGGCACAGCACGGCGACGACCAGCAGCGCCAGCCGCACGAGCACGTTGTCCAGCAGCGCGCTCAGGTGCTCGGCGGTCGGCCAGTCGACCACGCCGAGCGGCATGAGCACCCCGAACAGCAGCACGAGCACCGGCAGCAGGAACGCCGCCAGCACGCCCCCGCCGCTGAACAGCAACCACAGGTACGGTTCCAGCGTGCGCTTCATGGCGTCCTCAGCACGAAGTAGGCGATCGCCGCGGAGATCACCGCCCAGGCCGAGTGGTTGCCCCCCTGGATCATCCAGGCGGGCACCCGCCAGCCGTCCAGGCGGACGACCGTGGCCTTGGGCGCGAGGTTCAGGAACGTGACGGCGTGGAAGACGGTCGCGGCCAGGGCCACCACGTTGATCGCGATCATCCACGGCCGGGCGGCCAGCGCGGCGAAGTCCGGCAGCGTGCCACCCAGCACCGCGTCCACCAGCATCATGGTGAACACGACCGACCAGGCCACGAAGACGCTGGTCAGCTCGCGCAGCACGAAGAGGGTGTAGGTGCGGGTGCGGGCGAACCACAACGGGTCGCGCCCCGGCCGGTAACCGGCCGCGCCGGTCCGTACGAAAGCGCCCTGCGAGGCGCCGGAGGAGGCGCCCGGGGAAGCGCCCGGGGAAGCGCCCGAGGAGGCACTGCCGCCGGCCGTCATCGCCGGCTCCACGGCAGCACCGAGCGCAGGGCGGCCGTCAGCTTGTAGCGCTGGATGGCCTCGGCCGGGTCCACGTGCTTGGGGCACACCCGGGTGCACTCGCCCACGAACGTGCACCCCCACACCGCGTCGTCCAGGTTGAGCACGTCGAACCGGTCGCCCATGTCACGCGAGTCCAGGTTGTAGCGCTGGGCCAGGGCGATGGCCGCCGGGCCGAGGAAGTCGGGGTCGAGCACGTAGACGGGGCAGGCCGAGTAGCACAGCGTGCAGTTGATGCACATGCTGTACTGCTTGTACGCCTCCAGCTGCGCGGGCGTCTGGGCGTACTCGGTGGTCAGCGGCAGCTCCTCGCCCTCCCGGATCAGCCACGGGCGCACCGACGACAGCTTGGCCAGGAAGTCGTCGATGTCCACCACCAGGTCCTTGATGACCGGGAAACCCTTCAGCGGCTCGATCCGCACCGGGCCCTGCCCGTATTCGGTGAGGAAGGTGCCGCAGGTCAGCCGGGGCTCGCCGTTGACCGTCATGCCGCACGAGCCGCACACGCCCATCCGGCACGACCAGCGGTAGGACAGGCTGCCGTCGAGCTGGTCCTTGATGTGGTTGAGCCCGTCGAGCACGGCCCAGTCGGCCATGAGCGGCACGTCGTACCCCTGGAACACCGGCTCGGTGTCCTCCCCCGGCCGGAATCGCATGACCTCCATCCGGATGGTGCGAGCACCGGCCTCCTCCGTCGTGTCAGTCTCGGCGTTCAACGGCCATACACCCTTTCTCCCGGAGGCCAGCGGGTGATCGTCACGGGGAGCAGGCCGACGGACGGGGTGCCGTCGGGCGCGCGGTGCACCAGCGAGTGCGCGAGGAAGGAGTCGTCGTCCCTGGCGGTGAAGTCGGTGCGCTGGTGCGCGCCGCGCGACTCCTGCCTGTTCAGCGCGCAGGCCACGATCGTCTGCGCGACCTCCAGCATGGTGCGTAACTCCAGCAGGTTGAGCAGTTCGGTGTTGAAGGCGACGCCGGTGTCGTCGAAGCGGACCTCCTCGGCCCGGGCGCGCAGGTCGGCGAGCGTGTCGACGGCCTTGGCCAGGACGTCCCCCGTGCGGTAGATGCCGGCCGCCCCCTCCAGCGTGTGCTGCATCCGCTCCCGCAGGTCGGCGACGCGCTCGCCGGTCCTCCTGCCCTCGCGCTCGCGTTCCAGGAGCCGCCGCTCGTCCTCCCCCTGGGTCCGTACGGCCCGCGGCTCGCCGTCCCGGTGCGCCCTGGCGAACTCGGCGGCGGCCAGGGCCGCCCGGCGGCCGAACACGAGGATCTCCGGCAGCGAGTTCGAGCCGAGCCGGTTGGCGCCGTTGATGCTCACGCAGGCGGTCTCACCGGCCGCGTACAGGCCGGCGATGGGGGTGGCGCCGTCGATGTCGGTGTGGACGCCGCCCATCATGTAGTGCACGACCGGGCGTACCGGGATGAGGTCGGTGGCCGGGTCGAGGTTCTGGTAGCTGCGGCACAGCTCGCGCACGAACGGGATGCGGGAGTCGATCTTGCTCTCGCCCAGGTGGCGCAGGTCCAGGTAGACGACGGGCCCGTACGGGGTGTCCGCCGTACGGCCCTTGTGCTGCTCGTGCACGAACGCCTGGGAGAGCCGGTCGCGCGGGCCCAGCTCCATGCTGCGCAGCTTCGGCGTGGGCGTGGGCGTGCCGAGGTCGTAGTCCTGGAGGTAGCGGTAGCCGTCCTTGTTGATCAGCCAGCCGCCCTCCGCCCTGGCCGCCTCGGTGATGAGGATGCCGGTGAACGGCAGGCCGGTCGGGTGGTACTGGACGAACTCCATGTCCTTGAGCGGGGCGCCCTCGCGGTAGGCCAGGGCCATGCCGTCGCCGGTCTTGATGGCGGCGTTCGTGGTGAAGGGGAAGACCCGGCCGCAGCCGCCGGTGGCCAGGATGACGGTCCTGGCGGGGATGGTCTCGATGCGGCCGGTCCTGATCTCGACGGCCACGACCCCGTGGACGCGGCCGTCGTCGACGACGAGCTTGGTGACGTACCACTCGTCGTACCTGATGATGTCCTGATATTTCAGGGTTGTTTGGAACAAGGTGTGCAGGAGGTGGAAGCCCGTCTTGTCGGCCGCGTACCAGGTGCGCTCCCGCTTCATGCCGCCGAACGGGCGGACCGCGACCCGGCCGTCGCCCTCGCGGCTCCAGGGGCAGCCCCAGTGTTCGAGCTGGATCAGCTCCCGCGGCGCCTCGGCCACGAACGCCTCGACCGCGTCCTGGTCGCAGAGCCAGTCACCACCCGAGATCGTGTCGTAACAGTGCTCGTCGAGCGTGTCGCCGATGTCGATCACCGCGGCGGCGCCGCCCTCGGCGGAGACGGTGTGGCTGCGCATCGGGTAGACCTTCGAGACGACCGCCACCTTGCACGCCGGGTCCTGCTCGGCGACCGCGATGGCCGCTCGTAGCCCCGCCCCGCCTCCTCCGACGATGAGCACATCGATCATTTAGGTCACTTCCCGAGGTCGGGTTGTATCGGGTCCTTGACCCGCTTGCCGTCGTGGCGGATGGCGGAGAGGTGGATGCTGCCGTCGTGGTAGTCGTGCCGGATCCTGCGGCAGCCGCAGTCGAAGAACTGGTCGCGGATCACCAGGCCGTAGCCATCGTCGTCGACGAGGCGCTCACCGCCGGACTTCTTCCCGCAGGGGGCCGTCTCGGGGTTGAAGGGGGTTCTCGTACCTGTCATCGCCGATCTCCCTAGATAGGCGAAAGGTCATGATCAATCTGTTGTTTCCTGGCGGGGCGGCGCCTCGGGCGTCCCGTCCCCGGAAACCTGCTCCGGCTCGGCCTCCGTTTCGGATTTGACCTCGGAATCGACTTCGGGATCGGCCGCCGGGGCCGACGGCACGTGGGGGTAGTGCAGGTCGAAGGCGGGACGTTCGGAGCGGATCGGCGGCATGCTGGTGAAGTTGTGCCGCGGCGGCGGGCAGGAGGTCGCCCACTCCAGCGAGTTGCCGTAGCCCCACGGGTCGTCGAGGGTGACCTTGGGCGCGTGCCTGGCGGTCTTGAAGACGTTGTAGAGGAACGGCAGCGTGGAGGCGCCGAGCAGGAACGCCCCGACGGAGGAGACCTCGTTGAGGAAGGTGAAGCCGTCGGACACGCCGTAGTCGGCGTACCGCCGGGGCATGCCGAGCTGCCCCAGCCAGTGCTGCACCAGGAACGTGGTGTGGAAACCGATGAACAGCGTCCAGAAGTGCACCTTGCCGAGCCGGTCGTCGAGCATCCTGCCGGTCATCTTCGGCCACCAGAAGTAGAAGCCGGAGAACATCGCGAACACGACCGTGCCGAAGACCACGTAGTGGAAGTGGGCCACCACGAAGTAGGTGTCGCTGATGTGGAAGTCGAGCGGCGGCGAGGCCAGGATGATCCCGGTGAGCCCGCCGAGCAGGAACGTCACGAGGAAGCCGACGGCGAAGAGCATCGGCGTCTCGAAGCTGAGATGGCCCCGCCACATCGTGCCGATCCAGTTGAAGAACTTCACCCCGGTCGGCACCGCGATCAAGAACGTCATGAACGAGAAGAACGGCAGCAGCACCTGCCCCGTCGGGAACATGTGGTGCGCCCACACGGTCATCGACAGCCCGGCGATGGCGATGGTCGCGCCCACCAGGCTCATGTAGCCGAAGATCGGCTTACGGCTGAAGACCGGGATCACCTCGGTGATGATCCCGAAGAACGGCAACGCGATGATGTAGACCTCGGGATGGCCGAAGAACCAGAACAGGTGCTGCCAGAGCATCGGCCCGCCGTTGACCGCCTCGAAGACCTGCGTGCCGAGCTTGCGGTCGGCCTCCAGCACCAGCAGCGCCGCGGCCAGCACCGGGAAGGCCATCAGCACGAGCATGCTGGTCAGCAGCACGTTCCAGGTGAACAGCGGGAGCCGGAACATCGTCATGCCGGGCGCCCGCATGCCGATGATCGTGGTGATGAAGTTGACGGCGCCGAGGATCGTGCCGAGGCCGGACAACGCCAGCCCCATGATCCACAGGTCGGCGCCCACCTGCGGCGAGAACGTGGCGGTGGCCAGCGGCGTGTACGCGAACCACCCGAAGTCCGCCGCCCCGCCCGGCGTGAAGAACCCCGCCACCACCATCAGCCCGCCGAACAGGAACAGCCAGTACGCGACCGCGTTCAGCCGGGGAAAGGCCACGTCGGGCGCGCCGATCTGCAGCGGCATCACCACGTTGGCGAACCCGGCGAACAGCGGCGTGGCGAACAGCAGCAGCATCACCGTGCCGTGGATGGTGAAGAGCTGGTTGTACTGATGCTGGTTGACCAGTTGCATGCCCGGCGACGCGAGCTCGGCCCGGATGATCATGGCCATGACGCCGGCCACGAGGAAGAACCCGAACGAGGTGATCAGATAGAGGTACCCGATGACCTTGTGGTCGGTCGTCGAGAGCCAGGAGGCGATGACGGTCCCGGTACGACGGCGCCTGACCTGCTCGATCGAGGTCTCGCGAACAGTCGTCACAACTGCTCCCATCCGATGCGGAGTGTTGGCTGCCCCGATCTACCCATTCCACGCCAACCAGCGCCGCTCGTGAAGTCGTTCTTGGATATTTCCGGGCGGCACTTTTGCCGCCCGCGCGGATTGGCCAGACGGTCCACATGCCGGATGGAGACCGGCTCATCCGGTGAATTCTCCTATCCTTCGTACGTGTGCAAGGCGCTGACCGAGGCCGGCCGCGAGACGCGGCCGCCCCGGACGGCCGACCCGGAGGAGAACTCGTGACCGCTCAGCGTGACTACGCCGCCCTCGTCCAGCAGGGGCTTTCGCTCGACCTCACCAGGGGCAAGCCGTCACCGCGCCAGCTCGATCTCTCCAACGTCATGCTGAAACTGCCCACGTCCTACCGGGCCGCCGACGGCAGTGACGGCCGCAACTACGGCAACCTTCAGGGGCTGCGCGAGCTGCGCGAGCTGTTCGCGCCGCTGGTCCAGGTGCCCGCCGAGCAGCTCGTCGTGGGCGGCAACTCCAGCCTGACCCTGATGCACGACACGATCGTGCACGCGCTGCTGGCGCCGCTGCCGGGCGCCGCGCGCCGGTGGGTGGAGGAGCCGGAGATCACGTTCCTGTGCCCCGTCCCCGGATATGACCGGCATTTCACGATCTGCGAGCGGTTCGGGATCAAGATGGTGCCCGTCCCGATGACCGCCACCGGCCCCGACATGGACGTGGTCGAGGGCCTGGTCGCCACCGACCCGAGCGTCAAGGGCATCTGGTGCGTGCCGAAGTACAGCAACCCGACGGGCGTCGTCTACAGCGACGAGACGGTACGCAGGCTCGCCGCCATGCCCACCGCCGCCCCCGATTTCCGGATTTTCTGGGACAACGCCTATGCGGTCCATCACCTCACCGACACCCCCGCCGAGCTGGCCGACCTGCTGGCGATCAGCGCCGGGCAGGGCCACCCCGACCGGGTGTTCGTCTACGCCTCCACCTCGAAGGTGACGCTGGCCGGGGCCGGCGTGTCGTTCTTCGGCTCCTCACCCGCGAACGTCGAGTGGTTCCTGCACCAGACCTCCAAGCAGTCCATCGGCCCGGACAAGCTCAACCAGCTCCGCCATGTGGAGTTCCTGGGCGACGCCGCCGGGGTGGCCGCCCACATGCGGCGGCACGCGGAGCTGGTCGGGCCGAAGTTCGAGCTGGTGGACAAGGTGCTGACCGACCGGCTCGGCGGCCTGGCCGAGTGGACCAGCCCGAAGGGCGGCTACTTCGTCAGCCTGGAGGTGCCGCACGCCGCCGAGGTGGTGGCCAGGGCCAAGGCGGCGGGCATCGCGCTGACGCCCGCGGGCGCCACCCACCCCTACGGCACCGACCCCGCCGACCGCACCATCAGGATCGCGCCGACCTACCCGGAGCTGGACGAGCTGGAGCGGGCCATCACCGGCCTGGCCGTCTGCGTCCGCCTGGTGGCGGAGGAGCGGGCCTGATCATCGGGAGTTTCTGAACCCGAAGATGTACTCGCGCGTCTCGCTCGGATGGAACGAGACGCCGACCCCGGGCTCGAACACCACGTTGTCGCGGGCGCAGTAGTAGAGGCTCTCCCAGACGGCCAGCGCCCTCTCCCTGGCGGGGGCCTCTACCGTGTCGCGTTTGCGCGCGCCGTACGAACCGAGGACGAACAGCAGCCCGAGCCCCCAGAACAGCCCCGTCAGGCAGAAGGGCGCCAGCAGCACCTCGCCCCACTGGGGGTCCTGTCCCATCGCGATCACCAGCGACACGACCAGGTGCCCCAGGGCCGCCACGCCGAGCATGATGTAGCCGTGGTTGCGGGTCCAGGGCGTGTAGTGGCGGCTGGGGAACGACAACCAGACCGCGAGCTGCGTACGGCTCATGACATGTTTGGACGCGCCCAGCGACGCCGCCGTGGGCAGATCGGCGATCTCACGCTCGCCGGGTAATCTGACCCGCCCGATCCGATAGGTGGTCCCTGCGGCGACGGCGCCCGGGACCGCGACAACCTGGCCGGTCTCCGAACACGTCGGGCACCTGACATCCACCCGGGCAGTCTGGCTGTAAGCAACGGACTACGCAAACCGCAGCAGGCGCGGCGCCGGTGGGCGCGGCGGGCTGTACGATCCGCGCCTGAGGTGCGCCTAGGGTGCAAGGTGTGAGACCGATTGATGCCTTGGTGAACTCCCTGTCCGAAGCCCGCGTCGTGACCGATCCCGACGTGATCGACTCCTATGCCCGTGACCGGACGTTCGTGGCGCCGGGCAAACCGCTCGGGGTGGTGCTGGCGGCCTCCCGCGACGACGTCGTGACCACCATGAAGTGGGCCAGTGAGCACCGGGTGCCGGTGGTGCCGCGCGGCGCGGGTTCGGGCCTGGCCGGCGGGGCCACGGCCGGTGACGGCGCCGTCGTCCTGTCGCTGGCCCGGATGACCGCGATCAAGGAGCTCTCCCCCGCCGACGAGATCGCCGTCGTCGAGCCCGGGGTGATCACCGCCGACCTGGACAGGGCCGCCAGGGAGCACGGGCTCATGTACGCCCCGGACCCGTCGTCGTACGAGATCTCCACGATCGGCGGCAACCTGGCGACGAACGCGGGCGGGCTGCGCTGCGTCAAGTACGGCGTCACCCGGGACTCGGCGCTGGGCCTGGAGGTCGTCCTGGCCGACGGCCGGGTCATGAACACCGGCCGGCGCACCATGAAGGGCGTCACGGGCTACGACCTGACCGGGCTCTTCGTCGGCTCGGAGGGCACGCTGGGCGTGATCACCTCGGCCACCGTCCGGCTGCGGCGGGCGCCGGCCGCGCCGCCGGCGACGTTCGCGGCCGAGTTCGGCTCGCTGCGGGACGCGGGGGCGGCGGTGTCGGCGATCATGGCCGCGGGCTGTCAGCCGTCGCTCATGGAGCTGCTGGACCGCGCCACGCTGGAGGCCATCGACGACTGGCGCAACATCGGGCTGGAGCCCGCCACGCAGGCCATGCTGATCGGCCAGTCGGACGCCGCCGACGGCCAGGCGATGATCGAGCGCATGGAGCGGCTGTGCACCGAGAACGGGGCCTCCTTCGTGGCCGTGTCCTCCAGCCCGGCCGAGACCGAGGAGCTGATCGGGCTGCGGCGGATGGCGTACCAGGCCAAGGAGCGGCTCGGGGCGTGCCTGGTGGAGGACGTGTGCGTGCCGCGATCCGTACTGCCCGACATGATCTCCGCCATCGAGGCGGCGGGCGCGCGGCACGGGGTGCGGATCTGCACGGTGGCGCACGCCGGGGACGGCAACCTGCACCCGGTCTTCATCTTCGAGCACGGGACGGTGGAGCCGCCGCCGGAGGTGTGGGCGGCGGCCGACGAGGTGTTCAGGCACGCGCTGGAGCTCGGGGGGACGCTGACGGGCGAGCACGGGGTGGGGGTGCTGAAGCAGCGCTGGCTGGCGCTGGAGTCGGGGCCGGTGGCCACGGAGGTCCAGCGCGGCATCAAGGCGGTCTTCGACCCCCTGGGCATCCTCAACCCCGGCAAGGCGATCTAGACCCGGCGCCTCCAGAACCGCCCGTCGCGCGGGAGGCCGCCTTGGACCGATCCGGTTCAGGGGCCGGACCGGCGCCGGATCGTGGCCGTTCACCTGGCTGGACCGGTCCCGGCCCGGTTCTTGCGCCCCCATCCGCCTTCACCAAGCCGTGACCTTGGGCATCACGGCATTCACGACCTGCGATGAAGCTGACATCTCTCGTCAAAGGATGAAACTTCTGATAAGTCCGGCAGACGCCTCAACGGTCGCGCTGGTAGCGTTTCGCCACATCCGAAGGGTTTGATGGGGGTCCGACGTGAATCAGTTCCAGCCGTTGGCGGCGGACGATCCGCGACGGCTGGGGACGTTCGACATCGTCGCCCGGCTCGGCGAGGGTGGCCAGGGTGTCGTTTACCTGGGCAGGAGCGACTCGGGGGAACAGGTCGCCGTCAAGCTGCTGCACAACGCCCTGGTGGCCGATGCCGACGCTCGGACCAGGTTCCTGCGCGAGGTCGCGGTGGCGCAGCGGGTCGCCCGGTTCTGCACCGCTCCAGTGCTCCACGCCGACCTGGACGGGAGCCGCCCGTACATCGTGAGCGAGTACGTCCCGGGGCCGTCGCTGCGCGAGCTGGTCATCAACGAGGGACCGCGGCGGGGCGCGGCGCTGGAGCGCCTGGCGATCAGTACGGCCACCGCGCTCGCGGCCATCCACCGTGCCGGGATCCTGCACCGCGACTTCAAGCCGGCCAACGTGCTGATGGGCCCCGAGGGGCCGGTCGTGATCGACTTCGGCATCGCCCGCGCCCTGGACTCGCCGGGGGCGACGGCCACCGGGATGGCCATGGGGACGCCGTCGTACCTGGCGCCCGAGCAGCTCAGCGGCGCGGCCGTGTCGGAGGCCGCCGACGTGTTCGCCTGGGGCGTCACGATGGTGTTCGCGGCCACCGGCAAGCCCGCGTTCGGCGCCGACTCCATCCCCGTGGTGATGAACCGGATCCTCAACGAGGAGCCGGAGCTCGGCGGCATGGACGGCGTGCTGGCCGAGCTGGTGGAGGCCTGCCTCTCCAAGGACCCGGCCCGCCGCCCCAGCGCCGACGAGATCATCGTCCACCTCACCGGGCAGCCCGCCCCGAAGTCCGCCATCGAGCCTGTGGCGGGCGGGCAGTTCGCCACCCCCGCGCCGCACCCGTCCGGCCCGCGACCGGCCGCCCCCTCCGGGTCCACGGACGGCCACGACGTCTACCCCGGCCCCTGGACGCAGCCGACCGGCCCGCAGCAGGTGGGCCATCTCCAGGCGCCCGGCAACCCGCATCTCACCGGCCCGCAGCCCGTGGCCCCGCCCCAGACCGGCCCGTACGGGATGCCCGCCACCCAGACCGGCCCCTACGGGATGTCCGCCGCCCAGACCGGCCCCTATGGCGTGCCCGCCGCGGCCGCCCAGAACGACCCCGGGCAGAACGCCTTCGCGCCGGGCGTTCTCGGCGGCCCCGGCCAGGGCACGGGGCAGATCGGCCCCGGCCAGGGCCCCGCTCAGGGCGGACCGGCGGCGGGCGGACCAGCGGCGGGCGGACCAGCGGCGGGCGGTCCGGCGGCGGGCGGACCGGCCGGTAACTCGCCCTACGGAGTCCCGCAGGCGGGGCTCCCGCAGAACGCTCCGGGAATGCCCGGCAACCCGCAGGCCGGGATGCCCGGCGGGTCCCAGCCACCTCATTCCGCGGTCCCGGGCAACGGCGCCGGGATGCCGCACGGCGGTGGACACGGTGCTCCCCAGGGCGGCTTCCCCGGTGGCCCGCACGCTGCCGCGCCCGGCGTGCCGTCCCACGGTCCCGGCATGCCCCCGGGCCAGCCCTTCCAGGCGGGAACCCAGGGCGGCGGTCCTACTGGTCCTGGCGGCCCTGGTGGTCCGAACGGTCCTGGTGGGCTCGGCGGGCCGGGTGGACCGGCGGGGGCGGAGGACGGTGGGGCGGCCAAGCAGCGCCGTACCCTGACGCTCGCCCTGTCCAGTGCCGCCGCGGTGGCGCTGATCGTCGTCGCCGGCGCGGTCGTGGTGCAGGCGAACAGTAAGCAGGTCCCGGTGACCAGCGTCGGCAGCACCGCCCAGAACGCCTCCGGCTCCGGCGACCAGCCGCCCGGCGTCGAGCAGCCCCCCTCCTCCTCGGCCGTCCCGACGGACGTCTCCGTCCCGATCCCCACGATGGACATCGAGGAGGCCAAGCCGACCAGGAAGCCGAGCAGAACGCCCACCGTCCAGGTGCCGGACCCGGTCACCCACGCGCCCCAGCCCACCAGGACGGCCAGCCCCACCCCCACCAAAAAGAAGAAGCGGAACCTCGTCCCGCCCGCCGAGGACCCGACGACGACGCCGAAGGCGACCTCCCGCCCGACGATCAGCTCCAGCCCCAAGAAGAACCAGACTCAGCCGGTGCCGCCGCCGAAGCCCAACACGTACACGGCGACCTCGGTGTGCGGCTCCGGCTACAAGATCATCGACTCGCACGCACTGGGCAGCAGCGCCGTCATCTACCTGCTGTACAGCTCCGCCGCGGGCAAGAACTGCGTCGTCACGATGTCGCGCCTGATGTATCCGGACAAGATCCAGATGAACGCCACGCTCCAGGTCAAGGGCGGCTCCAGTGGGAGCAACCCGGGCGCGTTCACCGCCTACGCCGGCCCGGTCCGCCTGTCCGCCGTGAAGAAGTGCGTGATGTGGGGCGGTTCGTGGGGGATGCTGAGCTGGAAGTCCGCCTGGAGCCACTGCACCTGACGAACCACCGCACCCGACGAGCACCCCGCACCGCCTTCTCGATCAGCACCCGCACTGTCCCCTCGATGAGCACCGCACCGTCTCCTCGCTGAGCCCCGCGCCCGCCTCGGTGGGCGCTGCTCCGTGTTCCCGTCGCCGATCCGCACCGTGAGGCGATGCTCGCCGGGCGGCGTGTCCCTGGGCGGGATGCCCTGGGTGGGTGATCCTGGCGACGGTGGTGGCGCCCTGGTCGGCGGGCGCGTTCAGGATGGCCTCGGCCGGGGTGGCGGTGAGCGGCGCCGGGGCCGTCGCCGTGACCGGGCGGGACAGGGCAGGACAGGGCGGCGGCGGTGTGGTCGACGAGCCTGGGCGCCACCCCGTGACGTGGGCTCCGTTGTCCGCTAGCGTTGTTGACGTGATCGTCAAATCACCCGCGCCGACGTCCCGCGGCAGGCGGACGCGGGCCGCGTTGGTGCAGGCCGGGCGGGAGGCGTTCGACGAGCACGGCTACGACGCCGTGCGGGTCGACGACGTGTGCCGGCGGGCCCGGGTCTCCCATGGCACGTTCTACACGTACTTCGGGTCCAAGGAGGCGCTGTTCGGCGAGGTGGCCGAGGCGGTGGTCGGCGAGATGTTCGCGGCCAGCGTGGTCGGCGCGGCGGCCCCGGACGACCCGTACGCGCGCATCGAGGCGGCCAACCGGCTCTACCTGCGCGCCTGGGCCGCCAACTCCCGGATGGTGCGGATGCTGGAGCAGGCCGCGACCGGCACGGACCGGTCCGGGCGGCTGCTGCTGGAGTTGCGCGAGGTGTTCGTCCGGCGGGGCGCGGAGGGGCTGCGGCGGCTGCAGGAGCAGGGGCTGGCCGACCCGTCGCTGGATCCCCGGCTCACCGCGATCATGCTGGGCGGCATGGTGGAGCATTTCGCCCATGTCTGGCTGGATCTCGGCGAGCAGGCCGACGAGCAGGTGGCCGTCGACCACCTGACGCGGCTGTGGGCTCGGGCCATCGGGTTGACACGGACGTCAACTCCGGCGGAGGAGGGCACGTGATCAAAAGCAGGCTCGACCCCGGCGGCGAGGACTACCTGAGGCGGCGCGAGGCGATGCTGGCCAAGCTGGCCGAGCTCGACGCCGAGCACGCCAAGGCGGTGGGCGGCGGCGGCGAGAAATACGTCGAACGCCACCGCAAGCGGGGCAAGCTGCTGGCCAGGGAGCGGATCGAGCTGCTGGTCGACCCCGACTCGCCCTTCCTGGAGCTGTCACCGCTGGCCGCCTGGGGCAGCGAATACCCCGTGGGCGCCGGCGTGGTCACCGGCATCGGGGTCGTCGCGGGCGTCGAGTGCGTGATCACGGCGAACGACCCCACGGTCCGGGGCGGCTCGTCGAACCCGTGGACGTTGCGGAAAACCATCCGCGCCTCGGACATCGCCCTGCGGAACCGGCTCCCGTACGTGAACCTGGTCGAGAGCGGCGGCGCGGACCTGCCGGCGCAGAAGGAGATCTTCATCCCGGGCGGCCAGATATTCCGGGATCTGACCCGGCTGTCGGCGGCCGGGATCCCGACGGTCGCGATCGTGTTCGGGAACTCCACGGCGGGCGGCGCGTACGTGCCCGGCATGAGCGACTACGTGGTGATGGTGCGCGAACGCGCGAAAGTGTTCCTGGGCGGTCCGCCGCTGGTCAAGATGGCCACCGGGGAGGAGTCGGACGACGAGTCGCTGGGCGGCGCCGAGATGCACGCCCGGGTGAGCGGCCTGGCCGACTACCTGGCCGAGGACGAGCACGACGCGCTGCGCATCGGACGGAACATCATCGGCTCCCTGCACTGGCGCAAACTGGGCGTCACCCCCTTCGAGCCGCGGGAGCCGCGATATCCGGCGGACGAGCTGCTCGGGATCGTTCCCGAGGACCTCAAGGTCCCCTTCGACCCCCGCGAGGTGATCGCGCGGGTGGTGGACGGGAGCGAGTTCGAGGAGTTCAAGCCGGCCTACGGGACCTCGCTGGTCACGGGATGGGCGCGGATCCACGGCTATCCGGTGGGGGTGCTGGCCAACGCCCGCGGCGTGCTGTTCAGCGCGGAGTCGCAGAAGGCCACGCAGTTCATCCAGCTGGCCGGCCAGTCGCGCACCCCGCTGCTGTTCCTGCAGAACACCACCGGCTACATGGTCGGCAAGGACTACGAGCAGGGCGGCATCATCAAGCACGGAGCCATGATGATCAACGCCGTGTCCAACTCGACCGTCCCGCACCTGACCGTCGTCATGGGCGCCTCGTACGGCGCCGGCAACTACGGCATGTGCGGCCGAGCCTACGATCCCCGCTTCCTGTTCAGCTGGCCGAGCGCGAAGTCCGCGGTCATGGGCCCCGCGCAGCTCGCCGGCGTGCTGTCTCTGGTGGGCCGGGCGTCGGCGCAGGCCAAGGGCCAGGTCTACGACGAGGAGGGCGACGCGGCCATGCGCGCGATGGTGGAGGCCCAGATCGAGGCTGAGTCGCTGGCGTTCTTCCTGTCCGGGCGGCTGTATGACGACGGGGTCATCGACCCCCGCGACACCCGTACCGTGCTGGGCCTGTGCCTGTCGGCGATCAACAGCGCGCCGGTGCCGGCACCGGGCGGGTTCGGAGTGTTCCGGCCGTGATCAACCGCCTGCTCGTCGCGAACCGGGGCGAGATCGCCCGCCGCGTCTTCCGCACTTGCCGCGCGCTCGGCATCTCCACGGTGGCCGTGTTCTCCGACCCCGACGCGGACGCACCGCACGTGGCCGAGGCCGATCTGGCGGTACGCCTGCCCGGCGCCCGTCCCGCCGACACCTACCTGAACGTCGATCGCCTCCTGGACGCCTGCCGCGCGTCCGGTGCGGACGCCGTTCACCCGGGATACGGCTTCCTGTCGGAGAACGCGGACTTCGCCCGGGCCGTACTGGCGGCCGGGCTGGTCTGGGTGGGCCCGCCGGCCGCGGCCATCGCCACCATGGGCTCGAAGATCGGGGCGAAGCGGCTGATGGCGGAGGCCGGGGTGCCCGTGCTGCCCTCGCTGGATCCGGCCGCGCCCGGGGAGTTCCCGGTGCTGGTGAAGGCGTCCGCCGGTGGCGGCGGGCGGGGCATGCGGATCGTGCGCGGGCCGGATGAGCTGGCGCGGGAGGTCGAGTCCGCGCGGCGCGAGGCCGCCGCGGCGTTCGGCGACGGCACCGTGTTCGTGGAGCCGCTGCTGGAGCGGGCCAGGCACGTCGAGGTGCAGGTGCTGGCCGACCGGCACGGGACCGTGTGGGCGCTGGGCGAGCGCGAGTGCAGCGTGCAGCGGCGGCACCAGAAGGTGGTCGAGGAGTGCCCCGCGCCGGGGATCGCGCCGGAGTTGCGGGCGAGGTTGTGCGACGCCGCCGTCCGGGCCGCCCGGAAGATCGGATATGTCGGGGCGGGCACGGTGGAGTTCCTGGTCCTCGGGGACCGGGTGGCGTTCCTGGAGATGAACACCCGGCTCCAGGTCGAGCACCCGGTGACCGAGTTGGTCCATGGCGTCGATCTCGTACGGCTGCAGATCGAGGTGGCCGAGGGCGCCGCGCTGCCCCCGACACCGCCTGAACCCTCCGGGCACGCCGTCGAGGTCCGGCTTTATGCGGAGGACGGCGATTACGTCCCGCAGAGCGGGGTGCTACGGCGCTTCGAGGTCCCCGGCGACGTCCGGGTGGACTCGGGGGTGGAGTCCGGCTCCGTGATCTCGCCGCACTACGACGCGATGCTGGCCAAGGTCGTCGCGCACGGCTCGTCCCGGGCGCAGGCGGTGCGCCGGCTCGTCACGGCGCTGCGGCGGGCGCGGCTGCACGGCATCACGACAAATCGCGATTTGCTGGTAAAAATCCTGACGAGCCAGGCGTTCTTGGCCGGCGACACCCACACCGACTTCCTCTCCCCCACCGGCCCCCTCCACGACGGCGCCCGCCCGCACGCGCAACGTCCCGGCGACCCCCCGCACGCGGACCGCCCCGGCGAGCCGCCGCACGTGGAGCGTCCCGGCGAACCCCCGCACGTGCAACGCCCCAGCGGCCCCCTGCACGCGGAACGCCCCGGTGAGTTGCCGGTCCTGGCCGCCGCCCTGGCCCTGGCGGCCGCCAACAGGCGGCGGGCGCCCGTGCTGGCGAGCCTGCCGAGCGGCTGGCGCAACGTCCGTTCCCAGCCCCGCCACGCCCGCTTCGAGCAGGCCGAGATCGTCTACGACCCGCTCCCCGAGGGCGTCACGGTGATCGCCGCCGATCCCGGACGGGTCACTCTGGAACGCGACGGCGTCCGCCACACCTTCGACGTGGCCCGCTACGAGGACGACGGAACGGTCTACGTCGACCACGAAGGCGGCTGCCTGGCCCTCACCCCGATCCCCCGCCTGCCCGAGCCGGTCGAGCACGTCACTCCCGGATCCCTGCTGGCCCCCATGCCGGGCAGCGTGTCCCGGGTCGAGGTGGCGCCCGGCGACCGGGTGACCAGGGGCCAGGCGGTGCTGGTGCTCGAAGCGATGAAGATGGAGCATCGGATCGCCGCTCCGGCCGACGGCGTGGTGTCCGGGGTACACGTCGAGCAGGGCCAGCAGGTCGACGCGGGCGCGGTGCTGGCGATCATTCAAGAGGGGAACTCATGAGTCTCGTACACAAGGAGCTGGCGGCGGGCGTCGCCACCGTCACGCTGGACTCGCCGCCCAACCGCAACGCGCTGTCGATGCGGCTCCTGGGAGACCTCAAGGACCGGCTCACCTGGGCGCTGGCCGAACCGGAGGCCAGGGTGATCGTGCTGACCGCCACGGGCACGGTGTTCTGCTCCGGCGCCGACATCAAGGAGCAGCGCAGCGCGGAGGGCCGGCCGGAGGCGCCGGTGACGGCGTCGTTCCCGGAGATCCTCGAACTGATCTGGGAAAGCCCCAAGCCGGTCATCTGCCGCATGAACGGCACCGCGCGGGCGGGCGGCCTGGGACTGGTGGCGGCGTGCGATTTCGCGGTCGCGCCGCTGACGGCGTCGTTCGCGTTCACGGAGGTACGGCTCGGGGTCGTGCCCGCCATGATCTCGGTGCCGGTGCTCCGGCGGGTGGGCGCCCGGGCGGCGGCCGAGTACTTCCTGACCGGCGAGGTGTTCGACGCCGCCAGGGCGGTGGAGATCGGGCTGATCTCGCGGGCGGTGCCAGGGGAGGAGCTGGACGCGGCGGTCGCCCACTACGCCGGGCTGCTGGCCAGGGGCGGCCCTGAGTCCCTGGCCATCACGAAGCGGCTGGTCAGGGAGGTGCCCACGATGTCGTTCGCGGAGGGGTTGCGGCGGATGACCGAACTGTCGGCCGAGCGGTTCACCTCGGCGGAGGGCCAGGAGGGCATCGCGGCCTACATGGACAAGCGCCCGCCCAAGTGGGTCCCGCCCCAGGGATGAGCGAGTTGAGCCTGCGCATCGCCAACTGCAGCGGCTTCTACGGCGACCGCCTCTCGGCCGCCAAGGAGATGGTCGAGGGCGGTCCGATCGACGTGCTGACGGGTGACTGGCTGGCGGAGCTGACCATGCTCATCCTGGCCGGCAACCGCCTGAAGGGCCGCCCCGGCTACGCGCCGACGTTCCTGCGGCAGTTGGAGGACGTTCTCGGCCCCTGCCTCGACCGGGGCATAAAGATCGTGTCGAACGCGGGCGGCCTGGACCCGGCCGGTTGCGCCGAGGCCGTCCACGACCTGGCCGCCCGGCTCGGCCTGTCCCCCGCGGTGGCCCACGTCACGGGCGACGACCTCACCGGCACCCCGCTGGACCTGACGAACGCCGACACCGGCGAACCGCTCACCGCGACCCCGCTGACCGCGAACGCCTACCTCGGCGCCCGTCCCATCGCCGCGGCCCTGTCCGCGGGGGCCGACGTGGTGGTGACGGGCCGCGTGACGGACTCCGCCCTGGTGACGGGTCCGGGCATCTGGCGGTACGGGTGGGGCCCCGAGGACCTGGACCCGCTGGCGGGCTCGGTGGTGGCGGGGCACATCATCGAGTGCGGCTGCCAGGCCACGGGCGGCAACTACGCGTTCTTCCAGGACGTACCGGACCTGGCCCACTGCGGCTTCCCGATCGCCGAGCTGCACGCGGACGGCTCGTCCGTCATCACCAAGCACCCCGGCACCGGCGGCCTGGTCTCGACGGGCACGGTCACCGCCCAGCTCGTCTACGAGCTGACCACCCCCCGTTACCTCGGCCCTGACGTGGTGGCCCGCTTCGACACCATCACCCTGACGGACGAGGGCCCGGACCGGGTGCGCGTCTCGGGCGTCCGCGGCGAGCCTCCGCCCGACACCCTCAAGGTCTCCGTCACCTACCTGGCCGGCTACCGCAACACGATGACGCTCGTCCTCACGGGCCTGGACGTGGCGGCCAAGGCCCGGGTGGCGGAGGAGGCGATCTGGGCCAGGATCCCCCGGGAGTCGTTCGAGCACGTCGACGTGACGCTCACGGACTCGGGGCTGCTGCGGATCACGGTCATGGACGCCGACGCCCAGCGGGCCGGCCGCGCCTTCTCCGCCGCGGTGGTGGAGACGGGCCTGGCCAGCTACCCGGGCTTTTACGCGCTCACCCCGCCGGGCAATGCCTCGCCCTACGGCGTCCACTGGCCGGTGCTGGTCCCGGCCGCGCGGGTCCGCCCGCGCGTCTTCCTGAACGGCACGGAGCTCCCCCAGGCGCCACCGGCCCCTCCGCGCGCCCTCGCCGGAACGCGCCCCGCCGGCCCGGTGGACGACCGGAGGGCCACGCCATCCGCCCCCGGCGGACCGGCCGTGTGCCTGCCCCTGGGCCGGATCGCGGGCGCCCGCTCCGGCGACAAGGGCGGCGACGCCAACCTCGGGGTGTGGACGGACACCCGCGAGCGCTACGACTGGCTGGCGGGCCACCTGACGGCCGACAGACTGAAGGAGCTGCTGCCGGCCCTGGCCGGTTACCGCGTGGACCGCTACGAGCTGCCCAACATCAAGGCGCTCAACTTCGTCGTCCACGGCCTCCTGGGCAGGGGCGTCGCCGCCAGCCCCCGGATGGACCCACAGGCCAAGGCGCTGGGCGAGGAGCTGCGCGAGCAACTCCTCAACGTCCCAGCGAGCCTGGCCGGCTGAGCGCTCCGGAAGCTCAGCCCGAACCCTTGCCGGCTGAACGCCCCGACGGGCCAGCCTGAGCCTGGCCGGCTGAGCGCCCCCGGCGGGTTATCCGGCCGTGGAGGCGGCCCGCCAGCCCAGGAGCCCGGCTCCCAGCATCCCCGCCTGCGCCCCGAGGGCCGAGGCCAGGATCTCGGGAGGGCGCCGGAACGACAGGCGCGCCGACAGCCGCTCCCGCAGCGGGCTGAGCAGCGCTTCCCCCGCCTGCGACACCCCGCCGCCGATCACGATGACGGCCGGGTCCAGCAGCAGCGTGTACGTGGCCAGCCCCGCGGCCAGCGCCCCCACCGCCTCGTCCCACACCCGCACCGCCCGCTCGTCACCCTCCGCCACCCGCCGCGCCGCCTCCGAGGCCGAGGGGACCCCGCACCGGGCCGCGAGGGCGCCGCCCGAGGCGTAGGCGGCCAGGCAGCCCCGCTGCCCGCATCCGCAGGGCAACCCGTCGGGATGGACCGGGATGTGCCCGATCTGCCCGGCCCAGCCCCCGGCGCCGCCGTACAGCGAGCCTGACAGGACCACCGCGCCCGCGATGCCCGTGCCGATGGGGAGGAACAGCACGTCCCCGCTGGAATGCCCCCCGTAGGCCAGCTCCGCCTCACCGGCCGAACGCACGTCGTGCCCCAGCGCCACGGGCAGGTCCACCTCCGTGAACGCCGAGGCGGGCACGTCACGCCAGCCGAACGCCGCCGAGAAGACCGCGTGCGTCGGCGTGACCAGCCCGGGGACGGCCAGCCCGACGGCCAGCGGCCGCAGCCCGGCGCGGGGGCGGGACAGCTCGGAGACGAAGGCGGAGATCGCGGCGATGACGCGGTCGGCGCCTTCGGCACGCGGCGTGACCCGACGCTCGAAATGGAGAACCGTCCCGTCCTGGGCGACAAATCCGCCTTTCATGGTGGTACCGCCGACATCGAGCGCGACGACGCAGTACATACCTGGTCATCCCCCGTCAATGGTTTTGAGATCAACGTCCTCTCTGGAGAAAGATAGGTCCTATGTCGAGGGCGCGTCGGACGCCGGGCCCGGCAGGCTCGCCGTGCGCACAAGCGCTCACGCAGGGTTGACCGTGCGCGCGGTGCCCTCGTAGGGTCAGCGACTAGAATATCGTTCTGTAGAGGGGCGGTACATGACCTCCAGCCACATCGACGTCAGCGCCATCGACCTGGCCGAGCTCGCCACGTGGATGGACGGCCAGGGCCTGCCCGGTGGCCCGATCACGGGCGTGGCGCCGGTGCCGGGCGGCACCCAGAACGTCATGGTCCGCCTCGAACGCGCCGGCCGCCCGTACATTCTGCGCCGCCCGCCCCTGCACGCCCGCAGGAAGAGCAACGAGGTGCTGCGCCGCGAGGCGCGGGTGCTGGCGGCGCTGCGCGACACCGCCGTGCCCGCGCCCGTGCTGGTGGCCGCGCAGACGGCCCAGGAGCCGGTCTTCTACCTGATGGAGCCGGTCGAGGGGTTCAACCCCTCGCTCGGGCTGCCGGAGCCGCACTCCTCCGATCCGGCGATCAGGCACCGGATGGGGCTGGAGGCCGCCGCCGCGCTGGCCGAGCTGGGGCGGGTCGATCCGGGGGTGCTGCCGGGGTTCGGCCGGCCGGAGGGGTTCCTGGAGCGGCAGGTGCCGCGCTGGCTCAAGGAGCTCGACTCCTACGGCGAGCTCGACGGCTACCCCGGCCCCGACATCCCGCACCTGCCCGAGACCGCCGACTGGCTCACCCGCCACCTGCCGAAGACCTTCACCCCGGGCATCATGCACGGCGACTACCACTTCGCGAACCTCATGTTCGCCCCCGACGGCCCCCGCGTGGCCGCGATCGTGGACTGGGAGATGTGCACGATCGGCGACCCGCTGATCGACCTCGGCTGGCTGCTGGCCACCTGGCCCACCAACAACGGCCACGTCCCCGGCCTGCCGGCGCCGCGGGAGCTGATCGCGTACTACGCGGCGCTGTCGGAGCGGGACATGTCGGCCATCGACTGGTACGCGGTGATGGCCTGCTTCAAGCTCGGCATCGTCCTGGAGGGCAGCCACGCCCGGGCGTACGCCGGCAAGGCGCCCAAGGACATCGGGGACCTGTTGCACGCGACGACGCTGGGGCTGTTCGAGCGGGCCAGGGAGTTCATGGACGGCGCACTCGACTGACCCGCATCACGATTTCGGGAAATTTGATCACATAGCGCCCCCCAAGTCCTACAATTGCGCGCAATTGCATCACTTAACGGGGAAGGATCGTCATGCGTATGCGGTTCCTCGGCTCCACCTCGGAAGCGGGCGCCTGTCCCACCCTGTACGAGACCGACCGCGGCACCATCGTCGTACAAGGACTCCAGGTCACCGACGCGGAGGCGCTCGCCGACCTCCGCGACGTGCTCGACGGCGAGACCGCGGTCGAAGTGCCCCGAGAGCTCATCACCGAGATCGCCCGCCGAGTTCTGTCCGACGACCCGGCAACCGCTTTCCAGCCCGGCGAGCCATCACCGTCGGCCACCGGTTGATCACATTCGCTCCTGGCCCTGGCATGATCGGCATCACCGGGGCTAGCCTCTTGCGGCGTGACGTCGTTTCAACAGGCGCGCGTCGATCTCGGCGGTCACTTACGCCAGTTACGCGAGGCCGCTCATCTGTCGGGCAAGGAGCTTGCCGAACGGCTGCAATGGCAGCCGTCCAAGGTCTCGCGCCTGGAGAACGCCCGGCAGACGGCCACCGAGGATGACGTCATCGTGTGGGCGCAGGCCGTAGACGCCTCGCCCGGCACGACCGACGAGCTGATCAGGCAGGCCGTCTCTCTGCTGGAGCGGCACGACGACTGGAAGCAGCGCCACCGCAGCGGCCTGGCGGCCATCCAGGAGGACATCCGCGACCTGGAGGCACGCACCAAGCTGTTCCGGGTGTTCGAGCCCGGCATCATCGTCGGCCTGCTGCAGACCTCCGAATACGCCAGGCACGTCTTCCGCAAGGTCAAGCGCCTCTACAGCGCCGCTGACCAGATCGACGCGGCGGTGCGGGTGCGGATGCAGCGACAGGAGATCCTCTACGACCGCACGCGCACGTTCAGGTTCGTGGTGACGGAGGCGGTGCTGCGCACCTCCCTGGCGCCGCCCGAGGTCATGCGGGGCCAGCTCGACCGCCTGCTGGCCGTCAGCACGCTGCCGAACGTGGAGTTCGGCGTGGTGCCGTTCGGCACCGAGCTGCCGTCCAACCCGATCAACGGCTTCTGGATCTACAACGACTCCATGGTCTCCGTGCCCACCATGACCAAGGACCTGACCCTGCGCGACCCCGACGACATCGCCTTCTACGTCCGGGCCTTCAACGACTACGCCAAGGCGGCGGAGTTCGACGAAACGGGGCGAGGCGTCATCATCAGCGTTCTCGACGAGTATCGCAAACAATCCGCACATTAAACGCAGCAATTGCTTGCCTCCCGGCACAAGATCGTGCAATTCTGTCGCGAGACGTTGCGGAGGTGACGCATGATGCTCGATACCTCGCTCTGCCTAGAGCGGTTCGCCTGGCACGCGGGTCGTCACGCCGACCTGTCGGTCCAGAGCCTGGCCCTATCCAGCGACCCGGCCTACGTGTCGGTTCGCAATCGCTTCTCGGCGACCCTGGCGGAGACCGTGACCTGCTCCGACGAGGGGGCGTTCGTCACCTCGTGGGGCTACCGCCTGGGCACCACTGACGACGTCGAGTCCGCCGCCGCCCGGCTCGCCTTCCTGCTCGCCGCCCTTCCGGCCTAGCCACCGGCCTCGCGGCAGACCTTCCGGCCGCCGGGCCGCTTCGTGACGATGGTGGCGCGCGATCGACAGCGTGACCTGCTGGGTTGACAGCCTGACCCGCCGCTCCCTTGAACGCGACCAGGACGGGCCATGACGTGTCGCCGTCAAGGCCCGTCTCAAGCGGGCTGCCCGGCCTCCGAGCCCCGGACGACCGTCCCCGGCAAATTCATCGTGGCGACGGCGCCGCCGTCCTGTGCGTTGGCCAGGGTGACCTGGCCGCCGGCCTCCTTCACGGCCTGGGCCACGATCGCCAGTCCCAGCCCGGACCCCGGCAGGCCGCGCGCCAGCGGTGACCGCCAGAACCGCTCGAAGACGTGCGGCAGGTCCTCCTCGGCCAGCCCGGGGCCGTGGTCGCGCACGGTCAGCCAGCCGTGCCGCAGCCGCACCTCGACCTGGCCGCCGGGGCTGAACTTGGCGGCGTTGTCGATGAGGTTGAGCACGGCACGTTCGAGCGAGGCGGCGTTGCCGACGACGTACCAGGGGGACAACTCGGTGGTCACCTCCGCGCCGCGCAGCCGCGCGCGCTCGACGGCGGCGGTCACCACCTCGTGGAAGGCCAGCTCCACGTGCGGCTCGTGGTCGGTGTCGCCCCTGGCGAGCTGGAGCAGGTCGGCGACGAGCGTGGTCAGCTCGGCGAACTGCGCCTTCACGTTGACCAGCAGACGCTCCTTGGCCCCAGGGTCGAGGCTGCGCCCGGTCTGCTCGCTGCGCAGCAGCAGGTCGATGTTGGTGCGCAGGGTGGTGAGGGGGGTGCGCAGCTCGTGGCCGGCGTCGGCGACGAGCTGCCGCTGCCGCTCGCGGGACCCGGCCAGCGCGGTGGTCATCGCGTTGAACGAGGAGGACAGGCGGGCGATCTCGTCGCTGCCCTGCACGGGGATGTGTGTGCCGAGGTCCTCGGTCTGCGCGATGTGCTCGACCGCCCGGGTGAGCCGCCCCACCGGGCGCAGCGCGGCGCGGGCGATGAGCAGCCCGGCGGTCGCGGCCAGCAGGATGCCCAGCGCGGCCACGCCGCCGAGCAGTAACGCCACGCCCTGCAGCGTGTCGCGCAGCTCCCCCACCGGCCTGGCGTCCATGACCGCCGTGTTGTCCCCGACCCGCTCGGTGAGGATGCGCATCTGCGTGCCGTCCTCGGTGAGGCCGTTGTGGTAGTGCCGCTCGCGCGTGCCGGCGGCCACCTCCCGGTCCTCCTCGGTGACCACCAGGGCGGGGCCGTCGTAGCAGGTGGGACGGTCGTCGGAGTAGATGATCTGCGTGGAGTATTGCGGCCCGTAGTGGTCCTCGGCGACCGGCTCGGGCCTGCACTCCTCCCGCAGGTATTCGAGCTGCTCGTGCGCGTTCTTGCCCGCGCCGAGCTGGCGGTCCAGCTGGTCGTAGAGCTGCTGACGAACGATCATGAAACAGGCGCCCGCGATGATCGCCACCGCGAGCGCCACCGCGATGGTGACCAGCAGCGTCAGCCGGGTGCGCAGGCTGCCCCGAATCACCGCTCCGCCCGCAGCACGTAACCCACGCCGCGCACGGTGTGGATCACCCGCGGCTCGCCCCCCGCCTCGGTCTTGCGCCGCAGATACATCACATAGACGTCGAGCGAGTTGGACGTGGGCTCGAAGTCGAAGCCCCACACCTCGCTCAGGATCTGGTCCCTGGTCAGCACCTGCCGGGGATGCGCCAGGAAGAGCTCCATCAGCAGGTATTCGGTCCTGGTCAGGTCGAGCCGGCGCGTGCCCCGGGTGACCTCCCTGGTCGCCGGGTCCATCCGCAGGTCGCCGTAGGACAGCGTGTCGGCCTCGGGCGCGCCGGCGTTGAGCGCGCCCCTGCGCAGCAGGGCCCGCACCCGGGCCAGCAGCTCGTCCAGCTCGAACGGCTTGACGAGGTAGTCGTCGGCCCCCGCGTCCAGCCCGGAGACCCGGTCGCCGACCGCGTCGCGGGCCGTGAGCATGAGGACGGGGATGTGGTTGCCCGAGGCCCGCAGCCGGCGGCAGGCGGTCAGTCCGTCGAGGCGCGGCATCATGACGTCGAGCAGCACCGCGTCGAAGGGTCCTGCGGCCAGCGTGGCGAGCGCCGCGTGCCCGTCGCCGGCGGTGACGACCTCGTAGCCCTCGAACTCCAGGCTCGACTGCAGCGCCTCACGCAAGGCGGGCTCGTCGTCAACGACCAGCAAACGGGCGGGCTCACTCATGGCTTAAACGCTAGGGCCTCATCATGAGAACGCGATGAAGGGGTCCGCTGGTGTTCATGAGATCGGCTGGATTCGCTCCACTTCAGCGTCCCAGAACGGCCATGGCCGCGTTGTGGCCGGGGATTCCGCTGACGCCGCCGCCCCTGCGGGCGCTCGCGCCGCAAATGAGGATGCGCTCGTGCGCGGTTTCCACGCCCCAGCCGCTTTCCTCCGCGTACGGCCAGGTCAGGTCCTTGTGGAAAATGTGACCGCCGGGGAGTCCCGCGTCCTTTTCGAGATCGACGGGCGTTTTGGCCTCCACGCACGGGGTGCCGTCGGGGGTCCGGAGCAGGCAGTCCTCGATGGGTTCGGCGAGGACGGAGTTGATGGAGGCGAAGGTGGCATCCAAAGCGACTTCCCGCGATTTATCGGGATTTTTCCGGAAAAGTCGGGCTGGCATGTGCAGGCCGAACAGCGTCATCGTCTCGGCCTTCCCGCGCAGTTCCGGGCCGAGAATGGACGGGTCGGTCAGGGAATGGCAGTAGACCTCGGCCGGCGGCAGTTCCGGGATCTCGCCGTTCGCCGCCTGCGCGTACGCCCTGGCCAGCTGATCATGGCCCTCGTTGATGTGGAACGTCCCGCTGAAGGCCGCCCGCGGGTCCACCGTCGGGTCCTTCAGCCTGGGCAGGCGGGCCAGCACCATGTTGACCTTGAGCTGCGCCCCCTCGGACACCGTCGCCGGCCGGCCCATCACCCGGTCGAGCACGGCGGGCGGCAGGTTGACCAGCACCCGCGTACCGTTCACCGTGTGCTCGCGGCCCTCCGACTCGAACGTGACCTCCCCGGACGGCGCGATCCCGACGATCTCCGCCCCGGTCCTGATCTCCGCCCCCGCCCGCCGCGCCGCCGCCTCCAGCGCGCCGGACACCGCGCCCATCCCGCCCACGGGGACGTTCCAGTCGCCGGTGCCGTCGCCGATCACGTGATAGAGGAAGCACCGGTTGGCCAGCAGATCGGCGGCGGGGTCGGCGAAGGTGCCGATGAGCGCGTCGGTGAGCACGACACCCCGTACGGTGTCATCGCGGAACCGCTCCGCCACGGTCTCGCCGATCGGCCGGGCGAACAGGTCCCGCCACGCCTGCGCCCCGACCAACCGCTCGATCTCGACGGGTTTGCGCAGCGGTTCGAGCAGGGTGGGCGCCAATGCCTGCGCGACCTGCTGCACCATGCCGTAGAAGTCCTGCCACGCCTCGTGGTCGCGCCGGCCTCCCGTGACCGCCGCGAACGAGGCCGCCGTCCGACCCGCGTCCACGTTGTCCACGAGCAGCCCGGTGTCCCCGGTGGGGGTGTAGGAGGCATATCGCCGGCGCCTCAGCTCCAGGTCCAGCCCCAGGTCCCGGACGATCTTCGACGGTAGCAGGCTGACCAGGTAGGAATAGCGCGACAGCCGTACGTCGACCCCGGGGAACGGCCGGGCCGAGATCGCCAGGCCGCCGACGTGACCGTACCGCTCCAGCACCAGCACCCGCCGCCCGGCCCTGGCCAGGTACGCGGCCGCGACCAGCCCGTTGTGCCCACCACCGGCTACAACCACGTCATACACCCTCATTACCGCACCATAAGTCCCAAACCACACCATCCGTCAACAACCCCACCCCCCGACCACACACCGTCGCACGGCACTGCAGGCAGCCGGGGCGGCCTTACGTTCCGCGAGCGCCACCGCCCCGGGGCCTCCCGAGCGGGCCTCGCAGGCGGGCCTCGCGGGCGGGCCGAGCGGCACTTGCCGACGGGCCTTGCCGACGGGCTTCCCGGGCGGGCTTCCCGGGCGGGCCTCGGGGGCGGCACTTGCCGACGGGCCTGGCGGGTGGCCGGTTCAGGGGCGGCTGGCGATGCTGAGCAGCGTGGCGGCCGGGCCGGCGAGCGGGCGGCCACGCCGCCACACCGCGCGCAGGCTCCTGACCAGGTTGAGCCCCGCCAGCGGCACCTCCACCAGGCGCCCGGTCGCCACCTCGGCCTCGACCGCGTACCCGCTGAGCACCGCGGGCGCCGCGCCCGCCTGCGCCGCCCCCTTGACGGCGGAGTTCGACCCCAGCTCCAGCCGCGGACTGGCCCGAGGCAGGGTCGTGAACGCCACGTCCAGGGTCTCCCGCGTACCCGACCCGGGCTCCCGCACCACCAGCGGCGTGGCGGCCAGTTCCGGCCCTCTCAGCACCGTGCGGCGGCGCGCCCACGGATGACCCGGGGCCACCACGACCACCAGCCGGTCGGTGCCCACGACCCGGCTGGCCAGGCCCTCCGGCACCTGCGGCCCCTCGACGAACCCCAGCTCCACCTCCTCGCGCAGCACCCGCGCCGCGACGTCGGCCGAGTTGACGACGTCCAGCCCCACCTGCACGTCGGGTTCGCGGTTCTGCAGCTCGCCGAGCCACCGGGGCACCAGGTACTCGGCCACCGTCATGCTGGACGCCACCCTCAGATGGGCCGCCTCGCTGGTCCGCACGGCCTGGACGGCCCGCATGAGCTCGTGGGCGGCGGCCAGCACGTGGGCGGCCCAGTCGGCCACCATCCTGCCCTCGGCGGTGAGCGTGGATCCCCTCGGCGTGCGTTCGATCAACGGCAGGCCGAGGCGGCGTTCGAGGTGGGCGACGCGCTTGCTGGCCGACGGCTGCGCGATCCCCGCCGCCTTCGCCGCCTGCCCCAGACTGCCCAGTTCGCCCACATCGACGAGAAGCTTCAACGAATCGAGATCAGGCAGCCCGCTCATAGCCGCAGGCTATGACCTCCCAGGCAACATGCGCCTACCGCCCCCGCCCCACCCTCAGAACACTGAGCTCATGCCCGCCCCCGATCACCCCACCCCACCCTCCCCACGCACCTCCACCCCAACGCCCCCGCCCCCACACCCCACTCCACCGACCATCGCCGGTCCACTGGCGGCGCCCCCCCAGCCCACTCCCGCTCCACTGGCCACGCACTCGCAGCCCAATCCACCCGCCGCATCCCCGCCGCCCGCCACACCACCATCGCCGGCCCGCCACACCCCCGCGCGGACCGGCACGCTGTGGCCCGGGCTCGCGCTTGCGGCCGTGGCCGTGGTGGTCGCCATGCTGATCAGCCGGTTCGTGCCCGTGCTCAGCCCTGCCGTAGTCGCGGTGCTCTCCGGTGCGGCCCTCGCGAACACGGTGGGAATCCGGGAACGCTCCAAGCCGGGCCTCGCGTTCGTGTCCCGGCGGGTGCTCCGGGTGGCCGTCGCCCTGCTCGGCCTGCAGATCGCGATCCCCCAGGTGCTCGCCCTCGGCTGGCAGACCCTGGCCATCGTGGCGGTCGCGACGACGACCACGTACGCGCTGACGCCGCGCATCGGCCGCCGGCTGGGCCTGTCCCCGGGCACCTCCCTGCTGGTCGCCACGGGCGTGTCCATCTGCGGCGCGGCGGCCATAGCCGCCATGCGCGACAGCACGGACATCGCCGACGACGATGACACGGCCAACGCGCTCAGCGTCATCGTCCTGTACGGCACCGCCGCCATCGTCCTCGTCCCGCTCGCCGGTTCACTCCTCGGCCTCACCCCCGCGCAGCTCGGCGTCTGGACGGGAGCCTCCGTGCACGAGGTGGCCCAAGTGGCCGCGATCGGCGCCGCCACAGGCGTGCTGACCAGCGCGGTAACAGTCAAGCTGGGCCGCGTCATCCTGCTGGCCCCGATCGTCGCCCTCACCACCCACCGCCCGCGCCGCCACCCCGCCCCGCGCCGGCTCCCGGTCCCCCCACAGTCCGCCCACCCCGAAACCACCCCCCAGACCGACCCCCGATACCCGACCACCACCCCGCCACCCGGCACCCGGCACGCGGCCAAGCCCCCGATCATCCCCTTCTTCGTGGCCGCGTTCCTGGCGATGGTCGTCCTGCGGAGCACCGGCTGGCTCCCGCCCGCCGTCACCGCCGCCGCGCCGGTCGTCACCAATGTGCTGATGGCGGCCGCCCTGTTCGCCCTGGGCACCGGTATCAACCTGCGTAAACTCGCCAAGGGCGGCCGGGCCGTGCTGCTCGGCGGCATCGCCACGGGCATCATCGCCGCCGTGTCTCTGGCAGGCGTGACCCTCCTCGTGTGATCCTCAGGTGGACGGCCGGACCGAGAGGCCCGTAACCTCCTCTCTTTCTGAAGATAATCCGCGAAACACCCAGTTCCCGTTAAACGGGGTCAGGACCACGCAAGGAGCACATAACTCACCATGCGCAGCACCACGGACTCCGTTCTCCAGCCGTCCGACGAGGTGGCCGAGGCCCTGGCTCAGGGACGGCCGGTCGTGGCGCTGGAATCCACGATCATCTCCCACGGGCTGCCTCAGCCGCGCAATCTGGAGGTGGCACGGGAGCTGGAGGGTGTCGTACGCGCCGCGGGCGCCGTACCGGCCACGATCGCCGTGCTGGACGGCGTGCCCAGGATCGGCCTGAACGACGTGGAGCTGGAACGCGTCGCGACCGAGTCCGGGCTGCGCAAGCTGGGCCAGCGGGACCTGCCCATTGCGGCGGCGCTGAAGGCCAGCGGCGCGACGACCGTGTCGGCCACGTCGTTCCTGGCCGCCCGGGCCGGCATCCGGGTCTTCGCCACCGGCGGGCTCGGCGGCGTGCACCGTGGCTGGACCGAGGACCAGGATGAGTCCGCCGACCTCGACACCCTCGCCCGTACCCGCATCACGGTCGTCTGCGCCGGCGTGAAGTCGATCCTGGACGTGCCCGCCACGCTGCAACGCCTGGAGACGAGAGGGGTGGCCGTGGTGGGCTACCGTACCGACAGTTTCCCCGGCTTCTACCTGCACTCCTCCGGCCTGCCGGTCGACTGGCGGATCGAGTCGCCGGGCGAGGCCGCCGACATCATGCACGGACAGGACGCGCTCGGCGGCCAGGAGAGCGCGCTGATCGTCGCCAACCCGGTCCCCCGGGACCAGCAACTCGATCCGGAGCTGCACGACCGCGTACTGGCCGAGGCGCTGGCCGCCGCCGAGCGCGCGGGGGTCACGGGGCAGGCCATCACCCCGTTCCTGCTCGGCTATCTGGTGGACGGCACCGCGGGCGCCTCCCTGGAGGCGAACCTGGCCGCCGTACGCGGCAACGTCGCCCTGGCCACCCAGATCGCCCTGGCGTGGGCTCGGTCGTGACGGGCCGGGCGCTGCTCGTCATCGGGGACGTGGTCACCGACGTGGTGGCGTTGCATGGCTCGCCGGTCATGTGGGGCACCGACACGGCCGCCGACATCGTGCTCCGCCCCGGCGGCTCCGGCGCGAACACCGCCGCCTGGGCCGCCCACCTGGGCGCCGACGCCCGGCTGCTGGCCCGGCTCGGCTACGACAGCAGCGAATGGCACCTCGCCGAACTGGTCAAGACCGGCGTGCGCCCGCAGATCGCCGTGGATCCCGCGCACCCCACCGCCGTCGTGATCTCGATGGTGGACAAGAGCGGCGAACGTTCCATGCTCACCAACCGCGGCGCCGGCGGTCTGATCTCGGAGGCCGACTGGCACCCGTCCCTGCTCGACGGCGTCGGCCGCCTGCACCTGTCCGGTTACATCCTCTTCGCCCCGGCCGGGTTACTGCTGGCCAGGCGTGCCATGGCCGACGCGACCGCGGCGGGCATCCCCATCAGCATCGATCCGGCCTCCACGAGCCCGTTGGGTGACTTCGGCCTTGAACGTTTCATCCGCGAATCATCCCCCGCCGACCTGATCATCCCAAATCTCTCCGAGGCCCTCCTCCTCAGTGGTGCCACGAGCGCGGAGCCCGCCGCCGTACTCTTGAGTGAGATGTACGGCACAGCGGTCGTGAAGCTGGGAGCGAAGGGCGCGGTGGCTGCCGTCGACGGCGAGGTCGTCGCGACGGCGGCGGGCACGCCCGTCGAGGTCGTGGACTCGACGGGGGCCGGTGACGCGTTCGCCGCCGGGTTCCTCACCGCCACTTTGCATGGTGTCAGCGAGGAGGCCGCTTTGGAGGCAGGTTGCCGTGCTGGGGGCGAATGCGTGGCCCAGGTGGGCGGCCGTCCACGGTACGGTTTGGATCTGAACCGTCTTTACCCTATTCACACTGATTGATAGCTTGCCGCGTAGGCTGCACCAATAGCCACATTAGAGTAGGGCAGCACCATGCGGCTCACTTGGGGAGGATAAGGTCCGCCGATGGAAGTCGAGTCATCGATCTGCCTGAGCGACCTAGTCCCTGCGCTGCGCTGGAGCCGTCCGCAGCAGGTGGCCGAGGCGCTGGGTGATCCGCGCCTGCCCGCGGGGTGGTGGTCCTCTCTCGCGTTGTCGAGAGCGCTCGGCACGGCGGGGCTCGACTGGATCTGCGAGCGCCTGGCCCGACTGGCCACCGCCAACTGGGACCATCTGCCGCTGACCGACCTTCTGCCCGCACTGACGGTTCATCGCATCGATCCCGCGCTGCCCGGCTGGCCCGAATCCACCCGTACGGCGATCACCGGCCTCGGTGGCTGGCAGCGGCTGCGCCGCCTGTCGCCCAGTGACCTGAGCACTCCGTCGGCCACGCCGGAGGTGGTGATCGGATCGATCTTCCGCGAGATCCTCGCCCGCATCCCGGCCCAGTCCGACGCCGCCGCCTCCCTTCCTGCCAAGCCCGACGTCGCCCTTCCCGCCCAACGCGACGCCGCCGCCTCCCTTCCTGCTCAGCGCGACGCCGCCCCCTCGCTCCCGGGCCAGGGCGACGTCCCCGCGCTGCCGGGCCGAGCTCCCCTCCCCGCCGGGCACCCCGAGGTCACCCGCCCGCTCCAGCGCGGGGTCAGCGGCACGGGTTCGTTCCCGGCCCAGCCGCAGGGCGAGCCCTTCGCGGCACAGACCGGCTCGCTGTCCGACAGCGCGCCGCAGCACCAGCCCACCGGCCCGTTCCCGGGCCAGGGCGAGAACCTGCCGCAACGCCCGGCCGCCGCGGCGGAGGGCCCGCGCCAGCCAGGCTCGTTCCCGGGCCAGCCCACACCGCGCCAGACCGGCTCCTTCCCGGCGGTCGCCGCCGACGGCACACCGCAGCGCCAGCCCGGCACCTTCCCGGCAGGCACCCCCGAGGGCGGCTCACCCCGCCAAACCGGGTCCTTCCCGGCAGGAAGCTCCGAGAGCGGCTCGCCCCGCCAGACCGGCTCTTTCCCCGCCGTCACCCCTGAGGGCACTTCGCCCCGCCAGACCGGCTCCTTCCCGGCAGGCACCCCCGAGGGCGGCTCACCCCGCCAGACCGGGTCCTTCCCCGCCGTCACGCCCGAGGGCACGCCGCAGCGTCAGCCGGGCGCGTTCCCCCCGCCGGCGGTGCCGGACAGCGGCCCGCAGACCGGCATGTTCGCGGCTCAACCGGCGGAAGGCCCCATGCGCCGCCCGACCGACTCGTTCCCCACGCAGCAACCGGACAGCGGCCCGCAACGGCAGTCGGGCCCCTTCCCAGGTGGCGGCGCGCGCCAGGTTTTCCCGGCCGAGGGCCAGCGCCCCGCCCCCTCCGAACCTTTCTCAGGCCAGGGCGGACTCCCGCAGCGCCCGTCGGGCAACACCCAGTCCGGCGCCCAAGAACTCCCGGGCGCCCCCGCCCCCGGCGGCCCGGCATCGAGCGGTTCCGCCCCAGGCGGCTCGGGGTCCGGCAGTTCCATCCCCTCCCTCTCCGGCAGCCCTGCTTCCCTGTCCGGCGGCCCCACGTCCGCGAACCCCATCCCCGGCAGCCCGGAATCCACCGGCTCCATGCCGGGCGGACCTGGATCCGCAGGCTCCATGCCGGGCGCGCCCGGATCCGTCCCCGGCGGCGCAGGATCCACCGGCTCCACCCCTGCGGGCCTCCCCACGTCCGGCGTCGCCCCCGCAGGGTCCAAACCGGCCACGCCGGGCGCGCTTGGCTCCGGCGGCCCTCACACCGGCTCGATCCCGGCCATTCCCGGCACGGGCCCGGACAGCGCCAAAGGCACCACGAGCGGCGGCACGCCGGGCTACCCGGGCCCCCGCACCCCCTCCACCGAAACGCCCGCTCCCGTGTCGTCCGACCCCGACCACGCGATGGTCCGGGTCGTGGACAGCCTGTTCCGCAGCCTGGACAAGCTGGAGCTGGCGGTCGCGGTGCACCGGCTGTTCGCGGAGGATCCGATCAGCCTGCGTACCCTCGCACACAAGCTGCTGGTCGACAGGGATGCGCTGTCCCAGGCCCAGCGCACCGCCGAGGAGCGCGTGCTCCAGTGGCTCCGCTCCTCCGAGTCCGCGCCGGTCACGGGCCACATGTTCCGCCTGACCGAGTGGCTCGGCGCGGCGGCCACCGAAGAGCAGCTCGTCGGAGCGGACCCGGCCCACCCGGTGATGGTCCCGTCGCTGCGCACCCCGCTCTGGCGAGTGCTGGTGACGCTCATGCCCGACCGCCGTCTCCAGGACGGCTGGCTCGTGGTGGGCGACATCCACGGCCTGCAGGCCCGTACGAGGCAGCTGCTCGCCGCGAGCCCGGCCGACGCCGACCTCGTGGCCCTCATGTCCGAGCTGGGCATCCGCACCCACTCGGCCAAGGCGTGGCTCGACGCCCTCCCGCCGGAGTCGACCCGGGACGCGGTGGCCTCCGCGACCCCCATCCCGGCCCAGCCGCTACCCCGCCGCACCCCCGGCGCGAACGGCCACCACCACCGCGGCGGCCAGCCCATCCCCACGGCCCCGTCAGGCTCGATCGACCCGACGGCGGCCCTGGCCACGCTTTCGGCGCTGTCCGGCGGCCGCTCCCCGATTCTCGCGGGCACCCCGCCCACGCCGCCCCCGCCACTGCCCAGCCCGTCCTCCGACCCACGCCGCTGGCAGCGCATCGAAGTGACCCCCGAACACCTCAGGGGCGGCCCGGTGCCCGTCCCCGAGGGGTACGCGGCCCAGCTCGGCATGCGCCCCGGCACCCTCCTGTCGGTGACGGGCCCCGGCGACAACGCCATCGTCCTGGTCTGGCAGGGCCACCAGCCGGTCTTCGACTCCCTCCAGCCGGTGCTCATGCGCCTGAACGCCCGCCCCGGCGACCAGGTCTACGTCACGGTGGACGGCTACCGCCTGGAAGCCCAGCTGACCGGCTGACCCCTGACCACGTCGCCGGGTCCGGCGCGCACGTAACGGCGCCCGACCCCGCACCGGTCAGCGGCCGTTCTCCTGGAGGCCGCCGGCTTGGTCGGCGGGTGGCGGCCCACAGTGCGAAGCCGTACTGGAGGGACGTTAAAACCCCGTCCGACCGCCGGATGACCAACCCACCGAAACCACACCCCACCCGGCCGAGCAGTCACCCACACGAGCAGCCCCACCAAAGGCGGCACAGGAGACTTCCCCGATCGCCGACCTCACGCGCCACACAGCGACGGCACGGGCGTGCTGGCGGGAGTGCTCAATAAACCCGGTGACGTCGACGAACATCCCCGGGATACTGGTCGCCCATGGATGAGGTCAAAGTGGTCGTCGCCCATTCCGAGCGCGCGACCCTGCGCGTCGGCGACGTGTTCCTGAAGGTGGACTCCGATCAGGCGCGCATCGGCGTCGAGGTCGAGGCGATGGCCCTGGCGCCGGTCCCGACCCCGAAGGTCCTGTGGCACAAGCCGCCGGTGCTCGCGATCGCCGCAGTCCCGGGGACGGCGCTCGGCCGCCTCGGCGAGCCGTCGACCGCGTCCCCGGCGGCGTGGGCCGCGGCGGGCGCCGCCATTCGGAGGTTGCACGACGCGCCGTTGCCGCCCAGGCTCGGCCGGGCCGGCCGGGGCCTCGACGAGTTGGCGGCGGATCTCGATGGCGAGTGCGAGTGGCTTGTGACGAACGGCGTCCTGCCCGCCGACCTGGTCACCCGCAACCGCCAGATCGCCGAGGCCGCGCTCCGGCCGTGGGCCCCGGTGTTCACGCACGGCGACCTGCAGATCGATCACGTGTTCATCGACGGCGACGAGATCACGGGCATCATCGACTGGTCCGAGGCGGGCCAGGGCGATGCCCTGTTCGACCTCGCCATCTTGACGCTCGGACACGAGGAGAACCTCGACGACGTCGTCGCCGGTTATGGCACCGACGTCGACCTCGACGTGATCCGCGCGTGGTGGTCGTTGCGAAGCCTGCTGGGGGTTCGCTGGCTGAGCGAGCACGGCTTCGACCCGTTCGCGCCGGGCTGTGAGATCGACGTGCTGAGATCCGCGCGGGCCCGACTGCCATGAGACGTCCTAGCGGAACGATCAGTGGATGAGGCGTCGCCAGCAGATGATGCCGGCGGCGAAGGTCATGAAGGTTTCGTGGATGTCGTCGCGAATCTCCCAGCGGATGCGCAGGCGGCGGAACCAAGGCAACAGGGCGATCGTCTGCTCGATCACCGAGCGATGCCTACCCACGCCGGCGTGGCAAGACCGGCAACAACGGTTCGATCCGCGCCCACAACTCATCCGGGATGATCCACGGCGGCTGCTCGCCCCTCTCACACAGATGATCAACGGTATTCCTAGATCATTTTGTTGGGATTCTTAAGCCGCTCACCAACCGCTACGAGTCGGGGGCGTCGAAGAGGCGCAGGCGGTGGGCGGTGGCGGCGGCCTCGCCTCGGGTAGCGACGCCGAGCTTGCCCAGGATGTTGGAGACGTGCACGCTCACCGTCTTGATCGAGATGAACAGCGCCTCGGCGATCTCCCGGTTGCTCCGCCCGTTGGTCACCTCCCGCAATACTTCCAGCTCCCGAGCCGTCAGCCCCAGCGGATGCCCGTCGGCCGCCTCGTCCGTCCCGCCGATCCGGGCGCGCCGCCCGAAGACGTCGAGCTGCGCCAGCAGCGGCGCAGCGCCCAGCCGGCTCGCCAGTTCCCGTGCCCGTGCCAGCCGCGCCGCAGCCTCCTGACGATCGCCCATGGCGAGCGCCGCCTGCGCCGCACCCGCCTGAACCCGAGCCTCCGCGTACGGCTGCCGCAACGCCGCCCAGGCCCCCACCGCCAGATCCCACGCCTTGAACTGCCACGCCCCCGGCCCATCGACACCCTCCGCCGACACACCAGCCGACGGCCCGTCGGCACCCTCCACCGACACGCGCGCCCCCGGCTCGTCAAGCTCCTCCCCCGACGCGCCAGCCGACGGCCCGTCGGCACCCTCCACCGACACGCGCGCCCCTGACTCGTCAAGCTCCTCCGCCGACGCACCGGCCTCCACCTGGGACACGTCCGCCCCCAGCTCCTCCCCACGGACCCCCGCCTCAGACCCACGGGCTCCCAGCTGCGACCCCCGTCCCCCCGTCAGAGACACATGTGCGCCCATCAGAGCGGTGAACGTGAGCCGCTGCGCCTCCTGGAGATCCCCATCGGCCTGCAGCTTCTCCCCCAGCTCCCACAGCTGCGGCAGCAGGAACGCGCAGAACTGGGCGAGCCCCCTGAGCCCCGCCCCACTGTGGCGAATCGCCTCACCGGCCTGGCCACCCCCGAACCGCGCAACGTCCCCACCGACCCCCGCAGGGAAGGCAGGAGCCCCAGCACCCGATACAGACCCCCCACCAGCCCCGGAGCCAGCAGCCCCACCCGCCCCGGCACCCGAAGCGGCGCGATCCTCGCCCGCCCCCGGACCAGAACCCGACAGCCCACCACCGGAAGCGGACGGTCCACCAAGCCCACCACCCGAACCCGGCAGCGCACCGACTCCACCACCGGAAGCAGACACTCGGCCCGCGCCAGGACCGAGAGCTGGCGCCCCACCCGCCCCGGTGCCGGAGGCGGAGGCCAGCACCGCTCCCAGGAGCTGGGCGAAGGTCAGCAGCACCGGCCACGAGTAACGCGGGTTGGACAGCAGGTCGCGCTCCTCCATGGCTCGCGCCGCCGCCAACACGGCCGCCTCCATCTCCCCTCGCGCCTGGAGCAGCTGCACTTCCCTACACAAATGCGGCAGAACCACCTGGTCCCGATAAGTCCCGCGCGCCAGCACGCTCCGCGACGACTCCAGCAACCGCTCCGCCCGGTCGAACTGCCCCCGCGCGAGCGCGATGTCCGTCGCGAACCCCTGCAAACTCGCCCCGATGGGTGCCGGCGGCGCGAGGTCGAGCGCGTGCTCCAGCACCTCCAGCGCCTCGTCCCAGCGCCCGAGCGACACCAGCGGTTCGGCCAGGTTGATCGACAGGAACGTCCCCGACGTCCGTGCCAGGCCGTAGAGCCCGGCCTCCTTGACCCCGTCCCTGGCCACCTGCGCGGCCCGCTCGTGCCGCCCCGCGCCCTCCAGCGCGTCGGACTCGGAGATCGCGCAGCGCATCATCGCGTTGTACGCCTCCGCGCGGTGCGCGATGCGCCGCGCCTTCGCGAACGCCTCCAACTGGGCGTCGATCCCTGAGTAACACGCGTGCGACCAGGTGTAACTGATCAGGGCGTGGGCCTCGGTGTTGGCGTCGCCGACCTCGTGGGCGATCTCCATCGCGAGCCGGGCCGTGGCGAGCCGCTCCGGCCAGTCCGCCGGCCGGTAGAGCATGCGGGCCAGGCTCTCCAGGACCTGGCCGCGCAGCTTGCTCGGCTTGTCGGACGGGGTCAGCTCGGCCGCCCGGCGCAGATCGTCGAGGTGGTCGGGGCGGCCCAGGTCATAGCGGGTCAGGCCGCGCTGGCGCAGCATCTGGGCCGCCCTGATCGGGTCGGCGGCGTAGTCGAGGTCGGCGAGGGCGGCGCTGGCCAGGGCGACCGAGCGCTCGTATTCCCCGGCGAGGTGGGCGACCGTGGCCGTCTGCTTGAGCACGTCGAAGCGGTCGCCGCCGATGCGCTCGGCCGCGTCGGGCACCTGGTCCCACAGCTCCAGCACCCGGGACAGCATCCTGAGCTGCTCGTCGTAGGCGGTGGACTTGCGGGCCGCGGCGGCCGCGTGCCACGCGCTGACCAGCGCCCAGGTGGAGTCGTGGGCGGAGTGCCAGTGGTGGGCCAGCTCGATCGCGCCGCGCGGGACGGGCAGGATCGACAGGTCACGCTCAAGGGCCTGCGCGTAACGGGTGTGGAGACGGGTGTGCTCGCCGGGCAGCAGGTCGTCGTGGAGCGCCTCACGGATGAGCGCGTGCCTGAAGCCGTAGCCCTCGCCGTCGACCATCAGCACGTTGCCCGCCACCGCGGGCCGCAGCGCCCGGGAGAGCGCGCTGTCGTCGAGCCCGGCGACGGCGCTGAGCAGGTCGTGCTCGATGCGCTGGCCGCCGGCGCTGGCCACGCGCAGCAGCTCCTGCGTGTCGTCCGGCAGCCGCTCGACGCCGGCCAGCAGCAGGTCGCGCAGCGACTCGGGCAGCGCGTCGCCGGCGCCCGACTCGCTCAGCAGCGCCTCGACGAACAGCGGGTTGCCCTCGCTGCGCGCGTAGATCAGGTCCATGGTGGCGGGGGACGGCTCCCGCTCCAGGATGCTGGCCGCCTGCGCGACGGCCTCCCTGCGGGTGAGCCTGCGCAGCTCCACCCTGCCCACCCACTGGACCCGGCCCAGCTCGGCGAGCATCGGCCGCAGCGGGTGGGTGCGGTGCAGCTCGTCGGTGCGATAGGTCACGACGATCAGCAGGCGCCCGGCGGTGCGCTGGGAGCGGACGAGGAACGACAGCAGATCGCGGGTGGACCGGTCGGCCCAGTGCGCGTCCTCCACGAGGAGCAGCACGGGACGCTCCTCCGCCAGCCGCTCCAGCAGCCCGAGCATCTGCTCGAACAACCGCGCCCTGGCCTCCGCCCCGTCCTTGCCCGGCTCCCCGAACTCGGGCAGCAGCCGCGCCAGCCCGCGCGTGTTGCCGCCGGGCACGAGCGCCGCGACCCCGTCACGGCCCAGCTCGCGGACGAGCCCGCGCAGCACGGCCGTGAACGGCGCGAACGGCAGGCCCTCCGTGCCCAGCTCCAGGCACCCGCCGACGAGCACCGTCACGTCGTCGGCCCGGTCGGTGAACTCCTTGGCCAGCCGCGTCTTGCCGACACCGGCCTCGCCGCCGATGAGCACGGTGGACGACACCCCGGCACGCGCCCTGGCCAGCGCGTCACCGAGCATGGCCAGCTCGCGGGCGCGCCCGACGAACAGGGGGCTGACGGCGTGGATACTCACGCCTAAAAGGATGCCATCCGGCCACGACAGAAACGCGCCACCGCCGGTCTCCACCATTCAGCCAGAAGCTGACGACCTGCCCAAACCGGCCCTCACCCTCCAGCCGAGACGCCGACTACCCCCCCAGCCGATCCTCGCCGTTCAGCCGAGACGCCGGCCACCCGCCCAGCCCGTCCTCACCGTCCAGCCGAGACGCCGGTTGCCCCGCCCCCAGCCGATCCTCACCGTTCAGCCGAGATGCCGGCTGCTCGTCCCTAGCGCAGGACCTTGCGGAAGAACGTTGCCGACGCCTCGTATTCGAGCGCGTGATAGAACTCCGGCGCCCGCCGCGTGGCCATGCCCACATAACGCGCGTTGCGCACGCGGGCCCACTTCTCGAACTCCTCCAGCAGCGCCCTCCCGATCCCCTGCCGGCGCGCCCCCGACCCGACCATGGCCTCCTCGACCCAGGCGACCGGCCCGTTGGCGAACAGCGTCAGATGCACGAACCCCAGCAGGTAACCCTGGACATGCCCGCCCACGACGGCGGCCAGCAGCAGGGCGTCCCGGTTGGCCAGCAGCTCGGGCAGCGCGGCGTCGAAGGACTCGCGCTCCGGTCTGAAGGTCAACCCGAACTCGCGGGCCAGCGCGAACACCGCGTCCGCGTCGGCCTTCTCCGCCCTCCTGATGACAAGATCGTCAGCCGTCATGGTTCATGACACTAGATCGTCGCACGTTCCACGCGCAAACCCCGCGCCGGGCGGGCCGGTGAGTGCGCCACGCACCCGCACCGGGGCGAGCCGCTGGTCAAAGGTCGCCCAGCCCGAGCTGGCGGGCGATGAGCATGCGCTGCACCTCGCTCGTGCCCTCCCCGATCTCCAGGATCTTGGCGTCGCGGTAGAAGCGGCCGACGGGGAACTCGTTCATGAACCCGTACCCGCCGAACACCTGCGTGGCGTCCCGCGAGTTGTCCATGGCGGCGTTGGAGGCGACCAGCTTGGCGATCGCCGCCTCCTTCTTGAACGGCTGCCCCGCCATCATCTTCTCGGCCGCGTGGTAGTAGGCCAGCCGGGCGGTGTGCGCCCGCGCCTCCATGTCGGCGATCTTGAACTGGATGGCCTGGTAGTGGCCGATCGGGTGGCCGAAGGCCCGCCTGTCCCTGACGTACTTCAGGCACTCGTCCACGCACCCCTGCGCCAGCCCCACGCTGACGGCGGCGATGGCGACGCGGCCCTCGTCGAGCGTCTGCAGGAACTGGGCGTAGCCGCGGCCACGCTCGCCCAGCAGGTTCCCGGCGGGGACGCGGCAGTCGGAGAAGGACAGCTCGCGGGTGTCGGAGGCGTTCCAGCCGACCTTGGAGTACTTCTTCGACACCGTGAACCCGGGCGTCCCCTTCGGCACGAGGATCGTGGAGATCTCGCCCTCGCCGGTGAGCGCGGCCACGCCGACGAAGCCGGTGATGTCGGTGCCGGAGTTCGTGATGAAGGCCTTCGTCCCGTTGATCACCCATTCCGCGCCGTCGAGCACGGCCGTGGTGCGCATCCCGCCCGGCACGTCGGTGCCGCCGCCGGGCTCGGTCAGCCCGAACGCGCCCAGCTCGGCGCCGGAGGTCAGCCGGGGCAGCCAGTGCCGTCGCTGCTCCTCGGTGCCGAACCGGAAGATCGGCATCGCGCCCAGCGACACCGCGGCCTCCAGGGTGATCGACACGCTGGAGTCGACCCGGGCCAGCTCCTCCAGCGCGATGCACAGGGCGAAGTAGTCGCCGCCCATCCCGCCGTACTCCTCCGGGAACGGCAGGCCGAACAGGCCCATCGCGCCCATCTGCCGCACGATGTCGTACGGGAACTCCTCGCGCTCGTAGTAGTCCCCGATCACGGGGGCCACCACGTCGCGGGCGAACCCCTCGACCGTCTTGCGCAACTCTTCGTACTCGTCCTTGAGCATGTCAGCCTTTCGACAGCGCCTGTACGACGCGGGACGGGCTGGGCCGGCCGAGCAGCTCCGCCAGCCAGGTGCTGGTGGACACGAGCTTGCCCAGGTCGAGCCCCGTTTCGATGCCGAGCCCCCGCAACATCCAGACCAGGTCCTCGGTGGCGAGGTTGCCGGTGGCGGACTCGGCATAGGGGCAGCCGCCGATGCCTCCGGTGGAGGCGTCCACCGTGGTCACGCCGGCCTTGAGGGCGGCCAGGGTGTTGCCGAGCGCCTGGCCGTAGGTGTCGTGGAAGTGCACCGCGAGCCGCTCGGGCGTGCGGAAGGCCCTGATCAGGGCGGTGACGTGACCGGGCGTGCCGACGCCGACGGTGTCGCCGAGCGACAGCTCGTAGCAGCCGAGTCCGAGCAGCCGTTCGCCGACCCTGACCACCTGGGGGATCGGCGTCGGCCCCTCCCACGGGTCGCCGAAGCACATCGACACGTACGCCCGGACCTTGATCCCGTTGTCCAGCGCCCGCGCCACGACCGGCTCGAACATGTCGAACTGGCTCTCCAGGCTCCGGTTCAGGTTCTTCGCGGCGAACGTCTCGGTGGCGCTGGCGAAGATCGCGATCTCGTCCACGTTCAGTTCGAGCGCCCGGTCGAGGCCGCGCAGGTTCGGGACCAGCACGGGGTAGCGCACGCCGGGTTTGCGGTGCAGCCTGGTGAGCAGTTCGTCGGCGTCGGCGAGCTGCGGCACCCAGCGCGGGTGCACGAAACTGGTCGCCTCGATCACCTTGTGCCCCGCCTCGGCCAGCCGGTCGATGAACTCGGCCTTCACCTCGACGGGCACGACGGAGGACTCGTTCTGCAACCCGTCGCGCGGCCCGACCTCGTAGATCGTGACCTGCTGCGGAAGACCTTCCATGGGGTACGGCATCACGTCTCCTCGCTGGTGACCACGGCCAGCACGCCGTCCATGTCGACCGGCTGACCCGCCTGCACGGGCAGCTCGGAGACCACGCCGTCGCGCGGGGCGGTGACCGTGTGCTCCATCTTCATGGCCTCGACGACGACCAGCGGCTGCCCCTTGCTCACCCGCTCGCCCGGCTGGGCCTTGACGATCAGGACCGTGCCCGGCATGGGGCTCCTGACCACGCCGTCACCGGCCGTGGCGGCGCCCGGCCGGTCGCCGGGGTCGCCGATGAGGTGCCGGGTGAACGCCCACGATCCGCCGTCCCGGCCGAGCCACAGCGTGTCGCCCTGGCGCGCGCAGAGGTAACGCTCGGTACGCCCGCCGAGCGTGACCACCAGATCGGCCCCGTCGAACCGGAGGTGCCCAGCCACCTTCTCACCATTTATCAGCACTTCAGCGGACTCTTCGGGCAGTCCGCGGACCTGAACCGCGTGCACCCCGGCCCGCGACTCCAGCCGCCACGTCGTCCACGCCCGCTCCCCGACCCGCCACCCGTCGGTGACCTCCCACGGGTCCGCACCCTGCGGGAGGGCGTGGAAGGCGAGCCCGGCCGCCGCGACCACCTCGTCCGGCACGCCCACGTCCGGGACCAGCTCGGGAAGCACCCGCTCGACCAGCCCCGTGTCCAGCTCACCCGCCGCCACGGCCGGATGCGCGGCCAGGGCGCGCAGGAACGGGACGTTGGTGACCACCCCGAGAACGGCCGTGCGTGCCAGGGCGCGGTCGAGTGCCCTGAGCGCGGTCCCACGATCGGGTGCCCAGGCGATCACCTTCGACAGCATGGGGTCGAACTCGCTCCCCACGACCCCGCCCTCGACCAGCCCGGAGTCCACCCGGACGACCGCCGCCCGCCCGTCCGCCGCTCCAGGACCACCGCCGGGCCCACGGTCACCGGCGCCTGGCCCATGACCGCCGGCGCCCGGCTCGCGCAGTGCGAGGACGCGCCCGCCGCTGGGCAGGAAGCCGCGTGCCGGGTCCTCGGCGTAGACGCGGGCCTCGACGGCGTGACCGTCGAGCCGCACGTCCTCCTGCCCGAACGGCAGCGGCTCCCCCGCCGCCACCCGCACCTGCAGCTCCACCAGGTCCAGCCCCGTCACCAGCTCCGTGACCGGGTGCTCGACCTGCAGCCGGGTGTTCATCTCCATGAAGTGGTAGGCCCCGGTGGTCCCGTCCACGATGAACTCGACCGTCCCCGCCCCCACGTAACCCACGGCCCGGGCGGCCTCCACGGCCGCCGCCCCCATCCGGGCGCGCGTCTCGGGGTTCACGAACGGCGACGGCGCCTCCTCGATGATCTTCTGGTGCCTGCGCTGCAGGCTGCACTCGCGCTCACCGAGGTGTACGACGGTGCCGTGGGCATCGGCCAGGACCTGGATCTCGATGTGGCGCGGGTTCTCGACGTAACGCTCGATCAGCAGGGTCCCGTCCCCGAACGCCGCCAGCGCCGTACGCCGGGCCGACTCGATCGCCCCGGCCAGCTCGGTGGCCGACCGTACGAGCACCATGCCCTTGCCCCCGCCGCCGGCGGACGGCTTGATCAGGGCGGGGAAGTCGCGCCAGCCCTCCAGCGCGTCGTGCGGCTCGGCCCCGCCCGGCACCACGGGCACACCCGCGGCCGACACCGCGGCCTTGGCGCGGATCTTGTCGCCCATGGCGTCGATGGCCTCGGCCGGCGGGCCGACGAAGACCAGCCCGGCCTCCGCGCACCGCCTGGCGAACGCGCCGTTCTCCGCGAGGAACCCGTATCCGGGATGCACCGCTTGCACGCCCGAATCCCGCGCTGCCCCGACAATCGCCTCAATATCCAGATATTTCGGCACCTGGAGGGCTATGTCGGCTTCGCGGACGTGCCTGGCGTCCCTGTCGGACGCCGTGTGCACGGCCACCGACCCGATGCCGAGCCGGCGCAGGGTGCGGATGATCCGTACGGCGATCTCGCCCCTGTTGGCGATCAGAACACGGTCAAACACCTTGAGCCACCCTCATGCTTGGGCCACCGACAGCAGCGGACGACGCGCCGGCCGGGCGGGCCGGTGAATCGCGTACCTCATCTCAGCCTCCTCGTCGCGGAGAAGTGGGTACAAATCCCCCCGCCGGCGGCGGGGAGAGGTCAGATCCTGAACACGCCGTAACCCACGGGATCGAGCGGCGCGTTGGCCGCCGCGGACAGGGCCAGCCCCAGGACCGTGCGGGTGTCGAGCGGGTCGATCACCCCGTCGTCCCATAGCCGGGCTGTGGAGTAGTAGGGGTTTCCCTGGTGCTCGTACTGCGCCCTGATCGCGTCGGCGTCGGCGTCGCCGACGGTCGTGAGCACGTTCGCGGCCTGCTCGCCGCCCATGACCGAGATGCGGGCGTTCGGCCACATCCACAGGAACCTGGGGGAGTATGCCCGCCCGGCCATCGCGTAGTTCCCCGCCCCGAAGGACCCGCCGATCACCACCGTGAACTTGGGCACCCGCGCGCACGCCACGGCCGTCACCATCTTGGCCCCGTGCTTGGCGATGCCGCCCGCCTCGTAGGCCTTGCCGACCATGAACCCGCTGATGTTCTGCAGGAAGACGAGCGGGATCCGGCGCTGGTCGCACAGCTCGATGAAGTGCGCGCCCTTCATCGCGGACTCGCTGAACAGGATGCCGTTGTTCGCCACGATCCCCACCGGATGGCCGTGGAGGTGGGCGAACCCGGTCACGAGCGTCGGGCCGTATTCGGCCTTGAACTCCAGGAACCGCGACCCGTCCACGATCCTGGCGATCACCTCGTGCACGTCGTACGGCTGGCGGGTGTCGGCGGGCACGATCCCGTACAGATCGCGCGGGTCGAGCGCGGGCGGCTCCGGCCGGACGGTCTCCCACGGGCGCTCGGCCCGCGGCGCCAGCGTGGAGACGATGTCGCGGACGATGGCCAGCGCGTGGGCGTCGTCCTCGGCCAGGTGGTCGGTCACGCCGCTGACCCGGGCGTGCAGGTCGCCGCCGCCCAGCTCCTCGGCCGTGACCTCCTCGCCGGTGGCCGCCTTGACCAGCGGCGGGCCGCCCAGGAAGATCGTGCCCTGGCCGCGTACGATGACGGCCTCGTCGCTCATCGCGGGCACGTAGGCCCCGCCGGCCGTGCACGAGCCGAGCACCGCGGCGATCTGCGGGATGCCGCGCGCCGACATCGTGGCCTGGTTGTAGAAGATGCGGCCGAAGTGCTCGCGGTCCGGGAAGACCTCGTCCTGCCTGGGCAGGAACGCGCCGCCCGAGTCGACCAGGTAGACGCAGGGCAGGCGGTTGTGCAGGGCCACCTCCTGCGCGCGCAGGTGCTTCTTGACGGTGACCGGGTAGTAGGTCCCGCCCTTGACCGTGGCGTCGTTGGCGACGACCACGCACTCGCGGCCCGAGACCCTGCCGACCCCGGTGATGATCCCGGCGGCGGGCGCCTGGTCGTCGTAGAGGCCGTTCGCGGCCAGCGGCGACAGCTCCAGGAAGCGGGAGCCGGGGTCGAGCAGGCCGTCGACGCGGTCGCGCGGCAGCAGCTTGCCGCGCTCGACGTGGCGTCGCCGTGACCGCTCAGGGCCGCCGAGGGCGGCCGCGGCAAGGCGTTCGAGCAGCTCGGCGGCGAGCCGCTCGTTGAGCTCGGCGTTGCCCTTGTACGCCTCGCTCCCGGGCTCGGCGGCAGACTTCAGCACCGGCCAGTCGCTCATGAGTCCCCTCCTCCCACGCCACGGATGTTAGCCATCATTAACGTTATCGTCTAGCATGCGAAATGTGACCACCGCCTCCACCCCTACCCGCAATCGCGGCAACCGGCGCGCCGAGATACTGGAGGCGGCCGCCCGGCTGTTCGCGGCGCGCGGATTCCACGGCGTCTCGATCGAGGACATCGGGAGCGCGGTCGGCGTCTCCGGGCCGGCGCTCTACCGGCACTTCACCGGCAAGGAGGCGCTGCTGGCGGAGATGCTGCTGGACATCAGCTCCCGGCTGCGGGCCTCGGCCGCCGCGGTGGTGACGGCGTCGGCGGATCCGCACGAGACGCTGGACGCGCTGCTCGACACGCAGATCACCTTCGCGATCGAGCAGCCGGCGCTCATCTCGGTGCACGACAGGGAGCTGGGCAACGTGCCCGAGCCCGCGCGGCGCCAGATCAGGCGGCTGCAGCGGCTCTACGTCGAGGAGTGGGTGACGGTGCTGGCCGAGCTGCACCCCTCGTGCCCGCCCGCGCGCCTGCGCGCCACGACTCATGCGATCTTCGGGCTGCTCAACTCGACCCCGCACAGCGCGAACGAGCTGCCCGCGCAGGACATGCGGCCGCTCCTGCACGCGATGGCCCGCGCCGCCATCGACGCCGCGGTTAACGAGCGCTAACTAAGGGCGTCCGGCGACAGCCAATCGTCACCTTCGCATCGATTACTGAGTGCGTTCATTCGCTTACAATTACCGCATGGCTAGAGCAATGCCTTGCTGAACCAAATATCTAGATATATCGTCGGGCTATCTAGATATTTGGAGGGTTCATGCGCGAGCCTGACTTCTGGGACGCACCGCCGCCTCCGCCGCTCCCCGGACCGCCCCCTTCACCGCCCCCGATGCGCCCGATGCCGCTGATGCCCGGCCCGCCGCCGCACCTGTTCCAGGGCGAGCCGCCAGCGCCGAGGATCCGCCGGGGCGACGTCCGGGCGGCGCTGCTGGCCCTGCTGCACGAGGGCCCGCTGAACGGCTACCAGATGATCCAGGACATCGAGGAGCGCAGCCTCGGCGTCTGGCGGCCCAGCCCGGGATCGGTCTATCCGGCGCTCCAGCAACTCGAGGACGAGGGCCTCGTGACCGGCGACGAGTCGGGCGGGAGCCGTACGTACAGGCTGACCGAGCGGGGCGGCGCGGCGGCCGCCAGGCACGCCGGCGAGGCTCCGTGGGAGGAGGTCGCGCGCACGGTGCCTGCCGGGCACCACGAGCTGCGCCGGCTGTGGGCCCAGCTCAACGAGGCGTTCTCACACCTGATGAGCACGGCCAGCGACCGCCAGCTGGCCGAGGCCAAGAAGTTGATCAAGCAGACCCGGAAGTCCGTTTTCCAGATTCTGGCGGAGGACTGAATGGCTACAGACGCGGCGGTGTCCGTACACGGGCTGAAGAAGACCTACGGCAAGCTCGACGCCGTCAAGGGCGTCGACTTCGAGGTCCGGCCGGGAGAGGTGTTCGGCTTCCTCGGCCCGAACGGCGCCGGCAAGACCACCACCATCAGCATGTTATGCACCCTGGTCAACCCCACCGGCGGCAGCGCCACGGTGGCCGGCCACGACGTCGTACGCGAACGCGACGAGGTCCGCAGGAACATCGGCCTGGTCTTCCAGGACCCCACCCTCGACGGCTACCTCAGCGCCGAGCAGAACCTGCGCTTCCACGCCGAGCTGTACGGCGTGCCCAAGTCCGTCGTCGGCGACCGGATCCGGCAGGTGATGGAGATGGTCGCGCTCTGGGACCGCAAGGACGCCAAGGTCATGACCTTCTCCGGCGGCATGAAGCGGCGCCTGGAGATCGCCCGCGGCCTGCTGCACTCGCCGCGCGTGCTGTTCCTCGACGAGCCGACCGTCGGGCTCGACCCGCAGACCCGGTCGGCCATCTGGGGCTACATCAACCAGCTCCGCCTGCTGGAGGACATCACCATCTTCATGACCACCCACTACATGGACGAGGCCGAATACTGCGACCGCATCGCCATCATCGACCACGGCCAGGTCGTCGTCATCGACTCGCCCGAGGCGCTGAAGGCCAGCGTCGGCAAGGACCGGGTGCAGATCCACACCGCGGACGACGCGGCCGCGATCGAGGCGCTGCGGGAGCGGTTCGGGCTGGAGGCCGCCGTGCACGAGGGCGCGGTCACCTTCGCCGTCGCCGCCGGCGAGGAGTTCGTCCCCCGGCTGTTCGCCGAGCTCGGCATGCCGATCGAGTCGGTCAGCGTCTCCAAGCCGTCCCTGGACGACGTGTTCATGTCCTACACCGGTACCACGATCCGCGACGCCGAGGCCGGCGCCGACAACCTGTCGTGGATGAGAGCGATGGCGAGGCGATAGCCATGGCGACAGAGGCCATCAGTGTCCGCGTGCCCGCCCGGAGCACCGGTCACGACCTGCGGGCGGTCAAGGTCGTGCTGCACCGGGAGATGCTTCGTTTCGTCAACGACCGCACCCGCATGCTGTCCATGCTGATGCAGCCCGTGCTGTGGCTGTTCGTCATGGGTACGGGGCTGGGCTCGCTGGTGCAGGGGGCGATCCCGGGAATCGACTACCGTACGTTCATGTATCCCGGCATGATCTCCATGACCGTGATCATGACGGGCATGTTCTCGGCCGGGTCCATCGTGTGGGACCGCGAGTTCGGCTTCCTGCGGGAGATGCTGGTCGCCCCGGTGTCGCGGGGGGCGATCGTCGTCGGCAAGTGCCTGGGCGGGGCCATCGTGGCCACCGGGCAGGGCGTCGTCATCCTGGCCATGGCGGGGCTGGTGGGGGTGCCGTACTCGGTGACGCTGATGGTCACGCTGCTGGCGGAGATGTTCCTGGCGGCGTTCACGATCACGGCGTTCGGGGTGATGCTGGCGGCCCGGATGAAGAACATGCAGACGTTCTTCGGGCTGATGCAGATGGCGATCATGCCGATGATGTTCCTGTCGGGGGCGATGTTCCCGCTGGCCAACCTGCCCTCGTGGCTGCACGTGCTGACGGTGGTCAACCCGATGACGTACGCGGTGGACCCGATGCGGGCGGCGGTCTTCTCGCACCTCGACGTGCCCGCCCAGGTGAACGCGGTGCTGAATCCGGGGGTGCGGTGGTTCGACTTCCAGGTGCCGGTGCCGCTGGAGCTGGGCATCGTGGCGGCGCTCGGGGTCGTGCTGCTGGGGGTGGGGATCGCGGAGTTCCGGCGGGCGGAATAGGAGGGGCTTTCGCGTCCGACTGCGATCGATCTTGTACGGAGGGTAACCTTCCCGATGCGCGCGCACCGCAAGTTCCCCTCCCTCCGAAAGGAGCACGCCAGTGATGTTCGATGTTCGAGAGAAGTGTCGCGAGCTGGATGTCAGGGTCGCAGCCTTGGAGCGCGCTACTGTGAGTGGCGTGGCCGAGAGCAGCATCGCCGAGCGCTTCGACGAACTTCACAACCGTCTGGACCTCGTCGGGACGAACATCCAGGCCAAGATCGAACGAGAGGTCGGCCAGCTCAGGACAGAAATGAAGGCCGGCTTCGCCGGAGTAGAAGAGCGCTTCACGAAAGTCGACGAACAGTTCGACAAGATCGACGGACGCTTCACGAAGGTCAACGAACGCTTCGACGAGATCGACGGACGCTTCACGAAAGTCGACGAACGCTTCGACGAGATCGACGGACGCTTCACGAAAGTCGACGAACGCTTCGACGAGATCGACGGACGCTTCACGAAAGTCGACGAACGCTTCGACGAGATCGACGGACGCTTCACGAAGGTCAACGAACGCTTCGACAAGATCGAGAAGCGGCTCGATGGGCACGATGAGCGGTTTGATCGGATCGAGTCCATTCTCGTCCGTATCGATGCCAAGCTCACCGACCAGAGCCCCAACTGACCGAGCGCGAAGGAGAGGCCCGGGGTGGTGTGCCCCGGGCCTCGTCCCGTGTGCGGGTGGTCAGCGCTTCACAGTGACGTAGTCCCGCTCGCTGGTGGAGCCGTTGGTGTCCTCGTCACCGCCGAACACGAACCTCCACTGGCCCGAGTTCCAGGCCTTGGCCGTGGTGAACAGGCGGCCGTCGTCGTTCGCCCAAGTGGTCTTCACGTACTGCCACTTGCGCGAGCCCGGCGGCTGGAAGTACAGCGCCACGCGACCCGAGTAGCCCTCCCACGAGCCCTCGTCATCGATCTGGAGCCTGCCGGAGAACCGCAGGTCCTTGCCGCGCTTGACCGGGTCCGGGGAGGCGCCGAACCTGATCAGCCGCGTGTCCGCCTTCTCGGGCGGCAGGTTCACCTTGACCCGGTCCGGGGCGCTGGCCGAGCCCTTGACGCCGCGGTTGCCCTCGTACTCGGCCCGCCACCAGCCGGAGGTCTCGGCGGTGGCCGAGGCCCGGAAGCGGCCCTGGCGGCCGGTCACGTCGCTGGTGACGTACTTCCACCGGCGCGAGCCGTCGGCCTTGAACAGGACGGCCACGCGCTGGCCGGACACGCCGCCGCGGCGCTCCACCTGCAGCGCGCCGCTGAAGGTGAGCCTGTCGCCCTTGTCCACGGGCTCGGGACGGGCGTCGAAGCCGGTGATCCTGCTGGTGAGCTTGCCGCGCCGGACGTCCACCCGGTCGCCGTCGCTGACCGAGCCGCGAGCGGTGCTGGTGGTCGCGAACTCGGCCCGCCACCAGCCGGTGGCCTGGGCCCGTACGGTGGCGCCGAACCAGCCGCCGCGACCGGTCGTCACCTTGGTGACCTCGTCGTAGGAGTCTGCGCCGCGGGCGCGGAACGTGATCGCGACGCTCTGCCCGTCGTACCCCTTGCCGTTGGCCAGGAGCCGCCCGGAGACCTTGATCCGGTCGCCCTGGTCGACGCGGCCGGGGCCGGCACGGAAGTCGTCGATCTTGGTGTCGAGCGCCTTGACGATCTCGAACGAGCCGTTGGCGGACTTCTGGCCGTCACCGTGGGCGATGGCGAGGACGCTCCACCGGCCGGCGTTCGAGGCGCTGAAGGACTTGGTGCCGGTCCACTTCGTCAGCTGCCCGAACGGCTCCGGCTTCAGCTCGACCTGTGACGAGACGCCCGGACCCGGCGGTTTGACCTGCAGTTCGGCCCGTCCCGCGGCCTCGGTGGTGAAGGTGAACGTGACGGTCACCGGGTTGTCGAAGACGACGATCGGGGAGGCGGGGCTGATGGTCACAGCGGAGATGCTGGGAGCCTGGGCCGCCGTCGCGGGACTGGCCGTCAGGGCGAGGGCCCCGGCGCCGAGTACGAGAGCGAGGGCGGCGACACGAATGCGTTGTAACATGCGGGTTCCTTTCTGGAGACCCCATTGGTTCAACGCGGCATTGAGGGTGCCACGTGTGTCCTCCAAGTAGACGGGCACCCGCCGGTGAAAGTTGTGGGTTCTGACAAACGGTCATCTATGCGGGTCAAACGGACCGGTCCACGACATGTCACCGGGGTCCAGCAGACGGCGACGCCGGAGAACGACATAATCAGGAGTGTGGCGCGCGACACTGTTGAGACTCATTTCATCCAGGCGGTTGCGAATCTGGAGGCGGGCCCCGCGCGAGATCCCGGCCGGGCGGTGCACGACGGCACGGCCCTGACCGGTGAGATCTGCAGGAGGCTCTTCCTGCGCCAGATCGACAGCCGGCTGCTGGACATCGCCGCCCGCTGGCTGCGCGAGCAGGACGAGGGCTACTACACGATCGGCTCCGCCGGTCACGAGGGCAACGCGGCCGTCGCCGAAGCCCTGCGGCCCACCGATCCGGCGCTGCTCCACTACCGGTCGGGCGCGTTCTACCTGGCCAGGTCCGAGCAGGCCGGGCGGCTGCCCGAGCAGGGCATCCGCGACGTGCTCATGGGGCTGACCGCCGCCGCCGGCGAGCCCATCGCGGGCGGCAGGCACAAGGTGTTCGGCCATCCGGACTTGGCCGTCATCCCGCAGACCTCCACGATCGCCAGTCATCTGCCCAGGTCCGTGGGGGTGGCGTTCGCCATCGAGCGGGCGCGGGTGCTCGGCGTGCGCTCGCCGTGGCCGCAGGACGCGATCGCGGTGTGCAGCTTCGGCGACGCCTCCACCAACCACGCGAGCGCCCTGTCGGGCTTCAACACCGCCGCCTACGCCACCTACCAGGGCCAGCCGCTGCCGATCCTGTTCGTGTGCGAGGACAACGGCATCGGCATCAGCGTACGCACGCCCGCGGGCTGGGTGGAGACGGCCGCGCGGCGTCCCGGCATCGAATACTTCGCCGCCGACGGTTGCGACCTGGCCGCGGCCTACGACGCCGCCGTCCGGGCCGTCGAGCACGTGCGTACCAACCGCTCCCCCGCGTTCCTGCATCTGTCGACGGTGCGGCTCATGGGGCACGCCGGGTCCGACGTCGAGTCGGCTTACCGGACGCAGCGTGAGATGAGGGCCGACCTCGATCGCGACCCGCTCGTGCGCACGGCGGCGATGCTCGTGGCGGCCGGGCTGGAGACGCCGGAAGGGCTGCTCAGGACGTACGAGTCGGCGCGCGAGCACGTGCTGCGGATCGCGCTGGAGACCACCCGCAGCCCCCGGCTCGGCACCGCCAAGGAGATCATGGAGCCGATCGCGCCGCGCCGGCCCGAGCTGATCGCCAAGATCAGCCCGACCGCGGCCACCCCGGCGGCCAGGGAGAAGGCGTTCGCCGGGGCGCTGCCGGAGAACGACAAGCCGATGACCCTCGCCCAGGCCCTCAACCGCACGCTCGCCGACGCGCTGACCGTCTATCCGGAGATGACGGTGTTCGGCGAGGACGTCGCCAAGAAGGGCGGCGTCTACGGCGTCACCAGAGGGCTGCAGAAGCGGTTCGGGGCCGGGCGGGTCTTCGACACGTTGCTCGACGAGCAGGCCATCCTGGGGCTGGCGCTCGGCTCCGGCCTGGCGGAGCAGCTCCCCGTGCCGGAGATCCAGTATCTGGCCTACCTGCACAACGCGCTCGACCAGATCCGCGGCGAGGCGGCCACGCTGTCGTTCTTCTCGCAGAACAGGTACACCAACCCGATGGTGGTGCGGGTGGCCGGATACTCCTACCAGAAGGGGTTCGGCGGCCACTTCCACAACGACAACGCGGTGGCCGCGCTGCGGGACATCCCCGGGCTGGTCATCGCCTCGCCCGCGCGTCCCGACGACGCCTCGGCCATGCTGCGCACGTGCCTGGCCGCCGCCCGTACGGCCGGGTCGGTGTGCGTGTTCCTGGAGCCGATCGCGCTCTACCACACGCGCGACCTGTTCGACGAGGGGGACGGGGGCTGGCTGGCGCCGTACGCGCCGCCCGCGCGCTGGCCGGAGACGCACATCCCCATCGGGCAGGCGCGCTCCTACGGCGAGGGGCGCGACCTGACGATCGTGACGTTCGGCAACGGGCTGCGGATGAGCCTGCGGGCCGCGGTGCGGCTGACCCAGGAGGGGTACGGGTGCCGCGTCCTAGACCTGCGCTGGCTGGCGCCGTTGCCGAAGGAGGACCTGCTGCGGGCGGCCGAGCTGACCGGCAACGTGCTGATCGCCGACGAGACCCGGCACAGCGGCGGCGTCTCGGAGGGCATCGTGGCCGCGCTGATCGACGCCGGCTACAGCGGGTCGATCGCCCGGGTGACCTCGGCCGACAGCTTCATCCCGCTGGGCGGGGCGGCCGCGCACGTGCTGCTGTCGGAGGAGGAGATCGAGCAGGCGGCGCGCAAACTACTGGGGTGACCGGGCGACCGCGCCCCTGATGCAGGCGGGCTTGGACCAGGCGACCGTCGAGTTCTCCGAGAAGCTCAGCGGCACGCCCACCAGGAAGCAGTAGCCCGTGCCGGGGTCCAGGCCGGCCACCCGGGTGGTGGTCGTGCCCTGGGCCAGGGCGGTGATGGGGTTCTCGTCCTGCTCGATCGGGGAACGCTGGAGCACCACCGGATAGCGGCGGGCCCCGGCGGGCAGCGTCCAGCGCAGCTCCACCAGGGCGCCCTGGTCGGACGTCACCTGTACGCCACGCGGGGCGAGGGCGGCCACCTCCTGCTGGTCGATCGGCTGCTCGTTCTCGGCCGGGGGCTGCTGCTGCTCTGTCTGCTGTTGCTGGGTCTGCCGGGGCTCGGCGACCGGATCAGCCGGATCCTGCCGGACGGACAGGAAGATGGCCAGGGCCGCCCCGCCGAGCACCACCGTTGCGACCGCGAGACCGATGATGATGCCCTTCTGCGGGCCGGGCGAGGATCTGTGCGCGGGCGCGGACCTGGGTGAGGGACCGGGTGGGTATCCGGGCTGGTGGGCGGGGTGCGGCGCGTAACCGGATCCCGGCACGGGTGCGGGCTCGGGTGCGAACCCGGGACCGGGCGCGGGCATGGCGGCCGGTGGTGAGGCGGCCGGTGGGGTGGTCGCCGGTGGAGTGGTGGCCGCGGGGTGCGGGGGCGGGACGGTCGCCGGGAAAGGGGGGAGGTGGTTGCCGGTGAACGGCATGGACGCGTGGTCCGCGGGCTGTTCCGGGCCGTCGTGGCGGGGGCGGGGGACGGTGGACATGGTCGGTCCCGGGCCGGGATCCTCGCCCACCAGGTCCGTCACCGACAGGCCCAGCTCGGCCTGGACCTGCTGCAGGCGCCGGGCGAAGTCGCGGGCGGTGCCGTACCGGATCTCCGGCTGCTTGGCCATGGCCCGCAGGACCACCTCGAAGAGCACCGGCGGCACGTCCGGGCGGTTGAGCGGCGGCGGCTCGACGCTGAGCACCCGGTACATCAGCGGCGCGATCGACGGGTCGGCCGGGTTGTGGAAGGCGGGCTGGCCGGCCAGCAGGTGGTAGAGGGTCGAGCCGAGCGAGTAGATGTCGGTCGAGGCGGAGTGGGGCTGACCGGTGAGCACCTCCGGGGCGGCGTGCAGCGGCGTGAACGCCTGCGACGTGGCCGAGATCTCCGCGGCGTCCACGACCCTGGCCACGCCGAAGTCGGCGATGGCGAGCTCGCCGTAGCGGGAGATGAGGATGTTCTGCGGCTTGATGTCGCCGTGCAGGACGCCCGCCTCGTGCACGGCGGCCAGCGCGCCGGCCAGCTTCACGCCTGCCCGCAGCACGTCGGGCACCGGCAGCGGGCCTTCCTTGCGCACCCGGTCGCGCAGGGAGCCGTTCTCGAAGAAGTCCATCGCGATGTACGGCTTGCCGGACCTCGTCACGCCGGTGTCGAAGACGGTCACGACGTTGGGGTGGCCGGTGAGACGGCCGGTGAGCTGCAGCTCGCGCTGGAACCTGCGCATCGTGCGCTGGTCCACCCGGTCCACGGACAGCACCTTCAGCGCCACGACCCGGTCGAGGCGCTCCTGGTAGGCGCGGTACACGACGGCGAACCCGCCCTGCCCCGCCTGATCGAGCACCCGGTAACCGGGCGCGTCCTCGGCTGGCAGCACAACACTCCCCCCTGTTGCAGGCGAGTTTAGTGCGTTCAGAATGGATTCATGAGGTATGCCCCGAAGACCACGGACGCCAACGACACCAGCAGGAAGAAGAACACGTAGAAGCCGCCGGGCAGGACCGTCAGCCTGGCCAGCTGGTCGGCGTCGGAGTCGCGGGCCTGGCGGCGGCGGCGCTTGCGCTGTAACTCGATGATCGGCCTGATCCCGCCGAACAGCAGGAACCAGGTCGCCACCATGGCCACGACCTGCTGGGCGTCGCTGGGCGCGTACATGACCAGGGCGTACACGGCACCGCCGGTGACCAGCAGGATCAGCGCGCCGTACAGGTTGCGGACCAGCAGCAGCATGCAGACCAGGAGCAGCAGCACCGCCCAGATGAGCAGCGAGACGCGGCCCTGCTGGGTCAGCCAGGCGGCGGCCAGCCCCAGCAGCGGGGGCGCGAGGTAGCCGGCGAGCGCGGTCAGCACCATGCCGGGCCCCGTGGGCCGGCCCCTGGTGAGGGTCACGCCGGAGGTGTCGGAGTGCAGGCGGATGCCTTCGAGCTTGCGCCGGGTGAGCAGCGCCATCAGCGCGTGACCGCCCTCGTGGGCGATCGTGATCAGGCCTCTGGACATCTGCCAGGGCATGCGGAAACCGACGATCACGAGCGCGGCGAGCGCGGCGACCGCCACCACCCAGGGGTCGGGGGCAGGCTGAACCTTGATGAGGTGGGCCCAGAACTTGTCCATCAAGGTAAAACCCTATCCGGTTGACATCCTCCTGGGCCCTCAGGACCAAGATTCACAAGCCCCCGGTAAGGTCTGCCTCGTGGCCCTGGAACGACATTCTGACGTCGACGTGCCGGAGTGGTGGCGGGGGCTGGGGCTGCCCGGGCTGATCGACCTGCACGTGCACTTCCTGCCCGAGCGGATGGAGCGGCGGGTCTGGCACCACTTCAACCACGGCGGGCCGCTGGTGGGCGACGGGTGGAAGATCGAGTACGAGTGGCCGGTGGCCGAGCGGCTGGCCCGGCTGCGGGAGCTGGGGGTACGCGCGTTCCCCGCACTCGCCTACGCGCACAAGCCGGACATGGCGGCCGATCTCAATGCGTGGACCCTGGACTTCGCCCGCCGTACACCTGAATGTCTGCCGTCGGCGACCTTCTACCCCGAGCCTGGGGTCGTGGACTACGTGCGCCGGGCCTTGGTCGAGGGGGCCAAGATCTTCAAGGTGCACCTCCAGGTCGGCGGGTTCGATCCGCGGGTGGCCGAGCTGGACGAGGTCTGGGGGATGCTGGCCGAGGCCGGGGTGCCGGTGGTGGTGCACGCCAGCTCGATCCCGGTGCCCGGCGGCTATGTCGGGGCCGGGCCGATCGGGCAGGTGCTGCGGGCGCATCCGCGGCTGCGGGTGGTGATCGCGCATCTGGGGATGCCGGAGTACGACTCCTTCTTCGAGCTGGCCGCCCGCTACGAACGCGTGGCGCTGGACACCACGATGGCGTTCACCGACTTCTCCGAGCGCGGCATGCCGTTTCCCCGCCGGCTGCGGCCCGCGCTGCTTGATCTGGGTCTGGCGGGGAAGGTGGTGCTCGGCACCGACTTCCCGACCATTCCGTACCCCTATGCGCATCAGCTCGACGCGCTGGCCCGGCTCGACCTCGGCGACCCGTGGTTGCGGGCCGTGTGCTGGGAGAACGGAGCGGCCATGATCTGATAGAGGGGTGAACGACCGGCACGTGGCGCTGATCCGCGCTTTCTACGACGCTCTCGGGCAGGCGGACTTCCCTGCCATGGAGAGCTGCTACCACCCCGAGGTGAGCTTCGGCGACCCGATCTTCCAGGAGGTCGAGGGCCGGAACAGAGTGATGCGGATGTGGCGGCTCCAGCTCGGCATGCGTACGGGCCTCACGTCCGCGTACCGTGAGGTGACGGCGGACGACTTCAGCGGGTCGGCCCGCCGCACGGTTGGCTACACGTTCGCGGCTACGGGCCGCGAGGTCGTGCACGAGATCGACACACTGTTCAGGTTCGAGGCCGGGCTGATCGTCCGGCATCACGACGACTTCGACTTCAGGCGCTGGTCGCGGATGGCGCTCGGCAGGCCGCACGGGCCTCTGTTCGGGTGGACGCCGAGGTGGCGCAAGACCATCAGGGACGGGGCGACACGAAGGCTCGACGAGTACGAGCCGGCATAGACCTGACGAGGTCACGCCGATTGGAGGAGGAATGGCCAGGGTCAAGGGGTTCAGGCGCAGCGGTGACGTGCACGAGGAGGCGCCCGAGCATTCGATGGACCCGCGTGCCACCGAGGAGCCCTCCGACCGGCCCACCGTCATCGACAACGCGATCTACCTCGACGGCGAGCGCGTGGACGACCCCCCCTCGCTCGGGGCCGCCTTCGAACGTCTCAAGCAGATCCCGGGCAGCATGGCCTGGATCGGCCTCTATCGGCCGCAGGCGTCGGAGCTGACCAAGCTCGGCGAGGAGTTCGAGCTGCACGAACTGGCGCTGGAGGACGCCATCGTCGGCTCCCAGCGGCCCAAGGCCGACCGCTACGGCGACACGCTGTTCGTGGTGCTGCGGGCCGCGCGTTACCTGGACGACGTGGAGGAGGTCGCGTTCGGCGAGGTGCACGTCTTCCTCGGGCCCAACTTCGTGATCACCGTACGCCATGCCGAGGCGCCCGACCTGCAGGCCGTGCGCAAGCGGATGGAGTCGGACCCCGACCTGCTGCGCGAGGGCCCGCAGGCCGTCCTGTACGCCATCCTCGACGCCGTGGTCGACGGCTACGCACCGGTGGTGGCCGGGCTGCAGAAGGACATCGAGGAGATCGAGGCCCAGGTGTTCAGCGGTGACCAGTCGGTGTCGCGGCGCGTCTATGAGCTGTCCGGCGAGGTCATCGAGTTCCAGCGGGCCACGGCGCCGCTGGTGGGGATGATCCACGGGTTCATCGCGGGGGCGCCGAAGTACGGGGTGAACGACGAGTTGCAGAGCTACCTGCGCGACGTGGCCGACCACGCGATCACGGTGACCGAGCGGATCTCGAGCTTCCGCCAGATGCTGCAGAACATCCTCGTGGTGAACTCGACCCTCGTGACGCAGGCCCAGAACGCGGAGATGGCGCGGATGACGGAGGCGAGCATCCGGCAGGGCGAGCAGGTCAAGAAGATCTCGGCCTGGGCGGCCATTCTTTTCGCGCCGACGCTGGTCGGGACCATCTACGGGATGAACTTCGACTACATGCCCGAGACACACTGGGTGTTCGGCTACCCGTTCGCCATGGTGCTGATGGCGGCCGTCTGCCTGGTCCTCTACACGGTCTTCAAGAGCCGCGACTGGCTTTGACCTTCACCGCGCGATCTTGTACACGTCCTCGGCGTATCCCGCTCGTCCTTCTGGAGCGCCCAGGCCGCGCAGGACCTGGCCGCCTCGCAGCCGCCCGGGGTCGGGTTCAGTCGAAGAGCTCCTCAGCGGACGTGGCCTTGAGCGCCCGAATGAGCCAGCTCTCAAGGAGTTCGAGATCCGTGCACGCCAGAATCCGCTCCCGAACCGACGCAGTCACGGGCACACCGCGCTGCTCCAGGACCTTCACGACAGACATCGCCTCGCCCTCGGCCATGCCTTCGGCCCGACCCTCTTCGCGGAGCATCTCCGCGAACTCCGACTTGTATCGATAGTTCTGCATCGTCATGAGACTTCTCCAGATCTGTCGGGCGTGGGTGTCCCGGCTTCGGCTCTCGGACCCACTTGGCCGTGGCCCTATCCCGGCAGATCACCAGTAGTGTTACCGGACAGTCGTACTTGATGTGCGCGTGGCAGATGTGGTGGGCCCACGACATTCTGTAGACGATCGCATACGTGCCGCTCACTATACGGTCGCGATCACGAGGCTGAGCACGATCAGGGTCGTGAGGGTGATGCGTAAGGCCGCGACCGTGCGTCGGCGGGCGGCGGTGTGCACGTCAGGTCCTCACTCCCGCAGGCCCACATGGGCTTCCAGGCGTTCCAGGCGCTGGACGAGTGGCTGGAGTTCGCCTCTGATGGCGGCGGCCAGCATCGCGGTCTGCTGTGGTGTCGGGGCCCCGGATGAGGGTTGGGGGGCCGCGTCGCCCTGCTGGGCTTGGGCGCGTAGGTGGACGTAGCCGGCCAGGGCCGCGGACACGGCGCGGCGGGTCAGCCGTGGCTCGGCGCCCAGACCGCGCAGGACCTGGCCGGCCGTGCCGTCGGGTTCGGCTACGAGGCCGAGCAGGAGGTGTTCGCAGCCGACGTAGTTGTGGCCGAGGGAGGTGGCCTCTGTGACGGCGAACTCCAGGGCGTTGGCTGCGGTGCTGCCGAAACTTCCCGGTGTGGAGTGTTGGGTGGCGGTGTCCGCGTCGTTAGGGGTGGATTGGCGGGACAGGTCGCGTTTGACCTGTTCGGGGGTGATTTCCATGGCGCGGAGGACGTGGAGGGCCAGGTTGGTGCCTTCAGTCAGCATGCCGCCGAGCAGGTGCGTGGTGCCGATCGTGGTGGCGCCTTCGGTGCGGGCTTGGTCTGCGGCCAGCTTGAGCACCGTACGTGTCCTGGCCGTGAGGTGGGTCAGCGCTCCGGTCGGCCTGTCGAAGTCGACGTCGGCCAGGACGGTCTCCCTGATGGCGGTCACCCGTCGCACCGCCTGCTCCAGCGCACGCTGGCAGACCGCCGACACCGGCACTCCGGCCTGCTTGACGGCCTCCGCCAGTTCGTCCGGCAAGTAGACGTTGATCTTTGGCATACCTCCAATATAACCCCTTGGGGGTTACATGTGAAGGCGCATGTGCACGCCATCCCGCTGGCGTCCTGTGTCCAAGGCGGGGGGTGGAGCTTCAGGTAAGGAAGCGGTGTACGTCGGTGATCTCGTCGGCCAGCCGGTCGGCCGGCAGCTCGTCGAACGGCTCTACGGTCACCTGCGGCCCCTTCCTGGTCCACACGCCTCGGATCACGCCGTTCACCAGCACGACCGGGCGCAGGACGCCGCCGCCCGGGAACACCTTCCGTGTGTGTTCGGCGGCGAGGATCGGTTCGCGGCTCCGCCAGCCCATCAGGTATTCGTCGAAGGCGGGCGCGAGGCGTACCACCGGCTCCTGCTGGGCGGGGGGCGGGTCGGCGGGGGCCAGGCGCCAGGCGGCGCGGGACTCGCCGAGTGGCAGACCCGACCAGGCGGCCAGGTCCTCGGGAGTGGCCGGGTGGTGGGCGCGGCGGTAGCGGATGGCGAGCTCGCGCAGGGCTCGTTCGCGGTCGGGGTCGGGCACGATCGGGGCGCCCAGCCAGTCGGCGGCGTGGACGTAGGTGGGTTTGCCCGCACGGTTCGGGCCCAGTACGGCCAGGCCGTGGTGGGCGGCCAGCGCCACCAGGTGCACCACGCCCTGGCCCCGGGCCCGGCCCGCCAGGCGTTCCTCGAGCTCGGCCTTGGTGAGCGGGCCCTGTCCGGCGAGGGTGCGGACGATGAGGCCGAGCGGGTCGTCGGCGGTGACGCCCTCCTCCTGGAGGCGGCGCAGGGTGTTGGTGGGACGCCGGGTCAGCGCGTGAATCCAGGGCAGGTCGTCGGCGTGGACGAAGTGGAGGGTGCCGCGCGGGCCCCAGGTTCTGACGATCTCGCGGGACTGCCAGGCGGCCTCGACGGCGGCCGGGGGGAGGGTGGTGGAGCGGGCGCGGAAGGCCAGAAGCGCGGCGGGGACGTCCTGGGCCTGCATCGCTCCCAGGCGCCGGACGATCTCGCCCGCTGTCAGCGCCGGCGGGCGGTGCAGGAGTTGGGCCTCGACGCTTCTCACGCGGGAATCATCGCAAGGGAGTGGCCGCACGCGCGGGGCGGGTTGCAGGGGGTCATCTGCGGAGGAGGAGGCGGTTGCGGAGGCGGGTGGTGACGGGGGTGCGGGTTCGTACGGCGCGGCGGATGGCGTCGCTGTGTCGCCAGGCGGTGGTGGCGGCCGCTTCGGTGACGGTGTCGGGGGCATAGCGGACGAAGTTGGAAATGTCGGCCAATGGTCTTAGATGGTTGGATATTTCGTCTTGTAGGTGGGTGCGGGGGTCGGCGTGCCCGTTCGACCCGGCGGACAGGGTGATGACGTCCTCGGCCGTCAGGGCGTACCGGCCGGAGAGGCCGAGGTCGTCGCAGGTCTGGCGCCAGGCGCCGAGCACCCGCGACTTTGGCCCCGGGGCGCGTCTCCGGGCCCGCCTGCGCCACCACGGCAGCCCCGCCGCGACGCCCGCGTACCCCACCACCAGCACCCCGCCCACCACCGCCGCGATCAGCCACGGGGACAGGCCGCTCGCGGGCTCCTCACTCTGTCCGATGGCCTGCGGCTGGGACGACTGGGACTGCTCGGCCCCGTCCTTGCCGAACTCGTTCTCCAGTTCCTCGCTCTCCTGGATCGCCGACGACACCACGTCGTGGTCGTCCTTGGCACCGCTGCGGCCCGGCGTGGGATAGAACGCCTGCCAGCCGAGCTTGTCGAACTTGATCTCCGCCCAGGCCAGTACATGTCCGGACTTCACGTGATAGACCCCGCCGGACTCCTCCCCCGGCCGGAACCCCACCACCACCCGCGACGGCAGCCCTAGCGTCCTCGCCATGAGCGCGAACGTGCTCGCGAACTGCTCCGACGTCCCCCGGTGCGTCGTCTGCAGGAAGAACTCCAGCCCCTTGAGCGAGTGCCCGGGCGGGGCGGTCACGTCGTAGGCGGCATTGGTACGCAGGTAGCTCTGCAGCCGGTACGCCTGCTTGATAGGCACGTCGGCACCCTTCGTGGCCTGCTGGGCGAGCCGCCGGAAGAGCCGCTCCTGCGGCCCCTCGGGGAAGGCCGTCAGCGCCGGATCGCGCACCGGCGTGGCCGCCAGCAGTTCCTCCTTCGTCGGTTCCGGCACCCGCGACGTCACCTCGTACCTGAACCCCTTGGCGGGCTTCACCCCGGCCAGCAGCGCCCCGCTCGCCGGGTCCACCACCAGCCCGCGCACGCCGCCGACCTGCTCGGGCCGCTCGGCCGCCGGCAACCACGTGCCCGGCAACCCCTCGAACGTCACCTCCTGCCGTACGGTCTCCGTCCTGCCCGTCCACTCCCCCCGCGGCACCCGGCCGCCGGTCGGCTGGAAACGCGCGTCGGAGGTCCAGCGCACGCCGTCGTACCGATCGAGCACGGCCAGCCGCCAGTTGAGCGGTTCGTCGGCCTTGACGGTGAACAACTCCCGGTCGGGGATCTGCAGCCACGCGGAGACGCGGTCGAGCGGGCTGACGCTGTCCACGCGTACGGGCGGGGGCAGGTCGGCGTCGTCACGCGGGTTGTACGGCTGGGCGGCGATGGGCAGCAGCGGGCCCACGACGAGCGCCAGCGCGGCCAGCGCGGCGGCGGCCGGGATTCCGGCGAGGAGCCAGACCGGCGGGCGGCCGTCCCTGACCAGCGCCAGGGCCGCGACGAGCACGAGGAGCACGGCCGCGACCGGGAGGTTCGAGCCTTCGCCGTCGACGCCGAGCAGGAGCGCGACCCCGTACACCAGGAGGGCGGGGACGGCGGCGGCGATCCTGGTCCGGGTGCGGGCGAGGGTCTCGGCGCCGATGGTGGCGGCGGCCCAGACGAGCGTGTGGACCAGGACCAGCAGCTCCGGGTCCGGCTGGGCGGGGAGGAGGGTGGTGAGCAGTGCCTGCCAGGCGTTCACCACGTCGGCGAGCAGGGTGGGTTCGAGCCCGCCGTAGAGCGGGATCGTCCCGGCGAGCCAGAGCACGAGGTTGAGCGTCAGGGCCAGCCACAGGGGGCGCCGCCAGGTGAGCGCGGCCACGAGTGCGGGCGCCACGGCCGCGGGGACGACGGCTCGCAGGAGCTCCGCGCCGGGGAAGACCCGATGGAACCCCCACCCGGCGACGCCGGCGACCAGCGCCACGAGCGCCAGTCCCGCCAGCCGCCGCCACACGGGCTCGGTGTGCCCGGTTTCGCGCGTATCGTCCTCGCCCTTACGGCCGCGTGACCGGCCGCGTGACCGGCCGGCTCGCCGTGAGGATCGCGGCTGCACGTCGTCGTTCGGGTGGGCCGGGGTGTTCGGGGCGTTGTACGGCGCGTTCGGATGGGCCGGGGTGTACGGCGCACTCGGCGGAGCGGTGGGGTACGCCGCGCTCGGCGGAGCGGGGGTGTTCGGGGTGTGGGGCGGGGTGGTCATCGGGGCCCCCAGGCGAGCGGGAGATCGTCCAGGGACGTGATCGGCAGGACCGTCACGCCCGGCACGCTGACCGGTCCAGGGCCCAGGTACACGCAGAGGACGCGGTCGAAGCGGCGGCGTACCCCGGCGGCGCGGGCGGCCTCGGCCGGGTCGGCGGTGACCAGCACCAGCGAGCCGCCGCCGCGCGCCAGGCGCAGCGGCTCGGCGACGCCGCCGTGCCCGGCCGTCACCAGGGCCAGGCGGTCCAGGAGGGCGTCCGGGTCGGGCTTGGCCCCGGGGGCGGGGGCGTCGCCGGTGAGGACGCGTACCGGGAAGCCCGCCCTGGCGGCGGCGACGGCGACCGAGGCGGCGGCGTCCACGGCCGGTTCCGTGAGGTCGCGGGTGTCGAGCACCACCGTGGTGGTGGGCAGGCTGGCGTCGATGAGCTGGCGGACCATGAGCGTTCCGGTGCGGGCGCTGGATCGCCAGTGGACGTGGCGGAGGTCGTCGCCGACGACGTACTCGCGCAGGGTGTGGAACGTCACCGTCCCACTGGGGGCGTTGTCGCTGGTGGGACCCTCCAGGTGGTGGGCCCGGCCGGACGGGGGGACGGGGAGGGCGACGGTGCGGGGGCGTACCAGGAGGGTGGTGGGCAGGCCGTACTCCCTGACCCGGCGCGTCAGGCCGAACGGGTCGGCGCGGACCAGCCGGAGCGGGCCCACCGGGATCTCGCCCCGGATCTGTGTGGAGAGCGGGTACGTGACCGTACGGACGCCTCCCCTGGGGAGTCTGGGCAGGTCGATCGTGTGCTCGGAGGCGCCGATCCGGTCCTGGGCGCGCAAGCCGGACAGGGCGCGGCGGCCGAGGTTGGAGACGTTCAGCACGGCCACGGCGGCGTCGCCGCGCGGGACCTTCAGCGGGGTGACCTCCCGGTGGACGTCCAGCCTGGGCCTGGGAGCCGTCCACGCGAGCGCGGCGGCCAAGGCGAGCAGGCCGCCGGTGGCGAGCACGGCGGGCTCGGGGTAGCCGAGCGCGAATCCCGCCGCGTAGAGGAGGACGGAACCGGCCAGCGTGCCCCAGCCCAGCGGCGTCAGCACCGCGACGCGCCGAGTCCAGCGCGCCGCCACGGCGAACCGGGCCTTCGCCATCCGGGGATCGGCCTCAGGTGCCAGGGACTGCCCCATCCGAAGGTCGGTGCCAGGTGCCGGGGCCTGTGCCATCCAGGGGTCCGCTTCAGGTGCCGGGGCCTGTGCCATCCGGGGGTCGGCGCCAGGTGCCGGGGACTGGGGCTGCCGGGGGGCCGGTGCGGGTTGTGGGGGGCGCACCTCAGGCCGCCTGCGGCACCGGCATCCCGGCGAGGATCTCGCCGAGCGCGGTCGCCGCGGTGACCTCGCGCAACTCGGCCTCCGGCGTCAGGATCAGGCGGTGCGCCAGCACCGGTACGGCCAGCGCCTTGACGTCCTCCGGCACCACGAAGTGCCGCCCCACGGCGGCGGCCTTGACCCTGGCCGCCCGCAGCAACGCCAGGCTCCCCCGGGGGCTGGCGCCCAGCCGCAGGTGCGGACTGGTACGGGTGGCGGCGCACAACGCGACGATGTAGTCGTAGACCGGGTCCGCCACATGGATCCGCGAGGCGAAGTCGATCATCCCGGCCACGTCGGAGGCCCGCGCCACCACCGGCAGCCGCTCGACCTGCGGCCCCGTCGGCATGCCCTTGAGCACCTCGACCTCGGACACGTGATCGGGATACCCGACGGAGATCTTCATCAGGAAGCGGTCGAGCTGGGCCTCCGGCAGCGGGTACGTGCCGTCCATGTCCACCGGGTTCTGCGTGGCCACCACCAGGAACGGCCGGGGCACCGGATGCGGCTCGGCGTCCACCGTGACCCGGCGTTCCTCCATCACCTCCAGCAGCGCGGCCTGCGTCTTCGGGGAGGCCCGGTTGATCTCGTCGGCGAGCACGATGTTGGCGAAGACGGGCCCCTGGTGGAACTCGAACTTCTGGTGCGCCTGGTTGAAGATCGACACGCCGGTGATGTCGCTGGGCAACAGGTCTGGCGTGAACTGGATGCGCCGCCACTCGGCGTCCACGCTGGCCGCGACGGAGCGGGCGAGGGTGGTCTTGCCGGTGCCCGGCACGTCCTCGATGAGCAGGTGCCCCTCGGCGAACAGGCAGATCAGCGCCAGCTCGGTGGCCTCGCGCTTGCCGCGGATGATGCGCTCGATGTTCCCGGCCAGCAGCTGGAAGCGCTGCGCGAACTGGCCGGCGAGCTGCTGTTGCTGCGGCTGCTGGTACGCCTGCGCGCCCTGGTCGAACTGGCCCTGCGACGGCTGCTCGTACTGGCCGGGTGACGGCTGCTGATACTGGCCGGGCGGCGCCTGCTGGTACCCCTGGTCGTACTGGCCGGGCGAGGGCTGCTGGTACGCCTGGTCGTAAGGACCGGCGGACGCCTGCTGGTAAGGCTGCGCGGTCGGCTCGAACGCGTCCTGGTAGTTGTACTGGGTCAACTGAGTCCCCCTTCTCAGTCGGTGCACTCGAAGAGCGGTCCCTCGGGGAAACCGCCGTCCGGGCTCGCCACCAGCGTGTCGTTCAGGTAGCCGTTGCCGTACTGGCTCTCGATCCGGTTCCAGATGTCGCTGGACTTGCCGGTGGAGGGGTCGGTGAAGGACGGCCCCTTGACCTGGCAGATCACCGTCAGCGTGATGTACACCCCCTGCGGGATCTTTCCCGCTTCTCCGGATGCTCCGGGTCCGGGGCGGATGATGGTGTTGGTGTCCTCGTTGCTGGCGTTCTTGTACTGCTGCCTCGGGTAGGCCAGGTCCACCTCCGCGGTGGCCACGTCCGGGCTCTCCCCCGCCGCGTTCCTGGCCTTGAGCTGGAAGGTGTGCTTCTGGTTGTTCTTCAGCCCGTCAACGGTGAACGTCGTGTCCTTGATGGCGTTGCCGGTGGCGGCGCCGGTCAGCTCGTACGTGATGCCGTCGGCGCCGTTCTCGGGGGCGTTCCAGGTCAGCACGGCGCCCCGGTTCTTGGCCTTGGCCGTGAAGCCGGACGGCGAGCCGGGCGCCACGCACGGCTTGGCCCCGGCGCTGGGCTCCGACTCGACCTCGCCGCCTGACCAGTGCGCGACCACCACGAACGTGTACTCGTTCGCGCAGTCCCCGCCCGTGAACTCGAACTGGTACGGCCCGCCGGCGTCCACCGCCTCCGGCACGGTCCTGCCGTCGCCGGTCGTCTTGAGGGTGTACCGCTCGACCTTGCCGCCGGTGGACGGGCTGAACGTGATCGTCACCCTGCCGGGACCCGAGCGGGCACTCACGGCGGCCGGCGCGGAGGGCGCGGTCGCCTCGGGCGTGCGGGTCGGCGTCGGCGTGCGGGTCGGCGTGGGGGTCGCGGTCGGGGTCGAGGGCGGGGTCGAGGGCGGGGTCGTGGTGGCCTCGCGGGTACGCGTCGGGGGCGGACCGGCGGTCGACTCGGCGGGAACGGGATCGGGGTCGGGCGGGGAGTCGGACTGCGTGGGCGGTGTCACCGGCGTCCGCTTGGGCTTGGGGGTGTTGGTCGGCCCGGGTACGTCCGAGTCGTCCTTGTCGATGTCGTGCTTGCGGCCTTCAGGGTCGATGACGACGGCCTTGTCGCCGTTCTCGTCGTTCGCCCAGAGCAGGCCGTCCTTGACGAACACGTCCACCGGTCCCGGCCGCTGCGCCACCTGGAGTGTGGTGGGCCGGCCGCCCGCCGCGCTGTCCCAGACGATCAGCGAGCCCTCGCCCTGGTCGGGCACGTACACCTTCGATCCGAGCACCTGCGGCACCCCCAGCTCGGCCGGGTGGTCCGTGGCGAGCTTGGTGCTGAGCACGGAGTTGGAGCCGGTGTCGACCACCACGAGCAGCCCCGAGTCGCCGGACGCGAGCACCGGCACCAGGGAGCCCTCGGTCAGGGCGGGGGTGAGCGCGCCGCCCTCGGCGGCCTGGGCCACGCCCTTGGGCAGCGTGATCTCGCCGACTCCGCCGTCGGCGCCGACGATCGTGGCGGTGGCGGCCCGCGTGTTCACCACGACGGGCAGGCCGCCGGCGATCGTGACGGACAGCTCCTCACCGGGCTCGCCGACCTTGAGCGGGCTCGCGGCCACACCCTGGGACACCGGTACGACCTCGCCCTTCGCGGTCACCGGCACCCATAACCGGCCACCACCGTCGATACGGGCCGCGCCGAGCGGTCCTGGCAGGCTGATCGGGGAGCCGAGGGTGTCGAGGGTGGCAGGGTTGATCCGCTGGACCTTCCCGGCGGCGGGGTCGACGGCGTACCCGGCCGAGCCTGACACCGCGATCTGCGTCCCGGCCGCGCCGAAGTCACGGGTCTGGGAGACGCTGAGCTGGCTGGGCTCGATGCGGCTGACGTAGCCGGTGCGGTCGTCGACGAGCAGCACGTTGCCGCCGTCCTGCACGACGCGCAGCTGCCGGCCCGCCTTGTCGTCGAGATAGCCGTCCACCTCGCCGGACAGGCCGTTGACATGCACGATCTTGCCCTTGGCGCCGGTCCACAGCCAGGCGCCCACGTCGGCCAGCTTGGGCGTGGCGCTGGACACGCCCACCCCGAACCACGCCGCCACGGCCACCAGAATCACGGCCGCCGCGCCGGCGATCAGTGCCGTGGCTCGATCCCCTCGGAGGCTCCGCATCCGTCACTCACCCCGTACGTACGATTACAGAGCGTTTGCCCCAGTATTACCGGGCATCACCCTAGCGCTCGAGCGCCTCTCGCGTGGACGTACTGGCTGGTAGCCGCGTTGAGGTCCGAGAGTGTCGGCGTGAAGCCGTACCTTAGTGCGCGTGTCCGAACAGCCCCTGACCCTCGACGCCGCCCTCACCGACGAGGCGGTGTTGTCGACCTATCGCCGGATGTTCGCCGCGCTGGCGCGTGACAGCGGGGCGGTGGTCGACGACCCGGCGCTGGTCGACATCGCCGAGACGTTGTTCGCGGCGTTCGCGGAGGCGGGCGAGGAGTGGCTCACGCACGAGCAGATGCGCTTCGCCTGCCGGGCCTATCCGGGTGACCAGTTCGACAACCGGCTGCGGGTGCTCAAGGGGCTGGGCGCGATCAGGGAGGTGTTCCCCAAGCCCAACCAGCTTCGCTACCGGGCGTCGTTCACCAGCGTGGTGGGGCTGATGTTCATCCGGCGGATGATGTCCGACGGCGGGCAGTCGGAGATGCACCGGCTGCTGGCCCTGGAGGACCTCAACGTCGCCGACCCCCGCACCACGATGGAGCAGGCCGGCCAGAGTGCCGTCAACCTGACGCGGGCGTTCCGGCTGTGGGCGCTGGAGCTGATCACGCTCACCACGGGCACCATCGAGGAGCTGCGCGAGCAGGCGCCCAAGCTGTGGGGCACCGAGGAGATCGCGCGGCGGGCGCAGAGCCTGCACGGCACCATCCTGACCCGCTGGCCGGAGCTCGACCGGCTCTGCACCGACCTGCGGGCGGCGATCTACGCCTACAGCGACGCCTCCCGGCGCGCCGCCGGACGGCTGGCCGACTCGGCGGGCACTACGCGCAACCTGACGTTGCTGCCGACGGAGACGTGGCGCACGTTCGCGCAGACGGCGTCGCGGGAGCGGCTGGCCTCGGTGCTGGACGGGTTCGTGTTCGACGTGCCCGCGCCGTGGCACGACCCGGCCGCCATCGCCCGCGCCGTCGACGAGGCTCCGCGGCCGGCTCCCGCCCAGCCCACTCCCCCACGCTCCAACCTGCCCGACTCCGGCCCCGGCGACTCGCTCGACTCCTCGCCGAGCGCCGCCGTGGAACGATTGACGCAGGTGGCCGAGTCGCTGCTCGGCGACGCTCCCCGGGTGGCGCTGGCCGACGTGCTCGGCTCCGACTGGCCCTCCGCCCGCCGCGTGCTCGCCGACCTGACGACCGTGGACCTGCGGCCGGAGCTGCCCTACCGGCTGACCTGGTCCGACGGGCTCACCATCGACCCGGACCGCGAGCCCGCCTGGCTCTCCCACGGCTACCTGGAGCGCACCCGATGACGACCTCCAACGACCCGGGCCCCACACCCGACCCCACACCCGGCGAAGACCGGCGTGGCCGCCCGGTCAGATCCTCTGAATCGGCGGCTCACGGGACGACATCAAGGGGGAAGGCGGCTGCCGGGAAGGCGGTGGCTTCGGGGGCGGTCGCTTCCGGGGCGGTCGCTTCCGGGGCGACGGCTTCCGGGGCGACGGCTTCCGGGGCGACGGCTTCCGGGGCGGCGGCTCATGTGCGGGCGCGGGCGGGCGGGCCGTTGTGGCTGGGGGCCGGTGTCGCCGCGCCTTCCGGGATGACGCGGCTGACCCGTCCCGACTCCACCGGCCGGGCCCTGCCGGTGTGGCCGGACGGGGTGACGCCTTCGCTGCTGGACGAATACGGGGTGGCGCCCATCCCCGTGGAGCGGTCCGGGGAGACGCGGCGGGTGCTGGCGTCCGTGCTCAAGTGCTGCTGGACCGACCTGTCGGTGGATCCGTGGCCGGGCGATCCGGCGCCCGTGGAGCTGGTGCTCGACACCTATCGGGCGCTGATCGGCCGTACCGACGACCTGATGCGCAACTGGGCGATCGGCGCGCTGCGGCGCCTGAACGAATCGGCGTGGATCGTCATGGACGACGGGGTGGTCGTCCTGGGGCCGCGCTGCGCCCTGTGGCCGGTCGAGCAGCACGCGCAGTTGCAGGAGCTGGTCCGCCGCCTGCCCGAGCCGGAGCGGCCGGAGCTGACCGTGGTGGGCGACGCCGACATCGTGGCCGCCTCCGCCCCCGACCCTGGGACGTCGCCGGGGGGCCGGGTCGAGCCGGGCGCGGCGGAGTTCGACGACCTGCTGGGGGCTTATGAGGAGCGGCGGCGGGCGGAGCTGGTGGCGGCGTTCATGGTGGTGGAGCACGCGGCCGAGCCGGTGCAGGAGGCGCGCTTCGCCGCCCTGCGCGATCCCGCGCTGCGCCACACTCTGGGCGAGATGCTGGCGCGGCGCGGCCGTACGCTGATCCAGCACCGGGACCGCTGGATCTCCGGCTACGACGACACCGCCGCGGCCGTGCCGGCCGACTCCCCAGCCGTTACCGGCGTCACGCACGACCCGCCGCCGGCTACGTCCGGACTTCAGGACGAAGCCGTGGACGAGGACACGAACGCAGACACCGGCACGGGCACCGGTGCGGGTGCCGATGCGGGCGCCGGAGCGGGCGCGGGTACGGGTGCGGGCGCGGGTATGGGTGCGGGTGCCGGTGCGGGTGCCGGTGCGGGTGCCGGTGCGGGTGCCGGTGCGGGTGCCGGTGCGGGTGCCGGTGCGGGTGCCGGTGTTCGGCTGGGTGTGAGTGAGCGGGCGGTGTTGACGCTCGTGCTGGTGCACTCGGTGGCCATTCCGCGGGCGGAGGGGCTGCTGCCGGAGGACTCCTGGTTGTCGCCGCATCCCACTCCCGTGGACGAGTTGCGCCGCCACACCCAGGTGCCGATCGGCGAGCTGGAGGCGGCGTTGCGGACGTTGCGGCACGCGGGGCTGCTGGCGCAGGTCAAGGCGGGCGAGGAGGCGGGCGGTTACGTGCCGGGGCCGCAGTTCCACCGGCTCACTCCGGCGGCCCGGCGGCGTCTGCAGGAGGAGCTGATCCTGGCGGCCGGGCCGAGCACGCCGCTGGCGGCGGCCGTACGCGCTCGAAGATCGGCGAGATGAGCCCGCGCCCGCGGGACGGACATCTCAGCGCCGGCACGAACAACACGAAGGAAAGGGTTACGGGGGTACAGGTGTCGCAGGTGGAGAACATCGTCGGGGATCGGGTGCTGATCGCCGTGCAGGCGGTCAACATTTCGCGGCTCTCGACCCATCCGGTGCCCACCGTTCCCGGCACGCTCATCGTCGTGGCGGGCGCCGGGCCGAAGGACTCCAACGGCGCGGGCAAGTCCTCGTTCATCGCCTCCATCACGGCGCTGCTGGGGGACGAGCAGTGGCGTTTCGCCTCGGGCGCCAAGGCCGTGTCCGAGCTGCTCTTCAACGCCGAGCTGGCCAGCGGCGCGGGTGCCCGCCAGTGGGCGAGCGCCGACCACGGCTACATCGTCGGCGTCTTCGGCCCACCAGGCATGAACGGCTTCACCCCGCAGGATGCGGACGGTCACCCCGCGGCGGATGCCTCCCAGGCCGCCCCCGACGCCACCGGTGGTGATGACGAGCCGATGCTCGGGGAGGAGATGGGCGGGGAGCTGTTCGAGGTGCCGGACACCTCCGGTGGGGCGGTGACCGTGTGGCTCAAGGTCAACCAGGAGGCGCCGCACTTGGAGATCCGGTGGCGGGAGGGGGTGCACCTGGCCGCTTCGCCGTCCGAGGCCGAGCGGGTGGCCAAGGCGGACGAGATCTGGGCGTCGCTGCCCAGGTCGGCCGGGCGGCGCGATGTGGTGGCCCGTGACCTGACCAAGGTGCTCTACGGCGACCGGATCAGGTGCGTGTCGTTCCTGTCCACGTCCGTACGCAGCAAGGTCGCCACCAACCTGCTCTCCCAGCCGCTCAACGAGATCTCCCCCGAGCGGGTCTTCGAGGCCATCGCCGCCCTCACCGGTCTCGACGCCGAGCTGGAGCAGGAGCGGGAGGCCCGCCGCGACGAGCACGCCAAGCGGGTGCGGGCGGCGCAGGCGGCCGACCGGCTGGCGGAGTTCGAGGCGGAGTCGAAGGCGTTGCTGGCCACGTTCAACCGGCGCGACCAGGCACGGGTACGCCTGGCGGACGCGCTGCGCTGCTGGCGGGGCAGGCAGGCGCGCAAGCTGGCCGACGCGGCCGCCAAGGACGAGGCGCTGGCCGCCGACCTGGAGCGGCACCGCGCGGCCGGAGAGGCGGCGGGTGACGCGATCGCCCTGGTCAGGGCGGAGGTCGCGACGCTTCGGGAGGACACGCTCGACAGGCAGGTGGCGGGGGCGCGCAAGGAGCTGGCGGCGCTGCAGGCGCGGGCGGCCAAGCTCGACGCCGACCGCGCGGTGGCGGAAAACTCCGCCGACGAGCTGCGCGGGATGATTCCGGCGCTGGAGGAGACGCGGAGGTTCGCGGACGGGCGTGACGTGCCGGCCGCCGAGCGGGAGCTGGGCGAGATACGGCTGCGGCTGAACGAGGCGCTCAAGGCACTCGGGGTGGCCGACCAGGAGGTGTCCTCCGCCCAGGCCGCGCTGGACGACGCCGAGGGCGGCCCGGCGGCGGCCCAGCTCAACGCCCTGGCGGCGGCGGGCGTCGACGCGACGGGCCTGCTGGACGCCCTCGACGTGGCCGAGCAGGCCCGTGACGCCGCCCATACGTCCCCATCGGCCGCGCCGCACCCCGACGCCGCCCATCCGGCCCCGGCGACCGCGCCGCACCCCGACGCCGCCGACCACATCCAGGCGACCGCCCACGCCGCCCAGTCCGATGCCGGGGAGCTGGGAGCGGCGCTCAAGGCGCGTTTCGGCAGGAAGGCGGGCGCGGACCGGCCGGACGGCGGCGCGGGAGGCGTGGCCGGGGTGCTGGGTGAGTTGCGCGGGTGGCCGAACGAGCACGCGGTGATCGTGGACGCGGCGCACATGGAAGCCGCCGCCGCCGCGCTGGCCGGCCTGCCCGGGTCCGTGCTGGTCAGCGCGGCCGGGGTGAGCGTCGTGGGGGCGTTCGACGGGGTGGCGACCGGGCGGGAGGCCCGGATCAAGGCCGCCGAGCAGAGGCTGCACCGGGCCAAGGACGTTCAGGAGGCGGCGGCGCAGGCCGTGCACGACGGGGAGGAGGCCGTCGCGGAGGCGCAGCGGCGGCTGGAGGGCGCCAGGGCCGGGGTGCGGCTGGCAGAGCTGGAGGCGAAGCTGGGTGAGCGGCGTGCCCGGCTGGGCGAGCTCAACGCGGCGATCGAGGAGCTGACGCCCAAGGTCGCCGAGGCCGAGCGGCAGGCCGGAACGCTGGACTTCCGGGCCAGGACCAGGGACATGGAGATCGAGCGGCTGGAGGGGCGGCGGCAGCGGCACGAGACCGAGCGGGCCCAGGCGCGCGAGCAGGAGGCCAGGGTCGTGGCGGAGCGGGAGGCGCTCAAGCTGGACGCGCTGGCCGCCGACTGGGGCGGCACGGTGGAGGCGGCCCGCGAATGGCTGGCGGCGCTGCCGGAGGAGGAGCGGCCGCGGGCCGCCGAGGAGTGGTGGCGGGTCGCGGAGCGCCACTTCGACCAGGCGCTGCGGGACACGTTCCCGGAGGAGGACGCGGAGATCCCGGAGGAGCTGCGGTTCCTGCTGAACGAGCGGGGCGGGAGCACGGCGCGGGAGCAGGCGACGTTCGCGGCGGTGTGCGGCGCGCTGGCGTCCTACCTGCGGGGCCAGGAGGAGTACGAACGCCACCAGCGCCGCCAGATCGAAGCCCAGGTCGGCTCCAGGCAGCGCGACCTTGCGGCGGCGGCCAGGGGCGCAGAGGAGGCGGCGCAGTCGACGGCCGTGCACCGGGCGGCGTTGACGGCGGCGATCAAGGCGCGGCTGACGCGGGTGGCCGAGGAGTTCGAGAAGCTCGACACCTCGTACGGAGGCTACGGGGCGACGCTGGAGTTCCCGGTGCCGCCCGCGCCCGCCGACCCCGAGCAGCGCTGGCAGTGGCGGGTCACGCCGAAGTGGCGGCGTGGCGAGGGCCAGGGGTTCGTGCCGTACAACCGGCGGGCCAACACCGCCCTGATGGACGAGAAGGCGGTCAAGCTGGTGTGCGCGGCGGCCATCGCCTCCTCCGGCGGCGGCCATCTGTGCCTGGTCCTGGACGAGCTCGGGCGCAACCTGGGCAAGGAGCATCGCCGGGAGGCGGTGTCGTTGTTCAGGCGGGTCGGGGAGACGTACGGGATCACGGTGATCGGGGCGCTGCAGGACGACATGGAGCCGTACGCGATCGACGCCTGCGGCCAGTACATCAAGTTGCGGCGGTCGTCGGACGCGATGCCGTACAACGAGCCGCCGGTGATCATCGGGCACGACGAGCACGCCGAGCGGGTGCGTGCCCTGGCCGCGTACGTCGACCGCGGAGCCGCCTAGATGTCCTGTCCGTGTCATGTGATCGGCGGGCCGGTGTAGGAGGCGCGCAGGCGGAGCAGGGTGCCCCGGTCGTATTCCTCCATCGCGTGGGCCAGCCAGCCCGCCGCCCGGGCCACCGCGAAAACGGCCTCGCCCGCGCCGCTCACCATGCCGCTGACGGCGGCGAGGATGGCCAGGGCGAAGTCTATGTTGCGCTCGGGGAGCCGCCGGCGGCGCATCTCCGCGAGCACCGCCTCCCCGGCGGCGACCCGCTCGTGCCCCGGCGCGGCCTCCTTGATCAGGTCGAGCAGGAGGCCGCCGCGGCCGTCGCCGTTGCGGTAGACGCTGTGGCCGAAGCCGGGAACGCGTTCGCCGCGGCGGATCCGCTCGGTGACCGCCCGTTCGGCCTGGCGCGGCTCCCTGACCTCGGCGAGCAGCCGCTCGGCGCCGTAGGACGCGCCGCCGTGCAGCGGCCCGCCCAGCACGCCGAGTCCGGTCAGGACCACGGCGTACGGGTCGGCCCGGGCGGAGGCGGCGACCCTGGCGGCCAGGGTCGAGGCGGCCAGTTCGTGGTCGGCGAGCAGCACGAGGGCGGCCTGCAGGGCGGCGAGCAGGCCGGGGCCGGCGGGGTGGGGGCACAGGCGGGACCAGAGGCGTGCGGCGATCGACTCGCCCTGCGGCTCGCCGAGCTGCGGCAGGGCGTCGACCAGCCCGGCGATCAGGCGGCGGCCGGTGGCGGCCACCGAGGCGGGGTCGAGCTGGTGGCGCAGGGAGTCGGACGTGCCGAGCACGGTGGTGATCACCTGGAGGCGGTCGAGCGGCAGGAGGTCCTCGGGAAGCCCGCGCTGAGCGGCCGTCGCGGCCCGCAGCGCGCCGGGCTCGCACCGCCACGGCGGGCCGGGCCGGGCACCAGGACCGGGCCTGGTGGCGGGGCCGGCGGTCCAGAGCCGGGTGGCGACCGTCTCGAAGTCGCTCGTCCGCGCCAGCTCCAGCGCGTCGGTCCCCCGGTAGTAGTGCCGGTCCACGCCGAGGGCCGTGATCGACGACTCGATGACCAGCTCCGGCGGCTGGTTGCGGGGGCGGCCCCGGCGGGCCAGGCGTTCGATCTCCTCGGCCGAGAACAGGCTGCGGCGGCCGTCCTCGCCGTGCCGCCGCTGCAGCACTCCCCGGCTCACGTACGCGTAGAGCGTGGCGGGTTTGACGCCGAGGCGCTCGGCCGCCGTGGCCGCGTCGATCCACTCCACTCCGCCCACACCTCCAAGGTTGACGAAAATCAATATTGATACATGTTGAACGGGCATGTCAACGTGGATTCATGCCCAAAGTTCACTTCCTCGACGTGACGAACCGGGACGGCGTGCAGACCGCGCGCACCGGCCTGTCGAAGTTCGGCAAGACCATGGTCAACTTCTATCTGGCCAGGCTCGGGGTGGCGCAGTCCGAGATCGGCTTCCCCTTCCTGTTCCACGAGGTCCCGTACGTCAAGGCGCAGGTGGCGCTGGCCGCGGCCGGGGCGTTCGGCGAGCTGCGGCTGTCCGGCTGGTGCCGGGGCGTGCCGGGGGACGTGGAGCAGGCGGCGCCGCTGGGGTTGCGGCACTACAACCTGTCCATCTCGACGTCCGACTACATGATCCAGAACAAGTTCCGCGGCCGCTTGGACAGGGACGCCATCATCAGGGAGATGACGGCGGCGGTCCGGGTGGCCAAGGACGCCGGCGCGCTGACCGTGGGCGTGAACGCCGAGGACGGCTCCCGTACGGACGACGGCTTCCTGCTGGAGTTCGCGCTGGCGGCCAAGCAGGCGGGCGCCGACCGGGTGCGTTACTGCGACACGATCGGCGGCGACACGCCCGACCGGATCCGCGAGCGGTTCGCCAAGCTGGCGGCGGGCACCGCGATGCCGGTCGAGACCCACTGCCACAACGACCTCGGGATGGCCGTGGCCAACTCCGTCTCCGGCGCGCTCGGCGACCTCGACGCCGGCCAGGACGCCTGGATCAACACCTGCGTGAACGGCATCGGCGAGCGCTCAGGCAACGCCGACCTGCTGTCGACCATCCTGGCCTTCGAGCACGGCTTCGGGCTGGACGCGGAGATCGGCGACGCCCTCGATCTGTCGTGGGCCCGGCGGTTCGGGTTGTGGGCGAGTTACGCCCTCGGGCAGCCGCTGCCGTACCAGCAGGTCGGGGTGGGGCGGAACGCGTTCGCGCACGAGTCGGGCATCCACGCCGACGGCGCGCTGAAGGATCACGGCAACTACGAGCTGTACGACGAGGCGACCCTGGGCCCGTTCCCCGAGGACTGGCACGCCAGGAACGGCCGGGTGGTGCTGACCGGCGAGTACGGCGGCAAGGCCGGCTTCGCCCACGTCATGGACGGGCTCGGGATCGAGCCGAAGGACCCGGACCTGGCGTTCCGGCTGGTCCAGCTCTGCAACGCGATGACGGGCAGGCCGCTCACGGACGACGAGCTGCGCCTGATCGGGAGCTATCCGCGCGAGTTGTCGCTGATGTTCCCCGGCTACGCCTGACCCGCGAGCAGGGACTGCACGCCAGAGGAAGGAAACGGCCGCGCCGGCCAAGGGCAGCGGCGCGGCCGTGGGCGCCACGACTTGTTCACGGGCGTGGCAGTTGCCCTCACCTTAGCTCGCCGAAGCCGCCGGGACGGCCGGAATCGCCAGGTTCAGAGGGACTTGTCGCGGGTCTCGGGCAACGCCAGCAGGCAGAGCAGGCTGAGCAGGGCCATCGCGGAGACGTACCCGCCGACGGCCAGTGCGCCCAGCCCGTTCGCCCGCAGGCCGGTGGCGACCAGCGGCGGCACCGCGCCGCCGAGCACCCCGCCGAGGCTGTAGGCGGCCGAGGCGCCGCTGTAGCGGAACTCGGTCCTGAACAACTCGGGCAGGTACGCCCCCATCGGCCCGAAGATCAGCCCCATCAGCCCGAGCGTCCCGGCCAGCGACAACCCCGTCAGCGCGATCGAGCCCGTCTCCATCAGCGGGAACATCACCAGCCCCCATCCGACGGCGACGGCCGTCCCGGTGATCATGACGCGGCGGCGGCCCACGCGGTCGGACAGCAGCGCGGAGGCCGCCGTGCCCACGGCCATGAACACGACCCCGACCAGGGTGAGGCCGAGCATGGTGGTCTTCGGGATGCCGAGGGTGGTGGTGCCGTAGGCCAGGCAGTAGGTGGTGGCGGTGTAGAAGAGGGTGAAGACGACGATCATGGCGCCGGCGCCCAGGAGCACGCGCCGCCACTGGTGCCTGATCAGCCCGGCGAGCGGCACCCTGGCGATGCGCCGCCGCTCCATGGCCGCCAGGAAGACCGGGGTCTCGGCGATGCGCAGCCGTACGTACAGGCCGACGATCACGAGCAGCACGCTCGCCAGGAACGGCAGCCGCCACCCCCAGCTGCCGAACTCCGCGTCGCTGAGCACCGCGCCGAGGACCAGGAACGACCCGTTGGCCACGATGAACCCGACCGACGGGCCGAGCTGCGGGAACATGGCGTAGAGCCCGCGCTTGCCGGGCGGCGCGTGCTCGGTGGCCAGCAGCACGGCCCCGCCCCACTCGCCGCCGAGCCCGATGCCCTGCGTGAACCGCAGCACCACCAGCAGTACGGGCGCGAGCACGCCGATCGCCTCGTAGCCGGGCAGCAGCCCGATCGCCACCGTCGAGATCCCCATCACCAGCAGGGACGCGACCAGCATGGACTTGCGGCCGACCCGGTCCCCCCAGTGCCCGAACAGGACCGAACCGGGCGGCCGTGACAGGAAGGCCACCGCGAACGTCGAGAACGCGGCCAGCGTGCCCGCCACCGGGTCCAGCGTGGGGAAGAACGCGCTGTTGAGCACCAGAGCCGCTGCGGTGCCATAGATATAGAAATCGTAATATTCGATCGCGGTGCCGATCAGACTCGCGGCTGCGATCCTCGATCGGCTCGGCTCCGCGGGATGAGAGTCCACCAATGTCCCACTATGTGGACCTTCGTCTTGCCCTGTGATACGCCGACGCGCCATCTGCGAATTCTCTCGGAAAGGAATCGGCTTGGCTGTCGATCTGGTCATCTTCGACTGCGATGGGGTGCTCGTGGACAGCGAGCCCATCTCCGTACGCGTGGGCACGGCCGCGGTGCGGCGCCTGGGCTGGACCATCGACGAGGCCGAATACGCCGCGCGATTCGTCGGCTGCACGAAGGAGTACTGGGCCGAGCAGATCGGCGAGACGCCCCCGGGCTGGCGCGAGCGGCTCGACGCCGAGTACGTGGCCGCCGTCACGGCCGAGCTACGCACGATCGAGGGCATCGAAGACGTCCTCGACCGGCTCGAAGTGCCGAGCTGCGTGGCCTCGAACGGCCGCCACGCCACGATCCGCCGCAGCCTGGAGCTGACGGGGCTGGCCCGCCACTTCGACGGCCGGGTCTTCAGCGCCGAGGACGTGGCGCGCGGCAAACCCGCCCCCGACCTGTTCCTGCACGCCGCCGCCACGATGGGGGCGGCGCCGGAGCGCTGTGTGGTGGTGGAGGACAGCCCGTTCGGGGTGACGGCGGCGGTGACCGCGGGCATGCGCTGCCTGGCCTTCGCCGGCGGCCTCACCCCGGCCGAGCGCCTGGCGGGCCTGGGCGCCACCCTCTTCCACCACCCGGCCGCCCTCCTCGGCCTGATCGACTCGCTCGTCTGACGGGATCAGCCCCGCCGGGCGCGACCGTCCTCGTCCAGGTAGTCGCGCCACGACCGCTTCGGGCTCCACCCCAGCAGCCGGTACGCCTTGGCGCACGAAATGCCCGAGGCGTCCGGCCGGGACAGCGGGCGGAGCTCGATCTGGTCGCCGAACTGGCGGCGCACCATCTCGGCGAAGTCCTGCCCGCCCACGTTGTCCGGCGAGGCGATGTAGAACACCTCGTGGCCGGGCAGCTCCGACTCCGTCGCCAGGACGATCGCGTCCGCCAGGTCGTAGACGTCGATGTAGCTCGACAGCCCCGCCCCCACCAGCGAGGGATCACGCACCTGCGGGCCGAGGTTGCGCTCGTAGTTGCCCTCGTGCTGCACCCAGCTCGGCCGCAGTGAGATGCACCGGATGTCCGAACGGCGCACCGCGGCGTCCATGAGCTGCTCGCCGAAGTGCTTGGACAGCGCGTACGGGTCCTGCGGCCGGATCGGATGATCCTCGTCGACCGGCGCGTAGTCGGGCAGGAACGGCCGCTCGGGAAAGAAGAAGCCGGGGACGGTCTCGCTGGAGATGTTCACGAACCGGCGCACGCCCAGCCGCACCGCGGCCTCGATCATGTTGAACGTGGCCATCAGGTTGTTCTGGAACACCACGTGCGGCGGGTTGCTGGTGGGGTCCGGGATGGCCGCCGCGTGCACGACCGCCTCGGCCCCGACCACCACCGCGTACGCCTGCCCGGCGTCGGTCAGCTCGGCCTGCTGGTAGCGGGGGGCGCCGGGCTCGGCCCGTTCAAAGACCGGACGCGTGAGATCCACTGCGGTGACCTCGTGACCCGCCGCGGCCAGGGCTTTGACGGCCGCCCGGCCGACCTTGCCATGGGCTCCGGTGACGACGACGCGCATGAGCTGCTCCTTCGGGGCTTCGATGGGGGCAATCTATCCTGCGCCTTGGGACGGCTCAGGAGACGCCCACGGCGGTGAGGGTGGAGCCGGTGCGGGTCTTGCTGACCTTGAGCTGGGCGGTGATCCGGGAACGCAGCTCGGCGACGTGGCTGACGATGCCCACCGCGCGGCCCCCGTCCCGCAGCCCGTCGAGGATGTCGAGGACGCCGTCGAGCGTGTCCTCGTCGAGGGTGCCGAAGCCCTCGTCCACGAAGAGCGTACCGATCTCCGCGCCGCCGGCCTCAGCCGTGACGACGTCGGCCAGCCCGAGCGCCAGGGCCAGCGAGGTGATGAAGCTCTCGCCGCCGGACAACGTCGCCGGGTCGCGGTCGACGCCGGTCCATCCGTCGGCCACGCGCAGGCCCAGCCCGCCGCCCGCGCGCACCCGCGATCCCGCCGTCTTCCGCAGGTCGTGCCGTAGCAGGTAGCGTCCGCCCGACATGTGGTCGAGGCGCTCGTTGGCGGCGTCCACCACCTGCCGCAACCGCTCCCCCAGCACGAACGACGACAACGACATGCTCCACCGGTTGTCGCTGGACGTGCCGCCGGTCAGCGCGGCGAGGCGCTCGGTCAGCCGGTGCCGCTCGGCCGCCGGGCGCCACCGCTCGATGCGATCGGCCAGCTCGGCCCGCAGCTCCTCCAGCCGCGCCGCCCTGGCCACGGCCCGGTCGCGGACGCCGGCCAGCCTCGTGTACTCCGCCTCCAGGCCGTCCCGTTCGGCCCCCAGCGCCGTCAGGTCCGGCGCGGGCTCGGCCGCGGCGGCGACCAGCTCGGGATCGGCCAGCGTCCTGGTGACGGCGGCGTGCTCGTCGTCCAGCCCGCGCAGCGCCTCGGCCTTGCGATCCCGCTCCGCCGAACTCCGGTACGCGGCCTCCGCCCCCGCCACGTCCCCGAACCCGGCCTCCACCGCCGCCTCGGTGGCCGCCCGCCGGGCGGCGATCAGCTCCTCCTCGGCCGCCACCGCCGCCCGGGTGGCCTCCAGCGCCTCGCGCAGCAGCTCGGCCTCGTCGTGCAGCCTGGACAGGCGCGCGGTCAACGTCGTGTCGCCGCCCCGGGCGGCATCCAGCCGCGCGGTCAACCATCCGGCGTCCCCGCTCAGCTCCTCATGCCTGGTACGGCACGCGGCCAGCCGCGCGGCGACGCGGCGACCGCGCTCCTCCAGCTCCAGGCGTTCCCGGTTGAGCCCGGCGACCTGCGCCGCCAGCCCCGCCTCCCTTTCCGCCGACCCCTCCAGCCGCCGCAACTCCCGCTCGGCGGCCTCCAGCACGGCAACACCGGACACCATGTCCACCTCGGCCGTACCGTCGGCCCACCCGACCGCTCCCGCCCTGCCGCTGGCCCGGTCGGCCGCTTCCACCGAACCGGTGGACCGGTCGGGCGCTTCCGCCGAACCGGTGGACCGGTCGGCCGCTTCCGCCGAACCGGTGATCCGGTCAGACCCCTCCACCAAACCAGTGGACCTGTCGGGCGCTTCCGTCGAACCGGTGGGCCGGTCGGGCGCTTCCATCTGGCCGGCGGGTGCGGTTCGGGTGAGGCGGGTGCGCAGGCGGGTGCGTTCGGATTCGAGGTGGATGCGGTGGGCTCGGTGGCCGGCGAGGATCTCGGCGATCTCCCTGGCCTGGTCCCGGACGCGCTCGCGGTCGGCTTCGATGCTTTCCAGCGCGGCGGCCAGAGCGGGCTCACGGTCGGCGACCGACCGCAACCGGGCCAGCTCGTCCTCGGCCTGCCGCACCTGCTCCTCGGCGGAGTCCACGTCGAGGTCGCCGGTGGCCGCCACGGCGTCGGCGTACCGGGACTCCAGGGAGGCCAGGGTGCGTTCGGCGGCCTCGCGGTCGGCGAGGGCGGCGTCGTGGGCGGACTCGGCCTCCTGCTCGTCGTCGGCCGACGGGGCACTGGCCGCCGGGGCGGCCGGGTGGGGGTGATGGTCGGAGCCGCAGACCGCGCAGGGCAAGCCGGCGGCCAGGTCCTTGGCCAGCTCCGCCGCCATGCCGTCGATACGGGCCTGGCGCAGGTCGAGCCAGTGTTCCCGGAGGGCTTGGGCGCGGTCCACCAAGACCTGGTGAGCCGCCACGGCCGCCGCCAGCTCCCCGGCCAGGAGTTCGCGCCGGTGCGTGGCCTCGCGCGCCGCCGTGGCCGCCTCGAGTGCCGCCGTGGCCGCCGGGACGGCCGCCGCCTCGGCGCGTACCTCGGCCAGGGCCGCGCTCGCTTCGGCGATGCGTCCGGGAAGCTCGGCGTCGGCGGCCGACACCTCGGCCTCCCGCTGGGTCAGCACGTCGAGCTCCACCGCCAGCCGGGCCAGCTCGCCGTCGATCCCGATCAGGTCGGCCGCCGCGTCGCGCACGGCCTGCGCCGCCGGGATCCTGGCCGCGTCCACCCGCGCCCCGGCCAGCTCCTCCTCGGCGCGCTCGATCAGTCCAGGCAGCACGGCCAGCCGCGCGGCCACGCCCTCGTCGGCGCTGACCAGCTCGGCCAGCTCCCCCTCGGTACGCAGCAGGTCGCGCCGCACCACCGACAGCCTGGCTTCTTCGGTGAGCAACTCCGACAACCGGGCGATCTCCGCCTGCCGCCGCCGCTCCAACTCCTCCAGCTCACCCGGCTCCACCACCCCGCCCGCAGCGGCGGACGGTTCCGAGGCGGAGCCCGCAATGGGCTGCCCATGGACCGGACGAGCCGTGAACGGATCCGAGGCGGGAGACAACGGGACCGGCGTGGGGGTGGGGGCGGGTAGGAGGGGGCGGGCTCGGGAGAGGGCGTCGGCGGCCAGGGTGCGGGCCTTGGTGGCGGCTGCCGAGCGCTGCTTGGCCGCCGTGATGAGTGGCAGCACGCGGTCCGCTCTGGCGGCGTCGTCGAGGACGGCCTGCAAATCGGCGCGCTCGTCGGCGCGCTCGTCGAGGGCGCGGCGGAGGGTGAGGGCGTCGGCGTGGCGGCGCTGCCGTTCGGCGAGGGCGGCGGCCCGCTCGAACCGCACCCGCACCGAGCGCAGGGCGTGACCGGCCGCGTCGTGCTCCTCCTCGGCCCGCACCACGACGGCCCGCGCGGCATCGAGCAGCGCTCCCGCCCAGCGCAGGGGGTCATCGTCGGGCGTGGGCGGCCAGACATCGGCCGCACTGCCCGGCAGGTCATCACCGGCGCCTTGAGCGGGGCCGGCGGCAGGACCACCTTGCGAGAGGCCGGCGGCAGGCGGAGCTTGAGAGGGGGCGGGGGCGGGCCGAGCGCTCGCCTCATGGGCGGTCACCGTACCGGGGGACGCGGCGGGCGAGGTGGTGATGAGGGTGGGGAGGTCGGGGCCGGCCGCTTCTTCCACGCGTTTGATGGCGTAGTCCACCTGCTGGCGTAGCTCCTGGGCCGCCCGCCAGGCCAGTTTGCGGTGCTCGGCCAGCCACGACTCCGCCTGGGTGAAGACCTTGACCGTGAACAGCCGCTCCAGCAGCTTCGCGCGGTCGTCGCCCTCGGCACGGAGGAACCTGGCGAAATCACCCTGCGGCAGCATCGCCACCTGGCAGAACTGGTCGGCGTTCATGCCCAGCAGGCCGCCCACCAGGTCGCCCGCCTCGTCCAGCCGGGTGGTCAGGCCCTGCCAGGTGGAGCCGTGCCACTCCGACACGATGGCCTTGGACTTCTCCTCCGTGACGCCCGCGCCACGCAGCTTGGGGCGGAGCCAGGACGGGGAGCGCTGGATGCGGAGTAAGCGGCCCCGGATCGAGACCTCCAGCGTGACCGAGGGGCCGGCCGTGGACGGGGCGTGGTCACAGCGCAGGCTGCGGGCGCTGTTGCGCTGGCCGGGCACCTGGCCGTAGAGCGCGAAGCAGAGCGCGTCGAGGATGGTCGTCTTGCCAGCCCCGGTGGGCCCGTGGACGAGGAAGAGTCCGGCCTCGGCCAGGGCGTCGAAGTCGACCGTCTCGGTGCCGGGGAACGACCCGAACGCCGTCAGCGAGAGCCGGTGCGGCCGCATCTATGCCATCGTCTCCTTCACCCTGGACGCCTCGATGGCCTGTCTTAGCAGGTCTTCCTCGTCAGGTGCGGCAGGCTCGCCGCGAACCTCCCGAACGAAATCGAGCGCCACCTCCGCCTCGGGCCGCCCGCTGAGGCGGACGGGCTGGGCGGCGGGGGTGGCGCCGACCGGGTCGAAGGCGAGGGCCAGGGTGTGGGGAAAGCGGGCGCGCAGCCGGTCCATGGCGGATTTGGGGCGTACGGCGTCGGTCAGGGTGATGTGCAGCCAGTGATCCTCGTAAGGGTCATATTTCGGGAATGTCAGGAGCTCCTCCAGCTCCCCGCGCAACCGCCCGACCGGACGGGGCACCGGAGCCGGCACGAACTCCACCCCCACCACCGAGCCCTCCTGCGGGTCCGATCGTGTGTCCGGATCCAGCGTGACCAGCCAGGAGCCCTTGAGCTGGCCTACCTCTGAGAACGAATAGGCCAGGGGCGAGCCCGAGTAGCGCACGGTCTCCGACATGCGCTGCCGCCCGTGCAGGTGGCCGAGCGCCACGTAGTCCACCCCATGGAAGGCCGACAGCGGCACGTGCGCCACCCCGCCCACGCTGATGTCGCGCTCGCTGTCGCTGGCCTGCCCCCCGGTCACGAAGCAGTGGGACAGCACGACGGAGGCGCGTTGGCCGGCCGAAGAGGCCCGGACCCGCTCCATGGCGTGGGTGATCGCGGCCGTGTGGCTGCGGTCCGGCAGCTCCCACGCGGCACGCACCAGCTCCGGCTCCAGATAGGGGATCCCGTAGAAGGCCACGCCGTCCACCACCACCGGCTCCCAGGCCTGCTCTGGCGAGGTGCGCACGTGCACCCCCGCGGCCTCGAACAGCGCCGAGCCGAACCTGAGCCGCAGCGCCGAGTCGTGGTTGCCGCTGATCAGCACCACCCGCGCCCCGGCGGCGCGCAGCCGGGCGAGCGCCTCGTCGAGCAGCGCGACCGCGTCCACCGGCGGCAGCGCCCGGTCGTAGACGTCGCCCGCGACGGCCACCACGTCGACCCGCTCGGCCCGCACCGTCTCCACCAGGTGATCGACGAACGCCGCCTGCCCCGCGAGCAGGCTCTCCCGGTGGAACGAACGGCCCAGATGCCAGTCCGAGGTATGCAGGATCCGCATTCGCAGGAAGCTAACAGCTCTCACCGACAAACGTGTCCTCTTCTGTCTCACGGGGCGGGAGTACGCTGGAAGATCCGCGGGCAAACCAACGCACATGGGGAGGCCGATGCGCACTGGCCGTGGCACCTTGAGCGTCGCCGCCGGTCTGGTGCTGGTAGCTCTCGCGACGGTCGGATACGTACTGCCACCCGCATTCGACCCGCCGCCGCTCAAGGTGGATCCAGCCTTCCAGTCCATCCCGGCGCAGCCGACACATGAACTGGCTCCGGTGGTGGCCGTCGGCTCCGTCCGCAGGCAGGAGATCTCGGTCACGGCCGAGGGCCAGCGCCTGTACGGCACGCTACGGGTACCGCTCACCCCTGGGCGGCATCCGGCGATGGTGTTCGTGTCGGGCTCGGGCAACGGGTCGCGGACCGAGTTCACGCCGCAGGCCGAGTTCCTGGCCAAGGCGGGCGTGGTGACGATCGCGTTCGACAAGCGTACGGTCGGCTACAACTTCCGCGACCGGGACTTCGGGCTGCTCGCCGACGACGCGCTGCGCATGGTGGAATACCTGCGCACGCTCCCCGAGGTGGACCCCGCCCGCGTCGGGCTGTGGGGAGTGAGCGAGGGCGGCTGGGTGGTGCCGATCGCGGCGGCCAAGAGCCCGGCGGTGGGGTTCATGGTGCTGGTGTCCTCCCCGAACGTCTCCCCGCTGCGCCAGGTCGCCTGGGCCCTGAACGAGCAGCTGCTACGGCTGCGGGCCCCGGTCGGCGCGCGTGACCTGCTGACCAGGGCGATGGGCGGGGTCGGCTTCAACTTCCTGCGTTACGACGCGATGCCCGCGTTAAGCCAGGTCAAGCAGCCGGTCCTGGCGTTCTACGGCACGACGGACCCGTCCATCCCGTTCGTGGAGTCCACCAAGGCGCTCGTCACGGCCATGCGCGAGGCGGGCAACGACGACTACACGATCCGGTTCATGGCCAGGGGCGACCACGCCATGCGGGTCAACGGCGGCGAGTTCACCGAGGGCTACCTGGAGACTCTCACCAACTGGATCATCGGCCTGCCCGGCACGGGCAAGTCCGCGGTGCACATGGCGGGCGCCACGCCGGTGCAGCGGTTCGAGGCCAGCGACGTGCCGGCCGCCCCCTGGTACGCGGGCGGCACGATGCTGGGCCTGACGATCTGCCTGGCCGCCGTCGGCTACGTGGCCGGCCCGGTGGCGGCCATCGTCGTACGCCTGCGCGGCCGCTCCAGCCACCCCGTCGATACCAACGCCCGGTTGTGGCCGCCGATCCGGCGCCGGCTGGTCCGGATGGTGTGGACGAGCCTCGGCCTGCTGGTGTCGGTGGTGGCGTTCATCGCGGTGCTGGTGCTGTTCTCGATCAACCAGGCGGGGGCCTGGCCCGCGGTGCTGGCCGGCTGGCTGGTCGTGCGCGCGCTGGCCGTGCTCATGCTGATCCAGGAGGTCACGGCGGTGGCCGCGGTCGTGTCGGCGCTGCGCGAGGGCATGCGGCCGAGCCGCTGGCAGCACGTCGCGGTCGCGGGCGTGCTGGGCGGCACCGGCCTGCTGATGGTGGCGGCGGCCTACTACGGGCTGTTCTCGTTCCCCTGGTAGCGGGCGTGGCGCGGCCTACTGCGAGCCGGTCTCGTTCCCCTGGTAGACGTAGGTGTTCATCCAACGGTCGAGCTCGGCGAACACCTGCTTGCGCACCGGCTCCGCGGACAGCACCAGATCGTGCACGCCGTCGGCGATGCGTACGCACGTGACGTGCGGGCCGAGGGAGGTGGACCAGCGGGCGATCTGCCGGGGGTCGAGCACCACGTCGGCCGAGCGCGCCTCCGGCACGAAGTCGCGCACCCGCAACCCGCTGGCCGCGGCCAGGACGAGCACCGGGACGTCCACCGACAGGCCCGCGTGCAGCCGCCGCTGGGCCCGGCGGATGGCGGCCAGCCACATGGCGTGCACCGAGAACCCGCCCAGCGGCTTGAGCTCCAGGTCGTAGTCCCACTCGCCCTGCTCGGTGCGGTGCAGGCTCTGCCCGTAGACCCTGCTGGAGCCGAGCGGCAGCGGCCTGCGGGTGTAGGAGAGCGGGGTGCACAGCAGGTCGGCGGCCACCCGCAGCGGCGTGGACACGTTGAGGTCGAAGAACGGGCTGTTGAGCACGAGCCCCTGTACCAGGCCCCGGCCGCGGACCCGGTCGGCCCACAGGGGAGTGATCAGGCCGCCGGTCGAGTGGGCGTTGATCGTCAGCTCGTCGTGGTCCTGCCGGATGATCCGGACGGCCTCGTCGATCTCCGGGAAGTAGTCGGTGACGCTCCTGATCAGGCCCCTGGTCTGGTGCGGCAGCAGCGAACGACCGTATTTGCGCAGGTCGAGCGCGTAGAAGTCGATGCCGCGGTCGACGTAGTGGGCGGCCAGGTGATCCTGGAAGAAGTAGTCGGTGAATCCGTGCACGTAGAGCACCGCGCGTCGGGAACCGACCTTCCTGGAGATCAGCGTCGCGACGACCTCGCCCTCGAAGTCGTCCGGCAGGGGCAGCACGGTGATCTCGTACATGTTAGACACCATAAGGACTGTCCGGCCATGACGGCACCCCGGGTGGCAGGTCGGTGCTGACCTTCATCGGAAATTCGGCCTGCCGCTTGTCCAGGAACGCCGTCACCCCCTCCACGCTGTCGGGCGCGCCGCCCAGCTCGGACATGAGCCGGGAGTCGGCCGCGTGCGTCTCCCACGGCGAGGCCGCCGACAGGCCGGACCACATGAGCCTGCGCACGGCGGCCACGGCGACGGCGGAGGTGTTGTCGGCGACCTCCCGGGCCAGCGCGTACGCCGCCGGCAGCAGCTCCCCGTCCGGGTGCACCCGCGAGACCAGCCGCCCCGCGAGCGCCTCCGAGGCGGGGAAGACCCGGCCGGTCGCCGCCCACTCCATGGCCTGCGCGATGCCGACGATCCGGGGCAGGAACCAGCTCGACGCGGCCTCGGTGACGATCCCCCGCCGGGCGAACACGAACCCGAACCTGGCCGACTCCGCGGCCAGCCGGACGTCCATGGGCAGCGTCATCGTGACGCCCACGCCCACGGCGGGCCCGTTGATCGCGCCGATGACCGGCTTGAGCGAGCGGGCGATCCGGAGCGCGACCGTGCCGCCGCCGTCCCGGGGCACGCCGTCCACGGTCTCGCCGGGCTCCCGCTGCCCGAACGTGCCTCCTCCGCCGCCGAGGTCGGCGCCGGCGCAGAACGCCCGGCCCGCCCCGGTGACCACCACCGCACGCACCTCGTCGTCGGCGTCGGCGAGGTCGAAAGCCTCGATCAACTCTCCGCGCATGGCAAAGGTGAAGGCGTTGAGCCGCGCCGGACGGTTCAATGTGATCGTGGCCACCCGATCGGCCACGACATACTCGATCTCAGAGAACGCCATGAACCGAATCTTATTCTGTAACTGATGTTCACCCTCCGATAAAGACATATTTCGTATTTAGTGCGTAGGCTTCCGCCTCTACCGATGCCTGCGGCGGACCGCGTCCAACGGTCCGCCATGGCCGGCGGAGTCCGCACCTGCGGTGGAGTTCAGGGGAACGGGGAAGGCGTGCGTCAGGCTAAGGAACCGGTGGGCAGCGGAGCGGTCATCGGCTGGCTGGTGCTGGCGGCGCTGGCGCCCGGGGCCGCCCACCTGCGCGCCGGATGGCGGAAGACCGGGCTCGTCCTCATCTCCTGCTATGCGGTCGTCCTGCTGGCCCTGCTCGCAGTTAGCCTGACCACCGACCTCGACGAACTGGCCGGCTCGCTGACCGAGAACTACCTGCTGACCACGATCGTGGTGAGCGCCGCCCTGCTGGGTCCGGCGTGGTTCGCGCTCATCGTGCACTCGTTCGTGGTGCTGCGGCCGAGCCGGCTGCCGCAGAACGGGCAGATCCTGACCGGCACGATGGCGGGGCTGCTGGCGGTCGCGGTGGTGGTGCCGTTCGGGTTGGTCGCGCAGTTCGTGTCGACCTACCAGGCGGCGCTCAACGGCATCTTCCAGGAGACGCCGGCCGAGGGACAGCCCGCGCCGGCGGCGCAGGACAAGCCCGAGGACCCGTGGGCGGGGCGGCAGCGGGTGAACATCCTGCTGCTCGGCGGCGACGCCGACGACAACCGGATCGGCGTGCGTACCGACAGCATGAACCTCGCCAGCGTGGACGTGAAGACCGGCAACACCGTGCTGTTCAGCCTGCCGCGCAACCTGGAGGACGTGCGCTTCCGCCCGGGCACGCCGATGGCGCAGCGCTTCCCGGACGGGTTCCGGCTGCCGGCCGACCCCGGCGGCGGGCGCAGCGACCTGCTCAACAGCGTCTGGGAGTACGCCGACGCGCACCCCGAGATCTTCGGCGGCAAGCAGCACCAGGGCGCCAAGGTGCTGATGGAGACCATCGGCTACACCCTCGGCGTCAAGGTCGACTGGTACGCCCTGGTGAATATGTGGGGCTTCGCCCGCCTCATCGACGCCATCGGCGGCGTCACCATCACCGTCGAGCAGGACGTGGTGTTCGGCAAGTACAACGAGGGCCTGGTCAAGGCCGGCACGCGCAAGCTCAAGGGCGCCGACGCCATGTGGTACGCCCGCTCGCGTACGTTCAGCGATGACTTCACCCGGATGCGGCGGCAGCGGTGCGTGCTCGGCGCGATCCTCGACCAGGCGGACCCGGCCACGGTGCTCACCAGGTTCAACAGGATCGCGCTGGCCACCAAGGAGCTCATCAGGACCGACATCCCGCGCTCGATGCTCGCGCAACTGGTGCCGCTCGCGCTGAAGGTCAAGGACGCCAAGGTGACGAGCGTGCAGTTCGTGCCGCCGCTGATCAACACCGGCTATCCGGACTGGGTGAAGATCCGCAACGTCGCCACCAAGGCCATCCGCGACTCGGAGCGCACCACGCCGGCTGTCGCCGCGTCCGCGTCGGCCTCGCCCCCCGCCGCGTCCACCGGCTCGCCCTCCGCCTCGCCGACGAAGGCGCCGAAGCAGGCCGCGAAGCAGCCGACGAAGCCGCCCACCCAGGACAACAACCCGGCCAAGGGCCTCACGGAGGGTTGCGGCGGCGCCCTCTGAGAGGCCCGGTCACGGCCCACAGACGGGGCAGTCGGGCCGTTTCGGGATCGCCCTGGACTGGATCTCCAGCGGCCAGAAGTCGATCTCGCTCCACCGGTCGCCGAGGGCCGGCGGCAGTCCCGTGATGATGCGGATCGCCTCCCAGGCCAGTACGTTGCCGACGAGCCCGCAGAGCGCCCCCATGGCGCCGGCCTTCTCCCGCTTGCCCACGAGCGACTCCATGCGGTGACGGCCGTGGTCGGCGAACGTCTCGGCGCGTACGCAGGCCCAGCACGCGGTCCTGCCCGGGATGATCGAGGTGCCGAGCACGCCGATGTGGTAGGCGTAGCCGGTGCCCATGATGTGCGGCACGCGCGGCCAGCAGGCCGCGGCCACCCAGTCCGCCACGTCGTTGGCGGTGGGCTGGTCGGCCGCGTTGATCACGACGTCCGCGCCGTCCACCAGGTCCGCGAGGTCGTCGGGGCCGGTGATGCGGCGGTTGACGGCCGTCACCTCGACGTAGGAGTTGTGGCTCCGCAGCCTGGTGGCGGCCGCGTCCACCTTGGGCGCGCCCACGTCGCCGACCCCGAACAGCACCTGGCGGGTCAGGTTGGAGGCCTCGACCCGGTCGAAGTCGCAGATCCGGATCCGGCCGACCCCCGCGCCGGCCAGCGACAGCGCCACCCATCCGCCCAGCCCGCCGATGCCCAGGACCACCGCGGTGGCGGCGTCGAGGCGCCGCTGCAGGCCGACGCCGCTGCGCTCGGGGGTCAGGCCCTCGTCGCAGAAGTCCTGGAGCAGCCGAAGCTGGCGGTCGTAGAAGTCGGCCCGCCCGGCGCCCAGGCCGGCGAAGGCCGGTTCCTGGGCCTTGCTGAGGATGTTCTCCGCGGCCAGCACGCCGAGGACCTCGCGCACCAGCTCCCGTCCGTCCGCCTCGCCGAGAGCCTCGCGCACCCGCTCGGTGCCGTTCGCGACGCCGCCGCGGGCCAGCCGCTCGATCTCCGCGACGGTACGCGAGCCGTCCAGCAGGGTCACGACCTGTACGACGAAATCATCGGCGGTGAATCTCTTCACCGTGCGATCCGCCGTGCAGAGAAACAACAACGTACTGCCGTCCGTCTGCACGATCACGCTTTCGCGCAGACGAGGGCGCCACTCAAGGTCGTCCGTCAGCAACTTCCCCCCCAGGGCGTGGATGAGCGAAAAGTGCCTCACCCCACTGCGTGCTGCTTGAGCAGTGCGTTCAGTTTCCCGCGGAGTTGGACGCCGTCACCGCGCCGACCCGTAGCCTGGACTCTTCCACCTTGACCATCACCGGGCGTCGTTTCATCGCTACCCTCTCATCGGGGTTAGCCAGCCGCCGGAATTGTTCCCAGATTCCGGCGATTTCCTCAAACTCCGCCATTGACCAGTTGTCCGCGTCGATAGTCGGCTGGTTCGCGAATGGCCTCGTCAAGACCGTCCTCGACACCCCGGGGCGGGAAGCGTAAAGAACGCGCCGTGCCCCGGCGGCGGCGCGGCCGGGCGCGGACCCGTTCGTGATCTCCTGTGAAGCGTCATCATCGATTCTGGAGGTCACCATGCACCGTCGCGTTCACCTGCTCGCCACCGTCGCCCTGGTCTCCGCCCTCGCCCCGGTCGTGGCGAGCGCTCCCTGGGAGGACGTGTCCCACCGGATGCACAACATCCGCGAGGCCGTCCTCGACGCGGGCTCCCACTTCTACGGCCTGGCCGAAATCCTCGGCGACAACCTGCGCGCCGGCTCCGTCGGCGTGTAACCGGCCGGGGTCCCAGGCGCTTTCAGAGTACGTTTTCAGGTTTCTGTCGGGCGGTTTCAGATGGGCCGGTGGAAGGTCGCGCGTGCCGCCCGGCCGGACGAACTCCGACACCGCGGCGGTGGCGCGCGCGTGCAGCTCCTCCGGGAGGGCCTGCACGGTCATGATCTCGACGACCAGGTCGAACGCCCGCCGCCAGGCGGCGGGCGGGCTCAGCAGGTCGGCGGCCTCGTAACGCACGCCGCTGCCGGGGAAGCGCTCGCGGGCCAGCCGCACGGCGTCCGCGTCCGGATCCCTCGCGGTCATGCCCACCTCCAGCAGCCTTCGGCCTCCCGGGCGGTTCTACCAGGGTGAGTGGCTGAAAGGGAGCCGCGTCGCCTTTCCCTAGGCGTGGAAGGAGTCCTTCGCCAGCCGGCGCAGCCGCGTCTCGTCCACGTCGTGGCCCAGCCCCGACTGCGTCAGCGGGACCGCGATGACCCCGGCGTTCGCGCCCACGATCGGCGTGACGATCTGGTTCTGGCGCGGCGGCTGCGTCACGTCGCACGGCAGCGTGCACCCCGGCAGGCTGGCCACCGCCACCGTGGCCGCCCGGGACAACCCCGCCCCCTGGCCGCCCGTGCACTGGATGTCCCAGCCCGCCGCCGCGGCCCGGTCGTGCGCCCGGCGCGCCTCCGACAGGGACGGGAACGCCGCGGGCCGCAGCAGCAGCACCTTCGCCGCCCGCAACGTCAGGTAGTCGTCGAGCTCCTTCGTCGAGCCGACCTCGACCGCGACCGAGGCCGCCACCTGGTCCTGCAGCGAGGCGTGCGCGTAGGCGTCGGAGACGGCGAAGGGCCGCTCGATCACCTCCAGGCCGTAGGAGTCGATCGCGACGAGCTGGCCGAGTTCGGTGTAGGCGTTGCCGCCGTCGACGGCCAGGGTCAACGCCGGGTACGCCTGCCGCACCGCGCGTACGGGCTCCACGTCCCACCCGGGCCGGATGTCCAGCGTGACGTGCCCGTACCCGGCGCAGACCTGCTGGTTGACCCGGGCCACGAGGCTTTCCAGCGAAGGGTCGGGGCTCAGCCGCACGGTCGCCACGAGCGAGGTGCGGGTGCCGCCGATGGCCTCGGCGAGCGGCACGCCGCGCATCCTGGTCCACAGGTCCCAGCAGGCCATGTCCACCGCCGAGTCGCCGCTCGGCACGGCGTCGGGATGCTCCCAGTCGACGCCGATCAGCAGCGCGGCCAGCGTCTCCTCCAGTCGCGACCAGGCCTTCGGCTGCGGCGAGGTGACCTCACCCCAGCCGATCATGCCGCCGTGGTCGGTGAGCTTCACGAGCAGCGTCTCCTGCCTCCTGCCGAACGGCAGGACCAGCCGGAAGACCTCAAGCTCCCGCACTCGCGGCATGTACCCCCCTTATGACGCGCTTGTCTCCATAGTGCCTGCCTCACCCGCGTGCACAAAACGCGGGGCCAGCACAACGGCCACCAGAGCCAGCGCGACGGTGAACGCGAGCGCGATCGCGTAGTTCCCCGCCGTGGCGGTGAACAGGGCCCCGCTGAGCGCCACGGCGACCACGCCGAACACCGCCTCCCCCACGCTCACGGCCGCCGAGTTGCGGCCTTCCTCGCCCTCCTTCGACATCTCCAGCACCAGGACGGACACCGTCGGGTGCAGCGCGCCGATGCCCAGGCCCGCGATGGCCATGGCCACGTACGCGACCGCGATCGGCATGGCGTCCACCAGCACCAGCGTCACCAGCGTGACACCGACGGCGATCATGGCGGCGCCGCCCCGGATGGCGGCCAGATTGCCGATCATGCCGCGGCCCTTGATCCAGGAGCCGGCGGACCAGCCGAGCGCGCCGATCGTGAGCACCACGCCGGCCTCGATGGCGGTCAGGCCGCGCTCGTACTTCAGCATGAGCGGGATGAGCACCTCGGCCGCCGTGAACGAGCCGTAGGCCAGGCCGCGCAGCACGGGCGCGGTCGGCAGGCCGCGCGCGGCCCTGAGCGAGCCGGGCAGCAGCAGCTTGGGCAGGGCCACGGCCAGCAGGACGAGGCCCGCCAGGAGCAGCGGCAGGCCGGCCAGCTTCAGCGCGCTGCCGTACTGCATCAGGGCGGCGGCGACGGCGGTCACCGCCGCCCAGCCGACCTTGCGGCCGATGCCGCGCGCGGGCTCGGCGACGCTTTCCGCCAGGTCCCGGCCGGCGGTGCCGCGCCAGAGCAGCAGTGCCGCCGGGACGACGATCAGGGAGACGCCCCAGAAGATCCACCGCCAGTCGGCGTTCTCGGCCACGAAGCCCGCGATGGCGGGGCCGACCATCGACGGCACCACCCAGGCGGCCGAGAACAGCGCGAACACCTTGGGATGCAGGGCGCTCGGATAGACCCTGGCCACCAGGACGTACAGGGCGACCTGCACCAATCCGGCGCCCAGCCCCTGCACGAACCGGCCCGCGACGAACACCTCCATGCTCGGCGCGAACCCGGCCAGCAGCAGCCCGGCCACGAAACCCGCAACCCCGACCGTGACCGGTTGGAGCGGCCCCCGCATGTCGCTCCACCGGCCACCCAGCACCGTCGCGATCACGCTGGCCGCCAGGGTGGCGCTGAAGGCCAGGTTGTACAGGTGCAGGCCGCCGAGGTCGCGGGCCACCAGGGGCATGGCCGTGGTCACCGCCATGCCCTCGAAGGCCACCAGGGTCACGAGCGCCAGCAAGCCGATGCTGACCGCCCGGTAACGCGCGGACCCCACGCTCATGCGCTCGGCGGGAGAAACGTCAACAGTCGTCGTCATAGCCAGAAAGGTACGGTCAGGCACGAACATGCGCATCCGGCGCGGGCCCTAGGCAATTCGACCTAAGCCGCCATATTGGGCGCGGAGACCGCCTCACCCCCGGTCTCTGGCGGCCCCGTTGACGACATGATCGATCCGCGCGGCCAGTTCCACGTCCCGCTGGGTCACCCCGCCGGCGCTGTGCGTCGTGAGCCGGAACCGGATGCCCTGCCCGGTCCGCTCGATGTCCGGATGGTGATCCACCACGTCCGCCTCGTTCGTCACGGCCTGGCTCAGCCAGTCGTAGCTGTCGGGCGTGATCGGGATGTCGCGCACCAGGGCGTCGCCCTCCCTGCGCCAGCCCTCAAGCGCGGCCAGCGCCGTCTCGATCTCCTCGCCGCTCAAGAGTCGTGCCACGGTGCCCCCTGCGCTTGTACTGTCGTCCTCGCCCAGGGCCCTACCACCGCCCGAGGCGTTCACACGCGCGGGCCGAACCTGGCTCGGCTTCCCGGCCTAGTCAGCGCGGGCCTTGGGCATGCGGGCCTCGATGCCGTCCAGGAGCAGCGCGAGGCCGTAGTGGAAGCGGGCCTCGCCGTCGTCGGCGATCAGGTCGTCGGCATAGTCGCGCAAGTGCGGGAACCGATGGGACGGCAGCGTCCGGTAGTAGTCGTTGATCTGACCGACGAACGCCTCGAAATACGTTCGCTGGTCCAGCCCGGCCGCGCGCATCCGCGCGTAGTGCAGCGAGCCCTCGTACGCGTCGCCGACGACGTACAGCGAGAGCCGGTCCATCGCCAAGGACGCCTCCCGTGGCGGCATGCCGGCCTCGATCAGCAGCCCGAAGACGAACTCCCCCGCGCGCAGCGAGTTCTCCCCCGAGGGGATGGTGGCCAGTGCCGCCCGCGCCACGTCGGCGTGCGCGCGCAGCACCCGGTGCACCTCGGTGGCGTATCCGTGCAACTGCTCCTTCCAGCGGCTCGGGTCGCGTTCGGGCAGCTCGATCTCGCCGAGCACCCGATCGTAGATCAGCTCCAGCAGCTCGTCCTTGCCGGCCACGTGCGCGTAGAGCGAGGCGGGGCCGGTGTCGAGCTCCTGGGCGACGCGTCTCATGCTCAGCGCGTCGAGCCCCTCGGCGTCGAGCACGCGCAACCCGGTGCTGACGATGAGCTCCTGGCTGAGCTGCCGCCTGAGCTGTGCCGGCTTGCGTGACTTGCGCCACGGGGGCACGGGCACCCCGTCGTTGCCGCTTCCCCTGCGATCCACCATACGAACAATGTACTTGACACGAACGCCGTTCGTTACTACAAACAGTGTTTGTACGAACGATGTTCGTTGATCAGAACACTGTTATGCACCCCTTTGAGGAGCCCCCATGACCGTCACCGCCTCAGCGGCGGCAACCCAGGCCCAGCCCTACCGCTGGCGCTGGGCCGCCCTGTTCGTGATCCTGGCCGCCGAGGTCATGGATCTGCTCGACGCGCTCGTGACCACGATCGCCGCCCCCACCATCCAGCGGGAGCTGGGCGGCTCCGGCAGCCTCGTGCAGTGGCTCAGCGCCGGATACACCCTGGCCATGGCCGTCGGCCTGATCACCGGCGGGCGGCTCGGCGACCTGTACGGCAGGAAGCGCATGTTCGTGATCGGCGCCCTCGGCTTCACCGCCGCCTCCCTGCTGTGCGGCGTCGCGGCCAGCCCCGAGATGCTGATCGGCAGCCGCGTGTTGCAGGGCCTGTTCGGCGCGGTGATGATCCCGCAGGGACTGGGATTGATCAAGGAGATGTTCCCGCCGCAGGAGCTGGGCAAGGCGTTCGGCATGTTCGGGCCGGTCATGACCATCTCGTCCGTCGGCGGCCCGGTGCTGGCCGGCTGGCTGGTCGACGCCGACTTCTTCGGCACCGGCTGGCGCATGATCTTCCTGATCAACCTGCCGATCGGCCTGGCCGCCGCGCTCGCCGCGATGCGCTTCCTGCCCGAGCACCGCCTGTCCGGCGCCACCAAGCTCGACCTCGTCGGCGTCGCGCTCGTCTCCGTGGCCGCGTTCCTGATGATCTTTCCGCTCATCCAGGGCCGCGAGCTGGGCTGGCCGGCGTGGACGTTCGTGTCGATGGCGGCCTCCGTCGCGGTCTTCGCCGTCTTCGGCCGCTACGAGTCGCGCCGCGCCCGCTCCGGCAGGGACCCGCTCGTCACGCCCGGCCTCTTCCGCAAGCGTGCCTTCACCGGCGGGCTGGTCGCCGGGCTGGCCTTCTTCTCCGGGATGATGGGCCTCGGCCTGGTCTTCGGCCTCTACACGCAGCTCGGCCTGGGCTTCACGCCGCTCCAGGCCGGTCTGACCGGGCTGCCGCAGGCGATCGGCGGTGTCCTCGGCTTCGGCCTGGCGATGGCGGGGTTGCAGGAGAAGCTCGGCCGCGGGCTGCTGCAGATCGGCACCGTCGTCATGGCGGCGGGCGCGGCCGTGCTCGCCCTGACCATCCACCTGGCCGGGCTCGACGTCAGCGGCTGGCAGCTCGCTCCCGGGCTCGCCCTGGTGGGGGTCGGGATGGGGCTGACCATGGCGCCGTTCTTCGACATCGTGCTGGCCGGGGTCGAGCCGCACGAGTCCGGCTCCGCCTCCGGCACCCTCACCGCGGTCCAGCAGCTCGGCGGCGCGCTCGGCAGCGCCGTACTGGGCACGCTGTTCTTCAACCTGCTCGCGAACGAGTGGAGCTTCGGCTCGTCGATGCAGGTCACGGTGTGGGTGGAGGTGGGGTTGCTGGGGCTGACGTTCGCGCTGTCGTACCTGCTGCCCCGGCGGGCCCGCCCCGAGCAGCCCGGCCACTGAGACGGCGGGCCACCCTGGCGGCCTGCTCTCATGCGCTCAGGTGCCGCTCCGCCCACTGACCGATGTCCCGCCGCTCGATCGCGGCGGCCATCAGGTCGGGGAAGGCGTCCGGCGTGCACGCGAACGCCGGCACGCCCAGCGCGGCCAGCGCCGCGGCGTTCTCGTGGTCGTAGAACGGCGCGCCCTCGTCGGACAACGCCAGCAACACGATCACCTGTACGCCGGCCTGCGTCATCGCCGCCACCCTGCGCAGCATCTCCTGCCTGACACCGCCCTCGTAGAGATCGCTGATCAGGATGAAGATCGAGTTGGCCGGCCGGGTGACGAGCCCCTGGCAGTAGGCGATGGCCCGGTTGATGTCGGTGCCACCGCCGAGCTGCGTGCCGAACAGGATCTCAACCGGATCGTGCAACTGCTCAGTGAGATCCACCACCGCCGTGTCGAACACCACCAGCGACGTCCTCAGCGACCGCATCGACGCCAGCACCGCCCCGAACACGCTCGAATAGACCACCGAGGCCGCCATCGACCCGCTCTGGTCGATGCACAGCACCACCTCCCGCTGCACCGACCGCTGTCTGCGGGCGTAGCCGACCAGCCGCGAGGGGACCACGGTGTTCCGGTCGGGCAGGTAGTTCCTGAGGTTGGCCCTGATCGTCCGGTCCCAGTCGATGTCGGCCGCGCGCTTGGGCCGGTGCGTCCTGGCCGAACGGTCGAGCGCGCCGGTCACGGCCGCCCTGGTCTTCTGGGCGAGCCGGCGTTCGAGCTCCTCGACCACCCGGCGCACCAGCGCCCTGGCCGACTCACGGGCCTGGTCGGGCATGACCCGGTTGAGCGCGAGCAGGGTGCCGACCAGGTGAACGTCGGGCTCCACGGCTTCGAGCATCTCGGGCTCCAGCAGGAGCCTGGTGAGGTTGAGCTTCTCGATCGCGTCCTTCTGCATGACCTGGACGACCGTGGAGGGGAAGTAGGTGCGGATGTCGCCCAGCCACCGCGCCACCCGCGGCGCCGACGCGCCCAGCCCGCCCTCCCTCTTGCCCTGGTCGTAGACGTCGCTCAGCGCCGCGTCCATCTGCACGTCCACGCCTTCCAGACCGGCCCCGGTGCCGTCGGCGTCCCCACCGCCCAGCACCAGCCGCCACCGGCGCATCCGCTCGTCCGCCCCGCTCATCCGCCTATCCTCCCGCCCACCGACGTGCCCATCCCCCCGCCTCGCACCTGATTGCCTCGCACCCAGCCGCCTCTCACCTGGCCGTCTCGCACCTGATCGCCTCTCACCTGGCCGCCTCGCATCCGGCCGCCTCTCATCCGCCCGCGTCTCATCCGGCCGCCTTTCCGAGGATCGCCAGGACGGTGGCGACGGCCGCCGCCGCGCGCTCCTCGTCCACGTCCTGCTCCCGTTCCTCCTCGACTCCCCCGGCCGACCGCAGCCGCTCCCCGATGGCCCGGCGCTCGGGCGCGGCGAAACCGCCGAACGTACGGCGCAGCAGCGGCAGCACGTCGGTGAACTGCTCACCGGACAACCCGGTGAGCCACCCGTCCACCAGGCCCAGCAACCGCGGATCGTGCACCAGCAGCAACCCGCCCCCGGCCAGGAACCCCTCCACCCAGGCCGCAGCCCTGGCAGGCGTCTGACCCCGGGACATCGCCCTGGACATGCGGTCACCGGCGTCGTCGAGCTCCCCCGAGTCCAGCAGGATCCGGGTCAGCCGCCCCTCGATCAGCCCGTGCAGGTCCTGCCGGTCGCTGATCCCCCGCAGGGTGGCCAGCCACCGGCCGCGCGGCGACACGGACGCCGGCGCCGGGTCGTGCTCGGTGAGCAGGGCGACGGCCGCGTGCACGGCGTCCACGTGCTTGAGGAGGTCGGCCGCCGCGTCGTCGTCCAGCCCCGTCACCGCCACCGGCAGCCCCACGCAGATGCGCTCCAGCATCGAGCGCACGATCACCGCGAGCCCCTCGGCCGGGGTGCCCCGGACATCGCCATAGCGGTGGGCGCGCACCATCGCGGGCAGCGCCGCCATCAGGTGCGTGACGTCGGTGTCCAGCGCCGCCTTGGCCGACAGCGCGGCCAGCACGCCGGGCAGCGCAGGTGGCAGCTCCGCCAGCAGGCACTTCTCGACCAGCGACGTCAGATCCGCCAGCGCGGCCGACTCCGCTGCCGCCAGGTCCGTGGCCCGCTGCGCCGCGGCGGCGAGCACGGTGGTGCCGAGGGCGGCCTGCTCGATGAGCGCCAGGTCGTGCTCGGGCCGCCAGCGCAACGTCCACGTCTCCCGGAACGTGCCCTTCCCCCGCGCCTCCCCCAGCGTGCCCCAATCCACGCCGAGCAGCCGCAGCCGGTGCAGCAGCCGGCTGCGGTCCAGGTCGAGCGGCTTGCGCAGGTCCAGGTCGAACTCGCGGTCAAGCGCCTCCGGCTTGAGCCGCAGCCGCCGCTGCTGGTCACGCAGGTCCCGCTGGAGCGGCACCATCGGCGTGCCATCACTGACGTGGCCGAGCCGGTCGCCCACCACCATGCGCCGCTGGATCAGCTCCACGGCCAGGTCGTCGCCCTCGCACAACACCGCCCTGGCCGCCTCGGTGACCTCGCCCAGCCCGGCCAGCGGGCGGCCGCGCAGCGCGGCCAGGCTGTCGGCGAGGCGTACGGACTCGATGACGTGCGCCGACGACACGGCCAGCCCCTCGTCGCGCAGCACCGCGGCGGCCCCGGCCAGCCAGCGCTCCACCGGCCGGTCGGGGACGGTGAACAGGTGGTGATACCAGCCGGGCGAGGTGATCCCCGCCCCGTATCCGCTCCACGAGGCCAGCCGCCCGTACGTCCAGGGCACCCACGTCAGCTCCGCCTTCACCTTCGGCAGGCCGCGCAGGAGCGCGTTGTCGGCCGTGGCGGGCGGCAGGGTGCCGGTCAGCGCGGGGACGTGCCAGGCCCCGCAGATCACCGCGATCCGGGTGTGCCCCTGTTTGAGCGCCGCGCGCAGGGTCTTGCGCATGTACGCCTCGCGCCTGGCCTCCCGCTCGTCCGGCCGGTAGCCCTCGCGTACGGCGGCCATGGCCTCGGCGATCACCTCGAAGGGGGTGTCACCGCGGTGCTCGACGACGTCCTCCCACCAGCGCTCCGGGTCGTCGTATCCGGCGGCCGCGGCGAGGGAGCCGATGGGGTCGGCCCGCAGGTCCGGCGTCTCGGCGTCGTCGCGGTCGTCGGCCAGCGAATGGGCCGCGGGCAGGTCGCAGAAGCGCACAGGGACGCCGGCGGACGTGCCGTACTTGATGGCCTGCCACTCAGGGGAGAACCCGGCGAACGGCCAGAACGCGGCCCGCGCGGGCATGCCCGGGACGTGCGCGAGCAACGCGACCGGCGGCTCCAATTCGGGCGCCAGCCCGACGATCCCGTCAGCCTCCGGCGGTCCCTCAATGAGGATCGCGTCGGGCCGCAACCGCTCCAACTCGGCCCGCACGGCCCGCGCCGACCCAGGCCCATGATGCCGCACCCCCAACACAAAAACGCCAGCCCCACCGACCACCAACTGCCCAGCCCGCCCGGCCCCCTCCGGAACGACCACCACCCCACTCCCCCGCGCACCGACCACCCCCACAGGCAGCTCACCCTCCCCGCCCAACCGCTCCCCAGACAGCCCACCCGGCCGCTCTCCAGACAGCGCATCCTGCAGCGCCCTGGACAGCGCACCTTCCAGCACCCCAGGCAGCCCACCCGGCTGCTCCCGGGACAGCTCACCCCGCTGCTCCCCAGGCAGTGCACCCGGAGGGACCGCGAGCCGAGCCCCCGGAGCGACCGCAGGAGGTGCGGCCGAGGGGTGCGCGGGCGGTGGCGCCGATGGAAGCGTGGGCAGTGAGGTCGGCGGGGGCTCAGGGGGTGGGGCCGTGGTGGGCGGGTGCGGGTCGGCGTTCATGACACCTCGCGGCAGGCGCGGTAGAAGTCGCGCCAGTCCGGGCGCTCGCGCACCACCGTCTCCAGGTATTCGCGCCACACCACCCGATCCGATACCGGCTCCTGCACAACGGCCCCCACGATCCCGGCCGCCACGTCCGCCGGGCGCAGCACCCCGTCGCCGAAGTGGGCGGCGAGCGCGATGCCGTTGGTGAGCACGGAGATCGCCTCGGCCGTGGACAAGGTGCCGCTGGGCGACTTGACCTTGGTACAGCCGTCCTCGGTGACGCCCATGCGCAGCTCGCGGAACACCGTCACCACACGCCGGATCTCCGACAGCCCCGTCGTGGTCTCGGGCAGCTCCAGGGCCCGGCCGAGCTGGGTCACCCGGCGCGAGACGATGTCCACCTCCTCCTCAGCGGTCGCCGGAACCGGCAGCACCACCGTGTTGAAGCGGCGCCGCAACGCGCTGGACAGCTCGTTGACCCCACGGTCGCGGTCGTTCGCGGTGGCGATCACGTTGAACCCCCGCTCGGCCTGCACCTCGCGGTTGAGCTCGGGGATCGGCAGGGTCTTCTCCGACAGCACGGTGATCAGGGCGTCCTGTACGTCGGACGGCATGCGGGTGAGCTCCTCGACCCGGGCGATCCGGCCCTCGGCCATCGCGCGCATCACCGGCGACGGTGTCAGCGCGTCGATCGAGGGGCCCTCGGCCAGCAGCCTGGCGTAGTTCCAGCCGTAGCGGACGGCCTCCTCGGCGGTGCCCGCGGTGCCCTGCACGAGCAGCGTCGAGTCGCCGCTGATGGCGGCGGCGAGGTGCTCCGACAGCCAGGTCTTGGCGGTGCCGGGCACGCCGAGCAGCAGCAGCGCGCGGTCGGTCGCCAGCGTGGCGACGGCCACCTCGACGATGCGGCGGGCCCCGACGTATTTCGGGGTGACGCGGTCGCCGTCGCCCAGGATGTAGGTGGTCACGGCCCACGGCGACAGTTTCCAGCCGGGCGGCCGCGTCCGGTCGTCGTCCTTGGCCAGGAAGGCCAGCTCCTCGGCATATTGGTCTTCCGCGTGCGGGCGCAGAACGGTCATAGGGCAAGCTCCTTGTACATGTCAGCACGGAAACGCAGCAGAGCCGCGACCTGCTGGACGGACTCCACCGGCGAGTAGCTCTCGGCCAGCGGGAACAGCGCCGGGTCGATGTGCTCTCCGGCCAGCTTGACCAGCTCGCCGAGGTTCCACGGTTGCGTGGTGGCCACTTTGACGATCTTGTGCAGCACGGCCGTGGCCAGCCCTTCGCGCCAGTGGGACGACACGCCGCCCAACACCATGATCAGCTGGCTGTCCAGGTCGTGCCGGCGAACGAACTCGGCGGCGAGCTCCTGCTGCTCACCGGGCGGGAGCGCGTCGAGCAGGTCGGCGATCGGGTCCCACCCGAACATCGCCCGCGCCCACTCCGGGTCCCGTTGCAGCACGGCGCCGCGTACCCAGGCCGACTTCACCTCGGCGTCCCAGTCGGGGATCCGCATCTGGAGCAGCGTGGCGGGCGGGTGGCCCCAGACCGCCAGCGGGGCGCGGGCGATGATCTGCTGCAACCACCAGGCCCGCTCGCCGGTGCCGCGGGGCGGTTTGGGGCGGATGCCGTCGCGTTCCATGGCCTTGTCGCACTCCGCGGGGGCTTCGACGGCGATGACGTTTCCGGTGATCGCCACGCAGGCGCGCACCCTGTCGGCCATTCGCCTGGCCATGCGCGAGCCGGGCAGCCGGGTGAGCAGGTTCGCGGCGGCCTGGCGCACCTCTCTGCGCCGGTCGTCCAGCGCGGCTTCGAGGAACGGCTCGTCCTCCATGCTCAGCCCGTCGGTCAGCACCTCGACGAACTCGGCCCGGTCATCCGGCCCCTCCTGCTCCCAGGTGCTCTCCAGCAGCCGCCGGGCCGCACCGGGGTCGGCGGACCGGAGCGCGCGCAGATGCGCCCGCCGGTCGGCGGGACCGCCCAGCTCCCAGGTCTCTCCGGTCGGCTCCTCCAGCAGGAAGCCCCAGTCGGGGTTGAGCCCGGCCAGCCACCTGCCGCGCTGCCCGGCCAGCACGCCGAGGTGCCCCCTGATGAACCGGTCGCGCCGTCCCCGGTGGAGCAACTCGGGCAGCGCGTAGGGGGGCACCCGGCGGCCGGTCGCGGCGGCGGCGGCCAGCCACTCGGGCAGCAACCGCTCATGCTCGCCGCCCAGGATCCGCACCAACCGCTCGGCGGCCCGCCTGCTCACGGCCGCCTGCTCCTCTCCGGGCGCGGGCTCCGGCGGCCGCACCTCCTCCGCCCGGCGCCCGGCGCGCCGCCGCACAGCTTCGACGGCCGCGGTCTCAAGCAAATTTCCGTCGTACGGCCGCCGATCGGTGCCCACAAGCGCCACCGACACCAACTCATCCCAGCCGGTCACAGTTCACCGCCCTCCCGTCGTCGTCCCTGCCGCTCATAGGATCACCGCTGCCCCGTCGCGTCCCAGTGGTCGCAGGATCACGGCTGCCCCGTCGTCGTCCCCGCCGCTCACAGGATCACCGCTGCCCCGTTGTCGTCCCAGGTGGTCAGAGGCCGCAACCCCCGCGGGGTCCATTCGGCGGCCACGGTCACCGGCCGTCCGCCGGACACGGCGATGAGCCGCCATGGATCACGCGCCCTCGGGTGCAGCGGGAGCCCGCCGAGCGCGCCCCGCTCGGGCACCACCCCGGCGAGCACGAGCGGCCAGGACTCGGTCCACGGGTCCCCGGCCAGCGCCGCGGCCACCTCCCTCAGCCCCTCCTCCGGCGACACGCCGGGCGGTACGGCGGCGGGCACGAGGTCGTGGCGGGCGGCGACCAGGGCGCGCAGCGGGGCGGCGCCGGGATAGTAGGCCAGGTCGGCGTCGATCGTGGTGCCCGTGACCAGGGAGGCGTCCAGCGGCTGCCCGGGAGGCGCGAAGGACAGCACCAGCGCGGCCCGACGGGTGTGCCGGCCGCGCAACCAGACGCGCCGGGCCGTCAGCCGGTCCTGCTCCTCGTCGCGCCTGCCCAGCACGTCCCACTGATCGCGTACGGACGCCCCGGCCAGCACCTCTTCCCTGGTGACCGGGAACCCGGCCCGGGAGAGCACAGTCTGGACCAGCGCGGGGGGCAGCTCTGAGCGCCGCCGGTAGGCCACGGCGAGGAGGTTGGCCAGCGCGTATTCCGCCAGCAGCCGCCCCGGCCAGTCGTCCTCAGAGCGGACCCGGGACAGGCGGGAGACGACGCCCGCGGCCCCGGGGGCCTGGGCGTCGATGAGCCGCTTGGCCAGCCCGTCCCAGTCGTGCTCGGCCGCCCCCGCCAGCCCCTGCCGCACCTGGTCGGCCAGCCATCGCTCCAACTCGGCCAGCCCGGCGGCGACCCGGGCATGCCGCACGGACTCCCCACCGGCACCAACCCCCCGCGCACGCCGCCCGCCGCCGTCCGCCCCTCCAGCTCCCGTCCCACTATCGGCACCCACCACGACGCTCCCGGAGTCCCCCGACCCCCTGGAACTCCCGGAGCCCCCCGGCCCGCTGGAGCTCCCGGAGCCCTCGGACACGCCGGAACCCCCGGAGCCCCCCGACCCGCCGGAACTCCCAGAGCCCCCCGATCCGCCCGAACCCCCGGGGTCCCCGAAGCCGTCGGCGTCCTCAGCGTTTCCGGCGTTCTCGGCGTTTCCGGTGTTCTCGGGGTCCTGCGTGTCCCTGGTGGCCTCGGCTGCCTTGGCTCGTGCCGCCTCGATCTTGGCCGCCGACCTGGCGGCCCGCTCGGCGCGCCCGTCCAGCCACTCCGTCACCCACTGCGGCGCGCCCTCGGCGACCGGCAGCCCATCTGCCGACCACATGAGCAGCAGCCCGAGCGCGTGCTTGCACGGGAACTTCCGGCTCGGGCAGCTGCACCGGTAGGCGGGCTCGGCCAGGTCGACGCACGCCAGGTAAGGCTTGGACCCGCTGCCCTTGCACTCGCCGTAGACGACCGTGCCCGTCGTGCCGCGCGACGACCACTTCCCGGGCGCCGCGACGCCGTGCGCCGCCTTCTGCGAGGCGGCGTCGGGGGCGAGAGCGAGCACCTGATCACGGCTCCACCGTTCGATCACCTGCCGCAGACTAGCCACCCTGACCGACATTTCGCCGCGAGATCCCGCAAGGCCCTGCCGCCAGGCCGAAGGGCCCCACAGCGTGGTCAGCCGTCGTCAGCTCCCCGGCCGACACGAAGGAACCACCGAGGGCTCGCGAGCCCTTCAACAGGCCTCGACCGCCGGGAACGTGGCCGGCCGCGGCCGGGCGACCCCCGGGGCAGCTCCGCCCGGTTGATCCGCCTAAACTCCCAGAGTGGAGCTACGGATCTATCCCGACGGCCCGGCCGTCCAGGTGCCGGACGAGGCCGCGGCCCTCGCCAGCCCGCTCGACGGCCAACTCGTCCTGGACGGCAACCGCTTCCTGCGCAGGGACGTCACGGGCGCCCCGGTCGCGTTCGTGGAGCGCCCGCCCGTCGCCGCCGCCCTGGACCTGCTCCCCCACCCGGAGGGCGGCTGGTTCCGGGAGACCTGGCGAACGGCGGTGACCTTCCGCCCCGACGGGTACGACGGCCCACGGGCCAGCGCCACCGGCATCTACTTCCTCCTGAACCCCGGCGAGGAGTCGGTGCCGCACGTGGTCGCCTCGGACGAGGTCTGGCTGTGGCACCGCGGCGGCCCGCTGGCCCTGACGATCGGCGAGACCACGATCACGCTGGGCGCGCGGGTGGAGGACGGCGAGGTGCCCCAGGCGCTGGTGCCCGGCGGCGTGTGGCAGTCGGCCCGCCCGGCCGGCCCCGAGCCCGTCCTGGTGAGCTGCATCGTCTCCCCAGGCTTCGACTTCGCCGACTTCACCGCCTGAAGAACGTGTTTGAGAGGCCTTAGTAGATCACCGGGCAGCAGGGGACGACGCACCAGCACACCCAGGTAGCCGACGGTGCCAGCCTTAAGCTGACGGCCGCCATCCGCCGTTCCGACCCCGGACCCCCGTGATCCCCGCGGCCGGGTCGCGGTCATGACGAGGCCGGTGCCGCCGAACCGGCCGCCAGAGCCGCCTGCACGATGCGGAGCGCTTCGGCCGGGTCGAGGCCGACGCTGGCGATCACGGCGGCGTAGTCGGCGGCGGCCCGGCGGGCCCGCTCCCGGCCTTCCTCGCCGGCGGCCGACACGAACGAGCCCGCCCGCCCGCGCGTCTCGATCAGCCCGGCCTCCTCCAGCTCCCGGTAGGCCCGGCCGACCGTGTTGACGGCCAGGCCGAGGTCGGCCGCCAGGTGGCGGATGGTCGGCAGCCGGGCGCCCACGGCCAGCGTGCGGTCCTGGATCTGCCGGGCGAGCTGGGCCCGCAGCTGCTCGAACGGCGGTACCGGCGAGGCCGAATCGATGATGATCATCGCACGCCCATGGCCCGCTGGGCCACCGTCGCGCACGTCGGCGTCCTGGCATGAAGCGCGACGCACGCGACCAGACTCAGGACCAGGTAGGCGACCGCGGCGGCATTCCACCAGCCGGGCGCGGTGCCGACCAGCACCACCGGCAGCGACCATTGCACGTTCGGCGTGGTGAGCTCGCGGGCGTCTTCGACGCGCATGATGACGTCGGCGGTCAGCGACTCCTCGTCCTCCGCCACGACCGGGAACCTGAGCAAGTGGCGCAGTTGCAGGGCGGTGATGGCCGTCGCGCCGAGCAGGCCGATCAGCACGACGACGGCCAGCTGCCGCACGGTGGGGTCGGGAACGGCCAAGGCGCTTGCGGCCAGCGCCATCGCGCCGGCGAACGTGGCGACGGCGAAAATGGCGTACGGCCGGCCGAGCACGGTCCGCCAGCCGGGCTGAATCGGATGGGCGGCCCGGCGCGACAGCGTAGCGCCCGCCCGCTGGTCGACGCGTCGCACCCACCGGTCGAGCAGGGACTGTGCCAGCAGTAGCCCGGCCACCGACGCGGCCAGGGCCAGCAGCGGCAGCGGGCGATGCGGCTGGAGGCCGCCGAAAGCGGAAATGGCGACGAGGGCGCTCACGATGATCAGCGCGGCCAGGATGACGTAAGTGGCCAGGCGGGCGCGTCTGCGGACCGCCAGCCGGCTGGCGAGCAGCGGGGTCGGGTGGGCGTCGGCCAGGTCGTGGCGGGCGAGCCACTCGCCCGCCATGCGCAGATCGGTCGTGCGCGTCGGCGGGTCGGTGTCCGGTAGCGGTTCGCGGGTCACAGCGCCTCCTTTGTCGCAAGCTTTGTAGCAATAGGATGCGTCATAGGTTACGACAAAGTCAACGTCCGGGACTCTCGTCGTCCCGACGATGCAAGCCCCGGCTCAGCGGTGGCCGTCGCCCAGGCGTGCGCGGTCGCCGTAGCTTTGGGAGTACCGGGCTATATAGAGGGCGAAGACCCGCCGGCCTGCCTCGTCGATCTCCAGTGCCATCTGGAGGCGCGAGAGGGCGAGGTCCAGGCCGCTGGGCAGAGCGGCCTCGGGCAATGCGGCGCACCAGGGTGGCGATCGCGGCCCATCGAATCATCGCCTCACTGGTCAGTGGCCGACGCTCGCAATCACGGACTAACCGCCAATAGGCCATCAGCCAGGCCCGCGCCCGCGCCACCACCCAGCGCTCGTGGTGAACCAGAAAGCCTCGGCTTGGTGACGATGAACACGATGATGCCAGCACCTCACAGGCCCAGGCCACCAATCACGTACAAGCTATTATACCACAGAATTGCCAATTTCGCATTTCTGCTGCTATTTTAGAATTTCCCGCGAAATTTATTTATATTGGCACCCATGACGCATTCGAAGTTTGTTTCCTCTGGCGGTTTGCGGCTCTGGACCGAACGGTTCGGCGACCCCGGCGACCCCACGGTGCTGCTCGTCATGGGCACCTCCACCCCGGGTGCCGGATGGCCGGACGAGCTGGTGGAGGTGCTCGTGCACGGCGGGCGGCAGGTGATCCGGTTCGATCACCGCGACACGGGCCGGTCCGACTGCGTGGACTTCGCCGTCCGGCCGTACGCGCTCGCCGACCTGGCCGACGACGCCACCGCCGTGCTCGACGGGTACGGTGTGGCCGCCGCGCACGTGGTCGGGGCCTCGCTGGGCGGCGCGGTCGGGCAGTGGCTGGCGGTGCACCGGCCCGAGCGCGTACGGACCCTGACGGTGATCATGAGCGGCCCGATGGGCGCCGACGCCGGCCCCGCCTGGGCGCGGGCGATGGCCGGGCAGGAGCCCGACCCCGATGATCTGCCCCCGCCCGCGCCCGCCTTCCTCCAGCACCTGGCCAGGGCTGCCACCATGCCGCGGACGACCCGCGAGGAGCAGCTCGCCGCCGGCCTGGAGACCTGGCGGGTGCTGAACGGAGACGTGCTGCCGTTCGACGAGGAGGCCGCCCGCCGCCTCGCCGCGGAGGCGTACGACCACAGCCGCAACCCCGCCGCGGCCCTCAACCACGACCTGGCCGGGCGGCTGATGACCGACGACCGGCTCGTCCCGCTGTCGTCGGTCAAGGCGCCGACGCTGGTCGTGCACGGCACCGAGGACCCGCTGCGCCCGCTCCCCCACGGCGAGGCCGTGGCCGCCCAGATCCCCGGCGCGCGGCTCCACCGGATCCCCGGCATGGGGCACTCGTTGTTGTCCCCCGGGCTGCCGCGCCGGATCGCCGAGCTGATCCTCGATCACCCGGAATGACCGGACCTCCGCCGAAGGAGCGAGGAGACCCGGCCTCCGCGACCCGCGCACCGACCGGGACCATCGCGGCGAACGGTCGATACCGCATCGACGCGGTCCCGACCGGCTGATTCTTGGGTTTTTTCCGGCGAGATGATTGTCTGTCCGGAGGAACTATGAGGAGGGCACCGGTGAACCGTCAGATCGTTTCAGTCGTGGGTGGCAAGGACGCCGCCACCGCTGACACATATGAGTCGATCAATCCCGCCCGCACCACCGAGGTCGTGGCGCGGGTGGGCCTGGCCGACGCCGCCACGTTCGCCGCCGCCTGCCGCACCGCCAAGGAGGCCCAGCGCGAGTGGGCCAAGGTGCCCGCCCCCGTGCGGGGGCGGGTCATCGCCTCCATCGGGCGGCTGGTCGAGGCCAACGCCGAGAGCCTGGCCCGGCTGGTGACCGAGGAGATCGGCAAGCCGTACGCCGAGGCGCTGGGCGAGGTACGCGAGATCGTCGACACGTGCGACTTCTTCCTGGGCGAGGGCCGCCGCCTGTACGGGCAGACGGTCCCGTCGGAGATGCCGGACAAGAACCTGTTCACGTTCCGCAACCCCGTCGGGGTGGCCGCGGTGGTCACGGCCGGGAACTTCCCCGTCGCCGTGCCCTCCTGGTACCTGGTCCCGGCGCTGCTGTGCGGGAACGCCGTCGTCTGGAAGCCCGCCGAATACGCCGCCGCCTCCGCGCACGCGATGTTCCGGCTCTTCGTCGCCGCCGGGCTGCCCGACGGCGTGCTGAACATCGTGTTCGCCGACGGCGCCGAGACCTTCCGCGGCCTGGAGCTGGCCCTGGAGGAGGGCAGCGTGCAGAAGGTCGGCTTCACCGGGTCCAGCGAGGTGGGCCGGAAGGTCGGCGAGCTGACCGGGCGGCACCTGCAGTCCGCCTGCCTGGAGCTCGGCGGCAAGAACCCGATGGTGGTCATGCCGGACGCGGAGCTGGACCTGGCCGTGGAGGGCGCGCTGTTCGCCGGTTTCGGCACGGCCGGGCAGCGCTGCACCAGCCTCGGCACGGTGATCGTGCACGAGAGCGTGCACGACGAGTTCGTGGAGCGGTTCGCCCGGGCGGTCCGCGAGTCCAGGATCGGCGACCCCCGGCAGGACGTGCTGGCGGGCCCGCTGCTGGCAGAGAAGTTCGCGGAGCGGTACGAGGAATACCTGACCTGGATCCAGCCCCACCACAAGGTCGTGTCCGGAAATATCGGGAAAATTACTAAGGAGAACCCGCACGGCGACTTCGACGGCGACCAGGGGCTCTACTACCACCCGGTCATCGTGGACGGCGTCAGGCCCACGGACCGGCTGTTCCTGGAGGAGACGTTCGGCCCGATCGTGGGCGTGACCACCTTCAGGACCCTCGACGAGGCCATCGAGCTGGCCAACCTGCCCGGCTACGGCCTTTCGAGCTCCATCTACACCACCGACCCCAAGCACGTCTTCCGCTTCCGCGAGGGCATCTCGGCCGGCATGGTCAGCGTCAACAACTCCACCTCGGGAGCCGAGGCCCACCTGCCGTTCGGCGGCAACGGCAAGTCCGGCAACGGCAGCCGCCAGTCCGGCATGTGGGTGCTCGACCAGTTCACCCGCTGGCAGGCGATGAACTGGGACCACTCAGGACGCCTGCAGAAAGCGCAGATGGACGTGGCGGACATCACGCCCGACCTGGAGTTCCGCCTTCCATGACGTACGGCTACGGGCCCCGGAGACTGCCGGGGCCCGTGGCCAGAGAGAGCCGGGAGGGGGCCGTCAGACCTGGCCGGCCTTCTCCAGGGCCGTGCAGCAGGTGTTCACCAGCAGGCGGGTGACCACGTACGGGTCGACGTTGGCGTTGGGGCGGCGGTCCTCGATGTAGCCCTTCTTGTCCACCTCGACCTGCCACGGGATGCGCACGGAGGCGCCCCGGTCGGACACGCCGTAGCTGTACTTGTTCCACGGGGCGGTCTCGTGGGCGCCGGTCAGGCGGCCCTCGATGCCCGCGCCGTAGTGGGTGATGTGCTCCATCGGCTTGTCGCCCTCGCCCAGCGCCTCGCAGGCGGTGATGATGGCGTCGTAACCCTCGCGCATGGCCCGGGTGGAGAAGTTGGTGTGCGCGCCGGCGCCGTTCCAGTCGCCGCGGGCGGGCTTGGCGTCGAGCGTGGCCTCCACGCCGAACTCCTCGGCCGTACGGTAGAGCAGCCAGCGGGCGACCCACAGGTGGTCGGCGACCTCAAGCGGTCCCGCCGGGCCGATCTGGAACTCCCACTGACCGGGCATGACCTCGGCGTTGATGCCGGAGACCTTGAGCCCGGCGGCCAGGCAGCGGTCGAGGTGCAGCTCGACGATCTCGCGGCCGAAGACGGTGTCGGCGCCGACACCGCAGTAGTAGGGCCCCTGCGGGGCGGGGAAGCCGGCCTCGGGGAAACCGAGCGGACGGCTGCCCTTGAAGAAGGTGTATTCCTGCTCGATGCCGAACCACGACTCCTGGTCCGCGAACCGCTCGGCGATCGGGCGCAGCCGGGCGCGCGTGTTGCTGACGTGCGGGTCGCCGTTGGTCTCCTCGACCTCGGCCAGGACCAGCACGTTGGCGCCACCGCGGATCGGGTCGGGGCAGGTGAACACCGGACGGAGCACACGGTCGGACGCGTGGCCCTCAGCCTGGTTGGTGCTGGAGCCGTCGAAGCCCCAGACCGGCGGCTCGGCCCCGTCGTCCAGGATCTTCGTCTTCGAGCGCAGCAGAGCGGTGGGCTCGGTGCCGTCGATCCAGATGTACTCAGCCTTGTAGCTCACAGCGGTCCTTTCGGTTTTCCTCCGGCTCGCCGAGTCTCGCGGTCGGCCGTTTCCCGGTTTTTGCCCGCGTGTGAACGGCGTGTTAATCGGTGTTCCCGGGGACCTACTCGAACGCGAACCCGGCGGCCGGCGACCAAGCCGGCGCCATGCTTACGCAACGCGGTCACGATGGAGACGAGGCCCCGAAGGGCGGCCTCGGAGAGATCGCTCCCGGCGGGCCTCGACGACCTGCCGCGACCTCATGCGTAGCATTCGAAGCACCTTGCTGAAGACAGCAATCAAGGTGATCAGGGAGTTCGGCTGACCGTGCCGGTGGCGCAGCACCCGAACCGGCCCGCAGGGACATCCCGGCCATACATCTGATCATCTGGAATTCGCGCAAGGAGCGATGAATGGCTGAGATCTACGATCACCTGGGGAACCCGGTCACGCATGGCCGGGCGCACGTCAACGGCATCCGCATGCACTACGTGACCGCCGGGCAGGGCGAACCGCTGCTTCTGCTGCACGGCACACCCAAGAACCACTACTACTGGTACAAGCTCATACCCTTGTTGACCGGGGATTTCACGGTCGTCGCGCCTGATCTTCGCGGTTTCGGCTACACGGACAAGCCGCCGGCCGAGGAGGGCTACGACAGCCTCACCAGCACGACCGACCTGGCGGAGCTCATGCACCAACTCGGCCACCAGAGCTACCACGTCCACGGGGAGGACCGGGGAGCGGAGTATGGCTACGTACTCGCCGCCACACGTCCCGAGCAGGTCAGGACGCTCTCCTTCTGCGAGATGCTGCTCCCCGGCCACGGTTTCGAAGAATGGTCCTACTTCACACCGGATCACATATCAGCGCAGTATCGGCGCCAGGGCGTCTGGCTCTGGCATGTTCCATTCTTCTGGATGCCTCACATCCCGGAAATGCTGATCACCGGCCGCGAGCGGGAATTCTGGGAATACTGGATCAAGGCCGAGACCTATAACCCCTACGCCATCTCCGAGGAGGCGATCTCCGAGTGGATCGGCTGCCTCAAGGCGCCAGGAGGGCTGCGCGGCTGCCTTGAGAGCTATCGCGCCGGTCTCAAGAACGCGCGCATCAACCAGGACCTCAAGCAGAAGAAGCTGACACTGCCGATCATGACAGTGAGCGCGGCGGAATTCTTCGGTCCTCTCGTCGCCGATCAGATGCGCAAGGTGTCCGAGGGCGTCGAACACAGCGTGGTCTTCGACCAGTGCGGTCACAGCCTCGCGCTCGAGGCTGAGGACCGGCTGGCCACCACCCTCCGCGACTTCATGCTCGGACGCTGAGCTTGTCGTCGAGGGCGGGGCCATCGGCGAACCGCGACCGGGGCGTCAGGGGCGGAAGGCGGCGAACTCGGCCGAGAGCTCGCCCTCCAGGATCGACCCGGCAAGGGCGTCGCCGCTGAGCGGCGCCATGGTCAGCCCAGCCGCGCCGAACCCGCTCATGACGTGCACCCCGGCCGCGTCCGGCAGGGCGCCGACGATCGGCAGGGCCCCGGCCAGCGGTCGCAGCCCGACGCGGGTCTCGATGAGCGTCGCCTCGGCCAGTCCCGGCGCGATCCGCAGCGCGTCCGACAGGACCTGCCACTGCCCCTGGGCGGTCACCCGGGGGTCGAAGCCGCTGCCGGTCTCGCGGGTCGCGCCCACCGCCACCCTGGAGTCGTCGAAGGCCACCAGGTAGTGGTGGGACAGCGGGTTGACCGACGGCCAGCCGCTCGTGTCCACCCCGTCGAGCCTCAGGTGCGTGATCTGCCCGCGCTGCGGTACACGCCTTCCAGGTCGGGCGCGAGGACGGGGACCAGGGCGCGTACCTCCGCGTTGTCGACGCGCTGGATGTCGCCCACGATGCCGCCGGCCGTACGGGCACGGGCCTCGACGCGCGCCTGCGCCTCGGTGAGCCGGTCCGGGTCGGCGCTGACCAGCAGCGCACCGGTACGGCGGTAGTCGGTACGCTCGACGCCCGCCTGGGCCAGCAGCTCGATGACGCGCGGGTAGTAGGCGGCGCCCGCCGCGTACAGCTCGTAGGCGGGGCCTTCGGCGGTCGAGGCCCAGGGCGAGATGATGCCGGCGCTGGCGGCCGTGGCCTGCCCCTTGAGCGCGGAGTCGACGACCGTGACGGCCGCGCCGCGGCGGGCCAGCGCGAAGGCCGCGCTGGCGCCCGCGATGCCGCCGCCGATGACGATGACGTGGTGCTGAGACACGATGTCCTTCCCGCCGGGGTCGAATACCACCTGCGAGAATACGAGCCCGAACCACGCCACGCCGTCACGGGGATGCCCGGCTGCTCCGGGAGTCGGGGCGTCTCGAGGTCGCCCGGTGACCCGGGGCCTGGCCGTATCGAGGCCGCCCGGTGACCCCAGGGCCTGGCCGTCTCGGGGATGCCTGGCGGCTCCGGGGGCCGGGGCGTCGCGGGGGGACGCCCCGGCGGGCCGGTCAGGTCGCTCCGGGGCGCCCGTCGCTTCCCTTGCCGTCGTAGCCCAGCAGCCGCATGGCCGTGTCCGGGTCCATCGCCGCGGCCAGGAGCTGGGCCCGGGCGTGCGCCTGGTCGCGTTCGTGCTCGGCCTTGACCTGCGCGGTGCGTACCCCCTTGATCGCCACGTACGCCAGCCCGGCGCCCACGATCACCGCGACCACCACCACGAACAGCAGGAGCAGCAGCCCCGGCGAGGCCACCACGGGCGCGGCGGCGGTGCCGGTGCCGCCCGCGACCGGGCCCGTCACCGCCAGCGCGATGATGATGGCCAACGCCACCAGCCCGAGCAGGCTGGCGACGACCACCCAGAGCCGTACGGCCCGCCGCCGCGCCACGAGCGGCGCGGCGACCGGTCCGTACGAGGTCGCGGCAGCGGCTCCGGTCATGGGCCCGGTCATGGGCATGGCCGTGGGCATGGCCGTGGGCACCGGCGGGGACGTCTGTGCCCACGGCACGAAGTCGGGCCGCCCCGCCCGTTCCGGCCGAACCGCCGCCCCCAGCGGGTCCGGCTCCCCGGCGACCGGGACGTACGGCGGTTCCGGCCGCTCGGCAGCCGCGAACGGAGGCCCACCCGCTACGGCAGCCGGGGCGACCGGGGGTGCGACGGGCACGACCGGGGGCGGGATCACGGGCGTCGCCTGGACGGCCTTGACGCCGGCGCCGACGGGCTCGACGGGTTCCGGGTCGATCGGCGCCGGGCCGGGCAGCTCACGCTCGATGCGGCTGTGCTCCTTGTGCGCCCGGACCGCGTCCCGGTGGTAGTCCTCCAGCTCGGCGTAGAGCTCGTCGGAGGCGTAGATCGTGCCGTCCACGAGCGGCCCCCGCCGGCACGTGAGGATGGCCACCACGTCGTCGCCGTTGAGCGTCTTGTACGTCTCCAGCGCGTGCGACAGGCACAGCACCTCCCTGCGGTGCCGCAGCAGCAACTCCTCGGTCTGCTCCAGCAGCCGTACCAGGTTGAACTCGATCCGCTCCCCGAGCACGTCGGGGGTCAGGTCGGGCTGGGACCGGGCCGGCTCCCTGTCGGTGATGCCGATGCCACCGCCCTCGATCCGCTTGCGCACGGACTTGCCGCCCATGATCTCCAGCTCCTGCAGCGCGGGCAGCGAGGTGACGCCCGACCCCATGCCCCAGTACGACTCCATGAGCGCGGTCAGGTACGTGGCCGAGTGCAGGTCGCCGGACACGCCGGAGGAGTTGTCCTCGCCGAAGAACATGCGCTCGCCCGCCAGCGAGGCCAGCGAGACCATGATGTCGGCCTCGTACTCGGACTTCCACCGGGTGAACTGGTCCTCGGGCTTGATCGAGGCGACCATGCCCAGGTAGTCGGCGCCCTTCTCGATGGTGGCGATGTCGATCTCAAGGTGGAAGCGGGTCACGTACGCCACCACGGCGTGGCAGGCCTCGTGCACGGCCACGGCGTGCCGTTCGCGCTCGATGTACTCGACGTCCTCGGGCGGGCCGAGTTGCTTGAGCCGCTTGGCCCGCAGCACGTCGGACCAGGTGATGACCTCGCGGCCGTCCCTGATGGCGGTGATCAGGGACTCGTTGACCAGGTCCTTGATCGTGGCGCCGGTGGCGTAGGGGGTGATCGTGGCCAGCTTGTCGATCTGCTCGGGGGTGAGCTCGTGCCACACCTTGTCGAAGTAGCCCTGGTAGGTCCGCAGCCGTCCGGCCTTGGACGGATAGCCGACCTTGTAGATGCGGTCGATGCGGCCCGGCCGCAGCAGCGCCTCGTCCAGCGCGTCCGGCCGGTTGGTGGCCATCATGACGAGAATGCGGTATTTGGGCGGCGGCTTGGGCCGCATCCCGAGCAGCCGCCTGACCAGCCGGTTGAAGAACCCTCGCGGCTTCTTCAACCCCGACAACTCGGTGAGCAGCGCCTGCAGCGTGCCGGGGTCGCCACTGCCCATCATCCCGCCGCCCATGACGAACCGGCTGCGCCGCTCCGGCTCCTGATCCAGGGTGCGGCCTGCACGGTAGGCGAGCACCTGGCGGGTCTCCTCGGAGAGGTAGTTCACACCATGGCAGCCGGTGTGTCCGGAGAAGCCGCCGCCCTGCCCGGGCGGGCCCTGCTGGGCGAGCCGGCCGCGCTTGCCGAGCGAGTCGGCCTCGTCGAAGAAGACGATCACGCCGCCGTACCTGAGGGCCAGCTTGCGCAGCTTCCTGAACAGCGACTTCACCTTGAGGATGCCGATGCCCATGAACATGTTGGTGAACGCGCCCGGGTCCACGAACACGTACGGCTTGCCGGTCTCACCGGCGACGGCCTCGGCCATGAGGGTCTTGCCGGTCCCCGGTGGGCCCCACAGGAGCAGGCCGCTGGGGACGTACCCGCCGCGCTTCTCGATCTCGTCGGGCCGCTCCAGGAAGACGATGTTCTCCTGGACGCGCTCGACCACGTGGTCCTGCCCCCACACGTCGTGGAAGCGGGTCTTGATGTCATCCGGGAAGTACGTCTCGACACCGCCCCTGGACAGGAACCAGAACAGCCCGACGAACTGGATGATGATCACGAAGAACAGGAAGATGATCTGCAGCAGGAACGGCATCGCCTGCCAGATCAGCGCGGGCGCCTGGAACAGCGCCTGGAACGGGCTGGTGTCCAGCACCGCGCCCAGCACCAGGGCGATGAGCACCACGAAGAACGTGATCTTGAGAGCCCGCGAGAGGCGGTACCGCGTCCAGTCGTCGAAGCGGCGGTGGGTCCAGCGTTCGGTCCCGCCGAAGACCCGCTCGCTCCAGAAGCGGTGGTAGGCCGACCAGTGCTCGCTGACGAGGAAGTGCAGCTGCCGCGCGGCCTCGACGCCGAGCAGCCAGAAGATCCACTGGTACGACCTCGCGATCCGCAGCGCCGCCTCGGGGAAGGTGACGATCCCCTCGAAATCGGCCATCACCTTCCACGTGAGGATGAGGTAGGCCACCGCCAGGGCGATGAGGAATTTGCTCCGGTCCCAGAACTGCATCTTCTTCCTGGTCACGGAGTCCGGGTCAGAGGGCCCGCTGCCGGGGGCACGCAGCCCTTCGTGATGAATGCTCGTGGTCAATGGTGCTCCCTCATCCAGGCAGCCGGAGCAGCTTGAAAGTACTCACGATCTTTTCGAACTCGGCGGTGCGCGTACGGAAACAGATCGCCTGGCAGCCGACGAGCATGACCGAGACCGTGCCGCCCTTCTCGTCGAGAATCGCGGTGTGGTCGAACGTCTGAACGTCATTACCGATCTGGTAGTTGAACCGCACATGTACGCCCCTGGCCCCCTTGTCCAGAAGCAGAACCTCGTCGCGGAGGGATTCGAAGCGGTTGAACACCGGCGGCCGGCCGAGGGCCATCGCTCGTTGCATATAGAGGTCGCGGGTCGGCTTGGTCACCGGCAGGACGAAGTCCCGAAGCCCGTTGAGCGAGATCGTGTCGCGCTGCTCGTCGGTGAGCCGGTGCACGGTGGCGTACACGAACGGATCGAGGGAGCCGAGCAGGTGGTCGACCGACGGTCGCGTGGACTGGTCGAAGGCGGTCGACCAGACCCGCTCCGCCCGCAGCAGCGCCGCCTCGGAGTTCGGATGGTCACCGGACAGGTACAGCTCGATGCGGTACGCGTCGAGTTGCGTGAATGAGGAGGGCACTTTGAAGTAGGTGGTGCCGGCCTTGTCACGTACGTAGGTGAACTCCGGCTGCCCGCACGCCGGCAGCACGAAGACCGCGACCATGAGCGTGATCAAAGCCCGTGTCTTTATCACCAGGGCTTACCTCCGCTTTACGGACCAACGGAGTTGTTGTGCCCGCTTTCAGGCGGAATGAGCCCGATGCACGATGAGAAATCTTGACCAAATCTTGGCCATACATTGGCTTTACTTGTTACAGATCAAATTCGACTCGCCCGCGCGGGGCGGGCGCTCTCCGAGCAGCCGTTCGGTACAACGTCCATGCAACCCCCATTGGTTCAACTCAGGAAGTAGCGAAAGATATGAGGATCCCTTCCGCCCACCGGGAGCGCACCATGACAGAGCCCGCAAGGGAGATCGTCGATTCCTTCGGCATGACGGCTGAGCGCCAGTTCGCCGACGTCTGGGCGAGGACGGTCCTGCCGGACAGGGACCGCCGCCTGCTCCTGCTCGGGCTGCTCGTCGGCCAGGGGCTGCACGAGATGACGGAGGTGCACCTCGACGTCGCCCTGCGCACCGGCGAGCTGTCGGAGGTCGAGCTGCGCGAGGTCGTCGTCTTCCTGTCCCACTACGCGGGCTGGGCCCGTGGCGCCAAGCTGAACGACCAGGTGGAAGAGCTGATCGAGCGGGTCAGCCGGACTCGATCCGATAGAGCGGACCCTGCAGACTGAGCGCGTAGAGCTCGCCGTCGTGCCCCTCCCCGAAGGACGAGAGCTGCTCGACCTTGCCGACCTCAGTCGCCTTGTCCAGCTCGTCCACGGGCGCTGCCTTGATCCAGCCGGCGCAGAAGTCGCCGTAGAGGAACTGTCCCTGCAACCAGGGGATCTTCCGCCCCCGATAGACATAGCCGGCGATCACCGAGCAGTTGCCGCCCTCGTGCAGCGGATAGGTGATCACCGGATCCACCATCTCCCCGCTCTTCTCCCCGCTGTGGCGCTCCTTGCCCTCACGGGCGTTCCAGCCGTAGTTCTCGCCGCCCTCCGAACCGGCGGGCTGGTAGTCGACCTCCTCCCACGCGTTCTGGCCGACGTCGCCGATCCACAGGTCGCCGGTGTCGCGGTCGAAGCCGAACCGCCAGGGGTTGCGCAGCCCGTACGCCCAGATCTCGGTCTTCGCGCCCTCCTTGCCGACGAACGGATTGTCCTTCGGCACCGTGTACGGCCGGCCGCCCTGACCGTCCGGGCGCGGGTCGATGCGCAGGATCTTGCCGAGCAGTGTGCCCAGGTCCTGGCCGTTGCCCTGAGGATCGCCCCCGCTGCCGCCGTCGCCGAGGGCGATGTAGAGATAGCCGTCGGGCCCGAAGGCGAGCTGGCCGCCGTTGTGGTTGGGATAGGGCTGCTCCTGGAAGAGCACGTCGCGCCGGCCGGTCGCCCGGGTGCCGTCGTAGGCCCACTCCGTGACGTGGGTATGGCCCCGCGCGTCGGTCCAGTCGAGGTAGAGCCAGCGGCCCGAGGGGTGGAACGCGACGCCGAGCAGCCCCTGCTCGTTGCCGCCGCTCACCTCGGCGCTCAGGTCGATCACCGTGTCGCCGTCCGAGGTGCGTAACCTGCCGGTCTGCTCGGCGATGTAGAGGCGCTCGTCCCCCTCGCGAACGGCGAAGGCCACGGGCTTGTCCAGCGTGGCGATCTCCGTGAAGCGCAGCTCGCCCCGCCCGGTGGACGTGGCCTGCGACGGGCTCGCCGATGGGACGGGCGTGGTGCCGCCGGAACCGGCGGGCGGTGACGGGGAGGCGGAACACGCGATGAGAGCCGCGAACAGCAGCCCGGACACGACGAGGCGCACGTCCCTCATCCTGCCACGGACGTTAAGGTTTCACGCATGCCTACCGCATTGATCACCGGCGCGACCTCCGGCATCGGCGCCGCGTTCGCCCGCCGCCTGGCCGCCGACGCCTACTCGCTCGTCCTGGTGGCACGCGACGAGCTCCGGCTGGCCCGCGCCGCCGACCAGCTCAAACTCCGCTACGGCGTGGCCGTCGAGGTGCTGCCCGCCGACCTGGCGACCGAGCAGGGGCTGGAGAGGGTCGAGTCGAGACTCCGCGACGGCGTCGACCTGCTGGTGAACAACGCCGGTTTCGGCCACCCCGGCCACTTCCCCGACGTGCCGGTCGCGGACGAGGTACGCATGCTCAAGGTGCACTGCGAGGCCGTGCTCAGGCTCACGCTGGCCGCGCTGCCCGGCATGCGGGAGCGCGACCGGGGCGCGGTGATCAACGTGTCGTCGGTGGCGGGGTTCTTCACCCGGGGCACCTACAGCGCGTCCAAGGCGTGGGTGATCAACTTCAGCGAGTCGGCCGCGAGCGACGTGGGCAACCCGCGCATCAGGATCATGGCGCTGTGCCCCGGTTTCGTGCGTACCGAGTTCCACCAGCGCGCCTTGATGGACACCTCCGGCATTCCCGGGTTCATGTGGCTCAAGGCCGACAACGTGGTACGCGCGGCGATGCGCGACCTGGCCCTGGGACGGCGGGTGTCGATCCCCGACTTCCGCTACAAGGCCGTCGTCGCGATCGGCAGGCTGATCCCGCGCGGCCTGCAGTCCCGGGTGTCGGGCAGGATCGGCCGCTGACCTCGGACCCCGGCGGCGACACCAGACGAGTAAGTCCTTCAGGCCTGCCGCTGAGCCGGGGTCGCGGCGGTCACCCGCTGTTGGTGATGTTCGCCAGGTCGCTGATGCGGTGGAGCTCGGCCAGATGCCCGGCCAGTGCCCGCCGGCCCGCCGGGGTGAGCGAGATCCAGGTGCTTCTTTCGGCGGCCCTGCCCGATGTCTTGGCCGTCTCCACGTATCCCGCCGTCTGCAGGACCTTGAGGTGCTTGCTCAGCACCGAGTCGCTGACCGCGAGGGTGTCGCGGAGCACGGCGAATTCCGCCGAGTCCACCGCCGAGAGCATGGCGCAGATCTGCAGCCGGTTGGGGGCATGGATGATCTCGTTAAAGACCGGGGCGTTCATGGGATGCCCGCAGATCCGCTCGAAGCGCCGCGTCGATGCGGTAGCCCACGGCGACGGTGAGGGCTCCGATCAGCAGGCCGGCCACCGCCACGGCTCCGTACACCTTGGCTCCCCATTCCAGGTACATCGCGATCGCGGTCACGGCGAGGGCGGTCAGTCCATGCGCCATGGAGAGCTTCCGAGCTCCCGGAGTGGCCGCGTAGCGGTCCAGAGACAGGCCCGTGGAGCGTTTGAGCGCCGTTCCGAGGAGGAGTCCCGCGAGCAACGCCATCGGGACGCCGTAGGACGCCCAGCGCATGCTGATGGAGAGGAAGGCGACGGCGAGCACTGTCCCGAGTCCGAAGTGGTACCACCATGGGCTCGTGATGTGCTCCGCCGTACGGGCGCGCACGGCGGTGACGCTGTCCAGGGCCGCGCGCGCGGCGGCCGGATCGGGGGTTTCCGTGCGGCTCCTACTTTCCATGCCGGAAAGCTTACATCAAGCTTTCCGGCATGGAAAGTAGTTGACCGTCGCCGCCCGCCGGATCCAGCGACTTCTGGCTGGACAACTGCCGGATCGTGGACTCCACCCCGGTGCCCTGCGGGATGTCCCGGCCAACGGTCAGCCGATCCTGGGGGCACTGGCCGACCCCGGAAAGCGGCGAGCGCGAGGGCCTGGCCGCGATGCTCAAGGTCGACGCGGGTGTGATGACCACCCACGACGGCATCCTGCTGACCTGCGACAAGAGTCGCCGGCCTGGCGATGGCCGACGCGATCTGGCCAGACGACTTGGCTTTCACCGTCGCTAGCCGGGATCGGTTGGCCAGCCAGGCGGTGCCGCAGTGGCGGCGTTCTGCCATGCGGGCACACCACCCGGCAGGGGCCAGGCGCGGGTGCGCTCACGTTCGCTGGGAATAGCGGCGTACACGCCGGCGAAATGCCGCTGTTGGACTCGGACGGCGCTGTCGACGCCAGCCCGCCCCGCCCGGCGGGCGTGTTCTAATCCCTCCGCGGTGACGGAATCGTGCCACATCGCGTTCGTGATCGCCTCATCGATCTGTACAGGCGAGGGAGCGAGGTACAGGCTGAGCATGGGTGGGATGAGCCTTTCGGCGAGCGCCGCGGCCAGTCGGGCGTGCCCGTCCAGCAGGAGCCAGCCATCCAGGCCGCTGATCCACCACAGCAACAGCGGCGGCAGCAGCCCTTCCTGGGCGAGCTTGCGGTAAGCCTTCACTCTGCCCTCATCAGCGGCAGGAAGCCGTCGCATCGGCACCACACCCTGCCAGCCCTCGAGCCAGTCCAGGTACCCGACGGGATCAGCGTCAGCGACCTCGCGCCTCCAGACGGATTCCGGCCATGGTGGCTGCCACGCACGCAGGCTCCACCAGCCGGCGTGCAAAGGCCCTGGCGCGGTGGCCAGCCAGGACGCGTACTGGTGTGGCCACGACGGAGCCGTCCGCGCCGACGCCGCAGTGATCGGCGGCAGCACGGGGACGGCCCCGGGCAGCCGCAGATAGTGCACGCCGTAGTTCCAGCGCGCCACCTTGGCCAGCAAGACCGTCCGCGTCTCCTGCCGCACCCAGAACCGGTTCGGACCGGCGACCTCGATCCGCATGCGCGGGAGTGCGGGCTTGGTCACGCTAAGCCTCAGACCTCCGCCCGGCAGTTCTTCTCTGCGCACAGCCGCAATCTAACGTGTGCCAGTTGGCCAGAGGACTTATCCGACTAGAACGGGCCCCCGCCGCGGGAGGGGGTCGCGGTGGGGGCCCGAGCGACCGCTGAGCAAGCTCGGCGGCCGGGACTGGTGGAGGTTACCGGTTGGCCTCGTGGCCGATGGACAGGCCGGAGGTCGGGTCGAAGAAGTGCAGGTTGTGCGTGTCGACGACCAGCTCGATGTGCTGGCCGGGACGGACGTGGCTGCGGGCGTTGACGCGGGCGGTCCACAGCGACTTGTCGCCCGTCAGCGGCAGCGAGGCCTCCTCGTCGTCGCCCGTGTCGGCGGCGGCGACGGTGTCCTTGTGCTCGACCGGCGGGGCGTCGATCAGGAACAGCACGTTGATCTCGGAGCCCAGCTCCTCGGTGACCTCCGCCTTGACCGGCAGCGTGGCCCAGCCGTTGGCGTGGTTGCCCGCGGAGGTGGCGTCCTCGAAGTCCGACGGGCGGATGCCGAGGATGATCTTCTTGCCGATGTACTGGTCGAGGCCCGGCTTGTCGGTGAACGTCGAGTCCGGGATCGGCAGCTTGATGTCGGCGAAGGTGACCGCGGCGCCGCCGTCGCGGACCAGCTCGGCGGTGACGAAGTTCATCGAGGGCGAGCCCATGAAGCCGGCCACGAACAGGTTGACCGGCTTGTCGAACAGGTTCTGCGGAGTGTCGACCTGCTGCAGCAGGCCGTCGCGCAGGACGCAGACCCGGTCGCCCAGGGTCATGGCCTCGACCTGGTCGTGGGTGACGTACACGGTGGTGACGCCGAGGCGCTCGTGCATCTGGTTGAGCGAGGCGCGCATGGAGACGCGGAGCTTGGCGTCCAGGTTGGACAGCGGCTCGTCCATGAGGAACGCCTGCGGCTCACGCACGATGGCGCGGCCCATGGCGACGCGCTGGCGCTGGCCACCGGACAGGGCGGCGGGCTTGCGCTTGAGGTAGGTCTCCAGGCCGAGCATCTTGGCGGCCTCGTTGACGCGCTTCTGGATCTCCGGCTTGGGCATCTTGCGGAGCTTGAGACCGAAGGCGAGGTTCTCCTCGACGGTCATGTGGGGATAGAGCGCGTAGTTCTGGAAGACCATCGCGATGTCGCGGTCCTTGGGCGGAAGGTGGTTGACGACCTTCTCGCCGATGGCGATCTCGCCGCCCGTGATGTCCTCGAGGCCCGCGATCATCCGGAGCGCGGTCGACTTACCGCAACCGGAAGGGCCGACCAGCACCATGAACTCGCCGTCCTTGATCTCAAGGTTCAGCCCGTTCACGGCCTTCACGCCACCGGCGTAGACCTTGTCGACGTTCGTCAGAACGATGGATGCCATGACATTCCTTCGCGCTCCAGGGCGGTGGCCCGGACGTTGTTACCGTGTCCCCACTTACGTGGAGTGGATACGTTTTCAAGCATCTCACCCGAAACGGACATCGGTGTCAAGGGTTGCCGTGTGACCAGCCGTTGTCGGCATCGACGACTTCCGGTTTTCGCGGAACCATGATGGAATCGTTTCCATGGAGAAGCGGGCGACCATCAAGGATGTGGCCGAGGCGGCGGGCGTCGGTGTCGCGACCGTGTCCCGGGTGCTGTCCGGCGGCTCGGCCAGCTCGCACACCAGGGAGCGTGTCCTGGCCGTCGCCGCGCAGCTCGACTACCGCCCCAGCGCCCTGGGCCGCAACCTGCGCCAGCGCCGCACGGGCGGCATGGGCCTGCTCGTCCCCGACCTGACCGACACCTTCTACGGGCAGCTCGCGGAGGGCGTGCTCGCCTGCGCCCGCTCGGCCGGCGAGCCTGTCATGCTCGGCTCCACGGGCGGCGACCCCGAGCAGGAGGCCGAGCTGATCGGCATGCTCCTCGAACAGAGCGTAGACCGCCTGATCGCCGTCCCGTCGGGAGACGCGGAAACCTGGGCCCCGGCGATCCGCGCGGGCATGACGGTCGTGTTCGCCGACCGCCTGCCCGCCCAGCCGGACCACGAGGAGGACCCCGCGGCCGCCGCCGCCCACGACCTCCTGCTCCTGGACGGCCTCTCCCCCGCCCCGCAGAGCCGCCCGATGGACGTCCCTGCCGTGGTGGCGGACGACCGGGCGGGCATCCGTACGGCGGTGCGCTACCTGCGCGGGCTGGGCCACAAGCGCATCGCCTTCCTCGGCGGGCCCGGCCAGGACCGGCGGGTGGCCGCCTTCGGGGAGGCGGTGGGCGCGCCGGTGGACGAGGAGCTGGTCGTGTTCGGCACCGGCAGCCGCGACTCCGCCTACGCCGCCGCCTCCGGCCTCTTCCAGAGCCGCCCCGACCTGTCGGCGGTGGTGGCGGGCGGCAACGTGCTGGGCGAGGCGGCGGTGCTGGCGGCCAGGGAGCTGGACCTGCGGGTGCCGCGGGACGTGTCACTGGTGATGTACGACGACGTGCCCTGGGCCGAGCTGTGCTCCCCGCCGCTGACGGTGATCGCCCAGCCGGGCCGGGACATGGGCTACCGGGCGGCGGAGCTGGTGCTACGGGCGGGAACCCGCCGCCCCCGCAGCGTGGTCCTGCCGACGGAGCTCATCATCCGGGGCAGCTGCGGCCCCCGCCGATAGCGCCCCTTCAACCGGCGACGCCCCCTCAGCCGGCGGCGCCCCTCCGTCCGACAGCACCCCCTCGTCTTGTGGCGCCCTTCATCCCGCGGCGGCTTTCATCCTGTGGCAGCCTTCGTCCTGCGGCGCCCTTCACCCTGCGGCGGCTTCCATCCTGCGGCGGCCCCTTTTCATCCGGCCCCGGTGTAGCGGCGCGGAAGGATCATGACCGGGTTGTCGTCCAGGATCACCTCCGGCGGCCCGAACCGCGCCGCGACCTCCCTGATCTCCGGCTCGTCGAGCAGCAGCAGCCGGCCGTGCTCGATGAACAGCTCCCCGTCCACCAGCACGGTGGGCCGGTCCACCTGGCAGTCGCAGTGCGCGAAACCGGGCCCCGTCTTGACCGGCCGGCCGTCGGTCAGGCCGTCGATGCCGCAGTAGAAGGCCCCGGCGTGCTTCTCCCGCTCGAACTGGGTCCCGCCCGCGATCCGTACCTTCGGGTTGAGCCCGATCAGGCCGTGCCGCATGTAGAAGCCATCGGGCGCGTACCGCCGTAGCTGCTCGGCGGCGGCGCCGCCCTCGATCTTGCGGACCAGGTTGCCTTCCAGGGTGATGCGCAGGGGCTCCTCGGGCACGCCGGTGACCGTGCTGTCCTCGATCACGATCACGCCCTCGGTGTCCGTCGGCCAGAAGTTGGCGCCCCCGTACGGGAACGGCCGCCAGTCGCCGGGCCGCATCGCGCCCGGGTCGGGGTCGAACGCCGGCCCGCCGAACGTCACGTCGGTGCCCCGCTTCGAGGTCACCCGGATCGTCCTGGCCACGGACAGCTGCCGCAGCGCCCGGCGCAGCAGCGCGTAGAACACCTCAGCGGGCAACCGGCCACCGGTGAGCAGCGCGCCGGCGGTGGCCGTCATGTGCAGCGACAGGAAGCGGGAGGACCGCGCCTTGATCTGGTCGAAGAACAGCGGCGCCGTGTGCACCTCGCCCCACCACGTGCCGCTGATCACCACGTCGGACTCACGGAACGCGGCCGTCTCGATGTCGAGCGACGCCTCCCTGTCCCACCCGCCGGGGCTGAACGGCGGCACCGACAGGATGCGCACGTCCGCGTCGCGCAGCGCCGCCGCCGCCGCGATGGCCTGCACGACGACCGGGTCCACGGTGTGCTCCATGAGCAGCAGCACCCGCTCCCCGGCGGTCAGCCGCACGTATTCGCACAGGTTGCGGACGCCGGGCATCAGCTCCACGATCGAGTACGGCGCCACGGCCGGCTCGGTGACATAGCTGAACGGCGATCCGGCGTACGGATTGATCGTCATCGCGCGCTCCCCGCGGGGCCGATTACGGAACATGCGATTACATACCGCAATCATTCCATCACTACACGCGATGCCCACGGGTGCCACGGACCGGTCGCCAGACCCGCCAATACAGTTTTTCTTTGTGCGCTCCCCTGTGCTTTATGGCAGAACCCCCGAAATCACCGCCATCGACCACCTGATCGACCGGGCCCGTGGTGGCGCGGGCGGCGCGCTGGCGCTGCACGGCGAGGCGGGCGTGGGCAAGACGGCCCTGCTGGACCTGGCGGCTGCGCGCGGGGGTTCGATGCGGGTGCTGCGGGCCACGGGCGTGGAGCCGGAGGCGGATCTGGCCTTCGCCACCCTGCACCAGTTGTTGCGGCCGGTGACGGGACTGCTGGACGCCCTGCCGGAGCCCCAGCGCGCGGCCGTGCGCGGGGCGCTGGGGCTGGCGGCGGACCCGTCCGGCGATCGGTTCCTGGTGGCGGCCGGGGTGCTGTCGTTGCTGGCGGAGGCCGCGGCGGCGGACGGGCTCGTCTGCGTGGTGGACGACTTCCAGTGGGTGGATCGGGCCTCGGCCGACGCCCTGCTGTTCGCCGCCCGCCGGCTGGGCACGGAACGGATCGCGATGCTGCTGGCCGTCCGGGGAGACCTGTCCCTGCGGGGCGTCCAGCCGCTCCCCGTCACCGGCCTGACGGAACCGGCGGCGACCGCCCTGCTCAACGCCGCAACACTGGCCGTTCCGGAGCGGGACGCCGCAGGACCGGCCCTTCCAAACCAGGACATCACAGGACCGGTCACTCCACCGCCGGACACCGCCCGACCGGCCCCGCTTCCGGACACCGCCCGACCAGACACGCCGCTCCCGGACACCGCCCGACCGGACACGCCGCTATCGGACACCGCCCGACCGGACACGCCGCTATCGGACACCGTGCGACCGGCTGCTCCGGTGCCGGGCGCCGAGGAGTCGGCGGCGGCCGGCGGCTCGCTCGACGGGCGGGATGCGGTCTCCGCGCAGGTCGGGCGGGAGCTCGTGGCGCTGACCCGGGGCAACCCGCTGGCCCTGCGTGAGACGGTCCGGCGGCTGACCCCCGACCAGCTCGCCGGGCGCGCGCCGCTTCCCGATCCGCTGCCCGGCGGCACCCGGCTCTTCGGTGAGCAGGTGGCCGCACTGCCCGCCCCGGCCCGAAGGGTCGCCCTGCTGGCGGCGCTCGAAAGCGACCTCGCCCCCGTGCTCCGCGCCGCCGCCGGCCCGCCGGCGGACCACGACACCGAACCCGACGTCGGGCGCGGGGTGCTGGGAGCGCTGGAAGCCGCGGACCTGGTGGTCGTCGCGGGCACGCGGGTGCGCTTTCGGCATCCCCTCATCCGGTCCGCGGTGTACGAGGCGGCGACCCCGGCCGAACGCCGCGAGGCGCACGTCGCCCTGGCGGCGGTGACCGACGGCGACCGGCGGGCCTGGCACCTGGCGGAGGCCGCGCTCGGCCGGGACGAGCGGGTGGCCGCCGCGCTCGTGGAGACCGCCGCCCGCGCCCGCGACCGCGGCGGGTACGGCGCCGCCGCCACGGCCCTGGCCAGGGCCGCCGAGCTCACCCCCGCCCCCCGCACCCGCGCGAAACGCCTCAAGGACGCCGCCACCGCGGCCTGGCTGGGCGGCCGTCCAGGCCAGGCGGAGTCGTTGCTGGCCGAGGCCCGCGAGCTCGCCGGCGCCGACGCCGCGCTGGCCATGGAGATCGCCCGGTTGCAGGGCCGGTTCGAGCTGAACTCCGGCAGCGCCGCGGAGGCCGTACGCGTCCTTGCCGCGGGTGACAGCCTGGACATGCTGGCCGACGCCACGGAGGCGGCCTCGTACGTCGGCGACACGACCACCGTCATCCAGCTCGGCCGGCGGGCGGAGGCGTTCCCCGTGGGGTTCCTGCGCGACGTGATCGCCGGGATCGGGCGGACGCTGGCCGACACCAGCGGTGGCCATGAGCTGCTCAGACGTGCACTCGGGCGGACCGGCGAGCTGACGGAGGCGGCCGAGTTCCTGTGGGCGACGGCGGCGGCCAGCCACCTGGGCGAGCCCGACCTGGCGATCGACCTGGCCGGGCGGGCCGGGCGGGTGGCCAGGGTGTCGGGGATGGCGGGCCAGCTCCCGGTGGTGCTGGAGTTCGTGGCCACCGCCGAACGCATCGCCGGACGGCTGGCGGAGAGCCAGGCCATCTCGGAGGAGGGGCTGGAGCTGGCCCGCGAAGCCGGGTACGGCAACACCGGGGCGTCCCACCTCGCCAACCTCGCGGTCCTGGCGGCGCTGCGGGGCGAGGAGGAGCCCTGCGACCGGTACGCCATGGAGGCGCTGGCCATCGCCGTTCCGCACCGGGTGGGCCTGTGCACCGGCGTGGCCGCGTACGCGCTGGCCATGCTCGACCTGAGCCTGGGCCGGTACGCGGCCGCCCACGACCGGTTCACCTCGATCGCCACCGCGGGCCCGGGGGCCGGGCATCCGACCGTGGTCTGGCGCTCGACCCCGGACCGGATCGAGGCCGCCGTGGGCGCGGGCGACCTGGACGCGGCGCGGGTCGCGCTGGCGGAGTACGAGCGCTGGTCGGCCCACGCCGGGACCGCCGAGTCGCAGGCCCTGCTCGCCCGGTGCCGCGGCCTGGTCACACCACCCACACCGCCGTCCGATGCCACCACCCGGCACGCCGCCCAACAACCTGCCCAGCAGCCTGCCGGGCCTTCTACCGATCCGCTGGAGGCGCTGTTCGAGGCCGTGCGGTTGCATGCCAACCCGTTCGAGGCGGCCAGGACCGGACTCCTGCTGGGCGAGCGGCTTCGCCGGGGCCACCGTCCCGGCGAAGCGCGGGCCTATCTGCGGGCGGCGCTGGAGACGTTCCAGCGGGCGGGTGCGCACCCGTGGGCGCGGCGGGCGCACGGCGAGTTGCGGGCGGCGGGCGAGAGCGCGCAACCCCCGCGCGGCACGGTGCTGGACACGCTGACCCCTCAGGAGCGGCGCATCGCGGGCCTGGTCGCCGACGGCCTGTCCAGCAAGGAGATCGCCGCCCGCCTGTTCCTCAGCCCGCGCACGGTCGAATACCACCTCTACAAGATGTATCCGAAGCTGGGCGTGGGCACCCGTACCGAACTGGCCCGCCTAGTAGTTCTACAGAAGACGCCCGGACCGGCGCAGGACATGCTTTGAGCATGTCAATCACGCTCTGGAGCGAAGAATTCGGCGCCGTCACGGACGCCCCGATCGTCCTCATCATGGGCTCGATGTCGCAGGGCATCCTGTGGCCGGACGAGTTCGTCGGCAGGCTCGCCGCCGGGGGCCGCCGGGTGATCCGCTACGACCACCGCGACACCGGCGCCTCGGACACCGTCGACTTCGAGGCCGAGCCGTACACCTGGGAGGACATCTACGACGACGTCCTGCGGGTGCTGGACGCGCACGGGCTGGACAGCGCCCACCTGGTCGGCCACTCGGCGGGCGGGCTGCTCGGCCAGCTCATCGCGGTACGGCGCCCGGAGCGGGTGCGGACGCTCACCGTCATCGGCTCCTCGCCGCTGGGCGCCGGCGAGGGCCTGGTCCTCATGCGGGCCCTGATGGGCGAACCCCAGCCGGCGGGCAGCCTGCCGGAGCCGACCCCGGAGTTCGTCGCGTTCTACCGCGAGCTGATCGCCGCGCCGCCCCCCGCCGACCGCCGCGAGCAGATCGCCCGCATGATCGCGGAACAGCGCGTCCTGCACGGCCCCGCCCTGCCGTTCGACGAGGACGCCGCCCGCAAGCTGCAGGAACGCCTCTACGACCGGGCCCGCGACCTGGCCGCCACGGCCAACCACCGGCGGGCCGCGGCGGCCAGACCGGACTTCGAGCCCGTGGGCGTGCTCGACCAGGTGAAGGCGCCGACGCTGGTGATCGAGGGCACCCACGAGCCGGCCAAGCCCGGCCACGGCCGGATCATCGCGGAGCGGATCCCGGGAGCACGGCTGCTGATGGTCGAGGGCATGGGTCACACCCTGCCCCCGCAGGTGCACGAACAGCTGGCCACGGCCGTCCTCGCGCACACGGCGGAGCCCACGTGAACGAAGGCCACGGCGAAGCGGCGCCGCGAGGTCCGGCCACGCGGCGCCGCCGGGACGGGGTCAGAGGAGCTTCTCGACGGCCTCGGTGATCGCCGGGTCCTCCGGGGTCGTGCCGGGGCGGAAGCGGGCCACGACCCTGCCCTCCCGGTCCACCAGGAACTTCTCGAAGTTCCACTGGATGTCCCCGGCCTCGCCCTGGTCGTCCTGCGTTTGCGTGAGCCGCTCGTACAGGGGGTGCCGGTCGGGGCCGTTGACGTCGGTCTTCGCCAGGAGGGGGAAGTCCACACCGTACGTGGCCGCGCAGAACTGCTGGATCTCCTCCGCCGAGCCCGGTTCCTGACCGGCGAACTGGTTGCAGGGGACGCCGACCACCGTGAAGCCGCGTGGGCCGTACTGCCGGTGCAGGGCCACCAGGCCGGCGTACTGCGGGGTGAGACCGCACTTCGACGCCACGTTCACGATCAGGACGGCCTTGCCGGGGGCCAGCTCGCCGAGGGTCGTGGGGCTGTCGTCGAGGGTGCGCAGAGGAATGTCGCTCAAGGTCATGAGACGACCCTACAGAACGAGTAAAGGCCAGAAATGTGACGCAGTCCTCATTTTCCCGACAAAACCCCAGAAGGAACATATATCGGGATCTTTGCTGACGATCTACGTTTCCATGGTCAATTCGCCGTAAAGGTGGCGCATCGGGCAGGGTGGCGCGGTCCCCTGAACCCTTCGGAAGGGAATCCGCATGCCCATGCTCCGCCGTACCGGCGTACTGGTCCTGACCGCCACCCTGGTGGCGACCGGACACGCCGCGGCCGCACAGGCGCAGAGCTCCCAGATCAGCGGCAGGAACAAGTCCATCGCCCGGCCCATGGCGGCCGCGCGCGGCTGGGCCTCGACCCAGTTCGGGTGCCTGGAACGGCTCTGGACGCGGGAGAGCGGCTGGAACCACCGCGCCGGCAACCGCTCGGGCGCGTACGGCATCCCGCAGGCCCTGCCCGGCCACAAGATGGCCTCATCGGGCCGCGACTGGCGGACCAACCCGCGCACCCAGATCGAGTGGGGCCTCGGCTACATCAAACAGCGGTACGGAGCGCCGTGTCGCGCCTGGGCGCACTTCCAATCCCACCATTGGTACTGAGCCAAACCCCAGGCTTGATCGCTTTTTGCGGCAAGCGCGCCCCATGAGGGCGACGGACCGGGCAATCCCGGCCCAGCGAGCGGACCCTTTATCCGCAACGATCACACAAACACCTGTCCCACGTGTGTCGAGATAGCCGGTCAGCGGTTACGGAGAGTAATAGGAATCGTGCTAAGGAGCACGTCGCGGCGCCCTCCGGGCCGCCCAGCACGATCGGGCGGTGCAAGAACCCGGAGGGCCGCGCGGACCTTCCGCGTCCCAGCCATGGACGCGGATCGGCAGGACGCCGGGTGACCGGCGCCCGTCCGCACGCGACCGGACAGCAAGGATCGATTTGGACAGCAAACGTGCACTATGCGGCACACTACTTTCCGTAACCGCGTTCACCGGGCCGTGCGGCACCGCGACGGCCTGGGCGGAGACCTCGCCCCCCATCAAGACGCGGATCTGGACCACGTCAGCGCAACCGAGGATCGTGGCCGCCAAGCCGGCCGACAGGAACAAGAAATTCGCCCTGGGCCAGGTCGTCCAGCGCTCCTGGAATCTCCGGGAGTTCCGCTGCCTCGACAACCTGTGGACCAAGGAGAGCAACTGGAACCACCGGGCCCACAACCGCTCGTCGGGCGCGTACGGCATCCCGCAGGCCCTGCCCGCCGGCAAGATGAGCGGCGCGGGGCGTGACTGGAAGTCGAATCCGGAAACGCAGATCCGGTGGGGCCTGGCCTATATCAAGGGGAGGTACGGCAGGCCTTGCGGCGCCTGGGGACATTGGAGATCGCACAACTGGTACTGAGAGCAACCGGGCACCCGGGGCTCACCGGGTGCCCTCCTTACGTCCCGAATGCACGTGCATGGCCTGGATCAGCAGCTCCACCCCGAAGTCGAACTCGGCCTCGTGGTCGCACTCGTCGAGCAGCGGAGCCAGCGAGCTCACCTCGGGGAACAGCGCCGGATCGACCCCCTCGGCCTTGATCGTCCTGGTCTGCACCGGCGCGAACGTCGGCGTCACCCCGACCTCCCGCAGCAACGACCCGACGATGAACGCGATGAACATGCGCAGCATCCGCACCGCGTCCGGGCCGTCGAATCCGGCGCCGCGCAGCGTGGCCAGCGCCCGCTCGACCGGCAGCAGCCCGGCGGCGGAGTGCAGCTGGCGGCTGACCACGAGCATCGTCGAGCGCGGGTGGTGGTGCGCGATCTGCCGGAAGGCCCCCGCCTGCGCGCGCACCCGGTCGGTCCAGTGCGCGTCGGGGTCGTCGGTGAACTCGATCTCGCTCAGCACCGCCTCGGCCACCGCGTTGAGCAGGGCGTCCTTGTTGGGCACGTGGTTGTAGAGGGACATCACGCCGACCCCCAGCTCGGCCGCGATGCGCCGCATGGAGACCGCGTCGGCCCCCTCTCGCTCGATCAGGTCGATGGCCGCGGCGACGATGCGGGCGCGGGAAAGCGGCTCGGAGCGCATAGCTCATTCTATTGACTTCACGTACGGCGTACGTGCACGCTCAAAAGGTACGTACGGTGTACGTAACCCCCGGAGGCCCCATGTCGACCCACGACCTTCTCACCATCCCCGCCGGCCTCGCCACCTGGGACGTCCAGATGTCCGGCAGCAGCCGGTTCACCTGGGAGTACGACGACGGCAGAGATCGCATGCTGGCGCTGTACCAGAAGGGCAAGGACAAGCAGTGGGACTCCACCAAGCGCATCGACTGGGACCTTGAGGTGGACCCGTACGACGTGCTGGGCACCCCCGACGAGATCATCGCGATCTACGGCACCCCGCTGTGGGAGCGGATGAGCAAGCAGATGCGCAAGGACGTCAGGCTGCACAGCGCGGCCTGGCAGTTCTCCCAGTTCCTGCACGGGGAGCAGGGCGCGATGATCTGCTCGGCCAAGATCGTGGAATCGGTGCCCGACCTGGACTCGAAGTTCTACGCGGCCACGCAGACGATGGACGAGGCCCGGCACGCCGAGACCTACGCCCGGTTCCTGCAGGAGAAGGTGGGCCTGGCGTACCCGATCAACGAGCACCTCAAGGCACTGCTCGACAGCACGCTGAGCGACTCCCGCTGGGACATGCCCTACCTGGGCATGCAGGTCCTCATCGAGGGACTGGCGCTGGCGGCGTTCGGGGTGATGCGCGACATCACGACCAAGCCGCTGCCCAAGCAGATCCTCGCGTACGTGATGCAGGACGAGGCCAGGCACGTCGCCTTCGGCCGGATGGCGCTGCGCGACTACTACCGCGAGCTGTCGGAGGCCGAGCTGCGCGAGCGCGAGGACTTCGTCATCGAGGGCTGCTACCTCATGCGCGACCGGCTGCGCGGCCGGGAGACCTGGGAGCACCTGGGGCTGTCGAAGGCCGAGGTCGACGAGGCCATGGTGGCCACCGACCGGTCGGACTACCTGCGGGCGTTCAGGTCGCTGCTGTTCAGCAGGATCGTGCCGTGCGTGAAGGACATCGGGCTGTGGAGCCCGCGGCTGCGGCAGGCGTACGCGGACATGGGCGTGCTGGAGATGGCGGGCCAGTCGCTGGACACGCTCATGAAGCAGGACGAGGAGATCGCCGACAAGATCGACGAGGCGCGCTTCGCCCAGGAGGAGGCCGAGCGGCACGCCGAGGTGGCCGGCACGATCGCCCTGGGATCCGCATCCTGACGGCGTGCGCGAGGCTCAGGTGACGAGCGGCAGCCGCAGGAGCAGCCGGGCGCCGGGTCCCTCCTCGACGGTCAGCGTCCCCCCGTGGGCGGTGGCGATGTCGCGGGCGATCGGCAACCCCAGCCCGCTGCCCCCGGTGTCCCTGGACCGGGCGCGGTCGAGCCGGGTGAAACGCTCGAACACCCGCTCCCGCATCTCCACCGGGATCCCGGGCCCGTCATCGACCACCCGCACCTCGGCCATGTCCCCGCACGCCCGCACGCTGACCGCGACGACGGTGTCGCCGTAGCGGTCGGCGTTGGACAGCAGGTTCGTCAGCAGCCGGCAGAGCTGCAACCGGCTGCCCCGGATGTGGACGCCGGGCTCGATGTCGGTGGTCACCGGCAGCCGGGCGGGGCGGCGCGCGATCTCGTCCGCGACCAGCCGTCCCAGGTCGAGCCGCTCCTCGGGGGGCTGCGCCCCGGCGTCGAGCCGGGCCATCAGCAGCAGGTCCTGCACGATGTCCGACAGCCGGTACGCCTCGTCCAGCGCCGCCCGCCAGTCCTCCGCGTCCAGGCCCTCCAGCCCCGCCTCCAGCCGTACCGTCAGCGCGGTGATCGGGGTGCGCAGCTCGTGGGAGGCGTCCGAGACGAACCGGCGGTGCCGCTCCACGGCGTCCTCCAGCCGGCCCAGGGTGTCGTTGACGGTGGCGGCCAGCTCCTCGACCTCGTCGCGGGTCGCGGGCACCTCGATGCGCCGGCTCAGGTCCTCGGCGCTGATGCGTTCGAGGCCCGTGCGGATGCGTTCCACGGGGGCCAGCACCCGGCCGACGCCGTACCAGGAGGCCCAGCCCATCAGCGCCAGCAGCAGGGCGGACGAGCCGAACAGGACCAGCGGCAGGAACGGCGAGTAGAGCAGGAACGGCTCCCGCACGGCCGCATAGGCGACGACGGGCCCGTACGCGGTGTTGCGCTGGCCGAACCCGGCCACGATCATGCATCCGCCGGACTGGCACACCCGGTCGCGGACCAGGGGATCGCCGCCGCTGGGCCGGACCCGGGTGAGCGGCGGCCGGCCGACCAGCCCTCCGTTCGAGGCCAGCACGTGCCCCCGGTCGTCCACGATCTGCTGGAGCGCGACATCGCCCTGCGGCGGGATCAGCCCGGTGAACCGGTGGTTCTCGACCTCCATGGCGAGGTGCCGGCTGGCCCGGTCGGCCTTGGCGGTGAGCTGGCTCCGCACCCACGCCGGGTAAGCCGCCAGGAGCACGATCACCCCGGCCAGCAGGACGATCCCGAACACGACCATCGTCGCGATCGTCACCCTCGCCCTGATGGACCGGCCGAACACCATGATCCAATTGTGCCACGCACAGTACAAACCGCAGGTCAAATGGCATACGTGAGGTGGTGACCCGGCTACCTGGAACCGCCGCCGGACCCGGCGGACGTGCTCCGGGCGCCGGTGACCAGGGCGAGCAGCGCCGCGCCGAGGTAGGCGCCGCCGGCCACGACGGCGGCGTGGTGCACGCCGGCCACGAACGCGGCGGGCCGGTCGGGGTCCCCGGCGAGGGCGCCGAAGGTGGCGACGCCGACCACACCGCCCGCCTGCCTGGCCGAGGTGTTGAGCGCGCTGGTCAGGCTCTCTGCGCCGGGTGGCGTGGCGGTCATGGCCAGCGCGACGACGGCGGGGGTGAGCAGCCCGGCGCCCGCGCCGATGACGACCATGCCCACGGCCAGCGCGCCGTACCCCGAGTCCGCCCGGAGGGCGAGCAGCGGCGCGAAGCCCGCCACCAGCAGCACCAGCCCGGCGAGCATGACGGGACGGGGGCCGCGCCGGGCGGCCGCCCGCGCGGCGTGGGCGGGCAGCAGCACCAGCGGCACGAACAGCGGCAGCAGCGCCAGCCCCGACTGGATGGGCGGGTGGCCGCGGACCATCTGCAGGTAGACGCTGAACAGGATGATGACGCCGTTGACGCCGAAGTTCATGACGGCGGCGACGATCGTGCTGACCGCGATCGGCCGCTCGCGCAGCAGGGACACCGGCAGCACCGGGTGGGTGCGGCGCCGCTCGACCAGGACGAAGGCGGTCCCGGCGGCCAGCGCGAGGGCGGCGGGCAGCAGGAAGACCGACGACCAGGTCCCGAGCCGGCCGGTCTCGATGACGGTGAACGTGAGCAGCGCCAGCGCCCCCGTGCCGAGCACCGCGCCGGGCACGTCCAGCGGCCGGGGCTCCGGCGCGGTCTCGGTGACCAGGTACAGGGTCCCGGCGACGACCAGCGCGACCACGGGCACGTTGATCCAGAAGATCCAGGGCCAGCCGAGCGACTCCACCAGCAGCCCGCCGAGCACCGGCCCGGCGGGCAGCGACAGGCCCGCGACCACGGCCCACACGCAGACGGCCCTGGCGTGCTCCTCGCGGGCGGTGTAGAGCCGGGTGACCACGGACAGGGTGCCGGGCATCAGCAGCGCGGCGCCCATGCCCTGCACCGCGCGGGCCCCGACCAGGGCCCACAGGCCGGGGGCCAGGGCGCAGGCCATCGAGGCCAGGCCGAAGATCAGAAAGCCGGTGACGACGATCCGCCGGTGGCCGTACCGCGCTCCGAGCGTGCCGCCGAACAGCAGCAGGCCCGCGAGGGCGAGCTGGTAGGCGCCGATCACCCACTGCAGATCGGCCACGTTCGTGATGCCCGTGGCACGCCCGATGGAAGGCAGTGCGATGTTAACGATCGTGACGTCGAGCAGCACGAAGAACATTCCCGTGCACATCATTACGAACGTCGCAGCCTTCCGAAAGCCCATGAACTTTCACGTTTCCGCACGTCACATACAGAAACCACACCCCGGGGGTCACAGAAAATCGGTTGAACGGACGTATTAGCCTGGAGGGGATGCCTCCCGATACGCACACACCTCGCCGTCCCCTGCTCTCCTCCAATTCCCTGTGGCGGATGAAGTCCTATCTCCGCCCGTACGTCCTGCGGCTTGTCCTCATCTGGCTGGCAGCGATGATCGGCATCGGCGCCAGCATCACGCTGCCTCTCATCAGCGAACAAGTCATCGACGGCCCCGTCCTCCATGGCGACCAGGGCGCCCTGCTCCCCCTCGGCTTAGTCGCCCTCGGCGTGGGCGCCGTCGAGGCCTTCATGATCTTCTTCAGGCGCTGGGTGCAGATCAAACCGGTGCTCGGACTCGAAACCGCCATCCGCGACGACCTCTACGAGCACCTGCAGCGCCTGCCCATGGGATTCCACGGCGACTGGCAGTCCGGCCAGCTGCTGTCGCGGGCCACCACCGACCTGTCGACGATCCGCCGTTTCCTCGGGTTCGGCATGCTCTTCCTGGTCATGAACATCCTTCAGCTGATCACGGTGACCGTGCTCCTGCTGAACAAGTACTGGCCGCTCGGGCTGCTCGTCGCGGCCTCGGCGGTGCCGATCGTGGTGGTCTCGCTCCGCTTCGAGAAGCGCTACATCAGGATCTCCCGCCAGGTCCAGGACCAGCAGGGCGACCTCGCCACGCTGGTCGAGGAGTCGGCCATCGGGATCCGTACGATCAAGGCGTTCGGCCGCCGCCACCACGTCTTCGACAACTACGACGAAGCAGCCCTCAAGGTGTACGGGTCGTCGCTGGACAAGGTGCGCCTGTCGGCGAAGTTCTTCGCCTTCCTCGGGCTGATCCCCAACGTCACGCTCGCCTTAGTGCTGCTGCTCGGCTCGCTGGCCGTCGGCTCCGGCTCGCTGACGCTGGGCGGGCTGGTGGCGTTCACCACGCTGATGCTGCAGCTCGTCTGGCCCATCGCCAGCCTCGGCCACATCCTGGCCATGGCCCAGGAGGCGATGACCTCCGCCGACCGCGTCATGGAGGTCATGGACACCGTCCCGGCCATCGAGAGCGGCGACCGCACGATCGACACGCCGCGCGGCCACCTGCGCTTCGAAGGCGTCGGCTTCTCCTTCCCCGGCTCCGACGAGCCGGTGCTGCACGACGTCTGGCTCGACGTGCGCCCCGGGGAGACGGTCGCCATCGTGGGCGCGACCGGCTCGGGCAAGACCACGCTGACCGCGCTGGTGCCCCGGCTGATCGACCCGACCGAGGGCCGCATCACGATCGACGGCCAGGACGTGCGCGACCTGACCCTGCCCGCGCTGCGCTCGGTGGTGGCCACGGCCTTCGAGGAGCCCACGCTGTTCTCCATGAGCGTGCGAGAGAACCTCACCCTCGGCCGCCTCGACGCCACCGAGGAGGAGCTCGCCGCCGCGATCCAGACCGCGCAGGCCATGTTCGTGTACGACCTGCCGTGGGGCCTCGACACCCGCATCGGCGAGCAGGGCCTGTCGTTGTCCGGCGGGCAGCGCCAGCGGCTGGCCCTGGCCAGGGCCGTGCTCAGCAAGCCCAGGATCCTGGTGCTCGACGACACGCTGTCCGCGCTCGACGTCGAGACCGAGGCGCTGGTGGAGGAGGCCCTCCGGCACGTGCTGCGCGAGGCCACCGGCATCGTGGTGGCGCACCGGGCCTCCACCGTGCTGCTGGCCGACAAGGTGGCGCTGCTGCGCGACGGCACCATCACCCACGTCGGCCGCCACAACGAACTGCTGGCCGAGGTGCCCGAATACCGGGAGTTGCTGGCCCAGGACGCCGACTTCGACCCGTCGGAAGGGGCACTGCGATGACGACCGCCACGACGACCTGGCGCGGCGTCGCCTCCGAGGAGCAGGACGAGCTGCCGGAGAAGGTGTCCGTCCTGCTGCGGGCCCGCTCCCGCCGGCTGCTGGGTGACCTGCTGTCGCCGTACAAGAAGTCGATCGCCTGGCTGACTACGGTCATCGTCATCTCCAACGCGGCCGGGCTCGCCATCCCCTACCTGGTCAAGGTGGGCATCGACGAGGGCATCCCGCCGATGCTGCACGGCGGCGGGCCGGCCACGATGCTGACCGTGGTCGGCGTGATCCTGGCGGCGGCGGTCACCCAGGCGGTGACGCGGCAGGCGTTCCTGCGGCTGTCGGGCCGGATCGGCCAGAGCATCCTGCTGGAGCTGCGCCGCCGGGTGTTCGACCACTTCCAGCGGCTGTCGCTCAGCTTCCACGAGAAGTACACCTCCGGCCGGGTCATCTCCCGGCTCACCTCCGACGTCGAGGCCATCGCCGAGCTGTTGCAGGCGGGCTTCGACGGGCTGGTGACGGCGGTGCTGACCATGATCGGCACGGCCGTGCTGCTGCTGGTGCTGGACGTGCACCTGGGCCTGGTGGCGCTGGTGCCGCTGCCGATCCTGCTGCTGTTCACCCGGTGGTTCAGGCGGCAGTCGGCGATCGTCTACCGGCGCACACGGGAGACCGTGGCGCTGGTGATCGTGCACTTCGTGGAGTCGATGACCGGCATCCGCGCGGTGCAGGCCTTCCGCCGGGAGCCGCGTAACCAGGAGATCTTCAAGGAGCTCAACGACGGTTACCGCGGCGCCAACGCCAGCAGCATGCAGCTCATCGCCGTGTTCATGCCGGGGATCAAGCTGATCGGCAACATCACGGTCGGCGGCGTGCTGATCTACGGCGCCTACCTGGCCTTCAACCAGGAGGTCACGGTCGGCGTGCTGGCCGCGTTCCTGCTGTACCTGCGGCAGTTCTACGAGCCGATGCAGGAGATCAGCCAGTTCTACAACACGCTGCAGTCGGCCGGCGCGGCGCTGGAGAAGCTCTCGGGCGTCCTGGAGGAGGAGCCGGACGTGCCGGAGCCGCGCGATCCGCAGCCGCTGCCCCAGGGCAGGGCGCGCGGCAAGGTGCGCTTCGAGGACGTCAGGTTCGCCTACGTCGAGGAGATGCCGATCCTGCCGAACCTCGACCTGACCATCCCGGCCGGGCAGAGCGTGGCGCTGGTCGGCGCGACGGGCGCGGGCAAGACGACGCTGGCCAAGCTGATCTCCCGCTTCTACGACCCCACCGGCGGGCGGGTGCTGCTCGACGGCGTCGACCTGCGCACGCTGGACGAGCCGACGCTGCGCCAGGCCGTGGTCATGGTGACGCAGGAGAACTTCCTGTTCAGCGGAACGGTGGCGGACAACATCAGGTTCGGCCGCCCGGAGGCCACCGAGCGGCAGATCCGGGAGGCGGCCAAGGCGATCGGCGCGCACGACTTCATCTCGGCCCTGCCCGAGGGCTACGACACCGAGGTGGGCAAGCGCGGCGGCCGGATGTCGGCCGGGCAGCGTCAGCTGGTGGCCTTCGCCCGGGCGTTCCTGGCCGATCCCGCGGTGCTGATCCTGGACGAGGCGACCTCCAGCCTCGACGTGCCGAGCGAGCGGCTGGTGCAGCGGGCGCTGCGTACGATCCTCGCCGACCGTACGGCGCTCATCATCGCCCACCGCCTGTCGACGGTCGAGATCGCCGACAGGGTGCTGGTCATGGACAGGGGCGAGATCGTCGAGGACGGTCCGCCGGATCAGCTCATCGCCGCCTCGGGCCGGTTCGCCGGGCTGCACCAGGCGTGGCTGGACAGCCTGAGCTAGTGCTGCGGGCGTGCCACGGCCACGAGGTTGGCGTACAGCTCGTAGCCGACGAAGACGGCCAGCGGCACGCCGAGCGCGACCAGCAGGCGGCCGGGCAGGTGTGTCCGCTCAGCGGGCGCCCTGCCCGGCTCCGGCTCCCGCACGAACAGCGGCGCCGGCTCCGGCGCGGGGCCGGGCATGAGCTCGGGATGGCGCGCTAAATACCCCGCGGGGAACGACGTCACGTGGTACGCGCCGCAGCCCGGGCAGCAGACGCCGGACCACGGCGGTGGCACGGGCAATCCTGAGCTGAGCCAGACCTCGACGGTGTTGCCGTGGTTGTCGGTGAGATGTCTGCGGACGAAGTCCTCTTCCCAGACGTGAAGACAACGTAGGCACTCGTAGGGCCATGTTTCCCGGATGTCGAACCCGTCGGGCACTTGGACCACCCCCGGCTGCGAGTCGCCGTTCCGCTCCGAGTGTGCGCCCCCGCTCATACCCCCATCAAGGCGCGCCTTGTGACACTCGGCGCTACGTAATGCTCACCAAGTGTCATGGTTAGTTATCAGTAAAGCGGCTTGGGGACAGGACTGAGCAGTGGCGTGGGATCGGGCGCGACCGGGCCCGGCGGCGGGATCAGCTCGGGATGATGTGCCAGATAACCGTTGGGGAACGTCGTGGCCTGCTGGGCTCCGCAGCGCGGGCAGATGGCGCCCGGCGCGGGTGGCGGCACGGGCTGACCGGCCTGCAGCCAGACCAGGCTTTCGTGGCCACGGGAGTCGACGTGCCTGACGATGTAGTCCTCTTCCCAGACGTGCCAGCAGCGGCGGCACTCGAACGGTATGTTCCTGTGTTCTTCCTCCAATGAGGTCACCCCCTCGCTTTCGAGTTTCCGCCTCCTCCTCCGCCCGGTGCAAATCGGGGCTCACCTGACGGTGAGCACGAAGGTCCACGCCCCGGCGACCACGCTGAGCGTGCCCAGCCAGGCGAAGAGCACGTCAAGCCCGGCGTCCAGGGGCTTGCCGTTGTGCAGGGCCGCCTGCACGCGGCGGAAGCGTACGCGGGTCCTGATGAGCAGCACGGCGCCGCAGAGCGCGGCCAGTGTGAAACCGATCACGGCGGACAGCGGCAACTGGTGCCGCAGGGACAGCCCGGCCGCGCCGAGCCCGCCGGTGGCCAGGGCCACGGCCATGCGCACCCAGGCGAACCGGGTGCGCTCGCTCTGCAGCCCGCGATCCCAGATCCGCTCCTCGGGCGCCACTCTCAGGCCGCCAGGATGATGAGGACGAGGGCGAGCACCGCCACGGCGGCCACGCCGTACCCGAAGACGGCGGCGAGCGCGGGCGGCGGCAGCGGCGCCTGCTTGCGCAGGGCGCGCTGGATGTTGCGCCAGCGGGGATAGGCCATGCCGGCCGCCAGCGCGGAGAGCGTGACCAGAATCACAGCCAGTCCGGTACGGATCCACGGCACGAACACGTCGGAAGGCACCGCCGCCATGGCCACCCCCGCCGCGCTCAACGCCAGCGCCGTGCTCAGCCAGGTGAGGAAGGTTCGTTCGTTGGCCAAGGTGAAGCGCGGGTCGGGTTCCATGGCATTTACGATAATTCGTCCACATTTCCCCTAGAGAAGGCGGGATTGCCGACCCCGCCGGGGACCTCGACCCTCCAGGGTCAACTACAGGCCTGAGCCACCTGCTCCAGGTAGGCGGCCCCTTCGGCGGTGGCCTTCTGCGCCGCGTCGACGGTGTCGTTGACGTTGTCGACGCTGATGCCGCTCAGCGTGGCCGCCAGGTTGTCGGAGGCCTCCTTGAGGGTGGTGTTGGCGGCATCGTCGGCCACGGTGTTGAGCTTGGTCGCGGTTTCGTCCAGAGCCTTCTCCATGGCCTGGGGGTCATTGGCGAAATCGGTGAGCTTGGTGCCCAGTTCGGCGATGATCTTGGGCGCCTCCAGGCATGCCTGGGCCTTGTCGATGGTGCTGTTGACTTCGCCGCACCCGGCGGCGAACACGCAGACGGCGAAGACTGCGAGGGGCACGTACCGGCTTTTGAGGTGAGGCATGGTTCGACCCTACCCAAGCGCCCGGCCACGTGACGTGACCAACGATATTCCCTTAGTCGACCCTTGACTGACCTTGATGGCCCACATTCCAAAGAAATCCTTGACATCCACGCGCCGTGCCGCCGATGATTCCAAGCATGTCTTTGGAATCCTCCGGGCGGCGGGTGCTCGACAACCCGGCGGCGATGCGGGCCTTCGCCCATCCGGTGCGGCTGGCCCTGCACGAGCTGCTGCTGCGGGCGGGGGCGACGACCGCGGCTGACGCGGCCCGCGAGGTCGGCATCAGCCAGGCGCTGGCCTCCTACCACCTGCGTCAGCTGGCCAAATACGGGTTCGTGGAGCAGGCCACGGCGCGGGACGAGCGGGAGCGGCCGTGGCAGGTCACCCAGCGCGTCCAGGTCTGGGACGACAGCGCGACGGGGCCCGACCGGTCGGCGGCCATGAGCCTGCTGGAGCAGGTCATGGCCGAGCGGGCGCTGTCCCGGCTGATCGAGTGGCAGGACCGGCGGCGCGAGGAGCCCGACGCGTGGCGGGCGATCGGCGGCGTCGGCAACAGCTACCTCTACGCCACGCCGGAGGAGGCCACGGCGCTCGGCACCGCCATCGCGGGCCTGCTGGAGCCGCTGATGGCCCGCGCCCAGGACCCCGCGACCCGGCCCGCGGGGGCACGCCCCCTGCTGCTGACCCAGCTCGTGGTCCCGCTGCCACCCACCGCCTCAGGTGACTGAGGAACGCGCCGCCGGCACGCCTTCGGTGGCAGGGGAGCGCGCCGTCGGCGGGCCCATGGCGCTGCTGCGCGGGAACCGGGACTTCCGCCGGTTGTTGCTGGCCTCCCTGGTCTCCCAGACAGGCGACTGGGTGGTCAGCACCGGCCTGGCCTTCCATGTCTACCAGCTGACCGGCTCGACGCTCTCCAGCGCGATCATGCTGCTGGTCACGCGGCTGCCCGACGTCCTGTTCGGGTCCCTGGCGGGGGTGCTGGCCGACCGCTGGGACCGCCGCAGGCTGCTGGTCGCCACCGACCTGCTGCTGGCGGCGGGGCTGCTGCCGCTGCTCGTGGTGCGGGGGCCGGACCAGGTGTGGATCGTCTATGCCGTGGCGCTGTGGTCGGGCGTGCTCGGCACCCTGCTCGCCCCGGCGCAGAAGGCGCTCCTGCCGGGGCTCGTGGCCGGGTCCCGGCTGGTCCCGGCCAATGCCCTGCACGCCCAGAGTGGCCAGGTCGCGCGCCTGCTGGGTGCGGCGCTGGGCGGGGTCGCCGTCACCGCGGGCGGACTGCCCGCCATCGTGCTGCTGGACGTGACAAGCTTCCTGATCTCCGCGGCCCTGCAGGCGACCCTGCGTGCCCCGGCCCGGTCGGCTGCCGTGACGTCCGTCGGCGGCCAGTGGGTGTCCGGGTTGCGGCTGGCCGGGACGGACCCCGGTGTCCGGTCGCTGGTCGTGTACATGGTGATCACGGGGCTGGGAGAAGGGATCTTCGCCACCCTCGCGGCGCCCTTCGTGGCGGACGTCCTGGGCGGCGGAGCCGACGCGTACGGGGTGTTCGTGTCGGCGCAGGCGGTCGGCGGGCTGGTGGGCGGCCTGGTCGTCGCGGTGGCCTTGGGCCGCGCAGGTCCGCGGGCGTTACTCGGCTGGGGAACGGTCGTGTTCGGGGTGCTCGATCTGGCGTTGTTCGCCTACCCGCTGGTCGCGCCCGCGTTGTGGCCGGCGCTGGTGCTGATCGCGCTGGCGGGGGTTCCGGCGGCGGCCGCCACGGCGGGATTCGCCACCCTGGCGCAGACCGTCACCGCCGACGACCGCCGGGGCGGCGTCATCGGCCTGCTGGGCAGCGCCCAGGCCGCCACGTCGCTGGGTGGCATGGCGCTGGCCGGGGTGCTCGGCGGGCCGGTGGGCATCGTGGCGATGCTCTGCCTGCACGGCGGCGGCCTCGTCGTGGCGGGACTGCTCGTGCTCGCGCTGGGGCGGAGCCGGAGCAGGACCTTTCCCACGGTTTCCGGCGAGGCGGACGTGGGTTGAGCTGTGATCATGCCGGAACGGATATCGAGGCGGTCGCGGTATCGCTATTAGACATCGGCCGATCGGATCTGCTTGGCTCCTTGCCCTCAGACGGACGAGCTCAAGGACTTGGCATGCGACACCGCCGTTTCACGGCAGCGACCACGTTGACGACCTCCCTGCTGGCGGGCGCCGCGCTCATCCCGGGACCGGCCTCGGCCGCGCCGGTGGCCGGCGTCCAGGCCTCCACGGTACGGGCGGCCACGGGTGAGGCGCGGGCCCGCAAGGAGTTGCGCGCGCTGGAGGCCTCCTTCAAGGGCCGCATCGGGGCGTACGCGATCGACACGGGCACCGGCAGGACCATCGCCTACCGGTCGGGCGAGCGGTTCCCGCTGCTGTCGACGTTCAAGGCGATGGCGTGCGCGGCCGTCCTGCACAAGGCCCGTACGTCCGAGCCCGGCCTGATGCGGAAGGTCGTACGCTGGACGGCCGCCGAGGTGCAGGAATACTCGCCGGTCACCGAGAAGCACGTGAAGGACGGGCTGACGGTGGCCCAGCTCTGCAAGGCGGCCATCACACTCAGCGACAACACCGCGGGCAACATGATCCTCAAGCAGATCGGCGGCCCGGCCGGGCTGACCCGGTACTTCCGTACGCTGAAGGACCCGATCTCCCGCCTCGACCGCTGGGAGACCGAGCTGAACGTGTGGACGCCGAAGGAGAAGCGCGACACCACCACGCCCGCGTCCATCGCCCGCGACCTGCGCGCGGTGGCGACCGGCGACGCGCTGACCGCCGCCGACCGGCGGCAGCTCAACGCCTGGATGCGCGCGACCGAGACCGGTGACACCCGCATCCGCGCGGGCCTGCCGAAGACCTGGACGATCGGCGACAAGACCGGCAGCAACTCGGAGTTCGGCGGCGCGAACGACATCGCCGTCGTCTGGCCCAAGAAGACCTCGGCGCCCATCATCATGGCGGTCTACACCAACCGGGCCCAGGGCGTCGCGGGTGACGACTCCGCCGTCGCGCGCACCGCCACCATCCTGGCCCGCGGCCTCGGCAGGCTCTGACTCAGCGGGGGTGGCGGGTGAGGGTGGCGTGCACCATCCGGGTCAGGGTCACGACGTCGAAGACCGGCAGCCCGACGCGGGCCTGTACGGCGGCCGCGAACGGCGCCAGGTCGGCGCACTCGATGAGCAGCGCGCCCAGGTCGGGATTGTCCCGGGCCAGCCGTTCGACCTGCCCGACCACCTCCCCCTCCAGCCGCGCCACGTCGAGCTCGCCTCGCCGGCCCTCCAGCAGGACCTCCCGGAACTCGGGCTGCTCCGCCATCCCCGCCACGCACACCGGGACGCCCTCCCCGTCGATCGCCGCCAGGTGCCGGCGGGTGAGGGCCTTCCGGTCGGCGACGAGCAGGCCGACCTTGCGGTCCGGGCGGAGCATGCGGTGGATCATGGGGAGCTGGATCAGACCGGAGGCGTAGAGGGGGACGCCGACCGCGGCGGTCAGCCGTTCCTGGAAGAGCACGAGGAAGCCGCAGGCGCCGGTGATCGCCGCGGCGCCGTCGGCCTCCAGCTTGCGGGCTGCGGCCACGAACGGGTCGAGCAGCCGGGGATCGGCCCCGGTGACCAGCCGATCGGGCGTCGCGCCCGGCACCGTCCCGTACATCACCGGGAAGGGGAAGGTGTCCGGGTCGCGGATGTGGCCGGGGATCGTGGGCAGCGTCGTTTCGAGGCAGAGGACGCCGATCGCGGCTTCGCGCGTCACCCGGGGCACCTGCCGTGACGGAACGGGGTCGGAGGTGGTGGCACGGCGGCTCCCTACGGGATGGTCCGATCGCACGGCGAGGCGTCCCTGGATGCTCCACCGGGGGCGGCCGCGTGTCATCGTCAGAACTGTGCTGAAGGCTTGATCGCCATCTAGCAAGTTTTGTCGCGAGTCAGGGCACCGGGCTCACGGCTCCAGCAGGTTGACGCGGAGCCGCGCGATCACCTCCCGGTCGAGGCCGAGCCGGTCGGTGGCGTAGTCCTCGACGGAGCCGTACGTCGCCGCGAGGTCGGCCAGCACCAGCCGCATCACCTCGGCCGGCGCCCGCCCGTAAGCGGGCCAGCGCAGTTCCCGGCCCGGATGGGCGGCCCGCCATTCGGCGACCAGCCGGTCGGTGGCCAGTTCGGTGAGCGCGAAGTCGGCCACGACGTCCTCCTCCGCCACCCCCAGCAGCACCAGCACCAGCGCGGCCACCAGCCCGGTCCGGTCCTTGCCCGACTTGCAGTGGAACACCAGCGGCCCGCTGTCACCGGCGATGACCTCGATCGTCCTGCGCAACTCGGCCACCCCGTCCACCGCGACCTCGGCGTAGCGGTCGGCCAGGTAGCGCCACGGGTCGACGGCAGGATCGATCTCCGCCTGGTCGTAGGGCCGGTGCTCGATGCTGAGGTTGAGGTAGTCCGTGCCCGCCAGCTCCGGCACCCGGCCCTGCGCCTCGATCTCCCAGGGATAGCGAAGGTCGATCACCGTACGGATCCCCAGCGCCAGGAACCGCTCCCGGTCCTCCCCCGCGAGCCGCGCCAGCGAGCCCGAACGATACAGCCGCCCCCACCGCACCGTCCGGCCACCGGCGCCCCGGTAGCCGCCGAGGTCGCGGAAGTTGTGCAGCCGATCGAACGCGATATGTCTTCTCACGAAGATCAGCCTAGGCCCCGGGTTATCGTCGCGGAACGTGCCTGCGCCGGGCCCGGTGTCCTCCCTCGCCCGGCACCCGGCAAGGGGGCCCGGCTGAATTCGCGCCTCGCTCTGCGCCTAGGATTTCTGCCATGGCAATGTGCGATCACCTTTCCCAGGCCGACGACCCGGCCGCGACGACTCCCGAGGGGTGCGAGGAGTGCCTGGCCTCCGGTGGCCGCTGGGTTCACCTGCGGCGCTGCCTGGAGTGCGGCCACATCGGATGCTGCGACTCCTCGCCGAGCAAACACGCCACCGCGCACTTCCACGCCACCGCCCACCCGGTGATCCAGTCCTACGAGCGCGGCGAGAGCTGGCGCTGGTGCTTCCTGGACAACCAGATGGCCTGACGGTCCGGCCTAGCGTTCCAGGATCGCCTCTTCGAAGTCGAGCTGGGCCATCACCTCGCGGAGCACCTCGTCGTCGAGGCGGCGTTCGTCGCGCAACTGGACGAAGACCCGGCGCTCGGCCTGGAGCATGTCGCGGCGCAGGCGGCGGTAGAGGGCGCTCGGGGTCTCCGCGCCGCCCGCGCCGGTGCCGCCGCCCAGGCGTTCCCACGCGCTCAGCGAGCGCCGCCACGACTTCTCCCTGAGCTGGTCGATGACCTGACTCTCGATCTCGTCGAGCTCGCCGTGCTCGCCGATCAGCCGCTCCAGCTCCGCCAGGCCCGCCTCCAGCGCCGCCTGCTGGGCCGCCGCCTCGGCCAGGCGGTCCTCGTACTGCTCCTGCTCGCTCGACACGTGCAGCCGCCTGATCAGCGCAGGGAAGGTGGTGCCCTGGATGAGCAGCGTGCCGATCACGGTCGTGAACGTCAGGAACAGCAGCAGCGCCCGGTCCCGCGCGGGGACCGTCGGCGGGATGGCGAACGCCGCCGCCAGCGACACCACGCCCCGCATGCCCGCCCAGCCGAGGATCGCCGTCTGCTGCGGGGTCGGCTGCGAGGCCCCCCTGCCCAGCAGCCGGGCCAGCGACGTGAGCGCGAACAACCACACGAACCTGGACACGATCGTCACCGCGAGCACCGCCGCCGCGTATCCGGCGACCTTCCACGGCTCGTAGCCGGTGATGCCCTGAATCACGGTCACGAGCTGCAGCCCGATGAGCGCGAAGACGATCGCCTCCAGGAAGAAGGCGGTGACCTTCCACACCGAGTCGGACACCAGCCGGGTGCCGAACCCGCTCAAATGCATGCGGTTGCCCAGGTAGAGGCCGACGATCACCACCGCGATCACGCCCGAGGCGTGCACACTCTCCGCCGCCAGATAGACGGCGAACGGGATGAGCAGCATCAGCGTGTTCTCCACCAGGGAGTCCCGCGTGCGATTGAAGAGCCAGCCGAGCCCGAGCGCCACCACCAGCCCGATCACCACGCCGCCGCCCGCGGCGAACAGGAACTCCCCGAGCCCGTGCCACAGATCGAGCGCGCCGCCCACGGCCGCCCCGATGGCCACCCGGTAGAGCGTCAGCGCGGTGGCGTCGTTGAACAGGCTCTCGCCGATCAGGATCGTCAGCGCCCGGCGCGGCAGGCCCAGCCGCCGGCCGACCGCGACGGCCGCCACGGCGTCGGGCGGCGCGATGATGGCGCCGAGCGCGAACGCCAGCGCCAGGTTCAGGTCCGGCAGCATCAGGTGGACGAGCAGCCCCACCGCGACCGTGCTGAACAGCACCAGCCCCACCGACAGCAGCGTCACCGCCCGCTTGACGTCGCGCAGGCGCAGGTAGGAGCTGTCGAACGCGGCCGCGTAGAGCAGCGGCGGCAGGAACACATACAGCACCAGCTCGGGCTGCAGCGGCACCCCGGGCACCAGGGGCGAGACGAGCAGCCCCGCGGCCACCAGCAGCAGCGGCGCCGGCCAGCCCTTGCGCCGCGCGATGGCCGCGACAGCCACCGACCCTCCGGCCACCAGCAGCAGTTGCAGGCCCATGGTCGGATTCACCGGTGCTCCTTAGCTCAGCCCGTACCCGTCAGCCTCGCCGAGAGAGTACCCGCCACGCGGACGTGGTCGGGTCCTACCATTCCCTGCGGTCGCTGCGCTCGTGATAGTCGGGCTGCTGCTGCTCGGGGCGCAGCCGCTCGCCCGTGGAGAACATCGGGTCACCGACGTAGGGGCGGGACATGGACGGGTCGTCCGGCTGCTGATACTGCTCCTGCCGGCCCATGGCCAGCAGGGGATCCACCGGGTTGGGCTGGACGCCCTGGTGGCTCGGGTAGTCGTCGTGCGCGGGCGACGCTGGTTGCCGCCGCTGGGGCATCGAGCGGGGCCTGCCCGCGCCCGGGATGCCGTGCATGGGGGTGCCGAGACCCGCGCTGCTCTGGGGCTGCTGCGGCTGGGGCTGCTGGTATCCGCCGCCGTAGGGGTCGGAAGGATACTGCTGCTGGTACGGCTCGGCCGCCTGTGAGGGGAAGCCGAGCGGGTCGGTGTTCGGCGAAGGGCGGCGCTGGTCGGCGACCGGCATCTGGTAGAGGTCGGTGTCGACGTACTGAGGGCCGGTGAAGGGCTCGGGCTGCTGCTGGACGCCGTGGGGGCCGCTGTAGGGATCACCGGAGTACTGGGGGCCGGTGAAGAGGTCGCCGCCGGTCTGCTGGGGACCGCTGTAAGGGTCGCCGGAGTACTGGGGGCCGCTGTAGGGATCGCCCGTGTACTGGGGGCCGCTGTACGGGTCGCCGGTGTAGCGCTGCTGCGGGCCCGTCGTGTCGACGTACTGAGGGCCGGTGAAGGGGCTCCGCTCGCCGTAGGCCGGGGTGGTGTCCCTGGGCACGGTGGTCTCGCCGTAGACGGTGTCCCGGTGCGCTGTTTCGCCGTACGTCTCACCGTACGGCGTCTCCCTGTGGGCCACCGTCTCGCCGTAGGCCGGTTCCCTGGGGGCCGTTCTGTCGCCGTAGGGCGCCGGATCCCTGGGGGCGGTGGGCGGGGGGTCGGTGTACGAGGCCACCAGCTTGTCCTGGCGCGCCGGCGGGGTGCCTCTGGCCACGAGCACGTCGTTGGGCGACAGGGCGACCGCGGGCCGTTCCTCGGCGGGCTGCGCCACCGGCTGCGGAGCCGTCTGGGCGGGCCGGTGATAGGTGCCGGTGCCGGGGATGACCTCGGTGCCCGGATCATGCGCGGGCACGGCGGGCTGCTCGCCCGTCGCCTCGGCATAGCCCTCGTCGAGGGTGTCGAGCAACCGGCCGACGTCATCCATCGGCATGCGGAAGCTCGCTGTGCACATCTCTCCCCGCCACAGGCTGAGCACCAACGTGCCCTCGTGCCACGTGACACGAAGACACCGCTCCTGACCTCGCGCATCGAAGAAGACTTCGCCGAACGACGGCAACGGGACAACTTCCGACATGGCAGACATACTGCTTTAACCAGCCTTTATTCGTCCACTCAACCCCGGAAAACCCTACTGATCCGGCCTTCCCACCTACACCGCGAACCCCCCTGATCACGCCCGGTGAAGATCTTCTTCTTCGACCAGTTGGAGTTCCGATCGCTCAGTGTGCCACGCCGACCGCCGCAAGGGTCCGGGAATGCCGGGATGCGTCTGGCCGGTCACACCCCGTTCGACGCCCCGGCCCGTACACATGATCTTCCACCGGGACTATACGTCCCGGGACGCCTGAACGCCCAAGCCCACACAGCGGAGGCAAAACCGCCCACCCCAGACGGGCCGGGCTCAGGCGAGGGGGACGGAGTGCGGGCGCTGGAGACACGCGGGCCAGCCGCACACGCAGACGGGCCGGAGCACGGACACCGGCGTTCGCCCGCACCGCCGAGCCGCCCCCACCCGCTGAACAGCCACACCGGTGGACCGCCGCACCACCGGCCATCGGCCACCGGGCCACCAGCCGCCACCATCACCAGACCGGCCACACCACCGGACCACCAAACCTGCCACACCACCAGACCCGCCGCACCACCGGGACCACCGGACCCGCCACAGACCAGTATCCGGTGCTACGCGGCGGGCGGAACGTCCTGCGTCCGGGCGCGTCGGCCCCGGAATGCGGGTAGCGTTTAGTGCCGTGCCGGACTCCGATCTCCCGTCAGTCGACGAACTGCTCAATATCGCGGTCAACGCTCTCGGAGGGAGCGAGCGGCAGGGCCAGATCACCATGGTCCACGCCGTGCAGAAGGCCATCGAGGCCGAGGAGCACCTCGCGGTCCAGGCGGGCACGGGCACCGGGAAGTCCCTGGCCTACCTCGTGCCCTCGATCCGGCACGCGATGGGCAGCGAGGCGCCGGTGGTGATCTCCACGGCGACCATCGCGCTGCAGCGCCAGCTCGTCGACCGCGACCTGCCCAGGCTGGCGGAGACGCTGGGCAAGGACCTGCCGCACGAGCCGACGTTCGCGATCCTCAAGGGCCGGCGCAACTACCTGTGCCGCTACAAGGCGACGGCGGGCTGGCCCGAGGAGGACGAGCAGGACCAGCTCTTCGACCCGCGCGAGGTGAGCGCGACCGGGCGCATGGTGCAGCGCATCCAGGAGTGGGCCGAGGAGACCGAGACCGGCGACCGCGACGAGCTGGTGCCGGGGGTGAGCGAGCAGGCCTGGCGGCAGTTCTCGGTGAGCGCGCAGGAGTGCCTGGGCGCGACGCGCTGCCCGAGCGGCGCCGAGTGCTTCGCCGAGCTCGCCAGGGCGCGGGCGGGCGAGGTGGACGTCGTGGTGACCAACCACGCGCTGCTGGCCATCGACGCCATGGGCGACCTGCCGGTGCTGCCCGAGCACGAGGTCGTGGTCGTGGACGAGGCCCACGAGCTGGTCGACAGGGTGACCTCGGTGGTGACCGCCGAGCTGTCGGATACCTCGGTCATGCTGGCCGTACGCCGGGTCGGCCGGCTGATCGAGCAGCCGCTCGCCGACCAGCTCATGGAGGCAGGCGAGGACCTCAAGGCGCTGCTGGCCGCCGCGCCGGCCGGCCGCATCGACGAGCTGCCGGAGGTGCTGGGGCTGACGCTGGCCCTGGTGCGCGACTCCGCGTGGCGATGCCTCACCGCGCTGGGCCCGCGCAACGCCGACAAGGACGATCCCGACAAGGCGGGGCAGCGCAAGGCGGCGTTCACGGCGCTGGACGAGGTGCACGACACGGCGGTCCGCATGCTGGAGGCCTACGGGCACGCCTCGGAGGCCGACCGGGCGGAGGTGGTCTGGCTCGACGAAGGCAGCGACCGGCGCCCGCCCGTGCTACGGGTGGCACCGCTCACCGTGAGCGGCATGCTGCGCGACAGGCTGTTCGGCAACCGTACGGTGGTGCTCACGTCCGCCACCCTCGCGCTCGGCGGCACGTTCGACGGCCTGGCCGGGCAGTGGGGGCTCAGCGACAGCAAGGGCTGGCAGGGCATCGACGTCGGCTCCCCGTTCGACCACCCCAGGTCCGGCATCCTCTACGTCGCCAAACACCTGCCCCAGCCGGGCCGCGACGGGCTGCCGCAGCAATACCTGGACGAGATCACCGAGCTGATCGAGGCGGCGGGCGGCCGCACGCTGGGCCTCTTCTCCTCGATGCGCGCCGCCAAGGCCGCCACGGAGGCGCTGCGCGACAAACTGGACGTGCCGCTGCTGTGCCAGGGCGACGACTCGACGATGCTGCTGGTCAAGCAGTTCGCCGAGGACGAGCCGACCTGCCTGTTCGGCACGCTGTCCCTGTGGCAGGGCGTGGACGTGCCCGGCCCCTCGCTTCGCCTGGTCATCATCGACCGCGTCCCGTTCCCCCGCCCCGACGACCCGCTCACGTCGGCCCGCCAGCGTCATGTGGCGGCCAAGGGCGGCAACGGCTTCATGGCGGTGGCCGCCAACCACGCCGCCCTCCTCCTCGCCCAGGGCACGGGCCGCCTGCTGCGCTCCCAGAACGACAAGGGCGTGATCGCGGTCCTGGACCCCCGCCTCGCCACGGCCCGCTACAGCAGCTTCCTCCTGGGCTCCCTCCCCCCGTTCTGGCGCACCACGGACCCCGCCATCCCCCGCGCAGCCCTCAAACGCCTCTCCACCGAATCCTGACCCACCCCCAGGTTCCGCCCACAACCCCACCGAACAACCCGCATCCCCACCCACAGACAACACGCACACGCATGCACCACCACCCGATCAGCGCCTCGCCTTGTCGGGCTTGGCGCCTTCAACGCCGCCCTCGTCGGGTTGGTGCGTTCGAGGTCGCCCTCGTCGGTTGGTCCGTTCGGGGTGCCCTTATCGGCAGTGCGCGACCTGGTGGCAGGCGCCATTCAAAGGATGCAGGGCGCCTCAGCGCACGGCCGACTGTTGGATCGCACCACAAGGGTCACATCTCACAACACGCAGCCCAGCGCACCACCCGACTGGCAGCTATGGGGCAGTCGGGGCATCGCCTGGGCGCTGGCTCGCGAGCAACGGTCCAGCCGCTCGGCGCATCCCCCGCGCCCTGGCCTGCGCGCAACGGACCCAGACGGTGGACACATCGCCCGAACCCAGACGGTGGACGCATCGCCTGAACCTCGGCAGGCGCGGAGGAGGAGCGGCCGAGCAACGGGCCGGACGGTAGACGCATCGGCCTTGTCACGCCTCGCGAGCAACGGACCCGGACCGTAGGTGCATCGTCAGTGCCCCGGTTCGTGAGTCACCGGGCCCAGGTTCTGCCACGGAGTCGGTCAAGCGAGCGCCGTTACGGCGGCCGACCACGTGCGGGTCAGCGAGCGTCACCCTGGAGGCCCTCAAGCCTGGACGGCGAGTGGCGTGACGTTGGCTCCGCCGTAACATATGGCTTTGGCTCTGCCGCAAAACGTGGCGTTGCTCTGCCGCACAGGAGGATGGTTTGGAGCCATCCCCAAAAGAGCCAGAGCCGCTACGGGGACCAGGGGGAGAGTTGCGGGCGTTTCGGGTGGACGCCGTCGCCGGAGGAGGTGCCGCGGATGCGGCGGGTGACCCAGGGCACCAGGTGATCGCGCATCCACTGCGCGTCCTCGCGCCGCCGCACCCGAGGATCCACCGTCCGCTCCGGCCAGTCCTTGCGCCAGTCCTCGAACGGAACCCCCAGCACGTCGAGCACGCGCGCCGCCACCAGCCGGTGCCCGTCCTCGTTCATGTGCAACCGGTCGGCGCTCCACGCCCGCCAGTCCCGCAGCCCCTGCATCGACCACTGGTCCACCAGCCGGCAGCCGTAGAGGTCGGCGATGGAGCGCACGTGCAGGTAGTAGATGGCGAAGCGGCCGCGCAGGCGCCGCATCAGCGGCGTGTCACGCGGGTCCACCCCGGTGAACAGCAGCACGTCCGCGCCCCCGGCCCGCAGGTCGCGTACGGCCCGCGCGAGCTTCTTGGCCATCACGTCGGGGTCGCTGCCCGGCCTGAGCAGGTCGTTGCCCCCGGCGCACAGGCTGACCAGGTCGGGCGCCATCTCGACGGCCAGCGGCACCTGCTCGCTGACGATCTGGTCGATCAGCTTGCCGCGGATGGCCAGGTTGGCGTAGCGGAAGGACGGGTCGTCGGCGGCGAGCCGCTCGGCCACCCGGTCGGCCCAGCCACGGTAGTGCCCGTTGGAGCCGGGGTCGTTCAGTCCTTCTGTGAAGCTGTCGCCCAGCGCGACGAAGGACTTGTAGTGCCTCATGACGTGGTGTTCATCTCCGAGATAGCGTGCAGCGCAAGGACGTATGACTGTAGTCCGAACCCCGCGATCGTGCCCGTCGCCACCCCGGCCACGACGGAGGTATGGCGAAACTCTTCCCTGGCGGCGGGATTGCTGATGTGCACCTCGACGAGCGGGGCGGTGCGCTGGGCGATCGCGTCGCGCAGGGCGTAGGAGTAGTGGGTGAACGCCGCGGGGTTGAGCACCACCGGGATGCGGCCGTCGGCGGCCTCGTGCAGCCAGCCGACCAGCTCGGACTCGTCGTCGGTCTGGCGCACCTCGACGTGGTGGCCGAGCTCCCTGCCGGTGTCGCGGCAGAGCGCGGCCAGGTCGTCGAACGTCTCCGCTCCGTAGACGTCGGGCTCGCGGGTGCCGAGCCGCCGCAGGTTGGGCCCATTGAGCACGAGGATCATGCGCAGATCTCCTTGTAGGCGGCTTCGAGCAGCTCTTCCGAGGGGCCTTCGAGACGGCCGGGCCGGGCCAGGGCGTCGAGCACGACGAATCGTTGCTTGGCGCCGCGGTTTTTCTTGTCCAGGCGCATGTGGTCGCGCAAGTGGGGCCAGGCGCCGGCCTGGTAGGTGGTGGGCAGGCCGACGGCGGTGAGGATCGAGCGGGTGCGGTCGACGAGGTCGGCGCGCCCGGCGAGCCGGGACAGCTCGGCGGCGTAGACCATGCCGATGGCGACGGCCTCGCCGTGGCGGATGCCGTAGTGCTCCTCGCGTTCGATGGCGTGGGCGAGGGTGTGGCCGTAGTTGAGGATCTCGCGCAGCCCGGCCTCGCGCAGGTCGGCCCCCACGACGTCGGCCTTGACCCGGATCTTGCGCTCGATCAGCTCGCGGGTGTGGGGGCCGTCGGGGCGGGTGGCCGCCTCGGGGTCCGCCTCGATGAGCGTGAGGATCTCGGGGTCGGCGATGAAGCCGCCCTTGATGATCTCGGCGAGGCCCGCCACGTAGTCGCGGCGCGGCATGCTGGCCAGCGTCTCCAGCTCGCACAGCACCCCCGCCGGCGGCAGGAAGGTGCCGACGAGGTTTTTGCCCTCGGGGGTGTCGATGCCGTTTTTGCCGCCGACCGCCGCGTCGACCATGGCCAGCAGCGTCGTGGGGACGAGCACGACCTGGATGCCGCGCAGCCAGGTGCCCGCCACGAACCCCGCCAGATCGGTCGTCGCTCCCCCGCCCACGCCCACGACGGCGTCGGAACGGGTGACGCCGTGCCGGCCGAGCGCCGACCAGAGCCCGGCCGCCACCTCGACGGTCTTGGCCTGCTCGCCGTCGGGCACGGGCAGATCGGTCACCTCGTAGCCCGCCTCGGACAGCGCCGCGCCGACCGGGCCGGCGATCTCCGGCAGGGTCTCCGGGCGGATGACCGCGACCGTGCGCACGCCGGGCCGCAGCAGCGTGGCCAGCTCGGCCAGCACGCCGGTGCCGACGACCACGTCGTACGGGCTGTCGCCGTTGACGGTGATCCTGGTCGCGCTCATGCGGGCAGCCCCTTGACGATCTCGTCGGCGAGCTCCTCCGGCTCGCGCTTGTCCGTGGCCACGGTCACCACGGCCAGCGACTCGTAGACGGGCCGCCGCTCCTCCATCAGCTTCTTCAGCTGGCTGCGCGGGTTGAGCACGAGCAGCGGCCTGGCCGAGGCGAGGCCGACCCGCTGGATCGCGTCGGCCAGCCCCACCTGGAGGTAGACCACGTGGTGGCCGGCGAGCAGGGCCTGGGTCTCGGTGTTGAGCACGGCGCCGCCGCCGAGCGACAGCACCCCGTCGTGCTCGGCCAGTGCCTGGCGCACGGCCTGGTGCTCCAGCTCGCGGAACCGGGCCTCGCCGTCCTCGACGAAGATGTCGGAGACGGGCTTGCCCGCCACGGCCTCCACGTCGGCGTCGGTGTCGCGGAAGCCGACTCCCAGCCGCTCCGCGACCAGCCGGCCGAGGGTGGTCTTGCCGGACCCGGGAGGGCCGATCAGCACGATGACGCTCATGGGTCGCTCCGAGATCACTTGATCACCATGGAAGACAGGTAGCCGGACAGGTTGCGGGCGACCTCCTCGACGGAGTCGCCGCCGAACTTCTCCAGCGCCGCGTCGGCCAGCACCAGCGCCACCATGGCCTCGGCCACGATGCCGGCCGCGGGCACCGCGCACACGTCGGAGCGCTCGTGGTGGGCCTTGGCCGCCTCGCCGGTCTTGACGTCGATGGTGGCCAGCGCCCTGGGCACGGTGGAGATGGGCTTCATCGCGGCGCTGACGCGCAGGATCTCGCCGTTGGTCATGCCGCCCTCGACGCCGCCCGCGCGGTTGGTGACGCGCCGGACGCCGCCTTCGACGGTGTATTCGATCTCGTCGTGGGCGCGGGAGCCGGGCCTGCGCGCGGTCTCGAAGCCGTCGCCCACCGCGACGCCCTTGATCGCCTGGATGCCCATGAGCGCCCCGGCCAGCCGGGAGTCGAGCCTGCGGTCCCAGTGGGTGTAGCTGCCCAGGCCGGGCGGCAGGCCGTAGGCGAGCACCTCGACGACGCCGCCGAGCGTGTCGCCGTCCTTGTGCGCCTGGTCGATCACGTCGACCATGGCGGCGCTGCCCTCGGGGTCGGAGCACCGGACCGGGTCGGCGTCGATGCGGGCTAGGTCGTCGGGGCCGGGCAGCGTCTCGGCCGGGGTCTGGGCGCCGCCGATGGAGGTGACGTGGCTGACGATGTCGACGCCGAGCGCCTGCTTGAGGAAGCGCCTGGCGACCTCGCCGAGCGCGACGCGGGCGGCGGTCTCGCGGGCGCTGGCCCGGTCTAGCACCTGCCTGGCGTCGTCGAACCCGTATTTCTGCATGCCCGCCAGGTCGGCGTGCCCGGGGCGGGGGCGGGACCTGGGCGCGTTGCGGGCCAGCCCTTCCAGCTCGGCCGGGTCGACCGGGTCGGCCGCCATGACCTTCTCCCACTTGGGCCACTCGGTGTTGCCGACGCGGACGGCGATCGGGCTGCCCATGCTCCGCCCGTGGCGGACGCCGCCGACGATCGTCACCTCGTCCTGCTCGAACTTCATCCGGGCGCCGCGGCCATAACCGAGCCTGCGTCGGCGCAGGGCCTCGTCGATCGCGGCCGTGGTCACCTCGACCCCGGCCGGGAGGCCTTCGAGGATGGCGACGAGTTCGGGTCCGTGTGACTCTCCGGCGGTCAACCAGCGCAACATGGTTCCAAGTCTTCCACGCGCCGCCGAGTGGGCGGTCCCGGGTTCACCACCCGAGAACGAGCACGCTGAACGCTCCGAGCAGCATGAACGGCCCGAGCGGAAACTGGGTGCGCCCGGTGCCGCGCCTGGTCACCAGGAGCGCGAGGCCGTAGAGGGCGCCGAGCACCTGCCCGCAGAAGGCCGCCACGACCAGCGCCTGCCACCCCAGCGCCGCGCTGGCCATGCCGATGAGCCCGGCCAGCTTGACGTCCCCCAGCCCCATCGCCTCGGGCCGGAGAAACCACAACACCCCGTATCCCGCCGCCAGCACCACCCCGCCGGCCACCGCCCGCGGCAACTCCCCGGTGGGTACGAGCGCCAGCGCCACGATCGGGTACGCCGGCAGCGTCACGGCATCCGGTAAAAGCCCGGTACGCCAGTCGACGAACGCCAGAGCGGTGCCGATCACGGCGAAGCACACGTACGGCGCCCCCACCCGCCACGCGACGATCCCGGCCACGGCCGCGGCCACCAGCTCGACCGACGGCGGCCAGGCGGGAACGGGCGTGAGGCCGCCATGGGAGGTGAGCACGGGCCCGGCGCCGGAGGCGTCGGCCAGGGCGCGCCCGGCGTAGGCGTCGGCCAGCCCCCTGATGGCGTGCCCGCACACCAGCCCGATCACCGCCATGAGTGCGACCACGAGCAGACCCTAGTCGAGCCGGACCAGGCGGGAACGAGCATCAGACCAGATCGGAATACGTCGGCGGATGACGCCCGCGTCAGCCCCGCCGCTTACCCCTGGAGAACCACCGCCGCCCGCGGACCGGCTCCACCCTCGCGACGGTCACCCCGGTGAGCTCCCCGACGGTGCCGGAGTCGACCGCGGCCAGCGCCTCCAGCACCTCCCCCTCGATCACGAACTGCACCGGCCCCGCCACGTCCACCACCACGGCCGCCGCCTTCTCCTGCACGGCGGCCCGGCAGACCTGGAGCGCGGTGGCCTGGATCGGCCTGGCGTCGGCCCGCCACCGGGCGAGCGCCTCCGCCCCGGTGAACGCGAGCACCGCCTGCCGGCCGTCCTGTCCGACGAGCTTGGGCAGCGCCATCTCGCTCTCCTTCTCCTGCCGCAGCCCGTGCGCGCCGACCTCGGACTCGGTCAGCAGGGCGACGACGGGCACCAGCAGCCTGGCGCCGCTCAGCGCGGCCAGCACCTCACCGGCCCCGGCGGTGCCCGCCTGGTAGGAGGAGAGCGCGGCGGTCACCGCGGGCGCGACACCGCCGTCGTCGCGGGGATCGAGTGGTTGCGGGATGCTCGGCACAACGTCCGAGCCTACCCAACCCGGGCCGACCCCCCGGAGCGGCGATCGCCCATGGGTCTATGTTCAGCCGAGGTCGGAGATGGCCGCCACCGGACCGCCACCGGAGGGGCCCTGGTGCACGGCCGCCACCGACACGAACACCGCCGGGTCGCCCGTGACCGAGGCCGCCACCCCGCCCACCGTCGCCTTGATCTGCCGGTGCCAGTGCACGTCGGAGTCGTCCAGCATGATGTTGCGCCGTCCGCGTACCCGCCCCGACGGGTCGGCCTCGCACTTCATGAACACGTTCACCAGCCGTCCCCCGAGGTCCGACGGGTGCGGGCGCTCGGGCAGCGGCAGGCCGGAGTCCCTGATGGCCTCCCAGATGCCGTCGGCGTCCAGGGCGTCCTTCATGACGCTGTGGCCGATGCGGTAGCGGCCGCCGATGCCGCGTACGTTGCCGACCAGCACGATCTGCGCCCGGTCGAGCTCGACCCCGGACGAGCAGGAAGCCACCGACGAATACAGCGACAGGTCCTTGTGGATCTGGTCGGCGCGCGGCATGTCGATCTCGCCGAGGGCGACGGCGATGCCGAGGGCGGTGGTGGAGTTGGACAGGTCCATGGAGGGACCGGTCTCCTCGATCGCGGTGTCCTGGCCGCGGCTCTTGGCGTCGGTGATGGTGGCCAGGGTGAGCAGGGGCGTCTTGGTCTGTACGTAGTGGACGTCGCGCGGGTCGTCGATGCCCGCGATCTTCATCGCCTCCCGTACGCCTGCCGCGACCTTCTCCACCATCGCGGGGCGGCCGATGTCCTCGGGCAGGATCACCTCGCTCATCGCCACGCCCACCGACAGCCGCGGCTCGTCGGAGGCGGGGGCGTCGGCCGTGGTGGCGAAGATGGTGGCGTGCGGGCTGAGCACCCCGTCCGTGCCGCCGGACCACACCAGCGGTACGTTCTCCGGCGCCGGATGCCCGTGCTCGGCCAGCACCTCGCGGAAGGCGCGGTCGGCGAGGATGCGCGTGTAGTCGTTGACGCCGCCGTTGCCCTCGGTCTTGCCCACGACGGCGAGCACGCGCCGGGCGTCGATCACCCCGTCGGCGATGAGCCGGGACAGCCCGGAGGCGTCCGTGACGCTCTCGATCGGCACTTTGCGGACTTCGATCGGGTCCGGCATGCGATGCCCCTTCACGTGATACCGGCAACCCCTGCCCTGGCGACGCTAGCCGAGCCGGTCGGCGGGGTTCATGGTCAATGTCTGCCCAGGAAGCCCGGTTTCGATGTCAAGGTGCGCCAGCCGGCACCGTCAGACCGGCCCACCGCCCGTGGCCCGTTCGCGGCCCGCTGAAAGCATCCGGTGCCCTCGCGGGGCGAAGGTAGGGTCGCGGTTGTGATTCACGAAGCGCACGTCAACGGGATCAAGCTCGTCTATCGCGAGGAGGGCGATCCCGCCTCTCCCCCGCTCGTGCTGATCCACGGCCGCACCGCCGATCACAACGACTGGAACGGCATCACCCAGCATTTCGCGGCGCGCTATCACGTCTTCGCACCGGACCTGCGGGGGCACGGGGCCAGCGACCATCCGGGCGACTACCCGCTGCCCGGCATGGCCGCGGACATCGTGGCGCTGCTCGACCACCTGGGAGTGGCGCGCGCCACGCTGATCGCGCATTCGCTGGGCGCCGTGGTGGCCCATCTCGTGGCGAGCGAGCATCCCGAACGCGTCGAGCGACTCGTGCTGGAGGACGTACCGCCGCCCTATCCGCTCAAGGGCCGCTCACCCGTCGTGGAGGATGGCTCCACGGGGTTCGACTGGCGCATGATGCACGAGACCGAGCGGCAGTTGCTCGACCCCGATCCCGCCTGGCTCGCCGGGCTCGGCAAGATCACGGCACCCACGCTGGTGTTGTCGGGCGGCGAGAAGAGCCCGTTCGACGCCGGAGACCTGGCCGCCAGGATCCCGGGGGCCAAGCTGGTCACGATCGAGGTGGGGCACCTGATCCACATGGACGCCCGCGCCCGGTTCCTGCGCGTGGTGGACGACTTCCTGAACGCCTGAGCGAGATCCCCTCCTTGCTCTCCGGGTGCTCAGCCCGTCGGCTGGGACGAACGTGACCCCAATGTCATAAAGCTTCGCCAAGGTAGAAATGTGCAAACCCGGCTCAGCGATCACGTAAGGGAACGACTGGGCACGTTCGGCCTGATGGCGCCCTCCATCGCGCAGTGCGCCGTCGGTGCCGCGCTGGCCTGGATCGTCGCCATCGAGCTGCTCGGCCACCCTTCGCCGTTCTTCGCGCCGATCTCTGTACTGGTGTGCGTGGGCGTCGGCCTCGGGCAACGACTACGCCGGGTGACCGAGCTGGTGGTCGGCGTGAGCCTCGGAGTGGGCATCGGCGACCTGCTGGTGTCCTGGATCGGCTCCGGCGCCTGGCAGCTCGCGCTCGTGGTGGCACTGGCGATGTCGGTGGCGGTGCTGCTCAACAGCGGGGCGCTGTTCGTCGCGCAGGCGGGGTCGTCGGCCGTACTGGTGGCCGTCCTGGTGCCGGGCGACGGGGCGGGCGGCCTGGATCGTATGGCCGACGCGCTCACCGGCGGCGTCATCGGGATCGCCGCGGTGGCGTTGCTGCCCGCCAGTCCGTTCACGATCGCGGCCAAGCACCTGTCGGGGGTGCTCGACGCGCTGTCCACGGTGCTGGAGCAGGCGGCGGAGGCGATCGAGAAGCAGGACGCCGACCTGGCCGCCGAGGCACTGGAGCAGGCGCGTACGACCCAGGCGGCGGTGGAGGAGTTCGAGGCCGCGCTGGAAACCAGCAAGGAGATCACCCTGATCTCTCCCCTGCACTGGCATCGCCGCGCCCGCCTGGCCCGCTATGAGACCGCCGCCGTACCGGTGGACCTGGCGCTGCGCAACGCGCGGGTGCTGAGCAGGCGCACGCTTTCCGCCCTCGGCGAGGCCGCTCCCCCGCCCGCCGCGCTGGCCGAGGTGATGCGGGAGGTCTCGGAGGCGGCCCTGCTGCTGCAACTGGAGCTCAGCGCCGGCCGCGAGCCGACCCTGGCCCGCCAGGCACTGCTCGCGGTGGCGGCCCGCGAACGGCCCGCGGGGCTGGGGTTCTCCGCGCACGTCATCATCGCGCAGTTGCGTTCGCTGGTGGTCGATCTGCTGCAGGCGACCGGTATGGACCACGAGGCCGCGACGGCGGCGCTGACGCCGCTGGAGGAACCGCAGGGCGAGAGCAGGCCCGCCTGACCGTCCCGCCCGTCAGGATCGGGGCGTGAACGTGCGCAGGACGTCGGCGATCTCGTCCAGCTCGCTCACCTTGCCCGCGGCGACGGCGACGACCAGGTCGTAGGCGACGTCATCGTCGGCCGGGTCAAGCTCGACGCCGTTTTTCGCGAGGAGGACATAAGTCGTCAGCCAGCCCGCCCGCTTGTTGCCATCGACGAAGGGGTGATTGGTGACGATCGAGTGGAGCAGGGCCGCCGCCTTCACCATGAGATCGGGGTAGGCGTCGCGCCCGAACAGCGACGTCCGCGGCCGTAGGAGTGCGGCCTCGAGCAGGCCGAGATCCCGCACCTGGATGGGACCGCCCACGCCCGCGCGAGCAATGCGGAGCCCCTGCTGCAGGGTGATATATCGGATCATTCGCCCAGCCGCCGCAGGAGGTCGGCGAACCGCTGGGCGCCCTTCTCCGCGAGCGCGTCCGTGACCTCGTCGTCGGAGACGTGCTCGAGGTAGTAGTCGATCGCATGGAGTGCGACCTGCTGCATGCTGCGTCCCTCGAACTCGGCGCGCTTGCGAAGGGCCTCGGTCTGCTCGTCGCTCAAGCGAAGGGTCATAGCCATGCCCCCCATCGTAGGTCAACGGCGGTATCACGGCGATACCACGACCAAGAGTTTACCATCCGTCACTCTTCGTCAGCGTCGAATTCCGCGACCGTGATCCGGGGCGCGCCGCGTGCTCGCAGGGTGCCGACGGCGAGCACCGTGTGGGTGCCGGGAACGTGGGTCATGGCCGTGAGGTCGCCGATCTGGCCGCGCGGCATCCGCATCTTCGGGAGTTCGGCGACGGCGCCGTCAGCGGTGAGGCGCCAGGTGTTGGAGATGCCCGCGAAGGTGGTGCCCAGCAGGACGCCGCCCGTGCCGTCCGGTGCGAGCAGCAGGCAGCAGGTCGCCCGGATGGGCACCAGGTGGCGGTTCCAGGCGCTGCCGTTCCAGCGCAGGACGACGGGCGGCGGATCGGCGGGGTCCTGGCCGCCCTCCCCGTGGTTGAACGTGTGCACGCCCACCGCCCACGCCTCCTTCCCCGACGGGACGACGACGTCGTACAGGAACGTCTCCTCCTCGGGAGGCCGGGGATCGGGGAAGCGGTAGGCGGGGGTGGGGGTCAGGCGCCAGGCGCGGCCGTTCCAGTGCATGGCGGCGGGCTGCGAGTACGGCCCCGTGCCCGTGTCCCGGTGGCCGACCGCCCACATGTCGTCGGGGGCGGCGGCGCCGAGGGCACTGGCGTGGGCGGGAAGGGTACGGGTGCGCCAGCGCGTGCCGTCCCAGTGTCCGGCGCGGCGGTCACCGGCCAGCAGCCAGACGTCCCCGGGCGCGAACACCCGCACGTCGATCGCCTGCCACGGGTACGCGGGGAGCTCGTGCCAGCCCGTGCCGTCCCGCCGGAAGACGCGCGTTCGCCGGGGGTCCGGGCGGAACAGCCACAGGTCGTCCCGGCCGGCGGCGGCCAGCCGCAGGTCCTCCTTCCGCTCGACCTCGCCGAGGCCCTCGGGGAGGTCCGCCGGTCGCCAGGTGCGGCCGTCGTATTCGAGCAGGAACGCCTTGCCGCCCTTCGCCCCGACCGCCCAGGCGCTGTCCGGGCCGGTGGCGGCGAGGTCCCACAACTCGCCGCCGAGTTCCGCGCCGACGTAGGTGTAGTGCCAGCCACCGGGGAGCGTGCTCGGCCGTACGAGGGATGTGCTCGCCGGCCGGGGGTGCGACGGGACCTGGCAGGCCGCGCAGAGGCCGATCAGGAGGGCCGCCACGGCCTGCCGTCGTTTCATGCCGCCAGACGTACCACACGGAGTGGACGTCACCGGGGGACTCACCGGGGGACGAGGTGGAAGAAGGAGCCGTCCATCGGGCCGAGGTCGAGATGGGAGATCTCGTCCAGCCGGGCCGTCACCTCCCGTGGCAGCTCCAGCTCGAACGCCGCCAGGTTCCCCCGCAGCTGCTCCACCGAGCGGGGGCCGATCAGGACGGAGGTCACCCCGGGCCGCCCGGCCACCCAGGCCAGCGCCACCTCGGCCGGTGCGGCGCCCAGCTCGGCCGCGACCTTGACCAGCTCTTCGGCGATGGCCAGGTTGCGGTCGTTGAGCAGGGACCGGGCCCATCGGTTCGCGGCCGGCACGGACTGGCCGAGCAGGCGGCCCATCCGGCTGTCCGGGTCGGGGATCTCGCCGTGGCGGTAGCGGCCCGTCAGTACGCCGCCGCCGAGCGTCCCGTACACGACCGTGCCCATGCCGTGACGCTCGCAGGCCGGCAGGATCTCGGCCTCGATCACGCGCTGGACCAGGGAGTACTGCGGCTGCAGGCTCACGAAGGGAGTGCCGCCCACGCGCTCGGCCGCCCACTGCGACTCGACGATCTGGGTCGCGGTGAAGTTCGAGCAGCCGAGGTAGCGGACCTTGCCCGCGCGGACGAATGCGTCGAGCGTGGCCATGACCTCGTCGATCGGGGTCAGGGGGTCCCACTGGTGGCACTGGTAGAGGTCGATGTAGTCGGTGCCGAGGCGGCGCAGGCTGGCGTCGAGAGCGCGGGTCAGGTGGCGGCGTGACAGGCCGCGCCCCTCGGGGCCGACCGGCATGGCGCCCTTGGTGGCCAGGACGACCCACTCGCGCCTGCCCTTCAGCGCCCGGCCGAGAATCTCCTCGGTCTCGCCGCGGTGGTAGAGGTCGGCGGTGTCGATGAAGTTGCCACCCGCTTCGAGGAACGCGTCGATGACCCGGCCCGCCTCCGCTTCGTCACCGGCCGCCAGGCCGTACTCGGTACCGAAGTTCATGGTGCCCAGACAGGCCCGGGAGACGCGCAGGCCGGAATGGCCCAGGTTGAGGTGGTCCATGGGAATCCCTAGAATCGGAATTAGTGTTCCGCTTGGACGATACGGAACACTTGTTCCGGTTGTCAACGGGAGGAGCCGAAGATGCGCGCCGACGCGCAACGCAACCGTGCCCGCGTGCTGGAGGCCGCCGAGACGGTGCTGGCCAGGGACGGCCTGTCCGCGTCGATGCGCGAGATCGCCGAGCTGGCCGGGGTGGGAGTCGGTACGATCTACCGCCAGTTCCCGACCAAGGAGGTCCTCTACCAGGCGATCGTCACGGACCGGATGCGACGGCTGGCCGAGCTGGCCGACGAGCTGGCGGCGGCTGCCGATCCCGGGGATGCGTTCTTCGAGTACTTCACCACGATCGTGGAGGATTCGACCGTCAAGAAGGTGCTCGTCGATGCCCTGGCCGCCGCCGGGATCGACGCCAAGGCGGGGGCGCCCGACATCAAGGGATCGATCGAGACGCTGCTGGTGCGGGCGCAGGAGGCGGGGGCGGTTCGGGGGGATGTGGGGATGGAGGAGTTGCTGGCGCTGCTCAGCGCCACCTGTCTGGCGGCCCAGCACCACAACTGGAACGCCGACCTGCGCACCCGGACCCTCGCCGTCGTCTTCGACGGCCTACGACCGGTCGGTGCCGCTCACGCGGTGACCGGCGCCTCCTGACCCGGCGCGGCGCGCCAAGGGTGAAGCCCTGCCGGGCATGGCAAGCCACGCGCAGGGCTCCACGTCCCATGCTTCACGCCGGCACGTCGGGCGGCCGTACCCCGAGGGGTGGGGTCAGGAGGAGAGGCGTTTGAGGCGGGTCACGGCCTCGTCGATGACCTCGTCCTTCTTGCAGAAGGCGAAGCGGACGAAATGCCGGCCGCGTTCGGCGTGGTCGTAGAAGACCTGTGTCGGGATGGCGACCACCCCGGCCAGCTCCGGGAGGCGGCGGGTCAGTTCGAGGCCGTCGGTGAAGCCTAGCGGGCGGATGTCGGTCTGGACGAAGTAGGTGCCCGAGGGCTTGAGCACGTCGAAGCCCGCCGCCGCCAGCCCTTCCATCAGCCGGTCACGCTTGTCCTGCAGGCCCGCGCGCAGCGCCGAGACCCACTCCATCTCCCGCCGCAGCCCGTACGCCACCGCGAGCTGCCACGGCGCGGCGGCCGTGAACGTGAGGAACTGCTTGACCGTCTGCACCGCCGTGACCAGGGCCGGAGGGGCGCAGACCCAGCCCGTCTTCCAGCCCGTGACCGAGAACGTCTTGCCCGCCGAGGAGATCATGACCGTGCGCTCGCGCATGCCGGGGAGCGTCGCCAGGGGGATGTGCTCGACCCCGTCGAAGGTCAGGTGTTCGTAGACCTCGTCGGTGACGGCGGTCAGGCCGTGCTCCTGGCACAGGTCCGCGATGACGGTCAGCTCGGCCCGGGTGAAGACCGTTCCGGTGGGGTTGTGCGGGGAGTTGACCAGGATGAGGCGGGTGCGCGGGGTGACGGCGGCGCGGAGCTCGTCCGGGTCGAAGGTGAAGCGGCCCTCCACCGGGCGCAGGGTCACGGCCACCAGCCGGGCCTGGGCCAGCGCGATCGAGGCGGCGTAGGAGTCGTAGTACGGCTCGAACGCGATCACCTCGTCCCCCGGCTCGCACAGCGCCATGACGGTCGCCGCGATGGCCTCGGTCGCTCCCACCGTCACCAGGACCTCACCGGCCGGGTCGTAGGAGAGGTCGTAGTGCCCCGCTCGGTGGTCGGAGACCGCCTGGCGCAGCTCCAGCACCCCCGGCCCCGGCGGGTACTGGTTGGCGCCCGCGGCGATCGCCTGGACCGCGCGGTCGAGCATCGCCGCCGGCCCGTCGGTGTCGGGGAAACCCTGGCCGAGGTTGATCGAGCCGGTCTGCACGGCGAGGGCGCTCATCTCCGCGAAAATCGTCGTGCCGAAGGCGCGCATCCTGGTAACAAGTGGTTCGGTCACGGCTCCAGACTATTAGTCTCGTCACCGTGATCATTCGGGTCGCCCTCGTTCTCGCCCTGGCAGCGCCGCCCTTCACGATCCAGGACGCAGCCGGGCAGCTTGCCTGCCCGGTGGCCGTGCCCGCCCGTACGACCTGCGGCTTACTGGTCGTTCCCGAGCGCAGGGACGCCCCGGGGAAGACGATCAGGGTCGGATACGCCGTGCGCGCCTCGATGGCCAAGAACCGCCGGCCGGACCCGGTGGTCTACATGAGCGGTGGGCCCGGGTCCGCGTCCATGCAGCTCACCGGCTTCCTCAGCCAGCTGTTCCCGGATCGGGACGTGGTGACGATCGAGCAGCGCGGCAGCCGCTACTCCGAGCCGTCGCTGGGCTGCCCGGAGACCGCGCAGGCCCTGCTCGGGCAGTTGCGCGAGCCGGTCGCCGACGTGGCCGCGGCCGCCGTACGGTGCCGGGACAGGCTCCGGGCGCAGGGTGTCGACCTGCGGGGATACCAGACGAAGGAAATCGCGGCCGACGTGGTGGCGCTGCGCAAGAAACTCGGTTACCCCTCGTGGAACCTGTTCGGCGTCAGCTACTCCACCCGGGTCATGCTGGCCGCCGCCGCGGCCGACCCGCAGGGGGTGCGGTCGGTGGTGCTGGACTCGTTCCTGCCGGAGCAGGTCGGCTGGTACGACGACTTCGACGCCAACCTGGCCGCCACGATGGCCCGGCTCGGCGTGCGGGACCGGTTCGAGGCCGTGGTCGCCCGGCTGAACGCGGCCCCCGCCCGGGTCGAGACCGTCGATCCGCTGCTCGGCAGGCGGTTCACGGCACGGATGACCGGTGACGACGTGGCCACGATCATGGCGGAGGCGCTGCAGGACTCCGAGGTGACGGCGCTGGCCCCGGCGATGGTCACCGCGCTGGCCGAGGGGCGCGACGAGCTGCTGCGGCCGCTGGCCGACGCCGTGGGCGAGGGGCTGGTGTCGCACGAGTTCGGGCTGTATCACGCGGTGCAGTGCCAGGACGAGGTCCCGTTCAACAAATCCACCACCAAATCCCGACTTTTCACCATAAATGGGGATAAAGCGGTGTGTGATGCCTGGAAACTCCCCGCATCCACCCCCGCGAACGCCACCACCAAGGCCCCGGTCTACGTCCTCGCCGGCCAGTACGACCCCACCACCCCCGCCAGAACCGCCGAACCGGCCGCCAGAGCCCTCCCGAACGCCCGCTTCGAGGAATTCCCCGGCACCTCCCACGCCGTCTTCCTGGCCAACGCCTGCGCCCGCCGGAAGATCGCCGAATTCGTCGCCACACCGACCGCTGCCTCACCGGCCTCCGGTCCCTGCCTGGACGCTCCCGCCCCGGTCCCCGACCTGCACGTGACCGCGGCGCCGTACCAGATCTCCCGCTCCCCCTGGCTGGCCGCCCCCTTCGCCCTGTACGCCCTCGCCTCCCTGATCCAGCTTCTCTCCGGCGCGCTGAAGGGCAGGTCGCTGGCGGCCTTCGGCGGCCTGACCGGGGTGGCGTTCACCGGTCTGGTCGCCCAGTCGGTCGCCGCCCTGGCCACCACGAACGAGACCGCCCTGGCCGTCGGCATCCCGGCCATGGCCGCCCTCTACACGTGGATCGCGGCGGGCTCGACCGTACTGACCGTCGCGGCCCTGCGACACGACAGGAGATGGCCACAGATCGCGGTAGCCATCCTCAGCGCCGGATTCCTCGTATGGTGGTGCACCTGGTGCCTTTGACACGCATTCGTGAGCTCGACGCTCTCCGTGGCTTCGCGGTGGGCGGCATCATGCTGGTCAACACCTGGCAGCACACCGTCGAGACCCTCGGCGACCACCGCGTCCCGCTCGACGGGGCCATCGAGGCGCTGTTCCAGAGCCGGTTCTATCCGATCTTCTCGCTGCTGTTCGGCATCAGCTTCCTGCTGTTCCTGCGCGGCAACAGCCGGTGGGCGCTGCTGAGCAGGCTGTTCTGGCTGTTCGTTTTCGGGCTGGTGCAGCACACGTTCTACGAGGGCGAGGTGCTGACCGACTACGCCTTCTACGGGGCGTTGGTACTGCTGCCCGCCTCGTTCATGGCCGCCGGATGGCCCGTGCTGACGCTGGGGCTGGCGGTGCTCGCGTGGGGGATGCTGGTGGGCGGCGGGGTGTGGCTCATCCCCGGGCTGTTCCTGATCGGCATGGCGTTGTGGCAGCTGCACCCGCCCCGGTCGCTGCTGTTCCCGGGGTTCGCGGTCGCCGCGCTGGCCGGCGTGCTGCTCATCGGCGCCTGGATCGGCACGAACGAGTGGTGGGTCTACAGCGTGGCCGGCCTGGCGGGCGCGGCTGCGTACTCGCTGGGCCTGCTGCTCGTCCTGCGGCCGCGGTTGTCGGCCGTGCTGGAGCCGCTGGGCAAAATGGCGCTCACCAACTACGTCTGGGGCACCGCGATCATCGCCGTGGCCGTGCCGGTGCTGGTCCGCGACCCGACCCGGTGGTCGGTGGTGGGGCTGACGGTGGTGACCCTGGCGGTGCAGATCGTGTTCGCCAGGTGGTGGCTGGCCAGATTCAGGTACGGGCCGCTCGAATGGCTCTGGCGGTGCCTGACCTTTTATCGGTGGGTGCCCAACAGGTTAGAGTCGGGCCGTGACCAGAATCGCCCTCTGCCAGATCCCGGTGTCCCCTGATCCATCGACGAACCTCAAGAGGGCCACGGAGGCGCTCGCCAGGGCCGAAGGGGCGGATCTCGCGATCTTCCCCGAGGCCACGCTCACCCGTTACGGCAGGCGGATCACGGGTCTGGCCGAGCCGCTGGACGGGCCCTTCGTGTCCGGCCTGGCCGAGGCCGCCAGGCGGCACCGGCTCTCGGTGATCGCCGGGGTGTTCGAGCCGGGCGAGGGCCGGGTGCACAACACGGCCGTGGCCATCGACGAGCAGGGCGCGGTGCGGGCGGCGTACCGGAAGATCCACCTGTTCGACTCGTTCGGCGCGAAGGAGTCCGACCTGGTCGCGCCCGGCGCCGAGCCGACGGTCGTGGAGCTGGCCGGGCTCAGGGTCGGGCTGGTGACCTGCTACGACATCCGGTTCCCCGAGCTGACCCGGGCGCTGGTCGACCGGGGCGCGGAGCTGTTCGCGGTGATCGCGGCCTGGGGCTCAGGGCCGCTCAAGGAGGACCACTGGGTCACCCTGGTCAGGGCGCGGGCGCTGGAGAACACCATGTGGACCGCCGCCGTCGGCCAGGCGCCCAATCCGGCCGAGTCCTCCGACGGGTTCGGCGTGGGCCGCAGCATGCTGGTGGATCCGCTCGGCGTGGTGCGCGCCGACCTCGGCACCGGCCCCGGCGTGCAGATCGTCGAGGTCGACCACGAGTGGACCGCGACCGCCCGGACCACGCTGCCGTGCCTGGAGCACCGGGTGCTCTGAGCCCGTTCCGGTCCGCGTCGGCGCGGGTGGACATAGAGTGCTCGGGGCCGCGGACACGCGGTGATCGTCATGGTGGTCCCATCACAGGGCCAACCGATCGTAAAGTAGAACGGTGAGCGGAACGCAGATGCAGAAGGTCGTCCCGCCGCGACTGCTCGTGCCCTACCTGTCAGGCAAGCGCACGGTCATCTCCGGCTACGTCTACCGGGTGCAGGACTGCGTCAGGCTGACCACACCCGAGTCGCTCTTCTACGGGCTCGACCTGGCCTTCGACGGCTCGGAGCTGTTCGCGGAGGTGCCCGAGATCTACCTCATGCGCTGGTATGCACGCGACGTCGACACCTACGCGGTGCCGTACGGGCCGCACATGGGGGGCGACTGGAGCGACGCGCCGCCGTTCGCCGGCAACGGGTTCACGACCTCGTCGGAGCATGTAGTGCCGCAGTTCCACACCGTTCCGATGCCGATCCCGGCCGGGGCGGAGATCGTCCACGTGAGCGACGAGGGTGAGCGGCCCTTCGCCGACTACGACGGGCTGACCTGGCGGCCCTGCGCATGAGCGACGAGATCGTGCCGGTCGCCTCCGGCTTCGTGGCCGGCTTCGGCGACCTTACTCTGCCTGCCGCGCTCGGCCCGGACAACGACCAGGTGGTGCTGTTCAGCGAGATGGAGCTGCCCGGCTTCGAGGCGGCCGCCGGCTACTGGCGGCGGGTGGTGCCGAGGTCGGAGGTGGAGTGGCTGGTGCTGATCCGCACGGTCGGGGCGTTCGGCGGCGAGCCGTGCATCGTGCTCGACGAGGACGACGACGGGCTGCACATCGCCTACACGGGGCACAGCGGGATGAAGGCGGAGGCGCTGGGCTACTGGATGGTGGACCACGGCGCCTACGAGGTCGTGGTGCCCCGCGAGGAGGTCTTCTCGATCCGGATCGAACGGATCCCGGTCCCCTAGCGGGCCGGGCTAGGGCGTGCCGAGGGCGCGGTAACGGGCCTGGCGGGCCGCGAACCGGTCGGCCGGGCTCACCTCCAGCAGCCTCGCGATCTCGTATTCGAGCGCCCGCCCCACCCGCTCGCAAAACTGGTGGGGCTCGTAGGCGGCGTCCGGCAGCTCGGGGATCACCCGGTCCACGATGCCGTCGTGGCGCAGGTCGGTGGCCCGGATGCGCTGCGCCTGGGCGATCTCGGGGGCGAAGTCGACCGACCGGTAGAGGATGGCGGAGGCGCCCTCCGGCGGCAGCGGCGACAACCACGCGTGCTGCGCGCACAGCACCCGGTCGGCGGGCAGCAGCGCCAGCGCCGCTCCTCCGGCGCCCTCGCCGAGCAGCAGGCAGACGGTCGGCGCGTCGAGCATGAGCAGCTCGGCCAGGCAGCGCGCGATCTCGGCGGCCAGCCCCTCCTCCTCGGCCGCCTTCGACAGGTCCGCTCCCGCCGTGTCGATCACCGTGACCAGCGGCAGGCCGAGCTCGGCGGCCAGCCGCATGCCGCGCCTGGCCACCCTCAGCCCGGCCGGGCCGAGCGGTGAGCCGGTCCGCTGCAACCGCCGGTCCTGGCCGAGCACGACCGCGGGCGCGGTGCCGAACCTGGCCAGCGCGAGCAGCAGCCCCGGGTCGTTGACGCCCTCGACGGTGCCGCTGAGCGGGGTCACGTCGGTGGCGGCGAGCTTGAGCAGCGTACGCACGCCCGGCCGGTCGTCGCGGCGCGAGCGGGTGATCGCCTCCCATGCCTCGACCGGTCGCAGGTCCTCCTCGGGCGGCCGGCCCGCCACGATGCCGGACCGGTCGGCGGCCAGGACGGACAGGGCCCTGACAGCGCTGTCCCGTACGTCCTCGGCCGGGACCACCGCGTCCAGCAGCCCCTTGCGGTGCAGGTTCTCCGAGACCTGCACGCCCTCCGGGAACGGATAGCCGTGCAGCGACTCGAACACCCGCGGCCCCAGGAACCCGATCAGCGCCCCCGGCTCGGCCAGCGTGACGTGCCCGAGCGACCCCCAGGACGCGAACACGCCGCCCGTCGTCGGGTGCCGCAGGTAGACCAGGTAGGGAAGGCCGACGGCGCGGTGCGCCTGGATCGCGGCGGTGATCTTCACCATCTGGACGAACGCCAGCGCGCCCTCCTGCATCCGCGTGCCGCCCGAGGCGGGGGCGGCCAGCAGCGGCAGCCGCTCGCGCGTGGCCCGCTCGACCGCGGTCACGAACCGCTCGGCCGCCGCCACCCCGATCGAGCCCGCCATGAACGAGAACTCGCACGCCACCATGGCCACCCTGCGCCCGCCCAGCAGCCCCTCGCCGGTGATGAGCGCCTCGTCATAGCCGGACTTGACGCGGGCCGCGGCCAGTTCGTCGGCGTAGGAGGAGCCTGGCGGCGCCGGGTCGGCGGGCGGCGCGTCCCACGATTTCCACGACCCCCTGTCGAGGACCGTTTCGATCAGTGTGCGCGCGTCCGGACGGCTCACTATCGCTCCCTAGATGTCGGCCGACGATGCAATGTTGACGCACGAGCCCCCCGCCCGGTGCCGTGAAATGCGGATCATCTCTCACGTTCTTCGAGCCAGCGCAGCACGGCGTCGTCGTGCTCGCCGAGCATGGGCGGCGCGGTGTGCTCGACCCCGGTCAGCCCGTCGAAGCGCAGCACCGGCCCCGGCAGCTCGATCGGGCCGAGCACCGGGTGGTCCACCGATACGACCAGGCCCTGCGACCGCGTCTGGTCCCAGGCGTAGACCTCGTCGATCGTCCTGATCGCCCCCGCGGGCACGCCCACCTCTGCCAGCTTCGCCAGCCAGTGGCCGCGGTCGTGGACGGACAGGGCCTTCTCCATGTCGGCGACGAGCTCGTCGCGGTGCTGGAACCGGTCCCGGTTGGTGGCGTATCTCGGGGTGTCGGGGTCGATGCCGAGGAGCGTGGCCACCTTGCGCCACTGGCCCTCGTTGGCGGCGGTGAGCTGGAGCATGCCGTCGGCGCAGCGGAAGGCCCCGTAGGGCGCGATGGAGGCGTGGTGGTTGCCGCTCGCGGCCGACACCTTGCCGCCGACCGTCCAGGCGGTGCCGTGGTAGGCGTGCACGCCGGTGATGGCGGCCAGCAGCGACGTGCGCACCACGCGGCCCTCGCCGGTCCGCTCGCGCTCGTAGAGGGCGGCGGCCACGCCGTAGGCGCCCTGGATGCCGGCCAGCAGGTCGGCGATGGAGGCCCCGACGCGGTAGGGCTCGTCGAGCGACGGCCCGGTCAGCGACATCAGGCCGCCCTCGCCCTGCGCGATCTGGTCGTAGCCCGGCCGGCCCCCCTCGGGGCCGTCGTGGCCGAACCCGGTGATCGACAGGACGACGAGGCGGGGGTTGAGCTCGTGCAGGCGTTCGACGGGGAAGCCGAGGCGGTCGAGCACGCCGGTGCGGAAGTTCTCCACCAGGACGTCGCTCTGGCGTACGAGGCGCTCGATGAGCTGCTTGCCCTCGGCGGACTTCAGGTCGACGCGGATGGACTGCTTGTTGCGGTTGGCGGCCAGGAAATAAGTGGAGATGTCATGATCCGGCCCGACGAACGGCGGCCCCCAGCCGCGCGATTCGTCACCCCCGTCGGGATGCTCCACCTTGATCACCCGAGCGCCCAGGTCACCGAGCAACTGCGCGGCGTGCGGCCCGGCCAGGGCCCTGGACAGGTCGAGCACGACGATGTCCTTGAGGGGTCCGAGCAAGATCCAACCTCCTACTTGCGTTCGGGGCGAAAGAACATTCTCTCAGTTGCCCACCCTTCGTCATCTACCCTGGGTCCCCATGATTTCGCCGGACGGGCGCGCCGGCCGGCCTCGGCCCGCCTGCCAGGGCGAATGATCGAATGCGCACGCCCCGCCGGGCGGGTCATCGGCCGCCGAGGTGCGACACGTCGTTGAAACGTACGAGCTCGAAACGGCCGCCACCGGTCCGCCACACGGACACCGACGCGTTCAGCACCGGCGCGAACTCCAGCACGGCCGCCAGCTCCGCGTCCGGGCTCCCCGCGATGACGTGGCGCAGCGCCAGCACCACCGAGTCGTGGGCGACGATCAGCACCCGCCGCCCGTCGGCCCGCTCGCCCAGGTCCGCCAGGAAGCGCCGGAGCCTGGCCGCGACGTCGGCCAGGGACTCGCCGCCGGGCGGGCGGAAGGCGTAGGCGCCCTCGGCCTCGCGCCGCGCCACCTCGGCGGGGAACCGCTCCTTGATAGCGGCCAGGTTGAGCCGGGCGAACACCCCCGCCTCCTGGTCCCTGAGCCGCCCGTCCACGGTGACCGGGAGCGCGGGGTCGATCCCCCAGGTCCGCTGCGCGTCCCGCCAGGTGTCGAAGGCGCGCCGGTAGGGCGAGCACCACACCAGCTCGGGCGCCTCGCCGGCGGGCAGGGCCGCGAGCAGCCGCCCGAGGGCCGCCGCCTGCGTCCTGCCCAGCTCCGTCAGCGTCACCTCGTCGTCGCCCTGCTCGTAGACCAGCGGCGTCGTGCCGGCCAGCCGGAAGGCGAGGTTCGCCGCGCTTTCTCCGTGTCGTACCGCGATGATCCGGGTCGGGCCCATGCCGCCCATCCTCACACGGGGGCCCGCGGATGTCCCCGGAGCGTCACTCCTTCCGCTGCTTGGGCAGGTGGCCGGAGCGGACCAGGCACCCGAGCGTGTCGCAGATGACGCGGGTGGCGATCAGGGAGGTGATGTCGGCGTTGTCGTACGGCGGGCTGCACTCGACCACCTCGATCCCGGCCAGCGGCGCGGCGTCGGCGATGAGCTGGATGAACTTGAGCACCTCGCGCGGCAGGAACCCGCCCGGCTCCGGCCATCCGGTGCCCGGCACGAACGCCGCGTCCAGGCAGTCCACGTCGAACGACAGCCACACGGCCTCCGCGTTCCGCCAGGCCACCTCCAGCGCCCGCTCGGCGGCGGCCTCGATGCCCATCTCGACGCAGTCGGTGACGGTCATGATCGTGGTGCCCCGCTCGCGCCCGACCTTGACGCCCGGCCGGGGCGCCTGCCAGCCGCCGATGCCGATCTGTACGAGGTTCTGTGGGGGTACGTTCGGGATGTCCGTGGCGTGGAACCACGGGGTGGTGTGCATGCGCTCGTCCAGGTCGGTCTCCTGGGTGTCCACGTGCCGGTCGAAGTGGATGATGCCCAGGTTGCCCGACAGGTGCTCGGCCACGCCGCGTACCGTCGGGTAGCCGATCGAGTGGTCGCCGCCGAGGACGACGGGGAAGGCGCCGCTCGCGTAGACGTGCGAGACGGCCTTGGAGATCTGGTCGAACGTCTTCTCGATGTTGCCCGGGATCGTGAACACGTCCCCGAGGTCGGCGATCGTGATCGACTCGCGCAGGTCCACGCCCAGCTCGAAGCTGTAGGGCCCGTACAGGGCGGAGATCCGGCGGATGCCCTGGGGGCCGAACCGGGTGCCCGAGCGGTAGGTGGTCCCGCCGTCGAACGGGGCGCCGAGCACGGCCACGTCGTAGGCGCCGCAGGTCCGCACGTCCTCGACGTACGGGGCCTTGAGGAAGGTGTTGATGCCCGCGAAGTGCGGCAGCTCGCCGCGCGAGAACGTCGGGATGCGCCGGTCCACGATGGAGTCGGCCCCCTGCAGGCCCAGCTCCAGCGCTCTGGCGACCTCGCGGTCCCAGGCGGTGGTGGGCAGTTCGGCCTCACGCTCGACGGCGAAGCGAGCCTCGGGTCCGTAGTCGTCGTGCGGTTGACGGGGGTGCCAGTGCATTCGAGCTCCGAATGGTCGGCCCGGCCGGGGAAGGCAGCCGGGCGAGGGCTGGCCTCCCGGGCTTTTGTCCCGCCGTGGAACGGCCCTCGCGGAGCCGCCTGCACCTCTCGGACCAGGCCCGGCGCCTGCCGGCGGAACCCTAGGTGCGCCCCACCGTCTCGGTGAGTCCTCCTCAGTCCACCCTCGCGGTGTTTCCGTCCAGTTAAGTCCTGGTTCCAGTACGCTTACCGCCCCCTGGGCGCGACGTGACGGACTCCGGTTCATAAGGTGATCTCATGAGTAGTGTCGCAGTCCTCGGAACGGGGCTCATGGGCGCTCCCATGGCCCGAAACCTGGCCCAGGCGGGGATGGAGGTCAGGGTCTGGAACCGTACGAAGGCGAAGGCCGAGCCGCTGTCGGCGGCGGGCGCGGTCGTCGCCGGATCCCCGGCCGACGCGGTCGAGGGCGCGGACGTGATCATCACGATGCTGACCGACGGGGACGCGGTGCACGCCGCGTTGTCCGCCGCCGCCCCCGCGCTGAAGGCGGGGCAGGTGTGGGCGCAGATGAGCACGGTCGGGGTGGCGGCCGTCGACCGGCTGTCGGCGCTGGCGGCCGAGCACGGGCTGACCTTCGTGGACGCCCCGGTCCAGGGCACCCGGCAACCGGCCGAGCAGGGCAAGCTCGTCATCCTGGCGGCGGGGGCCGAGTCCGCGCGGCAGGCCCTCGATCCGATCTTCGACGTGCTCGGCGCCCGTACGCTCTGGCTCGCCGGCGACGGGGCCACCGGCGCCGGGACCAAGCTCAAGATGGCCACGGTGAGCTGCGGCATCTCGATCACCGCCGTCGTGGCCGAGGCCCTCGCCCTGGCCCGCGGCCTCGGCCTCGACCCGGACCTGGTCCGCCAGGTGATCTCGGGCGGGCCGATGGACAGCCCGTACTTCCAGGCCAAGGCCCGGGCCATCCTGGAGAACGACTACGCGCCCAGCTTCACGGTGAGCAACGCGGAGAAGGACACGCGACTGATCGCCGAGGCCGCGGAGACCGCCGGTGTCCGCCTGGACGTCGTGGCGGCGGCAGGCGACCGCTTCCGCCGCGCCGAGTCCCAGGGACACGGCGACCAGGACATGGCCGCCACCTATTTCGCCAGCTTCGACAAGAGCTGAACCCGTACGCACGCGGGCACGCTGTAAACGCCGCCTCCTACGGGGGGGGAATGGAAGTGAGCCCGGGTGGACCGCCGGACGACGGAAGCCCGGGCTTTGCGTTGTCAGCGCATCGCCGCTGAAGCTCGCGCGCTCAGGGCGCGTCCTTCATGACGTCCTTATAGTTCGTCCACCTCGGCGAAGGGGCGGCCGGCCGACAGTTTGGCGTAGCCCGGGCCTCGGTCGAAGAAGCGGTCGGTCGGGGGGCGGAGGCGGGCTCGGAGTTCGGCGGTGGCCCGCTCGTCGATGCGGTCGCCGTCCAGGACCACTCCATAGTCGCCGAGGGCGCCCGCGATCGACACCTTCCCGTCCCGTACGTCGGCCGCCACCGCACGAGGGTCGCGGTCGTAGGGTGAGCCCCATCCGCCGCCGCCGGTCGTACGGATCCTGATCAGGTCCCCGGCCTGCACCGGGTGGTCGTCCACCAGGCCCTCCATCTCCTTGCCCGCGATCTCCACCCGGAACGGGCGCCCCGCGAGCCCGCCGTTGACGCCCCAGCAGGAGAGGATCGAGCGGTCGGCGATGGACATGTACGAGGCGTCCCTGAGCATCCTGATGTGCTTGTCGTAGCCCAGCCCGCCGCGGTACATCCCGGGCCCGCCCGAGTCGCAGGCCAGCGCCAGCCGCTCCACCCGGAACGGCCAGCGCGACTCGGCGAACTCCACCGGGATGTTGCGCGAGTCGGGCACCACGTGGATGGTGTCCTCGCCGTCGGCGTACCAGCGCCCGCCCGAGCCGCCGCCGAGGACCTCGCGCATCAGGTACGGGGTCCCCTCCGCGTCAGTGCCGTAGACGCCGGTGTAGCGGATGGTCTCCTGGTCAGCGGGCATGCGGCCGCCGGTGGCCTTGGCCAGGACGCCGGCCAGGACGCCGAGAAGGCGCAGGATGACGAAGGTGCGGGCGTTGGTGGGCGCGGGAAAGACCGGGGTCAGCAATGTGCCTTTTTCCGGAAAAATCATCTTAATGAGGGGCACGACGCCCTCGTTGACCTCCAGCTCCGCCATCCGCTCCGGCGTGTCGGCCAGGTTGCGCAGCACCGGGGCCAGCCACTTCTTCAGGAACACCCCGTCCGCGTAGTCGCCCGCGTGGTTGATCGGCCCCTTGGCCTGCGGCGACGTACCGGTGAAGTCGATCGTGAGCGGGGACTCCGCCGCCTGGTCGACGGTGAGCGTGATGCGCTGGGCGTGCAGCCGGGGCTCGTCCACGCCGTCGTGCTCGGCGTAGTCCTCCCACACGTACGTCCCCTCGGGGATCTTCGCCAGCAACTCCCTGCGGAACGTCTCGGTGGTCTTGGCGATGATCGCGTCGAAGCACTCCTCGACGGCCTGCCTGCCGTACCGGTCGAACAGCTCCCCCAGCCGCCGCGCCCCCATCAGGCACGCGGAGCACTCGGCGTCCAGGTCGCCGGCGAGCGAGTCCGGCATGCGCGAGTTGCGGGTCATGATGCGCAGCGCGGCCTCGTTGGGCACGCCCTGGTCCCACAGCTTGATCGGCGGCACCATCAGGCCCTCTTCGTAGACCGAGCGGGCGTGCGAGGGCATGGAGCCGGGTACGGCCCCGCCGATGTCGTCGTGGTGGCCGAAGGCCTGCACGAACGCCACCACCTCATCCTCGTGGAAGACCGGCACGGTGACGCAGAGGTCCGGCAGGTGCCCGATGCCGCCCTCGGAGAGGTAGACGTCGTTGTGGAAGTACACGTCGCCGGGCCGCATGGTCTCGATCGGGAAGTCGCGCACCACCGGCTGGACGAGCGCGCTGTAGGAGCGGCCGGTCAGCTTGCGCAGCCGTGCGTCGTGGATGCCCGCGCGGAAGTCGTGCGCGTCGCGGATCATCGGCGAGCGGGCCGTGCGCGCGATGGCGGTCTCGACCTCCTTCTCGACGGAGGCCAGCGTGCCTTCGACGATCTCGACGAGGATGGGGTCAATCACGCCTTATCTCCACATTTCCGTATTCGTCGACTTTCGCGGTGAAACCGGGGTGCACCGGGATCGTGGAGCCGTACTCCTCGATCACCGCCGGCCCGCTCACCACGGCGCCGGGGCCGAGTGCGGCACGCTGGTGGATCGGCGTGTCGCGGGTCTCGTCGAAGTGCACGCTCCGGACCGACGTGGCCCCCTCGCCGGGCTTCTCTAGGCGGCGGATGGCCGGCCGGTTGATCGGCCCGACGCCGGACACGCGCAGGTTGACCCATTCGACGCCGTGCCGGGGGTCGTCCCGGTAGGCGTACCCGTACAGCTTCTCGTGGGCCTGGTGGAAGCGCTCGACCACGGTGGCCTTCCAGTCCTCGTCGATCTCGCCGGCCGGGGCGGTGACGCGGACCTCGTACGCCTGGCCGTTGTAGCGCAGGTCGGCGCTGCGCAGGTAGACCGGGTCGTCGAAGCCCTCCCGGTCCAGCGCCTCGCCCGCCTGATGCTCCAGGTCGTGGAAGATCTCGGCGGCCCTGCCCAGGGAGAGGTCGCGGGTGACGTACGTACGGACGTAGTCGTTCTTGACGTCCACCGTGAGCAGCCCGAACGCCGAGACGTTGCCCGGGTCGCGCGGCACGACGACGGCCGGCAGGCCGAGGATGTCGATCAGCCGGCACGCCAGCAGCGGCCCCGACCCGCCGAACGTCACCAGCGGGAAGTCCCGCACGTCCAGCCCGCGCTTGACGGTGAGCTGCCTGATCGCGTTGCTCTGGTTGAACGCGCTGATCTCCAGGATGCCGGTCGCCGTGCGCTCGGGCGTGAGGCCGAGCTTGTCCGCCAGCGCCTGGATGCCGCCGCGGGCGGCGTCGGCGTCCAGCCGGATCTCCCCGCCGAGCAGGTGCGGCGGGATCCGGCCGAGGAACACGTGCGCGTCCGTCACCGTCACCTCGGTCCCGCCCCTGCCGTAGCAGAGCGGGCCGGGGTCGGCCCCGGCGGACCTGGGCCCCACCTTGAGCGTGCCCTCCGGGGAGATCCACGCGATCGAGCCGCCGCCCGCGCCCACGGTGATGATGTCGATCATCGGGATCTTGCACGGGTAGCGGCCGACGGCCCCCTCCGTGGTGACCGAGGGCTCGCCGTCGACCACCACGGCCACGTCGGTCGAGGTGCCGCCGCCGTCCAGCGTGATCACCGACTCGTGCCCCGCCGTGGAGGCGATGAGCGCCGCGCCGAGCGCCCCGGCCGCCGGGCCCGACAGGACGGTGGTGATCGGCTGGTTGACGACCTCGCGGGCGGACAGGACGCCGCCGTTCGACTTCATCACGGAGAACGGCATGCCGAGCCGGTTGGACAGGCTCGCGATGTAGCCGCGCATGGCCGGCTTGACGGCGGCGTCGACCAGGGTGGTGACCGAGCGCTCGTACTCGCGGTATTCGCGCAGGACGTCGCTCGACAGCGAGATCACCGCCTCCGGGTGCTCGCGCCAGAGGATCTCACGCATGCGGCGCTCGTGCTCAGGGTTGGCGTAGGAGTGCAGGAAGCAGACCCCGATCGCGGTGACGCCCTTGCTCTTGAACCAGCGGGCGACCTCGGCGGCCTGCTCGTCCGAGAACGGCCACACCTCCGCGCCCGTGTGGTCGAGCCGCCCGCCGACGGTCTTGACCAGGTGCACGGGGACGATCCTGGGCGGTTTCACCCAGAAGTAGGAGTTGCCGTACCCGTCGGGCACGCTCTGCCTGGCGATCTCCAGGACGAACTCGAATCCCTCGGTCGTGATGAAGCCGAGGTTCTCGATCCGGTCTTCCAGCAGCTGGTTCGTGGCCACCGTGGTGCCGTGGACGATCGAGCTCACGTCGAGCCCGCCCAGCTTCTCGATGCCCGCGACGAACCCGTCCGCCGGGTTCGCAGGGGTCGAGGGGGTCTTGGTGGTGAGGATCTCACCGGTCTCTTCGTCCACCGCCACGACGTCGGTGAACGTGCCTCCGGTGTCCACACCGATACGGACGCTACGCATGACTCCTCAGCTTCGGCGACGGCCGAGCACTTCGTCGATGACTCGGGGCGCGTTCTCAGTGCCGACGTAGGCCGCCAGCCGTACCACCATCTCCTGGGCCCTGGCCAGCTCGGCCTCGACCCTGGCCTTCCCCGACTGCCCGGCCTGCACGCCGAAGTAGGCCCCGATGATGGTGCCGATCACGCCGGCCACTCCCGCGAACAGCGCGGCGAGCTCCCCGGTGGCGAACACGGCCGCGCCGAAGGCGATCAGCGTCGCGACGATGCCCGTCACCACGACCAGGAAGCCGTACCGCCAGCGGGTGGCCTCGGCCTGGGCGGCCGTGAGGTCGTCCTGCGTCATCATCATGTCGAGCGCGGATGGCGGGGACGGCGGCGGGGACGGCGGTGGGAACGGCGGCGGGGATGGCGGTTTGTCGGTGACCACAGATTCCTCCTGAAACTCCAGGGGAGAAATGTCCCACGAGGTCATGGAACAAGCCAAGCCGCTAAGCTGGCATCCCGTGACCCATTCGTCTGCCTTGTCGCCGGTGCCCTCTGGATCCAGGGATGCCGTACTGAAGTTCTACTTCGGCCCCATGGACTGCGGGAAGTCCACGCTGGCGCTCCAGATGAACTACAACCACCGGCGTCAGGGACGGCGCGGACTGCTGCTCACCAAGCACGATCGCTCGGGCGGCCCCAAGATCACCAGCCGGATCGGGCTCGGGCTGGAGGCCATCGAGGTGGACGACGGGCTGGATCTCGTACGGCTGGTGACGGCCTACGACCGCATCGACTACCTGATCTGCGACGAAGCCTGCTTCTACTCCGTGGAGCAGATCGAGCAGCTCGCCGACCTGGTGGACGAGCACGGGGTGGACGTGTTCGCGTTCGGACTGGCCTCCGACTTCAGGTCGGTGATGTTCCCGGCGGCGCAGCGGCTGTTCGAACTGGCCGACGAGGTGTCCCGGCTGCAGGTCGAGGTGCTGTGCTGGTGCGGGCGGCCGGGGCAGCTCAACGCCAGGGTGGTGGGCGGGGCGCTGGTCCGCGCCGGTGAGCGGGTCGTCATCGGCGACACCGACGCCTCACCCGTGCGCTATCAGGTCCTCTGCCGCCGCCACCACCGCTCCGGCGAGCTCGGCGAGGGCACGGGCGACCCCTCCCCGGAGTAGACGCCCGCCCGCGCCCTCACACCACGCGCTCCAGAAGCTCCCTGAGGCGCCGCGCGTCACCCTCCGGCAACGAGGACAGGAAGGCCCGCTCGGCCTCGTCCACGACCCGCGTGGCCCCTTCCAGGGTGTCCCGGCCGCGTTCGGTCAGCTCGACCACGTTTTTACGCCGGTCGTCGGGGTGCGGGCGGCGCGCCACCAGCCGCTTGCCTTCGAGCGCGTCGAGCAGGGCCACCATCGTCGTCCGGTCGATCCCCAGCCGCTGGGCCACCGCCAGCTGCGACAGCGGCCCGGGCCCGCCCAGCACCGTCAGCACCGCGAACTCGCGCCCGTCGATCCCGTACGGCTCCAGCGCCGGCCCCGTCAGCCCCGCGAGGCGCAGGTTGGCGTGCTTGAGCAGGTAACCAAGGCGACGACTCGACACGTCACGATTCTCCCACCCGTTCAGACGGCGCAGTATCCGTCGTCACACCCGTCGACGGGAGCGGCGAGCTGAGTGATCGGCGTCTGCCCGGTGCGCTCCGCCACCTCGTCGATGGCCGCCGCGAACGTGTCCTCCGGCTGGGCCCCGGACACCGCGTACTTGCCCTCGAACAGGAACAGCGGCACCCCGCTGATCCCGAGCGCCCGGGCCCGGCCGAGCTGCTCGCGCACCTCCTCGGCCCCCTGGCCGCCGTCCTCGACGCCGACCTCCCCGGCGAGCCCGCGCAGGACGCCGGCGTCGCCCACGTCGAGCCCGTCGCTGAAGTGGGCCCTGAACAGCCGCTCGGCCATCTCCTGGCCGTGGCCCTGCCGTCCGGCGACCTCGATCAGCCGGTGCGCCTCGAACGTGTTGGCGCTCAGGGCCCTGTCGTAGTGCATCTCCAGGCCCTCGTCGGTGGCGGTGTCGATGACCCGCCGCGTCATCTGGCGGGCGTTCTGGCCGAACTTCCGCTCCAGGGCCGGGATCACCGGCTCCCCCTGCTGAGGGGCGTCGGGGTCGAGCTGGAACGGCCGCATCGTCACGTCGATGACACCGCCCTTGGCCCGGAACCGCTCGGCCGCCCGGCCGAACCTGACGTGCCCGATATAGCACCAGGGGCACACGACATCAGAGAAAATCTCCACCTTCACGGTCAGGCACAACCACCCGCGGCCGAACCTGATTCCGCTCCCGGGGCGCGAACCCGCCCGCGCCGCTATCCGGCGGCGAGCTCCTCCAGCCGGTCAGGGAGGTAGCCGGAGTCGTCCACCAGGGCGGAGGCTCCGCGCCACCACCCGAACCACTCCCCGCTCCGCCACATCCAGTCCACCCGTTCGATGGCGGCCACGACGTCGCCCACGGTCTCCCACCGCTCACCGAGCTGCTCCAGCGTGGCACCGTGCCGCATCGCCCACGCCCGCAGGACGTCGCCGGCGGCGGACGGAACCTGCCGCGCGTAGGGATCGGGGTCCTCCCCTGGCAGCCGGTGCGGCCCCAGCCCGGCCGCCACCCCCCAGCTCCACAGGGCCTCGGCGGGGCGCGAGTAGCGCAAGGAGTGGAAGTCGAGGTTGGACCCGAGGTCCTCGTCGGGCCGCCGGGTGACGACGGCGTCGAGCCGACCGCCGGCGTCGAAGTGCACCACGAGCCGCTGCCCCGGCTTCACCCCCGCGGGCAGGTCGAACCGGTCCTCGGCCTGCCAGGAGTTGAGATCGACCTGGGCGACCGGCTGTCCCCACATCTGGTCGGCGGCGTCGTCGGAGACCCAGGCGGCCAGCATCTCCAGCGCCGTGAGATCCGTCCACGGCTCGATGGCGACGGCCGTGCGCAGGACCTCGTCGGGCGGCGGCAACTTGCCGCCCCTGGAACGGGTCCACCACTCGGCGCCGAGCTCGCGGGTCCCGACCAGCAGGGCCGCGATGGCGGCCAGTTCGGCCGACCGCCTGGTGAGCGAGGCCCCCAGCGCGAGCCCGAGACTGCGGTCGGTCCGCTCGTCCCCGAGCACCGGGCGCGCGCCACCGATCAGCGCCTCGGAGGTCGGCCGCTCCTCACCGAGCAGGTTGCGTACGACTCGCCTGGCTTCGGTCCGGGCGTCTTCAGCGTGTGCCTGCCGCATACCGCCACGCTACGCCGGGAGATCCTTTTCCGCGAGGGCCCCGACCGGCTCCCAGAATCGCGTCCATCACCCGATATGCGCCGCTCAGGCCGCCTTGACATCACCCACGCCACAAGCGACACACGAGGTGCCACGGCCCGGGCGCGGTTCGGGGGGTGGCGCGGTGTCAGGAGCGCGGGCGGCGGGTGCCGCGCCCGAGGAGCCAGCCCACCGCGACCCCGGCGAGCGCGATCCCCGCTCCCATGCCGAACGACGCCAGCATCACCCACGGCCGCGCCTCGGTGTGCCGCCTGGGAGGACGCTCGTAGACGGCGCCCCGGCCCACCGCGCCCGCGCCCGCCGCGAACCCCTCGGGCGCCGGCACGGCCTGCCGGCGGCCCGCCTCCACGATCCCGGCGCCGTCTCCGCCGGCGATGGCCATCCCCGGATACCCGGCGCCGGCGGTGGCCATGGCGAGCTGCTCGGCGCCGGCCGTCCGCAGGCATTCCTCGACGGCGGTGAAGAACTCGGCCGCCGTCCGCTTGGCCACCGAGGCCAGCATGCGCTGCCCGACCCCGCCGATCATCCCGCCGATCACCGCCTCGGCGTCGTAGTCCACCCGGGTGCCGCCGTCGGTCTCGCTCAGCCGTACCAGGACGGTGGCGTCCACCGTCCCCGGCGCGCCCTGCCCGCGTGCCTTGAGCGTGAAGCTCTCCGGGGCCAGCGGGTCGGCCAGCGCGACCTCCCCCTGATAGACGCCCTTGACGGACGCCACCCCCGCGGTGACGGTCATCCGGTACGTGTCAGGCCCCGCCTCCTCCAGCCGCTCGCAGCCCGGAATGCTGCGGACGAGCACCGCCGGGTCCTGGAGCGCCGCCCACACCCGATCCCTCTGAACGCCGATCACGGCACTGCCGGCCACTTTCATGGTCGTCACTCTAGGCATCCCCGCCCGTCCGGATAAGGGCAACACCTGCCAGAACCGGGATGTGACGAAGGTCGCAGCGCATTGCTCTACAGCTTGTAGTACTACTGCAAGTAGATGTACTACAACGTGTAGAGCAAAGCTCGAAGGAGTGGGACGGGAAGAGATGGACGCACTGGACCTGGCACGGTGGCAGTTCGGGGTCACCACCGTCTACCACTTCCTGTTCGTGCCCCTGACCATCGGTCTGGGAATCTTCGTGGCGGGCCTCCAGACGGCCTGGCACCGCACGGGGAAAGAGCACTACCTGAAGCTCACGAAGTTCTTCGGGAAGCTGTTCCTGATCAACTTCGCCATGGGCGTGGTCACCGGCATCGTGCAGGAGTTCCAGTTCGGGATGAACTGGAGTGAATACTCCACCTTCGTCGGCGACGTCTTCGGCGCGCCGCTGGCGATGGAGGCGTTGCTGGCCTTCTTCATGGAGTCCACGTTCCTGGGACTGTGGATCTTCGGCTGGGAGCGGCTGCCGAAGCGGGTGCACCTGGCGTGCATCTGGGCGGCCGCCATCGGGTCCAATTTGTCGGCCTACTTCATCCTCGCGGCCAACGCCTGGATGAAGCACCCGGTCGGCTACGAGGTGGTCGACGGCAAGGCCAGGATGACCGATCTGTGGGCCGTACTCACCAACTCGACGGCGCTCGCCCAGGTCCCGCACGTGATCGGGGCGGCGTTCATCGTGGCGGGCGGCTTCGTGCTGGCGGTGTGCGGCTACTGGATGATCAGGACGCGCGCGCCCATGTGGCGCAGCGCCGCCCGGGCCGCACTGGTCATGACGGCCATCGCGGGGGTCGTCGTCGCGGGCACCGGTGACACCTCCGCCCGGCTGATGTACGAGCAGCAGCCCATGAAGCTGGCCGCCGCCGAGGGGCTGGAACACGACACCGCGAGCGCCCCGTTCTCCGTGGCCCCCGGCATCGAGATCCCCGGCGTGCTCAGCTTCCTGTCCACCCACGACCCCAAGGCCGTCGTCCAGGGCACCGAGGACCTGCAAAAGCGCTTCGAGCAGCAGTTCGGTCCCGGCGACTACCGGCCGAACCAGACCGTGGTGTTCTGGTCGTTCCGGGTGATGATCGGGTTCGGGATGGCCACGGTGGGCCTGTCGCTCCTCGGGCTCTGGCTGACCAGGCGCCGGCGGCCGTTCCCGGTGCCGCTGTCGCGGGCGCTGCTGCTCGCGCTGCCGCTCCCCCTGGTCGCGGTGATCGCGGGCTGGCTGCTGAGCGAGATCGGCCGCCAGCCGTGGACGGTCGCGGGCGAACTGCTCACGGCCTCCAGCGTGTCGCCCGGCGTGAGCCTGGCCGAGGTGGCCACCTCGCTGACGATCTTCACGCTCCTGTACGGCGGTCTCGCGGTGGCCGAGGCCGTACTGCTGGCCAGGCACGTCCGCAAGGGCGCCGAGGAGCCGGACCCCGCTCCCGCGCCCGAGCGGCTCGAACCGTCGCTGATGTACTGAAGGGCACGACCGTGATCGATCTGTGGTTCGTCATCATCGCCTTCCTCTGGACCGGCTACTTCGTGCTGGAGGGCTTCGACTTCGGCGTCGGGATGCTGGGGCCGCTGGTGAGCCGGGATCCGGCCGAGCGGCGGCAGAGCCTGGAGACCATCGGGCCGGTGTGGGACGGCAACGAGGTGTGGCTGATCACCGCGGTGGGCGCCATGTTCGCCGCCTTCCCGGCCTGGTACGCGGGGGTGTTCAGCACGTTCTACCTGCCGGTGGTGCTCGTCCTGGTGGGGTTGATCGTGCGCGGCGTCGGCCTGGAGTGGCGCGGCAAGGTCGCCGATCCGCGCTGGTGCGACCTCGGCATCGTGGCGGGCAGCGCGCTGCCGGCGTTCCTGTGGGGCGCGATCTTCGCGGACCTGGTCTTCGACGGCCTCCCTGCGGCGTTGCTCGGCGGCGCGTTCACGCTGGCGGTGTGCGCGCTGCACGGCGCCGTCTTCCTGGCGCTCAGGACCACCGGCCCGGTACGCCGCCGCGCCCGCCGCGCGGCCCTGGCCGCCGGGGCCGTGGTCATCCCGGTGGCGGTGTTCGCCCTGTCCGGCCTGGGCACCTTCCCCGCGCTGGCCTCCATGGCGGCGCTGGCCGCGGCCACGGCGCTGACCTGGCGGCGCAGGGAGGGCTGGGCGTTCGCGGCCACGGCGGGCGCCATCGTGCTGGCCTCGCTGGCGGTGTTCATGGAGCTGCGGCGGCAGCCGCTGCCGGGGCTCACGCTCGCCGAGGCCGCCTCCGGCGCGTACACGCTGACGGTGTTGAGCTGGATCGGCCTGATCACGCTGCCGTTCGTCCTGGTGTACCAGGGGTGGACGTACTGGGTGTTCCGCAAGCGGGTCCAGTCGGCCCCTGTCGCGTAACGGGCGCGCTAGTCGACCGTGCGCATCTGCTTGGTCCGGTGGTCCGTCAGGTGCAGGTCGCCGCCGAGCCGCTCCTTCAGCAGGTCGAGCACCTGCCTGCTGGACAGGACCGTCCAGAGCGTGCCGACCAGGTGCGGGTTGTACTCGGGGGCGGCGTCCATCCAGGCGTCCTTGCCGGCCTGGGTCGTGAAGGTGCTGACGAAGAACTCGCCGTCCGGGGTCTTGCAGTACCCCGTACGGATGTCCGCGGCGTCCACCTGCATCTTCGGCTCGCAGCCGACCTTGGCGGAGAGTTGCTCGACGGTGAGAGGGGCGGCGTTCTGCCGGCCGTTGCCTGCTGCGACGTAGCCGCCCCCGCTTCCGGAGGAGCAGGCGGCGACCAGCCCGGCCAGCAGCGCGAAAGCGGCCAGACGTGGAAATGTCGTCATGTGCGGAGTTACGCAGACTGGCCCGCCCGGGTTCACCCCTGCGGCGTCGGGGTTCCCGAGACCCGGTGATCCGTGAGGTGGAGGTCGCCGTTGAGCGGCTCCTGCAGCGCCTTGAGCACGTTGAGCGGGCCCAGGACGGTCCAGCGGAAGCCGACCAGGTGCGGGTTGTACTCGGGCGCCTCGTTCATCCACGCGTCCTTCAGCGCCTCGCTGGCGAAGGTGTTGACGAAGAACTCGCCGTCCGAGGTCTTGCAGTACCCCGTACGCAGGTCACTGCCCTCGACCTGCATCTTCGGCTTGCAGCGGACCTTGGCGGAGAGCTGCTCGACGGTCAGCGGCGTCGTGACTTCCTTGTCCTTGGCTCCTGCGGCATAGTCGCTCCAGCCCGCCGACGACGAACAGGACGAACAGGCGGCGACCAGCCCGGCCAGCAGCGCGACAGCGGCCAGACGTGGATAAGTCCTCATGTGCGTGGGTACGCAGCCCCAAGCCTCCGGGTTCAGCGCAAAATGACGCAGCCGCGCTCGCGCAACCCCTGCAGCACCTCCGGCTCGCCGTCGAGCTTGTTCCACCGCAGGTCGAGCTTGTCCAGGGCGGGCAGCCGCGCGGGCAGCGTGCGCAGCCGGTTGTTGCGCAGGTCGAGCTGGGTGAGCCGGGGCGGCAGGGTCTCGGGCAGCTCCGTCAGCAGGTTGTCACGCAGGTCGAGCACCCGCAGCTCGCCGAGTTCGGCGATGGCCGCGGGCAACCGGGTCAGCCGGTTGCCCCGCAGGTGCAGCTCCCGCAACCGCCGCAACCCACCCACCGTGCCGGGCAGCTCCGTCAGCCGGTTGCCGTAGAGTCGCAGCTCCACGAGCGCGGTCATGGCGCCGAGGGAGTCGGGCAGCCGGGTGAGCCGGTTGTCCGTCAGATTGAGGTAGGTCAGCCGGTCCAGCCGCCCCAGCGCCGCCGGCACCTCGGTGAGCAGGTTGTCGCTCAGGTAGAGGTAGTCGGTGAGGTGGAGGTCGCCGAGCTCGGCGGGAACGCCGGCGAGCCGGTTGTGCCCCAGGTCGAGCATCCGCAGCCGGGTGAGCCCGCCGACGGCCGCGGGGATCTCGGTGAGCGCGTTTTCGGCCAGGTTGAGCGACTCCAGGCCGGTCAGCGCCCACCATGGGCCGGGCACGTGGGTCAGGCCGTTGGCGCCGACCGACAGGTGACGCAGGCTCGGGCCCGGCCGGTCGGGCAGCGAACCGACGCGGTTGCCGTACAAGGAGAGCGTCTCCAGGCCCGGCGGGCAGCGCGGGAAGTCCGTCAGCTCGTTGCCGTCGAGGTGCAGCGCGCGCAGGGCGGTCAACCCCGACAGGTCGGGCAGCGAGCGCAGCCGGTTGCCGTCGAGCCGGAGCTCCTCCAGCGACCCCAGCCCGGCCACCCGGGCCGGAACCTCGGTGAGATCGTTCCAGGACAGGTCGACCAGCCGGACGTCGTCGGGGAGGGCGGGGAAGGAGGCCAGACCGGAGGCGGGCGCGCGCACGGCACCGATCATTTCATGTCGCGGGCGGTGCGCAGGTCGAAGAGCTCGGACGGGGACAGGGGCATGCGGTCGATCTCGATGCCCTCGGCGTCCTCGACGGCCGAGGCGATGACGGCGGCCACGGGGATCACACCGGCCTCGCCCGCGCCCTTGACGCCGAGGGGGTTGAGCGGCGAGGGCGTCTCCAGGTGGGCGGTCTCGACGTGCGGGATCTCGGTGGCGTACGGCATGAGGAAGTCCATGAAGGAGGCGTTGACGAGCTGGCCGTGCGCGTCGTACACCATGCGCTCGTACAGCGCCCCGCCGATGCCCTGGGCGACTCCCCCGTGGATCTGGCCCTCGACGAGCATCGGGTTGATCAGCTTGCCGCAGTCGTGCACGACGGCGTAGCGCACCACCCTGATCTCGGCGGTGTCCGGGTCGGTCTCGACGATCGCCGCGTGCATGCCCGCCGCGAACGTGGACCTGATCGGCGAGTAGAAGTCGCGGCCCTCCAGCCCCGGCTCGTCGCCCTCGGCCACCGGCGGCCGGTCGAAGTCGGCGGCGCCGGCGAACGGGGTGGCCCTGGTCGCCTCCTCGTCGAAGGCGTAACGCAGCGGGTTGGCCAGCACGGCCACCGTGCCCAGCGGGATGGTGGCGCCCGGGGCCCCGGCCACGCGCACGACCCCGTCCTCGATCTCCAGGTCGGCCGGGTCGGCCTCCAGCGCGTCGCCCGCGATGCGCAGCGCCTTCTCGCGTACTTTGCGGCAGGCCAGCGCGATGGCGCTGCCGCTGACGACGGCCGCCCTGGAGGCGAACGTGCCCACCGCGTACCCGAACCTGCGGGTGTCCCCGGTCACCACGCTCACGCGCTCGATGGGCACGCCCAGCTCGGTGGCGGCGATCTGGGCGAAGACCGTCTCGTGCCCCTGCCCCTGCGAGGTGAGCCCGGTGGAGACGTGCACCCGCCCGTCGGAGGTGATCTGCACGTGCCCGCCCTCGTAGGGCCCGACCCCGGTGCCCTCGACGTAGCAGCCGATGCCGATGCCCGTGCCGGGCCGCCCCACGTGCTCGTCCCAGCCGATCAGCTCCTTGATCATGCGGAGCATCTCGGGATAGTTCCCGCTGTCGTAGATGAGCGGGCGGCCGTCCTGGAAGATCATCCTCTGATCGTACGGGAACTCGTCGGGCCCGATGAAGTTGACCTCGCGCACCACGGTCCGGTCCTTGCCCAGGTAGCGGGCGATCTTGTCCATCGTCCGCTCCATGCAGAACGCCCCCTGCGGCCTGCCGGCCCCCCGGTAGGGCGTGACCTGCACGGTGTTGGTGTAGACGGCGCTGAACTCGACCCGGTAGGCCCCGATCTTGTACGGCCCGAGCAGCTGCGTGGAGGTGATGATCGGCACGATGATGCCGTAGTGCGTGTAGGCCCCGTGGTCGTGCAGGAAGGTCACGTCCAGCCCCAGGACGCGCCCGTCGTCGTCGAACCCCACCCGTACGTAGTGCACCTGTCCCCGCTCGTGCGCCGAGGAGATGAAGTGCTCCCTGCGGTCCTCGGCCCACTTGACCTCGCGGCCGAGCGTCATCGCCGCCCACGGGACCAGCACCTCCTCCGGCCACGGGTGCACGATCTTCACCCCGAACCCGCCGCCCACGTCGGGCGCGATCACCTCGACCTGGGTCAGCGGCAGTTGGAGCGCGGCGGCCACGGCCATGCGCACGCTGCTGGAGGTCTGGGTGCTGGAGTAGACGCGCAGGTCCCGGCCGTCCCAGCGGGCATAGACGCCGCGCCCCTCCAGCGGGGTGCTGGCGCTGCGCTCGATGTCGAGCCGGAAGGCGAGCGTGTGCGGCGCGGCCTCGATCGCCTCCCTGGCGCCGCGCCCGTCGAGGCCCGCCACCTCCTGGACGAAGTGCGTGCCCAGGTTGCCCGGCACGTCCTCGTGCACGAGCTGGGCCCCCTGGACCGCCTCCTCCAGGCCGACGACCGCCTTGAGCGGCTCGTAGTCGACGTCGATGAGCCCGCAGGCGTCCTCGGCCGCGTACCGGTCGGCGGCCACGACCATCACCACCGCCTCGCCCACGTGCCTGACGATCTCCCTGGCCAGCGGGTAGGCCGTGCGCCCGTGGGTGAGCGCGGGGTGCGGGATCAGCAGCGGCAGCGGGCGGGCCACCCGTTCCGGCAGGTCCTCCCAGGTGTAGATCGCGACGAGTCCCGGCACGTCGAGTGCCCGCGTCACGTCGATGTCGCGGATGCGGGCGTGCGCGTGCGGGGAACGTACGAACGCGGCGGCCAGAGCGTCCCGCCCCAGGTCGTCGAGGTATCGCCCCTGCCCGGTGAGCAGCCGTGGGTCCTCCCGCCGCCGTACCGGCTCCCCGAACAGCTTGGTGGTCATGACTCCTCCGCCAGCAGCTCGGCGGCCCGGTGGACGGCCTTGGCGATGTTCTGGTAGCCGGTGCACCGGCACAGGTTGCCCGACAGGCCCTCCAGCACCTCCTCGTCCGTCGGCGCCGGGTTGTCCCGCAGCAGCGCGGTGACCGTGCACAGGAACCCCGGCGTGCAGAACCCGCACTGCAGCGCGTGGCACTCGGCGAAGGCGCGCTGCACCGCCGACAGCCCGCCCGCCGGGGCCAGCCCCTCCACGGTGGTGATGTCGCGCCCGTCCACGGTGACCGCGAACGTCAGGCACGAGCGCACCGGCTCCCCGTCCAGCAGCACCGTGCAGCATCCGCACACGCCGTGCTCGCATCCCACGTGGGTGCCGGTCAGCCCCAGGTCGTGGCGGAGGCAGTCGGACAGCAGCCGCCGCGCGGGCACGGTCACCCGCCTGGCGGTGCCGTTCACGACGAGCGTGATCTCATGCTCCACCGGCCGCCTCCCTCGCCGCACCGCCCAGTGCCCGCCCCGCCAGCACGCCCACCAGGTGCCGCCGGTAGGCGGCCGAGGCGTGGATGTCGTCCTCGGGCTCGATCTCCTCCTGTACGCGCCGCGCCGCCGCGTCCCAGCCGTCCCGCGAAGCCTCGGTCACGTCGACCACGACCGGCACCGGGCCGACCCCGGTGCAGGCGACCCTGGCGGCGGCCACCTGGCCGTCCTCGTCCAGCCTGACCACGGCGCAGACCCCGGCCAGCGCGTAGTCGCCGTGCCGCCGGGCCAGCTCCTCGAACGCGGCCCCGGTCCGCGGCCCCAGGGCGGGGAAGAACGCCGACACCGCCAGCTCCCCCGGCCTGACCGCCGACTCCATGGGCCCGACCAGGAACTCGCGCGCGCCCACCTCCCGCGTCGCGATCCTGCCGGACTCCCAGCGCGCCAGCCGTACGGAACCGTCCAGGACGGCCAGCACCGCGGGCAGCTCGGCCGCCGGGTCGGCGTGGGCGAGGCTGCCCACCACCGTGCCCCGGTTGCGGATCACCGGATGGGCGACCAGCCGCAGCGCCCGGGTGAGCAGCGGATGGGACCGGCCCCGCTCCACCTGCGAGTGCCTGGCCAGCGCGCCCACCCGCACCCCCGCCGCGCCCGCCTCGACCCCGTCCAGGGAGGCGACCCGGTTGATGTCGACGAGGTGCGCGGGCGCCATCAGCCGCATGTTCAGCATCGGGATCAGGCTCTGCCCGCCTGCCAGCACCTTCCCGTCCGTCCCCACCCGCGCGAGAGTGCGCAGCGCGTCATCGAGGTCGCGGGGGGCGTGGTATTCGAATGGAGGTGGCTTCACCCGTTGTCGCTCCTGACCGGTTCGTCGCTCCTTACCGGCTCGGTGCTCTGCCGGGCGATGGCACGCAGCAGGTGATAGCCGCCCAGCACGACGATGGTGCCGAGCGCGATGCCCTCCAGCGTGAACTCGCCGGCGATGTGGTGCTGCACGGGTCCGATGGCCAGAATGATGCCCGCGCCGACCGGGACCATGTTCACCGGATCGGCGAGGTTCACCCTGTTCTCGATCCAGATCTTGGCGCCCAGCAACCCGATCATGCCGTAGAGGATGACGGTGACGCCGCCCAGCACCCCGCCCGGCGTGGCCGCGACCAGCGCCCCGAACTTCGGGATGAGCCCGAACAGGATGGCGATGACCCCGGCGATGTAGTAGGCGGCCGTGGAGTAGACCTTGGTGGCGGCCATGACCCCGATGTTCTCGGCGTAGGTCGTGGTGGGCGAGCCGCCCACGGCGCTGGTGACCATGGTGCCCACCCCGTCGGCCAGCACCGCCCGTCCCACGTACGGGTCCACGTCGGTCCGCGTCATCTCCCCCACGGCCTTGACGTGCCCGATGTTCTCCGCGATGAGCGCGATGACGGCGGGCAGCACCAGCAGCACGGCCGACATCCGGAAGTCCGGGACGTGGAAGTTCGGCAGCCCGACCCACGCGGCGTCGGCCACGGACCCGAGGTTCACCCGGTCGTGCGGGAACGCGGTGGCCACGCAGTAGGTCCCCTCGGCCGGGCAGGCCGCCCCCGCGGCGTCCCGCAGGTTCGCCCCGGGCAGCACGGAGGTGACCGGCCCGACCATCCTGTCCAGCACCCACGACAGCACGAACCCGGCGACCAGCCCGACCAGCACGCCGATCCGCCCGACGAACCCCTTGAACAGCACGATCACCAGGAACGTGATGACCATGGTGAGCAGCGCGACCCAGTGGTCCTGCGGCCAGTAGACGTCCGCCACCACGTAGGCCAGCCCGAACCCGATCAGCATCACCACGGCCCCGGTGACCACGGGCGGGAAGATCCGGTGGATGATCTGCACCCCGAGAACGTGAATGGCCACGCCGGACAGCGCGAGCACGAACCCCGCGACGAGGATGGCCCCGGTGACGATGGCGTCGGTCCCCGCCGTGTCGCCCCCCATCACGGCCCTGATGGCCAGCACCCCGCCCACGAAGGACGCGCTGGTCCCCAGGTAGCTCGGCACCTTCCCCTTGACGATCAGCAGGAACAGGATGGTCGCGACGCCGGACATCATCACGGCGACGTTCGGATCGAGCCCCATGACGAGCGGGAAGACGAAGGTCGCGCCGAACATCGCGATCACGTGCTGCGCTCCGAACCCCACCATCCGGGGCCAGCTCAGCCGCTCGTCGGGCCTGACCACCTCACCGGGGGCCAGGTGCTTCCCGTCACCGTGTCTGGTCCATCCCCAAGCCATGAGAGCCCCTCTTGTACTGGGCCATAATCGGCCGGCGACACGTTCCGTTGCGGGCACATTAGGCCCGGTGGCACGCGCCCACACGGGCATGATCTGCCAAATCTGACCTCATGACCAGTTAAAGCCACGCCCACCCGCGCACCACTACCCGCCCCCGTCAGTTCCAGTACGGCGGCCGGTGATAAACGGTCCCGTCCGGCGCGTGCAGAATGTCGGGCAATTGGGACTGTCGGATCACGGCGTCGCCCAGCGGGAACCAGGCATCGCTGACCTGCCGCAGGCTTTCGGAGCGCCTTCGCGGCGGGAACACGGTGACCACGCGCGTCTTCGTGCCACGCTCCAGATCCAGCCGTCTGATGGCGTGGATGGCAGCGCACATGTCGGAGTCGGCCGACACCAGCATGACGACGTCGACCTTGCCGGTTGCCGCGTCGGACACCATCGCGGTGCCGAGCGCCACGTCGGACTGCTTCTCCGCGTAGGTCCGCCGCGTCTGGCCGCATGCCCGACATCGCACCAGTTGTTCCTGGTATCTGCCCAGGACGACCTCCACCCCGATGCTCTGCACCGCCGCCAGATACACCTCCTGCCGCGCGATGGCCGGGGGATCGTTGCGAATGGCGGCGGTGAAGTAGCGAAGGGCCACGAGGCGCTGATGAGACCGCAGGATGCGCAGGACCATGGACCGAAGGTCGAGCCACAACAGCCGGCGCCTGCCGAGCTCCCGCAGGCCGTAGTAGAGGTTGAAGCCGTCGACGTAGACGCCCACTCGCTCAACCTCACCATTCGACTTGTCGCGCACCGCCACCACGCCCTAACATGAAGTCACCCGCTCGGGGCTACGTTCCCGGGTACTACGGCCCCCGGCAGGGGGCCGTTTCTTTTTGTCAGTGCGCCCGATGTTAGTAAACAGTGCGTAATGTCGTGGTGACTTCCCGTGAAAGGCCCTCGTCACTCCACCCGGATCGAGAACCCGTCCCCGCTGACCACCTGCCCCGACCGGATCTTGGCCCGCTTGCGCAGCTCGACCTCGCCGTCCACCAGCACCATGCCCTCGGCGACGAGTTGCTTGGCCATCCCGCCCGTCTCCGTGATCCCGCAGTATTTCAGCAGGTCACACAGCGGGATGTATTCGGAGCGCAGTTCGAAGTCCACGAGGCCCCAGCCTAGATCCCCCGCATCCGTAACACGTGCAGGGCCAGGGTCAGGTTGAGCCGCAGGTGCGGGTCGTCGGTGAAGTTGCCCAGCAGGCGCTCCAGCTTCCCGATCCGGTAGCGCAGCGTGTTGTAGTGGAAGTGCAGCCGCCTGGCCGTCTCCGCCACGTTCAGGTTGGTCTCCAGCAGGACCTGGAGCGTGCGCCGGAGGTCGGCGTTCTCGGCGTCGTCGTCGGAGGCCAGCGGCCCGAGCGTCTCCCTGACGAACGCGTGCAGCTCCTCCGTGTCGTTCACCAGGGACAGCAACCGGTAGACCCCCAGCTGGTCGAAGTGGGCCACCGCGCCGGGCCCGTGCAGCTGGCGGCCCACCCGGGCGGCCTTCAGCGCCTGCGAGTAGGCCTCCGGCAGCGTCTCCGCCCCCGGGCTGGGACGCGACGTGCCGGTGGAGAAGGTGGCGGGCGGCACCTCGGCGAAGGCCGAGGCGGCGTCCTTGGCCACCCGGGCGGCGTCGAGGGAGGCGTCCACCACGGCCACCACCTCGTGCGAGAACCCGGCCACGGCCCCGCGCGGGTCGTGCCGCCGCATCGCCGCCGTCCAGCACGCCACCAGCCGGTCCTGCGCGCTGCGCTCGTCGCCCTCCGGGTCCAGTTCGGCCACCAGCACCGTCACGGGCCGCGCCAGGTCCCATCCGAACGCCCTGGCCCGCGCCGTGACCCGCTCCGTCGCGCCGGCCCGGCCGGTGAGCACGTCGCGCAGGAAGTCGGCCCGGTATTTGCTCTCGACGGCGTTGACCGCCTCCTGCCGGGTGACGACGAGCGCGGCGACGGTGGCGGCGCGTTCGAGGATGCCGACGTCGCTGTCCCTGATCTCCCCGGTCGGGCTGTGGGCGACGATCCGGCCGTGGTGGTGCCCGCCGGCCAGGACCGGCACCGAGGCGAACGCCCGCGACCGCCCGACGCCGGGCAGGGACCCCTCACTGGAGATCGACGCGCGCAGGGCGGCGACGTGGTCGGGGGGACCGGCCGAGGCGAGCACGCGGCCGCTGCCGTCCACGGCCGCCACCGACACGTCGAGCAGCTGCGCCACCTCGGCGGTGACCTCGCGGAGCCCGCCGCCCGCCAGCACCACCTGGACCAGCGCCCGGTGCGCCTCCTCGGCGCGGGCGAGCACGGCGGCCTGGCGGTTGAGGATGTCGGTCAGCACCTGGTTGAGGATGTCGTCGAAGCCGACGTCGTTCGGCAGCAGGATGAGGGGGAAGCCGAGCCGGTCGGCCTGCTCGACCATCTCCTCGGGCAGCTCGTCCACGTAGCGCCCGAGTTTGATCGCCAGCGCGGCCAGCCCGCGCTCGTCCAGGTCCGCCACCAGCCGGCCGAGCGACTGCGGGGTGTTGCGCAGCGGGTAGCCGGTGGTGAGCAGCAGCTCGTGCGGCTTGACCCAGGCCAGGATGTCGGGCACTTCCATGACGTTGAGCCGCTGCACGATCCGGCCGAGGCCGCTCTCCCCCGCGATCAGCCTGGCCTCGGCGAGCGTCGAGACGCCGAGCACCTCTCCCACGGAGACACCGTGAATGATCGTTCCGGTGCTGGCGAGACGGACAGGGGGCTCCATGAGCAAATTGTGACCCCGGAAGCCGTCTGTCAGGAAGAGCCAACCATCCCGCTGACTGTTGGCAAATTTACCCGTACGGAGGGGTTCCCGGCCCGTTCTACGGTCAGGTCCAAGCTCGGTTGGGAGGTCCGGTGACCGTCAGTACTCAGGTGAGGCGCTCCCGCGTCCACGTCACGGGCGCGGCCAGCGCCGCGGTGCGCCCTGTCCTGGAGTCGTCCCGCCGCCCGGCACGCGTGCTGGCCGCGTTCCCGACGGGGGTTTATCTGGAGGTCAGGACGGATCTGGAGCCTTCGGTGATCGCCGTCATCACGGGCGAGGCCACCCGGCTGCCGAACTCCGTACTGCTGGCCACCCGGCTGCCGCACGTCACGGTCGGTGACGAGGCCACGGTGGGCGACCGGTCGGTCGAGCTGGGGCGGCTGACTCTGAGCGTGCGCCGCTGGTGGGATCCCGCGCCGCCGCCGGGCCGGACGGACCTCGCCCGCCTGGCGCGGGCCGCCACCGTCCTGGGCGATCCGCCGGGTGCCGGGCTGGCCGGCAACGACGCCGTGGACCTGCTGGCGAGCAGTTGCGCGAAGGGCTGGCTGCTGGGGGCGGTGACGGCGGCCGAGCAGCTCGTGGGCCTCGGGCCCGGGCTCACGCCGAGCGGCGACGACGTGCTGGCGGGGCTGCTCGTGACGCTGCGGCAACTGGGCGCGGCGGCGGGCGTGGAGCGGGCGGTGTGGCTGGCCGGCTGGCTGGCGGCGGCCGTGACGTTCGACGCGGGCACGCGGACCACGCCCATCTCGGCGACGTTGCTGCACTGCGCGGCCAGGGGCGAGGCCAGCCCCGAGGTGAGCGCGGTGTTGCGCGCCGTCGCCGCCGGGCAGGGCCTCGAACCGGCGCTGCGCCGGCTGCACCGCCTCGGCCACACCTCGGGCGCCGACCTGGCCCAGGGCATCGCCATCGGGGTGAGCGCCGTGCTCTCGCTGGGTGGGTCGCGGTGACCCGGGAGCTGGTGCTGGTACGGCGCGGGGCGTACCACGACTCAGTCACCCTGATGCGGATAAGTCGTGCGCTAACCGAAATGCCGGGAGTGTCGGCCGCGATGGTCGCCATGGCCACCGACCTGAACCTCTCCGTCATCAGGGACCTGGGCTTCCCCGCTCCCGAGGCCGGCCCCGGCGACCTGCTCATCGCCCTGCGGGCCGAGGCCCCAGAGGCCGCCGTCGCGGAGGCCGACCGGCTGCTGAGCACGTTCCAGCAGCCGCAAACGCCGGCCGAGCAGCCCCCGCTGACCACGCGCTCGGCCCTCCGCACGAGCGCCGACCTGGTGCTGGTCTCGGTGCCGGGCGAGTACGCCTTCGCCGAGGCGCACGACGCCGTCCAGGCCGGCCTGCCGGTCATGATCTTCAGCGACGGCGTCACGGTCGGGCAGGAGAGGTGGCTGAAGGAGCTGGCCGAGACCAAGGACGTGCTGGTCATGGGCCCGGACTGCGGCACCGCCGCGATCGCCGGCGTGGGCCTGGGCTTCGCGAACGTCCTCACTCCCGGCCCCGTCGGCGTCGTCGCGGCCTCCGGCACCGGCGCGCAGCAGGTGACGTGCCTGCTCGACTGGGCCGGCACCGGCGTCAGCCACGTGCTCGGCGTGGGCGGCCGGGACCTGTCGGCCGAGGTGGGCGGCCTGTCCACGCTGCGGGCCCTGCGCATGCTCGACGACGACCCGGCCACCGAGCTGATCGTGCTCATCTCCAAGCCGGCCGCGCCCGAGGTGGCGCGGGCCGTACAGGAGGCGCCGCTGCGCACGCCGGTGGTGCGGGCGCTGCTGCGCGAGGGCGGGCCCGACCTGACGGAGGCGACGGAGCAGGCGCTGCGCGCGCTCAAGCGGCCCGTCCCCGAGTGGCCGGCGTGGCCCGCCTGGTCGGGGCGTACGGCCCGGCACAAGGCGATCAAGGGCCTCTACTCCGGCGGGACACTCGGCACCGAGGCCGCCCTGGTCGCCGGGCAGGGAGACTTCGTCGACTTCGGGGACGACGTCTACACCAGGGGACGCGCGCACCCGATGATCGACCCGACGCTGCGCGTGGAGGCGCTCTCCCGCGCCGGTGACACGGAGGTGGTGCTCATGGACGTCGTCCTGGGCCACGGCGCCGATCCCGACCCCGCCGCCTCGCTCGCGCACGCCGTCGCCCGCACCCCCGCCACGGTCGTGGTCGCCCTCATCGGCACCGAGGGCGACCCGCAGGACCTGCACCGCCAGGCCGCCGCCTTCCGGGAGGCGGGCGCGGCGGTGTTCACCTCCAACGCCCAGGCCGCCCGGCACGCCAGGAGTCTGCTGTGACCCTGCTCTCCGCCCCGCCCCGCGTCGTCACGGTCGGCGCGGGCCTGCTCGACGAGTCGCTCAGGGCGCAGGCCGTGCCGACGGTCCCGGTGTCCTGGCGGCCACCGCTGCCCGGCACCGCGCGGGCGCTGGTCACGGTGCTGGCCGACCCGCGCAGGCAGGCCGCCAACGAACTGGCCGTGCGCCGGCTGACCTCCGCGCGTCCGCAGCTCGTCCGGGTGCGGCGGGCCTCGGAAGTGCTCGACGAGGACACGTTCCTGCACGCGGGCCCGCCCATCGAGTGGGAGCGCGCCTCGGGCCCGATGCGCGGCGCGCTGATCGGCGCGATGCTGCTGGAGGGCCGGGCGCGCGACGAGCGCGCCGCCGAGCGCGCGCTCGCGGCCGGCGCGGTGGCGTTGCGCCCGTGCCACGAGCACGGGGCCGTCGGCCCGATGGCCGGAGTGGTCAGCCCGTCGATGTGGCTGTTCGAGGTACGCGACGACGAGCACGGCGGCACCGCCTACTGCTCGCTCAACGAGGGCCTGGGCAAGGTCCTCCGATACGGCGCGTACGGCCCCGAGGTGCTGGAGCGCCTGCGCTGGATGGACGAGGTGCTCGGCCCGGCCCTGGCGGCCACGCTGGAGCGCACCGGGCCGATCGACCTGCGCTCGCTGATGGCCCAGGCCCTGCAGATGGGCGACGAGCTGCACAACCGCAACCGCGCCGCCACCTCCCTGCTGCTGCGCGAGCTGGCCCCGGCCGTGGTGGAGGCCGCCCCGGACACGGCCGCGCAGGTGCTGCGCTTCGTCAACGGCAACGACCACTTCTTCCTGAACGCCGCCATGGCCGCGGCCAAGGTCAGCACCGACGCGGCCCGGGACATCCCCGGCTCGTCCCTGGTCGTGGCCATGGCCAGGAACGGCACCGACTTCGGCGTGCAGGTGTCGGGCCTGGGCGGGCGCTGGTTCACCGGGCCCGCCGGCGTGCCCGATGGCCTCTACCTCGGCGCGTACGGCCCCGGGGACGCCAACCCGGACATCGGCGACTCCACGATCACCGAGACCTCGGGCCTGGGCGGCTTCGCGATGGCGGCGGCCCCGGCCATCGTGCGGTTCGTCGGCGGCGAGGTGGCCGACGCCGTCAGGGCCACCCGCTCCATGTACGAGATCACGCTCGCCGAGCACCCCGCCTACCAGATCCCCGGCCTCGGTTTCCGGGGCACGCCGGTCGGCATCGACGTCACGCTGGTGGCCAGGACCGGCCTGCTGCCCGTGGTCAACACCGGCATCGCGGGCCGCGTCGCAGGCACCGGACAAGTCGGTGCAGGACTGGTCAAACCCCCAGTCGAGGCGTTCACGGCCGCATTGCTGGCCCTGGCGGACGAGATAAGTGATCCATTTGATGATCAGGGTCCGCGCACGTCAAGCCCGCAGTAGGGGGACCTCGCCTTCCATTACGGATTTCTCACCGATATCGTGTCGAACCTCATAATCTGCAAGTAGCGCGCGACGCACGTGACGGATGAGGCGAGATGGGGGCGGAAACATGGCAGCCGACCGCTTGCTCAGCGGGCCCGGCGCGGAGGGGGGCGCCTCGCAGGGCGAGGGCCGCCTGATCGGCCGGCGCTATCGCCTCATGTCCCCGGTCGGCAGGGGCGGCATGGGCATGGTGTGGCATGCCCATGACGTGCTGCTCGACCGGGACGTGGCGGTCAAGGAGCTGATCCTGCCCTACGGGCTGGACCACGCCGGCAAGCAGGTGGCGCACCGGCGCATGCTGCGCGAGGCGCGCTCGGCCGCGCGGCTCCAGCACCCCGGCATCGTGACCGTGCACGACGTGGTGGAGGAGGACGGCCGCCCCTGGATCGTGATGGAGTTAGTCCGGGCGTGGTCCCTGGAGCAGGCCGTACGCCAGAGCGGGCCGCTGCCGGTGATCCAGGCGGCCGAGATCGGCATCCGGGTGCTCGACGCGCTCAGGCACGCGCACGCCGCCGGGATCCTGCACCGCGACATCAAGCCGGGCAACGTGCTGCTGACCTCGGACCGGGTGGTGCTGACCGACTTCGGCATCGCGGCCATCGAGGGTGACGTGAACATCACGCAGACCGGGCTGCTCATGGGGTCGCCCGCGTACATACCGCCGGAGCGCCTGTCCGGGCAGCCGATCACGCAGGCGGCCGACCTGTGGTCGTTCGGGGCGACGCTGTACGCGGCGGTCGAGGGGCGGCCGCCCTACGAGGGGCCGGACCCGGTCGCGGTGCTCGGCTCGGTGGTCACCCAGGACCCGATCAGGCCGCAGCGGGCCGGCTCGCTGCTGCCGGCGATCGAGGGCCTGCTGCGCAAGAACCCGGCGGAGCGGCTGACGTCGAGCCAGGTCATCGAGATGCTGGAGACGGTGCTGCGCGCGCACGGCTCCACCCGGCCGCGCCCTGCCGAGACGCTGCCCAGCCCGGCGAACCCGACCCCGGCCGGGCTCCTGCCGCCGCTGGAGTCGCCGTCGGGGCCGATGCCCTCGCGCATCGTGGAGACCCCCTCGGGTCCGGTACGGGTGCCGTACGACCCGATCAACAGCCCGTCCGGCGGCTATTCGATGCCCTATGACGGCCTGACGAGCCCGTCCGGCAACCACCGGACCGATCAGCTCCACCCGGCGGGCGGTTACGACGCCTTCGGCAGCACGTCAGGGCCGCAGCAACCGGAGGCGGGCCGGCAGCCGTTCGGGGCCCCGGACGCGGGGCAGCCGTTCGGCCACCCGGGGCGCCCGCAGCGGTTCGAGCCCGACGAGGACCTGGAGGGCTCGGGCCCGCGCCCGCAGCCGATCCTGCCGCTGACCACCGACAGCCGCACCTCCTCCACCGGCCCCACCCCGTGGCCGCTGGCCTCGGCCGACGACCTGCGCGAGCAGTCGCGGGACCTGTCGCACGACATCGGCCGCAGCCGGCTGGCCACGTTGCCGAGCTCCACGCCGCGTACCGGCAAGAGCAGGCGCAGGCCGGACGAGGAGGACGGCGGCCCCTGGATGCGCGACGGGCGGCCGACGCCGCTCACGATCATCGGCGCGCTCGTGGCGGTGGCCGTCGTCGTGGGCGCCGTGATGATCATCATGACCGGCGGATCGCCGGCCCCGGTGTCCCCGGGCACGGTCAGCGCCGCCTCGGAGAGCGCCACGGGCGAGCCCGGCGCGCCCTCGACCGCGCCGGAGGGCTACAAGGAGCACTCCCCGCCCGGGTTCACCGCCGCCGTGCCCGAGGACTGGACGGTGACGACGGCGGAGGACGTGGCCACGTTCAGCGGGCCGAAGGACTCCGGCCTGCGGATCGTGGTGGAACGGGTCACGCCGCAGACCGACGGCGGCCTGTCCGAGCTGGGCCGGCGCGAGGCCGAGGGCGGCGTGGAGGCCTACATCCAGGTGCAGCTCCAGGGCCTGAAATATCGCGGCTGGCAGGCCGCCGACTGGGAGTACACCTACACCACCAGCGCCGGCGTCCCCATGCACCGGCTGACCCGCTACGTGACGCTCGACGACATCACCGCGTTCACGATCACCTTCGACCTGCCCGACCTCAAGTGGGACGAGCAGGCGGAGACGCGCAAGGTGTTCCTGGACACGTTCGGGCCCACCACCTGAATTGAACTGACCGTTCCAAAACGTGCTAGCGTTCCCGGCATGGCACGACCGAGGAAGTTCGAGGAGGAACGGGCGGTCGAGGCGGCCATGCGCGCGTTCTGGCGGACGGGCTACGAGGCCACCTCGACCGAGGACCTGTGCGCGGCCACCGGGCTGGGGCGCAGCAGCGTCTACAACACCTTCGCGAGCAAGCACGACCTGTTCGAGAGGGCGCTGCGGCGCTACACGGACGAGCGCAACACCGCGCTCGCCGACCTGATGGACGGCGACCTGCCGGTCAAGGAGAAGGTGCGCACGGTCCTGTGGTGGGCGGTCGACCCCGATCCGGACGACCCGGCCGGCTGCCTGGTGATCAACTCGCTGGTCGAGCTGGCCCCGCGGGACCCGGAGATCGCCGAGCTGCTCCGGCGCGACACCGAGCGGCGGGTGGAGATCATGCGCGGCGCGTTCGAGCTCGGCCGCGCCCGGGGCGAGCTCGCCCCGGACAAGGACCCGTCGGCACTGGCCCACTTCGTCGCCACCACGGTCGGCGGGCTGCGGGTGGCCGCCCGCGGCGGGGCCGGCCGGGCCACGCTGGAGGCGGTGGCGAACACCGCGCTGAGCGCCTTCTGACCCCTCCTTCCCTCTTTTCCATGCCTTCGTTTTGAACTGATCAATCTAAAACTGTGAAGGAGTTCCCCATGCCGCTTGCGGTCTACATCCTGGGCCTGGCCATCTTCGCCCAGGGCACCTCGGAGCTGGTGCTCGCCGGGCTGCTCCCCGAGCTGGCCGCCGACCTCGGGGTGTCCGTGCCGGACGCGGGCCTGCTGATCTCGGCGTTCGCCGTGGGCATGCTGGTGGGCGCCCCGGTGCTGGCCGTCGTCACGCTGCGCTGGCCCCGCCGTACGGCGCTGCTGACGTTCCTCGCGGTCTTCGTCCTGGCCCACGCCGCCAGTGCGCTGACGTCGAACTACGGCATGCTGCTCGCCGGCCGCGTGGTGGCCGCCTTCGTGTACGCCGGGTTCTGGGCCGTGGCCGGCAGCACCGTGGTCGGCCTGGTGCCGGAGAACGTCCGCGGCAGGGCCATGAGCGTGCTGGCGGGCGGCCTGACGGTCGCCACCGTGCTCGGGCTGTCCCTGGGCACCGTCATCGGGCAGCAGCTCGGCTGGCGGGCGACGTTCTGGACGGTGGCCGCGATGTCGGCGCTCGCCGGGATCGGCGTGCTCACCACCGTCCCCGGCGGCAGGCCGGCCGCAGGGACCGCCCGCGTGGCCGCCGAACTGCGCGCCATGATCAACCCCAGGCTCTGGCTCGCCTACGGCACGACCGCTCTGACCACGGGAGCCCTGCTGGCCTCCTTCAGCTATCTGAGCGCGATGCTGGTCGACACGACGGGCCTGGAGCCCGCCTGGGTGCCCGCCGTGCTGGCCCTGTACGGGGCGGGCTCGCTGCTCGGGATCACCATCGGCGGCCGGAACGCCGACGCCCGGCCGTTCCCCCTCCTGTACGCCGGGGTCGCCGGCCTCGTCCTCACCTCCGTGGCACTGGCCCTGACCGCGTCCGTGCCGCCCCTGGTCATCCCGCTGGTCTTCCTGCTCGGCGCGTTCGGCTTCGCCACCAACCCCGCGCTCACCACCCGGGTCTTCGCGCTGGCCCAGGGCGCCCCCACGCTGGCCGCGGCGCTGAGCGTCTCCTCGTTCAACCTCGGCATCACCGTCGGCCCGTGGCTGAGCGGGCTGTTCATCAGCGCGGGCCTCGGCTACCCGTCGGTGGCGTGGACCGGCGCCGCGATCGGCCTGGCCGCCCTCGGCAGCGTGGCCCTGGCCGCGACCCTGCACCGCAGGGGCTCCGCGCTCAGCGAGCCGGTACGGTCACCCGTATGAACCTGGCGAGCATCCACTTCTATCCCATCAAATCCACGACGGGACACGATGTGCCGGAGATCGAGGTGCAGCCGTGGGGGCTGGCCGGCGACCGGCGCTACCTGGTCACCGGCGAGCAGGGCGAACTCGTCACCGCCCGCGAGGAGCCCCGGCTCCTGGCCTGCGTCGCCCGGCTCGACGACGCGGGGACGCTCACGCTGACCGGCCCGCACGCCGCTCCCCTGCGGGTCGTCCCCACCACCGAGCGCTCCCTGATCAAGGTCGGGCGGACCCCCGTGGAGCTCACCGACTGCGGGGACGACGCCGCCCGGTGGCTGTCCGCGCTGCTGGGGCGCCAGGTCAGGCTCATGTGGCTGGACGACCCGACCCGCCGCCCGGTCAACCCGGAGTACGCCAGGCCGGACGACCGCGTCAGCCTGGCCGACGGCTATCCGCTGCTGCTCACCTCCAGCGCCTCGCTCGCCCGGCTCAACGACTGGATCGCCGAGGGCGCGGTGGAGCGCGGCGAGGAGGTGCCGGCGCCGCTGTCCATGCGCAGGTTCCGGCCGAACGTGGTGATCGACGGGGTCGGCACGCCGTTCGCCGAGGACGCCTGGCGGCGGGTACGCATCGGCTCGGTGGAGTTCCGGGTGACCAAGGGCTGTGACCGCTGCGTGCTGACCACGGTCGACCCCGACACCCACACCAAGGGCAAGGAGCCCATCAGGACGTTGTCCAAGTACCGCAGGTGGGAGGGCAAGGTCTGGTTCGGGGTCAATCTGATTCCGGACGGACCGGGCCGCATCGCCCAGGGGGATTCTGTCACCATTCTCTGAAATATCACTTTGTGGGCGGCTCTTGTGGGCTATGCGAGACTTCACGCGTGACCAGTGCCCCCACAAAGCCCGCTGTCCCTGCCTATGACCGAATCAGCGTTCAACGCCGTACCCTGAGCGTCCTGTCCGCGGCGCAGATCGTGGGCGGCGTGGGAATGGCCGTCGGGATCGCCCTCAGCTCGGTGGTCGTGGACGAGCTGTCGGGCTCCACGGTGATCAGTGGCTTCGCGGGCACGGCCACCACGCTCGGGGCGGCGCTGCTGGCCCTGCCCACGGCCAGGGCCGCGGGCCGAGGCGGGCGGCGCGCGGGCCTGACCCTGGCGTACGCGGCGGCGCTGGCGGGCTGCGTGATCTCGGCGACCGCGATCGGCCTGCGCTCGTGGCCGCTGCTCCTGGTGGGGCTGGTGCTGGTGGGCGGCGGCAGCGCGGGCAACCTGGCGGCGCGCTACTCGGCGACCGACCTGTCACCGCGGGGCCGCTCGGCCAGGCACCTGTCGCTGGTCGTCTGGGCCGCGACGGTCGGCTCCGTGGCCGGTCCGAACCTGGCCGAGCCCGCCGACCGGATCGGCATGCGGCTGGGGCTGGCGGCGAAGGCGGGGCCGTTCCTGTTCTCGGCGCTGGCGTTCACGCTGGCGCTGGTGATCATCTTCGGCCTCCTCCGGCCCGACCCGCTCAAGCTGGCCCGCGAGCTCGACGGCACGCGGGACGCGGGCGGGGCGCGTACCCGGACGATCCGGGCGGCGTGGGAGACCCTGCGGACGACGCCGATGGCTCTCAGGGCGCTGGTCATGATCGCGGTCAGCCACACGGCGATGGTGTCGATCATGTCCATGACCCCGGTCAAGCTGCACCACGACGGCTCGAACCTGGAGGTCATCGGCCTGGTGATCAGCCTGCACATCGCGGGCATGTACATGCTGTCGCCGGTCGTGGGCTGGCTGGCCGACCGGGTGGGCAAGGTGCCGGTGCTGGTCCTCGGGATGGCGCTGCTGCTGGGCGCCGCCGCGTCGTCGGGCACGGCGGGCCACCGGGTCTGGCAGGTGACGGTGGCGCTGGTGCTGCTCGGGCTGGGCTGGTCGTGCGGCCTGGTGGCGGGCTCCGCGCTGGTCACGGAGTCGGTCCCGATCGACCGCCGCCCGGCCGTCCAGGGACTGTCCGACCTGCTCATGAACGTCTGCGGGGCCACCGGCACGATCGTGGCCGGCGCCATCGTGGGCGTGCTCTCCTACGGCGCGCTCGGCCTGGGCGTGGGCGTCATGGTGACTGTGGCGACGCTCTGGCTCGTCGTGCCCCGCCGCCCCGCCACCCCCTGACCGCGCCGCTTCACTCGCGGGTTGCTCACTTGGCGTCGGCGTAGGACGTGACGGCCACGGTCTCCATCGGGAAGCGCACCGGCGTCTGGCCGAACAGCAGCCTGCTCGCCTCGGCCGCCGCCGCGGACACGGCCGCGATCACCTCCTCCGCCTGCTCCAGCGGGCAGTGCACCATCACCTCGTCATGCTGGAAGAACACCAGCCGGGCCGGCTCGGGCAGCAGCCCGCGCAGCACCGCCAGCAACGCCAGCGCCCACTCCGCGGCCGTGCCCTGCACCACGAAGTTCCGGGTGAAGCGGCCCCGGTCGCGGGCCGCCCGGTTGCCCTCAGGCCCCGACACCAGCTCCTTCCACCGGGCCGACGGCGGCGGGCTGGTGCGCCCCAGCCAGGACCGCACCAGCCGGCCCTCCTCACCGGCCTTGGCCGCGTCCTCGACGAACTGGTAGGCCTTGGGGAAACGCTGCCGCATCACCGCCAGCAGCTTGGGGGCGTCGCCGCTGGTGCCGCCGTACATGGCGGAGAGCATCGCGATCTTGGCGTTGCCGCGCTCGCCGCCGAACGACTGCGCCAGCGCCGAGTAGAGGTCGATCTGCCCGGCCGCCCTGGCCAGCCCCACATCCCCGGCCATCGCGGCCAGCACCCGCGGCTCCAGCTGCGCGGCGTCGGCGACGACCAACGTCCACCCGTCGTCGGCGACCACCACCCGCCGCATCGCCTTGGGGATCTGCAGCGCCCCGCCCCCGCTGGTGGCCCAGCGGCCGGACACGACGCCGCCCACCACGTATTCCGGCCGGAAGCGCCCGTCGCGCACCCACTGGTCGGCCCACGTCCACCCGTGGAAGCTGAACAGCCGGGCCAGCTCCTTGTAGGCCAGCAGCGGCGCCACGGCCGGATGGTCGATCTGCTTGAGCTCCTCCGACCTGGTCGTCTTGAGCCCCACTCCCGCGCCCCTGAACGCCTTGACGAGCTGCTGCACCGAGTCGGGGTTGACCGGGTGCCCCAACGCCGCCGTCACCTCGTCGGCCAGCGCCTGCAGCCGGGCCGGGCGCATGCCGTGCACCGGCCGCGGCCCGAGCAGCTCGGTCAGCAACTCGTCGTGCACGTCTCTGCGCCAGGGCATGCCGTCGTGCGACATCTCGGCGGCGACGAGCGCCCCGGCCGACTCGGCCGCCACCAGCAGCCGGAACCGCCCGGGCGCCGGCAGCGCCTCGATCCGCCGGAGCTGGTCGGCCAGCACCTCGGCCACCGCCTCGGCGCCCAGCGGCTCGGGCGCGAACAGCGTGTCCTGCGCGCTCGGCTGCTCCTCGGGCACCGGCAGCCCGCGCAGCCTGGCGTGGGCGGCCCTGGCCGAGCGCGCCTCGCCGAAGCGGCCCTCGTGGGCCAGCAGCAGCCCCTCGGTGAGCGCGATGTCGTGGCAGCGCGAGACGCGGACGCCGGCGCGCAGCAGGCCGGGATAGACCTCCCGGGTGTCGGCCCACACCCACCGCGGCCGCTCCGCCTCCAGCTCCCGCACCGCCCTGACCAGGTCGGGGGGACGCCGGGCGGAACCCCCGGCCGGGAGCACCGTCTCACCCGCGACTACCACGTACACGTGGTCAAGGGTGCCAAACCGCTACGACAAACTGATGCGCACCTCGTCCTCCAGCGGCGGCTCCAGCTCCTGGGCCAGGCAGCCGGTGGCGGCGAAGCAGCGCAGCGTCAGCTCCTCGGGCGTGACGGAGACGTGCAGCACCTGCTTGAAGAACGGCGGGGTGTCCCAGTCGGACATCTCGGACAGGAAGCGGTGGAACACCCTGTCCACCGGCAGCCTGAACGGCCACGGCCAGGCCCCGAGCAGCCGCGCCGCCCACCGCATCCTGCGGGTGATCCGCACCGGCCCGGCCGGGGTCCTGACCGGCTCGTTCTTGATGTGCTCCGACATGACGCACAGCGCCTCGGAGGGCGTGAGGTAGAGCCACTTCATCCGCAGCCTGCGGGCGTAGAGCTGGCTGTAGAAGGACAGCGAGTCGCCGCGCAGCGGGTAGCACCTGAAGTCGTCCTCGTCCACGCCGGCCACGTCCACCCTGCCGATGGTGTGCGTGGCGTGCATGAACGCCCCGGCGCCGCCGGACACGACGTACTGGATCACCCGGTCGCCGACCTGGACGGGGTAGCGCTGGTAGTTGTGCACGTCGCCGCCGATGACCGCGACGTAGCGGTGTGCCGGGTCCCGCACGATGTCGTCGATCGTCCCGCCGCCCTCCAGCGGCGACGGCTTGTACGCGTTGCCGGTGTAGATGGGCTTGCCCGTCAGGAGGACCTTCGGCCGCGGGTCCAGCGAGACACGCCGCAGCCACTCGGCCTGCCCGCGGTCGATCACGTTCCTGATGCCGGTGTCGACCCCCACGAGTAACAGGTTCTCGCTCTCGATCACCCAGTACGGAGCCGGCTGCGTCGCCTGCTGGGACGGCCTGCCCCGCAGCGCGCGCGCCTCGGCCAGCCGCGCCTCGTCGATCGTCTCCGGCTTGCGCCAGAGCAGCCCGCGCAGCCCCCGGTCCGGCTTCGGCTTGAGCGGCGGGGCGTCGCAGAAGACCCGCATGAAGCCGCCGAGCCCGTCGTACCAGTCGTGGTTGCCGGGGATCGCGTAGATGGGGGCGTCGTAGTCCTGGTACGGGCGGAAGAACTTGTCCCCGTACTCGTTGCCCGATCCGGTGGGGTAGATCACATCGCTGACGATGACGGCGAACGACGTCTCCTCACCCAGTTTCAGCATGCCCGGAACAACGGCGTACTGGGAGGCGTCGCCCTCGCCGGTATCGCCGAGCAGTAGAAAACTGAAATTCCCCTCAACGGATGGCTTGATACGAAATTCCGGATCAATCCCGCGCGCTTCCTGCGCCTCCACCCACCGCGCCCGAACCTGCCCCGAAGGATCACCGAACAGCCCGGCCAGGATCTCGTTACGCGAGCGCCAGAGCGTTCGCACATTCAGCCAGGAAAAACTCCGGCTATTCGGCCTGAGCTGGGCAAATGTCCCTATCTGCGTACAGGCCCACCCAGCCCCCTCCTCCGACACCCGGGACGAAAGCTGCTTTCCACGCTCAGCCGCGACTTCCACCATGACCACATCCTTGCCGTGATCTACCATTCGCGCACCATGAACGCTCCGTGCCGTGGAGAACACTCAAGGTTCGCAATGGTGTACCCTCACCCCCCAAGCAAGCGGTTGGGACCGTCGAGGGGAGGCTCCCATGACGCGTAACGGCCAGGATGACGCCGCCGGAGGCATTTCCGAGGCGAGGGCCATCGAGGGCCTGCTCGCTTACGCGCTGACCAGCCCGCGCTGGGGAGGCGGTGCGGTCCAGAAGGTGCGTGAGGCCGTCGCGCGGAGCCGGGTCCTGGCCAAGCGGTTTCCCGGCGAGTACACGGACCTGCTGGCGCACTCCCTGCTCACGGCGGCCCGGATCCAGCTCAACCGCGGCCGTGCCATCGAGGCGCTGCCCCTGGTCCAGGAGGCGGTGGCGCTCGCCCGCGTGACCGGCGGCGACCGGCTGATCGCTTCCCTGCACCGCCTGGCGGAAGCCCTGGAGGAGCTCCACCGCTACAGCGAGGCCGCGGCCGCCCTCGCGGAGGCCGATCAGCTCCCACCGCCGTCCGGCTGAGGGATGAGGATGCCGGGGTTGAGGATGCCGGCCGGGTCGAGGCGGGCCTTGACCGCCGCCAGCACGCTCACCCCCACGGGCCCCAGCTCGGCCCCGTACGCCTCCCGGTGGTCGCGGCCGACCCCGTGATGGTGGGTGATGGTGCCGCCGGCCGCCACGATGGCCGCGTTCACCGCCGCCTTGGCCCGCTCCCACTGGGCGAGGGGGTCCGCCTCCTGCGCGGTCACGACGGTGAAGTAGAGGGAGGCGCCGGTCTCGTACACGTGCGAGATGTGGCACATGACCAGCGGCGCGCCGAGCGCGCCGAGCAGCGCGAGCCGGACCGCGTCGTAGAGCCGCGGCAGGTTCGCCCAGAACCCGGCCGTCTCCAGCGTCTCGACGGTGGCGCCGGCCGCCAGCAGCGAGTCCCGCAGGTACGGCGCCGAGAAGCGGCCGCGCTCCCAGCCCTCCCCCGGCTCCGCCCCGAGGAGCTCCCCGCCCAGCCGCGACAGCGCCTCCGACACGGCGGACTCCGCCGAGCCCCCCTCGTAGCCCACGATCATCAGGCACCCCGAGTCCCCCGAGCCGATCGCGTCCGGCCTGGCCAGGCCGACCATCGTCTCGGTCTCGTCGGACAGCCGCAGCACGGCGGGCAGCGGCCCGTCCTGGGCGAGTGCCCGCAGAGCGGCCGTTCCCGCCGCGAACGACGCGAACCGCCACCCCTCGTACCGGCTCCCGGCGGGCGCCCGCCGCACCCGCAGCCGCAGTGCCGTGATGACGCCGAAGACGCCCTCCGAGCCGAGCACGAGCTGCCGCAGGTCGGGGCCGGCCGCGGACCTGGGGGCGCGGCCGAGGTCCAGGGTGCCCGCGGGGGTGGCCAGGGTCAGGCCCACGACCATGTCGTCGAAGCGCCCGTAGCCGGCCGAGGCCTGGCCGCTGGAGCGGGCCGCGGCGAAGCCGCCGAGGGTGGCGTACTCGAAGGACTGCGGGAAGTGGCCCAGGGTCAGCCCGTGCCCGGCGAGCAGCCGCTCGGCCTCGGGAGCCCGCACCCCCGGCTCGAACTCGGCCACCATCGACTCGGCGTCCACCCACCGCAGCCGGTCCAGCCGCGCCAGGTCCAGCGCGACCACCCCGGCGAAGCCCGCCCGGGCGGCCGCGAGCCCGCTCACCACCGAGGTGCCGCCGCCGAAGGGCACGACCGCGACCCGCGCGTCCGAGCACACCCGCAGCAGCTCGGCGATCTCGTCGTGCGAGCCGGGCAGCACCACAGCGTCGGGGGCGTCCGAGCCGTCCCCCGCGCGGATCCGCAGCAGGTCGGGGGTGGACTTGCCGCGCGTGTGCCGCACCCGCGCCTCGTGGCCGGTCAGCACGTGCCCGGGGCCGACGACGTCCGCCAGCGCGTCGAGCACCGGCCCGGCCAGCGCGACGGCCGGCAGGCGCACCGACTCCAGGGGGACGGCGGGGGCGTCGGGCGCGCGCACGCCGAGGAGGTCGCGCAGGAGCGCGCGGACCTGCTCGGGAAGCTCGCGGGCGCGGGCGGGGTCGCCCCACCCGGACCAGGACATCGGTTCTCCAGCCACGATTACACTGTGACATATGGCGTCGATTCGTCACAATGACCGTGTGCTGGACGCGGCTCGCGACTGCCTGCTGGCCTACGGGGTGCGCAGGACGACGCTCACGGACGTGGCGCGGCGGGCCGGCGTGTCCCGGATGACGCTCTACCGCCGCTGGCCCGACGTTCGCTCGCTGGTCGCGGACCTGATGACCCGGGAATGGGTACGGGTGGTCACGGAGCTCGACATGTCGGACCCGGTGCGGGCCATCGTGGCCGGGGTGCGGGGGCTGCGCGGGCATCCCCTGTGGCGGAAGATCGTGGAGGCGGATCCGGAGTTGCTCATGCCGTACCTGCTCGACCGGCGCGGGGCGACCCACGAGGCCGTCCTGTCGGTGCTCGAACCGGTCGTCGGCGACCCGCTCAAGGCCAGGGCGGTGCTGCTGGTGTCCCAGTCGTTCCTGGTGTCCGCGCCGACCATGCTCGACCCCGTGACCCTGGACGAGCTCGACGCCGAGCTCGCCGTCCTGCTGGAGGCCTACCTTGGATAGCTCGCTGAACGCCGGCAGAAGAGCCCGCGAGTTGCGCCGCGTCGCGGAGGAGCGGGTGGACGTGCTGGTCGTGGGGCTCGGGGCGACCGGGGCGGGGGCCGCGCTGGAGGCCGCGTCCCGGGGGCTGAGCGTGGCGGCCGTCGACGCGCACGACCTGGCCTTCGGGACCTCCAGGTGGAGCTCCAAGATGATCCACGGCGGGCTGCGCTATCTGGCCAGGGGGCAGGTGGGCATCGCCCACGAGAGCGCGGTCGAGCGCGGCATACTCCTCCGCACCACCGCTCCGCACCTGGTCAAGGCGCACCCGTACGTGCTGCCGCTGACCCCGGCGGTCTCCCCGCGGCAGGCGGCCCTGGTGATGGCCGGTTACCGGCTCGGCGACGGGTTGCGCGCCGCCGCCCGTACGCCGCGCCGCCTGCTGCCCGGCCCCACCCGCCTGACCGCGGCCCGCACCCGCACGCTGGCGCCGGTGCTGGCCGCGGACGGCCTGCGCGGCGCGCTGCTGTCGTGGGACGGCCGCCTGCTGGACGACGCCCGCCTGGTGGTGGCCCTGGCCAGGACCGCCGCCGCGCACGGGGCCCGGGTGCTGACCCGCTGCCGCGCCCTGCGGCTCTCGGACGACGGCGCACTCGTACGCGACGAGCTGACGGGCGAGGAGTTCACCCTCCGCGCCAGGGCCGTGATCAACGCGACCGGGGTCTGGGCCGCCACCCTGGACCCGCAGGTGAAGCTGCGCCCGTCCCGGGGCACCCACCTCGTGCTGGCCCCCGGCACGCTGCCCGGGCTGATCGCCGGGCTGCACCTGCCCATTCCCGGAGAGACCAACCGATTCGCGCTCGTTCTGCCGCAGCGCGACGGCCGCATTCACGTCGGCCTCACGGACGAACCGGTGGACGGGCCGGTGCCCGACGTTCCCGAAGCACCCGAGGAGGACGTCAGAGCCCTCCTGAAGGTGCTGAACGGGGTCCTTGAGGTCCCAGTGACCAGAGAGGCGGTTGCGGGCGCGTACGCGGGCCTCAGGCCCCTTCTGGCGGCCGATGGGGGGACGGCCGACCTGTCCCGGCGGCACGCCGTGCTCTCGGACGGCGGGATCGTCACCGTTGTGGGGGGCAAACTGACGACATATCGGCGCATGGCCGAGGACGCGGTGGATCGGGCGGTCGCGTCCAGGAACCTCCGGGCGGGGCGCAGCCGTACGCGGAAGCTGCCGCTCGTCGGCGCCGGCCCGCAGCCGGACGGGGCGCCCCCGCGCCTGGCCGAGCGCTACGGCAGCGAGGCCCTGGCCGTGCAGGCCCTCGTCAAGGAGCATCCCGAGGAGGTCGGGCTCGGCATCACCAAGGGCGAGCTGCTCTGGTCGGTCCTGCACGAGGGCGCGCTCGACGAGGGCGACCTGCTGGACAGGCGGACCAGGATCGGCCTGGTACGGCGGGACCGGGACGAGGCGTTGCCCGCGGCCCGGGACGTACTGGACCGGGCGGCCCGCACCTGACCTCCCCGCCCCCGACCCCCGCAGCCACAGACGGCATCGTGACCCGTTAGGTTAGTCTTACCTAATCGACTGTTCGGCACGGGGAAGGAACGGGGCGTTGGCGAGGGGCTGCGAGCATCCGATCGGCTGCCACACCGGCGCGCTGCCCACCCGCGCCAGCGCCACCGTGGGAGCCAGGCTCTGGCTGCTCATCGAATACGCCGGCCCGTGGCCCTCCCATCTGGAAAGCTTCGAACTTCCTGAAAAGATCTCAGAACTCGTCCGCCGGGCCCTCGAACGCGGTATCCGCCCCCAGCTCATCCGCCGCCCGGGAAGACGGACCCGCCCGCGAGAGCAGGGAATCCGTGTGCTAGTGGCGTACGCGACCGGGCAACGCCCCTGGATGGCGGGAGGCGTCGTCGCAGGTCCTGACGATCTTGACCTGGACGCGCTGGTGGCCGGAGTGGTCCCGGAGTCCTGCATACTTGAAGACGAGCCGGTATTTCTGGTCTGCACGCACGCCAAGCGCAATGCGTGTTGCGCCCGCATTGGACTACCCCTCGCCCGGTCCCTGGCGGATTCGCTGCCGGACAGAGTGTGGGAAACGTCACACGTTGGCGGCGATCGCTACGCCGCCAACCTGGTGTGCTTGCCACACGGAATTTTCTACGGCAGCATGTCTCAGGCTGCTGCACTGGCAGCGGCTAACGCGTACCGGTCGGGCGAGATCATTCTCGACCGCTACCGGGGACGCGCAGGCATCCCTGAGCCATTGCAGGCCGTGGAGCACTTCGCCCGAGTCCATACGGGAGAGCGCTCCGTCGGCGCAGTGGCCGTGGAATCCTTCAGGTCGGACGGCGACGTCACCAAAGCCATCGTGCGCTGCGGCGACGTCCGGTTCCAGGTTGTGGTTGAGCCATCGGCGCTCTCGGCGCCGTGTGGTACGGCTTGCGCCGAGACGATCACCACCTACCGGCTGGTTTCGCTGGACAGGCTCGCGCCTGTACGGTACGCCACGCCCGCCCTCACCTGAGCCAGGGAACATCACGGCCCGGCCCTGCGTTGGAACAGTGACGCCATAAGCGTCCAATGCGGCTCAATTACCGAAATACCTCTCACGAAGGTGGTTTTCTCATGTCTCAGGTACGTCGGCAGCTCGCCCGCCCGCGCCCCAGCTGGGGTTGGCAGGATGATGCCGCGTGCCGGGGTGAGGACCTCGTGCTCTTCTTCGGCCCCGATGGGGAGCGGCAGCCCGAGCGTGACGTACGTGAGCGGAAGGCCAAGGCGATCTGCGCCCAGTGCCCTGTCCGCAACGAGTGCCTTGACTACGCGCTGTCCCGGCCCGAGAAGTACGGCACGTGGGGCGGTCTCAACGAGGACGAGCGCGCTTCCGAGCGTCGCCGTCGCATGCGCCGCGCGGCCAGCGCCGGCATCTCCGCCGCCTGACACACCCGGCAGCGTCACCAGCATCGCGTGATCAAGCAGTTGTCCTGATGAACCGGAGCCTGGCCAGCCACGTCCAGGCTCTGGCGAACCCGGTCGGGACAACTGCCTGATCAGGCACCTCACCCCCGCACGGCTCAAGGCGTCGTCGTGTCCACGCGACGCCGATCCGGCGCGGGATGACAACCCCATTCATACCCATCCCAATCGCCCGGCCAAACCCAGCAACTCCCAGCGAAATCAGCGGTCTCCCCGCCACCACCCGTCGCCCGGGCGCGCTTCAAGCGCCCACCCGGATGTCGAGACGCGCGGGCCTGCTACGACCACCGGTTGAGAGGCGGCCCCCGCCTCCACGGAGGACGTTCCCAAGGAGGAGACCCATGGCGCGAACCGTTACCTCGGCCGACGGCACCGGCATCGCCTTCGAGCGGGCCGGCGACGGGCCACCCGTGATCCTGGTCGGCGGCGCGTTCAACGATCGCACCATGGCCACCGGCCTGGCGGCCGCGCTCGCCCCCGAGCTCGGCGGCATCGCCTACGACCGGCGCGGGCGGGGCGACAGCGGCGACGCGGCCACGTACGCGGTGGAGCGCGAGGTGGCGGACATCGCCGCGCTGATCGAACACGTGGGCGGGCGGGCGAGCGTGTTCGGCCACTCGTCCGGCGCGATCCTGGCGCTGGAGGCGGCCCGCCTGGGCCTGCCGATCGACCGCCTCGCCGTCTACGAGCCGCCCTACGTCGTGGGCGACCGGCGGCCGCGCCCGGGAGCCGACCTGGCCGACCGCCTGCGCGCGCTGGTGGACGCGGACCGCCGCGACGACACCGTGGCCCTGTTCCTGACCGAGGCGGTGCGGTTGCCCGCGCCCGTGGTGGACGCCATGCGGGCCGAGGAGGTCTGGAAGCTTTATCTTCGGCTGGCGCACACCCTGCCGTACGACGTCGCCGTGTGCGGTCCCGGCAACGTACTCCGGCCTGAACCGCTGGCGCGGATCGCGGTGCCGACACTGGCCATCAGCGGCGGCCGTACCGAGCCCTGGCTCACCGACGGGACCCGCGCGGTGGCCGAGGCCGTGCCCGGCGCCCGGCACGTGGTCCTGGAGGGCCAGGACCACGGCGTGCTCGGCGATCCCGGCTCGCTCCGCCCCCTCCTGCTGGAGTTCTTCCTGAGCGGGTGAAGGGGCGAGGACGCGCGATGGACGCCACGTCCCCTTCGCCGCGCTCAGACGATGAGGTCGTCGAACTCGCCGTCCTTCGCCCCGAGGACGAAAGCGGTGATCTCCGCCTGCGTGTAGACCAGCGCCGGACCTTCGGGAAAGCGTGAGTTACGCATGGCGATCTCCCCTGTGGGCAGGCTCGCGACCTCGACGCAATTGCCGTTGGGGTTGCTCCGCCTGCTCTTGCGCCAGACGACGGGAAGGCGACCGGCGGAGGTTCCGTTCAGGAACTCAGGCATGGGGGCAGCTCCTCACAATCTTACGTATGCACGTGCATCCGCGTTTGCGAGCTGACAATACGGCAGCGCGTTGATCTCCATATACCGGACAACCAAAAATCCCCGTATGGAGTGGATCACAGGCCGATGCCGGCACTCATTCGGAAATGAGGCGTTCCAGGAAGCGTCTGGTCGCTTTCGGCTCTTCGGCCTGGATGCTGAGCCGGTCCATCACTTCCATATAGTGATCGGAATCGACCGCTTTGTCCAGATATAGGGCACTGGTGAGCTGCTCCATGTAGACCACGTCGGGCAGCTCACGCTCCGGGAAGCGCAGGATGCTGAAGGAACCCCCGGCCGCCGCGTGGCCGCCCCGGTCGAACGGCATGATCTGCACGGTGACGTTGGGCTCGGCCGTCATGTCGAGCAGGTGGGCGATCTGCGCGCGCATCGTCTCCGGGCCGCCGATCGCGCGCCGCACGACGGCCTCGTCGATCACCGCCCAGAGGGTGAGCCCGTTCTCCAGCCGCCGCTGCCGCGTGGTGCGCAGCGTCACCCGCCGATCCATCTCCGGCTTCGCGGCCCTCTCGTGACCCAGCTCGATGACCGCCCTGGCGTAGGCGGCGGTCTGCAGCAGGCCGGGCACGAACTGGTTCTCGAACGTACGGATGCTGGAGGCGGCGCCCTCCAGGCCGATGTAGACCTCGAACCAGCCGGGCAGCACGTCGCCGTACTTGTGCCACCAGCCGGGGGCGTTGGCCTGCTTGGCCAGGGCGAGCAGGGGGTCGCGCTCGGCGGGGTCGGTGACGCCGTAGAGGGTCAGCAGATCGGCCACGTCGCGCTGCTTGAAACTTACCTGGCCGAGCTCCAGCCGACTGATCTTGGCATGAGATGCGCGAATCGAGTATCCGGCGTCCTCCCGCGAGATACCCTTCTCCGTACGCAGTCTGCGTAACTGGGTCCCGAGCAGGATGCGCAGCACTGTCGGGCTTCCCGGCGAATGACCGAGAATCCTTCCCTCGGCGCTCTCAGCGCTCACCGCACCGCTCCTAGATCATCTGCACGTGCAGATGCGATTCGCATCCGTAAACCACGAAAAGTCTTGCATCGGTAAGCACTCCCCGTAAAGATGGGCATTGGATCACCAGACCGCGCTTCGGGGGCCAGAATGACGACTTTCGACGCTCGGCCGCAAGCCGCCATCGGTTCCCGGCCACCAGGATGGCTTTCGTCCATTCTGGTGGAAGGTCGTGCCGGTGAATGCGACGCGATGTTCCCCTTTCATCAACGCGCCGCGTTCGAGCCCGCCTGCGTGGCGATGGCGCGGCGGTTCGTCGACCAGACGCTGACCACGTGGGGCGTGATCGAGCTGACCTTCGACGCTCAGCTCGTGGTGTCGGAGCTGGTGACCAACGCCATGCGGCACGGTGGAGGGGCCGTGCAGCTCCGGTTATTGACTCATGGGGCGGAGCTGGCCTGCGTGGTGACCGATCACAGCCGTACGGCGCCGATGGCGGCCACGCCTGACGTGTTCGCGGAGTTCGGGCGCGGGTTGCGGCTGGTGGACGCGCTCTCCACTACGTGGGGCTGGCTATCCCCCGGCGGCACCCGCAAACTCGTCTGGGCCGTCCTCACGGGCTGACCCGCCCTTCACCACCCGATCCTCCCCTGCCCAGCAGGTCGAGCACGTCGGCGTCGCTGAGCTGCTCGAAGTGCACGTACCACTGGCCCACCGCCCTGAAGTCGAGCGGCATCTGCAGGACGACCACCTCGTCGGCCTCCTTCCGCAGGGACCTGACGGTCTCGCGGGCCCCCACGGGTACGGCCAGCGTCACCTTGGCGGGCTTGGCCGCCCCGACCGCCCTGAGCGCGGCCCGCGCGGTGCCGCCGGTGGCCAGGCCGTCGTCGACCACGATCACTTCCCGGCCTTCGAGCGAGGGCAGCGGGCGGTCGCCACGGTAGGCCCGCACCCTGCGGGCCAGCTCCCGCCGCTCCCGCTCGACCACGCCGGCGACCGACTCGGGCGTCAGCCTGAGCCGCTGCAGCAACGCCAGGTCGAACACCGGCTCCCCGCCCTCGGCCATCGCGCCGACACCCAGCTCGGGCGCCGGCGGGTAGCCGATCTTCCTGGTCACGAGCACGTCGAGCTGGGCGTCGAGCGTGCGCGCGATGGGCACGGCCACCGCCACACCGCCGCGGGGCAAGGCCAGCACGATGGGGTCGTGCGCGTCCCGCAGCCGCTCGGCGAGCCGCCTCCCGGCTTCGGCCCGGTCTGCGAAAAGCTCCATGACCAGTGCCTACCCGCAGACGCCCGCTCCTCGCCTCCCCTCCCCGCCATTCGCGGGCCTGGTGAACGGACCCCGGGCCCCGGTCGGCGCGATCCCGGTTTCCCTGCCCTCAGCCGCCGCCCGTGGGGTCTCGGTCAGGGGCGGCTGCGGCCCGAGCGGCGCATCTCCTTGGTGATGATCCGCCACTTGTTCTGCTGCTCCTTACGCAGCCGGGCATCCGTGCGGGAGGCCATCCACACGGCCTCCCGCTGGAGCTTGCGCCAGCTCTCCAGGCGCCGCTCCGGCAGCTCACCGCTCTCCAGCGCGGCCAGCACCGCGCACCCGGGCTCCCCCGAGTGCCCGCAGTCGGCGAACCTGCATCTCTCCGCCAGCTCCTCGATGTCGGCGAAGACCCGGTCGACGCCCTCCCCCATGTCGTACAGGCCGATCCTGCGGATCCCCGGCGTGTCGATGACCAGCCCGCCTCCGGGCAGCGGGATCAGCTCCCGATGCACGGTGGTGTGCCGGCCGCGCCCGTCGGCGGCGCGTACCTGCTGGGTCTCCATGACCTCGGCCCCGGCCAGCGCGTTGACCAGGGTGGACTTGCCCGCGCCGGACGGGCCTAGGACGACGGCCGTACGGGAGCCCTCCAGGTAGGACCCCACCAGCGGGACGCCGTCCCCGTGCAGCGAGGAGACGGCGTGCACGTCCACGCCGGGCGCGGCCACCCGCACCTCGGCGAGCAACTGGTCGAGGCCGTCCTCGAACAGGTCGGACTTGGTGACGAGCACGACGGGCGTGCCGCCGGACTCCCAGGCCAGGGCGACGAGGCGTTCGATGCGGCCGAGGTCGGCGAAGTCGGTGGAGTGCATGGACGGCTCGGCCACGAAGACGACGTCCACGTTGGCGGCGAGCACCTGGCCCTGGCCGTCGCCGGACAGGCCGCCCACCGAGTCGCGGCTCACGCCGCCCCGGATGAACGCGGTCGTCCGCGGCAGGACTTCGTCGAGCTCGTGGCGGCCCTCGGGAAGGAGCCGGAGCGCGACCCAGTCGCCGACGCACGGCAGCGCGACCGGGTCGGCGGCCGACGCCCGGCGTACGCGGGCGCCGTACTTGACCTGGAGCTGACCGTCCGCCGCGATCACCTCGGCGGCGCCGCGGTCGACGCGGGCCACGCGGGCGGGGACGGTGCCGGCGGGCAGCTCGGCGGCGCGGAGATCGTTCCAGCCGAGCAGCGAAAGATCGTAGGACAACGTGATCAACCTTTGGTGTCGAGGAGGAAGGAAGAAGCCGGGCGGCGTCAGATGAGCGCCCGGAGGTGGACGGACGGCATGCCGAAGTCGATTGCCCGCATGGTCCTCACCCCCTCGATCAGTTGCCGGTGTGACTCTACGCACCCTGTCCGGAGGGACGCAATCACATTAACTTCCGCGCTCTGTTGAACCGTGCCAGGGCAACCGGCCGTACCCCCTGCCGACGGACGCGAGAAAGGGGAAGCATGCGAATCAGCACGTATCCCCCGCCCTCGGCCGACGGAACCGCCCCGATGGGCAAGCCGCGCTTACGACACTGGATCCGGCGGGTGCGACCGGATGATGAGGTGGTCGTGTCCGCGCTCTACCGGGAGTATCACAGGCCGCTGCTGGCCTTCGTGATCAGATTGACGGCGGGCGATCGGCAGTGGGCGGAAGACGTGGTGCAGGAGACCATGATCCGGGCCTGGCGCAGTGCGGAGCAGCTCGACCCGGACTCGGAGTCGCTGATGCCCTGGCTCGCCACGGTCGCCCGACGTATCGTGATCGATGACCGGCGGCGCCGGGAGGCCCGGCCGCGGGAGTCGGGCGACGGGCCACTGGAGAGCATGCCAGTGCCGGACGAGATGGAGGGCCTGCTGCACCAGGTGGTCGTGTCAGAGGCGTTGAAGGCGTTGTCACCGGCGCACCGCGAGATCCTCAACGAGACGATCCTGCGGGACCGGTCGGTCAACGACGCCGCCGAGGCTCTCGGCATCCCGGTGGGCACCGTGAAGTCCCGGGTCTACTACGCGGTCCGCGCGCTGCGGCTCGCGTTGGAGGAGAGGGGGGTGACGGCGTGACTTCGAGGGTCGAGCACACGGATGTGGGAGCCTACGCGTTGGGGCTGCTGGAAACGGACGACAGAGTGGCCTTCGAGGCCCATCTGCTGATCTGCCCCTCCTGCCGGGACGAGCTGGCCGACCTGGCCGGCGTGGCGAGCGTGCTGCACGGGATCGGGCGCGTCGAGGAGCCCGACCCCCCTTCGCCTGAGGGGCAGGACGACGTGATCGACCTGCTCCGGCGGAGGAAGGCGGCGGATCGGCGCACGCGCAGGGGGACGTTCGTGATCGGGATGGCGGCGGCGGTCACGCTGGTGGCCGGCGGGCTGACGATCGGCACCCAGCTGGACGCGGACGGCACGCCGCAGGTCGCGCAGGATCACTCCAGCCACATGGGTCCGGCCGAGCAGTTCTACGTCGAGGGCAAGCCGATCGAGGGCAAGGGGGCCGCCGGGGTGACCGGCGGGCTGGTGGTGGAGTCCAAGGGGTGGGGCACGCACGCCGCCCTCAGGCTGGCCGGGGTGCAGGGCCCGCTGGAGTGCGAGCTGATCTCCGTGGCCAGGTCGGGAGAGCGCAGGGTGATGACCGGGTGGTCCGTACCTCCAGCCGGGTACGGAGTTCCCGGATCGCCTGATCCGCTCTACATGCACGGCGGCAGCGCCACGCCGTTGCAGGACATCGACCATTTCGAGGTGGTCACCTCGGCGGGTGAGAAGTTGCTCACCGTCGAGCTCTGATCGGGTCCAGGAGCCCTCCCGCCGCCGGTGGGAGGGCTCCTGGCTCTCCCCGGCCGATCCGGCGCCCGGCGTCCCCCGGCGCGCCGGCCGGCCACCGCGAGCGGGGCGACTCCGGCCCGCCCCGCTCGCGACAGGCGCCCCGCCGCACCTGAGAGCCCGTGCGGCGGGGCCGCCCGTCCGCACCGAACGCCACGGACATGGCCCAGGTCGCGCCGTTGCGGCGGCCGGCCCCGTGCGGGTCAGCGGGCGTCACCCTGGAGGCCCTGTGCCCCGGACGGCGGGTGGCGTGACGTTGGCCCCGCCGTAACGAAGGGAGCTTTTACAGACCCGGCGCCGGGAACTGGGCGGTGAGCTCGCTGACCTCGTGGTGGACGCGGGTGATGACGTCCTCGGCGTCGCCCTTGGCCAGCGCCGTGACGACCTCGTCCATCCACGCCCCGATCTGCCGCATCTCCGGCTCCCCCATCCCGCGCGAGGTCACCGACGGCGTGCCGATGCGGATGCCCGACGGGTCGAACGGCTTGCGGGTGTCGAACGGCACCGTGTTGTAGTTGGTCTCCAGCCCCGCGCGGTCGAGCGCCTGCGCGGCCGGCTTGCCGCCGATGCCCTTGGGCGTGAGGTCGAGCAGGATCAGGTGGTTGTCGGTGCCGCCGGAGACCAGGTCGAACCCGCGCGAGGCGAGCTCGTCGGCCAGCGCCTTGGCGTTGGCGACGACCTGGTGGGCGTAGTCGCGGAAGGACGGCTGGGCGGCCTCGTGCAGGGCGACGGCGATGGCGGCGGTGGTGTGGTTGTGCGGGCCGCCCTGGAGGCCGGGGAAGACGGCCTTGTTGAGCGCCGTGGCGTGCTCGTCGCTGGTGGCCATGAGCATGGCGCCGCGCGGGCCGCGCAGGGTCTTGTGCGTGGTCGTGGAGATCACGTCGGCGTGACCCACCGGGGACGGGTGCGCGCCGCCCGCGACCAGGCCCGCGATGTGGGCGATGTCGGCCGCGAGCACGGCGCCGACCTCCCGGGCGATCGAGGCGAAGCCCTCGAAGTCGATCGTGCGTGGGATCGCGGTGCCGCCGCAGAAGATCAGCTTCGGCCGGTGCTCCAGCGCGAGCTCGCGGACCTCGTCGAGGTCGATGCGGCCGGTGTCCTTGCGCACGCCGTAGCGGACCGGGGTGAACCACTTGCCGGTGGCCGAGACCGACCAGCCGTGGGTGAGGTGGCCGCCGAACGGCAGGCCCATGCCCAGCACGGTGTCGCCGGGCTGCAAGAACGCCATGTAGATCGCGAGGTTGGCGGGCGAGCCCGAGTAGGGCTGGACGTTGGCGTGGGCGACCCCGAACAGCGCCTTGGCACGCTCGATGGCCACGGTCTCGATCTGGTCGATGACCTGCTGGCCCTCGTAGTAGCGCTTGCCCGCGTAGCCCTCGGAGTATTTGTTCGTCAGGACGGTGCCGGTGGCCTCCAGCACGGCCTTGGACACGTAGTTCTCGGACGCGATCAGCTTGACGGTGTCGGCCTGACGCCGCTCCTCCGCCTTGATGAGCTCGGCGATCTGCGGGTCGACGCTAGCGAGAGAACTCATGACTCTCCTGTCATCGTTGACAATGCGCGAAGACCCAGGCGCACGGCCTCCGCTCCCTTCGCTCCCTGGTGGTCGATCCCACCGAATGCGCCAGTCGCGTCTCGTCCTAGACGATAGCGGATGCGGCAGGGCCTCAGTCCGTCGTGATCAGCGGGTTCGCGTCCCGCCCCGGCTACTGGTGACGGCCCACGCCCGGCCAGAGCCGGTCCACCTCGGCGTTCAGGATGGCGCCGATCAGCACGGCCAGCGCGGTGATGTAGAGCCAGAGCAGCAACGCGATGGGCGCGGCCAGCGAGCCGTAGACGGAGACGGGCGAGAACCAGGCGGCCAGTACGGCGCGCAGCACCGCCGCGCACACGATCCACAGGAACAGCGCCAGGATCGCCCCCGGCAGCTCCCGGTACCACTTGGTCCGCACCGGCACGCTCACGTGGTAGAGCACCGTCAGGAACAGCACCGAGCCGATGATCACGACCGGCCAGTAGAGGACGTCCACGAGCACGCCGTATTCGCCGGGCAGCGTGTCCTTGAGCAGCGTCGGCCCGATGACCAGGATCGGCATCACGATGATCCCGATGATCAGGCCCACGACGTAGAGTCCGAACGACATCAGCCGGGTGCGGATGATGCCCCGCTCCTCCCCCAGCCCGTAGGCGACGGAGATGAGGTCGACGTAGACGTACAGGGCGCGGGAGCCGGACCAGAGCGACAGCAGGAAGCCCAGCGAGATGATCGAGACCTTGCCCGCGTCGTCGCTGAGGACGTCGGTGATGAGCGGGTTGATCACCTTGTTCACCGCGTCGTCCGTGAACAGCAGCCCGGCCTGGTCGATCACCCACGTCTTGACCTGTGTGACCACCGTGGCCCCGATCCAGGTGCCGAGCTTGCCCAGCACCCCGATCAGGCCCAGCACGAAGGGCGGCAGGGACAGCAGCGCGAAGAAGGCCGCCTCACCCGCCAGGCCGGTGACCCGGTAGGTGACGCCGGCGTTCGTGGCCGCGCGGACGGTCGCCCATGACTTGGTGTCGAGCACCCAGCTCAGCCTGGCCCGGGCATGGGAAGCGAGCCGGCCCTTGGGCCGAGAAGGCGCGTCGGTCGACGTCATGGCACCCAACGGTATTTCGCAGTGAGTCTTCGGGACAGCTTACGTCCCGGCTCCTGCCCTAGTCGTTGGTCACAATGCGCGCGCCCAGCGGGAGCAGGGAAATCGGGATCAGTTTCAGGTTGGCCACGCCCATCGGGATGCCGATGATCGACAGGAACAGCGGGATCGAGGTCACCACGTGGCCGATCGCCAGCCAGATGCCCGCGACGACGCACCAGATGATGTTGCCGAGCGTCGAGAACACGCCCGCGTCCGGGTCGCGCACGACGGTCCTGCCGAACGGCCAGAGCGCGTACGCGGCGATCCTGAACGAGGCGATGCCGAACGGGATCGTGACGATGAGGACACAGCAGATGATCCCGGCCAGAGCGTATCCGATGGCCAGCCAGATCCCCGCGAAGACCAGCCAGATGACGTTCAGGATTGTGCGCATGCTCACAGCATGTCAGCGGTTGTGCGGTCTGCGTCATCCGGAATGTCCCTGAGCCGACCCTGACCTCGGCGCCCGGCCCTTCCCCGGGGGTCCGGCGAACGCCTGCGCGATCTCCATCCAGGCCCGCGCCGGCCCTCCGGACAGCTCCAGCGCGGTGTCGGACAGGTGGACGCGCTGGGTGACGGCCAGGCAGAAGTCGAGCATCGGCCCGCGCACGACGCCGGCCGCATCGGCCGGTCCCGCCGTCCACGTGCCTCCGCCGGGCATGGCCAGCTCCACCCGCACCTGCTCGTGCTCCCCCGGCGGGGGCAGTCCGTGCGCGGCGAAGCTGTACGGCCGGGCCCGGAAGCCGAGCGTGGCCACGTGCCGCAGCCTGACGGTGGGCTCCCGGGTGACGCCGAGCGCGTCGGCCACGTCCTGGCCGTGCGCCCAGGTCTCCATCAGCCGGGCGGTGACGAAGGAGGCGGCCGACATCGCCGGGCCGAACCACGGGACCCGGACGCGGGGACCCAGCTCGGCGAACACGTCGAGGCTGCGGGCGCGGGCCGCGCGGAACCAGGCGTGCAGCTCGGCGGGGGGCATCCCGCGCGACTCGCGTACGAGGTCGTCCACCGAGCCGAAGCCCGCCGTCGTGGCCAGGAAGGCGCCGGGGTCGGTGACTGCGAGCACGGCGGCGTCGTCGAACCAGGCCAGATGGCTCACCTGGTCGCGGATCGCCCACCCTTCGGCGGGCGTGTCCAGCTCCCAGTCCTGCGCCCGCAGCGGCTGGAGCAGCGTCTCCAGGGACGCGGTCTCGGCGCGCAGGTCGTCGAGCAACTCCGCCATGAGCTCCACGGGCGCCAGCCTAACCCGAACAAGGTTCTGGGAGAATAATGCAAACGTGATCTGCGACAGCTGCAAGGACAAACGGCACGAGGACTGCCGCGGCGGCTCGTGGTGTGACTGCCAGCACCAGACCCTCTCCCACGAGGGACACGAGGGGCCCACCTCGCCCGGCGAGCGGGCGGAGCGCGAGCGGGAGCCGCAGGTCAACTGGCTGCGGCAGGGCTAGGCGCGCACGCCGGCGGTGGCCTGGCAGGCGACGCCGGGCGGAGTCGGGCAGTCCCACACTCTGGACGCGCTCTTGGACATCCCGGACGGTCGGAGTATCGTCAAGGTATGCCAGCGGACCCCATGCTTGTCGGTCGACGCCACGTCGATCTTCAGCGTGTCCGCAGTGCCATCTGTTGCGACGCCCAGTAACCCATCTGCTTTTTCCTGCCACTGAGCGCGTCGCACTCCTCTCACCGCCCCTGCCCTCGACGATGAGCGCAGGAGGGACGTTGCGCGCGCCCATGAACCGAAGGACGCGCAATGAGCACCCCTGCCAGCCGCACTCCCGCCAGTCGGCATCACAAACGCCCGCGCGGCGAAGGCCAGTGGGCTCTCGGTTACCGTGAGCCGCTCAACAAGAACGAAGAGAACAAGAAGAACGACGACGGCCTCAACGTCCGTCAGCGCATCATCGATATCTACTCCAAGCGGGGCTTCGACTCGATCGACCCGGCCGACCTGCGTGGCCGCATGCGCTGGTACGGGCTCTACACCCAGCGCAAGCCCGGCATCGACGGCGGCAAGACGGCGATCCTGGAGCCGGAGGAGCTCGACGACCGCTACTTCATGCTGCGTGTACGCATCGACGGCGGCCAGCTCGACCTCGCCCAGCTCCGGGTGATCGCGGGCATCGCCAACGAATACGCCCGCGGCACCGCCGACGTGACCGACCGCCAGAACATCCAGCTCCACTGGATCGAGATCGAGTCGGTGCCGGACATCTGGGAGCGCCTGGAGGCCGTGGGCCTGTCGACCACCGAAGCCTGCGGCGACACCCCGCGCGTGATCCTGGGCTGCCCGCTGGCCGGGATCGACTCCGGCGAGGTGATCGACGCGACCGAGCAGATCGAGCAGGTGCACGAGCGCGTCGTGGGCAATCCCGCGTACTCCAACCTGCCGCGGAAGTTCAAGTCGGCGCTGAGCGGCTGCCCCGTGCACTGCACGGTGCACGAGATCAACGACGTCGCCTTCGTCGGCGTGGTCAACGAGCGCGGCGAGCTGGGCTACGACCTGTGGGTGGGCGGCGGCCTGTCGACCAACCCGATGCTGGGCAAGCGCCTGGGCGTGTTCGTACGGCCGGACCAGGTGGCCGACGTCCACGAGGGAGTTGTCGGGATATTTCGTGACTACGGCTACCGGCGGCTGCGGCACCGGGCCCGGCTGAAGTTCCTCGTCAACGACTGGGGAGCGGAGAAGTTCCGCGAGGTCCTCGAGACCGAATACCTCAAGGAGCCGCTGCCCGACGGTCCCGCGCCCGAGCAGCCCCGCGGCAGCCGCCGCGACCACGTCGGCGTCTTCCCGCAGAAGGACGGCAACTTCTACGTCGGGTTCGCGCCCAAGGTCGGCCGCCTGGACGGCGACAAGCTGCACGCGATCGCCGACATCGCCGAGCGGCACGGCTCCGGCCGGGTCCGTACGACGGTCGAGCAGAAGATGGTCGTCCTCGACGTGGCGCCCGACCAGGTGGACTCGATCGTGGCCGCGCTGGAGGCCCACGACCTCCAGGTCAGGCCCTCCACATTCCGCCGCCAGACGATGGCCTGCACCGGCATCGAGTTCTGCAAGCTCGCCATCGTCGAGACCAAGGACACGGCCGCCACGCTGATCGACGAGCTGGAGCGGCGGCTGCCGTCGTTCGACGAGCCGCTGACCATCAACGTCAACGGCTGCCCCAACTCCTGCGCCCGCATCCAGACCGCCGACATCGGGCTGAAGGGCCAGCTCGTCGTGGACGAGAACGGCGACCAGGTCGAGGGCTTCCAGATCCACCTGGGCGGCTCGCTCGGCGTCAACTCCGGCTTCGGCCGGAAAGTACGCGGGCTCAAGACCACCGCCAAGGCGCTGCCCGACTACGTGGCGCGCGTGGTGACCAACTACGACACCCAGAAGAAGGAAGGCGAGTCCTTCGCCGACTGGGTGCAACGAGCGGACGAGGCGGACCTGAAATGACCACGCGAGCGGTTCCCTTCCACTGCCCCTACTGCGGCGACGAGGACCTGGAGCCCTACGAGGGCGAGCCGGACGTCGCCGGGTCCGCGACGGGTGTGAATGTCGCCGGGTCCGCGACGGGTGGCGGCTGGTACTGCCGGGCCTGCGCTCGCGCCTTCAAGCTCAAATTCCTTGGCATCGGAGTGAAGATATGACGCTCGTGGACATCGAGGTGGGCCTGAAAGAGCAGAGCGGCACGCTCGACCTTCAGGACATCGTGGAGTCGGCCGCGACCTTCCTGGAGGGCGCGCCCGCCCGTGAGATCATCCGGTGGGCGGCGGCGACGTTCGGCGACCGGCTGTGCCTGACGTCGTCGATGAGCGACGCGTTGCTCATCGACCTCGTGAGCAGGGTCAAACCCGGCGTGGACGTGTTGTTCATCGACACCGGCTACCACTTCGCCGAGACGATCGGCACGCGGGACGCGGTGCGGCAGGTCTATGACGTCAACGTGATCGACATCAAGCCGTCCCGGACGGTCGAGGAGCAGGATCGCGACCTCGGCCCCCGGCTGTTCGGCCGCAACCCGGACCTGTGCTGCTTCCTGCGCAAGGTCGAGCCGCTCAACCGGGCGCTGGAGCCGTACCTGGCGTGGATCTCCGGCATCCGCCGCGACGAGTCCGCCAGCCGTACGGACACCAGGGTCGTCGAGTGGGACGCCAAGCGGCAGATGGTCAAGGTCAACCCGATCGCGGCTTGGACCCAGGAGGACGTGGACAACTACATCGCCGACAACGGGGTGCTGATCAACCCGTTGCACTACGACAACTACCCTTCGATCGGCTGCGCGCCCTGCACGCGGCAGGTCCTGGAGGGGGAGGATCCGCGCAGCGGGCGCTGGGCGGGCCTGGGGAAGGTCGAATGCGGCATTCACCTGTGATCCCCAGCAGGGGACATGTCCCGTTGGCAGGCGGGACGGCCCCCGGCCGCGTGCCACTGGTGGCGGTGGCGCACGGGTCCCGTGACCCGCGTGCCGCCGCCACCGTGGCCGCGCTGCTCGACCAGGTACGCCTGGCGCGCCCTGAGATGCCCGTACGGGTGGCGTACCTGGACCACTGCACCCCGGCACTGGGGCAGGCGCTGAACGGCCTGCAGGAGGCCGTGGTGCTGCCGCTGCTGCTGACGGAGGCGTACCACAGCCGGGTGGACCTGCCGGCCGCGCTCAACGAGGTCCGCGCCCGCGAGCCGCGCCTGCGCGTGCACTACGGCACGACCTTGGGGCCGCACCCGCTGCTGCTGTCCGCGCTGGAGCGGCGGCTGGCGCAGGCGGGCGTGCCGGCCGGCGACCCGGACACGGCGGTGGTGCTGGTGTCGGCGGGATCGAGCGACGCCAGGGCCAACGCGGTGGTCGCGGGGCTGGCTCGGACGTGGCGGCGGTCGGGCTGGTGGGCGGTCTCGGCCGCGTACGCCTCGGCCGCCGAGCCGACGCCCGCCCAGGCGGTGTCGGCGCTGCTGCGGGCGGGCGCCCCTCGGGTGGTCGTCGCGCCCTACCTGCTGGCGCCCGGCTACTTCGCCGACAAGGTGCGGCGCACCACGCTGGAGGCGGGGGCGGAGGTCGTGTCGGACGTGCTCGGACCCGCGCCCGAGCTGGTGGACGTGCTCCTCGAACGGTATGAGTCGGCCCTGTGGCAGCCGGTGCCCCTGGCCGGCTGACCGGTGCTGCGTCAGTAGGGCAATGCCTGACCGGCGCTGCGGCGCGTCAGCAGACGTGCCGCCCTACGCGCTTCCGCGTCAGTAGCCGTGCCGCCCCAGGTCCCTGTGCCCTTCCCGGTGGTCGTCGCGGAGCTGCCTGCGCAGCTCGCGGCCCTCGGCGCGGAGCTGCCTGCCCAGCTCCCGCCAGTCCTCGCCGTGCAGCCGCCGCCAGTGCTCCCGCCAGGCCGTCAGCCCGCGCTGCAGCGGCTGCGCCCGCGAGTCGCCGATCACCTTCACGTCGCCCATCACCGCGTACGCCTTCACCCGGATCACGGGAACGTTCATCCCCGGTGCCGCCTCCTGGACGTCGATCCGCTTGTCGCCCATGATCGCGACGCCGTCGAGGTCCACGTTGACCCCGTCCGGCACGATGATCTTCACGTTGCCCATCACGGAGACGGCCGTGATGTCCACCATGTCCGTGCGCACCTCGGCCTCGCGCAGGTCGAGCAGCACGTCGCCCATCACGGCGACCGCGCCGATCTCCTGGTCGATCCGCCAGGTCCCGCGCCGCTTGGAGTCGCCCATGACACCCACGAACCAGCGCCGCTTCCTGGCCGGCTGGGGCGCGGACGCCGGCGGGGCGCCCATGCCTCCGGCGGCGGGCAGGTCCTGGGTGAGCATGGCCAGCTCGGCGTGCGTGGTCGCGGTGTAGGCGGCCTCCGTACGGTCGGTCAGCTCGGCGAGCGTCAGCCGGCCCTCGACCGAGGCGACCCGCAGTTGCTCGACGACGGCCTCTCGCTCGCTGTCCGACGCGCGGACCTCACCGGGATCAGTCATACTCGCAACATATCGCGTCTTGCCGGGCTTGTGACTCCCCCTCAAGGAGGAAACACCGTCCGCCGAACGATGCTCATTCGTCATGGCGTTTGAACCCTGGCGGGGCTCCGGCACGTACTACGCGATGACATGGCCCTAGCAAGGTCCGGGGCGCGGCCGGACCAGGCTAGGGTCCTGTCATGACTGAGGAAGAGCTCTACCGCGCGGCGTTGAACGGCCAGTCCGAGATCGTGGGCAGGCTGCTCGCCGGTGGTGCCGACCCCAACAAGCTCAGCGAGGGCGCGGACGAGGGGCTGCCCCTGTGCGCGGCCGCCGCCTGGGACCGGGACGAGGTGGCCGCCACGCTGCTGGCGGCGGGTGCCGACGTCAACGGCCGGGAGGCGGGCGGCTGGACGGCGCTGCAGTGGGCGGCCGCCAACGGCCACGCCGCCACCGCCAGGGTGCTCATCGAGGCGGGGGCCGAGATCGACGCGACCAACGACGACGGCGACACCCCGCTCACGCTGGCCGCCAGGCGTGGCGCGCTCGGCGTGGTGCAGGTGCTGCTGGAGGCGGGGGCCGACCACCACAAATACGACGGCGACGGCGACACGCCGCTGGAGATCGCCGTCGACTGGGTGGGCGTGCACCTGGAGAGCGCGCTGCTGGACCAGGTCGAGCAGGACGGCTGGGAATACGTCGTGGCCCGCCAGTACGCCAAGGACGGCACCGAGCTGGTCACGGTGGCCGGGCGCTCGGCCGACGGCTCGGAGACCGAGCAGGTGCAGGCCCAGCGCGGCCACGCCGCCATCGCGACGCTGCTGGAGGACGCGGCGGGCGTGTACACGCCGGTGGACCGGCTGGTGGCGCGCGCCCTGGCGCACCGCGACGTCGACGAGGACGCCGAGACCTGGTGGGTCGTCGCCGACGTGCTGGGCAAGCGGGCGGACGAGGAGACGTACGAGGCGCTGGCCCGGCTGTGCGTGAGCGAGGACGCCCGGGAGCGGGAGTTCGGGGTGGACGCGATCGCCCAGTTCGGGTTCGCCGACGGCGAGAAGCCCTACCTGGAGCGGACCCTGCCGCTGCTGCAGAAGATGGTCACCACGGAGGGCAACCCCCAGGTCCTGCGCTCGGTCCTGGCCGCGCTCGGCCACCAGGGCGACCCGCGGGCGCTGCCGCACGTCCTCGACGTGATCGGCCGCCCCGGGCACAAGCGCACGATGACCGACGCGATCGCGCTGGCCGACGTGCTGCCGCCGGACCACGAGGAGGGCCTGGCGCTGCTGATCGAGATGTCGGAGGACGAGGACTCCGAGGTCCGTGACTGGGCCACGGCGGGGATCGCCGGGCTGCCGGGCGACACGCCGCGGATCAGGGAGGCGTTGGCGGCCCGGCTCACCGACCCGGACCTGCGCACGGTGGCCGAGGCCACGCGCGGGCTCGCCGTGAGAGGCGACGAGCGGGCCTCCCAGGGGGTGGACCGGGTGCTGGCGGAGAGCGACGACGACTACGCCCGCGACCTCGTCACGCAGCAGCACGACGAGTAACCGCCCCGGCGCACGGGCGCGTGCCTCGCGGACGCACAGGCGCGGCCCGTGGGCCGGAGATGAGCGCGCGGGCCGGGTTCGGCCGGGCCGCCGGCTCGCACGTCGGTGGTCAGTCGCCGTTGAGGACGCGGGTCACCCATTCGAGGGTGCCCGTGCGCAGGGCCTCCTCCGCCAGGCGCTTGCCGGTCGGGGTGGTCAGCGCGGCGAGCGAGCTGTCGATCCAGCCCTGGACGTTCTGGTGCCCCTGTTCGCGATATTCGACGGCCTGGAGGAGGCACTCCAGCTTGTCGGCGTCCCGCGCGCAGACGGCTTCGAGGCTGGCCTTCTCCTCGTATTCGCCCACGGCGTCCGCCACCATGTCCGCCACCTCGGCGGGCACCCCCCGCACCTGGTCGGCGGTGACGTCCTCGTTGGAGGCCGCCTTGAGGTAGCGCTTGCCGATGTACGGGATGTCGGTGATGCGGGTTTCCTGCGTGTCGTGGAAGAGGCTCATGAACGCGGCCCGCTCCGGATTGCCGCCCTCCAGCCGGGCGATCATGCCGGCGATGACCGCCGCGCGGAACGAGTGCTCGGCGATGCTCTCCGGATCGCGTACGCCCGCGACCAGCCACCCGGTCCTCTTGTAGCGCTTGAGCAGCCCGAACTCGTACAGCAGGCCTGCCAGCCCCGTCACCTCGCCGTTCACGACGACCCCCTCTCGTCTATGCGCCGAGCCTAGACGACGGCCGGGCGGCTTTCGGTGTGTGCGGCCCGCGCCCACCGCGAGGGGGCGGTGCGCCCGGCCTGCCGGTCCCGGCCGGTGGCGTCGACGGTCCCCGTCGCCCTCGACGACACCGCTCGGGAACCCGTCGCTCCTGAAGTCGCTCTCGAAGTCGCGGTCGAAGTCGTCATGGTCCTCGAAGGTCGTCGTGGCTGAAGGGCCTGCGTGGCCGGGATCGGTGATGATCCGGACATAATCCGGCTTACCCACCCGGAGAATCCCACCTACCCCTTTCAACTCAAACAACCCGTCAAATCGCCAGAACCCGCCGCGCAACACCGGCGAGCTCGTCAGTCGTCGATCGCGGCGTACGCCGCCGTCCAGAAGTTCTGGAACACGCGCGGGGCCACCGGCGAGTCGAAGACCCGCTGGGTCAGCAGGACGCCCACCAGGTCCTCGTGCGGGTCGGCGTACGCCTCGGTGCCCAGGCCGCCGGTCCAGCCGAATCTGCCGGGCCTGAACGCCAGGTCGTCCCGGCGGGCGTCGACCGCGAGGCCGAAGCCCCAGCCGCCCGATCCGAGGAACATCTCGTTGCCCGCCTTCTGTCCGGGCGTGAGGTGGTCGGTGGTCATCAGCTCCACCGCCGGTCTGGACAGGAGGCGGCCGCCGTCGTACCGGCCCTTGTCCAGCAGCATGCGGCTGAAGGCGAGGTAGTCCCCGGCGGTCGAGAGCAGGCTCGGGCCGCCCCCGCCGGAGGCGAAGACCGGCGGCCGGTCCCACGCGCCGGCCCGCGCTTCCCGGCTGCGGGCCATCCCGCCGGTGACCGGATCGGTCCCGTACGGCACCGCCATCCGGCCGAGCTTCCCGGCCGGCACGTGGAAGCCGGTGTCGCGCATGCCGAGCGGGTCGAAGACGCGCTCGCGCAGGACGTCCGCCAGCGGCTGCCCGGCGGCGCGGGCGATCAGCACGCCGAGCACGTCCGCCCCGGTGTGGTACATCCACGCCGTTCCCGGCTGATGGACCAGCGGCAGGGCGCCCAGGCGCTTGAGCCACTCGTCGGCGCCGACCTGCGGGCCGTCGGGGCCGATCTCCAGCCCGGCCTCCGCCGTCGCCCGCTGGATCGGGCAGCCCTCCGGCAGGCCGAACGTGGCACCGTAGCCGAGGCGGAAGGTCAGCAGGTCGCGCAGGGTGATCGCGCGTTCGGCCGGGACCGTGTCGTCGAGCGGCCCGTCGGCGCGGCGCAGCACCCGCCGGTCGGCCAGCTCCGGCAGCAGGTCGTCGACCGGGTCGTCCAGCCGCAACCGGCACTCCTCGACCAGGGTCATCGCGGCCACGGCGGTGATCGGCTTGATCATGGACGAGATGCGGAAGATCGTGTCCGGCCGCATGGGCGGGGCGTCCTCGTCGAGTGACTGGGTGCCGAGCGCCTCGACGTGGGTCTCTCCGCGTCGGTGCACCAGCGCGACCAGCCCGGGTACGTCGCCGCTCTCGACCCCCTCGGCCAGGATCTCGCGCATCCGCCCGAGCCGTGCCCGCGACAGCCCACCGCCGTCAGCCGAAGCGCTCATCCCACCGCTCTCACCCAGAATGCTCATGAAAACTCCCTCCTGCCGGTTGTCATGAGGACAGACCGGCGGGGGACGCGGAACTCATCGGCCGCGACCGGGGCTCAGGGGCCGGAGAAGGCGGGGGCCGTGGTCAGGATGTCTCTGGCCAGGTCGGCGTCGCCGGTCACGTCGGCGGGGAAGGCCGCCGGGTCGCCCCGGCCGCCCAGCAGGAAGCAGAACGTGACCACGTCAGCCGTGATGTGGACGTCAGGGGTGCCCGGGGTCGTCTCCTCGACGCCCAGCGGGAGCGTCCACTCGCCGCCGCCCGCCCCCGTCAGCCTCAGGTGCAGGGTGCGGCCGGCGCCGTCCAGGCCGGAGAAGAGCATCGTCCAGGGGAGCAGGCGGGCGCACAGGTCCGCCGTCGGGCGGATGTGCTCGGCGATCGGGTCGGGCAGGCGCACCTGGGCCGTCGCGGCCGCGTCGGAGCTGTGCACCCAGGTCTCCAGGCCCCGGGCCAGGATGTGGTCGCCGATCACCGAATCCATGCCGTCCAGGCTGGCCGGGGTCGCCGGGTCCAGGTCGGCCAGATGGCGGCAGAGGGCGTCCGCCTGGGCCCGCCAGTCCCGCCGGGTCTGCTCCGGGCTGCGGCCCCGTTCGTACGCCTGCACGTCCCGGGTGCGGCTCATCGAGTCGGTCGCCCCGAGCGGCGGGCCCAGCACCGGGGCGCCCACCGAGGCGGCCAGCAGGCCGTCCTTGGCGGCCAGGTGCGCCACCAGCTCCTGCAGGGTCCAGCCCTCGACGATGATCCGCGACCAGTCGTCGTCCACCGCCGAGGCCAGCAACGCGTCCATGGCGGCGACCCGGCCCGCGTACGGCTGCGCCCAGACGGCCGTGGGAGCAGCGGGCCTGCGCCGCGCCCTGGCTCCGGCCAGCAGTTGGGGACGCAACGAGTGGGCCGGCACCGCCGGGTCCTCCATCATCGCGTCCAGGTAGAGACGCTCGACGGGGTCCATCACACCTCTTCCTCCGCAAGCGCGTCCGCCAGGCGTCTCAGCGCCAGCCGGATGCGCGACTTGGCCGTGCCCTCGGGCACGCCGAGTTCCTCGCCCACCTGCCGGTAGGTCCGCCCGCCGAAGTAGGCGAGCTCCACCGCCTCCCGCAGCCCGTCGGGCAGTGACGTCACCGCCTGGCGCACGCGCTCGGCCTCGTCGGCGGCGAGCACCGTGTCCTCCAGTCTCGCAGGTTCGCGCTCGAACAGCCGCGGTCCCAGGGCGGACACGCGCCGGCGCTCCTCGGCGCGTACGTGGTCGACGGCCCGGCGGTGCGCGATCGTGGCCAGCCACGCCCGCAAGGTGCCGCGGTCCGGGTCGTAGGCCAGCGGCCGCTCCCAGAAGACCAGGAAGACCTCCTGCGTGATGTCCTCCGCGATCACCCGGTCCCTGGTGACACGCAGGGAGAGACCGAAGATCAGCGAGGAGAGCCGATCGTAGACCTCACCCAGTGCGGCCTCGTCGCCGCCGACCACCCGCTGGTGCAGCAGGCGGTCGTCGTACGGTGCCTCCACTGGCACCACACTCCCGTGTAATGCGGACCAAGGCGGCGGTGCGCCGCGACCCGAGCATGTCATTATTCGCCGCAAAAGTAGAGCCGGATGACCCCAAGAACGGACTTTGTCGGCGCGCGATAAGGTCGGAGCAGCGCAACGGAGGGAGCACACGTCATGGCCACCACTCGCACCGCCACCACTCGGTGGAAGGGCGCCCTGATCAACGGTTCGGGCACCGTCTCGCTCGACACCTCGGGTGTCGATGTTTTCGAGGTCACCTGGGCGTCCAGGTCCCAGGACGCCGACGGCAGGACCTCGCCCGAGGAGCTCATCGCGGCGGCACACTCCTCGTGCTTCTCGATGGCGCTCTCGCACGGGCTGGCCGGCGCCGGCACACCGCCGGAGTCGCTGCAGACCAGCGCCGACGTGACGTTCCAGCCCGGTGAGGGCATCACGGGCATCGTGCTCACGGTGCAGGGCCAGGTTCCCGGCATCACCGCCGAGCAGTTCCAGGAGGCCGCGGAGACCGCCAAGGCCAACTGCCCGGTCAGCAAGGCACTGGCGGGCACCACGATCACGCTCCAGGCCGAGCTGCTCTGAGCGCGCTCACGACGAGGCGGCTCTGAGTCCGCCCACTGAGCCCGGTCGGGGCTGGGCTGCTCAGGGCCGGATCGCGCTGATCACGCTCGGCGTCCGGCGGGGCGGTGACGGCGATCGGTTCATGGGGAGACCAAGAGCGCTTTGGCATGCGACAATTGGGCCACATGCGTGAGGTCTGGCCGGGCGAGCCCTATCCACTCGGCGCCACCTGGGACGGCGTTGGCACCAGCTTTTCGGTGTTCTCAGAGGTCGCCGAGCGGGTCGAGCTGTGCCTTTTTCACGACGACGACACCGAAGAACGCGTCGATCTGCCCGAGGTCGACGGGTTCGTGTGGCACGGCTATCTGCCGGGGATCCAGCCGGGGCAGCGTTACGGCTACCGCGTGCACGGCCGCTTCGACCCGCCGCAGGGCCACCGCTGCAACCCGGCCAAGCTGCTGGTCGACCCCTACGCCAAGGCCGTGGACGGCGACCTGCGGTGGAACCAGGCGCTGTTCCCCTACTACTTCACCGATCCCAGCCGGCGCAACACCGAGGACAGCGCGCCCTACGTGCCGAAGAACGTGGTGGTCAACCCGTTCTTCGAGTGGGGCAACGACCGGCCGCCGCGCACGCCGTACCACCAGACCGTGATCTACGAGGCGCACGTGCGCGGGCTCACCAAGCGGCACCCGGACGTGCCGCCCGACCTGCGGGGCACATACGCCGGGATGGGGCATCCGGCGGTCATCGACCACCTGCTGTCGCTGGGGGTGACGGCGGTCGAGCTGATGCCGGTGCACCACTACATGCCCGAGCACTTCCTGGTGGCGCGCGGGCTGACGAACTACTGGGGCTACAACACCATGGCCTACCTGGCCCCGCACGGCGGCTATTCCAGCGCGGGCACGCGGGGGCAGCAGGTGCTGGAGTTCAAGGCCATGGTGCGGGCGCTGCACGAGGCGGGCATCGAGGTCATCCTCGACGTGGTCTACAACCACACGGCCGAGGGCGACCACATGGGGCCCACGCTGGGGTTCAGGGGGATCGACAACGCGGCCTACTACCGGCTGCACGACGGTGACCGGCGCTACTACCTCGACTACACCGGGTGCGGAAACTCCCTCAACGTGCGCTCGCCGCACGCGCTGCAACTGATCATGGACTCGTTGCGTTACTGGGTGCTGGAGATGCACGTGGACGGGTTCCGGTTCGATCTGGCCTCGGCGCTGGCCAGGGAGTTGCACGACGTCGACCGGCTGAGCGCGTTCTTCGACCTGATCCAGCAGGATCCGGTGATCTCGCAGGTCAAGCTGATCGCCGAGCCGTGGGACGTGGGTCCGGGCGGGTACCAGGTCGGGAACTTCCCTCCGCTGTGGACGGAGTGGAACGGCAAATATCGGGACATCGTGCGAGATTTCTGGAGGGGTACGCACTCCGCCCTTCCCGAGTTCGCCTCCCGCCTGACCGGCTCCGCCGACCTGTACGAGTCCTCCGGCCGCCGCCCGGTCGCCTCGATCAACTTCGTCACCTGCCATGACGGGTTCACCCTCACCGACCTGGTCTCCTACGACCACAAGCACAACGAGGCCAACGGCGAGGACAACCGCGACGGCACCAACGACAACCGCTCCTGGAACTGCGGCGCGGAGGGCCCGGTCGAGGATCCCGCGATCGTCCGGCTCCGGCACCGCCAGCGCCGCAACTTCCTGGCCACCCTGTTCCTGTCGCAGGGCGTGCCCATGTTGTCCCACGGCGACGAGCTCGGCCGCACCCAGCGGGGCAACAACAACGCCTACTGCCAGGACAACGAGCTGGCCTGGGTGGACTGGTCGCTGCTGCACAGCGAGCCGACGCTGCTGGAGTTCGTACGCGCGCTGTCGAAGCTGCGCCGCGAGCACCCGGTCTTCCAGCGCCGCCGTTTCTTCCACGGCCGCCATCCGGACAACGGCGCCCGCGACCTGGTCTGGCTCACCCCCGGCGGCGTGGAGATGACGGCGGGCGACTGGCACATCAGCTACGCCAAGTCCCTCATGGTCTACCTCAACGGCGAGGCAATCACTGAGCCCGGCCCGCGCGGCGAACGCATCGTGGACGACTCGTTCCTGCTGCTGATCAACGCGCACCACGAGGATCTGCCGTTCACGCTGCCCGGCCCGGAGTTCGGCACCGGGTGGCAGCCGGTGCTCGACACCGACCATGACGGGGTGGAGGACGCGTTCACCGACGAGAAGTGGCAGGCCGGCGACGTGATCGCCGTCACGGCGCGCTCGCTGCAGGTGCTGCGCAAGCCCCGCCCGGCCAGGTCCTCCTGACCCCACCCGCTCCCAGAGCCATGCCGTCCTGAGGTCAGTGCCGGGCCACGCCCTCTTGACCTCAGAAGACTCGGGCCGCGCTGGCCGCGAGGAACACCAGGGCGAAGGTCGCCACCCCGGCCAGCCCGTGCAGGGTGACCGCCAGCACCGGGAACCCGGCACCGGCCCGTCCGTGCCGCCCCGCCCCGAGCCAGCGCGTGAACATCGCGAAGCCCAGCAGTGCCGCCGCCGCCAGCTCGCCGAACGCCACCCACGCCAGCGCCCGGTTCCCCGTGATCAGCGCGGCGGCCCAGCACACCAGCGCCGAGACCGCCAGCATCGGGTGGGAGAAGACCACCGCCGCCGGGAAGCGGGTGACCTTGGGCCGCTCGCCGCCGGACAGCCAGCGGCTCAGCAGGTAGACCCCGGCGAGCGCGGCGATCGTCCATGTCACTCCGGTGACCATCCCCACGGATCCTCCCCTCTCCCTGCCACGTAAGCACGGAACCGGGCAGCCGTCCCCAAATCCACAAAAGTGAGGATGTGAACGATTGAGGGTGACTCCCCGGCTCGTAAATCACCCCAAACCCCCAGCGGCCGATTGTCGGCGGCTTGTGCCAAGGTAGAGGAGTGCGGCGCATCTATCCCGACATAGAGGACAATCCAGACATCCCGCAGGCGTACGCCTACCCGGAGGACCGGCCATGGCTGCGGCTCAACATGGTCGCGAGCGCCGACGGCGCCGCCTGGCTGAAGGGGCGTTCCGGCGGCCTGTCGAGCAAGGGCGACAAGCGGATCTTCCAGGTCCTGCGCGGGCTGGCCGACGTGGTCGTCGCGGGCGCGGCGACCGTCCGCAAGGAGGGATACGGCCCGGTCAAGCCACGCGAGTCGTGGGCCGAGATCCGCGCGGGCCGGCCGGAGGTGCCGCCGATCGCGGTCATCACCCGAAGCCTCGCCTTCGACCTCGACGACGAGCTGTTCACCGACGCCACCAGCAGGACGATCGTGATCACCTGCGCGTGCGCGCCGCACGAGCGGCTCAAGGCGGCGGCCAAGCGGAGCGACCTCATCGTGGCCGGTGAGGAGGCCGTGGACATGCGGCAGGCCATGGCCGAGCTGCACGATCGGGGGCTGACCAGGATCCTGTGCGAGGGCGGGCCGCGGGTCAACGCCCAGCTCTCGGCGGACGGCCTGGTCGACGAGTTGTGCCTGTCGACCAGCCCCATGCTGGTCGGGGGCGGCGCGGCGCGCATCATCAACGGCGAGCCCGCACAGGTCAGCCTGGATCTCAGCCAGGTGCTGGAGGAGGACGGGGTCCTCTTCTGCAGATACACGAGGGAGCAGAGCCCATGACCACCGACCCCGCCGACGAGCCCGTCGAAGAGCCGGTCCCGAACCTTCCCGTACGGCCGCCGGTGCCGCCGATGCTGGCCAAACCGGTCAAGGCCATGCCCAAGCAGGACGGCACGCTGTTCTACGAGCCGAAGTGGGACGGGTTCCGGTGCATCGTGTTCCGCGACGGCGACGAGGTCTACCTGGGCAGCCGCAACGAGCGGCCGTTCACGCGCTACTTCCCCGAGCTGGTCGAGGCGGTCCGGGCCGAGTTGCCGGATAAGTGCGTCGTGGACGGCGAGATCGTGCTGCCCGTGGGGTCGCACCTCGACTTCGACGCGTTGCAGCAGCGCATCCATCCGGCCGCGTCCCGGGTGAAGATGCTCTCGGAGCGCACGCCGGCCCAGTTCTTCGCGTTCGACCTGCTGGCGCTGGGTGACGAGTCGCTGATGGAGGCGCCGTTCTCGGAGCGGCGGGCACGGCTGGAGGGGATCTTCCCCGAGCGGGGCGGGTCCATCCGGCTGACCCCGGTCACGACCAGCCAGGAGCAGGCGGACGAGTGGTTCGAGACGTTCGAGGGGGCGGGGCTCGACGGCATCATCGTCAAGCCCGGTGACCAGCCCTACATCCCCGACAAGCGCACCATGTTCAAGGTCAAGCACGAGCGGACGGCCGACGTCGTCGTGTGCGGCTACCGGGAGCACAAGTCGGGGCCGATCGTGGGTTCGCTGCTGCTCGGCCTCTACGGCAACGACGGGCGGCTGCATCACGTGGGGGTGGCCGCCTCCTTCCCGATGGCGCGCCGGGCCGAGCTGGTCGAGGAGGTCAAGCCGTACCTCACCGAGCTGAGCGAGCATCCCTGGGGCCACTGGGCCGAGCAAGCGGCGGCCCACATCGGGCAGCCTGCGGCCGGGCCCGCGACGGGCGGGCAGCGGGTGCCGGGCGCGATCTCGCGCTGGAGCGCCAAGAAGGACCTGTCGTTCATTCCGCTCCGGCCGGAGCTGGTGATCGAGGTGGCCTACGACCAGATGGAGGGTGACCGGTTCCGGCACACCGCGCATTTCCGGCGGTGGCGAACGGATCGCACTCCTGAATCGTGTACGTACGAGCAGCTCGAACGGCCGGTGAGTTACAACCTGGACGACATTCTTGCTCGCTAGCCATAAGTCGCCAATAGTGTCGAAATATGAGCACAGGAGATGAGCTGCGGGCGGCCGTGTCCGCCCGCCGCGACCTCGGCCCGGAGTTCGAGGACGCCATAGTGGAGTCCTTTCTCGACAAAATGGGCCAGGAGGTCGACCGGCGGGTGGATGAGCGGCTGGCTCAATTAGGCCCGGCGAGCGCGGAGGCCGCCAAGCGGCAGAATGTGGCGAACGGGCAACGGCTCGCCCTGGCGATCGTCTCGATGTCCCTCGGCACCATCCTCACCATCCTGTTCATGCTGGTCGGCGATGAGCAGGGAGGGTCGCTGTTCTGGGTCTGGACCGGCATCGTCCTGGTGAACGTGATCTTCAATTCGAACCGGCACAAGGACTGAGCACTTTTGCGGCGCCCGCCAGGCCGGGGGTGGTCAGGTGAGCCAGATGAGGGCGGCGAAGCGGCCGCCGGGCTGCTCGCGGCGGTGGGAGTAGAGCTCGGGTGACTCCATCGTGCAGCGCGCGTCGTGGCGCACGTCCGCCAGCCCCGCCGCCCGCAACTGGGCCTCGATGCCCGCGCGCAGGTCGAGGGCGGGGGTGTCCCAGGACGTCGTGGACCACGTCTCGGGCACCTTGGCGGCCACCTCCTCGCGCATGCCGGCGGGCACCTCATAGCAACGGCCACAGACGCCGGGGCCGACCATCGCGACCATGCGCTCCGGCGAGGCGCCCTTGGCGGTCATGGCCGTCACCAGCGCCGTCGCGATCCCCGCCTCGGTGCCGGGACGGCCGGAATGGGCGGCGCCCACCATGCGGGCCACCGGGTCGGCCACCAGGACGGCCGGGCAGTCGGCCCCGAGCGAGGCCAGCGCCAGCCCCGGCTCGGTGGTGAACACCCCGTCGAGGCGCGGCGGGTCCTCGCCGAACGGCTCGCTCACGTAGGCCACCTCGGCGCTGTGGACCTGGCGCATGAACACCACGGCCCGCACGCCGAGCTCGGCGGCCACTCCGTCGCGGTTGGCCCGCACGGCCGCCGGGTCGTCGCCGACCATGCCGCCGAGGTTGCGTGAGGAGTATGGTCCGGTGCTGGCCCCTCCGTGTCGGTCGGTGACGGCGACGTGCACTCCTGGGCTCAGCTCCATGGCTCGATCCTAGAGCCAGGCCGGAGTCAGCGGCCCTGCCAGTCCACCTTCTCCTTGGCCAGGAAGGCGCGGACGGCCCGGTGGAAGTCGTCGCTGCCGAGGACCGCGGCCACGATGTCGTCGCCGTCCGGCAGGTTGGCCACCCGCAGCCGCCGGAGGGCCTCCTTGGCCGCCCACATGGTCAGCGGCGCGTGGCCCAGCAGCCGCTCCTCCATCGCCGCCAGCCGTTCGGGCAGCTCGTCCGGCCCGCAGAGCTCGGCCACGAACCCGGCTGCGTGGGCCTCCTCGGCGGTGTAGGTACGGGCCCTGAGCAGCATGTCCAGCGTGCGGGCCGGGCCGAGGTGGTGGACGAGCAGGGAATAGGTGTTCATGGACAGGCAGTTGCCGAGCGTCCGGGCGATCGGCACGCCGAACGTGGCCGCGGGTACGGCGATCCGCAGGTCGCACACCGAGGCCACGATCAGTCCAGCGCCCAGGCAGTGCCCCTCGATGACGGCCACGGTGGGGACCTTGACCCGTTCGAGGCGGTCGATGACGCGCTGCAGCCTGCGCTCGTAGACGACGCCGTCGGCACCGTCGGTGAAGGCGGTGAACTGGGAGATGTCGGTCCCGGCCACGAACGCCCGGCCGCCCGCCCCCGACAACACCAGCAACTTGATCGCGGGGTCGGCGTCGGCCCGCTCGCTGGCCTCCTCCAGGCCGTCCCACATGGCCCAGGTCAGTGCGTTGTGCCGGTCCGGCCGGTTGAACACCACTCGCAGTACGGGTCCGTCGGCGGTGACCACAAGCTCGCTCACGTCATCTCCTTGTCATCCCGAACCTCTCGGTCATGAAATATCCGATCAAATCGGGTGCCAACCTCACCAGCGACGAGAGCGAGCCACAGCAGCCGAGCGGCTCACCCTCTCCGAGGGGACCAGCCGGGGCCACCCGGGGCCGAGCCGCGCAGGATCACGTCCGGCTCCCTGCCCAGATCGAGGAACATGCGTACGTCGTCGAAGCGTTCCGCCCCGATCTCGATCACGTTCGGCAGCCGGCCCCACTCGCGGAAGCCGAGCGACTCGTACAGCTCGATCGCGCCATGGTTGTTGCCCCGCACACCGAGCTCCAGCGTCTCGATCCCGGCCGCGCGGGCACTGTCGACGAGGGCCGACACCACGCGAGCGCCCAGCCCCAGCCCGCGGGCCTCCGGGTGAGCCATGATCTTGCCGAGTTCGGCCGAGCGGGTGAAGACCGGCGACGGGTTGCGCCGCCACAGCCCCATGGCCTGCACGGTGCCGTCCACGCGGGCCAGCGCGAGGCGGGCGTCCCCGTCGCGAACCGCCTTCAGGATCTCCTCCAGCCAGGGATCGGTCTGGTCCCGGCTCGGCGGGTCGAGGTAGCCGACGGCCCCGCCCAGCGCCACGACGGCGCGCATGACTCGGTGTACGGCGGCCAGCAGGGCTTCGTCGGAGGTGTCCGGCCAGGTCAACTCAGTTCTCACGATGGGCCATCATCGCGCATATGCCCGACATTTCATGACACCTGGTCCGGCTAACCGAGCAAGCATATGCTTGTTCGCATGCCCGAGTACCGCAACCTGATCGGCGGCGAGCTGCTCCCCGCCCCCCGGACCATGGACTCCGTCAATCCGGCCACCGGCGAGGTGTGGGCCACGATTCCGGCCAGTGGCCCGGGCGAGGCCGAGGCGGCCGTGGCGGCGGCCCGTCAGGCGTTCCCCGCCTGGTCGGCGCTGCCCGCCCTGGCCAGGACGGGCTACCTGCGCGAGGTGGCGAAGCTGTTCGAGCGGCACGCCGAGGAGCTGGCCAGGCTGGAGACGCGCGACAACGGCAGGATCCTGCGGGACACCCTGCGGCGGGACCTGCCGGGCATGGCGATGCTGTGGCAGCTGGCCGCCGGGCAGTGCCTCGACGCGGTCAAGGGCGACACCGTCATCCTCGGTCCCGACACGCTCGGGATGACGCGGCGCGAGCCGTACGGGGTGGCGGTCTGCATCATCCCCTGGAACTCCCCCATCTCGACCTTCTCCGCCAAGGCCGCGTACGCGCTGGCGGCGGGGAACACGGTGATCGTCAAGCCCGCCGAGCAGGCGAGCGCGTCGGTGCTGCGGCTGGGCGAGCTGCTGGCCCCGGTGCTGCCGCCGGGCGTGCTGAACATCGTCAGCGGGCTGGGCGAGGAGGTGGGCGACGCCCTGGTACGCCACCGCGACGTCGGCAAGATCAGCCTCACCGGCTCGACGGCCACCGGCCAGGCGATCACCCGGGCCTCGGCGGACTCGCTGAAGCCGATGACGTTCGAACTGGGCGGCAAATCACCGAACATCGTCTTCCCCGACGCGGACCTGGACGCCGCCACCCGGGGCGTCACCGTGAACTCCGTCTACACCGGCAACGCCGGCCAGGTGTGCGTCGCGGGCTCGCGCATCCTCATCCACCGCTCGATCTGGGACGACCTGATCGGCCGCATCCGGGCCGCCTGCGCGAACCTGGTCCTGGCCGACCCGCTGGACCTGGCCACGACCATGGGCCCGATCGTCTCGGCGGGCCAGTACCAGCACGTGACGTCGTACCTCGAACTGGCCGAGAAGGAGGGCGCCGAGCTGGTCTTCGGCGCGCGGGTGGGCGCCGAGGTGGTTCCCGGCCTGCCGGGTGGCTACTGGGTCGCGCCCACGCTCTACACGACGACGGACAACTCCCTGCGCGTCTGCCAGGAGGAGATCTTCGGCCCGGTGGCGGTGGCGCTGCCGTTCTCGACGGACGAGGAGGCGCTGGAGATCGCCAACGACTCCCCCTACGGCCTGGCCGCCGGGGTGTGGACGCGCGACCTGGGCCGGGCGCACCGCTTCGTCCGCGATCTGCGCAGCGGCACGGTCTGGGTGAACACCTTCCGCCAGATGCCGCCCGGCCTGCCGTTCGGGGGCGTCAAGGACAGCGGGTACGGTCACGACGCGGTGCTGGAGTACACCCGCGAAAAGGCGGCCATTATCCAAATTTAGTTGGATAGATTTACCCCTCATGAGCGAGGGGATCAAGGACCACCCTGGGCTGTCCGACGCAGCCGCCCAGTCCCGGGCATCGGTGCTACGCAGCCGTGCCGAGTCGTACATCGCGCTGTCGAGGCACGAGGCGGCCATCGCGGACCTGACGGAGTCGATCGCGTTGGCGCCCGACCACGCCCGCGCCTGGCGGCTGCGCGGCGAGAGCCACCGGATCACCGACCGGTACGAGGAGGCGCTGGCGGACTTCGACGAGGCTCTGCGGCTGGAGCCGGACAGCGCGTACGCCCTCGGCTCGCGGGGCCAGACCTACGCCGCCATGAACCGCTTAGAAGAGGCCATGGAGGACTTCGAGCATGCCCTGACCCTCTCCCCCGACTCCCTGTGGATCCTGGAGGCCAAGGCCGAGGTCCTGGTGGACCTGAACCGCCTGGACGAGGCGCTGCGCGTGTACGCCAGGATCATCGCCCAGAACGAGGAACTGGCCTACTCCTGGGTGGCCCGTGGCGACCTGTACCAGCGCATGCACCTGTACGAAGAGGCGATCGCCGACTACACGAAGGCCCTGACGGCCGACCCCGAGTACGTCCGGGCTCTCAGCAGGCGAGGTGAGGCATTGCGCATGATCGACCGCTACGACGACGCCCTGGCGGACCTGAACCGGGCCCTGGAGCTGGATCCGGAGAACGACCGCGCGTTCGGCAGCCGGGGCGCGGTGCTGAGCGAGCTGGGCGACAACGAGGCGGCGTTGCGGGATCTGAACCGGGCGATCGACCTTGATCCCGAATACATCTGGGCATATCGCGTACGCGGCGAGATCCAGCAGGAGCTGGACCGGCACGAGGAGGCCGTCGCCGACTTCACCCAGGCCCTGCACCTCGAATTCGGCGACTGAAAGCACCGGCCTGCGGCGTTCACGCTTGTCTCCGATGCCGGTCAAGCTTGCCTATAAGCCCGCAGAACATTAGACAAATCCCAACGAAAGGGGCGTCCGGGGCGAGCAGAGTGAGACAGAGGGGACCGGGGAGGAAGAAGCGGGCACATGGATGTTGTCGGCCAGGAAGGCCTCACCGCTCTCGAGTGGGCCCGCAAACGTTTCTGCGCCGGCGAACCCGTCGAGAGCGGCGTGCGGCCCTGGGTGCTGACCTCCTGGGAGCGCAGCCGGCACATGGGGGTCGTGCCCTACCAGGTGCCCACCGTGCTCGACCTGGACATCGACGTGGACGGCAGGCTCATACAGGCTGCCGCGCCGGTGCTCGACCAGCTCGAATCCCAGTTGTCCGGCATCAAGGTGGCCGTGGTCCTCGGCGACGCGCACGCCCGGGTGCTGCAGCGCCGGGTCGGCGAGCCGTCGCTGCTCCGGTGGCTCGACCACAATCTGGTGGTGCCGGGCTTCGGGTTCCCCGAGCAGGCCATCGGCACGAACGGCATCGGCACCGCACTGGCCGAGCGGCGACCCGTCCTCATCTGGGGACGGGAGCACTACGCGGACATCTGGGGTGAGCTGGTGTGCGCCGCCTCGCCCGTCCGCGACCCGGTGAGCGGCCGGGTCGAGGGCGTGCTGAACCTGGCGTGCCTGGACCGGTTCGCCGACGCGGCGATGCTCGGCATCGCCGTGGACGCGACCGCCCGCATCGAGGAATGCCTGCTCGAACAGACCTCGCAGCGGGAGCAGGTGCTGCTGCGCGCGTTCCTCGCGGCCCGGCGCGAGGCCGGCGGGGGGGCCGCCGTCGCCTGCCGGCCGATCACCGAGGCCGTCCCGATCGCCCCCCACGACCGGCACAGCCTGCTGGAGAAGGCCGCGGAGCTGATCTCCGCCGACCGCACGGGGGTGGCGGTGGTACTGCTGTCGGGGGGCCGCTCCGCCACCCTGGTCAGCCGCGCGATCGAGAATGCCGCCGGGACGCGCGGCATTGCCGTGGAGGCCATCCTGACCGACGGCTCGTTCTGGCACGTGGCCTCCGGCCCCCGAGAAGTTCAGCGCGACGGCCCCCCGGAGGCTCAGCGCGACGGATCCCGGGAGGCTCAGCGCCACGAACCCGGGGAGGCTCGGGGCGACAGGCCGCGAGCGGCTCCGGGCGACGGAGCGGGGGTGCGGTGGGAGCCGCCGCCCGCCGTTGCTCTGGCCCCCCTTCCGCCGGACGATTCGCTTCCGGACACCCCTGTCACCGCGGACGACCGGTGGTTGCTCGCCGTGGGCGAGCCCGGCGTCGGACGGCTCGCCCTCCAGGCACGTGAACGGCTCAGCCTCCTCTGGGAGGCCGGCGCCCGCGTCGGCACCAGCCTGGACGTCACCAGGACCGCCCAGGAGCTGACCGAGGTGGCCGTCCCCCGCTTCGCCGATTTCGTCGCCGTCGACCTGCCCGACCCCGTGCCGCGCGGCGACGCGCCCGGCGCGCTCGATACCGGGCTGCGCCGGATCGCCCTCGCCACCACCCTGCGGAACTTCGACCTGGCCGGCGTCGGCGCGCTCGTCCACCCGCACCCGGCCACGCCGCAGGGCCACTGCCTGGCCGGCGGCCAATCGGTGCTCAAATCCGAGCTGGACGGCACGCTCTGGTTGATGGCACAGGACCCGGCAGGCACCCGGAAGGCGCACGAGCAGGGCATCCACTCGGTCATCGTGGTGCCGATGCGGGCCCGGGACGTCACGCTCGGAGTGGTGAGCTTCTACCGCTCCCGGCGCATGAGCGTGTTCGAGGAGGACGACCTGGCCCTGGCCGAGGAGCTGGTCGGCCGGGCGGCGGTGTGCGTGGACAACGCCCGCCGCTACACCCACGAGCACATGATGTCGGCGGAGCTCGAACGGGCCGCGGAATCGCTGAAGCAGTCGCTCGATCGCCAGCGGCGCTTCACCACCGACGCCTCGCACGAGCTGCGTACCCCGCTGGCCGGGCTGCGGGCCCAGCTGGAGGAGGCGCAGCTGCACCCCGGCGAGACCGACCTCACCGCGCTGCTCGACCACGCCCTGGGCGACGTGGACCGGCTCCAGGCCATCATCACCGACCTCCTGCTGCTGGCCCGGCTCGAAGCCGTTCCTGCCACCGCCTTCGAGCGCGTCGAGCTGGCCCGGATCGTCGAGGGCGAGGTCTCGCGGCGGTTCGGCGACCGCTGCCCGGTGCGGCTCGACCTCGACCCCGGTGTGATCGTCAACGCCGTCCCCACGCAGATCCGCCGGGTGCTGGGCAACCTGCTGGACAACGCGCGCCGGCACGCCGCCCACGCCGTCGTGGTACGGGTGAGCCGCGCCGGCGACCGCGCCGAGCTGAGCGTCACCGACGACGGGCCGGGGATCCCGGAGGCCGAGCGCGAGCACGTCTTCCAGCGCTTCGCCCGGCTGGACACCGCGCGCAGCCGGGGGTACGGCGGCGCGGGCCTCGGGCTGGCCATCGCCCGCGACATCGCCCACAACCACCAGGGCACCCTGCACGTCGAGGAGGCCCGCCCGCACGGGGCCCGCTTCGTCTTCCGTCTCCCGCTCGCCGAACCACCGGCCGCCGAACTCGCCCACACCGGCCCCGCACGACCCCGCCGCTCCCATCGCACCCGCCGGTCCCCGCGTACCTGACCCACGGCCCATGTCGCCGGACGCCGTGCCACGCGGCGGTCGCCGAGGGCCGAGCCGTTCCCGGCGCCGGCGGGTGAGGGCGGGGCGGCTCCTGATCAGCTCCCGGGATGGTACGGCGCCGCCAGGTGCGCGTACACGATCGTGTGTTCGCGGTAGCTGTGCGCCGCCTGGTCGAACGTCCCGCCGCAGGTCACCAGCCGCAGCCCCGGATAGGAGAGCTTGGCGTAGACCTTCCTGGCGGGGAAGCTCCGCTTCGGCGTGTGCTCCACGGAGTCGACCACGAAGACCGCCACCGAGCGGTCGGCGCGCAGCACCTGCACCTGGTCGCCGCGCTTGACGTCCTTGAGCCGGGCGAAGACGGCGGGGCCGGTCCTGGTGTCGAGGTGGCCGGTGATCACGGCGGCGCCGCGCTGGCCGGGGACGGGGCCGTAGCGGTACCAGCCTGCCAGGTTCGGGGAGTCGAGGGGCGGGTTCTGGATGGCGCCCTCCTGGTCCAGGCCGAGTTCGATCAGCGGTGCCCGCACGCCGATGGAGGGGAGGTAGACGGCCGTGGGGCGGGCGGCCCGCATGGGCGCGGCCGCTTTCGCCGGGGGTACGCCGGTGAACAGGGACGGCCTCGGCTCGCGGGTCTCCGCCGCGACGGGATCCGGCTCGGGCCCGCCGCCCAGGATGCCGCCGAGCCCGAGCGCGATCAGCAGCACCCCGGCCAGCGAGAGCAGCCCGGCCCCTGCCAGGATCGCCTTCTGACCCCGCGCCCGGCCCTGGTCCCGCGCCCGGCCCTGGTCCCTCGCCCCGCCCGTGTTCCGGGCTCCGGCGGATCTAGGCGGCACTCTTGCGCCGCACCGCGTACCCGGTCAGACCGGCCCCGGCCAGCAGCGCCGCGCCGCCCAGCGCGAACGGCCACGCCGGGCCGTCGTCCGGCGCGAGCCCGCCGCCGCCGGTCTCAGGGTGTCCCCTGGGCACCCTGTGCTCGTCCTCGCCCGCGGGCCGCCACGGGCGCAGGGTGTCCGCCGAGGGCGGCCGGTCCTCCGGTTCGTGCTTCGCCGGGGGCGGCTCCGTCCAGGACTCCTGGGGTTCGTGGTGATCCGGCTCTTCTGGCGGGTCGTCGCACAGCAGCGGCAGCCGCAGCGGTATCAGGCAGTCGGGCAGCACGTCAGGCAGCTCCGGACCGGACTGCGCGGAGGCCGTGCCCCCCGCCAGGCTCAGGCCCGCGATCACGAAGGCGGTCACCGCTCCGGCCGCCGCGAATCGGCGTGCTCTTGCCAGTCGCGCTCTTGCCATGAGAAGGCTCCAGACTCGGTTGTCGCCCCCCGATGCACAAGCGAGCCTTGCGAACTATTAGACCGCCAGTCAAGTAATGTGACCGAAGTGAAACCAGCCGGATACGGAGGGTTCGCGCCCCCGCCGGCCGTCCCGCTCCGGGGTCAGTCGGCCTGGGTGTTCCTGGCCCTGCTCGGCTGGACGCGCATCGGCTCCCCGGGCATCTTCGGGTAGCTGGGCGGGTACGGCATGTCGCCCCGGTCGTCCTTCGCGTAGAGCTCCAGCAGCGGCTCGATCGAGTAGGCCCGGTCGTCGATGGCCGCGTGCACGTCGCCGACCTCGGCGAAGCGGGCGGGCACCGTGCGGATGTCGAAGTCGCGCGGGTCGGCGTCCTCCAGCTCCTCCCAGGTGAGCGGGGTCGAGACGGGGGCGTGCGGCTGGGCCCTGACGGAATATGCGCTGGCCACCGTACGGTCCCTGGCGTTCTGGTTGAAGTCGATGAACACCCGCTCGCCGCGCTCCTCCTTCCACCAGGCCGTGGTCACCAGGCTGGGATCGCGCTCCTCGATGGCCCTGGCCAGGGCGATGCCGGCATGGCGCACCTGGACGAAGTCCCAGCGCGGCTCGATGCGCACGGCGACGTGGGCGCCGCGGTTGCCCGAGGTCTTGACGAACCCGGCCATGCCCAGCTCCTCCAGCACGTCCCTGGTGAGGAAGGCGGCGCGGCGGGCGGCGTCGAACTCCAGGCCCGGCTGCGGGTCCAGGTCGATGCGCAGCTCGTCCGGGTGCTCGACGTCGGCGGCCCGCACCGGCCAGGGGTGGAAGTCGATGGTGCCGAGGTTGGCACAGTAGGCGATGGCGGCCACCTCGGTGACGCGCAGGGACTGCGCCGTACGGCCGCTGGGGAAGGTGACGGTCACCGACTGGAGCCAGTCGGGGTGCCGGGGCGGCATGCGCTTCTGGTAGATGGCCTCCGTCTGCACGCCGTCGGGATGACGCTTGATGTTGGTGGGCCGGTCCTTGAGCGCGCGCAGGGCCCCCTCGCCGACGCTCACGTAGTATTCGACGAGCTCCCGCTTGGTGGCGCCAATCGCTGGAAAATACACCTTGTCGGGGTTGGTGACCTTGACGGTCCTCTCGCCCACCACAAGCTCTATGTACGGCGATGCCATGCCAACGAACCTACCTTCCCCGTCAAGCGAGGTGGGCCCGCCCCGGAGCCGCCTCGGTGGCGGGACCGAGGGCTCGACGGGGCGGGCCTACAGACCGTTCGCTGCCGTTCCGGGCGCTGGCGCGCCACCCGGCCGGCCATGGCGATCCCCCGGCGGCGCCAGCACGGGCGTGGGCTGTGCCGCTCGGATGGGATCTGCGAACGATCTCACCCCTGACAGGGAGCGATGACACCCCCTTGCCTACAAAGACGCGAATTCGCCCTAAGAAGGATGCTTCACCCTGCGGAGATCTCTTTTTGCCGGATCTCGTACTCTGGACGCATGGAGAAGGTGGTCAAGAGCGAGGCCGAGTGGCGGGCCCAGCTTTCGCCGGAGGAGTTCAGCGTCCTCCGGGAAGCCGGGACGGAGCGCCCCTTCACGGGCGAATATGTCGACACCAAGACCGAGGGCGTCTACTCGTGCCGCGCCTGCGGGGCCGAGTTGTTCCGGTCGGACACGAAGTTCGAGTCGCACTGCGGGTGGCCGAGCTTCTTCGAGCCGTCCGAGTCGGAGGCGGTGCGGCTGATCGAGGACCGCAGCCATGGGATGGTCCGCACCGAGGTGCGGTGCGCCCGATGTGACTCTCACCTGGGGCATGTCTTCCACGGAGAGGGTTACGCGACTCCGACGGACGATCGCTACTGCATCAACTCGATTTCGCTGCGACTCGAACCCAAGGTGTGATCGAATAGCGACAATGCGTACCGATCGTCGGCCCCGGGTAGGAGTGCTCGCGTGGGCTTTGTCCATCTTCGCCACCGGTGGGTGACGATCGAGACCATTGGCCGGGTCGTGACTCAGCGGTGCGAGGTGTGCTCGAAGACCCGCGTACGGATCCGCTAGCCCCTCGCCCGCCGGTCCGGCGCTTCGGTTGTCAGTCCGGGGTCGGGTGGGTGACCCGGCAGTCGCGGTCGGCGGGGCCGAGCACGTTCGCCAGCACCGGATTCCCGTTCCCACCGAACTCCGCCTGGACGAACACCACCGGATCGGCCACCCCGGCGGCCCGCAGGTACTCCAGGCCGCGTTTGCACAGCGTAATGGCGTGCGCGGAGTTGGCCGCAGAGTCCGGCATATCCGTATATATGCGCAAATATCCGCCTACCGTGCGGATCTCCTTGAGGCGTTTCATCGCCTTGTCCTTCGGCCCCCAGTGCGTACGGAAGTACGCGTACGCCCGCCGGTCGGTGTGCCGCGACGGCCCGTCTGCCTTGAAGCCCGCGGAGTCGTTCGGGGGCGGCTCCCCCGAGTCGATGATCCCGTCCACGAGCCCCGGCTCCACCTGACCCGGCTCGACCCGACCGGGCTCGACCTGATTGGGCTCCGCCTGGCTGGGCTCCACCCGGTCCTGCTCCACCCGATCAGGCTTCACCGCGGCGGCAGTGGCGGACGGCGGCGTCTTGCGGATCTCGCGCCGGCGGACCTGTGCCTCAGCGCCCGCCCGCGGCGCGCTCCCGGTCGCGGCTCCGGCGTCGCCGGGCGACGCCGACGCGCGGTCCTCCCGCCCGGCCCGTCCCGCCCCTCCGGCAGCCGCCGGCACCGGCCGGTCCGAGGCAACGGACCCGGCGACGGTCAGCGCCCCGCCGAAGGTGCCCTCCGCCGCCCCGTTGCCGCTTAGCAGCAGCCCCGCTCCCCCGCCCGCCAGCGCCAGCGCCAGCGCGCCCACCGTTAACCGGCTCGGCCCGGAGCGCCGCCGCGCGTGCCGCGACCGCCCTACCACCCGCCCACCAGCCGCGTGCCGCCCCGCAACCTGCACCTCAACAGACCGCACCTCCCCAGAGCGCACCTCAGCAGTCCGCACCTCCCCAGAGCGCACCTCAGCGGACCGCACCTCGGACCGCGCCTCGGACCGCGCCTCGGACCGCGCCTCGGACCGCGCCTCGGACCGCGCCTCGGACCGCGCCTCGGACCGCGCCTCGGACCGCACCTCGGACTGGGCCTCAGCGGGCCGTTTCTCCGCATGCCGGCCCGCGGCGTGCCGTCCTGTCGTGCGGCCATCGGCGGCACGCCGCCGCCTACCCGGCCGATCCGGCTTTCCCGACTTCTCCACCCTGCCCCCTTGGAACGTGCTACGTGGAGCCGCTCAACGCACAAGGGATTTCCCTGATTGTGACAAAGGGGATAGATCACTTCAGTGGGATGGAAAAACTCGGGGCTCGATCTTTCGTCAGGGCAGGGCGGCGACGAGCTCGCTCACCGGCTTACGGGCCCCCGTGTAGAAGGGGATCTCGACGCGCGTGTGCCGCCGCGCCTGCGCGCCCCGCAGCGTCCGCATCAGGTCGACGATCCGGTGCAGCTCGTCGGCCTCGAACGCCAGCATCCACTCGTAGTCGTTGAGCGAGAAGCAGGAGACGGTGTTGGCCCGCACGTCGGGATAGTCGCGCGCCATCCGCCCGTGCTCGGCCAGCATCGCCCGGCGCTCGGAGTCCTCCAGCAGATACCACTCGTAGGAGCGCACGAACGGATAGACGCTCACGTAGGCACGCGGCTCCTCCTCGGCGAGGAAGGCCGGGATGTGCGACTTGTTGAACTCGGCCGGCCGGTGCAGCGCCATCGCCGACCAGACGGGCCTGCTGTGCCGGCCCAGCTCCGTACGGCGCAACCGGGAGTAGACGTCCTGCAGGTCCTCCGGGGTCGGCGCGTGCCACCAGAACATGTAGTCGGCGTCCGCCCGGAACCCGGCCACGTCGTAGACCCCCCTGGTCACGACGTCCTTGCCGGCGACCTGCTCCAGCAGGTCCGCCACCTCGCCGGCCATGCCGTCGCGGTCCGCCGGGCACGGCTCGGTCACCTGGAAGACCGACCACATGGTGTAACGGATCACCTGGTTGAGATCGCGGGCCTTGAGCCGCGCAGCGCCCTCTGTCATGGTGCCTATTCTCCCCGCAGCGACAGGTGGTCCAGAATCCGGGCGGCGGCCGTACGGGCGGTGCTGACACAGGCCGGGATGCCGATGCCGTCGTAGGCGGCGCCGCACACGGCCAGCCCCGGCTGCACGGACACCGCCGCGCGCACCCTGGCCACCCGGTCGAGGTGGCCCACGTTGTATTGCGGCAGCCCCCCGCCCCAGCGGGTGACCCGGCTGTCCACCGGCAGCCCGCGCACGCCCATCACCTCGGCCATCTCGACCGTGGCCAGCGACACCAGCTCGGAGTCGTCGCGCTGCAGCAGGTGCTCCTCGCCGATCCGGCCGATCGAGCAGCGCAGGATCACCAGGTCACCGGCCAGGTGCGGCCACTTCACGGAGCTGAACGTGACCGCCTTGACCGCCCGCCCGTCCACCGGCGGCACCAGGTAGCCGCTGGAGGTCGGCGGGTCGGGGAAGGCGTCGACCGGGTAGGCGAGGGTGACGATGGCCATGCTGGCGTAGTCGATCCTGGCCAGCTCGCTCGCCGCCTTGGGCACGTCGGACTTGAACAGCCGGGCGGCGGCCGCCCCGGGCGTGGCCACGATCACGGCGTCGGCCTCGACCACCTCGGGCTTCGGCACCGGGCCCGTGACGAGCCGCCAGCCTTGCTCGGTCCTGTGCAGCTCGCGCACGGTGACGCCGGTCCTGATGTCGGCGCCGGACTCCTTGGCGACCGCCTCGGGCAGGCCGCCGAGGCCGTTCTTCAGCGACGTGAAGACCGGTCCGGCCTCCTTCGGCGCCTCCTCGACGAGTTGCCGGGCGGCGCTGAGCAACGAGCGCTCGGACCGGGCCACGGCCGCCACCCGCGGCATCGTGGCCTCCAGCGACAACATGTCGGCCCGGCCCGCGTAGACGCCGCCGAGCAGCGGCTCGACCAGCCGTTCCACGATCTCGCCGCCCATCCTGGCGCGGATGTAGGCGGCCACGGACACGTCGGTGCGTACGAGGGTCGCCGGCAGGATCTGGTCGAGCGGCACGCGCAGCAGCCCGCCGGCCGAGACGATGCCCGATCTGGCCAGCTCCGCCAGGTCGGACGGCACGCCCATGACCTGGCCCTTCGGCAGGAACCGCAGAACTCCCCTGGAGTAGACGGCCGACCGGGTGGTGCCGGGCACCACCAGCTCGTCGCCCAGCCCGACCGCCCTGGCCAGCTCCGTGCCCTCGGGCCGGCGGGCCAGCATGGCCTCGGCGCCCGCGTCCACGCTCACCCCGGCCACCTCCGAGGTGTACAGCTTGCCGCCGATGCGCGGGCTGCCTTCGAGCACCGTCACCTTGACCCGCTCGCCCGCGCCCTGCCGGAGATACCACGCCGCGGCGAGACCCGAGATCCCCCCGCCGACGACGACCACGTGTGCCCGATTCCCTTCCACGTCTCCCGACGCTACCGTCTCACCGGCCTGCCCTGCTGCTCGGGGCCACGAGGCAACGCCGTCAGGGAGAGTGACCGTACCGTGATTATCATCGTCAAACCCGGATGATCCGGGAGCCGTCTTAAGAGCATGAGGAGAATCCGGTACGGCATTGTGCTCTCGGCCGCCTCCGCGGCCGTTCTCCTGGCGGGCTGCGGCGGCGGCAGCAGCCTTTCCGGCGCGGCCGACTACGACGCCGCCGCCCCCGCGCAGGCTCCCGCGCTCGCCGCGGAGTCCGCCACCAGCCAGAAGGCGCTCCCCACGGCGCAGGCGCGCGACCAGGGCGGCGGCGGCAAGGACGGCGGCATCGTCTCGAACGTCGAGGTCACGCAGCAGCAGCGGCAGGTCATCTACATCGGCACCATGGCCGTACGGGCCAAGCAGGTGAGTACGGCCGTCCAGCAGGCCAAGGGGATCGTGACGGCGGCCGGCGGCTATCTGTCCAAGGAGGAGACCAGCTCGGCCGACGACAGCCAGGACACCGCCACGCTGGAGTTCAAGATCCCGCCTGACAAGTACGCCGCGGTGGTCGGCCGGCTCGGCAAGGACCTGGGCGAGCAGGTCTCCATGAACCAGGGCACCGAGGACGTCACCCTGAAGGTGGCCGACGTGGAGAGCCGGCTGAAGTCGGCGCAGCGATCGCTGGAGTCGCTGCGCGAGCTGATGAAGCGGGCCGACACGATCGGCCAGGTGCTGGAGGTGGAGCGGGAGATCTCCTCCAGGGAGGCGGACCTGGAGTCGCTGCAGGCGCAGCAGAAGGAGCTGGCCGCGCAGGTCTCCATGGCCACGCTGACGCTCCAGCTGGTCGGGCCGGCCGCCGTGATCGAGGAGCCGGAGGAGGAGCCCGCGGGCTTCCTCGGCGGGCTCAAGACGGGCTGGGACTCGCTGGTGTCGTTCACCAGGGGGCTGCTCACGTTGTTCGGCGTGCTGCTCCCGTGGATGATCTTCCTGCTGCCCGTGATGGCCGTGATCGTCTTCCTGACGCGGCGCAACCGCACGCGGCCTTCCCTGCTGCCCGCGACGGCCTCGCCGTCGGGCCCCCGAACGCCGCCTCAGCCCCACCGCGGTGAACAGGCCCCCGAATCCACCGATGACCAGGCCTGATGGGGATCAGCTCGCCCGGCCGGCCTCGTGGACGAGGTCGGTCAGGCGCTTGAGCTGGTCGGGATCGGTCGAGGGCAGCACGCCGTGTCCCAGGTTGAACACGTGCCCCTCGGCCGCCCGGCCCTGCCGCAGCACCTCGCGGGCCTTGCGCTCCACCACCTCCCACGGCGCCAGCAGCACCGCCGGGTCGAGGTTGCCCTGCAGCGCCTTGCCGGGCCCGACCCGGCGGGCCGCCTCGTCCAGCGGGACCCGCCAGTCCACGCCCACCACGTCGGCCCCGGCCTCGCCGAGCACGCCGAGCAGCTCGCCGGTGCCCACCCCGAAGTGGATGCGCGGCACCCCGGCGACGCCCTCGAAGATGCGGCGGGTGTAGGGCAGGATGAACTCGCGGTAGTCGGCCACCGCCACCGCCCCCACCCAGGAGTCGAAGAGCTGCACGGCCGAGGCGCCGGCCGCGACCTGGATGCGCAGGTGCTCCAGCACGATGTCGGACAGCCGGTCCATCAGGGCGTGCCACAGCTCGGGGGCGCCGTACATCATGGCCTTCGTGCGGTCGTGGTTTTTCGACGGGCCGCCCTCGATCAGGTAGGAGCCGAGCGTGAACGGCGCCCCGGCGAACCCGATCAGCGGGGTGCCGCCCAGCTCGCCGGTCAGGGCGCGGATGGCCTCGGTGACGTAGGGCACGTCGCCGGGCTCCAGCGGGCGCAGCGCGTCGAGCCCCGCGGCGTCGCGGATCGGGTCGGCCACCACGGGGCCGACGCCCGGCTTGATGTCGAGGTCGACGCCGATGGCCTTGAGCGGGACCACGATGTCGCTGAAGAAGATCGCCGCGTCCACGCCGTAGCGGCGAACCGGCTGCATGGTGATCTCGACGATCAGGTCGGGCGTGGCGCACGCGGTGAGCATCGGCACGCCCTCGCGGACCTTGAGGTATTCCGGCAGGGACCGCCCGGCCTGGCGCATGTACCAGACCGGGGTGTGCGGGACGGGCTGACGGCGGCAGGCACGCAGGAACGCTGAGTCGGCGAGGTTCACGTGACAAGGGTCCCATGTACGGTGACCGGTCCCCGCATCGGCGCGAGGTGTCGGAAAAGCATGCATCGGACGCCCCAAATCATGATCAGATAGCCGGATGAAGGTTTACCGGTCTGCTCGGCATCGCGGCGGCGCCGGCGTCCCATCCGGGTCGAACACACCCCATGGCCGCCCAGACAGCCGGTCTCGACTGGGTCAAATGTTGCCCAAGCCACCGCGCGGCACCGATTCAGCGACCACTTTCGGGACACGCCGAGCGCGTTGCGGGGAATTGTCGGCGGCTCGTGCCAACGTCGGAGCCACGACCCGAAGAAAGGCCCCGGTGGAATGACTGGTGCGACGAACGCGATGTGGAGTTCCTCAGAGCGCCGCAATGAGCGCTGCGCTCCATGCGCCGGTGAGCGGCCCTTCGAGCAGCCGCCCTGCTTCGACGGGCACGAGCCGGGCGAGTGCCCGGAGTGGGCCTGCGTGGAGTGCGGTCATGCGATCTTGCTCGGCTCGGCCGAGTCCACCCGACCGGTTCGCCAGCTTGTTTCGGCAGCGGCTTGATCACGAAGGATGAGCACCCCCGTGGTCCCCTTCCGCCCGACTTCGACCTACGCTTCGGCTATGACACTCGGTGAGCAGCCACCGCCCCCGGCGGCGTTCACGCGTGCCGCGGCGAGCCTGCGGCAGGCCGAGGTCAGGCCGGAGATCGAGTTCGAGGACCTGCCCGCGCCGCAGCGGCTGGCCCCCTACTCGGCCGCCGTCGGCGCGTCGGTCTACCGCGATGACGAGGAGCTCGCGGTCGGCCGGTTGATCCTGCTCTATGATCCGGACGGCCAGCGCGGGTGGGAGGGCCCGTTCCGGCTGGTGGCCTACGTACGCGCCGACATGGAGCCGGAGATCACCTCCGACCCGCTGCTCGGCCCCGTCGCCTGGAGCTGGCTGACCGAAGCTCTGGAGGCTCATCAGGCCGACTACTCGGCCGCCGGCGGTACGGTGACAAGAGCCGTGTCCGAGGGGTTCGGCAACAAAGCCGACGATCCGGTCACGACCGAGCTCGAGCTGCGGGCGTCCTGGTCACCCGCCCAGGAGGATCTCTCCGGCCATGTCGCCGCCTGGTGCGACCTCATGTGCCTGGCGGCGGGGATCCCGCCGCTCCCGCCCGACGTGGCCGCGATGCCCCGTCGACGTGAAGATCCGGAGAGTGACCGTACGAAGTGAGGGCACCAGTCAAGACAGCACCAGCGTCATGAGGTCGGTGAGCTCATGACAGAAGAACGCACAGTCGTGCCCCTGCTGGAGCCGCGCGAGGGCATCCCCCCGGTCGTCGCGGACGCCGGCGGGCTGGCCAGGGTCGTGGAGAGGTTCGCCGCGGGCAGTGGTCCGGTGGCGGTCGACGCCGAGCGCGCCTCCGGCTACCGCTACGGCAACCGCGCCTACCTGGTGCAGTTGCGCCGGGCCGGGGCGGGCACCGCGCTGATCGACCCGGTCGGCTGCCCCGACCTGTCCGCGCTCGACGCGGCCGTGGCCGGCGCGGAGATCGTCCTGCATGCCGCGTCGCAGGACCTGCCGTGCCTGCTGGAGGTGGGGTTCCGGCCGCGGGAGATGTTCGACACGGAGCTGGCCGGGCGCCTGCTCGGCTACGAGCGGGTGGGGCTCGGCACGATGGTGGAGAGCGTGCTCGGGCTACGGCTGGAGAAGGGCCATTCGGCGGCCGACTGGTCCACCAGGCCGCTGCCGGAAGACTGGCTGCGCTACGCCGCGCTCGACGTGGAGGTGCTGGTCGAGCTGCGCGACGTGCTGCACAGCGAGCTGGCCGAGAGCGGGAAGCTGGAGTGGGCGCGCGAGGAGTTCGCCGCCGTGCTCAACACCCCACCGCCGATGCCCAGATCCGACCCGTGGCGGCGTACGTCGGGCATCCACAAGGTGCGTAACGTACGCGCGCTGGCCATCGTGCGCGAGTTGTGGACCATGCGCGACCGGATCGCCCGCGAGGCCGACCTGGCGCCGGGCCGGGTGCTGCCGGACGCCGCGATCGTCACGGCCGCGCTGGAAGGCCCGCGTACGAAAAAGGCATTGACCGAAATTTCAGCATTCACCGGGCGCAGCGCGCGGCGGTACATGAGCGACTGGCTCGCCGCGGTGGCCAGGGCGCGCGGGTTGCCCGACAGCCAGCTCCCGCAGCCCAGCACGCCGGGCGACGGGCCGCCGCCGCCCAACCGCTGGCCCGATCGCGACCCGGCCGCCGCCAAGCGCCTGGCCGCCGCCCGTGCCGTGGTCGCCACGCTGGCCGAGCAGCACCACATGCCCACGGAAAACCTGCTGCAGCCCGACGCCGTACGCAGGCTGACCTGGGAGCCGCCCGGGGAGATCACCGACGAGAGCGTGGCCGTCAGGTTGCGCGAGCTCGGTGCCCGCGAGTGGCAGCTGTCGCTCACCGCCCATCCCATCGCCAAGGCCCTGGCCCGATTGGAGAACCGGGGCGACCTGTAGGCCGCCCCAGGTTCCCGGGCTTTCCCGCAGCTCACGGCGGGTGCTACTTGACGCGTTCGGTGGCACAGCCGTACGGTTCGGGAAAGCGCTTTCCCCCCCCGTTTGTCCTGAAGGGATCCTCATGAGCGTGCGCACCATCGGCGTCGTGATGAACGGCGTCACCGGACGGATGGGCTACCGCCAGCACCTGGTCCGTTCCGTCCTGGCCATCAACGAGCAGGGCGGCGTCACGCTCTCGGACGGCGGCAGGGTGAGGCTGAGGCCCGTACTGGTAGGTCGCAATGCCGACAAGCTTGCAGATATCGCGGCGAAGCACGATATTTCGGATTTCACCACGGAGTTGGACGCGGCCCTCGCCGCCGAGGACAACCTGATCTACTTCGACGCCCAGGTCACCAGCGCCCGGGTCAAGGCCGTGCTGAAGGCCATCGAGGCGGGCAAGCACATCTACGCGGAGAAGCCCACGGCCGAGTCGACGCAGGAGGCGCTGGCGCTGGCCGAGGCCGCCACGGCCAAGGGCGTCAAGAACGGCGTCGTCCAGGACAAGCTGTTCCTGCCCGGCCTGCTCAAGCTGAAGCGGTTGATCGACGGGGGCTTCTTCGGCCGCATCCTGTCGGTGCGCGGCGAGTTCGGCTACTGGGTGTTCGAGGGCGACTGGCAGGAGGCGCAGCGCCCGTCGTGGAACTACCGGACCGAGGACGGCGGGGGCATCGTGCTCGACATGTTCCCGCACTGGCACTACGTGATGGAGAACCTGTTCGGCCGCGTCCAGTCCGTCTACGCCCGCGCCGTGACGCACATCCCCACGCGGGTGGACGAGCAGGGCAACGCCTACCAGGCGACCGCGGATGACGCCGCGTACGGGATCTTCGACATCGAGGGCGGGATCGTCGCCCAGATCAACTCCTCCTGGGCCGTCCGGGTGAACCGGGACGAGCTGGTGGAGTTCCAGGTGGACGGCACGCACGGGAGCGCCGTGGCGGGGCTGCGCGACTGCCGGGTGCAGCACCGCGCCGCCACCCCCAAGCCCGTCTGGAACCCGGACCTGCCGGCCACGGCGCGCTACCGCGACGGCTGGCAGGAGGTGCCGGACAACGCCGAGTTCGACAACGGGTTCAAGGTGCAGTGGGAGGGGTTCATCCGGCACGTGCTGGAGGACGCGCCCTTCCCGAACGACTTCGCCTCCGGCGCCCGCGGGGTGCAGCTCGCCGAGCTGGGCCTGCGCTCGTCCGCCGAGGGCCGCCGGATCGAGGTGCCTGCGCTGTGAGGATCGATCTGCCGGGCGCCGGCGCGTACGAGCTCAGGGAGCCGACCCCCTGGCCCGCGCCTGGGACGCCGGCCACCAGCCGGGTCGTCTACGCGGCGGCGCACGTGGTGGCCGACCCGCTGGGCGACAACACGCCGGGCTCCCCCGCCGCCGTGGACTGGGACGCCACCCTGCGCTTCCGCCACCACCTGTGGTCCTACGGGCTGCGGGTGGCCGACGCCATGGACACCGCGCAGCGCAACATGGGCCTGGACTGGGCGGCGACCAAGGAGCTGATCCGGCGCAGCGCCGCCGAGGCCCGCTCGCTCGGCGACCCGGCGACGCTGGTGGCGTGCGGGGCCGGCACCGACCACGCGCCCGAGGCCGCCGACCTGGACACGATCACGGCCGCGTACGCCGAGCAGATCGAGACCGTCCAGGCCACCGGCGCCGGGGTGATCATCATGGCCTCCCGCCAGCTCGCCAGGACGGCCACCGGGCCCGCGGACTACCACCGGGTGTACGGCAAGCTGTTCGGCCTGGCCGACCGGCCGGTGATCCTGCACTGGCTGGGCGAGATGTTCGACCCGCGGCTCGCCGGCTACTGGGGGGCGCGTGACGTGGCGGCGGCGACCGAGTCGTTCCTGGAGCTGATCCACGCCCACGCCCCGCTGGTGGACGGGGTGAAGGTGTCGCTGCTGGACGAGGAGCACGAGGTGGGGCTGCGGGCCGCGCTCCCCGACGGGGTCAGGCTCTACACGGGCGACGACTTCAACTACCCCTCGCTGATCAGGACGGGCTCGCACGCCCTGCTGGGCATCTTCGACGCCATCGCGCCGGCCGCGGCGGCCGCGCTGCGGGTGCTCGACGCGGCCGAGTCCGCCGAGGGCGCGACGGTGCGCGAGGAGTTGCTGGAGGCCTACGACGTGATCCTCGCCCCGACCGTGCGGCTGTCCAGGAAGATCTTCGAGGCGCCCACCTACCACTACAAGACCGGCATCGTCTTCCTGGCCTGGCTGAACGGCCACCAGGACGCGTTCGCCATGGTCAACGGCGCGCAGTCGGCCCGGTCGCTGCTCCACCTGTCGGAGGTGTTCCGCCTGGCCGACCAGGCGGGGCTGCTGACCGACCAGGAGCTGGCGGTGCGCCGCATGAAGGCGCTGCTGGCGGTGAACGGCCTGTGAGCGGGCAGATCATCGGCCCCGGCAGCCTCTCGCTCAACCAGTGGACGACCAGGCGCTGGTCCGTGGCCGAGGCCGTGGACGGGTGCGTACGCCACGACCTGGCGGCGGTCGGGCTGTGGCGGGAGAAGGTCGCCGAGCAGGGGCTGGCGGAGAGCGTCAAGCTGGTACGGGCGGCCGGGCTGCGGGTGTCGTCCCTGTGCCGGGGCGGCTTCCTGACGGCGGGCGGGCTGCCGGGCGAGGAGGGGCGCCGGGCGTACGCGCGGGCCCTGGAGGACAACCGGCGGGCCATCGACGAGGCGGCTGAGCTCGAAGCGGCGTGCCTGGTGATGGTGGTGGGCGGGCTGCCCGGCGTGAAACCCGGCGAACCTGCCGGGGACGGCCCGGGGGGCTTCTCCCGTGACCTGGCCGGGGCGCGGGACCGGGTGGCCGAGGCGGTGGCCGAACTGGCTCCCTATGCCGGGGAGCGGGGCGTCAAGCTGGCCCTGGAACCGCTGCACCCGATCTACTGCCCGGACCGGGCCGTGCTGTCCACCCTGGGCCAGGCGCTGGAGCTGAGCCTGCCCCACCCCGAGGAGCAGGTCGGGGTGGTGGTGGACACCTTCCACGTGTGGTGGGACCCGCGGTTGTTCGAGGACATCTCGCGGGCGGGCCGCCGGATCGCCTCCTACCAGGTGTGCGACTACCTGCACCCGCTGCCGGAGGACGTGCTGCTGGGCCGGGGCATGATGGGCGACGGCGTGATCGACTTCGGCCCGATCACGCGGGCGGTCATGGCGGCCGGGTACACGGGCGACGTCGAGGTGGAGATCTTCAACGCCGCCGTCTGGGCCGCCGACCCGGACGAGGTGGTGGCCACGATGAAGTCCCGCTACGAGGACGTCGTCCTCGCCACCCGATGACCGGCGTGCCGGCCGGCGGCCTCCTCCACCCGCCGACCGGCACGCCACAGCTTCTCATCGACGACCGGCGACCCCCGGAGAGCCGCCCGCGCCGGCTAACCGGCGGGCTTATCCCGGCGGGGTCACGGTCACGGTGCCCGCGGCGCCGTTCACGGTGAGCTCCTGGCCCGTGCTGATGCGGTGGGTGGCGTCGGGAACGCCCACGACGGCCGGGATGCCGTATTCGCGGGCCACCACCGCGCCGTGCGACATCGCGCCGCCCATCTCCATCACCAGCCCGCCCGCCGTCAGGAACAGCGGCGTCCAGCCGGGGTCGGTGGACGGGCAGACCAGGATCTCGCCCGGCTCCAGGTGCGCGCCGATCGGGTCGAGCACCACCCGGGCCACGCCCGTGACCGTGCCCGCCGAGGCGGCGGTGCCCGTCAGGGCGCCGTCGGTCTCGGCGCCGGTCGCCATGGCCTCGGGCTCGGTGCCGTCCGAGAGCAGCACCCGGGGCACGTGCCGGCGGCGCGACTCCAGCTCGTACGCCGCCCGCCGCCGCGCCACCACTTCCCGCAGGTCGCCCCCGCCCAGGGCCGCCCTGGTCTCCTTCAGGTCCAGGAAGAACACGTCGTCCGCCGAGTCCAGCACTCCGGCGCTCACCAGGTGCTCCCCGACCACGAACAGGCTCCGCCGCACCGCGGCCAGGGCCTTGACCACGTAGAACTTGGGCAGCTCGCGCAACCCCGCGAACATCCGCGTACGGCCGAGCCCGAACCGCACGACGGCGGCCCGCCACCGGCCCCTTCGGCGGGCCGCGGCCACCACGCGCGCCACGGCGGCCTGCGCCTCCCGCTCGCCCCTGGCGAACACCGCGGAGGGCGCGAGGTCGGTGCCACCCTCCATGCGCAGGTAGTTGGCCAGCACACCGAGGATGTGCGCGGGTTCCTCTGACCAGCGGGGCACGCCCACGTCGATCTCCGCGACGCCGCGGTGGCCGTACCTGCCGAGGAAAGCGGTGATCTCGCGCTGTGCGACGGGCGGGAGCTGCCCGGCCCGGTAGCGGCGGACCAGCTCGGACACCGGCTCCTGCCGGAACGGCTCGGGCTCGATGCGGGTGGCCAGCGCCCACAGCTCCAGGTCCATCTCGGTGGTCGGGTTGTGGGGCAGGCTGCGCAGGACGTCCTGCATGTCGCCGGCGGGGACGCCGGACAGCTTGGCGGACAGGGCGAACAGGCCGTACCCGGTGACCACCATGGGCATGATCGAGACGATGGCCGGGAAGGCGCCGCCCATCAGGCGTTCGACGTGGTCCAGGTGCTGGGCCGGGGTGGCCGGGGTGGGCGGGTCGAGCCGCCCGTCGAGTTGCTCGCCGACCCTGGCGGCGTACCGGAGGGCCTTGTCCGGGCTGGTCAGCGCCAGGAACACGCGGGACGGGGCGTGGATGCCGCGGGCGAACCGGCGCAGGCTGCGCAGAACCGGGCGGAGGGAGGTGTGCGTCAGCGAGAGCCGCGGATCGGTCGCCAGCCGGTCGAAGACGGGCGCGGTTCGGGCCTCGCCGAGGGCCAGCATCCTGGGCGCGACGGCGCGCCCCGCGCGGCTGCGTACCGCCGTGGTGATGTCGATCCACAGGCGCTGTCCCGCCTCGGTCAGGGCCGGGGCGCCGTCGCGGCGATCGGCCGGACCGTAGCCGAACAGGCCCGCCGCCCCGGCGCTGAACATCCGCAGGGCCGCCACCCCCATGGGTGTCAACGGACCCATGACGCCCTGGAAGACGTTGAACGAGAAGTACACCCGCAGGCCCGGCCTGGGCCGCTCGGGCAGCGGGTAGAGGGTGGTGATCGGGCGCGCCTGGGTGAGCCAGAGCGTGCCGTCCTGGTCGATGGCCCACTCGGTGTCCTGCGGCGCGCCGTAGTGTTCCTCGACCCGGGCGCCGAGCGCCGCCAGGTCGCGCACCTGCGCATCGGTGAGACAGAACCCCCCATCACCTAAGTCCAAGGTGTCCCCTGAACCAGCCGCACCCTGCCCGGCGGCGCCGGGATCGGCGCTGGCCGGGGTGGTGACGCGGGTGGTGCCGCCGCCTGGTAGCGGGCGGATGGCCAGGTGTTTGTCGCCCGCGTGGCGGTCCAGGATCTCGCCGTCGAAGACCACGAAGCGGTCGGGGTTGACCGCGCCCGAGACGACCGCCTCGCCGAGCCCAGGGGCGGCGTCGATGACGGCCTGGTGGCGCCGGCCGGTCACCGGGTCGGCGGTGAACATCACGCCCGCCACCTGCGCGTCCACCATGACCTGGACGACCACCGCCAGCCGGACGGCGGCGTGGTCGATGCCGTTGGACTCGCGGTAGGCCACGGCGCGATCGGTCCAGAGGGAGGCCCAGCAGCGGCGTACGGCGGCCACCACCGCCTCCGCCCCGACCACGTTGAGGAACGTGTCCTGCTGCCCGGCGAAGCTGGCGAACGGCAGGTCCTCGGCCGTGGCGGACGAGCGCACCGCCACCGGCACGTCGACCCCGAGCGCGGCGTAGGACTTCACGATCGTCTCGTGGACGGCGTCCGGCACCGGCGCCCCGAGCAGGTGCCGCCGGGCCCGCTCCGCCAGCCCGTCGCCGCCGCTGGCGTCCAGGCCCTCGGCGACCTGCCGGTAGGCCTCGGTCGTGAGCACCCAGCCCGGCGGCACGGGCAGCCCTGCCCTGGTCAGCTCGCCGAGGTTGGCGGCCTTCCCGCCCACCTCGGCCAGCATTCCCGCGTGGATCTCTGCGAAGTCCAGCGCTGTCTTCATCGGTTGCACCCCAGCCGTTCAGCGTCCTGTTAAGAGTCTCACGCTTCCCGGCGAAAAATTCAACACATGATGAAACTTGTCACAACGCCAGCGGAACCCCGTCCAGGTCCCAGCCGGGATCGACCTCCACCCCGAGCGCGGCCAGCGCCGTCGGCCCCACGTCCACCAGCCTCGGCCCGGCCAGGACCCGGCCGCCGAGGTCGGCGTCCAGCCGGCTCGCGATCACGAACACCGTGCGCTCCTCGTCCGTGGTGCCCCCGTGCCCGCCCGCGTCCACGTGCCCGTGGTCGGTCGTGACCAGCACGGTCCAGCGCTCGCCGGGGTACGTGGCCCGCCCGCGGATGGCGGCGAGCAGGCGGCCCAGGTAGGCGTCCTGGGTGGCGAGGGCGGCGAGGTACTCGGGGCAGTGCGGGCCGAGGTCGTGGGCCACCTCGTCGGTGTCGCCCAGGTACACGAAGAGGGCGTCCGGGTCGGCCGTGGCCAGGTGCCGCTCGGCGGCCTCGGCGACCTGCCGGTCCGCCGCGGCCCAGCCCACCGTGTAGCCGTCGAGGACGAGGCGGTGGTCGATCGCGCGGCTGAACGCGCCGTGCTCGTCCAGCGCCGCCCACGAGAAGAACGCGGCCGTCGCCAGCTCCGGCCGAGCATTCTTCGCACGAGTCAGGAAGTCCGGAAATTTCTGGAAGTTGGGTGCCGCGAAACCGTTGTCCACGACGCCGTGCTTGTCGGGCCAGGCCCCGGTCGCGATGGACGACCATCCCGGCCCCGAGTCCGTACGCGACCTGATGACCCTGCCGCCGTCCCCCGGCTCGGGGGTCTTGGGGACGACCTCGCCGGGCGACTCCGTACGCGGTGTCCCGGCCTCGCCGTAGGGGAGCCTGCTGGTGCCGTACGCGCCGGCGGCCATCAGGGCGGCCAGTACGGGCGCGCCCAGGGCCTGGAGCCGGTCGAAGCGCAGCCCGTCCATGCCGACGACGAGCACCTTATTCATTAATGCGGACATCACCCCATTTAAGCGGCGAAACGCCGTACCCATTCAGCCGCCCCCGGGAGGATCTCCTCGACCGGAGCGACCTGCGGATACCAGGTGCGCTCCCACTCCAGCGACACCCACCCGTCATATCCGGCCCCGCGCAGCAGCTCGCCCGCCTCCTCCAGCGGCACGGACCCGCGGCCCATCGGCACCGGCGTGGTGTCCACGGCCGACACCGCGTCCTTGACCTGGACGTAGCGCAGGTGGGGCCCGAGCGCGGCCAGGGTGTCCGCCGGGGGTTCGCCGTGCCGCCACGGGTGCAGCAGGTCCCAGATCGCGCCCGTGGCGCCGGGGCGATCGGCCGCCGCCAGCAGCCCGGCCACGGCGGCGCCGGTCGCCATGAGGTCGTGGGTCTCGACGAGCACGCGGCGGCCGAGCTCGCCCGCCGCTCCGGAGACCGCCTTGAGGCGGCGGGCGCCGACGGCGGGGTCGTCGCCGCGCGGGAACACCCGTACGCCCGGCGCGTCCAGGTCGGCGGCGAGCCGCAGGTCGGCGAGCAGCGCCTCGATGACCGGTTCGTCCGGCCCAGGCTCACAAATCCTGACATATCCAGCGAGGGCGGCGATCTCCAGCCCCGCTCGCTCCACCCGTTCCCGTACCGACCGCCGCTCGGCGGCCCCCAGCCCGGCATGCACCCCGGTGTCCGGGTGCAACCGCAGCTCCAGCCCCTGGCAGCCGTGCCCGGCCGCGATCTCGATCGCCCTGTCGAGCCCCTCGCCCGGCAGGCCCAGGGTGCTGACCGCCAGCCTCACACCATCCTCCGTACGCTCTCCCGCAGCACGACCTCGCCCGCGACCTGCTCGACCACGACCGATTCCGCCTTCCCGGGGTCCGCCTCGGCCAGCGCCAGCTCAAGAGCCCGCGCCCCCATGTGCTTCAGCGGCAGCCGTACGGTGGTCAGCGCGGGGACGTGATCACGGAGAGTGACGATGTCGTCGAACCCGGCCACCGACACGTCCTCGGGCACCCGGACTCCGCGCTCCCGATAGGCCGCCAGGGCCCCCACCGCCATCACGTCGTTGACCGCGAACACGCAGGTGGCCTCGTCCGGGACCTGTTGGGCCACCGCGTATCCGCCGTCGCGGTCGAACGGCCCGTGGATCACGTGCGGCGCGGGCAGCCCCAGCTCTTTCAGCGCCTCGGTGAACCCGGCGCACCGGTCGGCGGCAGTCACCAGGTGAGGCGGCCCGGCCAGCACCGCGAACCGCGTGTGCCCGAGCCCCGCCAGCGCCCGCGCGAGCTCCGCCGCGCCCTCCCGGTTGGCGGGCGCGACCGTGTCCACGCCGAGCAGGTCCTGGCCCACGCACGCCGCCCGGCCGCCACCTGCCCGGTATCTTGCCAGCTCCTCGCGCAGCCGCCCGGTGACGGCCGGGTCGGCCACGCGCGAGCCGACCAGCAGCACGGCCCGTACCCGCTGCGCGTTGAGCGTGGCCACATATGCGATCTCCTGCTCGGGATCGCGATGCGTGGTGCCCACCATGACCAGCAGGCCCTCGGTGGCCGCCGCCCGCATCGCCCCGTCGGCCAGGGCCGCGAAGTAGGGGTCGGTCAGGTCGTGCACCACGATGCCGATGACGTTGCTCGCCCCCCGGGCCAGGGTCTGGGCGGCGATGTTGGCGCGGTAACCGAGCTCGTCCGCGGCCCGTTCGACCCGCGCCCGCAACGCCGCCCCCACCTGGCGGGTGCTGCCGTTCAGCACCCGCGAAGCGGTCGCGAGGGAGACGCCCGCCTGCTTGGCGACGTCCTCAAGCGTGACCACGAGACCTCCAGGAAAACGGTTTCCAAGTGTGCCAGACAGGCACCGGAACCGCATCCTCGCACGTCTCAGGCCCAGGGGAACAGGATGTCGAGCAGGCCGCCCCCCTTGTCCTCCTCCGGCGGCGGGGCCAGCGTGGGCGGCGGCGCCACGGTGGGCGTGTCCTGCTGCTGGTTCTGCTGAGGGGTGTTGTTCCGCGACGAGTCGGCCGGGCGGTCGTCGCCGGTGGTCTCCTCCACCTGGTTCTCAGGAGCGCGGGTGGTCTTGCCGCTGGGGCTGGTCGACGGCTCCCTGTGCTGCTGCCGCGTGGGCGTGGCGCGCGAGGAGGGCTCATCCTCCTCGGCCTGCTGCTGCGGCCTGGCCCGCTGCGTCGGCGCCGTGGTGGGCGCCGCGGACTCGGAGCCGGTCGGGTCCTCGGCCTCCGAGTCGGTGGGCTCGGGCGTGTCGGCCTGCTCCTCCTCGGTCGGCAGCGCCGTTTCCTCATCGGGAAGCGCGGTGTCCGACGGGGAGCTCACCTCGCCCGCGCTGGCGCACTGGCTACCCGAGCACGGGTCGTCGGAGGAGTTGCCGGTGAGCATGAAGCCGGCGCCCACGCCGACCAGCACCACCGCGACGGCCGCCACCAGCAGCACCCGTGTGCGGCGGCGCACCTCTCCCACGCCGCCGCTGGAGGGCTCGTCCTGCGAGTCGTCGGTCCAGCCCGAGCCGAGGAAGCCACGCTTGGGCCGGTCGTCGTCCCACTCGTCGTCCCGCCCGGTCTCGTAGCTCCGGTCGAGCGGCAGGTAGGGGTTGTCGTCGTCCTGCCGGTCGCCGTGCTCGCCCCGCCTCTCGTGCGGGTCGCCCAGGTCGTCGTAGTCACGACCGCCGGCGCCGGAGAAATCGTGGGCGCCGCTGGGCCCCCCGAAGTCATGGGCGCCGCTGTGGCCGCCGAAGTCATGGGCGCCACTGGGGCCGCCGAAGTCGTGAGCCCCGCTGGGGCCGCCGAAGTCGTGCTGCTCCCCCGAGCCGCCGTACTCGTAGTCGCGCGAGCCGCCCAGCTCGTGCGCGCCACCGGACGTGCCCAGCACGTCGTGTCCGCGCGGCCCGTCGAGCACGTCGTGCCCGCGGGGGTCGTCGAGCACGTCGCGCATGCCGTCGCTGATGAGCTGCGGCTCGCCCAGCGAGCCCTTGTCGGGCGGGAGGATGTAGGTCTCGTTGCCGACCACCTGGATGGCGGGCTGCTCGTCAGTGTCCTCCGTGCTCCACCGCGGCGACAACACGTCACCCGAGAGCTCCGGGTTTAACGACCTCCCCTGCCCTTCCTCGTATGGCCTGTCGTTCTCGTCGCGCGCCACGATGGAACCTCTCTTGTACGAATTCTGCCGCGCCCCTTCCTACCACCACTTGTCCGGATATTTCACACGTTTCCCTAAAGTCACTCTCCGTAACATCGACCCATCCAGCCCCACCACGAGGCCACCTTCGACGCGCCGGGCCGACCGGCGGTCAGAGGCAGGGATTGGTCGTGGTGTCGACGACCTTGTCCTTGAGGGACTCGGGGATGGCCGAGACCACCCGCACGCCGGGCCAGTCGGCCCCGATGACGAGCTGGATGATCGGCCCGCCCGGCGCCTTCGTGGCGGCCGCGGCCGCGGCCGCGTAAGGCTGCACGGTGACCGGCCTGACCTTGCCCACCACCGGGGTCCGCTTGTCCTTCGACAGCCGGGCGGCGACCGCGTCACCGTAGGCCGGGCCGTCCTTGGTGTCCTTCTTGGCGTACCGGATCGTCGTGGTGGCGGTCGCGGGGGCGTTGCCCACCTCGGTGACCACGAACCCCTGCCCGGCCAGCTCGTCGGCCACCGTGCCGGCCTTGCCCCCCTCGGAGGTGCCGTTCAGCACCTGCAGGCGCACCTGGGAGTTCTCGACCTTGGGGGTCGTGGCCTTGCCGGGGATGGTGACGGCGGTGACCTCGGTGTCGTTGCGGACGTTCTCGAAGAACGCGCGGGCGGCCGGCTGGGCGAACTGCACCCGGTTCTTGTCGGCCGGATAGGGCTCGGTGGGGACCGTGATGCCCTTGAGCTCCTTGGCCGTCAGGCCCTGGACGCTTCTGGCGATCTCCAGCATGCGCTCGAGCGTGAGCCCGTCGTCCACGGTGACGGCGGCGGTGGCCGCCCCCAGGAAGCTGTTGAGCTTGACCGGATTGGTCAGCAGGCCGCCGTCGGTGACCTTCTTCAGCACCTGGGTGAGGAAGACCTGCTGGCGCTGGATGCGGCTGAGGTCGCTGCCGTCGCCCAGGGCGTACCTGGTGCGTACGTAGCCCAGCGCCTGCTCCCCCTTGACCACGTGTTTGCCGGCGGGGAGCACCAGCTTGGCCTTGGGGTCGTTGACCGGCTTGGGCAGGCAGATCTCGATGCCGTCGAGGGCGTCGATGATGCCCTTGAAGCCGGTGAAGTCCACCTTCACGAAGTGGTCGATCTTGATGTTGGTGAGAGACTCGAGGGTCCGGATCGTGCAGTTGATACCGCCGTCGTTGAAGGCGGAGTTGATCTGCCGCAGGCCGCCGGGGAGCACACCGCCGGTCCTGGTCTCGCACTGGGGCAGCATGACCATAGAGTCGCGCGGGAAGCTGATCATGGTGGCCTTGTCCCGGTTCGGGGAGATGTGCAGGAGCATGATCGTGTCGGTGCGCTCCCCCAGGCCCACGGACTTGGGGCCGTACTGCTTGTTGTCGCCCTCGCGGGAGTCGGAGCCGACGAGCAGCACGTTGAGCGCGCCGGTCTCCGGCGGGCGGGTGGGGCCGGCGTTGATGTGCTCGCGTTCGATGCCGCTCTCGACGTAGCGGTAGTACCCGTAGCCCCCGAGCGAGATCAGCACCAGCAGGAGCGTCAGCCCCACGCTGACCCAGCCCAGGGGGGTCAGCGGGATGCGCCGCGGCATGGGCGCGCGCCGGTCCGGGGGTGGCGGCGGAGCGACACGACGACCCAGAACCGCCTCATCCTGTTGCCGTTTCACCCGGTCCACCCCTCGAGCCATGATCGCGAAGCATAGTCACAAACAGGACCCCGCGGCACACCCGCGCCAGTCCGCCCCCGGGCGGGGAACGATCCCGCCCCCACGCTAATTCGCCGATCCGCCAACGGGGAGACTGTGTCCGCGACGGTACCCCTTCCTCACCCGCCGGAGGAGCGAGGACTCCATCCGAAGCACCGGAATCCGGGGCGTCACCACGCATGGGGCCGCCATCATGGCGTTCATGCTGTTGACCGAGATGGCGCCGCCCCCCGGCGCCGAGGCGGTGGCCGGGCTGCGGGCCGGGGCCAGGGCCGCCCGCCGCCGCGCCCTCGTCGCGCTCTCCTCCTCGATCGCGCTCCTGGCCGCCGTCCAGTTGCTCGCCGACCGGGCGCCGACCAGGGAGCAGACGCTGCCGCTGGCCGTGCTGTCCCTGGCCGTCCTCACCATCGCCCTGCCCACGCTGGCGCTCACCCAGTACGTCTGGGGCAGGCGCGCCCGCCTGGTACGGCGGCGCGAGCGCGAGCTCTACTCCGCCGCCCCCGCGGGGCTGGCGCGGGTGCTGAGCAGGATCGGCATGGCCGCGGGCTGGGCGGTGGCGCTGCTGCTCGGCTGGACCACACCGCGCCAGTTCCGCCAGGCCGCTCTGTACGACTTCGCCGACGCCCTGAGCCGGGCCGTCGAGGTCCTGGTGGTGCTGAGTTGCGTGGCCGGGGTGTTGTTCCTGTTCTGGTGGGCACGGGACACGCTGGGGATGCTGACGCGTGCCGCGCGCTCGGGTGGATCACCTGGCGATCCGTGGGACCCCGGCCACGGCACGCGCCAGCCAGGCAACCCGGCGCTCTGGACCGGCGCCGCCGTGACGGTCGCCGCCCTGCTCGGAGCCCGCGCCCACGTGTGGGAGCCGGCCACCGCCCTGGTGTACGCGCTCCTGACCGCGGCCCTCGTCTGCACCGTAGTTACCGACGAGTAGCATAGGAACGGAACCCCATTCGGCAACGAGGAGCGAATTCGTGCCTTCCTCTCGTGACGTCGTGTTCGTCGACGGCGTACGCACCCCCTTCGGCAGGTCAGGGCCGAAGGGCATGTACGCGGAGACCCGTGCGGACGACCTGGTCGTCCGGGTCATCCGCGAGCTCATCAGGCGCAATCCCGGCCTGCCCCCCGAGCGCGTGGACGAGGTCGCCATCGCCGCGACCACACAGATCGGCGACCAGGGCCTGACCATCGGCCGCGCGGCGGCGGTGCTGGCCGGGCTGCCCAAGACGGTGCCCGGCTACGCGATCGACCGCATGTGCGCGGGCGCGATGACCGCGGTCACCACGGTCGCGGGCGGCATCGCGTTCGGCGCGTACGACGTCGCCATCGCCGGCGGCGTCGAGCACATGGGCCGGCACCCGATGGGCGAGGGCGTGGACCCGAACCCGCGTTTCCTGTCGGAGAAGCTCGTCGACCCGAGCGCGCTGGTCATGGGCATGACGGCGGAGAACCTGCACGACCGCTACCCGTCGATCACCAAGCAGCGCGCCGACGCGTACGCGGTGTTGTCGCAGGAGAGGGCGGCCAAGGCCTACGCCGACGGCCGGATCCAGCTGGACCTGGTGCCGACCGCGATCAGGACGGCCGAGCGGGGCTGGGGCCTGGCGGTCGAGGACGAGGCGCCCCGGCCCGGCACCACGATGGAGGGCCTGAGCGGGCTCAAGACGCCGTTCCGGCCGCACGGCAAGGTCACGGCGGGCAACTCCTCCGGCATCAACGACGGGGCCACCGGCTGCGTCGTGGCCGCCCGGGAGGTCGCGGCCGAGCTGGGGCTGGACGCGAAGATGCGGCTGGTGTCCTACGCGTTCGCCGGGGTGGACCCCGAGGTCATGGGGGTGGGACCGATCCCGGCCACGGAGCGGGCGCTGCGCCTGGCAGGTCTGGATATTTCGGATATCGGGTTGTTCGAGATCAACGAGGCGTTCGCCGTCCAGGTACTGGCGTTCCTGGAGCACTTCGGTCTGGCCGACGACGATCCCCGGGTGAACGCCTACGGCGGCGCCATCGCCTACGGCCACCCGCTCGCCTCCTCCGGCGTACGGCTGATGACACAGCTCGCCCGGCAGTTCGGCGAGCGTCCCGACGTGCGTTACGGCATCACCACGATGTGCGTCGGCATGGGCATGGGCGGCACCGTGATCTGGGAGAACCTGGCATGAGCGAGCTGGAGAACTGGCGGGCGCTGCTGAGCGAGCACAACGCCGACGAGGTCGTCACCAAGGCGCTGGTCCGCGACGTGCGGCTGCCCGGCGGCGCCGGCACGATGGCGCTGATCACGCTGGACAACGGCTTCGACCACACCAAGCCGAACACGTTCGGCGCGCACGGCCTGTTCGCGCTCAACGGGGCGCTGTCGGAGATCGCCGCCCGCACCGACCTGGCCGCCGTGGGCGTGACGGGCAAGCCGTTCATCTTCGCCGTCGGCGCCGACCTCACGGGCGTGGCCGCCGTGACCAGCCGCGAGCAGGCCCGGGCCGTCGGCGAGCTGGGCCACCACGTCTTCCGCAGGCTGGCCGAGCTGCCGATCCCGTCGTTCGCGTTCGTCAACGGCGCGGCCATGGGCGGCGGCCTGGAGCTCGCGCTGCACTGCGACTACCGGACGATCTCCGCCGGGGTGCCCGCGGTGGCTCTGCCCGAGTGCTTCCTCGGCCTGATCCCCGGCTGGGGCGGCACGCAACTGCTCCCCCGCCTGATCGGCCCCGCGAACGCGATCAAGCTGATCATCGAGAACCCGCTGTCGCAGAACCGCATGATCAAGGGCGCGCAGGCCTTCGAGCTGGGCGTCGCGGACGCGATGTTCGAGCCGGCCGACTTCCTGGAGGAGTCGCTGCGCTGGGCCGCCAGGGTGGTCAGGGGCGAGGTCACCGTGTCCCGGCCGGAGCGGCACGACGGCTGGGCCAAGGCGGTCGCCGACGCGCGGTTCCTGGTGGACATGAAGCTGCGCGGCGCCTCCCCCGCCCCCTACCGGGCGCTCGACCTGATCGCCCTGGCCGAGACCGCCGGCCGCGACGAGGGGTTCGCCGCCGAGGACACGGCCATCGCCGACCTGCTGATGGGCGACGAGGTACGGGCCGGGCTCTACTCCTTCGACCTGGTGCAGCGCCGCGCCAAGCGGCCGGCCGGCGCCCCGGACGCGTCGCTGGCCCGCAAGATCACGAAGGTCGGCATCGTGGGCGCGGGCCTGATGGCCTCGCAGATGGCGCTGTTGTTCGCCCGCCGCCTGGAGGTCCCGGTCGTGCTGACCGACCTCGACCAGGTCAGGCTCGACAAGGGCGTCGGATACGTCCACGCCGAGGTCGACAAGCTGCTCGGCAAGGGGCGGATCACGGCGGACCAGGCCAACCGCCTCAGATCCCTCGTCACCGGCTCGCTGACCAAGGACGCCTTCGCCGACGCCGACTTCGTGATCGAGGCCGTGTTCGAGGACCTGGCGGTCAAGCAGCAGGTGTTCCGCGAGGTGGAGGCCGTGGTCGCGGACACCGCCGTACTGGCCACCAACACCTCCTCGCTGTCCCTCACCGAGATGGGCGCCGGTCTGGCGCACCCGGAGCGGCTGGTCGGGTTCCACTTCTTCAACCCGGTCGCCGTCATGCCGCTGCTGGAGATCGTCAGGGGCGCGAAGACCGACGACGCCACGCTGGCCACCGCGTTCGCCGTGGGCCGGTCGCTGAAGAAGTCGTCGGTGCTGGTGAAGGACGCTCCGGCGTTCGTGGTCAACCGGCTGCTGACCTGCTTCATGGGCCAGGTCGTGGCCGCCGTGGACGAGGGCACGCCGCTGGAGGTGGCCGAGCACGCGCTCGACGGGCTGGGGCTGCCGATGACGCCGTTCGCGCTGCTGCAGCTCGTCGGCCCGGCCGTCGGCCAGCACGTGGCCGAGACGCTGCACGCCGCCTTCCCGGACCGCTACGGCCTGTCCGAGGGCCTGGCCAAGCTGGTCGCCGCCGGCAAGCCGGGCGTCTACCAGCCCGACTTCACGCTGGACCCGGAGGCCGTGGCGCTGTTCGCGGGCGGCACCACCCCGTCCACCGCCGAGCAGGTACGCGAGCGCGTCCTGACGGCGCTGGCCACGGAGATCCGGATCATGCTGGACGAGGGCGTCGTCGCGGCGGCCCAGGACATCGACCTGTGCATGATCCTGGGCGCCGGGTGGCCGTTCCATCTCGGCGGGATCACCCCGTACCTGGACAGGACCGGCATCGCCCAGCCTCGTTTCCTCGCTCCGGGGGTCGCCTCGGTGCCCGCGTGATTTTGCGGGGGCCCGCTCGGCGGGCCTCCGCCCCACTCGGACCGCCTCCGTCGTAACGTTTGGTAGCGTTCAACGAACGGAGGGTAATCATGATGAGAGCGATGGGCACTGTCGTGCTCTGCGGGGCCTTCATGCTGGGCGCGTCGTCACCCGCGACGGCCGCCAACGACCCGAAGGCGCAACTCAAGATCCTCGATGCCGCCAAGGGCGGGGCGACGAAGACGGCCTGGCTCCACTGCGGGCCTGCCGGGGGCACGCACCCGCACGCCCGCGAGGCCTGCCGCCTGCTGCGGGCGGTGCACGGCAAGCCGGACGCGCTCAACGTCAAGCCGCAGACCATGTGCACGCACGACGTGGCCCCGCATGCCGTCGTCATCGCGGGCCGCTGGTTCGGCCAGGACGTCTCCTGGGCCAAGGTCTTCAGCAACGCCTGCGCGCTGAAGGCGGCGACCGGAGCGGTCCTGGCGCTCTGACCCGCCGGGGCGGCCGGTCCGTCCCGCACCCAACCGCCTGAGGGGGCGGCCGGTTCCCGCCTCCTCGGGCGCTCACGGGACCTTCTCGAGCGTGTCCTGCTGCCGCATCCGGCTGTGCCGGTAGCCGAAGGCGAAGTAGACGAGCACGCCCACGGCCATCCAGGCCAGGAACCGCAGCCAGGTCTGCACCGGCAGGTTGAGCATCAGATAGAGGCAGGCCAGCACGGACACGATCGGCAGCACCGGCACGAGCGGCACGCGGAACGCCCGTGGCAGGTCCGGCCGGGTCCGGCGCAGCACCACCACGCCGATCGAGACGACGACGAACGCGAAGAGCGTACCGATGTTGACCAGCTCGGCCAGCTCACCGAACGACACGAAGCCGGCCAGCGCCATCGTCACGAGCCCGACGGCGACCGTGAGCCGGGCGGGCGTGCCGAAGGTGGGATGCACCTTCGACAGCGAGCGGGGCAGCAGACCGTCCCGGCTCATCGCGAACAGCACCCGCGTCTGGCCCAGCAGCAGCACGAGCACGACCGTGGTCAGCCCGGCGATCGCGCCCACGCTGATGATCGTGGCCAGCCACGCCTGGCCGGCCGCGATGAACGCGTCCGACAGCGGTGCCGTGGTGCTCAGCTCGCTGTAACGCTGCATGCCGACGACGACGAGGGAGACGGCGACGTACAGGGCGGTGCAGATGGCCAGCGAGCCGAGGATGCCGCGCGGCACGTCCCGCTGCGGCGCGACGGTCTCCTCCGCGGCGGTGGCCACGATGTCGAAGCCGATGAACGCGAAGAACACGATGGCCGCGGCCGAGAAGATGCCGACGATCCCGAACGCCACCGGCGTGATCCCGAACAGCACCTGGATCAGCGGCGCCTTCAGCCCCTCCACGCGCGCCGTGGCGACCGCCTCGGGCACGAACGGCGTGTAGTTGGCGCCCTTGACGAAGAACAGCCCGGCCACGATGACCAGCAGCACCACCGTGACCTTGGTGATGACGAGGATCAGGTTGACCCGCGAGGAGATCTTGATCCCGACGAGCAGGACCACCGTGAGGATGAGGACGATGAGTACGGCCGGCAGGTTGAACACGGGGTCGTCGCCCGCGAGGGCGGCGGGCAGGTCGATGCCCAGAGAGGACAACAACGAGGCGAAATAGCCCGACCAGCCAACCGACACCACGGCTGCCGCCAGCGCCAGCTCCAGGACCAGGTCCCAGCCGATCACCCAGGCGGGAAACTCGCCCAGGGTCGCGAAGGAGAAGGTGTAGGCGGACCCCGCCACCGGGATCGTGGAGGCGAACTCGGCGTAGCACAGGGCCGCCAGCCCGCACACGACGGCCGCGACGACGAACGAGATCGCCACCGCCGGACCCGCCAGCTCCTTGGCGACCTGCCCCGTCAACACGAAGATTCCGGTGCCGACGATGACGCCGATGCCGAAGACCGTCAGGTCCGTGGCGGTCAGGCGCTTGCGAAGCCGGTGCTCCGGGGCCTCGGTGTCGCGGATCGATTGCTCGACGCTCTTCGTGCGAAAGATATCCACGAGGGGTGAGTCTTCCCCCACCAAGGGTGATCATTCCCCACGGCTGGGATGCCGTTGACCGCGGCATAGGACAGGGGTCCCGCCTCACACCCTCACCAGGCAGGAGCCGGGGCCGGCGATGACCTTCCCGCCGGCCCCGATGCCACTCCGCAGGCCGCTCCGTACGGCCGCGCGGCGCTCAGCGGCGGACCGGCTCCGCGTGGGAGGTCCGCTTGGCGACCGCCTCGGTGATCTGGCGGGCCAGGTCCTGCCCGGTCAGGCCGATCCGGCCAAGGATCGCGGCGCGCTTGGCGTGGTCGAGGAACTCCTGCGGGATCCCGAACGTACGCACCGGCACGTCCACGTCGCCGTCGCGCAGCAGGCGGGCCACGGCGTCGCCCACGGCGCCCACCCGCCCGTTGTCCTCCACGACGGCCACCAGCTTGTGCGCCCCCGCGGCCAGCACCAGCGCCTCGTCCAGCGGCTTGACCCAGCGGGGGTCCACCACGGTGGCCGCGATGCCCTGGGCGTCGAGCAGCACCGCGGCGTCCAGGCAGACCTGCGCCATCGGCCCCACGCCGACCAGCAGCACGTCGGGCTCGCCGGCCGGGGCGCGCAGCAGGTCCATCTCGCCCAGCTTGCCGACCGGCTCGACCGACTCGGCCACCGGGCCCTTGGGGAAACGCAGCACGGTCGGCCCGTTGGAGACCTCGACTGCCTCGCGCAGCAGCTCGGTGACCCGCTCCCCGTCCCGTGGCACCGCGACCCTGAGCCCCGGGACGACCTGGAGGATCGACAGGTCCCACATGCCGTTGTGGCTGGCGCCGTCGTCGCCGGTGACGCCCGCCCGGTCGAGCACCACCGTGACCGGCAGCCGGTGCAGGGCGACGTCCATGAGGAGCTGGTCGAAGGCCCGGTTGAGGAAGGTGGCGTAGACGGCCACGACCGGGTGCATGCCGCCCAGGGCGAGCCCGGCGGCGCTGGTCAGCGCGTGCTGCTCGGCGATGCCGACGTCGTGGATCCGCTCGGGGAAGGCCTCGGCGAACGAGTTGAGGCCCGTCGGGTGCAGCATGGCCGCGGTGATCGCGACCAGGTCCTCGCGCTCCTTGCCCAGCCGGACGAGCTCCTCGCTGAACACGTTGGTCCAGATGCGGGCCTTGGGCTTCTCCACGCCGGTGGCCCGGTCGAAGGCGCCGGGCGAGTGGAACTGGTCCTCGTCGTGGTTTTCGGCGGGCGTGTAGCCGCGGCCCTTCTGGGTGACGGCGTGCACGATGACGGGGCCGCGGAAGTCGCGGGCCTGGCGCAGCGCCGCCTCCATGGCCTGCTCGTCGTGCCCGTCGATGGGCCCGACGTATTTCAGCCCCAGGTCCTCGAACATGACCTGCGGCGCCAGCACGTCCTTCACGCCCTTCTTGAAGCCGTGCAGCGCGTCGTAGAGCACCGGGACGTTGCCCAGCTTCTCCTTGACGTATTCCAGCATGTCCTCGTAGCGGCGGTTGACCCGCAGCGAGGACAGGTGGGAGGCCAGGCCGCCGATCGTGGGCGAGTAGGAGCGCCCGTTGTCGTTGACCACGATCACGACCGGCAGGTCCTTGTTAGCGGCGATGTTGTTGAGCGCCTCCCAGGCCATGCCGCCGGTCAGCGCGCCGTCGCCGATCACCGCGACCGCCGTGCGGTCGTGCTCGCCACGCAGTTTGTACGCCTTGGCCATGCCGTCGGCGTAGGACAGCGCGGTCGAGGCGTGGGAGTTCTCCACGAAGTCGTGCTCGGACTCGGCCTGGCTCGGATAGCCCGACAGGCCGCCCTCCTGCTTGAGCGCCTGGAACCCGGCGGCCCTGCCGGTCAGGATCTTGTGCACGTATGACTGGTGGCCGGTGTCCCAGATGACGGGGTCGCGCGGGGAGTCGAAGACCCGGTGGATGGCGATGGTCAGCTCCACCACGCCGAGGTTGGGGCCGAGATGGCCGCCGAACCTGGCGCAGGCGTCGACGAGCAGATCACGGATCTCGACGGCGAGCCGAGGCAACTCCTCGATTGTGAGCCGTTTGACGTCATGCGGTCCCTCGATCGAGTCCAGCAACCCGCTCACGGATCCGACTCCCCTCTGCTCTTGTTCGCCGATTCCCCCGAGTCTAGTTCGCGGACGCCTCGGTGACTCCATCGAGTCAAATGCACCCACATATGTCCGATCTTGACCTAGTCTTTCGATACCTATGAACTCCGTCCCAAAAGGCAAGCTCTTAGCACTTGTGGCAGCTCTGCTGGCCCTTGCCCTGGCAGCGGTTGCTTTGGTGCTCGTCCTGGCGGACGTCGCCACGACGTCCACGGGCTTGACCAACGGGGCGCAGCAGATCGCCTCGCCGCCGGCCGGGGCGGGCGGGCAGGACAAGCGGCTGCCCGACCTCGGCAGGACGCTGGCCACGGACAGCGCGCTGTACCGGACGGGGCGGCTGGCCGACGTGAACTGCTCGCCGGGAGAGCTGCCCGCCCAGAGCATCACCGCCTACCGGCGGTTCCTGACGCGGGTGACCAACTGCCTGAACAAGGCGTGGGGGCTGCAGTTCCGCAAGGCGGGGCTGACCTTCGCCAAGCCGCGCCTGCGCATCATCTCCCGGCAGGTGCCCACGCCCTGCGGCGCGTGGAACGCCGGCGCCGACGGCGTCTACTGCTCCACCGACCGCACGATCTACATGATGATCGGCAAGGACCAGCTGCGCAATCCGTTCCCGCTGGGCATCAGCCGGCTGGTCGCCCACGAGTACGGCCACCACATCCAGCAGATCTCCGGCATCTGGGGCTACTACTGGGCAGCCAGGACCGGAGCGGACAAGGCCCGGCGGCTGCAGCTCTCGCGGAACTCCGAGTTGCAGGCCGAGTGCCTGTCCGCGGTGTTCATGAGCACGATGAAGGGCACGCCGCTCGTCACCGACTCCGACTGGGCCTACACCGTGGACTGGTTCCGCAAGAACGGCGCCAAGGGCTGGCCGCAGAACGACCACGGCAAGGGCGCGACGCAGGCCGCCTGGATGACGCGCGGCTTCAACCGGGGCGGTCCCGGCGCGTGCAACACGTGGGCGGCCTCGCCCCGCAGCACCCGCTGAGCACGTCCCACGACTCTGGCCGCGCCGGCGAGGAACAAATCACCATCTTGTCCCCTATGATTCGCGATCGTGCGCATATCCCTCATGGCGGCGGCCGCGTGCCTGCTCGCGGGTGTGTTCGTGCCGGGACCGGCCGCCGCCGCCATGCGCACCCCACGGGCCGGGCTGGCCGCCGAGATGACCGGCGAGTCCGCCCCCTGGACCTGCGAGATCCCCCCGATCCGGGCGGGGAGTGTCGCCTCGCTCAGGGCGTTCCACCGCGCCATGGCCGCGTGCGCCGACGGCTTCTGGGCCGCCAGGTTCGCGGCCGCCGGGCAGCCCTACAGCCCGCCCGGGGTCACCATCACGACGGGCGGCGACTCGGTCTGCGGCGAGATCACCGGCACCGGCGCCCAGTACTGTCCCGTGCAGCGCACCATCGCCATCCGCATCCTGAAGCAGGATCTCCGGGACCCGTTCCGGATGAACATCGCGCACTCCGTGGCCCACGAGTGGGGGCACCACGTACAGCAGCTCATCGGCGTGCTGGACGCGCAGAACGCGCTGTACTGGCCGGCTTCCGAGAGCGCGCGGTCCCTGCTCAGCCACCGGCTGGAGATGCAGGCCGAGTGCCTGGCCGGCGTCTTCTACAGCGCCGCGCTGGAGTCGATCGACCCCGGCATCTCGTGGGAGGAATGGATCGAGGCGGTCCGCGGCGCGGACGAGAGCGAGATCCACGGCAAGCCGCGCAACCTGGCCTCCTGGCAGGACCGGGGATACCACGGCGGCGCCGTGGGCTTCTGCAACACCTGGACGGCCAGGGAGTCGAAGATCAGGTGACGGCGCCTCAGCCGGTGACCCGTGCCAGCACTTCCAGCGGGTCGGAGAGCACATGGGCGAAGGCCAGCTCGGCCGCGCCCACCAGCGTGGCCGCGTCCCCCAGCGCGGACGTGCGCAGCCGCAGCCGCTCCCGCTGCGGCGCCATGGCGTGCAGGGCCAGCTGGGTACGCACCTGCGCCGCCGAGCCCAGGTAGATCTCCCTCAGCGTGCCGCCGAAGATCACCATTTCCGGGTTGAAGATGTTCACCAGGTTCGCCACGCCGAGCCCGAGCCAGTCGCCGATCCTGGTGAGCGCGTCCTGCGCCATGATGTCGCCCCGGTCGGCGCCCTCCACCACGGCCCGCACCGCGTCGCGGCCACGCTGCCCGGGCGGCTCCGGCTCACGCGGTTGTCCCGGTGGCTCCTGTTCGGCCGGCTGTCTCTGCCGGGTCCGGCCCGCCGACTCCAGCAGCGCCCGCTCCCCCACCTCCGCCTCCAGGCAGCCGTTCGAGCCGCAGCCGCAGGCCCGGCCGCCCGGGTTGACCACCATGTGGCCGACCTCGCCCCCGTAACCGTCGTGCCCGCCGAGCAGGTGGCCGCCGGCGATGATGCCGCCGCCGATGCCGACGTCGCCGTGCAGGTAGATGAGGTCCCTGACGGCGGCTCCGATGCCGCGGCTGTGCTCGGCCAGCGCGGCCAGGTTGGCGTCGTTGCCCACGCTGACCGGCAGGCCCAGGCCCAGCCTGCGGCCCAGCTCCTCGCCGAACGGCACCTCCTCCGCCTTCAGGTTGGGGCCGAACCTCACCACGCCGTCGCCCTTGCGCACGCCTCCCGACACGGCCGCCGCCGCTCCCACGCAGACGGTGTCGGGCCTGGTCTTGCGGCGCATCTGGCGGGCGAACCCGGCCAGCGTCCCGGTCAGCTCGTCCAGCTTGAACGGGCCGCGCTCGCGTACGGACTCGCGGCGGTCGAGGATCACCCCGCCGAGCCCGACACGGGCGGCGGCGAGCCGGTCGGGGCCCACGTCGAACGCGAACACGTAGACCCGCGCCGACTCGGGCCGCACCACGAGCGAGGGCCGCCCGGCGCGGCCCGTCTCTCGCGGCAGCTCCTCGCGCACCAGCCCCGCGGCGGTGAGATCGGAGGTCAACGCCATGATCGTGCTGCGGTTGAGCCCCATCTTCGAGGTCAGCTCGGCGCGCGAGATCGGCCCGCCCAGGTGGACATGGCGCAACAGCGCGCCGAGGTTGTGGCGTCTGATGTCCTCTTGGGAGGGACCGGCACGCATCGTCTGGGATTCCTTCAGGGGCTGCGAGTCGCTGATCACCTTAGACCAGCGGCTGCCGCCCGCTTGCGAGCCAGGGCGTCGACACCTGCGGCGAGCAACAGGACGGACCCTGTGACCAGGTATTTCACACTGGCTCCATACCCCATCAGGCCCATGCCGTTCTCGATCACGGCCACCACCGCGCCGCCGAGCACGGCGTCCAGCACCCGGCCCTTGCCGCCGAACAGGCTCGTGCCGCCGATGACGGCCGCGCCGACGGCGTAGAGCAGGACGGAGCTGCCGCCCGTGTTCGGGTCGACGGAGCTGGCCCGGGAGGCGGCCACGATCCCGCCGACCGCGGCCATCGAGGAGCAGATCACGAACGCGCTGATCCTGATCCGGTCCACCGCGATGCCCGCCCTGCGGGCGGCCTCCGCGCTCCCGCCGACCGCGTAGATGTGCCGTCCGAACGCGGTCCGCCGCAGCACCATCGTCCACAGGACCAGCAGCACCAGGATGAGCGGCACCACGATCGGCACCCCGGTCAGCGAGACCAGCGCCGGGTTGCGGCTGCGCTCCAGGTTGAGCACGTAGACCGCGAGCCCGGCCAGCACCGCGAGCGCGCCCACCCGGGCGGCGATCAGCGAGAGCGGGTCGGCCACCAGTCCGCGCCTGGTACGGGTCCTGGCCCGCAGCAACTGCACGGCCGCGAAGATCACCACGCAGCCGGCGTAGAGCGCCCAGCCGAGCCAGGGCGGCAGGTTCCGGTTGGCGATGGCGACGATCACGTCGTCCCTGATGGAAATGTTCGTGCCCTCGTCGACCAGCACCAGGACCAGGCCCTGGAAGGCGAGGAACGCGGCCAGCGTGACCACGAACGACGGTATGCCGACCTTGGCCACCAACGTGCCCAGCACGATGCCGATGATCACGCCGGTGACGATCGCGGCCACCGCGCAGACGTACCAGGGCAGGCCCAGGCTGGTGAGCGTGACGGCCAGCACCGCCGCGCACACGCCGCTGGCGAAGCCGGCCGACAGGTCGATCTCACCGAGCAGCAGCACGAACACCAGGCCCATCGCGATCAGCGTGATGGCGGCGCCCTGGGTGAAGAGGTTGGCGAAGTTGCCCGCGGTGACGAAGGCGGGGCGGGCGACGGCGAAGACCGTGCAGAGCACCACCAGGCCGAGCACGGCGGGCAACGCTCCCATGTCGCCGCCGCGTACCCGCTCGATGTAGGCGAGGAAGCTGTTGCCGATCGACGGGGACTGCGTCGCGGCGACGATGGCCTCGCCGGGGAGTTCCTTGACCTTGCTCATGGGGTGACACCGTTCTTCAGGCCGAGATCCCCGCTGCGGCCGGAGGTGATCAGTTCGACGACCTGCGCGTGCGTCACGTCGGCGGTCTTGACCTGGGCGGCCATCCTGCCGAGGTAGAGCGCCGCGATCCGGTCGGAGACGGCGAACACGTCGTTCATGTTGTGCGAGATGAGCACGACGGCCAGGCCCGTGTCGGCCAGCCGGCGTACGAGCTCCAGCACCTGCGCGGTCTGGGCCACGCCCAGGGCCGCCGTCGGCTCGTCGAGGATGACGACCTTGCTGTTCCACAGCACGGCCTTGGCGATGGCCACGGTCTGCCGCTGCCCGCCGGACAGGCTGGAGACCTGCTGCCTGATGGACTTCACCGTACGCACGGACAGGCTGCTGAGCGTCTGCTCGGCCAGCTCCTCCATGCTGTCCTCGTCGAGCAGGAGGCCGCTTTTGCGCTCCCTGCCGAGGAACATGTTCTGCACGATGTCGAGGTTGTCGCACAGGGCCAGGTCCTGGTAGACGATCTCGATGCCCAGCTCGCCCGCGTCGCGGGGGCCGTGCACGTGGACCTGGCGGCCGTCGAAGAAGATCTCGCCCGCGTCGATCGGGTAGATGCCGCCGATGCACTTGACCAGCGTCGACTTCCCGGCGCCGTTGTCGCCGACGAGTGCCGTCACCTCGCCGGCGTACGCGGAGAACTCGACGTCGTGCAGGACCTTCACCGGACCGAAGCTCTTGTCGATCCCGCGCACTTCAAGGAGGGGGGTCATGGGGCTCCCTAAAGGGGGGTACGGCCGCCGGCCGCACCCCCTCGGCGTTACTGGATTCCTGCCTCGGTGCACTTCTCGGCGAAGTCACCGGTGCACAGTTCCTCCTTGGTCACGTAACCGTCGGCCACCACGTCCTTGACGTTCTCCAGGTAGATGGCCTGCGGCTCCATGAGTTCGGCGGGAACGTCCGCACCCGACTCCGGGTCCTTGACGCTGGCGGACGCCGTCGGCTTCTCGCCCTTGGCCAGCGCCACGGCGAGCTTGGCCGCGGCGTCGGCCTCCTTCTTGACCGCCTTGTAGACGGTCATGCACTGGTCGCCCGCGAGGATGTTCTGCAGGCCCTGGACGGTGGCGTCCTGACCGGTGACCGGCACCTTGCCGTTGAGGTTGTTCTTCTTCAGCACGGTGATGGCGGCGTTGCCGAGGCCGTCGTTGGCGGCCAGCACGCCGGCGATCTTCGGCTCCTGGGTCAGCATCTGCTCGAAGATGGTGCCGGCCTGGGTGTTGTCCCAGTCGGGCACGGCCTGGTCGGGACCCTTGACGTACTCGCCGCCGTCGAACTTCGGCTTGAGCACGCCGTCGTAGCCGTTCTTGAACAGGGTCGCGTTGTTGTCGGTCGGCGAGCCGTTCAGGTAGGCCACGATGGGCTTGTCGGCCTTCTTGTCGGTCAGGCACTTGCTCAGGCCCTCACCCTGGAGGGTGCCGACCTTGGTGTTGTCGAAGCTGACGTAGTACGCGGCGCCGCCGCCCAGCGTCAGCCGGTCGTAGTCGATGGTGGGCACGCCCTGTGCCTTGGCCTTGTCGATGACCGTCTTGCCGGTGCCGCTGTCCAGGTTCACGATCATCAGGACGGTGGCGCCGTTGGTGATCATCTGGTCGGCGATGGTCTGGAACGCCGTCTTGTCGTTCTGGGCGTTCTGGATGTCGTACTCGACACCGGCGGCCTGGAACGCCTCCTGCAGGTACTTGCGGTCCGCCGTCTCCCACCGGGCCGAGGACTTGCTGTCCGGCAGGATGACGCCGATCTTCCCGGCCTTCCCGGCCGCCGAGGCGGTGGCCGACGAGGTCGACGTCGTGGTCTGACCGCTGTCGCCCCCGCAAGCGGTGAGACCGAGGGCGAGCGCGGCTGCCGCGGCGGTCAGGCTGAGGATCCCCTTGCGCATGGTGCAGGGTCCTTTCTTCCGGAGGGGCCCGGATGAATGTTGTTTGCGGCAACGTATTCCGGGATCGCCTGCTTTGGAAGGCCCAGCCACGCGGGAGTTTGTTGTTTCGGGTAACAATCCAGAAACATGCGCCCGTCCCGGCATCGAGGCGACCGATGAGTTTCCCGGTGTGCCGAGGTCGTCATACCGACGCCGCAACCACTCAGGAGGACTCGCGATGGGACAGCCAGTTGTGCACTTCGAGATCATCGGCCGGGATCCGGCGAAACTGCGTAGTTACTACGGCGAATTGTTCGGGTGGGGCTTCCACACCGGCGACGCCATCACCGAGACCGTGTCCCAGCCCGGTAACTACGGGTTCGCCGACGGGGCAGGGATCAACGGCGGGGTCGGCGGTGGGGCGGGTTTCGACGGGCGGGTCCTGTTCTACGTGGGGGTTCCCGACGTCGAGGCCGCGCTGGCGCAGGCCGAGCGCCTCGGCGGGAAGCGCCTGATGGGCCCCGAGGGCACCCCCGGGACCCTTGTGGTCGGCCAGTTCACCGATCCGGAGGGGAATCTGATCGGGGTGGCCGGCACGCGATGACCGGCATTTCACGACAGGGGGGCGTCACTCCGGCGCCACGCTCCGCAGGTATGCCGCCACGTCGTCCCGGCCGCCGTGCTCGGCCCAGCCGAGCGGGGTGGCGTCGAACCGGTCGTCCTTGATCGTCGCGTCGGCGCCGAGCTCGATCAGCGTCCTGGCCGTCTCGACGTCGTCGTTCCAGGCCGCCGTGTGCAACGGGGTGGCGGGGTGCCGGTGGTTCACGTCGAAGCCGAGCCCGGCGAGCAGCCGCACCGCCGCGGGCTTGCGGTGCCCGGCGGCGGTGACGATCAGCTCAGGGGACCGGGCGAGCGCTCGGGCCGGCGGCTCCGGGCCGAACCCGGCCACGGCGTCCGCGTCGGCGCGCATGCAGGCGGCGGTGAACGCCTCCAGCTCGTCCAGCGCCGCGGTGCCGCCCGCCGCGGCGAGGATCTCCGCGACTTCGGTGTGCCCGTTCAGCAGGGCCAGCTCGTACGGCGTGCGCCCGCCGTAGGCCGGATGCGCGCCGAGGCCGTTCACCTCGGCACCATGGGCGAGCAGCAGCCGGGCCCGCCGTGGGCCGCCCCGCAGCGCGGCGGTGGCCAGCTCCTCGCGCACCAACTGCCGCGGGGACTGGAGGGTGGGCCCCAGCCGAGCATGCCACGGCCCGCCCGGGCCGCGGCCCAGGCCGAACTCCAGCAGCAGCACGAGGTGAGCGGTGTCGTCGGAGAAGGAGCCGCCGAGCCCGCGGTTGTAGAGGGTCTGGCTGTCGTTGGGGTCGGCCCCGGCCTCCAGGAGCAGCCTGGCCAGTGCCGGCTCGTCCGGATGGGGCGGCTGGTCGCCCTCCCCGCCGCCGAACGCGCCGGTGAGCGCGGTGAACGGCGAGGTCAGCCCGTCCCACAGGAATCCGGCGTTCGGATCGGCGCCGTGTTCGAGGAGGAGCCGGGCGGCCGCCACGTACCGGCCGGGAGTGCCGAGACGCGCGTAGGCCAGGTACAGCAGCGGCTCCCAGCCGAAGGGTCCGCCCTGCGCCCGGGCGAGTCCCGGGTTTCCGGCCAGCGTGGCGGCCAGCGCGTCGGCTGATCCGGTGGCCGCCATCGTGAAGATGTTCGCGGTGGACAGGTGCGGATTGCGGGCCAGCAGCCGATCGGCCTGGGCGGTCCGGCTCGGGTGGTCGGCGCCGTAGGTGAGGCAGGCCAGCCGCAGGAACTCATCCGCCAGGTCCTCGCTCGGCGCGACCCGGTGCGGCGAGCGGGAGTAGCGCTCGACGGTGCCGATGTGCTCCTTCAGCCTGGACCAGCTCGCGAAGCCGTACCGGCGGGCGGTGACGAGTTGCGCGTCGGCCAGCTTGAGCTCCTCCGGCGGGCGGGGGTGGAACTCGGCGACGAGCCCGCGCGCCTCGGGCGCCCCCGCCCTCACCTGCCTGAGGAGTGTCTTGGCCTGCTTGCGGAGCCGTTCGAGGCTGGGGTTGTCGGGCAGACGATGGACAGGCACGAGGGCCTCCTTTCCGTCTGGCCTGGCGTCCGCGTCATCAGGCCGGAAAAGAGGTCGGGCCGAAGCAGTCAGGAGAACATCGGGTGGGCTCGGCCCTTTCCGCGGACTGGCGGCGTCCCGTGGCGCGCACCACCCAGCCTACGCCCTCAGTTCAGCAGCCACATGGCGGCGTTCTGCACGATGAGCACCACGGCGGAGGCGGCGGCCACGATCAGCACGGCCGTCCGCACCTTGCCGCCGTCGACGTAACGCCGCACCGGCGACGACACCAGGAAACCCAGCACCATGGGCACCAGCAGCACCGCCCCCGTCACCAGGGCCTGGGGCGGCAACTCGCCCACCACCGCCAGGACGAGGATCGACTGCGCCGCGCTGAGGAAGAAGAACATCGCCAGCGTCGCCCTGATCTGGGGCCCCTTGGCGTGCTGGTAGACGAGCGCGATGGGCGGGCCGCCGATGCCGGTGGCCGTCCCGGTGACCCCCGACACGAACCCGGCGGCGGTGACCGTCGCCCCGTTACGCGGCACGCTCAGCGCCCTGGCCGTCAACCCCACCGCGATCAGCACCATGACCGCCACGAAGACGCCACGAGTGTATGCGGAAAAGTAGACAACAATGACTGCACCGACGACGCTTCCCGGCACTCTGCCCAGCACCGCGAACCTGATCCCCCGCCAGTCGATCCGCCGCCATTCCACGGCCAGCGTGAACAGCGGCAGAACCATGTTGACCACCTGGATGGCGCCGGGCATGAGGTCGGGGCCGAGCAAGGTGAGCACGGGCGCCGCCACCAGCCCCGCACCGAACCCGACGCTGCCCTGGACGATCGCACCAACAAAAACCGCTAAGCCCCCGAAGGCCAGCACCAACGCCGCATGAGTCATGCACGAGAGTCAATCATCTTTACTCTCAGTTTATATTGTTGCTCGGAGAGTGACCGTGGTGGTGTAGTGTGCTGGCAGACGCGGACGTAGTCTCAGGAGTATGGCCATGAAACCCAAGGCGACCACGATACGCGTCAGCGTCCGAACCCGTGACCGAATCGCAGCACTGGCCAAGAAGGCAGGTGAACCCATGACCGCGATCATCGACCAGGCCATCCGGGAGATGGAAAAGAAGCACCGCTGGCAGCGCGTCGCGGAGCAGATGGAGCAGACACAGAAAGAAGATCCGCAGGCTTGGGCCGACTACCTCACCGAGTCCGAGTTGGTCCATGGTCCACGACCGCGCTCCACCCGCATCGCACCGGAGTGGGAGGGGCTCATCACGTTTTCCGAGGAGAGAGATGAGGGTGATCCAGGGCGAGATCTGGCTCGCTGACCTGGGCGAGCCGAGCGGCCGCGAACAGGGCTACCGCCGCCCTGTGCTGGTCGTCAGCAACGACGACTTCAACGCAGCGACCGCAGTCAAGATCATCGTTCCGCTGACCACGACCAACCGGGGCTGGGAGAACCACATTCCCATTCCCCGTGAGGGCACCGGGTTGGAGAAGCCTAGCTGGGCCATGGTCGAGCACGTGCGAAGCGTGTCTCCGCAACGGTTCGGCAGGAGGGTCGGGATCGCTCCTGACGAAGTTGTCCGCGAAGTGACGGACTGGATCACGGACATGATGTAGAAATTTCGCCGCCCGGCGAAATAGAGCTTCGCCGGGTGGCACGTCTCATCGTGCCACAGTTCGCCGGTCCGTCAGGCCGCTTCGCCGCAGGCGCGTGTTCCGGTGCGCCCCCGACGAGAGGAGCCGCCCGGGTGGGGGTCGTCCCTCCGGGCGGCTCTTCGGTGTGTCGGGTGGTTCCCCCGATACGGGCGCGTGAGGATCACGCCCCACCCCCGGCATGGCGCCAAGGGTTTCCCGGCCCCCGCGTGGCTCATGACCGCGCGGGGACCCGGGAAGTCACTTCGCCAGCAGCGAGCGCAGCACGTACTGCATGATGCCGCCGTGGCGGTAGTAGTCGGCCTCGCCGGGGGTGTCGATGCGGACCACCGCGTCGAACTCGACGTCGCCGGCCTTGACGTGCACCGTGCTCGGGATGCCGCCCTGGTTGAGCTCCGTCACGCCCGTGATGTCGAACGCCTCCTCGCCCGTCAGCCCGAGCGCCTCCGCCGAGCCCCCCTCGGGGAACTGCAGCGGGAGCACGCCCATGCCGATCAGGTTGGAGCGGTGGATGCGCTCGTACGACTCCGCGATGACCGCGCGCACGCCCAGCAGCGCCGTGCCCTTGGCCGCCCAGTCGCGCGAGGAGCCCGAGCCGTATTCCTTGCCCGCCAGCACCACCAGCGGCGTGCCGGCCGCGGCGTAGTTGACCGAGGCGTCGTAGATGTAGGACACCGGGCCGTCGGGCTGGGTGAAGTCGCGGGTGTAGCCGCCTTCGGTCCCCGGCGCGATCTGGTTGCGCAGGCGGATGTTGGCGAACGTACCCCTGATCATCACCTCGTGGTTGCCGCGCCGCGAGCCGTAGGAGTTGAAGTCCTTGACCTCGACCCCGTTGGCCTGCAGGTATTGCGCGGCCGGGGTGCCGGCCTTGATGGAGCCGGCCGGCGAGATGTGGTCGGTGGTGACCGAGTCGCCGACCTTGACCAGCACGCGGGCGCCGGTGATGTCGGTCACGGGCTCCGGCTTCGGCGGCATCCCGTCGAAGTAGGGGGCCTTGCGCACGTAGGTCGAGGCCGGGTCCCACTCGAAGGTGTCGCCGGTGGGGATCGGCAGCGAGCGCCAGTGATCGTCGCCCTTGAACACGTCGGCGTAGTCGCGCTCGAACATGTCGCGGCCGATCGAGGAGTTGACGACCGCCGAGATCTCCTCCGGCGAGGGCCAGATGTCCTTGAGGAAGACCGGCTCGCCGTCGGCGCCCAGCCCCAGCGGCTCGGTGTCGAGGTCGATGTCCATGGTCCCGGCCAGCGCATAGGCCACCACGAGCGGCGGCGAGGCCAGGTAGTTCATCTTGACGTCGGGGTTGATGCGGCCCTCGAAGTTGCGGTTGCCGGACAGCACGGCGGTGACCGCCAGGTCGTTGGCCTGGATGGCGTCGGAGATCTCCGGCAGCAGCGGCCCCGAGTTGCCGATGCAGGTGGTGCAGCCGTAGCCGACGAGGTTGAACCCGATCTTGTCGAGGTACGGCTGCAGCCCCGAGCGCTCGAAGTAGCCGGTGACGACCTGCGAGCCGGGCGCCAGCGAGGTCTTGACCCACGGCTTGCGGGTCAGGCCCTTGTCGACCGCGTTGCGGGCCAGCAGCGCCGCGCCGAGCATGACGTACGGGTTGGAGGTGTTGGTGCACGAGGTGATCGCGGCGATCGAGACGATGCCGTGGTCGATCTCGAACGAGGTCCCGTCGGCCAGCGTGACCGGGACCGGCTTGTGCGGCCGGCCGCCGTTGGCCTGGGCGTTGGAGGCGGGCGCGTCGGAGGCCGGGAAGGACTCCTCGACCGCCTCGTCCACGCCGTCGGCCGTGTAGTTCTGTACGTCGTGGCGCCAGGTCGCCTTGGCGGCCGACAGCGCGATGCGGTCCTGCGGGCGCTTGGGCCCGGCGATCGACGGGACGATGGTGCCGAGGTCGAGCTCCAGGTATTCGGAGAACACCGGCTCGGGCGAGGCGGGGTCGAGCCAGAGGCCCTGGGCCTTGGCGTAGGCCTCGACGAGCGCGATCTGCTCCTCGCCGCGCCCGGTCAGCCGCAGGTAGTCCATGGTCTGGCCGTCGATCGGGAAGATCGCGCAGGTGGAGCCGAACTCGGGGCTCATGTTGCCGATGGTGGCCCGGTCGGCCAGCGGCACGGACGCGACGCCCTCGCCGTAGAACTCCACGAACTTGCCCACCACGCCGTGCTTGCGCAGCATCTCGGTGATGGTCAGCACCAGGTCGGTGGCGGTGGCGCCGGCGGGCAGCTGGCCGCTGAGCTTGAAGCCGACCACGCGCGGGATGAGCATGGAGATCGGCTGGCCGAGCATCGCGGCCTCGGCCTCGATGCCGCCGACGCCCCAGCCGAGCACGCCGATGCCGTTTTCCATGGTGGTGTGGCTGTCGGTGCCGACGCAGGTGTCGGGGTAGGCCCTGACCACGCCATCGTCGCCACGGGTCATGACCACCCGCGCCAGGTGCTCGATGTTGACCTGGTGGACGATGCCGGTGCCGGGCGGCACCACCTTGAACTCGTCGAAGGCCGTCTGCCCCCAGCGCAGGAACTGGTAGCGCTCGCGGTTGCGCTCGTATTCGCGCTCGACGTTGCGCTGGAAGGAGTCGGGGTGGCCGAAGTAGTCGACGATGACCGAGTGGTCGATGACCATCTCGGCCGGGGCGAGCGGGTTGATGCGCGCCGGGTCGCCCCCGAGGTCCCGCACGGCCTCGCGCATGGTGGCCAGGTCGACGACGCAGGGCACGCCGGTGAAGTCCTGCATGATGACGCGGGCGGGAGTGAACTGGATCTCCACGCTGGGCGCCGCCTTCGGGTCCCAGCCGCCCAGCGCGCGGATGTGGTCGGCGGTGATGTTGGCGCCGTCCTCGGTGCGGAGGAGGTTTTCCAGCAGGATCTTCAGGCTGTACGGGAGACGTGCGGCGCCCTCGACGGCATCCAGCCGGAAAATCTCATATGCCGCGTCGCCGACGCGTAGCGTGTCACGGCTGCCGAAGCTGTTCGCGGACACGGTGATTCGCCTCCTCCATCAGACAGTGGTCGGTGCTCATTGGTCGCTCACCGCTCCTCACACGCATCGCGAAACCCGCCGGGCTACCACGCAGCGCGCTGTGTCGCGTTCGCTCCCCTCAAATCCTGCCGCACTTCAAGAACCATACGAACGTTAGGTGACCCTAAGTCGCAGGCGACGACAGGTCTCTCGACATCAAGATATCTCCGATGGTATCTCGACATCAAGTTAAAGCGGCGCCAGCCGCCAATAGAGCAGGCCGACGATGGCGACCGACAGCACCGGGGCGAGGATCTTCTGCTCGAACTTCTTGCCGGTCTTGATGCCGATCTTCCATGGCAGCACCCACTTGACCGACATCGGCCAGAGCACCGGACATCCCCGCTCGGTCATGCAGTCGCCGACGACGTGGATGAAGCAGCCGACCCCCACGGCCAGGCCCAGCCAGGCGTATCCGACACCGAGCGAGAGGAAGACGGCGAACAGACCGGCGGTCATCCCGATGTTGACCATGGCGGACCCGAGCTTGTTGCCCGGGATGCCGACGCCGATGGCCCGCAGGGCGAGGCCGATGAGCAGCACGACCATGATGTCGCGCCCGAGAGGATAGGTGCCGGCCAGCCAGTGCGCCCCCAGCCCGAGCGCCACCGCGAACAACAGCGAGTGCGTCGCCCCGCGGTGCCCGCCGCTGACCCAGGACACGGCCTTGCTGAGCAGCCAGGTGACTGGCCCGAAGGTCTGCGCGATCGTCGCGCTCGGATGGTCGAGGTCAGGCAGCATGGCGGCGCCCGCGCAGATGATCGCTCCGGCGATCAGCTCGGCGGGGGTGAGCGCGGTGGCCATGATCCCGGTGTCGACGAATCTGGAGGACTCGTTCAGCAGCGGCAGTGCGGCGAGCGGCGGCGCCAGTCCGAGCCAGGCAATGGCCCCGGTCATCGCGTGCGTGTGCCCCATCATGATCGGGACTGTACGGCAAAGAAGCGCTTTACGCGCCGCGACCCGCCCCGGGACGGGAACCCCGGCGGAACCGGCGCCGGCGACCGGCCGGAAGGCGGGCGCGGAAGCCCCGACGAGACAGGGGGATAAAGCAGACGAGGCCGCTTCCGCGGCGACAGCACCCCCCAGCCCTGCCGACGCGGAACGACCTCGTCCGCACTGAATAACGACCCTTCTTCCGATCGTGTTCCCCGATTCCGCAACTTTTTCGTGATGTGCCTCACTCTCTCGCCACCCTTGCGAACGACATAGTGTCGATATATCGTTGATGCATCGAGAACAGATCACGATATAGGGGGAAAAATGACTTCCGCACACGCAACAAGCGGGCCCTGGCCCGGCGCACACGAATACCGCAAGGCCGCCCGCGAGGCGTTCAAGGCGGTGACCGACGCCTTCGAGGAGTTCGGCGGGCGCCACCACCATCACCACGAGCACCGGCAACGCGGCCGGCGCGGCCCCGGCCCGTTCCCGTTCGACTTCGGGCGCGGCGGCCCGTGGGGCGGTCCTGGCGGGCCCTGGGGCGGCGGCCACCGCGGCTGGGGCGGCCGGACCCGCAAGGCCAAGCGGGGCGACGTACGCGCCGCGATCCTGGCCCTGCTCGCCGAGGAGCCGCGCAACGGCTACCAGATCATCCAGGAGATCGCCGAGCGCAGCGAGGGCGGCTGGAAGCCCAGCCCCGGCGCCGTCTACCCGGCGCTGCAGCAGCTCACCGACGAGGGCCTGGTGATCTCGGAGGAGCACGAGGGCCGCAAGAACTTCCGGCTCACCGAGGCGGGACGCAACTACATCGAAGCCCACGCCGACGAGGTCCGGGCTCCGTGGGACGAGATGCGGCCCGACATCGACGACAACACTGCCGATCTCTGGCATATCGCCCGACAGTCGGCATTCGCCATGATGCAGGTTCTTCAGACCGGAAACGACGCACAAATCCGCGAAGCGCGTAAGACTCTTGTTGAGACCCGGCGCAAGCTCTACCAGATCCTGGCCGACGACGAACCGGGCGAGGAGTGACCACATGACCGGCGTCGCAACGGCTGCCCGGTCCAGGGGGAACGAGGAACAGGGCGTGGACCGCGACGAACTCCGCATCGGCGACGCCGAGCGCGAGCAGACGATGGCGGCCCTGCGCGAGCACTTCGCGCAGGGCCGGCTCACCCACGAAGAACTCGACGAGCGACTCGACCAGACACTGGCCGCCAAGACGGCCCGCGACCTCGCGAAGGTGACGTTCGACCTGCCGGGTCACGGACCGCAGGCCCACCCCGCCGAGCATCCCGGCCCCCTCCCGCCCTACGACCGGGACGCCTGGCGGGCGGCGATGAAGGCGCACCGGCAGCAGATGCAGTCCGTGCGCGACGCGCAGCGCGAGATGCGCCGGAACTGGGCGCATCACCCCCACTGGGGCCACCGGCACCCCCGGGGCGGCCACCCCAGCCCCGTGCTGCCCATGCTGTTCCTGCTCATGATGGTGGGGCTGCTCTTCGGCGGGTTCGGGGCCTTCAAGGTGCTGCTCGTGGTGTGGCTACTGGCCCTGATCTTCAGCGTGGCCCGGAACAGGCACCGCCGCCGCTGATCGCTCGTCCAGATCGTTTTGGGCCTTGACCCTGTCTGGGGCTCATTTCATGATCTGGGCGGGTCTTCAGCCGCGAAAGGACGTCGCATGGCCGAGCACGGTACTCAGGTCCGCCGTACGAATCCGTTCGCCGCCGTGCCCGGCGCCGACGGTCTCGTCCTGGACGTGCCGGACTACCTGGCCGGTTTCGACCGCGACCACGCGGCCTGCGCGGGGCCGATGTGGAAGCTGGAGCGCGCCCAGGACTTCTACGAGCCCGACGTGGCCAGCTGGCGGGCCATGATGGACGGCGACTGGGAGCGCTCGCTGGCGCTGGCCGACCGCATGGCGGCGCCCATGGCCGAGTTCTTCCGCACCCGCCTGGCGGTCCACCGGGTGCGGGTGGTGGAGTTCCCGATCAGCGCCTACCTGCAGTGGGAGATGCACCTGCTGGCGCTGCGCGCCGCGGCGGGCTCCCCGTGCCGGGTGATCCCGGCCGCGCGGATCGCGGACCTCGACCCGCTGCCCGAGCTGGTGATCTTCGCCCCTACCCTGATGTACGAGGTCCTGTACGACCGGTACGGCGGCTGCCGCGGCGGCCGCCGGATCACCGATCCCGAGGTCGTCGGTCCCTGCCTGAGCCTGGTCAGTGAGCTGTTCGCCGAGGGGGAGGACGTGCTCGAGTTCCACCGGCGGGAGATCGCGCCGCTGCCGCCACCGGTCGTCACGGACGAGATGCGGGCCGCGCTGCCCTCCTACGCGCACCGGACCGAGGAGTTCCGGATCTGACCGGCCCAGCGCCGATCAAGGGCAGGTGCCGAGCCCGGCGCAGGCCACGAAGTGACCCGGCCCGGCCTCCATGAGGCCGCCGGTGCCGCCGCGCGCGTGGTAGAGGCAGGCGTCCACGGGCGTGGCGTCGGCCCACTCCTGGTGCAGCCGCGGCACCGCCGCGAGCAGCTCGCGCGTGTAGGGGTGCAGCGGGTCGCCGAAGACCCGCTCCGTCGGCCCCAGCTCGACCACGCTCCCCCTGCGCAGCACCACCGTGCGCTCGGCGAGATAGTTGCCCAGCGACAGGTCGTGCGTGATGTACAGCACGCCCAGCCCCCTGGCCTTCAGATCGGCCAGCAGGTTGAGCACGTCGATGCGGGTGGAGGCGTCCAGCATGCTGGTGATCTCGTCGGCCACCAGCAACTTGATGTCCAGCAGCAGCGCCCGGGCGATGAGCAGGCGCTGCAACTGGCCGCCGCTGAGCTGGTGCGGGTATTTGCCGAGCACCTGGCCGGGGTCGAGCCGCACGTCGCGCAGGCTGTCGCCGACCCGCCGCGCCCACTCCTCCCCGGGAACGGTCCGGTAGTAGGTGTCCTTGATCAACCCGAACACCCGGTCGGCCTTGAACACCGGGTTGAAGGAGCTGAACGGGTCCTGGAAGATGCCCTGGACGTGGCGGTAGTACTCCTTGCCGGCCCTGACCGGGCGGCCCTCGAAGGTGATCGAGCCGCCGCTGACCGGGTTCAGGCCGAGGATCATCCGGCCGATCGTGCTCTTGCCGCTGCCGCTCTCGCCGATCAGGGAGACGACCTCGCCGGGCCCGAGGTCGAAGCTGACGTTCCTGACCGCCGTGACGCTCTTCCCGCCGAAGGCGCCGATCCTGAATTCCTTGGTGACGTCGTCGAGTTTGAGCATCATGCCTTCCAGCAGGCGACGTAGTGGCCGGCGGCGACCTCGGCCACCGGCGGGTCCTCGGCGCACTCCTCCCCCGCGATCGGGCAGCGGTCGCGGAAGCGGCAGCCGGCCGGCGGGTCGAGCAGCGAGGGCGGGCTGCCGGCGATGCCCGTCAGCCGCCGGTCGGTGTGGCGCACGCCGACCTCGGGCAGGGAGTCGAGCAGCAGCCTGGTGTACGGGTGCCGGGGCGCCTTGACGATCACGTCGGCGGGTGCCTTCTCGGCCAGCCTGCCGGCGTACATGACCATGATCGTGTCGGCGATGTGGTGGGTGAGCGCGAGGTCGTGGGTGACGAAGATCATGCTCTTGACGTAGCCGCTGTCGCGGAAGCCGAGCAGGGCGCGGGCCACGGCCTTCTGGGTGGAGACGTCGAGCGCCGAGGTGACCTCGTCGGCGATCAGCAGGGACGGGTCGAGCAGCGTGGAGACGACCATCACCATGCGCTGCTTCATGCCGCCCGACAGCTCGATCGGGTAGCGGTCGAGCACCTCGCGGGGCAGGCCGACCTGGCTCATCCGGCTCTCCAGCTCGGCGGTGTCCAGGGTGACGCCCCGGGACCTGAGGAGCTCGGTGACCATCCGGCGGATCTTGCGGGTCGGGTTGAGCGCGCTCATGGCGTACTGCGGGATGAGGGAGACCTGGTGGAAGCGGTAGTCGTTCATGCGGCGGTCGTCGGCGATGGGCAGCTCCTCGCCGTCGAGCACGACGGTGCCGCCGGCGTGGCGCATGCGGCCGTCCAGCCGGATGAGGCTCTTGCCCAGCGTGCTCTTGCCGCAGCCGGACTCGCCGACCAGGCCGAGGATCTCGCCGTCGGCCAGGCCGAAGGACAGGCCGTCCAGCGCGCGCACCTCGCCCTTGAGCGTCCTGTAGTACACCTTCAGCTCGCTGACCCGCAGGCTCATGTCTCCCTCAGCTTCGGGTTGAAGACCTCGTCCAGCCCGACGTTGGCCACGTACAGGGCGCCCACGATGGCGGTGATGGCCGCGCCCGGCGGCACGAACCACCACCAGAGGCCGAGCTGGAGCGCGCTCCATTGGTTGGCGTTCTGCAGCATCAGGCCGAGCGAGACTCCCTCGGTGGGGCCGAGGCCGATGAAGTCCAGCGAGGACGCGATGAGGATCGAGCCGCCGAACAGCAGGATGAACGTCATGAACAGGTAGGAGCTCATGTTCGGCGCGATCTCCCTGGTGATGATCCGCCAGGTGCCCGCCCCGCTCATCCTGGCCAGGTCCACGAACTCCCTGGTACGCAACGAGAACGTCTGCGCCCTGATCGCCCGCGCCGCCCACGGCCACGACGTCAGCCCGATGAACAGGCCCTGCACGCTCACGCTCCTGATGCCCAGGTAGGCGTTGATGATCAGCAGCACGGCCAGTGTGGGGATGACCAGGACGATGTTGGTCAGCATGTTGAGGATCTCGTCGACCAGGCCGCCGCGGTAGCCCGCCACGAAGCCGACGAGCATGCCGATGGCCGCCGCGATGCCGCCGCCGATCGCGCCCACCGCGAACGTGCTGCGCAGCCCGTGCCCGAACTGCAGGAAGATGTCCTGGCCGAAGGTGGTGGTGCCGAACCAGTGCTCGGCCGAGGGCGGGCTCATGGGGCGGGTGCCGTACTCGTTGGGGTTGCCGCCGAGCAGCACGGGCACGATCAGCCCGAGCAGGAGCAGCGCGAGCACGATGCCGAACCCGGTCACCAGCTTGCCGTTGCGCACCGCGAAGTAGAGCGCCTCGCGCCGCACGCCGGCGCGCTCGCGCGGGGCGACTTCCTGGAGTGCCGTCATGCCCGCGCACCCGCCATTCCCGCCCGCGTACGCGGATCGACCACGACGTAGACGATGTCGATGATGAAGTTGGCGATCAGCACCCCGATCACGATGAACAGGAACGCGCCCTGGAGCAGGAAGAAGTCCTTGTTCTGGATGGCCTTGAGTATGAGGCTGCCGAGCCCGGGGTAGGCGAAGACGATCTCGGTGACCAGCGCGCCCGCCACCAGGACGCCCAGTTGCAGGGCCAGGCCGGTGATCTGGGGCAGGACGGCGTTGCGGAAGGCGTACTTGCGGATGAGCCGGGCGGGGGCGCCGAGCGCGGCCAGGTAGTTGGAGTAGTCGGACTCCAGCTCATAAATGATCATGTTGCGCATGCCGATGGCCCAGCCGCCCAGCGCCACCAGGAAGAGCGACAGGAACGGCAGTGTCCAGTGGTGCAGCAGGTCCAGCAGGAACGTCCACGACCAGTTGGGCCGCATCGAGAAGCTGTAGCCGCCGGCCACCGGGAAGACCCCGGCCAGCACGCCGAGGGCCCAGGCCAGCAGCACCGCCAGCCACATGTACGGCATGGCCGTCAGGACGTACCCGACCGGGAGCACGGTGTTGTCGAGGAGCTTGCGCCGGGCGGCGTACGCGCCGAGCCGGTTGCCCACCACCCAGCTCAGCAGCACGGACGGGACGATCAGGGCCAGCGTGTACGGCACCGCTCCCCCGATCACGGTGCTGACCGGGTGGGGGAACAACCAGATGCTGAGCCCGAAGTCGCCCCGGAAGAGCGCGGCCCAGAAGTTGAGGTACTGCTGCCACAGCGGCTGGTCGAAGCCGAAAAGGCCGCTGTAGTAGCGGCGCATCGCCTCGACGGCCGCGGGCTGGGTGATGTTGGCCCTGGCGACCATGCTGGCGACCGGGTCGCCGGGCATGAAGCGCGGGATCATCCAGTTGACCGTGACGGCGACGAAGAAGGTCAGTCCGTATATAAGGAGTTTCCTACCGAAATAACGGCGCACGCGAGTCTCCGTGAAGGCCCTCCGCCCTCGGGGTTCGCCGGGGGCGGAGGGGCTGGTCGGTCCGGCAGGGAGATCAGGAGCCCGAGGGCTGGAGCTGGGTGAGCGTCTCGAAACCGCCCAGTTCGAGCCAGTTGCGCCACATGACGGCGCCGGTCTTGGGGGCGCTGCCGTTCGCCGCCGGCCAGTTCTTCCACACGCTGGTGCTGGCCTGCGCCCACAGGCCGTTGTACCAGAGCGGGATGATCGGCATGTCGTCGAGATGGATCTGCTGGAGCTGCGAGATGACCTTCTTCATGCCCTCGACGTCATCCGTCCTGACCTGGTCGAGCTGCTTGACCAGGCCCCAGGCCCGCTCGTTCTCGTACCTGGCGAAGTTGACCGTGTTCTGCTGCGCCCGGACGGGGAGCTGGAACATGTACTCGTAGTAGGTGTACGGCGAGTTGGACAGCTGCCGCTCGTTGTTGACCAACAGGTCGAAGTCGCCCTTGGTCCGCCGCTCCACCAGCGCGTTGAAGTCGGGGAAGTCCGGGGTGACCTGGATGCCGGCGGTCTTGGCGCTGGCCGAGATGGACCTGGCGGCCTCCATCCAGTCGGTCCAGCCGGACGGCACGATGAGGGTCAGGGCGATCTTGGAGCCGTCCTTCTTCTCCACGTACCCGTCGCCGTCGCGGTCCCGGTAGCCGGCGTCGGCCAGCAGCTTCTTGGCCTTGGCCGGGTCGAAGCCGAACCCGGACGCGCCGACGACGCCCTGGTCCACGAACTGTTCCCACTGCGGCAGCAGGCCGGTGGGGCTGGCGGCCTTGACGAGGTTGCCGTACACGCCTTCGACGATCTGCTTGACGTTGATCGAGGAGGCCAGCGCCTTGCGGAAGGCCGGGTCGTCCATCGGCTTCCTGGTCGAGTTGGGCACCAGCCACGCGGTGTTGGCCGACAACATGTACGGCGGCTGGTCGTAGTAGGTCGTAAGGCCGAAGTTGCCCTGCACCAGGTTGGCCACGCCGGGCAGGAAGTTGTTGCTGAGGTCCAGCCCCTTCTGCAGCAGCATGCCCATCGCGACCTCGTTGCTGGGGGTGGCGATGTCGACGATGTAGCGGGGCTTGGGCTCCATGTTGAGCGCCGCCTTGCCCCACCAGTCGTCACGCCGCCGTAGCACCACGCGGTCCTGGTCCTTGCTCATGAACGTGTACGCGCCCGTGCCGACCGGGTTCTCGTTGACACCGTCAAGAACCTCGCTCTCCGAGCGGTCCTTCCAGATGTGCTCGGGGACGATCGAGCGGCTGTAGAGCATGAAGTCCCACTCCTGGTAGTTCGCCGTGGAGAAGGTGAACCGCACGGTCTGGTCGTCGGGGGCCTCCGCGGCCGTCAACCAGTCCCACAGGTTGTGGTACGGGATCGTCTCCATCTTGCCGAGCTCGTAGGAGAAGACGACGTCCTTGGCGGTGAACGCCTGGCCGTCGGACCACTTGATGCCCGGGCGCAGCTTGACCTCGTACGTGGTGTCGTCGGTCCAGGAGCCGCTTGCCGCCAGCCACGGCGTGAGCTTGGCCGCGTTGGGGTCGTAGTGGAACAGCGTCTCGTAGACCAGGCCCTTGGTGCCCACGGCCGAGTCCCACTCCCTGATCGGGTTGAAGTTGGGCGGCGGGCCCCACTGGGTGCCTGTCGTGTAGAGCGTCTCGTTGCGCGGCAACGAGTCGGGATCGGCACTGGCCACCGCGCCCTGGTTCTGCGCTGGGGAGGCCGGCGGGGTCGGCGTGGATCCGCCGCCGGTGCAGGCCGCGGCGAACAGGCCCGCCGCCACGAGCGGAATCATGATCCGAGCCCGGTTACGCATCGCTTCTCTCCTTCCCTCCGCGCCGGGCGCGGGGGTTCGCAGGCTTGGGAGCGCTCCCAACGGCAACGCGAAACGCACTCCCGCCATGGAGACCGGTGAGTGGTCACTTCTCAGGGGTGAACAGGCCGGAGGGCCTGCTGAACCGGATAAGTACCGCGAACGTAAATTCCGCGTGTCGGTGCCGTCAAGGGTCGTGACGCTTTCGAGACGTCGGCCCGGAAACGCTCCCATGGGGCGGAATGCGAATGTCCGGGCACGTGACGAGCGGGCGAGGGCTGGGGCGGCTAACCGGTTCAATCAAGGCATGCGATGGACCCGGAGCCCCAGATAAGCGGGGTCCGGATCGGCGGCGTGGCGCCGACCCAGGGTGCATGGCGCCGGCTCAAGCGGCGTGGCGCCGGCTCAGGGGCGGAGTGCCGGCTCAGGGGCGGAGTGCCGGCGTCCCGGCCTCCCGACAGGAGGGAGACCGGGACGTTTGTGGGTGCCCTGCTTCCCGGAGTAGAGCCCCACCTGTCCACTTTATGGCCTTTTATCCGTTTTTGTGGATACTTGAGAAGTTTTCAGATCAGAGCCAGCCCATGCGCTGGGCGGTGCGGATGGCCTCCAGGCGGTTCTGCGCGTTGAGCTTGGTCATGGCGCTCGACAGGTAGTTGCGGACGGTGCCCTCGGTCAGGTGCAGCTCGCCCGCGATCCTGGAGATCGTGGCCCCGTCGCCGGCCAGCCGCAGCGCGTCGCGCTCCCGCTCGGTCAGCGGGCTGTCGCCGGCCGCCATCGCCGCGGCGGCCAGCTCCGCGTCCAGGTAGCGGCCGCCCGCCTGGACCTTGCGGATCGCCATCGCCAGCTCCTCCGCCGAGGCGTCCTTGCCCAGGAAGCCGCTGACGCCCGCCGCCATGGCCCGGCGCAGGTATCCGGGGCGGCCCAGGCTGGTCAGGATGACGATCTTGCACTGGGCGCTGATCTGCTCGGCCGCGCTCAGGCCGTCCATGCCCGGCATCTCGATGTCGAGCACGGCCACGTCCGGCCGGTGCGCGGCCACGGCGGCCATGACCTCGTCGCCCCGGCCCACCTGTGCGACGACCTCGATGCCCTCCTCCAGGTCCAGCAGGGCCGCGATGGCGCCCCTGACGAGGTGCTCGTCGTCGGCGAGCAGCACGCGGGTGGTCATAGAGTCTCCCTCGGCATCATGCGGGCACCGCCGCCCTCAACAGGTAGCGGCCCGCGTCCGACGGCCGCGCCTCCAGGGTGCCGCCCGCCGCCCGAACCCGGTCGGCCAGCCCGGCCAGGCCGACCGGCGAGTGCTCGCTCACCGGGCCGCTCACCCCGTCGTTCGACATCTCCAGCACGCCGTTCTCGATGGTGATGGTGCAGCGTTCCGCCTTGCTGTGCTTGAGCACGTTGGTCGCGCCCTCGCGGACCACGTTGGCCAGCAGCGTACGGGTCTCCTGCGGCAGGGTGCCCGTCTCGACCTGGACGGTGCAGCGTACGCCGGCCGCCTCCAGCACCGCCCGTACACTGGCGAGCACCTCGTCCAGGTCGACGGCCCGGTAGCTCTGCACCACGGAGCGGACCTCGCGCAGCGACCGCCTGGACAGGTCGCGTACCTGGAACATCTCCCCCGCGGCCGCCGCCGCGTCCACCCGCAGCGTGCGCTCCGCGTCGGACGTCCGGGCCGAGATGTCGGCGAGGCTCTGCCCGAGCAGGTCGTTGAGGTCGCGGGCGAAGCGCAACCGCTCCTCGGAGACCGCCAGCCGGGCCATGGCCTCCTGCCCCTCGTGGGCCTCCACGGCCAGCCGCCAGAGCCGCAGATTGGCCCACACCCCGCCGACGCAGGCCACGGTGAGCCCCAGCTGCACCACCAGGAACAACAGCATGAACCGGCCGAGCACCACCGTCACGGCCGTGTTGACGGCCACGATCGACACCACGGACAGGGCGATGACCAGGCGCTTGCGGACGAACGCCGCCATCAGCCCGAGCCACGACGGGATCGGCCAGATGAGCAGCATCGCGCCCAGGGCCAGGGCGATGACCCCGGTCACCGCCAGGATCCAGGTCGGCCGCGCACCGCCTCTGACGGCGATCCTGAACGGCCGCGTGGACAGCACCAGGAAGATCGTCAGCAGCACCACGGCCGCCACCAGGACGGGCGCCGCCAGGCCGTACTGCCGGCGGACGAACAGGTCTATGAAGCCGAGGGCCCCGAGCAGGATGATCGCGTCCGTGGAATAGACGATCAGCCAGCGGGCCTTGTCCAGCTTCGTGGCCCGGCGCAGCCGCTTCACGCGGGCACCGCCGCGCGCAGCAGGAACTCGCCCGTCGGAGTGGGCGCCGCCGAGAACGAGCCACCCGCCGTGACCAGCCGCTCCGACAGGCCGCGCAGCCCGTTGCCCGGCGCGGCCACGGCCTCGTGCACGCCGTCGTTGCGCATCTCCAGCACGCCCCCGGCGATCGTGATCGCGCACCGTGTGGCCTTGCTGTGCTTGAGCACGTTCGTGCCTCCCTCGCGAACCGCCCAGGCCAGCAGTGTCCTCGCGGCCGGCGACAGGTCGTCGGGCCGCAGCTCGATCTCGCAGCGGGCGCCCGCGGCCTCCAGCGCGGCCCGCACCCCTTCGAGCTCCTCGTCGAGGTCCAGCGCCTGGTATCCGTGCACGGCCTGCTGAACCTCGGCCAGCGAGTCGCGGGCCAGCCCGCGCACCTCGGCCATCTCGGCGGCGGCGCGGCCGGCGTCCTTGGTCGCCAGCTTGGCGGCGAGCTCGCTCTTCAGCGTGATGACCGACAGGCTGTGCCCGAGCAGGTCGTGCAGGTCACGGGCGAAGCGCAGCCGCTCCTCCGCCACGGCCAGCCGCGCCTTCGCCTCCCGGCTGTGCTGGGCGTCCCTGATCATCCACCACAACCAGCGCAACTGCACCATGCCCACGGCCAGGAAGGCGGCCCCGATCAGGTTGGCGATCAGAGCGGCCGGCCACTCCAGGCCCGCCGTGGAACCCGCGGTGATCAGGACGGCGACGGCCACCGTCAGCAGTGCCGCGGCCCGCGGCCGCAGGTAGAGCGCGGCCACCGACACCCACAGGATCAACGCCTCCAGCCGGACCGACGTGGGGTCCGGGCTCGGCGGCAGGAGCAGCAGGACGCCCGTCGCTAACACCCCGCCGAGCAGCAGCTTCGGCGTGGGGCGGGGCCTGTGGTCGTAGGCGGCGCGCAGCAGGAAGGGGAAAAGTCCGTGGAAGCCGAGCACGCACGCGATGGCGATCGCCGCGTGCGGGAGCGTGATCCTGCCGTCCATCGCCTGCGCGACGGCGATCCAGAGGTAGAGGGCGGCGTTGAGGGCCACCATGCCGTCCAGCCAGTAGACGATGATCTTCTTCGCCGTGTCCGGACGTGCCGCCATCACGCCTCCCCCCTGACTGGTTACCGGAATCCTAGTTCAGGGCAACCCCCGCCAAAGGACCCGTAATACGCGGGGGGCGGGTGTGACGCCGCGCAGTGACAGCCAGGCCAGCCCGTGGGAGGCGGCGTAACCGGCCAGCTTGCGCGCGTCGGACTCGTTCAGGTCGTCGGCTCCCGCCAGCACCGGGGTCAGCGCGATGCGCCCCCAGGCCCGCTCGGGGTCCGCGAGGCCCTGGGCCTGCGCGATCTGGTCGCGGGCGGCCCGCACCGCCACCGCCACCTTGCGCAGGCGACCGTCAGAGGCGCTCCGCCGCCCGGTGGTGCTTCGTCGCTCAGCGGCGCTTCGTCGTCCGACGGGGGTACGTGATCCGATGGCGGTACGCCACCCGGTGGTAGTGCGTGGCCTGGTGGTAATGCGTGGCTCGGTGACGTCGCGTGGCTCGATGGTGGCCAGCAGGTTGACGGTGTCGATCTCGGCGCCCGCCCGACGGGTGGCGCGCAGCATCGCGCTGTCGTCCGGGCTCAGCCCGTTCGCCCGCAGCGGCAGCGTGAAGCTCACCCGCAGCCGCCGCTCGTGCTGCACGGCCCGGATGGCCCTGGCCCGGCGCAGCACCGCCGCCCGGTCCGTGCTGCCGCGCACCTCGAAGTCCAGGGCGGCGGCATCGAACGCCCCGGCCACCCTGCGATAGGCGGCGGCCAGACCGCCCGGCCGCAGGCAGGTCTCGGCCAGGTCCTTGCCCGCGGGACCGCCGAAGACCGGAGCAGCGTCACCGCCCAGCGCCCTGAGCCGGCCGATGCGGTCGGCCACCGGGTTCTCGCCGGGATCGAGGGCGCCCACCCACCTGGGAGCGCAGCCGTCGCCGCCCGCGACCACATGGCCGAGCGCGTACCGGCGGACGCCGGTGCGCCGGTACGCGCCGGGCAGGTCGAAGCCCGGCTCGCGGGCGGTGTCGACGAAGCCCACAAAGCCGGTCGGCGGCTCCTGCGCCCCGGGTGACGGGACAGGTGACGGGGCGGGCGGCTGCGACGGGCCGCGCAGGGGCCGGCTGACGGATTGCGGCGGCGGCTCCGCGTCCGCCGGGAGCAGGCGGATCGCGACGGCGGTGGCGGCGGTGAGCGCGAGCGCGCCCAGGACGGCGAGCGGGCGCGGGAGCAGGCCCGGTTCTCTCTTCTGCCGCGACATAGGTCACCCCACGTGATCCGTCGGCTACGTACGGCGCTTGGCCCGTGAACGCTAGCAAGCACCCGCGGCACGGCGCGGCTCTTTTCCGGATCACGTCCGTTGTGTGCGGATAATGTGGGCATGAAGCTGCGGATCTTCACTGAGCCCCAGCAGGGCGCGACATATGACGACCTGCTCGCCGTCGCCCAGGCCACCGAACGGCTGGGTTTCGACGCTTTTTTCCGTTCCGATCACTACCAGCGCATCGGCTCCGGCGACCCCGGTCCCGGCTCGACCGACGCTTGGATCACTCTTGCCGCCCTGGCCAGGGAGACCTCGCGGATCCGGTTGGGCACCTTGGTGTCGCCCGCCACGTTCCGGTTGCCGGGGCCGCTGGCGATCAGCGTCGCCCAGGCCGACCAGATGAGCGGCGGGCGGGTCGAGCTGGGTTTCGGCACCGGCTGGTACGACGGTGAGCACGCCGCGTACGGCATCCCGTTCCCGCCGGTCGGCGAGCGGTTCGGGAGGTTCGAGGAGCAGCTGGAGATCATCACCGGCCTGTGGACGGCGGAGAAGGGCTACTCCTTCGAGGGTCGCTACTACCGGCTGGCCGACTCCCCCGCGCTGCCCAAGCCCGTCCAGCAGCCCAGGCCGCCGATCATCATCGGGGGCACCGGGGCCAAGCGCACGCCGCGGCTGGCGGCGACGTACGCGGACGAGTACAACGTGCCGTTCAGCACCCCGGCCGACACCGCCGCGGCGTTCCAGCGGGTGCGCGAGGCGTGCGCGGAGAGCGGGCGTACCGTGCGGTTCTCGGTGGCGCACACCACCGTCGTGGGCGCCGACGAGTCGGAGGTGGCCCGGCGCGCGGCCGCCATCGGCGAGACCACCGACAGCCTGCGCGGCCTGGCCGGCACCCCTGACCATGTGCTGGCGCAGATCGGCGAGTACGCGGAGCTCGGGGCCGAGACCGTCTACCTGCAGATCCTCGACCTGGCGGACATCGAGCACCTGGAGCTCATCGCGGCCGAGGTGCTGCCGCACGTCCAGTAATCGGTTAGCGGCGCTTCGCACCGTTACGGCACACTTGGGACGTGCTGCTGACGATCACGACCACCGCGAGGCCCGCCACGGAGCTGGGTTTTCTCCTGCACAAGCATCCCGGGCGTGTGCAGGAGTTCCGCCAGTCGTTCGGCACCGCCACGGTGTTCTACCCGGAGGCGGGCGAGGAGTGCTGCACGGCGGCGCTGCTGCTCGACGTGGACCCGATCGCGCTGGTCAGGTCGCGGGGCAAGGGCTCGCCCGACTTCAGCCTGTCGCAGTACGTCAACGACCGGCCCTACGCCGCCTCCTCACTGCTGGCGGTGGCGCTGGCCGACGTCTTCCGTACGGCCAGGGCCGGCCGGTGCGCGGCCCGGCCCGAGCTGCCGGGCACGCCGCTGCCACTGGCGCTGCGCCTGCCCGCTCTGCCCTGCCGGGGCGGGCCCGAGCTGGCGCGGCGGGTGTTCGAGCCGCTCGGCTGGGAGGTGGACGCGCGGGCGCTGCCGCTCGACGAGGGTTTTCCTGAGTGGGGCCAATCCCGATATGTCGGGCTCACGCTGCGCGGCACGGTTCGCCTGGCCGACGCGCTCAACCACCTGTACGTGCTGCTCCCCGTGCTCGACGACGCCAAGCACTACTGGATCGCCCCCGACGAGGTCGACAAGCTGATCAGGGCCGGTACGGGCTGGCTGCACGAACACCCGGAGCGCGGCCTGATCACCCGGCGCTACCTCGGACGGCGCCACTCCCTGGCCCGCACGGCGCTGGCCCGGCTGGCCGAGCTGGGGGACGAGACCCAGGAGCAGCTGGAGCCCGCAGTCGAGGAGGAGCCCCCCACCGAGGAGACCGCGACCGAAGAGACCGCGGTCGAAGAGGCTGGGACCGAAGAGGCTGGGACCGAAGCCGAAGCCGGGGCCGATGTCGGCGCGGACGCCGCGACCGAAGCGGAGGCCGGAACCGGCGCGGAGGCCGAGGGCAGGCCGAAGGCGTTGAACGTGCGCCGTCGCGAGGCCGTGCTGGCCAAGCTGGCCGAGCTCGGCGCCACCAGCGTCATCGACCTGGGATGCGGCCAGGGCGAGCTGGTCGGCGCGCTGCTGGCCCAGCCCAGGTTCGCCAGGGTCGGCGGCATGGACGTCTCCTCGATGGCGCTCACCATCGCCGCCCGCAAGCTGCGCCTCGACCGCATGCCCGATGCCAAGCGGGCCCGGTTGACCCTGTTCCAGGGCGCGCTCACCTACACCGACCGGCGCCTGTCCGGTTACGACGCCGCCGTGCTCATGGAGGTCGTGGAGCACGTGGACCCCTCCCGCCTGGAGGCGCTCGAACGTGTCGTCTTCGGCAACGCCCGGCCGCCACACGTGCTCGTCACCACCCCCAACATCGAATACAACGTCCGCTACGAGTTCCTGACCGGGCTGCGCCACCCCGACCACCGCTTCGAGTGGACCCGCGCCGAGTTCGCCGCCTGGGCCTCGCGGGTGGCCGCGCGCTACGGCTACCGGGTGGCCTACGAACCGGTCGGCGACGACGACCCCGAGGTCGGCCCCCCGACCCAGATGGGAGTGTTCACCCGTGATCAGCGTTCCTGAGCTGTCCCTCGTGGTGCTCGTGGGCGTGTCGGGCAGCGGCAAGTCCACGTTCGCCGCCCGGCACTTCAAGCCCACGCAGGTCATCTCCTCCGACTTCTGCCGCGGCCTGGTGGCCGACGACGAGAACGACCAGTCGGCCACCCCCGCGGCTTTCGACCTGCTGCACCACATCGTCGGCGTGCGCCTGGCCAGGGGCCTGTTCACGGTGGTCGACGCCACCAACGTCCAGTACGCCGCCCGCCGCCGCCTGATCGACCTGGCCAGGAAGCACGACGTGCTGGCCGACGCCATCGTGCTCGACGTGCCGGAGGAGCTGGCCGTCGAGCGCAACGCCGTCCGGCCCGACCGTACCTTCGGCCCTGGCGTGGTGGTCCGCCAGCGCAAGGACCTGCGCCGCTCGCTCGGCAAGATCTCGGGCGACGGGTTCAGGCGGGTGCACGTGCTGCGCGGCGTGGACGAGATCGACGCCGCGGTGATCACGTACGAGAAGGCCTGGTCGGACAGGACTGAGCTGACCGGTCCCTTCGACATCATCGGCGACGTGCACGGCTGCCGTTCCGAGCTGGAGACCCTGCTGGACCGGCTCGGCTGGCGGCGCGGTCCGGCGGGGCTCGCGCACCCCGAGGGCAGGACCGCCGTGTTCGTCGGCGACCTGGTGGACCGCGGTCCCGACTCCCCCGGCGTGCTGAGCCTCGTGATGGACATGGTCGAGGCGGGCACCGCGATCTGCGTGATGGGCAACCACGAGCAGAAGCTGCTGCGCGCGCTCAACGGCCGCAAGGTCAACGTCGCGCACGGCCTGCGGGAGTCGCTCGACCAGTTCGCCGCGCAGCCGCCCGAGTTCGTGGCCCGGGCCAGGGCGTTCATGGACGGCCTGCTCAGCCACTACCGCCTCGACGGCGGCCGGCTCGTCGTGGCGCACGCCGGGCTCAAGGAGGCCTACCACGGCCGCGCCTCCGGCCGCGTACGCGCCTTCGCCCTGTACGGCGACACCACCGGCGAGACCGACGAGTACGGCCTGCCGGTCCGATACCCGTGGGCCGACGAATACCGCGGCCGGGCCATGGTCGTCTACGGCCACACGCCCACGGTCCGGCCCGAGTGGGTCAACAACACGATCTGCCTGGACACCGGCTGCGTGTTCGGCGGCCACCTGACCGCGCTCCGCTACCCCGAGCGCCAGATCGTCCAGGTCCCCGCCGAGAAGGTCTGGTACGAGCCCACCAAGCCGCTCGGCCACGGCCACGAGCCCGGCATGCTCGACATCACCGACGTGACCGGCACCCGCTACGTCGAGACCCGGTTCGGCCCCAGGGTCAAGGTCATGGAGGAGAACGCGGCCGCGGCCCTGGAGGTCATGAGCCGGTTCGCGGTGGACCCGCGCTGGCTGGTCTACCTGCCGCCGACCATGGCGCCGCCGGAGACGTCCCGGCTCGACGGCTACCTGGAGCACCCGCACGAGGCGTTCGAGGAGTTCGCCGCCGCGGGGGTGCGCGAGGTCGTGTGCGAGGAGAAGCACATGGGGTCGCGGGCGGTCGCCGTGCTGGCCAGGACGCCCGAGGTGGCGGCGGACAGGTTCGGCGTGACGGACGGCGGCACCGGCGTGGTCTACACGCGTACGGGGCGGCCGTTCTTCGCCGACACCGCGCCGCTGGTCGAACGGCTGCGCGAGGCGTGCGAGCCGCTGTGGGCCGCGCTCGGCTCCGACTGGGTGGTGCTCGACTGCGAGCTGCTGCCGTGGTCGGCGAAGGCGGGCGAGCTGATCAGGTCGCAGTACGCCTCCGTCGGGGCCGCCGCCCGCGCCGCGCTGCCCGAGGCGGTAGCGGCGCTGGCGGCGGCGGCCGGGCGCGGACTGGATGTGGGCGAGCTGATGACCCGCACCCGGCGCCGCGCCGATAACGCTGCCCTGTTCCGCGACGCTTACGCACGATACTGCTGGCCTGTTGACGGCCTCGACGGGATCAGGCTGGCGCCGTTCCAGGTCCTGGCCTGCGAGGGGCGGGCCACGGCGGTGGAGCCGCACGCCTGGCATCTGTCCACGCTGGCGCTGCTGGACTCGCCGCTGATCACCAGAACCGAACACGTCTTCGTCACGCTCGACTCGCCGGAGTCCCGGGCGGAGGCGACCGCGTGGTGGGAGGCCATGACGGCGGCGGGCGGCGAGGGCATGGTGGTCAAGCCCGCCGCCTACCAGCCCGGCCGGGTGCAGCCGGGGGTCAAGGTGCGGGGCCGCGAATACCTGCGCATCATCTACGGCCCCGACTACACCGAGTCCCTCGACGTGCTGCGCCGGCGCTTCCTGGGCAAGAAGCGCTCGCTGGCGCTGCGCGAATACGCGCTCGGCCTGGAGGCGCTGTCGCGGCTGGCGGAGGGCGAGGCGAGCTGGCGGGTGCACGAGCCGGTCTTCGCCGTCCTGGCGCTGGAGTCCGAGCCGGTCGATCCGCGCCTCTAGGCAGGGCCGGCGCGGAGATGGGCTAATCTCGCCGGTGTGATAGACGACGTCCTCGGCCCCTCGCTGGACGTGCTGTTCTGCGGCATCAACCCGGGCCTCGTGTCCGAGGCCACCGGCCACCACTTCGCCCGGCCGGGCAACCGGTTCTGGCCCGCGCTGCACCTGTCCGGCTTCACGCCGCGGCGGCTGGCGCCCGCCGAGCAGCACCTGCTGCCCTCGTACGGGCTGGGGATCACCAACATCGTGCCCCGCGCGAGCGCGAAGGCGTCGGAGCTGACCAGGCAGGAGCTGGCCGAGGGCGCCGCCGCGCTGACCACGAAGGTGGCGGCGGCCGGTCCCGCGGTGCTCGCGGTGCTGGGCATCTCCGCCTACCGCACCGCCTTCGGCCGGCCCAGGTCCCGCATCGGGGCGCAGGCCGAGACGGTGGGCGGGGCCAGGGTCTGGGTGCTGCCCAATCCCAGCGGGCTGAACGCCCACTGGACCCTGGCCGCCATCGCCGACGAGCTGCGCCGCCTGCGCGCGTCCCTGAGCTGACCGGGCCTACCGGGCTAGCGGGCGGCGAAGTCCTGCGTCCAGTAGATCCGGCCGGTGGAGTCCTTGACGGCGCCGACCCCGATCAGGGTGAACCGGCAGTTCATGATGTTGGTCCGGTGGCCGGGGCTGTTCATCCAGGCCTGCACCACGGCGGCGGGGGTGGGCTGGCCGGCGGCGATGTTCTCCGCCCAGCTCGTGCCGCCGGTGAACCCGGCCGCCCTGATGCGGTCCAGGAAGCCGCGGCCGTCCTGCGAGTCGTGGTCGAAGAAGCCGTTCCTGGCCATGTCGGTGGAGTGGCCGGCGGCGGCGGCCCGGAGCTGGGGGTCGTGCCCGAGCGCCCCGCAGCCGCCCCTGGCCCGTTCGGCGTTGGTCAGCCTGACGACCTCGTTCTCCTCCGCCGTGCCCACGGTGGCCGAGGCGGGCGGTGGCGTGCTCGGGGTGGGGCTGGGAGTGCTGCGGCTGGGAGAGCAGGTCAGCTTGACGGGCTTGGACTTGGCGGTGTGGCCGCGGTAGTCGGTGGCGACCGCGTAGTAGGTGCCGCGGCGGCACGGCACGGCCAGGGTGATGCGGCCCTTCCTGGTGGCGCCGCTCTTGACGACCGGATCGCCGCCGGGCACGGCACGCTTGATGCGGATGCGCAGCAAGGCGGGACCTGAGCAGCCGCGGCGCACGGCGAACGACTGGATCTTGAGTGCGGTGCTGAGACGAGGCTTGGCCACGCTCACGCGGCACGCGGCCGCCAGGGCCGCCGGGGCCGCGGTGGCCGTCTCGGCCTGCGAGGGGCTGAGCGGCGTGAATATGGCCGCCAGGCTCACGAGTCCGGCGAGCACCCCAAGGGGTCTACGCATAGGGGGATTCCTCCAGTTGCGAGCGACGTCCAGGCGTCCCGCCCCCGGCCACTCGTCCGTGACCGAAATCTCGAGCCGGCAACCTCCCGAAGCGAACGTCTGCTCGTGGGTACGCAGACGCCCCGCCACCGGTTCGGTGACGGGGCGTCCGAAATCGGGCCTTCGGTCCCGGAGCAGGCCGCCGCGACGAGGCCAGGATCATCGCCGCGGGAGCAGGATCACTCCTTGACCAGCAGGGCCACGCACTCCACGTGATGCGTCATGGGGAAGGCGTCGAAGGCGCGCAGGTCGGCCAGGGGGTAGCCGCGCTCGGCCAGCCAGGCCAGGTCGCGGGCGAGGGTGGCGGGGTCGCAGGAGACGTACACGATGCGCAGGGCGTCCAGCGCGGCGATCCGGTTCACCACGTCGCGCCCCAGCCCCGCCCGCGGCGGGTCCACCACGACCACGTCGGCCCGGTCGATCTCAAAGCGGTCCAGGGCCTCCTCCACCCGCCCCCGCTCCACCCGGGCCTGCGGCAGGTCGCTCAGGTTGGCGCGGGCGTCGCGGACGGCGGCCGCCTCCGACTCCAGCCCGAACACCGCGCCGGACGGCCCCACGGCCTCCGCCAGGCCGGCCGCGAACAGGCCCACCCCGCAGTAGAGGTCGAGCGCCCACTCCCCCGGCTCCGGCGCGGCGTAGGCCAGCACCGCGTCCAGCAGCGTCTCTGCCGCGCCCGGGTGCACCTGCCAGAACCCGCTGCCCGCCACCCGGAACTCCCGGTCGCCCACCCGCTCGTGCAGCACGCCGGAGCCGCGTCGCGGCACTGTACGGCCCTTGCCCTGGTCGAGCAGGATCGAGGCGGGCGCGTCGAGGTCGGGCACGGCGACGCTGCGCCGGGGCCGGGGGGATACCACCACGGCCCGGCCGCCGTCCGAGGCGGCGATGACCTCGATGCCGGCCGCTCCCGGCCAGGTGTGCTCCTCCGCCCCGACCGCCTCCACCTCGGGGTGGGCGATCAGGCAGGCGTCCACGACCTCGATCTCGTGCGAGCGGTGCCGGCGGAAGCCCAGCTCGCCATCCGGCCGGGCGGCGAACTGCACCCGGGTGCGCCAGCCGAGCCCGTCCTTGGCGCCCGGCACCTCCTCCACCACTATTTCGCGCTCGATGCCCGCGAGCCGCTGCAGCTGCTCGGCCACGACCTGCGCCTTGAGCCGCCGCTGCGCCTCCAGGGTGGCGTGCTGCCAGTCGCAGCCGCCGCAGCGGCCCGGCCCCGCGTACGGGCAGGGCGGGACGACCCGGTCGGGCGAGGCCTCAAGGATCTCCACGGCGTCGGCCCGCAGGAACCGGGTGGTCTCCTCGGTGACGTCGGCGATGACGCGTTCGCCGGGCAGGGCGTGGCGGACGAACACCACGCGCCCTTCGTGTCGTGCCACGCACCAGCCGCCATGGGCGACCGGACCTACCGTCAGCTCGAGCGATACCTGTTTCACACGAGTACCTTAGTGCCCCGGCAGGGACGACTACTTTTCCGAATTGCACCTGCTGCGGGCCCGGTTGCTGACGGTCGAAGGCGCCCACGTCGAGGTGGCCCGGGCAGCCGCCGAGCGGGCACGTGCGCTGTCCGCCGAGCGGGGAGCTCACCTCTTCACCCGCCGGGCGGAGCAACTGGTGCGAGAGCTTGGCGGACCTGTTCCGTGACCTGACGCCGTGCGTCACGCGTCGAGATCGGCGCAGGCCGTGAGCTTGTGCCGTTTTGCCGACCGAGCGGCGTATGCCCGGACCGGTCAGGAAGCGCCCGAACTCGTCACTGGTGTAGTTCGAGCCTGCTCGACCCAGCCGAGCCGGCACCGGCGGCAAAGCTGATAGTCCACCGGAACGCGGACTCGCCGCTCAGGGTGGCGCTGCGCATGCGCCAGCCGCTCCGTTCCGCTGAGACTGTGTCCTGCCACGGCGCGTCCAGCCGCTCGATCCTCGGCCAGCCGCGGCGCCGGCCGAACCGGCCATGGCTGATCCACCGCAGGAACGCGCGCCGCGGCTCCGGGTCACGGGCCTGCACCACCAGATGGGTCTGCCCGGCCAGGTGCCGAGCCGCCCGCCCGGCCTGTTCAGCGTCCGTCTCTGCTGGCGGGTCGGGTTCGGTGTCGATCGCGTTGAGTGTGTCGACCAGGTCGCGGGCGCTGTCTTCGGCCAGGCCGGGGACCGCTCCCAAGACGATCACCGTCGTTGTCCATGGCCCTGCACCTGCGCGCCCAGGACCTCAGCCTGCGCGACATCGCCGCCCGGCTCGTCATCACCAGCGGCAAGAAGAAGGGCCGTCACCCCTCGGCCGCGACCGTCCTGCGCATGCTGCGCGACCACGACCAGCAGAGCGCGACCTGACAGGCTGGCCCGTCAACGCCCCGGGAACGACCGAACATGGGAGCTATTGCAGGCGGATCGCCTCGGCCGCGCGGCGGCAGACCGCCCACCCGTAAGGACGACCGGCAATGGCAGTTCGACCTCGGCCTCACCTGTCTCCTCGACGGCATCGCCGCCCGGATGAACATTGAGGGCGCCCCTTGAGGCTCAGGCAGGTGACGAACAAGGCGCGCCGTAGTTCACGATGCCGGCGGAGCAACGCACCGTCCTGAAGGAGCTGATCACCCTTCTCCGGCCACCGGGCGCGGCCGAAGAGCGATCACGGTCAGCGCCGCGGCGACCAGGAACGCGGCACCGCCGATCACCGCCTGCGCGTGCAGGCCACTCACCAGACCGCCGCCGCCCTGCCCGCCGCCCTGCCCGCCGCCCTGCCCGACGAGCGTGCCGACCAGGGCGACGCCGATCGCGCTTCCCGTCTGACGGGCGGCGTTGAAGACCGCCGACGCCACCCCGCCCAGCTCGGCCGGCGACGCCTCCATGATCGCCGCCGTGGCCGCGGGCATCGTGAAGCCGATGCCGAACCCGGTGAGCACCATCGGCACGACCAGCGCCCCATAGCTGGAGTCCTGCCCCGCCGACAACCACGCCAGCAACCCGACCCCGCCGATGACCAGCCCGTACGTCATAGGCACGTGCGCCCCCTCCGCGCGGCCACCCGTCCGCCGAGCGGCGAGGCGAAAAACGGCATCAAGGCCATCGGCAACATGGCCAGCCCGGTCGCCAGCGCGCCCAGCCCCCACACCTGCTGGAAGGACAGCGGCACGACGAACAGCATCCCGTAGAACCCCAGGTTGAGGAGCACGCCGACGACCGCCGACGCGGAGAAGCGCCGCTCCCCGAACAGCTCCAGCGGCACCATCGGCGCCCGCGCCCTGCGTTCGAGCAGCAGGAAGGCCGGCAGCGCCACCGCGGACAGCCCGAAACCGCCCAGCGTCAGGGGAGAGGCCCAGCCGTGCTCCCCGGCTTCGATCAACGCCCAGGTCAGCCCGCCCAGGCACAGGGCGCCCGTCACCTGGGCGACGACGTCCAGCCCGGTCCGGCGGCCGGACCGCGCGGGCGCGGGAACGTACCGTGCGGTCAGGACGAAGCCCAGGACGCCGAACGGGAGGTTGACGAAGAACACCGAACGCCATCCGGCCCCGGCCACCAGCAGCCCGCCGAGCACCGGCCCCGCGGCGGCGGCGAGCCCCGCGACCATGCCCCACACCCCGAACGCGCGCGCCCGCGCCTCATGGTCCGGATAGGCGTTGCGCAGCAGCGCGAGTGAGGCCGGCACCATCATCGCGGCGCCCGCGCCCTGCACCAGCCGGGCGGCGACCAGCGCACCGGCGGACGGCGCCAGCCCGCAACCCGCCGACGCGACCGTGAACACCGCCAGCCCCGCCAGGAACACCGGCTTGCCGCCGAGCCGGTCACCGAGCCCGCCGCACATCAGCAGCAGCCCGGCGAACGTGAGCGTGTACCCGTCCACGATCCACTGCAGGATCGTCAGATCGGTACGCAGGTCGGCGCCGATCACCGGGATCGCCACGGTGACCACCGTGACGTCCAGGATGACCAGGAAATATCCCAGGCAGAGCGCGACCAGCGGCAGCGTGCCGCAGGTGCGGCGAAGTGCGGTAACAGTCATGCCTTCAGCCTGGTGCGCGATGACTACGGTGAACGCCGAAGTGTCGCCGTCCCGCGAGCGGACCCCCGAGGTTCCGCCGTCCTGAGGCGCGGTAGGACGGCGGCACCTCGGCGGCGGGCATGCTTCGGCGCCGGCTGAAATGTCACCGGCCTAAGCTGAACGGTATGTGGAAGCACGCCACAGAAACGGACATCGCCGAGGTCGCGGCGGCTATCGGCGACCCCTCACGCGCGAGGGTGCTGCGCGCGCTCGCCGACGGCGGCGTGCTGCCGGCCAGCGCGCTGGCCGCCGAGGCGGGCGTGAGCGTGTCCACTATCAGCGGCCACCTGGCCCGGCTGCGGGAGGCCAAGCTGCTCACCGTCGAGCACGACGGCCGGCACCGCTACTACCGCCTGGCCAGCACCGACGTGGCGCGGGCACTGGAGGAGCTGGCCCGCATCGCCCGGCCGCTGCCCGTCCGGTCGCTGAGCGACAGCGTGCGCGCCCAGGCGCTGCTACGTGCCCGGCTCTGCTACGACCACCTGGCCGGGCAGCTCGGCGTCGCCCTGCTCGCCGCGCTGGTGGGCGGCGGCGTGCTCGCCAGCGCCGGCGGCGGCTACCGGATCACCCCCGCCGGGCTCGGTACGCTGGGCGGCTTCGGCGTCGAGGCCGAGGAGTTCTCCCGGCGGCGGCCCGCGATCCGCTACTGCGTCGACTGGGCCGAGAATCGCCACCACCTCGCCGGCGCGCTCGGCGCGGCACTGGCGCGGCGGCTGTTCGTCCTGGACTGGCTGCGCAGGGGCCGGGCCCGGCGCGTCGTGCACCTCACCGAGGCGGGACGTACCGGCCTTCATGAGACCTTCGGCGTCCCCTTCGACTGGGACACCTCTCCGGCGTGAGATTCATGCGCCGAATCACCGTCCGAGCGCGCCCCTGAGCGGATACCGGTCGGCGGCGGAGGTCCACACCGCGTACCCGTACGGCCGGATCAGCGGCACGTCGGCAGCCAGGCCCGCGTCGCCTCGTGGATGCGTCGCGTGCCGGCCACGACTCCTCCGATGCGCTGATCGACGGGCAGGTCGAGCACACCGGCCAGGGCCCGGCAGCACCGTCGAGGTCGCCGAGGTGGGGCTCGTCGTGGTGAGGTGGAATCCGTTCGGGCAGCCGATGACACTCCTGTGAGGATGACCGGGCTCGGACGCTATTTGGGGTGCCGTGTCGGGTCGGACCGGGGCGCCCTGCCGTGATTGCTCCCGGTGGGTTTCCCCGGCCCGCCCGCCGCACCCGGCGTGCGTGTCTCCACGCACCGGGCGCTCCACGTGCCTTGCCCGCTGGTCAGCCGCCCGAGGCGGCTGCCGGTGGCGGAGTCCACGGAGTCGCGATGTTGCCGCCGCGATAGCGGTAACGCTTCACCGAGACAGTGGATGTGCCGGTGAAGGCGACTCCCTGGTGAGCGATTCTCCAGCCGATGTCGCAGAAGCGACGCCGGAACTCGGGCATCCCCATGCGGGCCTTGCCCGCATATTTCCGGCGGATCCAGCGCATCAACCGGGCCCAGGTATGGGCGTCGATCGCTGCGAAGCTCGCCTTGGAGACGCCGTAGCGGAAGTAGTTCGCCCACCCGCGCAGGATCCTGTTCAAGCTCAAGATCAGCTTGGCCAGGTCCTGATTGCGGGTTGACCTGTGCGTCTTCGCCGACACCTTGTCTCTGATCGCCTGAACGGCTTTCTTGGACGGCTTGGTGTAGACGAAGTACTTGTTCGTTCCTCGCCTCCGCAGGCAGCGGATGTGATAGCCGAGGAAATTGAACCCCTCGTCAATGTGGACCACGCGGGTCTTGTCCGGTGCCAGCCGCAGCCCCAGCGGGGCCAGCACGGCCGACACCTCCTCGCCCAGGCTCTCGGCATGCGACCGGTCGCCCGACACCATCAACACGAAGTCATCAGCGAACCTGATGAGCCTCCAGCTGCCGAGGCCCTTGAGCCTGCGCCGGTTCCGCCACCGCCACGTGCTCATCGTCTGCCGCCACTGCCGATCGAAATGATCGTCCAGCGCGGTCAAGGCGATGTTGGCCGGCAGCGGAGATAAGACTCCGCCCTGCGGGGTCCCGGTCCAGGTCTCTTCCCGATTGCCGTCCGTCATCATGACGCCGGACTTCAGGAACGCCTTGACCAGCGCATTCACCCGCTTATCCGAGATCCTCGCCCGCAGGCGATCCATCAACGCGATGTGATCGATCTCGTCGAAGCATGCCGTGATGTCGGCCTCCAGCACCCAGTGGTAGTCGATGGGCTCGGAGGCCAGATGGTGGATCTCGGCGATCGCATCGTGCGCACGCCGATTGGGACGGAACCCATACGAGCACGGCAGAAAGTCCGCCTCGAAGATGGGTTCGAGCACCTGCTTGAGGCTGGCCTGGACCACCCGGTCGGCGACGGTGGGGATGCCCAGCTTGCGCAGCTTGCCGCTGGCCTTGGGAATCATCACCTGCCGAACTTCGACCGGGGAGAACTCGCCCGACTTCAGCGAGTTGCGAATCTGGCTCAGGAACGCCTCGACCCCGATCTGGGCCTCGATCTGGACCACCGTGGCCCGATCGATCCCCGGGGTCCGTACCCCCACGTTGCCGGCCACGCGCTCCCACGCATGGACCAGAAACACCGGGTCATAGACGAGATTGAACAAGTCACCGAACCGGCGACCGCGATCATCGGTCGCCCAGCGGTGCAATTTGGTCTGCATCCTCCGTACCGTGACGAAAGCCGAATCAGCATCCGGCCATCGCGTGGCGCCGGTGTTCACCAGCGCATCTTCGGACATTGCATTCCTTCCTTGTCTGGCACGCTGCCGCCCTTCCCCCTGTGACCGGCTCTCCCGGCCTCCGAGTACTACGGCGGCTCCGCCCCGCCCGCGCCTTCGGCTGGCGTCGCGCCTATCCCGCACCATCACCCCTGGCGGGGATGAGCCCGGGAACGGCCACGGGCGGTTCCCACGTTCACTGCTGTCCGATCGACGGGTTAGGCACCCGGCTATACCCCTGCGGCATCGCCACGGCTACGCCGTAGCCCTTCACCGTGGCCTCCGAGCCCAAGCGGTTAAGACCGAACCCGGAGTTCCCCGCTCCGTGATGAGGGAGCGGGTGCGCGCCGCCCTCCAGCCCATATCCACCGGATTTGAGCTGGCGACACGTCAAGAGGCGTAATGACACCGGTTCCTCGCGTATACCTTCCCGTCTCGCTCACCGCGCCCGGCCCATCCGGCAGTGCTGGACCGACGCGACTTTGTCGAGGCTGCTCCCACCCTCCCCGGCGACTCCCGGCTCAGGCTGCCTCCAGCTTCACCCGCCGCTACGACGGCCAGGCGATGGACGGCCTTTCACCTCCATTCGGACAAACAGCGCCTCGTGGCGCACTAACGAACGTGTCACCAGCCCCAAACGCGGATGATCATGCTGCCTGAAGTCGTGTAATACCGAACCGGCTTGAACTGATGTGAAGACATGGACAAGCCGCCGTTGGGCATGGACGTGTTGGTCGAGCGTTGGACTCTGCTCAGTTGCTCGCGCTCGTCGGCCTCGGGGCGACGGTGACCCTGCTTCCGAGATCGGTCGCCGCGCGGTATCCCCGGCAGGCGGTGGCGTACGTCCCCGTCGAGGACTGTCCTGCCGCCTCGCTGGTGATCGCCTGGCCGGAGCGGTCCCGCAGCCGTGCCGTGGCCGCGCTGGTGCGCGCGGCGGTGGCCGTCGCCGAGTCGCGGGGGATGGGCGCGGTCCCTGACCCGAAAATTCGAGCCTTTGCCGGGCAGGCGGCAGCGAACCCCGACCGGTGATCAGTATTGAGAGTCAGCAGGACCGTTGTGGTCAGGCTGCTTCGGGCTCGATGAGGACGGCCTTGCCGTTGCGGATGACGATTTTCTGGCCGGTCAGGGCCTGGAGCTGGCTGGCCAGGCTGCGGGCGCGACGGTCCTTGTTGATGCGGCTGTCGTAGTAGTTGGCGCCCAGGTCATGGAAGTGGGCCTGAGGGTCGGACAGAAGCTGGTGGATGACGGTGAGAACCGAGTTTCCGGCGGCGACGAGGGCTTTGGACTTGCCGCGGCGGCGGGCGATACGGCGGTAGCGCTCACCGAGGAAGGTGTCGGTCTTGCCGAAGGAGAAGACGATCCGGCCTAACGTGCCGGCCAGCCAGCGGTTGTCCTTGCCGCGCCCCTTGCCCTTCTTACGGCCCGCCGACTCGTGTGTCTGCGGGCAGAACTTGGCCCAGGACACCAGATGGGCGGCGGTGGGGAAGCGGCTCATCTCGACGCCGATCTCGGCGATCAGCTCCTGGGCGGCGACCTGCCCGACTCCGGTGATCTCATCGAGCTGGGCCGCCTGGGCCGAGAAAGGGCTGATGGCCTGCTCGATCTCGGCGTCCAGCAGGGCGGCCTGATCGCTGAGCCGGTCGATCTTGGCCAGCATGATGCGCAGTAGCACGGCGTGGTGGTCGGTGAAGAAGCCGCGCAGCGCCTCCTCCAGCTGGGGGATTTTGCCGCGCATGCTGCCCCGGGCCATGCCGGCCAGCACCTTGGGATCTCGCTGGCCGTCGATCAGGGCCTGCAGCATCTGTCGGCCGGACACCCCGAAGATGTCGCTGATCACCGACGACAGCTTCACCTGAGCGTCCTCCAGCAGCTTCTCGGCCCGCTGCATCTCTCGGGTGCGGTCTTCGATGAGCGAGCGCCGGTAGCGGGTCAGATCCCGCAGCTTGCGGATCGGCGCGGGCTGCACCAGCGAGGGCCGGCACATTCCTCGTTCGGCCACCTTGGCCAGCCAGACCGCATCGGCCTTGTCGGTCTTGGCTCGGCCGGGCACGTTCTTCACCTGCCGGGCATTGACCAGCCAGCAGTCGAACCCCTCGGCCTCCAGCAGCCAAAACACCCCCTTCCAGTAATCGGAGGTACTCTCCATCACCACCCGGGACACACTCTGGCAGCGCAGCCAGTCGGCCATCTCCAGCAGCGCCGTCGTGGTGGTGGCGTAGGCACGGATCTCCTGCATCCGCCGGCCGGGCCTGTCCTCATGTGGCACCCGTACGCACGCCTCCAGACCCGCCTTACCCAGGTCCAGGGCCGCGACCCGATCCACGTACAGGTCCTGCTCATCGACCTCTTGCACGATGTCCCTCCCGCCGCTCTGCGTGCCGAACGCAGGCCACCCGCAGGAGCCAGCGGGGACAGAAGAGGCGGACCCTCGTGCTCATGGCAACACTGCGCGGCCCCTGAAGCAGCTCCCAGCGATCAAACTAATTAACGGCCTCACCCGCGCCATAGACAAACCGACGTCGGCGGGCGACCCGTCCCCATTTTCCCGCCTGAGCGGCGTCCCGAGCAGGGACGAGGGAACTAATTAGCGCCGTCGGTTGACGTCGGGCCGCCGATGTCGGGCTCCAGCGCGGGGACGGCGGTGAGCCGCGCTTGCCTGACTTCAAGGCGGTGATCAGAGGTCGATGACGACCTTCCCGTGCACGTGCCGTCCCGCCTGGAGCTCGACCGCGGCGCGGATCTGCTCGAGCGGAAAGCGTGCCGCGATCGGCACCCGGAGCCGGCCCGCCGCGACCAGGCCGGCGATCTCCTCGATAGCGCCCGGGGCCGCGTTGGCACCGTTCGCCGGCGTGATCCCGTCGACCTGGGCGGCAATGGTGGTGATGCGCTCGTCAGGCACGCCGAGTTCGCGTGCCGCCCGCGCGGTGTCCGTCCCGTGCAGGTCCATGGCCGCGGTGACGCCGGCGGGAGCCAGCGCACGGACCCGGTCGACCAGACCCTCGCCATAGGCGACCGGCTCGGCCCCCAGGGCTCGCAGGGCGTCAGCCGAGGTTGCCGACCCCGTCCCGATCACTCGCGCGCCCGCGAGGCGCGCGAGCTGGACGGCGAACACGCCTACCCCGCCTCCCGCGCCGCCGATGAGCACCGTGTCGCCCGGGCCCGGGTTGACCACGGCCAGGGCCGCGGCCGCCGTGCAGCCCGCAATAGTAAGGGTGGCAGCGGTGTGGTCGTCGACGCCGTCAGGGGTACGGTGCGCCTGGCCGCCCACCGCGATGGTCCCCGCCTCGTCCACGACAACGTAGTCGGCGACCGCGCGGGACAGGGCGCCGCCGAACACCCGGTCACCGGCCACGAACTCGCTTACGCCGTCACCGACCTCGTCCACCACCCCGGCGTAATCGGTGCCGAACCCGCACGGCAGGCTCAGGCCGAACCGCGCGGCGGTCTCCGCGTCAGAGGTCATGAACCAGTCCATCGGGTTCAGGCCGGCCGCGGTGACCCGCACGCGGATCTGCCCCGAGTCGACGTGCGGCACGGGTACCTCGCAGACGCTCAGGGCGTCCGGTCCGCCGAACGACTCGAACTGGACCGCCCGGCTCGTGTCCGCCGACGTGTTGAGGCTCGGTTCCTGCATGCTCACCTGTCTCCTGTAGCGACTCGTGAAGCCACGTAAACGAACTATGCTCCGTTTATGCGACCCAAGCTAGCACAAGTGGAGCGTGATCCGTTTTGGCTTCCGCAAAGATCCGTAGACCACGGGCGGACGCGACCCGCAACCGCGAACAGCTGCTGGCCGTGGCCACCCGCATGTTCGCCACGGCCGATGCCGAGCCGTCGATGCGCGCGATCGCCAACGAGGCCAGGGTCGGCATCGCCACTCTCTACCGGCACTTTCCCACCCGCGAGGCGCTGGTCGACGCGGTCTACCGCGACCAGGTCTCGCGGCTCACCGCCGGCGCCCGTGAACTACTCACCCAGCTCGACCCGCCCGCGGCGCTGCGACGCTGGATGGACCTGTTCGGGGAATGGATCGCAACCAAGAACGGCATGCTCGACACGCTGCTCGCGATGATCGAATCGGGCAAGATCGCCCATGCCCACACCCGGACCGAGCTGCTCGACGCCATCGACGACATCCTCGCAGCCGGCCGCACGAGCGGGGAACTCCGCGCCGACGTCCCCGCCGAAGACATCGCAGCTGCTCTCATCGGCATCTTCACCGTGGCCGGCGCGCCCGAACGCGAAGCGATGGCGGGTCGCCTGCTGGACCTCCTGATGGACGGACTCCGGCCTTCCGCTCGCGGCTGAGTGGGAGCGAGGAGGCGATCGGCGCGTCGGTCCGGGGACACGTGTCGAGGTCTCGGTGTGTCCGCTGATCGCGTGGCTTGAGTCCAGCACCACCGTGAGCTGTGGATGCGCCGCCAGGAGGGCACGAAGAGAGCCCCCGGCCTCCCTCGCAGCACTCCGGCTTCGTCCAGTCGGCGTCCCCATCGGTCGCGTCCTTTCGCGTGGGGATCTTGAACGTGAATCAGTGGCTGCTTATTGATGTACAGGCTCGTGCCCGGGTCAGCGGCGGCCGTCGTAGATGAAGCGGGCGACTGGTCGCCGAGCGCCCACATGGCGCTGAGCCGGTCGACGGTGCGCCGGTAGGCGTCCTCTTCGTCACGGGTGAGCCCGACGTCGTCGGCGGGGCCGGCGGCGGGCCAGGCGTTCGCGGAGCATCGCGGTGTCGCCGGTGTCGGCCAGGTCCGGCAGCCCGGCCAACTGGGGGCGCTTGACCCCAGTTCGCCGACCGGCAGGCTGGTGCGGCCGTCGTGCAGGCCGTCGCGTACGGCCTGGCCCGCGTGCGGGTCACCGAGCACCGGGGCGGCCGCGGCGAGGGTGTCGACGTCGGCCTGGTCGACCTCGGCGATGCGCAGCGGCACGAACTCGTAGCGGCCGTCACCGGGCTGCTCCGGGTTCGTGGACGGTCGTTCAGTGATGTCGCATGCGGCACCAGTCAGACGGGGGTGTCGCGCTGACGCAGCAGCGCCAGGACCTCGCCGGCGCGAGCGTCGGCGGCCTCGGCACGCTGGACAGCCCCCGGGCTGACGCCTCCGCGGCGCTCTTGGCCTCCTGCAGGGCGGTGGCCCGCGTCTCGGCGACCTCTCCGCCCGCTCGGCGGCAGGTCTGAGTCGCGGACCGCGCGGCGGCCGGCCGGCCGCAGACCGCATCGAGTGCCGGCCATTGGTTGAAGACCCGGCCGGACTGCGATGGGCGGCGCCTCATCGGTGAGCTCGTGCCTCCGACCGGCCCCAACAGAGGCTAGCGACGGACCGGATACCGCAAGTGCAAGGCACGTCGGCCCTGGATGACGATCGGGTCGTCGAGCAGGAGGTGCCCACCCTCGATTTTGGAGAAGTACGGGATACCCTCGCCGAACAGCACCGGTACCAGGCTGACGCACACCTCGTCCACCAGGCCGAGAGCGAGTGCCTGCTGCGTCACGTTCGCGCTGGCGATCGAGACGTTCTGGTCGCCGGCGATCTGCTTCGCCCGATTGATCGCCGCCTCGACTCCGTCGACGAACGTCGTGGTCGGCCACTTCTCGGCAGCATCCGCCGGCGGGCGGTGCGTGACCACGACAACGGGTGCGCCGGCCGGATGCTTATCGTTCCAGCCACCGGCGATGTCGAACAGGCGGCGGCCTGCGATGAGCGCGCCGGTGTTCTCGGTCAGATACCGCCATACCTCCGCACCGGCATCATCGACCTTGACCGCGATGTCCTCGTTGGGGCTCTGCACGACCACGTCTCCGGCCTCGAACCAGTCGAACAGCTCGCCGACCTGGTCATCCGGTTGCGCGATGTATCCGTCCAACGACATCGTCATGTGGCTGAAGACCTTGCCCATGGGGTCCCTCCTCTGGTTATTGCTCGGCCCGGTGGTTCTCGGCCCGTTTTACATGGCCTGTCGTTAACGACGCTGCCACGAAGTACATCGGTTGGTCGCTAGCCCAGGTCAGAGCGACCTTTCGTGAGGGATGTCAGGTCTTTCGCTGTTCCCAGGACGTGTCGACCTCCTGGCCGACCCGGGATGAGTTCAACCGGCGGCCGGGTGCAACTCCACGAACTCGGCGCGTGCCGCCTCGACGGCCTCGGGGTAGGCCTGCGCCTTTTCGTACTCGGCGAGCGCCCGGTAGATGCTGGCCAGGGACGGGTTCTCGCCCTTGCGCTTCCCGGTGGGAATGATCAAGTCCTTGCGGATGTCTTCGACGCGTTCGCCGGTGGCCTTGCGGCGCAGCACGGTGTGCGGCATGTCGTCGGTGATCACCTGCGGACGGCCACCGTGCTTGCCCTTGCGGGCGGCGGCGTCCAGGCCCTCCAGGGTGGCCTCGCGGATGGCCTCGCGTTCGGTCTCGGCCATCCGCGGCGAAGAAAGGGAACAGCATCCGGCCCGGTCCGGCCGGGTCGTAGATACCGGCCAGTGGCCCGGCGAGCTGAGGCGTGCGCCTTGATCTGCCGGGCCAGCGCGAGCGCCGCCTCGAACTGCGGGCGCACCTCTCACAGTGACCGGGTGGAGAGTGCTTGGCCAACGGTTCGCTGCCGACCCATTGACTGTTTGCTATAGCAGGAGCACTCTTGCTGGCATGAGCACTGACGCCCTGGGGCCTGTGGAGACGACGTCGCTGGCCGACCAGGCTTACCGGCGCCTTCGAGACGCGATCCGTGACGGCGTGCTGCGGCCGGGCGAGAAGATCACCGAACGTGATCTGGCGTCCCGGCTGGGTGTCAGCCCTACCCCGGTCCGGGAGGCGCTGCGCCAGCTCGTGCACGAGAAGGTCGTCGAACGCGTCGGACCTCGTGCACTGCGGATCGCCGCGCACTCGCCGGCGGCCCGCTCCGAGATCGTCGAGGCGGAAGTCCGGCTGTCAGGGCTGATGGCCCGCCTCGCGGCCCGCAACGCGACCGCCGATCAGCTCACCGACCTGGTCTCCCTGCTCGCGCAGGCGGACCGGATCGTGGCCGAGGTGGAGAAGACAGTTGCCGAGCAGGGCCTGGAAGCCGACGTCGCCGACCAGCTGAGGGCCGTCTTCCACAAGCTGCGCCTATTCCATCACCAAGTGGAGGAGTGCGTGGGCAACCCCGTCCTGGAGGGCCTGCTGAACCAGGCGCGCGCCTTCAGCGACGAGGAACGGCTCGACCTGACCATGAAGATCGCGCCCGAGCGGGCGGAAGAGTTCCGCGCCCGCTACCACGAGCACCGCGAGCTCCTGAACGCCCTCCTCGAACGGGACGAGGACCGCGCCGAGGAACTCGCCGCGCGCCATCACCGTGCCGCGCTCGTCCAGCTCTCCCAGAGCTGACCACGCCCCCATAGTGCCGCCTGCCCGCCCGATAACGGCGTTGGGATGCGTCGAGCCTCCAGGCAATCCCCCTTTTTGCTATAGCATGTGGCATAGGAGCCGTCATGATGCCCGATCCCCCGCCCGCCCCCGAGGCAGCCACCACCCCGTCGCCCAGCAACATGGGTGAGCGCATGAACCGTAGCGCGGTCCTGTGGGTGACCCTGGCGGTGTTCGCCCAGGAAGCGGTCTGGAACTTCTACGACGCCCAGGTCCCCGAACAGCTGCGGCACTACTTCGCCTCCGCGGGCGTGATCGGGCTGATCATGGGCCTGGACCACTCCTGGGGCATCTTCACCCAGCCGTTCGTCGGCTTCTTCTCCGACAAGCTCGTCCGCCGCCGCGCCGGCCGCTGGCCGATCGTCCTGGTCGGCGCCACAGCTGCGAGTGTGCCGTTCGTCCTGATCCCGTGGGCGAACAACCTGCTCATGCTGATGATCTGCGTGATCGGTTTCGCCGCGATCGCGAACGCCTTCAAGGGCGTGACCGAGACCCTGGTCTCCGACTACGTCCTCCGCTCGCACCGGAGCAAGGCCCAGGGCTTCATCAAGGCCGGCGCCGCACTGACGATCGTCGTCTCCTCCCTCATCAGCCTCCTGGTCGTCGACCACTCTCTGCACCTCGCCTTCGCGATCCCGCCGCTACTGATGCTGATCATGCTCGCCCTGTCATGGACCTTCCTCGGCCGCCGCCACAGCGAAACCGTCCTGCCCGAGGACAAGACGGAACAGCACCAGGAGTTCACCTCCCCTTGGGCGGTGATGAAGGACGCGCTGCGCTCCCCCTACAGCCCCACGTTCCTGCTGATGATCGGCATCTTCTGCTTCGCCGGCATGTGGTCCGCGCTCCGCTCGCTGATGACCCCCTACGGCACGCAGGTCCTCGGCCTGACCCGCGGGGAGGCCGGCGGCCTGGCTCTGCCCGGCGCCCTCGCCTTCCTGGTGTGCGTCCTGCCGATCGCCTACCTGTCCAATAGGTTGGGCCAGCTGCGCGCGATGCGCTACGGCGTCGGGCTGTTCATCGTCGGCCTGCTCGTCGGCTTCGTCTGGCAGTCGGTGCCCGGCACGATCACAGCGATGATCCTCTCCTCGCTCGGCTACGCCTCGTTCGCGGTCAACGCGCTCGTCGCCCTGTGGAACCTCGCCCCCACCCAGAAGGTGCTGGGCACCTACACCGCCCTCTACACGATCGCGTCGCAGTCCGGGATGGCATTGGGCCCCGGCATCCTCGGCGCCACGATCGACCTCACCGACTGGCGCTACATGCTGCTCAACGCCGCCGTCTTCGCTGTCATCACCTTTCTCGTCTTCACCCGCCTGGCCCGCCGCGTCCCCGACCGGCCCGCGGCCTGAGCCCCCTTTGTCTTCTTCCGTCGTACGCGTATCACCGAAAGGCACCACCCTCATGGAACTCCGCATCCTGGCCCCCACCGGCGCACTCGGCGCCGGCTTCGACGCCGACGCCTTCGCGCGCGGAGTCGCGGCCCGCCCGGACGTGATCGCCTGCGACGCCGGCTCCACCGACTCCGGCCCCGCCGCCCTGGGCTCCGGAACCCCCAAGCTCTCCGCCCAGGCCGTCAGCCGCGACCTGCGGCTGCTGCTGCGCGCCCGTGACGAGCTGGGTGTGCCGCTGATCATCGGCTCCTGCGGCACCTCGGGCCGCGACGTCAGCGTCGACTGGGTCGCCGACCTCGCCCGCACCATCGCCGCCGAGGAGAACCTCCACTTCAAGGTCGGCCTGATCTACTCCGACCAGCCCGTCGAACGCCTCGAAGAGCTCTACGACGCCGGCCGTATCACCCCGCTGCCCCACGCCCCCGGGATCGGCCGCGAGGTTTTCGAGCGCGGTCACACCGTCGCGATGATGGGCGTCGAGCCCATCCAGGAAGCCCTCCAGGACGGGTGCGACGTCATCCTCGCCGGCCGCGCCAGCGACACCGCCCTGTTCGCCGCCCTCCCGCACCTCAAGGGCGCCGACCCCGGCCTGACCTGGCACATGGCCAAGACCATCGAGTGCGGCGCCGCGTGCGCCATCCCGCCTTCCGCCAACGGCCTGCTGGTGACGCTGCGCGAGGACCACTTCGACGTCACCACCCTCGCCAACGGAAGCCGCCTCACCCCGCGCTCGGTCGCCGCGCACACCCTGTACGAGAACGCCGACCCGTTCCACATCGCCGAGCCCTCCGGCGTCCTGGACACCACCGACGCCACCTACGAGACGGTCGACGAGCAGACGGTCCGCGTCCGTGGCGCCCGCTACGTCCCCGCCGACGGCTACACCAACAAGCTCGAAGGCGCCGAACTCGTCGGCTACCAGACCGTCATCATCGGCGGCGTACGCGACCGGATCGTCGTCGCCACCCTGCCCAAGCTCCTGCCCATGGCCAGGCACTACTTCGACGCGAAGATCGCCGACGTCTTCCGCGGCACGGTCAACCCCGCCGACATAGACATCGACTACCGCCTCTACGGCGCTGGCGCCGTCCTCGCGGGCAGCGAGCCCGACCCACTCGACCCGCGCGAACTCGGCGTCCTGATCACCGTCACCGCACCCGACCAGGAGACCGCGCACGCCGTCGCCACCTTCGTCGCCCACGCCAGCAGCCACCTGCCGATCCCGCAGTACGACGGCCTGGTCTCCACCCTCGCCTACCCTTTCTCACCGCCCGAGATCGACCGCGGCCCGCTCTACCGCTTCACCCTCAACCACGTCGTCACCGGCATCACCCCCACCGAGCTGTTCCGCACCACCACCGAGGAGCTGTAACCCATGACCACCCTGCTCCACTACTGCGCCCTGGTGCGCTCGAAGAACGCCGGCCCCTTCACGCTCACCTTCGACTTCATGTGCCACGACGAGGACAGCTACAAGGCCCTGGTGGCCACCGGCTTCCTGAACAAGCAGTTGTTCGCCACGCTCTTCAACACCGACCCGGACAAGATCCTCCTGGTCAACCACCCCTTGGCCCTTGCAGTGAAGGTGTCGCTCCCGCGGCCGGTGGTCCAGGGCAGCCTGGCCGACACCGACTGCTACGCCGGCCAGCAGTACGCGCCGCTCATGGACATGGAAGTGGTCCCGGCATGATCGGCCCGCCAGCCGTCCCCATCTCCCGGGGGCTGCCGGCACACGGTCGTGGTCGGTGTCGGGCACTCGGCCGCCACCACGCTGCTCGCGCTCGCCGACCTGGCCGAGCAGGCGCCGGGCACCCGCATCACCTGGGCCATCCGCGCCGACGCGCGGGAGCGCGCCTACGGCGGCGGCGAGGCCGACGCCCTGCCCGCCCGCGGCTCCCTCGGCTCGGGCCTGCGCCTGCTCGTCGACAAGGGCCTCATCGACCTGGCCGCGGGCTGTTCAGCTACGGAGCGGCCTGGGAAGACACCGGCGAAGGGTCATCCGCGGCCGGGACCTTCCTGCAGGACCCAGCCGTTGCCGTCGAGATCGCTGAAGAAGGCGAACGCGTTCCACTCCCCGCCCTTGCCCGCGGCCATCGTGCCGTCCTTGCTGTAGTGCTGGACTTCGCTGACCTCGACGCCCCGCCCGGCCAGCTCGGCCCGCGCGGCGTCGATGTCGGTCACCACGAGCTGCAGCCCTCGCACCGTGCCGGGAGCGGCCCCGGTGTCGGCGCCGATGACGATCGAGCAGGCCGACCCGGGCGGGGTGAGCTGCACCACCCGCACATCGGCGCTGATCTGGGTGTCGTGGTCGGCCACGAAACCGAGCTGCTCGCTGTAGAACAGCTTCGCCTTCTCCACGTCGGCCACCGCGACCGGCACCACTTCGAGCTTGTAATCCATGATCCATATCCTTTCACGCGCTTGTGTTGTCAACGCGTCGATCGGCCCGCCCCTGATTCGACAGCCGGAGCAGACGAATCACCGGCAGCGTCCGCCAGACCGAGAGCGGCCCGCATCTCCTCAGCCGTCATCGAGTCCCGCCTCTTCCCTGAGTTCGCTTTTGAGGGCGGCTTCTAGACTGGTGTCGCTGTCCTCGACACCGCCACCGGGCAACACCCGGTACGGCATCTGTTCTGGCTTGATCCGCTTGATGGTGAGCAGATGGCCCTCGTGGTCGACCGGGATGGCGCGGACGCGTTCACGCATGAGAGGCATCCTTCCTCAAGGGAGTGGGCGGCGCGCAGGCTAGTGCAGCAACCAGCCGCTGCCGACGTGCAGGCTCTGACCGGTGATGAACGCGGCACCGGAGGTGGCTAAGAAGGTGACCGCCGCGGCGACGTCCGATGGCTGCCCGCGCCGGGGGAAGGCACTGGCGAGCAAGCTGGTCGCGCACAGGCGTGCAGGCACCCGGCGGCAGCTGGCGCTCGCGGTCTACCTGGATGGGGCCAGGAACCACCGCGTTGACGATGATGCCGTAGCCGCCGAGTCCTCGAAGGCCAGCGCCCGGGTCAGGCCGTGCAGCCTGGCTTTGGCCGCTGCGTAGGCGGCCAGACCGGCGCGGCCGCTGCGAGCAGTGATGCTGCCGACGTTGACGATACGCCCACCTCGATGTTCGACATGGCCGGGGTGACCGCCCGCGCGCACCGGTAGTGGCCGGTCAGGTTGAGGTCGATGGCCGCCATCCAGCGGTCCTCGGTCAGGTCGGCCCAGGCGATGCGCGGGTAGTCGCCTGCGTTGTTGACCAGGATGCGGAGGGGGGCGAGCTGTTCGGTGACGTCGGCGACCATGGCGGTCACGTCAGCGGTGCGGATGATGCGGGATCGGGATCTGCAGTGGGAGACCGAGTCCGGGCTGAACGTGGAGGAGAACTACAACGGCGTTAATGACTACATCCGGTTCGGCAAGCGCGGCGAGCTGGCTTCCAATCGGCGTGAGGAGCAGAAGACACGCTCGCCCTGCCGGAGTGGCAGGACGTACTGACCGACGCCGACCGGCGCGGCCTGACCCCGATCTTCCGCTCGAACATGAGCCCGTATGGCGAGATTCAGCTGCGGACCGATGGCCGCCTGGACCTGACCGGTCTGCCTGTCGCGGGACGCTGAGGGAGCTGTCACCGTTCGTCGCATGCAGCGGCGGCCGTCGTGGGCTGTGCCTGCGTGCGCTCCGATGACCTTCATGTAGCCTCGTTGCCATGGATTGTTACGGGTGTAACATAGGCGTGTGACGGATAATACGGAAGGTGAGGGCTGGCTGTTGGTCAGCGTGTCCACCGCCGGAGCCGCACCCACCCTGCGGGTGCAGGTGTGGCGCAAACTGCGTTCGCTCGGCGCGCTGTATCTGCAGCAGTCGGTGTGCTTGCTGCCGGAGCGCGAGCAAACCCTGCGGCAGGTACGCCGCCTACTGGACCGAGTGCATCAACAAGGTGGGACTGGCCGAATGCTGCGCCTGACCCTCACCGACCCAGCCGAAGAACGACAGATCATCGCCGAGTTCAACACCGCCCGCGACGCCGAATACACCGAGGTGCTGGAGCGCCTGCCCACCTTCCGCGCGGAACTGGCAGCCGAGCGCCAGCGCGGCCGGGCCACTTATGCCGAGGTCGAGGAGTCCGAGGCCGACCTGGAGCGGTTCCGGTCCTGGCTGGCCAAGATCGCCGCCCGGGACTACTTCGCCGCCCCGGCCGCCGCCATGGCCCAGTCCGCGGTCGAGGACGCCGCGGCGGATCTGGCGGCGTTCGAGCAGAGCGCGCTGGCAGCCGAAGCACCCGCCGAGATCAGCATCGCAGTGCCGGAGGCGCAGGAGGAGAGCGAGCAGGCATGACCGGGTCCTGGGGATGGGATCTGCTGATCGGGATCGCGGTCGCGCTGCTGGTCGCCTGGCTGGCGCTGATCGGCACGCTGGCGATCGTCCGGCCTCGCGGCAATCTGCTGCGGGAGGCGCTGCGCCTGCTGCCCGACGTGCTACGCCTGGTGCGCCGCTTAGCGGCCGACTCCGACCTGCCGCGCGGCGTGCGCGTGCGACTCGCGCTGCTGCTGGCCTACCTGGCCCTGCCGCTGGACCTCGTGCCCGATTTCATCCCGATACTCGGTTACGCCGACGACGCCATCATCGTCACGGCGGTGCTGCGTTCCGTGGTCCGCCGCGCCGGCCTGGAGGCGGTCCGGCGGCACTGGCCGGGTACCGATGACGGCTTCGCGGTCTTGGTCAAGCTGACCCGGCTCGACAAGCCCTCCGCCACGACCTGAGCCCATCCGGGGGGCATGGGTCGTCTCCATGCGAAACGGGGCAGGCCGGGACTGAGCGATGACCGCCCGGGAGAGCCGCCGGTACGCCGAGCGACGGCCTCCTCCCAGGGCGGTCAGGGACATGATCGCATGGTGTCGGCCAGCAGCCCATCAACGTGTTTCCCCTCGCGTGGCGGCCCCTGTGGCACAGGAGGTGAGTCTCCGATGGGCTGGCTACGGGGCTTCGGCCTCACCATGTGGCGCCAGGCCCGCATGGCCTCCTAGCCGAAACCGATCCCGGCCGCTCATCTGGCGCTTTGGGGGCGTCGGGCAGCGGGCTTTCAACGGGTGCGCATGCGGGTGCGGGGTCTGCGTGGCGGGCGCTGCTGGGTCCGCGCGGTCCGTGCGGTCGGGTGCTGGCGGATGGGAGCGGCGGGGCGCAGGTAGATGGTGGCGTCCAGTCCGCCGCCGGGAGCGGGGTTAAGGGTGATCTGGCCGCCGCCGGCGTGGGTGAGTTGCCGGACGATCGGCAGTCCCAGGCCGGTGCCGTCGTGGTGGGTGCTGCCGGGGGCGCGCCAGAACCGGTCGAAGGCGCGGGCGCGGTCGGCCGCGGTCATGCCCGGCCCTTGATCGATCACATGCAGCTGGACGTGCTGCGTGCCGTCGGCCGCGGTGGCGGGCTCGCCAGCGGGCTCGCGGTGCAGCGTGATCGTGCTGGCGGGCGGTGCGACGCGCAGCGCGTTGGAGACCAGGTTGTCGACGATCTGTTCCAGAGCTCCTGGGATGGCCTGGACCTTCCCCGCGGGCGGGCCGGTCACGGTGATCTGCACGTGGTGTTCGGCGGCCAGGGCCATCCAGGCGGCGGCCCGGTCGGCCAGCACCGCGTCCGCATCGACCGGCTCGGGTGCGGTGGCCGCGTGTTCCAGCCGGGCCAGCGCGAGCAGCCCGCCCACCATCCGGGCCAGCCGGTCCACCTCGCCGACGGCCTCCTCCAGGCTGGGGTGGGCGCGTGGGTGCAGGTAGGGTTCGAAGTTCTCCAGCCGCAGCCGCAGCGCGGTCAGCGGGGTTTTGAGCTGGTGGGAGGCCTCGGAGGCGAACGCGCGCTGGGCATGCAGCAGGTGCCGTAACCGGGTGGCGGTGCGGGTGAAGGTGGCGGCCAGGCTGCGCAGTTCGGCGGCCCGAGCCGGGACAGGGCCGGGTCGGGTTCGCGCCCGTCGGCCAGCGCGGCGGTGGCCGCCTCAAGGGCGCGGACCGGGCGGGTCACCCAGCGGGCCAGGGCGAGCGCGATCAGGGTGGCGGTGGCCAGCACGCATCCGCCGCCCAGGGCCAGCGCCGGCCAGATCGTCTGTACCCGCTCGGTGACGGCGCTCATGGGGTAGGTCAGGCGCAGTGCCCCGCGTACGGTGGCGCCCGAGGTGCCGGGCATAGCGGCCGACAGCACCTCGCCGGCCGGGGTGGCCTGGGTGCCGATCGTGGGCCGGTTGTCCAGGGCGGCGGCGATATCCGGTTCGCTGGACAGGTCGGTGCCTGCTTCCCGGGCGCCAGAGCCGGTGGCGGAATCGGTGGCGGAGTCGGCCAGGACGAGCCCGCTCCGGTCGACCACGACCACCCGCCCGCCGGTGCGCCCGGCGTACTGGCGGGCCAGATCGGGCAGGGCGGCGAGGTTGCCTTCCTCGATCTCTTCCTCGGCCAGTTCGGCCAGCATCGCGGCATCCCGTTCGACCGAGGCGGCAAAGCGGTCCCGCTCACCATCGGCGTAGACCAGACCGAGGGGGATCTCCAGCGCGGCGAGCGCCAGCAGCACCAGGCCCACGTAGCTGAGTAGCAGCCGCCGGGTCACCGGGGCACCGCGCCAGGCCGGTCGGCAGCCGGTGAGGTAGGGGTCTCGGCGGTGGGGTCTACCAGGCGGAAGCCGACTCCGCGCACGGTGGCGATCCAGGCCGTATCGCCGAGCTTGCGGCGCAGCGCCGCGATGTGCGCATCCAGCGTCTTGGTGGGGCCGAAGAAGTGCGGGTCCCATACCTCGTCCAGGATCTGCTGGCGGGAGTAGACCGCGCCGGCGTCGGTGGGCAGATACGCCAGCAGGTCGAACTCCTTGGGCGTCAACGCCACCGCGTCACCGGCCAGATGCACCTGGCGGGTGCGGCGATCGATGGCCAGCGGGCCGACGTGCTGCACCCCGTCCGCCGCGGACGGCGGCGCCGCGATACCGGGAGGAGCTTGAATCGGGCCGCCGGTGCGGGCGCGGCGCATCACCGACCGGCCGCTGCCCGCCACCCGTGACCGCGACGGCCGCTGGCTCGGCGGCTCCGTCGCCCAGTGGGTGGAGGAGCTGACCGGGGCGGTGCTGGAGTACGGCGCGTCGGGGTTCACGCTCTTCGCCGCCGACCACGGCAGCCCGGGCTCCACCACCCTGAGCCGCTGGGCCCAGGAGATCGCCCCGGCGGTCCGCGAAGCGATCGCGAAGTAGCGGCTCCGGCGAAGGCGAGCGCGCCCGAGCAGATCGGAACCGGGACGTCCACAGCGCCATGCCTCGGAAGGCACCGACCGCCGTCTCATGCCTCGGACGCGCCTGACAGCCGCCGGGGGCCTGACGAACGCGGCTGCCGGGTCTAGGAAGCGTAGTGCTGCACGGCGAATGCCACGGCCGCGGCGAGGTCGTTGTCGCTGGTGCCCCAGGCGGCCTGGACCGCGGGCCCCCAGGCGCGGCAGCTCGCGGCGGCGAACTCCTTCTCCTGCGGCGTGTCCCCCCAGGTCGCGAGCTGGAAAGCGACGTCGCGCAGGAACAGGTCGAGGCCGAGCAGCGCCAGGTCCCAGCCGACGCCGATGCCGATCGTGGCACCGGGCCCGTACATGCGGACCGTCCCGTCGACGGTCTCGGCTGGTGCGGCGTGCTCCAGCTCCAGCACGGTCCCACCGTCACCGCCGGGTGCCAGGCGTACTTCGACCTCGGTGGGCATGCCCTCGCCGAAGGTCCAGGTCACCTTGATCACATGGGGCCTCTCGCAGCGCAGGATCTCCCCGCCGGCGTTGCCCTTGAGCTGAAAGGTGCCGCCGAGCCGCAGGTCGCCCTCGATCGGGATGAGCCATCGGCCGATCTGGTCGGGGTCGGTGCAGGCGCTCCACACGTCCTCGATCGAGGCGTCGTACGTGCGCCGCAGCAGCAGCGACCGCCCCGCTCCGGTGGCGACCGCCTGGTCGCCGATCTCCCGGTGGGTGGCGTTGACCTGGTTGACGACGTCGATCATTCGCCCTATTCCTTCTCGTCGTTCGGGCTTGGTCGCGCCCGCCCACACTTATATAAGTCAACGCTAATTTTGGGGTACGAACGTTGGCGCGGGCCGAGAACCGGGAATTCCGGATTCGACTCGTTTGAGTTGTTCCGATCGCCCGCCGGTGAAACGAGAAATCTGCTCTTCCCGGCAGAGGGGAAGCACTGACGATTCCGTCCCTCATCTCCCGTCGAATCACCATGACCTTACGCAGGCGATTCCCTTCTTGGCGCATGTCGCTGATCGCTGTTACCGCCAACAAGGCAATCATGGCCAGCGAAGGTGACAGCGGCCATGTCTTTCAATGCCAACTACTCGTGAATCCGCGCCAGTGGCTGTCCAAGTACGCCGTCCCGCCTGCGGACGTGCAGAGAGCAACTGAAGACCTTCACAGGCTTCCGGCCCTACCCCTGCCATGCCCACAACGGCTGTCCTGGCAAGCGTGCTCGTCACCAGCGGGCCAATACAACAGTGCCGTGTGGTGGGTCGGGCGGTCTTGGGCTGCTCGTCGTCCACACATTCATGACACCGCAAGGGGGTGAGTTGTGCAGGTCATCATTCCAGGCGAGCCCATGCGGTACGGGCTGCGTCTGGTCGCCTATCAGCCGAACGGGCCGCGGCTCGGCGTGCTCGGTCAGCATCTCGGGTTCAAGGCCGGCATGCCGCACAACGACGTGTCGTCGCTGCGGCTGTCGTATCCGGCTGGCGCGGCCGGTGCCGAGTGGCTGGAATCGCCGGTGGAGATCGCGCTGGAGTACGCGGCGGCCGGCGGCTGGGTGGAGTCCGCGAACGGCCGTTTCCTGAGGATCAAGCGAGGCGGGGACAACACCGACCAGACCGGGAAGCGGAGCTACGACTGCCCGGGGTATGCGTGGATGACCCGCAAGCTGGTGCTCTACCCCGGCGGGCAGCCGCTGGTGGAAGGCAAGCGGCCGTTCAACGCGGTGAGCGCGGGCGCGATCCTGCGGACGCTGGTGAACGAGGCCCACGCGCGGGGCACCCTGAGCCACCTGGCGGTGGACGTCACAACCGAGCGCGACAGCGACGGCCAGTTTTGGGATAAGGCGCTGACGCTCGCGCTCGAACCCGGCACGGATCTGATGGCGCTGCTGCTCAATCTGGCCGAGCAGGGCGTGATCGACTGGCAGGTGAGCGGCCGGACGCTGCGGGTGTTCAACGAGGGCGGTGAGCTGGGCCGGGATCTGGCCAGCGGGCCGGGACCGGTCGATCTGCGGCTCGGGCGGGATGTCGACCAGGCGCCGGATGATGCCACGCTGGAGGATGTCTCCTCGGCCATCCTGATCGCGGGGGAGAGCAGCCTGTCGGTCGAGGTGACGAACCGGCCGCGACCACGCCGTGGGGCCGGTGGGAGAGCTACCAGAAGCAAGGCGGAATTGCGGACGAGGGGACTGCGAGGCTGCTCGCGCAGTACGCGCTGGAACGGGCGTCGAAGGAGCGGGTACAGCTGACCCGACAGGTCAAGCCGTACGCGGCCCGCTGGCTGCCGCTCCAGGACTACCGGGTGGGCGACTTCGTCCTCGCGCCCGGCGACGGCGCGGCTCCGCAGAGTCTGCGGATCCGTCAGATCACCCTCTCGTGTGACGCGGACGGGCTGATCGGCGGCAACCTAATCTTGAATGACCGGTTCCTCGAAACCGACATCAAGCTCGCCCGCCAGGCCGCGGGCATCCTCAACGGCGGCATCTCCTCCGGAGGCTCCGGCAGCGACCCGGCACCGGACACCGACGGCCGCGTGCCAGCCGCGCCCACGGGTCTGATCGTGCAGGCATCGGCGTACCTGGACCAGCACGGCTACGCCCAGGGGCAGGCCACCGTCACGTGGGGTGCGGTGGACTCCGACGTAGCCGGGGTCGCGCTGGACCCGGACGGCTACGAGGTGTACGCCCGCCGCAACCTTGCGGGTGAGCTGTGGCTGATGGTCGGGCAGACCGCCTCGGGTGATCTGCAGACGACGGTGTCGCCGCTGGTGGTGGGCTGGGAGTACGCGTTCAAGGTGCGGGCGCTGAATGCCGGCGTCAAGGGGGTGTTCTCTGAGCCGGTCGTGAAGCTCATCCCGGACGACACGACGCCTCCGCCGGTGCCGTCGACGCCGGTCGTGGCGGCCCGGCTCGGCGTCATCCACGTGGAGTGGGACGGCCTAGGGGTGGGCGGTGTGCCAATGCCAATCGACTTCGAGCGGGTGCACGTGTGGATGCGTGACCCGCTCGACGCCGAGGACCTGGGAGCGAGGGTCGGCTACCTGGACACGGCCGGGACCGAGGTCATCCCCGGCCAGCCCTATGAGGCGGACCGCGAAATCTGGCTGACGAGCGTTGACCGGTCGAGGAACGAATTGACGCAGTCGGGCCACGTCGCACATGACCCCGCCGAGGAGCAGCCCGAGCCCGGCCGGATTCCCCTGCCCCAGCCATCTATCGAGCCGAGTCTCAGGCGGCGTAAGCGCACAGCCCGGGTGCAATGGCGAAATTCCGAGCGATACATCCCGGAACTGGCGCGGCACTCGGGTCAACCACTGCTGTCGTGTCGGCGGATCCATTGACCGGCCTCGGGGAACAGCCGAGCAGCCAGTGGCGGTAAGGAGTCTTCAACCTGGTCAACGGCCCGAACATTTGCTGATCGGGCGCTCAGGGCTCCGGAGTTCAGGCAGCGGAACAAGCTCGGACTGACAGTGCGGTCTGGCGTGTTCTCACAGGTCGTCCTGCTCAGAGTCCATCACGATGTCAGCCGGTCAACATGATCATCAGCGCTTATCGCTACTGGCTGCTCGGCTGTTCCCCAAGGCCGGTCAACCCGACAGCGCCACGCCGCCATGTCGCGCACCGCCTTCGCCACCCGCTTCAAGCAGACAGCTGGCCGGCCACCCCTGACCTATCTGAACGAGTTGTGCATGAAACTGGCCGATCAGGCCCTTCGTACCGGCACCGATTCCATCTCCAAGATCGCGGCAGCCAGCGGATACGGTTCCGTCAGCGCCTTCAGCACCGCGTTCAAACGCGCCACCGGCCTCGCCCCCCGCACAGCGCGCTCCCACCGGACAGGGCACACCGCCCCAGCGGCACCAACGGCAATGGATACCGCTCAACCCTGGTAGATCACTTCCCTCTCGGCCGAGGCTGTTGAACTGTCGGGTGCCTCTGGCAGCGTGCAATCACTTCCGAGCGGCTTGGTGACCCTCAGCAAGCAGGCTCGGTCTCATTGCGAGTGACCGCTGCCCAGCACCACCCCTTGGCCGGGCCGCCCGGCCGGCTAGGTCTCCTCCGAGCAGCCCCTGAGGGCTGGTCTCGGATCTCGTGCCGCAGCTTCCCGGAGCGGGATCACAGAGGGGCCGACCAGGTCGGCAGGTGTCAGTCGGTGATCTGGGTGTTCTTTCGGCGTTCATAGTGGCGGCGCGCCTTCATGCGGTTGCCGCAGCCGGACATCGAGCACCATCGGGCGCTGTTGCTCTTGGAGTGGTCGACATAGAAGAGCGTGCACTCGTCGGTGTTCTCGCATGCGCGCAGGCGACCGGGGGCGGTGTGCTGGAGGGCGTCCCAGGCGACGACGGCTCGGGCCGCCAGGGTGTGCGCGCGAGGGGCCGCGAGCCGCCAGCCGATGCCGGTGTCGCCGATGACCGGCTGGTAGCTGACGCCGCGAAGCGCGGGGGCGAGCGCCGCCGGCGCGGCTTGGGCGTGCACCAGCGCCTGGAGCGTGTCGCGAGTCGAGCGGAGGAGTTCCAGGTCTTCGGCGAGGTGCTCGTCTCCCGCGTGCTCCGCGATCCAGGCGTAGGCCTCCTCGGGGTCGGCGAGCCGATCGGTCACCTGTCCGGCGACGGTCGGGGTCGTATTCAGCAGGGCCAGGAGCAGCCCCTCGTCCACATTCGCGATCTTCATCGCCATCTAACCTCCGTTCTCGTTTGACAAGGTTATACCCCCGTGTCTACGGTCTAACCATCAACGAGCTTGAAGAAGGTTAGAAAAGGAGAGGCGCGCTCATGAGCGATCAGAAGGTCGTCATCATCACCGGTGCATCCCAGGGCATCGGGGCCGGTCTCGTCGAGGCCTACCGCAAGATCGGGTACGCCGTCGTGGCCAATTCCCGCTCCATCAAGCCCAGCGACGATCAGTACGTCGTCGCCGTGGCCGGCGACATCGCCGACCCGGCCACCGCCGAGAACATCGTCACCACCGCGCTGGAGCGGTTCGGCCGCATCGACTCGCTGGTCAACAATGCCGGCATCTTCACCGCCAAGCCGTTCACCGACTTCACCGCGGAGGACTACAAGAACAACATCGGCATCAACCTGGGCGGATTCTTCTACCTGACCCAGCGCGTCATCGCTCAGCTGCTCAAGCAGGGCGGTGGCGGCCACGTCGTCAACGTGACCACCACCCTGGTCGAGTCGGCCAACTCCGCCATCCCCTCGGTGCTGGCCTCGGTGACCAAGGGCGGCCTGGCGGCCGCCACCAAGTCTCTGGCGATCGAGTACGCCGCCCGCGGCATCCGCGTCAACGCCGTCTCCCCGGGCTTCATCGACACCCCCATCCAGGGCGGCGCCACCCCGGAGCAGCTGGCGCAGCTCCACCCCAACAAGCGCACCGGCACCGTCGAGGACATCGCCAGGGGCGTCATCTACCTCGAGGAGTCGCCGCTGGTCACCGGCGAGTTCCTGCACGTCGACGGCGGCCTCAGCGCCGGCCGCTGAACTTCGGCGACCGAGCGAAAAGGAGCGGGAACATGGCAGGCGAGAAGAGCAACGAGGAGATCTTCACGAGTGTCCTCGACATCTGGAAACACGGCATCGACGTGCACGACACCACCGAGATCGGGTCGACCTTCGCCGAGGACGCCATCTTCCAGGGCGGTCACCCCGACCCCTCGCGAGGGCGCGACGCCGTGGTGGCCTACTACGACCCCGAGCCGCTGACCGGGGTCGAGTACGAGATCATCGACGCCCGCCGCTCGGCGGACAATGTGATCGTCGGCTACGCGACCGCGCACTTCGAGTTCCCCGGCGACACTCCGACCGTCCACCGGCACGTGACCATGGTGCTCGAACGCACCGGGGAACAGTGGCTCATCGGCCATTACCACGTGTCGCTGATTCCGGCCCCGCACTGAGCCGGACCCGCCGGGCGGTCGTCACGGTCGGGGGATGACCGGGAGCAGGGCCGGGCGTTTGGCCGTCCGGCCGTCGCCGCTCGACTGGCCCCGGATGCGGCGGATCACCCACGGGCCGAGGAAGGCGGCGGCCCAGCGCATCTCGGCCCCGGTGCGGAACAGGGCGTTCGGGCGGCGGATCGGGGGGAGGTCGCCGGTCCAGGTGAGATCGCGCCGCTACCCCCGGCCCCTCCGGCCGACCTGATCTTCTCCACCGCGCAGGAGACCCGAGGTCGGCCGGCAGGCGGACGACGGGCGGTGCGGTCGGCGAACCGCAGGAGGAAGCCGAAGACGATCAGCGTGGTGTCCACAGGCGCAGGTCGCGACGCGCACCATCTCGATCTCGCGGTGCGCGGAGTCCGCTCTCCGGAAGTGACGAGCAAGATCAGCCGCCATCTGGAGCGGCTGCGCGCCTGGATCGTTGTCCAACACCTCAGCCGTGTCCCAGCGCCGCGAGGGTGTCACCGATCAGATGGCTCCGCCGTTGGCGTAGAGGACCTGGCCATTGATCCATCGCGCCGGGCCGGCGAGGAAAAGGACGACCTCGGCAATGTCGTCGGGGGTGCCGATCCGCTCCAGCGGCGAGCGCTCAGCGATCCCCGCGCGGAGCTCTTCACGGCCCGCAAGGAAACTCCTGCAACATGTCCGTCTCGATGGCGCCGGGTGCGACGGCATTGACCGTGACATCGCGGCCGCGCAACTCCCGCGCCAGCAGCAGAGTCAGCGCCTCCACTCCACCCTTGGTCATGGTGTAGGCGGCATTGCCTGGGTTCGAGAACCGGGTGACAGAGCTGGAGAAGTTGATGAGCGCACCGCCCGGTCGCAACCTGCGGGCTGCCTGCTGGTCCACGATGAAGGTGCCGCGAAGGTTGATGCGAAGGGCCTGGTCGAGCAGATCAAGGTCGAAGTCGGCGACCGAACCCCTGGACAGGGCGCTAGCGGCGTGCACGACCACGTCCACGCCGCCGAAAGCCTCCTCCGCCGTGTCGAAGAGGGTCGCCACCTCATCCTCTTGTGCGACGTCCGCGCGCACGGCCATGGCCGTGCCGCCGGCGGCGGTGATGCCTTCGACCGCGGCATTCGCGGCCTCAGCAGATTGTGCGTAGCTGACGACGACGGCCAGCCCGCTTGCGGCCAGGCGCTCGGCGACGCGCCGGCCTATGCCGCGTGACCCTCCGGTGATGATGGCGACGCGCTGGGCTGTGGTGGTGGTCATGCGGTCTCTCCGGTCTCGTGCCCGTCCTGACGACAGGCGGCGGCGTACTGTCCGCTTTCAGTCTGGGATCGACAGATCGGGACTCGGAATGCTTGAAAGTCCCGAAAAGTTGCGCGACAGTACAGGAGTGTCCCGGCATGTTCACCTGCCCGCCCCCGCCCCCGGCGACCCGCTCAGCGAAGCGCTCACCCTCAGCGAGGCGCGCTCAGTCATCTCTGGCGGTTTCCGGGCGACGGCGCCGTGGGCCCTTCGGTTCTGGCCGCGGGCCCGGCTGAAGCTGGCCGCTGTCGTCTCAGGCTCCTGCTGGCTGACGGCGAACGGCCCTCAAGCTCCGCTGCTGCTGGGTGCGGGCGATGTGGCCGTCCTCAACGACGTCAAGAGCGTGCAACTCGCCTCCGATCCAGGGCTCGCACCAGCTGAGGCGGCACCGATGTTCGGCCCGGGCCGCGAAACGATCGTGCGGATCACCAGCCATCACCGGGAACACGGCGCAGCGCCCGCGGAGGAGACGAACGTCCCGGCCGACCCGAGCACCGTGATCATCGGAGGCCATGTCGCCCTGAACGCCACCGGCGAGGAACTGCTACTGGCCGCGCTCCCGCCGCTCACGCGCATCGGCGCGGAAAGCGCCGAGGCCCCGGTCGTCCAATGGATCCTCGATCGTCTCTTGCACGAACTGCATGCCGAACGGCCAGGCACCCATCACGCATCCCATCAATACGCCCAGCTTCTGCTCGTCGAAGTGCTCCGCTCCACGCTGGCGGCCTCGCCCGAGTCCTTCCCCGCCGGCTGGCTGCGCGCACTGGCTGACCCGCACCTCGCACCGGCCCTACGCCGCATGCATGCCGATCCTGGCCGCCGCTGGCATCTCGAAGAACTCGCCCAGGCTGCCGCGATGTCGCGCACCAGCTTCAGCGTGCGCTTCCGCACGGCGGCGGGCATACCCCCTCTCACCTACCTCCACCACTGGCGCATGCACATCGCCGAACGCGCTCTTTCTCACGATGAGACGCTGATCGCCTCCCTGGCTTCGAGCCTCGGTTACGCCTCCGAGAGTGCCTTCAGCAACGCCTTCAAACGCACTCATGGATATTCGCCGCGCAACTACCGCGCGAAAATCCACACACGACAGCAATCGGGAGCGCCGACGATTCCCGATGGTCAGAGCGCATCCGCCGATGCTTGACCTCGCACTTTCACAAGGCGGGCTGCCCTGGAATTGATCAGAAACACGGAAAGTGCCTTCGACATGCAACCGATAGGACTTGCTGAGCCTGGATCCACAGTGTGACTTGGATCGTTCGATGTCGTCATTTTGGGATCGCTATTTGTCGTGGTCACTGGTTTTCGATCTTGACGCCCTGGATTGGATTCCTTGAGAACTCCAAGGCCTCTACCCGCTCAGCTGGTGGAGAGGGCAACGGCCTGTTTGGGGTGTTGTGGTTGCTGGTGGGCCTCGGATTCGAAGTCGTGTCGGGCTCACATCGTGCCGATGACGAGGTTCTTCCGGGCGGTTTCGACGACTTCCTTGGTGACGGTGGAGATGTTGTTGATTTTCAGGACGCGTTCGATCTGGCCGACGAGGCGGACGGTGAGGCGGAAGTTGCCGCTGGTGATGCGGGTGATGGCGGCGAGGGCTTCGGTGGTGGCGTAGTCGTCGGTGTCGCCGAGGCTGAGGGGTGAGGGCACCTCCGTGTGTGTCCGATCCGCTTGCCAGGCCGTCCTGGGGTCGGGACGGCCTGGCAAGCGTGCTCGATGGTTCCCAGTGCAGGACCTCCTTGCGCGGGATGCGGGGAGCAGGCTTGAAGTCGGTGCCGAGGGTGAAGACCAGCGGGATGAACGCCGCCAGTATGACCTCCTCGAACGGCACGCCGAGCACCTTAGCCAGCTCGCGTTCGAGCGGTCCCTGTGCGGTGGTCCACACCCACGCCGCGTGCCCCGGCGGCCAGCATGAAACTCCACACGGCCGGAAGGATCGATCCCCACGCTCCCGCCTGCGCGGCCACCGGGGCGCGGTCGGTGCCTCCCTCCACGCCCGGCCAGTTGGTCAGTTGGCGAGCCTGGGGTCCCTGGAGCGCGCGATCATGGACGTGCTGTGGGATGCCCGGAAACCGATGCGCGTCAGGGAACTGCTGGTCAGGCTCAACGAGGAGCGCGAACTGGCGTACACGACGGTGCAGACCGTGGCCGAGCGGCTGGTGAAGAAGGGGCTGCTCGAACGTACGCCCTACCGCAACGCGTTCCGAGCGCGTCAGCCGAACGAGCACTTCACCTCAAGTTCGGCGGTGCCCGGGGCCTTTTCGTCGACCGTGCAGCTCCCCCGCAGCACCGGGCCGTTCGCGGAGGAACCCGGGGCGGCGTCTATGGAGAACAGCCAGAGCCCGCGAGGGAGCGCGGCGTGTGACTCCGCGTCCTCGGAGAAGTAGAACTTCCCGCTCGCGCCCTGGATGAGGCCGCCCACACCGAGCCCACGCAGGTTGTACGCGACGCTCTCGGCGATGTTGACCGACTCGTCGACGTCAGAGGCCTTGATCTTGTTGATCGCCGACGTGACGGCCAGCAGCGCGTCATAGCCCATCCACGCGTGCACGCGGGACACGCCCACCGCCTTGACGCTCGCGATCCAGTTCTCGATCTCCGTCTGGGTACGGTTGCCGCCTTGCCCCTGTCGCATGTCGTTGAGCGCGACGAACGAGATCGCCGGCTTGTTGGTGAAGTCATTCTTGACGAGGAGCTGGGCCAGCTTCTCGGTGACGTCGTCGCTCGCCAGGATCTGCACCTTGTCCCCGCACTGGTGCTCCCGGGTGTCGGCCACGGTGTTCAGGAAGGTGGCCCGGCCGGTGTAGAGCAGCACCTCCGCACCGTCCTGGCAGGCCAGGTCGACCTTGCTGGCCAGCTCGTCCTGGTCGGCGAACCGGTACTGCTCGGCGGATCCGTACGGGCCCTTGGCCAGCGCGTCCGCGAGGTCCTTGCTGTAGAGCTCGCGGTCCTCCGCGTCGCGTTCGACCAGGATGGCGACCCGCCGCGGAGGGACCGGCGCACCTCCGGGGAGCCCGTGGTCGAGCCACAGCTCGAACGCCCGCGCCTGCGCGGAGTTGGGAGCCGCCATGCGGAAGAAGTACGGCGAAGGACGACCTTGGTAGACCAGCGGGGTCAGGTCGGCCGAGTTGGTGGTGCTGAGAATCGGGATGTGCGCGTCGCTGAGCACCCGGATGGCGTCCTGCGTCTCGGTCCTGCTCCACGCGAGCCCGATCACCCCTGCCACGTCCGGGTCACCGGCCGCGCGCTGCCTGATCATCCTGGCGGCGAACTCGGAGTGCCGGAAGTACTGCCCGCTGTTGGCCAGCTCCACCTTGATCTGCCAGCTGCCGAGCCGGTTGTAGGCTCCCTGGCGGGCCGCGATGCCGGACAGTTCGCCGGCCGAGCCGCCCGTCTGGTCGTCGCCCGGATGTGACGTGGTGAGCACGCCGAGATAGAAGACCGTGATGACCCGCTGCCTCGTGTCGATGGCCTCGTTCTGCTGCTTGATCCGCTCAAGAATGGGCAAGAGGGCCGGGTCGGGGGCGATCTCGGCAAGGTTGTCGCTCAGGCCGACGCACTGCTGCTCGGCCGACATCATGCCGGAGCCGCAGCCGAACCAGTTGCTGCCGTAGACGTACAGCGGCGGGGCGAGCAGCAGCGCCACCATCGCGAGCCAGTAGCCGACGGCACGGGCTTTGACCCCCCTCAGCCGCGGTTCGTAGGTGTCCGTGAGCACCAGCTTGTCGCCGGCGAGACGCAGCCGCGGCTCCGGCCCGCGCAGCGCCACGCGCGAGCGCCAGTCCTCGACGTCCTCGGTGATGGTCCGCGGCTCTCGGTCGGCCGGCGGCGGCACCGGCTGCCCCGGGTCCTCGACGATCACCAGCAGCGGCGGCACGATGTCCGTTTCGTACAGGACCTCGTCAAGGATCCGCAGGAGCCGCGCGTGGACCGGATCATCCGCGTCGAGCACCAGCAGGGCGTACAGTCCGCGACCCCAGCTCGGCCACGGGATCCGCGGCCACTTGCGGTACGCCTGGCGCAGGTCCTCCAGCATCGCGTAGACCAGCAGCTTCTCGATCTCCGGCTCTGACGCGTTCATCAGCTGCAGCGCGTACTTGGGGCGGCTCTCGCCGGCGGTGCGGCGCAGGTCCTTGTACCGGTGGAGGCGGAACCACCGGGAGAAGGCCGTGCCGCGGATGAAGCGCACCGCCTGTAACGCGATCGCGCCGACGCCCAGCAGCAATGCGAGAAGGCCGGGTGCCAGCGGGATCAGGTCGGTGATCCCGGCGTCCAGCCACCAGGCGACCACGGTGGCGACCGGCACGAAGAAGACCGCGGCCCGCACGAGGAAGTCGCCCGCCGCCCACCGCTTGCGGCTGTCGGCCTGCAGGCTGGGACGCACCCCGAACCTGGCCCTGAACCGATGCTTGAGCTCCTCCTGCCCGGGGCGCGAGTCAGGAGGTGGCGGCCACCTTGCCTTCGGCCACTCCTCCGGCCTCTTGTCGCGCTGGGCCCGGGCCCACAACACGAATTCCGTCAGCGGGAAGCGTGGGGCGGGCAGCAGGGTGTTGCCGACCGTGTTGCCGCCCAGAGCGCCATTGGCGCCGGCCAGCGCGTCCACTAGCTCGGCCAGCGATTTGTTCGCGCCCTTCTCCGGCCTCGCGTACGGCAGGCGCGCCTTGAAACGCTCCGCCAGCTGCGCGGCCGCACCGGCCCGCGCTCCGGTGACGACCAACACGGGCAGCGGGAGGTCCCGCCAGAAGGGCCGCCGCAGCAGACCCTCCACCACCTCTCGCGAATCCTGTTCTGAGGGCATGGCGCCACCGCCGCTCTCGCGTCACGAACATGGCAGGTCCTGAGTTCCTCCATTCTGCGGCATTGGGGATCTTTTGGCTGTGGGGTTCTTCTCAGATTCCAGCCCCGGTCCCTAATCAACCCCGCGGGATCAGTCAGGTGGCTGACATCGTGATTCCCGCTGACCTCAAGCCCGCCGACGGCCGCTTCGGCTGCGGGCCCTCGAAGGTACGCACCGAGCAACTGGCCGCGCTCGCCGCCTCCGGCGCGAGTGTCATGGGCACCTCGCACCGCCAGAAGCCGGTCAAGAACCTGGTCGGCCGCGTACGCTCCGGGCTCGCCGACCTGTTCTCGCTGCCCGAGGGCTACCAGGTCGTGCTGGGCAACGGCGGCACCACTGCCTTCTGGGACATCGCCGCCTTCGGGCTGATCCGCGACAAGTCGCAGCACCTGTCGTTCGGCGAGTTCTCCTCGAAGTTCGCGACGGTCACCAAGAAGGCCCCGTGGCTGGCCGACCCGAGCGTCATCAAGTCCGAGGTCGGCACCTACCCCACGGCCGTGGCCGAGGAGGACGCCGACAACGACAAATAGCGATCCCAAAATCACGTCATCAAGCGATACAAGTCACAATCCACAGCGTGAAGTCAGCGGCGAGGTCTGCGAAATGAAGTGAGGTGTCCCTTGAACTGGGAGGATGGGAGTTCCTACGCTTCCATCGGCCCGCTGCAAAGGACACCTCGTAAGTTGGAATTCTCCCACGCCGCCAGCCGTACGCAGGCGATCTTCGACGACGAGCATGCGATCTCATTCGCGGGACTGGCCCCGGCGCTGCGGCTGGCCCAGCGGTGCGGACTAGAGCGACTGGTCGGCGAGCACGTGGCGCTGGGCACGGCCGACGGGGTCAACGCGCCGGCGAAGGTGGCCTCGATCGTGGCCGGAATGGCCTGCGGTGCTGACAGCATCGATGACCTGGACCTGCTGCGACATGGCGGGATGGACAGGATGTTCACCGGTATCCGCGCCCCCTCCACGCTGGGCTCGTTCCTACGCGCGTTCACCTGGGGCAACGTTCGCCAACTCGAAAAGGTCGCCCGCCAGGTGCTGGTGAGTCTGGCCGCCCACACGCCGTTGCTGCCCGGCAAGGACGTGCTGGCGTTCTTGGACATCGACTCGATGCAGCGGCGCACCTACGGGTATGCCAAGCAGGGCTCCGGCTTCGGCCACACCAAGATCCAAGGCAAGAATGTGCTGGTCAAGGGGCTGAACGCGCTGACCGTCACAGTGTCCACGCCGCTGTCGGCACCGGTGGTGGCCGCCAGTCGGCTGCGCGGCGGCACGACCGGCTCTGCGCGCGGCGCCTCCTGGGCGGTCCGCGAGGCCATCGGCACTGCACGTCAGGCAGGCTGCACCGGCACCCTCGTCCTGCGCGGCGACAGCGCGTTCTACGGCGCCGAGGTGATCGCCGCCTGCCGTGATCACGACACCCGCTTCTCGGTCACCGCCAAGCTGGACCCCAAGGTGAAGGCCGCGATCGCCACCATCGGCGGGGACGCCTGGAGGCCGATCGCCTACCCTCGGGCGATCTTCGATGAGCAGGCCGGTGGCTGGGTCTCGGACGCGCAGGTCGCCGAGGTCGGCTACACCGCCTTCACCAGCAAGAAGGGCAAGGCCGTCACCGCCCGGCTGATCGTGCGCCGGGTCAGGAAGCTCAACGAGCAGGCCGAGCGGGGCCAAGACGAGCTGTTCCCCGCCTATCGCTACTATCCGATCTTCACCGACAGCCCGTATACGCTCCTCCAGGCTGAAGAACAGCACCGTGATCACGCCGTGCAGGAACAGGTCAACGCCGATTTGATCAACGGGCCACTGGCGCATCTCCCCTCCGGCGTCTTCACCGCCAACGCCGCGTGGCTCACCCTGACCGCCATCACCCATAACCTGCTGCGCGCGCCGGGCTGCCTGGCTTCGGCCTTCCACGCCAAGGCACGCGGGGCGACCCTGCGCCGCCACCTCATCAGCGTGCCCGCCCGGCTGGCCCGGCGCGGCCCCGCTGCTGGGCGCGGCCACCTGACCCTGCACCTGCCCACCGGATGGCGCTGGCAGCCCGCCTGGATCAACGCCTTCACCGCCACCCACGATCCACCCGCCGCCACAGCGGCCTGACCAGCCGAAACCCAGGTCACACGCTGCTGACGACCCCTTGCGGTCACCCGCGCCTGCGCGCACCCCGAGCCCCTGACCAACCCCGGACAAGCCGCGACCCGAGCGCGGCGGCCCTCGCACGCCCGAAACAAGGCCTCTACCTGCAGGAGCAGCCCTCATCGAGGATGATGAACCGAAAACGATCAGACGAAATCACGCCATGGATTCAGGCTGAGCCCCTGTTGTCTGCAGGGAAAAGTGCACTTTCCGGGTGAGAGGGCGTATCTCGTCATACCCGCGTTTCCGTGCGTGAAGCCGACCCGGCGACCGCGCTCGGGCCGATCTGGCAGCGCCAAGTCGCCTTCGCCATCGCCTATCCTCAGGCGTTCTGTCGCCCAAAGCTGTAGCTCGCGCTGGCCCGATCCCGGGGGCGAGTAACGCGGGGACAGCCATTGGCGGTGAGATGGATCATGGTGCGGATCGTCACCGCTGGCCTGCGGAAACACTAAAGAGTGCATTATCGCGTCGGGCTATCCCACCATGTCCGGGGCCGAGAAGCTGACTTAACACGGTTGATCGTGCATCGCACTGACCTGGTCGAATAGCCCGTACCGCCAATGGGTGTCCCCGTGTTCCCGACCCCGGAATCGCCAGCCATGCTGCCGCTCGTGCCCGTGCCTGGCAGGGAGGTTTCACCAAATCTCGCCCTTGGCAATCCGTTGAAGCTTGGCGGATCCCTTTGCGCTGGCGCCATGGCTTCGCGTGCCAGGGTTCCCTCATCGTGTGCCACCTTGTTCCACGGCGTGTGGCTATGCCTTGCCGCCACCGCGCCGAATGCCGCCGGCTCGGCGGCCGGCGAGCCAGGCGAGCATCGAGGCTCAGGGGCAGGTGGCCAGGATGACGGAGATGACGGTGCAGGCCGCGGCGGCGCTGTCGTTGACCGGGTTGGGGTCGCCGGGAGCTGAGATGGTGCGGGTGGCGGTGACGTTGACCTGGCCCAGGGAGAGCAGGTTCAGCGGCAGCTGGAAGGTCTTGCTGGCGCCGGCGCCGCTGGCGATGGCGCCGTAGATGCAGGTGACCGAGCCGGGGACGCTGGTGCATCCGGACGACAGGTTGGTGGCGGTCTTGCCCGCGGGCAGGGTCGCGGTGAGGGTGGCGGAGATGACCGCGTCAGGGCCGGTGTTGTCAGCCGTCATCGTGTAGGAGAGATACGGCACCAGGATGCCCAGATGCGGCTGGGCGCCGAGGTCAACGTCGATGTCGGCGGCTTGAACGGTCGTGTTCTCGGCGTCGCTGTCGTTGGCCGAGGTGGGGTCGGGCTCGTTGCCGTCCACGCCGCCGGTGGCGATCACCGTGCCGGTCGCGGCCGGGGAGATGACCACATCGATGGTGGCCGAGTCGGAGCCGGCCAGGCTGCCCAGGCTGCAGGAGAGCGAGCTGGTGACCGTGCACGAGCCCTGCGAGGGGGTCGCGGACACGATGGTCGCCGAGGCGCCGGTCAGGGCGAGCGTGGCGGTCACACCGGTGGCGGCGGTGGGGCCGTTGTTGGTGACGGTGATGGTGTCGGTGAACGTGGTGCCGAGGTTGACCGGGTCGGCCGAGTCGGCCACCGACACGGCCAGGTCGGTGCCTGGCGTGTTGATCGTGGTGGACTGGGAGCCGTAGTAGTCGGTGCAGCAGTTGGCGAGCCGGGCCGTGGCGGTGACGGTGCCGGCCGCCGCGGGTGACACGGTCAGGGTGATCGTGCCGGGGGTGTTGATGAAGGGGGAGGCGGTGCACGGCACATAGGTGCTGGTGGCCGCGTGGCAACTGAGGGCGGGGTTGGAGGTGGCCACGCTGGTGACGGACGCGGACGCGCCCGACAAGGTGATGGCGCCGTCCCAGAGTTGGAAGCCGTCGTAGGCGACGGTGTAGGTGTAGCTGGTGCCGACGGTGACCGGGTCGGCCGAGTCGGTCACGGTGACCGAGGCGGCGTGCGCGGGGGTGACCACGGCCAGCACGCTCGCCGCGGCGAGCAGCACAGCGGCGGCCAGGCCCAGCAAACGGCCAGGCCAGCCGCGCCGGCCGCGGACACGTGGTGAGGGGATAAGCGCATCATGCGGAGTTCCTCCATTCGTGCACGCCCGTCCCCGGCCCGGCCCGGTGGCCGTGAACATCCGTGACGGCGTACCAGGGCGAGGCTCCCCGCAGCGTGCTGGACGCAGGACCAGCGCAGCCGCAGGGGCGCCCGGGGTCGCAGACGGTGAGAGCGTTCCGCCACCTGGCGAGAAGTCCCGCTCTCTTGCCTGACGGGGACTGGTCGCGGTGCGCTTTTTGAAAGGAGTCGGAGTCTCGTCTGTGCCCCGGGTCGGTTCGCCCGCCCGATGGTGCGCCCGCACCAAGGCCGACACAAGGGCAAATGCGCTACCGAACGGGCATTGGCCGAACCTGGCCACCAACAGGCCTGGACACTGGCTCCTGGCTTGGCGGCGGCCCTGGAGCACGACGGGGCGGTCATCGTGCAGGCCTGCCAGCTCTGGCTCCTGCTCGGCGAGGCCGACCCCGAACTCGTCTACGACCTGGACGGCGCCGAGGACGCCACGCACGAGCGGATGGACGTCCAAGCCCACCACCGGCTGGAGGCCGCCCTGTATGCGCAGGCGCCACTGACCGCCGCGGCGATGAACGCGCTGGCGGACGCGGAGTTCATCCTCCGCAACGCCGAGGACTTCGGAGGCCCGTGACAATGGCCAAGGTCCTGCCGCTCACTGGCGGCCCGACGCTGGCCGAGGCCGCCACCGCATTCCTGAGCCGCCGCGACCTGGACGCCGACGCCCTGCGCTCCTACCGCCAGACGCTGACCCGCCCGCGCACCCGAGTTCGGTGACGGCGCCATGCTGACCGACCTGACGGCCGAGCAGACGGCAGCGGTGTTCACCGCGGCGTGGGGGAACGCGGGCGCGAGGCGCTCGCGCTCACCGTCGCCGCGTGGGAGACGCCTCGCCAGCTTCCCCAGCCCGGGACAGCACCCCGCAGCTGATCATCATTCGCGACTGGACACTCCCTCACCGGGATCCTCCGCGTCCTCCAGGTCGAGGAGCAGGGGTTCGGCACCCGGGATCAGCAGTACGGCGGTGTGTGGGACTGGGCCGTACATCTGGCGAATGGCCACCAGCATGTCACTGGCCTGACGCAGTGGCCGGTGCCAGCAGAGCCGTTCTTCTGTGCCGTCCCCGTGCCAGTAAGTCACTCCGATGGCGCACGCCATGCGGCTCCGAGGCAGGTCCACCCCGCGCTCACCCACGGTTCCGTCGGGGGCGGCCGACCGCTGCCAGTCCGGCGCGCCGTTGAACCTGGTGAACGCATCGCCTTCCTTTTGCGCCGCCTCCAGGCCGATGTACCAGACGGACTCGGTGTCGAAGTCGTGGCCGAACCGCATCGCCACCCAGATGGCGCCGCCCGTGTTGTGTTCCATGATCTTCCTTCCCTCGCATGAGGGGAGAAAGAGTGCCGAGCCGATCGCCTTACGTCCTTCCACGACGGCACACCCAGCGGCGAAATCTGCCCACAACCGCTCAGGGCTCCCGAGTTCAGGCAGCGGAACAAGCTCGGACTGACAGTGCGGTCTGGCGTGTTCTCGCAGGTCGTCCTGCTCAGTGTCCATCACGATGTCAGCCGGTCAACATGATCATCAGCGCTTATCGCTGCTGGCTGCTCGGCTGTTCCCCAAGGCCGTGGTTGACCATGGCGGCACTGTCCAGCACCGTCACCCTCGCCATGTCGCCTCCGCCCTCCGTCGATGTCCTCGATCCCCCGGGGTTCGCCGGTGCAGCCCGCGCCGCGTCTGCCGAGACCCTCACCGGACCGACCGCCGTCACCGGCCCAGAGCATCCCCGCCGCCCGCGCTAACCCCCGACGCGCTACGCCGCGGTCATGGATCGGTGGAAGACCGCGGCCGGCTAAAAACGCTCGCCCCATGAGTTTTCCAAGTCGTACCAACTGACGTCTTTGGCCCAGAGGTAGACCGTGCCGAGCAGGTACGCGTAGGTTCCATGCCTGGGCGTTCCCTTGATGGGGCCGAGGCTCGGGCCCAGGAGCGGATTGCGCTTTTTCCAGTCGGGGCATGACGAGCATCCGAACGAAAAGTCCCGTTAGCAGAGCGGAGTTGAGCGGCTTGCCGTGACTTTTTCGTTCGGATGTGTCTCGCCGAAGGGTTGTCCGAGGTCACGGCCTATGTGCCTGGGTGGCCTCGACGGCCGTAACACGGGCGGCGTACACCCGGTGCGCCTTGCGCTCAGCCGGGCCGGCGCTGTCGGCGGCGGCAGCACTTTGCTCCAGCATGGCGCGGTGAAGTGCAAGCGGGGCCACTATGCGGACCGAATAGCCGGGGCCGCGGCGGAAGCCGCCCGCGAAGCGGCCCGGCGCCTGGCGGGGCAGGTCCATGTGGTGGGCCGGGATCCCGACGCGGAGCCATGGCGCGCACTCCTCCAGTGGATCAGGTGGGGGCTGTCCGGCCGGCGCCGCGGCCGACCGGTCGCTGCTGTTAGGGACGCGCCGTGGCAGGACATGGTCTCAGGCGAGCGGAGCGATGGATGGCGGACGCGCGCCGCCATCCTGGGCCGTGAGCACGCCTTCGCGGTCGACTACCACCTCTGCCGCCGCTGCCGCCTCGGCTGGGTCGAACACCCCTACACCATGCCCGAGTACCAAAGATGCGGACTGGCCAGCGCCGCCCTCGCCCAGCTGCGCGCCGAGCACCCGGGACTGTCCTGGCACACCCTCGGCGGCCACTTCCGCGAATCCCGGCCGTTCTGGGCCGCCGTCGGCGCCGGCGTGCCCGGCGGCTACCAGCAGCGCAGGGTCTGCCCCCACATCACGAACGGCTGATCCGCGGAACGGTCTGCGGCGTCGGATACACCTGGTCGGGGGTGATGGATGCGCCGACATCACCCCGGCAGAAGAGCCCTGGCACGACGCGGACGCCCTGCTGCCACATGGCCGCCAGCCGATGGCCGCCGTTGGTGAGCTGTACCTGCGTGATGGTGATGGGCTCGAGAACGAGGGCGCGTAGTCCCTCCCGCTCACGCTGGCCAAGCCGCTCCTCGACCTCGCGCAACCGGGCGGGAAGATCCGTGACGACTCCGTCCACGGCGTTGCGCTGCAGGAAGCCGTCGAAGGCCTCGCAGACCCGGTGCCAGTCAACGCGGTGGTACCAAGGCCCGTCCTTCCACAGCTCGTAGGAGCCGACGACACCGGCAACGTCGTCCAGGCGCACCTCGCACCAGATCAGCTCCTCTTCCCGCGCCGTCACGCGCCGTCTCCTGGTCGCCTGCCGGCGGCCTGCTGCGCGGCCTGTTTGGCCTGCAGCCGCTTGCGAACCACGGTGCCTGGCCAGGTGCTCGTGGCCCGCGGCTGGATCCCGTCAGCGGTCATGGCGAGCGGGTACTGCAGGCGAGCGCGATCGCCGGGCGGAGGGACGGAGCTCCTCTGGTCGTAGCCGGTCGCGGGAACGTCCCAGACCCGGATGCGCCACCACGTGTCGTAGTCGTCCTCGAACAAGAAGTACTCGACCGCTTCGGGCGAGACGGCGGCTAGGCGATCCAAGTAGGCGTCGAACGTCGCCCGGCCGAAGTCATGCGGGCTTCCTGGAGCGTCGTCGATCACGCCGCGCCCTACTACGGGGTTGTCGGCGTCGCCGTAGTCCGTGATCCACGACCATGATCCGTCCAGGTTGTCCTTCGTCTCGATCACGAAGGCGTACTGGCTGCCTGACGCGCTCATCCTCTGAGTCTGATCGGCCCTCTCGGCATGCGCCACCGGAACGCGTGTGCTACTGGTCGGTGGGGGCGAGCTCACCCTCGCCAACGAGGGCGGACAGGTGGCGGGTCCGGGCGAGCAGAGCACGCTGCGGATGTGCATGCTCTGGAGCGATCCGCCGCCAGCGGTCGGACAGCTCTACGATCCGATGCGCGAGCAGCTGCCCGAGGCGATGACCTGGCGGCTATCGCCGCAGGACGTGGAGTTGCTCATTGCGGTGCCAGGGTCGACATCGGAGGAGGTCGCGGCCACACGCGGGCGGCTGGGCCGGGCCCGCTTCGCTTTCATTGAGCGCTCGAACGTGCTGGTGTTGTGCCACCGGTTGGGTACGGGCGGGTGGACAGTGCAGCCGTGGCAGGCCGCCCGGCAGGACCACCTCGGCACGTACGCGCCGGACCTGCCTGCCGGTGATCGCTGCTGCAACGACGCGTCGTGCGCATGTCCGTGACGCGCCCGAATGAGGCCAGGAGGTGGTCGGTGAGCTGTGCTGCGCGATCATGAGCGCCATGTGCAGTACGTCAGATCCAAGCGCCGCCTGGCTGAGCAGATGAGCAGGCCACGCAGATGAGCAGGCCACGCTGACGAGACGCTCCTCATCAATGCTTCATCGTGCTCGTATTCGGGGTTCCTTGGCCTGCCTTCTGTCGTTCGCGGTATGCGCGCATGGTCACTTGGCTGCTGCAGCTGGGGCTGCAGTACAGGCCTGAGGAGTTGCGCGTTTTGTCGAAGAAGCCGACGTGGCAGGGGAGGTTGCGGCACATCTTCATGCGTGACCACATGTTCCGCTGGGCAATGTCGGCGATCGCAGCGAAGATCGTCCCGAACATCCCTGGTATGCCCTGCTGTGCGGAGATGAACTCGCATCCATCAGCGGTGATCACCGGCTGGAGAGGGTGCAGTGCAGCCGCCTGGCGAAGGCGCTGTTCCGCCTCGGCCAGCGCCCCCGCGGGTTCCTGCACGTCGACATGGGCGAGCAGGATGGTGACGAGCGCCTGTCGAAGGTCGCGTGCGGATGCCGCGTCTGCGTCGGAGAGCACCCAGTCGCCCAGGTCGATGACAGCCTCTTCGGCCCAGGCTCGCAGGGCGTGGGCGTCACCCAGCCGCTCGGGATCCCCGTTGCCTGTCGCCCGTGTGTTGACGAACCCCAGCACCAAGCCGGCTGCGTTTGGCGCAGTCAAAGGGCCACGGGTTGCCGTTGTCTCCTGCACTGCCCATCCACCTCCTGCTGCCGTAGAGCTTACTTCAGCTCTGATCTGCCTGCGATGAGTGAACAGAGATCACGCATAACGCATTCCCCCAGACTCAGGAAATCGTTAGCAGCTAAGTACTAACGCCATGGGCACGACATGCCACGGGTGCCCGGGAGGACTCGCGGCTGCTGGGGGTGTCCGCGCGCGGACGCCCCCAGCGGGATGGTGGTCTTCGACCTGTCCTCAGCAGCCTCATACGACACCGCCGGAGCAAGGACTTTGGGCACCGACTTGCGGTCGGCCGACAGGTAGTCGTGGGGCTGGCCTACAGGCCTGGCCAGCAGGAAGAGGCTGGCACAAGGTTGTTGCTGCAGACAACTACCAGTCGGTCGCCACGTAGGTGGTTTCCAGGTAGGCGTCGATGCCTTCGTAGCCGCCTTCTCATCCCAGTCCGGACTCCTTCACGCCCCCGAAGGGCTGCCGGGTCGGACACGAGACCACGGTTGAGGCCCACCATGCCGACTTCGAGACGTTCGGCGACGCGCAGTCCGCGGGCGAGTGAGCCGTAGACGTATGAGGTAAGGCCGAACTCCGTGGCGTTGGCGAGTTTGACGGCGTCCTCGTCGTCCTTGACGGGGATGATCGGTGCGACGGGGCCGAAGATCTCCTCGGTTGCCATGGCGGAGTCCCGGGGGACGTCGGTAAGGACCGTCGCCGGGTAGAAGAAGCCGCTGCGGTCGAGGCGTGCTGCACCGATGACGGCTCGGGCGCCCACGGCCACGGACCGGTCGACCTTGTCCGCGATCCCGTCCACGGCTCGCGCGTTGATCATCGGACCGAGTTCGGTGGCCGGGTCGGTGCCGGGCCCGATCCGCAGGGCGCCCATGCGCGCGGCGAGTCGTTGGGCGAACTCGTCGGCCACGCTCTGGTGTACGAGGAAGCGGTTCGCCGCAGTGCAGGCCTGGCCTCCGTTGCGGGGCTTGGCGAGCATCGCGCCCTCCACGGCGGCATCCAGCTCCGCGTCCTCCAGGACGATGAAGGGCCCGTTGCCGCCGAGCTCCATGGAGGTGTTCAGGACATGGTCGGCGGCCTGCTTGAGCAGGGTCCGCCCGACCCCGGTGGAGCCCGTGAACGACAGTTTGTGCACGCGGGCGTCGCTCAGGGCTGTGGTGACGAATTCGCCGGCCTTGTCCGTGGTCAGGACGTTCACCACGCCGGGTGGGGCGCCGGCGTCCTGCAGCAGCTTGGCGATCAGCAGCGCCGTCAGCGGGGTGTCGGAGACTGGCTTGAGTACCACCGAGCACCCGGCGGCGAGAGCTGGGGCGATCTTGCGGGTCGCCATGGCGGCGGGGAAGTTCCACGGCGTGAGGAGGAGGGCGACGCCGATCGGCTTGCGGAAGGTCAGGATGCGATTGGTGCCGGACGGGGTCCGGCGCAGTTCGCCGCCGATGCGGACGGCTTCCTCGGAGAACCAGCGGAAGAACTCGCCGACGTAGGCGGCCTCGCTGTGGGCGTCCTTGAGGGTCTTGCCCATCTCCAGGGCCATGACGAGGGCGAGTTCGTCCTGGTGCGCGACCGTCAGTTCGAAGGCGCGGCGTAGTACCTCGGCGCGCTCGCGGGGTGGGCGTGCGGCCCATTCGGCCTGGGCCTGCGCGGCCGCGTCAATAGCGCGGGCGACGTCATCGGTGGAGGCGCGCGGCACGTGGGTGATCGGTTCGCCGGTTGAGGGGTTGAGGACGGGGAAGGTGCCGGCGCCGCCGGTCCACTGTCCGTCCAGCAGCATCCGGGTCGGTGCGGCTTCGGGCAGGTTCACCGTTGGCTCCCAGGTGATGGTGGGGCTGGCGTCCGCCGCCGCGGTGCCGGACGCCCATGCGGGTCATGTTGCTCTGGGTGGCGATGCGGTGGGTGCGCCTCGGCCGGCCGCGCGGGACGGGCGTTGGGCGGTGTGCTGAGGGCCGGCCTCTGTGTGGTCGTCCGGCCCTCAGGCTTGGTTACAGGCCGGTGGTGAGGACCATCCGGAAGCGGGCGTCTCCGACCAGCATCTTGCTGAAGGCCTGCGGGGCGTCATCCAGCGGTGCGACTTCGACCATCGCGCGGACGCCGGATTGTGCGGCGAAGCGCAAGGTCTCCTCGACTTCCCGGGAGGTGCCCGATGCGTGGCCCCGGAGCGTCTTTTGGCCTGAGATGAGCTGGTAGGGGCTGACTTCGAGCTTCTCCGGAGACGCGCCGACGACGACGAACTCGCCGCGTGCCCGCAGTCCGTCGATGGCAGGGCTCATGGCCGAGGGCTCGGTGATGGTGGCCAGCACGACCTTCGCGCCGCCGAGGGCCTGCAGGGCCTGCGCGACGTTCTGCGCGGTGCTGTCGATGTAGTGGTCTGCGCCGAGTTCCCTGGCGAGGGACTCCTTGCCGGGGCCGCGGGCGATCACGGCGGTGTTGAAGCCCATCTTGTGGGCGAACTGCACGGCCAGGTGCCCGAGGCCGCCGAGGCCGAGGATGGCCACCAGGTCCCCGGGCCAGGCGGAGGTACGGCGCAAAGCGTTGAAGACCGTCACGCCCGCGCAGCCCATCGGCGCGGCCTCGACGGCGGACAGCCCGTCGGGGATGCGCGCCAGAGCGCTGACCGGGACGACCAGGGCTTCGGCGTAACCACCCTGGTAGGAGACACCCGGGACCTGCCCGTTGATGCAGTTGATCTGGTCCCCCTCCCGGCATGTGAGGCAGTGACCGCAGTTGCCGCCGAACCAACCCACGGCGACGCGGTCGCCGCGCTCCCAGCCGTCGACGCCCGCGCCGACGGCGTCGATGCGGCCCGCGATCTCGTGGCCGGGAGTCAGCGGGAACGGCCCGTCGCCGAAGTCACCTCGGGCGATGTTGTGGTCGCTGTGGCAGACCCCGCAGGCTTCCACGGTGATCCGCACCTGACTAGCCCCAGGTTCGGGCCTGGTCAGGTCAGTGAGGCCGAGTGGGCCGTTGATCTCGGGAATCTGTACAGCGCGGATGGTGCTGGACATGGCTCTCCTCATGACGGACAGGCGCCATCGGCGCCGCGCTGCACAGAAACGCTGCAGCGATTTAGTTATGACAGTATCAGATTAGCCACTAACATCCATGAGAGCACCTGGGGCATCTGATGGCATTTTATCTGCAAAGAAGTCGCGTTTTTCGGGGCGCTCTTGTCGATGGGCGTTATCTGCGTCTAGGTTTAAGTCATAACGCCGGGCTTCGGATCCCAAGAAAGAGGATCACCATGACATCAGTCCTGCTGGTCGTGTCGGCCGCATCCAAGTGGACCCTCAAGGACGGCAGCGCCCACCCCACCGGGTTCTGGGCCAGCGAGTTCATCCACCCGCACCAGGTGTTCACCCAAGCCGGCTACGACATCACCATCGCGACGCCCGGAGGCGTGGCCCCCACGGTCGACGAGGCCAGCCTGTCGCTGCCGATGAACAACAACGACCAGTCTGCGATCCAGAACCAGCGCGACTACCTCACCGGCCTCGCCGACACTCTCGCCTCCCCCGCCCGACTGGAGGACGTGGACCCCGACGGCTTCGACACGGTCTACGTCTCCGGCGGCCACGGCCCCATGGAGGACCTCGCCGACAACCCCACCATCGGCGCGATCTACGCCGCGCTGACCCCGAACCCGCACAAGGTCGTCGCCGCCGTCTGCCACGGCGTCGGCGCGCTCCTGCCGGCCAAGAAGGCCGACGGCAGCTGGATCTTCGCCGGCCGTAGGCTCACCGGCTTCACCGACGAGGAGGAGACAGCCCTCGGCTTCGGCGACAGGGCGCCCTGGCTGCTGGAGAGCCGACTGCGCGAGGCCGGCGCGCTCTTCGACGGCGGACCCGCCTTTGCCCCCCAGATCGTCGTCGACGGCAACCTCGTCACCGGCCAGAACCCCGCCTCGGCCCAGCCCTCGGCCGAAGCCGTCGTTCAGCTGCTGACGGCCCGGACGGTCTGACCACTCCTGACCGGCCGGGTATGCACCCACCCCTAGCGCGTACCCGGCCACCACTCGGCTACCGATCACGGTAGCCGGACGGAGTGCAGTTGTGACAGTTAATATGAATTATCTGTCACACTGACCCTCGCGGCCGGGACTACGCCCAGCTCGCGGCGAGCCGGCCGGGACGCGACTCGGCCACATTATGTGTCACATCGACGTGCAGGAGCTGCAGTGACGGTCGTCTCCTTCCTCGCGCCGAGCTCCGATGCTCTGGCAGGCGGGCAGAGTGTCGCGGCCGCGGTCGGCCGCTTCCTCGACCAGGTGCAGGCCGCCACTACCCGCGCCGGCTACGCCGCCGCCCTCACCCGTCTGACCGCGCTGGCCGGCACCCGGCCCACCGCGAGCCTGAGGCCCGAGGACTAGCGGCGCCGGCGGTCGTCGGCCTGCTGCTGGCGGGCCCGTACGGCGTTGCCGCCTATCTGCTATCTGGGGTCTGCCGTCAGGGCGAGTAGCATCATCGCCTCATGGTCGGGCGTGCCCGGCGTGGTCTGATAGATGGCGAGTCGTATGCCGTCGGGCCCTGTGTCGAGGCTTTCGTAAGTGAAGGTGATGGTGCCGACGGCCGGGTGGTGAAAGGTCTTCTGGTCGGTGCGGCGGTGGTGGATGTCGTGGTGCTGCCACAGGTCGGCGAATATAGGGCTGGCCTCGGTGAGTTCGGCGACGAGGGCGGCCAGCCCTGGGTCGCGGGGATCGGCGGCGACGGCGGTACGGAGCTGGGCGACAGTCATGGCGGCGGCGTGCTGCCAGTCCGTGTACAGGGTTCTGGCGGTGGGATGAAGGAGGGTGTACCGGGTGGTGTTACGGCGGTCGGCGGGCCACTCGTCGATACCCGCCAGGACTGCCAGGCCTTCCGGATTGGCGGCCAGGATGTCGTTGGTGCGGTTCCGGACGTACGCAGGGCAGGGCCGCAGCGTCTGCAGCAACTGGCGGATGCCAGGCCGTACAGCCTGGTCGGCGCGGCGTCGCGAGACGCGCCCGGCGGCGTGGTCGGCGAGGGCGTAAAGATGCTCGACTGCCTCGTCGTCCAGACGCAGCGCGCGGGCTAGTGCGTCCAGCACAGGGCCGCTGGGGTTGGATTCCCTGCCTTGTTCCAGGCGCATGTAGTAATCAATGCTGATCCCGGCCAGAGCCGCGAGTTCCTCGCGTCGTAAGCCTGGCGTACGCCGCTTTCTCGGTCCTGCGGGGAGACCCAGGTCCGTAGGGTGCAACCGGGCGCGGCGGGCCCGCAGGAACTCCCCCAGTGCCGCCCCTGACGATGAACTGCTCACGCCTGCCAGTTTGGCACCGAGCCCGGCGACCCTTCGAGCTGATGGGTAGCCCTGGCACTACCAGGCTGGAAACCCTCGCTGTCCGGCGGTCTTCCTGTAACCGGAGCTTCCTCGCAAGCTGGGCCGTATCGAACAACTTCGAAGGAAGGACTCTGGTGTCATGACGGCTCCTGCGGATCAGGCGGCCCCCACCCGCCCCGTGTCGCCTCCTCGACGCTGGAAGATGTGGCTGCTCACGTGCCTGGCGATCTACCCGATCATCACGACGCTGGGCTATATCCTCCAGGCCGTGGCGGGTGACCTGCCGGTCTACGCGCACTTCCTCATCCTGGTTCCGATCGCGGTGGCACTGCTGATCTTTTCGGTGATGCCCACGCTGACCAAGCGGTTCGGCCGCTGGCTCAGCCGATGACGGCGACCGCCTTCGGCCAGGACTCCACGGCTCTGCAGGTGATCGCGGGCCATGACCTGACCGGGAAAGAGACGATCGTGACCGGCGGCGCCTCCGGTCTGGGATACGAGACCGCACTCGCGCTGGCCACCGCCGGCGCGCGGGTCGTCCTGGCCGGCCGCGACGATGCCAAGGGCGAACAGGCGGTCAAGGCGCTGCGTGCGCGGACCGGCAACGAGAAGGTGGTGCACCGGCACCTGGATCTGGCATCACTGGAATCGGTGACGACCTGGGCCCGCAAGCACTCGGCCACGGGCAAGCCGCTGCACATCCTGGTCCTCAACGCCGGAGTCATGGCGCTCCCGCTGATCCGGACCGTGGACGGCTTCGAGTCGCATTTCGCGGTCAACCACCTCGGCCACTTCGCGTTCACCATCGGCCTGTTGCCCTCGCTCCGCGCAGCCGGCGCAGCCCGGGTGGTATCGGTGTCCTCGCGCGCTCACCGGCGCAGCGACGTCATCTTCGAGGACCCCAACTACGCGCACCGGCCCTACGACGCCTGGGAAGCCTACGGTCAATCCAAAACCGCAAACGCTCTGTTCGCGGTGGGCCTGACCACGCGGTACATCGGACACGGCATCACCTGCAACGCGGTCAGCCCAGGCGGAATCAAGACCGGGCTGCAGCGCCACATGTCGCCGCAAGAGATCACCTCAAGAGGCTGGGGCGCGCCCGTACCCTCCGGCTGGAAGACCCCGGAGCAGGGAGCGGCCACCTCTGTCTGGGGAGCGCTCGCCCCTGAACTGGACGGTGTCGGCGGCAAGTACCTCGAAGACTGCGCGGTCGCCGCCCCCTGGACCCAGGACGACAACGACTCACTACCTTCCGGACATTACCTTCCACGTGCCGTGGACCCGGACCGGGCTGACCGGCTATGGACCCTGTCCGAACGACTCATCACCGATAGCGGCCACCCTCTTTAGGCCTGCCTGGCAAAGCGACACTGGACGCGCCAGCTGTCCGTGGCCATGTAAAAGTGGATCTGGCCCGGGTGTGTCCAGTCAGTGGCGTGCGCCGTGAGGACGGCCCGAGGAACAGAAGCCCTGCGGCGTGTGCCACGAGGCGCTGGTTGACCATGCGGGGCAGTCACCGTACGGGCGTAGCTGAATCGGCGGGCCGGAATCGGCACATGGCTATCACCTGGTGTGGAACTTCAGCAAGGCGCCGTCCTTGTTGACGGTAAGGGCTTGAACGGTGAGTTCGTCGCCGCCTTTGCTGAATTGTCTGCTTCCGCCGGAGGCAGGCGTGATCTCTCCTATAGTGCCGCCGGGATGGGGAGTACGCCGGACTTGCCTTGCGTGTGGCATCTTCGTCGAAGTGATTCTGTCGCGCTCGCCCGCGCGCGTAAGGCCGGTCCGGAAAGTCCAGTAACCCGGCTCCCTTCCAGGGGAACCGGGGACGAAGAGAGCCCCGGCCCCCCTCGCAGGCGGCGCCGCCGTCACCGACAACACCATGCTCTCCATGGCCCTGCACCTACGCGCCCAGGACCTCAGCCTGCGCGACATCGCCGCCCGGCTCGACATCACCAAGGGCAAGAAGAAGGGCCGCCACCCCTCCCCGGCCACCGTCCTGCGCATGCTGCGTGAACACGACGGAGCAGCCGCAGTGCCGACGACCATGGGGTGAGGGGACCCCTTCGTCTCCTGTCGCTCACCATGGTTCGTCGCGGGCGGCCAGCACGTGCTTGGTGACGAGCGCGGCCAACGCGGTGCGCAGCACGGTGATCCGGGCGGCGGCGTCCGTGCCGTAGATCCCGACCGTCACGGTGGTCTCGGTGGCGTGGAAGGTGGTGCGGCGCTGTTCGGCGGCGCTGCGTGCGGCCGCGAGGATCCGGCCGCGCAGCCGCATCGCCTTTCGCGGGTCGCCTTCGCGGTCCAGGCCGTCGACGGTCAGGTAGACCAGGAACGGGGAGTCCGGGACGGTGTCGGTGCTGCCGGGCTCGGGTTCGGCGTCCAGCGCACGCCGCAGCTCGGCACGCTCGTCACGGGTCAGGGGCCGCCGTCCGAGCAGGTCGGGCCATCCGTCGGAGCGGGACGGTACGGTGAAGCCGAGCCCGGCCCGTGCCGACTCCGGACCTGCAATGGAGTCGTCGCTCACTAGGTGCCCTATTCCTCCGGCTCGTCCTCGACGGCATTGGGATCGCGCAGGTCCCGCAGGCGTCCTTCCTCCAGCTGGGGGCGGTGGAAGGGGTAGGAGCCGTGGAAGTTGATGCGCTGGCGCATTGTCAGCGATGCCGCTGCCGGTAGGCCGTCGGGGTGAGGCCGTAGGTCGCGCGGAAGGCCCGGGAGAAGCCGGTCACGTCGCGAAAGCCCCATCGCAGAGCCGTGGCGCGGATCGGACGCCCCGCGAGCGCGGGATCCAACAGATCACGCCGGCAGCGGTCCAGCCGCCACGACCGGATGAGCCCGGCGACGGTGTCGGCCTCGTTCTCGAACAACCGGTGCAGGGTGCGGAGGGACATGTGGTGGGCGGCGGCGATGCCTGCCGGGGAGAGCGCGGGGTCGGCCAGGTGCACCTGGATGTAGGCGTAGATCCGGAACAGCATGGACTGCCGCCCGGCCTCCACGGATATGGTCGTCACCTCATCGAGCTGGTACGCCAGGAACGCGGTGATCAGGTCCGTCAGGACGATGCCGAGCCGGCCCAGATCGGCCTCGCGGTATGACTGCGTGCCCCTGGTCAGGGTGAGCAGGAAACCCGACAGCAGCGCGCCGATCCCCTCGCGGCCGGAGAACGCGGTGGCCGCCAGCCGCTCCACCTTCCGGTGGGCGATCGGCAGCAGCGTTCCGGGGAACGTCAACATCAGCCCACGCGAGTTCTCCGTGCGGTTCACACCGGTCTCGAAGTAGAAGGGTCTGGAGGTGTGATACAGCACCAGATCCGACGGCCGTAGCACAGCACGCCGTCCGTTCTGCTCAATGGCGGAGTGCCCGTGTGTGTTGACCAGCAAGTAGAACATCTCCGGGTCGGACTGGCGGATCATCGCCGCCGTCCGCCGCCCCCTGCAGGCGGAGACGTCCTGTGTGGACAGATGCACGGCGCCCAGATCTATGACGTCGACGACGGCGCGGAAGCGGGCACGGTCATCACAGGTGGCCCCCACGGGTGCGACCGTTCGCGACACGTGCTCAAGCCAGCGCTCGAAACGCTCCGCCACCGGCAGATCATCGGTGGACAGCGCTATCGCCACTTACCTGTCCTCATGAGTTCTGGGAGTAGCCATCCGGCAGACTCCGTAGTAGATGGTGGTTGCCCGCAGGTGAGCACTCTGATGTCCTGGACATTGAGTCCTGAAGAAGGCCATGCCCCTGCCGGTTGGCCGAGAGAGTCGACATGCCCGGCGGGGTTCGGGTCTTCATCGGCTCCGGGCTGCGCGTTAGAAAGACGTCCTGAGACCCGGAAGGGCCTTGGAAGTTGAGCTGGATCAGACCGGGCCTTGGGGGGCGTTGCGTCAGTTCCCGTACTGCTTGGTGTCCGGGTGCTCGATGAGCAGGACATGGGCGGTCTTGTCGGCAACGGGACGGTGCCGCATTCCTCTGGGAACGACGAACAGTTCGCCCGCTTTCGGCACCACCGGGTTTTGCCCCTCCAACTGGATCTCAAAGCTGCCGTCCCAGCACAAGAAGAGCTCGTCCTCATCGTGGTGATGCCACGGGAACTCGCCTTCCAATCGAGCCAGGCGAACAACGGTGGTGTCGTTCACCGCCGCCAGATTGTGCTGCTGGAAGGGCCCTGGGAGCGCGGTGATGGCCTCGGCCACCGAGACCGCAGCAAGGTGACGCGAAGCTTCATGTTGTGTGGTCATGCCACAATCCTTGCCTTTCAGAGTGGTCCGATGACAGAGCCAATCTGCGAAAATTGGTCCTCTTAGCGGACCAATCTTCTGAAATCATGCTGATCCGAAGCGGGGCTATTGGACGATCCTCTTCGTGGCCGAGTTGGCGTCACTCTGATGCGATGACTTCGTTGACGGCGGCTCGGGCGGCGGACTCGTCGACGATGGTCTTATCGGCGATGAAAGTCGCCAGTAGAGCTTGGATGGCCAGGTTGTTGATCGCGCGGGGGTAGCCGCGGCTGGCCGTGTGGATGAGCGTGAGGTGAGGGCGGCGGAGTTGCGCAGCAGCCAGCCGGTGGCCTGCCGCACTGTGGGCGGGGGCGGTGGTGGCGGTTGCCGCACCTCCTGCAGGTCGTCGGGGATGTATCCGAGCCACGCCAACGTGCACAGTTGTACGGCAAGCCCCAAGCGCGCTTCCGGTCCCCGACCCGGCGCATCCAAGAACGCGTGCTCGCGCGACGTCAGCGTGAATTACTTGATCAGTTCCTCGCGCCCGATGTCCGGGAACGACCGAAGACGCTCCAACTGCTCATCCGACAGAAACCTCGTCGACATCAGCCACTCCACGCGCCGAAGTGAACACGCGGATCCGTTTGATGGATCGCCCCGACCTGCCCTCGCGATTGTCGGCAGGACTCGTGCAAGGTACACGCGATTACATAGCCTGACCTGCCGTCGGCTTGTACTCCACGAATGCCCGTGCCCTATCGTCGCGCTGTTCGGCCCCCTGCTCGGGTCGGTGTCACCCGCCGCAAAGTAACGCTCGGTAACCAGGGTTATGCGATGTAGCCATGGGCTCCGTGGGGAGTCCGGCCGCAACGTAGCAAAGCGTTATGTCTCCGGCGCGTTGCGTCGCCATCACGGGTGCGACATACCAGTCGGTAGCCGGACGGTTACGGCCCATGTTTCTCCTGGCCCTCGTTGGAGGTCCGGGAGAAGGGGTGCGGGACATGCGACGCGAATGGGAGATCGAGGATCTGATCGAGTGCTGGACGCTGGATGAGGAGGAACTCGCGCTGCTGGGGGCCGTGCGCGCCTCGGGCCCGAGTTCGGGCAGAGGCGCGGCCGCTTTGTTGTTCCACTCGGCGTAGAGAAAGCCGATCGCGTTCTTCAGCGCGCCGGAGTTCGAATGGTTGTATTCGGGGGTCACGAAGACGTACGCGTCGAAGGACGCGATCTTCTCGGCCCAGCTGCGGGTCTGCCGCCGGTCGTACTGGCTCATGGCGGCGCTCCCGCCGCGTCGAGCAGGGATGAGGTAGCCGTTGGGCAGCGACTGGGTAGCGCGGGACAGCCGCTGCTTCGCCCAGGCCGCATCGCCGAGCGGCCCGTCGGGGCTGATCTGGACGGGCTGGCCCTCGGAATTCACCTTGCGGGCGGCATCGCCTGCTGGTGGCGCTCGCCACCCTCGCGACGATGATCAGCTCGGCCCCACCGCCCGGCTGCCCCTCCCAGTGGCCGTTCCGTAGCGGCTCAGTGGTGGCACCGCGTGCGGCACGGATGTCCAGCTGCGTGCCGCCCGCCAGACTGGCCGTACACCGTCGAACAAGGAGATCACGATGACCGTTGCCCACCGGGTCCAGCGAAGGCCGGCGTCATGACCGACGCCGACCTGGACGCCCACGCCCGTAGCCTGATGGACGCCAACCTGTACGCGGTCGTGGGCACCGTCGACGCCGACGGCATCCCGTGGACGTCGCCCGTCTACTTCGCGACCGCCGACTACGCGGAGATCTTCTGGGTGTCCGGCCGCGACCTGGACCGCGGTATCGAGATCTACCCCGGAGAGCCCAGCCGGGGCGGGGCCGCCCTGCCGCGGCCGGAACAGGTCGCCAGGAAGCGGCGCGCACAGCCGTGTCTGCCTCGCCGGCGACACCACACGCCCGAACGACGTCGCCGGCATATCCCCGTCCCGACGATCGGGCCGTGTCGGTAAGAACCTGTCCATTCATGAAACCCGAAGGAGTACCAACCATGTCCCGCGTACGAGTACAGAATTTCGCGATCTCGCTCGATGGATTCGGCACCGGCGAAGGCCAGGACCGCGACGCGCATTTCGGGCACGCCGGCGAACGGCTCCACGAGTGGATGTTCGCGACCGACTGGTGGGAGCCCGGCGGCAGCACCGGAATCGACGACGCCTTCGTCCGCCAGCACGACGACGCGAAAATCGGCGCCGAGATCATGGGCGCAGGAAAGTTCGGACACCCGGGGTGGCACGAGGACCCGGAGTGGAAGGGCGCTTGGGGCCCCAACCCGCCGTTCCACACGCCGGTCTTCGTCCTCACGCATCACACGCGCCCGTCGATCACTATGGAAGGTGGCACAACCTACCACTTCATCAACGACTCACCTGCTGAGGCGTTGGAGGCGGCGCGCAAGGCCGGCGGCGACCGAGATGTCCGCATCGGCGGCGGTGCGACGGTTATTCGCGAGTTCCTTGCCGCCGGCCTCATCGACCACATGCACGTCGTGATAGTCCCGATCCTGCTCGGCCGCGGGGTGCGGCTCTGGGACGGGCTCGAAGGCATCGAGAAGGCTTACCGGATCGAGAGCGTCTCTTCGCCCAGTGGCGTCACGCACGTGACGTTCAACCGTGCGGGTGTCTAGACTGCCACGCTCCGACTACAGCCGCGGCGCACGGACCTTCACCGGTGTTGACCGAGCTCTCGGTCACATCGGCTGACCGCAACTCCCCTGAAGTCGTTCCCTCTAGGGCCCCTTAGCGACGAGGACTTTGACAGTGGGGCAGCGTTTCATGCTGCTGCGGGGAGGCGGGCCTGGGCCATGCGCTGGTCCAGGTGTTGTTCGATGGCGGCGATGGCGGTGGTGAGTTCGGTGGGTGGAGAGTGCGGGCTCGGCGCTCACTGTCGGTGTCACTCTGGCGGCGGCGGCAGCTCGGCGATGGCGCGCAGTTCGGCCCGCAGCGTGGCCGGGTCGGCGCCGAACACCTGCTCGTCCAGGCCACGGACGATCTCCACGGCCTGCCCGGTCAGTGTCCTGCCCGCCTCGGTCAGGCTCAGGCGCAGCGCGCGCCCGTGCGTCTCATGGGCGTCACGGGCGACCAGACCGCGCTCCTGCAGCGTCCGGATCACGCGTGAGGTCATCTGCCGGTCTACGCCCGCCTCGTCGGCCACCCGCTGCTGGGTCGGCGGCCCGCCGATGTGTTCCAGCCAGCCGGTGGCCGCCAGCAGCATGAACTGCGTGTACGTCAGGCCCAGCGGGCTCAGGCTCGCCTCCATGCGCGATCGCCAGGTCAGCGCCGCGCGATAGAGCCAGTACCCGGGCGAGAGCATGGGCCCGGACTCCTCACGGGTCACGCCGCTCCCTCGACCCGTCGCTCCAGCCCGGCCCGCCGCCACGCCTCGCGCTCCAGGGCCGCGAAGGTCCGGTACATGTCCCTGCGGATCCGCCGCCCGAAGTACAGCCGGAACAACGGCACCAGCGGCCCGCTCACCCGGACCGTCTTGACGCACCGGACCCGCCCGTCCCCGTGCCGCTCGAACGTGTTCACGCCTGCCAGCCCGCCCCCCGGCAACCCGCACTCCGACGCCCATCGCTCGCAGGGCACCACCTCGGTGATCGTCCAGTCCGTGGCGGGACCGCCGTGCGGCTTGGACCAGCCCCGCCCGCCGACGGCGAACTCCCCGTCCAGCCGGGCCGCCTCCTCGTGCGGATCCCACGCGGACCAGCCGCCGACGTCGGTCGCGGTCTCCCAGATGACCGCGAGGTCCCCGGTGATGACCGTTTCGGCCGTGATCTCGTACATGCACGCCTCCTTGTTGTCGCGACACCAGAATAATGGTGTCGCGACAACAAAGCAAGCCCTGCACGGTGAACCCATCAGCTGCGGCACCAACTCCTCGGCGCAGACCTGCAGCGCCACCAGGAGGAGCACGGGGAGTTCACCGAAGAAGAGCCGGCTCAGGCCCGCTCAAGGATCTCCGGGGAGACGGGTCCCGGCGATTCGGCAAGCACGGCGTGATCGAGCACCTCGAAACCGTCGTCCTGACGCCGACTTCATCATCGGGGCCAACACGCGACCGTCGCCGAGATGGCACCGCGCCAGCACGGCCCGGCCGTCATGCTGACCTCCGATGTCGACGACATGGGCTGGACCTGGTCCTGGAGGGCATCGCCGACCGGCTCAGCCCTCGGCTGTGCGCGGCCGCCAGAACGATCCGCACCGACATCGGCCCCACCGATCTGAGCGCCGCGCTCGAAGGCATCGCCCTCACCTCGGCCGGTCCCGAACAACGCCAGCAGGCCGAACGTCTGCTCGCCCTCACCCTGGACGGCGCAAGCTGCGCAGCCATTCACGCTTTGAAGCCGTCGTCACGGCCCACCGCCTCGGCCTCCTGCCCTGACCTCAGCACCCTCGCGTGGACAGGGCACCCAGGAGCTCGAGCGTGCGCTGCCGTTCCTGGGCAGTGGTGAGCCCGGCCGGGCTGGCGACGAAGTGCGTGACGCCCGCGTCCGCGAGGCGGGCGATCTGCCGTTCGACATACCGCTCATCGCCGACAATCGCCACGTCAGCCGGTGAGCTGGCGCCCTCACGGTCCAAGACCGCGCGATATGAGGGGACATTCAGGTAGAACGCGAGGTTGGCTGCGGCTCTCTCGCGGGCCTCGTCGGGCTCGCCGGTGACGCAGACGGGCAGGCTGGCGATCACCTGCGGGGCCGGGTTCCCCTCTGCGGCGGCGTGGAGAATTGGGGCGACATGGTCGCCGATGGTCCGTGCGCCGGCGAGCCAGGTGATGGTTCCGTCCGCGAGCTCACCCGTGACGCGCAGCATGGCCGGGCCCATCGCGGCCACCAGAACGGGCGGCGCCGGTACGCTCCCCGGCACCCGCGCCAACCAGCCGCCCGTATCCGCGACGAGCGTCTCACCGCGGAAGCTCACCTCACCGTCGCGCAGGAGCGGACGAAGTGCCCGCAGGTATTCGCGCATACGGTGGGCGGGCCTGGCGTAGTCCTGGCCGTAGCGCTGCTCGACAGTGTTGCGGTTGCCGACGCCGAGCCCGAGCAGCGCGTCGCGGCCGGCGTCCATGGCCAGGTAGCGCCGGGAACCGTCCGGGCGGGGACAGCTCCAGCCGGCCGCGCTCGATCAGCGGTGCCCACCAGGCGCCGCGCGGGCCGGGCACGCCAGACTGAGGCTGCCGGTCGGGCAGCACCCCGATCTGCGGCGGGTCCAGGGGCGCGCCAGTGTGCTCGTCGTAGAAGCGACCACGCACCCACAGGGTCAGGTGCCCGTCGTCGATGTCCTTGAGAGTGCGCCGCAGTGCTTCTTCCTCGCGCGGGCCGTGGGGACGGTGGATCATGGCCACCGCCTGTGCGGCAGGGCGTCATTGGGATGCCACCCGTCGGCGCGGCTACCAGCTCGCCCGCTGTCCCGGCGGGTGGGTGATCGGCGGCGACGGCGAGCAGCGCGGCGGCCAGAGCCTGAGCTTGGGCGTCCGTGGTGGGTGAGGCGCCGAGCGGGATCTGGGTGCCGTGGTGATACAGCACAACGGCGCCGTCGGGATGCCGGGTGACCGCGTCGATGGCGGCCTCGGGCAGGAGCACGCCGCGGACCCCGGCGCCGAGGGCCTGGGCCAGGTCGGCCGGGTCCGGCAGGACCAGCCCGGTGGCGGCCTGAGCGGCGGCCACCCGGACGCGCGCCTGCTGCAACTCCTCGCGGGTGAGCTGGAGGCAGGTCTCGGCGGCGGCCACGGCGGCTGCCGCCGCGGTGGCGGCTTCGGCCTGGGCTTGACGCGCCTGGTCGGCCTGCTCGCGGAGCCGGTCGCGCTCGGCATGGAAGCGCTCCCGCTCGGAGGCTAGTTCGGTGCTACTCCAGGTGGTCACCTGCTCTTGATCTGATCCTCGCTGTCCTTGACCACCTGGTGCCAGGGCCGGCGCACGGCACCCGGCGCGAACGGCTCCGGCCTGCCCTTGAGCCGGTCGGAGGAGTGGAGCTGCCACGGCACGCTCGTCACCATGACCCCCGGCTTGAACAGCAGCCGCGCCTTCAGCCGCAGCGCGCTCTGGTTGTGCAGCAGGTGCTCCCACCAGTGGCCGACCACGTATTCCGGGATGAACACCGTCACGACGTCCCGCGGCGAGCGCCTGCGCAGCGTCTTGACGTAGTCGAGGATCGGCTGCGTGATCTCCCGGTACGGCGAGTCCAGCATCTTCAGGGGCACCGGGATGCCCCGCCGCTCCCACTCCTCCTGCAGCTTGCGTGCCTCCTCGCCCTCGACGCCCACGGTGACGGCCTCCAGCGTGGAGGGCCGGGTGGCGCGGGCGTAGGCGAGCGCGCGCATGGTCGGCTTGTGCAGCTTGGAGACGAGCACGATCGAGTGGTTGCGCGCGGGCAGCGTGGACGGCTCGTAGTCCTCGGTGAGCTCCAGCTCGGCCGCCACGTTGTCGTAGTGGCGCCTGATGGCCTTCATCATGAGGAAAAGGATCGGCATCGCGATGCACACGATCCACGCCCCCACCAGGAACTTCGTCAGCAGTACGACCACCAGGACCAGCCCCGTCATGACCCCGCCGAAGAAGTTGATCACGCGGGAGCGGTGCATCTGGTGGCGGACCTTGGGGTCGGTCTCGGTCTTCAGGTGGCGGGTCCAGTGGATGACCATGCCGGTCTGGCTGAGCGTGAAGGAGACGAAGACGCCGACGATGTAGAGGTTCAGCAGGCGGCTGACGTCGGCCTGGAACCCCCACAGCAGCAGGCACGCGCCGAGCGCCAGGATGATGATGCCGTTGGAGAAGGCCAGCCGGTCGCCGCGGGTGTGCAGCTGACGCGGCAGGTAACGGTCCTGCGCCAGGATCGAGCCGAGCACGGGGAAGCCGTTGAAGGCCGTGTTGGCCGCCAGGAAGAGGATCAGCGCGGTCACCGCCGAGATCACCACGAACGGCAGCGACCCGCCGCCGAACACCGCGTCGGCCACCTGCGAGATGATCGGCTGCTGGTAGTAGCCGGGGCCGACCGGCGTGCCGTCCGGCCTCAGCAGGTCGTGGGGCACCACGGAGGGCTCGGCCACCTTCACCCCCGACGCCAGGCCGAGCGCGATGATGCCGCCGAACATGGTGATCGCCACCAGGCCCATCATGAGCAGCGTGGTAGCGGCGTTCTTGCTCTTGGGTTTGCGGAAGGCGGGCACGCCGTTGCTGATGGCCTCGACACCGGTCAGGGCCGCGCACCCGGAGGAGAACGCGCGCAGGATGAGGAAGGCCGCGGCGAAGGTGGCCAGGTTGGTCTGCTCGGGCTTGATCGTGAAGTGCGCGCTCGGCGCGTGGATCTGCTCGCCCAGCACCAGCAGCCGGAACCCGCCCCAGAGGACCAACCCCAGCACGGCGATCATGAACGCGTAGGTGGGCACGGCGAAGGCGGCCCCGGACTCACGGATGCCGCGCAGGTTGACCACGGTGAGCAGGATGACGATGGCGATGGCGATGGCGGGTTTGTGCTGGCCCACGAACGGGATGGTCGCCCCGACGTAGTCGACGCCGTTGGCGACGGACACCGCGACGGTCAGCACGTAGTCGACCATGAGGGCGCTGGCCACGGTGAGCCCGGCGTTCTTGCCCAGGTTGGTGGTCGCCACCTCGTAGTCGCCGCCGCCGCTGGGGTAGGCGTGCACGTTCTGCCGGTACGACGCCACGACCGTGAGCATCACCACCACGACGGCCAGGGCGACCCACGGACTGTAGGAGTAGAAGGAGACACCGGCCAGCGACAGGATGACCAGGATCTCCTGAGGCGCGTATGCCACGGAGGAGAGCGCGTCGCTGGCGAAGACGGGCAGGGCGATGCGTTTGGGCAGCAATTGCTCGTGGAGTTGCCCGCTACGCAGGGCGCGCCCCACGAGCACGCGTTTGACAAGATCCGTTACCTTCGCCACGTAACGAGATGCTAGCCCCACGCCGATGCCCTAAACGCGGCGCTCCCCCATCACGCCATACTGGTGTCCAGCAAGCGGCCGACCGCGACGATGCGGGGGGAAATGCATATAGTGATCATGGGGTGTGGCCGGGTCGGATCGACTCTGGCCCACATCCTCGAAGACAGCGGCCATTCCGTTGCCATCATCGACCGTGACCCGCAGGCGTTCCGCCGGCTTCGCGCCGGTTTCCGGGGTCGCCGGGTGACGGGTGTGGGCTTCGATCGCGACGTGCTCACCGAGGCGGGCGTCGAGTCGGCTGCCGCCTTCGTCGCGGTCTCCAGCGGTGACAACTCCAACATCATCTCGGCCCGGGTGGCTCGCGAGACGTTCGGCGTGGACAACGTGGTGGCCCGCATCTACGACCCCCGCCGGGCCGAGGTCTACCAGCGGCTGGGCATCCCGACAGTGGCGACCGTACGGTGGACGGCCGACCAGATCCTGCGCCGCATCCTCCCCGAGGGCGCCGAGCCCCTGTGGCGCGACCCCACCGGCACCGTCATCCTGGCCGAGGTCACCGCGCACCAGAAGTGGATCGGCACCCGCGTCGTGGACCTCGAAGGGCGCGTCAAGGCGCGCGCCGGCTTCATCAACCGCATGGGCGAGGCCCTGACCATCACGGACGACACCGTGATTCAGGAGGGTGACGTGCTGCACGTCATCGCCGTCGAAAGCGACATGGACCGGATCAACAAGGTGCTCGCCACGGCGCCGGAAGAGGAAGAGTGATGCGTGTCGCCATCGCCGGGGCGGGCGCCGTAGGCCGCTCCATCGCGGCCGAGCTCCTGGAGAACGGCCACGAGGTCCTGCTCATCGACATCGATCCGCGGGCGATCAAGATCGACAGCGTGCCGCGCGCCGAGTGGCTGCTGGCGGACGCCTGCGAGATCGCCTCGCTCGACGAGGCCGGGCTCAACAACTGCCACGTCGTGGTCGCCTCCTCCGGTGACGACAAGGTCAACCTGGTCGTGTCGTTGCTGGCCAAGACGGAATACGGCGTGCCGCGCGTGGTGGCCCGCATCAACCACCCGAACAACGAGTGGCTGTTCAACGAGTCCTGGGGCGTGGACGTGGCCGTCTCGACGCCACGCCTGCTGAGCGCGCTGGTGGAGGAGGCGGTGAGCGTCGGCGACCTGGTGCGCCTGATGACGTTCCGCCAGGGGCAGGCCAACCTGGTGGAGCTCACCCTGGCCGAGGACGCGCCGGTGGTGGGCCAGCGGGCGGGCTCGGTGCCGTGGCCGCCGGACTCGGCTCTGGTGGCGATCCTGCGGGAGGGCCGGGTGCTGGTGCCGACGGCGGACGACCCGCTGGAGGCGGGCGACGAGCTGCTGTTCGTGGCCAACCAGGAGGTCGAGCAGGAGCTGGCCCACCTCCTCTCCCTACACTGACGGCCCTCCACTCCTGGGCCCCACACTTCCGGGCCCCACACTTCCGGACCCGCACCGACGGCGCCGGTCCGCGCCAAGGGCGGTGCGAAGGGCGGCGCCGGGCCCGTCGCACCACCCTTCGCCCTCCGGATTCCCCCTTGTCACGGCCTGATAGCAAGGAGTAGGGGGAACAATGGATAGCACCGAGATCCGGACGCGGGTCGGCGAAGCGCGCGTGGCCCGGCTCGCGACCGTGGGCGCCGACGGCGCGCCGCACCTGGTGCCCGTGACGTTCGCCGTCCTGGGCGAGGCCGTGGTGACCGCCGTCGACCACAAGCCGAAGGTGACCACCGATCTGCGGCGGCTGCGCAACATCCGGCACAACCCGCAGGTGAGCATCCTCGTCGACCATTACGAGGAGGACTGGACCCGGCTCTGGTGGGTTCGCGGGGACGGCACCGCGGTCGTCCACTCCGACGGGCCGGCCTGGCAGGACGCGGTGACCGCCCTCACCGGCCGATATCCCCAATACCGGCAGCGCCCGCCGCGGGGCCCGGCCATCGTGATCACCATCAGCCGCTGGTCCGGCTGGGCGTACTCGGGATAGCTCGATGGCCTCGGCATCCGTCAGCGTCGGAGTTCCGCTGTCGCTGTCCGGCGCCTTCGCCCGCTTCGGCGAGCAGGCCCGGCGTGGCCTGCTGGTCTGGCAGTCGTTCCAGGACGACGTGGACCTCGTCATCGAGGACGACCGGAGCGACCCGGACACTCTGGAGCACGTTCTGCGGCGCCTGGCGCGGCGCTGTGACCTGCTGCTGGGGCCCTATTCGACGCGGCTGGCGCGGCGCGCGGGCGACCTCGCCGCCGCGAGCGGCCTGCTGCTCTGGAACCACGGCGGTTCGGGCGACGACGTCGAGCGGGCGCATCCCGGCCACGTCGTCTCGGTGCCCACCCCGGCGAGCCGGTACGCCGACCCCTTCGTCCGCCACCTTGCCGCCTCCGGTCGGGCCCGCCACCTCTGGATCGTGCGGGGAAGGGGCAGCTTCGGGCGGCAGGTGACCGCCGGGGCGGAGAGCGCGGCGCGTTCGATCGGACTGTCCTGTACGCGGGGTGAGAGGCTGCCCGGGGAGATCGACGGGCCCTGGAGCCTGTTCTGTGCCGGCACCTTCGAGGAGGACGTCGAGACGGTCAGACAGGTGCGGGAGAGGCGTACCCCGCCGGTGGAGATGTGCGCAGTCGCGGCGGGCGTTCGCGAGTTCGGCGCGGCGGTCGCCGGCCCTGAGGGGATCTACGGGGTCGCGCAATGGGCCCCCGGCGTCGGCCGTACGGCGGAGGTCGGCGTCCCGGAGCCCGACTTCCTGGCCCGCTACGCAGCGCTCGCGGGCGGGCCTCCGGACTACCCGGCCGTGCAGGCGGTAGCCGCCGCCACTATCGCCACCCACTGTCTGGCGCTGGCGGGCGGCACCGAACGAGAGGCCCTCTGGTCGGCGGCCTCGACTCTCGACACGACGACCCTGTTCGGGCCGTTCCGCATCGATCCCGGAACGGGCCTCCAGACCGGCCACCAAGCACTGCTGACCCGCTGGACCCCCACCGGACCGATCCCCCAACCCTGACCCACGGGTGTGCCGGCCATCCGACGGAGGGCGAGCAGGCGGCGGAGGCGAGCAGGCGGCGGGCTGGTGACCGCCGCCTGGACACCGACCGACTACCTACCAGTCAGGGAACGACACCCACGGAGCCGGTGCCCACCCGCTCTCGGGCTCGTCCCACTGGTTCGCCCAGGCCGGCTCGTCAGTGTCGGCCAGCGCGCAGCTGGCCCTCCGCGCCTCCGCGAACAGGGGCACGATGACGTCCAGGAGGCGCGGCTCATGGTGACCGCACGAGGTTCGGTGCGGCCCGGCGAAGTCGTCATCGGCCACCGCGGGCCCTGCGGCCAGGAGCAGCGCGGCGGCAGTGGTGGTGGCGGCGGTGACGGCACGTCTGTACATGGTGATCCCCCGATGCGAGGTGCGATGATCGTTCGGCAGCTTCATACCCCCGCAAGTGGATCAAGAGCTTAAGAGATTGATCCGGAGCTCTTTACCCCACGCCCAGAACCCAGCGCCTCACCCACCGCGCTTGATACAGGCACCACCTCGAACCCGGACACCACACAGCCAGAGTTCAAGCACCACCACTAACTCAGGCGTCACAGCCCGCGCCAGAGGCCCATCCACCACCAGTCAGGCCAGACACCACCACTGAGCCAAACACGACCACTCAGGCCAGACACCACACCGTTAAACCGGCGCCATCACCCACACGGGACGCCAAACCCCGACCAGGACACCGTGCGCCCTCTGGCCCCCGCCCCGCCACCTCCACCCAGCGCGCCGCCTCCTCAGCCCCGATGCCACGCCCTCAAGCAATGCCCGTCGGCCCCCACCCAGAGACGCCGCAACCAGCGAACCCGACACCACACCCTCAAACCAGGCGTCATCACCGCGCACAGGACACCGCGCCCTCGCATCTTGCGCCCATACTCAAGCCCGGCGCCGTCACCCAGGGGCACCGCCACCAGCGAACCCGACGCCGCAACCCCAGACCAGGGCGCCATCGCCTCACACGGGACGCCGCGCCCTCAGACCTGACGCCCGACCCTCAGACCGGGACACCCTGGACCTCGACCCGAGAACCCGCGCCCTCAGCCCGACAACCCCACGCCCTCAGCCTGAGAACCCCGCCCCTTCAAGCCCGAGGACCTCGCGCCCTCAGGCCCGATGTCGTGACCTCAGGCCGGGGCGACCGGGGGTTTGATCGGAGTGCGGCCGCGACCGAGGAGCCAGAGCATGGCGGCCAGCGCGGCCACCTGGAGCGGCCAGCCCATGACGATCTTGGCGAAGCCGAGCGCCGCCACAGCCTCATCCCCGCCACCGAACAGGTAGACAGGCCCCTGCACGGCCACCCGCACCGCGCACGGCAGCATGAGCAGCCACGTCAGCCGCGAGCACAGCCTCACGATGCCGGGGTCCTTGTGCCAGCCGGTCGGGTCGCCGGTGACCGACCCGATCAGGAAGCCGACGACCGGCCACCGGGTGACGATCGACACCAGCATCGCCACCATGTATCCGGCGTTGTACAGGATGCCGGGCAGGAAGTAGTCCTTCGCGTCACCGGTACGGCTGGCGAAGAAGGCACCGATCGCGATGCCGATCAGGCTGTTGATCACGAACTGCGGCGTCGACCGCTGCACGATCCTGACCAGCAGCAGCACCACGGACAGCGCGATGCTGATGATCAGGGACATCTTCAGGTCCTCGGTGGAGATCCACGTCACCGTGAACGCGATCGTCGGCACCGCCGCCTCGATGATGCCACGCACCCCACCGAAGGCCTTGGCGAGCTGGGCTCGCACCGCCGCCTCAACGGTGTCGTGGGCAACCTCTTCCGCCTCAGCACTCACCTGATCAACTCCCTGGGCGCAGCTCGTATCGCGGGTTGAACATCACTTTGCGCCCATCCTGCATGCTGACCAGCCCCTCGGCCTTCACCGTGCGGCCGGGCTCGATGCCCGCGATCTTGCGGCGGCCGAGCCAGACCAGGTCGATGACGTCGGACCCGTCATAGAGCTCGGCCTCGAGAGCGGGGGCGCCGCCCCTTGGACGCAATGTGACCGTACGTAGCGTACCCGCTACGCAGAAGCGCCGACGGCCGCCACACGACACGATCGGCGTCGCGCCGACTTCATCGGCGTCCTCGCGCAGCTCCTGGGCCTCGATCTCGGACTGGGGTGATGCCAGCCGACTGAAGAACCCACGCAATCCCCCGCGTTTGGGGGGTTCTGCCGTACTCATGATGACTCAGCCTATGTGATATCAGCTCTTAGCGAATCTCACTGATTTCAGGTCCTCGCTTGAACGGGTTGAGGCCCGGGCCCTGGTCTGCCACTTCTCCGGTCTGCTCGTTGGGACGGCGCAGCGGAATCGGCTCTTCACGGGCCATCGGCTCGTCGCCGCGTACGACCACGACGTCCTTGATGAAGTCGACGAACGCCTCGGAGATCGCCTCGTCGTGCGTGCCCTTGCCGGAGACCACCCCGAGCAGGAACCAGCGCGGCCCGTCGATCCCGAGATACCGGACCGAGCGTGGGCCGCCTTCTGCCTTGATCTCGCCGGTCAGCTCGCTGCCGAACGGTCCCTCCTGCTCCGTCAGGTCCTTCGCCTGCCCCCGGATCTTGGTCTTGACCTCGTCCCAGAGACCCGAGCTGCGCGGCGCGGCCAGGGCCTGGAGCTGCAGCGTGCTCTCCTGGTAGAGGACGACCACGCCGACGTGCTGATCCCCGACCGAGGCCAGCCGTACGTCGAAGTCCGGGTTGTGCGGCAGCCGCAGGCCGCCGAGATCGATCCTGTCGTTGTCCGGATGGGGCTCGTCGGCGTCCCACGGGCCGGTCTCTCGCACGGGGGCGGCTCGCTCCTGCTCGAACGCCTGCTCCGGCTGCTCACGACGACGACGTCGGAACACTTTCGTCACTCTCCCTGCTCATCGGGCCACCCACGGGCCCTTGTCCTCAGACCGCCAAGACGGCCATCCGTATACCGGGCCACCAACCGGCCCTGCACTCGCAGAACCGCCAACCGGCCTCCACCCACCAAACCACGGGCCGCCGCTTCGCCCACAGAACCACCCACCGGTGCGCCGACCAGGCTTTTGCCCGCAAGACGGCTGGCCAGGCCTTTGCGTGACGGATCGCCCAGCCCCGCCATTTGGATCCGTGGCCCTTTGCCGTCCATCGGTCAGCGTCCCGTCGATCCGAACCCGTTGTCGCCGCGCATCGACCCCGGCAGGCGTTCGACCTCGTAGAAGGCCGCGCGCTCGACCCGCTGGACCACGAGCTGGGCCACGCGGTCACCCCGCTGGAGCCGGAACGGCTCCTTGGCGTCGGTGTTGATCAGTGTCACCTTGATTTCGCCGCGGTATCCAGCGTCCACCGTACCGGGCGCGTTGACCAGCGTGATCCCGTGCCGGGCCGCCAACCCGGACCGCGGGTGCACGAACGCGGCGTAGCCATCGGGCAGGGCGATCGCCACACCCGTACGGACCACGGCCCGCTCCCCCGGCAACAACTCGACGTCCTCGGCCGCGTAGAGGTCGGCGCCCGCGTCTCCCGGATGGGCGTAGGAGGGCATCGGCAACTCGGCGTCGAGCCGCTGGATGAGGACCTCAACCTTGCTCAAGGATTCACCTCGTAGTCCTGATGTTCTGCGGCGATGGCGGCGAGGTCGCCGTACTTCGCGAAGTGTTCCATGCCCACCTCGATGAACAGCGCTGCCGCGCGGACGGCGACCGGTCCGTCGGGGGCGCCGATCCGCCCCTCAGCCTCAAGGTACGCCTTTCTGCCCGCGATGCCGTTGCACCAGGCACGCAGGTGGAGTGTCGTGCCCACGGGAACCGGGAGAAGGTAGTCGGTCTCCAACCGCCCCGTCACATAGGGCTTGTGCAACAGGTAGACGGACATTCCGATGACCTCGTCCATGGCGGTGGCCAGCACGCCACCGTGCGCCAGCCTGGGCGCTCCCTGATGGGCCTCCCCCACCGTGAACTCGGCCTCGACCGTGGCGCCGTCCGGCGTCCTGGCCGTGAGGTGCAGTCCGGTCGGATGGTCCGTGCCGCAGCCGAAGCAGCGGCTGTAGTGGGAGGCCAGCGGGGCACCCGGCGGCGGGGCCCCCGGATGAGCTGCGGGCAGGACGGCGCCCTGCGGCGGGGTGGTGAGGGAGGAACGCGTCACGGGTGACGAGGTTACTCTGTGTCCACCCGCCCGCCGTCCTCGGTGGCCGTTTTCCCCACCCGCGAAAACCCACGCCCGCTTCCCTCGCCGCCGCGCCCGGATTCGGCCTCGACAGTGCGCCCGGCATCCGAATCGCCAGTGCGCCCGGCACCCCCCTCACCACCACGCTCGGCACCGCGCCCGGACACCACCTCACCACCACGCTCAGCACCGCGCGCCGAAGCCACCTCACTACCGCGCCCGGACACCGCCTCGCCACCACGCTCGGTGTCATCGTCCCGGGGCGCGGAGTCGTCGTCCGGTGGTGGCCCGTCGTCGACGGACACCTCCTCGGAGGATGGCGGTGGCACCGACGGTGGTCGATGCCGGAGCTCCGGCAGTGCCCGGTAGATGACCGCCGCCACGGGCACCGCGACCGCGGCCCCGGCGATCCCGGCCAGGATGCCCCCGATGGACAGCACCAGAATGATCGCCAGCGGGTGGAAGTTGAGCGCCCGGCCCACGATCAGCGGCTGCAGCACATGGTTTTCGAGTTGCTGCTCCACGATCAGGATGCCCAGGAAGATCAGTGCGAGGACGAGTCCCCTGGCGCCCAGAGTGACGAGGGTCGCGACCGTGCCGGCGAAGAAGATGCCGACGATGGGGATGAAACTGGCGAAGAAGATCAGCACGGCCAGCGGCGCCCACAGCGGCACTCCCATCCCGGCCAGCACGATGCCCATGATCACCCCGTGCACGGCGGCCACCGCCACGGTGCCCTGGACGTAGTGGGAGAGCGTGGCCCACGCGGCCCGCCCCGCCCTGTCCACCCGAGGCGCCACCCCGCCGAACGCCTTGAGGAACCACCCCCAGATCCGGTCGCCGTCCTTGAGCAGGAAGAACGTCACGAACAGCAGCAGCACGATGGACGCCAGCACCTCGAACGCCACCGCGCCCGCGGACAGCACGGTGCCCGTGATGGCCGTGCGTTGCGCGTTGACCAAGGCGGCGATCTCGTCGACGTAGCCGGTGATCTGCGCTTCCTTGAGGTGCAACGGCCCGGTGATCAGCCAGTTTTGCACCGATCGGGCGGTCGCCTGCACCTGCTGCACCAGGTTGGGGAACTCCTCGCTCGCCCGCGCCCCCACGAGCCACCCGGTGCCGACGAGCACGGCCAGGGCCACCAGCATGGTGATCCAGGTGGCGTAGATGGGCCGCATGCCCGCGCTGCGCAGGCTCCTGGTGAGCGGGAAGAGCAGCGCGGTCAGCAGCAGCGCGATCGCCACAGGCAGCGCCACGAACGTGAGCCTGGCGATGACCTGAACAAAGAAGTAGACGACCACGCCGACGAGGATCAGACACCCGCACCATGCGGCCATCGTGGCGAGCACGGGCGGTACGAGCTTGGTGGGGCGGTCGGGTAGCACGTGTTCAAGACTGGCACGTCCGGCCCGTAGATGCGCGCCTCAAAACGGACATGCCTGGTGAAGGCCCGCTTCGCTGTCCGAGAACGGACGCCCACTTCCAGAGAAACCATCCGCTAACGGACGCTGAGCGTTCTCCCGAGGGCTCGAACACTCGCCCGGGAACGAATAACGGACGCTCACCACCCAGGGGAACCGTCGCGCAATGGACCCTCACCACCCGGAGATCGGGTCTGTGCAAGAAGTGGACCCCGTGTCACCGTCATGGTCATGAAGGCTGTGGTGGTCCTGATCGTGCTCGCGTCCCTCATCGGCTTACCCTCCCCCGCACACGCTTCCCCCGCACACACCTCCCGCTCCGGCCTCGCGCTGGACGTCCTCTCCAGCCGCGCCGACCAGGTCACCGGCGGTGACGCCCTGGTCAGGGTCCGCCAGACCCGCGGCGACGCCGCCCCCAGGATCCTGCGCAACGGCGAGGACGTGACCGCGTCCTTCAAGAAGACCGGGGACGGCCTCACCGGCCTGGTCACCGGCCTGGCCGAGGGGGACAACACGATCACCGCCGTCGCCGGGCCGCACCGGCAGACCCTGAAACTCCGCAACCACCCGATCGCGGGCCCGGTCTTCTCGGGCGCGCACCAGTACCCGTTTCTGTGCAAGACCGAGCGCAGCGGCCTCGGCCCGCCGGTCGTGGACAACCAGGACGGTCAGGGCATGCGCGTCGCCGGCGGCTGGAGCCGCGACTGCTTCGCCCCCACGGTGACGGACCGGCTCTACCGGTCGACGGACGGCACGTACAAGCCCATGCCCGCGGGACGCCCCGCCGACCTGGCCACGACCACGCTGCTGGACGGCCGTACGGTCGACTTCGTGGTACGCCGGGAGCGCGGCGTGATCAACCGCTTCCTCTACTCGATCGCCACGATCGAGGGCGGCTGGAACGGCAGGGCGATCTACCGCTTCGACGGCGGCGTGGCGATCGGCCACGACCAGGGCACGCTCGGCGGCGGCGCCCTGGACCCGGAGGGCCTCGGCAAGGGCTACGCGATCCTGCACTCGTCCGGCACCCGCACCTCCACCCACTACAACCTGATCCTGGGCGGCGAGACGGCCCTCATGGTCAAGGAGCGCTTCATCGAGCAGTACGGCGTCCCGCTCTACACCGTGGGCGTCGGCGGCTCCGGCGGCGCCATCCAGCAGTACATCTACGGCCAGAACTACGGAACCCGGGTGATCGACGCTGCGATCCCGCAGTATTCCTATCCGGACATGGTCACCCAGACCATCCACGTCGGCGACTGCGAACTGCTCGAACGCTACATGGACCACAACCCCCGCTGGGCGAAGTGGGACGACAGGACCGCCCTCATCGGGATGAACGCCAGCGACACGGTCGCCAACCCGTACACCGGCAGGCCAGGGTCGGACGAATGCGTGGAGGGCTGGCGCGGCCTGACCCCGCTGACCATGAACCCGCTGTGGACCTCCAACAACGACCCCGAGTGGCAGCGCATGGACCCGCCGGGCGTCAAGGACACCGTGCAGTGGACCCACTGGGACGACCTGCGCAACGTCTACGGCGTGAACGACGCCGGGTACGCCCGCTCCACCTGGGACAACGTGGGCGTCCAGTACGGGCTCGGCGCCCTCACCGGCGGGGTGATCACCCCGGCCGAGTTCCTGGACCTCAACGCGAAGGTGGGCTCGTGGAAGGAGGCGCCCGAGATGGTCCAGGAGGGCTGCCCGTTCGTGCCCTCCGCCTGCCCCGCCGACTTCGACCCGTGGAGCGCCCGGAACATCACCCAGGGCGACCCGGCCCCCAGGCGCACCAGCGACCCGATCGCGATCAGGAACGTGGAGCGCAGCGGCCTGGTGTTCAGGGGCGACATCGACATCCCGATCATCGACTGGCGCCACTACCTGGAGGAAGAACTCGACATGCACAACTCGCACCAGTCGTTCGCCTCCAGGCAGCGCATGCTGGACCACGACGGCCGGGCGGGCAACCAGGTCATCTGGTTCACGGACGCGCGCCCGGACGGGCCGAGGTCCGACCAGACGCCCGAGGCGCTGCGGGTGATCGACGCCTGGATGGCCAACATCCGGAAATATCCGGCACGCGGGGTGATCGGCAACAAGCCGCCCCAGGCCGTGGACCGCTGCTTCGCCACCGACGGCACCGAGATCGCGGCGGGCCCGCACGTGTGGGACGGCATCCTCGACCGCCGCTCCCCCGGCGCCTGCACCCGGCACTTCCCGCTCTACTCCACCAGCCGTATCGTGGCGGGCGGCCCGCTGGAGGGCGGCGTCTACAAGTGCCGCCTGCAGCCGGTGGACAGGGCCATCGCCAAGGGCCTGTACGGCTCCTGGAAGCCGGCCCGGGACGAGCGGACCCGCCTGAAGCAGATCTTCCCCACGGGAGTCTGCGACTACTGAGACCACCGCGGCATCGGAAACACGCGCCTCCCCCACCCAGGGGAGGCGCGCCTACCGTCCTCGCTCCCGTGCGCCCCCAGCCTCGCTCCCGCCCGCCTACCGTCCTCCCTCCCGCAAGGCGGCCGGCGCCGCCCCGTCGGCGGGGTGGTCGCGCATCGCGCGGATGGGCCCGGTGAGCAACCACGGCAGCGCCAGGCAGGAACCGCACGCCGCGACCAGCAGCGTCTCCCGCACCCCGATCACCTCGCCCAGCACCCCGCCGAGCAGCCCGCCCAGCGGAACCGTCCCCCAGACGAAGAAGCGCACGGTGGCGGTCATCCGGCCGAGCAGTTCCTCGGGGGTGACGGACTGGCGGAAGCTGAGCTGGGTGACGTTGTAGACGACCACCCCCGCCCCGGTGCAGAACAGGGCCATCATCAGCAACCCCAGCCGCCAGTCGGCCTCCAGCCACGGCAGCGCGAACATCATCGGCGCCGGCACGCCGATCGCCAGCCACATCGTGGGCCCCTGCCCGAGCCACCGGACCAGCCGGGTGTTGGCCAGCGCCCCGACGAGCCCGCCGAGCCCGCCCGCGGCCATCAGCAGCCCGATCGTGCCCGCGGCCAGGCCGAGCTCCCTGGCCAGCAGCAGCAGGAGCATCGGCTGGGCCATGGACCAGAACAGGTTCGAGGTGGCGGTGCACCCGGCGATGCGGCGCAGCAGCGGGTGCCCGAGCACGAACCTGAGCCCCTCGGCGATCTCCCTGCCCAGCCGGACCCGGCGCACCTCCTGGCGGGTCTCCGGCTTGCGGATCGTCGTCAGGCACGCGGCCGACCAGGCGAACCCGGCCACCGTGACGAGCAGCGCGTAGGGCGCGGTGAGGAACTGGATGAGGTAGCCGCCGGCACTCGGCCCGCCGAGCTGCGCCACCGTACGCACGACCTCCAGCGCCGAGTTGCCCTCCACCAGCCGCTCCCGCGCGACCAGGTACGGCAGGTAACTCTGGTACGCGACGTCGAAGAAGACGGTGCACACGCCGAGCACGAGCGCCACCGCGTAGAGCTGGTAGACCGAGAGCACCTCCAGCCACCACGCCAACGGCACCGACAGGAGCGCCAGCACCCGCGCCCAGTCGCTGACGATCATCACCACGCGCTTGCGCAACCGGTCCACGAGCGCGCCCGCCGGCAGCCCGATCACCACGAACGCCACCGTCTGGCACGCGGCCAGCAGGCCCACCTCGAACTCGGAGACCCGCAACGTCGCGACCGCGACCAGGGGCAGCGCCAGGACGAGGATCTGGGTGCCGGCCTGGCTGGCGGTGTCGGCGAGGAACAACCCGCGGAAGTCGTGCTCGCGTAACAGTCCGAATCGGCTCATCCGACGAGCATCGGCGACCGATTGAGAAAAGTCAATCAGTCGCTCGACCGCATAGGGTTGCCCTCCATGGGCACCACCCGCCGCCCCGCCACCGAGGCCGAGGCCCGCGCCCTGGCCTCCGCCGTACGGCTGCGCATCCTGCGGCTCTGCCTGGACCGGGCGCTCACCAACAAGGAGATCGCCGCCCGCCTCGGCGCGAACCCCGCCACCACGCTGCACCACGTGCGCAAGCTCGTCGACACCGGCTTCCTGGCCGCCCAGCCCAGCCGTCCGGGCCGGCGCGGCTCCACCGAGATCCCCTACCGGGCCACCGGCAAGTCGTGGGAGATGGACATCCGCGAGAGCGGCGTGCCCGGCGGCCGCACGGCGATGCTCGACGCCTTCCTGGAGGAGGTCAGGCTGGCCGGCGTCGAGGAGGGCGACTACACCAGGATGGGTCTCAGGCTCACGCCTGAGCAGCGGGCCGAGCTGAGCCGGCGGCTGCAGGAGGTGTTCGAGGACTTCAGCGCGCTGGAGCCGGCACCGGAGGGCGAGCCCTACTCGTTGTTCATGGCCATCCACCGCGACACCACGCGCGAGGACTGAACACAGGAACGCCGGGCGCCCCCCAGGGGAGCACCCGGCGCCCTGCCATCCGGACGTCAGCCCAGGTAGCTAGTCGAGGAGGGTGGTGACCTCCAGGGCCTCACCGTACTGCAGAACGAACTCCTCCACATGCCCGGCCGCGCAAATGTCGTCCTGAGCCTGCCGGACAAGCCCGGCTTCCGGCCCGGAGACGGTCAACCGGGACACCTCCGCCCGCATCGACAGCTGGGCCTCCGACTTGGCCTTGCGCACCCGTCCGAGCACCTCGGAGGCCACGGCCAGCACCGCCGGGTCGCCGCTCCCGCGCTCGACCGCGGGCCAGGGAGCCCGGTGCACCGACCCCGCGCGCCACCATGACCACACCTCCTCGGTCACGAACGGCAGGATCGGCGCGAACAGCCGCAGCAGCACGTCGAGCGCCTGCCGCAACGCGGCGTGGGCGGAGGCGGAGGCCGGACCGGACTCGTAGGCACGGGCCTTGACCAGCTCCAGGTAGTCGTCGCAGAAGGCCCAGAAGAAGCGTTCGACGGCCTCCAGCGCCCTGGAGTGGTCGTAGGCGGCGAACGCCTCGCCCGTCTCCCGCACGACGTCGGACAGGGCCGCCAGCATCGACAGGTCGAGCGGCTCGGTGACCTCTCCGTCGCTCTCGGCCAGCCCGAGCACGAACTTCGACGCGTTGAGGATCTTGATCGCGAGCCGCCGGCCGATCTTGAGCTGCCCGACGTCGAACGCGGTGTCCACGCCGTACCGCCCGCCGGCCGCCCAGTAGCGCACGGCGTCGGAGCCGTGCTGCTTGAGCAGGTCGAGCGGGGTGACGACGTTGCCCTTGGACTTGGACATCTTCTTGCGGTCGGGGTCGAGGATCCACCCCGAGATCGCCACGTTGGCCCACGGCCGCGTGCCGAACTCGTGGTGCGACCTGACCACGGTCGAGAACAACCAGGTGCGGATGATCTCGTGGGCCTGCGAGCGCAGGTCGGCCGGGTAGACCCGCTGGAAGAGGTCGTCGTCGGTGCCCCAGCGGCCGGCGATCTGCGGGGTCAGCGACGAGGTGGCCCAGGTGTCCATGACGTCGGGGTCGGCCATGAACCCGCCGGGCACGCCACGCTGCTCCTCCGTGTAGCCGGGCGGCGTGTCGGAGGTCGGGTCGATCGGCAGCACGTCCTCGGACGGCACGATCGGCGCGTCGTGCAGGGGCTGCCCGGACTCGTCGAGCGGATACCACACCGGGATCGGCACGCCGTAGAACCGCTGGCGCGAGATCAGCCAGTCACCGGCGAGCCCCTCGACCCAGTTGTCATAGCGCACCCGCATGTGCGGCGGATGCCAGGCGGGCTCGCGCCCGCGCTCCAGCAGCCGCTTGCGCAGCTCGGCGTCGCGCCCGCCGTTGCGGATGTACCACTGGCGGGTGGTGACGATCTCCAGGGGCTTGTCGCCGCGCTCGTAGAACTTCACCGGGCGCGACACGGGCCTGGGCTCACCGTCGAGGTCGCCCGACTCGCGCAGCAGCTCCACGATGCGCTCCCGGGCGCTGTGCACGGTCTTGCCGGCCAGCTCCTTGTACGGCTCCTCCTCCACGCCCTCCGGCGGCTCGGGCAGCAGGCGCCCGTCCCAGCCGATGACCGGCCGGGTCGGCAGCTGGAGCTCCCGCCACCAGGTGACGTCGGTGACGTCGCCGAAGGTACAGATCATCGCGATGCCGGTGCCCTTGTCGGGCTCGGCCAGGCGGTGGGCCAGCACCGGCACCTCGACCCCGAACAGCGGCGTCAGCACCGACGTGCCGAACAGCTCCTGATAGCGCTCGTCGTCGGGGTGCGCGACCAGGGCCACGCACGCCGGGATGAGCTCGGGCCTGGTCGTCTCGACCCAGACCGAACCCTTCTCGCCGTAGAAGGAGATCCGGTGGAAGGCGCCGGGCCACTCCCGGTCCTCCAGCTCGGCCTGCGCGACGGCGGTGCGGAAGCTGACGTCCCAGAGCGTCGGCGCCTCGGCGAGGTAGGCCTCGCCGCGCCGCAGGTTGCGCAGGAACGCCCGCTGCGACACCGCCCGCGACTCGTCGCCGATCGTGGTGTAGAGCAGCGACCAGTCCACCGACAGGCCGACCCGCCGCCACACCTCCTCGAACGCCTGCTCGTCGCTGGCGGTGAGCCGGTGGCACAGCTCCACGAAATTGCGCCGGGAGATGGAGATTTCGCGTTTGCCGGGCTTCTCCGGTGGAACGAAGTCGGGGTCGTAGGGCAGTGACGGATCGCAGCGCACGCCATAGACGTTCTGCACCCGGCGCTCGGTGGGCAGCCCGTTGTCGTCCCAGCCGAGGGGATAGAAGACGGACTTGCCGATCATCCGCTGATAGCGGGCCATGATGTCGGTGTGGGTGTAGGAGAAGACGTGACCGATGTGCAGCGAGCCCGACACGGTCGGGGGCGGCGTGTCGATGGAGTAGACCTGCTCACGCGGCTTGGAACGGTCGAAGCGGTAGACGCCCTCGTCCTCCCAGCGAGCTACCCATACCTGCTCCAAGCCATCGAGGGTCGGCTTTTCCGGCATGGCGGCATGGCGTAGTCGCTGCTGAGTCATGCCTCCTTATGGTACGGCTTCGCCGGCCCGGCAAGCGGTAGAGACTAGTGTTCGTTACAAAGGGGAAGGGAGAGCGGCATGGCGGAGGACAAACCCGATATCGCCTGGCGGGTGATCGGCGGCCTGGTGGGGCTCGTGACCGCCTGGGGAGCCCGGAAGATCCTCGGGTTCGCCTGGAAGAAGGCCACCGGCAAGGAGCCGCCGATCGACACCGACTCGCCCGAGGTGAGCCTCGGAGAGGCCATCGGCTACGCCGTGGTCATGGGGGTCGGCATGTCCGTGGCGCAGATCGTGGTCAACCGGACCGCCAAGAAGCGCTACGACGCGTGGAAATCGGTGAAGCAGGTGACTCCAGGGCATTGAGAAACTCATTCGCCCAGCGGTCCACGTCGTAGGTGGCTACCCGGCGGCGCATCGTGCGCATCCGCCGGGCCAGCTCGTGCGGCGTGGCCCGCATCGCCGCCAGCATCTGGCGCTTGACGTCCTCCACGTCGTACGGATTGACCAGGTAGGCCTGGCGCAGCTCGTCGGCGGCCCCGGCGAACTCGCTGAGCACCAGCGCTCCGTGCAGGTCGTGGTGGCACGAGACATATTCCTTGGCCACCAGGTTCATGCCGTCGCGCAGCGGGGTCACCACCATGACGTCGGCGGCGAGATAGAGCGCGGCCAGCTCGTCGTGGTCGTAGGACTGGTGGAAATACTGAACCGGCTGGTAGCCGAGCTGGGCGTGCTCGCCGTTGATCCGCCCGACCTGTAGCTCGATGTCGTCCCGCAACCGCCGGTATTCCTCCACCCGCTCCCTGCTCGGCGTGGCGATCTGCACGAACACGGCCTCGTTCGGCACCAGCTTCCCGTCCTTGAGCAGCTCCCCGAACGCCTCCAGCCGCTGGCCGATGCCCTTGGTGTAGTCGAGCCGGTCGACGCCGAGCAGCACGTGCTCGGGGTCGCCCAGTTCCTTCCTGATCTCCTTGGCGCGATTCACGATCTGCGGGTCGCGTACCAGGGAGTCGAGGTGCGCGAAGTCCACGGAGATCGGGAACGCCTGCGTGGTCACCACCCGGTCGTCGAGGAAGATCTCGTTCCCCTTGTACGGCAGCCCGAGCAGCCGCCGGCACAACCGCCGGAAGTTCGAGGCGCCGCCGGGCAGCTGGAATCCCACCAGGTCGGCCCCGAGCAGCCCTTCGACGAGCTCCTTGCGCCACGGCAGCCGGAAGAAGAGCTCGGTCGGCGGGAAGGGGATGTGCAGGAAGAACCCGATCCGCAGGTCGGGCCTGAGTTTGCGGAGCATGGCGGGCACCAGCTGGAGCTGGTAGTCCTGCACCCAGACGACCGCGCCCTCCTCGGCGGCCGCCGCGGCGGCGTTGGCGAAGCGCTCGTTGACGCGGCGGTAGGTCTCCCACATCGTCCGGTGGTAGACGGGCGGCGCGACCACGTCGTGGTAGAGGGGCCACAGGGTGGCGTTGGAGAAGCCCTCGTAGTAGAGCTCGACCTCGCTGGCCGACAGGGGGACGGAGATGAGGTTCATGCCGTCCTGCTCGAAGGGCTCCAGCTCCTCGTCGGGCGCCCCGTGCCAGCCGGCCCAGGCCCCTTGGCGGCGTTGCATCACCGGCGCGATGGCGGTCACCAGCCCGCCCGGACTCCTACGCCACGAGGCCGTTCCGTCTGGCTCGATCGTCCGGTCCACCGGCAGCCGGTTGGCCACGATCAGAAACGAGCTACGGCCAGTCACGCAGTCCTCCTCGGGGTCAAGCGTCAGGCGAGCCGCGAAGCACTCGGCTCACGGCGTCCACCACCAACTCCGGACCCGCGTGGGGGATGATCGCGGCGATGTGACTGTCAGGCCTGATGACCCATGCCTCATCCGGTCTGGCGTCGAGTTTCTCGGCCAGCGTGCCGGACCCGTCCATCTCCGCGAGCCCGCGTACGGCGAGCGGCGCCGTAATGACCTTGCCCAAGACCTGCGCAAACAAACGCGAATCGCACATTTCGCCCACCAGAATGAGGAAACCGTCCCGGCTGAAATCTCGTAGCCTTCCCGCTGGGAGCCGCACATCAGGCAGGATGACACCGGGCGCGGGCACGCACGGCGCCCCCTTGGGCGGCCTGCCCTGGAACGGGCGTTCCGGTTCGGGGGTGGTGAGCGGCGAGTCCACATACCAGTACGGCTCGGCGAACCGCCCCGAGTCCACCTCCTCGATCCGCCCTCCCTCCAGCGCCGCCCGCCGGCGCATGCGCTCCTCCACCGTCCTCGGCGCGAGGAAGCGCATGGTGGCGGCGGTGACCTCCAGGTTCTCCCTGGCGGCCGCGTGCCGCTCGATGTGGTACGTCTCCAGCAACTCCTCCTCGGCCCAGCCGTTGAGCACGAAGGCCAGTTTCCAGGCCGCGTTCTCGGCGTCGGGCACGCCGGAGTTGAGCCCCCGCGCGCCGAACGGGGCCACGAGGTGGGCGCAGTCGCCCGCCAGCAGCACCCGGCCGACGCGCATGCGGGAGGCGATGCGCGCGTGGAAGCGGTAGGTGGTGTGCCAGAGCAGCTCGTACGACCGTTCCCCAATGATTTGCCGGATTTTTCGCGAAATATCGTTTTCTGTTGGGATGAAGTCGGGCGCTATTTGCCAATCAATCCGGAACGTGCCCCCCGGGCAGGGGTGGATGAGCACCTGCCGGCCCGGGTTCCACGCGGGATCGAAGTAGAAGCGGCGCTCGTTCTCCCAGCCGGGCAGGTCGGCCCTGATGTCGCAGATCAGGAACTGGTCGTCGAACGTCTCGCCGTCGAACGAGACGCCGAGCGCCTGCCGCAGCGGCTGCGACCGCGCCCCGGCGCACGCGACCACGTAGGAGGCGCGCAGCAGCCGCTGGCCGCAGCGCACGGTGACCCCGGCGGCGTCCTGGGTGAGGCCGGTGACCTGGTGGTCCCAGCGGACCTCGATCAGCGGCTGGGCGGCCACGGCCTCGTCCAGCAACTGCTCGGTGCGGGCCTGGGAGATGTTCACGCAGGCCGGCAGCAGCCCGTCGTGCTCGAACGACCAGGAGAACAGCTCCCGGTCGCGGTAGTAGGTACGGGCCGTGGTCCACGCCAGGCCCTCCACCGCCACCTTGCCCGCGCCGGCGGCGGTCCAGATGTCGAGCACGTCGCGCTGCTGGCAGATGGACCTCGACCCGACCGGTTCCCGGCCCGGCCGCTGGTCCAGCACCAGCACCTGGACGCCCCAGCGGGCCAGCAGCAACGCGGCGCTCAGCCCGACGGGCCCCGCGCCGACCACGATGACCTGCGCCTGGCTGTTCATGTCTGCAGCTGGTCCCACACTTCGCGGTCACGCTCGGCCGTCCAGATCCGCGGCCGCTCGACGCCGTGGAGCTCGTCCCACAGCCTGGAGACGTTGAACGGCAGGCAGTGCTCGAAGATCGGCCAGGAGCCGTACTGAGGCGCGAGCGCCCGGTGGGTGCGGCGGAAGGCCTCCTCCAGGGAGCCGGCCGCGCCGACCTCGCGCAGCATCACGGCCAGGAAGTCGCGGGTCTGGGCGATGGCCGCGGCCACCGCCTCCTCCCCTCGCGCCACCGCGCCCCGCCCTCCGACCAGGGTGTGCGCGCCGAACGCGGCCACCCGGTCGAGCGTCGCCGACGACCAGTCGCGGTGGAAGGCGTCGCCGGTGTAGAGGGCCGCCTGGGACTCGACCAGATCGCCGGCGAACATGATCCGCTGCCGGGGCAGCCACGCCACCAGGTCGCCCTCGGTGTGGCCACGGCCGCAATGGTGCAGCACCAGGTCGCCGCGCGTGCCGCCCAGGTCGATGGTGAACCTGTCGCTGAAGGTCGCCGTGGGCCACGTCAGGCCCGGGATCGAGGCAGGCTCCCTGAACAGGCGGGGCATCCTGGCGTACTCGCTGGCCCAGTCCTGCTCGCCGCGCTCGGCGATCAGCTCGCGGGTCTTCTCGTGCGTCACGATCACCTCCGCCCCGAACGCCGACGCGCCCAGCACCCTGACGGCGTGGTAGTGGGACAGCACCAGGTATCTGATCGGCTTGTCCGTGTGCTCGCGCAGCCGCGCCAGCCACTCCCTGGCGGCCACCGGCGTGGCCAGCGCCTCGAAGCAGACGAGGAAGTCCTCGCCCTCGATCGCGCCGACGTTCGGGTCGCCCTCGGCCGTGAGCGCGTAGACGCCCTCGGCCAGTACCTCCAGCGACTGCCGTTTCTCCCCCAGATCCGCCGACGAGGCGAACGGCCTGGCCATCAGCCCTCCTCCCGAAACGCGATCACCACTCGTAGAACCCCCTTCCCGCTCTTGCGGCCCAGCTCACCCACAGCCACCTTGTCCCGCGGCAGCCGCGGCGGCTCGAACCGGGGGCCGAGCCGGGCATACAGGTATTCGGCGATGGCCAGCCCCGCGCCTCCACCCATGGTGTCCACCTCTTGACAGAGATCGGCCAGACGGTGAAGTGTTTACCGAACATTCGGTCAGTTGACAAGGGAGACTTGCGTTGGGGAGCGCGCGTCGCATGATGGACGCCGGGTGGCCGCCGAGCTCCGCGGCCGCGGCAGGGAACTGAGATGAGGGTGTGAGGCGCATGAGACTCGGCGATCCCCCGGCGCGGGACCAGCTCGACCCGATCGAGCGGGCCTCCCGTGACGAGCTCGCGGCACTCCAGCTCCGGCGACTGCAATGGACGCTCGGCCACGCCTACGAGAACGTCCCGTTCTACCGGGAGAAGTTCGACAGCGCGGGCGTGCACCCGGGCGACTGCAAGGAGCTCGGCGACCTGGCCCGCTTTCCCTTCACCACGAAGCAGGACCTGCGCGACCACTACCCCTTCGGCATGTTCGCCGTCCCGCGCGAGCGCGTGGCCAGGATCCACGCCTCCAGCGGCACCACCGGCAAGCCCACCGTGGTCGGCTACACCAGGAACGACGTGGACGCCTGGGCGGAGGTCATGGCCCGCTCGATCCGCGCGTCCGGCGGCCGGCCGGGGGACATCGTGCACGTGGCCTACGGCTACGGCCTGTTCACCGGCGGGCTGGGCGCCCACTACGGGGCCGAGCGGCTGGGCTGCACGGTGGTGCCCGTCTCCGGCGGCATGACCGCCCGCCAGGTGCAGCTCATCACGGACTTCCGGCCGCGGGTCGTCATGGTGACGCCGTCGTACATGCTGGCCCTGCTGGACGAGTTCGAGGCGCAGGGCCTGAACCCACGCGAGTCGTCGCTGCAGATCGGGATCTTCGGCGCCGAGCCGTGGACCGAGCGGATGCGCGTGGAGATCGAGGAGCGCTTCGACGTGCACGCCGTGGACATCTACGGCCTGTCGGAGGTCATGGGCCCCGGCGTGGCCAACGAGTGCGTGGAGACCAAGGACGGCCTGCACGTCTGGGAGGACCATTTCTATCCGGAGACGGTCGATCCGCTCACCGGCGACCCGGCGGACGCGGGCGAGCTGGTCTTCACCAGCCTCACCAAGGAGGCCATGCCGGTCATCCGCTATCGCACCCGCGACCTGACCCGGTTATTGCCGGGCACCGCGAGGCCCGCGTTCCGGCGCATGGAGAAGGTGACGGGCCGCACCGACGACATGATCATCCTGCGCGGGGTGAACGTGTTCCCGACCCAGATCGAGGAGCTCGTCCTGCGTACGCCGGGGCTGTCGCCGCACTTCCAGCTCCACCTGACCCGGCCCGAGCGGCTGGACGTGATGACCGTCAAGGTCGAGGCGCGCCCCGGACTGACCGAGCGGGCGGCGGCGGGCGAGGCGCTGCGCCAGGCGGTCAAGGACACCGTCGGCGTGCGCGTGGAGGTCGAGGTGGTGGACCCGGAGACGCTGGAACGTTCGGTCGGCAAGCTCAAACGCGTCATCGACAGCCGGGCAACCAGGGATAATTAGCACTATGGCCGCCCCGACCCCCACCCGCCCGCGCAGGCGCGGACATGATCCGGAGTCCGTCCTGTCCATCGCCGTGCACGTCTTCAACGAGCGCGGCTATGACGGCACCAGCATGGAGGACCTGGCCAGGGCGCTCGGCGTCACCAAGTCGGCCATCTACTACCACGTGCCCGGCAAGGAGCAACTGCTGGGGCGGGCGCTCGACCGGGCGCTCGACGGGCTCTTCGCGATGGTGGCCGACGAGCGCGCCGCCGCGGGGCCGGCGATCGAGCGCCTGGAGTGGGTCGTACGGCAGAGCGTGCGCATCCTCGTCGACCGGCTGCCCTACGTGACGCTGCTGCTGCGGGTGCGCGGCAACAGCGTGACCGAGCAGGCGGCGCTGGAGCGGCGGCGGGAGTTCGACCGGTTCATCAGCCGGCTGGTCAAGGAGGCGGCGGCGGACGGCAGCCTCCGGCCCGACGTGGATCCGGCACTGGTCACGCGGCTGCTGTTCGGGACCGTCAACTCGATCGCCGAGTGGTACGAACCCGCGCGCGGCAACGCCTCGCCCGACGACCTGGCGGACGCGCTGCTCAAGATGGCCTTCAACGGCCTGCGCAGCCGACCGGCCGCACAGGGCTGAGGGGCGCGGCACCGGGCCGGGTGGCTAGCTCTCCAGCTCGTCGCGCCGTTCGGGGCTCACCTCCGGCTGCCGGGGGCCGCGCCGCACCGGTTGCTTGCCTCGGAGGTCGTCGCGTACGGCCTTGCCCAGCTTCTTCGTCGCCGTCCGGTTGAGTGCCCCGCCCGCGATCGCGCCGGTCAGGAAGGGGCCGAAGGTGGTCAGGTGGCGGCCGAGCGTGCGCATCAGGCGGTTGCGGAGGGCCGTCTTGGTGGCCGCGCCGAGCGCGAGCGAGACGGAGGCGGGGGCGAGGGGGTCGATGCCGCGCTGCCTGGCCCAGGCCGCGGTGAAGGCGACGGCCCGCTGGGCGCCGGTGCCGTCGATGCGTACGCCGTAGACCTCGTGCAGTTCGGCCAGCAGCTTGACCTCGATGGCGGCGACGACGAGGGTCTCCGCGACCAGCTGCGCCGGGGCGGAGAGCAGGAGGGGTGGGGCTGCGAACTGGGCCGCCGCGAGCGCTCCGCCGATGGCGCCGACCGTCATCGTGCCCTTCTGCGCGGTGCGCACCAGATCGTCGGCGAGCTCCTCGCCGGTCAGGCCGTGATGGTGCTCGGAAAGCGTCTGCAGATCCCTGATCGGGATGCGGGGCGCGATGTTGAGGAAGACGTCGGCCACCCAGCGCCCCCGGCCCGCGCCGGTCACACGCGCCTTCTTCGCCCCGGTCGACAGGGCCTGGGCTAGTCGGCCGAGCAGCCTGCGCCGCTCGGCCGGCTCCAGCTCACCGGGCGTGGTGAGCCTGCCTACGAGCTCGCCGACCTCGTTATCGGGGTCGGCGATCTCATTGCCCGGTCGGTGGTGGTCTTTCTCCGGTACGGCCACGCGAATGCCTCCTTATCAGGCGGCGCACTCCCTGCAGACCTGCTGGCCGTTCCGCTCGGACGCCAGTTGGCTACGGTGATGCACCAGGAAGCAACGCGAGCAGGTGAACTCGTCGGCCTGGCGGGGGATCACCCGCAGGGAGAGCTCCTCGTTCGACAGGTCGGCGCCGGGCAACTCCAGCGACTCCGCCAGATCGGTCTCGTCGATGTCGATACTGCCGGACGACTTGTCGGTGCGCCGCGCCTGGAGTTCCTGGAGGCTGTCTTCCCCCAGGTCGTCGTCGGTCTTGCGCGGGCTGTCGTAGTCGGTAGCCATTGTGCTTACTCCATCCCCCTCATCTATATGTCCTCGCGCTCGTCGCGCGTCTTCTAACGTCCGGGAGGCCCATCTTGTGCCCGTTCCGTCGGGGAGATTTCCCATCGGTACCCCGCTGGAACGGACAACGAACCTCCCAACACGTCAGTGCCTGCTGCCGTCGGCAATGGTTAGCCAAATATGGCGAAACCCACAGCCTTGGCCGCTTGCACCACCGTGTTCGACGGCACATCCAACCACATGTGCGCCGAGAACGAGACGCCCCCTGTGCATCAACACGCTGACGAACCCCCGGAGCATGCCGCGCGTCAGCGTCCAGGAAGCCGAATGGTGACCACGAGTCCGCCACCATCGCGCGGCACGGCGGCCACATTTCCGCCGTGCGCCTGCACCACCGCACGGACGATGGACAGCCCCAGTCCTGCCCCCTTGGCTGATTCCACGCGGTCCGCATGGAGCCTCCTGAACGGCTCGAACAGGCTGTTCACCTCGTACGCCGGGACGAGTTGCCCCGTGTTCGCCACCTGAACAACCAAGCCACTGCCTGCCATTCCCGTCCGGATCCATACTTTTCCGTTTTCGGGAATGTTGTACTTCACCGCGTTCTCCAGCAGGTTGCTGATGCAACGCTCCAGGAGGACCGGGTCACCTGTGGTAGGCGCACTGACCAGTTCGGTGGTTACGGCGACACCATGTTCGTCGGCGAAGGGCGTGACCTGTTCGACCGCCGTCTGAGCGACTTCCTGAACGTCGAGCGGTTTGCGTACCGCGAGTTCCCGTTCGCTCCGGGCGAGCAACAGCAGCCCCTCTATGAGCTTCTCGTTACGCGCGTTGACTTCCAGCAGTGTCCTGCCCAGCGCTTTGAGGTCCTCGGACGCCACCGGGTCTGACAGCGCGATCTCCAGCACGGTCCGGTTGATGGTCAAGGGGGTTCGCAATTCGTGGGAGGCGTTGGCCACGAATCTCCGCTGGGTGTCGAAGGCGACGTTGAGCCGGGCGAGCATCGCGTCGAAGGTGTCGGAGAGCTCCTTCAGCTCGTCGTTCGGGCCCTCCAGGGCGATGCGCTGGTGGGCGAGGGTGCTCTCCGACAGTTTGCGGGCGGTGGCGGTCATCTGGGCCACCGGCCGCATCGCGCGGTCGGCGACGAAGTAGCCGATGATCAGCGCCAGGATGCCCACGCCGAGCAGCGCGAGGAAGGCGCTGTTGAGCAGCGCGCCCCGGGCGTTCGAGACCGCCAGTTGCTGCCACTTGGTCCAGGTCTCCTGGTACTGGCGATCCAGGCTGGGGGGCAGCCCCGTGTCGAGGGCCGGCCACGCGTTCTCGATGGCGGTGCCCAGGATCATGTAGACCGAGAGCAGCAGCACCGCGGACGCGATGAAGACGAGCGCGCCGTAGGTGAGCGTCAGGCGCCAGCGGATGCTGACCTTCTCCGGGAGCCCCTTCATCCACGCCATGGTGCTTCGCTGCACCGGCGGCTGACCAGGTGGGGGCGGGCCGTCCCAGGCGGGCGGCCCGACGGGCGGCGGCGCCTCCTGCACCCGCGTCGCCTTTCTCGACGAGTGCGGGCTGATCATCGGATGCGTCGGCCCTGCCTCGCGGTCCGGCCTGTCAGTCACAACTTGTACCCCACACCGGGCACGGTCTCGATCACCTGAGGGTCGCCCAGCTTCTTCCGCAGCGTCATCATGGTCACCCGCACCACGTTGGTGAACGGGTCGATGTTCTCGTCCCACGCCTTGTCCAGCAGGTCCTCCTGGCTGACCACGGCGCCCTCGGCGCGCAGCAGCTCCTCCAGGACCGCGAACTCCTTCTTGGTGAGCACGATCTCCCTGCCGTCGCGCTGCACCAGCCGCTTGCCCGGGTCGAGCGTGATCCCGCTGCGCTCCAGGACCGGCGGCAACGCCGGGGCCGAGCGCCGGCCGAGCGCCCGCACCCGGGCCACCAGCTCGATGAACACGAACGGCTTGGCCAGGTAGTCGTCGGCCCCGAGGCCGAGGCCCTCCACCTTGTCGTCCACGTCGCCGGAGGCGGTCAGCATGAGGATCCGCGAGGCTGACCGCTGCTCCACCAGCCGGCGGCACACCTCGTCGCCGTGGACCACCGGCAGGTCGCGGTCCAGCACGATCACGTCGTAGTCGATGTAGGAGGTCCGCTCGAGAGCACCGCCCCCGTCGTAGGCGACGTCGACCGCCATGGCCTCGCGCCGGAGCCCGGTCGCGATCGCGTCGGCGAGCACCCGCTCATCCTCTACCACCAGCACCCGCACGCTCGGTACACCTCTCTCCGATTCGGTCACTCATTCTGCCCACAGCCTCGATAAGCGCACGGTAAGGCATGTGCGGGGATGCGTGACCCCCCGGTGAGACGAACCACACGAAATTCATGTTTCGGGAGCGGACCGGGCGGGGTATGGCTGCGGACACCCATTGCCCGGATATCAACCAGCTATGGGAAACTTCGCCCCGCGCATGACACGGGCCCCATGAAGGTAGGTGAGATGGGCGAGTTCACGACCACGATCGAACAACGCCTCGACCAGGCTTACAAGGGCCTGCGGGAGGCCCGTAGCGTCGGCGACGACTACCTCGCCGACACACTCACCGCCGAGATCGAAGACCTGCGCCGCCTGGCCGTCGATCACGGCATCCCGTTGCCTCGCTAGACATGGCGGGACGGCCGGAGCGCGGCTCCGGCCGTCCCGCGCATGCGGCACTCACGTCGCATGCGTCACGCCTGGATCAGGCGTCACGCTCGGGGTCGAGTGACACCAGCAGGTCGTGCAGGTCCTCGAACAACCCCGGCGCCGCGCACAACGCGAACTCGGGGCTGACCGGCCGGCCGCGCAGCCCGTCGAGCCGGGCGCCGGACTCGGTGGCCACCAGGCCCGCCGCGGCGAAGTCCCAGTAGTTGACGCCCCGCTCGTAATAGGCGTCCACCCGGCCCGCCGCGAGCGAGCACAGGTCGACGGCGCACGAGCCGCCGCGCCTGATGTCGCGCACCTTCGGCAGCACGGCCGCGACCACCTCGCCCTGGACCGCGCGCCTGGCCACCGAGTAACCGAACCCGGTCGCGACCAGCGCCTGCGCCAGCGGCACGCCGCTGTTGCAGCGCAGCGGCACGCCGCCGAGCCAGGCGCCCGCGCCGAGCGCGGCGGTGTAGACCTCGCCGCGCGCCGGCACGTTGACGACTCCGGCCACGACCTGGCCCTTCACCTCGACGGCGATCGACACCGCCCAGTCCGGCAGGCCGTACAGGAAGTTGACGGTGCCGTCGATCGGGTCGACGATCCAGCGCACGTCCGAATCGCCCGGCGCCTCGCCGCCCTCCTCCCCGAGGATCCGGTCACCGGGCCTGGCGGCCCCGACGCGCTCACGGATGAGCTGCTCCGAGGCCGTGTCCAGGGCGGTCACCACGTCCGTCGGGCTGGACTTGGTCGCGATCTCCGCCGACATGGTGGGGCGCTTGGCGATCAGCATCTCCCCCGCCTCGCGGGCGATGTCCTCGGCCAGCCGCAGGAAGTCGGTCATCAGGCCACCGAGTCCGGGCGCTTCCACTCCTGGCCGAGCACGTGCTGGGCGAGGAAGGCGAGCACGGTCTCGTACCAGGCGACGGCGTTGCCGGGCTTGAGGACCCAGTGGTTCTCGTCGGGGAAGTAGAGGAACTTCGCGTCCACCTCGCTGCGCTGCAGGTCCCACCACAGGCGCAGGCCCTCGCCGATCGGCACGCGGTAGTCCTTGTCGCCGTGGATGACCAGCATCGGGGTGGTGATCTTGTCGAGGGAGTGGTGCGGGGACAACAGGTCGTACCGCTCGGAGCCGGGCGCGCCGAACTCGCGCTGCCAGTACACGGCGGAGTCGGTGGTGCCGGCGAACTGGTCGAGGTTCCAGAGCGAGGCGTGGGTGACGATGGCCCGGTAGCGGTCGCTGTGGCCGGCGACCCAGTTGGCCATGTAGCCGCCGAACGAGCCACCCATCGCGCCGATGCGCTCGCTGTCGATGTCGTCCCTGGCCAGCGCCACGTCCACGATCGCGTCGAGGTCGGCCATCGTGCGCGGGCCCCAGTTGCCCCAGCCCCGGTCGATCATCTCCTGGCCGTAGCCGGTGGACAGGCAGGGGTCGGGCAGCAGCACGGCGTACCCGTGCTCGGCCATGATCGCGGGCTGCCAGCGCCACGCCCAGTCGTTCCAGGAGGAGACGGGGCCGCCGTGGATCCACAGCAGGAACGGCGCGGGGTTCTCGGCGGAGGCGCCCTCGGGCAGCACCAGCCAGCCGCGGATGGTGGTGCCGTCGTCGGCGGTGGCGCTGATCTCGGTGAGCGTGCCCGGCACCTCGGGGCGCTCCGCGGGCGTGGGCAGGTCGGTGATCTCGCCGGTGGCGGTGTCGATCCTGGCCGGGGCGGGGGCCAGGCGGATGCCGCTGCGCAGCGCGTAGAGGGCCGTGCCGTCCTTGGCGGCGTTGAGCCCGAGGTAGGCGGCGTCGTCCTGGGTGAGCCTGGCGACCTCGCCGTCCAGCGGCACCCGGAAGATCGGGCGGCGGCCCTGGTGGTCGGCGGCGATGTAGACGGCCGTGGAGTCGGGCGCCCATTCGACGTCCGAGGGGAACAGGTCGGGCGCGTACTCGCGGCCCTCACCGGTGGCCAGGTCGGCGATCCACAGCTCGTGGCGGGCCGAGACCTCCAGGCCGGTGACGCGGCTGCGGGAGCAGGCCACGCGGGTGCCGTCGGGCGAGATCGCCAGCGGGCCGTCGAAGTCGTGGCCCTCCTGGCTGAGCAGGGTGCGCCGCTCGCCGGTGGCCACGTCGATGGCCACCAGGTCGGTGCGCCGCTCGCCCTTCGGCAGGGGAACGTGCCAGGTCGCGATCACGGTGGCGCCGTCGGGGGTCAGCGCGAACGCGGCCTCGCGCAGCGCCTCGCCCGCGTCGGGGGTCAGGTCGCGTACGTCCTCCAGCCGGTCAGCGCCGAGCCGGGCCACGAACAGCCGGGTGCGGCCGGGGCCGAGGTCGTGGTCCCAGTAGCGGACCGGGTAGCCCTCGTGCAGAACGGCGCTGATCCCGGCGTCCTTGCGGGCCTTGCGCTTCTCCTCCTCGGCCGCCTCCTCGCCGTCGAGCACGTCGGAGGCGAACACGACGACGTCGCCGGCCGTACGGACGCCGGAGATGCCGCCGGGGCGGGCGGCCACCTGGCGGGCCTCGCCGCCCGCGCGGGGCAGCAGCCAGAGCGCGGGGACCTCGTCGGTCGAGTCCTTGACGGTGGTGTCGAGGCGGGCGGAGGTGAACAGCACGTCACCGGCGTCGGTGAAGACCGCGGCGGACTCGCCCTTGGCGGACCGGGTGAGCCGGTACGGCTCGCCGTCGTGCGGGCCTGCGACGGGCACGGCCCAGAGCGCGGTGCCGTACGACTTGCCGTCGGGATTGAGGGACTGGACGACCGATATCAGCCTGGAGCCGTCAGGCGAGAGCCGCAGAGAGAGAACCCGGGGGATGGCCACGTAGTCACGTATGTCGTTGAATGCGCTCACCTGACCGAACTTACCTCGGGACCGGGATCACGGGCATCCCGGCATAGGGTTGTCACGTGGGAACCTACGACGCCTTGCTGGTCCTTTCGTTCGGCGGTCCTGAAGGACCTGACGACGTGCTCCCCTTCCTGGAAAACGTCGTACGCGGCCGTGGCGTGCCGCGCGAGCGGCTGCTGGAGGTGGCCGAGCACTACCAGTCCTTCGGCGGGGTCAGCCCGATCAACGGGCAGAACCGCGCGCTGGTCGAGGCCCTGCGCCCGATCGCGGGCGTGCCGGTCTACTGGGGCAACCGCAACTGGCACCCGTTCGGCGAGGACACCGTGCGGCAGATGAAGGCCGACGGGATCAGGAAGGCGGCGGTCTTCGCGACGTCGGCGTTCGCCGGCTACTCCAGCTGCCGCCAGTACTACGAGGACATCGACCGGATCTCCGTCGAGGGCGGCCCCGAGCTGGTCAAGATGCGGCACTTCGGCGACCATCCGGGGTTCGTGGCGGCCATGGCCGACCACACGCGGGCCGCGCTGGAGCGGCTCGGCCGCGACGACGCCAGGCTGGTGTTCACCGCCCACAGCATCCCGGTCTCGATGGCCGAGACCGCCGGACCGGCGGGCGGCCTCTACGAGGCTCAGCTCCGCCGCAGCGCCGAGCTGGTCAACCGGGAGCTGGGCCGGACGGGACCGTGGGACCTGGTGTGGCAGTCGCGCAGCGGCCCGCCGCAGGTGCCGTGGCTGGAGCCGGACGTCTGCGACCACCTGCGCAAGACGGATGCCCGTGCGGTCGTGCTGGTGCCGATCGGGTTCGTCTCCGACCACATGGAGGTGGTCTACGACCTCGACACCGAGGCCCGGCAGGTCGCCGCCGAGCTGGGGCTGCCGCTGGAGCGGGCGGCGACGGCGGGCACGCACCCGCGTTTCGTCCGGATGGTGCGCGAGCTGATGGACGAGCCCGAGCCCGTCCCCTGCGCGCTCACCTGCTGCCCGCCGCCCCGCCGCCGTCCTCAGGAGGCGTAGGTGCTGGCGTAGGCCGCGGCGATGCCCATGACCTTGTTCACGTAGTCCCACGAGTGGTTGTAGAACCAGATCGCCTTGCGCAGCTTCTCGCCGCCCTGGCCCGCGCCGTTGGCGCACAGGTAGTTGGCCGCGCCGGGCACCGCGTCGTACGGGCTCCAGATGTCGGACTTGCCGTCGCCGTCGCCGTCCACGCCGTAGTGCTTCCAGGTGGCGGGCATGAACTGCATCGGCCCCAGCGCGCCCGCGCTGGAGGGGCCGTTGTTGCGCCCGTGCCCGCTCTCCACCTGCCCGATCGCGGCCAGTACGGTCCACGACAGCCCGGGGCAGCGGGTGGCGGAGGCCTTGTAGAGCTCCAGGTAGCTGCCCGGCCTGCCCACGGACACCTGCTGTGGTTGTTGCTGCTGCGGCGGCTGCTGCCGCCGTTTGGCGGCGCGGTGCTCGGCGTCCAGCATGAGGATCTGGGCGTTCTTGCCGAGCGCCTTGCGTACCCGTGCCTCGCTGATCGCGCCGGGCTTGCCGTGCAGCAGCACCGCCACCCCCGGGGCGAACCCCAGCGACCTGCCGACGTCCGCGCTCACCAGCCCGTCCACGCCCGTGAGCCCGAGGGTGGCCGAGACCGCGGCGCGCAGCCGGGGGCCGCCGTCCACCTGGTAGAGGGCGCCCAGGATCATCCCGAACTTGCGTATCGCGCCCGCGTCGGCCACCAGCTCGCCCCTGGCCAGCGCGCTCCAGACGCCCGGCTCGTCGGCCACCGGCTGCGGCGTCCAGGAGCGGAAGCCGGCCGGGTCGACGGCCAGCAGGTTCAGGGTCGTACCCGACACCTTGACCGCGCCCGCGTCCACCACGGTCACCTTCTGCACGTTCGGGAGCTTGCCCAGCGCGAGCCTGGCCTGCTTCGGCACGGTCGCCGGGGCGATCGCCAGCACCCGCGCCGGGGTCGACGTGATCCCCGGGCCGCCCGCGCCGAAGTCCTTCACCGGCTCCTGAACCGGCTCCTTGACCGGCTCCTTGACCGGCGCGGTCGTGGGCACGAGCTGGTCGAGCCCGGCGTCGGGCCGCTGTCCCTGCTGCGGGCCGAGCTGCCTGCCTGCCGGCTCCTGCGCGGTTCTGACCAGGTCATCGCCCAGGTAGACGGAGATCCCACCGGCCGCCGCGGCGACCAGGAGCACCGCGAGCACCATGAGCATGACCATGCGGAACGAGGGAAGACCGGACACTCGGGACACGTTAACTCACCCGGCGCATAAAACACTTGCTCTCGCGATTGTCGGTGCGTAATGGTTAGCTCGCGTGAGTAAGGAGGAAATGGCGTGGTCGGGCCTTACCGGGGGTTGTTCAACGGGCCCGGCGTCAAGGGTTTCGTGCTGGCGGGATTCGTCGCGCGGATGCCGATGTCGATGCTCGGCATCGGGATCGTGCTGATGATCACCGCCGTCACCGAGAACTACGCCACCGCCGGCGCGGTCTCCGCCACCACCAACGTGGCCTTCGCCGTCGCGGCGCCCCTGTCGGGGCGGCTCGTGGACCGGTTCGGGCAGGGCCGCGTCATCGTGCCCTTCACCGTCGTCAACGCGCTCGCGCTGCTGACCCTCATGGTCTGCGTCGAGCTGCGGCTGCCCGACTGGACCCTGTACGCCTCTGGCCTGGTCATCGGGGCCGCCACCCTGTCCATCGGCTCCATGGTGCGGGCCCGCTGGTCGGTCATCCACGGCGGCTCGAACAAGCTCCACACCGCCTTCGCCTTCGAGTCGGTGGCGGACGAGGTCATCTTCGTCACCGGACCGGCGCTGGTGACGGTGCTGGCCACCGGCGTCAACCCGTACGCGGGGCTGGTGGTGGCGCTGGTCTGCATGTTCCTGGGATCCATGGTGCTGGCGGCGCAGCGGCGTACGCAGCCGCCCGTCCAGACCGTCAGGTCCGCCTCCGGCTCGCCGATCCTCATCCCCGGCATCGCCCTGCTGTCGTGCGTCTACCTGGCCCTGGGCTCGGTGTTCGGGTCGGTCGACCTGATCACGGTGGCGTACGCGGAGGAGCACGGGGCCAAGGGGGTCGCCGGGTTCCTGCTGGCCGCGTTCGCGGGCGGGTCGATGGTGTCGGGCCTGTGGTTCGGGTCCAGGCGCTGGCGGATCTCGCTGCGCGGCCGGTTCGTCCGGGCGCTGTGCGTGTTCGTGGTGGGCCTGCTGCCGATCATGTTCATCGGCGATCTGCGGGTGATGGCCGCGGCGCTGTTCCTGGCCGGGCTGGCCATATCGCCGACGCTCATCACGGGCTTCTCGCTGACCGAGCGGCTGGTGCCCCCGTCCCTGCTCACGGAGGGGCTGGCGTGGATCTCGACCGCGATCGGCTTCGGGGTGGCGATGGGCGCGTGGGCGGGCGGCCGGCTCACCGAGGCGTACGGCGCCTCCGGTGCGTACGTCTTCCCGCTGGGGGCGGCGGCGCTGGCCGTGGTGGTCGGGATCGGAGGTTCGGGTTTGCTGAGACTTCCCGAAGCGCCTTCACCGTCGCGGAGCTGATCCGCTACCGTCGGGAGTATCCCTCGCAACATCCATCACAATGGAAGCTTTTCTTATGTCCCGACAAGTCAGTTCACTTCTAGCCATCGCAGTTGTTTGCGTCACGCTGGCCCCGGCCCCCGCCTTAGCGGCGGCGCCCAAGAAGGCGCCCGTCGACTGCTCGAAGGTCAAGTGCATCGCGCTGACCTTCGACGACGGCCCCGGCCAGTACGCGGGAACGCTGCTCGACACGCTCAAGAAGTACAACGCCAAGGCGACGTTCTTCCTCGAGGGCCAGTACGTCAAGAGCCGCCCCGCCTTCGTCAAGCGCATGGTCGCGGAGGGCCACGAGCTCGGTAACCACAGCTACACCCACCCGGACTTCACCAAGAAGGAGATCTGGGACATCCGGGCCGAGGTCAAGAAGACCCAGGACGAGGTGAAGAAGGCCGCGGGCGTCGAGCCCAAGCTCATGCGGCCGCCGTACGGGCTGACCAACCTGCCGATCTCCGACGTGGCCACCGAGTTCGGCATGCCGATCATCCTGTGGACCGCCGGTTCCGAGGACTGGGCCTCCAAGGACGTCGAGAAGATCAAGAAGCAGACGATGGCGGTGGCCAAGCAGGACAGCATCATCCTCATGCACGACTGGGTGAAGCAGACCGTCGAGGCCATGCCCGCCATCGTCCAGTCGCTGCAGAAGAAGGGCTACCACCTGGTCACGGTGTCCGACGTGATCAAGGGCGAGGAACTGAAGCCCGGCGACGCGTTCCCCGTTCCGCAGGGCTGGAGCAATCAGTGAGTATTGTTCGGGTCTGACCGAACGATATTCCGGAGGGTGCTCATGGCGTTCGTGAACTGGGCGCGGAACCAGCTGGGCACCCCCGCCGAAGTCCGCGTACCCGCCTGCGTGGCGGACGTCGTACACGCCGTACGGGACGCCGCCGCCGCGGGCAGGCGGGTCCGGATGGTCGGCACGGGCCACTCCTTCACCGGAGTGGCCCTCACCGACGGCATCATGCTGAGCCCGTCCGCGCTCACCGGGATCAGGTCCTGGGCAGGCGACCGCGTCACCGTGCTGGCGGGCACGCGCCTGCGGGTGCTGAACGAGCTGCTCGCCGAGCGCGGCCTGGCCCTGGCGAACATGGGCGACATCACCGAACAGACCGTCGCGGGCGCGATCCAGACCGGCACGCACGGCACCGGACGCGACAGCGGCGGGCTCGCCGACGAGGTCACCGAGCTGGAGCTGGTGCTCGCCGACGGCTCGGTGACGACCACCGGGCCGGGCGAGGAGCTCTTCGACGCCGCCCGGGTGGGGCTGGGGGCGCTCGGGGTGGTGACCGCCGTGACGTTCCGGGTGGAGCCCGCGTTCCTGCTGCGCGGCCGGCGGCGCCGGCTGCCGCTCGGCGAGCTGCTCGACTCGCTCGACGCGCTGACCTCGGACAACGAGCACCTGGACTTCTTCTGGCTGCCGCACACCGACGCCTGCCTGGTCAAGAGCGGCAACAGGGACGCGGGACCGGCCCGGCCGGCCGGTGTCGTCAAGCACTGGCTGGAGACCGTCTTCCTGGAGAACGCGGTCTTCGGCGCGGCCTGCGCCCTGGGCGCGCGATTACCCGAGCTCATCCCGCGGATCAACGCCGCCTGCGCGGCGGCGCTCATGGACTCGGAGTCGGTGGACGCCTCGTACAAGATCTTCACGGCGCGGCGCGACGTGCGCTTCCTGGAGATGGAGTACGCCGTCCCGCGCGAACGCCTCGCCCAGGCCCTACGCGAGGTCAGGGACCTGATCGAGCTCATGGACTGGAAGATCGGCTTCCCGGTGGAGGTGCGGGTCGCGCCGCCGGGAGACGCCTGGCTGTCCCCCGCCTACGGCCGGCACACGGCCTACATCGCCTGCCACATTTACCGCCCCACGCCGAACCCCGCCTACTTCGAGGGCGTGGAGGACATCATGACCCGGCTGGCGGGCCGGCCGCACTGGGGCAAACTGCACACCAGGGACGCCGCGTACCTGGGTCGGGTCTACCCCCGCTTCGCCGACTTCACCGCCCTGCGGGACCGGCTCGACCCCCGCCGTCTGTTCACCAACGACTACCTGGACGCCGTCCTCGGCTAGCGTTCGGTAAAGACCTGCCGCCCGCGCGTGTCTCTCAGCGCTGGTGACCCGTGACACGGGCACCCTCGTAACTCGTGCCCCGACGACTCGGCCTGCCCTCCGTGTATCTCGCCGCGGCCCTGGCTACCTCCGCCACGGCCGCCGCCACCACCGTTCCGCTCGCCATGACGCCCGCCTCAGGACTCGCCTCGCGCCTCGCCCCGTCAGAGCCCACCCGCCCGTACGTCGTCACGGCGCGCAACCGGGTGGCGGCCCGCGATCTGGTCGGCGAGGTGCGCTGGCGGGTCCGTCGTTATTACACCGCCGCCCTGCCCGGGTTCGCCACCTTCCTCACCGCCGACGAGCTCGCCGAGTTGCGCGCCGACCCACGGGTGAGCGCCATCGAGCCCGACCACCAGATCCTCCCCATGCCCATCGCCGCGCCGGCCCGACCGCTCCCCGGCAGGGGCGGCGGCCGGGGCACCACCGTGTACGTCGTGGACAGCGGCACCGACCCCGGCCGGGCCCCGTTCGCCGACCGGGTCTGGCGCGCGTTCGACGCCACCGGCGGCACCGGGCGCGACTGCGCAGGCCACGGCACCCGGGCCGCCCGGCTGGCCCACGCGGCGGCGCCCAGGGCCGGGATCGCCTCCGTACGGGTGCTCGGTTGCGGCGGCTCGGGCACGCTGGCCGACGTACTGGCGGGGCTCGACTGGATCCACCGGCACGCGCGCGGGCCGGCCGTCGCCAGCCTGGGAATCGACGGTGCCGGATCCCCCGCGCTCGACGCGGCCGTACGGGCTCTGGTGCGCTCGGGCGTGTTCGTGGTCGCGGCGGCCGACGCGAGCGGCTGCCGGGTCGTGCCGGGCGGCGCGGCGTACTCGGCTCATGCCCCTCACCTGGCCGGAGTCGCCGCCCGGCACCTGGAGCGCCATCCTTCTGCCCAACCCCTGGTCGTGGCATCGTGGCTCAAATGCGCTGCGGCACGCGGCCTGATCGACGAGAATCCATCTGGAGCCTCCGACCTCCTCATGCGCAACGGTGGGCAATAGAGGGATGGATCCGACAAATGTGACCGGCGTCACATCGCCCCGGGGCTATCCCAGGAAGGCGATGTTCGGACATGCCGGGTACGGTGCTGGCAGGCAACCGGCACACGCGAGAGACTCAAGGGTCCGGGGGAAGAATGGCGACGCTGACGAAGGGACTCGCATGCAGGAGCTCCGACTCGTCGCGGTGAGTGAGGACGGCACCTATCTCGTGCTGGCTACTGCCGGGCGAGGTACGCGCTTCACGCTTCCCGTGGACGACCGGCTCCGTGCTGCCGTCCGCGGCAATTTCTCCCGTCTCGGCCAGTACGAGATCGAAGTGGAGAGTCCGTTGCGTCCCAAGGAGATCCAGGCCCGCATCCGCGCCGGAGAGACGGCTGAGGAGATAGCCGCGACCGCCGGGATCCCGGTCGAGCGTGTCCGCTGGTTCGAGGGGCCGGTGCTGCAGGAGCGCGAATACGTCGCCCAGCAGGCGCAGCGGGTCGCCGTACGCATGCCCGGGGAGTCCGCGCCGGGGCCCACCCTGGGTGACCTCGTGGCCGAGCGGCTGACCCGCCGGGGCGTGCCCACCGACGAGATCGACTGGGACTCCGCCAAGCGGGACGACGGGCTGTGGCGGGTCAAGCTCGGCTACGTCTGGAACGGTCACACGCGCCACGCCGAGTGGCTCTTCGACCCGCGCAAGCGCCACGTGACGCCCCACGACGACGAGGCCCTGCGCCTGTCGTCCGCCGACTTCGACCCGGAGCCGGCGGCCGTGGAGGACACGACGGTGACGCCGTTCGCGCCGCGGGTGGCCAAGCTGCAGCCGGTGCCGCCGCTGCCGTCGGACGCCGTGCCGTTCCCGTCGGTGGTCCGGCGCGAGCCGGAGGAGCCCGCGGTGGGGTACCACTCGCCGTCGCGAGCCGCGGAGACGTCGTACACGCGCGCTCCTGAACCGCCTTCCTGGGAGACGCCCTTCGACCGCGCGGCCGGCCCGCGCGACCCCGCGTCAGAGCCGCCACTCCGCCACGAACCACCCGCCCGCGAGCCCTTCCGCCAGGAACCGGCCGCCCGCGAATCGTTCCGTCACGAGCCGCCGGCCCGCGAGCCGTTCCGGCCGGAGCCTCCTGTCCGCGACAGCGGCTATGCCCGCCCGGGCGACACCTCGTCGCGCCGCGGCGGGTCTTCGACGTGGCTGCCGGACTTCAGCTCGGGACGTACGGGTGAGCGCGACGGCGACTCGATCTACGCCCCCGCCGCCCACCCACCCGCACAACCCCCCACCCCGACCCCGCGCCCGCCCGCCATGAGCCCGCAGCCACCTGCCACGAGCGCGCCATCGCCGACCGCAGGACCGCACTCGCCCAGCGCGGGTCCGCAGCCGCCCACTACGGCTGCCCACTCGCCCACCGTGGCTCCGCAGTCGTCCACCGCCGGTGCCCGGTCGCAGGGTGTGGCTCAGCAGTCGTCCACTGCCGGTGCCCAGTCGCCGACCGTGGCTCCGCAGTCGCCTGCCGCAGGGCCGCAGCAGAACACCGCTGCCCCGCAACCACCCACCGAGGCGCCTCGGGCCGTCGCCGGGGACTCCCAGGCGACCTTCGAGGAGGCGCCCGCCCAGCCGAGCCTGTCCACGGAGCCGGTCACGCGGCCGAGTGGTGCCCCGGAGGCGGTTGCCCAGCCGGGCGACGTCGCCCACCCGGGTGCGGCGGCGTCACCGTCCTCCGGCGCGGAGGCCAGTGCCGTCACCTCTCCTGCCACCGCCGAAGCGGCAGAGACGTCGGCCACCCCCAGCCGATCCGCAGTAGTGGAAACCGCACAGGCCGGTTCGGAGACGGCGGATGTGCCCACCGCCCCTGCCGCACGGGCCGAAACACCTGCTACTCAGGCCGAGACACCGGCCGCAGACGTCCAGACGCAGGCCGATAAAGTCGAAACGCCGGCCGCGCAGGCCCAGACACAGCATGAGGCACCGGCCGCACAGGCCGAGACGCAGGCCCGGACGCAGGCCGAGACACCGGCCGCACAACCGCAGACGCACGCCGAGACATCCGCCGCACAGCCGCAGACGCACGCCGCGCAAGCGGAAACACATGCCGCGCAAGCGCTGATGCATGCCGCGCAAGCGGAAACGCACGCCGCGCAAGCACAGCTGCACGCCGCGCAAGCCGAGGTGGAAGCGGCGCAGAGCCAGACGCCGGCAGCCGAGACACCTGACACGCACGCCCAGACGCCGGCCGCGCAGACCGAGACACCCGGCGCGGCGAAGAGCGTTGCCTCCAGCGACGCGCCCGCCGAGACGGTGGCTGCGGTGGAGACCACTCACGTCGCCACCGCTGCGGCCCCCGATACCGCCGCCACGGCACCGACCACGGCGCCCGACACGGCCGCCGAAGCGAACGCCGATGAGGCCGTCACTACGGCTGCTGACGTAGCTGCCGCTACGACCGCTGACGTGGCCACCGCTACGGCCCCCGACGTGGCCACCGAAGCGACCGACGACGTGGCCGCTGGAGGGACCGACGGTGCCTCCAGCGCCCCGGTCGCCGATGTCACCACCTCTTCGCCGCCCTCGGCCGTCGTGGCTGAGACTCCCGTCACCACGACCGAGTCGCCCGACACCACCGAGACGCCCGACGTCATCAAGACGCCCGACGTCATCAAGCCAGGCGACGTCACCACCACCGCCGAGACGGCCGACACCACGGAAGCAGCCGACGCCACCACCGCGACGGCCGACGTAACCGCCGCCGCCACGACGGCTGACGCGAACACCGCCGCCGAGACGGCCGACGCGAACACCGGCACCGAGATGTCCGTCCCGAGCCGGGACAGCACCGCCGAGGTTCCCGAGGTTGTCGCCGAGGCTCCTCGCGATGACGCCGCCAAGGCGACGCCGCAGGTTGCGGAGGCCGCAGGTGACGGGGAGGCCGCGCCGATCAACGACCGCAAGAAGGCCGACGAGGCGCAGGCCGCATCGGACGACAAGCCGAAGCAGGCAAGCGAGGCTCGCCGACCCGAGCCGGAGCCCGAACCGGAGCCCCAGCCCGAGCCCCAGACTGAGCCCGCGCCGGAGAAGCCCGCTCAGCAGGCCAAGCCACCGGCGCCCAAGCCCAAGCCCGGACCGGCGGTGCCGGCGGCGCGGGCAGGGAAGGACGACGCCAAGGAGGAACAGGCCGTGCCTGTCCCGTCCCCGCCGCCCGCCCCTGCCGCCCGTCCGGCGCGCAAGTCACGAGGCCGCCGGGCTTCGGTCCCGACGTGGGACGAGATCATGTTCGGGGCCCGCCGCCAGGACTGACCATTCCGACCCGGGCCGGTGCGTGCCCGCGTCCGGGTTCGGCGTCACATAGGCCTCGGCGCACATCTTCCATGCGCCGGCGTGCCCTCTTGGCGACGGCATTCGGAACCCTCGGGGTGTGCACCGCCCGGCGGCATTGAGCGCACTGGAGCGCCCGCTACTCAACCGGCGGCCACGTCCGCAAAGGGTCAACACGGTTGGCACTCGACAGGCGGCGACGTCCGCAAGCGTTGCGGCGCCTTACAGTTGCACTGCCTTACACCGGAAGGCGGCGAGGTCCGCAAGCATTGCCGCGCCTTACGCCCGACAGGCTGCGAGGCCCGTAAGCATTGCCACGCCTTACACGCGACGGACGGTGAGACCCCCGAGCGTCGCAGTGCCTTACATCCGACAGGCGGTGCGGCTCGCAAGCGTTGTGACGCCTTACACCTGGCAGGCGTCGGGGTGTCCAGTGGGCGGTGACGTTCGGAGTCGGCAGCGGGGCGGCCGTCAGCCGGTGGGTGGCGGGGTTTCCGGCTGGATGAAGGGGCGGAGCCAGTCCGGTGTCACCTCGGCGGGGAAGGTCGCCCCCTGGGTCTCCGAGACGTCGATCGCCGAGTAGCCGCCCTTGCCCGCGCCCACCCCGGCGATCAGGGTGACCACCCCGGCCCGCCGCTGGAACCACGTCTGCCGCAGCCGCCATCCCACCACGGCCCGGCGTTCCACCACGGCCTGGGAGCGCCGCAGCGACCCCGACCGCACCGCGAGCCGTACCCCGTCGTAGCCGTGCCCCAGCGACGCGTACCTGTCGAGTCCCAGCGGAACCCCCAGGACCGCCAGGAGCAGCGCCGGCACCAGGAGGAACCACCACACCACGTGACCGGTCACCCAGGCCAGGACGGCGGCCGCCACCGCCAGGACCAGCCACGGGAACACGGCGCGGAACAGGCGGCGGTTGCGGGCCACGGGCGGGTGCGCGCGCAGTGCGGACCGGTAGGGGCCGATGGCGTCGGCGGTCACCTCGACGGCCACCGCGCGCGGCACGTCGGGCAGGAGTTGGCCGCGCGTCTGCGAGTCGCCCAACCCCGTCACGATGGCCCAGGCGCGCACGACCCCGGCCCACCGCTCGGCCAGGCCGTCCACGATCTCGTAGCCGCGTACGCGTCCCGACTCCAGGGACACGCTGCGCCGGTTGATCAGCCCGCGTTCCGCCACCAGGTAGCCGTCGCGGTGCTTGAGCCGGAAGTCCCAGTTGAAGACCGCGTACATCAGCCCGCCCACGAACGGCATCGCCACCACCAGCAGCAGCGCCGCGGCCAGCAGCAGGTAGGGGTGGGTCCAGAGCCACTCCCCCACGCTCAGGGCGGTGTCCTGGCCGAACCCCAGATCGTCCCCCCACTGGAACACCAGCCCCACCGCACCACCCGCGAGCGCGAACGGGGTGAGCAGGTAGGCGCCCGACAGCGGCCCGTACAGCAGCCACTTGCGCGGCACGCTGACGATCGTCCGCTCCTCCGGCCCGGCCGCCGCCGCGAGGTCGGGCACGTGCGCCTCGGCCCTGGCCGTGCGGTGCAGGAGCACCGCCTTGAGGCGTTCGGCCTCCTCCAGCGTGACCCCGTCGAGCTCGGCCTCCTCGTCGCCGCCGCTCGCGCCCGTGTCGATCTTGAGTACGGCCAGGCGCAACAGGCGGTGCATGGGCGGCATGGACACGTCCACGCCGCGGATCCGCTCCAGCGGGATGGTACGGACCGAGCGGCTGATCAACGACCGCTTGGTCTCCAGGCGGTCGCCGATGATCTCGTAGGTGAAGGTGGCCCACCTGATGGCCGCGTAAGCGACGGTGGCCACCACGCCGAGCGCCGCCCAGCCGTACGACCTGCCCGAGAACCCGCCCACGAACAGCACGCCGACGAGGGGCAGCAGGAGCGAGGGCAGCATGCGTACCGGATGGATGAGCAGCACCTTCGGGCTCAACCGCAGCGGCGCCCGGCCAGGGAGGGGAGCGCCGGGCAGGGGTTGCCCGAACGCGTTCGCCGGCCGCCCGTCGTCGGGCGGCGGCACGGGGACGCCCCCGTCCTCCTGGGACGGCGGGTGGGGTCCGGTCATGTGGCGTCGTCCCTGAGCTCCTCGGCCCGGTGCGCGAGCTGCTCGGCGAGGCGCGCGGCGACCTGCTGGTCCAGACCCTTGATCGTCGAGGAGCCCGCATGGGACGCGGTACGGATCTCGAGCGTCGCCAGCCCGAGCAGCCGTTCCGTCCACCCTTGCCCCTTGTCGACCGTCTGGATGCGGCTCACAGGCACGAAAACCCACTCCCTGGTCAGGTAGCCCGACCGGGCGTAGACGACGTCTCCTGAGAGCTCCCAGCGATGCACGGCATACCGTACGAAGGGCTCGGCCACCAGGAACGGCAGGGTCACCACCGCCACGGCGACGGGCAGCAGCCACGAGTTGTCGGCGAACCACCCGGGCACCCACGACCAGCCGCTCCCGCCGAGCCAGCCGGCCACCAGCAGCGAACCGCCGAGGAACAGCACGAACGCGATCAGCGCCTCCAGCAACCACAGGCGGACGGCCTTGGGCGAGACGCGATTCGCCGGATCGCGCAGCGGGCCTTTTGACGTCACAAAGCCAGCTTAGGGTGCGAATCCCCGATCATGATCCGCTGTCGGAGGCGGTAAAGACACGCCGGGTCTCCCGGCGTGTCTGCCGACGCGCCGATCGGCGCCGGTGCATGCTCGATGGCGGCCGGCCGCAGGCTGTCGAGCTTGGCCACATCGGCGGCGCCACGTTCGTGCCAGCCAGGCCCGGCCAGCGCGGGACCGCACCACAGCGCGAGCCACTCACGCGACGTGGCAGCCGCCGTTCGCGTCCACCGGCAAGATCCGACGCGCCTGGTTTTTGCCCTGGAGCGGCGACCGAAAACGATGTCCGTTTTGTCGGCCCACGGCACCACATCGCGTGCCCCGTCCCGCCACGGTGAACCAGCAGGCCAGAAAGGGTCCCTCGGTAGGGCACGTTTCGACTCGGCACGGGATGACAGAGGTCATGGTTGTGTCCAACCTCACTACCCGGAAGCCGCGATTCTGGGCCGTTTCGGATCCTTTGCCGAGCACCGACCATCGAGAAACGGTCTGCGCACCGCCGAAGGCCGCGTAGCATCAACCGGCATGGGGCTGTGTAACGCGGCATCGCGCATGCGGCGCATCGCTGTCAGTGTGACGGCGGTGGCTGCCGTGTTCGCTGTGGCGGGTTGTGCCGGCCTCATCGGCAAGTCACAGGCCAAGGACATCGCGGAGATCAACGTCTCGAGCCCGGAACTGCGCGAGGGCAAACCGCTGCCGCGCGAATACTCCTGCCGGGGCAGCCAGGGCAGTCCCCCTCTGCGCTGGTCGAGCCAACCGCTGTCCGAGGCGAAGTCGATCGCCATCGTGGTCGATTCCCATACCACCTCCGATTCGGCCGTGCACTGGGTGATCTACAACATCCCGGCGACCACGACCGAGCTGGGCCCCGACGCCTCCGCCGACCCGCCCGCAGGGTCCGGCCAGGCGAAGGTGACCAGTGGCAAGGCGGGCTACGAGCCCCCCTGCAACTCCGAAGGCAGCTACCGCTTCACCGTCTACACGTTGGACGGCAAGGTCAACCCGGAGAGCGCCTCCCTCTCCGAGACCTTGAAGCAGATCGCGGACCAGACCATTGCCCGTGGCCGCCTCACAGCCGTGGACATTCAGTGAGGGAACGAACACGACATGCAGTACCCGTGTACCAATTCTTCACGTAGGGTGTGACAACTCTCATAGTGGTCCGACACAATCAGATCCAATTGTTAGGCACTGGTGATCAAAGGGGGCAGGTCGCGTCGATGGCCGCGCGATCTCACCGGCGCCGAAGGGAGGCCATGACTTTGAGGGTGGTGCAATGATCGCGGTCGTAGTGAGCCTGGTCGCTGTTGTGCTCCTCGTGCTCGTCGTCGTGGCACTGGGCATGCGTTCCATGAACCGCCGGGAGAGCTCGCTCCCTCCGGAACGGCTGAAGGAGATGGCCGAGAAGGAAGAGCAGACCATGGCTCGTTCCACGGACGAGTTCGCGGCGCACGAGCCGCGCATGGCCAATTTCAGTCCTGACTTCAGCCCCATCGACGAGCCGAAGCCGAAACCGGTACGCACCGGTCAGCGCGGCAGGCGTGGCGTCGACGAATGGGGCAACCCCACCTCGGACAGCGATGACGAGGAGTTCTGGGCCAGCATCCGCAGCGACGCGGAGGAGGGTGGCTTCGGCGCCGGCGGCACCGTGGCGGCCAGGAAGGGCGCCTCCCGCCCGGTCGAGCGCGAGCGCCCGGCCGAGCAGCAGCGCCCCGAACAACGGCGCACCGAGCAACAGCGCACGGAGCAGCGCCCCGCGGCGCAGCGTCCGGAGCAGCAGCGTCCCGAACAGCGTCCGGCCGAACAGCGTCCGGCCGATCAACGCCCCGCCGAACAGCGGCCCGAGCAGCAGCGTCCGGAGCAGCAGCGCCCCGCGGCGCAGCGGCCCGCCGGAGGGCGGCCCGAACGGCCCAAGCGCCGGAGCGAACGCTCCAAGCCGAAGCCCGCGACCGCGTCGGTCGACCCCGACGCCACCACCGTCCAGGGACCCCTGCCGCCGCGCCCCGCGGCCGCCAACCTCGCCGACCTGGTCGAGCCGGTCAAGCGGGCCACCCCTGGCCAGAGCGAGCTGGCGGACCAGCGCACCGTGACGTTCGCGGCGCCGACCGGCGACGTGATGAGCATCCTCGGCGCGGGCGCCCAGCCGGTGCCCGCCCCCACCCGCCCGGCCGACCAGGCTCCCGCCAAGCGCCCCGACCCGGTCTCGACCAACTCCCCCTACCCGGCGGCCGCCGTCGGCGGGTCTTACCCCGCCAGTGGCTCGTTCCCGGCCACGCCCGCGGCGACCGGCAGCGGCTCGTTCCCGGCCGTGAGCCCCACGTCCAGCGGCTCGTTCCCGGCCGCGCCCGCGCCCATCCACGGGGCGCCGACGAGCGACCCGTTCCCCGCCTACAGCGGGGTGGCGGACCCGCTCGACACCACGTGGGCCGGCCAGCCCGCGGCCACCTCGTCCGGCTCCTGGCCGGCCACGCCCGACATCCTCGACGACCCCACCCCCGCCGCCCCCTCCTATGGCTCCGCGAACTCCTGGCCGGCCTTCGACCAGTCGCCCTCCGGCTCCTTCCCGGCCTCGTACGAGGTGCGCTCCGGCTGGGCCGTGGCCGACGACTCCGACCCGCTGACCGGCCCTTCGCCCGCCACGGGCACCCCCACCACGCCGAGCAGGGCGGTCTCGTCCTACGACGACGTGCTGTCGGCCCCCGTGCCGCCGTCGTCGTTCGCCTACGAGACCGGCGACTACACCAACCCCGCCACCGGCAACGGGTCCGCGGCCGCCTGGCCGGAGCCGCCTTCGAGCGCCGCCGGCTGGCCGACGTACGGAAACCAGCCGCAGCAGAACGGCAACGGCGGTCACCGGCCGGCGCCCGAGCAGGACTATCCGCACGACTACTACCGCTGATCCCAGGCACCCATTAATCCGTAAAACCAGCGTGACGCGCATTCAAAGCAGGGTCGACGGAGCAATAGGGTTTGCTCCATGTTCCGCGACACGCAGAGTAGCTGGCTGAGCACCCTCCGGCACGACGTGCCAGCCTCGCTCGTGGTTTTCCTCGTCGCGGTGCCCCTCTCCCTGGGCATCGCGATGGCCTCCGGGGCACCCCTGGCAGCCGGGCTGATCGCCGCCGTCGTGGGCGGGATCGTGGCGGGCGCGCTGGGCGGCTCGGCCGTCCAGGTCAGCGGTCCCGCCGCGGGCCTGTCCCTCGTGGTCGTGGATCTCGTGCACACCTACGGGTGGCGGGCCACCTGCATGATCACCCTGATGGCCGGGGCCGTCCAGCTCCTGCTGGGGGTGTTCAAGGCGGCCAGGGCGGCGCTGGCGGTGTCGCCGGCCGTCATCCACGGCATGCTGGCGAGCGTCGGCGTGATCATCGCGCTCTCCCAGCTGCACATCGTGCTGGGCGGCAGCCCGCAGCGCTCGGCCGTGGCGAACATCATCGAGCTCCCCGGCCAGATCGCCGACCTGCACGGGCACAAGGTCGCGATCGGCCTGCTCACGATCACGGTGCTGGCGCTGTGGACGCGGCTGCCCAAGCGGGTCAAGGCGATTCCCGCGCCGCTGGTCGCGCTGCTCGCGGCGGCGGTGACGGCGGGGGTGTTCGACTGGGAGGTCACGCGCGTCGATCTGTCGGACAGCGTCACCGAGTGGGCGTTCCCCGTGCTGCCCAGCGGCGACTGGCACCTGATCGTGGCCGGGGTGATGCTGGTGGCGCTGCTGGCCGGGGCCGAGTCGCTGCTGTGCTCGGTGGCGGTCGACGGGATGCACGGCGGCCGTCGTGCCGACCTCGACCAGGAGCTGACCGGCCAGGGCGTGGCCAACATGGTCACCGGCGCGCTCGGCGGCCTGCCGGTGGCCGGGGTGATCGTGCGGAGCACCGCCAACGTACAGGCGGGCGCCCGCACGCGGTGCTCAACGATCCTGCACGGGGTGTGGGTGCTGGCGTTCGCGCTCGGGTTCGGCTGGCTGATCAAACTGATCCCGCTGGAGGCGCTGGCGGCGCTGCTGGTGTTCATCGGCGTGCAGATGGTGAACCTGGGCCACGTCAGGAAGGTCCACGGCCACGGCGAGGTGCCCGTCTACGTGGTGACGATGGTCGCGGTGATCCTGCTCGGGCTCGCCGAGGGGGTGCTGGCCGGGCTGGCTCTGGCCGCGCTGCTGGCGCTGCGCCGCCTGACCTGGGTCACGGTGCTGAAGCAGGAGGACCGCGAGGGCCGGCTGCACGTGACGATCTCGGGCTCGCTGACGTTCCTGGGGGTGCCCAAGCTGACGCACGAGCTGCGGGCGATCCCCGCGGGCACGCCCGTGGACCTCGACCTGAACATCGACTTCATGGACAACGCCGCCTTCGAGGCCATCCACTCCTGGCGGCTGGACCACGAGCGCATCGGCGGCACGGTCGACATCGACGAGCTGCACGACGAGTGGTACGCGCTGGCGGCCAGCGGGGCTCGCCTGTTCCCCGTCAAGTCGCCGCCGAAGGCGCCGGACCGCTGGTGGCTGCCGTGGGCTCACCGTGGGCGCCGCCCGTCCTCGCCGACCACCACTCAGGACGGCGCGACCGCGCGGGCGGAGTGCCAGCTCACGGTGGGGGCGCGGGAATACCACCGGCGTACGGCGCCGCTGGTGCGGCCCATCTTCACCGAGCTGGCGCGTAAGCAGCAGCCGACGCACCTGTTCATCACGTGCGCGGACTCCAGGATCATGCCCAGCCTGATCACGGCGAGCGGGCCCGGGGACCTGTTCACGGTGCGCAACATCGGCAACCTGGTGCCGCGCCGGGGGGCCGAGCCGAACGACGACTCGGTGGTGGCGGCGATCGAATACGCGACGCAGGTGCTGGGCGTGCACACGATCACGGTGTGCGGTCACTCCGGGTGCGGGGCGATGGCCGGGGTGCTGAGCGGCGGGGTGCAGGCGGGCAGCCTGCCGGGGCTGAGAAGGTGGCTGCGGCACGGAAACCACAGCCTGGCCACGTTCATCGAGACCGAGGGTGATCGGCTGCACACGGGCGCTCTGGACGTGCTGTGCCGGGTCAACGTGCAGCAGCAGCTGGAGAACCTGCGTACATACCGGAAGGTCGACGAGCAGGTCAGGGCGGGCAAGCTGGAGCTGGTGGGGTTGTTCTTCGACATCGGCTCGGCCCGGGTGCACATGGTGCCGCCGCTACGGCCCGCGCCCGCGATTCGCCCGACCGCTCGCCCGCTGGCCGCGGCCGAGGAATGAGTGAATCGGGATCTGAGTAATACTGCGCAGACCGGGGCCGGGGCGCCGGGTTAGTGTCCCTGGTGCCGGCGAGGTTCACCAGGTGCCCATGGCGTTCCTCGCGACGTCGGTCCTGACTCCCAGGGGCCGGAGGGGCGGAGGTGCCCGCTGTCGAGCTGTGCCCGAACGGGGCCGCCGATGACAGCGAGACAGCGGGACGACACCTCCGCCCCTCACCACCGGCGTCCTTCCCTACGTCAGCGGGTGATTACCGAGAGACACGACCGGGCACATGACCATTTACGTTGACTTCGGGGGAGGTCCGATAAATGGCCTACGAAACACGGCATGTGACCGGCTGGGTGGGCTGGGTGTGGTTCGCAGCCATCCTGATGATCATCAGCGGCGTCTTCAACATCGTCAGCGGCCTGTACGCGGTGCTCAACAGCGACCTGTACGTCCGGATGCCGTCCCGGCTGCTGCTCCTCGACGTGTCCGGCTGGGGCTGGACCCACCTGATTTTCGGGATCGTGCTCTTCCTGGCCGGCCTCGCCCTGATGGCCGGCCAGACCTGGGCCAGGATCCTGGCCGCGATACTCGTCACGATCAACGCGATGACGCAGCTCGTTTGGATCACGGTGAACCCGTGGTGGTCGCTGGCGGCCATCGCGGTGGACGTCCTGGTGCTGTACGCGCTGATCGTGCACGGCCGCGAGGCCAGGTCCTACGGCGCCTGACGAACGCCCGCCCGGCCGCCGGGGCTCGTCCCCGCCCGCCCGGCCGCCGGGGCTCGTCCCCGTCCGTCAGGCGGTGGGCCGTCCCTGGCCCGCGTCCGCGCGCCGCTCATAGCGGGAGCGTGCGAGCTGGTGTGCCGTACGCAGCAGCTCATGGATCGCCGCCGCGGTCCGCGGACCCGGGTTCACCACCGCCAGCCAGCCTTGGGCGCCGTAGACAGGGTGCGCGATCACGGTGTCGGCGGCGCTGGGGTCGGCCTCAGTAGCGGCCGGTTCGCGGGGCGCGTGGCCGGTCCAGCGGATGAATTCCTCCTTCCCGGCGGCGACGTTCACGCGGAAGACGTCCGGCCGGTCCAGGCGGGACGACTTGTCCTCGGGGTAGTCCTTCGTCACGATGGTCGCGAAGGGCTGGATCGTCGTCGGGACGACGCCGTCGGGCGAATAGTAGAAGAACGTGTCGCCCCAGCTGAGCTCCGGCGAGCCGTCGCCGGGTCCCGGCTTCAGGGTCAGGACGCCGCCGAGCCCTTCCACGAAGCTGATGATCTCGTCAATGGTCATGTGCTCAAGCGTCGCATTAAGGTGCTTGTGGAGACTTTGGGGCTAGGACTGTGGGACATCGAGGTGTCAGGTCGCAAATCGCGGGACATGCGTACCGCCGATGTCGCGCGGCGGGCCGGATACTCCGTACAGCAGGTGCGCAACCTTGAGCGTGACGGCGTGTTGCCACCGGCGGCACGCACCGCCACGGGCTACCGGATCTACGGAGAGATACATCTGCTGTCCGCGCTGGCCTACCGGGCACTCGCCGCCGGCACGGGTCCCATCGAGGCCAAGCGGATCGTCGGGGCCGTCCACCGGTTCCCCGTCTCGGAGGTGCTCGCCCTGCTCGACGCGGCGCACGCCCGGCTCGACGCGGAGCGCAGGGACCTGCGGCAGGCCGAGGAGGCGGCCCAGGCGATCTCCAGCGAGCCGATCGAGGACGTCCGGGCGTCGGACTCGATGAGCGTCTCGGAGCTCGCCGCCGCGCTCGGCGTACGTACCTCGACGTTGCGGCACTGGGACGCGGAAGAGTTGGTCGTCCCCGACCGCGACCCCGCACGCGGAATGCGACGCTACACCCCGTCCCAGGTGCGGGACGCACGGATCGTCCACCAGCTCCGCAAGGCCGGTTACCGCATCGCACCCCTGCGGGCCCTCATGCCGGAGCTGCGGCGTGCCCGCCGGCTGGCGGAGGTCGCCTCCGCGCTGGCCGCCAGGGACGCCGGCATCACGGCTCGCTCCCGGGCCCTGCTCGACGGTGGGGCCGCCCTCAGCGCCGTACTCGCGCTCGCCACTTCACCACCGCCCGACCCTGCTGACACGTGATCCCGACCCCTGGTCAGAGGAGGTAGGAAGAACAAGCCATGACATGGCGGGCGATTCTGGAGTCATCGTCCCCGTCTGACTGGTATGGTCGCCGTGCTGCCAGATCAACGAATGGACAGTCTTGACCTCGCCCCCTGCTTCAACCACGAGCGAGCCCCAGACCACAGTCACGGCCACGGTCACGCAGCCGCCCGTGACCGTCACGGCTACGCGCAAGGTCGTCGTCACCACCACGAAGACCGCGACGGCCACCGCCACGACCACCACCACGGCCACCCGTACGATCACGGCCACGCCGACCCAGACCCCCAAGCGGACGACCACCCCCACGGTCACGGTCACGGCCAGCCCCACGCTGACAACGACACCCAAGTCCGCGTCCGCTCCAGCCACCGTCACGGTCACTCAGCAGGTGCCGCAGCAGGTCGCGCAGGCACCCGCACAGCCGCCCACGAGCAACCCCGAGCAGACGGACGCCCAGGCCCCCGTCGTGGCCGAGGCGCAGCCTCCGATCGTGGCCCCCACCCCAGCGCCGACCGCCGCGTCGCAGCAGCCCATCATCGAGGCTCAGACGGAACTACCTGCGGCCGCACCCGTGGCGGCCGAGCGCAACGTGCTGGTCGACTCGGCCGCCCTGCTGGTGATCGGCGCCATGCTGGTCTTCGCGGGATGGAAGATCCTGCGCTACCTGAAGCGCAACGACGTGATCAGATAAGGGAGCCGCGGCGGTCTCGAAGGAGATCCCCGCTGTCTAACGTTGTTTGAGGCGGAGTGCTTCGTTGCGGGTCTCAGCCTGGATGGACCGCTCGCGCTCCAGCCACTCCGGATTCTCCGCCTTCAACGCATCGATCTCAGCGGTGGTGAGCGGCTCGGTGATCCCGCCTCTGATCAGGCCGGAGATGGAGACCCCAAGCTTCGCGGCGACCACCTGCTTGGGGTGCGGACCATTGCGGCGCAGGTCAGCGAGCCAGGCGGGCGGAGTGGACTGCAACTCGTTGAGCTCGTCCCTGGAGACGACACCCGCCTGGAACTCGGCGGGCGTGGCCGAGAGGAGGACACCCAGCTTCTTGGCCGCGGTCTCGGGCTTCATCGTCTGGATGGTCTTCGGTTTGGGCGAGTTCATGGCGCCAAGAGTAGTCAGTCGGAGCGGGTTTCCTGACATCGGTACGCTGAGGAAGTGACTGAGGAAGAGACCGGCAGGATGTTCCGGCTGGCTTACGTGCCCGGGGTGACACCCGCGAAATGGGTCAACGTCTGGACCGAGAGGATGCCCGACGTACCACTCACCCTGGTGACGGCCGACGTCGCCGAGGCGGTGGGGCTCCTGCGGAGTGGCGGCGCCGACGCCGCGTTCGTCAGGTTGCCGGTCGACCGCGACGGGCTCAGCGTGATTCCTCTTTACGTGGAGACCACGGTGGTCGTGGTGCCCAAGGACCACGCGGTGGCCGCCGTCGAGGAGGTGGCCGTCGCCGACCTGACCGACGACGAGGTGCTCCATCCTCTGGACGACGTCATCGAGTGGGCGGTCCGGCCCGGGTTGCCCGCGTTCACCCGCCCGGACACCACGGCACAGGCGGTCGAGCTGGTGGCGGCCGGCACCGGGCTTCTCCTGGTCCCGCAGTCCCTGGCACGTCTCCACCACCGCAGGGATCTCACTTATCGGCCGGTGCCGGACGCGCCGCAGTCCCAGGTCGCGCTGGCCTGGCCCACGGACGCGACCACCGACCTGGTGGAAGATTTCATCGGCATCGTCCGCGGCCGGACAGTGAACAGCTCGCGAGGCCGAACCTCAGCCCCCTCCGCGGAGAAACCGGCCCAGCGACAGGCCCAGAAACCCATACGGAACGGCTCCGGCGGCCGGGCCGCGCTGGGCAACCGCAAAAGGAAGGGCCGCCGGCCCCGGTGATCTTCACCGCTCAGACTTACGTCCGATGCGCATTCAAGATGAGGTGACGAGTCGGCCTGTAGGCCGGGTTCTGTCCTTCGTGTGAAGGGGCGACCATCCATCTAGGGCCGTCGTTGCCGGCGGCCTCAAGCGGTCTACCCGCGCGGCTCGGGCGGGCAGCCCTCGAACGTCGCGCGCGGGACACTCCAGGGAGCGTCCCTTCTTGACCTTGCTCCGGGTGGGGTTTACCTAGCCGCCCACGTCACCGTGGGCGCTGGTGGTCTCTTACACCACCCTTTCACCCTTACCTCCCGTAGGCCGGGAGGCGGTCTGCTTTCTGTGGCACTGTCCCGCGGGTCACCCCGGGTCGGTGTTACCGACCACCCTGCCCTGTGGAGCCCGGACCTTCCTCGGCGGGCCCGTGGGCCCGACGCGGTCGCCCGGCCGACTCGTCTGCAGAACTGTACCAAGTCTCACGCTATTCCCTACACGACGCCATCGCGTGAGGGACGATGGCGTCGGCGGCCGTGCCGGGTGTTCTGGCGGTGCCCGGCACGGCCCGCTGGTCAGCGGCGGTGCCCGGTCAGGTGCGAGATGTCGTTGAACGACTTCACCACGGCCGGCCCGTCCGCGTAATACTCGATCAGCGACAGGCACGCCAGGTCGAGGTGCATCCGGTAGAGGGACTCCAGCGGCGCCATCAGGGCGAACCGCAGCAGCATCTTGATCGGCGTCACGTGCGAGACGGCGAGCACGGTCTTGCCCTCGTGGCGCTCGACCAGCCGGGCGCCCGCCGCCTGGACGCGGTGGGCGGTGGTGGCGAAGCTCTCGCCGCCCGGCGGGGCGGCTTCCGGGTCGGCGAGCCAGGCGGTGAGTTCGGCGGGCCAGCGGCGCTGCACTTCGGTGAACGTGTGGCCCTCCCAGGCGCCGAAATCGGTCTCCCTGAGGTCTTCGTCCACCTCCACGTCGAGGCCGGTCAGCTGGGCGACCGCCTCGGCCGTCTGCCGGGCGCGCTTGAGCGGCGAGGTGACGATCACGTCCAGTCGGTACGGCTCCCGCGACAGCCTCTCCGCCGCCGCCGACGCCTGGGCCAGGCCGTTGGCGGTGAGCTCGGCGTCGCCGCGCCCGGAGAACCTGCGCTCCAGGGACAGCTCGGTCTCGCCATGCCTGAGCAGGAGCAACGACGTGGCGACGCGGGTGGGCGGGGCCCAGCCGGTGCCGGTGCCCGGGCCTGTGCGGGTGCCCTTGGCTCGCTGCTGGGCGGTGACCAGGGAGGCGGTGGGGGCGGACAGGTCGGAAAAGTCGCCCGCGTCCAGGAGGTCGGTCTGCCGAGCCGACGGAGCCGCCCGCCGGGCGGTCGCCTTGGAGGACGGCCCCGACGATGGCCGTCGAGTGCTCTCCGCGGTCTGGGCCGATGGCTCTCTGGTGCTTTCTGGGCTCGGGGGCGGGGCCGATGGCCGTGCGGTGCCTTCCGCGGCCGGGGGCGGGGCGCTGGTGCCTCCGGCCTTCCAGGTCAGGCCCTTGGCGGCGGCGTCCATCGCCTCGTTGGCCAGGCGGTCGGCGTGCTTGTTGCGCTCGCGCGGGATCCAGGTCCACTCCGTCACCCGCAGCCGCCTGGCCAGCGCGCCGGCCTCCAGCGCGAGCGGCCGCAGCCCCTCGTTCTTGATCTTCCAGCGGCCCGCCATCTGCTCGACGACCAGCTTGGAGTCCATCCGCACCGCCACCGACGCCCCGTCACCGCCCAGCCGGAGCACGGCCGTGAGACCGGCGATCAGGCCGCGGTATTCGGCGACGTTGTTGGTCGTGACGCCGATCGCCTCGGCCGTCTCCGCCAGCACCTGCCCGTCGGAGGCGTCCTTGACGACCGCGCCGTAACCCGCCGGCCCCGGGTTGCCCCGCGAGCCGCCGTCCGCCTCGATGACATAAGACGTCAAATGCCCGACTCCGCCGTGCGTACGAGGATGCGGCGGCACTCGTCGCACCGGAGCACCTCGTCGTGAGGGGCGGCCTTGATGCGGTTCATCTCGGCGATGGACAGAGCCACCTTGCAACCCTGGCACCGGCCGCCGTGCAGCATCGCGGCGCCCACGCCGTACTGGTCCCTGAGCTTCTCGTAGAGGGCGAGCAGGTCGGCGGGGATCTCGCCGGAGACGCCGGCGCGGCGGCCCTGGACCTCGCCCGCCTCCTTGTCGATCTCGTTGAGCCCCGCGTCGCGACGGTCCTCGGCGGTGGCGAGGGCGGCGGCGACCTCGTCGCGCTGCCTCGCCAGGTCGGCGACCTTGGTGTCGGCGGCCTCGCGGCGCTCCATGATCTCCAGGACGACTTCTTCCAGGTCGCCCTGGCGCCTGTGCAGCGAGGCGATCTCGGACTGGAGGCTCGCCAGGTCACGCGGCGAGGTCACGGCGCCGGAGTCGAGGCGCTTCTGGTCGCGGTCGGCGCGTGTGCGCACCGCGTCGACGTCGCTCTCCGCCTTGGCCTGCTCGCGGGCCAGGTCACCGGCCTCGGTCTCGGCCTCGATGACCTGGGTGGAGAGCCGGGCGAACGTCTTGGACCGCTCGTCGATCTCGGCCAGCTCGGGAAGGGTCCGGCGGCGGTGGGCCAGCCGATCAATCACGGAGTCGAGCTCTGCCAGGTCGAGCAATCGCTTCTGGGCCTCAGGGGCAGCTTTCATGATCAATATCCTCTTGTCCAAGCATCGGTGACCGTGGCGGAGACACGCGTTTCAACGTTAACGCCACTGGCGCGCAGGATGGACGCGGCGCTGTCGAGCCACGGCCACTCGGTCGCCCAGTGCGCCGCGTCTACCAACGCCGGCCCGCCCGACTCCACGAACTCGCTCGCCGGATGATGCCGCAGATCCGCCGTGAGGAACACGTCTACCCCCGCGGCCTTGGCCGTTTCGAGGAGCGAGTCGCCCGCGCCCCCGCTGACCGCCACGCGCCTGACGGGCCGGGACAGATCTCCCGCGACGCGAACGCCCGCGGACGTCCGCGGCAGCCCCTCGGCCGCCTGCGCCGCGAACTCCCCCAGCGTCACCTCCCCCGGCAACTCCCCGATCCGGCCGAGCCCGCGCCACGGGTCGTCGGGGAACGACTGGAGCGGCACCAGGTCGCCGACCAGGCCCACGGCCCTGGCCAGGGCGTCGGATACACCCGGGTTGGCCACGTCGGCGTTGGTGTGGGCGGTGTAGAGGGCGATGTCGTTCTTGATCAGGGTACGGATCAGCCGCCCCTTCGGCGTGGTCGCGGCCACGCTCGTAGTGCCCCTGAGATAGAGGGGATGGTGGGTGACGATCAGGTCGGCCTCCCACTCCAGGGCTTCCGCCGCCACCGCCGCCACGGGATCGACGGCGAACAACACCCGCCGCACTCCCTGGCCCGGATCCCCGCTGACCAGCCCCACCGCGTCCCACGACTCGGCCCGGGCGGGCGGGTAGGCCGCCTCGAGCACCTCGATCACGTCCGTCAACGTAACAGCAGCCACGTGCGCAGACTATCGGCCTCCGGGGCGGCTTCGCGGGCTTGGCCGGGGTGTCGGTAGAACGGGGTTCGGCGTAGGGTAAGTGAACCCTGACATGCGGAGGGACGGCATGGCTCCAAGCGTCGCGATCATCGGAGCGGGATTCGGCGGACTGTGCATGGCCATCCAGCTCGAACGGGCCGGGATCCACTCTTACACGGTCTTCGAGAAGGCGGACGGGCTCGGCGGCACCTGGCGCGACAACAGCTATCCGGGGGCGGGGTGTGACATTCCCTCGCATCTGTACTCGTACTCCTTCGAGAAGTACGCAAGCTGGACGCGCCGTTATCCCGAGCAGCCCGAAATTTTGGAATACCTTGAGCGCTGCGCCGACAAATACGACGTCAGGAGGAAAATCCACTTCAGCACCGAAGTGCGCCGCGCCACCTTCGACGGCTCAAAGTGGCACCTCACAGTCGCCCCAACGAACCCAAGCCACCCCACCCCCGGGACCTCCCCCGCGGCCTCCCCCGGGACCTCTGCCGGATATGGCCGCGATGACGGCGGTAGGGGTGGCGGAGTCGGCGGTGGCGATGGACTCGGTGGCGGCGAGCTCGGCAGTGGCGGGCTCGGCAGCGACGTCGGCGATTTCGGGGGCGGCGGGCTCGGCGGCGGCGGGCAGGGCAGCGACGTCGGCGGCGGCAGGGGCAGGGGCGGCGATGGGGCAGACGGCGGGGTCGGGGGCGGCGGAGTCGGCGGTGGCGGGCTCGGCGGCGACGTCGGCGGAGTAGGGGGCGGCGGGCTCAGCGGTGGTGATGAGGGCGGTGGAGGGGGTGGTGGGCGTACTGAGGTGTTTGATGTGGTGGTTGTGGGGGTGGGGCAGCTTAATCGGCCGCGGCTTCCGGATATATCGGGAATGTTGGAGTTTGAGGGCATCTCCTTCCACTCCGCGCGCTGGAACCACGCTCACGATCTCACCGGCAGGCGGGTCGCGGTCATCGGGAACGGCTCGTCGGCGGCCCAGTTCGTGCCGCGGATCGCGGAGCGGGTCGAGCGCCTGTACGTCTTCCAGCGCACCCCCAACTGGGTGATCCCCAAGCCGGACACCACGTTCGGCCCGCTGGCCAAACTCGCGCTCCGCCTGGTCCCCGGCCTGCAGCGGGCCTACCGGGAGTGGATCTACCGCTACGCCGAGGCCACCCTCTATCCCGCACTCGCCCAGGGCTGGAGCAAGAACGTGCTCAAGCAGCGGGCCCTGCGGCACCTGCACGCCCAGGTCCCCGACCCTGCACTGCGTGCCAAGCTCACCCCCGACTACCCGCCCGGCTGCAAGCGGGTCGTCATCGACAGCTCCTTCTACCCGGCCCTGACCAGGCCCAATGTAGAGGTGGTCACCGACAAGATCGTACGGATCACCGCGAAGGGCGTCGAGACCACCGAGGGCCCGTACGAGGTCGACACGATCGTGTACGCCACCGGCTTCACGAGCACCGAGTTCCTGGCCCCGATGGAGGTCCGGGGTCGCGGCGGCCGCTCCCTGACGGACCGGTGGAAGGACGGAGCCGAGGCCTACCTCGGCATCTCGGTGCCGGACTTCCCCAACATGTTCCTGCTCTACGGCCCCAACACCAACCTCGGCCACAACTCCATCGTCTTCATGATCGAGTGCCAGGTGAACCACATCATGTCCTGCCTGCCCCACCTCACCGCGTCCGGCCCCATAGAGGTCCGGCCCGAGGCGATGGCGGCATGGAGCAGGCAGTTGGACGCGGCGATGGAGCGGATGGTGTGGAGCGGCGGGTGCCAGAGCTGGTACAAGACGGCCGAGGGCCGCATCACGAACAACTGGCCGGGCCCCACGACCCTCTACCGCCGCCTGACGGCCGAACCCCCGAGGCCCGCCTACCGAACCATCGCCCCCGAATAGACCCCACATAGGACCGGGCGACGAAGGGACCACCCGGCCGGTCCACGGGGCGCACGTAACGGCGGCCCGCCACGCGCCGGTCAGCGGGCGTTTTCCTGGAGGCCCTGGGCCACGTGCGGCGGGTGGCGGCCGGCTTGGCTCTGCCGTACCAGATGAAAGTAGGGTTTTCGGCCTGCAAGGGGATAGCGTCCGTAACATGACGTCTCTGCATCAGCGTGCGGTTGTCGCCGACACACACAACGATCTTCTGATGGCCGTCTCCGCCCGCCCGCCGGAGCAGTGGGCCTCGTTCTTCCGGGAGCGATGGCTGCCGCAGCTCGTCGAGGGCGGCGTGAACCTGCAGGTGTTGCCCGTCTACATCGAGGACGACTACCGGCCGGAGGGCGCGTTGCGGCAGACGTTGCGCATGATCGAGTGTGCGCACGTGCTCGCCGAGGGCAACGCCGACCAGGTGCGGATCTGTCTGGACGCCGCCGCGATCGACCGGGCGCTGGACGAGGGCAAGATCGCGCTGGTGCTCGCGATGGAGAGCATGCCCGGCCTCGACGCCGACGTGGAGCTGATCTCGACCATGCACCGGCTGGGCGTGCGGGTCGCCTCCATCGCCCACTTCGGCCGCACGGCGCTGGCCGACGGCAGCGGCGAGGACGCCACGGGCAGCGGGCTGACCTCGCACGGCGTCGCCGCGCTGGCGGAGATGGAGCGGCTCGGCATCGTGTTCGACGTCTCCCACCTGGGCGCCTCCGGCGTCGCGCACGTGCTGGAGCTGGCCACCAAGCCGGTCATGGCCACCCATTCGGCCGCCCGCGCACTGCGCGACCACCACCGCAACCTCACCGACGAACAGCTCCGCGGAGTCGCGGGCACCGGCGGCGTGATCTGCGTGAACTTCTTCGCCCCCTTCCTCGCCGAGCGCGAGGAGGACGCGACGCTCGACCGGCTGCTCGACCACATCGAGCACGTCGCGGAGGTCGCCGGGATCGACCACGTCGGCCTCGGCCCGGACTTCATCCGCGAGGTCATGGCCGACCTGACGCGGCCGTGCTGCGAGGGGGTCACCTACCGGGGCGTGGATCCCAGGGCCGCGATCCCCGGCCTGGCGGGGCCGTCGGGGCTGCCCATGGTCACCGAGGGCCTGCTCGGCCGCGGCCTGCCGGAGAAGGACGTCACGAAGATCATCGGCGGCAACGTGCACCGGTTCTTCGGGGACCTGCTCTGAACGGAATGCCCGCCCGCGATGACCGCGGGCGGGCATGACCATGGAAACACCCCTCAGACGATCGGACCGAGCTTCCGCTCCATTTCGCAAGGGTTGGGGAACTCCTGGTAGTACGGGTTCGGCCGGCCGTACCAGTGGCCGTTGACCTCGACCTCGATCGGGTCCCAGATCCGCGGGCAGGCCCCCGGGTTGACGTTGAGATTGCGGAAGTAGCCCTTGACGGAGTGCAGGACCTCGCACGCCTCCACCGGCCGGGGATGGAACCCGCCGTCCGGGTCGCAGGTGAGATGCATCGAGTGCGCGCCTTCGTCGCGGGGCGTGACGGTGATGTAGAGATCCGCGCCCGCTGCCGCGGCGGCGGGGAGCGCCGTGGCCGGCGCCGCGAGGGTCGCGACCGCGCACAGCCCGATCGCGGCCACTCTGCGGGCTGCGGTCAGCACGAGCGTCATGGAAACCTCCCTGGTCAAAGGCCGTCCCCGCATGGAACGGCGCACCTCACATGATTACAGGGAGTGACTGTTACGCGACTACTGGTGATGTAGTGACCGAACGGTGATCGCCTGGATACACAGGGCTATCCGCACCGGCTATTCACGGGGAGGAAGTCATGGCTGCCAAAAGGCGGTTAACCAGGTATTCCACCGACATTACAGATCTCTGTAACCTGGCTGCCAGGAAGCCGTAAAAAGGAGATCCGCATGGCGGAGTTCACCCCCACCGTTCCTGCGCGAGTCCTACCTGCCGTCACCGTCCGCGACCTGCCCGAACCACCCCGCTCCGCCTGGCGTGTCATCGGCCCCGGCCTGGTGGGCGCGGGCGTCGGCCTGGCCTCGGGCGAGTTCATCCTCTGGCCCTACATCGCCTCCCAGGTCGGGCTGATATTCGTCTGGGGCGCCGCGATCGGGATCATCACCCAGTGGTTCCTGAACATGGAGATCGAGCGTTACACCCTGGCCACCGGCGAGACCGCGCTGACCGGTTTCAGCAGGATGTGGAAGCACTGGGGCCTGGTCTTCGTGGTCATGACCCTCTGCTCGAACCTCTGGCCCGGCTGGGTGACCTCGTCCGCGACCATGGTGACCTATCTGACCGGTTCGGGCCAGGGCAGCGTGCGCTGGATCGCGATCGGCATGCTCGTCGTGATCGCGCTCGGCCTGACACTGGCTCCGGTGATCTACATCGCCCTGGAACGGGTGATCTTCGTGAAGATCGCCCTGGTGGCGACCCTGATCGTGGTCTCCATCCTGTTCGCGATCAACGCCGAGAGCTGGGTCGAGCTGGGCCGGGGCCTGACCGTCGACGCCCGGCTGCCGGTCCCGCCGCTGGAGTTCTCGGTGCTCATGGGCGCCATCGCGTACGCCGGCGCGGGCGGCGGCCAGAACCTGTGCCAGAGCAACTGGATCCGCGACAAGGGCTTCGGCATGGGCCAGTACGTCCCGCGCCTGGTCAGCCCCGTGACCGGGCAGCAGGAGGCGACGGCGTCGACCGGGTTCCAGTTCGCGCCGACGAAGGAGAACCTGGCACGCTGGCGGCAGTGGTGGCGCTTCGCGAACCTTGAGCAGGCGTGGACGTTCGCCCTGGTGTCGTTCGTGACGATCGCGCTGATGTCGATGCTGGCGTATTCGACCGTGTTCGGCCGGTCCGGGCTGGCCAACAGCATCGGATTCCTGCAGGTCGAGGGCCAGGTGCTGCAGCAGACCGTGGGCCCGTGGTTCGGGGTGCTGTTCTGGCTGATCGGGGCGCTGGCGCTGTTCGCCTCGGCCATGGGCATCGTGGACTACACCTCGCGGCTGGCCTCCGACACGATCAAGACGGTCTACCTGCGGGACAGGCCCGTCTCCGTGAACCAGGTGTACTTCGTGGTCGTCTGGGCCCTGGCGCTGGTGGGCATCACGATCCTGCTGCTGGGCTTCGATCAGCCGCTGATCCTGCTGGTGTTCTCGGCGTGCTTCGCCGCCGTGATGATGTTCGTCTACTCGATCCTGCTGATCATCCTGAACCGGCGGGCGCTGCCCGAGGCCATCAGGGTCCGCTCCTACCGGCTGGGCGCGCTGGTGTGGTCGGTGGCGTTCTTCGGCACGCTGACCGTGCTGGTCGTCATCCAGCAGGCACAGAACCTGTTCGGCGGATGACGGCCTGGTCCGCCCCGAACGCGGAAGGATTCTTGCCGCGATAGCAGGCACAATGGACGCCATGCTTGATACCGCCGCCCGCCTGCTCAAGCTGCTCTCCCTCCTCCAGGCCCACCGGGAGTGGTCGGGCCCCGAGCTGTCCGCCCGGCTCGGGGTCTCGACCAGGACCATCCGCTACGACGTCGAGCGCCTGCGCTCGCTCGGCTACCCGGTGCACGCCACACCGGGGGTCGCGGGCGGCTACCGGCTGGGCGCGGGGGCGGCGCTGCCGCCGCTGCTGCTCGACGACGACGAGGCCGTCGCGGTCGCGGTCGGGCTCGGCAGGGCCGCCGGGGGCGGCGTGGAGGGCATCGAGGAGACCTCGGTACGCGCCCTGGCCAAGCTGGAGCAGGTGCTGCCGTCCCGGCTGCGTCGAAGGGTGAGCGCGCTCAACGCGTACACGGTGCAGGTCCCCATGGGCGGCACCCCGGCCACGGTAGCCCCCGAGGTGCTGACAATGATCGCGAACGCCGCCCGCGACCACGAGCGGATCCGCTTCGACTACACCGGCCACGAGGGCGAGGCGACCGTACGCGACGTCGAGCCGCACCGCCTGGTGCACCGGCGTGGCCGCTGGTACCTGGTGGGCTACGACGTCGAACGGCGGGACTGGCGGACGTTCCGGGTGGACCGGCTGCGTCCGCGCACGCCGGGCGGTCCCCGGTTCACCCCGCGCGAACTGCCGGAGGGCGGGGACGTGGCCGGCTACGTGGAGAAGGGCGTCAGCACGGCGATGTGGCGCCACCGGGCCACGGTGCTGCTGCACGCCCCGGCCGAGCGGATGAGCGCGCTGCCGCTGGGGCTCGACGTCGAACCGGTCGACGAGGTCTCCTGCCTGGTCAAGCTGGGCGGCGACGACCTGCCGGGGATGGCCGTGTGGATCGGGTTCCTCGGCGTGGACTTCGAGGTGCTCGATCCGCCGGAGCTGGCCGAGCACGTACTACGGCTGTCGGAGCGCTACCGTCGGGCGGCCGCCCCCCGCCCGGGAACGGAGGCCGCCGGTCCCGAGTGAGCCGGTCCTGAGTGAGCCGGCCCGGGGTGGGTGGCGGTCAGTCCGGGGGCCAGGGGGCCGTCAGCGGGCGGTCAGGGCCCGGTCAGCGGGCGCGGCGATGCTGCGGACATGAAGAACATGACGCAGGTCGCGGGCGGCAAGGACGACTTCCAGCTCGTGCACTATCTGACGCTCAAGGGCAGCCAGTTCGAGATCGGCCGGGCGCTCGCCGAGGAGGCGCGCCGGCTGGGCTGGGCGCCCACCCCCGGCGACCCGGTGGTCAACCGGGCCCGCCGTACGTGGTTCGAGCGGCACTGGCCGCAGCACCACGCCCGCATGGACGGCGCGGCGGCGACCCTGGGGCTCGACCCCGAGCAGGACGCGCTGGCCCTGGACGGGCTGAACTACGTCCCCGAGGGCTCCGGCTGCTCGGCCCTGTGGATCCCCCCGTCGGCGGCCCCGGACGGCCACGGCAGGGTGGGCCGCAACTACGACTTCTTCCCGTTGACCACCAGCGAGATCATGGGCCAGGAGCCCAAGCCGAACGAGCTGCCCATGGCCGCGCGCCCCTACGTCATCACGACGGTGCCCGACGAGGGGCTCTCCTCGACCGTGATCACGATGTCGGACCTCGACGGCTGCATGGACGGCATCAACTCGGCCGGTCTCGCGGTCATGCTGCTCATCGCGGACTTCTCCGCCGCCGCGCCGCCCGAGCACGTCTCTCCGCAGGTCGGGCTGGGCAGTGTGCAACTGCCCCGGTTCCTGGTCGACACCTGCGAGAACGTGGCGCAGGCCAAGCAGGCGCTGCTGGGCGCCAAGCAGTACGACCACGGACTGCTCCTGCACTATCTGGTGGCCGACGCGAACGGGGAGGCGTTCGTCTGGGAGCGCGGCAAGGACGGCAGCGAGCACATCATCGATCTCGGCGACGGCCCGCTCTGCGTGACGAACCACCCGCTGCACCGCCACCCCGACCCGATGAACCTGCCCGAGGACGACGAGCACAGCTTCAGGACGTTCGAACGGCTGCGTACGCTGCACGAGCGCAGCAAGGGCGCGACCATGTCACCGCAGGACCTGCGTGATGCCCTGCGCTCGGTCCGGCCGAAGGAGGACCCCGCCGTCCCCTTCCGCACGTTGTGGACCACGGTCTTCGACACCACGGACCGCACCCTGTCGACCAGCTTCTACCTGGGCGACGGGCCCCGCTACACCGAGGAACTGGTGTTCCACGGCTACGAGAGGTAGTCCTGGCGCACCTTTGAGCGTGACAGCTTGCCGGTGGGCGTACGCGGGAGCCGGTCGCGGTATTCGACCACCTTCGGATGCTTGAACCTGGCGATCCGCGCCTCGCAGTGCTCCAGCAGGGAGGCGGTCAGCTCGGGGCCCGGCGTGACACCCTCGGCGGGCTGGACGAGGGCGACCACGTTGTGGCCCCACTCCTCGTCGGGCACGCCGATGACGGCCACCTCCGCCACGGCGGGATGTTCGAGCAGCGCGGCCTCGATCTCGGCGGGGTAGATGTTCACCCCGCCCGAGACGATCAGGTCGGTACGCCGGTCGCACAGGAACAGGTAGCCGTCGGCGTCCAGGTAGCCGATGTCGCCCGGCGTGTACCACTCCCCGCGCATGCTGGCCGCCGTCTTCGCCGGGTCCTTGCGGTACTCGAACGTGCCCATGGCGGACTTGACGTAGATCATGCCGGGCTCGCCCGGCGGCAGCTCCTGGCCCGCCTCGTCGAGGATCTTGACCTCGAACGTCGGCGCGGGCCGGCCCACGGTTCCCGGCCTGGCCAGCCAGTCGTGCGGCTTGACGGCGAACGCGATGGTCGACTCGGTCGAGCCGTAGTACTCGTACAGGACCGGCCCCCACCAGTCCATGATCTGCCGCTTGACCGAGACCGGGCAGGCGGCGGCGGTGTGGATGACCTGGCGCAGGCTGGACAGGTCGTACTTGTTCCTGACGTCCTCGGGCAACCGCAGCATCCGGTGGAACATCGTGGGCACCATCATCGCGTTGGACACCTGGTAGCGCTCGATCAGCTCCAGGACGTTCTCCGGGTCGAACCTGGACGTGATCACCACCGTGTGCCCGAGGTGCAGGGCGAACTGCGCGTGCGCGCACGGCGCCGAGTGGTACATCGGCGAGGTCACCAGGTGCACCTCGGCGCCCGGCCGCAGGTCCACGACCTCGCCGAAGAACCACGTGTAGAGGGGCACGAGCGCCTCCGGCTCGGCCCCGGGCAGCGGCCGCTGCACCCCCTTGGGGAAGCCGGTGGTGCCGGAGGTGTACCACATGACCGCGCCGGCCGTGCGCTCGCCGGGCGCGGTGTCGGGCTGCCCGGCGGCCAGCCCGTCCGTCCCGATCTCGGCGCCGGGCATGGCGTGGTCGGGGCTGGTGACGACGAGCTTCGCGTCGCAGTCCTTCAGGATGTACGCCATTTCCGGCGCGGTCAGATGCCAGTTGACCGGCACGTAGTAGAGCCCGATCTGGCCGGTCGCCATGACCATGACGAGGGCGTCGATGCCGTTCGGCAGCACGCCCGCCACCACGTCACCGGTGCCGATCCCGCGTGCCCTGAGCCCATGGCACACCTGGTTCACCCGGGCGAGCAACGCCCCGTACGAGATCTCCGCGCCATCGGTGTCGATCACGGCCGTCCGGTCGGGATCGGCCGCGCCGATGGCGTAGAAGCCGGGAAGCCGGCCCACGTCCACACCAGAAGTGGTCTCCTGCGAATCCATCACACCACCAACTGCGCGAGACGAGCACGGTGGAGGCGGGGTGGGCCGAGGAGGACCTCGTCCGCCTTGGCTCGCTTGTAGAACAGGTGCGCGTCGTGCTCCCACGTGAAGCCGATGCCGCCGTGCAGCAGCAGATGGTCGCGGGCCACCTCGAAGCAGGCGCGGCCGACGTACGCCTGGGCGAGGGCGGCGGCGCCGGGCAGCTCCTCGGGCGCCTCGTCGGCGGCCCAGGCGGCGTATCGGACGATCGACTCGGCCTGTTCGAGCTTGCAGTGCATGTCGGCCAGCTTGTGCTTGACCCCCTGATAAGAGCCGATATAGCGGCCGAAGGCGACCCGTATCTTGGCGTAGGCGACGATGGCGTCCAGCGCCGCCCGCATCACGCCGAGCTGCTCGGCCGCCAGCGCCACGCACAACCGGTCCCGGATACCGGACTCCGGCGCCGGGCCGAGCACCCGGGCGGGCGCGCCCTCCAGGACCACCCTGGCCTGGCCACGGGTGAGGTCGAGCGTGTCGAGCGCGGTCCTGGTGACCCCGGGTCCGGACAGCTCCACGGCGACCAGGACCGGGGCGCCGCCGCCGTCCCGCGCGGGGGCCACCAGCACGTCGGCGTCCATGCCGCTGAGCACCTGCGCCGGCGTGCCGCTCACGGTGCCGTCGTCGCAGGAGAGCTCGGTCTCGGTGAACGTGGCCGTGATCCGGCCCTCGGCGATGCCGGCCAGCAGCTCCTTGTCGGCGGGGACGGCCGCCTGCCCGGCTGCGGCACCGCCGGTCAGGGCGATGGCCGCGAACGACGTGGCCAGGAACGGTCCCGGCAGCAGCGCCGCGCCCGTCTCCTCCAGCGCGACCGCCAGCTCGGCCAGGCCCGCGCCCGCGCCGCCGTACTCCTCGGGGATGATCAGCCCGGCCAGGCCGAGCTCGCCGTTCAGCCGGGCGTACACCTGGGGGTCGTATCCCTCGCGGACCTTGGGCAGCGGCGAGGCCGTGCGCAGGAAGCCGCGTACGGCCTCGCGAAGCTGTCGCTGCTCCTCACTGAGTACGAGCTTCACTCCTGCGTCCCCACCTTCAGCTCCTTGAACGGCATGGTCTTGTCGACCCGGGGCTCGGGCGGCAGGTTGAGCACCCGGTCGCCGACGATGTTGCGCATGATCTCGTTGGTGCCGCCGCCCAGGGACATGCCGGGCGCCAGCGAGATCGCCTGCGCCAGCGGGTGGTCCGCCAGCACGGACTCCGGGCCGACCAGCCGCGTGGCCAGGTCCGCCTGGAACAGGGTGAGCTCGGCCAGCAGCAGCTTGGCGGCGCTGCCCCGGGCGCCGGGGAAGATCCCGGCCCTGGTCTCCTGGGCCAGCCGCTGGTTGAACAGCGCCAGCGCCCGGCTGCGGATGTGCAGCTCGACGAGCTCGTCGCGGACCAGCGGGTCGCTCGTGTCGACGGTCTGGCGCAGCGTCTCGAACGAGGCCGGGTTGTCGCGCTGCCCGCCCATGCCGACGCCCGCCGAGATCGACAGCCGCTCGTGCAGCAGCGTCGTGACGGCCACGCTCCACCCGTCGTTGACCTCGCCCACGCGGTGCTCGTCGGGGATGGTGACGTTGTCGAAGAAGATCTCGTTGAAGTTGGACCTGCCGCTCATGTCCTTCAGCGGCCTGACCGTCACCCCGGGGTGGTGCATGTCCACCACGAACATGGTCAGCCCCCGGTGCTTGGGCACGTCCACGTCGGTACGGGCCAGCAGCAGCCCCCAGTCGGCGTGGTGGGCGACCGAGGTCCACACCTTCTGGCCGTTGACGATCCAGGTGTCGCCGTCGCGTTCGGCCCTGGTCTGCAGGCTGGCCACGTCGCTGCCGGCGCCCGGCTCGGAGAAGAGCTGGCACCAGATCTCCTCGCCGCGCAGCAGCGGCCGGACGAACCGCTCACGCTGCTCGTCGGTGCCCCGGTCGACCAGGGTCGGTCCGGTCATGCCGAGGCCGATGGAGAAGACGTAGGTGGGCAGAACGTAATCGCGGGCCTCGGCGGCGAAGGCGCGCTCCTCCGCCTGCGTCAGCCCCTGGCCGCCCCAGCGTTCCGGCCAGGTGATGCCGGAGTAGCCGGCGTCGTAGAGACGGGCCATGAACTCCTTGGCCCTGGCGACCCCGTCCGCCCCGGGGTCGTCGTGCGATGGAGCGTTCTCCTGGAGCCAGGCCCGGGCGGCGCGCCGATACTCTGCGAGGTCCACATCGTCTCCTTGGCATCAGTGCCCACTTACTCTAGTCAGCTCGCCGAACGAGGTACAGAGCATTGCTCTGGACGACTTTTTCACCCATTTTGTCGGTGGATCTCCGCAAATTTGAGCGCTAACCACTTAGTGTGATCACCTGGTCACAGGGGGATGGGGGCGTGATCACACGGCTGGGCCGGTCCATACGCGCGCGGCTGGCGATGTTCGCCAGTGCGGCCATGGCGGTGCTCTGCCTTGCGACCAGTTCGGTCCTGCTGCTGACCGTGCACAACACGGTGATCGACATCCGGACGAACCAGATGCTCAACGTCGCGCTGCGCGTGGTCCACCTGATCAAGCGGAACGAGCTGCCCCGCGTGGTCCGCCTCGACCTCCAGGGCCTCCAGGTCGTGGACAACAGGGGCCGCGTGGTGGCCTCGACGCCGAATCTGGTGGGCGCGCCCCGCCTGACCTCCGTGACCCCCGGCCTCTACAGCGCCAACCGCACCGGCGTGGTGTGCGGCCTGCCGCAGTTCTCCGGCGAGTGCCAGATCACGGTCGCCTTCCGCGTGTACGGGAACGACGGCCGCAGCGACTGGTTCGTCTACGCCTACGACACCCTGCCCCCCTGGTACGTCAGCCCCATGGTGATCGGCTTCCTGGCCGGCGTCTCCCTGTTCCTGGTGATGCTGACCTGGTTCGGCGTCTCGCGGGTGGTGGCCGGCACGCTGGCCCCGGTCAACCGCATCACCCGCAGGCTGGCGATGATCACCGCCGGCGACGCGACGATGCGCGTACCCGTGCCCCGCAACGCCGACGAGATCAAGGAGCTCGCCGAGACCGCGAACCAGATGCTCGCCCGGCTGGAGTCGGTGATGGAGCAGCAGCGCAGGTTCGCCTCCGACGCCTCGCACGACCTGCGCAGCCCGATCACGGCCATGCGTACCGAGCTGGAAGAGGCGCTGATCTCCCCGGACGAGACCGACTGGAGGCAGACCTGCTCCCGGTTGATGCTCAGCCTGGACCGGCTGCAGAACATCGTCACCGACCTGCTGACGCTGGCCAAGCTCGACGCCGGCGCGCCCGGCCGGCTCGAACCCGTGGACCTGGCCGACCTGGTCTCCGGTGAGACGACCAGGGCGCGCAGCAAGCGGGTGGTCACCTCGTTGCAGCCCGGGGTGATCGTCACGGGCGATCGCCTCAGGCTGGCCCGCCTGCTGACGAACCTGCTCGACAACGCCGAGCGGCACGCCGAGAGCACGATCACCGTGACGGTGCGCCAGGAGGGCGACGACGCCGTGATGGAGGTGGTCGACGACGGAGCGGGCATCGCGCCCCAGCTACGCGAGGTCGTCTTCAGGCGTTTCACCCGGCTGGACGCCTCGCGCAGCCGCGACGCCGGTGGCACCGGCCTGGGCCTGCCCATCGCCCGCGAAATCGCCAGGATCCACCACGGCACGCTGACGATCGAGGACTCGGAGGCCGGTGCCCGGTTCGTGCTGCGGATGCCGATACGGATGCGGTGATGGTGGGTAGCTAATGGTTTTGACCCTGACCAGGAACCCGGGCGGTCCGCTATTACCATGATCACCTGGACGTTCGCCGTGACGCGGGAGGCTCATGTAGGCACCACCGACGTTTATGCCCGATTTGTCCCACAGACATCAGATAACCAAAAGTTAGAGTTACTCGCTGTGACATCAGGTTTCAGCCGATTACGGCGCGAGGATTTGTTGCGGACGGCCTGCGAGGTGATCGCGGAACAGGGTTTCGGCCATACCAGGACCGTCGACATCGCCAAGGCCGCCGGCGTCAGCCAGGGGCTGCTCTTCTACCACTTCGAGACCAAGGAACGGCTGTTCGCGCAGGCCTTCACCTACGCGGCGCGGCTGCATCTCAACGCGCTGGGCGACATCGAGAGATCCCCGGACACGCCGTTCGACCGGCTGCGCACGCTGCTGCGGCTCTGCTCCCCCGCCGTGCCCACCGAGGGCTGGCGGCTGTGGATCGACGCGTGGTCCGAGGCCATGCGCAGCACCGAGCTGGAGCAGATCTCGCGCCGTATCGACGCCCAGGGCCGGCTGCTGCTCCGCGCGATCATCGAGGCCGGCGTGGCGTGCGGTGAGTTCGAGTGCGCGGATCCGGACGCGACGACGTGGCGCATCTTCGCGCTCATCGACGGGCTCGCGATCCAGACGCACGTCCACCCCAAGGTGCTGTCCCGGCGCAGGGTCAACCTCCTCATCCGTACGGCCGCCGCCGGCGAGCTCGGCCTGTCCGCCGACACGCTGTGATTCCCGCTCTTCCCGGCGCTATTGGATGCCGCGTACAATTAAGGTGTGGCGAGGAGAGGAGCGCACGCCATGGCATCCGCACCGAGCTCTACCGCCGCCGGCGAAGGGGCGGCGCGACGCGACGAGGTCGCGAGCAGGAGCGCCTACGAGGCGGTCATCGAACGCCTCTCGAAGGCGTCGGTGGACAAGCACTGGGAGCCGTACCGGGATATTCCGTGGGACGACCCGGAGTTCCTGGTGCGCCGGGCCGACCCGCGCTGGGAGCTGCCCGAGGTGGACCGGCTGGGCGGTCATCCCTGGTACCGGAGCCGGCCGCCCGAGGAGCGCGCGGCGATCGGGCTGTGGCGGGTGGCCACCGCCATGAAGATCGGCCTGCAGTTCGAGAACCTGCTCAAGCGCGGCCTGCTCAACTACGCCTACCGGCTGCCGAACGGGTCACCCGAGTTCCGGTACGTCTACCACGAGACCATCGAAGAGGGACATCACGGGATGATGTTCCAGGAGTTCGTGAACCGTACGGGCTTGCCGATCCGTGGCATGCCGCGGCCGCTGTCGGTGGTCGCGCAGGTGGCGCCGTGGATCCCGCTGATCTCGACCGAGCTGTTCTTCGTGTTCGTGCTGGGCGGCGAGGATCCCATCGACCACGTGCAGCGCAAGGTGCTGAAGGACGGGCGGGCGCACCACCCGCTGGAAGAGACGATCATGCGCATCCACATCGCGGAGGAGGCCAGGCACATCTCCTTCGCCCGGCACTACCTGCGGGACCGGGTGCCGCGTATGCCCGCGTACCGGCGTCTCATGCTGGGCGTCGCCGCGCCCATCGTACTCGGGGTGATGGCCCGGATCATGCTGGCGCCGCCCGGGGCGATGATCAGGCGCTTCGAGATCCCCTCCCGGGTGGTCTCCGAGGTCTACCGGCGCAATCCGGCGGCCAAGCGGGACATCCGCGACTCCGTGGGCAGGACGCGCGAGTTGTGCGCGGAGACCGGGCTGATCAACGGGTTGACCCGGCCGTTCTGGCGGGTCATGGGGATCTTCTGAGCGGCGCGTCCCCGGGTCGGAGGATAGGGCTTCCGGATGGGACCATGTACGGGTTCATGACGTGCGGGTTGTTCCAGGGAAGGCTCTGATCTTTGAGGCGGCTACTCACGGTCCTGCTGCTCACACTCGCCGCCGCGGGGGCCCTCCCCGCCCCGGCGCAGGCGCACAACGTGCTGGTCGGCAGCGATCCGAAGGACGGAGCCACGCTGGCGGCGTCCCCTGAGCGGGTGACGCTGGTGTTCGACCAGACGGTACGCCAGGGCTACGCGCGGGTCGGCGTGACGGGGGCGGACGGGTCCGGCTGGGCCGACGGGGACGTGGTGGTGGCCGCCGAGCGGGTGTCCGTGAAGGTCAGGCCGCTGCCCGCGGGCGGGTCGTACACGGTGGGCTACCGCATCCTGTCGGCCGACGGGCACCCGATCACCGGCAGCATCTCCTTCCGCCTGGCCCCGGACGCCACCAGCGCCACCGCCACCCCGGCGGCCCCGGCCTCCAGCGCCCCGGCAGCCCCAAGCTCCGGCGCGAGCTCCGGCGCGGCGGCGGCCCCGGGCTCCGGCGCGGAGGCCGCGGACACCGCGGACACCGCGGAAGCGGCGGAGGCGGCGGCGAACGGTGGGGCGGGGATGGCCGTGGTGTGGATCGTGGGGGCCCTGCTGCTGCTCGCGGCCGGCACCGTGGTCGCCCTGCGCCGCTCACGCTCGGACGAGGAGGCCCGGGCGTGACCGTCACCGCCCCGCCCCTCCCCCGGCAGCGCGTGGGCGGAGGGCTCGTCGCCGGCGCGTTCGGGGTCTGCGCGGTCGTTGCGGCCGTGGCGGCGAGCTCGTTCACCGCGCAGGAGGCCGTGCCCGGCATTCCCATGCCCGGCCCGCTGGTGACGGTCGGCCTGCCGGTCGTGCGGGTGCTGCTCGACCTGGCCGCCGTCGCCGTGGTCGGGCTGAGCCTGCTGCCCAAGCTGCTCGGGTTCGACGCCCCCGACCGGACGGAGCCGGTCATGCGGCGGGTCCGGCCGGCGGCCGTGACCGCCGCTTGGGCCTGGGCGATCTGCGCGCTGCTCACCATCGTGCTCCAGACGGCCGAGCTGAACGCCGGGACCGTGCCGACGTTCGACATGATCGCCGAGTACGTCGGAAATGTCGGCACCGGCCAGGGCCTGCTGTTCAGCGCGGCGTGCGCGCTGGCGGCCGCGGGCATCGGGCTGATGGCGGTGCGGTTCGGCGAGAAGGTGCCGGCCGAGCTGCGGGTGATCGTGGGGCTGTTCGGGCTGCTGCCGATCCCGGTCACCGGCCACGCGGTGAACTCGGTCTGGCACGACCCCATCATGATCTCTATGGAGATCCACGTGATGGGCGCGGCGGCCTGGGCCGGCGGGCTGGCGGCCACGGCCGTGTTCGTGGCCCCGCAGCGGGAGCTGCTGGCCGTGGTGCTGCCCAGGTTCTCCAGGATCGCCACCGTGTGCCTGCTGGCGGTGGGGCTGTCCGGTCTGATCAACGGGCTCGCCACGATGGCGCTCACGCCGGGCGTGACCCTCCCCGGCGCGATCGTGACCAGCCACTACGGGCTGCTGATCGTGGTCAAGACGGTGCTGGTGGCGGCGCTGGTGCCGCTGGCGGCGCACATCCGCTTCCGCCTCCTGCCCGCCGTGCGCGAGCGCCGGGCCACCGCCCTGGTGGGCTGGGCGGCGGCCGAGCTCGCGGTGATGGGACTGGCCTACGGCGTCGCGGTGGCGCTCACCAGGGCCTCGATCGCCTGACCACGCGGTGGGGCGGCCGGTGACGGGCACCCTGGGCCTGCGGTGGGGCGGGCACCTGGGCCTGCGGTGGGGCGGGCATCCGGACCTATGGGGAGGCGGTAGTGGCGACCCGGGGGCTACGGGGTGGCGGGGGCGGGCACGGGACGGGGGCCGACGGGCCCGGTCGCGCGTCTGGCCACCATCCACTCGACGGCCAGCCAGGCGACCAGCAGGCCGACCCCGGCCCAGACGGCCGACGACATGACCAGGGGAGGCGCCCCGAGCAGGCCCCGCTGGCCCATGAGCGTGCCGTACACCGTTCCCATGATCGCGCTCTGTGCCGCCAGCGCCCCGTAGGCGGCGGCCGTCACTCCGATCGACCCCAGCACCGCCCGCGCCACCGGCTGCCGCACCAGGAACGCCACGTCCACCAGCAGCCCGCCGACGACCAGGAAGAGCGGCACCGCCGACGGCGGGAACCCGGTGTAGGTCAGCAACGGCCAGAGCACGACCCGGACGCCCACGTAGCCGCCCGCCACGAGGGTGGCGGCGCCGAACCTGCCGATCAGCGACCGCGCGATGACCAGCACCGCCAGCCCGACGACCACCGCGTAGACGGGATAGAGGAAGTCGGGCACCGGCAGCGCGAAGCCCGTCATCGTGGTCCGGTCCACCGGCCGCCCCAGCTGGTCGGCCGCGAACCGCAGCAGGATCGGCTCGGCGTAGGTGGCCTGGTTGTCCCAGGCGCCGATCGACAGGATGCCGTATTCCTGGTGCTGCTCGGGAAAGTGCACGTTCTCCAGGACGAAGGCGAAGAACACCCCCAGCACGACCGTGCGTTCCCGCCCGGGCGGCGCGCCCATGAACCAGCCCCGGACGACGCCGACGACCATGAAGAGCGTTCCGACGTAGAGCATGATGTGCGACGGGCTCCACGAGGTGATGTCGAGCCCGTTCACGCGGTGGTTGATCAGGTCGAGCGGGACCGCGACGAGGAAGATCCCGGTGCCCCACTGGATCAGCCTGAGCGCGGCCTTGTCCACGCCGTAGCCCGTGTAGCCGTGGATCACGGTCAGGGTGACGGCGAGCACCGTACCGACGGAGTTGAGCAGGTGGGGCGGGGCGAGGTCGTCACGCAGCCACTTGAAGTGCCACGAGACGTCCCACGCGGCGCCGAGCACCTTGAGCGTGAACGCCACCAGCCAGCCGTAGTAGAGCACCCGGAACAGGTCCTGCGGCGTGTCGCGTCCCGCCGGTCCCCGGGTCCAGTACGGCAGGGCCCAGGCGGCGGCCTTCTTGATCGATGCTGGAGCTTTCACGGGAGAGAATCTTACGGTCCCAGGGAACGCCGGCCCGCGAGCCCCTAATTGCGTGGAGCGCGGCTCCCCCACCCTGCCACAATCCCGATCATGTCCTTTGCGATCAGGAAAGCCTCACCGGAGGACGCGGCGGGAATCGAGGCGGTGCGGATCGCCACGTGGCGCGTCGCCTATCGCGGCGTCATGCCGGACCCGTTCCTCGACGGGCTGGAGGTCCGGCCGGAGGAGTTCTCCACGGGCATGGGCCGGGCCCTGATGGCGGCCTCCACCGAGGAGCTGTCGTCGTCCGGTCACGCCGAGGTCGGGTTGTGGGTGCTGGCGGACAATCCCCGGGCCCGGCGGTTCTACGAGCGGTTCGGGTTCACGCTGTCGGGGCGGACGAAGATGTGGCCCGATCCACCGCTGGAGGAGCTCCACTATCGGATGACGCTCGCAGCGAATACATGAGGGGGATCCGCGGGGCGCCCTCCGGGAGACGGTGTTCGGCGCCGTCGGCGACCAGCGTGCCGAAGCGCTGGAAATAGGTGCGATCGTGCTCGTGCACGAACTCGACCCGCAGCCCCGCCGCCGCGACCGCGCTGACGACCTCGCCCAGGCCGTGCTGGAACTGCACGGAGGTCTGGTGCTCCAGCACCCCCTCCCCCGTGTACGTGTGCGGCTCCTCCCAGACGTGCGGGCCGCGGTCGAAGTAGTCGTAGGTGACGGTGGTGCCCGTCGCGTCGTCCATGATGTCGGCGAACGGGTGGAACTCCGCCAGATAGAGGAATCCGCCGGGTGCGAGCAGGGCGGCGACGGTCTCGGCCCAGCGGGTGAGGTCGGGCAGCCACACCAGCGCCCCGAGGCCGGTGTAGACGATGTCGTACGTCCGGCCGAGCGCCTCCACCGCGTCATGGACGTCCGCCGTGACGAACCGCGCCGGGATGCCGCACTCGGCGGCGATGGCCCTGGCCTGCGCGATGGCGGCGTCCGAGAAGTCCAGGCCGGTCACCTCGGCGCCGAGCCTGGCCCAGGAGAGGGTGTCGAGGCCGAAGTGGCACTGCAGGTGCGCCAGGCGGCGGCCTGCCACGTCGCCGACCTCCGCCAGCTCGAACGGCCGCAGCGGGTTGCGGCCCGCCTTGAAGCCCGCGACATCGTAGAAGTCGCTGCCGACGTGGATCGGGACTCTGGCGTTCCAGTTGGCCCGGTTCACCGGCAGATAGTCCATGGGGGCGAGCTTAGGCGATCACGATCGGCGGCGGCTCAGGCGTACGGGGAGGTGTTTGAGGCCGTTCTGGAAGTTGGAGGTGAGGCGGCGCGGCGGGCCCGCCGGCTCGACGTCCCAGCCGAGCAGCTCCTTGAAGACCGAGCGGAGCTGGGCGCGGGCCAGGTGGGCGCCGAGGCAGAAGTGCGGGCCGAAGCCGAAGCTGACGTGGTCGTTCGGGGTGCGGGTGATGTCGAAGCGGTCCGGGCCGGGGAAGACCGACGGGTCGCGGTTGGCGGCGGCGTGGTAGACGACGACCTTCTCGCCCGCGCGGATGCGCACCCCGCCGAGGGTGAGGTCGCGGGTGGCGGTGCGGCGGAAGTCCATGACGGGCGGCCAGTAGCGGAGTATCTCCTCGACGGCGGAGTCCAGCAGGGAGGGGTCCGCGCGCAGGCGGGTCAGCTCGGCGGGGTGCTGGAGGAGGCTGAGCAGCCCGCCGGGGATGCCGTTGCGCAGGGTCTCGTTCCCGGCGACGGCGAACAGGAAGAACATGTTCTCGAACTCGACCTCCGTCAGGCCGCCCCGCCGCATGGCCGACATGACGGATTCGTCGTCCAGCGGGGTGGCAGCGAGCGCGTGCGCGTAGGCGTACATGTCGGCCAGCGCAGCCCTCGACCGCGGGTTCCTGCCGGGCTCGAACTCCGGCCTCGACGCGACGGCCAGGCGGCCGAGCGGGGTCAGGGACTCGATGTCGGCCGTCGACAGGCCCGCGTAGTCGGCGTCCTGGTAGCCGATCACCCGCGACGCCCAGTCGTACAGCAGCCGCCTGTCCCGCGCAGGCACCCCCATGACGTGGGCCAGCGTCCAGACGGGCAGGTCGGCGGCCACCTCCACGAAGTCGCACTCGCCCCCGTCGCGATGACCGGCGAACAGCGCCGCCGCCCGCTCGGCGATCGTGCGCTCCAGCGCGCGCACCGCCCGCGGGGTGAAGGCCGCCGCCACGATCCGGCGCAGCCTGGAGTGCCCCGGCGGGTCCATGTTCAGCATCATGTCCTGGACGAAGGCCAGGTCGGAGGGGGTGTCAGGGTCGCGGATCTGGGTGGCGCCCAGGTGCGAGGAGAAGTCCTCCGGGGTGCGCAGGACGTGCTTGACGTCGGCGTGCCGGAACACTCCCCAGTAGCCGGGGCCCTCCCGCCACGGCCCGACCGCGGGCTCGGGAATCCAGCACACCGGGGTTTCCGCCCTGAGCCGGGCGAACAGGTCGTAAGGGACGCCGGTCTCGTAGGTGGACGGCAGGAACACCTCGACCGCGGACCGCCCCGAACCCGCCACCACCGACATGCCGTCTCCTCCCGCTTCCGTTCCACCTTCGCCCACCGCCCGCGCCCACGCATAGTCCTCGCCCGGCGCGGCGTGCATGATGGGCGCGTGACTCCCGCAGACGCACAGGCGATCCTCCAGGACTACTTCGCCCCCTGGGTCCAGCAGCTCGGACTGCGCGTGGAGGAGGTGGGCGAACGCCATGCCCTCGTCCGGCTGCCCTGGTCCGACGACCTGGCCAGGGAGGGCGGCGGGCTGTCCGGCCAGGCGATGATGGCGGCCGCCGACACGGCCACGGTCGTCGCCATCTCGTCGGCGCGGGGCGGGTTCGTGCCGATGACCACGGTGCAGCAGTCCACGACGTTCCAGCGGCCGGTGGTGGGCAAGGACGTCATGATCGACGTCCGCATCACCAAGCTGGGCCGGACGCTGGCCTTCTCCGAGATCACCCTCACGGTGGCGGGCGGCGACGAGACGGTGGCCCGGGCCGCCACGGTCTACGCCATCCTGGGCTGACTCGCGCTTACCTGACGGGTAATCGCCACGGTGCACGGTTCCGCGGAAGACTCCCCACGACAGACCGGTACGGCAACACCAGGAGAGTCATGACCCGCGACACCGTGGAAGAACTGCTGCGCAGGATCGGCGGGGGCGACCCCGACCGGACCGCCGAGCTCTTCGCCGACGAGATCGACTGGCAGCTCAACTGGCCGGCCGAGGGGCATCCGGCGGTGCCGTGGATCCGACCGCGTACCGGCCGGCGGGACATGGCCGAGCACTTCCGCCTGCTGGATGCGCACCACGTGCCCGAGCTGGACGGCACCACGGTGGAGCGGATCCTGGTGGACGGGAAGGACGCGGTGGTGACCGGCGAGCTCGTGCGCACCGCCAGGGCCACGGGCAAGGCGTTCACGTGCGCCTTCGCCCTTCACCTGACGATCGAGGACGGCCTGGTCACGCGGTTCTACCTCTATGAGGACAGCCTCTCGGTGTTCCGGGCCCACACGGGGGGCGACGCCGGCGCCGATTCGTGATCGCCCCCGCGAAAGGTCCCGGGTGAGCCGCGTCTCAGGGATCTCTCAGGTGCCCAAAGTAGGCTCACCGCATGAAGCGTGTGGCCGCGCTGGTCGTGGCACTCGCCCTCATCGGGGTGACGGCGTGGCTGGTGTGGCCGTCTGCTGCTGATGTGCGAGGCCAGGACCAGAGGATAAGCGTCGTCGATGGACCTTCCGACGACCAGCGTGTGGACCTCGACACGACGTTCTTCCCGCCACCGGGTGGCGGGAAGGCGCCCGCCGTGTTGATCGCCCACGGCTTCGGCGGCAGCAAGCAGAGCGTGCGGGACCAGGCGATCCGCGTCGCCCAGGCCGGTTACGCCGTGCTGACGTGGTCGGCCCGCGGCTTCGGCCGCTCGACCGGCCAGATCGCGCTCAACTCTCCCGACTACGAGGTCAAGGACGTCAAGCAGCTGATCGACTGGCTGGCCAAGCGTCCCGAGGTCCGGCTCGACGCCGCGGGCGACCCGCGCGTGGGCATCGCGGGCGGCTCGTACGGCGGCGCCATCGCCCTGATGACGGCGGCCTACGACCATCGGATCGACGCGATCGTCCCCCAGATCACCTGGTCCGACCTGGCCGACGCCCTCTTCCCCAACGCGGCCGTCGAGGGCCCGCCCGTCCAGGGCGCGACCGGGCAGAACGCGGCCGGGCAGGCAGCCGAGGGCGGCGTCTTCAAGCGGATGTGGGCGGGCATCTTCTTCGGCCAGGGCGTCTCGCTCGACAACCTGGCCACGTCCCTGGGCGGCGGTCGCGAGCAGGCCGCCGCGCCGCTGACCGCCGAGCAGGCCCGCTGCGGCCGGTTCCTGCCCGAGATCTGCGAGGTCTACCAGCAGGTGGCCCAGACTGGCAGGGCGACCCCGGAGGCCGTGGCCCTGCTGCGCGAGTCGAGCCCGATCACCGTGGCCGGCCGCATCAAGGCGCCCACCCTGCTCCTGCAGGGCCAGCGCGACTCGCTGTTCCCGCTCGCCCAGGCCGACGCGAACGCCAGGGCGATCGCCGCCGCGGGCACCCCGGTCAGCCTGGCCTGGTTCGACGGCGGGCACGACGGCGGCGACGGCGAGATCGACTGGCTGCACGAGCAGTCGACGGCCTGGTTCGACCGTTACCTGAAGGGCGACGGACCGGCCGGGGCGGCACCGCCGGTGAGCGCGTTCACGGTGACCCGGGACGGTGGCCGCGACCCCGGCACCCGCCAGCGCATCCGCCTGCACCCCGAGGCGGCGTCATACCCCGGCCTGCTGGGCACCGACACCACCACCGTGCGGCTGAGCGGCCCCCAGCAGAACATCGCCAACCCGCCCGGCGGCGCGCCCGCCTCGATCTCGGCGGTGCCCGGCATCGGCGGCCTGCTGGGCGGCGCGAACAACCCGGGCGTGTCGATCGACATGCCGGGGCAGAGCGCCGCGTTCGAGTCCCCGCCGCTCAGCGCCCCGCTCCAGCTCACCGGCACCGCCACCGCGAGGATCAAGGTGTCGGGCGAGGGCGAGGCGACGTTGTTCGCGAAGCTGTACGACGTCGCCGACAGCGCCCAGCCACCCATCCTGCCCGCCGGGCTGGTGGCCCCGATCCGAGTGACGATCCCGGAGGACACCGGCAGCGTGGAGGCCACGATCACCCTGCCCGCCGTCGACCACGACTTCGCCGCCGGCCACCGGATCCGCCTGGTCGTGACCACGACCGACATGGGTTACGCGACGCCCGCCGCGCCCGCCGCGTACCAGGTCTCCCTGGCCGCGCCCACGCTGGCGGTCCCCACGGTGCGGACGCTGGCCGCCGCCCCGGCCGGGGTGGCGTGGTGGGTCTGGGCGATGCCGCTGGCGGCCGTGGTGATCGCCGCCGGGATCCTGGCGACGGGCCGTACGGGCTCCCGGCGCCGCCGCGTGCCCGTCACCGCCGGCTCGCCCGGCGTGAACGGCCAGGCGCACGACGGGCCCGCGACCGCCCCGGAGCAGGGCGAACCGGACCGGGACTTGCCGCTGGAGATCAGCGGGCTGACCAAGGCGTACCGGAACGGCGAGCTGGCCGTCGACGGGCTGTCGTTCCGGGTCGAGCGGGGCCAGGTCCTCGGCCTGCTCGGGCCGAACGGCGCCGGCAAGACGACCACGATGCGGATGATGATGGGCCTCATCCGGCCGGACGCGGGCGAGATCCGGATCTTCGGCGAGCGGGTGACGCCGGGCGCGCCCGTCCTGTCCAGGCTCGGGTCGTTCGTCGAGGGACCTGGGTTCCTGCCGCATCTGTCCGGCCGGGACAACATCGAGCTGTACTGGGCCGCCACCGGACGCCCCGCCGCCGACGCCCGCTTCGACGAGGCCCTGGAGATCGCGAACCTGGGCAAGGCGCTGGAACGTGCCGTCCGCACCTACTCGCAGGGCATGCGGCAGCGGCTGGCCATCGCGCAGGCCATGCTCGGCCTGCCGGACCTGCTCGTGCTCGACGAGCCCACGAACGGCCTCGACCCGCCCCAGATCCGCGAGATGCGCGAGGTGCTCCAGCGCTACGCCCGCGACGGCCGTACCGTGATCGTCTCCAGCCACATGCTGGCCGAGGTCGAGCAGACCTGCAGCCACGTCGTGGTCATGCAGCGGGGGCGCCTGGTCTCGACCGGGCCGGTGTCGAGCCTGCTCGGCTCGGCCCGGTCGGGACCAGGCGCCGCGAACGGGCACGGGCCGCGCCTGGAAGACGTGTTCCTCGACCTCATCGGAGACAAGTCATGACCGCCGCGCCGGGCTACGCGCCCCGCCGTACGCTGCCGCTGCGAGTGGAGATCGTCAGGCAGTTCAAGCGGCGCCGGACGCTGGCCATGTTCGGGTTGCTGCTGGCGTTGCCGTGGGTGCTGGTGATCGCGTTCCAGTTCGGGCCTCAGCCCAGCGGGCAGGCGGCGTCGTCGCTGCGCATCTCGGACCTCGCCACCGCGAGCGGCCTGAACTTCGCCGCCTTCGCCCTGTCGGTGTCGGCCAGTTTCCTGCTGGTGGTGGCGGTGGCGCTGTTCTGCGGCGACACCGTGGCCAGCGAGGCGAACTGGTCGTCGCTGCGCTATCTGCTGGCGGCCCCGATCCCGCGCGACCGCCTGCTGCGGCAGAAGCTGATCGTGGCGCTAGGCTACTCCGCCGCTGCCGTGATCTGCCTGCCGCTGATGGCGCTGCTGGCGGGCACGGTGGCCTTCGGCTGGAACGACATCCAGGTCCCCGGCACGGGCGAGCTGATCCCGGCCTTCGACATCCTGCCGAGGTTCGGCATCGTCATCGGGTATGCGCTGGTCAGCCAGCTCGTGGTGGCCGCCCTGGCCTTCCTCGTCTCCACCATGACCGACTCCCCGCTGGGCGCGGTGGGCGGCGCGGTGGGCCTGTGGATCGTCTCCACCATCCTCCAGGCCGTCGAGGCGCTGGGCACGCTGCGCGAATTCCTGCCCACCTTCTGGAACAACGCCTGGCTCGACGCCCTCTCCCCCGAGCTGGACTGGAGCGGCATGGTCAAGGGCGCCTCGGTGTCGGTCACGTACGCGGTCATCCTCATGGCCGTCGCCTTCCGCCGCTTCCGCGTCAAGGACGTGGTCAGCTAGCGCCGCGAAGGTGACCGCAACACACCCACCCACAGGCCCCTGACCAGCCCTAACCTGGCAACGTGGACAGTAGTCGCCTGTTGGGGGAGTTCTTGCGCGCCCGGCGCCAGGCCATCACGCCGGAGTGGGCCGGCCTGGCCGACGGCTTCCGCCGCACGCCGGGGCTGCGCCGCGAGGAAGTGGCCGTCCTGGCAGGCATCAGCACCGACTACTACGCCCGTCTGGAGCAGGGCCGCGAGCGCCACCCGTCCGAGCAGCTGCTGCGGGCCCTGGCCCGGGTCCTGAACCTCGGCTCCGACGCCACGGCGCACCTGTACGAGCTCGCCTACCCCGAGCGCCGCCAGAGCCCGGTGAGCCGGGATCCGGCCCAGATCAGCCCCCACCTGCTGCGGCTCATGGAGAGCCGGCCGTTCCCCGCCGTGGTGTGCGACCGCCGCCAGGACGTGCTCGCCCACAACCGGCTCTTCCCCCTGCTCTACGCGAACGGCCGGCACCTGGGCAACCTGCTCCGTCTGGTGTTCCTGGACCCCGTCGCACGCGAGTTCTACCTCGACTGGGAGGACGTCGCCCGGGCCAGGGTGGCCGCCCTGCGCGCCTCGGCGGGGGCGGACCTCAACTCCCCGCGCATGGTCTCGCTGGTCGAGGAGCTCAGCAGGGGGAGCGAGGACTTCGCCAGGCTCTGGGCCTGCCACGAGGTGATCGGCGAGACGAGCGCCATCAGGCGCGTGCGCCACCCCGTGGTCGGCGACATGATCTTCGCCTACGAGGCGTTCAGCCCGCAGGCCGCCGACGGCCAGCACCTGATCATGCTGCATCCGGAGCCCGGCAGCGTGACCGAGCGCCGCCTGGCCCTGCTCGACCCGTCGGGCGCGCCTGAACCCGAACTGCTTCCCTAGCTCCAGTGCGGCGGCTTGTTCTCCAGGTAGAACGCGTCCGGGTCGGCCTCCGGGTAGTCGCCCCAGCCCTCGTCCAGGTCGTCGGCCGTCTGTTCGGGTAGAAATTCCTTCACGGCGAACATGCTACCTAGGCGTACAAACCCATACCGACCGTGTCCGCCGCTCCACGGACAGGCCGCGAACGCGGCGGTACGATGCCAGTGCAGGTGTCGCCTATCCCCCGTGAGGCATGCCCATGGCCACCCCCACCGGCTGGCAGCGAGAAGGCAACCTTCCGGCCGAGCTCACCAGCTTCGTCGGCCGGACCCGCCTCCTCGCCACCCTCAAACGGCACCTGAGCGAGTCCCGCCTGGTGACCGTCACCGGCATCGGAGGGGTCGGCAAGTCCCGTACCGTGTTGCGGCTGGCGCATCAGGTGCGCCCGCAATATCCCGACGGCGTGTGGTTCGCCGACCTGGCCCGGCTGCAGGACGCGGGCATGGTCAAGCACACCATCTCCTCCGCGCTCGGCATCGCCGACCAGTCCCAGCGCACGGAGTCGGAGTCGCTGTCGGAGTGGGTGGGCGAGCGCGACATGCTGCTCATCATCGACACGTGCGAGCACCTGGTGCAGGGATGTGCCGAGCTGGTGCAGGAGCTGCTGGAGGCGGCGCCCAACCTGAAGGTGCTGGCCACCAGCCGGCAGTCGCTCAATCTGCCCTTCGAGCACGTCGTCCCCGTGCCGCCGCTCCAGGTGCCCGGCGAGGATCCCGACGAGAGCCTGTTCACCAACGAGTCCGTGCAGTTGTTCGCGGCCCGGGCCGGGGCCAGCGTGCCGGACTTCACGCTCGACGAGGACAACATCGGGACCGTGGCCGAGCTGTGCCGGCGGCTCGACGGCATCCCGCTCGCGATCGAGCTGGCCGCCGTGCGGCTGCGGGCCCTGTCCGTGGACCAGATCCTGGGACTGCTGGCCGACCGGTTCAGCCTGCTGGCGGGTGCGAGCCGCACCGCGCTGCCGCGGCACCAGACGCTGCGGGCGGCCATCGGCTGGAGCCACGAGCTGTGCGAGCCCGCCGAGCGGCTGCTGTGGGCGCGGCTGTCGGTGTTCGCCGGGGACTTCGAGCTCGACGCGGCCCGGTTCGTGTGCGCCGACGGGCGGCTGCCCTCCGAGGAGATCACCGATCTGGTCGCCGGGCTGGTGGAGAAGTCGATCCTGCTGATCAGGAGCAACCACGCCGGCGTCCGCTACAAGCTGATCGACACCCTGGCCGAATACGGCGAGGAGTGGCTGGACAAGCTCGGCCAGACTGAGCAGATACGCCAGCGACATCTGGACTACTATCTGAGCCTGGCCCAGCGCAGCGAGGACGCCTGGTCCGGGCCGCGGCAGATCTACTGGTTCGTCCGGATGCGGCAGGAGCACGACAACGTCCGGGTGGCGCTGGAGCACGCGCTGAGGACCCCCGGCAAGTCGGCGCAGGCGCTGACCCTGCTGTCGTCGCTGTGGTTCATGTGGGTGTGCTGCGGGTTCGCCCGCGAAGGACGCCTCTACCTGGAGCGGGCGCTGCAGGCCAATCCGGCCGTGAGCAAGGAGCGCTGCAAGGCGCTGTGGGTGCTGTCCTACGTCAAGAGCGCCCAGGGTGACAGCGCGGGAGCGCTGAAGGCGGCCGAGATGTGCAGCAACGAGGCCGTCCAGGTCGGCGATTCCCGGGCGGTGATCCTGGCTTCGAAGATGCAGGGCACGGCGGCGCTGCTCCAGGGCGACCTGCAGAAGGCGAGCGCGCTGCTCGGCGTGGCGATCGAGTTCAACACCGACAACAAGGAGCTCAACCCCGGCCTGCTGCCCGCCATCGTCGAGCTGTCGATCGTGCTGACGGCGCAGAACGAGCTCTACGAGGCCGAGTCGCTGCTGCAGGACTGCCTCCAGGTGTGCAAGGAACGCGGCGAGCTGTGGGTCAGCTCCCACGCGCAGTGGGCGCTGGCGGGCACCAGGCTCGCGGCCGGGCGGCCCGAGGACGCGCTGCAGAACGCCAGGGAGGGGCTGCGGATCAAGCGGCACTTCCACGACACGCTCGGCACCCTGCTGGCGCTGGAGACGGCCGCGCGGATCCTCGCCTCCCGTGACGACCTGGTCAACGCGGCCCGGCTGCTGGGGGCGCTGCAGCAAAACTGGAAGACCGCGGGATTGCCGCAGCTGGGCGCGCCGTGGATGACCGACGACCACGACGCCTGCGTCCGTGAATGTGTGCGGCGGATGGGCGAGCTGGCCTACAAGAACGCCTTCGAGGAGGGGGCGAGACTCGATCTCGACGAGGCGTCCGACGTCGCGTTGGGCGAGCAGCTGGACCCGGACGCCTCAGCCGAGAGCTGACGGAGGGGGCCTCAGACGGCGTGGGACCAGCGGGTGTCGTCGGGCCAGGCCTGCACGTAGCGCGCGCTTCCCAGGGAGAACGCGATGTGCCCGCGCACCCAGTGTTCGAGGCCGCGGACATATTTGCGGACCGGCAGCGAGGCCCACCGGTCTAGGGCGGCGCGCCGGGCCTGGAACGCGCCGATCACCTCGTTGTGCATGAGTGAGACCTCGATCAGCGCGTCCTGGATCGAGTGGGTCTTGTGCGTGGCCAGCACCGTGACGAGATTGTGCCGCGCCTTGTCGTTTCGGCGTTCCTTCGCGTACGAGAGCAGGTCGTTGTCCCAGCCGATCAGGTCGCACGCCATATCGGACAGCGCGCGCACGTCGGGGTGGTGCCACTCCTCCGCTTCTAAGCGGTAACCACCGCCGGCGTCGATGAGGGCGAAACAGGTGTACGTGGCCCCGGTGATGCGGCGCATCAGGATGTAGTCCTCGGGGGTGGGGATGAGATCGACCTCGCGGTTGGCCGCCTCCCAGACCTGGGCGAACAGGTACTCCTTCACCGTGATCCGCCACCGGTCCACCTGTGCGGGGGTCGCGGCTTCGCAGATCCGGTGCAGGAGCTCGTTGAGCGCGAGGCCGAACGGGTCGTCGGCGTCCGGCTTCCGGCGGTCGTCAAGGATCTCGAGGAGCGGCGGCAGTGCCCGGGCCAGGGCCGAGGCCCGGTGTCCCATCGACTCGCCCTCGCAGAACGCGTCGTCGAACGCGAAGAGCCAGTTGTACCAGTCGTTGAGCAGCCGAAGACTTTCCCGGGGCACGGTCGGATTGGTCCGCGCCGCGAGCAGGCCGATCTTCGAGCGCCTGAAGTGTTCGATCGTCTCGCCATTGAGCATGTTGGAGGCGGCCAGCCATGCGTGGCTCTCCGCGTCGACCTCCGAGGCATGCACGTTGATCTCGCTGGGGAACGGACATGGCAGCGGAGGGATGTGGAGCGGTCGCCTACTGAAGGAGTGCGCAGAAGTAGCCACGCCAACCAGCATGACTATGGGCCCCTCGAAAGACCACAGTCGCCAAGTTCATGGCATTTTATACTTATTTCATACTATGAAGTGTTTTGCGTGAACCATTAGGTGAACTGCTCATTCGCGAACATTCGCGCCGTACCCATCGCGCACTGGGTGCCGGCGGCCGGATCCGCACCGGCGTCGAGCAACGCCCCTGACCACGGCGGACTCCTTCCTGAACACGGCGCGCGCCAGCGGCGTCCGACCGCGGCCGTTGATCCGGCCGGGATCCGTCCCGCATGATACGAGCATCCGGACGGTCTCGCCGTGACCGTAATAGGCCGCCGGCATCAGCAAAGTGTCACCTTTGCCGTTGGTCAGGTCGGCCGGCACCCCGGCCCCAACACCAGATCGCAACGATTCGGTGTCCCCCGCCCTGGCCAGGTCGAACGCCCTGGCGGCGAACTCCTGGAGCTCCGGGTCCGCGTTCATATGCCCCATTCCCCCTAGATAGGGTGCCGTGCACGGAATCGTTGCGACTCGCCGTAGGTTCTGGAGATGAGTACCTAAGGAAAGGCTGTCCAGAAGTGTTCGACCCGACGGATCTCTACAAGCTCGCAGACGACGCGCCCGAGCTGGCCGATCCGGTGCTGCTGTACCACTTCGACGGATTCGTCGACGCGGGTGGCGCCGGACGCCTCGCGCTGGGCCATCTGCTGGCCGAGCTGGAGCACCGGGTCGTGGCGACGTTCGACGTTGACCGGTTGCTCGACTACCGGTCTCGGCGGCCCATCATGACCTTCGACACCGACCGCTGGGTCGAGTGCGAGAGCCCGGAACTGACCATTCACGCCGCGAACGACTCGACCGGAACGCAGTTCCTGCTGATGAGCGGGCCCGAGCCCGACCGGGAGTGGGAGCTGTTCACCCAGGCGGTGACCGCGCTGGTGCGGCGGCTGGGGGTGAGCAAGCTGGTGACGCTGCACGGCATCCCGATGGCCGTCCCGCACACCCGTCCGCTCGGCATCACGATGCACGCCAGCCGCCCCGAGCTGATCAACTCGCAGACGAGCGTGTTCGGCCGGGTACAGGTGCCCGGCAGCGTCGCGGCGCTGCTGGAGCTCCGGCTGGGCGCACAGGGCCACGACGCGCTGGGGTACGCGGTGCACGTGCCGCACTACCTCTCGCAGGCGGAATACCCGACCGCCGCCGTCACGGCCCTGGAGGCGGTGACGCGGGCCACGGGGCTGGTGTTCCCCATGGACGCGCTGCGCGACGCCGCCCGGCGCACGACCACGGAGATCGAGGAGCAGATCCAGGCCTCCAGCGAGCTGTCCACCGCCATCACCGGGCTGGAGCAGCAGTACGACGCGTTCGCGGGCGGCGCGGAACGCGAGAACCTGATGGCCGAGACGACGCCCATGCCCACGGGGGACGAACTCGCCGCCCAGTTCGAGCGCTTCCTCGCCGAGCGCGATGATGAATGACCATTTCCTCTGATACGGCGGAGCCAAGCCGGCCGCAATGCCAGGAACTTTAGGGGTCTGGCGCGGCGGTTGTCTGTGGTGTTTGCGCTGGTGGAGCGAGCTTTCGCTGATGAGGTTGAGGGTGAAGGACGGTGAGGGTGTAGGTGGCGTTGCGTGCTATGGGGGTGGTGTGTTGATGCCGTGAGGGATAGGAGCCGAAGACCTTCCACAGGGCGCGGGGATAGATGCGGCCGAGGCGGTACGGGTTGAGGTGGCGGGGATCGAGGATGGTGGCTTCGATATCGGCCAGGGTGGTTGCCGGGTGGGTGTGGGCGATTCGGACGGCGTTCAGGGTGCGGGTGAAGCTGATGCGGTCGGGGTCGAGGCGGCCGGCG
>NZ_FNDJ01000013.1 GCF_900099965.1 Nonomuraea jiangxiensis | reverse complement strand
CCTGTAATTATCTCTGGCGGCCACGCTGTCAGACCTTCGCTGGCCAGCCCTGATCCACCCAGCCCGGCATAACATCCAACCCCAGATAATTATTCGCGTCATACCCCCGTGAGGTGCACGGGACGGTGTCGGCGCCCTTGACGCTCTGGGAGTCGATGACCCCCGCTGAAGGCTCCTCGGCACGCCCCTGCTGCCTGCGCACCCGCCGGCGTAACACGGCCAAGACCTGCTCGGTGACCCCGGCTTTTTCCCAGCGGACGAAGTACCAGTACACCGTCTGCCAGGGCGGGAAGTCGAACGGCAACTGCCGCCAGGCACAACCGGTACGCACCACGTACAAGATGGCATCCACCACATCACGGCGTGGATGCTTCTCCGGCCGCCCACCAGGCCGGGGCGGAGGTAACAACGGTTCGATCAGCGCCCACTGCGCGTCGGTCAGATCCGAGGGATAGCGACGATCGCGCGGCATCTACCCACTATCCCCCACACCCCGAACCGCCTGTACTACAACGAACCCCTTCTCAAACACTCACTTAGTGCGTGCATTCATTGGGCCCGAGCATCGCACTCACCCCGTAACGCTTCCACGCTGGAGTGTTGCCAGTTGTTGTCGTGCTTGCCGTAGGCGGTGTAGCCGTAGGTCGCGCGGGTGTCGCCGTTCTCCTTGGTGATCTGCTCGACGTCGGTGTGCGGGTTGTAGCCGTAGTAGGAGGACTCCTCCGTGTTGTCGGCGTTGACCTTCACCTGGGACAGGCGCTCGCCCCACAGCGAGTACTGGAAGGACTTGGTGAGCTTGCCGGCCACCCCCTCGTCCAGGATCTCGCCGGAAAGGCCGAGGTAGGAGTAGGTGGTGGTCTTGGCGCTCGCGGTGCCTTCCTTCTCGGTCTTAGTGGTGGTGCGGTCGAGCGGGTCGTAGGTGTGTGGTCGTGTTCCAGGTAGGCGCCGCCGGGGTTGTCGGCGTTCTGGATCTTGGCGTGGTCGCTGGCGCGCTGCAGGTTGCCCTGGTAACCGATGGTGTGCTCGGCCACCAGGTGGCGTTGGGCTTCTTCTCGAGGCTGTGGCGTAGCACGCCGTCCGTCTCCCGCTCACCGCGCTTGGTGTAGGCGTAGCGGATGCCTTGACGACCTTCAAGCGGCTGACCAGCTAGTTCGCTCGAAAATGCCAGATAACGATGGCTGATGGCGATGATGCGGTGGCTGGTGGACGAGCCGATGCCGTCATGCTCGCGCCGGCCCGGATCTTACTCCCGGCTGGTCCAGGAGTCGGCGGTGCCGGCCAGCTCGTCCAGCGCCGCCTCGACCCGCTCCTTGTCGCCGGTCGTCAGATAGTCGATCTGCAGGCCGGCGTAGGCGGCGTTCAGCAGGGTGGCCTTGCGCAGCGCCGCCTCCTCGGGCACGCCGTGCGCGCGTAGCACGTCGGCCACGAACTCGGCGCGGTCGCCGAGCATCTTGGGCACGTACGGGCCCGACAGGCGGCCTGCGGCCGACAGGCCCTCGATCTCGTGCAGCAGCCGGACGATCGGCAGGTCCTCGCTCAGGTGCCAGGCCCACGAGGCGCGCACCACGTCGCCCAGGCTCAGGCCGCCACTCGTCCCGGGGCCGGGCAGGGCGCCCACGCGGCCCCTCTGGCGCTGGTCGAGGTGGGCGAGGATCGCGCTGATCAGCTCGTCCTTGCTGGCGAAGTGGTGGGTGAGCACGTAGGTGCTGTGGCCGAGCGCCTTGGCCAAGGGGCGTAGGGAGAGCTGGGCGATGCCGTGCTCGGCCAGGTAGCCGACGATCGCGTCGAGCAGTTCTTCGCGGCGCTGTGGATCGCGGGGCCTGGCCACGTCGGCCTTCCTTTCGGTGGGTGGGTGCCCAGCTTATTCGCATAACGACTGTTTTGCTTAGTTAGCATAACAATCGTTATGCTAACGGCTCCTCGCCGTCGACCGACCCCTTGGAGGTGCCCCCATGCCCCCACCTGCCCCACCCCCGCCCGATGCCCGGCACGCGCCGAGACCCTGTCGTCTGCCGGGGTCCGGTTCGGGAGGTTCCGGGCATCCGCGGCGGCGGGGGATCTTGGTGGCGCTGTGCTCGGCGCTGCTCGTCATGAGCGTCAGCGTGATGGCGGTGACCATCGCGCTGCCGTCCATCGCGGTGGACCTGCACGCCACCACCTCACAACTGCAGTGGATCACCGAAGCTGCCGTACTGGCCCTGGCGTCGCTACTGATCACAATGGGCGCCCTGGCCGACCGGTTCGGCAGGCGGCGGCTGCTGATGGCGGGACTGGCCGTATTCGCGCTGGCCTCACTCCTGGCCGCCGTCTCCCGGACTCCGGAGCAGCTCATCGCCACCCGGGCCCTGCAGGGCGCGGGCAACGCGATTATCACCCCGGCCACGCTGGCGATAGTCCGGGACATCTTCCCCCGCCCGGAACTGCCCAGGGCGCTGGCCGCCTGGGGTGTCGTGGCGAGCCTCGGCGTGGTGCTGGGGCCGCTGACGGGCGGGGTGCTCGTGGAGGGCTTCGGTTGGCGTTCACTGTTCGTGGCCAACGTGGTCGTCCTGGCGGTCGCCGCCCTCGCCATCGCGTACGTCGTACCGGCCGATCCCCGGCCACGCCGGGCCGCCACCGGCCGGCTGGACGTGATCGGCGCCCTGCTGGTGTCGGGGGCGTTCGTGGCCACGGTGCACACGGTGATCGAGGCCCCGCACCGGGGATGGTTCGGCCCAGTCACCCTGGTGGAGGCGGCCGGGGCGGCGGCGCTGCTGGCCGCGTTCGCCATACGCCAGCGGCGGGCGAGGCATCCGCTGCTTGACCTGCGCATGGTGGGCGCCCGCTCGTTCTGGCCGGCCGCGCTCGCCGCCGCGACCGGGTTCTTCGCGCTGATGGGCGTGCTGTTCCTGATCACCCAGTACCTGCAGGACGTACGCGGGCACTCCCCGTCCCAGGCGGCGCTGCTCCTGCTGCCGGTCGCCGTGGCCCAGCTCGGGGTGGCGCCGCTGGTGGCCAGAATGGTCGCGCGGCGTGGCGTACGGCCCACGGCGACGGTCGGGCTGCTGGTGCTGGCGAGCGGCTCGGCGCTGATGGTGGCGGGGATACGATCCGGTCAGTACGCCGCCGTGATCGCGGGCGTGGCCGTGCTGGCCGCCGGCAACGCCGTCACGGTGAACGCCTCCGCCACCGCCATGCTGGGTTCGGCTCCCGCGCACCGCTCCGGGTCCGCCGCGGCCGTGAACGAGACGGCGTTCAAGGTGGGCGGGAGCTTGGGCGTGGCCGTACTCGGTGGCCTGGCCGCCGCCCATCTGGCCGCGCGCCTGCCCGCGCATCAGGCGGCGTCGATCTCCGGCGCCCTCGACGCGGCCCGCCACCTGGGCGGGGCGGACGGCGCCCGGCTGGCTACCACGGCCACCGCCGCGTTCACCGACGCCTTCGCCCAGGCCACCACCATCACCGCGATCCTCGCGGCGGCTGCCGGCACCGTGACCATCCTCCTCCTACGCGACCCCGAAGCCACGAAAGGACATCACGGCTCATGAATGGGATGACCGAGCACTTCACCACCGTTCGCGGACTTCGCCTGGCCTGGCTCGACTCCCACCCCATGATCGGGGATCTCCCCCTCGCGACCGGCAACGGGATCGTCGGCGGGCCCGCGCCTGGGAGCGGTGGCGCCGGTGGTGGTGGTCGGTTCGAGAGTGGGGCGCAGGCGGCGGTGGTGCTCGCCCTACATGGGCACTTCGGCCGGGGCCGTAACTTCGCGCCGCTGGCCGTTGCCCTGGCCCCCCGCTACCGCGTGATCGCCCTGGAGCAGCGCGGCCACGGCCACAGCGATCGCGGCGACGGCGACTTCAGCCAGGACGCCTACGTGGCCGACGCCGCCGCGTTCCTGCGCGGGCTCGGCCTGGGCCCGGTCGTCGTGCTCGGCCACTCGATGGGCGGCGTCACCGCGTTCCGGCTCGCCGCCCGCCACCCCGGCCTCGTACGGGCCCTCATCGTGGAGGAGGGAGGCGCGCTCAACCGGCGACCCGATATCCAGCACCCCATCCTCGACGTGACCGGCTGGCCCCGCCGCGCCCCCACCCTCGCCGCCCTGCGCCACGCCATCGAGGCCCAGGGCATCCCGGACGCGAGCTACTTCCTGGAGAGCGCCGTCGAACACCCCGACGGGTGGGGGCTGCTGTTCGACTACGACGACATGATGGCCTCGCAGGAGGCCCTGATCGGCGACTGGTGGCCCGACTGGCTCGGCTCCACCTGCCCGGCCCTGCTGATCCACGGCCTGGACAGCTTCATCCTGCCCACCGCCATGGCCCGCCAGATGGCCGAGCGCCGTCCGGGCACCGTACTGCGCGAACTCCCCGGCTGCGGCCACTGGGCCCACGACGACGCCCCGGCCACCTTCGCCGCCACCGTACGAGAATTCCTGGACACCACCGTAGCCGCGTGACCGCCACCACGACCCCACGGCGCACGGGCGGAAGTCGTCCCGTCGGACGGTGCCACGGCGACGGCGCGCCGTCGGTTGCGCGCTCGTGGTGATGCTGGTGGCCGGGCTGGCCGTCGGGACGCTGGCCGCCTGGCGGCGTGACTCATGGCTGGGCTGGTCAGCGGGACGGCGTTCGCGAACGAGGCCGCCCCGGTGTTCTGGGTCGGGCTGGTGGCGATCTGGGTGTTCGCGGTGCAGCTCGGCTGGCTGCCGGCGGGCGGGTTGATCGCTGGACCCGGCCGGTGGTGAAGAGAGCTCGCAGGGCCTGCTCGCCTGGCTCTGGGCGGCCGGCGGTGGCCCGGTCGTGATGGGCGGGGTCGTCTGATGGCGGAGCTTCCGCCGTACTCGGCCCGAACCGTCAAGATCAACTAATAGGCGCCCGATGTCACGGCCCAACCCCCTGAACACCATTGACCGCGTGCACCGAGGCGATCGCAAGGTTCACCCGTCGAGGGCCGCCTGCAGGAGGCGGCCGACGCGTTTACGGGTCTGGATGACCGGGGTCGTCTCCACCTGGGTGATGGCGGGCAGAGCCGCGACGCGTTCGGTGAGGTACCGGTACACGTCGTGCGCGTCGGTGCAGATCACCGTGGCGACCAGGTTGGTGGGCCCGGTGGTGGCGGCGGCGAAGACCACCTCGGGATGAGAGGCCAGGGCCTCCCCGGCGGCGGCCAGCTCGGCGGGCGGGGCCGAGGCCCACAGCCGCGTGCCCGCACGATAGCCGAGGTAGGTGAGATCGAACTCGGCGTAGAAGTGGAGCGCGCCGCTGGCTCGGAGCTCGTCCATCCGCCGCCGCACGGTCGACTGCGACCAGCCGGTGGCGGCCGCGAGATCGGCCAGTCCCGTACGGGCGTCGCGGGCGAGGACGTTGAACAGGCGTAGGTCATCGGCATCGCAGTGCGTCAGGTCGGCGCCCGTCACCGCGTCGGGCCCCGGGCCGAGCTGGGCCGCCTCCTCCGGCGTGAGGGCGTTGAGCAGCCGAACCCGTCCGGGTGAGCCATAGAACGTGTGCAGCAGCGAGTAGGCGGCGATGTCCACCACCCGCCCATGGCGGGGCAGACGTTCCAGAAGAAGCTGCTCGCTCTCACCGGGAACCCGGGCGCGGATGATGCACTGCACCTCGGTGCCTCCTGAGACCAATTGCACCCACGCCGTGTCGGGACGGCGGGCCAGCGCGGAGGCGATCGCGTCGGCCGCCCCCGGGACACAGCGCAGCCGCAGCATCCAGCGCCCGTGCCCGTAGAAGTTGGTGGGCGGCACCGCCACGACCCGCAGCAGATCGGCCGAACGCAACCGCCGGTAGCGACGCGCGACCGTCTGGTCAGAGACGCCCAGAACCTCAGCGATGCGGCTGAACGGCGCGCGCGCGTCGAGCTGGAGCGCGTGGATCAGCCGTCGGTCTAGCTCGTCCGCTATGTCGGTTTCCACCGTCACACACTATTCAGTGTCGAATTCGGCTCGTACGACCGCTTCTGAGTCGCCATAAGGGCTCAGCAGACCGCACGATCGTCGGAAAATGAGACCTCCGAAAGGGATGAGGCAATGATTCTGGTGATCGGGGCCACGGGAAACGTTGGGCGACACGTGCTCTCCCAACTCCACGCGACGGGCACGGCCGATGTCCACGCCCTGGTGCTTCCGAGCGAGGCCGCAGCCACCCGAGTGCCCCACGGCATCAGCGTCGCGGCGGGAAGCCTCGACGCCCCAGAAGGACTGGCCGAGGCACTGACCGGGATCAAGACGGTCTTCCTGGTGTGGCCGTTCCTCACCACCCAAGGCGCGCCCGCTGTGCTGGAAGCGATCGCCCGAAACGCCCAGCGTCTGGTCTACCTGTCCTCGATCGGCGTGGACGGCCGCCCCGAGGAACGCGACGACCCCATCTTCAAACTGCACGCCGACATGGAACGCCTGATCGAGGAGTCCGGCCTGCCACGGACCATCCTGCGTGTGGACACCATCGCCAGCAACACCCTGGGCTGGGCCGAGCAGATCCGAACCACCGGGGTGGTGCGTGGCCCGCTGACCGCGGCGACGGCGGTCATCGACCCGCGTGACATCGCGGCCGTCGCCGCCCGTACGCTCACCGACGACACTCACCTGGGGGCGACCTACCGGCTGACTGGGCCCCAGACGATCAGCCGCCCCGAACAGGTCCAGGCGATCGGTGCGGCGATCGGCCGCGAGCTCCGCTTCGAAGAAGTCCCCGTCCAGGACGCGCGGGCGCAGATGCTGGCCGACGGCCGTCCGCCCGCCCTCGTGGACGCGCTACTCTCGGCGGCCGAGAACCGCTCGGCCTCGACCCTGGTCACCTCGACGGTCACGGACCTCACCGGGAAACCACCGCGCAGCTTCCAGCAGTGGGCCCGCGACCACCGCGAGACCTTCCGCTGAATGGGCACCCCGAGCCGAACCGGACAGACACACCTCCTGCCGCCCCTTCCGTGCGGACGCTCGGCTGTGCCGGCCATGAGGGGTGATCAGGTAGCCGCTGCTGTCCGTGTAGGCCCGGAACTTCTATAGCTCCGGCAAGCCGCCGCTCAGTTGATCAGTGGGTACGGCGGCGGCACGAGTGTGCCGGTCTTGTCCGTGCCGACAACGGGGGACCAGGCGTAGGCGGGCGCGGAGACGGTCTCGCCGATGAGCCGATGGGCCGCGGGTGCAGCTTCCCGTACGGCATGCTCAGCGGCCGCGAGGGTGGCCAGCCCTCCCAGGCGTTTCCGGGATGGCGCCAACGATCAGCCATACCCGGCGCTGAGCGGACCCCCGGCCCTGGGCGGGGTTGTGACGAAACTCTTGCGGCTCCGCACCGCATCGCCGTATATGTCACGACAAAGATTGGTCAAGGTTCAAATAACTGCAGGTAAGCACGGCTATTCTGAGAAACCCTGGAAGCGAACTCGTCCCCCCACCCGAGATGGGTGATGGCATGAAAGCAGCCGGCAGCCTCCATGGAGGGGCGACCCCAGCGGTCGCCGTCGTCGACGGCGTCGGCACGGTGATCGGCTGGACCCAGGCTGCTGAGGAGCTCACCGGCTACCCCGCCGCCGACATCCTCGGCCGCCCCATCGGTTCACTCCTCCCGCCCGACGGCCACGACCGCGACGGTGAACGGCCCGGCGCGCACCTGCCCCGGACAGGATTGACGGAGATACGGCGGCGGGACGGCGAGGTGGTCATCGTACGCGCCGAGGCCGCCCCGCTCACTCTGGGCGACGACGCCGGGAGCCGGCAGGAATCCTGGCTGGTGTCGGCGATCCCGGCCACCACCACCGACCGGTCCACCGCCACCGGCGCCCTGCTGGAGTCGCTCATCAGCAGCTTCCCCGTCGCCCTGGCCATCTGGGACAAGAACCTGCGCTGCGTCTGGTTCAACAAGGCGGCCGAACAGCTCAGCGACGGCTACCCGTACTACCGGATCGGCCGCTCCCTGACCGAGGTCATCGCGGGAATCGACACGGAAGCGGTGCAGGCCGCGATGCGCGAGGTGCTCGCCGGCAGCCGGCCCACGATCGACCGTGAGGCCCGCTGGTCCCACGGGGGTCAGGAGCGCGCGCTGTCCATCTCGCTGTTGCCTTTGGAAGGCGCGGACGGCCGGCCGCTGGGCGTGTGCTCAGTGGCCCTGGATTTCAGCAACAGCAAGGCGCGGGATCACCTCGACCTGCTGCGCGAGGCCGGCGTCCGGTTCGGCAGCACGCTGGACGTCATGAAAATCGCCCAGGCGCTGGCCGAACTGGCCGTTCCGGTCCTCGCCGACTACGTGACCGTCGATGTGCCGGAGGCGGTGCTGCCCGGCACAGAGCCGCTGCAGCGGCTGGCCGCGACAGAGATCAGCGGCCCCGTCTTCCGGCGGGCCGGCGTGGCCTCGGTGCACGACGGGGCGCTCGAGTCGCTCCGGGAGCGCAAGGAGACCGTGTTCATGCCACCGCGATCCCCGTTCACGGAGGTCCTGCGCTCGCGCCGGCCGCACTTGGAGCGCGTGCTGGACACCTCGCCCGGTACCTGGCTGGATCTGGACCCCGACCGGGCGCGGACCATCCACGCCACCGGCATGCACTCGCTGATCGTCATTCCGCTGGAGGCGCACGGCGACGTGCTCGGCGTCGCGACGTTCGCGCGCACCTCCAACCCGGTGCCGTTCACCAGGGACGACCTGCTGCTGGCCGAGGAACTGGCGACGCGGGCCGCGCTGAGCCTGGACAACGCACGCCAGTACACGCGCGAGCGGCTGACCGCGCTCACGCTCCAGCGCGACCTGCTGCCGCACGACCTGTGCGGCAGCGGCACCGTCGAGGTGGCCGCGCGTTACCTGCCCTCCGACACGCACGAAGGGGTGGGAGGCGACTGGTACGACGCCATCCACCTGCCCGGCGGCCGCATCGCCTTGGTCGTCGGCGACGTGACCGGGCACGGTATCAACGCCGCGGCCACCATGGGCCGGCTGCGCACCGCCGTACGCACTCTGGCCTACCTGGACCTGCCACCGGACGAGCTGCTCACCCACCTCGATCACCTGATGACGAAGGACGCCCGCGGCTTCGACGCCACGGGCGCCACCTGCCTGTACGCCGTCTACGATCCGCAGACCAGCCGCTGCACCATGGCCGCGGCCGGGCATCCGCCACCGGCGATCGTGACCCCGTCCGGGGATGTGACGTTCCCGTCGCTGCCCACCGGCACCCCGATCGGCGTGGGGCTGGGCACCTTCCAGTCGCACGACCTGCACCTGCCGGCCGGGACCCTGCTGGCCCTGTACACCGACGGCCTGATCGAGTCGCGGCAGGCCGACCTCGACACGGGCATGGCCAGGCTCAGCGACGCCCTCGCTCACGCGGCGCGGCAGTCGGCGACGCTCGAGCACGTGTGCACGGCCGTGATCGGCTCCATCGTGGGCGACGCGCCGGCCGAGGACGACATCGCCCTGCTCATGGCCCGCATCCAAGCATGACCCCGGCGTGTCGTCCGGCCGGGCACCCACACACGTTCGGCCGTCTCCACCAGCAGCGGCAGACGGGGCAGCCGCTCGCGAATTCGCTGGTGCTCTCCCGGGACCGAACGCGTCGATCGCCAGAACGAGCTCGCCTCCGGCCGCGAAGCTCAGCCGGTTGTGGGCGTTGACGTTCCATCAGGCGCTGTAGGCCCAGGCCCCCCGGCTGAGCCGGGCGGCGAGCTGGTTAAGAGAGAACGCTTGTCCACGGGCTGGAACCAGTACGGTCCGGCACATGGCCACGTCCCCGGTTCTATGGTGGTTCACGGTCGTGGCATTGGCCGCAGCGGCAATGTGGGTCGTATTCCCTTGGTCGGGAGGGAATTTGGTCCTCCTGCGAGTGCGGTGCTGGTATTCGACGGTGGCTGCGCTGATGCCCAGACCGCCCATCGCGCCATACACGCCGAGTTGCGCTCCGGCCCGGGGGGGAACTGCGATCCGGGTCAGATCAGGTCGCTCACCATGGGGCCGTGGCGAGCCGGTCGCGGACGAAGGCGAGGGTGCGGGCCTGGTCGGCCTCGTCGCCGGCCGGGCTCACCAGGAAGTCCGTCACACCGACCTCCGCGAACCGGCCGATCTCCTTGTCCACTGTGCTCTCGTCCCCGGCGATGACCGTCTCGTGCAGCCCTGACAGCCCTTGCAGTTCCAGCAGGTAACGATAGCTGGCGAAGCCCGCCGCGAAGCCGAGCTGCTCAGCGACCTGGTCTCGTACCCGTTGCGGATCGTCCGTGACCGCTACGAGAGCGGAGGCGACGATGCGCGGAGCCGGGCGGCCGGCCGCCCGGGCCGCCTCGGTGATGCGCGGCTCGATGTGACGGGCGATGGCGGCCGCCCCGGTCCAGGTGGTGACCGTGCCGTCGGCGAGCTCGCCCGCGATGCGCAACATGACGGGGCCGAGCGCCGACAGCAGGACGGGTGGCGGGGTGGTGCCGGGCACCTCGACCTGGCCGGAGACCGACAGGGTCTCACCGCGATACTCGACCGCCTCACCGCGCAGCAGCGGCACCAGCGCGCTGAGGTACTCGCGCGTATGGCGGGCGGGCCGGTCGAAGGACAGTCCGTACGAGCCCTCGATGATCTGCCGATGGCTGGTCCCGACACCAAGAGTGAACCTGTTGCCGCTGATCGCCTGCGCCGTCATGGCCTGCACGGCCAGAGCGAGGGGATGCCTGGAGTACGTCGGGACGACGGCGGTGCCGACCTCGATGCCCGGGACCTCCCGCGCGCCCAATGCCGCCACGGTGATCGCGTCCAGCGACATGAGCTGGGTGAGGAAGGCACTGGTGAGTCCTGCCTCCGTGGCGGCGCGCAACCTGCTCAGGAGGGTGTCCAGATCCGTGCCGAGGGTGTTGAGGTAGATGCCGACGCGCATGTCGCCTCCTAACATGAACCGGACCTTCCGCTTCATGTTAAGCAGCGTACAGTAACCTGAATCCGTGATTCCGGATAGTGCGCGAGCACCCATGCGGGCCGATGCCCGGCGCAACCGCGAGCGCATCGTCGAGGCGGCGCTCGGCCTGTTCACCGAGCGCGGGGCGGGAGTGTCGATGGAGGAGATCGCCCAGGCCGCCGGCCTCGGCGTGGGCACGCTGTACCGCCATTTCCCCGACCGCCGCGCCCTGATCGAGGAGATCGCGCAGAGCACGCTCACGGTCCTGCGCGACCACCTCCGAGCCGGCGCGGCCGAGCAAGTACCGCGCTGGGAGGTGCTGCTGAGCATGGTGCGCCACTGCGCCGGCAGGCCCCTGGCGCTGCTCAGTTCGCTGCCGGAAGCCTCGCCACAGTCGGACACGCGTCAGCGGCTCATCCGGGAGATCCACGGTCTGCTGGGGGACATCGTCGAGCAGGCGCAGCAGGAGGGCAGCCTGCGTCGCGACCTCACGCCGGAACAAGTCGTCGGCCTGCTCAACGTCGCCATCTGCCGCCCTGGCGCCCGCGCCGACGACCCCCTCACCACGGTCATGCTCGACGGGCTCAAGGCGCCCGCCCCATAGCGGGCCCGACCTCGCGGATTGGCGAGCGGTTCACTCTTGGGCCCATCGGATCTTTGCCACACTGTGCCCTATGTCATCCGTGCAAGTCATCCGGCCATCGCCTGCGGGGACAGCCGGTCGGGGGTGCCGGAGAACAGGCGGTGGCCTTGGGAGGCCGACAGGTGGTGTCCAGGTGGATATGGAAGTGCTTGATCACGGGACGTTGGCCTCGGTCCATGCGCGTGTGAGGATCTCATCGACGGTGTCGTCTGGTGTCTGGTCGGAAGTGTCGAGCCAGAGTCCGATGCGGGGAGTCTCGTTCTGCAGGCTGTTGTCGAGCAGGTCGATGGTCCACCGGTCGTAGGCGCTTTTGCCGCGAGCTGCCTCACGGGCGGCGACGGCTTCGGGCTGTGGGGCGAGGACGACGACGAGCAGCGGCCGTTGCCGGATGCGTTCGACCATCTCAGTGAGGTCTTCGCCGAGGATGACGTCCTGGGCGATCACTGTGAACCCTTCCCGGAAGTACTCATCGCAGGTGGCTGCCGTCAGCCGGTAGCGCAGCTGCAGTTGCCGTATCGCTTCCTTCGAGGGCTCGGGAGTCATGTCGGCCCGGCCGTTGATCACCATGCGCCGGAACAGGTCGCCTCGGACGTGCACCGAGCGGGGCAGTCGCTCGGCCAGCATCTGTGCGATGGTCGACTTCCCGGCCGCCTGTATTCCGGTGATGAGGATGATGGCCTGGGGCGAGGTTGACGTCACGGGCCGGCCTCCTGCGTTGATCGACGGCTGACGTCGGAACGCCTGGTCAGGAGAAAGCCCTGGGGTTATCGTCACGTAGCCGGTCGGGTGGCACGGGGATGGGCGGGAACGGATTGTCGGGCAGGAGGATGACCCGGCGTGGGATACGCGGCTGCATGGCGGCATCGAGGTGCAGCAGGGCGGCGCCGATGCCGGCCGCACCGACCATGTACCCGGTGTCCGCGCTCACCTCGCCGGGACGCAACCGCCGGTAGGCCTGATACCAGCGCAACCCCCGGTCGTCGGGGTCAACGGCGGAGGCGATGAGATGCTCGGCGAGCCCGCTGGCGAACGTCAGGTAGGCGACCTTCCCCGTAACCGCCCACAGCCCGGTGAACAGTTCCAGCAGCCCGGCGATCCCGCAGCACTGGCAGGCCACGTTCCAGAGCCCGGGGGTGCGCCGGCGTGGCGCTCCGCTCAGCAGGATGCCGTTGGCCAGGCGCTCCACCCAGTCCAGGTGACCCGCGTCCCCCGTGACCCGGTAGAGCTCGTAGAACATGCGCGCCACACCCGCCGAGCCTGAGCAGAATCCCAGGTAGTGCAGTCGCCGCGCTTGCGGCACGTGGTGCGGCACGACGGCGCACCGGTCGGTCACGGTGCTGACCTCGCGCACGAAGCCGGCGCCCCGGTCCGCCGCCGCCAGGAAGCGCCGCTCGCCGGTGACGCCGTACAAGCGGGCCAGCAGGAAGGCCGTCCCTGCCGTACCGGCGAGGAATCCCGGAGTGACCGCGTCCACAGGTAGATCCGGGTAGTCGCCGAAACGGTGGCCGGGCACGGCCAGGCCGGCGATGCGCTCCCCCGCCGCCACCGCGAGTTCCTCATACTCCGGAACGCCCAGCGCGGTGGCGGCACGCAGCAGCCCGAGCACGATCCCGCCGTCACCGCGTTGGGCCGGATCCCCCGTCCAGCCGGGACCGCCGTCCATCGGGCGGGCCGCGCGAACGATCCGCTCGGCCGCGGCCACGGCCTCCTCCTCGAAGCGGCCGTCGCCGAGCGCCCATCCGGCCTCGATGAGCGCCACGACGGTGCCGGTGAGCCCGCGGTAGAACGACAGGTCCGGTTGATCCCGCCAGGTGGCCACAAGGTAGTGGGCACCCTCGCGGGCGTCCTCCAGGTACGCCTCGTGCCCGGTCGCCGCAGACAGCTCCAGAAAGAACAGGACGATCCCGGCCGCCCCGGCGTACAGCGAGGCGGGCTCGGCGGAGGCGAGCGCCGACCTGCCCCTGGCATCAGGATTGGCCTTCCAGCGCCTCCCGCCCGTGTCCTCCTCGGCAGCGGAGCGTATCCATCGCCCGGCCAGGATGGCGGCGGTCAGGGGTGTATCGGCACGCTCGCTCGGCGAGCGGGTCCTGTCCAAACCCATGCTCAATTATCACACATTCACGGTAGGAAAATAGGGCTACATTGGACGAACGCCTGTAGGGCTGTTCCATGGGCTCAACGTCCATAGACGGCATGGCCTTTCACATGCGAAGGCGCAGATCCTTGACGAAGGCGAGCGGGCCTTGGGCAGGGCGGGCGGCGACGTCGAACTGCGGGTCGTAGCCGCTGGCGAGGTAGAGGTGCACGGCCTCGGGCTGGCGCGGCCCGGTGGTCAGGTAGATCCGGCGGTACCCGCGGCGCAACGCCTCCCGCTCCAGCTCGCGTACGACGAGACGGCCGAGCCCTTCGCGGCGGTGACGCGGGTGCGTCCACACGCGCTTGAGCTCGGCGGTCGCCGCGTCGTAGCGACGGAACGCGCCACCGGCCACGGTCTCGCCGCCGGACACCACGACCAGGAACGCGCCGTACGGCAGCGCGAACTCGGCCTCGGGATACCTGGCGAGCTCGTCGTTGCGGCCGTAGCGCGAGGTGTACTCCAGGTGCAGCCCGGCCAGCAGCGGCGCGGCGGCCGGGTCCGACATGGGGACGAGCCGCACCTGGGCGGTGAGCTCGCTCACGACTCCTGCCGCGGCAGTCCGGGCGGGTTGATCCGCGACTCGGGAACCGCCTCGTTGGCCAGGCCCCAGCGCTCTAGGACTTCCTTGTACTTGCCGTTCTTGATGACGGTGTTGAGTGCCTCGTTGAGCGGCTTGACCAGGCCGTTGTCCTTCTTGGTCATGGCGGCGATGAGTCCCTGCAGGTCCGGCCCGGCGCCGGAGAACGTACCAACGATCCTGGACCCGCCGCTGACGGCGATGTTGTAGGCGATGGCCGGGTTCGGGCCGAAGTACGCCTGGACGCGGCCGGACTTGAGCCCCAGCAGCACGTCGCTGTACTTCTCGTAGTAGAGGATCTCGATCGGCTTCAGCCCGGCAGCCTTGTTCTGCTCGTCCCAGTCGAGCAGGATCTTCTCCTGGTTCGTGCCCGAGCCCACCGAGACTCGCAACCCGGCGATGTCCGCAGGCTTGGCGATGGCCTTGATGGGGCTGTTGCCGGGGACCTGCCAGCCGAGCTGGTCGATCCGGTACGTCGCGAAGTCGTAGATGTCCTTGCGCTCCTCGGTGACCGTGACGTTGTTGAAGACCACCTCGTCCTTGCCGGACTTGGTAGCGAGGAAGAGGTTCTCCCACGAGCTGATCTCCGGGGACATCTCCAGGCCGAGCACGTCGGCCACGAGCTGGGCGATGTCGGTCTCCACGCCGATCAGGGTGGTGTCGTCGTCGGCGTGGAACGTCAGCGGCGCCGCGCCTTGGCCGCTGAAGCCGACGGTGAGCTTGCCGTCGGCCGCGATGTCCTTCGGCACCTGGGCCGCGATGGCGTCCACCTTGTCGGCCCGCACCCGGTTCTGATCCGGACCAGTATTGATCTGCTTGCCCGCCACCACAGGGGCCGTGGTGGCCGACGGCGCGGTGATGGTGGGCTCGGTGCCGCAGGCGGCGGTCAGCAGGAGGAGCGCGGGCATGACGAAGGCCCGCGCGAGCGATACGCGCATGTCGTTGTGTCCCTAGTAGTCAGAGAACCTTGCTGAGGAAGGCGCGGGTGCGTTCGTGCGTGGGGTTGTCGAGGAGTTGGGCGGGCGGTCCGAGTTCGACGATGAGGCCGGCGTCCATGAAGGCCACTGAGTCGGCCACCTCGCGGGCGAACCCGATCTCGTGGGTGATCACGATCATGGTGGTGCCTCCGCGGGCGAGGTCTTTGATGACGTCCAGCACCTCACCCACCAGCTCGGGATCCAGTGCGGAGGTCGGCTCGTCGAACAGCAGCAGCTTGGGCTCCAGCGCGAGCGCCCTGGCGATGGCGACGCGCTGCTGCTGGCCTCCGGACAGCGTGCGGGGGTAGGCGTCGGCCTTGTCCGCCAGGCCCACCCGGGCCAGCAACCGCTCGGCCAGCGGCTCCACCTCGGTGCGCGGCCGCCGCTGGGCCGACAGCGGCGCCTCCATGAGGTTCTGCCTGACGGTGAGGTGCGGGAAAAGGTTGAACGCCTGGAAAACGAATCCGATCTTGGTGCGCTGCCGCAGCACCTCGCGTTCGGGCAGCTCGTGCAGCCGATCGCCGACCTGGCGGTAGCCGAGCAAGTCACCGTCCACCCGGACCGAGCCGCGGTCCACCTTCTCCAGGTGATTGATCGTACGCAGGAGCGTGGACTTCCCCGACCCCGACGGGCCCACGATCACCAGGACCTGCCCCTGGCGGACGTCCAGGTCCACCCCGCGCAGCACGTGCAGAGAACCGAAGCTTTTGTGCACGCCGCGCAGCTCCACCATCGAACTCATGCCCGTCCCCTGCCGTAGAAGCGCTCCACGTAGTGCTGCACGATCGACAGGATGGTGGTCAGGATGAGGTACCAGATGGCCGCGACCAGCAGCAGCGCCATGACCCTGCCGTTGCGGTTGTAGATCACCTGCACCTGATAGAACAGCTCGGGCAGCGCCATGATGTAGACCACCGACGTTCCCTTGACCAGGCCGATGATCTCGTTGCCGGCGTTGGGCACAATGGTCCGCATGGCCTGCGGCAGGATGATCCGGAACAGCCGCCGTGCCGGTGGCAGTCCCAGAGCGGCCGCCGCTTCCCGCTGCCCGTGGTCCACCGACAGCAGGCCGCCGCGGACGATCTCGGCGGCGTACGCGGCCTGGTGCAGCGCGAGCCCGAGCACCGCCGCCGTCAGCGGCCCGATCAGATCCATGGTGCCGAAGTCGAAGAACGCGGGCCCGAACGGCACGCCCACCGACAACCGCGGGTAGAGCAGCGCCAGGTTGTACCAGAACAGCAGCTGCAAGATGAGCGGCACCGACCGGAACAACCACACATATCCCCAGGCCACCGACGACAGCAGCCGGTTCGCTGAGAGCCGCATCAGCGCCAGCACCGTGCCGAGCGCGAACCCGAGCCCGATGCCCAGCACGGTCAGCTCCAGCGTGAGCAGCACCGAGCGCACCACCGACGGCGCGAACAGGTACTGCCCGACGACGTCCCACTCCCAAGCCGGGTTGGTCACCAGAGCGCTGGCGACCATCGCCAGCACGACGAGCACACAGGCGGCGGCCAGCCACCGGAGCGGGTGACGGGCCGTCACCACCTCCAGCGGCCGCTCCGCGTCCTGGTGGACCGGCGACTGTACTTCGGGCAGCGTCATAAGCCGCCTCCGATGTTGATCACGGAATCACTCCTCGACAGGAGGAAGGGGTTGAGGACGAGATTTCGTGATCAGTGACATTGCGCGCTGGCGACGTGGCCGTGGTCCACGTGCGGGCGCCGGGTCAGGTTCGTGGCCTGGCTCATGACCACGAAGCTACGAGCACGTCCGAATAAAGTCAACATTTCCTACTGGATATATAGGTATTCTTCTCGGATCGGAACGCCACCGAGTGCGTCGGGTCATGCCGCCGCGTGCAACCAGGATCCGGCGACCTGGGCCAGCATGCTCCTGGCCAGCGCGTCGGCCTGCTGGACCAGCGGTGCGGTGCCGCCCGGGCCGTCGAACCCGGCGGCGCCGTCCACGGTGCAGGAGCCCAAGGCGAACCGCCGGCCGTGTGCGGCACCGCTCCTGGTCATCAGCCGGTGGTCCGGGAGGCGGACGTCCAGCAGGCCCGACGCCTCCCGGCACTCACCCCTGGCGTACAGCCCGGCGATCAGCGGGTCGGTGCTGTGGCGCACGCTGGGCGTGGGCCGCCGCGCCTCGATGATGGCCTGCGCCGTCGTCGAGCCGCGAACGGTGGGGCTGGTGGCACGCCATCCGCCTTCGTCCTGCTCGATGCGTGGTTCGGCGCCGAGGAAGGTGACGACGCCCGCTCTGGCCAGGGCACGCAGCTCGGCCTGGCGAGCGAGGGACGGCCCTCCCGCGAGCAGGCCGAACAGCCCCTGCACCCAGGGATCGCCCGCCAGGGCGGTGCGCGCGGAGAGCAGCCCGTGGATCAGCGCGAGGTCGGCGCTGAAGGCAGGGTCGGCGCGTCGCTCCAGGTCGGCCGCGAGGTAGCCGTGCACCCACCGCTGCAGCCCGGACAGGTCGCCGAAGCGCATGCCATGCAGCGGGCGCTCCAGCCGATCCAGGTGCAGCCGGTCGGCGAAGCGTGACACGGACTTGGTGATCAGGGCGCGCATCTCCTTGCCGCCCCACTCGGCCTGCACGAAGGCCGTCTCGAACGCCTCCCACGTCGTCCGGGTCCGCTCCGGGTGCCGGGTGAACAGCTCGTGGTAGTACGCGTACGCCAGTTCTTTGGCCGCGGCCCGCCGCGGTTGTTCTTCGCACGGGAACCGCCGGAGAGGAGGCGGCGCGCCCGCGAGGCGATAGCCGGGACGGGCGTGGTGCGGCACACCGCGCCGCGAGCCGACCCGCAGCAGAGGCTCGTCGCCGCTGGGCAGGTAGACCAGCTCCCCCTGGCGGCCCTCGGCGAAGCGCCCGCCGCGGCCGACGGTGAGCGGCGCCACCAGATCGGCGAACGCCCGTCCGGCGCCCCGCACCAGCACCGGCTCGCCCGCGGGGACGGCATCGGTATGGAGGTCGCCGGCATGGCCGCTGGGCAGGTAGACAAGCCCGTGCCGGGCGGCGAAGTCCATCTCCGCCATCTCGGCCGGCGAGGGCGGCGCGTCCGGATTTCCCTGAGCCAGCACCACGGCGTCGGCCTCCAGCCATCCGCCGTCAGACAGCGTCACCCGCTGTGTGCCTGCCGACTCGGTCAGGCCGACCGCCCGATCCCGGCGCACGTGCACTCGTACATTGCGCGGCGCGCCGCGTACCGCCTGCTCGAACGCGTGGGTGAGGTATCCGCCCACCTCCGACCGCGAGGCGTGGTACCCACGGTCGCGGCCGAGCCAATCCGCCAGGGACGGTCCCTGGCGGAGGGTCCCGTCATCCGGGAAGACCGTGAGGTCCCCCGCCGGAGAGTCGGAGCGCGCCTGCCCGGTCCGCCACCGACGGCCCGGCCCTGGCGGGTACGGATCGACCACGTACAGGTCCAGCACGTGGCCTCGACTGAGCCGCGGGCTGTTGGCGCGGATCCGCTCCACCAGGCACGTTCCGGCCGGCCCTGCGCCGATCACCACCACGGCCGCGCTTGTTCTCTCGCTTCCGCGTGTCACGCGTCCTCCCTGCAAGAGTCCATGTCGTTCCCGTGCCGGGCCCGAACAGACGCCCGGGCGGCATCGGTGATGATGGCCCGCCGCACCTCAAAGGTGGCCGGCTCTGGCGAAGGCGCACCATTTTCGCGTTCTCGCACCCGCTCTGCAGGGCGGGGCCGGGCGTTCGGGGGAGGCGGTCAGCGACACTGGGCGCTGGCGACGCGGGCGAAGTCCACGTAAGCGCGCGTGGTCAGCTGAAGGCCGTGGCTCATGACACGAAGCTACACACCGCCCGCCATATAATCAACATTACCTACTGGATATACATAGATTATCGACGTGCACCGGAGTGAGGGTCAATCCGGACAAAGGTGGACAATCCCTATCGGATATGAATGATATGCTCCCCGCCATGCGTACCGTCTCCGCACCGACCGCTCTGGTCGCCGCCGCGCTCGCCCTCACGAGCTGCGGCGCAGCGGACCAGCCAACCGCCTCCCCCGGGAAGTCCGTCATCCTGATCACTCCCAACCCCGTGGGAACCAACAGCTTCCTGCAGCTCAGCGTGAAGGGTGCGGAAACGGCGGCCAAGGAGATCGGCGCCTCGTTCAAGCTGTACGAGAGCAAGGACCCCACCAGCATCGCGCAGAACCTCGACGCCGCCGTCCGGGCGAAGCCCACCGTGATCGTCGGGGTCAGCTTCTCCTTCGACGACCTGTTCGCCACCGTGCCGAAACAGCATTCCGGCCAGCAGTTCCTTCAGGTGGACTCGTGTGCCAAGGACCAAGCGGCCAACCTGACCTGCGTGTCGTTCCGCGAGCACGAGGCCGCCTACCTGGCCGGGGTCGAGGCGGGCATGCTCTCCAAGAGCGGCAAGCTCGGCGTGGTGGCCGCGCTCGACTCGCCGTTCGTGCACCGCTGGATCGATCCCTTCTTCGCCGGTGCCAAGTCCGTCAATCCCTCCGTCACCGGCACGCCGCTGTACGTCGGCGGCAACAACCCGTTCAGCGACCCGGCCAGGGCCAAGTCGCAGGCCCAGACGCTCACTGGCCAGGGCGCCGACATCGTCGCCGCCGCCGCGTCCGCCGGCAACCAGGGCGTTTTCGAGGGAGTTGCCGGCGCCGGAGCCAAGGCGTTCGGCGTGGACGTCAACCAGTGCGCGCAGAGCCCCGGCACGGTCATCGACAACGTGCTCAAGCACGTCGACGTGGCGGAGAGCGCCGCCATCAAGGACATCGCGGCAGGTAGGGCCGGTGGCGTCAAGGTCTACGGGCTGAAGGAAGGCGGCGTCGGCGTGAACGCGCTGGACGGCGACCTGGCCTCCTCCGGCTGCACGGTGGCCTCCGCTCCCGACGTGGTCACGAAGGTCAAGCAGGTCCGCGACGACATCGTGGCGGGCCGGATCACGGTCGCCGACCCGCTGGCCGGATGAGCGTGCCCCCGCACGATCGGCCCGTTGCCGGCGCGCCGGCGGTCGAGTTGGCCGGCATCACCAAACGCTTCGGCGACGTGCTCGCCAACGACGGGATCGACCTGGCCGTGGCGCGGGGCGAGGTGCACGCGGTCGTCGGTGAGAACGGCGCGGGCAAGTCCACGCTGATGTCCGTACTGTACGGGCTGCACCGCCCGGACGCGGGCCAGGTGCTGCGCGCGGGGGTTCCCGTGCGGCTGCGCTCCCCCGCCGACGCCATCGCGCATGGGCTGGGCATGGTCCATCAGCGCCTGCGGCTCTTCCCAGGCCTGAGCGTGGCGGAGAACGTGGTGATCGGCGCCGAGCCGGTGCGCCGCGGCATGCTCGACCGGGCGGCCGCCGACCGGGCGGTGGCCGGGTTGTCCGAGCGATACGGCCTCGACGTGGACCCTTCCGCACGGGTCGGCGAGCTGCCCGTCGGGGTGCGGCAGCGGGTGGAGATCCTCAAGGCGCTCTACCGGCGGGCCGAGGTGCTCATCCTCGACGAGCCGACCGCCGTCCTCACCCCCGGCGAGACCGAGGGCCTGCTCCGGATGGTGCGGGAGTTCGCCGCCGAGGGCGTGTCCGTGCTGCTGGTGACGCACAAGCTGGAGGAGGTGCTGGCGGCGAGCGACCGGGTCACGGTGCTGCGCGGCGGGCGGGTGACGGGCCGGTTCGACACGGCCGCCACGTCGGCGGACGAGCTGGTCCAGGCCATGATCGGCCGCTCGCTCGGCGCGCCCCCGCACGGACCGCGCCCTACCGGCACGCCGAGCGGACCCGCGGAAGCGATGGCGTACGTGCTTGAGGTACGCGACCTGCACCTCCGCGACCAGGACGGCGTGGCGGCGGTGGCGGAGGTGTCGTTCGGGGTGCGGGCCGGCGAGATCGTCGGCCTCGCAGGTGTGGCGGGCAGCGGGCAACGGGAGCTGGTGGAGGCCGTGACCGGGTTGCGGCGGGCCGGCTCGGGCGAGGTGCTCCTGGAAGGGCGGCCCGTCGAGGGCGGCAGGGAGCGGCGTGTGGCCTACGTCCCCGCGGACCGCGCGGGCCGGGCGACCGCGCCGATCATGTCGCTGGCCGACAACCTGCTGATGGGCGAGCAGCGCGGCATCCGGCTGCGGCCGGACCGGATGCGGCAGCGGGCCGCGGCGCTGGTGGAGCGCTTCTCCATCCGCGCCTCGTCGGTACGGGCGCCGATCGCGCAACTGTCCGGCGGCAACGCCCAAAAGGCGGTACTGGCCAGGGAGCTGTCCAGGGACACGCCGGTGCTGGTGGTGGAGGAGCCCACGCAGGGGGTGGACGTGGGCGCCCAGGAGCGGATCCACGCGCTGCTGGCCGAGGCCCGCGACGCCGGGCGGGCGGTCCTGCTGCAGTCGAGTGAGCTGTCCGAGCTACGTGCCCTGGCCGATCGGGTGCTGGTCATGTTCGAGGGCCGCGTGGTCGCCGACCTGCCGGTGGCCGAGGCCACGGACGAACGCCTCGGCGCCGCCATGACCGGCGCCGCCCGCCCCGAACAGGGCGACGCGGAGGCCACCGGATGACAGGTGTCGAGAACCCCGTGGGAACGCCGCCCACCACGTCGGCCCCCGCCCGCGGGGACGGGGCCAGACGGGTGGGGGTGGTCGTGCGGCGGCTGGTGCTGTCTCCCGCCGTGCTGTCCGTGGCGGGCGCGCTGGCGCTCACCACGATCGTCATGATCGCCGTCGGGGTCGATCCGTCGCTCGCCTACCCCGCGCTGGTACGGGGCGCGCTCATGGACGGCAACCTCGAGTACACGCTCGCCGCGTACGTCCCCACGCTCGGCATGGCGGTGGCGTTCGCGATCCCACTGCGCGCGGGCGAGTTCAACCTGGGGGGCGACGGCCAGCTGTCGCTCGGCGGCATCGTGGCCGCGGCGCTGGCCCTGCACGCCGGCGGCTCGTACGTGGTGCCGCTGGTGGGCGCGGCCCTGGCGGGAGCGCTGGTCGCGGGACTGTCCGCGCCGCTGCGCACCCGGCTCGGCATCCCCGCGATCGTCAGCACGCTGCTGCTGAGCGCTCCGGCGGTCTCGCTGGCCTCGTACCTGGCCAGGTTCCCGCTGGCCGAGCCGGGCACGGGGTTGGCCCAGACGCCGCTCCTGCCGGAGAGCGCCCGGCTGCCCGCGTTCGGCTCCAGCTCGTACGTCACGATCGCTCTCCCCCTGGTCGCCGCCCTGACCGCGCTGTGGCTGTACGCCGACGCCCGTACCGTCCCTGGTTACGAGATCCGCGCGCTCGGCGCGAACCGGGAGTTCGCCAGGTACGGCGGCGTCCGGGTGGACCGGATGGCGGCCGTGACGCTGGCGGCGGGTGGCGCGTTCGCGGGGCTCGTCGGCGGGCTGATCGTGCTGGGCCCGCCGTACCGGTTCGTGGACGGCGCGCTGACCGCGCCCGGCTACACCTTTACTGCCATCGCGGCCGTGCTGCTGGCCGCGGGACGCCCGCCGGCGATCCCGGCGGCGGTGGCGCTGCTGACGATCCTTCAGGCCGGCGGGCAGGGCATGGAGCGCGAGGCAGGCGTGCCCAGCCAGCTCACGCAGATCGTGCAGGGCCTGATCATCGTGATCGTCTCGGTCGCCGCCGTCGTGCGGAGCCGGTGGACCGGGAGGCAGGCGTGAACGTGTTCCTGGCGGCCTCGGACGCGCCCGCGGGGAGGCGCGGATGAACGCGTTCCTCGCGGCGGTGCTGACCGCCACCGCGCCGGTCGTGCTGGCGGCGCTGGGTGGCCTGCTGTGTTCGGTGTCCGGCGTCTTCAACATGGCGCTGGAGGGGCAGTTGCTCTGGGGCGCGTTCACGGCGGTGCTGTTCAGCCATATGACCGGCAGCGCGTGGCTCGGGGTGGCGGGCGCGGTGCTCGCGACCACCCTGTACGCCCTGCTGCTGTCGGTGCCCGCGGTGACGTTCCGGGCGGACCCGGTCGTCGTGGCGGTCGGAACGAACCTGCTCGCGCTCGGGCTGACGGCCTTCCTCATGCGCCAGGTGTTCGGCAGCGGCGGGACCTTCAGCTCCCCCGACCTGTCCGGGCTGCCCACGCTGGCCGAGCTCGGGCTGGACCTGCCGGTGCTGGGTCCGCAGTCGCCGCTGGTGCCGGCCGCGTTCCTGCTGGTGGCGTGGGCGGCGTGGTGGCTCGGGCGGACCAGGTCGGGACTGCGGCTGCGCGGTATCGGGCAGCACGCCGAGGCGGCCGAGTCGATCGGGCTGCGCGTACCGGCCTACCGGCACGCCGCGGTGCTGGGCGCGGGGGCACTGTGCGGGCTCGGCGGAGCGCAGCTCGCACTGGGCAACGTGACGCTCTTCAGCGAGGGGATGAGCGCCGGACGGGGGTGGGTGGCCGTGGTGGCGGTCATGCTCGCCGGTGCCCGGCCGTGGCTGGGGCTGGCGGCCTGCCTGCTGTTCGGCGCGGCCGAGGCGCTGGGGTTCCGGCTGCAGGGGCTCGGGTTGCCGCAGCAGGCCGCCGACGCGGCCCCGTATCTGATCACGCTGCTGGCCCTGGTCGTGGCGGCGGCGACGCGGCGAAAGGTGAGGACGGTATGAGCACCCCTGCGCTGGCTGACTCGGTCAGGTTCGCGGGAGACGTGGTGGAGATCCTCGATCGCCGCGTATATCCGTTCGAGGTGCGCTGGGTGCGCTGTGCGACCAGTGAGGACGTGGCCGTGGCCATCGAGCGGATGGTGACGCAGAGCTCGGGGCCCCTGTTCGCGGCCACGGCCGGCATGGTGCTCGGAGCGCGCGAGGCCCGGCGCGACGCGCCGGAGGAGGCGGCTGCGCGTTTGCGGGCCGTGGGAGCGCGGCTGGTCGCCACCAGGCCCACGAACAACCACATCCGGGATGCGGTGCACGCCGTCCTGTCGGCGACCGTGAGTGACGACGGCGCCCGGCTCGCCGGGTCCGAGTTGGTGGCGGCGGTCGAGGCCGCGGCGCGGGAACACGAGGACGGCTACCGGGCGCGCAGTGCCGCGCTCGGCGAACACGCCGCCTCGTTGCTCGACGACGGCACACGCGTGCTCACCCACTGCTGGGCCGACGCCTTCCTGATCGCCACCGTACGGGCGGCGCAGGCTGCCGGCAAACGGCTGGAGTTCGTCTGCACCGAGACCCGGCCCTACCTGCAAGGGGCCCGGCTGACCGCGGCTACGCTGGTCGAGATGGGCTACCGGCCGACGCTCATCACCGACGGCATGGTCGCCGCCGCCCTGTCCGACGGGCTGGCCGACGTGGCGCTGACCGCCGCCGACCGGGTGACGCTGGACGGCCATGTGATCAACAAGGTCGGCACACTCGGCGTCGCGCTGGCCGCCCGCGCCTTCGGCGTGCCGTTCTACGCGCTGGTCGACGCGCCGGACCCGCAGGCGCCGACGGCCGCCGACGTGGTGATCGAGCGGCGCGACGGCGACGAGGTGCTGCACACGCTCGGCCACCGCACCGCCGCCGACGGCGTGACCGGCTACTACCCGGCCTTCGACGTGACCCCGCCCGACCTGGTGACCCGCATCGTGACCGAGCGCGGCGTCCACCACCCCAAGGAGCTCTCGTGAGACGCATCGTGGTCGACACCGACACCGGCATCGACGACGCCCACACCCTGCTGTACCTGGCCGGCCGTCCCGACGCCGAGATCGTCGCGATCACCTCCGTGTACGGCAACTGCGCCGAGGAGGACGCCACCCGCAACATCGGGTACGTCGCCCGCCTGCTCGGCCTGGACGCGCCCGTGGCCAGAGGCGCCGCCGAGCCGCTGCGCGGCCCCGCCCACATCGCCGGACACGTGCACGGCAAGGACGGCCTGGGCGATCTCGGCCTCGACCGCCCGCTGCCGCCGGTGGCCGCGGAGTCCGGCCCGGAGCTGCTCACACGGCTGGCGAACGAGCGGCCGGGCGAGCTCGACCTGCTCGCGCTCGGCCCGCTCACCAACCTGGCGCTGGCCCTGCGGCAGGACCCGGAGCTGTTCACCAAGTACCGCTCGGTCGTGCTCATGGGCGGCTCTGGCCCCTACGCTCCGCCCGGCACGCTGCTGATGATCGACGCCAACATCAACAACGACCCCGAGGCGGCTCGCGCGGTCTTCGCGGCGCCGCGCCGTGAGCTGGTGATGGTGGGCGTGAACGTGACGGCGGGCACGATCCTGGACGAGCAGGCCATCGCCGCCCTGCGGGCGTCCGCCGCGCCCGCGGCCCGGTTCGCGACCGACATCCTGGCCGCGTACCTGGACTTCTACCAGAACGAGTGGGGCCGCAGGATCATCCCGCTGCACGACCCCCTCGCCGCGGGTGTCCTCCTGGATCCCACGTTCGCCACCGCCTGGACGGACGGCCCGGTCAACGTGCGCGGCGACGGATTCCTGTACCGGGCCAGGCTGATGCGCACGCATGACGGCCTGCCTCCCGCCTTCCCGTACGAACCCGCGCCCGCCACGCGGGTGATCACCGCCGTGGACACGCGCAGGTTCGTGGCCGACTTCGTAGAGGTGCTCACCAAATGACCACGATCGTGCTCGACATCGAGGGGACGACCAGCTCGACCGAGTCCGTGCACGTGGGCCTGTACGCCTACGCGCGGCCCCGGCTCGGCCCGTACATCGACGCCCACCGCGACGACCCCGACGTGCGCGCGGCTCTCGCCGAGATCGGCGCCGACGCCACGGCCGAGGCCGTCAAGGTGCTGCACGGCTGGATGGACGGCGACGTCAAGGCCACCCCGTTGAAGACGCTGCAGGGACGGATCTGGGCGGAGGGCTTCGCGGCGGGCGAGCTGACCTCCCATGTCTTCCCCGACGTGCCGCCGGCGCTGCGGGCCTGGCACGCGAGCGGGCACCGGCTGGCGGTGTTCTCCTCGGGGTCGGTGGCCAGCCAGCGCCCGTGGTTCGCCAACACCGCACATGGCGACCTGTCGGTGCTGGTGGACCACTGGTTCGACACCGTCAACGCGGGCCCCAAGCGGGAACCCGCCTCCTACGCGCGGATCGCGCGGACCCTGGGCGACCCCGCCGGGCTGCTCTTCCTGTCCGACGTCCCGGCCGAGCTGGACGCCGCCGCGGCGGCCGGCTGGCGCACCACGGGGGTGCGCAGGCCGGGGGAGCCGAACGCGGCCACGCCGTTCGGCCCTCATCCCGTCATCACGACCTTCGAGGAGATAGACCTATGAGCAGCGCGGAGACGACCTTGGCTGCCGACCGGGTGCACGCGGCAGGGGCCAGGCTGGCGGTGGAGGCGGCTCGCTTCACCGGGATCGGCTGGATGCGCGGCACCTCGGGCAACATCTCGGAGGTGGTGTCACGGGATCCGCTGCGGCTGGCCGTCACGGCCAGCGGGCTGGACAAGGGTGAGCTGCTGCCGACGGACGTGGCGGTGGTCGGCCCGCGCGGTGAGGCCGTCGCGGTGGAAGGGGTCCTGCCGCTCAGGCCGTCCGCCGAGGCCGGGCTGCACGCCAGGGTGGCGGCGCTGACCGATGCGGACGCGGTCGTGCACGTGCACGCGCTCAACGCGGTCGTCGCGGGGCACCGCTGGCCAGGCGGGGTACTGCTACGGGACGTGGAGACGCTCAAGGGGATCGGCCGCCTGGCCCACGACGACGAGGTCACGATCCCGGTGATCCGCAACAGCCAGGACATGGACGAGCTCGGCGACTGGTTCGAGGCCGCCTACGACCCGCGCACGCCGGCGGTCATCGTGGCCGATCATGGCCTGTACGCCTGGGGCACGGACCTGAAGCACGCCAGGCACGTCACCGAGTGCGTGGAGTGGCTGCTCGCCTACAAGCTGGCCACTGCCTGAACTCGTCTGAACTCCCTGAACCCGTCTGAACCCGCCTGAGCCGTCACCCGGCGTCCGCCAGGAGCTGTCCGACCCGGTCGAACAGGGCCTTCGGCTCTCCCTGCGGCGACCCGCCGGTGAGCAGCAGCCTGGCGGCGGACAGCACGGCGCGGATGGCCCTCACGCGCAGGTCCTCCGGCAGGGTCTCGATGTCGGTGACCCTGGAGAAGCCGATCACCCGCCGGGCCGCCTTCGCCGCGGCGAACGGCGCCGCGTCCGCGTACACCTTGGCGAGATAGCGGTCGAGGTCGATGATGCGCGGGTCGGCCCGGTCCGGCCACAGCGCCGTGAACTCCTCGGCGAAGCCCTGCCAGGTCTCGGCCGCCTGCTCCAGCACCCACGCGGCGTGCGCGTCCTCACCCAGGGCGAGGGCGCGTGCGGCGGCGAGCACGTAGTTGCCCCAGAGCGCGCCGATATCGAAGCCGACCGGCCCGTAGAAGGCGAACTCCACGTCGAACGCCCTGGCCGAATGCGGCTCGTCGCGGACCAGGACGGAGCCGGTGTGCAGGTCACCGTGGACCAGCGCCTCGGCGTGCGTCATGAACACGAGCTTGGCCGCGCCGACGGCGGCCCGCACGTCCGGGTCGCCCGCGTACGCGGCCACGTCCGCCTCGTTGGCGGGCAGGATCCGGTTGTGCTCGTGGGTGATGTACGGCTCGGTGAAGACCAGGTCCTCGGTGATCTCGCACAGCTCGGGATTGGCCGCGCCGGCCAGCGCCGCCTTGTGCCCCTTGGCGCCGAGCCCGAACACCGAGGTGCCGAACGCCACCTTCGCGACGTACCGCCCGAGGTCGTGCGCCACGCCGTCGTGGCGCAGCCCTTCGTTGAGCGCGCCGCGCCACACCCGATGGTCCGACAGGTCCTCGATGGCGATGACGTGCCGCTCGGCGTCGGCGTCGTAGAGCTCGGGGACCAGCCCGGGCGCGACCCGGTTGTGCACGCGCAGCGCGCGTCCCTCGACGCCGTTGCGTTCCGGTGTGATGGGCCAGGTGGGGTCCACCCGCACGTACGGGAGCGCCTGCTTGAGCACCAGCCCGCCACCCTCGGCCGCGGCCACGAACACCAGGTTGAGGTTGCCGTCACCCACCTCCCGCACCCGCGAGACCGAGCCGAAGCGGGCCAGCGCGGGCCGCGCGGCGACATAGCCGGGCACCGTGTCCACGGTGAGGAGCTCGTAGCTCACCTGATCCTCCTGAGCGTGTAACTGGTCACCAGCGCGCCGACGAGCAGCGCGCCCTGGACGAAAGTCTGCGCGTAGTAGGGCGCGTTCAGCATGGTGAGGCCGTTGATCACGACGCCGATGAAGAGCGCGCCGACCACGGTGCCCAGCGCGTTGGGGCGGTTGGCGCCCAGCACCGCGAACCCGATCAGCGCCGCCGCGACCGACTGCAGCAGGTACGGGTCCCCGGCGCCCACATCGCCCCTGCCGAGCCTGGCCGACAGCAGGATCCCGGCGACCGCCGCGCACACCCCGGACACGGCGTAGGCCAGAGCGCGGTAGCGCGCCACGCGGATGCCGGCCAGGCGGGCCGCCTCGGCGTTGCCGCCGATCGCGTACAGGGCCCGGCCCCAGCGGGTGTGGTTGAGCAGCACGTACACCACAGCGGCGAGCAGCGCGAATACCACGACCGGGACCGGAACGGAGGCGATCCTGCCGCCGCCGAGCCACGCGAAGCCCTCGGTGAAGCGACCGGGGGCGGTCCTGCCGTCCACGGTCATGCCGGGCGCGACCGACTGGCCACCCGTGACTATCAGCGCCAGGCCCTGGAACAGGAAGAGCGTGCCCAGCGTCGCCACCAGGTCCGGCACCTTGGCGACGACGGTCAGCAGCACGTTCACGCCGGCGACCAACAGCCCGGTGAGCAGCCCGGCCACCACCGCGGTGCCGCCGGTCAGGTTGAACCTGACCATGGTCAGCGCGGTCACCATGACCACCGCGCCGACCGTGGCGCCCGCCGACAGGTCGAATCCACCGGTCGTCATGGAGACGGTGACGCCGAGCGCGACGATCCCGACCACGGCCACGGACTGCAGGACGACCAGGGCGTTGGGGTAGGTCGCGAAGGCCGGCCGGAGCAGGGAGAACAGAACGATCATGGCGGCCAGTACGACCAGCAGGCCGTAACGGTAGGCGAGCGCCGCGACCCGCGAGGCACCGCGGCCCGGGGACGCCGCGGTGCCGGTGCCCGAGGCGGTGGCGGTCACTCCGCACCTCCCCGACCGGCCGGGGGCCGAGAAGACGTGCCCGACATGAGAGCGGCCAGGCGCTCCGGTGTCGCGTCGGCGATCGGCAGTTCCCCCGCCAGGTCGCCCTCGTGCAGGACGAGCACCCGGTCGGCCAGGCCGCGCAGCTCCTGCGGATCCGAGGAGGCCACGACGACGGCCGTCCGCCTGGCGTGGTCCCTGATGACCCGGCCGATGTCCGCCCTGGCGGCCACGTCCACCCCGCGGAAGGGCTCATCGAGCACCAGCAGCCGCAGGTCACCGACCAGCCAGCGGCCGACCACCACCTTCTGCTGGTTGCCGCCGGACAACGCCTCGATGGGTGCCTCGTGCCCGGGCCCGCGCACGCCGAACAGCTCGATCACCCGCCGGGCGGCGGCGGCCTCGGAGCGGCGCGCCAGCAGTCCGGAACGCCCGTGCCGCCGCAGCCACGGCAGCGTGACGTGTGCCCGGACCGACCAGCCCGGCACGATGGCCTGCGCCGCCCGCTCCTCGGGGGCGAGCGCCACTCCCGCCGCGATCGCGTCCTTGGGGTCCTTCGGCCGGTACGGCACGCCGTCGAGCGAGAGCCGCCCCGACACCGGCCGCCGGGCACCGCCGAGTTGTTCGAGCAGCTCCGTCTTGCCGGCCCCGACCAGCCCCGTCACGCCCAGCACCTCTCCGGCGCGCACCCGGAACCCGAACGCGTGGCCGCCCGGCACGGCCCGCACCCCGTCGGCGACCAGCACGTCCCGTCCCTCTCGGGCAGGGTCTTCCCGGCGTGCGGGCGCATCGGCCTCCCCGCCGGTGGAGGTGCCGGAGGCCGGCCCGCCGGTGGAGGTGCCGGAGGCCGGCCCGCCGGTGGAGGTGCCGGAGGCCGGCCCGAGCATCGCCGTGACGATCGCGGACCGCTCCAACGGTGCGACGAACGTGGCGACCAGCTCGCCGTCCCTGAGCACCAGCACCCGATCGCACAACGCTTCGATCTCCGACAGCCGGTGCGACACGTACAACACCGACACGCCGGCGGCAGCCGCCTTCCGCACCCGGGCGGCGAGGACCCCGGCCTCGACCTCCGACAGGGTGGAGGTGGGCTCGTCGAGGATCAGCAGGCGGGCCCGGCGGGCCAGCGCGCGGGCGATGACGATCTGCTGCCTCGCGCTCGCCGGCAGGCTCTCCACCGGCGCGTCCAGGGGCAGTCCGAGGCCGGGGGCGACAGCCGCGGCGGCGGCCCGTACCCGGGCTCGGGTGAGGAACCAGCCGGGCCCGGTCAGCGTGTCGAGGGTGAGGTTGTCCGCCACGCTCGCGCCGAAGACCACGCCGTCGTCGATGTTCTGGTGCACGGTCTGCACCCCGGCCGCCTGCGCGTCCAGCGGCCCACCGAACGCCAGCGGGCGTCCGTCGAGCGAAAGCGTCCCAGAGCTGGGCGCGGTGGCGCCGGAGAGGATCTTGATGAGCGTGGACTTACCGGCGCCATTGGTGCCGATGAGCCCCACGATCTCGCCAGGGCGCAGCTCTAGAGTGACCGAGGACAGCGCCCTGGTAGCGCCGTACACCTTGGAGACGGACGTGACCGTGAAGGTCACGACGCCGCCCAGGGGACGCGCGCCACGTCAGGGGTCGTGAGGCCGGGGAAGGCCCGGGTGAGCTGTTCGACGCTGCTGATGCCGGAGTCGCGCAGCCCCTTCTGCGTGATCAACGCCGGCGGCACCGTGAGGGCGTGCTCCACCGTCGAGCCGGCGACCAGCAGGGCGGCGGCCCGTACCGCGACCCGCCCCACGTTGGCGGGGTCGGTGGCGGAGGTGGCGACCCACGGGCTGCCGGGCTCGGTCATGACGCCGATGTCGGCGGTGGAGACGTCCGCGCCGTAGATTTTCACCTTCTCCGCCAGGCCGAGCTCCTTGACGGCCAGCGCGGCGCCCTTGGCGAACTCGTCGTACGGAGCGAAGATCGCCTTGACGCCCGGGTTGGCCTGGAGCGCCGCCTTGGCCTGGTCGGCCACGGCCGAGGCGGTCGAGCTGTTGACCACGCCGATCTGTGCCACCTGCTTGATGCCAGGATTGTCCTTCTTGAACTGCTCCCAGGTCTCGTTGCGCCGGTCCAGCGGCGCGAATCCGGCGACATAGATGTAGAGGACCTCGCCGCTGCCGCCCGTGTCCGCCTTCAGCACACTCAGCGCCTGCCCAGCGATTTCGTGGTCATCCTGGGTCAGGGCCACGGCCTCGGGTGCGCCCGGATCGACGTCGAAGGCGACCAGGGGAATCTTGGCGGCCACGGCCTTCTTGATGGCCGGCTGCACCGTCTGGGCGAACCCGTGGTCGACGACGATCGCATCGGCCTTGGCCGTGACGGCCTGCTCCAGGTTGAGCGCCTGCTTGTCGTTGTTGCCGTCGCCGCTGGAGATCTCCAGCCGCACGTTGAGCGCCTTGGCCTCGGCCTGCGCACCGGCGAGCCACTGCTCGAAGTAGTCGCCGGAGGAAAGCTGCCGGACGAGGGCGATTCTGACGTTTCCGGCGGCGAACTTGGCGGGTACGGCGACCGTGGGGGTGGCGGCGGCCGACGATGACGAGGAAACTGGAGCGGAGGGAGCGGCGGCGGGCGTGCCCTGCGAGCAGCCCGCCAGGGCGAGAAGAGCCACCGCACCCACAAGTCGAGCGAGGTTCACAAATCGGACTATATCCTACAATTCATGCATGTATTGTAGACTATAGATCATGACGTACCTGACCGTTTACACCGACGACGAGCAGCCCGAGACACTGCTGGAGTCCGACGACGCCGCGGAGATCGCGGCGACGCTCAAAGAGATCGACGTCGTCCTGCGCCACTGGCAGGTGGCCGGCGACCTGCCCGAGGACGCGGGCCAGGAGGAGATCCTGGCGGCCTACCGGGCGGAGGTGGACCGCGTCATCGCCGAGGAGGGCTACACCTTCGTCGACGTCGCCCAACTCCATCCGGACGACAGCGCCGACTGGCCCGAGCGGGCCGCCGCGGCCCGGCAGAAGTTCCTGAACGAGCACACCCATGACGACGACGAGGTGCGCTACTTCGTCGCCGGCTCCGGCATCTTCTACCTGCACGTGAACGGCAAGGTGCACGCCGTGCTCTGCGAGGCCGGCGACCTGCTGAGCGTGCCCAAGAACACCACACACTGGTTCGACATGGGCACCCGGCCGGACTTCACCGCCATCCGCTTCTTCCACGACGACGACGGCTGGATCGGCGACTTCACCGGCGACCCGATCTCCCAGCGCATCCCGGACTTCGACACGATCGCGGCCGCCCGCGCGGCCAGGAACTGAGCCCAGAGCTTCGCGGCACACTCGGGCCTGCCGTCTTTCCTGGTCCTGGTGCTGCCGGACGCCCGCCACCGACCTCAGGCGATCGTGACCGCCGCCGGGCCTGCCATCGTTCCACGTATTGTGCTGATCGCCTGGTGGCTTTGGACGGCATGCCAGGGCTCGACGACAAGCCCCCGCCCTGCTCCCATGCACCGTGTCAACCTGCGGAGTCAGCGCCGCCATCGCAGCGGCCGGAGCCATGCGGGCCGACCGCCGGCAACCGGCCTACAGCGCGAGCCTGGTGATCGTCTTCGCGCTGCCGTCCATCGTCATCCTGCCTGCGCTCGCCTCCGTGTTCGGGCTCGGTCCTGAGATGGTCGGCGCCTGGAGAAGGCGCACCGGACCTTCGAGTACGTCCTGCCGCGGCCGCCGACCCGGCCGCAGGCGATTCGGCTACAGGCGATTCGGCTACAGACCCGAAGGGGTCTCCTGCTGGGTGTCGTATCGACCGCGAGCCTCGTCGATGTCGTCATGGTGCTCCAGCACCCAGTCGATCAGCCCCCAAACCCGCTCCAGCAGGGTGCGGCCGAGCGGCGTCAGTTCGTAGTCGACGCGCGGCGGCACCACCGGATGCACGCTGCGGGAGACGAGCCCGTCACGTTCGAGCACACGTAGCGTGACGGTCAGCATGCGCTGGCTGATCCCGGGGACGGTGCGCTTGAGTTCGTTGAAGCGGCGCCGACCGTGGCCGAGTTCGTTGACCACGGCCAGTGTCCACTTGTCCCCAACGCGGTTCAGGATGTCGCGGACCTGACAGGTCATCTCGTCGCGTGCCTTCAGCGCGGCCGACGGCGTGGACCGGACGGCTCTCGCGCCATCGACTGATTCCTTGACGTGCATGGTTCTCTCCAGATCACCGAGGCAAGAAAAAGTGCCCTCTTCCGATAGGGATTTAGCCTTACGCAGAATGATCCCGGTTACTAGTCAGAACCATCTTTGACTTCGGAGGATCCACATGTCCGTACAGACTGCCGTGCCCGATGAGGCGTTCGCCGCTGCCGCGGCGGCGGCACAGGTGGACCGTGCGACCGCCACGCTACGGGCGAACGGCTACCTGGTGCACGTCGTCGACACCGTCGCCGAGGCCCGCGCTCTCGTCGCTGATCTGCTTCCCCGCGACGAGAGCGTCTTCACCACCTCCAGCGAGACGCTCCGGCTGTCCGGTATTGCCGCCGACATCGACGACTCCGGCAAGTTCGCCTCTGTACGCGCGCAGGCCGGGGATCTCGGTGACGACGTTCAGGCCCGCATCCGCCTGGGCGCCGCGGCCGAAGTGGTCATCGGCAGCGTGCACGCGGTGACCGAGGACGGCCACCTGGTCGTCGCCTCGGCGAGCGGCAGCCAACTCGCCCCGTACGCCTCAGGAGCCCGCAAGGTCATCTGGGTGGTCGGCGCCCAGAAGGTGGTGCCTGACCTGGAGACCGCGCTGCGCCGGATCCGCTCGTACAGCCTGCCGCGGGAACACCTCCGGCTTCAGGCGCTCGGCCAGTCGTCCTTCATCGGCAAAATCCTCATCATGGAGCGCGAGGCCCTTCCCGAGCGCGGCACGGTCGTACTGGTGCGCGAGCCGATCGGCTTCTAGGAAAAGCAGCACCGCGCGCAGAAGCAGGTGCCGGCGCGCCGGGCGAACCCCATCGCCTCGTACGCGACCTCGCCCACCACCTGGCTCACCGTGGTGGCCACGCCCAGCTTGAGTGCGTCCCGTCGGTTCGTGAGATCCTTCAAGTCCGAGAGTTCCACAGGAGCGGTACGCAGGTGCAGCTTCTTCCCCTGGGTGACGTTCGACCGTCTTTCCCCTGACACCGAGCGGGACAACTGGCCGCTCTGGGGCAAGATCGACCAAGATTCAGAGAACGGAATCTGGACCCCGGCGACCGTTCGCTGCGACGACGAGCCACTGGGCCCAGGCTCCCCAGGCAACTGGGCCGGAGGAAAAGCGGGTCCGCTACACGGGCGCCTGCATCTTCCCTGACGTGAGCCGCATCTACCAAACGGACGTGAACCACGCCAAGCGAGGGCCGGTGGCAGCGCACATCTGGGCCGCGTTCAACACCCCGACGCCACCAAACCCGAAAAGGATCCAGGGCAGAAGGTGATTCCTGGGAACTGGAACGGAACGACGGCCGACACCCGCGCCCCACTGACACGAATCAACGAGAGCGAACTGCGCCCTGGCGACCCCAAGGGACGCACATGGGGATCCGTTCAGGTCTCGGCACGCAGAAAGGCGTGCATGGATGCGAAGGTGGTCGGTGACTGCGACGAGTTCCCCTTCAGCTCCGTCAAGGACGGGCCAGGATGGGGCGACCAAAACTTCTCTGTCCGAGGCGTCCCGTTGAAGAACAACAGAAGCGATGGATGGTACTTGGGAGTGTTCTACGCACGCTACCGAGTCCTCCTGCCGGACGCGCCCAAGCGGCCCAATGGTGACCGGTTCTGGGTAAGCGTCAAGAGCACACCCGCACAGTAACGCGATCGTCCGCCCGGTCCGCAGTGGCCGGGCGGGCGACCCCTCTGCCAGGAGGCTGAATTCGTGGCGACAGACGACCTGTATCAACTGCTCCGCTCGTACGACCCCAGCGATGCCTCGATGCAGCAGTTCTACGCCGTGTGGGTGGAAGGCATCCCAGTCGAAGAAGCAGTCGTCATACTGAATGGCGATCCGGCTTCCGGTGCGCCCGACAGCTTCTCCGGGTGGGGCTCAGGCTCCGACGGGAGTGGCAGCGAAGCGGCAGGCTTGCTGTTCGGTCGAATCGGCAACTGGACGCTGATCATCAGCGACTACCGTTCCACGGAGGACGAAGCACTGCTCACCTTGTCGGGATGCGGGCGGCGGATTCTGGCCGTCAGCTGGGATTTCCACGGTGAGACCGTGCTCAAATACGCGCGAGACGGCGAACTGGTCACGGTGCTCGACATTCTCGACACAAGCGACCGGTCCGGGAGCAATCCGAACGCTCTCGACCCGTACTTACATGGCCTGCGATTCAACATCGACGATGACGACCCCGGCGAACCCGCTATCGAGCCTCGAGAGAGTTTCACCTCAGCACTGACCGTGATCGGCCGAATGGTCGGCCACCAGATTGACAGGGACTGGCTGGAATCGACTCACACCACGTACCTCGTGCCGGCCGATGACCTCGATTAACCCCGATTCTTCAGCTTCTGGCTCGCGGTGACATCCTGTGGGGCATCGTCCTCATCGTGTTGGGCTGCTGATCGGCCCCGACGGTGTGAGCGTCTTCGACGTCTGACGATCACGGCCCCACCACCCCCACGCCACCTCGTGTCATGACGTGATCAACACCTCTTGCGTCAGCCCGTCCTTTCATCAGCCACCTCTCTTACAAGGCTTCACTCAAATGCCGAAGCGCAGAAGGCGTTGCGAATCTCGATGAGTGCTTGGCGGTCGCGGCCGTAGTAAAGCTTGTTGGTGAGCAGGACGGCCCAGCGGCCTTGTTTGGGTGAGGCCCACATGCCGGTTCCGGTGAAGCCGTAGTGCACGTAAATGCCGTCCGCAGGGTCGGTGCCGGGGGCGGGGTTCCAGAACAGGCCCCGCGCCGGAAGCAGGTCACCGGTGTGGACCTGGAACGACTCGTCGATCCAGGTCGCGCTGATCCCGCTTCTGGTGCCGGGGTTCGATGACGTGCTGCAGGAACGTCGCGAGGTCTGCCACAGTGGAAAGGCTCCGGCGATTCCGCGGACGCCGCCGAGCAACCGGGCGGAAAAGTCATGGGCGGTGCCCTTGAGATGCCGGCCGAAGGACTCGTCATGCTCGGTGGGCGCACAGTGCTGGACGTGTTCGGGGGGAAGCGGAGGTGTTCGGCGAGGAAGCCGAGGATGAGGGCGGCGCGGTCGGTGTATTCGACGGCTTCGCCTGGAGGGCGGTGCAGAGGCTCGCACAGGACGCCGGTGCGGATCTGGTCGGGGTCCGTGCCGTAGAGGTTTCGGAGGTTGGCCCGCAGGGGCACGCCCGCGGTGTGGGTCAGCAGGTGGCGTACGGTGACCTGGGCGAGCTGGTAGCCGCGGAGATCCGGCATGAGCGCGCCGAGCTGATCGTCCAGGCTCAGGCGTCCTTGCTCGTACAGGGTGCCGATGACCGACCAAACGGTCACGACGTTCGCGGCCACGGTCAAATGACGGTCAAACGATCAAGAGGCCAGATCCTCGATCTTGGGATCTAGCCTCTGAGCTGGTGAAACACTGTGGGGCTACCAGGACTTGAACCTGGGACCTCTTCCTTATCAGCACGATCATGGGCTGTGTCCGACGAGCCTCACCACGGCCGGCCCTGTTATGGCTGAACGAGATCATGCGGTGTTGTTCGGGATCGTTGCCGTCTCCGTTGCCGTCAAAGTCCGGGTCTTCGATGCCCGTGCGGACGCTCACTAGCTCCCCTGCCGATCGTCCCGTCTGCCGCGTCCCACCTGCAAGGCAGCGGGTTCAAGGCTTGGGGTCAAGGTGGAGCTCCCAACTGGAAGAACGACCTTGGCCCCAAGCCTTGAACCTGCTGGGTTTCACCTGGGACGTGGCAGACGGGACATCGGCCCACCTCAACCACTGACTACCCGACAGGTCCAGCTCTCTCGATCATCCCGGAGTCGTGGCCCCCGCCGGAGGCAATAAAGACCGCGTACCTGCCCACGGGGAACCGTCTCCCTCGGGGAACTGCCACTATCCATGAGGGTCTGTAGCTCGCTCACCGACCGCGCGCGGCTCCCGCGCGAGACCGGCCCCCAGGCCGCATGCTCGCGCGGGGAGGGCCGCGCGAGCGGCGGCGCTTGCGCCGCCGCCTTGATACTCACAATGGCAATTCGGCAAGCTAACCCCTGATCAGATGAACTCCGTCATGCTGGCGTACGGCTGGCGTGGAGTTGCTTCCCATGGCATCCAGCACCCGAATCGCGAATGCCTCGTCAGCAAGCGACGCTACCTCTTCGCCCGTAACCCATCGGAGATCACGAGTCTCATCACTGGTGGTGGGCTCACCCCCCACAACCTTGCACCTGAAGACGAGCGCGACGATTCCGCGCGCCATGTTCTTGTAGACGCCGGTCAAGGTCACCGGCTCGACCTGGAGCCCGGTCTCTTCTCTGACTTCCCGAAGGAGTCCGGCGGTGATGTCCTCGTCCAGCTCCAGCACGCCCCCGGGCGCTTCCCAATGCCCGTTGTCCCGCCGCTGGATTAGCAGCGCGCGGCCCTGATCATCGATGATTACGCCGGCCACACTCACTGAGTGGGCGTTCTGGCGGTTCATCTTCTACCTCCGCGCTGGATGTCTCATTACCATGGACAGTAGTACACGTATGTACGAGTTGAGGAGTTGCCCGGTGGCCGAATCGCTACCTTTGCCGGACCTGGACCCGATCAGCGATCGGGCCGTCTTCCGTCAGATCGCTGATCACATTCGCGAGGCGATCGAGCGAGGCCAACTCACCGAAGGTGACAGGGTGCCCTCAGAAGCTCGGCTCATGCAACATTACGGTGTCGCGCGGATGACGATCAGGAACGCGCTCCAGGTCCTCCAGAGCGAGGGTCTGACGGTGGCTGAGCACGGGCGAGGCGTCTTCGTTCGGTCGCATCCTCCGGTACGTCGACTCGCTTCCGACCGGTTCGCCCGGCGTCATCGCGAGCAGGGCAAGGCAGCGTTCATCGCCGAGACGGAGGGAGCCGGCGGCAAACCGTCGGTGGACTCGATCGAAATTACAGAGACGATGCCCCCGGCAGACATAGCGACCCGCCTCCAGCTCGGAGCCAAAGATCGGGTCGCCTCAAGATCCCGCCGCTATCTGATCAATGGGCAACCGGTCGAGACGGCGGTCTCGTACGTACCTCTGGAGATCGCCAAGGGCACACAGATCATGGAGCCCGATAGCGGACCAGGCGGTATCTACGCACGCATTGAGGAGAAGGGCTATCGCCTTGATCGTTTCGTGGAGGAGATCAAGTCTCGAATGCCGCTGCGCCATGAGATCCGAGCGCTCAAGCTTGCGCCCGGCGTTCCCGTGTTTCACCTGGTCCGCACGGCCTACGCGGCGGACGGCACACCAGTAGAGGTATGTGACACGGTGATGTCCAGCGACGCGTACGTCCTGTCCTACGAACTGCCTGCGCGATAAGGGTTTACAAATCTTTTTAGAGGAGTACAAAAGAAGTAGCACAACTCCTCTAGACGAGTAGTCGCCTAGTCAGCAAGGAGAAAGGAAGGCAATGGCTCTCACGAATGGCATGAGGTTCTCGGTGAGGTTCGAGGACGTGTTCCCGGCCGGCTGCGTGCTGGTGCCGGGCTCGATCGCTCAGGCGGAGGACTACGACGAGAAGTCGGGCAAGCGCTCGCCCGCGAAGGACAAGGTCACGGGCGGTCGGGTCTGGCAGTGCCGGGTCATGGACATGGACCCGGAGTTGGGCGCGAAGTCGCGCGAGGTGTCGGTGAAGATCCTGGCTGACGTGCAGCCGGTTCCGCCCACGGGCCAGATGTTCGAGCCGGTGGAGTTCACGAACATGACGGTCACCCCGTACCTGAACGAGAAGACGAGGCGGCTCGCCTACTCGCTGCGGGCGTCCGGCATGGTCAAGCCGAACAACGTCAGGTCCGCGCCGGCTCCGGCCAAGGACGGCGGTGCGTGATGGCGACTCGTAGGGGCGGCTCGTGGCAGCGAACCGCGCTGCACGTGGACGGCAAGGGGCAGGCCACCTGCACCACCTACCCGGACCGCACTCCCGTCCTGGCCCTGGGTGCCGGCAACTCGATCGTCAGCGTGTGCCTGCACGCCGACAAGGTCACCGCTGAGTCGGTCGATTTCGCCCGTGAGCTGGCCAAGGCGGCTCAGGTCTTCGCGGTCGAGATCGAGCGGCGATGGCGGGGCCTGTCGCCGGTCAACAACCAGGAGGCTCAGGCATGAGCAGGTCGATCGCGTCCGTCAGCTTCCACCTGGGCTCCGACGTGCGCATGAGGTGCCTGGCCTATCCGCAGGACGGGCCGATCTTGAGCCTGAGCATCTGCGGCGCGGACGTGAACATCAGTCCGGCCGGCCGCGACCAGATCACGCAGGAGGTGTTGACCACGGTGCGGGAGTTCGCGGCGGAGGTTCAGCGCTTCCTCGCCGAGTGCGAGCGCATCCACGCTCTCCAGCTCGACCAGGCCGGCAGGACGGCGGCCTGACATGTAGGCGGGGCCACCATGAAGCGGCAACTTCCGGTGGCCCCTTGATCTCCCACTCATCCCGCTCAAAGGAATCAAGGAGGTGTCCATCCTATGCTTCGCCGTAGTCATGGTGAGGTAGCGGGGGACTTGGTCACGACCTCTCCGGGCGCACCGCTGATGTTCCGCCCGACCGTCGTTCAGACTCCCGTCTTCATCACGATCATCATCCTGGCATGGCGTGTCCTTCGGGGCCTGGCTCGTGCCATCTACCGGCACCCGATCGTCGTCCTGGTCTCTCTATCCGTGCTCACGGTCGTCGCGCGGTACGGCTGGGAGTGGGTGGCCGGATCGCTCGGCACGATCGCCGTGGCTCTCACCGGGTGGGCGCTGATCGATCGCGCGTCCTTCGCCCGCTGGGTCGGCTGGCGGCTGCTGGCCTACTGGCGACTCGTCAGGATCTACCGTCCGCACTGGCAGTTCGCCATGTCGGGGGCCGGCCTGTCCCGGATGGCAAGGGGCCTGGAGTACCGTCCCGGTCTGGTCCGCGTGGTCTGTACTCCCGTCGCCGACCAGGTGACGGTCAAGATGCTCAAGGGTCAGTCGGTGGCCGACTGGAGCGGGCGGACCGATCACCTGGCTCATGCCTTCGGCTCGCGTCACTGCCGCGTCTCCGTCACGCGGGCCGGCGTGCTGCGACTGACGTTCTCCCGTCGTGATCCTCTGGCCAAGCCGATTGCCGCGCTTCCCATTCCGGAGCGGGTGCTTCTGCACGCTGTTCCGGTCGGGCTGCGCGAGGACGGCAAGCCCTGGATGCTGAAGCTGCATGGGACACACGTCCTGGTCGCCGGTGCTACCGGTGCCGGCAAGGGCTCGATCCTGTGGTCTGCCGTTCGGGGGCTGCTGCCGGCGATCCGTGCCGGGCTGGTCGAAGTCGTCGCCCTGGACCCCAAGCTCATGGAGCTGTCCTACGGTCGCAGGATCTTCCGTCGGTATGCCTCGACTCCGGAGGACTGCGCCAAGGCACTCGAAGAGGTCGTCACGCTCATGCAGGACCGTGCCGGGCTCTACGCCGGTCATCACCGCTCGCACACGCCCACGATCGAGTATCCGTTCGTGCTGGTGCTGGTGGATGAGGTCGCATTCCTGACCGCGTACCAGAACGACAAGGGCCTGAAGGAGCGCGTCAAGGCGGCGCTCGCCACGCTCACGACTCAGGGGCGCTCGGTCGGCGTGGGCGTCCTGGCCGCGCTGCAAGACCCTCGTAAAGAGGTCATGAACATCCGCAACCTGTTCCCGGACCGGATCGCGATGCGACTGGATGAATCGGAGCAAGTGGACATGGTCCTCGGGGAGGGTGCCCGCCAGCGCGGGGCCGTGGCCGACCTCATCCCGCGTGACCCTGCGAACCCTTCAGTCGGCTCCGGGACGGCTTACGTGCGGCTGGGCACCTCGCCGCAACCGGTCAGAGTCCGCGCCGCGTACGTGGCCGACTCCGACATCCGCGACATGGTCGCCTGGCTGACCAACGAGGACGAACAGACCCCGGCCGATCACGAGGCGAGCGGAGAGGCGGCGTGACCATGACCGGACTCGAACTCATGCCCGATCACCGCTGCCCGACCTGCCGGACCAAGGGCACGTGCACCCTCGACCAGGCCACGCAACAGGTCACCTGCGGCGAGTGCGGACAGTCCTCCCTCGTCCTGGTCGTCGCTGAGCCTGAGCCGGTCAAGCCTGCTCGCCGTACCCGCACGGCGCGGACCTCCCGGAGCAAGACCAAGTGAACAGCAACGATCGCTCGACTCCCCGCGCGGTGCGACTGGCTCAGCCGCTCGCGCGGGAGGTCGTTGACCAACTCGCGATCAGCTACGGCGTGTGCGTCCGGCCGGTGCCGATGTACCGGCTCGACACGCTCACCGGGCAGGCTCAACGCTTCGACATCCCGTGCGGGGCCACCCTGGAAAGCAAGTGCCCGCCGTGCGCCAAGCGCAACCTCCAGCTCCGCAAGGCACAGTGCCGGGAGGGCTGGCACGCCGAGACGGAACCGGACATCACGCCAAACGAGCCGACCGACGAACAGCGCTACCTGATCGAACTGCGCGCCCAACTCCAGACGCACCGCGACCAGGCCGAGCAAGACGGGGAAGACCTCGCCCCCTGGGATGACGCCATCCGAGAGGTAGAAACCGACATGCGCGCCTCTGGGCTGCGTGGCAGCGTGCTCGGACGCTCCTCCACGGGCCGTAATCGCTCGACCAGGCGACGCCAGGACGCTCCCGATCTCCCCAAGCGTAAGAAGGTCGCCGGCACGCTCGGGCGCTGCTACGAAGCTCCGGACGGCAAGCGCTTCCGGCCCTCGATGTTCCTCACGCTCACCCTGCCGTCCTATGGCCGCATCCTCGACGGCGCACCGGTCGATCCCTCCTCCTACGACTATCCGCGGGCTGCTCGCGATGCGATCCACTTCGCCAAGCTCGTTGACCGGTTCGTGCAGAACCTTCGCCGCGTGGCCGGCTGGGACGTGCAGTACTTCGCCACTGTCGAACCGCAGAAGAGGTTGGCCCCCCACCTGCATCTCGCCATGCGGGGCACGCTCTCCCGCGCCGAGATCAAGCAGATAGCTGCTGCCACCTACCATCAGGTCTGGTGGCCTTCCACTGATCGCGTGGTCTTCGACGGCGACGAGACGCCGGTCTGGGATGACGCATGCGGCTACCTCGACCCTCGTACCGGAGAGGTCCTGCCCACCTGGGACGAAGCTCTCGATGCCATTGGACCTGATGACGAGCCGATGCACGTGCTGTCCTTCGGTGACCAGGTAGACGCCAAGGGCGTACTCGGCGGCACCGACCGCGCCGATCACCTGATCCGGCACTATCTGACCAAGTACCTGACGAAGTCGATCGCCGAGACCTGCGAGCCGGACAACCAGCGTCAGAAGGATCACGCGGACCGGATGCTCGAAGCGCTGCGCTACGAGCCGTGCTCGCCCACCTGCCCGAACTGGCTGCGCTACGGCGTCCAACCGAAGAACGCCCGACCGGGCCAAGCTCCGGGCCGGTGCCGGGGCAAGGCGCACAAGGCCGAACACCTCGGCTACCCCGGCCGGCGCGTCCTGGTCTCCCGCAAGTGGTCGAACAAGACCCTGACCGATCACCGCGCCGACCGCCGCGCCTGGGTTCTGGAAGCGCTTGGGCTTTCGGCAACTGAGGATCAAGACCCGAACCGCTACACCTGGAAGCCCGTCCCGGCCGGTGATCCCAACCTGCCGCCGCTCGGGCAACGGCTCCTCGTGGAGATCGCCAATCGTCAGCGATGGCGCACGCTCCTGCACCAGAGACAGCTCGATCTTTCGGCAACCGGGGAGGAGGTGGCGGCGTGAACGTGGCTCCTCTCGAACAACGGCTGTTAAGAGTGCCTGAGGTGATGGCGGTCCTGGGGTTGAGTCGGTGGCAGATCTACAACCTGATCAGATCGGGCGAACTGGAGTCGGTCAAGGTCGGTCGCAGCCGGCGGGTGCCGGTGGCGGCTGTGGACAACTTCGTGACTCGGCTCAGAGAGGAGGCGGCGTGATGGCGAAGAAGGGCAAGCGGGCCAACGGAGAAGGCACCATTTACCAGCGGAAAGACGGGCGTTGGGAGGGCGCTGCCTTCGTTCTGGCGTCGGACGGCTCGTACAAGAGGGTTCGGAAGTACGGCAAGACCAGGGAGGAGGTGCACGGCAAGCTCGTGGAAGTGCTCGACCGGTCTCGTCGTGGCCAACCGGTCTCGGATCGACCCTGGAAGCTGGGGGAGTACCTGGACTATTGGCTCGAACACGTAGCGCCTCTTCGGCTGCGGGCAACGACCTACGCCAAGTACGAGACGATGGTCCGGCTCTACCTCAAGCCGGCTCTCGGCAAACAGCGCCTCGACCGGTTGCGCGTGGCCACGATCCAGACGTTCCTTAATCGGCAGATCAGCGCCGGTCACTCGGTCGGTACGGTCTACGCGATGAAGGTCACGCTCAGTGCTGCGCTCACTCGGGCGATGCGAGAGGAACTGATCCCTAGCAATCCGGCTCGCCTGACCACGCTGCCGTCGCCTGCTCCCTCCACAGTTCGGCCCTGGTCTGTGGACGAAGCTCGGCAATTCCTCAAGGCGGCCAAGCCACTGCCGTACTATCTGCCGCTGGCCATGCTCCTGGTTTACGGGCTCCGGCGTGGTGAGGTGCTCGGCATCGGGTGGGAAGACGTGGATCTCGACGACAACACGCTTCGCATCGCATGGCAGATTCAGCGAATCAAGGGCAAGCTCGTCCGGGTGCCGGTGAAAACCGCTGCCGGCAAGAGGACGCTCCCGCTGATCCCGTTCGTCAGAGACGCGATCATCGAACATGCGGGCTTGCAGGCGAACGCCAAGCGCAAGGCCGGCGAGGAATGGCGGGACTCCGGGCTGGTCTTCGCGTCGCGCACGGGCGGTCCCATCGAACCGACGAACCTTGGTCGCGCCTTCGAGCGGGTGATAAAGGACAACGGGCTACGCCGGATCAGGCTGCACGATCTCCGGCACACCACCGGCACGATGCTGAAGGACCTGAAGGTCTCTCCCCGAGACGCCAAGGAGATCTTGGGGCACGCACGCATTGCCGTCACCATGGAGATCTACACGCACGGCGACCAGGACGCCCACAGGGAAGCGCTCGAAAAGATCTCGGGGAAGCTCTTCGGGGACTGAGTGCGAGTGACGTTGCCGTCCCCGTTGCCGTCAAAGGCCCGTCCGGATCATCCCGACGGGCCTTCTAGCTGGGTGGGGCTACCAGGACTTGAACCTGGGACCTCTTCCTTATCAGGGAAGCGCTCTAACCGTCTGAGCTATAGCCCCGCGCACCAAGAACCGTATCGCATCCCTAGGGCGGAGGCGAACCGGTTCGTTCGGATGGAGTAAAGCTTACCGCCTCCGGGGCGCTGCTCGCGCCGTGCCGATCGTGGCGGCACGGCGCGAGGGGCGGTCTATTCGGCCTCGCTGAAGGTCACCTCCACGCCTCCGACCAGGTCAGAGGCGATGTTGTAGATGACGGCCCCCAGCGTGGCCAGAGCCGTGATCAGGACGACGTTGACGGCCCCGATCAGCGCTGTGTAGCCCAGGATGCGCACCGGCTCGAACCAGGAGGCGATGTCGATCGGGATCGAGCTCTGTCCCTGCTCGCCCTGGCCGAGCTGGTTGACCAGGTCGACGATCGAGTCGAAGACCCCGAGGGCGGAGAGCACGCCGTACAGGACGGCCACCGCGACGAAGAGCACCACGAAGCAGACCAGCGAGACCACGAAGCTGAACTTCATGGCCGACCACGGCTCCACGCGGCGCAGGACCAGGTGGGCCTTGCGGGGCAGCCGGCTCCCCGAGGCGGCGTTGGACTTCTTCCTGGGCAGCTCCACCGCCGGCGGCGGAGCTTCCGAGGTCAGTGACGACGGACGGACGTGGATGGAGGTCTCGTTGTTGCCGTCGGGAGACGCCGGGCCCGGCGCAGGCGATGCGCCGCGGGCCGGCTCGTCCTGCGGCATCATGGGCCTGCTCTGCGCGGGCGAGGTTTCCTGACCGTCGTCCACGGCATTGAAGATCTCGGGCTCAGTAGGCTTCTTGGCTTGCTGTCCGTTCCCGGAAGCCGCTTTCGTCCTGGCGGTGCCACCTTGGGAGCTCATGAGTTACTCTCCTCCCCCGTCTCCTCAGTCTCCACTGAAGTCTCCATCGACTCCGCATTTCGGGCGAGGGCCACCACGCTGTCGCCTTCAGCGAGATTCATCAATCGCACTCCCATGGTCTGGCGGCCGGACTGCTTGATCTCCCCGGCACTCGTCCGGATCACCCCACCGGCGGACGTGATCGCGAAGACCTCATCCTCGGGGTTGACCATGACGGCTCCGACCAGCTTCCCACGAGAACTTACGATTTTCGCGGTCAGCACCCCTCTACCGCCACGTCCTTGAACTGGATACTGCTCCACTGGCGTCCGTTTTGCGTACCCAGCCTTAGTGGCGATAAGCACGTCTTGACCGTCCGCGATGCGATTCATGGCAAGAAGTTCGTCACCTTCGAGGAACCTCATGCCGATAACACCGCTAGTCGCCCGGCCCATGGGCCGGAGCGCGTCGTCCGAAGCGGTGAACCGGATCGACTGCGCCCCCTTGGAGACGAGCAACAGATCGTCATCCTCGGAGACGAGCCGGGCACCGATGACCTCGTCGTCCTCCCGCAGGTTGATCGCGATCAGACCGCCGGATCTGGGGGAGTCGTACTCGGACAGGCGCGTCTTCTTGACCAGCCCGCTGCGGGTGGCCAGTACGAGATAGGGCGCGACGTTGTAATCGCGCAGATCGAGGACTTCCATGACTGTTTCGTCGGGCTGCATGGCGAGAAGGTTCGCGAGATGCATGCCCCGGGCGTCACGACCGGCGTCCGGCAACTCGTAAGCCTTCACCCGGTAGACCCGGCCCTTGTTCGTGAAGAACAGCAGCCAGTGATGTGTCGTCGTGACGAAGAAGTGGTCGACGATGTCGTCCTGGCGCAACTGCGCACCGCGTACGCCCTTGCCACCGCGCTTCTGCGCCCGGTAGAGGTCGGTCCTGGTGCGCTTGGCGTAGCCGCCCCGGGTGATCGTGACCACGATCTCGTCCTCGGCGATCAGGTCCTCGATCGACATGTCGCCGTCGTAGGCGATGATCTCGGTCTTGCGCTCGTCGCCGTAGCGGCCGACGATCTCGGCCAGCTCGTCGTTGATGATCTCCCGCTGCCGGGTCTCGCTGGCCAGGATCGAGTTGTACTCGGCGATGTGCGTCATCAGCGTGTCGTACTCGTCCTGGATGGCCTGCCGCTCCAGGGCGGCCAGCTTGCGCAGCTGCATGTCGAGGATGGCCTGGGCCTGCACCTCGTCGATCTCCAGCAGCCCCATGAGGCCCTGCTGGGCGTGCGCCGCCGACTCCGAGGCCCGGATCAACGCGATGACGTCGTCGAGCCGTTCCAGGGCCTTCAGCAGGCCGCTCAGGATGTGCGCCCGCTCCTCGGCCTTGCGCAGCAGGTAGCGGGTCCTGCGGACGATGACCTCGATCTGGTGCGCCACGTAGTGCCGGATGAACTGGTCGAGCCGCAGCGTGCGCGGCACGCCGTCGACCAGCGCCAGCATGTTGGCGCCGAAGGTGTCCTGGAGCTGGGTGTGCTTGTACAGGTTGTTGAGCACGACCTTGGCGACCGCGTCCCGCTTGAGGACGATCACCAGGCGCTGCCCGACCCGCGAGGAGCTCTCGTCGCGTACGTCGGCGATGCCGGTGAGCTTGCCCTCCCGCACCAGCTCAGCGATCTTCAGCGCAAGGTTGTCGGGATTGACCTGGTACGGCAGCTCGGTGACGACCAGCGCCTGCCGCCCCTTGTCCTCCTCCACCTCGACCACGGCCCGCATGGTGATCGAGCCGCGACCGGTCCGGTAGGCGTCCTCGATGCCCCGGCGGCCCACGATCAGCGCACTGGTCGGGAAGTCCGGCCCCTTGACCAGCCTGATCGCCGCTTCGAGCAGCTCCTCGTCGCTGGCCTGCGGGTTTTCCAGAGCCCACTTGACCGCGGCGGCCACCTCGCGCAGGTTGTGCGGCGGGATGTTGGTGGCCATGCCGACCGCGATGCCGCCCGAGCCGTTGACCAGCAACTGCGGGAACCGCGCCGGCAGGACGTCCGGCTCCTGCGACTTGCCGTCGTAGTTGGGACGGAAGTCGACGGTCTCCTTGTCGATGTCCCGCAGCATCTCCATGGCGATGGGCGCGAGCTTGCACTCGGTGTAGCGCATCGCCGCCGCCGGGTCGTTACCGGGGGAGCCGAAGTTGCCCTGCCCGTCGACCAGCGGATATCGCAACGACCACGGCTGCGCCAGGCGCACCAGCGCGTCGTAGATCGAGGTGTCGCCGTGGGGATGGTAGGTGCCCATCACGTCGCCGACGACGCGGGCGCACTTGAAGTAGCCGCGGTCGGGGCGGTAGCCACCGTCGTACATCGCGTAGAGCACCCGCCGGTGCACCGGCTTGAGGCCGTCGCGCACGTCCGGCAGCGCCCTGGACACGATGACAGACATCGCGTAGTCCATGTAACTGCGCTGCATTTCGGACTGGATGTCCACCGGCTCGATGCGGTCAGCCGGGGGAGTGGTGTTCACGTCCGTCACAGGTGATGATCCTTCTTCTGGCTAAACGTCGAGGAAACGGACGTCGCGCGCGTTGCGGATGATGAAGTCTCGCCTGGCCTCCACGTCCTCGCCCATGAGCACGCTGAACAGGTCGTCGGCCTGTGCCGCGTCGTCGAGCGTGACCAGGCGCAGCAGCCGGGTCTCCGGGTTCATCGTGGTCTCCCAGAGCTGGCTCGCGTTCATCTCGCCCAGGCCCTTGAAGCGTTGTACGTTGTCACGCGGCCGCGGGTCGGGCTTGCCGTTGGCGATGCCCTCGGCGATGACCGCGTCCCGCTCGGAGTCGGAGTAGGCGTAGGAGGCGTCCTCGCCCTTGCGGTCCCACTTGATCTTGTAGAGGGGCGGGCACGACAGGTAGACGTGGCCGGCCTCGATCAGCGGCCTCATGAACCTGAACAGCAGCGTCAGCAGCAGCGTGTTGATGTGCTGGCCGTCGACGTCGGCGTCGGCCATCAGGATGACCTTGTGGTAGCGCAGCTTGGCGATGTCGAACTCGTCGTGCACCCCGGTGCCCAGAGCGGTGATCAGCGCCTGGACCTCGTTGTTCTTCAGGACCTTGTCGATCCGCGCCTTCTCCACGTTGAGGATCTTGCCGCGGATGGGCAGGATGGCCTGAAAACGCGAGTCGCGACCGCCCTTGGCCGAGCCGCCGGCCGAGTCACCCTCGACGATGAACAGCTCGCACTTCTCCGGGTCGTTCCACTGGCAGTCGGCCAGCTTGCCCGGCAGCCCGCTGCCCGACTCCAGCAGCGACTTGCGCCTGGTCAGGTCGCGGGCCTGGCGGGCCGCGATGCGGGCGCGGGAGGCCTGCAGGGACTTGTTGATGATGTCCTTGGCCTCGCCGGGGTTGCGCTCGAACCAGTCGCGCAGGTGGTCGTTGCAGGCCTTCTGGACGAACGACTTCGCCTCGGTGTTGCCGAGCTTGGTCTTGGTCTGGCCCTCGAACTGCGGGTCGGACAGCTTGACCGAGATGATCGCGGTCAGGCCCTCGCGGACGTCCTCACCGGAGAGGTTGTCGTCCTTGCCCTCCTTGAGGAACTTCTGCTCGCGCGCGTAGCGGTTGACGATCGTGGTCAGCGCCGCGCGGAAGCCCTCCTCGTGGGTGCCGCCCTCCGCCGTGTTGATCGTGTTGGCGAAGGTGTAGACGGACTCGGAGTAGGAGTTGTTCCACTGCATCGCGATCTCGACCGCGATGCCGTCGCCCTCCTCGTCGAAGGAGATGATCGACGCGTGCGCCGGCTCCTTCTTGGCGTTGAGGTGCTGGACGAAGTCGGCCAGGCCGCCCTCGTAGTAGTAGGTGACGGTGTGCGCCTCACCGTTGATGTGGTCGGGGCGCTCGTCGGTGAGGGTGATCGTCAGGCCCTTGTTGAGGAAGGCCATCTCCTGGAAGCGCCGGGAGAGCGTCTCATAGTTCCACGTCGTGGTCTCGAAGACGTCGGCGTCCGGCCAGAACGTGATCGTGGTGCCGGTCTCGTCGGTCGGCTCGCCCTTGGCCAGCGGCGCCGTCGGCTTGGACATCTCGTAACGCTGGCGCCAGTAGAAGCCGTTCTGCTTGACCTCGACGTCCATGGCGTGGGACAGCGCGTTGACGACGGCCGAGCCGACGCCGTGCAGGCCGCCGGAGACCGCGTAGGACTGGCTGTCGAACTTGCCGCCCGCGTGCAGCGTGGTCAGCACGACCTCGACGGCCGAGCGCTTTTCCACCGGGTGGATGCCGGTGGGGATGCCGCGGCCGTTGTCGATCACGCGCACGCCGTTGTCGGCCAGAAGCGTGATGTCGATCCTGTTGGCGAACCCGGCGAGAGCCTCGTCCACCGCGTTGTCCACGATCTCGTAGACCAGGTGGTGCAGGCCCCGCTCGCCGGTGGAGCCGATATACATACCCGGGCGCTTTCGAACCGCCTCAAGCCCCTCGAGTACGGTGATTGAGCTAGCGTCGTAGGACAACTGCGAAATCCTCCTGCCGCGGACACGCGGCGGGGGAGGCCATCAAACTGCATTGCTGCCCCTGCCGTGCCCGTCACCGTCGTGAGTGCCCCGATGCGCGGTCACCCAGGGGAGTCGGCTTGGTGCCGGGGTGACACGCAAGCGGACGTGTCCGGAATCCTTCTCCATCTTACCGGGTCTGGAGCCCGAAGGTGGCAATGAACGCGCCTGTGATGCCCGCTAGCTCGCTTTGCCCCCTGGCAAGCATCCCCCCTCCGGAAAGGGGGCTCCGCGCGTCTGCGGCAATCTGATCGCTCTCGGCGCCTAACCGTAGGTGTCGCCGGGACCCCGGCTTCCGGTCACCCGCAATCCACCTGTCGATCTTGGAGCGTTTTGTGGTCCTCTGACCTTTACCTTCGTCACGGTGCCGGTGCCGAGCTCCTCGTTGAGCCTGCGTACGAGGGTGCGCGCGAGCAGCCGGACCTGCGTCGCCCAGGCGGTCGAGTCGGCCGCGATCAGCACCTCGCCGTCCTCGAAGGACTCGGGCTTGGTGTGCGAGGCCAGGTCAGGGCCCACGATGTCGGCCCAGCGGCCGAACACCGCCCCCACGGCCGCCGAACGCTCCCAGCCCCGATCGGCCAGCAGATCGGCGATCGCCCGACCGAAAAGCTGGGGATCGCCGCTCTCCCTGCGCGCCCCGCCCGCCCTGCGCCTGGGCTCGCGCCGGGGGAGCTGGCCGCGTTTGGCCGCGTCGGCCTTGGCCTGGGCCAGCTTCTCCCTGGCCATGGCGGCGCCCCTGGCCGTGGGGTTGTCGTCAACGGACACGGGTCACGCTCCCCTCTGCGACGTCGAATCTGGCCCCCATCAGCTCACCCGGCACGTCGTCCGGCACGGCGGCGGTGATCAGCACCTGCTCGGCCGGGGCGACGATCTCGGCGAGCCGGCGCCTGCGCTGGCTGTCGAGCTCGGCGAACACGTCGTCCAGGATCAGCACGGGATCGCCGCCGTCGGCCCGCAGCAGGTCGTAGGCGGCCAGCCGGAGCGCCAGCGCGAACGACCACGACTCCCCGTGGCTCGCGTAGCCCCGGGCGGGCAGATCGCCGAGGCCGAGAATCAGGTCGTCACGGTGCGGGCCGACGAGCGTGACGCCGCGCTCCAGCTCCGCGGAACGGACCTCCAATAGCCGCTCCCGCAGCCGTTCCTCAAGGGTTTTCCCCAAGTCTGTGGATAACGTCTGTGTATCGAAAGATCCCCGCTCACCGGCGGCTTCGTGCTCCGGGACCCCCTCGTCCGCATCCCCACCTGTGGACAACGTGCTGCGGTAGGCCAGCGTCGCGGCGGCACTCGCCGGGGCCAGCGCGGCGTAGGAGCCGGCGACCAGCGGACGCAGCGCCTCGATCAGCTCCAGCCGGGCCGCCAGCAACTCGGCGCCGTGCCTGGCGAGGTGGGCGTCCCACACCTCCAGGGTGCTCAGCACGTCGCCCGCGCCCGCCGCGGCGAACCCGCTGTCGCGCTCCGCCCGCCTGGAGCTCCTGGCGCCCCTGCGGGCCTGGGCGGCCGTGCGCAGTAGGGCGCCGCGCTGCTTGAGCACCCGGTCGTAGTCGGCGCGCACGCCTGCGAACCTGGGCGCCCTGGCCACCAGCAGGTCGTCGAGGAACCGTCGGCGCTCCGACGGGTCGCCCTTGGCCAGTGACAGGTCCTCGGGGGCGAACAGCACCGTGCGCAGCAGGCCCACGACGTCGCGCGGCCTGGACACGGGGGAGCGGTTGAGCCGGGCGCGGTTGGCCCGGCCGGGGTTGATCTCCAGCTCGATCAGCGCCCGCCGGTCGTCCCGCTGAACGGCGCAGCGCACGATCGCCCGCGTGGCGCCCTGCCGCACGAGCGGCGCGTCGCTGGCCACCCGGTGGCTGGAGTGCGTCGCGACGTAGCCGAGGGCCTCGACCAGGTTGGTCTTGCCCTGGCCGTTGGGCCCCACGAACGCCGTGATGCCCGGCTCCAGACCGAGCTCCACGGACGCGTAGGACCTGAAGTCGGTCAGCGACAGGTGGGCGACATGCACCCCACGAGGTTAGTGGGCCACAGCGGTCACTGGGGTCACCGGCATGCGTTCCTGTGGAAAACCGGTATCAGCTCGTGGGGAAAGCCCTGGGACGCGGCGAGCGCTAGCGCTGGAGCCCCGGGGGCGGCGTCACGTCGGCGCCCGGGGCGTCGGCGCCCTTGCCGGTGCTGCCCTCCGTCGAGGAGATCGCGTGGCCGCCGAACTGGTTGCGCAGCGCCGCGACCACCTTCATCGCGGGGGAGTCGTCCTGGCGGGAGGCGAACCTGGCGTAGAGGGCGGCGGTGATCACCGGCAGGGGGACCCCGTGGTCCACGGCCGCCTGCACCGTCCACCGGCCCTCGCCGGAGTCCTGTGCGTAACCGCGCAGGCGCTCGAGGTGCTCGTCGTCGTCGAGCGCCCGGACCATCAGGTCGAGCAGCCACGAGCGGATCACGGTGCCGGTGCGCCAGCTGCTGAACGAGCCCTTGACGTCTTTGACGACGTCGGAGGCCTCCAGCAGCTCCCAGCCCTCGGCGAACGCCTGCATCATGCCGTATTCGATGCCGTTGTGGACCATCTTGGCGAAGTGCCCGGCGCCGACCTCGCCCGCGTGGACGAAGCCGTCCTCGCCCTCGGGCTTGAGCGCCTCGAAGATCGGCATCAGCCGATCGACGCTTGCCTGGTCGCCGCCGCACATGAGCGCGTAGCCGTACTGCAGGCCCCACACGCCGCCGCTCACGCCGCAGTCGACGAAGCCGATGCCCTTCTCCGCCAGCTCGGCGGCGTGCTTCTGGTCGTCCACATAGTGTGAATTACCGCCGTCGACGACGAGGTCACCCGCGTCGAGCAGCTCGCCGAGGTCGTCTATGGTCGACTGCGTGGCCTCGCCCGCGGGCACCATGACCCAGATCGCGCGCGGTTTCTCCAGGCGTTCGACCAGCTCTTTGAGCCCGCCCACATCGCTGACTGCCGGGTCGCGGTCGTAGCCGACGACGTCGTGGCCGGCGCGGCGGAGCCGCTCGGCCATGTTGCCGCCCATCTTGCCGAGTCCGATCATGCCGATCTGCATGGTTTCCCACTACCCCCTTGTCAGGCTTCCCATCATCTCTGATGACGGCGTCAGCCTGACAGTCGGATAGGCATGATCAGGTAGCGGTAGTCCGTCCCGGCCCCGTCATCCACAGGCTTGCCGCCAGTGAGGATAGCGGGCTTCGTGGACGTGGTCATCTGCAGGCGTGCCACGTCGCTGTCGATGGCACCCAGCCCTTCCAGCAGGAACTGGTGGTTGAAGGCGATGTTCATCTCCTCGCCCTCGTAGTCCACCGGCAGCGCCTCGACGGCCTGCGCCTCGTCGCCGCTGCCCGCCTCTAGCACGACCTCGCCGCTCTTGAACGCCAGCCGTACGGGCGTGTTGCGCTCGGCGACCAGGGCCACGCGCTTGACCGCCTCCACGAACGGGCCTGTGGACAGATCGGCGCGCGCGGAGAACTCCGTCGGCAGCAGCGAGCGGTATTTGGGGAACTCGGGGTCGAGCAGCCGCGTCGTGGTCCGCCGCCCCGCGCTGGAGAAGCCGATCATGCCCTCCCCGGTGCCGCCCGCGGAGCTGAGCGCGATCTCCACCTCGGCGCCGGTCGCGCCGAGCGCCTTGGCGGTGTCGGCGAGGGTCTTGCCGGGGATCATCGCGATGGCCGCGAAGTCGGGCTGCCCCGGCTGCCACTTCAGCTCCCGCACGGCCAGCCGGTAGCGGTCGGTCGCGGCGAGGGTGACGGTGTCGCCCTCGATCTCCATCCGTACGCCGGTCAGCATCGGCAGCGTGTCGTCCCGGCCCGCGGCGACGGCGACCTGGCCGACGGCGGCGGCGAACACGTCGCTGCCCACCCGGCCCGCGGCCGGCGGCATGGCGGGCAGGGACGGATAGTCCTCCACCGGCATGGTCAGCAGGGTGAACCGGGCGCTGCCGCACGTGACGACCGCCTTGGCGCCGTCCACGACTAGGTCCACAGGCTGTGCGGGAAGGGCGCGGGTGATCTCGGCGAGCAGCTTGCCCGATACCAGGACGACCCCCGGCTCGCCGGTGTGGACCTCAAGGGTCACCTCGGCGGAGACCTCGTAGTCGAATCCGGAGAGCTTGAGCTGCTGCTCTTCCGTGACCTCCAGGCGCATGCCGGCGAGAACGGGCACCGACGGGCGCGCGGGGAGGCTGCGTGCCGTCCATGCCACCGCCTCAGCGAGGACGTCTCGCTCGATTCGGAACATCACGGTGATCAGCCTCCTGGGTTCGTCGTTGATTCAAGTGTTCACTCTCCCGCACCTCGGTTCCGGGAGAACCCCTCTATGGGTCTTGTGTTTCTTTGTTAGAGAGATAAGAGGTCATCACACTAGGGGCTGTGGGTACTGTGGACAACCGGCGTTATGGCTGGTCAGTAGCCATGTTTTCATCCACCGAGGGTGTGGGCGAAGGCTGGGGAGAACTCGGCCGCCTGGGGATGGCGAAACTTCGTGCACAGCTCTTCCCCAGATCATGGGGTGTTCATCCACGGGTTATCCACGGGGTTTCCACAGGTTGTCCACGGGGTAAAGAGACCCCTTCTGGAGCTCCAGATCGACTGTTCACACGCCGTCCACACGTTATCCACGGCTCGTCCCCAGATCTGGGCTACCTGTCCCCAGTGTTGTCCCCAGCCCTTGTGGGTGGATTTTTCCGGCCATTGCCGTACGTACGGCCGCGCCCATTCTGTGTTTCCGCTGGTCCACAGTGTTTTCCACAGGCTGTGCACGAACATCAAGATCCACGCTGTGTCTGCTTGATCCGTATTGTTAGCTCGTTGACCTGGTTGTACATCGACTTGCGCTCGGCGATGAGCGACCGGATCTTGCGCTCGGCATGCATGACGGTGGTGTGGTCCCGGCCGCCGAACTGCTGGCCGATCTTCGGCAGCGACAGCTCGGTCAGCTCGCGCGTCAGGTACATGGCGATCTGGCGGGCGTTCACGAGCGCCCGGCTGCGCGAGGTGCCGCACAGGTCCTCGAGGCTGATCCCGAAGTAGTTGGCGGTCTCGCTCATGATCGCGGCGATGGTGATCTCGGAGTCGGACTCCGTGGTGATCAGATCCTTCAGCACCACCTCGGCGAGCTGCAGGTCGACGCCCTGCCGGTTGAGGCTGGCGAAGGCCGTGACCCTGATGAGAGCGCCCTCCAGCTCGCGGATGTTGGTGGAGATGCGGCTGGCGATGTATTCGAGCACCTCGGGCGGCGCGGCCAGGCCCTCCTGGATCGCCTTCTTGCGCAGGATCGCGATCCGGGTCTCCAGCTCGGGCGGCTGGACATCGGTGATCAGGCCCCACTCGAACCGGTTGCGCAGCCGGTCCTCCAGCGTGATCAGCTGCTTGGGCGCGCGGTCGCTGGAGATGACGATCTGCTTGTTGGCGTTGTGCAGCGTATTGAAGGTGTGGAAGAACTCCTCCTGCGTCTGCTCCTTGCCCTCCAGGAACTGGATGTCGTCCACCAGCAGGATGTCGATCGCCCGGTAGCGGCCGCGGAACCCGTCGGCCTTGTGGTCGCGGATGCTGTTGATGAAGTCGTTGGTGAACTCCTCCGAGCTCACGTATCTCACCCGCGCGCCGTCGTACAGGCTCTGGGCGTAATGCCCGATCGCGTGAAGAAGGTGCGTCTTGCCCAGCCCCGAGTCGCCGTAGATGAACAGCGGGTTGTACGCCTTCGCCGGCGACTCGGCCACCGCCACGGCCGCCGCATGGGCGAACCGGTTGCTGGCCCCGATGACGAATGTCTCGAATGTGTATTTCTGGTTGAGCCTGGCGGGTTCGCTGGGCTTGTTGCTCTTTGCCTCCCAGCGATTCGGCGCCGGTTCCGGCGCCTTCTCCACAGGCGGTGTGTACGACTGCGCCTGTTCAAAACCGAACCCCGGCTGTGGATATTCGGTGGACAGCTGCGGCAGCTCCGTCTGTGGAGAATAGAACTGCGGCGGCTCGGAGGCCGGGTTGTGCTGCGACGGTGGGAGCTGTGGGTAGCGCGGCCGGCTCTCCACACCTTGGGGATAACTCTGAGTCACAGGCTGTTGATGAATCTCGATCTCCGGCTGCTCGGGAGCCGTTGTGTCGATCATCACCGCCAGCCGCATGGTCCGGCCGAGCTCCTGCGACAGCGCGTGCGCCACGAGCGAGCGCAGTTTGCCCTCGATGAGGTCTTTGACGAAGTCGTTGGGCACGCCGAGCACGATCGTGTCGTTGGCCAGCGCGATCGGGCGCACCATGGACAGCCACGTACGCTGCTGGATGGGCACGTTCTCGTCGAGGAAGTTGCCCAGGGCCCTCGCCCATACCGTGCCGAGGTCGACACCGTTCATGGTGCGGTTCCCCCTCCTTCCTCTCGCGGCCCCCCGCGATCGTTTGTCCACATGGCGCGGCCGCCCGACCCGACGGACGGGCCCTTCGTCCACAGCGCGCCGGCCGAGCTTCGTACCCAGGGTCTCCACAGGAAGTCCACAGGTTGTGCACAGCGTTTGGGCGGGTCCGAAGGGCCGACAGTATCCATGTGCACAGCCGTGTTCAAGACGTTGTCCACAGCGTAGTGGTACTCGGGTGCACATGCTGTGGACGCCCGCCGGGGCGTGGAAAACTCGCCTGTGGATTAGTGGATAACCGGTCTGGTTTGACCTGGGACGGGTCTGACCCGTAACGTACGACGGTCGGCTTGTCACGCGACGGCTATTTCGCGTGCCCTCGTCATCTGGCAGGCCATCCATGTGTGTTAAGCGTCCTATTGGGCGCACCATCAAGCCTGGAGCCCACCCGTGAGCAAGCGTACTTTCCAGCCGAACAACCGTCGCCGCGCGAAGACCCACGGCTTCCGGCTGCGGATGCGCACCCGGGCCGGTCGCGCCGTCCTGGCCGCTCGCCGCCGCAAGGGCCGCGAGAAGCTGTCGGCCTGATCGTCCCGCGCCCGATAGTAGGCCCGCCGGTGCAGCTTGCCGGCGGGCGTTAGGCGTATATACGGTGCTGTCCCGTCATTCCCGCATGCGGCGCGGGGAGGAGTTCGAGGCGGCGGTGAGGCGCGGCAAGCGCGCCGGCCGCCCGTCCTTGGTGGTGCATTTCGCCATTTCGGGGGAAGACTCACCCTTGGTGGGTTTCGTGGTGAGTAAAGCCGTCGGTGGCGCCGTGACCCGGAACAAGGTCAAGCGACGGCTCCGACACCTGATGCGGGACCGTCTCGACCGGCTGCCGCGAGGTAGCCTGCTGGTGGTACGCGCCAATCCACCGGCCGCGTCCGCGCGATTCGAGCACCTGGCCGCCGAGCTCGATTCCGCGCTGGATCGTTTGCTCAGGCGGCGCGAGTCCTCGACGGGTGGACAAAGATGACGGAGCAGCCGCAAGGGGTGAAGCCGAGCCTCGTCGCTCAGGCTTTGATCATCCCGATCCGGTTCTACCGGGCTTTCATAAGCCCGATGCTCGGTCCACGCTGCCGTTTCTACCCGTCATGCAGTGCGTATGGACTCGAGGCGATTGCCGTACATGGAGCATTGCGCGGCACATGGCTGACTGTCCGGCGCATCGGGCGGTGCCACCCATTCCATCCCGGAGGTATTGACCCGGTGCCCCCACGCCCGGTCCGGTCCCACGAAACGCAAGGGAGATAGCTCGGTGGAGCTGTCCTGGCTGAGCTGGCTGTATGAAGCCGTAGCCCATGTCATCATCTGGATCCATACTGGATACAGCACGGTCCTCAACCCGGACAGCGGTCTGACCTGGGCTTTGACGATCATCACGCTGACCGTGCTCATGCGGATCCTGATCTTCCCGCTCTTCCTCAAGCAGATGCGCTCGTCGCGGAAGATGCAGGAGCTCGCCCCCAAGGTCCAAGAGCTGCGCAAACGATACAAGAACGACAAGCAGCGCATGAACCAGGAGGTCATGGCGCTCTATCAGGGAGCCGGCGCCAACCCTCTCGGTGGCTGTCTCCCCGTCGTCGCCCAGTTCCCCATCTTCATCTCCATGTTCACCGTGCTTCACAACATGGCTGAAGGCCATGCGAAATACGGCATAACGCAGGAGCTGGTCGACAGCGCCAGAAGCGCGCACATCTTCGGCGCGCCGTTGCCGGCGAACTTCTGGATGTCCGAGGCGCAGATCCAGGGGTTCGACGCCGGGGTCATCCAGACCAAGGTCGTACTGGCGATCTTCGTGGCGATCAGCTCGGCGACCACGTTCCTCACCGTCCGGCAGAGCGTCACCCGCTCCATGGCGCAGATGCCGGACAACCCCATGGCGCAGCAGCAGAAGATCCTCATGTACATCTCGCCGCTGTTCGCCTTCTTCAGCTTGAACTTCCCGCTGGGCCTGATCATGTACTGGGTCACCACCAACCTGTGGACCCTCGGGCAGCAGCACTGGTTCTACACGCGGCACCCCATGCCGCAGTTCGACGCCAAGGGCAACGTGATCCCCGTCCAGCCCAAGCCTGGCCTGATGGCGAAATTCCGGAAGACCACCCCGGAAGAGCAGGCACCTCCGCCCCCGCCGGAGCCTAAGATCATCAGGCAGCAGCCCAGCCGCCAGTCCCGCAGCAAGCGCACCGGCAGCAAGAAGTCTTGAACACGAAGGAGAGGCCGGCCATGACCGAGGCCGAGCAGGAGAAGGCTCCTGATCTCAACGCGCTAGAGCAGGAAGGCGAGATCGCTGCCGACTACGTCGAGGGCCTTCTCGACATCGCCGACATCGACGGCGACATCGACATGGACGTGGAGGGCGACCGCGCCCTGGTCTCCGTCGTGGGGCTCAAGGGCACGGAGCTGGTGGGGCCCGGGGGAGAGGTCCTGGAGGCGCTGCAGGAGCTGACCCGGCTGGCCGTGCACCGGCAGACGGGTGAGCGGTCCAGGCTCATGCTCGACGTGGCGGGCTACCGCGAGCGCCGCCGGGCCGAGCTGACCAAGCTCGGCACCGAGATCGCCAACGAGGTCAAGGAGCAGGGCGAGCCGAAGGCGCTGCACCCGATGACCCCGTTCGAGCGCAAGATCGTCCACGATGCCGTGGCGGCCGCCGGGCTCCGCAGCGAGTCCGAGGGCGAGGAGCCCCAGCGGTACGTGGTGGTCCTGCCGGCCTGAGGCGTGTCCCGCCGTCCGACGCGGCCGTCTGCCCGCCTGTGCGCGCGGTGGACGGCCGTTTCCACATTTACCGGCTTTTATCCCTGTACGTCCACCGCTTCGCACCTAACCAACCCAAAGCCCCACATGCCTTTCCCGTACGGTCCCGCGCCACCCCAGCGGCATTCCGCGGACCGCAACCGGACTGGTCGTTCTGCGGACCGCAGCAGCCGAGCCGCGACCGGGACAGGGACCGGGACCGGGGCTGCGACCGGGACCGGGACCGGGATCATCGGGCGCCGGATCCGAGCCCCGGCCCTGGACCCGATTCCGGACCTGTATCCGAGCGCCGACCTTGCATTCGAGCTCGGCCCTGGATCCGGAACTGGAGCCTCTGGGGCAGGGGACCCAGAGCCGAGGACTTCCGCTGCCGACGCCCATATCCCGCCGTCGGCGCCCGCATTCCATTGCCCGCCGCCCGCACCGAGGAGCCTGCCCACCGAGCCCACCCCAGCGCCGGCAATTCGGCCGATCTGCCCCGACCGAAACCGACCTGTGGTCACGCAGAGTGGCGACGGCCGCCCTCAAGACGGCGCGCTCGAAGGTCCCGTTCACCCCAGCCCGCTACTCTTCCCTTGTGATCTCACCTCTAGCCTTGGGTACGGAGCGTTCCCGGAGCGCCGGTTCCGGCCCTTGAACGGGTAGCACCGAGACCCACGACCGGCTACTGCTGCAGCAGCAGTGCCACACCGTCCGATCCCCCCGCCGATCGGTGGAAAAGGCCCCACCGATCATGGGCCACCAGCCCCAGAAAGGTCCACCATTCCAGTGAGCGATGAGCTTCCGGCGCCGCCGGCCATAGCGCGGGACGTCTTCGCCGGACAGGCTTGGGATCGCGCGTGCGCGTTCGCCGAGCTGCTGGCGGGTCCCGGCGTTGTCCGAGGGCTGCTGGGTCCGCGGGAGGTGCCCCGGATCTGGGATCGCCACCTGCTCAATTGCGCGGTCGTGGCCGAGGCGGTGCCGCCGGACGTACGCTTGGTGGACATCGGTTCCGGCGCCGGGCTGCCCGGGATCGTGCTGGCGATCGTACGGCAGGATGTCACGGTCACGCTCCTGGAGCCGCTGCTGCGCCGTACCGTGTTCCTGGAGGAGTGTGTCGCGGCGCTCAAGCTCGACAACGTCGAGGTGGTGCGGGGACGGGCGGAGGAGTTGGCGGGGGAGCGGGTGTTCGACGTCGCCTGTGCCCGCGCGGTGGCGCCGCTCGACCGGCTTCTGACCTGGGCGATGCCGTTGCTTCGCGAGGGTGGCGAGCTGATCGCCATGAAGGGGGAGCGTGCCGCCGGAGAGCTGGCCGAGGCGGAGTCCCAATTGCGGGCCAGCGGGGCCCGAACGGCCGAGCTTGTGACCGTCGGGCGCGGTAAGGTCGAGCCGCCTGCAACATTGGTTCGGGTGGTAGCGGGTCGCGCTGCGCCAGAGCGAGCCAGGCGGCGACGAAGGAGGTGACGGCTGTGCCAGTCGTGTCAAGCGGTCTTGGCTGGCCGGACAGTCGTCCATCCGAGAGTCCAACCGGGGTTGGCTGGCCCGAAATGGGCGTGTCGCGACAGCGAATTCCCGGCACCGGCCCACCCCTGGTTGAAAGGATGGCCATTGTGACCCAGACCCCCCTGAACCCCGGTGATTCGCCGTTGGTACGAGAGGCGCTCAGCTCAGTGGTTTCACGTGAAACATCTGCAACCCCGACGGCCGCCCAGAGCCCCGGCGACGGGGACGGCACCTGGCCGCGTCCACCCAAGACCAGGGTGATCGCGGTGGCGAACCAGAAGGGTGGCGTAGGCAAGACCACCACATCGGTGAATATCGCTGCCGCGCTGTCCATGCACGGCCAGCGTGTTCTCGTGGTGGACTTGGACCCCCAGGGCAATGCCTCCACAGCACTTGCGACCGAGCACCGCGGTGACGTCCCTGATGTTTACCAAGTCCTTGTGGACGACCTGCCGATGGCCGACATCGTCAAGCAGGTCCCCGACATGCCGAACCTCTACTGCGCCCCGGCCACCATCGACCTTGCGGGTGCGGAGATCGAGCTGGTCTCGCTGGTGGCCAGGGAGGCTCGCCTGCGACGGGCGCTGGACGCGTACAAGGCGATCGAGCTCGACTACATTGTGATCGACTGCCCGCCGTCCCTCGGTCTGCTGACGGTGAACGCCCTGGTGGCGGCGGACGAGGTCATGATCCCCATCCAGTGCGAGTACTACGCCCTGGAGGGCCTAGGCCAGCTCCTTCGGAACGTGGATTTGATCAAGGCTCACCTCAACCCGACGCTCAACCTGTCGACGATCGTCCTGACGATGTACGACGGCCGTACGCGGCTGGCCTCTCAGGTGGCGGACGAGGTACGGGCGCACTTCGGGGACACGGTGCTCAACACGGTCATCCCGCGGAGCGTGCGACTGTCGGAGGCTCCCAGTTATGGGCAGTCGGTGATGACGTACGATCCGGGGTCCAGCGGCGCCATGGCGTACATGGACGCGGCCCGCGAGATAGCCCACCGCGCCAAGGTGGCTTGACGGATCGCTCAGGCAGGCTGCCTGGGGCAACCGCGTCACCGGTGATGCGGCCGCCACCACGCCCCGCGCCCCAGGCCGCCGCTGCGGCATGATCGATCATCACCCGGCTCCAGGCCGATACAGGGGAGGGGCCTCCTGACGGCACGGCGTCAGCCCGACCCAGGCAAGCCGCTCATGGCGCATCCCCACGTCGACGCCATCTCCACACTCAGCTGATCCACCGACGGCACGCTCATGGCGGATCCACCCATGGCGTACTGCTGCGCTCCGGATGGCACACCCTCAAGCCTGGCCCGGCTGCCGGCGCGCCCTTCACCACAGGATCCACCCACCACCCGCACCGTCACGCCCACTGGCGCGCCTCGAACCGGGTCCGTTGACGGCACATCTCCAAGGGCGATGTCCGGTCGGGCGTGGTACTCCTGGATTGCCCGCTCGATTTCGTGTGGCCCGGTAGGCGATGTGCCGCTTGATCGTCGCTCCACCGTCAGGCGGGAACGCACCTCTCCACGCTCCGACCGCGCACCCGAAGCAGACTCGTCGCCGGCCTGGCTGGCCATCAGGCCGATCGATCCGCCGGGTCAAGCTGCCACCCAACCCCGTCCCCGTGTCGCAAGGATCACTCGCCCTGGACATGTGCTTCGGCGCCGAGGCGTCCGTCGCGGGCCAGTGCGGTCAGCAGTCAGGCGTGTTGTGGGTTGAGGAGCGACCGAGGAGCAGGAGCCTGTGAGCGAAACGGTCGGTTGTCAGCCGGAGGAGAGGCGTGAGCCGGAGACCAAGAGTCGTGAGCTTGAGATCGGTGAGTCGTGAGCTGGAGATCGAGTGTTTGCGAGCTGGGTGGGTGACCGGGGGAGTGAAGTGGTGGTGGAGCGCCGCCGGAAGGGCGACGGGGAGCGTTGTCGTGCGACTCGGGGGGTGGGGATGTCGTGGGAAGGAGATGGGGGATTCGCTGGAAGGGCTGGAGCGGGTGGGAGTGCCACAAGGTGGGGCTCGGTCACGGGTTAGGCAGGTTTGTGACCGTGTCGGTGTAAATCCAACAGGGCGGTGTGTGGCGAGGGGGCACTCCGTCGGGCTCGCAACGGTAACCTCTCCTGGAGTGACCGGAATCGACCGGCTGGATGAGGAGACGCAGTGAGTCAGCAGCGGCGGGGATTGGGCAAGGGACTCGGGGCGCTCATCCCGACCGGTCCCATTGTTGACGGTACGGGAGCGGTGGCCCCCGCGAACGGTTCAACAGGGGATGCGGGCCCGCGGCCGATCGCGGGAGCGTACTTCAAGGAGGTCGCCCTGGAGGCGATCGTTCCGAACCCGCGCCAGCCGCGTGACGTGTTCGATGGGGAGCGGTTGGAGGAGTTGGCGGCGTCCATTCGCGAGGTCGGCCTGCTGCAACCGATCGTTGTGCGGCCGGTAGGCGGAGGCCGGTATGAGTTGGTCATGGGGGAGCGGCGCTGGCGAGCATGCAAGCAGGTTGGCCTGGACCCGGTGCCCACGATTGTCCGCAACACCCAGGACACCGATCTCCTCAGAGATGCGCTCATTGAGAACCTTCAGCGTGAGCAGCTGAACGCCATTGAAGAGGCCGCCGCATACCAGCAACTCCTTGACGACTTCCAGGCGACCCACGAACAGTTGGCGGAGAAGGTCGGCCGCTCTCGCTCGCACATCACCAACACCCTCCGCCTCCTGCACCTCCCGCCCGAAGTTCAGCGTAAGGTCGCCGCCAGCGTCATCAGCGCCGGTCACGCCCGAGCTCTCCTCGGCCTCAACTCTGCCGAAGAACAGATCGAACTGGCCAAGCGGATCGTGGCGGAGCTCCTCTCGGTACGCGCGGTAGAGGAGATCGTCGCCATGGGCAGCGCGAAGGCGGCCCAGAAGGCCACTCGCGAACGCCAGCCGCCCAGGCCCACCGCCCCCGGCCTGACCCACCTGGCCGACCGTCTCTCGGACCACTTCGAAACCAAGGTCAAAGTCGACCTGGGCCGCCGCAAGGGCCGGATCGTGGTGGAGTTCGCCACGATCGACGACCTGGAGCGCATCATCGGCGCCATGGCCCCCGAAGCCGTCCGCGTCATGCGAGAAGCCGAAGACTGACCGACCCAAGTTTCTGGTTCCCTGTCCCACCAGTTTTCGCTCCTTGTTTCACGTGAAACAACCCCCAGCCCGCCGTCCGCCGGGCCCTCAACACAGCAGGGGTGACGCGGCAGGGGTGACGCGGCAGGGGTGACGCGGCAGGGGTGACGCGGCAGGGGTGACGCGGCAGGGGTGACGCGGCAGGGGTGACGCGGCAACAGGAGTAGCGGGCAGCGCACCAAGGGCGGCGGGCAGTGAGAGGGGCAGCCGCCAGAGGACGCATCAACCGGGGGTGTGGCGATGGCGGGAGCAGCCATGGCGGGAGCGGCAATCGGACCGGCAACAGGAGCCGTGACCAACACTGGTGTTGCGCCTCGCTCGTGTCCGCACCTGCTGCTGGTCACCGCGATCCGCTCGCCCTCAGCGCCATCCCCGATCGTGTAGGCACGTACGCCCGGACACATCCGTCATTGGTCTCAAGGGCAAACCGTCACCGATCCTCAGCCGGGACTTGGGCCAGCGTCCAGCCACACGCCAGCCAGCAATGACGAGCGCGTTGCCGCTCTACGAGGACCTCCTCATCACCTGCGGTCGCCATCGACGCCATACCGGATGAGCGCTGGTCAGCCGGCGAGTATCTACAACTTCAGCCAGCCCTAACGGCGCTTGCTGAGTTGGGCTGCTGGCCGGCTTAGGCCGGAGTTGGGCACAGGGCGCGCTCCAGCCGTTCCACTTGCAGGGCTGGCTCCCCGCCGCCGCCGGAGCGCTCGCAGGCATTCATCGGCGGGGGCCTGGCAAATCGCCTCAGTGGCCGACCGATCCCGATGGGGCACGTCTAGGAACAAGCGATGATCTGGTGGCACCCATTATCGCTTCGGACCGCAGCGCGATGGGGGGAGCGGTAACGGCTTGCCTGCCATCTCGCCGTTCAGCGCCACGACGTCCCTCCGGGCCAGGCTTGCCCAGTACAGCATGCACGCCAGTCACTTAAAGGATGGCGGAGGCGTGTTAAGGGGAGCGGGAGAAGCAGGGAGATGAGTGTGCCGCCGCGAGTTGTTTCACGTGAAACAGGCGGTCGAGGTGGATCGGCGTAGCGCCCTGTTTCACGTGAAACAACGGGGCGGCCGTCGAACCTCGCGTTGGCCGGGGATGGGTGGCGGCTGGATCGGCGGTGCGGGGACGCTCTGGTGGCTGGTGTGAGCGCCGTCGTGTTTCACGTGAAACAGGGGAGCTGCTTACTGGGGCAGCGGATTAGGTGGCCGGGGCGAGAAGGGTGGGCCTAAGCGGCGGCGGCCTTGCGGAGGTCGTCGAGGAAGTCGTCCACGTGTTCCGGAGTGGTGTCGAAGGCGGTCATCCAGCGGACGACGCCTGCCGTCTCATCCCAGTAGTGGAAGAGGTAGCGCTGCCGGAGCGTCTCGGCGACGGCCGGAGGAAGGACGGCGAAGAGGGCGTTCGACTGGACCGGATAGGCCAGGGACACCCCAGGAACGTCCTTCAAACCCTCGGCCAGGCGGGCGGCCATCTGGTTGGCGTGGTCCGCGTTCCGCCGCCAGAGGTCGTCCGTCAGAAGAGCCGAGAGCTGGGCGGAGATGAAGCGCATCTTCGATGCCAGCTGAAGGGACTGTCGCCGAAGGAAGGGAATGGCGTGGGTGAGCGAGGGGTCGAGAACCACGACGGCCTCGGCCGCCAGGGCGCCGTTCTTGGTGCCGCCGAAGCTGAAGACGTCCACTCCGGCATCAGTGGTGATGGCCTTCAGGTCGCTGCCCAAGTGAGCGGCGGCGTTGGCGAGCCGCGCGCCGTCCATGTGCAGGCGCAGACCCGCCGCGTGCGCGGTCTCGGCGAGGGCGGCGATCTCGGCGGGGGAGTAGCACGTGCCGAGCTCCGTCACCTGGGAGACGGAGACGACCGTGGGCTGGGATTCGTGCGGGTTGCCGATTCCGCCCAGGCGGGCCTTGATGTCGTCCGGCCTGAGCTTGCCGTCCTTGGTGGGAACCGTCATGAGCTTCACGCCGAGCAGGCGCTCCGCGGCCCCTGCTTCATGGGTGGCGATGTGGGCGCTGTCGGCACAGATGATGGCATCGAAACGGCCGAGCATGGGGGCCAGGCCGACCATGTTGGCGCCGGCCCCGTTGAGAACCGGGAAACCCTCCGCACCCGGCCCGAACACCTCCTTGGCCGTGTCCTGGAACGCTGAAGTCCAACGGTCGTCGCCGTAGGCGGGCGCGTCTTCGTGATTCGCGGCGGCGATGGCTTCGAGAATGGTCGGGTGCACGCCGGCGTGGTTGTCGCTGGCGAAACTCTTCGAGTACATGGGATCGATCAGCACAACGTAAGGCTACTTTCACCGCGCTGAGGGATTTGCGGTGCCCTCCACTGGCAGGGGCATCTCGGACCGTGATGCGATGCGTTGTCTGCGGCTTGTGTCGTCGCGGGCTGGCGCTGCATGGGCCGATGTTGTTCGGGCCGAGTGTCGTCCGGGTGATTGAGGTTGGCTGCTCTGGCGTAGGTGGTGGCTGGGCTGGCGCCGTAGGTCGACGTTGAGTGCAACGGAGGCGTCTGCGTTGGCGCCGTGGGCATCTGTGTCGTCTGCGCGTCGCCTGCATGCGTCGTCTTGGCGGATGCCGGCCGGATCGGTGCCGTCCTGACTGAGGCATCTGAGTTGACCCCGCGCGGTTGGCGTTGGGCGGCCACCGGTTGCCTTGGGCGATGTTGTGTGGCTCGGCATTGTCCGAGTCCGGCTTGTGCGGGTCGGAGTTGTCCGCTCCGGCATTCCGCGGATTCGCGTTGCGCGGATTCGTGGTGCGCGGGCTCGTGGTGCGCGGATTCGTGGTGCGCGGGCTCGTGGTGCGCGGGCTCGCGTTGCGGGGGCTCGTGGTGCGCGGGCGGGCTCGTGGTGGCATTGGTGGGGATGGGGTGGGGTCGGTGTGGCTTGAGTCCGGGGACCTTGGGTGATCAGGTGGTGCGGCATGCTCATCCCGGCTGTGGACGGTCTGGTGGACGCGGTGGTGTTCGTGGCGAGGAAGCAGGCGCCGGGGGCCGCAACCGGTGGGAGGGCGCATGATCGCCAATGTTGAAGATCCAAAGACACAAGCGAGATCGGTCACTACGGTTCTTTCAGTCGAAGAGCTCAACCCCATGAAGGGAACGCAATGGCCGTGGCCTAGGAGGACATTGTCACCCTGGATGCCGAGAAGGGAAGGGAACTCGGGCTGTCCAAGGACGACTTCGTGCTTCTCACCGAGACCGGGCTGCCCAGGGTCGCGGGCGAGCACTTCAGTACGGACATCCCCGCCGGGTCACCCGGATTGTTCGCCGTCCGACCGTTGAACGAGGACGATCAAGCCTTGATCCTCGGCGGAACCGGGCCCGACGGTGACATGTTGTACTTTCTCGATGTGAGCAGGGGGCTCGTCGTGCTCCTGTCCCTTGGGGACGGCGACGAGAAGCCCGAGTACGAGGTCGTGAACACCACGCTCGGGGCCTTCGTCGAGTTCGTTCGGCGGTTGGGCGCGTACACGAGCTTGCCCTGGGCGGAGCGTCCGGCGGATGACATGGCCCGGCTCGCGGAGATCGCCGAGGAGCTTGAGGAGCTCGATCCCGAAGCGTTCGGGCATCCGCACTGCTGGTGGGCGATGGTGATCGCGCATCACCGGCGGCAACTGGCCAGGCGCGAGCGGGCGTATGCGCCTGCCGAGTCGCACAGCGAGGCCTTCGACCGGGCCCTCGACCGGCTGGACGAGAAGGGGTGGCGGCACGTCACCAGCAAGGAGTTCGCGTCCGCGACCGGTCAGTCCGGACTGCTGGCTCTGCCTGAGGACTTCTCGGACGCGTTCTCGGTAGATGGGGCACTGCTCCGGGACGTTGACGTGCGCTGGAGGGGTTCGCTCACGGCGGATATTCAGTCGGCCTTCGCCTGGGAGGGACTCGTGATCAGGCTTCCCGAAGAGGAGGTGGAGGACGAGGATTTCGATGCCGCGATGGAGCGGCTCCTGGCGGTGGAGCGTGGTCTCCACGAGCCGAACGAAGGCACCGCGACCTGCCTGGCCGCTGCGGAGCCCTCCGATCTGTGCCGGATCCTGCGGGCTTTCGAACGGCTGACCGCGAAGGGATACGTTGCCGAGCCTGCCCTCTGGCCCACCCCGTCGGGCTGCTGGCAGCGCGTGTACGAGCTGACCGAGGACGTGGAATCACCCAAGGCCGTCTTCTGGAACACCCAGAGTCATGACTCCGCCTTCGACGTCCGGGGCGACCTGGTCGGCGAGCTCTACCTCGGGTGGCTGGGCGACCGCGAGGAGATCGCCGAGGCCCTCGCTGAGACGGAGCTGGCGCTGAAGGTGCCGGAGAACGAGGGGACGACCTTCATCCTTGGCCCCGTCGGCCGCCGGTAGGACCCGAACCTCAGCGGACGCCGGAAAAGGCACCGTGCGGCGGGTGGGGAAGCCTCGGTACGCCCACCAAGAAGCGAGCCTACGAGGACCGGGAGCGGGTGGCGGCTATTTGGAGGAGCGTGGCGCAGAGCTCGCCCAGGTCCTGGCCGGCGGCTTCGGCCGACATGGGCAGGAGTGAGGTCTCCGTCATTCCCGGTGCCACGTTGACCTCCAGGAAAAAGGGGGTGCCCGAGGCGTCGACGATGAGGTCGGTACGGGAGATGTCGCGCAGCCCGAGCGCCGTGTGGGCCGTGACGGCGGTCTCCGCGCAGGCCGCGGCGGCCTTCGGGGACAGGCGGGCCGGGGCGAAGAACTCCGTGTGGCCGGCCGTGTAGCGGGCCGCGTAGTCGTAGACCCCCTCGTCCGGAACGATCTCCACGGCCGGCAGGGCCACCGGCCCCTGGCCCAGGTCGACGACCGAGACCGCCACCTCCACGCCCTCCACGTACCGCTCGATGAGCGCCGTGTCGCCGTACGCGAAGCAACCGACCATGGCGGCGGGCAGCTCCTCGGCCGTGCGTACGATCGAGGCCCCCAGCGCCGAGCCGCCCCTGGCGGGCTTGACGAACAGGGGCAGACCCAGGTGCTCCACGATGCGTCCCAGCACCACGGTGGCGCCCAGGTCGTGGAACGTCTCCTTCGGCAGCGTGACGGACTCCGGCGTACGAAGGCCGACCGAGCGCACGACCGCCTTGGCGGTGGGCTTGTCAAAGGCCACCCGGCAGGCGTCCGGATCGGCCCCCACGTACGGGACGTTGAGGAGCTCCAGCACGGACCGGATCGCCCCGTCCTCACCGGCGCCGCCGTGCAGCGTCACGAAGACGGCGTTGGGCGGGTCCACGAGGATCGAGGGCACGAGGGAGGCGTCGGTGTCACGGGCCTCCACGTCGATGCCCGCCGCGCGCAGCACCTCGCTCACTCGGCGACCCGAGCGCAGGGACACCTCACGCTCGTAGGAGAGGCCTCCGGCCAGCACGAGCACGTGGCCCAGATCGCTCATCACATCTCCTCTGCTGATCGCACGCTGTCCAACCGTACCGGCGCGGGGGCCGAGGGTGTGTGCGGGGGCCGTCCCGGTGTCCCAACCCGCAAACGAGCGGGGCCGGCGTCCCAGGGGAACACCGGCCCCGCTGCGATGAAGGCGCTATTTCAGGTCGGGGCCCGGCGTGTCCACCCCTTGGTGGTCGCGTACCGAGCCGGTCCCGAACGTGTCCCGCAGCTGCATCTCCTGCTCGATCACCCCGGCGAGCCGCCGCACCCCCTCGCGGATGCGATCCGGCTGGGGATAGCAGTACGACAGGCGCATGTGCCGCGCCCCGCTGCCGTCCGCGTAGAACCCGGTCCCCGGCACGAACGCCACCCGCTCGGCCACCGCCCTGGGCAGGATGGCCTTGGAGTCGAGCCCCTCGGGCAGGGTCGCCCATACGAAGAACCCGCCGCCGGGGCGGGTCCAGCTGACCTCGGGCGGCATCAGGGAGTCGAGGGCGCCCAGGAGCGCGTCGCGGCGCTCGCGGTAGAGCTCCCTGAACGTCTTGATCTGCTCCTGCCACGGCTGCGAAGCCAGGTATTGGCCCACGGCGAGCTGCGTGAACGAGGAGTGCGACAGCACGGCCGACTCCATGGCCAGGACGAGCTTCTCGCGGATGGCGTGCGGGGCCAGCGCCCAGCCGACCCGGAAACCGGGAGCGAGCGTCTTGGAGAACGATCCCAGATAGACCACCCCGTCGGGGTTGTCGGCACGCAGGGCCCGCATGGGCTCGCCGTCGAAACCGAGCAGTCCGTACGGGTTGTCCTCGATGACGAGCACCCCCGCCCGCTGGCAGATGTCGAGCACCTGCTGGCGGCGGGCGATGTTCAGGGTGACGCCGGCCGGGTTCTGGAAGTTCGGGATCGTGTAGAGGAACTTGATGGGCGCTCCGGCGGTCTCCAGGGCGTAGATGGTCTGGGCCAAGGATTCAGGCACGATGCCCTGATCATCCATAGCGATGTGGACCACTTTGGCCTGGTAGGCGGAGAACGTACCCAGCGCTCCGACGTACGAGGGGCCCTCGGCGAGGACCACGTCGCCCGGGTCGATGAAGATCCGGGTGACCAGGTCGAGGGCCTGTTGCGAGCCGACGGTGACGACCACGTCGTTCGCCCCGGCGTGAATCCCCTCCAGCCGCATGACCTCGCAGATCTGCTCGCGCAGGTGCGGATCGCCCTGGCCGGAACCGTACTGCAGCGCGACCGGGCCGCGCCTGGTGACCAGGTCGGAGACCAGCTCGCCGACCATGTCGAGGGGGAGCGCCGTGACGTACGGCATGCCGCCGGCCAGCGAGACCACCTCGGGCCTCGACGCGACGGCGAAAAGAGCTCGGATCTCGGAGGCGACCATCCCGGTAGCTCGCGCGGCGTACCGATCGACGTATGCGTCAATGCGCGACCCTTGGGTCGCGGGTGTCTGACCGTGATCCCGCTCTTCCGTCACGGCCCACCTCCTAGGTGTCATATCGGGCGGAAATACCAGATTACGCCAGCCGGACATGTCGTTAGTGACCGACCTCCACCGTCGTGGTGTCCGCTGGCGGCATCCTCACTGGGCTACGATGCCACCTGTGGACGCGGTTTTCGCGCGCTTTTCCGGGTCAACGATAGGGGCGGTAGTTGTCGCGCCGGCTGGTCAACATAACCCTGGACAATCTTGAAGATCTGCCGCACCGCTGTCGGCGGTGCGTGTTCTGGGAGCTCGATCCCGTCAGCGCCGAACGCGCTGTGCAGTCGGGCGACCCGGGGCTGGAGAAGGAAGCGTGGATCTCCGGCACACTGCTCGAATGGGGTAGTTGCGGAAAAATTGCCTACGTTGATGGGGTGCCCGCCGGGTTCGTCCTTTACAGCCCGCCCCTTTACAGTCCACGGTCGGTGGCTTTCCCCACCTCGCCGGTCAGTGCCGACGCGGTGCTGCTGATGACCGCGCACATCATTCCGGAGTTCTCGGGTGGCGGGCTGGGGCGGATGCTGATTCAGGGCGTGGCCAAAGACCTGACGCGGCGTGGCGTGAAGGCTATCGAGGCTTTTGGGGACCTCAAGTGGGAAGAACCTAGTTGCGTAGTTCCGGCGGAATACTTGCTTTCTGTTGGTTTTAAGACTGTTCGTCCGCATTTGCGATTCCCGAGGCTCCGGCTGGAACTCAAGACCGCCGTCTCGTGGCGTGAGGACGTCGAGGTGGCCTTGGAGCGGCTCCTAGGCTCCATGAGTCCGGAACGCGCCCTACGTCCCGTCTGACGGCCCTTCAGGCCCGAGGAGACGACTGTCCGGGAGCCCTCAGACCCGAGAGCCCCGAAAGCAACCGGAGAGCCCGAAAGCGACCGGGAAACCCCGAAAACCCCCAGGAGCCCGGAAGACGAAAGGCCCCCCGCCGGAAGCGAGGGGCCTCGTCGGGCGAAGCGCGCCGCAAGAACGCACAACCGCACCGCAGGGCGTGCTAGATGATGCCCTCGAGCTCGCGCAGCAGCATGGCCTTCGGCTTGGCGCCGATGATCTGCTTCACGACCTCTCCACCCTTGTAGACGTTCATCGTCGGAATCTGGAGTACGCCGTACTGGCGCGGAACCTCCGGATTCTCGTCAATGTTGAGCTTGACGATCTCCAGCTTGTCGCCGTGCTCGCTCGCGATCTCCTGCAGGATCGGCGCAACCTGACGGCACGGGCCGCACCATTCGGCCCAGAAATCCACGAGTACGGGCTTGTCGCTCTTGAGGACGTCGGCCTCGAAAGTGGCGTCGGTTACTGCCTTCACGGTGCGCTCCTTACTTCTCGGTGTTGGCCAGCCAGCGCTCGGAGTCGAGCGAGGCCGAGCATCCGGTGCCGGCCGCGGTGATGGCCTGGCGGTAGGTGTGGTCCACGACGTCGCCCGCCGCGAAGACTCCGTCGATGTTGGTGGCCGTGGACGGGGAGGCGACCTTGATGTACCCGTTCTCGTCCAGGTCGATCTGGCCCTTGACCAGGTCCGTACGCGGGTCGTGCCCGATGGCCAGGAACAGCGCGTCCGTGGCCAGCTCGCACTCCTCGCCGGTCTTGAGGTTGCGCAGCTTCACGGCCTCGACCTTGCTGTCGCCGAGCACGTCCACGACCTCGGAGTCCCAGACGAAACGGATCTTCTCGTTCGAGAAGGCGCGTTCCTGCATGATCTTGCTGGCCCGCAGCGAGTCGCGGCGGTGCACCACCGTCACCATCCGGCCGAACCTGGTCAGGAACGTGGCCTCCTCCATCGCGGTGTCGCCGCCGCCGACGACCACGATGTCCTTGTTGCGGAAGAAGAACCCGTCACAGGTCGCACACCAGGACACGCCGTGCCCGGATAGGCGCTTCTCGTTGGCCAGGCCCAGCTCCCGGTATCCGGAGCCCATGGCCAGGATGACGGACTTGGCGTAATAGGTCTCGCTGTGGGTCTTGACGACCTTGGGGTTGGCCTTGAGGTCCACCTCGACCACGTCGTCGGCCACCAGCTCGGCGCCGAACCGCTCGGCCTGCTTGCGCAGGTTGTCCATGAGGTCGGGACCCATGATGCCGTCGGGGAACCCGGGGAAGTTCTCCACGTCTGTGGTGTTCATGAGCGCGCCGCCCGCTGTGACCGAGCCCTCGAACACGAGTGGCTTGAGCTCGGCGCGCGCGGAGTAGACGGCCGCGGTGTAGCCGGCCGGGCCCGACCCAATAATGATCACGTTACGAACGTCGCTCAACGCTCCACGCCTTCCTCGTCTGCGGTTGCAGTGGCGTCAACAGATCCTAGGGCGAGCTGATTCCCGCCCCGACCCACCTCGCCGCGGGACAGCGCACGGGCAAAGAAAAAGAGCCCGCCGAAGCGGGCCCTTCCGAGGGACGACGCCACCGTTTTTTGCGTTACCAGCGGCCCAGTGCGGGTTTACGCAGGTTTTTGCAGTTGAACGGGTCGACGATGTCGATTCGCAGCGTCTGCGCGGCCTTGTCCTTCCAGGAGGCCACGATGAGGGCGTCCTGTCCGTTGTACTGGCCCTGGTCGACCGCGTACGTCGGCAGCTTCGACCGGCTCACCACCCGGCTGACGCACTTGTCGACGTTGGCGTGGTCCGAGGAGTCGCCGCCCACCATCTGCGCGTAACCGAACATGCCTTCGAGCGGCTGGCGCAGGTCGTGGTCGCTGTAGTTGTGACCGCTGTTGGTCATCGCGTAGGACGGAGCCCGTGGGTACGTCTTCGGCGGCGTCTCGGGCTTGGCCACCCTGTTCTCACCGGTGCTGCCGGCACCGGGCCCGTCACCGCCGGCCGCGAGCAGCGTGGTCGAGACCACCGCCGTGCCAACGACCACCGCCGCGGCGGCGGCCGCCACGGCGGGCACCGCCCACCGGCGCCTGGTCCTGCTCCGCCTGGCGGGGACGATCGTGCCGTCATCGGAGACCACCCCGAGGTGCACCGGCTCCTCCACCGGGGTCACCGGCTCGGCTCCCAGCCGCGTCGGCGCCTCGATCGGTCGCTCCCACGGAGCGTCCCGCATGAGCTCATCCCAGTCGGGTGGTTCCGCGAGGCCGACACCTCCGCCGCGCCCGGCCTCCGCGGCCAGCGCCTTGTCAATGCGCAGCGCGACACCCATCGGCATGGCCGGAGTGGGGGTCGCCGCGAGCACCTCGCGAACCGCCGCCAGGTCAGCCAGAAGCTCCCCACAGGGGTCGCAGACCGCGAGATGCTCGCGGACCTGGCGTGCCGTGCCGACGTCTAGGAGACCCTCGGCCAGTTCGGCGAGAATTTCCAGATCGTAGTGCGTATCACCCGTCACGAAGTTCTGCTCCCTTCGCGGATGAGACGCGATTGAGGTCTGTTCGGTTCCGCAGATGCGAAAGAATTGGGGCAAGTTTCGCGCGGCCCCTGGCGCACCTGCTCTTCACCGTGCCGCTGGGCACCTGGAGCACCTGAGCTGCGTCTTCGACCGAATAACCCATCATGTCGACCAGCACCAGCGCGGCTCGCTGGTCGCTGGGCAGCAGCTTCAGGGCGGCCGAAACCTCCATCGAGACCTCGCGCTCGACCGTGTGGTCGGGCAGCGGGGTCTCGCGCTCGGCGGCCTCGATGAGCTCGTCGTCGGCCACCGGCCGGACGGACTTGCGGCGCATCCGATCGAGGCAGGCGTTGACCACGATGCGGTGGAGCCAAGTCGTGACGGCCGCCTCGCCACGAAACGTGGCGGCCTTGCGGTATGCGGAGACGAAGGCGTCCTGCACGGCGTCGGCGGCCTCGTCGGGGTCACCGAGCGTCCGCAGGGCGACCGCCCACATGCGGTCGCGATGCCTCTTGACGATTTCGCTGAAGGCGTGTGGATCCCCGTTGATGTGCGCGGTAAGCAGCTCGGCGTCCGTGATCGCCGGCCGTTCCGCGGCTGAGGGTGTCTCGGGTGGGGAGTTCACAAGAGGGATTCCTGATTATGCCGATCCGGGAGAGTGCACCACTACTTCATAGATGGTGCCATGAAACTTGCCTCCATCCGCAGGAACACGCGTAAACCAGATCAAAACGTACTGACCGCTCGTCGCCTCGTCGGGGGTCAGAGTGGTCTTACCTGCTGCGTTCTTCTCGGTCGCCACGGTCTTCAGCGAGTCGAGATCGCGGGAGTCGCCCACCTTGAGCTCGACGGTCGCGCCCGGCGTATCGGCCAGCGTAGCCACCACGTCACTGATCTGCATGGACTTGCCCATGTCGAGCAGCAGGCCGACGCCGTCCTTGAGCCCGCCGAGCTCGGCGTTGGAGTAGCCTTCGGTCTCCCAGAACGTGCTCGGCTTGCCGTCGATGGCCAGCGGGGCCTTCTCCGGCTTCTCGTCCTGCTCGCCGCTGCCTCCGAGCGGGTCGAAGGCCTGCGCCTTCTCCGGCTTGACGACCTCGACCTCGGGCGCGGCGGACGCGGAGTTGCTCGGGGCGCCGGCGCTCGGCGTCGCCGTCGCGTTCGGGCTGCCCAGGCTGCGGCCGATCGTCCACGCCCCGACGCCGACGGCGGCGATCACCAGCAGTACCACCAGCGTCATCAGCACCCGGTTGAGCGTGCTGCCGTGGCCACCCCCCTGCGGGCGGTGCGGTGGGGGCGTCGGCGACGGCATGGTGTAGTGGTGGTGGTGCTGCTGGCGGTGGGCGATGTCCAAGCCCTCGGTGTGCGAGGCGGAGGCCACCGCGGGGGTGGAGGGGTAGGCGATCGGGATCGGCATCGGCCTGGCCACGTCACCCAGCGCCTCGGCCACCTGCGCCGGGGTGGTCAGCGCGCTCTGGCCCCTGCGCGACTCGGGCAGGCAGGCCCGCACCGTGATCGAGTCGAGGTAGCTGGGCACCCCGGCGGTGACCTGGCGGGGCGTGCAGAAATGGCCGTCGGTCATGGGGGCCGCGGGCAGCCCGCCCTCTTCCTCGTCGCCCGGCCAGTGACCGGTCAGACCGGCGTAGAGCAGCCGGCCCAGCCCCTCGGCGTCGTCGAGCGCGGGCTGGTCGGTGGTGAGCCCGGACAGCGCCGAGTCGACGGCGACACCGAGCACCTTGACCGTGTTGCCGGTGGTCCACACCAGGTGGGAGGGGCGCAGGCACACGTGGTAGAGCTGCGCCTCGTGGGCGTGCGCCAGCGCCTCGGCGGCCTCGGCGACCAGCCCGGCCGCGCGCTCCGGCTCCAGCGGGCCCGAGTCGAGCAGATCGGTCAGCGTGTCGCCGGTGACCCACTCACTGACCACGTAGGAGAGCTTCTCGTCCTCGGCGGCGTCGAACACCTGGGTCAGGCGCGGGTCGGTCAGCCTGCTCGCGGCGCGGGCGGCTGTGACGACCTCGTGGACGCGCGGAAACTCCGGTCCGAAAGTGTGTACGGCGACGGGCCGCGCGAGAATCTCATCAATGGCCTTCCACAGCGTGGCTCCTTCGGATTCGCTCACGCGATCCTCGAGCCGGAAGCGCTCGGCTAGGCGGGTGCCGGGTTCGACGGCCGACGTGCTCACTGGCTCTCTCCGCTTGGCCGATAGGGCGTGCTCATGACTCGACACACCTGCGCGGGCATGTCCCACGAAGGCGCGCTATGCCGGGTGGATCCGCCCACGCCCCTCCTGCTTCCATTCGCGCGTGTCGAGCTTCATGGTAGTGCCGAGTAGATTCCGACCGCGTTCTTTACCGGCCTACCCGCCTGGCGACCATCCCAACGATCGAGTTGACCTCAGGGATGCGCATTCTGTGTGCTATAGCGAGATAGAGCAGCAGCCCCATACCCCCGCCGACGCCCAGAACTATCAGCGAGTTGACGAACCCTAGCCCGTCGAACGCCGTCGTGACCACCCACACCGCGGCCAGGGCCAGCACGGCCGTGGGCAAAGCGCCGAGATACATCCTGGTCAGCGCCATGCCGATGGTCCATCCGCCCAGTCCCTGAACCCGCCGGCTGGCCAGCCACCAGGCGGTGACCCCACCCAGCGCGTACGCGATGGCGTACGCCAGGGCCAGCCCCATCACCGCATAACGAGCCGGCAACAATGAGTAGAACAGCACCATGAGCCCCGCGTTGACCGCGGTCGTGCCCGCCCCGACGAACACCGGTGTTCGCGTGTCGCCGAAACTGTAGAAGACGCGCAGCAGCAACTGGAACACCGAGAACGGCACCAGCGCCAGCCCGTAGACCTGCAGCACGTTGCCGATGTAGACCGCGTCGGCGACGCTGTTGGCCCCGTGGCCGTAGATGGGCACGGTGATCGCCGGTCCGAGCACCATGAGGAGCAACGACACCGGCACCATCAGCGCGCAGATCATCCGCACGCTGGACCCGAACTCGGCGCGCACGTCGTCGAAGCGCTCCTCGGCGACGGCCCGGCTCATCCGCGGCAGCATCGCGGTGATCACCGAGACGCCGATGACCCCGTACGGGAGCTGGAAAAGCTGGAACGCCAACGTGTACGGGCTGATGCCGTGCCCCGGCACCACGTCGCCCGCCGAGCTCGCCAGGTTGACCGTCAGCATGAACCCGAGCTGCGTGACGACGACGTAGCCGATCGTCCAGATCCCGGTCTTGGTCATCTCGCCCAGCCGCGCGTTCCACACGTCCAGCCGCGGCACGAACGAGAACCCCACCCGCTTGAGAGCCACGATCAGCACGGCCGCCTGCGCCACGATGCCGGCCGTGGTGCCCAGGCCGAGCAGCGCCAGGTCGCCGTCGGTGACCTTGTCGATGTCGCCGCCGCCGCTGCCGACCACCACGTAGGCCAGGAAGACGCAGATGACGACCAGGTTGTTGAGCACGGGCGCCCACATGGGGGCGCCGTAGCGGTCGCGCGTGTTGAGGATGGCGCCCGCCACCGCGCCGACCCCGAAGAAGGCCAGCTGCGGCAGGATGAACCGCGCCAGCGTGACCCCGACCTCGAACCTCTTGCTCCCCGGCGCCCAGACGGTGTAGAGGTCGATGAGCAGCGGCGCGGCGAGCACGGCGACCGCGGCCACCACGACCAGCGCCACCGTGGAGATCGTCAGCAACCGCTGCTCGTAGGCCCGGCCGCCGTCGGGATCCTGGTGCTGCGCCCGCACGATCATCGGCACCACGACGCTGCTCAGCACGCCCAGCAGCAGCAGGTCGAGAATGCTGTACGGGATCGCGTAGGCCGCGTTGTAGGAGTCGCCCAGGGCCGCCGTGCCGATGGCGTAGGCGAGCACCATCGTCCGCACGAACCCCGTGACCCTGGACACCATGGTGCCCGCCGCCATGATGGCGCTGGCCCGAAGCATGCGGCTCATACAGATTCACTCTCCCGGTTCTTGGCGGCCCGTGCGACCCTGCGCTCCGAACGGCGGCGCAGCACGCGCATCACCACGGCGGCCAGCATCACGGTCAGCGCGGCCCCCACGATCACCAGGGCGATCCCGGTGTAGCCGGTGGTGCGGATGGTCAGCTTCTGTGCCTTGCCGTACGGGCGCCCGTCGGCGGTCTTGAGCTGGACGGTCACGGTTGCGTCGCCGTCGGTGGCGGCGTTCATCGGCACCTGCACCGTGCCGCTCTGCCTGCCGCCGATCACCAGCGGCTCTTCCTCTTGCTTGAAGTTGACCTGCAGCAGGTCGGGATTGTTCGACCTGACGTCGATGAACAGGGAGATGGGGATGCTGAGCGAGTTCTTCACGCTGATCGGCACCACGCCGTTGCTGCCGGCGAGCGTGCGCGACCGGTCGGGCCCGGCCCCGGTGATCTGCACCTCTTCCGTCCTGGCGGTGACCGCCGACTTGACCAGGGTGGTCACATTACGGGCCACGCGCGTGTTGTCACGCCAGGCCGCCGAGGTGAGGCGCAGCACCGCCGCGTCGAAGCCGGAGGGCGCCTTCTGCTGGGTGATCAGGGAGGTGAGCTCCGCCTTCGTCGCGACGTCCTTGACGGGGTCGAGGTATTTCGCGGTCAGCTCGCTCTTGCGGTCTCGGTCGGTGTAGGTCAGACCGGCCCGCGGGACCGACACCCGGGTCGGCTTGATCGACTCCAGCGGCGTGAGCTGCAGCCACGGCAGCCGGCCCGCGATCTTGATGAGGGCGGTGACGAGCGTCGGGTTGGGATTCCAGCGCCGTGAGGGAGCGACGATCAGCGACCTCGGCGAGGTCTGGCCGATCTCCGAGGCGATCATCGCGGTCTCGGCGACGAAGCGCTGCGTGCTGAGCAGTACGGACGTGGCCGACGCGGGCTCGAACAGGCGGCTCAGCTCGGTGTCGGCGACCAGCGCGGTGACGGGGCCGTTGACCGAGTCGAGTGTCGAGGCGGCATCGGGCGTGAACGTGACGGGCGGCTGCGGCGGCAGGTTGGTGGCGTTGAGCAGGACCCGGTTCACCTTGTCGCCGCTGACCGAGAGCAGATCGAGCGCGTCGGCGTCGAGCACTCCGGCGGGCGGCCAGTTGGTGGTGGCCGTGGCGCCGGGGTTGAGCAGCTCTCTGGTGACCTGCTCGCCGATCTGGATCGCCTTGCCGGTCTGCGTGTCGAGCCCGTGGTGCGCGAGCGCCGCCACGTCAGGGTCCGCGTACGGCACCGCGACCACGGGCGAGGCGGCCAGCGAGGTGCGCATGGTCGTCAGCCACTGCTCGGCGGCGGGTTCGGCGGGTTTGGACTCCGTGCCGTCCTTGGTCTTGACCTTGTACGCGCCCTTCATCGTGTTGAGGTCGTCGAGCAGCGCCGGGTCGACGAACCACGTGACGGTCTTGGGCGCGACCTGGGCGATGCCGGCGAGGTCGGCGAGCCGGCCGCCGTCGGCGAGCGACTGCTTGAGCCTGTCGTCGACGAACACGGCCTCGTCGGTGGCCCGGTGCGGCTGGTCGATGACGGGCAGGGCGATGGCCAGCCGGTTGCGCGGCAGTTTCGGCACGGCCGGCGGCGCGTAGGTGAGGTAGGTCCGCTGCGCCGTGACCATCACGTCGTTCTGGGCCACGTCGACGGCCACCGGATAGACGCCGAACGACTGGTAGCCGAGCTGCACCGGCGTCGCGGTGAACTCCCAGCGCGTCTGGGCGCCCGCGGCCAGCGCCGGGACGTACATCGAGGAGGTGGGGGAGACGTTGCCCGGGAGCGTCCAGGAGTTCTGGTCGGACTGGTAGGCGCTCATGGTGGCGCGGTCGGTGAATTTCTGCGCCGTGTAACGCAGGCGCACGCGCACGTTGGTCAGCGGGGCGCCGGTGTCGTTGCGGACCGTCCCGGAGAACTTGATCACATCGGTCGGCGACTTGGGCACTTCCGGGGTGATCGAGGAGATCGTCACGGCGAGCGTCTGCCGGCTCGCCTTCGCGGCAGCCGTGTTCGGCGCCGTCGCCGCCATCATCGGGGCGAGCAACGCGGCGGACAACGCGACGAGCAGCGCGGCCTTACGGATCACGCGAATGCCCGGGTTGGGTAACGACGACGCACGCCCGCAATGGTACGGGCTCAGTGCCGTCGCGCGACCGCCCCACGAGATCCTCGCGGCCTTGATCCACGTAGGTCGACCATCTTGCCTGGAAGGAGAGTCAGCAGGTCGAGAGCACGGATGGAGAGCGCGGTGTGCCGCTCTCCGGTGGCCGCGAAGATCGGTTCGTCGTCCGCGACCAGCCGGTCGTCGATGAACATGGGCAGCGACTCGGGCAGCAGCAGCGGGCACACCAGCCCGTCGGTGTAGTCGGTCGCCGAATTGACCACGTGGGTCGAGGCCGGTCGCACCTGGCGCAGGCCGAGCTGGCCGCCGACGGCGCCGGGCCGGGGCGGGCGGGCGACCGTGCTGGTGACGGCTATGACGACCTCGTGGCCGAGCCGCGTGACGACCTCGAAGACCGTGACCATGAGGCACCTGTCGGGCGCCGCGGAGAGCGTTTCCGGCAGCTCTTCCGCGCATGTCATGGGACGCGGAAGGCGTACGATCTCATGATGGACCTGGTGTGCGAGGAGCCAGCGGTGGATCGCGAGGGCGTCCTTCATATAGTCCTCCTTGCCTTGTTCCATGGCCCCCCGACGGTCCCTTGACCGACGGTAACCCGGACCCCATGTGGCTCGGGGGATATGTTCCGGAAGGACTCATCACGTTTGTCCGACTCAACTCTGACCGAAAGCCAGCATCGGGCCATGACCGACCTGTTCCGCAAGATCGCGCCGGTGGCCGACGAGCTCGGTCGCCTGTTCGCCGCGCAGGGCCATGAGCTCGCGCTCGTCGGCGGTCCCGTGCGGGACCTGCTGCTCGGCCGCGCCGGCAATGATCTCGACCTGACCACCGACGCCCGTCCCGAGCGCGTGCTCGAGATCGTCAAGAGCTGGGCCGACTCCGTGTGGACCATCGGCATCGACTTCGGCACGGTCGGGCTGCGCAAGGGCAACTGGCTCATCGAGATCACGACCTACCGCAGCGAGTCCTACGATCCGAAGTCGCGCAAGCCTGAGGTCATCTACGGCGAGACGCTGGAGGCCGACCTGGAGCGGCGTGACTTCGCGGTCAACGCGATGGCGGTGCGGCTGCCCGGCCACGAGTTCGTCGACCCCTACGGCGGCCTGAGCGACCTGCGGGCCGGCCGGTTGCGCACGCCGGGCACGCCTGAGCGGTCCTTCGACGACGACCCGCTGCGCATGTTGCGGGCCGCCAGGTTCGCCTCGCAGCTCGGCTTCGAGGTGGACGGGCAGGCGCTGGCCGCGATGAGCGCGATGGCCGAGCGCATCGAGATCGTCTCGGCCGAGCGCATCCGCGATGAGCTCGACAAGCTGATCTGCGGCGCCAACCCGCGCGAGGGGCTGCGGCTGCTGGTCGAGACGGGGCTGGCCGCGCACGTGCTGCCCGAGCTGCCCAAGCTGCGCCTGGAGATCGACGAGCACCACCGGCACAAGGACGTCTACGACCACACGCTGACCGTGCTCGACCAGGCCATCGCGCAGGAGGAGGACGGCAAGCCCGACCGCGTCCTGCGCTGGGCGGCGCTCATGCACGACGTCGGCAAGCCGAAGACGCGGCGTCACGAGGCGGGCGGGCGGGTGTCGTTCCACCACCACGAGGTGGTCGGCGCGCAGATGACCAGAAAGCGGATGACGGAGCTGAAGTTCCCCAAGGACGTGGTCTCCGACGTCTCCCGGCTGGTCGAGCTGCACCTGCGCTTCCACGGCTACGGCACGGGGGAGTGGACCGACAGCGCGGTGCGCCGCTACGTGCGCGACGCCGGTCACCTGCTGGACCGGCTGCACAAGCTGACCAGGGCCGACTGCACCACGCGCAACAAGCGCAAGGCGGTGACGCTCGCGCGCACCTACGACCAGCTGGAGGAGCGCATCGCCCGGCTGGCCGAGGAGGAGGAGCTGGCCAAGATCCGGCCCGAGCTCGACGGCAACGAGATCCAGCGGGTGCTCGGCGTGGGTCCGGGGCCGGTGGTGGGGCTGGCCTACAAGTTCCTGCTCGACCTCAGGCTGGACAAGGGCATGATCGGCAAGGACGCGGCCACCGCGGCGTTGCTGGACTGGGCCCGGGCCAACGAGATGGGCCCGGGCGAGCGCGGCGGGTCAGGCGACCTCGGCACGTGAGGCGGCCGCGGTGACCATCCGGTAGGCCACCGCCGCCACCAGGTAGCCGATCGCGATGATCACGACGGCGGTGTAGGACTTGCCGTTCGCCGGCAGGATCATCGCCGACAGGGCCGCGGCGAGTACGTACATGCCGTTGAAGAGCATGTCGTAGATCGAGAACGCGCGGCCCAGGTAGATGTCCTGGACGTCGCGCTGCACGGTGGTGTCCGCGCAGATCTTGACGCTCTGCGCGGTCACCCCCAGGATGAACCCGGCCACCGGCAGCCCCCACTCCTGGAACGGCAGCGCCGTCGCGGCCGCCAGCACCCCGGAGGCCGCCAGCGCGATTGGCACCCAGCGCTCGATGCCGAACCACTCGGTCGTGTACGGGGTGATGATCACGGCCAGGAAGTAGCCGACGCCGGAGGTGGCCACCACGAGGCCGATCCCGCGCAGGGCGGCGTCGGGATCGCCGTCGGTGAAGTAGTAGCGGTAGAGGATGATGCCGAGCGCGGTCGACATGCCGTAGAAGAAGCGGTGGGCGGCCATCGCGCCCATCGTGGCCGCGGCCATGCGCTGCCGCCCCAGGTGCCGGGCGCCGTCGACCAGGCCGGTCACGACGTTGCGCATGGCCTCGCGGGTCTGCGGCCGGTTCGGGTCGGGCTCGGGGCCGAGCAGGGCGCGGTCCATCGTGCGCGCCGCCAGCGCGCTCAGCGCGAGCGGCACGCAGCAGGAGACCAGCAGCAGCGCCGAGCCGCGGTCGTCGCCGCCGAACACCTCGCGCAGCAGGAACCCGGCGCCCGCGCCCACGAACGTGATCACCGTGCCCGAGGTCGGCGTGACCGCGTTGGCCGCCATCAGCCGGTCGGCGGGCACCACGTGCGGCAGCGAGGCGCCGAGCGCGGTCAGGAAGAACCGGTTGACCCCGAGCACGGCGAGCGCCGTGGCGTAGAACGCCGGATCGGGCACGTCGGCGGCGACCAGCACCGCGGCGAGCAGCAGCAACATGCCGCGTACGATCGGCGCCACCATCAGGATCTGCCGTCGTGACCAGCGGTCGATGAACACGCCGACGAACGGCCCCAGCACGCTGTACGGCAACAGCAGCACGGCGAGACCGGCGGCCACCTGGAGCGCGGTCGTCTGGCTCTCGGGACTGAAGAAGGCGAACCCGGCCACCCCGAACTGGAAGATCCCATCGCTGAACTGGGAAGACAGCCGGGTGCCGAACAACCGCCGGAAATCCCTGCCACGCAGGACCACGCGTAGATCGGCGACGAATGACACGCGGCCAGCCTAGCCCTGTGGGGGTCGTCTAGGATGCGAGCGAGGTTGGTGCAGCAGGTGAACAACAGGTTCCTAGTGGTGGCGCCGATCTCGTACGCTTCATAGCGTGACGACCGAGGAACACGTTGTGCTGGTCGACGGTGACGGCAATGCGCTGGGCACCGCGCCAAAAACGTCGGTGCACGGCCATGAGACCCCCCTCCACCTGGCGTTCTCCAGCTACGTCTTCGATCATGAAGGCCGCGTACTGCTCACCAGGAGAGCGGACCACAAGATCACCTGGCCGGGTGTCTGGACCAACAGCTGCTGCGGCCACCCGCTGCCGGGCGAGCCGCCTGAGCGGGCCGTCCTGCGCCGGCTCTCCTACGAGCTCGGCCTGCGGGCCGAGCACGCCGATCTGATGCTGCCGACCTTCGCCTACCGGGCGGTGATGGGCAACGGCATCGTCGAGCACGAGCTCTGCCCGGTCTACCGGGTGACGGTCGACGCTCCCGTGACGCCCAACCCGGAGGAGGTGGGGGAGGTGCTGTGGATGCCATGGAAGGAGTTCGTCGAGGGCGTGCGGCGAGGGCTGCTGGCGATCTCGCCATGGTGCCGGGAGCAGGTGCCGCTGCTGGCGGAGCTCGGCGCCGACCCGATGACCTGGCCACCGGCCCCCGACACCGCCCTGCCCCCCGCGGCCCGCGTCTAGCCTCACCACCGACGCGTAGCCCCCACCTACGAAGGAGCCGCGGCCCGGCACTCACGAGAGAGCGGGGCTCTGGCACTCACCAAGGCGCCGCGCCCGGCCCGGGCGCGGCGCCTTCCGGCATGATCTGGCAGGGAGGTCAGCGCTCGACCTCACCCCTGATGAACTTCTCGACGTAGTCGCGGGCCTCGTCGTCGGAGAACTGCTTCGGCGGCGACTTCATGAAGTAGGAGGACGCCGACAGGATCGGCCCCCCGATCCCCCGGTCAAGGGCGATCTTGGCGGCCCGGACCGCGTCGATGATGATCCCCGCCGAGTTGGGGGAGTCCCACACCTCGAGCTTGTACTCCAGGTTCAGCGGCGTGTCGCCGAACGAGCGCCCTTCGAGCCGCACGTACGCCCACTTGCGGTCGTCCAGCCACGGCACGTGGTCCGACGGCCCGATGTGCACGTCGGCCCTGGCCATCTCGTGCGGGATCTGCGAGGTGACCGACTGCGTCTTCGAGATCTTCTTGGAGAGAAGCCGCTGGCGCTCCAGCATGTTCATGAAGTCCATGTTCCCGCCGAAGTTGAGCTGGTACGTGCGCAGCAGCTCCACCCCGCGGTCCTCGAACAGCTTGGCCAGCACCCGGTGCGTGATCGTGGCGCCGACCTGAGACTTGATGTCGTCACCGACGATCGGCACGCCGGCCTCGGTGAACTTCTCGGCCCACTCCGGGTCGGAGGCGATGAACACCGGCAGCGCGTTGACGAACGCCACCTTGGCGTCCAGCGCGCACTGCGCGTAGAAGCGGTCGGCCTCCTCCGAACCCACCGGCAGGTAGGACACCAGGACGTCGACACGGTTGTCACGCAGCACCTGGACCACGTCGACGGGCGTCTCGTCGGACTCCTCGATGATCTCGCGGTAGAACTCGCCCAGACCGTCGAACGTGTGGCCCCGTTGGACCGTCACCCCGGTGGGCGGCACGTCCGTGATCTTGATGGTGTTGTTCTCGCTGGCGACGATGGCCTCGGAGAGGTCACGGCCGACCTTCTTGGCGTCCACGTCGAAGGCGGCGACGAACTCGACGTCGCCGACGTGGTAGTCGCCGAACTTCACGTGCATCAGGCCCGGCACCCGGATCTCCGGGTCGGCGTCCTTGTAGTAGTGAACGCCTTGGACCAGCGACGACGCGCAGTTGCCGACACCGACAATGGCCACGCGAACCGAACCCATCGCACTCGCTCCCTTACTCATCAGTTGACGTGGTATCTCTCTCGGGCTCTTCCGAGGCCCGACGTTCCGTTGCGATCAGCTCGTTCAGCCAGCGCACCTCGCGCTCGACCGACTCGAGCCCATGGCGCTGCAGCTCGAGCGTGTAACTGTCAAGCCGCTCCCTGGTGCGCGACAGCGCGGTGCGCACCGCGTCGAGCCGCTCCTCCAGCCTGCTGCGACGGCCTTCGAGAATGCGAAGGCGCACCTCGGCCTCGGTGTGCCTGAAGAAGGCGAAGTGCACACCGAAGCTCTCGTCCTCCCAGGCGGAGGGCCCGGCCTGGGTCAGCATGTCCTGCAGCCGTTCCTTGCCTTCGGCGGTCAGCTTGTAGACGATCTTCGATCGCCCGCCGACGATCGGGGGCTGAGCGGGCTGTTCCTCCGCGATCAGGCCCTGAGCCAGTAGCGATCGCAGACAGGGGTAAAGCGATCCATAGGAGAACGCACGGAACATCCCTAGCAGGGCGTTGAGCCGTTTGCGCAGCTCATAGCCATGTAGTGGTGTCTCATGCAGCGACCCGAGCACGGCCAGCTCCAAGACCCTGCCCTGTCCGCCGGCCACCGGAACCGCCCCCTCTCGCATCGATGTATCGAGCCGATACATCCCGAGGATACGTCGCGCCGCTATATCGCTGCAATCATTGAATCTGCCAAGTCGTTGGGATGAATCGGAAAAAAGCCGTAGTCTGGCGCTCATGTGGTCACAGCGGAGGGTGGTGGATTACGGCCTGGCGAAACGGGCGGTGGTCCGCTCCTTGCGCAATGGGCGCACCTCACGCGGCGACGTCTGTGACGCACAGCCCTACCTCCTTCGCGCGGCGCGCTACTTCGGCGAGCCGACCGAACGTCTCTGCCCGGTCTGCGAAAGGGAGAACGTCACCAACGTGACCTATGTCTACGGCGACTCCCTCGGGAGGCATGCCGGACAGGCAAAGGTCATGTCGGAACTCGTCGCCATGGCTCATGATTACGATGAGTTCCGGGTGTACGTCGTCGAGGTCTGCCAAGGTTGTTCTTGGAACTACCTGACGGTTTCGTACGTCCTCGGCAACGGACCGCCCGACCTGGTCGGCCGAGCCTGAAGACCGGGGGCGGCGAGAAACCTCACGCCCAACGCCGTTTTGTTCCGATGACGATGCGAGGACGTGTGAGTAACAGCATGCATGAGGGGCCGAATCAGCCTCCACGCCCTGGAAGGCGCCGTCGGTCCAGCTCATCCCGTTCTGTGCCCCCGGGTTCTCCGCCCCAAACCGGCGAACCGGGCTGGGGTGGATCTCCGCCCCGTCGTCCGGAAGCGGCCTACGAGCAGACGGGCGCCATGGCGGCGCAGCCGTACGACGATCAGGGTGGGGGCGGCGACCGGCCGCCACCACGCCCGCACGCGCGTCAGGACACGCGCGCGCTGAGCGCCCCTGAGACCATGATCAGCGACGGGCCACGGCGCTCGCGCAGGCGGGGTCAGGGCGGCGGGCCCCCCGAGCCCCCGGGACCCCCCCGATCCCCTGATGACAAGGGGCGCGGCGGCTGGCGCAGGTTCGTGCCCGGTTGGAAGATCGTGGTGGCCGGGTTCGTGGTGCTCGCGGCCGGCATGTTCGGCATGGTCATGGTGGCCTACGCCAACACTCCGGTGCCCACGGCGACCCAGTCCGAGGCGCTCGCCCAGGCGAGCACCCTCTACTACCGGGACAAGTCGCCCATCACCAAGCTGGGCATGAAGCGCGAGCTCCTCGACAACATCTCGCAGATCAGCGACTCGGTGAAGGACGGCGCCATAGCCATCGAGAACGACACGTTCTACGAGGACTCGGGCATCTCCATCTCCGGTATCTTCCGCTCGGCCTGGATGACCCTGTCCGGCCAGCAGCTGCAGGGCGCCTCGACCATCACCCAGCAGATGGCCCGCGCCTACTACGACGGCCTCAGCCAGGAAGTCTCCGTCAAGCGCAAGGTCATGGAGATCTTCGTCGCGGTCAAGCTCGACGACACCATGTCCAAGGACGACATCCTGCTGACCTACTTCAACACCATCAACTTCGGCCGGGCCTACGGCATCGAGGCGGCCGCGAAGGCCTACTTCGGCCCGAAGGTGACCGCCGCGAAACTGACGCCCGAGCAGGGCGCCTACCTCGCGGCGCGCATCCAGCAGCCCAACTGGGAGCCCGACGCCCCGGGGCTCAAGAGCCGTTTCAACGACGTCGTCAACGCCATGGCCAGGGTGTTCCCGGAGAAATACGGCAACCTCCCCAAGACAGCCAAGTTCCCCAAGACGGTGCCGCCGTCCAAGAACGAGGAGTACGGCGGCCTCAAGGGTTACATGGTCACCGAGGTGCTGCGGGAGCTCAAAGACCGGGGCCTGACCGAGGACGAGATCCGTACCGGCGGCTACGACATCTACACCACCTTCGACAAGAAGCTGATGAAGGCCGCCGCGACCGCCATGACGAGCACGATGGCCAAAATGGACAAGGAGTTCCACGGCGGCCTGGCCGCGGTGGACCCGAAGACCGGCCGGGTGCTGGCGACCTTCGGCGGCACCAACTACCTCAACGACCCGTGGAACGAGCCCTTCGACTCCAAGAAGCAGGCGGCCTCCGCGTTCAAGCCCTACGTCCTGGCGGCCTGGCTGCAGTCCGGATACTCGCTCAAGAGCTTCGTCCCGGGTAACGAGACGGTGCCGAAGAAGCTGCCCGGCCAGGCAGATGGCGGCTTCAAGAACAGCCACAACGTGGGCCCGGCCGTCGACGTGATCAAGGCCACCGCGGACTCGGTCAACACCGCGTACGTGTCGATGGCGTACGCGCTGCCGGGCAAGATCGACGACGTGAAGAACCTGGTCGAGGCGGCCGGCTTCAACCAGGAACGGATGGAGAAGGACGTCGAGGAGCACCACTACCAGTTCGCCATCGGCAGCGCCCCGGTCACCCCGGTCGAGCAGGCCGCGGGCTACTCGATCTTCGCCAATGCCGGCGAATACCGGAAATACCACGTGGTGCGGGAGGTCAAGCTGGACGGGAAGGTCGCCTATCCCGAGCTGAACCCGGTGAAGAGGGTCATCACCCCCGAGGCGGCGGCCGATTCCACGGTCGCCATGGAGGCGGTGCTGAAGAGCGGCACCGCGGCGGGCCAGGGCCTGGGCAACCGGCCGGCGGCCGGCAAGACCGGCACCAACAACGACGAGAACGGCGCCTGGTTCGTCGGCTACACGCCGCAGATCTCCACCGCGGTCGGGTTCTACCGCGAGGAGTGCCGGACGAAGTCGGGCAAGGTCGTGCCGCCCATCCACTCCAACTGCCCGGAGACTCCGGGTGGCAAGCCGCATCCCAAGTACAACCAGCAGAACCCCTACACTCGGCCGTTCGAGGTCTCCCTCGGCTTCGAGGGTGCCGGTCCGCCCACGGAGGCCTGGCGGAAGTTCATGTTGCTCGCGCACGAGGGCCTGCCGATCGAGCAGTTCCCGACCAGGGCCGACTACGGCGTGGCCGAGAACATCGTGCCGAGCCCGACGCCCACGCCGACGGTCACGCCGGACGACCCGTTCGACAACGGTGACAACCCCTTCGACGGCGGGGACGGCGAGCAGGACTGCATCATCCCGCCGTGCGGAGTCGACAACGGCGGCGACAACGGCGGGGGCGTCGACCACGAGAGCGAGTTCCCGACGGGCTCCGACGACGTGGACGACCAGGGTCTGAGCGGGCTGGGCGGCATGGGCGGCAACGGCAACGACCGCAACGACCGCGGCGGCGGCAACGGGCCGCCCGATCCGGGACAGGGCGGGCCCGGAGGGTCCAGGTCCGGACCCGGAGAGCGGTGACGAGCACGGAGGTGCGCGTTCCCCTCGCGGCGCGCACCATCCCGTACCTGCCCCTGGGGCTCATCGCGGCCCTGGGGGCGAGCCTCGCGTACGTGGTGCGGCTGCCGTGCCGCACCGGCGGCTGGAACGACCAGGTCACCACGTACACCAACTTCTGCTACACCGACATCTACCCGCTCTACTTCGACCGGTCCCTGGCCACCCAGAACCCCTACTTCGCCCACGTGCCGTTCGACAAGCAGGTCGAATACCCGGTCGTGCTGGGCGAGGTCATGCAGGTGGTCAGCTGGTTCGCCCGGTGGCTGGAGAGCGACCGGGGCGCGCAGGCCGTCAGGTTCTACGACCTGACGGTCATCGTGCTCGGCATCTCCCTGGTGGCCGGTGTCCTGCTGATGGCCGCGCTGGCCGGGCCGACGCGGCGCTGGGACGCGCTGTGGTACGCCATCTCGCCCGCCGTGGTGCTGGCCGCCTACATCAACTGGGACCTGGTGGCGGGCGCGCTGTCCATGGGCATGCTGCTGGCCTGGGCGCGGCGCCGGCAGGTGCTGGCCGGCGTGCTGCTGGGGCTGGCCATCGCGACCAAGTTCTACCCGCTGCTGTTCCTGGGCGCGTTGTTCCTGCTCACGTGGCGTACCGGGCGATGGCGACCGTTCCTCGTGACAGCGGGTTCGGCGGCGGTCGCGTGGCTCGTGGTCAACGTGCCCTTCATGATCTTCGCCTGGGAGGGCTGGCGCAGGTTCTACGTCTTCTCCGCCGAACGCGGGGTGGACTGGGGCTCGGTGTGGCTGTTCTTCCAGCACAAGGGATGGGGGGTCCTGGGCGAGGGCGACGTGAGCACGCTCGGCATGGCGGCGCTGGCGCTGATGTGCCTGGGCATCGCCGTGCTCACGCTGGCCGCGCCGCGCCGGCCGCGGCTGGCCCAGATCTGCTTCCTGGCGCTGGCCGCCTTCATGATGACGAACAAGGTGTGGTCGCCGCAGTTCGTGCTCTGGCTGGTGCCGTTCGCCGTGCTGGCCAGGCCCAACTGGAAGCCGCTGGTGCTGTGGCAGCTCGCCGAGGTCTGGTACTTCACCGCCATCTGGCTCTACCTGCTCTCCCAGCCGCCGTTGAGCCGCGACGACCTGGGCATCGGCGACGACACGTACTTCACCGCCGTCTGGGGGCGGGTCATCACCATCGGGATCATGATGGCGTTCGTCGTGCGGGACATTCTGCGTCCCGACAAGGACGTGGTGCGCCAGGCCGACATCGACGACCAGACGGGCGGTGTGTTCGACGACGCCCGCGACCGGTTCACGCTGGCGTCCATCATTAAATGATCACCCGCTCGTCCACGCGCGACGCGCTGCTGCTCTGGCTGGGCTCGCGCGCTGGACTGCTGGTGACGACGTTGCTCGGGGTGACCTTCGCCGACTACCTCGCCGGCTGGCGCAAGTGGGACGCCGAGCTGTTCATCACGATCGCCGAGCACGGGTACGACGGCGAGCCCGGCGAGCCGGTGGACGAGGGACTTCCGGCGTTCTTCCCGGGATTCCCGGGGCTGTTGCGGATAGTGCACTTCGTCGTCCAGGACTGGTCGGCGGCCGGGCTGGTGATCTCGCTGGTGGCCGGGGCGGTGGCCATGGCGGCGCTGGCCCGGCTGGCGGAGCTGGAGGGCGCGCACGGCTGGATGGCGGTGCTGGCGCTGCTGTGCTTCCCGATGGCGGTGTTCCTGGCGGCGGGCTACAGCGAGTCGCTCTTTCTGGCCTTCGCGATCCCGGCGTGGCTGGCGGCCAGGCAGGGCGCCTGGTCGGCGGCGGCGCTGCTGGGCGCGGGGGCCGCCTGCGTGCGGATCACCGGGTTGTTTCTCGCGATCGCGCTGGTGGTGGAGTTCTTCGTCGCCAAGGAGGCGCCGCGGCGGGCCGGGTGGCTGGTCGTGCCGTTCCTGCCGCTGGTGGCGTACTCGTACTACCAGTACAGCCGCTCCGGTGACTGGCTGGCCTGGAAGCACGCGCAGCAGGCCGGGTGGGGGCGCGACTTCGCCTGGCCGTGGGAGGCGTGGCGGACGACCTGGGGCTCGGCCCTGGGGTCCGACGACATGGCGGTCGCCTTCCGCATGGAGATCGCCGGGGCCGTGGTGGCGGTCGCCGTACTGGTGTGGCTGCTCGTGCTGCGCCGGTGGAGCGAGCTGGTCTACACGGGGTTGCAGGCGGGGGCGCTGATGACCTCGGCCTTCTACCTGTCGATCCCGCGCTCGCTGCTGCTCTGGTTTCCCCTGTGGGTGCTGATCGCCAGGGTCACGACCAGCAGGACCTGGTTGATCGTGCTTTATGCGCTGATCTCGGGGCCGCTCATGCTCCTCAACACCGGCCGCTTCCTCAGCGGGGCCTGGGCGGGATGATCTCTCTACCCGTTTCTTCGTCTCGGTAATCCAGGGAAGTTATCCACAGGCTGTGTGTATTTCCCCAGCCGCTGTCCCGCGCCGCCGTTTAGAGGTTCTTCCTGAGGAAGGCGATGTCGTCGGCCTGGCCCGCGGCGGGCGTCTCCACGATGATGGGCGCCCCGGCCGCCCGGCAGACCGCCAGGATCAGCTCCGGGTCGATCCGGCCCTGGCCCAGGTTGGCGTGGCGGTCGGCGCCGGAGTCGAACTCGTCGCGCGAGTCGTTGCAGTGGACGAGGTCGATGCGGCCGGTGATGGCCCTGACCCGCTCGACCAGGTCGAGCAGCTCCTCGCCGCCGGCGTGGGCGTGGCAGGTGTCGAGGCAGAAGCCCACGTCGAAGCCGTCGAGCGCGTCCCACAGCCGGGCGATGCGCTCCAGCTTGCGGGCCATCGCGTTGTCGCCACCCGCGGTGTTCTCGATCAGCACGGGGATCGGGCACTCCATGCGCTCGAACACCTTGCGCCAGTTGTCGAACCCGGTCTGCGGGTCGTCGCTCTTGTTGACGTGGCCGCCGTGTACGACCAGGCCCTTGGCGCCGAGGCTCGCGGCCGCCTTGAGGTGCTGCTCCAGCAGCTTGCGGCTGGGGATCCTGATCCGGTTGTTGGTGGTCGCCACGTTGATCAGGTAGGGAGCGTGAATGTAGAGGTCGACGCCCTCCACCGGCTTGGCCGGCAGCACGGGCTTGTCGTAGCCCTGCGGATCGCCGAGGAAGAACTGCACCACCTCGGCCCCCACCTCCACGGCGTGAGCGGCGGGATCGTCCTGGTCGACGTGAGCTCCGATGCGCACCATGTCAGCGAGCCTATCCGTTTGCCGGGAGCGGGGTGGGGCAGTCGTGAGGCACCCCCAACACGAGGAGACGTGCGATGACACGGTGGCGCTTACGAGCGCTGATCTTATTTATCTACGTAGTGATCGGGATCTACGTGGCCTGGGTGTACGACTACATCACCCCCGGACTGCTGAGGGACGTCGCGGAGGCGTTGCTCTCGGTCTTCCTCTGGTTCCTGGTCCTGCTCGGCATAGACCTGCACATCGGTTAGCGATGGCGCGCGGAACGGCCCCGGTGCGGCAGGCCGGGGCCGTCGCTCATGGGTGTGGCAGGAAGCCCCCGTGCGCGATGCCGAGCGCGGCCCCCACGAAGGAGCCGACCAGGCCGATGATGTTGAGCGAGCGCTGCGGCGTGGTGGCCGAGATGTACTGGGAATAGAGCCCGACGCCGAAGCCCAGCAGGCCGAACCAGGCCGAGATCATGTGCGCGGAGACCCAGAACGTCGAGACGAACGCCACCACCCCGAGCGCCAGCGTGGCCATGGCCAGGACGTTTTCGACCGGATGTGCGCGTCCGTCCGTGTTGAGAGTGAGCTTGAAGCGCTGCCTCTCGGAGGGTTGAAGCACGTGTGGCACTGCCGCCACCCCCTAGCCCCTAGGTTTCCTAAAGGCCTTCCCATCTACCCGAGGCTGGTAACCTTGACCACGCTGCGTTGTGATGGGTGATCCATCGCCCCGAGGTGCCGAAAGGGGTGCCCGGGCAGTGACGTCAGCGTCCTCCTGTCACGGCAGAGTGTCGTGACCGCAAGAGTCCAGAGGAGGTTGGAGTCCCGTATGCGTCGTTACGAAGTAATGGTCATTCTGGATCCTTCGCTCGATGAGCGCACCGTCGCGCCGTCCCTCGACCAGTTCCTCACCGTGGTCCGCAATGACGGCGGCACCGTGGAGAAGGTCGACGTCTGGGGCCGTCGCCGGCTCGCCTACGACATCGACAAGAAGTCCGAGGGCATCTACGCCGTCATCGACCTGTCCGCGGAGCCCGCGACGGTCAAGGAGCTCGACCGGCAGATGAACCTCAACGAGGGCATCCTGCGCACCAAGGTCCTCCGGCCCGACGTGCACTAAGTCCCGGTTTTTTGTCGGGGACCCCCCGTACTCTGGGCCGTATCCCAAGCAAGGCGTGCAGGAAGGCGAGCGCAAGCCATGGCAGCAGGCGACACCGTAATCACCATCGTCGGCAACCTTGTCGAAGACCCCGAGCTGCGCTTCACCCCGACGGGGCAAGCGGTGGCTCGATTCCGCATCGCATCCACTCCGCGGTTCATGGATCGCCAGACCAACGAGTGGAAAGACGGCGAAAGCCTCTTCCTGACCTGCAACGTGTGGCGGCAGGCGGCGGAGAACGCCGCCGAGAGCCTCCAGCGGGGGATGCGGGTCATCGTCCAGGGGCGGCTCAAGCAACGGTCCTATGAGACCAAGGAAGGCGAGAAGCGCACGGTTTACGAGGTCGAGGTCGACGAGGTCGGCCCGTCCCTGCGCAACGCCACCGCCAAGGTCAACCGCACCTCCCGTCAGGGTGGGGGCGGTGGCGGCGGCTTCGGTGGCGGCCCGGCCGACGACCCGTGGGCCTCCGCGACGCCCGCCCCGCCTCAGGGCGGCGGCTACCAGGGCGGTGGCGGTGGCGGCGGGTTCGGCGGCGGCGGCGGCCAGCAGGGCGGCGGCGGCTTCGGCGGCGGTGGCGACTTCAGCGACGAACCGCCTTTCTAAATCCTGTCCAACAGTCCGAGACCATTCCCGCCCAGAAGGCGGGGCTCTGAAAGGAGCACCACGATGGCCAAGCCGGCACTGCGCAAGCCCAAGAAGAAGGTTTGCCTGTTCTGCCACGACAAGATCTCCTACGTCGACTACAAGGACACGGCGCTGCTGCGGAAGTTCATCTCCGACCGCGGCAAGATCCGTGCGCGCCGGGTGACGGGCAACTGCACCCAGCACCAGCGTGACGTGGCGACCGCGATCAAGAACGCCCGTGAGGTGGCCCTGCTGCCTTACACGAGCACTGCTCGCTAAGGAGGACTGTCGATATGAAGCTCATCCTCACCAACGAGGTCTCCGGCCTCGGCGCTCCCGGCGACGTCGTCGAGGTCAAGGACGGCTACGGCCGCAACTACCTCATCCCGCGCGGCTACGCGATGCGCTGGACGCGCGGCGCCGAGAAGCAGATCGAGACCATCAGGAAGGCTCGCGACGCCCGCGAGATCCGCGACCTGGGCACCGCCAAGGAGGTCGCCGGCCAGATCGGCGCGCTGCGCGTGCGCCTGACGACCCGCGCGGGCGAGTCCGGCCGGCTGTTCGGCTCGATCACCACGGGTGACATCGCCGACGCCGTCAAGGCCGCCGGCGGGCCGATCCTCGACCGCCGCCGGATCGAGATCGTCAACCCGATCAAGAGCGTCGGCTCCCACAAGGTGACGGTCAAGCTCCACCCGGAGGTATCCGCCTCCGTGGATGTCGAGGTCGTCGCAGGCTGATCCGTTTTCATTGAACTGGCCCTCCCTTTGTGGGGGGCCATTTCTTTTTCCGTTACGCGCTGCCGTGGCCCGCCACCCGCCGTAGGTGGCTGAGGGCCCTCCAGGAAACGGCCGCTGACCCTTCACCGGCTGACCACCGTTACGCGAGCCCAAACTTGCCCGACTCCATGGCAACCCCGGCACCCTCCACCACAGCCACCTAGGCACCACCACGGCACCTCGGCACCGCCGTCACGGCGATCCCCGACCCGCCTGGGCCCCGACTCCGAGCCCGACTTTCAACCCCGACCCTCAACCCCGACCCTCAACCCCGACCCTCAACCCCGACCCTCAACCCCGACCCTCAACCCCGACCCTCAACCCCGACCCTCAACCCCGACCCTCAACCCCGACCCTCAACCCCGACCCTCAACCCCGACCCCGGGCAGGGCCCACGGTCCCGAGCCCCAGGGGCACCGGAGACAAAGCGTTGGAGTCGTTCAGGGGGCGCTTGCTACGGCTACTCGGACACCGGGGACGATATTTCCTATTCGGGCAGCGTAGAATGCCTTCGTTCTTTCGTGCGTCCCCCTGGAGGCTTGGCCATGGCCCGTCCCTCGATGCTGCTCGCGATCGGCGCATTGGCGGCAGCGGCCGTCGCTTGCGCACCGGTCGACGACACGGCCACTACGGCCGCCCCGTCCGCGTCCACCGCCTGCACCAAGGATCAGTTGCAGCTCGTCAACGCGGGCAAGCTGACCATCGGCACCGACAAGCCCGCCTACGAGCCGTGGTTCAAGGATGACGACCCGAGCAACGGTCAGGGGTTCGAGAGCGCGGTGGCGTTCGCGGTTGCGGGGGAGCTCGGCTTCGACCGTACCGAGGTGCAGTGGAACGTCGTCAAGTTCGACTCGGCGTTCGCGCCGGGTGACAAGCAGTTCGACTTCGACGTCAACCAGGTCTCGATCACGCCGGAGCGGGCCAAGGCGGTCGACTTCAGCAAGGGCTACTACACGGTCAAGCAGGCTGTCGTGGCGGTCGAGGGGAGCAAGTTCGCGGGGGCCAAGAGCCTGGCGGAGCTGAAGGACGCGAAGATCGGCGTACAGGTGGGCACGACCTCGCTCAACGCGGTCAAGAGCGTCATCCAGCCCGCGCAGGAGCCCAACGTCTACAACGAGCAGATCGACGCCGTGAACGCGCTGAAGAACAAGCAGGTGGACGCCCTGATCGTGGACCTGCCGACGGCCTTCTACGTGACGGCGGCGCAGGTGGAGAACTCCAAGATCGTGGGACAGTTCAGCTCGACGGGTGGCACGCCCGAGGAGTTCGGGCTGGTCATGGAGAAGGGCACCCCGCTCAAGCCCTGCGTGGACAAGGCCGTGGACGCGCTGAGGTCCAAGGGCGAGCTGACCCGGATCGAGCAGGAGTGGCTCGGCTCCGCGGCGGGCGCGCCCGAGCTGCGATGAGCGAGCAGCCGAACCCCGACCGGCGGGCCACCCGTGATGTGCGAAGCAGCCGAGCCCCGATCGGCAGGCCACCCCATGATGTGTGAGCAGCCGAGCCCCGATCGGCGGGCCACCCCGTGATGAGTGAGCAATCGAACCTCGACCGGCAGGACGGGGGCGTGCGGGCCAAGTCAGAGCGGCAGCTGCGGCGCGAGGGGATCCGCAGGTCGCATGCCCGCCGCTCGACCTCGATCGCCACGGCTTCGACGGTCGTCTTCATCGTGTTGATCGTCTGGCTCCTGACCAGCTCGCCGGGCTGGCCGCGGGTCAAGGAGACGTTCTTCAACGGCGAGCAGTTCGTCGCGGCGCTGCCCGACGTGCTCAGCGGGTTCCTGCTCAACATCAAGATCTTCCTGATCGCCGAGCCGCTGATCCTCATCGTCGGCCTGCTGGTGGCGCTGGCCAGGGGGATCAAGACGCCCGCGTTCTTCCCGATCCGGGCGCTGGCCACGCTCTACACCGACATCTTCCGCGGCGTGCCGACGATCCTGGTGATCTACCTGATCGGGTTCGGACTGCCCGCGCTCAGGCTGCAGGGCATCCCGTCCGACCTGGCGACGCTGGGCATCATCGCGCTGACGCTGTCGTACGGCGCGTACGTGGCCGAGGTGTTCCGTTCGGGAATCGAGTCGATCCACCCGAGCCAGGTGGCCGCGGCCCGCTCGCTCGGGCTGAGCCATGGCAAGACCATGCGGTTCGTGGTGCTGCCGCAGGCCACCCGCCGGGTCGTGCCACCGTTGCTGAACGACTTCGTCTCCCTGCAGAAGGACACCGCGCTGGTCGCCACCATCGGGCCGCTGGAGACGCTCAGGCAGGCGCAGATCCACGCCGCCAGTACGTTCAACTACACGCCCTACCTCGCCTCGGCGCTGCTGTTCATCCTGCTCACCATCCCCATGGCCAGGCTCACCGACCACCTGGCCGCCCGCACCCGCAGGAGGCGCGGAGCATGAGTGTGCTGACGATCGATGGGGTGTGGAAGGAGTTCCACGGCCACAGCGTGCTGCGCGGCATCGACCTGGAGGTGAACCCGCACGAGGTGGTGAGCCTGATCGGGGCCTCCGGCTCGGGCAAGTCCACGTTGCTGCGCTGCGTGAACCTGCTGGAGACGGTGGACGACGGCGCGATCTTCCTCGACGGCGAGGAGATCACCGACCCGCGCGTGAACGTGGATCACGTGCGCAGGCGGCTGGGCATCGTGTTCCAGGCGTTCAACCTGTTCCCGCACATGACCGTGCTGGACAACATCACGCTGGCGCCCCGCCAGGTGCACGGGGTGGGCAGGGCGGCGGCCGAGGAGCAGGCGCACGGGCTGCTGGCCAGGTTCGGGCTGGCGGACAAGGCGCGGGCCTACCCCGACCAGCTCTCCGGCGGGCAGCAGCAGCGGGTGGCCATCATCCGGGCGCTGGCCACCCAGCCCAGGCTGATGCTGCTCGACGAGGTCACCTCGGCGCTCGACCCGGAGCTGGTGGTGGAGGTGCTGGGGATCATCAGGGAGCTCAAGGAGTCGGGCATGACGATGATCCTGACGACGCACGAGATGGGCTTCTGCCGCGACATCTCGGACACGGTGTGCTTCCTCGACGGCGGCGTACTCGTCGAGAAGGGTCCGGCCGAGCAGATCTTCACCGCGCCCGAGCACCCCAGGACCAGGGAGTTCCTGCGTAGCGTGCTCGAATCCGGCCGGTTCTAGCCGTGGCGGTCCGTGACGCGGGTGATCGCCGCACCCCGGGACGGGCCTGCTAGCGGCGGTGCCGGCCGCGGGCCGGGTCGAGGTTGGAGCGGGGACGGGGGCGGGCCAGGAGGCTGTGGCGGCGGCCGTACAGGAGGTAGACCAGCAGGCCGAAGGCCATCCACAGGGCGAACCAGGCCCAGGTCATCACCCGCAGGTTGACCATGAGCCAGAGCGTGGCCACCAGCGAGAGCGCCGGCAGCAGCGGTGACAGCGGAACCTGGAACCCCCGCTCCAGGTACGGCATGCGCCGCCGCATCACGATCACCCCGGCCGCCACGAACGCGAACGCGAACAGCGCCCCGATCACCACGAGCTCCTGCAGCATGAGCACCGGCACGAACTCGGCCAGCATGATCGCCACGAACCCGATCAGCAGCGTCACCCGGGTGGGCGTGTGGTAGCGGCGGCTGACCGAGGCCAGCCCGCGCGGGATGAGACCGTCGCGCGCGATCGAGAACAGCACCCGCGTCTGCCCCACGATCAGCACCAGGATCACGGTCGTCAGCCCGAGCACCGCGCCCGCGTCGATGACGTGCACCATCCAGTCCACGCCGATCACCCGGAAGGCGCTCGACAGCGGCGTGTCCACCGAGATCTTGGTGAAGGACACCATGCCCACCATGACCAGCGCCACCGCGAGGTAGATGACCGTGGCGATCACCAGGCTGCGGATCATGCCCCTGGGCACGGCCCTGGGCGCGTTGACGGTCTCCTCGGCGGAAGTGGCCACGACGTCGAACCCGATGTACGCGAACGCGATGGCCGAAGCCGCCGCGAAGATCCCGAACCAGCCGAACGCCTGGCTCTCCCCGACGAACACCTCCAGCACGGTCGCCGGCGACGACGGCAACGTCTTGGGCGGGACGAGGAAGTCGCCGAAGTTGGCCACGTCGATGTGCGGCAGCCCCACCACGATGACCGCGCCGATGGCCAGCAGCTTGGCCGACACCATGATCCACAGGGCGCGCAGCCCGACCCGCGCGCCCAGCGCCACGATGCCGGTGAGCAGCACCAGGATCCCGAACACGAGCAGGTCCTCGACCAGCGCCTCGCCCGGCAGCTTGATGCCGAAGTTGGAGATCGCCGTGACCGTGAGCCCGCCCCAGGCCCGAGCCACCACGGCGGCGGCGAGCTGTAACTCCAGGATCAGGGCCCAGCCGATGACCCAGGCCCAGACCTCACCGAAGATGACGTAGGTGAAGGTGTAGGCGCTGCCCGAGGTCGGCATCGTGGACGACAGCTCGGCGTAGCACAGGCAGGCGAGCAGGCTGGCGATGCCCGCGATCATGAAGGACAGGAGCACGCCGGGCCCGGCGGTGGTGGCGGCCTGCTGGCCGGCGATGGAGAAGATGCCCGCGCCGATCATCACACCCAGCCCGAGCACGACCAGGTCGCGCGGGCGGTAGAGCTCGGCCAGGCTGTGCCGGGCGCCGGTCCGCAGCCCGGTCGCCTCTGAAGGCGGCAGTCGTCGCAGAATCGTGGTCAAGGAACACCCCGCTCAGGGAACTCGCCCACAATGTCCCACCCCCTGAACAACAGCAAGCACGAGACGATTACGGTAACCACCTTCAGCCGGCCGCCGGAAGCGGAACTTTTCGCCTTCAGCGATCACCGCAGGTAATCAAGGAAGCGATCACACTCGGTCACGGCCTGTTCGCAGGTAACAGTCTGTATTCGGGCATCTTGATCGCGCCTTATGCCCCGGTCACCAGCCAGGCGGTGCCGGCGGCCCGGCGGACGAGCGTGATCAGCCGGGCGATCATCCACACCCCCAGTGCGCACCACAGTGCGACCACTCCGTAACCGGCGGCGAGCACGGCGGCCGGCAGGTACGCCAGCGTCGTCCACACCCCGGCCCAGGCCAGGTAGCGCTGGTCGCCCGCGCCGATCAGCACCCCGTCGAGCACGAACACCACCCCGCATATCGGCTGGAACAGCGCCACCGGCCACAACACGTCCAGCAGCAGTCCGGTGACCTCGGGGTCGGCGTCGAACAGCCCCGGCAGCACCGGCCGCGCGGCCACGACCAACACGCCGAGTACGACCCCCGACCAGACTCCCCACTGCACCATGCGCCTGGTGGCGGCCCTGGTCGTCGCCGTGTCCCCGGCGCCGAGCGAGCGCCCGGTGATGGCCTGCCCGGCGATGGCGATGGCGTCCAGCGCGAAGGCGAGCAGCGTCCACACCTGCGTCGCGATGGCGTACGCGGCCAGTTCGCCCTCGCCCATCCGGGTGGCGAACGCGGTGGCGGCCAGCAGCACGATCCGCAGGCACACGGTACGGATGAGCAGCGCGAACCCGGCCGTACCCGCCTGTCTGATCCCTGCGAGGTCGGGAGCGAGCGACGTCCCCAGCCGCAGCGCGCCCCTGGCCACCACCACGATGTAGACGGCGGCCCCCAGCGTCTGCGCCAGCACGGTTCCCCACGCCGACCCGGCGATGCCCCACCCGAGCCCCAGCACGAACCAGGCGTTCAGTACCGCGTTCAGCGCGAACGACCCCACCGCGACCACCAGCGGCGTGACCGTGTCCTGTAATCCGCGCAGCACTCCCGTACCGGCCAGCACGACCAGCATCCCGGGCGCGCCGAGCAGGCTGATCCGCAGGTAGGTCACGGCCTGCGCGCTCTGGCCCGCACTCGCCCCGAACAGCTCCACCACGGCCGGGGCCAGCGGCCAGATCACCAGGATGAGCGCCACGCCGATGCCCAGCGCCAGCCAGATCCCGTCCACACCGCCGCGCATGGCCCGCGTATGGTTGCCCGCGCCGGTCTGCCGGGCCACGGAGGCGGTGGTGCCGTAGGCGAGGAAGACGCACAGGTTCATCAGCGTCGAGAGCACCATGCCCGCCACGCCCAGCGCGCCTACCGCCGTGGTGCCCAGCCCGTGTCCCACGATGGCGTAGTCGGCCAGCAGGAAGAGCGGCTCAGCGACCAGGGCTCCGAACGCCGGCACGGCCAGGCGCAGGATCTCCCGATCTCTGGGTGTAATGAGCATTTGTCTATTATGGCCATTACCCCGCGTGTCGGCACAAGTTTCTTTCCTCCACAGTCGGTGGACACTGTTCGACCAGGTCAGGTGGGGTCCGGTGGATATTCGCGAGAGTTATCCCCAGCCCCGTCCACAGGCCGTTCACACCCTGGGCGCGGCTGTACACAGCTTGACCACAGGGTTGTCCACAGGCCGCGTTGCCGACGGCTCCGGACTCCGAGAAACTGTCAGACCGGTCGGCTACAAGTGGGGGTGGTGCGACCGCCTGCGAGGTTTCGAGGGGGCGCGGTGAGCATAGACGAAGAGGCCGGAGGCGGCGGCCCCGGTTTCGAGCGCACACCGCCTCACAACATCGAGGCGGAGCAGTCCGTGCTCGGCGGCATGCTCCTGTCGAAGGACGCCATCGCCGACGTCGTGGAGATCCTGCGCTCCGACGACTTCTACCGCCCGGCCCACCAGATGATCTACGACATCATCACCGACCTCTACGGCCGGGGCGAGCCCGCCGACGCGGTCACCGTCTTCGACGAGCTGCAGAAGCGCGGCGAGATGGCCCGGGTGGGCGGTGCCGCCTACCTGCACACCCTCACGGCCGTCGTCCCCACGGCCGCCAACGCCGGCTACTACGCCAAGATCGTCCGGGAGCAGGCCATCCTCCGCCGCCTCATCGAGGCCGGCACCCGCATCGTCTCCTTCGGCTACGGCGGCCAGAACGAAGAGGTCGACGACCTCGTGGACCGCGCCCAGGCGGAGATCTACAAGGTCACCGAGCGCCGCACCTCCGAGGACTACGCGCCGCTGGCCGACATCATGCCGGGCGCCCTCGACGAGCTGGAGGCCATCGGCAGCCGCGGCGGCCAGATGGTCGGCGTGCCCACCGGTTTCCAGGACCTCGACCAGCTCACCAACGGTCTGCACCCGGGCCAGATGATCGTCGTCGCCGCCCGCCCGGCCATCGGCAAGGCGCTCGCACTCGACACGCCCCTGCCCACACCGACCGGCTGGGCCACCATGGGTACGGTGAAGGTCGGCGACTACCTGATCGGCGCCGACGGCAAGCCCACCCGTATCGTGGCCGCCACCGACGTCATGCACGACCGGCCGTGCTACGAGGTGGAGTTCAGCGACGGCACGGTGATCGTCGCCGACGCCCAGCACCAGTGGCTCACCGACACGCGCGCATCCCGACGGTCCGCACAGCAGGCGGTGACCGGCTACAACGGGTACCGGAATGAGCGGACCTTCGCGCAGGTGCGCACGACGGAGGAGATTGCCGCGACGCTGAGGTGCGACACCGCAGAAAAGCGACTCAACCACACCGTCGTCAACGCCCGGCCGCTGGACCTGCCCGACCGCGACCTGCTGATCCCTCCGTACGCGCTGGGCACATGGCTCGGCGACGGCAACTCCAGCAGTGCACGGTTCACCACCGGGGACCCGGAGATCGCCGAACATGTGGCCGCCGAAGGTCTCCGAGTGGAGCACCGTGGCGGGCTGCTGTACGCGATGCTGCTACCCGAGCAGGAGCCGATCGCCGAACGACCGTGCATAGTGTGCGGAAAGCCGTTCACGCCCCAAACGCCACAGGTGCGCACCTGTGGCAGGGTGTGCGGCGGCCAGTCCAGGAAATCCGAACACGGCCCCTCCCAGCCGCCCAGGTGCCCCGACTGCGGTGGTCTGTCCAGCGGGTTCAGGCAGTGCCAGAAGTGCCGCAACGACCACGGCACTATGAACGCCCGACTGAGGAAGCTGGGCGTGCTGGGCAACAAGCACATCCCGGGCGAATACCTGCGCGCGTCTGAGGCGCAGCGCAGGGCGCTCCTGGCCGGACTTCTGGACACCGACGGCTACATCAGTGCCGCCGGGACAGTCCAGCTCGCCCTCACGAACCGCCGCCTGGCAGAGGACGCCTGGGAGCTGATTCTGAGCCTGGGGTACAAGGCAACCTGGACGTCCAAGGAGGTATCAGGGCGCACTGAAGCCAGTTCGACCAGTTATGCGATCACGTTCACGCCCTCCGACAAGGTCTTCCGACTGGGTCGCAAGAACGCTCGCGTAAACACCAACACCCACCCCAAGACGACGTACCGCAACATCACCGACGTCCGCCCCGTGACGTCGGTGCCGGTGCGCTGTGTGGAGGTGGATAACGCCGACCACATGTACCTGGCGGGGCGGACGTGGATCCCTACCCACAACTCCACGCTCGGGCTGGATTTCGCCCGTTCCGCGGCGATCAAGCATGGCATGACCACCGTCATCTTCTCGCTGGAGATGTCCCGCAACGAGATCACCATGCGTCTGCTGTCCGCCGAGGCCAGGGTGGCGCTGCACGCCATGCGCTCGGGCATGATGGGCGACGACGACTGGACCCGCCTGGCCCGGCGGATGAGCGAGGTCGCCGAGGCGCCGCTGTTCATCGACGACTCGCCCAACATGTCGATGATGGAGATCAGGGCCAAGTGCCGGCGGCTGAAACAGCGCAACGACCTGAGGTTCGTGGTCATCGACTACCTCCAGCTGATGAGCTCGCCGAAGAAGACCGAGAGTCGCCAGAACGAGGTCTCGGAGATCTCCCGTGCGATCAAGCTGCTGGCCAAGGAGCTCGAAGTCCCCGTCATCGCGATCTCCCAGCTCAACCGCGGCCCCGAACAGCGAACGGACAAACGCCCCCAAGTGAGCGACCTTCGCGAATCGGGCAGCATCGAGCAGGACGCGGACATGGTCATCCTGCTCCATCGTGAGGACGCCTACGAGCGGGAGTCACCCCGGGCGGGCGAGGCGGACCTCATCGTGGCCAAGCACCGTAACGGCCCCACCGCCACGGTGACGGTCGCCTTCCAGGGCCACTACAGCCGCTTCGTGGACATGGCCCAGCACTAGCGCCGGCGCCTGAGCGGGGAGACCACGCGGGCCGGGCGGTGAGCGGCGGCGTCCGCGTGGTCGTCACCTCACAGCCGGGCGGCCCGGGCTTCGAGGTAGCGGCGCTCCGGAAGGCTGTACGTCCGGCGCGCCGCGACCAGATAGCACTCCCGCGCCGCGGCGTGCTCGCCGGCCCGCTCCAGCAGGTGCGCGCGCACCGCGGCGACCCGGTGGTGCCCGGCCACCCGCTTGTCCTCCTCCAACGTCTCCAGCAGGTCGAGCCCGGCCCGGGGACCGTGCACCATGGCGGTGGCGACCGCGCGGTTGAGCGTCACCATCGGGTTGGGCGCGATCCGGTCGAGGATCTTGTACAGGATGAGGATCTCCCGCCAGTCCGTGTCCTCGGTGCCGGCCGCGGAGGCGTGCACGGCCGCGATCGCCGCCTGCAACTGGTACGGCCCCAGCGCCGAGCGGGCCATCGTCCGCGTGATCAGGTCGGTGCCCTCCTGGATCGCCGCCCGGTCCCACAGGCCGCGATCCTGGTCGGCCAGGGGCACCATGGCGCCGTCCTGGGTGCCGCGGGCCGGGCGGCGGGCGTCGGTGAGCAGCATCAGCGCCAGCAGCCCGGCCACCTCACCGTCGTCGGGCAGCAGCCGGTGGACCTGCCGGGTCAGCCGCAGCGCCTCGGCCGCGAGGTCCGTACGCTGCAGGTCGGGCCCGGAGGTCGCGGTGTAGCCCTCGTTGAAGATCAGATACAGCACGTGCAGCACCACCCTGAGCCGCTCGGCGCGCTGCGGCCCGGTGGGCGGCTCGAACGTCGCCCCGCTGCTCCTGATTGCCTGCTTGGCCCGGCTGATGCGCTGGGCCATGGTCGACTCCGGCACCAGGAAGGCGTGCGCGATCTCCGCCGTCGTCAGCCCGCCGACCGCGCGCAGGGTGAGGGCGAGTTGCGAGGCGGGGGAGACGGCCGGATGGCAGCACATAAACAGCAGCGTCAGCGTGTCGTCGCGGTGCCGGACCCCGTCGTCCTCGCCGGGCGAGCGGACCACGAGCTCGTCCGCGGGCATCCGGGCCGCGGCCGTCTCCTCCCGCCGCCGCCGCGCCCCCTCACTGCGCCACAGGTCGGTGAGGCGCCGGCCGGCGACGGTGACGAGCCAGGACGCCGGATCGTCCGGCATGCCCTGCTCCGGCCACTGTACGGCGGCGGCCAGCAGCGCCTCCTGCACCGCGTCCTCGCACTGGTCGAACTGCCCGTGCCGGCGGACGAGCAGGCCGAGGACCCGCGGCGCGAGAGTGCGCAGCAGGTCCTCGACAGGTGCCGGCGTGCTCACATGTCCTGTCCGGCCGAGAACATCACCGGCCGGACCTCGATGCCCAGCCCGGCGAAGCGGGTGTCGGGGATGAGCTTGGCCAGCTCGATCGCCCGCTCCCGGCTCTCGCAGTCCACCAGGTAGTAGCCCCCCATGTACTCCTTGGCCTCCACGTAGGGGCCGTCCGTGACCGCGGGCGCGCCGCCGGTCCCGCGCACGCTCGCGCTGTTGGACGGGTCGGCGAGCGCGTGCGTGCTGATCATCTCGCCCGACTCCTGGATCGTCTTCATGAAGTCCCCGTGGCCGGACATCACCTCGTTGCGCTCATCCTCCGTCAGGGAGTCCCAGATCTCGGGGTTCATGTGCATGATCAGCAGGAATTTCACCGTCTTGCTCCTCAGGTCATGAGACGCCCGGGTGGCGTCCCTCATGGAGGAGTCGGAGCAGGCGAGCCGTCCTCGACATGTCGAGAACGGCCGGCTCGGCTCCGACCCCGTTGTGACGGCACCCGACCGGGCGCCGTGTCAACAGGAGGGCCTTTCCATGCAACACCACACGCCGGTGGCCGAACCTATCAGGGCCGGTCGGCGCGAGTGGGCCGGGCTGGCGGTGCTCGCGCTGCCGACGCTGCTCGCCGCCGTGGACATCAACGTGCTCTTCCTCGCGCTGCCGGGGCTGAGCGCGGACCTCGGCGCCGACGGCGTCGACCAGTTGTGGATCACCGACATCTACGGGTTCATGGTGGCCGGCCTGGTGATCACCATGGGCACCCTGGGCGACCGGATCGGCCGCCGCCGGCTGCTGCTCACGGGTGCGGCGGCGTTCGGGGTCGCGTCCGTGCTGGCCGCCTACGCCGTCACCCCCGCCATGCTGATCGCCTGCCGCGCGCTGCTCGGCATCGCCGGGGCCACGCTGGCGCCGTCCACGCTCGCCCTGATCACGAACATGTTCAGGGACGACCGTCAGCGCGGCACGGCCATCTCCATCTGGGCCACCTGCCAGTTCGCCGGGGCCGCGCTGGGGCCGGTCGTCGGCGGGCTGCTGCTGGAGCACTTCTGGTGGGGCTCGGTGTTCCTGCTGGCCGTGCCGGTGATCGTGGTCCTGCTGGCCGGCGGCGCGCTGCTGCTGCCCGAGCACCGCGACCCGGGGGCGGGCCGGCTCGACCTGACCAGCGTGGCGCTGTCCCTGCTGGCCATCCTGCCGATCGTGTGGGGGATCAAGACGATCGCCGCCTCCGGCGCGGGCGTCACGGCCATGCCGGTCGCGGCGATCCTGGCGGGGTGCGCGTTCGGCGCCGGATTCGTCCGCCGTCAGTTGCGGCTGGCGGACCCGCTGCTGAACCTGCGCCTGCTCGCGCAGCGCCCCGTCACCTTGGTGCTGACCGCGCTGGTGCTGGCCGGGGTGGCCATGGCGGGCGTCGGCCTGCCGGTCACCCAGTACCTGCAGACGGTGCTCGGCTACTCGCCGACGCAGGCCGCGTTGTGGTTCGCGCCGATGGGCCTCGCCGTCGCGCTGGGGACCATGCTGACGCCGGCCGTCACGCGGCGGCTCGCCCCACGCGCGGCCATCGCGGGCGGCCTGGTGCTCTCGGCGCTCGGCTCCGGGCTGCTGACCCTGGACGGCGGCCTGCCCGCGGTGGTGGCGGGGATCACCGTGCTCGCGCTGGGCACCGGACCGCTGTTCGCGCTCGGCACGGGGATCGTCGTCGGGTCCGTACGGCCGGAGCGCGCCGGGTCGGCGGCGTCACTGACGGAGTCGGGGAACTATCTCGGCGGGACGCTGGGCCTGGCCGTCCTCGGCACGGTCGCGGCCGCCGTCTACCGCCTGCGGATGGCCGCCACCATGCCGTCCGGCGTCCCCGATGACGTCGCCCGGCAGGCCCAGGAGACCGTGGCGGCCGCCGTGTCGTACGGGGGCGAGGTCACGAGGGCCGCGCACTCCGCGTACACGGACGCCCTCAGCACTGTGGGACTGATCGGCGCCGTGCTGTTCGTCGTGACGGCCCTGCTGATGGGGTTGCTGCCCAGGGTGTGACAAAGCCGACAATGACGTACGGAATGGCGGCTGATCGCGTCGGCGCTCTACGGGGTGACTTACCGAAGTGGAGAACGCCATGACCATCCTTGTCGCATATGACGGCTCGGCCGACTCGCGCACCGCCATCGAGTTCGCGGCCAAGCACCTTTCAGCCGAGCCCACCGTGATCGTGACCGTGTGGGAGCCGCTGCTGGTGCAGTTCAGGAAATATCCGATAGCCGCCGCCGGGATCTCCCCTGACACCGAGGACGAGGCGCGCTCCCAGGCCGAGCAGCATGCCAAGGAGGGGGCCGAGCTGGCGCTTGCGGGCGGGATCTCCGACGTCACCTACCGGGCGGTGGCCGACAACGAGTCCATCTGGAAGACGATCGTGGACGTGGCGGACGAGATCGACGCCACGCTGATCGTGACCGGCTCGCGTGGCCTGGCCGGGGTGCGGTCGGTGCTGCTCGGCAGCGTGTCCAACCACGTGCTGCACCACGCGCACCGCCCCACCCTCATCGTCCCGCCGAGCAGGACCCCCGAGAAGGCGTAGGCGCTAGGAGGCCGGGACGCAGACGCTCTGGGTCACGCAGAGCCGGGTGTCGAGGCGCCGCGCGCCCGGCCCTTCCTCACCCAGCTGGTCGTGCGGATTGGCCACCGGGCACGACTCCAGCGACAGGCAGCCGCACCCGATGCAGTCGGTCAGGTCGTCGCGCAGCCGCAGGAGCTGCTCGATCCGCTCGTCCAGCTCGCCGCGCCAGGCGGCCGACAACCGGGCCCAGTCCTCGCGGGTGGGCGTGCGCTCGTCCGGCAACTGGCTCAGGGCGTCCTTGATGGTCTTCAGCGGGATGCCGATGCGCTGGGACAACCGGATGAAGGCGACCCTGCGCAGGCTGTCGCGGGTGTAACGGCGCTGGTTGCCGGCCGTGCGCCGGCTCTTGATGAGGCCCTTGGCCTCGTAGAAGTGCAGGGCGGAGACGGCGACCCCGCTGCGCTCGGCGAGCTGGCCGACGGTGAGCTCCTTGGTGTTCCACGCGACCTTGGTCATACCTAGAGATTACTTAAGGGATCGCTCGAAGAACGTCTCCAGCACCACGATGGTCTTCGTGCCCGACACTCCGTCCACGTCGAACACCCGGCGCAGCACGTCCTGCAACTCGGCCGTGCCCGCCGTACGTACCTTGAGCAGCACCGACGCCGGCCCCGCGATGACGTGGGCCTCCTCGACCTCGGGGATCGCCGCCAGCCGGTCCCCGCTGTCGCCCATCCAGGTGTCGCCGTCGACCAGCACGTAAGCCGTGACTCCGCGCCCGAGCGCCGCCTGGTCCACCTCGATGGTCGTACGCCGGATGACCCCCCGCTCACGCAGCTTGCGCACCCTCTCGTGCGCCGCCCCGCCGGACAGCCCCACCGCCTTGCCCAGCTCCGCGTACGGTCGCGTCGCGTCCTCCTGCAACAGTCCGATCAGCATTCTGTCGACATCGTCCACGGCAGGATACTATCAAGTCATATGTCCCTACAGCCGAACAGCGTATGGTGGGCAATATGACGGACACGATCCCCACTGAGTTCGAGGTGCTCGACGAGCGGTTCGCCGCGATCGGCGGAGACGCGAGAGTCGAGCGCCTGCACACCGGCGCCCGCTGGGCCGAGGGCCCGGTCTATTTCCCGGCGGGCCGCTTCCTGGTCTGGAGCGACATCCCCAACGAGCGCATGTTGCGCTGGGACGAGATGACCGGCGTGGTCGGGCCGTTCCGCCGGCCGTCCGGCTACGCCAACGGCAACACCCTCGACCGCGAGGGCCGGTTGATCACCTGCGAGCAGGGCGGCCGCCGCGTCACCCGCACCGAGCACGACGGCTCCATCACGGTGATCGCCGACCGCTGGGAGGGCAAACGCTTCAACAGCCCCAACGACGCGGTCGTGCACTCCGACGGCTCCGTCTGGTTCACCGACCCGCCCTACGGCATCCTGAGCAACTACGAGGGCGTCGTCGCCGAGCCGGAGATCGACGGCTGCCACGTCTATCGCGCCGACCCGGTGACGGGTGAGGTCCGCGTCGTGGCCGACGACTTCGTCCGGCCCAACGGCCTGGCCTTCTCGCGCGACGAGCGGCAACTCTACGTGGCCGACACGCGGGCGCGGCATGTGCGCGTCTTCGACGTGGGCGAGGGCGGCTTCCTGGCGGGCGGCAAGGTCTTCGCCGCGGGCACCGACGAGGACAGTTTCGACGGCCTGCGGCTCGACGACACCGGCCGGGTCTGGGCCGCGGCAGGCGGCGCCGTGCTCTGCTATGACCCCGACGGCACCCTGATCGGCCGGCTCAGGCTGCCGGAGACGGTGGCCAACCTGGTGTTCGGCGGGCTCAAGCGCAACCGGCTGTTCATCACGGCCACGTCCTCGCTCTACTCCCTGATGACCAACGTCACCGGCGCGCGCCCGGTCTGGGCCGCCCGCTGACCTCATTCCCACCGGAAGGACCGCGCGGCGAGGCCGCCGAAGAGCGCCAGCCCGGCGGCCATCACCACCAGGTGCGACACCTGCGGCGGGTGTCCCGCCCAGGTGTCCCTGAGCGCCTGCGTGATGGGCCCCGCGACGGAGAAGTCGCTGATGGCGCCCAGCACGTCCGGCATGTTCTCGCGGGGTATCCACACCCCTCCGACGAACATCAACGGGAACATCACCGCCGAGCCGACGCCCTGGGCGGTCTTGGTGTTGGGCGCCAGCGCGCCGATCACCAGTCCCATGGCCAGCAACGCGGCGGTGCCGAGCAGGAACACCAGCACGAACCCCGCCCACTGCCGCGGCACCGGCGTACCGAACGCCAGCGTGCCCGTCCCGATCAGCAGCGCCGTGGTCACCACCCCGACGCCCAGGTAGATCAGGAGCTGCACGACCAGCAGCCGCGCCGGATGCACCGGCGTGGTGGACATCCGCCGGAGCACCCCGTGCTCGCGGTAGGCGGCCAGCACCGCCGGCAGCACGCTGCAGCCGAGCGTCAGCAGGGCGAGGAGCACCATCGCGCTCGGCATGTGCGTGTCCACGGGCCGCTCCCCGGAGCTCTGGTTGAGCTGGGTCATGGACGGCACGGTCAGGCCGAGCCCGAGCAGCAGCGCCACCGGCAGCCCGATGGTGAACAGCATGAACGGCCACTGCCGCAGATGCAGCTTGAACTCCACGCTCAGGATCTTCATCATGCGAACTGCCTCCCGGTCAGTGCGAGGAACGCGTCGTCGAGGGTGGCCTGCTCGATCCGCAGGTCCATGGGCACGATGTCGTGCCGGGCCAGGGCCAGGGTGAGCACGGGAGCGAGGTTGCCCGTGCCGCTCACCACGACCTGGGCGCCGCTCCTGCCCACCTCGCGCACCTCGGGCAGCGCCAGCAGCATGTCGTCGGTGACGGGCGCCGACGGCCTGAACCGGATCCGCTGCTCCGCGCCCACCTGCGCGATGAGCCCGGCGGGCGAGTCGGTGGCGACCACCTTGCCCGCGTCGATGATGGCGAGCCGGTCGCAGAGCCGCTCGGCCTCCTCCATGAAGTGGGTGACCAGGACGATCGTCACGCCCGACTCACGCACCTGCTCGACCAGCTCCCAGGTGTCCCTGCGGGCCTGCGGGTCGAGCCCGGTCGTCAGCTCGTCCAGCACCGCCACCCGTGGCCTGCCCACCAGCGCCAGCGCCACGGACAACCGCTGCCGCTGCCCTCCGGACAGCTTGGCGAAGGCGGCCTCGCGCTTGCCGGCGAGGCCGACCCGGTCGAGCAGCTCGGACCAGTTCGCGGGGTCGGGGTAGAAGGAGGCGTAGAGGTCCATGGCCTCCCACACCTTGATCTTCTCCGGCAGCGCCGCGCTCTGCAGCTGCATGCCGAGCACGCGACGCAGCCGGTCCCGGTCGGTACGCGGGTCCAGCCCGGTCACCCGTACGGTGCCGCCGTCCGGCACGCGCAGCCCCGCCACGCATTCCACGGTGGTGGTCTTGCCGGCGCCGTTCGGCCCGAGGATGCCGAAGATCTCGCCCTCAGCCACCTCGAACGACACGTCATCGACCGCCAGGTGGTCCGGATACCGCTTACGCAGATTCTTGACCTCGATGATTTTCACGATGCCGACGCTAGGAACGAGGGACTTCCGGGGGAATCCCGGTAGCTGCCCGGCAAGGGTGTACCTAGGTGCAGTGACTGGGCCGCGGGGACTGTCGCAGACTGAGGGCATGCTCCGAAGGTTCGGTCAGGTCGCCGTGCTGCTCGCCCTGCTGCTCGCGGAGATCCCCGCGGTCATGGCGGCGCTGCCCATGCTGCTGGCCTCGTTCGGCATGGGCCTGATCTTCCTCTTCCCGCCGCTGGCCTGGATGGTCAGGTATTTCGCCGAGCTCAACAGGCGACTGATGCGGGAGTGGACGGGCGTCCCCATCGAGGCCCCGTACTTGCCCGAACCACCGCCTCCGGTGCGGCAGCCGGACGGCATGTACCGCTCGGACCGCACCCTCTACCGGAGCCCGCGGGTGCCGGCCTGGAACAACCGCTGGAAGTGGCTGCTCACCGACCCGGCGACCTGGCGGGACGGTCTCTGGCTGCTGCTCGACCCGGTGGTGAAGCTCCTGCTGCTGCCCGCGTTCCTCCTGGTGCCCGGGCGCGGCCTGCGCGTCTACGCGATCTGGAGCAACTGGGTGCTCGGCGCCACCGCCGCCAGCCGGCTGGCCGGGCAGGTGAGCCACCTCAGGCGTACGCGCAACCTGGCGGCCGACTCCCAGGCGGCCGAGATGCGCAGGATCGAGCGTGACCTGCACGACGGCGCACAGGCCAGGCTGGTGGCGATCGGCATGACGCTCGGAGCGGTGGAGGCGCTCGTCGACAACGATCCCACTGCGGCCAAGGCGCTGCTGGCCAAGGCCAGGGAGTCCTCGTCCGAGACGCTGACGGAGCTGCGCAGGGTCATCCGCGGCATCCACCCGCCGGTGCTGGCCGAGCGCGGGCTCGGCGACGCCGTCCGCGCGCTGGCCATGGACAGCGCCATGCAGGTCAGCGTGACGGTCGACCTGCCGGGCAGGCTGGAGGCGCCGGTGGAGGCGGCGGCGTACTTCGCGGTCAGCGAGCTGCTCTCCAACGCCGCGCGACACGGGGACGCCCGCACGGCAGAGGTGGACATCAGTACGAACGACTCCGATCTGCGCATCACGGTCACCGACGACGGCATGGGCGGCGCCGACCCGGCCAAGGGCAGCGGCCTGTCCGGCATCGAACGGCGGCTGTCCGCCTTCGACGGGGTCCTGGCGCTCAACAGCCCGCCGGGCGGCCCCACCACCGTGACCATGGACCTGCCCGCGGTGCTGCCGGGCAGCTCGGGGAGAAAGCGGGCCTGCCTGCCGCGCCGGAAGCTGCTCGTGGTCGCCGCGCTCTGGGCCACCGCCTGGTGCCCGACGTTCCCGCAGGGGATCGTGGCGGGCGTCGTCAAGGCCCTCGGAGGCGAGGAGAAGTCCTGGTTCCTCGCCCTGTACCTTCCCGAGGTCTGGCAGTGGCCGGTGATCTTCGGCATGATCGGGCTCGGGATATTCATGCATTTCATGGCCATGCGCATTCCCGCCACCCACGACCCGGAGCGCTGGATGAGGGGGGCGACGCCGGGCAAACCGTGGAGGTTGGAGTGAGCCGGGTGCTCATCGCGGAGGATCTCTACCTGCTGCGCGACGGGCTGGTCCACCTGCTGCAGGCCCACGGCTTCACGGTCGTCGCCGCAGTGGAGTCCGGTCCCGAGCTGCTCAAGGGCCTGCTGGAGCTGCGGCCCGACGTCTCGATCGTGGACGTGCGGCTGCCGCCCACGTTCACCGACGAGGGCCTGCAGGCCGCGCTCGCGGCCAGGGCGAAGGTGCCGGGGCTGCCGATCCTGGTCCTGTCCCAGCACGTGGAGCAGCTCTACGCCCGCGAGCTGCTGGCCGACGGCTCGGGCGCGATCGGCTACCTGCTCAAGGACCGGGTCTTCAACGCCACGCAGTTCGTCGACGCCGTACGCCGGGTCGCCGAGGGTGGCACCGCCATGGACCCCGAGGTGATCGCCAAGCTACTGGCCAGCAACGCCAGGAACGAGCCGCTGGCCGCGCTCACCCCGCGCGAGCGCGAGGTCCTGGAGGCCATGGCCGAGGGGCGGTCCAACGCCGGCATCTCCCAGCGGCTCTACCTCAGCGAGAGCGCCGTGGCCAAGCACACGGCCTCCATCTTCGCCAAGCTCGGCCTGGCCCCCTCCGACGACGACAACCGCCGCGTGCTGGCGGTGCTCGCCTACCTCAACAGCCGCTAATCGTCCGCCCGAGTGCCGGTAGTTGTCGGTCGTACCGGCTATTTTCGTAGAGGCAGGGCACGACGAAGGGGTGGTAACAGGTGAAAATCCGGGTTAACCGCGATGTACTGGCAGATGCGGTGGCGTGGGCTGCCCGAGTGCTGCCCAGCCGCCCTGTGACGCCCGTCCTGTCCGGACTGCTGCTGGAGGCCGGAGACGAGCTGAGCCTGTCCGCGTTCGACTACGACGTCTCGGCACGGGCCGACGTCGACGCCGACGTGGCCGAGGAGGGCCGGGTGCTGATCCCCGGCCGGCTGCTGGCCGAGATCAGCCGCAGCCTCCCCGCCGAGGAGGTGGAGATCGTCACGGAGGGCCCGGAGGCGGTGCTGACCTGCGGGAGCGCGGAGTTCGGCCTGATCACGATGCCGGTCGAGGACTTCCCGACCATGCCCACGATGCCACCGGGCATCGGCGCCGTGGGCGGCGGCGTGTTCGCCTCCGCGGTCGGCCAGGTCGCGCCCGCGGCCAGCCGCGACGACACGCTGCCCATGCTCACCGGCATCAGGGTCGACATCGAGGGCGAGTCCGTGGCGATGGCGGCCACCGACCGCTACCGCATCGCCGCCCGTGACTTCCTCTGGCGCCCGGTCGATCCCGGCGTGGCCGTCTCCGCCATGGTCCCGTCGCGGGTGCTGGTGGAGGTGGCCAAGTCGCTGCGCGGCGGCGAGGTGTCGATCGCCATGGGCGACGGGGTGGCCGGGTTCGAGAGCGTGGGGCGCAGCACCACGGTGCGGCTGCTCGACGAGCAGTTCATCGACTACCGGGCCAGGCTGACCGCGGAGTGGTCGATCAGGGCCGACGTGGCGGTGGCGCCGTTCGTCAACGCGATCAAGCGCGTGGCCCTGGTGGCCGAGCGCAACACCGCGATCCGGCTGTCGTTCAGCCAGGGGCAGGTGCTGATCCAGGCGGGCGGCGGCGACGTCGGGCGCGGCGCCGAGGTGGTCCCGTGCGAGCTGCGCGGCGACGACATCCAGATCGCCTTCCAGTCGCAGTTCCTGCTCGACGGGCTGACGGGCATCGAGAGCGAGCTGGCCAGGATCAACATGGAGTCGCCCACCCGGCCCGCGCTCATCCAGGACGTGCCGGGCGACGCCCACCCCGCCTTCCGCTACCTGGTCATGTCTCTCCGCCAGAGCTGAGCCGCTCCGCGACCAGCTTGAAGACCCGCTTGAACTCCGCGTACGCGGGCTCGCCCACGGCCTGCGCATGGGCCGCCTCCATGGCGGCGATGACGGCGTCAGACCTGGCCATGTGGTCGAGGCCGCGCTCGGTGGGCACGATCAGCTTGGCCCGGCGGTCGGCCGGGTCCGGGCGGCGTTCCACATAGCCGAGCTCGACCAGCTCGTCCACCAGCGTGCCGATCACCTGCTTGTGCCGGCCCGACAGCGTGGCCAGGTCGGTGGCCCTGCTGCCGGCCTCGTCCAGATACGCCAGTACGGCCCCGTGCCGCGGCCGCACGTCCGGATGCCCCTGCTCGGCCAGCTCGGCGAAGAGCTGCCGTTGCAGCGCGAAAAGGGTCCGGCCGGCCAGGATGCCGAGGTCGGGCGCCTCCTGCTTGCGCCGGCTCCTGCTCACCTCGCCCTTCAACCGGGTCAGGACTCCGTGAGGGCGATGAGGATGTGCTCCATGCAGGCGTGCCCGGCCCGCTCGGCCGCCGCCGCGTCGCCGGCCGCGATGGCCCGGGCGATCGCGTCGTGCGGGATGTAGCTCTTGTTCAGCGACGTCCCGGCCGCGGTGATGCTGGCCCGCAGCGCCGCCGAGAAGTCCTCGTAGAGGTCGATGAGCACCAGGTTGTGGGTGGCGTGCGCGACGGCCATGTGGAAGGCCAGGTCGGCCTCGACGAAGAAGTCAGGGTCGTCCAGCTCCCAGGCGCGGTCCCGCTCGGCCAGCGCCGCCTCGATGCGCTTGATGTCGTCGTCGGTGCGCCGGGTGGCGGCCAGGCGGGCGGACTCCACCTCCAGCGCACGGCGTACTTCGAGGATCTCGAGCTGCTCGGCCTGCCGCAGCCGCCTGAGCATCGCACCGGAGAGCTCGCTGGTCGCGCGGACGTAAGTGCCGTCCCCCTGACGGCACTCGAGCAGCCCGGCGTGAGTGAGCGCGCGTACGGCCTCGCGAACGGTGTTACGACCCACTCCGAGTTGCTCCGCGAGGACGGTCTCGGTCGGGATCTTGCCGTTCATTCGCCACGACCCTGAGGTGATCTGCTCCTTGAGCTGATCGATCACCTGGTCGACAAGCGAAGCCCGCTGCGCCGTACGCAGACTCACAGTCCGCCTCCTCCGGGGAAACCAATCATCCTATGAGTCAATGACTGGTCGACCCTAATTATTCCAGACTCGGAACGCCAAATCTGGAGCCCCCGGAGGTTTCAGTGTGAAACTGTAGCGTCCGCCGTCACCCCGGCCAGCGCCGAGCGGACCCCGGCGGCTTCGAGGGCCTTTCGGTAGGCGGCTGTCTGCTGTGTCTTGAGCTCCACCCGGCCGTAGAGGTCGCCCAGCTCGCGCCAGCAGCGGGCGGCCTGCCGGTCGGACCCGAAAATCGGCCGGTCGCGCGTGTCGAGCAACTGGTGGGCGGTGCGCAGGTGCGCGGTGGCGTCCTCGCCGCGGTCGAGCGCGATCGTGGCCAGCACCAGCCGAGCCTCGGCGGAGGTCGTGCCCATGCCGTCGGACGACAGCTCCACCGCCGTGCCGGCCAGCTCCGCCGCGCGCTCCAGGTCGCCGGCCCGCAGCCGCACCCGCGCGTGCACGATCAGGCTCTCGCTGTGCTCGCGAGCCGTGGCGGGGAAGACCGCGAACGCCCGGGAGGCGGCCTCGACGAGCCGCTCGGCCTCCTCGATCGGTGTCGTGGCCATCCGGGACCAGTGCATGGCGGCCCGGGCGAGCTGCAGCGCGAGTCGCGTCTGACGGCCCGCCATGATCGCGTCGTCTGCCAGGCGAACAGCCAGCGCCGAGTCCTCCCCGGCCGCGGCGGCGGCGCTCGCGTGCCACAACGCGTGAATCTCTCCGGAACGGTCCATAACTGCTGGAACGTCAGCGGTGTCCAGCACCCGCTTGACGTAGTCGAGCTCGGGCGAGTCGCTGGTCCTGTCGCTGCGCGCCTCGACCAGTGCGGCGGCCAGGTCGATCGCGACCTCGCCCTGCGAGATCGACAGCCGCTCGGCCTGCTCCAGAGCGTAGGAGGCCAGGTCGCTGGCGCGCAGGCGGTCGCCGGCCCGCTGGTAGCAGCGGCTCAGCGCGATGGTGAGCGGCAGGTCGGCCAGCCGCTCGGGGTGGGCCGCCGCCTCCCTGCGCAGGCGCTCGAACGCCTCCACCGCCTGGCCGAGACGGCCCTGGGCCTCAAGGGCACGTGCTCTGCCGAACCGCGCGTGCGCGGTCAGCATGGCGTTCTCCTCGTCGGCCGCCTTCACGATCTCCGTGAACCGGTCGGCGGCGACGGCCGGGTCGCCGTGCTGGAGCTCTAGCTCCGCATGACGCAGCCCGAGCTCGGTGTCGATGCGCTGCCGCGGCTCGATCCCGTGCAGAAGGAACTCGGTCGTGCAGCCAAGGCGTTCGGCCAAGAGCCGCGCGACCACAGGAGTCGGCGTGCGCTTGCCCGACTCTATGAGCGAGACATAACTGTCAGACAGGTCGGGTCCGGCCAGTTGGGCCTGGGACATCCGCCTGTTCAGCCGCAATCCACGGACGCGGTCACCGATGGTTCCCTGACTCGGCATCTCATCTCTCAAGGCGGGGAAGGGTCAACAACACGCAATGATTGCATGAAGTAGCCGAATCTGGTATCCCCGCGTGAAGAATTCCCCACGCGAAGATTAATCGTCCCCGTCGTCCTTGCCGCCGGGGAAAAGCATCTGGCAGACCTCGAGGTAGAGCGTCTCGGGATACGGAATGTACTCGACGTTGGAGAGGGCCTGGTCCTGACCGGCCGACTCCAGGATGAACTCACCGTAACCGAGCATGCGCCCAAGCAGAGATCTTTGGAAACTCATGTCGGTGACCTTGCCCAGGGGCATCATCGCGACCTTGCGCGTGATCAACCCGGTGGTCAGCAACATTCGCTTGGAAGTCACCACAAAGTAATCGACCGACCACTCCGCGACTTTCCAAACAAAACGGATCAGCAGCAGCAGCCACAACCACCACACGACGACGAGCGCCGTGCCGCCCGTCTCGCCCCCGCCGAAGAACCTGCTGAGCAGCCCGGCGAGGATCAGGCCGCCGAAGACCTCGGCGACCGGACGCAACAGGATGGCGGGATGCCGCCGCACCATGATGACTTGTTGTTCGTGGGGGAGGAGGTAGCGGTTGACCGACGACGGGGCAGAGTCCCCGTGGGTCACAAGTCTCATGCGAGGTTGTTGACGAATTGGGCCAGAGAGTCGGCCGCGTTGAACATCGTGTCGAACGCCCCTCTCACCGCATCCGCGGCGTCGGCTGGTCGTGCGAGCAGGAAGTACGCAACAAATGCGATACCGCCCCATGTGAGGACTTTTTTGACCTGCACTGTCGCCTCCGTGTACCCACTCCCGCCGTATACATTACCCACCCCTGTGCCGGGGTAAAGATGCCTTTGGCGGGTTAGTTCTGATCTTGGTTAGCCACGCTCGCTGGCCACGAGGGCCAGGACGTGGAGATGCTTGCGCGCGATGCGCTCGACGAGGCTCGGATGGGCATAGCCGGTGACCTCCAGCGCGCCGTAGTGCGCGGCCTCGACACAGCGCGTTACCGTGGTCGAGGAATGGACGCCGGCGAACTCGTCGCACAGCGCCGACTCCACCTCCGCGTACGGAGTCGGATCGGCCTCAATGTGATCGTTCACCACGACACCTCGGCACTGGGCATGTCGCTCATCGTGCTCCCCCACGCGCATGCGGAAGTTGCCTTCCCGTCTCTTCGTACCCACCCAACCACAGTATGTAACGAAGCTGGGACTCCGTGTGACGGAATAAAGGACTTTTCAGACGGCGCCGTAGATCAGACGACGCCGTAGAGGCGGTCTCCCGCGTCACCGAGGCCGGGGACGATGTAGCCGTGCTCGTTGAGCCGCTCGTCGAGCGCCGCGGTCACCACCCGGATCGGCTTGCCCGTGTTGGCGAACACCTTGTCCATGTAGGCCAGGCCCTCGGGGGCGGCCAGCAGGCAGATGGCCGTGACGTCCACGGCCCCCCGGTCGAACAGGTATTGCACGGCCGCCGCCAGTGTGCCGCCGGTGGCCAGCATCGGGTCGACCACGTAGCACTGCCGTCCTGACAGGTCCTCGGGCAGCCGCGTGGCGTACGTCTCCGCCTGCAGCGTGTTCTCGTCGCGGATCATGCCGAGGAACCCGACCTCGGCCGTGGGCAGCAGCCTGGTCATGCCGTCGAGCATGCCGAGCCCCGCCCGCAGGATCGGCACGACCAGCGGGTACGGCTTGGCCAGCCGCACGCCGTGGGCGGGGGCGACGGGCGTATCGACGGTGACCTCCGTCACACGCACGTCACGGGTGGCCTCGTACGCCAGCAGTGTCACCAACTCGTCCGCGAGCCTGCGGAAGGTGGGGGAGTCGGTGCGGACATCGCGCAGTGTGGTCAGCTTGTGCGCCACCAGCGGATGGTCGACGACGAGGGTTTCCATAAGGGACAACGCTATCTTGTGGGGACACTGACGTGCAGACCCGACCTCCGGGCGACGTACGTCATCGGTTTTGATCACAATTTGGCCGGAGAGGCACACGCCTCGTGGCCGGTTCTGGAACGATTGGGTGCTAGTGATATCTGTCGTGTCAGAGGTCGGGTGGGGATGGCGATGACAGACGAAGACGCGCTCGACTTCGCCATCGTGGTCTATCGCGAGGACGACTGCTGGGAGGCCGAGCTGCTGCCGGTCGCGCTCACGTCCGACCTGCAGGGGCTCATCCATGCCCTGCGGCAGCAGCCGAGTGAGAGCGGCACGATTGGTCTGGTGGCCGTGGGGGATGAGTTCTTCGTGGCATTGCGGGTCCTGGGCGATCGGGTGGACGTCTTCCTCTCCGACATCGCCGCCTCCTGGGACTTCCCGCTGGCGCGGCAGGTCCTCCACTATCTCGACGTTCCCGTGCCCGACGAGGAGGAGCTCGACGAGATCCTCCAGGACGAGGAGACCGTGCTCCCCGCCGGGGATCTGTCGATCTTCGCTGATCTCGGGTTGGACGAGATGGAGCTGGGCATCCTTTCCGGCGACATCGACCTCCTGCCCGAAGACGTCCTGTCAAGCATCGCCGCGCGGCTCGGCTTCTCCGAGCCGTTCGAACGTGCCATTGAATCGGTCTTCGGCTGACCCCCTGGAGCGACGGACATGGCGTCCAACACCTTCTCTGCGGCTTTTGTCAGGACCTCTGATGGTTGGAGCGGCGCCGAGGTCGATCTGGGCGGCGCCGAGATCGTGGACGACTTCGGCGATGCCGTCATGGAAGCCCTGGGCCTGACCGGTGACGAGCTGGCCCTGCTCTGCGTCGAGGTCGAGGACGAGTGGTTCGCCATCGCCCGCTACCGGGGCGAGGAAGAGCCCCGCGTGTTCCTCTCCGACGTGCACGCGGTCCTGGCCGACCCCTTGGGCGAGCTGTTCGCCGAGTTCGCCGGGGTGGCGCCGGACAAGGAGAGCAACGGCCTCGGCGTGCGCCCGGCCGGGGACTTCGAGCTGCTCAGCGATCTGGGTGTGAGCTCGGAGGAGCTGCTGGAGCTGAGCATGGAAGAGGGCATGCTGCCCGCCGACATCCTGTCGGTGATCGCCGAGCGGCTGTCGTTCGCCGACGAGCTCGACCGCCTGCGATGACCGGCGGCCGGGCGCGGGTCGCGCGGTGACGCACGAGGTCGTGCGGTGACGCACGAGGAGGCCATGCGCCTGGCCCTGGCGGAGGCCGTCACGGCGGGCGCCAGGGGCGAGATCCCGGTGGGCGCGGTGGTCCTCGACCCGTTCGGCGAGGTGCTGGCCGCCGCGGGCAACGACCGCGAGTCCGCCGCCGACCCGACGGCCCACGCCGAGGTGCTGGCGCTGCGGCGGGCGGCCGCGCTGCGCGGGCAGTGGCGGCTGAGTGGTTGCACGCTGGTGGTGACCCTGGAGCCGTGCACGATGTGCGCGGGGGCCGCGGTGCTGGCCAGGGTGGAGCGCGTCGTGTACGGCGCCGTGGACGAGAAGGGCGGGGCCGTGGGGTCGTTGTGGGACGTCGTACGGGATCGGCGGCTCAACCATCGGCCCGAGGTCGTCATGGGGGTGCTCGCGGAGGAGTGCGCCGGCGTACTAAAGCGGTTCTTCGCCACTCGGCGGATCCGGTAAGCTCATTCGCGGTGGTGTCGCCTAGTGGCCGAGGGCGCACGCCTCGAAAGCGTGTGATGGGGCAACTCATCCGTGGGTTCAAATCCCACCACCACCGCCATTCGCGAAGGGCCCCCTGAGGGCCCTTTTGCATGTCCGGGCACGCTCACTCGCCCGCTGGGAGCTTCTGCCGCAGCGGAGTGGGCCCCTTTCCAGGCTCAGTTGGGCAGCTCCAGGACCCTGGCGTGCAGGATCGAGCGTTGGTGCAGGGCCGCGCGCAGGGCGCGGTGCAGGCCGTCCTCCAGATAGAGCTCGCCCTGCCACTGCACCACGTGCGGGAAGAGATCCCCGTAGAACGTGGAGTCGGCGGCGAGCAGGGAGTGCAGGTCCAGCATGGCCTTCGTGGTGATCAACGAGTCGAGCCGGACCTGCCGTGGCGGGATCTGCGCCCACTCTCGGTGCGTCAGACCGTGGTCGGGATAAGGGCGTTCGTCGCCGACAAGCTTGAAGATCACCCCCCCGATTTTAGGAGAGAATCCGATTGCTTGCGCTGTTACGCCGCGTCGGCGCAGCTCAGGCGGCTCGCGTTCGGCCGGGTGGCGTTTCGCGGTCGCGCCGGAGGCGCTTTCAGATGCCGCCGGAGAAGGTGTCGCACCGCTGGGCGTCTCCGCTGTCGTATCCGGTGCCGAACCACTTCTCCCGCTGCTCCGACGTGCCGTGCGTGAAGGCGTCGGGGGTGACGCGGCCCCGCGTACGCCGCTGGATGGTGTCGTCCCCGACCGCCGCGGCGGCGCTCAGCGCCTGGTTGATGTCGTCCTGGGTGAACGGCTCCTGGTAGAAGCCGGTCTTGACCGCGTTGTGCGCCCAGACCCCGGCGTAGCAGTCGGCCTGGAGTTCGAGGCGCACCGACGTGCCGGTGGCGCCCGGCCTGCTGGCGCCGATCTTTTCCATGGTGCCGAGCAGGTTCTGTACGTGATGGCCGTACTCGTGGGCGATCACGTACGCCTGGGCGAAGGGGCCACCGGCGGCGCCGAAGTCGCGCTGCAACGTGTTGAAGAAGGTCAGATCCAGATAGACCTTGCGGTCGGCGGGACAGTAGAAGGGGCCGACGGCGGAGTCGGCGATGCCGCAGCCGGTGCTGACCGCCTGGGAGAACAGCACGGTCCTGGCCGGCGTGTACGTACCCTGGCCGCGCTCCGCGAACGCCTGGCGCCAGTAGGACTGGATGCTGTTCACGATGCCGACGACGCGGCAGTCCTCCGACTGGTCGGCGTCGGCGCCGGTGCGGCAGCGTTCGGCGAGGTTGCCGCTCGGGGAGGGCGCCGGTGGCGCGCTCGGCAGTTGCCCGCCGCCCTGCCTGCCGCCCTCGGTCCCGGTGAACGGTGAGGGAATGAGCCCGAACAGGAACAAACCGGCCACCGCCAGGACCAACAGCAGGCAGCCGCCGCCCCGGCCGCCGATGGGCAGCATGCATCCGCCCGGCATCGGGCCGCCGCCGCGCGGCTGCGAACCTCCGGCCCGTACGTCCTCCACCTGCGACGGGTCGAGTGGCGCGTCGTCGTCGAACTGCATGTGGTCCCCCCGATGCAGTCCTCCCCCGTAGCGGGTCGAATACGCATTGTAGTTTATGGCGCATATTCAACATCGTTTGGGCGATATATCAGCTAATCTGCTGATATGACGGCTGGGTTGATCGGAATCGCGCTGGTGTCGCTGGGGATGGTGCTCACTCCCGGCCCGAACATGATCTATCTGATCTCGCGCTCGGTCACCCAGGGCCGCCGCTCGGGCCTGATCTCCCTCACGGGCGTCTTCCTGGGCTTCACCGCCTACCTGACCGCGACCTGCCTCGGGCTGACGGCCGTCTTCGCGTACGTGCCGGCCGCGTACACGGGGCTCAAGCTGGCCGGCGCGGCCTACCTGCTCTGGCTGGCCTGGAACGCGGTCAAGCCGGGCGGCATGTCGGCCCTGCAGCCCCAGGAGCTCCCGGTGGAGGGGCCCGGCAAGCTGTTCTCGATGGGCCTGCTGACCTGCCTGCTGAACCCCAAGATCGCCATCCTGTACCTGTCGCTGCTCCCGCAGTTCATCGACCCGTCCATGGGCCACGTACTGCTGCAGAGCCTCGCCCTCGGCTCCGTGCAGATCGCCGTCGGCACGCTGGTCAACGCGCTGATCGTGCTCACGGCCGGCAGCCTGGCGGCCTTCCTGGTCCGCCGCCCCGCCTGGCTGCGCGTCCAGCGGTACGTCACGGGCACGGTCCTCGGCAGCTTCGCCGTCATCATGGCCACCGACCGCTCCAAGGCCGTCGTGACCCCCTGACCGGCGTCGGCATCGTCCGCGTAACGATCGCGGGCGGCAGTGATCTTGATCCCGGGTTGTGATCCGGCTCCGGCACGATCTCCTGTCATGAAGAAGATGAGCATATTAGCGGCGGCCTGTGCCGCGCTGGTGGCGACCGCCGTGCCCGCCCAGGCGGCGCCGAAGGACCCGGTCAGCGCGCTGAAGGCCATGCTGGCGCCCGGGCACGGCGTACAGTTCACCGACGCCGTCACCTGGTCGGACGGGACTCACCAGCAGGGGGCCCGGGACAACAAGGGCACCTTCCAGTTCGACAAGAAGGGCGTGGCCGCCTTCGACATCGCGATGGACTTCGGCGACGACCAGCAGCGGGTCATCTCCATCGGCAAGACCGGCTACTACTCGGGCGGCAACATCGCCGGCCTGCTCCCCGAGGGCAAGACCTGGCTCAAGGGCGCCGGCGGCGCCATTCCCGACTCCTGGGCGCAGTTCCTCAATCCGGCCGAGCCCAGGACGCTGGCCGCGCTGATCAAGAACGGGAAGTCGAAGGGCGGCTCCGTCACCGGCTCGATCACCGTGAAGGAGCTCGGGGCGGTCTCGTCCTGGATCGCCGGTGCGGAGATCGAGAAGCCCTGGCAGGGCATCAAGATCTCCTACACCCTCACGCTGTCCTCGGCGGGCCTGGTGAGCAGGGCGCAGACGTCGTACACGAGGACGGAGAACGGGGAGAGCACCACCGTCTCGGTCGACAGCCGCTACACCGGGTGGGGCGGCAAGGTGTCGATCAAGGCGCCGGATCCCGGCACGGTGACCACGAAGCTCCGCTGACTTTTCCTTCCGATCGCCTCGATGGCCTGCCTCGGGACTCGCGAGCAGGCCAACGAGGCACGTCGGACCTCAGGGCAGGACCGCCGGGCTCAGCCCAGCCGGGCGTTCGCGTATGCGGTCATGGCTTCGCACATGTACGCGGCCAGGCCTTCGGCGATCCGCTCGTAGCCCGCCCGGAACCGCTCCTCCTCCACCTGCATCCGGGCCAGGTGCAGATACTGGGCCACCGTCGGGGTCCAGGACCCGCTCAGGTGCCGATAGTGGACGTCGAGCTCGGCGATGACCTGCGGGGCGTCGACGGGGGTGCCCGCGAGCATGTGCTCGGCCATCCGTACCATTCCCGCCGTCGCCTCCCGCTGCATCTGCTCCAGCTCCCGCGGGGTGCGGCCGGCCAGCAGCTCCTGCTGCCCGGTCTGCTGCCAGTGCTCCGGCCACCGCTCGCCGGCCTCGGCCTCGTAGCGGGCACTGTCGAATCCCTCGAACAGGTTCTCCGGTCTGCTGATTTTGGACATGGTCGTCTTCCCTTCGTTCCGCTGCAGTTCGGCGATGGTGCGCGCCACAAGGCCGGCCACCTGGTTCAGCCGGTCACGCTCCGCCAGCAGGCGCCGGTGGTGCTCACGCAGCGCTGTCACGGGGTCGGTGTGCCGCTCGACGATCTCCTTGATCTCGGCCAGGCCGAGGCCCAGTTCGCGGAGCACCAGGATCTGCTGCAGGCGCAGCAACTGGTCCTCCTCGTAGTAGCGGTAGCCGTTCGCGCCGACCCGGGCGGGCGGCAGCAGCCCGATCTCGTCGTAGTGGCGCAACGTCCGGGACGTCACCCCCGACATCTGGGCCACCTGCGCGATCGACCATGCCATGACCTGCTCACCCGCCCCTGTTCCAGCGCCGTCGCCGGTGATTTCCGGCTCGTTCACGACCGTAGAAGTTGCCGTAACGCGAAGGTCAAGCGTGATCGGGCGCCGTTCGGTCAGGATTGGAGAAGCGCCCCCGCCGGCCCGCGCCTACTGTGAGCGCCATGAACGTCACGTTGCAGGTGAGCACCATCATGCTCGGCGTCAAGGACGTCGACCGCGCCAAGAAGTTCTATGCCGAGGGCCTGGGCTGCGAGATCGAGCAGGACTTCCCCGGGTTCGTCAAGTGCGGCCTGGGCGAGGGGTCCCCCTCGCTGGCGATCTACGAGTGGGAGGCGGCGGCCCAGGACGCCGGCGTCCCCGCGGAGGGATCGGGGTTCCGCGGCTCCTCGTTCCACTTCATCGCCGACTCCAGGGACGTGGTGGACGAGGTCATGCGTGCGGCGGTGGCCGCCGGCGGCACCGCGGTCAAGGAGGCGGCCACGGCCGAGTGGGGCGGCTACTCCGGCTACTTCAGCGACCCCGACGGCTATCTGTGGAAGGTCGCCACCGCCGCCTGACATCGTGCCACCCGCTTGCCGTGCGGTCCTGGCGCGCTCGGGCGGCTATGAGTGGGCGATGGGGCTGCGTCGCTGGACGAGCCGCAGGCCCGTCTCCACCAGGAGCCAACCGAGGCGGGTGCGCCAGGCTTCGCCGGCGCGGGGCGGGTCAAGGGCGCGGAGCAGCCGGCGGTGTCGTGCCTCGGCGCGAAGTTCGCGGGCCCGTGCCTGCTCGATATAGAGGTGCGACTCGGGATAAATCATCTTTCCTCCTCGGGGGTCTTCAGGCACGGAACGGGAAGCCGTACGTGTGCACGGCGACGTTCTCGCGGCCGTCCATGTCACCGGCCTCCCGGGCCGCGTTCCCGCGCTCCCGCCACTTCGTGACGAGTTCGTGGACCTCGTCGCGGAGCTCGCCGAATTCCCCGGCCGTCAGGAACAGCAGGTATCCGGAGCTGAAGGCCGCGTTTCGCCAGTCGTCGCCCCAGGCGGGCTTGGCGTCGAGGTAGCTCTCGTACATCTCGGTGCGCTGGCGGGCGTACTCGCGGGAGACCGCGGTGTGCACGGCCGTGCGCTCGGGGGCGTCGCGCCAGTCCTGGTCCCTGGTGCTGATCACGGTGGAGGTGGCCTGCCACCAGCGCTCCCTCGCGTCGCCCCGGGTGGGGGCCTCCTCGATGATGCCGTGGGCGGCCAGCTTGCGCAGGTGGTAGCTGACCAGCGAGACCGCCTCGTCGACCTGGTCGGCCAGCTGTGAGGCCGTGGCCGTGCCCGCAGCGTAGAGGGCCGTGTAGAGCTTGATGCGCAGCGGGTGACCCAGCGCTTTGAGGGTGTCGATGTCCGTGACGTGATGGGTCCTGTCAGGCGGCTGCATACTGACCAGCCTAGATACGAAAGAAAATTTGCGCAACTTTATTTGCGCAAATTTCCTTTCGCATCGGCCGGCTACCCGCCCGAAAGGCGGGAACGTTCGAGCTCGTGCCGGTACGCCTCCAGGACCAGGCCGTGGAAGTGATGGACCGCGTGCTCCGACAATCCCGACCCGGCGGGGTCATAGACGATCTTGCCCTGGGTGAACGCGGGGGTGCGCATCCCGCGCTGGACGCTCTCGACCAGGGCGATGTCCTCCGCCTGGAGCACCTCGTCGATGTAGCGGATGCCGTCCAGCTCGGCCTCGTCGGGCTCCGTGGTCTCCAGGTAGAAGTCCCAGGTCTCGCGCGTGCGTTCAGGGCCGTCCGGGATGATCTGCAGCACCATGAAGTTTCCGCGGCCGGGATAGCGCAGCAGGCAGGTGTTGGGCCACAACCACCAGACCGCGTGCTCGGTGACCGTCGCCCCCGACACGTCGTACGCGGTGTTCTCCGCCTTGCCCGCCTGGGCCATGTGGCTGGAGTAGATCCCGTACGTGGTGACTTTGTAGGTGCTCATGTCGACCAGGGACACGAAGTCCTTGTGGGCCACGTGGCAGTGGTAGCACTCCAGGAAGTTGTCGACGACGTTCTTCCAGTTGGAGGCGATGTCGTAGGTGAGCCGGCGGGCGAGGGTCAGCTTGGCCACGTCCGGCGCCCGCGCCCCGATCTCCGCCTCCAGGCTCCCGGCCTGCTCAGACAGGGAGGCCGCCGCCGGATCGAGGTTGACGTAGACCATGCCACCGAACTCGGTGACCTGGATCTGGTCCAGGCACACCGTGGAGGGGTCGAAGCCCGGCATGCCGCCGGTGTTGCGGGCCCGCCTCAACTGCCCGGTCAGGTCGAAGTTCCAGGCGTGGTAGGGGCACACGATGCTGCGCCGGACGCCCGAGCCGGACAGCAGTTCGTGCGCCCGGTGCTTGCACACGTTGTAGAACGCCCGCAGCGTCGCCGCCTCGTCCCGGACGGCGACGATCGGCATGCCGGCCACCGTGCCCGTCACGTAGCTTCCCGGCTCCCGCAGCAGCTCCACATGGCACAGCCACTGCCACGTCCGGGCGAAGATCCCCCGCTGGTCGACGTCGAACCACTTCGCATCCGTGTACGCCTCGGCGCGCAAGGACATCGACAGGCCGGGATCCGGGTGGTAACCAGCGGAAATGTGCTCGAATGCGGTGGTGGAATCCTGTGTCACCGTACCTCCAATGCGGGCACCGGACGGTGCCTCGGGCGGGTATCGAGCGAGACAGCAGAGGTTGTGCGTTCCGGATCGAGGCTAATGATCCTTCCAGCGGGGATTCAAGACCTCCCGACCCCGCGGTGAAGCCCCTGCGTTCAGTCCGGGTCCCGCCAGGTCTCCTCGGAGCAGAGCACCCGGGCGGCCTCGTGGGGCTCGGCGTCGCGTACGTCGTAACGCTCGTCCTCCATGCCCAGCACCGTCACGATGCCCGAGGCGAGGACACGGCCGCCGTGCGGGTCACGGACGTGCACGATCCTGCCCGTCAGCAGGTTGCCGTCCTCCGGCTTGCCGTCGGCGGTCCGCCTCTCCCAGCGCCACATCCGGTAGGTGCCGCCTTTCTCCTTGTCCCGGAGGTCGAGCTCCTCGTGGAGGGGGCGGGACGGGATCAGGAAGGTGGGCGCGTGATCGGGGTTCAGCGCGCGGGAGACCGGATCCTCATGATGCAGGTTGAACATGCGGGCGACCGGATCGGCGCCGAAGAATCCCTGCGGCGTGGGCGCCCACCGCACGCTCCCTTCCGAGGGCCGGAACTTGTCCGGCCGCATGGCCGCCCACTGCCCGGCCGTCGTGACGGGGACGGGCGTCGGGCGGGGCTCCATCGGTGGCGCCGATCCGATCGTTTCCCGCGGCTTCATGTGGACGAGCGGGTCGAAGACATCGCGGATCGGCCAGAACCGGAACAACCATCGTCCGCAGTCCACGACGTCGACGTGCGCGGTCAGTCCGTACGCGAAGAGGGGAGGACCGATCAGGAAGTCCCGGCCGCCGTGGTCCGTCACCCCCATCTGGACCACTCCGGTCGTGGCCGTGAAGTCGAGCTGCTTGATCGGCCTCCAGCCGGACCCCGGATCCGGCGGCTCGGCGTCCCAGGCCTCCAGGTGCAGGGTGGCGGTGTAGTGGAGGGCCTCCGACTCGTCGTCACGGAACTCCGGGCAGTCGGTGCCGCCGTGGACACAGAGCCCGCCGTACTGCACGTAGAGCTCATCGTCGAGATAGCGAACCTGGCGGGCCATGGGTGTCCTTAGCGATCGTCGGGGGGCGTCCAGTGGCAGCAGCATGCCCTACCGCACCGACAGACCCGCTCAATGCGAGGAATGCGGGTGAACCTGAAATCGCGTGCACAACTGCTCGAAGGGACCGAACCACCGCCCACCCGCCCGGCAACCTCCTCAGGACCTGGTCAGAGAGGTTGGAGCCGGGTGGACAGAAGGCAGAATTCATTGCCTTCCGGGTCAACTAGGACATGCCAGCTCTCGGTGCCGGTCTGGCCGACGTCGGCGGGCCTGGCGCCGAGGGCGAGCAGCCGCTCCAGCTCGGCGTCCTGGTCGCGGTCGGTGGCGTTGACGTCGATGTGCAGCCGGAGCTTCCCGGTCCGCCGGTCGCCGCTGGGACTGAGGACGAGGGTGGGCTGCGGGCCGCCGAAGCCGATGTCTGGCGGCCCGATCTCGATGCTTCCGTCGTCCTCGCGGCCGAGCTCGACGTAGCCGAGCACTTCGCTCCAGAATTCGGCGAGCCGGTCGGGGTCGGCGCAGTCGATGACCAGCTCACTGATGCGGCATGCCATGCGCGTCAGTGTACGCAGGCAACCCGCGAGCCGATCATCGGCCGCGTGCTGGACGGACGACGCCCGGGTCAGCAGCAGCCGCGGCCCGAAACCGTGGCGGGCTCCGCCTCGGCGTGCGCCCCGACTGGCGCGGGGTCGTTCGTCTGGCAGGCGCAGGAGTCCTGTGCCCGGCCGTCGGACTTGCCGAGGGTGTCGGCGTCGGCCTTGACCACGTACACCTCCCACGGCTCGGCGCCGGGGCCGTGCACCCAGACCTTGTCCTGGAGGGCGTAGCAGCAGGAGGTGTCGTTCTCCTCGAAGGTGGCCAGGCCGGCGTCCTTGAGCCGCTGGGTGGCGGCGTTGACCAGGGCGGTGTCCTCGACCTCGACGCCGAGATGGTCCATGCGGGTCGGCTCCCCGTCCTCGCCCTCGATGAGCACCAGCTTCAGGGGCGGCTCGGCGATGGCGAAGTTGGCGTAGCCGGGACGGCGCTTGGCCGGTTCGGTGCCGAACAGCTTGGAGTAGAAGGTGATCGAGCTCTCCAGGTCGGCGACGCGCAGAGCGAGCTGGACGCGTGACATGACGATCTCCCATCTCGGTGTTTCGACGGATGTCTAAGCAGTCATGAGTTTGCGCTTCTGCTTAGATTTCTGTCAAATTAGAGACATGTCGAAGCAGGAGCTGCCGGTGCTCTCCTCCGGGTGCTGCACGCCGCTGATCGCCGAACCCATCGCCGAGGACGAGGCCGCCGACACGGCACGCGTGTTCAAGGCCCTGGGCGACCCGATCCGATTGCGGCTGCTGTCCCTGATCGGCGCACACGAGAGCGGCCGCAAGGTGGGCGACGGGGTGTGCGTGTGCGAGCTGACCGTCGCCTTCACGGTCACCGCGCCCACCATCTCTCACCACCTGAAGGTTCTGCGTGAGGCCGGTCTGATCGACAGTGAGCGACGCGGCACCTGGATCTACTACTGGATCGTGCCGGCCACGCTCAAGCGCCTGACCAGCGTCCTGGCCCTGCCGGAAGCGCTGTCAGCGGACGTTCGGTGAGCCTCGCGCGCCGGGCGCTGGCCGAGTTCGCCGGCAGCGCCGCCCTGGTGGCCGTGGTGGTCGGCTCCGGCACCATGGCAGCCGATCTGTCGCGGGACGCCGGCGTGCGACTGCTGGCCAACAGCCTGGCCACGGCGGCGGGCCTGGCGGTGCTCATCGTGATCCTCGCCCCCGTGTCCGGCGCGCACTTCAACCCGGTCGTCTCCGTGGCGGCCTGGGTCCTCACCCGACGCGATGCCGCCCCCGCCGTGCGTGGCCGGGAGGTGGCGGCCTACGTGCCCGCCCAGACCGCCGGAGCCGTCTCCGGGGCCGTCCTGGCGAACGCCATGTTCGGGCTCCCGGCCGTCCAGCTCTCGGCCCATGACCGGTCGGCACCTCACCTGCTGCTGGGCGAGGTGGTGGCCACCGCCGGGCTCGTCGTGGTCGTCTTCGCCCTGGCCCGGCAGGGCCGTGCCGCGCTGGCCCCGGTCGCGGTCGGCGGCTACATCGGCGCCGCCTACTGGTTCACGTCCAGCACCAGCTTCGCCAACCCCGCCGTCACCCTGGGCCGGGCCTTCACCGACACTTTCGCCGGGATCGCCCCGGCTTCCGTGCCCGGCTTCATCGTCGCCCAGCTGGCCGGGGCCGCGCTCGGCGGCCTGTTGCTGGTCATGCTCTACCCCGGCAGCCCGCGAGCCGGTGCGGAGCCCGTTCCCGGCTCCGCCTACCAGCCACGATAGGAGGAACCCGTGTCCGACCAGCCGCCGCAGGTGTTGTTCGTGTGCGTGCACAACGCCGGCCGCTCCCAGATGGCCGCCGCCTTCCTGAGCCGGCTGGCCGGTGATCGGGTCCGCGTGCGTTCGGCCGGTTCCGCGCCCGCCGATCAGGTGAATCCGGCCGTGGTGGAGGCGATGGCAGAGCGTGGCATCGACCTCTCCGCCGAGATCCCCAAGGTGCTCACGGTCGATGCGGTCCAGGCCAGCGAGGTCGTGATCACCATGGGCTGTGGTGACGCCTGCCCGGTCTTTCCCGGCAAACGTTATGAGGACTGGGTGCTGGACGACCCGGCCGGACAGGGCATCGAAGCCGTACGTCCGATCCGGGACACGATCGAGGCCCGCGTACGGGCGTTGATCGCCGACCTCACCTCCGCTCACACGGGGACCAGGTGAACGTCACCGCAAGGGACGAGACGGCCCGCGCGCTCGTCATCGAGCCCATGCGCGCCGCCCACGCCGATCAGGTGCTGGCCGTCTACCAGCTCGGCATCGACGAAGGCCAGGCCACCTTCGAGACCACCGCCCCGACCTGGGCTCAGTTCGACGCGGCCAAGTTGCCCGAGCACCGCCACGTGGCCCTCGGCGCCCTCGATGGCATGCCCGGTCAAGTGCTCGGCTGGATCGCCGCCTCGGCCGTTTCGGCCCGCGGCGCCTATGCCGGGGTGGTCGAGCATTCGGTCTACGTGCACCCCGGTGCCCGCCGCCGTGGCGTCGGCCTGGCGCTGCTGCGGGCACTGATCGCCTCCACCGAGGCGGCGGGCGTCTGGACCATCCAGTCTGGGATCTTCCCCGAGAACACCGCCAGCCTGGCCCTGCACGCCCGCGCCGGATTTCGGGTGATCGGCACCCGCGAACGCATCGGCCGCCTTCACGGCAGCTGGCGCGACGTCGTCCTGATCGAGCGTCGCAGCCCCGTCGTCACCTGACCTCGGCTGCCGAGTCCATCACGGCATGCTTCCCCGGACGGTCCTTTATCGTCTATCGTCGATTAACGATGGATGATGACAAAGGGCCGCTCGATCGGCCGACCGCAGCCACGTACGCCTCGTGGTTCAAGGCCCTGGCCGACGCCACCCGCGTACAGATCGTCTCGCTGCTGGCCCGTCGCGGCGCGCCGATGAGCGTGGGCGAGATCGTCGAGGCCGTCGACGTGGGCCAGTCCACCGTCTCAGCGCACCTCAAGACGTTGTCCGAGGTGCGGTTCGTGCTGGTCGAGCGCGTCGGCACCTCGGCCTTCTACCGGATCAACACCGCGTGCGTGGAGTGCTTCCCCAGCGCCGCCGACCTCGTCATGGGCCGCCCCGCCCCCACACCGCCCACCTGTACGCCCGCGTCAGGAGCTACCGATGAGTGAACCCACCGACCGGCGCCAGGCCACCGTTCAGCGCTACTCCGGGCTGGCTCAGCTGGCCGTGTCCGGCGGCACGCCGCTGGACTGCGAGGCCGGCGCTTTCACCGAGGGCTGCTTCGGCGCCGCCGCCTACGCCGAGACAGCCGAGGTGCCGGAGGCGGCCCTGCGCGCCAGCCTCGGTTGTGGCAACCCGCTCAGCGTCGCCGACCTGCACCCCGGCGAGACTGTGCTGGACCTGGGCTCCGGCGGCGGCCTGGACGTGCTGCTGTCCGCCCGCCGTGTCGGCCCCACCGGCCGCGCCTACGGCCTGGACGCCAGCCCCGACATGCTCGCCCTGGCCCGTACCAACGCCGTCCAGGCCGGAGCGGACAACGTCGAGTTCCTGCACGGCCACATCGAGGACATTCCGTTGCCCACGGGCGCGGTCGACGTGGTCATCTCGAACTGCGTCATCAACCTCTCCACCGACAAACCCGCCGTGCTGGCCGAAGCCTTCCGTGTCCTGACACCCGGCGGCCGCCTGGGCATCAGCGACGTCATCGCCGACGACGGCCTGGACCACGATCAGCGCGCTGCGGCCGAACAACGCGTGGGTTGCGCCAACGGCACCCTCACCGCCCGCGAATATGGGCAGCTACTGCAGGACGTCGGTTTCACCAACGTCCGCATCACGCCCACCGCCGACGCTGGCGGCGGGCTCCACTCCGCCATCGTTCAGGCTCTCAAGCCGACCGCCGCTTGATCCGGGATCACCTCGATCATGGGATCCTCCGTCGTAAGGGCCGAGTCGGCCAGGCGGAAGCCAGCGGCGGTGAAGGATCGTCCGTTGAACGTCCATGCGTCGGTACAGCTGGTGTTCGCGAAGTAGCTGGGTCGAGGAGGAGGCTGGCTCACGTGCACCGCGAACGGGTGGTTCACCGAGGCGATCAGCTGGCCGCCGGGCCTGAGCACGGGCCGCAACCCGGCCAGCGTCGGCCCCCAGGCCTCCAGATAGTGCAGCACCAGCGACGCGACGACGTCGTCGAACGAGTCGTCATCGAACGGCAGCGGATCGCGCAGGTCGACCACGCGCAGGTCCGCGTCGTCACCGAGCCGCCGCCTGGCCAACTCCAGCATCCCCGCGCTGGAGTCGATGCCGGTGACGACGGCACCGCGGTCGCGTAGCGCGGCGGACACGGGGCCTGAGGCACAACCGGCGTCCAGGATCCGGCGGCCGGCCACGTCTGACGAGCAGTTGCTTGGGGCCACGGTGAATGGAAAGCGCAAATGGAAGGACACACCTGGGAGGATTTCTGGAGTGGCCTTTCACCGGTGTGGCGGAGGGTGTTGTGCGGCGCCGACACGCCCACGCCTCCACGTCCAGCTGCAATCCTGCGACGCCGTCGCCTCACGACCGACTTTGAATGGGTCTGGTATTTCGACCCCGTCAGGTCGCTGCCGGCGGTGACCGAGGCGTTGCTCTGGGATGTCAACGGCATGGACCTGGGCCCCTTGACGGGCCGGTCGTGGCAGGCGACTTCGGGGTGTTGCCGCCACTGCGTGACCTCGCCGAGCTCGTCCTGTACGCAGATGTTGACGTCGATATCACCGCCGCACGGAACGACGGCCTTCGCGTCACCCACCTCGATCAGCCTTATTTCCCGCCCTTCGGCCCCGATGACGTGTAACCGATCCGATCAGGGCTCCATCCGATCCGTCCGATGATCCGTCTCGGCCCGCCGGCGGAGCATGGAGAGGTTGACCGCAAGGTTCTCCAGGACGTCGGCCGGGAGCACCGAGCCGATCCAGGTCTGGAGTTCGGCCTCGACCGTCGGGGTGGCTTCGGCCAGGATGCGTTCGCCCTCCGGGGTGAGCATGACCAGGGAGGACCTTCGGTCGTCCGGGTTCGCGGTGCGGCGGCAGCGGCCGGCGGCTTCGAGCCGGTCGACGGCCTTGCTGGTGGCGCCGATCGTGATGGCCGCCTCGTGCGCGAGATCGTAGACCCGGGCCACGCCACGCCGGGCGATGAAGCGCAGGAACTCGAACTGGCCCAGCGGTAGGTCGTGCTCGGCCTTCAGCCGGGCGTCGAGCGCGTTGTAGAGCCGCGTTTCCACCCGTACCAGGTCCGTGAACAACGATGTGAGGTCCGTCACAACCTTCCCCAGAATTAGGTTCCTTGGAATGTAGTTGCCATAAAGTGCATTCCGTGGAACCTATCAGTAGGGAACGATGATGACGCGCGACCAACGCTCCGCGGCACGATCCATGATCATCAAAGGTGAGCTCGGCCGTCCGCCGAGTCGGCAGCGCGCCGAGTTCGACGAGCTGTTCGCACGGGGCCCGCTCGGCGACGACATCACGCTGGCACCTCGCACGCTGGGAGGTGTTCCGGCCCTGGATGTTCAGGTCGAGGGCGCCGATGGCGACGCGGTGATCCTCTATTTGCACGGAGGCGGTTACGTCGTCGGCTCGGCCCGGACGGGGGCCGGCCTGGCTGCGCCGCTCGCACGCCGTACCGGGCTTGCGGCGGTGTCGCTGGACTACCGCCTCGCGCCGGAGAACCCGTTCCCGGCGGCGGTCGACGACGCACTGGCGGCGTACGGAGATCTGCTTGGGAGCGGTCGCCGGATCGTGATCGCGGGCGACTCCGCCGGCGGTGGGCTGGCCCTCGCCACCATGCTGGCCGCGCGGCGGGACGGTCTGCCGTTGCCGGTCGCCGCGGCTCTTTTCTCGCCGTGGACGGATTTGACGCTGTCCGGTGCGAGCCTCGACTCCCGCGGTGATGTCGATCCGCTGTTCAGCCGCGCGCACATGGCGGAGTACGCCGAGCACTACCTCGCCGGTCACGACCCGAAGGACGAGTTGGCCAGCCCGCTTCTGGCGGACCTGACCGGTCTGCCCCCGCTGCTGATCCAGGTCGGCTCAGCCGAGGTCCTGCTCGATGACTCGCTCCGGCTGGCGGTCCGAGCCGCGGAACACGAGGTCGACGTCAGCCTGGACGTCGTCGCCGGCGCGCCGCATGTGTACCCGCTCATGGCCGGCGTGATGGACGAGGCCGACCAGGCGCTCGACCATGCCGCCAGGTTCTTGGGAGATGCCCTCGCATAGATGCCAGGACCATCACCAATGGGACACTATGCCCGAAATGTCAGATGAGGAGTGGAGAGAGCTATGTCGTTTCAGGCATATTTGGACAACATCGAGGACAAGACCGGGCTGACGCCGCGAGAGTTCATGGCCTTGGCGAAGGAGCGCGGCTTCGATGAGCCGTCCACGAAGGCGGGGACGATCATCGAGTGGCTGAAGCAGGACTACGGCCTTGGCCGCGGGCACGCGATGGCGTTGGTGCATGTGATCAAGAAGGGCCCGAAGATCGACGCAAAGCATGTCGGGACCTCCGGTTCACATCGAGACGAGTCCGACACCCTGTGGCTGGATGGCAAGAACAACCGGCCTGAGGCGAACTGACACCCGGCCCGGCGTTCCCCATCCGGGCCAGGACGGGAACTCGGCGATCAGCTGGGTCAGCAGGGTCGGCGCGTAGCGTGGCTCTGGCGCAGGCCGATCAGGGCAGGCCAGGCGGCCTGAGTCGGGCAGGCCTTGGCCAAGGACTCAGGCAGGTGGCGCCAGCCGATCCATCTGGGCAAGAAGCGCATCGTTCAGATCCCCCACCAGCACCCCGTTGTTCACCGAGGGTCGGCAACCGGGATTGATCCGCACCCAAGCCGAGGGTCCCTCCTCATAACCGAAGTGCAGATAGAGCATCTCCCGTTGTCCACCACCGACTTCTCTGCACGTGTTCCCGCCCGGTTCGGCGTCCAGCGAGTTCAGCTCCGCCGCCAGCTCACGCGCCTGTTGCTCCCCATGCTCCGGCCCGTGTGACGGGCGGGGGGTGGAGTTGCCGCTCGATACCTCCCGGCAGACCAGCACCTTGATCGCCCCATCGGGCACCATCTGCTCGTTCTGCCCCCGCCGTCCGGTCGTCGGGTCGCACGGGTCCTTCGGCTGGAGGAGTTTCCAGGTCCCGGTGCGGTAGGCAGCGGTGATGCTGGGCCCGATGTAGGAATCGCTGGCGACCGTGCCGTTGGTGGTCGTGACGCAGGAGTTGATCTCTTCGGCGCTGCCCACCCACAGCGCCTGGCCATCGGGGTAGGCGAACCGGATGAGGTAGTTCGTCACCTGCCCGCCGATCAACGTGCACACCTTTTCGATGCGCTCGGTGGTGACCGGAAGGTAGCCCAGGTCGTAGGCCATCGACTTGGCCTGGTCGGTCAAGGTACGTGATCCGGCGAGCGACTCCCTGCCCGGATTCGAGTTCTGCCCGGGATAGGCGCAGATCAACGCGCTTGTGGGCGTACCGGGTACGAGTGAGTCCTCAACCCCGTCGAGGTCAGCGGGGGCCGGCACCCAGCGGCCGATCTCGTTGCTTTCCCATCGCTGCGGACACGAGGCCGGCACCGGCGGCGCAGGCTCTTCGACCGTGCCCGGAACCAGGACGACCGCCGTGAGAAGCAGGACCGCCGCCGCGACTGCGCTGATCCAATGGATGGGCTTCACACCGCTAAGGACGTCGTCCGCCCACCACCGGTTCACCGAACGGAAGCTCCGAGCCGGTCAGGCGAGCCGCACGATCAGATCGAGAACACCGTCGTCCGGATCTGCCTGAAGCAAGCCGCTTGTTAAGCCATCGCCATTGTGTGCACCACCGCCGAAACGCCTTGGTTTCTGCTCGACGTGAGCGAATGCGGAAGTCACCGGGCTGATGGGACGACTTGCACAGCAGTCTGGGCTACCGCAGCCCGGCCGACTTCGAGGATGCTCGCGCGGCCTGATCACCACACCAAGCTCAGCTGCCCGAGGGAACGCGATGGAGGCAACTTAGGCTGGGCATAGCGAAAGGGGCCGACTTGGATGGGGTCGGCCCCTTCGCGTTTACTGCCTCAACCAGGCGCGGAGGATGGGGGATTTGAACCCCCGAAAGGTTGCCCTTTACACGCTTTCCAAGCGTGCGCCCTCGGCCACTAGGCGAATCCTCCGCCGACGAGCTTACCGGACTTTCAGGAGTGTGCAGACCACGTTTTCGCCGGGCTTTCGGGGGTGGAGCGAGCACTGCCGCGTCCGGCTAGACTGTTCAGGGACCCCTCGCGCGGCGTCATCCTGTGAACCTCCCCAGGGCCGGAAGGCAGCAAGGATAAGCGGGCTCTGGCGGGTGTGCGGGGGGTCTCTTCGTTGGGAGCCCCCTCGCAGGCGGGATGGTCGCATGAGCCTTGCGCTTTACCGCAAGTACCGGCCCGGGACCTTCGCCGAGGTCAAGGGACAGGAACACGTCACTGACCCGTTGCGGCAGGCGTTGCGCACGGGCCGGATCAACCACGCTTACTTGTTCAGTGGCCCCCGAGGTTGTGGAAAGACCTCCAGTGCCCGCATCCTGGCGCGCTCCCTCAACTGCGAGCAGGGACCGACGCCCGATCCCTGTGGTGTCTGCGAGTCGTGTGTCGCGCTGGCCCCGACCGGTCCGGGTCACCTCGATGTGATCGAGATCGACGCCGCCTCGCACGGCGGTGTGGACGATGCCCGTGACCTGCGCGAACGTGCCTTCTTCGCGCCCGTCTCCGCGCGCTACAAGATCTACATCATCGACGAGGCGCACATGGTGACCCGCGAGGGGTTCAACGCGCTGCTCAAGCTCGTCGAGGAGCCCCCGCCGCACCTGAAGTTCATCTTCGCGACGACCGAGCCGGAAAAGGTCATCGGCACGATCAAGTCGCGTACGCACCACTACCCGTTCAGGCTGATGCCGCCCGCCACGCTCAGGGCGCTCCTGGAGGAGATCCTCACTTCGGAGAACGTGCCCTTCGAGCCGAACGCCCTCCCCCTCGTCGTACGCGCCGGGGCCGGCTCCGCCCGTGACTCCCTCTCCATCCTCGACCAGCTGCTCGCCGGGGCGGAGGAAGACGGCATCACCTACGCCAAGGCCGTCTCCCTGCTCGGCTACACCGACGGCGACCTGCTGGACGAGGTCGTCAACGCGTTCGCGGCCAGGGACGGCGCCCAGGTCTTCCACACGGTCAACCGGGTCATCGAAGGCGGCCACGACCCCCGCCGGTTCGCCTCAGACCTGCTCGAACGCTTCCGTGACCTGGTGATCCTGGCGAACGTTCCCGAGGCGGCCTCCAGCGGGCTGCTCGACCGCCCGGCCGACGAGCTGGAGCGCCTCGTCCAGCAGGCGGCCTCGATGGGGCCGGCGGAGCTCACCCGTGCGGCCGAGGTCTTCAACGCCGGTCTCACGGAGATGCGCGGCGCCACCTCGCCGCGGTTGCTGCTGGAGCTGATGTGCGCCCGCGTGCTGCTTCCTGGCGCCTCGCAGGGTGAGGACGCCCTGCTGGCTCGCCTCGAACGTCTCGAACGCGGTGGCGCCGTCGCCCAGATGGCCGCCCGCGCCACCGGTGCCGCGTCCACCTCCGCCGCGCCTGTCGCCCCCGCTGCGGCCGCTCCGAGTCCTGCCGCTTCAAGCCCGGTCGCGATACCCAGGCCAGGCATGTCACGCGGACAGCCGGCGTCCGCGGGTTCGGCTCAGGCTGGTGCTCCGGTGGAAGCGGCCGGTGGGGCCGTATCTGCATCGGGGTCCACCGGTGCGGCGGCGCCCGCCGACGACTGGCCCGAAACGGCCCGGCCCGGCTCGTCCGCCGCCGCCACTGGTGCGCAGTCCCCGTCGGCAGGCGGTACGCAGTCCGCTCCCCAGGGTTCTTCCGAGCCCGCCACGAGCGCCGGGCAGGGAGGCCCGGTTGCGGGCGGGGCGGGGGCCATGCAGGCGCAGTGGCCCGCCGTGCTGGCCGCGCTCAAGCAGCGCAGCATCGTGGTGTGGGCCAACGTGAGCACCAACGCCCAGGTGGTGGGCGTGGAAAGCAATCTGGTCACGCTCGGGTTCAGCCAGGTCGGCGCGATGAAGAACTTCACCGGCGGCGGCAAGGACGCCGTGGTGGCCGCCGCGCTCGGCGACGTGCTCGGCGGTACGTGGCGGGTCGAAGCCGTCGTCGGCGGCGCCCCGGCCCCGGGTCCGCCACCCTCCCGGGGTCCCGCGCGCCCACAGGGAGGCCAGGGGACGACTGGGCCCGCCGGTCACAACCAGGGCCACGGCCAAGGTTCGCCCGGCTCTCAGGGATCCACCGGCCCGCAGGGGACGGCAGGCGCCCAGTCGTCCGTGCCGGCCCCGCACGGACGCACGTCGTCACACGGTACGTCCTCGCAGGGCACATCTTCGCAGGCCACCTCGCAGGATGACGGCCAGGGTGCGCAGGACCCCGGCCAACCTCCGGGACACCAGACCACCGACGAGTCCTGGCCCGACGCCCCCGACGACCTCGCCCCTGGCTCCCCGCCCGCCCCTGATTTCACGCACACGGTGAGCGCCGTCCAGCACACGAGCGGCGGCGCCCCAGCGGCGGCTCAGGCGGGCCCGCGCGTCCCGGCCGCTCGTCGTGGTGCCCCGGCCTGGCCGGAGAAGATCCCCGGTCGCGACAAGGGCCTGGAATCGGACGACGTCGACCCCTTGAACGACGAGGACGCCGACGTGGACGCGGTCTCCGGAATGGCCCTGCTGGAGCGGGAACTCGGCGCCAAGGTGATAGGCGAAATCGACCACACGTAACCGAACCGAACCGGCGGCCGCCGCCCGGTCCAGCGTCCCGGGGGTCAGCGCTCTCGACTACGGCATGAGGGCACAGTGGCTCCCGGGCCCACAACTCGTGGGCGCACAGCTCCTGGGATCGGGGATCAGGCACTGCTTCTGGGATCGCGCGCCGCTCCTGGGACTGCGCGCCTCCTGGGATCGCGCACAGCTCCTAGGACCGCGCACTGCTCCGGGAATCGCGCACTGCTTCTGGGATCGCGCGCCGCTCCGGGAATCGCGCGCCGCTGCTAGGCGAGGGTCGTGTGTGCGCGGACGCCTCCCAAGGTGCTGGATTCCGTCGTTGGTCGTGGGGGGCGGACGGGACCGACCAGAGGGTCAAGGTTGCGACGTTGCGGTCTGCGCCGGGACGGCCGAGGGGCGTTGAAGTGAAGGTCCGTAGGGACGACGGTGGGGAGTGCTCTCCCGTGCTCTGCCGTAAAGGATGCTTGGAATGGAGGAGACGGGTTCAGGTGAGGCGGGAGCGGGCGGCGGCGGAGCGGGGGTCGGCGGGGGCGAGGGCGGCGAGGCGTTCCAGGACCTCGTAGTCGTCGCGGCCGTTGAGGGTCTGTGCGTACGCCCACAGATCCTCCGGCGCTCCGTGCCGCAGCAGGCAGGCCCGGACCTGGGCCTCCAGCTCGTCGCGTTCCCGCCGGATCTCCGGGGACTCCGAGCGCACCAGCAGCGGCCCGGTGTACGCGCGGGCCAGTGACCGTGGGTCGCCCGCCGCGAGATGGCGGCGCAGGTCCAGGAAGTCGGCCTCGACCGAGCAGACCAGCCGGTACGGCTTCGCCGCGATGGCGTCTCCGAGCTGGCTACGCAGCCGATGGATCTCGGCCCTGATCGTCACCGGGTTGCCGTCGTCCCCGTACAGATGGCATGAGAGCTGCTCGGCCGTCAGCCCGTACGGGTGCAGGGCCAGGAGCGCGAGGATCTCGGCGTGCCGGAGGGAGAGCGACCGGTCGTGGCCGTCGAAGGTGGCCGAGGGCGGGCCGAGGCCGAGGAACGACAGGGTCAGGATCGGGGTCGCGGTGGAGGAGACGTGGTGCAGGAGGAAGCCGTCCGAGAAGGGTTCGAGGCGGGCCACGGTGCCGTCTCTGAGGATCATGCGCCGGCCGGGGACGCGCTGCGGCTGCTCGCCGAGGTGGACGCGGTTGCCCAGGTCGCCCGCCGGGTCGCCGGAGATGACCCGGCCGGTGGCCGACAGCAGCACGCCCGGCCCGCTCCGCAGGGAGTCGTAGCGGCGGCGCAGGCGTTCGTCACGCTCGTGCATCCGCAGCGCGAGCTGGGTCTCCGCGAGCTTGGCGGCGGCGGCGACCAGCGCGACGGTGGCCGGGTGCAGGGTACGGGCCCTGCCGCTGACGTCGACGCAGCCGATGATGCGGCCCGAGTCCGGGTCGGTGATCGGGGCGGCGCTGCAGGACCAGACGTGCAGCACGCGCATGAGGTGCTCTTCCGAGTAGACGTGGACCGGACGGTTCGCGGCCAGCGCGGTGCCGATGCCGTTGGTGCCGACGCTGTGCTCGGACCAGTTGTGCCCGTCGGCCAGGCCGATCTGGTCGGCGCGGCTCATGCTCGCGTGGCAGCCCTCCCGCCACAACACGCGTCCGTCGCAATCCGTGACGATCATGACGTTACCGGTCTCCTTGGCCACACTGGACAGGGTCTGGCTGAGCAGCGGGAGCAGAGGCCGCAGCGGATGAGCGGCGCGCGCGTCCTTGAGGTGGGACCGGTCATAGACCAACGGCGCGCTTTTGATCTCCGGATCGATCCCTGCCTCCAGAGAACGCCGCCAGGAGGCCGTGATCAGACGACGGGGCTGCTCTGGCCAGTTCCCACCGACAACGGCGGCTTCGTGCGCGCCGCGCAGCAGGCGGGAGTACGCGTCGAGATGGGGGTAACTCATCGTCACTCCAAGTAGTTATTTCAGAGCATCCGTCGTGTCGGCGATCCGCGCAACCGATTCGGGGGGATTGCATACGGTGATTGAATGAACGCAACCTGTGTGCAACGTTCGCATGGCTAGCGTGCTGCTCAACACGTCGGCGTGGTGCGGCCGCTCCGTCCGACGTGATTGGCCGGGTCTCGGACGCTGGAGGGGGGCCGAGATCCGGCCAGAAACGACGGCCTGGCGGGATCGGAGATCTTCCCGGAGCCGGCCCAAACAGATCCTTCCGCCGCACGCGAATCGGATGAGCCTGACACTGCACGACGCGGAGCGGACTGGCGGGGCTGGGTTGGTTGGACTGACGGGGTCGACCTGAACGGGCTGATGGGGCTGACCTGAACGGATGCCCGATCCGGCCGGAACGACAGCCGAGCCGTCCCGAATGCCGGGGACCGGACTGAACGACGGCTCAAGAACAGGCCGGGCAACAGCGAAGACGACCGGCGGGGACGGCGATGGAGCCCCGGCCGCGACGACGGACGACAATGCCGCACACGCTCAGAACAGGGGCCCAAGGGCGAAACATGGGGACGCGCCAGTACATGACGCCGCCCAAACACCGTAGGCTCGTGGCAGTCAAGAACGCGGAGCCACGAGGAGCGCACGACGGTGAACCCAGGGGATGTCAACCTGCAGCAGCTGCTGGAGCAGGCACAGCTCATGCAGCAGCAGCTTGTGAGCGCCCAGCAGGAGCTGAACGACGCGCAGATCGAGGGCTCGGCGGGCGGGGGCCTGGTCACGGCCATCGTCAACGGCTCGGGCGAGTTGCTCGAGCTCAAGATCGACCCGAGCGTGATCGACGCGGGAGACGCGCAGGACACCGCGGAGACGATCGCCGACCTGGTGATCGCGGCCGTCCGCGACGCCGTGCGCGCGGCGGCCGACCTGCAGCAGGAGAAGCTCGGTCCGCTGGCCCAGGGCCTGGGCGGCGGCGGCCTCGGACAGCTGCCAGGGTTCTAGGCATGTACGAAGGGGTCGTCCAGAACTTGATCGACGAGCTGGGCCTGCTGCCCGGCGTCGGTCCCAAGAGCGCGCAGCGGATCGCGTTCCATCTGCTGGCGGCCGATCCAGCCGACGTCAAACGGCTGGCCCACGCGCTGCTGGAGGTCAAGGAGAAGGTCCGCTTCTGCCGGGTGTGCGGAAACGTGGCCGCCGAGGAGGAGTGCCGCATCTGCCGCGACCCGCGTCGCGACACGCATGTGATCTGCGTCGTGGAGGAGTCGAAGGACGTCGTGGCGATCGAGAAGACGCGCGAGTTCCGCGGCACCTACCACGTGCTCGGTGGCGCGATCAGCCCGATCGACGGCATCGGACCCGACGACCTGCGCATTCGCGAGCTCATGACCCGCCTGGCCGACGGCCGGGTCACCGAGCTCATCCTCGCCACCGACCCCAACCTTGAGGGTGAGGCGACGGCAACCTACCTTGCCCGTCTGGTCAAGCCGATGGGTGTGAAAGTGACACGACTGGCCAGCGGTCTGCCTGTGGGCGGTGACCTCGAATACGCCGACGAGGTGACCTTGGGCCGCGCGTTCGAAGGACGGAGGCTGCTGGATGTCTGACCAGTGGAGCGCGCTGGCGGAAGAGATCTCCGTGCACGCGCAAGACTACGTGGACGGCCTGACCAGGGTCGCGGGCGGCGAGGGCGGCGACGCCATCTGGTCGCTCCTGCTGGTGGAGGTCGCCCAGGTGAGCCTGGCGGGTGCCAAGCTCGGCGCGAACCAGGACGTGATCCTGGCGGGCAACTACGAGCCGCCCATGAGTGAGGACCCGGACATCGACGGCGTGCGCACCGCCCTGGCCGAGCGGCTGGAGGCGGTCGACGACTACGCCGAGGTGTTCGACCCGTACAAGGACACCGGCGTCACGCCCTACCGGCTGTCGGACGACCTGACCGCGGTCGCCGCCGACCTCATCCACGGGCTGCGCCACTTCCACGCGGGCCGCCCGCACGAGGCGCTGTGGTGGTGGCAATACTCCTACTTCAACACCTGGGGCAACCACGCCGGCGCCGCGATGCGTGCGCTGCAGGCCCTGGTCGCCCACTCGCGGCTTGACGTGGCCGAGGAGGCCACCACCGTCTGACCGGTCCACATGCTGGTACGAACCATCAGGCCCATGAAAGGCCCCCGATAGACTGACACCTCACAGTCCAGACCGGGAGACTCTCGTGGCGCTCGTTGTGCAAAAGTACGGTGGTTCGTCCGTCGCCGACGCGTCCTGCATCAAGCGGGTCGCGCAGCGGATCGTCGCGACGAAAAAAGCCGGCAACGACGTGGTCGTGATCGTCTCCGCCATGGGCGACACGACGGACGAGCTGCTCGACCTGGCCGAGCAGGTGTCACCGCTGCCTCCGGGCCGCGAGCTCGACATGCTGCTGACCTCGGGCGAGCGCATCTCGATGGCCCTGCTGGCGATGGCCATCGCCAACCTCGGCCACGAGGCCCGCTCGTTCACCGGTTCGCAGGCAGGCGTGATCACCGACTCGACGCACGGCAAGGCCCGCATCATCGACGTGACGCCCAGCCGCATCCGCGAGGCGATCGACCAGGGTCACATCGCGATCGTGGCCGGTTTCCAGGGTGTCTCGCAGGACACCAAGGACATCACCACGCTGGGCAGGGGTGGCTCCGACACGACGGCGGTGGCGCTCGCGGCGGCCCTGGAGGCCGACGTGTGCGAGATCTACACCGACGTGGACGGCATCTTCACCGCCGACCCGCGCATCGTGACCGCGGCCCGCAAGATCCCCAGGATCTCCTATGACGAGATGATGGAGATGGCGGCCTGCGGCGCGAAGATCCTGCATCTGCGGTGCGTCGAATACGCGCGCCGGTTCGACCTGCCGATTCACGTACGCAGTTCGTTCAGCACCAAGGAAGGCACGTGGGTCGTCTCCGACCCTTACAGCGAAGGAACCGAGATGGAGCAGCCGATCATCTCCGGCGTCGCGCACGACCGGAGCGAGGCCAAGATCACTGTTGTCGGGGTGCCCGACAAGGTCGGCGAGGCTGCCTCGATCTTCAAAACACTGGCCGACGCCGAGATCAACATCGACATGATCGTGCAGAACGTCTCGGCAGCGGCCACCGGCCGCACCGACATCTCCTTCACGCTGCCCACGGCCGACAGCCCGACCGCGCTGACGGCGTTGAAGAAGATCCAGGGTGACATCGCCTACGAGTCGCTGCTCTTCGACGACCAGATCGGGAAGGTGTCGCTGATCGGCGCGGGCATGCGCTCGCACCCCGGCGTCACGGCGACGTTCTTCGCGGCCCTCGCCGACGCGGGGGTCAACATCGAGATGATCTCCACCTCGGAGATCCGCATCTCAGTGGTCGTCGGGCAGGACGGCGTCGACGCGGCCGTGGCGGCCGCGCACCGCGCCTTCGATCTCGACGCCGACCAGGTCGAAGCCGTGGTCTATGGAGGTTCAGGACGATGAGCAGGCCCAATCTCGCCCTGATCGGCGCCACCGGCGCCGTGGGCACCGTCATGCGTGACATCGTCTCGACCCGCGAGGACATCTGGGGCGAGATCCGTCTCGTCGCCTCCGCCCGCTCGGCGGGCAAGGTTCTCCAGGTGCGCGGCCAGGACGTCGTGGTGCAGGCCCTCGCGCCCGAGGTGTTCGACGGCATCGACGTGGCCATCTTCGACGTGCCCGACGAGGTGTCGGCCGTCTGGGTGCCGATCGCGGCCGAGCGCGGCGCGATCGTGATCGACAAGTCCGGCACGTTCCGGATGGAGCCCGACGTGCCCCTGGTCGTGCCCGAGGTCAACCCGCTCGACGCCCGCGACCGGCCGCGGGGCATCATCTCGACCCCCAACTGCACGACGCTGTCGATGATGGCGGCCATGGGCGCGCTGCACGCCGAGTTCACGCTGACGGAGCTGGTCGTCGCCTCCTACCAGGCGGTCTCGGGTGCCGGCGTGGCGGGCTCGGCGCGGCTCTACGACGAGATCGAGGCGCTGGCGGGCGACCGTACGATCGCGCAGACGGCCGGTGACGTGCGCAAGGTGCTGACCAACAAGCTGCCGGAGGAGTCGCCGTTCCCCGCGCCCATCGCGTTCAACGTGGTGCCGTGGGCGGGCTCGCTCAAGGACGGCGGCTGGGCCTCCGAGGAGCTCAAGCTCCGCAACGAGTCCCGCAAGATCCTCGGCATCCCGGACCTGAAGGTCTCCGCGACCTGCGTGCGCGTGCCGGTGATCACGACGCACTCGCTGGCCGTGCACGCGCGGTTCGAGCGCGAGATCACGGTCGCCGACGCGCACCGGATCCTGGAGGCGGCGCCGACGGTGGTCCTCATGGACGACCCGGCCGATGGGGTGTTCCCGACACCGCTGGACGTGGTGGGCACCGACCCGACCTACGTGGGCCGCGTGCGGCAGGCGATCGACTTCCCCAACACGCTCGACCTGTTCGTGTGCGGTGACAACCTGCGCAAGGGCGCGGCGCTCAACGCGGCGGAGATCGCCGAACTGGTCGCCGCCGAGTTCTGAGGCCGGTCCGGGAGGCAGCGGTCGCCGAGAGCGGTCCATAGCTCTGAGGCCGGTCCGGGAGGCAGCGGTCGCTGGTGTGGCGCCGTACGTAGGTTCGTGCGGCGTCACATCTTCGTTCGGGGCGCTTGCGGGGCGTCGAACGGTGTCATGGGCCGCGTCAGGGCCCGTGGGGGGCCGTGGCGGCGGGCTCTGTCACCGGAAGAGGATGTCCCAGTGGTCGCTCTCGTCGGCGAACGTGGTGCCTGAGGCGGAGCGGTAGAGCGGGGAGCCGTCGCCGCGGGTCCCGATCCTGTCGTGATTTTTCCTGATGTGCCGGTCGATGCAGGCGTTGTGGCCGATGTCGAGCTTGTAGCCGTTGCCGTGGCTGAACTGGCCGGGCGCGTGCCCCGCCTCGGTGCCACCGGTGACCATGATCGGACAGCCGCTGGCCCGCTTCAGCTGGATGACCCGGGTGATCGTGCCCGTGCGCACCGAGTCGAGCGAGGTGCAGTGGTGCATGTGCCGGCTCACGCAGTTGCCGGTCGACGTCGTACGCAGGCCCGCGCTCCGCAGCCAGCCGGCCGCGGTGGCGTGGGACATGTGCACGGCCGCCAGCCGGGGCGTGACACGGGCCAGATCGACCTGTGCGCGCCGCTGAGCCATGGGCAGCCTCAACTTGGGCATGACCGCCGCCCTGGCGTGAACGGGGCTTGTAGTGGATCTGGCGGCTCTCGCCCGCCTGTGCGGATGGTGACGGAAGGTCACGGACGGATGTCGTTCGAAGGCCGCGTCGTCATAGCGGTGTTTGGGGGACCACGCCCGGGCGGGGCGCAGCCCGATGTCCTCCATGTTGTCCATGGCGTGTTCGAGGGCCCAGAACGGGGCCGACTGCGGCCTCACGCCGTACGTCTCGTACATGACCTCGGCCCCCTCCTTCATGGGAGCCGGCGCGTACTGCCAGCCGGGGAACCTGTCCAGGTGCAGAACGCTCGGTGCCGACTCCTCTTCGGGGTAGGTGTCGGCCGCTGCCGCCGTGGCCAGCGCGATTATGGTGATGTCTATGCCGAGAAGCACGACTACGACGAGGCGCGCTCTTCCACGTATCCACATGTCGATGCCTTTTCGCGGAAATAGCCCTTCCGCCTGAATCGACAATCCCACCTTTCACAGGAGAGAAATCATGCCGCAGGCTCAACTTTGCCTTGTGGCGGTGATCACCGTGCGGCTCCATGACCTAACGTGCGTCCACGACGTAAAGTGACGAACGTGTCCGAAGCCCGAAACCGCGGATCGGAGAGCACCCGAGAGGTCATCGTCGAGACGGCACTGCGACTGTTCAGGGAGCGCGGCTTCGACGCGACGACCATGCGTGCCATCGCCGCTGAGGCCGGGGTGTCAGTGGGCAACGCCTACTACTACTTCGAGAGCAAGGAGGCCCTAATACAGGCGTACTACGACCGTGCGCAGGCCGAGCACGAGGCGGCCTGCAGAGACCTGCTGGCCACCGAGTCGTCGTTCGCGGCCCGGCTGGACGGGGTGCTGCGCGAGTGGGTACGCGTTTCCGAGCCTTACCACGAGTTCGCCGTCAAGTTCTTCAAGCACGCGGCCGAGCCGACCAATCCGCTGAGCCCCTTCAGCGCCCAGTCCTCGCCCGCCCGTGAGGCGTCCATAGCCATCTACCGCCAGGTCGTCGAGGGTGCGCGCGACCGCATGAACTCGGAGCTGCGGGAGGAGCTGCCCGAGCTGCTCTGGCTGCTGTCCATGGGCATGGTGCTGTTCTGGGTGCACGACACCTCGCCTGGCTGTGCCCGTACGTACCGGTTGATCGAGGTCACGGTGCCGCTGGTGGACCGGCTGGTCGGGTTGTCGCACCTGCCGGGGCTGCGGGGGATCACGAAGGACTTCATCGCCGCCGTTCACGAGTTGCGCGCCTAGGGGACATACCGAGCGGTTGGTACGGTAGCGGGGCTTGCGCCGAAGAGCTGGAGGCCGTGAATGACGCAGAACTGGGGCATGACCATCCCCTTCTACGACCGCTCGTTGTCCAGGTCGCGGGAGCTGATCGCGGAGCTGCCCGGACTGGGTTACACCGACGCCTGGTCCGCCGAGGTCAACGGGGCCGACGGGTTCACCCCGCTGGCCATGGCCGCGCAGTGGGCGCCGGGGATCAGGCTGGGCAGCGCGATCGTGCCGGTCTCGACGCGCGGCCCTGGGCTGCTGGCCATGTCCGCGGCCACGCTGGCCGACCTCGCGCCCGAGCGGTTCGTCCTGGGGATCGGTGCCTCCTCTCCGGCGATCGTCGAGCGGTGGAACGCCGGTACGTTCGACAAACCGTACGCGCGCACCCGCGACACCCTGCGCTTCCTGCGGAGGGCGCTGGCCGGGGAGAAGGTCTCGGAGGCGTACGAGACGTTCGAGATCAAGGGGTTCAAGCTGGAGCGGGCCCCCGAGATCCCGCCGCGGATCGTGCTGGCCGCGCTGCGCCCCCGGATGTTGCGCCTGGCCGCCGCGGAGGCCGACGGGGCCATCACCAACTGGCTCTCGCCCGAGGACGTCCGCCAGGTGCGCGCCGAGATCGGCCCGGACACCGAGCTGATCGCCCGCCTGTTCGTCTGCGTGAGCGAGGACACCGACAGAGTGCGCGAACTGGGCAGGTGGATGCTGGCCAGTTACCTGACCGTGCCGGTGTACGCCGCCTTCCACGACTGGCTGGGACGCGGTGAGGTGCTGCGGCCGATGCACGAGGCGTGGGCGGCCGGCGACCGCCCGGCGGCCCTCAAGGCGATCCCCGACGAGGTGGTGGACGCCCTGATCGTGCACGGCGACGCGGCCACCTGCCGGGCCCGGATCCAGCAGTACGTGGACAACGGGCTGGACACGCCCGTGCTCGCCCCCATCCCGGGCGGCGAGGTCCCGATCGATCAGGCCGTACGGGCCCTGGCCCCCCGAGCCTAGGCACCCAGGGCTCCGAGCACCGGCGAGCGGCAGAAGCCGGAGCGGAGGCCGGCGGGCCGGGCCCTTCCAGCACCCGGCGATGGCCCGATCGGTAGGAACTCGTGGCCGCGCCGACGCGTTATGTCGTGAGAGCCGCGGGTAAAGGGGATCTCATGATGGCTAAGGCAGCACGGGCAGCGGCGGCGTGGCGCACCTATCGCGAGGTGACCAAGCCGGGATCGCCGGGCCTGATGGCGAGAGTCAGAGCTGTCCCGCGCATGGTGGGTGCGGTCATGCGCGGCCAGTATTCAGGCCTGGGCAAGGGCAAGCTCGCCCTGCTCGGCATCGGAGTGGTCTACATCCTGTCACCGATCGACGTCCTGCCCGACTTCCTGATGGTGATCGGCGTCGCCGACGACTTCGGCGTGTTCCTGTGGCTGCTGGGCACGCTGCTCGGCGAGAGCGGGCGCTACGTCGAGCACGAGCGCAGCATCATCCAGGGCAACCTCGAAGGGGCCTGAACCTTCCTCCGGCCACGGCCGGAGGAAGGTCAGAGCTCCTCCATCCGCAGCCAGGCCCGTGAGGGCAGCGGGTGGCCGAACAGCCGAGCCGCGTTGCCGTAGGCGACCCTGGCGATGTCGGCGGGCGGGAGCGTGCCGAGGTTGCGCGCCACGGACTGCTGGGTGTCCGGCCAGGTCGAGTCGGAGTGCGGATAGCCGCTCTCCTGCAGCACGTGGTCGAGCCCGACCGCGAGCCGCACCCCCGACAGGGCGTGGTCGTCGAGCGTGCCGAAGAAGAAGTTGCGGCGCAGCACCTCGCTGGGCTTGAGCCCGCCGTCCCACGACGCCTCACCCGCCACCGGGTGGTCGAGCGCGTAGTCGGCACGCTCGGCCAGCATCGGCAGCCAGCCCACGCCGCCCTCGACGATGAGGATGCGCAGCGCCGGGAAGCGCAGCGGCAGCCCCGACCAGAGCCAGTCGGCACAGGCGAACATGGCGCTGGTCGGCATGAGCGTGGTGATCGCCTCGATGGGCGTGTCGGGCGAGGGCACGGGCGACCACGAGGAGTCCCCGGCGTGCAGCGCGACGACGGTGCCGGTCTCCTCGCAGGCGGCGAAGAACGGGTCCCAGTGGCCCGTGTGGATCGACGGCAGCCGGAGCCTGGTCGGGAACTCCGGGAACACGACGGCCTTGAAGCCCCGGGCCGCGTTGGCCCGGATCTCCTTGGCGGCGACGTCGGGATCGGGCAACCACGGGAGCTGCAGGCCGATGACGCGCTCGGGGTAGGTGCCCGCCCAGACGTCGATGTGCCAGTCGTTCCACGCCTTGACCAGGGCCAGGCCCAGCTCCTGGTCGCGGGTCCTGGCGAACGGCATGCCCGACTGCCCGGCCAGCATGCCGGGGAAGCAGAGCGCGGCCCAGATGCCGGCCACGTCCATGTCGCGGATCCGGGCCTCGATGTCGTGGCAGCCGGGGCGCATGTGCTCGAACCTGACCGGGTCGAGCGTCCACTGCTCGCGCGGCATCCCGGCGCCCACGTCGATGCCGGCGCACGGATAGGTGGCCCCGCCGTAGCGCCAGACCTGGTGACCGGCCTCCGTCTCCACGACCTTGGGCGCGACCTCCGCGTATTTCTCCGGCAGCCGGCCTTCGAAGATGTCGGGAGGCTCGATCAGGTGATCGTCGGCGGAGATGATCACGTAGTCGCGCCGCCTCGGGTCAGGGTCAGGAAGCAGCGGCGTAGTCACGCGTGTAACCGTACGACGGCGGGATAACGTCGAACAAGCTGCGACGTATCCGTTGGGTATCCGAGATCTTCCGACCGGGGACCGCGGGGAGGGGATGGGCGGCGGTCCCGGGCCGCCGGACGCCTACGACCGCTCCTTCGAGTCCGGTCCGGTCAGCAGGTGATCGCGGAGTTCGGCGATGACATCGGGGGAGACGCGCAGGACGTCGGTGACGTATTCCTCCACCGAGCCGTGCCTCAGCGCGAGGTCGGCGAGGAAGAACCGCATGGCCTCGGCGGGCGCCAGGCCGAACCCTGGCCACAGTTGCATGCCGGGATGCCGTCTGCGCCAGTCGGCGACGAAACGGTCGTGGGCCAGGCCGGTGAGCGCGTAGTCGGCGACGATGTCGTCCTCGCCCACGCCCACCAGGGACAGGATCAGCGCCGTGAGCAGCCCGGTGCGGTCCTTGCCTGCCGCGCAGTGGATGACCACCGGGGCGTTGCCCGCCTCCGAGATCGTCTCCAGGGCGGTCCTGAGGTTGTCGATGCCGTCCTCGGTCACCTCCAGGTAGCGGTCGGCGAGGTATCTCGCGATGCCGGCGGCCTCGACGATGGCGGCGACGTCCCACCTGCGCCCCTCGATCGGCAGGTTGTGGTAGAGCTGCCCCTCGGCCTCCGGGACCCGTCCGGCCCGCTCGACCTCGTACGGATGCCGCAGGTCGATGACGGTGCGCACTCCGAGCGCGCGGAAGGCCGGCAGGTCGTCACCGGCCAGCCAGCCGAGGGAGTCGGCCCGGTAGAGGCGTTGCCACCGGACCGTGCATCCGTCTCTGGCGGCATATCCACCTACGTCGCGAAAGTTGCAGAGGTTCGTGAACTCAATGTGGCGGATCACCCTCAACACCTTAATTGGCGGTGGCCCCGGCCTCCTCGTCCGCGGGCGCGCCCCGCGATTCGCCCGCGGCCTTCCGCTCGGCGACTTCGCGCCGGATGAGCATGATCCACCCGCCGATGGCGATCCCGATGAACAGCCACCACTGCACCCCGTAGGCCAGGTTGAGCCCGCCTCCCGGGCCCACGTCGGGCTCGGGCACCGGCACCGGCGCGACCGCGGGCCGCGGCTGCTGCTCGGTCAGCTCGACGTAGCCGCCCACTAGCCGGTACGGCAGTCCCTGCCCGAGCTTGTCGGCGTTGATCAGCAGCACCTGGCCGGGCGGCAGCCCGGAGCGATCGCGGATCCCGCTGGACTCCTCGGTCTCGCTGGGTCGTAGCCGCCCGGTGACAGTTACCTGGCCGGCGGGGGGAGCGGGCACCTCGGGCGCGGTGTCGGCGGTGGCGCCCGCCTTGACCCAGCCGCGGTTCACGATCACTGCGGTGCCGGCGCCGGTCACGAGCGGGGTCAGGACGTAGAAGCCGGCCTGGCCCTCCTGGGGGCGCCGGCGTACGACGACCGCGTGGGCCGGGTCGTACGTGCCCGTCACCCGGACCGTACGGAACCGCTCGTCCTGCCGGACCGGTTGGCCGGGGGCCGCGAGCCGGTCGAGCGGCACCGGCGCGGCGTCGATGTTCGAGGTGACCAGGTCGCTGTTGGCGGAGCGCTCCTCGAAACGGCCGAACTGCCACCGCCCGAGCAGCACGAAAGCGGGGATGACCAGCAGCACCACGACATGGAGCGCGAGCCATCTGGGCGTCAGCAGGAACCGGTACACGCCTTCAAGGGTAGGCACCCGACCCCGTGCCCCTGGAAACGCCTAGGCACTCTTGAGGCCGGAGCCCGGCACCGGGGTCACCTCGCGGGGGCCGCGCACCTCGTGGCCGTCCGCGCAGTGGAAGTGCTGCTCGATGAGCGCGCCGCAGCCGCGATGGGTCAGCAGGACCGGCGGGCCGTCCTCGTCGGACAGGTATTTGTCACCCCAGTGCATGAGCGCCACCAGCAGCGGATAGAGGTCGCGGCCCTTCTCGGTGAGCCGGTATTCGTCCCGCTGCCGCTGCCCGGGCTCGCGGTAGGGCTCCTTGCGCAGCAGCCCCTCGTCGACCAGCCGGGCCAGGCGGGCGCTGAGCACCTGGCGGGGAGCGCCGGTGATCGCCTGCATGTCGGCGAAGCGCCGCACGCCGCTGAACGCCTCCCGCAGCACCAGGAAGGTCCACTTCTCCCCGACGATGTCCAGGGTGCGCTCGATTGAACAGTTGTCCACCCGGAAGGGCACGTTCATCTTTGCATTATACCTGAGTTCAATTGACAGACTCAGCTTCGACGGGCAGCCTGAGTCTATGCATGGAACTCAGATCCGCCCCGCCTGTCCGGACGACGAGGAGCGGATCGCGCGCTTCCTGGCGGGGCTGTCGCTGCAGACGCAGACAATGCGCTTCTTCACCGGCTTCGGCGTTCCGGCGAGCGGGCTGGTGCACGCCCTGATCGCGGTGGACGAGCGTCGCGACGCCCTGGTCGCGACCGAGGGTGGCGAGATCGTCGGGCATGCCATGAGCTATCTGGGCCGGTGCGCCGACGTGGAGATCGCCGTGGTCGTGGCCGACCAGTGGCAGGGGTTCGGGCTCGGGCCGGAGCTGGTCGAGAGACTGCTGCTCAGGGCCGCCCTGCGCGGCGCGAGGACCGTGGGCATGGACGTCATGGGGGAGAACCGCCGGGTGCTCCGGCTCATCCGCAGGATCTGGCCTGATGCGGTGATGAAGGTCGCTTCCGGGACGGTTGAGGTTACCGCTATGATCGATCAGGCTGCATTATTTGCGGAACAACGTTCTGGTGGCACACCATTGACATTGTGAAGAGTGTCAAGAACGGACGCGACGGCCGGACCCGCATCATCGAGGGCGCCCTCCGCCGGTTCAGCCAGGACGGGGTGTCGGCCACCACGCTGGCGAGCCTGCGCGAGGAAAGCGGAGTGAGCGTCGGCAGCTTCTACCACCACTTCGCCAGCAAGGAACACGTCTTCGGCGTGCTCTACGCGGAGATCCTCACCGCCTACCAGGAGGCCTTCCTCGCCGAGCTGGTCAGCCACGAGGAGGCCCGGGCCGGCATCGAGGCCGTGGTCGCCTTCCACATGCGGTGGGCGGGGGAGCATCCCGAGCGGGCCAGGCTGCTGGTCAGCGAGCGGCCGCCGCGCAAGCACGAGCCGGGTGGCACGGAGGTGGCCGAGGCGCGGCGGGCGTTCTTCCGCCAGGTCTCCGACTGGTGGCGGCCGCACATGAAGAACGGCCTGCTCCAGCCCGTGCACGCCACCATGTGCTACGTGCTGTGGCTGGGGCCGGCGCAGGAGATGTGCCGGTTGTGGTTCGCCGGGGCGCACACGCCCACCGAGGAGGAGATCAGGGGACTGGGCGAGGCGGCCTGGCAGAGCCTGCGCCAGCGTCCCGAGTGAGGGGCCGGGCCCGGCGCAGGCTCGTACTGATCCGCCAGCTCGCCCGGTCGAGCGAGATGTCCAGCCGCAGGTCACCGCGGTGCCTGCGGAGCCCGGGCACCCGCACCCTGGCGTGCACGTCGAAGCGGCCGTGGTGCGGATAGCCGAACCCGAGCTCGCCGGGCAGCACCCGCAGGTCGTCGCGGTTGCCGCAGTGCGGGCAGGTCCAGGACACCAGGTCCAGGCCCCGGTTGTAGTCGGAGCAAGCGCTGAAGTATTCGTCGGGCCCGAATCGGGACTCGCAGGCCAAGCAGGGGATCAGCATCGGTCCGCTCCTTGGGATGAGCTGGTTACCTCCCTAGAGATATCGCGCTCGCCTTGTTAGTGGCTTGCAGAATGCTTGGACGTTTAAGTAACAGTATGAACGCCGTGGGTATCGGATCATGCCAGGAAGCCCGTGGTGGAAGGATGGTCCTGTGGAACGACTGCGCCATCACCTCCTGGAGACCGGTTACACGATCGACGGCGTCCGCGACCGCCTGGGCGGCATGGCGGCCACGGCCCTCTCCAGGGAGGAGCTGGTCCCGGCACTGCGCGCCACCGCCGACGGCGATCCGCTGGCCACGCTGATCAGGCTGTGGTGGCTCGGCGTCCCCGTTCCCGCCGTCTCCGTCCCCGACGAGGTGCTCGACTCCGGCCTGGTCGCGGCCGAGGGCGACCAGATCCGCGCGACCGTGCACCTGCAGCCCTGGGAGACCGGCGGCTACCTGGTCTCCGATCGCAAAGTACGGCCGGGCGACCCGGCGCTGCGGGCCGACCACGTCGTCGGCGCCGGGGGCGCCTCGGCCAACCTGGCGCAGCTCGTCACCCGCCGCCCGGCCGGGCGCGCGCTCGACCTCGGCACCGGTTGCGGGGTGCAGGTGCTGCACCTGGCAGAGCGGGCCGAGCAGCTGGTGGCCACCGACGTCAATCCGCGGGCCGTGGAGCTGGCCAGGCTGAGCTGGGAGTTGTCGGGGGTCACGGGGGTGGACGCGCGGGTCGGGTCGATGTTCGAGCCGGTCGAGGACGAGCTGTTCGACCTGATCGTGAGCAACCCGCCGTTCGTCATCTCGCCGGCGCCCGGGCTGACCTATCGCGAGGTGGGCGGCGACGGGTTCTGCCGCGACCTCGTACGCCGCACGCCCCGCCATCTCGCCCCCGGCGGCCAGGCCCACTTCCTGGCCAACTGGCTGCACGTCGAGGGCGAGGACTGGCACGACCGCGTCGGCGGCTGGCTGCGCGAGACCGGTTGTGACGGCTGGGTGGTGCAGCGCGACGTGCAGGACCCGGCCGAATACGTCGAGCTGTGGCTGCGGGACGCGGCGCAGCAGGGCACGGAGTCCTACACCGAGCACTATGACCGCTGGCTGGCCTGGTTCGACGAGCACAAGGTGGAGGGCGTCGGGTTCGGCTGGATCACGATGCGCAACTCAGGCGCGTTCGACCCCGTCGTCCGCGTGGAGCACCTCACGCACCAGGTCTCGCTGCCGGTCGGCGACTACGTGGACGCCGTGCTCGACGCCGTGGCCGCCGCGCACCGGGCCGGGGATCTGGACACCGCGCGGCTGCGTACCGCCGACGGGCTGCTGGACGAGCGCATCGGCCTGCCGGGCGCCGAGGACCCCATCCGCATCGTGCTGCGCCAGACGCAGGGACTGCGGCGCAGCAGGGAGGTCGGCACGGTGGAGGCGGCGCTGGCCGGCGTGTGCGACGGCGAGCTGGCACTCGGGCCGCTGCTCAACGTGATCGCCGAGCTGGTCGGCGACGGCGAGATCCTCAACGCCGACGCGGTCAGGCCGCTGATCGCGGAGGGTTACTTCCTGCTTTAATCGGCCGTTGATTCGACGTTGACCGCTTGGGTGCAGGCTCTAGCAGGACACGGACCTGGGGGGTTCGAGGGCCGTGTCAGGTCCGGCCGGTCGTCCTAGTGAGGCGGCTAGCCGCCGCGCGGAGCATCCGGATGACCGGGCCCCCTAGCGACGCGTGGCGGCAACGGATGGCCGGCCGGGCTGAAAACCATTGATCACGATGTTTCGTGACTCCCTAAGGACAGCCTTGATCAACCATGTGTGGATGACACGTCTGGACGACGAGCTGTACTCAGGACTCGACGACGGACTCGACGACGGACTCGACGACGGGCTCAACAGTGGGCTCGACAGCGGGCTCGACAGCGGGGGCGGCGGACTCCAGGGCGGACCCGGTGACCGCGGTGGGACCGAGGGCGGGTTCTGTGATGGCGATGCCGTCCAGCAGGACCTTCAGGTCGCCGGCCTCGGGAGCGCCGAGCCGGGAGAAGATGTCGAAGGCCCGCCTTAAGCAGTCCAGGCTCCGCGTCCTGCTGCCGAGACCGCGCAGCGCCTTGCCGAGCACGGTGAGGGAGAGCGCCTCGCCGTAGGGGTGACCGATCTCGCGGGCCACGACCAGCGCCTGCTCGGCGTGGCGGACGGCGTCGGGATAGCGCTTGGCGGCGATGAACGTCTCGGCCAGCCGGGAGCACACCCGCTGCTCCCAGACCCGCTGCTTGCCGGCCCGGAAGAAGGCCAGGCACTCGGCGTGGTGGTGGACGGCCTCGGTGAGCCGGCCGACCCGGGACAGCACGATGCCGAGATGGTAGCGGGCCCGGGCGGTGCCGGCGCCGCTGCCGATCTCGGTGAAGATGGCCAGCCCCTTCTCCGCCGCCGCGATCGCGTCCTCGGCGTGGCCCAGGCCCAGGTGGTCGCGGGCCGAGTAGCTGAGCACCAGCGCCTCGCCGGCCGGAACGCCGTTCTCGCGGTAGAACCGCATCGCCGCGTCGAACAGCGCCAGCGCCTCGGTGTGGCGGCGCTGGCGGCCGACCACGACGGCCAGCGCGTTCAGCACCTCGCCGGTGACGATCTTCTCCGCGCGGGCGCGCGAGAGGTCGTACACGATCCTGAACTGCTCCTCGGCCTCCCTCAGCCGGTTGCCCGCGAACAGCACCCGGCCCAGCACATAACGGGCGCGTAGCTCGCTTGCTCGCTCGGATCCGGGGTCGGCGCGGCCCTGATCGCGCCCGGGTCCGGCGCGGCCCTGATCGCGCCCGGGTTCGGCGCCGGTCTGGTCGGTGAGGTGCTGGGCGGCGGCCAGCGCGGCGCGGGTGCTCTGGTCGAACTCGCGCGTGTGCGTGCCCGACTCCAGCAGCGGCTCCATCGCCACCAGCAGGTCGGCGGCGGGCTGGAGCTCCTCGTCGGTACGCGCGACCGCGGCCGCCTGGTTGATGGCCGCGAACAGCGAGTCGCCCTCGGAGATCAGCCAGGCCACGGCCTCCTCCGCACCGGCGAACGCCCGCCCGCTGCCGATCACCACGAGGTTGTCCGCGATCATGCTGCCCTCGTAGGCCAGCCGGTGCGCGGACTGGGCCGAGGCCAGGTAGAAGCCGAGCAGCCGGCGCAGCGCCATGGCCCGTTCCCGGGGCTGCTCGCTCCTGTCCAGCTCCCGCCTGGCGAACAGCTTGAGCAGGTCGTGGAAGCGGTAGCGGCCCGGCGCCGGCGCCTCCAGCAGGCTGGCGTCCACCAGTGACTCCAGCACCTCCTCGGCCTCCAGCGCGCTCATCGACAGCACGGCGGCCGCCGCCTCGCCGGAGATGTCGGGCCCGCTGGGCAGCGACAGCAGCCGGAAGGCGCGGGCCGCGGCCGGGTCGAGCTGCCCGTACCCGAGCGCGAACGTGGCCTCCACCCCCAGGTCGCCCACCCGCAGCTCGTCGAGGCGGCGCTGTTCGTCGGCCAGCCGGGCCACCAGGGAGGCGATCGTCCACGAGGGCCGCGCTGCCAGCCTGGCCGCCACGATCCGCACCGCCAGCGGCAGGAACCCGCAGGCGGCCACCGCGTCCATGGCCGCGCCGTGCTCGGCCGACACGCGCTCCGCCCCGGCCACCGCCCCGAACAGCGACAGCGCCTCCCCCGGCTCCATCACGTCGAGGTCGATCAGCCGGGCCGAGGGCAGGTCGGCCAGCTTGACCCGGCTGGTGACGATGGCCGCGCAGCCGGGCGAGCCGGGCAGCAGCGGGATGACCTGGGCGGTGTCGCGGGCGTTGTCCAGCAGGACCAGGATGCGGCGTTCTGCCAGGATCGAGCGGAAGAGCGCGGATCGTTCGGGCAGGCCGTCGGGAATGACGTCGGGCGGGATGCCGAGGGCGCGCAGGAATCCGCCGAGGGCCGACTCGGGCGCGGTCGCCTCGTCGGTGTAGCCGCGCAGGTCGGCGTAGAGCTGGCCGTCCGGGAACAGGTCGTCGGCCAGGTGGGCGACGTGCACGGCCAGCGCGGTCTTGCCGACGCCGCCGATGCCGGAGATGGCCGCCACCGGGACGCCGCCGGCTGAGGAGAGGGACGAGGACTGGGCCGACAGCAGCGCGCGCAGCCGTACGGCGAGCTCCTTGCGCCCGGTGAAGTCGGTGACGGCGGCGGGGAGCTGGGCGGGGCGCGGCAGCTCCAGGGCCGGCCGCGGCTCCTCCGGCTCCGGCGACTCGTCGGCGGCCGGCTCGGCCGGGGCCAGCGTGGGGTCGGCGGCCAGGATGCGCTGGTGCAGCGTGGCCAGCTCGGGACCCGGCTCGATGCCGAGCTCGTCGATCAGCGCCTCGCGCGTCTCGGTGAACACGTTGAGAGCGTCGCCCTGCCGGCCGCACCGGTAGAAGGCCAGCATGAGCTGGGCCCGCAGCCGTTCGCGCAACGGATGGTCGGCGGTCAGCGCGATCAGCTCGGACACGATCTCGGCGTGGTTGCCCAGCTCCAGGTCCAGGTCCATGAGCGTCTCGATGACGCTGATGCGGCGCTCGACCAGCCGGTCGCGCTGGTGCTCGGAGTAGGGCCCGACGGTGCCGGCCAGCGGCTCGCCCTCGAACAGCGCCAGCGCGGCACGCAGCCTCTCGGCCGCCTCGCGCGGCCGCCCCGCCTTGCGCGCCGCCTCGGCCCCGGCGATGCCGCGCTCGAAGCGGGTCAGGTCGAGGGCGTCGTCCGGCAGCCGCAGCGCGTAGCCGCGGCCGATGGAGGTGAGCAGCTCCGGCCGGGAACGGGCCGGCCTGTCCGGTTCGAGCACGGTACGGAGTCTGGAGACGTAGGTGCGGAGCGCGCCCAGGGCCCGCGGCGGGGCGTCCTCGCCCCAGACGGCGTCGATCATCTCGTTGGGGGTGACGGCGTGGCCCGCGCGCAGCAGCAGCATGCCGAGGATGGAACGCTGCAACGGGGTGCCCAGGTCGAGTTCGAGGCCGTCACGCCACGCGCGGACAGGACCGAGGACGGCGAACCGCAGCCCCCCTTCAACGCTCTGACCAGCCATGCCGTCCGTCTCCAAGCCAATGGGATGATTTGTGACCAAATGATAGATCGGACATTGCACACCACCTAGCACCGGCCTGATCGTTAACCTGTACGTCGATCGGCTGTCAATCAGGCGTTGAACCTTCCCGCCGATGCTGGTGGTCGGCTGGGCATGACGCATGGGCTCGACCATCGAGCACGCCGCGGGCGGCGTGTCATGTAGAGCACACGGGGGCGGCGAAAAATACAGGCCCCGCCCGGAAAGTTGGGCGGGGCCTTTGGTGGAAAGGTGGTCAGGCTGCCTCGACCAGTCCGAGCCGCATGACGAGCCGCTCCCTGACGGCCGGCCATTCGGAGTTCAGGATCGAGTAGAACGCGGTATCTCGGACCGTATTGTCGGCGCCTCGGCTATCCGCTCGTCGCACCCCGTCGAAGTGTGCGCCGAGGGCCTCGATGGCGGCCCGGGACTTGGTGTTGCGTACGTCTGCTTTGAGGGTGATGCGGTGGACGTTCCACGTCTCGAAGGCGTGTGAGAGCAGCAGGAACTTGCTCTCCCGGTTGACCCCCGTGCCCTGGGCGCTCGCGCCCAGCCAGGTGTAACCGATGTCGGCCACGGACGGAATCTCGCCCACCGCACCGCGTGTACCCGGTGGCCAGGGCATGGGGCCCTGCCAGTACTCCAGGTGCATGAGACGGGTGGCACCGACCACGCGGTCGGTGTTCAGCCACCGGATGGCGAAGGGCAACGAGCGGCCCTCCGCCTGCTCAGCCATAGCGGCCCCCACATAGGAGGCCATCTCGTCCCGGCCGTTCGGGACGCGAGTGAAGGCATACGTGGAGCGGTCTTCACTCGCCGCGGCGACCAGGTCATCGACCGCCGCGGGGCTGAGAGGTTCCAGGCGCACGGAGCGCCCGGACAAGGTGACAAGAGCGGGCATGTGCACATGATGGAGGGGAACCCCGCGTGCATGTAACCAGACTGTTGATCCCACCTTCGACCGGGTTCCGCGGACAGGATGTTTCCGCAGGTCAAGGGCCCCTTTGGGGGAAGGTAAAGCCGATCTTGGGAAAAGATTCGCCTAACCGTGACATGGGGTCGGCACAAGCGCGGGGTGGTGTTCACGCACCGCGTCGTGGCGCACCAGGGAAAGCTCCTTGAGGCCCATCGAAAGGTGATCGAGATTGGCCGCGATCCACGGCAGCTGGAGAGGGTCGGCGCTGGTCAGAGAGGCCATCCGGGCCTCGGGGGTCTCGCCGTAGAGCAGGCTCACCGCGACCCGCACCCTGGCCGCGGCGGGGTCGTCGCCGAAGGCGTGGCCGGGCAGCACGCCGATGCCGTGCTCCTCCAGCAGGATCCGGGTGATGTCGGCGGCGCCGCCGAGCCGTAGGTGGCTCAGGTCGGGATAGAGGTAGAAGCCGCCCTGGGGGACCGGCACGCTCGCCCCGATCTCCACGAAGCGGTCGCGTACGGCCCTGGCGACCACGCCGTGCAGCCGGCGGCTGAGCGCGATGCGGTCGACCAGCTCGGGCGGGTCGTCGAAGGCGTAGGCCGCGGCCTCCTGCACGGGCGCCGCCGGGGCCGACCAGATCTCGCTGGCCACCCCCAGCAACTTCGTGCGCAGGGCGTGCCCGTCCGCCTCCGCGCTCGGGTGCGGCAGCCTGGCCACGCCGATCCGCCAGCCGCCCAGTGCCAGGCTCTTGCTCAGCCCGGTAGTGATGATCGTGCGCTCGGGCGCCACGTCGGCCGGCGAGGTGAACGGCAGTGACGGGTCGTGCACCAGGTCCCGGTAGATCTCGTCCGAGATGATCATCAGGTCGAGCTCGCGGGCGACCTGCGCCAGGCGGCCCACGGTCTCCGGCGTGGCGAGCCGGCCCGTGGGGTTGTCCGGCAGGGTCACCAGCACCGAGCTCACGGTCCTGCCCTCGGCCCGGGCGCGCCGCACCTCGGCGGCCACCAGGTCCGGGTCCGGCACCCCGCCCTCTCCTGGCGGTGCGGGCACCAGGATGGGGCGGGCACCGACGAGGTCGGCCTGCGCGGCGTAGCTGACCCAGCTCGGCATGGGCAGGACGATGTCGCCGCCGATCGCCATGATCAGGCCGTACAGCAGGGGTTTGCTGCCCGGTCCGCAGACGACCAGCTCGGGGTCGGTGTCGAGCCCCCGTCGTGCCCAGTAGCCCGCTGCCGCGGTCCGGAGCGCGGGGGCTCCGGCGACCGGCCCGTAGCCGTTGCTCCCCGATGCGGCGGCCAGCTTGTCGCGCAGTGCCGGGTGGACGGGCAGACCTGCCTCACCGAAGGCGAGGTGCACCACGCGCTCCCCGGCGCGCCGTCTTCGCTCGATGTCCTCGTTGGCCGCCAAAGTGGCGGACAGAGTCACGGTCATGTTTGTCACGTTCCCAGCGTGGTTGTATGAAGGCATCAGGACAAGCGAGGCTTTTCGTGGGTAGGCATAAGGAAGTCTGATGCTCGAATTGCGGCGTTTGGTGCTGATCTGCGAGTTTGCTCGTCGGGGCAGCATCGCGGCGGCGGCCGAGTCTCTGGGGTACAGTCCGTCCGCCGTGTCGCAACAGCTGGCGGCGCTCGAACGTGAGACCGGCACGGCTCTGATCGACCGGACGGCGCGCAGCGCCGAGCTCACCGACGCGGGGCGGCGGCTGGTCGTGCACGCCGAGCGCATCCTGTCCATGGTCGAGGAGGCCGAGTCCGACCTGTCCGCGCACGCCGGGGCCCCGGTGGGACGGGTGGTGGTCACCGCCTTCCCGACGGCGGCGGTGGCGTTCGCGCCGGCGCTCGCCCGCTCACTGCGCCGCCACACGGAGCTCACGTTGCGGCTGGGGCAGAGCAGGTCCGGGCGGGGCATGCGGGAGGTGCAGTCGGGGGAGGTGGACATCGCGCTGGTCGACGACTGGTACGGCCGGGTGGGCGACAGCGACAGCCTGCGGGTGTTCCCGCTGCTGCGTGACCCGCTGGTGCTCGTGGTGCCGCGCAGGCACCGCCTGGCCGACCCCGGCGTGCCGCTCGACCTGCGGGAGCTGCGCGACGAGGCGTGGATGGCCACGCCCGACGGCGAGCCCTCGCGGCTGGCGGTGGACCGGCTGCTCGGGAACGTGGGCGGCATCAAGCCGACGCCGTGGGAGTTCGAGGGGCTGGGGACCATTCTGTCGCTCGTCGCCAAGGGCATCGGGATCGCCGCCGTGCCCGCGCTGGCGCTGGCCGCCGGGGTGCGGGGGCTGGCCGTGCGGCAGTTCCCCGGCAATCCGGTGGGGCGTGACGTGAAGGCCGTGGCACGCGCGTCCAGCGTGCACCGGCCGTCGGTGTCGGTGACGCTGCGGGCCATCCACGTGGCCGCCCGCTACCTCGCCGGTGACCTCGATCCGGTGCGCCCGGCGGGCAGGCCACACGGCGACCGGCCCGACGAGGACGACCCGCTCGCCGAGTGAGGCGGGGGCCGATAGCGTGTGCGCCTATGCCGCCGACGTACGACATCGAGCACCTCCTGCTCGCCCAGCCCAGCACCCGTACGGTCGCCGGCGTCGACGAGGTGGGGCGGGGCGCCTGGGCGGGGCCCGTCACGGTCTGCGCCGTTGTCACGGACCTGTCCGAGCCGCCGGCCGGCCTGACCGACTCCAAGCAGCTCACCGCCGCCCGGCGCGAGCCGCTGGCCGCGGAGCTGGGCTCCTGGGCCGCGGGGATCGGCTTCGGCGAGGCCACGCACGCCGAGATCGACGCCCACGGCATGACGGAGGCTCTGCGCAGGGCCGCCCGGCGGGCGCTGGAGGCACTGCCGGTGCGCCCGGACGCGGTGATCCTCGACGGCAAGCACGACTACATCGGCGCTCCCTGGCCGGTGCGGCTGGAGATCAAGGGCGACGCGGCGAGCGTCTCGGTCGCGGCGGCGTCCGTGCTGGCCAAGGTCAGGCGCGATGCGTACATGGCGACGATCGGCTGCGACGAGTACGGCTTCGCCGACAACGCCGGATATCCGTCACCCATGCACCAGGAGGCCCTGGCCCGGCTGGGTCCCACCGCCCACCACCGCCTCTCCTGGTCCTATCTCGACGACCTGCCGCAGTGGCGGCATCTGAAACTCCATCGCGATCCGCTGGCGATCGAGGGACAGGCCAGCCTTTTCGGTTGAACGTGCGCGGCGCGCTCGTCACCATGAGGAAAATGCGAATCGGCGTCTTCGTCCTGGCCGCCCGGTTTCCCGGTCAGGAATCCGGGCGGGTGCTGGCCGATGCCGTGGAATTGGTGACGGCCGCCGAGGAGGCGGGATTCGACGACGCGTGGGTCGCCGAGCACCATTTCATGTCCTACGGCGTGTGCCCGTCCGCCACCACGTTCGCGGCGGTGGCCGCGGGCCGGACCAGCCGGATCGGGCTCGGCACGGCCGTGAGCGTGCTGTCCACCTGGCATCCCGTGGCGCTGGCCGAGCAGGCTGCCATGCTGCACCACCTGTCGGGCGGGCGGTTCACGCTCGGGGTCGGCAGGGGCGGGCCGTGGGTGGACCTGGAGGTGTTCGGGACCGGGGTGGAGCGGTTGGAGCGGGGGTTCGGGGAGTCGCTCGACGTGCTGATCGAGGCCCTGTCGGGGGGCCGGGTGTCGGCCGCGGGGGACTTCTTCCGGTTCCGGGAGGTCGAGCTGGTGCCGCCGGCCCGGCTGCGGCCGGTGGTCGCGTGCACGTCGGAGGCGAGCGTGGGGGTGGCGGCCGCCCGGGGGCTGCCGATGTTGCTGGGCATGCACGTCGGGGACGCGGAGAAGGCGGCCCTGGTCGCGGACTACCGGGCCCGCGGGGGGAGCGCGGACGACCACGTCGCGGCGGGGGTGGCCTATGTGGGTGACTCCACGGCCCTGGCCGTGCGGGAGCTGAAGGAGTCGCTGCCGCGCTGGCTGGAGCCGGGGCTGGCCGGGTATGTGCCGGTGGACGATCGGGTGCGGCCCATGCGGAACATCCCGGCATATGTGGACTTGCTGACGCGGATTCATCCGGTGGGGTCGGCCGGGCATTGTGCGGAGACGTTGCTTCGTACCGCGGAGATCACCGGAATCGAGCGGTTCGTTCTGCTGATGGAGGGGGCCGGGGAGCACCGCGCAAATGTGCGGAACATTCGCAGATTCGGGGCCGAGGTGCTGCCACTGCTGGCCCGGTGACCCGGTCGCGGCCGGGTCACCGGGTGGTGGCTCAGCAGTCAACGAGCTCCGGCTGCTGGTTGAGGATCTGCGCCCTCGGGGTGACGAAGTCGAGCAGGGCCTTGGTGGCCGCCGGGTCGAAGACCGCGACCCGGTGGCAGTTCTGGAAGGCCAGCCGTACTCCGAAGTGACGCTCCAGGGTGCCGCGCATCGCGTCGCTCGCCATGCAGCGCAGGAGCTGGCCGCGGGCCTCCTCCGACGGCGGTGGCACCTGGTTGTCCGCGAACTCGGCGCCGGTCTGCTCGCGCTGCTTGACCAGCTCGCTGATCAGCGACCACGCGTAGGGGAGCGAGTCGCGTACGCACGCCACGAAGGCCGCGTCGTCGACGTCACCCGCTCTGGCCTGGTCGAGCAGATCGTTCGGAACGGTCAGCGACATGCTGTCTCCTCTCGAAAGGGATCGCCTTTGAAGCTAGGCGGGGATGGGAGGACCCTCCAGTGGCCTGAAGGGGGACAGTGCGGTCATGGGCCGTAGACGAAATCCGGATCTATCTGGGCGGTCAGGTCCGCTCCGGTCCGTTCGTTGGCCCACGCGCGGGCGTTGCGCAGGTGGAACTCCGCGGCCTGGCGGCCGAAGCGGGCCCAGTCTTTTTCCTGCTCGTCGAGGGTTTTGCGGAGCACGGTCAGCGCGTCGAGGTTGACGGCCTCCAGGTCGCCGAGCGCGAAGTGGCGGCCCTGCTCCATGGCGCGGACGACCGATGAGTGCTCCATCCAGGTGAGCAGGTCGTCACCTACGTGCTCGCGCAGGAACTCGACGTCGGACTCGCCGTGGACCTTGTTGCCTACCACGGCGAGCGCGACGCCGTATTGGGCGGCGTAGTCGCGGTATTGCCGGTAGACGCTCACGCCCTGCCGGGTGGGCTCGGCGACCAGGAACGTCAGGTCGAAGCGGGTGAACAGGCCCGAGGCGAAGGAGTCGGCCCCGGCCGTCATGTCCACCACGACATATTCCCCCGGGCCGTCGACCAGGTGGTTGAGCAGCAGCTCCACCGCGCCGACCTTCGAGTGGTAGCAGGCCACGCCCAGGTCGTCCTCGCTGAACGGGCCGGTCGCCAGCAGGTGGGGCCCCTCGGGAGTGGCCAGCGCGTAAGGGTCGGCGGCGAGGTCGGCGACGCTCAGCAGCCTGGAGCCGCGCCCCGGCGGGGTGGTCTTGACCATGACCTCGGCCGAGGGGATGCGCGGGTTGTCGCCGCGCAGCCGGTCCTTGATCTCGGTGAGGTGGGCGCCGAGCGGCTCGGGCTGGCGGTCGAGGCCGAGCACGAGGGCCAGGTGCTGGTTGATGTCGGCGTCCATGGCGACCACCGGCCCGCCCTGGCTCGCCACGTGTCTCGCGAACAGGGCCGACATGGTCGTCTTGCCGCTCCCGCCCTTGCCGACGAACGCCACTCTCACGGCGACTCCTGATGAGTATGAAAATCGTTTCCGTTCTGGACGGTCACCATCATGCCACACTCGGTGCATGCGTGATATCGACCTCGCACGGGCGGTGCGGTTGCGTGAGACGGGCGAGCGGGAGCAGGCGCGGGAGTTGCTGGTCGAGCTCGCGGCCCGGCACCCCGACGACGCCGAGGTGGCCTACCAGGCGGCATGGGTGCACGACTCGCTCGGCCTGGAGGCCGAGGCGGTGCCCTACTACCAGCGGGCGCTGGCGGGGCAGGGGTTGGGCGCCGACGACCGGCTGGGGGCCTACACCGGGCTCGGCAGCACGCTACGGGTGCTCGGCCGGGTTGACGACGCGCTGGAGACGTTCCTGCGGGGGCTGGCGGAGTTCCCGCAGGACGCCGGGCTGCGGACGTTCATGGCGATGGCGCTGCACAACGCCGGCCGCTCGGGCGAGGCGGTCGCGACGTTGCTCAAGGTGGTCGCCGAGTCGGACCAGGCCGACAGGTATCGGCGGGCCATCGCCTACTACGCCGACCACCTCGACGAGACGGTCTAGGCGCAGGTCGCGTCCAGGGTGACCGGCTGGTCCGGGCTCTGGACCGCGGCCGGCTCCCGCGGCGCGGCGGTCACGGGCTTGCCCGTGGGACGCCGCTGCTCGTCCAGGGCCTCGGTGACCTCGCGGCGGATGAGGCGCCAGTCGGGGTTCGCCGTGTCGATCAGCGGCGGCACGAAGCTGAGGCTGCGCATCTTGGTGCCCTTCATCTTCTGGGACAGGTCCACCACGGCCGGCAGGACCTCCTGCGGGATGTCGGTGGAGATGAAGCGCTTGGTGAGCGTGGCCAGGCGCTCGAAGCTGTTGAGCACGGTCATCGGGTCGGCCTGCTTGGCCAGGGCGTTGAGCAGGCACTTCTGGCGGCCCATGCGGACATAGTCGTCGCTGTCGGTGCGGGAGCGGCCGAACCAGAGCGCCTCCTCGCCGGACAGCCTGCGGGTGCCGGCCGGGAGCAGGCCCTCGCGGTATTTCCCGTACACGATGGGCTGCTTGATGGTGACCTGTACGCCGCCGACGGCGTCGATCATCTGCGCGAAGCCCTTCATGTCGATCAGGGCGTAGTAGCTCACCGGGATGCCCAGGATCTCGCTGACGGTCTGCTTGATCAGCGCCGGGCCGCGCTGGCCCTTCGGCACGCCGGGCACCATGTCGGGATGGTCCTCGGCGAACTGGAAGATCTCGTTGAGCAGGCCCGGCGTGTCGGGGCCGTCGCCGGTGAAGCCGGCCGGGAAGCGGTCCCTGGCCGGGCCGGCGGGGAACTGGATGCGCTGGAGGTTGCGCGGCAGGCCGAACAGGGTGGTCGCGCCGGTGCTGGTGTCCACGCTGGCCACGGTGACGCTGTCGGTGCGTACGCCGGGCCGGCCGGGAGCCGAGTCCCCGCCGAGGAGCAGGAAGTTGACGTGCCGGGCGCCGTGCCAGGGGTCGTCGGCGGGGACCGCCGCGCCGCCGCTGGAGAACAGGCTGTTGACGACGTCGCGGGAGAGGTAGCTCAACCGGGCGGCGTAGACGGTCGGGATCAGGATCAGCGCGCACAGGGCCAGGGTCAGGGTCGTGGTCAGGAAGCGGCCGACCGTGTCGGTGCTCGGCGGGCGTACCAGGAGGAAGGACCAGATGATCACGCCGGTCCAGGCGAGCGCGATCACCACCAGCGCCACGGTGAGCACGATCAGCCAGCGGGGCTGGACCGCCAGCGACAGCAGACGTGAGCTGAACGCGGTGAACAGCGTGAGGATGCCGGCGAGCATCAGGAGGTATACGGCCATGAGTGCGATGCCGGTCTTGCGGCGGTCGGCGGCCACATGGGCAACCCCCCACAAAACGGCGGAACTCAATGTCAACACGATGCTGGCTCCCAGTCCGAGTCCACGGTCTTTACCCGTCATCCCTGGTCAAACCCCCACTGCACACCCGTTCAGGTCACCTTAGTAATGGCTTGTGCGTGATTGGCGCTGCACAGGGAAAGGGTTGGTCAATTCCCCGCCAAGTCATCGTTGAGATATAACGTGAATGTGCGCAAGCGACACGGTAGTTACGGTTTTGACGCGCCTTGGGCACTGGCCGGGCTGCTGTTCGGGGCGATCATGTTGCTGGCCCTGGCGGGAGTCTCGTTCGTGCTCGACATCCCCGCGGCGGGCGTCGCCTTCGCGCTCGGCGGGCTCTACACGCTGACCAGCGCGGCCAGTTATCTCTACACGACGCGGCGCGGGAAGTTCGTCGTCTGGGCGGCCGAGCTGCGCCGGCTGGAGGGCGACGAGCGTTTGCTCGACCTCGGCTGCGGCCGGGGAGCGGTGCTGCTGCTGGCGGCCGAGCGGCTGGCGCGGGGGCGGGCCACCGGCGTCGACCGGTGGAGCACGAAGGACCAGTCGGGCAACAAGGAGGCGGCGACCCGGGCGAACGCCGTGGCCGAGGGCGTCTCCGACCGGGTGGAGCTGGTGACGGGGGACATCCGCGAGCTGCCGTTCGCCGACGGGGCCTTCGACGTGATCGTGTCGAGCCAGGTCATCCACAACGTCCGCGACGCCGAGGGGCGCACGCGGGCCCTCGGCGAGGCGTACCGGGTGCTGCGGCCCGGCGGGCTCATGCTGATCGCCGACTTCCAGCACGCCCCCGCGTACGAGGCCACGCTGCGCGACCTCGGCGTGACCGACGTACGCCGGCGCGACGCCGGCCGGCGGTTCTGGTACGGCGGCCCGTGGTTCAGGACCGAGCTGGTGGAGGCCAGGAAACCCTGATCATGTTTGCCACGCGCTTACCGGGTATCCGTATGCGCCATGAGCGACGTGGGAACCGGCACGATAAGCACCAAAATCCCCGCCCGGTTGGACCGGCTGCCATGGTCCAGCTGGCACTGGATGATCGTCATCGGTCTTGGCACGGTCTGGATCCTCGACGGCCTTGAGGTCACCATCGTCGGTAACCTGTCCGCGCAGCTCGCCCGGCCGGGAAGCGGCCTGGACATCACCGCGGCGCAGGTCGCGGGCGTGGCCGCCGCGCTCTATGTGGCGGGAGCCTGCTCGGGGGCACTCTTCTTCGGCTGGCTGACCGACAGGTTCGGCCGTAAGAAGCTGTTCATCCTGACGCTGGTCGTCTACCTGGTGGCGACGTTGATGACGGCCTTCTCCTTCAGCGCCTGGTGGTTCTTCCTGTTCAGGTTCCTGACCGGGTTCGGGATCGGGGGCGAGTACGCCGCCATCAACTCGGCCATCGACGAGCTCATCCCGAGCCGGCACCGGGGACGCATCGACATCATCATCAACGGCAGCTACTGGCTCGGCGCGGCCGGTGGCGCGCTGCTGACCGTGCCGCTGCTGAACGACCTGCCGGTGAACATCGGCTGGCGGGTCGCCTTCGGCCTGGGCGTGGTGCTGGGCCTGGCCATCCTGCTCGTCCGCCGCAACGTGCCGGAGAGCCCGCGCTGGCTGTTCATCCACGGCAAGGACCGGGAGGCCGAGGAGATCGTCGGCGACATCGAGCGGCGGGTCGGCGGGGACCTGCCGGAGCCGGAGCAGTCGACGACCGTGCACCAGCGCAAGTCGATCGGCTTCCTGCGCATCGCGCACACCATGGTCGCGCTCTATCCCAAGCGGACGGTGCTGGGGTTGTCGCTGTTCATCGGGCAGGCGTTCCTCTACAACGCGATCACCTTCGGGTACGCGCAGATCCTGGCCACGTTCTTCAAGATCGACACGCACACGGGCTACTACTTCGCGGTCATCGCGGTCGGGAACTTCCTGGGCCCGCTGCTCCTCGGCCCGCTCTTCGACACGGTCGGCAGGATCCCGATGATCTCGGCCACGTACATCGGCTCCGGCGTGCTCCTGCTGGGCACGGCCTGGCTGTTCGCGCAGGGCTCGCTCACCGCGGTCACGCTGACCGCGTGCTGGTCGGTGGTGCTGTTCGTGGCCTCGGCGGGGGCCAGTTCGGCCTATCTGACGGTGAGCGAGATCTTCCCGATGGAGACCAGGGCCATGGCCATCGCGTTCTTCTTCGCGATCGGCACCGCCGCGGGCGGCATCACGGGCCCGCTGCTGTTCTCCTCGCTGGTGGCGACCGGGGTGCCGGGAGACACGGCGCTGGCGTTCGCGATCGGCGCGCTGGTGATGATCGCCGCGGGGCTGGTCGAGCTGTTCCTCGGGGTCAAGGCCGAACGCAGGGGCCTGGAGGCCATCGCGCCGCCGCTCACCACGGCCGACGCGCCCCGGCCGGCCTGACCTTCTCAAGTGACCGGGGTGAGCCGGGCGACGGCCGCCACGTGATCGATGTACGCGGTGGGGAGGCCGTACAGGAGGTCCGCCAGTTCCGGGTCGTGGAGCACGGGCAGGGCGGCGAGGGCGTCGGAGGCCAGGCCGCGGCAGTACGCGATCGTGTGGTCCACCATCCGGCTCGCCCGCAGCCTGCGCAGCACCTCGGCCACCTGCTCGTCGTCCATGTCCCGGCCGAGCAGGTGGCCCACGTCGGCCCCGGCGAGCAGCAGGGGAAGGGTGTAGACGCCCTGGCGCAGGTCGTTCCCCGCGGGCTTGCCGAGCCGGTCGCCGGGGGCGGTCAGGTCCAGCAGGTCGTCGAGCACCTGGAAGATGAGCCCGAACTTCTCGCCGTACGCCGCCATCCGCGCCCGGTCCTCGGCCTGAGCCTGCGCGCAGACGGCGGCCACCAGGCACGCGGCCCTGAACAGCGCGGCGGTCTTGCCGGTGATCGACCGCAGCGCGCTCTCCTCGGTGCGGGCCGGGTCGAACAGGTCGGTCGTCTCCAGGTACTGGCCCTCGGCCAGCTCCACCACGGTGGCCGCCAGCACCTCCGCCACCGGCCTGGACACGGCGGTGATGGCCGCCAGCCAGGCCCTGGCCAGCATGAAGTCCCCGATGACCAGGGCCTTGCCGCTGCCCAGCTCGGCGTTGAGCGTCCTGGCGCCGCGCCGCTCGGTGGCCTGGTCCATGAGGTCGTCGTGCACGAGCGACCCGGTGTGGATGAGCTCGACGCAGGCGGCCGCAGTGATCACCCGCCGGTCCAGCGGGTGGCCGAGGGCGAGGGCGGTGGCGAGCGTCATCGCCGGGCGTAACCGCTTGCCCCCGGCGGCGACGATGCGCTCGGTGCCGGCGTTGATGCCGGGGAGCGCGGACGACCCGCTCAACCGGCGGACCCTGGTCTCGACCTTCCGCAGTCCTCGCTCGATGACGGGGTTGCGCAGCAGTTGATCCATGTCTCCAGCCTGCGTCCCGGCCGCTGTGCCCGACCTGAGAGACACTGAGGACCTTCTCAGGCACGGGCGCCCGCCGGGCGGTGGGCGTGGCATCCTGGCAGCCGCGACCATGATCCTGGGAGTCATCGCATGACCGAACCGGCGGGCCGGGTTCTCTACGTCATCGTGTGCGCGGCGGGGCCGGCCGCCGAGGTCGGCCGGCTCGTGGACCTGGCTCAGGAGGCGGGATGGGTGGTCCAGATCGTCGCCACGCCGTCGGCGCTGGACTTCATCGACGTGGCCGGGCTGGAGCGGCGGACCGGGCGTCCCGTGCGCAGCCGGTATCGCAAGCCGGACGAGCCGAAGCCGCCGCGGGCCGACGCGATCATCGTCGCGCCCGCGACGTACAACACGATCAACAAGTTCGCCCTCGGCATCGCCGACACCTACGCCCTGGGCCTGCTCGCCGAGGCGCCGGGGCTCGGCATCCCGGTCGTGGTGCTGCCCTTCGTCAACCGCGCCCTGGCCGCCCGTACGGCCTTCCGACGCAGCGTCGAGGACCTGCGGGCGGAGGGTGTGCGTTTGCTGATCGGCCCCGGCCGCTTCGAGCCCCACGAGCCGACCTCCGGCCCCGACCACTTCGACACCTACCCCTGGGACCAGGCACTGACAGAACTCACCGACCAAATGCCGTAGCGGCCAGGACGCCGGACCGTGCGGCGGGTCAGGACCTCCAGGCGGCCAGCAGGTCCTCCGGCCCCCAGAGCTGCTCGAGCGGGAGGCCGGGCTCCACACCCGCGCGGGAGACGGCGATCCGGGGCGTAGCGGCGCTCGTGCCGGGCACGAAGGCCGCGCCCCGCGCGAGCTCGTCGTAGTCGTGGCGATCGAACGGGCGGTTGTCCAGCCATTTGATCGATCCGACGAAGTGGATGTCGCCGGCGACCGGCCCCTTGTCAGCACCGACGAGATCGATCTCCGGGTTGTTCCGGCGATTCCACCAGCCGCCGACCTCTTCCGTGTCGGGCCAGGAGTCGTTCGGCAGCGCTCGGGCGAGGCTCTGGCGGACGACGGGCTCCACCGCCCGGCCACGCCATGCCGTCCAGGAACGCTCGATGCGCCGCAGCGCGAGGTCCGGGCGGCCGCGTTCACTCTCGGCCACCGCGCGCTGGAGGAAGGCCAGCCAGAAACGCAGATAGTGATCGGCGACGCGGTAGCGCTTGTTCTTGGTGTCCTGCTGGGCCGACAGCGGGAGATCCGCAGCGATGACCTGCTTGGCCGTCAGCGTGTTGAGGATGGGCGCAAGGGTGCCCGACGGCAGGGGAGCCGCGCTTCCGGCCTTCGCGGCGATGTTGGCGAAGGTGCGTTCGCCGGTGCCGATCGACTCCAGCACCGTCCTTGCGTGGCCGGCTCCGGGGAACTCGCCCAGCAGAGTGAGCTGGCCGGCCGCGAGCAGCGGTGAGAGAGGGGAGTCGAGGCTGCGGCGCAGGAAGTCCGTACGGGACAGCCCGGGCTCCCAGGACCGGACGATCTCCGGGAAACCGCCCGTGACGAGCAGGGCGTCCATGGCCTCGGCCGCAGGAAGACCTGTCATGTCGGCGACGTCGGCCAGGTGAAGGGGCCTGATCGTCATCCGGGCGGCGCGTCCGAAGAACGGCCGGCCGTATTCCTGCAGCGCCTCCATCATCGCCAGATCACTGCCCACGAGGATCAGCAGGATCGGCCGGGCCGACAGGAACCGGTCCCAGGCGGTCTGCAGGGCCCCCTCGAACTCCCGATCCTGCTCCACGAGCCAGGGCACCTCGTCGAGCACGAGGATGCACGGACTGTCACCCGCCGCCGTGGCAAGAGTGCGCAGGGCCTCGTTCCAGTCCTGCGGGTGGGCACCGTCGACCAGGCCGGCCTGCGGCAACCCGGCGCAGACGATGCTCCGCACCAGATCGCCGCGCTCCGCGGCGGGAGAACGGCCGCGCGACGCCTGGAAGAAGACGTGCGGCAGCCCGGAGCGGTCGCAGAACTCCTGCACCAGCCGGGACTTCCCGACCCGCCGGCGCCCCGTCATGATCAGGGCCCGGCCCCTGGTCGTCAGCCTCTGCTCCAGGACCAGGCCGAGTTGCTGGTCCAGGATCCGGAGATCATGCTCCCGGCCCGAGAATTCGACCACCATGACGCGCCTCCAAGAAGTAAGACTGCATCTTAGTAAGAACCAATCTTACTTTGATGACGGCTACCTACCCGGCGAAATTGTGCCTGACACCGTGTGAGGCGGTATGCCAGGATGTGCCGACTTTCTGGGAGGAACATCGTGGCGATGGCTGAGCGGATCGAGGCGGTCCTGCGTTCGGGGAAGGCGCCCAACCTGCACGGGCTGGTGGTGATGCGGGGCGGGAACGTCGTTCTGGAGCGGTACGGGGCCGGGGTGGATCACCGGGTGGGGGAGTCGCTGGGGCACGTCGCGTTCGGCCGGGACACGCTGCACGACGTGCGCTCGGTGTCCAAGAGCGTGGTGGCGCTGCTGTACGGGATCGCGCTGGGGGAAGGGCTGGTGCCGGAGCCGGGGGCGGGGTTGATGGGGCAGTTCCCGGAATATACGGATCTGGTGGCCGACCCCGCGCGGGCTCACCTGACCATCGAGCACGCCCTGACCATGACGCTCGGGCTCGACTGGAACGAGGACGCGCCCTACACGAGCCCGGCCAACAGCGAGATCGCCATGGAGCTGGCCCCGGACCGATACCGGTACGTGCTGGAGCGGCCCGTCGTCGAAGCGGCGGGGAAGCGGTGGCTCTACTGCGGCGGCGCCACGGCGCTGATCGGCGGGATCATCGCGCGGGGCGCCGGCAGGCCGCTGGAGGAGTACGCGGCCGGTGCGCTCTTCCGGCCGCTCGGCATCGGGGACTTCCAGTGGAGCAAGGGGGATGACGGGCTGGCGATGGCCGCGGCCGGGTTGCGGCTGCGGCCGATCGACCTGGCGGCCGTCGGGCGGCTCCTGCTCGACGGCGGGCAGGGCATCGTGCCCGGCGAGTGGATCCGGGAGATGCTGCGGCCACGGGTGGTGATCGCGGACGGGTTCGAGTACGGCTACCAGTGGTACGTGAGCACCGGCGAGCGCCGCTGGGTCGAGGCGATCGGGAACGGCGGGCAGCGGCTGCTCGTGGTTCCGGATGAGGAGCTGGTGGTCGCCATCACGGCCGGCGAGTACGACCAGGAGCCCGCCAGTTCGATGGCCGTACTCGACGCCGTTCTCGACAGGTGAACCCGGCTCAGGGGGTGAGGAGGACCCGGCCGGTGAGGGCGCGGCTTTCCAGGAGGCGGTGGGCTTCGGCGGCCTCCTCCAGCGGCAGCGTACGGTCGATGTAGGCCCGGCTGCGGCCGGTGGCGAGCCGCGCCAGCATCGCCGGATAGTGCGTGCCGAACACGTCCGCGGCCCACGCCGGCCCGCTGCACCCGCTGATCGTCACCCCGCGTTCCATCAGGTCGGCGGCCGTGACGGCGGCCGGATCGCCGCTCAGCAGCCCGTAGTGGAGCATGCGTCCCGAGCCGGGCGTGAGGTGGTCCAGCACCTGGCGTGCCGACGCGCCGCCGATGGCCTCGAAGGCGACGTCCACGTCCGGTAGCTCGCCGGTCCAGGCCGGGGAGCCGTGGTCGAGCGCGACGTCGGCGCCCTGGGTGATAGCGAGGTCCCGCTTGGCGGCCGAGCCGGCCGTGGCGATCATCCGTCCCGCTCCGAACTCCTTGGCGTGCCGCACGAGGTAGCCGCCCACAGAGCTGGTGCCCGCCTCCACCAGGACCGTCTCGCCGCCTGCCAGCCTCGCCCGGTGCAGCAGGGCCAGCGCGATCGCGCCGGGGGCGCCCGCGGCCAGCGCGTCCGCCGGGGTCACGCCGTCCGGCACGGGGCAGGTCAGGGTGGCGGGGAGGGCCACGTATTCGGCATAGGCCCCGATGCCGCCCGTCACGCCCACCACTGTGCTGCCGACCAGCCCGGGATCGACGTCCGCGCCGACCTCGACCACCTCGCCGGCGGCCTCCGCGCCGATCACGACGGGGAACGACAGGGGGAACGGCAGCGTGCCCGCCCTGATCTGGGTCTCGGCGTAGCTGGCGCCCACGACCTGGGCGCGGATGAGGACCTGGCCGGAATCCGGGCTCGGGCGCGGCACGTCCGTCGCCTTGAGCTGCTCCGGGCCGCCTGTCTCCGTCAGAACGATCGCCCGCATGTCTTCCCTCCAATTAAGTGAACCAGCAGTCCAGATAATAGTGGACCACTGGTCAAGTTTGTCCATGGGAAAGAATGACCGGATGGAACGTCGAGAGCGGGCCGACGCCGCGCGCAACCGGCAGGCGATCCTGCGGGCGGCCGAGGAGCTGTTGCGGCGGCACCCGCCCGAGCAGGTCTCCATCGAGCGGGTCGCGGCCGCGGCCGGGGTGGGCAAGGGGACGGTCTTCCACCGGTTCGGCAGCCGGGCGGGGCTCATGGTGGAGCTCATGGCCGAGCGGGCGCGCGAGCTGGAGCAGGCCATCGCCACGGGGCCGCCGCCGCTCGGCCCGGGCGCGGAGCCGGTGGATCGGCTGGTCGCGTTCTTCACGGCGGTCGCGCTGCTCGCGTCGCGCAACGGCAACCTCATGGCGGCGCACGAGCACGCCATGGTCACCAGGAAGGCCGCGGAGACGCCCAGGGAGGCCAATCCGATCTACCTCTACTGGCATGGGCACGTGTCCGGGCTGATCGCCGAGGCCCGGCCGGAGGTGGACGCCGAGCTGATCGCCCACATGTTGCTCGGCACCCTGCACATGGAGCCGATCGCGAGCCGGTTGCGGGCGGGGGAGCACGAGCGGCTCGCCGCCGCCTTCGCCACGCTGGTCAGGGGACTGCTGGACAGAGGGGCCTTGGGCGGCGGGTAGGAGTCACAGGGGCAGGCGCGGGATGGCGGGTGGGCGTCACAAGGGCAGGTGCGGGACGGCGGTGCGGAAGGCGGCGATGGCCGCTCGGATCGCCGGGTGCGCGCCGTATCCCCGTCTGAAGGCGGCCAGGGTGCGGCGGCTGAGGGGCAGGCGGGTGAGCCGCACTCCCGGCGGGGGATCGGTGGCCGCCAGGCGGGGGACGATCGCGACGCCCTGACCTGCCGCGGCGAAGGCGAGCACGGTGTCGAAGTCGTCGATGTGGTGCCGTACGAGCGGCTCGAACCCGGCCGCCTGGCAGACCCTGATCGCCATCGTGTGGCAGAGGGTGCCCGGCTTGTTGGTGATCCACGCGTCGGCCCGGGCGGCGGCGACCGAGGGGCGGTCGGTGAGGTACATCGGCTCGCTGAACAGCGGCTCCGTCTCGATGGAGGCGTCGGTGACCGGCGGTACGAAGTCGTATTCGTGCACGAGCGCCACGTCCAGCTCGCCTGCCCCCAGCGCGGCCGAGACGTCGGCGGGGTCGATCTCGGCGACCATCGGCTCCAGTCCGGGATGGTCGGCGGTCAGGCCGGCGAGCGCGGGAGGCAGCAGCACGCGGGCCGCCGTCGGGAACGCGCCGATCCGCAGCGGCCCGGACGGCCCGCCCCGGGTGGCGGCCAGCGCCGCCGCGGCGCGGTCGAGCTGTTCGAGTACGGCCTGCGCGTGCTCCACCAGCAGCAGCCCGGCCGGGGTCAGGGTCACGGTGCGCCCGGTACGCTCCAGCAGCGGCACGCCGGCCTCCCGCTCCAGGGCGCTGAGCTGCTGGGAGACGGCGGAGGGCGTGAACGTGACCGCCTGCGCGACGGCGGCGATGGTGCCCCGCCTGGCCAGTTCGCGGAGCAGGTGGAGCTTGCGTGGGTCAAGCATAAGCTCAGCTTAGGCTCGAACGAAGAAATCCGCGCTGGACCTAACGGGTTCCGGCGGGCCAGGCTCGAAGCATGTTGAGAGGACTGCACGTACCGCTGGTCACCCCGTTCGACTCGGCCGGACAGGTGGCCGTGGACGCCATCGAGAAGCTCGCCTACCACGTGCTCGACCAGGGCGCGGCCGGGCTGGTCGCGCTCGGCACCACCGCCGAGGTGGCCGCGCTCGAACCGGAGGAGCGGGCGCGGGTGGTCGAGATCTGCGCGCGGGTCTGCGCGGAGCGGCAGGCGCTGCTGACGGTGGGGGTGACGGGCAACGACACGCGCTCGACGGCCCGGGCGCTGCGCGACCTGCCCGAGGGCGCCGGGGCCGCGCTGGTGACCGTCCCGTACTTCCTGCGGCCGGGCGAGCGCGGCGTGGTGGCGCACTTTGAGGCGCTGGCGGAGGAGACGCCGGTGCCGCTGGTGATCTACCACATCCCGTACCGGACCGGGCAGGCGGTCGGGGCGGCGACGTTGCGGCGGCTCGGGGCGCATCCGATGATCGCCGGGGTGAAGTACGCGGCCGGCGGCATCGACCAGGAGACGGTCGACCTGCTCGGCGACCTGCCCGCCGGGTTCGAGGTGCTGGGCGGGGACGACGCGTTCGTGTCACCGCTGCTGGCGCTGGGGGCCGCGGGCGGGATCCTGGCCTCCGCTCACGTGGACACCAGAGGGTTCGTCGAGCTGGTGGCCGCCTGGCACGAAGGCGACGCCGGCCGGGCCAGGGCGCTCGGGCACCGGCTGGCCCGGCTGTCGGCCGCGCTCTTCGCCGAGCCGAACCCCACCGTGATCAAGGGCGTCCTGCACGCCCAGGGCCTGATCCCGACCCCGGACGTGCGGCTGCCGCTGCTGCCCGCCGGCCCCGCCGCCGTGTCACGGGCTCGCCTCCTCGCATAGCCACGCGCCCGCGCTCACCGTGACAGCGGGGTGACGCTCAGGCCGGTGAGCGCGGCCGGATCGCGGGTGACCGCGAGCTTACGGTTCAGCCGCACCGCCTGCGTACGGGTGACGCCGAGCCACCGGAACCGCAGCGGCGCCACGATCCACCCGTTGGCCGTGCCCTCCGAATGGCAGGGCGAGCCGTCCGGGTCGCCGATCTGCCCCGTGACCTGGTAGACGACCTCCCCGCCCGGCTCCAGCGGATGCGGCACCGGGAGCGGCCGGCGTCGCCCCTCCCCGTGCGTGCCGGTCGAGAGCAGCCGGGCGGACGTGGGGAACCAGTAGCAGGGACCGTTGCGCCGCTGCCAGTCCTCCACGGTCTCTTCCAACCCGGCCAACTCGACCGCGGACGAGCCCGCCGCCACCGCGAGTGCCGCGGTGGTGGCCAGGATGCGTCTCATCGGTCGGAGTCCCTGATGGCGGAGCCGACCTCGCGGACCCGGTCCGCCAGCAGGCCGAGCGCGCCCACCGCCCGGGTCATCGGGTCGTCCTGGGCGCCTCCGAGCGCCTTGGCCCGCAGGTAGGCCGCCTTGACCTCCGCCCAGCGGGCGGCCTGGGCCGGGGTGAGGCGGCCGCGCAGCTCGGCCAGCTTGAGCAGGTTGGCCTCGGCGTCGGCGGTCAGGGTCTGGGCCTCGCCCACATAGTGGTCGTCGAGCACCGCTTCGAGCTCGGTGTCGTTCATGGCGGGGACGATGCGCTCGGCCAGCTTGTTCATGTTGCGGTAGGAGCCCTGCAACCGATACGGCGGCTCGGTGCGGGCGGCGTCGGACTGGGCTGCCGAGGCGATGTAGGCCCGGTTGTTGGCCAGCACCACCTCCTGCACGCGCACCAGCTTGGCCAGCACGCTGAGGATCTCGTCCAGCTCCGGCTTGCCGTACGGGTGCCGGAGCTGGTCCGGCCGGACCGTCTGGTCACCCTTCGCGAGCCGTACCAGGAGCTCCACGTCGGCGCGGTCGCGGCCGGCCAGCGGCGCCAGCACGGGGTTGGAGGTGAGGGCGTTGTCCACGTAGCTCAACGCGAACAGCTCGTCCTTGCCCGACAGGACGTCGCCCAGGTTCCACACGTCGGCCCGGTTGGCCAGCATGTCCGGGATGCGGAACCGGGTGCCCGACTCGGTGTATGGGTTGCCCGCCATGCACACCGCGAACCGCTTGCCGCGCAGGTCGTACGTCCTGGTGCGGCCGTTCCAGACCCCTTCGATGCGGCGCTGGGCGTCGCACAGGGAGATGAACTTCTGCAGCAGCTCCGGCGAGGTGTGCTGGATGTCGTCCAGGTAGAGCAGCGTGTTGTTGCCCGCCTCCAGCGCGAACGAGATCTTCTCCACCTCCTGCCTGGCCGTCGCGTCGGGCGCGTCCGCCGGGTCCAGCGAGGTCACCTCGTGGCCCAGGGCGGGACCGTTGACCTTGACGAACATCAGGCCGAGGCGGCTGGCGACATATTCCATCAGGGTCGTCTTGCCGTAGCCGGGCGGCGAGATGAGCAGCAGCAGGCCCATCTGGTCGGTGCGCTTGCCCGCGCCCGCCGCGCCGAGCTGCTTGGCCAGGTTGTCGCCGATGAGCGGCAGGTACACCTCGTCGAGCAGGCGGTTGCGCACGAAGGCGCTCATGACCTTGGGCTTGTACTCCTCCAGCCGCAGCCGGCGCCGCTCGGCCTCGATCAGCTCGGCCCGGCGGCGCTGGTATGCGCGGTAGGCCGGGATCCGCTCCCGCTCGAACGTGCGCGTCCTGGTGAGGATCTCGTCGATCCTGAGCTCCAGGCTGCGATCCCGGATGCGGGGATGGGCGCCGAGCAGGCCGTCCACGGTGACGGCCGTGGCGGCGCTGGACTCGTGGCGGGGCAAGTCGCACAGCTGCAGGGCGACGGCCTCGGCCGTCTCCGGGCCCTGGTGGTAGGCCGCCAGCCACGCCTGCGCGAGCTGGAGGCGCTCGGGCAGGGGTACGGCCTTGAGGTCCTCCTCGAACTCCCGTGTCCTGACCGGCCCCAGCTCCTGCCGGAACCCGTCGAGCACCTCGCGCGCCGCCTTGCCGGTCACGAACTTGAAGGGGGTCCCGCCCAGCTCCTCGACCAGGTACTCCCCGGCCGGCTCCGCCGCCCCTGCCATGCCCCCCAGCCCCGCGGTGAACCCGGCGATCAGGACGCCCAGCTCCGCGGCCAGCGCGTCCAGGGCCGGCGGGCGGCCGAAGACCGTGCCGGCCCGGGTCAGCGACACGGCACGGGTGGTGAATGTTTTACGTGAAACCTCCGTCAGGCCGAACGCCCAGAAGAGCTGGGCCACCGCCCGCACCTCGGCCGGGTAGCGCAGGAGCCCGGCGCCCTCCCGCAGCCGCACCAGGGCGTCCAGGATGGCCGTGGCGTCGTGGTCGTGGACCCCGCGCTCGTAGCCTTCGTCGTACCGGTCCGAGGCCGCCTGGCGTACCAGGTCGGCGAGCGGCGTGCCGGGGGTGGCCGAGTCCAGCAGCGACGTGGCCAGGTATTCGGCGCGGTAGACCTCCGGCGTCTCCGAGACCAGGAGCTGGTCCCAGAACGGGCGGGTGTCGGCGAACGACTCGGGGACCGGCGAGCGGTAGTCGGTTCCGGTGATCGCGAGGTGCATCCACTGGTCGTGCGGCACCAGCGTCAGGTCGATGGGCTGGGTGTTGACGGCGAAGTTGTGGCGGCCCAGGCGCAGCGTCGCGCCGCCGTCGGAGAAGAGGTCCAGGCGGTCCCTGAGCGCCCGCCCGGCCTCCTGCCGCGCCGCCTTGACCCGGCCTTCGAGCTCCTCCGCCCGTACGGCGTCGCCGAGCCCGCGCAGCTCCCCGGCGACCGAGCGCACCTTGGCCACCATGGGGTCGGTCGCGAAGTAGGTGTTGATCTCGTCCGGCGAGCCCAGCGCGGCCAGGCGCCTGGTGATGCCGCCCAGGACGCGCTCGGCGGAGGCGAAGAGCCGGTCGGCCCGCCGGGCCAGGGCGTCGAGCTGGGTCTGCTTGCGGGCGGAGAACGCCTCGTAGACGTCCTCCCGCTTGGCCGACAACTGTGCGGCGAAGTCGTCGAACTCGCCGAAGCGCGACTCCAGGCCCTCCAGCTGGAGCAGCAGCCGGCCGAGCTGCTCGTCGCATTTGTCCGGGGTGCCGGCCATCGCCAGCGCACCCGTGACGGCCTGGCCCAGCAGTGCGAACTCGGCGGCGAAGGCCGCCCGGCCCTCCGCGCCCAGCAGCTCGCGCCGGCGGCCGTCCAGTACGGCCCTGGCCCGGTTCACCCCGCCGAGCACCTCGGCGATCCGGCCCAGGATGGAGGTGCGCACGGTGGCGTCGGCGATGTCCAGCGAGCCGACCACCTCGGTCACCACCTCCAGCCCCTCCGCCTGCTCGGCCAGCCGGTCCGCGACGGGGGCGGCCTCGGCGACCGTGCCGATGCCGGCCGCGTCGGCGGCCAGCCGTTCGACGGCGGCGTGGTAGCCGGTGAACGCCTCAGCGCCCGCCAGGAAGGCCACCGCCCGCCGGCCCACCGAGGCCAGCTCGTCCGCCACCGAGGAGGCCAGCGTGTCCAGCGCGGCCACGTCGATGTGGCGGACCTCGCGCAGCGTCATCAGTCGGCCCTGGGCCCTGCGCAGCGTGGCCAGGGTGGTGACCCAGGCGTCGGCGGTGTCCGGATCGCCGGCGCGGGCCCTCCGTACGAGCTGGGTGGTCTCCTCCTCGGCCGCGGCGAGTTCCCGGGTGGCCTGGCGGGTGAGCTGCTCGACGTTCTCGTACTCGTCGAGCACCTGCTCGGCGGTGGCGCGTACGTCGGCCAGCGGCGCGCGCAGCCCGTGCTCGCCGAGCCAGTGGTAGGAGTCGAAGGCCCGGGTGCAGGCCGCGATCAGTGCCTCGAAGGTGCCGGCGGACGGCGCCATCTCCGCGACCATGCGGGAGACGGACAGGCAGTCGGAGATGCCGCGTACGAGCTCGGCGTTGCCGATGCGTTCCAGGGGGCCGGTCCCGGCGGGCTGGGCGGCGGCATAGGTGTCCGACACGTACGGCGTCTGCCACACCTGCATCGGATGGACCCGGGTCGGCTCCTCGGAGACGGCCCGGAAGACCACCATCGTGCCGTCGTCGAACAGCGAGTACCCGTGGCAGACGATGGGGTTGGCCACCTCCTTCCTGATCACGTTGTACGGCAGCAGCAACGAGCGCCCGTCACCTCTCGCGTGAAAGACGTACAGCACGTCCTCGCCGTTGGGTGAGCGCACCACCTGCTCGAACTCCAGGTCCGCCACGTCCGTGTCGAACGTCTTGCTGACCCCGGTCGCCAGGTAGTAACCGCCGGGGAAGATCAGCCCCTGGTCCTCGGGGAGGCGCCGGCAGGCCCGCCCGATGCCGTCGAGCCGTACGACCGCCTTGGTACGGGTGTTGAAGACCAGGTGGCGCCACTCGCTCTCCTTGTACGGCCGGACGCGGATGAGGATGAGCGGCCCCACGCGGGCGTGCTCGACGTCGGCGTCCGCCAGGCTCTGCAGCGGCTCGGCGACCGGCTCGGCGTAGATCCCGGCGCCGGACTCCGTGTTGTCCTCGATCTTGATGGTGAGGTCGCCGCCGACCGTCTCGACGAACACCTCGCCGCCGATGGAGATGTGCGGGTGGCGGCCGAGCACGTGGTCGTCGCGGGTGGTCGCGGTCCACTCGAAGTCGTGCGCCGGAGGGAAGACGTGGTCCCGCTCCCCCCTGTTGTCCTGATATTTCGGGACCCCGCCGTTGCTGACCGCCCAGCGCAGCACCCGCTGGTCGGCCGGCCCGGTCTGGAACACCGCCAGCAGCCTGCCGTCCACCCGCCGGAGCTGCTGCAGCCGCGTCTCCTTGTAATAGCGGTAGAGCTCGGCGAAGTCCTTGCGGAAGGCCGGGTCGTCCAGCGTCTCCAGCCGGTCCGGATCGAACCTGAAAGCCTCCCCGTCCCTGGAGAACCGGTGCACCGCGAACACGTCCGCCACCGTCGTCTCCGGCTTGAGCCCGATGAAGACGTTGTAGCCGAACAACATCACGTCACCCAGGGAGACGATGTCCCTGGGGACGCAGTTGTTCTCGGTGCGGATCCGCTCGGTGCCGAGCAGCCGCAGCTCCGTGCCGCCGAAGACGCGCAGCCGCGCCGCGTTGAGCGCCTCGGCCGCCCCGGCCAGGGCCTTGGCCTGGACCTGGAGCCGGTTCCTGAGGACCTCGTAGGTCCCCGCCGCCAGCTCCGTCTCCGCCACGGTCACGGGCCCTTCTCCTCCGTCGTCGTCACGGTCACGGCGCTGTGACCGGTGGTCCGCTCGCCACGCTCGCTCACCGTCAGCTCTTCGCCCCCGTCAGCGCGGCCACCGGCGAGTCGGCCACGCCGAGCCGGCGGGCCGCCTCCAGCAGCTCGCCGAGCGCCGTGGACTGCGGGCCGCCGTCCTGGATGAGCCGCATGAGCAGGGCGGACACGGTCAGGTTCTTGAGGTCCTCGGTGCGTACGCCGCCGACCACGCTCGCCAGGTCGGCCGCCAGGCTGGCCGAGCCGTTCACGTACGGCGAGACCAGCGCCCCCGCGACCTCCGAGTGGTCCACGAACCCGTCCACCACCTTGCCCGCGGTGATCGAGCCGACCACCTTGTCGAAGAACATGGTCTCGCCGCCGACGATGTCGATGTTGGCCTTGGCCAGCCCGGCCGCCAGCACGCTCGCCTGCGACTCGGCCACGTGCCGCGACACCTCGATGTGCTTGAGCCGGACCTCCTTGTCGGCCTCCAGCCGCAGCCGGTACTCCTCGTGCGACCTGCTCGCCTCGTCCAGCGCCGCCATCGCGGCCGCCTTCTGGGTCAGGCCCTCGGCCTCGGCCTTCAGCTTCTCGCCCACCGCGGTCGCGCCGGCCAGCGCCAGCGCCTCCTCGCCCGCGGCCCGCGCCTTGAGCCGCTCGCCCTCGACCAGCGCCATGGCCTTGGCGCCGTCGGCCTCGGCCCGCAGCCGCTCGGTGAGCGCCACGGCCTCCGCGCGGCCGACCTTCTCGATGGCCTCGGCGTCGCGCTCCCTGACCTGCACCTGCGCCAGCCCGCCGGCGGCCGACTCGGCCTGCACGCCCTCCGCCAGCCGGATCTTGGCCCGGGTCTCCAGCTCGGCGGCCTGCTGCCGGGCCTCGGCCAGCGTGAGCTCCTCGCGCGCCCTGAACTTGGCGGCGGCCTCCGCGGCCTCGGCGGCCTTGATGTCCTTGACCAGGTTTTCCTGCGCCTCGGCTTCAGCGGCGATGATCACGCTCTGCCGGGTGCGCTCGGCCTCCTCGACCACCCGCAGCCGCTTGATGCTCTCCTCCTGCTCGGCCACGGTCTTGTCGACCGCGATGCGCTCGCGGATGACCTCGGCGATGGCCCGCCGCTCGCTCTCGATCTCCTTGTCCTTGGCGATGCGCGACAGCTCGGTCTCCCGCTCGCGGGAGATGACCTCCAGCGCGCGGTCCTTCTCGATGCGCTCGGACTCGATCGCGATCACGCGCTCGCGGTTCTTCGCGGCGACCGCGACCTCGCGCGCCTGGTTCTCCTGCTGCACGCCGAGCTGCTCGTCGGTCTTGATGTCGGCGGTACGGGCGCGCAGGCGCTCCTCGGCCTGTACGCGGGCGATCTCCGCCTCCTCGCGGGCCTTGACCGTCTCGATCTCGCGCCGCTGCTTGAGCTCGGCGTCGGCCTGGCGGCGCTGGAGTTCGAGGATGGCCTCGCGGGCGTCCACGTTCTGGCGGGTGATCTCCTTCTCCTCGTTGCGCTGGAACTCGTTCGTGCGCACGTGCTCGATGGCCGTCAGCTCGGTGATCTTCCGGATGCCCTGCGCGTCGAGGATGTTGCTCTTGTCGAGCTGGAGCAGCGCGGTCTGCTCCAGGTAGTCGATGGCGGCGTCCTCCAGGCTGTAGCCGTTCAGGTCGGTGCCGATGAGCCGGATGATCTCGTCCCGGAACTCGTCGCGCTTGGTGTAGAGGTCCACAAAGTCGAGGTGCTTGCCCGCGGTCTTGAGCGCCTCGGAGAACTTGGCGCTGAACAGCTCCTGCAGCGTCGCCTCGTCGCTGGCGCGCATGGTGCCGATGGCCTGGGCGACCTTGATGACGTCCTCGGCGGTCTTGTTCACCCGGACGAAGAACGTGATCTTGATGTCCGCCCTGATGTTGTCCCGGCAGATCAGCCCCTCGCGGCCAGTGCGCTCGATCTCGATGGTCTTGACCGAGATGTCCATGATCTCGGCCTTGTGGACGACGGGCAGAACCACGGCGCCGGTGAACGTCACATCAACCTTGTTGACCTTCGACACGATCAGCGCCTTGCCCTGTTCGACCTTGCGGAAAAGGCGGCCGATGACGATGAGCAGGCCAATCACGACGACCAGGACGACGGCGAGGAATATGCCGAAGCCAGTGGAGATGACGTCCATCATTGCTCGCTTTCGTAGGGCATGACCCAGAAGAATTCGCCGTCTTTGTCATATTCGAAGATGAGGGCGTTGTCGCCGCGGGCGAGGCGGTCCTGGCCGGTCGTGCGTACCTGCACGATCGCGGACGAGCCGTCCGCGGCGGTGACTTCGGCCTGGCCGAAGTCGGGGGTGGCCGCGCCGGTGCGGATCACGCACATCTGGCCGACGAAGTCGCCGCGCGAGTGCCGGTCGCCTTCGGGAAACAGCCTGCGCAGCGGAACCAGCAGGCCACGGGTGGCGAGCCAGGCGCCGGCCGCGGCGGCGAAGGGCACGACGGCCAGCGGGCCGCCGCTCGTCACCTGGCTGCCGATCAGGGCCAGCAGCCAGGCCAGCGCGATCAGCAGCGAGAGCGCGACGCCGCCGGGTACTCCCCCGAGACCCAGCCACGCGGCGTCGTCGTCCAACTCGAACAGCCCGGTGGCGACGACCAGCCAATAAGCGACGACCACCACCAGCAGAAAAGTGAAAATGACCGTAGGAAAGCGCAATACGGTGTCTAAGAACTCGGTCATCCCGCCTCGGTCTACCCCGTCCCCGTTGATGTCCTGACGGACTCTAATACATATAAAGCCCAGGTAAAGATGAAAGTTCCCGACTTGGTATGGAAATTCGGGCGGTTGACCTCGACTTGGGTTGAGGTTGCAGGGTGGAAGCCATGACTGAGGTGATGAGGGCCGCGGCGTTCACCGAGCCGGGCGGGCCTGAGGTGCTGAAGGTGATGGAGGTGCCCGCGCCCCGGGCGGGTGCGGGCCAGGTGCGGGTCCGGGTGCGGGCGGCCGGGGTGCAGCCGTTCGACACGGCCATACGCGCGGGGTGGGAGCCGCCGGGCCTGGCGCTCGACTTCCCGCGCATCCCGGGCAACGAGTTCGCGGGCGTGGTGGACCAGGTGGGCCCGGAGGTGACCGGGGTGGCCGTGGGCGACGAGGTGCTCGGTTTCTGCAGCTTGCTCGCCTACGCGGAGTACGTCGTCGTCCCGGCGGCCCACGTGGCGGCCAAGCCGGCGGGAGTGCCCTGGGAGGTGGCCGGCGGGCTCACCGCGGGCGTGCAGACCGCGGAGATGGCGCTGGACACGATGGGCCTGGCGGCGGGGGAGACGCTCCTCGTGCACGGGGCGGCGGGAAACGTGGGCGCGGCGGCGGCGCAGATCGCCCGCCGGCGCGGCGCCACCGTGATCGGCACCGCCCGCGAGGCCAACCACGACTACCTGCGCGGTCTGGGGGCACTCCCGGTCGTCTACGGCGAGGGGCTGGCCGACCGGGTGCGGGCGCTCGCCCCCGGCGGGGTGGACGCGGCGCTGGACGGGGCCGGGGGGCACGCCCTGGAGGTGTCGCTGGAGCTGGTCGCGGACCGGTCCCGCATCATCACCATGGTCGAGCACGGCAGGGCGGCCGAGCTGGGGATCCAGACGGTCCGGGGCGAGCGTACGGCGGAGCGGCTCGGGCGTTACGCCGCCCTCTACGCCGAGGGGGAGTTCGTGTTCCCGGTGCGGCGGGCGTACCGGCTGGAGGAGGCGGCGGACGCGCACCGGGAGATGGAGACCGGCCACGGCCGAGGCAAGATCGTCCTCACCCTCTGAGCCGCACGGCCGCTTCGAGAAGGGTCTCCGTCACGCTCTGAGGCGCACGGCCTCGGCGATCGCGAGCTGGACCTCCTGCAGCTCGCGCGCGCCGTCCTCGACGTCCCACAGCGAGTTCTGCAGCACCCGGCCGAGCGTCCATCCGGCCGCGCGCCGGCGGTCGAGGCCGAGCCCGTCCACCATGAAGTCGAAGCGCCGCAGCACCGCCCGCGGCACGTCCCCCGAGGCGACCACCTCGTCCCACCGGTTGTGCAGGGCGGGCATCAGGTCGAAGCCAGGATCGCCGGCCAGCGGCTTGGGGTCGATGCTCAGCCACGGCTCCCGGTCGGCGGCCAGCACGTTGTCGTAGTGCAGGTCCCAGTGCAGCAGCCGGTCGCCGGGCCCGAGGTCGGGAGTGAGCTCGGCGACCGCCGCGGCGCACCACCGCAGCCAGTGGCGGTCCCGCTCCCTGGGCAGCCGTGCCACGGCGCCGGGCACGTCGTCGAGCATCGCCCGGGCGATGTCCGCCAACCGGCGCATCCCCGCGGGGGCGGGATGCGCCACCAGGCGGCGCAGCAGGCCGGTCAGGATGTCCAGCGCGACCGTCTCGTCCGGCTCGCCGGACAGGGACCGCTCGGCGTGCAGCCGTTCGAGCAGCAGGGTGCCGGTCTCCGGGTCCGAGTCGAGCAGCAGCACCGAGGCGTCCCCGGCCCAGGCGCGCAGCCCGTGGGCCTCCGTGTCGTTCTCGTCGGAGACGGGCTGTAGCTTGAGCGCGGCCCTGGTGCCGTCGTCACGGACCACCGGCAGCACGAGCGAGACCACCCCGTGCCGGGGCTCGCCGTCGAGCCGCAGGTCCCATTCGGCCAGGTAGCGCTCGGCCAGCGCGGGCAGCCCGGCGGACCAGGCGCGACCGGCCTCCCCGTCGAACTTCACGTGCGACTCGGTCAACGCCGCCGGCACCTTGATCCGCATGCTCCCAGTCTGCCCGGGGTCCGGCGGTGCGAGGGTTCAGTAGTGCCAGGGGAAGGGCGACCAGTCGGGGGCCCGCTTCTCCAGGAACGAGTCGCGGCCCTCGGCCGCCTCGTCCGTCATGTACGCCAGCCGCGTCGCCTCCCCGGCGAACACCTGCTGCCCCACCAGCCCGTCGTCCACCGCGTTGAAGGCGAACTTCAGCATGCGCTGCGCCGTCGGCGACTTGCCGTTGACCTTGCGCGCCCACTCCAGGGCCGTGGCCTCCAACTCCTCGTGCGGGACCACGGCGTTGACCATGCCCATGCGGTGCGCGTCGGCCGCGGTGTAGGTGTCGCCGAGGAAGAAGATCTCGCGGGCGAACTTCTGTCCGACCTGCCGCGCCAGGTAGGCCGAGCCGAACCCGCCGTCGAAGCTGGCCACGTCGGCGTCGGTCTGCTTGAACCGGGCGTGCTCGGCGCTGGCCAGGGTCAGATCGGACACCACGTGCAGGCTGTGGCCGCCGCCCGCCGCCCAGCCGGGCACCACGCAGATCACGATCTTGGGCATGAAGCGGATCAGGCGCTGCACCTCCAGGATGTGCAGGCGCCCGGTGGCGGCCGAGCCGTCGGCGTACTGGTAGCCGTCCTTGCCCCTGATGCGCTGGTCGCCGCCCGAGCAGAAGGCCCAGCCGCCGTCCTTGGGCGAGGGGCCGTTGCCGGTCAGCAGCACGCAGCCGACGTCGGTGGTCTGCCTGGCGTGGTCGAGCGCGCGGTAGAGCTCGTCGACCGTCTGCGGGCGGAAGGCGTTGCGCACCTCGGGGCGGTCGAAGGCGATGCGCACGGTGCCTTGGTCGACTGCCCGGTGGTAGGTGATGTCGGTGAAGTCGAATCCCTCGACCGCCTGCCACGCCTTGGGATCGAACAGCTCGGAGACCATGGCCGAGAGCCTAGTCGATCTGCCTTCCGGCCCTTTCGGCCCCACTCCTTCCGCGCCCTGCCCAGGCGCAGGCCGTGGTCGAGCCTGCCCGACCCGGCGGTGCATCCCGGGCATGGCGCGTTCGACGGCGCCCGCCGCCTTCACCGGGTGGTGTCCTGGGCACCTGCGGCGGCGGGCCTGGTCAAGTGAGTACGGGTGCCGGTCAGGTGACCTCGGCCCGCAGCTCCGCGAGCAGTTCCCCTTGGTCGGCGAGCATGTCGGTAAGGATTCGGCGGGCGGCTCCGAGCAGGTCGGCCAGCTCGGGGGTCGCCAGCGTATAGACCACGGTGCTGCCCTCGCGGATCGCGCTCACGATCCCCGCCCTGCGCAGGACGGCCAGTTGCTGGGAGAGACTCGAAGCCTCGATGTCGATCTGAGCCAGCAGATCCCTGACGGGAAGCGGCCCTTCCTGAAGAAGCTCCAACACCCGGATGCGAGCGGGGTGGCCGAGCGTTCTGAAGAAGTCGGCCTTGGCCTGGTGGACCTCCACGTGCATATAGCCCAGACTAATCCAGCGCAGTTGCATAATTCTTCAAGTCGTAACGTTGTTGGATAGCATGACAGCGGGGACTAGGGAGTAGCCATGGGCCGAGGAAGAGCCAAGGCGAAGCAGACGAAGGTCGCTCGCCAGCTGAAGTACACCAACCACCACATCGACTACGACAGGCTCCGGCAGGAGCTCGGCGCAGACGAGCGTCATGAGGAGGCTACGCCGTCCGAGCAGGAGTCCGAGCGCGGGCGATGACGCGCATCAGCTTCGCGGGCGCGAGGGTGACATTCTTCAGCCGCCTGGCCTCCGGCCCCTGACCGGGCGCCGTGAGCTCCAGGCGGTGCAGCACCTCGCGGATGATGACGCGCATCTCCAGCAGGGCCGGCCGCGCACCCACGCAGAATCGCCGTCCCCCGCCGAACGGCATCCAGGACCTGCTCTGGCGCCCTTCCAGAAAGCGCTCCGGACGGATTTCCGCGGGCTCGGGGAAGGCGGCGGGGTCGTGGTGCACGAGCGGGATGTACGGCCCGGCGTACCAGCCGGCGGGGATCTCGTGGTCACCCGGTTCGAGCGGGGCGTCGAGCAGGCGCGGCGCCTCGTGGACGACTGGCCGGACGCGTAGCACTTCCTTGACCACCGCGTCGAGGCAGGGCTCGTCGTCCGGCAGCCGCCGCATCACCTCGGGCATGCGCACGAGCCGTTCGAAGGCCCAGGCCAGGCCGGTGGCGGTGGTCTCGTGACCGGCGACGAGCATGGTGATCAGCTCGTCGCGGATCTCCTGGTCGGCCGGCTCGGTCTCCAGCAGCCGGCCGAGCACGTCGGTGCCGCCCGTCGCGATCAGCCGGGGCAGCAGCCCGCGCGGCCGGGCGACGCGCCCGGCGTCCCTCATACCGAAAATCAGCCGGATGATGACCTCCAGCGTGATGTCCTGGAGCCGGTCGCGCAGCGTGGAGGGCCTGCCCAGCGGCCAGGTGGCGATCCGCGCCGCCGCGATCGCGGCGATGTCGTCGTGGGGGCCCGCGCCCTGATGCCGCAGTGGCTGCTCGACCCCTCGGCCACCCCCGACGCCCGCCGGGTCGTGGACACCCTCGCCGCCCTCCTCGAAGGTCCTCGACCAGCGATCGTGCGGGCGGCGCGGGGTCAGGCGGCGCAGGTGTCGTGGGTGGCGTCGAAGCCCTTGATCGCTTCCGTGTCGTCGGCCCGCTGCGGCTTGAGGCCCTTCCAGTCGTCGCCGACCACCAGCACCAGCCGGTTGGTCCGCGCCCCAGGGACCTGTCTCGTCGTGCTGCTCAGCAGGTCGCCGGTCAGGGTGGGCACCCGGGTCTCGCCGTTGGCGCCGTACATGACGGTGGTCTTCGGCTGCGGCTTCTTGGAGGAGTCGCCGATCTTGGCGATGTGGTAGCCGCGCTGCTCCAGGAAGGCCGCCACCTCGGTGGCCAGCCCGCTGCGCCAGGTGCCGTTGCGCAGCTCGACCTGGATCTGGGTCCGGCCCACCTTGGCCTGGCCGCCCTTGACGCCGTCGACGCTCTGGTCCTTGGCCACGATCTGGAACAGCTTGCCCGCCTGCGGCTGCACCCACTCGACCCGTCCCGGCTGGGTGAGCGAGTAGTGCCACGGGGTGGTGATGAAACGGATCCTCCCGGCGTCCAGGCCCTGCAGGCTGACCGCGAGGTCCTTCATGACGCCGGGCGTCAGGTCGGGGTCGGTGGTGACCGCCTTGGTGCCGGCGTCGAGGAAGGACAGCAGCTTGGCCGGGTTGGTGAGGGTTTCGCCGCTCATCACCTTCTTGACCATCGAGGCGATGAACATCTGCTGCCGCTGGATGCGCCCGATGTCGGAGCCGTCCCCCAGGCTGTAGCGGGCGCGTACGTAGCCGAGCGCCTGCTCGCCGTCGAGCGTCTGCCGCCCGGCCGGCAGGCGCAGCAGCGCCTTCTTGTCGTTCACCGGCGTCGGCAGGCACACCTGCACGCCGCCGACGGCGTCGACCATGCTCTTGAACCCGGTGAAGTCGACCTTCACGAAGTGGTCGATGCGGATGTGGGTGAGCGACTCGATCGTCTTCCAGGTGCAGCCGATGCCGCCGGAGTTGAACGACTCGTTGATCATCCCGAGGTGCGGCCGCTGCCCCGGCAGGGCCCCGCTGGCGCGGCAGGCGGGCAACTGCACGAGCGAGTCACGCGGGAAGCTGACGACCATCGCGTTGTCGCGCTTGGACGACACGTGCGCCAGCATGATCGTGTCGGTGCGCTCGCCGGTGATGTGGTGGCCGTATTTGGCGTTTTTGCCGTCGCGCTGGTCGGAGCCGACGATCAGGACGTTCATCGCGGTGCCGGCGACCTTGGGCGGCCGGGTGGCGCCGAGGTCGGCGGCGACGTCGATGTGCTTGATGTTGCCGTTGAGCTTGACGGCGACGCCCACCGCTATGCCCGCCGCCAGCAGAACGACGGTCACCGCGATCCCGATCCCCCAGCGCAGCCAGTGGCGGTGCCGCCGGGGTGGTGCGCTCGGCTCGGATGGCGGCGCGTCGACAAGCCCGCTGCTCACGTGACTCCAGAGGAACGAGGCCGAGGGCCGCCGCGTTGGCCAAGAGCCTCGCCGTACAGTTCTCGGCCGGTTGGACGAGCCGAGTTTACTGAAGTCCCACGGTGTCGTGGACGATGCCCCGCCACTCTGGGAGCTTTCACAGGAACGTGAGCGCCCCGGGCCCGTCAGCGCGTCAGGGCCGCGACCGGGGGGCGACCAGCCCCGACTCGTAGGCGAACACCACGAGCTGGGCGCGGTCGCGGGCATGCAGCTTGGTCATCGCCCTGCTGACGTGCGTCTTCGCGGTGGTCGGGCTGATCACCATATGGGCGGCGATCTCGTCGTTGGACATGCCGCGGGCCACCAGGGCGGTCACCTCGCGTTCGCGGTTGGTGAGCACGTCCAGTCCGGCCGGTTCCGGCTGGGGGCGGCGGGCGACGTACTCGCCGATCAGGCGGCGGGTGATCGCGGGGGACAGCAGCGCGTCGCCGCGGGCCGCCACCCGGACGCCCTGCAGCAGGTCGGCGGGTTCGGTGTCCTTGACCAGAAAACCGCCGGCGCCGGCCCGCAGCGCGTCGAAGACGTACTCGTCGAGGCCGTAGTTGGTGAGGATCACCACGTGGACCTCGCGCAGCCGCTCGTCGGCGGCGATCCGCCGGGTGGCCTCGATACCGTCCATCACCGGCATCTGGACGTCGACGAGCGCCACGTCGGGCCGGTGCTCCACGGCGAGGGCGACGGCCTGCTCGCCGTTCGCGGCCTCGGCCACCACCTCGATGTCCTCCTCGGCCTCCAGCAGGGCGCGGAAGCCGCCGCGGATGAGTGCCTGGTCGTCCACGAGCAGTACCCGGATCATGCGCTCTCTCCAGCAGGAAGCCGGGCGCCGTCGAGCGGCAGCTCGGCGCGTACGGTGAAGCCGCCCCCGGGCCGGGGCTCGGCGTGCAGCCGGCCGCCCAGCGCCGTGACGCGCTCGCGCATGCCGCGCAGGCCCACGCCGGGCACGGTCGACGCGGCCCCGCCGGCCCGGCCGTCGTCGTCCACCTGCACGACCAGCTCCTCGCCGCGGTAGTCCACGCGCACCGACGCCCGTGCCCCGCCGGCGTGCTTGGCGACGTTGGTGAGGGCCTCCTGCACGATCCGGTACGCGGCCCGGTCCACCTCGGGGGGCAACGCGCGGCGGACGCCGGAGACCGTCACCGTGGCCGGCAGGCCGGTCGAGCGGGCCCGCCGGACGAGGTCGTCGAGCCGGTCCAGCCCGCTCGCCCGCGGCCCGTCGTCCGGGTCGCCCGAGCCGGTCACGCAGCCCGAGCCGTTCCCGTCGCCGGGGTCGTCGCGCAGGACCTCCAGCGTGGCGCGCAGCTCGCGCATGGCATCGCCGCTGGCCTCCTGGATGGCCAGCAGCGCCGCGGGCACCTCCTCGCCGCGCTTGCGCGCGAGGTGGACGGCCACCCCCGCCTGGACCTTGATGATCGAGATGCTGTGGGTGAGCGAGTCGTGCAGCTCCCTGGCGATGCGCAGCCGCTCCTCGCCCGCACGACGGCGGGCCTCCTCCTCGCGGGTGCGCTCGGCCTCCACGGCACGCTGCTCGACCTGCTCCAGGTACGCCTGCCGGTGCCGGGTCATCACCCCCGCCACCCCGGCGGCCATGAACCAGCCGAGCAGCAACACCGTGCTCTGGACGAGGTTCTGGGTGTCCTGCTGGGCGGCGACCGCCAGGTTCGTCGCCAGGCTCACCCCCAGGAACACCGCGCCCGCCAGCGCCGACGCCACCCGGTATCCCGCCCTGGCCGCGCCGAAGACCGCCCCGATCACCGGGAACGCGGCCTGCGGCCCCGGCAGCGCGTGCACCGAGAAGATCAGCATGCCGAGCGTGCTGACGACCAGCGGCACCAGGGGGGCGCGCCGCCAGGCCACCAGTGCCACCGAGCCGATCAGGACGGCGACCAGATCCACGGCTCCGGCCCGCGGATTGGCCAGCACGGTGGACGTCTGCAGGGTGGCCACCACGGCGGCGAGCGCGGCGTCCAGGGCGAGCGGGCGCCATCCGTGCGGAGAGCTCATTCCTGCACATTAGATCCTGGACAGGACAACTCTCCTCCGCGCCAGGGCGTAAATCTCGCCTACTCCCCGCGTGGTACTCCCGCCGATCCTGCTCCACGGGTCGTACGGCAGGAGTCTCCCCGGGCACGACGACTTCTCACCAGGCGAAACACCACGATGTCCGGCATGGAGATGATTCGAGATCAGGCCGGATGATGGCCGGCTTCCGTTACGTCACGCCGGTGGAGCCCCCGGCGGCGACCGGCCGGGTCGCCCAGGTCTACGCGCAGTTCGCGGACGAGGTCGGGATGGCACGCATGCCGATATTCCTGACCTTGTCGCCCGCGCCGGAGGTGCTGGCCGCGACCTGGGCGACCCTTCGCGAGTCGCTGCTGACCGGGAACGCCCCCAGGACCGGCAAGGAGCTCGTGGCACTGGGCGTGTCGATGGTCAACAAGTGCCCGTTCTGCGTGGCCGCGCACACGACGTTCCTGCACGCGACCGGTGACCACCGGCTCGGCGAGGCCGTGGCCGGCGGTGGCGCGCCGGCCGACCCCGCGCAGGCGAGGCTGCTGGCCTGGGCCAAGGCGCGCGACGGCGGGGTCCCCCGGCCCTTCGCCGCAAAGCTGGCCCCCGAGTACGTCGGCACCGCGCTGGCCTTCCACTTCATCAACCGGATGGTCTCGGCACTGCTGACCGAGAACCTGCTGCCGGCCAACCTGCAGAACTCCCGCCTGGTCAGGAGCTTGGGTGGGCTGACGCTGGCCCGCAAGACCCGGCGGCGGACGGCGCCCGGCCGGAGCCTGCCGCTGATCGCCGGCCTGCCCGCGCTGCCTGAGCCCGCCTGGGGTGCGGGCACGCCGGCCGGGGCCGCCTACGCCGTGCTCGGCGCCGTCGCGGGGGCCGGTGCCGACCTGCTGGGCGAGGCCGCGCGGGCGGCCGTGGCGGGGGCGGTCGGGGCCTGGGACGGCTCGCATCCGCCGATGGGCGGGGACTGGCTGGACCGGCCGCTGGCCGGCCTGCCCGCCGGGGAGCGGGCCGGGGCCAGGATCGCGCTGCTCGTCGCGCTCGCGCCGTACCGGCTGACCGACGCCGACGTGGCCGCCTGGCGCGACTCCAGCCCGTCCATGACAGACGAGGACCTGGTACGGCTGTGCGCGTTCGGCGCCATGCGGGGCACCGAGCGCACCGCCGTACTCATCGGGGAGTCCTCCACCACCACGGAAACACCGACCTCGGGAGACAGATCATGACCGCGTCATCCGCACTCGCCGCCCGGCCCGCCCAGGAATCGTGGACCGTGCGGGCCCTGCGGGCCGTGGTGGTCCTGCACGTCATCGCGCTGCTGGCGCAGGCGGTGACCGCCGGGCTGCTGCTGTCCTCGCCCGGCGGCCGGCCGCTGCACCTGGCCTCGGCCATCGCCGTGACCGTCCTCGGCCTGCTCCACCTCGTCCTCGCGATCCTGGTCTGGCGGCCGGGCGGCGGGCCCGCCAAGTTCGTGCCGCTGGCCGCGTCGATGCTGGTGTTCACCGTCGTCGCGGCGGCGCTGGGCATGGCGCACGTGAAGGCCGTGCACGTGCCGCTCGGGGTGATGCTGTTCGGCGGCGGTGTCATGCAGCTCCAGCGGGTCATGTCCCGCCCCGCCACCGCATGAGGCCGACCAGGAGGGACGTGCTGCGGCTGGCCGGGCTCGGTGCGCTCGCGGCGGGGGCCTCCGGCTGCGGGCTGCTCGCGGGCACCCCGCAGCCGCAGCTGCTGGCCAGTGCCGCGCCCCTGCCCAGCCCGTACGCGGTGCCGCTGCCGATCCCCGAGGTGGCCAAGCCCGTACGGACCACGGGCGCGGTGGACTACTACGAGCTGGACGAGCGGGCCGCCGAGGCGGAGGTGCTGCCGGGACTGCGCACGCCGATCTGGGGCTACGGGGGGACGTTCCCCGGGCCGACCATCGAGGCGCGCAGCGGCCGGCCCATCGTCGTGAAGCTCGTCAACCGGCTCGGCGAGCCGACCGTGCTGCACCTGCACGGCGGGCACACCCCGGCCGAGTCCGACGGCTTCCCCACCGACCTGGTGGCCCCGGGGGCGGCCCGCGAGTACGCCTACCCGCTGCGGCAGCGGGCCGCCACGCTCTGGTACCACGACCACCGGATGGACCGCACCGGGCCGCAGGTATGGCGCGGGCTGGCCGGGATGTTCCTGGTGCGCGACGAGGAGGAGGCGGCGCTGCCCCTGCCCGGCGGGGAACGCGACCTGCCGCTGCTGATCTGCGACCGGTCGTTCGCGGCCGACGGCACCCTGCTGTACCCGGGGCTGGAGGGGCGGCCCGGGGTGCGGGAGGCGTACATGGGGGGCGTGCTCGGCGACGTGATCCTGGTGAACGGGGCGCCGTGGCCGGAGCTGCGGGTGGCCAGGGCTCGATACCGGCTGCGGCTGTGCAACGCCTCCAACGCCCGGACGTACGAGCTGGCGACCGGGGGCCCGATGATCCAGATAGGCACGGACGGCGGGCTGCTGGCCGCGCCGCGCACGGTGAAGGCGATCCGGCTGGCTCCGGGCGAGCGGGCCGACGTGGTCGTCGACTTCTCCGCTTACGAGCTGGGCCGGCGGGTGGAGCTGCGGAACCTGGCGGGGGAGGGGGCGCAGGGCCGGGTGATGCGGTTCGCGGTCGATCGGGACGAGGCCGACGACTCCGCCGTGCCGGCGCGGCTGGCCACGGTGGAGGCGCTCGACCCGGGCAGGGCCGCCGTGACGCGGGACTTCGAGTTCAGCAGTGGCGGCCTGCACGGGGGCACCGGCTGGCTGATCAACGGCCGGCCGTTCGATCCGCGGCGGATGGAGGCCAGGCCGAAGCTCGGCGACGTCGAGGTCTGGCGGCTGACCAGCGACGTGGCCCACCCGGTCCACCTGCATCTGGACCAGTTCCAGGTGGTGTCGGTCAACGGCGAGCGCCGGAGCGGGCCGCCGGAGTGGAAGGACACCGTCGAGCTGCGCGACGCGCAGACCGTCGAGATCGTCACCCGGTTCACCGACTACCGCGGCCGCTACGTGCTCCACTGCCACAACCTCGAACACGAGGACATGGCCATGATGGCCGCCTTCGAGGTGGTGTGACCAGGGCGTGGTCAGGCGGGCAGGCGGTCGGAGAGGGGCCAGACGTAGGCCAGGTCGTCCGGGTCGTCGCCGAAGAGCGGCCGGTAGTGCCCGGGGTCCTTGCGCAGGAGCGCGGAGCGGTGGCTGAGGTGCAGCGCCTCGCAGCCGAGCCAGGGCGGCAGCTCGCCGGCGGCGGCCAGCTCCGGCTGCCTACGCACGCCGGGGACGCCCCGGTGGCCGGCCAGCTCGCCGATCATCGTGGCGGCGCAGGTGTCCTGGCGGCCCGTGGCACACCAGCGGTCGCACACTTCGAGGCCGTAGCGGACCAGCGCCTCCTCGTAACCGGCCCACATCTTGGCGACGGGGTGGTGGCGCCAGCCGTATCCGGGGACGGTGAGGGCACGCAGCACCTGCAGGGCCTCGACCCGCTGCTTGCCCAGCCGCAGCGGGTCCAGGACCGCGGCCGTGGCGGCGAAGTCGGCATATGGCAGGAATGTTTGCATCGATACCTCGGCTGACATGCTCTTTCTCGCGGATCGTATAGACCGCCCGGTGACGGGCGTTCAAAATCAGGCCATGGACGACAGGTATGTCGGCGCCCGGACGCCCCGCCGGGAGGACGCCCGGCTGCTCACCGGCAAGGCCAGGTACGTGGGCGCCGTCCGGCTCCCCGGCACCGCCCACGCCCAGGTGGTGCGCAGCCCCGTCGCGCACGGCAGGCTGCTCGGCTGCGACACCGAGGCGGTCCGGGCACTGCCCGGCGTGCTCGACGTCATCACCCCCGCCGACGCCCCTGACCTGCGCCTGCCCTGCGTCAGCGTGGCGCCGGGCCAGCGGATGACGTCCTACCGGGTGCTGGACGACGAGATCAGGTACGCGGGCCAGCCACTGGCCGTCGTCGTCGCCCACACGCCGGAGGCCGCCAGGGACGCCGCCGACCTCATCGACCTGGAGCTGGAGGAGCTCCCCGCGGTCGTGGGCGCCGAGCGGGCACTGGCCGCCGGGGCCCCGCTGCTCTACCCGGAGCTGGGCACCAACGTCCTCACCGACTTCACGCTCGGCGACGCCGACTGCGCGGCGGCCGTGGCGGGGGCCGTGCACGTGGTGGAGATGACGTTCACCATGGGGCGGTGCTCGCCCTACCCGATCGAGCCGCGCGGCGTGGTGGCCTGCTACGACGGCGACGAGCTGACCGTGCACATCTCCTCGCAGGCGCCGCACCACGTACGCGAGCACCTGGCGGACGCCTTCCGGCTCGGGCACGACCAGGTGCGCGTCATCAGCCGCGACACGGGCGGCGGGTTCGGCGCCAAGGAGCACCTCTACCCGGACGAGGCCCTGATCTGCCTGGCCGCGCGGCGCCTGGGCCGCCCGGTGAGCTGGTCGGAGGCGCCGGGCGACCGGCTGACCGCCACGCTGGCCGCGCGGGCCGCCGTGCACCGGGGACGGCTGGCGCTGGACGGCGGCGGCCGGTTCGTGGCGCTGGACGTGGACGTCATCGGCGACCTCGGCGCCCATCCCGCCAACAACGGGGCCGCGACGTTCGCGGTGACGGCTACGATGATGCCCGGTCCCTACCGGTTCGACCGGGTCGCGGTCCGCGTGCGCGGCGTGGCCACGAACACCACCCCGGCCGGCTCCTACCGCGGCTTCGGCCAGCCCGAGGCCACCCTGACCAGGGAGCGGCTGATCGACGAGGCGGCCCGCAGGCTCGGGTTCGACCCCATCGAGCTGCGGCTGCGGAACATGCTGGGGCCCGGCGAGTTGCCGTACACGACGCGGGTTCACCAGCCCTACGACTCCGGCGACTACCCGCGGGCCCTGCGGACCCTGCGCGACCTTGTCAAGCCGGTCGAGCGGGACGACGGGCGCAGGCGCGGCATCGGATACTCCTGCCACGTGGAGACCACCGGCATGGGCCCGTCCACGGACCTCCGGGGCGCCGGCATCCAGGCGGGCGGCTACGAGAGCGTGGTCCTGCGGATGGAGCAGGACACGTCCGTGGTCGTGTCCTCGGGGGTGGTCTCGATCGGGCAGGGCATCGAGACGACGCTGGCCCAGCTCGCGGCCGACCGGGTGGGGGTGCCCATCGACCGCGTACGGGTGGTGCTGGGGGACACGGCGGCGACGCCGTACTCGGCGATCGGGTCTATCGCGAGCCGGTCGATGGCGGTCGGCGGCGGGGCGCTCGCGCGGGCCGCGGCCCGGCTGCGGGACAAGCTCGTGGCCATCGCCGCGCACCGGCTGGAGGCGGCCCCGGGCGACCTGGAGCTGGCGGACGGCGTCGTGCGGGTGAAGGGCGACCCGCGCGCTTCCGTGACGCTGCGGGAGCTGGCCACCTCGGCGTGGCGCGGCTGGGACCTGCCCGAGGGCGTCACGCCCGGCCTGGAAGAACGCGCCAGCTACGACCCGGCCGCCTACACCTTCGCCTACGGCGCGCACGCCGCGGCGGTGGCCGTCGATCCGGAGACGGGCGCGGTCGAGGTCGAGCGTTACTGGGTGGTCAACGACTCCGGCGTGCTGGTCAACCCCGCCGTGGTGGAGGGGCAGCTCAGGGGCGCCGTGGCGCAGGGCATCGGGCAGGCGCTGACCGAGGAGATCGTCTACACCGCCGACGGCCAGCCGATGGCCGACTACCTGCTGCCGACCGCGCGCGAGGTGCCGGACATCGAGGTGGTGATGTTGCGGACGCCCTCGCCGATCACGCCGGGCGGCATGAAGGGCTGCGGCGAGTCCGGCACGATCGGCCCGCCGGCCGCCGTCGCCAACGCGGTGGCCGCCGCACTGCCGGAGATCGCCGAACGGGTCACGGACGTCCCGCTCACCCCGCAGGCCGTCTGGTCCCTGCTGCGTACATGAGGAGACCGGCTGATCGGGGCCCGGGTGCCGGGATCGGCCGGTCGATGACCGGGGTCAGATGAGGTCCTTCAGCTCCTTGCCGGACTCGAAGAGCGCCTGCTCCATCGCTATCCTGCCGGCGGGCTTGGGCGGGTCAGGGCGTTGCGCGCGTTCCCGCGGACGCCGGGTGGCTTCGGGCCGGGCGCGTTCGGGGCGCGGGCCCTGGCGCGGCTCCTGGAGTGGCTCGGTGTCCATCGCGGGCTCGGGTGTGTGTTCGTGCGTACTGCTCATGGCAGAGTCCGTACCCCTGGCCGACGCGCCGCGCCGAAAAAAATCGTGATTTCTCGCCAAAGAATCGACCCAAAGCGGCTTCTCGTGCGTACAGCTTTCGACAGCCGCGTACGCCCATCCACAGGGAGCTCGTTTTGTTGAGCGAAATGCGCATCCGTTGTCCCTCGGCCCAGGAAAGGCATGCCATGACCACGCTGCCCTCAGCTCGACGGAGCAGCATGCGGCACGCGTGGCAGCTGCGCGAGGATCCCCGGACGGTCGGCCAGGCGCGCGCCGTCATTCGCCAGGAACTGTCCGCACTCGACCTTTCTTCGGACCTCATTGACGACGCCGTACTCATGGTGAGCGAATTGATCACCAATTCCCTCATGTACGGCGATGGTCCCTACGAACTCGTTCTCCACGTGGACGCCAAAGAGATCATGTGCGTGGTCGTGGACAGCAGCCCGATCCTCCCGGTCCCCTCGCCTCACGACGTGGGGGCCGAGCACGGGCGCGGGCTGCGGATCGTGGCCCGGCTCTCCGACGGGTTCTACGGCTGTCATCCCCAGCATTACGTCACCCACCCCGACCTGGTGGGCAAGGCCACCTGGTTCGCGCTCCCGCGCCGGGGCACCGCCGCCAACGTGGTGCCGCTCAGGGCCGGGAACTAGCTCCCACCACGGTGCCGCCCCGGCCGCGACCGGCGCTCCCGTGGCGGCCGGCGGGTGGCTGTCGTAGTGAGCGCGATGACGGAACGTGATCGCTCGGCCACGTCTCCAGGCCATTCATGTCCAGATTTGTGGCATTAATGGCCTGGAAGACGTGGTCTATCCCGCCGCCATACAGGCAGGCTGGAAGCATCACGGGGGTTGGAGGACGTTCACCATGTCAGTGCGGGAGAAGTCGGTCGCGGGCGTCGCCGTACCGGACACCAGGATCGCCGTCGAGGCCACCGAGCTGGTCAGGGACACCGCGCCCGAGCTGATCTACCACCACTCGCGGCGGGTCTACTGGTTCGGCAGCCTGCAGGGGCGCAACCGCGGGCTGAGCTTCGACCCGGAGCTGCTCTACGTCGGGGCGATGTTCCACGACCTGGGGCTGGGCGAGCGGTTCCGCGACAGCGGCCGGCGCTTCGAGGTGGACAGCGCCGACGAGGCCCGCCGGTTCCTGCAGAGCCGGGGCGTGCCGGAGGACAGCGTACGGCGGGTGTGGACGGCCATCGCGCTGCACACGACGCCCGGGATCCCGGAGTTCATGGAGCCCGAGGTCGCGCTGGTGACGGCCGGGGTGGAGTACGACGTCCTGGGGATCGGGTTCGACGACATCAGCGACGAGGAGCGGGCCGAGGTGGTGGCCCTGCACCCGCGCCCCAACTTCAAGCAGCGCATCCTGCGGGCCTTCACCGAGGGCATCGCGCCGCGGCCCGAGACCACGTTCGGCAACGTCAAGGCCGACGTGCTGGAGCACTTCGTGCCGGGATTCCGGCGCGGCGACTTCGTGGCGACGATCCAGGGCTCCGCCTGGCCCGAGTAGTCATGGCGGGCCGGCCTCGCAGCGGGCGGCCGGGAAGGGGGCCTCATGGACTACATCGACGACGGCTACATCGACGAGTGGATGCGGGCGGGACGGGCGCACCGTGTCGAGGCCGACTTCTGCACCGCGTTCCACGGCTGGCTGCGGGGCCTGCCGTGGCTGCCCAGCCGGGTCGACTGGACGCGGCTGAGCCACACGGTCGTCGACTGCTCGCCCCTGACCGACCGGGAGATCGTGGTCCTGACCAGGGAGCATCCGATCGGCCGCCACACGCACCTGCTGGTGATGTACGCGCCGGACCAGCCGGGGATCGTCTGCGAGTTCGACACCGGGATCGGCAATCTCGACCTGCTCTACTGGACGGCGCCGGGAGCCAGGTACTTCTGCGGGGCTTCGCTGGTCGACGGCGTTCTCGTGCCCAGCCACGAGTATTTCGGGGAGTTCGACGGCCACACGAAGATCAGGCTCCACACGCCCGCCACCAAGGCTCCTGCCCGGCAGGGGTGACCGTCCGCCGGGCCGGTGGGGGCGTGCGGCGTCCACCAGGTCAGGGGCTCGTGCACTGGTAGCCGGAGGGGGTCTGGGAGTCGCCACCGGGGCGGCTCGCCTGGAAGCCGAACGAGGTGCTCTGGCCGGGGGCGAGCGTGCCGTTGTTCGGGGAGTTCCTGACCGTGACGGTCTGGGCGCCGGTGGTGATCACCGCGTTCCAGTAGCCCGTCGTGGTGTGCCCGCTGGGCAGCGAGAACGTCACCGTCCAGCCGTTGATCGTGGAGGTGCCGGTGTTGGTGACCGTGACGGGCTGGACCACGTAGCCGGTCTGCCACTGGGACTGGGTGGTCGCGGTCACCGAGCACCCGCCGGTGCCGCCGCCGGGCGAGGTGGTGACCGTGACCGTGTTGGACACGGGGGAGAGGTTGCCCGCCGCGTCGCGGGCCCGCACCTGGTAGCGGTAGGTCGTGCCCGGGGTCAGTCCGGTGTTCGTGAACGAGGTGGTCGCCGAGGTGCCCACCTGCGCGAAGGCGCCGCCCGACGAGCCCGCCGCGCGCAGCACGTCGTAGCCGGTCACCCCGACGTTGTCGGTCGAGGGGCGCCACGTCAGGGTGGTGCCGGCCGCCGTGGTCCCCGAGGCGACCAGGCCGGCGGGCGCGGTGGGCGGGGTGGTGTCGCCGCCGCTCGTGGCCGGCGGGACGCGGATGATCCGGTCGTCCTGGGCCACCGGAGTGCCGCGTCCGTCCCGGTTGCTGGTGGCCACCCAGAGCCAGCCGTCCGGGCCGACCGCGACCGCGCGCAGCCGCCCGTAGGCGGACTGGAACTCGGCCACCGGCGTGCCCGCCGAGCCGCTGCCGGTCAGCGGCACCGCCCACAGCCGCTGGCCGCGCAGTCCGGCGGCGAACAGCGTGTTGTTGGCGTAGGCCAGCCCGCTGGGCGACGCCTGGGCGGTGGTCCAGGTGACGATCGGGTTGCGGAAGGAGCTGTTGCCGCAGTTGCCTTCGCACGTGGGCCAGCCGTAGTTGCCGCCGGCGACGATCTGGTTGATCTCGTCCCAGGTGTTCTGGCCGAACTCGGTGGCGTACATCCTGCCCTGGCCGTCCCAGGCCAGCCCCTGCACGTTGCGGTGGCCGTAGCTCCAGACCCGCGAGTTCGCGAACGGGTTGCCGGAGGGGATGCCGCCGGTGGGCGTCATGCGCAGGATCTTGCCGGCGGGGCTGTTGAGGTTTTGCGCGTTGCTGGTGGCGCCGGCGTCGCCGGTGGCCACGTACAGCATGCCGTCCGGGCCGAAGGCGATGCGGCCGCCGTCGTGGATGGTGGCGCTCGGGACGCCGGAGAAGAGCACCGTCTGCGTCTGCGGGGCGCTGAGCTGGAACCTGACCAGGCGGTTGTCGCCGCTGGTGCTGGTGAAGTAGGCGTACACCCAGCCGTCCTGGGCGTAGGAGGGCGACACGGCGATGCCGAGCAGGCCGCTCTCGCCCGAGGCGCTCACCCCGTTGATCACGGCCGCCTGGGCGGGCGCCTGGCCGGGGCGCACCCGCATGATCCGGCCGGTGTTCCGCTCGGAGGCCAGCGCGCTGCCGTCGGGCAGGAACGCCAGCGCCCACGGCACCTGCAGGCCCGTGACGGAGACCTCCGCCCTGGAGAAGTCGAAGCCGCCCACCACCTGGGCGCGTGCCTCGGGGACATTGATCATCATTGCGACCAGGGCCAGGATCAGGGCCGGGATGACACGGGCGCGCATGACGGACTCCTTGACCGGATCACCGTGGACGGATGCCAGCACCGTAGGCACCACGGTGACCGGACCTCAATCATCGCGGCCGGTACGATCCCGCGATCTGCGGCGATGGCCTCGCGGCGGTGAAACTTTCAGGCGACGCCCCGGACCGGCGTCCCGGCCCGGGCGTCGCCGGGGACGGCAAGCGCCCTACTGCTCCACGCCGTTCACGAACACCTTCCGCAGGCGCAGGCCGTCGGTGAACGCGATCTTGTCCGGCCCGGCCACGTTCGTGAACTCGCACTTCTCCAGCCGCACGTCCACCAGGTGGTCGGTCTCCAGGCCGACCAGGTTGAGCACGGCGCCGGCCCCGTCGAGCCGGGTCCGCTCCATCCGGATGTCGCGCACCGACAGCGGCTCGGCGCCGGCCTCGTTGTTGTAGGCCATGTTGACGAAGATCACCTCGCGCTCCACGTTCCCGCCGGTGAAGTCGCGCACGTAGACGCCCTCGATGTAGGCGCCCCGCTTCTTGTTGGCCTTGAGGTAGACCGGGTACTTCACCGGATAGTTGCCGGGGAAGTCCGGCGAGTTGATCACACACCGCTCGGCGAAGACGTTGCGCACGCCGCCCGACATCTCGCTGCCCACCGTGATGCCGCCCCACCGGCCGGAGAAGTAACAGTCCTGGACGACGATGTTCTCGCTGGGCACGCCCACCCGGCGGCCGTCGGCGTCCCGTCCCGACTTGACCGCCACGCAGTCGTCGTTGGTGTTGAAGCGGCAGTCCTTGATGTGCACGTACGACGACGCCTCGGGGTCGCAGCCGTCGGTGTTGTAGAGGGTGCTGACGACGGTGATGCCGCGTACGGTGACGTTCCTGGACAGGACCGGGTTCACGGTCCACATGGGTGGTTCGAGGATCGTGACGTCACTGACCAGGATGTTCTGACATTTCACGAACTGGACCATGGCGGGGCGCAGGTAGTGGCCCGCCCCGAACACGCGCTGCTCGACGGGCACGCCGTCGTCGCCCATCTTGCGCAGCGCCTTCTGGTCGGCGCTCTGCGGGCCGCTGTTGGCGTACCAGCTCTCCCAGGGTCCCTGCCGGGCCTGGCCGTCGAGCGTGCCCTTGCCCGTGACCGCGACGTTCCGCCGGCCGTAGGCGTAGATGAAGGGGCTGTAGTTGTAGCACTCCGTGCTCTCCCACCGGGTGAGGACCACCGGCAGGTACGCGTTCGGGTCGGTGCTGAAGGCGATCACGCCGCCCTCGGACACGTGCAGCTCGACGTCGCTGAGCAGGTGGATGGCGCCGGTGAGGAACCGCCCAGGCGGCACCACGACCCGCCCGCCGCCCCTGCGGTGGCACTCGGCGATGGCCGCCTTGAACGCGGCCGTGCAGTCCGTGGTGCCGTCACCCACGGCGCCGAACGCGGTGACGTCCCACCTTCGGTCCGGGAAACGAGGAGGACGGATCTTGCGCAGGATGTCCGGCACCTTGCGCCACGGATCGGATGAAGCGGCCTCGGCCTGCGTGGCTGTGGTTCCGGGAACGATCGTGGCGGCGGCGAGAACTCCGCCGGCCTTCAGTAGGGAGCGTCGGGAAGGCATGGGCACCACCGGGGTGTCGGGGGAGACATCGGATCTCTGGAGCGTAAGGGGTGCCCTGATGGAATTCAAATCTTGACGAAGTTAATTTTATCCCCTTCAGTGGCCGACGCTCTGGTAGTGGTCCAGCTGGCGACGCCAGATGCGGTACGCCAGCACGATCAGCCCGGCCCCCAGCACCGGCGCGGCCGGCGCCCAGGGGCTGTCCAGTTTGCCCAGGACGACGCTCGCCGGCACGTACGCCACGAAGGCCACCGGCAGCGCGAAGGTCAGCACCCACTCGACCACCCCGCCGAAGATCTTCATCGGGTACGAGCCGAACTTGCTGAAGACGTCGTCCACGAACACCCGCAGCTGGAAGGTGTCGATCATGCGCAGCGCCAGCGAGCAGAGCGCGAGGAAGAAGGCCGCCTCGATGAGGGCGCCACCGGCGATGGCCGCCAGGCAGAAGGCGACCAGCCAGACATCCCACCGGACGTGGGCGTGCTGCGCGGCGACGGCCAGCAGCGTCACGCCCACCAGCAGGTCGCCGAACTGGGCGATGCCCATTCTGTTGCCCATGAGCTGGACGAGGGGATTGAGCGGGCGCAGCAGGAATCGGTCGAACTCCCCCTCGCGCACCACCCACTGGATGTCGTTCACGCTGATCATGGGGATCATCGCCAGGGCGTGGGCGGTCAGGCGCAGGCCGTACAGGAAGGCGATCTCCGCCAGGCCCCAGCCGGCCAGCGACGGGAAGGTGGTCATCACCACCCAGACGAAGGCGAAGCCGGTGCCCTGCCAGACCGCGCCGCAGAGGATGCCGATCACGGTGTTCAGGCGGTACTGCATGGCGCCGCGGGCGGAGGCGCGCTGCAGCAGGACGTACAGGCGCAGGGCGCGCAGGACCTCAACCACCCTGGATCACCACCCTGCGGCGGGCCCGGGACCAGGTCAGTACGAGCAGCCCTGCCAGGCCCACGACCCAGGCGACCGCGATCGCCACCGCACCCGAGACATCGGATATCTGCCCGACATAGACGGCCGCGGGCACGTAGCCGAGATACTTGAAGGGCAGGGCCTCGGCCAGCACGCCCAGAAAACCGGGGAAGTAGGTCAGCGGCACCATCGTCCCGGCGAAGAACTGGCTGACCAGCCGGTGAAAGAGCGCGACCGCCGAGGTCTCCGTCATCCAGAATCCGGCCAGGCTGATCAGCAGCGCCAGCTCCACGGCGATCACGTAGCCGAGGACCAGGGTGAGCAGATAGCCGGGGCCGTCGGCCGGCGCGGTGATCGAGCCGACCAGCAGGACCACCGGCACCACCGGGGCCAGCAGGCAGAGCCCGCCGAGCGTGTTGCCGACCTGGAAGGAGGCCAGTTGCCGCAGGTAGCCGACCGGCCGGGCCAGGTCGAAGAAGACCGTGCCGACGCGGATGCGGTGGTGCGCGGTGCTGACCACGATGGTGTGGGTGGCGAAGGCCTGCAGGTTGGCCAGGGTCAGGTAGGCCAGCAGGGCCTCCAGCGGGAGCCCGGCGGCGGGGCGGGCGCCGTAGACCGAGGTCCAGATCATGCGCAGCAGGAACACCTGGGCGACCAGCGTCACGCAGGTGATGAGGATGTTGCTGCGGTAGGCCAGGGCGAGGCGGAACCCGATGCGGATCATCGGGCGTAGATGCCCTTGATCACGCTCTCCAGGTCCGGCTCCTCGATCGACAGGTCGCGGATGGTGTGTTCGGCGGCGATCGAGGCGATCAGGCCCGGCAGGTCGTCGTGGATGTCGAAGACGTAGCGCCCGTCGGCGTCCCGCGACACCCCGCGCACCTGCCCGGGCCCGGACTCCAGCAGGACCACCAGCCGCCTGGGCTGGTCGACCAGGGCGTCGATGGCGCCGTCGAAGAGCACCCTGCCGTGGTCGATGAGGATGATCCGCCGGCACAGCGCCTCGACGTCGGCCAGGTCGTGCGTGGTCAGGACGACGGTGGTGCGCCCGGTGCGGTTGGTCTCCACGATGAACTCGCGTACGGCCTCCTTGGCCAGCACGTCCAGCCCGACCGTGGGCTCGTCGAGGTAGAGGAGCGGGGGCTCGTACAGGACGGCCGCGGCCAGGTCGCCGCGCATCCGCTGGCCGAGGCTGAGCTGGCGTACCGGGGTGTCCAGGAAGTCGTCGAGCCCGAGCAGGTCGCGCAGCTTCTTCAGCGACGTCGCGAAGCGCGCGGCGGGAACGTCGTAGAGCGAGCCGACCAGGCGCAGGGACTCGATCAGCGGCAGGTCCCACCACAGCTGGCTGCGCTGGCCGAAGACCACTCCGACGTTGCGGGCGTTGGCCGAGCGGTCGCGCCAGGGCACCAGGCCGTTGACCTCCACGGTGCCGCTCGTCGGGGTGAGGATGCCGGTGAGGATCTTGATGGTGGTGGACTTGCCGGCGCCGTTGGGCCCCAGATAGCCGATGACCTCGCCCTCGCCGACCTCGAAGGTGACGCCGGCCACGGCGCTCTTCTCCTCGTACTGGCGGGTGACCAGCGTGCGTAACGTGCCCAGCGGGCCGGAGAAGGTGCGGGGGCGGCGGAAGACCTTGGTCAACCCGTCTACCCGGATCATGTCGAAGATTTTCCGCCGCCGCCCTGCGCCTGGCAAATTCTTTTAGGGGCGACTGCTCAGGACTTGATCTCGTACACGGCGGTGGTGCCGCTCACCTCGTTGCCGACCACCAGCAGCGGGGAGCGGGTGGGGCTGTCATGCGCGTCGATGAACAGCACACCCTCCGGGCCGACGTCTCCGGCCGTGCCGGCCTCGACGTCGCCGGCGAAGTCGCGGGTGTTGACGTAACCGGCCTGCTTGGGGTGGCGGGGGTCGGACAGGTCGTACGCGACGACGCCGCCGACCCGCTCCAGGCCCACGAACGCGTACGTGCGGCCGCGTACCTCGCCGATGGTCACGCCCTCCGGCTCGGGGCCCTTGTTGTCGCTGCGGGAGTCGAAGGAGTCGTTCTCCTCGTTGTCGAAGTTGAACTGCTCGGGCAGCTCATCGGCGATCAGCCGCTCCAGCTCGCTGCCGGAGTCCCAGACCAGCGAACCGTCGGCGGCGCGCACCGAGATCGACCGGCCGCCGAACACCCGCAGCTCGGTGTACTTGCCCTCGGCGTCCTTGGGGGAGTCCGACAGCACGGTCAGCCGGCCGAGCTCGGCGTCCTTCCGCAGGGCGGCCGCGTCCGGGAACGCCGACGGCGACAGCTCCATGTCCTTGACCCGCACCTCATCGGTGTGGCACTCCCAATCGCGGCTGTCACCCTCGTTGGCGGTCACCAGGTACGTCCGGCCGCGGTCGCGGAGGTGGGTGATCGAGTCGGGCATGTAGGCGCTCTTGACCGGGTGCGTACGGATGTCGATCTTGCCGTCCCGGTCGGAGGCGTCCAGCTCGTTGCCGGGCCGCGAGTTGTCCTTCAGCCCGAGCGGCACGATGTCGCGGACCACGGCCCGGTCGAGGTCCACGATGGCCAGCGCGTTGTTCTCCTGCAGCGTGACCCAGGCGGTGCCCTTCTCCGTGGTGATGTACTCCGGCTCCAGGTCCTGCGCGGCGCTCGACCCCGGCCCGCTGATCCGCACGCCCTTGGCGCGCAGCCGGTCCTCCTTGCCGTTCCAGGCCTGGAACCCGGCCGTGCGCACGGTGCCGCGCCGCACGTCGATGACGCTGATCGAGCCCTCGGGGTCGTCCACCGCGCCCTCGCAGTAGGAGGCGGCCTCGCCCTCGTTCGCCACGACGACCTGGCGTCCGTCCTCGGTGAAGGTCAGCATGTCGGGCAGCGCGCCCACCTGGACCTGGCGCAGCTTCCTGGCGGTGCGGGTGTCGAAGAACGCGACGCTGCCGGCGGCCGTCTTGTTCTCCGCCTGCTGCGCGACCGCCAGCAGGCCGTCGTGCACGGCCACGCTGTTGGCGCCGGGCGTGGTGAGGGAGGCGACCTTGCGCGGGTCGCGCGGGTTCCGGAGGTCGAGCACGTCCACCGTGCCCTGCTCCGCGTTGACGACGAAGACGCGCCGGGTCTTGGCGTCGTACGCGGTGATCTCCGCCGCTCCGACCCCGACGGCGCCGGCGGTGTACCGGCCGAGCAGGGACAGCTCGATCTCGGAGCGTCCGTGGTCGGCGGCGGCGGGGGTGGCGGGGAGGAGGGCGAGCACTGACAGGCTCGCCGCCGCCAGACAAAGCGGAGTGCTGGTTCGCATGGGGCGGAGTGTCACGATATTTCATTACCACTTCGCGTCGCTCAGATGATCAGCACCTGAACCGGAACTTGCGACTCCGTGACTTCTCGAGCCCGGCTCACCTCCCGCGTGGGCCGGGCCGGTGGTTCACGTGTCCTCGACCGCCGGGGCGCCGGTTTCCCGGAGCAGGCCGTCGGACAGGGTCAGCCGGCGGTTCACGTTGATCTCCGCCAGGAACCGCTCGTCATGGCTGACCACCACGAACGCGCCCTCGTAGGCGGCCAGCGCACCCTCCAGCCAGGCGACCCCGGCCAGGTCGAGGTTGTTGGTGGGCTCGTCGAGCAGCAGCAACTGCGGCGCGGGCTCGGCGCACAGGACGCAGGCCAGCGTGGCGCGCAACCGCTCGCCGCCCGACAGCACGCCGACCGGCAGGTGCGCGGCGGAGCCCCGGAAGAGGAACCGGGCCAGCAGGTTCATCCGATCGGCCGGGAGCATGCCGGGGGCGAACGCGGCCAGGTTGCCGGCCACGCTGCGGTCGAGGTCGAGCAGGTCCAGCCGCTGCGACAGGTAGGCCACCCGGCCCTCGGCGCGCCTGGCCCGCCCCGCCGCCGGGGCCAGGGTGCCCTCGATCAGGCGTAGCAGGGTGGATTTTCCCGCGCCGTTGGAACCGGTCAGCGCGATCCGCTCGGGGCCCCGGATCACCAGGTCCACTCCGGGGCCGGCGAACAGGTCGCGCTCGCCGTACCGGGCCAGCAGACCCTCGCCGGTGAAGAGCGTGCGGCCCGCCGGGACGTGGGTGCCGGGCAGGTCCAGCACGATCTGCTGCTCGTCGCGCAGCGCCCGGCCGGCCTCCCGCAGCTTGGCCTGGGCCTGGCCGACGCGGGCGGCGTGGGTCTCCTGGGCCTTGCCCGCCGACTCCTGGGCCCGCCGTTGCAGTCCGCCGGCGACGATCTTGGGCAGGCCGGCGTTGCTCAGGTTGCGCGCGGCGGTGCTCGCCCGGCGCGCGGCCCGCTCGCGAGCCTGCTGCAGCTCCCGCTTCTCCCGCTTGACCTCCTGCTCGGCGTGGCGGACGGTCCTCTCGGCGGCCTCCTGCTCGGCCCGTACCGCCTCCTGGTAGGCGGTGAAGTTCCCGCCGTAGTAGCGGACCTCGCCGTGGTCGAGCTCGGCGATGCGGTCCATCCGGTCCAGCAGCGTACGGTCGTGGCTGACGAGCAGCAGGCACCCGGCCCAGTCGTCGAGCACGGCGGTCAGCCGGCGCCGCGCCGCCAGGTCCAGGTTGTTGGTCGGCTCGTCCAGCAGCAGCACATCGGGCTGCCTGAGCAGCTGGGCGGCCAGGCCGAGGGTGACGACCTGGCCGCCGCTGAGCGTGGACAGCCGCCGGGTGAAGGCGAGCTCGGCCAGGTCGAGGCGGTCGAGCTGGGCGCGGGTGCGCTCCTCGATGTCCCAGTCGTTGCCGATCGTGGTGAAGTGTTCTTCGTTGGTGTCACCGGCCTCGATGGCGTCCAGCGCGCGGATCACGGGGGCGATGCCCAGCACCTCGGCCACGCTCAGATCGCCGTCGAAGGGCAGGCTCTGCGGCAGGTAGCCGAGCACCCCCTGGACCGACACGGTGCCGCCGGTGGGCCGCAGCCGCCCGGCCACCAGCTTGAGCAACGTGCTCTTGCCCGCGCCGTTCGGCGCGATCAGGCCGGTACGGCCCGCGCCCACGGTGCAGGACAGGTCCTCGAAGACCGGGGTGTCGTCGGGCCAGGAAAACGACAGGTTGGAGCAGATGATGAACGCGTCGGACATGCCAGAGACCTCATAAGCGACACCGGGCGCGCAAAAGCCGCCCGGCACGGGGACATGGATTCGGGGAACGACGAAACGGCCACAGCGGCTGCGCCTCACGCGCCCGCCGAAGGCCGATCACGTCCGGGTATCACCCGGAGATGTCGTCGTCACCCACCATGTCTGGATCTCCCTGACTCCGATCACATGCGCCCGCCACGATACCGGACGAGTCCGGTGCTCCGGCCTCGCCGGGTTGTGGCGTGCGTAGGAGTCACGCGGTCACCTTGTCCGGAAAAATCCGTCGTACGGTGACGAAATGGACAGCAGCAAGCTTCTCGGCGACTTCCTCCGGACCTGGCGCGAGACCCTCGCACCCGTCCGCTACTCCAGCGAACCGGGCAGGGAGGAGGTCGCCGTGCTGGCCGGGATCAGCACCGACTCCTGCACCCGGCCGGAGAACGGCACGGAGTTCCGCCCCTCGGAACGCATCCTCGGCTCCCTGGTTCGGGTGCTGGAGCTGAGCCCCGATGTCACCGAACGGATGCGGGCCCTGGCCGGCCCGCTGTCGCACCCTCTGCCGGAGCGGAACGCGGGGGTCAGCGCGTGCCTGCGGTGGCTGATCGACAGCTGGACCGACACGCCCGCGCTGCTCTGCGACCGCCGGATGAGCCTGCTGGCCGCCAACCACCTGGGCACCGCACTGCTGGACGGCCTGGAAGACACCGACGCCCTACTCGGCCCCCCGCCCCCGGCCTCACCGCCCTCGGACTCGCCGACCCCAGCCCCGGAACGCGAGCCGGCCCCGGCCTCGGAACGCGAGCCGGCCCCGGCTTCGGAACGCGAGCCGGCCCCGGAACGCGATCACCTCGCCGGTGCCGAGGAAGCCTCGCGGGCCGTGCGCGCCGTCCCGCACCATCCCGTCCTGGCCGCGCTGGTCGGCGGGCTCTACCAGCAGAGCGACCCCTGCCACCGGGGGACTCCGGCCGACGACGCCCACAAGGTCAGGCGCCTGCGCCATCGCGAGGTCGGCGAGATCACCCTCACCTGCGACGTGTTCGGCGTGGAGCGCTTTCCCAGCCATCAGATCGTCGTCTTCCAGGCCGAACCCGGCAGCCCTTCCGAGCACGCACTCGCCCTCCTGGGCAGCCTCGCCGCCACAGCGCCCTGAGCGCCGCGGCTCCACCCACCGACGAGCGCGCCGTACGGCCGCGCACCCCACCTCCATGACTTCCTGGCTTCCTTGGCCTCTGGCGAGAGGAAAACCGTGACTGCGATCCACTACCCTCGATCCCTCCGCGGGCGTTCCACCCTGGCCGCGTCGTTGCTGGCCCTGGCCGTCCTGGGGGCACTCGGCGGCGCCGCGTCGCTGGCCATCCGCCACGCCCTGTCCGATTACGCCTTCGTCCAGGCCGAGCTCGTGGCCGACCAGTGGAGTGCCGCCGCCCGTACCGTGCCGCCCCAGACGCTGCCCGACCCGCTGCCCGCCTCCGGCGACATCGACCTGGTCCAGATCGTCGGCACCCGGGGCGACGTGCTGGCCGCCAGCGCCACCGCCCGCGGCCGGCCCGCGCTCACCCACGTTCGCCCCGCTCCCGACGACCCGGTGAGATTCATGCCGGGAGACCAGCGGATGATCGTCGCCGTCCGTACCGACCCGGCGCCGTCCGCCCCCGTCGTGCTGGCCGGGATGGCCGTGCCCGCCCTGCTCCGCGAGCACTACCTCGAATACCTGCTGGCCGCCGTGGCCCTCGCCCTGGCCGCCGGTGCCGGGATCATCACCTGGACGGCCATCGGCCGGGCCCTGCGCCCGGTGGCGGCCATCCGCACCCACATGGCCCAGATCTCCGTCAACGACCTGAGCCGCCGCATGCCCGTGCCGCCCGGTGACGAGGAGGTCGCCGATCTCGTCCGTACCGCGAACCGTACCCTCGCCCGGCTGGACGAGGCCGTCGCCCAGCAGCGCCGCTTCGCCGCCACCACCTCCCACGAGCTGCGCAACCCCCTGGCCGGGCTACGTGCCCAGCTGGAGGACGCCCTGGACCATCCCGAGGACACCGACACCCGGCTCACCCTGCGTAGCGCTCTGAGCACGACCGACCGCATGGACGCGATCATCGACGATCTGCTGGCCCAGGCCCGTCTCCGCGCCGGCAACGACCCCGCATCCCACGAGGTCATCAACCTCACCCAGCTCCTCACCCAGGAGACCGCCCAGGTCAACGGCGACCCGCGCGTCAGGATCGTGGCCCGGACCAAGATTGCCACCACCGTCGCCGCCGACGCCGGTCTCCGCACGCGCAAGGGCCCGCGTGGCGGCGGGACGTACATGGGTGCGCTGGACCGGACCGACGGGCTCGCCAAGCCGATCGGCCGGTTCGTCCCGGTCCGGCTGCACGTGGACGGCGACGTGTGGGTTCGCGGCTCGCGCATCCAGCTCATCCGCGCCCTGGCCAACCTGGTCGGCAACGCCCGCCGCCACGCCGCCACCGGCGTCGACGTCACGCTCACGACGGCCGGGGGCCAGGCCGTCATCGCGGTCACCGACGACGGTCCCGGCATCGCGCCGGGCGACCGCCAGCGCGTCTTCGAGCGCTACACCCGGCTCGACGACGGGCGCCGCCTCGACGGCGGCGGCAGCGGCCTCGGGCTGGCCATCACCCGCGACATCGCCGCAGGCCACCGGGGCACCCTGACCCTGGAGGACTCGCCGAAGGGCGCCCGGTTCGTCCTGCGCATCCCCCAGATCGACCCGCCGGTCGGCACGGTCCCCGACCCGGCGCGGCCCGCCGCCCACGTACCGATGCAGGACGGCGAGCACGCGCAGGGTGCGCGGAGCTGAAACGAACACCCGTTCGACACCCGGCCCCCGGGAATCGGTGGTCCACGCCGTGCGCCTATGGTGGAGGGAGAGCGCCACAAGGCCGAATCGGCGTCGCAGAGGAGGCTGAGATGAGGGACCACTTCGTCTGGGTGACGACGCGCCGCATCAAGCCGGGCACGTTGGAGGAGTTCGAGCGGGCCTGGCGCCCGGAGCCGTACCCGGAAGGGCTGCTCCAGGCGTACGCGTACTGGTCCGAGGACGGGCTGGAGATCACCGGGGTGTCCTTCTGGGACAAGAGGGAGTCGTGTGACTCCTGGCGCGGCTCCGAGAGCGAGACCCGCCGCCGGGCCGCCATGGCCCCCTACGTCGTCCAGGAGCGGGAGGGCTTCTACGTCGGGCGCGAGCTCGGCATCCCGGTGCGCTAGCGATCCGGGTCGGGCGATGACGCCGGTACCCGCGGCCGGCCGCGAGTGGGACTGTTCGCGCGCGGGGGCAGGAGTGCGCCGGCGAGGCGGCGCCAGTGGGGCATGGCCGACTCGCCCGGCTCGACCCCGATCACCTGCACGGCGACGTGGTCGGCCCCGGCCTCGACATGGCCGTGCAGTTTCCGCACGATGGTGTCCAGGTCGCCCCAGAACACGAAGTCGTCGACCAGCCGGTCTCCGCCGCCGCCCGCGATCTCCTGCTCCGAGTAGCCCAGGCGGCGGAACTTCGCCACGTTGTACGGAGTGGCGAGATAGGGGCGCAGGTGCTCGCGCGCCACCGCGCGGGCCTTGACCGGGTCGGACTCGAACAGCACCGGGTGCTCGACTGCCAGGAACGCCTCCGGGCCGAGGACCTCCCGCGCCTGCGCGGTGTGCGCGACGTTGACGTGATAGGTCTGGGCTCCGGCGGCGCGGTCGCGGGCCAGTGCGAGCATCTTGGGTCCGTACGCGGCCAGAATCCGGCGCATCGGCGCTCGGGGCAGGGGATTGACCGTCTCGATCGCGTCCAGCTCGTCGAGATAGCGGGCCATGGCCGCCAGCGGCTTGGTCTCGGGCCGTTCTTCGCCGCCGAACCCGAGGCCGAGCAGGTGCCGGTCGGGGTAGGCGTCGGCGAGCAGGAGGGCGGCGCCGTAGGTCCACCGGGCCCCGCGCGACCAGATTTGCGCGATGCCGTTGACCACGCTCATTCGCTCGGTGCAGGCCAGCAGGTAGCCGGCGTGCGTGAGCGCCTCCCGCCCGAGCAACTCGGGGATCCACAGCGCCTGCCAGCCCAGCTCCTCCAGCTCCCGGGCCGACTCGCGCAGCCGCGCGGCCGGCTGGTGCTCGAAGTCAAAGGTGTAGATCCCGAACGTGCCCAGGTCCATGCCATCGATGCCGCTCACCGAACGCCTCCGCCATTCTGCCGTCTCAGTCGCATCAACATATCGCATATTGTCGATATGTTGAGCAAACCAAGCGGTCAATCGCGCACCAGGTGTGTCGCTACAGGGTCCGGCCCAGGGTGGCGACGAGCTGGGCGATGCGCTCCTCGTCACGCTTGTAATGGGTCCACTTGCCCACCCGCGTGGCCCGCACCAGCCCCGCCCGCTGCAGCTCGGCCAGGTAAGCCGACACCGTCGACTGCGCGAGCCCCACCTTCGCCTGGATGTGGCTCACGCACACCCCCACCTCGACCGGGTCGGCGATGGCCCCGTCCAGGGAGAAATGACGCTCGGGCTCGCGCAACCACGACAGCAGCCGCAACCTCGTCGGGTTCGCCAGCGCCCGCAGCGCGTCGACCAGCTCCGAATCCGTCATGAACCAGATCCTAGGTTGTCACCGAGGATTCGGAGTATGTCGATACGAGCCCCCCACGACGATCACTGCCCCCCACCCGGCGTCGTCGGCCGCTCGGCGCCTAGGCCGCCGCGGTGTGGGGCTCGTCATCCGTGGCCGCCGGGCGGCCGGGCGTGGCGAGGATGGCGGCGAGGGCGGCGTCGGTGCTGGGGTGCACGCGAAGCCGGTCCCCGACCCTGGTGATCTCGATGAGGCGCGCCGGTGAGCCGCGCAGCCCGGCCAGGTGGACGGCGCCGCCGTGCCGCTGGGCGAAGGTATAGGCGTCCAGCAGCTGGCGCAGGCCGCTGCTGTCCATGAAGGTCACCCCCGCCATGTCGAACACCAGGATGTCGGCGGGTGTCTGACGGACCTCGCCGATGAAGTGCTTGAGTCGCGGGGCGCCGGCCAGGTCGATCTCTCCGGCGAGCGTGATCACGGTCACGCCGTTGAAGTGCTGGTGGTGCATGCGCAGCGCGGACATGAAACCCCTTTTGGATCAGTTACGCGAAGGTGACAGGCTCGGGTGAACAGGCGGGCGGCGTGCCCGGGCCGGAGCTGCCCAGCAGGTCAGCCGGCCGATGGCAGGTCGGGTTCATGGATTCCATGGGGGTTCTCGCGAAGGTCGGCGTCGCTCAGCGCCGTGACGGCCTGCTCGACGCTGGAATGGATGTTCAGGATCGCCCACATGCCGGTGATCTGCAGCACCCGGGCGGGTATGGCCTGCACCGCCGCCAGATGTACGGGCCCTGCCGCGGCGAGCCGCAACAGTACGTTCATGCCGCAGCTGTCCATGAAGGTCAGCCCGTGCAGATCGAACAGCACCGGTATGCCGGGCTGCCGGCTGTGCTCGACGAAGGACTCGAACCAGTCGGCGTTGGTGGCGTCCAGCTCGCCGGCCACCGTGACCAGCACTGCGTCGGCCAGCCGACTGCAGTCCAGGCTCAGCGGAGTCATGGGGTTCCGCCTCGGATCAGCCGGTCGGCGACGGCTGTGCGACGGTGATGGACATGGCCCCTTCCCTTGGTCGTTGCCTGCGGAGACGGCGGACGGATGGCCGCTGTCAGCAGAAAGAGTAAACGCGAAACAGGTTACACGAAAGACTTTTCGTCATTAGAATCGGGTCAGAAGTTTGGCCGGCCTGGCTTGCGCAGGTCAGGACGGAGAGAGGCGAAGAGAGCCGTAGGCATGTTTGATGACTCCTCACCCGCTGCGTCCACCTGGACCTTCCTCACCCACCACGCGCGGGTCCTGATCGAGATCGCACGTGACCCCGACGTCCGGCTGCGCGACATCGCCGCCAGCATCGGCATCACCGAGCGCACCGCACAGAACATCGTGCGCGACCTGTACGAGGCCGGCTACCTGGCCCGTAACCGCATCGGACGCCGCAACCGCTACAGCCTCAACCTGGACCAGCAGTTCCGCTACCGCACCGAGGCCGGCGTGCCCATCAGCCTGCTGACCGACATCTTCACCCGGCGCGAGGAGCCCCCCCAGGCCGATCAGGCAGGCGAGGTCCCTGTCGGGTACGCCGGTCGACCCGAGCTACGCGATCCCGAGCCCGTGCCCGGCCTCGGCTGACCGCCGTGCCGGCACGCCCGTCGGGAGCGCGTGGCGCTGCCTGGGCACGCATCGGGGGAGATCCGGCGAGCAGGAAACCGCCCCAGACGATCAGGCCGACGCCCAGCCCCGGCAGCGCCGAGATCACCGCTCCTCCACCCCGCGCCGCCGCCGGGAAGCGCGATCCGCCGGCTTGGCCAGGAGCCGGGACCGGCCGAGGATGATGGTGCCCGTCACCATTGCCACCAAGCCGGCCACCTCGCCCGCGAGGGCCTCCGGGCTGACTCGCAGCCGCTCGGAGAAGATCACGGCTCCGAGCACGATCCCGGTGATCGGCTCGACGGCCGTGGTCGCGGGCAGCGAGATCTGGAGCGGAGCGGCGTCGAACGCGCTCTGGTTGAGCAGCAGCCCCACCACGGCCACGCACGGCAGCGCGTACGGCTGCCACTGGCCGAGCAGGCTCAACCCGCTGTCCAGCGTCAGGAGGGAACTACGGGTCAGCACGTCCTGCACCCCGTACAGCACGCCGGCCGCGGCGGCCAGCGACATCGCCTTGATCTTCAGCGAGCGTCGCAGGCCGAGGGAGACCAGCGCCGTCGCGACCAGGACCGCCGGGAGCGCCGCGAGCCACTGCGAAGAGATCGGGTCGGGTAGGTGGCCGCCGTGTGGCCGCCCGGCGAACAGGAACAACGCCACGCCGCCGCTCACCAGCACCGCGCCGAGCTGCAGCATGCGGCCGAACGGCTCCTTGTAGACCAGGTGCGCGGCGGTGAGGGCGAACAGCAGGTTCATCGCGAGGAGGGGCTCCACCTCCGCCACGTCCGCCTCCCGTAGCGCGACGGCGCCGAGGATCTGCCCGCAGATCATCAGCCCGAACCCGGCCAGCCACGTCGGCATGTGCATGAGGTTCAGCAGCAGGCGTACGTGCAGCATCTCCTCAAGGGGCTCGCGGTAAGCGGCATGCTGCTGAGCGACGAAGCCGAGGCCGAGCAGCAAGGCCGCGCCCAAGGAGATTGCGATGATCAATGATGGCCCCCGCCGAGGTCCCGCCCGACAGGAATGAGCACCGGGCAGGAAGGCTTCCCCCCATGCCTTGATCACCCATGCCCATTGTCAGAGACCTTCCCCGACAGCTTTACGGCCGAGCAGTCCCTCTGGTGCGGCCTTCCCCAAACGCCGTATCTGTAACGGCTCGAACCTGGATCCGGTTGGGTGCGCCCTAAATCACGTCAAGGAGCGGCCTTCCATCACAACCTGCTGTGAAGTCCTAGGAGACGAAGAGATACAAACCTGCCATATGGTACGAGTGGGTTACCTGCAGCGGGCGGTAGCCACTCTCCGTCTGGGCGTGAGGACATCCGCGCATGCAGGAAGATTTGTCCGGAACCTTGTCGTAGAGCAGTCAGGAAATTAGGTAAATGCGGATCTTGGTCCTCGGCGGTGACGGGTACCTCGGCTGGCCCACCGCACTGCACCTCTCGCAGTGCGGTCACGACGTCGCCGTCGCCGACAACTTCGTCCGGCGGCAGTACGACTTCGAGCTCGGCTTCGAGAGCCTGGTGCCGATCGAGTCCCTGCAAACCAGAATCTCGACATGGCAGGACCTGACCGGTAAGACCATCAAGGCCTACGTGGGCGACCTGACCGAAGCGGACTTCACCTACGAGATGATCCGCGACTTCGCCCCCGAGGCGGTGGTGCACTTCGCCGAGCAGCGGGCCGCGCCGTACTCGATGATCGACCGCAAGCACGCGGTGTACACGCAGGTCAACAACGTCGTGGGCACGCTCAACCTGCTGTACGCGATCGCCGAGATCGACCCCGACATCCACCTGGTCAAGCTCGGCACGATGGGCGAGTACGGCACCCCCAACATCGACATCGAGGAAGGCTGGCTGGAGGTCGAGCACAAGGGCCGTAAGGACCGCATGCTCTACCCCAAGCGCCCCGGCTCCTTCTACCACCTGTCGAAGGTCCACGACAGCCACAACATGGAGTTCGCCTGCCGCATCTGGGGGCTCCGGGCCACGGACCTCAACCAGGGCGTCGTGTACGGCCAGCAGACCCCCGAGACCATGCTGGACGACCGGCTGGTCACCAGGTTCGACTACGACTCGGTGTTCGGGACGGTGCTCAACAGGTTCGTCGTCCAGGCGGTGCTCGGCCACCCCCTCACGGTCTACGGCACGGGCGGCCAGACCCGGGGGATCATCGACATCCGGGACACCGTCCGGTGCATCCAGCTCGCCTGCGAGAACCCCGCCGATCGCGGCGAGTTCCGGGTGTTCAACCAGATGACCGAGTCCCTGTCGGTCGCGGACATCGCCGAGACGGTCGCGAAGAGCTACCCCGGCGAGGCGACCATCAGCAACCTCGACAACCCCCGGGTCGAGAAGGAGGAGCACTACTACAAGGTGGTGCACAGCGGCCTCGTCGAGCTCGGTCTCGTGCCGCACCTGCTCTCCGACACGTTGATCACCTCGCTGTTCGACGTGACCAAGCGCTACGCTGACCGGGTCGACCTGGGCGCCATGCAGCCGCGGGTCAACTGGCGAGGAGCTTTGGGGGGAGAGGCGCGGTGAGCTCCGCGGAGGGTGCCTTCGCCCGGGCCACGGGCCGTGCCGCGGAGCGGGAGGACGGCGGCCCCGACAAGCCCCGATACCGCCGCTACCAGTACGATCTGATCGCCCCGCACTGCGGGCGCAGCGTGCTGGAGGTGGGGGCGGGGCTCGGCGAGTTCGCCAGCCAGTTCACCGGCCTCGACCGGCTCGTGGTCACGGACGTCGACCCCGACGCCGTCGAGGTGATGAAGGCCCGCTTCGCCGACCGCGGCGAGGTCGAGGCGGCGCAGTTCGATCTGGCCAGCGGCTCCTGCCTGGACCGTCCTGTCGAGACCGCGATCGCCATCAACGTGCTGGAGCACTTCGAGGACGACGCGGCGGTGCTGACCCTCCTCGCCCGCTCGGTCACCCCGGGGGGCACGATCGTCCTGTGGGTGCCCGCCTACCAGAGCCTGTACGGCGAGTTCGACCGCAAGGTCGGGCACTTCCGCCGCTACACCCCCGCCACGCTCAGGGACGCCGCCGTACGCGCCGGACTCGACGTCGAGCTGGCCCGCCCGGTCAACCTGCTGGGCGGGCTCGCCTGGTGGGCCGCGGTGCGTATGGGCAAGGCGGGTTCGCCCAAGGCGGGGGCGGTCGGCCTGTACGACCGGGTCATCGTCCCCGTCACCCGGGTGCTCGACCGGGTCCTGCCGATTCCCTTCGGCCAGTCGGTCCTGGGCGTCATCCGGGTGCCGAACCGCGCGGAATGACCGGCATTGTGATCGATCTTCGGCATTTCCTGAAGAGCGCCGTGGCGCGCATCTTCGGGCGTTACGCGGTCGGCTCGGTGATCTCGGCCGTGGTGAGCGAGGTCACGCTGCTGACGTGCTACGGGCTGAAGCTGCTCAGCCCGCAGGGCGCCAGCATCGCCGCCTGGGCGGTCGGTTCCGTCGTGAACTACTCACTCAGCCGGTGGTGGGCCTGGGGACGTCGCGGACGGCCCAAGCCACTGCGCGAGCTGCTGCCGTTCTGGCTGACCTCGGTGGTCGGGCTGCTCTTCTCGTCCTGGGCCACCGGGGTGGCGGACGGCATGGCGCAGCGGATGTTCACGACGGACGGCCCCCGCGTGGTGTTCGTGGGGGCCGTCTTCCTCGGGACCTATGGCCTGCTGTTCTTCGCGAAGTTCGCTTTCTTCCACTACTTCGTCTTCGCCGACACCGGCTCCGAGCCCGCGGAGGGCGCCGGGACCGGCGAGGACGAGGAGGAGGCGGCGCGGCGGCGCTCGCGCAGCCAGGTCCCGACCACGACCCGCGAATAGCGGTAGCCGTAGACGAGGTTCCCGCCCTTCTTGGTGCTGCCGGCGGCGCGCAGCCGCATCGTCGCCGGTACCTCCACCACTCGGAACCCGTGCGAGATCACGCCGATCAGCAGCTCGGACGACTGGTACTGGGGCTGGTTGAGCGTCACCGCCCCGGTGACCTCGGCGCGCATCGCGCGCAGGCCGAAGGAGGTGTCGGTGATCCGCTGCCCTGTCATCCGGCTGATCATCCACGCGAAGACGTGCACGCCGAGCCGGCGCACCCTGTCGTAGGTCTCCTGCCGGCCCAGCACGCGGGAGCCGGTGGCGAAGTCGGCCTCCCCCCGTAGGACCGGGGCCAGCACACGCTTGATGTCGTCCGGGTCGTACTGGCCGTCGGCGTCGGTCGTCACGATGTAGCGCGCGCCGCCCTCGCGGGCGAGGCGGTAGCCCAGCCGCAGCGCGGCACCCTGCCCGCGGTTCACCGGCACGTCGCAGACCATGGCGCCGGCCTCGCGCGCCTCGGCCGCCGTCCGGTCGGTCGAGCCGTCCACGACCACGATGGTCGCGGTCTCCATCCCGTCAATGACCGCGGGGATCCCGCCGAGCGCCTTGCCGATGCCGTTCTCTTCGTTGTAGGCGGCGATGACGATCGCGATGGGCGGCAGGTCCGAGCCGTACTGGCTGGTGAACTCCGCTATGGCGGCGGCGTCGGGGTCCACCAGCCTCTCCGGGCCTGTCATGCGGCATTCTCCGTTTCGTCGGGTTTTTCCGCGGACGATTCTGCTGGAGCCGGGGCGAAGTCCGGCCAGACTGTGGCCATTCCGGAGGTCAAATCGTGGCGTGGCCGATATCCCAGCGCCGTGGCCGCCGAGATGTCGAGCACGACCGCCGGCATCTCGCCCTGCTTCGCGGGGACCTGCTCGACGGGGATGGGCGTCCCGGTGGCCTTCCTGGCCGCCTCGATCAGCTCGTTGACGCTCACGGACGTGCCCGAGCCGACGATCAGCGGGCCGTCGTGGCCCTCGTGCCAGGCGATCAGCATGGCCTGGACCACGTCGTCGACGTGAACGTAATCACGTAGCTGGGTCCCGTCGCCGTACACCTGGACCCCCTGCCCGGCAGCGGCGGCCTTCATCAGCCTCGGCACGAAGCTGTCCTTGTGCAGCATCCCCGGGCCGTACACGTTGGCGAAGCGCAGCGCGCTCGTCCGCATGCCGTACACCCCGGAATAGGCGCTGAGCAGCATCTCCGTCGCCGCCTTGGTCGCGCCGTAGGGCGTGAGCGGGCGCAGCGGCAGGTTCTCGCTGATCCGGGCGCTGCCCACGTCGCCGGTCACGGCGTTGGTCGAGGCCAGCAGGAAACGCGGCACGCCGTGCTTCCTGGCCAGCTCCAGCAGGCCCGCGGTGGCCTCCACGTTGACCTCGTACGTTCCCGCGGGATCCTCCACCGAGCGGAGCACCGAGGTGACCGCGGCCAGATGCACGACCCCGTCGAGCCCGGCCGAGACGGCGCTCTCGCGCACCTTCGGGTCGCGCAGGTCGCCGACGACGGACCGCACCGCCGGATCCGGGTGAGGGTTTAAGTCGGCGACCGTGACCTCGGCCTGCTCGGCGAGGAGCGTCGCGACCAACCGCCTCCCGATGAAGCCCGCACCACCCGTGACGAGCACGCGTGCCCCGGCCAGTTCCGGCATGCCCGGTCTCCCTTCACTCACGTCCCAGAGACCCTACCGCCACCAGGCGAATGCCCACTTATCCACTCAGGAGACCCACAGCTCATTTCCAGACAACGCTCTGGACTTCCCGCATAGGCTACGGTCGAGGCGCCGGCGTCCATGGAACGCACGAGCGAAGGCCACACCCCCGGTCGAAGGAGAGCAGGTGAGCCCAGTCCTGGCGATAGGCCTTCTGCTGGTGGCCGGTCTCGTGCCGGCGCTGGTCGCCCAGCGCCGGGGATGGGCGCCGTCGTTGTGGGTGGCGCTGGGTGTCGGGGCCGCGTTGCGGATCGCGGTCATGTTCTGGGCCACGAAGGACCCGAGCCAGCCTTACGACTTCGCCGTCGACTTCCCGGCGGCGGCCGACCACGTGCTCGACGGTCTCAACCCGACCACGCACATGCGCGAGGGCGGCTGGCACTTCCTGCCCTTCCTCGCCTACGTGCTGGCGGCCCAGCGGGAGCTGGGTGACCTGCTAGGGCTCTCCTGGGGAGTGGTGGGCAGGATCGTCCCGGTCCTGGCCGATCTGGCCCTGATCCCGCTGGTGGCAAAGCTCGCCGATGAGCGCAGGGCGCTGCGCGCCTTCCAGTACGCGTGCGTGCCGCTCGGGATCATGGTGAGCGGCATCCACGGCCAGTTCCCGCCGATCACACTCGCGTTCGGGGTGGCGGCACTGGTCGCCGCCCGCGCCGGCCGGGCCCACTGGGCCGGGCTGCTCATCGGGCTCTCGGTGACCTGCGCCAACTGGTCGGTGCTGCTCGTTCCCGGCGTGGTGCTCGCCGTGGCCGGACGGCGGCGGCTCACGGTGCTCGGCTGGACCGTGGCCGTGCCCGGGGCGTTCCTGGTCAGCAGCTCGGTGTTCCTGGACACCCCGTTCACCGGGCTCGTCGCGCTGGGGAAGGCCGTCATGTCCACCCGGGCCGTGGTGGGCGACTGGGGCTGGACCGCCCTGGCGACGGGTGGCGCCCAGGTGGTCTCGCCGGCCCTCGGCCAGGTGGGCATGCCGATCCTGCTCATCGGGCTGCTCGCGGCCGGGTGGTGGTGGCGGCGGGCCGACCCGGTCGCCCTGACCGTGGTCCTGCTGCTGGCGTTCGTGATCCTGACCTACCGGCTCGGTGCCCAATACCTGATGTGGCCGATGCCGTACCTCATCGCCCGCCCGCCTCGGGTCCTGTGGCCGGTGGTGATCACGGCCAGTGTCTGGGCCGCGGTCGGCTACCTGCATGCCGAGGTGCTCTTCGGGATGACGTGGTGGCAGTTCCACACCGTGTGGTCCCTGTCCTCCCTCCTGGTCATCCCCTTCCTGATCGCCGCACTGCCGTCCAGGAACGCGGCCGGCCCCCCTCCTCTCCAGGGGGCCGGTGACCTCTCGCTCAGCGCGCGTAGTCCGGGGTCATGACGGCGGCCAGCGTGAGGTGGGAGGCGGCCTCGTCGTGCCTGCCCTGGCGCTGGAGCGTGCGGCCGAGCAGGTGGCGGGCGTAGGAGTCGTCCGGGGACTCGGCCACCAGGGATTCCAGGGCCGTACGGGCGCGGTTGAGCTGTGCCGAGGCGAAATACGCCCGGGCCTCCAGCATCCGGACACCCCGGTCGCCGCCGTGCTCCGCCATCAGGGGCCGCAGCAGCGTCAGGGCCCCGAGGGGGTCGCGCTGGTCGAGCAGGGACTCCGCCCAGCGCAGCCGCCGCACCTCGTCGGGCAGGCGGCGGGGGGCGCGCCGGCTCGCGTCCTCCAGGAACTCCCTGATCGTCTCCGGTGACTGCGCGCCCTCCAGCGCGAGGTCGCCCACGATGATCGTCGGAGAGGTGCGTACGCCCTTGGCCTTGCCGATGAGCAGCAACTCCCGCGTCAGCTCCGCACCGGAACCGGCCTCCCCGCCCGCGAACCCGGCCAGACCGGCCTCCGCGGCGACCTCGCTCAGAAACGCGGGGTCGCTGATGTCCCGGACCTCGACGAAGTGGGCGCGCAACACCCGCTCCACCACCTGCCCCTGCACCTCCGCGCCACCCTTCTCGTAGGCCAGCGCGATCAGCCGGTGCGCCTCCAGCGTGGAGGCCCGCCACTCGGAGCCCCACTGAGCCCCCAGCCCTTCGGCGGCGGCCACCTCGGCCACCCGCGCCCGGTTATCCGCCGGGGACAGGCCGGGCGCGCAGGCCCGCAGCGCCTCGTCGGCCATCGGGTCGCGCAGCGTCTCGGCCAGCGGCACCGCCCGCGCGGGCGCCGACGGATCGATCTGGTACGGCCGCCAGACCACCTCCACCGGCTCCCCCTCCCAGGAGGCCAGCGCCTTCTCCAGCCGCCGCTGGCCGATGTGGGCCCACCCGCAGACGACATCCGCCCAGATCTCCACTCGCATGCCGCCAAAGTATGCGACAACTGTCAATTAGTCAACACATGTCGCATAGTCGATGGTTGTCGTATAGTGAGCGCCGTGCACTCCGACGATCCACGCGCGCAACGGACCCGGGCCCGGCTCAAGGCGGCCGTGCTGGAGCTGGCCGCGCAGCAGGAGCTCGCCACCATCACCATGTCCGCGCTGGCCAGGCGCGCCGAGGTGAACCGGGCGACCGTCTACCTGCACTATCCCGACGTGGACTCGCTGGTCACCGACGCCCTGGAGGACGCCGTCGCCACGGTCGCCAGGGCCGCCGCCCTGTGTCCCCTCGACGCTCCCCGCGACCGCGCCCCTCTTCCGCTGGAGGAGTTGTTCGAGCACGTGGCCGCCAACGCCACCACATACGCGCGCATGCTCGGTCCCCAGGGCAGTGCCCGCTTCGCCGCCCGCCTGCGCGAACGCCTCACCGCCGAGCTGGCCCAGCGCTTCGCGGGGGGCCGGCGACCCGCGGTTTGGGACGACGTACCGGTGGAGATGCACGCCGCCTACCTGGCCGGCGCGCTGGTCGGCGTGGTCGCGCACTGGGTGACGGCACGTCGCGAGCACGTCCCCACGGAAGAGGCGGCGCTGGCGTTCTGGCAACTCTTCAGAAGCGGTTCCCGGAGCACTACGACCGACTGAAGACGTCGTGCGTACCGTATGTCCCGTATTCGTGGTGAATTAACCCTGTCGTCTGATGTGTGATCTAGTGTCCAGCCCGACTATGGCCGTGCGAGATCCATAGAGGTGGATACGTGTCATTCACGAAAAGAGCGTTGTGGGCGCTTGTGGGGGTGACTGCGGCGATCACCGCGGTCGTCCCCCAGGTGGCCCAGGCAGCGCCTCAGACGGCCGAAGTGGCCCAGGCAGCGGGAAACGGGCTTGAGCGGATCACCCCGGCGGTGGACCCGAGCAAGCCGCCGCAGGACCAGCTGGTCCTTGCCGTGATCGGCGACTACGGCGGCTGCGGTGCGGACCGGGCCTGTGCCTCGGAGAACCAGGTGGCCGACATGGTCCACTCATGGAACCCGGCCTACATCCTGACCGTCGGGGACAACACCTACCAGCAGGGTCGCCCCGAGGAGGTCGTCAAAGCCCAGGCGCCGTACAAGGCCGACATCGACGCGGGCACGTTCTTCCCCATCATGGGCAACCACGACTACGGCAACGGCTGCAACCCGGAGAGCATCAAGCCCAGCGTGGACTTCTTCAAGGTCCCGGTGGCGTACGTGGCGGGGTTCGGCAACGGGCTGGTGGACTTCCTGAACCCGGACGCCAACTGCCAGACGTCGTCGGGCACTACGAAGCCGCCCATCTACGACCAGTACAAGAACACGGTCGACGACAGCGCCGCCGCCTGGGTCCTCTCCGGCGGCCACCAGCCCATCTACAGCTCCGGCAAGGCCGGCAACAACCCGGACCGGGCGTGGATGATGACGCCGGGCGTCGATCTGATCCTGGCGGGCCACGACCACCACGCCGAGCACATCGTCACCTCCGACGGCTACAACATCGCGATCACCGGTAACGGCGGCGAGGGCATCACGCCCCTGTTCAGCACCACATCGGGCAGCCTCTACCGTGAGGCCAAGGACTTCGGCGCCATGCGGCTGACCGTCACCAAGGACTCCCTGAAGGCCGAGTTCGTGACGCTGCCGGGCAAGGTCGACTATTACTTCATCCTCAAGAAGGACGCCCAGGGCAAGGCTTACGTGGCCGAGCGCACCGACTGGGTCGACCCGAACCCCGATCCGGGGGACAACCCGACCCCCAACAAGTACAGCGTCTCTTTCGACCTCGCGGCCGACAAGAGTGACGGGCTGACGTACAAGAACTACGAGGACGGCCCCTACGAGGAGACCACGGTCGACGGCCGCAAGGCGCTCCAACTGCAGAAGAACTCGTTCGGTGGGGCCAACCAGCTCTACATGTTCGTCGACGACACGGCGATCTCCGGCGGACCGTACAAGGTGAAGGCCACGTTCACCTATCGCTCGCCCGTCCCGGGCACGTTCGCTCTCCAGTACGACTCCGCGACGAGCGGCTCGGCCTACCAGAAGTCGACGCCGGTGACGATCGGCGCGGACCAGGTGAACCAGTGGCAGACGGCGTCGATCGACATCCCCGACATCCGGTTCACCAACCGTGAGAACGGCGGCGCCGACATGCGTCTGTCGGCCGCGGCCAACCTTCCGCTCGCCATCTCCGGGGTGAAGATCGAGGTCGCTCCGCCCAAGCCGACCGTGACCCACGTGTCGATGGACTTCTCCGGCGAACCCAACGGGCTGAACTGGATGCCCTACGAGAGCGGCCCGGCCCATGAGATCACCGTCGACGGCCGCCAGGCGCTGCAGGTGGACAAGAACACCTTCAACACCGGCAACAACCTCTACCTCGTGGTCGACGACAAGTTCATCCAGGGCGGGCCCTACGACGGCACGGCGACCATCGAGTACCGGTCTCCGGTGGCCGGGTCGTTCGTCCTCCAGTACGACTCCGCGGCCACCGGGTCGGCCTACCAGAGCACTCCTCGGGTGAACATCACCGCCGGCCAGGTGAACACCTGGCAGACCGCGACACTCCCCCTGCCGCAGGTGATGTTCCGTAACCGCCAGAACGGCAACGCCGACATGCGGATCGTCGGCGCCAACAACCTGCCCCTCATCATCGGTTCGATGGACGTCGACATCGCCGGAGGTGAGGACGAGGGGCTCGAGGACGCGCAGAACGCCGTCGCCGCCGCGGAGGCTCACCCGTCGGCGGAGACGATCGCGGTCGCCGAAGCCGCGATCGCCAAGCTGCCCGCCGGTCCCGACGCCGACGCGCTGACCCAGCGACTCAATGCGGTGAAGGCGATCGTCGCAGCTCAGGACCTCGCGGCCGCCCGGGAGGCGGTCGCCGCCGCGGAGGCGCACCCGTCGGCCGAGACGATCCAGGCCGCCGAGACCGCGATCGCCAAGCTCCCCGCCGGTCCCGACGTGGACTGGCTGACCCGGCGACTCGACGTGGTCAGGACGATCGTCCAGGCGCAGGACCTGCTCGCGGGAATCATCTCGCGCGACCTCACCGACCAGGCCGCCATCGACGCCTCCATCGCCGACCTCGCCAAGGCCAGGACGATCATCGATCAACTGCCGGAGGACCACCGCGCACCCCTGCGGGACAGTGCCACGGCTGCGCAGCGACGGATCGTGGAGGCGATCACGGCAGTCCTCGCCGCACCGCACGACGGCAAGCCGGCTCCCATCGCCCGTCCCTGGCTGGACCTCGTGATCGCGGACACGTACGACCGGTACGGCAAGGACAACATACAGGGCCAGGTGATGCGCATCGTGGCCGGCCACGCCACCGGCAAGGAGGTCAAGACGGCAATCGAAGAATTCCTCGCCGACCAATGACCGAAGGCCCGGGTCCGGAAAACCATCCACGACCCGGGCCTTCGTCCGACACACCGGAGACCACCAAGAAACAGCCACCGCCGACCGGCGAGATTTGGTTCGTCGGCACCGGACCGTCGAGGGTTCGGCGCCACTCGGGTGGAGGGCGACTTCCCGGGACCACCGGTGAGGGCACGGACTCGCATTAGCGGTAGTGGTAGCCGCCCCAGCCGAAGCGGTTGTCGTGGCCGTAGCCGCCGCGGATGCGGAAGTCGTCGACGTCCCTGCCGAATACGATCTTGTTGCTGTAGAAGCTCTTGGAGCTGAAGCGCTTGTAGTGGTACCAGCGGCCGTCGCGCTTGTAGTAGACGTCGAAGAAGCTGTAGTCGCGGTCGTGGCGGTCGCGGTCCCACATCCGGAAGTCGAGCCAGTAGCGGCCGTTGCTCTTGCCCCAGCGGTACTCGAAGCGGCCGTCGCCGCGATCGAAACGCTTCCAGCCGTTGGAATAGGCCGCGGTGGCGGTGGTGGCGGCGATCGCCGTGGTGGCCGTCGCGGCCGAGGCCGAAGCGGCCGGAGCGGCGGCGATCCCCGTGGCCACGGCACCGGCCAGAACGGTGCCGACGAGCAGCTTGCCTATGGTACGCACAGTTTTCCTCCGTTGAGTGGGCACCCTCTGGGAGCGAGGGCGCCGGGCTTTACCCCGTTTGCCGGCCGAGTGTTTCTCTCGCGTTCCGGACAACGAGAACAGTAGGAGGGGACCGCCACCCCGCTCTGCGCACAACGACACACAAGGGGCCTTGTGCGCACTACTGCACACAAGGACGTGGCGGTGGCGAAAAACAGCGCTGGATGAGCCTGCGGGGCGCGGCGGTGAGTCATGCGGCCGGGACGTCTTCGGGGTCGAACAGGTGTGTGCGTTCGGGCAGCAAGAGCGGGGTGGCGAGCAGGAGAACGCCGGAGATGGTGATCGCGGCGAGGGGGCTGGTGAGTGTGGCGAGGATGCCCCAGATCACCATGAGGGTGGCCTGCACGAGTTTGCTGCTGACACTCCATGCGCTGAGGACCCGGGCGGCATGATCCGGGGGAGTTCGGCGCAGGCGTTCTGTGGCGTAGATCGGGTTGAAGATGCCCATACAGGTGATCAGCAGGCCCTCGACGATGATCACAGTGAGGAGTCCGGTGATGCCGGGATGGACGAACGCGAGACCGAGCGGAAAGAGCGAGCGCAGCCACCCGGAGACCGCCATGACCCGGTGCCGGCCGTAGCGCTTCACGAGGCGTACGGACAGGCGGGCGCCCACGAAGCCGCCGAGTGCCGGGACGCCGAAGGCAAGCCCGTACTGCCAGGCCGGGAAGTGGTATTCCTCCAGCAGGAGGACGGCAAGAAGCGGGCCGGTGGCCATGATCAGGCCGCTGACCAGGATCGAGTTGAGGAACAGGCGCCGTAGCGCCCGGTCGTGGAGGATGAACCGCCAGCCGCCGAGCAGGTCGGCTCCGCGCGACCTGGGGGCCGGGCCGCGGGGTGCCGCGACGTCGCCTCCGCGGATGCGGAGGACCCCGAGCGCGGACAGCAGGTAACTGAGGGCGTCGGCCATGACGGTGATGACCGGGCCGAGCAGCCCGATGAGCGCGCCGCCCATGGGCGGGCCGGCCGCGGTCGCCACCCAGCTCGTGCCCTCGAATCTCGCGTTCGCGGCCAGGAGGTGATCGCCGCGGACGAGGTATTTCAGGTACGCGCCGGACGCGGCGGTGAAGGCGATGCTCGCGGTTCCGGAAATGACCGAGACGACCAGCAACTGGCCGTAGGAGAGCAAACCGAGGAAGTACGCGACCGGAACACTCGCCATCGCGAGGAACCGAGCCAGGTCCATCGCGATCATCACCGGACGCTTGGCCCGGCGCTCGATCCACGGCCCGAGCGGGAACGCGACGATCGCCGCGACGGCAAGCCCGGCTGCCTCCAGCAGCGAAACCGCGAATGCCGACGAGTGCAGCACGTCAACCGCGACGAGCGGGAACGCCCCGAACGCGATCCACGTCCCGTACGTGCTGACGGCGTAGGCCGACCACAGCCAGCCGAAATCGGACCCCAATTTCACGCGCACCCGGCTCCTCCACCACAACCGATGTTTGGATCCCTGAATCACATCGGCTACAGCAGCGCAGGATCAAACAACCGCCTTACGGCGAGCCACAACGATCGGTTGGGTAAGCCTAAGCTGAGCCCGTGGACACCGAGGCAGTGCGATCCTTCGTCCGGGCGGCCGAGCTCGGACAGTTGCAACACACGGCCGACGAGCTGGGCGTGACACAGCAGGCGATCTCGAAGCGGATCGCCGCCCTGGAGCGCGAACTGGAGGTCCGCCTGTTCACCCGTACCGCCCGAGGGGTCGAACTGACGCTCGACGGCCAGGCGTTCCTCCCACACGCACGGACCATCGTCGCGGGTGTTGATCGCGCCGTCACCGCGGTCAGGCCGGGCTCGCGGGCCCTTCGGATCGACGTTCTGGGCCTGCGTAGCGCTCAGGCCGTCGTTCTGCACGACTATTGGCGGTCGCATCCCGAAACCGACCTCGACGTGGTGACCCTCAGGGTCAACGACCCCCAGGTGGCGGCCGCCGCCGTCCAGGCAGGCGATGTCGACGCCTCGTTCCGCACGGTCGTCGATCCGGCCACGCTGCCGCGCGACGTACAGATGATCCGCGCCTTCGACTCCCCGCTGGAACTTCTCGTCGGCCCCCGGCATCCGCTCGCCTCCGCACGAACGCTGACCCCATCCCAACTGCGCAAACTGCGGATCTGGGTGCCGGGTATCGTGCCCAGAAGCGAATGGGCGGAGTTCTACGATCAGCTCGCCTCCGCCTTCGACCTCCGCATCGACGCGACAGGCCCGAACTTCGGTAACGAGGTGCTCCTCGACGCCCTCGCGGACTCCGCCGACATGGCCACCCTCGTCGGCGCGCGCGACCGCTACATCTGGCCGGCGAACCACGACCTACGCCGCATCCCCATCGTGAACCCGACGCTCGCCTACCCGCTCTCCCTCATGTTCCCCAGTACGAACCCGCACCCGGGACTTCGAGCGATCATCGACCACCTCGCAACCCTGGCACCGCTCCCCGAGCCGGCCTGGCTCCCGTCCTGGGCAACCCCGCGGGGCAGCGCACACCGCGGCGGTCACTGATCATCCCCGTGCCGGTCCACGGCCCCCGTCCCCCGGCCTCACGGGTCCCAGGGCGAGACGGTCAACCGCAGGCGGATCGGCCGCCTACCAGGCTCCGCGCGTGCTACGGTATGCCGTCCCCGACGGGCTTCGATGATCGCCGAGCAGCGGCGACGCGCTCCTGGACATATGAGCCCGGCTCGGACGGCCGAACCACGTGACCTCTCAGCCCAGGAGGACCAGATGGCGGCGGAATGCGCGCCGGCCGGGACCGGACAGTCAACGGCCCATTTATGCCCCGATGACACCTCCCGCCCCGTGACGGGGGCATGACGATGATGTTGGCGGGCCGCTATACGCTGATGTCGCAACTGGGCCAGGGCGGCATGGGCACGGTGTGGCTGGCCTTCGACGAGTTGCTGCGCCAGCAGGTCGCCATCAAGGAAGTACGGCTGCCCGCCGACCTGAACGAGGCGGCCAGGGCGGAGCTGACCGAACGTACGCTGCGCGAGGCCCGGGCCGCGGCGCGGCTGCGCTCTCATCCGTCGATCGTCACGGTGCACGACGTCGTCATGGACAGCGGCCGGCCGTGGATCGTGATGGAGCTGGTCAACGGCCGCTCCCTCGACCGGATCGTACGCGAGGACGGGCCGCTCCCACCCGCCCAGGTCGCCTGGATCGGCCGGCACATGCTCGACGCGCTGGCCGCCGCGCACACGATGGGGGTTCTGCACCGCGACGTCAAGCCGGGCAACGTCCTGCTCACCCAGGACGGGCGAGTGCTGCTGACCGACTTCGGCATCGCCACCGTGGCGGGCGACGCGGCGCTGACCCAGACCGGCCTGCTGAACGGCTCGCCCGGCTACATCGCGCCGGAGCGGTTGCGCGGCGAGGCCGACGGTCCGCAGGCCGATCTGTGGTCGCTGGGAGCCACCCTGTACCTGGCGGTCGAAGGCCGAACCGCCTACACCGGCCCCAACGCGGCTGCCGTGATGGCCGCCGTGCTCCTGCACGAGCCCGAGCCTCCACGGCGGGCGGGCCCGCTCGTGCCCGTCCTCGTCGCGTTGCTGGAGAAACAGCCCCAGCGGCGCTGCACCCCCGCGCAGGCGTCGGCATGGCTCCAGGCAGTGGCCCAGGGCGGTGTTCCGCAGATCACCCGGCCCTCGGCGGGGCGGCCCGCCCCGCGCCGCCGGGGCGCCGTCGTGGGCGGCGCGCTCGCGCTCGCGCTGTCCCTGGTGGCGGGTACGGTGCTCTGGGCGGTCAACCGCCCGGGAACCTCCGGCCCGACCGGCGAGCCGGGCCGCTCCACGACCTCCTCGGCCACCCAGGCGGCGAAGCCCGCGACGTCCTCCCCGGCCGCGAAACCGCTTTTCGGCACCGGACTGCACTCGTGCCGCGTACTGACCGCCGGTCAGGTGCGTACGCTGCTCGGCAGTGGGCTCAAGGAGGATCACCAGGCCAGGGCGATCTGCCAGTATCGCGGCGTCAACGAGTCCTACGCGGCTGTGTCGGTGTACCGGGTGCCCACCGTCGATGGCGCCAAGGCCAACTTCGTCGCCATAAAACAGACCTATCAGGACTATCGCGACGAGTATCCGGATGTCACGTTCTCTCGGACACCCGTGGCCGGGGAGGAATCGTTCGCCTCCGTCTACCGGATGGAGAACGGCCCGTACGTGGCCAACATGGTGCTCCGCATCTCCAACGTCACGGCCATTCTCAGCTACAGCGGCCCACGATCGGGGACCAAGGCCATCGTGCGCGCGGGTGTCTCAGCGGCCGCGGCCCTGGAGGAGGCACGCCCGGCACGCTGAGCCGGCCGCCTGTCCGGGACGAGAGGGTCGGCCAGGGTATCGACCGGACGCCCTCGACAGGGGAGCGCAACAGGCTGCCTCACATGTCAGAACTGACCTGCCATGAAAGCAAATCGTAGGCTCGTGCCAGGTCATCGGCCCACGCCGCGTCGTGATCACGCTCGAATGCGTCGTACAGGCGGTCTCGTACCACGTCGCGGTGCAACCAGGTGAGGACCGCAGCGGGCAGTTGCGCGCCGCCGACCCACCCGATCACCAGGTCGGCGATGTGCCGGTCTGCCGCCGACCCGCGGATGGTGTCCCAATCATGGAGGAAGAGTCCGATGCCGCCGCAGAGCTCGTCGGCCATGCCGAGGAATTCGGCCGCGTCGCCAAATGAGCCGACCCGCGGCGGATGCTCCGCCAGCAGCAACCGCCAGACCACCATCAGGTAGCCGTCGACAGCCTCCTGCTCGGCCGCCGGCCAGGTCCGCCAGTCCTGCCGGACCAGCAAGCTGGAAATCACACTGGGCACAAGTTCATTTCCGGTGGCGAGCCGTTCCAGCAGCAACGGCACCAGGCTCTTCACGTCGTCGTCGGTCCCGACCGTGCCCCCGAGCCTGAGCGTCAACGAGAACAGGTCATGCTCATCCACCCGCACAGGACCACGACAGTGCGGACATCCTTCAAGCACTGTCCGCCGCGGGTAGCGGGCGAACGTCTCCCGGAGCCGTCCCACCGCCGCAGCCAGCGCGTCGTCCATCCTGCCAAGTGTCGCAGGAGCATCCGCAGGCGTGGAAGTCGGAGGGCGCGCTCAGGCACCCGACGGCTTGCCCCGCCGAGCCGTTACAAGCACTCCTACCAGACCGAACAGTCCGTAGGCCGTCGACAGTGCGAGCAGCGCTGGGTGCGACGTACCGCCCGCCGCGGCACCCCCGAGGACGACGACCGATACCGTGCCAGGCAGCACGCCGATCGTGGTGCCGACGAGGTACGGCAGAAATCGCACTTCCGAGGCACCGAAGGCGTAGTTCACCACCGCGAACGGCACGATCGGCATCAGCCGGAACGACAGGACGGCGACCAGTGGGCTGCGTTCCAGCCGCGCCCGCACCCACGCCATCACGCGACGATCGGCATGCCGGGCGGCCAGCCCCGCGGTGCCGAGCCGGACCAGCCAGAACGTCAGTGCTGCCGCTCCAATTGTCGCGACCACTGCGACCACGGTGCCGAGCACCGCACCGAACAGCACCCCCGCGGCCACCGAAAACGCGGTTCGTGGCACCGGCGTAAAGGTAACGACCACCTGAAAAAGTACGAACACCCCGGGCGCCCACAGGCCGGCCGCTCGGACCGATTGTTGCAGCGTGGCCACGTCCAGACCGCCGCCAACGACGATCACGAAGGCCACGAGAACCAGAACGAGCCCAGCCACCGCACACCACCATCGACGCCATGACGGGCGGCTCGGCTCAACGGATGCGGTCGGCACGACCTGGAATCATACCCAGCGGCCCGTGCACGAAAGGCCCCACGACAAGGCACGCAGAGCATTATCGGTGGCGCTGAGCATCATGGCATCCGACGGCGAACATGGGAATCGTCGGATCCGACACGCTCATATCGGGAGCCAAGCAACGACGTTCCCTCCGGCGCAAGGCAGCACGACGAAATCACTCAAAAAGGGGTAGAGATGTCTCTGACCGCTAAAGGATTGATCGGTGGAATCGCCACCGCGCTGTTACTGACGATCGGATCGGCGTCCGTCGCGCTCGCGTCGCCGTCCTCCACGTCCGATGGCAAGGTCTGCGTGACCGAAGCCTCCTCCTCGCAGGTGCTCTGTGTTCCGGGGACACCTGGCGTCACGTCGCTGGTGGCAACGATCTCCTCGGCCTCCAACGGGAGCTCGTATGCAGTACGGATACGGCCGGCCGAAGGAGTCAGCGTCAGCTGCCTCAAGCCAGGCGGCACGGTCACATATCCACAGGGTTTTAAGATCTCCGGTATTCAAGTGTTTCGCACCGCCACGTGCGTGATGTAGCCACTTGGGCAATTTTCCCTTGGTACAACTGAAGTAGGGCAAAACAGAAAACGGCCTCGTGATCACTTCTGCGATCACGAGGCCTCCCACGGGGTCCAGCGAGGCCGGCTCGGGGTGGCCGCTAGCGAGGGCCGAGGCCGGTGCGGCCGTCGAGGAGCTCGCGCGCGGCATCGAGGTGGCCGAGATGCCGGGCGGTCTCCTCGATCATGTGGAGAACGATCCCGCGCAGATCGGCGGTCTCGTCGTCCGCGTTGCCGCCGTGCCGCCCAGCCGGCTTCGCGTCCAGCGGAGTCGTGGCCAGCAGGGCGTTGCCTCGTTCGCACTGCTCCCGATAAAAGGCGAACACCTCCGCGACCGGATGCGCCGAGGTCATCAGCTCCTCATCGTCATCAGGCCATGGCACATCGGCCACGGTCCCGCGGAACACCCTTTGGAACCAGTGGCGCTCGGCATACGCCAGATGCTTGATCAGCCCGAGCGGCGTCCACCCCGAGGGCAGGACCGAGGTCCGCAACTGCTCGTCGGTGAGTCCGTCCAGGATCGCCAGGGCGCTGGCCCGCTGGGCGTCGAGGAAGTGCCGCAGGGCAGCGGCTTCCGCGGTCATTGTGCTGGTGGAAGCCATGGCTGCCCTCCCGGGCGATGCAACCGTCGTCATACGAATGGGCTTCGTCCGCGATCATCCCGCGGGGCAGCTGTGGTACGTCTCGACCACCCATCGGCCGTCATGGCGGGTGAGCGCCCAGGTCGCCAGCTCCCACCGGTCCACTGGAGGCTCGGCCTCGCCGGGGAACACGGTGGCGCTGCGGGTGACCACGACGGACACGTCCTGCGTGAGGAAGCGTACGCTCAGCGGGGTGTGAATGCGCCGCGAGCCGTGTAGTGGGCCGGCGAAGGCCGCTCCCATGCTGGCCCGGATTTGGTCCTTGCCCCGCAGGTGAACGCCGGGCAGGATCACCGTGGCATCCGAGGCGTACCGGTCGGCGAACGCGTCGGCGTCGCCGTCGCTCCACGCCCCGGACGTCGCGTCGAACAACGCGAGAACGGAACGCTCCCCGTCGCCGGCCGTCGAGGGCTCACCCGGGCTTTGTGCGTACAGTTCTGAAGTCATCTCGTTCTCCTGGAGTCGCAGGGCCGCCGGACGACGGCTCGACTGAACGACGCGGCACCTCTGCCGATTTGGACAGCAGGTGGCCTGCCGTCTTTCGCTCCTCCCCATAAGCTCAAGGGGACCGGTTTGTCCAAATTTCATGTCGGCTGCGTCGTACCGATGAGGGCCGCGCAAATGCGCAAGAACAATGGGGGGTCCGATGCCGGACTACATGGTGCTGCTGTACGCGCCGCATACCGACGACAGCGAGCAGCAGGTGGACAGATGGGCCGAGATGCCCCTCTGGCTGGAGCTGACGGAGAACCTTCGGGAGGCCGGGCTGCTCGTCGCCCACGGTCCCCTGCATCCGGTGACGGCCGCGACGACGGTGCGGGTGCGCGGCGGTGAGACCGAGCTCACCGACGGACCGTTCGCGACGACCAAGGAGTTCCTCGCGGGCTACTACGTCCTGCGGTGCGCCGACCTTGACGAGGCGCTGCGCCATGCGGCCCGGATGCCCACCGCGCGCCACGGCTCGGTCGAGGTACGGCCCATCATGGACCTGAGCGAGTCTCCGGCCGCCCCCGGCGTGTGAGCATGACCGCACGGAACGGGGACGCGTCGTCGGCGGGTGACGCGGCGGCCGTGAAGGTGTTCCGGGACGAGCGTGCCGCCGTGCTGGCGACGCTGATCAGGTATGTAGGTGACTTCCAGCTCGCCGAGGAGGCCGTCCAGGACGCGTTCGAGAGCGCGCTCGTGACCTGGCGGCGTGACGGGGTCCCGGCCAACCCTGGGGCGTGGATCACCGTAGCGGCCCGGCGACGGGCGATCGACCGGCTGCGCCGAGAGCGTTCCGTCGCCGACCGCGCCGAGCGCCTGGCCGCGTTGCTCCGGCTCGACCAGCCGGAACATCCTGCTGCGGACCAGGTGGACGAGGCCGACGAGATCGGCGATGACCGATTGCGGCTGATCTTCACGTGCTGCCATCCCGCGCTGGACATGCCGGCCAGGGTCGCGTTGACCCTGCGCATGCTCGGCGGCCTGACGACCGGCGAGATCGCACGGGCGTTCCTGGTCGCCGAGCCCACGATGGGCAAGCGCATCGTCCGCGCCAAACGCAAGATCGCCGACGCCCGAATCCCTTACCGGGTGCCCGCCGGCGAGGACCTCCCCGGCCGCGTGCGGGGGGTTCTCCGCGTCCTGTACCTGATCTTCAACGAGGGGTACTCCGCCGGCACCGGTGACCGTCTGGTGCGCGGCGAACTGTGTGACGAGGCCATCCGCCTGGGACGACTGCTCTGCGAGCTGATGCCGGGCGAGCCCGAGGCATGGGGGTTGGTCGGCCTGATGACGCTCCACGACGCCCGGCGCGCCGCCCGCGTCGACGGCCTCGGCGGCTACGTCGCGTTGCCGGACCAGGATCGCTCCCTTTGGGACGAGGACAGGATCACCGAAGGGATGCGCGCGCTGGAACACGCCGTCCGGTTCGGGCGTCCCGGCCCTTACCAGCTCCAGGCCGCCATCGCGGCGGCGCACCTCCAGACCTCCGGCGATGACCCGGCGTCCTGGGCACGGATCGCGGACCTGTACGAGGCGTTGGACGCCCTCACCCCCTCGCCCGTGGTGCGGGTCAACCACGCGGCCGCGGTGGGGTTCGCCTACGGGGCCGCCGCCGGCCTGGAGCGGCTGGCCCCGTTGCTGGGCGATCCCGCGCTGGAGCGCTACCAGCCGCTGCACGCCACTCATGCTGAGCTGCTGCGCCGGGCCGGTGAGGTGACCGGCGCGGTGCGCGCCTACCGACGGGCGATCGACCTCTCCGAGAACGCGGTGGAGCGCGCGGAGCTCGTGCGCCGGCTGGAGTCGCTGACGACCGGCTGAGCCAGGGGAGCCGGCTCGCCGCTTCGCGCGCTGTTCGACCGCACGCCTCCCGTGACGTGCGGTCGAACAGCGCCCTCAAAGACCCCGCGCCGATGTCGGCGTCCTTACGGAACGCGGAGAGCGGCTCGGCTCCGGTTCCGTCCCCCATCGGTCAGTTCGTAGACCCAGGAGCCTGCCGGCCGGCGGCGCCGGTCGGGAGGTCAGCCGAGGCCGATCTTCGGCCGGACCCACTCGGCGAGCCTCCGGAGCGCGTCGTCGGACTCGGGTGAGTATCCGGCGGCCATCTGAAAGGTGTGCTGTTGCTCGGGGAACACGTCGAGCCGGACGTCCACGCCGGCCTCACGGGCGTTCTGCTCGAATTCGAGGCTCTCGCCGAGCAGCGTCTCGTGCTCGCCCACCTGGACGTACGTCGGCGGCAGGCCGCTCAGATCCGCATAGAGCGGGCTGGCCAGCGGCTCCTTCGGGTCGGCACCCGCCAGGTACGCCGAGGCGAGGAAAGACACCACCTCCTTGTAGAAGAAGGCCTCGTTCGTGCTGTTCGTGGCGAAGGTGTCGTTGCTGACGGTCATATCCACAAACGGCGATATCAACATCAACGCGGCCGGGATGGGCAGGCCCAACTCCCGGGCACGCAACAGCGTCGAGACGGACAGCCCGCCTCCGATCGAGTCGCCGACGACGGCGATGTGCCCGGCGTTCGTCCCCTGGTCGAGCAGCCACCTGTATGCGGTGGTCGTGTCCTCCAGCGGCACAGGGTAGGCCTCCTGGCGGTACCCGACGAGCAACGCGCGGGCCCCCACCGCCTTGGCCAGGTGGGCGAACATCTTCCGATGCGTATAGATCGAGCCGCTCACACCACCGCCCCCATGCACGCTGAAGACCACCTGGTCCTCGGCCGCCCCCTTCGGCACGGCCCACAGCGCCGGCCGACCGGCCACCTCCACTTCGAGGTAGTCCACGCCGCCAGGTTCGGCCGTCAGGGCGGGCCAGAACCGTTCGACCCTCTCCCGTACCTCCTCGGGCGTCTGGCCCGGATTCGCGACGGCCGCTTCCGTCATGCTGCGCCAGTGATCCCTGACCATCTGCGAACGCTCGCTCGCCATGATGTCCACCTCCTGTGTAGGACGGTCACCGCCTCCTTCGGCGGTACCTTTCGAAAACTCGACGCGGGCCCCGTGCCTGTTTGGACACGATTCGGGGGAGGAGCAGTGCGAGCATGACCGGCACGCCCCGATTCCGGCCTCAGGCCGGGGTGACGGTGTAGGGGGAGACACCGCGGAACACGTCTGCGTATCGACGGGCGAACTCCGCGAAGGTGGTCGGTTCGATCCCGAAGCGCTCATGGGTGCTCAGGTCGACGGTCGAGCGGCCCAGTCGGCTCCGCTCCTGGAACAGTTGCGCGAACGCGCTCGCGCGCGGCCTCGGGTACCCCGCCGCCAGCCAGGCCTGCTGCTTCTCCTCGGAGGTCACGTCGCGGTAGCTGACCGATCTGCCGATCGCGTCGGAGATGTGGCGCGCGGCGTCGGTCATGGTGAGCGCCTCGGGACCGGTCATGGTGTACGTCTCGCCTTCGTGGCCGGGCGTGGTGAGCACGGCGTAGGCCACTTTGGCGATGTCATCGATGTCGACCGGGGCGAGCGTGGTGTCGCCGAGCGGGAGGCGGAGCTCGCCGTGGGCGACGATGTCCGGCACTTCCTCGAAGTACACGTGCATGAACTGGCTCGGCCGGAGCACGGTCCACGGCATCCCGGAGGCGACGAGGTAGCGCAGGATCTGCTCGTGACTCCGGCTGGAACGGAACTTCTCGTTGTCGAACCCGTCGACCGAGTCTTTTCCAGAGAATTTCACGATATGGCCGACCCCCGCCTTGATCGCGGCGTCGATGAACGTGCACTGGGTCTCCAGCATTTCCGGCCCGGCACCGGAGATCATCAGCACCCGGTCCACCCCGGCCAGCGCGTGCTCCAGCGTCTCGGGCCAGAGCATGTCGCCGTAGACGACCTCGACCCCTGGCAGCGCCCGTAGATCGTCGCCCTTCTCCGGGGACCGCACGAGGGCACGGACCGGTGTGCCATGTCGTACGAACTCACGGACGGTGGCCGATCCGGGACGTCCGTTCGCTCCTGTGATGAGGATCATCATTCCTTCTTCCTGTTCGGGGAATGCCTCCAGAGGTTACATATGAGAACTGTTTAGTACAACTTCGATACTGAAAGAATCCGTATCGGAACGAGGCTTCGGTTAGACTCGGTGATGTGTCGAGCACGCGAACCTATGGCGACGCCTGCGCCGCCGCACACGCCCTTGACCTGGTCGGCGAGCGCTGGGCCCTCCTGGTCGTCCGTGAGCTGCTTCTCGGTCCCAAGCGCTTCAGCGACCTGCGCAGCGGGCTGCCGAACGCCGGCCCCAACCGCGTGTCCCAGCGGCTGCGCGAGCTGGAACAGTACGGCATCGTGCGTCGACGCAAGCTGGGTCCGCCAACCCGGTCGTGGGTCTACGAGCTGACCGACTGGGGACGGCAGCTCCAGCCCGTGCTCGTCCACCTCGGCCGGTGGGGCCGGCACTCACCCTTTCGAGATCTCAACGCGGACATCAGCGTCGACGCCCTCATGCTGGCGCTTCACGGCGACTTCGCCGCGCAGTTGAGCGACGGCCTGTCCGCCACCTACGCGCTGGTCTTCGGCGACGACCGCCTCACCGTGAGTGTCGCCGACGGCGAGATCGACATCACCCGCGGCGAACCCGAAGCGCCCGACGCGACCATCACCACCGACACCAGGACGTTCGCCGCGCTGCTGACCCGCCGGCGCCGCCTGGAGGAGGCCACCGACGACGGGCACACCACCGTGTCCGGCGACGTCAACACGCTCAAGCGCCTGCTCGACTGCTTCCCCCGCCCCGAAACGGAAGAGGCGCCCTCGACCTGACGCCTCTTCCCCCAGGCACCCGGCGTGCCGTCAAGCTGCCGTATCCACACCATGGGTGACTGTCCGACCCCGTACGGGCGCCGCTCAGCCCGCTGGTTGTTCCTTGGCGACCGGCGCTTCCGGCGTGGCGGGAGGTCGGGGCCGCCGTGTGGCGACGAGTAGCGCCAGGGCGATCGTGGCGGCTGCCGCACCGACGAGGTAGGCCGGGCCGGTACGGGTGATCTCGCCGCCGGTCAGTTGCCAGGCCAGGGAGCCGGCCGCCGGCCCGACCGCGAAACCGAGGTTGAGCAGGAGCGCGGAGAGGGCCCCGGCGGTCGCACCGAGGTGCGGCGGCGCGGACATCATCACGGCTGCCTGGGTCGGTCCGGCGAGCAGACCGGTGCCCGCGCCGACCAGCGCCAGCCGCCAGGCGATGTCCACGGCTCCCCACTCGGTCGAGCCGGACACCAGCAGCGTCGCGCCAGCGAGCAGCAGTATTCCGCCGACGATGGAAACGGGCCGTGGTCCGGAGCGGTCGGTGAGGGCCCCGCCCAGCGGTGCGAAGACCACCATGCCGGCGGACAGCGCCAACATGGTGAAGCCCGTGACCCCGTTGGAGACACCGATCCCGTCGACGAGCAGGAACGGGGTGATGAAGTTGAGTACGCCGCTCAGCACCGCGCCGAACAGCAGCGCGATCAGCCAGCGGTTGACGAACGGGTCGGCGAACAGCGCCATGACGGGCTTGGCGTCCTTACGGCGGAGCCAGAACACCAGGGTCACGATGCCGGCGACCAGCAGCACCCCGCCGATCGCGGCACCGGCTCCCGGTCGGCCGAACTCCTGCAGCCCGAGTAAGAGCGCCGTGCCGGCGACACCGAGCATCAGCACGTCGATCAGCCAGCGTGGCCGCGGTGGGTGCAGTCCCAGGGTGCCACGTGGTACCGACACCCAGGCCAGCCAGGCGGCCACCAGGCAGACCGGGACGTTGATCAGGAACGCGGCCTGCCAGCCCAGGGCGTCGATCAGCAGTCCACCCCCGGCCGGGCCGACTGCTCCGCCGAGCGGGCCCAGCGACGCGACCAGGCCCATCGCCCGGCCCATCAGCTGCGGCCGTACCGACTGGGCGATGGTGGCGAGCACGAGCGAGGAGATGAGCGCGCCGAAGAGCGCCTGTACGACCCGTGCGACGATCATCATCTCCAGTGACTGCGAGACGGCGACGAACACGCTGGCCAGCCCGAAACCGACGACCGCGAAGACGAACGCCTCCCGTTTGTCGACGGTGTCGCCCCACCGGCCGGCGGGCAGGATCAGCGCGACCATCGGCAGCGCGTACGCCAGGATGACCCACTGCATCGCCGCCGGGGCGGCGTCGAACCGTGCGCCGAGCGCGGGCAGGGCGACACCGACCACGTTCAGGTCGACGGCGGTGATGAAGACCGCCAACCCGCAGGCGATGACGGCGCCCCACCTGATGCCCTCGGTAGGCGGTGCCGGTCCGGACGACGTCTCGGGTGAGGTCACGCTGTCACCTCCCGGCTGACCGCGTACCGGCCGGCGACGGTCGCCAGCCGGGAACCGTAGGCGCGGGCGGCCGCGAGCTCCTGGGCCGAGGGGGCGGCCCGGCCGTACGAGGCGTGGGCGGAGACGCCGTACGGGTTGCCGGCGCCGCGGAGGGTGTCGCCGATGTAGCCGGCCGGCACGATGATCGAACCCCAGTGGTGGAAGATGTGGGTCAGCGCGAGCAGTGTGCTCTCGTGACCGCCGTGGGCGGTGCTGACACTGGTGAACCCCCCGACGAGCTTGTCCGCGAGTTCGTCGGAGAACCACAGCCCGCCGGTGGTCTCCAGGAAGCTGGAGATCGGCGTGGCCAGGTTGCCGAAGCGCGTCGGGCATCCGATCGCGATCGCGTCGGCCCAGCGCAGATGGTCCAGGGTGGGTGCGGGCAGGTGATCGGTGGCGGCGAGGTTCGCCTGCCAGTCCGGCCGGCTCGCGATCGCCTCGGCGGGCGCGGTCTCCGTCGCGCGGAGCAGCCGGACCTCCGCGCCGGTCTCCCGCGCGCCTTCCACCATGGCTTCGGCCAGGCTGCGCACCGTGCCGGTGGCGCTGTAGTAGATGACGGCGACCCTGATGTCGGTAGGCATCGCATCTCCTAATGTAGCTGGCTAAATTAGCCGGCTCAGCTTAGCCCGGCGTCCGGTGACCCTTCAACCCCATCGGGGTTTCCGTCCTACCGTGAGGATCGAGCCGATACCGGTCGGAGATGCGGTTTCGCCGGGGCCGGCTCCGATGGAGACCGGGGCCCAGGGGATGCGGCCTGGGCCCAGCCGCCGCCCGATCCGCTCAGGTCGAGGTGTTGATCCGGGTGAGCACGTCCAGGAGCGCGGACCGGGTGGCAGGATCGAGCTCCGCGCTCAGCCGCCGCTCGCTGTCGGCCCACAGGCGCTCGACCGGGGCCTGCAACTCCCGTCCCCGGTCGCTCAGGTAGACACGTGAGATCCGGGCATTGGCGGGATCCGCGGCCCGCCGCACCAGGCCGGCCCGTTCCATCCGCTGCAGCATCTTGGTGACCGTAGGGGGCTCGACGCAGAGCCGGTCCACCAGCTCGGACTGGCTGAGCCCGTCCTTCGACCAGAGCTGTGCCAGGAGCTGTTCCTGCCCGATGTAGAGGCCGAGGCCCGCGAGCTCGTCGGCGATCTTGGTCCGGTGCGCCTTGGCCCAGCGGACAAGCTGGTAGAGCAGGGTGTCGGGGATCGCCGTCTCGGCCGGTACGGTGACGGTCCCGCCGGGGGACGGGCAGGTGGGTGGCGCAGCCGGCTCCGGCGAGTCAGTCATACCGCCACGCTACTCCAGCCGCCCCGGACGGCGGCACGCATCACATCCGTGCTGCCAGGAAGCGCCACCGGTCACCGGATGATCGTCGGCCACGCGCCTCCCTGCCCTCAGACGGGCTCACCGTGTGGACGCCGTCCGTCGGCGGCGATCGGGACGGGCAACGACGGGGCCGCGTCGAGTGCGTCGTCGTCCGCGACCAGGAAGCCGCCCGACTGGTGGCGCCACAGCCGCGCGTAGGGGCCATCCGCCTGGAGCAGCTCGCTGTGTGTGCCCTGCTCCACGATGCGGCCCTGGTTGAGCACGACCAGCCGGTCCATGCGGACCACGGTGCTCAGGCGGTGTGCCACCACGAGGGCCGTACGGTCCTGCATCAGATGCCACAGGGCCTCCTGGACGAGGATCTCGCTCTCCGAGTCGAGTGCGCTGGTCGCCTCGTCCAGCAGCAGGATCGGGGCGTCGCGCAGGATGGCACGGGCCAGGGCGAGGCGTTGCCGCTGACCGCCGGAGAGCTTCACGCCGCGCTCGCCGACCAGGGTGTCGAGCCCGTCGGGCAGCGCCTCGGCGAACTCCGTGACGTGCGCCGCCCTGGCCGCCCGGAGGATCTCGTCCTCGGTGGCGCCCGGCCGGGCGAACGCGATGTTGTCGCGGATCGTCCGGTGGAACATGCCGGGCTCCTGGGGGACGTACGCGATCAGGCCGCGCAGGTCGGCCTGGCGCAGCCGGGCGATGTCCTGGCCGCCGATGAGGATGCGGCCCCCGTCGATGTCCATGAGGCGCAGCAGCAGCCGGGTCAGCGTGGTCTTGCCGCCCCCGGACCGGCCGACCAGCCCGATCTTGGTGCCGCTGGCGATGTCGAGGTCGAGCCCGTCGAACAGGGGCGGGCCCGCGGCGTGCGTGAATCTCACCCGTTCGAAGCGGACGCCGGCGTCGGCCGGGCGCAGCGGCTGGGGGTCGGGAGGGTCGACCACGGTCGGCCGCGCCAGCAGCAGCTCGGTGAACTGGGCGGCCTCGGTGAGCGTGCTCTCCAGGCGCCGGTAGATCTGGTTGAACTCGAACATGATGCCGGTCGTGTTCGAGTAGTAGGTGAACGTCACCACGATGGCCTCCACGCCCAGGCCGCCCCGCAGCGCCACAGCCAGGAGCAGGCCCAGGGCGGCGGTCAGCACCGATAGCGGCGCGACCACGGTGTCGACCCGCAGGTTGCCGTAGTCCCAGGAGCGCAGCGAGAGCCGCTGCTGCTCGGCGACCCTGACCCGGTGCTCCGCGGCCTCGCGGTCCTCGGCGGCGAACGCGCGTACGGTGTCCATGTTGGCCAGCACGTCGGCGACGTGGCCCGACACCCGCACCTTGGCGGCCTCGCGCTCGTCGACCAGCCGCTGCCGGCGGCGGATGAGCGGGGCCACCAGGAAGCCGGTCACGACGATGAGCCCCAGCAGCACGAGGACCAGCAGCGGGTGATACTGCCACAAAACGACCGAGGCGAAGACCAGCGGCACGAGCTTGGCCATGATCGAGAACGTCAGCGCGTCGGCGAACTCCTCGAACCTGCCGGAGAAGCTCAGCACCCGTTTGGTCAGCGAACCGGCGAAGTTGTCGTGGAAGAAGGCGGCGTCCTTGATCAGCAGTTCGTCCATGCCGATCACGCCGAGCCGCTCGATGCCGCGGGAGTCCGTACGGTTGAGGAAGTGCAGCCCCAGCCGCCACAACACCTCGCCCGCCAGCAGCAACGCGCCGAAGCCGAGCACGTAGGGCAGCAGCGCGGCGACCGAGCCGTCGCCCCCTCCGGACAGGTGCCCCACGAGCGCCGCCACCGCCAGCGGCGCCAGGTAGAACAGGCAGATGTTGCCCATCGCCGGCAGGGTCAGCGCGGGCACCGCCACCGGCCACTGCCGCTTCAGCTCCAGGCAGTAGAACCGCAGCGCGAGCAGCACCGCAGACCTGCGGACGGACGGGGTGCCCGCGGAGACCTGTCCTGAACCGAACACATCCATCCGCCCTCCCGAACGCCGACACCCACCGTGGCCATGCTGCCGCAGGGAGTGCCGAGCGATCCAACGATTTTCCGCCGCCCGACCGCCCGGACCCGCCGTCGTGCTTGTCAGGCTGGGTTGACAGCGATCCTCCTGTCAACCTAGCCTGACAGGCATGCGAACCATCATGCCGCCCGGCCCCGATCCCAGGGGTCCGGAGACGGCCATCGACAGGACGACGAGGCGCCTACTGCTGTGCGGTGTGGTCGCCGGCCCGCTCTTCGTCGTCGCGTTCCTCGTCCAGGGGGCGCTCAAGGCCCACTACGACCCGCTGCGGCATCCGATCAGCTCGCTGGCCCTGGGCCCGTTCGGCTGGGTGCAGACGGCGAACTTCGTCATCGCCGGCGTGCTGTCGCTCGCGTTCGCCGCCGGGATGCGGCGCGCGCTCAGGGGCTCCTCGTCAGCGAGGGGGGCGCGCTGGGGGCCGATCCTGGTCGGGGCGTGGGGGGTGATGCTGGTCGGCGCGGGGGTGTTCACGACCGACCCGGTGAGCGGGTATCCGCCGGGGACGCCTGACCAGATGGCCGAGTACAGCAGCGTGCCCGCCCTGCTGCACGACCTGCTCTCCATGCCGGGCTTCGCGGCGCTGGCCTGCGCGTGCGTCGTGTTCGCGGTGCGCTTCGCGGGGACGCGGCGGCTCCTGTGGGCCTGCTACTCGGCCGTCAGCGCGGGGGCGTTCGCGGTGATGCTGGAGCTGTCCACGCTCGGGTTCGACCAGACGGCGTCGCTGGTCGCGTACGGAGGGCTCTTCCAGAGGATCTCGGTCACCATGGGGTGGGCCTGGCTCACGTTCCTCGCCGCGCACCTCCTCCGCCACCAGCGGGACGGCCACGAGCGGGGTGGGCACGCGGCGGCGTCCGGCTGATCCGGGGTGGCGACGTGCGCGCCACGCGCCGGATCAGCCGGACCGACCGTCGTCAGGGCTTGCGGCGCAGCCTGACGGCGTCGGCGATGACGAACCCGTCGGCCGCGTTGCTCAGCTCGACCGAGGTCAGCCCCGCGGTCATGCGGAACGTGCCGAGCGACACCCACGAGCCGCCGCGCGGCTCCGTCACCCCGGCCTTGCGCTGGTCGACCCGTACCACCTTGGTCCCGGTCGCGTGCCTGACGGTGAAGGGCGCGTTGCTCGCGCGGTTCTCGTGCGCGGTGTGCGAGACCTGGACCTCGTAGTCACCGTCGCTCGGCACCACCAGCCGCCACCGGACGACGCTCCCGCCCGTGCCCGCGGGCGCCGTACGGTAGTTGCCGCCGCGGTAGCCGGCCACGCCCGTAGCCGGCGACCAGACGCCGCTGACCACCTGATAGCCGAGTTCGTCGTTGTCGACCACCACCTCGCTGGACACGTCGGCGCGCGCGGGGGCGTCGATGAGGCTCAGCGTGTCCAGCGAGACCACCCTGCCGCCGCCGCGACCGGCCTGTGACGCGGTGAACCGGATCTTGTGCTGCCCGACCGCGAGTTGGACCTCGCCGAGGTTGGCGACGTCGTAACCGTCGGCCCGGTCCGCCGTCGTGTCCAGCACCGCGATCGGGGTGCGGATGCCGTCGACCGTGACGGTGACCAGGCCGCCGTCGGCGGAGCGGAAGTAGCGCAGGAGCAACTCCTGGGGACGCGGGTTGACGACGTTCACGGTGTACTCGACGTAGGCGGTGGTCTGGGACGGGGTGAACACGGCCCGGTTCCCCCCGCGCGCCACCGGGTCGGCGACAGTGGACACGGCGCCGCCGGTGGCGAGCGCGCCTGCCGACAGGTCGACGACGCGCTCGTCGTAGTGGGGGCCGTCCGACAGGGTGTCCCGGCCGTTGGTCAGCCATTCCAGGGAGAACCGGGCGACGACGACCTTGCGCGGGAAGCTCGCGTTGTCGCCGTCGCGGCCGTAGACGAGCACGATCGTGCCGTCCGAGAGACGGGCCAGCTCGGAGTAGTACGACCGGCCCGGGTTGACCACCCGGCTGTAGCGGAACGAGTGCGCGTCGTCGTAGCTCACCGAGACCGTCAGGTTGGTCCGCACCGGCGAGTCGGGGCGGCTGAACAGCACCCGGCCGGCCTCCGACGAGCCCGGTCCGCCGCTGTAGCGCAGCAGGCTCGCGTCCACGGCGTTGAACGTGCCGGTGGACCCGTCCAGCCGCGGCGCCGACCAGGTCAGCCCGCGGTCGGAGCTGACCGACACGATCCGCTGCCGGTTCCCGCCTGCCGCGGCGCGGCCGTTGACCAGCACCGTGCCGTCGGAACGCTGGATCACCCTGGCCTCGTTGATCGGGTAGGCGACGGAGACCGGCACCTCGGCTGTGGCCTGCCAGGTCTGGCCGTGATCGTCACTGTAGATCGACGCCACGCCGTAATACCGCTGTTCGACGCTGTTGCCGACGATCACCCGGCGGTGGGAGCAGTTGAGCAGCAGCCGGCCGTTGTCGAGCTGGATGCCGTGGCCGGGCCCGGGGCCGTGCAGCGCCCAGTCGTACGGGAAGTGGTCGAACAGTCCGGACAGTGCGCGCGGCGCGCTCCAGGTACGACCGCCGTCCGCGCTGGAGATCATGTACAGGTCGCCCTTGTCGCCGGAGCAGGTCGTGTTCTCCGGCAGCCGGGTGGAGAGCATGTAGAACAGGAAGACGCCGCCGGTGGTCCGGTCGACGACGAACGCCGGGTTGCCCCACGACTGGCCGCCGGCCGAGGTCACCAGCGTCCGCGTCGCCTCCCAGGTGTCGCCGCCGTCGGGGCTGCGGCGCAGCACCAGATCCCGGGGGCCGGCGTCGCACACCTCGTGCCGTCCCTCGGTGACGACGAGGATGGAGTCGTCGGGCAGCACCGTCAGCCCGTGGACGTGATAGCTCTCCAGAGGGTCCACGGTGTTGTCCCACAGCGTGGTCTCGTCGAAGGTGACCGGCGCGCGCCGCGCGGACGCCGCGCCCGCCGGTAGAGCGGGGCCGAGCGCGGCGGCCAGTGACGCTGCGGCCAGGCCCTTGCCGAACGCCCTGCGGCCGATGCTGATGGACCAGGACTCTGACGGTGCCACGTGCTACCTCCGGGGGAAGAGATGTGCTTCGTCGTTGGCGAGTAAGGCGTTCAGGTCGCGCCGTTCGGCCTCGGTGCAGGGCACGAGTGGCGCGGCCACGTGTGGGGGGCACAGCCCGCGGTCGTCGAGGAGCGCCTTGATCGCGGGCACTCCCGGCCGGATCGAGTGCAGGGCGAGCAGCCGGGCGAGCACACGCTGCGCCTCCTCCGCGTCGCCGTCCCTGCCGCTCTCGTGGGCCGCGAACAGCTCGACCGAGGGGCCCGGCGCCAGGTTCGCGATGCCGGGGACGATGCCGTCCGCGCCGAGGCGCAGCGCCGCGAGCAACTGCGTCTCCGCCCCCTGGCTCACGCCGAAGTCCGGCCGGCGCCTGGCGGCGGAGACGATGTGGCCCAGCAGGTCGAGGTCGCCGGAGCTGTCCTTGATGCCCACCACGTGCGGCATGGCCACCAGCCGGTCGATCGTGTCCCGGCCGAGCGGGTTGCTGTAGCGGGGAGCGTTGTAGGCGACCACCGGGGTGCCGAGGCCGGCCAGGGCCTCGTAGTGGGCGGCGATCTCGTCGTCGCGGTGCCGGAAGTAGATGGGCGGGCTGAGCACGAGCGCGTCGGGCTCGGCCGGCTCGACCGCCGCCGCGCGCTGCCGCGCCTCCGCCGTCCCGGCCGCCGTGACGTTGCACAGCACCGGCCCGCCGGTCAGCTCGCGCCACTGCCCGGCCACCTGGACGGCGAACTCCGTGAGCGCGGAGACCGGCAGCAACGGGCCCTCGCCGTTGCTGCCGAACAGCATCAAGCCACGCGCGCCCGCCGCGGCGAGCCCGTGGAGCAGCGCCTTCGCCGCCTGCCCCGAGGGGAGGCCCGGCTCGCTCATCGGGGTGACGAGGGGGATCATCACGCCGCCGAGCAGCCGGCGGCCGTCGACCGCCATCAGTACCCCCTGATCTCGGGCCAGGCCAGCTCGACGCCGTCGGCGGCCAGCTCGCTCCTGAACGCCCGCAGCCGCGCGCCGTCGGCGTGCACCTGCTCGGGCTCCAGCCCGTGGTCGAGGCAGTGGGCGGCGAGCGTCCCCGCCACCTCGCCGATGTTCCACTCCACCGGGTGCAGGCGGTAGCAGCCGTTGGTGATGTGGGTGGTCCCGATGTTCTTGGCCGCGGGCAGCAGGTTGCGCAGCCGGACCGGCAGGAGCGCGCCGAGCGGGATCTGGAACGGCGAGCTGGCGACGTCGATGTACGTGTCGCCGCCGGTCGAGGGGTGCAGGTCGATGCGGTACATGCCGATCCCGACCGAGTCGGGGTAGGCGACCGCGCCGGCCTGGCCGCGTACGGCCAGCGACAGGTCCTGTTCGACGATCCGGTAGCGGGCCTCGATCCGCCGCGACTCGCGGATGTAGGGCGCCTTGGCCAGCCCGTCGGTGGTGCCCAGCACGTCGCCGCGCAGCCGCAGCCCCGGCCAGCCGGTGCCCCCGTCCTCGCGCGGCGCCTCGGTCTGCAGCCAGTAGAGCATGCTCATGCTCAGCTCACGGGCGCCGGCCAGGTGCTTGTCACGCTCCTCGGCACTGACGCCGATCAGCGGACCGGGCAGGTAGTCGATCATCGGCCAGTTGACGATGGTGACGTCGCTGGCGGCGAACCCTGGCCGGTAGAGGTTGCGCGACAGCACCCGGCGGAACGCCCACAGCTCCTTGTCGCCCGGGTCCGCCCGCTGGTCGGCGACGAACGGGGCCGGCGCCGGGTTCGGGGTGAAGGCGCGGGTCACCGTCTCCAGCGTCCTGGGGTCGGGCGCGCTCAGGCTGAGCAGCGGGTTCGGCCACTTCGGCGGCTGGTAGCGGGCCCAGTCCCGGTAACCCGCGGGCCGGTCGATCGTGTGGTCCTCACCGGCCCGGTGCTCGATCGCGAACACCCAGGAGAACGCCTGCATGTTCGCCGGCTGCGCCTCGTCGGGAGCGCTGGGCTCGCCGGTGTCGTGCCGGGACTCGAAGCCGGTGACGTGCTCGGCACCGGTGAGCGGCAGCAGGTCGCCCAGCTCCGTGGCGTCCAACACGTACGGTGCCGCCACCTCCAGTCGGTGCCCGTCCGCCGCCTCGACGGTGACGGCGCGCACCCGGTCGCCGTCCACGGTGGCGCCGACGACCTTGTGGCCGTACAGGATGCGCAGCCGGCCCGCCGACACGTACGGCGCGACCATGGCGTCCAGCACGGCGGCGGCCACCCTGGGCTCGTGGCACAGCCGGGAGACCCGCCCCTCGCCGGGGTTGAGGTCGGGGCGGGCACGGGCCTCGTCGGTCAGCGGGTACCAGGTCCGGTAGTGGTCCCGGATCGCGTCGCGCAGCCTGCGGTAGCTGCGGGTGCATCCGAACTGCTCGATCCAGGTGTGCTCGTCCGGTGGCACGCCCTGGCTGGTGAGCTGCCCGCCTATCCAGTCGGTTTCCTCGACGAGAAGCACGGACCGGCCCCTGCGCAGCGCGGCCAGCGCGGCGGCCACGCCGCCGAGCCCGCCGCCGGCCACGAGGACGTCGGCCGTTGTCTCGGATTCCCTTGTCACGCGGGCATTCCCCCATCGTTGTCGTGCTGGTCTGTTTCGTTACGGGTTATGCGGAAGGGTGTCGGCTCGGCGGAGACCGGCACCCGTACCGGGGCGCCGTCCCCCGGCGGGCTGACGTGGAGATCGCCACTGCCGCGGGCGATCCCGGTGACCTCGCCCGCGGTACGCCGGTAGGCGGTGACGACGACGCCCGGCGCGGCGTCGAGCAGCGGGCGGCCGTCGAGCGTCACGGTGAGCCGGTCACCGGCGGTCACGGCGAGCCGGCCGTCGCCGAGCGGCAGGTTGGCCAGCTCCGCGGGCTCTCCTGGGTGCGCGAAGCGCCAGCCGTCCTCGCGGGCGTCGGCGAGTTCGCCGTACGCGAGGTAGGCGAGCAGGCCGCCCCAGGCCATCAGCCCGTCGGAGCGCGCCTGGAACGCCCGGACGTCCTCGCCGGAGGTGGCCGGATAGTTCTCGCGGACGTGGCTGTGCTTGTCCCATTCGGACAGGAACAGCCGCAGCAGCGCGGCGACCAGCGGGCGGCTGGCCTCGGTCAGGTCGTAGCGGCGCAGGCCCTCGATCGCGAGGAACGCCATCGGCGCCCAGATGCGCCCGCGCCAGTACGTCGCCGCGTAGCCGGGGTCGTCGCGGGCCACGCTGGGCAGCGGCGGGTCGCCGCCGAGCGTCTGCGGACGCAGCAGCCGGGCGGCCAGGTCGGCGGCCCGGGCGGCGTCCGGCATGCCGGCCAGCAACGGGTAGAGCAGGGTGGGCGAGACGTGCGGGTCGTGTGTCCCGTCGGCGTGCAGGTTCCGGTAGCCGCCGCGGTCGGCGTCCCACAGCAGCGGGTCGGCGCTCGCCCGCGCCTTCGCGGCCTGGTCGCGCAGCCGTCGTGCGACGTCGTCCGCGCCCAGCGTGCCGGCGATGGCGGCGAGCGCCTCGGCGTCGGCGATGTGCAACGCGACCAGCCCGACGTCGGCCAGGTTCATCGTGTGGGTGTCAGGGTCGTAGCTCACTTCGTCGTACATGGGCGAGTCGTCCAGGCCGGACTCCCGTTTCGTCCGGTCGAGGGTGGCCGAGCCGGGGTCGCCGTCGATGGGGTCAGAGCCCCAGGCGAGCAGGCCGTACGGGCCGCGGCGGGCTCGGGGCCACCAGTCGTGCCAGGCCAGCAGCGCCGGGAACGTTCCGGCGAGCAGTTCCCGGTCGCGGGTCTCGTCCGACAGCCCACCGGCCAGGTACGCCTTGCGCACGGTCAGCGCGCCCACCGGGGGCTGCGAGCGGTCGGCGGTGACGCCCTTGTCGTCGGACACGCGGTTGGGGATCATGCCCGCGGCGTCGGCGAAGGGCAGGATCTGGCCGAAGATATCGCGGGCGTGGTCGCGGTCGACGGTGGAGGCGACCAGGCCGGTGAAGAACGTGTCCCACGCGTGCAGCGCCCAGGTGCCGTAGAAGCCCCTGCGCCGCTCGGAGACGAAGTCCCGGGAGGTCGGCGTGAGCACCCGGCCGAGGTCGGGCGCGTAGATCCGGTTCCAGGTGACGGCCCTGGTGGCGGCGTCGGCGGCGTCGCCCAGCCAGCCGGCCGACCGGGGGGCGGTGCGTTCGGCCTCGGCCCTGCGCCGCGCGAGCAGGGCGTCCACGCCGGCGGCGCCGCCGGGCGTGCCGTGCGGGGCCACGCGCAGCTCCACCCGGGCTGCGAACTCCAGCACCAGGCCGTCGGCCGGCCGCGACTCCTCGCCCGTCCTGACGGGCCCGCCGCCGGTCTCCCGCCAGTCGATCCGCCAGTCGATCCACTGGGCGCCGGCGTCGGTGTCGTCCCGGCCGTCCAGCGCCACGAGCACGCCCGCGGTCCCCTCGGCCCGTACGTACAGCTCGTCCGTGGACCCTCCGGCCATGACCAGGTGCAGGAGGCCGTCACCGGCCTCGACGGTGACCTCCGCGTAGTCGCCGCCCACGGTGTGGTGCCCGAGCCTGACCAGACCGTCACGCCAGGTGAACCCGTCGAGGGGAGCGCCGGGCACGCCGAAGCGGACCCGCAGCCCCGACGGCAGGTGCACCATGCCGGTGTGGGTGGTGACGTCCCACGTGTTCCAGCCGGTGATCATGCTTCTACTCCGATGTCGAGTGCGGCGTCGAGCAGGGCCTGGGTGTACTCGTGCCGGGGCGCGCCGAGCACCTCTCCGGCCGGGCCCTCCTCGACGACGGCGCCGCGGCGCATCACCGCGACCCGGTCGGCGATCTGGTGCACCACGCCCAGGTCGTGGGTGATGAACAGCAGCGCGAGCCGGTGGCTGCGCCGCAGGTCCACGAGCAGCCGCAGGATCTGCGCCTGCACGGACACGTCGAGGGCCGAGACCGCCTCGTCGCACACGAGCAGCCGTGGCCGCACCGCCAGCGCGCGGGCGATGCTCACCCGCTGACACTGGCCGCCCGAGAGGTCGCCCGCGCGCCGCCCGGCCACGTCGGCGTCGAGACCGACGTCGGCCAGCAGCCGGTGCAGCGCCTCGGTCCGGTCGCCCCGCGGCGCCGTGACCGGGTGCGTACGCCATGCCTCGCCGATGAGATCGGACACCGGCATCCGCGGATTGAGCGACGAGCGCGGATCCTGGAACACCATCTGGATGGCGCGCTGCGACTCCGGCGGGCGGCGACCGGCCGGGCCGAGCCTTCGCCCTTCGAACGTCACGGTCCCGGAGTCCGGCCGCTGCAACCCGACCACGCAGCGGGCGACCGTGGTCTTGCCCGAGCCCGACTCGCCCACCACGGCGAGTGTCTCCTCCGGCGCGACCCGCAGGCTGACGCCGTCGACGGCGACCAGGCCGCCCCGGCCACCGAAGGTGACCCGCAGGTCGGACACTTCGAGCATCTCGCTCACGGGGTGAACACCTCTTCCGCGAAGTGGCAGGCACTCCACCTGCCCGGCGCGACCTCGCGCGCCTGCGGCACCTCTGCCTTGCACCGGTCCCGGGCCAGCGGGCACCGCGGGTGGAACGCGCACCCGGACGGCCGGTTCGCCGGCGTCGCCGGCGAGCCGGGCAGCGGGTCGGCCAGCGCCGTCTTGGTACGCACCGCCGGGACGCTCGCCGCCAGCGCGCGTGTGTAGGGGTGCGCGGGACGGCGCAGCACCGCGCCGGCGGGGCCGCGTTCCGCGACGCGGCCCGCGTACATGACCACGACCTCGTCGGCGACGTGGGCGACCACCCGCAGGTCATGGGTGACCAGCAGCATGGCCAGCCCCTGCTCCCGCTGGATCGAGCGGAGCAGGCGCAGGATCCTGGCCTGTACGGTGACGTCGAGCGCGGTGGTCGGCTCGTCCGCGAGCAGCAGCGACGGGCTGCCGGCCAGGGCCAGGGCGATCATGGCGCGCTGGCGCAGCCCGCCGGAGAACTCGTGGGGATAGCTGTTCATCCGCCGCTCGGGGTCCGGCACCCCGGCGCGGTCGAGCAGGTCGATCACCGCGTGCCGCACCTCGGCCCGCGGCCGTCCGGCCCGCCGGAGGATCTCGCCCACCTGGCGGCCGATGGTGATGCTCGGGTTCAGCGCGGCCAGCGGGTCCTGGAAGATCATCGAGATCTGGTGGCCTCGCACGCGCCGCCAGTCGGTGTCCGGCCGCAGGAGGTTCTTCCCGCGCCACACCAGCTCGCCGCCGGTGGTCGCGTGGTCGGGGAGCAGGCCGATCACCGAGAGCGCGGTCATCGTCTTGCCGCTGCCCGACTCGCCGATCAGGCCGACCGTGGTGCCCGCGGGCACGTCGAACGACACCCCGTCCACCACGCGGACGGTGTCACCCGCGGCGCCGTCCGGCCGGGGCAGGTCGACGACCAGCCCCTCGACCCGTAGCAGGGGTCCGTCATGCGGCGGATCCGCCGTACCCGATTTATCTGGATGCTGCGCTGTCACCCGGCCACCCATCATGCGCCCGCGAGCCGTACGTGGGAGAAGTCGGGCAGTCCGCTCGGGTCGGGGGTGAACCCGGTGACCCGCGCCCGCCAGGAGTAGGCGAGCTGCACCGTCATCGGGTACATGCCGACCGCGTCCGCCCAGATGATCTTTCCGGCCTGGCCGTACAGTTCGGCGCGCTCGGCCTCGTCCGGGCTCTCGCCCGCCTTGGCCAGCAGCTCGTCGAGGTCCTTGTTGCAGTAGCCGGTACGCTTCGCCGCGCACGTGTAGAGCCGGCCCAGGTTGCTGGCCGCGTCGTAGGTGGGCGTGGCGAGCTGCTGGAAGTTGATGTCCCAGTTGAGCGCGAGCAGGTCCTCGGTGAAGACCGCCTTCTCCTTCTCCAGGACGTCCACCTGGACGCCGATCTCGGCCAGGCCGGAGGCCACCGCCTGCACGAACGGCCGGAACTCGGCGTCGGAGAACTGCAGCCGCAGCTTTTTGCCGAAGTCGAAGCCGGCGGACTCCAGCGCGGCTTTGGCGGCCTTCGGATCGTGGCCGACCGGCTGCTGCTTGGCGTAGCCGAGCACCGCGGGCGCCACCAGCCCGTCGGCGAGCGCGCCGGTCCGCGGGTAGAGCTGCTTGATGATCGTGCCGAAGTCGACCGCCTGCCACAGGGCGCGGCGCACCTCGGCGGTCTTGAGCGCCGGGGTCGAGGAGTTGAACCACATGGTGAACACCGCGGTGCTCGGCACCGTCTTGACGGTCAGCCCGTCCGTCTCGCTCAGCACGGGGAGCTGGTCGTCGGGGATGCCCCAGACCACGTCCACCTCGCCGGTGCGCAGCGCGGTCAGCCGGGCCGACAGGTCGGGGATGGTACGGATCTCCAGGTTGGCGAGCTGCGGCCGGTCGCCCCAGTACTTCGCGTTCGGGCTCATCGCCAGCACCTCGCCGGGCGCGAACCGGTTCACGGTGTACGGGCCGGAGCCGATAGGACGTGTGAAGAACGCGGTGTCCTGGGCCGTGACGGTACGCGGGATGACGTAGAACAGGCCGAGCTTGCGCGGGATCGACGCGTCCGGGGCCGGCGCGGTCAGCTTGACCTCGTTCTCGGCGGGCGCGGTCATCTTGTAGCCGGGGAAGTTGGCGGCGTTCGGGCCGTCCAGCGTCATCATCCGCTCGAAGGAGGCGACCACGTCGGCGGCGGCCACCGGCTTGCCGTCGGAGAACGTCACGCCGGACCGCAGGTGGAACGTCCACTCCGCCGCGGTGGCGCCGGGCTCCCACTTCTCGGCCAGGTCGCCCTCGACCTTGCCGTCGGCGCCGGGACGTACGAGGCGGCTGAAGATCGCCTGCGCGGCGAGCTGCGTGCCGGTCGTGGCGCCCTGGGCCCCGTGCGGGTCGAGGCTCTCGATCGGGTACGTGCCCGCGGCAGTCAGCCTGCCCCCGGCCGGATCACCGCCGCCCCCGCTGCCGCCGGTCGTCGTGGCGCAGCCGGCCAGCAGCAGGACGGCCGCCGCCGCGAACGCTGTCATCTTGCGGAACCCAGTCATCGAGTTCTCCTGTCAGGAAAGGGGGGTCAGGAACGGGTACGGCGCTGCCCGTAACGGGCCGTGAGCTGGTCGCCGAGGATGCCCATGTTGATGATCAGCAGGGACAGGGCGATGCCGGGCAGCGTGGAGATCCACCAGGCGGTCTCCAGGTACTGCTGACCGTTCGCGATCGTCTGCCCCCACGACACGGCCCCGGTCGGGAGCCCGATGCCGAGGAAGCTCAGGCCCGCCTCGGCCAGCACGACGAGGGCGAACTCCAGCGTCGCCAGCGCGACGACCGGGCCGACGGTGAAGGGCAGCACGTGCCGGACGATGATCGACCGGACCGGCACGCCCATCACCCGGGCCGCGTCGACCCACGCCCGCTCGCGCAGGGAGAGCGCGACGCCGCGGGTGACCCTGGCGAAGGAGATCCAGGCCGTCACCGACAACGAGAGCACCACGACGGGGACGCTGCGGGCGAACACACCGGCGATCACGATCGCGAGCAGGATCGCCGGGAACGCCTGGAGCACGTCGGTGATCCGGGCCAGCACCGCGTCCAGCCAGCCGCGCGCGTAGCCGGCGACGACGCCGATCGTGACGCCGACCAGACACGCGACCAGCACGGTCGCCAGCCCGATGGTCAGCGACGTACGGGCGCCGTAGACGACCTGGGCGAGGATGTCCCGGCCGAGCGCGTCGGTGCCGAGCCAGGCGACCCCGCCGGAGGAGAGCTGGGATCCGGGGGCGAGCAGCCGGTCGGTGAGCGGGGTGTGCACCGGGTCGTAGTCGATGACCAGCGGCCCGATCAGGGCCACCAGCGCGTACAGCGCGATCACCACGTACGGCACCCGGGCCGGCGCGCCCCTGCGCCACCGGCGCGTGGCCACCTGCTGGGGCAGGACCGCCGCCTGGCTCATGACCTGGCCTCCGTCCGGATGCGGGGATCCAACCGGATGTAGAGCACGTCGGCGACGATGTTGAGCACCATCACGATGCCCGCGATCAGCAGCGTCACCGCCTGGACGACCGCGTAGTCGCGGTTGGCGACCGCGTCCACGACCAGGGAGCCGAGGCCGGGCCAGGCGAAGACGTTCTCCACGATCACCGCGCCTCCCATGAGCGCGCCCATCTGCAGGCCGACGATCGTCACGACCGGGATGAGCGAGTTGCGCAGCGCGTGCCCGAGCAGGACCTGGCGTTCGCTGAGCCCCTTGGACCGCGCCGTCTGCACGTACGGCTCGCGCATCGACTCCGTGACGCTGCTCCTGGTGAGCCGGGCGACGATGGCGGTGAACGGGAAGGCCAGCGTCACCGCGGGCAGCACCAGGTGCGCGGGCGTGCCGACCCCGGCGCTGGGCAGCAGGCGCAGGCCGAGCGCGAAGGTCAGGACCAGCATGATCCCCACCCAGAACGTCGGGAAGGACTGCAGCGCGATCGTCGCCGCGGACACGACGCGGTCCACCGCGCCGCCGGGCCGGCTGCCCGCGACGAGGCCGAGTGCCAGACCGGCCACGACCGCGATGGCCGTCGCGGTGAGCGTGAGGTCGACCGTGGCGGGCAGGCGTTCGAACACCGCCTCCATGGCCGGCCGGCCGAGCCGGTAGGACTCGCCGAAGTCGAGCCTGAGCACGTCGCCGAGGTAGCGGACGTACTGCTCGAACAGCGGCTTGTCGAGCCCGAGCGTGGCCGTCAGCCGGGCGATCTGCTCCTTGGTCGCGTCGGGGCCGAGGAACACCGCGGCCGGGTCGCCCGGCGCGGCGCGGACGATGACGAAGATCACCGAGGCCGCGCCCCACATCACGAATACACCGATCAGCAGCCGCCGCACCACCATGCGCGTCACCGTGACCCCGTCCGATCAGGAGAAGGCGTCCGATCAGGAGAAGGCGTCCGATCAGGAGAAGGGGCCTGGTCAGGAGAAGGGGCCTGGCCGGGAGCGGCGGCCTGGCCGGGAGCGGCGGCCTGGCCGGGGGCGGGGCCGATCGAGTCGCCCGGCACCAAGCTGCACGGCACCGTGACCTGCTGGGGCGTGCCGTGTGGCGGGTCCAGCAGGCCGATGAGGAGCTGCACGGCCGTGCGGGCCATCTCGACCCGGGGCAGGGAGAAGCGGGTCCAGTCGCGCAGCTCGGGCGTCCACGACGGCGGGTCGCCGAGCAGCGCGATCGAGCAGTCGGCGGGAAAGCTCACCCGGCCGTCCGCGCTGGTCGCGGCGAGCGCGGTGGTCAGCCGGTTGTCCTCGCTCGGCTCGACGAGGATCGCGGTGACGCCCGCCGTGCCCGTCCAGTGCTCGACGTACTCGGCCGTCAGGTCGGCGGGGTCGGCGAGCGCGCGGATCAGCGACTCGTCCACGGGGATCCCGGCCGCGGCCAGGCCCTGCCGGTAGCCGGTCTCGCGATCGCGGGTCGGCTCGGTGTCCTCGACCGCGCGCAGGTAGAGGATCCTGCGGTGACCCAGGCGGGCCAGCTCCGCGACCATGTCGCTGGTGGCCGTCACGTAGTCGGCCGCCACGTACGACAGCTCCGCGCCGTCGAGCTCGCGGCGGCCGATGAAGACGATCGGGAAGTCCTCCCTGACCAGCTCCGCCAGCTCCTCGCGGCGCACGTTGCGGCCCAGCAGGACGCAGCCGTCCGCGAGCTTCAGCCGGTTCACCCCACCGGTGTAGATCTCCCGCGCCCCCGAGCCGATCGAGGTGAACAGCAGCAGGTCGTAGCCCTGCCGCGAGGTCTCCTCCTCCACGCCCAGCAGGAACGGGTAGTAGAAGTCGCGCTGGTCGGTCGGGAAGACGGGCTCGAACGTGTACAGGCCCAGCAGGTGAGTGCGGCCGCCCCTGAGACTCTTGGCGGCGACGTTGGCCGAGTAGCCCAGCTCCGCGGCCGCCTCCAGGACCGCCTGCCGCGTGGGCTCGGCGATCTGGGCGCCGGCCGCGCCGCCGCTGAGTACGAGCGACACGGTCGCCTGTGAGACACCCGCGCGTCTGGCGATGTCGAGCTGGGTCGCTCGCCGTTGCCGTGGAGGAGGAGTCATGCCCACTCTCATTGAGGCTGTTAATACGTATTAGTAAGTAGCTCGGGATGTTAATTGCCTGTTTCCGGACACGTCAATAGGTGACAAAATTCGCCATCCGCGTGCGTGATCGGGCCATGGCCGGGACCGGGTCGCGACGGTGATGATGGGGCCATGACGAACTCGGCCCTGAAGACCTCGTTCGACCGCGACGGCTATGTCGTACTCGACCGCGCGCTCAACCCCGGCGAGGTCGACAAGCTGCTCGAAGAGGCCGTCCGCATCTGCAGGGGCGAGCGGGGCGACATCAGCGGAGCGCTCCCCGCGGGCGCCGGCGACACCGACGACGAGGTGCTGCGCAAGTTCCTGTGCGTCCACTACCCGCACAAGCTCTCCGGCCTGATGCTCGCCACGATGCGCCATCCCGCGGTTGTTTCGGCGCTCACGTCGGTGATCGGCCAGAACGTCAAGGCGATGCAGTCGATGCTGTTCATCAAGTCCGAGGGCGAGCCGGGTCAGGCGTGGCACCAGGACGAGCTGTTCATCCCCACCCGCGACCGCTCGCTCACGGCGGCCTGGATCGCGCTCGACGACGCCACCGTGGCGAACGGCTGCCTCTGGGTGCTGCCAGGATCGCACCGGCGTGGCGTGCTCTACCCCAACCGCGAGCACGACGACCCTCGCTACGACTGCACGATGGAGTCGTACGGCTTCCCGTTCCGCGACTCCGACGCGGTGCCCGTCGAGGTTCCCGCGGGCAGCGTGGTGGTCTTCAACGGCTACCTGCTGCACAAGTCGCTGCCCAACACCGCCGCGCACGGCTACCGGCGGGCGCTGGTCAACCACTACATGAGCGCCGAGTCCCTGCTGCCCTGGGCCACCCCGCCGGAGGGGACGGGCATGGCGCAGGCGGACTTCCGGGACGTCGTCCTCGTCGCCGGCGAGGATCCGTACGCGTACAAGGGGTTCGAGGACGTGCGCAAGCCGCGGATCCGCCCGAACCGGGAGGGCGGTTGTGACAGATGACGATCTCCGTCGACCTGGTGGCCCGGCTGGGGCCGAGCGTCGCGGGCTATCCGCCGGGCTCGGCGTTCGGGCCGCGGGTGGCCAGGTCGTACCAGTTCGTCTGGCTACTCGGCGGCAGCGCCACCTGGCTGTGCGACGACGTCGCGCTGCCGCTGACCCCGGGCAGGCTGCTGCTCATCCGTCCGGGGATGCGTGACGCGTTCCGCTGGGATCCGCGCGGCCCGACCCGGCACGCGTACGTGCACTTCACGCTCACCGGCCAGGTGCCGTCCAGTTGGCCGCTCGTACGTGACCTGACCGGGCGGCACGACCCGATGGGCGCCCTGTGCCGCTACCTGCTGTGGCTGGGCTCCGAGTGCCCGGCGGGGTGGCGGGACCTGGCCTGCGAGACGCTGCGCCTGCTGGTGCTGACGTTCCTGGCCGACCCCACGCCCGCGCACCGCGCACCGGCGACCCTGCCCGCGCCGCTGACGGCGATGCTGGGCGCGGTGCGCGAGCACTGGTCCGACGGGGTGGCCAGGCCGATCCCGATGCGCGACCTCGCCTCGGCGGCCCAGGTCTCGCCGAGCACGCTGTCGCGTACCTTCCGGCGCGCGTTCGGGATCGGCCCGGTCGCCGCCATCGAACTGCTCCGGCTGGCCAGGGCAGAACCGCTGCTGTGGCAGAGCAACCTGTCCATGCGGGCGATCGCCGTGCAGTGCGGCTTCGCCGACGCCTACCACTTCTCCCGCCGGTTCCGGGCGGTCTACGGGATGGCGCCGTCCACATTCCGCGACACCGCCCCGGAGTCCGCACCCCCGTCCCCCGCCGAATCCCACGGCCTCACCGCCCTGGAAGCACTCCTCCACACCCCCTGACCGCCGGCCTTCTTGCCACACGATCACGCGCACCCGGACATCCTCTGAACGACGCCGGTACGCGCCAGGCCCGCGGCACGCCCGGCCTCTGGTCGGCGATTCAGGAGGCCCAGGAGCCGCGGCCGTTTCCCATGGCAGCTGGAACCCGGGCTTCCCACGGCTTCCAGGCCGCCCTCCGCGCCAGCGACGCCGCCCCGGCCGCCGTCCGAGCCTCGGTCCTCTCCCGCCTCGCGTTCGCCTACGCGACAACGGACCGCCACACGGACTTCCAGCGAAGCTGCACCATCGACCGGCCGCTCACCGGCCAACGGGCCACGCTGGATGTACTTGCCCTCATCCACCTCGGCATGTCTTCGCCGAGTGACGGCATCACCGCCAAGGAACGCACGCTGCTCGCCCAAGGCATCGACCTGCTGCAGACCGGTTGCGCACAACCGGACCAACGAAGCAGCCCATCAACGCCGAGCCCTCTGTGAGCGCTGCACCGCCGCCAACGCAACCCGTACGTCAGCAGCTTCCTCCCCCGGCTTGAGCACGCCCTGCACGCAACGATTCGGAGCTGAACAGTTCGGCAAGGGCACCTGCTCGCGCCCGGGGAATCCCATACCGCAGTCGTATGTACCGATCTGGTCACTCGCAGCGACAGGCCGACGTGGCCGCCTTAGTCTGTGCCCCGTGGCGTTCGAAGGCTTGGAGCTACTGACTACGGTAATTAGCGGCTCAGCAGCAGCCGGACTGCTAAGTGCTCTCGCGTCGGCTCTCGGCGCCTGGCTCGATCGGCGCAAGAAAACAGATGAAGTCCTTCCGACCGGCGCACCGACGATCGAGAGCCGCGCGGATGAACTGGCGGAGATCCTTAAACGATCGACAACATTGCTGGACGAGTTGACTGCCGAAATCGCGGCACGGAGCGCTACAGCCAAGGAGATGGAGGCAAAGGCGAAAGACGCCGAGAACCTGGCCGCGATGCACGAAGAGCAGCGCCAGGCGGTGGAGAAGCTGCTGGACGCGAGGCTGGAGGCCCGGCTGAAGGAGAGCGGCAAGAAATCCTTTCTTCAGGGCATGTGGCTGAACATCATCAGTGGAGCGTTCTTCTTTGCGGCCGGTGTCGTCGTAACCGTCTGGCTGGACATCGGCAAATAGCGCGGGCACCGCCATCGGCGTACGTTCGGCGTATGAACAACCAAAAGGTCATCTGGGTCAAGCCGTTCGATCCGGAGAACCACAACGCCGAAACCGAGGGGCGTGCGGGACTGTGCGGATGGCACGGGACTAACCAGGGAACACCCTGCGAGAAACCGCCGTTCGCCGGCGTCAAGTTCGACTATGCCGCCCACCCCACACTCGCCACCCGCCTAGCCGCTGGAGGCCGTGATTAGGGCAGTGCCCATCGCTGCCACGCTGGTCGGCGTCGCGCTCCTGTCGGGATGCACATCTGTCCCTCCTACACCCGCATCCTCTTCGGCAGCGTGTCCGGAAGCCGTCTGCCTGGTAGGTGCCGATCCACAGATTCTCGTGCACGACACGCGAGAGGACAGTTACGTACCCGTTGCCGGACGAGTGAGGTGGATCAGCCAGGAATCCTGCCTGTCCGTGGAGACCGAGGGCAGCAGGATGGTGCCGATATGGCCCCGGGGTGCGACACCGCTTCGTGTGGGGGAACGGCGCGGGATTTCACTGCCCGGCGTCGGGCAGCTGATGGATGGAGATCGATTCAACGGAATGGGGATCCGGCATCACGAGGATCCGCTGTTTCTGCAAGCGCCTGGACGATGCCGCCGCCAAGGCGGATTCCTCGTCATCTCAGGTGGCGCGGGATCTGGGGATCAGTCCCTACACGGTGCACAATTGGGTGCAGATGGATCGACTTGCCGAGCATTACAACGGTGACGGCGACAGCAGCAACGGGGGCAAGGCGCTGACGCCGGAACCGGGGCCTGCCTGTATTGCCGTCCGCCATCCTGACGCTCACCCGCCCGTCCCCGGGCACCTCCTCCAGCAGCTCGGCCCGCCCTTCTACACGAACCACCAGGTGCCGCAGGCAGACCCGCCACCAGGGGGTCGAGCCACACCCGGCGAGGAGCCCGGCAGGCACCGGCAGCCCGTTCAGCATCCATGACTCTACGGTGGCGCGGCACTCCTTCTCGTGCCCGTCCAGGTGCTCAAGCAGCGCCCGAACTGCTCACCGACCCGGCTGGACCGCACGGCCTGGGCACGGACGCCAGCAGCTGGCCGCCGGTCTTCCTGCAGCGCAGGGTCATCCCGTCCAGCGCCGGCTCGTGGCCGCGGACGGCGCGGACCCGCGTGAGGGGAATCGTCATGGCGACGACTATGTCAGCGGGCACCGACAATCGTCCCGGTCTCGAACGCCGGAGGGTGCTTGATCACGGTTTGGTTTCGCGCGACCGGATGATCTTGACGTGGGAGCACCCGTGAGACGTTATTAGAACTCATGTTCCCATCTCGACAGGAGGCTCTCGTGCCCCCACCCCTGGTTCGCCGATTAGCCGCTTACTGCGGCGCCGCCGGCCTGATCACCGGCCTGCTCACCGTCACGGCCCCCGCCGCCTCGGCGTCCGGCACCACCACCGATCTGGGGGTCACCGACTCCTACACCGCCGACCTAGCCGTCGGCGGCGGCCGGGTGTTCGTTCCCGCCGGCGACCGCATCATCGTGGCCGACACTGACGGAAACCTCACCGGCGGCGTCGTCACCGGCCTGTCCGGCGTCCGCGAGCTGGCCGTGAACGCGGACGGCACCCGTCTGTACGCGGCGCTCACCGGCTCGAACGAGGTGGCCGAGATCGACACCGCGAGCCTCGCCGTCACCCGGCGGATCGACCTGTCGGCCCACCCGTGCCCGTCCACCCTGGCACTGCTGGGCGAGCGGCTGTGGGTGGGGCACGCGTGCGACAACGGCCCTGGCGGCGTCGTCGGCCTGGATCTGAGCGCGGCCACACCGGTGCCGGTTGCGGTCGGGGGCGAGCACATGCGCGCTCCCGTGCTCGCGGCCGCCGGCGACACGCTCGTGGTCGGCCGGACCAGCCTGCACCACGCCGACATGCTGGTCTACGACGTCGGCGGCGGCACCCCGGAGCTGCGCGGCACGATCGACGGCAAGAAGTGGCGCATGGACTACCTGCGCGACCTCACCCTGAGCTCCGACGGCGGCACCCTGTTCAGCGCGGCCGACACCCCCGGTCACTTCACCAGGTACGACACCAGGACCCTGGCGGCGACCGGCACCTACGGCGACGGCTGGGACGGGTACCCGTCCGCCGTGGCGCTCGGCTCGGACGGCGCGTACGTCGCGGCCGGACGCCAGTGGGGCAGCACCGACCTCACCCTCTACGACGCCGCGACGGGCGCGGAGCTGTTCGCGGCCGACCAGCCGGACGCCGAACTGCTCCCGGACGGCGTCGCGTTCTCCGGCACGGACGTCTTTGCGCTGCTGCGCAGCTCCACGGACCGGCTGCTGCTGTGGCGGGTGACGGGCGTCGCGCTACCGGCCACCAAGCTCACGGTGACGGCCCCCGCGGACGCGTACGCTGGCTCGCCGATCACCGTCGAGGGGCGGCTCACCAGCGCCGACGGCGAGGCGCTCGGGCTCAAGCCGCTCACGGTGATCCAGTACCTGCCCGGCTGGACGAAACTGCCGATCACCGGCGTGACGACGCTGCAGGACGGCACGTTCACCTTCCAGGACACGCCCGTCTTCGAGCTGCCGCCGTACGTCGGCGAGGTGATCTACTGGGTGTTCTGGGACGGTGACGACGGCCACCGCCGCAGCAGCGCCTTTGCCACCGTGACGGTCAAGCGCGAAGCCACGCTCACCCTGACAGGGCCGCAGTCCGGCGTCGTCGGCACGGCCGTGGAGCTGAGCGGCGTCCTGACGGCGGATGGCAGGCCGCCCTCTCCGGGGTCCACGCTCACCGTACAGCGCACCCTGTACGTCAAGGGCACCAGCGGTAAGACCGTCAAGCTCCCGCCGGTGACGGTGAACGCCGACGGCACGTACACGTTCACCGACACGCCCGCCAACGCCGGCAGGTACAGCTACCTCGCGAGCTATGCGGGGGACGGCGGGACCGGACCGGCCCAGGCCACCCATCAGATCATCGTCAAGTGACCCGACGACCGGTGCCCGGCCGCCGGGCCGGGCACCTCGGCCGGGATCCGGTGGTGACTCACCAGGCTCCGTCGACGTGTTCCAGGAGCCAGGGGACGTACGCCAGGTACGCCTGGATCAGGAGCACCAGCACGTCCGCCGAACGCGGTCGCCAGTCGTCGCTCATCGGCTTCCTTCCCGTGCGCGGATTCACGCTCGTAGCGTTGGGCGGAAGGCCGGGTAGGTCCCCCGCCGTACCAGACCTCGCCCCCAGGGCCGCTGGCGCCGGCGAGCCCGGGGACGGTCCGCTCGGCTGATACTCCAGTGACATTTCGCGATCATGGGTCGGATCTGCGTTGGTAGTGGCAGTGCCGGGCGGTGGCTTGGTGGCGTCGGCGCCAGTGTGACCAGCACAGGAAGTCCGTGAGGGGGCGGTGCCGGGTCAGTACAAGTGTGGCGAGCAGCCGGCGGATCTCGGGCAGGGTCAGCGGGATGCGGTCGTCGGTGGTGCCTGGGGGCTGGGCGGCGGCGATGACCGTCAGCACAGCCAGGGCGAGCAGGCCGCGCCCGTGGTGGAAGAGATCTTCGCCGCCTTCCTCGATGGCTACGGCCTGTTCGCCATAGCCGAGAGGCTTACCCGCAACGGGGTCCCGAGCCCGTCGGCGCACGATCCGGCCCGGAAGCGTCACCGCTCCGGCGTTGCCTGGTCCAAGAGCGCGGTGCGCGCCATCTTGACCAATCCTCGTTATCTGGGCCATCAGGTGTGGAACCGGCAAGGTAAGCACGAGGTCCTCATGAACGTGGATGACGTCGGCCTGGGCCACACCACCAGACTCAGGTGGAACGCCAAGGAGGACTGGGTCTGGTCGGAAAAGGTTGTTCATCCGCCGATCGTGTCCAAGGAGGACTTCGACGCCGTTCAGACGACGCTGACCGGGCGGGGCAATCACCACACGGACAAGACTCGTAAGCCCACCTCGAAGCCGTACCAGCTTCGAGGGCTGCTGTACTGCGGCATCTGCGACCGCAAGATGCAGGGCCAATGGGTCAACGATGCGCCCTACTACCGGTGCCGCTTCCCCGAGGAGTACGCCCTGGCCAACCACCTCATGCATTCCCGAAACGTCTATCTACGCGAAGACCGCGTGGTTCCGCGACTCGACCGTTGGCTCGGCCGGCTGTTCGCGCCGCACCGAGTCGATCAGACTCTTGCCCTTCTGGTGGCCGCGCAGGACCTGGTCCCGCCGGAGGCCCAAGCTCTCGTCATTGCTAGCCGTCAGATCGCCGAGTGCGATCGCAAGCTCGCCCAGCACCGGGCGGCCCTTGAGGCGGGCGCTGAACCGGCTCTGGTCGCCGGCTGGATCCAGGAGGAGCTCGTCCGCAAGAAGGCGGCCGAGCAACGGCTCAGCAGCGCGCACGTACCGCCGCAGAATCGGCTGGGGCGGGAGGAGTGGGCGGAGATCACACACAGACTGGGAGACATGGTGCGAGTGCTCTCGAACGCCGACCCAATCCGGAAGTGCAAGATCTACGCGAAGATCGGTCTGCGACTGACCTACCACCTGTCAAAACAGAAAGTCCTGGTCACATCTAGTCGTGACCAGGACCCCATAGGCGACCGGTACGTGTCCGAGGGGGGACTTGAACTCCTGGCACCCGGGGGACCTCCGCGGTCATCCGGATACCTAGAAATGCGCCGTGAGCTGCTGCGGAGCGGTTTTCGATCTCGGGCGCGTGCATCCAAGAACATCCGGATACGTGGGTGGCGGTATCACACGAAGTATCACGACAAGAATCAGCACAGGCGGCTCGTCGCTAGGGCCTGATATCTAAGTTCATTGAGGCCTCTGAGCTGGCCTGACGGTACTGGGGTGTGTCAAAGATCCACAACGAGTGAGATCTCCTTGCGACATGACCACCCGCCCCCGATGGCACTCACTTCGACGTGACCGAACGCCTCGCGGAGATTCACTCACGCTACGGGCCTGAGCATCTCGTCTCCCGCGCGATTGTCACGCCAACGCCATGCATCCTGGCCGCCGTTCGGGCTGTGGAGTCGGCGCTCTCCGAGGCAGGCTCACGGCAAGGTGTACCGAAGTCACGCTAGGTACCTGCCGAATTGGTATTCCATGAGGTCCCAGAACGACCGGTAGCGGACCTCTCCCGGATGCCAGCTCGCGAGGTCCCATGCCTCCCACTCGCCGTCCGGCCCGACTACGTGCGGGTTGAGCAGCCAAACCTGCCCCTCGATCTCCTCGGAGACACAGAGGCTGGCAGACACGGACTCTTGGTGGAGATACCACTTGTCCTGCGGGTCGGCACCATCCAGGCCATCCCAGATCTGGGCGATCATCGGCTCGACATCACGAGTCCACCCAACCTCAGCCAGAGTCAGTAGGCGGAGACTTGAATGACTGTACTCATCCCAGCCATTGGTGACCTGGAGAAACTCCCGGTAGCTTGCCGGCAGGCGCATGCCGAGCCGCTCCTCGTGCCGCACGATCTCGGCGTCACTGGCGCCGGTTGCGCCGAGCCAGGGCGCACGGCCGAATCCGTCGTCCGACTGCGCTGGGCGTTGCGCCAGACGAGCCCTGTACTGCGCGAAGTACTCCTGGGCCGCATTGTTCACGGTGTGGAGAAGATTGTTCCAGGGATAGCGAGGGGCGTTGGAGATGGCCATGGCGGGGACCTTAACGGCTGTGCCCGACATTTCAGCCGATGTACGGCCGAGCTGTGCCGCCTAACCGACATTGAGCCAGGTCCTAGCCATCCACGGCCTGGATCGCCTTGGTGATCAAAGCGCGGGCGGCTTTGCCGTACATCGCCAGGGCTGCCAGTTCGGCGAACGCCCCGGCGTACAGGGCGATCTCGTGGGGCTGTGTGACCGTCAGGTGGCCGGAGACGAGTTCGACGGTGGCCTCGGCGTCGTCGAACATGAAGAACCCCTCCACAGGCCACATGGTGGACCGGTCGGCGTCGAGCGGGATGATGCCGAGCGATATCGAGGGCAGGGCGCTCACGGTGAGCAGGTGGCCGAGTTGCCCTGCCATGACGTCGGCCCCTCCGATTGGCGCGCGTAGGACGCTCTCCTCCAGAACTACGGCGAACCGATGGTCGCCCTCGTGGATGACGTGCTGCTTGTCCACCCGCACCTGAACCGCTTCCTCGACATCGTCTCGGAGACCGCGACGCCGCATGAGCGCCGAAAGGATGGCGGTGATGTAGGCGCGGGTTTGCAGTGGCCCAGGGATGAGCTTGGAGGAGTAAATGCGGAAGTGACGTGTCCTCTCCCATCGAGGCACGACCGCCTCCTGAGCCTTCTTCAGCCCAGTACGTTCCATGTGCCGCCACTCGACGAACATCCCCTCGATCGCCTCAAGGGAGGCCACCAGGTCAGGTGCTTGTTCTGGCACCCCGCAGCGGCGGCACCAGGCGCGGATATCGGCGGGGGAAGGGGTGCGCTGGGCATGCTCGTTACGGCTTACCTTCGACGAGTGCCAGCCTGCCAGCAGACGGGCCGGTAGTCCTCGTGGGGAACGGCGCGTTGCCAGACGGCCTCGAACGCCTCACCACACAGCTTGGTCACCGCCTGGTCGGTGATGATTTCGCTATCCACCTTGTCGCCCTCGCCGCGCGAAGACTGGGATCAGGCGACGGGAGATCAGCGTGGACGAACTGCTCGTCATCGCCTACGCCCTCGCGGTCCCGCCCCTCCTCCTGCTCTTCCCCCTGGAGGGCCCGAAGCCTGCACTGACGCCGCCTCACGGTGGCGCTCCTCCGTCAGCACAAGAAGGAGCGCGGCGGCCTGGCCCTCAAGCTGGCCCAGGGCGACGCCCTCGTGTTCGGTGACCATGAGGGCGTGTGGCGGCACCCGGAGCGGTTCAGCCGCACGTTCAAGGAGCATCTCGCCCGCTGCCGTAGGGAACTCGCCAAGCAGGGGATTGAGCCGCCGCCCGACATCCGGCTCCACGACCTCCGCCACACGCACGCCACGATCATGCTGATTGCCGGCGTGAATCGAAGATCGTGAGCGAGCGTCTCGGGCACTCGACGGTGAGCATCACGCTCGACATCTACTCGCACTGCCTCCCGACGATCCAGCGTGAAGCCGTCGAGAGGTTCGCCGCGATCATGGGCAGCAACGGCTGATCAAGGCCGGGAAGTATCAGCGCAGTATCACGGCTCGTTCTGGTGGCGAAAAAGCAAAAGCCCCGAGCCTGTGACCTGCACAAACTCGGGGTCTCCTGGGTGTCCGAGGGGGGACTTGAACCCCCATGCCCATCACTGGGCACTAGCACCTCAAGCTAGCGCGTCTGCCTATTCCGCCACCCGGACTTGGTGCCTGCACGCGAGACCGTCATCTCGCGTCGGCTCAGTAAGGTTAGCAAACTCTGCGGGGTGCGTCATACCAAGAATCCTCGGTCCTCCTCACAGCGTCGGCGGGCGGCTGGTGATGGGCCGGGCGGGGGCTGCTGATGGTGGTTTCGTGGTGGGCGGGGGGCGGGTTGCGGGGGTTGGGGCGGGATTGGGAGCTCGGGGGTTGGCGAATTTCTGGGGCTCTCGTGAAAAACGCTTGCGGCAACGTTGGGTGCTGCTACGGTTACGGACCGTTGAGGGGTGAGTCCACGGACCGGCCTCACATCGTGAGGTCGGTTCTGGAGCTGGGGAGGTCACGTGGCGCGCGCGGCGGTGGAGTGGCTGAGGGCGAATGCCCTCGCTGCGCGCTGCCTGCCCGTGACCGCCCCGGCGCACGGCGCGGCCACCGATCGGGTCGACCGGATGGCGCGGTTCGCGGCCGGTGCCCGTCGGCTTGTCGTGCGGGCGTTCGCCATGGGCGTCCTGGTGGCCGCCGGGTGGTTGCTTGCCGTTGTGTTCGGCATGCTCACCGCCGCTCCGGCGGCCGCGGACGACACCATGGTGACCGCCACGACGGCCACGACAGCGGCGACTGACGTCGGCGCACCTCAGCCCCACGACCTCACCGGTCAGCCGTACGGCCTCGGAGGCCGTACGGACGCCTCGGCGTCGGACAACGCCGAGGCGATGGCCGGACGCACGGTCGATGGGCTCAACAGCCAGTCGGATCCTGGCCTGCCCGCACCGTCCACCGCCGGAAAGATCCTGGACACCGATGGACTGGTGCCCAACGGCGGTGGCAGTGGCCCGTTCGGGGCCGCTGCGGGGGATGTCGCGAGGTCCGTGTTCGACCCGCGGCTGCAGGCCCGGCGCGCCATCCTGGCGTCGGTGCCGACCCCCGTCGTTCGCACAGCGGCGGACGATCCTTCTTTCTCACCTGACTGATTCCCGCCCCCAGGCGCCGGCCAAGGCATTCATCGGCCACCGGCTCCTGCTCGAAGGTACGCGGCGGAGCGTGGCGAGCGTCCCCTCCGCCGGCGGGTGCACATGTCAGTACATCCGGTTCGTGATCTGAGCCCGCGGTCTCCGCTGTACGTGAGAGACCACGTGTGGCCCCGGGCTGCCCGCGAACCGTTCAGGTATCCCCCCAAGAACCACTAGGAGCATTCATCATGCGTACGTGGGCAAAGGCATCAACCCCCGCGGCCCTGCTGGCGGTCGCCGTCATGTCGTTCGGCGGCGCCGGCGCCGCACTGGCCGACACCTCGGGTGACGCGTCGGTCGGCGGCGGCAACCAGGTCGACCTGCCCGTCTCCCTCCCCATCGACATCAGCGGCAACTCCGTCGCCGCGGTCGGCTCGGCCAGCGCCAGTTCGCAGGGCGGCGCCGAGGTCGTCAACCACGGCCGGGGCATCCCCAACAGGACCTCGGGCGACGCGAGCGTGCTCGGCGGCAACCAGGTCAACGCGCCTATCAGCGCCCCGATCAACGCCTGCGGCAACGCCATCTCCCTGATCGGCAAGTCCGACGCGGGCTGCAAGGGCGGGGCCACCGTCCGCAACCAGGGCAAGGGAGGCGCGGGCGGCAACCGTACCTCGGGGAACGCGAGCGTGCTCGGCGGCAACCAGGTCGTCGCGCCCATCAGTGCCCCGGTGAACCTCTGCGGCAACGCGGTCGCGATCTTCGGGGACGCGACGGCGGGTTGCAAGGGCGGCTCCAGCGTCTACAACACCGGTGTCGGCGCGGGTGGCAACCGTACCTCGGGGAACGCGAGCGTGCTCGGCGGTAACCAGGTCGTCGCGCCCATCAGTGCCCCGGTGAACATCTGCGGCAACGCGATCGCGGTGGCCGGACGGGCGTTCGCGGGCTGCCGGGGCGGCTCGACCGTCACCAACAACGGCGGTCCAGGCAGCCGCTACCAGCGGCACGCGAAGGTCGGATCGACCGGCAACGACACCGACGGGCGCTTCGGGGTGGGCAGCGGCAACCAGGTCATCGCCCCGATCAGCCTGCCCGTCGAAGCCTGCGGCAACGCCGTGGGCAACGCGTCGGCCGGGTGCACGGGCGGCGCGAGCGTACTGAACTCTGGCGGCGGGTCAGGGGCCGGCGGCAACACCACATCCGGGCGGGCCGGCGTGCTGAGCGGCAACCAGGTCATCGCCCCGGTCACCGCGCCGATCAACGTCTGCGGCAACGCGGTGGCCGTGCTCGGCCAGGCGTTCGCGGGCTGCAAGGGCGGCGCGCACGTCAAGAACGGCGGCCGGGGCGCGGGTGGCAACCGTACCTCCGGGAACGCGGGCGTCCTGTCCGGCAACCAGGCCGTGGCGCCGATCACCGCCCCGATCAACGTCTGCGGCAACGCGGCCGCCGTGCTGGGGGCGTCGGAGGCCCACTGCAAGGGCGGCGCCCACGCATGGCCGCACCGGGGCGTAGGTGGCGGCGGCAACCGTACCTCCGGCAGGGCGGGGGTGCTGGCGGGCAACCAGGTCGTCGCGCCGATCACCGCGCCGATCAATGTCTGCGGCAACGCCGTGGCCGTGCTGGGTGACGCCGCGGCCGGCTGCCTGGGCGGGGCGAACGTCGGCAAGGCCGGCGCCGGGTCTCCCGGCCTCAACCGCTTCGCCCACGCCACCGGCAAGGCGGCGCCCCCGAAGGGCGGGTTGCTGCCGATAGTGCCTGCCGTGCCGTTCCTGTCCGGGCTGCAGGACGCCAACGGGGTCACCCAGGGGCTCCGGGGCGTCACCGGTGCCGCCGCGCCGCTGCAGGGAGGAACGGGGCTCGCAGACCGGCTGCGGGACACCGGCGCCGTCGGCACGCAGTTCCAGGACGTGAACAGCATCGCCCAGCCGCTGCAGGACGCGAACACCGCCGCCTCGGCCGGTGACATGACCGCGCTGCCCGTGGTCGGGGACGCCTCCAGGACGCTGCCCATGGTCCAGGACGCCTCCAAGGCGCTGCCCGTGGTCGGCGAGGCCGCCACGTCCCTGCCGGTGGTCGCCGACGCCTCCCAGGCGCTCGGCCTGCCGCAGGTTCCCGAGCTGCCCGGCCTGCCCGCCGAGGCGCGGAAGCCGTCGAGGACCGCGCACGCCGCGCCGGCCGACAAGGCCGGGCGTTCTCGCCCGACGAACGCGATCTCCCCGCTCCAGCCGGCCACCCAGCTGGTCGCCTCCACCCCGGTCGGCGGCGCCGTGACCTCGGCCACGAGCGGCCTGCCGGTCTCCGGCCTCGGCCTGATGAGCGCCGAGCAGCCCGCCGGCGTCACCGGGATGAACTCCAGCTCGCTGCTGGCTCTCATGCTCGGCTCGCTGTTCGCCGCCTCGGTCATGCTGTTCGGGGCTGCTCGCCGGGTCCGGTTCGGCCGTAAGTAGGCGGATTCGGTTCGCCGGCAGGTAAGGGAAATGGCAAGCACGAGTACAAGGTCCGGCTACTGCTCACCTACCTGTGAGTAGTCAGCGGTAGACGCTTTGCCCGTTCCGGGGGCGCGGCCCGGGGCGGGCAAAGCCATGTCCGCGGCCGACCGTCCACGGTCAACCGGCGAGTCAAAGCGTGCGGCGTACCCGCATGACCTTGCGGCGGAGCCGTACGTGACGGCTTCCGTCGGGATGGACGCGTACGCGGGCGAGCTCCCACTGACCGTACTCTGCGTGTTCGGTCAGCAGTTGACGTGCTGCTTCGCGAGTGAGGTCGCGCGGAATGAAGATATCCATGTAGGAGTAGTCGAGCACAACGATTAGTCTCCAGGGTGAGTCAGGGCGCCATGCCGCTCGATGGGCCTTATTCTGCGTGCTTGCGGGTGGAGCCGGAAGCTAGTGGGTAGCCCCGGGGAAGGAAATTTCCGAGAGTCGGGTTACCTTTCAGTCTGTGCCCACTCCCGGCAGGGGGATTTGCAAGCGAACAGCGAGGTAGGAAGCAGCGTGCCAGCCAAGAACGGCAGCGCCGGCGGAACACGCCTGGTCATCGTCGAGTCGCCAGCCAAGGCGAAGACGATTGCCGGGTACCTCGGGCGCGGCTACATCGTCGAATCGAGCATCGGCCACATCCGCGACCTGCCGGAGAAGGCCGACGACATCCCTGAGAAGTTCAAGGAGTTCCCGTGGGCGCGTCTGGGTGTCAATGTCGAGCACGAGTTCGAGCCGCTGTACGTGGTCAACCCCGACAAGAGGTCGCAGGTCAACAAGCTGCGGCAGCTGCTGAAGGACGCTGACGAGCTCTACCTGGCGACCGACGAGGACCGCGAGGGCGAGGCCATCGCCTGGCACCTGCGCGAGGTGCTCAAGCCGAAGGTCCCCGTGCATCGCATGGTGTTCCACGAGATCACCCCGCAGGCCATCCAGGACGCGGTCGCCAACCCGCGCGACCTCAACCTGCGCCTGGTCGACGCCCAGGAGACGCGGCGCATCCTTGACCGGCTCTACGGCTACGAGGTCAGCCCCGTCCTGTGGAAGAAGGTCAAGCCGCGGCTGTCGGCGGGCCGGGTGCAGTCGGTGGCGACGCGGCTGGTGGTGGAGCGCGAGCGGGATCGCATGGCGTTCACCCCTGCCCACTATTGGGACCTTCAAGCGCTGTTCGACACCAACAAGCCGGAGGAGCGGCCGCGCGACTTCACCGCGGCGCTGACCGGGGTGGACGGCAAGCGGGTGGCGCAGGGGCGTGACTTCGCCAGTACGGGGCGGCTGAAGAGCGCCGACGTGCTGCACCTGTCGGAGGAGGCCGCGGGTCAGCTGGCCGCCAGGCTGCGGGATTCGTCGTTCGCGGTCAGGTCGGTCGAGCGCAAGCCGTACACGCGCAAGCCGTACGCGCCTTTCCGGACGACCACATTGCAGCAAGAGGCCAGCCGGAAGCTGGGGTTCTCCGCCAAATACACGATGCAGGTGGCCCAGCGGCTTTATGAGAACGGGTTCATCACCTACATGCGTACCGACAGCATCACGCTGTCGGAGACCGCTGTGGCGGCGGCGCGCTCGCAGGCGATCAAGCTGTACGGCGCCGCATACGTGCCCGACAAGCCCCGCGTCTACAGCAGCAAGGTGAAGAGCGCGCAGGAGGCGCACGAGGCGATCAGGCCCTCCGGCGAGGAGTTCCGCACGCCGGGCGAGACCGGGCTTTCGGGCGACATGTTCCGGCTGTACGAGCTGATCTGGCAGCGTACGGTGTCCTCGCAGATGAAGGACGCCGTGGGCGAGTCGATCAGCGTGAAGGTGGCGGGCAGGTCGGCCACCGGCGAGGACGTCGAGTTCAGCGCCACCGGCCGGACGATCACCTTCTACGGGTTCCTGAAGGCGTACGTGGAGGGGGCCGACGACCCCTCGACCGACCGCGACGACTCCGAGAAGCGGCTGCCCAGCCTGGCCGAGGGCGACGTGCTGACCGCGAAGCGGATGGAGGTGGCCGGCCACTCGACCAAGCCGCCCGCGCGTTACACCGAGGCCTCGCTGGTCAAGGAGCTGGAGGATCGGGAGATCGGGCGGCCTTCGACGTACGCCTCGATCATCGGGACGATCCTCGACCGCGGTTACGTGTTCAAGAAGGGGACGGCGCTGGTGCCGTCGTTCCTGGCGTTCGCCGTGGTCAACCTGCTGGAGCAGCATTTCGGCAACCTGGTCGACTACGACTTCACGGCCGAGATGGAGAAGGTGCTCGACGACATCGCCAACGACCGGGCGGAGCGGGTGCCGGAGCTGCAGCGGTTCTACTACGGCGCCGACGGTGACGAGGGTCTCAAGGAGATGGTCACCGACCTGGGGGACATCGACGCCAAGGAGATCAGCTCGTTCCCGGTGAAGGGCACGGACATCGTCCTGCGGGTCGGGCGCTACGGCCCCTATCTGGACCGGGACGGCGCCCGGGTGAACGTTCCCGAGGACATGACGCCCGACGAGCTGACCGCGGAGAAGGCGGAGGAGCTGTTCTCGCGGCCGACGGGTGATCGGCAGCTGGGGCACGACCCGGTGAGCGGGCACATGATCGTGGCCAAGGACGGCCGGTACGGGCCTTATGTGACAGAGGTCCTGCCCGAGCCGGCCGTGGACGAGGACGCTCCCAAGCGGCGCACGAAGAAGGCCGACGCGCCGAAGCCGCGTACGAGCTCGCTGTTCAAGACGATGTCGCTGGACACGATCACGCTGGAGGACGCGCTCCGGCTGCTGACGATTCCCAGGGTGGTGGGGGAGCTGGACGGCGAGGAGGTCGTGGCGCGTAACGGGCAGTTCGGGCCGTACATCAAGAAGGGCGGCGACTCGCGGTCGCTGGCGTCCGAGGAGGACCTGCTGACGGTCACGATCGAGCAGGCCAAGGCGCTGTTCGCGCAACCGAAGCAGCGCGGGCGGCGGGCCACGGCGGCGGCGCCGCTGCGCGAGCTGGGCGACGATCCGAACTCCAAGAAGCCCGTGGTGGTGAAGGAGGGGCGGTTCGGGCCTTATGTGACCGACGGTGAGACGAACGCGTCGTTGCGCAAGGGCGACACGGTCGAGGACATCACGATCGACCGGGCGGCCGAGTTGCTGGCCGAGCGGCGTGAGCGGGCGCCCGCACCGAAGAAGACCACCCGGAAGGCGCCGGCGAAGAAGGCTCCCGCGAAGAAACCCGCGGCCAAGCCGTAGGAGCGCGCCTCCTCCGGGAGGGTGCTGGTCGCGGGGGTCGTCGGACGTTGGGCCGTCGGACGTTGGGCCGTCGGTCGTGAGGGGCCGTCGGACGTGGGGCCATCGGTGGTGAGGAGCCGTCGGTCGTGGGGGCCGTCCGACGTGCTCGCCGGAAGTAGCATCGTGGTGTGATCGTCCTGATCTTCTTGGGCCTGGTTTTGCTCGGGCACTGGTACGTGTGGCACCGGATGGTGCGTTCGAGCACGGCTCCCGGGCGGGTGCGCAAGGCGCTGACCTGGGCTCTGGCGGGACTGCTCGCGGTGCTCGTGGCGACGTTCGCGGGCAGCAGGCTGGGCGTGGCGCACTGGCTGGCGTGGCCTGGGTTCGTGTGGCTGGCGTTGCTGTTCTACCTCGTGGTTTTCCTCGTCGTGCTGGAGATTCCGCGGGCCGTCGCCGGGGTTGTCCTGCGGAGGCCGGGGCGGGCGCCGGTGGCCGAGCCCGTGCCTGTCATGGCGGGTGCGGAGAGCCCGATCAGGGAGGCTGGGACGACTGCGCTCGCGGACGCGGGGCCGGAGGCCGGGCCTATGAGCAGGCGGCTGTTTCTCGGGCGGACCACCGCCGTCATCGCCGGTGCCGGTGCGCTGGGGACGGTCGGGTACGGCATGGCGACGGCCCTCGGCGACCCGGTGATCGAGCGGGTCGGGGTCGCGCTGCCGAAGCTGGATCCGCGGCTCGGCGGCCTGCGGTTCGCCGTGGTGAGCGACATCCACCTGGGGCCGCTCACCGGCGTGGCGCACACCGAGCGGATCGTCCGCATGATCAACGGGCTTCAGGCCGACGTCGTGGCGATCGTGGGAGACCTGGTGGACGGGTCGGTGGCCGAGCTGGGGCCGCTGGCGCGGCCGTTAAAGAGCCTGGAGTCCCGCTACGGGGCCTTTTTCGTGACCGGCAATCATGAATACTTCTCGGCCGGCGGCCCCGCCGAGTGGATCGAGGAGCTCGGGCAACTCGGTGTCCGCTCGTTGCGAAACGAGCGGGTGGAGATCAGGCATCAGGGTGCCGTGCTCGACCTGGCCGGGGTGAACGACCTCAACGGCACCTCCTCGAACGACGGCCCCGACTTCGGCAAGGCCCTCGGCAACCGTGACACCAGCCGGTCCGTGGTGCTGCTCGCGCACCAGCCGGTGATGGTCGACCAGGCCGCGCGGCACGGCGTCGACCTGCAGTTGTCCGGGCACACGCACGGCGGGCAGATCGCGCCGTTCAACCTGGTGGTGGGGTTGCAGCAGCCGGTGGTGTCGGGGCTGGCCGCGATCGACGGCGTACAGGTCTACGTGACCAGGGGCGCCGGGTTCTGGGGGCCGCCCGTGCGGGTCGGGGCGCCGCCCGAGATCACGCTGCTGGAGTTGGGCGGCTGACTTTCCGCGATCCGGTAGTCACGGAGTGCCATCGTGCCCTAGTATCCAACCGGATACCTTTCGGAGGTGGGCATGGTCTCTTCCCCGGTGGAGCAGGCGTTCCGGCAGGACGTCGCGTTCTGGGCCAAACGCGGCGGGCTGCTGTTCAGGCAGGCCAGGCATGCCGCCAGCCTCAACCAGAAGGCCCTGGCCAGCGTCAGCGGCACCTCCAGGACGACCCTGTCGGCCTATGAGCACGGCAGGAAGTCGCCGACGCTGGAGACCGCGGGCCGCATTCTCGACGCGGCCGGGTTTCGGCTGGTGCTGGAGGCGAAGGTCGAGTTCGCCGCCCGGGCGGCCGGCGACGGCCGGACTTTTCACGTGCCGAGCCGCCTGCACCGGCTGCCGCTCGCCGCGGCGCTCGGCCGCGTACGGCTGCGGGGGCGGGTCTACGACCTGGCCGACCGCGACGAGCGCCGGGCGGCCTACGTCGCGCTGCTGTGCGAGGGCGGGCCCCAGGAGCTGCTCGACCACGTGGACGGCGTGCTCCTCCTCGACCTCTGGGACGAGCTGATCCTGCCGCAGGAGATCCGGGCCGAGTGGGCGCCTTTGGTGGAAGAGGCCCGGCAAGAGGCCGGAGATATGAATTGATGACGTTTTGGGGCGCTTTTTCGAGGTGTGTATCCTGCGCGCCGGCCTGCGATCGTAATACTCTCAGCCACGAGCATCCGGGAAAAATCCGGTTCATCTGTTGTCCGCCCGCTTCTTGCCAACACCTGGATACGCTGAAATCATGACTGCCCCTGGCCGAAGCCGCCCCGCCCACGTGCTGGCCAATGCGCCGTTCCGACGGCTCTGGACGGCAATGTCGGTGTGCAGTCTGGGTGACTGGCTCAATCTCCTGGCACTGACCGCGCTCGCCGGAAACCTCACCCAGCACGACGACTACCGGGTCCAGTCACTGGCCATCGGCGGTGTCTTCATCGCCAAGATGCTGCCCGCGATCCTGCTCGGGCCGCTCGCGGGCGTGTTCGCCGACCGGTTCGACCGGCGGCTGACGATGGTCACGGCCGACGTGGCCAGGTTCGCCGTGGTGCTGTCGATCCCGTTCGTGCAGAGCTACCAGTGGATCATCATCGCGACCGTCCTGGTCGAGTGCATCAACCTCTTCTGGGTCCCGGCCAAGGACGCCACGGTGCCCAACCTGGTGCCCAAGGAGCAGCTGGAGTCGGCCAACCAGCTCAACCTGCTGGTGACCTACGGCACGGCGCCGGTCGCGGCCCTGCTCTTCGCGGCGCTGTCCGTGGTGGGCGACGTGGCCACGAACGTGGTGCCGTTCATGTCCGGCCGGGACACCACCGGCATCGCGCTGACCGTGAACGCCTGCGCCTATCTCGTGTCGGCGTTCCTGATCTTCACGCTGCGCGGCATCCCCAGGCGCGACGGCGCCATCTCGACGCCTTCGGTGCTCAAGCAGGTCGTCGAGGGCTGGCGGTTCGTCGGTGGCAACCGGCTGGTGCGCGGCCTGATCATCGGGATGCTCGGGGCGTTCGCGGCGGGCGGGGCCGTGGTGGGCGTGGCGAAGATCTACGTGGAGGCGCTCGGCGGCGGCGACGCGGCCTACGGCGTCGTCTTCGGGGCGGTCTTCGTCGGCATGGCGCTGGGCATGTTCTTCGGGCCCCGGCTGCTGCGGGAGCTGTCGCGGCGGCGGCTGTTCGGGCTGGCGATCACGGTGGCGGGGCTGGTGCTCGTGGCCATCGCCCTGGTGCACAACCTGGTGATCGTGGTCATGCTGACCGTGGTGCTGGGGGCGTGCGCGGGGATCTCCTGGATCATCGGCTACACGTTGATCGGGCTCGAGGTCGAGGACGGGCTGCGCGGCCGTACGTTCTCGTTCCTGCAGTCCACCGCCCGGGTGACCCTGCTGCTCGTGGTCGCCGTGGCCAACCCGCTGGCCGCGATCTACGGCGTGCGGAGGCTGGATCTGGGCGAGGTCACCTACCGGTTCGACGGGTCCAACCTGGTGCTGCTGATCGGCGGGGCGCTCGCCATCACGGTCGGCATCCTGGCGCTGCGGCACATGGACGACAGGAAGGGCGTCTCGCTGTCCGCGGACCTGATCGCCGCGGTGCGGGGCGAGCGGTTCCCCACCGAGTCGCCCGAGCACGTGCCCGGCCTGTTCCTGGCGTTCGAGGGCGGCGAGGGCTCCGGCAAGACCACCCAGTCGCGGCTGATCGCCATCTGGCTGCGTGACCAGGGTTTCGACGTCGTACAGACGCGGGAGCCGGGCTCCACCAAGGTCGGCATGCGGCTGCGGGCCATCCTGCTTGACGCGGCCGAGCGCGGGTTGTCGGCGCGCGCTGAGGCGCTGCTCTACGCCGCCGACCGGGCCGAGCACGTGGAGAAGGTGATCCGGCCGGCCCTCTACCGGGGGTCGCTGGTGATCACGGATCGTTACGTCGACTCGTCGCTCGCCTACCAGGGCGCCGGGCGGGCGCTGGCCCCCGAAGACGTGTCCAAGATCAACGCTTGGGCCACGGGCGGGCTGGTGCCGCATCTGACGGTGCTCATCGACACGCCGCCGCAGGTGGGGTTGCGCCGGCTGGGCGGGGCGGCCGATCGGATCGAGTCGGAGCCGCTGGAGTTCCACGAGCGGGTGCGCAAGGAGTTCCGGGCGCTGGCGGCCGCGGCTCCCGAGCGGTATCTGGTGGTGGACGGGACGCTGGCGACCGAGGTGATCACCCGGCAGATCCAGGACCGGATCCGGGAGCTGCTGCCCGACCCGGTGCCGCGCGAGTCGGAGGACTCCACGGGGACCATGCCTGCGATTCGCGACTAGTTCGTTCCGATGCCGCTGCCGAGGGGTGGCGGCTGGCTGTGCGGGCTTTGCGTTGAGGTGGGCGGCTGGTTGTGGAGGTGGTTGTCGGTGTTCGCGGATAGCCTTACCTCGTGGCGGTTTTCGATGACCTCGTGGGGCAGGACCAGGCGATAGCGGTGCTGTCGCGGGCAGCCGTGGCGGCCGGGGAGGTCGTCGCGGGCGGGCGGGGCGCGGGCATGACACATGCCTGGTTGTTCACCGGGCCGCCGGGCTCCGGCCGCGAGCACGCCGCCCGCGCCTTCGCCGCGGCGCTGCTCTGCCCGGACGGCGGTTGCGGCCACTGTGACCAGTGCCACCAGGCGCTGATCGGCTCGCATCCCGACCTGGAGACCGTACGCCCCGAGGGGTTGTCCTACAGCGTCAAGCAGACCCGCGAGCTGATCCTGCGGGCGGCCGGCGCCCCCACGCAGGGCCGGTGGCGGGTGATCCTGTTCGAGGACGCCGACCGGGCCACGGAATCCGCCGCCAACGCCCTGCTCAAGGCCATCGAGGAGCCGCCACCGCGGACGGTCTGGCTGCTGTGCGCGCCAGCTCCGGACGATCTGATGATCACCATCCGGTCGCGGTGCCGCCTGGTCAATCTGGTCACCCCTGCCCCGGAGGCTGTGGCGCACGTGCTGGCCACGCGGGACAGCGTGCCGTGGGAGGTGGCGACGTTCGCCGCCAGGGCCGCTCAGGGGCACATCAGCAGGGCTCGGGCGCTGGCTCTGGACGAGGAGGTCCGGCGGCGGCGCGAGTCCGTGCTGGGCATCCCGCGCTCGCTGACCGGGGTCGGGGAGTGCGTCACGGCGGCCGAGCGGCTGGTGAAGACGGCCGAGGAGGAGGCCGCCGCCGCCACGGCGGTGCTCAACGAGAGCGAGACCTCCGAGTTGCGCAAGCTGTACGGGGAGGGGTCCACCGGCAAGGGGCTCAACCGAGGGCTCGTGCGGGGCGGCGCCGGGGCGTTGAAGGAGCTGGAGGACCGGCAGAAGTCCCGGGCCACCCGGATCAAGCGGGATTCCCTGGACGCGGCGCTGCTGGAGTTGGTGTCGTTCTATCGGGACGTGCTGGCCATGCAGTTCGGGGCCGGGGTCGAGCTGGCCAATGATGATGTCCGGTTCGACCTGGATCAGCTGGCGAAGGCGTCCACCCCCGAGGAGACTTTGCGGCGGATCGACGCGGTCATGTTGTGCCGGGAGCGGCTCGGGCTGAACGTGAATCCGCAGATGGCCGTCGAGGCGATGATGCTGGCGTTGCGGGGCTGACCTTCGGGTGGCCCTCGGCTCGCGGATGAGGCGTGGCCGAGCGCTCGTGGTGCTGTGACGATCGCCGGAAGATGGCGGGGTGGCTGAAGCAGCGGATGGGGCCTACGGGCGTCTCTGTGATGTGGAAGTCGAACTACTCACGCAACAAGAGGCCCTGGCGCGGCAGCGGGTCGATGTGGCGTCGATCTTCGCCGAGCATCATGTCGGTCTCGTACGGCTGGCACTGATCATGGTCGGCGATCAGGCGAGCGCCGAAGACGTCGTCCAGGAGGCGTTCGCGCGTACCCATGCCGGCCAGTCCAGGTTGCGGGACGCCGACAAGGCGCTGGCCTACGTGCGTTCCGCGGTGCTCAACGGGTGCCGGTCGGTGTTACGCAGGCGGGCGAGGGTGTTCCGGCGCGCTGTGCCGTACGAACCGCCTGTCTGGTCGGCGGAGAGCGCCGTCCTGCTGGGCGAGGAGCGGCGGGAGGTGCTGCTCGCGCTGCGGAAGTTGCCGCGCAGGCAGCGGGAGGCGTTGACGCTGCGCTACTACTTCGATCTCTCCGACCAGGAGATCGCCGAAACGATGGGGACCGGCGCGAGCACGGTGAGATCCACGATCGCGCGAGGGCTGGCGGCCCTCGGCCGAGCGCTTGGGGAGGACGCATGAGCGGTCCGGTGGAAGACAGGTTGCGCGACGCCCTGGCCGGCGCGGGGGAGACGATCGACGCCAGCACGCTGCAGCCGCTGCGGACGCGGGAGCGACGGAGGTTCCGGGTGAACTTGCGGCTGGTCACCGTTTCCGTGGTCGTGGTGCTCGCGGGTGCGGTGGCGGCCGTGGGGTGGGGCGGCGGTCTCGGCGGTGAGGATCGGGCGGTGGCGACGAATCCGCAGCCGACCAAGGAAGTGGCCGTCTACCTGTGTACGGAGTCGGCGCCGAAGGAGACCTCGTGTCACGGGCGCGCCGCCACGCTTGAAGAGATGAAGGCGATCGAGAGCTACCTGCGTGGGTGGCCGGGGGTCGAGTCGTTCTTCTTCGTGGACCAGGCCCTCTCCTACGCGAATTTCCGGCGCGAGTACGTGCACGACAAGGCATTGCTGAACGAGGTCAAGGCCACGGACCTGGCCCCGGCGTTCCGGGTGAAGACCAAGGGGGGAGTCACCCAGCAGCAGGTGGCGCGGGCCATGGGGATGGCCGGTGTGCGGAGCGTACAGGTTCTCCCTACGCCCGACGAGATGGCGCGGGTGAAAGGAGATATGACGATGGCTGTCTTCCTCTGCACGAAGGGGACGTGGCAGCCTTCGTGCCGGGAAAAGGTCGAGCGCTATGAGCACGGCGTCGTCAGGACCGTCGACGTCGGCAAGGAAGCGACGAAGGCCCAGAAAGACGCCATCCGGAAGATCGCCCAGATGCCGGAGGTCGAGTCGTACGTTTTCGAGAGCCAGGAGATGGCATACGAGAACTTCCGGCGCTCCTTCAGCAAGAACACGGCGCTTCTGCAGGCGACCCAAGTGGAGGACATGCCCCAGTCCTTCAGGTTGACGATGAAACAGGGGGCCGATTGGAGCAAGGTCTTCAACAAGATGAAGCGGCAGCCGGGGGTGGCACAGGTCGTCTACAACGCCTGCCTTGTCGGGGAGACCTTGCTGGAATTCAACTACGGGTTGTCCCTGCCGGACAGCATGGCGTGCGTGGCCGGCACATGATCCGGTGAAGATCCGCGCCGGTGGCCCTCACTCTCGGCGGGCGTACGCACGTAATGTGGCAACGGAGGCCGTACGAACCCCCGAGGCCGTCAGGAGGCGAGCGCTAGCCCATGGGAATGATCATGGCTGTGAGCTTCACCCGTTATGGGAGGCTTTACTACCTCGATCCCGGAGGGCTCAGCCCCAAGGTGGGTGACAAGGTGCTCGTACCGACCGATTCGGGTCCCGAGGTGGCGGAGTGCGTGTGGGCACCGCAATATACGAGCGAGGACATCGACGGGCTGCCGGTGTGCGCGGGGCTGGCGGGCGAGGAACACCTCAACCGTGACGAGGCCAACAAACGCCGCAGGGCCGAAGCCCGTAGCGTGTCCAAGCGGCTGATCAAGCGGCACACGCTGCCGATGAAGGTCGTGGGCATCGACTACCTCGACGAGGACAACGTCTACACCGTCTACTTCTCGGCGCCGCACCGGGTGGACTTCCGGGCGCTGGTACGCGACCTGGCCCGCAACCTGCGAGCCAGGGTCGAGCTGCGGCAGATCGGGCCCAGGGACGAGGCGCGGCTCCAGGGCGGCATCGGGCCCTGCGGGCGCGACCTGTGCTGCGCCACGTTCCTGAAGGACTTCGAGCCGGTGTCCGTACGCATGGCCAAGGACCAGGACCTTCCGGTCAACCCGCTGCGGATCGCGGGCGCGTGCGGGCGGCTGATGTGCTGCCTGAAGTACGAGCATCCGCTGTACGTCGAGACCCGCAACAGAATGCCCAGAGCCGGCAGCCGCGTCAGCACCCCGCAGGGGGACGGAACCGTCGTCGGGCACAACGTACCTTCCGACACGGTGACGGTGCGCCTGGACGACGGTGGCAGGCGCTGTGCCTGCCCGTCGGCGTCGGTGTGCTCGCCCCGCATCCAGCACGAGAAGATGTACGGTCCGGAGCAGGAACCGGGGGATGAGGGTGACGGCGGCGCAGGCGGGTCATGAGGTCGTCCAGGTGACCTGGTGGACCTGGATCTTGGGACGGGAGTGGCGCTGTCGGGCGGGACGATCTGTCCGGGTGTCGGGTGATCAGCGGGAGCGAGAACCCCTTGGGCTCCTGTAGACTCTTGCAAGCTGAACAGCACGCCGCCTTAGCTCAGTCGGCCAGAGCACTTCACTCGTAATGAAGGGGTCTGGGGTTCGAATCCCCAAGGCGGCTCTCGGATCTACCAGGGCGTTCACCTTGATTGGGTGGGCGCCCTGAGTCGTGTCGGTTGCAGTTCTCGTTGCAGTACGCGGCTTCGATCATGGTTGAGACCCCCACAGGGCACGTCCCATGCGCTGCATGCCATCTGCCGCCATGGGCGTAGCCACGTGGGTGTATCGCTGCGTCAACCGGATGTCGGAGTGTCCGAGGATCTCCTGAACCGTCCGGACATGGACGCCCTGCTCAATGAGCAGCGTGCCCGCCGTGTGCCTGCCGTCATGCACACGCGCGTCCCGGACGCCAGCCTCGCCGAGCAGCTCCTTCCAGTCGTCCCAATCGTCGCGCGGGTCGATAGGCCGGCCGTTCGGCTGGCAGAACACAAGGTCGTGGTCCTCCCACACGTTCGCCGCCGCCATGCGTTCTGCCTTCTGCTTGGTCCGGTGCGTCTTCAAGATCGGGATTAGCTCGGGCGGGAGCGGCACGGTTCGCTTGGACTTGCCCTTGGGTGGACGGAACACCAGGCCGCCCCCGGTGCGCTGCGGGCAGGTGCTTGCGTGCCGCGCGCAATCCTTCGGGCACAGGCGCTCCGCGGCGGCCGGAACGCAGATGTGACGACGTCCGGCCTTGCGCTTGGCCTTGGGGCAGTTCTTCAAGCATGCGCGGCGGTGCTTCCCTTCGGTGCACCCCTTGACGTCGGCGCACCCGTGCCGCCAGGTCAGGCGCGAGATCTGCCACCAGACCCGAACCGACCCGCCATCAAGGTCAACGTACTTCCAGCGCAGGCCCAGAGATTCGCCCTGGCGTAATCCAAGCGCGAGCCCGACAGACCAGCGCGCACCGTTCCGGCGCCCTTCCGCTACAGCCAGGATGCGCCGAGCCTCGCTCTGCGTCAGGGGCTCAATCTCCTCGTCGCCGGCCCCAGGAGGATCAACCAGCTTGGCGACGTTCCGGCCGATCTTGTCTCGCCGTACAGCGATCTCGAGGGCACGAGACAGGATGCGGTGCACCTTCAGTGCATGGCTCGGTTTCTTCCCCTCGGTCAACATGCGTGTGTACAGCTTGTCGAGGTGTTCGGGCTGCAACCGGTCGAGCCGGTGCTTTCCCAGGTGCTTGATGATCCAGTTGCGCGTGTCGCTCCAGTAGGACTCAAGCGTAGTCGGGGCAAGGTCTCGGCCGGCGATGTCGTTGAGGTATGTGGTCATCCACTGCTCGACAGTGGGCGCGCGGCCGGGCTTGTCCGTCTTGCCGGCGTCCCGCTTCGCTTCCAGCTCGCGAACCTTCCGCGTGACCTCGGTTTCGGTCTTCCCCGTGCGGTGGCGGCGGTCAGGAGAGCCGTTGTCCTTGATGCCCATCGTGACCCAGCCATGCCACAGGCCGTCGCTTTCGCTGAGGTAGATGGAAGATCGGCCGTTCGGCTTGCGTCCGCTCATCCGGCCTTGCCTTTCTTTCCGGGCGGGAGCTTGCCGCGGAGACGTGCCTCTCTGATCCAGCCTCGAACAGTCGCGACAGGCACGTGCGAATGGTCAGCAATGTCCTTCGCCGGCCTAGGGCTCAACGCAGAGAACGCGCGGTAGTACCAGGCCACGCGCTGGGAGAACTCGTCCGGATCCTCTTCCTTGCGCCTGGCGAGAGGTGCTAGTTCGCGGAGAAACTGCTCACGGGGCATTCCGGTAGCGATGAGCCCGGGAAGGTTCGCAAGTCGCCCCACAGGGATCGACCGCATCACGTCCGTGGTGACGTCCTCTCCAATGACGCAGAGGCCAGAGAGTCGATAGCTTCCGTCCCGGACTTGCCACCTGACGTAGACCTGCACATCGGGATGGACGCCGTTGACCACCTGCCATTCCTCGCCGAGTCGGCTCCACAGCTCGTCTTCGCTCGTCTCGTACTCAGGCAGGCGCCAAGGGTCTGCCGACGTCCTCTCAGGATTGCTCACGTCCGCCAAGGTACAGGGACGTTCCCCTGTTGCTCAATGAGTACGTCGAACCTCTACGTCAACTCTGACGAACTTGCGCGACACGTGGCGGACGTGCTACCCATGTCATCAAGCTAGACGGACTTAACGCTTAAGCGTGTCATCGTTGCTGAAGGGTGCGACATGTCGGACGAAGACCGGAAGCTGATCCCCTGGTGGCCGGACGCTGGGCGCCTGCTCGGGGGACTTGGGCGGACGACGATGCATGGCCTGGTCGCGTCGGGAGAACTGCCCAGCATCACGATCGGGCGCAGGCGCTTCATCGCTACGCGCGACATCGAGGAGTACGTCGAGCGGCGGCGCGAGGCGGCGCGGGGCGGGAGCGCTGCCTGATGAAAGAGCCCCCCGAGACGCAGAACGACCCCGGAGGAGTCGCCACTCCTACCGGGGTCGGATACGACCAGCAGGCCGCCCAAGACCTCGTCAGAGTACCGCGCCAGCGCCAGCCGCGTCACGTCACGGGACAGACATCTCTGCCGATCGTTCCCGCCCTGGCGTTCCCGCCCCAGCCCGGACAGAAGCAGGCCGTCCTCATCGTCGAGGAGTGCCCCGCCTGCGACTGGTGGCACCGGCACAACGCCACCTGGCCCGCAGGAGCCATGCTCGACCGGCGCGGCCGGTGCGGCACTGCGTACACGCTCGTCCCGTACGTGCGCCGCCGCAGGAAGAAGGCGGCCAAGTGAGCGACGTGGACAAGATGCTCGAGCTGCTCGGCGATTACGAGGGCCAGCGGCGCCGCGAAGACCAGTCGTTTGAGGAGGGGTTCCGTCTCGGATTCGAGCACGGGATCGACGTCGGGCGCGGCATGGCCGAACACGAGATTGAGCAGGCATGGAAGGCGCTCGCCGAGAAGGTGCGCGCCATCGGGAAGGGCCAGGCGTGACCGACGACCGCAAGCTCTCCGAGCTGCCCGACGATGAGCTCTTGGAGCGCTTGGAGGCGATGACAACTCGCTGTCCCAACTGCTCCTCGACCGGGCACACCTTCTGCAGTGGGTCCAAGCCTGCCGCTTCGTCCTTCGGTGCCGCGTTAGACGCTGCGCTCGGCGGTCAGCCGGAGAAGGCGCAACTCGTGGATCTCGGCTACGACGACGAAGAGGCGCAGGCCGCGGCCAAGCGGGTTGACCCGATGTACGAGGGCGATCGGCCAGAGCGCCCCGGGCCGACTCCCGACCCTGCAGTCTTCTGCGGCTTCCTCGGCGAGGTGGTTCGGGACCTCGACCCGACGACGGAGGCAGACCCCGTGTCGGTGCTCGCGACGCTCATGACCGCCGCCGGCGTGATGATGGGCCGCAACCCGTACGTGCAGATCGGCGACGACAGACACCCTGCACTCGTCTGGTCGATGATCGTGGGCAAGACGAACTCCGGTCGCAAGGGCGCCTCCAAGGGCACGGCCATGCGGATCATCGCTGGCGCCGACTCCGAGTTCGCACAGGCGCCGCTCCTGACGTCTGGCCTGTCCAGCGGCGAAGGACTGATCGAGGACGTCAAAGACGACCCCGATGACCCAGACCGGGACAAGCGCAGGCTCGTCATGGAGTTGGAGTTCGCCTCGACCATGGCCAGGTGCGCGCGGGAGGGCAACAGCCTGCCCGCCGTGCTGAGGCTGGCATGGGATGGCGAGAACCTCGGCGTAATGACCAAGAAGAAGCTCGTGGCGAGCGGCGCCCACGTCGGGATCGTGGCCCACATCCCGCCGCGGGAGTTTCGTCTCAGGCTCAGCGACAGGGAGATGGCAGGCGGCACCTACAACCGCTTCCTGCCGATCTACTCGCACCGCAATGTGCTGCTGGCGCTGCCGACCGGTGCCCGCTCGGATGTGGTCGCGGCGCACGCGAAGACGTTCCGGGAGCGCATCGACAAGGCCCGTACGTCCAGAGCGGTCGGCATGACGGCCGCCGCCGAGAAGCTATGGGCTGACGAGTACTACCCCGACCTCAGCAGCGATGGCGAGGACGGCACGCTCGCGGAGTTCACCGCGCGGGCCGCCGCCTACTGTCGCCGCCTGGCCATGGTGTACGCCCTCATGGATGGCTGCTCTGTGGTCGATGAGCAGCACCTCAGCGCCGGATACGCGCTGGTCAACTACTCCCATGCCAGCGCGGCCTACGTGCTCGGGACCGCAACTGGGAACCCGGACCTGGACAAGCTCATGGCAGCCGTCCGGAACGCAGGTGCGGCCGGCCTGAAGAAGACGGACGTCACGAAGCTGTTCAGCCACCACAACAGGCTTCAGCGAGCCGACCTGATCAACGACCTTCTGGAGTTCCCCGGCTTCACCGAGGCGGAAGTCCCGACCCGGGGGCGCCCTGGCAAGGTCCTGAAGTTCGTCGAGCCTGGCGAGTAAAGCAAAGAAGGCGAGCAAAGGTGCCTGACCTGCACAGACGCACGTTCGACCCTCGCGAGCAAAGTGCGAGGAAAGCCAGGCCGGACACCTTTGCTCGCACTTACTTCGCGACCCATGCGACAACGTTTCCGCACGTCACACGGCTTATATCGCTTACTTACCTTTCCTCGCAGAACCAGGAGAACTCGTGAGGCGCAAGAGGATCACCACGACGACCGACCATAACCCGGACGGCTGGCCACTCGCCCCGTACGACCACGGTTACCCGGGCGTACACCGGTGCGGCAGCATCCTCGCCAGGACCATCGACGGGCAGCGCGCCTGCCAACAGATCGCCGTGTGGCGGATCCGCACCCGTGGCCGCAACTTCCAGCGGACCGGCTACTACTGCGACAGCGACCTCCCCGACGACGACGGGCCTGCGGCGGCATGACCGACGCTCCACGCCGTACCTCCGCAGTCGTCGGGCTCGACGGGCCGGCCGTCGTCATCTCCGCCCGCGCCTGCGCCTGGCTCGACCGGTACGCCGACCTGCGCCACCTCCGCGCCCGGTACGCCGCCCTGGTCGACGACGAGATCACACAGACGCTCGTCAACATGGGCGTACTCGCCGCCGACTGGCGCAACCGCCACGGCGCCAGTCCCGCCCACGGGACCGCCATAGCGGACAACACGGGACAACCGCCACCGTTGGAACTCACCACGCAGCAGGCCGCGGACCTGATCGGGATCACCCCGTCCGGCATCCGCAAAGCGATCAACCGCGGCCAGCTCGACGCCACCAGAAGCAACGGCCGGTGGACCATCTCCCGCGGAGACGCCGAGATGTACCGCACCCGTCCACCAGCGCAACACGGAGGACCGTAACGTGCCGCTCGACAAGCAGACCCGCGAAGCGATCCTGAAACTCAAGCAGACCAACGCGGGCAAGGCCAAACGCATCCGCGAGGACAAGCGCAACAGCACCGAAGGCATCCGCCGCAAGCTGGCCGTCCTCGACGCGCAAGAGAGAGCCGCGATCTCCGCCCTCTGGCAAGACGGCAGCCGCCGCCACGCCGCCGCCGTCGACAAGTACTCCCGCCACATGTTCGGCATCCAGCCGGGAGACGGCGACCCCATCCAGGCCGCGAAAGAACTCCGCGCCTGCACCGAACGGGCCAACGCCATCAACAGCGTCGCCGACGCCGAGCAACTGGCAGCCGCAGCCCGCCGGCTCGGAGACACCCTCCTCGAACGCGCCATCTTCGCCCGCGCATGGGACCTGTGCAAGACCGACCTAGGCGCCCAGAAGTGGGGCGGCATCGTCCGCAGCTACCTCGACCGGAACCCCCAGGTACGCCCCGTCGCCCAGCAGCTCGGCGACCTCCTCGACGCCGACACCGCGCAGGCACGCATGCAAGACCAGATCATCTGTGGCCGCTCGCGCGCCCCCGAACTCAGCCTCCTGACCGACCAAGAGATAGACCTCATCGCCGCAGAGGAAACACAGGGGGGTGCCGCATGAACGACCCCATCCGGGCATGGCACCAGGCCAGGCAATACCGGGGCTTCACGCTGCCTGACCCACCACCCGTGCCAGCCGAGCCCTACCCGGTGGAGTCCCTCACACCAGGCGCAGGCATGAGAGCAGACCCCGAGGTGCCCGACGTGTTCAACAGGTTCCTACGCGACCAGCTCGACGGCGCGTACGGGTCCACGATCGGGTCCTACTGAGCGGCTCGGAAGTGGGCAACCGAGCGGCGGCAGATGCGGACGGCTTTGCTCCTCCTTTCACGTCCGCATCGTGGCAGCCAGGCGGGCCGACTCTCCGAGATTGGGGAGTCGGCCCGCCATTCACCAGCAAGCGAGAGGCGACACAGTGGCGCGAAGAGTACAGAGCAACCCGCGCAACCGCGTAGAGAGCGGCTCACGGCGCAGCAGCCCCCGGCCTGTCGACTGGCCGGCGAGAGTGCAGCTCGTACTCAAGCGCGACGGCTCATGCCGATGGCTCACGGACGGGCAACTCTGCGGCAGCGTCGAGCGGCTTGAGGTCGACCACATCGACGACCCCACCGACCACGACCTGTCGAACCTCCGCGCGCTGTGCCACGAGCACCACAAGCTGCGCACACAAGCACAGATCACAGCAGGAGTCCGCGCCTACTACACCACACGCAGCAGGAAGCGACCAGACGAGCCGCATCCCGGACTGATCAAGAAGTGATTGTGCACATGAGAACAATGTCCGAAATGGTGGGGTATGACCCCTTTCGAAATTTGCCCGCGAGCCCGGTCCGGCAATGCATGGCTGGCCGTGCGTGCCCGATCTCGCGTTTTTCAGGCCGGTGAAAGGGGTGTCAGATGACCAAGAAGGCGACCGTTCCCGCTGGTCTGGGGCCTTCGGGTGCGGAGTTGTGGGAGGACGTTACCGCGCTGGGGCCGCTTCCTCCGCATAAGCTCCGCATCCTGTTGGACGCGTGCCGTGAGGCGGACCTGGTTGACGAGCTGGAGGCGGCTCGGGTGGGCCGGCCGTTGGAGGTGAAGGGGTCGATGGGTCAGCCGGTGGCCGCTCCGCTGGTGTCGGAGCTGCCGAAGCACCGGGCGTTGGTGGCGGCCCTGCTGGGCAAGCTCGGACTACCGGATGAGGTGGTGGACGAGCGCCCCAAGTCGTCGAGGCGCTCTGAGTCGGCCAGGGCCGCGGCGCGTGCCCGCTGGGGCTCTGCTGGGGTGTCGGCGTGATCGTGCCTCCTGTGTCCGCTGACGGCCTTCCTGTGGGCAAGCCGGACGCGTACGGCATCCGCTCGGTCGGCTATGACGTGCTCGCCTGGGGGGCTGAGATGCTCGCCCAACCGGACGGGGATCGCGCTGGCGAGCCGTGGGTGTGGACGGACTCTCAGGCGCGGTTGATCCTGTGGTGGTACGCCGTCGATCAGGCGGGGGCGTGGCTGTTCCGCCGTGGCCAGGTGGTGTTGCCGAAGGGCGCCGGCAAGTCGCCGATGGCCGCCGCGGTGTCGTGTGTGGAGCTGGCCGGTCCGGTGGTGTTCGACGGGTTCGACTCGACCGGCGAGGCAACGGGCAGGCCGCACCCGTCGCCGCATGTGCAGTTGGCGGCGGTGTCGCAGGATCAGGCGTACAACACGATGTCGCTGGTGTTGTCGATGCTCGGCAACGGTAGGGCCGCGGATGAGGTCGAGGGGCTCGACTTGGGGGTGACGCGGGTCCGTACCCGGGCGGGCAAGCTGGAGCCGGTGACCGCGTCGGCGCCGTCGAGGGAGGGGCAGCGGTTGACGGCCGCGATCCTCGACGAGCCGCACCTGTGGACGCTGGCCAATCACGGCGTGCGCCTGGCCGCGACGCTGCGCCGCAACCTTGGCAAGACGGGTGGCCGCTCGTTGGAGACGACGAACTGTTGGCGCCCTGGCGAGGGCTCGGTGGCGGAGGAGACGTCCGCGTACGCCGATCTGATCGCTTCTGGTGGCGTCGTGGATGGCGGGCTGCTGCGCTTCCACCCGAAAGCGGTTGTGGCGGACCTGGCCGACGAGACGCAGTTGCGCGCCGGCCTGGCCGCTCTGTATGCGGACAGCCCGTGGATCAACATAGATCGGATCGTGGCTGAGGTGTACGACGTGAACACGCACCCGTCGGACGCCCGCCGCTACTACTTGAATGAGGTGGCCGTGGCTGAGGACTCCCTGATCGCCGCGCACGAGTGGGACGCCTGCGAGAGCCCAGAGCGGCTACAGAACGGCGACACGATCACGCTCGGGTTCGACGGTGGCAAGAGCGACGACGCCACGGCGCTGGTGGCGATGCGTGTCTCGGACCGCCTCCTGCAGACGCTCGGCATCTGGGAGTGCCCGGAGCCTCCGCATGACAAGGGCTGGCAGGTGGACCGCGAGGCGGTCAACGACATGGTCAGGCTGGCGTTCGACGCCTACAACGTGGTGGCGTTCTTCGCGGACGTTGAGCAGTGGACGTCGTACATCGACATGTGGTCTGTCGACTTCCGGGACAAGCTGTTGGTGTCCGCCTCGCCTAATTCTCCGGTGGGGTGGGACATGCGCGGGCGTCAGCAGGCGTCCACCCTGGCGAATGAGCGCCTGGCCGCGGCTGTCCGGGATCGGCTGGTCAAGCACACGGGGGAGCTGCGGTTGCGTGCTCACGCGTTGAACACCCGCCGCCGGCCGAACCGGTACGGCATCAGCTTCGGGAAGGAAGCCCGCGGCTCGAAGCGGAAGGTGGACGGGTGGGCCGCGTCGATCCTGGCCGACCAGGCACGGCATGAGGTGGTCGAGTCGGGCAAGCTCGACCAGCCGAAGAAGAAGCGCACGGGCCGCGTGTACGGGTGGAACTGACCGCGTTTCGAGAGTTTTGCGAGGCTCTACGCGCGTACGCGCGCGAGAGTTTCCGGACTTTCGGGACCCCCTTCTTACGCGCGCGCGTGAGATGGCCCCGCCCCCTTTGTGCTGCCCTCCGTGGCGGGGGACGGGGCCACCGGGTCCGGCTCCCGGGCGCGTGGTGTGGTGTGGGAGCCGGACGTCTTGCGGTGGCCCCGCCCGATCGTCCGGGCTACCACCCCCGGGGGCGGGGCCACTTCCTCCCTGGCGAAAGAGGCAAGAGATCACCAGGGGGTCTGTGATCAACCTCTGCGTAGCTGCAGGTACAGCTTGTACGCCTTGAGGGCCAGGGCGGTGCGGTCCATGTGCTTCCGCTTGATCGCGTTAAGGAACCGCGTCTCCATGGTCTCCTCGTTCAACCAGTGCAAGAGCCAGACCGCGATGAACCCGTCCGTCTCGTCGTGCGGGACCCAGGCCGCGCGGCTTATCTGCCTGCCGTCCACCAGCCACCATGCGCTCGCGTCGGACTGGTCTTGCTCGAAGCGGGCCACCCACTGCTTGCCCGCGGTGTACTCGGCGAGCACGTCCCGGAACGGTTTGCTGGCGCTCATGGCAGGTCGCCTGTGGTGAACGGGATCTCGCGGTCCAGGTGGGCGGGCCACGAGATGTGGTGGTGCCTCATGCCGGGCGGCGGCGGGTCGGCGTGTTCGGCGAGGATGCGGAGCGCCATGCCGCACAACATCGCGCCGCGCTCGGTGGCAGCGGACGCGGTACGGCCGGACTCGTGAGTGAGGTGATACACGCCGTTGTCGTCGAGGCGGACCGTGCACTCGGGAATGTCGAGCGGCTGCTTGGAGGGCATGTACGGACTGTACGTCTAGCCCGTACAGCTCGTACAGCCTATGCAACTCGTACCGCCCGAAAGGACTGTTCATGCCGTCCTTAATGTGTTACGCGTGACCGTTAACCAGCTCGACCCGACACCGCTGTGGCAGCAACTCGCGGCGATCATCCGCGAGCGCATCAAGGCCGGCGAGTACGAGCCGCGCCAACCGCTCCCGAGCGAGACCCAGCTCATCCAGGAGCACGGCATCGCTCGCGGCACCGTACGGCGGGCGATGAAGGCGCTCGGCGAGGAGGGTTGGACCGTGACCGTTCAGGGTCGCGGGACGTTCGTGAAGCCTGCGGAGGAGTGGCCGGAGTCGTAGCGTGGCACCCTCGCGTAGGGGCTGGGGGTGTGCCACGCGGGGGGTGTTACAGGTCAGAAGGGGTGCCACGCATCGTGGCACCCCTTCGTGGCACCGGGCGTGGCACCCCGTGGCAGCTTGATCAACAAGCGATCGGCGCGCAGCCCACGCGCAGCCGTGCGCGCGTCACGCTTCCGGCCGGTCCGGCATGAGGTAGCGCTGAGCCTCTTCGTCGTACCCGCCGAGTACGCCCGCCTCGACCAGCTTCTTGAGCGTCTTCTGGACCCACGAGCGGCTCATGTCGGTGGACTCCCACAACGGTCTGAGATCGCCGGAGGAGAACGACCGCGCCCCGTCGTCCCACAGCTCTTGCAGCCGCTTCATGAGGGCCGCTCCGCGCTCCTCAGCGGTCATCGTCTGCGCCGGAGGCGCGAACGTCAGGGGCGGCTCGCCATCGTCGAGGTCGGGGATCTCGTCGTCGATGTCGCCTGTCACCTCGGGGTCGGGGTCGTCGGTCTCCAAGTACTCCTTGGCCACGTTCCGCACCTCCTCATCATCGTCGTCGTCTGCGTCTTGTTCGAGCTCCCCAGCCGTGGCCGTTGCCGCCTGGCCGCCGCCCGTGAGCCTCGACAGGGCCGCGGTGGTGGCGTCGACCGGCTTGGCCGTGGCCGGCCACTGGGCGGCGTGGGCGCGCATCGCCGCGTTGGCCAGCTCGTCGTCGACCTCGCCCTGGTCGTCGAGGCCCCATGCGTACGTGCGGAGCGGCATCGCGAACCTCCCTTCGCCGAGCGTGGGCGCGTCCAGATACGCCATGCCGGGCTGGCTGTTGGTCCACAGCTCGGGACGGCACTCGGCGTCCTGCTGCCGCTCCGACAGGCCGAACGTGGCGTCCGCCGAGTTCTCCACGCCGAAGCACATCTTCGCGAGCTGTCCGCGGACCAAGGTCGGCATCTGCGTGTAGTCGGAGCGCTGCAAGCTCATGACGATCGTGCCGCCCGCCGAGCGGATCGCCTTGACCATCGACAGGAACGCTTCCTGCTCCTTGTCGGTGAGGCAGTCGAAGATGTCGGGAAACTCCTCCAGCCAGATCAGCCAGTACGTCAGGCCGCATCCGCGCTTCCACTTCTGCAGCCCCTTGCTGGACAGGTAGTTCGTCCGCTCCTTCACCTTGGACTGCAGCTCGGCGAGCATCGCCTTGACGCCCGCCTTGGTCGTCTCGAACCGGTGCAGCGATTCCCGCATCGGGCCGAGCGTCTGATCGCCCTTGGTGATGTCGCCGGCGAACACCGCCACGTCGTACCGGGTGATGACCTCCGCGAGGAAGTTCCACGCCCCGCCGATGCTCTTTCCGGAACCGGTCTGGCCCATCATCTGCAGGTGGTGGCCGACGATCACATATTCGATCTCGTCGAGGTCCTGCCACAGCCCCGGGCACAGCGGATCGGCGATCGACAGGCCAGGCCGGGACGGGCCACGCCACGGGATCGGGTTCTTCATCACCCGGGCGTCGCTGATGACGACCTTGGCCTTGCTGGCGTCGTCGGGGTCAACGCTGGCGGTGATCGACCCCGGGGGCAACCCAATGCCCGACTCGACGTAGGCGACCTCCTTCTGTAGATCCTCGGCGATGTGCCGCCCCTCCTGGAGCTGCACCTCGCCCTCCACCTTGTGCGCGGTGGCCTTGATGGTCTTCGCCTCGACCTCATGCATGCCGGCCTTCTCGGCGCCCTGGCCGAACAGGAACGCGAGCGGGTCGGCGATAGCGCCAGGCTGATCCCAGCCCTTCAACCGGATGACCGTGCGGATGTTCCACGACAACGCCATGGTGACGCCGCCGACCACGCCGAGCCGCCACACGATCGGGTGCCCGGGACCGGAGATGACCACGCTCAGCGTCCACATGCCTGCCAGGAACGTCGATAGCGTCGTGTGGGTCTTGCCCCACGGGCCGCGGGCGTGGCTCTGGCCGTAGGTGACGCCGGTCAGGATCACCACGCAGATCGTGACCACGCTCGACCAGCCGCCGATCGTGTCAGGGCTGTACAGGATGAAATGCAGCGCGGACGCCAGTCCGAACGTGAACACGCCCGCGATCCACGGCGTGACCAGGGTCAGCAGGCGGGAAACCTCCCGGGCCGTGACCTTGGCCAGGGAGGACTCCTCTTGCACGGGCACGAGCTCCTTGCCACGCGCCATCAGTCATCGTCCTTCCAGTCGAACGTGCTCTTGCGCTTCTCGGGGTTGGCCTTCGGGAGCACGTCGACGAACTCCTTGCGGAACTGGGCGTGGAACTTCACCAGCTCCGTACCGGCGCCCTTCTGCAGCTCCGCCGCCCGCTTGAGTCGCTTCACCACGCGCCGCGCCCTCAGGCGGACGTCGGGGGCGCCCAACAGGGACAGCACCGGGTGACCCTTGAAGCTGCGGATCAGCACCGCGTACAGCTCGTCAGCGCCGATCTCGAACTCCTGGGTGAGGTCGCGGCACAGATCCCGCCCGACACGCGCGTACTGCGTGATCGCCCTTGGGCCTTCCCACGGGATCGCCGAGAGTTCAGGGATGCGGTTCCGGCCGGGACGCTCGCTCATCGCTCCTCCCGCCACGTCTCGCGGACGACCTCGACGAACTGGCGAGAGAACCGCGACAGCCGCGGCAGGCCAAGCCACGCGGTCACGAGCGCGTCCAGGGCGCCGAGCAGCAGCACCAGGACGTGACCGAGGATGGCGAGCACGAGCACCAGGCCGACCGCGGCGCGGAACACCAGGACGCGCGCCACCAGCAGCAGCGCGCGTCGGTCGTGAACTTCGGTCATGATGTGAGGCACCTCCGTTGTGAGGGACCGGCCCGGGTACGTGTCTTGGAGGGCAGCACCCGGGCCGGGGTCAATGGGGGACTAGTTGCTGTTGGCGAGCCCTGATGTCTCCACCAGGCCACCGAGGTACGCCTGCAGACGTCGGGCACGGTCGGTGCCGACGTTCAACTTGTCCTTGATCGTGCGGACGGTAGGCGGCTCGCCCTGCGCCACTTCGGCGAGGAAGGTAGCCACCGCGACCGGCCGGTAAGGCGCGTCCGCATCGGGCTCAGGTACAAGATCGGGCTGTACCTCGACCTCGACCACGGGCGGCTCGTCGAGGTGGTGCGGGATGTCAGGCTTAACATCGCGCACCGGTTCTACCTGCACAGGTACAACGGACTCTTGTACCTCGATCTTGGAGCCGTTCATAACATCAACGGCTCCAAGATCGTTAGTAACAATGTCAGGCTTAACATCGTCACTAACGGCCGACCTCCGGATCAGCCCCATGAGCAACTCATAGGACAAGACCAGCGCCGCGGCGGGCCACGCGGCCACGACAGCGCCGATCGGCCCGTGAGCGATACCGTGCAAGACGTTCGCCGCCAACGTGGCCGCGATGCCAAGCGCCAGCGTGAAGTAGGCGAGCTTCGGCCTGCGAGCGCCGCGGCGGGCAGCGTCGAGCAGCACCATCGACGACGCGAACACCAACCCGTCGATGGTGAGCGGCACCAGGTAGGCGGTCAGGCCCGACTCGCCGTGAGCGGCGACGACCTCGAGAGCGTGGCGGTAGCTCACGACCGCCGCCACCGCGGCGAGGATGACGACGACGATCGTCGTGGACCAGCGGATCATGCGTCCTCCCCTTGCGCCTGGTCGAGCGTGTCGGCCGCAGTGTGCAGGGCGGCAGCCACCCGGGCGGCGTGCTCGCCCTCGATGCGATCGAGAATCCGCGCCATCGTGTCGGCGCTCGTGGACGTCAGGTCGATGGACAGGTTCGGGTTGGTGTACCGCAGCTCCGCCAGGCCGACCACGTCAGGGCCGTCGCCGAAGACGACGGTGTACACCTTCAGGTCGCCGATCTCGACCGGCTCGGAAATGTGCGTGGTGCTGTCAGGCTCGATGTCGGTGCGCTCACGGACGCACCAGGGGTAACGACAGCTCATGCGGCACCCCCGCGGCCGATCCTGTAGGCGGTCAGGTCCACCACGTCAGCCGTGGCGGGCACGGTGGGCCGGCCGATGTGACCAGCCTCAGCAAGCAGCGCGGACAGCGTGAGGTACGCCCGCGCCGCCTCATCGGTGGCGCGGACGAGCACCTCTACCGGGAGCGTGATGTTCACGCCGACGCCTGCGACTGCTCGGCGTGGCAGGTGACGCACTCGCGGTCAGCGCAGCGCCCCTCCGAGTCGAAGAGCTGCGTCCGGGGCGGCTCCTGCCCGCGCGCCTGCCGGACCAGGTCGAGGATGCGGAACGCCAGAAGCTCAGCCTCGCGGAGGGTGGCCCACGCGACCGGCTCGTCTTCCATCTCCATGTACAGGCGCGGCTCGGACTCCCGGTATCCGCGCTGGAGGAGGAACCTCATCTCGGGCGGCTGGTACTCGGCGTAGGAGGTGGACGGGTCCATCGTGTCGAACGTGACGCTGTGGAAGTCGGACTCGTGGACGCGGTCGTCCGGGTCGTCGCCGGAGCGGTGGATGTTGCCGTTGGTGCACCACTGGTCGCACGGGTGCGAGGTCAGCCAGTAGGCGGTGGGGCGCTCCCGCAGGTCCTTGCGGACGGCATCCATCGTGGCCGCGTGCCTGTACCTGACCTTCGCCGCCGCCGCCTCCGCGGCCTTGTCGGCCTCCTTCTGGATGTGGGCGGCCACGGCCGGGTCGTTCGCGTCGGTGGTGGCGGGCTCGCTTCCCGAGCAGGCGTAGAGCTGGCTCTCACCGCCGACGTGGATGTACAGGTTCACCGGCGTCAGGTGGTTGGTCTCGCTGCCGCAGGCGACGCAGGCGTGGCCGGCAAGCTGCGCGTCGGTGAGCTGCTCGGGGTCGAAGTCGACGGACGTGCAGGCAGCGCTCGCGTTGCCCGGGGTGGACATGGAAAGATCCATGTGGGTCTCCTCCTGTGTCAGCAGGTCGAGATCAAGAGCGGGTCAGACGTGTCAGCGTCTGGCCCGTTCGCTTTGGTGGTACGGCTCGACTGTACTCTCATTGGGTGCACCTGTAAAGGGTGCGCCTATAGTCAGTGCGCACCGAGTGCGTTTACACTGCACGCATGAGTGATCCTGTTGAGCGCGTTCCTGTCGCAGTGAGCGACATAGCCGCCCTGCTCGGCGTGAGCACCAACACAGTGAACGCCTGGCGCAAGCGGGCGGCCGGCGCCAAGCAGGTCGAGCCCTTTCCGCCCGCCGCAGGCAAGGTTGCGGGCATGGACTACTGGTGGAGTGACGAGATCCTCGCGTGGGCGACGCGGACCGGCCGGGCCCCGTCTCGGCCGGACGCCTAGTTGCAGTCCTTGTTGCAGTACGGGGTGTATCGCGTGCGTCCTTGGAAGTCCGCAATGACCCGCTGAGCTGCCTAGACGGACTTAGGTGAACCTCTACGAACTCTCGGCAGGCGCTCTCGTAATGAAGGGGTCTGGGGTTCGAATCCCCAAGGCGGCTCCCAGCTCAAAGGCCCCTCGCGATGATCGCGGGGGGTCTTTTGCTAACACTCCTGCTGACGGCCGCTCGCTTGGTGGCTAATCGCGGCGTCCAAGGTTGAGCGACTGGAATGTCTCGTCCACCCATGTCCTCTCCTGGGCGTTGCTTGTGATCTGCTGCAGCGAGATGAAGGAGGACTTTGGTGCACTGCTTGATCGGCTGCTCTTGGACATCAGGTCTGATGTGAATCCGGCCAAAGCCTTGAATGCAAGATAGGGCCGAGCTTCAGAGCTGGTCCACTGGTGCGCCACTATCTCCAGGGTGCCTGCCGCGTAGATCCGGGACTGTAGAGGCACCTTACGCCGGATCGACTTGCGTAGGCTCTGAAAAGCCTGCCGAAAGCAGCTGAGGAGGGTGCATTCCTGATGCGACAGGGAGCGTTCGGAGGCCAGCCGTACAAGTAGCGATTCCACCTTGCCCTCTGCTTCGGCCGCTCGCCTCAGCATCTCGGTCTGGAAAGGATCCTCCTGTCTGAGGCTGTCGGGAGCGCCATCCCAGGACTTCCAGATCGCACAGAACTGCCCGTATGCCTCGTAGAACGCGCCGAGAGCCAGGAGATCCAGCTCGCGGCGCTTCTTACGTTCGTCCCATCGTGCTGTCAACCGAAGACCCACCAGCCATCCGAGCGACAGGGTGATCAGCGCTACGACCAGATTGGGTACCGCCTTGAGCATCTCTGTCCACATTCCCGCTCCCACGTCACCTCCCGAATCTCGTTAGTAGATCGGTGTGCCGCAGAAATCGTGTCAGTCATCACCTGCCGAGGTGATGATCGTCGCGAAGACTTCTGTGGCGGCTGTCTCAGCGGGACGGATCACGCGGGCGTAGACGCGCAGGGTGATCGCGGGGTCGGCGTGGCCGAGACGGGCCGGACGACGTGTACGGGGGCGTCGGCCGGGAGCAGCAGGGTCGCGTGGACGTGGCGTAGGTCGTGCAGACGGTTAACCGGTAGTGGGTCGGAGGCGGTTTTGTTGTGGGCCTCGATGAGCGTGCGCGGCAGGCCGGTGACGGTCGTGGGGGAGATCGGGCCGCCCCGAGCTGTCGTGAACCCGGTGTCGTCAGTGCCCTTCCAGGAGTCGCCGACGCAGGCCTTCCCTGTGCCAGGCCGAAGACGACGACCAGAGCGGACGCGGCCTCCACCTGGTGCTGATTCTGACTTTCGATCCTGTTGCCGCAGGCATGCGGTGTGATGGGCCGTCTCCCGCAATCCGATCACTGCCAGTCCGGTCGTGGCCAGCGCGGGCATCACGGACCCCGGTCACTCTCCCCGGAGGGACTCGGTCTCGTTGAGGACCTGCCGCACCTGCTCGGCGGTCAGGCGCCGGACATCCCAGAGCAACGTGGTCAACTCGGCCGCCGCCGGGTGTGCCGGCGGCATCTTTGTGGGAAGGCGGATGCCGGTCACGGCGGCCAGGTCGGCGGCGGGGATGCCCAGCACGGTTGCGAGTCGGGCAAGCAGATCGGGGCTCAGCTCCTTGCGGCCGCGGCCGATCTGCCCGATTGTGGCGGGGGACAGGGCGAGGCCGGTAAGGCAATAGAGAGCCTTGGCCGCGGCCGTCCAGTTCAGGTTTCGGTTGGTTAGCATCCGGACGAGTGCCGCGCCGTAACTCGGTTCGTACAGCTCCCATGGCTTTGGCGGGGGGAACGGGCAGGCGCGTGGATGCTGCGGTAATGACCGGACCAACCGCCGCACGTGGTCGACGAGTTCTGGCCCGAGGCACCTGGCCTGGTTCACCAGTGAGGCAGCCCAACTCCCGGCCTGGGCGTCCAAAGGCATGAGCTCATCCGGCACTGGCATTCCTGCGAGCACGAAGGCATCTACGTCGCGCCAGCCCAGCGCTGGCGCCACTCGCAGGAGCATCGACGGACCAGGCTCCGCGCCGTCAAGCACCGCCCGAAACTCCGCTTCGGGAACCTCCGCCATACCGGACAGATCACCGAGACTCACGCCTCGATGATCGGATAACCGCGCCAACAGCACGCCGAACCTTGGGTACTCCGTCATCTCGCCAACCTTGATCAGAGTGTCACTGGGCAAACCCGCCGCTCGCGATGATGTCACCGCCATGCCCCTGGTCAAGGCCGGGACGGACACCTGCTGCGAGGGCTTCCAATCTGGACCACAATAAGATCGTTTAAGCCCTCACGCTCGCGGATGAGTTCCTCTACGGTTTCAAGCCGCCGCCCGATGGGCGGCCGGGCGGTCCGGGCGTGCGGCCTCTTCGGGCCGGTCCCGCCCGGCCACCCCGCCGCACCATCGAACGCAGGCAGAACCGTGCGCAGGATGTTCACTGTGGTCAGGGCGCTGATGAGACGATCATTCGATGCAATGATGAAGCAAGACCGATCACGGGGAAGGCTGAGGTGGCAGACGCATTCGAGGAGTTCGCCTGGCTCGGCGAGTTCGGCCCGTTCTACGACGTCTCGTGCGTTTCCTTCGCCCGGTCCCTCACCCCTCCTGAGGCGTTGGCCCGGCTCGAGGCGGGGGTCACCGACATTGAGGAGGTGACATTTGAAGGATTCCAAGAACGCACGATGTGGTGCGTCGATTCCGACAATATGCGCAGCACTTACGTTGGGGCGATTGAGACTGCCGGCTGGACGGTGCTCATCCAGCTTTGGGCGGGATCGATCGGCCTTGACAATCGTCTGATGCGTAGCCTTTCGCGGGAGAGCGAGGTCGTGGTGGTCCACCGTAACCTCCATGCCAGCGACTACTTCATCTACGCGGTGGATGGCGAACAGATCACCTGGTTCGACCAACTGCGCCCTCATGCACGTACAGGCATTGATCCCGACCGGTTGGTGGAGGAGATGCGGGAGGTGGGGCTGGATCCCGACCACGACTGGGAAGGACCCGGGATCGACGCCACGTTCCCGCGAAGCTTCGCGTTGGCCAAAAGGATTACGGGCTTTCCTTTCTCCAAGGCCATGCTGGCCCCGCGGTTCCTCGCTGCCGTGATCAGAAACGGATGATCGGCGCTTCGACCGAGCTACCGGAACAGCTTGGCAGCGGCTGTCCCCGGCTTGCCGGTATGAGGCTGTAACACCAGCTACTCACGGAACGGATCCCCCAAGTGTTCAATACCTGCGAATAAGGCGATCACAAAGCGCCGTTGCTGCCTGCGTTTGTAGAAGCCCCGAGTCTGCTCGGTCTGCTTGATCGGGCGACAGTATGCTTGCAATAGCGGTGCTGGGCTGAACTCGACTCCCGCGTTAAAGGTAGATGTCTTTGAGGGATGAACTCCTGAAACAGCGCGATGCCGGCCGAGGCGCGGGCAAGGGCGTGGAGACGATTCCGTACCGCCGGTGATCCTCGACGTTGGTGTGCTCATTGGTGGGTTGGGCACTCCTGGTAGCACTCGCCGCTGATACAGCATCGGGAAGGCCGCGCTGTGTCCGGCCAGGACCGAGTTGGTCGTCACGATGTTGGCTGCGAGTTCACGCCATGCTCCGAAGCCATGCCAATGCGGTCGCGGTATCGCTGTATCTGCTGACACTCTCGCGATGAGACATGTCCAAGCGTGTGTCTCGCAGTTTCAACGACAGGCACCCTTCGTGATCAATGTCGTGGTTGGACGCTACATCCGTCGGAGTGGGCTTTTCGGATTCGTTTCTCGGAAGGTGCTCTGTGAAGGTGCCCTATAAGGCCGCGCCCGACTCGGGTACGCCGGGCAAGAAGGGCGGCCTGCTTGGTGTGGGGTCGGGTGGAGGCGTTGAGCGGAGGACCTCCTGGGCGTTGGTGATTTTGCGGATGACGGCGATCGCCAGTACGGCCGCGATCAGCATCAGTCCGATGCCGACCACCTCCAGGCGCAGGGCGAACGCGATGCCCTCCAGGTCGAAGGGGAACAGGTTGAGCAGGCCCCAGGTCGTCCTCGCCGTCACCCAGGCGATCAGCCAAGTCGCCCACCACGCGTTGATCAGTCCCTTGGCGGAGCCGGGGGGTGTGGAGGCACGCCAGATGTCGTCCACGATCTGCCGGGGAACCCAGAACCAGCCGATCGGGAACATCCATCCTGCGACCAGCCAGAACCTGCCGTGCCGGTGACCGTTCAGCGAGAGGCTCACGGCGTTGGTCCTGACGCGGAACAGCCAGGCCAGGAACCCGGCCGCGGCCACGAAGAAGGTGAAGACGCGCGCGACCTCGGACCCCAGGACGAGCAACTCCCCCGTGCGTATGGCCACTCCGGAGACGGAGTCGGTGTCAGCGATCATTCGATCCACGAGCGACGCGTACCAGAGGTCGATTCCGGCTGTGGCGACCCCCACCAGGGAATCGCACACCACGCCCGCGATGGCCAGGAGCGCGACGCCACCGACCGGGCGTAACCGTCCATGAGGGGGATGTATCACGTGGAGACCTTCGGGAGGGGAGATCGGGGCGGGCATCAGTATGTAGCCGCAAGGACTGGAAGATCATCGTTCATCCCGTTCGGGATTCTCTCGTGACCAACCTGCTTGTTCGCCGGGCATCATGAGGGGATGAGCGTGCGCTATGGCGAGGTGATCGGGTCTCTGCGGACGGCCTACGACGGCGGGGCCAGGCGGCGTGACGGCAGGGGCAAGGCGCCGTGGAAGCTGGCGGAGCGGGAGGCGTTCCTGGGCCGGTTGAAGGGGCACGGGTGCGGGCGGCTGCTGGAGATCGGTGCCGGGACGGGGCACGACAGCGTCTACTTTCGGGACAACGGACTGGACGTCGTGGCCGTCGATCTGTCGCCTGCCATGGTGGCTCTCTGCCGGGAGAAGGGCCTCGACGCCCACGCCATGGATTTCCTGGGGCTCGATTTCCCGCCTGGCTCGTTCGACGCGGTCTATGCGCTCAACTGCTTGCTGCACGTGCCCAACAGCGACCTTCCGGCGGTGCTGGAGGCGGTCCGTACGCTGATGCGGCCCGGTGGGCTCTTCTTCCTCGGCGTGTACGGCGGGGCCGGCCGGCCGAGGGAGGGCACCTTCGATGAGGACGATCACCATCCTCCCCGGTTCTTCTCCTTCCGTAGTGATGAGCAGCTTCAGGAGTACGCGCGGGCGGCCTTCGAGATCGTGGACTTTCACGTCGTGGGGGCCGACGATGACCGGTTCCAGTCGCTTACGTTGCGGCGGGCCGATCCTTCCGGTGGTCCGGCCGGCTTGAGTCTCCAGTAGGTCGAGACGCGAGGGTGGAGGGCATGGACGGCGACGCGCTCTACTCGATCGGTGAGCTGGCCCGGCGGACCGGACTGCCGGTCACGGCCATTCGGTTCTACTCCGATCGCGGGATCGTGCCGCCGGCCGACCGCAGCCCGGCCGGCTACCGCCTCTACGACATCGACGCCGTCGCACGCCTGGACCTCGTACGGACTCTGCGCGACCTGGGAGTGGACCTGCCCACGATCAGGAAGGTCGTGGACCGGGAGATCTCGCTGCCCGAGGTCGCCGCGGCGCATGCCGAGGTGCTGGCGGTGCAGATCCGGATCCTGCGCCTGCGGCGGGCGGTGCTGACGGCGGTGGCCAGGCGCGGGTCCAGCCCTGAGGAGATGGATCTCATGCACGAACTGGCCAGACTCTCCGAGGACGAACGCCGGCGGCTGATCGGCGACTTCCTCGACCAGGTCTTCGACGACTCTGAGCTCGGTCTCGGTCCCGGCCCCGACCTCGCCGGGGTCAGGAGTTCCATGACGCCCGAACTGCCCGACGATCCCGAACCCGACCAGGTCGAGGCGTGGGTGGAGTTGGCCGAGTTGTCCCGCGACCCGGACTTCCGCGACAGCATGCGGCGCATGGTCGGGCACCATGCGGCCGAGCGTGCCCGGGGCGACACCACGGTCGTGCGCCGCGACGCCGTCGCGATGGTCCGCGAGCAGGTCCGCCCCGCCCTGGCGGCCGGCATCGATCCGGCCTCGCCCCAGGCTGATGGGGTGGTCGCGGCGGTCACGGCCCAGTACGCGCGCGCCTGCGGCCGTCCCGACGACGCCGAGCTCCGGCGCCGGCTGTTGACCGTGCTGGAGACCGCGAACGATCCCCGGAGGGAGCGGTACCTGCGGCTGCTCGCGGTGATCAATGGTTGGCCGGCCCCGGAGAGCCTGGCGCCGGTGTTGGACTGGTTCGTCGCGGCGCTGCCTGCCCGGATCGCGGGGTGACGACGACAGCCGGTGATCGGTAACGGCGCATAGCGCGAGCGGGTGAACGGCTCCGTCCCGAAGCAGGGCGGGGCCGTTCTCGTTGTCGCGCCACCTCGGGTCGGCCGGGGCCGGAAAGCCGCGCGCCCCGGCGTGGCCCGCCGCTCTCCGGGCATACGGGTTGATGAGGTGGTTTGTCGGATATTACCGTGCATCAAAACTTTGACATTCCAGTAAATGGGGCAGTCATTTGGCGACCGGAAATATCAGGAGAAGCGTGGCGGCAGCGGTCGCCTTGGCAGTCGGACTTGCCTTGGTCGTGGCGGCCCAGCGGAGAGCCGGAGGCGCCGCCGAACCCAGGCGGCCCAACATCATTTTCTTCCTCGTCGATGACATGTCAGCCGATCTGCTGCCGTACATGGACACGGTCAGGGGCCTGGCGCACGACGGCACCACGTTCAACGACTATTACGTGGCCGACTCGCTCTGCTGCCCGTCCAGGGCCACCATGTTGACCGGCAAGTACCCGCACAACACCGGCGTACGGACCAACCAGGGCAGCGATCACGGCGGTTACCGGGCGTTCGAGCGGCACGAGGGCAGGACGTACGCCGTCGCGCTGCACCAGGCCGGATATCGGACCGGTTACCTCGGCAAGTACCTCAACGAGTATCCCGCCGGTCCCGGTTACCGGGTGCCGCCCGGATGGGACGAATGGCATGTGTCCGAGGGCGGGGGATACAGCGAGTTCAACTACCACCTCACGCGCTACATCAGGGAGGAATCGGGCGGCAGGCGGCCGGTCAATCCCTCCGACGGCACCTATCTGGTGGACGAGCTGGGACAGCGGGCGGTCAACTTCCTCGCGCGGTCGCGTCAGCACGCCCCGGGCGAGCCGTTCTTCCTCCAGGTTTCTCCCTTCTCGCCGCATTCCAGGGTGAACGTGCAGCCCGGCGACAAGGAGCCCCGCTTCCCGCCCGCGCGGCGTGACCGGCCGAAGAACCGGTTCCCCGCCGGGGAGTTCCCGCACGGGGACTGCGGCGGGCCCGACTGCGCCGGCATCGACGTGACGACCAGCCTGCCCGGGTTCAACGAGGACACCTCCGACAAACCCTCCTGGGTACACCGCGAGCCGCTCGGGGCCGGCACGATCCAGGCGCTGCGCGCGGACTTCCGTGACCGGATTCGCATGGTGCAGTCGGTGGACGACATGGTCGGGCGGGTCCTGGGCGCGCTGACGGAGGCGGAGAAGCGGAACACGTACGTGGTGTTCACCAGCGACAACGGCTTCCACCTCGGACAGCACCGGCTGGTCCGGGGCAAGTCCACCGCCTACGACCACGACGTACGGGTGCCGCTGCTGGTCAAGCGCCCGGCGGCGGGGCGGCCCGGCGACCTCGTGACCAACGCCCTCGCGCAGAACGTGGACCTGTTCGCGACCTTCCTCGACCTCGCCGGGGCCGACCCGGCGGCCCGTGACAGCCGCGACGGCCGCAGCCTGCTGCCGCTCATCGAGGGCCGCCAGGTCGCGGACTGGCGGGAGGCGGCGCTGATCGAGCACGTCAAGCCCGACCCGGACGCGTCCGGCGAGCCCGACCCCGACCACGACGGCCTCACGGCGGGCAACTCCCAGCCGCCCACCTACGCCGCCGTGCGCACGGCTGGGGAGCTCTACGTCGAGTACGAGGGCGATCCGAGGCCGGAGTACTACAACACGGTCACCGATCCCCACCAGGAGTCCAACGACCCCGGCAACGCCAGGACGGTCGAGCTGGGCAAGGTGCTCGACGCGCTGGAGGCGTGCGGGCGGCCTGCGGCGATGGACTGCTGGAGCGCGTCCCACCTGCGGTGACGGCTTCCGGCGACCGGAGCCCTTGCGTTCCGGCGGGAAATCGTCAACTCTTAGGAAGGTTTCCTATTCATTTAGGGAGTTGCGGTGCTCGGTAGGCGGTTGTCCGCGGTCCTCGTCCTCCTGCTGATCGCCGCCTGCGGCCCGGTCGAGACCCGGCAGGCCCCGGTCAACGCCGAGGACGTGATGTTCGTGCAGATGATGGTGCAACATCACCGGCAGGGCATCGAGATCGCCAAGGTCGGCACCGCCCGCGCCACCACACCGCAGCTCAAGACGCTGACCGCGGCCATCGAGAGCACCCAGCAGGACGAGGTCGAGATGATGCTGCGCTGGCTGCACTCCTGGGAGCAACCGCTCACCGCCGCCACGGGCGCGCACGACCACCACGGCGGCATGCCGGAGACCGACGTCAAGCGCGTCCAGGCCCTCAGGAAGTCGAAGAAGTTCGAGTACGACCTGCTCAGCCTGCTCATCGAGCACCAGGACGGCGCGGTCCGGATGGCCGCCGGCGAGATCTCGGGCGGGGCCAACCCCACGGTTCAGGAGTGGGCGGCGCAGGTCCAGGCTTCGCGCAAGGCCCAGATCGGCATCATGACCGACCTGCTCAGCCGGTGACCTCGCCGTAATCAGACCAGCTACCTCCATAATTGGGCGATATGTCTGAAGCAACACAGCCCGCGCCGCCCGCCGACAACCTGATCACCACGTCGCACACCCTGCCCTCGGGTCAGCGGTACACCGCCACCACCGGCACCATGGTGCTGCGCGAGGAGGTCTTCACCGACGGGAAGTTCGACGGCCTGCGCCCCAAGGCCGAGATGTTCGTCACCTCCTACACGCTCGACGGGGCCGAGCCGCTGAGCAGGCCGGTCACGTTCGCGTTTAACGGGGGGCCCGGCTCGTCGAGCGTCTGGCTGCACCTGGGCGTGCTGGGGCCGCGCCGGGTGGTGATGGGGGACGCCGGCTCGCTGCTGCCGCCTCCGTACGGGCTCGTCGACAACGAGGAGAGCCTGCTGGCCGTGAGCGACCTGGTCTTCATCGACCCGGTCTCGACCGGTTACTCGCGGGCGGCCGAGGGGGAGAAGGCGGAGCCGTACCACGGTTTCACCGGCGACGTGGAGTCCGTCGGCGAGATCATCCGGCTGTGGACGACCAGGAACGGGCGGTGGATGTCGCCGAAGTTCCTGGCCGGGGAGTCGTACGGCACGGTCAGGGCGGCCGCGCTGGCCGATCACCTGCAGTCGCGTTACGGCCTGTACCCCAACGGCGTGATGCTGATCTCCTCGGTGCTCGACTACATCACCGGGGAGTTCAACGAGGGCAACGACCTGGCCTACGCCCTCTATCTGCCGACATATGCGGCTATCGCGCACTATCACGGGCTGCACGGTGACCGGCCGCTGGCCGACGTGCTGCGCGAGGCCGAGGGGTACGCCGAGCGCGACTACCTCTGGGCGCTGGCCCGCGGCAACCGCCTCACCCCCGAGGAGCGAGCCGCCGCGGTGGCCAGGATCGCGGCGCTGAGCGGGCTGAGCGAGGAGTACGTCGACCGCGTGGACCTGCGGATCGAGCACATCCGGTTCTTCACCGAGCTGCTGCGCTCGCGCAAGCAGGTCGTGGGGCGTCTCGACGGCCGGTTCACCGGGTGGGACCCGGACGCCGGGCGCGAGCACTTCACGGCCGACCCCAGTATGGACGCGATCATGGGGCCCTACAGCTCCGCGCTCAACCACTACCTGCGCACGGAGCTGGGCTATGCCAACGACCTGCCGTACGAGGTGCTCACCTCGCGCGTGTGGCCGTGGTCGTTCAAGGAGTTCGAGGGCGCGCACGTCTCCGTGGTCGGCCGGCTGGGCGCGGCCATGCGGGCCAACCGGCACCTGCGGGTCCACGTGGCCTGCGGATACCACGACGGCGCGACGCCGTACTACGCCGCCGAGCACGCCCTCGCCCACCTGCCCGTGCCCCCGGAGCTGGAGGGCAACGTGGAGTTCAAGTACTACGAGGCGGGCCACATGATGTACGTGCACGAGCCCAGCCGGGTGCGGCAGTCAGCCGACCTGGCGGCCTTCGTCCTCGGCCAGCAGGGCTGAGGCGCGAGCCAGGCGGTGACGCAGGTTCTCCTGGAACGCGGCGAACCGGTCGGCGTTGTCGCGGATGACGGCCCGCTGCAACGCCGCGTCCGCCGCGAACCAGGCGGCCACCAGGCCCGATGACCACTTGCACGTCGTGTCGGCGGTCGCCACCTGCTTTTCGTCCTCGCTCACGGCAGGCTCGTCCAGATCCCAGCGGCTGTCGGCGATGGCCGCCTCGGGCGCCGGGTAGGGGTGGCCCGCCTGGCTCATGCACGCCTGCCAGCGCTGGGCCGCCCCGGTCACCGACGGGTGTTTGGCGGCCTGCTCCAGCGTGAGCGAGTCCTGTAGGGACAGCCAGGCCCAGTCCGCCTTGCGCGCTCCCGTGTCCAGGGTCTGCGTCGCGCGGTCGAGGCAGCCGCGGTCGGCGGCGGTCCCGTACAGGCGGTGGCGGGTGGTCTTGGACAGCTTGCCGGTCCAGGCCCCGGTCGTGTCGGGCGAGGGCGGGCGGGCCAGGTGGTAGCCGTGGCGCCTGGCGGCCTCGGTGTCGGCGACGCCGTAGCGGCGCGAGTTGCCCGGATCGATCGCGGCCAGGGTGTCGGGGTCCTCCGCGGGCGGGGCGATGGTGATGCCCTGCTTGCGCATGCACCGTACGACGAGGTGGTTGTGGGCGTTGCCCAGGATGGCCCGCTGCTCGGGAGTGGTCTTGTAGGCGTCGAACGGCAGCACCAGCTCCTTCACCGAGCTGACGCCCTTCGCGGGCGCCGCCGGCACGGGCTCGCGGGTCGTCGCGCAGGCCGCGGACACCAGCACGGCGGGCAGCAGCAGCATGCCCGCCAGGAGTCCGCGACGGCCGGTTTCCGGCGGCCAAGCCCGGAAACCGGCACTCCCGTCAATGCTCAGCGGCACCAGATGTCGATCGCGCTGGTGCGGTTGTTGCCGATGGCGTTGTTCGCCAGGAAGCCGTCGTTCGAGTTGTGCGTGAACGTGCTGTGGGCGCCGGTGAACTCGGCGTGCTGCCAGAGGGTGACGCTGCAGCCGACCCGGTTCCTGACAGAGCTGGTCTCGTTGTCCATGCTGTGCCAGCTGTTGCTGAAGTCCCAGTTCAGCCAGTTGTTGTCGGACAGGTCGGAGTCGTCCTTGATGAAGTCGCGCCAGTGGTCGATCTGGCCGCGGTTGTAGTCGAAGCCTGCGTACAGGCAGACGCGTCCGCCGTAGCACGTCGAGCGGGGGCTCGCCACCGCTGCGGCGGCGGGGACGACCACGGTGAACAGCGTGGCCGCGGCGACGAAGCCGGCGGCCTTTCTGGATAGCCTCACAGGTCTCTCCTAGATGGGTGAGTCGTTCGACTTCGTGACATGGCGTACCGGATCGGATCCGAGTCGGTGAGGACCGCCGAAGGGCTCCGCGCCCGGCGAGGGGTCGCGTGCCCCGGCCCGCCGCCCAACTTCGTATCAGCCGGGCTTGCCGCGAGTTCGTCGCGTTGACGCAACTCTTGCCAGCTTTGGTGGGCGGGCAGAGGAACTTGTGGGCTACTCGGGAAGCGCCGCGAGCCGTACGTTCAGGAATCGGGGCCGGTATAGGGACACGTCGTGATAGTGGTCGGTGTGCGCGAGGCTGTTGACGTTGTACGACACGACCAGGCCGGGGCCGGGGACCCCGGGATGCGCGTGGGCGTTGTAGGTGAACACGTTCCCGCGGGTCTCCGGGGTGGTGTAGACGTGCTGCCTGCCGGTGAACGGGCCGGCCGGGGAGCACGACGAGTACGCCACGATGTTCGCGCTCAGCGGCTCGGACGTGTCATGCGTGATCAGGACATATCCGGATCCGACCCGGGTGACGCTGTACTCGTTCGCCACGCCGCTCATCAGCCGCGCGGAGTCCGCCTCGTCCGCCGACCAGGAACCGCCGGCCGTGCGGAACTCCCAGCGGCCCAGCAGGCTCCCGCCCCCGACCCGGGCGAGATGCATGTACTTGGACGAGCCCAGGTCCTCCACCCCGTACACGTAGGTATGGCCGCCGTCCTCCAGGATCCCGGAGCCCCAGGCGACGCCGCGCCCCGAGGGCAGGCCGTGCACGCCGATCGGCCGCGCCAGCCGTCCCGGCGCGAACCTGGCCAGCACGTTCCGGCGCCAGCGCCAGTCCAGGTCGTGCGTGCGGCGCGCGTACTCCTGATAGGTGACCTCCACGATCCCGCCGGCCAGCGTCGCGTCCCCGGCCCAGAACCAGTGGTCGCGCCCGCGCGGCGGCATCAGCGCGGCCGGCCGCTTCGCGGTGCCGCCGTGGACGGTGGCCAGCCGGCCCGCCCGCTCGACGGCGAAGGAGTTGTTCAGCATGACCGTGGCCTGGGGCCGGGTGCCGTCGGCGTTCACCCGCCCGAGGAAGGTGTCGGAGAAGATCCACAGCTCCCGCCCGCCCGGCAGCCCGAGCGAGTACGTGCCGTCGCCCCCCGTCCAGTCGTCCACCCGGGCGTTGTCGTTGCCGTGGACGGTGAACAGGCTGGTCAGCCGGGGATCGACGGTGACGCCGCGCACGGCCGCCGGGCACTGCCGAGCCGGGGCGGAGGCCGGGGCCGCCGCGATCCCGAGCGACAGGACGGCCAGGGAGGCGAGGGCGGAGCGGAATCGCGGCATGGCAGTCCCCCGGGAAGCGGTTCTCTGCAGTTGTGGCGATCCGATCACCGGCTGTCGAGAACCCGGGGCCGGCGCCGCGCGGAGCGGAATATCGGGATGCGGGGTCCGGAACGCGGCGGTTACGCTGCCGGGATGGGCCACGTCGAGGTAGGACACCTGACTTACGTGCTGCCCGACGGGCGGCCCCTGCTCAACGACGTGTCCTTCCGCGTCGGTGAAGGCGTCAAGGCAGCACTCGTCGGGCCCAATGGCGCGGGCAAGACCACGCTTCTGCGGCTGATCGCCGGCGACCTCCAGCCGGTCGACGGCTCCGTGGCGAGCTCTGGTGGGCTGGGCGTGATGCGGCAGTTCATCGGCAGCGTGCGCGACGGCAGCGGCGTGCGCGACCTGCTGCTCGGCGTCGCCCCGCAGGCCGTGCGCCGGGCCGCCGAGCGGCTCGACGCGGCCGAGCTGGAGATGATGGAGCGCGACGACGAGAAGACGCAGATGCGTTACGCGCAGGCCATCGCCGACTACACCGACGCCGGCGGCTACGACATCGAGGTGCTCTGGGACACGTGTACGGTGGCCGCGCTCGGCGTGCCGTACGAGCAGGTGAAATATCGGGACGTGTCCACCTTGTCGGGCGGCGAGCAGAAGCGCCTGATCCTGGAGGTGCTGCTTCGCGGGCCCGACCAGACGCTGCTGCTCGACGAGCCCGACAACTACCTCGACGTGCCCGGCAAGGAGTGGCTGGAGCAGCAGCTCAAGGAGACTCCCAAGACCGTGCTGCTGGTCAGCCACGACCGCCAGTTGCTGGCGAACGCGGCCGAGCGGATCGTCACCGTCGAGTCGGGCAACATCTGGATCCACGGCGGCGGGTTCACCACGTACGCCGAGGCCCGCAGGGCCCGCAACGAGCGCCTCGACGAGCTGCGCAGGCGCTGGGACGAGGAGCACGCCAAGCTCAAGGCCCTGGTCAACATGCTGAAGAACAAGGCCAGGTACAACGACGGCATGGCCGCCCCCTACCACGCGGCGCAGACGCGGCTGCGCAAGTTCGAGGAGGCCGGGCCGCCCGAGCTGGCCCCCGGCGAGCAGCACATCACGATGCGCCTCAAGGGCGGACGCACCGGCAAGCGCGCGGTCATCTGCGAGGGGCTGGAGCTCACCGGGCTGATGCGCCCGTTCGACCTGGAGGTCTGGTACGGCGAGCGGGTCGCCGTGCTCGGCTCCAACGGCTCGGGCAAGTCCCACTTCCTGCGCCTGCTGGCCGGCGAGCCGGTCGCCCACGAGGGCGTCGCCCGGCTGGGCGCCCGCGTGGTCCCCGGCCACTTCGCCCAGACCCACGCCCGGCCCGACCTGCTCGGCCGCACCCCGGTCGAGATCGTCATGACCGAGCACGCCAAGCTGAAGAACGAGGCCATGAAGGCGCTGGCCCGCTACGAGCTCGCGGGCAGGGTGGCCGAGCAGCGCTTCGACACGCTCTCCGGCGGCCAGCAGGCGCGGCTGCAGATCCTGCTGCTGGAGCTGTCGGGGGCCACGCTGCTGCTGCTCGACGAGCCGACCGACAACCTCGACCTGGCCAGCGCGGAGGCGCTGCAGGCGGGGCTGGACGCGTTCGAGGGCACGGTCATGGCGGTCACCCACGACCGCTGGTTCGCCGCCGACTTCGACCGCTACCTGGTCTTCGGCTCCGACGGCACGGTCTACGAGTCCGCCGAGCCGGTCTGGGACGAGGCCCGCGTCACGCGCCCCCGTTAAAGAGTTGGTACGGCAGGCGCGTGTCACCTGCCTGCCGTGCCCATGTACGGGTTATCACGGCAAAGTGATCCCGCGTAGCCGAACCGTCAGCCTCCTCGCACTCGGGGCGATCTGCCTCGCCGGGTGCGCGAGCGAGGAACAACCAGTGCAAGAGCTCAAGCCCCTGGCTCTCAAGGAGCAGGTGTCCCACGTCATCAAGTCCGCCGAGGGCTACACCGTGAGCTGGGCGGGTGTGCTCAGCAACGCCAACCCGTGGCACTTCGGCGAGCACGTGGTGGCCACGATCGTCGGGCGCGACGCGGCGGGCGCCGAGGTCGTCAGGATGGACCAGCCGCTCGACGCCGTGCCGCCGGGCGGCTCGCTGGCCTTCACCGGGTCGGCCGCCTCCGCCCAGCGCCCGGCCAAGGTGACGATCCAGTATCGCCCCGCGCAGTGGCGGCAGGCGGCCCGGATAGCCTCGGCCTTCCAGAGGTTTCCCATCAGCCGTGTCCGAACAATGCGCCAAAAAGACGGCACATACCTTATTACCGGATATATCGAGAACCCTTACCGGCAGGCCGCCGGCAGCCTCGTCATCAACGCGTTGCTGCGCGACAGCACCGGCAAACTCGTCGGTGGCGGCAGCACGTTCGTGGACGACGTGAAAGCAGGAAGCCCGCCCCGGTTCATCCTCACCGCCGGTGGCATGCCCAACGGCACCCAGGTGGCCAGGACCGACATCACGGCCAGTACGTGGGGCTCGACCGGCCGTCCCTTCGAGGACCTGGCGCTCGGCGGGGCCATGCCGGTGCACACCACCAAGCCGGTGACCGAGCCGTTCGCGGAGGACCGCAACACGCAGGTCATCACCAGTCACAAACAATAATGAAACACCGCCATAAGTCCCGAAAAATCGGGTTCCCAGGGATAATCAGATCGATTATTCGTACGAAATCCGAGAACTTTACTCAGCGGACACACCTATAGCCCCGGAAACGGTAGAACTACTAGTTACCAATCCATTACCTTCGGTCACATGAATGACCGCGTCCTGGTCGAAGCACTCCGCGCCCGCGATGCGGGCGCCATCGCCGCGCTCTATGACGCGTACGCGGAGGGCATCTACCGATACTGCTGGTCCCTCCTCCTGAGCGCCGACAGCGCCCAGGTGGCGCTCCGCGACACGCTGATCGCCGCCGAGGCGCACGCGGGCGCGCTGGCCGACCCCGACCGGCTCGGCACCTGGCTGTACGCGCTGGCCCGCGCCGAGTGCCTGCGCCGCCGGGCCGCCGCGCCACCCGGCGCCGCCCAGGCCCTCGCGCAGGCGCCGCCGCTGCACGACCCGGCCGACGCCGACCTGCGGATCATGGCCTGGAACGCCGTCCAGAGCCTGCCCGTCGCCGACCGGGAGGTCCTGGAGCTGTCCCACCGGCACGAGCTGCCCATGCCCGAGCTGGCCCAGGTGCTCGGGAGCCCGGCGCGCCGGGTGGAGGCCCTCCAGGACACGGCCCGCGAGCACCTGGGCGATGCGATCACCGCCGAGTTCCTGGCCAGGAAGGGCCCGTACGACTGCGCGGTGCGGGCCCGCATCCTGACCGGGTTCTCCGGCGAGCTGACCAGGGAGATGCGCGAGCACCTGGTCGGCCACCTCCAGCACTGCGAGACCTGCGCCCCGCACCGGGGCCGCCAGGTGTCGGCCGCCAAGGTCTTCCAACTGCTGCCGCCGCCGGTGCTGCCCGACTCGTTGCGCCTCAGGGTGTTGAGCTGTTTCCTCGACCCCGAGCTGCTGCCCTACCGCCGTTACGTCGCCCGGCGTACGGCCGCGCTGGGAGCCGCCGGGTTTCCCGTTCCCACGGAAAGGAACGCTCGACGGTGGCCTCAGGCGCTGGCGGGCGCGCTGGCGGCGATCGCGACCGTGGTGGCGATAGCGCTGATCTTCGACCAGCTCGGCGGGGAGACCGGCGGGCCCGCGGGCGTGGCCACGGCGGCGTTCCCGGCGACCGGCGAGCCGCCCGCGATCCGGCTGCCCTGGCAGGCCGACCCGCGGGAGGAGCCGCAGGAGGTCCCGGAGGAGGTCCCGCTGACCGTGCGGCCCGCCCTCGACACCAGGACCACGCAGCCGCTGGGGGTGACCTCGGCACCGACCCCCGCGCCGCCCGCGGTCACCCCCGCCCCCGTGGGATCCCGGCCGCCCGGCGACCAGCCTCCGGGGCGACCACGTGACCCGCTGGACCCGGGGACGAGCCCGCCACCGCAGCACTCCCCGTCGTCCGAACCCCCGTCGGGAGAGCCGAGGCCCAGGCCCAGGCCCCGGCCCAGCACCCCCTGCCCGACCACCCCGGCCCCGACCCCGAGCGCCACGCCCACCCCGACCCCGACACAGCCCCCCACCCCGACCGTCACCCCGACGGAGGTGGCGACCTCCGCCCCCACGCAGGAGCCCTCGGGGACTCCGGCGGAGCCCCCGGCGACCACGTGACATGACGGAGGCAGGCTCGGGGTTCTCGGCAGAGAGTCCCGCCGATCACGTTACGTGAGCGAAATGCCGGGAACCGTGTGCATAGAGTAATCATGTGTGGTCGGGGGGACCTATGCGCACATTCGGGACGGGACTCCTCGCGTGCTTCCTCGCCGTCATGCCGTGCCTGCCGGTCCAGGCCGACCCGGGCCCCTCCGCCCGCGACGTGAAGAAGGCCCGGCAGGCCGCGCGGGAGCGGTCGAAGGAGCTGGACGCGACCACGGCGAAGCTGGCCACGGCACAGTCACGGCTGGACCGGCTGGGGGCCGAGGTGGAGCGGCTGGTGGAGGCGTACAACGGCGAGGTCGTGCGGCTGAGGCAGGCCGAGGAGGCCCACGCGCAGGCGCGGGCGCGCCTGACGGCGGCCGACGGCGAGGTCGAGGCGGCCAGACAGAACGTCGTGCTGCTGGCCATGGAGAGCTACACCGGGCTGGGCCCGATGGAACCGGTGGTCGGCATGGTTCTCGACCGGGGCGGCGCGGACGGCTTCCTGCACCGGGCCGGCGTGCTCGGCCAGTTGCACGGCGAGCGGGCCGCGATCCTCAACAGGCTGCGCGCCGCCCAGGAGGTCGCCGCCATCCTGCGGACGCAGGCGGCCCGCGCCTACGCGGCCCAGCAGGCCGTGGCCGAGCGCGCCGGGCAGGCGAAGGCCGCCGCCGAGGCCGCGGTGGTCCGTCAACGGCAGGAGACCAGGGGCCTGCGCGCCCAGACGGTGCGGCTGGAACGGCGTCTCGACGCGGCCCGCGGGCACGCCCAGCGGCTGGCCAGGCGGCGGGCCGCGGCCGCCTCCGGGCTGGCCGGCGGCTCGGCGCGGGGCGACGTGGCGGCGAACTGGGCGCTGACCCAGCTCGGCAAGCCGTACGTGTGGGCGGCCGACGGCCCCGACACCTACGACTGCTCGGGGCTGGTGATGCGGGCCTGGGAGAAGGTGGGCGTACGGCTGGACCACTGGACGGGAACCCAGTGGACCTCGGGGCCGCACATCCCTATCGACCAGCTACGCCGCGGCGACCTGGTGTTCTTCGGGCACATCAGCGACGACCCCGGCACCATCCACCACGTCGGCATCTACGTCGGGCGCGGCCAGATGGTGCACGCGCCGCAGACCGGCGACGTGGTGCGGGTCGCTCCCATCTGGCGGGGGGACCTGGTGGGCGCCACCAGGCCCCACTGAGAGGTCAGTGCCCGTGGTGCCCTTCGTTCTTGGCCCGCTGGAACGACCGCTCGATCTCGGCCTCGGCCTCGATGCGGCCCACCCAGTTGGCGCCCTCGACCGACTTGCCCGGCTCCAGGTCCTTGTAGACCTCGAAGAAGTGCTGGATCTCCAGCCGGTCGAACTCCGACACGTGGTGGATGTCCTGGATGTGATGCATCCTCGGGTCGGTGGACGGCACGCAGAGGACCTTGTCGTCGCCGCCCTTCTCGTCGGTCATCCTGAACATGCCCACCGCCCGGCACGTGATGTAGCAACCGGGGAACGTCGGCTCCTGCAGCAACACCAGCGCGTCCAGCGGATCGCCGTCCTCACCGAGGGTGTTCTCGATGAAGCCGTAGTCGGCGGGGTATTGAGTGGAGGTGAACAGGAGCCGGTCAAGCCTGATCTTCCCGGTCTCGTGGTCCACTTCGTATTTGTTGCGTTGTCCCTTGGGAATCTCAACGACAACGTCGAACTCCACTGCGGTTCCTCCACTCAAACCCCCGGGCGGCCCCGGATGGGCGTTAATGTCTCGTAGTCGGACACAGGAGAGAGGGCAGGCGACGTGGCGCGGCACGACCGGTTGGTGATGCTGACCACTCTCGCGGTGCTCCAGGCACTGACGATCGTCATCGGCGTTTACGCGATGGCGACCGGCTTCAACCTGGGCGCGTTGACGAGCCAGCCCTCCCCGACCAGGCCGACGGCATCCCCGGCGGACGGATCTTCCCCCGTCCCCGTGGTCACCGCGGGGCCTGTGCTGGCCCAGCTCTCGGTGAAGTCGGGGGACGGACCTCTCCCGACCAAGGGTACTTTGACCCAGCAGCTCACCCGCGCCCTGGGTGACAAGGCGCTGGGTGACCGGGTCGGGGCCATCGTGCTAGACGCGGCCACCGGCACGCAGATCTTCGCTTCCAACGCGGACGTGGGCATGACCCCGGCCTCGACCACGAAGATCATCACCTGTGCCGCCGCCCTGGCCTCCCTGGGTCCGGACTCCCACCTGTCCACGCGAGTCGTCCAGGGGTCGAAGCCGGGGACCGCGGTCCTGGTGGGCGGTGGCGACACGTTCCTGGCGGGTCCGTCGGCCAAGGAGACGTACCCGAAGCAGGCCTCGCTCGCCACGCTGGCCAACCGGACGGCTGCCACGCTCAAAGCACAGGGTTTGCAAAAAATCAGCCTTTATTACGACACCTCGCTCTTCGTCGGAAACCCGATCGCCCCCGGCTGGAAGCAGAACTACATACCGGACGGCGAAGTGGCGCCCGTCTACGCCCTCGCGATCGACGAGGGCCGCCAGGACCCCCGCTACAACCAGCCCCGGGTCGCCAACCCGCCGCAGTACGCGGCCGCCGCCTTCGCCAGGCTCCTCGCCAAGAAGGGCATAGCGGTCGGCAAGACCATCCGCCCCACCAAGGCCGCCGCCGGCGCGGCGGAGCTGGCCAGGGTGGACTCGGCGCCCCTCTACGCCCTGGTCGAGCACACGCTGACCCGCAGTGACAACGACCTGGCGGAGGCCCTGGCCAGGCACGTGGCCATCAAGGAGGGCCAGCCGGCCTCCTTCGAGGGCGGAAACAAGGCCGTGATCGCGGTCCTCCGGCGGCTGGGCGTGGGGGAGGGCATCTCCCTGGCGGACGGCAGCGGCCTGTCGATCCGCAACCGCATCAGCCCGCACGCCCTGGCCAAGGTCGTCGCCATGGCCGGCTCCGCCAAATACCCCGACCTGCACGCCGTCGCCACCGGCCTGCCGATCGCCGGCTTCTCCGGCACGCTGGGCAACGGCCGCCGCTTCACCGCCGCCGACAGCAAGGACCAGGTCGGCAACGTACGCGCCAAGACCGGCACCATCAACAACGTGAACACGCTGGCGGGTCTGGCGACCACGAAGGAGGGACGACTGGTCACGTTCGCCTTCATGGCCGACCGCGTCCCGGTCATCGCCGAACCCGTACTCGACCGCCTCGCCGCCATCGTCGCAAGATCCTGAGCCCGAATGACAAAGCGCCTCCTCGTGCTTTGCCGGCGATCCTCCCTCTCTCCTCAGTCCAGACACCGGCGTTCCTTCGCAGGTTGCCCCCGAACCACGTACGGTGGACGTTATGCAGGTGATCGACTGGGATCTGGCCGTCACGACCGGCACGCGCCTGGTGCGCCCCGGTCCTCAGGTGAGCCGGGAGGAGGCCAGGCAGGCCGTCACCGAGCTCCGCACCCTGTCACGTGAGGCCGAGGGCCACGTGCGCGAGTTCACGAGGATTCACACAGAGACCGCGCCACAACCCGCGACCATCGTCGACCGGCCCGGCTGGATCAAGGCCAACGTCGACGGCTTCCGCGTGGTGCTGGAGCCGCTCACGGAGCGCATGAGCAGCGGCGCCAACCAGCCGCCCGCCATCGTCACCGCCGTGGGCTCGCGCATCACGGGCGTCGAGGTCGGGGCGGTGCTGGCCTTCCTCGCCTCCCGCGTGCTGGGCCAGTACGAGCTGTTCCTCCCGCCCGACCCCACCGGTCAGGCCGCCACCGGCCGCCTGACCCTGGTCGCCCCCAACATCGTGCACGCCGAGCGCGAGTTGGGCGTCGACCCGCACGACTTCCGCCTGTGGGTCTGCCTGCACGAGGAGACCCACCGCGTCCAGTTCACCGGCGTGACCTGGCTGCGGGAATACGTCCGGTCGCAGATGACCGAGTTCCTGCTGGCCTCCGACCTCGACCTGCCCACTCTCCTCGAACGCCTCCGCAACGCCGCCGACACGGTGGCCGACGTGGTGCGCGGCGGCGAGGGCAGCCTCATCGACGCCATCCAGTCACCGGGCCAGAAGGAGATCCTCGACCGCCTGACGGCCGTGATGACCCTGGTGGAAGGCCACGGGGACTACGTCATGGACGCGGTCGGCCCGGCGGTGGTGCCCACGGTGGGGGAGATCCGCGCCAAGTTCGCCCAGCGCCGTGAGGGCGGCTCCCGCCTCGACCGCACGGTCCGGCGCCTGCTCGGCATCGACCTCAAGATGAAGCAGTACGCCGAGGGTTCGACCTTCGTCCGGACGGTGGTGGACCGGGTGGGGATGGACGGCTTCAACAAGATCTGGACCTCCCCGCAGACCCTGCCGACCTCCCAGGAGATCGCCAACCCGTCCGCCTGGATCGACCGCGTCGTCAACACCCCGGCCCTCCCGGCCTGACCCGACCGCCCCACACCCACGCGGAAACGGCCGTCTCATCGGGCGGCCCATCCAACGATCGGCCTGCCCGCGTGGGCGGGAGGTCTCCTGCGGGGTCGTTGCCGTACCGGTCTGGGGCTCGCGGTGCCCGCTGCGGGCGTATCGACGTGCGGTGGCTGGCCGTGACCGGCGACAATGGCACCTGTGGGCCCACATCCAGCCGTAGCCGACGTCCGTCGGGCAGTGCGTGAGGCGCTGGCCGGCATTCCCGAGGGCGCGCTCGTCCTGGCGGCCTGCAGCGGCGGGGCCGACTCCCTGGCGCTGGCCGCCGCGCTGGCGTTCGTGGCGCCCAGGATGCGCCTGAGAGCGGGCCTGGTGACCGTGGACCACCAGCTCCAGGAGGGATCCGCGGAGCGGGCGCGGCTGGTCGCGGCGATCGGCGGCGAGCTCGGGCTCGACCCCGCCGAAGTGCTCACCGTCACCGTCGGCACCGCCGGCGGACCGGAGGCGGCGGCCCGGGAGGCCAGATACGCGGCGCTGGCCGAGGCGGCGGACCGGCTAGGGGCGGAGGCTGTGCTGCTCGGCCACACCAGGGACGACCAGGCGGAAACGGTTCTGCTGGGCCTGGCCAGGGGCAGCGGCCCGCGCTCGCTCTCCGGCATGGCCGCGGAATCCGGCCGCTATCGCAGGCCGCTGCTGCACATCCCGCGAAGCACCACCGTCCTGGCCTGCCAGGCGCAGAATCTGAGACCCTGGCACGACCCGCACAACGAGGACGTCCGCTACACCAGGGTCCGGGTGAGGAAGCAGGTCCTGCCCGTTCTCGAACGCGAGCTGGGCCCCGGCGTGGCAGAAGCGCTCGCGAGGACCGCCGCCATGGCCCGCGAGGACGCCGACGCGCTTGATGAATGGGCGGCGGTGGCATATGAAAATTGCGCTCTTAGCGATATCGGTGGGTCGGTGACGCTCGCCGTATCCGAGTTGGAAAAGCTGCCCGACGCCGTCCGGCGAAGGGTGCTGCGGCGAGCGGCCATAACGGCCGGGGCCCCGTCAGGCGCGCTTTCCGCCACCCACGTGCTGGCCGTGGACCGGCTGGTCACGGTCTGGCGCGGGCAGAAAGCGGTTGACCTGCCCGGGGGCCTGTCCGCTGTCCGGCGGTATGGCACCCTGATAGTCGCCATCAGTCCCATCGCGTAAGGAACCATCAGGTGGACGCTGCCGACATGGGCAAGGATCTGGAGAAGGTCCTCATTCCGGAAGACGAGCTCCAATCCAAGATCAAAGAGCTTGCCGGGCGGATCGACGAGGATTACGCGGGCCATGAAGTGCTGCTCGTGGGCGTGCTCAAGGGAGCCGTCATGGTGATGGCCGACCTGGCCAGAGCGTTGCACGTGCCCGTGCAGATGGACTGGATGGCGGTCTCGTCGTACGGCGCGGGCACCAAGTCGTCCGGCGTCGTACGGGTGCTGAAAGACCTCGACACCGACATCCTGAACCGCCATGTGCTGATCGTCGAGGACATCATCGACTCGGGTTTGACGCTCCACTGGCTGCTGGAAAACCTGAAGTCGCGCAATCCCGCCTCGTTGGAGATCTGCGCTGCGCTGCGCAAACCCGACGCGGTGAAGGTGCCCATCGATGTGAAATACGTGGGGTTCGACATTCCCAACGAGTTCGTCATCGGTTATGGCCTGGACTACGCGGAGCGATACCGCAACCTGCCCTTCATCGGCACCCTCGCCCCACACGTTTACAAGTAGCAATCCCATGCGCGGCCGGGAACATCGCGCACTGTGACGTACGTTGATATGGCAAGACCGGTGCAGCGGGCGGGTCCCCCCGTGCGCTCTGCCGGTGTACCTTCAGACTCCGGGAGGGTGACCAAGCGTCCCCTTCGGGTAGTCGAAAGTCGCGGTGCCGGATGCCGCGGCCCCGGGCCAGCCCGGGGTTCCAGGCCATGGTCAGGAAGGGACGGGCCCGCAAGGGGTTCCGCATCGGATGGATCTCAAGCGATTTACACGTGGGCCACTGCTGTGGATCCTGGGCATCGTCGTGCTGCTCCTTCTCGTCACCCAGCTCTGGAGCGGCGGTGGCAATTACAAGGAAGCCGACACGTCCCTGGTTCTGCAGCAGATTCGCGCCGGAAACGTCAGCAACGCCAGGATCGTCGACAAGGACAACCGGATCGAGGTGACGCTGGCCAAGCCGATCACGGTCAAGGCCGGTGACACTCCGACGAAGCTGATCCAGTCAGACTGGGTCACCGGTTACGGCAGCAAGCTGACCGACGAGCTGCAGACGCAGGTCGAGGCCGGCAAGACCAAGAGCTTCACCACCGAGGTGCCGCAGGACAACATTCTCGTCAGCATCCTGGTGAGCTTCCTGCCGATCGTCTTCATCGTGCTGGTCTTCCTGTTCATCATGAACCAGATGCAGGGCGGCGGCTCCCGGGTGATGAACTTCGGCAAGTCGAAGGCCAAGCTCATCACCAAGGACACCCCCAAGACCACGTTCGCCGACGTCGCGGGGGCCGACGAGGCCATCGAGGAGCTCCAGGAGATCAAGGAGTTCCTGCAGGCCCCGGCCAAGTTCCAGGCGATCGGCGCCAAGATCCCCAAGGGTGTGCTGCTCTACGGCCCGCCCGGCACCGGCAAGACCCTGCTGGCCCGCGCGGTCGCCGGCGAGGCCGGCGTGCCGTTCTACTCGATCTCCGGTTCCGACTTCGTCGAGATGTTCGTCGGTGTCGGCGCCTCGCGTGTGCGTGACCTGTTCGAGCAGGCGAAGGCCAACGCCCCGGCGATCATCTTCATCGACGAGATCGACGCCGTCGGCCGCCACCGCGGCGCCGGTCTGGGCGGCGGTCACGACGAGCGCGAGCAGACCCTCAACCAGCTGCTCGTCGAGATGGACGGCTTCGACGTCAAGGGCGGCGTGATCCTCATCGCCGCGACCAACCGGCCCGACATCCTCGACCCGGCGCTGCTGCGCCCGGGCCGCTTCGACCGGCAGGTCACCGTCGACCGTCCCGACCTGGAGGGCCGCAAGGGCATCCTCAAGGTCCACGGCCGTGGCAAGCCGTTCGCCCCCAACGTCGACCTCGACGTCATCGCGCGCCGCACCCCCGGGTTCACCGGCGCCGACCTGGCCAACGTGATCAATGAGGCGGCCCTGCTCACCGCGCGGGCCGACCAGAAGCTGATCACGATGGACACCCTTGAGGAGTCGATCGACCGCGTCATGGCAGGGCCCGAGCGCAAGACGCGGGTCATGTCCGACAAGGAAAAGAAGATGATCGCCTACCACGAGGGCGGTCACGCGCTGGTGGCGCACGCGCTCCCCAACTCCGACCCGGTGCACAAGATCACGATCCTGTCCCGCGGCCGCGCGCTCGGTTACACGATGACGCTGCCGATGGAGGACAAGTTCCTGGCCACCAGGTCGGAGATGATGGACCAGCTCGCGATGCTGCTCGGCGGCCGCGCGGCGGAGGAGCTCGTCTTCCACGAGCCCACCACCGGCGCCTCCAACGACATCGAGAAGGCCACCGCCGTCGCCCGGCGCATGGTGACCGAATACGGCATGAGCGAGCAGCTCGGCGCCCGTAAGTTCGGCACCGGGCAGGCCGAGGTCTTCCTGGGCCGCGAGATGGGCCACGAGCGCGACTACTCCGAGAAGATCGCCTCCACGATCGACGAGGAGGTCCGCCGGATGATCGAGACGGCGCACGACCAGGCATGGGACATCCTGGTCGAATACCGCGACGTGCTCGACAACCTGGTGCTGGAGCTCATGGAGAAGGAGACGCTCTCCCGCGACCAGGTCCTCCAGATCTTCGCCTCCGTGGTCGTCAAGGAGCACCGTCCGTCCTACGCGGGCTACGGCAAGCGCCTCCCCTCCGACCGTCCCCCGATTCTGACCCCCAAGGAGCAGTCGGCCAACGGCTCGCTCACCACGGGCCACCAGGACGCCCTTCCGTCCGGAGACAGTGCGTGACCCAGCACGACGTGGACCTGGGTCGGATCGAGAAGGCCGTACGCGAGATCCTCTACGCGATTGGCGAGGATCCCGACCGTGACGGCCTGGTCGACACGCCCTCCCGGGTCGCCCGGGCCATGGCCGAGCAGTATTCAGGGCTCGGCCAGGCGCCCGAGGACGTGCTCACCAAGGTGTTCGACGTCGACCACGACGAGATGGTGCTCGTCAGGGACATCGAGGTCTACTCATCCTGCGAGCACCACCTGGTCCCGTTCCACGGCGTGGCCCACGTGGGCTACATCCCCAACGACCGCGGCCAGGTCACCGGGCTGTCCAAGCTGGCCCGCCTGGTCGACGTGTTCGCCCGCCGGCCCCAGGTCCAGGAGCGCATGACGTCCCAGATCGCCGACGCCCTCATGCGGGTGCTGGACCCGCGCGGAGTGATCGTGGTGGTGGAGGCCGAGCACCTGTGCATGACCATGCGCGGCGTACGCAAGCCGGGCGCCAAAACGGTCACCTCGGCCGTCCGTGGCGACTTCCGGACCAGCGACAAGACCCGCTCCGAAGCGATGGCGCTCATCCTCGGCCGCTGACAACCGAACGGGGTACCCACGATGTCAACAGCTGTGGGGGAGCGCCTAGGCTTGGCCCATGACTAGCGTGCCCATCAACGTGCCGGGAGGTACGGAGCGGTGCCTCGTCATGGGTGTGGTCAATGTGACGCCCGATTCCTTCTCCGACGGCGGCCTCTGGTTCGACGAGGCGGCCGCCATCCGGCACGGTCTTGACCTGGTCCAGGAGGGGGCCGACCTCGTCGACGTGGGCGGCGAGTCCACCCGCCCCGGCGCGACCAGGGTGTCGCTGGAGGAGGAGCTGGCCCGGATCGTCCCGGTGATCAGGGCGCTGGACTCCGAGGGCGTGACGGTCAGCGTCGACACGATGCGGGCCGAGGTCGCCAGGGCGGCCGTCGAGGCCGGTGCCAAGCTCGTCAACGACGTCAGTGGCGGCCTGGCCGACCCCGACATGCCTCGTGTGGTCGCCGCGACCGGTGTGCCATATGTGGTGATGCACTGGCGTGGCCACAGCCATGACATGTACAGTCGCGCGGTTTACGCCGACGTGGTCACCGAGGTGCGCGAGGAGCTGAGTAAAAGGGTCGATCTGGTGCTGGCCGAGGGCGTCACGGAGGAGCAGATCGTGCTCGATCCCGGCCTCGGCTTCGCCAAGAACGCCGAGCACAACTGGACCCTGCTGGCCGGCATCCCGAAGCTGGCCGAGCTGGGTTTTCCCCTGCTGATCGGAGCGTCGCGCAAGCGGTTTCTCGGGCGGCTGCTGGCCGACCCCGACGGCACACCCCGGCCGTTCAGCCGCAGCGACGATGCCACGCTGGCCGTGACCGCGCTGGCAGCGCATGCGGGCGCCTGGTGTGTTCGTGTGCACGAGGTGGGTCCCAATGCCGATGCCGTGCGCGTGGCGGCCGCCTGGAAGAGAGCCGGAGCCAACACATGAGCGTCGACACTGCCGCGATCGAGACGGTGAACCAGGAGTTCTACACCGCCATCGAGAACGCCAACCTCGACAAGATGACCGAGATCTGGGCCGAGGACACCGCCGACGATCAGGTGAGCTGCGTACACCCGGGCTGGACCCTGCTTTCCGGGCGGTCGGAGGTGCTGCGGTCGTGGGCGCTGATCATGGCGAACACGACCTACATCCAGTTCGTGCTGACCGACGTCAGCACCACTGTGCTGGGTGACGTGGCCGTGCTCACCTGCGTCGAGAACATCCTGACCGCCGGCGAGGAGGGCGAGGCCAGCTTCGCCGCCGGCAAGGTGGTGGCCAGCAACGTCTACATCCGCACCACGCAGGGCTGGCGACTGTGGATGCACCACGGTTCGCCGGTGCTGCAGGGGGACGACGACGAGGAGGAGGAAGGCGAGCTTGAGCGCTGATCGTATCGCCCTCAAGGGCCTGCGGGCCCGGGGGAGGCACGGCGTGCTTCCTGCCGAGCGGGAGCTCGGGCAGGAGTTCGTGGTCGACGCGACGCTGTTCCTCGACACCGCGCCGGCCGCGGCGGGCGACGACCTCGCCAAGACCGTCGACTACGGGAGGCTGGCGCAGGACCTGGTGGCGGTCGTGGAGGGGGAGCCGGTCGAGCTGATCGAGACGCTCGCGCAGCGCCTGGCCGACGTCTGTCTGGCCCGCGAGCTGGTGCACAAGGTCGAGGTGAGCGTGCACAAGCCGGCGGCGCCGATCCCGCTGCCGTTCGACGACGTGATCGTGACGATCGAGCGGAGCCGAGCATGAGGCCCGGCGCCGACCCCCGCAGGGCGGCGGCTCCGAACGCCTGCCGGGCGGCGGCCCCGCTCGTGACGGATCGATCGGAGTCGTGTATGAAGGACGACGTGATCGTGACGGATCCAGTGAAGTCGCGCATGCGGAACAACGTGAACGTCCGGCGGGTGACGGCACCAGCCGTGATCATCGAGCGGAGGCGCGCATGAAGGCCGTCCTCGCGCTGGGCAGCAACCTCGGGAGCCGGTTCGAGACCCTGCAGGATGCGCTGGACTCCCTGTTCGACGCCCCGGGGCTGGATTTCGTCCGGGCGTCCCCGGTCTACGAGACCGATCCGGTCGGAGGGCCCGAGGGGCAGCGGCCCTACCTCAACGCGGTCGTGGTCGCCGAGACCACCCTGCCGCCGCGTACGCTCCTGGAGCGCGCGCAGAGCGTCGAGAACGCCTTCGGCCGGGTTCGCGTCGAGCGCTGGGGGCCGCGTACGCTCGACATCGACCTGATCGTGGTGGGCGACACGGTCTGCGACGACCCCGACCTGACGCTGCCACATCCTCTCGTGCACGAGCGCGCGTTCGTGCTGGTGCCGTGGTCGCAGGCCGACCCCGAGGGTGAGGTGCCCGGCCACGGCCGGGTGGCCGACCTGCTGGCGGGCCTCGACGTCGAGGGCGTACGCCTGCGCGAGGACCTGAAGCTGCAGGGGCCCGATTGAGGCCGACGCATCCGGGCCACCTGGTCGGCATCGTCATCGTCGTCGCGCTGATCGCGTGGGCGGCGATCAGGCCGTTCTATTCCGAGCTGCCGCTCATGCCGTGGACCGCCATCCCCACGATCCTGCTGCTGGCCCTGGGCGAGGGTTACAGTGCCTGGGCGACTCGGGCCAGGATCGCCAGAAAGCCGGGCACCAAGCCGGTGGAGCCGCTGGCGGTGGCCCGGCTGGCGGCGCTGGCGAAGGCGTCGGCGTACGCGGGGGCGTTCTTCGGCGGGATGTTCGCCGGTTTCGCGCTCTACACGGTGCAGCTCTTCGACCGGCAGACGCCGCGGGGCGAGTTCTTCATCGCCGCGGGCTCGTTCGTGTCGTGTGTCGTGCTCGTCTGCGCCGCCCTCTTCCTGGAGCACTCCTGCCGCATCCCGAAGGGTCCGGACGAGGCGGAGCGTCACAAGCCCAAGTAACGTGCGACGGCCTGGCCGGCCTCTCGGCATCGGCCCCGGGCCTGGCTAGCCGGGTGTTGAACTTCTGTCATGCGGGTGTTTGACGGGTGTACGGCGGCGGCTGAAGAGGTAGATGACCGGGGTGGTGCAGATCAGCGGGCCGATGATGGCGATGGGACGCTCCAGCCACCACTTCAGGTCCGGCGGGATCTTGTCGCCCAGAGTGCCGAACAACCACCACGACAGCCCCAGCGAGATGGCCATCCCCGTCGTGTGGAACAGGAAGAGCGACAGCGCGTACCGGTTGATGAAGTCGTTGACCCGGCGCCAGCCCGGTCGTTCCAGGACCCGCTCCATGGCCGGCCGCAGCACCTCCACCAGGCCGATCTGGAAGAGCAGCAGGGCCACGATCACGAACGTCGGCGGCGCCATGTTCGACCACTTGTCGCCGGGCACGCCCACCATCGAGCCGGGGTAGATGCCCGAGTAGACCAGGCCGAACAGGGCGAACAGCCCCGTCCACAGCAGGGCGATGTCATAGCGCCTGGGCAGGATGACGACCCGGTCGTAGAAGAGCCCGGCCTGGTGGGCCAGCCCCCAGATGAGCAGCATGTTGAGCCAGCCGGCCCAGTCGATCCCGTAGCGGAAGCGGATGACGTCCACCACCAGCGCCGCGCCGCCGAGCCAGATGAGGGCCAGCACGTCGTAGCGCCGGTGCAGCCAGAGCGCCACCGGCAGCAGCGCGATCAGCATCAGGTAGACGCCGAGGAACCAGAGCGGGCTGAGCACCAGCAGCACCACCCGCCACATCCAGTCCACGCCGAATGTGAGCGTTACCACCGCTCCGATGGAGATCCACACCCCGCACAGGAAGAGAGCCGGTAAAGCCAGCGCCCGGATGCGCCGCAGGACGAACGAGCCGAGTCCGACGCCCCGCGCCCTGGCCCGCTCCCAGGACAGCAGGTGCACGTGCCCGCCGACGTAGAAGAACAGCGGCAGCACCTGCAGCAGCCAGGTGAGGATCCACAGCCCGGAGGTGAAGCCCAGCGGGCTGGTGGGCTCCGGGCCGTGCGGCTTCCACTGCAGGATGGTGAAGGCCCAGTGCCACAGGACCACCACGATCAGGCTCAGCGCGCGGAGCCAGTCGACGTACTTGTCACGCTCTGTTGGGGCGATGGTGCTCACTTGTCGATGTCACCCACGACGAAGAACATTGATCCGAGAATGGCCACCATGTCGGCGACCAGATGTCCTGGCAGCATCTCGCGCAGCACCTGGATGTTGTTGTAGGAGGCGGAGCGGAGCTTGAGCCGCCACGGCGTCTTGTCCCCCTTGGAGACGAGGTAGTAGCCGTTGATGCCGAGCGGGTTCTCCGTCCACGCGTACGTGTGCCCCTCCGGCACCTTGAGCACCTTGGGCAACCGCTGGTTGATCGGCCCGGGCGGGAGCGAGCGCAACCGGTCGACGCAGGCGTCGGCGAGGTCGAGCGAGACCTTGAGCTGTTCGAGCAGCACCTCGAACCGGGCGTGGCAGTCGCCGCCGTCGCGGGTGACGACCTTCACGGGCAGCTCGGGGTAGGCCAGGTAGGGGTCGTCACGGCGCAGGTCGAAGTCGACGCCCGAGGCGCGGGCGATGGGGCCGCTGACGCCGTACTGCATGATCTGTTCGCGGGTGAGCACGCCGACGCCCTTGGTGCGGGCGACGAAGATCTCGTTGTGCAGGATGAGATTCTCGATGTCGGGCACCCGGCGCCGGGTCTCCGCGACCGTCGCCGACACCCGGTCGAGCCAGCCCAGCGGCAGATCCTCCTTGAGCCCGCCGACCCGGTTGAACATGTAGTGCATGCGCCCGCCGGAGATCTCCTCCATGACGGCCTGGATGCGCTCGCGCTCGTTGAAGGAGTAGAACAGCGGCGTGATCGCGCCCAGCTCCAGCGGGTAGGAGCCGAGGAACATGAGGTGGTTGAGCACCCGGTTGAGCTCGGCCAGCAGCGTGCGCGCCCATACGGCCCTGACCGGCGGCTCCATGCCGAGCAGGCGTTCGGCGGCCAGCACCACGCCCAGCTCGTTGGCGAAGCCCGACAGCCAGTCGTGCCGGTTGGCCAGCATGATGATCTGCCGGTAGTCGCGGACCTCGAACAGCTTCTCCGCGCCCCGGTGCATGTAGCCGACGATCGGCTCGGCGGTGGCGATCCGCTCGCCGTCCAGCGTCAGCCGGAGCCTGAGCACGCCGTGCGTGGACGGATGCTGGGGCCCGATGTTGAGGATCATGTCCTCGGTGGCCAGCTCTTTCGCGCCCGCGCCGATCCCGACCACACGTTCCGTCATATGGCAATGCTGCCACCGTCCCGGTTGATGATCCAGCGCGGGGGAGGGTCAAGAGATAGTACGGCAACGCATCCCGAAGAAGGACAGGGGGAGGAATATCGGTAACAGGGGGAGAAAACACTATGAAGCGAGTTCTTTTCGATGTCGCGGCGTTGATCACCCGGTTGACAACGGGCGTGATCTTCCTGGTCCACGGTTGGGAGAAGTGGCGGAGCGGCTTCGGCGCCACGGCCCAGCAGTTCAAGGACATGGGCGTCGCGGTGCCCGAACTCGCCACCGGATACACCACCGTCGTCGAGACCATCGGCGGCCTCCTGCTGATCGTCGGCCTGCTGGTACGCCCGGTGGCGCTGCTGCTGTTCATCGGCATGCTCGCCGCGATGACGTTCGTGCACGGGGCCGAAGGGGTGATGACCGCCGACAACGGCTGGGAGCTCGCGGGCGCGCTCGGTGCGCTGACCCTGCTGTTCCTGACCCTGGGCGGGGGCCGGCTGGGGCTCGACGGGCTGTTCAACGCGATCTTCCGCCGGCGCGCCGAGCGGCGTGTCGCCGAGGAGGAGCTCGCCGCCCACGCGCCGGTCCGCCAGGTCGAGCCCACCCAGGAGGGCGGCCCGACGACACCCGCCCCCACTCAGCCCATGGAGCGCCCCCACGTGCCCAGGCAGCAGGCCCCGTCGGGCTCCCCCAGGCTCAACGACCAGGACATGCGCGACATCGACGCGCTGATCGCCGACGAGCCGCCGGAGCACCGCAAACCCCCGAACCGCTAACGTGCGGCGAGGTCCCGTACGGCCTCGATCAACCGGTCCACGTGCTCCTGCGTCGTCCCGAGGCCGATCGAGGCGCGTACCGCCGAGTCCGTGCCGTCCTCGCAACCGCCCGCGTGCCCATGGTCGCGCCCTCCGGCCGGGCTCCTGCGCTCGGTGGTGCTCAGCAGGTGCCGGACGAACGGGTGCGCGCAGAACTTCCCGTCACGCACGCCGATGCCGTACTCGCCGGACAGGAGCTCGGCCACCTCGCGGGCGGAGTGCCCGGCCACGGTGAACGACACGATGCCGACGCGCGGGTGGTCCTCTCCCCACAGCGACAGCTCGCGTACCCCCTCGATGGTGGCCAGCCCGGCCCGCAGCCGGGCGATCAGGCGCTCCTCCTCGCGTACGAGTGCGGTCCAGCCGGTGGCGCTGAGCGCGTCGCAGGCGGCGGCCAGCGCGATGGCGCCCAGTACGTTCGGGGTGCCCGCCTCGTGCCGCGGCTCGGGGTCGTCGTGCCAGTCCACCTCGCCGCCGGCCGCGTCCCCGACCGAGCGCACCGCGCCGCCGCCCTTGAGGTACGGCTCGCCCTCGGCCAGCCAGTCACGCCGGCCGACCAGCGCCCCGGCGCCGAAGGGCGCGTACAGCTTGTGTCCGGAGAAGACCACGTAGTCCAGGTCGAGCGCCGTCAGGTTGAGCTGCCGATGCGGTACGAGCTGCGCCGCGTCCACCAGGATCCGGGCCCCGTGCCGGTGCGCGATGTGGGCAAGGGCGGCGATGGGCCACAGCTCGCCAGTGACGTTCGAGGCGGCGGTCACCACGAGCAGCTTCGGGCCGTCGATCCCGGCCAGCGCCTCGTCGGCGGCGCGGACGGCCGAGCCGGGGAGCGGGGGCGGCGCCAGCCGTACGGACCGCTGCCAGGGCAGCAAGGAGGCGTGGTGCTCGGTGTCGAAGACCACGGCGGTGGTGCCCGCGGGGAGGCAGCGGGCCAGCAGGTTCGTGGCGTCGGTGGTGTTGCGGGTGAAGATCACGGCATCGTCGGGGCGGGCGCCGACGAACGCCCTCACCGTGTGGCGTGCCTGCTCGTACCTGGCGGTGGTGAGCTGGGAGGCGTAGCCCGCGCCGCGGTGCACGCTGGAGTAGGCCGGGAGCGCCGCGGCGACGGCCGCGTTGACCGGCTCCAGACAGGGGGCGCTGGCGGCGTAGTCCAGGTTGGCATAGCCGACGAGCCGCCCGCCCTTGACCGGCACCTCCAGGTCGGCGCCCAGCACGGCGGGGAGCGGGCGCTCCGCGGCGGCGGGGGTCTGCGCCGCGGTCTCGGCCGGGGCGGAGTTGAAGATCGTCAGCGTGGGCACAGCACTCTCCTCGGGGTCATCGGACCCCTGGTGCAGCCACGGAGCCCGCGCTTGCCCGCCACACCGCGTGACGGACCAGGTCTTCACCCGGGGCACCCCGCCGCGGACGCGAGGGTTGCCGGCCAGCTAGCCGGGGCTTGTCGCTGGCACTCATGACCTACGAACCGCACTATAACCGACACCCTGCCGTATATCGCAACCCCGCGAACTTATGCAGTCGCCTGCTCGTTGCTACCGGGAAACCCATCACGAGCCTTGGAGGTGCGCGGATGTTGGACTGGGTGACCGACCCCCAGATCTGGATCGGCTTCTTCACCCTCGTCGCCCTGGAGATCGTCCTAGGGATCGACAACATCATCTTCATCTCCATCCTGGCCGGGAAACTCCCGCCGGAACAGCGGGACAGGGCCCGCGTCCTGGGTCTGGCCGCCGCCCTCATCAGCCGTCTGCTCCTGCTGTTCGGCCTGTCCTGGGTGGTACGCCTCACCGAGCCCCTGTTCACCGTCTTAGGCCAGGGCATCTCGGGACGAGACCTGATCCTGCTGCTCGGCGGCCTGTTCCTGCTGGCCAAGAGCGTCACCGAGATCAGCCACAGCATGGACACCGCGCACGGCAAGGACGGCGGCAAGGCCGCCGGCGTCTCCTTCACCTCCGTGATCGTGCAGATCATGCTGCTCGACATCGTGTTCTCGCTGGACTCGGTCATCACCGCCGTCGGCATGGTCGACGAGCTCGGCGTGATGATCGCGGCGGTCGTGGTGTCGGTGCTGGTGATGTTGTTCGCCTCGGGGCCGATCAGCAGGTTCGTGGACAAGCATCCGAGCGTCAAGATGCTGGCGCTGTCGTTCCTGGTGCTGATCGGCATGGTGCTCGTCGCCGAGGGCCTGGACCAGCACATCCCCAAGGGCTACATCTACTTCGCGATGGCGTTCTCGGTCGTCGTGGAGTTGCTGAACATCCGGATGCGCAGCAGGCAGGGCAAGCGGGTGGCCGGGACCGAGAAGGACGCTCCGGAGGAAGGGGCCACTTCTACTATGAAATAGTGCATTTTGATCCTTGGAACCCGGAGTTCGTGGCCCATCCCTACCGGGTCTACGACGAGCTGAGACGCCAGGCCCCCGTCAGCTACTTCGAGCCGACGGGCCAATGGCTGATCTCCCGGCACGCCGACGTGAACGCCCTGCTCCGGGACCGCCGCCTGGGCCGGTCCTACCTGCACGTGGCCACCCACGAGGAGTTCGGCCGGCCGCCGGAGCCGGAGTTCCAGGAGCCGTTCTGGCGGGTGATCAGGGCGGGCATGCTGGACGTGGAGCCGCCGGTGCACACCAGGCTGCGCCGGCTGGTCTCCAGGGCGTTCACGCCGCGCATGGTCGAGTCGCTGCGCCCCCGGGTGCGCGCGATCGCCGGGGACCTGGTGGACGCGTTCGTGGAGAAGGGCGGCGGCGACCTGATCGCCGAGGTCGCCGAGCCGCTCCCGGTGACCGTGATCGCGGAGATGCTCGGCATCCCCGACCAGGACCGCCACCTGCTGCGCCCCTGGTCGGCCGACATCTGCGGCATGTACGAGCTCAACCCCACCCCCGAGGCCCAGCACACCGCGGTACGCGCCGCGTCGGAGTTCGCCGGCTACCTGCTCTCCCTGGCCCGCGACCGCCGGCGCGGCCCGGGCGACGACCTGATCAGCGCGCTGGCCGGGATCGACGAGCTCACCGACGACGAGCTGGTCGGCACCTGCGTGCTGCTGCTGAACGCCGGCCACGAGGCCACCGTGAACGTCACGGGCAACGGCTGGTGGGCGCTGTTCAGGAACCCCGCCGAGCTCGCCCGCCTGCGCGCGGACCGCTCGCTGCTGCCCACGGCGGTGGAGGAGCTGATGCGCTGGGACACGCCGCTGCAGATGTTCGAGCGCTGGGTGCTGGAGGACATCGAGGTGCACGGCGTCGGGATCCCGCGCGGCTCGGAGGTGGCGCTGCTGTTCGGCTCGGCCAACCGCGATCAGGCGGTGTTCGAGGACCCGGACCGGCTGGACGTGGGCCGCGCCGACAACCCGCACATTTCCTTCGGGGCGGGGATCCACTTCTGCCTGGGCGCGCCGCTGGCCCGCATCGAGCTCATGGAGTCGTTCGGCGCGCTCCTGGACCGGACCTCCGGGCTGGAGCTACGGCAGGAGCCCGAGTGGAAGCCCGGCTACGTCATCCGCGGCCTGCGCGCCCTGGAACTGACCGCCACCACCTGAGGAGGGCGGGTACGGGAGCCGGAGCTCAGCGTCGCTGGGTGAGCCAGCCGAAGCCGCCGAGCCCCGCCGGATCGATCAGCTCGCCCTCCTGCGAGGCCCTGGCCAGAGCCCGCAGGTAGGCGCGCGGATCGGTGCGGGCGAGGTCGAGGGGCGGCCGTGCGCCGACGATCCCCAGCCCGCGCAGCGCCTCCCGCTGTGTGGACAAGGTTGTGGATATCGCACCGGCCCGCCGCCCCGCCTCCGCGCACGAGTCCAGCGCCACGTGAGCCGTGATGTCGCAGGTCCCGTCGGGTATGGGGGCCACGACCGCGCCGTCACGGTAACCGGTCAGCGTGCCGCAGGGCGGACGGTTATCCACAGGATGTGCATAATCCACGGCGATCGCCCGGCCCCTGGTGAGGCGTAGCAGGACCGAGGCCCAGGCCTCGTCCCTGGGCCAGCCGATCTCCGCCCGCGAGCCCACCCGGGACAGCGGCCACCACCGGTCGAGCCAGGCCCGGTCGGCGGGCCGGGGCGGGCCGCCGATGCGCTCCTCGCCCGTGTGCACGTCGACCATGACCAACCGGGGTCCGTCGGCCGTCTGCTCCACCACGTCGAGTGGCACGTTGTCGAGCCATTCGTTGGCGATGGCCAGCCCGGTGATGCCCGAGGGCACGTTCACGTGCCAGGCGATCCGCTCCGGCAGCCCGGCCGGCCTGGGGGAGAGGTCGACGGCCGTGAGGCGCAGCCGATCGCGCAGTGCGGGCTTGGCGGCGTCGAGCACCTGCCTGACCAGCAGGCCCTCGCCCGCGCCGATGTCGACGAAGTCGAGCACGTCCGGGCCGCCGAGCTCGGCGTCCACCTCTTCCAGCAGCGCCACGACCGCGTCGGCGAACGCCGCAGAGGCGTTGACCGAGGTGCGGAAGTGGCCCGAGGGGCGCTCCCGGAGGTAGAAGCCCGCCTCGCCGTACAGCGCACGCTCCGTCGCGACGCGCCACGTCAGCCACATGCCCTGGACTATCTCACGGGTCAGGGGTAGTACGCAGGGTCATCGGACGACTACTCATTGTCGCGGACTTGCGATATTGTTACCCATTGTCATCGAGTGATTGCGTTGCGCCAACCCCCAATTGGCAGAGCGGGCCACTCAACCGATCAAGCACCCTGCGGCCATCGGCCGCTAACGAAAGGAGTCCTCGTGCTGAAGAAGCTCGTGGTCGTCACCGGGTCCATCGCCATGCTGTCCCTGGCCGCACCGGCCGCTCACGCCGACACCACCGCCGGCAACAACGGCGTGCTCACCGGTAACCAGGTGCACGTCCCGGTCAACGCGCCCATCGATGTCTGCGGCAACGCCATCTCCGTCGTCGGCGTGCTGCCCATCGCCGGCTGCCGGGGCGGTGCGGGGGTCTACGCGCCCAGCAAGCACTGAGCGCCCCCCGGGCCACGGCCCAACCGCCACAACGCCCGCCCGCGACGGCACTATGCCTCCGCCGGGCAACGGCGCCATAAGGCGGCCGAGCCCGGCCCCGCACAGGCGGGCCGGGCTCGGATGGCCGGCCGATCGGCGGATGGCCGGCCTGGTCGCACCTCCAAGAGGTCGCATCCAGGTGCGGGCGTCGGGTCTTGGCGAAGGGCTCGGCGCCCGCTGCTATGCGATGAACCTCTCTCCTCATCTCATCCGACAGGGGGTGCACGATTTGTATGCCCTTGTCGCTTTTGTCAGTAACTCAACGTCTGGCAAAACAGCGGTCACGCCAGTGTGCCGCTGACCGCGCCCCTCGCTCCTCACTCCTGGGTGGCCGTTACGCTGGTCGGCAGTGCCATCGGGTCGACAGAGGTGTGACGTCATGGACGCAGGGGATCGCCCGGCTCGGCTGACTGTCGGCGTGCTCGGACCGGGCAAGGTCGGCTCAGCCCTGGGCGCCGCATTGGCGCAGGCAGGCCACCGGGTCGTGGCCGCGAGCGGCGTCTCGGACCGCTCGCAGCGCTGGGCCGCCGACCGGCTCAGTGTCTGTCCGTCCCGGCCCGACGAGGTGGTCGGCGCCGCCCAGCTCATCCTGCTCACGGTGCCGGACGACACGTTGCCCGACCTCGTCAACGGACTGGTCACCACGGGAGCCGACCTCCAGGGCAAGATGCTGGTCCACACCAGCGGGGCGTACGGGCTGTCCGTGCTCGACCCGGCCGCCCAGGCCGGCGCGCTGCCGCTGGCGCTGCATCCGGTGATGACGTTCACCGGCCGGGACGACGACCTCAACAAGCTCACCGGCATCTCCTACGGTGTGACCGCGCCCGAGATGCTGCGGCCCGTCGCCGAGGCCCTGGTGATCGAGATGGGCGGCGAGCCGGTCTGGATCGCCGACGCCGACCGCGCGCTCTACCACGCGGCATTGGCCGGGGCGGCCAACCACATGGTCACGCTGATCGCCGAGTCCTCTGACCTGCTGCGGCGCATCGGGGTCGAGCACCCGGGCCGGATGCTGGGCCCGCTGCTCGGGGCCGCGCTGGACAACGTGCTGCGGCTGGGCATCGCCGGTCTCACCGGCCCCGTCGTGCGTGGTGACGCGGGCACCGTCCGCAAGCACGTGGACGCGCTGATCCTGGCGGCTCCCGAGGCGGCCGACGCCTACATCGCGCTGGCCAGGCTCACGGCCGACAGGGCGCTGGCCGCCGGGCTGCTCAAACCGGAGGAGGCCGAGCGGCTGCTCGACGCGCTCGGAGGCAACATATGGACCTGACCGTCGCGCGTTCGGGAGCGACGTTCGGCCTGATCGTCGTGCTCGGGGAGCATGCATGGACCTGACCGTCGCGTTCGGAGGGCGTTTATGGAGCTGATCGTCGCCAGGCACCGGGCGGACCTGGTCAGGGCGCGCCGGGGTGGGGCGGTGGCCCTGGTGCCGACCATGGGCGCGCTGCACGAGGGCCATCGGACCCTGATCAGGGAGGCCCGCGTACGCGCGGATCAGGTCGTGGTCAGCATTTTCGTGAACCCCCTGCAATTCGGCCCAAGCGAGGATTTTTCACGCTATCCCCGTACTTTTGACACCGATCTGGAGGTGTGCCGCGCCGAGGGGGCCGACGTCGTGTTCCACCCGGCCGTCGAGGACATGTACGACCCGAGCCGCCAGGTGAGCGTCTCCGCCGGTCACATGGGCACGATCGTCGAGGGCGCCGTCCGGCCGGGCCACTTCGACGGCGTGCTCACGGTCGTGCTGAAGCTGTTCAACCTGGTCAGGCCCGACCTGGCGATCTTCGGCCAGAAGGACGCCCAGCAGCTCTCGCTGATCCGCCGCATGGTCGCCGACCTCGACCTGCCCATCGAGATCGTGGGCGCGCCGACCGTACGCGAGCCCGACGGCCTGGCCCTGTCCAGCCGCAACCGCTACCTGTCCGCCGACGACCGGCGGGTGGCGCTGGCACTGTCGCGGGCGCTGCGGGCGGGCGCGGCCGAGTTCACCGTTCCGGGGATCCTCGCGGCGGCACGGGCGGAGCTCGACGCGGCCGGCCCCCGGCTCGGCGTGGACTATCTGGTGCTGGTGGACCCGGCGACGTTCGCCGAGGTGAGCGAGTCGTACGCGGGCCCGGCCGTGCTCGCGGTGGCCGCCAGGATCGGCGACACCCGGTTGATCGACAACGTCATCCTGACCTTGAACTCCGGCTGAGGCGGATCACCGACGGGCCGCGACCGAGCCCCCCCGGGGCATGTTCCCGGGGCGTGGGGCGTTATCGTCATATTGACGAAATCACCTCCTGTGAGGAGACCCCTGATGAGTGCACCGGCGATCCCCCTGCGTCTGGCCGCGCCCGCGCCCGGCTGGACGGTCGAGTCGGACGTGGTCGTCGTGGGCTCGGGCGTCGCGGGCCTGACGGTGGCCCTGCACTACGCCGAGCTGGAGCCGGCGGCCAAGATCCTCGTCGTCACCAAGGACGTGCTGTCCTCCGGCTCCACCCGCTGGGCCCAGGGCGGCATCGCGGCCGTGCTCGATCCCGGTGACACGCCGGAGGAGCATCTCAACGACACGCTGCTGGCCGGGGTGGGCTTGTGCGACTCGCGAGCCGTAAGGACGCTGGTGACCGAGGGGCCCGACGCGGTGCGGCGGCTCATGAAGCGCGGCGCGCGCTTCGACCGCGCCCCGGGCGGCGAGCTGGAGCTCACCAGGGAGGGCGGGCACCGGCGGCACAGGATCGTGCACGCGGGCGGCGACGCCACCGGGGCGGAGGTGCAGCGGGCGCTGGTCGAGGCGGTGCGCGCGACGTCGATCGAGGTGATCGAGCACGCGCTGGTGCTCGACCTGCTGAAGGACTCCGAGGGCCGGGCCGCGGGCGTGACCCTGCACGTCATGGGCGAGGGCGCGCGTGACGGAGTGGGCGCCGTGCACGCCAGGGCGGTGGTGCTGGCCAGCGGCGGCATCGGCCAGGTCTACGCCGCCACCACCAACCCCGCCGTCTCGACCGGCGACGGCGTGGCGCTCGCGCTGCGGGCCGGGGCCGTGGTGCGTGACATCGAGTTCGTCCAGTTCCACCCGACCGTGCTCTGGCTCGGCGCGGACTCGACCGGCCAGCAGCCGCTCGTCTCGGAGGCCGTCAGGGGCGAGGGCGCCTTCCTGGTCGACCACGAGGGCCGCGCGTTCATGCGGGACGTGCACGAGCTGGCCGATCTGGCCCCACGTGACGTGGTGGCCAAGGCGATCATGCGTACGATGCGCGAGACCGGGCGTGACCACGTCTATCTCGACGGCCGCCACTTCGGCCGGGAGAAGTGGGCGACCCGCTTCCCGACGATCTACGCCGTCTGCCGCGAGCACGGCATCGACCCGGCGGTCGAGCCGATCCCGGTGGCGCCCGCCGCCCACTACGCCAGCGGCGGAGTCCGTACCGACCTGCGCGGCCGTACCTCGGTCGACGGCCTGTACGCCTGCGGCGAGGTCGCCTGCACGGGCGTGCACGGCGCGAACAGGCTCGCCTCCAACTCCCTGCTCGAAGGACTCGTCTTCGCCGAGCGCATCGCCGAGGACATCCACCGGGCGAAGCGGGCGCCGGGCCGGCCGGTCGCGGCAGGGGACGAGGCCGCGGGGCTGGTGGACCCGCGGGTCAGGGCCAGGATCCAGGCCCACATGAGCACCGGGGCGAGCGTGCTGCGCTCCCGCGAGTCGCTGCGGGCCACCGCGAGGGCACTGCGTGACGCCCGGTGGACGCCGGTGCGGGTGCCCGCCTGCACCGAGTCCTGGGAGGTCACGAACCTGCTCACCGTCGCCACCGTGCTCACCGGCGCGGCAGCGGCCCGGCTGGAGACACGTGGCTCACACTGGCGCGAAGACCACGACACCCGAGACGACAACGACTGGCTGGGCCACCTCGACGTGACCCTTACCGAGGAGGGCCCCCAGATGACGTACACACCGCACGGCGACGCGATGCCGCCGCGGGCGGCGCAGGAGCTGCTCGCCGCCGGGCTGGACCCGGCCGAGGTGGACGCGCTGATCGACCGTGCGCTGGCCGACGACCTCGGGGAGGAGGGCGACGTGACCAGCCTGGCCACCATCCCGGCGGACCAGCGCTCCGTGGGGGACGTGGTGGCCCGCAAGGACGGCATCGTGGCCGGGCTGGCGGTGGCGGAGGCGGTGTTCGTCAGGCTGGGCGCCGCGCGTACCGAGCGGCTGGCCAAGGACGGTGAGCGGGTCAGGGCGGGCGACGTGCTGATGACCGTCGAGGGTCCCACCCGGGGGCTGCTTACGGCCGAGCGCACCGCGCTCAACCTGCTCACGCACCTGTCGGGGGTGGCCACGCTGACCGGCCGGTGGGTCGAGGCGGTCAGCGGTACGGCGGCGCGGATCCGCGACACCCGCAAGACCCTGCCGGGACTGCGCGCGCTGGAGAAGTACGCGGTGCGCTGCGGCGGCGGCGTCAACCACCGGATGTCGTTGTCGGACGCCGCGCTGATCAAGGACAACCACGTGGTGGCGGCCGGGGGCGTGGCGGAGGCGTTCGCGGCGGTCCGGGCGAAATACCCTGAGCTGCCGATCGAGGTGGAGATCGACCGGCTGGACCAGCTGGAGATCGTGCTCGACCAGGGCGCCGAAGAGGTGCTGCTGGACAACTTCACCGTGGAGGACACCGCGCAGGCCGTCCAAATCGCAAAAAATCGGGCGAAAAACAGGATTGCTCTTGAGGCGAGCGGGGGATTGACCTTGGAATCGGCCCGTGATGTGGCCGAAACTGGCGTTGACTACCTTGCGGTGGGGGCGCTTACGCACTCGGCGCCGGCCCTGGACATCGCACTGGATCTGCGGGGGTAATTAATGCTGCTCACGATCGATGTCGGCAACACCCATACGGTGCTGGGGCTGTTCGAGGGCGACGACGTCATCGAGCACTGGCGGCTGGCCACGGACGCCCGCCGCACCGCCGACGAGATCGCGGTCGTCCTCCAGGGGCTGCTGGCCCAGTCGCCGCTGCTCAAGGGGACGGACATCGACGGCATCGCTCTCTGCTCCACCGTGCCGAGCGTGCTCAACGAGATGCGCGAGATGTGCCGCCGCTACTACGGCGACGTCACCGCGGTGATCGTTGAGCCCGGCATTCGCACCGGCGTCCCGGTGCGCATGGACAACCCCAAGGAGGTCGGCAGCGACCGCATCGTGAACGCGCTGGCGGCCATCGACCAGTACGGCGGCCCCTGCATCATCGTCGACTTCGGCACCGCGACGTCGTTCGACGCGGTGTCCGCCAAGGGCGAATACGTGGGCGCGGTCACCGCCCCCGGCATCGAGATCTCGGTCGACGCGCTGGCCGCGGCCGGGGCGCAACTGCACAAGGTGGAGCTGGTCAGGCCGCGCTCGGTGATCGCCAAGAACACCGTCGAGGCGCTGCAGGCCGGCATCATCTACGGATTCGCCGGCCAGGTGGACGGCATCGTCGAGCGCATGGCCGCCGAGCTGGCCGACGACCCCGACGAGGTGACCGTCGTGGCCACCGGCGGGCACGCGGGGCTGGTGGTGGGCGAGTCGCGCTCGATCGACGTGCACGAGCCGTGGCTGACGCTCATCGGCCTGCGGCTGGTCTACAACCGGAACACCACCTGAAGGTGACCGGACACGAACAAGCGGCCCTCCGCCCAGGTGGAGGGCCGCTCTCACGTATGGATGTCACTCGCCTTCGGCGGTGTAGAGGTATTCCCAGGAACCGCACTTCTGCGGGTAGTTGCTGTACTGGCCGACCTGGCACACCTTCACCCGCAGGCTGTAGACGTCGTGCTCCTTGAAGCTGAACGCCTTGTAGCCGGGGAAGCCACAGTATTTCCTGTTGTAGACGGGCGACCAGTCGTGGTCGAAGTCGCTGGCCTCGAACTTCACGTAGGCGCACTTGCCACCCTTGCTGTAGGTGCGCTTGTCCAGGTCGAAGAGCCTGCCCTTGACGCGGACCTCGTTGGACTCACCGTCGTCGTCCCAGTCGACGTTGATGACGCCGTCGGCCTTGGCCAGGTGGTGCTTGGAGTAGACCGGGCCCCAGTACTCAGAGTAGTCGTCGTCGTTGAAGGTGTCGGCGTTGGCCGCGCCCGGAAGCGACAGAGCGACGGCGCTGGTCGCGGCGATGGCCAGTAAACCGGTCGCGATCTTCTTGAACATCTTTTTCTCCCAGAGCTCCCATCGGGCCGGCTCCCTGCCGGCTCCCCCCCGAGCTCGTGAGATATTGATAAAAGAGGTCACTTGCAGCGGCCCTGCAGCAGGCCGACGAGCCCTTGCAGTTCGCCATATCCCCTACCCTTTGATGTTGTGAGCGACGAACTTCCCGAGCAGATGCGCATCCGGAGGGAGAAGCTCGACCGCCTTCGCAGCCAAGGCGTCGATCCTTACCCGGTGACCTTCCCACGCACGGTGACCAACGCCGAGGTCAGGGAGAAATACCAGGGCCTGGAGCCCGACACCGCGACCGGCGACAAGGTCGGCGTGGCCGGGCGGGTCATGCTCAACCGCGTGGGCGGCAAGCTCTGCTTCGCCACGCTCCGCGACGGCGGCGCCGACCTGCAGGTCATGATCTCACTCGACAAGGTCGGCGAGGAGTCGCTGGCCTCGTGGAAGCACGACGTCGACCTGGGCGACCACGTCGGCGTGACCGGCGAGGTCATCACCTCACGGCGCGGTGAGCTGTCGATCCTGGCCGACAGCTGGCAGATCACCTCCAAGTGCCTGCGCCCGCTTCCGGAGAAGCACGTCGGCCTCACCGACCCCGAGGCGCGGGTGCGCCAGCGCTACGTCGACCTCATCGTCAACGACGAGGCCAGGAAGATGGCCCGCGTCCGCAGCGCCACCGTGCGCGCGGTTCGCGACTTCTGGCACGAGGAGGGCTTCCTCGAGGTCGAGACGCCGATGTTGCAGCCGATCCACGGCGGCGCCACGGCCAGGCCCTTCAAGACCCACATCAACGCCTACGACATGGAGCTCTACCTTCGCATCGCGATCGAGCTCTACCTCAAGCGGCTCGTGGTCGGCGGCATCGACAAGGTCTTCGAGATCAACCGCAACTTCCGCAACGAAGGCGCGGACTCCACGCACAACCCCGAGTTCACCATGGTCGAGGCCTACGGCACCTACCTCGACTACCACGGCATCGCGGACCTGACCCAGCGGATGTACCAGAAGGCGGTCGTGGCCGCGCTGGGCACTTCGGTGGTCGTGCACGACGGCGTGGAGGTCGATCTCGGCATCGCCGAATACCCGCGCATCACGCTCTACGGCGCGGTGTCGGAGGCGGTCGGCGAGCACATCACCACCTCGACCACCCTTGAGGAGCTGCGCAAGATCGCCGACCGGCGGGAGATCGCCTGGGACCCGAAGTGGGGCCCGGGCAAGCTGGTGCAGGAGTTGTTCGAGGCCCTGGTCGAGCACACGATCGTCCAGCCCACGTTCGTCATGGACTACCCGCTGGAGACCTCGCCGCTGGCCCGCCAGCACCGCGAGGACCCGCTGGTGACGGAGAAGTGGGACCTGATCGGCTTCGGCACCGAGCTCGGCACCGGCTACTCGGAGCTCATCGACCCGATCGAGCAGCGCCGCCGCCTGGTCGAGCAGTCCCTGCTGGCCGCCGGGGGCGATCCGGAGGCCATGCAACTCGACGAGGACTTCCTGCAGTCGCTGGAATACGCGATGCCCCCGACGGGCGGCATGGGCGCCGGGATCGACCGGATGATCATGGCCTTCACCGGCAAGAACATCCGCGAGACCATCCTGTTCCCGCTGGTCAAGCCCACCCACTGACAACGCCCCGCGGGCTGCCGTCGAGCCGTACCGGTAGCTTGGGCAGCCCGCGGAGGACCACGTTCTCCTTGTACGGCGGCGCCGGGTCCGGCAGCCCCAGCCGGGGCGCCGCCGCGGCCAGGGCGGACAGCGCGATCTCGCCTTCCATCCTGGCCGGCGTCGCCCCCCTCGGGCTCGGTCAGCTCCTCGACCCGCGTCGGGGCGCTCACGAGGTCCTCCCCGGGGCGCTCGTGCCTGAAGGCGACAAGGCCGCGGAAGTAGTCGCGAAATTCCCTTCTGGCCCGCCCGGTTTCTGATTGCAGGTCGCTTGTAAGCATCGGGTCAAGACCGCGGGCGAGTGTATCGCTCCAATCACGGAACCGTTCGTGATCCTCCGGCGGAACCCCGAGCAGTTCGGTGATCACCATCACGAGCAACGGGTGGGCGGGACCGGAAACGACGTCCGCCTCCGCCGGCAGCGCGCCGATCAGCCCGGCGGTGATCGACTCGATGCGCGGGCGGAGACGTTCGAGCCTGCGCGAGGTGAAGGCGCCGCTGACCGGACCTCGCAGCCTCGTGTGCTTCAGCCAGAGGAACGATCCAGCCCGCTGACCTGTGCAGTTGTCGTCGAGCGGGTCCCGAAGCGCGGGTCGTGGAGCAGCGTCGTGCCCAACTCGCGCGTGGTGGCGACGAGCAGCCCGGCCCGCGTACGGAAGATCGCGCCGCGCTCGCTCAGCTCGCGATAGCGGGCATATGGATCGCGCAGAAAATCCGGATCGAATGGATCAAAACTCAGGACGTCGGCCGGGCTCATCGGTGATGGATCCGGTATGCCCGCGGACACATGAGAATCACTCATTGTGATGGCGGTGCCGTCGACATATGGCGAGTACGTCACATATATCGGATCATGTCAATAGCGATGGTCAAGGGCGTGACTTATCGTGCTTGACGACCTTTCCAGGATGCGTTTACCGTCTGCGAGGAGCGGCTTTGGCCCATCTGCGAGGTCCGAGTTCTGCTGTTGGGGGGGAGGGCTCCCGATGGATGTGCTCACTGAAGGCGTTGAGCTAAGCCATGCTGATTTGGCACTGCTCTCGGAGCTGGCCAAGGGAGTCACGGTAGATCGGGTGGGCAGACGTCTGGATATCAGCGGACGCACAGTACGCCGGCGATTGCGGGGGATCTGTGACCGTATCGGCGTGGCCACCGCGATCGAGGCCGTGGCCTGGGCGGCCCGCCGCCAGCTCATCTGACGGCGCGCGTTCCGGCGGGCTAGTCAGCGATCCGCACGGCGCCTGCGAAGGGCCGGTTGGCGATCGACGCGATCCGTACGACGTCGCCCGTCTGCGGGGCGTGCACCATCATGCCGCCGCCCAGATAGAGGCCCACGTGGTGCAGGTCGTTGTAGAAGAACACCAGGTCGCCGGCGCGTAGCTCGGAGCGCGAGATGTGCCTGCCCGCGGTCCACTGGCTGCCGGTGTAGTGCGGCAGCGAGATGCCCACCCGCTGGTAGGCGGCCATGATCAGGCCCGAGCAGTCGTAGGAGCCGGGGCCCTCGGCGCCCCACACGTACGGCTTGAGCTGCTGGGTGAGTGCCCACCGGGCCGCCTCAGCCGCCTTGCCGCTGCCGATGACCGGCAGGTTGACGCGCACCGCGCGGGTGCCCGGCCGGCCCGCCTCACCCAGGGCACGCCTGTAGAGGTTGCTCTCGACCTTGGTGACCAACTTGGTGATCTTGTCGCGCTTGGACTCGATGTCCGAGACGATCTTCTGGACCTCGTCGATGCGCGCCTTGGCGGCGGCGCGGGCGCGTTCGGCGGCGTCCATGGCCCTGGTGACCTGGTTGACCTCCTCGCCCTGCTGCTGCTCGATCGCGTAGGTGGTGGCGGCGCGGTCGAGGAGGTCGTCAGGGTCGCCGGAGGTCATGAGGGCGAGCATGTTGTTCAGGCCGCCCGTCATGTAGGAGTTCTGGGCGAGCAGGACGGCCTTGGCGCGCTTGGCGGAGAGATCGGCCTCGCTGGTCGCCAGCGTCCGCTGCGCGGCCTCCGAGGACTTCTTGGCGGTCTTGAGCTTCTCCCGCTGGCCGTTGTACTGCTCGGTCAGCGTCTCGATCTCGGTGTGCATCTGCTCGACCTGGTCGGCGAGCTCCTTGAGCGAGGGCTTGGGATCAGCGGACGCGGAGCCGACGGGGATGGCGAACAGCAGCGCGGCGACGGTGACGCCGACCACACCCAGACGGCCCCATCGGGGACGGTCGAGACCGGGCGTCCGCCGAGCGTGTTCCGGAGGGCAGGCGTGCTTGCCCGCCGACTTCATCCCACGGCTGAGCATGCGCTTCACCAACCAAGCTCCTCTCATCGACGCCTACCGGGTTAGCTGACGGGTTCGGGCCGGAGCAGCCCTACCGAACTCGGATTCACCCCAGTGATGGCTCGCGCCACCGGCGGGTCCCCGGCTCCCCTTACGGGGATTGAGCGTGTCTCCGCGCGCGACACGCGGGGAACATCGTCGCTGGACACTAATGCACTCCAGGTTCGTGCTCAACCAGAACTGCCAAGTCTGTAGAGGTTTCACAACTGAAGGGTCACAAGGTGATCTCGGGGGCAACCGTGCAGAACAGACCTTATGTCCTCTTTGCCCGAGCTTGGGCCTTGAGGCCGAGCCGAGCGGGTGGCGTGCTCGATCGACCACCAGATGTAACAAGATGGGCCGAGACGTGGGAGTTAGGGCCGAGCCGTAATGACATCTGTACTCTGGAGAGCCATGGAGCAGGTGGCCGAGCTGACAGCGCCTAATCCCGGGCCCGAGGGGGGAGTCGTGGTCCGGCGTGCCCGCACGCCCGATGTGCGCACGGTCCGGCGCCTCGTCGACACCTACGCGGGCGCGGGTCCGCGGCTTCTGGAGAAGGCCACGGTGACGCTGTACGAGGACGTACAGGAGTTCTGGGTGGCCGAGCGGGGCGGGCAGGTCGTCGGCTGCGGCGCGCTCCACGTGCTCTGGGAGGATCTCGCAGAGGTCCGTACGGTGGCCGTGGATCCCGAGTGCCGGGGGATGGGAGTCGGGGGCCGCATCGTCGCGGCGCTTATCCAGCAGGCGAAGGATCTGGGACTGCGGCGTGTATTCTGTCTGACTTTTGAGGTCGACTTCTTCGCCAGGCACGGTTTCCTGCCGATCCAGGGCACCCCGGTCTCTCCTGAGGTCTACGCCGAGCTGCTGGCCTCGTACGACGAGGGTGTGGCGGAGTTCCTCGACCTGGAACACGTCAAGCCGAACACCCTCGGCAACACCCGCATGCTGCTCCATCTGACATCGGGTGACGCAGACCTTGACCGCATGGAAAGGTGATTGTTGATACCTATGTCGATACGTTGGGCAGCACAGGCATGTGTCCTGACATGTGCCACACGCGCACTCGAAGCGAGGTGACACGGTGAGCACCGGACAGCCGCCGTATCCACAGGACGATTCCGGCGAGAACTCTGCACCTGGTACGCCGGACTACGGGCAGCACAACGCGGGCCGCCGTCACGGTGAGCCCGACCCCGACGCCACTGTGGTCGGCTACCGGGCGGACGACGCCTTCGGGCAGCCCCCGTACGGGCAGCAGCAGGGCTATGGCCAGCAGGGCTATGGCCAGCAGCCCCAATACGGCCAGCAACAGCAGTACGGCCAGCAGCCCCAGTACGGACAGCCCCAGTACGGGCAGCAGCCCCAACACGGGCAGCAGCAGGGCTACGGACAGCAGCAGCAGTCCCAGCCCGACTACGGCCAGCAGCAGGGCTACGGACAACAGCCTCAGTACGGACAGCAGCCCGGCTACGGCCAGCAGCCTCAGTACGGGCAGCAGCCGCAGTCGGGCCAGCAGGGTTACGGCCAGCAGCAGCAGTCCCAGCCTGACTACGGTCAGCAGCAGGGCTACGGTCAGCAGCCGCAGTCCCAGGCCGACTACGGCCAGCAGCAGGGCTACGGGCAGCAGGGCTACGGCCAGCAGCCGCAGTCGGGCCAGCAGAGCTATGGTCAGCAGCAGCAGTCCCAGCCCGACTACGGTCAGCAGGGCTACGGTCAGCAAGGCTATGGCCAGCAGGGTTACGAGCAGCAGCAGCAGTACGACCAGCAACAGCAATACGGCCAGCAGCAGTACGGGCAGCAGCCACAGTCGGGCCAGCAGGGCTACGGCCAGCAGCAGCAGTCCCAGCCCGGCTACGCCCAGCCTGGCTACGGGCAGCAGCCCGGCTACGGCCAGCAGTACGGTGACCAGCAGTACGCCCAGGGCTATGGGCAGCCGCAGCAGCAGGCCTATGGCCAGCCCGGCTACGGTCAGCCCTACGGCCAGCCGGTGGGCGTGCAGCCACCCGGCGCTCCGGGCCCGCTGGCGGAGTGGTGGCAGCGGCTGGTGGCGCGGCTCATCGACTTCGTGATCCTGTTCATCGTGAACATCGTCGTCGGCTTCATCATGGCCGCCCTCTTCGTGGCCAGCTACTCCTCGCTGGACGGCAGCAGCAGCGGACTGTTCTCCTCGGTGGTGGTGAGCATCCTGTCGGCCCTGATCGTGACGGCGATCTGGGTGGCTTACGAGTTCTTCCTGCTGAAGATGAACGGCCAGACCGTCGGCAAGATGGTGATGGGCATCAAGGTCGTCCCCGTGGGGCAAGGAATTCCCCCGGGCGGCCTGCCGGTCTCCACGGCGCTCATGCGCGGTGCGGTGACCTGGGGAGGCTGGGCGATCAACGCGATCCCCCTCGGGTTCCTCAGCTCGTTGTTCGCCTACGTGGTGGTGGCGCTCAACGGCGCCTCCCAGCTCTGGGACAAGCCGCTGCAGCAGACGTTCGCGGACAAGATCGCGGGCACCGTCGTGGTGAAGATCAAGTAGCTCGCACGACAGCGTAAAACAGGGGCCGGCTTCCCGCCGGCCCCTGTTTTGTGTGTGGGGGCCGTACCAAAATGGGGGGACCTGTACTCCCGACAGGGCCGTCGATGACGCGAGGTGGGGGTTATGGCCGGGATGCCGCCGGGGGCGGGCGCGTTGCCCGCGGAATGGTGGGAACGGCTCGCGGCACGCCTGATTGAAGCACTCGTCTTCGGGGTCTTCTATTACATTCTGTTCATCGCGCTGTGGGGCATCTTGCGGACTGTAGGGGTGCTGGAGGTGTTCGATGGGCGGTTGCCGGGTGTGTTCGCCTGGCTTGTGGCCGGGCTCGGTTATGCCTGCTACGACTGGCGGGCGCATTACCGGAACGGCCGGACGTTCGGGAAGGCGATCATGAGGATTCGCCTGGCGCCGGGAGACCATCCGTCACGGGCGCTGCTCAAACGAGCCCTGGTCTATCCCGTACCGGTGATGCTGATCGGCATTCCGGTCGTCAATCTGCTGGCCGGAATGTTGCTGTTCGGCGTGGGCCTGCTGATCCTGATCGACAAGCCGCTGGAGCGTGGCCCACACGACAGGCTGGCTGGAACGCGTGTCGTTAAAGATCTTCGTTGAGCCATCCGTACCTGGGCGGATGCCTTTACGTAAAATTTTCCCTTGATCCGGTAAGGAGCCTGGAGAGACTGGCATTAGGCTATGGGGCGTCCGGGTTGCCGGATGTTGGCGCCCCTGCGACACGCAGGGCATGTGTGTACCGCTATGGTCGGTTGCGGGTGGTTGTGGCCGGCGTCTCAGAGGAGCTCCGCGCTCCCGCCGGCCGCGAGCCGCCGCGATATTGCGCCCCCGAAACCCTGCCAGCCGTGGAGGCGAGGACGAATGGAAGCCGTAACAGACGTATTGTCAGCGCTCATCCCCCCGCTCGTGGTGGGCGGCGCCTTCATCTTTGGTGTAGTGAAGTTGGTCCGCTCGGAGGGGCCCAGGCGCCGGCCAAACCCCGAGGATCAGGCGGAGAAGGGGAACTGATCGGCCAGTCAGCCGAATCCCCGTAGCGCTGAATTGTCTCCACGCCTTTCCGGGTATATGTTTGGGCAGGCGAATGAAACAATGCTCCGGGAAAGGATTGCGTACATGGCCAAGCAGATCCAGGAGATTCTCATCGATGACCTCGATGGGGGCGAGGCCAATGAGACGGTCAGCTTCGCTATTGACGGCTCCTCCTATGAGATTGACCTCAGCGACCTTAACGCGAAGAAGCTGAGGGACGCGCTCACGCCTTTCGTGCAGCACGCACGCCGGGCAGGTGCCGTCTCCACGCGCCGTCGTGGTCGCGGCGGCAGCAGGGCGATGAGCCGCGAGAAGAGCTCGGAGATCCGGCAGTGGGCCAAGGCCCACGGTCTGCCTGTGAGCGAGCGCGGCCGTATCGCCTCCACCGTCGTGGAGAAGTACGAAGCGGCTCACTGAGGGGCCATCTCCTGACCATGCGCTTATGCCGTTCGCCTAGGACCCCGGCGACCGCCATAAGCGCATGATCATTCCTGGGACGTTCTTGAATGGACGGCCCTGGAAGTGATCTTCTGACCCGTCCATATGTGGGCGTTCTGGTCGAGAGTTCGGTTCCGTGGGCCCTTTTGCCGACGCCGGCTCACATATGTGGTGGCGTCACGCTCGACGCGCCCCCGTCGTTCGGGGCCTTCAGACGCTTCATTCAACGTACGCTGCCCGTGCCGCGCCGCCCGTGGAACGGGCCAGCCCGGAAATCGGCCCCACCGGTAAACCCGGCGGCGTCACTCTGAGTGTTGTAGCGCTTAAGCGCGATCTCGGCTCGGGTTGGCGCCGCAAAACCCGTCCGGTTCGGAGATGCGAGCCGGTCGGAAAACCCGTCGGCGCTGGGATGCGAGCCGCCGGGATAACGGTCTGTGATGTGGATGCGGGCCGCGGGGATATCTCGCCCGGGCCGGAGATGGGTGTGGGGCGGATTGCCGGTCGTGTGGAGGAGTGCGTGCCGGTGGTATAACCCGCCCGCGCGAGAGATGCGCTCTGGTGGGGCATATGTGGTGCGCCACCGGGATGGGCGATGGTGGCATAACCCTCGATCTCCAGCATGCGTCGCAGAATCCCGCGTCCCCCGGCATCAGAGCACAATGCCCCCTCGTTCGCCCCGCGGCACAATGCCGCCCCCTTCTCCTTCCGTCCCGCGCTGGGGCCTCTATCCGGTGTGCCCCGCAAGGTGCGACCGGTCGGCGGGAAACGAGGCGCCCCGCAAGTGCGACCGGCCGGGTGGAACGAGGTGCCCCGAGCGGCGGCCCGAGGAATGAGGTGTCGCCCCGGGCGTCGTGGAGGAATGGGGCGTGTCCTTGGGCTCGGGGCGCGGCAGGAAATGAGGACTCCCCTGGGCCAGGACGTGGCCTGGAATGGGTGCGCCCTCGGGCGGCGGGGTGAGAAAGGTGCGTCGGCCGCCGTAGTGAGGGAATGGGCCTGCCCTGCGGGGCGGAGGCCGGTCGGCGCGGTCGAGTGACGCCGGATGAAGATTGCATGGCATCGGATGAACTGTCGCATGACGCCGGATGAAGCCGGTAACCGGGCCGACCCGATGGCGGCGTTCTGTATTACGCGGCAGTGCGGTGTGCGGTGAGTGGCGTGTCATGCTCAGGGCGTAACGTGATCGGTTGGCCAAGCATTGACGCCGCGACATAGGATGATTGCGTAACAGATACGGACGTGGGCATCCAGGATGCGCGGGCGATGAGGCGCCCCAACGCCGACTCGCCTCTAGCGTCCGGATGCCGATCCGTGTGGATCTGCGTTCGCCGTGGACGGCATATTTCAGCCGCTTCCGTGAAGCGTCTTAAACATCGTTCGCTTGCGGCGTATCGGGAACACGTCACCCCCGAACAGTAGTTGGATGGAGGGTGAACGCCCTGCTCTCGGGGAACGTCTCTGTTATAGAGCGTGTCAGCGGCAGTGGGCACGGTTCGCCGAGCCAGGGCTAGCATGCGGGAGGACGGGACCGGATTTACCGGCCTGACTGACCGCTCTGTGAGGAGCGACGAGATGTTCGAGAGGTTCACCGACCGAGCGAGGCGTGTTGTCGTCTTGGCCCAAGAAGAGGCCAGGATGCTCAACCACAACTACATCGGCACTGAGCACATTCTTCTTGGCTTGATCCACGAAGGTGAGGGCGTGGCCGCCAAGGCTCTGGAGAGCCTCGGCATCAGCCTTGAGGGTGTGCGCCAGCAGGTCGAGGAGATCATCGGCCAGGGCCAGTCGGCTCCGTCGGGGCACATTCCGTTCACCCCGCGGGCCAAGAAGGTCCTCGAGCTGTCGCTCCGTGAGGCTTTGCAACTGGGTCACAACTACATCGGCACCGAGCACATCCTGCTCGGGCTCATCCGTGAGGGTGAAGGTGTGGCCGCCCAGGTGCTGGTCAAGCTTGGAGCTGATCTCAACCGTGTCAGGCAGCAGGTCATCCAGTTGCTCCACGGTTACCAGGGCAAGGAGCCGGCCGCGGCGGGCGGCCCTCAGGAGTCCGCGCCGTCGACGTCCTTGGTGCTCGACCAGTTCGGCCGCAACCTGACCCAGGCCGCCCGCGAGGGCAAGCTGGATCCGGTCATCGGCCGTGAGAAGGAGATCGAGCGGGTCATGCAGGTCCTCTCCAGGAGGACCAAGAACAACCCCGTTCTCATCGGCGAGCCCGGCGTCGGCAAGACCGCCGTCGTCGAGGGCCTGTCGCAGAAGATCGTCAGGGGCGAGGTGCCCGAGACGCTGAAGGACAAGCAGCTCTACACGCTTGACCTCGGCGCCCTGGTCGCCGGCTCCCGTTACCGCGGTGACTTCGAGGAGCGCCTGAAGAAGGTGCTCAAGGAGATCCGCACGCGCGGCGACATCATCCTGTTCATCGACGAGCTGCACACGCTCGTGGGTGCGGGCGCCGCCGAGGGCGCGATCGACGCCGCCAGCATCCTCAAGCCCATGCTGGCCCGCGGCGAGCTGCAGACGATCGGCGCGACGACGCTGGA
>NZ_FNDJ01000040.1 GCF_900099965.1 Nonomuraea jiangxiensis | reverse complement strand
AGATGAGGTCTCCCTCCCAGTGATGGGGTAAGGCTCCCGGTAGATGATCGGGTTGATAGGCCGGAGGTGGAAGCGCGGTAACGTGTGGAGCTGACCGGTACTAATAGGCCGAGGACTTGACCACAAAGCAGACTTTCAAGTTTTTGCTCGCGTCCACTAGGCAATTCTGAGACAGCAAACAGGCTGTTTCGGAGGGTTACGGCGGTTATGGCGGGAAGGAAACACCCGGTTACATTCCGAACCCGGAAGTTAAGCTTCTCTGCGCCGATGGTACTGCACTCGGGAGGGTGTGGGAGAGTAGGTCGCCGCCGGACAATCTTTGTGGGGGGTTCGACGCTTCGAGCGTCGGACCCCCCTTTTTTGCGTTGGTGAGGCTTCACGTGTGGTGCGTGGGGCCTTTTCTTGTGTTGTGCGTGGGTCGGGTTTTCGCTGGTGGGGTTCTGGACAGTTGCCCGCGTACCCGGGCACCCTGGGGTCGCAAGGGGCCGCTGTTGACCTGGGTGGTCGTGTGCGAATGTTCGCCCGGCGTCAGGAGTGCTGTGCGCGGTCAGTAGGGTTGAGGGGTGGATTTTCGTGCGGTTGAACGTGCGATCATGGAGCGTGGCGTCGAGTGGGATTTCGAGCCGACGCTCGACAGGATCGCGGCCCTGCTGGATGTGCTCGGATCGCCGCAGCGGGCGTACCCGGTCATACACATCGCCGGCACCAACGGGAAGACGAGCACGGCGCGGCTGACGGAGGCGCTGCTCAAGGAGCGCAATCTGCGGGTGGGGCGGTTCACCAGTCCTCATCTCACGTCGATGCGCGAGCGGATCACCGTTGACGGGGAGCCGTTGAGCGAGGAGCGGTTCAGCCAGGTCTACGAGGAGATCATCCCGTACGTCGAGCTGACCGACGCGCAGGGACCGCGGCGCATCCAGTTCTTCGAGATGCTGACGGCGATGGCGTTCGCGGCGTTCGCGGACACGCCGGTTGACGTCGCCGTGGTCGAGGCGGGCATGGGCGGGTCCTGGGACGCCACGAACGTCGCAGACGGTCTCGTGTCCGTGATCACGCCTATCTCGCTGGACCACATGGACCGGCTGGGGCCGGACATTCCGAGCATCGCGTCCGAGAAGGCGGGCATCATCAAGCCCGGCACCACGGCCGTGCTCGCGCAGCAGGAGTTGGCCGCGGCCGAGGTGCTGATGCGGCGCGCGGCCGAGGTGGGGGCGGTCGTGGCGCGGGAAGGGCTCGAGTTCGGGGTGCTCAACCGTGAGGTGGCGATCGGCGGGCAGCTGCTCACCCTGCGCGGGCTCAAGGGGGTATACGACGAGGTCTACCTGCCGCTCTACGGGGCCCACCAGGCGAGCAACGCCGTCTGCGCGCTGGCCGCGGCCGAGGCACTGACCGGCGGTGACGATCCGCTGGACGGGGACCTGGTGCGTCAGGCGTTCGCGCAGGCGTCCTCGCCCGGGCGGATGGAGGTCGTGCGGCGCAGCCCGACGGTGGTGCTGGACGCCGCGCACAACCCCGGCGGCATGCAGGCCACCCTGGAGGGGCTGCACGAGGCGTTCGACTTCGCCAAGGTCATCGGCGTGGTCGCGGTCATGCGCGACAAGGACGTGGACGCGCTGCTGGAGTTGCTGGAGCCGATGCTCGACGAGATCATCGTCACGCGTAACTCCTCGCCGCGCTCGATGTCCGCCGAGGAGCTGGGTGCCCTGGCCGAGCCGCTGTTCGGCGAGGACCGGGTGCACGTCGTCGAGCGCCTGGACGAGGCCATCGACCAGGGCATCGGCCTCGCGGACTCCGAGGGCGAGTTCAGCGGCACCGGGGTGCTCATCACCGGGTCCGTCGTCACGGCGGGAGATGCGCGGTTGCTGCTCAATGCGGATGGTTCGCGATGAACTTCCAGGTCACGCCGGGCATGCGCAGGCTTGGTGCCTCGGTGCTCGGCATGGAGGCGATCGTGGCGGGCCTGATCACGCCCGTGGCGATCACGGTGAACGGGGTCACGCCGGCGCTCGCGGTGACCGTCGGCATCGGGCTGGCGGTGCTCTGCGTCGTCGTCGCGGGGCTGCTCAAGCGGCCTTTCGGCTATATCGCCGGTAGCGTGGTGCAGGTGCTGGCGATCTGCACGGGCTTCCTGGTGACGGCCATGTTCTTCCTCGGCGCGATCTTCACGGCACTATGGATCACTGCCATTATCGTCGCTCGGCGTGTCGAAGGCGCTACTACCCGCTAAAGTCGGCCTACATGGCCGTCCCCCCTATCCAGCGGTCGCCATCCGCGGCCGGCCCAAGACTTCCGTGGGTGCTCGACGTGGTGCTCGGGCTCCTCATCGTGGCCGCGCTGCCGCTGGCGATCCTCACGATCCCCAACACGCTCTCCGTCGTCGCGCGCCTGCTGCCCGGCGACATCGACCAGGTGGCGCTGCTGCGCACGCACGGGCTGGCGTTGCCCGCGCTGATGCTGACCGTGCCGCTCGCGGGCGCGGCTCTGCGCCGGTTCAAGGCCGTTCACCTCATTCTCGCCGGGCTGGTGCTGATCGCCGCTTCCGACGCGGCGGCAGGGTATGCGGGCTCAGAGTTCCTGGTCGGGGTCGTACGGGTGCTGCGGGGCGTGGGCGCGGGCATCGTCCTGCCGGCCACGCTGGCCGCCGTCTGGGACCGGGTGCCGGCGTTGCGGGCGCTGTGGGTGGGCGTGTTCAGCCTGAGCCTGCTGGTGGCCCAGGCGCTGGCCCTGTGGCCGCTCGACGGCGTGAGCGACTGGAAGGTCACGCTGCAGCCGTACCCGATGGTGACGGGGGTCGCGCTGGGCCTGGCGGCGGCGTACCTGGTGGTCGGGATGGTGTTCGGCCGGGCGGTCGAGGCCGGTCCTCAGGTCGGCGAGCGGCCCCGGTTGCTCCTGGCGGTCTTGCCCGCCGGTGGCATCGCGGTCGTGGCCATCAGCACCGCGACCGAGGGGTGGCGGGCCGTTCCGGTGTTCCTGCTGGCCGGGCTGGCGGTGGTCGGGCTGCTGGCGCTGGCCTCGTTCGGCGCGCCGGAGAGCCGCACGCCGGCGTACGTGATGGTGGCGGTGGGGGTCGTGCTGCTGCCCAGCGCCGCGCAGGTGACGCTGGTGGAGATGGGCGGGCTCGGCGGGCCCGGACTGCGGGGACTGTGGGTGCCGTACGGGGTGGCGGGGGTGCTGGCCGTCGGGGCTTCCGTGCTGGTGCGGCGGTACGCGCCGGCCGCCGGGCGGTGGCTGGCTCCTCTCGGGTTGTTGTCGATGGTGGCGGGGCTCTGCTCCGTGCGGCTGCTGGTGCCCTCGGCCGACGGGCTGGTGCTGGTGGTGCCGTTCGTGCTGCTGGCCGTGGGGGCGGCGGTGGCATTGACGTCGGCGCTGCAGGAGGTGGAGATCGGTGCGGCGGTGTTCGGGCTGTCGTTGTGCGTGGCGGGGGTGCTGGCCGGGTTCCTGCTGGGCACGGGAGTCCAGATGGCGATGCTCGACGGGGTGCGGTCGGCGCAGGAGCTGGTGGACGGCTTCGTGGGGGCGCTGCACTGGTGGGCGTTGATCGGCGGGTTCGTGGTGGTGGGCACCATCGTGCTCGCGGCCGTGCTGGCCCGGCGTTCCGGCGAGGAGGCTTGCGGGGCTCGGGCCGATGATGGGCGGCCCGAGGCGGTGAGCGCCTGCGATGGGGGCACCCTCGATCTCGCGGACGAGGACCGGACCACCGGGGCGATTCCCCGCGTCGTGGTGCCGGTGCCCCCCAGCGGGGCCTTCGGTCAGGCGAGGTCGTTGCCCGAGGAGGAGGGGACGGCCGACCAGGGCGGGACGGTGCCGGCGGTGCCGCCGCAGGCCCATTCGCCCGAGGACGACGCGCCCTCGTGAGGACTTCCGTGGGGAACGCGGGTGGGGTACGGACGGTAAGCTGAGGCACAGCCACGGCGACGCGTGGTCTGGTGCCCGCGAAGCGTCCTGCGGTCAGGCCAGTGCCTGCCGCGACCCCACTCTGTTCGAAGGAGAACGTCAAGTGTCCGAGCGCACTCTTGTCCTGATCAAGCCCGACGGGGTTAAGCGGGGCCTCATCGGTGACGTGGTCGCCCGCGTGGAGCGCAAGGGCCTCAAGGTCGTGGCGATGGACCTGCGCACCCTCGACACCGACACCGCCAAGACGCACTACGCCGAGCACTCCGAGCGGCCGTTCTTCGGCGAGCTGGTCGAGTTCATCACGTCGGGGCCGCTCGTGGCCATGGTGCTGGAGGGCCCGCGTGCCGTGGAGGCCTTCCGCGCGCTGGCCGGCGCCACCGACCCGGTCAAGTCGGCTCCGGGGACGATCCGGGGCGACCACGCTCTGGAGATCGGCGAGAACGTCGTGCACGGGTCCGACTCCCCCGAGTCGGCGGCCAGGGAGATCAAGATCTTCTTCCCGGACCGCTTCTGACCGGTTCCCCTCGCTCCCGGCGCGCCCGTGCAGCTTCGGCTGTGCGGGCGCGCGTTTTTGTCGGTCGGGACCCGTAGGGTTGGGCCCGGATCGGGGGTGGGGAGGATGGATTGGAACGTTCCATCGTTCGATCGGATGTTGTGGTGCAATCCCGGCAAAATTGGGGTTGAGGGAGGGGCTGGAGATTTTTGGGGGGCGCGAAGGCTCATTGCGCTCATCGGTGGGTACGTCACGTTACGATTCGAATTCGATCCGTAGTCATTCGCGAACGACGATACGGAGGGCTCCGTTCCCCATGGGCAGCAAGCTCGCGTTCCTGGGCCGTGACATGGCGGTCGACCTGGGCACCGCCAACACGCTGGTCTACGTGCGCGGCCGGGGCATCGTGCTCAACGAGCCGTCAGTCGTAGCGATCAACACGGTCAGCGGCAAAATCGTAGCGGTCGGCATCGAGGCAAAGAGGATGATCGGCCGCACACCTGGCAACATCGTCGCGGTACGCCCGCTCAAGGACGGCGTGATCGCGGACTTCGACGTCACCGAGCGGATGTTGCGATATTTCATCCAAAGAGTGCATAGACGTCGCCATTTCGCCAAGCCACGCATCATCATCGCCGTTCCGAGCGGCATCACCAGCGTCGAGCAGCGCGCGGTCAAGGAAGCCGGCTACGCGGCGGGCGCCAGAAAGGTCTACATCGTCGAGGAGCCGATGGCGGCCGCCATCGGGGCCGGGCTGCCGGTGCACGAGCCCACCGGAAACATGGTGGTCGACATCGGCGGCGGCACCACCGAGGTGGCGATCATCTCGATGGGCGGCGTGGTCACGAGCCAGTCGATCAGGGTGGGCGGTGACGAGCTCGACCAGGCGGTGATCGCGTTCGCCAAGAAGGAATACTCGCTCATGCTCGGCGAGCGCACCGCTGAAGAGATCAAGATGGCCATCGGCTCGGCCGGGCCGGGCCTTGAGGAGTCGCACGCGGAGATCCGCGGCCGTGACCTGGTCAGTGGCCTGCCCAAGACCATCGTCGTGTCGAGCGAGGAGGTCAGGAAGGCCATCGAGGAGCCGGTCAACGCGATCGTGGACACGGTCAGGACCACGCTCGACAAGTGCCCGCCCGAGCTGGCCGGGGACATCATGGACCGCGGCATCGCGCTCACCGGCGGAGGCGCGCTGCTCAAGGGGCTGGATGAGCGGGTGAGGACGGAGACGGGCATGCCGGTGCACCTCGTCGACAACGCCCTCGACTCGGTCGCCATCGGTTCGGGTAAGTGCGCTGAGGAGTTCGAGGCCCTGCAGCAGGTCTTGGTGCCGGAGTCGCGACACTGATGAGAGACTCGCGCCGGGCCAGGCTGATCCTGGGAGCGCTGCTGACGGCAGCGCTGGTCGTCCTGACCATCGACCACCGCACCGGCGAGAGTTCGCCGCTGCATCCGTTGCGCGCGGCCGGGTCGTGGCTGTTCGGCACGGCCGAGAGGTTCGGCGGTGGGGTGGTGCGGCCCGTGGGCGGGTTCATGCAGGCCCTGGTCAGCGCGCCGGAGGCGCAGGAGCGCATCCGCAGGCTCAAGGTGGAGAACTCCCGGCTGCGGGCGGATCTGGTGGCCAGCAAGCTCGACGAGTCCCGGTCCAGGGAGCTGCGGCAGCTGCTGGGGTTGTCGGGGACCGGCGGATACAAGGTGGTCGCGGCCAACGTGGTCGCCAGGCGCGGTCAGCCGGGTTTCGAGGACGCCGTGCAGATCGACGCGGGCACCGTCGACGGCATCCAGCCGGAGATGACCGTGCTCAGCGGCGAAGGGCTGGTCGGGCGGGTCCTCCAGGCGTCGGCACACACCTCGACCGTGGTGCTCCTCAGCGATCCGGCCTCGGCCGCCGGGGCGCGCCTGGAGGACGGCAAGGAGATCGGCGTGGTGCACGGGGTGGGGGAGCAGGGGCGGCTCGTCCAGTTCCGGCTGCTCGACTCGACGGCCTCGCTGGCCAGAGGGGCGCGCATCGTCAGCTTCGGTTCGCAGAACGGTAAGCCGTACGTGCCGGGGGTGCCGATCGGGGTGATCGAGCGGGTGGAGCCCACGCCGGGGGAGCTGACGCGGATCGCGTACGCGCGGCCGTACGCGGATCTGACGGCGCTTGACGTGGTCGGCGTGGTGGTGGAGGCGCCCCAGCGGGATCCCCGGCAGGCGGTGCAGCCGGAGAAGGATCCGAAGAAGCCGAAAGAGCCGAAGGAGAGGCCGCGGTGAGCGGGGTCTGGCGAGCCATCGCGACGATCGGGGGGCGGTTCGGCGGCGTCCGGAGCGGTGAGGGCGTGGTGGTCGGGGCGCTGTCCGACAGGAGGGCGGTCGTCGGGCGGTGGGCTTTCGGGCGGAAGGCGATCGCGGGGCCGTGGCGAGGTGTGCCGTCCGGTGATCGGGGGGTGGCTCGGCGGCGGCGGGGTGAGCTTCGTAGCGAGTGCCGGCGTAGTGGCGCTGTGATGTGGGTTTCGTTCGTGGCGGTTGGCGAGGGTCGGGGGCGGAACGGGGACGTTCGGCGGGCTTCGGGGGACGGTGCCGGTGTTCCTGGCGCTGCTGGGGCTGCATTGGGAATTCGACGTGCTTTTGGGGCTTTCGAGGCTTTTCAAGTTGCTTCCTGTGGTGCTTGGGGGGCAGCTTCCAGTGGGTTGGGTGCTGGGCGCGTTGATGAGGACGGTCCCGGTGGTGGGCAGGGGGAGGCGGAGGGTGGCGCTGGTCGGGTGGTGGTGACCGTGGTGAGCGGCGGGGAGGCTTTGCGGTGATCGGGGGGCTGTCCGTGCTGCTGGCGTTGCTGGCGCAGGTCATGGTGGTCAATCGGGTGCCGCTGCCCGCGGGGGGCGCGCCCGATCTGGTGTTGCTGGCCGTGATCGGGGCGGCGCTGGCACGCGGACCCGCGGAGGGGGCCGTCCTCGGGTTCCTCGCCGGGGTGCTCGTCGACATCATGCCGCCGACCGCGCATCTCGTCGGACAGTACGCGTTCGTGCTGGCGCTGGTGGGCTACGTCGCGGGGCGTGGCGCCGGTGGGCCCGCGACGACCGTGGTGCTGTGCGTGCTGATGGGGCCGCTGCTGGCGGCGGCCGTAGGCGGGCTGATCGCCGATCCGCGGGTGTCGATGTCGACGTTGACCGAGGAGGTGCCGGTCAGCATCGTCTACACCCTGCTCGTCTCCCCGATCGTGATGTGGCTGACCATGCGAGACAGGCACGCGAGGTTGTCGACATGATCAGAATGCGCGCCCGGCTGCTCGTGCTGCACGTGCTCGTGCTGACGCTGCTCGCCGTGCTGACCGTACGCCTGTGGCAGGTGCAGGTGGTGCGCGGGCAGGAGTTCGTCACGCGGGCCACGGAGACCAGGACGCGGGCCGTGCTCGTGCCGGCCGTGCGCGGGCAGATCCTCGACTCACGCGGGCGGCCGCTGGTGCGCAACAAGACCGCGCTCGTCGTCTCCGTGGACAGGGCCAGGCTGACCAGGCTGCCGGACGGTGGCAAGGAGGTGCTGGGCAAGCTCTCCGCGGTGCTCGGCAAGCCGGTCGCGCAGTTGCAGCAGCGCATCACGCCGTGCGGGCCCGGGGTGTCGAAGCCGTGCTGGACCGGGTCGCCGTACCAGCCGGTTCCGCTGGACGAGAAGGTGGACACCCGGGAGGCGCTGCAGATCCTGGAGCGGCAGGAGGAGTTCCCTGGGGTGACGGCCGAGATCCACTCCGTCCGGCAATATCCCGGCGGCCGGGCCGGGGCTCAGATGCTCGGCTACCTGCAGCCGGTCACCGAGGCCGAGCTGGAGAAGCGCGAGGGGCTCAAGGCCAGCTTCTCCGGCGTGGACCTGGTCGGGCGGGACGGGCTGGAATACGTCTACGACGACGCCCTGCGGGGCAAGTCGGGGCTGCGGCGGGTCCAGGTCGACCGGATGGGCAAGGCGCTGGGGCTGGAGGAGCAGATCACGCCCGTGCCCGGTGACCATCTCGTCACCAGCATCGACTCGCGGGTGCAGGACGTGGTGGAGAAGGCGCTGGCCAAGGCGATGAAGTCAGCTCCGGCGGCCGACGGCGGGGCCGGGGTGGTGCTCGACGCCCGTACGGGGCGGGTGGTGGCGATCGCGAGCGCGCCCGGTTACGATCCGGCGATCTGGGCGGGCGGGATCTCGACGCGGGGCTATCAGTGGCTGCTGTCGGACAAGTCGGGCAAGCCGCTTGTGTCGCGGGCGATCAACGGGCAGTTCGCGCCCGGGTCGACGTTCAAGATCTCGTCGGTGACCGCGATGCTGCGGTCCGGATATCCGCTCAACGGCACGTACGGGTGCCCCGGCTCCGTCATGGTGGGCGGCCGGGCGTTCAACAACTTCCGCGGGATCGGGCTGGGCTCGATGAACCTGCATACCGCGCTGGTCAAGTCGTGCGACACGATCTTCTACCAGGCCGCCTACACGCAGTACCTCAAGGACGGCGGGCGCAATCCGAAGAAGGCGCCGAAGGAGGTGTTCGCCAACACGGCCAGGGCGTTCGGGTTCGGCGAGCGTACGGGTGTGGACCTGCCCGGCGAGTCCTCCGGGCGCATTCCGGACCGGGCGTGGAAGAAGGACCTGTGGAACCGGACCAGCGCCATCAACTGCGAGCGGTCGCGCAAGGGCTATCCCGAGGTGAAGGACAAAGCGCGGGCGGACTTCCTCAAGCGGCTCGCGCTGGAAAACTGCACCGAGGGGTTCCTGCTGCGGCCCGGTGACTCGGCCAACTTCTCCATCGGGCAGGGTGACGTGCTGGTCACGCCCATGCAGTTGGCCAGGGCGTACATGGCGCTGGTGAGTGACGGCAAGCTGCGCAGCCCCCGCATCGGGTGGGCGCAGGTGCGGCCCGACGGCAAGGTGGTCAAGACGATCGAGGTGCCGGTGGTGGGCAAGCTGCCGCTCAGCGAGAAGGAACGGCTCTACATCAAGAACGCGCTGAGCCAGGTCCCCCAGGACGGCACCGCGGCGGGGGCCTTCGCCGGGTGGCCTATGGACAAGATCCGCATCGGAGGCAAGACCGGTACTGCGGAGGTTTGGGGCAAGCAGGACACCTCGTGGTTCGCCTCGTTCGCGCCCACCAACAAACCGCAGTACGTGGTGGTGGTGATGGTGTCCCAGGGTGGCATGGGCGCGCAGACGGCGGCGCCTGCCGTGCGGGAGATCTACGAGGGGATCTACGGCATCAAGCAACCCCAGGCCGTGCCTGGAGGGCGGCTGACAACGCGGCTGCCGAGGTTCTCACCCGACGGAACGGTGGCCAGGGGATGAAGGGCGGACGGGTTGGTTTGCGGTGGGGGTTCGGTGATCTGAGGGCTGGCTGTTGCGAGGGTGGCTTGGGGCAGCGGGTTGGCGGTCGGAGGGTGGGCTGCTGCGGGGTTGGCTCTGGGCGGAGGTGTGGCGGCCGGAGGGTTGTCTGTAACGCGGGCGGCTTCGGGCTGGGGGTTGGCGGCCGGAGGGCTACTGCCTGCTGCGGAGGCGGCTTCGGGCGGGGGTGTGGCGGCCGGAGGGTTGTCTGTAGCGCGGGTGGTTTCGGGCGGCGGCGTGGTGGCGGTCTTGAGGTGAATGGTGGCGTGGCCTCTTGGGGGTCGGGGCGTGGTTGGGGGGTGGACTGTGGCTGCTTCGAAGGACGTGAAGGTCTTGGGGTGGATGGCGGGGTGGCCTTTCGCGCTTTTCGTGGGGTGGGGCGGGGCTGGGAAGTCGGCTGCGGCTGCTTTGTAGTACATGGCGGGCTGGGGGCGAGGGGTGGCGATGCGTGCCTCATGGCGCGGTGTGGTGGCCGAGGAGGGGCCTGTGGCTGCCTTGGGGGGAGTGGCGGTCCACAGGTGGATGTCCGGGGGATGGGCCTCGGGCGGGGGCGTCGGAGGGTGGGCTGTGGCTCTTCCAGGGGGCATGGCGGACTAGGGGTGGAAGTCCGCGAGGGGGCTCCTGGGGCGGAACGTGGTGGGCGGAGGGTGGACTGCTGCGGGGATGGGTCGGTGTGGGGGCGTTGGGCTGGTCGGCGGGGCCTTTGGGCTGATTCCGGTGGACGTCCTGGCGAGGGCCTTCCGAGGCATGGGTCGGTTGATCGGAGGCATGGGTCCTCTGGTGGGAGTGCCGGGTGGGTTGGTGGGAGGCATGGGTGGGCGTGGCGGGCCGGTCCGCGCCGGGTAGCGGCGTCCGGGCGGGTTGGTGGGAGGCCCGAGTGGGCGTGGCGGGTCGGTCCGTGCCGGGTAGCGGCGTCCGGGAGGGTTGGTGGGAGTGCCGGGTGGGTTGATGGGAGGCCTGAGTGGGCGTGGCGGGCCGGCTCCTGCCGGGTAGCGGGGTATGCGCGGGTTGGTGGGAGTGCCGGGTGGGTTGGTGCGAGGCATGGGTGGGCGTGGCGGGCCGGCTCGTGCCGGGTAGCGGCCTGCGTGGGGGTTGATGGGAGTGGCCGGTGGGTTGATGGCTCTCCGGGGTGGGTTGGTGGGGGTGCTGGGTGGGTTTGTTGGGGTAGTGAGTGCTCTGGTGGGGGGCTGGTTGGGCGGGTGGGTGGGGGTTGCGGGGGGTTTGGTTGTGGGGGTGGTGTTGTGGTGGGGGGTGCGGGGTGATCGATCGGGCTATGGCTATCCGGCAGCCCTCGCTGTTGCGGCGGGTGGCCGGCGAGGAGTCGGCGGTGCGGCGGATGGACGGGCTGATGCTCGTCGCCGTGGCCGGGCTGTGCGTCATCGGCACGTTGCTGGTGTGGTCGTCCACCAGGACGTGGGCTCCCGGGTCCACGGGGTTGGTGAAGAAGCACCTGCTCAATGAGGCCATCGGGGTGGTGCTGTGCGGCATCGTGGCGATGGTGGACCACCGGGCGATGCGGGCTTACGCGCCGCTGGTGTTCCTGGTGTCCCTGATCGGGCTGGGGCTGGTGCTGACGCCGTTGGGGGCCACCATCAACGGGTCGCACTCCTGGATCCTGCTCGGCGGGGGGTTCGCCGTGCAGCCGTCCGAGTTCGCCAAGGTGGGGTTGCTGCTGGTGATCGCGATGTTGCTGGCGCAGCCTGCCGAGGGCACCGATCGGCCGCGCGGGCTCGACCTCGCTCTGGCGCTCATCGCCGCACTGATCACGATGGGCCTGGTGATGTTGCAGCCCGACCTGGGCACGGCCATGGTGCTGGCGGTGATCACGGCTTCCGGGCTCATCCTCGCGGGGGTGCGAAAACGCTGGATCGGGGCGTTGACGCTGGTCGCGGGGGCCGGGGTGTTCTCGGTGTTCTACTTCCAGCTTCTGGAGCCGTACCAGGTGGCGCGGTTCACCGCGTTCGTGGATCCGAACGTCGACCCGCGCGGCGTGGGGTACAACAGCACGCAGTCGTTGATCGCGATCGGCTCGGGGCAGCTGCTGGGGAAGGGGCTGCTCGGCGGGGGGCAGACGACCGGGCGGTTCGTGCCGGAGCAGCACACGGACTTCATTTTCACGGTGGCGGGGGAGGAGTTCGGGTTCCTCGGGTCGGTCACCGTCGTGCTGCTGCTGGGCGTGGTGCTGCTGCGCGGGCTCCAGATCGCCAGGAAGTGCGAGGACCGGTTCGGCACGCTGGTGGCCGGGATGATCGTGTGCTGGTTCGCGTTCCAGACGTTCATCAATGTGGGGATGACGATCGGAATCATGCCGATCACCGGGTTGCCGCTGCCATTCGTGTCATATGGCGGCACCGCCACGTTCGCCAACCTCATCGCCATCGGACTGTTGCAGGCCATCAAGATGAGAAGGCAGTCGTTTTAAGTAGTGGTGGGTTCCTGGCCTGTTGCGATGGGTGTGAGGATTGGTTCTGCTCGCCGCGAACCACGTCGCCGGCGTGCACGATGTCGCCGGTGGAGTCGTGGGCGTCGGGTTGACCTGCTACGGAGGGCGCCACGTTCTGTTCGTCAGGGGAAATGACCTCGGCATCCCCGGACCTGCGACCGTCTGATCGCCGCTACCCTGGAGCGTATGCCTGTCGAGTCGATTTTCCCCCGCCTGGAAGCGCTGCTGCCGAAGGTGCAGAAGCCCATCCAGTACGTCGGGGGTGAGCTCAACTCGACCGTCAAGGACTGGGACTCCGCCGACGTGCGGTGGGCGTTGATGTATCCGGACGCCTATGAGGTCGGGCTGCCCAACCAAGGGGTGGCCATCCTCTACGAGATCCTCAACGAGCTGCCAGGGACTCTGGCCGAGCGGACCTACGCGGTCTGGCCTGACCTGGAGGCGCTCATGCGCGCCGAGGGCGTGCCGCAGTTCACCGTGGACGCGCACCGGCCGGTGCGCGCCTTCGACGTGCTCGGGGTGTCGTTCTCCACCGAGCTCGGCTACACCAATCTGCTGACCGCGCTCGACCTGGCGGGCATTCCGCTGTCGGCCGCCGACCGGGGTGACGACGACCCCATCGTGCTCGCGGGCGGCCACGCGGCCTTCAACCCCGAGCCCATCGCCGACTTCCTCGACGCGGCCGTGCTGGGCGACGGCGAGCAGATCTCCATCGCCATCTCCGAGGTCGTCCGCGAGTGGAAGGCCGAGGGCCGGCCGGGCGGCCGGGACGAGTTGCTGATGCGGCTCGCGGAGTCCGGTGGGGTCTATGTGCCGAAGTTCTACGACGTGGACTATCACCCGGACGGGCGGATCAAGCGGGTCGCGCCCAACCGCGCCGACGTGCCGTGGCGGGTGCACAAGCACACCGTGATGGACCTCGACGAGTGGCCCTATCCGAAGAAGCCGCTGGTCCCGCTGGCGGAGACGGTGCACGAGCGGTTCAGTGTGGAGATCTTCCGCGGCTGCACCCGGGGATGCCGGTTCTGTCAGGCGGGCATGATCACCCGCCCGGTGCGCGAGCGTTCCATCACCACGGTCGCGGCCATGGTGGACAACGGCATCAAGCAGTCCGGCTTCAACGAGGTCGGCCTGCTGTCGCTGTCGTCCGCCGACCACTCCGAGATCGGCGACATCGCCAAGGGCCTGGCCGACCGCTACGAGGGCACCAACACGTCGCTGTCGCTGCCCTCGACTCGGGTCGACGCGTTCAACATCGACCTGGCCAACGAGTTCTCCAGGAACGGCCGGCGCTCGGGGCTGACGTTCGCGCCGGAGGGCGGCTCGGAGCGCATGCGCAAGGTGATCAACAAGATGGTCACCGAGGAAGACCTGATCCGCACCGTCACCACGGCCTATTCGCAGGGATGGCGGCAGGTCAAGCTCTACTTCATGTGCGGGCTGCCCACCGAGCAGGACGAGGACGTGCTCGGCATCGCCGACCTGGCCAAGAAGGTCATCCAGGCGGGCCGCGAGGCCACCGGCAGCCGCGACATCCGCTGCACCGTCTCCATCGGCGGGTTCGTGCCCAAGCCGCACACGCCGTTCCAGTGGGCCGGGCAGGCCGACCACGAGACCGTCGACCGGCGGCTCAAGGCGCTGCGCGACTCGGTCAGGGGCGACAAGCAGTACGGAAGGGCGATCGGGTTCCGCTATCACGACGGCAAGCCGTCCATCGTGGAAGGGCTGCTGTCGCGGGGCGACCGCCGGGTCGGTTCCGTGATCAGGGCCGTGTGGGAGGACGGCGGCCGGTTCGACGGCTGGAGCGAGCACTTCTCGTACGAGCGTTGGATGGCGGCGGCCGAGAAGGCCGGCGTGGACGTCGACTGGTACACCACGCGCGAGCGCGAGGAGAACGAGGTCCTGCCCTGGGACCACCTCGACGCCGGGCTCGACCGCGAATGGCTCTGGCAGGACTGGCAGGAGGCGGTTTCCGGCGCCGAGGTCGAGGACTGTCGCTGGACTCCCTGCTATGACTGTGGGGTCTGTCCCACTATGGGGACAGAAATCCAAATTGGCCCGACTGGGCGAAAACTCCTCCCGCTCACAGTGGTCTAGAGCGCTCAGTGGGCGAGCCATGTCTCGGCGTACACGAAGCACGCACTGGGGCGGCTTATCCTGAGACGAAGGAACTCTGACAAGGGAAGGACGACAAGCTCTGAAACCTGTTCCCGAAGGGCCTCCGCCCGCGCCCACGGTGCAACGCCTGCGTGTGCGTTACGCCAAGCGCGGCCGCCTGCGCTTCACCAGCCACCGCGACATCTCGCGGGCCGTTGAGAGAGCGGTTCGCCGTGCCGGCATTCCGGTGGCCTACAGCGCGGGTTTCTCGCCCCACCCCAAGATCTCCTATGCGGGCGCGGCGCCGACCGGCGTCGCCAGCGAAGCCGAATACCTCGAGATCGGTGTTACCACGCCGTGCGATCCCGGCCAGGTCAGACAGGGCCTGGACGAGTCGCTGCCGCCTGGGCTCGATGTGCTCGACGTTGTGGAGGCGGGTCCGGGAGGGCTGGCCGACCGCTTGGAGGTCTCCGACTGGGAGGTGCGGCTGCCCGGTGCCGATCGCGAGCTCGCCGAGGTGGCGGCGGAGAAGTTCCTCGCGACGGGCACCGTGGAGGTCGAGCGCCTCACCAAGAAGGGTCCCCGCCGCTTCGACGCGCGTGAGGCCGTCCTGGGGCTGACGGTGTCCGAGGGAGCAGACAGAACTGCAGCTCAGATGGCCGGAGAGCCGTGTGTCATACTGCGCATGGTTGTTCGGCACATGACGCCTGCCGTTCGACCCGACGATGTGCTCACAGGGCTGCGCCTTGTGGCCGACTTCGCGCCGCCGGTTCCCCCCGAGGTGACCAGGCTGGCGCAGGGGCCGCTGGACGTCAGCACCGGTGCACTTGCCGACCCGCTCGACCTGGACCGCGATACGACGCGCGGCGGCGAGGCGGGACCGGTGGGTGAGCACGTCGCCGGTTAAGGAAGTGCCCTGCGCGAGCGGGGCACGACCGCTGACAGGACTTGGCGCCGGCACCTCCTCACTGGAGGCGCCGGCGGACAACGAGACACGAGGGCTCCTGCGCGGCGCGGCGACGCGCCCGGGAGCTGACGGGAGAGCGCCCGCATGCTCGACAACGAGCCCAACGGGGTCATTGGCCCTGACGGGGAGACAATTGAACAGCCCGAGGTGACCCAGCGTCGCCGCTCCGCCAGCCGCCCAGCGGGCCCCCCGCCGGAGCTGCCCGACGAGCCGGCCACTGTTCCGATCACCGTATCCGCCGCGCAGACCGCGCCGTCGGTGGCCGAGGTGCAGGAGGTGCGGCGCACCGCCGCACAGCGTGCCGCCGGTGAGCCCGGTCCCGAAATTCTCGCGGCCGCCTCCGAGGCCGGTACGACCCCGGCACCGCTGGTGGAGAGCCAGCCGCCGGTGGTGGAGACCCCGGCACCGAGAGTGGAGAGCCCGGCGGAGGCCGTGGTGGCCGCGGCCGTCACGGATGCTGCCGGTCGAGCGGTCGATGAGGCCGTCACCGGGGCTGCCGATGAGGCCGTGCCCGCCGCCGAGGCCGTGGAGGAGAAGCCCAAGCGGGCCACCAGGACGCGGTCCACCGCCACGACGACGCGGCGTCGTACGACGACGAAGAAGGCGGCCGAGGCGCAGCCGGAGGCCGCGGGAGCGCTCCCGGAGGAGGAGGCGCCCGCCGAGGAGGCCGCTCCGAAGCGCCGCAGGACCCGCAAGAAGGCGGAGCCGGAAGAGGCCGTCGTGACCTCCGAGGCCCCCGCCACCGCGGAGGAGGAGCTGAGCGCCCCCGCCGCGAAGGTCGACGCTCCCGCCGGAAACGGCCAGATCGTGCTGAACGGCGCCGCGGCCGGGGCCGCGCAGGCCGCTGGTGAACTTGAGGCCGCTGAGGCCACCCGGACCGGTGATGCTGAGGTGCGTGCCGGAGAGGTCCAGGGTGCCTCCGAGGGGGCCGAGGACGACGAAGACATCCTGGAGATCCTGCCCGAGGACGAGCCGCTCGACGACGAGCCCGCCGGTGAGGATCTCGACGAGGACGTGGTACGGCCGAGCCTGCTCGCCGACCCGTTCGGGTTCGCCGCCCGCCGGCAGGACGAGCCGGGCGCCGCGTTCCAGCGGCCCGCCGCGATCTTCGCGCCGCTGTTCCAGGCGCCCGACCCGAGCAAGGCCACCAAGCCCGTCACCCGGCGGGTCGAGCCGCAGCCCGAGCCCGAGCCCGAGGAGGTCGAGGAGCTCGTCGACGAGACCGCGACCGAGGACGAGACCGACGCCGACACCTCCGACGATCAGGAGGAGGAGGGCGGCGGCCGTCGTCGCCGTCGTCGTCGTGGCGGCCGGGGGCGCGGCAAGTCGCGTGAGCGTGACGAGGCCGAGGACGGCGAGGACTCCGAGGACGAGGAGTCCGAGGAGGAGCAGGGCGAGGAGGCCCAGGAAGAGGAGGCCGGCGGCTCGCGCCGCCGGCGCCGCCGCCGTCGCCGGGGCAGTGACGACGCCGAGCCGGCCAGCGACGACCCGCCGAACACGGTGGTGCGCATCCGCGCCCCGCGCTCGGGGCGGGCGGCCGCGCACGACACCGCCACCGACGGCGTGCAGAGCGTGCGCGGCTCCACCAGGCTCGAGGCCAAGAAGCAGCGCCGCCGCGAGGGCCGGGAGCTCGGCCGCAGGCGTCCGCCGATCATCACGGAGTCGGAGTTCCTGGCCCGCCGCGAGTCCGTCGACCGGATGATGGTGGTGCGGCGGCAGGGCGACCGTACGCAGATCGCGGTGCTGGAGGACGGCGTGCTCGTCGAGCACTACGTCAACCGCGAGGCCAGCCAGTCCTACGTGGGCAACGTCTACCTCGGCAAGGTGCAGAACGTGCTGCCCTCGATGGAGGCGGCGTTCGTGGACATCGGCAAGGGCCGGAACGCCGTCCTGTACGCCGGTGAGGTGAACTTCGACACCGCCGGTCTCGAAGGACAGCCCAAGCGCATCGAGGCCGCCCTGAAGTCCGGGCAGTCGGTGCTCGTACAGGTCACGAAGGACCCGATCGGGCACAAGGGCGCCCGGCTCACGTCGCAGATCAGCCTGCCCGGCCGATACCTGGTCTACGTTCCCGACGGGTCGATGACCGGGATCAGCCGGAAGCTGCCCGACAAGGAACGCACCCGGCTCAAGAGCATCCTGAAGAAGGTCATGCCGGAGAACGCCGGAGTGATCGTCCGTACCGCCGCCGAGGGCGCCTCCGAGGAGGAGCTGGCCCGCGACGTGGCGCGCCTGTCCGCGCAGTGGGAGAACATCCAGAAGAAGGCCAAGTCGGCCAGCCCGCCCGAGTTGCTGTCCGCTGAGCCGGACCTCACGATCCGGGTGGTTCGTGACGTCTTCAACGAGGACTTCACCTCGCTGGTCGTCCAGGGCGGCGAGGCCTGGGACACGGTCGACGAATACGTCAAATATGTCGCCCCGCACCTGGCCGAGCGCCTGGCGAAGTGGGACGGCGGGCAGGACGACGTGTTCGAGTCCTACCGGATCGACGAGCAGCTGGCCAAGGCGCTGGATCGCAAGGTGTGGCTGCCGAGCGGCGGCTCGCTGGTGATCGACCGTACCGAGGCGATGACCGTCGTGGACGTCAACACCGGCAAGTTCACCGGGCAGGGCGGCAACCTGGAGGAGACCGTCACGCGGAACAACCTGGAGGCGGCCGAGGAGATCGTCCGCCAGCTCAGGCTCCGCGACATCGGCGGGATCATCGTCATCGACTTCATCGACATGGTGCTGGAGTCCAACCGGGACCTGGTGCTGCGGCGGCTGCTGGAGTGCCTGGCCCGCGACAGGACCAAGCACCAGGTGGCCGAGGTGACCTCGCTGGGGCTGGTCCAGATGACGCGCAAGCGGGTCGGACAGGGGCTCCTGGAGGCGTTCTCGACGCCTTGCGAGTGCTGCAACGGGCGTGGCCTGCTGATCTCGACCGAGCCGGTCGAGGCCAAGCCGGAGCCGCGTGGCACGCAGGGCAAGATGGCCGTCGAGAAGGCGGTCGCGGACAAGGTTTCCGCCGCCAAGGACTCCGCCAACCGTGATACCGTGACCGGTGCGCTTGAGGACGTCCCGGTTGAGGACGACCAGGCCAGCCAGACCTCCGGCAGAGGGCGGCGACGCTCGCGCCGTACCAAGTCCGCCGAGTAGCCGCTCGGCAGGCTTCCGACGTTCCGTCCGGTTCGCCTAGGGCACCGTTAATCCGGTACCCTGGTGAATCGGTGCGTCAGGTGACGTGCCCTGTTGGCGCGCTTGCTCGGTTCGTCGGTTTGAGACAGGCCGAATGACAGGCGCAGCATTTCGGCGGCCGCTTTGGCGGCTGAGGTTCGAAACGAAGCAACAGTGAGTCAGAAGGGTTCCGCGGTGTACGCGATCGTTCGTTGCGGCGGCAGGCAGCAGAAGGTCTCCGTCGGTGACGTCCTCGAGGTGGACAAGGTCGCCGGCGAGGTCGGCTCTTCGGTTTCGCTGCCGACGGTGCTCGTCGTCAACGACGGCGATGTGACCACCGAGGCGGGCAAGTTCACGGTCAGCGCCGAGATTCTCGGCGAGACCAAGGGCCCGAAGATCCGCATTCTCAAGTACAAGAACAAGACCGGTTACAAGAAGCGCCAGGGGCACCGGCAGCGGTACACCCAGGTGAAGATCACCGGCATCGACCAGGCCTGATCGGGAGTTTGAGAGATGGCACACAAGAAGGGCGCGTCGTCCACCCGGAACGGCCGTGACTCCAACGCTCAGCGCCTGGGCGTCAAGCGTTTCGGCGGTCAGCTCGTCAACGCGGGCGAGATCATCGTCCGCCAGCGTGGCACCCACTTCCACCCCGGCGACAACGTCGGGCGTGGCGGCGATGACACGCTGTTCGCCCTGACCGCCGGGCATGTGCAGTTCGGCGTCAAGCGTGGGCGCAGGGCTGTCAGCATCGTTCCTGTCGCGGAATAGGGTTCTCCCTACTTCCGTTTGACGTTGCTTCAGGGTGGATCGACGGGATGTCGATCCACCCTTTGGCGTTTCCTGGGGCCCCGTTCGGGGGTGGCCGTCCGGCAGCGTGCCGGGTGGCGTGGGTACGGGGACGAGATGGCCCCGGTGGATGGAGGAGTGCGGGATGCCGGACTTTGTGGACCAGGTGGTCCTTCATATCAGTGCCGGTGACGGAGGGAACGGATGCGCCTCGATCCACCGTGAGAAGTTCAAGCCGCTCGGCGGCCCCGACGGCGGGAACGGCGGCAGGGGCGGTGACGTCGTCCTGGAGGTCGATCCCAACACCGCCACGTTGCTCGACTATCACCGCCGGCCGCACCGCCGGGCCGAGAACGGCAAGCAGGGCCAGGGCTCCAACCGGGACGGGGCCAACGGGGGCGACGTGGTGCTGCCGGTCCCGAACGGAACCGTGGTGAAGGACGCGGCCACGGGAGAGGTGCTGGTCGACCTCGTCGGAGCCGGCACACGCTACGTCATCGCCCAGGGCGGCCACGGCGGGCTGGGCAACGCCGCGCTGGCCACCGCCAGGCGCAAGGCGCCCGGGTTCGCCCTGCTCGGGGAGCCGGGGGACGCGCTGGACGTCATGCTGGAGCTCAAGAGCGTGGCCGACGTGGCGCTGGTCGGGTTCCCGAGCGCCGGTAAGTCGTCGCTGATCGCCGCGTTGAGCGCGGCCAAGCCGAAGATCGCGGACTATCCGTTCACGACCCTGATCCCGAATCTCGGGGTCGTGACGGCGGGGGAGAACGTGTTCACCGTGGCCGACGTCCCTGGGCTCATCCCGGGGGCGTCGGAGGGCAAGGGGCTGGGGCACGAGTTCCTGCGGCACGTCGAGCGGTGCGACATGCTGGTGCACGTCGTCGACTGCGCCACCATGGAGCCGGGGCGGGATCCGATCACGGACTACGAGGTGATCGAGGGGGAGCTGCGGGCGTACGGGAAGCTGGAGGACCGGCCCCGGCTGGTCGTGCTGAACAAGGCCGACGTGCCCGACGCGCGGGAGCTGGCCGAGCTGGTGACGCCCGAGTTCGAGGAGCGGGGGCTGCGGGTGTTCACGGTTTCCGCGGCCACCCATGACGGGTTGCGGGAGCTGACGTACGCCATGGGCGAGTGGGTCGCGGCGGCCCGGGCCAACCGGCCGATCGAGGAGCCCACCCGGCTGGTGATCAGGCCCAAGCAGCTCGGGGACACCGGGTTCCGGGTGCGGCGGGTCAACGAGAACCTGTTCCAGATCACCGGTGAGAAGCCCGAGCGGTGGATCAGGCAGACGGACTTCAGCAACGACGAGGCCGTGGGTTACCTCGCCGACCGGCTGGAGCGGCTCGGCGTCGAGGAGGAGCTGGTCAAGGCGGGCGCCACGGCCGGGGCCGAGGTGGTCATCGGGCCCATGGAGGGTGGCTACGTCTTCGACTGGCAGCCGACGCTCAGCGCCGAGTCCGTCCGGCAGGGGCCGAGAGGATCCGACAACCGCCTCGGCTAGCCGCCGGTGGCGGCGAGGAGGGTCGCTTCCGCGCCGCCGTCGGCGTAGAGGATCTGGCCGGTCATGAACGCGTTGTCCGCGCTGACCGTCCATGCCAGCAACGACGCGATCGGTGCCACCGGGCCGGGGAAGCCCAGTGGTTGTGGCATCGCGGCCGCCACGCGCTCGCGGGTGACCGGATCGTCTAGGAACGTCCGCCGGGCCGCCGCCGTGTCCACCACGCCGGGGGCCACGGCGTTGAGAGGGATGCCCGCTCCGGCCCATTCGGGGCGTAGCGCGGCACGCCTGAGCCACCGGTTGAGGGCCAGCTTGGTCGAGGGGTAGACGATGTGGCCCCTGCCGGACTCGACGAGCGAGGTGACGGCGGCCGCGGCGGCCTCCTCGTCCATGGTCAGGCAGGCCCGTACGAGGTCCTCGTCGGCGGCCACGATGGCGCTCAGCGAGGACACGGCCACCGCCCGCGGCCGGTCCGACGCGGCCAGGAGCGGCCGGAGGCCCTCCAGGGTGGCGATCGTCCCGAAGAAGTTGAGCCGTACGGTCAGCGCGGACGGGGCGCCGATCCCGGCCACGGCGACCAGCCCGTCGATCCTGCCGCCCGAGGCGGCCGTGACCTGCGAGAGAAGCTGTTCGCGGCCTTCCTGGGCGGTCAGGTCGGCGTCGTGCACGTCGGAGCGGATCACCCGCGCGCCGGTGCTCGCCAGGTGGTCCGCGGTGGCCGCGCCGATGCCCGAGCCGGCGCCGGTGACGACGTAGGTGCGTTTGTCCATGGGTCAATCACTACATCGAATGAATCGATGCAGTCAATGTAGTAAGTTGGCGGGTGTGAGCGAGGGACTGCGGGAGCGGAAGAAGCGGCGTACCAGGGAGGCGCTGGTCGCGGCGGCGGTGGAGCTGTTCCAGCGGCAGGGTTACGAGGCGACGACCGTCGCCCAGATCGCCGCCGCGGCCGACGTGTCGACCAGGACGTTCTTCCTGCACTTCCCCGCCAAGGAGGACGTCGTGCTGGGCGATGCCGACGCGCGGGTGGAGCTGGCGGTGCGCCTCATCGAGGAACGGGCGGCGGACGAACGGCCGCCCGACGTGCTGGCCAGGGTGATCGAGCGCGCGATCGTCCAGGTCGCGGGCACGGACCTGGCCACGGGGCTGGCCGACGTACGGGTGCGGCTGGTGCTGACGGTGCCGGAGTTGCAGGCGTGGATGGTGCGGCGCCTGCTGTCGGCGCAGCAGCGCATCGTCGAGGCGCTGTGCCGGAGCTACCCGGAGGAGCATGACGTGGTCGCCGTGGCGGCCATGGTGGGCGCGATGATGGGAGCGGTGACCTCCGCCGCCTCCTACGCGCTGCGCCGCGGCGACTCCCCCGGGGAGGTCGCGGACGCCATGCGGCGGGCGGCGGCGAGCCTGACCGTCGCGCCGGCTCCCGGCCCGCGAAATGATCATGGCGAATCGAGTACGCCGCCGAGCGGATAAGCTGCCAAGCGTGCGAGAACAGATCAGCTCAGCGTCCAGGGTGGTCGTCAAGGTCGGTTCGTCCTCGCTCACGACCCACTCGGGGATGATCGACGTCGACCGGGTCGACGCCCTGGTGGACGTGCTGGCGGCGCGCCGCCTGGCGGGGACTCAGCTCGTCCTGGTCTCCTCCGGGGCGATCGCGGCGGGCCTCGGCCCGCTCGGGCTGGCCGCGCGACCGCGTGACCTGGCCACCCAGCAGGCGGCCGCGTCCGTCGGCCAGGGGGTGCTCGTCGCCCGCTACACCTCCTCCTTCGCCCGCTACGGCCTGCGGGTCGGCCAGGTGCTGCTGACCGCCGACGACATGATGCGGCGCGCGCACCACGCCAACGCCCAGCGCACCCTGGCCAGGCTGCTCGACCTGGGCATCGTGCCCATCGTCAACGAAAACGACACCGTGGCCACCGACGAGATCCGCTTCGGCGACAACGACCGGCTGGCGGCGCTGGTGTCCCACCTGATCAGGGCCGACGCCCTGGTGCTGCTGTCGGACGTGGACGCGCTCTACGACGGCCCGCCGAGCCGCGCCGGGTCGCGCCGGCTGGCGGAGATCCGCGGCCCGGAGGACCTGGTCGGCGTCGAGCTGGGCAAGAACGGCGCGGCCGTGGGCACCGGCGGCATGGTGACCAAGGTGCAGGCCGCGAGGATCGCCACCGGGGCCGGGGTGCCCGTGGTGCTCACCGCGGCCGCTCACGCGGCCCACGCGCTCGCCGGAGAGGACATCGGTACCTACTTCCACCCCGGCGGCCGCCATCCCGGCACCCGCCTGCTCTGGCTCGCGCACGCCACCACCGGGCGCGGCCTGCTGCACCTCGACCGGGGCGCGGTCGAGGCCATCGTGGCGCGGCGCAAGTCACTGCTGCCGGCCGGGGTGACGGCGGTGGAGGGTGAGTTCGCGGCGGGCGACCCGGTGGACCTGTGCGGGCCCGAGGGCCGCGTGGTGGCCCGCGGCCTGGTCAACTACGACGCCGTCGAGATCCCCGACCTGCTCGGCCGCTCCACCAGGGAGCTGGCGACCGAGCTGGGTCCGGAATATGAACGCGAGCTGATCCACCGTGACGACATCGTCATACTGGAAGCCCATGGCTGAACATGCGCAGGGCCGCACAGGCCCGGAGCTGCGGAGCGGAGCGGAGCAATGAGCACAGAGTTCCTGAAGGTCGCCCATGCGGCACGAGAGGCCGCCGCCGAGCTGGCCCCGCTGCCGCGGGCGGCCAAGGACCGGGCGTTGCGTGTCGTCGCCGATGCTCTGGTCGCGCGTTCGGCCGAGCTCGTCGAGGCCAACGCCAAGGACGTCGAGCACGCCAGGGCGCAGGGCACCGCCGAGGCCATGATCGACCGGCTGCGGCTCGACGACGCCCGGATCGCGGCCGTGGCCGAGGCCGTGCGCCAGGTGGCCGATCTGCCCGACCCGGTCGGCGAGGTGGTCCGCGGTAGCACCCTGCCCAACGGGTTGGAGCTGCGCCAGCTCAGGGTCCCGCTGGGCGTGATCGGCATCATCTACGAGGGCCGTCCCAACGTCACCGTCGACGCCGCCGCCCTGTGCCTCAAGAGCGGCAACGCCGTGCTGCTCAGGGGCTCCTCCAGCGCCTACTCCTCCAACACCGCCCTGGTCCGCGTCATGCAGGAGGCGCTGCGCGGCACGGAGGTCCCGGCCGACGCCGTGCAGCTCGTGCCGGGGCGGACGCGCGACTCGGTCAAGGAGCTCATGCGCGCTCGCGGCCTGGTCGACGTGCTGATCCCGCGCGGTGGCGCGGCCCTGATCAACTCGGTGGTCGAGGAGTCCACGGTGCCGGTGATCGAGACCGGCGTCGGCAACTGCCACGTCTATGTCGACGCCGACGCCGACGTGGACCTGGCCGTGCAGATCCTGGTCAACGCCAAGGCGCAGCGGCCGTCGGTGTGCAACGCCGCCGAGACGTTCCTGGTGCACGCCGACATCGCCGACGCCTTCGTGCCGGCGGCGCTGCGGGCGCTGGGGGAGGCGGGCGTGACCGTGCACGGCGACGCCGCGATCGCCCGCTACGGCGAGGTCGTGCCCGTCACCGAGGACGACTTCTATGCCGAATACCTCTCGCTCGACATCGCCGCCGCCGTGGTCGGCTCGCTGGAGGAGGCGGTGGCGCACATCAGGCGCTACGGCTCGGCGCACACCGAGGCCATCGTGACCAGGTCGCAGCGGGCCGCGCGCAGGTTCGTGGCGCTGGTCGACTCGGCCGCGGTGGCGGTCAACGCCTCGACCAGGTTCACCGACGGTGGCGAGTTCGGGTTCGGGGCGGAGATCGGCATCTCCACGCAGAAGCTGCACGCTCGCGGCCCGATGGGGCTGCCCGAGCTGACCTCCACCAAGTGGGTCTTCACCGGTGAGGGGCATTTGCGCACGTCAGAGGGTACGGTGGTGGCCGGGTGACCGGCGTGTCGGCCTGACCGGGGCATGTTCGGCGGTTTGACTGGGAGGCATGGAAATTGTCGTCGCCCTCGTCTTCTCGGCCGTGGTGCTCTTCGGCGCCGACCGGCTGCTGCTCTGGCTGGAGAGCCGCGGCCACGTCAACTGGCGCAGGAAGGGCCGCAGGCACCTGTCCGAGGAGCCCACGATCGACTTCGACACCATGCTCTCCGACCACACCCGCCGATAAACCTTCGGCGTGCCTCACGCGGCGACTCGCGTCACGGCGCTAGGGTTGTGTCCCCTATGGGCGCGCCGGGCTGGGAGGGACGGTGAGCAAGCTCGGCAAGATCGGGCCGTACACCCTGGTCGAACGGCTTGGCCGGGGCGGAATGGGCGAGGTTTACCTGGCCAGCACCCGCCGTGGCGAGCACGTCGCGATCAAGGTCCTGCACGATCTGGCCGAGGAAGAGACGTCCCGCATCCGGCTGGAGCGTGAGGTCCGCGCGTTGCGCCGGGTCGAGAGCCCGTACGTCGCCAAGGTGCTCGACGCCGACCTGGACGGCGCCCGGCCCTACCTCGTCATGGAGCACATCGAGGGCGTCACGCTGCTCGAACGCGTGCGCCAGAGCGGCTCCCTCGACGTCACCCAGCTGGTCGAGCTGGCCCAGGGCATCGCCGCCGCGCTGGCGATCATCCACGCGGCCGGGGTCGTCCACCGCGATCTCAAGCCGGGCAACATCATCATGGGCGCCGAGGGGCCGGTGCTGATCGACTTCGGCATCGCGCAGGTGCTCGACGCCACCCGGCTCACCATGACCGGTACGTTCCTCGGCACGCCCGGCTACACGGCGCCGGAGATCTTCGCCGACGAGCACGTGGACTCGCCCGCCGACGTACACGCCTGGGCGGCCACGGTGGCGTTCGCGGCGACCGGGCGGCCGACGTTCGGACGGGGGACGGCCGAGGCGCAGATGTACGCGGTGCTGAACGGGCAGGCCGACCTCAAGGGCGTGCCCGTTCAGCTGCTGCCGCTGGTGCGGGCCGCGCTCAACCGGGAGCCCGGCAAGCGGCCCACGGCGGCGCTGCTGGCCGACCGGCTGTCGCGGCTGGCCAAGGTCACGAGCAGGGCCGCCGGTGCCGCCGAGCCGGAGCCGGCCGCCGGGCGGGTCGCCGCCACGGCCAAGGAGGGCAACGGCACGGCGGTGCGCAGCCGTACGGCTGAGGAGGCCGCCCGGGGCGAGGCCAAGGCGCGGAGCCGGCCGAACGCGGCCAATCCGGACAGCAAGGTGCCCGCGCCGCGGGCGCGGACCAACGCGGACAACAAGGCCGCCGCCGCCCGGGGTAAGGTCCCCGCGCCGCGCTCCCGGCTCAACGCGGAGGGCAAGGCCACCGGGCCCCGCCAGCGTACGGCGGCGGCGGTCCGGAGCAGGGCGGCGGCCAAGCCGCAGACCCGCAAGAAGACGGGGTTGCGAGCCGAGTCGTCGACCACGCTGCCCGCGGGAAACGGCGCGCTGCTGCTGCTCGCCGTGCTGGCCGTGCCGTGCGTGGTGGCCTCGGTGATCGTGCCGATCGCCTCCATCGCGATCACGACGGCCCTCGTGGTGCTGACCAGGACGCTCTGGATGAGCCACTGGCTGACCAGGAAACACAGCTCGCGTCGCATCCGCGTGACGCTACGGGTGTTGCTCTTCCCGCTCGCGCTGGTCGGGGCGGCGGCCACCGCCGTGGTGTGGCCGGGCGTGCCCGTGGCGGTGGCCTCGGGCGGCGCGCTCTGGGTGACCGGCGGTGGCGAGATCGACTCCACCTGGTGGCAACAGCCCGCGCCTGTCACCGTGGCGGGCGTGGTGTTCGGGATGTTGTGCGGCGGGATCACCGGGCGCGAGATCGAGCGGATCGGTCATCGGCTGCCGGACCTGCGGAGAGAGGGGTTGCGCGCACTGGCCGTGCTGGGCGGGTTCGTCGCCCTGTGTGCGGCCGCCGTGCGCGCCATCGCCCTCCTGCTCTGACCCGCTGCGTGCGACAGCGGACCAACGCGGCTGATCAAGCGGATCGGTCGCGTACGGGGGCCGGTCGGCTAGCCCTGGCCGCCGTCTCGGCGGGAGAAGCGGTTGAAGATGCGCTCGCCCGCGTTGACCGCGCCCTCGGCCACGTCGCGCAGGACGCCGATGAACGGGTCCTGCGACTGCGACCAGGACGCGCGGTAGGACTCGGCCGCCGCTTTGATCTCGTCGGTCACCCGAGCGTTGGAGTCGTCCTCCCTGCGCGGGTAGTCGCCGCCGATGATGCGGTCGTATTCGCCGCTGCGCTGCCACTTGTCCAGCTCGGCCACGCGCACCACGGCGAACGGGTGGGTGGTGCCGAGCAGGTTGAGCACCTTGAGGAAGCCGTCGCGAAGGTCGCCCGCGGTGTCGTATTCCTGGTATTGCTCCAGGAACGCCTCGATGTTCATCTCGTGGGTGTAGTCGCCGCCGGCCAGCTTCATCAGCGCGCGCTTGGCCGCCTCCGGGTTCTGGCCGGTGAGCAGGCCGCCGCGGTCGGAGGACAGCTCGGACTTGCGATACCACTCCTCCAGGCCCGCGACGATCGCGCGCAGGCCGATGTAGCCGAGCGGGATCCAGGCGACGCGGGTGGCGAGGCGGGTCAGGATGTCGAGCATCGTCCGGTAGACCGCGTGCCCCGACAGGATGTGCGAGGTCTCGTGACCGATGACGAAGCGCTGCTCCTCCTCGTTCATGAGGTTGAGCAGGCCGGTGGTCACGACGATGAACGGGTCGTCGAAGCCGATGGCCTTGGCCTGGACCTGCGGGTCCTGCTGGACGTAGATCTCCGGGATCCGGTGCAGGTCGAGCGTGTAGGCGGCGTCGCGGCCCATGTCGTAGAGAGAGCGGAACTGGGTCTCGCTCACGCGCACGGCCGAAGCCAGGTACATCAGGCGCAGCCGCCGCTCGCTGATGAGTCCGGACATCTGCTTGAGAACCGTGTCGAACCCACTCAACTTACGCAGAGCGACCAGGGCGGACCGGTCTGCGGGGTGTTCGTAGGCTCGGGACGAGATGCCGGGCAGTTGGACGCGGTTGCGGTCCGGGGTGGTCGTCATGCCCGGCATGCTACGTCCGCAACGGAAGTGGCGCGCGGACATCACCATGGGGGGTCCCATCATGTTGCGGGAGGGCCTCCGCGTAAGGTCCGTTGCATGATGAACGCGCCTGGTGCTCAGGGGAAGCGCCGAGTCGGGGTGATGGGTGGGACCTTCGATCCCATCCACCACGGGCACCTCGTGGCCGCCAGCGAGGTGGCCCACCACTTCGATCTCGACGAGGTGGTCTTCGTGCCGACAGGACGGCCGTACCAGAAGGTGGAGCGGGTGGTCTCGGCCGCTGAGGACCGTTACCTGATGACGGTGATCGCGACCGCGTCGAATCCGCGCTTCTCCGTCAGCCGGGTGGACGTGGATCGGCCGGGTCCGACGTTCACCATCGACACTTTGCGGGATATTTCGGAAATTTACGGTCCCGAGGTGGAGCTGTACTTCATCACCGGCGCCGACGCGCTCGGTGCCATTCTCGGCTGGCAGAACGCGGACGAGCTGTTCGAGTTGGCCCACTTCGTCGGCTGCACCCGTCCCGGGCACACGCTGCACGACCCGGGGCTGCCCCAGGGCAAGGTGACGTTGCTGGAAATTCCCGCTCTGGCCATTTCGTCGTCCGAATGCCGTCAGCGGGTGGCCAAAGGCGAACCGATTTGGTATCTGGTACCGGACGGAATCGTTCAGTACATCAACAAACGGGGGTTGTATCACACAGAATGATCGAAGGGCCGCGTGGCGGGGGCGCGCGCGTGGGAAGTCATGCCGTACGTGAGGGGTTTCAGCCCGGAAGGGTACCCTCAACATAAGGGCATGCTGCCGACACAGGAGGACAGACCCGCATCGTGACCGCAACTGACAGATCCGTCCAGCTCGTGCGCATCGCCGCGGAGGCCGCGGCCGACAAGCTGGCCGATGACATCCTCGCCTACGACGTGAGTGACCAGCTGGTCATCACCGACGCCTTCCTGCTCTGCTCCGCCACCAACGACCGCCAGGTCCGCGCCATCGTCGACGAGATCGAAGAGCGGCTGCGCACCGAGGCCGACGCCAAGCCCGTCCGCCGTGAGGGCGAGCGCGAGGGCCGGTGGGTGCTCCTCGACTACATCGACATCGTCGTGCACGTGCAGCACGAGGAGGACCGCACGTTCTACGCGCTCGAGCGCCTGTGGAAGGACTGCCCGGCCATTTCGCTGCCGGAGAGCGTCCTGCAGGCCAACCTGCAGCGAGCGCGCGCGTGAGGAAGCGGAGCGAACACACCACAGAAGCTCGTGCTGATTCCGGCGGTTCCGACGGTTCCGGCGGGGCTGCTGCATGAGCAAGCGGATCGTCTGTCTGCGGCACGGGCAGACTCTTTGGAACGTCGAGCAGCGATTCCAGGGGCACTCCGACATCCCTCTCGACGACACGGGTGTGGCCCAGGCCGCAAGGGCCGCCTCACTGTTGGCGGCGCTACGACCCACCATGATCGTCTCCTCCGATCTCCAGCGCGCCAACGACACCGCGCTGGCGCTCGGGCGCGTCGTCGGACTCGACGTGGCGATCGACAAGGCCCTGCGTGAGCGGGGCGGCGGACAGTGGGAGGGGCTGACGCGGGAGCAGATCGCCGACCGCTGGCCCGACGAGTACGCCGCCTGGGAGGCCCCAGACGGGGAGCCCGTCGGTGAGGTGGCCGTGCGGGTGGCGGCCTCCATGCGCCGGTGGGCCGCCGGGCTGGAGGACGACGGGCTGCTGGTCGTGGTCTCCCACGGGGCCGCGCTGCGGCTCGGGATCTGCGAGCTGCTCGGGCTGCCCGAGGCGCTGTGGTCGGCGCTGGGCGGGCTGGGCAACTGCTCCTGGTCCGTGTTGCAGGAAGGGCGCCGTGGGTGGCGCCTGCTGGAACACAACGCCGGGACACTGCCGGAGCCTGTGCGGAGTGACGACAAGCCGGAGAGCGACGTTTAGGCGGGTCGCCGTACGGCTCGGGGGCCGTACGGCCGGCGTGCCGCCGGCCGATCCTTGGGTCGCGCGTGCATGCCGGCTTGCCGCCACTTGAGGCGTGATGCCATTGCCTCCAGGGGTGTGATGTCTTGCACCTTGGGGTGTGGTGTCGTGTTTGAGGCGTGATGCGCCGGTTGGTGCCACGCTGGCGATGGTGTCGGCGTGGCCGTGCCGTGCCTTGACCGGGGAGGGCCTGGGTTCGGCTTCAGGGTGTGACTGCGGTGGCGGATTCGCCGGGCTCGCGGTTCGGATGGCTGGAGCACGGACGGACGGCTGACGCACGGTCAGAAGGGCTGGCCCACCGGAGGGTCCAGGTTACGGCCGCCGGAGGAACAGCCGGGCCGCCGGAGGAACAGCCGGGCTGCCGGAGGAATAGCCGAGGCAAGGCCCGAGGATAGCCGGGCAAGGCCCAAGGGATCGCCGGGGCAAAGCCCGAGGGATGGCTGGGGCAAGGCCTGAGGATCGCCGGGGCAAAGCCCGAGGGATGGCTGGGCAAGGCCTGAGAATGGCTGGGGCAAGGCATGAGGGATGGCTGGGCTCCGAGGAACGGGCTGAGACGAGGCCCGAGCAACGGCTGGGGCGCCGAAGGACGACTAAGGCGCCGAAGGGAAGAGCTGAGGTGCCGTTGTGTCCGCTGCGCCTCATCCACCACCTCCGCATGCCGCTCGGCGAACACCCAACACCGCGAACCGCGCGTAACCCCCACCTGCGCACCCGAAGGAATCGCTGGGGGGCTCGAAGGAACGGCTGGGGCGGGCTCGATGGGACGGCTCCGGCGGTCCGGACGGGCCGCTGGGGGCTGGGTCCAGAGGGACGGCCGGCGTGAGGTGCGGGGGATGGCGGGCGTGAGGCGTGGCGCGTGAGGGTGCGGGGGATGGCGGGCGTGAGGCGTGGATGGGCGGTTGGCGTGAGGTGCGGAGGGATGGCCGGCGTGAGGCGAGGAGGGGTGGGTGTGCAGTGACCTTTGAGGTGTTCATGGGCGGATGGGGGATGGGGGGTGGCTCGGGCGGGGTGGAGGGCGCGATTAGGCGAATCGGTGTGGATGGCTATATGCTCTCCGAGCGCCGCAACGGGTGGACTCGGAGCGGTGACCAGGGGCTATAGCGCAGTTGGTAGCGCGCCTCCATGGCATGGAGGAGGTCTGGGGTTCGAATCCCCATAGCTCCACAAGATGTGCAGGGCCCGGTTTTCCACGGTGGTGGAGCCGGGCCTTTTTGCTGGTCGTCAGCGGCCTTTCTCGTAGACGAGGAGGCCGCGGGAGAGGCGGAGGGGGACCATGATCAGCTCCACCAGGAGGGCCTTCCAGGCGTAATAGAGGTTGACGGCCTTGTTCAGGTAGATGAAGGGGAGATTGAACAGGACGCGGCCGAGGGGGAGTCGGCGGCGTCTGGCCGCGTAGGTCAGGATGGGGACGGTGAGCAGGAGCTCTCCTCCCACCCACCAGGCGAGCGTGCGGGCTACGGGCTCGTCCGTGGCGAAGGTGAGGATCAGTGGGGTGATCCACCAGAGCGGGGCCAGGACGATCTCCAGGAGGGCCACGATGATCCAGGTGGCCAGCATCGGCTTGCGGCTGAGCAGGCTGGGCAGGTGGAGGCGGACGTTCTGCATGAAGCCCGCCATCCAGCGCCACACCTGCTTGCGCAGGTAGGTGAGGGTTTCCGGGTCGGCGGCCCAGGCCATGGCGTCGGCCACGTAGACCGCCTTGCGGCCCTCGATCTGCCGGCTCCACGTGAAGTCCATGTCCTCGACGATCGTACGTTCGGGGAAGCCGCCGAACGCGGTCAAGGCCGTCCGCCGGAACATCGAGCAGCAGCCCGAGCAGACCATGGGACTGTCGGCCAGTTGCTGGATCGGGCGGTGCCAGTGGAAGCCGAAGAGGTATTCGGTGGATCTGCCGCGTTCGCAGGGAGTGCGGGCGAAGCGGGTTTGGACGTTGCCCGCCGCCACGTCCACGTCCGGGTTGTCGAAGACGGGCTTCATGCGCTCGATGTAGTCGGGGGCGAGGACGGTGTCGGCGTCCACGGCCAGGACCAGGTCGGTGTCGCAGTGGGGGAGCGCGTGATTCTGGGCCTTGGCCTTGCTGCCGAGGTTGTGCGGTGGGCGTAGGACGGTCACTCCATAGCTCGCCGCGATCTCGCCGGTGCGGTCGATCGAGCCGTCGTCGATGACGATGATCTTTTCCGGTGGGGTGGACTGGGCCTTGATGGAGGTCAGGGTGGCGGGGAGGCCGTGCTCCTCGTTGTGTGCGGGGACGAGCACGGTGAGGGAGAGCGGGGTCACCGGCGCCTCCTCCTCAGCTTGAGCGAGATCAGCGTCACCAGGCCGACCATCGCGTAGATGATCAGGCTGAACCCCAGCGTGGGCGGGCCTCCGGGCATCCTGTGCTTCCTCTCCGTGGGTGATGTCGTCGGTGTGGAAACGAGGATGCTGTGGTTGGGCGGGGCGGGGAGGGGCCGAATCCGGTTCTGTGGATGGGGAGGGTGCCGAATCGGGTTCTGTGGACGGGGATCCCGGGGGAGGGGTCAGGGGATTGGAGAGTGGGGGAGCCGAGGTCCGGAGGACTCGATCGGCCGTCAGGCTTCTTCGCCTGGGCGACGCTCATGGGAGTGGGTGGGTCGATGATCTCCGGGGGCGGTCGCAGGTGGTGGGTCGCCGGGGTCGGGGGAGGTGGGTCAGTGGGGTCGCCGGGGTCGGTGGAGGTGGGTCAGTGAGTCGCGAGGTCGGTGGAGGTGGCTCGCGTGATGGTGCAGAGGGGAGCTAGTGGGGCTGCGGGAGGCGGCCTATGGGGGGCGGCATGCGAAAGGGCCGGACCACGGGGTCCGGCCCTGGGGTGGGTGCTTGTGTGTCAGTGCTGGATTGCCTGCCGGTGTGCCGCGCGGCTGACGGGGACCGCTGTGAGGCTGAGTGCCACCGTGATGACCCCGACGACCCAGGACGTCCACGACGCCCCCTGGGACTGCGTGTACGTCAGAGCCCACGGTGCGATGAACAGCAGCACGCCCCAGAGGGCGTTGAGCCACTCCGTCGCGACCGTGCCCGGGTAGCCGAGGGACACCAGCGAGGTGATCGCGGTGAGCGCGCCCAGGACGATCAGTGAGGGCATCGCGCCGGAGACGCTGTTCACCCAGATCGGGGAGAGAGCCGCGTAGAGGCCGGCGACCAGGAGCACCCAGTCCTGCCAGCGTGACCATGCCTTCATGAGAACCTCCGCCAATGGCGTTTGCGAGGCTGGCCTGTTTGGTCAGTCGATCGGCTGCAACCGTCCGCGCGAAGCGGTGATTCCTCTTCTTTGCTGTGAGCTTGCCCACACTTGCTTGTTTGGTGGTGATCGTGAGCAAGCACGGGCACGTCCGGCGGGGGCGCGCGTGGTAATCCGCCAGGTGGTGCCACCAGCGTTCGCGTCGGTCGGTGGCCATGGACGTGGCGGGTGTGCAGATGGTGCAGGTTGCGACGTTGTGGGCGTTCCCGTCTCACTCGTCGGCCTGCGCCAGATGGCGGAGCGGGCGTCGGCGGCAGGCCGATCGCTGCCCACCCCGCGCCGTGCGTCAGCGCCTCGACCCCGGCGCCGAGCAGGGGGAGCGGCCCGGACGGTGGCGCGTCCTCTAGGAGAAGCGGTAGCGGGCGGCGAGTTCCGCTGCGGTGGTGGCTACCCGCTCGCGCAGCTCGGTGGGCGCGAGCACCTCGGCATCCGTGCCCAGCCTGAGGAACTCGCCGAGCGCGTGCTCGATCGACTCGATCGGCACCGTGACCCGTGTCCAGCCCTCCTCGTCCGGCGGCTGCGCGCTCTCCTGCGCCGCCGTCACCATGCCCGGGGTCATGAGGTCGGCCAGCCGCTTCAGCCCGGCCGGTGACAGCCGGACCACCGCCTCGCCCCACCTCAGCCGGGCCTCGAACTCCTCCAGGTAACCCTGCCAGTAAGCCGCCAGGTCGAAGCCGTCCGGCCTGGCGAACCTCTCCGGGAGCGGGTGCAGGTCGAGGATCTGCGAGACGCGGTAGGTCCGTACGGACTCGCCCGCCCGCGCCACCAAATACCACCGCCCGGCCTTGACCACCAGCCCGTACGGCTCCAGCCGCCGCTCCACCTCCTGGGGCGCCTGCCACCGGCGGTATCTGACCTGGATGCGCCGTTCGTTCCAGACCGCGTCGGCCACGGCGGACAGGTAGGTCACCGGCTCCGGATCGCGGTACCAGGTGGGCGCGTCGAGGTGGAAGCGCTCCTGGATGCGCCCCGCGCGGTCACGCAGCTCGACCGGCAGCGCGGCCATGAGCTTGAGCTGCGCCGCGGCCACCACGGCGCCCAGCCCCAGTTCGGCCGCGGGCCCCGGCAGGCCCGCCAGGAACAGGGACTCGGCCTCGTCCGTGGTCAGCCCGGTGAGCCGGGTGCGGTAGCCGTCGAGCAGTTGGTAGCCGCCGCTGCGGCCGGCGTCGCCGTACAGGGGGATGCCCGCGGCGTGCAGGGACTCGACGTCGCGGTAAATGGTGCGTACCGAGACCTCCAGACGCTCGGCCAGCTCGCGGGCGGTCATCCGGCCCCGCGTCTGCAGGAGCAGGAGGATGGAGACGAGACGGGAAGCGCGCATACAACGCTGACACTACCTGTCAGCGACCCTGCTCCTCCTGCCCTTGTTCATGGTCGAGGGTGATCGCCGCGCGGGTCCCGGCGGCGGGCTCGTTGTCGGCGGTGCTGCGTGCCCACAGGATCGCCGCCACGGCCAGGGCCGCGATCAGCAGCAGGAGCCCGCCGACCAGGATCATCCACCACCAGGCGGACTTGCGCGGCTTGGCCTCGTAGTGGGACACGTCGGGGAGCATGTCCGGCGTGTACGGCAGGCGCTGCGTCGAGGGCGGTTCTTCGCTGGGAGGAGGGGTCGGATGGGGGTAGCGGACCCTGATCGTCTGGTTGGGATCCGGCTCCTGACGGCCAGGCTGATCTCGATTCATGTTTCCCTCAGGCGGTGCTGTGGGCTGTTTCGATGATGACCCCCATTGTCACACTTTTCCGGGCTGTCCCGTCCGGATGGCATGACTTCGGTACTCGTGACGGGTGGCAGCGGGCGGCTCGGCCGTCCTCTCCTGCAGGAACTGGTCGGGGCGGGGTTCGAGGTACGGGCGGTCAGCCGTGCCGCGCGGCCCGACGCCGGCGGCGTGCGATGGGTGGTCGCGGACCTGACCACCGGACAGGGCGTGGCGGAGGCCGTGGCAGGAGTGGACGTGATCGTGCATCTGGCCTCGGCGCCGTACAAGGGCCGCTACACGCTCAAGGTCGAGCTTGACGGGACGTCCGCACTGCTCGCGGCCGCCCGTCAGGTCGGCGTGAGGCACCTGATCTACCTCTCGATCGTGGGCGCGGACCAGGTGCCCTGGGGCTATTTCCGTACGAAGGTACGCGCGGAGCGGCTCGTCAGTGAGGGCGGCGTGCCGTGGACGATCGTCCGGGGCACGCAGTTCCACGGGTTCGTGGTGGAGGCGCTGCGCGCGATGGCCCGGGTCGGCGTGGTGGTCGCCGACCCGGGGATCCCCGCCCAGCCGGTGGACGCCGGTGACCTGGCCCGGCATCTCGTGTCACTGGTCGGGCGCGGCCCCGGCGACCAGATCGAGGAGTTCGGCGGGCCGGAGGTACGTACGATGGCCGAGCTCGCCGAGTCCTGGCTGCGGGCTCGCGGGCTGCGCAGGCGGGTGCTGCGGCTCCGGGTGCCGGGCAGGCTCGGCCGGGCCTTCAGAGCCGGGCACCTGACCACGAAGGCGCGGCCTTCGGGCGACACCACCTGGGAGGAGTACCTGAGACGAACCTGAGACGAACCTGAGAGCCGTCGCGTTCCGCGTCCCGGTCAGCCCTGACCCTCGCCAAAGGGCGACTGCTGCCGCGGCTGCCACCCGGGCGGCTGCTGCGCGGGGGACTGCCACCCAGGCGGCTCCTGGGCGGGAGGCTGCTGGGCAGGTTGCTGGGCCAGAGGTTGCTGGGCCAGAGGTTGCTGGGCCTGGGGCTGCAGAGGGGGCTGCTGGGCGGCAGTCTGGGCGGGAGGCTGCTGGGGAGTCTGGTGCGGCCACTGGGCGGGCTGCTGCGGATCGTGAGGTGGCCACTGCTCGGTGGGCTGCTGCGGGCCGTGGGACCAGTTCTGTGCGGGCTGCTGCCAGCCCACGCCCTGCGGCTGGGCCGGTTGCGGCGCGTTCCGGCGGGCGACCACGCCCCCGATGAGCAGCCCGATGCCGACCGCCTGGAAGAGCACCGAGACCATGGTGAAGATCGCCGACAGCGACAGGGGGTTGAGCCCGTACGTCGCGCTCATCGTCGGGAGGAGGAAGCTGTACAACACGTTGAACAGCACCCCCAGCAGGAGCACGATGCAGCCTGTCATTCCCAGGATCGCGGCCCGCCCGTGGTCGCGTCTTCTCATCGTGGTCACGACGATGCCGGCGATCAGGACGACGGCCATGATGACGAAGGCGATGATGCTGGTCACAACGTATGCAGGGGGCACGAGAGCTCCGGTGGTGCTGGAAGACGACCTTTCGACGCTACGGGGATTTGCGTAGATTCGCCACTGCGCGGTCGATCGAGTCCAGATCGAGCGGGCCCTGGTAGCGGATCCCGTTCAGGAAGAGGGTGGGAGTGCCGCGCACGCCGCTGTCGCGGCCGGACTCCTCGTCGAGCGCGATCCTGGCGACGTGGCCCGGCACGTTCGACCAGGGGACGACGTCCATCTCGGCGGCGTACTGCTCCAGGTCGGCGTCGGTGAGGAAGCGCTGGTTGTCGTAGAGGACATCATGCATCTCCCAGAACCTGCCCCGCTCGGCGGCGGCCTCCGACACGATCGCGGCCGGGGCGGCCCGCGGGTGCAGGGTACGCAGCGGGAAGTGCCGGAACACCAGCCGCACGTCGGCGTGCTTGCGCAGCAGCTCCTCCAGGACGGGATGGAGCCGGCCGCAGTACGGGCACTCGAAGTCCCCGTACTCCACGATCGTCACCCGGGCGTCCGCCGGCCCCCGTACGTGGTCCGTCGGCCCGACGGGCACCGAGAGCACCTCGGGCAGCTCCTCGGCGGGCTCGGCCTCGGGCGGCGCGCAGACTCCGCCCCGGTCCCAGGCCAGCTTGAAGATCACCCACCCCAGCACGGCCGCCAGCAGCGACCCCGCCAGGATGCCGATCTTCGCCTGGTCGTGCAGGGCCTGGTCCTTGAAGGCCAGGTCCACGATGAACAGCGCCACCGTGAACCCGATCCCGGACACCGCGGCCCCGCCCAGCAGTTGCCCCCACACCAGGTTCCCCGGCAGGATGCCCCACCCGAAGCGCAGCGGCAGCCACGTGCCGAGCGAGATCCCGAGGAACTTCCCGGCCAGCAGCCCCAGCGCCACCCCGATGGTGACCGGCGAGGTCAGCGCGGCCCGCAGGATCTCCGCGTCGAGCCGGACGCCGGCGTTGGCCAGGGCGAAGACCGGCACGATCACGTGGCTGCTCCACGGGTGCAACCGCAGTTGCAGCCGCTCGTTCACGGAGACGGCCCGCTGCACCCGCCGGGCGGCCTCCCTGGCGCGCTCCGCGCTGGGATCGCTGGTGAACCCGTGCACGGCCTCGCCGGCCAGCAGCAGTTTCTGGTCGCTGGGCGCGTACACGAAGACCAGCATCCCCATCGCGATGCCCACGAGCGTCGGGTGGATTCCGCTCTGCAGCGTGGCCACCCACAACGCGAACCCCAGCACGATGTACGCCGGCGCCCGCCAGATCCTCAGCCACCGCAGGGTCACCACGGCCCCGAGCAGCACGATGGCGGCGAGCAGGGCGGGAACGGAGAGGCTGGCCGTGTAGAAGATCGCGATGATCATGATGGCGAGCACGTCGTCCACGATGGCCAGCGTCAGCAGGAAGGCCCGCAGCGGATCGGGGCACCGGGCGCCGACCACGGCCAGCACGCCCAGCACGAAGGCGGTGTCGGTGGCGATCGGCACCCCCCACCCGCCGGCCGCCGGCCCGCCGTAGTTGAGCAGCAGGTAGATCCCGGCCGGTACGAGCATCCCGCCGAACGCCGCCACGGCGGGCACGGCGATCAGCCGCCGGTTGCGCAACTGCCCGAGCCTTACCTCGTAGGAGACCTCCAGCCCGATGAGGAAGAAGAAGACGGTCATGAGGCCGTCGTTGACCCAGTGCCGCAGATCCAGCGAGAAGCGCGCGTCGCCGAAGGAGATCCCCATGTGGGTGTGCCAGAACGCCTCGTAGGTGTGCCCCCACGGCGAATTGGCCCACAGCAGGGCCAGCACGGTGGCGGTGAGCAGCACGCTTGTGCTCCCCGCCTCGGTACGGAAAAAGGCTCGCAGCATGTCAGATCTCCCCCGAAGACCTGATTTTAGGTCGCCCCAAAACCCCCGAGCCCCCGCCGCCGCCAGTCATGCCGAGGGCGGGCCGCCGGGCGGCCCGCCCTCAGCGCGATCTCACAGGTTGCGCAGGTAGGCCAGGGAAGGCGCGAAGAAGTATTCGCCGCCCTTCATCGTGACCGTCTGAGCCACCTGGGCCTGCGGTTCCGACATCTCGGGCTTGCCCCAGGCCTTGGGGTAGGTGACCTTGATGTCGCGATCCCCCTGCCCGATGACCGGATCGTGGCCGGTCGCCGGCCTCTCGAAATCAGGATTGTCCGCCCACTGCTGCTGCGTGAACTCGAACTGGTCCACCAGGCTGCTGTTGAAGGCCATGAACAGCAGCCCCACGTCCCCCCTCGGCCGGGCCTCCGGCGGGGAGTCGTCCCACGGCTGGTCGGAACGCTCGCCGTAGGTCTGGCCACGCCGGGCCATCAGCACCTCACGCCCGAAGGAACGGGGGTTGGTCTTCCTGACGTGCGCGCTGAACGGGCACTTGGTGCCGTCGTCGGCGTCGAAGGTGAAGTCGTTGCTCACCGGCCCGCCGGCGCCCCTGGGCTTCGAGGTCAGCGGCGTGCCGTCCTCGAAGCGGCCGACGAGCAGCGCGCCGGCCCGTTCGCGGTCGTCGCCGGCCAGGCCGAGGCTGTCGGCCAGCTCCTGCTCGATCTCCTTGAACGCCCGGACGTTCTGCTCCAGCTTCCTGAACACCAGGTAGCTGCCGTGGTGACGGACCGGGTTGGGGGCGAAGGGGTCGGGAACCAGGATGTTCGACAGCGGGAACGCCGGGTTCCAGTGCTTTTTCGGCTCCCTGTCCACCTCGTCCTTCAGGAACAGCGGCTGGCTGCGGCCGTCCACGTAACCGAAGTGCTCGATCCCGTCGCCGGCCGGGTTGCGCATGCCCGTCCCGGTCTCCTCACCGAGCAGCCTGGCGCTGTCCGGCAGGTCCCCGACGATCTCCTCGCGCAGCGCCGCCACCGTGTCCGGCTCGTCGTCCCCGATCAGGATGACGGCGTGGATCTCCCGCTGGTAGACCCATTCCCACTGCTCCACCGGCGGGTCGTTCACCTCGGCGAGCCGCCGCTTCATGCCGTCGCGGAACGCCTTGTCGCCGAACGCGCGCACCTCCTCGACCGAGTGGCCGAGGTCGCGGTATCCGGCCTTGCTGATCCCGACGCCCACGTACGGGCTGCCGCGCCGCCCCTGAGCGGCGAAGTCGCGCACTTCCCGCAGGTGCCTGAGCGCGGACTTCATCTTCGTGACCGCGAGACGCCGCAGGTAGGCCCTGCCCTCGGCCACGTCGTTGAACCGGACGAACAGGACGGACATGTGCTCGCGCACGTGAGCGCGCAGGATGTTCGGCTGGAGGTTGTCCAGCATCGCCTTCGTGTCCGCGTCGAGCGTGGCCGAGTCCCAGGCCAGTGGTAGTGCGTTGTTCAGGTCGACAGGCATTGTCGAGTCCTTTCCCCGTTTCCAAAGAAATCGGGCCCCCTGACGCGTCGCAGGAGGAACGCACCGCGCGATTCCCCCCGGATTTCCAACGCTGCCCCACCTGTACGACTCCCGGGCGATCGAGAAAGTTTCCGGAATTCGCCTCGCGTGATTTCCCGATCGGATTCGCCCGCCGAGCGTTCATGCCCGGGTGACCATCGACGGGGTGGTCCGCCTCGTGCGCCGGCTGCCGCCTACTGCGCAGGACGTATCCGCGCCACCTCCCCAGGGACGATGGCGGGGGCGGGCCCGGCTGCGACCGTGGAGGCCATGGACGCACTCCGCCGGGCGCTGGGCCTGCTCTCGCTGGTCTACCTGCTGGTCTTCGCCTGCTTCGGGCTGTCGCACGCCGGGGTCGCGCTCGGCCCGCTGCACCAGCCCGTGATCGTCCCGGCGGTGATCGTCGAGACGTTGTGCGCCGCGGCCATGCTCACCGGCGCCGTCGGCGCGCTGTCCGGCCGGGCGTGGGCCTGGGACGGGCTGATCTACACGCACGCGGGCGCGCTGGCCGGGGTGCTGCTGGGAATCATGGCGGTGGCGTTTCGCGCGGGCGGCGAGAACGCGCTGCTCACCTGGTATCACGGCACGATGGCGACCATGCTCGCCGCCGGGCTGGCCGGGGCCTTCTACGTCTCCAGGGTGCGCAGGTAGCCTTCTACGTCTCCAGGGTGCGCAGGTAGCCGGCCGCCTCGGCGACGCGATCCTCGCCGAACACGCGGATGCCGTTGAGCTCCAGCAGCGCCGTCGTGACGCCCTGCCCGGCGACGCGCCGCCCGCCGAACGTGCCGTCGTGGATCGACAGCACCCCGCACGACGGGCTGCCCTCCTTCAGCACCGCCAGCCGGGCCCCGGCCGACCGCGCCGCCGCGAGCGCCGCCCGCGCGCCCGCCAGGAAGGCCGCCGTCACGTCCGATCCGTCGGCCGCCAGCACGCGGGCGTCACCGGCCAGCACGGCCGCCCCGCCCGCGCCGCCCTCGATCTCGGCGGCGGGACGGGGGATCGCCAGCCCGCCCTCCACCTCCGGGCAGAACGGGACCAGCCGCCCCTCGGCGCGCCAGGCCGCGAGCCAGGCGTCCGAGCTGGTCTTCGCGCCGCCGTCGAAGCGCACCCTGCGTCCCATCAGGCAGGCACTGACGAGGATCGTCTCCACACCTTCGATCCTATGAGCGTCCTGGGAGTTGAGCGCCGGACGGAATCAGGGGCGAGCCCCCCGGGCGATAGCCTTTGTCCCGATGAACACGACCGTCGCCACCATCGTGATCGTGCTCGCCGTGCTGCTGACGCTGGCGAGCCTGGTCACTGCCATCCGCAACCGGCCGATGGGCATGGTCCTGCTGGTGGGCTTCGCCGTGCTCGAAGTGGCGGTGCTGGTGCAGGCGGGCTTCGTCATCGCGGCCGTGGCGGGCGGCGCGGGGCCCGCGGACAAGGTGACGCTGTTCGGCTATGTCGGGGGCGAGGTGCTCATCCCGCCGGCCGGGGTGTTCCTGGCGCTGGCGGAGCGGAGCCGGTGGGGGCCGGGGATCCTGGCGGTGGCCGGGTTCGCGATCGCGGTGATGACCGGGCGGTTGCTGCAGATCTGGCAGGGGACCGCGTGACCACCTCGATCGGCGCCGGGCCCGGACGCGCGCTCGTCGCCGTCTACGGGCTGTTCTCGCTGGCCGCCGGGGCACGGGCGGGGGTGCAGATCGCCCTCAAGTTCGGCGAGGCGCCGCTGGCGTACTCGCTGTCGGCCTTCGCGGCGCTCGTCTACATCCTGCTCACGGTCGCCCTCCTGCGCGGCGCCCGCCGGTTGGCGCTGGTCGCGCTCGGCATCGAGCTGGCGGGGGTGTTGATCGTCGGCACGCTCAGCCTCCTCGACCCGGCCGCCTTCCCCGACGCGACGGTCTGGTCCGCGTACGGCAGGGGCTACCTGTTCATCCCGCTCGTGCTGCCCCTCGTGGGGCTCTACTGGCTGCGCCGCAGGCGTTGACCTGCGGCGTGCCGGACGACGGCACGCGCTGCGAGGGGCCGGTGGCCGCTCGGATGACCCGAAAAGGTACATTTCTGACAAACACCTCTGCCGCTACTGTAAGGTAGTGATTCGTCCCATGATTTGATGAACGGAGGATTCCTGCGCATGAGCGCGTACGCCCCGGAGTCCCGGGCCAAGCCCGGTCCTCTCGCCTGGTTGCTCGTGCTGGGAATCGTCCTCGCCGCGCTGAACCTGCGCACCGGCGTCACCAGCGTCGGCCCCCTGCTCGACCAGCTCACCGGCTCGCTCGGCATGTCCAGCGCCGCCACCGGGCTGCTCACCACGCTGCCCGTGCTGGCCTTCGCCGGTGTGGGGGCGATCACCCCGGCGCTGGCCCGGCGGCTCGGCGAGCACCGGCTGCTGCTGCTCGCGCTCGTCACGCTGGGCGCGGGCCTGCTGGTCCGGTCGCTGGTCGGCTCGGCGCCGGTGTTCCTGCTGAGCAGCGCGGTCGCGCTGTCCGGCGGGGCGGTCGGCAACGTGCTCATCCCGACGCTGATCAAGCGTCACTTCCCGGCGCGTACCGGGATCATGACCATCGTCTACACCACGGCCCTGGCGGTGGGCACCATGCTGGCCGCCGCCGCGACCGTGCCGATCGAGCGCGTGTCCGGTGACTGGCACATCGCGCTCGGCGTGTGGGCGGCGCTGGCCGTCGTCGCCGCCATTCCGTGGCTTGCGCTGCTGCGCAGTGAGCCGGAGCGGGACACGAGCCGCCGGGAGGCGGGCATCCGGCGCCTGGTCAGGAGCAGGCTCGCGTGGATGATCGCGATCTACTTCGGCACCCAGTCGATGATCGCCTACATCATGTTCGGCTGGCTCGCCACGATCCTCACCGACGGGGGCTACAGCACCTCGCAGGCGGGGCTGGTGCTCGCGGTGTTCACGGCGCTGAACATCCCCGTGTCCATCTTCGTGCCCATGGTGGCCGCCCGCTTCCGTGACCAGCGGCCCACTGTGGTGGGCCTCGTGGTGTTCTACGTGGCCGGGTTCCTCGGGCTCTGGTTCGGGCCCATGTCGCTGACGCTGCTGTGGATCACGCTCATCGCCATCGGCATGGGGTCGTTCCCGCTGGCGCTGATGATGCTGGCGCTGCGCACCCGTACGCCGGAGGCCACGGCCGGGTTGTCGGGGTTCGGGCAGAGCGTCGGGTATCTGCTCGCCGGTGCCGGGCCGCTGCTGGTGGGCGTGCTGCGGGAGGCGGCCGGCGGCTGGTCGGTGCCGTACATGATGATCTTCGCGGTGCTGGTGGTGCAGCTTCTCACCGGTCTGTACGCGGGCCGCGACCGCTACCTGGAGGACGAGTCGTCCCTGGGACAATGACCAGGTGAAATCCACTCTTGTCACCTTTCCTGAGGGCCTGGTCGCAGGCCGTTCCCCAGTTGTCGGGGCCGTGCCGGTGGGGGCCCGGCACGGCCTCGTCGTCTCCGAGACGCCCTTCCACCCCCTCGACCACACCTGGCCCGACCAGCCCGCCGACCGGGGCACGATCGGCGGGCTGCCGGTCCTCGACTGTGTGACGGGGGCGCGGTCGGACTCCGGCGAGGTCTTCCTCGGGGAGGCCATTCCCGTGCGGCGCGGCGCGGAGGGATGGGAGTGGCTGGTCGTGCACGTGACCGAGGCGCCGCTGCCGGTGGGGGAGGAGGTGGACCTGCTGGTGGACGCCGAGTTCCGGGCCGCGCTGTCGGCCGGTCACACCGCCTGCCACCTGGCCGCGCTCGCGCTCAACGCCGCCCTGGCCGACCGCTGGCGCAAGGAGGCGGCGCTGGACCGGCTCGGGCATCCCGACTTCGACCAGGCCGCCATCGACTCGTCGCGGATCGTGCCCGGCGGCAGCGTGGACGTCTACCGGCTGGGCAAGTCGCTGCGCAAGAAGGGGTTCACGGCCGAGGGGCTGGATCTCGACAAGGTCGTGCGGCAGGTGAACGACCTGCTCGGTGCGTGGGTGGCCGCCGACGCGCCGGTCCGGCTGGAGGTGCCGGGGCCCGGGCTGACCGCCCGCCGTACGTGGCACTGCTCGCTGCCCGACGGGGAGGCCTCCATTCCGTGCGGCGGCACCCACGTGAGCCGTACCGGGGAACTGGGCCGGGTCGAGGTCGCGCTGTCGCTGTCGCCGGAGGGCACGTCGCTGACCATGAACACCACCTGCGAGCCCGTCAGCATATGCTGACAAACGGTGGCGTGTCAGCATATGCTGACGGCATGAACGCCACCGAACTCGCCGAGGCGGCCGCCGATCGAGACCCCGGGGTGGGGCTGGCGGCGGTCGCCGCGCTCAGGACCCTGCTGGAAGAGCTGGAGGCGGCGCACGTGTCCAACGCCCGCGCCCAGGGCTGGTCGTGGGAGCAGATCGCCGACGCGCTGGGTGTCCGGCGGCAGACCGCTCATCGCAAGCACGCTCGCAGGACAGGGAGGTAGCGCATGTTCGCCAGGTACACGGAGGGCGCCCGCCGGGCGGTGGTCAGGGCAGGGATGCATTCGCTCGACGCCGGACGGGCCACGCTCGACGTCGACATGCTGGTGCTGGCACTGGCCGAGGTGCGGCCGTTCTCGTTGCCGTCGTTCACCGCGTCGGAGGCCGACGTACGGGAGCTGGTGGACCTCGGGAACGCGCGGGCGCTGCTGGCCACCCTGGGCATCGATCTGGACGTGGTGCGCCGCCGTACCAGGGCCGGCGCCGACGAGCCCGGGCTGTGGCGGCTGCGCCGCTCCCGGGTGCGGCCGCTGCGGGTCACCCTGTACGGGCCGCTGGGGGAGCTCCCCCTGGCCATGCATACCCGGAAGGTGATCGAGGTGGCGCAATGGCAGCCGGGGGCCGTCACGGGGGAGCGGCTGCTGTGGGGGCTGCTCGCCGACACCTCCAACGGGGCCGCCCGGCTCCTCCGGGAGGCCGGGGTGGACCTGGACCGGCTGGTAGACGAGGCCGCGATCCCGCGCCGCCGCGCCGCCTGATCCACGCCTGGAAGCCGGCATGGACGGTCCGGAATGTGCGGGCCGTCCGTGGGCGTGCCGGGGGGCGTCAGGCCGGATCGGTCTCCGGGATGGCGTCGGGCTCCAGGTGGGTGATCTTCTCGGGGTTGGCCATGAGGTAGATCGTGTCGATCTTGCCGTCCGCGACCAGCAACGAGACGACCGTGATCACCCGCCCGCCGGCCGAGAGGACCAGCGCGGGAGCGTTGTTCACCGTCGCCGTGCCGAACGATATGCCGGGGACGTCCGTCATGCCGATCGAGGCCATGAAGCGGGCGATGTTCGCCGGAGTGTTGATCGACAGCAGGTAGCGGCCCACGTGCTCGGCCCCGGTGATCGCCCGCAGCGCGGCCCTGGCCTTGCCGCCGCCGTCGCTGACCATCGTGACCTCGTCGGAGAACAGCTCGATCAGCCCGTCGAGGTCGCCGTTCGCGGAGGCGTTGATGAAGCGCTCGGTGATCCGCCGGCGCTCGCCCCGGTCCACGTCGAAGCGCGGCCGCTTCTCCCGTACGTGCTCGCGCGCCCGCCGGGCGAGTTGCCTGGTCGCCGGCTCGGCCCGGCCGATGATCTCCGCGATCTCGGCGAACGGCAGATCGAACGCCTCCCGCAGGACGAACACCGCCCTTTCGAGCGGTGACAACGTCTCCAGCACCACGAGCAGCGCCAGCTCGACGGAGTCGGCCAGCTCCGCGTGCTCGGCCACGTCGGGCCCGGTGCTGATCGGCTCGGGCAACCAGGGCCCGACGTACGACTCCCGCCGCGACTTGGCCCACCGCAACCGGTCGATGGCCAGCCGGGAGGTCACCCTGACGAGATAGGCCTTGGGGTCGTCAACCGCCTCCTGGTCCACCCCCGACCAGCGCAACCATGCCTCCTGCACGACGTCCTCGGCGTCGGCGACGCTGCCCAGGATCCGGTAGGCGACGCCGGTCAGCAAGGTGCGATGGTCTTCGAAAGTCGACATAAACCCTAAGACGTACCATGGATCCTTCGGTGTGACACGAGCGCTCCGGAACTCCTATACACTTGATGATCGTAAGGGGCTATGGCGCAGTTGGTAGCGCGCCTCCATGGCATGGAGGAGGCCTGGGGTTCGAGTCCCCATAGCTCCACCGGAAAGTCCATTCACTCGCATGCGTTCAGGTTGAACGGATCGGGTTGATAGGGGTCCGGTTCCAGCCCGGGAAATCGTTGCCGGAAAAACTGGGACCAATAGCCCTGGTTGATGAAGTCCTGAAGTTCTTTCGTGACGATCTCGCAGTCCGCGACGTCTCCCAGGGGGAGCCCCAGGCCATATCTCTCCTGGGCGCCGAAGGTGAGATCCGGCAGGACCTCCAGGCGCTCGGGGTCGGTCTGGGCGAGCCCCGCCAGCATGAGCTGATCCGTCGAGACGGCGTCCACCGACTTCCCTTCCAGCAGGCGCGCGACGCAGGCGTTCATGCCCTGCTCGTCGGTGACGTTCATCTTGATGCCCGAATCCTTCAACTGCTTGAGCGACGTGGTGCCCGCGCCGGTGCAGACCGTCTTGCCCTTCAGGTCGGCCATGGCGTTGATTCGGGTGTCTCCCTTCCTGACCATGAACCCCTGCCGGGTGACCATGTAGGGCCCGGCGAACATGACCCGCTTCCGGCGTTCGTCCGTGATGGAGAACACCGCCGCGACCAGGTGCGCCTTGCGCTCGTCGGCTCCGCCCCGTAACGCGCTCTCGCGCTGGGCCAGGGTGAGGTCAACGTAGTTCGGCGTGAAATCGAGCCGGCTCGCGAGCCATTTGACAAGGTCGATGTCGAACCCGCTGCGGGAGTTCTCGCCGATCGTCAGCGCGCTCCAGCCGGGCAGGTCGGTGGTCACGCCCACCGCGATCGTGCCCCCTCTTGCGAGCCTGCCGTGGCCGGGGTCGGGGGTTCCCGTGCCTGTCCTCGATACGGGAATGTCCGTGCACGCGGACGTGAGGAGGAGTTGTGCCGCGATCAGGGTGGCCGCACCCTTACGGAAAAGTCTGGCCATCGATGATGGAAACCTCGCTTGCGGGTCGGAGTCAGTTGTAGAGGATCGCTTCGATGATCCGAAGATCGACGGTGCAGGAGAGGTCGGGTTCGAGCAACGTCACCTTGATGATGACGTGGCCCAGCGCGTCGGAGACGTCCAGGCGGAGCTCCTGCGAGGGGCGGATGGCCAGGGCGGTGTCGGCCGGCGCGGGCCCTCTCCTGTCGAAGATCGGCTCGATGTAGAGTTTTGCCGGAACGACGCAGTCGCCCACGGTCGAGCGGTTCGCGATTGCGAAACGTAGGGCCAGATTGTCGCGCTCTGGCGGTTTCCCCGGGATTTGGATGGATATCGCGGAGTTCGCCTTCATTCTGGTCCACTCCCTCGTGGGCAGGTGGTCGATGACGTCCACGTCGAGCTTGTGCACGGCGAGCCAGTAATAGGCGCCCAGGCCCAGGCCCAGAGCCGCGGTGAGGCCGGCGGCCAGTGATTTCCTGGCCCACCGTGACATCATCCTGCGCTGTTCGGGGGTGGCCGGCGGGCTGACGGTCCTGAAATAGGTGAGGGCCGTAAATGTCCCGCTCAGGATGCTGACGAGAAGGGAAAGGATGGCCGAGGTCTCGGCGCTTTTGGCGCCGAGGGTGAACAGCCAGACGCAAAGGGAGCCCGTGGCGATGAAGAGCGGGACCACCCAAAGCCAATGCCCTATTTTGACCCTTTTCGCCATAGCTAATCCTACTCTGCGGCTCCCTTTCGACACCATACTTTGCCACTCGCGAGCGATTATCGGTGCCGATAATTCACGACTAATGCACCGTGCGGGCGAGCCGGGCGAGGCTCAGTCCGACAGCAGTCGCTTCAGGGTCTCCGGGAGTTCGTCGCGGTTTTGCGGGGTGACCGTGATCAGGTCGGCCTCAAGACGGGTCTTCAGCATCGGATGGCTGCGCTGGTGAACCGTGGCCACCACGGGCAGGTCGGCGTTGAACAGCGCCATGCAGCGCGGCAGGAACGCGGGCGACAGCAGCTCCATGGGCCCGATCTCGTCGATGAGCGCGACGGCGCCCCTGGTGGTCATCGCCCGCTCCATGGCGGGCAACGCGATGCGCTCGAAGTCGGGCACGTTGACCCCGTAGCGCCCGATCCGGGGGCCGGAGGCCCAAGAGACGTGGGCCATGACCGTCTTGCGCCCGCCGAACTCCTCCACGGTGAAGCCCACCCGCTGGCCGTGCTCGCGTAGCTCGTCGCTGACGAAGCCGCAGACCGGCACACCCACCGCCTGCAGCAGGTCGGCGAGGCGGCGGACCACGGTGGTCTTGCCGGTGCGCGGCGGGGCGGTGATCAGGATGTGCGGCCTGGACACGGGTACAGGATCGCAGACTCGTCACCCTGCGAGAACAACCCGTGCGGGATCGGCCACAGGTGGCCACAGACGGGGGGCCGGGCGCCGGTTCGCCGGGGCGAAGCGCTCGTCGATCGGGCACGTTCGGGGGGAGATCGGGCAGGTTCGGGGGGAGAATCGCGGGCATGCGTGCTGATCGTCTCGTCGCGGTGCTGCTGCTCATGCAGGCGCGGGGCCGGGTGACCGCGGCCGAGCTGGCGGCGGAGCTGGAGGTGTCGGTCGCCACCGCGCGCCGCGACCTCGAAGCGCTGTCCGCGGCGGGCGTGCCGGTGTATCCGCAGGCCGGGCGTGGTGGCGGCTGGTCGCTGGTGGGCGGCGCCAGGACCGATCTGACGGGGCTCACCGCGCCCGAGGCCCAGGCGCTCTTCCTGCTGGCCGGCCCGGCCGCCTCCGTCGCGCCGGAGCTCAGGTCGGCGCTGCGCAAGCTGCTGCGGGCGCTGCCCGGCACGTTCAGGGCCGACGCCGAGGCGGCGGCCGGGGCCGTGGTGGTCGACCCGGCCGGCTGGGGCGAGCGCGAGCCCGAGCGGCCGGCGCTGGTGCAGACCCTGCAGAGCGCCACCGTACGCCGCCGCCAGGTCAGCCTCCGGTACGAGGGCCGCTCGGGGAAACCCACGCTGCGCCTGGTCGAGCCCTGGGGCCTGGTGGCAAAGGACGACGTCTGGTACCTGGTGGCCGGGACCGGGGACGGGCAGCGTACGTTCCGGGTGGACCGGATCGCCGCGGCCACCGTGACCGACCGGACCTTCGAGCGGCCCGCGGGCTTCGAGCTGTCGCAGGCGTGGGAGGAGGTCGTGGCCGAGATGGAACGGCGGCGGTCGCTGGTCTCGGCCACCGTGCTCATCGCCGAGCGGTTCCTGCCGATCCTGCGCTCGCACTTCGGCCGGCACTGCGACCCCGAGGGCGTCGAGGCGGACGGGCGGATCAGGGCGCGGGTGGCGGCCCCGACGCCGCTGACGATCGCCGAGCAGCTCGCCGGGTGGGGGTCGCTCGTGGAAGTGGTGGAGCCGGAGCAGGTCAGGGCCGAGCTGGCGCGGATCGGCGCGGAGCTCGTCGCCCGCTATCAGGGATGACGGTGGTTCGGATCGGCGTCAGTGGCCGGGGGCCGACAGGGCCGCGTGCTCCCGGCGGATCCGCTCCCATGCCTGTTCCACGTGCCGCCGCTCGGTGGCCACGCCGCCGATGGCCATCCGCAGCACCACCCGGCCGTCGATCCTGGTGTGCGTCATGTACAGCTCCCCACCGGCGTTGAGCAGCTCCATCAGCCGGGTCGTGGCCTGGTCCGCCGCGGCCCCGGTCAGGCCCGGCCACCGCGGGCGGAAGCACACCAGCCCGAGCGGATGCGGCTCGTGCACCTCGAACCCCGGGTCGGCGGCGATCCACGAGGCGAGGTCCTGCGCCAGGCCCACGCCCTTGCGGATGTGCGCGCGCAGCCCCTCGGCGCCGTACCAGCGGATCACCGACCACAACTTCAGCGCCCTGAACCGCCGCCCCAGCGACACCTGCCAGTCCCGATAGTCGATGACGGAGCCGGAGGAGGTCGCGGCGTTAATGAGGAACTCCGGCAGGATCGACAGCGCGCCGAGCAGCGGGGCGCGGTCGGCCGTCCAGAGCACGGTGCAGTCGAAGTTCGTCAGCAGCCACTTGTGCGGATTGGTGGAGTAGGAGTCGGCGTGGTCGGCCACCCCGTCGTTGACCCACCGGAACTCCGGGCAGATCGCCGCGACCCCGGCATAGGCGGCGTCCACGTGCAGCCAGATCCCGCGCTCGCGGCAGATCTCGCCGAGGGCGGCCACCGGGTCGATCGCGGCGGTGGAGGTGGTGCCCACCGTGGCGCACACCATGGCCGGGACCGCGCCCGCGGCCACGTCCTGGTCCAGCAGGGCGCGCAGGTGGCCGGGGTCCATGGCCAAGGTACGCGGGTCGACGTCCACCACCCGTACCCGCGCCGACCCCAGCCCGGTGATCCGGGCCGCCTTCTCCAGCGACGAATGCGTCTGGCTCGACACGTACAGCGTGTACGGACGGTCCGCGCCGTGCGTGGCGAACCGGCCGCCGCCCGCCCGGTGCAGCGCGGCCAGCAGCGCGACCAGGCAGGCGCTCGACGCCGAGTCCTGGATCACGCCGCCGCCCCTCGCGTCGGTGCGGAAGTGGTCCGGCAGCCCCAGCAGCCCGGCCAGCCAGTCGACCACGACCGTCTCCAGCTCCGTACACGCCGGGCTGGTCACCCAGAGCATGCCCTGCACGCCGAGCCCGCTGGACAGCAGGTCGCCCAGGATGGCCGGGCCGCTGGCGTTGGACGGGTAGTAGGCGAAGAAGCCGGGATGCTGCCAGTGCGTGATGCCGGGCAGCAGGACCCGGTCCAGGTCCGCGAGCACGTCCTCGAACGGCTCCCCGTGCTCGGGCGGCTCCGGCGGCAGCGCGCGCCGGATCTCACCGGGCTTGACCTGGGACATCACGGGATAGGACTCGATGCCGGCGAGGTAGTCCGCGATCCAGTCGATGACCTGCTTGCCGTGGCGGCGGAACTCCTCCGGGCTCATGTGGGCACTCATCTGACCACTTTGCAGGCATTGCCGCCACCGGGAAAAGGGGACGGGCCGGAGGCTTTCGCCCCCGGCCCGTTCTATCTCAAGCGGTCGAAGACCGCCGAAGGTCAGTAATGTCTGTAGCGGCGCTTGCCGAACGTCTTGCCCACCTGGAAGCCTCCTGGCAGCCGCACGGTCACGTGGCGGCGGCCGTCGGGAGTGGCCGAGATGTGGAATCGCCGGTTGCCGTAGCTGTGGCCGACACCGTGCCGCGACAGGTTGATCCGGAACGGCCCGACCTTGATCGACTTACGGTAGTGCCAGCCCATGTCCCTCCTCCGTCAGCGTGCGCTCACCTGGACAACGGGTGGCGTGCCCGGTGGGTTCCCGGTTCACGAGAAGTCCTTCAACGTTTCCGCCAGGGCGTCGAGGGCGCGCGGGTAGGCGCGTTCGGGCGCGGCGGCGTACCCGATGAGCAGGCCCTCGGGACCGGCGGTCTGCCAGAGGGGTGAGGCGCCGCGCAGGGCGATGCCGCGGCGCTCGCACGCGGCCAGCAGGTCGGCCTCCGCCGGGCCGTCCGGGGGCAGGAGGAGCAGTGCGCGCAGGCCCGCGGCGACCCCCGGGAACCGCGCGCCGGGCAGCGCGGCCGTGAGGCGGGCGAGCAGCAGGTCGCGGCGGCGGCGGTAGCGCAGGCGGGCGGCGCGGATGAGCCGGTCGTAGTCGTGGGTCTCGATCAGCCGCGCCAGTACGAGCTGGCCAAGCGCCTCGGTGTGGGCGTCGGCGTGCAGCTTGGCCTCGGTGAGCGGGCCGATCAGCGCCGGCGGCACCGCCATCCAGGCCAGGCGCAGGGCCGGGCCCAGCGTCGTGGAGGTGGTGCCGAAGTACACCACGTGCTCGGGCGCGGTGCCCTGTAACGCGCCGACGGGCTGGCGGTCGTAGCGGAACTCCCCGTCGTAGTCGTCCTCGATCACCAGCCCGCCGCCGACGGCCCAGTCACGCAGCGCGCGGCGCCGCCGGGGGTGCAGGGGGACGCCCATGGGGTACTGATGGGTGGGCGTGACGACGGCGGCCGCGACGTCCGGCGTGAGCGTGCCGGTCCTCGCGCCCAGCTCGTCCACCGGCAGCGGGACGACGTCGTGCCCGGTGCGGCGGACGACCTCGCGGTAGAAGTCGTGGCCCGGGTCCTCCATGGCGACCGGGCCGTCGATCGCGGTGGCGAGCAGGTTGAGGGTCTGGACGAAGCCCGTGGTGATCACGATCAGGTCCGGCGTGGTGACCACCCCGCGGGTCCTGGCCAGGTAGCCGGCCAGGGCCGTCCGCAGCTCGATCCGGCCGCGCGGGTCGCAGGCGCCGAAGATCTCGGCGGGCGCGGTGGCCAGCACGTGGCGGGTGGCGCGCAGCCAGGCCCGTACGGGGAACGCCGACACGTCGGGCAGCCCCGGACGCAGGTCATGAGCCGGCCCCCCGGGCGACGCCCGCCAGGCGACGGCACCGGCCGAAGGCACCGGGAGCACACCGGCAGGCGGCGGCGCGGCGGGGACCGGGGTCGACATGTCGGATACGCGGGTCGCCGAGCCCGGCCGGGTCGTCAGGTAACCCTCCTCGGTGAGCTGGTCGTACGCCGCGCTCACCGTCCCCCGCGACAGCCCCAGCTCGGCCGCCAGGGAGCGGGTCGAGGGCAGCCGGGTGCCGCGCGGGAGCCGCCCGTCCCTGATCGCCCCGCGCAGCGCGTCCTCCAGCGCGCGCCGCCGCCCGCCCGAAGGACGGAGCTCCAGATGCAGGTCCACTCCGGAACCGGCCCAACTTTCCCGCACGGCACCGGATCTTACGTGTGGTCCGTCGTCCGGTTTACGGTAGGTGAGCAGGCAGAATCCGGAAGGACACCTCCATGATCGTGATCGCTCACCTGAGCGACATCCACATCGGCGCCACCCCCGAGAGCGTCGGACGCGCCGCTTCTGTCATGCGTTACCTGGAAGACCTGCCCGGCGACCTCGACGCCGTGCTCGTCACCGGCGACATCGCCGACCACGGGAGCGCCACGGAGTACGAGCAGGCGGCCAAGCTGCTCACCTCGCGCCACCCGGTCCTGGTCGGCCCCGGCAACCACGACCACCGCGCCGAGTTCCGCCGGGTGCTGCTCGGCGAGCCGCCCGCGCCGGGGCCGGTCAACCAGGTGCTCCGCACCGCCAACGCGGTCTACGCGATGTGCGACTCCTCCATCCCCGGCGAGAACCCGGGCGACCTGGAGGAGGAGACCCTCGACTGGCTGGAGGGCGTGCTGGACGGCACGGACCTGCCGGTGTTCGTGGCCTTCCACCACCCGCCGGTGCCGCTGCACAGCCCGCCGGTGGACGGGATCAGGCTGCACCGGCCCGAGCGGCTGGCGGACCTGCTCGCCGCCCGGCCCAACGTGCCCGCCGTGCTGGTCGGCCACGCGCACACGCCCGCCGCCACGACGTTCGCCGGCCGGCCGCTGCTGGTCGCCGCGGGGGTCGTGTCCACGCTGAAGCTGCCGTGGGAGGGCGGGACGTCGTTCGAGACCTGCGTGGACCACGACCTGCCGCCGCTGGTCGCCTTCCACGTCCTGGACGACGAGGGGCGGATGACCACCCACTACCGGGTGGTCCGGTAGCGGGCGGCCCCGCCCTCACCTCACCGTTCGGTGAGGCGTACGAACGTCACCGAGTACGCAGGGAAGTCGTAGGTGAAGGCCGAGGAGAAGCCGTCCATCCGGGACTCCACCGGCGCCACCCGGTCAGGTTCGGCGATCGAGTTGGTGTCGGCCGGCGCGCCGGTCAGCGACGTCACCGTGGCGGTCGGCCTGAAGCGGGCCGAGCCCAGGTCCACGGCGGCGCGTACGGCCGTGTCCTGCGCGTTGACGACCTTGAGCGTCACGGACTTCCCGTCCCTGGAGACCACCTGGTACAGCGGCTCCACCGCCGCGCTGTCCACGAACTCGTTGATCTTCTCCCCGTCCAGCCAGGTCGAGATGTTCCGGCCGTTCACCACGACCTTGAGCCGGTAGTCGCGGCCGGTCTCGACGGTCGTGGTGGAGGTGGCGATCGAGGACTTGCCACCGTTCACGGCCTTCTCGACGGCCGACTGGGTGTTGTTCCAGCCGCCCACGTTCCACCAGTAGTAGGTGCCGGTGTCGCGGACCCCGAACATCAGCAGGAAACCCTCCGCGCCGGAGATCTTGCGGGCGGTCGCCTCGATCGTGTAGTTCGACCAGTCCGCCGAGCCCGCCGTGGACCTGGCGTCCTCGGTCTGGGCGGTCTGCACGTATGCGCCGTCCTGCACGGCCCAGGTGCCGCGGCCGGGCGTCCACGCGGCGGAGCCGGCCGAGAAGTCGTCCGACAGCAGCACGGTGCCGTCCGCCGCGGTGACCTTCACGTCGTCGTATCTGACGGCCGTGTTCCAGGAGCCGAGCCCGACGCCGCCCTTGATGTCGTCGACCGGCCTGGCCTCGCCCTCGAACGTGCTCGGCAGCACCCGGTCGCCCACGTTCGTGGAGAACAGCTTCTGCACGTGGTAGCTCGGCGAGCCGTACGCCTCATCGTTGTCGAACCAGATGAGGTCCGGCGTCCAGTCCACGTAGTCCACGTTGGCCAGCAGCGGCGCGTACGAGGCCAGCTCCACGACGTCGGAGTTGCGCTCCAGGCCGGTGACGTACGACGCCTCCGCCAGCGCGTTGTAGAACGTGTTGCCCCGGGAGGCGTACTCGCCCACGAACACCTGCGGCCCGCTCCGGCCGTAGGAGTCGTAGCGGCGGTTGTTGGCCAGGAACCAGTCCGGGTTGTTGTAGTAGTGCTCGTCGACCAGGTCGGCCCGCTGGTCGCGGGCGAACTGCCACATCCGGTCGAACCAGGCGCCCTGCGACGTCTGCCCCGAGTTACTGATGATCTTGATGGACGGGTACCTGGCCCTGATCGCGTCGGCGAACTTGGGGTAGTTCGCGAAGAACTCCGGGTAGATCTCCTCGTTCCCGAGCCCGATGTAGTCCAGCCCGAACGGCTTGGGATGCCCCAGTTCGGCCCGCTTCCTGCCCCACTCCGACGTCACCGGCCCGTTGGCGAACTCGATCAGGTCCAGCGTGTCCTGCACCCACCGGGCCAGCTTGGCCTCGTCGGTGAGCGGCCGGTTCTCGCCGCAGCCGTTCACACCCACCGACAGCACCGGCAGCGCCTCGGCCCCGATGTCCTCGGCGAACTGGAAGTACTCGTAGTAGCCGATGCCGTAGCTCTGGTTGTAGCCCCAGAAGTTGAAGTTCGTCGGCCGCTCCTCGACCGGGCCGATCGTCTCCTTCCACTGGTAGATGCGGCGCCGGTCCTGGTTGAGCGAGTACGGGTCGTACGTGCCGACGTTCGTCACGCAGCCGCCGGGGAAGCGCAGGAACCGCGGCTTCAGGTCGGCGATCATCGTGGCCAGGTCGGCCCGCATGCCGTTCTCGCGGCCCTTGAACGTGTCACGCGGGAACAGCGAGACCATGTCCAGGTCGGTCCGCCCGCCAGGGGCCTGGACGACCAGGCGGCCGGCGTCGGTGGTGCCCGACGACACGAACGAGCCGGTGTACCTGGCCCAGCGGCCCGCTTTGACCCGCAGCGTCGCCTTGCCGAGCACGGCGGTGCCCGCCTCGGCGGTGACCGTCAGCGGGGCGCCGTCGGCGCGCCTGGCCCACAGCGACAGGTCGTAGCGCTTGCCCGCCTTGAGCGGCAGGCCGCGGTTGAAGCCGGCGTTGCTCACTCCGGCCGTGCCCTCGCCGGTGACCTCCAGCCGCAGGTAGTTGCGGTTGTTGGGGTTCAGCGGCGCCTCGCCGGTGACGGCGAGGGTGGCGGTGGCGCCGCGCTCGGTCTTAGTCCAGGCGGTCAGCCCGGTGTAGGAGCGCTCGTCGGTGGAGTTGAACTCGAACGAGCGGTTCTGCACCAGCTCTGCGTACAGACCGCCGTCGGCGGCGTGGTTGATGTCCTCGTAGAAGACGCCGTACAGGTTGGGGCTGACCTTCGTGCCCCGGGCCCCGGTGTCCACGGTGAGCTCCCCGGAGCCGTAGCGCTCGACGGCGAACCTGGTCGCCTCCGTCCCCACCACGAGCCGGCCGCCGTCGATCGTGACCGGCCTGTCGCCGGTGGATACGGTGACCTTGCCGCCGCCCGCGTCCTTGAGCTGGAAGACCGACGGTGTCCCGCCCAGCCGCACGCGGCCGTCGGGCGGCTGCGTGGCCTGCAGATATCCGCCGGTCGCCAGGTCCTTCAGCCGCACGCCCGCGCCGCTGGGCTCGGCGGTGACGGCCAGGCCGGTCATCGACGCCTTCGCCGCGGCCCGCACCGCCCCGGACCGGTCCACGGTCAGGTACGGGTACGCCGCCGCCCGCAACGTGAACGGCCCCTGCGGCACGACGGCCCGCCCCTCGGCGGCCTTGACCGCGAGGTAGTCGAAGTCGGCCCGCATCGAGGTGCCGTTCTGCGCCGACAGCCCGAACAGCCCGACCTGCCTGACGTCGAGCCGGGCCGTCATCCTGGCCGCCTCCACCCAGGCCGAGCCGTCCCAGTAGGAGGAGACGAACTCGTCGCCCGTCCTGGCCAGTCTGATCGTCTCGGCCGCCGAGCCGGGCCGGGCCGCGAAGCCGGAGGTGAAGGCGGCACCGACCTCGGTGGCCGTCTCGATCACCGGCCCGCCGGCGAAGCCGACGTGGGCCAGCCCGGCCCGGACGTAGTTGTCCCAGTCCTGCCAGGCGAGCAGGCCCGCGCTCTGGTAGTCGACTGCCACCGGGGCGTTGAGCTTGGTGACGACCTCGAAATCGCCGTCGGGGATGTCGAGGAGGAAGAGGTTGCGGGCGTTGTTGGTGGCCTGGTGGGTGTCGCCGGTGAGCGTGTCGAGGTGCAGCGCGCCGTCCGCGACCGACCAGCGGGAGCGGTCGGGGGACGAGACGGTCCAGTCCGGGCCGAGGGCCGAGCCGTCGAACTGGTCGACGACCGCGCCCTCCGGGATCGGGTCCGCCGCGGCCGTGGCGGGCCCGGCTCCGGCGGGCGCCACCAGCAGACCCGCCAGGAGCAGGGCCGACAAGGTGATTCGGGTCATGAGTGGGGGGCTCCTCAAGGGTTGTTAGCGTTAACAAAAGAGTGAGCGTTAACAACTCCGATCGGCGACAAGGTAAGGACTGCTCAACGCCCTCGTCAAGGGGGGTCCGTGTAACCCGACCGTAATCTGGCGGGCCCTTGACGGGACCCTTTGTTAACGTTCACAGTCAGGGCCAAGCCAGAAAGGAGCGCGGCTGTGGGATCAACCCTGGGGCGGCGACTACCGGTCATGGCCGACGTGGCCAAGGAGGCGGGCGTGTCGCATCAGACGGTCTCCCGGGTGCTCAACGATCACCCGAACGTGCGCAGCGAGACCCGTACCAGGGTGCTCGAGGCGATCGACAAGCTCGGCTACCGCCGCAACCTGGTCGCCCGCGCCCTGGTCACCAAGCACTCCAGGACGCTGGGTGTGGTCAACTTCGACACCACGCTCTACGGCCCCGCCAGCACCGTCTACGGCATCGAGCAGGCGGCCAGGGCGGCCGGCTACTTCGTCAGCATCGTGAGCCTCAAGTCCATCGACAAGGCCGGCGTCCGCGACGCCCTGGACTACCTGTCCGACCAGGGCGTGGACGGCGTCGTCGTGGTCGCGCCGCAGCGCTCGGCCGCGCAGGCGCTGGCGGACCTGCCACTCGGCAAGCCGACCGTCGCCGTCGAAGGTGGCGAGGCCGGCAGCGTGTCCGTGGTGTGCGTGGACCAGGTCGAGGGCGGCCGGCTCGCCACCGAGCACCTGCTGTCGCTCGGCCACGAGACCGTCTGGCACGTCAGGGGCCCCTCTGACTGGCTGGAGGCCGAAGGGCGGGTGGCCGGCTGGCGGGCCGCGCTGCGGGAGGCGGGCCGTGAGGCCCCGCGACCGCTCGCCGGGGACTGGAGCCCGCGCTCGGGATACGAGGCGGGACGCAGCCTGGCGAGCATGAAGAACGTCACCGCGGTGTTCGTCGCCAACGACCAGATGGCGCTCGGCGTGCTGCGGGCGTTCACCGAGCAGGGGGTGAGAGTGCCCGAGGAGGTGAGCGTGGTCGGTTTCGACGACATCCCGGAGTCGGAGTTCTTCTCGCCGCCGCTCACGACCATCAGACAGGACTTCGACGCGGTGGGCAGGCACAGCATCGAGGTGCTCGTACGGCAGTTGCAAGGCGGCCCACAGGAGCATGAGCGGCTCGTGGTCCCGCCGAGGTTCGTCACCAGGCTCAGCACGACCCGCGTGAACGCATAGGGGGTCGTGGTCGGGGAGGCGGTAGGAGCCGAGCCCTGAATGTTAGCGCTCACATTTAGAAGGGAACCCCCCACGTGTTAAAGAGGATCTCGACGTTAGTGGTCGCGGGGCTCGCCGCGATGGCGATGGCGGCCTGCGGCAGCGGCGGTGGCGGCGGCACGGGCGGTGACGGCGGCTCGATCACCATGGGCTTCTCCCAGGTCGGTGCGGAGAGCGGCTGGCGCACCGCGAACACCAAGTCCGTGCAGGACTCGGCCAAGAACGCGGGCATCACGCTCAAGTTCTCCGACGCCCAGCAGAAGCAGGAGAACCAGATCAAGGCCATCCGCTCCTACATCCAGCAGAAGGTGGACATCATCGCCTTCTCGCCGGTGGTGGAGTCGGGCTGGGACACGGTGCTCAAGGAGGCCAAGGACGCCAAGATCCCGGTCATCCTGACCGACCGCGCCGTGGACTCCCCTGACAAGTCCCTCTACAAGACCTTCCTCGGCTCGGACTTCGTCGAGGAGGGCAAGAAGGCCGGCCAGTGGCTGGTGGAGGAGTACAAGGACGCCACCGACCCGGTGAACATCGTCGAGCTCCAGGGCACGACCGGCTCGGCGCCGGCCAACGACCGCAAGGCCGGGTTCCAGGAGGTCATCGGGGCCGACCCGAAGTTCAAGATCATCGCCTCGCAGACCGGCGACTTCACCCGGGCCAAGGGCAAGGAGGTCATGGAGGCCTTCCTGAAGTCCAACCCGGACATCGACGTGCTCTACGCGCACAATGACGACATGGGACTGGGCGCGATCGAGGCCATCGAGGGCGCGGGCAAGGTGCCGGGCAAGGACATCAAGATCATCACCGTGGACGCGGTCAAGGACGGCATGCAGGCCCTGGCCGACGGGAAGATCAACTACATCGTCGAGTGCTCGCCGCTGCTCGGCCCGCAGCTCATGGACCTGGCCAAGAAGGTGCTCAACAACGAGCAGGTGCCGGCCCGCGTGGTGACCGAGGAGACGACGTTCACCCAGGAGCAGGCCAAGCAGGTCCTGTCCACCCGCCAGTACTGATCCGACACCTATTTGATCGGGCCGGCCCCCCGGCCGGCCCGCATCGCGGCGGAAGGAAAGAGGCGAATGGCTCTTCCCGCGCCTGTCCTGACGATGAGCGGGATCGGCAAGCAGTTTCCGGGCGTGAAAGCCCTGGACGGCGTGGACCTGCGGCTGCTGCCCGGCGAGGTGCACGCGCTCATGGGGGAGAACGGCGCGGGCAAGTCCACCCTGATCAAGGTGCTCACCGGCGTCTACCCGGCCGACGCGGGCACCATCGAGCTCGACGGGCGGGCCGTGGCCTTCGGCACCCCGCTGGAGGCGCAGCAGGGCGGCATCAGCACGGTCTATCAGGAGGTCAACCTCTGCACGAACCTCTCGGTCGCCGAGAACGTCTGCATCGGCCGGGAGCCGCGCCGCCGGGGGCGCATCGACTGGAAGCGGATGCGGGCCAGGGCGGCCGAGCTGCTGTCGCGGCTGGAGCTGAGCCTGGACGTGTCCGCGCCGCTGTCGTCGTACTCGCTGGCCATTCAGCAGATGGTGGCCATCGCGCGGGCGATCGACATCGACGCCCGGGTGCTGATCCTCGACGAGCCCACCTCCAGCCTGGACGCGGACGAGGTCGAGCAGCTCTTCCGGGTGATGCGGCGGCTCAAGGAGGAGGGCATCGCCATCCTCTTCGTCTCCCACTTTCTCGACCAGATCTACGAAATTTCGGATCGTATGACGATTCTTCGGAATGGTCGGCTCGTGGGGGAGTTCCTCACCCGCGAGCTGCCCCAGGTCGAGCTGGTCGCCAAGATGATCGGCCAGGAGCTGGCCGCGCTGGAACGGCTGCACGGTGAGGCCAAGGTCTTCGACCGGCCGCTGGTGGAGGCGCGCGGGCTGGGCAGGCAGGGGGCGATCGAGCCGTTCACGCTCACGATCCACGAGGGCGAGGTCGTCGGGCTCGCGGGGCTGCTCGGCTCCGGCCGTACGGAGATCGCCCGGCTGCTGTTCGGCGCGGACCACGCGGGCGCGGGCGAGCTGGCGATCGGCGGCACGCCGGCGTCGTTACGCACGCCCCGCACGGCGATGACCCACCGGATCGCCTTCTGCTCGGAGAACCGCAAGACCGACGGGCTCATCCCGGACCTGACCGTGCGGGAGAACATCATCCTGGCCCTCCAGGCCACCCGGGGCTGGACCAGGCCGGTGCCCCGCGAGCAGCAGGACGAGCTGGTCGGCAGGTACGTCAAAGCCCTCAAGATCAACCCGCCCAACCCCGAGCTCCTGGTGGGCAACCTCAGCGGCGGTAACCAGCAGAAGGTCGTCCTGGCCAGGTGGCTGATCCTGGAGCCGCGCCTGCTGATCCTGGACGAGCCCACCCGGGGCATCGACGTCGGCGCGAAGACCGAGATCCAGCGCCTGGTCGTGGAGCTGTCGGACGGCGGCATGGCGGTGCTGTTCATCTCGGCCGAGCTGGAGGAGGTGCTGCGGCTCAGCCACAAGGTCGGGGTGCTGCGCGACCGGCGGCTCGTCGCCGAGTTGCCGAACGACGACCGGCTCACCACGGACGTCCTGCTGGAGACCATCGCGAGCGGCGGGGCGAGCAACGGGGCCGCCGGCAACGGGGCCGCGAGCGGGGCGGACGACGTCATGGCGAACGGAGGGCGAGACTCATGAGACGCCTGCTCTGGCCGGCGGTGGTGCTGGCGCTGCTGCTGCTCGTCAACGTGTTCACGCCCAACTTCTTCTCGATCCAGGTCCGCGACGGCCACCTGTACGGCACCCTGATCGACATCCTGCGCTTCGGCGCGCCACTGATCCTGGTCTCGCTGGGCATGACGCTGGTCATCGCCACCGGCGGTATCGACCTGTCGGTGGGCTCGGTGGTGGCGATCTCGGGCGCGCTGGCGTGCCTGCAGATCAGCGAGGACGCCGGCGTGTTCACGGCCGTGGTGCTGGCACTGGGGCTGAGCCTGCTGCTCGGGGCCTGGAACGGATTCCTGGTCGCGGGCATCGGCATCCAGCCGATCATCGCCACGCTGATCCTCATGGTGGCCGGGCGCGGCCTGGCCCAGCTCATCACCGACGGCCAGATCATCACCATCAACAGCCCGGCCTACAAGGTGATCGGCGGCGGCTACTGGCTGACCCTGCCGTTCGGCATCCTGATCGTGATCGGGGTGCTGGCCATCACGGCGTTCCTGACCAGGCAGCTGGCGCTGGGCATGCTGATCGAGTCGGTCGGCGGCAACGCCGAGGCGAGCCGGCTGGCGGGCATCAGGGCCCGCGGGATCATCATCATGGTCTACGCCTTCGCCGCCCTGTGCGCGGGCGTGGCCGGCCTCATGATCAGCTCGAACGTCTCCAGCGCCGACGGCAACAACGCTGGCCTCTGGATCGAGCTGGACGCGATCCTGGCCGTGGTGATCGGCGGCACGGCGCTGTCCGGCGGCCGGTTCTCGCTCGGCGGGACCGTGCTGGGCGCGCTGATCATCCAGACCCTGACCACGACGATCTACTCGATCGGCGTGCCGCCGGAGACCACGCTGCTGTTCAAGGCGCTGGTCGTGACGGCGGTCTGCCTCATCCAGTCGCCGTCCTTCCGCGCGAAGGCGTTCCGCAGGCGCAGACGGGCGGTGCTCCCCGGCGCCGCCTCCGAGGAAAGGGTGCGGGTGACCACATGACCACGATGACGCTCGGCCGGACCGGCGTGCCCACCAAGTACCTGCCGGTCCTGGTGACCGGGTGCCTGCTCGTGGCGATGTTCGTGGTGGGCGGGATCCGCTACGAGGGGTTCGCCTCCGGGCAGGTGATCCTCAACGTCTTCATCGACAACGCCTTCCTGCTGGTGGTGGCGGTGGGGATGACGTTCGTGATCCTGACCGGGGGCATCGACCTGTCGGTGGGCTCGGTGGTGGCGCTGTCCACGATGATCTCGGCCAGTCTCATGGCGGGGCCGGGGTGGCCGCCGTACCTGGTGATCCCGCTGGTGCTGGTCATCGGGTCGGGGCTGGGGCTGGTGATGGGCTACATCGTGCACGCCTTCGACATCCAGCCGTTCGTCGTGACGCTGGCGGGCATGTTTCTGGCCAGGGGGTTGTGCTACACGATCGGCACCGACTCGATCCCGATCGAGGACCCCACGTTCACGGCGTTCGCGCAGGACAGGATCGACCTGTTCGCCGACCTGTGGATCTCGCCGAGCGTGCTCATCGCGGCCCTGGTGGTGCTGGGGGCGGTCTACGTGCTGCACTACACCAGGCTGGGCCGTTCCATCTACGCCACCGGCGGCAGTGAGCAGTCGGCGCTGCTGATGGGACTGCCGGTGGGCCGGACGAAGATCACCGTCTACACGATCAGCGGGTTCTGCTCGGCGCTGGGCGGGGTGTTGCTGTCGTTCTACATGCTCTCCGGCTACGGGCTGCACGCGGTGGGCATGGAGCTGGACGCCATCGCGGCGGTCGTCATCGGCGGCACCCTGCTCACGGGCGGTAGCGGCTTCCTGCTCGGCACCGTGCTCGGGGTGCTGGTGCTGGGGCTGATCCAGACGATCATCAGTTTCGAGGGCACGCTGTCGTCCTGGTGGACGAAGATCTTCATTGGATTGCTGCTGTTCGTCTTCATCCTTCTACAGCGGGTCTTCTCCGCCCGCTCACGGCGCTGACCTGCGACGGGTCGATCATGAAGGTTGCCTAACGATTCCAGGGGAGGCACGGCACCGCCGTTGACAGAGTTGTTGTTAGCGATAACAATCGGCGGAAGCGAACGCGAATTTTGTTCTGATTCGTCACGTTCTGTGACTGAATTCATCACCTTCGGCAGCCACCGCGTCTGCCGCAACCCCCTTCGCAAGGAGTGCACATGAGGTTGGGACGAATCGGGGGCGTGCTATCCGTCATCGCTCTCGCCGCGACCTTGACGGCCTGTGGTTCGAGCACGAAGACGGTCGACGCCGAGGCTTCCGCACAGGCATCCGGCGGCAACGCCGGCGCGCTGATCGGCGTCACCATGCCCACGAAGTCGTCGGAGCGCTGGATCCATGACGGCGACAACGTCAAGAAGCAGCTGGAGCAGCTCGGCTACAAGGTCGACCTCCAGTACGCGGAGAACGACATCCCCACGCAGGCCAACCAGATCGAGAACCAGATCACCAAGGGCGCCAAGCTCCTGATCGTGGCCTCCATCGACGGCACCGCCATCACCTCCCAGCTGCAGCAGGCCGCGGACAACAAGATCCCGGTCATCGCCTACGACCGGCTGATCCGCAACAGCCCGAACGTCGACTACTACGCCACCTTCGACAACTTCAAGGTCGGCGTGCAGCAGGCGACCTCGCTGCTCAAGGGCCTCGGCGTCGAGGACGGCAAGAAGGGCCCGTTCAACGTCGAGCTGTTCGGCGGCTCGCCCGACGACAACAACGCCACGTTCTTCTGGAACGGCGCCATGTCGGTGCTGCAGCCGAAGATCGACGACGGCACGCTGGTGATCAAGAGCGGTCAGACCGACTTCAAGACCGCCGCCATCCTGCGCTGGGACCCGGCCACCGCGCAGAAGCGCATGGAGGACATCCTCACCAAGACCTACACCGGTGACACCAAGGTCGACGGCGTGCTGTCCCCGTACGACGGCCTGTCGATCGGCATCCTGTCGGCGCTCAAGAGCTCCGGCTACGGCACCAGCGGCCAGCCGTACCCGGTCGTGACCGGCCAGGACGCCGAGCTCGCCTCGGTCAAGTCGATCATCGCCGGCGAGCAGTACTCCACCATCTTCAAGGACACCCGCAAGCTCGCCGAGCAGACCGTGAAGATGGCCGACGCCGTGCTCAAGGGCACCAAGCCCGAGGTGAACAACACCAAGGACTACGACAACGGCAACAAGGTCGTGCCGTCGTACCTGCTCGACCCGGTGATCGTGGACAAGAGCAACTACCAGGACGTCATCCTCGGCAGCGGCTACTACACCGAGGACCAGCTCAAGTAAGGGTGTGCCCCGGGGGCGCGGCCTCCGGGGCTCTCTCTGAATGAGGGACATATGACCGAGCACATCTTGCGGATGAGCGGGATCACCAAGACGTTCCCCGGTGTCAAGGCGCTGCAGGACGTCAATCTGACCGTCCGGCGGGGCGAGATCCACGCCATCTGCGGCGAGAACGGCGCCGGCAAGTCGACGCTGATGAAGGTGCTGTCCGGGGTCTACCCGTTCGGCGACTACGAGGGCGAGATCACCTTCGAGGGCCAGAAGTGCGAGTTCGGCGGCATCCGCGACAGCGAGCACGCCGGCATCGTCATCATCCACCAGGAGCTGGCGCTCAGCCCCCAACTGTCGATCGCCGAGAACATCTTCCTCGGCAACGAGCGCGCCAGGCGCGGCTGGATCGACTGGAACCGCACCAACTACGAGGCCGGCGCGCTGATGAAGCGGGTCGGCCTGCGCGAGAACCCGACCACCATGATCGCCGACCTCGGCGTGGGCAAGCAGCAGCTCGTCGAGATCGCCAAGGCGCTGGCGAAGGAAGTCAAGCTGCTCATCCTCGACGAGCCGACCGCGGCGCTCAACGACGACGACTCCGCCCACCTGCTCGACCTGCTGCGCGGGCTGCGTGACGAGGGCATCACCTGCGTGATCATCTCCCACAAGCTCAACGAGGTGATCGCGATCGCCGACTCCGTCACGATCATCCGCGACGGCCGCACGATCGAGTCGTTGGACATGGCCGCCGATCACGTGACCGAGGACCGCATCATCTCGGGCATGGTCGGCCGCGCGCTGGACAACCGCTTCCCGCCGCACGAGTCGAAGATCGGCACGGAGGCGCTGCGCGTGGAGGACTGGACGGTCTACAGCCCCAGCCAGCCCGGCCGGAAGGTGGTCGACGGGGCCGACCTGATGCTGCGGCGCGGGGAGATCGTCGGTCTCGCGGGGCTGATGGGCGCCGGGCGTACCGAGCTGGCGATGAGCCTGTTCGGGCGTACGTACGGGGTGCACATCTCCGGCAAGGTCTTCAAGGACGGCAAGCCGATCGAGATCCGCAACGTGCAGGACGCGATCAGGCACGGCATCGCCTACGCCACCGAGGACCGCAAACGGTACGGCCTCAACCTCATCGAGGACATCAAGCGCAACATCAGCGCGGCCGGGCTGCACGGGCTGTCCAGGCGGGGCTGGGTCAACGAGAACGAGGAGTACCGGGTCGCCGAAGAGTTCCACCGGAGCATGAACATCAAGGCGCCCAGCGTCAACAGCGTCGTCGGCAAGCTGAGCGGCGGCAACCAGCAGAAGGTCGTGCTCTCCAAGTGGATCCTGACCGAGCCCGACGTGCTCATCCTCGACGAGCCCACCCGCGGCATCGACGTGGGCGCCAAGTACGAGATCTACACGATCATCAATCGCCTCGCGGACCAGGGCAAGGCGGTGCTGGTGATCTCCTCCGAGCTGCCCGAGCTGCTCGGACTGTGCGACCGCATCTACACCCTCTCCGAAGGTCGCATCACCGGCGAGGTTCCGAGACGTGAGGCCACCCAGGAAAGCCTCATGCACCTCATGACCAAAGGACAGGAATGATGAGCAGCATCACGCCCGCCGACGTGGAGGTCGGCGCCAAGGGCGACGGCGGAGCGCCACGGCAGCCGGGCCGGGTGTCGCTGGGAGGACTGTCGCTCAACCTGCGTTCGAGCGGTATCTACATCGCCTTCGCGCTGATCGTCGTGCTGTTCACGGTGCTGACCGACGGCGCGATGCTCCAGCCGCAGAACATCTCCAACATCATCGTCCAGAACTCCTACGTCCTGATCCTGGCGATCGGGATGATCCTCGTCATCATCGCCGGGCACATCGACCTGTCCGTCGGCTCGGTGGTGGCGGTCACGGGGGCCCTGTCCGCGGTGCTCATGGTCAACATGGGCCTGCCGTGGCCGCTGGCCCTGCTGATCACGCTGGTGGCGGGGGCCCTCATCGGGGCCTGGCAGGGCTACTGGATCGCCTACTTCGGCATCCCGGCGTTCATCGTGACGCTGGCCGGCATGCTGCTGTTCCGGGCGCTGACCCTGACGGTCCTCGGCAACCAGGGCATCGGACCGTTCCCCGACCAGGTCCGCACGCTGGCCAACGGCTTCACCAACGGCTATTTCGGCAACATCGGCCTCGGGCCGCTCGGCGGCGCGGACCTGTTCAGCCTGCTGATCGGCCTGATCGCGATCGCCGGCATGGCGGTCACCCAGTGGCGCACCCGGGAGGCCCGCCGCGGCTACGGCCAGTCGGTGGAGCCGATGGCGGTGTTCGTGCTGAAGCTGGTGGCCGGCGCGGCGCTGATCCTCTTCCTCGTCGTGCAACTGGCCCGCTTCAAGAACCTGCCGTGGGTGCTGGTGCTGCTGGCGGTGCTGGTGCTGGCGTACTCGATGATGGCCAACCGTACGGTCTTCGGCCGGCAGATCTACGCCATCGGCGGCAACCTCCAGGCGGCCGTCATGTCCGGCGTCAAGGTCAAGTCGGTGGTCTTCTGGATCTTCGTGAACATGGGCGTGCTGTCGGCCATCGCCGGCGTCATCTTCGCCGGCCGGCTCAACCAGGCGGGTCCGACGGCGGGCAACAGCTTCGAGCTGGACGCCATCGCGGCGGCCTTCATCGGTGGCGCGGCCGTACAGGGTGGGGTCGGTAAGGTGGTCGGCGCGATCACCGGCGGCCTGATCATGGCGGTCATCAACAACGGCATGTCGCTGATCGGATCGCCCAGCGAGCGGGTGATGCTGGTCAAGGGGATCGTGCTGCTGGCCGCCGTCGCCTTCGACGTGTGGACCAAGCGCAGAGGCGGTGCCGCCCGCTGATCGCCGAAGCCGTGCCCCAGCGAAAGGAGGACCCGTGACGACCCCGAAGCGCCGCCTGCCGGTCATGGCCGACGTGGCCAAAGAGGCGGGCGTGTCGCACCAGACGGTCTCCCGGGTGCTCAACGACCATCCGAACGTCCGGGCCGACACCCGTGCCCGGGTGGAGGCGGCGATCACCCGGCTGGGGTATCGGCGCAATCTCGTCGCCCGCGCCCTGGTCACCAAGCGCTCCCGGACGCTCGGCGTGGTCAGCTTCGACACCAAGCTGTACGGCCCGGCCAGCACGATCTACGGCATCGAGCAGGCGGCCAGGACCGCGGGCTACTTCATCAGCATCGTCAGCCTGAAGTCCCTCGACACGGCCAGCGTCCGCGAGGCCATCGACTACCTGGCCGAGCAGGGCGTGGACGGCGTGGTGGTGGTCGCCCCGCAGCGCTCGGCAGCGCGTGCCCTCGTCAAGCTGCCCTCCGGGCTGCCGGTGGTGGCGGTCGAGGGCACGCACAACGCCGACGTCTCGGTGGTGTGCATCGACCAGCTGGAGGGCGCCAAGCTCGCGGTCCGGCACCTGCTGCAGCTCGGCCACGAGACCGTCTGGCACGTGCGGGGCCCGTCCGACTGGCTGGAGGCCGAGGGCCGGCTGGAGGGCTGGCGCGCCGCCCTGGAGGAGGCCGGCCGGCCGGTGCCCGAGCCGCTGGCCGGCGACTGGAGCCCGCACGCCGGCTATGAGGCGGGCAAGAGCCTGGCCGCGATGGGCGGCGTCACGGCCGTTTTCACGGCCAACGACCAGATGGCGCTCGGCGTGCTGCGCGCCCTCAGCGAGGAGGGGGTGCGAGTGCCCGGCCGGATCAGCGTGGTGGGCTTCGACGACATCCCGGAGTCGGAGTTCTTCTCGCCGCCGCTCACCACGGTCAGGCAGGACTTCGACGTGGTGGGCCGGCACTGCATCGAGGTGCTGCTGCGGCAGATCGACGTGGGGCACACCGCGTACGAGCGCCTCGTCATCCGGCCCAGCTTCGTCGTGCGGTCGAGTACCGCTCCCGTCAGGTAGGTGGAGATGATTGGCATGCCCCCGATACTTACTGGAGAGCAATGTGAACGCTAACAGCTATGTCGTCGGAGTGGACTACGGCACGCTGTCCGGGCGTGCCGTGGTCGTCCGGGTGTCCGACGGCGCCGAGCTGGGCAGCGCCGTCCACGAGTACGCGCACCGCGTCATCGAGCAGCGGCTCCCCGGCTCCGGCGAACGGCTCGGCCCCGACTGGGCGCTGCAGTCGCCGCAGGACTGGATCGACGTGCTCAAGGTCGCCGTGCCCGCGGCCATGGCGGCGGCGGGCGTCGCGCCCGCGGACATCGTCGGCATCGGCACGGACTTCACGGCCTGCACCGTGCTGCCCACCACGGCCGACGGCACGCCGCTCTGCTTCGAGACCCCCGCGGAGCCGCACGCCTGGCCCAAGCTGTGGAAGCACCACGCCGCGCAGCCGCACGCCGACCGGATCAACGAGCTGGCCGCGCGCCGCGGCGAGAGCTGGCTGCCGCGCTACGGCGGCAAGATCTCCTCCGAGTGGGAGTTCGCCAAGGGACTGCAGGTCCTCGAAGAGGCCCCCGAGGTGTACGCCAGGGCCGAGCGCTGGATCGAGGCCGCCGACTGGATCATCTGGCAGCTCACCGGCGTCGAGAGCCGCAACATGTGCACCGTCGGCTACAAGGGGATCTTCCAGGACGGCGGTTACCCGTCCGAGGAGTTCCTGGCCGAGCTCAATCCCGGTTTCGCCGGGTTCGTCGGCAAGCTCGCCACGGGCGAGGTCGGCGAGAAGGTCAACGGCACCACCGTGGCGCACCTCGGCGGGCTCGCGGGGCGCCTGACCGCGCGGGCGGCCGAGTGGACCGGGCTGCCCGAGGGCGTGGCCGTGGCCGTCGGCAACGTGGACGCCCACGTCACCGCCGCCGCCGCGGACGCCGTCAGGCCCGGCCAGATGGTGGCCATCATGGGCACCTCCACCTGCCACATCATGCCCAGCGACCGGCTCGCCGAGGTGCCCGGCATGTGCGGCGTCGTACGCGACGGCATCGTGCCGGGGCTGTGGGGCTACGAGGCCGGGCAGTCGGCCGTCGGCGACATCTTCGCCTGGTTCGTGGACAACTTCGGCTCGCTGGACCACGAGCGGCTGACCGAACTGGCCGAGAAGCAGGCCGTCGGGCAGCACGGGCTGGTCGCGCTCGACTGGTTCGGCGGCAACCGCTCGGTGCTGGTGGACCACAACCTGTCCGGCGTCATCGTCGGCCAAACGCTGGCCACCAGGCCGGAGGACGTCTACCGGGCGCTCATCGAGTCCACCGCGTTCGGGACCCGGATGATCGTGGAGACGTTCGAGAAGGCGGGCGTGCCGGTCGAGGAGTTCGTGGTGGCCGGCGGGCTGCTGAAGAACCGGTTCCTCATGCAGGTCTACGCCGACGTGCTGCGCCGCCCGCTGTCGGTGATCGGCTCCGACCAGGGGCCCGCGCTCGGCTCGGCCATCCACGCGGCCGTCGCCGCCGGTGCCTACCCGGGCATCGAGCAGGCCGCGGCGGCGATGGGCCAGCGTACGGAGGCCGCCTACGTGCCCGACCCGGCCCGCGCCGACGCCTACGACCGGCTCTACGCCGAGTACCGCCGCCTGCACGACTTCTTCGCCGACGGCCGGATGCTCCACACCCTCCGCGCGATCAGGAACGAGGCCGGCTCATGAGTATCCGGAAGATCGTCGCCGACCTGCATGCCGAGCTGGTCCGCTACAACCTGGTGGTCTGGACGGCGGGCAACGTGTCGGGGCGCGTCCCGGGCGAGGACCTGTTCGTCATCAAGCCCTCCGGCGTCTCCTACGACGAGCTGACGCCGGAGAACATGGTGGTGTGCGACCTCGACGGCAACCTGGTGGCGGGCGAGCACTCGCCGTCCAGCGACACCGCCGCGCACGCGTACGTCTACCGCAACATGCCCGAGGTCGGCGGCGTGGTGCACACTCACTCCACCTACGCCTCCGCCTGGGCCGCCCGCGGCGAGGCCATCCCGTGCGTGCTGACGGCGATGGCCGACGAGTTCGGCGGCGAGATCCCGGTCGGTCCGTTCGCGCTGATCGGCGACGACTCGATCGGCCAGGGCATCGTGGAGACGCTCAAGGGGCACCGCTCGAAGGCGGTGCTCATGCAGAACCACGGCGTGTTCAGCATCGGCAAGGACCCGAGGGACGCGGTGAAGGCGGCCGTCATGTGCGAGGACGTGGCGCGTACCGTGCACGTGGCCCGGCAGCTCGGGCAGCCGCTGCCCATCGCGCAGGACGACATCGACCGCCTGTACGACCGCTATCAGAACGTCTACGGACAGAGGAGCCCGCGTTGAAGATCTGGTTTCTGACCGGCAGCCAGGGACTGTACGGCGAGGACACGCTGAGCCAGGTGGCCGAGCAGTCCCAGCGCATCGCTGAGCGGCTGCCCATGCCGGTGGTGTGGCGGCCCGTGCTCACCGACGCCGCGGCGATCAGGCGCGTCATGCTGGAGGCCAACGCCGACGACGAGTGCGCCGGCGTGATCGCGTGGATGCACACCTTCTCCCCGGCCAAGATGTGGATCGCCGGGCTCGACGCGCTGCGCAAGCCGCTGCTGCACCTGCACACGCAGGCCGACGTCGAGCTGCCGTGGAGCACCATCGACATGGACTTCATGAACCTCAACCAGGCCGCGCACGGCGACCGGGAGTTCGGCTACGTGCAGACCCGGCTCGGCGTGCCGCGCAAGACCGTGGCCGGGCACGTCAGCGACCCGGTCGTGGCCAAGCGCATCCTGACCTGGTTCCGCGCCGCCCAGGGCGCCGCCGAGCTGCGCACGCTGAAGCTGGTCCGGTTCGGCGACAACATGCGCGACGTGGCGGTCACCGAGGGCGACAAGGTCGAGGCGCAGCTCCGCTTCGGCGTCTCGGTCAACACCTACGGCGTCAACGACCTGGTCGAGGCCGTGGAGGCGGCCTCGGACGCCGACGTGACCGCGCTGGTCAAGGAGTACGCCGAGCAGTACACCGTCGCGCCCGAGCTGCTCGGCGAGCGGCACGAGTCGCTGCGTTACGCGGCCAGGATCGAGCTGGGCCTGCGCCACTTCCTGGAGTCCGGCGGCTACAAGGCGTTCACCACGAACTTCGAGGACCTCGGCGGCCTGCGCCAGCTCCCCGGCCTGGCCGTGCAGCGGCTGATGGCCGACGGCTACGGCTTCGGCGGCGAGGGCGACTGGAAGACCTCGGTGCTGTTGCGCACCCTCAAGGCCATGTCGGCCGAGGGGATCACCGGCGGCACCTCGTTCATGGAGGACTACACCTACGACCTGACGCCCGGCCAGGAGCTCATCCTCGGCGCGCACATGCTGGAGGTCTGCCCGTCCATCGCGGCCGGCACCCCGTCGTGCGAGATCCACCCGCTGGGCATCGGCAACCGGGAGGACCCGGTCAGGCTCGTGTTCGACGCCGAGCCCGGGCCCGGCATCGTGGTCGGGCTGGCCGACATGGGCGACAGGTTCCGGCTGGTGGCCAACGAGATCGACGTCGTGACGCCGCCCCAGCCGCTGCCCAAGCTGCCGGTGGCCCGCGCGGTCTGGCGCCCCCGCCCGAACCTGCGTACGTCCACCGAGTCCTGGCTCACCGCCGGCGCCCCGCACCACACCGTGCTCTCCCGGGCCGTCGGCCGGGAGGAGCTGACCGACCTGGCGGAGATGCTGGGCGTGGAGCTGGTGGTCATCGACGCCGACACCACCACCGAGCGCTTCGCCAAGGAGCTGCGCTGGAACCAGGCCTACTACCGGCTGGCCCAGGGCTTCTGACGACGGAAAACCCTGCGCCGGTCTCTGGGAGCGGCGCAGGGCGCACGTTAGGATGGGGCGCCGTGAAGCTGACCAACTGGGCTGGAAACACTACATTTCGGGCGCGCGACGTCCATCATCCGACTACGCTGACCGAGCTCCAGCGGCTGGTCGCGGCCGGCGACCGGGTGCGGGCGCTGGGAAGCGGACACTCGTTCAACGACGTGGCGGACGCCTTCCACGACGCGCCCGACGTCGCCGGTGACCTCGTGGTGCTGGACCGCATGCCGGAGACCGTGGAGATCGACAGCGCCGCGAGGCAGGTGCGGGTCCCGGCGCGCATGACGTATGCGCGGCTGGCGCCGCTGCTGCACGAGGCCGGGTTCGCGCTGGCGAACATGGCCTCGCTGCCGCACATCTCCGTGGCGGGCTCGGTCGCGACGGGCACGCACGGCTCCGGCATCGCCCAGCCCAGCCTGTCCGCCGCCGTCTCCGCGGTCAACCTGGTCACGGCGGACGGCTCGGTGCTGACGCTCGCCCGCGGCGACGCCGACTTCCCCGGCGCGGTCGTGGCGCTCGGCGCGCTCGGCGTCGTCACCACCCTCACCCTCGACCTGGTGCCCGCCTTCGAGCTGCGCCAGTACGTCCGCGAGGGCCTGAGCACCGACGCCCTCGCCGACTTCGAGGCGATCATGTCCGCCGGCTACAGCGTCAGCCTGTTCACCGACTGGCGCGACACCCGCGTATGGCTGAAGCGAGCCGACGAGCTGACCACCCCCGACTGGTACGGCACCACCCCCGCGCCCGCCCCCCGCCACCCGCTGCCCGGCATGTCGGCCGACAGCTGCACGGTCCAGCTCGGCGTGCCGGGACCCTGGCACGAGCGGTTGCCGCACTTCCGCCCGGACTTCCCGCCGAGCGGTGCGGGCGACGAGCTCCAGTCGGAGCTGCTGCTGCCCCGCGAGCACGCGGTCAAGGCGCTGCGCGAGCTGTATGCCATCGGCGAGCGCATCCGGCCGGTCCTGCACATCGCCGAGGTGCGTACGGTCGCCGCCGACGACCTGTGGCTCAGCCCGTTCCACGGCCGTGACAGCGTGGCCATCCACTTCACCTGGGTGAAGGACCCCGCCGGGGTGCTGCCGGTGCTGGAGCTGGTGGAGGAGACGCTGGCGCCGTTCGACCCCCGGCCGCACTGGGGAAAGCTGTTCACCCGGTGGCCGTCCTGCCCCGACCGGTTCCGCTCGCTGGTGGGCCGGCTCGACCCGGCGGGCAAGTTCGCCAACGGTTTCACCCGGATACTGCTGCGGGAGTAGTGTGCGCGCCGGCGCATGCTTCCCCTGACGTAGCCGGCCACCGGTCCGCGGGACGATGCGCCGGGCCCTCGGGTGGGCGATCGTTGGGGGCATGACCGATCACCCGTTCAGGTTCGGCGCGGTCGCCGGACAAGCCCCCGACGCCGACTCCTGGGCCGGCCTGGCCCGCCGCGCGGAAAGCCGCGGCTACTCGACCTTGCTGGTGCCCGACACGCTGGGCACGCTGTCCCCGTTCGTCGCCACCGCCGTCGCCGCCGCGGTCACGACGACCCTGCGCGTCGGCACGTTCGTGCTGAGCGCCCCCTACCGCACGCCCGAGACGGTCGCCTGGGAGACCGCCACCCTGCACCGGCTCACCGGCGGCCGCTTCGAGCTGGGCCTGGGCGCCGGGCGGCCGGGCGCCGAGCAGGACGCGGCCACGCTCGGCGTCGCGTGGGGCACGCCGAGCCACCGGATCGAGCAGGTCTCCAGGACCCTCGACGCGGTCAAGGACGTACGGATCATGGTCGCCGCCTCCGGGACCAGGTTGCTCCGGCTGGCCGCGCAGCGGGCCGACACCGTCGCGCTCGGGCTGCCGCCGCACTACACGGAGGACCAGGTGGCGGCCAAGCTGGACGAGCTTTATGAGCTGGCCGGCGACCGCTTCCACGACCTGGAGCTCAGCATGAATCTGGCGGCTGCCGGCGCCGAGCCGCCCGCGTGGCTGGTCAGCCGGCTCGGTCCGGTCGGCCCCGGCAGCACCGGGGTTCTCACGGGCACGGCCGACGAGATGGCGGAGACCCTGCGGCGCTCGCCGGTACCTGACAGGACCTGACAGGTACGCCCGGCAGGATGACCGGCCATGGACGCAAAGGGAACCTTCGACACTTCCGACTGGAACCCCAGCCCCGCCTTCCACGACCAGGACGGCGTCTCGCTGGGCCTCGTGACCTTGGCCAAGACCTTCCACGGCGACCTGAATGCCACCAGTGTCGTTCACCTGCTGATGGTGACCACGCCGGTGCCGGACTCGCGCTCCTATGTGGCGCTGGAACGTGTCGAGGGCACCCTGCACGGGCGGTCGGGCAGCTTCGTCGTCCAGCACGACGCCACGAGTGACGTGGGGGAACAGTCGTTGCGCATCACGGTCGTACCGGACTCGGCGACGGGGGAACTAACCGGCCTCAGGGGCGAGATGCGGATCCTCATCGCCCCGGACGGGGGTCACTCCTACACCTTCGCCTACCAGCTCTGACCGGAACCGTGATGCGGGCGGTGATTTCGAGTGGAGCTATGGGGATTCGAACCCCAGACCTCCTCCATGCCATGGAGGCGCGCTACCAACTGCGCCATAGCCCCTTTGCCGTGTACGAGTGTAGCCGACTTCGCGACCCCCGGCGTACACGGGCGAATCACGCCCCATTTCCCCGAGGAGGGTCCGCGGGGTCGGCCCGGCGCGCGAGGCTCGTCCATGACCTCGCGCGCCGGGCCCCGGCCCGTCATCCGACCGACCGGGCCCTGTCGATGAGTCCGGCCAGCTCGCTCACCATCGGGTCCTCCGCGGTCGCCGCCAGCCGCGTGGCGTGCTCGCCGAGCGTGGGCAGGTCCAGGCCGAACGCCTCGCGGTCGCGCAGGTAGACGGCGAACGCGGCCACCACCACGTCCACCTGCAGCCGGACCGGCGCCTTGTCCCACACGGATTCGTGCAGGTCACCGGCCTGCAGGGACTCGCCGGCCTCCGAGGCGGCCCTGGTGTCCGGGTCCTGCCAGCGCACGGTGGCCTGGGCGAGCTGGCCGGTGGCGCCGGGCTTGAGACGCAGGGAGTAGAGCGCGGTGACGGAGTGGCCGGGGCCGATCTCGCCGCCGTCGCGCCGGTCGTCGCGGAACTCCTCGGTGGACAGGGCCCGGTTCTCGTAGCCGACGAGCCGGTAGGTCTCGACCACCGACGGGTTGAACACCACCTGGGCCTTGGCGTCCCGGGCCCGCAGCTCGATGGTGGCGGGCAGCTGGGTGGTGAAGACCTTGGCGGCCTCCTCCTCGGTGCTGACGTAGACGGCCATGCCGTCGCCGTTGTCGGCGAGCTGCTCCATCAGCTCGTCCCCGTACTCCCGGCCGACGCCGACGGTGAGCAGCGTGACCTGCCTGCCCGCGTACTCCTTGGCCTGGTCGAGGATGGACTGCCAGGCCGTGCTGCCCTGGTTGGCCAGGCCGTCGGAGAGCAGGATGACGCGGTTGGTGGCGGCGGGGCGGAACGCCTGGGACGCCTCCCGGTAGCCGGCGACCAGCCCGGCCTCCAGGTTCGTGCCGCCGGCGATGGTCAGCGCGTTCACCGCGTCCCGCAGGTCGCTCCTGGCGGTCAGGGGGGTCATCGACGCCAGCAAGGTGGCCTCGTCGCTGAAGGACACGATCGACACCTGGTCGCCGGGGGCGAGCTGGTCGAGCAGCTTCAGCAGCGCCGACTTGACCAGGTCGAGCCGCCCCGGCTCGCCCATGGAGCCGGACACGTCGACGACGAACGTGAGGTTGGCCGGGCGCCGCTCGGCCGCCGCCGACGTACGTGTCTGCAGGCCGACGCGCAGCACGGCCTCGTCGGGCGCGGGCAGCCTGGCGCCGTCCACGTGCACGGTGAACCCGTCGTCCGGCGGCTGCGCGTAGTCCTGCCGGAAGGCGTTGACCCACTCCTCGGGACGGATCTCGCCCGGCTCGGGCCAGCGGCCCTCCTGGAGGGTACGGCGGGCGTAGCCGTACGAGGCGGTGTCCACGTCGAGGGCGAACGTGGAGATCTGCGCCGTGGTCGTGTCGTTCTCGCGCTGCTCCCCGCTCTCGCGCGACTGCTCCTGGACCGGTGCGCCCGGCGAGGCGGCCGCCTGCTCGTTGGCCCGCTCGCCGGCCGTCGAGCTGGGCGCGCCGCCGCAGGCCGTGAGAGCCAGCAGGGCGACAAGTCCGGTACCGGCGGCTAAAGGACGAAGTTTCATTACCGAACCACCTCCTGGTCCTTACGACGGAAGTGGATCTTCGGCGGCCGGGCCGGTGACGCAAGCGAGCGCAAACCGCGATCGAGACGTGATCGGCCGCGCGGGGACGGCCATCCGGCGTCACCAGTGCAGCAGCAGCAACTCGGCGGAGAACCCCGGCCCCAGCGCCAGCAGCACGGCGGGCGCCCCCGACCGGCCGCGCGTCTCCTGGAGCACGTGGAGCACGGAGACCGACGACAGGTTGCCGTACTCGCGCAACGAGTTCCGGGTCACGTCCAGGGCCCTGGCCGGCAGGCCGAGGGTCTCCACGATCTTGGTGATGACCTTCGGGCCGCCGGGGTGGCAGACCCAGGTGGCCACCTGCTCGGGGGTGAGGCCGTAGTCGGCCAGGAAGGACCTGATGTCGGCGGCCAGCACCTGCTCCACGAAGTCGGTCAGGTCGGGGTCGAGCACGATGCGGAACCCGTGGTCGCCCACCTCCCAGCCCATGAGGTGCTCGGTATCGGGATAGAGCCTGCTACGGGTGGCGACGACCTCGTGGCCCGGCCCGCGCCCGGTCGCCACGACGGCCCCCGCCGCGTCGCCGAACAGGCCGCTGGCCACGAGGTTCGCGATCGAGGTGTCGTCGCGCTGGATCGTCAGCGAGCACAGCTCCACGCACACCAGCGCCGCGACGTGGTCGGGCCAGCCGCGCAGGTAGTCGTGCAGGCGTGACAGTCCGGCCGCGCCCGCCGCGCACCCGAGGCCGAACACGGGCACCCGCTTGACGTCCGGCCGCAGCCCCATGCGCTGGGCCAGCTTGGCGTCCAGCGAGGGCGTGGCCACGCCGGTGGTGGAGCAGAACAGCAGATGGTCGACCTTCTCGGGGCGTACGTCGGCCTTCTTGAGCGCGCCGCGCAGGGCCTGCTCGCCGAGTTCGAGGGCGAGCTCGACGTAGGCGTCGTTGGCGCGGGCGAAGGAGTCGAGCTTGGGGTAGTCGGTCAGCGGCAACGCGAGATTGCGGCCCTCCACGCCGGTGGCGGTATGGAAACGCTTGAGGAGTTCCTCGTCGCATCGGGTCAGACGGGAGAACGCCTCCGTGATCTCCGCCTGCTCGTAGCGGTGATCGGGCAAAACGGTCTGTACACCCGAAATGTGCATATATCACTCCTGCCGCGAGGGGGCCCCGGCTAACATGCGTTCATGCTCCTGCCGGCCCCCTCCAGGCCGCACCGGGTGGCGGTGCTCGCCTTCGACGGGATGTCCCCGTTCGAGCTCGGCTGCGTCGTGGAGTTCTTCGGACTGCCCCGGCCCGAGCTGGACGTTCCCTGGTACGAGCTCGCGGTGTGCGCGGAGACCCGGGAGCCGCTCAGGGTGGTGGGCGGGTTCACCATGCGGGCGGAGCACGGCCTCGACGTGCTGGCCGCGGCCGACACGGTGATCGTGACCGGGGTGCCCGACGTGCGCGGGGACGTCTCCGCGACGCTGGCCGAGGCGCTGCGGCGGGCCCACGCGCGCGGGGCGCGGATGGTGTCGATCTGCTCGGGCGCCTTCGCGCTGGCCGCCGCCGGGCTGCTGGACGGTCGCGCGGCGACCACGCACTGGCGTTACGCCGAGCTGCTCCAACGGCGCTTCCCCGCGGTCGAGGTCAACCCCTCCGTCCTGTACGTGGACGGCGGCGACGTGCTGACCAGCGCGGGCAGCGCCGCCGGCCTGGACCTGCTGATCCACCTGGTACGCACCGACCACGGCCCGAACGTGGCCAACGCCGTCGCCCGCCGCCTGGTCGTGGCGCCGCACCGGGAGGGCGGCCAGGCGCAGTTCATCGAGGCCGCGGTCCCGCCGGTGGCGGACGACGACCCGGTGGCCAGGGCGATGTCGTGGGCCCTGGACAATCTGGCCCGGCCGATCAGCGTGGCGGACCTGGCCGGGGTGGCGCACATGTCGGAGCGCTCGTTCATCCGGCACTTCAGGCGGCAGACCGGGACCAGCCCGTTGCGGTGGGTGATCTCGCAGCGGGTGGCGGCCAGCCTGCCGATGCTGGAGTCGACGCGGGCGCCGGTGGAGGAGATCGGGGCGGCGGTGGGCTTCGAGAGCCCGGTGACGTTCCGGCACCATTTCACGCGGGCCATGCGCACGTCGCCGTCGGCGTACCGGCGGGCCTTCGGGGCGTGAAGCCCGCGCCCGGGTGGGTCAGGCCCGCGTGAGCCGCCACAGGGAGGTCACCTCGGCGGCGCGGGCCGCGTGCAGCGGGTCCTCCACGTCGCGCGGCCGGTGGTGCCGGGGTGCGACGTCCATGCGGCCGGCCACCCGCAGCCCGCCCTCCTCGAACGCGGCCAGCAGTTCGGCGCGGGTGCGCAGCCCGAGGTGCTCGGCCAGGTCCGACAGGATGAGCCAGCCCTCGCCCGACGGCTCCAGGTGCTCGGCCAGCCCGCCCAGGAACCCGCGCAGCATCCGCCCGTCCGGGTCGTAGACGGCATGGTCGAGCGGCGTGATCGGGTCGGCGGGCAACCAGGGCGGGTTGCACACGACGAGCGGCGCCCGTCCGGCCGGGAACAGGTCGGTACGCACGATCTTCACCCGGTCGTCCAGCCCCAGGCGGGCGAGGTTGTCCCTGGCGCAGTCGACGGCCCGCTGGTCCAGATCGGTGGCCACCACGTGCCGGACGCCCCTCCTGGCGAGCACGGCGGCCAGCACGCCGGTGCCCGTGCCGATGTCGAACGCCAGCCGGTCGCCCGGCAGCGGCGCCTCGGCCACCAGATCCACGTATTCGCCCCTGACCGGCGAGAACACGCCGTGGTGGGGATGGATGCGGGCGCCCAGCGCGGGGACGTACACCCCCTTCTTGCGCCACTCGTGGGCCCCGATCACGCCGAGCAACTCCCGGAGCTGGCCCACCGCGGGCGCCGGCGCAGGGCCGTAGACCTCGGTGCACGCCTCGCGTACGTCCGGCGCCCTGCGCAGTGGCACGACGTGGCCCGCCTCGTACGGGACGAGCAGCATGCCGAGCGTCCTGGCCCGCTGGGACCTGGCCTGGCGGTAGCGGTGGAACCCCGAGCCGGGGGCGGCGGGCCTGCACCGGCGTCCCATGGCGGCCAGCAGCTGGCGGGCGTTCTGGAAGTCGCCCCGCCACAGCAGCGCGGTGCCCTCGCAGGCCAGCCGGTAGGCGACGGCGGCCTTCATCGTGTCGTCGGCGACCACCACCCGGCTGGGCGGGCGCAGGCCCAGGGCGGTGCGCCAGAGCGCCGACCGCTCCTGCCCGGCCTCGGTCCACTGGATCATCAGGGCTCGACCGTTTCACGTACGGCCCCTGGCGGCCACCGGTTTTACCGCAACGGGACACCTGCCGTTCCAGGTCCGCGCGGGAAGCTGGATAATCGAACGTGAGTTCGTATAATGATCGGTATGGATGCCAACCCTGAGGAACTGCCCGAGCTCTGGAGCCCGCCCGTGGTGGAGCACGTCACGCCGGTCAGCGCCACCGAGGAGCGCTATCTGCTGGCCTGGGGCGACGATGCGGAGGGTGCGCGGTGGGGCTTCCTGCTGTGGCCGCCGCGGGCGCGTGGACGTCAGGAATGCGCGCGGTGGGTGCGCTGGGAGGACATTCGCCCGGTCACCGGGGAGGACTACAGCACGGTCCCGCTCGCGGACCCCCTGATGTGACGGCCGGCCGGCGGGCGTTCCGGTGCGGCGGGCGTTAACCTGCCGGTGGAACAACGTTCTGGACGCGAGGAGCGCCATGCCGGACAATCTCATCTTCCGCCTGCCGCCGACCTTCGAGACGGTCGAGGAGGAGCGGCGCCATCGCAAGGAGCGGCTCGCGGCGGCGCTGCGGATCTTCGGCAAGCTCGGCTTCGAGGAGGGCGTGGCCGGGCACATCACCGCCCGCGACCCCGAGTGGACCGACCACTTCTGGGTCAACCCGTTCGGCCTGTCGTTCAAGCACATCAGCGTCAGCGATCTCATCCTCGTCGACCACGAGGGCAAGGTCGTGGAGGGGCGCTACCCCGTCAACGAGGCCGCGTTCGCCATCCACTCCCAGGTGCACCAGGCCAGGCCCGGCGTGGTGGCCGCCGCGCACAGCCACTCCGTCCACGGCCGCGCGCTGTCGGCCCTGGGGCAGGTCATCGAGCCCATCACCCAGGACGCGTGCGCGTTCTACCAGGACTGCGGCCTCTTCGACGGCTACACCGGCGTGGTGACCGACCTGGAGGAGGGCAAGCGCATCGCCGCGGCGCTGGGCGGCAACAAGGCCGTCGTGCTGCGCAACCACGGCCTGCTCACGGTCGGCGACACCGTGGACGCGGCCGCCTGGTGGTTCATCACGATGGAGCGCTCGGCCCAGGTGCAGCTGCTCGCGAAGGCCGCGGGCCAGGTCGTGCCCATCGAGCCGGACAACGCCGCGCTGACCTACCGGCAGATCGGCAACGACCTGGTCGGCTGGGTCAACTACCAGCCGCTGCACGACCAGATCGTGCGGGAGCAGCCTGATCTTTTCGAATAGCGCCGACCCCGGCGAGGATGCCCGATCTGACGAAGTCGTACGGGCCGTCGGGGGAGGCGCCGGGCGCCCAGTCGGCGACCGGGACCACGCCGGGGCCGAGCAGGTTGAGGCCGTCGAAGTAGGCGGCGATCTGGTCGCGGCCGCGCCTGGCCAGGCCGCCGGCGGCGGTGCTCGAATAGACCTGCCGCCCCTCCCGGGCCGCCTCGTCCGTGACGTCGCCCGCGTACAGGTGGGACAAGACCAGATAGCCGCCGGGGCCGAGCCGCTTGCGCACGCGGGCGGCGATCAGCGCGGCCTCGGCGTCGTCCGGGACGAAGTGCAGCACCGCGACCAGCAGGATCGCGAAGGGCCGCGTGAGATCGAGATGCCCGGTGACCTGGGGGTGGTCCAGGATCGCGTCCGGGTCCCTGAGGTCGCCCGCCACGGCCACGACGCTCGGGTCCCTGGCCAGCAGCGCGCGGGCGTGGGTCAGCACGACGGGGTCGTTGTCCACGTAGACGACGCGGGAGCCGGGGACGTGCCGCTGGGCCACCTGGTGCACGTTTTCCTGGGTGGGCAGGCCCGCGCCGATGTCGATGAACTGGTGCACGCCCGCCTCGGCGATCACGCGTACCGCCCGGCCCAGGAAGGCGCGGTTGGCCCGGGCGATCTCGCGGGCGTCGTTGCCGAGCCGGCGGCCGATCTGGATCATCTTCTCCGCCGCCTCGCGGTCGGCCGCGAAGTTGTCCCTGCCACCGAGGTAGTAGTCGTACATGCGGGCGACGCTGGGCACGTTCGGGTTGATTCCGGCGGGTGCGCGATCCGCCTCGGCCATGTGGCGATCCCTTCGATATGGATCTTTAGCGCCGATTCTAGGGCGAACCCGGATCAACACCCCGAGGCGTGCGCCGAGCGGCCGGTCACGTGCGACGGAAGGTGTTGCGGTAGGCCAGCGGCGGCACCCCGACCGCGGCGTGCAGGTGCTGGCGCAGCGAGACCGCGGTACGGAAGCCGGCCTGCCTGGCCACCTCCTCCACCCCGAGGTCCGTGCTCTCCAGCAGGCGCCGGGCGTGGAGCACGCGCTGCCCGGTCAGCCACCGGGCCGGGCTCACGCCGGTCTCCTCGCGGAAGCGCCTGGTGAACGTGCGCACGCTCATCCTGGCGTGCCCGGCCAGCGCGTTGAGGTCGAGCGGCCGTTCGAGATGGGTGAGCATCCACTCCCGGGTGGCCGCCGTGCCGCCGGCCCCGGCCTCCGGCACGTGCCGGTCGATGAACTGGGCCTGCCCGCCCTCCCGCCACGGCGGCATGACGCAGCGGCGGGCGGCGCGGTTGGCCACCTCGCTGCCGTGGTCGCGCCTGATCAGGTGCAGGCACAGGTCCAGCCCGGCCGCCACCCCCGCCGAGGTCAGCACGTCGCCGTCGTCCACGAACAGCACGTTGGGGTCCAGCCTGACCTTCGGGAACAACGTGGTGAACCTGGGCGCGTCGCGCCAGTGGGTGGTGGCCGGGCGGCCGTCCAGCAGGCCCGCCGCCGCCAGCACGAACGCGCCCGTGCAGATCGACATGATCCGCGGCCGCCCCTGCAGCGCCGCGCGCAGCGTGTCCGAGATCATGCCCTGCATCGCCGGGCCTCCGTGGATGCCGGGCAGCAGGACCGTGTCCGCCGTGTCGAGCACGTCGAGGTCGTGGTCGGGCAGCACGCTGTAGCCGGCCTCGCAGCGCACCGCCTGACGGCCCTCCGAGCAGGTCACGACCTCGTACAGGCGCTCGCCCGCCGGGGTCACCGCCGTCCTGAACACCTGGCCGGGGACGCCGAGGTCGAGCGTGGCGAAGTGGTCGAGCACCACGACCGCGATGCGATGGGTCATGGCCGGATTCTTGCACATATTGGCTTTCCGGCCACTCGTATGCCTGTAAGGGGTAAATAAGTATTGGCGCATGACACTCAGCACCACCCACTCGGGTCGCCGGCTGCACCGGGCCTGGTTCGTGGCCGCCGTCGCCTTCGTGGCGATCCTGGGCGCCGCCGGATTCCGCGCCACCCCCGGCGTACTGATCACTCCTCTCCACGAGGAGTTCGGCTGGTCGGCGGGCACGATCTCCCTGGCCGTGTCGATCAACCTGGTGCTCTACGGCCTGACCGCCCCCTTCGCCGCCGCCCTGATGGACCGCTTCGGCATGCGCCGGGTGGTCGCCGTCGCGCTGCTGCTGATCGCCGCGGGCAGCGGGCTGACCGTGCTGATGACGGCGAGCTGGCACCTCCTGCTGTTCTGGGGCGTGCTCGTGGGGCTCGGGACCGGCTCGATGGCGCTGGTGTTCGCCGCGACGGTGGTGGACCGCTGGTTCGTGCGGCACCGGGGCCTGGTGACCGGCGTGCTCACCGCGGCCGGCGCCACCGGGCAGCTCATCTTCCTGCCCGTGCTCGCCCAGCTCGCCGAGGGGCCGGGATGGCGCTTTGCGTCGCTGACCGTGGCCGCCGCCGCGCTGGCGGTGGTGCCGTTCGTGTGGTGGCTGCTGCGCGACCACCCGCAGGACGTGGGCACGACGGCCCTCGGCGCTGAACCCGGCTCGGTCCGTACCGAGCCCGGCAAGGTGAACGCGGCCGTCCGGGCGGTCACCGTGCTGGCCTCGGCGGCGCGGACGCGGCCGTTCTGGTTCCTCGCCGGCGGCTTCGCGATCTGCGGCGCCAGTACGAACGGCCTGGTCGGCACCCACTTCATCCCCGCCGCGCACGACCACGGCATGGCCGAGCCGGTCGCGGCGGGCCTGCTGGCGGTCATCGGGATCTTCGACATCGTGGGCACGATCGCCTCCGGCTGGCTCAGCGACAAGATCGACCCCAAGGTGCTGCTCGGCGTCTACTACGCGTTGCGCGGGCTCTCGCTGATGGTGCTGCCCGGCCTGTTCGCGGCCACCACCGAGCCCAGCATGCTGATCTTCATCGTGTTCTACGGCCTGGACTGGGTGGCGACCGTCCCGCCCACGGTCGCGCTGTGCCGGCGCATCTACGGGGCCGACGGCGCCGTGGTGTTCGGCTGGGTGTTCGGCTCGCACCAGGTCGGGGCCGCGATCGCCGCCGTCGGAGCCGGGCTCACCCGCGACCACCTGGGCGCCTACGACCTGGCCTGGTACGCCGCCGGCGCCCTCTGCCTCCTCGCCGCCGCCATGTCCCTGGCCATCGGGCATGCTAGAGGGCGATGAACTCCGAGCTTTACGTCCTGCCCCTCGTCGTCCGGATCGAGCGTGCGGGTCCCACCGTGAGCCCTCCCGAGCGCACCGACGCCCTGGAGGCCGCCGCCATGGCCGTGCTGAGTCTGCTGGACGACCCGGGGGAGTGGGCCGCCGAGGTGCACGCCTGGCAGTCCACCGGCAAGATCCGCAAGGTCGTGCGCCGGGCCAGGGGCGCCGAGTGGCGCCGCGCGCTCGCGCTTCCCGGCCGCACCGTCGAGCACCGTACGGCCGAGGTGCGCGTGCACCCGCCCGTGCCGCTCGACGACTGGCCCAGGGACCTGGCGCGGTTGCAGGTGTCCGGCACCGAGCTGACCGACACCGCCCCGCCGCCGCCCGCCGAGCGGCCGATCCTGTGGGCCAACCCCGACCTGGCCATGTCGGCGGGCAAGGCCATGGCCCAGGCCGGGCACGCCGCCCAGCTCGCCTGGTGGGCCAGTGACGCGGCCGAGCGGGCGGCCTGGCGGGAGCGCGGGCTGGCGGTGTCCGTGCGCGCCGCCCCCGGCCGGGGCGACTTCGACTCCCTGGTCGCCGCCGGGCTGCCGGTCGTGCGGGACGCGGGGTTCACCGAGATCGAGCCGGGCTCGTGCACGTTCGTCGCGGAGGCCCCGTGGTTGCTGGGGCGTGTCTCTAGATCGTGAAGATGTCCGCCAGCACGCCGCCCGCCGGGGTGATCCGCGCGGGCGACGGGCTGTCGTACACCACCATCAGCCTGCGGTCGTCCAGCAGCGCCAGCCCCTCCGGATGGTCGCAGCCGACGCCGTAGGGCAGCTCCAGCACGGCTTCCAGTTCGTCCTCAGGGACGACCGTCGGCCGCTTGTGGCCCGGCCGCCAGCGCACCACGCGCACGGGCCCGTCGAGGTCCATGGTCGGCCCGGTGAGCAGCAGCAGCGAGTCGCCGTCCGGGCACAGGTCCCGCACGCCGAGCCCGCCGAGGTCCAGGAAGTGCTTGCGGTACGGCTCCCGCAGCCGCAACCGCCCCTTGCCGGCGTCCTCGACCCGCAGCTCCAGCAGCACCGCCCAGCCCCGCAGGACCGGACCGCGCAGCCCCAGGTAGACCCGCCCGGACAGGACGGCGATGCCCTCGACGTCCAGCCCGTTGTCCTTGCCCGGCAGCGTCAGGAACGGTGCCAGGTGCCGGTCGTCGCTCATGTACGTGGTGAGGTTGTGCCCGCCGGACATGATCGCCCCCCGCTCCGGGGCCTCGGCGTCGCCGAGCGGGAGCCGTACCAGGATGAAGCGGTTCTCCTCCCTGACCACCGTGGCCAGCCGGTCGGCGGCCTTGTCCGGGTCCTTCGACTTGACCCGCCTGCGCTTGAGGCTGTGCGAGCCGACCAGCCAGAGGTGGCCGTCGGCCCGGCCCATTCCCTCGATGTCGGCCTCGTCCTCCGGGCCCGCCGGGAGATTGACGTAGTCGGCGAGGCGGAAGGTGCGCTGCGCGCCGAAGTGGTCGCCCGTCCACTCCAGGTGCTCGAACGTCGCGGTCTCGTCGCCGGCCACCCACAGGCCGGTCGAGCCCTGCCGGATGGCCGAAAGGTTCGTGTGCGTCTGTGACGCTCGGGAGGCGTGGTCGAATCGCAGCTCAACCTGTTGCACGAAGTCCATGATTGCACTTCGGTCGCTTCTTGAGCGCAATGCCGGGATATGTCGTACGCTCCCGTCGTGCTCGATGGGGATGAAGTGATCAAGGGTTCCGAAGTGAGAACCGCGACGAGACCTGGAGCCCCGGTGGCTTCACCCCCCAAACGCTCCCGTATCGGAGATCTCCGCATGCGGGTGGTGTACCGGGGGCTTGCCGTGGTCGCCGCCGTCGTGGCCGCGGCCGTGGCAGTGATCGTGGTGCTCCCGTCAGGGCCGGACGAGGTCGCGGCGGGGCCGGTCACCGCGCCGCCGGCCGTACCGTCCCCGTCCGGCCCGGCACCGGCGGCGGCGGTCCCCACGCCCAGCCCGGAGCCGAGCACCACCGAGGAGCCGAGCACCACTGAGGAGCAGGGCGCCACCGAGGAGCAGGGCGCCACCGAGGAGCAGGGCGCGCCGTCCCCCAGCGGCTCGCTCGCGCCCGGCTACACCGCCATGGAGGCCCTCTACGCCGACCCGCGCGTGCCCAGGCTGACCGGCGGGGTCAAGCGCATGTCCCTGAGCTCGCCGGGCAAGCAGGTGGTCACGGACAAGCGCTCGGGCCTGGTGGTCCCCAGGCTCGGCAGGCCGTGGAAGGCGTACGGGGCGGCGCCGTTCTCCACCAGGCAGGTGCTGCCCCGGCAGCGCGGCACCACCCTGCGCGGGACAGTCGTATCGTGCCCGCTGCCGATCATGGAGCAGGAGTCCCCGCGTGACACGGCGCTGCTGGCCGCCCGCTGGACGCTCAACCACCATCCCAAGGGTTCCAAGATCACTTGGCTGGCGTCGCAGCAGGTCAAAGGCGGATGGGCACTCGTCTATCGGGTTAAATACGGAAAAAAGACGTCTCGGGCGGCCGTTGTCGTCATAGACGGGGGAATGAGCAAGCCCGGACTGGTGTTCGTGACAGTGCCGGACTCGCAGCACAAACAGTGGCGGGACATTGGCCGCGTGGTGTCAGGAGTGCGTGTTCTAGGCTAGAAGATCATGTATGCGGCGATATGGGGAGTGACGCCGTGGAACGCTCTGGATCACCACAAACCTCGAACAAGGGCAAGGGCAAGCCGCCCTGGCGTTCGGAGGGCTTGCCCGGGACGCCGGGCGGCCGACCCAAGATCAACTGGTGGCGTTTCATCGTCACCTTGCTCATCGTGTACGCGGGTTTCTTCGTGGTGTCGTCGTTCGTCGACAGCGAATCCGTCGAGACGATCTCGTACACCGAGTTCACCAAGCAGGTGAGCGCCAAGAACGTCAAGGAGATCTACGCCCAGGGCCTGTCCGTCGAGGGAGACCTGCGGTCCTCCGCCCAGAACCCCGAGAGCAACACGGCCTACACCCGGTTCCAGACCGAGATCCCGGCCTTCGCCAACACCGACCAGCTCGACCAGCAGCTCGCCACCGGCCAGGTGGAGATCACCTCGCAGCCGATCACCCGTGGCTTCTTCTCCAACCTGCTGCTGTCACTGCTGCCCGTGCTGCTGCTGGCCGGACTGTGGATCTGGATCATGCGCCGCGGCGCCAGCATGATGGGCGGCGGCCTGGGCGGGCTGGGCAAGTCCAAGGCGGCCAAGCCGGTCGAGGCTGGGAAGGTGCGGGTGACGTTCGAGGACGTCGCGGGCATCGACGAGGTCGAGAACGAGCTGGTGGAGATCGTCGACTACCTCAAGGACCCCGACAAATACCGCAGGCTCGGCGCGAAGCTGCCCAAGGGCGTGCTGCTCGCCGGCCCTCCCGGCACCGGCAAGACGCTGCTGGCCAGGGCGGTCGCGGGCGAGGCCAAGGTGCCGTACTTCTCGGCCAGCGCCTCCGAGTTCATCGAGATGATCGTCGGCGTGGGCGCCTCGCGGGTGCGTGACCTGTTCGAGGAGGCGCGGAAGGTGGCGCCGTCGATCGTGTTCATCGACGAGATCGATGCCATCGGCAGGGCGCGCGGCGGCGCGGGCGGCATCGGCGGCCACGACGAGCGCGAGCAGACGCTCAACCAGATCCTCACCGAGATGGACGGGTTCTCCGGGGCCGAGGGCGTGATCGTCATCGGGGCCACGAACCGGCCCGAGATCCTCGACCCGGCGCTGCTGCGTCCCGGGCGCTTCGACCGTACCGTGCAGGTGGGCCTGCCGGACGCGGCCGGCCGCAGCGCGATCCTGGCCGTGCACACGCGCGGCGTGCCGCTCGACGGCGAGGTCAGCCTCGACAAGCTCGCCAAGACCACTCCCGGCATGACCGGCGCCGACCTCGCGAACCTGGTCAACGAGGCCGCCCTGCTCGCCGCCAAGCGCGGCAAGGAGAAGGTCGCGATGGCCGACCTCACCGACGCGCTGGAGAAGCTGCAGCTCGGCGCGGCCCGCAGCATCGTGATGCCGGAGGAGGAGCGCACCAGGACGGCCTTCCACGAGGCCGGGCACGCGCTGCTCGGCATGCTCCAGCCGGGCGCCGACCCGGTCAGGAAGATCTCGATCACCCCGCGCGGCCGGGCGCTCGGCGTCACGCTGTCCACCCCTGACACCGACCGGTACGCCTACGACGAGCAGTATCTGCGCGGCCGCATCACCGGCGCGCTCGGCGGCATGGCGGCCGAGCAGGTCGTCTACGGCGTCATCACCACCGGCGCCGAGAACGACCTGGAGCAGGTCACCATGATCGCCCGTGGCATGGTCGGCCGGTGGGGCATGTCGGAGAAGGTCGGACCGCTGACCATCCTGCCCAACGACGGCCAGCCGCCGCAGGCCTCGCCCGCCATGCTCGCCACTGTGGACGAGGAGGCGCGGCGGATCGTGGACGAGTGCTACGAGCGTGCCATCCAGGTGCTCTCCGAAAACCGGGAGAAGCTGGACGCGATCGTGGCGGCCCTGCTGGAGCACGAGACCCTCGACGAGGCGGACGCGTACGCCGCCGCGGGCCTGGCAGGAAGCCGTTCGGTGGCCGCCGCCGGCTCCGCGGGGTGAGCCGGGCCACCTTTTCCGATAAATAAGACAATCCGGGCGTTGGGTCGAGATCAGCAGGGGAACGTCTCCCGTGTCAACGATGGGGGGACTGTCGTGACTCTGCATGACGAGCTTCTCGCCCAGCTCGGAGACTCGGGACTGGAGCAGATCGCCGGAATGCTCGGCACGGACACGGCCACGGCCCGCGACGTGGTCCAGGCTGTGTCGGGCACCATCGTCGGAGGACTGGCCCGCAACGCCGAGCACCCGGACGGCGCCGAGGCCCTGCGCGGGGCGCTGGACGAGCATGTGGACACCGATCCGTTCAACGGCGACGTGGCCTCGCTGACCCGCGACGGGCACGGCATCCTCAGCCACGTGCTCGGCGGGCAGGGCACGGAGGCGGTCGTGTCCGGTCTGTCGCAGCTGGCCGGCATCGACCGGGGGACCATCATGCGGCTGCTGCCTCTGATCGCCCCCATGATCATGTCGCTGCTGGCCACCCGGGCCGCGAACGCCGACATGGACGCCGGCACGATGGCCGACCACCTGAACCGGGAGCAGTCGGCCGTGCCCGACGCGCTCGGAGCGCTGCTCGGCAGCATCTTCGGCGGGGTCGTGCCGCGGCAGGCAGGCCCGTCCGAGCCAGTGGAGGAGCCGCAGCGGGCACCGGGGACGCCGAACCCCGACCGGTGACCGGTAGGCTGGCTCAGTGATCGTTCTGGCCTCTGCCTCCTCTGCCCGTCTGGCCCTGCTACGCAGTGCCGGCCTCGACCCCAAGGTGATCGTCAGCGGGGTCGACGAGGAGGCGTTCACCGCCCACACCCCCGCGGCGCTCAGCCTGGTGCTGGCCAGAGCCAAGGCCGAGGCCGTCGCGAGCGGGCTGGACGAGGGGCTGGTGATCGGCTGCGACTCGATCCTGGAGCTCGACGGCCGCCCCTACGGCAAACCCGCCACGAAGGAGGAGGCCGCGGAGCGCTGGCGCCTCATGCGCGGGCGCACCGGGCGCCTGGTGACGGGCCACTGCGTGATCGACGTCGCGGCGGGCCGGCAGGTCGCCGAGGTGGCCACCACCGTGGTGCACTTCGGCCAGCCGTCCGAGGAGGAGATCGCCAGCTACGCCGCGACCGGCGAGCCGCTCAACCTGGCCGGGGCGTTCAGCATCGAGGGGCGCGGCGGGTGGTTCGTGGAGGGCATCGAGGGCGACCACGGCAACGTGCTCGGCATCTCGCTGCCGCTGCTGCGCGACCTGTTCGCCGAACTGGGCTACGCGGTGACGTCGTTCTGGCGCTAGCCTGCCGGGCATGCGATCACTGCGCGACTTCACGGCCGGTGTCGGCTTCTTCCTGCGGGGTTGGGGGTGGGTCGCCCGAAACGGCCGGTGGTGGGCTTTCGGGCTGATCCCCGCTCTTGTCGCGTTCGCCGTCTACGTGGTGGTGCTGATCCTGCTCGGCACCAACGCCGCCGACCTGGCCGAGTTCCTGACGCCGTTCGCGGACACGTGGAGCTGGCGCGAGGTCTTCCGTACGGTGGTGGCGATCTCCTTGGTGCTCGGCGGGCTGGCGGTGGCGGTGCTGACGTTCACCGCGCTGACGCTGGTGATCGGGGAGCCGTTCTACGAGCGGTTGTCGGCGGAGGTGGACGCGCTCAAGGCGGCCGACGAGCAGCCGTGGTGGCGCACACTGCCCCGCTCGATCAGGGACAGCCTGGTCACGCTGTGCTACGTGCTCCTCTTCACGATCCCGCTGTTCTTCCTGGGCTTCATCCCCGTGTTCGGCCAGACGGTGGTGCCGGTGCTCGGAGCGGCCGTGTCCGGCTTCTTCCTCACGGTGGAGCTCACCACCCTGCCACTGGAACGGCGCGGGATGATCCGCAAGCAACGGTTCGCGCTGCTGCGCGGTAACAAGGCGGCGTCGCTGGGGTTCGGGGTGGCGGTGTTCCTGCTGTTCCTGGTGCCGTTCGTGGCGGTCATCGCGATGCCGGCGGCGGTAGCGGGCGCAGCCCTCCTCGTACGCACCCACCTAACCCCCACCGCCACCGCAACCCCCACACCCCCACCCCCGTCCCCCCACCACCCCGAACCCACCCCCTGACCCACCCCGCCCCATCCCCACAGCAGCCTCCACCTCCCTCCGGGCCGACCCCGCTACGGCCCCGCAGTGACCTCCACCTCACGCAGGGCCGACCGCGCGACGCTACGGGCCCTGCAGTGACCTCGACCTCCCGCCGGGCCGACCGCGCTACGGGCCCTGCAGTGACCTCGACCTCCCGCCGGGCTTGCCGCGCTACGGCCCGCAAGGGCGTCCCCCTCACGCCGGGCCGGGCACCCACTTCGGCATCGCGACGGCCTCCGCCTCACGTCGGGCCTGCCGCGCTACGACCCTCAGTGGTGTCCCCCTCACGCCGGGCCGCCCCTGCTTCGGCCCTTCGGCGGCCTCCGCTTCATGCCGGGCCGCCACCCGCTTCGGCCTCGCAGCGGCGGTCCATTTCATGCCGGTCCTGCGGCGTTACGGCGTTGCAGTGGCGTCCGCCTCACGCGGGCCTGCGGCGCTACGGCCTCGCAGTGGCAGTCCACTTCATGCCGTGCCTGCGGCGCTACGGCCCCGCAATGGCATGCATCTCACGCAGGGCTGGCACCCGCTTCGGCCCCGCGGCGACCTCCGCCTCACGCGGGCCGCCGTGCTACGGCCCCGCAGTGACCTCCACCTCACGTGGACCTGCGGCGCTACGGCCTCGCAATGGCGTCCACCTCACGCCGGGCCGACCACGCCACGGCCCCGCAGCGACCCCAACCCAAGCTGGGCCTACGGACTGCGCCACCGCCCCAGCCGGCCCCCACCCCACGCCCGGCCCGCAGCCTCAGCTCGGCCGACCGCCTCAGCTCGGCCCGCACCCCACGCCCGGCCCGCAGCCTCAGCTCGGCCGACCGCC
>NZ_FNDJ01000054.1 GCF_900099965.1 Nonomuraea jiangxiensis | reverse complement strand
CTCGCTCTCGTCGAAGAGGACCACGGGCCCCACGTGGCGCGCGACGTCGCCCGTGCCCTGGTGGTCTACATGCAGCGCGCGGGCGGCCAGTCCCAGTTCTCGGCACCGCTGCAAGGACCGCCGCCCCGCTCGCCGGCTCTCCGCAGCATCACCGACTTGGTGACAGCGAACCCCCGCGGGGACCACTCGCTCGGTGAGCTCGCGAAACACCTCAACGTGAGCACCCGGCACCTCACCCGGCTTTTCCACGACGAGTTGTCCACGACACCGGCCCGGTACGTGGAGAACATCCGATTCGACCTGGCCAGGGCGCTGCTCGACCAAGGACGCACCGCGACGCAGGCCGCGATCCTTGCCGGGTTTCCCAGTTACGAAAGCATGCGACGGGTATTCGCCAGGAAGCTGTCGATCAGCCCGGCCGCCTACCAACGCCGGTTCAGCACGGCCCGCCGCGCGAACGCGGATTAGCGCCTGAGGATCTGGGCCCGGGCATCACCTGGCGCAACCGGCCGACCGAGCTCGGCTACCGTCAGTTGCCCGAAGACCAGCCCAAAAGCGGCTCGCACGGTGTGACCTTCTACAAGCTCTTGCACATTTCAGGTGCTGTTAGCCACCTGGAGCGGCCGATGCCCGACCTGCCATCAACGGGCCGGCTCGACCATCGCTCGCGCGCACCGGCACGCCGCCGGAGCCCGTAAATGGGAGACGGCGGCGGGACGATCGATACGAAGCAACAGCACATCAGGCAGGCGCTCGGACGATTCCGTGGTGGACTGACCCATAAATTGCACCTGCTCGTCGAAGCCCGCGGACTGTCGCTGACGTTGCACCCGACCGCCGGTCGGCGTACTCCTTGATGTGCAGAGTTGACCGTTTCGGACTCGGGCACTGGTCCTTGTCTATGTGCCGACGGTTCCATCGATTCGTTCGCGCAGGATGTCGGCGTGGCCGTTATGACGGGCGTATTCGCCGTGCATGTGGACGAAGGCCCATCGCAGACTCATTGGACCCCAGCGAGGGCTGACGAATACGGCATCGAGTGGCATGCCGGCAGTGGCCTGTCGGGCGGCGTCCTGCTCGGCGGTCAAGACGGCCAGGTCTTCGGCCGCTCGCGCGGGATCAACGTCGTCGAAGGCGGCATCCGGCTGGCCGGGCCGGCTGTAGAGGCTGGGTAGAGGCTGGCTGGCGAAACGGCGGCGGAACCAGGTGCGTTCGACATCGGTGAGATGGCGGACCAGGCCGAGCAGGGAGAGGTTGGAGGGCGTCAGCGGCCGTTCGGTCAATTGCGCTGCGGTGAGTCCTGCGCATTTGTGAAGCAGGGTGCCGCGGTGCCAGTCCAGGAAACCCTCTAACATGGCGCGTTCATCGGCGACGAAGGGCTCGTCGATGCGGGTTGCAGCAGGAGCGATCCAGATCATCGGACTAGGATGCCGTCGCTGCTTAAATGGATCATCCGGTTTTGGCGCTCATCCATGACGCGGTTCATGCTCAGCACTGTCCGTCCTGGGTTTCCGCAGTTCGACGTAGGTTCTCCATGGTGAGGCTGAGGATGTCGATCAGGCAGTAAGTGGTGGTCATGCCGGTGTCATCGGATCCAGCGGAGCAGAAGCGAGCCAGCCTTGTCAGCCGGTAGCGGCGATCTCGGCTTCGACGGCGGCCAGACATCTGGAAGACCAGGTTGGCCTCGTCGCGGGCAAGCAGTAGGTAGCCGGCCTCGTCCAGCACCAGGACCTGAGGGCGCAGGTAAGCGCGCAGCTTGGAGCCCAGACGACCGATGGCGTCGGCGGCCTTGAGCCGGCGGAGAGTGCCCGTCCCGCCGTGGACCGCCGCCCAGCGGTTGCACCCGGTCCCGCGTTCGTTCGCTGCCCGCAAGGGCGCGGAGCGTTACGGCATTCATCGAAGAGTGAGCGGGGTCTCGGATTCGATACGAGTTAGCTTGTCGGGGTTGCGGACGTAGTAGAGGCCGGTGATGCGGGCGTCCTCGACACGGATCGCTATGACGCCGTCGATCTCGCCGTCCACGCGGACGAGGAGTGCCGGGTTGCCGTTGACCACTGTGGACTCACCGGTGAGCGCGACTTCGGCCTTGCCGAGGCCGCCGACGATGAAGCGGGCCACCTTGTCGGCGCCGGTGATCGGCCGCGGCGCGGCCTGCTTGATGCCGCCGCCGTCACTGATCAAGACGACCTCAGGGGCGAGCACATCAAGCAGGCCTTGCAGGTCCCTGGTGTCGAGCGCGCGCTAGAACGACTCCAGAGCCGCCCGGGCCTCGCCGGGGGAGACCACCTCGCGAGGGCGGCGGGCATCGACGTGCCGGCGGGCACGGTGCGCGATCTGGCGGACGGCCGCGGGGCTCTTGCCGACGGCGGCAGCGATCTCGTCGTAGGCGACGTCGAAGACCTCGCGCAGCACGAAGACGGCACGCTCGGTCGGCGACAGCGTCTCCAGGACGAGCATGAGCGCCATCGACACGCTCTCGGCGAGCTCGACGTCCTCGGCCACGTCCGGCGCTGTGAGCATCGGCTCGGGCAGCCAGGAGCCGACGTACGCCTCCTTGCGGCGCCTCATGGTGCGCAGCCGGTCGAGCGAGCGTCGGGTCGTGATCCGGACCAGGTAGGCGCGCTGGTCGCGCACCTGTCTCACGTCGACCTTCATCCATCGCAGCCAGGTTTCCTGCAGGACGTCTTCGGCGTCGGCCGCCGATCCGAGCATCTCGTAGGCGACGGTGAACAGCAGGTTGCGGTGAGAAACGAACGTCTCGGTTGCGGAGCCCATTCCGCAGTCCATCCGGCCGCCACCAGCGAGCGGCTCGGCTGCGCCCGTCGTTGGCTCGCTGCGCTCGTTCACAGCCCACTCCTGCCTGTTGGCTCTCAATTCTTGCTCCTGCACAAGACGCCGGCCCTCACCGCCTTGTGACACTCGTGATCGGTGACGCATGTCACATGACCGCCCTGTCACAGGGATCGGGTCACCGGCGCCTCATGGTCGTCAGGGCGCAGCGCGAACGATCCGCGCGGCACCCGACTCCACGAGTGATCGCCTTGGCTCGTTGCGTGGTGACCGCCGCGCATACCGCCACCGCAGAAAGAACGGAAGGACATCATGAGCAAGGTCTGGTTCGTCACTGGTTCGTCCCGCGGCCTCGGCCGCAACTTCGTCGAGGCGGCGCTGTCTCGCGGCGACAAGGTGGCCGCGGCCGCCCGCAACACCGGAAGCCTTGACGAGTTGGTCGCCGCCTATGGCGACGCGGTGCTCCCGCTGAAGCTGGACGTGACCGACAAGGCCGCCGTCTTCGAGAGCGTGAAGCGGGCCAAGGAACACTTCGGCCGTCTGGACGTCATCGTGAACAACGCAGGCTACGCCCAGATGGGCGCCATCGAGGAGCTGACCGAGCAGCACCTGCGCGACCAGCTGGAGACCAACTTGTACGGTGCGGTGTGGGTGATCCAGGCCGCGCTGCCCTACCTGCGCGAGCAGGGCGCAGGGCACATCATCCAGCTCTCCTCGGCCGCCGGGCTCATCGCCATGCCGCTCGGCGGCGCGTACCACGTCTCCAAGTGGGCCCTGGAAGCCCTGAATGAATCCCTCGCCCAAGAGGTCGCCGGCTTCGGCATCAAGGTGACCGTGGTCGAGCCCGGCGGCTTCGCCACCAGGTCCGGCAAGAACCCGGATCCCCTCAACAACGGCCACATGGCCGAGGCCAACCGGGTTTACGACGGCCTCCGCCAGCGCCTCGCCCAGTTCGCGGGAAGGCAGCCCGCCGGCGACCCGGCCGCCGCGGCCCAGGCGCTCCTCAAGATCGTCGACTCCGACAACCCGCCCCTGCGGGTGCTGTTCGGCCAGGGCTTCTACCCGATGCTTCAGCAGGTCTACGCCGACCGGCTCAAGACCTGGGCCGACTGGCAGGATCTTTCGGCGGAGGCTCACGGCAGGCTCGACCCTCGGTCAGAGCTTTCCGAAACCTGAGCTCGGACCGTCCGCTTTGCCCTTTTGTCACCGCTGCGCGCTCGGGAGCAGTCTGCGTTGCCCATGCTCGGCAGAGTGCCCATTGCATCGCATGAGCGACGATTTCGCCCTCTGACGGAAGTTGGCTGGGCTACGGACCTGGCGATGTGTGACTGCCGGTTCAGACGTGGGTGAGTGCTCGGGCGGAGGCTTCGAGGATGTCGCCCAGAGCCGTGCGGGCCCGGGCGAGGTCGGCTATGCGGGAGTCCAACTCCGCGTACTGGGTTCTGAGGTGGTCCAGAACGCATGCCTGGAGCTCGGTGCCGTTGCCGACGAAGCAGGGCATGAGCTCGCGGATGACCTTGGTAGGGAGTCCGGCGGCGAGCAGGGTGCGGATGCGGGCGACGGTGGCGGGGGCATCGGGATCGTACTGGCGGTGGCCGCCTTCGCTGCGGTGGGAGGTGAGCAGCCCCTGGGCCTCGTAGTAGCGCAGGAGACGTACGGCCACACCCGTTTCGCGGGACAGCTCTCCGATCTTCATGTGATCCACCTCATAGGGCAGCGGCTTGAACCTAACATTGGTGTCACATCCTAACGTTGCGGACATGACAACGAATTCGACTGCACCAGCGCCCGTTTCGCTCTACGGATTCCTGACCCCCAAGCCCGGACACGCCGACGAGTTCAGGAAGCTCCTGATGGATCTCGTCGAGCCCTCCCGAGGGCACGAGGGCAACCTTCAGTACCACCTCCACGAGCAGGAGGACGGCCGATTCTTCCTCTATGAGGTCTGGCGTTCGCAGGAGGACCTCGACCGGCACAACGCGACCCCACTGCTGCGTGCCTTCATGGACGAAGTGTCCGAGCACATCGAAGGAGCGCCCGAGGCCTACTTCGGCGAGATGAGAAGTCCCTATCCGGCCATCGTGGCCTGACCGGTGGCTTGCAGCACACTCGAAAGAGCTCCAGCCTGGAGTGACCAGCCCGACCTCATAGGCGAGCACCACCGCCTGCACCAGGTCACCACGCACACGGAAGCGCTCGCGCCATATTAGTGCGTGGCCGCGTGATATTGGCGGATCAGCCAAGTGCCCTCGACCTGCTCCGCGACGATGGAGAGGCGTATCGGGCGGGTCTCACCGGTACGAGCGGTAAAGGTCACGTCCGAGAACCCGATCACGATCCCTTCGCTCAACTGGACTTCGCGTAGTACCTCGACCTTTGCGGTCATACCGTCAGCGACGTTGTCGTAGTACTCGGAGATCTCCTCCCGGCCCGTGCGCAGGTGCGGACTGATGCCCTGGAAGAGTGCATCCTCCCTGAAAAGGGAGACGAGATCGCTCACCCGCTGTTCGTCGAAGGCTCGCCGCCAGACCTCCAGCAATCCTGCGATGACACCCGTGCTCGAGATGCCGCTCAAGGCCTACCACTTCCCTGGCCGATCAGCCCGGAGTGGTGAGCTTCGTGCTTCCACCGGCCGTACTCGCCGGCAGCCTCGTCGAGCGCGGCATTAAACGCGGCCCGATCGGTGCTGTCGGCCTCCAACGTGACAGCCGGGACACCGCGCAAATCAACCGCCTCGGCCGCGGCACGCAGCGTCCGCTCACTCCGGGCGATCAGCGTGATCGGCAGCCCCTCCCGCGCGAACCGGCGAGCCACCGCCCGTCCGGTCCCCGGACCCGCACCAATGATCACTGCACGTGACACTGACATCTCCTCACTTTTCGCGATTAGCGATACTGGGGACGGTAAAGCGTCACATCCATGTGAAGGTCAAACGAAAGGAACCGAATGAGGATCGGCGACCTGGCTCGCGAGACCGGAGTGCACCGGCGGCTGTTGCGCTACTACGAAGAGCAGGGCCTGCTCAAGCCAGTCCGGCTGGTCAACGGCTACCGCGAGTACGCCGGGGCGGACGTCACAACGGTGAGCCACATCCGAGCCCTGCTCGCCGCCGGGCTTCCCACCGCGGTCATCGCCCGAGTCCTGCACTGCGTCCACGACGATGACGAACTGGTGGTGCCGTCCGGCTGCCCGACCTTCATTGAGGACCTGCGGCGCGAGCGCGCCCGCATCATCGAGGCGATCACTCAGCTCCAGAGCTCCCAGGGGATGCTGGATGCGATCCTGGATGCGGCGCTAAGGCAGGCGGCAGATGTGCTCCCTGAGCCCGCCCTGTGATCGAACACCGACTCCGGTGCAACGGCGTATACACGGCAAGACCTCAGAAAGAGCCTTCGGGTCCGCAAGGACGATCATTTGGATCTGGTCTACGGGTTCTTCGCCGAACGTGTCTTCGGCCCGCAGCACATTGAGCACCTAAGGCGCGGCTTCCGCAGGAGTGGTGGTCGGTCGCCGTGCCGATCCACACTCGCCACGGGTTGTCGGCTCCCGCAGCTCGGCAGATGCATCTCGCTGCGCCGGGGCGTGCCAACCGTTCCCGGGACGGTGGCCCGGGAACGGCAGCATGATCACCTCATGGAGCGGGCGGTCCGCGCCAGCGTCAGTCGTCGTCGCGGCCTGCGCCGCGGAAGCCGGACTCGGCGTCGACGATTCTGCGCTTGAGGGGTGGTATGCGATTCATGACGCGCATCGCCGTCCGCATGCCCGCCCGCGCCAGGCTGCCCGCGAAGCCGCCGTCGTGCAGGACGGAGTGGCCGTTCATCTGCGCGCGGGACTTGACGACGGCGTCCCACGCATACGCCGTCATTTTCGTCTCGTAGTCGTGCACGGCCTCCAGTAGGGGCAGCTCACCCCGGTGAGCCCTGGCGAGATTGCGGGTGAGGAGCCGGGCGTCGCGCAGGGCGGTGTTCGCGCCGACGCCGCGACCGGGGGTCATCGTGTGGATGGCGTCGCCGATCAGCGTGACGTTCGTGGTCTGCCAGGGGGCGATCGGCTCAGAGGTGCGGATCGTGAGCGGGAAGCTGCTGCCTGGATCGCCGAGCTCGAAGATCCGGCGCAGGTCGGGATGCCAGTCACTGGTCATCTCCAGGACCAGTCGCTGGATTTCCGCGCCGCGCATGCCGGAGACGTCCTTCGGCAACCATCGCTCGGCCGCCGCGAACCCCCACATGATGTAGTCGCGGCTGTTGTCGTAGAGCATGCCGGGCCAGTTCGCGATGGCCTGCGCGTCCGTGGCGCCGATTCCGCTCTTCGGCCTGCCGTCGGCGTCCCATTTGAAGCGCATGACGTGGAAGATGCACATGAATCCCTTCGGGCCGTGCACCAAGCTGACCCCTTCGATCATTCGCTGGGGTAGCAACGCGGCGGTTTCGGGGGTGAGCGGCGTCTTGCCGGTGAGCCCGATGAGCCCGGTCTCGACGAGTTTCGCGTGCGGAAGATATTGCGCCCGTACTTTTGACCATGCTCCTTCGGCTCCCACGAGCAGATCACCGGTGGCCCTGCTGCCGTCGCTGAAATGGGCCGTGACCTTTCCGTCCGGCCGCCGCTCGTAACGCACGAACTCCTTGTCGAAATGCACGACGTCCTCGACGCCGGTGAGCAGGACCTGGCGCAGCGTCATGCGGCTCACCGATTCGTCCTGCTCGTCGTCCTCCTTGGCCGTGGACACTTCGGGGCCGGCGGAGAAGAGGAACTTCAGCTTGTGGGTGAGCTGGTTTCCGTAGGCGGGCCGCTGGGCGCAGGTGGCGATGAACGTGTCGTACAGATCCGGCGCGAGGTTCGCCTTCAACGCTCGTTTGCCGTCGGCGTCGATCCCGACCCGATATCCCTGCAGGCCGTCGCGCCGGGTGCGGTCGCGCTCGTAGACCGCGACGCTTATGCCGGCCCGCTTGAGTCCCTGGGCCAGACAGAGCCCGCCGGTACCAGCGCCGATGATGAGAACGTGAAACATGCTTTCTGATTCCTAGTGCAGGAGTGACTCCTCGTCCCAGGTGATCTCGGCGGACCGCAGATCGTTGGCGACGGACCGCACCCACTCCAGTTCGGCCGCGGTAGTGGCGCGCAGATATTCCATTTCCAGCATGAAGAGCCGCCCCCACTCCGCGCCATCCTCCATGACCGTCTGGATTCGGCTCAGCTCGGCGGAAAGCTTCTCCTCACGTTTCTCCAACTGCCTCAGCACCTCGTCGGGTGTCAGCAGCGGGATGAACGCCAACGCCGCCGGGAATTCCGGGAAATCCCGTGTCGGATTGGCCAGCGCGTCGAGCATCCATTCGCGCCAGGTCGCGCGGCCTTCATCGGTGAGCGCGTACAGCGTCTTCTCCGGCCGGTTGTGCTCGCGGCTGCTCTCGCGCGCCTCGACCAGCCTGCTTCTCTGCAGGCGCTCGATGGTGCGATAGAGGCTGGCGCGCTGCCCGACGTTCACCACCTCGCCCTTACCGCGGTCCTTGATCAAGCGCTGCATCTTGTACGGGTGCATGGCGGGCATGCCCCGGTATTCGGCCTCCCGCAGGAGGGACAGCACTGCCAGGGCCAGGGTCGAACGGCGCTGAGTGGCGTTCATAGTCGCCAGGCTACTAGTTACCAGGCAACTATGACAATTCTCGCTACGTTCCTCTGTGCTGCCCCGGCAGGATGGGAGCCACGAGAGCCGGCATGTCGACGAGCGCCTTGTCGTCGAATACCGAGAGATCGGCGCCTGCCGGCAGGTAAGGCCGAGCGATGTAGCTGGCGAGCTGCTCCAGGTCGCCGATCTCGATGACGCTTCGCAGGCTGCGGATGAGTGCGGCCACGTCCTCGGGGTTGGTGACGTACCGGGGGTCGATCAGCGGAGGCTGTTCGGGGTCGGTGGACGCGAGCGTCACTCGCCCGCAGCCGCGGGGCCTCAGCCCCGCCGGCACCTTGATGTTCTCATTCGTGTCCTCACCGCCGGCTTCCAGGAGCAGCACCCGGGCAGCGGGATTCTCCGACAGCCGGGCAGCGTGGCACCGCGGGTGCTCGGGCCCGCGCCGTCCAGGGAACGGCGGTGCCGTTATGCCTGGCGTGAACGAAGCCAGGCACTCGCGAAAGGCGTTGGCCCAAGTCAAGGGCTCTCGTGTGCACCTGCTGGCTGGGAGTGATGCTGTCCTGCCTGCTGGAAGTTACTCGTCGAAGTCGCCGGCGTAGTCCCGGGTCCAGGTGGCGAACGTGCGGGCAGGGTGGCCGGTGAGGTGTTCGACGGTGAAGGGCACCGGGCGGCCGTCATTGGCATGCCAGTAGTCGAGCGACGGGTGGATCTCGCGCCGCGCAATGACGGGGCCAACGCCGGCTACGGCTTCCCTGTGAACTTCACCATTCAGACCTCCAGCGACAACAGCGCCTGGAGCACGCGGGTGCGAAGACAGATTTTCCCTTCCCGGACGACCGGCTGGGCGCCGCGGGGCCTACCGCCAAGCTGATCGCCGACGCGGTACCCAGCCCCTGGTACGGCCTTGCGCTCCATCGGTGTCAGTCCTTGACCGCGCCGCCCAGGCCCGCCACGAGCCGGCGTTGGACGGCCACGAAGAAGATCAGTACCGGGATCGTCATCAGCGTCGAGGCCGCCATGATGCCGCCCCAGTCGTTCTCGTCCGGCTTGAAGAACACCAGCAGCGCCGAGGGCAGCGTCTGGTTCTCCGTCGCGGAGATGATGAACGTCTTGGCGAAGATGAAGTCGTTCCAGGCCGTGATGAAGGAGAAAACGGACGTCGCGACCAGCCCCGGCGCGACGAGCGGGAACAGGACGCGCCACAGCACCGTGGCCCGGCCGGCACCGTCGATCATCGCGGCCTCCTCGATCGACTCGGGAACGGCGGCCACGAACCCGCGCAGCATCCAGATCGCGAACGGCAGCGAGAACGCGAGTTGCACCAGGACGAGCGACCCCAGCGTGTTCAGCCCGACGCCGGGCACGACCGCTCCGAGGTCGCGCACCAGGAAGAACAGCGGGATCGTGAGCGCCTCGATCGGGACCATCTGCGCGATCAGGAACATGATGAGCACGGTGGTGCGCAATCTGAACCTGAACCGGGTCACCGCCACCGCCGCCAGGAACGCCACCAGGGCCGACAGAGCGACGACCGACAGCGTCACGACGACGCTGTTGAGGAGGTACCTGTCGAAGCTCTCCCCGCCGAGGATCCTGGTGAAGTTGTCCAGGGTCGGCGCGAGCGTCCACGGGCGGGTCTCCAGCGACTGGATCTCGCCGGGCGGCTTGATCGCGGAGAGCACCATCCAGTAGATCGGGAACAGCGTCACGACGGCGGCGGCCACCGCCACCGTGTTCGCCACGAGCCGCGACCTGCTCACAGCGCCTCCCCACGGCGGTACATCGCGCGGATGTAGAACAGGGTCACGACGAGCAGGATGACAGTCATGATCACTCCGATGGCGGAGCCCAGGCCGTACTCCGAGGATCCGAAGGCGGTCTGGTAGGCGTACACGTTGAGCACCGAGTTCTGGCCCGCGATGCCGCCGCCGTTGGTCATCACGTAGATCTGCGTGAATATCTTGAAGTCCCAGATGATCGACTGGATCACGACGATCGTGATCAATGGCCGCAACATGGGCACGAGCACCCGCCAGAACGACTGCCATGCCGACGCGCCGTCCAGCGCCGCCGCCTCCAGGACCGAGGACGGCACCGCCTGGATGCCGGCGTACAGGGTGACCATGACGAACGGGAAGGAGTGCCAGACCACCGTCGCGCCGACCACGAAGAACGCCAGCCACTTGTCGTAGAACCAGTTGAAGCCCTCGATGCCGAGCACCTGGTTGACCAGGCCGAGGTCGGTGTCGAAGAGGAACATCCACACGGTGGAGCCGGTCATGGCCGGGGCCGCCCACGCCGCCATGGCGGACAGCGACAGCAGCATGCGCGGGACGCGCCCGGCCCTGGTCAGCACCACGGCGAGCGTCGCGCCCACGGCCAGGGTGGCGACCACGAGCGCGCCCGCGAACGCCACCGTCTGCCACAGGATCGACCAGAACCTCGGGTCGCCGAGGAGCGTCGCGTAGTTGCCGAGGCCGACGAACGTCGCCGGTTGCCCGCCGCTGACCTGTGCCTGCCGGTAGTCGAACACGGACAGCAGGCCGAGCATGTAGAGCGGGTAGCCGAACAGCGGCAGCAGCACCGCGGCCGTGGGCAGGAGGTAGAGCCACGGCCGCGGCCGGTTTCCGCGGCCGGCGCGGGAGGGCGCCCCGTGGGCGCCGACCTCCCGCCCCGCCGGCGCGGTGGTCACCGTGGTCATGACCGCCCGAAGGCGGCCTTCACGGCCACCGCCGCCTCTTCCGTGGCCTGCTCGACCGTGGACTGCCCGGTCGCCACCTTCTGCAGCATGGTCGGGATGACCTTCTGGTTGTCGATCTTCACCCAGGCCGGGTCGATCGGCACGAAACGCGTGCCCGCGGCGACCGTGTCGAGGAACGGCTTGAGGAACTCGTCCTTGGCGGCCAGTTCCTCGCGCGCCGAGGTGAGCGTGGGCAGGTTGCCCATCGCCTCGTACATCTTCTGCTGGTAGGTCCGGCCCGCCAGCAGTTGGACGAACTTGACGGCGAGCGTGCGGTGCTTGCTGCTCTTCATGACACCGAGGTTGTTCCCGCCTGCGAACGCCGGGGCGATCGACCCTGCCTTCGAGCCGGGCAGCGGCACTACGGCGTACTTGCCCGCCGCCGCGCCGGCGTCCACCGCCGACCTGCTGAAGTTGCCCAGGATGCCCATGGCGGCCTTGCCGCCGGCGAACAGCTCGACCGTCTTGCCGCCGGTGAGGCTCGCGCACGCCTGCGGTGGGCAGACCGCGTCGCTCAGCAGGTCCGTGTACGCCTTGACCCCCGTGCGGGACTCCGGCGCGTCAAGCCGGTCGATGTCGCCGCCCGCGTCCCAGACGAACGGGAGCGCGCCGAACGTGTACTCGCCGCCGACCGCGATGCCGTACAGGTCAGGCTTCTTCGCCCGGATCGTCTTGGCCGTGGAGGTCAGCTCCTCGATCGTCTTCGGCGGCTTCAGGCCGAGCTCCTCGAACACGTCGGTGCGGTAGTAGAGCGCGCGGATGCCGATGAACCACGGCACGCCGTACAGCTTGTCGTCCACGGTGGCGGACTTGCGTAGGTCGGCGGCGATGTCCTTGCCTTCAGGCCAGCCGTCGACGTCGGGTCCCAGATCGGCGAAGCCGCCCGCGGCGGCGTACTCGGCGAGGTCGGTGTTGCCGTACTCGGCGACGTCGGGAGCGCTGTTGGGGTCGTTGAACGCGCCCTTGAACTTCTCGTGCCTGGCGGGCGACGTCGGTATGTAGGCGACCTCGACCTTGACGTCGGGGTTGGTCGCGGTGAACTCCTTGATCGCCTCGGCGACGACCTTGTCCTTCGGTGCCTGGTTCGGCTCCTCGAAGAGCCAGACACGTAATGTTCCCGCCTTCTCGTCGCCTCCTGAGGAGGCTGGAGCGGTGGACGGGGCGCATGCCGCGAGAGCGAGCAGGACGGTGCCCGCGGCGGCCCACCATGGGGGTGTCTTCAGTCTCATGGCTTCCGTTCCTTCTCGAAGCGGATGGCCAAGTGTGTGCGTGCCGTTGACAAATAGTCAATGCCTTAACAGATTTTCTGTAATGTCTCCCGGAGAAGCTCGGGAGCGTGAGAAGCTGTCCATCTGTCCCGCTGCCAGGAGGCACGAGATGAGCGCTGGTTCCGTACCAGACCCCTGGGCCCCGCGTCGGCTCGAGGACCTCGAGCCGATGCTTCGGCCGATCATGAAGGCGGTGGCGACGGCGGTCGGGCCGTACTGCGAGGTCGTGCTGCACGACTTGTCGCGTGAGGGCATGGAGCACACCATCGCCGCGATCGAGAACGGGCACATCACGGGTCGGCGGGTCGGCGGGCCCTCCACCAACCTCGGCTTGGAGATGCGCAAGCGGGAAGCGGAAAACCACGACGAGTTCGGATACAAGGGACACACGGGCGACGGCCGCGAGCTCCGCTCGTCCTCGGTCTACATCCGCGACGGGGACGGGCGGGTGATCGCGGCCCTGTGCGTCAACGTGGACATGACCCCGTTCCAGGCCGCCAGGGCCGGCCTGGACGAGGTGCTCAGGAGCAGCGAGGCCGCCCCTGACCGGGAGGAGGTCTTCGCCGGCGACATCAACGAGGTGCTCGACAACCTCATCGAGGCCGCCATCGCGAAGACGGGAAGGACCGTGGCCCTGATGGACCGCGACCACAAGATCGGGGTGCTCAGGTTCCTGGACGAGAAGGGGGCGTTCGTCGTCAAGCGCGCCGTCGACCGGGTGGCCAGGAGGCTTGGCATCTCGCGGGTGACCGCGTACAACTACCTGGACCAGGTTCGCACGGGCTGACCGGGTGGATCACGTCGAACTCAGCAGGCCGGGCCCCATTCGTTAGTGATGCTGACCGCTGCGTTGAGCTGATCGCCGTTGTTCCCGGCTGTCGCAGTTGAGGACAGTACGAACCGTGGGCGACGCCGTACCGCGTCCCCGGAATCGCCGACGGAACGGGAGACAGGCATGGACGGAGATGCGGACGGACAGGTCAGCCGGCGGCAGGTGATCGTGGCGGGTACGGTGCTGGCGGCCGGGGCGACCGTGGCCCCGGCGGCCGGGCAGCGGCCCGCGGCGGCGGCCACGCATGCCGTACCGGAGGTGGTCGGGCCGGGTGAGGTGGAGGTGTCCCTGCGGGTCAACGGCACGATCCGCGAGACGGCCGTGGAGCCGAGGGTCACGCTGCTGGACGCCCTGCGGGACCGGTTGCGGCTGACCGGAACGAAGAAGGGGTGCGACCACGGTGAGTGCGGGGCATGCACGGTCCTGATCGACGGACGGCGCGCGAAGTCCTGCCTGACCCTGGCGATCATGCAGACGGGCGCGGCGATCACCACGATCGAGGGGCTCGCAGGCAGTGAGCGGCTGCACCCGATGCAGGCGGCGTTCATCGAGCGGGACGCCTTCCAGTGCGGTTTCTGCACCCCCGGACAGATCATGTCCGCGGTCGGGATGCTGGCCGAGGGACGTCCACGATCCAGGGCCGAAATACGCGATCGCATGAGCGGCAACCTGTGCCGGTGCAGCGCCTATCCCAACATCGTCGACGCGATCAGCGACGTGGCGGAGGGACGCAGGTGAAGGCGTTCAGATATGCCCGCGCCACGAGCCAGGCCAACGCGGTCACGCTGGCCTCGGCCGACCCCACGGCGGTGTACATCGCGGGCGGGACCGAGACGCTCAATCTGATCCGGGACGGCCTGCTCGCTCCCGACCTCTTGGTGGACGTCAACGCGGTCCCGGCGGACGGCATCGCCTGGGGCCGCGACGTCGTGAGGATCGGGGCGCTGACCTCGATGGCGGCGGTCGCCGGGGACGCGCGGATCCGCACCCGGCTGCCCGTGCTGTCCGAGGCCCTGTCGGCCAGCGCCTCGGCGCAGGTGCGCAACATGGCCAGCGTCGGCGGCAACCTGATGCAACGGACCCGCTGCTGGTACTACAGGGATGCCGCCCTGCCCTGCAATACGCGCATCCCGGGCAGCGGCTGCCCGGCGATCGAGGGCGAGAACCGGTGGCACGCCATCCTCGGCGGCAGCGAGCACTGCATCAAGGTGCATCCCTCCGACATGGCCGTGGCACTGACGGCGCTCGACGCCACGATCCTGATCCGGGACGCCCAGGGCGAACGGCGGGTCCCGATCGGCGATTTCTATCGTCTGCCCGGCTCCACCCCGCACGTCGAGACCGCGTTACCGCGCGGCGGGCTGATCGTCGGCGTGGAGATCCCGTCCGGCCTGACGCGGTCACGATCCGGCTACCGCAAGGTACGTGACCGGGCATCGTTCGAGTTCGCGCTGGTCTCAGTGGCCGTGTCACTCGACATGGACGGAGACGCCGTACGCGAGGCCCGCATCGCGCTGGGCGGGGTAGCGCCCCGGCCCTGGCGGGCCGTGGAGGCCGAGGAGGCCGTGCGTGGCCGGCGGCTGGACCCGGACGTGCTGGAAGCCGCGGCGGAGGCGGCGGTCCGCGGGGCGGTTCCCCGCGAGCACAACGGCTTCAAGGTCGAGCTGGTCCGGCGCACGCTCGCCGACGTGCTCGCGAGGATCGGAGGGAAGCGATGACGCAGTCCGTGGGCAGGCCGCTCAACCGTGTGGACGGCCGCGACAAGGTGACAGGCACGGCGCGGTACGCCGCCGACCAGCCGGTGGCCGGGCTCACGCATGCCGTGCTCGTGCAGAGCACGATCGCGAGCGGAAGGATCAAGGCCATCGACACGCGTGCGGCCCGTTCGGCGCCCGGCGTGCTCGGCGTCTACACCCACGAGAACCTCCCGCGCTTCGCTTACCGGCCGGACGGCTACACCTTCCCTTACGGCCAGTCGCTGGTCCCCATGCAGGACGACACGATCCGGTACGGCGGGCAGCACCTCGCCATGGTCGTGGCGGGCACTCCCGAGCAGGCGCGTCACGCCGCGGCCCTGGTCGAGGTCGACTACGACGTCGAGCCGCCGATCATCGGCCTGCGGGCGAACCTCGACCGGGCCTACGCTCCCCCGACGACCGTGCCGGGAGTGATCCAGTTGGAGAGGGGCGACCCCGGGGACGGGCTCGACCGGGCCGAGGTCCGCATCGAGGCGGAGTACTCGACGTCGATCAACCATCACAACCCGATCGAGCCTTCGGCGACGCTGGCGGTCTGGGAGGGCGAGGACCTCACTCTCTACGAGTCGACCCAGTCGATGTCGTTCACCCAGGAGGTCGTGGCCCGGATGCTGGGCATGCCCAGAGAACGGGTCAGGGTCGTCGTCCCCTACCTGGGCGGTGGTTTCGGCTGCAAGGGCTTCGTGTGGCCGCACACCTACCTGACGGCGGCCGTGGCCAGGGTGGTCGGCCGCCCGGTGAAGCTCGTGCTCACCCGGGCGCAGATGTACACCTCCTGCGGCCATCGACCGGAATCGGTGCAGCGTGTCCGGCTCGGCGCGTCAAAGGACGGCAGGCTCACCGGGCTCACCCACCACGTCATCTCGCACACCGCGTCCCACGACCTGGTCAACTTCACGGTGATCGCCTCCCCTCAGGCCGTCTACGCGTGCCCGAACCTGCGGGTCAGTACGGAACTGGTCGAGGTGAACCTCGGCACCACCATCGCCACCCGGCCGCCCTCCGGCCCGACCAATGAGGTGCTGGAGATGGCGCTGGACGAGCTGAGCCTGGAGCTGGGCGTCGATCCCATCGCGCTCAGGCTGGCCAACTACACCGACCGCGACCCGGCGACCGGCGCGCGGCAGACCCGGTACCTGCGCGAGTGCTACGAGCTCGGCGCCGAGCGTTTCGGCTGGCGGCGCCGCAAGCCGGAGCCGGGCTCAACGCGCGCGGGCGAGATGCTGGTGGGCACGGGAATGGCGGGTTCCTTCCACAACTGGCACGGGATGACCGCGCAGGCCTCGGTGGAGATCGACACGAACGGGCGGGCGTTCGTCCGCTCGGGGACGCAGGACATCGGCACCGGCACTTACACGATCATGACGCAGATCGCCGCCGACGCGCTCGGCATGCGCCCGTCGTCCGTACGGCCCCGTCTCGGCGACACCCGCCTGCCGCCCGCCGCGTCCTCCAGCGGTTCCGCCACCGCCGTGACCGTCGGCACCGCCGTGCGGGAGGCCGGCCGGGCGGCCCGGGAGAAGGTGATCGGGATCGCGATCGCCGACCCGCGCTCCCCGCTGCACGGCGCCGCCTCCGCCGCGGTCGAGACCGCGGACGACCGGCTCTTCCTCAAGGCCAGGCCGCGGCGCGGGGAGACCTACCGTGACGTGCTGGCCCGGCACGGCTCGCCGGTCGAGGCGCAGGGGAACGCCGACCTCGCCAACCAGGCGGGCGGATCGTACGGCGCGGTCTTCGCCGAGGTGCACGTCAGCACGGTCACCGGCGAGGTGCGCGTCACCCGCCTGGTGGGCGCGGTGGACGTGGGCCGGGTGCTGAACCCCAAGACAGCCCGGAGCCAGGCCATCGGCGGGATGATCTGGGGCATCGGCATGGCGCTCACCGAGCACACCCTCGTCGACCGGCGGCTGGGCCGCATCGTCACCGCCAACCTCGCCGGCTACCTGATCCCGGTCGAGGCCGACGTCCCCGACATCGACGTGATCTTCGTTGACAAGCCTGCCCCTGACGCGAGCGCCCTGGGCGCCAGAGGCATGGGCGAAGTGACCGGAACCGGCACAGTGGCGGCGATCGCCAACGCCGTCCACCACGCGACCGGCCGCCGCGTACGCCAGTTGCCGATCACTCCCGATCTCCTGCTGGGGCCGCGAGAGTGAGTGCACCGACGATCCGCCTGGCGTCCCCCGGTCCAGCCCTGAATGAGTCGATCAGCGAAGATCCGGCCACGCCCACGCAACGTCACGAGACGTCGATTCACGTCGCCCCGTCAAGCATGGCGGCGGATCATCGGCGCACCTCCGTGACGGCCTCGGCGAAGGCGTGAATCAGCGGTGTGTCCCGGCCGGTGGCCCAGACCAGGGCGCTCTCCAGCGGTGGCAGGCCCCGCAACGGCAGCGCGACGATGTCGGGATGGTCGTAGAACCGGGGCGAGGTCTCCACGGTGGGATGCGCCATGAGGCCCATCGCGATGCGCCACACCGCCTCTGTCAGCGTGGACTGCGCATACCTCCGCCTGATCGGGCGACCGCTCGGCGTGAAGGGCGGTATGAAGGCGTCAAGGGTGGCCGTGGGGACACCGCCTCCGTCGGGGAGGTCGCATTCCGCCAGGTCCTCCACGGTGGCGTATCCCCGCCGGACCAGGTGGTGATCGCGACGGACCAGCAGGACACGCGACTGTCGGCTGACAACCGGCCCGACGGTCATGTCGGCCTGTCCCATGGGCTGCCAGGCGATCATGACGTCGGCCTCGCGCTTTCTCAGCCGGGCGAGGCCGTCGAGTGTGGTCTCCTCGCGGACCACCGTCCGGCAGTCCGGATGGGTGGTCTCGAAGGTCTTCAGGATCTCGATGAACAACGGGCCCGCGCAGACGCGGTTGGCGACGCTCAGTCTCATCTCGCCGCCGACTTTGCCGAGCGAGCGCATCACCCGGTGAATCTCCTCGAACGGCGTGCGCAACCCGTCGCTCAGCCGCTGCCCGAGCGGGGTGAGGACCACCTTGCGGCTGGTGCGCTCGAACAGGCGCCCGTCGACCCGCCGCTCCAGCACGCGCACGGTCTGGCTGATCCGGGACGGCGACAGCCGCAGCCGCTCCGCCGTACGGCCAAAGTGCAGTTCTTCGACCAGGACGAGGAAGACCTCGATCTCGCGCAACTCCACCATCGTGCGCACACCTTCCTTCCCCTGACGCCACGCGCGGAAGGCTCCGCGACGGCGCACGCCACGAAGCCCGATCATCACCTGCCCCGCCCACCTGCCGCCAGGTCCATCGAGGACCGACGCGATACCTCACGGGTATGTCGGCGCGTCAGCGCGGGTTCGCGGCGGGTCAGTCCCGACATCTCTTCGGTCCCCTCATGACCCATGGCGTCAGGGATGAAGCGACCCGCCGCGCCCCGTGAGCCCGCACCGCCCCCGCGAGTGGGCTCACGCGGGACGGCAAGGCGGTCACCGACGCCGGGATGACGGTGCGGTCGGCGGCCTCGATCAGCCGGGGCAGGGACGATCCGGTGTTGTGGAAGCCGGCCGACACCGACGACGAGCGGTTCGACGCCCCTGAAGCGCGGGGTGGACGTGATCCTGCGTGGGCTGTCAATGACCTGCGACGACGCGAAGAGTGCTGGAGATCACTGGCCCGCTCTTCGAGGGGTTGTCCGGAATCTCCGTGGCCCCTCAACCGTCTTACCAGGTCATCCGCCCCGCGGCCGTGCTCATCGGAAACGCTCCCCGCGTCAGTGGCGCGGGGAGCGGATCAACTGCCGGCAGGTGGTGTGGCGTCGCCGATGTCGGTGGCCGAGGGATCCGCCACGACCTTGCACGGTTCAATGGGGCCGGTCGTCAGGCGCCCGCTGAACTGCCAGGCCACGCCGGGACGCTCCACCGTGGGCGTGACCGGATTCTCCATGACCTCGATCAGCGCGATCTGGCCTGGCTTGATGTGGCGGGGGTAGATGGTGATGCCGTCTTGCGGGCGAATCGCCTGGTAAGAGCTCGACTTTTCCAGTCTCTCCCGAAGCCCGGCCTGCACGGCGGCATCACTGTTCGACAGCTCCTCCTTGGTCGCGCCGACGTCGTCACCCTTGAGGAAGGGTGCCCGGTTGTTTCCGCAGCGCTTGCCGAGAGGCAGGTAGGTGATGTCGGCCGGCACACCCCAATCTGCCAGTTCCTTCTCGACGTGCTCGGGGTTGCGGAAATCGTAGATCTTGAGGTTGATCGATCCGTCCTGGTTCTTCGTCAGGGCGTACGCCGGGTCGGCGGAACCGAGCAAGGAAGGCACGGCCACGCCCGCCGCGACGGCCGCCGCCACAGCCGCGCCCATCGCCAGCCGCCGCCCGCTCAGGAGCGGCTGTTCCCGCCGATTGTGCCGAAGCAGCCTGCTCCAGCGTCGATCGCGCGGCGCCGCGGTCGCCTCCTGAGCGAGCCGGAGTCGTTGCCGAGCCAGGGAGTGGGGTGGCTCATGCTCCAGTTCCTTGATGAGCGTCTTCAGTTCATCCATGATCGTGTCCCTCCAATGGGTTGACTCCGCCCAGGGCGTGGCGGATCTTGCGCCGGGCCCGATTGAGTCGTGACTTGACCGTGCCGACCGGGATGTCGAGCGCGTGGGCCGCTTCCTCGTACGTCATGTCGCTCCAGGCGACCAGGAGCAGGACGTCTCGGTCGCCTCGCGACAGCAGCGCGAGCGCGTTCAGCAGGACCGTCCGTGACCCCTGCGCTGTCAGGTCACGAGTGATCGCCTCTTCCGGTCCCTCAACGGGCTGGGCCGGGCTCTGCCGTTCCAGCGCGCGGTAGCGGCTGACCTCGGTCCGGCGTTGACCGGTGATGAGCTTGGTCGCGATGCCCAGCAGCCAGGGCCGGGCATCGCGGTAGGAGACGTCGTACGCGTCGCGCCTGCGGAATGCGATCAGGAAGGTCTCTCCGACGAGGTCCTCGGCGAGTTCTGGGCCGAGGCGGAAGGAGATGTACCTGTAAAGCGTTCCGGCGTGGCGGTCGAACAGGGCGGCGAACTTCTCCGGATCATCGAGGGAACTTGTGATGATCTCGGAGTCCACCACCAGCGGTGACGTGTCTGTCACCATAGATGATCTATTTTCGGCACTGGACCCCCTTCGAGATGTCACCTGTGTCTTGTCGCAAGCGGCTTAAGTGTTCACGGGCATCGCAACACCCGGTCCGGAGCACGGCACCGAGGTGTGGGCCGGAGGCAGCGGGCAGGACGACGACACCGCGCGCAGCGTCGGTGTGCTGCTGCGCTGGAACGGCTCCGCCTGGCAGCAGGCGCCGAAACCGCTGCTGCTCGACGACTACCGGATCAAGCAGCTCGGCGCTGTGCCGGGCGGCGGCCTGTGGGCCGCCGGCTACGGCACCCGGGAGACCGACGAGCACGCCAAGGGCCAGTTCCTGGCCCGGGTCACCGGCTGAACCTTCCTCCTTGCGATGGAGTGGATGATGTGCGCGAGCTGCCCGCCGCGCCGAACGCCCTGCCGCTACCGCGCTGTGGCGGGCTGGGGGCGATCGGCGCCGCAGGGCCTCCATCGTCGGCCCCTCGGCATCGAGCACGGTCTCCCCGGCCCTCGCGACGCGGGGCCGGGTCGCGCCGACGAGCGCAGCGGACCCATCCCGGTATGGGAGTCGGCCCTCGGGAGACGAGTCCGGCTGCCGGGTAGGCAGCGTAGAGGCGTGCCTTGGGGCTGGGCCCCGAACGGCATCTGGTGAGTGCCGCGGTGCTCAGCAGGTGCGGCGGAGGTGGTCGACGAGTGGCCAGCCAGCGCTCGGGGCGGGCGCGGTGGCGGTAAGCAGCTTGCCGGACCGCTCTTGTGTGGTCAGCCGGTGGATGTTGTCCTCAAAGCCTTCCTGCACGCGCCAGTCGGCGACGAGCATGAAGAGTGTTCTGCCGTCTTCACCTCCGAGCATGCAGGCGAAGCAGGGCAGGCCGAGCTCAATCCGCTGCAAGATCTCGCCGCCTTCGCGGACACGTACGACGCTGTGCTTGTCGGCGTCCATGGCCGAACACCAGATGGCGCCTTCGGCGTCCATGCAGATTCCGTCGCCCGGGTGATCGGCCCACACGCGGCGATTGGACAGGGTGCCGTCAGCGGCGATGTCGAAGGCCGTCAGCGTGCCCGCGAACGACTCAGCGATGATCAGCGTCGAGTTGTCGGGCGTCACCACCATGCCGTTGGGAAAGGCGATGTCGTCGGCGACCTTGCGTACTGAGCCATCAGGAGTGATGAGAGCGATGACTCCCGGCGCGATGCCCTCCCCGGGATGGAAGTCGCATCCGCCAATTGACGTAGATGTTGCCGCGGCCATCGACGACGATCTCGTTCCAGTCGTCTGCCAGCCCGCTCAGGTCGGCGTGAGTGACCATCGAACCGTCGGGTTCCCGGCGGGTGAGCTCATCACCGGTCATGAGCAGCCGCCCATCGGGCAGCCAGTCAATGGACCATCCCAGTCCGGGCCTTCCCTTCCCTACGACCTCCGCCTTTCCGGCGAGATCGACCGCCAGGATCTCCTGCGTACCCCAGTGCGCGAACCACAGACGACCGTCGTGCCAACGCGGTGATTCACCGATCACCAGTCCGGCCGTCAGAGTGTGTGTTCTGGTCATGGAGATTCTCCTGTTCCACAGAGTCCTCACCGGCATGTGGCCGGCCTCTCACCCCCTAGACGAACGACACCAAGCGGGATCGACAACAGGTGCGGATGGAAAGAAGCACCACCAACTCGACGTCCTTCGACGGATCAGCGCGGACCAGGACCGGTGAGCAAGCCGACCAAAGCCCCTCACCAACCGGTAGGTAAGCGGCACGGCCTCCCCTCGGGGATCGCTGTCGTCGTCCTCTCGCGGATGTCACCGCAACTACATCTAGGGGAGTACGCCGGACCCCCCTCGCATGTGGCATCTTCGTTCGAACCCGAGCCAGGGTTGTTCACGCAGCTACGCCCGAGGTACCGAACACATCGTGCGAAAGGGAGACGGTCCGAGAAGTGACTGAACCATCCATCCGGCTGCGGCCGGTTGAAGAGAACGACCTGACCATGTTCCGCCGTTTTCTCACGGAACCGTTTCTCATCGGTCTCGACTGGGGCGGCTTCCGTGACGCCCAGGAGCCCGCCCGGCGGTTCGCCGCCGATGGCTACCTCGGCGCCAACGACGGGCGGCTCATGGTCGAGGTGGAGGACGACCACGTCGCCGCCGGCCTCGTCAGCTACCGGGCCGGCCTGTACTCCGGCATGGCGAAGTACTGGGAGATCGGGATCGCCTTGCTGCCCGAGTGGCGCGGACGCGGCATCGGCTGGCGGGCGCAGGCGATGTTGTGCGACTACCTGTTCCACCACACGCCGGCACAGCGGATCCAGGCCGCCACCCACCTGGAGAACGTCGCCGAGCAGAAGTCGCTGGAGAAGGCCGGCTTCCAGCTTGAGGGCCGAATCCGCGCGGCCGAGTTCCGGGCCGGACAGTGGCGCGACGGATGTCTCTACAGCCGGCTGCGCGACGACCCCTCATCGCTGTAGGCACCCGGCATCCCCGGTCGTGGGCGGCGCTGCGACAGAAATGACCCAGCCGACATGGCGTCTGAGAACCAAGCCGATCTCGTCCGCATCTAACTTCCAGTGATCAATGTGATGCTCACCATGCTGCTGGCTCTGTCCCCGGCGACCGTGACCGAGATCCCCAAGAACTTCCTGCTCACCGAACGCGACGCGCGGCAGCCGATGAGCCCCGATGACTTGGCTGAACAGGGTTACAAAATCAGCGACAAGCCCACAGAACCGTTGGAGGTGAACCCTTGCGGGTATAAGCGCGCCATCGATCGCGGCAGGGTGACAGCCCGCACGATCACGTACTGGAGCAGCGCACCTAGCATCTCTTCCGAACAACTCGTCATCTACAAGAGTCCCAGCGCCGCCCGTTCGGCACTCACTGGGTTGCGCACTCAGGTCAAGCGGTGCGCGAGCAAGGGCGACCCGTCGGAACCAGAGCTCAAGATCCGGTGGCGGACGAACAAGGCCACGGCGGGAGATGAGGCCATCGGCATGGGCTATCAGGTCTGGCAGGGCGGCCAGCTGAACGCGACGATCACCGGTATCGTCGCACGCCGGGGTAGTGCAGTGATGATCTACACGGCTACCGAGGGGGACTACAAGCCCGGTGCGCTGGCCAAGGACGCCAGGACGATGGCCGCCAAGGTCGGCAGGCTGCCCGGCGTCTGCCCGTAACGTCCGGTAGGCGGTACCCGCACACGGTGAACGAACGCACCTCTGCTACATCAATGGATGTATTCGCAAGCACGCTCGTGAGACGACGTGGAGCGTCGCGGACCTCGTAAAGCTGGCTTCATGCGAACGAAGTTGACGTCACTGATTTTCGCCGCCTTGCCCATAGCCCTGCTCATGCCATTGGACACAGGGGTGGCGCATGCGCGGGTGGACGCTGCCACCGTACGTATCGCCCAGGGAACCCTGCACGGCCTGGCGGCTCCGGACCACCGGACCTTCGCCGGCATCCCGTATGCTGCCCCACCGACCGGCGAGCGGCGATGGCGAGCGCCCGCGCCCGCGCCGACGTGGGCGGGAGTGCGTGACGCCACGACGCCCGGCAACCCATGCCCCCAACTCGACGGAGGAGGTCCCGACCGGCCGCCGGCGCAGATCGGCAGCGAGGACTGCCTGTTCCTCAACGTCGTCACGCCCGCCACCCGGCCGGCCGAGCGGCTGCCCGTCATCGTCTGGATCCACGGCGGAGGATTCGTCCAGGGTGCGGGCAGCGACTACGACCTGACCCGGATGGCCACCCAGGGCAAGGTCGTCACGGTGACCCTCAACTACCGTCTGGGGGCGCTGGGTTTCCTGGATCACCCGGCCATGGACGACCCGTACGCGGGGAACTACGCGCTCGCCGACCAGCAGGCCGCGCTGCGCTGGGTACGGCGCAACGTCGCGGCCTTCGGCGGCGATCCCGGCAACGTCACGATCGCCGGCCAGTCGGCGGGCGGCTTCAGCGTATGCGCCCAGCTGGCGGCGCCCGGATCGCGGGGCCTGTTCCAGAAGGCGATCGTGCAGAGCGGTCCCTGCGGCAACGACTTCGTCACCCGGTCCGCGGCGCGGGAACGGGCCACGAAGATCGCCGCCGATCTCGGGTGCGCCACTCAGACGCTCGCATGCTTGCGGGCCAAGCCCGTCGCCGACCTGCTGCCCATCGGCGCCGACCAGGTCTTCACCGCGACCGCCCGGATCGGTGACATGCCCTGGATATTCACGGCGGATACGCCCGCGCTGCCGACGCAGCCGCTGGAGGCGTTGCGCCGCGGCACCGCCGCGCCGGTTCCCCTCGTTCAGGGCAATGCCCGTGACGAGATGCGGCCCTTCGTCGCGGTGCAGTTCGACGCGCAGGGCCGGCCTGTGACGGCCCAGCAGTATCCCGAAATACTGGCGAGCCTGTTCGGGGACCGCGCCCAGGCTGTGCTCGATCGGTATCCGGCCGACGGCTACCCCAGCCCCAGCCTCGCGCTGGCCGGCGTGCTGACCGACTGGGGCGGAAAGCTCGGCGCCTGCTCCCAGTTGCCGGCGAACGACGCGGCGGCCCGCCGTGCCCCCGTCTACGCCTATGAGTTCGCCGAAAGCTCAGGTCAGCAGATCGTCGGCTTCCCGCTCGGTGCTGCACACGCCGCCGAACTGCCGTACCTCATGGACGGGCCCGGCTCGCCCCCGGCGTTCTCTCCCGAGCAGCGGGAGCTGTCACGCGACATGATCGCCTACTGGACGCGCTTCGCCGCCACCGGCGACCCTAACGCGCCCGGGCTCCCTCGCTGGGCGGCCTACCACCCCGGTGGCACGGTTCTCTCGCTCGCGTCCGGGCCGCACGGCGTCCGGCCGGTCGACTTCGTGAGCGGCCACCACTGCGCCTTCTGGAACCACCACTAGCCCCGCGCCCCGCCACGCAGGAAACGCCGCTGCGGCGGAAAACGCTGCGGATCTCGTACACAACGAAACAAAACAAGCCATCCGCCTTGGGCCGAAACCAGTGCAGCTCACAGCGAAGCAGGCGATCGGTTCTGGCGGTGGTCGGGAGAGTGGCCGTATGAAGATTCTCGTACTCGGTGGTTCGGCGTTTCTGGGGCGGGCGTACGTGTCGGAGGCGTTGCGCCGTGGTCATGAGGTGACCACGTTCAACAGGGGCCTCAGCGGCTCCGACCAGCCCGGGGCGGAAGCCGTCCGGGGCGATCGCACCAGCGCGGCGGATCTGGAGCGGCTGGTCGCGGGCCGGCGTTGGGACGCGGTGGTGGACACCGCCGGGCAGCAGCCGAGCGACGTTCTGCTGTCCGCGGGGCTCCTGAGTGAGCATGCTGACCACTACACGTTCGTCTCCTCCATCCACGCGTTCACGGACTGGGGCACGCAGGTCGTGAATGAGGACTCCGCCACGTACCCCTGCCCTGCCGACACCCCGGCCGGTCAGGCTCCCGGTAACCATCTCAAGGCCGGGTGTGAACGTGCGGTGCTGGAGCGGTTCGGCGCCGGCCGGTCGCTCATCCTCAACTGCGGCCTGCTCGTCGGCCCGCATGAGAACGTCGGCCGGTTGTCGTGGTGGCTGGAGCGGGTGGCGCGGGGTGGTCAGGTGCTCGCCCCGGGGGACCCCGAGCGTGCCCTGCAGCACATCGACGCACGCGACTTCGCCGTCTTCGGCCTGGACCTGCTCGAACGAGGCACGACAGGCAGGTTCCTCACCACCGGCCCGACCGGCGCCGCCACGATGAAGGGCCTGCTCGACGCCTGCGTGGAGGCCACGGGCGGCAGGGCGGAGCTCGTCTGGGTGCCGGACGAGCGACTCCTCGCCGCCGAGGTCCAGCCGTGGACGGAGTTGCCCCTGTGGACGCCCGACCAGCCCGGTTGGGAGGCGATCTGGCTGGCCGACACCTCCCGCGCCCAGGCCGCCGGGCTGCGCTGCCGTCCGATCATGGACACCGCCCGCGACACGTGGGACTGGCTGCGAGAGCGCGGCCCGACCGCCGAGCCGTACGTGCAGGGCACGACCCCGCTCGGCATCGACCCCGGCAAGGAGCGGAAGGTGATCGCCGGCTAGATATCGCCAGGGCCGGCGCCCTTATCAGGACGCCGAGGCCGGTGGCCCCAATCCGCGGACGCGCTCGGACAAGTCAAGGCGACATCGACGCCGAACACCTCAACAGAGGGGACGGCAGACACCATGGGAACCGGCCCGGGACCATCGCGGCGGCTCGTGCCCACGGCCCTCACACACGACGAGCCACGCCCTCACACTGGCCAGGCTTTCGTGCGGTGGCGCTGGGACGACCCGTTCGGGGTGCTGGGGTCGATAGCGGTGCGGCCGGCGACGGGGCGCTGACCGGGGCCCCGGCCCCGACGCTCGGCGTGTTCGCGCTGATGATACTGGCGTTCGGGATGCTGATGGTCGCGCTCCGGCACTCGCGGGCGCTGGTGGTACAACTGCGCGAGGCGCGCGGCGAGGTCGCCCGGCTGGCCGCCGCCGACGAGCGGCTGCGCATCGCCCGCGACCTGCACGACCTGCTCGGCCACAGCCTGTCGCTGATCGTGCTGAAGAGTGAGCGGGCGCGGTGGCTGGCCGACCGCGACCCGGCCCGCGCCGTCACCGAGATCGGCGACATCGAGTCCGTGGCACGCTCCTCGCTGGCGGACGCATGCGAGGCGATCTCCGGCTACCGGCGGCGCGAGCTGGGCGTAGAACTGGACGGCGCCCGGGCGGTCCAGGCAGCGGCCGGCATCGACACGACGGTCCGGACGAGGGGCGAGCCCCTGCCGAAGACGGCCGACGGCGTGTTCAGCTGGGTGGTACGCGAGTCGGTCGCCAACGTCATCCGCCACGCTCACGCCACCCGCTGCGTCATCGAGATCCGGCCCGCTGCAGGGCGGTGGCTTCCGGGTCGCGGTCCGCGTTCCCGTTGGCTCCGCCTCATGACCAGAACATGGTGCGGGGCGCGCTGGCGACATTGCTCGGGCTGGAGGAGGACCTGGAAGTCGTGGCGGAGGCGGTAGTCGTCGCCGAACAGGTAAGGCCGACGTGGTGTTGCTGGACATCGAGACGCCCGGCAAGGATGGGCTGACCACCATTGCCGAGATCCGGGCGGCGCTGCCCGAGTGCCGGGTGATGATTCTTACGACGTTCGGGCGGCCAGTGCCGTCCCTCACCGCGCCGGTGCGGCGCGCACTCGATACGGCGAGGGCCGGCGTCACGCGGCAGAGGGCCGGCGCAGGCTCAGTCGCCCGTGGCGACGACACCCGCCTTCTCGATCATCAGGACGGCGCTGCGGACCGGTACGACAGGCCGGTGAAGCATGCCCGCCGGAACCGTGAATGCCTGACGGGGGCCGAGCTCGACGGTGTCGGCGCTCTCCAGTTCGATGCGGAAAACTCCGTCCAGGACGAAGAAGAACTCGTCCTGGTCGTCGTGCTTGTGCCAGTGGAACTCGCCCTGCATGACGCCCAGCCGCACCCACACGTCCCCCACTTGGATGAGGGTCTGGTTGTACCAGGGCTCGTCGACCTGGTCGATCAGCGCTTGCACGTCCATGGTCTGGAGCGCGGCGAACAGGGGCTGGTAGTTGATGGCGTAATCAGTCTGAGGCATGGCTTTCCCTCGCTTGGGATCCGGGGTCAGGACGCGGCGGTGATGGAGGCGATGCGGGGCGCGGCGATGCGTACGTAGTCGTCGACGGACATCGCGATCGAGCGGTCCAGCCGGGCGGCATTGAAGTACAGTCGCGGCAAGTCGAGCAGCTTCGGGTCTACGACGAGCTCGAGCCGGGGGCCGTAGCTGAAGGGCAGCACGGTGCCGCTAACGCTTCCGGCCAACTCCTCGGCCCTGGCCCGGTCGGTGAAGGCCACGTAGGTGCCCTCCAGCAAACTCTTGACCGCCTGCAGGTCCAGGCGTGCGTCGCCGGGCATGACGGCGAGCACGTGCCGGCTCCGCTTCTTGCCGATCTTGACCATCACGATCAGGCGCTCGTACCGGCCAGGTCCGCTGTCGGGCTTCGCGACCGCGTCTTCCAACTCACCACTCACCGCTCAGCACCTCCTTCACCTCGGCGATCCGGCTCTCGTCACGCCGGTAGAACACCCACTGCTTGATCTTGACGCTGCGCACCAGGCCCGCCTGCGAGAGCCACCTCAGGTGCTCGCCGCAGGTCGGCTGGCTCACCCCGAGCTTCTGCGCAATGAACAGCGAGCACACCCCGTCGCGTACGAGGTCGCCGTCGCTCTGCGGCGGAAGTGCCGCTCCGGATCGCGCAGCCACTCCAGGATTTGCACGCGCTTGTCATTGACCAGCGCTTTTGCCAGCTCCACATCTAGCACTAAGGCATTATGGCATTTAGCTAATTGCCTGTCTATCGGGCTGGGGCCGCGAAGCCTCCGACGCCGCCGCCTACCGCAAGCGGTCGATGGAGTTGCTCGACGAGATCGCTCCTGTCCGGGCCGGTGTTCATCGGGGCTGTGGCCGAGTTGACGGGGCTGCCCCGGGCGCTGGCGATCCCGGCGCTGCTGGCCGCGTTCGTGGCGTTGACGGCCACGGCACTGCGCGTACGCATGGGGGAGCAGGCGCAGCGAGCCAAGGATCGGGCATCAGGGCCCTGCCGCCCTCGCGCCTGCGCCGCTGCTTGAGACGAGCAATGCTTCTTCGGAGGCGCTCATGCCCACCACCGTCGAACACCACGACCCGGCCGGGCCCGGCCCCGTCCTGGCTGACTTCCTCGTCCGGGTCGTCCGGGCGTGGCGGCTTACGTGGTCCCAGAGGCGTGTGCGAGGCCGGCTTCGCCACATCCAGATCGGCGATCCTTTTCGGGCCCGAGACGATTTATTCTGGGCCTACAGCTTGCACTCCGCGCCGACCTCGGGGCCTCTACACACAATGGTCGGATAATGGTCGCTGGGCGATAGGTAATCCGCACATGAGTGCCGTTCGTTCTTGTTGTACAAGCGGCGCTCATCCGTGAGTGCTGTTCAGTGTAAAGCGCGATCAGGGCTCGTATTGTATCCCCACGGGCCTACGGAAGTGCCGCGCGCGCAGCATGGCATTGTTGTTACCAGGATAGCTAAACTCTGCTGACACGTAGGTGGCCGCGTTCTGATTTTCCCTCCCACGGACCTATCGACATGGCGCGGGCGCGTAATATGCTTCCCTGTTGTCGCCCCAGCCGAATTCTGCGGAGACGTCCGAAGGAACATCAGATTCATAGTGACGAAGGTCATCAGTGCCACTACGGCTGGAATGCCCTCTTCAAGGTAGCCCCAGCGAGAACGGGCTTACCGGAGATAAGCGACGCCACTCCTTCCTCATTCAGCACCGCCAACTCTGCGAAGCTGGTTTCCCTTCACCGCAGGCTACAGGCCAATGTGCCAACGACATCCGATTTTGCGCGCCATCCTCTTGACTATGCGTGCCAAACCCTTCTCCGCATGGCGAGACGGCGGGCAGGATGCCGAAGTGGCTGACGATGTGGTGTCGCATTACCAGTCCCTGCGGCGATCAAGGGTTCCCCTCGATGACATGTGCCTGACCTGGAGCCACGGGAAATCACCCGACGAGGCCGCTCAACTACTGGGGGCGACCCGGCGAGGGAATCTGGGGAACGGGCGAGCCGGTGGTCAGCGGAGGATTGCGATCACTTTCCCGAAGTCCTCCATGGCGGGCTCCATGACGGTGAAATAGGTGATGCCGTAGGCCGAGCTGTGCGATCGCACCTGCTCGGCGATCTGTGCCGCAGTCCCGAGGAGGAGGGTCGGGACCTCCAGCAACTCTTCCGTCGTGAGATCGGGGCCGTAGCGACGCACGGCCTCGGCCTCGGCGGCGGACCGGCGGTCCTGCGTCAGCACGACGGCCTTGACGAGCACGTTGAACTCGAGATCCGGCGCTCTTTCTGCGGCCTCCGCCCGTACGAGCTTGACCTTCTCGAGCATCTTCGCAGCGTTCGCCAAGGCGGTTCTGCCGTACTGCGGCCGAAACTCGGCGCCGGTGAAGCTCACGATCTGCGCCCGCCGCGCCGCCAGCCGAAGCACCCGGTCGCCGTGGCCGCCGATCAGCACAGGCGGCCACGGCTGCTGAAGGGGACGGGGCTGGTCGCCGTGGGCGAAATGCGCCTCCAGATCATCCAGTAGGGCTTCCATACGGTCCACTCGCGATCCCGGCGACCCGAACGGAATCTTCGTGGCCGTGAACTCCGACTCGACGTAGCCGGTCCCGATCCCCAACTCCATCCGGCCCTCGACGAAGTGGTCGGTCGTCGCAATGTCACGTGCGAGGAGGGCGCTGTTGTAGAAGCAGGCGTTGAGCACGTAGGTGCCGATCCGCGGCCGTTCGGTCACCTCGGCCGCCAGCATCGCCGAGGGAAAGGGGCTGAGAAGGTTCAGATGGTCCGGGCTCACGATGACGTCGTAGCCCAGGCTCTCCGCTCTTCTGCATTTATCCACCCACTCGGCGCGGGCGCTGGCATCGGAAATGAGAAGCACGCCAAACCTCAGTGAATCTTTTGCGGCGACCATGATTCTCCCCCGGGCGACTTACTTTCATCAACCGAAACGACGGTACACGGAGGAACCGCGGTGAAACACAACGAGCGGGCGGCTGAGCAGAAAACAGGGGTTTTTCCGGGCGGCAGCGGGACGGCATAGGGGCCCGCCGGGGTGGTCACCCTTACCGACGTCTTCCCCGACCATGACAGTCGCCACGAGTAGGTGGTGACACGCGGGGTAGGTTATGTTCTGATTTCGAATCGGATTCACGCGATGGCACCACGCTGATAGAGCGCGGACGGATAGCAACTCCGGCACTGGCCGAAGGGAACTTGAGTTCGCTCCGGCCCGCATCGGCGCCGGGGCGTTGTCGGTGGGCCTCGCCATACTGATCGCGTGATCAACGATACGTTCGCCCATTATCGCGACCTCCTGAACGGCGTCCTGGCGCCCACTTCCGACGCCCTGACCTGGACCGTCATCCAGCCCATTACCGGTGCTCCCACCCCTGCCGAACTTCTGGAGCGCATGGGACTGCAGGAATCCGACATGGAGCCGGCACGCCCGGTTGACCTGACGGGCGAGTTGGAAGAAGGCATGTTCATCGGCCGGTCCGGCTCATCCTTTGTCGTCGTCGAACCGAACGGCTACCAGACCTCCCTGCAGGAGGTTCTGCTCCGCCTCAGTACGGGTGCCCGGGCGTGCAGCGTCTTCTGGGGCGTCACCACTCCCGGTCACCTGGAGTACGCCGTCTACGGCCGACTGGTGACCTCCCTGGCGATCCATTCTCCCGACTGGCGCTACGGCGACCAGCCGCATGCCCTGGACGAGGAGCTGACCGTCCTTGAGCAGGTCACCGCCCACGAATCGGGCCATCCAGACCTCCACACCGCGGCTGCGATGGCCGTAGTGGAGGCTGCCACAGGAGTCCGGCTGGACCTCGACTGGCTCGCCCAGCCGCACGCCATGGTTCGACGGGAGGCCAAGGTCCCGCGACCCGATCTGCCCTCCGGTGGCGTCGTCGAGTTGGATCCCGACCTGGACGCCCGGCTCCGTCTCGCAGACCCTTCGGTTCAAGCCCTCGCCGTTCAGCGGGCGGTGACCGAGGTGCTGACTCAGCACGAGCTGCTGAATGAGCCCGCCGTCCGTGCGGGACTCGAGCTGCTGGCTGCCGACAAGGTCACAGCGGACCCACCGGGGCTCACGGGGTGCGACTCGCTGACCTCCCGGCTGCGGATGGACTACGTAGCCCACCGATTCGAGGTGCATCCCGACCAGGACCCTCGCCGTGCTCGTTGGCAGGCAGCGCAGGCACTGGCCAGCCTTTTCACGCCGCACGGGTATGACGTCTTCCAGCCACTCGTTCATGCGTACTTTGCGGCGGGCGACCAATGGCCGAGTGTGCGCCGAGCCCTGAAGGCTCTGCTCGGCTGATCACCGCTGCAGCTCGCGAAGTGTCACTGGACTGCGAGGGTCGCTACGGACTTTGCCACGCTGGCGGGCAGTGTCTGTTGACGATGAGGAAAGCACCCGGTGATCCTGCATATCATCACCCGGTGAAAGCTTCCGTGATGCTCAATGCCGCCGCGATGCCGGTCACACCCGCACTTGTGCTTCGCCCGTGGGGTGTGGAGGACGTGGCCGCGGTCGTGGCGGCTTATCAAGATCCTGTTCTTCGTCGCTGGACGAGTTCACGGGTGGAAACCGAGGCCGACGGGCTGCGGTGGGTACGGGCCCAGCAGCGAGGCTGGGCGACGGGGAAGCGGTTCAGCTTCGCCATCCTTGACGCGCACTCCAGGCCGGCCTTCCGCCAGGTGGTGGGCAATATTGTCGTCAAGGATGTCGCCCCGGGGAAACCGTTCGCCGAGGTCGGCTACTGGACGGTGGCGCACGCCCGAGGCCGGGGTGTCGCCGCCGGGGCATTGGAGGTTGTAACCCGATGGGCCTTCGACACCTTTGGTGCTGACGGGCTGGAACGCCTTGAACTACTGCACCAAGTGGACAACCCGGCGTCGTGCCGGGTGGCGCAGAAAAGCCGCTACGAGCTCGACGTAGTCCTGCCCCCGGCACCGCCACAGTATCCGCTCGACGGGCACCTGCATGTACGCACCCACGCTGAGGTTGACGACGACGTCCCGCCAGTGCTGTGACGCTGTCAGCCAGACGAAGATGTCCCCATCGAGGTGCTTGGCCTAGAGAGTTGCCGCCTTGGAATCGATGACCACGCGCGCCTGGACCGGCGGCCCTGGTACTACGCGGTACGAATCAGCCTCATGGCGATTCCTCGTCGCAGCCCTGGGCGTACGCCGACGAGACCGACTCGGAGGAGTTCTCCACGAGTGCCCACATGCCGCTTGACCTGCATGGATGACGTTTTCGGCAGGCGAATGGACGCCTGTACCGGGTCTGGCGGCACGCTGACGTTCCCGTATAGGTGAACTCCGGCTCCGCGACGTGGCTCGAACTGGCGCGCGAGGTGTTCCGGCTGGCCTGCGCGGATCCCACCCGGAGCGCTCCAAGGCCCTGCACCGTTCCGGCCCGCCCTCCAGGACATGCCGCAGCGTGGTCTGACGCAAGAGCAGGCCGCCGACCAGCAGCCCACGTGCGACCTGAGCGAGGTCCTCGACCACGACATCGACGACGGATCCAGCAGGGTGGCCGAGTTCAGAGACCTGGTCGGCATCGTGCCGGGACATGCCGACGGCGAGCGCCACGCTCCATCACCGAAGGCGGCCGTCAGGCTCCGGCCTCCGCACGGACATCAGCCGTCGGCCTGGCGTGACCGGGTATGGTCGGCAGGCCGGGTCGGGTCGGCCGCGGGTACCGGCCGGGCCTCCGCCCGCGCGATGCGCGCCTTGACGTCGCGGAAGTGCAGCTGCATCGCCTCCCGGGCGGCCTCCGCGTCCCGAGCGCGAAGCGCCGCCACGATCCGGCGGTGGTTGACGACGATCTCCGCGCTCCGCTCCTCCGGCGGGCCGAGCGTCGGCTCGACCTCGTGGTAGACGTCCCAGAACAAGCCGATCAGCTGCAGCACCAACTCGTTCCCGCACAACTCGTACAGCAGCGCGTGGAATGCCCGATCGGCTTCCCGGTCCCTATCCATGCCATTGACCAGGGCGTCCAACGCGGCGAGCCGGGGGGCGCTGGTGCTCTGGGCCACCTGGCCGATCAGCCCGGTCTCGAGCAGCTCGCGGACCTCGACCAGATCCTCCAGTGCGCGGATCCCGCCGCCCGGCCCCGAACGCACCCGGAAGGCAAGCGACGGGGTCAGCACGTCGAGCGACGCGTGCCCGACGAACGTCCCATGACCGTGCCGGATCTCGACGATGCCCAACGCCTGTAGGGCCCGCACGGCCTCGCGGACGCTGTTGCGGCTCGCCCCGAGCAGATCCATCAACTGCACTTCGGTCGGCATCGGTGACCCGGGGGCCAGTCCGCGCTCGTGGATCAGGGCGATAATGCGCTCCTGAAGCGACGTGCCGTCACGCATACGCATGCTGCCCCCCAGGCTCGTCGAAGACCATATGTCCAAACATCCCACCTCTCCATCCCGGAGGGCCAGGCGGGGCGGGAAAATTTACACCGACGACACAGATGGCAACCGGTCAGACGTGGCTTGTTCCCACTCGTTCGAGACGTAGGATGTCCTATGTGTACCGATCGGATAGCGGGGTGTTGTGGAGACATTGACAGCGGGGGCGCTTGGCGGCACCTGGGGTACGGTCCTGTTGCCCATCCGGAACGACGAGTCGATCGACTGGGCGCGCCTTGAGGCGGCACTGGACGTGCTCGTCGCCGTGGGGCTCGACGGCCTGTACGCGCACGGCACCGCGGGCGAGTTCCACACGCTCGGCGAGGACGAGTACGACCGCGTCAACGCGCTGCTGGCCGAGCAGTGTGAACGGCACCAGCTGCCGTTCCAGATCGGTGCCGGCCACATGAGCGCGCAGACCTGCCTGGCCCGAGTGGCCCGCGCGCGGGAGCTCCGGCCCGGTGCGATCCAGGTGACGCTGCCGGACTGGTTGCCGGTGTCGCGCGGCGAGGTGGTGCGTTTCCTGGCCCGCGTCGCGGCCGCCGCCGACCCGGTGCCGCTCGTGCTGTACAACCCGCCGCACGCCAAGACGCAGGTGCCGGCCGACCTGTATCCGGTGATCCGCCGCGAGGTTCCCGCGGTCATCGGGATCAAGGTGGCCGGCGGTGACGCGCGGTGGTACGCGGAGATGGAGCGCCACGCGGCCGGCCTCGCGGTCTTCGTCGCCGGCCACGATCTGGCGACCGGACGGCGGTACGGTGCCGCCGGCTCCTACTCGAACATCGCCGCCCTCAACCCGGCCGGCGCCATGGCATGGCAGCGGATGATGGTCGCGCAACCCGAAGCCGCGCTCGATGTGGAGCAACGGATCCGCGAGTTCTTCGCCGCCCATGTCCAGCCGCTCCAGCGCAGCGGGTACGCCAGCGCCGCGCTGGACAAGTTCCTGGCCCACCTCGGCGACTGGGCCGACATCGGCACTCGAGTCCGGTGGCCGTACGACTCGGTCGACGCCTCGCTCGCCGTACGGCTCAGGCCACTGGTCCGGGCACAACTGCCCGAGCTCTTCCCGGGGGCGTAGCGGGACGTAGGATGTCCTGTCGGGTGCCCGGTTATCCATGACCGGGCATCCGGAAACCGTCAAGGCACGGCGATGACGCCCACGTGACCCCGCGAGCGCCATCGCCAAGCGGTTCGTGTCCCCTTAGCTGACGTGATCGAACGGCAGCCGCAGCCCCAGCTGACCGCCGACCGAGAGGTTCCGCTCTCGGATCAGGTTCAGCTCGGCGTCGGTGAGGGCGCGCCGGTAGACGCGTACCTCGTCCAGCGTCCCGCGGAAGCGGTCCACACCGTCCATCCGCTGTCCGATATGGATCCCCTCGAGCCCGAACTCCTTGCCGAGGGTCACCGAACCGGCCGGCGTCGCCGCCGACGAGACCTGTACGCCGTCCACCAGAAGCCGGAGCTCACCGCGTACCCGCTGTAGCGCCACGAAGTGCCACTGCCCGTCGTTGTACGCGCTCGGCGACTGTACGGTCACGTTGAACCGGTCGACGGCGAGGATCGCCCGGATGCGGTTACTGGCCGGTTCGGCCCGCAGGAACAGCGCCGGCGGGTTGGTGCCCTTGTTCACCCGGTGGAACCAGAGGATCGTGTGCGCGCCTGTCTGCTCCGAGTACCGGAACCAGGAGGTCAGCGTGAAGTCCTTCGCGCCGAGGTCGATGGAGTCGTTGAACGGCACCTCCACCCGGTCGTCCACCCGGTCCAGTGCCAGCCCGTCGCCGAACCGCCCGGCGGTGGTCTGCGCACCACCGCGGACATACGCCTGGTTGCGGTACGGCGATTGGTCCGGCGTCGTCGGGCCGGGCGCCGGGGGTCCGGGGATGCCAGGCGGGGTGCCGTTCGGCGTCTCCAGGTACGCCTCGTTGAACCGCGCGAACCGGATCTGCTCGTACGGCGTGATGTTGCCGGCCTCGTACATCAAGGCCGCCTCGTCGCCGTCCAGGCGCACCATGTCCGAGTACGCCGACGGCCCCCAGTAGAAGACCTTGCCCTCGTCCCATGTCTCGAAGCTGCGTCCCTCGTCGTAGGACGACCGGATCCCCATCGCTTCCCGGGCGCCCGGGTGCATCGGCGAGGAGAAGAGGATGCGCTCTTGGCTGAACCGCACCAGCGATGCCTGGACGTCCGTCGTCGCCAGCGCCGGCATGGTGCGGAACGGCGCGTCCCACGTCTCGCCGCTGTCGCTGCTGGTCGCGTACGCCCGGCTGCCCTCGTCGGTGCCGCGCTCGCGGGCCGAGGCGTAGATCCGCCCGTCGGTGAGCTCGACGACGGTGACTTCCTGGGCGATGACCGTGCCGTCGTCGCGGAACGTCTCGGCGCCGATGTTCCAGGTCACGCCGCTGTCATCGCTGTAGAGCAGGTGCGTGCCGTAGACGTGCTTGCCGACCCGGTCCCAGCTTTCGAAGCTCGCCCCGACGACCAGTCGGCCGGCGTGCGGGCCGAGTTTGAGCTGGATGCCGTGCATCGGGCCGGTGGCGTACCAGAAGTTCCACTCCGGACGCTTGCCCTCGGTCATCTCCCTGGCGGCCGACCAGGTCTCCCCGTGGTCGTCACTGAACTGCACCCAGGGGTCGCGGTCACAGCCGTTCGGGCACGGCTCCGCACCGTTGTGGGTGCTCACCAGCACGACCCGCCCGGTACGCTCGTCAACGATCGGCACCGGGTTGCCGTTGGTCGTGCCGTTGCCCTCCGAGATCACCTGCAGCGGTCCCCAGGTCCGCCCGCTGTCGGCCGAACGGCGCAGCACGAGGTCGATGTCCTCGTCGTCGCCGCAGTCCTTCACCCGCCCCTCGGCGAACGCCAGGAGCATGCCGTTCGTGGCCCGCACCACGGCGGGGATCCGGAAGCAGCCGTATCCGAAGTCGCCCTGCTTGTAGAGCACCTGCTCGTCCACGAACGGTGCGGTCTCGCCCGTTGTGCCGGCCTCGAAGGTCTCCGCCGGCGCCGCGGTCGCCGGCGCGCTGAACGCGCTGACGAGTAAGCCGGCGAGCACCATTACGGCGCCCGCCCGGCTGCGCCAGGAGCGCCCGGTACGGCCCTCCTGGGGGTAGCCATCGTGCATGTCCTCGCCCTTCCTAACAGGTGAAGGTTATGAGGGGACATCCTACGTCCAACGTAGGATGTCTAACAGATGGTGAACGTAGAATGTTCGCGAGTGAGCGAATGTGTCCGAGAGCTGATCGTCCGGCTGACCCGAGAGAATCCACGGCGGGGACATCGGCGCACTCGCGCTGTCCCGCTCGGAAACTCGGTTTCGTGCTCCGTCACGAGAATCAGGTGCTCCGCCGGCAGCTCAATGGCCGACCGCGGTGGGGTCACGCCGACCGGCTCTGGCTCAGCGCGTTGTCGCCGCTTGTCCACCGCCGCCGGTGGGCGGAGGCGTTCCCGGTCACCCCGGCGGCGATCTTGCGCTGGCATCGTCACCTCGTGACGCGCAAGTGGACCTTCACGGACAGACACCGCCCGGGACGGCCCTGCACCGGCCGGCCGGTGCAGACACTGGGTCAGGCGCTCTCACGCTAACCGTGGTGGCGGCAAGTGATCATTGCGATCAGCACCCGGACGATACGGCGGATCTGCTGGCCCGCGTCCAACCTCAATCGCATCTGAGGACGCACCGGTTACATGGGACTCCGGCCGTTCGAGGCTTGGAGGGAAACTCCGGTGTGGCCCACAACTGGCCCACAACCCGCGAGCTACAACGAGAACGGGCGGGACTCCGTAAGACTGGAGGCCCGCCCGTTCCTGCGATGTTCGCCTGGTCAGCGGTCGGAACCGCTGGTCAAGATCGAGCCATGCGGGGGTGCCGACGCGCGAATGCCTCGCGACCCTCGTGAAGCGCCAGCGGGACCGCATTCGAACATCCATGACGGCCTCCTACTGGGCGCCGGATGACCGCCGTCACCACGGCCGACGCACTTCAGGAAGTTCCGTCCAAGGCGCTCGTCCTCGCGAGCGTGCCGGGCGGCATGCGGCGCGCTCCCGGCCAGCAGGAGTTCCTTCGCGCTCTGGGTGAGGACCCCGAGGTCCTCAGCCTCCGCTACGACGGGTACGGCAACCGCCCGACAAGAACCTGCCCGACGTCCTCGCCTGGCGGCGGGCCGTCGATCAGTCCCACGAGGGGCTCTTCGACCTCGATGCGCCGATCGCCGACATCACCGATTCCTCCTACCTGCTGGTGACGGATGGGCCCGGACGCGGGGCGCGGCTCGTCTCGGGCAAGCCCGACGCATCCGTCCGGCAGGAGGTCCTGTTCCAAGGAGAAAGATCATGAGTCTACTCGACAGCACGATCTGCGAGCCGTGCGGGCGCTCGATCACCGTGTGCTGACACTCCTTCTTTGGCCACCTCGCCACCCGCGCGGAGCAGGAGACGTGACTCTACTCGCTCGCCGCGCCGCTCGGCGGAAGCTCGGCAACCTCGTTCGCCGACACCGCTGCAATGGCCTGGCACAGGCTGACCAGCGCGCTCGTCGAGCGCGAACACCTGATGTGGAAGGAGGCGCATGCGAAGGCCGCCGCGATGATCAGGGAGGCGCGGCCGTGACGCAGGTGGATGAGCTGTCCAAGGATGGGGCGCGAGGGCCTCGTCCACGCGGTGCCCGGCCTGCGCAACGAGCGCAACTACACCGTCCTCATCCCCGTCACACGCTGGCCCAAGTAGGCAGCGAGTGAACCGCCGATTCTAGGTTGCAAGCCGCGTCGGCGAGAGCCGCCAGCCGCCGGATCGACCACACCGGCGATCGTCCGCGCCTGGTCAACGAGGCGCCCGGCCCTTGGTCCTTGCGAGCATGTCGTCGGCACAGCTCATGACAAAGGTGGGAGTTCAAGCGGTGCGATACCGGGCTTTCTGAACGGCGACGTCGGCCGCAAAGGCGGATTCGGTTGGGTGAAACGACTGGCTATTAAGTCACTTGTGGCTGACCAAGGGCCGACGTCGCCGGATTTGTGGCCAAATGGGGGTGGGAGGTGAGCGCCGGTGCAAAGCTACCCGCCTGAGATTGACCAGATCGCCGCCGATGCCGGCCTGGGCAAGGTCGTGGACCGCTATCGCCCGTCAGTGGCGATAGAGATGAGCTTCGTCGTCACCCTTGCCTGTCTTGGGCTGGCGGGCCTGCTCATCGGTGACGACCTGGGGAAGATCATAGGTGCCGTGGCCTCCGGGCTGGCGTTGCTCATCTCCCTGCCCACCTGGCTGCAGGCCCGCAGGAAACTGTACCTGTGCTCCGACGGGTTGCTCACCACAACGGGGAAGAGCACCGTGAGGACCCTTTTCACCTGGGAGGACGTTGCTCACATACGAGTGTGGACCACCCGGCTCTACCAAAGCCCTCCTGACGACTTGGGGAGGTGTGTCCTGGTACTGAAGGACGGCACGAAGCTCAACCTTGCGAGACCGCCCTACGCCGGAGGTGACCAACTCATCGCGTCCGTCGAAGAGCAGATGGTCGCGACCAGCCATCCACGCAGAAGCGCGGAGATCACCGCGACCGGTGCCTCAACCTTCGGCCCGATAACCGTCACCACTGAGGGCGTACGCGATGGTGACCGGTTCGCGAGCTGGTCGGACATCACCGGAGTGGAACGCGGACGAGTGCGCTTACGCATTTGGACGGGCGCCGGCCGACCGGCGATCTCCCGGCAGGTCAGGACGATCCCCGATGTCACCGTGCTGGTGGACCTGGTGTCGGACGGCGCCGAACGGTATCGGCGCCGCAAGGGTGACGCCCACGGATCGCGGCCACCCGATCAGCACCTGCTCGGCCCGCTCTGAGCGTCTCACTCGCGTTCGCGGCAGCCTCGGCGCCCGCGCCAGTCGTAGCCGGGGTTGGGTGACGACCGGGGCTTCGGTCATTCCTGGCGGGACAGTTCTGTGGCTTTCGTGCAGGCCATCGCCGCGGAAATGCTTAACTCATAGCGCCAGCGGTATCACTGTCACTATACGCTGCCCACAACAACTATCGATCTAGGGAGAACCATGGACATCAAGCGCAAGGCAACATCATCGACGCTCTCGCCGAAAGGCTCGACGCACCCACCCGGGCCCACGCAGAACCGTACGTGACCGGCGTGTTCAGCTACATCCGTGAGAAGGTCGAGGCCGGGAATACCGTCCAGGTGGCCGAGCTGGGCAAGTTCGAGCCCGTGCTGCAGGCAGGACGTGACAGGCGCAACCCGTCGACCGGTGGGCGTATCGCTGTGCCGACGAAGTGGGTCGTGAAGTTCCGGCCCGGCAGCAGCTTCAAGGTCGCCGTGGCCGAGCGGCCGGTGCAGCAGGGGCAGTGGCCGCCCGGGGCGCGAGCCGGACGGGGACGGCTCGCGCCTTCACCCTCAACATCAACCACTACAACAGAGCTGCCGAATTGGCGACGATTTGCGCTCGATCTCCGCGATGGGGAAGACAGCCACGGCGTGTCTACGCATCGTGGGGAGCATGGGCAAGCGAACGGAGCAGGCCCGGCAGAAGTGGTCTCGGGCGTGGGGCTGGGCGTGGAAACCAGCAGAGGGCTTACCGCGGCCGCGAATTGCATACGCCCTCGCTGGGGTCCTGGTGGTCGCCGCCCTGGGGTGGATGCTCGGGCCAGGAGCCGGCTGGGTACTGGTGCACCTCGACGGCGTCCGAGCGGACCAACTCAACGCGAAGGATCTCGCCGCGGCCACGGATGCTGTACGCGGCCGACTGCTGGCGATCGCGACCGGCGTCATAGCTTTGGTCGCGGTCTACTACACCGCCCGCAACGCCGATACGGCGCGCCGTACCGCCGATACGGCACTGCGTACCTTCCAGCTAAGCGAGCAGGGCCACGTGACCAGGGCCGAAGCGTTCTCATGTCGTAAGACCGAGTAGTTGAAGGCCGTCGGCGGGGTGGCTGCGGTAGTGGTCGGTGGCGGCGGCGATGTTGGTCCAGCCGATCAGGCGGGCCAGGCCGATGGCCAGGTTGCGGAGGCTGGCCATGATCCGGGGTGCAGTGCCGGTGCGGACGCGGGAGGCGTCTTCGCGGTAGGTGACGTCACGGGTGTGGTGCAGGACCTCGACGCTCCAGTGCCCGCGGATCAGCGCGGCGAGCTGGGGGTGGGTGACTCGTCCGGGTGGGAGGCTGGTGATGGCGTAGATCGTCACGATGGTGGTCTTGCCGGTTCGGTGGTCGGTGCGGCGGCGTTTGACCTGGATGGCCTGGGCGGCGTGGGGGAAGGGCAGGTTGGGGCGGACGGTGCAGATCTTCATGCGACGGATCTCGCGGCGGCCATGGCCTTGCTCGTCGGTACGGTCGTTCAACACGGCTTCCCGCCAGGGCAGGGCCTTGAGCCGGCGGTGCAGGGTGGGCTGGTTGCCCTTGACGATGAACAGGTAGTGGCCGCCGGCGGCGATGATGTGGCGGGCGTGTTCGTGCTGGGTGTGCAGGGCGTCGGCGGTGATCACCATGTGGGTGAGGTCCAGCCCGGACAGCAGGGGCGTGAAGGCGGGAATCTCGTTGCTCTTGGCGTCGATCTGGCGTTGGGCCACGACGGTCTGGGTGTCATGGCGAGTGGCCGCCAGCAGATGGACCGTGGTGCCGCCGGCAGTGCGGCTGCCGCGCAGGGTCTTGCCGTCCACGGCCAGGCCGGTGAGCGGAGTCCGGGCTGAGGGCGGGCTGGTGGTGGGTGATGCGTCGGCGGCGAGCATGGCCAGGTAGGCGCAGGTGGCGGTGTCGAAGTCGTCGCCGTCCAGGCGGGCGAGCAGGCGACCCAGGGTGCTGGCGGCCAGCCGTACGGTGCCGGGCAGACCGGCTCGTTGGCGTAGCGCGGGGTCATACCCGGCGATGAACCGGGTGATCTTGACGAGGGAGGTCGCTCCGCTGAGGACGGCCAGCAGGGATAACGCCAGCAGTGGGCCGAGCCGGTAGCGGCGTCCGCGACGGCTGCGCGGGTCGGGGATGGCGTCCAGGACCTGGGCCAGGGTCGGCAGATCGGGCAGGTCGCCCGGTGGGTCGGCGATGGTGACGTGCTCCAGGTGGCGGGCGAGCACGTCGATCGGGGATGATGGCACGCGAACGCGGCCCCTGTTCTTGATCGACTGGCGTAGACACCCAACGATCATCAGGGGTCGCGTTTGCCATCTATACCCCGGGGTGCCCCCTCAACCGCCCGGCCTCAACGCGCCGCGAGCGTCCCATCAGCCGAGAACGCATCGGCCCTG
>NZ_FNDJ01000017.1 GCF_900099965.1 Nonomuraea jiangxiensis | reverse complement strand
GTCCTCACCGAGACCACCTATACTCTGCCCGGGCTGGGCCAGTTCGCCATTCTGGCCATCAGAAACCAGGACCTGCCGCAGGTCATGGGTGTGGTGCTGATCGCCGCGACCTTCGTGGTGGTGGCGAGTCTGGTCGTCGACCTCCTCTACGCCGTGGTCGACCCGAGGGTGAGGCTGTCGTGAGCTTCCTTGACGTCAAGGACCTGAAAATCCATTTCCCCACCGACGACGGCCTGGTCAAGTCCGTCGACGGGCTGTCGTTCGGCGTCGAACGCGGCAAGACCCTGGGCATCGTGGGCGAGTCCGGCTCCGGCAAGAGCGTGACCAGCCTCGGCGTGCTCGGCCTGCACAAGGGCGGCCGCGCCAAGATCTCCGGCGAGATCTGGCTCGACGGTGAGGAACTCGTCGGCGCCAGCGCCGAGCACGTACGCGGGCTGCGCGGCAAGAAGATGGCGATGATCTTCCAGGATCCGCTGTCCTCGATGCACCCGTACTACACCGTCGGCCACCAGATCATCGAGGCGTACCGGATCCACCACGACGTCTCCAAGCAGGTCGCCCGCAAGCACGCCGTCGACATGCTCGGCCGCGTCGGCATCCCCGAGCCCGGCAGCCGCGTCGACAGCTACCCGCACGAGTTCTCCGGCGGCATGCGGCAGCGCGCCATGATCGCGATGGCGCTGTCCTGCGACCCCGAGCTGCTCATCGCCGACGAGCCGACCACCGCGCTCGACGTGACCGTGCAGGCCCAGATCCTCGACCTGATGCGCGACCTGCAGCGGGAGTTCAACTCGGCGCTGATCATCATCACCCACGACCTGGGCGTGGTGGCCGAGCTGTCCGACGACATCCTCGTCATGTACGGCGGCAAGTGCGTCGAGTTCGGCACCGCCGACGACATCTTCTACCGGCCCGAGCACCCCTACACCTGGGGCCTGCTGGGCTCCATGCCCCGCCTCGACCGCGAGCCCACCGAACGGCTGCTGCCGATCAAGGGCTCCCCGCCGTCGCTGATCAACGTGCCGCCGGGCTGCGCCTTCCATCCGCGCTGCCCGTACGCCGAGCGGACCGGTGACAAGGCCAGGACCGAGGTGCCCGCCCTGGCGGAGACCGAGGGAGGCCACCTGGTGCGCTGCCACATGAGCAGGGACGAGCGGCGGAACCTGTGGGAGACCGAGATCAAGCCAGTGCTGGAGACCCAGTGAGCGACAACGAGCTGCTTCTTTCCGTGGAGAACATGGAGAAGCACTTCCCCGTGACCAAGGGCCTGCTCAAAAGGCAGGTCGGCGCCGTCAAAGCGGTCGACGGAATCAGCTTCGAGGTGTTCAAGGGCGAGACGCTGGGGCTGGTGGGCGAGTCCGGCTGCGGCAAGTCCACCACGGGACGGCTGGTCACCCGGCTGCTCGAACCCACCGGCGGCAAGGTCGTCTTCGAGGGCCAGGACATCACGCACATGAGCCAGGGCAGGCTCCGCCCGCTCCGCCGCGACATGCAGATGATCTTCCAGGACCCGTACTCGTCGCTCAACCCCCGCCACACCGTCGGCGCCATCGTCGGCGCCCCGTTCCGCATCCAGGGCGTGCAGACCGAGAACGGCATCAAGAAGGCCGTCCAGGACATCCTCGCCATGGTCGGGCTCAGCCCCGAGCACTACAACCGCTACCCGCACGAGTTCTCCGGCGGTCAGCGGCAGCGCATAGGCATCGCCCGCACCCTCGCCCTCAAACCCAAGCTGATCATCGCCGACGAGCCGGTCTCGGCGCTCGACGTGTCCATCCAGGCCCAGGTCGTCAACCTGCTCGAAGACCTGCAGACCGAGCTGGACCTGACCTACGTCGTGATCGCCCACGACCTGTCCGTCGTGCGGCACATCAGCGACCGGGTCGCCGTCATGTACCTGGGCAAGATCGTGGAGATCGCCGACCGCAAGCGGCTCTACAGCTCGCCCATGCACCCGTACACGAACGCCCTGCTGTCGGCCGTGCCCGTGCCCGACCCGAAGACCCGCAGGGACCGCGACCGCATCCGGCTGGCCGGTGACGTGCCCAGCCCGCTCAACCCGCCGCCCGCCTGCCGCTTCCACACCCGCTGCTGGAAGGCGCAGGAGATCTGCAAGACCGTCGAACCGCCGCTGGAGCAGCTGGCGAGCGGCCACCGCGTCGCCTGCCACTTCCCCGAGAACGCCCCGGAGCCCGCCGTCGCCGCGGCCGCCCCGGAAGCCGAGTGAGGCGGCCGGTCAGGACAGAGCGCCGGGCGTGATCAGCCCCGTCTCGTAAGCGAGCACCACGGCCTGCACGCGGTCGCGCAACCCCAGCTTGGTCAGCACGTTGCCGACATGCGTCTTGACCGTGGTCTCGCTCACCACGAGCTTGGCCGCGATCTCGGCGTTGGACATGCCCTTGGCGATCAGCCGCAGCACCTCCAGCTCCCGCTCGGTCAGCCGGTCGAGCCGGGCCGGGGCCGCCTGCTCGTAGGCCGACGGCAGCCGGGTCGCGAACCGGTCCAGCAGCCGCCGCGTCACGCTCGGCGCCACGATCGCGTCGCCGGCCGCCACCACCCGGATCGCCTGCACCAGCTCGTCCGGCGGCACGTCCTTCAGCAGGAACCCGGACGCGCCCGAGCGCAGCGCCTCCACGATGTACTCGTCCAGGTCGAACGTCGTCAGCACCAGCACCTTCGGCACGTGCGCCGACGGCGCCGCCTCCCGCACTATCCTGCGCGTCGCCTCGATGCCGTCGACCCCGGGCATCCGGATGTCCATCAGCACCACGTCCGGCAGCAGCGCCCGCGTCTGCTCCTGAGCGGCCTTGCCGTCGCCGGCCTGACCCACCACCGTGATGTCGGGCTCGGCCTCCAGGATCAGGCGAAATCCCGTGCGCAGCAGCGGCTGGTCGTCCACCAGCAGCACTCTGATCGTCATTGGCCGTCCTTCAACGGGAACCTCGCCCGCACCCCGAAGCCGCCCCCCGGCAGCGGACCGATGCTCAGGATTCCACCATAGAGGGCGACCCGTTCGCGAATCCCCACCAAACCATGCCCTGTCCGGGTGGGCAGCCCCGCCGCGCCCACCCCGTCGTCCGCCACCTCCACATCCAGCTCGCCCGGCTCGTGACGGACCGTCACCACCGCCTCCGCTCCCGAGCCCGCGTGCCGCAGGCTGTTCGTCAGCCCCTCCTGGACCAGCCGGTAGACGGCCAGGTCCACCCCGGCGGGCACCGGCCGCGGCTCGCCCTCCACCAGCAGCCGGGTGGGCAGCCCCGCCTCCCGCATCTGCTCCACCAGCAGCGGCAGGTCCTGCATGCCCGGCTGCGGCCCCAGTTCCGCGCGGGCGTCGGTACGCAGCACGCCCACGATGTTGCGCATCTCCGTCATCGCCAGCCGGCCCGTGTGCTCGATCGCCGACAGCGCCTCCCGCGCCAGGTCCGGATCGGAGGCCAGCACCCGGCGGGCCGCCGCCGCCTGCACCGTCATCACGCTGACGTGGTGGGCGACCACGTCGTGCAGCTCGCGGGCGATCCTCGACCGCTCCTCGGCCCGCGCCGCCCGCGTGTCGGCCGCGTGTGCCCGCTCCAGCCGGTCCGCCCGGTCGCGCAACTCCTCCAGGTACGCCCGGCGCAACCGCAGGCTCCGGCCCGCGCCCCACGCCGCCAGCAGCACCATGGCCACCACGACGTGCTCGCTCCAGCTGGTCGTCCGGGCCGGGCCGGCCGTGGCGCCCACCGTGTAGGTCATCAGCGACACCGTGAGCCCGCCCAGCGCCACCGCCAGGCCGCGGTGGGCGGCCACCGAATACAGCAGCACCAGGCCGGCCAGGCTGGAGCTGCCGGTGCCGTAGCCGAGCACGCCCAGCAGCGCCTCCGGCACCGCGCCCAGGCACAGCGCCGTCAGCGGCCACCGCCTGCGCAGCGCCACCGGCAGGCATGCCAGGACCACCAGTGCGGCGCCGAACGCGTCGGAGTCGCGCACGCCCTCGACGGGCAGTCCCTCGGCCTGGAGGTGGTCGGGGCCGTACAGTATGAACAGCGCGACCGACGCCGCGGCCACCACCCCGGCGAGCACCGTGTCGTGGAACCTGGTCCGGTCTATGCGCACCGCTTCACTGTAGGCTCAGCCGCGAGCCCGAAACCTCCTACTTCGGGAGGATTGCCGACCGGTTACAGGGGTTGCCGAGAGTAGCGTCCCGCCCGCCCTCCGCGGCCCCCCGAAGCGGTGGCCCGCCCTAAGACCGTGGCCCGCCCTAAGACCGTGGCCCGCCCTGAGACGGTGGCCCGCCCTGAGACGGTGGCCCGCCCTGAGACGGTGGCCCGCCCTGAGGCCGTGGCCCCTCCTGAGACGGTGAACCGCTCCGAGCGGTGGCCTGCCCTGGGAGGGCGAGCCGCCTGGAACGGTGAGCCGTCCCGAGCGGGATGGCCCGGCGGAGGCCGGCTGGGGAGGCCGGTCAGAGCTCGTCGGTCGCGGAGCGGCGGTTGCCGCGTAGCGTGTCGCCCGGCTGGCGGTCGGGCACCGGCGGCGGGGTGCCGCCGAACTCCGGGCACAGCGCCTGATGATCGCACCAGTCGCACAACCGGCTCCGCCGCGCCCGCCACTCGCCCGTCTCCAGCGACCGCTCGATCGCCGCCCACAACGCCGTCACCTTGCGCTCGGTGGCCAGCAGGTCGGCCTCGTCGGGCGCGTAGCGCAGCACCTCGCCCTGACCACCCAGATAGACCAGCTGCAGCAGCCGCGGCACCTGCCCGCGCAACCGCCACAGCACCAGCGCGTAGAACTTCATCTGGAACAGCGCCTTGGCCTCGAAGTCCGGACCCGGCGCGGTGCCCGTCTTGTAGTCGACCACCCGGACCTCGCCGGTCGGCGCCACGTCGAGCCGGTCGACGTAGCCCCGCAACATCAGCCCGCCCTCCAGCACCGCCTCCACGTAGAGCTCCCGCTCGGCCGGCTCCAGCCGCGTCGGGTCCTCCAGCGTGAAATAGCGCTCCAGCATGCCCCGCGCCTGCGCCAGCCACTCCGCCTGATCGGCCTCGTCGTCGAACATCTGCGCATATTGCTCGTCCTCGGCCAGCAGGCGCTCCCACTGCGGCTCCAGGAGCTCCAGCGCCGCCGCCACCGAACGCCGCGGCGCCGGCAGGTCATAGAGCCGCTCCAGGACCGCGTGCACCACCGTGCCGCGCACCGCGGCCTGCGAGGGTTTCTCGGGGAGCTGATCGATCACCCGGAACCGGTAGAGCAGCGGACAGGTCATGAAATCGCCCGCCCGGGAGGGGGAGATGGCTCCGATGATCACCGGCTCGGTCAAGGTCATGCACCGCACTCTAAGTCAAGACCCCGACAGAATAACGCTGGCGGGACGAGGATCCACGTGATCGGGCGCGTAGCATCAAGGCAGCAACAGCACGTAATGGACGTTCGAGGAGTGCGGTGAGCGAGCAGAGCCCGCGTCAGGAGTTCTCGGGTCTGAAGATGGGAAAGCCGTTCGGCATTCCGGTATACGTCTCATGGACCTGGTTCATCGTCGCAGCCTTCATCACGATCATGTTCGGGCCGCAGATGCGCCAGATGCTGCCCCAGCTCGACAGCCTGGCGGCCTACGCCGTGGCGTTCGTCTTCGCGGTGCTCCTGTACGTGTCGGTGCTGCTGCACGAGCTGGCACACAGCGTGCTGGCCAAGGGGTTCGGCCTGCCGGTGCGCAGGATCACCCTCTACCTGCTCGGCGGGGTGTCGGAGATCGAGAAGGAGCCGCCCACGCCCGGCAAGGAGTTCCTGGTCGCCGCCGCGGGGCCGGCGCTGTCGCTGGGACTGGCCGGGATCGGCCTGGCCGCCGACGTCTACGTGATCAACAATGGCGGCATCGTGGAGGTGCTGGTCTGGCAGCTCTGGGTCGCCAACCTCATCGTCGCCGTGTTCAACCTGCTGCCGGGACTGCCGCTCGACGGCGGCAGGATGCTGCGCGCGGGCGTGTGGAAGCTGACCAACAACCCTGGCTCCGGCACCGTCGTGGCCGCCTGGGGCGGGCGGGTGCTGGCCGTGCTGCTGGTGGTGTTCCCGGTGGCGAGCATGCTGACGGGCGGGAGCGACGCCGACCCGTTCGACCTGGTGTGGCCGCTGGTGCTGGCCTCGTTCATCTGGCTCGGGGCCAGCCAGGCGCTGCGCGTGGCCAAGATCCGCGCCAGGATCCCGCAGGTCAGCGCCCGCAGCCTGGCCCGCAGGGCCATCCCGGTCCCCGCCGAGACGCCGCTGGCCGAGGCGCTGCGGCAGGCCACCGAGCAGCGGGCGGGCGCCCTCGTCGTCGTCGACCACGAGGGCCGGCCGGTGGCGATCGTGAACGAGGCCGCCGTCCAGGCCACCCCCGAGCACCGCCGCCCCTGGGTGAACGTCGGCTCCCTCGCCAAGTCCCTGGAGCCCTCCATGGTGCTGCGGGCCGACCTGGTGGGAGAGCCCCTCATCGACGCGATGCGCGAGGCCCCGGGCAGCGAATACCTGCTCGTGGAGCACGGCGGCGAGATCTTCGGCGTGCTGGCCACGGCCGACGTCAACAGAGTCTTCACCGGCGTCTGATTTGTCCCACTCGTTTATGCGGCGGCCCCCGGATAGGGTCGTGTGCAGCAGTTTCGGGCGGCCGGGGCAGGTTCCGGCGATTTCTGCGATGCGACGACTGGCCGATAGTGTGCTGTTTGGCCAGACTTGCACAGTTAAGGGGCTTGTGGCGGTCCACCGGTTCACCGAATCGAGACGAGGAGGCCGCGACAGCGCCTCGTCGTCTGGGTACGTATGGCTGGTGGCCGGCACGGCAGTGCGGGGTGCCGTCATATCGCCGGCTTCCGGGGAGGAGAGTTGAGTGACCGAGCGCAGCGAAGGCACCAATGAGCGCAGCACGGTCGTCTTGAGGGAGGACGCATGACCGACCAAGGCTTCGGAGTGGTGCGTCCGCTTCCTGGAAACGGGCTCGTCGCCTACGAGGGCGGCCTGCTGCTGGTGTGCGACGCCAACGAGGCCGCGGCCGACGACCTGCTCAACGCGCTGCGCGAGACGGCGGCCTCCGGCGGCGACGGGCGGGCGCTGGCCCGCCGCGCGGCGCAGGTCCTCGCGGCCAACATGGCGGGCGACCCGGCCACCTGCGCGGTCGCCGGCCCCGTCGGCAGCGGCGTGGCCGTCCTGGTCAGCGGCTCGGCCGCGGCCACCATCGGCACCCCCTCCGGCGAGACCCGGCTGGCCGGCAGCGACTCCCTGACCTGGGCCGACCGGCTCGTCTCCGGCCCCGTGGAGCGCGTCGAGCTCAGCCTGCCCGGCGCCGGCCACCCGCACCCCGCGGTCCGCCTCGAAAGCGGTGTGGTGCACGGCGGCGGCCTCGTCGGCGACCTCACCGACCGCCCCGCCGCCCCCGCTTCCGCCCCGTCTAGGCACCTGACCAGCGAGATGCCGAACACGGCCTACCACATCGAGCCGGACCTGATGCAGCCGCCGCCCGCCCCCGTGGAGCGGCCGCCCTACCCGCTGATCGACCAGCCGCACGCCCCGCAGGGCCAGCCCTCCGGCCCGCAGCCCGCCCCCGTGGAGCAGCCGCCCCTCTACTCCACCCCGCCGGAGCAGCAGCAGTACCACACGCCCCCGGAGCAGCAGGCGCCCTACCTCCCCCCGCAGGAGCCCTCCTACCAGCCCCCGGAGCAGTCCCCCTACCTGGGCTCGCCCGAGCCGCCGCCCTATCTGGGCTCGCAGGAGCAGCCGCCGCCCCTTCCCGAGCCGCAGCAGTTCCCCTCCTACGACGAGCAGCCCTCCAACAACGGCGTCGCCGACCAGCAGGCCCAGCAGCACATGGGCCCGCCGGACCCCTACGACCACGCCGCGCCGCCCGTGCTCGGGCCGCCCGACCACTTCGACCACTCCGGCCAGCCGCAGGACCAGCAGCCGGCCGAGCACGGTGACCGCCCGCTGGTCTACGGCGTCGACTGCAAGAACGACCACTTCAACGACCCCCGCTCGCCCTACTGCGCCGTCTGCGGCATCGCCCTGGTGCACCGCACCCTCGTCCCCTACAAGGGCCCGCGCCCCTCGCTCGGCGTCCTCATCCTGGACGACGGGACGGCGCTGCCCCTGGAGAGCGACTACCTGCTGGGGCGCGACCCCGAGCGGGCACCCGAGGTGGCCGGCGGCAGCGCCAGGCCCGCCAAGGTGACCAGTCCGGACGGCTCGGTGTCACGCCGGCACCTGCGGGTGGCGCTGGACGGCTGGGACGTCAACCTGGTCGATCTGGGGTCGGTCAACGGCACCCAGATCCAGCCGCCCGGCGACCCCAACTTCTACGACATCCCGCCCAACGAGCCCGTCACCATCGCCCCGGGCACCACGGTCCGCGTCGGCGTCTCCCGCACCCTCCGCTTCGAGGCACACCGGGGATAACCGCCCCTTTCGGATTCCCGGCCTCCGGTCTCCGGCTTCCGGCTTCCGGCGAACGCCCGTGTCCCGGTGAGGGGCGCGGGCGTTCCCATGGCCGCGCCTGGAACGCGATCAGGCGGCAGAGGCGATTCCACGGCGGGGCCGGACGGGATCAGGTGGCGGGGTGTCCCACTGCGTCGGCAGGGACCAGATCGGGTGGCGCGGGGTCTGCGCCTTGCCAGCCGTCTGGGTCACGTGAGCCCCCGCCTCACTGGGTGGCCGGGGCGGCCGGATCACGGGCCGGGGCGGAAGGGTCACGGGCAGGGCCAGGGCTAGGAACTCGCGGGGGCCGCGCGGGCGGGTGCGCAGGCGTTGCCGGGTGGCCGCGCGGTCCAGCGGCACGTCCAGCGGCCCAGGCAGGTCGGTGTGGGCCTGGCGGCCGGGGTAGCAGGGGTCACGGGCCAGTGGCAGGGTCACGCGCTGGGGTGGCAGGGTTACGGGCAGGGCGGGGCCAGAAACTCGTGGGAGCCGCGCGGGCGGGTGCGCAGGCGTTGCCGGGTGGCCGCGCGGTCCAGCGGCCCAGGCAGGTCGGTGTCGGCTCGGCGGCCGGGGTGGCAGGGGTCACGGGCCGGGTGGCAGAGGTCACGGGCCGGTGGCAGGGTCACGGGCCACGGTGGCGGGGTTACGGGTCGGGTGGGGTCAGGAACTCGCGGGCGCCGCGCGGGCGGGTGCGCAGGCGTTACCGGGTGGCCGCGCGGTCCAGCGGCACGTCCAGCGGCCCAGGCAGGCCAGTGTCGGCTCGGCGGCCGGGGTGGCGGAGGTCACAAGCTGGGGTGGCAGGGGTCACGGGCTTGGGTGGCAGGGTTACGGGTCGGGTGGGGTCAGGAACTCGCGGGCGCCGCGCAGGCGGGTCTGCAGGCGTTGCTGGGTGGCCGTACAGTTCAGGCGCACGTCCAGGGGGCCAGGGAGGTCGGTGTCGGCTCGGCGGCCGGTGGGGAGTCGGGAGGCGTCGAGGCCGTCGCGGCGGGCGATGAGGGTGCCCAGGTCGTAGCGGCTCAGTGCGTCGGCCCCTGCCACGTGCAGGATGCCGGAGAGGCCGCGCACCGCCGCCTCCAGCAGCGCCGCCGCCAGGTCGGCGACGTGTACCGGGCACCGTACGTCGTCGGTGAACAGCACCCCGTCCCGTCGCCCGGTGGCCAGCGCGTGCACGAACGACTCGTGCACGGACTCGCCGTTGCCGACGATCAGCGACGTCCTGGCGACCACGGCGTCCGGCACCACGGCCCGCACGGCCGTCTCCGCCGCCGCCTTGGCGGCCCCGTACGGGGTGATCGGATCGGGCACCGACCTCTCGTCATAGGAGGCCACGGCACCCGAGAAGACGGCGTCGCTCGACACGTGCACCAGCCGCCCGCCCACCCGCGACACCCCCAGGGCGACGTACGCCGCCCCGTCCGCCGTGCTCGCCCAGTCCGCCTGACGGTAGGCGGCGTTCACCGTCACCTCCGGCCGGAACCCCTCGAAGACCTCCGCCACGGCCGCCCGCGACCGCACGTCCAGAGCCAGCCACTCCACCCCGGAACTCCCGCCGGGTTTGGTCAGGTAGGTCGCGCCCACCTCGTGACCCGCCGCCGAGCAATGGCGTACGAGCTCGCCGCCGAGAAACCCGCTCCCACCGACGACGAGAACCCTCACGAGCCGCCACGCTACCCCAAGCCCTCGGAAGAGGCGGCTCACGTTCGGTGGCCACTCCGGGATCTCCCGCCCGAGTGGCTCGTGTCGTGCGGGCCAGGGTCGTGGCTCCGGTAAGTCCTGCCGGGGTGGCTCGTGTCGTATGGGTCGGGGTCGCGGTTCTGGCAAGGTCCCGCTGGGCGGTCACATCGTGCTCTGGTGACCTCCAATGCGGACGCGAGGCCGCCTGACCCTCCCGTTTCGCCACAGCCCGGCGAATGGCCAGGTCCCCATAAAGGCAGATTGCGCCGATGTCGCGAAATGGTGATCGTCCAGGTCGCGTTTCCACGCCCCGGTGAAGGCGGCCACGACGTCTTTAGCGGTGGTGGGATAAGCGGCGACCGTTGGACGCCGGCCCCGGGGGAGGTGGGCGCACGCATGCCGGAAACCCGGGGGCTTCAGGCGACGGGAAGCGCGTCGGAGGCGGCGGTCCAGAGCCTCGGGGAGGCGGCCGATACAGGCTGTATTGCGCTTTCTAATGAAATATTGGGGCTTTAAGGGATATTTCATAAGGGCAGAGTGGGCGGCCGGCCAGGGGGAGCAATTCGGGAGTAATGTCGTCGCGTGGCCGGCCGGCCGAATTCCAGGTATCCGGTCCGGCCTCATGGCTGGACCCGTGGCTAGGCCGGTCGGAAAGCCCGTACGCCCCGTAACAGGCGCACCGCCGCCTCGAGCCCGCTCGCCGCCTCCAGCGCCCGCCCGGCGGCCGTCGCGAACCGGCTCAGCAGGTGCGCGTCCCCGTCGCCGAACGCCCGCCCCGCGACCCACACGAACGTGTGGTCCACCATCGCCGCCGGCACAGGAGTCGCCAGGAACCCCGGCTCGCCCACCGACCGGCCCTGCACCAGCAGCACCGTGGCCGACGAGGCCGCCAACTCCTTCAGCACCCCCGATTCGGCCAGCCACCGCCGCATCCGCAGCGGATCCCCGGCGGGGGCGTGCAGGTGCATGCAGTGCGCCTCCTGCCGCAGCGCGTCCACGCGCACGAGGCCCGCGTAGGTGGTTCCGGCGACGGCGGCGGCGGTCCGGGCCAGCCGATCGACCAGGTCCGCGCTCTCCAGGCAGGAGAAGAGGGCGATGAGTTCGCGCATGGCGACGTCGACACGGTTGTGTGGCATGGCGGTGGCCCTGTGCGGAGGGGATGAGATCGCGCACCCCGATCACGCGATGCCCAAGTGCGGGTGTCCTGACTATCACCCTCGACGCGGCGCTTGACTAGCCCTCAACTGGAAATCGGGATTTTTACCAATTTTCGGGCCGGGCTCCTCCGGCGCCGCGCCGTCACCTGCGACCGGCACCCTACGCCGGCGGCCGCAGCAGCGCCCACTGCACGTCGTCCACCCGCGTGCCGTCCCGCTTGGGGAACAGCTCCCGCTGCACGCCCTCCCGCCGGAACCCGGCCCGCTCCAGCACCCTCTGCGAGGCCGTGTTGCCCGCCTCGGTCCCGGCCACGAGGCGGTGCAGCGGCGTACGCGCGAACGCCCACCCCGCCAGCAGCCCCACCGCCCGCGTCATGAACCCCTTCCCCCGGAACTCCGGCAGCAGCGAATAGCCGACCATCGCCTGCCCCAGCGCCGGCACCACCTGCATCAGCTGCAGATGCCCGGCGAACGCCGCCGACTCCGCGTCCCGGATCGCCAGCTCGACCCGCTGCCCCGACACCCACCAGTAACCGGTGTACCGGCACCGCCGCTCGTCGTCCTCCAGCGTGCCAGGGGTCCCCATGAAGTAGGCCGCCACGGTCGGCTCGGCCAGCATCCGGTGGAACTCCCCGGCGTCCTCCACGGCCAGCGGCGTCAGCCGCACCACGCCGTCGCCCAGCTCACCGCCGTCGAAGAACGGCAGGTACTGCTCCGGCGGGCCGACCGCATCCCCCCGGAGCCGGCCGAAGGTGACGAAGTCCACCCAGCGCCCGTCCCGCAGCCGGACGGCGTCCCGCCGCCGCCCCTCCTCCCGGAACCCCGCCTTGTACGCCACCCGCAGGCTCGCCACGTTCTCCACCTCGGCCTGCAGCTCGACCCGGCGCACCCCCTGGTCGAACAGCCAGTCCGTCACCGCCCTGGCCGCCGTCCCCGCCACGTTCTTGCCCCGCGCCCACGGCGCCACCAGGTAGCCCAGCTCCGTCACGCCCCAGTGATCCGGCGGCCCGGCCCAGACCAGGCCGACGACCCGGTCGCTCTCCGTGATCGCGAACTCCGCCCCGCCGCCCGCCCACCGCGCCGCCGCGTCCTCCAGGTGATCGCGCGCGTGCTCCAGCGCGTACGGGATCGGCAGTAACGGCATGAACCGCGCCGTCACCGGATCCGCGCACATCCGCGCGATCGTCCCGGCGTCCCCCGCCAGGGGAGGCCGCAGGATGAGGGAGCCGGTGGAGATCACGTCGCGCGGGAGCATCACCCATAGATATCGCGCGTCCGGACGCACCCGAAAGCCCTATAACCTTGCGGCCATGGGTTTCCGCAGGCATGGGCCTTTCCGAGCCGGGGATCAGGTGCAGCTCACCGACCCCAAGAACAAGCGCCACACGATCACGCTCAAAGAGGACGGCGTCTTCCACACCCACAAGGGCGCCATCCCGCACAGCGACCTGATCGGGCAGCCTGAAGGCTCCGTCGTGCGCTCCTCCGGCGGCACCCAATACCTCGCCTTCCGCCACCTGCTGCAGGACTACACGCTCGCCATGCCGCGCGGCGCGGCCGTCATCTACCCCAAGGACGCCTCGATGATCGTCGGCATGGCCGACATCTTCCCCGGCGCCCGCGTCGTCGAGGCCGGTGTCGGCTCCGGCGCCCTGACCTGCTTCCTGCTGCGCGCCGTCGGCCCCGAGGGCCACGTCACCTCCTACGAGAGGCGCGAGGACTTCGCCGACGTGGCGCGCAAGAACGTGGAGAAGTTCTACGGCGAGTCCATGGAGGCCAACTGGCGCCTGGTCGTCGGCGACCTGGTGGCCTCCATCGACGAGATCGACGTCGACCGCGTCATCCTCGACATGCTCGCCCCCTGGGAGTGCGTCGACGCCGCCGCCAAGGCCCTCACCCCGGGCGGCGTGATCTGCTGTTATGTGGCCACCACGACCCAGATGTCCAAGACGGTCGAGGTCATTCGCGATCATGGGTGTTTCACCGAGCCGCATGCGTGGGAGACCCTGGTTCGCGACTGGCATGTCGAAGGGCTCGCGGTACGACCCGATCATCGGATGATCGGGCACACCGGGTTCCTCGTCACCGCCCGCCGCATGGCCGACGGCGTGACCCCGCCGCCGCGCCGTCGCCGACCGAAGGGGACGACCGAGGAACTATGACAATTTGGCTACGAGGGTGCGTTCGTGCGTGACACGGGAACAGATCGCCGTGTTCATATGCTGGGAGTATTAAACGCACTATTAGGGATTATTCAACGAACACTGAATGTCACTCGACGAACACTGCCCGGCCAGGTTACGGAGGGGCCCGAGATAGGTAAGGTCCTAAGTAGTCGCCCTCGACTGGGAAGGAGGTGACGGGGCGTGGCAGCTCGCGATGATGCTGAGGCTCGAGCCGCGCAGCGCGAACGGGAGGTCGCTGATCTTTCAACACAGGTCTCCTTCCTCCAGGAGGAGATCACCGCGCTGAGGCGGAAACTGGCCGAGTCACCCCGTCAGGCCAGGGTCCTCGAAGAGCGTCTCCATGAGGCACAGGCGAATCTCGCGGCCGTGACAGGCCAGAACGAGCGCCTGGTGGCAACCCTCAAGGAGGCCAGGGACCAGATCGTCGCCCTCAAGGAGGAGGTCGACCGGCTGGCGCAGCCGCCATCCGGCTTCGGCACCTTCCTCGAGGCCCGAGAAGACGGCACGATCGAGGTGTTCACCGGAGGCCGCAAGCTCCGGGTGAACGTCAGCCCTGCCGTCGACGTCGACTCGCTGCGGCGTGGCCAGGAGGTCATGCTCAACGAGGCCCTCAACGTGGTCGAGGCGCTCGGCTACGAAGAGGTCGGCGAGATCGTGATGCTCAAAGAACTGCTCGACGAGGGCAAGCGGGCCCTGGTCATCTCGCACGCCGACGAAGAGCGCGTCGTGCGGCTGGCCGAGTCGCTGGTCGGCCAGCCCATCAGGGCCGGCGACTCGCTCCTGCTCGAGCCGCGCTCCGGCTACGTCTACGAGCGCATACCCAAGTCCGAAGTCGAAGAGCTCGTGCTCGAAGAGGTCCCCGACATCTCCTACGAGGAGATCGGCGGCCTGATGCGGCAGATCGAGCAGATCAGGGACGCCATCGAGCTGCCCTACCTGCACGCCGACCTGTTCCGCGAGCACAAGCTGCGGCCCCCCAAGGGCGTGCTCCTGTACGGACCGCCCGGCTGCGGCAAGACGCTCATCGCCAAGGCCGTCGCCAACTCCCTGGCCAAGCAGGTCGCGGAGAAGACCGGCCAGTCCGGCAAGAGCTTCTTCCTCAACATCAAGGGCCCCGAGCTGCTCAACAAGTACGTCGGCGAGACCGAACGGCACATCCGCCTGGTCTTCCAGCGTGCCCGCGAGAAGGCCTCGGAAGGCACCCCGGTGATCGTGTTCTTCGACGAGATGGACTCGATCTTCCGCACCCGAGGCTCCGGCGTGTCCTCCGACGTCGAGAACACGATCGTCCCCCAGCTGCTGTCGGAGATCGACGGCGTCGAGGGCCTGGAGAACGTCATCGTCATCGGCGCCTCCAACCGCGAGGACATGATCGACCCGGCGATCCTGCGGCCCGGCCGCCTGGACGTCAAGATCAAGATCGAGCGGCCGGACGCCGAGGCGGCCAAGGACATCTTCTCCAAATACCTCATCGCCGACCTTCCCCTGCACCCCGATGACCTGGCGGAGCACGGCAACTCCCGCGGGGCCACCATCCAGGGCATGATCCAGAGCGTCGTCGAGCGGATGTACACCGAGAGCGAGGAAAACCGCTTCCTCGAGGTGACCTACGCCAACGGCGACAAGGAAGTCCTCTACTTCAAGGACTTCAACTCCGGCGCGATGATCCAGAACATCGTCGACCGGGGCAAGAAGATGGCCATCAAGCAGTTCCTCGAGAGCGGCCAGAAGGGCCTGCGGGTGCAGCACCTGCTCACGGCCTGCGTGGACGAGTTCTCCGAGAACGAGGACCTGCCCAACACCACCAACCCCGACGACTGGGCCCGCATCTCCGGCAAGAAGGGCGAGCGGATCGTCTACATCCGCACGCTCGTCTCCGGCAAGCAGGGCACCGAGGCCGGCCGTTCCATCGACACCGTCGCCAACACCGGCCAGTACCTCTGAACCACGGAAAACGGGAGGGCCCGCCCGGGCCCTCCCCTTCCGCTGTCCACGGCCGCCGCACACCGTCCACCCCTGAAGCGGGCGGCAGGGACGACCCCTACAGCCCATAAGGCATGCACGCCGCCCCGATCAGGCGCACACTGACCCTGTGCCCCTGCTCAAACGGATAGACGTGCACGTCGAAGGCATCGTCCAAGGTGTGGGCTTCCGCCCCTTCGTCTGCTCCCTCGCCAACCGGCTGGGCCTGACGGGCCGGGTGCGCAAGGACGCCGACGGGGTGTTCATCGAGGTCGAAGGAGCCCTCGCCGGCGTCGAGGAGTTCCTCACCGCCCTCGAACGCGACGCCCCCGCCCTGTCCGAGATCGAGCGCGTCACCGTCATCAGCGCCGAACCCACCGGGCACCGCGGCTTCACCATCGCCGCCAGCGACCCCTCGGGGCTGCGCCGCGCCCTCGTCCGCGCCGACAGCGCCCCCTGCGACGACTGCCTGCGCGAACTCGCCGACCCCGCCGACCGGCGGCACCGCTATCCCTTCATCAACTGCGCCGCCTGCGGCCCCCGCTTCACCATCGTGCGCGGCGTCCCCTACGACCTGCGGCTCACCACCATGGCCGGGTTCGCCATGTGCCCCGACTGCGCCGCCGAATACGACCCCGGCAACCGCCGCTTCCAGGCCCAGCCCACCTGCTGCCCCGCCTGCGGCCCCCGGCTGCGCCTGCACGGCGCCCGCGGCGCCGAACTCTGCGGCGACCCCATCACCACCACCGTCACCCTGCTCCGCGCCGGGCGCGTCGTCGCCGTCAAGGGCCTCGGCGGCTACCACCTCGCCGTCCCCGCCGCCCACGAGCAGGCCGCCGCCACCCTGCGCGGCCGCAAGCACCGCGAGGAGCGACCCTTTCCGGTCATGGTCGCCGACCTGGCGCAGGCCCGGCGGCTGTGCGAGGTCGACGACGGCGCCGCCGGCCTCCTCACCAGCCGCGCCCGCCCCACCGTGGTGCTGCCCCGCCGCGCCGGCGCCCCCGTGGCCGCCTCCGTCGCCCCCGGCCACCGCGACCTCGGGCTCATGCTGCCCGCCACGCCGCTGCACCACCTCCTGCTCGCCGAACTCGGCGAACCCCTCGTCCTGGCCGCCGGCAACGTCCGCGACGAGCCCATCGCCCACGAGGACGCCGACGCGCTCACCCGGCTCGGCGGCATCGCCGATGCCTTCCTCGTCCACGACCGCGCCATCCACGTACGCGCCGACGACTCCCTGTTGCGGCCCATGGCCGGCGAGGTGACCGTGCTGCGGCGGGCCCGCGGCTACGCCCCGGAACCGCTCGTCCTGCGCCGCCCCGCGCCCCGGCCCGTCCTCGCCTGCGGCGCCCGGCTCCACAGCACCTTCTGCCTGGCGCAGGGCCGGCGGGCGTTCCTCTCCCACCACCTCGGCGACCTGGACCACCCCGACACGCTCCGCACGTACGTGGAAGGCATCGATCACTACTGCGGGCTGTTCGGCCTGCGGCCCCGGATCGTCGCCCACGACCCGTACCCCGGATACCCCTCCACCCGGCACGCCCTGGAGATCCCCGGCGCCGAACTCGTCCCCGTCCCGCACCACCACGCCCACATCGCCGCCTGCCTCGCCGACAACGGCGACCCCGGACCCGTGCTCGGCGTCGTCCTCGACGGCCCCGACGGCGCCGGGCTGGGCGGCGAGTTCCTGCGCGCCGACCTGACCGGCTGCGCGTCCCTCGGCCACTTCGCCGCCGTGCCCATGCCCGGCGGAGCCCTCCGGCAGCCGTGGCGCATGACCGCCGCCTATCTCGGCGACGACCACCCCGGCCTCGACGTCGTCCGCCGCCACGCCGGCGAGTGGGCCGACGCCACGCGGGCCCGATCCCCGGAGACGACCAGCGCGGGCCTGCTGTTCGACGCCGTCGCGGCGCTGCTCGGCATCCGCGACCAGACCACCTACGAGGGCCAGGCCGGCGTCGAGCTCGAACAGCACGCCGACCCCGGGGAAACCGGCGCCTATCCCGCCGCCGTCACCCCCGGCGACCCGCTCGTGGTCACCGCCGCCGACCTGGTGCGCGCCGCCGCCACCGACCTGGCCGGCGGCGTGGACTCCCACGTCATCGCCGCCCGCTTCCACAACGGCGTCGCCGCCGCCGTCGCGGGCGCCTGCGCCGCCCTCAGGGACGCCACCGGCCTGTCCACCGTGGCGCTGTCCGGCAGCGTCTTCCAGAACGCCCTCCTGCTGGAGGGCACGGCCCGGCGGCTGCTGGCGGCCGGCTTCCGGGTGCTCAGACACGTCCGCGTGCCACCTCACGACGGCGGCATCAGCCTCGGCCAGGTCGCCGTCGCCGCCGCCCGGGACCGCGCCTGACCGGCCGGAGCGGGCGAGGGTCCGTGGCCGGGCTCGTCGCGGACGCGCCGCCTATCGGACAGACCGGCCGCACCGATACGGATGTGACGTATGTGGAAGGCGATACGGGTGGGAACCGAAGTGATCTACGTGACGTCTAAGGGCCGTGCATCAACCGAATCGGCCGAGACATTCTCGTGGGGACGGCCGGTTGGCCGAACTCGACCTCCTGCGATTCATCGCCGCCCTGGCCGTCGTGGGGTTCCATTTCCTGGTCGCCTACGCCTCCGTCTGGGGCGACCGGCCCGCGGAGCTGTTCCCCACGCTGGCGCCGCTCGCGGGCTTAGGCATCCTCGGGGTCGAGCTGTTCTTCATCATCAGCGGATTCGTCATCCTCATGACCGTGTGGGGACGCGGCCTCGGCGCCTTCGCCCGTTCCCGGCTCGTCCGCCTTTATCCCGCGTACTGGCTCAGCCTGGCCGCCATCGCGGCCCTCTACGGGCTCACGGGCGCCAAGGCGCTCGACCCAAAACTTTCCCCAGGTGAATACCTGCTGAACGCCACCATGTTCCAGCGGCTGTTCAAAGTCACCGACGCCAGTGGCGTCTACTGGTCGCTCTGGGCCGAGCTGCGCTTCTACCTCCTCATGGCCATCCTCGTGATCATCGGCGTCACGTACGGGCGGGTCCTGGCGTTCGCCGGGATCTGGCTGGTCTCCGCCCTGGCCGTCAGGCTCCTCGACGACGTCGTGCCCACGGTGATCCGCGAGATCGTCATGCCGGACTACGCCCCGTACTTCATCGCCGGCATGGCCCTGTACCTCATCCACAAACACGGCAGCTCCTGGCTGCCCTGGCTCTACGTCGCCGGCGGATACGGCCTGGCCATCCCCTCCGCGCTCGGCCGGGTCATGCGGCGCGTCGAGGCCGCGGGCTTCAAGAACATGCCCGTCACCGACACCGGCGTGATCATCACCATCACGCTGATCTTCGTCCTGTCGGCACTCGTCGCGCTCGGCGTGCTCCGGCTCAAACCGTCCAGGACGCTCACCGCGCTCGGCGGCACGACATACCCGCTTTACCTGTTCCATAGCATCGTCGCGGTGGCCCTCATCCCGGTGCTCACCGGGAGCATGCCCCCCTGGGCCGTGGTCACGATCACGACTCTGGCCGCGATTCTCGGCTCATATCTCGTGTACTCCTTTGCCGAACGCCCCATCCAGCGGCTACTCAAGCCCCGCAGATCCCCGCAAACCCCATCAGCTCCCGCCGTACAGGTTGAAAAGGCGTCGGTGCCATAACTCTGTGGCCTCGGGGCACTGTGAAGGGCATAGGCTCGGGCATATAAACGGCGGATAGACAGACCCGGACGAACAGAGGGTGTTGCATGACGGTGCGTCGGGTGATGGGGATCGAGACCGAGTACGGCATCTCCGTACCAGGTCAGCCAGGCGCCAACGCGATGGTGACCTCCTCACAGGTCGTGAACGCCTACCTGGCCGCCTCGGCGGCCCGCGCGCGCAGAGCACGATGGGACTTCGAGGAGGAGAACCCACTCCGCGACGCGCGCGGCTTCGACCTGGCCAGAGAGGTGGCCGACCCCAGCCAGCTGACCGACGAGGACCTCGGCCTGGCCAACGTCATCCTCACCAACGGCGCCCGCCTCTACGTCGACCACGCCCACCCCGAATACTCCTCGCCCGAATGCACCAACCCCCGGGCCGCGGTCATCTGGGACAAGGCGGGGGAGCGGGTGATGTACGACGCAGCCACCCGCGCCTCCGCCATCCCCTCCAACGCGCCCATCCAGCTCTACAAGAACAACACCGACGCCAAGGGCGCCTCCTACGGCTGCCACGAGAACTACCTCATGCGGCGCGCCACCCCGTTCGCCGACATCGTCAGGCACCTCACCCCCTTCTTCGTCTCCCGGCAGGTCGTCGTCGGCGCCGGCAAGGTCGGCATCGGCCAGGACTCCCGCGGCGAAGGCTTCCAGATCAGCCAGCGGGCCGACTTCTTCGAGGTCGAGGTGGGGCTGGAGACCACGCTCAAGCGGCCCATCATCAACACGCGCGACGAGCCGCACGCCGACCCCGAGAAATACCGGCGGCTGCACGTGATCATCGGCGACGCCAACATGTCGGAGATCTCCACCTACCTCAAGCTGGGCTCCACCGCCCTCGTGCTCGCCATGATCGAAGAGGGCTTCATCACCCGCGACCTCGCCGTCGAGAACCCCGTACAGGCCCTCCGGCAGGTCTCCCACGACCCCACCTGCCGCTACGAGATCCCCATGCGCGACGGACGCAAGCTCACCGCCGTCCAGCTCCAGATGGAATATCTCGAGCAGGCCCGCAAATACGTCGAAGAGCGCGGCACCGCCCAAGAGGAGATGAACAAGGACATCCTCGACAGGTGGGAATCCGTCCTCACCCGCCTCGCCGAAGACCCCATGCAACTCTCCCGCGAGCTCGACTGGGTCGCCAAACTCGAACTCCTCGAGGGCTACCGCACCCGCGACAACCTCACCTGGGCCCACCCCCGGCTCCAGCTCGTCGACCTGCAATACTCCGACATCCGGCCCGACCGCGGCCTCTACAACCGGCTCGTCGCCCGCGGACGCATGCAACGCCTCGTCACCGAGGAAGAAGTCCAGCGCGCCGTGGAAAACCCGCCCAACGACACCCGCGCCTACTTCCGCGGCCGGTGCCTGCGCCAATACAGCGAATCCGTCGCCGCCGCCTCCTGGGACTCCGTCATCTTCGACATTCCCGGCAGGGAATCCCTCCAGCGCGTACCCACCCTGGAGCCACTGCGCGGCACCAAGGCCCACGTCGGAGAGCTCTTCGACCGCTGCCACACCGCCGCCGACCTCGTCGCCGCCCTCACCGGCAGCGGCGGCGAGTAACGCCGCGTCACAGCAGGCCCACACCCAGCGTCAGCGTGCCCACGGCCAGGCACACCCCGCCCGCCACCGTCAGCCAGATCAGCCGGCTCGGCTTCGTGTCGCTCGGGCGCACCACCGACAGGAAGAAGCCCAGCGGCATCAGGATCGGCGCCGCCGCGATGAGCCACCGAGACAGCGCCCGTAGGCCGTCCGGCAGGCTCGCCTGATCCACGTAGAGCATCGCCACCAGGGCGAACAGCACCAGCACGCCCGCATGGGCATGACCGGCGCGCCACAGGCCACGGCGGACCGGGTTGTCGAGGTAGCCCGGGACGTTCCTCATCAGGAACGACAGCAGCGAGACGCCGCCGACGGCCACCAGGGGGACTGTGACGAGGAGCACACCTGCCGTGCTCAGGGACGCGGGGGACATCAGAACCTCCTATGAGTGCGTGGATCCAGTATTGGATAGGAGTGCTATCTAGTCAAGCCGGCAAGATCACTGGGCGATCGGCGCGAAATGTCGCCCGGTTCGGGGAAGATAAGGGGAGAGGCAGTCCCCCAAGCGGAGGTAGGACATGGCAACCAAGGACACCGGCGGCCAGAAGCAGGCGGGTCGGCGCGAGGCCGAAGTTGAGGAGACCGAGGCCTCGGCGACACCGGACGTTCAGGAGCGCCAGGAGAAGCTCACGGACGATGTCGACGCAATTCTGGACGAAATCGACGAAGTTCTCGAAGAGAACGCAGAGGAGTTCGTGCGCAGTTACGTCCAGAAGGGCGGAGAGTAGGGCAAAACGGACAGGCAAAAGGGACGAAGCTGGTGGAAGCGCCGGACGGGACTAAGCAGTGCCCGGACTGTGGGGAGGTCAAGGCTGTCTCCGAGTTCGGGCTCAACAAGCGCATGCCTGGCGGGCGAGCGCGATATTGCAAGGCCTGCTTCAGGGTGCGTTCCACCGCGAGTTACCGCAAGCGCATGGCGGAGCAGGGAAAGACCGTGCGTGAGCGGCTTCCGGTTCCCGAGGGGCAGAAGTTCTGCGCGCGATGTGCAGAGATCAAACCCAAGGAAGAGTTCGGTAGTAACCGGGCCAGTAAGGATGGGTTGACCATCTACTGCTTGCCGTGCCACGTCGTCGTGACTCGCGAGAACAAGATCAAGAAATACGGGAGTGAGCGGAATTACCTGCTCACCTACCGTTACGGCATCACCGAGGATGACTTCGAGCGCATGCTCGCCCGGCAGGGCGGGCTCTGCGCCATCTGCCGGGTGGTGCCGGGGGTGTTCGTGGATCACTGTCACGCGACCGGGCTGGTGCGGGGCGTGCTCTGTTTCAACTGCAACAACGGGCTGGGGCATTTCGGGGACAACACGGTGTTGCTGGAGCTGGCCGCGCTCTATCTGGACGGGGAGGTGCTCTGGCCGGAGTTCGTGGTGCTTCCCGAGCGGCGTGAGGCCGGGCCGGTGGCGCCGACGCGGTCATATCACCTGTCGCAGCGTTATCGGGTGCGGCATGAGGACGTGGAGCGGATGGTGGCGGCGCAGCACGGGTTGTGCGTGGTGTGCTGGGACCGGCCGCCGGAGCATGTCGATCATTGTCATCGTTCGGGTGACGTGCGTTATGCGCTGTGTCTGCCGTGCAATACGGGGATCGGGCAGTTCCGGGATGATGCCGGGGTGGTGTGGCGGGCGCTTTCGTACATCGAGGCGACGGTTGAGGAATATGACGATGTCGTGGTGCCGGAGGAGGAGTTGCGGGAGTTGATCGAGGCCGAGGAGCGGCTTCGGGGTGAGTTCTACTCCAGGGTCAGTCGGGTGGGGTGACCTCTTCCGCGGGCTGGTCGGGCATCGTGTAGTCGACGGATACGCCGAGGAGCCGTACGGGGCGGTTGAGGTCGAAGCGGCCGAGGATGGCGTGGGCCGCCCGGGTGATGGTGGCGGGGTCGGTCGTGGGGGCGGGGAGTTTGGACTGGCGGGTCCGCGTGAGGAACGGGGTGAAGCGGACCTTGACGGAGACGCGGATGATTTCGCGGCCGGCTTCGGCGGCGTCCTGGGCGACGTGCCGGGCGAGGTCGGTGATGTGCCGGGCGATGTCGGCCGGGTCGGTGAGGTCGTGCTGGAAGGTGGTCTCGCGGCTGTGGCCGCGGGCGATCCAGGGGGTGGTGACGACTTCGGCTTCGCCTTTGCCGAGGGCGAGATAGCGGTACCAGGGGCCGTTGGTGGGTCCGAAGTGGGCGGCCAGGTGGGCGGGGTCGGCGGCGGCCAGTTCGGCGACGGTGTGGTAGCCGAGGTCGGCGAGTTTTCTGGCGGTTCTGGCGCCGATGCCCCAGAGGGCGTCGGTGGGGCGGGCGTTCATGGTCTGGGCCCAGGTGTCGCTGGTGAGGCGGTGGATTCCGGCGGGTTTGGCGTAGCCGGAGGCGAGTTTGGCCTGGTGTTTGTTGTCGCCGATGCCGACGGAGCAGGTGAGCCGGGTGCGGGCGTGTACGGCCTGCTGGAGCCGGGCGGCGAGGGCCTCGGGGTCGTCGGTGGTGGCGCCGATGAAGGCTTCGTCCCAGCCCCACACTTCGACGCGGACGGGAAATTCGCGCAGGGTGGCCATGACGCGGGCGGAGGCGGCCTCGTAGGCGGGTGGGTCGGTGGGCAGGAAGACGGCGTCGGGGCAGCGTCTGAGCGCGGTGCGCAGGGGCATGCCGGAGTGGATGCCGTGTTCGCGGGCTTCGTAGGTGGCGGTGGCGGCGACGGTGCGGGGCTGGGTGGGGTCGCCTGAGCCGCCGACGACGACGGGTTTGCCGCGGAGTTCGGGGTGGCGCAGGAGCTCCACGGCGGCGATGAACTGGTCGAGGTCGACGTGCAGGATCCAGTCCCTGGTGGACATGGTGCCCAGTATGGCGGGTGGGCCTGGCCGGAGCCCTGGTTGCCCGGTGTGTCGCGGGGAGTCAGGGGGTGTGGAGGGTCTGGTCGCGGTAGATGAGGGCGCGGCGGGGGACGGCCCAGGCCGGGGTGCCGATGGGGGGTTCGTCGCCTTCGGGGACGACGAGCTGGATGAGGGTGCCGGGGGTTTCGAGGGTGACGAGGGTGTGGGTGCCGAGGTTCTCCAGGACGGAGATGACGCCGGGGAAGGCGTCGGGGCGTTCGGTGAGGGACAGGTCCATGTATTCGGGGCGTACGCCGTAGGTGAGGTGGTCGGCGGGGGTGAGCCCGGCGGGGGCGGGGAGGGTGGCGCCGGCGACGTGGAGGGCGGCGCCGGCCAGGCGGGCGGGCAGGAGGTTCATGGGGGTGGAGCCGATGAAGGAGGCGACGAAGGTGGTGGCGGGGCGGTGGAAGATCTCGGTGGGGGTGCCGACCTGGACCATGCGGCCGTGGGACATGACGGCGATGCGGTCGGCCAGGGCGAGGGCTTCGGCCTGGTCGTGGGTGACGAAGACGGTGGTGACGGCGAGTTCGCGCTGCAGGCGTTTGAGGAAGGTGCGGGCTTCGAGCCGGAGGCGGGCGTCGAGGTTGGACAGGGGTTCGTCGAAGAGGAAGGCGGCGGGGTGGCAGGCGATGGCGCGGGCGAGGGCGACGCGTTGTTGCTGGCCGCCGGAGAGTTCGGCGGGGCGGCGGTGGAGGAGTTCGGTGAGGCTGAGGCGGGCGGCGACTTCGGCGGCCTTGGCGGTGCGCTGGGCGCGGGGGACCTTCTTGATGCGCAGCGGGTAGGCGATGTTGGTGGTGACGTCCATGTGGGGGAAGATCGCGTAGTCCTGGAAGACCATGGCGAGGTCGCGGTTGCCCGGGGGGAGTGCGGTGACGTCGGTGTCGTTGATGCTGATCTTTCCGGAGGTGGGGGTTTCGAGGCCGGCGATGGTGCGCAGCAGCGTGGTCTTGCCGCAGCCTGACGGGCCGAGCAGGGCGAAGAACTCGCCGTCGGCGACGGTGAGGTCGATGCCGTCGAGTGCGCGTACCCCGCCGGGGAAGATCTTGGTCAGGTCGTGCAGGGAGATCATGGGGCCTCCTTCGCCGGCCCCCTGCGTTCCAGTTCGGTCATGCCTTGATCCCTCCGTGGAAGCGGAAGCCGTAGCGCTGGGAGACGAACAGGTACATCGCCACCACCGGCAGCGAGTACAGCAGCGAGAAGGTGGAGATGAGGTCGAGCCGGGGCGCGCCGCCCTCGGTGTAGAGGGTGTAGAGGATGACCGATCCGGGGGCCTTTTCGGGGTCGCGCAGCAGGATGAACTGGAACAGGAACCCGCCCCACACGCTGGCCAGCGCCCACACGGCGATGGTGGCCAGGCCGGGCCGTACCAGGGGGACGACGATGTGGCGCATGATCTGCAGGGGGGTGGCGCCGAAGACGCGGGCGGACTCCTCGTACGTGGTGGGCGTCTCGTCCATGAAGTCCTTGAGGATGAAGATCGCGGCGGGTAGCAGGCCGCCGGAGACCACGAGGATGACGCCGAGGTGGGTGTCGATGAGGTCGAGCCGGGTGGCCAGCTCGAAGACGGGCACCATGGCGGCGGTGCCGGTGACCACGGAGGACAGCAGCAGGAGCAGGTAGAGCAGCACGTCCCGGCCGGGCACGCGGACCCGGGACAGGGCGTACGCGGCGAGCGCGGCCAGCACGACGACGAGGACGGCGGCGCCGCCGCCCTGGATGAGGGAGTTGCGGATGGAGCCGAGGGCGTAGGGGTTGTCGAGGATGGCGGCGAAGTTGTTCAGCGTGAACTCGGGGACGGAGGTGGTGATCCGGGGGGTGTCGTCGAAGGGGGCGCTGGCCAGCCAGAGCATGGGCAGCGTGAAGAAGGCCAGTACGAGGGCGAGGAAGACGGTGGCGGTGAGCCTGCCGAGGGTGTGCCGGATCATGTGTGCGGTCCTCCCGCCGCGGCGATCTCGCGCCGCCCGTTCCTGCCGCGCAGCAGCCGCAGGTACGCCAGCGCGAAGACGAGGTTGATCAGCAGGATGAGGAAGGAGATGGCGGCCCCGACGCCGAGCTCCCCGTCCCGCAGGGCGACGCGGTAGACGTAGACGGGCAGGATCTCTGAGCGCCCCTCGGGCCCGCCGCCGGTGAGCACGAACGGCGTGAAGTCGTTGAACGTCCACAGGCTGATGAGCAGCAGGTTCGTCAGGACGTGGCGGCGGATGCGGGGGAAGACGACGTCGCGCAGCTGTTGCGGCACGCCGGCGTCGGCGAGCCGGGCGGTCTCCAGGTGGGACGGCGGCACGTTCTCCAGGGCCGCGGAGTAGAGCATCATGGAGAACGCGGTGCCGCGCCACACGTTGAAGACGATGATCGACAGCAGCGGATGGTCGAGCAGCCAGGCGAAGCCGGGGGTGTGCAGCAGCGCGTTGAGGGTGCCGTCGTCGCGGTCGAGGAGCGCGAACCAGAGGAATCCGACGACGGTGCTGGGCAGGATCCACGACAGCAGCACCACGCCCTCGACGAGGCGGCTGACGGCGCCGGTGCGGGAGCGCAGGATCCAGGCGAGGGCGAAGCCGAGCCCGGCCTGGCCGACGATGGCCGAGCCGCCGACGTACAGCAGGGTGAGCCAGAGTGAGGTGCGGAAGCGGGGGTCGCCGAGCGCGCCGGTGTAGTTGTCGAGCCCGACGATCCGCGGGTTGGCGGCGGACAGGCCGGTGAGGCGGTAGTCGGTGAGACCGAGGTAGATGGTCCACAGCGCGGGGAAGATCAGGAAGACGGTGATGAGGACGAGGGCGGGCAGGACGAACGCGGTCGCCCTGCCCTTCCCGAGTCCCGCGGCGTCACCGCTCATGCCGCCGCCGCCCCTCGGATCGCGATGGGGGCCTGGGTCTTCCCTCACCCGCCGATGTTGGCGGCGCCACCGACGAGTCCTTCCAGTTTGGTCTGGTAGGCGGCCGACGCCTCGGCGGCGCTGCCGCCGCTGACGACGGCGGCGGTGGCCTCCTGCAGCGCGGTGGACACCTGCGGGTAGACGGCCACGCCGGGGCGGTAGGCGGTGATGGGGAGGACCTCTTCGGCGATGTAGCGGAGCATGGGGTCGGCGGTGAGCACCTCGTCGTTGACGTCGGTGCGCGAGCTGATCCGCACCTGCCCGGCGAGCTCGGACTTCGTCGCCGCCGCCGAGTGCATGAACGCCAGCAGCTCCCAGGCCGGCCCGGGGTTCTTGGAGAACGGGTTGAGCACGCGTACGGCGCCGCCGGACATGCTGACGTGGTCCTGGCCGCGGATGCCGCCGCCGGGCCGCTTGGCGGGGATCTTGGTGTAGCCGACGACCTGGTCGCGGTCCTTCATGGGGGCGACCCCGGCGGTGGGCTCGACGACGGAGCGCCAGAAGTAGTCGCTCTCGGCGAGGATGCCGATCTCGCCCTCGGCGAACCGGGCGAAGGACTTGTCGCGGCCCTTGGCCTCCTGCTGCAGCTTGGGGTCGCCGAGTCCGCTGCCGCCGTAGATCTGCTGGTAGAGGCCGAGGGCGTCCCTCATGGCCTGGGAGTCGCCGGTCCACTTGCCGGCGGTGTAGATCTCCGATCCGGCGCCGGCGAGCAGGGGCAGCACGCCCTGCATGGTGGTGGCCTCGCCCATGGCGGTGCCGGCGTTGAGCTGGATCGGGACGGGCACGCCGGCGGCCTTCAGCCTGGTGCCGGCGTCGATGATCTCCTGCCAGCTCGTGGGCTGCCATGGCTCGGGCAGGCCGGCTTTCTTGAACAGGGTTTTGTTGTAGAACAGCACGCGTCCGTCGGTGCCCTGCGGCAGGCCGTACTTCTTGCCGTCGAAGATGCCCAGGCCCTGCACGGCCTGCGGGATCTGCGACCAGCCCTCCCACTGCTCGACGGCGGCGCCGCCGACCTCGGCCAGCGGCTTGATGTAGCCCGCCTGGGCGAACTCGCCGACCCAGATGCCGTCGAGGTCGATGACGTCGGCGCCGGTCTTCGACTTGAGGTCGAGCGAGATCTTCGTCTTGTACTGCTCGTCGTCGACGCCGCTCGGCTGGAACGTCACCTTGACGTTCGGGTGGGCCTTCTGGAACTCGGGGATCACCCACTTGGTGATCCAGTCGGCCGACTCCGAGTTCTTGCCGCCGGAGATGGAGTTGGCCGCGATCGTGAGGGTGACGCTTCCTCCGCCGGAGTCCGTGCCGGTGCCGCAGGAGGTGAGCGCCAGGACGGTGATGGCCCCGATCACCGCAGGTCGGCTGGGGGATCGCATGTCGGCCTCCCTGTTCAGGACGTGCAGACATACCGACAATCGCATGGCCGGTGCCGGGCGTAAAGAAACGATCTGAACACGAGCTCTGAGCCCGTCCTGCCGGGGATGGTTCGCCGTGAGCTGATCGTGGGAAGTGCAGACAGCAACGCAACATGAGTAGGGTCGCCCTAGGAACACTGACGTTTGGAGGGAGTCGCGTGGCATCGCACAGGGATCTGCCCGTCGGCTTGGTGAGCCAGTTTTTCCGGAACACCGGAAGTTCCTCGTTCACAGAGTTTGTCAGCTCGTATGCGCCCGAGTTGCTGCCGCAGCGGGATGAGGTGCTGGCCACCCCGATCGGCGACCAGGTTCCGCACGCGACCACGATCGTGGCCGCCACCTTCGCCGGCGGGGTCGTCATGGCGGGTGACCGGCGGGCGACGTCCGGCAACATCATCTCGCAGCGCGACGTGGAGAAGGTGTTCCGCGCCGACGACTACTCGTGCATGGGCATCGCGGGCACGGCCAGCACGGGCATCGAGTTCGCCCGCCTCTACCGGGTGGAGCTGGAGCACTACGAGAAGCTCGAGGGCCGCACGATGTCGGTGGCGGGCAAGGCCAACCGGCTGGCCACCATGATCAGGGGCAACCTCGCCATGGCGATGCAGGGGCTCGTGGTGGTGCCGCTGTTCGCCGCGTACGACCCTGACAAGGACGAGGGGCGCATCTTCAGCTACGACGTGGCGGGCGGCCCCTACGAGCGGGAGAGGTTCGACGCGATCGGGTCCGGCTCGATCTTCGCGCGCGGGGCGCTGAAGAAGCTCTACCGCGACGGGTCGTCGGCCGACGACATGGTGATGACGTTGATCCAGGCCCTCTACGACGCCGCCGACGACGACTCGGCGACCGGCGGGCCCGACGTGACGAGGAAGATCTGGCCGATCGTGGCGGTGATCGACGCCGACGGCTACCGTCGCTTGCCGGAGGATCAGGTGTCCGGCTTCGTCGAGCAGATCCTCGAAGCCCGCCTGAGCTCTCCCGACGGCCCCATCGCCCCGCTGCGCTAGAAAGGACCACCACAGGTGTCCATGCCTTTTGGATATGCCTCCCCTGAGCAGATCATGCGGGACAAGGCCGACTACGCGCGCAAGGGCATCGCGCGCGGCCGCTCCGTCGTCGTCCTGCAGTATGTCGACGGCATCCTGTTCGTCGCGCCCAACCCGTCGCGGGCCCTGCACAAGATCAGCGAGATCTACGACCGCATCGGGTTCGCGGCCGTCGGGCGCTACAACGAGTTCGAGGAGCTGCGGCTGGGCGGCATCCGCTACGCCGACATCAACGGCTACACCTACGACCGCTCCGACGTGACCGGGCGCGGGCTGGCCAACCTCTACGCCTCCAACCTGGGCCGCATCTTCACCGAGTCGATCAAGTCGCTGGAGGTGGAGGTCGTCGTCGCCGAGGTGGGCGAGACCAAGGACGGCGACGCGATCTACCGGCTGACGTTCGACGGGTCGGTGTTCGACGAGCACGGCTTCGCCGCGATGGGCGGGCAGGCGGAGGCGGTCGCGGGGCGGCTGAAGGAGCGTTACCGGGAGTCGATGTCGCTGGCCGACGCGCTGGAGGTGGCGCTGACGGCGCTGACCGAGCCGGGCGGGGAGCGGCCGCCGGTGGCGCAGCTGGAGGTGGCGGTGCTCGACCGCAACCGGGAGCACCGCAAGTTCCTGCGGCTGACGGGCGCGCGGCTGGAGCGGCTGCTCGCCCAGACCTCCACCCCGCCGGCCGCTCCCGCGGAGCCCCCGCCCCCGGCGACGCCGCCGAGCGGCGACACGCCGCCGCCTACGGGGCCTGAGGGAGACGTGGACGACGGGTCCTCGCCGCTGTAGGCGCTGTGTAGGGTTTCGGCTTGGATCGCCCGCGGGGGTCGCTACGGCGGCCCCCGCAGACGTTTCCCGGGGTTTCCCTCGGGCGCGTTCGTTTCGGGGTTTCCGGGGCTGTCCCGGATGCGTATCGGGTTTCCGGGGATGTCCCGGAGCCTTTTCCGGGCGTGACTCCATGGTCTGAGCCCCGTGGGCGGGCGCGGGTGTGAATATGGTGAAAACGGGGTACAGCGGAGCGCCCGGAGGGGCCGCGCGGGAAAACACGTGGAAGATCTCTCCCGCTACCCGATCCGTGGGCATAGTGTGAGGTGATGGATCGTCGCATCTTCGGGCTGGAGAACGAGTACGGCGTGACCTGCACGTTCAGGGGCCAGCGCAGGCTGTCCCCGGACGAGGTCGCGCGCTACTTGTTCCGGCGGGTCGTGTCCTGGGGCCGATCGAGCAACGTCTTCCTCCGTAATGGCGCACGTCTCTACCTGGACGTGGGCAGCCATCCTGAATACGCAACACCCGAGTGTGACAACGTCATCGAGCTCGTCACCCACGACAAGGCGGGCGAGCGCATCCTCGAAGGCCTGCTCGTGGACGCCGAGAAGCGGCTGCGCGAGGAGGGCATCGCGGGTGACATCTACCTGTTCAAGAACAACACCGATTCGGCCGGCAACTCCTACGGCTGTCACGAGAACTACCTGGTCGGCCGGCACGGCGAGTTCGGGCGGCTGGCGGACGTGCTGATCCCGTTCCTGGTGACGCGGCAGATCGTGTGCGGCGCGGGCAAGGTGCTGCAGACGCCGCGCGGCGCGGTCTACTGCGTCTCGCAGCGGGCCGAGCACATCTGGGAGGGCGTCTCCAGCGCCACCACGCGGTCCAGGCCCATCATCAACACCAGGGACGAGCCGCACGCCGACGCCGAGCGGTTCCGCCGCCTGCACGTCATCGTGGGCGACTCCAACATGAGCGAGACCACGATGCTGCTCAAGGTCGGCGCCACCGACCTGGTGCTGCGGATGATCGAGTCGGGCACCGTGATGCGGGACCTGTCGCTGGAAAACCCGATCAGGGCGATCCGCGAGGTCTCCCACGACATGACGGGCCGGCGCCGGGTGCGCCTGGCCAACGGGCGCGAGGCGTCCAGCCTGGAGATCCAGCAGGAATACCTGTCGAAGGCGAAGGACTTCGTCGACCGCCGCGGCGGCGACGCCATCGCGCACCGGGTGCTGGAGCTGTGGGAGCGCACGCTGACCGCGGTCGACACCGGCAACCTGGACCTGGTGTCGCGGGAGATCGACTGGGTGACGAAATACCAGCTGATCGAGCGTTACCGCAAGAAGTACGACCTGCCGCTGTCGTCGCCGCGGGTGGCGCAGCTCGACCTGGCCTACCACGACGTGCACCGCAAGCGGGGCCTGTTCTACCTGCTGCAGAAGCGCGGCTCGGTGGAGCGGGTGGCCTCCGACCTGCGGATCTTCGAGGCCAAGTCGGTGCCGCCGCAGACGACCAGGGCGCGGCTGCGCGGGGAGTTCATCCGCAAGGCGCAGGAGAAGCGGCGCGACTTCACCGTCGACTGGGTGCACCTCAAGCTCAACGACCAGGCGCAGCGCACGGTGCTGTGCAAGGACCCGTTCCGCAGCGTGGACGAGCGGGTGGACAAGCTCATCGCGGGAATGTAGTACGGCGCAGGGGCGGGCGCGTGCCCGCCCCGCCGCGCCGCCTCACCGTGCCGCCGCGCCGCGCCGGAGGGCGTTTACCTCGGCGCTACCAGGTTCTCGGGTAGTGTGACGCGAATCTGATGTCTTTCCGAGGGAAACTCATGCGCCGCGCTCTGGCCGTACTGGCCGCCGTGCCTTTGATCTTGTTCGCCGCCGCCTGCGGCTCCGACGACGGCTCGACCACCGGCGCCACGACCGGCGGGTCCTCGGGGCTCAAGGTCGCCGGAAACGTGGGCGCCAAGCCCACGGTGACCTTCCCCGCCGGCTCGCCCGCGACGAAGTCGTCCTACGAGGTGATCCAGCCGGGCAGCGGCCCGGCGGTCAAGTCGGGTGACCGGCTCGTCGTCAACCTGACCGTCTACAACTGGGACGGCAAGGGCAACGCCGTCCAGGGCTCCTCGTACGACACCAAGACGCCCGAGACGATCCCCGTCGACGCGCAGTTGCCGCAGGTGCTGCAGGAGGGCTTCACCAAGGTCAAGCACGGCGGCCGGCTGCTGGCGGTGCTGGCCAACGACTCGGTCGCGCCGGGGCAGCAGACCAACCCGAGCGAGCCGACCAAGGTGTTCGTGCTCGACGTCGTCGGCACCCGGCCGGCGCCGCTGAAGGCCGCCACCGGCAAGGAGACCGGCGAGAGCCTCAAGGGCGTCAAGGTCGTCAGCCCCGGCGGCGAGAAGGCGCCCACGCTGACCACGAAGACGGACGAGAAGCCCGGCAAGGAGCTCGTCGTCAAGACCCTCATCGAGGGCACGGGCCCGAAGGTGACCGCCAACCAGACGCTGACCGTGCATTACACGGGCAAGATCTGGGGCAGCGACAAGCAGTTCGACTCCAGCTGGGAGCGGGGCGAGCCGGCCGAGTTCCCGCTCAACGGCGTGATCCAGGGCTGGCAGCAGGGCCTGGCCGGGGTGCCGGTGGGCAGCCGGGTCGTGATGAGCATCCCGCCGGACCTGGGCTACGGCTCCCAGGAGCAGAACGGCATCCCGGCCAACAGCACGCTGGTGTTCGTGGTGGACGTTCTGGCGGCTTCCTGACGCGCGATCCGGCGGCGCGGTAGCATCGCGGGGCCCGGCGGAAGGCCGGGCCCCGCTCCGCGTGGGGAGGACCGCCGATGCGCCGCCGAATCGCAGTGTTGCCGCTCCTGGCCGCCGTGCTGGCCGGGCTGCCGGCGGGCGGCTGCACGGGCGGGGCTGCGGACCCGCTCGACCTGAAGGTGGGCGGGGCGTTCGGCGCCCGGCCGACGATCGTGTTCCCCGGCGGCAAGCCGGCGGCGGGGCTGCAGGTGGACGAGCTGGCCACGGGCCGGGGCCGGCGGCTGGCCAAGGACGACGTGGCGATCGTGCAGTACACCGCGCACGTGTGGGACGGCGGCGAGAACCGCCTGGTCGACTCCAGCTTCAACCGCGGCACCCCGGCGGCGTTCCCGGTGGGGGAGCTGCTGCCGGGCCTGGACCGGGCGCTGCAGGGCCGGACGGTGGGCAGCCGGGTCATCGCGGCCATCCCGCCGCGCGACGGTTTCGGGGCCAACCCGCCGCGCGGCATCGGCGCCGGCGAGGAGCTGTTCTACGTCGTGGACATCCTGGGCGCGCACGCCAAGGGCGTCACGGTCGCGGGGCGCGGCGGCTCGCTGGCGGGCGTGCGCGTCACCGGCGGCGCGCGGCCCGGGCTGGCCGTGCCGGCCGGGGCTCCGCCGGCCAGGTTCGCGGCCAAGGTGCTGGCCAGGGGCGACGGGCGCAGGACGCAGGCGGGGCAGCTCGTGGTCACCCAGTACGAGGGCGCCGTGTGGGGCCGCCGCGGGATGTTCGACACGACCTGGCCGGCCGGGCGGCCCAAGGCGTTCCGGATCGGCGACGGCAGTGTGATCAAGGGCTGGGACAGGGCGCTGGTGGGCGTGCCTGTGGGCAGCCGGGTGGTGATGATCGTCCCGCCCGCCTACGGGTACGGGACCGCGGGCAACGCGGCGTTCGGCATCAGGCCCGCGGACACGCTCGTGTTCGTGGTGGACGTGATCGCCGCCTACTGAGGCACCATGGAACCATAATCCGTGCTTTTGTGGCTATTTGCGCCGCCTAACGCCAGGGCCGTCCACCGCGACTACGGGGCGCCGCAGTGGATCAACATCTACGTGATCAAGAAGGGCGCCTGCTGGCGCGAGTACGGCCAGCGCCCGCCCAGCCGCTCGTGCACGTACGCGCACGTGCGCAAGAAGCTCTCATAGACTCGCCGCTGTGAGGAGTGACGACCTGGAGGCGCTGGCCCTGCTGCACGACCCCGTCCGCCGCAGCCTGTATGCCGTCGTCGTGGCCGGCGGCGGCGACGTGGGCAGGGGCGAGGCGGCCGAGGCGGCGGGCGTGTCCAGGACGCTCGCCGGGCACCACCTGGACAAGCTGGTCGAGGCCGGCCTGCTGGAGAGCGGCTTCCGGCCGCAGGACAGGAAGGGCCCGGGCAGCGGCCGGCCCGCCAAGGTCTACCGCAGGGCCCAGGGGGAGCGGTCGGTGAGCCTGCCGCCGCGCGACTACACCACGCTCGCCTCCGTGCTGGCCGACGTGGTGGCCGAACTGGGCGCCGAGGAGCGGGCCGAGCGGGCGGCGCGGGCCGCGGGCGCCGGGATGGCGGCCGGGCACGCGGGCGAGCCGGTCGAGCGGGTGCTGGACGCCCGCGGCTACGAGCCCTACGCCGAGGGCGGGGTGCTGCGGCTGCGCAACTGCCCGTTCCACGTGCTGGCCGAGGAGCAGCCGCTGCTCGTGTGCTCCGTGAACCTGGCGCTGTGCCAGGGGCTGCTCGAAGGGCTCGGCGAGGACCCTGCCAGGGCCACGCTGGACCCGCGGCCAGGGGAGTGCTGCGTCACTCTAAAACAAACGGATATTGACATAGAAGGGGAGTGATGGTGAGCTGAGCCCCATGCACCTCGCCGAGCTCAACATCGCCCACCTGCGCGCGCCCATCGACAGCCCCGAACTCGCCGATTTCGTCGCCGACCTCGAACCCGTCAACGCCATCGCCGACGCGGCGCCCGGGTTCGTGTGGCGGCTCAAGGAGAGCGAGACCGACCCCACCGCCACCGTCGTGCACGACTACGGCGACCACCTGCTGCTCAACTTCTCGGTGTGGGAGTCGCTGGAGTCGCTCTGGAACTACGTCTACCGCAGCGGCCACCTGGCCTCGCTGAGGCGGCGCAGGGAGTGGTTCCTGCGCATGGCGGAGCCGTACATGGTGATGTGGTGGATCCCCGAGGGCCACATCCCCTCGCTGGCGGAGGGGATGGAGCGACTCGAACGCCTCAGGACGCAGGGGCCGAGCCCCGAGGCGTTCACGTTCAAGGACTCCTACGACAGCAGCGAGGCGGCCAGCCGGCCCGCCGCCGCCGAGGCCAGGAAGTAGGGCAGGTCCTCCTCCAGCCCCCTGCCCATCGTCGAGAGCCGGACGGGCGACTCCCGCAGCGCCTCGTGCAGGCCCTCCACCGGGACGGGGACCAGCCGGTGCCGGACGGCCAGCAGCTCGGCCTGGTCCTTGACCCGCACGCCGAACTCGCCCGGCAGCACCGGCACCGGCACGTCCGCCGGGGTGAGCGCGACCCGGCCGTAGGCGGTCAGCGAGTGGTGCGAGACCCCGTAGTGGCGCTCGCGCCGGTCGCCCTCGCTGACCCGCAGGGCCGCCACCGGCCGCCCGCGCAGCACGCCGGCCGCGTTCACCGCCTCGCCGGCCGACACCCCCGAGAAGCCCCACCGGGTGCCGGTGCCCAGGTTGCCCGGGCCCTGCGCGACGATCGCCACGTCGGCCTCCAGCACGTGCCTGGCCGCCAGCAGGCCGGTGTGGACGGTGACCGCCTCGACGTCGCCGCCGAACGACTGGCCCACCGTCACCACGCCCGCCAGCCAGCCGATCTCGCGCAGCCGGGCGGCCGCCATCGAGAACCAGGCGGGCAGCGCGCCTCCGTCCTGCATCACGTACGCCACCCGGGTACCCGGCGTCCCGAGGGGCCGGGCGGCGTACAGGCCGCACAGGATCGGCGGCAGCGCCGAGTGCAGATCCGCCACCACCACCGGCATGCCGTCCAGGGAGTCGGCCTCGCGCAACACGTCGTGGTGCGGGGAGTCCTGCTCGTCCGCGCCGAGCACCGTGGCCTGCAGCGGCGTGTACCTGGCCTTGACGAGGTGGCCGGGGCCGGCCGGATCTTGCGGCAAACGGTTCGGGACGGCCACCACCATGGCGTAACCTCCCGTACCGAGACCCATCGCGAGCGCGGTCGTGTTGAGCAGCACTTCATCGCCGGGTTCCGGGCGGCCCACCAGTGGCGGATACGCCAGTGCCCGGCACTCCCCCTCGGGGACGGTGACGTCCAGCTCGACCGCTCCCGGCCACTCGCGTCGGATCCGGAGAACTTCGCCCTTGCGCCATCTGATCACGGGGGCAGGGTAGCGTCGATGAAGGAGGAGTGAGGCAGATGTCGCGCCGGAAGACTGAACGGTTGCTCAATCTGGTGATCTGCCTGCTCGCCACCGGGCGCCCGCTGTCGGCCGAGCAGATCCGCCAGGCCGTGCCGGGCTACGACCGGGACGGCGACGAGGCGTTCCAGCGCATGTTCGAGCGGGACAAGAACGAGTTGCGTGAGATCGGCATCCCCATCGACGTGGTGCGCGACCCGTGGGAGGACGAGCCGGGCTACCGGATCGAGCGGGAGTCGTACGAGCTGCCGGAGATCACCCTGGAGCCCGACGAGGCAGCCGTGCTGGGGCTGGCCGCCCAGGTGTGGCAGCGCGCCAGCCTGGCCGAGGCCGCCTCGGGGGCGCTGCTGAAGCTGCGGGCCGGCGGCGTGGCCACCGACCAGCCGGTCGGCGGGTCCATCGGCGCCTCCATCGGCGGGGGCGCGCTGGAGCTGCGCGTCGACACCCGCGACCCGGCCTTCCCCGCGCTGTGGAACGCCGTGCGCGACCGGCGGGTGGTGCGCTTCGACTACCGCGGCGCCGGCAGCGAGAGCGTGCGCAGCCGCACCGTCGAGCCGTGGGGCGTGGTCAGCCGCCGCGGCCGCTGGTATCTGGCGGGCTACGACCGCGACCGGGAGGCGCCGCGCGCCTTCCGGGTCAGCCGCATCACCGGGCAGGTCACCGCCGTCGGCAAGGCGGGCGCGGTCGAGGTGCCGGAGGGGCTCGACCTGCGGGCCATGGTCGGCTTCCCGGACGAGCCGGCCGACGAGCGCGTTGCCGTGGTCCGCGTACGCCAGGGGGCGTGCGAGGGGCTGCGCCGGCTGGCCAGGGCCGTGCACCCGGGCACCGACGGGTGGGACGAGGCCGAGCTGGCCTTCACCGATCCCGAGCGCCTCGCCGGCTGGATGGCCAGCCTCGGCGCCGACGTCGAGGTGGTCGAGCCGCCGGACGCCCGCGAGGCCGTCATCCGCAGACTGAAGGGGGCGATCGCATGAGTGGGTCGGCTGACCGGCTGCCCAGGTTGCTGGCACTGGTGCCGTACCTGATGTCCCATCCGGGGGCGCAGGTCGACGAGGTGGCCGCGGTGTTCGGGCTGAGCGAGAAGCAGCTCATCGACGACCTGCAGCTGGTGTGGATGTGCGGGCTGCCCGGGCACACCCCCGGCGACCTCATCGACGTGTCCTGGGACGGTGGCGAGATCCTCATCGACAACGCCGACACCATCGCCAGGCCGCTGCGGCTCGGCATCGACGAGGCCAGCGCCCTGCTGGTCGCGCTGCGCGTCCTGTCCGCCACCCCGGAGCTGGCGGCGGGGGAGGGCGCGAGCGACGCCCTGCCGCGGGTGATGGCCAAGCTGGAGCGGGCCGCGGGGGAGGGCGCCGCGACCGTCAGCAGCCAGGTCGCGGTCGACGTGGACGCCGCCCCCGACGCGCTGCCCCGGGTGCGCGAGGGGCTGACCAGGGGCCGCCGGCTGTCGCTGCGCTACTACGTGCCCGGCCGTGACGAGGTGACGCCGCGCGAGGTGGACCCGATGCGGGTCGTGGTCGTCGACGGCCGCGCCTACCTGGAGGGCTGGTGCTACCGCGCCGAGGCGATGCGGCTGTTCCGGCTGGACCGGGTGCTCGGCGTGGACGTGCTGGACGTGCCCGCCGACCCGCCCGCCGAGGCCGAGCCGATCGACGTCACCCGGGGCGTCTTCCGGCCCTCGCCGACCGACGAGCTGGTGGAGCTGGAGGTCAGCGCCGCCGGCCGGTGGGTGGCCGAGTACTACCCGTGCGAGGAGGTGACCGAGCTCGGCGAGGGCCGGCTGCGGGTGACGCTGCGGGCCCGTGACGAGGACTGGATCCTCAAGCTGGCGCTGCGCCTGGGCGACACCGGCCGGGTCGTCTCGCCGCCGGAGATGGCCGAGACCGTCCGCCAGGAGGCCGAGCGCGCCCTGGCCCGCTACGCTCACCAGTCATGACGTGGATATACCTGAGCGCGGCGATGGGCGTGGCCGGGCTGGTCGTACTGGGGGTGGCGGGTGCGCGACTGGTGGTGGCCGCACGTAGTCTGAGAAGTGAAATCGCCGAGGCGAATGAGCAACTTCAGCCGCGGCGTGCCAGATTGGCGGGCCAGGGGGATGAGTCCGCGTCCCCGGCAGCGTACGATCGTGGCTGAAAAGAGGCACTCGCTAGAAAAGGGCGTTTCATGTCGCAACTCGGAGTTCCGGAACTTCTGATCATCGCGCTGGTGCTCGTTCTGCTGTTCGGTGCGAAGAAGCTGCCCGAGATGGCTCGGGGCGTCGGCAGGTCGCTGCGCATCTTCAAGTCGGAGACCGCCAAGCTCCGCGAGGAGGACGACGACCACCCCACGCACACGGTCCAGACCCAGGCGCAGGCTCCGGCCCAGCCGCAGCCGCAGCCCGTGCAGCCGCAGCAGATCCAGTCCGCTCCGGCCCCGGCTCCGGCCCCCGCGCCGTCGGTCGAGGAGCAGGCCCGCCAGCTTGAGGAGCAGGCCGCCAGGCTGCGCGCCAGCGCCGCCTCCCAGGCCGACAAGCGCGTCTGACCCCCCGTCCCTCCTCCTCACCTGGACCGCGTAGATGGCGCTGCTGAAACGGTCGAGCAAACCCGCACCTGACCCCGAAGGTCGGATGCCCCTCATGGAGCACCTGCGTGAGCTGCGCAACCGGCTGCTCGTCGCGGTGCTGGCCGTGGTGGTGGGCATCATCATCGGCTGGATCGTCTTCGATCCGGTGTGGGCCTTCCTCAAGGAGCCGTTCTGCGAGACGCCGCAGGCCCAGCAGCTGCGCGTGGGGGAGTGCACGCTCACCTACGGCGGCATCTTCCAGTCGTTCTTCCTGACGCTGAAGGTCTCGGCGCTGGTCGGGGTGGTGGTCTCCTCACCTGTCTGGCTGTACCAGATCTTCGCGTTCGTCACGCCCGCCCTTTACCGCACCGAGAAGCGCTACTCTTTCGTCTTTCTCGGGCTGGCGGTCCCGCTCTTCCTGTTCGGCGCCGGGCTGGCCTACTTCATCATGGACACCAGTCTGGCGATCCTGCTGGGGTTCGCGCCGAGCGACACCGTGGCCATCATCCAGATCGACGAGTATCTCAACTATGTGCTGATCATGCTCGTCATCTTCGGCGTCTCGTTCGAGCTGCCGTTGCTGCTGGTGTTCCTGAACATCATCGGCGTCCTGCCGCACGCCACGGTGAAGAAGCACCGCCGTACGGTCGTGTTCGTCATGTTCGTCTTCGGCGCGGTCATCACGCCCGGCGGCGATCCGCTGACGATGCTGGCCCTGGCCATGCCGATGATCCTGCTCTACTTCGTGGCCGAGCTGTTCATGTTCCTGCGCGAGAGGCGCATGCCCGCCGCGGAGGACTTCTCGCATCTGTCCGATGACGAGGCCTCGCCGCTGGCCGAGGAACCGCCGCTGCCCGAGGCGGCCACGCCGCTGGACGACTCCGCTCCCGAACGCCCCGGGGAGGATTCCGGTTCCAGCCGTTAGGCGATAAGTTCCGGGCGTGTCCCCTCAATTAGTGCTGCTGGTCAATCCCGCCGCCCGTGGCGGCCGTACGCTGCGCCTGCTCGAACCCGTGGCGCGCCGGCTGCGCGCGGGAGGCGCCGAGCTGTCGGTGATCGTCGGCGACGATCCCGCCGACGCCCTCGAACGTGCCTGCACCGCCGTGTCCGAGCGCCCCGACGCGCTGGTGGCCTTCGGCGGTGACGGGCTGGTGCACCTGGCCGTGCAGGCCGTGGCCGGCACCGACGTGCCGCTCGGCATCATCCCCGCCGGGACCGGCAACGACATCGCCGGCGCGCTCGGCGTGCCGTGCAAGGACCCCCTCGCGGCGGCCCGCACCGTGCTGCGCATGAGGTCGCGCGCCGTGGACGCCGCCCGCATCCGGGCCGGGAGCGCCGACGAGGTGTTCGCCGGGGTGATGTGCTGCGGGTTCGACTCGCGGGTCAACGAGCGCGCCAACCGGCGCACCTGGCCGCCGGGCATGGCCCGCTACCTGGTGGCCACGCTGGAGGAGCTGCGCTCCTTCCGGCCCATCCCGTTCCGGATCACCCTCGACGACGCGGAGGTGGTCGAGCGGGAGGCCATGCTGGTGGCCGTGGCCAACACCAGCTCGTACGGCGCGGGCATGCGGGTGAGCCCGGACGCGCGGCCGGACGACGGGCTGCTGGACGTGGTGATGCTGGACGCGCTGTCCAAGGCCGAGTTCCTGCGGGTGTTCCCGAGCGTCTACCGGGGGCGGCACGTGGGACACCGGGCCGTGACGGTGCGGCGGGTCCGCAGCGTGCGCCTGGAGGCGCTCCCGCAGGACGCGGTGGCGTACGCCGACGGCGAGCGGGTGGGGCCGGCGCCGGTGCACTGCGAGGTGATGCCGGGAGCGTTGCGGGTCATCGTCTGAGATCCACAACTGAGATCTACAACGTAAAGGCGTCCGGAAGTCGACGTGGTCCGGATGGTGGAATGGCCGGGACGGACCGGAATGGCGATTTCGGTAGGCTGGCGGGTATGACAACGCCAGCGGAACGCTATGCGGCCTTCCGCCAGAAGCACGCAGACGACGGGGCCGCTCTGAGATCGTTCCGAGGTCACTACGACTTCGCGCTGGACGACTTCCAGCTTGATGCCTGCCGCGCGCTGGAGGCCGGGGACGGTGTGCTGGTGGCGGCGCCCACGGGATCGGGCAAGACGGTGGTCGGCGAGTTCGCCGTGCACCTCGCCCTGGAGCAGGGCCGCAAGTGCTTCTACACCACCCCCATCAAGGCGCTGTCCAACCAGAAGTACAACGATCTGGTCAAGCGCTACGGCACCGCCAAGGTCGGCCTGCTGACCGGCGACAACAGCGTCAACGGCGAGGCCCCCATCGTGGTCATGACCACCGAGGTGCTGCGCAACATGCTCTACGCCGGCTCGGCCACGCTGGCCGGGCTCGGGTTCGCCGTCATGGACGAGGTCCACTACCTGGCCGACCGCTTCCGGGGCGCGGTGTGGGAGGAAGTGATCATCCACCTGCCGGAGTCGGTGCGGCTGGTGGCGCTGTCGGCGACCGTGAGCAACGCCGAGGAGTTCGGCGAGTGGCTGGGCGACGTGCGCGGCGACACCACGGTGATCGTCGACGAGCACCGGCCGGTGCCGCTGTGGCAGCACATGATGGTCGGCAACCGCATCTACGACATCTTCGTGACCGACGACCTGACCCCGCGCATCAACCCCACGCTGATGCGGGTGACGCGCGACGCCGAGCGGCTGATGAGCGGGCGGGGCCGGCGCGGCTACGGCCGGCCGCAGCGTTCCCGGCCGGCGGACCGGGTGCAGGTGATCGAGAAGCTCGACGCCGAGGGGCTGCTGCCGGCGATCACGTTCATCTTCTCCCGCGCCGGCTGCGACGCGGCCGTGCAGCAGTGCCTGTACGCCGGCATCCGCCTCACCACCGACCGCGAGCGCCACGAGATCAGGCAGCTCGTCGACGAGCGCACCGCCCACCTGCCCGACGAGGACCTGGCGGTGCTGGGCTACCTGGAGTGGCGAGACTGCCTTGAGCGCGGGCTGGCGGCCCACCACGCGGGCATGCTGCCGGCCTTCAAGGAGGTCGTGGAGGAGCTGTTCACGCGCGGGCTGGTCAAGGCCGTGTTCGCGACGGAGACGCTGGCCCTGGGCATCAACATGCCGGCCCGCAGCGTGGTGATCGAAAAGCTCGACAAGTGGAACGGCGAGACCCACGCCGACCTGACCCCCGGCGAATACACCCAGCTCACCGGGCGGGCCGGGCGGCGCGGCATCGACGTCGAGGGCCACGCCGTGGTGCTGTGGCAGCCGGGCATGGACCCGCTGTCGGTGGCGGGGCTGGCGGGCACTCGCACCTACCCGCTGCGTTCCAGCTTCCAGCCCTCCTACAACATGGCGGTCAACCTGGTCGGCCAGTTCGGCCGCGAACGCGCCAGGTCGCTGCTGGAGGAGTCGTTCGCGCAGTTCCAGGCCGACCGGGCGGTGGTCGGGCTGGCCAAGCAGCTGCGCAAGCACGAGGAGGCGCTGGAGGGCTACCAGGAGGCCATGACGTGCCACCTGGGAGACTTCGCCGACTACGCGGCGCTGCGCCGCCGCCTGTCCGACCGTGAGGCGGAGCTGGCCAAGCAGCGCGGGGCGGCGCGCCGGGCCGCCGCCGTGCGGTCGCTGGAGGCGCTGCAGCCGGGCGACGTGATCCGGGTGCCCGGCGGGCGCCGGGCGGGCCTGGCGATCGTGCTGGACCCCGGCCGCAACCCGCGCGGGCAGGGCCCCAGCCCGCTCGTGCTGACGATCGGCAAGCAGGTCAAAAAGCTCGACCCGGCCGACTTCCCGGTGCCGGTCGAGCCGCTGGAGAAGCTGCGCATCCCGAAGAACTTCAACGGCCGCTCCCCCAAGGAACGCGCCAACCTCGTCTCCACGCTGCTGGCCAAGATGGGCGACCGCGACCTCGGCAAGCCGGCCAGGGCGCGCGACCACACGGTGGAGGACGAGGAGGTCAACGAGCTGCGCCGGCGCATCCGCCAGCATCCGTGCCACGGCTGCGACGAGCGGGAGGACCACGCCCGCTGGGCCGAGCGCTACTACAAGCTGCTGCGCGAGACCGAGGGGCTGCGCCGCCGCGTCGAGGGCCGCTCGCACGTCATCTCCCGCACGTTCGACCGCATCTGCTCGGTGCTGGAGCAGCTCGGCTACCTGGACGGCGAGACGGTCACCGACGAGGGCCGCCGGCTCGGCCGCCTCTACACCGAGCTCGACCTGCTGACCGCCGAGTGCCTGCGGGGCGGGCTGTGGGAGGAGCTCGACCCGGCCGAGCTGGCGGCGTGCGTGTCGGCGCTGGTGTTCGAGTCACGGGCGTCCGACGACACGCGCCGGCCGAAGATCCCGGCCGGGCGGGCGCAGGACGCGCTGACGGCCATGACGCGGCTGTGGGGGGAGCTGGAGGGCATCGAGTCCGACCACGGGCTGTCCACGATCAGGGAGCCGGATCTGGGGTTCGCCTGGGCGGCGTTCCGCTGGACGAAGGGGCACAGCCTGGACGCCGTGCTCATGGAGGGGATCAACGGCAACGAGCTGGCGGCCGGTGACTTCGTCCGCTGGGTCAAGCAGCTCATGGACCTGCTGGGCCAGCTCGGGAACGCCGCGCCGGCCGGTAGCAAGATCAAGCAGACGGCGGGCAAGGCCATGGACGCGATGCGCCGGGGCGTGGTGGCGTACTCGTCGCTCACCTGAGCGGGGTGGTCAGCGGTCCTCGGCGCGAGCGCTGAGGATCAGCATGGCCAGGCCCGCGAGGCCCACCACGGCGCTCGCGGCCGTCAGTGCGCCGCCCTCCAGGATCCGGTGCAGGAGGCCGAAATTTCGGTCGAAGAAGACGTTGGCCACGAGATTTCCGAAGCCCTGGATCATGAGCAGGATGCCGAGAAATGCCATGCTTCGATGATCCGGGGCGCGGGCGCCCGGCGGCATCCGTCCAAAGTATCGTCCGGCATACACCTTGGGACTGGTCGCCAGGAGCAACTTTGACGATTACCAGACCTTAACCCGTGGCTTTACCCGGTGCTCAAAGCGATCTAGCGAAGGTGCCGGAATGCCTTTCCCCGCTGGAATCACCGGTCAAGTCTCTTTGAAATCGAAGAATATCGCGTGCTTTGTTGCAATTCGGATGCTAGCGTCCGATTTGTGCGCTGTCAGCCAACGGGGGAGGACACATGGCTAGCACGCAACTGTCTCGGATCGGCTTCAAGCAGGGACGGGGTGGCTGCCGCCGGCGTCGCCGTTGCTGTTGTTGCTGCTGCTGCCGTGGGGGGTGGTGGTGGTAAGTCAGCCACTTGAGAGCCGGCGGCCCAGCCGCCGGCTCTCCCTGAACGTCCCCGGGCCGGAACTCGCGCCGACGGTGACGCTCCGCCGTACCTTCCGCGAGTTCTGGCCGGACACCCGCGGGCTGCGGATGCTGTTCGTGGCCGGGGTGATCTTCGCCGTCCTGGCCGCGCTCTGCGAGGTCGCCGCGATCCGCCTGTTCGGCCACATCACCGACCAGGTGCTGGCGACCAAGAACCTGGAGCAGTTCTGGGTTCCCGCGTTCAGCTGGCTCGGGCTCGCGGCGGTCGCCGGGCTGGCCTCCTTCGCCGGCGCGTACGTCACCGCGCTCGGCGGCGAACGCTTCCTGCTGGTCCTGCGCGACCGCGTGTTCGCGCACCTGCAGACGCTGGCGCCGGACTTCTCGGAGAAGCGGCGGCTGGGCGACCTGATGGCCCGTCTCACCGACGACATCCAGGCCATCGAGGAGCTCGTCGGCTCCGGCCTGGTCAAGGCCATCACCACCGCCGCCAGCGTGGTGTTCTTCGCCGGGGCGGCCTTCTTCATCCGCTGGGACCTCGCGCTCATCACGATGGCGCTGGTCCCGGCGTTCCTGGTGGTCTCCAAGCTGTTCGCGGGCCGGTTCAGGACGGCCGCGGCGCGCGAGCGCGCCAGCAACGGGGCCATGAACAGCGTCCTGGAGGAGGGCCTGGCCAACCAGCCGCTCGTGCAGGCCTACAACCGGCAGGGAGCCGAGTCGCGGCGCCTGCACCGGGAGGGCCGCGGGTGGCTGCGCGCCAACATGGCCCAGGCCTGGCTGTCGGGCCTGTACGGCCCCGCCGTCCAGGTCATCGAGACCGTCTGCCTGATCATCATCCTCGGCGTCGGCGCGTGGGAGATCGCCGCCGGCCGGTTGACGCTCGGCGGCCTGCTGGCCTTCGCGGCCTACCTGGCGCTGCTGTACCCCGCCGTTCAGGGACTGGGCGAGCTGGCCCTGGTCGCGTCCGAGGCGGGCGCGGGCTCCGACCGGGTCATCGAGATCCTGCGGTCCAAGCCCGTCGTCACCGACGCGCCCGGCGCGGTCTCCGCGGGCACGAGCAGCGGCCGGATACGGTTCGACGGCGTCGGCTTCACCTATCCGGGGCGGTCACGGGCGGTGCTGCAGGACCTGTCGTTCACCGCCGAGCCCGGCGAGGTCGTCGTGTTCACCGGAGCAAGCGGCGCCGGCAAGTCGACCCTGGCCAAGCTGCTGCTGCGCTTCTACGACCCGGACGCCGGGCGCATCCTGCTGGACGACGTCGACCTGCGGGACCTGACCCGCGAGTCGCTGCGCGAGAACGTCACGATCCTGCACCAGGAGACGCTGCTGTTCTCCGGGTCCGTACGCGACAACATCGCCTACGGCCGCCCGGACGCCACGCTCGACGAGATCGTCAGGGCGGCGGAGGCGGCCGGGGTGCACGGCTTCGCCACGCAGCTGCCCCAGGGATACGACACGCCGGTGGGGCAGCGCGGCCGGCTGCTGTCCGGCGGGCAGCGGCAGCGCCTCGCGATCGCCAGGGCCATCCTGCGCGACGCGCCGGTGCTGGTGCTCGACGAGCCCATGACGGGGCTGGACGAGATCACCGCCCGGCAGATCATGGGGCCGTTGCGGCGGCTCATGGCCGGGCGTACGACGCTGCTGATCACGCACGACCTGCGGCACGTGCCGGAGGGGGCGCGCACGATCGTGCTGGAGCAGCCCACCAGGACCGACCGCGTACGGCTCAAGCGCTGCGGGGTGCACGCGCGCCCGCCCCGCCTGTCCACGCCGCCCTGACCGCCAGGGGCGACGCGGCCGGACCTCCCGGGCGCCGCGTGGCGCCCCGCCATGACCGGCCCCCTCCAGGGGCCGCGTACCGTCCGCCCGGACTGGGACGGCGGGCGCGGCCGGCACCCGCCCTCACCGGGGCGGGTGCCGCTGTTTAGGGGTGTATGTCATGACATGTTCTCGATAGAATCGGAGAGTTCTCTCCGCTTGGCGCCGGTGCAGTCAGGTAAGGCAGGTGCATGTCATGGGGGATGACCACACCTCGGCCCGGCCGTTGCGCGCCGACGCCCGGCGCAACCGCGAGCGGGTCCTGCGGATCGCCCAGGAGGCCCTGGCCGCCGACGGGCTGACCATCTCCTTCGACGAGATCGCCCGGCGGGCGGGGTTCGGGGTGGGCACGGTCTACCGGCACTTCCCGACCAAGGAGGCGCTGTTCGAGGCGGTGCTGCTGGGGCGGATCGAGCGGTTCGTGGCCGACGCCCGCGCCAAGGCCACCGCTGAGGACGCGGGCGAGGCGTTCTTCGGCTGGTTCGCCGGAGTGGTCGAGCAGGCCTCGGCCAACCAGGCGCTCTGCGACATGCTGGACAGCGGCTCCGGGATGGGGTTCCGGCCGGCCTCGACCCTGGAGGCCGACTTCGTCCAGGCCCTCGGCCGGCTGCTGGCCAGGGCGCAGCGGGCCGGCGCGGTGCGCCGCGATCTCGGCCCGCAGGACGTGCACGACCTGCTGCGGGGCTGCCTGACGGCCGAACGGCGGGCGCGTGCCAGGGGTGCGGGCGGCCGGATGGCGAAGGTGGTCTGCGACGGGATGCGGCCCCGGTGACGCCCCCGGCACGGGGGGCGGCGGCCGGGCTGATCGGGCGTGGGGTGGCGGGCCTGGCGGGAGGGGCGGGCGAGGCTGGGGGCCTGGTGAGCGAGGGTGCGGGGGTGGTCAGGCGAGGCTGGGCGCCTGTTGGGCGAGGGTGCGGGGGTGGTCAGGCGAGGGCGAAGCGGACCTCGCGGGTGGCCGGGTCGGCCTGCGTCAGGCGTACGGTGACCTGCTCCCCGAGGGGGAGGTCGCCGTCGCAGCGGGCGATCACGGCCGGGTCGGAGAGCTGCACCTGCCCGCCGCCGCGGTGCTCGTCCACGTCGATCACGACGGCCTTGAACGCCTGCCCGATCCGGTCCCGCAGCAGGAACGCCTCCACCAGATCCACCGCCGCCCGTTCCACCGCCCTCTCGCGCCGCCCGGTCACGGACATGATGTCCGGCAGGCCCGCCAGCCCGGCCCGCACGTCGGAGGGGACCGGCTCGCCGGCCGCGATCGCCAGGCACACCTCCGTCGCGTAGCGGTCGACCAGCCGCCGCAGCGGCGCGGTGACGTGCGTGTACGGGGCCGCCACCGCGGAGTGCTCGGCCAGCCGGGGCGGCGCACCGTCGAAGGCCACGTATCCGGCGCCGCGCAGCAGCACCTTCGACTCGTGCAGGAACGCCGCCTGCTGCGGGTTCTTCGCGTCCAGATCGTGCACCACCGAGCCGTAACCGGCCCCGTCGGGCCACGGCACGTCCAGCGCCGCCGCCACCCTGCGCACCTTCGCCAGGGCGTCGGCATGCGGCCGGGGCAGCACCCGCAGGACCCCGATCTCGGCGTCGAGCATCATCGCGGCCGCGGCCATGCCGGTCAGCAGCGAGATCTGCGCGTTCCACGCCTCGGCGGGCAGCGGCAGCCGGAACTCCAGCCGGTAGGCGCCGTCGCCGGCGGGCACCACCTCCTGCTCCGGCGTGGGCAGGGTGACGCCGCCGCGCTCGCGTTCGAGGGCCAGTCGCAGCTCGCCGATCTCGGCCAGCAGGCCCAGGACGCCGTCGGCGGTGCCGGTGTCGACGGCCGCCTGCACGTAGGCGTAGTCGAGGCGCTCGCGGCTGCGTACGAGGCCGCGCTGCACGTCGGCGCCGACCGTGCGGCCGTCGGCGTCGAGGTCGACGCGCCACACCGCGGCGGGCCGCAACGCGCCGGGCAGCAGGCTGGCCGCGTCCTCCGACAGCACCCTGGGGTGCAGCGGGACCTTGCCGGCCGGCAGATAGACGGTCGCGCCCCTGGCGTGGGCCTCGGTGTCGATCACGCCGCCGGGGCGGACGAACGCGCCGACGTCGGCGACGGCGTACCAGACGCGGTAGCCGGCGCGCAGCCGCTCCAGGTGCACGGCCTGGTCGAGGTCCATCGAGCCGGGCGGGTCGATGGTCACGAACGGCACGTCCGTCAGGTCCCTGGCGTCGAGCTTGGGCACCAGCGCCACCCACGCGGCCTCGTCGAGCACCGGGCGGGGGAAGTCACCGGGGAGCTGGAACTCCCGCCTGATCCGGGCGAACCCGTCTTCGAGCTTGAGGGGTATCTCATCGGGAACCTGAATCCTGGGCACGCCTGACAACTTACAGGCGCCCGCAATCAGGTGAGGTGGCGGTCCAGGCCGGTGATCCGCAGCAGCAGCCGCATGCGCGGCGGCACGCCCGAGATCCGCAGCGGGGTGCTCTGGCGCAGGGCGTGGTTCCGCACGGAGACCAGGGCGCCGAGGCCGGCAGCGTCGATGAAGGACAGCCGGCTCACCTCGATGACCAGCGTGGTCGGCGTGCGGCGGGCGCGTCCGTCCTCCTGCAACAGGGCAAGCAGGTGGCCGCGGAGCAGCTCGGTGGTGGCGATGTCGAGCTCTCCGGCCACCCGGACGGTCGTGGTCCCGTCATGGTGGGTGGTGGTCAGGTGCAGTGGGTCCATTCCTGCTCCGCGCTGAGGCAGGGGCCGGGCATGTTGCCGACGATGCGAACCGGCCCTTGCTGTGGGCACCAGAAGTCGGGCTCGGGGACTTTGAGCGCCTGTGTACATCTGGAAATGAAGTTTACCCGCCCGCGGGATCGTGACCGAGGGTGAGCGAGCTGTTCGGTAGACAGGAGGATTACTCCGGAAAACATTTCCGAATTGCAGTTGGGAAAAAGCACACCCGTAGTTGGAAATGCGTGTCTCGCGAGCTACGGGCCGGTCGGGGGCGGGGTGGCTTTGCCGTCGACGGGGGCCGGAGCGCGTCGGTGTGTTCCGCGTTCGATGGGAGCCGGGCGGGTTCACGGTATCGGCGGTCCGGGCCGTCCGAAAGGGGCGTCGGGAGGGTGCGCCGGGCCGGGGACTTTCGGTGGGTGGCGGTTGGCTACGGCCTTTTTACGGAAATATGCGGATTCGCAGGGGGAGATCACACTACGCTGCTACCGCCTGTCAGGAACGAAAGGGAGAAGCAGCGCATCGTGTGGATCGCAGTCGTAGTCGCAGTGCTGGCCGCCGCCGTCGCCGGCGCGGCGATCTGGTGGCTCCGCCGGGGCCGGGCCACGGCGGAGGCGGGGCCGGGGCGGGAGACCGGTCCGGGCCCGGAGGCTGAGGACCGGCAGGGCTGGGAGCTCGGGCTCACGCCCGAGGTGGGGGCCGCGTTCATGGAGGGCCTGCGGGCCTGGTCCCGCGCCGGGGAGGCGCTGCCGGCCGGCGCGGAGCGGGGGGTGCTCACGACGTACGACCCGCCGCGGCTGATCTCGCTCCACCTGCTCGCGGACGCCTTCGCGGCCCGGGGCGACGCCGCGCTGCACGATCCCGAGGGCACGGTCGCGGCGGTGGTGGAACGCCTGGCCGGAAGCGAGCGGCCCGGCGTGCTGCACCTGCGCGGGGACTGGCTGGACGGCGAGGTGGACGGCCTGGACAGGGCGCGCTTCGCCGCCGCCGTACGCGAGGCCCTGTACGCCGAGGGCGACTGGGCGGGCGACGAGGCCGTGGGAGCGATGCACGTCACCGTCACCGGCGCGCGCCCTGCGACCGAGGCCGCCACGCTGATGCTGGACCTGGCCCGGGTGCTCGACCGCTACCGCGAGGCCCGCGCCGCCAGCCCGGACGCCGCAGCGGAGGCGCTGCTGCGCGAGGTCGCGCCGGCCCTGGTCACGGCCGGCGGCCCGGGCCTGACCTGGACAAAACCCCCCACGGAGGAGGAACTGCAGGCGGTGCTCACGGGCTCGCTCCAGCCGCGCTGACCGGCTGCCGGGGCAGGCGGGACAGGCGCCCACAGGGGGTCAGGCGGACAAGGGGCCCACAGCGGGGTCAGGCGTTCTGCTCCGAGCGGCCCTGCCGCCAGTAGCCATGAAGGCCACTGCGCGGCGGTTAATGCCGCGCTCGGCCACCAGGAACCGGCGCAGGGCCCTGATCACGGACGCCTCCCCGGTCGGCCACGCATACAGCGGGCCGGGCTCGGGCGCGTCCTCCTTCGGCACCTCCCATAGCTCCGCGACGTCCACGTCCACCTCGTCGAACGCCTCGGGCACGGGCAGCGGCGGCAGCAGGCGTCCGGCGGCGGCCCGAACGGCGGGCACCAGCAGGCTGCCAGCGGTGGCCCGGGCGGCGGGCGCAAGCAGGCTGCCGCGTGCCGCGCCGTTCCTGGCCGGCCAGGCGACCTCGACCGGGCCGCGCCCGTCCACCGGCAGGACGTCGTCCGCGCCGGGCACCTCCATCAGCGCGTGCCCTGCCAGGTCGGCCGGGAGGCGTTGGAGGACGGCGCGGGTCGCGGGCACGGCGGTCTTGTCGCCCGCGATCAGCACCCGGCGCTGGTCCCGGCGGGCGGGCGGAACTCCAAGCCGCCGTGCCCGTCGAGGTAGCAGGCGTCGGCCAGCATCAGCGTCACCGCTGCGCCGACGCCGACGTCGACACGAGCCTCCGACACGGGCCTCCGACATCGGCCCCGACGCCGACGCCGACGCCGACGCCAGCTATCGGCGCCCGGCCGGACGGACTTGATCCGAGCCGAGAGCTGCCCGGCGAGGGGCGGTGTGTGCAGACCTTGCAGGGGCCAGGCGCCGGTGCCTCAGACCGTCGCACCGACCAACAGTGCCGCTGGAAAGCCCACCACATCGACCGTGGCGGCCGCAGTTTGGGCGGTGGAGGGTGGTCGGCCGTGGATTGTTGCTCTGGGTTGCCGGGTGGATGCGATATTTCGGATATGTGCAGGTCGGCGGGGGATTGCACGGTGGGAAATCTGGGTCGTGATGAAAGTTTCACGGTTGATTGACAGCGGGAAAGCGCTTACCTATGTTGGCGCTGTTCGCTCACACGTATGGCGATCACATATGTGAACGAGTGCTCGCTGGGGGGACACCACGTCGCAGGCCCGCACAGGGCCCGCCTGGGCCAGCAAGGAGCTTGAATCGTGCGACTCAGAATCAACGGCAGAACGGCTGCGGTCATCGCGGGCGTCATCGCCCTGTCGGCCACGGCGGTGGCCGGCGTCTCGGCGGCCCAGGCCGCCGCACCGGCGCCGGGCAACTACTCCGTGGTCAACAACGGCAGCGGCCTGTGCCTGACTGTACCGGGATCCAGCTCGTCCGACGGCGTCCAGCTCACGCAGACCGGCTGCGGCGGCGCCGCGCAGACCTGGACCCTGGCCGCCAGTGGCGGCGGCTACACGCTCAGGGCGACCCACAGCGGCAAGTGCGCCGGGGTGCGGGACGCGAGCACCTCCGCGGGCAAGGCCGTACAGCAGGAGAGCTGCACCGGCGCGTCGTCGCAGAACTGGACGCTGCCCGAGTCGGGCGCCACCGTCCGGATCGTCAACGCCAACGGCGGCAAGTGCCTCAACACCCAGGACAACGCGACCTCGTCGGGCGCCCTGGTGCAGCAGAACTCCTGTGACTCGGTGGCCACCAAGCAGTGGCGGCTCGTCCCCGCCGGCGGCGGCCCCGACCCGACCCCGACCGTGACGCCCACCGTCACGCCGCCTCCTGGCGGCAACCCCACCGGCCTGGTCGGCTGGGCCACGCAGGGCGGCGGCACCACCGGCGGCGGCAACGCCTCCCCGGTGACCGTCAACAGCGCCTCCGCGCTGACCAGCGCCCTGTCGGCGAGCGGCGCCTCGGTGATCCGGGTGTCGGGCAACATCTCCTGCTCCGGCATGCTCCGCGTGGGCTCCAACAAGACCGTGCTGGGCAACTCGGGCGCGACCATCACCGGCTGCGGGTTCAACATCTCCGAGGCCTCCAACGTGATCGTCCGCAACCTCACGTTCCGCAACTGGAACGACGACGCCATCAACGTCCAGTATTCGACCCGGGTGTTCATCGACCACAACACCTTCAGCAACGGCAATGACGGCGCCGTGGACGTCAAGCGGGCCAGCGACTACGTCACCATCTCCTGGAACAGGGTCTACGACCACGACAAGACCATGCTGCTCGGCCACGACGACGGCAACGGCAGCGAGGACCGCGGTCACCTGCGGGTGACGTACCACCACAACTGGTTCGACGGCACCAACCAGCGGCACCCGCGCGTGCGGTTCGGCAACCCGGTGCACGTCTTCAACAACTTCTACGGCGGCGTCTCCGGCTACGGCGTGGCCTCCACGGAAGGCGCGGGCGTGCTGGTCGAGGGCAACTACTTCGAGAACACCGAGGACCCGTTCCACCTCGGCGAGGCCGACTCCGGCCCCGGCACCCTCGTCGCGCGCAGCAACCACTTCGTCAACTCCGGCACCGGCCAGACCGGCGGCAGCGTCGCCTCCATCCCCTACTCCTACCAGCTCGACACCGCCTCCAGCGTCAAGTCCATCGTGACCGCGGGCGCGGGCGCGGGACGGATCTCCGTCTGATCGACGACCCGACGAGGCCGCGGGGCTGATCCCGTGGCTCCCGACCGGCCCCTCCGGCTGCCGCCGGAGGGGCCTTGTCGTGCGGTGGGGCGGAACCGGGGGTCCCGCCGACGGGCGGTGGCGAGGATGAGAGGGAACTGGCGCGGCAGGCGTCCACCACCGGGGCAGCGGGTGCGGCGGCATGGCACGCTCGTGTCACGGCGGGAACCGGTCCCTCGGGGCCGGGAGGAAGTCCACGCCGAGCAGAGCCATGACAAAGGCGCAGGTCCGTGCCTGCGCGAGTAAGGAGCGCCTTCTTGTCCCCCCTTATCCTCTCCGCCGCGGGCGTCGCCCTGGTGCTCGACCGTTCCGGACCCGGACTGCCCCGGATCCGTCACTTCGGCCGCGACCTCGGTCCCGCCGACGTGACGGAGCTGATGCCCGTGCTGGAGTCCGTGGTCGCGGTGCCGCGGCTGGTGCCGGCGCAGGCCGACGCCTGGTACGGCAGGCCGGGCCTGTCGGGCAGCCGGGCGGGCGAGCACTGGCCGGTAAGATGGAACCTGGAGGACCTCGTCGTGAAGGCGACGCCCGGTTCCGGCGGCACGGTCACCGTCACCTGCTCCGACCGGGAGGCGGGGCTGGAGCTGGTCAGCGAGATCGCCATGGACGTGCGGGGCCTGGTGACGATGCGGCACACGCTGCTCAACGTCGCCGCGACCCTCTACCGGCTGGCCGGGCTGACGTGCGCGATCCCGGTGCCGGCGCGGGCCCGGGAGTTGCTGGACTTCACCGGCCGCTGGTCGCTGGAGAAGGTGCCGCAGCGCAGGGTGTTCGAGCACGGCGTGTGGTCCAGGGAGAACCGGCGTGGCCGCACCGGGCACGACGGCACCGGACTGCTGGTGGCGGGCACCGAGGGGTTCGGCTTCCGCACCGGCGAGGTGTGGGCGGTGCACACAGCGTGGAGCGGCGACCACCTCCACTACGCCGAGCGGCTGCACGAGGGCACGGCGCTGCTGGCCGGCGGCGAGCTGCTCGAATCGGGCGAGATCACCCTGGAGCAGGGGGAGAGCTACCGGACGCCGCTGGTGTACTTCACCTGGTCGGGCGGCGGGCTCGACGAGGCGAGCGGCCGGCTGCACGACCATCTGCGCGAGACCCGCCCGCTGCCGGTACGGCCCGTCACGCTGAACAACTGGGAGGCCACCTACTTCGACCACAGCCTCGACCGGCTGCTCGCCCTGGCCGACAGGGCGGCGACGGCCGGGATCGAGCGGTTCGTGCTGGACGACGGCTGGTTCCGGCACCGCCGCGACGACCGGGCCGGGCTCGGCGACTGGTACGTCGACGAGGACGTGTGGCCGCGGGGCCTGCACCCGCTGGCCGACAGGGTGCGCGAGCTGGGCATGCAGTTCGGTCTGTGGTTCGAGCCGGAGATGGTCAACCCGGACTCCGACCTGGCCCGCGAGCACCCCTTCTGGATCCTCGGCGTGCCCGGACGCCTGCCGCCGCCGCAGCGCCACCAGCAGGTGCTCGACCTGGCCCGGCCCGAGGCGTACGACTATGTGCTGGGCCGGCTGGACGCGCTGGTCACCGAATACGCGCTGGACTACATCAAGTGGGACCACAACCGCGACATCGCCGAGCCCGTACACGCCGGTGTGCCCGGTGTGCACGCGCAGACCCTGGCCACCTACCGGCTGCTGGACGAGCTGCACCGCCGTCACCCCCGGCTGGAGATCGAGTCGTGCTCGTCGGGTGGCGCGCGCATCGACTTCGGCGTGCTGGCCCGCACCGAGCGGGTGTGGACCTCCGACGCCAACGACGCCCTCGACCGGCAATCGATCCAGCGCTGGACCGGGCTGCTGGTGCCGCCGGAGCGGATGGGCAGCCACGTCGGCGCGCCGCACGACCACATCACCGGACGGTCGCTGCCGCTGGCCTTCCGCGCCGCGACCGCGATGTTCGGGCACATGGGCGTGGAGTGGGACCTGACCACGGCGAGCGAGGCCGAGCTGACGGAGCTGGCCGGCTGGATCGCGCTGCACAAGCGGTTCAGGCCGCTGCTGCACACGGGCCGGGTGGTGCGCGCCGACCACCCCGACCCGACGGCGCTGCTGCACGGGGTGGTGCTGCCCGAGCGCGCGCTCTACGCGTTCGCGCAGCTCACCACCCGGGTCGACTCGGGTCCGGCGCCGCTGCGGCTGCCCGGCCTGGACCCGGCGGCCGACTACGTGGTGCGGCGGGTGGGCCCGCTGCCCCCGAACGCCGCGGTGCCGGGCTGGGCCGACGAGCCGATCCGGTTGCCCGGCGCGGCACTGGCCGAGCTGGGCCTGCCGGGCCCGGCGCTGCGGCCCGCGTCCGTGGTGCTGATCGAGGTCGAACGGGTCCAGCGGGTCTGACACCGGCCGGCCGGTCTGAGACGGCCAGGCGGCGGCCTCAGACCGGCCAGGCGGTCGCGCCGGCTAGTCGAGATCCAGCTCGGAGCCGCCGAACCGGTCGCGCAGGAACCGTCCCTGATCGCGTAGCTCCTGCTCGTCGCCCCGGTGGACGGCCTCGGCCACCTTGCGGAGCTGGGAGTCGAGCAGCGCGAGCTGGGCGAGCAGCTCTTCGTGCGCGCTGCGCTCGCGCCCCTTGCCGCGGGTGAGGGCGTAGCCGCGCGGCAGGTTCGCGTACGCCTCCAGGCTGGCGGGCAGGTACTGGCGGATCGTCTGCGACACCACGTGGAGCTGGTCGGGGGAGGAGGTGAGCTGCTCGGCCCGGTCGAGCACGCCCCTGAGGACCTCGGCCAGCGTGTCCACGGCCGCGTGCACGTCGCCGGGGAACCGCCCGGCGACGCGCCGCAGCAGCGTGTCCAGGTCGGCGCGCAGCGCCTGGGTCTCGACCTCGGCGTGGGAGATCGTCAGGCGGACGTGGTCGCGCGGGGCGAGCAGCGCGCCCACCCCGTACAGGGCGACCACGACCAGCGGCCAGAACGTGCCCGCCAGCCCCAGGAAGTGGGCCAGCAGGCCGAGCAGCGCCAGACAGCACCCGACGATGTTCTTCGTCGAGCCCAGGTAGCGCAGCACCCGCTCACTGATAGCCACGGATCTCCTTGAACGCGCTGCTCAACGACGTGGACCGGGCGTCGAACAGGGCGCCGCCGGTCAGCTCGGCGACCTGGCGCATCTCCTCGACGTCGCTCTCGCCGAACAGCACCACGAACGCCGGCGCCCGCCGGTCCTGCGGCAGCGCCCGGTAGTAGGACTCGAAGGCGGCGTAGTCGGAGCCGTCGGTGTTCTCGCCGTCGGTCATGAGGACGACCGAGGTGTAGTGGCCGGGCGTGGGCGGCAGGTCGTAGGCGGCGCGCAGGCTGTCGTAGATCGCGGTGCCGCCGGCCGCGTCGAGCCCTTGCGCGAACCGCTTGATGTCGGCCAGCACGGACGCCGGGTCGCGCTCGGGCACGGTGAACGGGATGGGCCGCCCCGGCGTGTCGTTGAACGGGAACATGGTGACCGTCTCGCGGTTGCTGAAGCGGGTGAACGCGCCGGAGGCGGAGGTGTCGGCGCCGGTCAGCGCGGTCAGGGCCTGGCGCAGCCCCGCGATGCGGTCGCCCGTCATCGAGCCGGAGGTGTCCAGGACGAACCTGGCCTCCGCCGGCACCCGCACCCGGTTGAGGTAGGTGGAGATCAGCTCGTCCGCGGTGCTGCGCCGGTTGGGGAAGGGCAGCTCGATCAGCTGGTGATCGCCGAAGCGGGAATCGGGGGTGATCCCGGGCACGATCGGCCGCCGGTGGGTGCCGGTCATGATGTCCTTCTGCACGGCGGGGGTGCGCAGCCAGGCGGCGAGCTTGTCGTACAGGGACTTCTTGGCGTCAGGGGCGGAGGCGAGCAGCGTGAGCGGGTAGTCGGCGCTGACCACGCCGTCGCCCGGGTAGACCAGCGTGAGCGGGTCGCGCATGCCGAGCAGGACCGACTCGTAGTTCACCATGCCGTCCACCCGCTGGTCCCGGGCGTAGGCGTCGGCCAGCCAGCCCGACGAGCCAGCCGTCAGCCGCTGCGCCGAGAAGAAGTCCTTCAGCCGCGGCGTCACCGACTCCACCTGCTCGGCGGTGAGCGCGCCGGCCGCGTCCGCCAGCGCCGCGGCCACGCCCACCAGCGCGGAGAAGCCGGAGTTGGAGGAGGCGGGGTTCGTCATGCCGAAGCTGAAGCGCCCGTCCTTGGCGGCCTGCGCGATGTCGGCCCAGGTGACCTGCTTGCCGTCCCAGCCGAGCTCGCTCGCCTTGGCGGGCTTCAGCCCCAGCACCACGGGCGAGACCATGATCTTGGTCTGGGTGGCCAGCCGGCTCGCGGCGCCGTCGATCAGGGACAGGTAGCGGTTGGAGGAGAACCAGGTCGCGTCCACGTTGCCGTCGGCGCGGCCCCCGGCGACCTGCTCGGCGCCGTCGAGCGTGCCGGTGTAGGTGAGGCGCACCTTGACGCCGGCCTCCGCCTCCGCGCGGCGCAGCAGCGGCTCGAGGTCCTTGATCTCGCTGCCCGCCAGCACCCGCAGCACGTCGGGGCCGTCGGCGGGTTGCCCGCCGGGGTCGCCGCCGGAGCCGCAGCCGGCCAGCAGCAGGACGGGCACCAGCAAGGCCGCCGCGAGTGATCGCCTCATGGGGAGCTCTCCTGGGCCCGCTCCAGGTACGTCCGCGCGTGTCCCAGCTCCGCCGACAGGCTGTCCACGGTGACCGCCATGTTCTCCACGGCCTTGGCACGGAAGGAGTCGATCAGATCCATCGTGGCGTAGACGTTGTCGAACGCCTTGCGCAGCGTGTCCAGGTCCACGGTGGTGGCCGCCGCCTGGTTCTGGATCGCTCCCGCCTGCGTGCGCAGCATCTCGCTGGTGGCCAGGATCAGGTCGCCGGTGGTGGCGTTCAGCGCGGTGATCTGGTCGAGCACCAGCTTCTGGTTCGCCAGCGCCTGCGCCACCGTCACCGCCGTACGCAGTGCCGCCACCGTGGTCGTGGTGGCGCGGTCCACACCCTTGCTGAGCTCCAGGTTGTTCTTGCGGACCAGGTCCAGCGCCAGGTAGCCCTGGGCCGACACGGCGAGCTGGGTGAGCAGGTCCTGGTGGCGCTGGCGCACGGTGAACAGGGCGTCGGAGCGCAGCGCCGTGGCCCGCTGCTCGTCGGCCTCGGCGATCCGGTCCTCCAGGGCGGCGTCCATGGCCTGGGCCATGACCGCGTACTCCTGCAGCCGGATCATCGTCTCCCACAGGCGGGCCTTCTCGCCCTCGATCGCGGCGTTGTCGCGCAGCAACTCGTCCTGGCCGGACTTCAGGGCGCGGATGATGTCGTCGATGTGCTTCTGCGCGGAGTGGTATTTGGCGAAGTAGTCGCGCAGCCGGTCGCCGAACGGGATGAGGCCCAGCAGCTTGCGGGTGCCGCTCGCGGCCTGCTTCGGATCCAGGTCCACGATCGTACGGCGCAGCGCGACGAGCTCGTTCGCGACCTTGGCCTGGGCGTCGGAGCCCTCACCCCGGGCCGCGTCCAGCGCGGCGACCGGCCGTTTGAGCATGCGGTTGGCGACCTGGGACGCGGACCTGATCTCGGTGTCGCCCATCGACGCGATGTCGTGCACCTTGCGGGAGAAGTCCGGGGAACGCGGGTCGAGCCCGCTCAGCTCGCGGGCGAAGTCGCGCGCCTTGGTGTTCAGCTCGGCGGCGCGCTCGTCGGCGATCGGCAACATGGTGGCCGCCGTCTCGACCGGGACCGGGGTCACCGGCTCGGGCGGCGTGAGCACCAGATCGGACACGTGCGGGTTCTCCTTGTCAAAGGGCGGGGCGGATCAGGGACGGGCGGAGTCGATCGTGGTGATGAGCCGGTCGAGCCGCTCGTAGGTGGGCGGCTCGACCACGTCCACCAACCCGCTCGCCGCCGGCGCCTTGGTCTTGGCGACCAGGTCGTCGAACGCCTTGGGGTCGGTGGTACGGAACCCGTACGCGGCGGCCAGGGCCTGCAGCTCCGGGTCCTTCGTGAGCAACTCGCCGACCCGGTTGCCGGGCTCCGCCAGCGGGACCAGGGTGTGCTTGCTGAGCACCGTCGGCGAGGGGTAGACCAGCCGCATGTCAGGCTTGATCGCGCCGTCGCCGGCGAAGACGTGCGCCAGATACTGCGCCTCGTAGACGACCAGCATCGGCGTCTTGCCCGCGCCGAGCGCCAGGTAGTCGTCGAACGACGCCTCGCTGCTGGACTCGGCGAAGCCCTGGTCGAGCACGGCCGGCGCGAGCACCGGGGCGATCTTGGAGATCTGCGCGTCGGAGGTCGGCACGTCGTCGCCGTTGGCGACGTAGCCGATGGCCGACAGATACATGGCGGCGGAGTTCGAGGTACGGATGTCGGTGGTGGTGAGCAACACCCGCTTGCGAGCCGGATACTCCGAATTACCCGGAATTTGGTCCCATCGAGTGCCTTTAGACACTATGTCGAGATATTTCTTTATATCCAGAATTTGGTAGCCTTTGCCGGAGTCGCGTAGCAGACCTGCCTTGACCAGCAGGCCCGCGATCGGCTCGAAGGTGGCCACCGCCATCGGCGAGTAGAACGGCGAGTACGTGGTCGTGGCCCCCCGGTCGTTCTTGATCTGCTCGGCGGCGGGAACGCTGGAGGGGAAGGCGAAGGCGTACCGGCTCAGGTCCACATCGGTGACGATCTGCCGCGATCCGGCGGTGTCCACCTCGACCCGCAGCCCTTGCCTGGCGAATGCCGCCTTGACGCGCGGATCGTCGAAGAACGGCTTCTTCTCCGAGCCGATGACCCCCCTCACCACGGTCGCCTGCGGCTGGTCGGGTTCCCGGTTCCCCAGGACGATCGCCGCCACCGCCACCGCGGCGAGAATCACGGCCAGAATGATGCCGACCCGCCGCTTCATCGCACTCCGTTTCGCGAAATAACCCCCATGACTGAAATTATGGATTGGTGCCTGTGGGAATCGCAGGAGCGGAAAGCGGACCGTACGGCAGAATTCACGCCCTGTTCACGAGTGGCGCTGCCGGAGGCGGAGCCTTCGTAGGGTGGCGGGGCGAACCCGTACCCGAGGAGGTCTCATGATGGAGCGGAACGGCCTGGAACCGGACCGGCAGGCCGTCGAGGCGATGGGCCGGGAGCTCCTCTCCCGCATCGCCGACCACGTCGAGGGCCTGCCCAAGGCGCCCGTCAGCCGGTTCGGCGGCGCCGGCGACGCCGTGGCGCGCATGCTGCTGCCGCCGCCCGAGACGCCCGGCACGTTCCACTGGCTGCTGGACGACTTCCAGGAGGCCGCCTCCTACGGGCTCGACCCGTCCCACTCCGGCTATCTCGCCTACTTCCCGGCCGGCGGGCTGGTCTCCTCGGCGCTCGCCGACGCCCTCGCCCAGGTCTTCAACCGCTTCACCACCGTGGCCGACCTCGCGCCCGCGCTGGTCGCGATGGAGAACGGCGTGCTGCGCTGGCTGGCCGGCCTGTTCGACCTGCCGGAGGGCGCGGGCGGACTGGTCACCACGGGCGGGTCCGCGGCCACGCTGACGGCGGTCGTCGCCGCCCGCCACGACCGGCTCGGCGAGGACCTGACCGGCGCCCGGCTGTACGTCACCGAGCACACCCACTACTGCGTGGCCAAGTCGGCGCGCATCGCGGGCCTGCCGGCGTCGGCGGTGCGGATCGTGCCGACCCGCGGGCTGCGCATGGACCCGGCCGCCGCCGCCCGGATGATCGAGGAGGATCGCGCCCTCGGCCTGCGCCCGTTCCTGCTGGCCGCGACCGCGGGCACGACCAGCACCGGGACCGTGGACCCGCTGCCGGAGCTGGGCGAGCTGGCCGCGCGGGAGGGCCTGTGGTTCCACGTGGACGCCGCCTACGGGGGCGGGCTGCGGCTGACCGAGCGCGGCCGGGCGCGGCTGGCCGGGATCGGGCGCGCCGACTCCGTCGTCGTCGACCCGCACAAGAGCCTGTTCCTCCCGTACGGGACCGGGGTGCTGCTGGCCCGCGACCCCGGCACGCTGTCGGCCGCCCACGCCGACAGCGGCGACTACCTCCAGGACCGGCGGGCGGTGGGCGGGCTGCCGGACTTCCACCATTACGGCGTGGAGCTGACCAGGGAGTTCCGCGGGCTGAGGCTGTGGCTGCCGCTGCACCTGCACGGCGTGGCCGCCTTCCGCGCGGCCCTGGACGAGAAGCTCGACCTGGCCGCGCTCGTCCACCGGGAGCTGGCCGCCGACCCGCTCTTCGAGGTGCCCTGGGAGCCGGACCTGACCGTCGTGGTCTTCCGGCCGCGCGGGGACGACGCGGCCGGCCGCGAGCTGCTCGAACGCGTCAACGCCGGCGAGCGGATCTTCCTGTCCAGCACCGTCGTCGAGGGGCGGTTCTTCCTGCGGATCAACCCGACGAGCCACCGCACCCACGCCGCCGAGACCCGCGCCGCGCTGGAGATCATCCGCGGCTGCGCCCGCGCGGTGACCGGCTGACGCGACGGGCCCGGCGCGGGGCGCGGGTCAGCCGAGGAGGGCCAGGAGTTCGCGCTCGCGGGCGGCGCTGAGGCCGGCCCGCCTGGGCCGGTCGAGCCCCTGGTCCCGTTCCCAGGCCAGCAGGTCGGTGAGCAGCTCGGCCCGGGGGCGGTGGCGCAGCCCCGCGGCCTGCGCCGCCTTCCCCGTGCGGGCGGACCAGCCCTCCCAGCCCGGTTCGGCGAGCCACATCGGCAGCGACTCGGGGCCCATCCACTCACTGACACCCTGGTCGAGCAGCCAGGCGGAATCCGCCTGGACGACCGGCCCGGTGTGGCAGCCGACGGCCCGGCACTGCTCGATCCACTCGCCGAACGGCACCACCGGACCCACCGCGTCGAAGGTGCCGGCGGTCCCGTCCTGCGCGCAGTCGAGCACCCAGGCGGCCAGGTCGCGGACGTCGATCACCTGCGACGGCGCCTCCGGCGGCCCCGGCACGAGCAGCGGTCCCTGCTGATCACGCGCGGCCCGCGCCACCCAGTAGCCCGAGCGCCCGGTGTGGTCGCCCGGCCCGCCGATCAGCCCGGCCCGCGCGATGAGCAGCCGGTCGCCCACGGCCGCCGCCGAGGACTGCTCGCAGGCGACCTTCGCCTCGCCGTAGAGCTCCCGGTCCACCTCGTCCCGGTCGGTGGGCGCCAGCAGCGGCGTCGTCTCGTCGGCGCCGGGCACGCCGTAGGAGGCGTAGGCGTTGATGGAGGACACGTACGTCCAGTGCCCGGCCCGCTCGCCCAGCGCCGCCAGCGCGCCGCGGACCATTCCCGGCTGCCACGACACCTCGACCACCGCGTCCCAGTCGCGGTGCCGCACCTGCTCATATGCGCCCGACGCCCACCGGTCGGTGGAGACCAGCACCGCGCCATCGGTCACCGGCCCGCTCTCGCCGCGCGCCAGGCAGGTCACCGCGTGCCCGCGCTCGACCGCCTGCCTGGCCACCTCACGTCCCAGCCAGGCCGTACCGCCCAGCACCAGAATATTCATGAAAGCACCCAACCAGCTCGAACGGCGATAACCCGCCCGGTTCGCATGAGGCGTAACCCGTGGCCTGCGATCCCACGGGCCGGGGCTACACGACGGGCTCCTTGGCCCAGCGCTCCAGCCCGCTCGCGTCGATGGGCAGGGCGGCGGACAGGATCTCGGCGCCGTCCTGGGTGACCAGCAGGTCGTCCTCGATGCGTACGCCGATCCCGCGCAGCTCCGGCGGCACGGTGTGGTCGTGGGCGTGGAAGTACAGTCCGGGCTCGACGGTCAGCACCATGCCGGGCGCCATCCGCGCCCCCTGGTAGGCCTCCATGCTGGACTTGGCGCAGTCGTGCACGTCCAGGCCCAGGTGGTGGCCGATGCCGCAGATCAGGTAGCGGCGGTGGTGCTGGCCCCGGTCGGACAGGGCCTCGTCCACCGAGACCGGCAGCAGCCCCCAGTCGTCCAGCCCGCGGGCGATGACCTCCATGGCCGCGTGGTGGAAGTCGGTGAAGCGGCGGCCGGGGCCGACCTGCTCCAGCCCGGCCCGGTGCGCCCGCTCCACCAGGTCGTGCACCTGCCGCTGGGCGGGGGAGAAGGTGCCCGAGGCGGGGAAGGTGCGGGTGACGTCGGCGGTGTAGTGGCTGCGCGTCTCCACGCCCATGTCGAGCAGCAGCAGCTCGTCGGGCAGCACCGGGCCGTCGCAGCGCACCCAGTGCAGGGTGGGGGCGTGCGCGCCGCTGCCCACGATGGAGGCGTAGCCGGGGCCGTTGCCGTACGCCCTGGCGTAGCGGTCGAACGTGCCCTGCAGCCAGCGCTCGCCCGGCCCCTTGATCGCCGTGGGCAGCTCGGCCAGCACCGCGGCGAAGCCCTCGACCGTGCGGTCCACGGCCTCGCGGAGCTGGGCGATCTCCCACCTGTCCTTGATCATGCGCAGCTCGGCCAGCACCCGCCGCAGCTCCTCGGACTCCTCGAAGCCCGGCCCGGCCAGCAGGGCGCCGGCAGGCGGGCCGGGGAAGTCCGCCAGCGGCCTGACCTCGATGCCCAGCGCGGCCGACCACTCGGCCGGGGACGGCGACGGCCCCACCCACAACTCCCCGTGGGCGGCGTCGGCGAAGAAGCCCGTCTCTCCCGGCCGGGCGGGGGCGGGCAGGTACAGGCGGGCGCCGGCATCGCCGACCACCACCACGGCCTCCTCCACCGCGCAGCCCGTCAGCCAGTAGAAGTCGCTGTCCACGCGGAAGTCGTAGGCGGTGTCGTTGCTGCGGACCGGCGCGCGGCCGGCCGCCACCACCACCGTCCGGCCGGGCAGCGCGGCGCCCAGCCGGACCCGGTGCGCGGCGGCGGCCTCGACCGCCCCCGGCACCAGCTCGGGGGTGCGGGTGGGGGAGTCCCAGCCCTGGGCGATGAACTCGGTGAACGCGGGGATCTCCGACAGCTTGGGCAGCTTGCCGTCACTCACCGGTGATTCCTCCTCCTATGTCGCGGACAAGCCGGGTAAGCCGGGCGAAAACCCGTTCCTGGCCTATACCGTCATGCTCATATTCATTGGTGACCCAGGCTTGGGCGTTGCCCACCCGGGAAGCGGTGTCCAGCTGCAGGCCGGAGTCGACGTACATGTCGTCGAAGTAGACGGCGGCGGCCACCGGCACGTCGTTGGCCGCCAGCCGGTCCAGGTCGTAGAGCGGCGGCCAGTCGGAGCGCTCGGCGAGCAGGTCGACGGCGGCGCGGAACGGGCGCAGCCCGCGGATCTCCTCGAACATCCAGGGATACATCATCTCCCCGGTGAACAGCAGCGGCCTGGCGTCCTCGGCGAAGGCCGGATGCCGGGCGCGCTCGCTATGCGCCGCCCAGGCGGTCGCGCCGGGGCCGGAGCCGTAGATGCTCTCCTGCAGCGCGGCGAACAGCGGGTTGTCGGCGTAGGAGGAGCGGGCCAGCACCTGGTGCAGGAACGTGTCCGACAGGTCGGCCGCCCCCGTGGGCAGGGCCTCGTCGAGCAGCCAGTGCATGCGCTCGTAGCCGGGCTTCATGCCGAAGTCGATGCCGAGGGACTGCAGCCGCCGCACGGTCAGCACGTCCCCGTCCGGCAGCCGTACGTCGCCCTCGGCCAGCCGGTCGGCCAGCCGGGCCGTGGTCTCCTCGTGGTGCGGGTAGCGGCGGTAGAACTCGGCGTTCTTGGCGGCGACCCGCGGATAGGTGCGCCGGTAGACCTCGGCCGCGTCCGGGTCCAGGGACGGCAGGCCGCCCGCCACGTAGCAGGCGCTCAGCCCCTCGGGCGCACGGGACAGGTACGTCAGCGTGAGGAAGCCGCCGTAGCTCTGCCCCAGCGTGGACCAGCGCTTGCCGCCGAAGACCGTCCCGCGCAGGTGCTCGGCGTCGGCCACGATCGAGTCCGCGCGGAAGCGGGCCAGGTAGGCCGCGCCCTCGGCAGGGCCGAGCGCGCTCATCACCCGCCCGTCGATCCGCGAGCTGCGCCCGGTGCCCCGCTGGTCCAGCAGGATCACCCGGTACGTCTCCAGCGCCTGCCCGAGCCAGCCCGAGGCGTCCACCGGACGCGGCCCCTTGCCGCCCGGCCCGCCCTGCAGGAAGAGCAGGCACGGCAGGTCGTCCCGGTCACGGGCGGGATCGACCAGCTCCCGGGCGAACACCGAGATCGTGGCGCCGGAGCCGGGGTCGGACCAGTCGAGCGGCACCTCCACGACGTGGTCACGCACCCGCATCCCGGGGATCGTGTAACTCGCTGTGATCATTGCAGTTCCCTCCTGCGGCGGTCCCACTCCGGGTTGATCCGGGGGATGGCCGCCAGCAGCGTCCGCGTGTACTCGTCCTGCGGATCGTCGAAGACCTGCTCGACCGGGCCGAGCTCGACGATCCTGCCCTTGCTCATCACCGCGACCCGGTGCGCGATCTGCCGCACGACGGCCAGGTCGTGGGCGATGAAGATGTAGCTGAAGCCGCTCTCGCGCTGCAGCCGCCGCAGCAGCTCGATCACCTGCGCCTGCACCGACACGTCCAGCGCGGAGACCGCCTCGTCGCAGATCACCAGCTTCGGGTTGACGGCCAGCGCGCGGGCGATGCCGATGCGCTGCGCCTGCCCGCCGGAGAACTGGCCGGGATAGCGCAGCGAGTGGTCGGGGTTCAGCCCGACCCGCTCCATCAGCTCCTTGGCGTGCGCCCGCCGGCTGCCGTTGGGCGCGATGCCCTGGTAGACCAGCGGCGCCATGAGAATGCGCTCGACGGTGTGCCGGGGGTTGAGCGAGGAGAACGGGTCCTGGAAGACGACCTGGACGTTGGCGCGGAAGCGGGCCAGCTCCGGGCCCTTGGCGTGGGTGACGTCCGCGCCGTCGAACTCCAGCGTGCCCTCGCTCGGGTCCATCAGCTTGGCCGCCATGCGGGCGGTCGTCGACTTGCCGGAGCCCGACTCGCCGACGACCGCCAGCGTCTCGCCCAGCCCTACCTCGAAGCTGACCCGGTCCACCGCGGTGAACTCCGTCCTCGCGCCCAGCGGGCCGCGGGTGACGAAGTGCTTGGTCAGCTCCTTCGCGCGCAGCAGATCGGTCATGCGCTCACCCCGTCGTTCGTGGGATCGTCGATGCGCGGGATGCTCTCCAGCAGCATCCGGGTGTAGTCGTGGCGCGGCTCGGCGAAGACCTGCTCGGCGGTCCCGTACTCGACCTGCTCGCCGCGGCGCATCACCAGCACCCGGGTGGCGATCGAGCTGATCACGGCCAGGTCGTGGGTGATAAAGATCATCCCGGTGCCGCTCTGCCGCCGCAGGTCGGCCAGCAGGCGCAGGATCTGCGCCTGCACGGTCACGTCCAGCGCCGTCGTCGGCTCGTCGGCGATGAGCAGCGCGGGCGAGCACACCAGCGCCATCGCGATCATGATGCGCTGCCGCTGCCCGCCGGAGAACTGGTGCGGGTAGTGGTCCGCGCGCCGCCCGGCGTCCGGCAGCCCCACCTGCTCCAGGGCCGCGATCGCGACCTCGCGGGCCGCCCTGCGCGAGCGGCCGCGGTGAGCCCGGTAGACCTCCTCGATCTGCAGGCCGACCGGATAGTACGGGTTCAGCGACGACAACGGGTCCTGGAAGATCATCGACATCCGGTCACCGCGCAGCCTGCGCAGGTCCCGGTCGGCGGCGCCGAGCAGCTCGGCCCCGTCCAGCCGGATGCTGCCGCTGGTCCTGGCGCCCCTGGGCAGCAGCCCCATGATCGCCAGGCTGGTCATCGACTTGCCGGAGCCCGACTCGCCGACGATCCCGACGGTGTCGTCCCGCCCGACCGTGAAGGAGACGCCCTTGACCACGTCCACCGGGCCGCGCGTGGTGGGGAAGGTGACGGTGAGGTCCTCAACGATCAGCAGCTCGCTCATTTCGCCGTGATCCTCACTCTCGGGTCCAGCGCCGTGTAGACGAGGTCCACCACCAGGTTCCCGACCACCACGAAGAACGCCGCCAGCAGCGTCACCGCCATGATCACCGGCTGGTCGTTCTTGGCGATCGAGTCGGCGGCCATCTTGCCCACCCCGTTCAGCCCGAAGACCTTCTCGGTGATCAGCGCGCCGCCGAGCAGCGCGGCGAAGTCCATCCCGAAGATCGTGGTGATCGGCGTCAGCGCCGGGCGCAGGGCGTGCCTGCGCATGGTCAGCACCGGGCTCAGGCCCTTGGCCCGGGCCGTGCGCATGAAGTTCTCCGCCAGCGTGTCGATCACGTTCGCCCTGGTCAGCCGGGCGTACAGGCAGGCGTAGCCGGCGGCCAGCACGATCCACGGCATCAGGTACGACTCGAACCACAGCACCGGGTCATCGCCGAACGCCACGGCCTGCGGGAACGGCAGCACCTGCAACTGCACCACCAGCACGTACTGCAGCGCCAGCGCCAGCACGTAGTTGGGGATGCTGGAGCCGCCGAGCGCCAGCCCCATCCCGGCGCGGTCCCACCAGGTGCCCTCCTTGACCGCGCTGAGCAGCCCGGCGGCGATGCCGAACAGCAGCCACAGCACGGCCGCGCCGATCGCCAGGGTGGCGCTGACCGGCAGCCGCTCGACCACCATGTCCCACACGGACTGGTTGGTCTGGAAGCTGTAGCCCAGGCACGGGGCCGCGCAGTGCACCAGGTTCGCGCCCTGGCCGTAGTCCCGCCCGGCGAAGATCCCGCCGAGGAAGCCGAAGAACTGCGTCAGGAACGGCTGGTCCAGGCCGAGCACGCCGCGGATCTGGTCGATGCGGTCCGGGGTGCACGTCTTGCCGCAGATCAGCACCGCCGGGTCCGGCGACAGCGTGAAAAAGATGAGGAACGTGAACAGGCACACCAGGAAGAGGATGAGCACCATCCCGGCCAGCCGTCCGGCCAGGTAACGCGCCATCATGAGGCGTCCCCCGCGTCGAGGGCGGCGCGCAGCCGGTCGCCGAGCACGGTCAGCGACAGCACGGTCGCGAACAGGAAGGCGCCGGGGATCACGAAGTACATCGGGTCGACGGCGTACCAGCCGACCGAAGCGGCGATCATCTGGCCCCACGACGGCGTCGGCGGCGTCACGCCCACCCCGAGGAAGGACAGGCCCGCCTCGGTGCCGACGTATCCGGGCACGGCCAGGGTGGTCATGACGATCAGGGAGCCGCGCAGGTTCGGCAGGATCTCCTTGAACACCAGTGCCCCCGTGGACGCGCCGGAGGCCCGCGCGGCCTCCACGAACTCCCGGTTGACCAGGGTCATCGTCTGCCCGCGCACCACCCGGGCCAGGTACGGCCAGCCGAACCCGCTGATCACCGCGACCAGCAGCACCGGCCTGTTGCCCTGCGGCAGCGAGGACAGGATCGCGATCATGAAGATGAGCGCGGGGAAGGCCATCAGGAAGTCCATGACCCGGCAGATCACCTGGTCCACCCAGCCCCGGTAGAACCCGGCCAGCATGCCGAGCACCACGCCCAGCAGGGTCGTCACCACCGTGGCCGCGGCCGCGATGAGCAGCGACAGGCGTGCCCCGTAGGCGACGCGCGCCAGGATGTCGCGGCCGTTCTGCGGTTCGACGCCCAGCAGGTGCTCGGCGCCGATGCCGCCCAGCGCCCCGCGGGGCAGGCCGCCGAGGTCGGTGTCGATCGCGGCGGGATCGAAGTCGTTCGGGCCGTGGCCGGTGATCGCGCTGATCAGCGGCGCGCAGATCGCCATGAGCACGATCAGCGCCAGGAACGCGGCGCTGATGACGGCGCCCTTGTCGTGCAGCAGCACGCCCGCGATCCGGCGGCCCGAGGTGGCGGGCGGGGCCGCCACCTCTGCCTGAGCTACGACGGTCATCTACTTCTTCGGATCCGCCAGGCCGACCGAGATCAGGTCGATGGCACCGGAGAACGAGTCGGACAGGTAGGCGCCCGCGATGTTCGAGCCGGCGATCGTGAAGTGCTTCTCGTAGGTGAGCGGCACGATCGGGGCCTGCTCCATGATCTGCTTGTCCAGCTCGCCGTAGGCGGCGTTGGCCTGCTCCACGTCGGGCATGGCCGCGATCTCGTCGATGCGCTCGTTGATCGCCTTGTCGTTGATCTGCGCCAGGTTCTGGTTGCCCTTGTCGACGATGGTCCGCCCGTCGAACAGCGGTGGCAGGAACGTCGCCCCGGACGCCCAGTCCGGGCACCAGCCGGTGACGGCGGCGTCGTTCTGCTGCGCCGGAGTGGCGATCACCTCGTAGAACGTGGAGACGTCGACGACCTTGATCTTCAGGTCGATGTTCACCTGCTTGAGCGCCTCCTGGATCGCCACCGCGATCGCCTGCATCTTGGGGTCGTTGCGGGCGTCGAGGGTGAGGGAGAACCCGCCCGACAGGCCCGCCTCGGCCAGCAGCTTCTTGGCGGTCTCGACGTTGTGCGGATACGGGTCGTACTCCACCCGCCCCGCGATCGTCGGCGGCTGGATCGCGGTGGCCTTGGCGGACAGCGCCGAGCCGCCCTGCGCCGTGACCACGGTGTCCTTGTCCACCGCGTAGTTGATCGCCTGGCGGACCCGCAGGTCGTCCAGGGGCTTCTTGGTCGTGTTCAGGGACATGTACGTGGTGCAGCCGGTCAGCCCGCTCAGTGAGCGCGACTTGACCTGCGGCGCCTGCGCCCGCGCCACGGTGGAGCTCTGGATGATGCCCATGATCGCGTCGCCGTCCGTGCCCTGCCCGGCCAGCATGCGCTCGTCGATGGTGGCCTCGTCCACGCCGAACGTCCACTCCCAGGCGTCCGGCTTGGCCGCCCGCACGGGGTCGCTCTCCGGCTTCCAGTACGGATTGCGTACCAGCTTGAGGGAGGAGCCGTGCTGGTAGCTCGCCACCTTGTACGGCCCGCTGGCGATCGGCTTGGTGTCGAACGCGGCCGCCGCCCCGGTGCCCTTCGGGAACGGGACGAAGTTCGGCAGCGTCAGCGCGCTCGGGAAGTCCGGGAACGACTTCTTCAGATGGAAGACGACCGTCTTGTCATCGGGCGTCTCGATCGTGTTGAGATCGCCGGACAGATACGGGCCCTTGTAGTCCTTCGGCGCTTCCAGCAGCAGCTTGGCGTAGGGCGAGCCGATGCCGGCCTCCGGATCGAACGACCGGGAGAACCCGAACTTGACCGCCTCGCTCGTGATCGGCGTGCCGTCCTCGAAGAAGATGCCGTCCTTGAGCGTGTAGGTCCACGTCTTGTGGTCCGCGGACGGTTTGCCGGTGTCCGTGGCCAGGTCGGGCACGACCTTCGTGCTCTCCGCGCCGGGGCCGGCCCCGACCGTCGTCAGGCCCCGGTAGATGAGCCGGTAGAAGTTGTTCACGCCGCCGTCCCACCCGCGGGCCGGGTCCAGGTGGGAGAAGTCCGCGTTGCTCAGGAAGTGCACGGTCCCGCCCTTGGCCGCGGTCCCCGACGGGCCGCCCGGGCCGCCGCCGGAGCCGGGTCCCGCGCCACCGCCCCCGCCGCACGCGGTGAGTGCCAGTACGGCGGTCATGGTGACGCTCGCGAACGCCGCCGATCTCCTCATGTCGCCTTCTTTCGATCAGTTCCGGGGGGTCATGGTCCTGACCCAGACCCGCATGGCTTCGGGGCCGCGGTTGCCCCAGAGGAAGTAGGGGACGAAGGTCGTGGCCACCCTCGCCTCCGGGAGCGCCTCTTCGAGCGGCTGCTCCGGAGGGATGCTGGGATAGAGCTCGGCGGGCGGAGGGGGCGCCGCGGCGGCCTCCACGTGCAGCACGACGGCCTCCCCGAACGCCGTACGGACCGCCTCGGGGGCCTGCCGCGTGTCGAGCCCGCCGGTGCGCGCGACGGCGATGTCCGGCACCGCGACGAGCAGGTCGTCCACGGCGGCGGCCGGGCTGTCCTGCTGCTCGACGCAGTAGACCAGCGGGCCGCGGGCCAGGCTGACCGTGCCCCGGGTAGCGTCGAGGTAGGGGTGCGAACCGTGCGCCCGGACCGGCATGGGCAGGATGAGGACGACCGTGTCGCCGGCCGTCCAGCGCCGCTCCAAGGTGATCCAGCCGGCGGCGGCCGTCACGTCCTGGCGCTCGCCGTTGACGGTGACCGTCGCCCCGCGGGCCCAGCCGGGCACCCGCAGCGCCAGCCCGTACGGGCCGTCCGGCGCCCGTTCGATCGTCAGGCGCACCTCGCCGTCCCACGGGTAGGAGGTCTCCATCGCCAGGTCCAGCTCGGCCGTCTCGATCGTGGCCGGGGTGTACAGGCCGACCAGCACGGCGCCGTCCCGCTCGGCCGCCACGTAGTCGGCGAGCTGGGCCGTCCAGCGCACGATGTTCGGCGGGCAGCAGGCGCAGCCGAACCAGGCGCGGCGCAGCGGCTCCCCGTCCGGCTCCGCGCCGCTGCGCTGCCGGTGGTCGGGGCGGCGCTGCAGCGGGTTGTCGTAGAAGAACGCCGTGCCGTCCGCCGACAGGCCCACGGCGTAGGCGTTGTAGAGCACCCGCTCGAACACGTCGAGGTAGGGGGCGCCGCCGGTGGCCAGGAACATCCGCCACGCCCACTGCATGAGGGCGATGGCGGCGCAGGTCTCGTTGTAGGCGCGCTCCGGCGGCAGCTCGTACCGGTCGCCGATGGCCTCGTCCGCGTGGCGGCTGCCGAGCCCGCCGGTGATGTACAGCTTGGTCGCCACCATGTCGTCCCAGAGCCGCTCCAGCGTCTCCAGGAGCGAGCGGTCGCCGTTCTCCAGGAACACGTCGGCGGCGCCCGCCGCCAGGTACGCCATCCGCACCGCGTGCCCGGTCACCGACTCCAGCTCCCGGAACGGGACGTGGTCCTGGAAGTAGTCGCCGGCGAAGATGCTGTGCCTGAGCCGGCCCGTGCCGCGGCGGTCCACGAACGTCGCCGCCAGGTCGAGGTAGGCCCGCTCGCCGGTCTCCCGGTACAGCTCGACCAGCGCCATCTCCACCTCGGGATGCCCGCACACGCCGTCCGCGGCGAACGTGCGGACCACCAGGTCGGCGAAGCGCCTGGCCACGCGGAGCAGCCGGTCGTCGCCCATCCGCCGGCCGGCGGCGACGGCGGCCTGGACGAGGTGGCCCAGGGTGTAGAGCTCGTGGCCCCAGGCCGGGTCCTCCCACGGCCGTTTGGTCGCCGCCGGGTCCTGGAAGTAGGAGTTGAGGTAGCCGTCCTCGGCCTGCACCCGCTCCAGCAGGCCGACGACCTCCTCGAAGAACTCCCTGGCCGGCTTCTGGGCGGGGTCGTCGCCGAGTTCGTACGCCAGTCCTTCGAGGGTCTTGTACAGATCGGTGTCCAGGAACGGGTAGCGGCCCCGGTAGGGAGCGGGGTCCTGGTCCAGGAGGCGGCTCAGGTTCGTGACGTTGCCCGCGGCGCGCAGTTGCCCGATCGTGTGCGGGATCGTGGCCAGGCTGTTCCGGCGCTGCCAGTGGTGCAGCAATCCGCCGGTGATGCGCACCCCGGACAGCGGACGCACGGCCCCCGAGGCAGTGCGTACGGCGCCGAAACGGGGCTTGACCTGCTTAGACGTCATGGCCCTTCCCAGTAATGTGTGGCATTGCACTGAACCATAGGTGCACGGTAGGCGAATTGCCAAGGGTTGGGGCCGGACGTAAAAAGACCGTAATGTGTCCGGAATGTGGGACTCAAGCTGATACGCAGGCACGACAGGCGAGGCCCGGACAGGGGGCGCGGCCGGCTACGGCGGCGGCGGTGTGCCGGATCGAGGTCGGCCATTGGCGGGCCGATGGGGGGCCGGTGCCAGCGGTAGGAGGGGAGGTCGCCGGGCCGGTGGCAGTGCGGCCGTGGGGGTGGCCGGGCCGGTGGCGGGGAAACGTGTGGGGGGTGCCCGGCGTAGGTCGCGGGGCGCTGAGCGTGATGTGGCGGTGTCGGTGTGCGGGGCGCGGGGGATCAGCGCTCGATGAGGGTGACCTCGAGGGAGTAGTGCGAGGCTCGGTAGACGTGTGAGCCGTGCTCGACGGCCCGGCCCTGGTCGTCGTAGGTGGTGCGGACCATGGTCAGCAGCGGCGCGCCCCGGCGCTCGGCCAGCAGCCGGGCCTCGGCCTGGGTCGCGGCCCGGGCGCCGATGCGCTGGTTGGCCACCCGCATGCGTACGCCCGCGCCGCGCAGCAGCTCGTACAGGCCGCGGCCCTCCAGGTCGGCGGCGGTGAGCGGGGCCAGGCTCGGCGGCAGCCAGTTGTGCAGGACGGCCAGCGGCTCTCCGGCGGCGAAGCGCAGCCGCTCCAGGTAGAGCATCTGCGCGCCGGGCTCCACGCCCAGGATGCCGGCGACCTCCTCCTCGACCGGCCGCGTCTCCAGGGCCAGCACCTGTGTGGCCGGCTCCTGGCCCGCCCGGCGCAGGTCGTCGTAGAGGCTCGTCAGCTCGACCGAGCGTTTGACCTGCCCGTGCACCACCTGCGTGCCGACGCCGCGTTTGCGCACCAGCAGGCCCTTGTCCACGAGGTACTGGATGGCCTGGCGGATCGTCGGCCGCGACAGGCCCAGCTTGTCGGCCAGCAGGATCTCGTTGTCCAGCCGGGAACCGGGCGCCAGATCACCGCGCCGGATCGCCTCGGCGATCTGCTCGGCCACCTGGAAGTAGAGTGGCACGGGGCTGGATCGGTCCAGGTCGATGGCCAGGTTCGCGGTCATGCTGATCAGCTTAACTCAGGTCAGAATGTCCTGACAAATGCATGTTTCAGCGGACGAGCGCAGGTAGATCGGCCAATGAGGTGATGCGGGGAAAGCCCGCGGGCGCCGCCTCGATGCCGAACCGGTCGAGCCAGACCGAGGGCATCCCCGCCGCCGCCGGTCCCGTCACGTCGTTGAGTACGTCGTCGCCGACCAGCAGCACCTCCTCTGGCGTCAGCCCGAGGGCCGCGGCGGCCCCGGTGTAGGCGGCGGGCGACGGCTTGAAGTGGCCGCCCAGCACCTCGCCGGTCAGCACCGGCCCGAGCACGCCGGCGAAGCCGATCGCGCGCACCTTCGCCTCCTGCATGCGCTGCGCCCCGTTCGTCAGCACCCCGAACGCGAACCCGGCCAGCGCCGCCACCGCCCCCGCCGCGTCGGGGAAGGGCACCCAGCTCTGCCGGTAGCGCTCGGCGAAGTCGGTGTAGGCGGCGTCGAGGTCGGCGGGCTCGGACACGGCCAGCTCCCGGCAGAACGCGCGCAGGCGGCGGCGCCGCTGCTCGTCGACCGTGCACTCGCCCGCCCGCCACATCGCGAGGTAGGGGTCCTCCAGCTCGGCCCAGAGCGAGGCCGCCCGGTCCAGCCGGGGGTGGCCCGGATGGTGCGCCGACAACCAGGCGGTGATCGCGCTGTCGGCGGCCCCCCGGTGGTCCAGCAGGGTGCCGTCGAGGTCGAACAGGATGCCCTTGATCATGCGGCGCCTCGGTGGTGGTGATGAAGGGGGGTCGTCCCGATCAGGATAGGGCGTGGCGGACCTCGGGCAGGACGCCTCCGCGGGGGTCTCCGGGCAGGCCGCGTCCGCAGGAGGCGGGCTCCGGTCAGGCCGCGGGGCGGGGCCGGGCTCCGGGGTGGCTTCGGTCAGGAGGGGCGGGCCTCGGCGGCGATGCGGGCCGCGGTCTCGTGGGGCGGGTAGCCGAGCGTGAGACCGCGTACGGCCAGCGGCGCCTGGGCGAAGTGGGTCTCGGCGCCCTCGGTGAGGACGTAGTGCAGCGCGGGGGAGCGGAGCCGGTGCGCGTCCAGGGCCGCCGCCTGCGGTTCGGCCAGCTCGGCCGGCAGCGCCTCCAGGTAGTCGGAGATCAGCGCGTCCAGATCGAAGAGCTGCGCGTAGCGCTCCGCCGTGCCCGCCACCACCCTGATCAGCTCGCCGTCCGCCCGCGCGTGGTAGACCAGCCCGGTGCCGCCGCTCCTGGCGAACCAGCGCAGCGCGTCCTCGGCGGGCAGCGCGAACGTTCCGTACGGCTTGCGCCCGTACAGTAGGGCCTCGGCGATCCACCGGTCGCACCACAACTCGTCACGGTAGGGCGAGGGGGAGCGGGGATCGACGGTCAGGCCCTGGGCCAGCACCGGGTTCCAGGCCGAGACCATGGGGTTGGTGAAGCGGGGCATGCGCGGGCCGTACCAGTGGCTCAGCGCGTGGCCGTACCAGACGGTGACGACCTCGACCTGGTGCTCGGGCAGCGGGCGCCGATAGGTGCCGTTCATGATCTGGCCGCCGTCGGGGTGCCGCCAGGGGCCGGGGGCGACGGACGTGCCTGTGGGGACCTGAGGTGTTCGGTAGTCGGGATGCAGGATCCACGCGTCCGCCACAGTTTCGGCCCTTTCGGAATCACGTATGCACGTCAAGGTCCAACCGTTAGAGTGGCCATCGTGCATCACCCGTCACTCTGTTGCAATAGACCAGGTGTAAACGCTGATTTTTGTCATCGCCGTTATCGTCGAGCGTTGTGACATACGTATGCAATTGAGTGTGGTGGCGGTCCGGCTCGCGGCGTTGCGCGCCGAGTGCGGGCTTTCGATGGCGTCGGCCGCGCAGGCGGCGGGGCTCAACACGTCCACGATCTTCCGCATCGAGCACGGCCTCGTGGCGCCGCGCGAGTCGACGGTGCGGATCCTGCTGGACCTCTACGGCGAGGGCGAGCACGTGCCCCGGCTGCTGTCGCTGCTGCGGGAGGAGCGGGTGCCCGGGTGGTACGACGCGCCGGGGGTGCCGCTCCGGCTGTCGGAGTTCCTGGAGCTGGAGAGCCGGGCGCAGGTGATCTACACCTACGGCCCGCGTACCGTGCCCCCGCTGCTGCAGACCCCGGCCTACGCCGAGGCGGCCGTCCGCTCCGCGCTCCCGCCCGGCACCCCGTTTGAGCAGGTGGAGCGCGGTGTCGAGCTGGTGGCGCGCCGGCAGGAGGGGCTCGATCGGCACGAGGGGCCGCACCTGTGGGCGGTGCTCGACCGGCAGGCGCTGCTCGACCCGCCGCTGGCCCGCCCGGACGACCGGCTGGCCCAGCTCGACGCGCTCGCGCTGGCCGCCAAGCAGCCGCACATCGCCGTGCAGATCGCCCGGCCGGGCGCCGAAACCGGCCACCTCTACCAGGGGCCGCCGTTCACGCTGCTGCGCTTCGCCGATCCGGCCCGGCCCGACGTGCTGGTGCTGCACCTGCTGCACGCGCCCATGGTGGTCGAGGACCGGCGGCGGGTCGAGGACCACCAGCAGGCGTTCGCGCGACTGTCGCTGACGTCGTTCGCCGTGGACGCCACCCCCGGCGTGCTGGACGGCATCCGCGCGCTGCTTCCGGGCTGAGGGCTTCTGGCGGCCCGCCCCGGCTGACAGGATGAACCGGGTCGATCGGGACGGAGGTAACCAGGTGCCGGAGAGCGACAGCCCGGTCGCGTCCCTCGGGGGCGTCAGCACCGCCCGCATGTACGACGCCGCGCAGGGCGGCAAGCAGAACTTCAGCGCCGACCGCGCGGCGATGCGGCACCTGACCGGGCGCCTCCGTGCCGACGCCGCCGCCTCGCTCGTCGCCCACCACCAGCACGTGCACCGGGTGGTGCGGCACCTGGCCGGGCGCGGCCTGGCCCAGTTCGTGCTGTACGGCACCGGCCTGCCGAGCACCGGCCAGGCCCACGAGACCATCCACGCGGTGGCCCCGGCGGCCAGGGTCGTCTACGCCGAGCAGGATCCGTACATGCTGGCCCACGCCCACGCCACCACCGGGAAGGCCGGCGACCGGGTCAGGATCGTGCCCTGCGACCTGCGGCGCCCGGCGGACGTGCTGGACGACCCGATCGTGCGCACGTTCGTGGACTGGGCCGAGCCCGTGGCGGTGGGTGTGCTGGCGGTGCACGAGATCCCGGTCGCGGACGCCTCCTGGGTGGCGCGGCTGCGGCGGGTCATGGCCGCGGGCAGCCGCCTGTGGCTGACGGCGCTCAGCCTGGACGCCTACGACCGGCGCACCCGGGCGGCCGCCGTGGTCATGTGCCGGGCCCTGGGGTTGGACCTGCACTTCCGGACCCGGGATCAGGTGCTGGCCCTGTTCGAGGGGACGGAGCTGGTCGAGCCGGGGCTGGTGTGGGCGCCGCGGTGGCGGCCGGACGGGATCGGGGTGGACCTGCCGCCCGAGCGCACGGCCTGGCTGTGCGGCGTCGCCCGGGTGGGGTGACCGGGCGCGGCCGGTGGCGGGCACATGCGGGCCGGTACCGGCCGGCGGGGTCGTCGGCGGTTGGCGGGGCGGTCGGCGGGATGGGTCAGTGGCGGGCGCGGTAGGCGCCGGCCTGCCGGATGTGGTCGATCATGATGCGCTCGGCGGTGTCGGCGTCGCCCGACTCGAGCGCGGCCAGGATGCCCTCGTGCGCCTTGAGCTGGATCTCGACCTGGGCCCCGTCCAGCCACAACGACGCCTCGGCGGGCACCGGGAAGTTGTCGCGTACCGACCTGGCGTGCCCGCCCAGGAACGCGGGCCCGCCGATGTCCACGATGCGCAGGTGGAAGCGCCTGCTCTGCTCGCCCAGCCGGTCGTGGCGGCCCCGCGCGGCGTCGTCGGCCATCGCGGCGTGCAGCTCGCGCAGCCAGGCCAGGTCGGCGGCGGTGATCCGGGCCGCCGCCAGCCGCGCGCCCAGGCCCTCGACGACCGCGCGCAGCCCGTAGTACTCAGCCACCGCCTCCTCGCCCAGGTCCACCACCGTCGCGCCGTGGTGCGCCTCGTAACTGATCAGCCGGTCCTTCTCCAGCCTGCGCAGCGCCTCGCGCACGGGCGTGACCGACACCCCGAGCCGCCTGGCCACCTCCCCGGCCCGCAGCGCCGTGCCGCCGGGGATGCGCGAGGTGCGGATCTCGTCGAGGAGCACGCTGTAGACGTATTCGGCCTTGCTCATGGGCGGCCGCGGTCCGCTGGTGGACATGTCGCTAAGTGTCCCGCAATCTCGTGGTTGATCAGGCTGAGTCTTGACCTATCACATATTTCTTATAAGTTACATACCCATGACGAGCCTCGCCGACCTGCGGGTCATCGACGCGGCCACATTGTTCGCCGGCCCCTCCGCCGCGATGATGCTGGGCGACTTCGGCGCCGACGTGATCAAGATCGAACACCCGCGGCGCGGCGACCCCTCGCGCGGCCACGGGGCCGCCGTGGACGGGGTGGGGCTGTGGTGGAAGACGCTCTCGCGCAACAAGCGCGCCGCGGCCGTGGACCTGTCGCGCGAGGAGGGCCAGGAGATCCTGCGCCGCCTGGCCGACCGTTCCGACGTGCTGATCGAGAACTTCCGTCCCGGCACCCTGGAACGCTGGAACCTGGACCCGGCCGACCTGATGGCGCGCAACCCGCGGCTGATCGTGGCGCGGATGACCGGGTTCGGACAGTTCGGGCCGATGGCCGGGCGGCCGGGGTTCGGCACGCTGGCCGAGGCCATGAGCGGGTTCGCGGCCATGACCGGGGAGCCGGACGGGCCGCCCACGCTGCCGCCGCTGGCCCTCGCCGACGGCATCGCGGGCCTGGCCCTGTCGTACGCGATCATGGTGGCGCTGCACGCCCGCGAGCGGACGGGCCGCGGGCAGGTCATCGACGTGGCGATCATCGAGCCCATCCTGGGCCTGCTCGGGCCGCAGATGAGCGCGTACAAGGCGCTCGGGGTGGTGCCGCGGCGCACCGGGAACCGGTCGAGCAGCAACGCGCCGCGCAACGCCTACCGCACCCGGGACGGCCGCTGGCTGGCGATCTCCACCAGCGCCCAGGCGATCGCCGAGCGGGTGGTCACCCTGGTCGGGCGGCCGGACCTGGTCGAGCAGCCGTGGTTCGGCAGCGGGGCGGGCCGGGTCGAGCACGTGGACGAGCTGGACGAGGCGGTCGCCGGGTGGATCGCCGAGCGGGACGCCGCGGAGGTCGTCGCCCGCTTCGAGGAGGCGCAGGCCGCGGTCGCGCCCATCTACGACGTCTCCGACCTGGCCACAGACCCGCAGTACGCGGCGCTGGACACGTTCGTGGAGGTGCCGGACGCGGAGCTGGGCTCGGTCACCATGCAGAACGTGCTGTTCCGCATGTCGGACACCCCGGGCGAGATCCGCTGGCCGGGCCGGCCGCTCGGCCGGGACACTGACGAGGTGCTCGGCGAGCTCGACTACACCGGCGAGCGGATCGCCGAGCTGCGCGAGGCCGGGGTGATCGGATGAACCTCCCCGTGACCTGGCTGTACGTGCCCGGCGACCGGCCCGAGCGCTTCGCCAAGGCGGCGGCCTCCGGGGCGGACGTGGTCATCATCGACCTGGAGGACGCGGTCGTGCCCGCGCGCAAGGACGAGGCCCGCGCCAACGCCGTCGCCTACCTGCGCGAGCGCCCCGCCGGTGGCACGGTGCACGTGCGGATCAACGACCTGGCCGGCGGGCGCGGGCGGGCCGACCTCGAGGCGGTCGGCGACCTGGCCGACGGCGTACGGGTGCCCAAGGTCGAGTCGCCGGAGACGCTCGACGCCGTTCGCGGGGCGCCCGCGTACGCGCTGCTGGAGTCGGCGGCCGGGATCCTCGCCGCACGCGAGATCGCCGCGCACCCGCACGTCGCCGGGGTCGCGCTCGGCGAGCAGGACCTGGCCGCCGAGCTGGCGATCACCGACGAGGGCGCGATGAACCAGCTCCGGGTCCAGGTCGTGCTGGCCGCCGCCGCGGCGGGCCTGCCGCCGGTGCCCATGTCCGTGCACCCCAACGTCAAGGACGAGGAGGGGCTGCTGGCCTCCTGCCGGGCGGGGCGGGCGCTCGGCCTGTTCGGCAGGACCGCGATTCACCCCCGCCAGATCCCCGTGATCAGGCGGGCGTTCCGCCCGACGGAGGAGGAGGCGGCCAGGGCCGCCGAGATCGTCGTGGCCGCCGAAGCGGCGGAGCGGGCAGGGGCCGGCGCGGTCGCGCTGCCCGACGGCCGGTTCGTGGACGCCCCCGTGGTCGCCAGGGCCCGCCGCACCGTGGAGCTCGCCCACCGCCTCGCCTCCGGCTCCTGACCGGGCGGTCCCTGCCCTGGTCAGCCCGGTCGGGGCAGGGCATTGGTCCGCATGTCTATACAAAGAGTTGACGTTGAGGTACAACCAGGGCTAGCCCGTTGGTCCTGGAGGTGTCCTGTGAGACGTACCCCGATCGTGCTGGCCCTGCTCGGCGCGCTGATGATGACCGGCTGCTCCTCCTCGGGAGGACAGAGCACACAGACCTCGGCGGCCGGCTCCGCTTCCGCCGCGAGCGGAGCCAGTTTCGCCGTCATCACCCACGGAGCCCCCGGTGACTCCTTCTGGGACGTGGTCAAGAACGGCGCCGAGGCCGCGGGCAAACAGTACGGCGTGACCGTCACGTACCAGGGTGACGGCGACCCCGCCAAGCAGTCGCAGCTCATCGACCAGGCCGTCTCCCAGAAGGTGGACGGCATCGTGGTCTCCATGGCCAACCCCGACGCGCTGAAGGAGGCCGTCGGCAAGGCCGTCGCCGCGAAGATTCCGGTGGTGACGATCAACTCCGGCGCCGACTCCTCGAAGGCGTTCGGGGCCATCACGCACGTCGGCCAGTCGGAGGACGTGGCCGGGCGCGGCGCGGGCGAGCAGCTCAAGACCGCCGGCGTCACCAAGCTGCTGTGCGTCATCCACGAGGCCGGCAACGTCGGCCTCGACCAGCGCTGCAAGGGCGCCGAGGAGACGCTGGGCGGCACGGTCGAGCGGCTGCAGGTGGACATCAGCAACCTGGCCGACGTGACCTCCAAGGTCACCGCCAAGCTCCAGTCCGACCAGCAGGTCAACGGCGTGCTGGCGCTCAACCCGGCGGTCGCCGTGGCCGCCAGGGACGCGATCAAGGACGCGGGCTCGCAGGCCAAGCTGGCCACCTTCGACCTGTCGGCCGACGTGGTGACCGCGATCCAGGACGGGGAGATCCTGTTCGCCGTGGACCAGCAGCAGTACCTGCAGGGCTACCTGCCGATCACCTTCCTCAACCTGTACAAGAACAACCTCAACACCGTCGGCGGCGGGTTGCCGGTCAACACCGGGCCCGGCTTCGTCACCAAGGACAACGCCGAGCAGGTGGCCAAGCTCGCCGAGGCGGGCACGCGATGACCCTGGCGGCCGACGAGCGGGTCGCCCCCGTCGGGCCGGCCCGCCGCCTGCTGATCCGGCCGGAGCTGGGCGCGGTGGTCGGGCTGGTCGTGGTGTTCGCCTTCTTCGCCGTGCAGTCGCCGGTGTTCCGCTCGCCGGACGGCATCGCCAACTGGCTCGACCCGGCGGCCACGCTCGGCATCATGGCGGTCGCGGTCGCACTGCTGATGATCGGCGGGGAGTTCGATCTGTCGGCGGGCGTGCTGACCGGCACCAGCGGGCTGATCCTCGTCACCCTGGCCACCCGCTACGGGTTCAACGTCTGGCTGGCGATGCTCGTCGGGCTCGTCGTGGCACTCGGCGTCGGGTACGCCAACGGCCTGATCGTGACCAGGACCAGGCTGCCCAGCTTCATCGTCACCCTCGGCACGTTCCTCATGCTGCAGGGCGTCAACCTCGGCGTCACCAAGGCCATCACCGGCACCGTGCAGGTCAGCGGCCTGCGCCGGGCGTCCGGGTTCGAGGGCGCGAACGCGCTCCTCGCGGGCACGATCCAGATCGGCGGGACGTCGTTCCGGGTGGCGATCCTGTGGTGGATCCTGGTGACGGCCGTGGCGACCTGGGTGCTCATGCGCTCCAGGGCCGGCAACTGGATCTTCGCGGTGGGCGGCAACGAGCAGGCGGCCCGCGCGGTGGGCGTGCCCGCTGCCCGTACGAAGATCGCGCTGTTCATGACGACGGCGTTCGCCGCCTGGCTGGTGGGCTCGATCCTGGCGCTGCGCTACACGTCCGTACAGGCCAACATCGGCATCGGGCAGGAGTTCATCTACATCATCGCGGCCGTGATCGGCGGCTGCCTGCTCACCGGCGGGTACGGCTCCGCCATCGGAGCCGCCCTCGGCGCGGTGATCTTCGGCATGGCCGACAAGGGCATCGTGTTCCTGGGCTGGGACGCCGACTGGTTCATGTTCTTCCTGGGCGCGATGCTGCTGCTGGCGACCCTGGCCAACCGCCTGGTCAGGCGGTACGCCGAGGAGGTGAAGCATTGATTCTCGAGACTCGCGGCATCGGCAAGAGCTTCGGCTCGGTGCTGGCGCTGCGCGAGGTGTCGATGGGCGTGGAGGCCGGCCGGGTCACCTGCGTGCTCGGCGACAACGGCGCGGGCAAGTCCACGCTCATCAAGATCCTGGCCGGGGTGCACCAGCACGACACGGGGGAGTTGCTGGTGGACGGGAAGGAGGTGCGCTTCGCCGGCCCGCGCGACGCGCTCGACCGCGGCATCGCCACCGTCTACCAGGACCTGGCGATGATCCCCCTCATGTCGGTGTGGCGCAACTTCTTCCTCGGCTCGGAGCCCCGCAAGGGCCTGGCCTTCGACGTGGCCAGGGCCAGGAAGGTGGCCCGCGAGGAGTTGCGGGCGATGGGCATCGACATCCGCGACGTGGACCAGCCGGTCGGCACGCTGTCCGGCGGCGAGCGGCAGTCGGTGGCCATCGCCAGGGCGGTCTATTTCGGCGCGCGGGTCCTCATCCTCGACGAGCCGACCTCGGCGCTCGGCGTCAAGCAGGCCGGGGTGGTGCTCCGCTACATCGCCCGGGCCCGCGACCGGGGGCTCGGCGTGGTGTTCATCACCCACAACCCGCATCACGCCTACCCGGTGGGCGACCGGTTCCTGCTGCTCAACCGGGGCACGAGCCTCGGCGAGTACGGCAAGGCCGACATCACCACCGAGGAGCTGACCGCGCTCATGGCGGGCGGGGCGGAGCTGGAAGCGCTGGCTCATGAACTGGAACGGGAATGAGCTTGGCCGTAATTTGACGATCCAGGTGGTCGGTTAGCCGGGTGTATGGGGCAAAAACCCCACAGTGCTCTCAAGAGCCGGGGGAATGCTCTTGATCTACAAAGTAAAGGCGCTCTGGCTGGAGACCCCTCCAGGACCGTTATTACCGTGAAGTCCGCTCGTCCGAAGGCACGGGGCCTTCGGACGAGCGCGACTGCCCGCGCGGGCACAGGCTCCGCACAGACACGGAACGCGGGCGCGGGCATCGCCACAGGCACAGGCAGTGGCTCGGCCATCAAGCCCGGGCACCAGGCAGGCACCAGGCACCAGGGCGCGGGCATCAGGCACGGGCTCGGGCATCGGGTTCGGGCATCGGGCTCGGGCATCGGGCACGTCCATCGGGCACGGCACGGGCACGGGCGCGGAGGGGCGCGGAAGGGAGGTCGCCGTATGGTGCGGCGACACCGCGCGTCCCGTAACGGGGGACGTCCGTGACCGCCTGTCCGGCCCTTCCCACGGGCGCGGCGTACGACCGGATGCCGTTCACCCGCCGGCGCCCCGTCGCCCTCGCCGCGTTTGTCATCGAGGCGGGGGAGCGGCCCCCGCTTGCATACGTCCCGGGCGGCCCGGGGGGGTCGCCCGGGACCGACGAGGCCAGGGCCGGGATCGCACCGGGCCCGATCCCCCGGGCGCCGGCGGCGCCACGCGCGCTCCCTCCGCCGGAGGCCGAAGGGTGCGGGCCGGCGTGATCCTCGGCGTCGCCCTCGGACGCCACCCGCCGGTCGTGGTGGCGCTCAGGGACGGCGCTCTCGACTGGCCGGTGGGCCGCGCGGTGGCCCGTACGGCGACGCGGGCCTGCGTGGCGCTGGACCTGGACGACGCGCCCACCGCCCCGGTCGCGGCCATCCGGGTGGGCGGGCCGTGCCCCGAGGCGCTGCGGCCGCTGGTGTGTCGGCCCGACCAGGCCGGGGTGGCCACGATCGTGCGGGGCGGCCACAGCCTGACGGGGCGGCCGCTCGCGCCGCTGGACACCGAGGCGGTGCGGCGCTTCGCCGGCTCGTGCGGGCTGATGGACTTCGCGGTGACCGCGACCGGGTCGCCCATGCTGGCTGACCACGAGTTGCAGGTCGCGGCCGTCATCGCGGCGGAGGTGCCGGGGGCGCGGATCACGCTGTCGTACGAGTTCGGGCATCCGGGGCTGCGTGAGCGGGAGGCGGAGACCATCCGCAACGCGGCGCTCGGGCCGGAGGCGGGGCGGATCGCCGACGAGGCGGCCAGGGAGCTGCCCGGGGTGCCGGTGTACTTCGCTCGCTCCGAGCGCGGGCTGGTGTCGGCGCACTATTTCCGGCGCTATCCGTACGCCTGCTACCTGGGCCGGACCGCGAGCCTGGCCAGGGGACGGGCGGCGCTGCCGGTCCGCCCGGTGGTGCCGGACGAGGTGACGGCGGCCTACGGGGCGGCGCTGGGGCGGCCGGAGGCGCAGGTGGAGCGGATCGTGCAGGCGCGCGGGCGGGCCGAGCTGGACCGGGAACTGCAGGGCGTCCGGGACGAGGTGCTCACCCGGGTGGTCAGCGCGGGCGCGGCGCCCGGGTCGGCCAGGGTGGCGGAGACCACGGTGAACCCGCTGTCGTACCTGCCGCACGGGCTCTACCGGATCCGGGTGATGGCGGAGGGGGCGACGGCATGAGCCTGCTCATCGGCGGTGAGGAGCTCGGCTGGCTCGGGGAGGGGTCGCGGCTGTTCGCGTCCGGGGCGGCTGAGTCGTCGTACAACCTGTCCAGGGACTGGGCGGGGGCCGTGGTCGGGGCGGGCGTCACGCTCGTGGCACCTGAGGAGCTGCTGCCCGGCACGCTGTGCGTGGCGATCAGCCTGATGGGGTCCACGACGGCGCTGGGGGAGCAGTTGCCGGGCGGGGAGGAGCCGGCGCGGGCGGTGCGCGCCCTGGAGCGCAGGCTGGGCGAGCGGGCCGGGGCGGTGACCGCGCTGAACCTGGCGGCGGAGAACGCGCTGATCCCGTTCATCGCGGCGGCCGAGCTGGGGCTGCCGATGATCGACGGTGACGGGTCCGGGCGGGTGTTCCCGCTGGTGGAGCAGACGACGTACGCGCTGGGCGGGATGAGCCCGACCCCGCTGGCGCTGGCGGGGGCCTCGGGGGAGCTGATCGTGATGGAGACGGCGCCCGACCGGGTGGAGGAGCTGCTGCGTCCGGTGGTGCTCTCGGTCGGCGGGTGGGCGGTGGCGGCGTGCTATCCGATGACGGCCGGCGACCTGGCCCGGGTGCTGGTGCCCGGCACGGTGAGCCTGCTGCTGCGGGCCGGTGTGCCGGGCGCGCCCCGGTCGGTGGCGGCGCCGTATGGGGTGCGGACTCTGTGCCGGGGGCGGATCCAGGCGGTGGAGGGCAGCACGCGCCTCGGGTCCGAGCTGGCGCTGCCGTCCTCGCCGTCGAGCATCGTGCTCCAGGAGACGGAGGGGCTGCGGCGGCTGGTACGGCTGGAGGCGCACAACGAGATCGTGCTGGCGCTGGCGGACGGGGCGGCGGTGGCGATGGCGCCGGACCAGATCTGCCTGATCTCGATGACCGACGGGATGGTGGTGGACGTGGACAAGGCGGAGCCCGGCCTGAAGGTGGAGGTCATGGTGTTGAAGGCCGCGCCGGTGTGGCACACGGAGCGAGGGCTGGCGCTGGGCGGGCTGCGCGCGTTCGGGATCCCGCTGTGAGGGGTCGCCCGCGCCCGGACCCGAGCGGAAGGGGTTGCGTCGTGATGGGAGTGCGGATGATCGGGGCCCGCACGGTGACCACGCTGCGGATGATCGGGCCCTGCACGGTGAGCGGGCCGCGAGTGATCGGGCCCTGCATGGTGAGCGGGGCGCGGATGATCGGGGTCGCGTCGTGAATCCGGTGCGGGGGTCGGGGTGGGCGGCGCCGGTCACGGTGGCCGAGCTGGTCAATGCCGGGCCGCTGGCCGGGGCCCGGATGTACGGCACCGGGGAGAGGCCGGTGCACCAGGTGCGGATCGTGGACCGGCTGTCGGTGTTCGCGGCGGTGGCGCCGCACACGGCGGTGGTGCTGATCGGAGCGGCGGCCAGCGGCGGCTGGGCGGTCGAGATGGCGATGCGCCGGGCCTGGGAGCAGGCGGCGGCGTGCGTGATCGCGCCGTCGAGCGGGCTGAGCGAGGGCTCGGGCGAGGTGCTGGCGGACCGGCTCGGCGTCACGCTGCTGTTCGTGGACGAGGATCCGCTGATCCTCGCGGTCCGGGTCGCCTCAGCCGCCTCGCGTCCCGAGGCCGCCCGTACGCAGCTCGTCGCCCGCTGCGCCACCCGGCTCGCGGACGCCGGTGCCTCGGCCCGGCGCGTGCTGGGCGTCCTGAACGCCGAGCTGCCCGGCACGTCGGTGACCCTTCTGGACCGGTACGGGCGTTACCTGGCGGGCCGGCAGAGCGTCGGCGGGCCGGCGGGGGACTTCACGACCGCCGGGCGGTGGGCGGCCGAGGTGGAGGTGCTGGACCAGGAGGGGGCGGTGCTGGGCACGCTGGTGGCCGGCGGCTCGTCGCGGTCGCCGGGGTGGCCGGCGGTAGTGCGTACCGTGCTGGGGCTGGCGGTCGCCCCGCTGACCGCCTGGGCCGCCCAGGAACGCCTGCGCGTCGCCCGCGACTTCGCCCTGCAGTCGTCCCTCGCCGAACGCCTCCTCAACGAGGCCGCCGCCGAGGAGAGCGAGCCGGGAGCCGCGGCGACCGGCCAGGCCACGGGACCGGCCGACCTCGAAGCGGCCGGATCTGGGGTGGCCGGACCTGGGGTGGGCGGGCCTAGGGTGGGCGGATCCGTGGAGGCCGGATCCGCGGAGGTCGTGACGGGGCCGAGCGCGGGCGAACGCGGGGGTGCCTCTACGGGAGGTGCCTCTACAGGAGGTGTCTTCACGGGGGGCACGTCCACGAGAGGTGTCGCTACGGGAGGTGTCTCCACGGGAGGCGTGTCCACGGGAGGCGCGTCCATGAAAAGCACGTCCATAGGAGGTGCGTCCATCGCGGGCGCGGACGTGGGTGTCGTGGGGCTGGACGACGGTGGTGGCGGCGTGGACGCGGATGGTGTGGGCGTGGATTCCGTGGGGGGTATGGACGCGGATCGCCAAGGTGGCGTTCGTGTGGAGGCCGTCGCGCTGGGCTGGCCCGTGCAGGGGACCATGACCGGCTATCACATCCGTCCGGTGGGTCCCGTCGGGGACGCGCCGCTTGCTCAGGCGCTGATCACGGCCGCTGTCGGACAGGTTCCGGTGCTGCCCAGGAGCGCCGGGTGGGCGGGCTGGGCCGCGCTGGATCCCGGCAGGCTGGCCGCACGGGTGGAACGTTGCCTGCAGACGATGCCGTGGCCGTGCGCGGGCGGCGTGGGAGCGCCGGTGGAGGGGCTGCCCGCGGTGGGGGAGTCGTTGCTGGGCGCGGAGGCGGCGGCGTTCGTGGCGGGACCGGGGACGGTGGCGCGCGCCGACCGCATGGGCCCGGCCGAGCTGCTCGGCGCGCTTCCGGCAGGCGTGCTGCGCGCCCCCGCCGAGGTCGTGCTGCGGCCGCTGCTGGAGATCGACAAGGACGGCACGCTGCTGGGGACCCTGGCCGCGGTCCTGGAAGAGGGCGGGGCGCTGAAGGCGGCCGAGCGCCTGGGCGTGCACCGCAACACGGTCACCACCCGCCTGGAGCGCATCAAGTCGGCCGGGTTCGACCTGGACGACACCGCCACCCGCCTGGCCCTGCAACTCGCCTGCCACGTGGTGCTGCGCTGACCGGCATGCGCTGACCGGCCTGCACTGATGGGCCTGCGCTGACGGGCCTGCACTGACCGGCATGCGCTGACCGGCCTGCGCTGACGGGCGTGGGCTGGCCGGCCGGCGCCGACCGGACTGGCGCAAGAAGGGTCGTGGTCGGGGGAGTCCCGCCGTACCAGCGCCAGGGGGACGGGCTGGTGCGGCGGGAAGCCGGGAGGTCAGCGGGTGACCATGCCCTGGGCCAGGTCGGCGGCCACGGCCGCGGGGGAGCGGCGGTGCGGCGGGCCGTAGCCGCCTCCCCCGCCCGACTCGCAGCGCAGCACGTCACCCGCCTTGACCGGCAGCGCGTTGGCCTTGAGCGTCTCGCGCTCGCGGGCCGTCCCCGGGTTGAGGGTGACGCGCGGCGGGGCGCCGGCCGCTCCGCCCGCCAGGCCCCACGCCGGGGTGACCGAACGCTCGAACCACAGCGACAGGGCGGCGTCGCCGCAGAACTCGTACTCCCGGACCACGCCGTTGCCGCCCCGCCACCGGCCCGCCCCGCCGGTGTCCGGGCGGATCTCGTAGCGGCGCACGCGCACCGGGAACAGCGTCTCCAGCACCTCGATCGGCATGTCGCGCAGGGCGCCGTTGACGTTGTTGATCAGGCAGGACTCGCCGTCGCCGCCGTCCCAGGCGCCCCAGCCGCCGACCGTGGCCTCCTGGGAGACGTACAGCTTGCCGGAACGCGGGTCCGTGCCGGTGAACTGCACGATCATCGAGTCCCCGTACGAGGCCGCCGCCGACCTGCCCGGCAGCGCCGGCGCCAGGGCCTTGACCACCAGGTCGATGAGCAGCCCGAGGTGGGAGTAGTAGTACTGGCAGGCGGCCGGCGACTCGGCGGCCAGCATCGAGCCGGGCCGCGTCTCCACCGTCAGCGGGCGGAACGAGCCCCCGTTGAGCGGCACGTCGCCGGAGACCAGCAGCTTGTAGCCGACCCGGACGGCCGCCACGGCCTGCGCCGCGCCGCAGTTGACCGGCCCGAGCGTCTGGTCGGCGCAGTCGGTCAGGTCCACGTGCATCGACTCGCCCGACACCGCGATCGTCACGTTGACCGGCAGCGGCGCGTCCAGGGAGATGCCGTCGTTGTCGAGGAACCCCGACGCCTCGTAGACGCCGTCGGGGATGGCCGCGATGGCCGCCCGTTCCAGGCGCTCGGTCTGCTCGAAGATCTGGTCGCGGGCCGCCAGCACGGTGTCCTGGCCCCATCGGGTGACGATCTCCTTCAGCCGCCGCTGCCCGGTCATGGCGCAGCTCACCTGGGCCCGCATGTCGCCGAGGGTGGCGTGCGGGAAGCGGACGTTACGGGCGATCACCTCGTGCAGGTCGACACAGGGCGCGCCGCCCGCGTACAGCTTCACCGGGCCCATCCGCAGGCCCTCCTGGAAGATCGAGGTGGAGTCCATCGAGCCGCCGGGGTCCTTGGAGCCGACGTCCAGCCAGTGCGCCCGCGACGCCGCGAACCCGGCCAGTTCCCCGGCCACGAAGATCGGGCCGTAGACGGTGACGTCGTTGAGGTGGGTGCCGCCGATGTAGGAGTCGTTCAGGGCCCACACGTCGCCCTCCTGCCAGACCTGCGGGCCGTACATCCGCTCGGTCTCGCGGGTGCACACCTCCAGGTTGCCCAGGAAGATGGGCAGCCCGGAGGACTGCCCGAGCACGTTGTGGTCGCGGTCGAGCAGCGCGACCGCGCAGTCCTTGGCCTCGTAGATGACGGGGGTGTAGGAGCTGCGGATGAGCGTGGTGTTCATGTCCTCCGCGGCCTGCAGCAGCGCGCAGCGGATGATCTCGGTCGTGACGGGATCGATCACGTGTTCACCTTGACGATGAGGAAGCCGTTGTGGTCGACGGTGGCCAGGCAGCCGGGCGGGATGACCGTGGTCGCGGTCTCCTCGACCACGATCGCGGGCCCGGCCAGCTCGCCGCCGAGGCCGGCGCGGCGCAGCACGGGAGTGCTGTGCACGACGCCGTCGAAGATGACGTCGCGTACGTGCCCCGCCGGGCTCTCGGCGAGGGCCGGGGGAGCGGCGCCGGTGCGCGGGAACGAGCCGAACCCGGTGCTGCGCAGCATGACGAACTCCACCGGGGCCTCGGGTGTCGCGTGCCCATAGCGGCTGGTGTGCGCGGCGGCGTAGCGGGCCGCGATCTCCGCGACGAAGCCGGGCTCGGCGGGCTCATAAGCGTCGCGCAGCGGGATGGTGAGCGTGTAGTCCTGGCCCTCGTACCGCATGTCCACGGCGTGCTCCACGCGGCGCCGATCCTCCGGGACGCCCTGGGAGTGGAGCGCGTCGAGCGCCGCCCGCTCCAAAGTCACAAGATTTTCGGACATGTCCGCATGGTCGAGCACGTCCTGCGGCCGGAAGTACGGATGCGTCAGATCCCGCCGCACGTCCGCCTCCAGCATCCCCCACGCCGAGAACGCCCCCGGGAACCGCGGCACCACCACCTCGGAGATCCCCAGCTCACGGGCGATGAACGCGGCGTGCATGGGCCCCGCGCCGCCGAACGCCACCAGCGCGAACTCCCGAGGCTCCACCCCGTGCTCCACGGTGAGCGTGCGGATGGCCTGCGCCATCTTGGCGTTCGCCACGTCGCAGATGCCCTCGGCGAGCCGCAGCGGATCGTAGTGCAGCTCCTCGGCCAGGGTCGCCACGGCCACGCCCGCCGCCTCCGCGTCCAGCGTCATCAGCCCGCCCGCGAACCACGCCGGATCCACCCGCCCGAGCACCACGTTCGCGTCGGTGACCGTGGCCCGGGTGCCGCCCCGGCCGTAACAGGCGGGCCCCGGCTCGGCGCCCGCCGACTCCGGCCCGACCCGCAGCGCGCCCGCCTCCGTGTAGGCGATGGAGCCGCCGCCCGCGCCGATCGTGTGCAGGTTGACGACGGGCATGAGCACCGGGTAACCCTCGATGCGCGCCTCCGCGCTGACGTCCGGCCGCCCGTCCACCACGAGCGACACGTCGAACGACGTGCCTCCCATGTCGACACAGATGGCGTGGCGGCCCTCGGCCAGCAGGCGGCTGACCGCCACCCCGCCCATCGTGCCGCCCACCGGCCCGGACAGCAGAGTCTGCAGCGGCCGGCGCCTCGCGTAGGAGGCGTTCACCAGCCCGCCCGACGACTGCATCACGTGCACCGGCACCGCCAGGCCCCGCTCCGCGAAGCGCCGCTCGATCCGGCCCAGGTAGCGGCGCACGACAGGCCCCGTGTACGCCTCCAGCACCGCCGACGACGTCCGCTCGTATTCGCGCCACTCCCTGGCCACCTCGTGCGAGAGCACCACCAGCACGTCGTCGCCCAGTTCGGCCCGCAGGATGTCGCCCGCGCCGATCTCGTGCGCCGGATTGACGTAAGAGAACAGCAGGCACACCGCAACCGCATCGAAGCCCTCCTCCCGTGCTCGCCGCGCCGCCCGCCGTACCGACTCCTCGTCCAGCGGCGTGAGCTCCCGCCCCCGGTAGTCCAGCCGTCCGCCGGCCTCCATCACGTCCTGGCGCGGGACCAGTGGTGGCGGCTTGCGATAGCGCAGGTCGAACATGCGGTCCCGATTGCCCCTGGCGATCTGGTGGATGTCCCGGCCGCCCTCGCCCGCCAGCAGCAGCACGCGGGCGCCCTTGCGCTGGAGCAGCGCGTTGAGCCCTTGCGTGGTGCCGTGTACGAAGAACGAGATGTCGGCGGGGTCGGCCACGACCCGGCCCAGCGCGGCGAACACGCCCTCCGCGAGGTCTCCCGGAGTGGTGGGCGCTTTCGAGGCGCTGACGGCCCCGGTCCATTCGTCGTAGCAGACGACGTCGGTGAAGGTGCCGCCGATGTCCATGGCGACGCGATACCTCATGCGGAGCACCGTATGCCGTCCGAGGCCCGGCGCGCATGTGCCGTTCGCACAGGGCGCACAGGGCGCTCAGTGCATGATGTCGCCCTCCGGCGCCGTCCAGCGATCAACGCCGGCGGTCGCCGCGGCCCGCGGGAGCATCGCGGCGATCTCCTGGGACAGGATCGGATCGGCCTCGAACGCCTCCATGATCGCCAACTTGAGCGCCGTGTGGCTGGGTTCGTCATCCGGTTTGGCGAGCGCCACCCGTTCGATCACCTGCCGGGAGTAAGCGTCACCGCGGCCGAACACCCGCTGCAGGATGCGCGCCCCGCGGGCGTCGGGGGTGTCGGCGGCCAGCTCCGCGGTCTTGGCCAGCACGCCAGTGCCGTAGGCGCTGATGGCCGCGCTGACAAAGGGCATGACAGCGTTGGGGGTGTCCATGAGGCCCTCCCGTCGTCCCTTATGGAATGACGAGATGGTAGCTCCCGTAACGGGGTCGGCAAGGGCATACCCTGTCGAATGTGTCCGCGCCGTTCCTCACTCTCACCGCCAGTATCGAGCACGAGACCGAGGCGCGGCGTTCGCGCTTCATCTGCGCTCTGGCGCCCGCGCGCACGGTCGAGGAGGCGCAGTCCTTCATCGGCGAGCGCCGCCGCCTGCATCCGGCCGCCAGCCACAACTGCACCGCCTACGTCATCGGGGAGCGCGTCCAGAAGGGCGACGACGACGGCGAGCCCGGCGGCACCGCGGGCACGCCGATGGTGCAGGCCCTGGTCGGGCGGGGGTTCAGCGACGTGGTGGCGGTGGTGACCCGCTATTTCGGCGGCACCCTGCTGGGCGCGGGCGGCCTGGTGCGGGCCTACGGCTCAGCGGTGACCGAGACCCTGGACCGGGCCGAGCCGGTGCGCATGGTGCCGGCCCGGCTCGTCGGCGTCGCGGTCGCGCACGACCAGGCCGGCCGGGTGGAGAACGACCTGCGCGCCTCCCGGTACGCGGTGCGCGACGTGACGTACGCGAGCGACGTCGCCTTCCAGGTCGCGGTGGCCGAGGAGGAGGTGGCCGCGTTCACCGACTGGGTGGCCACGCTGACGGCCGGTCGCGCCCGGGTGAGCGCGGGCGAGGCCATCCACGTCCCGGAGTGAGGGCCCCGCGACGAGGCGGAGCTCAGCCCTCCAGCGCGTACTGCATGACGCGGAACTTGGCCTGGGCCTCGGCCAGCTCGGCGGCCGGGTCTGAGTCGCCCATGATGCCGCCGCCCGCGAACAGCCGCGCCCTGCGCCCCTGCACGAGGCCGGAGCGCAGCGCGATGCCCCACTCGCCGTCCCCATGGGCGTCGATCCACCCCACGGGACCGGCGTAACCGGCCCGATCCATGCCCTCCAGCTCGCGGATCACCTCGATCGCGGTGTGGGTCGGGGTGCCGCCGACGGCCGCCGTCGGATGCATGGCCGCCACCACGTCGAGCACCGACGCCCCGTCGGCCAGCCGCCCGGTGACGTGGCTGGCCAGGTGCTGCACGTTGGGCAGCATCAGCAGCTCGGGCTCGTCCGGCGTCTCCAGCGAGGAGCAGAGCGGGGCGAGCGTCTGGCGTACGGAGGCGATCGCGCACTCGTGCTCGTAGCGGTCCTTCGGAGAGGCGAGCAGCGCGGCCCCCCGCGCGAGGTCGTCGGCCGCGCCCGTGCCGCGCGGGGTCGTGCCGGCCAGCACGAGCGACTCGATCTCCTGGCCCGTGCGCCGGATCAGCAGCTCCGGCGTGGCGCCGACCAGGCCCGCCACCGAGAACGTGTAGCACTCGGGGTAGCGCCGGGCCAGCCGGGTGAGCAGCAGCCGCACGTCGATGGGCCGCTCCGCGGTGGCGACCAGGTCACGGGCGAGCACCACCTTCTCCAGCTCGCCGTCGCGGATGCGCCGCGCGGCGCGGGCCACCACGTGCTCCCACGCGGGCGCGCTCAGGCTGCCGTCGCCGTAGCTGATGCGGCCCGGGTCGCGAACGGGGGAGAACGTCTCCAGCGGCAGGTCGCCGATCGTGGTGAGCCAGGCGTGGCCGCCGCGGCGGGCGAGCACGGCCTGCGGCACCACCAGCACCGAGCCGTGGGCGTCGGCGTCGAAGGTGAAGCTGCCGAAGGCGACCGGGCCGGAGCCGGGGACGCGGACGGCGTCGTCCACGTGGGACTCGCCGAAGACGGTGGCCAGCCACTCCCTGGCCCAGCCGAACCTGCCGGGACCCGGGGGAACGTCCACCCTGGCGGCCTCGCCCCAGCCGACGAGTCCCTCGCCGTTTCTGATCCAGGCGTAGGGGGCCGTCCTGGGCAGGGCTGCCAGCAGGTCACCGGGGTCGCCGACGGGGGTGGTGCGAACCGGTAGCGGGCGGGTTGTTCCGAGCGCGACACTCACTCAAGACACTCTATGCGGGAACTGAACACGTTCGACTCGGACCCCCGTGAATGCGCGCTTACGGCCGATGAACCCGGAAAAACGCCACCGTTGCGGAGCTCAGGGTGCAACCTGCTCGGCTTCGGTCCGTCAAGCGGTGATATGAAAGCGGTCCTGAAATGGCAGACCTTGCCGTGACGCCATAGTGAGCCGTTGATCGACTCCCTACCTTGGGGCCCATGATCGGTCGCCTGGGGTCCGTCCTCACCGCAGCGGTTGTCCTTTCGTCGTCAGGCCCGGCCCATGCCGCCTCGGAACAGGCCGTGCCCGAGATCATGGCCGCGCTCGGCGACTCGATCTCGACCGGCTTCAACGCCTGCGGCTTCTTCGTCTCGTGCACGTCGCGCTCCTGGTCCGCCGGTGACAACCGCGAGGTCAGCAGCCATTATCTGCGCCTGTCCGAGCTTTCTGGAACGATCCAGAAGCATAACCACAACTTCGCCGTGCCCGGTGCGACCAGCGCCGACCTGCTCGGCCAGGTGCGGAAGGCGGTGGCCGCCAAGGCCGATTATGTGACGATTCTCATCGGCGCCCAGGACGCCTGCACGCGCACCGAGGACGCCATGACCCCGGTGCAGACCTACCGGCGGCGGCTGGACGCTGCGCTCGCCGAGCTGCGCTCCGGCATGCCCCAGGCCAGGGTGTTCTTCGCCAGCATCCCCGACGTGCGGCGGTTGTGGCAGGTGGCCAAGGACAACGCGCTCGCCCGTACGTTCTGGGCGGCGGGGCGCATCTGCCAGAGCATGCTGGCCCGCCCGACCTCCGCCAAGGCCGCCGACACCGAGCGCCGCGCCAGGGTGCGGGCGCGGGTGATGGCCTACAACCGGGAGTCGGCCGCGGCGTGCGCCGCGTTCGGACCCGCGTGCGCCACCGACGGGGGAGCGGTGTTCTCCTACCCCTTCACCCTCCGCCACGTCAGCCGCTGGGACTACTTCCACCCCAACGTGGCCGGGCAGCGCATCATCGCCGAGGAGACCTTCACCCGCGGCTTCGAGTGGTTCGACCCGCGCTGACGCCCTCCCGGCGCCCTCACCGCCCTACCGGCACTGGGCCAGCATGGCCTTCTTGTCGGCGGCGGTGACGGGCACGCCATATTTGAGCGCCACCTGCGCGAAGCGGGTGACGTAGGAGCAGCGGACGCGGCGCCGCGGCGGCAGCCAGTTCGCCGGCCCCGAGGCGTCCTTCTGCTCGTTGGCGGCGCCGTCCACGGGCAGCAGGTTGAGCGGGTCGTTGGCGAAGTCCAGCCGCTTGGACATGGGCCAGCGCCGCGCGCCCATGCGCCACCCGTAGTTGAGCGGCACCACGTGGTCGACCTGCACCTCGTCGGCGTCGGCCTTGCGCCAGCGGATGAGCCGGCCGGTGTAGGGGTCGGCCAGCTCCATGGAGACCACCTCGCACGTGGAGCCGGCGCGGTATCTCACCTGCCGCCCGTCCCGGGCCAGCAGGTCGTCCCGGGTACGGCAGCCGTTGCGCGCGTACGGCACCCCGGTCGCGGAGTCGGCCCAGTCGGCCCCGTACCTGGTGCGCTCGTAGCCGGTGTTCGGGCCGAATCCCCTGACCCGCAGGCGGGCGATGAGGCCGCGGGCCCGCGCGCGGTCGGCGTCCGAGAGGATGGGGGCCAGGCCCGGCAGCGTGCCGGCGGTGTTGCCCAGCGGGCTGGTCGCGGTGGCGGGCGCCGTCGTGGTGCCGCCGACGAAGGAAGCGACGATGACGGCTCCGGCGAGGAAGGCGATCGCGTCCTTCGTGCTCAACCAGGCCTCCGGGGGGCGTCAGGTTGTCCAGAGAAGTTCCCGGCATCGGCCGTTTCGACACGGGCAGGATCGTGCGACCGGCCGCTGATGCCCTCGAAGCGGCGGCGCGAGCGGGAACACGGGACGGCGACCGGGAGTTTAACGTGTAATCCTGTAAGCAAGGAGTGCACGTGATGGCGGATCCCCTCGACGCCTATTCGCGCGTCGTCTCTTCCGTGGCGGCCGAGTTGCTGCCGAAGGTGGCCAGCGTGCGGGCCGATCGGGGCAGCGGTTCCGCGGTGGTGTTCACCGCCGACGGGTTCCTGCTGACCAACGCGCACGTGGTGGGCTCCGCCCGGTCCGGCGCCGTCGCCTTCGCCGACGGCAGCTCCGGCGACTTCACCGTCGTCGGCCGCGACCCGCTGTCGGACCTGGCGGTGATCAGGGCCCAGACCCCCACGCCCACGCCGGCCGAGCTCGGTGACAGCGACGAGCTGGTGGTGGGGCAGCTCGTCGTGGCCGTGGGCAACCCGCTCGGGCTGGCCGGCTCGGTGACCGCCGGGGTGGTCTCGGGCCTCGGCCGGTCGCTGCCCGCCCGCAGCGGCGCGGCCGTGCGGCTGATCGAGGACGTGATCCAGACCGACGCCGCGCTCAACCCGGGCAACTCCGGCGGCGCGCTGGCCGACTCGCGGGCGCGGGTGGTCGGCATCAACACGGCGGTGGCCGGGGTCGGCGTCGGGCTGGCCGTGCCGATGAACGCGACCACCCGCTCCATCATCGCCGCGCTGATCAGGGACGGCCGGGTCAGGCGGGCGTTCCTGGGCCTGGTGACCTCGCCGGCGCCGCTGCCCGAGCAGCTGCGGCGGCGTACCGGGCAGGACGGGGCGCTGCGCGTGGTGGAGGTCGTGCCCGGCTCGCCCGCGCAGCGGGCCGGGCTGCGCGCCGGCGACCTGGTGCTGAGCGCGGGCCGCAGCCCGGTCGGGGACGCGCAGAGCCTGCAGCGGCTGATGTTCGCCGAGGCCATCGGGCGGCCGTTGCCGATCACCGTCCACCGCAACGGCGCCCTCGTGGACGTCATCGCCGAGCCGGTGGAGCTCACAGGCTCCGGTGTCTGACCTCCTGGCGCGGGGCCTCCTGGCGCGGGGCTTCGGGGTCGGCGGCTTCGGGGTCGGCGGCCTCGCCGGTGGCCGCCGGGTCGGTGGACTCGGGGTTGGTCGCCGTGCTGCTCTCGGGGGTCTCGGCGGGCCGGCGCTCGGGCCTGGTGTACGTGCCGGTGCGGCGGGCCAGCAACTCGGCCAGCAGCGCGTCCCACTGCTGCCCGATCGCGTCCACGTCGTAGGTCCTGGCCGTCTCGATCGCCCGGGCGGCCAGGCCGCGGCGCAGGTGCTCGTCCTCGATGACCCGGATGATCGAGGCCGCGAGGTTGGCATTGGTACGCGGCTTCACCAGCAGCCCGTCCACCTCGTGCGAGATCATCTCCTTGGGCCCGTGCGGGCTGTTGAAGCTCACGATGGCCAGCCCCTTGGCCATCGCCTCAAGGATCGTCATGGGGAAGCCCTCGTGCCGTGAGCTGAGCACGTAGATGGACGCCCGCTCCAGCTCGGCCCCCACGTCAGAGGTGGGCCCCGGCAACTCCACCTTGCCCTCCAGGCCCAGCTCCACGATCAGCTGGGCGAGCGTCTCCTCCTGCGGCCCCGCCCCGAAGATGCGCAGCTTCCAGTCCGGGTGGGTCTCGGCGACCGTCTGCCAGGCGGTGATGAGCCGGTGGAAGCCCTTGATGCGGGTCATCCTGCCGACCGCGACGGCGACCTTGGCGTCGAGCTTGGACACGCCACCCGTCATCGGCGGCACGGCGTTGGGGATGCGGATCAGCTTGCGCGGTTTCTTCGGCAGCGTGTTCCGGTAGTCGGCCAGGTCGGCCTTGGTCAGCGTGGCCAGCGCGTCCAGCCGGCGGTAGCGCCACTTGATGAGCGCCTGGACCGGTTCGGCCTGGGTACGCAGCGCCACGTGCTCCTGGCCGATCGTGATCACGCTGGGCAGCGCTAACTGGGCCATCGCGAGGTTGAGCCCCGGCCGGGTGCCGATCAGCACGCCGTTCTCCAGCGAGCGGATGTAGCGGGCCAGCTTGAGGTCGGTCCACAGGTTGAAGCGGTGGTAGGCCGACTCCTCCTTGGGGATCAACCGGCTCGGCCGCTTCGACAGGAGCGCGCGCAGCGGATTGGGAGCGGGCCGGAGCCGGTCGTCCAGGAAGCGGAACTTCACTCGCGGGTCGATGGGGAAGAACGGCTGCTCGGCCTCCTTCAGGACGCTGACGATCTCGACGTCGTGGTCCCTGGCCAGATAGCCGGCCAGGTTGAACACGGTTCTGATCGTGCCGCCCATCCCGTTGGCGTGCAGCAGCAGGATTCGTACCTGCTTGGTCGAGGGCGCCGGCGCGTTGCTCACCCTGTGCCGGTTGTATCCCCGGTACAACCGGGCGGCGGCCGACTTTCCCTTGCGTGCCAGTGCGCGCACCTGACGATTCCCCTTAGGTCGTGGAAAGAGTCACAACACACGTGGCCGGTGGTGTGGAGCGTGCCTCACCACCGGCCATTGTCCCGCTTTGGCGGAGAAGCACCGTTCATCCCCTGTGCGCTTTCCCCACCTATGATCTTTAGACGCCCGTAAGGTCACTAAGGTTGCACGTCCCCGCATAACCGCGTATTTCCCGGCTCAACCGGACAGCCGGGCCCGCGGCCTCGGCTGCCCGATCACGTCACCTGGTTCAGATCGACGTCTGCCCCGGAGCCCGGCTCATGCCCTCGTCCGGCCTCTCGACGTCCCGCTTCGTGTCCTTGGCCTGCCGGCTGGTCTTGATGGACTGCTTCTTCGACTTGCCGGTCTTGGTGGCAGGTTTCTTCTTGGTGTCTGCCATCGGAATTCCCCCCTGATACGAACGAGATGCACCTGATTGGTACACCACTGCCTGTAATACCCATCTCACAAAAAAACCGACATACCGCCTATCGGGCGGGCCGGTCCCCGGAAGGCTCGGACCACCAGACGCCTTCCCCGTGCGACAGCCCCGGCAGCCGCTGCCCGAACTCGTGCACCGCCGCCGCCGGGAGCTCCCCCGCCAGCACCCATGTGTCGTCGCGCCTGACCGTGTCGTGCAGCTCGCCGCCCGCCGCCGCGAGCCTGGCGGTGACCGCGCTGAACGCCTCCAGCGGCACCTCCAGCTCGAACCGGTGGCACGGCTCGTACACGGTGGTGCCCGCCAGGCGCAGCGCCCGCCCGAGCACGATCGGGGTACGGCCGCGGAAGTCGGCCGCCACCGTGACAGGGGCCACGTAGCCGGTCCTGGTCAGCGTGACCACGACGTCGGTGACCGGCCAGCCGTGCGGGCCCGCGTCCAGCGCCAGGCGTACGCTCTCCTCGATCGCCCGGTGGAAGGCCAGGGGCAGGGACCCGAGGTCCACCTCCAGCCGGTAGCCGACGCCCGAGCCCGGGGCGCCCGGCTCCACCCGCAGTCCGACCGTGGCCGTGAAGTCGTTGCGGCCGTGGCGCAGGATCTCCTCGACGGCCTCCGCGGTGCCCGCTGGACGTTCGAAGTAGACCGGGCGGCTCGGCTCGAACTCGGCCTCGACGCCGAAGTCACCCGCCAGGGTCTCGCCGATGACCTCCTTCTGCACCTCGCCGTAGAGCAGGACCGACGTCTCGCCGCCCGCCAGCGTACGGGTGCCGATCAGCGGGTCCTGCTCGGCGAGGGTGAGCAGCGCGGCGTGCAGGCGGGGCTCCTGGCCGGGGACGCGGGGGCGTACGACGGTCTCCAGGCTGGGCGGGGTGAAGTGGGCCTGCCCGTCCGGGCCGGGGCCGCCGAGGTGGTCGCCGACCCGGATCCCGGGCACGCCCCACACCCTGACGATGTCGCCGGCCACCGCCTCGCGCCGGTCCGGGGCGCCGGCGACGGACAGGGCGGTCAGGCGGCCCTCGTACGTGTGGACGGCGCCGCCCCGGTGGCGGCGGTGGAACGTCAGGGGCTCGCGCGCCCGCAGCGTGCCCGCGCGCAGCCGCAGGTAGGCCACCTTCTCCCCGGACGGCGCTCGCTCGATCGCGAACACCGCCGCCCGTGCCACCTCGGTGTCCGCCGGGCCGGGCTGGGACACGGCCGGCAGGAAGGCGAGGCCGTCGAGCAACTCGGCGACGCCCTGCCCGGTGATCGCCGACCCGAACAGCACCGGGTGGGCCACCCCGGCGGCGCACTGCCGCGCCAGCGCCGCCCGTATCCGCCCGCCGTCCGGGACCTTGCCGTCCACGAGCAGCTCCAGCAGCCCGTCGTCGTGCTCGGCCAGCACCTCGGCCGCCCCTCTGGCCGCTTCCCCGGGCTTCTCCCCTGACAGGGCGACGGGGCGCGTGGTGGCGGCGGGGGTGCCGAGGTCGCGCACGGTGTTGAGCGCCACGACGTGCGGGGACAGCCGCCGGCGTATGTCGGCCAGCAGCTCCCGCTCCCTGGCCCCGGTCCGGTCGACCTTGTTGACGAAGATCAGGGTGGGCAGGCGCAACTTCCGCAGGGTCTTCATCAGGACCCGGGTGTGCGGCTGGACGCCCTCGACGGCCGAGAGCACCAGGACGGCGCCGTCGAGCACGCCGAGCGCCCGCTCGACCTCGGCCACGAAGTCGGCGTGGCCGGGAGTGTCCACCACGTTGACCCGCAGGTCACCCCGGGTGAAGGAGGCGACGGCCGTGCGGATGGTGATGCCGCGACGGCGCTCGATCTCGCCCCTGTCGGTCTGGGTGCTGCCCTGGTCCACGCTGCCGAGCCGGTCGATGACGCCGGTCTCGAACAGCAGCCGCTCAGTGAGGCTGGTCTTGCCCGCGTCTACATGCGCGAGGATGCCGATGTTCAGGATGTGCATGCGTGTGGGAGCCCTCGAGAACTCTCGTGCCAATGGGGCGCTGGGAGTTTCGGAGGCACCGCATCTGAGCTCCTGATCGTCGGCAGGCGGAAGTGCCCGCCATCCTGTCACCGCGCGTCATCGCCGGGCCAGCCATTTATCCGCGCCGAGGGCGCCGGGGGTCGCCGTCAGAGGAGGCGGAGTTGCTCCGGCTCGGCGGGGCGCGGCTCACGGCGGGGTGGCAGGCGGCGGGCCATGGCCGGGGTGGCGCGGCCGACCCCGTGCCGGTCGGCCAGCTCCTTGACCTGGTCGATGATGCTCCGCTGGTAGGACTTGGGGGCATAGGCGCCGCGGCCGTAGAGCTCCAGGTAGCGCGGCACCAGCCGCGGGTGCTCGCGCGCCAGCCAGGTCATCCACCACTCGCGCGCCCCCGGCCGTAGATGCAGCACGATGGGCACGAGGTGGGTGGCGCCCGAGGCCGCGATCTCCTTGACCGTACGGTCGAGCTGCGCGGGGGAGTCGGTGAGGTAGGGGAGGATCGGCGCCATCAGCACCCCGCAGCCGATGCCGTTGTCGTTGAGCGTGGCGCAGACCTCCAGGCGGCGGCGCGGGTCGGGGGTGCCCGCCTCCACCGAGCGCCACATCCCCGCGTCGACGAACCCGACCGACACGTTGGCCCCCACCTGCGTCACGTCGGCCGCCTCGGTCAGCAGGTCGAGATCGCGCAGGATCAGCGTGCCCTTGGTGAGGATGGAGAACGGGTTGGCGGCGTCGCGCAGCGCGGCCAGGATGCCGGGCATCAGCCGGTAGCGGCCCTCGGCGCGCTGATAGCAGTCGACGTTGGTCCCCATGGCCACGTGGTGGCCGCCCCAGCGCGGCGCGGCCAGCTCCTTGCGGGCCAGCTCGGCGGCGTTGACCTTGACCACGATCTTCGAGTCGAAGTCCGCCCCGGCATCCATATCCAGATATTCATGTGTTTTTCGGGCAAAGCAGTAAACGCACCGGTGGCCGCAGCCCCGGTAGGGGTTGATCGTGTACTCGAACGGCACCCGGCTGGCGCCGGGCACCCGGTTGATGATGGATCTGGCCCGGATCTCGTAGAAGGTCATCCCTTTGAACTCGGGCGTGTCGAACGTGCGGGTGACCGCGCCGCGAGCGAACAGAGGCACGGCCGGATCGTCCTGACCGGACCCGGTCAGGCGAAGGTTGTCCCAGCGCATCCCATGATTAGAACAACCGTTCGGGCTTGATCGCAAACCGGAAAGAGCTTGCAATTACTGGGTCAGCCGGGGGCTAATGATCTTCAGGGTTGGGCAGAAAGAGGCCACGGAGCTTGCGTTCGGGAGGTGCACCTATGGCCTGGTCGCAGGACGAGGAGCGGTTGCTGGCACAGATCGAGAAGCACCTCGTCGACGACGATCCGCGACTCGTCGCACGGCTCGAGTCGTTCAACGAGCGGGTTCGTCGTAGCGAGGCGAGGTCGAGGGATGAGCATGGCGGTCGACGACGGCCCCGCCGCTCGACGGTCATCATCCTGATCAGCTGGCTGCTGATCGCCACGTTGGTCGCCACATTGCTGATCATGGTTCTCCGCCACGAGGCCGCCGCCGCGATGGCGCTGGCCGCCGCTTTCTGACCACAACGCGTGACAGCAAAGTCACGTCCGATTTCTGGTTCTCGTGACGTACGGGCCGCCGCACGTCGCGGGCTCGTCCATGCCTTCCGCAGGTCTCCGTAATCGATCACCACGATGCCTCCCCGCCGGATCGCCATCCGCCATCCGGAGCCGGCCACGGGGCGCGCTCCGGCTCCTGCCGGGGCGGACGTGAGATTCTGTACGTGTGCTGCCGCCGATCGACGTGCTCCGCCAGCAGATCATCGCCAATCTGGCCGCCTTCCGCCGCCGTGAGGTGCCGCCCGCCGGAGGGGTGCGCCGGGCCGCCGTCACCGTGTGCGTGCTGGAGGACGCCGAGCGTGCCCCGTACGCGGTCCTGATCAGGCGGGCCGCCCACGGCCGCAACCCCGGCCAGTGGGCGCTGCCCGGCGGGCGGCTGGACGACGGCGAGCGGCCGGTCGAGGCGGCGCTGCGAGAACTGGCCGAGGAGACCGGCGTCACCGGGGTCGAGGTGGCCGGGCTGCTCGACGACTTCGTCGCCGACTCCGGGTTCGTGATCACGCCGGTGGTGGCGTTCGGCGGCCGGCAGGAGCCGGTCGCCGACCCGCGCGAGGTGGCCTCGGTCCACGCGGTGCCGCTGGAGCGGTTCCTGGCGCCCGGGGTGCCGCGCTGGCAGGGGGAGCTGCTGCAGATGCCGCTGGGGCCCTCCATCGTCGTCCACGCGCCGACAGGGGCGATTTTGTGGCAGTTCGCCGAAGTGGCGCTTCGCGGCCGTGAGCAGCGGGTATTCGACGTGGTCCAGCCACATTGGACGAGAACCTGACCGATTCTTGGGGGCCGATGGAATATGTGTCGCCAGATGTCCGTTAGCATCGAAAGGCCGATGTGGTCTGTGTCCCCCGGGCCGCAAATTACCGCCTTCACGGAATACCGTTCGGCTGGAGCCGTGTTGTGCATCTCGCCGAGGAGGCGACCGCCACATCGGCCTAAACAGCATTTCGCAGGCGTCCCGCCCCCGTGGCGGGGCGCCTGCTTTATGGTGGGGTGGCTGACAGCCCGAAGATCCAGGAGCGCTCGTTGCTGTACCAAGTGGTCAAGTTCGCCGCCGCGCCGCTCGCCCACGCGATGTGCCGACCGCACATCACCGGCGCGGCGCACGTGCCCAGGAAGGGGCCCGCGATCCTGGCCGCCAACCACCTGTCGATACTCGACTCGTTCCTGCTGCCCGCGCTGCTGCCACGGCGCGTGACCTTCACCGCCAAGAACGAGTATTTCGACGGCAATCCTGTCTCGGGCTTCTTCATGCGGCTGGGGGGCAGCCTGCCGATCGACCGGGAGAGCGCGCACGCCGCGCAGGCCATGCTCGACTCCGCCGCCGAGCTGCTGGAGCGCGGCGAGCTGTTCGGCATCCACCCCGAGGGCACCCGCTCGCCCGACGGCCGCCTCTACCGCGGCAAGGTCGGCGTGGCCTGGCTGACGCTCAAGACCGGCGCGCCGGTGCTGCCGGTGGCGCTCACCGGCACCGACAGGGTGCTGCCGGTGGGCTCGTCGGTGCCGAGGCCCGCGCGGATCGGCATCTCCATCGGGGAGCCCATGCGGTTCGCGGGCGACCACACCGACGCCCGCGACCGGCGCCGGGTGACCGACGAGATCATGCAGGCCATCCAGCGGCTGTCCGGCCAGGAATACGTGCCGGCGTACGCCGCCAGCGTCAAGGCGGCCAACGGGGTGTCCAAGGACGAGGATCGAAAGGACTGATCAGTGCCACGGGGCCGGACCATCGCGATCGTCTCGATCGTCGGCGTGCTCGCGGTGGGGGCCGCGGCCGGCGGCGCCTATTACGTGCTGCATACCAGGGGCACACCCGCCGAGACCGCGCAGCGCTTCGCCGCCGCGTGGCAGGCCGGCGACTGGACCGCGATGGGGGCTGAGCTGGCCACGCCGCGGCAACTCGGCGCGTACGAGCAGCAACGCAGCGCGCTCGCGGTGGAGCGGTCCTCGATCAAGCTCGGCCAGATCACCGAGGGCGACGACCGGGCGCGGGCCCCCTACACCGCCACCCTCACCCTGAAGAACCTCGGCACCTGGTCCTACCAGGGCCAGATCGACCTCGTGGTGGCCGACCGGACCTGGAAGGTCGACTGGAAGCCGCAGACGCTGCACCCCTCGATGACCGCGGACGCCACGTTCGCGCTCAAGACGCGCTGGCCCGACCGGGCCGAGATCACCGACGCCGCGGGCGACCGCATCGACACCGGCACCGTGGGCGGGTCCGTCCAGCAGCTCGTCGGCTACCTCGACAAGGCGAACAAGAAGGACGTGGCCAAGCTCGGCTCCTCCTACAAGGTCGGCCAGGCGGTCGGGCGCGGCGGGCTGCAGGAAACGTTCCAGAAGCGGCTGGCGGGCACCCCGGACACGCAGATCCAGCTCGGCGGCAAGACGCTGGAGACCATCGAGGGCACCGAGGGCGAGCCGGTGCAGACGACGCTCGACCCCCAGGTGCAGGCCGCCGCCGTGGCCGCGGTCAAGGACCACGACAAGCCCACCTCCATGGTGGCGATCAAGCCCTCCACCGGCGAGATCCTGGCCGTGGTCAACAACCGGGGCGGGTTCAACCGGGCGCTCGACGGCCGCTACCCGCCCGGCTCGACGTTCAAGGCGGTCACCGCGATCGGGCTGCTGGCGGCCGGGATGGCGCCGCAGGACCGGGTGACCTGCCCGATGTACGCCACCGTCGGCGGCCTGAAGATCCGCAATTCCGACAAGGAGGAGTTCGGGGCGCTGTCGCTCCTCGACTCGTTCGCGCACTCGTGCAACACCACGTTCGCGCCGCTGGCCCAGCAGCGGCTGGGCGCGGACAAGCTGCTGGCGGTGGCCGAGGACGTGGGCTTCAACCAGTCGCTCAACATCGGGCTGCCCGCCACCAAGGCCAGCTTCCCGAAGGCGCAGTCCGACGCCGAGCTCGCCGCCGAGTCGTTCGGGCAGGCCCGGATCACCGCCAGCCCGCTGTCGATGGCCTCGGTGGCCGCCGCCATCGCCGACGGCACCTGGCGGCCCCCGACGCTGGTCCCGTCCCTGAAGCAGAAGGCCAAGGAACGCCCCCTGCCCGAGGGGGTCAAGGAGCCGATGCACGAGATGATGGCGGCCGTGGTGACCAAGGGCACCGCCAAGGCGGCGGGGCTGCCCGCCGGGACCTACGGCAAGACCGGCACCGCTGAATACGGCACCGGCGAGGAGCTCGACACCCACGCCTGGTTCATGGGCTTCAAGGGTGACGTGGCGTTCGCGGTGGTCGTCGAGGGCGGGGGCGGGGGCGGCTCGGTCGCGGCCCCGGTGGCGGCGAAGTTCCTCAAGGCTCTGTAGCGGCCGGAGCCGCCGGCGGCTCCGGGTTGGGAAGTGGGGCTGGGGTTCACCAAGGGCGGGCTTGAGTCTCCAGCGGGTGGAAGGTGCAGGCTTCGGGCCGTGAGTGAAAGGCTCTACACGATCGGCGAGCTGGCCCGGCGTACGGGCCTGCCGGTGCGAACGATCCGGTTCTGGTCCGACAGCGGCGTGCTGCCGGAGACCGGCCGGTCCGCCGGCGGCTACCGCCTGTACGACGAGGCCGCCGCGGCCCGCCTCGACCTGGTGCGCATGCTGCGCGAGCTGGGCATCGGGCTGGAGGCCGTGCAGCGGATCCTGGCGCGGCGGGTCACCGTGGCCGAGGTGGCGCGGGTGCAGGTGCGGGCCGTGGACGCCGAGATGCGGGCGCTGCGGGCGCGCCGGGCCGTGCTGAGCCTGATCTCCGAACGCGGCGCTACGACCGAGGAGATGCTGATGTTGCACAAACTCGCCCAGCTGTCGGCCACCGAGCGGCGGGAGATCGTCGAGGACTTCGTGGCCGGGACCTTCGCCGGGATCGAGCTGGACGACGACGCGACCGTCATCGCGGAGTGGATGCGCGAGCTGCCGGACTCACCCTCGCCCGCGCAGCTCGACGCGTGGGTGGAGCTGGCCGGGCTGATCGCCGACGAGGACTTCAGGCGGCGGCTGCGCCGCATCGCGCTCAGCGGGCCCGGTCCGCTGCCCGGCTATGAGCTGCGGGCGCGCGTCCTGGCCGAGGCCGCGCCGGCGCTGGCGGCCGGGGTGGCGCCCGGTTCGCTGGCGGGCCGGCGGGTGCTGGACCTGGTCGTCGGGCCCGCCGCGGACCGGGCGGAGCTGCTGGAGTGGCTGGAGACGGTGGCCGACGCCCGGGTGGAGCGCTACTGGGCGCTGCTGGCGGCGCTCAACGGCCACGAGCAGGCACCACCCGCCGTACCGGCCTTCGCCTGGTTGATCGAGGCCCTACGCGCCCACGGCGGCCCCACCACCTGAGCACGTCGCCTGAGCCCCATCACCTGAGCCCCGCCACCTAAGCCCCATCACCTGAGCCCCGCCACCTAAGCCCCGCCACCTAAGCCCGTCACGTGAGCGCCACCACCTGAGCCCCGCCGGACTTCTCGCGAGGCCCGGGGTGAGGTGATCGGGTGGGTGTGGTGGGCAGGGGGCGGGTGTGCTGGGGATCGGCGCCGAGGAGTATCACGAGCGGCAGGCCGCCATGCGCCGGCTGGCCGCCCGCTCGGGGCTGGAGGGCGTCGTGGCCTGGTCGCGCGGCGGCTCGGCGCAGGACCGCTACGCCGACGTCTACCACCTCACGGGCTGCTACCAGCACCAGCCCTTCCTCCCCGACGTCCAGGGGCGGTGGCAGGCGCGGGGGCACGCGGCCGTGGTGCTGCCCGTGGACGGCCCTGCGCTGCTGCTGACCGACTCCGCCGCGGTCGGGGAGCCGCCCCCGGCCGCGCCGCTGCGTACCGCGCCCGATCTTGTGGCCGCGGTCGCCGAGCACCTCAGGGGCGCGGTGCGGCCGGGCCGGGTGGGGCTGGTCGGCGGCGCGGCGATGGCCGCGCCGTGGTGGTGCCGGTTGCGTTCGGTGCTGCCGGCACACGAGCTGGTCGCCGCCGACGAGCTGGGCTGGGCCGCGCGCCGCGTCAAGAGCGCGGCCGAGCTGCGGCTGCTGCGCGCCTCCGGGGCGCTCGGCGGGCAGGCGACGGGGGCCGCGTGGGCGGCGGCCGTGCCGGGCGCGACCGAGGCGGAGGTGGCGGCGGCGGCCGTCGCCGAGATCGTCCGCGCGGGCGGCGCCTACTACGGCATGGGCATCTCCTCGGGCGCCCGGTCGCACACCTACGCGGCCTGCGACCCCGCCCCCTACCGCGCCGGCCGCCGCCTGTCCGCGGGCGACCTGCTCAGATTCGACCTGTACGGGTCGGTGCACGGCTACCTGTTCGGCCTCGCGCGTACGTGGGTCGTCGGCGCCGAGCCGACCACGGAGCAGCGGCGGCTGCTCGCCGCGGTGCGGGACAGCGCGCTGGCGGGGATCGAGGCGGCCCGGCCGGGACAGCGGGTCGGGGAGATGGCGCGGCGGTGCCAGGAGGTGTTCGAACGCTCGGAGTTCGCCGCCCACCACGGGCTGCCCCCGCAGGGACAGGCCGGGCCCTGGGGGCACGGGCTCGGGCTGTCGTTCGAGCCGCCCTGGGTGTCCTGCGAGGGGCCGGGCGCGGGCGAACGGATCGAGGCGGGGATGTGCCTGGTCCTCGGGCACCGGATCGCCATCCCCTCCGTCGGCGGCGCCGCCTACCAGGACGGCGTCATCGTCACGGACTCCGGGCCCGAGATCATCACCCCGGGCTTGTGACGGAGCGGCGGCGGTGCCCCGAGATCACCGGGTCAGGGGTGGAAGCCGCTGAGGAGGATGCCGAGCAGGACGCCGATGACCATGCAGACGCCCGCGGTCCCGGCGGCCCACTTGCCCAGCGGTTCGCCCCGCGTGTGGCCCACGATGCCGAGGATGATGCCGGCCAGGCCGAACAGGATCGGGACGAACAGCAGTGCCACCGCGCCGCAGACGAACCCGATGATCGACAGCACCTGGGCGCTCGGCTGCCGGTAGGGGGAGGGCGGTGGATAGGGCGGCGGTTGCGACCACTGGGTCTCGCCGGCGCGCGGATCCTCGCCCTCGGGCGGATCGTGCGAAGAGGTCACGGAAGGCTCCCCTCTCAAGACGAGAACCACATCACACACCGATGCGGAGACTCTGTCGAGCCGTATGAACCAGGACATCTGCCCATTTCAGACGGGTTCTACCGAGAGATAAAGCTGTGGCGGGAGGGGTCTGGAGTGCACCACGTCAAGGCGTGAGACGGCTCGGGTGAGGGCGACGTAGAGGCGGTTCAGCCCCCGCCGTTCGGCGCCCGCGATGGCGGCGGGCTCGGCGACGATCACATGGTCGTATTCCAGGCCCTTGGCCAGCGAGGCGGGCAGAACGGTCAGACGTCCGCCGAGGTGCGGGGCGGCCGGGGCGGGATCGGCGGGGTGGGCCGCGTCGCGCAGGGCGGTGGTGAGGCGGTCCACGTCGGCGTCCGGTGCGATCACGCCGATGGAGCCCTCGAACGCCAGCGCCTCGCGTACCGCCGCGACCACCCCGGCGTCCAGCGCGGTCACCGGGGTCACCCGGACCCTGCCGTCCGTGCGGTACGAGCGGGTCGCGGGGACGTCCGCGTCCAGGGCCGCCAGCAGCGTGTTGGCCAGCTCGACCACCGCGGCGGGCACGCGGAAGCCGGTCGTCAGGGCCACGATCCGGCCGTCCGGCTTGCCCAGCAGGGCCATGTGCTCCGTCCAGGAGGTGGCCGCCCACGGGGTGGTGCCCTGGGCCAGGTCGCCGAGGACGGTGAGCGAGCCGTGCTCGCTGCGCCTGGCCACCGCCCGGCACTCCATGGGGGACAGGTCCTGGGCCTCGTCCACGATGACGTGGCCGTAGCCGCGCGGGCGCTCGATCAGCGCGGCCACCTCGTCGAGCAGCACCAGGTCGGCGGCGCTCCACCGGGCGCTCCGGACGCTGCGCGGCGGCCTGGTCCAGGTGATCGCCCGGCGTTCCTCGGGGTCAGCACGCCCTCCGGCGGGTCGCGCAGCACCTCGTACAGGACCGCCTCCGGTTTGGCGGCGGGCCAGACGGCGTCCAGGAACGGGATGACCGCGCGGTCCATCCTGCGGGTCCAGGCCGCGTTCGCCGTCTGCCCGCGGGCCTCGGCCTGGCGCCGGACGGCGGCGACGAGCCGGGCCCGCACCCGTTCCCGGCCGACCCCGTACGGCAGGGACTCGCGGCGGGTGTCGTCCACCACGCGGCGCACCTCGTCCTCGGGCACCCGCCACCGGTAGGAGCCGTCGGCCACCACGACGGGCTCCGACGGCCTGCGGATCCGCCCGTACAGGGCCTCGCGCAGCACCCGGGCCATCCGTACGTCGTGTTTGACGGCCGCCGCCGCCTCGCTGTCGACGGCGGTGACCTGGACGGTGGCCAGCAGGCGTTCCAGGGTGGCCTGCTCGACGTCCAGCTCGCCGAGCGCGGGCAGCACGGCCGAGATGTGGCCGAGGAAGGCCCGGTTGGGGCCGAGGACCAGCACGCCGCCGCGTTCCAGGCGGGCGCGGTGCGCGTACAGCAGGTAGGCGGCCCGGTGCAGGCCGACCGCCGTCTTGCCGGTGCCCGGCGCGCCCTGCACGCACAGGGAGACCTCCAGACCGGCGCGTACGAGGTCGTCCTGCTCGGGCTGGATGGTGGCGACGATGTCGCGCATGGGGCCGACGCGGGGGCGCTCGATCTCGGCGGCCAGCAGCCTGCCCCCGCCCTCCTCGCCCTGTTCCAGCCGCTCGTCCTCGAACCCGGTCAGGGTGGTGCCCGACCAGCCGAAGCGGCGGCGTACCGCGACGCCCTGCGGGTCGCGGGCGCCGGCCCGGTAGAACGACCGGGACACGGGCGCGCGCCAGTCGATCACCACGGGCGGGCCGCCGTGCTCACCGCTGATGTGCCGCCGGCCGATGTGGTACGAGCGCCCCCGGTGCTCGTCCCCGCTCTGCCCGGGGCCGGGCCCGGCGAAGTCGAGGCGGCCGAAGAACGGTGGGCCGTCCGGGGCCTCGCCCAGCTCCTTGGCCAGGCTCTTGAGGTGGCGGCCGAGGCGTTCGGCGCTGTAGCGGTCGCCGGCCACGGTCTCACCGACGATCACGTTGTTCCGCGCGCCTTCGAGCATCCGGCGCAGGCCGGCCCGACAGCGTTCGACGTGCCGCCGTTCGTCGTCGAGCGTGTCCATGGCACCTCCTGAAGTGTTAACTCGGTTAAGAGATTGACCAGGTTAACACTTTGCTAGGCTGTGCTCATGACGGGACTACGGCAGCTCCAGCGGCGGCGGATGCACGAGACGATCTCGGCGGCGGCCATCCGGCTCTTCCTGGAGCGGGGCTTCGAGGAGGTGCCGGTGGCGGAGATCGCGGCGGTGGCGGGGGTGTCCAAGCCGACGCTGTTCAAGTACTTCCCCACCAAGGAGGACCTGGTCCTGCACCGGATCGCCGACCACCAGGGAGAGGCGGCCCGCGTGGTGCGGGGCTCGGCCGAGCCGCCGCTGGAGGCGCTCCGCCGCCACTTCCTCGACGGGCTCGCCCGGCACGATCCGGTCACGGGGCTCAACGACGAGCCGGAGGTGGTGGCCTACCACCGGATGGTGTTCGGCACGCCGAGCCTGGTGGCGCGGCTGTTCCACCACATGTCGCTGGACGAGCGGGCCCTGGCCGAGGCGCTCGCCGAGCGGATGGACGACCTGACCGCCGCGCTGGTCGCGGGGCAGGTGCTGGCCACCCAGCGGGTCCTGGCGCGACGCAACTGGGCGCTGCTGGCCGAGGGCCGGCCGCTGGCGGAGGTCGAGCCGGAGTCGGTGCGTGCCGCTGAGCGCGCGTTCGCGCTGTTGTCCACCGGGTAATTCGCACAATGGTGTCGTTTCACGCCCTGTGAGATTGGTGCTGTTTCACCAGGTCAGAGCGGTTGGCGCTTTGATAGTCTGAACGTGTCTTCACCAATTGCAAAGTTATGCAATTTGGGACATCGCGGGGTTGGCTTTACCTGAAGGAGTGATGGTGAGCGGGTCTTTCACGCGCATATCCGGTCACGGAGCGAAGCTGAAAGGAAACAATCGGTGACCGGGGCGCTGGCCCTGGGCTGGGCCCGGATACGCTCGCTGCTGCCCGAACGCGCCGCGCTCGCCGAAATGCGCCGCCACCCCCGCCAGGACCTGCTCGCCGGCCTCACGGTGGCCATCGTCGCGCTGCCGCTGGCGCTCGGGTTCGGCATCTCCTCCGGCATGGGGGCCGCCTCCGGGCTGGCCACGGCCGTGGTCGCCGGGTCGCTGGCGGCGGTGTTCGGCGGATCCCGCGTGCAGGTCTCCGGCACCAGCGGGGCGATGACCGTCATCCTCCTGCCGATCATGAGCGACCACGGCGCCGCCGGCGTGCTCATGGTCGGCGTGCTGGCCGGGCTGCTGCTCATCCTGCTGGCCCTGGCCCGCGCGGGCCGCTACATCTCGCTGGTCCCGGCGCCGGTCGTCGCGGGTTTCACCGTCGGCATGGCGTGCGTGATCGGCCTCCAGCAGGTCCCGCACGCGCTCGGCGTGCCCGCCCGCGACGGCGAGAAGGTCGCCGTCGTGGCCTGGCACGCGCTGCTCGACTTCCTCGCCATGCCGCACTGGTGGGCCATGTCCGTCACCCTGGTCGTGGCCGCGATGCTGCTGCTGGGCGCGAGCGTGCGCCCCAACGTGCCGTTCTCGCTGGTCGCCGTGGTCCTCATCACCATCGCCGCCGAGCTGGCCGGGCTCCCGCTGGCCAGGATCGGCGACCTGCCCGCCGGGCTGCCCACGCCGTCGCTGGGATTCCTGGACCTCTCGGCGCTGCCCGTCCTGCTCGCACCCGCCGTCGCGGTGGCCGCCCTCGCCGCGCTGGAATCGCTGCTGTCGGCCTCCGTCTCGGACAACATGATCGGCGGGCGGCGGCACGACCCGGATCGGGAGCTGTTCGGACAGGGCCTGGCCAATCTCGTCACCCCGATGTTCGGCGGCATGCCCGGCACGGGGGCCACCGTGCGTACCGCGATCAACGTGCGGTCGGGCGCCCAGTCGCGGCTGGCGGCGCTGGCGCACGCGGTGATCCTGGGTGCCATCGTCTACACCGCCGCCGGGCTCGTCTCCAGCGTCCCGCTGGCGGCGCTGGCCGGGGTGCTGCTCGCCACGTCGGTGCGCATGGTGGAGGTCGACTCGATCCGGGCCATGTTCCGCTCCACCCGGGGGGACGCACTCGTGCTGGTGCTGACGGCCGTCGCCACGCTGACGCTCGACACCGTGCTGGCCGTCATCGTCGGGCTGGTCGTGGCCGGGGCGATGGCCCTGCGCGCCATCGCCCGCAACGCGCGCCTGGACGCCGAGCCGCTGCGCCACGACCTGCAGCCGCATCACACGGAGGACGAGCACGCCCTGCTCGCCGAGCACATCGTCACCTACCGGCTGGCCGGGCCGCTGTTCTTCGCCGCCGCCCATCGGCTGCTGGTCGAGCTGTCGGAGGTGACCGACGTGTCGGTGGTGGTGCTGCGGATGTCCCGGGTCACCACCATCGACGCCAGCGGGGCGCTGGTGCTGGGCGATGCCATCGGGCGGCTGGAGCGGCGCGGCATCCTGGTGTACGTCTCAGGCATCCCGGACGGGCACCACCAGCCACTGGAGGCTCTGGGGGTGATCGCCCGGCTGGATCGGGCGGGCCAGGTGTTCACCACGACCACCGAGGCCATCTCCGCCGCCCGCGAACGCCTCCACAGCACCGGCATCGTGCCCCGTCTGGCGGGCTGACCCGGGCAGGCGGTGGGGAGGCGGTCCATGGCGCCGCGGCGGGTCCTCTCCTCGTCAGAAGGGGCCGGTGAGGTCGCCCAGTTTGCTGGTCAGCTCCAGGTTGGCCGAGTAGTCGACCGGGACCGCGATCACCGACACCACGTCATCGGCCAGCGCCTTGCGCAGCGTCGGCAGCAGCTCGTCCGCGTTGGTGATCCGGTAGCCGCGGGCCCCGAAGCTCTCCGCGTATTTCACGAAGTCGGGGTTGCCGAAGGCGATGTTGGAGTTGCGGCCCAGCTCCAGGTCCATTTTCCACTCGATCAGCCCGTACGCGTCGTCCACCCACACCAGCACCACGAACGGCACCCGCTCGCGCACGGCGGTCTCCAGCTCCTGCGAGTTCATCAGGAACGCCCCGTCGCCGGTGGCGGCCAGCACCCGCCGCCGCGGGAAGGCCAGCTTGGCGGCCAGCGCGCCGGGCACCGAGAAGCCCATGGACGACAGGCCGTTGGAGACCAGCATCGTGTTCGGCTCGTACGTCGGATACATCCGGGCCATCCACATCTTCACCGCCCCCGTGTCGGCCAGCACGATGTCGTCACGCCCCATCGCGGCCCGGATGTCGGCGACCACCCGGCGCGGCGACATCGGGAACCCGTCCTCCGAACGCCCCTGCTCCAGCTCCTCCCGCACCATGCGCCGGATCCGCTCGCCGGTGCCGTTGAGCTCGAAGCGCCGGTGCACCGCGTCCCCGAGCGTGTGCAGCGACCGGGAGATGTCCCCCTGCACGCCGACCGCCACCGGATAGTGGTCGTCCACCTCGGCGGGGAACTGGTGAACGTGGATGATCCGCTTGTCCCGGTGTGGGTTGATCTTGACCGGGTCGAACTCCTGGAGCTCGTATCCGACGGTGATCAGCACGTCGGCCTCGTCGAAGCCGAAGTTCACGTAGTCGTGCCGCATGAAGCCCACCGCGCCGAGCGCGTGCCGGTGGTCGTCGGGAAAGACGCCCTTGCCGTTGAACGTGGTCGCCACCGGCAGCCCGAGCCGCTCCGAGAAGCGCACCAGCGCGGCCGACGCCCCGGCGCGGGTCGCGCCGTGCCCGGCCAGCACGATCGGCCGCTGCGCGGTGGCCAGTACGTCGGCCGCCCGGGCGATCTGGGCGGGGGAGGGGTCCTGGGGGCGGACCCGGTTAACCGGCAGGGGGCGCAGGTCGGCGGGCACCTCGGCGGCCTCGACGTCCTCCGGGATGGCCAGGTAGACGGCGCCAGGACGCTCGGTCTGGGCGGTCTTGAACGCCTTGCGGATCATCTCGGGCAGCGCCTGCGGCGACGGCGCCAGCTCCGCCCACTTGGTGATCGGCCTGAACAGCGACACCAGGTCCACCACCTGGTGCGACTCCTTGTAGATGCGGTCGAGCCCGACCTGGGCCGTGATGGCCACGACCGGGGTGCTGTTGGTGGTGGCGTCGGCCACGCCGAGCTGCAGGTTGATCGCGCCGGGGCCGAGCGTGGCCGAGGCCACTCCCGCCCTGCCGGTCAGCCTGCCGTAGATCTCCGCCATGAACGCCGCGCCCTGCTCGTGGCGGACCAGGACGTAGCGGATGGAGGAGTCCTTGAGCGCGTCGACGAAGTGGATGTTCTCCTCACCCGGGATGCCGAAGACGTATTCGACGCCCTCCGCCTCCAGAGCCTGCACGATGAGACGGGCCGCGTCGGCCTGCCGGGCCATGTGAAACGCCTTCTTCCCTGTACGCCGCCACTGACCGGCGGCTTCGTGAGCCGGAACCTCGTTCCCGAAAGGCAGTAACCGTATCCCTACCCATATTCATCCCCTGCCGTGCACAGGTGAGGTGGTGGGCAGGCGGCGGCCCCAGAGCGCCGGCGGCTGCTCTGGGACGCTCTCTGATGGCGGCGCTCCCGGGTCAGGTGGGCGACGGCGGCGTGCCCGGGAGCAATCCGGTTCAGTGCAGGCTCGCCACTCCTTCGAGCAGCCGGTCCACGTCCGAGCGGTCGTTGTAGTGCACCAGGCCCGCGCGCACCGCGCTGCCCGAGTCGCGGATGCCGAGCGCGGCGGTCAGCTCCCAGGCGTAGTTGTGGCCGTTCCAGACGTTCACCGCCAGCCCGGCCAGGTGCTCGGCGACCTGGCGCGGGGTGCGCCCGGCCACGGTGAAGTAGACGGTGGCGGTGCGCCTGGCCGGCTTGCCGTACAGGGTGACGTGCGGCATCGTCTCCAGACCCGCCAGCAGCACGCCGAACAGCTCCAGCTCGTGCCGCTCGGCCGCGGCCATCGAGGCCAGCAGGCGCTCACGCCGGGTTCCCTGCCCGGGGTCAGTTGCCATCGCGGCCAGGTGGTCGACCGCGGCCGTCACCCCGGCCAGGTCGGCGAAGGGGGCCGTGCCCGTCTCGAACCGCTCCGGCACCGTGTCCACCGAGGAGGCCAGCTTGTCCGTCCGGACCGTCTCCAGCAGCGCCGGGTCGGCCACGACCGCGCCGATGTGCGGGCCCGACCACTTGTACGCGCTGGTGGCGTAGAAGTCGGCGCCGAGCTCCCGCACGTCCACCGGGCCGTGCGGGGTGGCGTGCACGCCGTCCACGTAGGTCAGCGCGCCCGCCCGGTGCGCCAGCTCGGTGATCGCGGCCACGTCGGGCCGGGTGCCGAGGACGTTGCTCGCGGCGGTCACCGCCACCAGCTTGGTGCGCTCGTTGATCAGCTCCGCGTACTGCTCGACCGGCAGCTCGCCGGTGACCGGGTCCACGTCGGCCCAGCGGACGGTGGCGCCGGTCTGGGTCCAGGGGCGCACGTTCGCGTCGTGGTCCAGCCTGGACAGCACCACCTCGTCACCGGGGCCCACCAGGGCACGGGACAGCCGGTAGGTGAGGGTGGTCATGTTGGGGCCGAGGATCACGCCGTCGGGATGCCCGCCGACCAGGTCGGCCACGGCGGCGCGGGCGGCGGCCACGATGGCGTCCGAGCGGTGACTGGCCGGGAACGCGCCGCCGACGTTGCCGATCCCGGTGCGGTAGGCGGCCGAGATGGCGTCGATCACCGACTGCGGGGTCTGGGTGCCGGCCGCGCCGTCGAGGTAGGCGTAACCGTCGGAGAGGGCAGGGTAAGTGGCGCGTACACGGGCGATGGGGAATGGCGAATCGAGCATGATATGTAGATGCTCACCCTTCTTGACCTCAACCGGGCCACTTTGGCCCGCCAGCACCTTCTCATACGCCACAAAGGCGACATGGCTGAGGTCGTGCACCGGCTCGGCGGGTTGCAGGCTCAGGAGCCGCGGCCCCCGTACCTGGGGATCTGGGCGAGGCTGGAGGGGTTCGCACGGGACGACCTGCACGCGGCGTTGCACGCGCGCACGCTGGTGCGGGCCACCATGTGGCGGGCCACGCTGCACCTGGTGACGGCCGCGGACTTCGCCGCGTTCCGGCCGGTCCTGCGGCCGGTGCTGGCCCCGCCACGCCCGCCGACGTGCAGACCTGGTCCGGCCTGGGTGGCATCAGGACCGTCATGAAGGGCATGGACCTGGAGAGGTTCACCGACGTCTCCGGAAGGGAGCTGTTCGACCTGCCGGACGCGCCCCGGCCCGGCGGCGACGTGCCCGCGCCCGTGCGCTTCCTGCCCGACTTCGACACCCTGATCCTGGGACACGCCGACCGCACGCGCGTGCTGGCCGAGGAGTTCAAGGGACGGGTCGCCACCAAGAACCTGCGGATGCGGGCGGTCTACCTGGTCGACGGGTTCGCGGCCGGGACGTGGCAGATCAAGCGCACGGGGAAGAAGGCGAGGCTGCTCGTCAGCCCGTTCACCGCCACCTCGCTGGACCTGCTGGAGGAGGAGGGGCTGCGGTTGCTGGCGTTCGCCGAGCCGGATGCCGCGTCGGCGTCCCTCGAAGTGGTGGACGCATGAAGGGGTGGACGGGGCCTGATGGGTTGGTGTCTGATGGATTTGAGGGGATGTGCTGTTAAATGCCCCAGTTGACCGCGCTGGACGCGCAGTTCCTCCATTTCGAGACCGCCACGAACATCGCCAACATCGCCGGCCTGGCCATCCTCGACGGTGACCTCAACCGCTCCGACCTGCAGGCGCTGCTCGAACAGCGGCTCCCGTACGTTCCCGCGCTGCGGCGCAAGCTGGCCCCGGTGCCGTTCGGGCTGGACCACCCGTACTGGATGCAGGAGGACGACCTCGACCTCGACTACCACGTACGCGAGATCGGGCTGCCGCCGCCCGGCGACGACCGGCAGCTCGCCGACCAGGTCTCGCGGCTGCACGCGCGCCGGCTGGACCGGAGCCGGCCACTGTGGGAGATCTACCTGATCCACGGGCTGACCGGCGGGCGCATGGGCCTCTACACCAAGATCCACCACGCGGCCGTGGACGGGATCGGCGGCGCCGACGTCCTGGCCGCGCTGCTCGACCTCGGCCCCGAGCCCGCGCCGCCGCCTGCCACCGGGCCCGAGCGGGACGAGCCGCCCCCGGGGCCGGCGGAGATGGTGGCCCGCGGGCTGGCCCGGCTGGCCGGCAACCCGGCCGCCGCCGTGCGGTTCGCCGCCAGGGCCGTCCCGCACCTGGACGAGATCCCGCTGGCCTCCCGCCTTCCGGGCAGCCGGCTCGTCTCCGGGCTGGCCCGCAGGCTCGCCGGGACGGGGCAGGCGCCCGAGCTGCCGGTGCTGCCCGCGCCGAAGACGCCGTTCAGCGGGCCCGTGTCGGAGCACCGGCGCTTCGCGTTCGTGTCCTTGCCGCTGGAGGAGATCAAGCAGGTGCGCAAGGCGTTCGGGGTGACCGTGAACGACGTGGTCATGGCCGTGTGCGCCGGGGCGCTGCGCCGGTGGCTGGCCGCGCACGGCGGCATCCCGCACCAGCCGCTGGTGGCGGGCGTGCCGTTCTCGCTGCGCGCCGCCGGGGAGGCGGGCCCGGGGAACCAGGTGGCGATCATGACGGCCCCGCTGGCCGTGCAGATCGACGACCCCGTGACCCGGCTGCACGAGGTGCGGTACGCCATGCAGCGGATCAAGGACCGCTTCTCGCTGTCGCCCGCGCGGTGGTTGAGGGAGTTCAGCGAGTCGATGCCGGCCGCGCTCATGGGGCTGGCCGCGCGCTCGGCGTTCGCGCTCGTCGGGCAGACCGCGCCGCCGATCAACGTGGCCATCTCGAACGTCCCCGGCCCGCAGTTCCCCTTGTACATGTGCGGCGCCCGGCTGCTGACCTACTACCCGGTGTCGGTGATCACCGACGTGAGCGGCGGCGTGAACATCACCGCCTTCTCCTACGACGGCTCCCTCGACATCGGCGTCGTCACCGACCGGGCGATGGTGCCCGACGCCTGGGAGCTGACCGTGCACCTGCGGGACGCCCTGGACGAGCTCCGCAACGCCGAATCCTCCCTGCCGCACTAGAACGCACTAGAACCCCCGCCCGGCCTCCGCGTCCGCGCCCGGAAACTGTCGGTGGCGTGTGGGACCTTGAGTACGGCGTGCCGCCGGTCGCCGCTGGGGAGCCGGTCGTCGCGGGGGCGCGCTGACGGCCCGCGCCGGGCCTTCCAGGAGGGGGAGCTTCCGCCCGGCGGGGGGACCCGCGTGACCTGGCGCGGCACGGCGAGGGGCGCCCGGGTTGCCCCGGGCATCGGCAACCGTTGGGTAGCGTGGTAAGGGTGACCGTTCCGGTCGCTCGCTACTTCCGTGTCCGACTTCAAGGTGTCCATGGTCATAGCCGCCGCATTCGACCATTCCACGCGAGCGAGGAGAATGTTTTGTCCCAAGCAGCAGAGGTTCTCGAGCTGGACGACGTCGGCGCCGACGGTGGCCTGGTCGTCGGCGCCGACTCGGTCAAGACATACCTGAAGGAAATCGGGCGGGTGCCGCTGCTCAACGCCGAGCAGGAGATCGAGCTGGCCAAGCGCATCGAGGCCGGCCTGTTCGCCAGGGAGCGGCTGGACACGGAGCCGGGGATGGCCGCCGACCTGCGGGCCGACCTGGAGTGGATCGCCGAGGACGGCTCCCGGGCCAAGCAGCAGATGCTGGAGGCCAACCTGCGGCTGGTCGTCTCCATCGCCAAGCGCTACACGGGGCGCGGCATGCTGTTCCTCGACCTGATCCAGGAGGGCAACCTGGGCCTGATCAGGACCATCGAGAAGTTCGACTACCGGCTCGGCTACAAGTTCTCCACCTACGCCACCTGGTGGATCAAGCAGGCCATCACCCGGGCCATGGCGGACCAGGCCCGGACGATCCGCATCCCGGTCCACATGGTGGAGCTGATCAACAAGGTCGCGCGGGTCCAGCGCCGCCTGCAGAGCGACCTCGGCCGTGAGCCCACGCCGGAGGAGATCGCCGCCGAGAGCGACCTCGAAGTGGACCGGGTCATCGAGGTCCAGGGCTATGGCCGCGAGCCGATCTCCCTGCACACGCCGCTCGGCGAGGAGGGCGACAGCGAGTTCGGCGACCTCATCGAGGACACCGAGGCCGTCTCCCCGGCCGACGCGGTCTCGTTCACCCTGCTCCAGCAGCAGTTGCACAGCCTGCTCGACCAGCTCTCCGAGCGCGAGGCCGGCGTGATCAGCATGCGCTACGGCCTGGCCGACGGCAAGCCGCGGACCCTGGACGAGATCGGCCGCATCTACGGCGTCACCCGCGAGCGGATCAGGCAGATCGAGGCCAAGACGATGTCCAAGCTGCGCCACCCGTCCCGGGCCATGGCGCTGCGCGACTACCTGAGCTGAGGCCGGCGGGAAGGCGGGCGACGTGGGGACGGTGCCGCCGGCCGGCGCCACGATCAGCGCGCGCCAACGGGAATGCAAGATTGTCGCCAAGGGCATGGGTTAAGCGTGCCGTGGTGACCTAAATTCCGAGGAGTGAATCGCTCCCGTTCGAGCCTCGTCCACCAAGCGACGTACGCCTTCAGACATCCGCACAAGATCGCCCCTCACCTGCGGCGGTTGGCCCGCGACACGTGGTTCAGGCTGCGCACCCGCGACCACGTCTCCTACTACCGTGCCGTCATGAAGTCCGACACCGCCCGAGATCCCGAGGGCGCGGTCGGCTCCCACACCCACAAGCGCTGGCTGGCGCTGGGCCGCATGCAGTTCGACTACCTGGTCGAGCACGGGCTCAAGCCGGACTGCCGGATGCTGGAGATCGGGTGCGGCAACCTGCGGGCCGGCCGGCTGTTCATCGACTACCTGCACACCGGCAACTACTACGGCATCGACATCTCCCCCGACATCCTCATGGCGGCCCAGGACACGCTCGTCACCCACGGGCTGCGGGACAAGCTGCCGCACCTGACCCCCGTACGCGACCTGCGCTTCGCCTTCCTGCCCGACCGGCACTTCGACGTCATCCACGCGCACAGCGTCTTCTCGCACTCGCCGCTGGAGGTCATCGACGAATGCTTCGCCCACGTCGGGCGGGTCATGAAGCCCGGCGCGTGGTTCGACTTCACCTTCGACCGGACCGAGGGCAAGGAGCACCACGTCCTGCGGGAGGACTTCTACTACCGCACCGAGACCCTCGTCGCCCTGGCCGCCCGGCACGGGCTGAACGCGGTGTTCATGGAGGACTGGGAACGGCTGCCGCACAAACAGTCGAAGATCCGGATCACCAGAGCCGCTCCCGCCTAGCCGCCCGTCAGGGGCGGGATCGCCGGATCACCGCCGCGCCGAGCGGGGGCAGCTCGGCCTGCTCCGTCACCTGGCGCCCGGTGAGCAGGTCCGTTCCCGTCACCGGGACGGACGCGGCCAGCTCGTCGCTGTGGTTGAGCAGGAAGACGTACTCGTGCTCCGCGGACTCCCGCACGGCGCACTCCACGTGGGCCGGCACGCCGTCGAACGGGGCCCGCACGCCGGCCGCCGCCACCGTCTCCAGCACCAGGGCGTCGAACGCGGCCCGTTCCAGCAGGGTCGCGACATAGACGACCCGGCCCGCGCCGTACTGGTTGGCCACGACGGCGGGCCGCCCCCGCAGGAGCCCGTCGGCGTAGGTGGCCAGCGCGGTCCCGGTCTCCAGGTGCAGGTCGTCGCGCCACCAGGTGGACGTCGCGCGCCGTCCGTCGGCGAACTCCACGGCGAACTCCTCGTGCGGCCGGGCCGGCCAGTACTCGTCGATCTTGGCCCCGATGAGCTCGCGGAAGGCCCCCGGGTAGCCGTCGGGCCGCACCCGGTTGCACGCGTCCACCACGCCGGAGAAGAACGACATGATCACGGTCCCGCCGTCGGGCGAACGCGCGGATCCGCTCCGCGCCCTCGTCGCCGATCAGGTACGCGTTCGGCACCACCAGCACCTTGTAGCCATCCAGCTCACTCCCGTACCCCACCACGTCCACCGGATGGTGGTGCTCCCACAACGGCGTGTAGTGCCGCATGACCGTGTCCGGATAGCTGAAGTCGGCTCGTGGCAGTCCCGCCGTCTCCTCCAGCCCCCACCACCCGTCCCAGTCGAACAGGATCGCGATCTCCGACCGCGAGGTCGTCCCGGCCACCGGCGCCAGCAGCTTCAGCTCCCGCCCCAGCTCCAGGACCTCCTTGAACGTGCGCGATTCCGGCCCCGAGTGCGGCAGCATCGCCGAGTGGAACCGTTCGTGCCCGCCCCGGTTGGCCCGCCACTGGAAGAACATCACCGAGTCGGCCGCCCGCGACACGGCCTGCAACGAGCCGAGCCGCATCCGCCCCGGCTCCTTGACCACGTTGAGCCGCCACTGGCTGACCGCACTGGCCGCCTGCTCCATCAGCAGCCACGGCTGCCCGCCCTTGAGCGAGCGGAACAGGTCGAACTGGAAGGCCGCCGACACGTGCGAGCCGGGGTCGGCCGGGTCGGGGTAGATGTCGAGCGCGACGGCGTCCTCCTCCGGCGCCCACCGCCAGTAGTCGGCGTGCCGGAAGAACCGCATGAAGTTGGTCACGACCGGGATGTCGTCGCGGAACGAGCGCACGATGTCCCGCTCGGCCAGGAAACATTCCAGCAGGGCGTCGGAGGTGAAACGCTTGAAGTCGAGTTTGCGGGCCGGGTTCATCCAGGTGCGCGGGATGTTCGGCACCTCGATCTGGTCCCAGTCGGTGTAGGTCTGGCCCCAGAAACGGGTGGTCCAGGCGTCGTTCAGGCTTTCCAGGTCGCCGTATTTGCGCCGCAGCCAGCCGCGGAAGGCGACCGAACTGGCCTCGTTGTACGCCGTCGGCCCGTACTCGTTGCTGATGTGCCACATCGCCAGCGCGGGATGGAAGGAATAACGCTCCGCGAGCCGGGTGGTGATGCCGGCCGCGTATTCACGGTAAATCGGCGACGAGGGATCGTAATGCAGCCGGTTGCCGAATCCGAACGGCTGCCCGTCGGCCATGATGGGGAACACCTCGGGATGCAGGTGCGTGAGCCAGACGGGCGGCGCGGCGGTGGGGGTGGCCAGGTTCACGCTGATGCCGCCCGCGTGCAGGAGGTCCATGACCTCGTCCAGCCAGCCGAACTCGTACTTGCCCGGCTCGGGCTCCAGCGAGGCCCAGGCGAAGACGCCGAGCGAGACGGTGTTGACCCCGGCCTCGTGCATGAGCCGGACGTCCTCCCGCCACACGGCCGGATCCCACTGCTCGGGGTTGTAGTCACCGCCGAAGGCGAAACCCCCGACCCGGTTCCTGAACGCGTCCATGCGAGTCATGTGCAGAGCTCCCAGGCTGAAGGAAAAGGCCGTTTCCGCGAATGGCCCCGACAGCAGTCGGCCGGAAAGTTTCTGGCTCGCTTTCCGGAAATTTACGGTGACATTTCCGAGCCGTTACGCTAGGCTCGCCCCGGCACAGCTGTCAACAGTGCCAGGCCAATTCGCTCGCCCCACAGGTGATGTGGGTGGCGCCATTTCACGCGGTTTTCCGAAAATGCACCGGGAGGACCTGTGTCCCGCACCACGCTCGCCGACGTCGCGGCGGCTGCCGGAGTGTCCGTGCCGACGGTCTCCAAGGTGCTGAGCGGCAAGAAACACGTCTCCGCCGCCACCAGGGACAAGGTCCTCCAGGCGGTGCGCGCCTTCGGCTACGAGGCCCCGCGCCCGCCGAGCACGCCCCGGGTCGGCCTGGTCGACCTGCTCATCGACGGGCTCGGCTCGCCGTGGGCGCAGGTGCTCGTCAGGGGAGCGGAGAAGGCGGCGGCCCGCTGGGGGTTCTCGCTGGTGGTGACCTCCTCCGCGCGGCCCGACTTCGACCTGCCGCGCTGGATCGGGATGGTGCGCAAGCGCAGCACCGACGGGGTGGTGCTGGTGCTCTCCCGGGCCAACCAGCAGGAGATCACGGCCATCGAGGAGCTGCTGCACGTCCCTCTGGTGCTGCTGGACCCGGTCGGGCAGCGCGATCCGCGCATCTCCACCGTCGGCGCCACCAACTGGCTGGGCGGCGTCATGGCCACCACCCACCTGCTGGAGCTGGGGCACACGCGGATCGGGTTCATCGGCGGGCCGCTCGACACGCAGTGCACGCTCGACCGCTACGAGGGCTACCTGGCCGCGCACCGTACGTTCGGCATCGACCCCGATCCGGAGCTCACCTCCTACGGGGACTTCCTCGTGCACGGCGGCAAGAGGCTCGGGGGAGCGCTGCTGGACCGCGACGACCCGCCGAGCGCGATCTTCTCGGGCAACGACCTCCAGGCCGCCGGCGTCTACCAGGCGGCCACGGAGCGCGGCGGGCGCCTGCCGGAGGACCTGTCGGTGGTCGGGTTCGACGACTCACCGCTGTGCGAGATGCTCTCGCCGCCGCTCACGACCGTCCGACAGCCGCTCGACGACATGGCCAACGAGGCCGTCAGGCTCGTCTCCGAGGAGCTGACCCACCCGGGCGGCTCGGCGGGCACCCGCATCGAGCTCGCCACCACGCTCATCGTCAGGGCCAGTACGGGAGCGCCGTGACGCCGGGCCCGTCCCCGCGTCCTGGATGCGCGGGGGGCGGGGGGTGCCGGGCCGCCGCCGGATGGTGGGATAGGGCGGCGTACACCTCGTTGAGGAAGGGACGGGATGAAAGACCTGATTCTGGACGTGGACACCGGCGTGGACGACGCCCTGGCCATCATCTTCGCCGTGCGCCATCCGGGGCTGCGGCTGCGGGCGGTGACCTGCGTGGCCGGGAACGCCGGGCTCGACCAGGTGGTGTCCAACACCCTGAAGGTGCTGGACGCGGCCGGGGCGCCGGCCGACGTGCCGGTGAGCGCGGGAGCCGACCGGCCGCTGGTCGAGCGGGCCCGTGACGCCGGGCACATCCACGGCGCGGACGGGCTGGCCGACCTCGGCCTGCCCGCCTCGGCCCGTACGGCGAGCTCCCGGCCCGCCCTGGAGCTGTTGCGGGACACCGTCCTGAGCGCGCCCGAGCCGGTGGTGATCGCCGGGCTGGCCCCGCTCACCAACCTGGCGCTGCTGCTGCGCGCCTACCCCGAGGTCGCGGGCAACATCGAGCGGCTGGTCGTCATGGGCGGCAGCGCCTCCATCGGCAACGCCACCCCGGTCGCGGAGTTCAACGTGTGGCACGACCCGGAGGCGGCGGCGATCGTCATGGACTCCGGGGTGCCGGTGACGATGTACGGGCTGGACGTCTACTACCACGTCTCGGTGGACGCGGACACGTGCGCGGCCCTGTCCGAGCACGAGGAGCCGGGCACCCGGCTGGCGGGCCGGCTGCTGCTGCACCAGATCGCCATCTGCGGCGTGGACCCGAGGGTGGCCGGGGACGGGCTGCTCGGCGACGCGGGCGCGCTGTGCGCGCTGGCCGATCCGGCCGGCCTGACCACCGAGCGGCTGCCGGTGAGCGTGGAGCTCGCGCCCGGCCGCAGCCGGGGCCAGACGCTGGTGGACCGGCGGACGATCCCGGGGGAGGACGTGGCGCACGGGCTGGCCGAGCCCGCGCCCGGGATCGACGTCGCGCTCGGCGTGGACGCCCCCCGTTACCGCAAGCTGTTCCTGGAGACGGTGGTGGCCAGGCCGTAGACGGGGCCGCTCGTCACAGCAGGCCGGCGTCGCGGACCTTCATGGCGACGTGGACGCGGTTGTCGGTGCCGAGCTTGGTGAAGATGCGGGTGATGTTGGCCTTCACGGTCGCCACGCTCACCGACAGGGCCGCCGCGATCTCGGTGTTGGAGCTGCCCTTGGCCACCTCGATCGCGACCTCGCGTTCGCGTTCGGTGAGCCGGGCCAGCTCGCGCGCGGCCTGCGGGCGGTGCGGCTCGTAGCGGCCGGTGGCGGCCGCGATGACCTGCTGGGCGACGCTCGGGGACAACACCGGCTCGCCCTGCGCCACGGCCCGCACCGCCGCGATCATCCGTGGCGGCGGCGTGTCCTTGAGCAGAAAGCCGTGCGCGCCGAGTTGCAGGGCGCGCAGGACCAGGTCGTCGGCGTCGAACGTGGTCAGCACCAGGACACGCGGCGGCGACGAGCTGGCCAGCAGGCGCTCGGTGGTGGTCAGGCCGTCCTGCCGGGGCATGCGGATGTCCATCAGCACGACGTCGGGCGCGAGGTCGCGGACCACGGCCATGGCCTGACGGCCGTCCCCGGCCTCCCCGACGATGTCCAGGTCGGGCTCGCCGCCGAGGATGAGGCGCAGCCCCGTGCGCACCATCGGATCGTCGTCCACGATCACCACACGAATCACGGCCGCTGCGCTGGTCACACGGTCAAGCCTCCCACGCCGGCGCCCAGCCCCCGGACCTGACCGCGCCACGCCGGCGCCCAGCCTCCGGACCCCGACCGCGCCACCCGGCGCCCAGCCTCCGGACCCCGACCGCGCCACCCGGCGCCCGGCCCGGACTCCGATGGCGTCACTCCGACGGGGCCCGGCCTTGGGCACCCAAGGCGCCACCCGGCCCCGGACGCCCGGTCGCGCCACCCGGCGGGCGCGCGCCGGCGGGCGCGCGCGGCCCCATGAGGCGCGGCGGCCTGTTCGGCACCGGTGGGCCGCCCTTACCTGCACTCGCGCTTTACCCCCGCCGGTAGATCTTTGCCGGATTTATGTCTTTTTATTTGGATATGTCCGGTTTGAGGTTTATGTTGGTGGTCTCACCGGCGGCTGAACCCCGGCTCGACCAGTAGGAGCCGACCGCCGGAAGCGCTCCGCACGGCCTCGTGACCGACGGCCGCCCGAATTTCCCGTTCTTCAAGCGAGCGCAAGTCCACGTTCCCTGCCCAAAGGATTCCACGTGACGATGACCGCCCGCCTCCGCTCTCTCGGCATGCTGGCCACCTGTACCGTCGGCGCCCTGACCGCCGGCGTCGCGACCACTCACGCTCACGCTCACGCCGACGCCGCCGCGCAGCCGGTCATGCTGCAGGGTACGACGACGGCATCCTACTTCTGGGACGACGCCTCAGGCCGCGCCGGCGACACCGGTCTGCCGGCGGTGGGCAAGCCCATGCAGGAGGGCCTGGTGGCCAGCCCGAGCTGGCCGCTCATGACCAAGGGCTACGTCGTCTACAAGGGCAGGAAGCTGCCGTTCTTCGTGGGCGACCGCGGTCCCGGCAACCCCTCCAACAGCGGCGTGATGCTCGACCTGGACGCCAAGACCTTCGCCAAGCTGACCGGCGGCACCTTCAACCCCGAGACGCTGGAGGTCGAGGGGACGCCCGTCGACGGGCACATCAAGGTGGACTACGTGATCACCAGGTGGGGCGACGGCGTCGGCCTGAAGGGCTATCCGGTCGCCTTCTCCACCGGCGCCTGGGCCAGGAGGGACTCGGTCCCGGTCCGGCCGCTGTCGGTGACCCAGCCGTCCCGCTGACCTCTCCCTGACCTCGAAGGGCGTCCCGGTGCCGGGACGCCCTTCTCCGGCTATCCCCTGGACGTGCGGATGTCCGGCACCGGCACCTTCGACCAGTCGAGGTCCGACCCGAGGTAGAAGCTCGGGTACGCGGGCTGGTTGTAGGACGTCTGCTGCCTGGCCACGTCCACCCGGTACTGAGGGTCGTGCATGAGCGTGTACAGCTTGCGGTCGGTCACCTCGGTGCTCAGGAAGATCCGGATCGCGCCGCTGTCCACCGTGCGCACCAGCAGCTCCTCCCGCCAGTCGCCGAACACGTCGGCCACCAGCCCCGGATTGCCCTTCGTCCCGTTGTTGGTCAGCGTGCCCTCCGCGGTGAGCAGCGTGCCGCGCCTCCAGTCGTCGATCGTCGGCGTCTGGAGCACGGTGGTCTCGGTGCCGTTCACGATCTGGGTGGTCATGTCGGCCGCCCAGCGGATGCTCATGTTCGTGCCCGGCGCGTTCCTGCCCAGGTGGTCGCCGCGGGCCGACCACAGGCCCGCCTGGACCGCCTGGTCGGGCGGCATCGACGACCACGCCTCCAGGCCGGGGACGGCCGGGTCGATGTCGCCGACCATGCCGCGCCCGGTGTCCACGCCGCTGTAGCCGCCGAACAGCACCTCCCCGGTCCCGGCCGCGCGCATCGCCCAGCCGTACGGGGCCGACCTGGCGCCCTCGTGCACGGTCCAGATCTCCGGCCCGGGGTGGGCCGGGTCGAGGTCGCCGACGTGGATGGCGTCACCGTGGCCGAGGCGGACGTTCTGGCCCGGCACTCCGCTCTGCGGCGGGGCCACGGCGAAGGAGGAGTACAGCAGGTCGCCGTCGTCGTCGATGGTCGCGGCCCCGTACACGATCTCCTGTCTGCCGTCGGCGTCCACGTCGGCCACGCTCATGGAGTGGAAGCCCTGCGTGGTGAGGTCGGCGTACTCGGGATTGCCGCCCGGGACGCCGTGCGGGGAGGAGTTGAACGGGTTGGACATCGGCGCGTGACCGCTGTCGACGTACCAGACCTCCTTGAGCCGCCGGCCGTCCCAGTCGTAGGCGACCAGCGTGGTGCGCGTGTAGTAGCCCCGGGCGAAGATCGCCGACGGTCGCCTGCCGTCGAGGTAGGCCACGGAGGACAGGAACCTGTCGACGCGGTTGCCCGGCTCGATGCGGGCCATCGCGTAGTCGCCCCACAGCAGGCCGTCGTCCCCGCGGCCCGGCTTGTACGGGACCGTCTGCAGCTCCTTGCCGGTGGCGCCCTCCAGCACCGACAGGTATTCGGGGCCGCTGACGACGAAGCCGGCGAACTCGCGCAGCCGGTTGTTGGCGCTGCGGCCGGGGGCGTAGACGTCGATGAAGTGGTTGGCGAGCTCGACGGCGTCCTCGCGGGACAGCGGATAGTCATGCGCCGGCTCGATGCCGAGGGCCTCCTCGATGGTGGCCGGCCAGCGCCCGGCGACCACCTCGGGGTGCTCATGCCACTTCTCGAACATGTCGGCGACGTGGTCGAAGTAGTCCGCCGCGCTCATCCGGTAGTCGTCGCCGTGCGAGTATCCGGCCCGAACGTCCTGCTTCGGCATGGTGACGTAGCGCTCGGAGACGACCTGGCCGCGGCTGCCGTAGCGGATGATCTTGGTGCCGGGGGCGGTCTTGAGCATCATCTCCGAGCGGCCGTCGCCGTCGAAGTCGTAGACCAGGAACTGGGTGTAGTGCGCCCCGGAGCGGATGTTGACGCCGAGGTCGAGCCGCCAGCGCAGGGTGCCGTCCAGCTCGTACGTGTCGACGTAGGTGTTGCCGGTGTAGCCGCGCTGGGAGACGTCCTTGGAGTTGGACGGGTCCCACTTGACGACGTACTCGTACTGCCCGTCGCCGTCCACGTCGCCGACGCTGAGGTCGTTGGCCGCGTAGGTGTACGCCTCGCCGGCCGGGGTCACGCCGTCGGCCGGTTTGCGGAGCTTCAGGTCATAAAACGATTTAAGCCAAGGCGTGGCCGGGGCACTTCGCCGGCCCTCCCTGCCCTTGGTGACCGGGGCGACGCGGTATTCGGACGCGGCGGTGCCCGCGGCGTCGCGGTAGTTGGTGCTGTCGGTGACGGTGGCGAGGAGGCGGCCGTCGCGGTAGACGCGGAACGCGGGGCCCGTCATGCCCCTCTCGCCATGGCCGGAGACCTCGTCGCCCAGTAGCCGCCAGCTCAGGAACACCCCATCGCCGGTCGAGGCCGCCACCAGGCCACGGTCGAGCTGCTCCATCCGCACGCCCCCGCCGCGCCCGTGGCCACCCGCGGACTGCGCGAGGGCCGGCGCCGCCGCCAGGGGGAGGGTGAGCAGGGCGGCTGAGGCGGTGATGAGTGCGCGGCGAACGCCGTTGGGGGGACTCATGTCGCGGGCTCCTCGGGTCGTGCGCAGGGAGGGGGAGTTAAATCGATAAAATTAGTCGGAACGTATGAGGCTCCTTACTGCTTTGTCAAGAGACCCGTCTCCGGGTGTTGCAAGGCCCTGGCAGGGGCGCCACAAGGGGATGAACGACGCCCCCGGGCTCAGGCGACGCGCAGCACGATCCGCCCGCCGGCCGCGCCCGACGCCTGCCGGCGCCAGGCCGCGCCCGCCTCCGCCAGCGGCACCACCTCGTGCGCCACCGCCAGCCGCCCCAGCGCCGCCTGCTCGGCCACCAGCGTCATGGCCGCGGCCCGCCGCTCCCGGCTCAGCTCGTTGTTGGTGTAGCCGAGCACCCGCAGCGACCGGCTGCGCAGCGTGGCCGAGTCGATCGGGGACGTCTCGGACGCGGACCCGCCCAGGTTCACCAGCCGCCCGCCCGGGCGCAACGTCCGTGCCGCCGCCGCCGCGGGGGCGCCGAAGAGCGGGTCGAGCACCAGGTCCACGGGCCCGTCGCAGGCGGCGGACAGGCGCCCGGCCAGCTCCGGCACGTCATCGGTGTCCAGCGCGACGACCGCGTCGGCGCCCGCCCGCCGCGCCCGTTCCCGGCCCTCGGGCGAGCGGGCCGCCGCCACCACCCTGCGCGCCCCGGCGAGCCGGGCGAGCTGCACGGCGGCCTGCCCGACGACCCCGCCGCCGCCCAGCACCAGCACCTGCTCCCCGGCCGCGAGCTCGCCGCGCCAGGTCAGCGCCTGGTGGGCGGCCACGGCCGACAGCCCGAGCGCGGCCACGGCGTACGGGTCGGCGCCGGTCGGCAGTTTCACCAGGTCCGCGGTGGGCACGCGGGCGTAGGCGGCCATGCTCCCGTCCCCGGGGGCCATCCCGGCCGGGGTCGGGAACCACACCAGGGCGTCGTCCGCGACCCCGACCCCCTGCACGCCCGGCACGTAGGGGAGCGCGGGCACGCCGAAGTAGGAGGCGCCGCCGGCGCAGAGCAGGTCCAGCGGCGTGATCGGCGCGGCGAGCACCCGGACCAGCCGCTCGCCGGGGCCGGGCTCCGGTTCGGGCAGGTCGTCGGCGACCTCGGGCGGCAGGCCGCACACGGAGATCCGGGCAGCACGCATCAGGTGGCGATGTCCGGATACGGCAGCCGCATGTGCGACAACCGCCGCGCGTATTCGAGCTGGAAACCCAGCGGCGGATGGTCGCGCTCGAACATCGCGATGAACAGCGTGAGCGTGAGGAACGGATGCGCCCCCAGCTCGAACAGCCGGGGATAGTCGTGCGCGGCCAGCGCCTCGCGTTCGACGTCGTCGAAGCGCAGCCAGGTGGACGACTCGCCGGTGTGGCAGCCGAGGATGCGGTTGGCGTACTCCGACTCCCACCATTCCACCGTGGCGCGCGGCTCCTCGCGGTAGCGCTCGACCAGCTCGGGATCGCGATCGACGGTGAACAGGAACTTGTTCAGCAGGTATTTGCTCATGCGCTGCCGCCTCCGCTCGGGTACCAGGTGAAGTACGCCTCCATGGTGTGGAACAGGTCGTACGTGTCCACGTAGTCGGCTTTGCGCCCTTCGCCCGCCACGCCCATCATCAGCATGAAGTCCATGAACCCGTGAGTGGCGTTGCCCGGCTCCCACAGGCTGTCCAGGGTCACCTCCGACAGGCACCCCTCGATGTCGCCGGTCGAGATCCACTCGACGGCCTTGCGGTCGAACTCCGGATCCGGCCCGTGCGGCCCGAACTGGCGCGGCCCGCCGAGCTCCAGCGACAGGTGCCCGGTGCCGATGATCGCCACCCGCCGGTCGGCCGGCCAGGACTCGACGAGCTGCCGGATCGTCCGCCCCAGCGCCACGAACCGGCCGGGCCGCGGCAGCGGAGGGGCGAAGATGTTCGTGTAGACGGGCACGATCGGCAGGTCGTTCTGCGGGCGCAGGGTGATGATCGGGCACGTGATCGAGTGGTCGATCCGCAGCTCGTTGGAGAAGGCCAGGTCGAACCCGGCGTCCAGGCCCTCGCGCAGGATGTACGCCGACAGGTCCTCCTGCCCCTTGAACAACATCCGGGGCAGGCCGAACTCGCGCTCCTCGTTGTAGAAGTTCGCGTCGTAGAAGGGCGCCTTGCCGACCAGGAACTGCGGCATGTTGTCCAGCCACAACTGGTGGAAGTGGTCGGACCCGACCATGACCAGCACGTCGGGATCGGCCCTCGTCAGCGTCTGCCGGAAGGCCTCCACCTTGCGGACCCACTCGTCGGCGAACGGCGGCCGGTCCTCCCCGGTGGCGGTGCTGGCCCGGTAGTAGAAGGGATGGTGGGTGGATGCGATGACCGCGACGACCTCAGCCATGCGAACCTCCGTTGGGCTCGGGCGGGATGGACCGGTTGTTCAGGTCCACCGACAGGAAGATCTCGTTGGCCACGGGGCGGCGCAGCTCCTCGGCGAGCTGCCCGATCAGCCCCGCGGTCCTGGCCAGCAGCGCGAACCCGCGCAGCAGCTCCAGCGGCAGCCCCAGGTCGGCCAGCGCCGCGCCGCACGTGCCCGCGCCGTTGAGCGGCAGGGTGCGGCCCAGGACCGCCGGGTGCACCCGGCCGATGGCGGCGAACAGCGACAGGTGCGGCCCGGCCAGCCCCTCCTCGCGGGCGATCTGGAACAGCCGCGGCGTGCGCGGGTCGCCGTCCTTGTGCACGTGGTGGCCGAGCCCGGGGACGCGCCGCCCCGACGCGCGCCACTCGCGCACGGTCTCCAGCGCGAGCGCGTCCCAGCCCGCCTCGTCGGCCGGGAGCGGATCGCGCGCCGCGATCACGTCGTGCAGGAACCGGCCGCAGTCCTCGGTCACGCCCAGGAAACGGGAGCCGCCGCCGAGCAGCCCCGCCGCCAGTGCCCCCTGTACGGAGTCGGGCGCCGACAGATACGTCAGGCGCGTCACGATCGCCGTGGGCGTGAACCCGTGGTCGGCCAGCGCGGCCAGTACGGCCTCGAACACCCGCACCTCGCCGGGCGCCGGCCGGCGCTGCGTGGCCAGCCAGAAGGCCAGCTCGCCGAAGCCCACCTCGCCCATCACGTCCGCGGCCAGGTCCTGCCCGAGCAGCGTGATCGACGTGGGCGTGGACGCCCCGAGGGCGGTCGGGTAGTCAGTCACGCCGGTCCTCCGGCGACAGCCACTTGCGCAGCTCGGCCCCGTGCTCGTCGAGGTCGGGCGGCGGCAGCGCGTACCCGGCGGGGGTCTCGGAGAACCGGATCGGATGCCGCGTGGTCGGCACGGCCCGCTCGCCCTCGCCCACCACGACGACCGGATCGAGCCCGAGCCGCTCGGCGACCGCGAAGCCGCCGTCGATCGTGTTGATCGGCCCGCTCGGCACCCCGGCGTCGACCAGCAGCTCGAACCACTCGTCGGCGGGCCGGGTGACGAGCCGCTCGACGAGGATCGGCCGCAGCTCCGCCCGGTTCGCGGTCCGGTCGGCGTTGCGGGCGAACCGCGGGTCGTCGGCCACCTCCGGAATGCCGAGCACCTCGCACAGTTTCCGGAACTGCCCGTCGTTGGCGGCGGCGACGATCAGCTCGTGGTCGGCCGTGGGCAGCGGCTCGTACGGGAACACGCTCGGATGCGCGTTCCCCATCCGGAACGGCACCACGCCGCCCGCCACGTACGCCGAGCTCTGGTTGACCAGCCCCGTCAGCGCCGACGACAGCAGGTTGACCTCGACGTGCTGCCCTTGCCCGGTGGCCTCCCGGTGGCGCAGCGCCGCCAGGATGCCGATCACCGCGTGGTTGCCCGCCATCACGTCGAACACCGAGATCCCGGCCCGGAAGGGCGGGCCGTCAGGATCCCCGGTCAGGCTCATCAGCCCCGACATGGCCTGCACCATGAGGTCGTATCCCGGCACCCGCGCCCCGGCGCCGGACCCGAAGCCGCTGATCGACGTGTAGACCACGCCCGGGTTCCCGGCCGCCACCGTGGCGTGGTCGAGGCCGTACTTGGCCAGCCCGCCGGGCCGGAAGTTCTCCACCAGCACGTCCGCGCGCCGGGCCAGCTCCCTGGCCAGCCTCGCGTCCGCCTCGTCGCGCAGGTCGAGCGCGATCGAGCGCTTGCCGCGGTTGACGCCGAGATAGTAGGTGGACACCTCGCCCCGCGCGGGCGGCGTCCAGGACCGGGTGTCGTCCCCGCCGGGGCCCTCCACCTTGACCACGTCGGCGCCGAGGTCGGCCAGCAGCATCGTGGCGTACGGCCCGGCCAGGATCCTGGAGAAGTCGGCCACCAGCACGCCCGACAGCGGTCCCTGCGGCCTGGCGTCAGTCATGAAGCTCCATCCTCGCGTCCGTGCAACGGACAAATGTCCGCACGAGTCCGATCTCAGCATCACCCGCCGCCTGCGTCAACACTCTTGACAGCGCTTGGCTCGCTGTTCACAGTTGCGGTGACCGTATGGCGGACAGTTGTTCGCAAGCGAGGAGCGTCTCATGAACGAGTTCGAGGCCGGACGGCCCGTGCTGCTGCGCGGCGGCACGGTGCTGCCCATCGGCGGGTCACCCACGGACGCCAGGCGGGTGCTGCCCCGCGCGGACGTCCTCGTCGTCGGCGACCGGATCGCCGCCGTCGGCCCCGGGCTGGAGGCGCCGCCGGACGCCGTCGAGATCGACGCCTCGGGCGGGATCGTCATGCCCGGCATGATCGACACCCACCGGCACATGTGGCAGACCGCGCTGCGCGGCTACGGCGCCGACTGGACGCTCACCCAGTACTTCGTCTGGTTCTACCTGGAGCACGGCAAGCTGTTCCGGCCCGAGGACGTGCACGCGGGCAACACCCTGGCCGCGATCGAGGCCCTCGACGCCGGCGTGACGACCGTCGTCGACTGGTCGCACGGCCTGCAGACGGTGGAGCACGCCGACGCCGCCGCCGACGCGCTGCGGTCCGTGCCGGGCCGGTACGTCCTGGCCTACGGCAACATCCAGCAGCCGCCCGCCGAGTGGACGGCCACGCCCGAGTTCCGCGACTTCGTGCGCCGGAGGGTCACCGGCGACGATCTGCTCGGCTTCCAGCTCGCCTTCGACGTGCTGGGCGACCCGGCCTTCCCGGAGAAGCCCGCCTTCGAGGTCGCCAGGGAGCTGGGCGTCGCCGTCACCACGCACGCCGGCGTGTGGGGCGCCACCGGCGACGACGGCATCCGGCTCATGTACGACCACGGCTTCATGACCCCCGAGACCATCTACGTGCACGCCGCCTCGCTGTCGGCCGACTCCTACCACCGCATCGCCGCCACCGGCGGGTCCGTCTCGGTCTCGACGGAGAGCGAGCAGAGCGCCGGGCAGGGCTACCCGCCCACCTGGGCCATCCGCGCCCACGGCATCCCGGTCTCGCTGTCCATGGACACCAGCGTCTGGTGGAGCGGCGACCTGTTCTCCGCCATGCGGTCCACCCTCGGCGCCGACCGCTCGCGCGAGCACCTGGAGGCGCACGCCAAGGGCGAGACCGTCACGCACTGCGGCCTGCGCGCCGACCAGGTCGTCGAGTGGGCCACCCGGGGCGGGGCCCGCGCCCTCGGCCGCGACGACCTCGGCACCGTCGAGCCCGGTCAGAAGGCCGACCTCGTGCTCGTCAAGAACGACGCGTCGCCGGTGTCGTTCCCGCTGCTCAACCCGTTCGGTCACATCGCCTTCCAGGCGCAGCGCGGCGACGTGCACACCGTGCTGGTCGACGGCCGCGTGGTCAAGCACGAGCACCGCCTGCTCGGGGTGGACCTGGCCACCGCCCGCCGCCAGGTCGAGCGCACGGTCGAGCACCTGCGCTCGGAGATGGGGGAGGAGGCCTGGCAGCGCGGGATGAATCCGGACATCCCTGCGACGAAGATCCTCGACAATCCGTACACGTACACCGATTACCGCAGCTCGTCCACCCACAGCCGCTCCACGGACGGGTGACCGTCTACAGTCGGATCGAACGAATCCGAAGGAGTGAGTGGGTACATGGCGCGTGGTGACACCGGACCTGACTTCATCGAGGCGCTGGCCCGCGGCCTCGACGTGATCAGGGTCTTCCGGCCGGGACGCCCGGTCATGTCGCTGACCGAGGTGGCGACCGCCGCCGGCCTGGCCCGGCCTACGGCCCGCCGCATCCTGCTCACCCTCCAGGAGCTGGGCTACGCCAGGGTGGAACAGGGGGGTTTCGCCCTCACCCCGCGGATCCTGGAGCTGGGCGTCACCTACGTCCGCTCCATGGGGCTGTGGGAGGTGGCCCGGCCGCACCTGGAGCGGCTCGTCACGCAGACCCGCGAGTCGTCGTCGATCGCCCAGCTCGACGGCTCCGACATCGTCTACGTCGCCCGGGTGGCGGTGCCGAAGATCGTCGCGCTGTCGGTGCAGATCGGCACCCGCTTCCCGGCGCTGCAGACCTCGCTGGGCAAGGTGCTGCTGGCCGCGCTGCCCCCCGCCGAGGCGGAGCGGGTGCTGGCCGAGCCGAGCCGCTCGGGCATCGAGCCCAGGTGGCGGCCCGAGGCCAGCGAGTGCGAGGCGGTGCTGCGCACGGTGCGGGCCAAGGGCTGGGCGGTGACGGACCAGCAGCTCGCCCTGGGGATCCGGTCGGTGGCGGCGCCGCTGCGCGACGGCCTGGGCAACGTCATCGCGGCCGTGAACGTCAACGCCCACGCCGCCGAGACCTCCGTCGAGAAACTGACCGAGGAGCACCTGCCGCTGCTGCTTCAGACGGCGAGCGCGATCAGCGCCGACTGGGCGCTGTACGAGGGAGTTCCGCACGTCACGGCGTCGTGACCGGTTTCGGAGTAAATATGGGGTCTTGCCCGCATGCATGAAGTCTGCTTTGAATGATCCCCATACGGGTGATCCAGGAGGGTCCAAATGCGTGGTTTACGGGCGTCCGCAGTCGTTCTAACGATGCTCCTCACGACGTTCGTGGCTTCAGAGCCATCAGTCCCAGCCGTGGCCGGGCCGGTCGATCCCGAGCCGGCCTCGCTGGTGACGTTGTCAGTCCCCGACCTCGCCGCCATGGAACGGCTGGTCGCCTCGGGCGCCGACCTCACCGAACGAGTCCGCCCCCAAGCCGACGGCAGCATCCAGATCGACGCCGTCGTTACGCCGAGCCAGCTCGCCGAGCTGCGGCCGCTCGGCGCCACCCTGGCCCCGGATACGCCGGCCCCCGCGCAGACGCGGAAGGGCGCCGCGGCCGAGGACCAGATCGTCATCGAGCGGGCGGTGTGGTTCAAGTCCCGCGACGGCTACTTCCTGTCCGTCGAGGCCTCCAGCAGCGCCGGTGCGACGGCCACGCTCAACGTGACGTGGAAGGGCAAGCAAGGCTCGGCCGGGCAGGTCGCCATGGTCCCGTACGTGGACGCGGGCCAGTACCTGGGCCACCAGCTCAACACCCCCGTCCCCACGGACAAGGAAGCGCAGTGGGTGACCGTCACCTCCGCCGGCGGCGGCAAGGCCGAGGCCCGCGTGAAGGAGTGGCCCGGTGGTGAGCGCCCCGACCACAACGGGCGCGGATACGAGAAGGACTTCATCACCCAGTACATGCCGCCGGCACAGCTCAATGAGCGGGTCAGGTCGCTGCACAAGCGCTTCCCCAAGCTCACTGACATCATCACGCTGCCGAACCGCACCAACGGTTACCGGCGTCATGCCCAGGCCGTGATCGGCACGCCGCCGGCCGCCGCCGTCGTGGTCACCTCGGACGCGTACGGCTCCGAGGGCGGCAACGACCTGTCCGTCGAGCTGGTCGCCCCCGGCGCCGCCGACCGGCCGCTCCAGGTGAGCCTGAACGGCAAGCTGATCACCGTCAGCCTGGGCACCAACGGCTCCGGCGCGGTCACCAGCACCGCCGCCCAGGTCGCCGCCGCTATCAACGCGACCACCGGGCTCGGCGTCAAGGCGAGCACCTACCGCACCGACGCGGGCGGCGGTGTCATGGCCCCCGCGCCGGCGACCCAGCTCGACGACTTCCTCAACGCCCCCGCCGACGTCTCGCGCAAGCCCGCCGAGGTGCTGGCGCTGCGCATCGGCACGCGCCGCGACGGCTCGCGCACCGGCGTGCTGGCCTACTCCCAGGAGCACGCCCGCGAGTGGGTGACGCCGCTGGTCACCATCGAGGCCGCCGAGCGGCTGCTGCGCAACTACTCGCGCGACAAGGCCACCAAGAGGCTGCTGGAGCGTACCGACATCTTCATCGTGCCGGTGGTCAACCCCGACGGCGCGAACTACAGCTTCTACGACTTCAACAGCCAGCGTAAGAACATGACCAACCACTGCCCCGCCGCGCAGTCCGACCCGGCGCTGCGCAACCAGTGGGGCGTGGACGTCAACCGCAACTACGCGGTCGGCTCGCTGTTCGACGGGTACTTCGGCGCCTCCTCCAACTGCCAGAGCGGCACGTTCGCCGGTCCGGCGGAGCACTCCGAGCCCGAGAGCCGCAACGTGATCTGGCTGGCGCAGAAGTTCCGCAACATCAAGTTCGCGATGAACGTGCACAGCTACGGCGGCTACTTCATGTGGCCTCCCGGCGCCTACAAGGCCGACGGCCGCGTCAGCCTGCCCCGGCCGACGGCCCAGGAGGAGGGCTACTTCCTGCGCTCCGCCCAGACCATCGAGACGGCCATCGCGGCCGAGCGCGGCACCGTCACCTGGCCGCAGCAGACCGGTCCCGTGACGGACGTGCTGTACTCGGCGGCCGGCAACTCGGCGGACGAGCTGTGGTACGACTTCGGGATCTACGGGTGGGACTTCGAGGTCGGCAGCGACCTGTGGAACCCCACCACGCAGCGGTGGGAGGGCGTGGGCTTCCAGCCGCCGTTCAGCGAGGGGCACCAGGAGGCGATGGAGTTCGCCTCCGGCCTGATCTCGCTGATCGGGGTCGCCGCCGACTACCGCGAACGCTGACCTGTCCAGACGGCCGCCGACCGGTGTTCGACCGGTCGGCGGCCGGCTGCCGCCATCCCTGAAAGTGCACCACCGCATGGAGGATCCCTTGCGTTTACCCATCGCCCTGCTGGGCGTGGCCGTCTCGGCCGCACTCCTCGTCATCCCGCAGCACGCGGTCGCCGACCCCGTGGCGCCACCTGCCTCCCCCACGCGGGACTTCGGCAACGGCCCGGAGCGGAACGAGGTCGCGGCCGGCGTGTCCGAGCAGGCCCAGACCCTGCGTGCCGTCACCCCCGGCGAGCAGGCGGTCTATGGGCACTCCCGCGACCGCGGCTACCCCAGGCAGACCAGGCTCCCCGTGCCCGCGGAGAACCCGGCCGACGCCGCCATCAAGCTCGGCCTGACGCCCTATCACGGCATCGCGCCCAAGCTGAACGAGCTGCAGAAGCGGAGCAACCGCGTCAGCGCCGAGATCATCGGCAGTTCCGCCGGCGGCCACGACCTCTACCTCGTCACCCTCACCGCGCCGGAGAGCGCCCACGAGGCCCGCGAGCAGGCCAAGATCCGCGAGCGCATCGAGAACGACCCGGCCGGGGCCGCGCGCGACCGGAAGCTGGCCAAGCAGTACAAGGCGCCGGTCTTCTTCAACGACAACATCCACGGCAACGAGTGGGAGGGCACCGACGGCGCCCTGCGCGTCATCGAGGAGCTCGCCACCAGCAGGGACCCGAAGATCATCGACCTGCTCGCGCGGACCAGGCTGTACTTCAACGTCACCGCCAACCCGGACGGCCGCGCCGGCAACACGCGCCAGAACGGCAACGGCTTCGACATGAACCGCGACTTCATCACCGCCTCCCAGCCCGAGGTGCGGGCGATGCGCCAGGTGATGATCGACACCCAGCCGGTCGCCATGGTCGACCTGCACGGCTACGTCAACGGCACGCTCATCGAGCCCACCACCCCGCCGCACGGCGCCAACTACGAGTACGACCTGTTCATCCAGAACACCTACGCCAACGGGCTCGGCATGGAGGCCGCGGTCAACGCCCTGGGCTACACGTTCGAGAAGGACGGCGTGCACCCGGCGCAGATCCCGTTCCGCGACGACGCCGAGGGCTGGGACGACTGGCCGCCGATCTTCACCCCGCAGTACGCGCCCTTCCACGGCGCGGTCGCCTCGCACACCGTCGAGATCCCGCTGCGGGTCAACAACGCCGACTACAACCAGCTGCCCGTCGAGGAGCTGCGCCGCAGGTCGGCCATCAACACCGACGTGGCCGCCGCCGCGATCCGGGCCACGTACTCCTTCGTGCAGGCCAAGCACGACAAGCTGATCGCGGACCAGATCGAGGTGTTCCGCCGGGGCAGCGCCGGTGAGCCGTCCAAGGAGGTGCCGCTCGGCATCGTGCCCGGGTTCGGGCCCGAGGACGTCTACAACACCACCTATCCGCGCGCCTACGTCATCACCGGCGAGCGCTCGGCCACCGCGGCCGCGCGGCTGGTCGACCACCTGATCGCCAACGACGTACGGGTCGAGCGGGCCAGGAAGTCGTTCCGGGTGTCCGGCACGACGTATCCGGCAGGGTCGTACATCGTGGACATGCACCAGCCCAAGCGAGGGCTGGCGAACGTGATGCTGGAGGCCGGGGCGGACATCTCCGACAAGGTGGACGCCATGTACGACATCTCCGGCTGGAGCCACAGCCTGCTCTGGGGCGCCACCGTGGACAGCGTCACGTCCGCCCCGAGGGTGACCGCCGAGCCGGTCACGGCCGCCGCGCCCACCGGCTCCATGCCGCGCACGCGAGGCCCGCTCGCGCTCAAGGTGACCGACGGCAAGGAGGTCCAGGCGCTCAACGACCTGCTGGGCCAGGGCGTCGAGGTGACCTGGGCGAACGGCACCGCGATCGTCCCGGCCTCCGCGTGGCGGGCCGCCGAGACCGTGTCCGGCCGCTACGGCGTGGCCTTCACCCCGGCGGGCCAGGGCTCCGGCGTGCCGCTGGCGCAGGTGCGGGTGGCCGCCGCCGCGTCGGCCGACGAGCTGTTCACGCTGCGCGAGCTGGGCTTCGCCGTCACCCCCGTCTCGACGGCGACGCTGAACGCCGGCTTCGACTGGAGCGGGACCGACGTGCTGTTCGTCTCCAGCGGGCTGAGCTACACGGCGCTCAACCCGGCCGCCAGGACGGCGCTGGACGCCTTCCTCACCACCGGCGGCGTGATCACCCGGGGCGGCACGGGCGCGACGTTCAACGCGGCGGCCGGGCTGCTCACCGTCACCGCCGTCGCCGGGCGCGGCGACGCCAACGGCGTGGTGCGGGTGACCTCCACCGGCGGGCCCGTCGGCGCCGGCTCGCCTGACTACTCGTTCGTGTACTCGCCGCGCTGGTTCACCGGCCTCGGGGCCGAGGTCACGGTCGAGCAGTCGTACGCGACCGACGGGCCGCTCGTCTCCGGCCACTGGCGGCCCGAGGCGAACGGCACCGGCGGCCAGGACTCCGCCAGGGGGCAGGCTGCCGTGGTCAGCGGGCGGGACGAGCGGGGCGCGGCCGTGGTGCTGTTCGGCACCGAGCCGATGTTCCGCAACCACCCCAAGGGGCTGTTCCCGCAGGTGGCCAGGGCCCTCTACTGGTCGGCCTCGGTCACCGGCGCGTCCGTCACGACCCCGTGAGATGAGGTGCCGCCGCCCGGTAAGTGATCGGTGCCGGGCGGCGGCACCCGGTCTCCCGGCCCCCGCGGTCGGGAGGCCGGGTCACCGTTGCTCTGTCACCGTTGCTCTGTCACTGGGCCGGGGCGTAGCCGGCGGGGCGGGTGGTGAAGGTGCCACGGCCCTGCGTACGGCTGCGCAGGCGGGTCGCGTACCCGAACACCTCGGCCAGCGGCACGATCGCGGTGATCACCACCGTGCCGCCCCGCGCCGCCGAGCCCGAGATCCGGCCGCGCCGGGCGGACAGGTCACCCAGCACCCCGCCGGCCGCGTCGTCCGGCACGGTGACGGTGACCTCGGCCACCGGCTCCAGCAGCACCATCGCGCAGGAGCGCAGCGCCTCGCGCAGCGCGAGCCGCCCGGCCGTGCGGAACGCCGGCTCCGAGGAGTCCTTCGGATGCGTCGCCCCGTCGGTCAGCGTGACCCGCAACCCGGTCACCGGGTGACCGCCGAGCGGCCCGCCGGCCAGCGCGTCGCGGCAGCCGGCCTCGACCGCCCTGACGTACTCGCGCGGCACCCGCCCGCCGGTGACGGTCGAGCCGAACGCGAAACCCTCGGCGCCCGTACCCGAGAGGGGCTCCACGTCCAGCACGACGTGCGCGAACTGGCCCGCGCCGCCGTCCTGCTTGACGTGCCGGTAGAGCAGCCCCGACACCCCGCGCACGACGGTCTCCCGGTGGGCCACCTGCGGCCGCCCGACGCCGACGTCCAGCCCGTGGTCGCGGCGCAGCTTCTCCGCCGCCACCTCCAGGTGCAGCTCGCCCAGCCCGGACAGCACGGTCTGCCCGGTCTCGGCGTCGGCCCTGACGACCAGCGAGGGGTCCTCCTCGGCCAGCCGCGCGAGCGCCGTCGCCAGCCGGTCGGTGTCGGTGCTCCGGCGGGCCTCGACGGCCACGGACACCACCGGCTCGGCCACGTTCGGCGGCTCCAGCAGCAGGGGAGCGTCCGGCGCGCACAGGGTGGTCCCGGCGCGGGCCGCCTTCGGCCCGACCACCGCGACGATGTCCCCGGCCACCGCCCGGTCCACCTCGGTGTGCCGGTCGGCCCGCACCCGCAGGATCCGGGCGACCCGCTCGGCGCGTCGCGTCCCGGCGTCCAGCACTGTGTCCCCCTTCCGCATCGTTCCCGAGTACACCCGCAGGTACGTCAGCCGCCCGGTGGCGGTCGAACTCACCTTGAACACCAGCGCGGCCAGCGGCGCCGCCGGATCGGCGGCGCGTTCCTGCTCCTCCCCGTCGCGTTCGCCGCGCACCGGCGGCACGTCCAGCGGCGAGGGCAGGTACGCCACGACGGCGTCCAGCAGCGGCTCGATCCCGCGGTTGCGGTACGCCGAGCCGCACAGCACCACGACGCCCTCCCCGGTACGGGTGAGGTCACGCAGGACGGCGGCCAGCGTCGCATCGGAGATCGCCCGGCCGTCCGGTGCTTCCCGGGTGGCGCAGAACTCCTCCAGCGCGTCCGCGTGCAGTTCGGCCACCGCCTCCTCCAGCACCCGGCGCCGGCGCCACGCCTCCGCCGCCAGGTCGTCCGGCACCGGCCCCACGCGCAGGCCGCCGTCGGCCGCCCACACCAGCGAGCGCATCCGCACGAGGTCCAGCACGCCGGAGAACCCGTCCTCGCGCCCGATCGGCAGCTGCGCCACCAGCGGCGCCTTGTGCAGCCGCCGCCGGATCGACTCGACCGCCGCGTCGAGGTCCGCGCCCGCCCGGTCCAGCTTGTTGACGAACGCGATGCGCGGCACGCCGTACCGGTCGGCCAGCCGCCAGACGGACTCGCTCTGCGGTTCGACCCCCGCGACGCCGTCGAACACCGCGATGGCGCCGTCGAGCACCCGCAGGGAGCGTTCCACCTCGTCGGAGAAGTCGACGTGGCCCGGCGTGTCGATCAGGTTGATCCGGTGGTCGTCCCAGGCGCAGCTCACGGCCGCGGCGAAGATGGTGATGCCGCGGTCGCGTTCCTGGGAGTCGAAGTCGGTGACGGTCGTGCCGTCGTGCACCTCGCCCCGCTTGTGGGTGGCGCCGGCCAGGTAGAGCATCCGCTCGGTGACGGTGGTCTTGCCGGCGTCCACGTGAGCGAGGATGCCCAGGTTGCGGACGGAAGTTAGCGGGTTGGAAAGGTGAGTACGCACAGCCCGTGGCCCTTTCGGGTCGTTTTCGGCACAGGACAGCGCGATTCCCCGACGGAGCGGTCCGGCGGCGTCAGGTCAGGCCGGGGGAGGAGTGTCCGTCAGAGCATCCGATGACGGCCGCGCAGCCGGCACCGGGACGACGAAGACACCAGGATCACCTCGTAACGGGAAGAAGGGACAATCGCAGCGGTGCTGTGGCGCACGGCCGGCTCCCTTCTCTCGTAGATTGGCGTCCGGGGGCGAGTGTAGTGAAGATCGCCTGCGCCGCAAACCGGTTATTCGCCAGGCCCCCGGCACGAGGTTCATCACGCGGACGCCTCACTGCCCCCGATGAGAGAGACAGTTGTCATTTCGGCATGTCGACATAGGCGCGAGACGCTTTCAGGGAAGGACGCGCGCCCATGACGACCTCTCTTCACACCAGGTCTCTCGACACTGGCCGGTACACGGTCGGCATGGCCACCAGCGCCGCCGACGTGCAGGCCGCCCAGCGGCTCCGGTACGACGTCTTCGCCGGCGAGATGGGGGCGCGGCTCGACAGCCCGGTCTCCGGCCTCGACGTGGACAGGTTCGACGCCTACTGCGACCACCTCCTCGTACGCGATGGCCGCGAGGTCGTCGGCACCTACCGGCTGCTGCCCCCCGGGCGGGTCGACCGCCTCTATTCCGATGGCGAGTTCGACCTCACCAGGCTCGCCCCGATCAGGAAGGACCTGGTCGAGGCCGGCCGCACGTGCGTGCACCCCGAGCACCGCAACGGCGCCGTGGTCGGCCTCATGTGGGCGGGCATCGCCCGCTACATGGTCGACAGCGGCCACCAGTGGCTCGGCGGCTGCTGCTCGGTGCCCCTGGACGACCGGGGCGCCCTGGCGGCGGCCGTGGTGGACCGGGTGCCGCTCGGGCCCGAGGAGCACCGGGTCACGCCGCGCCAGCCCTGGCTGAACCGGGCCGGGGCACGCGCCGACCGCTTCGTACCGCCCGCGCTCCTGCGCGGGTACCTGCGGCTGGGCGCCTGGGTGTGCGGCCCGCCCGCGCATGACCGCGACTTCGGCACCGCCGACTTCTTCGTGCTGCTGTCGATGGCCAACGTGAACACCCGCTACCTCCGCTACTTCCTGGGTGCACCACTGTGACCGCGACCGTCGACCTTGCTTCGGGCGCCCCCGTGAGTGGCGCCGCGCGTGACGGAGCCGCAGCGGACGCGGGCGGGATCTCGCCCGAGGGGGTCACCGTGGAGGACGCGGCGAGCGCCGCCGTGTCCGGCGCTGTGAGCGTCCCCGTCGCGCAGGTCAACCCCTGGCGCCCCTCCGGCCCCTGCTCCACGGACGCCTGCGTGCAGGACGCCGTCGCCGTCGCCGGGTCCGTCCGCCGCGTGGCGCGGCTGCTGGCGGCGGTCCTGGTGGTGCTGGCGGGCCTGCCGATGTCCCTCGTGGCCTCCCGGATGAGCGCGTCCCGGCGGGCGAAGATCGTCGGCGGCTGGGCACGGCTGCTGCTGCGCGCGCTCGGCATCAGGATCGAGGCCGATCTCACCGCGCTCGGCACGACCACGGGGGTCGACCCCGCCGACGCTGTCACCCTGGAATCCTTGTCGGACGCGGCCCTCCGCTCCGAGCCGGACGCCCCGCCGGCCCCGTCGCGCGCGCCGGCCTCGCCGGGCACGGGTGCGCTGGTGGTGGCCAATCACATCTCCTGGCTCGACCCGCTCGTCCTGGCCGCCACCATCCCCTCGCGGGCGCTGGCCAAGCGCGAGATAGCCGGCTGGCCGATCATCAGGACGCTGCTGGCCGGCTCGGGCGCGCTGCTCATCGACAGGGAGCGCCTCTCCCAGCTTCCGGCCGCCGTCAGGACGATCGCCGACGCCCTCTCCGCAGGCGACACCGTGGTCGCCTTCCCCGAAGGCACCACGTGGTGCGGTCGCGGGATGGGACGGTTCCGCCCGGCCGTGTTCCAGGCGGCGCTGGACGCGAACGCCCCCGTGCGCCCGGTGATGCTGCGTTACCGCGAGGGAAAGGCGGAGACCGCCTCCACCCGCGCCTGCTACGTGGGTGACGACTCCCTCGTGGCCTCCGCCCTCCGCGTGGCCGCGACCCGCCGCCTGGTGGTCCAGGTGACGCTCTACGCCCCCGTACGCCTCATGTCCCCGGCTCCCCGCCCCGTGGCCCGCGCGGTGCTGGCCGAGATAGCCGAGGCCCAGGTACGTACCGGCATCGCCGACGGCCACCCTGTTTAAGCGCGTCAACGGGGCGGCGGCCGGGACGGGGAGGCGTTTAGGCGGCTGGGACGATGGTATGTGCGTACCTAGCAGGGGAAATGGAGATCGCCCCGCTATCGGAAGCCTTCCGTGTGGAAGGTGTGATAGGCGGTCTCCGAGACCGCCGGATCGGGGGAACCCAATGCGCAAGACGCTCACCGGGCTGGGCCTGGCGTTCTTCTTGACGCTCGTCCCAGCCGCCACGGCGACGGCTGATCAGCAGGTCGCACCGGTCGCACACAGTCAGGTCACACCCGGACCGCAGCAGAACGCGAAGGACGACGGCGGCGGCGCCGGTCTGTGGGGTCTGCTGGGCCTGCTCGGCCTGCTGGGCTTCGCGGGCATGCGCCGACCGCGCGGTGTCGGGACCTCCGAGCACATGTCCAACCGCACCCCGCGCCCGTAGGGGACGCGTCCCGGGTCTCCGCCCGGGATGAGACCGGAGGTGGTACGGCTGGCGAGTGGGTCGGCCGTACCACTACGACGGGGCGCGGGGCGCCCGTTCAGTCGCGGTCGAGTTCTCAGGACTCCGCCTTCAGGGCGGCCAGGACCCGCAGGTAGTGCGGGTTGTACATCAGGCCCAGAACATTGCCCCAGGGGTCGATCACGGACGCGGTGACGAAGCCGGTGCCGGTGCCGCGGTCGCGCGGGGCGTCGTGCTCCTTCGCGCCCATGGCCACGAGCCGGTCGAGGGCCGCGGGGACGTCGTCCACGTGCCAGAACACCACGGCGCCCGCCGGCCCGCCGATCGCGTCGGGGCCGGGCGTCCTGGCCAGTTCGGTGCCGGCGTAGGCGCTGTCGATGACACCGAACTCGTGCTGGTAGTCGCCGATGCGCCACTCCAGGTAGGCCGGGGTGTCCATGTAGGGCGGGGTCCCGAACAACTCGGTGTACCAGCGCTTGGTCGCCTGCAGGTCGGGTGAGTAGAAGGAGACGGTGGTGAGACCTCGCAACATCGTTCCGGTCCTTTCGACGGGGTTCTTGTGACCATCCTCCCGTCTGAAGTGCTCACCAATTGAGCACTTTGTTTCCGTGGTGTGCCGCCGCCTTTTTGGCCCGTTCTCGCCACGCCGTCCTCGCGGCGCGCTCGCCTGCGCTACGCCACCACCGCGCCGATGCCGGGCAGCCCGGCCCGGTCCGGCACCACCCGGGGCAGCCCTCGCAGCCACCCTTCCAGGTCCGCGGGCCACCACCGCCCCGCCGCCAGCCGCCCCAGCTCCTGGGCGACGGTCCCCGCCTGCACCGGTACGACCCGGGCGGGCGCGGCCCCGGCCAGCACCCCGAGCCACCAGTGACGCACTGTCGCCGGCATCCCGTCGGGGTCCAGCACCAGGTAGTAGTCGGGCAGCGTCAGCCGGTCGGCGCGCAGCTCACCCAGCGCCGCCTCGACGGCCACCTCCAGGGCGCCGGTCACCCCCGTGCCGTCGAAGAACGCCGTCCACGCCGCCGCCACGTCGGCCAGCGGATCGGCGTCGTGCACGACGTACGTCGCCGCGGACCGCGCCGCGATCTCCATCACCTCGGCCGGGCGGCGCTCACCTCGCGGGATCGCCCGCACGTTGTGCAGCCCGCTCAGGCCCGCGACCACGTCCGCGGCCCCGTCCCCCGCCACCACGACCACCGTACTGCTCAAACGCCGCATAACGGGCAGTTTACTGTCGGGCGGCCCGGCATCGCGGCGGCTCCGGCGGCTCCGGCGGCTCGCGGACGGGGCCGCGCGGGTGATGCCGTGCGGGAGTCGTGACCTGGGACGGGCGTGGCGCGCAAGGGTCGTCACGCCGGGACGACGTGGCCGACGCGGAAGAAGCCGTCCGGGTCGTAGGCGCGCTTGACCGCCCGCAGCCGCCCATAGTCCCCGGCCGCGTAGGCGGTGGCCGTGCGGGACGGGTCGGACAGGAAGTTCAGGAACGTCCCTCCGCTGGCGTACGGCCGCAGCGCCTCCGCCAGCCCCGGCACCGGCGTGTCCAGGATGGCCGACAGCTTGGTGGCCCGGTGGCCCACCGGTCCGGCGTCCGCGCCCGGGCGGCTCATCGCGCCGCCCCAGTGCCGGATCTCCACCGTTTGCGCCTGCTCCGAGGCCCGTACCAGGGTGTCGAGCACCTCGTCGGGTACCTTGTCGAACATGTCCATGTGCCGGTTCGGCGTGCCGCCCATGGCCGCGGCCGCGTACGTGGTCGGTCGGGTCTCGTCCCGCAGCGCGGGACCGGCGGCCCGCCACAGCGGCGCGAGCAGCCCTCGGGCCTCGGCGGCCGTGCCGGCGTGCAGGACCTTGAGCATCGCCACGCGCTCGTCGCGCTTGAGCACGACGGCGGTGCTGATCTCGTCGGGCGCGTCCTCGATCCAGTCGCGGTACGCGCTCAGCAGCTCACCCGCCGCCTCGATCGGGAAGTACGCGAACCCGGCGTACACCTGCGACACCGGATAAAGCCGGAACTCCAGCGCGGTGACCACACCGAACCCGCCGCCGCCCCCGCGCAGCGCCCAGAACAGCTCCGGGTGACTGTCGGCGCTCGCCGTGACCTTACTGCCGTCGGCCAGCAGCACCTCGGCCCGCACGACGCTGTCGGCGGCGAAGCCGTACTTGCGGGCCAGCCACCCCAGCCCGCCCCCCAGCGTGTAACCGGTGACGCCGACGGCCGGCGACGAGCCCGACAGCGGCGCCAGCCCGAACGGCGCGGCGGCGGCGAGCACCTCGCCCCAGAGCGCGCCCGGCCCCACGCGGGCGATCCTGCGCAGCGGGTCCACCATCACCGACGCCATCGGCGACGTCCTGACCAGCACACCGCCGTCGCAGGCGGAGTGCGTGCCGTGCCCGGTCGCCTGCACCGCGAACGGCACCCCGTGCCGCCGCGCCGCCAGCAGCGCGGCCCGCAGGTCCGCGACCGTGTGCGCCTCGGCCACCACCGCCGGCCGGGAGTCCACGGCCGGGTTCACGGCCCGGCGCAGCTCGTCGTATCCCGTCGAGCCCGGCAGGTGCGCCGTCCCGGCGAACCCGGGGAGGGCGATCTCGTCCTGGAGTGTGTACGGCTGGCTCATTCTCTCGGCCCTTCTCTAATGGCGATCTGGGATCACTGTGCTGGAGGGCGCTTACGACGCTGTTCCCGTCGCCTTACCGTCGCCCTGAAGTTCCTTACGGGGTTCCAGAATCCGGCCGCGGGCGGGGCCCGGGCATCGGTCGTCCGTCGTCGTGCCGGGTACGCCGGCGGTGGTAGTTCACGCCGCTCGCCGTCCCCCTCAGGGCTCGGCGCATGACAAGTCCGGCCGCCCTCCGGCGTATGGGGGGCCGCGTCAGGTGACGGGTATGATCTCGGCCCGGGTCAGGACGCCGCCCTCAATGGTGAGCAGGCCCAGCGTGCCGTGCGGCTGGCGGCGGCGGTCCGTGGGGGAGCCGGGGTTGAAGATGCGCAGCCCGCCGTCGGACTCGTCGAGCGGGATGTGCGAGTGCCCGAAGACCACCAGGTCCGCGTGCGGGAACCGGCGGCGCAGCCGGGGCAGCCGCCCCTTGGCCGGGCCGCTGTCGTGGATCATGCCGATCCGCAGCCCGTCCAGGGTCAGCTCCAGCGTCTCGGGCGCCGCCACGTCCGGGCCGTCGTTGTTGCCCTTGACGGCGTGCACGGGCGCGTACGCGGCCAGCTCGTCGAGGACCGAGGCGACGCAGACGTCCCCCGCGTGGAGGATGACGTCCGCGCCGCGCAGGTGCTCGGCCACTCGGGGCGGGCACGATCGCCAGCGCCGCGGCGCGTGCGTGTCGGACAGGACGACGATCTCCACACTGTCATCCTGCCCGGCCGGGGGACGGCCTCACGCGTCGACCACGGTCGGGCCGGAAGGTCAGTCGTAGAGGTCCGCCAGGCGGGCCCGCCAGCTCGGCCGCGGCCCGGCACCGTCCTCGAACAGCAGGTGCGCGGCGATCATGGGGCCGTGGAAGCCCTGGATGAACCGGTAGAGGGCGTCCGGGGTGCGGATGCCGAGGGTCTGGGAGTTGCGGAAGTAGACGACGCCCTCGATCGAGCGGCCGGGGCCGATCCGCACCCGGTCACCCGGTCTCGGGTCGCCGCCGAACTCGGCGTACAGGATCTCCCAGGCGCGGGGCCAGTCGCGCACCGGCGGCCCGAACTCCGTGAGCGGCGTGGCGGCCCGGCCCGCGAAGTGGTCGAGGTATTCGACCAGCGTCGCGAAGTACATCGTCAGGCCCTCGGACATGGCCTCGAACTCGTCCTGCCAGTCGTCGCCGGGCAGGAAACCGCTGGTCACGAGGCGGATCTGGGTGCTGCCCCGGTCGCGGCCCTCGATGAGGAACTCGTAGGCGACGAAGCGGCCGTCGTCGGTCTTGTCGCTGGCGTGGGCGAAACGTCGCGGCGGGTCGGCGGCGGTCACCGTGGAGTCGGGCATCGCCGCGTCGCCGAACAGCGTGCGGATGACGCCGCCCGCCACCTCGGTGCGCCCCATGAACCACGAGTCGATGCCCGGTCCCGTCGTGATGGCCGCCCACACCTCCTCGGGGGTGGCCCCCACCACGGCCTCCTGCGGAAGCTCGAACTCGTGCCCCACGTCAGCGCTCCTCTTTCACGGCGGGGTGTACGGCCACGACGAGCCGATGATCGCGCCCGCCTTCGGCAGATTCGTCATGATATTTACTGACCAGCGACGTCACGCAGTGAGCCAGCTCCTCCGCGAACGCCGCCCGGTCGGCTGCCGAGGCGAAGCGCACCTCACCGTCGATGGCGAACGTGGCCACCCGCTTCTGCGCCGCGGCCGCCCCGCTGATCAGTGCGCCGACGTCGCGGACGAGCTGCGCGGCCACGGCCAGCAGCCAGCGTGCCGACAGCCGGTCGGCGAAGCGGGCGGGGTCGGGCTGCACCGAGGACAGCGCGGCCGGTGAGATCACGAAGGACGCGGCGGTGGCCTGCATCACGCGCTCGGTCACGTTGCCCTTCTTGCGCTCCTCGACGAGCTGGACCAGGCCGTGGCGCTCCAGCGTGCGCAGGTGGTAGTTGACCTTCTGCCGGGCCAGGCCCACCTTCTGCGCCAGGGAGGTGGCGGAGCCCGGCTCGACCAGCGCGGCCAGCAGTTTCGACCGCATGGGGTCGAGTGAGGCCTCGGCCGCCGCGGGGTCCTCGATCACGGTCACTTCGTGCATGGGGGAACGATGGCACCGAAAAAATAAATTGTCAAGCCGCCCAGGGAACGGTGACCGCGCTGAAATTTTCACGCGGCCTCGGGCGTGAATTGCCACGTTGAGCTGAAACGTTTTAAGGAATCTTGCGAGGAGTTCAGCCGCCGGATTGACAGCTCTTGCACGGCATTCCTACGGTCTGGGCGGCAGGTCCTCGCGGCAACCTCGGGCCCGGATGGGGATTGGTGATGAAACGTTCAAACACACCGGTGGCCGTGGCCGCCCTGGTCTCCCTGGCCGTCACCGGCGTCGTCACGGCCCAGCCGTCGGCCTCGGCGGCCGTGGCGTGCGCGGTCGACTACTCGGTGGGCACGCAGTGGGGCGGCGGGTTCACCGGCGCGGTGACCATCCGCAACCTCGGCGAGCCGGTCAACGGCTGGCGCCTGACCTGGTCCTTCACCGCCGGCCAGCAGATCACCCAGGCCTGGAACGCCACCGCCACGCAGAGCGGGGCCGGCGTGACGGTCACGGACGCGGGCTACAACGCCTCCATCCCGTCCGGAGGCAGCGCGGCCTTCGGCTTCAACGCCACCTGGAACAACTCCGCCAACCCCGCCCCCGCCTCCTTCGCCCTGAACGGCGTCCCCTGCACCGGCACCCCCGGCACCCCGACCGCCACCCCCACGGTCACCCCTACGGTCACCCCCACCGTGACGCCCACGGTCACCCCCACCGTGACACCGACGGGACCGCCTCCCGCCGGGGCCAAGCAGGCGGAGGACCTCGACCGCGGCCTCATCAGCGTCCGCTCCGGCAGCGGCAACCTGGTCTCCTGGCGGCTGTTGGGCACGGAGCCCCGTGACACGTCCTTCAACGTCTACCGCGCCGGCACCCGGGTCGCCTCCGTCACCAACTCCACCAACTACCTGGACGCGGGCGCCGCCGCCGACGCCACCTACACCGTCCGCCCGGTGACCGGCGGCACCGAGGGCGCGGCTTCGGAGTCCTCGCTCCGCTTCGCCAACGGCTACCTGGACGTGCCCATCACCCCGCCCAGCAGCGGCCACGCCGCCAACGACGCCAGCGTCGGCGACCTCGACGGCGACGGCCGCCTCGACCTGGTCCTCAAGTGGGAGCCCGCCAACGCCAAGGACAACTCCCAGGCGGGCGTCACGAGCGAGGTCTACCTCGACGGCATCAGGCTGGACGGCACCCGCCTGTGGCGCGTCAACCTGGGCCGTAACATCCGCGCGGGCGCGCACTACACCCAGTTCCAGGTCTACGACTACGACGGGGACGGCAGGGCCGAGGTCGCCATGAAGACGGCGGACGCCACCGTGGACGGCCGCGGCACCGTCATCGGCAACGCGAACGCCGACCACCGCAACGCCGACGGCTACACCCTCAGCGGCCCCGAATATCTCACGGTGTTCAACGGCCAGACCGGCGCCGCGATGTCCACGGTCCCCTACGACCCGCCGCGCGGCACCGTATCGTCCTGGGGCGACAGCTACGGCAACCGGGTGGACCGCTTCCTGGCCGGCACCGCGTACCTGGACGGCACCCGGCCCAGCCTCATCATGGCCCGCGGCTACTACACCCGCAGCGTCATCGCCGCCTGGGACTTCCGCGACGGCCGGCTCACCAAGCGGTGGACGTTCGACACCAACGCCTCCGGCAACAGCGCGTACGCCGGCCAGGGCAACCACGCCCTGACCATCGGCGACGTCGACGCCGACGGCCGCGACGAGATCCTCTACGGCGCCGCCGCCATCGACGACAACGGCGCCCGCCTGTGGAACATCGGCTACGGCCACGGCGACGCCGCCCACCTCGGCGACCTGATCCCCGCCCGCCAGGGCCAGGAATATGTCAAGATCTCCGAGTCGGCCAGCCGCCCCGGCCTCTACATGGCCGACGCCAGGACCGGCGCCGTCATTTGGCAGACCGGCAGCGGCTCGGGCTCCGACGGCGAGGGCCCCGGCCGCGGCGTCGCGGGCGACATCTGGGCGGGCAGCCCGGGCGCCGAGTCCTGGGCCTCAGGCGCCGGCCAGAACGGCCTGCGCAACACGGCCGGCACGGTCGTCGGCCGCCAGCCCTCCTCGGCCAACTTCCTGTCCTGGTGGGACGCCGACCCGGTGCGCGAGCTGCTGGACCAGACCCGCATCGACAAGTACGGCACCAGCGCCGAGACCAGACTCCTGACCGCCTCCAACGTGCACAGCAACAACGGCACCAAGGCCACCCCGTCACTGTCCGGCGACCTGCTGGGAGACTGGCGCGAGGAGGTCATCTGGCCCACCACGGACAACCGCGCCCTGCGGATCTACGCCACCCCGATCGCCACCACGGTCAAGATCCACACCCTCCTCCACGACCCCCAGTACCGCGTGGCCCTGGCCTGGCAGAACACCGCCTACAACCAGCCCCCGCACCCGAGCTTCTCCATAGGGGACGGCATGGCCACGCCGCCCAGGCCGAACGTATATGTGCGTTGATGCGTTGACTCGCGTCAACGCCTCTCAGGCGGCAGGCTCCGACCAGGCGTCGCGGAGCGCGTCGCACGCCGCCGGCGCTCGGTCGGACAAGGCGACGGCCAGCTCGGACACGGCGGGCCTGAGCCCGGCCAGGCGGGCCAGCACCCAGCCATGGATCTGCTGGCTGGCGTCGTCCTACAGGAACTCCTCCCAGACGAGGTCGTGACCGTCGTCCGGCGTCTCGGCGAACCGCGTCAGCCACGCGCGAGCCTCGCAGGACAGCTCCGGGACCGGCGTGCCCGCCGGCACCTCGCCCAGGTAGTCGGCCGCCTCGGCCAGCGCGCCGAGGCACCTGGTTAGGACGTCGCCGGGCGGCGGCCTCTCCCGCAGCACCCGGATGAGCCAGCCGAAGGCGTCCGGGCTGGCGGGCCACACGGACGACTGGTGCACGATCGCACCCGCGAAGTGCGCCGCCGCGTTGCGCTGGGCGTCACAGTCGTCACCGAGCAGCGCGGCGAGGTGACCTGGGGTGTCGCGGGCGGAGCCGTACGCGTGCGGCCACCTCGTCCACTCGGCGGTGCCGAGCCCGCCGATCTCCCGCCGCAGAGTGTCGAGACTCACGGGCGGGACGCTATCCCTCGCGCGACGCCACCGGCAAGCGGCGGTGTCAGGCGGAGTCGGTCAGGTCGAGTGTGGTGAGTTCGCCGCGCGAGGCGACGCCGAGCTTGCGACAGGCCTTGTAGAGGTGGTAGCCGACGGTGCGAGGAACAGCTGATTCGCAGGTGCCCGGCGGCGACGCTCTTGCGGCGGGAACGGCGAAGCCACTCGCCGTACAGGAGAGAAGTGCGGGCGTGCTCGAACGGCGGACCGCCGGCTTTGAGCGCCGCCAGGTAGTGCTCCTCGGCGTCGGCGTCGGAGCCGAGAAGCGCGCGGCACCGTTCCGCGAGGGCTCGGGTGAAGGGCTGCCGCGCCCATCGTTCGTACCGGGCGAAGGCGTGCTGGGCGCGGCCGGGTCCGCCGCTGCGTACGGCGGCCTCCACCAGGCCGGGCACGCAGCGCAGGGCTGAGACGTGATACCAGCCGGGGCCCTGGGTGAGGGATGCTTCCCTCGGCTCGGCACTCGGCGGCCAGGCGGCCGGCCGCCTCCAGGGTGTAGGAGTCGGCGCCGAAGACTGCCCGAGGTGGGTGCAGCCGAACCAGTGTCGACGATGGTCAGCTTCCGAAAACTCCGCAAAATTGTCGGAAGAGAATCGTTCACGGGATTCGGTTCAGCTAGATATTTGAGTTTGGCGTTGCCATGGCGGTATTTCCGCTGGCACAAGGGGCAGAAGCATTACTCGGGTCCGGTGTGGACCGTCTACCCGGCGGGGCGTTGGCGGGACGTCGACGACGGAGGGGCGTCCGACCGCGGATAGCCGAGGTTCCCGATGACCAGGGTGGTCAGCATGCTCCGCAGTGTGCTGGTGAAGTCGAGCCGCTGCTCAGCCAGTGATGGGACGAGCTCATAGGCGGCGAGCATGCTCGGCGACGGCACCGAGTGCGTCCAGATGGCGCCGATCACCAGGATGGCTTGTGCGGCCAGTTGGCCGGCGCCGTCGCCGAGTTCGGGCAGCGGGCCACGAATCAGCCCGGCGAGAGTGATCACGTTGTCGATGGCCGCGTGCTTGTACCGAATGGCGACTTCCGGCGAGACATTGTGCTCCAGAACCCCGGCCTGGGCCGAGAGCAGGTCGCACAGCGTGCGCTGGTGGTCGAGCGAGCGGGTGAGGGTGTCGACGAGCTGCGCGCAGCGCTGCTGGGCGGTGTCGTCGATGTCGATGCCGACGGCGAGTTCTTCGGAAAGCTGGTCGAGCCACAGTTTCCAGGTGCGGTCCAACAGTTCGAGCAGGATCGCCTCGCGGGACTCGAAGTAGCGCAGCAGGGGTGACTTGGCCAGCCCCACCCGGCGGCTCAGCTCGTTGAGGCTGACCTTGCTCACGGGCATCTCGTCGAGCATGGCGGCGGCGGTGTCGAGGATCGCCTGCCGACGGATCTCCCGCTGTTCCTCGCTGCGCGCCCGACGGAATGTCGTCATGTCGCCATGATAGACCGCCGGTACATTGTTGACATGATACCGGCGGTCTATTACCTTGGCGAGGGTAATAGACCGCCGGTACATAAGGAGTTCGATCATGTCGAAGGTGTGGTTCGTCACCGGAAGTTCTCGCGGCCTGGGCCGGGCTCTGGTCGAGGCGGCGCTGGAGGGCGGCGACCGCGTCGTCGCTACCGCACGTAAGCCCGCTCAGCTGGACGACCTGGTCGAGCGCTACGGCGAGCACGTGCTTCCCGTGCCGCTCGATGTCACCGACAACGACCAGGTCCACTCTGCTGTGCAGCGGGCAGTGTCGGCGTTCGGCCGCCTTGACGTCGTGGTCAACAACGCCGGGTACGCCGACCTGGCCGCGATCGAGGATGTCGACCTCGCCGACTTCCGGGCCCAGATGGACACCGACTTCTACGGCGTCGTGCAGGTCACCAAAGCGGTGCTGCCGTTCCTGCGGACACAGGGCTCGGGGCACATCTTCCAGGTATCCTCCATCGGCGGCCGGATCGGGTCGCCCGGCTTGGCTGCGTACCAGAGCGCGAAGTGGGCGATGGGAGGATTCTCCACCGTTCTCGCGCAGGAGGTCGCTCCTTTCGGGATCAAGGTCACGGTCCTGGAACCGGGTGGCATGCGCACCGACTGGGCTGGCTCCTCCATGACTGTCCCTCCGATCAGTGAGCCCTACCGGTCCACCGTTGGTGCGTTCGCTGACATGCTTCGGGACGCAGCTGCGGTGAGCGAGGCCACTGGGGTAAAGGCCGCTGAGCCGGCAAAAATCGCTCGGGTCGTGCGTGATCTCGCCGGTCGAGACGACGCGCCGCTTCGGCTCCTGCTCGGCGCCGACGCCTACGGCTACGCCCAGCAAGCGGCCCAGGTCCTGGCCGAGTCCGACCAGAAATGGCGTCACGTCACCGATGTCGTCTCGGCCTGAACCGCGCCGGCGGGCACCCGACAGCATGTGTGAACAGGAGAACCCTATGCCGGAACAGGCCCACTTCGACTTCACGCTGGACGGGCGGCTGGACCTCGCCGATCCGCGCCAGGTCCTGGCTCAGCTGGGCATCAGCGCCCGCAGCACCGACTGTCTGGTCACCACGGTGCGAATCGGTATGCGTGACGGTGTCGAACTGGTGGCGGAACACTACGCGCCCCACACCGACCGGCCGGCGCCCACCATTCTCGTGCGCTCGCCGTACGGGCGCGGTTTCCCATTTGACCTACTACTGGGGCGGCTGTTCGCCGGCGCCGGTTACCACGTGCTGCTCCAGAGCTGCCGGGGCACCGCTGACTCCGACGGTCAGCTGCGACCGATGGTCCAGGAGGCGGCGGACGGTCACGACACGGTCGCCTGGCTTCGTGGGCAGGACTGGTTCGACGGTCGTCTGGGCCTGTTCGGCATGTCCTACCTTGCCTACTGCGTCTATGCACTGCTCCAGGACCCGCCGCCCGAGGTGAGGACCGCGGTGATCGTGGTCGGGCCGTACGACTTCGGTTCGGCGTTCTATCGCACCGGCGCGTTCACCGTGCAGGAGTGTCAGAGCTGGAGCAATCTGGTGCGCCGGCCGTGTCCCGGCGTTGACGACGAGCTGCCGGCCGACGCCGCGCAGCGGATTCCGCTGCTGGCCGGCGCCGAGCTACTCGGCGCGACAGCGCCCTGGTATCAAGACTGGGTGAGCCAACCGGATCTGGACGATCCGTACTGGCGGCCCTATGACCAGCGTGCGGCGTTGGAGCGATTCGCGGGGCCGACGTTGCTGATCGGCGGCAGCTACGACGTGTTCTTGCCGCAGAGCATCGAGGCTTTCCAGGCGCTGCGCGGTCGAGGTGTCCAGGTCGCCCTGACGCTCGGTCCCTGGGTGCACACCGATGTCGTCGCGGTAGCCGCCGCAACGATGGTGGACGAGACGCGGGCGTGGTTCGACGACCATCTGCGCGACGGCGTCGCCACTCTCGCACGACCCGCCGTCCGGCTGCACGTCGCCGGTGTCGACGAGTGGCGCGAACTGGACGGCCTGCCGAGGGCTTCCGGGCGCCTCACGTTGCGGCTTGGAGCCGGTGGAACGCTGAACACCCGCGGCGATACCGAGTTCTCGACGTTCACCTATGATCCAAACGATCCGACGCCCGCTCTCGGTGGCCGCCGTGTCGGTCCGAATGGCGGGCCGCAGGACAATGCCGCACGCGAGCAGCGGCGAGATGTGCTCACCTTCACCACCGCAGCGTTCGACCGGCCGATCGAGATACACGGCAGTCCCACGCTGAGCGTCGGTTTGACATCCAACAACCCACACGCCGACCTGCATGCGCGGCTGTGCGTGGTGGACGCGGACGGCATCTCCGTCAACTTCTCCGACGCGATGCTGCGGCTGCCGTTCGCGGCCGATCCGACCGTCGCGCGAACGATCGAGCTGACCCTTGATTTTTGCGCTCGCCGGATCGGCGTCGGGCAGCGGATCCGGCTACAACTGTCAGGCGGATCGTTTCCCGAGTACGACCGGAACCTGGGTACCGGTGAGTCGCCAGCGACGGGTGTCGCGATGAAGACGGCGACGCACTTGATCGACCACGCCACCACCATCCTGTCGCTGCCGGTCGACGAGCCGGCCTGACCACAACACATCACCGGCCTTGGGGAACAGCCGAGCAGCCAGTAGCGATAAGCGCTGCTCGGTTGTTCCCCGAGGCCGGCTTCACCCGGGCTGGCCGCCCGCTGACCGCGGTGGCCACGCGGTCAACGGGGGCATGGTGGCGCGCAAGGTCGGAACGGGTGAGGTCGTCGCCGCGTCCGTCCACAAGGCCACGTGCAAGTTGAAGACCGTGCCGGGCCCGGCCAAGCTGGGCTTCAACCTCCAGTTCACGATCGCTCCCGACGCCCTGGCAAGCCATGTGGAGAACCTGGGCCAGGCGGAGGTGGAGCAGTGCAAGACCTGCATGAGAACATCTACGCGCCCGGCCAAACCGCGACGGCCGCGCCGCTCGCTGGACAACAACCAGGCCGACCTGTGGGTCAACCTGGCTGTCGAAGGTCAGCCCATTGAGGTGTTCCTTGAGGAGATCCAGATCTCGCAGATCAAACCGGGCGACGAGCTTGCGGCGAAGGCGTCCGAAGGCATGACGTGGGTGGCCTCCTATCACGGAGTACAGTTCGGCGTTGGCCGCAACCCGCGCGAGGCGGTCCGGCGTCTGCTGGGCCTGCGGCTGGGTGTCTGGGACAACGGCACGCTCTTCGGGCAACGGTTTTTCTAGGCAGTTCCTGTTGCTCGTGGCCGACCTGACTGCGCTCGTTCCCGACCCGATCACCGATCCGGTGTTCCGCGACATGGCCGACGCCCACGAACAGGTCACCGCTCCCACCGGCCCTCACCTCCCGGTCGATGACCATGCAGGGCTGCCAGCAGAAGCCGGCAGCGCAGCGTTAGTCACCTCCCCGATGCAAGCGAACTGCCACATCGGATGAGAACGCAAAGCCCTCACTCCGAGAGTTCGTGTCATCTACGTTGAGGGAACCGCGTCGCCGTGCCAGGTAAGAAATGCCACCGCAAGCGAGAAGTCACAGCACGGTTGCCTCGAGAAGATGGAGGACGGAGTGCCCGGCATCGGCGACGACAAGCCGTGCGAGGTCTGCGGTGACCCGCTTGAGGTCTGCGCAGAGCAGCGGCGGCTCACCTTCGAACGCTGCTGCCCAGCGTGCTCGACCCGGGACACGCGCGCGCGTGGCGCGTTGTCCGGCGTTACCTGGAGGGTGTCAACAGCGTGCGCGGTAGGTTTTGCGACAGGAGCGATCTTGCCGATCCGGCGGCCGAGGTCGAGGGCCCGGTTGCACAACTGATCGCGCTCCCCCAGTGCAGTGAAGAGCGCGGGCCAGACCCCCGGTCCACGCAGCGATAGGCGCAGCCGCGGGGATGAACCCGTCGAGCGCGGAAGAGTCGCTGTCCACCCCGGTTGTACTTATTAGTTAAGCCCATCACCGAAAAATAGCAGTGGGCCAGCCCGACCGCGCCTTCCAGCGCGTGACGCTGCGGGCCGGGCAGCGCGCCCATCCGGTCGAGCACGGGACGCAGAAGGAGGTGCAGCCCCCCGAACGCCAGGTCGTTCTCGGACTGAATCGCGATCCTCCCGTTACATCTCCACCTGAAACGAGACCGACCCGGTCGCCCGCCGCGCGGCGATCGGCGCCACGATCGCCGCCGTACAGGGCCAGTTCCGCGGCTTCGCCTTCACCCTGGCGGGGCCGGTGGACGCCCACCATGACCTCGCCCGCTTCACCTGGGAACTGGGTCCGGCCGGAGGCGAGGCCCTCGTGGCCGGCTTCGATGTCGCGGTGCTCACCGAGGACGGCCGTGTCAGCAAGATCCACGGTTTCCTCGACAAGGTCCCCGCCCGGGTCTGATCCGACGCGGCCCGCGGAACGCTCCGCGGGCCGCGTCCTCGCCTGTCTGCTGTAATCAGCGATGAGCAGGGCCGGACTCCCACGCCCCATGGGACCTGAGAACCACCGAGGTGGGAATGGACAGGCGTATGAACGAATCCGCCGTCAGTGTGCGATGCGGATGCCTCCACGATATAGAGAACGTACTCACGTTCTGGGTCGCCGCGGCGGAGGGAACCGACCGCCACGATGATCCGGAGAAAGTCGTCCAGCTCCTTGAGCGCGACCCCGAGGCGCTGCTGATCGCCGAACAGGACGGGCGCATGGTCGGCACGCTCATCGCCGGATGGGATGGATGGCGGGCGCACCTCTACCGGCTCGCGGTCGATCCCGCCCACCGCCGTAAGGGCATCGGATCGTTGTTGATTCAGGCAGCGGAGGAGCGGTTCGCGCGGTTCGGTGCCTTCCGGGCCGACGCGATGGTTCTCCACGACAACGAACTGGCCCATCACGTCTGGTCGGCCGCCGGGTACACGCGCCAGCCGCAATGGGGCAGATGGGTCAAACCGCTCTCCTGATCACGCCCACCCGGACGTCATCAGCGCCTGGTCGCATCATCAGGCCGCCGGGCCGGGGTTGAGGATCGTCCTCCGGGGAGCGGAAACTTATCCGCCCGGGGTGTGCAGGGCCCTTCCCGCGGCCGGGACATACCCCAAGCAACTGGTGCGCATGTGCCAGATTGAGCCTGCGGGCCCTCATGGCATGACGATCGCATGGCCTTCCCGCGTGGACCATCAGGACTGCGCGCCGGATGGTCCGGCCGGAAGGAGAGCGTGATGCCCGAGAGGAACCGCGAGCGCAGACGGGAAGAGCGGCACCTGGCGGTTCGGACGGCACTGGCGGTGGCCAGAGTCGTGTTCTGGATCGCCTGGATCACTTTCGACCCGCGCAATCCCGTCTAGCACGGAACGGGCCTCCTACCGGCCACGGATCGCACTCCCGCAGGTAGGAGGCCCCTTCCGTATCCAAAGTTAGGTTGTACGGCCCCGCCGTGGGGAGCCGCGTCCAGTTTGGTAGGAACCTTTCCACCCTGGGAGGGGGATGGCCTTCGCCTGGTTGCCAAGGTCTTCTACCCGGGCTTGGGCCGGCCGACCCTGGCCACGTGCAGCAGGGTTCGCGGGTCGGCCACTCCCAGCAGCCCGGCCAGCGAGGCACGCGTCCGCTCGCAGTCGATGAGCTGGCTCAGCGGATGCGTCGTGTACCCGAGGCCGGACAGCGTGAGCCAGTGCCGCATCAGCAGCCGCCCCGGCTCCACCTCCTCCCCCGCCGTTCCGACCAGCACCAGCACGTCCCCGTCGTAGTCGAGCAGTTCCCGCGAGGCCCCCGCCAGCACCCGTGGCAGGCCCAGCCGCCGCAGCGCCGGGTAGAGGGCGAGCGAGGCCCGCAGCGCGAGCGCCTCCGCCTTGCTGAGCGCCAGCGCCCGGTCGCTGAGGCCGTCCAGCAGGTAGCGTCGGTGCCGGCGGGTCAGCCGCAGCCAGGCCCGCAGCTCCCGCGTCACCTGCCGGTCCCCGAACTGGCGCAGGTCCGCCGCGTGCAGCAGGTCCGCCAGGTCCCGGCACGCCAGCCGCCGCATCCCGGCCAGCCCGGCGGCCACCTCGTCGGGCAGCCGTCCCGGGTGGTAGTCGCCGCGGTTCGCGCCCCGCGCGCGCACGTCCGCCGTCGTGAAGGGCGTCTCGTACGGCCGCCCGGCCCGGTACAGGAAGCCGACCCGCAGCGGCCCCGGGTCGGGCCGGAAGGCGATGCCGAGCCCCGCGTCCGCGCACACGATCAGGCAGCACTCGACGAACGCCCCCAGGCTGAGACGCAGGTCGCGGCCCGTGGGATCGCTGACGGGCAGCGCCCTGGCCGGGTCCCAGCCGACGGCGGCCTCGGTGTCGGAGTAGGTGAGGGTCCACGGCCGGGTGTTGTGCGCGCTGGGCGCGCGCCAGAAGTCGGGCTCCAGCTCCCGCAGCTCGTTCACCCGAGACCCCCGGCCGCCGCGATCGCACCCGGCCGCTCCTCCCGGTGGCTGCCAGCCTCGTCGTACGCGCCGGTCAGCGACCAGGGGCGGCACCGGTGCCGGCATCGACGGAGAGCGGGCGGGCCGGGGGAGGGGGTGAGGCGGATCATGATGGATGAGGGTAGGGAAACCGGGTTAATGATCACTTTACGCCCGCTTACCGGCTCCGTCACCCCGTGCCCCCATGACCCGTGAATGCGGCACGATGCTTTCCGCGATACCCCCTACCGTGGTCGCCGAACTGAGGAGGACGTAGTGATCGAACTGTCGTGGCCGCAGGTCAGCGCCAGGCGGCTGGAGCGGGCCGGGCTCGGCGCACGGACGGCGGGCGGCCGGCCGGAGGAGACCGTGGCGGACATGTGCGGGGCGCACGCCCAGGTCATGTCGGCGGGCGAGGCGTCCGTCGCGTTACGGCTCGACGGCCTCACCAGGGCGCACGTGCGGGAGGCGCTGTGGGGCGAGCGCAGCCTGGTCAAGACGTACGGCCCGCGCGGCACCGTACACCTGCTGCCCACCCGCGACCTGCCGATGTGGGTGAGCGCGATGTCGTCGCTGCCGCCCGGGAACCGCGCCTTCCCCGAGCCCATTCGGATGACGCCCGAGCAGACCGACCAGGTGGTGGCCGCCATCCGGCAGGTGCTGGCGGGGACCGCGATGACGATCGACGAGCTGAGCGAGGCAGTGGTGGCGGCCACCGGGCCGTGGGCGGGGGACCTGGTCATGCCCGCGTTCCAGGGCATGTGGCCGCGCTGGCGGCAGGTGATGGCGGGGGCCGCGCACCAGGGGGCGTTCGTGTTCGGGCCGGCCAGGGGACGCAAGGTCACCTACACCGCCGCCCCGGCCCTCCCGCCCGCGCGGGACGGGCTGTCCGGACTGGTCGAGAGCTACCTGAGGGCGTACGGACCGGCCACGCCGGCGGACTTCGCCCAGTGGGCCGGGGGACCCGTGGGGTGGGCGGCCCCGGCCTTCCGGGCGGTGCCGCTGGAGGAGGTGCTGTTCGAGGGGCGCTCCGCCTGGGTGCTCGCGGGGGACACGGCGGTGCCCGAGGACCCGCCGCGCGGGGTGCGGCTGCTGCCGTACTTCGACGCGTACGTGGTGGCGGGACGCCCGCGTGAGCTGCTCTACCCGGGGGCGGCGGCGGGACGGGCGCTGGCGGGCGGGCAGGCGGGGAACTTCCCGGTGCTGCTGGTGGACGGAGAGGTGAGCGGGGTGTGGCATCAGAGGCGATCCGGCAGCAGGATCGACGTCACGGTGGAGCCGCTCAGGGACCTCACCCCCGCCCAGTCGCGGGAGCTCGACGAGCAGGTGGAGCGGGTGGGGGAGGTGCTGGAGGGCCGCCCGCGGCTGACCGTGGGCCGGGTGGAGGTGGGCGCGCACGCCTGACCTCTGACGCCGTTGTCATGTCGTCGCGGCGGGGTTACTCGGTGATCAGCGCGTTGACGGCGAGCGTCTCCTCGCCCGCGGGTCCGTCGAGCCGGATCGAGAGCTCCCAGACCCCCGCCATCGGGAACAGCTCGCCCTCGGCCAGGAAACGGCCGGGCTCCCGCTCGCGGGCGGCGACCTCCGGCATGGCGTGCCCCATGTCCGGCATCACCGGCTCCAGCGCCACGCTGCTCGGATCGCCCGACCTCAACCGGACCTCCACCACGACCCGTCCCGTCGTCGGCCGGTCGATCAGGACGGTGGCCGCGTAGCGGGTGCCGGTCGTGGTCAGCTCCAGCGGCCCGGCCGCCGCGCCCCGGCCCACCACGAACAGCGTCACCGCCACCACCACGAGGGCGACGGCGATCAGGACCCGGCGCCTCATCGGACGGCCTCCTGAGCGCTGACGTCGACGGTGAACGGCACGGTGACGATGCGGTCGCCGGTGGCGTACTGGGTCCAGGCGAGGTAACGTCCCGCCGCTGGGAAGCTGAACGTGAAGCGCAACCGCGGACCGGTCGAGCCCATCTCGTGCACGTGGCCGAGGAACGCGCCGTCCTGGCTGCGGACGATCAGATGACCGGCCATGCCGAGCCAGGGCCGTACCGGTCCCGCCGCGTCGAGGTCGATCGTCGTCGGACGGCCCGCGACGGGAACCGCGGGCCACAACCGCGGGACGCCCGGCCCCGAGCTCGCGGCGTCGCCGCCCCCGGAGGCCGTGGCGGACGTCCCGGACTCCGCGGCCGGGTCCGGGGTCGCGGGGGCGTCGCCGGCGTTCTGGGTCGCGGGGGCGCCGTCGAGGGCGAACGTGCCGGTGATGAGCTGGCCGCCCGCGTCCTGGCGTTCCAGCTCGGCGTAGGCCAGGTAGCGGCCCGCCCGGTCGGCTCGCAGCCGGACCTCCAGCCGTCCCGGCGCCGTCCGCAGCGGGTGCACGTGGCGGAAGAAACGTCCGTCCTCGCTGGTGACGACCATGTGGGCGAGCGCCTCGTGATGGACGGCCAGGTCGTCCACCGGACGGCCCGTGGACCCGTCGACCAGATCGAGGCGCAAGGTGAACTCCTCTCCCGCGCCCGGCCGCGCCGGCGTCGTCGTCACCCGGCCCTGCGCGTACGGGCGCCCGCCCGGCAGCGCCGTGGCCACCGGGGCGGCGCCGTCGGGCGGGGCGGGAGGCATTCCGGGTTCGAACACGATGACCAGGGTGGCGACCGTCAACCCGACGGCCGCGCCGCCGGACAGTAGCATCGCCGGGCCGGGCCGGGACAGCGCCCCGGTGAGCAGGCCGCCCACCAGCAGCAACGCTGCCACCAGCAGGCCGCCGTAGATGAGGAGCTCACCCGCGGACCCGCGCTCCACCAGCACCCGGAACGGCACCACGGACACCTCGCCCCCGGCGCTCAACCGCAGCTCGTGAGGACCGGTCCGGTCCACGCTGAGCTCCGCGTACCGCGGTTCGAGCGCGGCCCGCGCCACGCCCGTCACCGTACGGCCGTCCGCGACCGAGCGCAGCTCCAGCTTGACCGGCAGGTCGGCGACCCGTTGGTAGGCCAGTACGCCGACGCGCAGCGGCCCCGGCACCCGTGGCGTCGCCTTGACCACGACGGTGAGCTCCGTGCCGGCGATGGTCTGCGCGAACCGCAGATCGGCCCCGGCCATGACCGTGTGCGCCGCGGCCGGGGCGGCTCCCGCCGACACCAGCAGGACGAGGAGGAAGGCGGCGAGGAGTCTCGCTCTCATGCCTCCTCGTCGGGGACGGCGTTGGGCACCAGCAGCACGCCGAGCACCAGCCCGACCAGCCCGGCCACGACCGGGGCGCCGGTCCACAACTCGGGCACGTTCGGCAGCCCGCCGCCGGTCGCCGACCCGACACCGATGTAGAGGGACCAGGTGGCGAAGGCCGACAACCCGGCGAACGCCCAGAAGGCGCCCCGCCGCGCCGCCGACGGGCGCAGCCACCGGATCAGCAGGTCGCTCACCAGCCCCGCGGCCACGAACGTGAGCAGGATCGGCAGATTCCTGAACGCCGTCTGCGCCCCCGGCATCAGCACCGCCACCGCGTACATGACGGCCACCGCGCCGAACGGGAGCCGCCAGCGGCGGACCATCAGCAGCACCGGCGCGAGCAGCACCACGTTGGTGATGACCATCGCCGTAGCCAGCTCGTCAGGGCCGGGGCCGCGCCGGATGTCGGACTCGGAGAACGCGGCGACGATGCTCCGCCCGCCGAACTGCATGGCGTCGCCGTACGACAGGAACAGCGACACCAGCGCGGTGGCGAAGGCGAGGCCGATCAGCGCCGGGAGCAGGCGGCCGAGCGAGGGCGACCGGCCCACGTCGGGGGCGTTCCAGGCCGAGCGCAGCGGCGTGGTGACGATGATGAACATCGAGACCATCAGCCCGAGATGGGAGGGGCTGAACAGGATGTCGATGGTCGTCTCGATGCCGAGCAGGGTGTGCCACAACAGGTCCGCGACGCCGAACGCGGCGAAGGCGGGCACCGCGACCAGCCCGGCCAGATAGCCCGTGGGCACCGCCGCCAGCCCCTGCCGGCCGGTGCGGACGTTGCGCCAGACCTGCCAGATGATCCACCCGGAGACGGCGGCGAACCCGGAGTAGAACGCCGCGTGCCAGGGCGTGAAGAACGTCTCCAGCTCGCTCAGGTTGCTGTGGGCCCACGCGTCGATCATCAGCCCGATGCCGAACCACACACCGAGCAGCGCCGTGACCAGGTCCGCCCCGGGTGATACCCACCCGCGTGGCTCGCCCGAGTCCGCCAGTATTCGCCGTAATCCGGCATCCGCCAAGGCCACCTTGGGGCCTCCCTTCCGTCACCCCGGATTTTCCCAGACCAGCTGGAAGCGGGGGAGGTCAGCAGCACCACTCTCTTCAGGGGGTCTAGCCCCACCATCTCCATCATTCCCTTGATGTCCCTGACATGGTCCATAATGGGGAAGCATATGGAGCACTACACCGTGGAGCAGGTCGCAGACCTGCTCGGACTGCACGTCAAGACCGTGCGTAACTACGTGCGCGACGGGCGGTTGCCCGCCGTGCGGATCGGCCGGCAATACCGGATCGCCAAGGGCGATCTGGCGGAGTTCGCCGGGTGGCCGGCCGGGGCGCCGGCGCGGCGGCACGCCGAGGTGTCCAGCGTCGTGCAGATCGAGGGCATCGCCAGGAGCGAGATGGACCGGGTCAGCACGATGGTGCTGGGTTCGCTGGCGGGCGCGCCGCACGGGTTGCACGTGGAGTTCGCCTATGACGAGGAGCGGGCCCGGCTGAAGATCGTCGTGCTGGGCGGGCTGGAGGCGAGCGCACAGGTGCTGCGCATCGTCGACGCGCTGGTGCGCGAATGAGCCATGAACGAGAATCGGAGGCTATGCATGCTTGATGACCGGGTGCTGGTGTGCGCGGCGGACGGCCCGCCTGTGCGCGCGGACCGCGACGCGCTCGACCTGATCGGCGAGGCCTGGGGCAGCGGGGCCGAGTGGGTGGCGGTGCCCGTGGAGCGCTTCCACGAGGACTTCTTCGAGCTGCGCACCGGGGTGGCGGGGGAGATCACGCAGAAGTTCGTCAACTACCGGCTCGGCCTGGCGGTCGTCGGGGACGTCTCGCGGTTCACCGACGCCAGCTCCGCGCTGCGCGCCTGGGTGGCCGAGTCCAACCGGGGCCGGCACCTGTGGTTCGTCAGCGACCTGGCCGAACTGGCCGCCCGCCGGGCCGCCGGCGGATGACCCGGGGGGCGGTCAGTCCGCTCTGACGGCCGCCTCGACCCCGTCGAGCAGCACCGACAGGCCCACCGCGAACGTCTCGCCGGCCCGGTGCTCCAGGAACGACCCGTCGCCGGCGGGCGCGCCGTCCCCCGGCTCCGCCCGGCCCTCCGACTCCACCCAGGTCACCATCGGGAAGCGGGCGGCGAACCCCGGAGCCACCTCCTCCAGCAGCGACGAGCGCGCCTGCCACCACTCCTCGTCCGACACCCCCGTCGCCGACGGGGCCAGCCGCGACTCCGAGACCGTCGTGGCCGCCCCGCGCACGAAGTCGAACAGCAGCGACACCACGCCCCGCAGCCGGCCCGGCCGCAGCCCCGACTCCCGCAGGATCGCGACCACGCTCTCCAGCATCGCGAACTCGTTGGGCCCCAGCACCGGCCGCGCCCGCGACACCTGCAACACCCACGGGTGCCGCAGGTAGCAGGCCAGCGTGCGCTCGGCCCAGGAGGAGATCGCCGCCCGCCAGCCGACGCTCGTGTCGTAGCCGGCGGGCAGCTCCCCGAGGGCCCGGTCGTACATCAGGTCGACGAGCTCTCCCTTGCTGGGCACGTACGTGTAGAGCGCCATCCCGGTGCGGCCGAGCCGCTCGCCGACCTTGCGCATGGACAGGGCGGCCATGCCCTCGCGGTCGGCCACGGCGATGGCGGCGTCGACGATCGCGTCCACGCTCAGCCCCGGCTTGGGCCCCGGGCGCACCTCGCCCGGCTCGCCGGTGCGCCACAGCAGCGCCATCGAACGGCGCGCGTCACCCTGACCGGCGAAGACCACCACCGCGGAGACTCCCTACCACCGAACTCTTTACGGCATAAAGGATATCAGCGGGCGTTCCGGCGGCCGGCCACGGCGGCGAGCATCTCCCAGGACCCCTCCGGGCGCAGCGTCTGGTCCGGGTCCCCGAGGAACGGGTCGAGCAGCACGCTCTCCGCGCCCATCAGGCGGAGCTGTTCGAGGTCGTCCATGACCTGGTCGAGGGTGCCCTCGCCGGCCCGCCGGTCCGGCCCCGTCATGGGCTCGTCGGTGATGTTCAGCACGATCCTGGGCGCGAGGGCGGGCGTGGGCCGGCCCTGCTCCCCTGCGAAGGCCGCCAGCCGCGGCAGCGTCTCACGCATCCAGCCGACGGTGTGCCGGAGCGGGTGCCACGCCTGGCCGAAGCGCGCCGCCCTGCGCAGCGCCGCGTCGCTGCTGCCGCCCACCCAGATCGGCACGCCGCCGGAACGGTAGTCGCGCTCGTCGGCCCAGGCGTCGAGCATGGCGGCCAGGTGCTCGTCGGTCAGCCGGCCGCGCTGGTCGTGCGGCACCCCGAGCGCCTCGAACTCCCGCTCCGCCCATCCGACCCCCACGCCCAGCACCAGCCGGCCGCCGCTGAGGTCGTTGAGGTTGGCCGCCATCCGGGCCAGGAGCAGGGGGTGCCGGTAGGGCACGACGACCACGGTGGTGCCGAGCCCGATCCGGGTGGTGACCCCGGCGAGCCAGGCCAGCGTGGTGAACGGCTCGTAGAACGGCGCGGGATACTTCTCGGCGACGTCAGGGGTGATCACCACATGGTCGGAGACCATCAGCAGGTCGTAGCCGAGCCCTTCGACGGTCAGCGCCCAGCGGCGCAGGGTGCCGGGGTCCGTGCCGGGGCCGAAGTTGGGGACGTTCACGCCAAGTCGCATTCGATCATGGTAGCCACCGGTCGGTCCCCGGCTGGAGAGGGCCACAGAAAACGCGCGGGTCCCGGCACCCGCGAGCGGGCGCCGGGACCAGGCGGGTGAAAGGTCAGCGGCCGACGCCGATGCCCGCGCCGGGGCCGAGACCGTGGCCGACCCAGTTGCCGTTGCCGCTGGTGGGCCAGTTGCGGTGCAGCCAGTGGTCCTCGCCCCAGCCGTGGTGCTTGTGCTTGTGCTTGTGATCCCAGTTCTTGCAGCCGTCCGCCTCGCGGGTGCCGGCGAACACCCCCTGATGGGTGACGTGGTGGTAGGTGGAGTCGTCGTTCACCCCGATGTCGCAGTGCTGCGGGTAGTGGCTGTCCCCGTCCTTCCAGGTGCCGGCGGCGGCGGTGCCGGCGGTCCCGTACAGCGCGGCCGCGGCGAGCAGCGCCCCGCCGGCGGCGATAAGGCTACTTCTCATGAACTCCCCCTGTGATCACGAAGTGACATCGGCCATCACTATACGTAGCGATCTTGTGGGATCAGTGCAGCGCAACACCCCGTTTCGGCTAACAGGGGGCCGTTGACCAGCAAACTCGGAGCTGTCACCGGTCGTGGTCGTACGCGGGGGACCGCGCCGCTTGCGTGTCTTGACACCGCCGGTCCGGCTCGTCCCGTCGCGGGTAGGACCTGCCCCCGCACGTGCTCCGGCCTTTCCCGTACGATCACCACGGCTTCTTCCGTGCCCGCACGGGCACGGCGGCGAGAGGAGAACGAGGTGCGGCACCAGGCCGGCGACGATGTGGTCGTCCAGCTATTGACCCCGGACGGGGTACGGGTGCGACATCCCGAGTTCGACGTCGATCTGTCCAAGGGGCAGTATCGGGGCCTGTACCGGGACATGGCGCTCGTGCGCCGGATCGACCGCGAGGGATTCAGCCTGCAACGCCTCGGGCAGTTGGGCATGTGGATCCCGTGCCTCGGCCAGGAGGCCGCCCAGATCGGGTCGGGACGCGCTCTCGAACCGGCGGACCACGTGTTCCCCTCCTACCGCGAGCACGGGGTGGCCTGGTGCCGCGGGATCCCCCCGCTGGACCTGATGGGCATGGTCCGCGGCACCACCAACGGCGGCTGGAACCCCAGCGAGACGGGCTTCCACCTCTACACCATCGTGATCGGCTCCCAGACCCTGCACGCGGTGGGGTACGCGATGGGCATGCGCATGGACGGCGCCGACTCCGCCGTCGTGGCCTACTTCGGCGACGGGGCGGCCAGCCAGGGAGACGTCAACGAGGCGCTCAACTTCGCGGCCGTGAACGACGCCCCCGTGGTGTTCTTCTGCCAGAACAACCAGTGGGCCATCTCCCAGCCGTCGGCCCGGCAGAGCGGGGCGGCTCTCTACCGGCGCGCCCACGGTTTCGGCCTGCCCGGAATCCGCGTGGACGGCAACGACGTGCTGGCCTGCCTGGCGGTGACCCGGGCCGCGCTGGCCCACGCCAGGAGCGGGGCGGGGCCGTACTTCATCGAGGCCGTCACCTACCGGATGGGGCCGCACACCAGCTCCGACGACCCGGACCGCTACCGGCCGGCCGGTGAGCTGGACGCCTGGCGGCGCAAGGACCCCATCCAGCGGATGGAGACGTACCTCCGCAACGAGGGCATGGCGGACGACGCCTTCTTCGCCGAGATCGAGGAGGAGGGAGACCGGCTCGTCGTGGAGTTGCGCCAGGGCGTCGCCGCGATGCCCGACCCGCCGGTGGACCACCTCTTCCGCCACGTCTACGCCGAGGAGCACCCGCCGCTGGAGAAGGAGCGCGCCTGGTACGCGGCCTACCTGGACCGGTTCGAGACCGCGTGACCTACGCCGGCCTCCCCGCGACGGCGTGACCGCCGAGCGCCGGGCGGAGTGCCCGGCAGGAGGCGGCCGGCCGCGCGTGGCCGGGGAACCTCATTCCGGTCCGGGGAGGTCGACGGGCAGCCGCGCGGCTCCGACGTAGCCCACCGCCCCGGGCCGGTCCTCTCGCTCCGCCCGGCGGCGCATGCTGGAGAGCACCCCATGAGGGAATGCGGCGGGCCTTCGCCGTCGAGCCGCGGGTCGCCCTCGAACGGGGCGAGCCATCGGACGGCCTTTACCGGACGTAAGCGTCGCGCCTCCGGTGAAATCCCTACATCTCATGAGAGGTTCGACTGGAGTGGAGGAGACGTCGGGGGGCTCCTCCTGACCTGCCGGAGAACGATCTCAGTGACACATGATCACGAAGGGCAGCGGGTCAGCCGTCGGCGGCTGATCACGAACATCGGCCTCGGCTCGCTCGGGCTCGGCTCGGTCGGGTTCGGCGGCCTGCTGGGCGTCCGCGGCGCCGGAGCCACGACGGTCACGACCTCGCGGGACCTGCTCGCCGAGGCCCGCGCCTGCGCGGTCACGCCGGCCGTGACCAAGGGACCCTTCTACTTCGACGCGAACCAGATCCGCAGCGACATCCGCGACGGTAAGCCCGGAGTACGCCTGCGCCTGGCCATCAAGGTGCAGAACAGCACGTGCCAACCGCTGCCTGGCGCGCTGGTGGACCTCTGGCAGTGCGACGCCTCCGGGCTTTACTCGGGAGGCGAACGGGGCTCCATGATCGAGCACGTCGAGTCGCGCGAGATCACCCATGACAGGACCTGGCCCGACCTGAAGCCCACCGACGGCAAGCGTTACCTGCGCGGCGCGCAGCTGACGGACGCCGAGGGCGTCGTGGAGTTCACGACGATCTGGCCGGGCTGGTATCCGGGGCGTACGGTGCACATCCACGCCATGGTGCACATGGGCGGAACGCGGGCGCTGACGACGCAGCTGATGTTCGAGGAGGAGCTCAACTGGCAGGTGCTGTCCCGGCCGCCGTACGTCCAGCACCGGGGGCGTGACACGCTCAACGCCAGTGACCTGTACTTCCAGAACGGCCTGCTCCTGACCGTCGTCGAGGACGGCGACGGCTACTGGGGGGCCATCATCCTGTCCGTCGGCTCCTGACGGGGACGGTCCCGTACGCCAGCTGAAATCCGATTGATCGGATTCTCCGGCCGATGCCACCATCCTCGGGTGAACGAAGAGGAGTTGCGGCAGATCGCGGCCAACGTCCGCCTCGTCATCGAGCGGCTCGGGCCGCTGAGCGGCATGGACTTCGGCCTCGACCGGGAGTCCGTCGAGTGGGTCGAGGGCTTCATCGAGCGCCGGCGCACGCCGGACGCGGAGCAGGTGGACGGGCTGGTGAGCACGCTCGGCTCGTACCTGGGCGCGTGCGTCATCGCCGCCACCGGCGGGAGCTGGCACAAGTCGGACGACCACGGGTGGGGCGTGCTCCTTCCGAACGGCGGCACGGCCTTCCCCTTCGCCAAAGTACGCAAGCAGCTCAGGGACGGGGTGGCGGAGGGCGAGTCGATCGCCGGCTTCTACCGGGTCGTGGTCGACTTCATCGCCACGGGGAAGATGCAGGAGGCGAGCCGGGCCACCGCCGATCCGGCGCCCCGCGCCACGGCCGCCGGGGAGTGAGCCGGAGGCGTCAGCGGCTGAGCCTCATGACGGGCTCCGCTGCCGCGGCTGATCCTTCCCCCCTGCGCCCACCTCGTCCGGGCCGGACGAGGTGGGCGTGAACTACTGATAAGCTGCCTGCGAGTAATTGAGCCTTCTCGGCCGGAGCCACTCCGCACGAGGAGGCTTTTTTCATGCCCGGATCCGGCCGGCCCGGATGACCGCGGCCTTCTTTCCGCAGGCTCCTAGGCAAGGACACCCACCTGATCATGACCACACAGCCGAACGCCGCCGCCGCGGCGGGCATCTGGAACCTCGGCGACCTGACCGTCAACCGGATCGGGTTCGGGGCGATGCGCCTGACGGGCAGCGTCGCCTTCGGCCCGGGCGCCCCGGGTGACCGCGAGCGTTCGATCGGCGTGCTGCGGCGGGCGATCGAGCTCGGAGTGAACCACATCGACACCGCCGCCTTCTACTTCTCGCCGCTCCTGTCGGCCAACGAGCTGATCAACCGGGCGCTGGCCCCCTATCCGGACGACCTCGTCATCACCACGAAGGTGTGGCCGGGGCGTGATCCGTCGGGTGAGTGGTGGTGGGCCACGCCGGAGCAGTTGCGTGGCCAGGTCGAGGAGAACCTGCGCCAGCTGGGACGTGACCATCTCGACGTGGTGAACCTGCGCGTCCCTCCCAGCCGGAGGACCGGCTCGATCGCCGAGCACTTCGGCGCCCTGGCCGAGCTGCGCGACGCCGGGCTCATTCGCCACCTGGGGGTGTCCAACGTCACGCTGGACCAGCTGGCCGAGGCCCAGGCCATCGCGCCGGTGGTATGCGTACAGAACTCCTTCGGCATCGGAGCGTCGGCCGGCGAGCAGGAGCTGCTACGCGGGTGCGGCCAGCGGGGCATCGCCTTCGTACCGTTCTTCGCGATCGCGGGCGCCGGGCGTGAGACGGGAACGGCCGCCACGGAGCACCAGGACGTGCTCGCCATCGCCCGCGCGCACGGCGCGACGCCCGCGCAGGTCCGGCTGGCCTGGACGTTGCGGCTGGGGCCGCACGTGCTTGCCATTCCGGGCACCGGCAATCCGGACCATCTCGCCGAGAACGTGGCCGCCGGAGCGGTGCGGCTCTCCGACGACGAGATGACCCGGCTCCGGTACGCCGGCTGACCGCCGCCGGTCGCTGTCAGAAGGTGATGACGGTGGCGCCTTCCAGGGCGAAACGCAGGAAGGCGTCCCGGGCCACTTCGAGGGTGAATCCCCGTTTCCGCAGTTCCTCGTCGGTGCCGTCGGCCTTCGCGGCGTTGACGCAGGCCCCGACGGGTACGCCCGCCGCGATCAGGTCGTCGAGCCGGCGGTTGTGAACGGCGCGGGCTTCGTCGCCGGGGCCACCCGTCAGCCGGGCCTGGGCGGGGCCGAAGCAGAAGACTTCCACCTCGGCCTGTTTGTCGGCCGCTATCTGGCGGATCCGCTCCGAGAGCCGGGAGCCGTACGAGATCGAGTCGTCGTCGCCGTGGAAGATGTGAATGACCACCTTGGTCATGTGCTGCCCCTCCTGCTCCCCGCACCTGTCGTCTCGCATAGTGATACGCTCGTTCGATATGTGGACATATTTTGCATGTGTCCACGCGGGCCCGCCACGAGCGTCCGAGGCATGAGACGGCGGGTTGGTGGCCATGAAACAGGCGGGCGGCGGGGCCCTGTCGTCGGTGCGCGGCGGTGGCTTCCGGGGCATGGCGCTGCGGATGTCCTGCGCCGGTCCTTCGATCCGCTCGGGCGCGCTCGCCTTCGCGGGAGCCCGCTACTTCGCGATCGCTTCGCGGACCGCCGGGGCGATCTCCTGGGCCCAGCGGCTCAGGGTGGTCGAGTCCGGGCTGCTGTGGTCGGCGGCGAAGAGCGTGAACCCCGACGCGCCGTACTCCAGCACCGCCCCGGTCAGCTCCTCCACCCACTGGGTGACGGAGCCGCCGAGCCAGCGGCCGTCGCGGTCACGGGTGGCGGGCAGCGGCCGGTCGGTGATGCGCCCGGGAAAGTTGAAGACGGTGCGGATCTCGCTCGGATCGCGACCGGCGGACGCCGCCGCCTCGTCGATGACCGGCCGGGAGGTTCGGTAGCGCTCGCTGAGCCAGTCGGCCGCGTGGCCGGGGATCCAGCCGTCGGCCACCCGGCCGGTGGCGGCCAGGGACTTGCGGCCGACCGATCCGGTCCACACGGGCGGCGCGGCGACCGGAGCGGGCTCGATCTCGTGCACCTGGTAGTGCTTGCCCCGGTAGGTGACCGGAGGGCCGCCGCCCGACAGCAGCTTGACCAGGACGATCGCCTCCTCGAAGGCGTCCACGGCCTCGCCGGGCGTCAGCCGGGGCACTCCCAGATCGGTGATGCGGTCCCACAGTCCGCCCGCGCCCATGCCGAGCACGATCCGGCCGTCGGACAGCGCGGACAGCGAGGTCACGGTCCTGGCCAGCAGGGGAGCGGGCCGGGTGGGCAGGTTGCTGACGTTGGCGAAGCCGGCGATGCGCCGCGTGCGCCCGAGGACGAAGCCGAGCGCGGCGTAGGCGTCCAGGCGCCCGCCGATGTAGGGGTGGTCGGACAGCGTGAAGATGTCAAGTCCGTCCCGGTCGGCCTGCTGGACCGTGGGCAACAACTCGGGTATGTCGTCAATGCCAGGGTGGGTGCCAAAACCGAAAACGATGTCATGCGGGGACATTGTTCCGCCTTCCCTGCGAATGGAGAGGTTCGCCAGGCGTACGCTCCCCATGGCAAAAGTTCGTGCTACGAACCATATTAGTTCGTATCACGAACCGCAACTCTGCTCTGGTCGGCGGGTCAGTGCGGCTGATCCGGCTCCATGAAGACCGTGGGCACCTTGTTGTCCATCACGATGCGGCCGAGCAGGGCGGCGAGCGTGTCGCGCTCCGCCGGGGCGAATTCCGAGGTCAGCTTGTCGACACGGCGGCAGGTCTCGTTGTAGAACTCCTCGGCCAGCTTGGCGCCGGGCCTGGTGAGCGCCACCCGTACCGCACGGGAGTCCTGGGGGTCGGGTTTGCGCTGGACCAGGCCGTTGCGCTCGGTGCGGTCCACCAGGCCGGTCAGGCTCGACTTGGCCAGGCCCAGCACCGCGCCGAGCTCGCTCATGCCGTACGGCTGCGCCATCAGCACGCACAGCAGCTGGCCCTGCTGCTGGGTGAGGCCGAATTCGCGGGCGGATTCCGAGTACACGGCATTCATCAGGAACGTCGACCGCACCAGGGCGGCCACCGCCCCGATCTGCCCGTCAACATGCTCATTCACGTCCCCAGACTAACAATTCGCGGGACGAACTACGGCCCCCCGCCGAACGAGCTTCGCCCAGGCCCCGGAACACCTTCGAGTAGGGGGCACGGGCGAGGAAGGGCCGCGAAGGCGGCGGCCTTCACGACCGTTCGATGGTGAAGGTGGAACAGCCGCCGCCCAGGACGTTTCCGGTGATGGTGGAGGGGCGATCCTCGGTCAGGTCGGCTTGGAGGTTGACCATGATGTACTCGCCCGGCCGGTCGATCCAGCGGACGCCCTTCAAGTCCAAGACCCGTCCGGTCAGCCGGCCGCTCATGGCGAAGGAGCCGGAGGGGACATCGGGGTTGCTGGGGTCGGCCTCGAACGCGAAAGTGGCCTTGAGCCTGCCGGGGGACGACTCGGTGATCGTGAGGTCAAGCGCGGTCTTGCCCTGGTTGCACACGTAGGTGCCGGTCCACCGGCCCGCCACCGAGGTGCGCTCGGGCGTCGAAGTCGCCGTGCCGGCGCCGGCGTCGGAGCTGGGGCTCTCGCTCGGGCTGGGGCTCTCGCTTGAACTCGGGCTTTCCCTCGGGCTGGGGCTTTCGCCGGCTTCGGGGTCGGAGCTTTCGCTGGGGCCGGAGTCGGGGGAGTCGGTGGGGCCGGAGTCGGGGGTTTCGCTGGTGGCCGGGCTGGGGTTGGGGCTGGCGATCGCGACCGGCTGCTGTCGCTGCCGATCGGCCAGGAACACCACACCGGCAGCGCCCGCTGCGAGCAGGACCACGAGCCCGGCCACCAGTCCGATCACCAGGCTGGTCGAGCTCTTCGACGGAGCGGGCGGCGGCGGGGCATAACCGGGGGGCTGGGCAGGGGGAGGGGAGTGCGGGAAGGCCCGGGTGGGCGCGGGGGGCTGGGGGTGCGGGGGGAAGTACGTGGTGGTCGGGGCGTGAGCGGGAGGCTGTCCGACAGCCGGCTGGTTCGGTGCGGCCCCGTGCAGGGATGCCAGCACCTGCTGCGCGGTGGGCCGATAGGCGGGCTGCTTGGCCAGGCATTGGTTCAGGATCGGCTGGAGGGGCGCGGGCAGCCGCGACAGGTCCGCCGAGATGTTCAGCACCCGATGGGCCACGGCCGGAGCGTTGTCCTCGCCGAAAGGGGGCACCCCGGTCGCGGCGTAGATCATGGTCGCGGCCCAGGAGAACACGTCGGACGCCGGTCCCGCCGGATGTCCCGCCACCTGCTCCGGCGACAGGTAGGCGGGTATGACCGCCGGCTCCGGCGGCCGTACGATCCCGAAGTCGACGACCTTCGGCCCTTGGGCGCCGAGCATCACGTTGGCCGGTGTGAAGGCCAGGTGCGCGAGACCCGCCTGGTGAATCGCCGCCAGCGCGGCAGCCGTGCCGGTCGCCAGCCAGTGCAGCCGGGCCGGGTCGTGCGGGCCTTCCTGACGGACCGACTCCGCCAGGGACACGCCTTGCACGTATTCGCTGACCACGTAGACCCGGTCACCGTGCATCCCGGTCGCCAGCACCTGCGCGACGGACGGCTCGGTCACCTGCTCCGCCGCCGCGGCCATCGCACGCTGCGCCTCGACGTCGCCCGCGGCAAGGAGCCTGATCGCCACCTGGCCGTACGCCGAGCGCCCCAGGTAGACGACCGACCGCGGCCCCCGGCCCAGCGCGCCGACGAGCGCGTAGTCACCCAGCTGTGCGGGATCCGCCTCCGTTAACGCCTGCATCCCGTACATAAGGCTTCAGACCCTAATGCCGTGAGGTCATCGGCGTGAAGAGCGGGCCGGTACGGCGACGCCGCGGAATCGCCCGCCCGTCAGCCACCTGGCGTCGCGCCCCCTTGCCCGCCGTCGGTGAGGAGGCAATGGTGACAGGGTGGGCGACGACGCGATGGTGCGCTGGGAGGGCAGCGAGCCATCTGGCTGCCTGCTGGTGCCCGGCATGCTGCCGATCGGCATCCTGCTCGCGACGGGGCTCAATGCCTTCTTCTCGGTCCCGTGGCACCCGCACGGCCTGATCGTCATCGGGGCGCTGCTCTTCGCCGGGATCGTGCTGTGGCCGGTGAGCGACCGGTACGAGGTGACGGTGGCGGAGTTCACCCGGCACGAGGTGAGACTGGTGAGCAGGGCCGCCGTTCGTACGGTGCCGGCGGCGGACCTGACCGAGGTGACCGTGACCCATTCGGGCGACCCTGAGGAGGGCTACTGGCGAACTTCGCTGCGGGTGGCCTGGCGTGAGGGCAAGAAGACCATCGACGGCCCGCACGACGCCACACTCGCCACCTCGCTCAGCCGGCTGGTGGCGCCAGGGGTCGAGGTCCGGCACGTATGGGAGAAACCGGAGAGTCCATCGTGAAGGCGGACCGAGTTTCCCGAATGTGCCCGCCCTGCCGGTCTTTGACGCTTCGGCGGCGGACTCAGCGGCCGTGGGGAGGCAGGTGAACGCTGAGGTCGTCGTCCAGGAGGGCGGCGGTGGCCCGCCATCCGGACCTCCCCGCGCGGCGGACGGCGCGCATCCGCCCTCGTGCCCGGCAGGCCCGCGGTCGATTCCAGGACGCTGACCGTACCCTTGATCAACCCCTTGATCAGGCCGGCCCCGGCGACGGCGCGGTGCGAGGGACCATCGGGGTGTCGGTCTGGTCATATTCTGAAATGTCGTTCTAGTATCGCTGTGGGCGGGCCGGTAAGGGTCTCAGGAGAGGACAGCCCATGGGCGTACTGGCAGGCAAGGTCGCGGTCGTCACCGGAGCGAGCAGGGGAATCGGTGCCGCGATAGCGGTACGGCTGGCCGCCGAGGGGGCGAAGGTCGTCGTCGCCGCCCGTACCGTCGAGGCGTCGCGAAGCCCCCTGGAAGGGACGATCGGCGACACCGTCGCGCGGATCGAGGCGGCCGGTGGCACCGCCTTTCCCCAGGCCACCGACCTGTCGCGCGAGCAGGACCGGGAGGCGCTCATCCGGGCGGCCGAGGAGCGGTACGGGCCGGTGGACATCCTGGTCAACAACGCCGCGGTCACCTATTTCACGCCGGTGTCGGAGTTCACCGAGCGGCGTTACGACCTGATGTTCGAGGTACAGGTCAACGCGCCCTTCCACCTCGCCCAGCTGGTCATCCCCGGCATGCGGGAACGCCGTACGGGCTGGATCCTCAACATCTCCTCGGTCGCGGCCCGCCACCCCACCTTCCCGCCCGGCTCGTGGGCGGGCCGTGGCTCGACGGTGTACGGCATGTGCAAGGCCGCCCTCGAACGCTTCACTACCGGCCTGGCCGCCGAGCTCTACGCCGACAACGTCGCCGTGAACGCCCTGTCGCCGAACCGGGTCGTCCCCACCCCGGGCACCCTCTTCCACGGGCTCACCACCGACGACGACCCCAACGCCGAGCCGCCCACCGTCATGGCCGACGCCGCCCTGGCCCTGTGCCACCGCCCGGCCGCGGAGCTCACCGGCCGCATCGCGTACTCCCAGGACCTGCTGACCGAACTCCAGGACCGCGCCCTCTGACCGCAGCCGCCACGATTGCCGGTGAGGTGGCCCGCTCCGGGCCCCGCGTCGGCTGCCGGCTGCCTCTGGCGAGCGTCGGCTGCCGGGGTCAGGTTGCCCGACTGGGGGCTCCGGGGATTGTCGGTGCGGTGCCCTACTGTCGCGGGCATGACCAACGCCTGGGAAGCGGTTCGCGCGGCCATCGACGCCGAGGACGCCGATGCCGTCGTGACGCTGTTGACGGGATTCGACGAGGTGCGGCGGCGTGAGGTGGCGCGCGAGTTGCCCGGCTACCTGCCGGTGGCGCGACGCGAAGGTGAGCGCAGGGACGTCGAGCGCGGTGAGGCATACCAGGCCCGGTGGGAGGAGCTGATCGCCCGGGCGGACAAGATGCACCGGCAGGTGTGGGAGTTGCCCGAGGCCCAGGAGATGCTCCGCCACGAGCACGTAAGGAGCCGCTGGGTCGAGGCCCTGCGGGTGGCGGGTGCGGGCGCCATCGCGGGCGCCGCCGCCGTCACCACCTGGCTCAACAAGCGCGAGCTCGAACGTCCCTGGCCCCCGGCCGACGTGGACGACGTCCCGCTCATCCTGAAGGTGGTCGCCGCGCGACCGGCCGCCTGGCAGCAGGATCTTGCGGTACGGCTGGCCCTTCGGCTGCGCGGCGTACGCCCGGAGGCGGGCGACGGGCGGGCCCGGCTGGCACTGGCGCTCCTCCGCGAGACGGGCACCGAACCCCCCGACCACGACCCCCTCACCCTGGCCTGGACCGCCTCCGCCACCACCACCGCCGCCACGCCCCCCACCTCCACCCCCAGCTCCATCACCTCGACCTCCACCCCCTCTGTGTCCAGTGCCTCGCCTTCCCCCGCCTCCGACTCGGTTTTCCCCGCTTCTGACTCGGCCTCCACCACCTTCGCCTCCGCCCCGGCCTCGACCACCGCCCCCTCCACCACCGCACCCGCCTCCGCCTCCTCCACCACCGCACCCGCGGCCGCTTCCGCCCCCTCCAAGACCGCACCCGCAGCAGCCTTCGCCCCCTCCAGCGCCACTCCCGCCGCCGCTTCCGCCGTCTCCACCGACTCTGCGTCTTCCGCAGCTCCTTCCTCCGACTTCTCCGTCTCGCCCTCCGCCGTCGGTCCCTCCGCCACGGCCTTCGCCGTCTCGACGTATGCCGCCCCCACCCCTGAGCCGGCCTTCACCACCTCCGCCGACGGTCCCGCTGTCACGGCTTTCGCTGCCTCGACGTATGCCGCCCCCACCCCCGAGCCGGCCTTCACCACCTCCGCCGACGGGTTGGCTGACGGGTCGGTCGACGGCTGGGCTGACGGGCTGGCGGGAGATCCGTTGTTGGATGCCATGGTGCCGAGGCTCTTCAGTGCCGAGGGAGTGGGCCGGTTCCTGCGTGGTGATGGTGCGCTGGCCTCCGCCCTGAGCGCGCTGGCCACCGAAGGGCGGATCAAGCGCGCAGTGCTGCTCGACGGGTGCCGTTCCCGGTTCCTGCGTGGCGGCCAGGCCGCCGACCTGCGGTTCTTCGTCGGTCTGCACGATCTGCTCGACCCGGCACCCGAGGAGGTCACGCCGCATGTGAGCGAATACGCGGCGATGATCTCCCTCCCCGCGGCCAACGTTGCCGAGCTGGCGCTACGGCAGCTCCGCCGGTTGCGGGTCACGCCGCCGGTGGACGCCGTGGAGAGCCTGCTGTTCCGCAGCGAGGGCAGGCTCGTACGCGCCGGGCTGGCCCTGCTCGACCGCGTGCTCAAGGAGCCGGCCGAGGACGTCGACGCGTACGCGTCCGCGCTGACCGCCGCGCTGACGTGCGAGTCGGCCGAGGCCAAAACGCGGGCGGTGCGGCTGGCGGTCAAGCACGCCGGGCGGTTCGGCCCGGAGGCGGCCGAGATGATCAGGGACACCGTGGCGTTGCTGCCTCCGGGCCCGGGTGCCGAACTGGCCGGGGTCTTCGGCGGTGAGGCGGCGCCCGAGCCCAGGCGGCCCCGTTTCGTGCCCATGCCGCTGCCCGCCGTACCCGAGCCGCCGCGCATGCCGTCCCCGATCACGGATGCGAGGGTGCTGGCTCGCCTCCACTTGCCTGAGTTCGACTGGGTGCCGTCCGAACGGTGGCTGGATGGTTTCGTCCGGCTGGCGGCAGGCGAGCACAGGGACGAGCTGATCACCGCGCTGTCCCCGCTCGCCGCGCGCTGCCGCAACCAGCATTACTTCGGATATCCGTGGTGGAACACCTCAGACTGGGCCGAAGCCATGGCCAGGGAGCTGATCGAGCCCGGGGCCGAGCGCAGAGCAACGCTGGACCGGCGGGTCGACGCGACACGACGGGTGCCGGAGATGACCCACGCCGCCGCGTGGAAGCTCATGCCGCTGGCCCGCTTCGCCGAGGTCTACCAGGCGCAGACGGAAGGCCGGATGCCGCCGTACCTGCTGGCCACGCCCACCCACGCCAACGGACTGCTGGACGCGGACGTGCTGGTCGAGCGGCTGGCGGAATACGAAAGCGCCGGCGTGACCGCGCTGCCGCTGGATCTGCGGCAGGCGCTGCTTCGGATGCGCCGCACCGTCACCGACGAGGCGGTGCGGCAGGCCGCGCGGCTGACCGGACCGGCCGGGCGCCGGGTGCACAGGTGGCTCACCGACCGGCCCGCAGATCCCGAGGTGGTCCTGCGCTGGGAGACATATCAGGACGACACACGCATCACATCCGAGTTCGTGTCGGGGCCGGAGTACGCGGAACTGTTGGGGGATCTGCTCGTGCCGCGCATGCATGAGGAATACTGCGAGCGGACGCTGGCAGTGTTCGCCGGACACCGGGAGCTGGCGGCGGCGCGATCGGTTTATACGTTGAAGTCGTTCTGGCCGCTGGTCAAGCCGTCGTCACGTGACCTGAAGCGCCTGGCATTCGCCGACGGCCCTGGCGGTCCGGGGCTGGCGCTGCTGCTGGCGCACCACCTGCTGGACGGGCCCGACGGCGACGGCGTGCGGCCGTTGCTGCACCTGGCGGCCTCGGGCGGCTTACCGGGCACCGAGTTAGGCAGGCAGCTGGCCGTCCTGCTGAAGCGCGGCGAGGACAGGCCGTCCGTCGCGATCGCCGCGCTCAGTGAGGCGGCCAGGCTGGGCGCGCACCGGGAGGTGTGGCAGGTGGTGACCGGGCTGCTGCCCGCCTACCTGCCGGGGCCGGGGGAGAAGGCGACGGGCGTACATACGCGGCTGATGAGGTTCGCGGTAGAGGCCGCAGAATGGGCGGACGCCCGGGGCGAGCTCGCGGTGGTGGCCGAGCTGGCCGGGCGATCCCGCACCACCGAACTGGTCCGCCAGGCCCGCCGCCTCCACGCAATCCTCACCAGCCCGTGATCGGACGTCGCCCAATCCCGCCCAGAACGCTGGCCGCCCTCCCCGGGCGCTGGCCGGCCTGCCCGGCGCGCTGGCTGACCTGCCCAGGACGCTGGCTGACCTGCCCAGGACGCTGGCTGGCCTGCCCAGGACGGTAGCTGGCCTGTCAGGACGCTGCCCGCACTCTCACGCAGGCCAACCTATGCCCTCGCGCTGAGCGGGCGGGTCTTGTGCCGGGTGACGGGCGGCGTGCGTCGTGCAGGGCAGTGGGCCTTGGCCGGGTGGCGGGCCTTCGCGCCGGAGTGCGGGCGGCGTGCCTCGTGCAGGGCGGCGTGGCTTGTGCTGGGCGTTGGGCCTTGGCTGGACGCTGGGTCTTGTGCCGGGTGGTGGGGCTTCGCGCCGAGCGCCGAGCGTTCGGGCGCCGAGCGCTTGGGCGTCGAGCGGCGTGCCGCGCGGTGGGCTTCGCGCCGGATGACGGGCGGCGTGCGTCGTGCAGGGCGGTGGGCCTTGTGCCGGGTGGCGGGCCTTCGCGCCGGACTGCGGGCGGCGTGCCTTGTGCTGGGCGGTGGGCCTTGTGCTGGGCGCTGGGTCTTGTGTCGGGTGGTAGGGCTTCGTGCCGAGCGCTTGGGCGTCGAGCGGCGTGCCGAGCGGTGGGCTTCGCGCCGAATGACGGGCGGCGTGCCTCACGCAAGGTGGTGAACCTTGTCCCGCGCGGTGGGTCTTGTGCCGGTGGTGGGGGTTCGTGCCGTGCGGTGGGGTCTTGTGCCGTGCGGTGGGGCTTTGCGCCGAGCGCTGAGCGTTCGGGTGCCGAGCGGCGTGCCGCGCGGTGGGCTTGGCGCCGGTTGACGGGCGGCGTGCGTCGTGCAGGGCGGTGGGCCTTGTGCCGGGTGGCGGGCCTTTGCGCCGGACTGCGGGCGGCGTGCCTCGTGCAGGGCGGCGTGCGTCGTGTAGGGCGGTGGACCTCGTGTGGGCGGTGGGCCTTGTCGGGTGGTGGGGTTTGCTTGGCATGTAAGGAGGGTTTGATTACGGACCCTGGCTGTGGGGGGCGCGGGCTCGGACAGGGTTACAACTGGAGTTGGCGTGGGTCGGAGATTTCCTTTGCGGTGGTCGCTGTCTCCATGCGGTCGAAGGGGTCTGCCGCGGGGAGGTCGCCGAACGACAGGCCTGTGAGGCCCTCGACCCGTCGCACCGGCACCTGGAAGGTCCTGTACTCCCCGTACGAGAAGTCCGCGGGCGCGACCTCCAGGCCGTCGATGAGCCGTTCCTGGCTGAGCAGGTATCCGGTCGCGGACAACTCGCCGCTCCGCTTCACCATGACGACCACCTTCCAGAACTGGCGAGGCAGCTGAACCCCCCGATACGCGTCGTCGTCCTCCGCCAGGACGGGCCCCGTGAAGACGGTCACTTTGAGGTCCCGGTTGTCGGCGTTCTCCAGGATGTAGTCCTCCAGCCCGGCCCAGGTGGTCTTGTTCTGGTTGAAGTCCTCGTGTTGCGGAGTGCAGTTGGTGAAGTGGAAGGTGTCGTCGTTGGCCAGCTTGGCGGCGCCGCGAGTGGCGCCCCACGCCGGGTCCAGGCGGCGGACCAGGTGGCCCCGGTCGAGCGGGTTGGCGCGGTAGATCTCCTCGCCCACCTGCTCCTCCTCCGCCACCCGCGGGTCGAAGGACCAGCGGTCGGGCTCCCTGCGCAGCCGGACGCTGGTGTTGCCGTCGATGTTGACCGCCGTGAAGAACGCCAGCCGCCGCCGCTTGTTCAGCACCACACTGAAGTGGTGGTACGGCAGCACGTACGGGGGGCCGGCGGCGGGTGAGGGAGAGCGGTTGACCGCCGCCAGCGGCACCAGGTCGGGAGACAGGAGAGGCAGCGGGACGCGATGGCCGCCGGCCAGGAAGCCCGGGTCGTAGCCCTGGCGGTTCGAGTAGTCGGGATCGATGGAGATGGCCTCCTCCTGGGCCGGCGACTGCCTGCCCGGCTCGGCCACCTCGCACCGGATGTGCAGCTCGAACGGCGCCGTGACCGAGAGGATCCGCGCCGTCTCGGTGGAGGCTTGCAGCGACGTCCCGGTGGAGGTCGTCCACGCCGTCCCATCAGAGGTCGTACCGCCAGGTGCCGTCCCGTCAGGTGCTGTCCCGGCGGGCGACGGTGCAGTGGGTGACGGTCCAGCGGGTGACGGTGTGGCGGACGGCGGTCCGCCGGGCGTGGGCACATCAGCGGCGGGCCGGGCCGTTCCGGCGGGGACCGGGCCGAGCGAGCCCGCCGTCCCGTCGAGTGCCGGGCGCGGCTCCATGGGCGTGGCGCCCGGCAGGGTGATGCGCTGGGTGAACACCCGGTCGAGCAGTGCCTGCTGCGCGGAGGGGAGCCGCTGGTCGCGGAGGAAGGCGAGCAGCCGGCTCACCCTGATCCCCTCGTTCACGATGCCGCCGAGCTCGTCGCGCCCGGGTGCCGGAACGCTCGCATGGTGCAACCCGACGATCTCCCACTGGTCGTTGAAGACCGGGGAGCCGGAGGAGCCCGGGTCGGTGTCGGTCTCGTAGTGCAGGAACAGGTCCGCGACGTCGACGATCCGGTTCTCCCGCAGGGCGATCTGCTTCTTCTCGCCCCGGGGGTGCTGGATGATCGTCACGAAGTCCCCGACGATCGCCTTGCCCTCCGCTTCCACCAGCCGGTTGAACCCGTACGAGGCCAGTTGCGCCGCATTTGCCTGGACGGCGACCAGCGCGATGTCCAGCCGCTCGTCGGCGAGGAAGAAACGGCCAGGGTCCAGAGGCAGGCCCTGCAGCGGCAGTGGCCGGCCGTCGATGCCGTCCTGGTAGTCGAACTCGACAATGCTCGGTTCGGCGGTGCCGGCGTCGCTCAGGACGTGATGGTTGGTCAGCAGCAGCTCCGGCGACACCAGCGTGCCGGTGCCGTACCCCACCAGCCGTCCCCGCGAGTCCCGGATGCTGATCCGGCCCACGGCCCGCGCCGCGGCGACGCCGCCGTCCAGGTACGCGACGCCGAGCAGGTCGTTGGTCTGGATGATCCGCTCCAGGACTACGCCCGCCGCCGCCATCGCCGCAGGCTCCCCCGCGGCGAGGGCCGCCGGGCTGACCGGCCGCACATCCGGGTGGTAGCGGCTGAGCCGGTCGATCCGGGTCGCCACCCGGGCCGGGTCGTCGGCCAGGGCGATCCCGCCCGGCTCCTGGAGAAGCTCGATCTTCCGGCGGCGCTCGTCACTACGCTCCGCCACGCGGGCCTCGACCGCCTCCCGCAACCCGGCGGGCACCGTCGTAGCAGCCGTATCCATCTCGCCCCCCGACCGGGTCACTTCGCATCGCCCCAGGTGGGGCGCTGTTTTCTGTCTAACCGGGGGAGGGATCCCGGGCCGCGGACGACGCGCGCCCGGCCCTTTTCATGGCCGACCTTTTAGGGATCGCGGGCGTCCGGTACGAGACTCGGGCGTCCGTAGGAAACTCGGGCGCCCGTGCGAAATTCGGGCGTCCGTGCGGGACTCGGGCGTACTTCCAAGGCTCGGGCGTCCGTGCGAGACTCGGGCGCCCCGGTGCAGCCTCGTATCCGTGACGATCCCGCGATTGGGCGCGGCGCGCCGGAGGCGACGATCACGCGCACGAGCGGGGGCGCGCCGGAGACCCAGGTCGGCGCAGGTCGGCCACGACTGTCCGCACGGAGCCGGAGTGCGGGCCCTGCCGCCGTCGTCGTCGATCGCGGGGAACTCCACCACTCGGTCATCGAGCCGCTGTTCGGTCCTGCGCCCGGTGGCCGGGGCGAGGGTTCAGGCGGTTCTGTACGCCGGGGTCGTGGACTATGGGCGATGCGGGTCAGTGCAACCGCAAAAACGAGCAGCCCGCCGGGCTCGCGCCTGGCAAGGCGAGCTTGCGGGCGGAGATGCCCCGCCGGTCGCCGATGGTGGTCCACGACAGCCCGGACGCTGCGAGCGCGTCCCGCTGTCTGGAGGCGGACAGCCCGCCGACCAGCAGGGACGCGGGGGCGTGACCCAACGTGCCATCAAGTAGAGACAACGGTCGCATGGGTCCGGATGGTGTGCCGCCGTCGTGGCCTGGGTGGACGGTAGCGTAAGAAAGCGGCTACGTCTTCGGGAGCCCGACCGCGTTGGCGGCGTCGGCTTCGAAGTATTCCGTGGTGGCAAAGGGGCCGGCGTGCTCTTCGAAGAAGGTTTTGACGCTGTCGACCGAGTCGTGGACGATGACGTTCACCGCTTTGGTCCCGTCGGTGCCGGCCACCGCCAGGGTCCACGTGGCGCCCTTCGGCAGGTGCCCGTGCGCCGCCTTCAGCGCGTCCCAGAACCGGCCGTTGTCGGAAATCGTGGAAACCGCCATGACGTGCATTCCTGTGTTCTCCTCGCTTGCTCTCGGATTCACTCGGCAATTGGTGTGGAGGTATTGCGCGACTCCCTGGTGGAAGTCGTAGATGGCGACGGTCTGAGGGTCTTCGAGCGGGCTTGCAGCAGGCATCAGGAAATGCGTCTCGCTGATCGGAAGCAGCTCGTACGTGATGCGTTCCGGCTTACCGGTGAGTTGTGCCTCCACGGGATTCACCGTGAGGGTGAGGCGGAGGTCGCCATCCTCGGCCGACACCGCGTATCGGGCGCCCGGCCGCTCATAGACGCCTTCGTACCTTGACGGGTCGAGGGGTAGGGTCGGGTCGGGTTCCGGCAGGTCCGGGATCGTGGGCGCGCCGAGGTCGGAGAGGATTTCGTTGAACACCCTCCTGTAGAAGCCGTCCCGCGGTCCCGCGTTGGTCAGCAGCACGAGGGCAAGGCCCGAATCCGGCAGGATTCGCAGGCGGGCGCTCTGGCCGACCGTGCTGCCGTCGTGCGCGTAGACGGTCTCGCCGTGCCAATCGCACACGATGAGACCCAGGCCCCACTCCGGCCCGAACAAATGCGGATCGGGCACGGGAACACGCGATTCCATCATCTCGCGAACGGCCTCGGCCGAGACGATTCTGGTGCCGTTCGGCGCCTTGCCGCCGTCGAGGAAGACGTGCGCCATCGTGAGCACGTCCCGCGCCGTCGAACTGATGTTGCCGCCGGGGCCGAACGACCGTGGCAGATGGGTCAGCGGCGAGACGACGGGTCCCTCGTCGAGGGAGCGGATCAGGTGCCCCGTCGCGGCGCGCTGCGGGTCCACCAGGGCGTGCCAGGTGGTCGTACCGGTCAGTTCCAGCGGATCGAAGAGGCGATCCCGCATGATGTCGTCCCACCGTTTGCCATTGATCACCTCCATGACGCGGGCGAGAACGGCATAACCCAGGGCCGCGCTGTAACCGTGGGTGCGGCCCAAGGGATGCACCTGAGGCGCGCCGGCGATGTTCGCGACCATGCGCTCGTACACATCGTCGTCCTGGCCGGGATCGCCGTAAGCCTCCTCGATGCCGTTCGTGTGGTGCAGGAGATGGCGGGGCGTGAGGTTGGCGCTGACCTCGGGGTCGGCGACTCGGAAACCGGGAAGACAGGTCCGCACCGGCTCGTCCAGGTCGGCCTTTCCCTCGTCGACGAGTTGCATGAAGGCGAGGGCGGTCCAGGTCTTGGTCATGGAACCGCACTGGTAAATGGTGTCGGCCGTCGCGGGCTCGCGCGTCTCCACATTCTTGACGCCGACGGCGAAGTCGATGATCTCCCCGTCATGGTAGATCCCGACCGCGGCGCCTGGGATCCGGTATTCGGCGAGTAGTTCGGAGACCCGCGCCTGTGTTCGCGTTATATCTGACATCGACGTGTCCTTTCCGGGCGAGGAAAGGCTACGTTGCGTTTCAGATTTCCGTCAACCAAGAGGAATGAATATGGCGAGGTGGCGGGCGAATCGTTGCAACAGTATTGTCGGTAAATGCAATTCACGCCACTCGCCCGTTGCAATGTATTGTCGGTGAACGCACCTGAGGAGGAGGCGTGGCCGATGCCCGGAGGCAGGCTGACCCATGAGGATCGCCGGAAGATCGAGACCTGGCTGGCCGACGGGCTGGAGTACGCCGAGATGGGCCGGCGGCTCGGCAGGCCCACGTCCACGCTTACCCGCGAGGTCGCGCGCAACGGCGGGCCCGCGGGCTATCTGGCGGACGGCGCCCAGCAGGCCGCCGACCGGCGCGCCCGCCGGCGCATAGCGGTCAAGGCCGCCGAGCCCGACGAGCGGCAGACCGAGGTGGCGCGCCGTTTCGCGGAGGAGCTGGCCACGTCGCTGGCCGGGACCGGACTGCCCCGGACGCCCTCCCGGGTGTTCGTCTGCCTGCTCACCTCCGACTCCGGGAGCCTGACCTCCGCCGACCTCGTACGCCGGTTACAGGTCAGCCCGGCTTCGGTGTCCAAGGCCATCGGCTACCTCGAAAGGATCGAACTGGTCGGACGGAGCCAGGATCCAGGCGGGCGCCGCGAGCGGTACACGATCAACGACGACGTCTGGCTCCGCGCCTGGAGGGCCGACACCGGGGCGCACACCGAGGTCGCGGCGGCCGCGCGGCGCGGAACGCACCTCTTCGGCTCCGACACTCCCGCCGGGACCCGGCTTCGCGAGATGGGCCGGTTCTTCGCCCGCATCAGCGACCACATGGACGACCGCAGCCTTACCCACACCGCGGTGGCCGACGCGCTGACGGTGATCGCCGCGCTCGTGCACGCCGCCCGGCCGCTCACCGCGGGCGACCTCGCCACGGCACTGGGCTGGCCCGTTCGGCGCGCCGCCGAAGCCCTGGACGTGGTCGGCCGTCGTCCGATCCTCTCCGACCCGCTCACCTTGGAGCGGCTCGGACGCGGCACGTACGCCATCACCCCGAGGCCGGACCGTCTGAGCTCCGCGCAACGCGAAGCGCTGATCGCGAGCGCCCGCTCGACCTGAAGGACTCGAACGTTGAACGGGCTTCCGAGACTACGAAGCGCCGGCCGGGGAGGGGCCGAACGAGTTCCCGCCGAGGACTCCGGCGAGGAACGCAGCCGTCGCGGCGAACGAGCGCTCGTCGGCTGCCGCGTCGTAGGCGACCCCGGGAGCGGCGCCCGGCACCGCGTGCCTGTGCGTGAAACCATGGACGGCCTGGCCGTAGATGACGAGTTGCCAGTCCGCGCCCGCGGCGTTCATCTCGTCGGTGAAGGCCGCCACCTGTTCCATGGGGACGTGCGGGTCGGCCGAACCATGGCAGACGAGGATCTTCGCAGTGACCGCGCCCGGCTTGGCCGGTTCGCCGGTCGAGAGGGTGCCGTGGATGCTCACAGCACCGGCGAGGTTCACCCCCGACCGGGCCAGCGTGAGGGCCGCCATGCCACCGAAACAGAAGCCGACGGCGGCCGGCGGACCACCGACTTCCGGGCAGCGGGAGAGCGCCGTCAGCCCCGCCTGGCCGCGGCGGACGAGGAGTGCGGGGTCGTCGCGGAAGGCGATGATGCTGCCCATCACCCGCTCCCGGTTGCCCGCGACGCCGTCGCCCAGCATGTCGCAGGCGAGGACGGCGTACCCGAGTTCCGCGTAGCGGCGTGCCTGAGATCGCGCGTGCTCGTCGAGTCCGGCACCGCCGTGAATGAGCAGGATTCCGGGTTTCGGGCCGGGGCGCGTCTCGTCCCAGAAGAACTCGCCGGTGAGGGAAGTTTCGAGATCGCGGTAGGAAAGCGTGCGGGAGGACGCTGCCTGAGATTCATTGTCCATGCGGCTCAGGCTAGCAACGATAAACCCGGACTTTTCTCCAGTATAGCAGCGGGAAATTAATTTAGCAAGGCTAATTAAGTCCCTGTTGGATTACTTTTCCGGCCGGGATCATTGGCTAGTGCAAATCCGCGAGAATGCGGCGTTGGTAGGCCGTGAGAGGAGGGCGGATCGCGTCCCGGGCCACCTGGTCCGCGCGTTCCCGGTTGCCCATCCGGTGCAGGGCCCGCGCGCACAGGTAGGCCACCAGCCCCTGGTCACGCCCGGCCGTCAGCGCCGCGTCGAGCTCCGCGATCGCCTCCGCCGCCCGGTCGAGCTCGGCCAGAGCGAGGGCCCGGGCCGCGATGGTGGCCGGCTCCTCCGGATCGCGTACCCGGTCCAGGTCGCGCAGCGCCTGCTCGGGCTTGCCCAGGTCGGCCAGGATCTCACCGCGGGCCTGCAGGGCGAGGGGCGTGTCCCCGTCCACCGAGAGCACGCCATGGAGGATGGACAGGGCAGCCGGCGGACTGCCCGCGTGCCACACCGTCACGGCCAGCTCGACCTGCACGTTCAGGTCGTGCGGCACGCGCTGCACGGCCGACTGCAGCTCGGCGACCGCCTCGTCGGCCCGTCCCTGGTGCAGGATCACCCGGCCGGCGGCCGCCAGCGACCGGGCCACCGCCCCGGTTTCGCGCAGCCGCTCGTACACCTGGCTGCCCCGCTTGTAGCAGGCCTCGGCGGTCGGCCAGTCGCCCCGCTCGTAGGCGAGGTTGCCCAGAAAGGACTCGATCTCGGCGAGCGTACGCTGCTCGTCCTCCCCGCACAGGCGCCTGGCCCGCTGGGCGTGCGTCTCGGCCAGCCGCAGGTCGCCGTCGGCGAGCACCTGCTCGGCCACCCGCAGGAACTCCTCGGCGCTGGCGGGCGCCTGTCCCGCGCCCGGCTTGGGCCCCGCTGCGCCGCCCTGGGCCCGCTGCACCGGCTGCAGCAGCCGGTCGTGCTGCAGCTCGCACCAGCGCGAGCCCGCGCGCACCTCGACCTTGAGGATGTGGCGGTCGACCAGGGCCTTCACCACACTGTTCGGCATGCCGGCGGTCTGGGTCTCGCCCTCGTAGGCGGTGCCCCGGGTGCCGAGCTCGGTGATGAACGTCTCGCGTAACCAGGTGCTGAGCTGGTCGGGCGGCACGTCGTGCTCGTGTGCGATCTCCTCCAGCGCGCGGCTGAGGAAGTCGCCCAGCGAGCGGTCCACGTCGGCGTGCTGTTCGACGTATTCGGGGGTGATGACCGCGATCTCCGGCGGGCACGACTGCCACAGCGAGGAGCAGACGATCTGGAGCTGGACCGGTTCCACCGTGTCCACCGTGTACGAGGTGGGCCCGCTCACCCCGTGGAGCCGGACCGTGCGCAGCTCCCTGACCAGGGTCTCGGCGGCCTGCGGCCCGTAGGAGCGGCCGGTACGGGCCAGCGGATCCCTGACCGCCGCCAGCGCCTCGTCCTCGCGGAGCGGGGCCAGCGCGACCGCCGCGGCCGACCCGCCGCCGCGGAGCTGCTCCTCGTGGGCCAGGAACCGGGCGAAGTAGTCCTCCCGGATGGACAGCAGCAACCGCAGGTCCTCGTTGTCGTCGAGGGCCTCGGCGAGCTGGGAGATGAAGGGGTCGCGGAAGGCCTGCCGGTGCGGGAAGTCGAAGAACAGCTCCTCCGCCTGGTCGATGGCGACGAGGACCGGGACGGGGTCGCCGTACTTGTCCGTACGGGGACCGCGGCGGCGCAGGAACTGCTTGACGGTCAGGCCCGCCAGCCGCGTGAGCGACTCGCCGGGAGCCCACGACGACAGCAGCGCGACGGTGAAGGGATTGCGCTCCGGCAGGGCCGCCAGCGGGAACGCCGAGCCGTGCGACAGCCGCCCGATCGGCAGCACGTCGACCCGCTGCTCGGCCAGCCGCGGCAGCACCCCCGCCTCCAGGACCGACGTCTTGCCCACGCCCGAGGGGCCGTAGAGCGTCGTGAGCCGGTGCGCGTGCCACATCACCGCGATCTCGTAGGCCTTCGTGCCGCGGCCGAAGAAACGCTCGTGGTCCTCCCTGGAATAGGAACGCAGTCCGACGTAGGGCTCGCTTCGGTAGGTGGTCACGACGTCTCCATCCGCCGCGTCACCTCCGCGCAGAACTGCCGGAGGGTCCCCCAGTAGACGGAGACCTCCCAGCCGTCGAAATACTGGTCCAAGTATTCCCTGGCCCGGGCCTCCGCGCCGGGTTTCACGTCCTCGTGCTGAGGAGCGAGCTGGACGCTGACGTGACGTCGCCGCCGAATGGCCGGATAACGCCGGATGAGCCCGTGGAACAGCACCCGGAACGTCCATTCGTTCAGGGTGTATCCGAGGAAGAGCAGGGGTCTGTTGGCCAGGGCGTCGAGGATGATCGGTGGCACCACGTGGTGGCTGTGCCGCGTCCGCGCCGTCGTCATGTGCACGAGGTATTCGATGTGGTCGTCCTCCGTCAGCACGATCGACGACGGGACCTTCGTGCTGCCGTGCAGGTGGTAGACCACCGGCCGGCTCGCGTCCGGGCGCGTTCCCTCGAACAGGTCGCGATCGTAGGGCACGCCCTCGTGCCAGGGGCAGATCGCCGCACTCGGCTCCTTGCCGTGGGTTTTGAGCGCCCGCAGCAGGAAGTCATCGTAATTGGTGGTCAGGAACACCGGAATGGGGAAACGGGAAATGAAGGAGTGGATTTCCCCGGGGGCGGTGAAATCGGGCGGGCCCATCGCCGTGAGCTCGTGGCCGACCGTCCGTTTGAGAGCGGCCGAGTCGCCGACGACGCTGCGCGCGTACTGCATGACCCGGGGCAGGTCGCCGTCGTCGGCGAACGGATAGTCGTAACGAGTGGCCCACCGGCGGCTCAGCTCGCCGCTCGGTAAAAGAGTGCCCTCGCCCGCGCCCGCGCCGATGAACGGCGTGCAGTCACCGGTCTGGAGCTGGTCGATCAGCCGGGCCCAGTCGGAGTCCTTCATCGGGCGCCCTCCTCCTGCGCGGCGGCGGCGTGGGGCGAGGTGCGACCTTATTGTCAGCCATGGGGGGCGAGGCCGTCGATGCTCTGATTGAAGCCGGCGATCGGCCCCATCGCATCGTCGCTCGCTTCCAGCAATGAGCGCAGGGCGTGGCTCAACGCTGATTCGTCCAGCAGGCAAAGATCGCTGAGCGTCAGGTCGCCCACATCGACGAGACCGGTTTCGTCCAGTTCGTCACTCATTCAAACCCCTTACTATCTTTATCCCGGTTAACCGGTGGTGTCGCACCTGACCCTATGACAAGACCGGCCGGACCTCGAACCGGGGCCCAGCTTAATGCGTGATCGACTCAATCCTTTATGGGCTGTCCCAAAGGGGAGGCAAATCGTTATTGCCCTTCTGTGGCCCTCGCGGACCCTGGCGCGATGACTTCCCTTGACGTTATGTTTCACGGGCTTCGAAACCTTTAAGATATTGCCGCTGGATATTAGGTCACGGAGGCGATCGCGTGACGGATTCGCAGCAAGGACCGGTCAGGGTCGGGCGCGCCCCCGAGGTCTGGGGCAGGGTTCCCGCGCGCAACGTCAACTTCACCGGCCGCTCGGCCCTGCTCGACAGGATGCACGAGGGGTTGTCCAGCGAGGTGACGGCGGTGGTGCCGCACGCCCTGCACGGGTTCGGGGGCGTGGGCAAGACCCAGCTCGCGGTGGAATACGCCCACCGCTACAAATCCGAGTACGACGTCGTCTGGTGGATCCCCGCCGACCAGCCCGTCCTGGTCAAGTCGTCGCTGGCCGGCCTGGCACCGTACCTGGGGTTGCAGGCCGCCACCCGCGGCGGCGCGGAGGACGCCGCCGACGCCGTGCTCGACGCCCTGCGCCGCGGTGAGCCTTATGACCGGTGGCTGCTGATCTTCGACAACGCCGACCAGCCGGAGGAGATCAGCGACCTGATCCCGCAGGGGCCGGGGCAGGTGGTCATCACCTCGCGCAACCATCGCTGGCAGGGCATCGTCGACACCGTCGCGGTCGACGTCTTCACCCGCGAGGAGAGCGTGGCCTTCCTGTCCAGGCGCGCGCTGCTGTCGGAGGCCGACGCGGACCGCCTGGCCGAGCAGCTCGGCGACCTCCCGCTGGCCCTCGAACAGGCCGGCGCCCTGCACGTCGAGACCGGCATCTCCGTCGACGACTATCTCGCGCTGCTGAAGGAGCAGACGAGCGCGTTGCTGTCGGAGAGCAAGCCGTCCGAATACCCGATGTCCATGACCGCGGCCTGGGCGCTGTCGGTCGCCCAGCTGCGCAGCAAGCTGCCCGAGGCCGTGGACGTGCTGCGCTGCTGCGCGTTCTTCGGCCCCGAGCCGATCCCGCGCGACGTCTTCCGGCTGGCCGGCCACGAGGTCTCCGACCCCGGGCTGAGCGCCATCCTGAGCGACACGATCCTGCTCACCCGGGCGATCAGGGAGCTGGGCCGGTTCGCGCTGGCCACGATCGACTCCCAGTCACGCACCATCCAGGTCCACCGGCTGGTCCAGGCGCTGCTGCGGGACGAGATCGAGGAGGAGGAGCGCGCCCGCTACCGGCACGAGGTGCACCTGCTGCTGGCGGGTGCGGCGCCCAAATATCCCGACGAGACCGCCAGCTGGCCGCGCTACAACGAGCTGATCGCCCACATCCTGCCCGCGCGGGTGGCCGACTGCGCGGATCCGGCCGTGCGCAGCATGGTGCGCGACGTCCTGTACTACCTGTACCGGTCCGGCAACTACCAGTCGGCGCGGATCTTCGCCGAGCGGTTCGTGGAGCGGTGGAGCGAGGTGTCGGGCAGCGACCATCCGGACGTGCTCGTCGTCCGCCGGCACCTGGGCAGCATCGTCAGGGAGTTGGGTGAATACCGGGCCGCGTACGAGCTCGACAGCGCCACGCTGGAGCGGATGACCGACGTGCTCGGCCCGGAGGATCCCGAGACCCTGGTGCTCAGCAGCGGGTTCGCCGCGGACCTGCGGGCCATGGGCGACTGGCCCGCCGCCAGGGAGCTGGACGAGCGGCTGCGCGACCAGCACGCGAGGGTGTTCGGCGAGGAGGCGCTGCCGACCCTGCAGCTCATGAACAACCTGGCCATCGACTACGGCCTCAACAGCGAGTACACGAAGGCCCGGAATCTGTTCGAGCTCGTGCACCGCAAGCAGAGCCAGAGCCAGCAGCGGATCGGCGAGGTCAACGTGCTCAACGCCTGGAACGGCCTGAGCCGGGCGGTCCGGCTGGAGGGCGACTCCGTCGAGGCGGTCGCGCTCGGCGAGGAGGCCCTGGCCTACGGGGTCAACGAGCTCGACGCCGAGCACCTGTGGACGCTGCGCACCGCCCGTGACCTGTCCATCGCCCGGCGCCGGGCCGGCGACCTCGACGCCTCCCTCGAACTCGCGCAGGACGTCTACAGCCGCCTGCAGCGCACCATGGGCGACCACCATCCCGACACGGTCGCCGCCGCCAGCAACCTGTCCAACGCGCTGCGCGCGACGGGCGACATCGAGGCCGCCTACGAGATCGCGGCGCAGGCCGTGGCCCACTACCAGTCCCTCTACGGCGACGACCACCCCTACGTCCACGGCTGCGCCACCAACCTGGCCATCCTGCGGCGGCTGCGCGGCGACGCCGAGGGGGCCAGGGCCATCGACGAGGTGGCCCTGGCCGGCCTGGACGCCCGGCTGGGCCGGGACCACCACTACACCCTGACCTGCGCGGTGAACCTCGCCAGCGACCTGGCCGCGCTGGGCCTCATCGAGGAGGCCAGGCGGCTCGGCCACGACACCCTGGAGAGACTGCGCCGGCAGTTCAAGAGCAGCTATCCGCTGCTGCTGGCCTGCGCGACCAACCACGCGCTCGACACCACCGCGGCGGGATTCGAGGAGGAGGCCGAGGCGCTGCTGGAGGAGGCCCGGCAGGGCTACGCCCAGGCGATGACGGTCGATCATCCCGACGCCCGCCTCGCCCTGGTGGCGCGGGAGAGGATGAACTGCGACTTCGACCCGCCGCCCATCTGAGGTGGCCCGCCGCTCAGCGCCCCGGCGAAATCGCGGAACACGCCGGGACGGTCGGCCGGGCGCGTCTTGCGTAACGTGAGCCGCAGGCCCAGGAAAAGCAGGAGGAAACGCAGGGCGCCCAGCAGAAAAGGAACGGCGGAGAGTGCCAGGACGAATTCATGCCACATCTTTCCTCCTCGTTTCGCGTCTGGAATCAGGAGATCGGCCCGGCGCCATGTCCCGCAATGACCTGGTCCGATGCCGGACAGGTCTGAACACCCCGGCACAGCCGCCGGGTGCGGAGCTTACGGAAAGCGGATGACTCCGAACGGGCAAGGACAATCCCGGACGCCTTTCGGCGGAGGGGAAAGGCGGGCGCCGGTGACTCCTGACGGGGAGGAATCGCTCAGAACGTTCATCGCCGCGCTGGCCGAGCTGCGGGCGCGGGTCGGCGGGCCGTCCTACCGGGAGCTGCAGCGGCTGAACCCGGAGCGGCTGCGCACCAGTACGGTCCACGGCATGCTGGAGGGCGAACGCCGCCGCCCGCCGTCCTGGCCGCTGGTCGACGCCTACGTACGCGCCTGCCTGGCCCACGGGCGGGAGCACGGGATGCGGCTGACCGACGACGTGGAGGCGTTCGTCGGCGAGTGGCTGGCCCGGCACGGGAGCGTGGCGGCCGCCATGAGCCGCGGGCCCGAGCCGCAGGACGAGGTGGAGGACTCCCGGCCGCTGATCCTGGGCGGCGGCACCCCGCCGGTCAGGGGCCACTTCTCCGGGCGTCACGAGCTGATGGAGGAGCTCGACGCCAAGATGGCGGCGCAGACGGCCTGGCCCGTCTGCCTCCTGGGCCCGGGCGGCCACGGCAAGACCCAGCTCGCCTCGGAGTACATCCACCGCCGCTCGTCCAGGTACACGACCGTCTGGTGGATCAGGGCCGAGCAGCCGAGCCTGGTCAGGACCGATCTGGCCGCGCTCGGCCGGCGCCTGGGCCTGGATCTGGGCGAGCCGGAGCTGGTGGCCGAGACGCTCAGCCTGCTCCAGGAGGACTCGGCCTGGGGGCCGTGGCTGCTCGTCTTCGACAACGCCGGGCATCCCGCCACGCTCGTGCCGCCCCTGCCCCGTGGCGGGTCCGGGCACGTGCTCATCACCAGCCGCGACCCCGCCTGGGACGAGGTGGCCGTCCCCGTCGAGGTCGGGGTGTTCCAGCGTGAGGACAGCGTCGAGCTGCTCACGCGGCGCGTGCCGGGGATCTCCTCGGAGGAGGCCGCGCAGGTGGCGGAGGAGCTCGGCGATCTGCCGCTCGGCATCGTGCAGGCCGGCAGCTACATCAAGGGCTCCGGCCTGGCGCCGGGCGCCTATCTCGCGCTGCTGCGCGCCCAGCCGGGGCGGATGCTGGAGAAGTACCCGCCGGTCGACTACGGCAGCGGCCTGGCCTCGGCCTGGAATCTGGGCTTCGAGACGCTGGCCCAGAGCCATCCCGAGGCCATGCGCCTGCTCCAGCGCTGCGCCTTCCTCCGGCCGGAGTCGATCACCCGCGGCCTGCTGCTCCAGGGCGCCCTGCCGCTGCCGGGCGAGCCGGCCGGCGTGTTCCGGGACCCGGTGCTGGCCGACAACGCGATCAGGACGCTGACCAGGTACGGGTTCATGCGCCTGGCCGGCCGGGGAACGGTCCAGGTGCACCGGCTGCTGCAGTCCACGGTCAAGGAGCTGCTGCCGGAGGAGGAACGCGAACGCGTCCGGCACGACGTGCACCGGCTGCTGGCCGGGGCCGACTGCGGCGATCCCGAGGACCGCGCCACCCACCCCCGCTACGCGGAGCTGGCCGGCCACGCCGAGGCCTCCGGCCTGGCCGGCTGCACCGACGACGACGTCCGCGCCTTCGTGGCCAAGCTCGTCCGCTACTTCCAGCAGATCGGCGACGGCGACGGCGCCGAGCGGTACGCGGGCGTCGCGCTCACCGCCCCGCCCGCTCCGGCCGGCGACGGCGCCCCGCAGCGGACGCGCGAGCCCGCACCCGCCAGGCCCGCGCGCCGCGGCTCGGCCCTGGCCAGGGAGATGGAGCACGACGACTGGACGCGGCTGATCTACCAGATCTCCACCGGCGACTGCACGCCCGTCGTCGGCGCGGAGACCTCCCGGCAGGCGGACGCCCGGCTGCGCGCGCTGAGCTGGGAATGGGCCGGCAGGCTCGGCTACCCCTACGCCGACGCCTGGAACGTGGAGTCGGTGCTCGACTTCGCCATGACGCTGCCGGACCGGGCGGCCATGGCCGAGGAGGTCCTGGCCGCCCTGCGCGGCGAGGCGGAACGGCCGCAGGAGGCGGACGACCCCTACGCCTTCCTGGCGAAGATCCCGGCCACCTCCTACCTGACGACCTGCTACGACGACCGGCTCACCCGGGCGCTGCTGCAGGCCGGCCGGGAGCCCGTCGTGAAGGTGCCGCCGTGGCGGCCGGAGCTCCTGGTCGCCACCCAGCCCGTGGTGGCGCCCACCCCGGAACGGCCCCTGGTCTGCCATCTGGCCGGGACCTACGACTCCCCCGACACCCTGGTGCTGACGAGGGGCGACCGGCTCAGGTGCATGCGGGTGGAGTACGGCCGGTGGTCGGCCGACATCATCGGCGCCCTGGTCACCTATCCGTTCCTGATCCTGGGCTACAACCCCCGGTCGGCGTCGTACGAGCTGCTGATGTCCCTCCTGTCGGGCATCACCGCCCCCAAGCGGAACATCGTCGCCCTCCACGACCCCGACCCCGGCGGCATGGAGGCGACGGCCAAGGAGTACAACCTCGCCAGGATCTCGCGGCAGAACATGCGGGCGGGCGTCTACTGGGGAGACGCCCGCGAGTTCATCCGTGAACTGTCACATCGCCTGGAGCCGGCGGGGTGAGGCCGTTGCGGCTCTCCCACTGGTCGCGATGGTCGGCGGCGTCGCGGCGGGCCCTGGCGATCGCCGCGGGCGACACCTCCTCCTCCCGCCAGGCCGCCAGCGTGGCGGCCATCCGCCCGACGAAGCGCTCGCCGTGCGGCGTCAGCCGGCCACTGCCCGCGATCACCCGGGTCGCCCCCTCGGCCGCCTCGCGCCAGCGGAAGAACTCCGCCTCCGCGGCCACGGCCGCCTCGCCCCGCTCCAGCAGCCGCTGCCTGCGCCAGAAGCCGCTGACCCCGACGTAGGCGTAGGCTCCCTGGAACAGGCCGCCGAGCGGGCGCGGGTCGTTGCGCCAGGGGGCGTAATAGCGCTCGCCGGGCGACGGCAGCAGCAGCGGGACCACGTCGAGCAGCGCCGACAGCTTCCCGTGCTGGACCTCGTGCGCGAAGGTGAGCGCGAACGCCACGGCGTCCGGCGGCGTGGACAGCGCGATGCAGCCGAACGCCTCGCGCGAGCTGCCGCTGATCTGGTCGCCGGGGATGTCCGTGAGCGGCGTCAGCACGCGGGTGGCGACGGACACCTCCGCCGCGATGGTCCAGTGATGGGCGACCATGAGCTCCCACGCGCTCACCAGGGCGGCCCGCCAGGTCTCGATCTCCTCGGCGGACAGCCGTTCGGCCGCCAGCCGCGCCCCGGGCATGCGGTAGGGGTCGAGGTCGTCGACGCACAAGGTGACCGCCCGGCCGCGGGACTCGGCGCTCAGGTGGCGCAGCGCCTCCCAGCCGGGGGCGTCGTGCCGCGGGTCGTCCGGGAGGCGTATCGCCTGGCCGCCCGACAGCACCTCGGCGGGGCCGCCCGCCCGCCGTACCAGCGCGATCCCGCCGGCGCACGCGGCGCGGCCGAGCGAGGGCAGCATGACGCCGCCGTCCTCGGCCCGCACCTCGGCGGTGAAGTCCATCCCGGAGCGCACCGCGGCGGCGGCCGCCACGGCCGCCAGCCGGGCGGGGGAGTGACCGCCCTTCCCCGTGGCCAGCGCGTGATAGGTGCGCCAGGCCCAGGCGCCCACGGCCGGATGGCGCAGCACCGCGTCCACCGCCGCCCTGTCGTGCCGCTGCGCCTCCTCCAGCAGGCGGTACGCCCGGGCGGCCACGCCGGCCTCCTCGTGCCCGCACTCCCGCGAGGCGGTGACCACCCCGTACACGAGCAGGACGTGCTTGCTCCACTGCGCCCGCGCCAGGAACCCGGCCGCCTCGGCGCCGCCGCCGCCCGACCCCAGCGCCGCGAAGTGTTCCTCGGGTACGACATGGTGCTTGAGCATCATCGGCGGCCTTCCAGGAGGGCGGCGACGTCGCGCTCGACCACGCCGCGGATGTGAGTGATGAGACGGAACAGGTCGTGGCAGTAGACCGACGGGTTGCCGAAGCCGCTGCCTGGACGGTAGCGGTGGGCGTAGAGGCCGCCGCCGCACACCCGGACGACGGGGCAGGACTGGCATTCGGCGGCCAGGGCGCCGCGGCCGAGCTGGCGGGCCATGACGGCAGGGTGGCGCAGCACGGCGTCGAAGGTGTCGCGGGAGACGTGGAACCCGGTCGTCGGGGCGCCCGGATAGGCCGACTTCAGGGTGTCGGACTGCTCGATGGCGCCGTCGGTCTCGATCACCACCATCCGGGCCGGTCCGAGCCCGACGACCTCGCCCGACGACCGGCCGCCCAGCAGGAGCCGCAGGATGTCGGCGAACAGCCGGACCTCGGTCTCCTGCCGGGGCGCGGCGTACCAGCGGTCGAAGACGGGGATGAGCCAGTCCGCGTACGGGGTGCCGTCTCCGGCGGCGGGCAGCCCGGGCGGCGGCGTCTCCCAGTTGCCGTGCGGCAGCAGGAAGTCGATCCTGGGCGGCGCGGACCTCAGCAGCGCCTCGTAGGTCGCGAGCGGGTCGTTGCGCAGCTCGACCGTGCAGAGCAGGCCGGCGTACAGGTGCCGGTAGCGGCCGGTGAGCAGGTCGAGGGCGGCCGTGACGGCCGCGTGGCTGCCCCGGCCGTCGCCACGGCGGCGGTGGCGGTCGTGGCCCTCGGCGTCGCCGTCGAGGCTGAGCCCCACGCGCACGCCGAGCTCGTCGAACAGCCGCAGGTAGGTCTCGTCGAGGCGCAGGCCGTTGCTCTGCAGGCTCACGTCGAGCCGGACGCCGGGGCCGAGCGCCTGCTTGATGGCCCGTACGGTGTGAGCGATGTGGTCGGCGCCGGCGAGGAGCGGCTCGCCGCCGTGCAGGATCAGGTGGACGGCGGGGATCCGGTGCGCGTGGGCGTGCTCCGCGATCCGGGCCGCGGTCTGCGCGATGACCGCCTTCGAAATCCGACGCGGCTGCATTTTCCAGCTTTGATCGGCCATTTCGTAGACGTAGCAATAATCGCATCGCAAATCACATCTGCTGTGCACTTTCAGGATGAACTGGCACAAAGGCCAGGGTTGCCAGCCCGCCGGAGGGTGGGCGTTGACCTGGGGTTTTATCTCCCCCAGCCATATTTCGTTCGTGCGTGACACACGAGGGAAACTATCGTTCTCCGCGTCCGCGCCGTGCGGGGTTGGCCCGAAAGCCCGGCGAGTCGGATGCCGGGTGAGGACAGTGTTCCTCGGGGGTGGAGTGAGCGGCCCCGGCGCCTGCCGTGGACGCCGCCGGAGCCTGGCGAGAGGGCGCCCGCCGGTTGCCGGGAATACCATAGGGGGGTATGGTGTTGTCAGAGGCGCCGAGGTGAGAGGGGTGGACATGGCCGGATACAGCGGCAGCAAGCAGGAGCACGCGATGCGGCTGCGCCGGATCGAAGGGCAGATCCGCGGCCTGCAGCGCATGGTCGATGAGGACAAATACTGCATCGACATCCTGACGCAGGTGTCCGCGGCGACCAGCGCGCTGAAGTCGTTCTCCCTGTCACTGCTCGAAGAGCACCTGGCCCACTGTGTGGCCGAGGCCGCCCAGAAGGGCGGCCCGGAGGCGGAGGCCAAGGTCAAGGAGGCTTCCGACGCCATCGCCAGACTTGTTCGTTCCTGATCAGGCCGATTGAAGGAGATTGATATGAGCGCCAGTTCCATGAACACCGCCACGTACACCGTCAAGGGCATGACCTGCGGCCACTGCGTCAGTTCGGTCAAGGAGGAGGTCGGCGAGGTGGCCGGCGTCACCAAGGTCGAGGTGGACCTGGCGACCGGGCTGCTGACCGTGGACAGCGACGGCCCCATCGACCCGGCGCGGATCGCCGCCGCGGTGGAGGAGGCCGGCTACGAAGTGGCGACCCGGTGAACACCGCGGCCAAGCTCGGCTCCTACGTCCTGGGCCTGGCAGTCGTCTTCGGCGGCGCGCTGGGCATGGGCAGGGTGGTGGGACCGGTCGCGACACCCCCCGCCGCCGAGGCCCACGCCGCCATGACGGCGCCCACGACGGCGCCGGCCACGAGCGCGGGTCATGGGGAGCAAGCCACCCAACAGGCTAAGGAAGATACCCCCGGGGGGCTCCAAGTGTCCGAGAACGGCTACACCCTCAACCCGCTCACCACGACGATCAGACCCGGCGAGCCGACCGACTTCCGCTTCACGGTGACCGGCCCCGGAGGCGCGGCGGTCACCGGCTACCAGGTCGAGCACGACAAGAAGCTGCACTTCATCGTCGTCTCCCGCGACCTTGCGACCTTCCAGCACCTGCACCCCGAGATGGCGCCGGACGGCGTCTGGTCGGTCGGGCTGAGGCTGCCGGACGCCGGGCCCTACCGGGCCTTCGCCGACTTCACGCCCACCGGCGGCAGCGCCCTGACGCTGGGCGTGGACCTGGCCGTGGCGGGCGACTACGGGCCCAGGCCGCTGCCGGAGCGCAGCCGTACGACGACGGTCGACGGATATACTGTCACCCTGGACGGCGAGCTGACGCCCGGGCAGTCGAGCAGGCTCACCCTCAAGGTCACCAAGGACGGCGAGCCGGTCACCGACCTGCAGCCCTACCTCGGCGCCTACGGCCACCTGGTGGCCCTGCGCGCCGGCGACCTGGCCTACCTGCACGTCCACCCCGACGGTGAGCCCGGCGACGGCAGGACCAAGGCCGGTCCCGAGATCGTCTTCCACGCCGAGGTGCCCAGTGCCGGCGACTACCGCCTCTTCCTGGACTTCCAGCACGGGGGCAAGGTCCGCACCGCCGACTTCACCCTCGGCGCCGGCCGGCGCCCCGCCGTCCCGCAGGCCACCCCGAGCGGGCACGGCGACGACGGCCACGGCCACTGAACGAGAGAAAGGAGCACGGTGATGACCCAGATCGCCGATGACCGGCAGGTCGAACTCTCGATCGGCGGCATGACCTGCGCCTCCTGCGCCAACCGTATCGAGCGCAAGCTGAACAAACTGGACGGCGTCACCGCGACGGTCAACTACGCGACGGAGAAGGCGAAGGTCACCTTCCCCGACGGCATCGACCCGCGGCAGCTCGTCGCCGAGGTGGAGAAGGCCGGCTACACGGCGGAGCTGCCCGCCCCGCCGCGGGCGGAGCCGGCCGGGCGGGAGCCGGAGGACGAGCTCCGGCCGCTGCGCGAGCGCCTCGTCACGTCGATCGTGCTGGCGGTGCCGGTGATCGCGATGGCGATGATCCCGCCGTTGCAGTTCACGAACTGGCAGTGGCTGTCGCTCGTGCTGGCCGCCCCCGTGGTGGTATACGCGGGATGGCCGTTCCACAAGGCGGCCTGGACCAATCTGCGGCACGGCGCGGCGACGATGGACACGCTGATCTCGCTCGGCACCATCGCCGCGCTCGGCTGGTCGTTGTGGGCGCTGTTCTTCGGTACGGCGGGCACACCGGGGATGACGCACCCGTTCGCGTTCACCATCGAGCGCACCGACGGCTCGGGCAACATCTACCTGGAGGCCGCGGCGGGGGTCACGGCGTTCCTCCTGGCCGGGCGATACTTCGAGGCGCGTTCCAAGCGCCGCGCCGGCGCGGCGCTGCGTGCCCTGCTGGAGCTGGGCGCCAAGGACGTGGAGCTGGCCGACGGCCGGCGCGTCCCGGTCGAGCGGCTCAAGGTGGGGGACCGGTTCGTGGTCCGGCCGGGCGAGAAGATCGCCACGGACGGCGTGGTCGAGGAGGGCTCCTCGGCCGTGGACGCCTCGATGCTGACCGGTGAGTCCGTGCCGGTCGAGGTCGGGGTGGGCGACGCCGTCACCGGCGCCACCGTCAACGCGGGCGGCCGGCTGGTCGTCCGCGCCACCCGGGTCGGCGCCGACACCCAGCTCGCCCAGATGGCCAAGCTGGTGGAGGACGCGCAGACCGGCAAGGCCCAGGTGCAGCGGCTCGCCGACCGCATCTCCGGCGTCTTCGTCCCCGTCGTGATCGCGCTGGCCCTCGGCACGCTGGGCTTCTGGCTCGGCACCGGCGACGGGGTGGGCGCCGCCTTCACCGCGGCGGTGGCGGTGCTGATCATCGCCTGCCCGTGCGCGCTGGGCCTGGCCACGCCCACGGCACTGCTGGTCGGCACGGGCCGGGGCGCCCAGCTCGGCATCCTGATCAAGGGGCCGGAGGTGCTGGAGTCCACCCGCAGGATCAACACCGTGGTGCTGGACAAGACCGGCACGGTCACCGAGGGCAGGATGACGCTGACGGCCGTGCACGTGGCCGACGGCGAGAGCGAGGAGGAGGTGCTGCGCCTGGCGGGCGCCCTGGAACACGCCTCCGAGCACCCCATCGCCCGGGCCGTCGCCAAGGGTGCCGCCGCCCGCGTCGGCGTGTTGCCCGACGTGGAGTCCTTCGCCAACGTCGAAGGGCTCGGCGTCCAGGGCATCGTGGACGGGCACGCGGTGCTGGTGGGCCGTTCCAGGCTGCTGGAGGAGTGGTCCCAGCACCTTCCCGCCCCCCTGGAGCGCGACCTGCACGACGCCCAGGCCGCCGGCCGCACCGCGGTCGCGGTCGGCTGGGACGGCCGGGCACGGGCGGTGCTGGTGGTGGCCGACGTGGTCAAGCCGACCAGCAAGGAGGCCATCGCCCGGCTGCGCGCCCTCGGTCTCACGCCGGTGCTGCTGACCGGCGACCACGAGGCCGTCGCCAGGACCGTCGCCGCCGAGGTGGGCATCGACGAGGTGATCGCCGAGGTGCTGCCCGCCGGCAAGGTCGACGTGGTCAAGGAGCTGCAGGCCGAGGGCAAGGTCGTGGCCATGGTGGGCGACGGGGTCAACGACGCCGCCGCGCTGGCCCAGGCCGATCTGGGGCTGGCCATGGGCACCGGCACCGACGCGGCCATCGAGGCGAGCGATCTCACGCTGGTCCGCGGCGACCTGCGGGTGACGGCCGACGCCATCCGGCTGTCGCGCCGCACGCTGTCCACGATCAAGGGCAACCTGTTCTGGGCCTTCGCCTACAACGTGGCCGCCCTGCCGCTGGCCGCGCTCGGCCTGCTCAACCCGATGATCGCGGGGGCCGCGATGGCCTTCTCCAGCGTCTTCGTGGTCAGCAACAGCCTGCGGCTGCGCCGCTTCAAGTAACACCGAGGCGATGGTTCCGCGTCCAGGACGCGGAACCATCGCCGTTGGCGTGTGCGGGCCCCGCCCAGTCGTGTGACTTAACGGTAGTCGAGTTCCATTTGCCCAACGTTCGGTTGCGGGCCGCCTTAACGAAAACAGAGATCCCTAAGTTCCCTTGGTTGGAGATCAAAACCAAGGGAGATCGACATGCACAGGCCCCCCGCAGTCCGGGCTCGCGGGATCACGAAGTCCTTCGGCGAGGTGATCGCGCTCGGCGGCGTCGACCTCGATGTGGCGAGCGGGCAGGTCCACGGCCTGGTCGGCCCGAACGGCGCCGGCAAGACGACGCTCCTCGGCCTGCTGCTGGGCCTGGCGGTCGCGGACGGCGGCAGCCTGGAGATCCTGGGTACGCCGGTCGGCCGGACGCTCGCCGTCCCCGACGGCGTAGCGGGTTTCGTGGATGGACCCGGCCTCTACCCCTCGCTCACCGCGCGACAGAACCTCGCGGCGCTGGCCTCGCTGCGCCGGTACGACACCGGTCCCACCGCGAGCGTCGACGACGCGCTGGAGCAGGTCGGGCTCACCGACGTCGCCGACGACCGGGTCCGGGGCTTCTCGCTGGGGATGCGCCAGCGGCTCGGGCTGGCCGCCGCGCTGCTCACCACACCGCGACTGCTCATCCTCGACGAGCCGGCCAACGGCCTGGACCCCGCCGGCAAGCGCCACGTGCACCGCGTCATCAGCGGGCTCGCCGCGAACGGGACCGCGGTGGTCCTGTCCAGCCACCGGATGGACGACCTCGCCGCGCTGTGCTCCGAGGTCACCATCCTCGCCACCGGCCGGGTCGTCTTCTCCGGGCCGCTGGGCAAGCTCGCCGCCGAGAGCGGCGAACTCGACTACCGGCTGGTCACCTCCGATCCGGCGGCCGCCCACCGGCTGGCCTCGGAGACACCCGGGCTCCGCGTCGTGACCGGCGGCGAGCCCGCGCAGACCGGTCTCGTCGTCCGCGGGCCGGAGCCGGCTCTCGACGAGCTGGTCGTACGGCTCGTGGGGGCCGGGGTCGCGCTCCGGGAGCTGGGGCCGGTGATGACGCCGCTCGAAGCCGCGTTCCTGGCCCTGACCGCGACCGACGTGGGACCCGAGGCCGAGACCGAGGCCCGGACCGAGGCCCGGACCGCGGCTGGGGCCGCGCAGATCGACGAGGAGAACTCCCGATGACCGTGACCCTTGCCCAGCCCCCGGCCGGTGTCCGGCCGGCGCCCATCTCCCACGGCTACCGGTTCGAGCTGGTCAAGCTGCTCTCCCAGTGGCGGATCCGGCTGCTGCTGCTCGCCTGCTGGATCGCCCCCGCGCTCTTCGTGGCCGCGGTGAGCCTGCAGACCTCGCTGCCCTCCGACACGGTCTTCGGCCGCTGGATGAACTCGACCGGCTGGGCGGGTTCGCTGGTCGTCCTGGACTTCGCGTGCACCTGGGCGCTCCCGCTGCTGACGGCGCTGGTCGCCGGGGACGTCTTCGCCGTCGAGGACCGGCTGGGCACCTGGCGTCACCTCCTCGTGGCGGTCCGCTCCCCGCAACGGATCTTCGTGGCCAAGGCCCTCGCCAGCCTCACCGTGATCCTGCTGCTGGTGGCAGGGCTGACCGCGTCGAGCGTCGCGGGCGGCCTGGCCGCGGTCGGCAACCACCCCCTCGTCGGCCTGGACGGCCATCTCCTCGCCCCGGGGGACGCGGCCGGCACGGTCCTGCTCGCATGGCTCAGCGCGCTGGCACCGACGCTGGCGTTCGCCGCGGTCGGCCTGCTCGGCTCGGTCGCCCTGGGCCGATCCCCGATGGGGCTGCTGATGCCCGCCCTGCTCGCCCTCGTCCTGCAGCTCGCGCAGCTGCTCCCGCTGCCGGTCGCCGTGCAGCTGGGCCTGCCGAGCCACGCCTTCCTCGCCTGGCGCGGGCTCTTCACCGACCCCGGGCAGACGGGTCCCCTGCTCATCGGCTTCGTGGTGAGCCTCGCCTGGGCCGTACTCGCCACGGCGCTGGCCTACCGCATCTTCCTGCGGCGCGACTTCACCGACCTCACCTTCGACGGGTCGGGCCGGCAGATCCTCGTGACGGCGGTCGTACCGCTGGCCGCGCTGGTCGCCGTCAGCATCGGCGTGATCGCCGGCGCGACCCCGGCCACCGGCTCGGGCATCGAGCGGGCGAAGCTGCAGAACTCCCTCGCCACCGTGTACGGCCACCTGTACCGGCTGCAGGCGCAGGAGCTCCACCGTCCCGACGTCACCGAGGCCCAGTTGCAGGCCACCGCGTCCTGCGACAAGGGCGGCTCCCGGGTCCTCGACGAGGGAGCTGGCAACGACTGGCGGTGTGTCGTGTCCTGGCACCTCCCCGGCGCGACCGCCGTGGGCAACGCCATCTATCAGCTCGACGTCACCGCAGACGGGCGGTACGTCGCAGACGGAGACGGACCAAAGGAGGTCAACGGCTACTTCCAGGTGCGCACCCCGGCCGGGGACGCACCGAACCCCCTGTGGCAGTTCGACGGGAACGTCGACCTGCTTGCAAGCACCTCGTAAGGAACAGAACGTGCAAGTCACGCGTCAACGCGTCACGAAGGCCCGTACCGGGCTCTTCGACGGAATCACCGGCCGCCGGGTTCGCCTCCTGGCGGCGGCCACCGCGACTCTCGTGGTCGCGGGCGGCGGCATCGCCTACGCCTCCACCGATGTGTTCGGCACCGACCAGGTCGGCCAGCTCACCGAGAAGGGCCTGGTCGTATCCGGCGACCAGTACCTCGACCCGATCGGCGAGCGCCTCGTCATCAACCCCGGCAAGATCATGTCGTCCTCGGTCAGCCCGGACGGCACCCACGTCGCGGCCTCGATCACCGACGGCGGGATGGCGCTGGCCATCATCGACCTGAAGAGCTGGAAGGTGCAGCAGCTCGTCGGCAACAGCGCGACGGCGGACCTGCGCATCAGCGGCAACGACGTGGGCCAGGAAGGCCCCACGTACTCGCCGGACGGTACGCAGCTGTGGCTCGGCCAGGCCGACGGCTACCGCAAGTTCACCGTGAACCCGGACGGCAGCCTGTCCAACCCGACGTTCATCACCATCGCCGCGCAGGGTTCGAAGCGCGCCCTGGTGGGCGAGGCGGTGTTCACCGCCGACGGCAAGACCGTGTACTCCGCCGTCAACGGCCAGAACCGGGTGGTCGCCATCGACGCGGCGACCGGCGCCATCCAGCAGAGCTGGAACGTGGGCAACGCCCCGCGCGACATGCTCATCGTCGGGACCAAGCTCTACGTCAGCAACGAGGGCGGCCGCCCGGCGCGGCCCGGCGACACGACGATCAACTCCTACGGCACCCAGGTGCCCGCGGACCCGGTCACCGGCGCCACCACCACCGGCACGGTCAGCGTCATCGACCTGGCCAACCCGGCCGCCGCCGGCACGAGCATCGACGTCGGCCTGCACCCGACGGCCCTGTACGCCAAGAACGGCGCGCTGTTCGTCACCGACACCGCCACCAACGACGTGTCGGTCATCGACACGGCCAGCGACAAGGTCGTCCAGACCATCGCCACCCAGCCGTGGCCGCAGGCCTCGGTGGGCTACGAGCCCAACGCGGTGACGCTCACCGACGACGGCCACCTGCTGGTGACGCTCGGCCGCGCCAACGCGGTCGCCGTCTACCGGTACACGACCGCGCAGGAGCCGGTCAGCTACGTCGGCCTGCTCCCCACGGATTACTTCCCCGCGGAGATCACCACCGTCGGCGACCAGGTGCTGGTCTCCAACACCCGTGGCATCGACGCCCGCCGCCCCACCACCGCCGCCGGGCACGGCACCCACGACACGACCTCCAGCCTGCAGCGGTTCACGCTGCCGGACGACAAGCAGATCGCGAAGTACACCTCCACCGTCTTCGAGCAGAACGGCTGGGGCAAGAACGACGTCAAGGTGGCCCAGGGCAACAAGCAGAAGGCCGAGCCGGTCCCGAAGCGCCTCGGCGACCCGTCGACGATCAAGCACGTCTTCCTGATCGTCAAGGAGAACCGGACCTACGACCAGGTCTTCGGTGACATGCCGGAAGGCAACGGCGACCCGTCGCTGGCCCAGTACGGGGAGAACGTGACGCCGAACCAGCACGCGCTGGCGCGCCAGTTCGGGCTGTACGACAACACGTACGACGTCGGTACCAACTCCGCCGAGGGCCACAACTGGCTCATGCAGGCCGACAACCCGGAGTACACCGAATCCAGCGCCGGTGAGTACCTGCGCAGCTACGACACCGAGGACGACGCGCTCGGCCACCAGCGGACCGGCTTCATCTGGACCGGTGCGCAGGCGGCGGGCCAGTCCGTGCGGAACTTCGGCGAGTTCCACCAGTTCCTGACCAAGCCGGCCGGCGCGACGTGGCAGAACCTGTACTGCGACACCAAGAAGATGGAGTCGACCGGCCAGGACACCGCCTACACCCTGAACTCCTCCTCGCCGATCCCTTCCCTCAACGACGTGTCGGTGCACGGCTTCCCGAAGTTCGACACCAGTGTCCCGGACATCTACCGGTACCAGATCTGGAAGCGTGACTTCGAGGCCAACGGGCCGGCGAACCTGAACATGTTCTGGCTGTCGAGCGACCACACCGGTGGCCCGGTGAACGGGGCCGCCCAGGTCGCCGACAACGACCTGGCCGTCGGCAAGATCGTCGACACCATCTCGCACAGCGAGTACTGGAAGGACTCGGCGATCTTCGTCGTCGAGGACGACTCCCAGGCCGGCCAGGACCACGTCGACGGCCACCGTGCGCCGATCCAGATCATCAGCCCCTGGGCCAAGCGCGGCACCGTGGACAGCCACTACTACACGCAGATCACCATGATCCGCACTATCGAGCAGATCCTCGGGATCCAGCCGATGAACCAGAAGGACAGCGCCGCCACCCCGATGGCGGCGGCGTTCACCAAGAAGCCCGACTACACGCCGTTCACCTTCCTGCCGAACCGCACCTCGCTGACCCTCGGTCTGTCGAACGCGAACCTGCCGTCCTGCGGTGCCGACACCCCGGCGCCGCAGGACCCGAAGGCCGAGGCCCCGCCGACGGCGAAGGTCCCCGCCGACAAGAAGGACGTCGCGGCGAAGTGGGAGACCTGGAAGTCGCGGCAGCAGTTCACCGGGCCCACCGCCAGGCCCGACTCGGCCAGCCCCGAGCAGCTGAACCGTTTCTCCTGGTACGAGGCGCACGACTGGAAGAAGCCCTACCCGGGTGAATCCAAGATCTACACGCCGGACGAGGTGCCTGGCGCCGACATCCGGACGTCGGACACCGACGGCTGACCCAGGCTGATCACCTGACAAAGGGGCCCCGACCGGCGTCACCGCCGGCCGGGGCCCACTGCCGTGTATCGCCGGATACCGGAGTGCTCATTGGTCGCCGGCGGTCCCGGTGGTGGACTCGGAGTGTTCACTGATGGGTCACTACCAGGAGTTTCAGATGGGACAGTTGGCCGGCAAGGTCGCGGTCCGCAGGACGTGGACAGGCTGTACGCCAGGGTGTCGCAGGACGGCCGGCTGATCGACGTCGTGGTGGCCAACATCGGGTTCGGGGAGTTCCCCGGGCTGGCGGACATCACCGAGGAGCACCTCGACAACATCCTCGGTATCAACGTGAAGGGCACGGTGTTCACGGTGCGGAAGGCCCTGCCGTTGCTGAACGACGGCGCGTCGATCGTCCTGGTCACGTCCATGGCCTCCACCAGCGGCCAGGCGGGCCTCAGCGTGTATTCCGCGTCCAAGGCGGCTGTCCGGTCGTTCGCCCGGTCGTGGGCCAACGAGCTGAGCGGGCCCGGCATCCGCGTGAACGCGCTGGCGCCGGGCGGAACGGACACGCCCGCCATGGATGCCGCCCTGGAGGCGTCCGGCCTGGACGCGGTCGCGCGTGACCAGTGGCGGGTGGAGCACTCGGCGGCGATCCCGCTGCGCCGGCCGGCCCGGCCCGAGGAGCAGGCCGCCGCCGCGCTCGTCCTCGCCTCGCCGGAGAGCAGTTACATCACGGGCGTCGAACTGGCGGCCGACGGTGGCGCGACCCAGCTCGGTTTCGGACTCGTCCAGGACGTGCCGCCAGGCTTCGGTCGCGGCTTGGTCAGGACGCTCGTTCCAGGTCGTCGCCGTCGGTCGCGACGGCCCGCGCGAACAGCGTACGGGCCGCGTTCGCGCCGTCGTCCGGCCATGCCGGCACGAGCCGGGTAGCCGGGACATCCGGAACGGGCACCGCCACGACCGTGTCGCCGATCCGCTCGGTGACGCCGGCGCCGACCGCCACCACCAGCCGGCCGAGGGAGACCAGCTCGACGATCTGGTCCAGGGTGTGGGCCGGGCGGTCCTCCCGGTACGCGGCCTCTCCGGCCAGCTCGGCGAACGGCACCGCGGACCGTGCGGCCAGCGGTGGCCGGGCGGCAGCAGCGCGACCGTGGGCTCCTGCGTCAGCTCGACGGTGGTCAGCCCGTCCAGGTCACCGCCATCAATCCGGGGCCGGTCCCCGGCCTGGTGACGACGACTGCGTCCGACCGTGGGCATGGCGCTCAGGAGCTGCGGGGCAGCTGTATGCCGGTGGTCAGCCAGGTGGCGATGTCCGTGACGACCGCAGGGTCCACGTGCTGGGCGGACTCGTACTCGGACGGCTTGGACGGGCCGGCGCCGGAGAAGAAGAGATGGTTGCCGGCGTCGTGGACGCGGATCGTCACGTCGGGACGGCCGGCCAGGCCGTCCCGCCACCGGGACAGGTCGTCGGCGACGGTGGCCTGGTAGTCACGGCCGCCCTGGAGGATCAGCATCGGCTTGCCCAGCTTCGCGGCGGCCGCGGCCGGGTCGTAGTCGCGCAGGGCCAGCCAGTAGGGGGCGGGCACGTTGAAGGGCAGGTCGCCGGCCGGGGTCGCCGGGGACAGGTCCGGGCTGTCCACCAGCCGCGCCTGCTCGGTCATCGCGTCGAGGACCGGCTGGGACGCGGCGGCGGTGCCGGGGTCCAGGGAGGCCAGATAGCGGATCTGGCGGACAGCGGCCCAGTGCAGCGGCTGTGCCCCGCCGGCCAGGATCACCAGCCCGGCCACGGCCGGCTCGGCCGCGGCGACGCGTGGGGCGACGGTGCCGCCGAGACTGTGGCCGAGCACGAACACCCGTGCAGGGTCGACGGCGTCGTGCTCGCGGAGCAGGCGCAGGGCGGCGACGGAGTGGTGCACGTACTCGTCGTCGACGGTGTAGCCGGGGATGCGCGCGAACTGGCCGCCGTGGGCGTAGGTGACCTTGTCGAACCGCGCCACCACGACGCCCTGGCCGGCCAGACCCCAGGCGAGGTCCTTGAACGGCTTGTTGCGGCCGATCGTCGAGTCACGGTCCAGCGGTCCCGAGCCGGGCAGCAGCAACACCGCCGGGTGCGGGCCGGGCGTGGCGGGCACGGTCAGCGTGCCGGGCACCGCGAGCCCGCCGGCGCTGACGGTAACGTCCTGTTCGGTGAAGGCGCGGGGGTCGGCGTAGCCGGGTGGCTGCCACGGCGGCGCGGGCTGCGCGGCCTCGGCGGGGGCCAGCTGGATGCCCGCCAGCCGGCCCGTGTTGGTGACCGTCACCAGCACCGCCGCCTCGCCCTGCGCGAACGCCACCGGGATCCGCACCAGGGTGCCGTCCGGCCCGGCTCCGGCCCGCTCGCTCACCGGGGCGCCGACCGTGGTGACCGGGCCGTGCGCGGCCAGCCCGGCGGTCCAGGCGGCCTGCAGCGACTCGGGGGCCAGCATGGTACGCAGGTTGGGCGCGAACATGTCGCGGATCTCGGCGAACCTGCCGGCCCGGGCCAGGTCCAGCACGGTCAAGCCCACGGTGGCAGGATCAGTCGGCGTCATGGGGTCCTCCGCTTCGGGGTCGTACGGGGGGTCGTGGCCGCCGGGTCCTCCCGGCTCTCGGCGGCCTCCTCGCCGGGGAGCAGGACGGTGGCCAGGATCCGGCGCTTCCGGCCCGGCCGCGGCGGGTTGGCGGCAGCGGGTTGCAGCACCCGCATGAGCTCCCGGAGCAGAGCGGCGAACTCGGCGTCGTCGAGCCACAACCCGGCCAGCCGGAACGTCGCCCCGTCGCGGACCGGGTCGGGGTCCTCGCGGGCCAGGTAGCGGTCGACGTCGCCGAGCAGCCCGGCCACGAACGCCATGAACGCCTGCCGCATGTCGTCGGCGCTCATGGTCGCGACCTGGTCCGGCGTGACCAGCGCCGCGCTGGACCGCAGCACGTAGGTGCGCTCCACCGCGCCGCGGACCTGTCGCTGCGCGACCACCTGGAGGACCCCGGCGTCGGCCAGCCGGGCCACCTGCCGGTAGAGGGTGGCCGGGGCCACGTCGGCGAGCTCCGCGGCCAGCGCGCTGGTGGTCAGCGCCCGGTCGCCGAGGAACGCCTGCACGATGCGCAGACGGACCGGGTGCAGCAGGAGATCCGCGGACGCCATGGCGCCATCGTAACGCTTTGTTATCGCCTGCGATAACGTTCCCATTCATGAGGACATAGCGACACCCGCCCGCCGGCGTACGACGAACCTGCGGCTCCTCAGCAGGTGGCGAGGCGGTCGAGCTGGTGACGCATGGCTGTCATCGCGTCTTCCGCGCTGCGCTGCCCGGCCAGGACGGCGGCGCCGAGTCCGGCTGACATGGCGAGCAGGGCGACCGCCTCCAGGCGGGCGTCAGGACCCGCCCCCATGTCGCGGAGGCGGTCGGTGATGAAGTCCTCCATGGCGGTCGGGGCCGCGAGCAGGGGATGGGAGGCCAGGGCCGGGTCGGTGACCGCCAGGACCATGTACGACGTGTAGACCAGATGGAAAACCCGGCTCTCCTCGTCGGTGGGAAGGGCTTCGGCGAGGACGGCCTCGACGGTGGCCCGCGGACCGGGATCGCCCTGGCCCAGCCGCGCCTTCACCCGCTCGGCCATGCGCTCGGCCAGGTGCTCCAGCGCCGAGAGCAGGAGCTGCTCCTTCGTCTCGAAGTAGTGCTGCACGAGGTGCAGCGAGACACCGGCCTCCGCGGCGACGGCGCGCATCGTGGCGGCGTGCAGCCCGCGCTGCCCGGCGACTCTCAACAACGCCTCGACGATGTCACGCCGACGCTGATCACGGGCCATGCCACTCCCTGGACGAGATCACTTAACGACTGGTACAACTGTACCCGATACAGATGTACCAGGTGGTGTTATACGGTCGAAAGCGGGGGGAACCCGCGGATGCCAGGGGCGGCGGTGTGATGCCGTCCGTCCAGCAGCAGGTCGACGCCCACGGCAGCCGCCGAGGACATCGCCGCCGGCCTGACCTTGTGAGCACCTGAGACGGTCTCAACGTCCAGTACGACTGGCAGTCCGCCGGCCTGGGATGGCTCGGCAAGCCTCAGAACCTGGAGATCTGGATCTTCCCTTCCGACGCCCTGCTCGGCCGGAAAACCGCGGACGGCAGCGGCGCCTATGACCTGGACACGATCGTCACGGCACCGGAACGCCTTGCCAAGGTGGTGGACCGGCGTCCCAGCGCGTGGTCGATCGGCGTCTACGACAAGCCCGCTCAATAGTCGCCGACGCCGGCCCGGGCAGGTGCCGCTCGGGTCAGCGCGGGGCGAGGCGGTCGGGGATCTTGGCGAGCTTGTAGACGCGCCAGAAGAAGGCGTCCGCCGCGTGCTGGTCGGCCGCGAAGTTGATCGCCTCCACGATGCGGTTGGAGCGGATGCGGAAGGCCAGCGCCCAGGTAATGTCCAGCCCCTCGGGCGCGGTGCTCCAGCCGCGGTGCAGGTCGATCACCCAGTCGCCGTCGGGAGCGAGCGCCATCGGATCGGCGCGGAAACCGGCCCGGCCCAGCTCGGCGAAGAACGCGAGCACCTCCTCCACGCCCCTCTTGGTGCCGGCGAGGGGGTGGTGCCCGGGAATCGTCCACCGGATGTCGGGGGCGAAGAACCGCTCGCGCAACGCGTCAAGGTCGCCGTCGGCGTAGGCGGCGTAGTAACCGCGGATCAGCGTGACGTTGGGGTGCTCCTTGGGCCGGGCCGCGGCCGCGGCGGGCGAGCCGATCGCGGTGAGGGCCAGCCCCGCCGCGCCGACGCCGGCGGCACGCAGGAGGGCGGCGCGGGTGGGATCAGACATGCGAGCTCCAGAGGCAGATCGTGAGGTCATGGGGTCCCGGCCATGCTCGCGTGCCCGCCGCGACGCGGTCCAAGACCTGTCGCTATAGCCCATGGTTATGATCTCCGCTTCCGGCGGGCGCTGGAGACCACCAGGCCGTCCTCGGCGCGCAGCCCCTGGAAGATCGCGTTCTCGGTGAACAGGGCCGCGACCCGCTGTGGTTCGTGGCCGTCGACGGCGGCCCGCCATCGGTCGAGGACCTCCCGCAGGATCGTCTCCCTGTCCGCGTTGCCGCTCATCGTGATGCTCCTTGTTCGCGTCGGGATCGAGGGTCAGTGGCCGGCGCTCACGCCGCCGTCGACGTGGAGGATCTCGCCGGTGACGTAGGGGGCGTTCTCCAGGTAGACGACCGCGTCCACGACGTCGTCCACCTCGCCCAGCCGCTGCGCCGGCTGCAGCGCCGCGAGGGCCTCGTGGGTCTCCTCGGGATGCATCGGGGTCTTGATGATGCCGGGTGAGACGGCGTTGACGCGGACGCCGCGGGTGGCGTACTCGATGGCGAGGGACTTGGTGGCCGACTGCAGACCGCCCTTGGTCAGCGAGGCCAGTACGGACGGGACCCGGGAGTCGGCGTTGTCGACCAGGCTGGTGGTGACGTTGACGACGTGGCCGCCGCCCTGGTGAAGCATGTGGGCGACGGCGAGCTGGGTGAGGCGGAAGAAGCCGGTGAGGTTCACCCCGGTCACGGCGGCGTAGTCGTCGGGGGTGTAGTCGGTGAACGGCTTGGCGACGAAGATGCCCGCGTTGTTGACCAGGGTGTCGATCCGGCCGAAGCGCTCCACGGCGGCGGCGATCGCGCGTTCGGCGGCGGCCGGATCGGCGAGGTCGCCCTGGATCGTGAGGATGCCCGGGTCGCCGGAGGGGGCGATGGTGCGCGAGACGGCGACGACGGCGTAGCCCAGCTTACGATAGGCCGCGACGAGGCCGGCGCCGATGCCCTGCGAGGCGCCGGTGATGACGGCGACCTTCTGGTGCTGACTGCCCATGATGACTTCCCCAAGGTGATTCCGGGCGACCGAACTAGCCGACCGGTCGACTATTTCGATGCGAACGTAGGCGGCCCGGTGGAGGTGAGTCAACGATCGACGGGGCCTGAGCCGGGACCTGGATGCTCGCAGCTGCTAGGCACAGGCTCCCACCCGAGGTCAGCGGCCCCGCGACGACCCCGGAGGCCGGTATGGGTCGCTCTCGGGCAGCCAGGCGTCCTGGCCGTGGATCCCGAGGTCGCCGTCCTCGCGGAGGGCCTCGACGACGGCGAGGACCGAGGGGCGGACCTCGTCCCGGCGCCACACCAGGGACCAGGTCCAGTAGATCTCCGGCGCGACGACGGGGCGTCGGACGAGATCGGGCGGCAGCGGGGCGGCCTGGCCCTTGGGGGAGTTGATGATCGGGCGGCCGCACCGGCGCACGTGGTCGAAGAACGCCGGGCCGGTGATGCCCCCGTCGGAGACGCGTACCGCGTGGGCGCCGGTCTGCCCGGCCAGCTCCTCGGCGTAGGCGTTCCAGGACGACCAGGAGGTGGTGTCGTCGTCGAGCAGGACGGCGGTGTCCCGGGCCGGGACGTCGCCGGTGTCGTCGCCGGTGGCGACGGCGTAGAGGCGGTCGGCGCCGATGAGCCGGGCACGCAGGCCGAGCCGCTCCAGATCGTCGGTACGCACCCAGCACACCGCGAGGTCCAGGCCGCCGTCGGCCACCCGGGCGGCCTGGGTGTGCGAGGGCCCCACCCAGGCGTCCACGTGAACCTGCGCCGCGGCGGCGGTGCGGGCGCTCAGGTCCGGCGGGAGCCAGTTGACGTAGCCGAGCCGTACCGGCCTCGATCCGGACAGCCGGCGGGCCTGATGGCGGAGGTCGTCGGCCCGCTCCAGCAGGGCCCGGGTGTGCGGCAGCAGCGCGCTACCGGCCGGGGTGAGGGACACCGAACGCCGGTCCCGGTCGAACAGGCGCACGCCGAGATCGCGTTCCAGCGCCTTGATCTGCTGGGACAGGGAGGGGCCGGCGATCAGCAGGCGCTCGGCGGCACGGCCGAAGTTCAGCTCCTCGGCGACCGCGACGAAGTATCGCAGCTGGCGCAGCTCCACGTTCGTCATGTTACGTCGGTGGGAGGCCCTCTCTACCAGCAGCGAGGACGCCGGCCGCCTCGTCCGGTGCGCGGGCGCCGAGCAGCGCCAGGCAGTTCGGCCACAGGGGGGCGAGCCGTCGCGTGTCGTTGTAGAGCTTGGCGAACAGCACCTGCCCTTCCAGCTGGGCCACCACCGATCGCGCGGCTTCCCGTGGGTCGGCCACGGAGACCTCCGCCCGCGCGAGGGCCTCGGCGATGACCGCCTCGACCAGGTCCACCTGGAGGTCGAAGATCTCCTGCAGCCGCCCGCGCACGGCCTCGGTGTGGTTGCTCATCTCCAGCGAGAGGTTGCCGAACAGGCACCCCGAGACGGTGCCGCAGCTCCTCTGCCCGGCGCGCTGGGCGGCCTCCGTCGCCTCGAACAGCCGCCGCAGCCGCCGCAGCGGTGCCGCCTCGCCGGTCAGCACGTGCCGCCAGAGCCGCTCCTGGTCGGCCCAGTGCTCGTCGATGACGGCCAGGGCCAGAGCCTCCTTGGACTCGAAGAAGTAGTAGAAGCTGCCCTTGGGCACCCCGGCCGCCTTGCAGATCTCGGCCACGCCCAAGGCGGAGTAACCGCGCAGCTCGATGAGCGATTGCGCGGCGCTGAGGATCTTCTTCCTGGCGTCGCTGGTCCGTCCCATGGGCCGAGTGTACGGCCGGGGTCACGAGTACTGGACCGGTCGGCTAGCGATCGGCCACGACGTACCGGACGACGGCGACGTCGGCCGCCTCAGCCGGGGAGCGTCTCGCCGCCGATCGGGGCCAGGATCTCGCCGGTGTAGTAGGACGACAGCTGCCCGGCCGCGAAGAAGACGTACGAGGGGGCGATCTCGTCGGGATCGGCGGCGCGTTTCATCGGCACCTGCTTGCCGAACTGCTCGACCTTCTCCTGCGGCATGGTCGCGGGGATCAGCGGCGTCCACACGGGACCCGGTGCCACGGCGTTGATCCGGATGCCCCGTTCGACGAGGTTCTGCGCCATCGAGTAGGTGAAGGCGTTGATCGCGCCCTTGGTGGCGGCGTAGTCGATGAGCGACTTGTTGCCGCGCAGCCCGTTGATCGAGGACGTGTTGATGATCGCCGACCCTTCGCCCAGGTGCGGCAGCGCGGCCCTCGTGATGCGGAAGTAGCTGTGGATGTTGACGTTGAAGGTGTGCTCCCACTGCTCGTCGGTCAGCTCCTCCAGCGAGTCGACCGGCGCCTGGTAGGCCACGTTGTTGACCACGATGTCGAGACCGCCGAGCTCGGCCACCGTCCGCTCGACGACGGACGCGCAGTGCTCGCGCTCGCCGAGGTCCCCGGGCAGCAGGACGCAGCGCCGGCCCGCCGCCTCCACCAGTTTGCTGGTGTGGGCGGCGTCCTCGTGCTCGGTCAGGTAGGCGATGGCGACGTCGGCGCCCTCCTTGGCGAAGGCGACGGCCACGGCGCGGCCGATCCCCGAGTCGCCTCCGGTGATCAACGCCCGCTTGTCCTTGAGCAGGCCGCGGCCGGTGTAGGCGCGCATCTCGTCACGCGGTTCCGGAGTCATTTCCGCGGTACGTCCCGGATAGGGCTGGTCCTGTGCTGGCGGGGTGCTGTTCGGTTGTTCTGGCATGGGACCCGGCATGCCCGAGTCAGGGCGCCGCTAACGTATTTCAGGCATCCTCCCGCTGCGGATTCTCCAGGCGGAAGAAGTTGCTCGGGGTGCCGTCACTTTTGCTTTCCTGGTAGATGAAGTTGAGCCCGCGTTTGTCGAACGTGTCGAACCACTCCTCCCAGCTCACCTGCCGGAGCTTGCCGCCACCGCCGTAGCCAGGGAAGTCGAGCCGCAGGACGCCCAGGTGGTCGCCGTGCTCGGTTCCCTCGACCGTCGCCGGGGTGGCGTCGCGCTCCTCGGCCCAGCGCCGGATCACGTCGTGGTTGGTGGTGACGAGGCTCCGGCCGGGGCGCTCGGGCTTTTCCTCCGGCGAGTGGATCTCCTGCGAGTGCTGCACGCTGCTGGAGCTCTCGGGGCCGCGCCGAATTTTATTATCGGAAGTGTTCCGCTGCTTTCCGGAACTGTCTCGTGGTGTCATGGTCGGTTACCTCCATCGCCTTTTCTACCCTTTGCGGGCAGCGCAAACGGCAGCCATGCGGCGATGGCGGAATGGCGTTCCGCGCACGTAAAAAGAATGGCAAGATTTGCATAAGACTAATGGGCGCGCAATGTCTGGTGGGCGATGGCGGTGCCCAATCCTCGTGCCGCAGGCGCGCTGAGCGCGATCACAGTGAGGCTCCCGCCGAGCGACGTGGCCAGCTGGCGGGCCAGCAGCAGCGCGGTGGCGCCTGCCGCGTCCATGAAGGTCACGTCCTTGAGGTCCACGTCCAGGCGCGGGCCGCGCTGGCTGATCACGGTGGCGAGGAAGCCGTAGAGATCGTCGGCGGTGAGCGCGTCGACCTCGCCGCGTACGCCGACGACGGGCGTGTCAGCGGGCACGCTGACACTGAGATGCAGTCTCATGAGGGTTTTTTCCTAGCTCGGGTTGGTGCTCATCACGCAAGGGCGATGAGCCCTCCAAGTACCCCCAGGCAGGCGTCTCAACCTTCTTCTCGAACGCCCCCGGCTCAGCGGACGGGGGGCCAGGCGGTCCCGGATCCCGGCAGGTCAGGAGGCCCTGGCGATCGGCGCGAGGCGGACCCGGAGCGTGCGCTCGTCGTCCGGGTGCGGCTCCACCGACAGGCCGGTACGGGCCAGGGAGCGCATGCAGGCGGAGACCTCGCCCGCGACCACCGGCTGCGGATCCGTACAGGTGACGAGGAAGACGCCCCCGTGACCTCCCGTGACGATGAACCCGCCACGCGGGCCGGCGATCTCGGCGCGCCGCGCCCTGCGCAGGAACGCGCGGACGCGTTCGGCGTCGCGGTCACGTTCGGTCCACAGGGGGCGGCCGTCGGCGCCCAGCCCGTACGCGGGGCCGTCGTCGTGCAGGGGAGCTCCCGGGCACTGCACCGTCCAGTGCGGGCAGTCCCAGTCATGGTCGGCTGGGCGATCAGGGCTCCATTGCCGGATGTTCTGCATGGTGTCAGTCCGTGCTCGGGGCTCGGGCGGCCAGGTCGACATGATCGTCCTTCGTGAAGTGGCGTCTGTCGGGGCCTGCCCAGCGCGCCAAGGACGAAACAGTGCATTGCGGATGCGGGCTAGACGATCTCGACCTCGTCACGGCCGGTGAGGAACTTCTCCGCCGTCTGCCAGTCCATCGGCAACGGCATCGGGACCGTGGACCGGATCCGGGCGAGCTCCCGATGCGCACGGGCCAAGCTGGCGAAGTCGCGGGGGTAGGCGCCGGTGTCGATGCCGGTGAAGACGCCCACCTTGCTCGCGCGGGCCAGCACCTCCCGCCACCGCTCGATCGTGGCCAGCCCGACGGACTCCACTCCATGGGAGAACAGCAGCAGCCTGATCTCGTCGAAGGGATCCGTCCCGTCGAGGTATCCGGTCAGGCTCGCCCGCGACGGCTCGGTGTTGAACACCATCCAGTACGGCACCGAACCGCTGCGCAGCGTCCACCACGGTTCGAGAAGCAGGAAGCACTCGGCCAGCAGCCGATCGGCCGGCAGACCACGCCGCCGGTACCACTCCCGATACAGGTCGGCCACCACCGGGCTCAGGTGCTCGGGCTCGGCGAAGCTCAGGCGCGCCAGCCGCCAGCCGTTACGCGCGGCCAGCTCTTCCAGGTCGGGCAGCAGACCGGGCTCGAACCCCCACTCCGCCTCCGGCCGCCGCCCGTTCACCGGCGGATAGTCCCATCGGCGGTGCGGGGAGCCGTACCGGCTCAGGTAGTCCGCCACCCGCGGCCCACCCTCCAGGTATTCCCGCAAGGTCGCCCCGCCCAGCGCCCCGGGCTGGAAGACGTGGCGGGGACCCACCTCCGTGACCGGCCGACTGAGCCGGCAGTCCACGACCACCAGGGTCCCGCCGGGAGCGAGGCTCTCCTCCAGGAAACGCCGGTAGGCCGCGGGCAGGCCACGCCACTTGACCCGGAAATAGGTCATGCCCGCGATCATCAGCCGGTCCTGGTTGGCGTCGTGCATGTGGTGCAGGACCAGGTCGGGGTTGGCGGCGAGCAGCGCCTGGCCGGCCGCCCGGGTGTGGCGCAGGTCCTCGCGGGGTTCGTCCGGGTGCACGCCGCGCCGCCGTACCGGGATCAGCAGCGTCTGCGGCAGCCAGGGCGCGGCCAGCGCCGCGCACAGGTGGATCAGGGCGCCGTTGGCCGAGCCGACGAAGGCCACCTGGCTGCGGCGGCGCGGGTAGTGCCCGGTGACCCAGCGCGCGAGCCCGTCCGAACGGATGTCGCCCACCTTGTGCATCGGTACGGCCTCCGCCCACCCGCCGGCGGCGTACGCCCTCTCCTGCAGCCGGCGCGGCAGCTTGTTGGCCGCCCCCAGCAGGGCCGAGACCACCGGCTCCGCTGCCGCCGGCCCCTGGCCGATGAGCGGCGCGTCCCGCCCGTGCAGGAACCGCGAGAGCGCCCGCAGCATGCCGGTGGCCGAATCGAACGACGCGACGACCCGGCCCGGTCTCATACCACCACCTCCGAGAGGAAGGACTCGACCCGGCGGGCGACGCCTCGCGGATCCCGGTACGGTGCCATGTGCGGCAGCCCGTCCATGACCACGAGCCGCCCGTACGGCAGCAGCCGGGCCACCTCCTCGGCCCACGGCTGCGGCACCATCCGGTCCCTGCCGCCGCGCAGCACCAGGGCGGGCACGGTGACGTGCGGCAGCTTGTCCTCGACCGGGTCGCGCATCGACTCCCCGAAGGTCGCCAGCAGCCCTCGCAGGCCGGCGTCACGGTAGTCGGCGAGGTTGAGCGGCATCATACTGGGGCTCTCTCCCCGTGAGTTGCGCAACCACTGCCACACCAGCCGCCACGGCGAGCGTCCCCGCGGATCCACCGTCGGACCGGCGAGCACCAGCGCGGCGGCCACCTCCGGATGGCGGGCGGCGGCCTCCACCACCACCTGGCAGCCGAACGACGCCCCGAGCAGGCACGGCCGCTCCACCTTGGCCACGTCCACCCACTCGGCCACGACGTCGGCGTGGGCCGGCAGGGTCAGCGGCCGGCCCGGCCTGCCGCTCGCCCCGAACCCGGGCAGGTCGATCGCCCAGGCGTCATGCCGCTCGCCCAGCACTTCGACGAACGGCAGGAACTCCCTGCTGGACACCCCGGCGCCGTGCACACACACCACGGCCGGCCCCGGGCCTCGCTTGCGGTGACCGGCGATCTTCAGGCCCGCCACGACGTGGTCCTCCCGGTGTGACGCCACCACGGCCTCCCCTCCCAGAGGCCGCCCCCTACCCGCCGTCCGCCCGGCCGAACAGCGACCGCCTTGTCCAAGAGGATCACAAGTTACGGGCGGTAGATCGTTTTCAGCGTCCTCGGCCACATCGCATGCGGAAAGGGGGCGGCCCGGTCAGATGCGGGTGTGTGAGCCGCGCGGCGACCCCCCGGTCGGTCTGTCAGCGGCCGGGGGTCACGGGGTTCCTCCGGGCGGAAACGTTTGGTCGCGTGCCTGGTCGCCCGCCTGGTCGTGCGGCTGGTCGGGTGCTTCTGCGGCGCGTTTGAGGGCGGTGAGGCGGCGGTCCCAGGCCGTGGCCAGGTCGGCCAGCCAGCGGGCCGAGGCGTCGAGGGGCGCGGGGCGGACCGTGTACAACACCTCGCGCCCCGCGCGTACCCCTCGGACCAGCCCGGCCTCCTCCAGGACCTGCAGATGCTTGACCACGGCCTGGCGCGACACCGGCAGCCGACCGGCCAGGGTCGTCGCGCTGGCCTGGCCCTTCTCGGCGAGCGCGTCCAGCAACAGGCGCCGGGTCGGGTCCGCCAGCGCGCCCAGGACCGTGCCGACGACGCCGGGATCCGGTCCGCCTCGGCTCATACGCTGACGCTCTCCGCTCGCTCCTTGAGCAGGTCCAGCTGGCTCGCCCAGCCCTGGGTGTTACCTTCGACCGAGCTTTCGCGGGCCTCGTCGGTGACCGCGAGGGAGCCGAATCCGCTCTCGACCACCCGCACCAGGGTCCCGCTGTCCTGCTCGCTCAGCCAGAACTCCACCAGCGTGGAGTTTCCCTCGACCGGGTCGTCCCCGGGGAACCCGCTGGCCCAGCGATAGGACACGTAGCGCCGGGGGTCCACCGACACGACGCGCATCGGGAAGGCGCCATATTTCGGGTCTTCGACGACCTCGAGGTCGCCGTCCCGCCGCCGCTGCTGTCCCGTCCGGTCCCCGTCGCCGACCCACCAGCCGGTCTCGGTGATGAGATCCCAGACCCGCTCCAGCGGCGCTTCGATGCTGATCTCGCGTTCGATCCTGTCCTGAACAGTCATGATTTTCGCTCCCATACCTCTGATGTGCAACCCGACGGTAGCACCTCGATGTCATGAGGTGCAACCGTCTGGTAGCACGTGAGGCCTGTTTCGCGCTTCCGCCGTGTTCTGTCGGTGGGCCCGCTCACACTCGTCTTCGACGCACCGATCGAGGAGGGACCATGGCGAGGGGCTCCAGGAAAGGGAGAGGCAAGCGCGGATCACGCGGGCAGTGGGCGGTCGCGGGGGCGTGTGTCCTGGGCGGCGGCGTCGTCTGGTTCGGCGCCGAACATCCGGGCTGGGCCGCCGGGATCGGCGGTCTGCTCGCCGTGCTGTTCGTGGGCGGGCTCGTCCTCCGCCAGCGGATGATCCAGGCGGAGCGGCAGCGGTTCCTGGCCGGCAACGCCGAGCTGGAGAAGGTCGACCGGATGTCGGGACCCGCGTTCGAGCACCTCGTCGCCGAGCGGATGATCGCCGACGGGTTCCGGCAGGTCCGCGAGCGCGGCCGGGCCGGTGACGGCGGCGTGGACATCACGGCCCTCGCGCCCGGCAGGGGCCGGTACGCGGTCCAGTGCAAGCGTTACAGCAGGACGGTCGGCGCCCCCGAGGTGCGCAACTTCCTCGGCGCGCTGGCCAACACCTTCGCCGGCCACACCGGCGTTCTGGTCACCTCCGGCCGGCTCACCCGGCAGGCCAGACACGAGGCGTTGGGCGCCCGGGAGCCGTTGATCCTGGTCGAGCGCGACCGGCTGGCGGACTGGCTGGTGGGCACGGCCACGCTGCTCCCGCATGGCCGGTCGGCGGGGACGCCGGCCGAGGAGGAGGCCACGTAACGCCGTCCCGCCGGGCCCGTCGAGGCCCGGCGGCGTGCCCGGCGGCGTGCCCGGCGGCGTGCCCGGCGGCCTGGGATCAGCCGAGGAAGGCCGCCAGGCGGGGAACCAGGACCTCCCAGGACACGTTGTGGTCCTGGCCGTCGAGCACGGCGTGCCGGCCGGCGGGCAGCGCGTCCACCACGGCCCGGGCGGCGGTCTCCGCCCAGGGGCCGGTACGGGAGCCGGTCAGCACCAGGGTCGGTGCCGTCACCCCGGCCAGCCCGGCGGGAAGGGCGCCGTCGCCCAGGACCGCGGCGTCGTAGGCCAGGGTAGGGGCGATCGCCTCCATGGGCGCCCACATGGGGGACTGTCGTATCCCGGCCACGACCTCGGGCGGCAGGCCGACCGAGCGCATGAACAGCGCCACGGCATCGCCGCGCCGGCCCTCGGCCAGGCAGGCCGCCAGCTCCTCCGCGTACGCCCGGGAGCGGCCGGGGGCGCCGGCGTCGAGCTGGAACGGCGGCTCCCACAGCGCCAGCCGGGTGATCGGCAGGCCGGCCGCCGCCGCGCGCAGCGCCAGCACCGCCCCGGACGAGTTCCCGAACACCGCCGCCCGGCCGCCGGCCGCCTCGATGACCGCCGCGAGGTCCTCGATCTCGCGCTCCACCGCGTAGGGCAGGGTGTCGCCGCTGTCGCCGCGCCCCCGCCGGTCGTAGTTGAGCACCGTACGGCCGGTGGCCAGCAGCCCGGCCGCTTGGGCGTGGACGCCTCGGGTGCAGGACGCCCCGCTCACCAGGATGACGGGCTCGCCAGCGCCCAGCCGGTCGAAGGCGATCACGGTGCCGTCGGCGGAGCACGTGGTGCCCATGCCCTCTTCCCGCGTCGTGCTGCTCATGGTCTCTTTCAAGGCAGGGCCCTTTCAGATGGAAAACATCGGTTCGCCCTGCCTACGAACGGAGACCGGTCAGACGGACACCCCGCCGGAGGAGATTTCCGCGAGCCGCCGGGCCAGGTGCCGTCGCTCGGGGCCATCGGGAGCCAGCTCCACGGCCTGCCCGAAGAGCGCGGCCGCCTCGGCCCGGCGCCCCAGGCGGCACAGCAGGTCGGCCTTGGCGGCGGGCAGCAGGTGGTGGCCGCCGAGCTCGGGACCGACCGTCTCGGCCAGGGCCAGCCCGCGCGCGGGATCCACCATGCCCACGGCGATGGCCCGGTTCAGCCGGACGATCGGCGAGGGCACCAGGCGTTCCAGCCGGCCGTACAGGATCGCGATCTCCGCCCAGGGCGTCTCGTCGAACGAGGGCGCGCTCGCGTGGCAGGCGGCGATCGCCGCCTGGATCTGGTACGGCCCCGCCCGGCCCGGCCGCAGCACCTCGTCGAGCAGCGCCGCCCCCTCGTCGATCTGCTCCCGCCGCCACCGGGAACGGTCCTGCTCCTCCAGCGGTACCAGCTCGCCGCCCACGGTACGGGCCGGACGCCGGGCGTCGTGCAGGATCATCAGCGCCAGCAGCCCGCCCGCCTCCGGTTCGCCGGGCAGCAGCCGGACGAGCAACCGCGCCAGCCGGATCGCCTCGTCCGACAGGCCCCGCCGGACCGGCTCCGTGCCGCCGCCGGCCGCGTACCCCTCGGTGAACAGCAGGTAGAGCACGCCCAGTACGGCCGGCAGGCGTTCGGGCAGGCTGTCGGCGGACGGCACCCGGAAGGGGATCCCGGCCTCGCGGATGCGGCGTTTGGCCCGGGTGAGCCGCTTGGACATGGTGCTCTCGGGCACCAGGAACGCCCGGGCGATCTCGGCCGTGGTGAGCCCGGCCAGCGTACGCAGCGTCAGCGCGACCCGCGCCTCGAAGGGCAGGGCGGGATGGCAGCAGGTGAATATCAGCCGCAGCCGGTCGTCCTCGACGGCGTCGGCCGGCGCCGGAGCGTCCACGGCCCGCAGGGCGGCCAGCTCCCGCAGCTTGGCCGCGCCCACGGCGGCCCGCCGCAGCCGGTCGATCGCCTTGTTGCGGGCGGTCGTGGTGAGCCATGCCCCGGGGTTGGGCGGCACGCCGTCGGCCGGCCACCGGGCCAGCGCCTGGGTGAAGGCGTCCTGCGCGCACTCCTCGGCGAGGTCCCAGTCACCCGTCAGCCGGATGAGGGTCGCCGTGATCTGCCCCCATTCTTCCTGGAACAGGGCGGCAACGGTCGCCGGGACGGTCACGGTTGCAGGGCGCGCAGCTCGACCGTGCCGTGGCGGGCCACGGGATGGCCGGCGGCGGCCTCGACCGCCTCCTCCCGGGTCGCGCACTCGATCAGGCTGAACCCGGCCACGATCTCCTTCGACTCCACGAACGGGCCGTCGGTCAGCAGGATCTCGCCGTCGCGTACCCGTACCGTGGTGGCGTCGGCCGGGGGCTCCAGGCCGCCGCTCTGGATCAGCCCGTCACCCCGAGCCGCGGCCCACGCCTCACAGTCGGGCAGGAACTCCGGATCGGCCAGCATCGCCTGATAGGACTCCTCGTCACCGCAGATCAGCAGCAGATATCTCATCCACCCGAGCCTAGAGCGTGCCGCCCGGGCAGGTCAGCCCGGCTATGGCCGCCCGACGCCGAGATACGTGAACCCCAGGGCGCGCATCTCCGCCGGATCCAGCAGGTTGCGGCCGTCGAAGAGCACCGGCCGCCTCATCAGCGACGCCGCCCGCGCCCAGTCGACCTCGGTGAGCTGGGGCCACTCCGTGACGATGATCGCCGCGTCGGCGCCCTCGACCGCCAGCTCGGGGCTCGCGTGCCGGACCGTCGCTGTCCACGGGTCGGTCTCGGCCGGCCGCGCCATCGGATCCCAGCAGTGCACCTCGGCGCCCTCCGCCAGCAACCGGCCGGCCAGCACCGCGCTCGGCGCCTCCCGCATGTCGTCGGTGCCCGGCTTGAACGTCAGCCCCAGCAACGCCACCCGCGCCCCCACCAGGCTGCCCAGCTCGTCCTTGAGCTTCTGGACCGCCCGGCGCTTCTGCAGGTTGTTCACCTCGATCACGGCCGACAGCAGCTGCAGGTGGTAGCCGGTGTTGTTGGCCAGCTGCCGCAGCGCCTCGGAGTCCTTGGGGAAGCAGGAGCCGCCCCAGCCGATCCCCGGGCGCAGGAAGTGCGGGCCGAGGCGATGGTCCAGACCCACGGCGTGGGCGACCTCCTGCACGTCGGCACCGGTCTTCTCGCACAGCGTGGCGATCTCGTTGATGAAGCTGATCTTCGTGGCCAGCAGCGCGTTCGAGGCCAGCTTCACCATCTCGGCGGACCGCACGTCCATCACCACGACGGGCCCGTCCACGCCGTCGTGCAACTCGGAGACCAGGCGGGCCGTGTCCTCGTCGGCGGAGCCGATCACGACCCGGTCAGGACGCATGAAGTCCCGGACCGCCGTGCCCTCGGCCGTGAACTCCGGGTTCGCGACGTAGCCGACGTGTCCCAGGCCGGCGGCATCCAGCACGGACCGTAACCGGGCGCCCGTACCGACCGGGACGGTGGACTTCATCACGACGGTCCGCAGGTGCGTGGCCCCCTCCAGCGAGGTCACCACCGACCAGACCCGCGAGAGGTCCGCGTCGCCGGACGCCGAGGGCGGGGTGTCGACGCACACGTACGCGATCTCGGCGTCGTCCAGGGCCTCGCGCAGGTCCAGGGTGAACGTCAGGCGCTCCTTGTTGCGAGCGATCATGTCGCCCAGCCCCGGCTCGTAGATCGGCAGATCACCCGCCCGCAGCAGCCTGACCTTCTCCGGATCGACGTCGCGGACCGCGACCCGGTGACCGAGCTCCGCCAGACATGCGCCGGTCACGAGGCCGATGTATCCGGCACCGAACACGGCCACCCGCCGTTCCACCTTGGCCACCATGGCCGACCATCCAATCTCCGGCGCGGTCCGGCCGCGGCCTGGGAGTGAGTGAGGGAGACCGGGAAAGGTGCTCACTTTAACGTGTCGTGCGCGATGTACGTAGGCCCAGGGGCGGGTGAACCCGGCGAGCGGTCTCTACGTGCGAAAGGCGGCCCGGTACGGCACCCGCTCTCCGAGCCTTCTCCCGCTGACGGGCGAAGCGGTCAGCACTTGATCTCGCGGAAGCCGGGGACGCCGGCGAGCAGCAGCGTGCCCTGCCACAGGCGCAGCGCCTGGGCGGGCGGCGGCACCGCGGTGATGACGGGGCCGAAGAGGGCGTGCTGCTCGCCGTCCGGGGTGGTGACGGCGAGGACGGGGGTGCCGATCTCGGCGTCGATCCGGCCGACGCCGTCCTGGTGGGAGGCCCGCAGGGCGGCGTCGTAGCCGGTGGTGTGGCCTGCGGCGGCGAGCCCGGGGGGCAGCCCGCAACGCCGCAGCGCCTCGGCGAGGTCGCCGATCCACTCCCGGTGCGTGCCGTCCGGGTCGGTCCAGAGCGCCTCGTGGAACGCCCCGAGCGCGGCGTGCCCGTGCTCGGCCTGCACGGCGGCGGCGATCCGCGCGGGGATCCAGAGATAGCCGGAGTCGTCGCCCTCGGGGTCCACGTCGCGGTGCTCGTTCAGCACTGACAGGCTCATCACGCGCCAGCGCACGTCCAGGGGCACCTCCCGGGCGACGACGGCGAGCCATCGGGCGGTGAGGCGGGTCAGGGGGCAGCAGGGATCGAGCCAGAAGTCGACGGTCCAGCGGCGGCCGGTCATGATCGCTCCTGGGACGGGGACGGGTCGGGGATGCGGCGGGGGGCGGCCCGCAGGTCCAATCTAGACGGGACGTCGCGACGCGGGCCCCCGCCGGGTCAGCGCACGACGAAGCCGCGCCAGACCACCAGGCGGCGCCGCAGGACGGGCCACTGCCCGGCCCTGATGCCCCGCAAGGCCATCACGATCGGGGAGACCGCCACGACGGCTGCCATCAGGAGTCCCATGACCAGCATGAACACGTATTCGATCGCCATGGTCCGCGCCTTTCTAGTTGAATGTTGAACTAGATCTGGCCAACACCCGGACCCGCGCGTGTATTTCCGCCTGCGCCGCCGACCGGCGGAACGGGCTCAGGAGAGCCGGGCGATCGTGAAGTCGTCGTAGGAGACGCGGCTCTTCGAGTCCTTGCCCGCGCTCATGTAGAGCCCGAACCGGGGGCGGCCCGCGGCGGTCGTGACGCCCTGGTCCACGTGCTCCGCGACCAGCTCGTCGCCCAGCCACAGCGCGACCCGCACCTCGTCGCCCTCGCGTACGCACTCGGCCCGCACCTGCACGGGCGCCTTCTGGTCGAACGGGGGGATGGTCAGGTCAGGGGTCAGGTCCTCCCACACCGTCCCGGCCACTTTGGTGATCTTGGACTTCCCGTCCGAGCTGACCTGCAGCATGTAGATCAGATCGTCCTTGGCGTCGTCGGTCTTGGAGTATTCGCAGAAGACGCCGTTCCAACTGGCCACGGCCTGGCTGAGGTCCATCTTGACCGAGACCAGGGACCTGTCGGGGAGGACGGCGTTCACCGGGGCGGTCGACCACTGGATGGTGTTGGAGTAGTCCTCCGCCATGGTGTAGCGGCCTTGGCCGGTGTAGCCGCGCTCGGTCGTCGGCGAGGTGAGGCCGCTGTTGTCCCAGCCCGAGTCGTCGCTGGAGAATGTCTCGTCGTAGAGGGTCTCGGTCCCCTCGGGCGGGGAGGGCGGCAGTGCCCGCAACCCGGCGACGACGCCGGTCACCAGCCCGACCGCGGCCACCCCGGCCCCCGCGCCGATGGCCAGGTCGCGCAGCCGCCAGGCAGGTCGCGCGGCCGGCGGGGGCGGCGCCATGGCCGGCCCGTATCCCACGCCCAGCCGCAGGGTCCTGGCGACCTCGGCCACCGTCGTGCCCGGGCCGGACAGCTGGGACACGAGCTCCTCCGCGGTGGGGCGCGCGGCGGGGTCCCTGGCCAGCGCGGCGCGTACCAGCTCGCGCAACGTGGGCTCCACCCCGTTCAGGTCCGGCTCCTCCTGCATGACCCGGTGGAAGGCCTGCATCATGTTGTCGGCGGCGAAGGGTGACCTGCCCGGCGTGGTGGTGGAGGTGGCGGCGGCCACCACGCAACCCCACGCGAAGATGTCCGCGGCCTGCTCCACCTGCCCGGAGAACAGCTCCGGCGCCATGTAACCCGGGGTGCCCAGCATCTGGCCGGACCGGGTCGCCTGCTCGGTGTCCAGCGCGCGGGAGATTCCGAAGTCGATCACCCGCGGGCCGAACGGCGAGAGCAGCACGTTGCCCGGCTTGAGGTCGCGGTGCACGATGCCGGCCTGGTGGATCGCGGACAGCGCGACCGCCACGCCCACCGCGAGCGCCTCGCCGGCGGCCCCGGTCAGCGGGCCGTGTTCCTTGACGTGCCGGCCCAGGTCGAGCCCGGGGACGTACTCGGTCACCACCCACAGCGGGGTCTCCGCCAGCTGCCCGTCGAGGACGGGCGCCGTGCACCACCGGCTCACCTTGCGCGCCGCCGCCACCTCCTGGCGGAACCGGCGCAGGAACTCGGGGTCGTGCGCCAGGTGCGGCTTGATCACCTTGATCGCGACCAGGCCGGTCGGGCCCTCCGCCAGATAGACGCTGCCCATGCCGCCGCTGCCGAGCCGACCGGCCACGCGGTACTGACCCAGCTCCCGGGGGTCTTGGTCACTGAGGGCGACGACAGTGGGGGAGGCGAGAGGCATCACGGGACGATCATAGGGACCGATGTCCCTTAACAGGAGAAAAGTCCGCCCTGTACACCCAGCCGTGACCTCCGTGCGAACTGCGTCCAGAGGGATGCCTGGGGCGTCCTACGGCCCGGCTGTGGCTCGGGTCGCTAGTGGCTGGGCGGGGCGTCTCGTGGAGATCCACGCCCGGCGTCCGCCCGGCGGCGGCGTACAGCTCGCGGAAGTAGCCCTCGAAGCCGCCCGGGGTGAGTGCTCGTCCTCGCGCGTGTGCAGGTGCGGCGCGGTGATCACGCCCACCGCGACAGCTGCGGGAACACGGCGCAGGCGACGCCCGGCCCCCGGTGGTGGCCCGTGCGCCGGCCGAGGGAGATCGGGAACGGCCGGCCCGCAGCCGGAGACGTGCCTCAGCCGCGCTCGGCGTAGCCCGTCAACCGGCAGGCGACCTCGTCAGGGGCGGGCATGCGGGCGATCTCCTCGGCGATCGCGCGGGCCGCGTCGCGGCAGCTGCGGCACGCCGACGGCGAGCGCGCCGAGGGTGGTGCCGCTGCCGCCGTGGTGCGCGACCGCGTCGACGTGCGGCAGCAGGTCCGCCTGCGGTACCCAGGCCGCACGGTGACGTTGCCCGGCACGTCGTCGAGCAGCTCGGGACCCACCTTGCCGGCGGCGACCAGCACGTGGGCGTCCAGCGCGGCCAGCCCCTCGCGCATGGCCGCGAATCTACGTCCGGCGGCTCGTCGCCCAGGGGCGCGTTCGCTCACGGCGATGGCGCGGCCTACCTGCGCGGAGGCCCGGATCGGCGGCCGTCCCGGCCGTCGCAGCCGGCACTCCGTGAGATGATCGTGACCATGATCGGTAAGTCAGGCGAAAAGGGCGTGTCGCGGCGCGGTGATCGTTCGGGCGGCCGGCCCTGATGACGATCATGGAATCCGCGTCCTTGCGTCCTGCCGGCGGCCGACGGGCGGAGCCGCACCCCCGCGTGGCGGCGCCACGGGTCCTGAGCGTGAGCAGCGTGGGGCACCTCGCGGGATTGCGGCCACGGGGGCGGTCCGGCGCGGGCGGCGACGTGCGCGGCGCCGACGTCGAGCTGGTGGATGCCCTGGACCTGCCGACCTGGCGCACGGTGGTCGCCTGGCTGCGTGACACGCCGTCCATGGCCGGCCGCCGGAGCCGCCTGCAGATCCTGGCCGCGTTCATGCGCTGGCTGCGCACGCTCGACCCGGCCACGGAGCTGCTCGCGGCCAGCGGCACCCACCTGGACAGATACTGCGAGGCCGCCCGCTCGGGCGCCCTCACCGTGGGGGTGCGCACCCCGGGCAAGCCCCTGGCGGGGGCGACGGTGGCCAGAAGGCGCACCGCGTTGTCGTCCTTCTACGCCTACGCCTGGCAATACGGCGCGGTCCGGCAGACCCACGCCGCGGCTCCACCGCCCGCTCGAGCTCGCGAGGCAGTCCCGCGGCGCGGTTCGGTCCGCGACACCGACCCGCAGGCCGGGACGGACACCGGTTCGCAGGCCGGGACAGATGCGCGCCCGCAGGCCGGGACCGATGCCGGCCAGCGGGTCGGGGCGGCTCGCGACGCCGGTTCAAAGGCCGGGACGGACGGCGGCCAGCAGGCCGGGACGGATACCCGCCCGCGGGTCGGTGCCGTTCACGACGCCGGTTCGCGGGCCGATGGCGCACCGGTGCCGGGGGTCACGCCGGAGGAGCGGCGGCTTCTGCGGCAGGGTGTCGGGCGTCTGGCCGCCGAGGGCCGGTCGGTCGAGGCCGCCGCGGTGGCCCTGCTGGAGGCGACCGGTGCCTCCGCCGCCACGCTGGCCCGCCTCACCGCCCAGGACATCCACGCCGGAGCCGAGGGCGGCGACGGCAGGCCCGGCATCATCGTGCTCCGCGACGCGCAGGACGGCGTGGTCGCCTTCCCCCTGACCGCGCGGATCCGTTCCCTGCTGCGGCAGTTGTGCTCCAGCCGCCCGGCCGGGGAGTCGCTGATCAGACGCGACGACGGCGATCCCGTGGACGGAGCCTGGCTCGGGCGGGTGCTGAGGGAGGCGGCCCAGGCGGGCGGCATCCCCGAGCGGCGGGCGGAGGCGCTCCACCCCCAGTTGCTGCGCGCCACCACGGTCGCCGACCTCCCGCGCGGCTAGGGAGCCACCGGCGGAGCGGGAGGCCGGCTCAGCCGTAGGGTGGTGGCTCTCCGTGGCGGTCCTTCCTGGTGGCCGGCCTTCTCTCGTGGTCGCCGTCGAGCGGGATCTTCTCCCCGCCGTACGTACGGCTCATCTTGACGCGCAGCCGGCCGATCGGGCCGCGGGCCTCCTTCGGAGGGACCCGCCCGACGTCACGAGAGGCCGCGGGCAGCATCGGTACGGGCTTCTTCCCGCGTACGTGAGCCTCGATGTCCTCCGAGGGCGGCGCGTGGACCTCGATGAACTCGCCGTGCCCGAGGCGCTTGATGACGCCCGACTCCACCCCGTGGCTGACGATGGTGGCGTCCGCCCGCTGCAGCCCCACGCAGATCCGGTAGGTGATCAGGTAGGCCACGGCCGGGCCCAGGAAGATGAGCACCCGGCCGGCGTACGTCGTCCAGTTGAGGCTGATGTGGAAGTTGGCCGAGATCACGTCGTTGGCGCCGAGCAGCCACAGCAGCCCGTAGAAGGTGATGGCGGCCATGCCGATCGAGGTGCGGTGCGGGTTGTTGCGCGGGCGCTCCACGATGTGGTGCTCGCGGTCGTCGCCGGTGATCCAGCGTTCCAGGAACGGATAGAGCGCCAGCCCGGTGAGGATCAGCAGGATGGGTCCCATGGCCGGGATGAGCACGTTCATCGAAATGGTGAAGCCGAGGAAGCTGATCTCCCAGGAGGGCATGAGGCGCAGGGAGCCCTCCAGGAAGCCCATGTACCAGTCCGGCTGGGACCCGGCGGAGATGGCGGCGGGCGTGTACGGGCCGAACAGCCAGATGGGATTGATCTGCGTGAAGGTCGCCAGGCCCGCCAGGACGGCGGTGGTGAACATCAGGAACGCCCCCGACTTGGCCATGAAGGCGGGCAGGAGCGGGGCGCCCACCACGTTGTGCTCGGTACGGCCCTTGCCGGGCATCTGGGTGTGCTTCTGCACCCACATCAGGGTGAGGTGGGCGGTGATGAGCGCGAGCAGCAGGCCCGGGATCAGCAGGATGTGGAACGCGTAGAAGCGCGGAATGATCACGTTCCCGGGGAACTGCCCCCCGAACAGGAAGAACGACAGGTACGTGCCGACCAGCGGGATCGACTGCACCACGCCCTGCGTGATCCGCAGCCCCGCGCCCGACAGCAGGTCGTCGGGCAGGGAGTAGCCGGTGAGCCCCTCGACCATGGCCAGAGCCAGCAGCCCGATCCCGATGTGCCAGTTCAGCTCGCGTGGCTTGCGGTAGGCGCCGGTGAGGAACACCCGGAGCATGTGCGCCATCAGCCCGGCGAGGAACAGCAGGGCCGCCCAGTGGTGGAGCTGCCGGAGCAGCAGGCCGCCGCGTACCCCGAAGCTGATGTCCAGTGTCGAGGCGTACGCCTGGGACATCGTGACGCCCCTGAGCGGTGTGTAGGCGCCGTCGTAGACCACATCCTGCATGCTGGGCTTGAACCAGAACGTCAGGAACGTTCCCGTGAGCAGCAGGATGATGAAGGAGTACAGCGCGATCTCGCCCAGCAGAAACGACCAGTGGTCCGGGAAGATCTTGCGCAGGTTCCGCTTGAGGAAGTTCGCCGCTCCGAGACGGTCGTCGAGATCCCCGGCGACCTTCGCGAGGGCCTTCGGTGTTCTGGTCATCCATGGCCTCCTCGTTGGCCCCGGCTCGTTGGCTGTGGCCTGGCTTCCACGGGGCGGAAGCGGGCCGCCGTCGGCGATCGGCCGCCTGTTCCTGGTGTCCCGATGAGCAGCCGGAGCGGTGGATGGGCGCGGGGCGCAGATGCCTGCGCGGATCGGCCGCGATCACGTCGGCCGATCGGCGCGATGTCGTCGTGAGGTCAGGCGGCGCTGTTCAGCCATCCCGTTCCCGGTGACAGCGGCCAAAACCTGCCCGGCCCGCCGGGGTGACGGGGGCCGGGGCCGTCTGACCTGGGGCATCGCGTGCGGCTGGGCAACGGCGGTTCAGGCTTGGCCCATGACCTCGCGGCCAGGGCAAAGCGCGGCCATGGCGGGGGCCGGCATCACCACGGCGGTTGGTGAGGATTTTCCGACAGGGCGAGGTCAGTAAAGCCAGCGGTAGGAGCGGACCAGGTCCGCCGCGTCGCGGTCGGCGGCGTGGGCGGCGTCGGACTCGCGTACCGCCCGGAAGGCGTCGGTCAGCTCCTCGCCCAGCGCGCCCCGTACGCGCTGGTTGCCCAGCAGCGCGCCGAGCTGCTCCGCGACGGTCGTGGGCAGGCGGTGGACGCCGCGTCCGGCCCGCTGCTCGTCGGTCCAGTTGCCGGGGTCCTCCTGCACAGGGCCGGGAGGCGTCAGCCCGTCCTCGATGCCCGCGACCCCCGCGGCGATGACGGCGGCGAGCGCGAGATAGGGGTTGGCCGAGGCGTCCGACGGCTTGAGCTCCACGTTGGCGTGCCCGGCGCCCAGCAGGGGAGTGGCCGGTACGAGCCGCAGGGCCGCCTCCCGGTTCTCCACGCCCCAGCAGGTGTAGGCGCCGGCCCAGTAGCCGGGCCGCAGCCGCTGCAGTGAGCACAGGCTGGGAGCGGTGACGGCCACGATCGCGGGCAGGTCGCGCAGCAGCCCGGCCAGGTAGGCGCCGCCCTCCGCGGTGATGCCCCCGGGACCGTCCCCGCCGGAGAGCAGGTTCTTTCCGGCACGGGACGGCGAGGTGTGCAGGTGCCAGCCGTTGCCGACCTGGCCCAGGGTGACCAGGGGCGCGAAGCTCGCCCGCAGCCCGTGCGCCCGGGCGGCCGCGTGCACGGTCTGCCGGGCCAGCAGCTGCAGGTCGGCGGCGGTGACCGGGTCGGCGGGGGCGATGTTGAACTCGAACTGGCCCGGCCCGTACTCGCCGTGGAACTGGCCCACCGGCACGCCGTTGCGGTCGAGGTCGCGCAGCAGCTGCTCGGCGAAGGAGTCGACGGCCAGCAGCTTGGCCGGCCCGTAGGAGGGCCCCTGGTAGACGGGGCGCGGGTCGTCGCCGTCGTCCCCATCGGCCCTGCTGAGGTGGAACTCCATCTCGTAGCCGGCCAGGAAGTCCAGCCCGAGCTCCGCGGCTCGGGCGACCTGGCGCTCCAGCGCCCCGCGCTGGTCGTACGGCCACGCCGATCCGTCGGCCGCCACCTGCCGGCCGGGCACCCACGCGAACCCGGGCTGCCCCGCGAGCTGGACCACCCGGCCGGGAACCGGCATCAGGCGGATGTCGCCCGACGGCGTGGCGAGCGGCGCGTGCCCGAAGGTGATCCCGTCGTGGGAGTCGAACACCGCGAACAGCGGCGTGATGCCGACCCCGCGCTCGATCGCCGCGCCGAACTGGCTCACGGGCACCGTGCGCGAGCGGGGGATCCCGTTGTTGTCGGCCCAGACGATGGTGACCCCGACGACGCCTGACGGGGCCAGGTCCGGAAGCTCCGTGCCGGTCCGCGGCGCATCGGCGGACAGCAGGTCGAACATGGACATCCTCCCAGGCCACGCGTACGAAGTGTCGGGCGACCGGGTCACCTTACCGGCGGCGGGTCCGCGTGGAGGCGTGCCACGCCCGGCCGGTGCGGGCTGGCGGGGACGACGGGCGGCCGAAAGGATGACTTATCCGAAATGGCGGGTGGTGTGGTTGATCTTGCCCCATCCTTGGCCGTGCAAGCCGGCCCGCCGCGGCGGAGCCGTACCCAGAGCCAAGGGAGCTTCATGGCCAACCGATATCGGACGCTGCTCGCGGCCTTCGTCCTCCTGGGGACCGTCGCCGTCACCCCGGCCCAGGCGTCCGCCGTCGAGCCCGTCAGCGTGACCTTCGCCGCCGCGGAGGACGTGTTCATCAGCCAGGCCGAGCCCGCCAAGAGCTTCGCCACCGCGACGTGGATGAGCGTCTGCGGCACCGGCTGCGGCAGCGCCGCCGCGGGCCAGCGCGTCGCCCTGACCCGCTTCGAAGTCACCGGCCTCCCGGCGGACGCCGAGGACGTCAAGGCGACGCTGGAGGTCGTCTCGGCCAGGACCACCGACACCACCGTCTCCGTCCGCCCGGTGACGGGCTCCTGGACCGAGGCCGCCACGACCTGGAACACCCGGCCGGCGTTCGACGGGCCCGCCGTCGGGTCGCACACCGGTTTCACCGCCGGCGCGACGGCCCGGCTGGACGTCTCGTCCGCCGTGCCGGGGAACGGCACGTACGCGCTGGCCCTGACCGGTACGGACGCCACCGCGACCGTCCTGATGTCCTCCCGGGAGACCGGGAACCGCGGGCCGAAGCTCACGCTCACCTACACGAGGGGCGGCGGCGGGCAGACCGCGGGGCCGCTGCCCTTCACCCTGCCGGGCACGGCGGCGCTGCGGGCCTCCGGCAGGAAGGTCTTCGCGCACTACTTCACCCCGTACCCGATCTCGCTAGACAACCGGGCACCGGACACCGACTACTACGCCAGGAACTACCTCAACCCGGACGGCGAGAGCGGCAAGCACGCCGCGTACGGCGGGCTGCTCCGGGACCGGCCGGTGGCACGCGCCCCGATCTCCGGCGACTACGCCCTGGCCGACCTCAAGACCGAGGTGAGCCAGGCCATCGCGGCCGGCCTGGACGGCTTCACCGTTGACATCCTCTCCGTGACCAGCGAGAACTGGACCCGGGTGCGCAACCTCGTCAAGGCGGCCGAGGCCGTCGACCCCGGCTTCAAGATCGTACTGATGCCGGACACCAACGGGCTGGCCTCGGTCGACAGCGCCGCCCTCGCCGCCGCCATGGCCGAGCTCGCCGCCTCGGAGTCGGTCTTCCGGCTCGCCGACGGCCGCCTGGTCGTCGCCCCCTTCAAGGCCGAGGGCCGCACTCCCGCCTGGTGGTCCGACTGGATGACCACCATGGAGACGCGGTACGGCATCAAGGTCGCCCTGGTGCCCTGCTTCCTCGACTTCAACAGGTACCGTGACGCCTTCGCCCCGATCAGCTACGGCTTCGCCAACTGGGGCAACCGCAACCCCGCGGCCAACGCCTCGCTGGGCGCCAACATCGACCGCGCGCACGACCTGGGCAAGATCTGGATGCAGCCCGTGTCCGTCCAGGACGAGCGCCCCAACCAGGGGATCTTCGACGAGGCCGGCAACACCGAGAACCTGCGGGCCACCTGGAAGGGCGCGATCGACGGCGCGGCCGACTGGGTCCAGCTGACCACCTGGAACGACTACTCGGAGAACACCCAGTTCGCCCCCTCCAGGAACGCCGGCTGGACCTACCTGGACATCAACGCCTACTACCTGACCTGCTACAAGCTCGGTTGCCCGCGGATCACCAACGACACGGCTTACCTAACCCCCAGGATCCAGCCGGTCGCGGCCCGGCCGGCGTACGCGCAGACCAAGCTCATGCAACTGCGCGGCGGCAGCACCGCGGCCCGTGACACCGTCGAGGTGCTGACCATGCTGACCGCGGCGGCCCAGGTGACCGTCACGATCGGCGGCTCGGCGCAGACCTACGACGCGCCCGCCGGGGTGTCCGCCAGGACGTTCCCGCTGCGGGCGGGCACCGCCTCGGCCACGGTCGCCAGGGGCTCCACGCCGGTGGCGCAGGTGACCTCGACGCAGGCGATCACCACGACGCCGCACGTCCAGGACCTGCACTACCGCGCGGCCTCCAGCGAACGCTGACGCCCGCCCGCCCGGGGAACCGGGCGGGCCGAGAGGTCAGGCGGCCACCGGGTCGCGGGGGGTGAAGGGCCAGCGGCGGGCGATCGCCACGTGCAGGATGACCGAGACGCCGATGGCGTTGAGGCCGGCGTGCCCGACCCAGTCCGCGGCGGTGGCCCTGTCCCACGTGACCGTGCCGGCGTACGCCGTGAGCGCTCCCGCCAGGACGGCGGCGAGCAGCAGGACGGCGGCGAGGGCCACGACGCGCTCGGCCGCGGGCGGCAACCGGTTCTGCAGCCAGCCCTCGAACAGCACGCCGACCACGAGCCCGGCGGCCACGAACTGCCCGGCCGCGGCGGTGACCGCGTCCGGGCGCACGCCGCCCGCCAGGTGGGCCGCGGCGTACGTCACCCAGGCCCCGCCCACCACGACGGCGTTCCCCGCCATGATCCGCACCCACCGCCGGCGCAGCCCGGCGAACGGCCAGCCGCGCCAGACGACGAAGAACCACACCTGCCAGAGCCCGGCGACGACCAGGAACGCGCCGAACTCCGCCCCGCTCAGCAGGCCGCCGCGATCGACGGCGACGTACAGGATCAGGGCCACCACCCACGACGCCGCCAGCGCCAGGGCACCCGCGGGAATCCTGCGCAGGCGCCGCAGCGGCCAGCCCTCCCAGGCGAAGGTGATCTGCAGCATGGCCACGAAGGCGGCGCCGCCGATCGACATGGTGGCCGGGAACGTGGCCAGGTGGCCGGGCCCCGGCGTCGCGTCGATCAGGCCACGCAGGTCGAGACCCCCGGCCACGGCCTGGCCGAGCATGGTCAGCACGACCCCGGCGAGCGCGATCACCAGCGTGTCGGCGATCCCGGACCAGCCGGGGCGCAGGCTGGAGCCCGGCCAGTCCTCCCACCAGAAGGCGATCATCGCCGCCACCGGCAGGGCGAAGGTGATCAGCGGGCCGAGAACGAGGACCGACCCCTCGGCACCCCCCGCGCCCACGGCCAGCAGCACGGCCACCGGGACCACGAGCACCAGCCCGGCCAGGCCCAGACCGGGCTGGCGGGCATGCCGCAGCCGCTCGGCGGCCAGGTGCGGGCGAGGGTGGGCGCTGAGCAGCGGCCGGTCGGGCAGCCGCGCGGACACCCCGCCGGCCGGATCGGCGGAGAGCGTCACCTCGCCCATGCGAGGGCTCACGCGGGGGTTCATGCGGGGGGTCATGCGAGGGCCCGTGGGGGCTTCATGCGGGTGCTCATGCGGGTGCTCATCAGGGGGCTCATGAGGGGCTCATGCGGGGGTGCCGGGCGGGTCCATGACCAGCTCGGCGGCCAGCGGCAGCTCCCGGATCCGGCGTCCGGTCGCGTGGAAGACCGCGTTCGCGATGGCCGCGGCCGCGCCGACCTGGCCGATCTCGCCGACCCCCTTGATCCCGAGCGGCACGACGTCGTCGGCCACCTCGACGAACTCGGCGGTGATCTCCGGTACGTCCGCGTTGACGGCGACGAGATATTCGCCGAGGTTGGCGGCGCCCCAGCGCCCGTGCCGCGGGTCCATCCGGTTGCCCTCCAACAGGGCCTGACCGAGGCCCCAGAGCATGCCGCCGGTGAGCTGGCTGCGCGCCAGCTTCGGGTTGAGCACCCGCCCCGGCGCGAACACGCCCAGCATCCGCCGCACCCGGACCAGGCCGAGCTCGGGATCGACGGCGACCTCGGCGAACTGGGCGCCGAAGGTCAGCAGGCCGTGCGGGGTGTCGAGGGGCGGCGGGCTCCAGCTGCCCGTCGCCTCGGCGTCGGCCAGGCGGTTGCGGCGCATCAGCTCGCCGTACGCCTCGCCGGTCTCCGGCCGGTCGCGCAGCAGCATCCGGCCCTCCCGGACGTTCACCGCTGCGGGGTCCGCGCCGTACAGGGGCGAGCCTCGGTCGGCGACGGCCAGCGCCACGAGCTGGTCGCGCAGCGCCGTCGCGGCGGCGTGGACAGCGGCGCTCACCATGCCGGACCCGGCGGAGCCCACCGCGGCGGAGGTGTTCGGCAGGTCGGTGTCGCCGGCCTCGAACCGCACGGCCTCCATCGGCAGGCCGAGCGCGTCGGCGGCGACCTGGGTGGCCACGGTCAGCATCCCGGTGCCGAACTCCTGGGTGCCGGCCTGCACGACGGCGCCGCCGTCCTCGTACACGCGGGCGCGGGCGCGCTGGGCCGGCATGAAGAAGGCCACCGGGTACGCGGCGGCGGCCATCCCGGTGCCGATCAGCCAGTCGCCGTCCCGGCGGGCACGCGTCCCCGGGTCGCGCCCGTGCCAGCCGAACCGCTCCGCGCCGAGCCGCAGGCAGTCCGCCAGGCCGTCGCTCGACCACGGGTTGCCCCGCGGATCCGTCGCGGCGCGGTTGCGCAGCCGCAGCTCCACCGGGTCGATCCCGAGCTCGTGGGCGAGCTCGTCCATCGCGGTCTCCAGCACGAAGACGCCCACCGTCTCGCCCGGCCCCCGGGTGAACGTCGGCGTCATCGTGTTGCCCCTGATCAGGCGGTGCACCCCCTGGTAGTGGTCGCAGGCGTAGAGCTGGGAGGAGACGCCGGTGGCCGGTTCGGCCCAGTCGTCGAACGGCGAGGTGATCGACAGCTTGTGGTGGCGTAGCGCCGTCACCCGCCCGTCCCGGGTCGCGCCGAGCGACAGCTCGTGCTCCTGCTCCTCGCGGTGGCCGTGGGAGGTGTAGGTCTGCGGACGGGTGAGGGCGAGCCGTACGGGCCGGCCCACGTGCCGGGCGGCCATCGCGGCGAGCGTCACGTGCGGCCAGGTCATCGCCTTCGCGCCGAAGCCGCCGCCGACGAAGTGCGTGACGACGCGGACGTCCGACAGCGGCAGCCCGAGCAGCTGCGCCACGGTGAGCTGGCTGGCCCGGATGCCCATGGTCGAGTCGTAGAGGGTGAGCCGGCCCTCCTCCCACACCGCCGTGGTGGCCGGCGGCTCCAGCGTGTTGTGGTTGTTCGCGGCGAACCGGTAGGAGAGGTCCAGGCGCACCTCCGCCTCGGCGAGCGCCGTCTCGGCGTCACCGCGCTCCTCCCGGCCGGGCATCAGCCCGCCGAACAGCCGTTCGGCCTCGTACGCGCCGCCGCGGCCCTCGTCGATCGTGGTGACCGACGGCGTTCGCGCGTAGGCGACCTCGACCAGCGAGGCGGCGTACTGGGCCTGCTCGTGGCTCTCGGCGACGACGACCGCGACCGGCTGGCCGAAGTAGTGCACGACCTCGTCCTGCATCGGGAAGAAGCTCTGCCCGGGAGCCGGGGCGCCGAGCAGCGAGGGCAGCAGGCGCGGCCGGGCCGCCACCTTGGGCAGGTTCTCGTGGGTGAGGACGGCCAGCACGCCGCTCGCGGCGCGGGCGGGCGCGGCGTCGATCGTGACCACCCGGCCGCTGGGCACGCCCGCGCCGACGATGGCCGCGTACGCCAGGCCGGGCAGGGCGATCTCCGCCGTGTACCGGGCGCCGCCGGTGACCTTCGCGTGCCCGTCGACCCGGTCGACAGGCCGCCCGACAGCGCCGCTCATCGCGCACCTCCCCGCGCGGCCAGGGTCAGGCCGCGGACGATCGCCCGCCGGGCGAGCTCCACCTTGAACGCGTTGTGCCGGCGGACGGCGGCCCCGGCCAGCTCCGCCGCCGCGGCGGCGGCGTACGACTCCGCGGTGGCGGGCGCGCCGGTCAGGCGGGCCTCCGCGTGCCGGGCGCGCCAGGGCTTGGTGCCGACGCCGCCGAGGGCCAGGCGCGCCTCGGCGACGATCCCGTCCCGCACGCTCAGGGCCGCGCAGACCGAGACGAGCGCGAACTCGTACGACTCCCGGTCGCGGAACTTGAGATAGATCGACCGCCGGGCGATCCCGGCGGGCGGCAGCTCGATCGCCGTGATCAGCTCGCCGTGCGCCAGCGGGTTCTCCCGCTCCGGCGTGTCGCCGGGCAGCAGGTAGAAGTCGTCGATCGGGATGCGGCGGGCGCCGCCCGGCCCGGACGTGCGCACGACGGCGTCGAAGGCGGCGAGCGCGACGGCGACGTCGGAGGGGTGGGTGGCGATGCAGTGCTCGCTCGTCCCGAGGATCGCGTGGCCGCGGTTCAGCCCGTCCAGCGCGGAGCAGCCGGTGCCCGGCTCGCGCTTGTTGCACGGCGACAGGCCGTCCCGGAAGTACGCGCAGCGCACCCGCTGGCACAGGTTGCCGCCCATCGAGGCCATGTTGCGCAGCTGCTGGGAGGCGCCGAGCAGCAGCGCCCGGGAGACGCCCGGGTACCGGCCGGCGACCTCCGGCGCGCGGGCGACGTCGCTCATCCGGGCCAGCGCGCCGATCAGCAGGCCGCCGCCGGGCAGGTCCTCCACGCCTGTGAGGGGCAGGTCGTTGATGTCCACCAGCAGGCCGGGCCGGGCGATCCCGAGGCGGATGAGGTCGACCTCGGTGGTGCCGCCGGCCAGGAAGGCGCTTCCTGGGGCGGCGGTGACGGTCTCCACCGCCTCCTCGACCGTGCTGACGCGGGCGTAGGCCAGGGGCCGCATGTCAGCCCCCGTCCCCGGTGGCGCCCGGCTCCGGCGCCCGCGCGTCGCGTACGTCCCGGATCGCCGCCCGGATGCCCGGGTACGCGGCGCAGCGGCAGAGGTTGCCGCTCATGAACTCCGCGATGTCCTGGTCGGTGCCCGCGTTGCCCTCCTCGATCAGGGCGACCGCCGACATGATCTGGCCGGGGGTGCAGTAGCCGCACTGGAAGGCGTCGTGCTCGATGAAGGCGCGCTGCATCGGGTGCAGCTCCCCGTCGGTGGTCAGGCCCTCGATCGTGGTGACCTGCCGGCCCTCGCAGGTGATCGCCAGGGTCAGGCAGGCGAGCACCCGCCGGCCGTCCACCCAGACCGTGCAGGCGCCGCAGGTGCCCTGGTCGCAGCCCTTCTTCGAGCCGGTGAGCGCCAGGCGGTCGCGTAGCGCGTCGAGCAGGCTCACCCGTGGTTCGAGGTTCACCGCGTGCTCTGTACCGTTGACCGTCAGGACGACGGGCTCGTCGGATGGACCGCGGACGGTCGTTCGACGCCGCGGAGCCGCTTCAGCGGAGAGGTCGATGCCCATGCTCGCAGTCTGCGATGAGTGCCTTTGGCAGGTCATAAGTCAAATGACCGTATTTTTCTACTGCATTGGGTCTGACCAGCCTTAACCTGGTCCGTGTAGCGATGGCGCGGGGGGCGACCAGAGTGAGTGATGTCGCGGGGGCTACGGCGGTGGGCGGGGTCCGGCCCGGGGCGACCGGAGGCCCGCCCTCCGGCGGCCGCAGGCCGGAGGGCGGGCTGATCGGACGGGCCGCGGAACTCGGGCTCATCGACGCCTTCCTCGACCGGGCCGCGGCGGACGGCGCGGCGCTGGTGCTGTCCGGGGAGCCGGGCGTCGGCAAGACCGCGCTGCTGGACGCCGCGGCGCGGGCCGCGTCGGCGAAGGGCACCCGGGTGCTGCGCGCGGCCGGTGCCGAGTTCGAGGCCGACATCGCGTTCTCCGGGCTCAACCAGGTGCTCTTCCCCGTGTACCACGACCATGGCGACCTGCTCGGCGCGGCGCACCGGGACGCGCTGTCGGCGGCGCTGGGCTTCGGCGAGGGCGCCCGGGCCGACCGGCTGACCGTGTGCACCGCCGCGCTGACGCTGCTGCGGCGGGTGGCCGAGGCAGGCCCGCTGCTGATCGTCGTCGATGACCTCCACTGGCTGGACCGTTCCAGCGCCGGGGTGCTGGGGTTCGTGGCCCGCCGGCTCTCCTGCGGCCGCATCGGCCTGATCGCCGCCTCCAGGGTGGGGCCGGACACCTTCTTCGATCGCGGCGGGCTGCCCACACACGAGGTACGGCCGCTCAGCCAGGAGGCGGCCGGCGGCCTGCTCGGCGCCCGCTTCCCCGGCCTGGCCGAACCCGTACGCCGGCGCGTGCTCGCCGAGGCGCAGGGGAACCCGCTGGTCCTCACGGAGCTGCCCGAGGTGCTGACCGGCCCCCAGCGCAGCGGGCAGGAGGCGTTGCCGGAGGTCCTGCCGCTCAGCCGGCGGCTCCAGACGTTGTTCACCTCCCGGATCGCCGGCCTGCCCGCCCGTACGTGCCTGCTGCTCCTGCTCGCGGCGCTGGACAGCACGGGCGACCTGGGCGTGCTGCAGAACGCCACCGGCGGCTGCCTGGAGGAGCTGGCGCCCGCGGAGCGAGCCGGGCTGGCCGGGGTGGACCAGGGCACCGGGCGGCTGACCTTCCGGCACCCCGTGGTCCGCTCGACGGTGGTGAACTTCTTCACCGAAGCGGAGCGCCGCCGGGCGCGGCGGGCGCTCGCCGACGCCCTGGTGGACCAGCCGGAACGCCGCGCCTGGCAGCTCGCCGACGCCACGCTCGGCGCGGACGAGCAGGTGGCCGCGCTGCTGGAACGGGTCTCCCGGCGCGCCCTGCGCCGTGGCGACGCGGTCGGCGCGGTGGCCGCGCTGCTGCGCGCCGCCGACCTCAGCCCGGTCAGCGGGGGCCGCAGCCGGCGGCTGGCCGCGGCGGCCTACGTCGGGGCGAACGTGGCCGGCGGGCTGCGCGACGTGCCACGCCTGCTCGGCGACGCCCGCCGGGCCGACCCGGAGCCGGACGGGTCGCTGGAGGCGGCGGTCGCGACCGCGTACCTGCTGGTCAACGGCGAGGGGGACGTCGACACCGCGCACCGCCTGCTGGTCGGGGCGATCGAGGCCCGGCCCGGCGGCTGCCGCGCCGACGACCACGCCCTCGTCGAGGCGCTGTTCACGCTGCTGGTCGTGTGCTTCACCGGCGGCCCGCGTCCCGAGCTGTGGGAGCCGTTCCGGGCGGCCGTCGCCCGCCTGACGCCGCGCCCGCCGGACGTGCTGGCGCTGTGCGAGATGGCCTTCGCCGATCCCGCCCGGATGACCGCCGAGTCGCTTGACGAGCTCGACGCCCTCGTCAGCCGCCTCCCCGAGGAGGCCGACCCGGACCGGATCGTGTGGATCGGCCGGGCGGCCCTGTTCTTCGACCGGCTGGCTCCCTGCCGGGAGGCCCACTGGCGCGTGGTACGCGACGGACGCGACGGCGGCGCGGTCACCTCGGCCATCGGCGCCCTGAGCACCCTCAGCTTCGACGACCTGCTCACCGGCCGCTGGGAGGAGGCCCGGCAACTGGCCGAGGAGGGCCTCGGGCTCTGCATGGCGCACGGCTACCTGCTCCTGGAATGGCCGTTCTGGTTCGTCCAGGCCCTGCTCGCCGCCAAGCAGGGCGCCGACGACGTCGCCGAGGCGCTGGTCGACAGGATGATCCGGTGGGCGACGCCGCGCCGGGCGGAAAAGGTCCTGCTGTTCGCCCGGTACGTACGCGCTCTGGCGGCGCTGGGCCGGGGCGAGGCCGAGGAGGCCTACCGGGAGGCCGCCGCCATCACCCCCGTCGGGGTCATCGCCCCCTACACGCCCCTCGTCCTGTGGGCCGCGCCGCTCCTCGTCGAGGCGGCGGCCAGGACCGGCCGCCGGCCCGAGGCTGCCCGCCACGTCGCCGCGATGCGCCGGACCGCCGTGGCGGCCCTGTCGCCCCGGCTCGCCCTGGCCGCCGAGTTCTCGGCGGCCCTCGCCACGCCCACCGCCGAGGCCGGCGCCCTGTTCGAGCGGGCGCTGGCCATCCCCGGCATCGAACGCTGGCCGTTCGACGTCGCCCGGGTACGCCTGGCCTACGGCGAGCACTGCCGCCGTACGAGGGCGATCAACGAGGCCCGGGTCCAGCTGACGGCCGCGCGGGAGACCTTCCAGCACCTCGGCGCGCGCCCCTGGGCCGCCCGCGCCTGCAACGAGCTGCGCGCCACGGGCCAGCCGCCCCCGCACGACGACCTCACCCCCCAGGAACGCCAGATCGCCCTGCTCGCCGCCACCGGCCTGACCAACAAGCAGATCGCCCAGCGCCTGCACCTGTCCCCCCGCACCATCGGCGCCCACCTCTACCGCGCCTTCCCCAAGCTCGGCATCACCTCCCGCGCCGCCCTCCGCGACGCCCTCACCCATGAGCGGAGCCCGAACCCGCCCCCCGAACCGGACCCCCACGGCGCCACGACGTGATCGGGGCGTTCTTGGTCAGCCGCCGGCGGGACGGCGCTTCTCGCCTTCCGGGGTGAAGGTGAAGCCGGCTTTGAAGTCGCCCATGCCGGAGCGGACCGCCAGGAGAACGGCTTCGTCGCAGCGAGGAGGCCAGGTCGACTCGGCATCTGGATCAGCGCCGTTCCACAGATGAAAGAAGATCATCGAGGTGTCTGCAGGTTCGGTGAGGTAGCCGAGGGTCTTGCCGTAGTAGGGGTTGTTGCCGCCCAGCAACACGGAAGGTGGCCCGAAAGTGTCGATCACCTCGCTGAGCGAGTGGTCGCGTGTGACCCAGGTCGGGATCTGTGTTCGCATCTGGTCGTACTCATCACTTGTCAGCGTTCGGTCGGCCTCCAGCCAGCCGCGGGCTCGGGCGAACTGAGAGTAGACGGAAGCCATTCCGGATTCGTAGGGGGCGGGGATCAGATCCCGGAAAGCCCCGGACACGCCGGTCGGCGTCCAGGCTCCGCGCGACTCCAAGGATCGCTGTTCTCCGGCCCAGGCTTCGTCGCCGCGCTCGAGGTGGAGCAGGTGATCAATGACGAGTCGAACGCTCACTTCTCCGCCATACATCCCTGGACGGCGCAGCACCGAGTTCAACTGGCGGACGAGGTAGTCCCGCATTTCGGAAGAGGAGCGCAATCCAGGAAGCTCTGCCACGAAGATCAGTCTCTCAACCGGCGAACCGGAACGGCCAGAAGCGGCAGGAATCGCCCGGCGGAATCACTACCGGGGCAGGCTCGATCGCCTCTCGGGGTGGGGGTGCGGTGGTTCGGCGGGTGAGTCGTGTGCGGTCGTGGATGTAGTCATTTGACTGATGAGCAGCCGTGTCGGTCGCGAGCAGGATGGTCGCGCGGTTCCGTGGGGAACCGCGTCGCCGGTGCGATCACCGGCCGCCCTCCACCGTCATCCCCCAGCCACCGCACGGGGGCCGTCCGGCGTGCGCCGCGTCCCGCGCGCCCGCCCGACCGGCCGCGCTGGCACGGCCCGGACACGCAAGAGCAACGTTGACGCACGGAAAGGGCACACCATGCCGTACATCAAGGTCGGCGAGGAGAACTCCGCCTCCATCGACATCTACTACGAGGACCACGGCACCGGCAGCCCGGTCGTGCTGATCCACGGGTACCCGCTCAGCGGCGCCTCCTGGGAGAAGCAGGTGCCCGTGCTGATCGACGCGGGACACCGCGTGATCACCTACGACCGGCGCGGATTCGGCGCCTCCAGCCAGCCGGCCGTCGGCTACGACTACGACACCCTCGCCGCCGACCTCAAGACGCTGGTCGAGGAACTCGACCTGAACGACGTCACCCTGGTGGGCTTCTCCATGGGCAGCGGCGAGGTGGTCCGCTACCTCAGCAGGTACGGCTCCGCGCGGGTGAACCGGGCCGTGCTGCTCGCCCCGCTGCAGCCGTTCCTGCGCAAGACGCCCGACAACCCCGAAGGGGTGGACGGCAGCGTCTTCGACGGCATCAACCGGGCCGTCGTGGCGGACCGGCCGGCCTACCTGAAGGCGTTCCTGGACGACTTCTACAACGTGGACACCTACCGTGGCACCCTGATCAGCGACCAGGCCTGGCAGCTCAGCTGGAACGTCGCCGCAGGCGCCTCCGCCATCGCCACGCTGCGGTGCGTCACCGCCTGGCAGACCGACTTCCGCGACGACCTGGCCGCGCTGGACGTGCCGATCATGGTGGTGCAGGGTGACCAGGACCGCATCCTGCCCATCGACAGCACCGGGCGGCGGCTGCCCGCGCTGATCGAGGGCCTGCGGTTCGAGGTCATCGAGGGCGGCCCGCACGCCATCGGCTGGACCCACGCCGCCGAGGTCAACGCCGCGCTGCTCGACTTCCTCACGTAGTCGGCTTTCTCGCGTGGCCCGCTTCCTCACGTGGCCCGCTTTCTCGCGTGAGCGGCTTCCTCGCGTGGCCGGTGGTCGCCGTCCCCGAGGTTGCGGGATGCCCGGCAGGGCGTCGGCGTGGTCCGTGGCCGAGCGCGTCTCGCCGACCGCCGGCCGGGAGCGGCTATTCCGGGGCGGGTAGCAGGACCTCCGCGCCCACCGGTACGAACCCGGCCGCCAGGAACGCCCGTACGCTGGCCGCGTTGCCCGGCGCCACCTGGGCCCACAAGGGCTCCCCGACGAGGTGCCGGGCGGCACCGGCCAGGGCGCGGCCCACCCCGCGGCCCCGGTGTCCGGGCTCGACCTCGACCGCCACCTCCCACCGCCCCGCCACCCCTCGCCCCACGGAGATTAGCCCTCCCCGGCCGGTCCACACGCGTACCGAGTCGCGGTACCTGAGGGCCCGCGCCACCCGCGGATGGTCGCTGCCGGTGACCTCCTCCAGCGGGAGCGGGGGTGGGCCGGGAAGGGGCCCGGCCAGGCCCAGCAGGTCGACGCAGTTGATCCGCCGTCCCGTCGCGTCCGCCAGGGCCTGCAGGAACGGGGGACCGAGCGGCGCGGACAGGTCGTCCGGCGGCAGCAGGTTACGGACCCAGCCGGGATCGACGTCGGCGAACACCACGGAGTGCCCGGTGAAGGCGATCACGCCCACGTCGCGCGGGGAGGGCTGGGGGAGGATCGTCACCCCGCCGTCGGCGGTGGGCATCAGCCCGCGCTGCACCCGGGAGAGCAGGTCTGCCAGCATTCGTATGAACTCCGATTCCAGGTCAGCGATCCCAGGCCGGCGGGAGCGGTCCGGCGGGGTGAATCCCGCCGCCCGGGTCATCGGGCGGTTCGGGCACGACGGTGAGCCTACGCCGACCGATTCGAGGGTGTACGTCCCGCCAGCTGGTGGGGTCCGTGGTCCCGCGCCGCCGGCGTGGTCAATAATGTGCGGGTCGGATCAGTGCGATCGATGGGGGAACGCATGCGCACAGGAAAGGTCACCGCCGCCGCTTCGAGGCAAGGGCACCACGCCCGCTAGCGAGCCGCCGCCGGGTGAGCCGACCGGCGATGCTCATCGCCCGGAGCGGTCGCTCGGGTAATCGACCGATTTCCTTCCTTTCGAGGATCCCTTTTGCGTGCCTCCATGTCCGCGCGCCTGAGCGCGTACTTCTCGCTGCCATACGCCGCCCGCGCCACCCGTGCCGGGTCGGCGGTCGCCCGTGCCGGGTCGGCACTGGCCCGTGCCGGGGCGGTCGTCATCCGCGCCGCGTTGGCCGTCGCCGTGCCGATGGTCGTTGCGGCGGTTCCGGTGGGCTTCGGGAGCCGCGCCATGGTGCGGGCCGAACCGGCCACCGCCCTGCGCCGGCGCGTCGTGCCCGGCGGGCTGCCGGTCCGGGGCCGCAGCGTTCACGCGCTGTCCGGCCGCCGTGACGCGGTCCTCGGCTGCTTACCGGGCGGCGTGCCGGTCCGGGCGGTGGCGATCATCGACCCGTACCGGCCGGCCGCCGTCGTGACGGCCGCCGTCGCCGCGGTCGCCTGGTGACCGCCGGCTCCGGCCCGCGCCCTGTGAACCCCTCTTACACTCACTCGCACACCCCAGGTGAACCATCCATGCTTCCCGATGACCTCAGAACCGCCCTGGACCGGGCGCTGGCCCGCTACGCCCCGCACGACCTGGCCGCGGTGGTCGCGCGGCTGACCGAGAGCTACCGCACCGAGACAGGCCGGACCCACCTGCACTCCCAGGCCGACATCGCCGCCTACGCCGCGTACCGCATGCCCGCCACCTACGCCGCGGCCGTCACCGCCATGGGCAGGGCCGCGGCGGCGGCGCCCGGCTTCGCCCCGGCGAGCCACCTCGACGTCGGCGGCGGCACCGGGGCCGCCCTGTGGGCGGCGGGCGCGACCTGGCCGTCCCTGACCAAGGTCACCGTCATCGAACACGATCCGCACATCATCGACCTCGGCAAACGCCTGGCCCGCAGCTCGCCCGCGCTGAGCGGCGCGACCTGGCGCCAGGCGTCCGTGCACCCCGGCCTCGACCGGCCCGCCGCCGACCTGGTCACCATGTCGTACGCCCTGGGCGAGCTGCCCGAACGCGACCGCCAGGACGTCGTGCGCTGGCTGGCCGCCGATGCCACCATGGTGATCGTCATCGAGCCCGGCACGCCCACCGGCTACGCCACCATCGCCCAGGCCAGGCAGGCCCTGGCCGAGTACGGCATGCACATCGCCGCCCCCTGCCCGCACGACGGCCCCTGCCCGATCCTGCCGGGACGCGACTGGTGCCACTTCTCCGTCAGGCTGCCCAGGAGCGCCCTGCACCGCCGGGTCAAGCTGGGCACGCTCGGCTTCGAGGACGAGAAGTTCTCCTACGTGGCCGCCACGGCGACGCCGGCGCCCCGGGCCGCCGCCCGCGTCCTGCGCCACCCGGCCAAGCGCAAGGGCCTGGTGTCCCTGCGCCTGTGCACCGGCGAGGACGGGCTGCGCGACGTGCTCGTCTCCAAACGGCAGGGCGAGCTGTACCGCCGGGCCAGGGACACCGAGTGGGGCGATGGCTGGCCACCGGAGGACTGAAACCCCACAAGCTCGGGCATCTGGGCACCGGAAATCAGGAAAGATCAGATTCCGGCTCGGCGGAGACGCCATCCTTGGAGGCATGTGGACGACTGACCTCTTGCACGCCCTGTACGGCCGGCGCCTGCGCCGTCAGGTCATGGCCGGCCCGCTGCCCCGCCACGTCGGCCTGATCACTGACGGCAACCGGCGCTGGGCCAGGCAGATGGGCCTGGCCAACCCGAGCATGGGCCACAAATATGGCGCCGACCACATCGCGGACGTGATGTCGTGGTGCGAGGTGCTGGGCATCGAGCACCTGACCGTGTTCCTGTGCTCGACAGAGAATCTGCAGCGGCGCAACGACGAGGAGGTGGCCTTCCTGCTGCGGGTGATCGAACAGATGGTCGCCGACCGGCTCGACCAGCCCGACGCGCGATGGCGGGTGCACGTGGCGGGCATGCTCGACGTACTGCCCGACAGCACGGCCCGCGCGCTCAAGAGCGCCGTCGAGGCCACCCGCACCTGCGCGACCGGCTTCCACCTGACCCTGGCCATCGGGTACGGAGGCCGCCAGGAGGTGATCGACGCCCTGCGCGAGCTGCTGTACGAGCGGGCCGAGGCCGGCGAGTCGATGCGGGAGCTGGCCTCGACGCTGACCGTGGACGACGTGGCCCGCCACCTGTACACGGCCGGCCTGCCCGACCCCGACCTGGTGATCCGGACCAGCGGCGAGCAGCGCATGTCGAACTTCCTGCTGTGGCAGTCGGCCTACTCCGAGCTGTACTTCTGCGAGGCCTACTGGCCGGCGTTCCGCGAGATCGACTTCCTGCGGGCCCTGCGCAGCTTCGCCGCCCGCCAACGGCGTTTCGGGAGCTGAGCGCGATGAACCACGAGAAGGTGCTGGCGGCGTTCGACCGGGAGCTGCGCAGGCAGGCCCGTCCCGACGGACCGGAGACGCGGGTCGAGCGGGCGGGTGACGTGGTCCGCCAGGTCGGCCCGGAACACGCCTGGAACGGCGTCATCTGGTCGGACCTCGACGCCCGCCGCGCGGACGCGGCCATCGCCGAGCAGGTCCGCTACTTCGGCGCACTGAAGCGCTCCTTCGAATGGAAGCTGTACGGCCACGACCGTCCCGCCGACCTCGACCGCCGCCTCCTGGCCGCCGGATTCACCGCCGAACCGGCCGAGACCGTCATGGTCGGCGAGACGGCCGACGCCGGCCGCTGGGCGTTCGAGGTGCCGCCGGGAGTCGACCTGGTGCCGGTGACCGACCGGGACGGCGTGGAACTGGCCGCCGCCGTGCACGAACGCGTCTTCGGCACCGCCCGCGACCAGGTCCGGGCCCGGCTCCTGGACCTGCTCGGCGCGGGGGAGCTGTACGCCGTACTCGCCATGGCGGGGGGCACACCGATCAGCGCCGCCCGCCTGGAGCTGCACCCGGGCACCCGGTTCGCCGGCCTGTGGGGCGGCGGCACCGTGCCGGAGTGGCGCGGGCGCGGCGTCTACCGCGCGCTGATCGCCTACCGCGCCCGCGAGGCCGCCGCCCGCGGGTACGACTTCCTCCAAGTGGACGCCTCCAGCCAGAGCCGTCCCATCCTGCTGCGGCTGGGGTTCGAGGCGCTGACCACGACGACGCCGTACGTTCATCCTTGAGTACCCTTGTACGGTCAACCACCCCGCGAGGAGACCAGCACGTTGCCCGGAACCCACCCGCGTGAGCTCGGCCTGCTGGCCGACTGCGAGAGCTGCTTCGGACTGTGCTGCGTCGCGCTGCCGTTCTCGGCGTCGGCCGACTTCGCCGCCGACAAGGACGCCGGGCAGCCATGCCGGCACCTGGGCGACGACTTCGGCTGCTCCATCCACGAGCAGCTCAGGCAGCGCGGCTACCCGGGGTGCACGGTCTACGACTGCTTCGGGGCGGGGCAGAAGGTCTCGCAGGTCACGTTCGGCGGCCGGAGCTGGCGGGAGGAGCCGGGGACGGCCGGGCAGATGTTCGCGGTGTTCCCGGTCGTACGGCAGCTGCACGAGCTGCTGTGGTATCTGGCGCAGGCGCTGACGCTGGAGCCCGCCGCGCCGATCCACGCCGAGTTGCGGCACGCCTTCGGCGAGACCGAGCGCCTCACCCGGCAGAGCGCCGACGAGCTGGAGAAGCTGGACGTCGCCGCGCACCGGGACGGGATCAGGGACCTGCTGGTGCGTACAAGCGAGCTGGCGCGGGCCGGACACCGGGGCCGGGAGCGCCGGGGCGCGGACCTGATCGGCGCCCGGCTGCGAGGCGCGGACCTGCGGGCGGCCGACCTGCGGGGGGCTTACCTGATCGGGGCCGATCTGCGCGGGGCGGACCTGCGGCAGGCGGACCTGATCGGGGCCGACCTCAGGGGCGCCGACCTGTCGGGCGCCGACCTCACCGGCGCCATCTTCCTGACCCAGCCCCAGGTGCACTCCGCCAAGGGCGACGCCGCCACCCGCCTGCCCGCCCCCCTCACCCGCCCCGCCCACTGGTCCACAACCCGCACGACTCCGACCCCACGACCCACCGGCAAGCCGACCCCAGCCCCCCGCACCGGCTCAACCCGCCACCCCCGCCGCCCCC
>NZ_FNDJ01000021.1 GCF_900099965.1 Nonomuraea jiangxiensis | reverse complement strand
GGAAGCTCGCCTTGAGATGAGGTCTCCCTCCCAGTGATGGGGTAAGGCTCCCGGTAGATGATCGGGTTGATAGGCCGGAGGTGGAAGCGCGGTAACGTGTGGAGCTGACCGGTACTAATAGGCCGAGGACTTGACCACAAAGCAGACTTTCAAGTTTTTGCTCGCGTCCACTAGGCAATTCTGAGACAGCAAACAGGCTGTTTCGGAGGGTTACGGCGGTTATGGCGGGAAGGAAACACCCGGTTACATTCCGAACCCGGAAGTTAAGCTTCTCTGCGCCGATGGTACTGCACTCGGGAGGGTGTGGGAGAGTAGGTCGCCGCCGGACAATCTTTATAGAAAGGCCCCTGACCGGATGGTCAGGGGCTTTTCTCGTTTCACCCTGTGCTCTGGGGGCGGAGGACGAAGACGCCCCAGCCCAGGTACTGGCGGCCGTACTCGAGATGTGAGCGGCGGGCGCGGGAGAGGAAGTCGCGCATAGCCGGGGCATCGGGATCGTCCGGATTGGCGCGGAGCCAGTCGCTGATCGTCCACCACTGGCTGGCGACGTACCGGTCCCAGCTGTCCTGGTTGGCCAGGACCATTTCCAGGAGATCGAAGCCGGACTCCTCGGCGCGGTCCGCCGTGCCGGACAACGACGTGAAGGTGGCTTCCTTTATGCCGAGGGCGTCCAGGGCCTCGGCCGGCGGCGGAGACGTCCAGTAGCACTCGCCGACCAGGGCGATGCCGTTCGGCCTCAGATGCCGGCGCATCAGCGACAGCGTGCCCTGGAGGCCGTTGCCGATCCAGGTGGCGCCGATGCAGGACACAATGTCGTACGACTCCGGAGTGTCTTTGTAGGCGGCCGCGTCTGCTTCTACGAAATCGAGCCGGTCGGCCACACCGAGCTCTTCCGCGCGGGTTCTGGCGGCGGTCAGAAAGACTTTGCTGATGTCCACGCCCACGCCCTCGGTGCCGTAATCGGCGGCCCATCGGGAAAGGAGTTCGCCCTTTCCGCAGGCCAGGTCCAGGTGGCGGGAATCCGGAGCGATGCGGCAGATCTTTCCGAGCAGGTCGAGCTTGTCGTCCGTGAAGGGGTTGAGTATGCGGTGGCCGGCCTCGGCGATTTCGTGGAAGCGTAGTGACATGGTGGGAAGTCTTGCTGATCGGGTGTTTTCGGGCCAATCAATATTCGGCTTGCTTGCAGGCTCGGGGACGTTCCATGGCTTGCTAGGCTGGAGAGACCGGGCCACCCACGGGTGGCCTTCGTCGCGTAAGACCCGGGCGGGCGGCGACCAGCCTCGGTGGACCGTCGTTGTGAGTCCGCTGGGTGAGCCAACGAAATGGACCAGAAGTGAACAGAGATAACGGATCGGACGGCGGACAGCGCGGTCGCGGCGACTATGGAGACAGGCGCTCCAGCGGAGGCGGCAGGAGCGGCGGATACAACCCTCGCGGGCGAGACTCCGGTGGTGACCGTCCCTTCCGTTCCGACGACAGGTCGCGGTCCTACAACCAGGGCGACAGAGGGGCGCGGCGGGACGACGGCTATCGGAGCCGCGACGATCAAGGTTCCCGCCAAGAGGGTGGCGAGCGCCGCCCGTACCGCGATCGGGATGATCGCGCTCCCCGGCGTGAAGGCGGGTACGGCGATCAGCGCCAGGGCCGCTACGGTGACCGGGGCCCGCGCCGCGAAGGCGGATACCAGGCTGATCGGGGCCCGCGCCGTGAGGACGGCGGATACCGGGATAACCGCGGCCCTCGGCGTGAGGGTGATGATCGTGGGCCCCGCAGCGACGATCGGCCTACCTATCGAGACCGGGATGATCGGGGTCCTCGTTCTGAGGGGGGCGAGCGTCGTCCGTTCCGGGATCGGGATGACCGTGGTCCTCGGCGTGAGGGTGGCTACGGTGATCGTGGTCCCCGGCGTGAGGGCGGTTATGGTGACCGGGGTCCGCGTCGCGAAGGCGGATACCAGGCTGATCGGGGTCCGCGTCGTGAGGGTGGGTTCCGGGATGATCGGGGTCCTCGTTCTGAGGGGGGCCGGGATGATCGGGGTCCTCGTTCTGAGGGGGGCGAGCGCCGCCCGTTCCGGGATCGGGATGACCGTGGTCCTCGACGCGAGGGCGGCTACGGTGATCGTGGTCCGCGGCGTGAAGGCGGCTACGGAGACCGTGGTCCTCGGCGTGAGGGCGGCGGGTTCGGTGATCGGGGTCCGCGTCGTGAAGGCGGCTATGGAGATCGGGGTCCGCGTCCTGAGGGGGGCGAGCGTCGCCCGTTCCGGGATCGGGATGACCGGGGTCCTCGGCGTGAGGGTGGCTACGGTGATCGTGGTCCCCGGCGCGAGGGTGGTTATGGTGCCCGGCGTGAGGGCGGCGGCTTCGGTGACCGGGGTCCGCGTCGTGAGGGTGGGTTCCGGGATGATCGGGGTCCGCGTTCTGAGGGGGGCGAGCGTCGCCCGTTCCGGGATCGGGATGACCGTGGCCCTCGACGCGAGGGCGGCTACGGTGATCGGCGTGAGGGCGGTCAGCGCGATGCCCGGCCGTTCTCGCGGGATGACCGGGATGGGGACTCCGCTGCGGGGACCCGGGCCCGGTACGGCAGGTCCGACCGGGAGGCTGAGGCTGCTCCGCGCGAGAAGCTGCCGGAGGTCGCACCCGACATCACCGCCGAGGAACTCGACAAGGAAGTCCTTGAGGAGCTGCGTTCCCTCCCCGGCGATCTCGCCGACCTCGTGGGCCGGCACCTGGTGGCCGCCGAGCGCGCGCTTGAGGACGACGACGCCGACCGGGCGCATGAGCACACGAAGGTGGCGCGCAGGTTCGCGGCACGCATCGGTGTCGTACGCGAGGCCGCGGGCATCGTCGCCTATCGTGCCGGGCATTTCTCGGAGGCGCTGAGCGACCTGCGGGCGGCCAGGAGGATGACGGGTTCGGAGGCGTACCTGCCGGTCATGGCCGACTGTGAACGCGGGCTCGGCCGTCCGGAGCGGGCCATCGACCTCGTACGTTCGCCAGAGGCCGAACGCCTCGACCGAGCCGGACGCATCGAGCTGACCATCGTCGAGTCCGGCGCCCGCCGCGACCTGGGTCAGCACGACGCCGCCGTGATCACCCTGCAGCGCCTGCCCGAACTGCGTGACCCGCAGCCCAAGCCCTGGTCGGCGCGGCTGGCGTTCGCATACGCGGACGCATTGGCCGATGCCGGGCATCAGGAGGCGGCCACGGACTGGTTCGGTAGGGCGATGGCGTTCGACGAGGATGGCGAGACGGACGCCGCCGAACGCTACGCTGAGCTCACCGGCGCGGTCATCGAGGACGTCGAGGAAGATTTCGACCTTGAGGACGATGCGGTGTCCGAGGTCGGGGAGCTCGACGAGGACGCCGATACCGAGCAGGACGCTGACGCCGCGGACGATGTGACGAACGCGACCGACGCCGAGAACCTTGGGGACGAGGAGCAGCCGGAGCAGGGCGGAAACCCGGCCGACGCTGACACCGATGCGCACGCTGACGTCGAGGCGGAGACCGAGGCCGTCGATGATGGCGAGGCCGAGGACGACGGGGACGACGACGGAGAAGGGGACGCTGACGCGGAGGCGGACGCCGAACTTGAGGACGATACCGTCGTTGACGCTGAGGCGGATGACCACACCCGTACCCAGGCCAGTGCCGATACGTCGCAGGCTCCTGACGCCGCCGCAGTCGGATTCTCGGAGGCGCCTGCCGGCCGCCAGGAGGCACCCGGTGACCAGCGGAAGGCTTCGGCGGAGCATCCCGAGGCCGTGAGCATCAATCCGGCGTTCATCGAGCCCGACTTCGGTTGGACGAGCCCGAGGAAGCCACCAAGAACAAGCCGAAGACCGACGACTGAAGGTTGACGACTGACGATCGGTGACGCTGACGCCCCGCCGTACTGCTGCTGTTGTTCTGCAGTACGGCGGGGCGTCCGTTTTGCGGCCAGAGGTGAGTGCGGACGGGCCGTCAGGGCGAGACGCGGTTGAGCCAGTGGAGAATCCCCGCGACGTTCGACGGGGCACCGCTCAACAGCTCGAACTGCTCGGCCGTGGCGTCATCGGACTTCAGCGCACTGTAACGATCCTTCGTACGATCCCTGACCATGGCGACAGCGTGGTCGAGATCCATGCCCTCCGAGTGAGCCTGCCGGGTCAGGTCCACCCAGATGCGAAGCTCCTCAGCGGACCGCTCAAGGGTCTCCTTTACGGCATCAACCGGCCCATAGTGGCTGAACAACAACCGTTGCGGCCCAAGCGCCTCAAACAGCGCGATCGAGTTCAGCGCCGTCTGCAGGTCGAAGTCCGGCGGGGGCGTCGCAGGGCGCAGATCCCCAGTCTCGGGCAGGTAGACGCCGGCCGCGTCGCCGACGTACAGGTCGCCGGTGGCGGAATCGACGAGGCCCACGTGATGCTTCGCGTGTCCGGGGGAGTAGTGGCTGCTCAGCGTACGTCCGTTGCCCAGGTCGATGGCCCCCGTGTCGCCGAGGGCGACGATGCGTTGCGCGTCGGTCGGTGACAGTTCGCCGAAGAGCGTGTCGAGCCGGTCACCCCACACCATTCGCGCGCTGGCCATAAGCCGGGACGGATCGGCCAGATGACGGGCACCCTTCTCGTGCACCACGATCTGCGCGGACGGGAAGAAGCCGGCGATGTCCCCCACCCCACCGGCGTGATCCAGATGAATATGGGTCACCACGACGGTAGCCAGATCATCAGGTCCCACGCCGAGCGAGGCGAGTGCGTCTCTCACCACAGGCGCGGAAGTCGAGGTACCGGTCTCCACCAGGCACGGTCGATCACCCAAAATCAGATAACCAGCCGTGATGCCGGTGAATCCGGCCATCTTGGTGTCGATTTCGTAGACGTCGCCGCCCAGGGCGGTGATGTTCTCCACAGGCACTCCCGACCGTTCATCCGTTGTCCCCAGAACGGCATTCCAGCCGATCCGGCCGCCCCTTCATCGTAGAGAGTGATCCCCACCAGAGCACCGATAGGAGGACGACAGTGGACCGAAACGAGGTCGTGCTGGTGGGGCGGCTGTCAGCGGCGGTCGAGGAGCGCCCGCTGCCCAACGGCGACACCGTGACGAAATGGCGCATCATCGTCCGCCGCCGCCGACACAGACGAGGAGCGGCGCTGACGGACAGCATCCCGTGCGTCACCTTCAACCCGGAGACGGCCGCCGTGCTCCGCAATCTCAAGCCCCGCGACTACATCGAGGTGACGGGGTCCTTCCGCTGCCGGGTCTTCGGCCCGCCAACGGCCAAGATCTGGAGATACGAGGTGGAAGTCAGCACCGCCCAACCAGTGGACGCCGACGTCCCCAAGCCTTCACCCGAAGCCAACCCCAAACCCTCGGCCGAAGCCAACCCTCCACAACTCAACCCACTCCCTGCCGATCCCCTCACCACTCTGATCCCACCCCAGGTCCAGTACCTGGCACCCGCCAGCTGACCCATCCCACCTCCAGCGAGCCATCCGGCCGATGGCCGATTGGGCCGATGGCCGGGAACGGGCGAATGCGCGCTGCTCATGGTGCGACTAACTGCGGGAACAGGTGATCTCGCGCCTGGGTTCGCGGGGGCGCGCCTGAGTCCGCGGGCGCTGCTCCTTGGTTGGCGGGGGCTGTCCCCGGTTTGCGGGGTGGCGCCCCCTGGTTCGGGAGGCTGTACCCGGGTTTTTGCGGCTGGTGTCCGTGGATTGGAGGGTTGTACCGCCCCGCGGCCAACTCACACGGCCAGCGCGGGAGACGTTGCCGTGGGTACGTCGGCAACGTCTGGGTTGCCGAGTGTCCTTTGGTTCGCGGGGGGGCTGTACCCAGGTTCACGGGCATTGTCCTGGGGCTTGTGGGTGGTGTCGGTGTCCCCCCCGTGGGGGGCGCAGGCTCGGACCGCGCGGGCTCCGATCATGGGTTGGGCGCTGGTGACAGCCATCACGAGCGGCCGCACGGTCGGCTAAGGTCCGCGGGCCGGAGGCCGGCAGATGGGCGTCCCACCGGTCCTCCTCGTGAGGAGCCGCGCCGCAAATCAGGACGGACCGCAGCCGCGCAGTCCGGCCTCCGCCAGCGCCCCCCGCCAGGGCGTACAGCCTTCCGCCAGGGCGTACAGCAGCAGCTCATAACATGCCGCAGTCCGCGACCCGGGTGACGGGCACGTCAGTCGGCTCCTTCAGCCGCCACGGGGCGTGTGTGATCACCTCATGGGGGACGGCGCCGGACGTGGGTTGCTGCTGGTGTTGGCTGCCTGCCCGAACCGTGCGGGCGGCTGGCTGCGAGAACTGGATGGCTGCCTGCGGGGACCGTGCAGCTGGCTCCGTGGGCCGGATCCTCGTCGGACGCGGTTGACCGCTGGCGGACATACATTCCGGCGGCCTTGGCGTGGCTGGGTGCTGGTGGGGCTGTGGCATGGCGCCCGGCATGTTGCGACGGGCATGGCGTGCCGGACGTGGCGTGCCGGACGTGGCGTGCCGGACGTGGCGTGCCGGGCATGGCGCGCCGGACGTGGCACGCCGGGGCTGGGCGGGCTTGTGGGGTGGTGGGTTAGTCGATGGCGAATGTGCGCAGGACCAGGCCGGTCCTTGGCTTGGGGCCGAAGGAGGTGGACTTGCGGGGGACACGTTCGCCGCTCGCGGCGACGGCCAGGACATCGTCGACTGCCAGCGGCTGGAGGATCACAGCGGTGCCGCCGGTGCGGATGGCCAGGCTCAGCGCCGCGTCCGTGTCGTGGTGGACGATGCGTACGCTCTGCTCGTCGTCGCGCATGCCCCACACCACGGGGAGGACGAACTCCGCGAGAACGGAGGTGTTCAGGGAGTTCCACCGATCGGAGTGGTCGGTCGGCATGGCACGGGCGAGTTGGACCGGGTCGGGGTCGGTGAGCAGGTGTGTTCCGGTTGCGCCGGCGAGCAGGAAGGAGGGGTTCGTGGCTGCTTCCAACGCTGCCAAGCCCTGAGCCAGGTTGTCGTAGTCGTGCACACGCCATGAGTTCCTGGCTTTGGCGACTGCCTCAGCCAGGGGCAGGCCGGGGATCACGCGGTGGATGGCCTGCAAGTTGGGTGGATATGCGGAGGAGTCGACGAGCAGGGCCAATCCGAAGTCCCACGGCCCCGTCGTGGGCTCTGGTGTCTTGGGCCCTTGGGTTGCGGGCTCCGGTGTTTCGGGCTTCGGGGCTTGGGGCTCTTGGGTTGTGAGCTCTGGTGTCTCGGGCTTCAGGGTCTCAGGCACCAGTCCCTCGGGCGCTGGTGTCTCGGGCTCCGTCCCCCCGAAAGTCGGGTGGGCCTGGCCGGGCTGCGCGATGGGAGTCGGGCCTGATTGGCCCGGCTGTGTTCGGCCAGGGTGTTCGGGGTGTGCTGTTAGGGGTGGCTGGGGCTTTTGGGTCGCGGCCGGGTGGGCTTGGGGCTGGTCTGCGGATGCGGTGGTGGGGGGAAATTCTGGTGTTGATGGGGGTTGGGGGGTCTTGTGGTGGGTGGCGTGTTCTTGGCGTTGGAGGACGCGGTATGTGGCGTACCTGTGGTGGCCGTCGGCGATCAGTGCTTGGCGGGGGTGGAGGTCGGCGTTTATGGCGGCGATCTCCGTCGCGTCCGTGATCGCCCATAGGCGGTGGGTGAGGCCGTCTTCCGTATGGGCGGACACGAGGGGCTGTCGCTTCATGGCCACGTCGTCCACCAGGCTCGTGGTGGTGCCGTTCTCGCCGTTGTAGAGGAGGAAGATGGGCTCCAGGTTGGCCTGGGTGGTGCTCATGAGGGCGAGCCGGTCGGCGATGGGGCCGGGCACGACGTCCTCGTGGGGCAGGATGATGTGCTGCGCCGGGTCGGCCAGGGCCACGTCGCCGATCAAGCCTCGTTGCAGCATGTTCGGTCCGCTCTGCTCGTACACGTAGAGCGCCGGCACGTCGTCCGCGACCAGCACGCCCGAGTCCAGCCATGCCCGCAGGGTGTCTCTGGCCTCCGCATATCGGCCCTCGATGGGTGTCGGGGGTTCGGCTGGTGGAGGAGGGGTGAGCTCCGGTGGCGTGGGTGCCAGGGCGGGGGCGCTCGGGTGCGGCTCGACGGTCGTCTGGGGAGTGGGCCGGGCGGTGGCGGTGGTGCCTGAAGGGGTCTGGGGAGTGGGCCGGGCGGTGGCGGTGGTGCCTGAAGGGGCCTGGGGAGTGGAAGTGGCCGGTTGCGTGCGGGGGGCGCAGGGAAGGATGAGGCGGACGACGTTGTTCGGATGAGAGTCCAGGAGGGCGTCCACACCAGCGTCGGAGATCAGGTCGTATGGTGGGGAGGTCACCTTGGCGGGATCTTCGACAGCGAAACGTACGCCTCGGAAGGGCTGGAGCACCAGGCCGTCCGGTACCGGCAGTTCAGGAGTCCCCATACCGGGCATGCTCCCACAAATGCTTGCCCCCACTGGAAACCGCCCCGGGTGGTTGCAGGTGCGACCGATGCCGCAGGTGGGTGGGACGGGTCCGTCATTCAGCGATGAAGGAGTCCGCACGCATGGATCAAGATGCAAACGCTCATGATGAGTCCTCGGGTGCTCCGAGGGGTGGCGTTTACGACTGGTATCAGCGTGGGGTGAGGTTGCTGAAGGAGGGCAGTCCTGCGGCTGCCGCCGCATTGCTTGAGCGGGCCGCCGCGGCAGAGCCCGAGTCACGCAGCATTCTGGAGGCGTTGGCTCGGGCACAGTTCAATTCCCGGCAGTACGCCGAGGCGGCGGCCAGTTTCCGGCAGATCGTGGATGCCAATCCCGCTGAGGATTATGCCTACTTCGGGCTGGGGTTGTCGTTGTGGCGTACTGGGGATGTGGAGGGGGCGCAGGAGCCGTTGGCGATCGCGGTGGCCATGCGGCCGGACGAGCGGCATTATGTGTCGGCGTTGAAGAGTGTTCGTGCTACGTTGCGGGCTCGCCGGGAAATGTAGGCGCAGGACGCCCGCTATTGGTTTTGTTTGTTGTGGTCATGTTTTCCGGCGGGGTGGATGTGGCTCGCGGGGTCCGCACTGGGCTCGGTTCTTCTGGGATGGATCGGCGGGTTGGTGTGGAAGTCTGATCTGACCCGCTGGTGGGCCATGCGTTTGTATCTCGTTGCTCTGGTGTGCGGGCTGCGCGCGCTTCTGATGCGAACATCTCATCGAACGTCCAAGAAACGTGTAGAGGGCATTGGGCGGACGCAGTGCCGAGTGGGCGTGGGGGTGCTGGTCAAGGGATGGGCCGGGGGAGTCGAAGGCGAAAGGTTGTGTTGGGCATTCAGGGTGGTGGAGGGGAGGGTGTGTGTAGGGGTGGTGGTCAGGCGTTGTGGCTGGTGGCGTTTGCGGTGAGGGCGGTGCCTTCGACGCTTCACCCGGCTTGGGCTGGACGCTTCGCTCAGCTATTCGTGCTTGGTGGGCGGCTTCGCGTTGGTGCGTAGGGGCTGTGCGCGTGCCGGCTCAAGGTGGGCTCGGCTGTCGTTGCGTGGTCGGTGGGGTTGTATGGGGCGGGACAGGTCGGCGCGCTCTTGGGGATGAGGGAAATATGGTGACATGGGATCCCTGCTGTAAGTGAGATACGAGGGCGACGTTAAAGTCTCACGCGGCGTAGGAGTCGAACGGGAAGAGGCGCTGTGCTGATCGACGGGTATGACACCCTGCTGCTCGACCTCGACGGCGTGGTCTATCTGGGCAGCCGTGCCGTGCCGGGGGCACCGGAGGCTTTGGAGGCGGCTCAGCGGCACGGGGTGCGGCTGGCGTACGTGACCAACAACTCCTCCCGGACGCCCGCCGCGATCGCCGCTCACCTGCGTGAGCTCGGGGCGCCCGCCACCGTCGCCGATGTGGTGACCTCGGCGCAGGCGGCGGCCCGGCTGCTCGCGGAGCGGGTGCCGCCTGGTTCGAACGTGCTGGTCGTCGGCGGGTCCGGGCTGCGGCTGGCGATGCGGGATCGAGGGCTTCGGCCGGTCACGACGGCCGCCGAGTCGCCTGTCGCGGTGGTACAGGGGATCGCTCCGGGGCTGTCGTACGGGCTGCTGGCGGAAGGGGCGCTGGCGGTGCGGCAGGGGGCGTTGTTCGTGGCGTCCAACGCGGACACCACGATGCCCATGCAGCGGGGGATCGTACCGGGGAACGGGGCGATGGTCCGGGTGATCGCCACGGCTACCGGGGTTGAGCCGGTTTATGCGGGTAAGCCTGATCCGCCGTTGCACCGGGAGTCGATGATCCGTACCGGGGCTCGGCGGCCGCTGGTCGTGGGGGATCGGCTGGACACCGACATTGAAGGGGCCTCCAACGCGGGGGTGGAGAGCCTGCTGGTGTTGACGGGGGTGGCCACGCCGGTAGATGTGCTGACGGCCGATCCTCGGCACCGGCCCACGTATGTCGGGGAGGACCTGGGCGCGCTGCTGCAGGACTATCCCGAGGTGCGGGACGGCGCCTGCGGGGGGTGGCAGGCCCGGTGGACGGACGGGGTGCTGCGGTTGGAGGGGGACGGCAGCCGGATCGACGGCTTGCGGGCCGCCTGCGACGCCGCCTGGGCGGCGGCCGGAGAGGGGCAGTTGGAGGAGGACGCCGTCAAGCCGGTGCTCGACCGTGTGGGATAGCGGTTTGGGATTAGCAGTGCCGGAATGTGGGGCCGGATGGGCCTGGGGGTAGGGCGTTGGTGGCGACTACCGTGCTCGGGGGTTCGCGGCCCGCTGGGGTGGCGGGTTCGCGTCTGGATGCCTGGTTGAGTTCGGGGCTCGCTGTGATGGTGGTATTTCGGTGTTGGCTTGCGTCTCGCTGGGGTGGTTGAACGGCCATATTTCAGGTGATCGGACTGTTGGGGTCGGTGGGGCCTTGTGTGCGACACGAACCCGATGATCGCGAAGAACGTGCCGTGTGAGGGCACCGCGCACGCCAGCGCCATCCCGGCGGCCGTGAGTGCCAGCGTCAGCAGCGCGGACACCACCAGGATGGTCGGCACCCCGAGCGGGCCCGCGGCGGGGCGTACGCCCAGGAGGTGGGCCACCAGCAGGATCACCAGGACCTGCGCCGAGTTCATGCCCACCTGGAAGACGAACCGGGACACGATCACCGAGCTGCGCCTGATCGGCATGCTGAGCGGCTTGTCGAGGTAGCCGCTCTCCTTGTCGAACAGCAGTGGCATCGCAGCCGTCACCCCGTTGCCGACCACGGTGAAGGCGATGATGCCGGGCACCGCGAAGGCGATGTAGTCGTCCGTACCGACGACCCGGGTGTCGACCGCGCCGCCCAGCGCCCCGGCGAAGAACACCAGCCACACGGCCGGCTGGAGCACACTGAACAGCAGGTTCAGGCGCTCCCGCAGCACTATGAGCAGCCAGCGCCGGGACAGCGCCGGCACCTCCTGGGACCACATCACGCGATCTCCTCCTCTCGCAGCGCGTGCCCGGTGTGCTGGAGGAACACCTCGTCGAGCGAGGACGCGCCGAGCGCCGCCTTGAGCTCCGCGGGGGTCCCGCCGGCGACCTGCCGCCCGTGGTCGACGATGGTCAGCCGGTCGCACAGACGGTCGGCCTCGTCCATGTAATTGGTGGCCAGCAGCACGGTCATTCCCTCGACGCAGAGCGAGCGGATGTGCTCCCACATGTGGTGGCGCGAGCGTACGTCCAGGCCCAGGGTCGGCTCGTCGAGGATCAGCAACTCGGGCCGGTGCAGCAGCCCGCACGCCAGGTCGAGGCGCGCTTCCGCATGCCGCCCGAGTATTCCTGTACGAGCCGGTCGGCGCTCTCCGACAGCCCCACCCGCTCCAGCATCTCGCCGACCCTGGCCTTCAGGCCCCGTTTCGTACGTGGTAGAGGGCGGCCTCGATCTCGGCCTTCTCCCGGCCGGTCAGCATGTAGGAGCCCATGGTCGAGACCTGCTGGGTGACGTATCCGATGTGCCGGCGTACCTCTCCGGCCGCCCGCACCACGTCGAACCCGCACACCCGCGCGCTGCCCCCGCTCGGCGGCAGCAGCGTGGACAGCATCCTGATGGTGGTCGTCTTGCCTGCCCCATTGGGGCCGAGCAGGCCGAAGACCTCACCGGCCCGGACCGCCAGGGCCAGGCCGTTCACGGCGAGCCGGTCGCCGTAGGTACGGCTGAGAGCCGTGGTGTCGATGATCAGACCCATTGTTCGCCTATCGCTTAATAGTTAACGAACTCATTAAATGGCGTGGCGATTAACGGGTCAACGGTGGTTCAGATCAGTTTGCGCAGTCGCAGCAGGTCGCCGAAGCTCGCGTCGATCTTCACTCGTCCTCCGAGCAGTGCCCGCGCCAGCTCAAGCTTGCCGTCGACCAGCGCGACCAGATCGTCGCTCGCGATCGTGAGCTTGACGTCGGCCGCCTTCCCGTCCGGCGGCGGCAGCTCCGTGAACGGGTCGAGCCCCCCATGGTGCAGCCGGCCGTAGAAGGTCACGTCGAGGTCGGGAACCCGGCAGCTGACCGTGCGCTCCACCACGTGCTTGGCCCGGTCCTCCTCGCCGACCTCGTCGAACTGGGCGACGAGCTTGACCAGTGCCGCCCGGCACTCCTCGACGCTTGCCATGATGCGCATCCTTTCTTTCTCTTTGCGGACGGTAGCGTTCCACATCAGTAGCACCCCCGTATGACCTTCAACGCGTAACACGCCTGCCAAGGTCCCGGGTGCTCTCCGGAGGGGTTACGGTCGAGTCATGAGTGAGCTGCCGGAGGGGACCGGCGACGAGGGGGTCGATGCCATCGTGGCCGGTCTCGGCCGACTGGGCGAGCTGCCCGTGGCCGAGCACGTGGCGGTTTTCGACGAGGCGTTCTCGGGGCTCGAAGCCGCACTCGAACAGACCCCGCTCGAAAACGCCACACCCGGACACCCCACGCCCGGACACCCCAAGCCCGGTCCTGCCATGCCTGGGCCGCCAAGGCCCGGGCCACCCGTGCCCGGACGGACCCCGGAGGGTCCGGGGCAGCCCCCCGCGCAGGCCGTGGGACGCCCGTGAGCCGCAGGATACGCCTCGACAGCGAGTTGGTGCGGCGCGGACTGGCCCGGTCGCGGGAGCAGGCCGCCCAGCTCATCGACGCCGGCCGGGTCACCGTCGGGGGCCAGCGGGCGCACAAGTCCGCCACCCAGGTCGACACCGCCGCCGCCATCGTCGTCGCCGACGGCGACGGGCCCGACTACGTTTCGCGCGGAGCGCACAAACTGCTCGGCGCGCTCGACACGTTCGAGCGGCTGACCGTGGCGGGCCGGCGCTGCCTCGACGCCGGCGCCTCCACCGGCGGGTTCACCGACGTGCTGCTGCGCCGCGGCGCCGCCCACGTGCTCGCCGTGGACGTCGGCTACGGCCAGCTCGCCTGGTCGCTGCGCACCGACGAGCGCGTGACGGTCATGGAACGCGTCAACGTACGCGACCTCACGCCGGACATGGTCGGCGAGCCGCCCACGCTGGTGGTGGGCGATCTGTCGTTCATCTCGCTGCGGCTCGTGCTGCCCGCCCTGGCCGCGGTCGCCGCGGCCAGAGCCGACTTCGTGCTGCTCGTGAAACCGCAGTTCGAGGTGGGCAAGGAGCTCGTGGGCGCGGGCGGCGTGGTGCGCGACCCCGAGCTGCGCGCACGGTCCGTGGGCGCGGCCGCCGCCAAGGCGCGGGAGCTGGGCCTGGCCGTACGCGGGGTGACCGCCAGCCCGCTGCCTGGACCGTCGGGAAATGTGGAATATCTACTCTGGCTGGGCAAGGGAGAGGGCGAGCCCCCGGTCGCCGACCTCGAAGCCGAGATCCAGCGTGCCGTCGCGGAAGGGCCGCAATGAACCGGACCGTTCTGGTCGCCGTACACACCGGGCGTGACGCCGCCGTCGAGAGCGCCCGCCTGGTGATCAACCGGCTGGTCGATGCCGGCATCAACGTCAGGGTGCTGGAAACCGAGGCCGGCGAGATCGGCTGCGCCGGCGCCGACGCGGTGCCCGGCGACCCGGGCGCGGCCAAGGACGCCGAGGTCATGCTGGTGCTCGGCGGCGACGGGTCACTGCTGCGGGCCGCCGAGCTGGCCAAGCCCGCGGGCACGCCGCTGCTGGCGGTCAACCTCGGGCACGTCGGGTTCCTGGCCGAGGCCGAGGTCGCCGACCTGGCGGCGGCGGTCGACAGCATCGTCGCGGGCCGCTACGACGTCGAGGAGCGCATGACGATCGATGTTCTCGCCCGGCAGAACGGGCGGGTGCTCGCCGACACGTGGGCGCTCAACGAGGTCACCGTGGAGAAGCAGGAGCGCATGCTGGAGGTGGTCGCCGAGATCGACGGCCGGCCGCTGTCCCGGTGGGGGTGCGACGGCGTGATCTGCGCCACCCCGACGGGTTCGACCGCCTATGCGTTCTCCGCCGGCGGCCCCGTCGTGTGGCCGGAGGTCGAGGCGCTGCTCATGGTGCCCATCAGCGCGCACGCGCTGTTCGCCCGGCCGATGGTGGTCTCGCCGCGCTCCACGCTGGCCGTGGAGATCCTGCCCGACACGCCGGGTGGTGTCCTGTGGTGCGACGGCCGCCGCCGCTTCGAGCTGCCCTCGGGCTCCCGGGTCGAGGTTCGCAGGGGCGCCGAGCCGGTACGCCTGGCGCGCCTGCACGGCGTGGAGAGCACGGGAGCGCCCTTCACGGATCGGCTGGTGGCCAAGTTCGAGCTTCCCGTGCAGGGGTGGCGCGGAAGGGTGCGACCCTGAGTCAATGGAGGGGAGAACGCGTAGGATCACCTGGGCGCAGGTGTTCGGAAAACGATCCGTGTGACCATAGGACACGGCAGTGAACGGGAGTGGGCAGTGCGACCAAGGGTCGAGGAGGTCCGCATCCAGGGGCTCGGCGTCATCGACGAGGCCGTCCTCGAGCTTTCGCCGGGCTTCAACGTGGTCACCGGCGAGACCGGAGCGGGCAAGACGATGGTCGTCACCGGGCTCGGATTGCTGTTCGGCGGCCGGGCCGATCCCTCGCGCGTCAGGCCGGGGGCCGACCGGGCGGCCGTCGAGGGCACGCTGGTCATCGAGCCGGGCGGGCGCGTCTCCCAGCAGGTCGAGGACATCGGCGGCGAGATCGAGGACGGCGAGCTGATCATCTCGCGTACGGTCTCGGCCGAGGGCAGGTCCAGGGCCTGGCTCGGCGGGCGCACGGTGCCCGTCGGCACCCTGACCTACCTGGCCGACGACCTGGTGGCGGTGCACGGGCAGATGGACCAGCAGCGGCTGCTGCAGCCGGCCAGGCAGCGCGCGGCGCTCGACAGATATGCCGGCAACGACCTGGTCAAACCGCTGCGGGCATACTCACAGGCGTACAAGCGGCACAAGCAGGTCGGCGCGTTGCTCGACGAGCTGACCACCAAGGCCAGGGAGCGCTCGCAGGAGGCCGACCATCTGCGCTTCGGGCTGGAGGAGATCGAGAAGGTCGACCCCAAGGCCGGCGAGGACGCCGAGCTGCGCGAGGAGGAGGAGCGGCTCTCGCACGCCGACGCCCTGCGCAGCGCCGCGACCAGCGCGCACACGGCGCTGCTCGGCGACCCGATGGAGGCGGCCGGCAGCCCGCACGACGTGATCTCCCTGCTCGGCGAGGCGCGGGCGGCCGTGGAGACCGTGCGCGACTTCGACCCGCAGCTCGCCGGGGTGGCCGACCGGCTGGCCGAGGCCGGCTATCTGATCTCCGACGTGGCCACGGACCTGGCGGCCTACGCCGAGTCGATCGAGGCCGACCCCGCCCGGCTGGGCGTGGTGCAGGAGCGTCGCTCGGTGCTGTCCGGGCTGATCAGGAAATACGCGGAAGACAGCGCCGGTGTGCTGGCCTGGGCGCAGCAGGCCGCGGCCCGCCTGTCCGAGCTCGAAGGCGACGACGAACGCATCGAAGAGCTGACCCGCGAGCACGAGGAGCTGACCGTCCGGCTCACCGAGCTGGCCGGCAAGCTCACCGCGGTGCGCGAGGCCGCCGCAGAGCGGTTCGGTCAGGCCGTGACCGAGGAGCTGACGGCCCTGGCCATGCCGCACGCCCGGGTCGTGGTGCAGCTCACCCGCAGCGCGGAGTTCGGCCCGGAGGGCGTCGACGAGGTGGAATTGCGCATGGCCGCGCATCCCGCCGCGCCGCCGCTGCCGCTCAACAAGGGGGCCTCCGGCGGCGAGCTGAGCCGGGTGATGCTCGCGATCGAGGTGGTGTTCGCCGGCGCGGATCCGGTGCCGACCTTCGTCTTCGACGAGGTGGACGCGGGTGTCGGCGGTAAGGCGGCGGTCGAGATCGGGCGCCGGCTCGCCCGGCTGGCCCGCACCGCGCAGGTGATCGTGGTCACCCACCTGCCGCAGGTCGCGGCGTTCGCCGACCAGCATCTGGTGGTCGAGAAGGCGAGCGACGGCAGCGTGGTGCGCAGCGGCGTCGTCACCCTCAACCACGAGGGACGTGTACGCGAGCTCTCCCGCATGCTGGCCGGGCTGGAGGACTCCGAGCTGGGCCGCGCCCACGCGGAAGAACTGCTCGGGCTGGCCGCCGCGGACAGGTGATCCTGAGTGACATAGCGGACACGCCGCGTCATGCGTGGCCCTTGCGCTGTTTCGCTCTGGCAGGATGGTCTTGATGAAGGTTCCGGGAAGCAGGATGCCGGGCCTCCGCGGACGGAAGGTCGGTGACCTTCCCGGTGTAACGGCAGTGGCGAGAATCGACCGGCGCACGAAGAGGCTGACCAAACGTCTCCAGCCGGGTGAGATAGCGATCATCGACCACGTTGACGTAGACCGGGTGAGCGCGGAGGCACTTGTCGCGTGCGGAGCGGCGGCCGTGGTCAACGTGGCCTGCGGCATCAGCGGGCGCTATCCCAATCTGGGACCACAGATTCTGCTGGACGCCGGTGTGCCGTTCGTCGACAACGCCAGCCAGGAGCTGTTCGAGCGGGTCAAGGACGGCGACGTCGTCCGGGTCAACGACGGGATCGTCTATCTCGACGACGACATCGTCGGCAAGGGCGACCCGCAGACCGCCGAGGCCGTCGAGGCGGCCATGGCCGAGGCCCGCGCCGGGCTCGCCGTCCAGATCGAGGCCTTCGCCGTCAACACCATGGAATACGTACGTGGTGAGGGACGGCTGCTCATCGACGGCGTCGGGGTGCCGGAGATCCGCACTTCCATGGAGGGCCGGCACGCCCTCATCGTGGTGCGGGGATATCACTACAAGGAAGACATCGCCACCCTGCGCCCCTACATTCGCGAATACCGTCCCGTCCTCATCGGCGTCGATGGCGGGGCCGACGCTCTGCTGGAGGCGGGCTATCTGCCCGACGTGATCGTGGGTGACTTCGACTCGGTCTCCACCAAGGCTCTGACCTGCGGCGCCGAGCTCGTCGTACACGCCTACCGCGACGGCAGGGCGCCCGGGCTGGAGCGGGTGCACCAGCTCGGCCGCGAAGCGGTGATCTTCCCGGCCACCGGCACCAGCGAGGACATCGCGATGATCCTCGCCGACGACAAGGGCGCCGAGCTGATCGTCGCCGTCGGCACCCACGGCACGCTGGAGGAGTTCCTCGACAAGGGCCGCTCCGGCATGGCCAGCACCTTCCTCACCCGGTTGATCATCGGCAGCAAGCTCGTCGATGCCAAGGGTGTGAGCAGGCTCTACCGCAGTCGCATCTCCACGCCGCAGCTCCTGTTGCTCGTGATCACCGCGCTGATCACGATGGGTGTCGCGCTGATCTCCTCGGACATCGGCCGCACCTGGCTCAACGGCCTGCAAGACGTCTGGAATGCGTTCATCTTCTGGTTGGTCGGACTCTTCTCGTGATCGATTTCCGCTATCACCTCGTATCCATCGTCGCCATCTTCCTGGCGCTGGCGGTGGGCATCGTCCTCGGCACCACACTGCTCCAGGAGCCCGCCATCGAGCTGGCCAGACGGACCAGCGACGAGCTGACCAACGCCAACAACGACCTGCGGTCCGAGCTCGACACCCTGCGCGGCAGGGAGGCGGGCAACGACGCGTTCGTCACGGCCTCCACGCCGGAGATGGTGGCCAACGCGCTGACCGGGCAGCGCGTCCTGCTGGTCGAGGCCCCAGGCGCCAGCAGCACCGTCCGCGAGGCGGCGCAGCAGACGCTCACCGAGGCGGGCGCGGAGATCGCCGGGCGCGTCACGTTCACCGACAAGTTCCTCGACCCCAAGGGCACGGGCGTCGTCGACGGCCTGGTCAGCCAGCTCAAACCGGCCAACATGATGTTCCCTGTCACCTCCACCGCCTGGGACAGGGCCGCCACGCTGCTCGCGGCCACCTACGTCACCAACGACCAGGCTCAGGCGGGCACGCCCAACGCCACCACCGCCGACGTCACCGGCGCCTTCGAGACCGGCGGCCTGCTGAGCACCGAGGGGGAGCCCGCCAAGCGGTCCACCCTCGCCGTGATGATCGCGCCGGAGCGGCCCTACGACGGTGAGACCGCCGAGACCCAGGCGGGCGCGCTCGCCTCGCTGGCCGACGGCTTCGACATCGGCAGCAAGGGCACGGTGCTCGCGGGCGCCGTTCCCCTGACCGCCTCTCCCGGCGACGTGATCAGCGTCGTGCGCGACGACGGAGACATCTCCAAGCGGGTCTCCACCGTCGATACGCTCGATATGCCCATGGGCCGCGTCGCCACCGTCTACGCTCTGCGGGAACAACTCGACGGGCGGGCCGGCCAGTACGGCATCGGCAAGGGAGCCTCTCTGATCGCTCCCGCGGTGACGACCGCCACCCCGTCCCCCACCACCCAGTCAGGGAGCTGACATGCCTGCCCGAGGCCTGCTCTACGCCCTCGCCGGTGCCGCGATCGGCGCCGCGGCCGCCCGTGCCGCCTACGCCGCGTTCACCCGCAACCGGCCCGCCGAACTGAGCGGCCGCTGGACCCGCAAGAACCACCGCGGAGAGCCCATCACGCTGCTGGAAGGGCCCGCGTTCGTGGCCGGCGCCGGGGCCGCCGCCGCGCTCACGCCCGGCCTGCCCGGCCGGTTGCGCCTGGCCACCCTGGTCGCGGGCGCCGGCACCGGCGCGCTCGGCGCGTACGACGACCTATACGGCACCACCTCGGCCAAGGGCTTCAAGGGGCACCTGACCGCGCTCACCCGTGGCGAGGTCACCAGCGGCGCGGTGAAGATCCTCGGGATCGGCGCGACCGGGCTCGTCACCGCCGCGCTCGTCTCCCGGGGGCCGGCCGACACGTTGGTCAACGGGGCCACCATCGCCGGGGCCGCCAACCTCGCCAACCTCTTCGACCTGCGTCCCGGCCGTGCCATCAAGGTGGGCCTGCTCACCGGCGGGCCGCTGCTGGCCGCGTCGATCTTCCGGGGGTCGCCGGCCGCGGCCGCGCTGGCCGCCGTACCGCTGGGGGCCGCGGCGGCCCTGCTGCCCGAGGATCTCGGGGAGCGCGCCATGCTCGGCGACGCCGGCGCCAACGCCCTCGGCGCGCTGCTCGGGCTCGCCGCCGTCACCCAGCTGGGCCGCCCCGGCCGCTACGCCGTGCTGGGCACCGTCGTGGCGCTGACGGCCGCCGCGGAGAAGGTCAGCTTCACCAAGGTCATCGCCGGCAACCCGGTGCTCAATCGCCTCGACATGCTCGGCCGCCGCCCGGTCGACTAGTGCCGTCGCCTGGCAGGCGTTTCCGTCCCACGCCTGGTCGACCAGTGCCGTGGCCAGGCAGGCGTTTTCGTTCCGCGCCTGGTCGACCAGTGCCGTGGCCAGGCAGGCGTTTTCGTTCCGCGCCTGGTCGACTCGTGCCGTCATCTGGCAGGCGTTTGCGTCCGACGCCTCGGTCGCGACTGTCGGTGCTGCCTGCCAGGATGTCTGCGTAAGCGTGGTCGGGTGCGTTGCCGGGGAGGTCGGGTGGGGGTCGTGACGACGAGGGGTGTCGCCGCCGGCGCCATGCTCATCGGGGCGATCACCGTGCTGGCGCGCATCGCCGGCTTCGCCAAGCAGTACGCCTTCGCCCAGACGGTCGGCACCAACTGCCTGTCCACGGCCTACATGACGGCCAACCAGCTGCCCAACATCGTGTTCGAGGTGGTGGTCGGCGGGGCCCTGGCGGGGATGGTGGTTCCCGTGCTGGCCGGGCGGTCGGCGGCCGGGGACGCCGACGTGCCGGACGAGCGGGCGGGGCGGATCAGCTCGGCGCTGCTGACCTGGGTGGTCGTCATCCTGGTGCCGCTGGCCGTGCTCACCGCGCTGTTCGCCGGGCCGGTCATCGGGCTGTTCTTCGGCACGGCCATCGACCGGTGTCCCGACGCCGCCGCGGTGACGGCGGTCGCCGCCCGCATGCTGGTCGTCTTCGCCCCGCAGATCCCCCTTTACGGCGTCGCCGTCGTGCTCTACGGCGTACTGCAGGCGCACAAGCGCTTCGCCGGGCCGGCGGTCGCGCCCTTGGTGTCCAGCATCGTGGTCATCGTGGCCTACCTGCTGTTCGTGCCGCTCAGCGGCGGGGTGCACGATCCCGCCACGGTGCCGGGGCCGGCCGAGCTGGCGCTGTCGGTGGGCACCAGCCTGGGAGTGTTGTCCCTGGTGCTGGCCGTGATCGGGCCGACGTCCCGGCTCGGGTTGCGCTGGCGCCCCACCTTGCGGTTCCCCGAGGGAGTGGCCGGGCAGGTGCGCCGGCTCGCCGTGGCCGGGATGGCGGCGCTCCTGGCGCAGCAGGCCGCCATGATCGAAGTGCTGGTGCTGTCCAACAACCACATCGGCAACGGGGCCATCACCGTCTACAACTACGCGTGGGCGATCTACCTGGTGCCCTACGCGGTGCTGGCCGTACCCATCGCGACCAGCGCGTTCCCCCGGCTGTCGGCGCAGGCGGACGACCCGCCGGCGTTCTCGGCGCTCACGGCGCGCACGACGCGGGCCGTGGTGCTGGTGTCTGGGTTGGCAGCCGGGGTGCTGGCCGCCGCGTCGGGGCCGGGCGCGGTGGTGTTCCTCGGGCTGAAGAGCGAGGTGCCGGCGCAGGAGCTGGCGGCGGCCATCGCGCTGTTCGCGCCGGGGCTGGTGGGTTACGGGCTCATCGCGCATCTGAGCCGGGTGCTCTACGCGGCGGGTCGGGGCAGGCAGGCGGCCACCGGGACCGTGGTGGGATGGGTCGTGGTGATGGTCGCGCAGGCCGTGTTCGTGCTGGTGCTGCCCGACGGGTGGAAGGTCGGGGGACTGGCGTTGGGGACCAGCGTGGGCATGAGCGTGGGCGGGGGCATGCTGCTCGCGTCCGTGGTGCGGGCGCGGGGGAGCGGGGCTGTGGCGGGGCTCCTTCGGGCCGTGGGTGCCGCGGCGGGTGGAGGGGTGCTGGGATACCTGGCTGGGGCCGGGGTGGTGGGGTGGCTGGGGTTCACCGGCATCTGGCCCAACGTGGTGGCCACTGTGGTGGCCGCCGTGGTGGCGTTGGTGGTGGGGGCCGTGGTCGTGGCGCTGGTGGATCGGGAGGACGCCGGTGCGGTGGCTGGGTTGCTGCGGCGGGGCGGACCTGGGTGAGCCGCGTGCGCCGAGGGCGGTTGCGCGGTGCAGTGGTGTTGGCTGGTTGCGCCGCCGCCTGTGGTGGCGACGTTGAGTGGGTGTGGTCCCGGGTTGCGCCGCCGCTGTGGTGGTCGGGGCGGGTGGCTGCGGCGGGTTTGTGCCGCTGCTCGTGGTGGCCGGGCTGTGGGTGTGGCCTTGGTTGCGCTGCTGGCTGTGGTGGCGAGGTTGAGTGGGGGTGGTCCTGGTTTGCGGCGCCGCCTGCGGTGGCGAGGTCGAGTGGCTGCGGCCTGGCTTGCGCCGCTGCCTGTGGCGGACAGGGCGGTGGGTGTAGCCGTGGTTTGCGCCGCCGCCCACTGGGGTGGCCGAGGCGGTTGACTGTGGCCTGGTTGGCGCTGCCTCTGTAGTGGCTGGGGCGGGTTGCTTCGGCGGGTTTGTGCCGCTGCCTGTGGTGGCCGGGCCGGTGGGTGTGGCCTTGGTTTGGGCTGCCGCTTGTGGTGGCGGGGCGTGGGTGTGGCCTGGCTGTGGTGGTCGGGTCGGGTGGGTGTGGAGGAAGGAGTCGGTTGTGCGGGTGGCCTTCGTGTTGGGGACCACGTCCGGTGGGACGGGGCGGCATGTGCGGACGTTGGTGGAGGGGCTGGTGCGGCGGGGGCATCAGGTGCTCGTGGCCGGGCCGGAGAGCGTTGAGGAGCAGTTCGGCTTCGTCGGCGCGGGAGCCCGGTTCGTGGCGGTGGCCGTCTCGGACCGGCCGCATCCCGGTCGGGACCTGCGGGCCATGCTTGCCATCCGGCGGCTGACTCGCGGTGCCGATGTGGTCCACGCGCACGGGCTGCGGGCCGGGGCGCTGGCGGCGCTCGGGAGGGCGGGCGGGGTGTCGGCGGCGCTGGGGATGAAAGGTGTCGTGCAGGCGGCGCTGCGGATGTGGGGTGCTGTGCGGGCGGTGCTGGGGATGAGGGGTGCTGTGGGGGCGGCGGGCGGGGGGTCGCGGGTCGGCGGGGGGCGGGTGCTGGTGGTGACGTTGCATAATGCGCTGACGGCCGGGGGGTTCGTGGGGGTCGTCTACGGGGTGCTGGAGCGGATCGTGGCGCGGGGGGCCGATCACGTGCTGGTGGTGTCGCCCGATCTCGGAGAGCGCATGCTCGCGCTGGGCGCCAGGGAGGTGACGGCCGCCGTGGTGGGTGCGCCCGTGCTGCCCCCGGCCAAGCGCACTCCCCAGGAGGTGAGGGACGAGTTGGCCGCCGGGGAGCGGCCCCTGCTGCTGACCATCGCGCGGCTCGCGCAGCAGAAGGGGTTGGAGACCCTGCTCGATGTCGCGGCCGGGCCGTGGGAGGGGCACGCGGAGCCGTTGTTCGTGGTCGCGGGGGAAGGGCCGCTGCGGGGCGCGTTGCAGGCCAGGATCGCCGCCGAGGGGCTGCCCGTACGGCTGCTGGGCAACCGGGACGACATACCTGACCTGCTGGGGGCGGCGCAGGCCCTGGTGATGCCGAGCCGGTGGGAGGGGCAGCCGCTGACGCTGCGCGAGGCGCTCATGGCCGGGACGCCGGCTATTGCCACTGAAGTAGGGGGAATTCCGGAAATCTTGGGAGATGCCGGGATCCTCGTCCGGTACGGGGACGTGGAAGGGCTGCGCGGAGCCGTACGGGAGTTGCTCGTGACGCCGGGAGCTGCGGAAACGCTCGCGGCGGCGGCTGCGCGGCGGGGGCGGGAGATGCCTGGCGACGACGACGTCGTGGAGAGTGCGCTGGCCGCCTACCCCCGTGAAGATCCACGGGATGAGTAGGTGGCCCCTGAGCGTTCTCATATACTGCGTTGGTTAGGAGGAGGGGAGTATCCCTTCGCGACAGCCTCGTCATCACGGTGCAGCCCCACTCCACGGGGCCCCCGGGGCTGTCGGTCCGCAGGCAAGGCGCGCGGGCGGGAGAGACCTCCGGCAGTATTTTCGTGCATGCCGGAGGGGTTGAATGAGCGTACCCGCGTGGGCCTGGATCGCCGTGATCGGTGGCCTGCTGGTCGTCCTTGCCATTGACTTGTGGATCGTCGACCGGGGTGAAGCCCGGGAGTTCTCCATGCGGCAGGCCGGTTTCTGGGTGACGTTCTACGTCGCTCTCGCTGTGATCTTCGGGGTGGTCATGTGGGCCACGTTCGGAGTGGAGAAGGCCGGGGAGTTCTTCGCCGGCTACATCACCGAATACAGTCTCAGCGTTGACAACCTGTTCGTCTTCCTGCTCATCATGAGCAGGTTCGCGGTGCCACGGGCCTATCAGCACAAGGTCCTGCTCGTCGGCATTCTGCTCGCGCTGGTCATGCGGGGCATCTTCATCGCCCTCGGGGCGGCGGCGCTCGAGCGGTTCAGCTGGTTGTTCTACGTCTTCGGCGCGTTCCTGGTCTACACCGCGATCAACATCGTCCGCGACCACCTCAAGGGCACGGAAGAAGAAGTCCCCGAGAACATCGTGCTCAAGTGGGTGCGCCGGGCCTTCCCCACCACTGACAGCTTCGTCGGCTCCAAGGTCACCGTGAAGATCGACGGCAGGCGCATGGTCACGCCGATGCTGATCGTCATGGTGGCGATCGGGAGCACCGACCTGCTGTTCGCGCTCGACTCGATTCCCGCGATCTTCGGGCTCACCAAGGACCCCTTCATCGTCTTCACCGCGAACGCGTTCGCCCTGATGGGGCTACGTCAGCTCTACTTCTTGCTGGGCGGACTTCTGCAGCGCCTCGTCTACATCAGCTACGGTTTGGCGTTCATCCTCGGATTCATCGGGGTTAAGCTGGTATTGGAGGCGTTGCACGCCAGCCATGTCTCCTGGGCGCCCGAAATTCCCATCTGGGTGTCGCTCTCGGTCATCGGTGCCACCATGGTCATCACCACCGTGGCGAGCTTGATCAAGGCCCGTACCACCGCGCGCAAGGGCGAGGAGCCGCACCCGGAGCAGGTTTAGCGAAAGGGACTTCGAGGCGCTTTGCGTGTGTGGATCTGCCGTGTAATAGTTGTTAGTTCTGTAACATCACGGCAAAGCGCCCAGTCCAGTCACCATCAAAGGTTGTACGTGTCAGACGATTCTGCTAAGCCGAGCCGCCTGAGGCTCGCGCGCGGGGTCTCCCCGTGGCTTATCCCGACGGCGGCCGCGGCGGCCGCCACCGCGCTGCTGACGCGCAAGGACCGGCGATGGGCGCTTGCGGCGGTGCCGCTGAGCGCTCTCACCGGTGGCATGCTCTGGTTCTTCCGCGACCCCGACCGCTCCCCGGGCACGGGCCGGATCCTGTCGCCCGCCGACGGCGTCGTGCAGAGCATCGACCCGTGGCCGGACGGCCGCACCAGGGTGGCGATCTTCATGAGCCCGCTGAACGTGCACGTCAACCGGGCCCCCCTTGCGGGAAATGTCGCATCCGTGCAGCATGTGCCAGGTGGGTTCCTGCCGGCTTTCAACAAGGACAGCGACCAGAACGAACGCGTGGTGTGGCATTTCGAGACCGCGCTCGGCGACATTGAGATGGTGCAGATCGCGGGCGCCGTGGCGCGCAGGATCGTGCCGTACGTGAACGTAGGCGCCAAGGTCGCGCAGGCCGAGCGGATCGGGCTCATCAGGTTCGGTTCGAGGGTTGACATCTACCTTCCCGGAGGTCTGTCCCCCGCGGTGTCCGTGGGACAGAAGACGGTTGCGGGGGTGACCAGAATTGACCGCGGCTGACGCCAGCGGCTGGCAGGCGGATGAGGAAGGACCTCGGGGTCCTGTGGGCAAGGCGTTCCGGCTGTCCGCCGCGGACTCGCTCTCCCTGGGCAACGCGGTATGCGGCTTCCTCGCCGTGTGCGTGCTGGCCTACTCCGCCATCCAGCAGCTCCAGGTCGACGGCGGTCGCTTCACGCCCGTTCCGAGCTACTTCGCCACCGCCATCGTGCTGCTGCTCATCGGCGCGACGTGCGACCTGTTCGACGGCCTGGTGGCGCGGCGGTTCCGTGCCTCCGCGATGGGCGCCGAGCTGGACAACCTGGCCGATGTGATCAGCTTCGGGTTCGCGCCCGCGTTCATGATCGTGATCTGGGGCGGCTTCACTTCACAGGTGCCGTTCATGGCCGTGCTCGCCGCGGCGGCGGCCATACTGGTCGGCGGCATCGTACGGCTGGCCAGGTTCGCCTGCGTCAAGACCAAGAGCGGCGACTTCATGGGGTTGCCCATCCCGATGGGCGCCATGACGGTGATCTCCATCGTGCTGCTGTTCCAGCCGAGCTTCTGGTCACTGCTGGCGGTGCTCGGCGTGGCGTGGCTGATGGTCAGCCGGATCGAATACCCCAAGCCGAAGGGCCAGCTCCTGGCGATCGTGCTCGGCTGGATCATGGTGAACGTGGCGTTCCTGACCGTGTGGGTGGCCTGGCCCGAGGGCGGTGACCTGCCGATCAAGATCGGGGCGTCGATGCAGATCGCGCTCGTGGCGGCGATCCCGCTGCGGATGCTCTTCTACAAGCGTGAGCAGCGCCGGGTCTACAAGCGTGAGCAGGGTCGGGAAGCCGAGCGGATCGGCCACTGACGGGATTTTTCGTCGTACTTCGGCTTTGATGGAGCCATGTCGGTGACGCCGCGCGAGCACACGCGCACGTACTTTCTCGGCAAACTGGCTACGGAGCTGGAGCGGCGTGGGCTGACGGCCACGCTCCGGCCGTATCCGCCCGTCCTGCGGATCAGTGATCCCGACACGGTCATGCTGGCCGAGACCGTGGACTGCGTGCCTCTCTCCGAGGGGTGGTTCTACCGATGGTCGTGGGGCGAGCTCGTCGGCCTGGCCGACGATCCCGCCCTCGCGGCCGAGCGGATCGTGCACGTCCTGACCGCCCGTCAGTGACCACCGATCGTGTGCGAGTCCTGGCGGTGTGTGCCCGGTTGCGGGTGGCGCAGGGTTGTATGCGGTGCGCCCGGCATTTCGCGCGGGCGGTGGTGCAGAGTGTGCGCGGCGTTTCGGGTGGGTGGCGGCCAGGATCTTCGTGGGTCCTGGCCGCGGCGGTCTTCTGGGTCTTACCAGCCCCGCGCCTTCCACTCCGGCAGGGACGGGCGCTCGGCGCCCAGCGTGGTGTCCTTGCCGTGGCCCGGGTAGACCCAGGTGTCGTCGGGCAGGCGGTCGAAGATGCGCTGGACCACGTCGTTGTAGAGCTGGGTGAAGCGCTCCGGGTCCTTCCAGGTGTTGCCGACGCCGCCGGGGAACAGCGAGTCGCCCGTGAACAGGTGCCGGCCCGCCTCTCCGCCGTCGTAGAGCAGGGCGATCGAGCCCGGCGTGTGTCCGCGCAGGTGGATGACCTCCAGGCTGACCGGGCCGACGTTGACGGTGTCGCCGCCTTCCACCAGGCGGTCCACCGGCAGCGGGAGGGCGGACGCGTCGAGCGGGTGGGCGATCACCTGGGCGCCGGTGACCTTCGCCACCTGCGTCAGCGCCTGCCAGTGGTCGCCGTGCTGGTGGGTCGTGACGATCGAGCCGACCGGCTCGTCCGCTATCAGGGCGAGCAGGCGGTCGGACTCGGCCGCCGCGTCGATGAGCAGGCCGTCGCCGGTCTCGGTGGAGCGCAGCAGGTAGGCGTTGTTGTCGTACGGCCCCACGGCGAGCTTGCTGATGGTGAGCTCGGGCAGCTCGCGAACGTCGGCGGGGCCGCCGACCTGGACGTCACCTGTGTAGGTCATGGATAGTCCTTCGGAGGCGTCGTGGGCAGATCGGCCGGGGCGGGCATCGTCAGCCACGGCGGCGGCGCGGGAAGCGCTCTGGCCTCCGCCTCCGGCGTGAACGACTGTCCCATGGGGACCAGGGTAACGCCCTCGCCCCGCGATCTACCGGTCAGCCATGCCAGCATGTCGGCCGGTGCGCCCGCGACGGCGGGACCCGTTCCGAGATCGCGCCACCGGGCGGCGATCCCGGCCGAGGGGTGCTGGAGGACGATCTCGCTGACCGTGCTGCGGGCGTGTTGCCAGCAGGCGCGGCAGTCGTGGAGTTCGCGCCGGACGAACGGGTCCGGCCAGTCCGCGGGGCCGTAGCCGGCGTCGAGGTCCACGTGGTGCAGGCCGACCTCGCGTAGCCGGCGTACCAGGATGTACCAGGCCGGATGTACGGGCGGGCGGAGCCCCTCCACCGGCGCCGACCAGGCGTGCTCGGGCAGGTCGCGGACGGCGGCGGCCAGGCGGGCGGCGCTGTCCGTCAGGTCGGCCAGGTGCCGGGCGGCCGGTTGGCCGGCCGTGGCCTCGACGGCGGCGGCCCGGGCCGCGTAGGAGGCGTACTGGGGGGTTCTGACGCCGGTTCTGGCCCAGGTCAGCAGGTTGACGTGGGAGTCGGCGTTCTGGGCGACGTGGGTGAGCACGTGGCCCCGCGTCCATCCGGGCAGGCGGGAGGGCGCGGCGATGTCGGCGTCGGACAGGGACGCGGCCGTGGCCAGGAGTCGGTTGGTCGCGCAGGCGAGCTCGGCCTGCAGCACGGGTAGGACGCTCATATACGGATATTTCCCTATTTGGTGGGTTGCAGGGGGAGGTGGGCATAAAGCCGCAGGCCAGATGGTTCCCTCGTGAAGGACGCCTACCTGGGTGGCAGATGGCCGTAATCTGTGAGGGACGGATTTCGGGGGCCGTCGGGACCGGCCGCCGAAATTGTCGGAGCCCCCGTCTACCATCCCCCGTGGACCTATCCGCCTTTCGACTTCCGGGATCGCCGTGGCAGACCGCTTGATCGTGCGTGGAGCACGAGAACACAACCTCAAGGACGTCTCGCTGGACCTTCCGCGAGACTCTCTGATCGTTTTCACCGGCCTGTCCGGCTCCGGCAAGTCGAGCCTGGCCTTCGACACGATCTTCGCTGAGGGTCAGCGGCGCTACGTGGAGTCGTTGTCGGCCTATGCGCGCCAGTTCCTCGGGCAGATGGACAAGCCGGACGTCGACTTCATCGAGGGCTTGTCGCCCGCCGTGTCGATCGACCAGAAGGCCACCAGCAAAAACCCCCGTTCGACCGTCGGCACCATCACCGAGGTCTACGACTACCTGCGACTGCTGTGGGCGCGCATCGGCAAGCCGCACTGCCCGGTGTGCGCGCGGCCGATCGCCAGGCAGATGCCGCAGCAGATCGTCGACCGGGTGATGGACCTGGAGGAGGGCACCCGCTTCCAGGTGCTGGCGCCGGTCATCCGAGGGCGTAAGGGCGAATACGCCGAGTTGTTCCGCGAGCTGCAGACCAAGGGGTTCGCCCGGGCCAGGGTCGACGGCACGGTCGTGCGGCTGGAGGACCCGCCGACGCTGAAGAAGTACGAGAAGCACGACATCGAGGTCATCGTCGACCGCCTGTCGGTCAAGGAGTCGGCGCGACGCCGGCTCACCGACTCGGTCGAGACCGCGTTGCAGCTCTCCGGCGGCACGATCACGCTCGAGTTCGTTGACCTGCCCGAGGACGACCCCAACCGCGAGCGCTTCTACTCCGAGCACCTCTACTGCCCCTACGACGACCTGTCCTTCGAGGAGCTGGAGCCGCGCTCGTTCTCGTTCAACTCGCCGTTCGGGGCCTGCCCCGAGTGCACCGGTCTGGGCACCAAGATGGAGGTGGACCCTGACCTGGTGGTGCCCGACCCCGAGCGCACGCTCGGCGAGGGCGCGCTCCACCCCTGGTCGGGCGGCCACACCAGCGAATACTTCGTCCGGCTGATCGAGGCGCTCGGCCACGCGGTCGGGTTCACGCTCGACACGTCGTGGGAGAAGCTGCCGAAGAAGGCGCAGAAGTCCCTGCTGTACGGCCACAACGAGCAGGTGCACGTGCGCTACAGCAACCGCTTCGGCAGGCAGCGCTCCTACTACACCAACTTCGACGGGGTCATCCCGTGGGTGCAGCGCCGGCACGCCGAGGCGGAGAGCGACTCGGCGCGGGAGCGGTTCGAGGGCTACATGCGGGAGATCCCCTGCCCCGCCTGCAAGGGGGCCAGGCTCAAGCCGGTCACCCTGGCCGTCACCGTCGCCGGCAAGTCGATCGCCGAGGTCTCGAGCATGTCGATCGGCGAGTGCGCGAAGTTCCTGGCCGCCCTCAAGCTGTCCGACCGCGACATGCATATCGCCGAGCGGGTGGTCAAGGAGATCAACGCCCGCCTGGGGTTCCTGCTCGACGTCGGCCTCGACTACCTGAGCATGGACCGGGCGGCGGCGACGCTGGCGGGCGGCGAGGCACAGCGGATCAGGCTGGCCACGCAGATCGGCTCCGGCCTGGTCGGCGTCCTCTACGTGCTGGACGAGCCGTCCATCGGCCTGCACCAGCGCGACAACATGCGGCTGCTGGACACGCTGATCCGGCTGCGCGACATGGGCAACACGCTGATCGTGGTCGAGCACGACGAGGACACCATCGCGGCCGCCGACTGGGTGGTCGACATCGGGCCGGGCGCCGGTGAGCACGGCGGCCAGGTCGTCGTATCCGGCACCGTGCAGGAGCTGCTGGGCAGCGAGGAGTCGCTGACCGGGCAATACCTGTCCGGGCGCAAGAGCATCGCCATCCCGGCCACACGCCGCAAGCGCGACAAGAAGCGGCAGATCACGGTCAAGGGGGCACGGCAGCACAACCTCAAGGGGGTCGACATCGACTTCCCGCTGGGCGTGTTCACGGCCGTCACCGGGGTGTCGGGGTCCGGGAAGTCCACGCTGGTCAACGACATCCTCTACAGCGCGCTGGCCAAGGAGCTCAACGGGGCCCGTACGGTGCCGGGGCGGCACTCCCGGATCAACGGCATGGACCTGGTGGACAAGGTCGTTCATGTCGATCAGTCGCCCATCGGGCGGACCCCGCGCTCCAACCCGGCCACTTATACCGGGGTCTTCGACCACGTACGCAAGCTGTTCGCGGCCACGTCCGAGGCGAAGGTGCGCGGCTACCAGCCGGGGCGGTTCAGCTTCAACGTCAAGGGCGGGCGCTGCGAGGCGTGCGCCGGCGACGGCACCATCAAGATCGAGATGAACTTCCTGCCGGACGTCTACGTCCCCTGCGAGGTCTGCCAGGGGGCCCGCTACAACCGGGAGACGCTGGAGGTCCACTACAAGGGCAAGACCATCGCCGAGGTGCTCGACATGCCGATCGAGGAGGCCCTGGACTTCTTCGAGGCCATCCCGGCGATCAAGCGGCACCTGCAGACGCTCAACGACGTGGGGCTGGGCTACGTGCGGCTCGGGCAGCCCGCCACGACGTTGTCGGGCGGTGAGGCGCAGCGGGTCAAGCTGGCCTCCGAGCTGCAGCGGCGGCAGACCGGGCGGACGATCTACGTGCTCGACGAGCCCACCACCGGCCTGCACTTCGAGGACATCCGGCGGCTGCTGGGAGTGCTCGGGCGGCTGGTGGACAGCGGGAACACGGTGATCGTCATCGAGCACAACCTCGACGTCATCAAGACCGCCGACTGGGTCATCGACATGGGACCCGAGGGCGGGTCCCGTGGGGGGACGCTCGTCGCCAGCGGGACACCGGAGGAAGTGGCGCTGGTGGAGGGGAGCCACACGGGGCGGTTCCTGCGGAAGATCCTGGCGTTCTGAGATTCGCCGAGGCGGTGCCCCCGCGCCGGCGGGCGTGGGGGCAACTTTCGTCGGGTGATGCCGGGTGCCGGTGCATGGTTCCGGGGTGGGGTTTCGGTGCTGAGGTCAGCGGGCGGCGCGGAGGCGGCGCCTGGCGGCGTCGCCGCGTTCGAGCCACCACTCCGCCAGCAGCAGCGGCAGGACCCAGCCCAGCCAGGCGCCCAGGGCCGACACCGTGGCGGCCATCAGGGCCTCGTCACCGTGGAACGTGGTGTCCAGCTGCGGTGACAGCATGATCGTGAACCCGACGCCCCAGAGGCGGTTGGTGATGATGGACATGGTCAGGGCGAAGCTGCGCACCATCCAGCGGCGGTGATCGACGAACCTGCGCTGCCTGGCCATCCGCCAGCCCGCCAGCGTGCAGCCCAGCCAGAGGAGCGCCAGCATGACGTTGCTGACCATGGTGACCGGGCCGAACGGGGTGGCCACACCCACCACCAGCCCCAGCAGGCCGCTGGGGAGGCAGCCGCCGAAGACGTACACGCGGCCGATCATGCGGTGCGCCCCCGGCCAGCGCCGGCGGAACCACGGCCAGATCTGCAGGCAGCACGTGATCATCGCGATCGAGCCGAAGACGACGTGCAGGGAAAGCATCACGAAGTGCGGCGGGAAGAAGTCGGGGGCGGGCACCCGGGACTGGGCCGGATCCATCGACAGGTACGGCGGCAATGAGAACGCGATGAAAACGGCGGCCACCACCGCAAGGGGTGCGACCCATGGGCGACGCCACCAGCGCGGGCCGGTTCGGCTTCGGGAGGGCTTGCCGGGGGAGGCGGCCGGAGGGGTGAGGGAGGCCGGGGTCGTCGTAGGAGTCATGGTCGTAGGCTGCGGTGGGCCGCTGACCGTCCGCGCACCAGGCGCTGACCGGTGTGACGTCCTGTGCTGACGGGTGTGGGCCGCTGGTGGCGGGGCGGAGCCGCCGGTTCGGTGGGGTGTCGGGCGGGGTTCACCCGATCGCGGGACCGAGGGGTGGCGGCCATAGGGTTGGGGTCCGTAACGGCTTGGCCTGCAGGGGGTCAGCGGCGACGCGGAGGGTCGGCAACACGATGACGGTTACGGAGCGGGGCGGAGCCATGCCCGCCGACGGCTCGTACGGGCGGCGCGAGCTCCTGGGGGCGGCGGCCGGGGTCGCGGTGTGCGGGGTGGCGCTGGCGGGATGCGGCACAGGCGATGCCAAAGCCCAGCCGAACATCAAGGGCAAGGTCATCGCCAAGGTGGCCGACGTGCCCGTGGGCGGCGGCAAGCTGGTCAAGGATCTGAACGTCATCGTGACGCAGCCCACGCAAGGGGTCTACAAGGCGTTCAGCGCGGCCTGCACGCACAAGGGCTGCACGGTCAGCACCCCCAGGGACAACGTCCTTCGTTGCCCCTGCCACGGCAGCGAGTTCGCCGCCGACAGCGGCAAGGCGCTCAAGGGGCCCGCCTCGGCTCCGCTGGCTTCGTTTCAGGTCAGGGCGGAAGGCGATGGAATCGTAGTCGTCTGACCAGGCCAATGGGTAATTGTGCGTAGTCACTCCCGATTGGGTGCGGGCAGGCTGAACCGGCGCGAGAGCGCCGGCGTACCTGAAGTAAGCACCACATTGGGAGGACGAACGATGACTGAATCGACGCGTCGGGCGATGATGCTCGGAGCCGGTGGCACTGGACTGGCGGCGCTTCTGTCGGCCTGTGCGAGCTACGGCTCGCCGACGTCGGAGGTGAGCGTGGAGTCTCCGGCCCCGGAGGAGGAGGCGTCGTCCGACGCTCCGAAGAAGAAAAAGACCGCGAAAAAGGCGCTGGCCGACACCGCGGACATCCCCTCGGGCGGCGGGAAGGTCTTCGAAGGACAGAAGATCGTGGTCACGCAGCCGACGGACGGCGAGTTCAAGGCGTTCACCGCGATCTGCACCCACCAGGGATGTACGGTCGCCAGCGTCTCGAACGGGACCATCAACTGCCCCTGCCACGGCAGCAAGTTCAACATCGCTGACGGATCCGTGGCCGCCGGGCCCGCGAGCGACCCGCTCGAGGAGAAGCAGATCACCGTGGACGGTGACAAGATCCGGCTGGCCTAGCCCGTACTTCATGAAGGTTTGCTTAGCCCGTGTCTCATGAATTTCTCACCTGAGTGCGGTTGGGTGAGCTGCATGGGAGATGACCTTCAGAGCCGCCGAGTGATGATCGCGAGCGTGGGAGCGGGTGGCCTGGCGCTGGCGATCTCGGCCTGCGGCAGCGGAACCGACACCGCGCAGCCTGCCGGCAGCGCCCCCGCGTCCAGCCCTGCATCGAGTCCGGCGTCGAGCGCGCCTGCGTCCAGCGCGCCGCAGGCCGGTGGGCCGGCGCTGGCCAAGACCGCCGACATCCCCGTCGGCGGGGGCGCGGTCTTCAAGGATCAGAAGATCGTGGTCACGCAGCCGACGGACGGTGAGTTCAAGGCGTTCACGGCTGTGTGCACCCACCAGGGATGCACGGTCGCCGATGTCGCGGACGGGACGATCAACTGCCCGTGTCACGGCAGCAAGTTCAACATCGCCGATGGGGCGGTTACGGACGGGCCTGCCCAGGAGCCGCTGGCGGAGCAGCAGATCAAGGTGGATGGCGACCAGATCACGCTGGCTTGAGCTTAAGTTCTGAGCCTGGGACATAGGTTGAGGTGGGGCGCTGGGGCTGGGCCTGAGGCGCCGGGGCTGGGCCTTCGGACGTTGTCGCGGTGCTCTGGTCGGCTGGGAGTGGTGTGGCCGGTGGGGCTCGGTCGTTGAACAGGGAAGGGCCCGTCGTGCCCGGGAAGGTGCGGCGGGTCACCTTGTCGGTGCGGGCTACTAGGCTTTTGGGCGTGGCGAGATCAGCGGGCAACACCTTGAGCTTCCGGCCCAAGCCGGGGTCCATCCCCGAGTCACCGGGGGTCTACCGATTCCGGGACGCGCACGGCCGGGTGATCTACGTTGGCAAGGCCAAGAGCCTGCGCCAGCGGCTCAATTCGTACTTCGCCGATTTCGCCGCGCTGCACCCGCGCACCCGGTCGATGCTCGACAATGCCGCCGACGTCGACTGGACCGTGGTCGGCACCGAGGTCGAGGCGCTGCAGCTCGAATACTCCTGGATCAAGGAGTTCGACCCGCGCTTCAACGTGAAATACCGCGACGACAAGTCCTATCCCTATCTCGCGGTCACCATGGGCGAGGACTTCCCGCGGGTTCAGGTCATGCGCGGGGCCAAGCGCAAGGGCACCCGCTATTTCGGGCCCTACTCGCACGCCTGGGCCATTCGGGAGACGGTTGACCTGCTGTTGCGGGTGTTCCCCGTGCGCACGTGCAGCGCGGGGGTGTTCAAGCGGGCAGGACAAATCGGCCGGCCGTGCCTGCTCGGCTACATCGACAAGTGCTCGGCGCCGTGCGTCGGCCGGGTCACCCCGGAGGAGCACCGCGCGCTGGCCGAGGACTTCTGCGACTTCATGGCGGGCAACACCAGCCGTTTCATCAGGCGGCTGGAGAAGGAGATGCGCGAGGCCGCCGGAGAGCAGGAATACGAGCGGGCGGCCCGGCTCCGTGACGACGTCCAGGCGTTGCAGCGGGCTCTGGAGAAGCAGGCCGTCGTGCTCGGCGAGGCCACCGACGCCGACGTCATCGCGCTCGCCGAGGATCCGCTCGAAGCCGCCATACAGGTCTTCTACGTGCGCGGCGGCCGCATCCGCGGGCAGCGCGGGTGGGTGGTCGACAAGGTCGAGGAGACCTCGCCCGGCGCCCTGGTCGAGCAGTTCCTGCTGCAGATCTACGCCGAGGCCAGCCCCGACGCGATGCCGCGCGAGGTGCTCGTCGCCGCGCTGCCGCCCGACAGCGAAGCGGTCGCCGAGTTGCTGACCGAGCAGCGGCGGGCCCGCGTCGAGGTGCGCGTGCCGCAGCGCGGCGACAAGAAGGCGCTGATGGAGACCGTCGAGCGCAACGCCAAGGAGTCGCTGGCGCAGCACAAGATCCGCCGCGCCAGCGACCTGACCACCCGCAGCAGGGCGCTGCAGGAGATCGCCGACGCGCTCGATCTCGACCAGGCGCCGCTGCGCGTGGAGTGCTACGACGTCTCCCACCTGCAAGGCGAGAACGTGGTGGCGTCGATGGTGGTGTTCGAGGACGGCCTGGCGCGCAAGAGCGAATACCGGCGCTTCGCCGTCAAGACCAAGGAGGGCGACGTCGCCTCGATCCACGAGGTGATCCTCCGCCGGTTCCGCCGCTATCTGGAGGAACGTTCCGCCACCGGCGAGCTGGCCCCCGACGACGATTCCGGCCACGGGCCGATCGACCCTGAGACGGGCAAACCACGCAAGTTCGCCTACCCGCCCAACCTGGTCGTGGTCGACGGCGCCGGACCGCAGGCCGCGGCGGCGCAGCGGGCGCTCGACGAGCTCGGCATCGACGACGTGGCGGTGTGCGGGCTGGCCAAGCGCCTGGAGGAGGTCTGGCTGCCGGGCGATGACCAGCCAGTGATCATGCCTCGTTCAAGTGAAGGTCTCTACCTGCTGCAACGCGTGCGAGACGAAGCACACAGGTTCGCCATCACCTACCATCGATCCAAGAGGTCGAAGACGGTGAAGGAGAGCGCGCTCGACAACGTGCCCGGCCTCGGTCCGGCGCGCAGGCAGGCGTTGCTCAAGCACTTCGGCTCCGTCAAGAGACTGCGTGAGGCCACAGCCGAGGAGATCTGTGAGGTCCCCGGCATCGGTCCGTCCATCGCCGAGGTCATCGTGTCGACGCTGAAGGGAGAGTCACCTTGATCTCGCCAGAGGCCCGGGGAGGGCACTGAAATGAACACCGGTGAGGCTCAGCCTGACGGGCAGCAGGACGAGACGACGAGCAGCGAGAGGGCGTTCGTCATCGTCACTGGCATGTCCGGGGCGGGGCGGAGCACCGCGGCCAAGGCGCTCGAGGACCTCGGCTGGTTCGTCATCGACAACCTGCCGCCCGGGCTGCTGTTCGCGATGGCGGAGGAGGCCGGCAAGGTCAAGCTGGCCGCCGACAAGGTGGCCGCCGTGGTCGACGTGCGGAGCCTGGCCTTCACCACCGACCTCAACGCCGCCATCGAGGAGCTCGAGGCGCGGGGCGTGCGGGTGCGGGTGGTGTTCCTGGAGGCCAGCGACGAGGAGCTCGTCCGCAGGTTCGAGAACGTCCGCCGGCCGCACCCGCTGCAGGGAGAGGGCCGGCTGGTCGACGGGATCACCCGAGAGCGGGGGATTCTACGCGAAGTACGCGCCAACGCCGATCTCGTGATCGACACCTCGTCCCACAACGTGCATGATCTACGTAACAAGATCGTCGCGTACTTCGGTGGGGAGGATCGGCCGGGATTGCGGGTCAACGTGGTGTCGTTCGGGTTCAAATATGGGCTGCCGGTGGATGCCGACCTCGTGGTCGACTGCCGGTTCCTGCCCAACCCGCACTGGGTGCCCGAACTGCGGCCGATGAACGGGCTCGACGCCCCGGTCCGCGACTACGTGCTCGGGCAACCGGGGGCCAAGGAGTTCCTCGACTCCTACGAGGAGGTGCTGCGGGTCATCGCCGCCGGATACTCGCGCGAGGGCAAGAGCTACGCGACGCTCGCGGTGGGGTGCACAGGTGGCAAGCACCGCAGCGTGGCCATGGCTGAGCAGCTCGCCGCGCGATTGCGCGACCGCGAGATGGAGGTCCAGGTGAGTCACCGGGATGTGGGGCGGGAGTGACGGATGAGCACTTCACAGCGTCGGCGTCGTCGCACTCGCTAGCGGGCGGTACGCCTGCCGGGCGGGAAGGTCACGGTGATCCGCCCACCGGCGGGCAAGCCGGTTCTGAGGGTCTGTCTGTTGGGCAGGGGCGTCGGGGTGGGGCGCACTTGTCCGATGGGGGGATCGGGCCCGGTGTGGTGGCGTTGGGGGGCGGGCATGGGTTGTTCGCCTCTCTGTCCGCCTTACGAGTCGTCACCGACCGGCTGACCGCCGTGGTGACCGTCGCCGACGACGGCGGGTCCAGCGGGCGGTTGCGGCGTGAGCTCGGTGTGCTGCCGCCGGGTGACCTGCGGATGGCGCTGGCCGCGCTGTGCGGTGACGACGAGTGGGGCAGCACCTGGAGCGAGGTCGTGCAGCACCGCTTCCGCAGCGAGGGCGACCTGCACGGGCACGCCGTCGGCAACCTGCTGATCGTGGCGCTGTGGGAGCTGCTCGGCGACCCCGTGACCGGACTCGACTGGGTCGGGCGGCTGCTCGGCGCGCACGGCCGGGTGCTGCCGATGGCCTCGGTGCCGCTCGACATCGTGGCCGAGGTGGAGCTCGACGGCGTCATCTCGATCGTGCGCGGGCAGGTGGCGTGCGCGCTGACGCCCGGCCGGGTGCAGGCGATCTCGCTGGTGCCCGAGGACCCGCCGGCGCGGCCCGAGGCCGTCGCGGCGGTGCTGGACGCCGACTGGGTGGTGTTCGGGCCGGGGTCGTGGTTCACCAGCGTGTTGCCCCATCTCAAGGTGCCCGAGCTGGCGCGTGCCCTGCATGAGACCAAGGCCAAGCGGCTCGTCACGCTCAACCTCGCCCCCCAGCCGGGCGAGACCGACGATTTCTCCCCCCAGCAACACCTGGAGGTGCTCCGGCAGCACGCCCCGGACCTGGCCATCGACGTCGTACTCGCCGACACGGGAATCGTCGACGATCCCGGCGCGCTGGAGAAGGCCGCCGCGGCGCTCGGCGCGCGGCTCGTCATGGCGGACGTGGCCGCCGCCGACGGCTCGCCCAAGCATGACCCACGACGTCTTGCCTCCGTCCTGGACGAGATTTTCCTCCAGAAGCGTTGATCCTGGTCGGCGTGGCGCGAAGGTGCGAGAGACTGACGTGAGCCGGTCTGAATGGGGGAGAGGACTTACGTATGGCCATGACAGGTGTGGTGAAAGACGAGCTGAGCCGCCTGCCGGTGCTGAAGCCGTGCTGCCGCAAGGCGGAGGTTTCGACGCTGCTGCGGTTCGCCAGCGGTCTGCACCTGGTGGGCGGCCGGATCGTGATCGAGGCCGAGCTCGACACCAACGCCACCGCGCGGCGACTGATCAAGGACATCGGCGAGGTGTTCGGGCACAAGGCGGAGGTGCTGGTGCTCGCGCCGGCCGGACTGCGCAAGGGCTCGCGCTACGTCGTACGGGTCTACCGTGACGGCGAGGCGCTGGCCCGTCAGACGGGCCTGATCGACAACCACGGCCGCCCGGTGCGCGGCCTGCCCCGCCAGGTGGTGGCGGGGGCCGCCTGCGACGCGGAGGCGGCCTGGCGCGGAGCGTTCCTGGCACACGGGTCGCTGACCGAGCCGGGGCGGTCGATGTCGCTCGAGGTCACCTGCCCGGGCCCGGAGGCGGCGCTGGCCCTGGTCGGCTCGGCGCGACGGCTCAAGATCCACGCCAAGGCGCGGGAGGTGCGCGGCGTCGACCGGGTCGTCGTGCGCGACGGCGACGCGATCAGCGCGCTGCTCACCCGGCTCGGCGCGCACGACAGCGTGCTGGCCTGGGAGGAGCGGCGGATGCGGCGCGAGGTGCGGGCCACCGCCAACCGCCTGGCCAACTTCGACGACGCCAACCTGCGTCGTTCGGCCCGCGCCGCGGTCGCGGCGGGGGCGCGGGTGCAGCGGGCGCTGGAGATCCTCGGGGACGAGGCGCCCGAGCACTTGGTGGTGGCCGGGCGGCTGCGGGTGGAGCACAAGCAGGCGTCGCTGGAGGAGCTGGGGCAGATCGCCGACCCGCCGCTGACCAAGGACGCCATCGCGGGGCGTATCCGGCGGTTGCTGGCCATGGCCGACAAACGGGCCTCCGACCTGGGCATCCCCAACACCGAGGCCAATCTCACCGTGGACATGCTCGCCCCCTGACCGGCGGGTGGACGCCTTTTTTGGTGCTGTCAAAAGCCTTCACAGCTTTTACGGCAGGGCACGGTGGGCTCGCACGCGCCGACGTGGGTGGCCGTCTGTCATGGCCGGTCGTCGGGGCTCACGGGGTGCTCGCCGTGACGAGCGCACTGTGGGCCGGGTGTTCCGTGACCCGTTGACCGTGGAGGCGGTGAATCGGGCGGCGCGGCCGGTGGTGGTGTTCATTGGGACGCCGGTCGCAGGCAGACGCCTCTTGACGGTTCGGGCCTCGGTAGGGGCGTCTGGTCGGCGTTGCCGGTGATGGGTGCCGGTGGGGGCGTCTGGTCGGCGTTGCCGTGAAGGGTGCCGGTGGTGGGGGCGCCCGCCGGTGGGGGGCGGCGGTTGGTGTGCTAATGGGGGGTGCCTTTCGGGGGGTTCAGTCGCGGGCCGGCCTTCGGGGGGTGAAGAGGTCCTGCTTGGGGGGCTGGGCGGGCTCGAAGGGGGCGCGGTACTCGGGCTCCTGCGGCTCCGGTTCGGCCGGGGCCGTCTGGGCCCGTCGTACGCGGACCACGCGGAACGTGAGCAGGCACAGGGCCGCCAGGGCGGCCACCGCGATGTAGAGCCAGACCGCCCACATCTCGGCCAGGGGAGCCTGGTAGAGGGACAGTGCCGTGGGCAGGCCCTCGGTGAAGTTGGGCACGGTGACGTCGGCCAGTCCGGCCGGGGCGCGTTGATCGGGCGGGGTGCGCAGGATCGTGCCGGCCATGATCGACGAGCCCGTGATCTGGCCGGCGACCACGGCGCCGCCCGCGTACAGCGCTGACAGGGGAAGCAGGACGATGTTGCGCGGGCGTACCGCGCCCATGGCGAACGCGACCACCATGGCGATCACGAGAGACAGTGCGAGGGAAAGGGGCAGGCCGTTGCCGAACTGCGTGAGGACGCCCGGAAGGCGGTCCTGGAAGAGGACGGCCGCTCCCAGCGCGGCAGCGCAGACGAGTGCGGCGAGCAGGCCTGCGAGTAGTCCGGGAAGCAGGCCGGACCTGTTATGCGACATCTCAGCCCCCAGAGATTTGCTCGAACTTACTACGACGAGTCGGGCACTTTACTCGAACCGGGCAAAACGTGTCTGCCGAACTGTCACACACAGCACGGGACCTGAAGTGGTCTAAACCAATTTGGTTCGGATAGGGTTCGTGGTTGAGGTTTCAGCCCGCCATCTGATAAACGAGGGGATCGGTTCTGTGAGCATCCGCGTAGGCGTCAATGGCTTCGGCCGTATCGGCCGCAACTTCTGGCGCGCTGTCGCCGCCAGTGGCAAGGACATCGAGATCGTCGCGGTCAACGACCTGACCGACACGGCGACGCTCGCGCACCTGCTGAAGTACGACAGCATCCTGGGCCGCCTGCCCTACGAGGTGAAGGCCACGAGCGACGAGATCACCGTGGACGGCAAGGGCATCAAGGTCTTCGCGGAGCGCGACCCGGGCAAGCTGCCCTGGGGCGACCTCGGCGTTGACGTGGTGGTGGAGTCCACCGGCCTGTTCACCGACGCCACCAAGGCCAAGGTGCACGCCGACAACGGCGCCAAGAAGGTCATCATCTCCGCCCCGGCGAAGAACGAGGACGTCACCATCGTGATGGGCGTCAACGACGGCGCCTACGACCCGTCCAGCCACACCATCATCTCCAACGCCTCCTGCACCACCAACTGCCTGGCGCCGATGGCCAAGGTCCTGCACGACACCTTCACCATCCAGAAGGGTCTGATGACCACCATCCACGCCTACACGCAGGACCAGAACCTGCAGGACGGCCCGCACAAGGACCTGCGCCGCGCCCGCGCCGCCGCGCTCAACGTGGTGCCCACCTCCACCGGCGCCGCCAAGGCCATCGGCCTGGTGCTGCCCGAGCTCAAGGGCAAGCTCGACGGCTTCGCCATGCGCGTGCCGATCCCCACCGGCTCGGCCACCGACCTCACCGTCGACGTGAGCCGCGAGGTCACCGTCGAGGAGGTCAACGCCGCGGTCAAGGCCGCCGCCGAGGGCCCGCTCAAGGGCATCCTCGCCTACACCGAGGACGAGATCGTCTCCTCCGACATCGTCACCGACCCGGCTTCCTGCATCTTCGACGCCGGCCTCACCAAGGTCATCGGCAACCAGGTCAAGGTCGTCGGCTGGTACGACAACGAGTGGGGCTACTCCAACCGCCTCGCCGACCTGATCGAGCTGGTGGGCCGCGGCCTCTGATGCAGCGACGCACTGAGCGGACCACGCACCGGCTGACCTCTCGGGGCGCGTGCCCCGCCGAAACAGGAGCATGAGCATGCGCACGCTCGACGATCTCGACGTGAAGGGCCGGCGCGTGCTCGTGCGCGCCGACCTCAACGTCCCGCTCGACGGGGAGACGATCACCGATGACGGCCGCATCCGGGCGTCGGTACCGACGATCAAGGCGCTGACCGGCAAGGGCGCCAAGGTCGTCGTCTGCGCCCACCTGGGCCGGCCCAAGGGCAAGGTCGACCCGGAATTCTCGCTCAAGCCGGTCGCCAAGCGCCTGGGCGAGCTGCTCGGCCAGGACGTGGCCTTCGCCGCCGACGTGGTCAGCGACAGCGCCCGCGACACCGTCGCGTCGCTCCAGGACAGCCAGGTGGCCCTGCTGGAGAACCTGCGTTACGAGCAGGGCGAGGAGTCCAAGGACGACGCCGTGCGCGAGGCCTTCGCGCAGCGGCTGGCCGGGCTGGCCGAGCTCTACGTCGGCGACGGCTTCGGCGCGGTGCACCGCCGCCACGCCAGCGTCTACGACGTGCCCAAGCTGCTGCCGCACGCGGCGGGCGGGCTGGTCGTGGCCGAGGTCGAGGTGCTGAAGCGGCTGACCGAGGGCACCGAGCGGCCCTACGTCGTGGTCCTGGGCGGCGCCAAGGTCTCCGACAAGCTCGGCGTCATCGCCAACCTGCTGACCAAGGTCGACCGGCTGCTGATCGGCGGCGGCATGGCCTACACCTTCCTGAAGGCCCAGGGGCATGAGGTCGGCAGGTCGCTGCTCCAGGAGGACCAGCTCGACCAGGTGCGCGGCTTCCTCGCCGAGGCGGGGCGGCGCGGCGTCGAGCTCGTCCTGCCCGTGGACGTGCTGGCGGCGGTCACGTTCGCCGCCGACGCCGAGCACGACGTGGTCGACGCGACCGCGATCCCGGCCGACCGGGAGGGGCTCGACATCGGGCCCAGGACGCGCGAGCTGTTCGCGACCAAGCTGGCCGACGCCGAAACCGTGTTCTGGAACGGGCCCATGGGCGTGTTCGAGTTCGACGCGTTCTCCGGCGGCACCAGGGCGGTGGCCGAGGCGCTGATCTCCCGGACCGGCAGCGGGGGCGCCTTCACCGTGGTCGGCGGCGGCGACTCGGCGGCGGCCGTACGGAGGCTGGAGCTTCCCGAGGACGGTTTCTCGCACATTTCCACCGGTGGCGGGGCCAGCCTCGAATACCTTGAGGGCAAGACCCTGCCCGGACTCGCGGCGCTGGAGGCGTGAAGTGGCGACGGAGCCGATCCGGCGTGGCGAGTGGCGCGGAAGATCGAGGGACGAGGCGTCCCATGGCACCGACGAGGAGTGGTGAGCGACCAATGAGCACCCGCAAGCCGCTCATCGCCGGCAACTGGAAGATGAACCTCAACCACCTTGAGGCCATCGCGCTGGTCCAGAAGCTGGCCTTCGCGCTCAACGACAAGGACTTCGACAAGGTGGACGTGGCGGTGCTGCCGCCGTTCGTCGACCTGCGCAGCGTGCAGACGCTGGTCGACGGTGACCGGCTCAGGATCGTCTACGGCGCCCAGGACCTGTCGCAGTATGACGCCGGCGCCTACACCGGAGAGGTGTCGGGCGTCATGCTTGCCAAACTCGACTGCACCTACGTGGTGGTCGGCCACTCCGAGCGCAGGCAATACCACAATGAGGACGACGACCTGGTCAACGCCAAGGTGCACGCCGCCCTCCGCAACTCGCTGACGCCGATCCTGTGCGTGGGCGAGGGGCTGCTCGTGCGTCAAGAGGGCGGACAAATCACGCACTGTCTTGGACAACTCGACGGGGCGCTGCGCAAAGTCACCGCCGAGCAGGCAAAATCGATAGTAGTGGCCTACGAACCGGTGTGGGCGATCGGCACCGGCGAGGTGGCCACTCCTGAGGACGCCCAGGAGGTCTGCGGGGCGCTGCGAGCCAGACTCGCTGAGCTCTACGACCCCGAAGTGGCCTCGTCGGTCCGTATCCTTTACGGTGGCTCGGTCAAGTCAGGCAATATCGCAGGGATCATGGCTCAACCCGATGTGGATGGCGCGCTCGTGGGCGGTGCCAGTATCGACGCCGGGGAGTTCACCAAGATCTGTCGTTTCTCCGAAATGCCCGGCTAACTGAGTCGTTCTGGGGGTGCGACTTGACAACAGGCCGTACCCTCAGAAGGCAAGTCTGAATCGTCACGCGTAACAGAGCATCGAAGGAACAGGCATACCGTGGAAATCGGAATCTCCATCGCCCTCATCCTGGCGAGCGGTCTCATGATCCTGCTCGTCCTGCTCCACAAGGGCAAGGGTGGCGGCCTGTCTGACATGTTCGGCGGCGGCTTCTCGTCGAACTTCGGTGGTTCCTCGGTGGTGGAGCGCAACCTCGACCGGTTGACCGTTATCACGGGCACGGTCTGGTTCGTCTGCATCATCGCTCTCGGCCTTCTCATGAGGCCGTGAGCACACAAGTTAACGCGTGACAGTGATTCTCCCCCCGTGTCCGTACGCGGGGCGATCGAGCGAGGAGTTCATCCGTGGGTAGTGGCAACGCGATCCGTGGCAGCCGAGTCGGCGCCGGCCCGATGGGGGAGGCCGAGCGCGGCGAGGCAGCTCCGAGAGTGCGGGTCTCGTTCTGGTGTGCCAACATGCACGAGACGCGCCCCAGTTTCGCCAGCGACGCGGCGGTCCCCGAGCTGTGGGACTGCCCGCGATGCGGCCTCCCAGCCGGACAGGACGAGGAGGCCCCGCCTGCCCCGCCCAAGAACGAGCCGTACAAGACGCACCTGGCTTACGTGAAGGAGCGCAGGAGCGACAAAGACGGCAAGGCGATCCTCGAGGAGGCACTGGAGCGCCTGCGCAACAACAAGTCCCCCTGGTAGTCCGAAGTCGGCGAAGGGCCCCGGATGCTCGTTTCCGGGGCCCTTCGCCGTTCCCGAAGTGCTGTAGGGCGGGGGTCAGGGGCGCTCGTAGACCGGCTCGCCGTCCACGAACGTCATGCGTACGCGCGTCGTCCAGATCTCGCCCGGCGGCAGCTCGAACGGGTCGCGGTCCAGCACCGCCAGGTCGGCCGGGCGGCCGGGCTCGACGGCGCCCGCGGGCGAGCGGTTGATCCAGGCCGAGCCCGCCGTGTACGCGGTCATGGCGGCGGCCAGGTCGATGCGCTGGCCGGGCAGGAACGGCGTCTGCGCGGTCGGATAGCCGGCGTGCACCGAGCCGCCCGGCTCCGTGCGGTTGACCGCGACGTGCATGCCCTGCAAAGGATCGGCGCTGGAAACGGGCCAGTCGCTGCCCGCGCAGCAGTGGGTGCCGTGCGCCAGCAGGTCCGCGAACGGATACTGCCACGACGAGCGCGGCTCGCCCAGGAACGGCAGCGTCAGCTCGTCCATCTGCGCGTGGTGGGTGGCCCACAGCGGCTGCAGGTTGGCCGTGACGCCCAGCGCGGCGAAGCGGGGCACGTCGGAGGGCTCGATGATCTGCAGGTGGGCGATGTGGTGGCGGTTGGCGGGATCGGTGCCCTCGAAGCTGTCCAGGGCCTCGCGTACGGCCCGCTCGCCGATGGCGTGGAAGTGCACCTGGAAGCCGAGGCGGTCCAGCTCGGCCACGTAATGCCTGAGCTTGCCGGGGTCCACGTACGACAGGCCCGTGCCGCCGCAGCGGCAGTAGGGCTCCAGCGTGGCGGCGGTGAAGTTCTCCGTGATGCCGTCCTGCATGATCTTGACGGAGCCGGCGCGGAAACGGTCCAGGCCCTCGGCGGCGGCCCGGCGTTCGACCAGGTCGTCGATCTGCTCCGCACCCCGGGTCCTGTCCCACCACAGGGCGCCCACCACGCGCGCCCGCAGGCTGCCCGAGCGGGCCGCCGCCAGGTAGGTGGGCAACTGGTCGTCCGAGCCCGCGTAGGAACCCACGATGGCGTCCTGCCAGCCGGTGATGCCCAGGGAGAACAGGTACGCCTGCGCGTCCGCCAGGGCGTCCAGGAGGTCCTGCGAGGTGGGGCGGGGGGTGAGCAGGCCCACGAGGTCCATCGCGCCCTCGTGCAGCACGCCGGTCGGGGCGCCGGTGGCGTCGCGCTCGATCCGGCCGTCCGCCGGGTCGGGGGTGTCCCTGGTGATGCCGGCCCGGTCGAGGGCGCGGGTGTTGACCCAGGCGGCGTGGTGGTCGCGCTGGATCAGGTAGGCGGGGCGGTCGAGGAAGTCAAGGTGTTCGCGGTGGGGGAGACCGCCAGGGAATGCGGACATGTCCCAGCCGCCGCCATCAATCCACTCTTTATCTGGATTTTTCGCGGCATAATCGGTGATCTTTGCCAAGTATGTGTCTAGGCCGAAATCTTCTGACAAATCGCACTTTGCGCGTTCGAGTCCCGCCTGGACCGGATGGATGTGCGCATCCGTGAATCCCGGCGCCAGCAAACCCCCGTCCAGGTCCACCGTCTCGTGTGGCCGGCGGGCGAGGTCACGTTCGGGGCCCACTTCCGCGATCACGCCGTCCCGGACGAGCACCGCTTCGGCCAGGACACCTTTCGGGGTGAAGACGCGCCCTCCTCGGAAGAGGATGTTCATCCAGGTCTCGCTTTCTGTGGTTGCTCGCCGCCGGCGCGGTCTCGCGGGTTCGGTCACTTCCGTTAAGTGTGCCGGTGATCGACGAGCTGCTGCCCGCGGGGGTGCACGCGGCCGAGGTCTTCGACGACGAGTCGCCCGTCGAGCTGTTCCCCGAGGAGGCGGCGCTGATGGCCGGCGCCTCGGACCGGGGGCGCAGCCAGTTCGCCAGCGTACGGGGGTGCGCGCGCCGTGCGCCGAGCCCGCCTCCCGCTTCCCGAGGGCGTGCTCGGGCTCGTGACCGGGCCGGAGGAGCGGGCCATGCCGGCGCGGCTCCCCGGGCCGCAGCCGTGGGACCGGGTGCTGTTCTGCGCCATGGAGGCCCTCTACAAGGCGTGGTTCCCGCTCACCGAGACCTGGGCCGGGTTCCGGGACGCGGTCGTCGAAATCGAGCCCGGGGGCGGGTTCGCCGCCCGCATGCTGCTCGACGCCGCCGGCCGCGGCCGGCGCTCGGCAGGCTCCTGCTCCGCCAGACCATGGCGCCCGGGGCGCCCAAGGCCGCGGCCGAGGCCGACCGGCGGATGTTCGCCGAGCCGCCCGGCGAGGTGCGCGCCGCCCGCTTCGCCTGCTCGCGCGGGATGGGCCTGCGGCAGGACCTGGCCCGCGGTGACCGTTCCCGCGGTCGTGCTCGCGGGTGACGCCGACAAGGTCATTGCTCCGGAGCTGGGCGAGGCGGTGGCCGCCGCGCTGCCGTACGCCCGGTTCGAACGGGTGCCGGGCGCCGGGCACACCCTGCCGCTGGAGGCCCCGGGCCGGATCGTCATGGCGGTCGCCGAGCTCGCGGGACGCTGAGACGACCGCGCATGCGGCTGAGCCTCCTGACTATGGAGCATCTCGGGCCGCCGGGCTTGACTGTTCGACGTGATGGAGAGGGGCCGGGCCGCGGACGGACACCAGGGAGCTGCGCCGCCGCGCGCCGGGGTTCGCCGCCGAGGAGAAGGAGAGCTGACCTCATGACATACACCGCTCGGCGCCCGGTCGCCGTCTCTCACAGTCGCGGATGGGCCTCACCCCTGCTGTGGCTGGCCACGGTGGCGATGGGTTTGATGGCGGGCTTGTTCTACGCCTTCTCGGTGTCGGTGATGCCAGGGCTGGCCCAGGCGGACAACCGTGCGTTCGTCCTGGTCATGAACCGGATCAACCAGGCCATCGAGAACCCGGCCTTCGCCCTGACCTTCTTCGGCGCTTTCGTCTTCACCGGCGCCGCCGCCATCGCCCAGTACCGGATGGGACTGCGTACCGCCGCCCGCTGGACCGCGGCCGCCCTGGCTCTGTACGTCGTGGCCCTGGCCATCACGATGGGTGTCAACGTGCCGCTCAATGAGGAGCTGGCCAAGGCCGCCGACGACTACGCCGCCGCCCGCGAGAACTTCGAGGGCCTCTGGAACGTCACGAACAACGTCCGCGGCCTGGCCTGCACCCTCGCCCTGGTCTGCCTGGCCCGCTCCCTGAGGCTGCAGGGCCGGGACGAGCGGGCGTGAGCCGCCGCCCCGCGGGGTCAGGCGTAGGCCGGCAGCCGGTCCGGCTCGCCCGCCCCGAGCGGGCCGGTGAGCATCCGCCTGCGGTAGTCCTGCGGGCTGAGCCCCCGTACGCGCTTGAAGGCCGCGCTCAGGGCGAACGAGCTGCCGTAGCCGACCTTCCTGGCCACCGTCGAGATCGTCGTGTCGGACTCGCACAGCAGGTCGGCGGCCAGGGCGAGCCGCCAGCCCGTGAGGTAGCTCATGGGCGGCTCGCCCACCAGCTCCGTGAAGCGCCGGGCCAGCCCGGCCCGCGAGATCCCGGTACGGGCCGCCAGCTCCGCCACCGTCCACGGATGGTCCGGCGCCTCGTGCAGCAGGCGCAGCGCGGGCCCGACCACCGGGTCGTGCTGCGCGCGGTACCAGGCGGGGGCGCCGGTGCCCGGGCGGGCCAGCCACGACCGCAGCACCCTGATCAGGATCAGGTCGAGGACGCGGTCCAGCACCAGTGCCTGCCCCGGCTCGCCCTTGCCGGTCTCCTCGGCCAGCAGCGCGATGAGCGCCGCGTCACCGGCCTCCGCGGGCCTGACCAGCAGTGGCGGCAGCGCGGCCAGCAGCCGCTTGCCGATCTCGCTGTGCATCTGGTAGGTCCCGCTGAGCATCAGCGCCGCCCCGTCGGGCCGCTCGCCCCAGGTGCGCACGCCGAGGTTCATCGACTCCCGCAGCTTCTCGCCGCGCAGTGTGGTGCAGCGCTGGCCGGGATGGATCACGATGTGCGGCGGAGTGCCGGGAGTGTCACCGATCGTGTACGGCTCCGGCCCCCGCGCGATGGCCACCTCACCCGGCCGCAGCGGCACGGCCTCGCCCTCGTCGGGAACGAGCCACGCCTCCCCCCGGATCACCGTGATCAGGGACAGCGGCGCGCCGTCCTCGATGCGCAACGACCACGGCGGGTCCATGACCGTCCTGAGCAGGAACGCTCCCTGCGCCCGCGGCCCGCGCAGCATACCGGTCAACGTGTCGTCAGTCAGCGTTCTCATGAGGTGAGCGTAGACGCTCACGCATGAAATAGCCATATATCATCAATAACCGTCTAAATATATGATCTTTGGATCGGGAAGGACTTCGCAATGGTTCACGACGTGACGCTGGTGCTGGCCACCGTCGCCACGGGGCTGATGGCCGGGCTGTTCTACGCCTTCACCTGCTGCGTCATGCTCGCGCTGCGCCGTACGGGCGACCACGTCTTCATCGAGGTCATGCAGCGGATCAGCGCCGCGATCAAGAACGGCTGGTTCGCCCTGGCCTTCCTCGGCGCACCGGTGTTCCTCGGCGTCGTCCTCGTGCTGGACTGGCGGGCGGGACGGGGCCTCGTGCCGGAGGTGGCGGCCGGGTTCGTGCTGTACGCGCTGACGCTGGTCATCACGTTCGGCGTGAACATCCCGCTCAACAATCAGCTCGACGCGGCCGGGCGGCCAGGCCGGGTGGCGGACGGGGCGCTGGTGCGCCGCAACTTCGAGGGGCCGTGGGTGCGCTGGAACCTGCTGCGTACGCTGACGTCGCTGGCCGCGTTCGCCTGCCTGTGCTGGGCCCTGCTGACGGCCAGATAAAGCGGAAATATGCTGAAAAATCGGTATAAAAAGGTGGGAGAAACACGCCGTTAGCGGTCACGTAACAGCGGTCGGGCATGCTCTGGAGCCATGGGATTCTTGCGCATCCGGACCACAGTGGACGAGCGGCCCGGGCGACTGGCCTCGCTCGCCTCGGCCCTGGCCGCCAGGGGCGGCAACATCCTTGGCCTGAGCGTGCAGTCCGACCATGACGGCACCGTGGACGAGTTCGTCGCCGACATCCCCGCCGGCCCGGAGGCCGTGCGCGAGGCCCTGGAGGCGGCCGGCGGGCGCCGGGTGCAGGTGGTCCCGGCCACCGCTCACGAACTGACCGACGAGCCCACCAGGGCGCTGCTGCTGGCCACCCGGCTCCGGGCGATGCCGTGGCGGCTGCCCGACCTGCTGGCCGAGTTGCTGCGCGCGGACGACGCCCGGTGGATCTATGGTGAGGCGGTGAGCGATCTTCCTGACCCCACCCAGCTCGTCGTGCCCGTGGCGGCCCGCCGCGCGGTCCGGCTCCGCCGCGCGGAGCTGCCCTTCACGCTGACCGAGGCGGCCCGGGCGGCCGCCTTCACCCGGCTCGCCCGGCCCGCCCCCGAGCCGAACGCCGGGCCGGAGCGCGAGGTCAAGCTCTCCGACGGGGCGCAGGTCACGATCCACCCGCTCACGTCGATCTACCGCGAGGCCGTACGCGACCTGCACGACAGGTGCTCGCCCGAATCGCGCAGGTTCCGCTACTTCACCTCGATGCCGGCGCTGCCCGCCCGCATGTTCGAGCACCTGTGCGACAGGAGCCGGGGGCATTCGCTGGTCGCCGGGCACGACGGGCAGGTCGTGGCGATGGCGAACCTGGTGTTCACCCCGGACCCCGGCACCGCCGAACTGGCCTTCCTGATCGAGGACCGCTGGCAGGGGCGCGGCCTGGGCACGGCCCTGGCCAGGATGCTCGTGCGGGAGGCACTTGACCTCGGGTACGCCGAGGTCAAGGCCACCATGCTGGCCGACAACGTGAGGATGCGCAGGCTGCTGATCTCGCTGGGCGCCACGCTCGGCTACACCGAGGACCCCGGCGTGGTCGAGGCCAGGCTGCCGGTGGGCGCGATGATCTCAGCCTAGGCCCTCGTCCCGCTCCTCGGGCCGGTCCGCGCTCTTGTCGGGGAGGATGCCGAGGTGGCGCTCGATGCGTTCCAGGCTCTCCTGGATCTGCGCCAGGCGCTCGTTCAGCGCGGAGCCGCCGCCGAAGAACATCTCGGTGGCGGGCCGCTCCTTGGAGCCGTGGCCCACGCGGTCGAGCAGGCGCTGGCGCACGTCGGCCAGGTCCGCGCCGGCGTCCGTGAGCGCCTGGGCGGCCAGGCCCTCGCCCTCCCGGATCAGCCCCAGCAGGATGTGCTCGGTCCCGATGTAGTTGTGGCGCATCTGCAGCGCCTCGCGCAGCGACAGCTCCAGCACCTTCTTGGCGCGGGGCGTGAACGGGATGTGCCCGGCCGGCGACTTGGCGCCGCGGCCGACCTCGCGCTCGACGAACCCGCGTACGTGGTCGAGCTCCACGCCGCAACTTTCCAGGACCAGCGAGGCCAGTCCCTCTCCCTCGTGGATCAGGCCGAGCAATATGTGTTCCGTGCCGATGTAGTTGTGGTTCATCATCCGCGCCTCCTCCTGGGCGAGGACGACGACCCGGCGTGCACGGTCGGTGAAGCGTTCGAACACCAGGGGCCTCCGTTCGACTGGGGGGCTGCCTCCACTATGCGCTAGAAACCGGGGTATGTGGGGTATTTGTCCTGTGTGGATCTTGACGAGGTGGCCGACAGGCTCTACGCGCTGCCGCCGCCGGAGTTCACCGCCGCCCGCGCGGCGGAGGCCCGCGCGGCCAAGGAGGCGGGCGACGTACGGCTGTCGCGCGACATCGCGAAACTACGCAGGCCCACGGTGTCCGCCTGGGCGGTCAACCGGTTCGCCCGCGAGCGGCCCGAGGAGCTGGCACGGCTGCTGGAGGTGGGCGAGCGGCTGCGCGCGGCCTGGCAGGAGCAGGACGCCACGGCGCTGGCCGAGCTGACCCAGCGCCGCGCCGAGGTCACGGCCCGCCTGGGCCGGCTCGTGCGGCAGGCCGGCGACCTGTCCGCGGCGGCGGGCGCCGAGGTGGACCAGACCCTGGAGGCGGCCGTGGTGGACGCCGAGGCCGCCGCGCAGGTGCGCGGCGGGCGCCTGGTCAAGCCGCTCAGCTACAGCGGCTTCACCCCGGCCCCGGCGCCCCGGCAGCGGCCCGCCGCGGTCAGGAAGTCCAAGGAGGAGGCGGCGAAGTCCAAGGAGGAGGCGGCGGAGGCGGCCAGGAGGCGCGAGGAGGCGCGGGCCAAGGAACGCCGCGAGGCCGAGGCCGCCCACCGGGAGTGGCGAGAGGCGCTGGCGGCGGTCACGAAGGAGCATGACGAGCGCGCCGAGGAGGTCGCCCGCCTGGAGCGGGAGCTGGCCGGGGCGCGCAGGCGGCTCGACGACAGCCGGCAACGGCTGGAGGTCACCCAGCGCGAGGAACGGCACGCGCGACGGCGGCTGGAGCCGTAGAGTGTACGAAACGGTTTCGTACACCTGGGAGTGGCGATGACATCCTGGACCCCTGCCGACATGCCCGACCTGACGGGCAAGGCGGCCATCGTGACCGGCGCCAACAGCGGCATCGGCCTGCCCACCGCGCTGGAGCTGGCCAGGCACGGCGCCCGCGTCGTCGTGGCCGCGCGCAACCCCGGCAAGGGCCGGGCCGCGGTCGAGGAGATCCGGCGGGCCGTGCCCGGCGCGCAGGTGGAGTACGGCGAGCTCGACCTGGCCGACCTGGACTCCGTCCGGCGCTTCGCCGCCGGCGTGGACCGGGTCGATCTGCTGGTCAACAACGCGGGCGTCGGCATGGTCCCCAGGCAGTTCACCAAGGACGGCTTCGAGCTGCAGTTCGGCACCAACCACCTGGGGCACTTCGCGCTCACCGGGCTGCTGCTGCCTCTGCTGCTGGCCGCCCCCGGCGCCCGCGTGGTCAACGTCTCCAGCGACGCCCACCGGGTGGGCCGGCTCGACTTCGATGACCTGGGCCTGGAGCGCGGCTACGGCAAGATGTCCTCCTACGGCCGCTCCAAGCTGGCCAACCTGCTGTTCACCTTCGAGCTGCAGCGGCGGGCCCGGCGCGCCGGCGCGGATCTGACCAGCGCCGCGACCCACCCCGGCGTCACCGCCACCAACTTCTTCACCGTGGGCCCGCTCCAGCCCCTCGTGAAGGTGTTCCTGAAGTCGGCCGCGGCCGGCGCGGTGTCCTCGCTCTACGCCGCGACCTCGCCCGACATCCGGGGCGGCGAGTTCATCGGCCCCCGGCTGCAGCGGATGACGCCCTCGGCCGAGGCCCGCTCCGAGGAGGTCGCCGGGCGGCTGTGGGAGGTGTCCACCGAGCTGACGGGCGTACGATTCGAGGAGATCGCCTATCGCTGAAGGACATGCACGTGGCTCCACTCGACCCTGAGCGTGACAGGGCCATTCTCGACGCCACGCTGGAATTGTTGTCGGAGGTCGGCTACGACCGGATGTCGGTCGACCAGATCGCCAAGCGGGCCAGGGCCAGCAAGGCCACCATCTACCGGCGCTGGGCGGGCAAGCCCGAGCTGGTGGTGGACGTCATCTGCCGGCGGTTCGACATGGACACGTCGCCGGTGGCGGACACCGGCTCGCTCCGCGGCGACCTCGCCTCCGTCTGCCGCGGGCTGTGCGAGCTGGTGGAGCGCAAGCACACGCTGATCATGGGGTTGTCCTCGACGCTGGTGTCCCACCAGGAGCTGGCGCGCACGCTGCGCGAGCACATGCCGACCAGGGATCTCGGCGGCGTGCGCGCGCTGCTGGAGCGGGCCGCGGCACGCGGGGAGCTGGCCGGGCCGGTGGATCCCGGGCGGCTCTTCGCGGTGGCCGAGGCGCTGGTGTGGCACCAGATGATCTTCATCGGGCCGCCGTTCGGCGCGGACTTCGTCGAGCGATCCGTGGACGAGGTGCTGATGCCGCTGGCCAAGGCATGGTCAGCAGGTGGTTCAGCGGACGGCGTGCGCTAAGTAGGCGCAGACCGGGAAGCCCTCCCGCGCGTACGGGGCCGCCAGCCGGTCGTAGTGGGCCCTGATGCGCTCCCTGATCTCCGGCGGCTGCCTGCCGATCATCCCGAAGCGCGGGCCGCCCGCCTGCACGACGTCGGTCCACCAGGCCGCGAGATCCACGTGGTGGCGCCAGCGCATGGTGTCGACGGCCGCCCGGGCGAATCCCGCCTCCTCCAGCAGGGCGACGAACCGCCGCGGCGTGTCGTTGCCGCTGAACGGCCGTGGCGGCGGCTCGTAGGGGATCCGGGCGGCGGTGATGGCCTCGGCGAAGACGCTGGTGGCGGTCATCTCGTCGGCCTTCCACCAGGTCAGGGCGAGCGTGCCGCCGGGACGCAGCACGCGGCGCAGCTCCTTGAGCGCTCTGTCGGTCTCCGGCACATGGTTGATGACGAAGTTTCCGGCGATGGCGTCAAAGACCTCGTCCTCGAACGGCAGGTCCGGCAGCACCGCGGGCCGGATCGTCGCGTACGGATGGCGGCGGGCGGTCAGCTCCAGCATGACGGGGTCGGCGTCCACGGCGGTGACCTCGGCACCGAGCGCGAGCGCCGCCGCCGTGACCACGCCGGTGCCGCAACCCACGTCGAGCAGGCGGGGCGCGCCGTTTTCGCGGGCGGTGGCGAGGAGGGGGCCGACGGTGTGGGAGCTGAGGTGGGCGAAGCCGCGGTCGTAAGCTTCGGCGTTGGTCACCCGCCTAGCGTAACGCAGCCGCCGAACCTAACAATTCCCTGTGAAATTACACCTCAAAGGCTGGTTTTTCGGGAAATCTCGCTCGTAAGGTCGTCGCCATGACCCTCGACGCCTTCATCCGTGCGCTGCCCAAGGTCGAACTGCACGTCCACCTCGTGGGCTCGGCCTCGATCGCCACCGTGCTGGAACTGTCGCGCCGCTACCCCGGCAGCGAAGTCCCCACGAGCGAGGAGGAGCTGCGCCGCTTCTACACCTTCCGCGACTTCCCGCACTTCGCCGAGGTCTACAGGGCCGTCAACCGCCTGGTCCGCGAGCCGGCGGACGTGGCCACCCTGGTCCTCGGCCTGGCCAGGGACCTGGCCGCGCAGGGCGGCCGGTACGCCGAGCTCCAGGTCACGCCGTACGCGCACCACGTCGTGGGGATGCCGATGCGCGAGGTGACCGAGGCGCTGGACCTGGCCGCCCGCCGCTCCCTGGACGAGCACGGCGTCGAGATGGCCTACATCTTCGACATCCCCGGCGAGTACGGCGAGGAGGCCGCGAGGATCACCGTCGACCACGCCCTCCAGGAACCTCCCGCCGCGCTGGTAGGTTTCGGCCTCGCCGGGATCGAGCAGGAGCGGGTGAAATATCAGGCCGCCTTCCGCGACGCCTTCGCGGCGGCCCGCGCGGCCGGCCTGCACAGCCTCCCGCACGGCGGCGAGATGACCGGCCCCGAGACGATCTGGGAGGTCATCGAGGGGTACGGCGCCGAGCGCATCGGCCACGGCATCTCCTGCATGTCCGACGAGCGCCTGGTCGCCCACCTGCGCGACACCCAGCTACCGCTGGACGTCTGCCCCACCTCGAACGTCTGCACCGGCCAGATCGCCGCCATCGGCGACCACCCGCTGCCCCGGATGCTGGAGGCGGGCCTGTACGTCACGCTCAACAGCGACGACCCGCCCATGTTCGGCACCACGCTGGCGCGGGAATATCGGGTGGCGGCCGACGCGTTCGGCCTCGGCAGGAACGAGCTGGCCGGACTGGCCAGGAACGGCGTTCGGGCCTCCTACCTGCCCAAGGAGCGCAAGCAGGCGCTGCTGGAGGAGATCGACGACCTGATCACAGCCGACACCTGAAAGCCGGCCGCGACCAGGCGGACCAGGCGCGCCAGGCGCGCCAGGCGGAGACGAGGCGCGCCAAAGAAGGAGACCTGGCGCGCCAGGAGGACGAGGCGCGCCAGGCGGAGACGAGCGCGCCAGGCAGAGGACAGGGCGCGTCAGGGCGAGGACGGGCGCCCCAGCCCCATCGGGATCTTGGCGGCCGCGGCCCGGTCCAGCAGGAACAACGTGCGCACCCGGCCCCGGGCCCCGGCCGCGGGCACCTGGAAGGGACCGGAGTCCGACAGCGCCAGGCGTACGGCGCCCGCCTTCTCCTCACCGGCCGACACCACCCACACCTCGCGGGCGGCCTGGATGGAGGGGAAGGTCAGCGAGATGCGGGTCGGCGGCGGCTTGGGGGAGCCGTGCACCGCCACCACCGGCCGCGTGTCGTAGAGCGCCGGCATGCCCGGGAACAGCGAGGCCACGTGCGAGTCCGGCCCGAGGCCGAGCAGCATCACGTCGAAGCTGGGCACCGGCCCGTGATCCTCCGGCCTGGCGGCCTTGCGCAGCTCGGCGGCGTAGGCGTCGGCGGACTCCTCGGCCGTCATGCCCGAGTCGGGACCGAGCATGACGTGCACCCGCTCCGGGTCCACGTCCACGTGGTCCAGCAGGGCCTCGCGGGCGCCGGTCTCGTTGCGCTCCTTGTCTCCGGTGGGCAGGAAGCGCTCGTCACCCCACCACACGTCCAGGCGCCGCCAGTCGACGGCGTCGCGGGCGGGCGTCTCGGCGATGGCCGCGAGCGTCGCTATGCCGACCGAGCCACCGGTCAGCACGATCGACGCCGAGCCCCTGGCCGACTGCACGTCGACCAGGCGGGTGATGATCCGCGCCGCCACGGCCTTGGCCAGGACGTCGGCGTTGCGGTGCACGACCACGGTGGGAACGCTCACGGTCATCCTTTGTACGTCCTGGCGAAACGCTTGACCGCCGCTTCGTAGATCTCGTCGCTGTCGAGTCTACGCATTTCCTCGGCCATCAACTCCGAAGTCTGCCGCCGGGCCAGGGCCACGTTCCGGTCCGGCTGGCCGGGCCGTGACAGGGTGGCCAGCCGGGAGTCGGTCCTGGTCACCGCCAGCTCGCCCTCGCCGAGCTGCAGCCGGACGGCGGTGAGGCCGGGCCCGGCCGAGTCGGCGACCTTGATCGGCGCCCCGAGGCGCTCGGACAACCAGGCGGCCAGCAGCGGCGCGCTCGGATTGCCGGGGGAGGCCTCCACCAGGCCCTTGCGGACCTTGCCCACCGGCTGGTCGAACGCGGCGGCCAGCAGGCTGCGCCACGGCGTCAGCCGGGCCCAGGCCAGGTCGGTGTCGCCGGGGGTGTATCCCTTGGCCCTGGTCACCAGCGACTTGACGCCGCTGTGGTCGAAACCCGTGGCGTCGGTGATCCGCCGCTGCGCGAGGGCGCCGATGGCGTCCTTGGCCGGCGCGTCCGGGGCCGCGCCCGGCCACCACACCACGACCGGCGTGTCGGGCAGCAGCAGCGGGCTGACCACGGAGTCGGCGTGCTGGGTGAGCTCGCCGTACAGGCGCAGCACCACCACCTCGCCGGGGGTGGACTCGCCGATGCGCAGCTCCGCGTCGAGCCGGATCGGCTCGTCGGCCTCGCGGCTGATCACCACGATGATCCGCGAGGGGTGCTCGCGGGCGGCGTCGGTGGCCGCGCGCAGGGCGTCGTACTGGTGACGCTCCTCGGACACCACGACGAGCGTCAGCACCATGCCGATGGCGGGCGCGCCCATCTGGTGGCGCAGGTGCGTGAACTGCGCCGAGATCTTCCCGGCCGTCGTGTCCGACAACATGAACGTCGTCACGACCCCTCCTTCGTCGCTCTCGGGCCGGTCGGGCCGGTCAGTGTCAAGCGTGTCAAGCCCATGGGTCCGGGGCGCTCGCTCACTAGAGCCTCCTCCACACGCGCCCGTCGCGGGCCATCATGGCATCGGCCGACGGCGGCCCCCACGACCCGGCCTCGTACGGCTCGGGCTGGCCCTGCGTGGCCCAGAACTCCTCGATCGGGTCGAGGATCTTCCACGACAGCTCGACCTCCCGCTGGTGCGGGAAGAGCGGCGGGTCGCCGATCATCACGTCGAGCAGCAGCCGCTCGTAGGCCTCCGGCGAGGACTCCAGGAACGACTCCCCGTAGGCGAAGTCCATCGAGACGTCGCGCACCTCCATGGCGGTGCCGGGCACTTTGGAGCCGAACCGCACCGTGATGCCCTCGTCCGGCTGCACCCTGATCACCAGCGCGTTCTGGCCCAGGATCTCGGTGTCGTCCTTGCTGAACGGCAGGTGCGGCGCCCGCTGGAACACCACCGCCACCTCCGTCACCCGGCGGCCCAGGCGTTTGCCGGTACGCAGGTAGAACGGCACCCCCGCCCAGCGCCGGTTGGCGATCTCCAGCTTGATGGCGGCGTAGGTCTCGGTGGTGGAGTCGCTCGAGATGCCCTCTTCCTCTAGGTAACCGACGACCTTCTCGCCGCCCTGCCAGCCCGCGGCGTACTGGCCGCGCGCCGTGTTGAGCCCCAGGTTGGCCGGCAGCCGCACGGCCTTGAGCACCTTCTCCTTCTCCCGTCGCAGCGCCGAGGCGTCGAACGAGGTCGGGTCCTCCATCCCGACCAGCGCGAGGAGCTGGAGCAGGTGGTTCTGGATCACGTCGCGGGCCGCGCCGATGCCGTCGTAGTAGCCGGCGCGCCCGCCGATGCCGATGTCCTCGGCCATGGTGATCTGCACGTGGTCGACATAGCCGCGGTTCCAGATGGGCTCGTAGAGGTTGTTGGCGAACCGCAGCGCCATGATGTTCTGGACGGTCTCCTTGCCCAGGTAGTGGTCGATCCTGAAGATCGAGCTCTCCGGGAAGGCCGAGGTGGTGATCTCGTTCAGCTCGTGGGCCGAGCGCAGGTCGTGGCCGAACGGCTTCTCGATGACCACCCGCCGCCACGAGCCCTCCGGCGCGTCGGCCAGGCCGGTCCGCTTGAGCTGCTCGACCACCACGGGGAAGAACCGCGGCGGCACGGACAGGTAGAACGCGTAGTTTCCACCCGTGCCCCGGGTCTCGTCGATCTCCGCCAGCGCCATGGCCAGCGCGTCGAACGCGCCGTCGTCACTGAACTCGCCGGGCACGAAATGGATGCCCTCGCGCAGCTGCTTCCAGACCTCCTCGCGGAAAGGCGTCCTGGCGTGCGCCTTGACGGCGTCGTGCGTCAATTGGGCGAAGTCCTGGTCCTTCCAATCCCGCCGGGCGAACCCGACCAGGGAGAATCCGGGCGGCAGCAGCCCCCGGTTGCCCAGGTCGTAAATCGCCGGCAACAACTTACGCTTGGCCAGGTCACCCGTCACGCCGAACAACACCATCACGCACGGCCCCGCCACCCGGGGCAGCCGCTTGTCGCGCGGGTCGCGCAGCGGGTTGGCGGCCAGGACCTCCGCGGTCGTGGCGGTGCCCGCGACGGCGGCCGCAGCGGTGACGGCGTCCTCCGCGGGTGCTGCCGGTTCTGTCATCTCAAGCCTCCTGTGCGGCTGCGAGCAGGTGCGCGACTCCCGCCGCGCGGTCGGTCAAGTGCAGGCGTACGGCGGGCCGCCCGCGGGTCTCGAGCGCCCCCAGGTCGCCGAGCGCCTGGGCGAGCTGAAGCCGCCCCAGCGTGTACGGCAGGCCGGGAACCGGCACGTCCTCCGCCACGGCCCCGGTGATCTGCAGGAACACCCCGTTCTGCGGCCCGCCCTTGTGGTATTGCCCGGTCGAGTGCAGGAATCGCGGCCCCCACCCGAACGTCACGGGCCGGTCGGTACGCAACGCGAGCAGCGCCCGCAGCGTCGCCGCGTCGGCCATCATCCAGGCGTCGGTCATCTGCTCGAAGTCGGCCCCTTCCGGCACCGGGGCGTCGAACGCCGCCATCCGGTCCAGATAGGCCATGATCGACAGGTAACCGGTGGCGGGCACCGCGTGCAGCAGTTCGGCGAACACCCCGGGCAGGTCCTTGGCCGTCGGCGCGCCGTAGACCTCGACGGGGCCGTCCACGAAGGCCGGCGCGCCGGTCGGCAGGTCGGGCAGGGCCAGCAGGACCGCGGTGTTGTCCTTCGACTCGGCCACGTTCGGCTGGTCGAAGGGGTCGATCCCGAGCAGCAGCCCGGCCACGGCGGTCGCGTATTCCCACACCAGGAACTGCGCGCCCAGCGGGCCGTCCACCCGCACGTCCGCCGGGTCGGACTCGATCGCGACGATCAGCTCGTCGCTCGTGCCGTTGGGGTCGGCGGCCACGACGGGCAGGATGCCCTTGCCCTGCTTGCCGGTGGACTCGGCGACGAGCTGCTCGATCCAGTCGGGCAGCCCGGTGGCGGCCGAGAGCCGGTCCTCCAGGACCAGCTTGTCGCGCCCGCGCAGCGCCGAGCCGCCGAGCGCCGCGCCGAGGTCGAGCCCGGGATTGCCGGTCTCGCGCGACAGCAGCGGCAGCACCTCCTCGGCGTCGTCCAGCAGCCGCTCCACGTCGGCACCCGCCAGCGCGGCGGGCACCAGCCCGTACGCCGACAGCGCCGAGTAGCGGCCGCCCACGTCGGGCACGGCGAGCACCAGGTGGTAGCCGGCCTCGGCCGCCCGGCCGGCCAGGGGTGAGCCGGGGTCGGTGACGACCACGACGTGGCCGGCCGGATCGATGCCCGCCTCAGCGAAGCGGCGCTCGTAGATCCGCAGCTGGCACTCGGTCTCCACGGTCGTGCCGCTCTTGCCGGCCACGACCAGGAGCGTGGCGTCGAGCCGGTCGTCCAGCGTGCGGCGCACCTGCTCGGGGTCGGAGGTGTCGAGCACGGTGAGCGGCACGTCGGCGGTGGCGCAGATGACCTCCGCCGCCAGCGACGAGCCGCCCATCCCGGCCAGCACCACGTTCGTCAGGCCCTGTGCGCGGGCCCGCCCCGCGAGCTCGCCCAGCTCGGGCAGCAGCTCGCGGGAGCGGCGGGGCAGCGTCAGCCAGCCGAGCCTGACCGCCGCCTCCGCCTCGGCGTCCTCGCCCCACAGCGTGGGGTCGCCGCCGGCGAGCCGCGCGGGCACGCCGTCGGCGACGAGGCGCCCCGCGACGGAGGCGGCGGCCGAGGCCACCGCCTCGTCGCGGTAGGACACGTCCATCACGGAACCAGGTTCTTGGTGACGCTCTCGAGCAGCTCGTTCCAGGAGGCCTCGAACTTCTCGACGCCCTCCTCCTCCAGCACCTTCACCACGTCGTCGTAGTCGACGCCGGCGTCCTTGAGCGCGGCCATGGTGTTCCAGGCCTGCTCGTAGTACGGGCGTACGGTGTCGCCGGTGATGTTGGCGTGGTCGGCCGTCGCGTCGAGCGTCTTCTCCGGCATCGTGTTGACGGTGCCGGGAGCCACGAGCTGGTCGATGTAGAGGGTGTCGGAGTATTCCGGGTTCTTCACGCCGGTGGAGGCCCACAGCGGCCGCTGCGGGCGCGCCCCCGCGGCACGCAGGCGCTGCCAGCGCTCGGAGTTCATCACGTCCTCGTACGCCGCGTACGCCAGCCGGGCGTTGGCCACGCCCGCCTTGCCCTTCAGCTCCGGCTTGCCCAGCTTGTCGAGCCGCTTGTCGATCTCGGTGTCCACCCGGCTGACGAAGAACGAGGCCACCGAGTCGATCGTGGCCAGGTTGAGGCCCTTGGCCTGCGCCGCCTCAAGGCCGGCCAGCCAGGAGTCCATGACCGCGCGGTAGCGCTCCAGGGAGAAGATCAGCGTGACGTTGACGCTGATGCCCTCCGACAGGGCCTGGGTGATCGCGGGCAGCCCCTCCAGGGTCGCCGGGATCTTGATGAACAGGTTGGGCCGGTCCACCATCCACCACAACGACCGCGCCTCGGCGACCGTCTTCTCGCTCTCGCGGGCCAGCCGCGGGTCCACCTCCAGCGAGACGCGGCCGTCCACGCCGCCGCTGGCGTCGAAGACCGGCCGCAGCACGTCGGCGGCCCAGCGGATGTCGTAGGTGGTGATGGCGCGCACCGCCTCGCCCACGTCCACGCCGCGCACGGCGAGGTCGTGGAGCTGGGCGTTGTAGGCGTCACCCTTGCTGAGCGCGTTGGCGAAGATCGTCGGGTTGGAGGTCACCCCGACGACGTTCTTCTCGCGGATCAGCTGCTCCAGGTTGCCGCTGCGCAGGCGCTCGCGGCTGATGTCGTCGAGCCAGATGGAAACGCCCTGGCCGGACAGCTTGTTGAGGATCTCACTCATTTTTCTTCAGTTTCCCGTCGTCTCGCCCTTTTCCTGCCCCAGCTTGGCCAGGCTCGCCTTCGCCGCCGCCGCCACCCGCTCGGCCGTCAGGCCGAACTGCTCGTACAACGTCTTGTACGGGGCGGAGGCGCCGAAGTGTTCGAGGCCCACCACTTCGCCGCACTCGCCGACGAACTCGTGCCAGCCGAGCGAGATCCCCGCCTCGACCGCGACCCGAGCCCGGATCGACGACGGCAGCACCGTCTGCCTGTATGCGGAGTCCTGCCCCTTGAACCATTCGACACACGGCATCGACACCACCCGTGTCGGGATGCCCCGCGACTCCAGCAGCTCCCGGCCGTCCACCGCGATCTCCACCTCGCTGCCGGTGGCGATGAGGATCACCCGGGGCTGGCCGTCGGACGCCTCGCGCAGCACGTAGCCGCCGCGGGCCACGCCCTCGGCGCTGGTGCCCTCGAAGACCGGCAGGTTCTGCCTGGTCAGCGCCAGGGCCGCGGGCCGGTCGGTGTGCTTGAGCACGGCCTTCCAGGCGTAGGCGGTCTCGTTGGCGTCGGCCGGGCGCACCACGTCGAGGCCGGGGATCGCGCGCAGCGCCCACAGGTGCTCGATCGGCTGGTGGGTCGGGCCGTCCTCGCCCAGGCCGATGGAGTCGTGCGTCCACACGTACGTGACCGGCAGCTTCATCAGCGCGGCCAGCCGCACCGACGGGCGCATGTAGTCGGAGAAGACCAGGAACGTGCCGCCGTACGGGCGGGTGCCGCCGTGCAGGGCGATGCCGTTGAGGATGGCGCCCATGGCGTGCTCGCGGATGCCGAAGTGCAGCGTGCGGCCGTAGCGGTTACCGGGGAAGTCCTTGGTCTGGTATTCCTCCGGGATGAAGGACGGCTCGCCCTTCATCGTGGTGAGGTTGGACTCGGCCAGGTCGGCGGAGCCGCCCCACAGCTCGGGCAGCACCGGCGCCAGCGCGCTCAGCACCTCGCCGGAGGCCTTGCGGGTGGAGATCGACGCGCCGGCCTCGAACGCCGGCAGCGCCTTGGCCCAGCCGTTGGGCAGCTCGCGGCGGGAGATGCGGTCGAGCTCGGCGGCGCGCTCCGGGTTGGCCAGGCGCCACTCGGCGTAGCCCTTCTCCCAGTCGGCGTGCAGGGTGCGGCCGCGCCGGGCGATGTCGCGGGCGTGCTCCAGCACCGCGTCCGGCACGTGGAAGGTCTTGGCCGGGTCCATGCCCAGCACTTCCTTGGTGGCGGCGACCTCCGCCTCGCCCAGGGCCGAGCCGTGGATCTTGCCGGTGTTCCGCTTGTTGGGCGCGGGCCAGCCGATGATCGTGCGCAGCCGGATGAACGAGGGCCGGTCGGTCTCCGCCTTGGCCGCCTCCAGCGCGTCGTAGAGGGCCTGGACGTCCTCGGCGTAGTCGTCGCCGGCCGTCCAGTCGACGCTCTCGGTGTGCCAGCCGTAGGCCTCGTAGCGCGCGACCACGTCCTCCGACTTGGCGATCAGCGTGTCGTCCTCGATGGAGATGTGGTTGTCGTCGTACAGGACGATGAGGTTGCCCAGCTTCTGGTGCCCGGCCAGGGAGCTGGCCTCGTGGCTGATGCCCTCCTCGATGTCGCCGTCGCTGACGAAGCACCAGATGTGGTGGTCGAACGGGGAGGCGCCGGGCGCGGCTTCCGGGTCGAACAGGCCGCGCTCGCGGCGGGCCGCCATCGCCATGCCGACCGCGTTGCCGAGGCCCTGGCCGAGCGGGCCCGTAGTGGTCTCCACGCCCGCTGTGTGCCCGTGCTCGGGGTGGCCGGGGGTGAGGCTGTCCCACTGGCGCAGCCGCCGCAGGTCGTCGAGCGTCAGGCCGTAGCCGGACAGGTAGAGCTGGATGTAGAGCGTGAGGCTGGTGTGACCGCACGACAGCACGAACCGGTCGCGGCCGAGCCAGTTCGGATCCGTCGGGTCGTGGCGCATCACGCGCTGGAAGAGCAGGTAGGCGGCGGGGGCCAGACTCATGGCGGTGCCGGGATGCCCCGAGCCCGCCTTCTCCACAGCGTCCATCGCCAGGGCTCGAATGACATCGACCGCCTGCTTGTCGAGGTCGGTCCATTCAAGGGCTGGCACGAGTTCGGTGCTCAAGTGCTCGGTCTCCGGAATCTAGTTGTCATTGGTACGCCGGTCGGCGGTCCCGCCCATCACGGGACCCTAACCGAGTGGACGTGGCGTCGATTCCCATTCCACCCGTGCGGGTCCATGTGTGGCGCAAGCCCCCCATTGGCCGGACCGGCCGACCCTGCGACTACAGTTTGTTTGTTCGCAGAGGCGTCACGGCGCCCACCCATGGATCCGCTCTTATCAGAGGTTACGCGTTGACTCCGCACAGGCTGGAAGCGCCTTGACGGTGCTGACCAACAGGCAGGCGACGGCGCCCACTCATCCCGAGGCGCCGCGCTCCGTCGGCATGATCATCAAGGCCTACATCGCGCTCACCAAGCCGCGGATCATCGAGTTGCTGCTGATCACGACGCTGCCGGTGATGTTCCTCGCGGCGGGCGGCCTGCCGCCGCTGTGGACGTCCATCTCGGTCATGGTGTTCGGCACCCTATCGGCGGGCAGCGCCAACGCGCTCAACTGCTACGTGGATCGCGACATCGACCAGAAGATGCGCCGCACCCGCCGCCGGCCGCTGGCCCGGCACCAGGTGTCGCCGCGCGGCGCGCTGGTCTTCGGGATCGTGCTCGGCGTGCTGTCGACCGCCGGCCTGTGGGTGACCACCAACGGGCTGGCCGCGTTGCTGTCCACCGGGGCGATCCTGTTCTACGTGCTGGTCTACTCGATGATCCTCAAGCGCCGCACGGCGCAGAACATCGTGTGGGGCGGCATCGCCGGCTGCATGCCGGTGATGATCGGCTGGGCGGGCATCACCGATCGGCTCGACTGGGCGCCGCTGGTCCTGTTCGGCGTGGTGTTCTTCTGGACGCCGCCGCACACCTGGACGCTGGCGATGCGCTACAAGGAGGACTACGCGGCGGCCAAGGTGCCGATGCTGCCCGTGGTGGCCACAGAGCGGCGGGTCGTGCTGGAGTCGATCGCCTACACCTGGGCGACCGTGCTGTGCTCGCTGGCCCTGTGGCCGGTGGCCGGGACCACGATGTTCTACCCGATCGTGGCGGCCGTGCTCGGCGCCGTGTGCCTGTGGGAGGTGCACCGGCTGCTGGCCCGGCTCAACGCCGGCAAGACCGGCATCGAGCTGCGGCCCATGCGCTTCTTCCACTGGTCCAACGCCTATCTGGCGCTGCTGTTCCTCGCCGTGGCGATCGACCCGCTGCTGTCCTGATGTCTCCTTGGCCGGGTGGCGGGCACCACGACACCCCCGGCCTGGGCCGGCACCGCGACGGCCGACACGGACCCCGGCGCTCTGATCCGTTAAAGTCACCCTATGGCGACCCGTGATCCACGCTGGGTGTTGAAGGACCGCCCGTCACTAGCGTTGATCATCGGGCTGGTCCTCACCGGCATCTGCGCTCTGGTCTCGTTCTCCTTCGACGTCTTCAACGGCGCTCCGGTGCAGTTCTTCATCGCCCTCATGCTCGCGCTGGCCCCGGTGCCGCTGCTGCTGGCCGCGGTGCTGGCGCTCGACCGGCTGGAGCCGGAGCCGCGCAGCAACCTGATCTTCGCCTTCGCCTGGGGCGCGGGCATCGCGGTGCTGGTCGCCGGCGTGATCAACTCGCTCAACCTGCACTACATCATCGACACCGCCAAGCTGTCGGAGGCCAGCGCCCGCAACATCGCGGCCACGTTCGGCGCGCCCGTGGTGGAGGAGACGATGAAGGGCCTGGTGCTGCTGGGGCTGCTGAAGTTCCGCCGGGCCGAGCTGGACGGGCCGACCGACGGGGTCATCTACGCGAGCATGGTCGGCCTCGGCTTCGCCATGAGCGAAAACGTCAGCTACTACATCGCCGCGCTCAACTCCGAGGCCGGGGTCAAGGGCCTGGCCGTCACGGTGGTGCTGCGCGGCATCCTGTCGCCGCTGGCCCATCCGCTGTTCAGCTCCATGATCGGGGTCGGGGTGGCCTACGCGGCCCAGCGCGCCGGCTCGGAGCGGGTGTTCTACGTGCTGGCCGGCTGGTCGGGGGCGATGGTCCTGCACGGCCTGTGGAACGGCCTGGCCTCCTACGGCGGCTTTCCCGGGCTGATCGTGGCCTACCTGGTGCTGCTGGTCGTGCTGATCGTGCTGATCGGCGTGGTGTTCAGGGACCGGCGCCGCATCGTCGCGCTCATCCAGCGCTACCTGCCGCCCTACGAGCCGACCAAGCTGGTCACCCAGGCCGACGTCTTCATGCTGTCGGCGTTCCCGCGGCGCCGCCAGGCCAGGCAGTGGGCCAGGGCCTACGGCGGCAAGCGCGGGCTGCGCGCGATGCGCGACTACCAGCTCGCCGCCACCGAGCTGGGCCTGCTGCACGAGCGGGCGGCCCGCCGCATGGTGGACGAGCAGATCTTCCACGAGGAGCAGCGGGCCCTGCTGGAGTGCATGAGCACCGCCAGGGCCGACTTCCCGATGCCGACCGTCCACGCCAGGGCCGCCCGGGGCCGCCCGCCCGGTTACGCCCCCGGCGCCCCGGACTGATCGAGAATCCTCTTGAGCGAGACCTCGCGCGGCCCGGGAAAGACCGGGTCGGAGCGCAGGATCAGCGCGTCGGCGAGGGCCTTGGCGTTGGCGGCGAACTCGCGGGCGGCGTAGACGTAGGTGGCCGCGGCGAACCTGACGGCCGAGTCCTCACCCACGCCGAACGCCTCCAGCCCGGCCGTCCGGCACAACGTCACCGCCCTGGGCAGGTGGAACTCCTGGGTCACCACGGTCACCCGCTCGGCCCCGAACACCCTGCGCGCCCGTACGCAGGAGTCCCACGTGTCGAACCCGGCGTAGTCCAGCACCATCACCGCGTCGGGCACGCCCTTGCCGCGCAGATAGTCGCGCATGGCCGTGGGCTCGTCGTAGTCCTTGCGGCTGTTGTCGCCCGACAGCAGCAGGGCCCGCACCTTGCCCGCCCGGTAGAGCTCGGCGGCGAGGTCGAGCCGGGCGGCCAGCATCGGCGAGGGATGCCTGCCGTCGTACAGGCCCGCGCCCAGCACCAGCGCGGCCTGCGTGCGCGGCACGCGGTCCAGCCACCCCGCCGTGCCGGCGATCGCCCGGTGGTCGGTGCTGCCCAGCCAGGCCCAGGTCATGGGGACGAGCGCGAGCACGCTGAGCGCCACCAGCCCCTGGTAGGCCCGGCGTAACGTCTTCCGATCGGGGCGGACCATTTTGGGCAAATCGCACGCCTTAGCGGTGGGGGAGTGGCCGACTGAACACCCCATACCCTGGCATATCTTCTCAGACAGTGGCGGGAACTTCGGTGGGGGAGTGGTCGGGCTGAGGAGTCCGGGTGCGCAACGAGGTGACCACCCGCAGGGCCGCGATCCAGACCAGGGTGGAGCCGAGCACGTGCAGCAGGACCAGGGCCGCGGGCACGGCCAGGAAGTATTGCGTGTAGCCGATCACGCCCTGGGCCAGCTCCACCACGAGCAGCGTCGCCGCCGCCCGCCTGGCCGGCCCCTTCGAGTTGCCGATGTGCAGAGCGAACATCAGCGCGAACGTCAGTCCCACCACGATGTAGACCAGGTCGGCGTGCAACCGCGCCATGGTCTCGATGTCCAGGTCGAAGCGGGAGGCGCGCTCGTCGCCCGAGTGCGGGCCGGTGCCGCTCACCGTCACCCCGGCCACCAGCAGCACGAACACCGCGGCCAGCAGCACGTGGCCGAGCCGGCGGATGTCGCGGTGGGTCACCCGCCGGACCGGGCCGTCACCCTCGCCCGCCCGGGCGTAGAGCATCCAGCAGGCGGCGATCAGGCCGGTGGAGATCAGGAAGTGCATGCCGACGGTGAACGGGTTGAGCATCGTGTTGACCACCAGCCCGCCCCACAGGGCCTGCGTCAGGATCCCGACCGGCTGCAGCCACGCCAGCAGCACCAGCGAGCGCCGGCGCGGCACCAGCCGCAGGGCCGAGAGCACGCACGCCACCCCGACCGCCAGCACCAGGAACGTCAGCAGCCGGTTGCCGAACTCGACGAACATGTTGAGCATCGACGTCTCGGGGTGCGGGACCGGGATGAAGCTGTCCGGCGTGCATCGCGGCCAGCTCGGGCAGCCGAGCCCGGAGCCGGTGACGCGCACACCCGCCCCGGTCACCGCGATGCCCGCGTTGACCACCACGGAGGCCAGGGCCCAGCCCCGCATCGACGCCGCGGTGGGCGCCCAGAAGGACAGCAGACCGCGTACGAGAGGGTGGGGGTGGTCGGTGGGTAGCTTCACGCCATCGATGGTACGGGCGGGACCGGCCGGTCCCGTCACCGGTCATCCCGGGGCTTCCACGGCGGCAAGGTATGTGACATATTACTGGCGGGAGGTGTTGATGTCCGACGTGATCGTCGTCGGCGCCGGAGTGGTGGGGGCGGCGTGCGCCTACTACGCCGCGCGCGCGGGCCTGGACGTCACCGTGATCGACCGGGGGCCGGTGGCGGGCGGCACGACCGGCTCAGGCGAGGGCAACGTGCTGGTCTCCGACAAGGAGCCGGGACCGGAGCTGGAGCTGGCGGTGCTGTCGAACGGGCTGTGGCGCTCCCTCGCCGAGCGGCACGACCGGCAGGCCGGGCCAGGGGCCCACGGCGGGTTCGAGTTCGAGGCCAAGGGCGGACTGGTCGTCGCCGAGACCGACGAGATCCAGCGCCGGCTCGTGGAGCTGGCCGCCGAGCAGGGCCTGGAGCACGTCCTGGTGTCAGGGCCGGAGCTGCGCGATTATGAGCCGCGCCTGGCCGAGGGGCTTGCCGGCGGCGTCCTCTACCCGCAGGACGCGCAGGTGCAGCCCATGCTGGCCGCCGCGCGCCTGCTCAGGGACGGCGCGGACAGCTTCGGCCGGGGCACGCTGCACCTGCGCCTGGGGGTCACCGTGACCGGGTTCGTCCACTCGGGCGAGCGCGTCACGGGCGTACGCACCTCCCACGGCGACGTGCTCGGCGGCGCGGTGATCAACGCGGCGGGCACCTGGGGCGGCGAGGTGGCCGCGCTGGCGGGCGTGACCCTGCCGATCCTGCCCAGGCGCGGGTTCATCCTGGTCACCGAGCCCCTGCCCGAGCCGCTCATCAAGCACAAGGTCTACACCGCCGCCTACGTGACGAACGTGGCCAGCGACTCGGCCGACCTGGAGACCTCCGCCGTCGTCGAGGGCACCCCCGCGGGGACCGTGCTCATCGGGGCCAGCAGGGAGCGGGTCGGGTTCGACCGGACGACGTCGGTGCCGGTGCTCGCCCGGCTGGCCGCGCAGGCGGTCGCGCTCTTCCCCGCGCTGCGCGAGGCGCGGGCCATCCGGTCCTACTGCGGGTTCCGGCCCTACTGCCCCGACCACCTGCCCGTCATCGGCGCCGATCCGCGCCTGCCCGGCCTGTACCACGCGTGCGGGCACGAGGGGGCCGGGATCGGGCTCGCCCCGGCGACCGGGCACCTGCTCGCGCAGGTGCTCACCGGTCAGACGCCCGACCTGGACCTGAAGCCCTTCCGGCCGGATCGTTTCTCGGAGGATTCCCCTTGACGTTCCACATCACGATCGACGGTCGGCAGGTGCCCGTGGTGCCCGGCCAGACCATCGGGGCGGCCCTGCACGCGGCCGGCGTGCGCTCGTGGCGCACCACCCGGTTCGGCGGGCGGCCGCGCGGGCTGTTCTGCGGGATCGGCGTCTGCTTCGACTGCCTGATCTCCGTCAACGGGCGCGCCCCTGAGCGGGCCTGCCTGCTGGAGGCCGCGCCCGGCGACGAGGTGACGACGTCGTGACGTACGACCTGGTGGTGATCGGCGGCGGGCCCGCGGGGGTGGCGGGCGCGCTCACGGCGGCCCTGGCCGGGCTGCGGGTGGCGCTCATCGACTCCGGCGCCCGGCTCGGCGGCCAGTACTTCCGGCACGCGGCCGCGCACGGCACCGGGCACGCGGCGGAGTCCGGGCTGGCGCGGTTCCTGCGGCTCGGCGAGCGGCTGGGCGAGCGGGCCGACCTGCTGCTGCGGCACCAGGTGTGGCACATCTCCCAGAATGACGGCGGTGATTTCACCGTGCACTGCAACGGTCCCGACGGCGGACCGGTCGCGGTCCGGGCGCGGCGGCTGCTGATCGCGACCGGCGCGCACGACCGGCCGCTGCCCTTCCCCGGCTGGGACCTGCCCGGCGTGCTCACCGCGGGCGGCGCCCAGGCACTGCTCAAGGGCAACGGCGTGGTGCCGGGCAGGCGCGTCGTGGTCGGCGGCACCGGCCCCTTCCTGCTGCCCGTGGCCACCGGGCTGGCCGAGGCGGGCGCGCGCGTGCTCGGCGTGTACGAGGCCAACGGCGGCCTGGGCCTGGCCCGCCACCCCCTCCTGGCGATGGGCAAGGCCGGCGAGGCGGCGGGATACGCGGCCACCCTGGCCCGGCACCTGGTGCCGTACCGGACGAGGCGGGCGGTGGTCGCCGCGCACGGCGAGCGCGAGGTCCAGGCCGTCACCGTCGCCCGCCTCGACCAGGACTGGAACGTTCTCGCCACCCGCGTCGTCGAATGCGACACCGTGGCCGTCGGCTACGGCTTCGTGCCCCAGATCGAGCTCGGGCTGCAGCTCGGCTGCGGCACCCGCCAGGACGTGGACGGCAGCCCCGTGCTCAGCGTCGACTCCGCCCAGCGCACGACCGTGCCGGGCGTCTGGGCGGCCGGCGAGCCCACGGGCGTGGGCGGCTGGCAGCTGTCCGAGCTGGAGGGCCGCATCGCCGGCCGGTCCATCGCGGAGCGCCCGGTCGCGGGCGTGCTGACCCGGCGGCGCGACCGGGGGCGGGCCTTCGGCGCCGCGCTGCAGCGGGCCTACCCGGTCAAGGCCGGCTGGCAGGGCTGGTTGCGCGCGGACACCCTGGTGTGCCGGTGCGAGGAGGTGCCGCTGGCCCGCGTACGCGAGGCCCGCGACCTCGGCGCCACCGACGCCCGCTCCGTCAAGCTGCTGGCCAGGCCCGGCATGGGCTGGTGCCAGGGGCGCATCTGCGGCTACGCGGTCTCCTGCCTGGCCGGAGAGCCGCAACAGCCGTCCCGGCGGCCCATCGCCCAGCCCGTCAGCCTCGGCGCCCTCGCCGACACCGCGGACGGCATCCCGGACGACCCCGCAACCGATCCCGTAGACGACCCCGCTCACTGATCCACGACCTGGAGGACTTCCTGATGGACACCCGCAGCAAACCCTGGCACGGCGTCATGGTGGCCACCGCGCTGCCCCTGCACGAGGACCTGTCGGTCGACTTCGACGGCTACGCCGAGCACTGCCGCTGGCTGGTCGCCAACGGCTGCGACGGCGTCGTGCCGAACGGCTCCCTCGGCGAGTACCAGACGCTCACCGATGAGGAGCGGGCCAAGGTGATCGAGACCGCCGTCGCGACCGTCGGCGGCGCCAACGTGATGGCCGGCGTCGGCGCGTACGGCGCGGCCGAGTCGCGCCGGTGGGCCGAGCAGGCGGGCGAGGCGGGCTGCGGCTCGGTGCTGCTGCTGCCGCCCAACGCCTACCGGGCCGACGAGCGGGCCGTCGTCGAGCACTACCGGGAGGTCGCCCGCGCGGGCGTGCCGATCGTGGCCTACAACAACCCCTACGACACCAAGGTGGACCTGACTCCCGCGCTGCTGGCCCGGTTGCACGAGGAGGGGCTGATCGTGGCGATCAAGGAGTTCAGCGGTGACGTGCGCAGGACGTACGAGCTCGCCGAGCTCGCGCCGGGGCTGGACGTGCTGATCGGCTCGGACGACGTGCTGCTCGAACTCGCCGTGGGCGGGGCCGTGGGCTGGATCGCCGGCTACCCCAACGCGCTGCCCGTCTCCAGCGTCGAGCTCTACCGGGCCGCCGTCGCCCGCGACCTGGACACCGCGCTGCCGCTGTACCGCAAGCTGCACCCGCTGCTGCGCTGGGACTCCAAGACCGAGTTCGTGCAGGCGATCAAGCTGTCCATGGACCTCGCGGGCCGCTACGGTGGCCCGTGCAGGCAGCCCAGGCAGCCGCTGACCGAGGAGCAGGCGGCCGTCGTGCGGGCGGCTACGGAGAAGGCGCTGGCAGAAGGGCTGCGATGAGGACAAAGCGGGTATTCCACGCGGTTGACTCCCACACCGAGGGCATGCCCACCCGGGTGATCACCGGCGGGATCGGGGTCATCCCCGGCGCGAGCATGGCCGAGCGGCGCGTCCACTTCCGCGATCACCTCGACCACATCCGCACCTTGCTCATGACCGAGCCGCGCGGCCACGCGGCCATGAGCGGCGCCATCCTGCAGCCGCCCACCCGGCCGGACGCGGACTGGGGCGTGCTGTTCATCGAGGTGTCGGGGCTGCTGCCGATGTGCGGGCACGGCACGATCGGCGTGGCCACCGTGCTCGTCGAGACCGGCATGGTGGAGGTCGTGGAGCCGGTCACGACCGTGCGCCTGGAGGTGCCCGCCGGGCTGGTCGAGGTGGACGTGGCCGTCGAGGACGGGCACGCGACGGGGGTGACGCTGCGCAACGTCCCCTCCTACTGCGACCGGCTGGACGCCTCCGTGAGGGTGCCCGGGTTCGGGGAGATCCCGTACGACCTGGCGTACGGCGGCAACTTCTACGCCATCGTCGACCTCGACGCCTACGGCCTGCCCTTCGACCGCAAGGCCAGGAACGAGATCATCGCGGCCGGCCTGGCCACCATGGACGCCATCAACTCGGCCGACGAGCCCGTGCACCGTGAGGACGACCGCATCCGCGGCTGTCACCACGTCTACTTCGCCGCGCCCGGCTCCGACGCCCAGCACTCCCGGCACGCCATGGCGATCTACCCGGGCTGGTTCGACCGCTCGCCGTGCGGCACCGGCACCAGCGCCCGCATGGCGCAGTTGCACGCCCGCGGGGAGCTGCCGCTCGGGCGGGACTTCGTCAACGAGTCGTTCATCGGCACCCGGTTCATCGGCCGGCTGCTGGAGGACACCACCGTGGGCGGCGCTCCCGCGGTCGTCCCGTCGATCACCGGGCGTGCCTGGGTCACCGGCACCGCCCAATACTTCCTCGACCCTACCGACCCGTTCCCGGCCGGGTTCGAGCTGTGAGGGAGCCCCGTACATGACCACCGTGATCACGACGGTCGACTACCACACCGGCGGGGAGCCGTTCCGGATCGTGACCGGCGGCGTGCCCGAGATCCGCGGCGCCGACGTGGCGTCGCGGCGCGTCACCGCCATGGCGGAGCTGGACGACGTGCGGCGGCTGCTCTGCCACGAGCCGCGCGGGCACGCGGACATGTACGGGTGCTTTCTCGTCCCCCCTGACGACCCGCTTCCGCCGGCGGCGCCCCGGGCGGCGAAGGCCGCGTTCGGGGCGCTGTTCTGGCACAAGGACGGCTTCTCCACCGCCTGCGGCCACGGCACCATCGCGCTCGGCGCCTACGCGGTGCACGAGGGGCTGGTCGAGGCCGACCCCGACGGGGAGACGGACGTGGCCGTGGACGTGCCGTCCGGGCGCGTCACGGCCCGGGTGCGCTGCTCCGGGGGCCGGGTCAGGGCGGTGACGTTCGTCAACGTGCCGTCGTACGTCGTCGCCCGCGACGTCCCGGCCGGCGGGGTCAAGGTCGACCTCGCCTATGGTGGCGCGATCTACGCCTCCGTGCCGGCCGCGGCCCTGGGCCTGTCCGTGGAGCCCGCGCACCTGACCGAGCTGATCGGCCACGCCCGCCGGATCAAGGCCGACCTCGCCGGCCATCCGGCCACCCTGCACCCCTCCGACGAGCGCCTGTCCGGCGTCTACGGCGTGATCTTCCACGACGAGCTGCCGGACACCGAGGGCATGGCCCACCAGCGCAACGTCACGGTGTTCGCCGACGGGGAGGTGGACCGCTCGCCCTGCGGGTCCGGCACCTCGGCCCGGCTGGCCCTGCTGCACGACTCGGGGCTGCGAGGGCCGCTGCTGCACACCAGCATCGTCGGCAGCGCGTTCCGCGCCCGGGTGGCCGAGGTGGTCGCGGGCGGGATCGTCGCCGAGATCGAGGGCATGGCCTACCGCACCGGACGCCACTCCTTCGAGCTGGACCCGGAGGACCCGATCGGGACGGGGTTCACGCTGCGATGACCGGACTGCCGTACATCGACGCCGCCACGGTGGAGCGGCTGGTGCCGGTCGGGCGGGCCGTGGACCTCCTGGAGGAGGCGCTGCGGGCCGGGCTCGACCCGGAGGAGACGCCGTGGCGGCCCATCGTGGACCTGCCCGCGGGGCAGCTGCTGCTGATGCCCGCGGAGGTCGGCGGGCCCGGCGCCAGGCGGTACGCGGGGGTGAAGGTGGTCACCATCGCGCCGGACAACCCGGGGCGCGGGCTGCCCCGGATACAGGGGACGTACCTGCTGTTCGACGGGGACACCCTGACGCCGCTGGCCGCGCTGGACGGGATCGCGCTCACCTCGCTGCGCACCCCCGCCGTGTCGGCGCTCGCCGTCCGGCACCTGGCCGGCCCGGAGGCCAGGACGCTGGTGGTGTTCGGCAGCGGGCCGCAGGCGTGGGGGCACGTGCTCGCGTTCCGGGCGGTACGTCCGGTGGACGACGTGACGGTCGTCGGCCGCGACCCGGGCAGGGCCGCGGCGCTCGCCGACCGCTGCCGCGCGCTCGGCCTGACCGCGCGCGCCATGACCACCACCCCGGCCCCGGCGACGGACCCGGCGGAACCGGCGGCAGGCGGGACGACGGGCGGGACGACGGGCGAGACGACGGGGGCGACCGGCGCGCTGACGGACGCGGTGGCGGAGGCGGTGGCAGCAGCGGACCTGGTCGCGTGCTGCACGACCGCGAGAGAACCGCTGTTCCCCGGTAAGCTCGCCCGCGACGGCGCCACCGTCGTCGCGGTCGGCTCCCACGAAGCTGACGCCCGCGAGCTCGACGGCGATCTCGTCGCCCGCGCGACCGTGGTCGTCGAGGCCAGGGCGACGGCCATGCGAGAAGCCGGAGATGTGATCATCCCGATGCGTCACGGTACGATCGCCACCGGCCATCTCGCCGGCAACCTCGCCGACCTGATCTCCGGACGAGTGGTGGCCGGTCCCGGGCCGCGCGTGTTCAAGAGCACGGGCATGGCGTGGGAGGACCTGGTGGTCGCGGCCGCCGCTTACGAGGCGTGGACTTAGGGAGGGGATGGGCGGATGCCTGCCGAGGACCGGCTCGACCTGCCGATGGTGGGCGAGCGGCAGAGCCTGCGCGAGCAGGTCGCGCACGCGTTGCGGGCCGCGCTGATCACCGGTGAGATGCGTCCCGGGGTGGTCTACTCCGCGCCGGTGCTGGCCGCGCAGTTCGGCGTCTCGGCCACGCCCGTCCGCGAGGCGATGCTCGACCTGGCCAAGGAGGGCCTTGTCGAGGCGGTGCGCAACAAGGGCTTCCGGGTGACCGAGCTGTCCGACCGCGACCTCGACGAGCTCACCGAGATCCGTCACCTCATCGAGGTGCCCACGGTCTCCCGGCTGGCCGACACCTCGCGGGCGGAGCAGTTCGAGCGGCTGCGGCCGATCGCCGAGGAGATCGTCTCCGCCAGCGAGCGCGGCGACCTGCTCGCGTACGTGGACGCCGACCTGCGCTTCCACGTGGAGCTGCTGGCGCTGTCCGGCAACGCCCACCTGGTCACGGTGGTGCGCGACCTGCGCAACCGGGCCAGGCTCTACGGACTCTCGCAGCTCTCCCAGCGCGGCTCCCTGGGAGACTCGGCCAGGGAGCACCTCGCCCTGCTCGACGCGCTCAAGAGCGGCGACGGCGCGACCGTGGGGCGCATCATGGAGGAGCACATCGGGCACGTCCGCGGCATCTGGGCCGAGCATTAAGTTCTGATATTCCGGGATCGCGCACCCTTTGGGGGCGGTACCCTTTTTCCGGGCCGACCTGACGACCGCCGGCGGCCCCGACTTCCTGGTCCTCAGCGGACCGGCCGCCCTCCGCTTCCGGTGGCGGCAGCAGCCTGGTCAGACGGACACCCGCAATCCGCTGACCTCCGTAGGGCTCGGCTCACCCGCCCACCGTAGGGCCGAGCCCCCCGCCGCGCGCCCGAGACCCCATCCCACGGGCGCGCGGCGGCTCGCCCGGCCACACGGGCGCGGCGCCTCCGGGGTTTCCGGGCACCGGCTCCGCGCTATTCCCGGCGCCGGGCCAGCCGGGTCGAGCCCAGGCTGGCGGCCACGATGCAGATGATCGCCGCCCACTGCTGCAGGTGCAGGATCTCGCTCAGCAGCAGCACCCCGACCAGCGCCGCCACGGCCGGCTCCAGGCTCATCAGGATGCCGAACACGTGCTTGGGCATCTTGCGCAGCGCCTGCAGTTCCAGCGAGTACGGGATCACCGACGACAGCAGCCCCACCCCGAGCCCGATCAGCAGGACCTCCGGCCGCAGCAGGTCCGTCCCGCCCGTCGTGATCCCGACCGGCGCGATCATCAGGGTCGAGACGATCATCGCGAAGGACAACCCCGTCGTCCCAGGGAAGTGCCGCCCGGCCGCCGTCGCCAGCAGGATGTACCCCGCCCAGCAGGCCCCCGCCAGCACCGCGAACCCGATCCCGACCCAGCTCACCGCCGCCGCGCCGCCGGCCCCGCCCCACGGCGCGAGCAGGACCACGCCCGCCCCGGCGAGCCCCACCCACAACAGGTCGATCCTGCGCCGCGAGGCCGCCACCGCCACGCCCAGCGGCCCGAGGAACTCGATCGCCGTCGCGATCCCCATCGGCAGCCGTGACAGGGCCTCATAGAAGGACAGGTTCATCACGGCGAGGATCACGCCGAAGCCCAGCCCCACCGCCCAGGAGCGCCACGCCAGGCCCCGCAACCTGGGCCTGGCGATGGAGCCCATGATCAGCGCCCCGGCCACGATGCGCAGGAACACCACCGCGCTCGGCGGCAGCGCCGCGAACAACTCCTTGGCGAACCCGGCGCCGAGCTGTACCGACAGGATCCCCAGCAGCACGAGCCCGGAGGGCGGGATCGAGCCGGCGGCAGTCCGTAACAGGCCCTCCGGCTTGGCCAGGCCGGGGCGGCGGTCGAGGGGGTCGTCCACGGCGAAGGCGGTCACGGAACTCCTCTGGGACGGATGAGGGCAACCGGCACAGCCTACTCATGCTGGGCGACATGTCCGGATTTAAGGTGGTACTACTTCTGAGCAGATCTTCACCGAGCCACCCCAGGACCCATGAAAGCCCCCGCACCTCCCGTGAACCTCGCCCGCCCGCCGCTGGCCCTGTCCGTGGCCTCGTTCGTCAGCACCTTCGACCGGTTCGCCGTGAGCCCCATGCTCGTGGTGATCGCCATGGACCTGCGCGTCTCGCTGGCCGCGTCCGTCGCCGCCGCCAGCGGCTACTACCTGGCCTACGGGCTCACGCAGCCGCTGTGGGGGCTGCTGTCCGACCGCTACGGCCGCGTACGGGTGATGCGCGGCACGCTGTACGGCGCGGCGCTGGCGGGGGTGGCCTCGGCACTCATGCCGGCGCTGGGGGCGCTGGTGCTGGCCAGGGTCGTGACGGGCGCCTGCTTCGGCGCCGTCATCCCCGCCGGCCTCACCTACGTCGGCGACACCGTCCACGCCTCGGTACGGCAGCGCGCCCTGACGGACCTGATGGGCATCTCCGCCCTCGGCACCGCCATGGCCACGGGACTCGCGGGAGTGGTGGCCGACCTGGTGGACTGGCGGGTGGCCTTCCTGATCCCGGCCCTGTGTGCGCTGGGCTGCGCGCTCTCGCTGCGCTCGCTGCCCGAGCCGCCCCGCGCCGAGGCCGAACGGAGCGCCGGGGCGCGCCGGTTCCTGGGCATGGTGCTCGGGCACCGGTGGGCCCTGCTGGTGTTCGGGCTGGCCTTCACCGAGGGCGCGATCATGCTGGGCAGCCTGCCGTTCCTGGCCACCGCGCTGCAGCACACGGGGGTGGCCGCGGCCGTGGCGGGCTTCGGCATCACCGCGTACGGGCTGGGCCTGTGGCTCGTCTCCAAGGCCGTCAAGCGGCTGTCGGGCCGCTGGCCCACGCCCGTGCTGATGGCCGTGGGCGGCGCCCAGATCTGCGCCGGGTTCACGATCATCACCGTGCAGGTGAACATGGCCACCGTGACGGTGACGGCGCTGCTGCTCGGCGGCGGCTGGTCGTTCCTGCACTCCTCGCTGCAGACCTGGGCCACCTCGGTCGTCCCCGGCGCCCGGGGCACCACCATCGCGTTCTTCGCCGCGTCGCTGTTCGTGGGCAGCGCGGTCGCGTCGTGGGCGGCGGGCCCGCTGGCCGAGGCCGGGCGCTATCCGCTGCTGTTCGGGCTGGCGGCGGCCGCCGTGGTCCCGCTGACCGTGATCGCCGCCCTCAGCCGGCGCCGCTACGGCAGGCCCGAGAACCCCGGGCCACGATGAGCCGCCGGGCAGTCCCGAAGCCCGGCACGGCCTGGGTGACCGTCACTCCCACCGGAACGTGCGGGAGACCAGCGCCAGCGCCACGACCGCCCACCCGGCCAGCACCGCCAGCGAGCCGAGCGGGAGTGCCGCGCCGTCGGCGAGCACCGTACGCAGCCCTCCGGTCAGCGCCGAGATGGGCAGCGCCTCCAGGAACGGCTGCGCCCCCGCCGGGAACTTCGACAGCGGGAACACCACCCCGCCCGCCCCCAGCAGCACCAGGTAGACCAGGTTGGCCCCGGCCAGCGTCGCCTCCGCCCGGAGCGTGCCCGCCATGAGCAGCCCCAGGCCGCTGAAGGCCGCCGTGCCCAGCACGATGAGCAGCGCCGCGCTCAGGAACGACCCGTGCGGCCGCCACCCCAGCGCGAGCCCCACCCCCACGATGACGGCCGCCTGGATGACCTCCACCGCCACCACGGCCACGGTCTTGCCCAGCATGAGCCCGCTCCTGGACAGCGGGGTCGCGCCCAGCCGCTTCAGCACCCCGTAGCGGCGCTCGAAGCCGGTCGCGATGGCCTGCCCGGTGAAGGCCGTGGACATGACGGCCAGCGCCAGCACGCCGGGGACCAGGAAGTCGACCCGCCGCCCGGCCCCGATGTCGATCAGCGGCGCCAGCGAGAAGCCGACCAGCAGCAGCACCGGGATGATCAGCGTGAGCAGCAGCTGCTCGCCGTTGCGCAGCATGGCGCGGACCTCCGCGCCCGCCTGCGCGAGCACCATCCGGGGGAACGGCGCCGCGCCGGGCGCGGGGGTGAAGTCGAGGGGGGCGGTGCCGCCGGTCGTCGTCATCGCAGCTCCCTGCCCGTCAGCTCCAGAAAGACGTCTTCGAGGGTGCGGCGCTCGATCCGCAGGTCGTCGGCCGTGACGCCCTCGGCCGCGCACCAGGCCGTCACCGTCGCGAGCAGCTCGGGACCCACCAGGCCCTCGATGATGTAGTGCCCGGCGGGCGACTCCTTGGCCGCGCTGCCCGACGGCAGCGCGTTGAGCAGCTCCTCCAGCGCCAGCCCCGGCCGGGCCCTGAACCGGAGCTGCCGCTCGGCCCCGGTCAGCGAGGCCGGGGTGCCCTCGGCCACCACCCGCCCCCTGTCGATGATCACGACCTGGTCGGCCAGCCGCTCGGCCTCGTCCATGTGGTGCGTGGTCAGCACCACCGACACCCCCGCCCCGCGCAGCTCGGCCACCAGGTCCCAGCAGGCGTGCCTGGCCTGCGGGTCGAGCCCGGCCGTCGGCTCGTCGAGGAAGACCAGCTCCGGCCGCCCGATGACGGCCGCGGCCAGCGACAGCCGCTGCTGCTGGCCGCCCGACAGCCGCCGGCACGGGGTGCGGGCGTGCTCGGTGAGCCCGAGCCGGCCGAGCAGGGCCCGGGAGTCGAGCGGGTGGGCGTAGAAGCGCGAGACCAGCCGCAGCCACTCGCCGCAGCGCATGGCCGGCGGCACGCCGCCGCCCTGCAGCATGACCCCCACCCGCGCGCGCAGCTCGGCCGCCGTGGGCGCGAGCCCGAGCACCCGCACCGTGCCCGAGTCGGCCCGGCGGAACCCCTCGCAGATCTCGACCGTGGACGTCTTGCCCGCGCCGTTGGGCCCGAGCACGGCGGTGACCGCGCCGCGCCCGGCGCTGAGCGTGAGGCCGTTTACGGCGGTGTTGCCGCCGTAGCGTTTGACCAGGTCGATCATCTCGACGGCTGGGGATCCCATGGTCACGAGTTTAGGGACTGCGACGGCCGGTCCGGCTCGCAGGTGACGGTCCCCGGTGATGGCGGACATGGACACAACCGAAATATCTGATAACCGGGAATTAGGAGGACCTTGAACCGGTTAACATCACTCGGCCCTCGTGGGCCACACGCCTGCGAGGGAGAGGGGTCCCGCATGTCCGTGGCAGCAGCCACGTCCGCCGCCGTCCAGCACCATGAGCAGACGAGGTCGCGCCGGGGGATCTTATTGCTGATCCTCGGCGCGCTGTCGGCGATCGGGCCGCTGTCCATCGACATGTACCTTCCGTCCCTGCCCGCCATCACCGCCGAGATGGGCAGCGCCCCCGCCCAGGTCCAGCTCACCCTCACCGCCTGCCTCATCGGCGTCGCGGTGGGCCAGGTGATCGCCGGGCCGGTGAGCGACGTGCGTGGCCGGCGGGTGCCGCTGATCGTGGGCGTGGCCGGGTTCATGGCCGCCTCGCTGCTGTGCGCGTTCGCCCCGACCGTGCCCGCGCTCATCGCCTGCCGCCTGCTGCAGGGCATGCTCGGCGGCGCCGCCCTGGTCATCGTCCGGGCCGTGGTCCGCGACCTGTACGACGGCGCCGCCATCGCCCGCATCTTCGCCACGCTCATGCTGGTCAGCGGGCTGGCGCCGATCCTCGCCCCCATCGCCGGGGCCCAGTTGCTGGCGGTCACCTCCTGGCGGGGGGTGTTCGTGGCGCTCAGCGCCGCCGGGCTCGTGCTGCTGGTGGCGATGCTGTTCGGGGTGCGCGAGACGCTGCCGGCCGGGCAGCGGGAGAGCGGCGGGCTCAGGCACACCGCGGAGACGTTCTGGCGGCTCCTGCGCGACCGCTCGTTCATGGGGTTCGCGAGCACCGCGGGGCTGGCCTTCGCGGCGATGTTCGGCTACATCTCCGGCTCGCCGTTCGTGCTCCAGGAGGTGTACGGCGCCACCCCCCAGCAGTTCTCGCTCATCTTCGGGCTCAACGCGCTCGCCCTGACCGCCATGGCCCAGCTCGGCGGGCGGCTGTCGGGACGGGTGCCGCCGGTCCTGCTGGTCCGCGTCGGCCTGGTCATCGGCCTGGTCGGAGCCGGGCTGCTGCTGGCCGCCGCGCTCGCCGGACTCGGCCTGTGGGGCATCGTGAGCGGGCTGTTCGTCATCATGCTCGGCCAGGGTCTGGTGTTGCCCGGCACCGGCGCGCTGGCCCTGGCCTCGCAGCCCGCGCAGGTGGCGGGCAGCGCCTCCGCCCTGCTCGGCGTGCTCCAGTTCGCCCTGGGCGCCGCCGCCGCGCCGCTGGTCGGGCTGGTCGGCTCGGCCAGTGCCCTGCCCATGGCCGGCGTCATGCTGGGGCTCGTCCTTTGCTCGGCGTTGACCTTCGTCCTGCTGGGCAGGCCCAAAGTTAGGTAAGGCTTGCCTGCGTGAGGAATTCCATTCCCGAGCTGGTCGGAACCGTTTGTGGTCGGGGAAGGAATTACGGCACACTGATGTTGTGAAAAAGGCGGGAGCGAGCCCGGCGCGGAGAGCGCCGTGGTGGCCCCCGACGAAAGAGGGGACTCCGCGAAGCGTGTGAGGAGTGGTGAGCGACCAAGTGAGGCAGCCGTTGATCGATCCTGGTAGCGAGCGCAGCACGCGCGCCCGCGTGGCCAGGCTGATCCTTGAGCATGGTCCCGTCGCGGCCGCCGCGCTGGGCGAGCGGCTCGGGCTCACGCCCGCGGCCGTCCGCCGCCACCTCGACGCGTTGCTCGCTGACGGCATGATAGAGCCTCGCACGGTGCGCCCGCGCGGCCAGCGCGGACGCGGGCGGCCGGCCAAGCTGTTCGCGATCACCGATCCGGGCCGCAGCGCCTTCGAGCACGCCTATGACGACCTGGCCGGGAGCGCGCTGCGCTTCCTGGCCGAGCGCATGGGACGGGAAGCGGTGTCCGACTTCGCCCGCGAGCAGGTCTCCAGCCTGCTGCGGCGGCTGGAGCCGGTCATGCGGACGGTGCCGGCGGACCAGCGCGTGCAGGTGCTGGCGCAGGCGCTGTCGGCGGAGGGGTATGCCGCCTCGGCCAGCAAGGCCAAGTCAGGCGGCGACCAGCTCTGCCAGCATCACTGCCCGGTGGCCCACGCGGCTGCGGAGTTCCCGCAGCTCTGCGAGGCCGAGACGGAGGCGTTCGCGCAACTGCTCGGCACCCCGGTGCAGCGCCTGGCCACGATCGCCCACGGCGACGGGGTCTGCACGACACATGTGAGCCCGCAGAGTTTGGGCGAATCCGCACATAGAGACAAGAGCAAGGAGACCGGAAGGTGACTGTCACCGACCGCCCGGAGCTGGAAGGCCTGGGGAATTACAAGTTCGGCTGGGCCGACCCGGACGCCGCGGGTGCCACGGCCAAGCGAGGCCTGTCCGAGGAGGTCGTCCGCAACATCTCCGCGCTCAAGAACGAGCCGGAGTGGATGCTCGACCTTCGCCTGAAGGGCCTCCGCCTGTTCGACAGGAAGCCGCTGCCCACCTGGGGCTCTGACCTCACCGGCATCGACTTCCACAACATCAAATACTTCGTACGCTCCACCGAGAAGCAGGCCGCTTCCTGGGACGAGCTGCCCGCGGACATCAAGAACACCTACGACAAGCTCGGCATCCCCGAGGCGGAGAAGCAGCGCCTGATCGCCGGCGTCGCCGCGCAATACGAGTCCGAGGTCGTCTACCACAAGATCCGTGAGGACCTCGAGGAGAAGGGTGTCATCTTCGTCGACACCGACACGGGCCTGAAGGAGCACGAGGAGATCTTCAAGGAGTACTTCGGCTCCGTCATCCCCGTGGGCGACAACAAGTTCGCCGCTCTCAACACCGCCGTGTGGTCCGGTGGCTCGTTCATCTACGTGCCGCCGAACGTCGAGGTCGAGATCCCGCTGCAGGCCTACTTCCGGATCAACACCGAGAACATGGGCCAGTTCGAGCGGACCCTGATCATCGTGGACGAAAACAGCTACGTCCACTACGTCGAGGGCTGCACCGCGCCGATCTACTCCAGCGACTCGCTGCACAGCGCGGTCGTCGAGATCATCGTGAAGAAGAACGCCCGCTGCCGCTACACGACCATCCAGAACTGGTCGAACAACGTCTACAACCTGGTCACCAAGCGCGCCGTGGCCTACGAGGGCGCGACCATGGAGTGGATCGACGGCAACATCGGTTCCAAGGTCACGATGAAATACCCGGCCGTCTACCTGATGGGCCCGCATGCCAAGGGCGAGACGCTGAGCGTCGCGTTCGCGGGCGAGGGCCAGCACCAGGACGCCGGCTCCAAGATGGTGCACCTGGCCCCGCACACCAGCTCCAGCGTCATCTCCAAGTCGGTGGCGCGCGGCGGCGGCCGCACCTCCTACCGCGGTCTCGTGCAGATCGAGGAGGGCGCCCACGGCAGCGCCAGCACCGTCAAGTGCGACGCCCTGCTGGTCGACCAGATCAGCCGCTCCGACACCTACCCCTACGTCGACGTCCGCGAGGACGACGTCAAGATGGGGCACGAGGCCACGGTCTCCAAGGTCAGCGAGGACCAGCTGTTCTACCTCATGAGCCGCGGGCTCGACGAGGACGAGGCGATGGCGATGATCGTGCGCGGCTTCGTGGAGCCGATCGCGCGCGAGCTGCCCATGGAATACGCCCTTGAGCTCAACCGGCTGATCGAGCTGCAGATGGAAGGAGCCGTCGGCTGATGGGCCTGAACGAGAAGCCCCTGTCGACTCTGCACGAGCAGGCCTCCTTCGACCTGGGCGACTTCGAGGTCCCGACCGGGCGCGAGGAGGCGTGGCGGTTCACGCCGCTCTCGCGCCTGAAGGGCCTGCACAACGGCAAGGCCGAGGCGGCGGGCAACGTCCGGCTGGACGTCGACGCGGCCCCCGAGGTCACCGTCGAGACGGTGGGCCGCGACGACGCCCGCCTCGGCAAGGCGTTCGTGCCGACCGACCGGGTGAGCGCCCAGGCGTGGCAGAGCTTCGAGAAGGCCACCGTCGTCACGGTGCCGCGCGAGGCCGTCACGTCCAAGCCGACCGTCCTGACGCTGACCGGCTCCGGAGCGGGCGCGGCCTACGGCCACATCGTGGTCAAGGTCGAGCCGCTGGCCGAGGCGGTGCTCGTGCTCGACCACCGGGGCAGCGCCGTCTACGCCGACAACATCGAGTTCGTGGTCGGCGACGGCGCCTCGCTGCGGATCGTCAGCCTGCAGGACTGGGACGACGACGCCGTCCACGTCTCGCACCACCACGCCCAGCTCGCCAAGGACGCGACGTTCCGGAGCTTCGTGGTGACCCTCGGCGGTGACCTCGTACGCCTGTCGCCCAACGTCTCCTACACCGCCCCGGGCGGCGACGCCGACATGTCGGGCGTCTACTTCGTGGACGCCGGGCAGCACCTGGAGCACCGCCTGCTGGTCGACCACTCGCAGCCCAACTGCAAGAGCAACGTCGACTACCGCGGCGCCCTGCAGGGCGAGGAGGCGCACGCCGTCTGGATCGGCGACGTGATCATCAGGGTCGAGGCCGAGGGCACCGACACCTACGAGCTCAACCGCAACCTCATCCTCACCGACGGCGCCCGCGCCGACTCGGTGCCCAACCTGGAGATCCTCACCGGCGAGGTCGCCGGAGCGGGGCACGCCTCCGCCTCGGGCCGCCTCGACGACGAGCACATCTTCTACCTGCAGGCCCGCGGCATCCCCTACGACGAGGCCCGCCGCCTGGTCATCAGGGGCTTCCTCGGCCAGCTCATCGAGAAGATCCAGATCGAGGAGATCCGCGAGCGCGTGCTGAGCGCGGTGGAGGCTGAGCTCGCGCTATGACCAGGACAGAACCCGGCGCGGTGAGCGCGGCCCGTGTGGCGAATGGGGAGTGGTGAGCGACTCATGACCTACGAGAAGGTGTGCCGGCTCGCCGACATCCCCGACGGCGGCGCGCTCGGCGTGGAGATCGGCGAGACCCCCGTCGCGCTCGTCCGCAAGGGCGAGGAGGTCTTCGCGCTGCACGATGTGTGCTCCCACGCCGAGGTGAAGCTGAGCGAGGGCGAGGTCTACGACGGCACGCTGGAGTGCTGGCTGCACGGCTCGTGCTTCGACATCCGCTCCGGCAAGCCCACCGGACCGCCCGCCACCAGGCCCGTGAACGTCTACACAGTCAAGATCGACGGCGAAGACGTTCTCGTCTCGCTCTCGAAGGAGTCATAAGCGATCATGTCCACCCTAGAGATCCGTGACCTGCACGTCGCCGTCGAGGACAAGGAAATCCTGCGCGGCGTCAACCTGACAGTGCGGTCCGGCCAGACCCACGCCATCATGGGACCGAACGGCTCGGGCAAGTCGACCCTCGCCTACGCCATCGCCGGCCACCCGAAATACACGATCACCAGCGGCCAGGTGCTGCTCGACGGCGTTGACCTGCTGGAGCTGTCCGTGGACGAGCGGGCCCGCGCGGGCCTGTTCCTGGCCATGCAGTATCCGGTCGAGGTCCCCGGCGTGTCGGTCTCCAACTTCCTGCGCTCGGCCGTCACCGCCGTCCGCGGCGAGGCGCCCAAGCTGCGCGAGTTCGCCAAGGACCTCAAGAACGGCATGGACGCGCTGTCCATCGACGCGGCCTTCGCCCAGCGCAACCTCAACGAGGGGTTCTCCGGCGGCGAGAAGAAGCGCCACGAGATCCTCCAGCTGGAGCTGCTCAAGCCGAAGATCGCGGTGCTCGACGAGACCGACTCCGGCCTCGACGTCGACGCCCTGCGCGTCGTCTCCGAGGGCATCAACCGCTTCCGCGCCTCCGGCGAGACCGGCGTGCTGCTGATCACGCACTACACGCGGATCCTGCGTTACGTGAAGCCGGACTTCGTACACGTCTTCGCGGGCGGCCGGATCGTCGAGGAGGGCGGCCCCGAACTGGCCGAGAAGCTCGAGTCCGAGGGCTACGAGCAGTACACGAAGGCGACTGCATGACTTCCTTCAGCTTGGATGTGGAGAAGATCAGGAAGGACTTCCCGGTCTTCTCTCGCGAGCTGCCCGACGGGCGTCCGCTCGTCTATCTCGACTCGGGCAACTCCTCGCAGAAGCCCAACCAGGTCATCGAGACCATGCGCGAGCATCTGGCCCTGCACTACAGCAACGTCGGGCGGGCCATGCACGTGCTCGGCGCGGAGTCGACCGAGGCCTACGAGAGCGCCCGTGACAGGATCGCGGCGTTCGTCGGGGCGCCGTCGCGGGACGAGATCATCTTCACGAAGAACGCCTCCGAGGCGCTCAACCTGGTCGCCTACTCCTTCGGCCCGCACCACTGGCGCGCCTCCGGCACGGCGGCCGGCACCGACCCCCGCTTCACCCTCGGGCCCGGCGACGAGATCGTCATCTCCGAGATGGAGCACCACTCCAACATCGTGCCCTGGCAGCTGCTCGCGCAGCGCACGGGCGCGACGCTGAAGTGGTTCGGCGTCACCGACGACGGCCGGCTCGACCTCGACCCGGCGGTGATCACCGAGCGGACGAAGATCGTCTCGATCGCCCACCAGTCCAACGTGCTCGGCACCGTCAACCCGGTCGCCGAGGTGGCCGCCCTGGCCCGCGAGGCGGGTGCGCTGATCATGCTGGACGCCTCCCAGTCGGTGCCGCACCACCCGGTCAACGTGGCCGAGCTGGGCGTCGACTTCGTGGCCTGCACCGGTCACAAGATGCTCGGGCCCTCCGGCATCGGCGTGCTGTGGGGCAGGGCCGAGCTGCTCGACGCCATGCCCCCCTTCCTGGGCGGCGGCGAGATGATCGAGGCGGTCTGGATGGACCACTCGACGTACGCGCCGGTCCCGCACAAGTTCGAGGCGGGCACGCCGCCCATCGTCGAGGCCATCGGGCTCGGCGCGGCCGTCGACTACCTCGGCGAGATCGGCATGGAGGCCGTCGAGGCGCACGAGCGCGAGCTGACCGGTTACGCGCTCGACGCCCTGCGCGAGGTGCCCAGCCTGCGGATCATCGGCCCGGACTCCCTGGAGGCGCGGGGCGGCACGGTGTCGTTCACGCTGGAGGGCATACATCCGCACGACGTGGGGCAGATCCTGGACGACCAGTTCGGCGTCGCCGTACGCGTCGGGCACCACTGCGCCCGCCCGCTGCACCTGCGATTCGGAATACCGGCGACGACCAGGGCGTCGTTCTATCTGTACAACACCACGGGCGAGATCGACGCCCTGGTGCGCGGTCTCCACCACGTTCAGAAGGTGTTCGCATAGCCATGATCGGCGAGTCGATGTACCAGGAGCTGATCCTGGAGCACTACAAGCACCCGCAGGGGCGGGGGCTGCGCGAGCCGTACGACGCCGAGGTTCACCACGTGAACCCGACGTGCGGCGACGAGATCACGCTCAGGGTCAAAGTGGACGACGCCGGCCAGATCCTCGACGTCTCCTACGAGGGTCAGGGTTGTTCGATCAGCCAGGCCGCCGCGTCGGTGCTGCACGAGCTGGCCACCGGCTCGACGGTGGCGCAGACGCTCTCCGTGGTCGATGAGTTCACCCGGCTCATGCAGGGCAGGGGTCAGGTGGCGGCCGACGAGGAGGTGCTCGGCGACGCCGTCGCGTTCGCGGGCGTGGCCAAGTTCCCGGCGCGGGTCAAGTGCGCGCTGCTTTCTTGGATGGCCTACAAGGACGCTGTTGTGAGGAGTGCTGCCCAATGAGCAAGCCAGTGGAGACCCCGACCGCGGGCTTCGACGGCCAGACGAGCGTCGAAGAGGTCATGGAGGCGCTCAAGGACGTCGTGGACCCCGAGCTCGGCATCAACGTCGTGGACCTCGGCCTGATCTACGGGCTCAACCTCGACCCGTCCGACGGCGACCGCCCCGTGGCCACCATCGACATGACGCTGACCAGCGCGGCCTGCCCGCTGACCGATGTCATCGAGGACCAGGCGCATTCCGCGCTCGACGGCATGGTGTCCGACGTCAAGATCAACTGGGTCTGGTTGCCGCCGTGGGGCCCGGACAAGATCACCGACGAGGGGCGTGACCAGCTCCGTATGCTAGGATTCAACGTCTGATCTTTTCTGCTGTTACGGCTGGCGTAAAGCGTCAGCCGTCTCAGGCTGCCAGCGAGGGTCTCGGAAGGTCCGGACCTGTCCGGGGAATATCCGATAACATCCCTGGGTTGGCATCAGATGCACCTGACGTCTCATCGCGCGTCACGCGCCGCCTGCGGCCGGTGCCCGGTGCATCCCCCCTTTGTGATCCCGCCCCCAGCGGCGGGTGCCCCTGCACGTGTACGGCCCACGCCGTACGTCCCGGCTCGTCCTTTCGCAGAAGTGACGCGCCACTTCGACGGAAAGGCACGACTTTCGTGACCATGCTTGACGCTGTCCTGCCCTCGCTCAGCGAGAGCGCCCCCGAGCCGGGCCCCTCCGAGTTCGAGCTGCTGGGCCTGCCCAAGCCGCTCGTCACCGGGCTGGCCAGGCAGGGCATCGACAGCCCGTTCCCCATTCAGAGTGCCACGATCCCCGACGTACTGACCGGCGCCGACGTGCTCGGCCGCGGCCAGACCGGCTCCGGTAAGACCCTCGCCTTCGGCCTGCCCACCATGGCCCGCCTGGCGGGCGTGAAGCCCTCCCCGGGCCGTCCCCGCGCGATGATCCTGGTCCCCACCCGCGAGCTCGCCCTCCAGGTGCACGACGCGCTGGAGCCGCTGGGCCGCGGCCTGGGGCTGCGCATGAAGGTCGTCGTCGGCGGCATGTCCATGGGCAAGCAGATCGAGGCCCTGCGGCGCGGCGTCGACCTCGTCATCGCCACCCCCGGCCGGCTCGGTGACCTCATCCGGCAGGGCGAGTGCTCGCTGGCCGAGATCGAGGTCAGCGTCCTGGACGAGGCCGACCACATGTGCGACCTCGGCTTCTTCCCCGTCGTCACCGACCTGCTCGCGCAGACCCCGGCCGACGGGCAGCGGCTGCTGTTCTCGGCCACGCTCGACGGCGACGTCGACAAGCTGGTGCAGCGCTTCCTCAAGGACCCGATCACGCACTCCGTGGCCCCGGCGACCTCGCCGGTCGACACCATGGAACACCACGTGATGCAGGTCACGCGCGACGAGAAGTTCGACGTGATCGCCGAGATCGCCAACCGCGAGGGCCGTACGATCATCTTCGTGCGCACGCAGCACGGCGTGGACCGGTTGTGCAAGCAACTGGCCAGGGTCGGCGTCAAGGCGGGCGGCCTGCACGGCGGCAAGCGGCAAAATCAGCGCACCCGCATCCTCGCCGAGTTCCGCGAGGGCTCCGTCAACGTGCTGGTCTGCACCGACGTCGCGGCCCGCGGCATCCACGTGGACAACATCAGCCTGGTGCTGCACGTGGACCCGCCCCAGGACCACAAGAGCTACCTGCACCGGGGCGGGCGCACCGCCCGCGCCGGGGAGAAGGGCACCGTCGTCACGCTGGTGCTGCCCAACGAGCGGCGCTCGACCGACGCGCTCACCCGGCGCGCCGGGATCCACCCGTTCCGGCTGAAGGCCACCCCCGGTCACCCGCGCGTGGCCGAGGTGACGGGAGCGCGCATCCCGAGCGGCGAGGCCATCCCCGTCTGGGAGCCGGACGTCCGCAAGCCGCTGCGTCCGCGCCGCGAGGGCGGCCCCTCCGAGCGCCGCGGCGGGCGCCGCGGGCGTCGTGACTTCGACGGCGAGCGCCGTCCGCGCCGCCACGAGGACGGCGAGCGATCGTTCAGGTCCGGTCCGAGTGACGATCGGCGTCCGCGCCGTCATGAGGACGGCGAGCGGCCGTTCGGGTCGGGTGCCGGTGAGGACCGGCGTCCGAGCCGGGAGTTCGACGGCGATCGCCGCCCGCGGCGGCACGAGGACGGAGAGCACGGGTTCGCGCCGCGGCGGCACGCCGAGGGCGAGCGGCCGTTCGGGCGCTCCACCGGGCAGGAGCCGCGCCCGGTCGGCGACGACCGCCGCCGGGACAGCAGGCCGCGCGGCGGCTACCGCTCCGAGGACCGGCCGCTCCGTCAGGACGACCGGCGTGGCGGCGGCTACCGCCCCGACGAGCGCCCCTACCGGCAGGACGACCGGCGTGGCGGTGGCCGTTTCGGCGGCGACCGCGGCCGGCCCTTCTCGGGTGACCGTGACCGCCCCTCCGACCGTGGCGTCCGCTCTGACGACCGCGCGCCCCGCGACGGCTACCGCCCCGGCGGCGGCCGTACGGACGAGCGCGGCAACGGCGGCTACAGCCGCAACTCGGGCCGCCGCTTCGAGCGCTGAACCGGCTGCTCAAAGAAGGACTGATCGCGGGTCGCGTGCCGCCAGGCGCTGACCCGCATCGAGCCTCTGCCCGCCGTACCTTTCCCCCGGGGAAGGTACGGCGGGCAGTCGCTTTGGTGGGGCCGCACGTCCCGCAAGAAGCCGCAGTACACTCGGTCGGCGGTTCACTGCACGCCAGCGGAATTGTACGTCGCTCTGGCGGTCATGAACTGAGCGCGCCGATTAGGTGATCACTCGCGCCAGACCTCCAGCCCGTACTGCCCACATCGCGCGAATGCGGGGTTGGACGGTTGCCGGCCGGCCAAGGTCCTGCGTGTGCATGGAGGCGATCTCGATCACGCGTTGGTGGTGATCAGGGTCTTGCCGAACGCGGTGCGGCCCTCGATCGCGGCATGGGCGGCCCCCGCCTGATCGAGCGGGAACGTCTGCCCGATGACCGGCGCGAGCACACCCGAGGCGGCCTCGTGCAGTGCCTGCTGGACATAGCGTCTGCGGTCGTGCTCGGACAGTTGCACCGCCTCGATACCGGTCACCGAGACGCCTCGTTCGTCGGCGGCCTGCCGGTCGATGCTCGCGAATCGCCCGCTGGGTGCGCCGTGGGCCGAGAACCGTCCGCCCCGGGCGGTGAACGTGAAGCCGGCCTCACCGAGCGGGCCGCCGACGTTGTCCAGCACGACGTCGGCACCATGTTCGCCGAACACCGCTCGGACCTGCTCAGCCCAGTCCGGCCGAGCGGAGTCGATCAACGCGTCGGGACCGAGCCGCGCGACCCGCTCCAGCTTCGCGCCACGGGCGACGGCGGCCACCCTTGCCGCGCGGGCGCGGGCGAGTTGTACGCACAGCACTCCCAGGCCACCGCTGGCCCCGATCACGAGCACCCCGTCCCGTGGGCCGACCTTGGTCGTGTCGAACAGGGCCAGAGCGGTCGCTCCGTCATGCAACAGAGCCGCGGCCACCGTGAGGTCGACGCTGTCGGGCACCTCCACCACCGCCTCGGCGGCGACCACGGCACGCTCGGCGTAACCGCCCTCCCCGCGGGTGTGGGCCACCACTCTGCGCCCGCGCAGGTTCTGGTCGGCTCCCGTACCGATCTGTACGACCCGGCCGGCGACTCCGTTCCCGGGCACGTACGGTGGGCGCATCGGCCAATACTCCTGACCCGCCCCTGAGCGCACCATCGTTTCCAGCCACAATGTGTCGATCACGTCAACGTCGATCAACACCTCCCCGGCGCCTGGTACGGGATCGGGCATCTCGACCACTTGAAACACTTCCGGACCGCCGAACCTCGACACCGTTGCCGCACGCATCCGCACCACGCTCCGTTCTGCTGTTTGTTCCCACAGCCCGCTACGCTAGAAGTTCAACATTGGTTTAAGTCAAGGGGTGGGCATCATGACCGGAGGCGTCGCCGTGCGGCAGCCGTATCTGACGGTCGGGGATCTGGCGCGCGCCAGCGGGGTAGCGCCCTCAGCCGTACGGTTCTACGAATCCCACGGCCTGCTCACCTGCGAACGCACAGCCGGCAACCAACGCCGGTTCGGTAAATCGGATGTCTGCCGGACCAAGGTCATCCGTGTGGCCCAGCGTGTGGGTTTGTCCGTCGCGGAGATCAAGGCGCTCCTCGCCGAACTGCCTGCCGACCCGGTCCTCGCTGACTGGGAGCGCCTGACGATAAGCCTCATGGCGGAGGTCAACCACCGGATACGACAACTGCGGAGCGTTCTCGACGAGATCGCGAGCGGCGAGGAGCTGTGCCACCTCCCACCCGTCGACCGGGCTTCCTGACCCAGCGACAGCCCACCTACCCGCCGGGTCAGTGGTGGTAGCCGTGGATCACCGCATGGCCTTTGCCACGGCCGATGATCCACTTGTTGATCGGGGTGGTCACCAGGAAGGCGACCAGCAGCGCGAAGGCAAGGGTGCCCCAGAACAAGGCGGAGGCCAGCGTGGCGTCCATCGCGCCGGGAACGGCGAGCATCACGCCGTTGTCCACGATCTCCATCACCAGGATCGAGACGGTGTCGGCGGCCAGCGCCAGCTTGATCGCGGTGCGCCAGTTCACGCCGGCCCGGCGCAGCGGCACCAGGGTCAGCAGGTAGCCGAAGAAGAAGGCCAGCACCACGGCTATGGCGATCGAGGGCGCGGTGCTCCAGCCGAGCCAGGTCGCGATCACCAGGCCGAGCACCTCGCCGATGGCGCACCCGGTCAGGCAGTGCAGCGTGGCGGAGGCGGCCATCGACCAGGACGCCTTGCCTGTGTGCGCCTGATGCGTTTCCCTGCCCGGGTGGCCGGTGTGCTCGGCCGGACCCGTGCGGGTGCTGTGCTCATGGGTCTCATGTCCGGTGCGTTCGTGGGGTGTGGGCGGGTTCTGCTCGGCCATCGGGCACTCCTCGACGGTGCGGGTGGATATCGTCGCCCCCGACGTTATACCCCATAGGGGTAGGGGCCGAGTGTTGGCTGGGGGTAAGCGCATCGCCGGTCGGTGCGATGCCTCCTTTACACCGCGCCGCTGCGCAGTTCTTCGTGCGTGCCGTGTTCGTCGTCACATGCCGCCGCTGGAAGCCGTCGTTCTGCGTCGTCGCCGGTGCCGTCAAATTCGTGCCGTCTCGCGTGGCGGACGCGGGGCGGCGTCACTCCCTCGCGCAGACTAGGCTTGACACGCACGTCAGCCAACCTGCGAGAGAGACCATGAAGACCTTCGAAGAGCTGTTCGCCGAGCTGTCAGAGAAGGCCAGGACCCGGCCCGCGGGCTCGGGCACCGTGGCCGCGCTCGACGCCGGCGTCCATGCCATCGGCAAGAAGGTCGTCGAGGAGGCCGCCGAGACCTGGATGGCGGCGGAGCACGAGTCGGACGACAGGGCCGCCGAGGAGATCTCCCAGCTCCTCTACCACGTGCAGGTGCTCATGATCGCCAAGGGCATCGGGCTGGAGCAGGTCTACAAGCATCTCTAGGGCGCCGAGCGCCCACAGCCCCGCCCCCCTTGGAGAAGCACCCGCGACACATCGAAGGACCTGACATGCTGCGTCTGGCAGTACCGAACAAGGGCGCGCTCAGCGACGCCGCCCAGAGCATGCTCAAAGAGGCCGGCTACCGGCCCCGCAGGGACAGCAAGGAGCTCGTCGTCGTCGACCAGGAGAGCGGCTGCGAGCTGTTCTTCCTGCGACCCCGCGACATCGCCGTCTACGTCGGGGAGGGCACGCTCGACGCCGGCATCACCGGCCGGGACATGCTGATCGACTCCGGCGCCCCGGTCGAGGAGGTCATGTCGCTCGGCTTCGGTGCCTCCACCTTCCGCCTGGCCGCCAAGGCCGGCACGATGAGGTCCGTCAAGGACCTCGACGGGCTGCGGGTGGCCACCTCCTACTCGGGACTGCTCGAGAAATACCTGTCCGAGCAGGGCGTGGACGCCCGCGTGATCAAGCTGGACGGCGCCGTCGAGACCGCCATCAGGCTCGGCGTGGCCGACGCCGTCGCCGACGTCGTGGAGACCGGCACCACGCTGCGCAACGTCGGGCTGGAGGTGTTCGGCGAGCCGATCCTGAAGTCGGAGGGCGTGCTGATCAGGCAGCAGAGCGCCCCCGACACCCCCGGCATGGACCAGCTCGTCCGCCGCATCCAGGGCGTCGTGCACGCCCGCGACTTCGTCATGATGGACTACGACATCCGCGTCGAGCGGATCGACGAGGCCATCGGCATCACCCCCGGCATGGAGGGCCCCACGGTCTCGCCGCTGCACCGCGAGGGCTGGGTGGCCGTGCGGGTGATGGTCCGGCGCAAGGGCCACCAGCACGTGATGGACCAGCTCTGGGAGATCGGCGCAAGGGCCATCCTGGTCACCGACATCTACGCCTGCCGCCTGTGACAGCTGCCCGCTGGGCACCACGCCCACGGGCATACCGGGCAAGTCGACCTCCGTCAACCTGCTGCTGGGCCTGCTGCGGCCCACCCGCGGCACGATCACCCTGCACGGCCGTGGCCCGGACGAGGCGGTGCGGGCCGGCGAGCTGGGCGCCATGCTCCAGGACGCGGCGCTCATCCCGGAACTGACCGTCAAGGAGCTCGTCGACGTGGTTCGCCGGCTCTACCCGCGCCCGCTCGGCCTGACCGAGATCCTTGAGCTGGCCGACCTGACCGAGCTCGCCGGGCGGCGGGCGAACAAGTTGTTCGGCGGGCAGTCGCAGCGGGTCAGGTTCGCCCTGGCCATCGCGGGCGCGCCGCGGATCTTGCTGCTCGACGAGCCGACCGCGGCCATGGACGTGGAGTCCAGGCTGCGGTTCTGGGCGGGGACGCACGACTACGCGGCCGGGGGCCGTACCGTGCTGTTCGCCACCCACTACCTGGAGGAGGCCGACGAGCACTCCGACCGGGTCATCGTCATCGCCCGGAGCAGGCTCGCGGCCGACGGCACCGCCGCCGAGATCAAGGCGGGCGCCGGCTGAGCGTGCGCATCCCCGCCCGGGAGGTGGCGCCCGCGTGATCCGGGTGATGCTCGCGGAGGACCAGGGCAAGATACGCGGCGCGCTGGCCTCCCTGCTGGGCCTGGAGCCCGACATCGAGGTCGTCGGCGAGGCCGCGGACGGCCGGGAGGCGATCGCCGTCGCGGTCAGGACCCGGCCCGACGTAGCGCTGCTGGACATCGAGATGCCCGGCATGGACGGGCTCGCCGCCGGAGCCGAGATCGTCGACCAGGTGCCGGGCTGCCGGGTGATGATCCTGACCACGTTCGGGCGGCCCGGCTACCTGCGCACGGCCATGGAGGCGGGGGCGGTGGCGTTCATGGTCAAGGACAAGTCCGGCCAGGGAGCTCGCGGAGGCCATCCGGCGGGTGCACGCGGGGGAGCGGGTCATCGACCCCGGCCTCGCGGCGGCGGCGCTGAGCGCCGGGCCCAATCCGCTGTCGGCGCGCGAGCGTGACGTGCTGTCCGCGGCGGTGGACGGGTCCACGATCGGCGACATCGCCCAGAAGCCGCACCTGTCGGAGGGGACCGTACGCAACTACCTGTCGTCGGCCATCCAGAAGACCCGCGCCCGCAACCGCATCGAGGCCGTGCAACGTGCCAAGTCCCAGGGCCGGCTCAGCGGCACAACGCTGATGAAACGCGGCTCGGCTCATCGCAGGGTCTTCATCGCCTCGATCGCCGCGTCCACCTGCTCGGGTGAGGTCACGATGCTCGTCCCGAACCGCAACAGCGCCGGGCTGTACGGCGTCACGCTCGCCTTCACCTTGCGCTCGTGCAGCCGCTGGACCGCCTCGCCCGGCGACAGGCCGGTCACCGAGCAGCACACCAGCCCGGCTGACAGCTCCGGCGCCGTCGGCGTGGCCAGCGTGACCTGCGGGAGCCCGGCCAGGCCCGCCTTGAGCCGGGTGGCCAGCTCCTGCGTACGCCGCTGGACCCGGTCCTTGCCGATCGCCATCATGAACCCGAACGCCTGCGTCATCGCCCATCGGTGCTCGAAGGCCTTGTACCCGCCGGGCGTCACCAGCGCGGCGGTGCTGGCCCCCGGCGTCCCGCCGTCCAGCCAGGCGCCGAACGAGGCGTCGCTGAAGCTGGGCACGATCGGAGCCAGGGCGTCCCACGCGCGGCCCCACAGGATGCCGGTGCCGCGCGGCCCGAACAGCCACTTGTGCGTGCCGCTGGCCAGGAAGTCGCAGCCCAGGTCCGCCATCCCGTCGGCCATCGCGCCGAACCCGTGCACCCCGTCCACGCACAGCAGCGCCCTGTCCCGCTCGTCGCGGCCCCGGTTGGCCTCGGCCAGCATGTCGGCGATGGCGCGGACCGGCACCCGCACGCCGGTGCTGGAGTGCACCCAGGTGATGGCGACCACCCTGGTGCGCGGGCCGAGCCCCTTTTTGACCGCTTCGACCATCCGGTCGGCCGTGGCCCGCGCCGGGTCGTCGTACAGCCTGACCCGGCGTACCTTCGCCCCCGTGCGTTCGGTCAGCAGCCGCAGTCCCTCGTGGGTGGCCAGGAAGTCGTGCTCGGTGGTCAGCACGTCCTGGCCGGGGCGCAGCCTGATGCCGGAGTAGAGCAGGCCCAGGCCCATCGTGGTGCTGTCGGTCAGCGCGATGTCGCCCGACCGGCCGCCCAGGTAGCGGGCGGCGGCCTCCAGCACCGGCTGGTCGGGGGCACCGCCGTTGGGCGGGGTGTACTCGGGGTCGGCGTCGAGGGCGTCGCGGTGCAGTCTGATCGCCTCGCGGACCGGGGCGGGCGCGGGGGCCAGGACGAAGGCCGCGAACTGCCCGTACGCGGGATCCAGCGCGAACTGGGCGCGTACCGATTCCCAGTCTCCCGGCACGAAGGCGGCGCCCGTGGCGGAGGGCGGTCGAGCAGAACCCGTGGGCGCTGAGGAGGTGCAGGCCGCGACCCCGGCGAGCATCCCGGCACCGAGCAGCGATCTTCTGTCCAGATGCATGCCTACTTCCTACCCCGGGCGTCGGGCGTCGTCAGCTCCTCATCGCGGCCACCTGCCGGATCAGGTCGGAGACGCGCACGATGCCCAGGCAGCGGTTCATCTCGTCGGTCACCACCAGGTCGTCGTAGACGCGGGCCGAGTCCCTGCCGGCCGCCTGCATGGCTGCCACGGCCGGGGTGGTGCGCGGCACCGTACGCGGCGGGTCGGCCAGCCGCTGCGCCGGTTTGGAGCCGTGCAGGGCGTGACCGTAGCGGGCCGCGAACGACAGCAGGAACCGGCTGCGGTCCAGGCTGCCCTTCGGCCGCTGGTACTCGTCCACCAGGATCACGCTGGTGATCGTGGGCTCGTGCCCGAACGCCTCGACCACCTCCTCCGCCTTCGCCTCCGCCGGCAGGGTCACGGCGGGGATCAGCAGCTCCTGGACACGGGGGCCGAGCATGGCCACGGACGGCGCGTCGTCGGCGACGGGGAGCGGGACGCGTACCTTGCCGTCGGGGCCGGGGGCCATCAGCGGGCCGTGCGCCAGGCGTACGCCGAGGCCGCGGGCCACGGCGAGCTGCGGCTCGCGTTCGACGCCGGGGGCGAGCACGTGGGCGCCGATGCCGCGAGCCAGCGTCACCACCGCCCGGGCCACCGCGGTGGCCCGATAGTCGCCCGGAATGCGGGCGACCAGCTCGGGGTCCAGGGCCAGCAGGTACGGGGCGGCGTCGGAGGCCAGGTCCGCCGACACGCCCCGGCTGCCCACGTCGGCGAAGCCGAGGAGGTAGCCGATCGTGCGCAGGCTGTCGAGCCCCACCTTCAACAGCGGCCTGTCGGGTTCTTGGCACGGTCCAGTCAGAAGCAGAATGGCCTCGCGCGGATGCCTGCCGGCCCTCCTGAGGGCTTCGTGGAGTGGGGCGAGGGCGCCCGCGCCGGAAAGCACGACTCCGATGGGAAGCTCCAGCACCATGGGCAGGCGGCTCGCCCGCAGGACGCCGGTGGAGTCGACGACGGCGGGCTGAGCGATGACGGCCCCAGTGTCGAGATCCACCATGGGGCTGGTGAGCAGGGAGGACACGAGTAGATGCTTCCGCTTGCCGCCGGGCTGGCAGAAGTGGCTTGAAACTAAATTCACCCACATTTCGTTTTATTTGCCGCTGATGTGCTACAGGGGCTCCCGCAATGGCCGCGTGCGGCTCCGGCACCGTCGCCCGTCCGGCTGGTCTAGCCTTCGGTGCATGAGTGCGCGTCCTGCCAGAGGCGGCGGCCGGTGGGTCACGGTGCCGCCGGAGCGCGTGCACCCGTGGATCGACGGGTTCGCCGCGCGTCATGGTCCCTTCACCGCGAGCGGGGACGCGAGCGTGGTGCACCTGCGGGCCACGGACGGGGCGGCGGCCGAGTTGCACGTGCCGTTCCCGCCCCTGGACCCGCCGGGGCCGCCGCACGTCACCCGGCTGGTCGCCCACGCCGGGAGGGAGCGGCGGGTGGGGGTGTTCCTGGTGCGGCTCGGGGGCTACGCGGCGGGCGTCTTCCACGGGGACTCGCTGCTGGCCTCCAAGGTGGGGTCGCGGCTGGTGCAGGGGCGTACGGCGGCGGGCGGGTGGTCTCAGCAGCGCTTCGCCAGGCGGCGGCGCAACCAGGCTTCGCAGGCGTACGACGACGCGGTGCAGACGGCGGTACGGGTGCTGACGCCCTACCTGGGGGAGCTGGACGGGGTGGTGCTCGGCGGGGACCGGCGGGCCGTGGACGGGCTGCGGCGGGACCGGCGGCTGGCACCCCTGCTGGCGCTGGAGAAGGAGCCGTTCGTGGTGGTGCCCGATCCCCGGCTGGCGGTGCTGCGCGACACCCCGGCCACGTTCCGGGCGGTCCGCGTGCGCGTACTGGACCCACCCTGACGGTGGACGAGCGCGGGCCGAGGGTTGGTTGAGACGATTCAACTCAATCTTGGATGCCGCTATGATGAGCGAACTCAGGGTGGGCCACGTGCGGGGGCACACCGGCGGCAGCGGTTCACGCCCCTGTGGTGGGCGCCTCCGGCGGACCACCGCGAGCAGCGGCTCATGCATCCACGGCAGCACGGCCTCGTGAGGATCGATGGCGACCAGGAACATCAAGGAGGTCGCGCAGCTTGCGCGCGTCTCCGTGGGCACGGTCAGCAATGTGCTCAACCGCCCGGAGATCGTCGCCCCCGCCACCCGCGAACGCGTCTTCGAAGCGATCAAGAAGCTGGGCTTCGTCCGTAACGAGGTGGCCCGCCACCTGCGGGTGGGGCGCAGCAGGACGGTCGGCCTCGTCGTGCTCGACGTGTCCAACCCCTTCTTCGTGGACGTGGCCCAGGGCGCCGAGTCGGTGGCCGACGACCACGACACGATGGTGGTGCTCTGCAACAGCGCCGGCGACCCCGGCCGCGAGCGCCGCCACCTCGATCAGCTCGAACAGCAGCGCGTCATGGGCATCCTCATCACTCCGGTTGAGATGGAGAGCCCCTGGCTGGAGGAGCTGGCCGCGCGGGGCACGCCGGTGGTGCTGGTCGACAGCCCCGCCACCGGGCTGCAGTGCTCGGTGGCCGTGGACGACCGGCTCGGGGGGCAGATCGCCGGCGCCCATCTGATCGAGCGGGGGCATCGGCGGATCATGTTCGTCGGTGGGCCGCCGTCCATCAGGCAGGTGGCCGACCGGCACGCGGGCATCGGCGCCGCCGTGGCCGCCGCCGCGGGCGCCGTCGAGCTGCTCACCTCCACCTCGCCGACGCTCACGGTGGCCGAGGGGCGGGCCGTCGGGGAGCGCGTGGCGGCACTGCCCGCCGGGGAGCGCCCCACGGCCGCCTTCTGCGCCAACGACATGATGGCGCTGGGGTTCCTGCAGGCGATGGCCTCGCACGGGCTGCGCGTGCCGGAGGACATGGCCATCATCGGGTACGACGACATCGACTTCGCGGCGGCGGCCGCGGTGCCGCTGTCGTCGGTGCGGCAGCCGCGGGAACTGCTCGGACGGACGGCCATCGATCTGCTGCTGGAGGAGGTGGCGGAGCCCGAGGAGCACCGGCACCGTCAAGTGATCTTCCAACCCGACCTGGTGGTCCGCAAGTCCAGCGCCCAGGGCCGCAACCCCTGACCTACGGCCCTGGCCGGACCCCGTCGAGTCCTTGAGTCTCCTTGAGAGTCGTTGACGGTCCTTGACGGGCTGGATGCACGCCCGGGTCCTCGGCGGGCTTGGGGCGGCTCGGCGGGCTCGGAGTGCCTGGGCGTCGCTCCGATGCCGTGCTCGTGCTGTGAGAGGGGTGCCCGTGCTGGGCGCCGTCCGCGTTGCGCCGGGCCCCGCCGCACACCTTCTCGCCGACGCGGCGCGCCAAGGGGGGTCCTGGATCTTGGTGTGCGTGCAGGCGGCGCATCCGGTCCGGGCCTGCGCGTGCGTGTGCTGGCGCGTTCGCTCCGGCGTCCGTGTGCGTGTGGGTGGCGCGTCTGCTCCTGGGCCTTCGTGTGTGTGCGGGCGGCGCGTCTGGTCGGGGCCTCCGAGTGTGTGTGGGCGGGCGCGTCCAGTGTGCGTGTGGGTGGCGCGTCCGCTCCGGGACTCCGCGTGTGTGGGCGTGTCCGGTCGGGGGCCTCGGTGTCGCTCCGAGCCGTGCTCGTGGTGTGAGGGGGTGTCTGTGCTGGGCGCTGTCCGCGTTGCGCCGGGCCCCGCCGCACATCTTCTCGCCGACGCGGCGCGCCAAGGGGGGTCCTGGATCTTCGTGTGTGTGCGGGCGGCGCGTCTGGTCGGGGCCTTTGCGTGCGTGTGGGTGGCGCGTGCGCTCCTGGGCCTTGGTGTGCGTGTGGGTGGCGCGTCTGGTCGGGGACTCCGGGTGTGTGGGCGTGTCCGGTCGGGGGTCTCGGTGTCGCTCCGAGGCGTGCTCGTGGTGTGAGGGGGGTGTCTGTGCTGGGTGCCGTCCGCGTTGCGCCGGGCCCCGCCGCACATCTTCTCGCCGACGCGGCGCGCCAAGGGGGGAGCCTGGATCTTGGTGTGCGTGTGGGTGGCGCGTCTGGTCGGGGCCTCCGCGTACGGGCAGCGCGTTCGCTCTGGGCCTTCGTGTGGGTGGGGGTCCGGTCGGGGCCTGCGGGTGTGTGCGGGGGCACGTCCAGCGCGTGTGAGGGGGCGTGTTCGGTGTGGTTCTGGTGCTCTGGGGGCGTTCGGGGGTGTCGCAGTCGCGAGCGTGGGTGAGGTTGGGTCCCGGTGAAAGCTGGCTGGAATGCTGGGGAAATCTGCGGGGCCTCGTCATTGACTTTGAGTCGATTCAACACTAATTTCGCACCAACCGCCGTTCACTAGCTTGTAACGGAGCAGGAACCACGGTGCGACACATCACCCCCATATCCGGATACGTGCCACCAGAAAGTGGTGCCGGATGAACCAGCCCGCCATGTCGATCAGGATTCAAGCTGCCTGCTCAGAGCTTGTCTGGGCGGTTCGGCTGAATGTCATGTGGATCCTCTTCACCCTCGCCGGGGGAGTGGTGCTCGGGCTCGGGCCAGCCACCGTGGCCGCGTATACGCTGGCCCGGCGGCATGCTCGTAATGAAACGTTTCAGGCTTGGCGCGAATTCTGGACCGTCTACCGGCGGGAGTTCGTCCGGGCGTCGTTACTGGTCCTTCCGGCGGCGGCGGTCGCCGTCGTGCTGGTCGGGAACTACCTGTACTTCTCCGCTCTCGGGCCGGACATGGGAGCCCTGCGGATCGCCACCTTCGTGGCGCTGCTCCTCCTGGCCGCCGTAGGGGCCTACGTCGGCCCGCTCCACGCGCACTACGACCTGCCGCTGTGGGCCTACTGGCCCAAGGCGTCCCAGCTGGCGCTGCTGCGCCCGGCCTCGACCGTGCTGTTGCTGCTGCCGCTCTCGGCCATCGTCTACGCGACCTCGGCGGCGCCCGTCCTCGCGCCGGTGATCAGCTTCGGTGCCTGGATCCACCTCAACACGTGGCTGTGCCTGCGCTTCTTCCAGGAGAACGAGGCGCGCCTGCACTCGAAAGGGGACTCATGAGTGCATCCCGTCGCCGGCGCCTCATCGCCGGGATGTTAACGATAACGGCTGCTCTCACCGCCTCGGCCTGCGCGGGCGGTAGCGCGCCCGCCGCCGACCCCAACACGCTGACCATCATGGCCAAGCTGTTCGGCACCGCGCCCGATCCCAAGGGCGAGCTGCAGCAGGCCGTCGAGAAGTTCCTCGGCAAGAAGCTCCAGGTCACCTGGGTGCCCAACGCCCAGTACACCGACAAGCTCAACGTGACGCTCGCCTCGGACAAGCTCCCGCAGGTCATGGGGGTGGACCCGAAACTGCCGGCGTTCGTCCGGGCGGCACAGGCCGGTGCTTTCTGGGATTTGACCGACAAACTGGATAAGTATCCGAACCTCAAGCCGATGGACGAGCGCACCGCGCTCAACGCCTCCGTCAACGGCAAGATCTACGGCATCTACCGGATGCGGCCCGCGCTGCGTTCGGCGATAGTGATCCGCAAGGATTGGCTCGACAAGCTCGGCCTGAAGCCGCCCGAGACGGTGGACGACTTCTACGACATCGCCAAGGCGTTCACCGAGAAGGACCCCGACGGCAACGGCAAGAACGACACGTACGGGCTGATCATCCCGAAGTGGCCGGGCAACTACGCCAGCTCCAGCCCGTACGACACCCTTGAGACCTGGTTCGGCGCCCCGAACGGGTGGGGCATGCGCAACGGCAAGCTCGTGCCCGGGTTCGACACCCCCGAGTTCCTGGAGGCCAACAGGTTCCTCAAGAAGATGGTCGACGGGGGCATGGTCAACCCGGACTTCGCCACCCTCGACTCCGCCAAGTGGAACGAGCCGTTCCACCAGGGCAGGGGCGGCATGATCATCGACGTTAACGTGCGCTCGCGGCAGGTGCTCGACCTGTTCAGGGACGAGGGGGACAAGGACTACGGCGACAAGGTCGCCATGGTCGGCAACCTCAAGCGCTCCGACGGGCAGAAGTTCTCGCTCCCGTTCACCGGCTACCTCGACGTCCTGGCCATCTCCCGGCAGAGCGTGCCGACCGAGCAGGACCTCGACAACGTGCTGAAGACCCTGGACAAGCTGGGCACGGTGGAGGGCCAGAACCTGGTCATGAACGGCATCGAGGGCCGCAACTACCAGGTCGTGGACAACACCGCGTCGCTGATCAACGAGACCGACCCCGCGATCAGGACCATCCAGGACAACGCCGATGACGCCTTCGTCCAGCTCGGCTTCAAGGGAGACACCGACATCGGCGGCATCGCGCTCCCGCGTACGCCGTCCGGCCAGCCGTACAAGGACATGATCAAGCTGCAGAACGAGCTGATGGCCGAGGACCTCAAGACGGCCGTCCACAACCCGGCGCTGCCGGTCATCTCGCCCACCGCCGTGGCCAAGGGCGCGCAGATCGACACGATCATCCCGGACGCCCGGATCAAGTTCCTGTCGGGGGAGATGACGGAGGACCAGCTGAAGGGCGAGATCAAGCGCTGGTACGACAGCGGTGGCACGCAGGTCACCGCCGAGGTCAACGACCTGGTCGCCAAGCTTCCTAAGTAACCCGTTCCGAGGGGCCCGGGAGGCATCCCCGGGCCCCTCGCACGAAAGGAGGCCGCTGTGGCGACCGACCTGGTGCCGCCTCCTCCCACGAAGGCGGCGCCCAAGGCCAAGCGGGGAGCCGGCAAGGTGCCGCTGCGCGCCGCGCTGCTGCGCTACCGCTGGCTCTACCTGATGCTCATCCCGGGCCTCGTCTACTTCGCGCTCTTCAAGTACCTGCCGATGTACGGCGTGACGATCGCCTTCCAGGACTTCCTGCCGTTCCTCGGCTACTCGGGCAGCCCCTGGGTCGGGTTCAAGCACTTCCAGGAGCTGTTCTCCGGCCCCGACTTCGGCCGGCTGATGTTCAACACCCTGTTCCTGGCGCTGCTGCACATCCTCATCGTCTTCCCCGCGCCGATCGTCGTCGCGCTGCTGCTGAACGAGCTGCGGCTCAACGTGCTCAAGCGCTCGGTCCAGTCGCTGATCTACATCCCGCACTTCCTGTCCTGGACGATCGTGGCGTCGCTGACGTACCTGCTGTTCGCGGCGGACTTCGGGGTGCTGTCCGGCTGGATGCGCGACCTGCTGGGCGACACCGCGAAGATCGACTACATGGCGCAGGAGGAGTGGTTCCGGCCGCTGGTCATCCTGCAACAACTGTGGAAGCAGACCGGCTGGGGCACGATCATCTACCTGGCCGCCCTGGCCGGGGTGGACCCGAACCTGTACGAGGCCGCCCGCATGGACGGCGCCGGACGCTTTCGGCAGCTCTGGCACGTCACCCTGCCCGCCATCCGTCCCACGGTCGTCGTCATGGCCATCCTCTCCTCCGGAAACCTGCTCGACTCCGGCTTCGAGCAGATCTGGCTCATGACCACCTCGCTGAACCGCTCGGTCGCCGACGTGTTCGACACCTACGTCTACTACACCGGCATCACGCAGGGCGCGATCAGCTACTCCACCGCCGTCGGCCTGTTCAAGGGCGTGGCCGGCGTCCTGCTGATCTTCGGCTCCAACTGGCTGGCCAAGCGCCTGGGCCAGCGTGGACTGTTCTAAGGGACCATCGCATGCCGACCATCACCACGACGAAGAAGCAGGCGGTCGTCGACCACCACGGCTCGCTCGGCAGCCGCGTCTTCGACACGCTCAACGTCGTCGTCCTCGCCGGCCTGGCGCTGATCACGGTCCTGCCGCTGCTCTACGTGCTGGCCGGATCCTTCGCGGGCGAGGCGGAGATCTCCTCGCGGCCGTTCTTCCTGTGGCCGGAGAGGTTCGTCACCGAGTCCTACGCCTACATCTTCGCCACCGACGCCTTCCTGCGCGCCCTGCTGACGACCGTCGTGGTGACGGCGGTGGGCATGGTCGTGCAGGTACTGCTGACCTTCACCATGGCCTACCCGCTGGCCAAGCGGTATCTGCCGGGCCGGGTGCTGGTCCTCAACCTGGTGATCTTCACGTTGGTCTTCTCCGGCGGCATGATCCCCACCTACCTCGTGGTGCGCGACCTGGGACTGCTCGACAGCTACTGGGCGCTGATCCTGCCGCTGGCGATCAACCCGTTCTACCTGATCATCGTCAAGAGCTTCTTCCAGGAGCTGCCGCAGGCCATCGAGGAGGCGGCGCGCATCGACGGCTGCAACGAGATGGGCGTCTTCTTCAGGATCGTGCTGCCGCTGTCCAAGCCGATCATCGCCACGTTCTCGCTGTTCTACGCCGTCGGGATCTGGAACGACTACATGTCCCCGCTGCTCTACATCAGCGACCCGCAGAAATGGACGCTGCAGGTCCTGGTACGCCAGCTCACCCAGACCGACGCCGCCAGCGCCCTGTCCCAGATGGACCGGACCTGGGTGCCGCCGGAACAGGGACTCAAGTTCGCGGTCGTGGTGATCGCGACGCTGCCGATCCTGTTCTTCTATCCCTTCCTGCAGAAGCACTTCTCCAAGGGCGTGCTGATCGGCGGCGTCAAGGAATGACACGAAGGAGCTCACATGACCGTACTGCGCTGGCTGGACCGGCCGGTAGATCAGGGGGTGACCTGGGGAGTCCCGTGGCCGCGCGGCACGGCCGCCCGGGACGCGGCGTTCGCGCTGGCCGAGGCCGGCGGGCGTGAGGTGCCGGTGCAGAGCTGGGTGACCGCGACCTGGCCGGACGGCTCGGTCAAGTGGACGGCCCACGCCATGGGCGCGCACGACCCGGCGGAGTCGTACCTGCTCGAACCCGGGCGCGAGCCGGCCGCCGGGCCCCGGGTCACCGTCGAGCGCGCGGACGGCCTGCTGCGGGTCGGCACAGGCGTGGTCACCTGGACGATCGAGGAGCGGGGCGGCACGCTGGCCCGCTCGATCTCGCGCGGGAGCCGCGAGATCGCCAGGGACGTCCGCCTGGTCAGCCTGCGCCAGAGCGAGCCCACCCCGGACGAGGGCGGCGGAGTGCCGCGCGAGCGGGCCACGGGCATGGTCGAGCGGGTCACCGTGGAGCAGGACGGGCCCGTGCGCGCGGTGGTGCGGCTGGAGGGCCGGCACGGCGACTGGCTGCCGTTCTCCGTGCGCCTGTACTTCTACGCCGGAGCCGAGGACGTGCGCGTCATGCACACGTTCGTCTGGGACGGCGACGTCGAGCGAGACTTCCTGGCCGGGCTCGGCCTGCGCGCCGACGTCGTCATGCGCGACGAGCCGCACGACCGGCACGTACGGCTGGCCGGGCCCGAGGGCGGCACGACCGGCTTTTTCACTGAGGCGGTACGCGGGCTGACCGGCCTGCGCCAGGACCCCGGCGAGGCCGCGCGCCGCGCGCAGATCGAGGGCAGGCCGGCCGGCGAGCTGCACCCGGAGGTCGGCGACCGGTTGCGCTACATCCCCACCTGGAACGACTACACCCTCGACCAGAGCTCCGCCGACGGCTTCACGCTGCGCAAGCGCACCGCCGAGGGCCACTCCTGGGTGACCGTCCCGGCCGGCACCCGCTCGGCCGGGTACGGCTACGTCGGCGGCGTGAGCGGCGGCCTCGGCTTCGGCCTGCGCGACTTCTGGCGCCTGCACCCCACCCGCCTGGACATCAGGAACGCGGCCACCGACCTCGCCACCGTGACCGTCTGGCTCTGGTCGCCCTCCGCGCCGGCCATGGACCTGCGCTTCTACCACGACGGCCTGGGCCAGGAGACCTTCGAGCAGCAGCTCGACGCCCTGGAGATCACCTACGAGGACTACGAGCCGGGGTTCGGCGACCCGCACGGCGTGGCGCGTACGCACGAGCTGACCCTGCGCGCCCACGACGCCACGCCCCCGCCCGCCGACCTGGCGGCGCACGCGGCCGCCATGAACCGGCCGGGCCTGCTGGCCGTGACCCCCGAGCGGGTGCTGGAGGCCGGCGTGTTCGGCGTGTGGGGCCTGCCCGACCGCTCCACCCCCGCGCACGCCAAGATCGAGGACCGCCTGGACTTCCTGTTCGAGCACTACGTACGCGAGCGCGAGCAACGCCGCTGGTACGGGTTCTGGGACTACGGCGACGTGATGCACACCTATGACCCCGACCGCCACACCTGGCGCTACGACATCGGCGGTTACGCCTGGGACAACTCCGAGTTGTCGCCCGACCTGTGGCTGTGGCTGCAGTACCTGCGCACCGGCCGGTCGGACGTCTTCCGCTTCGCCGAGGCGATGACCCGCCACACCGGCGAGGTCGACGTCTACCACCTGGGCAGGTGGAAGGGCCTGGGCAGCCGGCACAACGTGCAGCACTGGGGGTGCAGCTGCAAGCAGGTGCGCATCTCCAACGCCGCCTACCGGCGCTTCTACTACTTCCTGACGGCCGACGAGCGCACCGGCGACCTGATGGACGAGCTGAGCGTGCCCGAGGAGACGTTCCTGGTCGTCGACCCGCAGCGCAAGGTGCGCGAGGATGGCTACACCCCCGACCCGTCGGCGCTGTCGATCGGGCTCGGCACCGACTGGGGCGCGCTCGCGGCGGCCTGGCTGACCCGCTGGGAACGGCACGGCGACGAGCGGGCCAAGGACCGGCTGCTGGGCACGATGGCCGGCATCGGGGCGCTGCCGCACGGCTTCCTGACCGGCTCGGCCCGGCTCGACCTGGCCACCGGGCGCTTCGACACCACCAGGGACGACATCTCCATCTCGCACCTGTCGTCGTTGTTCGGGCTGCCGGAGATGTGCGCCGAGCTCATCGGGCTGGGGCTGGACGTGCCCGGCTTCGAGCGGGCGTGGCTGGACTACTGCCGGCTCTACCTCGCCACCCCCGAGCAGCAGGAGGCGGAGGTGGGGCAGCGGCTGACCGGCATCTCGCTGGTGCAGGCGCACAGCCGGCTCACCGCGTACGCGGCCGTGCGGCTGGAGGACGCCGAACTGGCCGCCTGGGCGTGGCGGAAGTTCTACCTCGACGAGGGCGACCAGCGAAACCGCAACCCGTTGCAGCGCAGGCGGGACGACTGGGAGGTCACCCTGGTCGACGGGCCGACCGTCCTTTCCCCCGTGCGGGAGGCGCCGTTCGTGAGCACCAACACGGCCTCGCAGTACGCGCTCGCCGCCATCCACAACCTGGCCCTGATCGGCAAGCACCTGACGGAGTATTAAGCAGAGGTGGGGCCCCCGGCAGGGGCCCTACACTGACCGGTATGCCTACTCCCGATTGATCGGCGTCGCACGCCCCAACCCTCGTTTCCTAGCTCGGGAGTGTTTCGCCATCATGATCATCGCCACTGACATCGAGCTGCGCGCGGGTGCGCGCCTGCTCATCGAGAAAGCCTCGTTCCGGGTCAACCCGGGCGACAAGATCGGGCTTGTCGGCCGCAACGGCGCGGGCAAGACGACCCTGACCAAGGTGCTGGCCGGTGAAGGGCTGCCCGCCGCCGGCACCGTCACCACCTCGGGCGCCGTCGGCTACCTGCCCCAGGATCCGCGCACCGGCGACCTCCAGGTGCTGGCCCGCGACCGCATCCTGTCCGCCCGGGGGCTCGACGAGGTCCTGCGACGGCTCCGCGAGGCCGAGCGGGGCATGTCCTCCGCCGACGAGCGCACCCGGGAGAAGGCCGTCAGGCAGTACGGCCGGCTGGAGGACCAGATGCACGTGCTCGGCGGTTACGCGGCCGAGTCCGAGGCCGCCTCCATCGCCTCCAGTCTCGGGCTGCCGGATCGTGTCCTGTCACAGCCGTTGCAAACGCTTTCCGGGGGCCAGCGCAGGCGCGTCGAATTGGCGCGAATTCTTTTCAGCGGAGCGGAAACTCTCCTTCTCGACGAGCCGACAAACCACCTAGATGCGGACTCAATCGGGTGGCTTCGCGATTTTTTGCGATCTCATCAAGGTGGCTTGGTGATCATCAGCCACGACGTCGGCCTTCTTGAAGCCACGGTCAACAAGGTCCTGCACCTCGACGCCAACCGGGCCATGATCGACCACTACAACGTGGGCTGGACGGCATACCTGGCCCAGCGCGAGACCGACGAGAAGCGCAGGAAGCGCGAGCGCGCCAACGCCGAGAAGCAGGCGGGCGCGCTGCTCGCGCAGGCCGACAAGATGCGGGCCAAGGCCACCAAGGCCAAGGCCGCGCAGGACATGATGAGGCGCGCGCACCGGCTGCTGGCCGGCACCGAGGAGGAGCGCCAGAGCGACAAGGTGGCGCGGCTGCGCTTCCCCGAGCCGCAGCCGTGCGGGCGCACCCCGCTCATGGCCGCGGGCCTGTCGAAGTCCTACGGCTCCCTTGAGGTTTTCACCGACGTCGACGTGGCCATCGACCGAGGTCACAGGGTCGTCATCCTCGGTCTCAACGGCGCCGGCAAGACCACGCTGCTGCGTCTGCTCGGCGGGCTGGAGAAGCCCGACACCGGCGAGCTGCGGCCCGGACACGGCCTCAAGATCGGTTACTACGCGCAGGAGCACGAGACCCTCGACCCGGGCCGCACCCTGCTGGAGAACATGCGCTCGGCCGGCGGCGAGTTCACCGACACGGAGCTGCGCAAGGTGCTCGGATCGTTCCTGTTCACGGGTGACGACGTGGACAAGCCCGCGGGGGTGCTGTCGGGTGGCGAGAAGACCCGGCTGGCGCTCGCGATCCTGGTGCTTTCGAGCGCCAATGTGCTGCTTCTCGACGAGCCCACGAACAACCTCGACCCGGTCAGTCGCGAGCAGGTTCTCAATGCTCTGAGGTCGTATTCAGGAGCAATCGTCCTAGTCACACATGACGAGGGTGCCGTTGACGCCCTGTCACCGGATAGGGTGATCTTGCTACCTGACGGAACTGAAGACGCATGGAGCGACGAATTTTCCGATCTTGTGGCACTTGCCTGATCTTAATTTGAGTGGGTACGGATCTTTTCCCGTGGAGTAGGTAGCCGATCCCGCTGAAATGACTGATCATGGCGGAGTAACGCTGCGGAAGTCCGGCACTACAGGAGGTACTCGTGGCCGAGACACTGAAGAAGGGCACCCGGGTCACCGGGGCCGACCGGGAAAAACTGGCCGGCGATCTCAAGAAGCGCTACGCCGCGGGCGAAAGCATCCGCGCCCTGGCCGCTTCGACCGGTCGGTCTTACGGGTTCATCCACCGCATCCTCAGCGAGTCCGGTGTGACTCTGCGTGGGCGCGGCGGGGCGACCCGAGGCAAGTCCAAGCGCTGACGGCCGCCTCGGAACGTGCGACCGCAGCCGCCCGTCCCTAGTCAGCCGACGTCGCGCCCGTGCCAGAACCATCTTCTGTAGGCTCGGGCGCGACAGTCAGCACGCCGATGGCCGCGCGACCGCGCGCGCTTCGGCGAGCCGACGGGCAGGACTGGAGGATCGGACGATGGCGGAAGCACAGGCGCGACAGCGCGGGGGGTATACGGACGACGGCTCCGCCATGGCGGAGAGCGGAGTTCGCTTCGAGGTGGACGGTGAGATAGCGACGATCACGCTGGACCGGCCGGAAAAGCGCAACGCGATGACGTTCGCGACATGGTCCGGACTGGCTCGCATCGGCGAGAGCCTGCCCGAGCAGGTGCGCGTCGTCGTCGTGAAAGGTGAGGGACCGTCCTTCTCGGCAGGGATCGACCTGCACATGTTCACATCTGATGGGGTGCCCGGACAGGGCTCGTTCAGTTCGGCGGCCAAGAGCGGCGAAGCCGGCATCGAGCAGCGCGTCAGGCAGTTCCAAGCGGGCTTCCTGTGGCTGCGACGACCGGAGATCGTCTCCATCGCCGTGGTGCGGGGCCACGCGATCGGCGCGGGATTCCAACTCGCGCTCGCCTGCGACCTGCGGATCGTGGCCGAAGATGTTTCGTTCTGTATGAAAGAGCCCGCACTGGGCCTGGTGCCCGACCTGACGGGGACCAAGCCCCTGGTCGATCTGGTGGGCCTGGCCAAGGCGATCGACATCTGCCTGACCGCCAGGACCGTGCACGCGGACGAGGCCATGCGCATCGGCCTCGCGGAGAAAGTGGTCGCCGGGGGCGACCTGGACCAAGCTGTACAGGACAAGGTCGCGGAGCTGCTGTCCACCAACCGGGAGGCGGCCATCGCGACCAAGCGGCTCCTCCAGGGAGCGCAGGCACGCACCCTGGAGGAGCAGAGTGCGGCCGAGAGGAGCGAACAGGCGGCCCGGATCAAGGCCCTCTTCGGCTGATCGCGGGCTCAGGACCGCCCCGGGGCGGTCGTGTGCGGCGGGGCGTTCGGGGAAGGGTTCCAGGTGTGCGCCCTGAGAGGCGGACGGCGAGAGGCGGACGGCCGCGGGTTTCGCGGTGAGCTGAGCCGGGAATCACCGCGCGCCCTGGTGGCGCTGTCTCCGGGGGAGTAGGAGGGATCCCCCGTATGACGATGATGGGAGGGGGCTTCGGGCCCCAGGTCTGGACCTCGTTGCGGCGCGACGGCTCCGTCACCAAACAGCGGCTGCGGCCCGGCATCGCGCGGCGGATCGCCCGCTACGCCCGGCCGTACACCAAGCAGATCGCGGCCTTCCTGGGGCTCGTGGTGGTGGGCGCGGTGATCGTGATCGCCAACCCGCTGCTGATGAAGGCGGTCATCGACGACGGCATCCTGGCCCGGCGGCCGGGCGTCGTGGTCGCGCTGGCGGTGACGATCGCCGCGCTGGCGGTGGTGGACGCCGGGCTGACGCTGGTGCAGCGGTGGTTCTCCGCGCGCATCGGCGAGGGGCTGATCTACGACCTGCGCACCGAGGTGTTCGACCACGTGCAGCGCATGCCGGTGGCGTTCTTCATGCGGGCCCAGACCGGCGCCCTGGTCAGCCGGCTCAACACCGACGTGATCGGCGCCCAGCGGGCGCTGACCAGCACGCTGTCGTCCGTGGTGAGCAACGTGGTCAGCCTGATCCTGGTGCTGGGCGCGATGCTGGTGCTGTCGTGGCAGGTGACGCTGGTCGCGCTGGTGCTGCTGCCGATCTTCGTCGTGCCCGCCAAATACGTCGGCCGCCGCATGTCGGCGCTGACCCGTGAGCAGATGCAGCTCGACGCCGAGATGAGCTCGGTCACCACCGAGCGGTTCAACGTCGCCGGCGCCATGGTCGCCAAGCTGTACGGCCGCCCGGAGGACGACGCCGAGGTGTTCGGCCGCCGGGCCGCCAGGGTGCGGGACGTCGGCGTCACCGTCGGCATGTACGGCACCGTGTTCCGGGTCGCGCTCGGCCTGGTGGCGGCGCTGGCCACCGCGCTGGTCTACGGCATCGGCGGCGTCCTGGCCGTCTCCGGCGCCTTCGAGCTGGGCACGCTGGTGGCCCTGGCCGCGCTGCTCATGCGCCTCTACGGCCCCCTCACGTCGCTGTCCAACGTGCACGTGGACGTCATGACGGCGCTCGTGAGCTTCGACCGGGTCTTCGAGATCCTCGACCTGCGGCCCATGGTGGCGCAGAAGCCGGACGCGGTGCCGGTGCCCGCCGGGCCGGTGACGATCGAGTTCGACGACGTGACCTTCCGCTACCCGGCCGCCGAGGAGGTCTCGCTGGCCTCCCTGGAGTCGGTGGCCCGTCAGGACACCGGCCCCTCCCACCAGGTGCTCGAGGGCGTCTCGTTCACGGCCGCGCCCGGCCGGCTCATCGCCCTGGTCGGCCACTCCGGCGCGGGCAAGACGACGATCACCTCCCTGGTCTCCCGCCTCTACGACGTCAACGAGGGCGCCGTCCGGATCAACGGGCTCGACGTGCGGGAGGCCACCCTCGACTCGCTGCGCGACACCGTGGGCGTGGTCATGCAGGACGCCCATCTCTTCCATGACACGATCGGGGCCAACCTCCGCTATGCCAGGCCCGGGGCCACCGACGAGGAGATCTGGGAGGCTCTCAGGGCCGCGCAGATCGGTGATCTCGTGGAGAGCCTGCCCGACGGGCTGGAGACGGTCGTCGGCGACCGCGGCTACCGGCTGTCCGGCGGCGAGAAGCAGCGCCTGGCACTGGCCCGGCTGCTGCTCAAGGCGCCGCGCGTGGTCGTGCTCGACGAGGCCACGGCCCACCTCGACTCCGAGTCCGAGGCGGCGGTGCAGGTGGCGCTGAAGACCGCGCTCAAGGGCCGCACCTCGCTGGTCATCGCGCACCGGCTGTCGACGATCAGGGAGGCCGACGAGATCCTCGTCGTGCACGACGGGCGGATCGCCGAGCGCGGCCGGCACGAGGACCTGCTGGCGCGCGGCGGGCTCTACGCCGAGCTCTACCGCACCCAGTTCACGTCTTCAGATAGCCCAGCCGCATGAGCTCCTCGCGGGCGACCTTCTCCACCAGCTCCAGGTCGCCGCGCCGGAGCCGGGACCGCCAGGCGCCGGCCCTGGGGACGTCCGTGCCGTACATGACGACCTTGGACACGCGCGTGTCCAGATACTCCGCCAGCGTGGCCACCGCCTGGGCGGGCTTGAGCACGAGATCCTCGTAGCGCAGCGTGAGCAGCTGCTCCCCGGGCAGCGTCCGGCGCAGCTCGGCGCTCTGGCGTACGGCGCTGCGCCAGCGCAGGGCGCACTTGCCCGCCGCCGGCATGCCCTTCCACCGGTCGAGGTGCTCGTCCTTGTTGACGCCCAGGAACGCGTTGGGGAACTCGGTCTGGTCCGACAGCATCGCCGGCTTGAACCAGGCCAGGCACGCGGGATCGTCCAGCATGTCGGCCGCCACGTCCCTGCCGTCGCGGATGAGCTGGATGAACCGGGCGTCCGGGAACGCCTGCAGCAGCACGGGCACGCTGTAGAGGAGGTCGGGGCTGCCGTCGCCGAACCGGGTGATGTCGGTCGCCGCCACGCACGGGCCGGTGCCGGTGACGCCGCCCGCCTCCCGGCAGGGCTCCGCGCACTCCCCGCAGGAGCGGGGCAGCACCTGCCAGGACTCGGCCAGCGCGTCCCGCATGACGCGGACGGCGCCGGACGTACGGCCGATGGACGGTTTTCTGGCGAAGGCGTAGACCACGTGCGCCACGCTCGCGCGGCCCATCGTCACGTGGAAGCCTGGAGACCGTTTCAGGGCGCGGGCCAGCAGGTCCGTGCCGGAATGCGGCGCTCCGACCAGGAAGACCGGCCGGCGGACCTTAATGCCGTTGACCACGAGGATGTGAGGCGGAAGTCGCATACGAGAGGTAAGTGTGACACCGTTTGCCACGTGAAGGAGCCAATGTCAGTGTCGGTGCTCACTGGAGCGGGCATCTCCACCGATTCCGGCATCCCGGACTTCCGGGGCCCGCAAGGCGTGTGGACCAAGAACCCGTCCGCGGCCGCCAACGCCTCGATCGACCGCTACCTGGCCGATCCCGGGATCAGGCGTGACTCCTGGCGGGCCCGGCTCGACCATCCGGCCTGGCAGGCCCGCCCGAACGCCGCCCATCTCGCCCTGGTCGACCTGGAGCGCGCCGGGTTGCTACGGGCGCTCATCACCCAGAACATCGACGAGCTGCACCAGCGCGCCGGCTCCGCGCCGGAGCTGGTCATCGAGCTGCACGGCACGCTGCACCGGGCGGAGTGCGTCTCCTGCGACCTGATCACACCCATGCCCGAGGTGCTCGCCAGGGTGACCGCCGGCGAGGAGGACCCGCCGTGCCCGCGCTGCGGCGGCATCCAGAAGTCCAACACGATCTCGTTCGGCCAGGCGCTCAAGCCCGACGTGCTGGACGCGGCGCTGACCGCCGCCCGCTCGTGCGAGCTGTTCCTGGCCGTGGGCACCTCGCTGACCGTGCACCCCGCCGCGGGCCTGTGCGGCGAGGCCCTCGACGCGGGCGCCAAGCTGGTGATCATGAACGCCGAGCCCACGCCCTACGACCCCTTCGCCGATCGGGTGATCAACGAGCCGATCGGCGCGGCACTACCCGGTCTCGTCAAGGAGCTGATCGATGCAGCGCGGTGACACCGTCGCGATCGTCTCGCCGTCGGGCCCGCCCAACGCCGTCCTGCTCAGGCGCGGCGTCGAGCGGCTGGAGTCCCTCGGGCTGAAGGCGGTGGTGGGCGCGCACGCGCTCGACCGCCAGGAGCTCGACTACCTGGCGGGCGGCGACGCCGACCGCGCCGCCGACCTGCAGGCCGCCTGGTGCGACCCGTCGGTCGCGGGGGTGTTCTGCTGCCGGGGCGGCTACGGCGCCGGCCGGCTCCTCGAACTGCTCGACTGGGACGCCATGCGGGCCGCGGCCGGGGCGGGCGGCAAGGTCCTGCTCGGGTCGAGCGACATCACGGCCCTGCACAACGCCTTCGCCGTCGAGCTGGGCGTGCCCACCCTGCACGGGCCGATGCCGGCCTCCGACGTCCTGGCCGGCGAGTCCGGCCCGGAGCCGCTGACCTGGGAGAGCCTGCAGGCGGCCCTGTTCGGCGAGGTCATGCCGGTGCCGGGGGATCGCGTGCTGGCGCCAGGGCGGGCCGAGGGCGTGCTGGCCGGGGGTAACCTGTCCCTGCTCGCCTCGATGTGCGGCACGCGGTGGCAGCCGTCCTTCGACGGGAAGCTCGCCTTCCTGGAGGACGTGGGCGAGGAGCCGTACCGGATCGACCGGATGATCACACAGTTGCTGCAGGCGGGGGTGTTCGACGGGGTACGCGGGATCGCGCTCGGCTCGTGGGTGGGCTGCGGAGACCCTTATCCGGTGCTCCGGGACCGGCTCCTGCCGCTCGGAGTGCCGGTATTGGCGGGACTTCCGGTGGGGCACGGGTCACCACAGATGAGTGTGTGGCTGGGGGCACTTGGTGTTATCGATACCGAATCGTGCTCGCTGTCCGGTCCGTTCCGCGACGAGGAGCAGGCAAGGTAGGAGGGACGAATCCGACAGAGAGGGACACAACGCGTGAGCTGGTTCCGGCGTAAGCGCGAGTCCGCGCGTCGGCCTGTCGAGCACGTCGATCTGGACTCGCTACTCGCCCTCGTCGCCGAATCCCTCGGCTACACCTTCGCGTTCGCCCGTGACGGCTCCTCGATGTCGCTGAAGGCCGCGCCGGGCACGTCCCCGGAGGGCGCCGCCGAGCTCGCCGTCCGGCTCACGGGGCTGCGGCGTGAGGCCGGGCGCAGGGCCAGGGAGGACTGGCCGATGCTGGTCTCCGAGCACCTCGCGCACGCCGTCGCCGGCTCGGGCGACCCGGTGGACGCGTGCGACCTCGACCAGGCCCGGCCGCTCATGCGCACCCGCGTGGAGTCCGTGGACGAGGTCCCCGACCTGACCCGGGTGGTCGGCCGCCACCTCAACGCCGATCTGGTGGAGCTGCTCACCGTCGGCTCCCGCGCGGTGCGGCCCGAGGAGGCCGGGTGCTGGCCGGTGGCCACGGTGCAGGCCCTGGACCTGGCCGTGGACAACGTACGGCGGGAGGAGCGGCTGGGGGTCGAACGCATCGAGTTGTCGGGCACGCCGGTGACCCGCCTGACCGGCGCGTCCCCCTCGGCCGCCACCCACCTGCGGTGGCTGGACGACTATCTGGCCGTGCCCGCCGACGGGGCCCTGGTCGCGCTGCCCGACCCGTACACGCTGCTGCTGCACCCGGTGGACGGGATCGGCGTGGTACGCGCCATCGAACGGCTGCGCGTGCACGCGGCGCGTACGGGCGGGCTCAGCTCCCAGGTGTACTGGTGGCACGAGGAGCGGCTGCGGCTCATCAAGTCCGACATCGTCACCCAGAGCGGCCAGACCAGGCTCGTGGTGGCCCCGCCGCCGGAGTTCGCCAAGGTGCTGGCCCGCCTGGCCGTCTGAGCGCGAGGCAGGCGGGCCGCTCGCCTGGCCTACCGCCCGACGTATTCGCGCAGGTGGATCGCGGTCAGCGAGGTGCCGGTGGCGACCAGCTCGGCCGGGGTGCCGGTGAACACCACCTCGCCCCCGTCGTGACCTGCTCCCGGACCCAGGTCCACGATCCAGTCCGCGTGCGCCATGACGGCCTGGTGGTGCTCGATCACGATGACCGTGTTGCCGTCGTCGACCAGGCGGTCCAGCAGCTCCAGAAGCTGGTCCACGTCCGCCAGGTGCAGGCCGGTGGTCGGCTCGTCCAGGATGTACGTGGTGCCGTTCTTGGCCATGTGGATGGCCAGCTTGAGCCGCTGCCGCTCGCCGCCGGACAGCGTCGTGAGCGGCTGGCCCAGCCCCAGATAGCCGAGGCCGACCGCGACCAGCCGGTCCAGGATCGTCCTGGCCTGCCCGGAGGTGAAGAACTCGCGGGCCTCGGCCACCGGCATGGCCAGCACCTCGCTGATGTTCTTGCCACGCAGCCGGTACGTCAGGACCTCCGGCGTGAACCGCTTGCCCTCGCACTTCTCGCACACCGACGCCACCTCGGCCATCATCGCCAGGTCGGTGTAGATCAGGCCGATGCCCTTGCAGGCCGGGCAGGCCCCCTCGGAGTTGGCGCTGAACAGGCCGGGCTTGACCCCGTTGGCCCGGGCGAACGCGGTGCGGATCGGGTCGAGCACCCCCGTGTACGTCGCCGGGTTGCTCCGGCGCGACCCCCGGATCGGCGACTGGTCGGCCACCACGACGCCGTCCCGGCCGGCCAGATAGCCGTGGATGAGCGAGCTCTTGCCCGACCCGGCCACCCCGGTGACCACGGTGAGCACGCCGAGCGGCAGGTCCACGCTGACGTCCTTGAGGTTGTGCAGCGTGGCGCCCTTGATCGACAGCTGCCCGGCCGGCTCGCGGAACCGCTCGCGCAGCCGCGCCCGGTGGCCGAGGTAGCGGCCGGTCAGGGTCCCGGAGTCGGACAGCCCGGCCAGGTCACCGGTGTAGCAGATCCGGCCGCCGGCCGTGCCCGCGCCGGGGCCGAGGTCCACGATGTGGTCGGCGATCCTGATCGTCTCCGGCTTGTGCTCGACGACCAGCACCGTGTTGCCCTTGTCGCGGAGCTGGAGGAGCAGGTTGTTCATGCGCTGGATGTCGTGCGGGTGCAGGCCGGCCGTGGGCTCGTCGAAGACGTACGTCACGTCGGTCAGGCTGGAGTTGAGGTGGCGTACCATCTTGACGCGCTGCGCCTCGCCGCCCGACAGCGTGGAGGACTCGCGGTCGAGGCTGAGATAGCCGAGGCCGATCTCGACCAGCGAGTCCAGCGTCGAGCGCAGCCCCTCCAGCACCGGGCCGACGGACGCGTGGCCGAGGCCGCGCACGAAGGCGGCCAGGTCGTTGATCTGCATCGCCGAGCAGTCGGTGATGCTCCGCCCGGCGATCAGGCAGGACCGCGCCGCCTCGTTGAGCCGGGTGCCGCCGCAGGAGGGGCACGCGGCGAGCCTGACCGCCCGGTCCGCGAACGCCCGGGCCGCCGGCTGCATCGAGTCGCGGTCCTTGGCCAGGTAGGTCCGCTTGACCCGGAGGAGAAGCCCTTCGTAGGTGAAGTTGTTCGAGCCGTACTTGAGCTTGGTGGCGGGCTTGTGGAGCAGGTCGTCCCACTGGGCGGGGGTGAAGTCCGCGAGCTTGACGTCCGGGTCGAACAGGCCGGAGCCGGCCACGATCTGCCAGGGCCAGGAGTCCACCGCGTAGCCGGGGACCTTGATTGCGCCCTCGTTCAGCGACAGGTCGCGGTCGACCAGCTCGTCCACGTCGATGTCGGAGGCCCTGCCCAGCCCCTCGCACTCGGGGCACATGCCCTCGGCCATGTTGAAGCTGAAGGCGGAGGCCGGGCCGACGTGGGGCTCGCCGATGCGGCTGAACACGATCCGCAGCATGGTGTGCGCGTCGGTGGCGGTGCCCACGGTGGAGCGCGCGTTGGCGCCCATGCGCTCCTGGTCGACGATGATCGCCGCGCTCAGGTTGTGCAGGGCGTCGACGTCGGGGCGGGCCAGGCTGGGCATGAACGCCTGGATGAACGCCGTGTACGTCTCGTCGATGAGCCGCCGCGACTCGGCGGCGATGGTGTCGAAGACGAGCGATGACTTGCCGGAGCCGGACACTCCGGTGAAGACGGTGAGGCGCCGCTTGGGGAGGTCGAGGGAGACACCCTTGAGGTTGTTCTCCCGCGCGCCACGGACCTGGATGAGGTCGTGGCTGTCCGCGGCGGTGTGATCGCGATGCCGGTCGGTGCTTGCCTGATGGCTGGGGCCCACGGAATCCTTCCATCGTCGAGCGACAATTTATGGTGTAAGGGGATAGCCGGGACAGCTTACATTGCCGCGCGCCCGGCCCGGTCGCTCGTCGAGGTGTGGGGATTCGTCAGGCCGACAGCGGGTTGGCGTGCCTGTGGTGCAGCCCGATGACCGGGATCTCGTGCAGGCTGCCCGAGTACAGGAACTGGGTCATGCCGATCAGCAGCCGCCGTACGTCCTCCTGGGGGCGTACCACGAGGCGCAGGAACTGGCTGGTGGTGCCGAGCTTGTTGCCGCACTCGCGGACGTACACGCCGTGTTCGGTGAGCAGGTGGTCGCGCAGCGGAACCCCGTCGTGCCCCGGCGGCAGCTTCACCAGCAGGAAGTTGCCCTGCGAGGCGAACACCGACAGCCCCGGCATGGTGCTGAGCTGCTGGAACATGGCCCGCCTGTCCTGGCCCAGCCGCCTGAGGCTCTCCTGGTAGCCGGACCAGAACTGGCGCATCATGAACACCACGACCTCGGCGAAGGAGTTGAGGTTCCACTTGGGCAGCGCGTCGCGCACGCGCCCCGCCAGCGCGGGGTTGGCCACCATGTAGCCGAACCTGATGCCGTGCAGGCCGAAGTTCTTGCCCAGGCTGCGCAGCACGATCACGTTCGGGCGCACCGCGGCCTCGGCCGCCACCCCCGGGTACGGCTCGGCGTCCACGAAGTCGCCGAAGGACTCGTCCACGATCACCAGGTCCAGGTCGATGAGCTCGTCGAGCAGCCGTACGACCTCGTGCTTGGGCAGGTAGCCGCCGTCGGGGTTGTTGGGGTTGCAGATCACCGCCACCCGGGAGCCGCGTACGCGGACGAACGACACGAAGTCGCTGACGTCGAGCGCGAAGTTGCGGCTCTCCAGCAGCGGATACATGTCCACCCGCTTGCCCGTCTCCAGCGGCTGGTCGGTCCAGCGGCCGAACGTGGGGATCGGCACCGCCAGGCTCTCTCGCACCAGCAGGTGGTCGATCCAGGTGATCAGCTCGGTGGAGCCGTTGCCCATGGCGACCGTCCTGGGATGCAGCCCGAGGGTGGAGCAGAGCTCCTCGGTGATCGCGCCCGCGTCGCTCGGATAGAACTTGAGTATCGTCTCCAGGTTCCTGCCCAGGTGGTCGAAGATCTCCGGGGTCGGGAAGTACGGGTTACAGGGAACGCAGAAGTCCACCGGGGCGCGCTCTCCCGACGAGCCGCGCATCAGTGAGAAGAACGACGGGCTGTGCGCCTGTGCGCGCAAGAGGCTGAGCTCCACGACACCTCCAGGGACCATGTCCGATGTGTGGAGGTACGCGCTGATGCGGCGACCGGTTCATGACAGAACGGCCGGTTGGTTCATGGTTCGTGGCCGTCCGGGGGTTCGCCGTCCACGAACTGGCGGGAGTCGGCCGACCAGCCCACCCTGCGCATTGGCTCGGCCCTGCGCAGCGTCAGCACGGCGACGTCGTCGCGCGGGGTCCCGGTGAACTCGCGCAGGTCCTCGCCCAGCGTCTCGGCCAGCCTGGGCGGCGGGGACGCGGCCCAGGCGCGCAGGCGGGTCTCCAGCGGGTAGAACAGGCCCGCCGGGTTGCGCGCCTCGGTGACCCCGTCGGTGCACAGCAGCATCGTCGCGCCCTGCGGGAAGGGGAAGCGGATGCCCCTGCGCGGCGAGGGGGACAGGGAGGCCAGCCCCAGGGGCACGGCGGGCTCGCCGAGGTTGATCTCCCAGGCGCCGCCGTCGTGGATGACGAACGGGGCGATGTGCCCGCAGTTGATCGCCTCGACCTCCAGCTCCTGGTCGAGGTCCAGGACGAGCGCGGTGACCAGGCGCTCGGGCTCGCCGGTCAGGGTGGCGAACGCGTTGGTGCGGACCACGGCGTTCTCCAGTGAGGTCACGACGCCGGCCAGCGTGGGCTCCCGGTAGGCGGCCTCCCTGAACGCCCCCAGCACCGCCAGCGCGGTCCCGATGGCGGGCAGCCCCTTGCCCTGCACGTCGGTGATCAGCACCCTGGTCCCGTACGGGGAGGGCGCGACCTCGTACATGTCGCCGCCCACCATGGTGTCCTCCTCGACCGGCTGGTAGATGCCGTCGACCACCACGTTGGCGGTGCGCAGCGGCAGCGGGCGGACGATCTGCCGTTGCAGGGCGGCCACCGCCGAGCGCAACCGGTGCACCTCCTCCTCGCGCCGCACCCGATATCGGCAGCTGAACACGCTCAGCACCCCGAACAGCGCCGTGAACCCCGTGGCCAGCATGTTGTCGTCCCACTGTCTGCCCACGTAGGCCACGGTGCAGGCCACGACCACGACCACCCACGCCGAGGCGATGGCGGTCTGCCGCACCGAGCCCAGGCCCGAGACGACGGCGGGCAGGAAGATCAGCAGCGGGAACAGCCGGATGGCCGAGCCCGTGCGCAGGTCGAGCGCCACCACGACCACGCTGACGACGATGAGGCCCAGGATGAACACCGGCGCCGGCAGAGAGGGCCGCTGGAGCCCGTGATCCTCCTCCGTCACGACTCTCCGTCACCCCCCTGCGTCCTGTGCCAGTCTGTCCGCTGCCCTGGCCTCCATCGTGCCGGGAGAACAGTGCCCTCGATTATTCGTCACCCCCGGAGAAAGCGGCCTTCCCCGCGTTTCCAGGCGCCGTGGAATCGGCGCGCGTACGGTAACGCGTATTTTACTCGCCCGCGCCGGGCGTGCTCCTGTGCGGCGGCCTGTCATGCCATCTGTACAGGAAGAATACCGGGATGACTGCGTATAGTAAAAAACCTTTGCCCCTATTGGCGGGGTTTGGTGGCGTTGCTTCCTCTCGTCCAACTGACGTGTCCCTAAAATTCGCGCAAAGAAAGCGAAAGGTCTCCATGGACATCGAAGGTGCCGCCGGCCGTTAAGGGGCGGGGGAGGGCGGGTGAGCGGGAAATCGGTTGGTCTACTGGTGGAACGTGGCGGCGCTGCTGCGGGCCAACGTGCTGCGCTCCGTGCTGACCGCCCGCGGGCCGGCCGCCGCGCGGCTGCCGCACTCGCCGGGGGAGTCGGTGGCCCGGCTGCGGGACGACGTGGCCGACGCGGTGGACTTCACCGACGAGAGCGTCAGCCTGGCGGGCACGACGCTGTTCGCCGCCGCCGCGCTGGCCATCATGGCCACCGTCGATCCGGCCGTCACGCTGGCCCTGGTGGTGCCGATGATCGCGGTCGGGGTGCTGAGCACGAGGCTGCGCAGGGTCATCGGGCGGCTGCACCGGCGGGCCAGGACGCTCGGCGCGGCGGTCACCGCGTACGTCGGCGAGATCTTCGGCGGCGTACTCGCGATCAAGACCGCCGGGGCCGAGGCGGCGGCGCTGGAGCGGCTGCGCGAGCACAACCGGCGGCGGCGCGCGGCGGCCGTCAAGGACCGGCTCGCGACCGAGCTGCTCGACGCCGTGACGGGCGCCACCGTCGAGCTCGGCATCGGGCTCGTGCTGCTGCTGGCCGCGCCCGCGATGCGCGGCGGCGACTTCACCGTGGGGGACCTCGCGCTGTTCACCAGCTACATCGGCTGGCTCACCGCCCTGCCGCGGACGATCGGCGCCGTCCTCTACCGCCTGCCCCAGGCCGCGGTCGCGACCGAGCGGCTGACCCGGCTGATGGCGGCGCACGAGGACGCCGCCGACCTGTCCGCGGGCACCGGCGTGCACCTGCGTGGCGAGCCGCCGCCCGTAGCGGGGCCGCCGCGCCACGCCGACCCCCTGCGCGTGCTGGAGGCGCGCGGGCTGACCGTGCGCCACGACGGCGGCGAGCGCGGCGTGCACGCCGTGGACCTGCGTATCGAGCGCGGCTCGTGCACCGTGATCACCGGCGCGGTCGGCGCGGGCAAGACCACCCTGGTACGCGCCCTGCTCGGCCTGTTACCGCTGGATGAGGGGACGATCACCTGGAACGGCGTCCCGATCGACGACCCCGGCACGTTCCTCGTCCCCGGCCGGGTGGCCTACGCCGGCCAGGTGCCCCGGCTGTTCTCGGAGACCCTGCGGGATAACCTGCTCCTGGGCCGGCCCGCGAGCGATCACGAGCTCGGGCGGGCGCTGGAGCTGGCCGCGTTCGAGGCGGACCTGGCCGGGATGCCCGACGGGCTCGGCACCGTCGTCGGCCCGCGCGGCGTGCGGCTGTCCGGCGGGCAGGTGCAGCGGGCCACCGTCGCCCGCGCCCTGGTCCCCGCGCCCGACCTGCTGGTGGTGGACGACGTGTCGTCCGCGCTGGACGTGGAGACCGAGCGGCTGCTGTGGGACCGGATCGCCACCGGCGGCCCGGAGACGCTGCTGATCGTCTCGCACCGGCAGGCGGCGCTCGAACGAGCCGACCAGATCGTCGTGCTCGACCGGGGTCGCGTCGCCGGTCGCGGGCGGCTGGCCGAGCTGCTGGAGACCTGTCCGGAGATGCGGCGATTGTGGAGCGCGGAGCTGATCGCCGAGGCGGAGGAACGAGCAGGAAAGTAGATCGGGCACTATGGATGCTGTGACGGGAAGCACGACGACGGCCCCGGCCGAGGCGCTGGCCGAGCTGGTCGGGCAGGGTGGTGTGGCGGTGCTCAGCGGGGCGGGGCTCTCGACGGAGTCCGGGATCCCCGACTACCGCGGGCCGACCGGGCGGGCCCGGCGTGCCGAGCCGATGACCTACCAGCAGTTCGTCGGCAGCGCGGAGGCGCGGCGGCGCTACTGGGCGCGCAGCCACGTCGGCTGGCGGCAGATCGGCCTGGCCCGGCCCAACGCCGGGCACCGGGCGGTGGCCGAGCTGGAGCGGCGCGGGCTGCTCGCCGGGATCGTCACCCAGAACGTCGACGGCCTGCACCAGGCGGGCGGGGCGCGGGGGGTGATCGAGCTGCACGGCGGGCTGGACCGGGTCATGTGCCTGTCGTGCCGGGTGCGGACCCCGCGCGCCGAGCTGGAGCGGCGGCTGCGGGAGGCCAATCCGGGCTTCGACGCCGACGGCCTCTTTTCCGGCGGCCGGGTCAACCCCGACGGCGACGCCGTGCTCACCGACAGGCAGGTCGCCGGGTTCCGGGTGGTGGACTGCACCGGGTGCGGCGGGCTGCTCAAGCCGGACGTGGTGTTCTTCGGCGAGAACGTGCCGCGCGACCGTGTCGAGGAGTGTTTCGCGGTGGTGGCGCGGGCGCGGGCGCTGCTGGTGCTCGGGTCGTCGCTGAAGGTCAAGTCGGGGCTGCGGTTCGTGACCAGGGCCGCGGCGCTGGGCGTGCCGATCGCCATCGTCAACCAGGGGCCCACCGGCGGCGACGAGGAGGCCGTGCTCACCCTTGACGCCCCGCTGGGCACGACCCTGACCGACCTGAGCACCCGGCTGGCCCTGCGCCCCCGGAAGCAGTGACTCCAAGCCGACCGGGTCACATGAGGACGCGTCGGCGGCGACCACGGCACGGCGGCCGGTGGACGTGCGCTGTGCGGAGTCCTGGCTGCGGCGGCTCGACCCCGGTGATACGGCGTAGCGCGGAACGGCACAATGGAGGGCATGCCTGCTCGATCGTGCCCCTGTGGTCTGCCCGCCTCCTATCAGGACTGCTGCGGCAGGTTGCACCGCGGGGAGGGGGCGGCGGCCACCGCCGAGCAGCTCATGCGGTCCAGGTTCAGCGCGTTCTGGGCGGGCGATACCGCCTACCTGCTGCGCACCTGGCATCCCGCCGCCCGCCCCGCCCGCCTCGACCTGGACAGGAAGGTCCGCTGGGTGCGGCTGGAGGTGCTGGAGAGCACCGGCGGCAGCGTCGTGCACACCGACGGCACCGTACGCTTCCGCGCCCACTACCTCGAGCGCGGGCGGCCGGGGGAGATGGAGGAGAACAGCCGGTTCGTCCGGCTCGACGGCCGCTGGGTGTACGCGGGCCCCGACCACGCGGCCCCGTGAGGGCTCAAGGGTCGCGCGCCTGGCTTGGGTGACCTTATGCGGATTCGCGGATGACCAGCTCCGTCGGCAGCACCACCGGATCGACGTGCCCGGCGCCGTCGATGAGGGCCAGCAGCAGGCGGATGGTCTCCTGGGCGACCTCCGCCAGCGGCTGGCGGATCGTGGTCAGCGGCGGATGCGTCGAGACGGCCACCGACGAGTCGTCGAACCCGCCCACCGCCACGTCGTCCGGCACCCGCCGGCCCGCCGCCCGCAACGCTGCCAGCGCCCCGGCCGCCATCAGGTCCGAGGCCACGAAGACGGCGTCGAGGTCCGGTGCGCGCGCCAGCAGCTCCGCCATCCCCCGCTCGCCGCTGGCCTGCGTCCAGTCGCCGTGCGCGATCAGCTTCCTGGACGCCTTGCGGCCGAGCACGTCGGCGAAGCCTTCGAGCCGCTGGATTCCGCCCGGCGTGTCCATCGGCCCGGTGATCATGGCGATCCGGCGGCGGCCCTGGCCGACCAGGTATTCGGCCATCTGCCGGGCGCCGAGGCGCTCGTCGGTGGCCGCGTACGGGATGATCGTCTCGCGGCCGATGACGGCGCCGCAGGAGACCGCGGGCGGGCCCGCGGCCAGGGCGTCGACCAGCGGGTCGCCCGCGTGGGTGGAGACCAGCAGCACGCCGTCGGCGTGGCCGCCGCGCACGTAGCGCACCACGCGCTCGCGGTCGCCCTCGTCGCCCGCCAGCATCATCACCAGCGACATGTCACGCTCGGCGAGCATGCGCACGGCGACCCGGGTGAGCGTGCTGTAGTTGGGGTCCTCGAAGAACTTGGCGTGCGGCTCGGACATCACCATCGCAACCGTGCCCGTGCGCTGCGTGACCAGGCTGCGGGCGGCCCGGTTGACCACGTAGCCGGTCTCCGAGATCGCCCGCTCGATCGCCGCCCGCGCCGCCGGGCTCACGTATTTGTCCCCGTTGAGCAGCCGGGACACCGTGCCGCGGGACACGCCCGCGGCGGCGGCGACGTCGTGGATCGTTGGGCGCTTCATTTCACGGCTCCGGAGGACAGGTCGGTCTTCCAGTATCGCTGCATCGTGAGGAAGAGCACGATCAAGGGGATGAGCGACAGGAAGGCGCCCGTGAGGATGAGGTTGTAGAGCGCGGGCTGGTTCGCCCCCGCGGCCAGCAGCGTGTAGAGCCCCACCGTGAGCGGGAACTTGCCGTCGTCGCCGAGCATGATGAACGGCAGCAGGAAGTTGTTCCAGATGGCCACGAACTGGAACAGGAAGATCGTCACCATCCCCGGCACCATCATCGGCAGCGCCACCCGGGTCATCAGCCGCCCCTCGCTCGCCCCGTCGATCCGGCCCGCCTCCAGCATGGAGTCGGGGATCGCCGCGGTGGCGTAGACGCGGGCCAGATAGATGCCGTACGGGTGCAGGATCTGCGGCAGCAGTACGGCCCAGTGGCTGTCGGCCAGGCCGATCTTGGAGAACAGCAGGTACTGGGGGATCGCCAGCACCACGGAGGGCACCAGGATGCCGCCGATCAGCAGGTTGAAGATCAGGTTCCGGCCGGGGAAGCGGTATTTCGCCAGCGCGTACCCGGAGACGGCCGAGACCGCGGTGGACAGCAGCGCGCCGCCGCCCGCGTAGAGCAGGGTGTTGCCCGCCCACAACCAGAACACGCCGTCGCGGTAGGCGAACAGCTCGGCCACGTTGTCGAAGAAGCCGGTGCCGAAGGCGAGCGTCGAGGTGGTGAACAGCTCGCCGGGCGACTTGGTGGCCGCGATCAGCACCCAGCAGACCGGGAACAGGCAGTAGAGCGCGCCGAGCAGCAGCAGCCCGGTCGGCACCACCCCCCACGGCCGGCGTACGCGTACGGTGTGCGCGGCCATCAGCCCTCCCCGAAAGCGCGGTCGCGGACGATGCGCAGGAACCCGAACGACAGGACGAGCGAGATCGCCGCGATGACGATCGAGGTGGCGGCGGCCGAGTACAGGTCGCCCGTGGTGAACGCGTCGCGGTAGACCTTCATGAGCGGGCTCCAGGTGGAGCTGATCGTGTTCGTCAGCGGGCGCAGGGTGGTGGGCTCGGTGAACACCTGGATCGTCGCGATGATCGAGAACACCGTGGTGAGAATGATCGCCGGGGTCAGCAGCGGGATCTTGACGCGTACCGCGATCTGCAGCTCGGAGGCGCCGTCGAGGCGGGCGGCCTCGTACAGGTCGCGCGGGATGGCGCGCAGCGTGGTGTAGAGCACCAGCATGTTGAAGCCGGTGCCGCCCCACACCGCCACGTTCGCCATGGAGTACGTGACGGTGGTCGCGCCCAGGAAGTCGATGTCCAGCACGTCCCGGATCGGGCTGAGCGAGGGCAGGTAGAGGAAACCCCACAGCAGGGTGGCCGCCACCCCCGGCACCGCGTACGGCAGGAAGATCGCGATCCGCGAGAACCGGGCCAGCCGCACCCGCGTCGAGTCCAGCAGCAGAGCGAACAGCAGCGCGAGGCCCAGCATCACGACCAGCACCAGCGTGCCGTAGCCGAGCACCCGCAGCCACCCGGCCCACAAGTCGCCGTCGGCCAGGGCGGCGGCGACGTTGTCGAACCCGACGAACACCTCCCGCCGCGCGCCCCTGCCGAGCCCCAGCCCGGAGACCCGGGTCCGGCGCGTCGCCAGGTAGAGGGTGTAGCCGATGGGCACGGCGAGGAAGAGCGTGAACAGCACGATCGCGGGCGTCAGGAACAGGTACGGCCACGCTCCCCGCTGAGAGCGGTTCATGAGGCGAGCTGGAAGCCGGACTTGCGCATGTCGGCGACCGTGGCGTCCTGCATGCCCTGCACGGCCTGGGAGAAGGGGGTCCCGTCCCGCAGGGCCTGGTCGAAGCCGTCCTTGAAGGCGTTGTAGGTGACGCCGACGTTCGGGCCGAAGGTGAAGCCGCGCGCCCCGGCGGACACGGCGGCGGCCTGCTGCCAGAAGTCGGCCTGGTTGGCGAAGTAGTCGGGCGCCTGGCCGAGCGACGACTGCGCCTTGGTCGCGGCCGGGTAGATGGCGGCCTCCTTGACCAGCAGCCCGATGGCCTGCGGGTCGGTGTTGAGCCAGGTGGCGAACTGGACGGCGGCGGCCTTGTGCGGCGTCTTCGCCGACACGGCCGTGGACGAGCCGCCCCAGAAGCCGCTGTGGCTCTCGCCCGCGTTCCACTGGGGGAGCGGCGCGACGGCCCACTTGCCCTTGGCCTTGGGCGCGTTGCTCGACAGCACGCCCGGCGCCCACACCGCCGACGGCCAGGTCAGCAGTGTGCCGTCGTTGAGGGCCTTGTTCCACTCCGGGGTGAAGTACGGCATGTCGTCGATGACGCCCTCCTTGACCAGCGCGCCCCAGTAGTCGGCGACCTTCCTGGTGGGCTCGTCGGCCACGTTCACCTTCCACGACTCGCCGCTGATCGACCACCACTGCGCCCCGGCCTGCTGGGCCAGCCCTGTGAACGCTCCCGGGTCCTTGCTGGAGAACGTGCCGAGGAAGACCTTCGGGTCCTTCTTCCGGACCGTACGGGCTGCCTCGGCGTACTCCTGCCAGGTCTTGGGGACCTCGATGCCGTACTTGTCGAACAGGTCCTCGCGGTAGAAGAGCATCATCGGCCCGCTGTCCTGCGGGATGCCGTAGACGGCGTTGGTGCCGAGCGTGACCAGGCCCCACAGGCCCTCGGTGAACTCGCCCTTGACCGGGGCGGTCTCGGCCTTGAGGTCGGCCACCGCGTCGGCGGCGATGAACGAGGGAAGGTGCTGGTACTCGGCCTGCACCAGCTCGGGAGGGTTGCCCGCCTTGGCCGCGGTGAGGAACTTGGCCGCCGCGTCGTCCCCGCCCGCCTGCTTGCTGACGGTGACCTGGATGTCCGGATGGGCCTGGTTCCAGACCGCGACGATCTTGTCCATGTTGGGGGCCCAGGTCCAGTACGTGAGCTTGACCGGCCCCGAGCCGGCGGCCGTGGGGCTCTGCGCCGCCCCGGTGCCGTCGGCGGGCTCGCCGGACGCGCAGCTCGCGAGCGTCACCGTGAGGACGACGGCCAGGGCGGCTCCCAGGCGGTTGGCGCGCATGCGTACCTCCAAAGGTTCTGTGAACGTGCACAGAGTGATTCAGGTCGGAAATGGCCGTCAAGGGGTTGTTACGGTCTCGTTAACGTCCCGGCCGCTCGCCTGGCTTCTTGCGATATTTCGGGAAATCTAGGGCTTGCCGTTCCGTTCGTCGCGTGATGAGCATTACTGTGCACGTTCACAGAAGCCTTCGAGGGGGATGGATGTATCCGGAGCGTCCTGCCGGTATCGCCTTTGGCGGGGACTACAACCCAGAGCAGTGGCCGCGCGAGGTCCTGGAGGAGGACGCGGCCCTGATGCGCGAGGCCGGGGTGAACCTGGTCAGCCTGGGCGTGTTCTCGTGGGCGCTGATGGAGCCGGCGGAGGGGCGCTTCACGTTCGGCTGGCTAGACGAGATCCTCGACCGGCTGCACGCGGCGGGGGTCGCGGTCGCCCTGGCCACGCCGACGGCCGCCCCGCCCGCCTGGTTCGTCGCCCGCCATCCCGACGTGCTGCCGGTGACCAGGGAGGGCACCAGGATCGGGTTCGGCGGCAGGCAGAGCGCCTGCTCCAGCGCCCCCGCCTTCAGGGAGGCGACCGCGCGGCTGGTGCGGGCGCTGGCCGGGCACTACCGGGACCATCCCGCCGTGGCCATGTGGCACGTGCACAACGAGTACGGGGCGCCGCTCGGCGAGTGCTACTGCGAGCACAGCGTGGCCGCCTGGCGGGAGTGGCTCCGGCGCACCTACCGCGAGGTCCCCGCGCTGAACGACGCCTGGGGCGCCGCCTTCTGGGGGCAGACCTACACCGACTGGTCCGAGATCGACGCCCCCCGCGCCAACCACACGGTCGTCAACCCGGCCCAGCGCCTGGACTACGCCCGCTTCAGCGACGGCGAGCACCGGGCGCACTACGCGCTCCAGCGTGACATCCTGCGCGAGCTCACCCCCGGCGTCCCCGTGACCACGAACTTCGCCGGCACCGTCAACTGCAAGTCCACCGACCTGTGGCGGTGGGGCCGCGAGGTGGACGTGGTCGCCAACGACCACTACCTGCGGGCCGAGCGGCCGGACAACCACATCGACCTGGCCATGTCGGCCGACCTCGCGCGCTCGGTGGCCGGGGGCGCGCCGTGGATGCTGATGGAGCACTCGGCGGGCGCGGTCAACTGGCAGCCGCGCAACCTCGCCAAGCGGCCGGGCGAGATGCGCCGCAACAGCCTCGCGCACGTCGCCCGCGGTTCCGACAGCGTGCTGTTCTTCCAGTTCAGGGCGTCGCGGTTCGGGGCGGAGAAGTTCCACTCGGGGCTGGTGCCGCACGCGGGGACCGGCTCGGAGCAGTGGCGTGAGGTGGTCCGGCTCGGGGCCGACCTGCGCAGGCTCGCGGGGGTGCGGGGGAGCCGGGTCAGGGCCGAGGTCGCGCTCGTGTGGGACTGGGAGTCGTACTGGGCGCTGGAGCTGGACTGGCGGCCGTCGGTGGACCTGGCCTTCCGGGAGCGGATGGACGCCTTCTACGAGGCGTTGTGGCGGGAGCACGTCACGGTGGACTTCGTCCATCCTTCCGCTGATATTTCGGGTTATCGGGTGGTGGTGGCGCCCAGCTCGTACCTGCTGACCGAGGCGTCCGCCAAGAACCTCCACCGGTACGTCGAATCAGGCGGCAACCTCTTCGTGTCGTACTTCTCCGGCATCGTGGACGAGCACGACACCATCCACCCCGGCGCCCACCCGGGGGCGCTGCGCGAGCTGCTGGGCCTGTCGATCGAGGAGTTCCACCCGCTGCGCGAGCACGAGACCGTCACGCTGACCGGCGGCGACGGCGACCACGCGGGGACGGCCCGCGTCTGGTCCGAGCGGGTCAGGCCCGCGGGGGCGCTCGCCGTACGGGAGTTCACCTCGGGGCCCGACGCCGGCCATCCCGCCCTCACCCGCCACGACCTCGGCGCGGGCACCGCCTGGTACCTGGCCACGGCCCCCGTGACGGGCCTGCGGGACCTGCTGGCGCAGGTGCTCGACCACGCCGGCGTGTCCCGCCCGCGCGGCCTCCCCGACACCCTCGAACTGGTGCGCAGGGGCGGCCACGTCTTCCTGATCAACCACGGCGACGAGCCCGTCACGGTCGAGGGGGTGACCGGCGTGAGCGTGCTCGACGGCGTACGCCACGACGGGCCGGTCACCGTCGCGTCCGGTGCGGTCACGGTCGTCGCGGACACCCCCCAACCCTAGGGAGCCCCCATGAAACGGATCCTGACCGCGCTCCTGTTACTCGCCGCCGTCCTGGTCGCCGCGCATCCGGCGCAGGCCGGGACGGGTCCCGGCCGCCTGCAGATCCGGGGCGCCGACATCTCCAGCCTGGCCAAGTCCGAGGCCCTGGGCGGCCTCTACCGCGACAGCCGCGGCCGGACCGGCGACGCGCTGCGCATCATGTCCCAGGCCGGACTCAACTACATCAGGCTCAAGGTCTGGGTGAACCCGGCCGACGGCTACAACACCAAGACCCAGGTGCTCGCGGTGGCCAGGCGGGCCAAGGCCCTCGGCCTGCGGCTGCTGGTAGACTTCCACTACTCCGACACCTGGGCCGACCCGGGCAAGCAGTTCAAGCCGGCCGCGTGGGAGGCGATGCCGTTCGACCAGCTCAGGCAGGCCGTGTACGACCACACGTACGACGTGCTCGACGCCCTGCGCCGCCAGGGCACCACGGCCGACATGGTGCAGGTGGGCAACGAGATCAACGGCGGCCTGCTCTGGCCCGACGGCTCCAACTCCTCCTGGGCCGGCACGGCCGCGCTGCTCGGCGCCGGGTACGACGCGGTCAAGCGGGTGTCGAGCGCCACGAAGGTCGTGCTGCACCTGGCGAACGGCGGCGACAACGGCCTCTACCGGTGGTGGTTCGACAACGCCGCCGCCCAGGGCATCCGGTACGACGTGATCGGGCTGTCGTACTACCCGTTCTGGCACGGGACCCTGGAGGCGTTCCAGGCCAACCTCAACGACGTGGCCGCCCGGTACGGCAAGCCCGTGGTCGTGGTGGAGACCGCCTATCCGTTCACCACCGGCGACGACGACAACTGGCCGAACATCATCACCTCGGCGGAGCCGTACCCCGGATACCCGGCCACCCCGCAGGGGCAGTCGGCACTGCTGGCCAGGGTGGCCGACATCGTGCGCGCCGTGCCGAACGGGCGTGGCCTCGGGCTGTTCACCTGGGAGGCCACCTGGACGGGTGTGCGCGGCAACGGCTGGGACCCGGCCGACCCGGCCTCCGGCAACGGCTGGGAGAACCAGGCGCTGTTCGACTTTGGTGACCGGGCGCTGCCCGCGCTGTCCGTACTCGGTCGCGGCTGAGCCGGCTCCGGGCGGGCGGCCTCGGCCGTGAGCCCCTCCGCCCGGCCCGGAGACCCGGGCCGGGCGGGCGCCGAGGCCGGGTGGGCGCTGCGGATCGCGCGGTGAGATTGACATGATGGGCGCATGACGATCAAAGCTCTGGCGCCCGACGAGTTGCTGACCACCACCCGCAGCGTCCGCAAGCGACTCGACCTCACCCGTCCCGTGGACCCGGCTCTCGTGCGGGAGTGCCTGCGGATCGCCCTCCAGGCGCCCAGCGGCGGCAACCGGCAGGACTGGCACTGGATCGTGGTGACCGACCCCGAGCTGCGCCGGGCGATCGGTGACTACTACAGGCGCTCGTTCCAGGTCTACCAGCAGTCGGGGAGCTCGGCCGGAGCGCTCTTCCAGGACGAGCCGGCACGCGCGGCGACGCAGCGGCGCGTCTCCGAGAGCGCCGTCTACCTGGGCGAGCACATGGGAGAGGTGCCGGTGCTGGTGATCGGCTGCATCGCGGTGTCCGGTGGCCGGCTGCCCGAGGGCAACCAGGCCGGGCTGTGGGGCTCGCTGCTGCCCGCCGCCTGGAGCTACATGCTCGCCGCCCGGGCCAGGGGCCTCGGCACCGCGTGGACCACGCTGCACCTGGCGTACGAGAGCGAGATCGCGACGCTGCTCGGCATCCCGAGCGAGGTACGGCAGGGCGTGCTCATCCCCACCGCCTACCACACCGGCGAGACCTTCAAGCCCGCGCACCGGCAACCGCTCGACGAGGTGCTCCACCTCGACCGGTGGTGAGCGCGGCGCAACCGGTGAACGCACAGTGAGAGGACCGACGTGAAGGAGAAGTCCGTGATGTCCCTGCCGCTGCTGCCGACGTCGCTGGTCGGCAGCTACGCCCAGCCCGAGTGGCTGATCGACCGCGCCCGGCTGGCCGGGCGGTTCCCGCCGCGGGTGCGGGCCAGGGAGCTGTGGCGGGTGCCGCCCGAACTGCTCGCCCAGGCCCAGGACGACGCCACCGAGCTGGCGATCAGAGCGCAGGAACGCGCCGGGCTGGACATCATCACCGACGGCGAGATCCGGCGCGAGAGCTACTCCAATCACTTCGCCACCGCCCTGGACGGCCTCGACCTCGACAATCCCGGTACGGCGCTCGACCGCAGCGGCCACCCGAACCCGGTCCCGCGCATCATCGGCCCGATCCGCCGCCCGCGCCCGATCGAGGTCGGCGACCTGCGGTTCCTGCGCGAGCACACCGGCCACGCGGTCAAGATGACGGTGCCGGGGCCGTTCACGATGAGCCAGCAGGCGCAGAACGAGCATTACCTGGACGCCGAGGCGGCCGCGATGGACTACGCGGCGGCGGTCAACGCCGAGATCCGCGACCTGTTCGCCGCCGGGGCCGACATCGTGCAGATCGACGAGCCGTACATGCAGGCCAGGCCCGAGGCGGCACGCGCGTACGGGCTGGCCGCGCTCAACGCCGCGCTCGACGGCGTCACCGGCACCACCGCGGTGCACATCTGCTTCGGCTACGCCGCGATCATCCACGAGCGGCCGGAGGCGTACTCGTTCCTGCCGGAGCTGGCCGGGTGCCCGGTGCAACAGGTGTCGATCGAGACCGCGCAGTCCGGACTGGACCTGGGCGTGCTGTCCGACCTCAAGGACAAGACGGTCATCCTTGGGGTGATCGACCTGTCCACCCCGGACGTGGAGCCGGTCGAGGTGGTGGCCGGGCGGGTGCGCAGGGCGTTCGACCGGGTGCCGCCCGAGCGGATCGTCATCGCCACCGACTGCGGGATGAAGTATCTGCCGCGCGAGTCGGCCGAGGGCAAGATGCGGGCCATGGCCGGTGCCGCCCGGCTGTTGCGAGCAGAGCTCGGAGCAGGCGGCTGAGATCGCCGCCCCCCGCACCCGCCCCCGCCCCCGAGGCCCGGCCGCCGACCAGGCCACCACGACCGTGGCGGGCGGGCTCCGGATCAGGCCGCCGGCAGCTTGCCGGAGGTCACCACATCGCGGTACCAGTGGGCGCTGTCCTTCCAGGTGCGCCGCATCGTGTCGCGGTCCACCCGGACGATGCCGAAGCGCTTGGCATATCCGTGCGCCCACTCGAAGTTGTCCATCAGCGACCACACGAAATAGCCGCGCACGTCGGCCCCCGCCGCCATCGCCGCGGCCACGGCGCTGAGGTGGCGGCGCAGATAGTCGACGCGCCGCTCGTCGTGGACGCGGCCGTCGGCGTCCGGGACGTCGGCGAACGCCGCGCCGTTCTCGGTGATCATGAGCGGGGTGGCCGGGAAGTCCCTGCGCAGCCGCAGCAGCAGCTCGGTCAGGCCGGTCTCGTCGATGTTCCAGCCCATCTCGGTGTACGGGCCCGGCTGGCGCACGAACTCGACGTCCTCGCAGCCGATCCACGGCGAGGCGGCGCCGTCGGCGTGCCCGTCGGCGGTCTCCCTGGCCGATACCCCGTCCCACTGCCGGACCAGCACCGGGTTGTAGTAGTTGACGCCCAGCACGTCCAGCGGCGCGCACGCGGTGGCCTCGTCGCCGTCGCGGACGAACGACCAGTCGGTCACGGCGGCGGTGTCGTCGATGAGGTCACGCGGGTAGGCGCCCTCCAGCATGGGGCCGAGGAAGGCCCGGTTGGCCAGCGCGTCGGTGCGCCGTACCGCGTCGGCGTCCCGCTCGGACACGCCGCGTACGTGGTGCAGGTTGAGCGTGACCGACATGGCCGCGCCCGGGTCGGCGACCGAGCGCAGCGCCGCCACGGCCAAGCCGTGGCCGAGATTGAGGTGGTGCGCGGCGGCGAGCGCGGCGGCGGGCTCGGTCCTGGCCGGGGCGTGCACGCCGGAGGCGTAGCCGAGGTAGGCCGAGCACCACGGCTCGTTCAGGGTGCTCCAGGTGGTGACGCGGTCGCCGAGCGCCTCGCCCATGAGGCGGGCGTACTCGGCGAAGCGCAGCGCGGTGTCGCGGTGCGGCCAGCCGCCCGCGTCCTCCAGCTCCTGCGGCAGGTCCCAGTGGTAGAGGGTGGCGACGGGCGCGATGTTCCTGGCCAGCAGGCCGTCCACGAGCCGGTGGTAGAAGTCCAGTCCCCGCTCGTTGACCGGGCCGCGCCCGCCGGGCTGCACCCGGGGCCAGGAGATCGAGAAGCGGTAGGCCCCGACGCCGAGGGCGGTGAGGAGGTCGAGATCCTCCTCCAGCCGGTGGTAGTGGTCGCAGGCGACGTCACCCGTGTCGCCGCCCGCCACCCGGCCCGGGGTGTGGCTGAAGGTGTCCCAGATCGACGGACCGCGGCCGTCCTCGGTAGCGGCGCCCTCGATCTGGTACGCGGCGGTGGCGGTGCCCCACAGGAAGGTGCCGGGGAAGGTGATCATGTCACTCCGTTGAAACGTTTCGCACAACCTAAAGTCCGTTTTGTCGCGATGTCAAGATCGTGGAACCCGACCGGAACTCCTGCCCATCGGCCGCCACCACATCACGAAGCCCCAGCGGGCGGCTCACCGAGTGGCGCAGTGGGTGGTGCGGTGGGCAGCGCGGCGGGAGGCTCACTGGGTGGCGCATTGGGTGGCGCGGCCCTGCGCGGCCGCCTCCGCCTCCGCGCCCTTGATGATCTCGGCGTAGACCGGGTTGGCGAAGTCGGGGATGAACAGCCCGAACATGTGCGCGCAGGTTGCGGCTGCTCTCCCCGCGTCCATCGACTCGTAGAGCGCGGGGTGCCGAGGTTGTCCCCGCCGGAGGCCGCCCTCGCCGGTCGTGCGGCAGCGAGCCCATAGGCCCGCTCACCGCGTCGGGCGGCCACACCATCAGACGGGTGCGCGGACTACTGCCAGCCGAGCTCCGCGTGGAAGGCGGCGCGGGCGCGGGCGAACGCGGCCCGGTCGAGGACGGCGCCCTCGTGCGGGCCCGCGGCGATCGGCTCCTCGTGCAGCCGGGCGGGCAGCTCGTCCGCGCCGCCGCCGCCCTCGCGGACCGCGTACGCGCGCAGGCCGTCCAGGCGCCGCTGACCGGCCGCCAGCAGGTCCTCCACGGTGAACTCAGTGCCGAGCACGGCGGTGACCAGCGTGGTCAGGCGGTCGAGGGTGAGCGGGCGGGTCGGGGAGGAGGCGAACACGCACAGGTTGAGCGCGTCCAGGCCGCTCCACAACCGCAGCAGCAGGGCGCTGCGCCGGCCCCGCTCCTCGTCCAGCGCGCCGGCCGGGGCGGGCTCGGCCCCGATCCGCGCGGCCTCGGGGAAGCTGTAGAGCAACCCGGCGACGGGGTCGAAGTCCAGGTCGTGCTCCAGGGCGTCGTAGCGGGGACCGCCCGGCGCGAGGGCGTACCCGAGCCCGATGCCCGGCTGGATGCGCGGGTCGAAGCACGGCAGCTCTACGCCCTTGACCGTCATCGCGTAACGCGCCGCCGCGGGCCCGAGCCGGACGGCGGCCCTGGCCGCGCCCTCGGCGAGCAGGTCGCCCAGCTCCCCGGCGCGCGCCGCGACGTCGCGGACGAGCCCGGGCAGCGCCGCCGCGTCGCCGAAGGCGGGCCCGTGGGGGAGCAGGCCGTGCTCGGCGCACTCCATGGCGAAGGCCAGCGTGCCGCCGAGCGAGACGGGGTCGAGGCCGAGGTCGTGGCAGAGGGCGTTCGCGGCGAGCACGGTGTCGAGGTCGTCGATGCCGAGGTTCCAGCCGAGCGACAGGAACGCCTCCTGCCCCAGCCCGCCGGCCCGCCGCTCGATCCTCGCCGCCGGGGGCGCGTACACCTTGAAGCAGTCAGTCGGGCAGCCGGGGCAGCAGCCGGTGGTCGACACCGCGCGGCCGTCGTAGTCGGCGGCCCGCGGCACCCGCAGGCCCGGCGCGCCCGGCAGCGAGAAGTTGCGTACGGAGGCGTAGCCGGGGACGAGGGTGTCGCCCACCCATCCGGCGAACCCGGGCACGCCGGCCTGGAGGGCGGTGAGCGGGTTCGAGGCCAGCGCGTCGCGGTAGTGGGCGGCCAGCCCGGCGACCGCCTCCGGGTCGGCGACCTCGGCGGGGGCCCCGTCGTGGCCCGCGCACACGATCGCCTTGAGGTTCTTGGCCCCGAAGACCGCGCCGAGGCCGTACCGGGCGGCGGGGTAGGCGTAATCGGTGACCACGCTCGCGTAGCGGACGAGGCTCTCCCCGGCCGGGCCGATGGCCGCGACGTGCGCGCCGCCGCCGTGGCGGGCGCGCAGCGCGTCCGTCGTGGCGGCGGTGCCCAGCCCGCGCAGCTCCCCGGCGTCGTGGCAGGTCACCTCGCCCCCCTCGACCAGCAGGTACGACAGCCGCTCGGCCCGCCCCGCGACCGCCAGGGACGTGACGCCCGCGCTGCGGAGCCCGGCCGCGAACGGTCCCAGCGCGTGCGACTCCCCGGCCACCCCCGTCAGCGGCGACTTGGCCAGGAACACCGCCTTGGCCAGACCCGGTGCCGCCGTCCCGCCGAGCGCCCCGGCCGCCACGTAGAGCAGCGCCCGCGGATCGTACGGGTCCAGCCCGGTGGGAGTGCGCTCGCCCATGAGCCGCACCCCGAGAATGGTCCCGCCGAAGTGCCCTTCCTCGGCGGACCGGTCGTCACGCTCGACCTTTCCGCTGGTCAGGTCGACGATGATCGGCACAGTAAAGCCTCCATGAGACGAAACAAGAGGATCACCGCACAGTAACGTCAGTTGACCGGCGTACGCGGAGCCGAGCCCGACAGCACGTCGGCCACGTTGGCCACGGCCAGCCCGCACATGCGTTCCCTGGTGACGGTGCCCGCGCTGCCGATGTGCGGGGTCAGCACGGCGTTGTCCAGCTCCAGCAGCGCCGGGTCGACCCGGGGCTCGCCCTCGAACACGTCCAGCCCGGCCGCCGCGATCCGGCCCGCGCGCAGCGCCTCCACCAGCGCCCGCTCGTCCACCACGCCGCCGCGGGCGGTGTTGACCAGCACGGCCGTGGGTTTCATCAGGGCGAGGGCGCGGGCGTCGATGAGGTGGCGGGTGGCCGGGGTGAGCGGGCAGTGCAGGCTCACCACGTCGCTGCGCGTCAGCAGCGTGTCCAGGTCCACGATCTCGACCGGCTCGTCGCCGGGCGGGGCGGAGGAGGGGGTGGCCAGGATCTTCATGTCGAACGCCCGCGCCCGCCGGGCCACGGCCCGGCCGATCCGGCCGTACCCGACGATGCCCAGCGTGGCGCCCGCGCCGAGGTCGAGCCCGAGCATCATCCGCGGCCCCCACACCCAGGGCGTGCGCTGCCGGAGCAGCCGGTCGCCGTCCAGCACTCTGCGGGCGGCGGCCAGGATCAGCGCCATGGTCAGGTCGGCGGTCGCCCCGTCGAGCACGCCCGGCGTGTTCGTCACCCGGACGCCGCGCTCGGTGGCGGCCGGCACGTCGATGTTGTCGTAGCCCACCGCGACGTTGGCCACGACCTTCAGGCCGGGGCCCGCCGCGTCCAGGAACTCGGCGTCGATGCGTTCGGTGATCGTGCAGATCACGGCCGTGGCGCCGGCGGCCCGCGCCAGCAGCACCTTTCTGTCCGGCGGCGCCTCGTCACCGACCGTGACGGGGCCGAGTCGCCCCACCTCGGCCATCGCGGCATCCGTCAGCACCCGGGTCACATAGATCATCGCCCCACCACTCTCGCACAGCCGTTGACGGCTCACAGATTAGGAGGATCCGGCCGGGTGGCATTCCCGGTACCCGTGTCTCGGCGCGACGACGGGTGAGGACCGGGCCGGATGCTCCTGAGATCGTACTCAGGCGTTGATCATGGACCTATGGCGCTGTTACCCGCATATGTCGGGCATATTTCGGGACAATAGATCCGACTTTTAATTCTTGTCAACATAAGTCAGTCGATGTCCGAAGTAAGGTAGTTCGCATGACAAATGGTTCCAACGGCCAGAGCGCGGGGGCGGGAGCGCTGTTGGCGATCCTCCGGGACGGGCGGGCGCGCACCCGAGGTGAGCTCGCCGAGCTGACCGGGATGTCCAGGTCCACCGTCTCCCAGCGGCTCGACGGGCTGATCGACCGGCACTGGGTGGTGGCGGGCGAGGGCTCGATCTCCTCCGGGGGCCGGCCGGCCGCGGTGTTCGCCTTCAACGAGGGCGCGCGGGTGGTGCTGGCCGCCGACCTCGGCGCAACCCACGCCCGCCTGGCCGTGGTGGACCTCGGCATGACCGTGCGCGCCGAGCGGGCCATGGAGCTGCCCGTCGATCGCGGGCCCGAGCCCACGCTGGAGCGTGTGGTCGCCGCGTTCCGCGAGCTGCTGGCCACCGGCGGATACGACCCGGCCCAGGTGTGCGGGATCGGCGTCGGCCTGCCGGGGCCGGTGGAGCACGCCTCGGGACGGCCGGTGAACCCGCCGATCATGCCCGGCTGGCACGGCTTCGGGGTGCCCGCGTGGCTCGGCGAGCGGCTCGGCGTCCCGCCGGCAGGACCGGGCCGGGTGCTGGTGGACAACGACGTGAACGTGATGGCGCTCGGCGAGCACTGGGCCGCCCGGCCCGCCGTGGACCACCTGATCTTCATCAAGATGGGCACCGGGATCGGCTGCGGCATCATCACCGGCGGCCGGCTGCACCGGGGCGCGCAGGGGGCGGCGGGCGACGTCGGCCACATCCGGGTGCCCGCGTCGGACGCGCCCTGCCGGTGCGGCAACTCCGGCTGCCTGGAGGCGGTGGCCGGCGGGGCGTCGATGGCGGCGGTGCTGCGCGAGGCCGGGATCGAGGCGCAGGGCGGCCGGGACGTGGTGACGCTGATGCGGGCGGGCGACCTGCGCGCCACCTGGCTTGTCAGGCAGGCGGGCCGTGAAGTCGGTACGGTGATGGCCTCGATCGTGAACTTCTTCAACCCGTCGGTCATCGTGATCGGCGGTGACATCGCCGAGGCCGGTGAACAGGTGCTGGCCGGAGTCCGGGAGGCGATCTACAGCCGGTCGCTGCCGCTGGCCACGCAGCACCTCGGCATCCGGGCCAGCCGGCTGCGCGACCGCTCGGGCGTCATCGGCGCGGCCGTCATGGTGGTCGAGGACGTGCTCGCCCCGGCTGCCATCGACCAGGCCGTCACGTGAAGGGCGGTAATGGGCCCCTGTCAAAGGCATCGTCGCCCAATGCGCACCATTGACCCCCCGTCAACGACGTAGTAACAATTGATCGTCCCTGGCTTCAGCGGCGGTGGCATGCTCGCGGGCCCGGGCGCAGATTCGCCGTGACGTGGTCGGCGCACGCGTCCCTCAAGGAAGGGAACCGCGCGTGAGCCATACCCATGAACAGGAAGAGGCGCTCCGCCGTGGGCTCGGACTGAGCCGCCGCCAGGTGCTCGCCGCCACGACCGGCGTCGCCGCCGCGGCCTCGCTCCCGCTCGCCCAGCCGGCAGCGGCCGCCTCCCGGCGACCGCTGGTCCCGCCGAACCGGCGGGGCATCATCCTCTACACCGTCCGGGACGCGATCTCACGTGACCCGCTGTCCACGACCCTGCCCTCGGGCTTCCGCCGCGTGTTCGAGGCGCTGTCGGGCTACGGCTACCGGCAGGTCGAGTTCGCCGGCTACCGCCAGCACGCCAACGCCGAGGGGGGCGCCGACCTGGAGACCGTCGAGGGCGCCCGGCTGCTGCGCCGCTGGCTCGACGACAACGGGCTGCGCGCCGAGGGCAACCACGGGTTCATCCCCAGCTCGTGGCCGCTGACCACCGCCGACCGCGACCGGTTCATCCAGGTGCTGGAGATCGCCAACATCCTGGGCCTGGACCACGTGGGCACCGGCAACGACCCGACCTCCAGCGCGTACAAGGACGACTGGGACGTGGCCGCCGACAAGTGGAACCACCTCGGCGAGCTCGCCCGCGGCGCCGGGATCAAGCTCTACACCCACAACCACGACGCGGCCTACGCCTTCCTGCTCGACCGCGGCCCGCTCGACGAGCAGGGCAGGCCGACGCGCTCGTCCGGCATCCGCAGGCTGGAGTACTTCTTCGAGATCAGCGACCCGCGCCGGGTCCACTTCGAGATGGACATCTTCTGGGCGTACGTGGCGCAGTTCAAGCACCGCACCTACACCGCGTACGACGGGTCCGTGCGGACCGACGTCTTCGACCCGCTGGCCACCGTCCGGGCGCGGGAGAGCCGCTTCCCGCTGTTCCACGCCAAGGACGGCACCTCCAACCCGGCCGCCGCCAACGGCTACGACATGGTGCCCTTCGGCACCGGTGACATCGACTACCGCCGCTTCTTCGACAAGCTGCGCGACCGGAACTTCCACAACCCCATGTACGAGCAGGACAACGCCCCCGGCACCGACCCCGCCCAGTCCCTCCAGTACGCCGAGCTGAGCTATCGCAACATGGCCGCCCTGCGCGGCTAGGCGACCGCCGGACCGCCACGTGACTCCGCCGTTGCCGCGGCCGGCGTGGCGGCCCGGGTCATGACACTCCTCGTCCTAGGAGCAGCATCACCATGCAGCGTACTCTCGCGGTGCTCGCCGGCCTGTGCCTGGCGGCCACCACCCTCGCCTTACCCGCCCGGGCGGCCGACCCGGCGACCGTCTGGACCAGCTACGAGAAGATCACCCTGACCAAGAACGTGGGCGAGCCGATCGACCTGGCCGTCCTGCCGGACCGGAGGGTCCTGCACACCGCCCGTAACGGCGACGTCCGGCTGACCGACCCCGCCACCGGCGTCACCAGGATCGTCAACACGGTCCCGGTCTACGCCAACTCCGAGGACGGCCTGCAGACGGTCGCCCTCGACCCGGACTTCGCCGAGAACCGCTGGGTCTACCTCTACTACGCGCCCCGGACGATGACGGCGCCCTACCCGGAGACGACCCCGGTCGGCTCCGCCCCCGAGTCGCTGCCCGCCGGGGCCGACGAGACGTACTGGAACCAGTGGAAGGGCTACAACCAGCTCTCCCGCTTCAAGTGGACGGGCAACGCCCTGGACCTGTCCACCGAGCAGGTCATCATCAAGGTCGAGACGCAGCGCGGCCAGTGCTGCCACGTCGCGGGCGACCTCGACTGGGACGCCGACGGCAACCTCTACCTCGCCACCGGCGACAACACCCCGGCGAGCACGCCGGGCGCGAGCGGCTACGCGCCCAACAACGACGCCCCCCGGATGAACCCCGGCTTCGACGCCCGGCGCGGCGCGGGCAACAGCAACGACCTGCGCGGCAAGATCCTGCGGATCAAGGTGGGGGCCGACGGCACGTACACGATCCCGCCGGGCAACCTGTTCCCGCCCGGCACGGAGGGGACCCGGCCGGAGATCTTCGTCACCGGCGTACGCAACCCGTTCCGCATGGACGTGGACGCCGAGACCGGCACCGTGTCGTGGGCCGACTACGGCCCCGACGCCGGGACCGCCAACCCGCAGCGCGGCCCGCTCGGCTACGTCGAGTGGAACATCACCCCGGTCACCAAGCCCATGAACAGCGGCTGGCCGTACTGCACGGGTGACCAGTTCAACTACAACGACTGGGACTTCGAGACCGCCACGCCGGGGGCCTGGTTCGACTGCGCGGCCGGGCCGGAGAACACCTCCCGCTGGAACACCGGCCTCACCCGGCTCCCGCCCGCGGTGCCCGCCGACCTGTACTACGGCGACAACAACACCCACCAGCCCGCCGCCTGGGCCGGGCTGACCGACTTCGACCCGCAGACCGGCCAGGGGCCGATGGGCGGGCCGATCTACCACTACGACGCCGACAACCCGGCACCCGGCAAGTTCCCGCAGTACTGGGACGGCAAGGCGTTCTTCGCCGAGTTCTCCCAGGACTACCTGGCGGCCTTCACCGTGAGCCACCCGGACGGGCCGGTCACCGCGATCGAGCACTTCCTGCCCAACAGCGCGCTCAGGGCGGCCGCCCAGCCCATCACCGACAGCCCGATGGACATCGAGTTCGGCCCGGACGGCTCCCTGTACGTGCTGGACTACGGCGACGGCTTCTTCCGCGCCAACCCGGACGCCGGGCTCTACCGGATCGACTACACCCCGGACAACAAGACGCCCCAGCCGCGGATCGTCGCCGACCGGACGTCGAGCAGCCAGGCGCCGCTCACCGTCGCCTTCGACGCGCGCACGTCCACCGACACCGAGCCGGGCACGCTGACGTACGAGTGGGACTTCGACGGCGACGGCACCTTCGACGCCACCGGGGCGACCGCCTCGCACACCTACACCGAGCGGGGGCAGTACGCGGCGCGGCTGCGGGTGACCGACTCCGGCGGCCGGGCCGGGCTCACCTCGATCGAGATCACCGTGGGCAACACCGCGCCCGTCGTGACCATCCAGACCCCGCCCGACGGCGGGTTCTTCGACTGGGGGAACGCGGTGCCGTACCGGATCGGGGTGTCCGACGCCGAGGACGGCGACACACCGGTGTGCTCGCGGATGCAGTGGACGTTCGGGCTCGGCCACGACGTGCACGCCCACCCGGAGACCCTGGGCACCGGCTGCGCCGGCGCCTGGCCCACCCCGGCCAACGCGCCCGACCACGGCGAGACCGAGAACATCTACGGCGTCGTGGTCGCCAGCTACCGCGACAACGGCTCGGGCGACATCCCGCCCGCGCTCGGCGAGGACACCCTCGTGCTCAACCCGAAGCTGACGCAGGCCGAGCACGCCGACGAGACCAGCGGCGTCACCGAGACGCCGGACGACACCGCCTCCGGCAAGGCCAAGGTCACCTCGTTCGACGCAGGGGACTGGCTGGCCTACCAGCCGGTCAACTTCACCGGGATCACCGGCGTCCAGACCAGGGCCTCCGGCGCCGGCACGCTCGCGCTGCGCTGGCAGTCGCCGACCGCCGAGCCGTTCGCCACCGTACAGGTGCCCGCGGGAACGGGCTGGCAGACGGTCACCACCGCGCTCACCGGCCTGCCGTCCGGCTCCGGCCGCCTGTACGTCACCTCGACCGGCGGCGTGGACGTGGACGCGCTCACCTTCCAGGGCCGCGGCGTGGCCGACACCAGCCCACCCACCGTCACCGCCGCGCTCAACCCGGCCCAGCCGGACGGCGCGAACGGCTGGTACACCGGCAACGTCACGCTCACGGTCACCGCGACCGACAACGGCACGGTGGCGAGCCGCCAGTACTCCCTCGACGGCGGCCTCACCTGGTCCAACGCCAACAACCCGGTCACGATCGGCACCGAGGGCACCCGGGAGGTCCGCTACCGGGCCACCGACAACGGCGGCAACGTCTCCGCCGTCGGCACGCTCACCGTCAAGATCGACAAGACCGATCCTGTGCTGTCGGCGAGCGGGGTGGAGGCCAGGCCGTACGGGGACTCGGCGACGGTCACGCCCGTCGTGTCGGCCACCGACGCCACCGCGGGCGTGGCGAGCACCGCCGTGCGGATCGACGACAAGCCGGTGACCTCCGGAAAGCCGGTCGAGCTGTGGCGGCTGCCGCTCGGCGCGCGTACGCTCACCGCCACGGCCACGGACGGAGCGGGCCGGGTCACCACCCGGACGGTCACGTTCGAGGTCACGACCTCCTACACCGACGTGCGGTCGCTGATCGCGCGGTTCGGGAAGGCCGGGTCCGTGACCGGCAAGGCCGCCGACGAGCTGCTCGCCCACCTCGGCCAGGCCGAGCGGCACGAGAGTCAGGGCAGGCCCGGGGCGGCGATCGACGCGCTGAAGCGCTTCGTGAAGACCGCCGAGAAGCGGGGCAACGTCAAGGACGCCGCGGTCCGCGCCGTCCTGGTACGTGACGCCAACGCCCTGATCGAACGGCTGCGTACGGCCTGACGACCCCGGGACCTCGAGCCCGGCGCGGCCCACCGCCCCCAGCGGCCGCCCGGGCCGAGGCCCCGGCCCTCATCACGCTCTCTGACCGCGTGCATTTGCACACGAAAGCCCTCAGAGAAAACCCGCCCCGCCGTGTCGCGACGAGAGTGCCCCGCGGAGCCGACCGCCCCCGGTAGGTTGACCCTCCATGGAGGCACGCCGGAAGCACCCACGACGCCCGCCCCGCGCCCGCGCCGTCATCGCGCTGACGACGGTGACCCTCATCGGAGGATCGGCCTGCGGAGTCTCGACCGCCGCCGACGGGCGCCCCGCGCCGACCCCTTCCACCGGCCCATCGGCCACCAACCCGGTCACGGGGCCGGCCACCGAGCGGGCCGACCCGCTCCCGGCCCCCGACGCGTCCATCCCCCAGAGCCCGGCCAAGTTCGCCACGGCCCTGACGAAAACCACCGCCGCCCTCAACGACGCCATCGACGCCTGGTCCAAGCAGGGCCTGCCCCCGGAGGACGTCGAGCTGCTGGCTCTGCACCAGCAGCGCCTCTACCGCCACGCCGCCCGCCACCCCGAGACCGCCTCCCGCGCCTTCGCCCGCTTGGAGGCCCCGCTGGCCGCCCAGGCCAGGGACAACACGTCCGCCATCCGCGGGCTGGTCTCCCTGGCCCGCCCGATCAAGCCCTCGGCCGTCTTCAAGGTGCAGGAGCCCAGGCCCGCCGCCGAGCTCCTCGGCCACTTCAAGAAGGCCGAGCGCCGCTTCGGGGTGGAGTGGGAGGTGCTGGCGGCGGTGATGTTCGCCGAGACCAAGTTCGGCCGGGTCAAGTCGCCGAGCTACGTCGGCGCGCAGGGGCCGATGCAGTTCATGCCCGCGACCTGGAAGGCGTACGGCCTGGGCGGCGACGTCCACGACCCGCGCGACGCCGTCATGGGCGCGGCCAACTACCTGCGCGCCACCGGCGCCCCCCGCGACTACCGGCGCGCGTTGCACGCCTACAACCCGTCGCAGGCGTACGTGGACGCCATCCTCAAACACTCCCGCCAGATCAAGCGGGACCCGCGCAACTACTACGCGTACTACAACTGGCAGGTGTTCGTCCTGACCACGAAGGGCGAGCGCCGCCTGACCGGCCCATGAGCCCAGACGCAAGCTACGAGAGCGCCCGCGCGGCGTGGATCAGCGGGACGTGGCTGAAGGCCTGCGGGAAGTTGCCGACCAGCCGGCCGTAACGGGGGTCGTACTCCTCGGCCAGCAGCCCCACGTCATTGCGCAGGCCCAGCAGCCGCTCGAACAGGTCCCTGGCCTCGTCCTTGCGCCCCTGCATCGCCATGACCTCCACCAGCCAGAAGCTGCAGGCCAGGAACGCGCCCTCGCCACCGGGCAGGCCGTCCACCTCGTTGTCGGCCGCCACCGGGTAACGCAGCACGAACCCGTCGGCCATGAGCTCCTTCTCGATCGCGGCCACCGTCCCCACCACCCGGGGATCGTCGGCGGGCAGGAAGCCCACCATGGGGATCAGCAGCAGCGCCGCGTCCAGCTCCGAGGACCCGTACGACTGGGTGAAGGTGTTGCGCCGCGGGTCGAACCCCTTGTCGCAGATCTCCGCGTGAATGACGTCCCGCAGCCTCCGCCACCGCTCCACCGGCCCGGTGCGCCCGAACCCCTCGACGTATTTGACCGCCCGGTCGAGCGCCGCCCAGCACATCACCTTGGAGTGCACGAAGTGCCGCCGCGGCCCGCGGACCTCCCACAGGCCCTCGTCGGGCTCGTCCCAGTGCTCCTCCACGTAGTCGAGGAGCTGCCGCTGGATGCTCCAGGCCCGGTCGTCCGGGGCCAGGCCACGGGTGCGGGAGACGTACAGGCAGTTCATCACCTCGCCGTACACGTCGAGCTGGAGTTGCCGGACCGCCTCGTTGCCGATTCGTACCGGCCGCGAGTCCTCGTATCCGTCGAGCCAGTCGAGCTGCAGCTCGGGCAGGCGGCGTTCGCCGGCGACCCCGTACATGATCTGCAGGTCCTGCGGCCGGCCGGCGATGGCCCGCAGCAGCCACGAACGCCAGTCGGCCGCCTCCTCCAGGTAGCCGGAGCTGATCAGCGCGTCGAGCGTCATGGTGGCGTCGCGCAGCCAGCAGAAGCGGTAGTCCCAGTTGCGCACCCCGCCCAGGTCCTCCGGCAGCGAGGTGGTGGGCGCGGCCACGATGGCGCCGGTCGGGGAGTAGGTCAGGCCCTTCAGCGTGATCAGCGACCGGACCACGGCCTCCCGGTACGGTCCCGAGTAGGTGCAGCGGGCCACCCACTCCGCCCACATGGCCTCGGTCTCGGCGAGCTGGGTCTCGGAGTCGATGCGCGGTGGCATCGGCTCGTGCGAGGGATGCCAGGTGAACACGAACGGCAGCCGATCACCCTCGTTGACGGTGAACGTCGCGCGGTGGGCGTAGTCACCGCCCTTCAGCGGCACGGTGGAGTGCAACCACACCGAGTCGGGCCCGCCGACCGCCTGCAGATGCCCGTTGTCCCGGCGCACCCACGGCACGATCCTGCCGTAGTCGAAGCGCACCCGCAGCTGCGTGGACATCTCCACCGACCCGGCCACGCCCTCGACGATCCGCACGACGTCGGGGTTGCGGTCGCGCGGGGGCATGAAGTCGATCACCCGGACGGTCCCGGTGGGGGTGTCCCACTCGCTCTCCAGGATCAGCGTGTCGGGACGGTAGCGGCGTCTCGTGGCCGGCCGGCGTCCCTGGGGGCCCAGCCACCAGTGGCCGTTGCGTTCGTTGCCCAGCAGCGCGGCGAAACAGGACGGCGAGTCGAACCTGGGCAGGCACAACCAGTCGATCGAGCCGTCACGGGCCACGAGGGCGGCCGACTGCATGTCTCCGATGAGGGCGTAATCCTCGATCCGCATGCCCTTGACGTTACTCGGCGAAAAGGTGATCCCGCGGCCGAGCCGATCATGTCGCGTCATGATCGGCCCCGGCCCGCGGGATCACGTCAGCGGGAACCAGCGGGTGAACAACTGCGTCAACGGCCCGATGGCCAGCGCGAACACCAGCGTCCCCAGGCCCACGGTGCCGCCCAGCAACCACCCGACGGCCAGTACGCCGGCTTCGACGAGGAAACGCCCCAGCCGGACGGAGAAGCCGCGCCGCATCAGCCCCGTCATGAGGCCGTCGCGGGGTCCCGGCCCCATCCCGGCCCCGATGTAGAGCACGGTGGCCAGGGCGATCGAGACGACCGCGAGCACCACGTACGACCCCTGCAGGGGCAGCGATCCCGGCGTGGGCAGCAGGTGGATCGCGGCGTCGGCGAACAGGCCCACGAACACCACGTTGCTGATGGTGCCGAACCCGGGTTTCTGCTTCAGCGGGATCCACAGCACCATCACCAGCGCGCCCGCGGCGATGATCACGGTTCCGATGGACAGCCCGGTCTTGAGGGCCACACCCTGGTGGAACACGTCCCAGGGGCTGTTGCCCAGCCCGGACTCCACCTGCAGTCCGATGCCGAGCCCGTACAGGGCCAGCCCGCCGTAGAGGCGGAGAAGCCGGGAGGGGAGGGATCCCAGCCGCTGGAAGGTTGCTTCGCTCATAGTGGCCCCAGATTGGCATCTCTTCGGTTTGCCAAAACAGTGCCAATCCAGAAAAGTGGCCTTATGAGGCATATGTCGGCAACGCAGCTGGCCCGGCTCGTCGCGCTGGACCCCGCCGCCCGCCCGTACTACCGGGCACTCGCCGACGCGATCCGCACCCGGATCATGGACGGCCAGATCCCGGTCCGCCTGCGCCTGCCCGCCGAGCGCCACCTCGCCGAGACTCTCGACGTCAGCCGCACCACCGTCACGGCCGCCTACGACCTGCTGCGCGAGCGCGGCTATCTGGAGAGCAGGCAGGGCTCCGGGAGCTGGACCGCCCTGCCCGACCCGGCCATGACCGCCGACAACCCGTGGCTCAGCACCGACGGAGACGGCCTCGTCCAACTCCAGGTGGCCGCCCCGCCCGCCCCCGCGCTGCTGCACGCCGCCATGGTGGAGGCGGTGGAGGACCTGCCCAGGTACGGCATGGGCAACGGCTACGACCCCATGGGCCTGCCGATCCTGCGCGAGCGCATCGCCGCTTACCACACCGCCCGGGGGCTGGCCACCAGGCCGGAGCAGATCGTCGTCACCACCGGCTCCCAGCACGCCCTCCAGCTCGTCGCCGGGCTGCTCGTCGGCGCGGGGGACCCGGTGCTGGTGGAGTCGCCGACGTACCCGCACGCCATCGAGGTGATGCGCCACCGCGGCGCCCGCATCGTGCCGGTCGGCATCTCGCACGGCGGCTGGGAGCCGGACCTGCTGGCCGGGTCCATGCGCCAGTCCGGCGCCCGCCTGGCCTATCTCATGCCCGACTTCCAGAACCCGACCGGCGCCCTGATGGACGACGCGACCCGGGCCGCCGTGGTGGGCGCGGCCCGGCGCGCGGACACGATGGTGCTGGTGGACGAGACCTGGACGGAGCTGGCGCTGGACGACGTGCCGCGGACCGCGCCGCTGGCGGCGTTCGACACCGACAACCGGGTGATCGGCGTCGGCTCGGCCTCCAAGCTGTGGTGGGGCGGGCTGCGCATCGGCTGGATCCGCGCGACGGCGGCGCTGGCCCGGCGCCTGGCCATGTACCGCTCGTCGGTGGACATCGCCAGCCCGGTGCTGGAGCAGCTCGTGGTGGTGCGGCTGTTCGACCGGCTGGCGGAGACGCGGGCCGAGCGCCGCCGCACGCTGCGGGCCTCCCGTGACGCGCTGGTCACGGGCCTGCGCACGCAGTTGCCCGAGTGGACGTTCACCGTCCCGCGCGGCGGCGGCACCCTGTGGGTGCGCCTGGACGGGGTCGGCGCCACCCCGTTCGCCGAGGCCGCGCTCACCCACGGCGTACGCCTCGCGCCCGGCCCCTGGTTCGGCCTGGAGGGCACCCTGGAGAGCTACCTGCGCCTGCCCTACACCCAGCCGCCCCAGGTGCTCACCGACGCGGTCACCCGCCTGCGCGCCGCCCGCGACCACGGCCCCGCCGGCGTCGTGCGCCCGCCGGACCCGCTCATCGCGATGGTGTGAGCCCACGCCCCTACCGTGCGCCACCCGCTCATGGACTACTCGTCGAGCCCCCTGGCCAGCGGCGCCCGCCACTTGCGCCGCATGGCCGCGATCCGCAGCCCGAACGCCAGCAGCGCCGCCGCCAGCGTCGCCGGCCACCCGTGCGTCCCGTGCCACGACAGCCCCGCCATCACGGCCGACCCCAGCATCGCGGGCACGGCGTAGAGCTGGCGGTCGTAGAGCAGCGTCGGGATCTCCCCGGCCAGCACGTCCCGCAGCATGCCCCCGCCCACGCCCGTGACGACGCCCAGCAGGGCGGCGTGCAGCGGGCTCAGGCCGTACTCGACGGCCTTCTCCGTGCCCACCGCGCAGAACAGGCCGAGCCCCGCCGCGTCCAGCACCAGGATGGCCGGCATCACCCGGGCCACGTGCGGATGCCAGAAGAACACGATCACCGTCGCGGCCACCGGCACCGCCACGTAGCCGAGGCTCTGGAACGCGGCGGGCCGCACGTTCAGGATCAGGTCGCGCACGACGCCCCCGCCCAGGGCGGTCATCTCGGCCAGCACCAGCATCCCGACCACGTCGAGCCGCTTGCGCACGCCCATGAGCGCCCCCGACAGCGCGAAGACGAAGATGCCGACCAGGTCGAGAAGCTGAGACACGTTCGGAATGTCTACCGCATCCCCGGCCCTGCTCGCGCCGGGGGGAGCGATGGGCGATCGGACGACTACCGGCAGTGTCGGATATGGCACTCTTTTGGCCAGGGCTTGAAGCCTTCTTGAGGGTGTGGTGCGATGCATCCCACTCCGCAAGTGAACGCTGACTGGAGGCGGGTCCATGGCCGAAGCCCTCGAGGTCCGTGCCGAGATCGAGCAGGAGATCGCCGGCCGTACCATCTGTGAGCAGCTCAAAGCCGTAGCCGACGAGCACCCGGACGCTCCTGCCTACTCCGACCCGGAAGCCGACGGCTGGCGCACCCTCACGTACGCGCAGGCACGGCGGCGCGTCCTGGAGATCGCCGCGGGGTTCGCCGCCCTCGGGCTCGAACCCGGCGACTCCGTGGCCCTCATGATGGTCAACCGGAGCGAGCACGTCCTGGCCGACCTCGGCGCGGTGCACGCGGGAGGCGTCGGGTGCACGGTCTACTCGACGTTCGCCCCCGACCAGATCGCCTTCGTGGCCTCCGACGTGGCCGCCAAGTACGCCGTCCTCGGCGGCCCGGCCGACCTGGCCCGCTGGCAGCCCGTGCTCGACCGGCTGGACGGCCTGCGCAAGATCATCGTGCTGGACGGCGCCCCCGCCGGCGACCGCTACATGAGCTGGGCGGACTTCCTCGCGCTGGGCCGGGAACGGCTGACCGCGGACCCGGCCCCGGTCGAGGCCCGCTGGCGCGCCGTCACCTCCGACGACGTCGTCACCATCCTGTACACCTCGGGCACCACCGGCACCCCCAAGGGCGTCCCGCTGACCCACGCGAACGTCTTCTACGAGGTCGCCTCCACCGACCGCATCACCGGACTGCCCTCGATGGGCACGCAGATCTCCTACCTCACCTACGCCCACATCGCCGAGCGGGTGCTCAGCCTCTACCTCCCGCTGGTCAAGGTCTCCCACGTGCACTTCTGCACCGACCTCGCCCACCTCGGGACGACGCTGGGGCAGGTCAGGCCGATGATGTTCTTCGGGGTGCCGCGGGTGTGGGAGAAGATGATGGCCCGCCTGCTGGCCCTGCTCGCCACCCAGCCGGAGGAGCGGCAGGCCGCCGTGCGCGAGGCGATGCGGGCCGGGGCCGCCTACGTCGAGGCGGGCCAGTACGGCGGCACCGTCACGCCCGAGATCCAGGCCGCCTACGAGCAGGCCGACGCGTCCATGCTGTCGGTCATCCGCGGCCTGATCGGCTTCGACCGCGCCCAGTGGACCGCCACCGGCGCCGCGCCGCTGCCCGCCGAGGTGCAGCACTTCTACGCCGGCCTGGGCCTCAAGGTCATCGACGTGTACGGCATGACGGAGACCACCGGCGCCTTCACCGGCAACGGCCCCACCTGCTACCGCCTGGGCACCGTCGGCAGGGCCGAGCCCGGCGTCGAGGTCCGCATCGCGGACGACGGCGAGATCCTCACCCGCAGCCCGCTCAACACCCGCGGCTACCTCAACCGCCCCGACGCCACCGCCGACCTCCTCGACGAGGACGGCTGGCTGCACACCGGCGACATCGGCTCGGTCGACGAGGACGGCTTCTACCGCGTCGTGGACCGCAAGAAGGAGCTGATCATCACCGCGGGCGGCGAGAACATCTCACCGGCCGAGATCGAGAACCACCTCAAGGAACACGTCCTCATCGGCCAGGCGCTCGCCTACGGGGACCGGCGGCCGCACCCGGTGGCCGTGCTGACCCTGGACGGCGAGGTGGCGCCCGGCTGGGCGCAGGCGCGCGGCATCGCGTTCGGCTCGCTGGCGGAGCTGGCCGAGCACCCCCAGGTCCGCGAGGAGGTGGGGGCCGCGGTCGAGGCCGCCAACGCCAAGCTGGCCCGGGTGCAGCAGGTGAAGAGGTGGGTCCTCTTAGGCACCGAGTGGACCGCCGAGAGCGGCGAGCTCACTCCCAGTCTCAAGCTCAAGAGACGTGTCATCCACGCGAAGTACGGTGACGTCATCGAGGGCCTCTACAGCGGGCCGCACTGAGCGGTCTCCACCCGGCTTTGCCATTCGTGGCGTGTGTTGCGGTCCTGGCCATTACCGGGTGGTTCCTACCGTCTCGATCATGACCAGAAGCCTTCTTCTCGTCTCGCTCGCTGTGGGGCCGTTCCCGGCGCCCGCACCCCCCGTCGCGACCGAGCCAGTCATCCGCGCCATCACCGTACGCCCGGCGGCCCCCGTGGTCGGGGCGCAGGGCTCCGTCCGCCTGGTGATCGACGTGATCGCCAAGGGGGCGCGCGGCCGGGACGGCGTCACCGTCAAGGTGGAGCCCGGCCGCCCGCCCGGCCCACTCCTGTCCGACAAGCCGCCCGTCGCGGACGTCGCGGCCCCGGCACCGGCACCGGCCCCGGCCCCGGCACCAACGCCGGCCCCGATCACCAGGCCGAGCCGGCCGGCGCAGCCGCCGGTCGGCTCGGTGCCCTTCCTCGACCCGCAACCGGACCCGGTCAGGGCCGAGGTCCCGGACCCGGCGGAGCAGACGCCGGAGCCGGCCAGAACGGCTCCCAAGGAAGGCGTCAACGCGGAGGGCCGCCAGGCCGCCGCGCCGCCGATCCTCGTCCGGCGCCAGGGCTCGGCCCCGCCGGCGCGCGTGGCCCCGGGCTGGGAGACCTGGCGTTTCCTGCCGGACAAGAAGCTCAACCGGTTCTATCCGACCGGCACCTGGACGATCGCCGCCACCGCCAAGGGGCCGAATGGGACGACGGTCACGGAATATGCCTCGTTCCAGCTCAAACGCGCGACGAAACTCTCATCGGTACGGGCGGAAAAGAGCGCGGGCCCGGCCACCGGCGTACGCGTGCGCGGCACGCTCACCAGGGTCGACCCGCGCGGCCTCACCGATTTCGGGCCTTTCGCCAAGCAGCCGCTGGAAATCCTGTGGCGCCCGGACAGCGAGTCGGCCTGGGTGAAGGTCGGCGACGCGAGGACCGACGCCGCCGGGGCGTTCGTCAGCACGGTCCCCGGCCGGCCGGGCGGCTACTGGCGGGCCCGCTACCCCGGATCCGAACACTACGCACCGCACCACTCAAAAGAACGACAAATAACCACATAATGGCATAAAGCGGTACAAGCGAAATGCATTGAGCGGCGCCATTATGGCGGTCGTTGCGGAATCGTGATCAACATCATCGCAACTTTTCTTTACCCTTACGCGTCATTGCCGGTGACGTGCCCCGACTTGGGGCTTTTGGACGGGGAAGGAAGTTTGTTGTGAAGATGCGACGCCTAGCCGCAGGACTGGCGGCCGCCGCTCTGGGCGCCACGGTGGTGGCCACCGCCGCCTCGCCCGCGCTCGCGGACCCCGCGGGCCACACGACCCTGCAGTTCGACGCGGGTCCCGAGCCCGCGTGGCGCGGCAAGGCCATCACCCTCAGCGGCAAGCTGTCCGTGGAGTGTGACGGTGACTACATCAGCGGCATCGTCTCGGTGCACAAGGCCGACCACTGCAGGGGTTCGGAGCGCTGGCACCGCCTGGGCTGGAAGCGGATCGTGATCCTCTTCCAGCCGGCCGGCCACGGCAAGTGGGAATACGTCGACACGATCAAGACCGGCAGCAGGGGCTACTTCGAGACCAGGGTGCCCGCCCGTACGTCGGGCACGTGGCGCGCGGTCTTCGAGGGCTCCGGCCCGCTGGCGCCGGCGCAGGCCACCGACTGGGTCAAGGTCATCGGCCGCCGCTGACGCGACACCCGGACGCCCGGCCACCCAAGGCCGGGCGTCCGGCATGTCCGCCCCCGTCAGTACGACACCGCGACCTGCGCCCGGTGCCGGCGCGGCCGTTCGACCTCGTCGACCAGGGCCGCCGCCAGATCCGCGTACGAGAACACCGGATCGGCCGGGTCCTGCTCCGGCACCCGCCCGTCCCCGAACCGGTACCGCCCCGTCCCCGTGGCCTCGGCGTCGAGGATCACCGGCGGCGGCGCCAGTACCACCCAGTCCAGCCCGGACTCCGCGAGCACCGCCAGCTCCACGGCGTGCCCCAGCGAGAACGCCCGCGCCTCCGCCGGGAACCCAGGCGTGTCGATCAGCCGCACCCCGGGCGAGACCTCCAGCAGGGAGCCGATGCCGAGCGCGACCAGCCGCGACACCCCGGCCCGCCCGAGCCCCTCGGCGAGCGCCCGCGCGGCCGCGCCGTAGAACTCCTCGGACGGCATGTCGAGCCGCGCCGCCACCTGGATCGCCGCCCCGTGCCCCGCCGCCGTCTCCGCCACGCTGGCGGCATCGGTGACATCCCCGCCCACCACCCGAACCCGCCCACGCCGGTCGCCCACCCCGCCGCCCCGAAGCCCCACCGCGCCAGGTCCCTCCGCCCCACGGGCCTCCGCTCCACGGGCCTCCGCTCCACGGGCCTCCGCCCCACGGCCCTCCACCCTGGGTCCCTCCGCGCCGAGGACCGGCACCTCCGACAGATGCGCGTACCTGTCCGGATCCCGCACCACGGCGGTCACCTCGTGCCCCCGCCGCGCCGCCTCCGCGACCACCCGAACCCCGGCCCGCCCGCCGGCCCCGTACACCACGATCCTGCTCATCGCGCCATCACTCCGTTCGCCCGAAGCCCGGACGGACTCAGATCGGCCCGTCCACGCCGGAGACGGTAGATGGCGACCCCACGCTTTCCGCAACGATAGTGACCTGCCTACGATGGCGGGCATGCCGGAGCCGCTCGATCCAGACATGTTCGCCGGGTGCCCGCCCGTCGCCGCCCCCGTCCGCATCGGCGACAAGTGGACCGCGAAGATCATCCGCTGCCTGGAGCCGGGCCCGCGCCGTTTCACCGAGCTGCAGGTGCCGCTGCGCGGCATCACTCCGAAGGTGCTCACCGAGTCCCTGCGCGCCATGGAACGCGACGGCCTGCTGACACGCACCGCGTACGAGGAGATCCCGCCGCGCGTCGAGTACGCGCTGACCGACCTCGGCCGCAGCCTGCTCGCCCCCATGAACGCCGGCTGCGAATGGTCCCGGCGCCACCTGGCCGAGCTGATCCGGGCCCGCGAGACCTGGCACGCCACCGCCGCCCGGTAGCCGGGACGGGCGTTCACCCTGCCTCCGGCCAGCCGGGGAATCGATCTAGGATAAATGCGTTGTGCCTAGAGCGGGCGGTTTTGAGCCTCGGACGAATGCCGTCATAGTCTGGCCTTCGGGCCAAATGAACAGGAGGTGACGCCATGTTGCGAGACTCGTTCGGACGGGTGGCGACGGATCTGCGGGTGTCCCTCACGGACAAGTGCAACCTGCGCTGCACCTACTGCATGCCTCCCGAGGGTCTCGACTGGCTGCCGAACGCCCAGCTCCTCACGGCCGACGAGATCGTCCGCCTCGTCGCGATCGGCGTCGAACGCCTCGGCATCACGGAGGTGCGCTACACCGGCGGCGAGCCGCTGATCCGGCGCGAGCTGGTCGACATCGTCACCCGCACCGCCGCCCTCACGCCCAAGCCCCAGGTCTCGCTGACCACCAACGGCATCGGGCTGGCCCGCCTGGCGGGGCCGCTCGCGGAGGCCGGGCTGGACCGGGTCAACGTCTCGCTCGACACCCTCGACGCGGCCACGTTCAAGCGGCTCGCCCACCGCGACCGGCACGCCGACGTGATCGCCGGGCTGGCCGCCGCCGACGCCGCGGGCCTGCGCCCGGTCAAGGTGAACTCCGTGCTGATGCGCGGTGTCAACGAGCACGAGGCGGTGCCGCTGCTGCGGTGGTGCCTGGAGCAGGGCTATGAGCTGCGCTTCATCGAGCAGATGCCGCTCGACGCCCAGCACCGCTGGAGCCGCGACGACATGGTCACCGCCGACGAGATCCTCGACCTGTTGTCCGGCTCGTTCGACCTCACGCCCGACGACCTGGAGGAGCGGGGGAGCGCGCCCGCCGAGCGGTTCCTGGTGGACGGCGGCCCGTCCAGGGTGGGCGTGATCGGCTCGGTGACCCGCCCGTTCTGCGGCGCCTGCGACCGGGTCCGCCTCACCGCCGACGGCCAGGTGCGCAACTGCCTGTTCGCCACCGAGGAGTCCGACCTGAAGTCCGCGCTGCGCGCGGGCGCGTCCGACGAGGAGTTGGCCGCGCGCTGGATGGCGGCCATGGCGCGCAAGCGCGCCGGGCACGGCATCGATGACCCGTCCTTCCTCCAGCCGTCCAGGCCCATGTCCGCGATCGGCGGCTGAGCGACCCCCGGCGGACCGGCGCGGCCGGTCCAGAGCTCCTGCGAGGGGTACGCCGGGTGCCGTGGGGAAGGCCGTGATCTGATCGCGGACTGCCTGCGACACAATGGACGACCACCCGGAGGAGGCTCGTATGCACGTGCTCAACGAATGGACCGCGCTGGCCTGCAAGGAGCTGGGCATCGACCCGGCGACCGTGGACCGCGACCAGATCCTCGACCTGACCAAGGAGGTGGCTCACGGCGTCGCCAGGCCGGCCGCGCCGCTGACCGCCTACCTGCTCGGGCTAGCGCAGGGGTCAGGCAGCGCTCCGGAGGATGCCGTGGCCAGACTGACCACATTGGCGAAAAACTGGGGCGAAGCGACTACTGAGACGCTGACTGACAGCTGACACCCGAACGAACTCGTGATGTCAAGCTCCCTCCCGCCTGAAGATTTCCTGTGAATAACGAGGCGGGAGGGAGTGTAAACGATTTCGGGAAAGCGGTCCTATCCGATGACCGGCCCGAGCGCGCCCTTGATCGTTACGGGTCGCGGGTTTCCCCTGGAGGAAAGGGCGACGCCGGGTGGTTACGGGGGCAAACCACCCGGCGTCGCTTCATCGGCGTTCCGACGGGGGCCCGGAACGCCGGCACCAGCACTCCGACGGGGGACCGGAGCGCTTGGCTAAAGCGTACACCTACAACCCATGGGATGCGTCAAGACTTAGTCACGACCCGATCTCGCGTCGATGCAGCGGTATCTCGGTTTGGTTAGCCTCAGGCGACTGAAAGGTAGGAGGCGGGGCAGGCTTGCCCCTCTCATTGGCCCCGATTACGGCTATGTATGGCAAAAAGACCGCCGCCCCGATGAACAGCAGCCGGTACGGCCACGGCACCGGCACCACGACCGCCAGGATCAGGCAGATCGTCCGGATGCCCATCTTGATGAGGTAGCTGATCTCCCGCTTGCGGATGTCGGCCGACAGCGACGGCCCGGCGTCCGTGACCTGGTGGACAGCCTGCTTCTTACGCCACCCCTTCATACCTTCCACGGTAGACCTCGGAGGAGCCGCCCGCGAGTGCGCCCCTGGACGGGGACGAGGGTCATGCGATCATGGCCTTCTAGTAAGGAGGATGTGGAGATGACGGATCGAACGTATCGGGTCACCGAGATCGTGGGCACCTCGGCGGAAAGCGTGGATCAGGCCATCCGCAACGGGGTCAAGCGGGCCTCGCAGACCCTGCGCCACCTCGACTGGTTCGAGGTGACGGAGATCCGCGGATACCTCGACGCGGGCGAGGTCGCGCACTTCCAGGTCGGCATGAAGGTGGGCTTCCGCCTCGAGGACGCGTGATCCACGGGTGACACGGCGGGCGCCGGAAGGCACACTACGACCATGCGAACCCCTGCGGTGGCGGTGTTGTCGGCCCTCGTGCTGGCGTCAGCGGCGGCATGCGCGCCTGAGAGCCCCTCAGAGGCTCCGGTGCCGCTGAGCCGCTCCGCGCGGCCGGCGCCCCCCTCCGCGGCCGTCCAGGAGGTTCTCAGCCAGACGCGGGACGAGATCAGCCGGACGGCGGCCACCCTGCGCCAGGTGGACGACATGCCGCTGTACGAGATGACCTACCACGGCCGCTACGACGCCGAGGCCCCGCTCACCGAGGCGGAGCTGGCCCGGCGCGGGGACGGCTGGGCGTGCTCGCTGTTCCACCGCCCCGGCGAGTTCGGCAGGAACTTCGACTGGGACCCCAACCCCGCCATGATCGTCCACAACGACCCGCGGGACGGCTACGCCTCGGTGTCCATGGCCGACGTCTCCTACCTGTTCCCGCCGGGGGCCAAGCCGGACCTGAGCGCCCCGCAGGACCGGCGGCGGCTGGCGCACGCGGTGCTGACCCCGTTCGACGGCATGAACGAGCAGGGGCTCGTCATCGGCCTGGCCCAGGCGCCCGACGCGCGGTTACCCGACCCGGCCCCGGGCCGCACCACCGTGAGCGGCGTGCGGATCATCAGGCTGATCCTCGACCGGGCCGCGACCGTGTCCGAGGCGATCGCCCTGATGGGCCGCTACAACCTGGACTTCACCGGCGGCCCCCAGCTCCACTACCTGATCGCCGACCGGGCGGGCAGGTCCGCGGTCGTCGAATTCGGCGAGGGCCGCCTCAACGTCATCGACGACCGCTATCTCACCAACATCACGATGACCGGCGCCGACCGGGCCGCCAAGCTGTCCGACGCCCGCTACCGCAAGCTCGCCGAAGGCGCGGGGACCGAGGCGATGGAGCTGCTCAGGAGGGTCGCCCAGGTGCACACCAGGTGGTCGGTCGTCTACGACCAGGACGACCTCACCGCCCGGCTCGTCACGGCTCAGAAGTGGGACCGCGTGCACGACGTGCGCCTCTCGGCGGCGGGCGGCAGCGGCTAGCGTGAGCGACGAGTTCGGCATCCTGCCGGTCTGCACGGCGGACATCTGCCGCTCCGCGATGGCGGAGGTGATCACCCGGGCGATGCTCCGCTCCACGGCCCAGCCCATGGCCGTTCCCATGACGGTGGCCGGCGCGGGGGTGTCCGCACCGACCGGCCACGCCATGGCGCCGCACGCGATCACGACGCTCGACCGGCTGGGCCTCGACCCGGCCGCCGAGCGCCGCCACCCGCGCCGGGCCGCTCAGCTCGCCTGGCTGACCGTCGACATGTTGAAGTCCGGCACCCGCACCGCGGGCATGACCGTGCGCTGGAAGTAGTCGTTCCACTCCCGGGGCAACGTGCGCTCGCTCGCCCCCACCTCGGTCATCCGCCCGAGCAGGTCCACCGGGCTCTCGTTGAACCGGAAGTTGTTCACCTCGCCGACCACCTCGCCGTTCTCGACCAGGTAGACCCCGTCCCTGGTCAGCCCCGTCAGCAGCAGCGTCTGCGGATCGACCTCCCGGATGTACCACAGGCAGGTGACCAGCAGCCCGCGCCGGGTGCCGGCGATCATCTCCTCCAGCGACCGCCCGCCGGCCGGCCCCTCCATGATCAGGTTGTCGATCCCCGGCGTCACCGCCAGCCCGCTCAGCTCCGCCGAGTAGCGCGTCTGCAGCAGCGCCTCCAGCCGCCCGTCCCTGATCCAGTCGGTCGGCCCCAGCGGCAGCCCGTTGTCGAAGACCGAGCTGTCCCGGCCGGAGGCGTGCGCCGCCACGAACGGCGCGCACGCGATCCCCGCCGCGCCCGGATCGCTGGACAGCGACACGGGCAGCGTGGCGAGCCGCTCGCCCACCCGCGTGCCGCCGCCCGGCCTGGAGAACACCGAACGCCCGTCGAGCGCGTCCCTGGCCCCCGACGACCAGTACATGTAGATCATCAGGTCGGCCACCGCGCCCGGCGGCAGCAGCGTCTCGTAGCGCCCCGCGGGCAGGTCCACCCTGGTCCTGCCCCAGTCCAGGCGCCGCGCGAGCGCGGACCCGAGCGCGGTCACGTCCACGTCCGTGAAGTCCCGCGTGGACACGCCCGTCCACGCCGAGCGCTTCAGGTCGGAGGACTTGGCGTTGAGCTCCAGCCGCCCGGTGGGCTGGTCGTGCCGCAGCCGCAGGCCGCTGGACGTGCCGAGGAACGTCGAGGTCAGCGAGTGCTCCGCGAATCCGTACAGTCTCCTGCCGCCCGCCTCCGCGTCCGCGAACGCCTCGCCGAGCGCGGGCGCGAACCTCTCGAACACCCCGAAGTCGGTCGGCCGTATCTCCTCGTCCCAGTGCGGTGAGGCCGGCACGCCCTCGACGAGCGCGCGGGCGTCCTCGGCGGGCTGCGCCGCGCGTGCCGCCGCGTCGGCCGCGGCCACCACGTCGGCGAGCTGCTCCTCGCGTACGGCCGCCCGCGACACCACCCCGACCCCCTGCCCCGCGATCGAGATCACGGTCAGCCGGGACGACCGGGCCACGCCGTTGGTCGTCAGCGTGTTGCCCGCGAACCGCAGGTTGGCCGTGGACTCCTCGTCCACCAGCACCACGCAACCGTCATTGGCGGACAGCTCCAGCGCCCGCTCCACCATCCCCTGCGGAGAGACCTGGACCGGCATGCCGGGCGTTCCCTCCGGGAATCCGCGCTCGCCGAGCTCGCTCACTTTCCACCCTCCTGCACGGTGTTGAGGATCCGCACGCCCCTGAACAGCGCCGCCGGACAGCCGTGGCTGACCGGCGCGACCTGCCCCGGCTGGCCCTTGCCGCAGTTGAACGCGCCCCCGAGCACGTAGGTGCCCGGCCCGCCGACGGCCTCCATCGACTGCCAGAAGTCCGTCGTCGTCGCCTGGTAGGCGAAGTCCCTGACCTGCCCGGCCAGCCTCCCGTTCAGGATCCGGTACGCCCGCTGCCCGGTGAACTGGAAGTTGTAGCGCTGCATGTCGATCGACCAGCTCTTGTCACCGACGATGTAGAGGCCGCGCTCGACCCCGGCGATCAGCCCGTCGGTCGACGGCCCGCCGGGCGCCGCGGCCAGCGACACGTTGGCCATGCGCTGGATCGGCATGTGCCCCGGCGAGTCGGCGAACGCGCACCCGTTGGACCGCCCGAACCCCTGCATCAGCGCCATCCGCCGGTCGAGCTGGTAGCCCACCAGGATGCCGTCCTTGATGATGTCGAAGCTCTGCCCCTGCACGCCCTCGTCGTCGAACCCGACCGTCGCCAGGCCGTGCGTCACCGTCCTGTCGCCGGTCACGTTCATCGCCGGCGAGCCGTAGACCAGCTCGTTGAGCTGCTCGAACGTGGCGAAACTGGTGCCCGCGTAGGCCGCCTCGTAGCCGAGCGCCCGGTCCAGCTCGGTGGCGTGGCCGACGGACTCGTGGATCGTCAGCCACAGGTTGGACGGGTCGATCACCAGGTCGTAGTCGCCGGCCTCGACCGAGGGCGCCGCCAGCTTCTCCGCCAGCAGCTCGGGCAGCCTGGCCAGCTCGGCCTGCCAGTCCCAGCCGGTGCCCGTCAGGTATTCGTAGCCGCGGCCGACCGGCGGCGCGATGGTCGACATGTCGTCGAAGCCGCTTTCGCCCGCCTTCATCGCGTTGAGCCTCGGGTAAACCCGCACCCGCTGCTGCGTGGTGACCGTGCCGGCGGTGTCGGCGTAGAACTTCTGCTCCTTGACCTGCAGCAGCCGCGCGGAGACGTGGTCGGCGCCTTGCAGCAGCCCGGCCGACCACTCCGCCAGCAGGCTCACCTTCTCGGCCGCGGCCACCTCGAACGGGTCGACGTCGTAGGCCGACACCCACACGGCCTCGGCGTGCACCGGCTCCTGGGCCAGCTCGATGGGCTCCCGGTTGACGGGCGCGCTCACCTCCGCCACCCGCACCGCCTGCTCGGCCACCGTGGCGGCCGCCTCGGCGGTCAGGTGGATGCCCGCGGCGAACCCCCAGGTGCCGCCCTTGACGACGCGGACGGCGTAGCCGAGGTCGTCAGCGTCCATGGCGCCTTCGAGCCGGGCATCATAGAGACTGAGCGTCTCCGCTCGTACACGTTCGAGCCTGAAATCGGCGTGCTCGGCGCCGAGGTCGCGGGCGCGCTGGAGAGCGGCGTCCGCGAGCCGCCGCAGCGGCAGTTCCAGGAAGTCGGGATCGATCTGGCGCATGTCCACGATCCTAACCCTGTGATCTTGTGCCACCCGGACAAGCGGATACTCGCCGGTAGGGGATAGCGTCAGATGCCATGGCACGTTCTGTACTCGTCACCGGGGGCAACCGGGGCATCGGCCTCGCCATCGCCCGTGAACTCTCCGCGAACGGCGACGCCGTCGCCGTCACCTACCGATCGGGGGAGCCGCCCGAGGGCCTGTTCGGCGTGCGCTGTGACGTCACGAGCACGGCCGACGTCGAGGCCGCGTTCGACAAGGTCGAGGCCCAGCAGGGCCCGGTCGAGGTGCTCGTCTCCAACGCCGGCGTCACCAAGGACACGCTGCTGGCGATGATGAAGGAAGACACCTTCACCGACGTGATCGACACCAACCTGACCGGCGCCTACCGCGTCGCCAAGCGGGCCATCCGGCCCATGATGAGGCTCAAGCGCGGCCGGATCATCCTCATCTCCTCCGTGATCGGCCTGTCCGGCCAGGCGGGCCAGGCCAACTACGCCGCCTCCAAGGCGGGCCTGATCGGCTTCGCCCGCTCGCTGGCGCGCGAATACGGCTCGCGCAACATCACCGTGAACGTGGTCTCGCCCGGCTTCGTCGCCACCGACATGACGGCCGAGCTCGACCACGACACGATCGTCTCCACCATCCCTCTCGGGCGGCAGGCCAGGCCCGAAGAGGTGGCACGCGTCGTCCGCTTCCTGGCAGGCGACGACGCCTCCTACATCACCGGGGCCGTGATCCCGGTCGACGGCGGACTCGGAATGGGGCACTGACGGTGGGAATTCTCGAAGGCAAGCGGATCCTGGTCACCGGCGTCCTCACGGACGCCTCGATCGCGTTCTCGGTGGCCAGGCTGGCCCAGGAGGAGGGCGCCACGGTCGTGCTCACCGGCTTCGGCCGCCTGAGCCTGGTGGAGCGCATCGCCAAGCGCCTGCCGGGCCCGGCGCCCGTCCTGGAGCTCGACGTACAGAACACCGAGCACCTCGACACCCTGGCGGCCCGGGTGGGCGAGCACGTGGACGGCCTCGACGGCGTGGTCCACTCGATCGCCTTCGCCCCGCAGACGGCCCTCGGCGGCAACTTCCTCCACACCTCCTGGGAAGACGTCGCCACCGCCGTCCAGGTCTCCACCTACTCCTTCAAGTCCCTGGCGGTGGCCTGCCTCCCCCTGATGAAGGAGGGCGGCGCGGTGGTCGGCATCGACTTCGACGCCTCCAAGGCCTGGCCGGTCTACGACTGGATGGGCGTGGCCAAGGCGGGCCTGGAGTCCTGCAACCGCTACCTGGCGCGTGACCTGGGCCCGCACAACATCCGGGTCAACCTGGTGGCGGCCGGCCCGCTGCGCACGATGGCGGCCAAGTCGATTCCGGGCTTCAAGGACTTCGAGGACAGCTGGCCGGACAAGGCCCCCCTGGGCTGGGACCTGGCGGACACGACCCCGGCCGCCAAGGCCTGCGTCGCCCTGATGTCCGACTGGTTCCCTGCCACCACGGGCGAGATCGTCCACGTGGACGGCGGCGTCCACGCCATCGGCTGACCCGCTGACCCCGCACCCCGGACCGGCCGCGTGAGCCGTGTCCGGGGGGGCGGGTCAGGCCAGGCGGTGGCGGCTGTTGCCGGCCCGGGCCGGCTCGAAGGGGATCGACTCCACCGGCTCCTTGCGGTGCCGCCGCTGCTGCACGATCCGGGTGGCCAGCACCGCCGAGCCCAGCAGGGCGATCGTCAGCGCCGTGCCCAGCACGTCGGAGGCGGGAGGGCTCGGCCGGACCACCCGCCGGTCCTGCATCGGCACCGTCAGCTCGTGCGCGAACGGGTTGGGCCACAGCAGATCGACCCGCGGCTCCTCCGCCGAGGCCGTCTCCTTCTTCTGCACCGGCCGCGCGGTCTCGGTGAGCTGCGGCCGGCTCTCCGGCCGCGCCTGCGTCCTGGTGGGCGTCGGCGGCGACGGCTCCACGCGCCCCTCACGCGGCGGCCGGCGCGAGTGCCCGGCCGAGGGGGTGGGCGACAGCGTGCCGGCCGTGTCCGCCTCCCGCCCGTCGCAGGCCAGCACCGGCAGGCACACCTCCTTGAGCGTCTCGGGCACCAGCCCGTCGCTCGTGATCGTCGGCACGGGTGAGGAGTCGGCGCGCCGGGAGGGGGAGGCATCGGCCGTCGGCACGGCCTCGCCGACCTTGCCCAGCACCTCGTCGGTGGTCTTCTCCACGCCTTCGGTCACCGGGTCGGTCGTCCCGCCCGTGAGGGTGCCCACGGTTCCCGTGACCGCGTTCACGACGTCGCACAGGGCGTTGGTCACTCCCGAGAGCAGACCCCCGTCGCGCGTGCAATCCTGCGCTGCCGCCGACGCGGCCGGAGCCGCCATCGGGACGGCCGCCAGCGCCACCGCGAGAACTCCGGCCGAGATCGCGGTTCTGCTCCCCATCCGTCCCCTCCTGCGTCGCTTCCGGGGGAAATCTTTATGGACATCGCGCGTCAGACGCAGGCGTTTGCCGGGTAAAGTTGCGATTCGGTATCGAGTAGTGATACGCGAGTGTCCCTCCGCTTCCGGGTCAGTCGAGTGACGACACGTCATCAAGGGCCTCTCGGATCTCTATGGGCAGCACGACGTCCTCGGCCGGGAGGGCCCCGGTGAGCTGCGCGTGCGTACGGGCTCCGACGATGGCCGAGGCCACCCCCGGCTGGTCGCGCACCCAGGACAGGGCCACGGCCACGGGGGAGACGCCGAGCCCGTCGGCGGCGGTCATGACGGACTCGACGACCCGGCGGCTGCGCTCGTCGAGATAGGGGCGGACGAAGTCGGCGAAGTGCGGGGTGGCGGCACGCGAGTCGGAGGGGATGCCGGTGCGGTATTTGCCGGTCAGCACCCCGCGGCCCAGCGGTGACCAGGCCAGCACGCCGACGCCGAGGTGGGCGGCGGCGGGCAGCAGCTCGCGTTCGGGCTCGCGGGCGAGCAGCGAGTATTCGGCCTGGGCCGAGGTGATCGGGATGCGGCCGGGGATCATCTTCTGGGTGACCGCGGCGGCCGCGAGCTGCCAGCCGGCGTAGTCGCAGACGCCCGCGTAGACGGCCCGGCCGGAGGAGACGATGGCGTCCAGCGCGGCCAGGGTCTCTTCGAGGGGCACCTCGGCATCGTACGTGTGGAGCTGCCACAGGTCGACGTAGTCGAGCCCGAGCCGGTTGAGCGACTCGTCGACCGCGGCGATCAGGTGGCGTCTGGAGGCGTCGCGCGGCCTGCGGCCGTTCGGCGTCACCACGGCCTTGGTGGAGATCACCAGCTCCGAGCGGGGCACGGAGTCGCGCAGCAACCGGCCCAGCAGGCGCTCGGAGTCGCCGCCGGTGTAGACGTCGGCCGTGTCGACGAGGTTTCCGCCCGCCTCGAGGAACGTGCGGAGCTGGGCCGCCGCCTCGTCCCCGTCGGTGTCACGCCCCCAGGTCATCGTGCCGAGTCCCAGCCGGGACACCGACAGCCCGCTGTGGCCGACATAGCGCTGCTCCATGATCCCGCCAGGTTACCGTTCAGGCCGATGAAACGTTGTGATCGACGCCTGCGACACTTGATGCGTGACCACGCTGCTTCTGGCCCGGCACGGGCTGACGGATCTCACCGGGCCGGTGCTGGCCGGCCGCACCCCGGGGGTGCACCTGAGCGAGGCGGGCCGGGCGCAGGCCGCCGCGCTCGCCGGGCGCGTCGCGGGCGTCAGGCTCGACGCCATTGTCTCCAGCCCGCTCGAACGCTGCAGGGAAACGGCCGAGGCGGTCGCCGCGGACCGCGACACGGAGGTGGCGATCGACGAGGGCTTCATCGAGTGCGGCTACGGCACATGGACCGGCCGGCCACTGAAGGAGCTCGCCCAGGAGCCGTTGTGGCAGGTCGTCCAGGCCCACCCGAGCGCCGCGACGTTTCCGGAGGGGGAGTCGCTGGCCGAGATGCAGCACCGGGCCGTCGCGGCGGTCCGGGGGTGGAATCAACGCCTCGGGGAGAAGGCTGTCTACCTGGTTTGCAGCCATGGCGACGTGATCAAGGCGATCGTCGCGGACGCTCTGGGCCTCCATCTCGATCACTTTCAACGGATAACAGCTGATCCGGCGGCTCTCACCGTCATTCGCTATGCCCCCTTGCGTCCCTTTATTCTCAGGCTTAACGATATGGGGGAATTGCGGCTTCCTGAGGATTCGGAGGAGAAAGACGGGGGAGAAAACATCACCGGGAGCGATGCCGCCGTCGGCGGTGGACCCGGAACCACGTAAGGTCAGGCTATGCCGGTCTTCGACTACGACCCACCAGAGAGGTTCGTCGCTGGCGCCTTGGGGCAGCCGGGCGCACGGGTCTTTTATCTGCAGGCAAGGGCCGAGGGCAGACTGACCACGGTGGCGCTGGAGAAACTGCAGGTCGCCGCGCTGGCGGGCAGGCTCGACGAGCTGCTCGACGAGGTGCTGCGGCTGAGCGGGGGGACCGCGGGGGTGCCCGCCATGGCCCCGGCCGACCTGAAGGACGAGGAGCCTCTCGACGTGCCCGTCGCGGAGGACTTTCGCGTCGGCACCATGGCGCTGGCCTGGGACGCGGAGAGATCGCAGGTGGTGATAGAAGCACAGGAGGTCGCCGACGAGGACGACCTTGAGAGTCCCGACCCCGCGGTGCTGCGTGTGCGCATCAGCGCGGGGGCGGCGCGTGCCTTCACCCAGCGGGCCCTCCAGATCGTCGCGGCGGGCCGACCGCCGTGCCCCCTCTGCGGACAGCCGCTCGACGCCGCCGGGCACGTCTGTGTCAGGCTCAACGGCTACCGCGGGGGTGAGGCGGCTTCATGACCGCTCCGGAGAGCGAACCGGCCATCAAGCCCACCCAACCCCCGGTCACGGACGAAGACGCGCTCACGTTGCTGCGTGACGGCCGCCTCGAAGTGGCGGGGCGCCTCGTCGAGGCCACCAACATGACGCTCTACTGCTCGGTCAAGATGGGCTCCCGCTCGGCCGCCTGCGTCTACAAGCCGGTGCGGGGCGAGCGGCCGCTGTGGGACTTCCCCGACGGCACCCTCGCCGCCCGTGAGGTGGCCGCGTTCGAGGTGTCGCAGGCGACCGGCTGGCGCATCGTGCCTCCCACGGTCTACCGCGAGGGGCCCTTCGGGCCCGGCATGTGCCAGCTCTGGATCGACACCGAACGCGAGATCGACCTCATGCGGCTGGTCAGGAGCCGCAACCCGGTCGTGCGCCGGATGGCGGTGTTCGACGCGGTGGTCAACAACGCCGACCGCAAGGGCGGCCACCTGCTGCCGCTGCCCACCGGGCACGTCTACGGGGTCGACCACGGGGTCTGCTTCTCCGTCGAGGACAAGCTCCGCACGGTGTTGTGGCAGTGGCGAGGCAAGCCGCTGGCCCGCGAGGCGGTGGCGGTGCTGGCCAAGCTGGAGCGCGACCTGGAGTCCGGCTCGCTCGGGCGCAGGCTGCGCGAGCTGCTGTCGCTGGCCGAGGTGGAGGCCACCTGGCAACGGGTCAGGAGGCTGCTGGACACCGGCGTGCACCCCTACCCGTCAGAGGGCTGGCCCGCCATCCCCTGGCCACCCATCTAGCCCACGCCCCAGCCAGAACCGGCCGCCCTGGTCACATCGGCTCCGGGCGGCCCGCCCTGCCATGCCCGCGCCGCCCTGGTCACTTCGGCTCCGGGCGGCCCGCCCTGCCATGCCCGCGCCCCCCGCGGACCGGCGGCCCGGCTGAGGGGCATCCGCTGTCGGTCGGCCTGAACGCTTTTATTACTCTTTGCCCATGTGCACGCTGATCGTGAGAACCGGGCGGCCGCTGACGCTCATGGGCGTCAGGGACGAGTTCGCCGACCGTCCGTGGGAGGGGCCGGGGGAGCACTGGCCGGAATACCCGGGTGTGATCGGCGGGCGCGACCTCAAGGCGGGCGGCACCTGGCTGGCCGTCAACCCGGTGGCCCGCCGTGCCGCCGCCCTGCTCAACGGCCACGGCACGCCCGCCGCGGAGGTGAGCAGGGTCTCGCGGGGCGATCTGGCGCTGCGGGCGGCGTACACGGGGGAGCCGCCCACGGCCGGCCTGACCCGCTACGACCCCTTCCATCTGGTGATCGCCGACCTGGCCGGGGTACGGCTGCTGAGCTGGGACGGGCGGCGGACGGCCGCCTCCGGCCTGCCCGAGGGCACCAGCATGGTGGTCAACTCGGGTCTGGATCCGGCGAGCGAGCGGGTGGCCGCGTACCTGCCCAGGTTCGAGACCGAGCCCTGGAAGGAGCTGATCACGGCGGAGCCGTCGTCCGAGCCGGACGCGCTCATCGTCCGGCACGAGCTGCCCGACGGCCGCGTGTTCGCCTCCCTGGCGGTGATGGAAGTGACGCTCACGCCCGACGGTGTGACGTACGACTTCACCGACCTGACCGCCGATTGGGATAGATAGGCTCAAGGACATGAGATCGTGGTCTGCCCCGAACATCCCGAAACTCCCAGGTGAGAGCGTTCCACTGCGGCTCTACGACACCTCCGCCAAGCAGGTGAGGCAGACCGACCCGGGCCCGACCGCCAGGATGTACGTCTGCGGCATCACCCCCTACGACGCCACCCACCTCGGCCACGCCAACACCTACCACGCCTTCGACCTCGTCGGCCGGATCTGGCGTGACGCGGGCCACGAGGTCCACTACACGCAGAACACCACCGACGTCGACGACCCGCTGCTGGAGCGGGCGGCCCAGACCGGCGTCGACTGGCGGCGGCTGGCCGAGCGGGAGATCGAGCTGTTCCGCGGCGACATGGAGGCGCTGCGGATCGTGCCGCCGCGCGACTACGTCGGCGTCACGGAGGTCGTCGGCCGGGTCGCGGACCTGATCTCCAAGCTCGCCGCCAAGGGCGTCACGTACGACCTCGACGGCGACGTCTACTTCAGCGTGGCCGACGCCCCCAAGTTCGGCCAGGTGTCCGGCTACGACGAGGCCCAGATGCTGGCCCTGTTCGCCGAGCGCGGTGGCGACCCGGACCGACCGGGCAAGCGGCACCCGCTCGACTGGCTGCTGTGGCGGGCCGAGCGGCCCGGCGAGCCCGTCTGGGACACCTCCCTGGGCCGGGGCCGCCCCGGCTGGCACATCGAGTGCAGCGCCATCGCCCTCGACAACCTGGGCGCCGGCTTCGACCTCGCGGGCGGCGGCTCCGACCTGATCTTCCCCCACCACGAGTGCGGCGCCTCGGAGGGCCACGCCGCCACCGGCGAATGGCCGTTCGCGAAGCTCTATGTGCATACGGGGATGGTCGCCCTCCACGGCGAGAAGATGTCCAAGTCCAAGGGCAACCTGGTCTTCGTCTCCAAGCTGCGCCGGGAACACGACCCGATGGCCGTCCGGCTCGTCCTGCTGGCCCACCACTACCGCGCGGACTGGGAGTACGTGCCCGAGATGATCGGCGCCGCCGAGCACAGGCTGGCGCGGTGGCGCTCGGCCGTCGCGCTGCCCTCCGCGCCGCGCGCCGGTGACCTGCTGGCCACGGTGCGCGAGCGCCTGGCCGACGACCTCGACTCGCCGGCGGCGGTGGCCGCCGTCGACGCCTGGGTCGAGCGGGCCCTGGCCGAGGGCGGCCCAGACGCGTCCGCCCCCGCCCTGGTCAAGGACCTGGCCGACGCCCTGTTCGGCATCACGCTCTGACCCGCCCCCGGCTGTCGCAGCACCACCTCTGAGCCCCGCGCACCTCGTGGCGCGGGGCTTTGTCATGCGCCCGTGAACCGCTGAACGAGCGCCGCCCCTGGACAGCGCCCGCACCTGTCCCTAGGCTGATTGTCAGCAGTACTGATTATTCGCCTTTCTGATGGATGGACTCATGATTCTGATCACCGGCGGGCTCGGCTTCATCGGCACGCACACCACCCGCGCGCTGCTCGACCTGGGCGAGTCCTGCGTGCTCGTCCAGCGCCGGGCCGCCACGACCCCCGGCCACCTCCCCGCCGACCGCGTCTTCGTCGAGCAGGCCGACCTCGCCGACCTGAAGGCCCTGCTGGACGTCGGCCGCCGCCACGACATCACCGGCATCGTGCACCTCGCTGGATCCATGCCCTGGCCGCCGGGCGCGCACGAACCGCTCGAAGGGGCGCGCGGGGCACTCGACACCCTGTTCAACGTGTTCGAGGCCGCCCGGGAATGGCAGGTGCGCCGGGTCGGCGTGGCCAGCACGATCGGCGTGTACGGCGGCGTCACGGCCGAGAGCCCGCTTCCCGAGGACGTGCCGCTGCCGCTGACGGCCGGCCACCCGATCCCGGCCTTCAAGAAGGTGGGCGAGCTGATCAGCGACCACCTGGCCGGCACCATGGGCCTCGACGTGGTCAACTACCGCATCGGCGCCATCTGGGGCCCGCTCGGCCACACCCCGTCGCGGTTCTTCGGCGCGCCGCAGCTCGTGCACGCGGCGGCCGCCGGCACCGTCCCCGACCTGTCCACGGTGATCGCGGGCCGCCGCGCGGGCGACGGGACCGACCTGTGCTACGTCAAGGACTGCGGGCGGGCCATCGCGCTGCTGCAGCTCGCGGACCGGCTGCGGCACCGCACGTACAACGTGGCCTCCGGGCGGGCCACCACCAACGGCGAGGTCGCCGCGGCGATCCGGAGGATCGTCCCGGACGCCCGGGTGGACCTGCCCGAGGGCCGCGACGCCCCGCCGATGTGGCTCGACATCAGCCGGCTGCGCGCGGACACCGGCTACGAGCCCGCCTACGACACCGAGCGGGCCGTCGCCGACTACCTCGCCTGGCTGCGCGCGGGCAACCCGCGCTGAAGCCCCGGCCCGGCGGCTCAGACCTGGAGCTCTTCGAACCCTTCGGCCGTGGCCAGCTCCGCGGAGAACCACTCGATCGTCCGCTTCAGGCCCTCCTCGGCCGGCACCCTGGCCTGCCAGCCCAGCCGCTCGGCCGCCAGCGACGTGTCGGGGCGGCGTACCTTGGGGTCGTCGGCCGGCCGGTCGATGAACTCGATCTCCGACGACGACCCGGCCAGGTCCCTGATCATCGTGGCCAGCTCCAGCATGGTCAGCTCCTTCGGGTTGCCGATGTTGACCGGGCCGGTGAAGTCGCTTCGAGCCATGGCCAGGATGCCGGACACGGTGTCGTCGACGTAGCAGATGGAGCGCGTCTGCGAGCCGTCCCCGGTGATGGTGATCGGCTCGCCCGTCAGCGCCTGCCGGATGAACGTCGGTATCGCCCGGCCGTCGAAGGGCCGCATACGGGGCCCGTAGGTGTTGAAGATGCGCACGATGCCGGTGTCGGTGCCGCGCGAGTGGTGGTAGGCGGTGGTCAGGGACTCGGCGAAGCGCTTGGCCTCGTCGTAGACGCTGCGCGGGCCGACCGGGTTGACGTTGCCCCAGTACGTCTCCCGCTGGGGGTGTTCGAGGGGATCGCCGTACACCTCGCTGGTCGAGGCCAGCAGGAACCTGGCGCCCTTCTCCCTGGCCAGGCCCAGCGCGTGCAGCGTGCCGACGCTGCCCACCCGCAGGGTCTCGATCGGGTAGCGCAGGTAGTCGGCGGGCGAGGCGGCCGAGGCGAAGTGCAGGACCAGGTCCAGTCGCCCGCCGACGTGTACGTAGCCGGTCAGGTCGCACTCGACGATCCGGAACTCCGGCCGGTCGATCAGGTGCTCGACGTTGCGCGGCCCGCCGGTCAGGAAGCTGTCCATGCAGACCACCTCCGCCCCCTCGTCCAGCAGCCGCTCGCACAGGTACGAACCCAGGAACCCGGCGCCTCCGGTGACCAGAGCCCTCATGACGTGACCTCCAAGGCAGCGTCGACCACTTCGGAAACCTCGATCCGCAGCAGGCCGGGATCCACCCGTTCGCCGTGCGGATCACCGCTCCGCCCCGCCCACAGCGCCACATGACGCCAGCCGGGCGGCGGACCCCACAACGACGGCGAGACCGGCCCGAACAGCACCACCGACGGCACGCAGAACGCCGTCGCCAGGTGCGCCACGCCGGTGTCACCGCAGACCACCAGCTTCGACCTGCTGACCAGGTCGATCAGGTCGCCCAGGGACGTACGCCCGGCCAGCATGCGCTCCGGCGGCAGCCCCGCCAGCTCGGCGACCCGCTCGGCCAGCGGCACCTCCTCGGCGTTGCCGGTGACGACCACGTCGTCCAGCTCGGCGGCGACCTCGGCGAAACGCTCCGGCGGCCAGCGGCGGGCCGGGTAGGCCGCCCCCGGGTGCACGATCGCCGGGCCGGTCCGGTCCGAGACGCCCAGCGTCAGGTCCCCGGGGTCGGCGCGGATGCCGTACCACTCCAGCAGGCCGCACCAGCGCCGCACCTCGTGCACCCCGTCCTGCCACGCGGGCCCGGTGCCGAAGCTGATCAGCCGCCCCGGGTCGGTGCGCCGCAGCGCGTCGATGCTCTGCGGGCCCCGCCCGTGCAGGTTCACCGCGATGTCCGGCCGCTCGAACGGCACCGGACCCGGCCCCCGCACGTCCACCTGGGCGTCCACCGCGCCGGTCAGCGGCAGCAGGGCCTCCAGCGCCCGCGGTGCCGCCAGCGTGATCCGGTGCCCGGGGAACGCCTGGCGCAGCGCCCGCAGCGCGGGCACGGCCGTGAGCAGGTCGCCCAGGCCGAGCCCGCGCAGCACGAGCAGGTTCAGGGCCATGACGTCTCCGTGGACGGGCAGACCACGAGCTCCCTCACCTCGCATCCGGCCGGCTGCCGCAGCGCGAACACCACCGCCTGCGCCACGTCCGCCGGGTCGTTCAACCCTGCCTCCGGCCCCGGTTTGTACTGCTCGGGCCGCCCGTCGAAGAAGCTCGTCCGCATGCCGCCGGGGATGAGCAGCGTCACCCCCACCTCCCCGCGCAGCTCGATGGCCAGCCCCCTGGTGAAGCCGACCACGCCGAACTTCGACGCCGAGTACGCCGACGCGTCGCTGAGCGGCCGCAGCCCCAGCGTGGAGGCGCAGGTGACGACCTTGCCCCGGGAGTGCTTCAGGTACGGCAGCGCCGCCCGCACGACGGCGGCCGTGCCCAGCAGGTTCACCTGGATGACCCGCTCCCAGTCGGCGGCGGGCACGTCCTCCAGGCGGCCGCACGCGTCGATGCCCGCGGCCGTGACCACACCGTCCAGCCCGCCGGCGCGCTCGGCGAGCTCGCGTACCGCCCGCTCGGCTTCCCCTCTGTCGGCCAGGTCGGCGACGACATGTTCGAAACGCTGGTCCGGCCGGCGGACGTCGACGACCAGCGGCCGCCAGCCCTCCTTCTCCACGGCCTCCGCGGTGGCGCGGCCGAGCCCGGAGGCGCCGCCGGTGATCAATATGTTCATCGGATCTCCCTGATCAGGTTCGTTGTCGAACGGCCCGGCAGCATGCTCAGCACGACGGTCTCCGCGCCGAGCCTGCCGAGGACCTCGGATTCGGGCAGCAGCTCCCCTTCGTACTCGCCGCCCTTCACCCACACGTCGGGGCGCAGCAGCTCGATCACGGCCGCGGGGGTGTCCTCCTCGAACACCTGCACCGCGTCCACGCAGCTCAGCGCCCTGAGCACCTCGACCCGGTCGCGCACGTCCACGATGGGCCGGGTGGGGCCCTTCAGCCTGCGCACCGAGTCGTCGGAGTTGACGCAGACGATGAGCGCGTCGCCCAGCGCCCTGGCCCGCCGCAGCAGGCTCACGTGGCCCGCGTGCAGCAGATCGAAGCAGCCGCCGGTGGCGATCAGGCGGCCGCCGTACCCGCGGGTCAGCCGGGCCACCTCGACCGCCGTACGCGGCCGGTCGCCCAGCCGCTGCTCCTGGACCCGGACGGCGGCGGCCCCGCCGCGCTCCACGAAACGCGAGGCCGCGTCCACGCCGGCGGTGACCGCGTCCACGACGCCGGCGCCGTCGCGCAGCGCCAGCGCCGCGGCGCCGGCGAACCGGTCGCCCGCGCCGCACGCGTCCCGGCCGCCGGCCGTCACCGGCGGCCGCACCGTGGTCAGCGGGCCGCCCTCGACGGCCAGTACGGCCCCGCGCGCTCCCGTCGTGACGGCCACCGCCCCGGCCCGCATGTCCCGCACCAGGCGGCGGGCCGCCTGATCGGGGCCGTGGTAACCCGGGCACCACCCGCGCGCCTCCGCCTCGCTCGGCGTCAGCAGCGCGCAGCCCGGTGGCGGCCGCTCGCCCCGGGGATGCGGGTCCCACACCACCGGTACGGACACGTCGCGCAGCAACTCGCGGGCCATCCTGGCGACGCCCCTGCCGTAGTCCGACACGAGCACCACGCCGGCGCGGGCGATCGCCTCGCGGGCCTCCTGGCTGGGGGCGTACCGGGCCAGGCCGTCGCCGGTGTCCAGCCTGAGCAGCGTCTGGCCGCCGGACCTGACCCTGGCCTTGCGCACGGTACGGCCGTGCAGCGGCAGCCGTACGAGATCGACCTCCTCCGACAGCAGCCCGCACAGGCGGTGGCCGTCGGCGTCGTCGCCGATCGCCGTGATGAGCACGACGTCCGCGCCGTCGCGGGCCGCCAGCAGCGCGGCCAGCCCGGCCCCGCCCGGCCGCGCCTGCTCGGCGGCCACGTCGACCACCGGAACCGGCGCATCCGGACAGAGCCGCTCAGCCGCCCCCTCGACATCCACGTCCAGCAAGGTGTCCCCGACCACCACGATCGGCCCCGTCACAGCGTCTCTTTGTCGAGCTGCGCTCGGTGTGCTGTGGCGGATGTCCTCGCTTCGCTGCGGATCCGTCACAGCGCGCCCTCCAGCGCATCGCAGAGGAGGTGGATCAGGGCCAGGTGGACCTCCTGGACGGTGGCCGTCTCCTCGGCGGGAACGGCGATCGCCTCGTCGCAGAGGTCGGCCAGCGGGTTCGGCGCGGGACCCGTCATGGACCAGGACACGATCCCGAGCTCCTGCGCCGCCCGGGCGGCGGCCAGCACGTTCGGGCTGCCACCGCTGGTGGACAGGCACAGCAGCACGTCTCCCGCGCGGCCGTGCGCCCGCACTTGGCGGGCGTACACCTCCTCGACCCCGTAGTCGTTGGCGATGGCCGTCAGCGACGAGCCGTCGGCGTGCAGCGGGATGGCCGCGTACGGCCGCCGGTCGTCCCTGAACCGGCCGACCAGCTCGGCCGTCAGGTGCTGCGCCTCGGCCGCCGAGCCGCCGTTGCCGCAGGCCAGCAGCCTGCCCCCGGCGCTCAGCACCCCGGCCAGCTTGCCGCCCCAGGCCCGGATGGTGACGACGTGGTCGTCGACCTTCTCCAAGGCGTTCGAGAGCTTTTCCAGATGAGCATCCATGATCAACCCCCCAGGGCAGCCAGACGGCAGACCTTGCCATCGATGACCTGCGTGTAGACCGCCTCGGTCAGCTCGGCCACGCGCGCCCAGCCGTACCTCTCGCGGGCCCGCCGCGCCCCCGCCGCCCCGAGCTGCTCCCGCCTGCCGGGATCGTCCAGCACCTCCCGCAGCGCCCTGGCCAGGGCCCGTGGGCGGCGCGGCGGCACCAGCACGCCGCAGCCGGCGACGGTGTCCAGGTGCCCGCCGACCGCCGAGGCGACGACCGGCACGCCGCACGCCATCGCCTCGATCGGCACCATGCCGAACGGCTCGTACCACGGCACCGCCACCACCACGTCGGCGGAGCGCATCAGCGCGGGCACGTGCTCGCGTGGCACGCTGCCGAGCACGTGCACCCGGTGCTCCAGCCCGTTCGCGACGGCCAGCTCGCGCAGCCTGACGGCCTCGGCGTCGTCCGGATGCCCGCCCGCGATCACCAGCTCCGCGCCGGGGAGCAGGCGCAGCGCCCTGACCACGGTGTCCACGCCCTTGCGCGGCACCATCCGGCCGATGCTGAGCACCGTCGCCCCGCCGGGACGCGGCGCCACCGGCCCCTCCGGGCAGAACGCCGACAGGTCAACCCCGCACGGCACCACCGAGACGCGCCGCTCGGGAATCCCCATCGCGCACAGCTCACGCACCTCGTCGCCGCAGGTCGCGATGACGGCGTCGGCCCGCTTGCCGATCTCGCGCTCGGTGTCGACCCGGTGCGCCGGGCTGGTGTCCGCCACGCCCTGCCAGCGCCGCTTGACCGTGCCGAGCGCGTGGAAGGTCTGCACCACCGGCACCCCGCCGGCCGCCCCCAGCGCAGCCTGCCCGCTCATCCAGAAGTGCGCGTGCACGACGTCCGGCCGGCGCTCGGCCCACCGGCCGGCCAGCCGGGCGGTGAACTCCGGTATGTACGGGGGCAGCTCGTCCTTCGGGACGGGGACCGGGGGACCGGCGGTGACGTACTCGACCGTGACGCCACGCGCCAGGGTCACCGACTGAGGTTGGGACGCCGAGGAGCGCCGGGTGTGGATGACGACCGAATGCCCGCGCTCGGCCAGCGCGACGGCGAGTGCTGCGACGTGGACGTTCTGACCGCCCGAGTCGACGCCGCCGACCGCCGCCAGCGGGTCCGCGTGCTCGGAGACGAGATCGACCTTCACTGAGTCAGCTCCCTCACTGCCTTGACCACCTGCTCACTGGTCACCTGGGACAGGCACGGATGCCCGGCCACCGGGCAGTCGCGCGCCCTGCTTCCGCGGCAGGACGCCTGCTGGTCACCGAGCATCGTCACGGGCACGCCGTACGGAGCCCACCGCGCGGCCGGGACGACGGGGGCGAACAGGCTCACGACCGGTGTGCCGACCGCCGCGGCAAGGTGCGCCGGGCCCGTGTTGCCGGCCACGAGCACTCCGGCGCGTTCGATCACGGCGGCCAGTTCGGCGAACGTGGTCACACCGCCGAGATCGGTGGCGAGGTCGCCGGCGACGTAGGCGGTGAGATCACGTTCTGTTCCGGTCACGACGACTCGATGCCCGTCTTCGACCAGCTCCCGTACGGCCTGCCGATGCCGGTCGGCGGGCCAGGTACGGGCGGGGGCCGAGGTCCCTGGGTGCACCACGACGTACGCGCCTTTGTCGGCAGGGGCGCCGACGCCTACCTGGTGCCCCAGAAAGTGGCCGATATCCGGCAAGGGCCGCTGAACAGCGAGTTTGCCGTCATCGCCCTTCGGCAGCTCGAACCCGGCCGCCCTGGCGACCGCCAGCATGCGCTCGGCCTCCGGCACGTCGACGCTCTCGTCAAAGACGTGCCGGACGTCGAGCAGGGAGCCCGGGTAGTCGTTGCTGATCGCCGTGATCCGGCCCACCCCGGCCAGCCTGAGCAGCAGTGCCAGCGGTAGCGCCGACTGGTGGAACGAGGTCAGCACGACCGCCTCGTCCAGCCCGCGCAGGGCGGTCACCAGGGCGGCGACCTGGTCCTCGGTGACGGGCGGCGGCGTGTGGTCGATCCACGGCGCCCGCCACTCGATCACGCGGTCCACACCGGGCAGCAGTTCGGCGGCGGCCCGGCCGTTCGGCCCGGCCAGGAACACCACCTCGCGGGCCAGCGTACGCACGGCCCTGACGGCGGGCCCGGCCAGCAGCACGTCACCGGCGTCGTCCAGCCGCGCCACCAGCACCCGCCCCCGTCCCCGCCCTCCGGCACCGCGGCGGGCCGAGGGGTTGGAGGCCGCGCGGGTCGCGGGCGCGGCGGTGGCGCCGGTCGCGGGCGCCTCCGCCGTCCGGCCGGTCGCGGCACCGCGGGGCCGCCGGCCGCGCGGCCCCGTTCCCGGGATGCGAGCGTTCATCCGCGCACCCTCCATTCCCCCCGCAGCCGGTGCGCGCAGGCGACCGGCGGGATCACCACGCTGGTGACGGCCATCCGCGCCACCTCAGCGGCGGTACGCGGCCCCGGCGCGATCCGGCGCCAGGCGAACTCGCAGGTCAGCACCCCCCACAGGCCGGCCGCGAGCCCCGCCGCCACCTTCACGCCACGACCACCGCCCGCCCGCCCGGAGCCCGCCGCCAGGGCCAGGGTCACCGCCGCCAGGCCCGCGGCGGTCGTCAGCGCGTGCGACGGCAACCGGCCCCGCGCGCCGCCGATGTCCGCGCGCCAGCGCGGGCCGTGCAGGCGCCGCATGAGCGCGTCGTCGGCGTTGCCCCGCTGGAAGCGCACGCTCGCCCAGAACCCGTCCGCGCGCACCGGATGCTCCGTCACCCGCCCGCCCCGGACCAGCCGGTGCCCCGCCCGTCCGGCCCGCAGCGCGAGGTCGGCGTCCTCCCGGTACGCCCTCGGGAACCGCTCGTCGAACCCGCCCAGCGACTCCAGCACCGAGCGCCGGTAGGCCATGTCGGCCGTCACCCACAGCGCGGAGGCCAGCCCGGCCGTGTGCCGTTCGATGTCCGTCGGCGCCCGGCCGGCGGGCGGCGGCACCACGATGCGTCCCTGGCTGCCCGCCACGTCGGCGGGCAGGTCCACCAGGTCCTTCCAGACCGCCTCGGCCCACCCCGGCGCGGGGATCACGTCGTCGTCCAGGAAGGCCACCCAGGGTGTGTCCGCGGCCCGCCACCCGGCGTTGCGCGCCGCAGCCGGTCCCCGGCCGCCGGACCGTACGACCCGCACGTGGGCGGGCAGCCCCGTCAGGCCGGTGGCGGCGCCGGGCCGGTCGTCCACCACGATCACCGGCAGCGCGGAGCCCACGGCCGCGAGCGTGGCGCGCAGCGTCGGCCGCCCCACCGTGGGGATCACCACGGTGATCACGAGGCGAACACCTCCTCGCGCCGCACCAGGTACGGCCCCAGCGCCAGCACGTCCACCGGCGCGGACCCGAAGCACTCCAGCGCGTCCCGCGGATCGTCCACCATGGGCCGCCCGGCCGTGTTCAGGCTGGTGTTGACCACCACGGGCAGCCCCGTCCGCGTCTCGAACTCGGCCAGCACCCGCGCCATCAGCGGCTCCTCGGCCGGCGAGACCGTCTGGACGCGCGCCGTCCCGTCCACGTGCACCACCGCGGGAATGCGGTCCCGCCAGTCGGGGTGCACGTCGTGCACGAACAGCATGTACGGCGACGGCACCGGCCCCCGCCCGAAGATCCCGGCGGCCCGCGACTCCAGCACCATCGGCGCGACGGGCCTGAACTGCTCGCGCCCCTTGACGTCGTTCAGCCGCTCGGTGTTGTGCGCGTACCCGGGATGGGCCAGCAGCGACCGGTGGCCGAGCGCGCGCGGCCCGTACTCGGAACGCCCCTGGAACCAGGCCACGATCCGGTCGGCGGCCAGCTCGGCCGCCACGGCGGCGGCCAGGTCGGCGGGCCGGGTGTGCGGCACCCGGGCCACGTCCAGCCAGGCCCCCAGCTCCTCGTCGGTGAACCCCCGCCCGAGCGCCACGCCCGGCATCGGACCGGCCGGCTCGCCGTGCGCCTGGGACAGGTGCAGCGCCCCGCCCAGCGCCGTGCCCGAGTCGCCCGCGGCGGGCTGCGCCCACACTTCGTCGAACGGCCCCTCGGCGAGCAGTCGGGTGTTGGCCACGCAGTTCAGCGCCACCCCGCCGGCCAGGGCGAGCCGCCGCTCGCCGGTGCGTTCGTGCAGCCAGCGGGCCAGCTCCAGCAGCACCTCCTCCAGCCGCGCCTGCACGCTGGCGGCCAGGTCGGCGTGGTCGGAGGTCCAGGGCGCGTCCTTGGGCAGGGCCTTGGCGTAGCCGCCCCAGTCGATCGGCTCGACCCGGAAACCGCCGTCACCGGTCGGGTAGATGAGCTCCCGCAACGACTCCAGGTGCCGCGGCCGGCCGTAGGAGGCCAGCGCCATCACCTTGTACTCGTCGCTGGAGCGCAGGAAACCCAGGTGTTCGGTGACGTCCTCGTACATGAGGCCGAGCGAGTGCGGCAGCTCCTGGGCGGCCAGCACCTCCAGCTCGCCGTCGCGGTAGCGGCCCGCCAGGTGGGACACGTTCTCGCCGCGCCCGTCGCACACCAGCACCGCGCAGTCCCGCCCCGCCGTCCCCGACCACCGGCAGGCCAGCCCGGCCGAGGCGGCGTGCGCGACGTGGTGCGGCACGTACGTGACCCGGCCGGGGTCCAGCCCCGGCAGCGCCGTGGAGAGGAAGGCGGGGGCGCGCACCGCGTACCTCGTGCGCAAATCCTCCCAGTCGCCGTCCGGCCGTCCGGTCACCAGCGTGGGGTCGTAGGAGTAGGCCACGGCGTCGAGGTCCTCGGGACCGAGCCCGGCCTGGCGCAGGCACCACGCGGCGGCCTGCTCCGGCAGCTCCCACGCGGAGAACACCAGTGGCCGCTTGCCGTGCTTGCGGCGGCTGAAGCGCTCCTCCTCCGCCGCGGCGACGATCTCACCGTCGACCACGAGCGCCGCGGACGGGTCGTGAAAGATCGCATTGATGCCAAGAAATTTCATCATTCCTCCCCATGCGCTGCCGAGAACCGCTACCGAGAGAAGTGGTTCTCAAACCTGGCCACCTCCGATACCAGCCAAAACAGGCCATATCGCCTGGGGTTGGTCACTGTCAGTAGTTGTTTGCCGAGTCGGCCCACGGGTAGCTGCCCGGCACGTTACGGAGGTGAGAGTTGTTCGAGAAGCGACGTCCCGGCGCCGTTCTCTTCGACCGGGACGGGACCTTGATCAGGGACGTGCCGTACAACGGTGACCCGGCCCTCGTCGAGCCCATGCCGGGTGCCGTGGAGGCGCTGGGCAGGCTCCGCCGGGCCGACGTGCCGGTGGCCGTGGTCACCAACCAGTCCGGCGTGGCCAGGGGACTGCTGACGCCGGATGACATGGACCAGGTGAACGCCAGGGTGGAGGAGCTGCTCGGGCCGTTCGACGCGTGGGCGATCTGCGTCCACGACGACAACGACGGCTGTACGTGCCGCAAACCCGCGCCCGGGCTCGTGATCAGGGCGGCCGCCGTGCTCGACGTCAGCCCCCGGGACTGCGTGGTCGTGGGGGACATCGGCAGGGACATGGAGGCGGCCAGGGCGGCGGGAGCCCGCGGCATCCTCGTCCCGACCCCGCAGACCCGCCTGGAGGAGATCGAGGAGGCCGCCGAGGTCGCGGACGACCTCACCGACGTCGTGGACCGCGTGCTCAGCGACGTGGCAGGACCGGTGCCGGCCGTGTCGGCGCCCTGGGCCCGGGCGATGGGCTGGAGCCGCTGGTGAGGATCCTCCTGTGGCACGTCCACGGCTCGTGGACCAACGCCTTCGTCCAGGGCGGGCACGACTACACGCTTCCCCTCGTCCCCGATCGCGGTCCCGACGGCCGGGGACGGGCGCGCACGTACGACTGGCCCGCCTCGGTGCGCGAGGTGCCGTGGGACCGGCTTCGCGACGAACCCGTCGACGTGGTCGTCCACCAGCGCCCGCACGAGCTGGAGCTGGCCCGCGAATGGCTCGGCCGGGACGTGCCCGGCGTGTACGTCGAGCACAACACCCCCGCGGGTGACGTGCCGCGCGCCCGGCACCCGCTGGCCGGCCGGACCGACCTCACGCTGGTGCACGTCACCCACTTCAACGAGCTCTACTGGGACAACGGCCGGGCGCCCACGCGCGTCATCGAGCACGGCGTGCCCGACCCCGGCCACCGCTACACCGGGGAGCTGCCCAGGGCGGGCGTGGTGGTCAACGAGCCGGTACGCCGCGCCAGGGTCGCCGGGACCGACCTGCTGCCGCGCTTCGCGGCCCGGGTGCCCCTCGACGTGTTCGGGATGAAGGTGGCCGGGCTCCCGTACACCACCCACGAGGACCTGCCCCAGCACGTCATGCACGCCGAGCTCGCCCGGCGCCGCGTGTACCTGCACCCCTACCGCTGGACTTCGCTCGGGCTGGCCCTCATCGAGGCCATGACCCTGGGGCTGCCGGTGGTCGCGCTGGCCGCCACCGAGGCCGTCGAGGCGGTGCCGCCGGAGGCGGGCGTCCTGTCCACCCGGGTGGACGTGCTCGCCGACGCCCTGCACGCCTTCGTGGCAGACCCCGAGCGCGCGAGCCAGGCCGGCAAGGCCGCCAGGGCCGCCGCGCTGGCCCGCTACGGGCTCGCCCGGTTCCTCGCCGACTGGGACCGGCTGCTGTCGGAGGTATGACGCCGGGACACCTGGGTAGGCGCGAGAAGCATGATGACGCTCGACTGGACCCGCAGGGCGGCCTGCCTCGACTTCGACCCGGAACTGTTCTTTCCCATCTCCCTTGAGGGGCCGAGCCAGTCCCAGGTCGAGCGGGCCAAGAATGTCTGCCAGGAATGCCCCGTGCGCCGGCCGTGTCTGGACTACGCGCTCACCACCCGGCAGGCGGACGGTGTGTGGGGCGGCACCGACCCGGCCCAGAGACGCGAACTCGCCCGCCACCTCCCGGTGGCATAGGACCGGCCCCGGCACGGATCAGCCCGGCAGGGCCGCCTCCAGGAAGCGCGCCCGCTCGTCGGCCGCCAGGTGATCGCTGAACAGCACGCCGTCGAGGTGGTCGGTCTCGTGCTGCAGCACCCGGGCCAGCACGCCCAGCGCCCGCACGGTCACGGGCTTGCCGAACATGTCACGGCCACGCGCCGTCACCATGTAGGAACGTTCCAGTGGCCACCACACACCGGGCGCCGACAGGCACGCCTCGTCGGCGACGATCCGCCGCTCCGACAGCTCCAGCCGCGGGTTCACCAGATGGCCCGACTTGCCGTCGTAGGAGTAGACCACCACCCGCACCGGCTCGCCGATCTGCGGGGCCGCCAGCCCGGCGCGGCCGGCTCCCGCCCGCATCGTCGCGGTCAGGCTCTTGACCAGCTGCCGCAGCTCCCGATCGAAATCCTGGACCGGTGCCGCGACCGTGCGGAGCACCGGATCGTCGAACACGCGTATAGGCCGGACCGTCACCCGCAACTCCCCGATAGGCGGCGTCATCACGACGAACATTTCCCCCGGCCCCTGCCGGCCAACCATGCCGGACCGGTCTTGTAGCACAGCGGTAACAGAGGAGACCCAGGGGCGAAACCACCCGAAAGGAGTATCGGAGGGTGATCTCACTTGTGTCACACGTGCCTGTGATGCCGGGCCGGGTGCTCGGGGCCCGGCCCGGCGTCACGCCGACGATCCCCCAAGACCTGGAGTGGCCCGTGCGAGCGGAAACGAGCGGCCGGCCCGCGGAGGCGCCATGACCGTGCTCCCCTCCGAGGGCGGCCCGTCGCCGGAGACGGCGCCCGACGCCCTGTCCGGTTTCACGATCGGGGTGACCGCGACGAGACGGCGCGAGGAGTTCGGCGCGCTGCTGGAGCGGCGCGGCGCGCGGGTGGTCAGCGCCCCGGCGATCCGGCTCGTCCCGCTGGCCGAGGACGCCGACCTGCTGGCCGCCACCCGGCTCAGCCTGGAGAGGCCGGTGGACGACGTGGTGGTCACCACCGGCGTGGGCTTCCGCGGCTGGATGGCCGCCGCCGAGGGCTGGGGCCTGGCGGCCGACCTGAGCGCGCACCTGTCCCGGTCGCGCCTGCTGACGCGCGGCCCCAAGGCCAGGGGAGCGGTACGCGCCGCCGGGCTGAACGACCACTGGACCCCGGCCACCGAGTCGTGCCAGGAGGTCAAGGAGTACCTGCTGGCCCAGGACCTGCGCGGCCGGCGCATCGCGGTGCAGCAGCACGGGGAGCCGCTCGATGACTTCGTGGCCGACCTGCGGGAGGCGGGGGCCGAGGTGATCGAGATCCCGGTCTACCGGTGGCTGCCGTACCGGGACGTCTCGCCGCTGCGCCGGCTGATCAGCCAGACGATCTCCGGCTCCGTGGACGCGGTGGCCTTCACCAGCGCGCCCGCCGTCCACGCCATGCTGGGCATGGCCCGCGCCGAGGGGCTGGAGGACACGGTGCTGGCGGCGTTCGGCGGGTCCGTGGTGGCCGCCTGCGTGGGGCCGGTCACCGCGGGGCCGCTGACCTCGCGCGGCGTGCCGACCCTGCAGCCGGACCGCTCGCGGCTGGGCGCGCTGGCCCGCGCCCTGGCCCGGCACCTGCCCGAGCACGGCGTCACCCGGCTGATGGCGGGGGAGCACCGGCTGGAGATCCGCGGGCACGCCGTGGTCGTGGACGGGGAGTTGCGGCCGCTGCCACCGGCCCCGATGGCGGTGCTCAAGCGCCTGGCCGACAAGCCGGGGCACGTGGTGTCGCGTGGCGACCTGCGTACCGTGCTGCCGGGCAGCCTCGCCCGCGAGTCGGCCGAGCACGCCGTGGAGATGGCCATCACCCGGCTGCGCCGCGCACTCGGGCCGAGCGGCATCGTCGAGACGGTCGTCAAACGCGGCTACCGCCTCGCCTGCCGGTACGAGCCCATCCCATGACCACACCCCACCCGACCCCCCACGGCACCCCCGCCCTTGTGCTGGCCGCGCACGGCACCCGCAGCGCCGCGGGGGAGCGCACGCTGGCGGCGCTGGCGGAGGCGGCCGGCAGGGCCCGTCCCGGGTGCCGCGTCGAGCTCGGCTACCTGGAGATCAGCTCCCCGCTCCTGTCCGCGGTGTTGCCGTCGGTGCCCGGCCCCGTGGTCGTCGTCCCGCTGCTGCTGGCGGGCGGCTACCACACCCATGTCGACCTGCCCGCCGTGGTCGCCGGGTGCAGGCCCGACGCGGTGGTGGCCGGCTGGCTGGGGCCGCACCCGCTGCTGACCTCCGCGCTTGCCCGCCGGCTGGCCGAGGCGGGGCTGCGCGGGACGGACGCGGTCGTGCTCGGCGCGGCCGGCTCCACCGACCCGGCCGCCCTCGCCGACGTCCGCGCCGCCGCCCACCACCTCGCGGTACGCCTGGCCCGCCCCGTCACGGCGGCCTTCGCCGCCGCGGGCTCTCCGTCACTGGCGGAGGCCATGGACCGGCTCGCCTCGACCCCGGCCCCGCGGGTCGCCATCGCCTCGTACGTCCTGGCCCCCGGCCACTTCCACGGACGCCTGGCCACGGCGGGCGCCGGGCTGGTGAGCGCGCCGCTCGGCGCCGGCCCGGACGTGGCGGCACTGATCTGGCACCGCTACGACGAGGCCCTGAGCCGCCACCGCCGTGCCAGCACCCCGCACCGGGCGGCCTCCCGCTAGCCTCCCTCCTGGGGAGTGCTACGCGGAGGCGGACTCCAGGCGCAGCTCGCGGACGATCTCACGGGCGCTGGCGTCGCGTGACGGCCCGGCGTCGGCGCCGACGAACATCTCGATGTAGGCGCGGTGGAAGCAGCCCGCGATCAGCAGCCGCGCGCTCGCCTCCGGGTCCACGCCGGCCGCGATCCGCCCCAGACGCTGCTCGGCCGCCAGGTAAGCGGCCAGCGGCGCGGTCTCCGCGGGCGGCCCGAGCCCCGTGTCGCGGATCGCCTCGCGGAAGCGGACGGTCACGTGGGGCGAGGTGAACGCGGGCAGCGCCGCGCCCTGCACCTCCAGGTAGTAGTCGATGCCCGCGCGCGCCACCGGCAGCAGGTTGTCCGCCACGCGGCCCTTCCCCACGCGGTGGGACAGATCGTGGAGGATGCTCAGCCAGAGCGGAAGCCGGTCCTGCAGCAGGGCGAGGAAGTGGTCCACGGAGCCGCCGGGGCGGTCCTCCCTGACGAAGACGGCCATCTCCAGGATGCGCCGTCGCGTGTCCTGACTACGTTGGTGCGGGTCTACCCGGGAAGTCGCCATGGCGTGCCTAACGTGCGCGGTCGGTCAAGCCAGTGAGTGAGCAGGTCCAGTGAGTGAGCGGGTGTCGCGGCGCGGAGCCGGACGGCGGCCGCCGTTCAGCGGCCAGATCTGGAGTCCCAACTAGGGCGAGCAGGTGCGATCCTCGATTATTACTCGAAATCGCGAAAAGATGTCGAATTTAAGCCCAAGCGTTAGCTGTCAGTGTCTCTGTCCCTGCGGCGCAGGTAGCGCTCGAACTCGGCCGCGATGGCATCGCCGCTGGCCTCGGGCAGCTCGGCGGCGTCCTTGCGCTCCTCGAGCTCCTTGACGTATTCGGCGACCTCGCTGTCCTGCGAGGCCAGCTCGTCGACGCCGCGCTCCCACGCCCGGGCCTCCTCGTCGAGGTCGCCCAGCGGCATCGGGATCTCCAGCACGTCTTCCAGGCGCCGCAGCAGCGCCAGGGTGGCCTTGGGGTTGGGCGGCTGGGCGACGTAGTGGGGCACCGACGCCCACAGCGAGATCGCGTCGAGCCCCGCCGCGCCGAACGAGTGCTGCAGCACCCCGACGATGCCCGTCGGGCCCTCGTAGCGGCTCAGCTCCAAGTTGGTCGAGCGGGCCAGTGCCGCGTTGGTCGCGCCCCCGAGGATGGGCACCGGACGGGTGTGCGGGGAGTCGTTGAGCAGCGCCCCCAGCATCACCGCCAGCTCGACGCCGAGCTCGCGGCAGACCTCGATGATGTCGGCGCAGAACGAGCGCCAGCGCATGTTGGGCTCGATGCCGCGCAGCAGCACCACGTCGCGCTCGCTGCCCGGTGGCCGCGCCCGCAGCAGCCGCGTCGTCGGCCACACGATCGACTGGGCGAGCCCGTCGTTCATCTCCACCACGGGCCGCGTCACCTGGAAGTCGTAGTAGTCGTCAGGGTCGAGCGCGACGAGCGGCTCGGCCTTCCAGGCGGATTCGAGATGGGCGATCACGCCGCTGGAGGCCTCTCCCGCGTCGTTCCACCCCTCGAACGCGGCTATGAGCACCGGGTCGACGAGCTCGGGGAGCCCTTCGAGCTCTATCACGTGTCGCCTCCTCTCTCCATCGTCCAGCTAAGCCTATGCGGTCGGCAGGCATCAACGTCACTGATCTCCCCCGAACCCACGGGACCGCCTGCCACACGGGCGTTCCGGGGCTCGGCGGGCGCCCCACGGCGGCGTACCCGCTCGGCGGGCCCGCCAACAGCGCCGCCCACATCGAGCCGCCCCCGCCCGCGCTCGATCCGGGCCCCGTCCGCGAGTGAGCCACTGGCGAGAAGGGCGCTCGAGCGGCACCCGATAAGCTCTACCTCATGAGCATCTCCCCATCCTTCCGAGAAGTACTGTCCCAGCGGGTCGTCGTCGCTGACGGGGCAATGGGCACGATGCTCCAGGCCCAGGACCCGACGATCGACGACTTCCACGGCCACGAGGGCTGCAACGAGGTGCTCAACGTCACCCGGCCCGACATCGTGCGCGGCGTGCACGACGCCTACTTCGCCGTCGGCGTCGACTGCGTGGAGACCAACACCTTCGGCGCCAACATGGCCGCCCTCGGCGAATACGACATCGCCGAACGGGTATACGAATACTCCGAGGCCGGCGCCGCGATCGCGCGCGCCGCCGCGGACCACTGGTCCACGCCCGACCAGCCGCGCTTCGTGCTCGGCTCCATGGGCCCGGGCACCAAGCTGCCCACCCTCGGCCACCTGCCGTACGCGAGCCTGCGCGACGCCTACCGCGACAACGCGGCGGGCCTGATCGCGGGCGGCGCCGACGCGCTGATCATCGAGACCTGCCAGGACCTGCTCCAGGTCAAGGCCGCCGTCATCGGCGCCCGGCGGGCCGTGGAGGACTCCGGACGGGACGTCCCGATCATCGCGCAGGTGACGATCGAGACCAACGGCGCGATGCTGCTCGGCTCCGAGATCGGCGCCGCCCTGACCGCGATCGAGCCGCTCGGCGTCGACGTCGTCGGCCTCAACTGCGCCACCGGCCCCGCCGAGATGAGCGAGCACCTGCGCTACCTCGCCCGCCACTCCCGGCTCAAGCTGTCCTGCATGCCCAACGCCGGCCTGCCGGTGCTGACCGCCGACGGCGCCTACTACCCGCTGTCGGCGGGGGAGCTGTCCGACGCGCACGCCACCTTCACCCGCGACTACGGCCTGTCCCTGGTCGGCGGCTGCTGCGGCACCACCCCCGAGCACCTGCGCCAGGTCGTCGAGCGGGTGCGCGGCAAGGAGGTCGCGCAGCGCCGCCCGCACCCCGAGCCGGGCGCCTCCTCCCTCTACCAGACCATGCCGTTCCGGCAGGACACCTCCTACCTGGCCATCGGCGAGCGCTGCAACACCAACGGCTCCAAGGCCTTCCGCGAGGCCATGCTGGAGGGCCGCTGGGACGACTGCGTCGAGACGGCCCGCGACCAGGCCCGCGACGGCGCCCACATGCTCGACCTGTGCGTCGACTACGTCGGCCGCGACGGCGTGGCCGACATGAAGGAGCTGGCCTTCCGCTTCGCCACCGCCTCCACGCTGCCGATCATGCTCGACTCGACCGAGCCCGCGGTGCTGCAGGCCGGGCTGGAGATGCTCGGCGGGCGCGCCGCCGTCAACTCGGTCAACTACGAGGACGGCGACGGCCCCGACTCCCGCTTCCAGAAGATCATGCGCCTGGTGCGCGAGCACGGCGCGGCCGTCGTCGCGCTCACCATCGACGAGGAGGGCCAGGCCCGCACCGCCGAGTGGAAGATCCGCGTCGCCACCCGCCTCATCGAGGACCTGACCGGCAACTGGGGCATGCGCGTCGAGGACATCATCGTCGACTGCCTGACCTTCCCCATCGCCACCGGCCAGGAGGAGACCAGGCGCGACGGCCTGGAGACCATCGAGGCCATCCGCGAGCTCAAGCGCCGCTACCCGGGCGTGCAGACCACGCTCGGGCTGTCCAACATCAGCTTCGGCCTCAACCCGGCCGCCCGCATGGTGCTCAACTCGGTGTTCCTCAACGAGTGCGTCAACGCCGGGCTCGACTCCGCCATCGTGCACGCCTCCAAGATCCTGCCGATGGCCCGCATCCCCGACGAGCAGCGCCAGGTAGCCCTCGACATGGTCTACGACCGGCGCCGCGACGGCTACGACCCGCTGCAGCGGTTCATGGAGCTGTTCGAGGGCGTCGACGCCGCCGCCCTGCGCGCGGGCAAGGCCGAGGAGCTGGCCGCGCTGCCCCTGTGGGAGCGGCTCAAGCGGCGCATCATCGACGGCGAGAAGAAGGGCCTGGAGGCCGACCTCGACACCGCCCTCGACCAGCGGCCCGCCCTGGAGATCATCAACGACGTGCTGCTCGACGGCATGAAGACGGTCGGCGAGCTGTTCGGCTCCGGGCAGATGCAGCTGCCGTTCGTGCTGCAGTCGGCCGAGGTGATGAAGACCGCCGTCGCCTACCTGGAGCCGCACATGGAGCGGGTCGAGGGCGAGTCCAAGGGCCGCATCGTGCTGGCCACCGTCAAGGGCGACGTGCACGACATCGGGAAAAACCTCGTCGACATCATCCTGTCCAACAACGGCTACCAGGTGGTCAACCTCGGCATCAAGCAGCCGGTCTCGGCCATCCTGGAGGCCGCCGACGAGCAGAAGGCCGACGTCATCGGCATGTCCGGGCTGCTGGTCAAGTCGACGGTCATCATGAAGGAGAACCTGGAGGAGATGAACTCCAGGGGCCTGTCCGACAGATACCCCGTGCTGCTCGGCGGCGCCGCGCTGACCCGCGCCTACGTCGAGCAGGACCTGGCCGAGCTGTTCGAGGGCCAGGTGCGCTACGCCCGCGACGCGTTCGAGGGGCTCCGGCTGATGGACGCGTTCATGGCCGTCAAGCGCGGCGTCGCCGGGGCGACGCTGCCGCCGCTGCGCGAGCGGCGCGTCAGGACCGGCGCCACGCTGGTCCGCACGCCCGTCGAGGAGCTGCCCGCCCGCTCCGACGTGGCCGCCGACAACCCCGTCCCGAAGGTCCCCTTCTACGGCGACCGCGTCGTCAAGGGCATCTCCCTGGCCGAATACTCCGCCTTCCTCGACGAGCGGGCTTTGTTCCTCGGGCAGTGGGGGCTCAAGCCCTCCAGGGGCGGCGACGGGCCCGGCTACGAGGAGCTGGTCGAGACCGAGGGCCGGCCGCGGCTGCGCATGTGGCTGGACCGCATCCAGACCGAGGGGCTGCTGGAGGCGGCCGTCGTCTACGGCCACTTCCCGTGCGGCTCCGACGGCGACACGCTGATCGTGCTCGACGACGACGGCGACGAGCGCACCCGCTTCACCTTCCCGCGCCAGCGCCGCGACCGTCACCTGTGCCTGTCCGACTTCTTCCGGGCCAAGGACTCCGGCGAGGTCGACGTGGTCGGCTTCCAGGTGGCCACCATGGGCTCGAAGATCTCCGAGGCCACGGCGGAGCTGTTCGCCAAGGACGCCTACCGCGACTACCTGGAGCTGCACGGCCTGTCGGTGCAGCTCACCGAGGCGCTGGCCGAATACTGGCACGCACGGGTGCGCGCCGAGTGGGGCATCGGCGGCGAGGAGTCGCTCGACGACATGCTCAAGGTCAACATCCAGGGCTGCCGCTACTCCTTCGGCTACCCGGCCTGTCCCAACCTGGAGGACCAGCAGCAGCTCTTCCAGCTCCTCGACCCCGAGCGCATCGGGGTCACGCTGTCGGAGGAGTTCCAGCTCCACCCCGAGCAGGCCACCTCGGCGCTCGTCGCCCACCACCCGGAAGCGAAATACTTCAACGTCTGACCCGCCACCGGCCGCCCGCCGTTCATCGGCGGGCGTTGACAATGGCAGGCACGGGAGCACTGAACAGGGGTGGGCATGCAGGCGGTCTTCTTCGACATGGACGGGTTGCTGGTCGACAGCGAGAGGGTCTGGCTGGAGATCGAGACCGAGGTGGTGGCCAGGCTCGGCGGCCAGTGGACGACCGAGCACCAGGCCCACCTGGTCGGCGGGTCCATGGAGCGCACGGTCGCCTACATGCTGGCCGTCTCCGGCTCAGAGGAGAGCCCCGCGACCGTGGCCGGGTGGATGGTCGCCGGCATGGTGGACCGCCTGTCGCGCGGCGTGCGGGTCATGCCGGGCGCCTCCGAGCTGCTCGACGCGCTGCGGGCCGAGGGCGTGCCCGTGGGGCTGGTCACCTCGTCGCTGAAGGAGATCGCCGACGCGGTGCTCAAGGGCGTGGGCCGCGACCGGTTCGACGTCATCGTCACCGCGAACGACGTCACCCGGACCAAGCCCGACCCTGAGCCGTACCTGACGGCCGCGCGGCTGCTGGGGGTCGAGCCGGTGCGCTGCGTGGTGCTGGAGGACTCGCCCAGCGGCGTGGCGGCGGGGACGGCCGCCGGCTGCGCGGTCGTGGCCGTTCCCAGCGTGCTCGCCATCGACCCGGCGCCCGGGCGGCTCGTGGTCGCCTCCCTCGAAGAGGTCGGCGTCGCCGACCTGCGCGCACTCATCACCGTCTGACGGCCCTGAGATCCCCCGCCGCCCCGGAGGCGATGATCCCTAGGGGACAAGTGGTCCTCGCGGAGGAGGGGCCGGCGCGGATTCGCGTGCCAGGATGGAGTGCAGGAGCCACGATGAGGGGCGGCACGATGGAGACGTTCAACACGATCGCTTGGCTACCGCTGTGCGGCGGGGCGACCGCGGTGGGGCTGGTGCTCAGCTTCCTGGCCTTCAGGCGCAGGGGAGCGGCCGCGGGGATGAGGGTGATGGCGTGGGCGCTGCTGCCGCTGGCGGCCTACCTGACCAAGGCCCTGCAGACGCTGTGGACCATCGGCAGCAGCATCGTGACCTTCGTGACCAGCCTGGTGTTCAACCCGCTCGTGTGGGCCGGGGTGGCCGTCGCGGGGCTGTCGGTGGTGCTTTTCGTCGTGTCGGGGGTGATGCGCGGCAGGACGCTGTCGGTCGGCCGGCGCAAGACCGGTGACAAGACCGGTGACAAGGCCGCCAAGGCGCCCGCGGAGCGCCCCGCGGTTCAGCCCTCAGCGAACAATCCGGCCGCGCCCACCAAGCCGCAACCCTCCGCCGCCGCCCGGAAACCGGCCAAGAGCGACGACGATTTCTCCGACATCGAGGAGCTTCTGAAGCGCCGCGGCATCAGCTGAATCCACTGCGAAACCCAGTGCTATGTCACAGTTCCGAGACGCAACCGGAACCCGGCCTAGACAATCAAATCAAGATCAATACGAATGAGTTTCGCATCAATCACAGATTAGCCACATAGCACCCCAAGGGACTGGTCATACCAGCTCAGGCCATAGATTCTGCCTCCTGAGGTCGCGACTCGCGGTCTAAAGTACGTAGTTCAAGACGGCCGTCGTCTGGTACCAGGGGGCATTTCGGCATGACCGCACCGCTAGACGTTTCCGGCTCCGCAACAGAAGCTCAACCGGAGTCGGTGCTCGCGGGAGCGGGCAAGGCGATCCAGGGCCGATCCCTCACCCGGATCGCCTGGATGCGGCTCAGGCGCGACAAGGTCGCGCTCGCGGGCGGGATCATCGTGATCCTGCTCATCCTGATGGCGGTCTTCTCCTCGCCCATCATCTCCTTGTTCGGGCACCCGCCGCTGGAGTTCCACCAGGACCAGATCGACCAGTCCACACTGCTGCCCAAGGGCACCTTCGGCGGCATGAGCAGCGAATACCTGCTCGGCATCGAGCCGGTCAACGGACGTGACATCTTCAGCCGCATCGTGGCCGGTGCGTGGGTCTCGCTCGTGATCGGCTTCCTGGCCACCGTCCTGTCGGTCATCATCGGCACCACACTGGGCGTGATCGCCGGTTACTTCGGCGGCTGGGTCGACCAGGTGATCGGCCGGCTGATGGACGTCTTCCTCGCCTTCCCCCTGCTCGTCTTCGCCATCGCGCTGGCGGGGGTCATCCCCGACAAGGGGTTCGGCCTGGAGGGCAACGGGCTGCGCATCGCGATGCTGATCTTCATCATCGGCTTCTTCAGCTGGCCCAGCATCGGCCGCATCGTCCGCGGTCAGACCCTCTCCCTGCGCGAGCGCGAGTTCGTCGACGCGGCGCGCAGCCTGGGGGCGCGCAACGGCTACATCCTGTTCCGCGAGATCATGCCCAACCTGATGGCGCCGATCCTGGTCTACGCCACCCTGCTCATCCCCACCAACATCCTGTTCGAGGCGGCGCTGTCCTTCCTGGGCGTCGGCATCAACCCACCCACCCCGACCTGGGGCGGCATGCTCTCCGAAGCGGTCCGCTTCTACACCTTGCCGCACTTCGTGCTCTTCCCGGGTCTGGCGATCTTCGTCACCGTCCTGGCGTTCAACCTGTTCGGTGACGGGCTGAGGGACGCCTTCGACCCGCGAGCTCACTGAACTTCGCCCAGGCCTCGTCCCCCGCATCTCACTAATCAAGGGGTTAGTAAATGAGAAGGAAACACGCACTGGCAGGAGCCGCGACAGCGGCGCTCGCCCTGGTGCTCTCCGCCTGTGGCGGCGGAGGTGGCGGAACACAGCAACCCGCTTCATCGGGCTCCGGCGACGCCGCTGCCGCGCAACCCGTGTTCAACGCCGGCCTCACTCAGGTGTGGAACCCGTCCACCAAGAAGGGCGGCACGCTGAAGGCCGCCCACCCGGCGGACTGGGACAGCCTCGACCCGGGTGACACCTACTACGGCTTCTCCATCAACTTCGGCCGCTTCTACTGGCGGACGCTGACCATGTACAAGCCGGGTCCCGGCCCCGAGGGCAACACCGTGGTGCCCGACCTCGCCGAAGGGCTCGGCACGCCCAGCTCTGACGGCAAGACCTGGACGTACAAGCTCAAGAGCGGGCTGAAGTTCGAGGACGGCACGGCGATCACCGCCAAGGACGTGGCGTACGCGGTGGCCCGCTCCTTCGACAAGGAGACCTTCGCGCACGGCCCCTCCTACCTCAACGAGCTGCTCGAGTGGCCGAAGGACTTCAAGGGCGTCTACAAGTCGCCCGACATGGACTACTCCTCGGCCGTCGAGGCGCCCGACGACTCCACGGTGGTCTTCCACCTGAAGAAGCCGTTCGCGTCCATGGACTACGTCGTGCAGATGCCGATGACGGCGCCGGTGCCCAAGGCCAAGGACACGGGTGCCAAATACCGCGAGCACGTGATCTCCTCCGGCCCGTACAAGTTCGAGACGAACCAGGCCGGCAAGAGCTTCTCCCTGGTCCGCAACGACCAGTGGGACCCCAAGACCGACCCCTACCGGCCCGCCCTCCCGGACCGGATCGAGGTCCAGCTCAACGTCAACGCCGACGACCTGGACAACCAGCTCATCGCCGGTGACATCCAGCTCGACGTCAACGGCACCGGCGTGCAGCCGGCCGCCCTCGGCAGGCTCCTGCCGGACCCGGCGCTCAAGGCCCGTACGGACAACCCGACCATCCCCAGGCTCTGGTACGTGTCGGTGATCCCGTACAACAAGCCGCTGGACAACATCGAGTGCCGCAAGGCCGTGCAGTACGCCGCCGACCGCGTCGCCAACCAGACCGCCTTCGGTGGCGAGCTGGCCGGTGGCGAGATCGCCACGAACGTCATGCCGCCGGCCATCGTCGGCCAGGAGAAGTTCGACCTCTACCCCTCCCCGGGCAACAAGGGCGACCTGACGAAGGCCAAGGCCGCGCTGGCCGCCTGCGGGCAGCCGAACGGCTTCTCCACCACCATGACCTACCGCGCCGACCGCCCCAAGGAGAAGGCGCTGGCCGAGGCCATGGAGCAGGCGCTGGCCAGGGTCGGCATCAAGCTCACGCTCAAGGGCTTCCCGGGCTCCAGCTACTTCTCCGAGTACGCGGGTAACGTCGACTACGTCAAGAAGAACGGCATCGGCCTGGCCGCCCACGGCTGGGGCTCCGACTGGCCCGACGGCTACGGCTTCATGCAGGCCATCGTCGACAGCCGGACCATCCGTGACGCGGGCAACTACAACCTCAGCGTCATGAACCCCGAGGTCGACAAGCTGATCGACCAGGCCTCCTCCGAGCTCGACGAGACCGCCCGCGCCAAGCTCTGGGTCGACGTCGACAAGAAGGTCATGGAGGACGCCTCCATCCTTCCGGTGGTCTGGGCCAAGACGCTGCTGCTGCGCGGCAAGGGCCTGACGAACGTGGCGTACAACGAGGGTCAGTCGATGTACGACTACGTCATGCTCGGCGTCGAGTGACCAGGCGAGGTTCGGGGATCTAGCGAAGGCAGGTGAAGGCAGGAGTGGCCCGTGCGGATACGGACGGGCCACTCGGCCGGTAGCGGTGCTCACATATATCATCAGACGACTGATCGGCGCGTTCGCGATGCTGATCGTGATCAGTATGGTCACCTTCGGCATCTTCTTCGTCGTGCCGCAGTGGGCCGGGGCGAGCCCCGAGGCCCTCGCCTCGCGCTACGTCGGGCGCGCGGCGACCCCGGAGACCGTGGCCCTCGTGACCGAGCGGCTCGGATTCAACGATCCCGTGGTCGTACAGTACGGACGATTCGTCAAGGGCATCTTCGCCGGCGCCCAGTACGACTACGGCGCAGGTGTCGAGCAGTGCCCGGCGCCCTGCTTCGGCTACTCCTTCATCAGCGGCCAGCCCGTCTGGCCGGACCTGGTCGACCGCATGCCGGTCACCTTCTCCCTGGCCATCGGCGCGGCCGTCATCTGGGTGCTGGCCGGGGTGAGCGTGGGCGTCCTGTCCGCGCTCCGCAGAGGCAGCTTCTTCGACCGGCTGTCGATGGGCACCGCACTCGCCGGCGTGTCCCTGCCGATCTTCTTCACCGGCATGATCTCGCTCGTCATCTTCAGCTACGGCCTGGGCTGGACACCGCCGGGCGGCGCCTGGACCGACCTGACGGAGAACCCCGCGCAGTGGGCCTACAACCTGCTGCTGCCGTGGATCACCCTGGCGTTCCTGTTCGCCGCCGGATACGCCCGGCTCACCCGCGCCGGGATGCTGGAAACCATGGGGGAGGACTACATCCGCACCGCCCGCGCCAAGGGCCTGAGCGAGCGCCAGGTCGTGGTCAAACACGGGCTGCGGGCCGCGCTGACGCCGATCCTGACGCTGTTCGGCATCGACTTCGGCCTGCTCGTCGGTGGCGC
>NZ_FNDJ01000022.1 GCF_900099965.1 Nonomuraea jiangxiensis | reverse complement strand
GGGGGTATCACTCCAGGTGTGGAAATGATCACCAAACGTAGACGGAAGTCTAGAAAGATCATTCACCATTTCGGGGGAGAACACGATCATGTCCACGACACGGGGAAGATCCGCGCTGGCCGCGGTGGGGCAAGACCAGCATGATGACGCATCGGCGCTGCTGGGGGCGGCTGCTCATCATGGCGGGCAAAACCCCCCTTCCGGTGCGGTGCAGCAGCCGGTGCCGCTGCGGGAGTTGCTCGGCGATCAGGTGCTGGACGTCCTGCTGGAGCGTTCTCGCGACGGTGCGGGCGGGCTGCGGCTGACGGGAGAGGGTTCGATGCTCGGTGAGTTGGTCAAGGCGGTGCTGGAGCGCGCCTTGGAGGGCGAGTTGTCGGCGCATCTGGGCTATGGCAAGCACGAGGTGGCCGGCCACGGCACAGGCAACTCCCGCAACGGCAGGATCGGCAAGACGGTGCAGACCGGTGTGGGGCCGGTCCGGCTGGCCGTGCCGCGGGACCGGGCCGGCACGTTCGAGCCGGTGCTGGTGCCCAAGCGGGCCGGCCGTATCTCCGGCGGCCTGGACGACATGATCATCAGCCTGTACGCGCACGGCATGAGCGTCCGTGACATCCAGCACCACCTGCGCCAGATCTACGACACCGAACTCAGCCATGAGGCGATCTCCAACATCACCGACGCGGTGCTGGAAGAGGTCCGCGCCTGGCAGAGCAGACCTTTGGAGGCGGTGTATCCGGTGGTGTTCCTGGACGCCATCGTGGTCAAGGTGCGTGACAACCACAGCGTGCAGGCCAAGCCCGCCTACCTGGCCGTCGGGATCGACGCCGAGGGCGAGAAGCACGTGCTGGGCATCTGGCTGGCCAAGACCCCGCTGGAGAGCGCGACAGCCGGCGAATCCGCCCGGTTCTGGAGCGCGGTGATGAACGACCTGCGCAACCGCGGCGTGCGCGACATCGTCATCGCCTGCACCGATGGACTGGCCGGCTTCGAAGAGGCCATCCATGCCGCGTTTCCGCACACCACCGTGCAGACCTGCGTGGTGCACATGATCAGGAACGCGCTGCGGCCGGTGCCCCGCCGCGACCGCGCCGCGGTGGCCGCAGAACTGAAGAAGATCTACACCGCGCCCACAGCGGAGGCTGCCTTCGACGCCCTGGCCGACTTCACCGCCTCCGTCTGGGGTCAGCGGTATCCGCAGGCGGCTCGCGTGTTCGAGACCGCCTGGGATCGCTTCACGCCGTTCTTCGCCTTCTCCCCGGCGGTCCGCAAGCTGCTTTACACCACCAACGGCATCGAGTCGCTGAACTACCAGCTGCGCAAGGTTACCAAGGCCCGCGGGCACTTCCCCGGCGACGACGCCGTGGTCAAGCTGCTGTGGCTGGCCATCATCAACATCGAGGACAAACGCGCCCGCGAACGCGCCGTGCACAAGGAGAAAACCGGCAAGATCAAGAACTCGCCCAGCACCGCCCGCCTGATCGAGGGACAGCGCACCATCGGCTGGCGCGAAGCACTCATCGAACTCGACATCGCCTATCCAGGACGTATCAAGTAAAGACCGGCCTCTAGCTCTCAAGAACGATCTTTACACACTTGAAGTGACAACCTCAGATGAACGAGCATCTGGCTACGAATCAGACGGTCAACTTCGGGGACGCTGCTGTACGGCCATGAAAAAGGCCCTCTGGGCTGATCCCAGAGGGCCTTTGACCTGGAGCGCGGCCGAGAGGACTCGAACCCCTAACCTTCTGATCCGTAGTCAGATGCTCTATCCATTGAGCTACGGCCGCTCGCTGCGTAAGCAAGCATAGCGGGTTCTGGGCAGTGCCTCGAACCAGAAACGGCAATCATGACTTCGTTGACTCGATCTTGCGGGGCCAGAGTGTGTGGCTGATGGGCCAGATGATGGCGATCACGGGGACTCTGATCAGGCCGAGCATGAACTCCAGCAGGGGCCGGGTGCGGGAGGGGTCGTTGACCCACCAGGTGAGGGCGAGGAGTACGGCGCAGGCTAGGGCGTAGGCCAGGACTATGCGAAGCCAGAAGCGCCACTCGTAGCGGGTGCGGTCGGGGCCGCCTGGTGGGGGTTTGGGGGTTGGGGGGCCGTCGGCGTAGCGATGGTGGAACTTGGCGTCGGCCCAGCGGATCGTGCTGTGGCCGAAGACGATCGAGTAGGCGAGGTAGGTCGCCGCCAGGCCGTGGGTGATGTCGGCTGTGGCTCCGCCTTTCATGTCTATCGCGGCGGTCGCCAGGAGGATGACGTCCAGGAACGGGATGGCGATCAGGAGGGCTGTGCTGAGCTTGCGGCGCTTCCAGAGGTAGCGGGTGGCCAGCGCCAGGCCGAGGAGGAGCCAGAAGGCGATCTCGCAGGCGACGAGGATGGCGATAATCACGCATTTCAGTCTTTGGTCTGTTTCCGGCTGGCACATCGTCAGTGGAAACGAACCTGTGGATACATAAAAAGGTGTATCCACAGGCTGGCCCTCCGCAGGAGGGAAGCCGGGTCGGATGGTGGTGGGATGAGGGGCATGAAGCTGACGGCGTTGTGGGCCGGGGTGGCCTTCGCCATCGGGATCATCGTGATCGCGAGCGGGGGCGCCGTCGATCGTGGTGTGCCTGAGTGGGTGCAATGCGTGCCGCTGGCCATCACCTGCGTCGGGGTCGTGGTGCGGCAGCGGGCGCCCCTGGCCTGCCTGGGGTTGGGGGTGCTCGGGATGGCGCTGGACGGGTTCGTGGGGCCGTCGCTGGCGACTGTGCTCGTGTTCACCGACAACCTGTACGCCGCCGCGCTTTACGGGCCGGCTCGGTTCGCCCGGGTTCTGCTGGGGGTCACTACCGTGTTGGCGGTTGCCGGTGGGGCCGTGGCCGGGTTCTTCGGCGAGGACTGGCGACTGCTGGCTACGGCGGGGGTGCAGGTCGCCTTGGTGCTCGTCCTGCCTGTCACGACTGCTCTGGTGCTGCGGGAGCAGCGCAATCGGGCCGCCGCCGAGCGGGTGCGGGCCGAGCAGGTGGCCCACCTGGCGGAGCTGGATCGGCAGGCGGCCATCGCGGCCGAACGCACCCGGATGGCTCGCGAGCTGCATGACATGATCGCCAACCACTTCAGCGCCATCGCCATCCAGTCCACCGGTGCGCTGTCTCGTGAGGATCTTGATCGGACGACGATTCGCAAGGTCATGGAGTCCGTACGGGAAAACAGCGTCAAGGGGCTGTCCGAGATGCGGGCCATCATCGGGCTGTTGCGGCAGGAAGGCGACGAGCCCGAGGCGACTCGGCCCCGGTTGGCCGATGCGGAGACCTTGGTGGACAGGGTTCGGCAGGCGGAGTTGAGTGTGGACTTCCGGGTGGAGGGGGAGCCCCGGGAACTGCCCGTATCCGTTGATCTGGCCGGTTATCGGATCTTGCAGGAGGCGCTGACCAACGCGCTGAAGCATGGTGATTCGCCGGTGACTGTCGGCGTTTCGTACGAGGCCGGGTCGGTTTCGGTCACCGTCGACAACGCTGTTGGCGGGCGGGGGGCTCGGCTGCCTGGGGCTGGTGCAGGGGCGGGGGTGATCGGCATGCGCGAGCGGGCCGCGCTGGTCGGTGGAGCCTTCGAGGCGGGTCCTCAGGGGCTTGGGTGGCGGGTTGCGGCCAGGCTGCCTACTTCGCTGAGGACGACCTATGAGGCGAGGGGTGGTGGGGTGACGTCTTCAGCGTTGGCGGCTGGTGGGTCGGGGACTCTGACTCGTGCGGCCGCAGGTCACGTGGTGCTTCGAGGGGAGGATCCGCCGGTGGCTGACTCGGTTATGGATTCCGCTGCACGTTCGGGTTCGGACTCGGGTGCGGGTTCGGGTTCGGGGATGGTGGCGGGGTCGGGGCAGTGACTGCTGGGGTGGAGGGCCGGTGTGTGGGTGGCGGTCGGTGATGAGTGGGTTCGTCGGAGGGGCTGGCGTGTGTGTGGACGGGTGCTGGAGGTGGGATGGGCATCAGGGTGCTGGTGGCTGACGATCATGCGGCCGTACGGGCGGGGATCGCTCTGATCCTTGACGGGGTCGGTGACATCGAGGTCGTTGGTGAGGCCGGCGATGGTGAACAGGCCGTGGCCATGGCTCGGGAGTTGCGGCCCGATGTGGTGTTGATGGACGTACGGATGCCTCGGCTCGACGGCATCACGGCCACCAGGGAGTTGGCGGGGGTTTGCGATGTGCTGATTCTGACGACGTTCGATATTGACGAATACGTTTTCGGGGCCCTACGCGCCGGGGCTGCCGGGTTCCTGTTGAAGAACGCTGATGCCGAGTCGCTGGTCGAGGCCGTTCGGGTGGTGGCTCGGGGGGATGGGCTGATCTCGCCGGGGGTCACGCGGAGGCTGATCGCGGAGTTCGCCGAGCGGGGGCCCCGTCGGGAGCCTGCGGCGGACACGGACAGTCTGACGCCTCGGGAGCGGGAGGTTCTGGCGTGCATCGGGCGGGGGTTGTCCAATGCGGAGATCGCCAGAGAGCTGGACATGGCGGAAGCCACTACCAAGACACATGTCAGTCGGGTGTTGAACAAGTTGGGGATGAAAAGTCGGGTGCAGGCGGCGCTTTACTACTCGGAGGGTGCGTAGCGCCGTGATTGTGAATTCCCTAGTTGATGGTCGTGCGGGTGCCCGTCCCACGCGTTACGGGCTTGATGTGGTGGATTCCTACGGTTTCTGAGTTATTGGTCGGACGTTGATCGACGGTCCCTGATGTGATCGTGGTCTGGGGGTACGTCGAACTCATGACCACACCGCCGCCGTCATCATCATCGTCGTCATCCTCATCGGGGGAGCCGGACGGTCCGCAGGAGCAGGAGGTGTCGCCGCCGCCTCCGGAGTCATCCGGCTCGCGGCAGCGGTCCCGTGGGCAGGGTGAGCCGGGCGAGCGGTCCCACGGGCAGGGTGAGCCAGGTGAGCCGCCGTACGGGCAGGGTGGGCCAGGTGAGTCGTCTCACGTGCGGGGTAGGGCTGGGGGAGAGCCTCACGGGCATCGTGGGGTCGGGGAGTCGTCGCAGGGGCAGATGGGGATGGGGGAGTCGTCGCAGGGCTGGACGGGGGAGTCGTCTCATGCGCAGGGACGGTCGGAAGAGGCTGCTCGACGGCAGTCGTCCGAGGGTCAGGAGCTCTCTGAGGGCTTGTCCCAAGGCCGGCGTCCTGACGTCGATCCCTCAGGTCGGCGCGCCGATGGAACGCATGGCCAGCCGTCCTACGGGTCTTCGTCCTATGGGCAACCCGAATTCGCAGCACCGACATCCCCACCCTCGCGGGGTTCCACGGGCATGCTCATCGGGTTGATGTTCGTCGGCCTGGTGCTCTACAGCCTCGTCAACCTCGTGGTCGGCTTCGTCCTCTTCTTCGTCACCCTGGACAGCAACGGCACCAGTGCCCGCTATCTCGCGGTCGGCGCGGTCGTGCTGGCCCTCGTGGGTCTGGGCGCGGGCATCGCGCTCGCCTTCATGCGCAGACCCTGGTTCAGGGGGTTGGGGCTGGGTTTGATGATCGGCTGGGCTCTGTGGTCGATCATGTCGGCCGGGTTCTTCACCGGGCTCAACCCGAACTTGTACGACTGACAACCATGCCGGTCGGCCTCCCCGCATCTCACGCGCGAGATCGGTCGTGTCCTCCGAAGTGCCGGTCAGGTGGGCAGCCGTACCCGGAGCAGGACACCGCTCCGGGCCCGGACGAACATGCCCTGCAGGTTACTCGGCCGGTACGTACAGGATGAGCGTCTCCGCGATGCAGGCCGGCCGCTTCTCGCCCTCGATCTCGATCGTCATCTTCAGGTTGGACAGGAAACCGGCCGGGGTTCCCTTGACGTCGTTGAGTTCGGCCGTCGCCCTGATCCGCGACCCGACCGGCACCGGCCGGGGGAAGCGGACCTTGTTGAGGCCGAAGTTGACCCCCATCGCGATGCCCTGCACCTGGACCATCTCGAACATGAACGAGGGCAGCAGCGACAGGCTCAGGTAACCGTGGGCGATGGTGCCTCCGAACGGCCCCTCCTTGGCCCGTTCGACGTCCACGTGGATCCACTGGTGGTCACTGGTGGCATCGGCGAAGAGGTTGACCTGCTCCTGGGTGACGATGCGCCACTCGGTCGGGCCGAGCGTCTCGCCGACGGCCGCCTTGAGCTCCTGAACGTTCGCGAAGGTCCGCATGCTCCCGAACGCTATTGCGCTGGCGCGACGGCTGCCAAGTTGAACCCCCTCATCAGGGTTACGGACGGCCCGGAAACGCCGGGCGCGCGCCGGGCCGTGTCGCCGGTTCGCTGGTGGGAAGCCCTGCGGGGCAACGGAGTCCGGCCGGTTGCGAAGATCTTTACTCGAAACCATCGCATAGGTGTTCGAGTCCGCGCTACAGTTCTCGATAACGAAATCGAACAGGGGTTCGGCCTGGTGGGAGGGGGTGTAGTCCGATGACGGTGCTCGCGACCGCGCCTGCTCGGACACGCCGTAGCACTTTCTTCCCAAATCTAAGACGGCCGCTATATCCGGCAATAAAGTCCGAGAGCGTGGACCCTGTGCGCAACCCCTACGCCCCCGGTGCCGGGCAGCGGCCGCCGGAGCTCGCCGGGCGCGATCGTGAGCTGCAGCAGTTCGAGGTCGTGCTGGAGCGAGTGGCCCGTGGCCGCCCCGAGCGCAGCATGGTCGTCACCGGCCTGCGCGGTGTCGGCAAGACTGTCCTGCTCAACACGTTCAAGTCCATGGCGATGCAGCGGCTGTGGGGCACGGGCAAGATCGAGGCCCGGCCCGACCAGTCGATCAGGCGGCCGGTGGCCGCGGCCCTGCACATGGCGATCCGCGAGCTGGCGCCCCGCCACCGGGCGCCCGAGCGCATCGAGGAGTTCCTCGGAGTGCTCAAGGCGTTCGCCATGCGCGATCCCGCGGCGGCCAAGGGCACCTCGCACTGGTCGCCCGGCATCGAGGTGCCCGCCAGCCGCGGGCGCGCCGACTCGGGCGACCTGGAGATCGACCTCACGGAGCTGTTCGTCGACGCCGCGAGCGTGGCCACCGACCTGGCGGTGGGCATCGCGCTGTTCATCGACGAGATGCAGGACGTGCAGGCCGCCGACGTCTCCGCGCTGTGCGCCGCCTGCCACGAGCTGTCGCAGACGGGCGGGCCGCTGATCGTGGTGGGGGCCGGGCTGCCGCACCTGCCCAGCGTGCTGTCGGCCAGCAAGAGCTATTCCGAGCGGCTCTTCCGCTACGCGCGTATCGACAAGCTCGATCGGGAGGCCGCCGATCTCGCGCTGATCCTGCCGGCGCGGGAGGAGGACGTGGAGTTCACCCAGGAGGCCCTCGACGCCCTCTACGAGGCGGCCGACGGCTATCCCTACTTCGTGCAGGCCTACGGGAAGGTCGCCTGGGACCTGGCGCCGCGCAGCCCGATCACCCTCGACGACGTCAAGGTCTCCGCCCCGGAGGCGGAGGAGGAGCTCGCCGTCGGGTTCTTCGGCAGCCGCTACGAGCGGGCCACCCCGGCCGAGCGCGACTACATGCACGCCATGGCGCAGATCGGCGACGAGCCGGTCCCCACCTCCGACGTGGCCGACGCCCTCGGGCGAAAGCCGTCCAGCCTCTCGCCCGCCCGCGACAGTCTCATCAAGAAAGGGCTCATCTACAGCGCCGAGCGCGGCCTGATCGCGTTCACGGTGCCGCACTTCGGGAAGTTCCTGCGCGCTCAACCTGTCTGAGCGCCACCCCTAGACCTCTATTGGGCTGTCTAGTGGGGAAGCTAGACAGCCCAATAGAGCTATATCGCCATGCCTGTCGAGCGAAATCTAACGCTCTCTAGCCTCAGGCCGATACGCCCGTATATTTCTCCAGAGGCTCGCTGTCCTCCGCGCTCACCACGGCCACCCGCACCGCCGGGCGCCGCCCGCTGAGAAAGACCGCGAAGACCACGTCGTCCTGCCGGTGGTTGCGGAAGGCGAAGAAGCGCCAGCACAGCTCGCGCCAGCTGTCGTACGGCTCGGCCGAGGCCAGCTCATCCCGGTGGGCCCGCCAGGTGCCGCTCGACCTCAGCCTGGCCAGGGTGGCCGACTCGGCGGGGCCGCGGCGTTGCTCGCAGGGCGCGCGGAACCGTACGCGATCGATCAGCTCCTCGATCTCCGGCGACAGCGCCGCGAGCACGACCAGCCCGGCGCCCGTCAGCCAGGACGGCTCGAACACGGCCGCCCAGCCCGGCACCGGCGCCCACACCGAGACCCCGGCCATCCCGGTCAGCACCACGGTCCGGCCGATCGAACGCAGCCCGACCGGCGCCGAGCTCACCTCGCCGAAGCAGCCGCAGCCCGCGTCCGGCCGCCGCCTGCGCAGCTCGACCAGCACGTACGTGGACAGCGCGAAGAAGGCGACCGTACCCCACCGGAAGAACGGATGAGTCGTGAGCAGCAGCCCCGCCGCCAGCGCCACCTCGGTGGCCGCGCAGATCAGCAGCGCCGGGGCCTGCATGCGCCCCGGCACCAGCACCGCCGGCCCCAGCCGGGACAGCGCCCCCGGCTCACCGCCGGAGCACACCGTGCCCACCTTGGCCCCGGTGCCCAGCAGGAGCAGCAGGATCAGGAGCGGGAGCTGCGATTCCAGCACGTGTGTCACCCCAATCCGATCTGAGCGTTGAAGCACCCTTTGACCAGGTCGCCGCCCAGCTCCACGTAGCTGAACGGCGACAGCTCCGCGATCCGCCCGCGCGGCGACGTGTCGCACTCGACGCAGCGGTCGCAGAAGTGCCCGGCCACGCACCCGCAGGCCACCACCGGCACGTTGGCGGTGCGGTCGGAGCACAGGTTCCTGACCTGGAGCAGCGAACCGATGGAAAGGTACGGCAGGCCCGCGCACGAGGCCCCGGCCTCGGAACAGCCGGTGTCAGAACGTTCCAGCATCGGATAGGCCGCGCCCCGCTCCTCCTCGTCGAACGTGTCCGACCACGTGGCCGTGCCGGAAATGCGCGACTGCGTGCCCGCGTACGCCGGCGGCGAGGCGGGCACGGCGCGCGCCGGGTAGGGCGGCTGCGAGGTCGCGGGCAGCAGGGCCAGCCCGGCCCCGTCCCGCCTGATCCCGATCGCGTCGAACAGGTAACCGGGCTCGAACTTGGGATGGCGCACCTGCAGCCGCCCCGACGCCCGGTAGGGGATGACGATCGTGCGATGGCCGCGATGGGGACCGCAGTCGAGTTCGACAGTCAGGTCTTTACGTCCTTGAATCGACAGGATCGTTCCGGTGATGCGGGTGGTGTCGGCCCAGATTCGTTCGATCACGCGGCCGGCGCGCAGGGCCCGCATGATGACCATGGAACCCACGGGCAGGTCGGCGGGTGGCACGGCGGCGCCGTTCCAGGCGGTGGCCCACGGCGCGATCACGAGCCGTTCCTCGGTGCCGCCGGGAGTCTCGATGAGGATGAGATGGGGGCTGATGTCCAGGATCTCGCCGGCGATGGCGCGTAAAGGTTCGCCGTTGGCCGGGTCAGGGCCGGGGACGCCGGGTTCGCGGCCCAGCGCTGCCGCGGCGAGCACCCGGCGGCGCCCCACGCTCGGATACCCCATCAGCCCCTCCCTCGTCGGGTACTAGGGTCACACGACTGAGGGGGTGGCTCACACCGTATCCCCGCAGAAGGGAGCAAAATACGCATCCCCCAGGAAGTGAACTCACCTCCGGCGTCGAAGAAACCGCCACCGACCTTGGCCTACCTTTATCCTCGGCGGGCCGAAACCTGAATTCGTGTTCAGGCTCAATAGGGCATCAGGCTGCGATTCTGGCCACGATGCAGACCACCGGCCGGGAAGACGAGTTCCGCGAATACGTACGGGCCCGCGGGCCCGCGCTGCTGCGTGCCGCCCACCAGCTCACGGGGCACCCGCTGGACGCCGAGGATCTGCTGCAGAACGCGCTCACCAAGACGTACCTGGCCTGGGACCGCATCGAGGACCGCGGCGCGCTGGACGGCTATGTGCGGCGGGCCATGGTCAACATCAACATCTCGCAGTGGCGGCGGCGCAAGCTTGAGGAGTACCCGTCGGACGAACTGCCCGAGGTCACGACGGTGGCGGCCCAGGACGTGGCCGGTGACGTTCACGAGCTGCTGGAGCAGGCGCTGGACGAGCTGCCGGAGCGGATGCGGGCGGCGATCGTGCTGCGGTACTACGAGGACATGACGGAGCCGGAGATCGCCAGGACGCTCGGGATCAGCGTCGGCACGGTCAAGAGCACGGTGTCCCGGGCGATGGCCAAGCTCAGGAGCGCGCTGGGGCTTCAGACGTGACGCCGGGGGTCTCCGCTGAGAGGTCGACGGCGCCGGCGGTGGCGCAGGGCCGTACGACATCTCTGATCTTCCGCAGGGAGGTCAGGAAGGTTTCCAGCTCCGCGGCCCCCAGCAGCCCGGTGAACCACTCCTCGATGTCCTGAAGATGCTGCGGCACCACGGACTCCAGCCGCTCCAGCCCGGCCTCGGTGAGCACCGCGTAGGAGGCCCTGCGGTCGCTCGAGCAGGCCTGGCGCCGGACCAGCCCTTCGCGTTCCAGCCGATCGACCACCCTGGTGACGCCGCTGGTGGACAGGCTCGTCTGCGCCGCCAGATCGCTCATCCGCAGCCGCTGCTCGGGTGAGCGCGCGAGCCGGATGACGGTCTCGAAGTCGATCTCCGACAACCCCGCCGCGCTCAGTGCCGGCTGGAACTTGGCCATCAAACTCGTGTACGCCTCGCTCAGCAAGCCGATGGCCGTCAGCCGGGAGTCGTCAATATTCAGCACGTTCATACCCTAACCGACGAAAGTTGACGGGGGGAATATTCCTCGTGTAGACAGTTGTTGCCGCAGACATCCGCACTACAACCTTCTGCTGAGGAGAACCCCAATGAGCACCCGTACCTGGGAGTCCCTGACCGTCCCCGCCGCCGGCACCTACAACCTAGACGTTGCCCACACCCGGGTCGGTTTCGTCGTCAAGCACATGATGGTCAGCAAGGTCCGCGGCAGCTTCGGCGGCTTCACGGGCTCGGTCACGATCGCCGAGAACCCGCTCGAGTCCACCGCCGAGCTCACGATCCAGACGGCCAGCATCGAGACCGGCATGCCCGACCGGGACAACCACCTGCGCAGCGACGACTTCCTGTCGGTCGACAAGTTCCCGGAGATCACCTTCCGGAACGCCCGCGTGGTCAAGCACTCCGGCGACGAGTTCACCGTCGTCGGTGACCTGACCATCCGCGACGTCACCAAGCAGGTCGAGCTCACGGTCGAGTACGGCGGCGCCGGCACGAACCCCTGGGGCCAGGCGGTCTGGGGCTTCTCGATCAGCGCGGAGTTCGACCGCGAGGACTTCGGCCTCACCTGGAACCAGGCCCTGGAGACCGGCGGCGTCCTGGTCGGCCGGAAGGTCAAGATCGAGGTCGAGGGCGAGGCGAACCCGGCCGCCTAGTGCGGCCCGGTTATCCACAGCTTCGACGTTATCCACACCCGGAAAGCCCGCCCTAGCTCGGGCGGGCTTCATCCACAGGCGGTTACCCACAGGCTGTTGATAACTCTTGGTGAAGGCTGGGGGCGCAATCGCTTTGCCGCCTCGGCAGAAGGCCGGTACGCTGTGCTGAGCCGCGCTGGCTTCCAGGAGGATTCGCCTAGTCAGGTCTATGGCGCCGCACTGCTAATGCGGTTTGGGTTTACCGCCCATCCGGGGTTCAAATCCCCGATCCTCCGCACGTGAAGGGCCCTTTCCCGAGTCTTGGGGAAAGGGCCTTTTTGATCTCTGCGGGCGTCAGGGTTGCAGTTCGGGTTGCAGTTGCCCGTCAGGGCGTGCCCCAGAGAGCCTGGTCCATGCGGTTGCTGGCGTCCTTCATCTGGAGCGTGGCCACGTGGGTGTAGCGATCTGTGGTCGTCACGCGGGTGTGACCGAGGATCTCCTGTACGACGCGGATGTGGACGCCTTGCTCGATCAGGAGGGTCGCGGCGGTGTGGCGGGCGTCGTGGACCCGGACATCTCGTACGCCGGCCTGTCTGAGGATGGACTTCCACTGCTTCCAGTCCTCTGTACGTTCGATCGGTCCGCCGAGGTGCGTGGTGAAGACAAGATCGTGATCGGTCCACTTATCCCCGGCCATAAGCCGTTCGGCGGTCTGGAGCTTCTTGTGGGCTCGTAGAAGGGCCAGGAGCGCCGGAGGGCACTGGAGGGTGAGCCTGCTCTTGCCCTTGCGTTGCCGGAAGACGAGACCGCCGCCGGTCCGCTTTGAGCACTTGTCGGCATGACTGGTGCAGTCCTTGAGGCAGGGGCGCTTCACGCAGCGGTGGGAGCGCTTCTTGCAGTCCGGCTTGCAGCCGGGGTCGTGCTGGTGATCCCTGCAGTTCTTCTTGCATGCCTTCCGGTGCCACTTCTCTCCACAGGCGTGTGGATCGCTGCAGCCATGCTCGTACTCCGACCGCTGGATCTGGAACCCACGCCTTGATCTCTCCCGTCGCCAAGTCGATGTAGGACCAGCGGAGTCCGAGTGCTTCGCCCTGTCGGATACCAAGGGCCAGAGCGACCGACCAGCGGGCACCGTTCCGCTTGGTCTTGGCGACAGCGAGGATTTGCCGTGCTTCCTCTCCTGTCAGGGGCTCGATCTCCGTTGTGGTGGTCGAGGGTGCATCGATCAATGTGGCCACGTTGCGGGTGATGCGACCCCGCCGAACCGCGATCGTCAGGGCACGGGACAGGATGCGGTGGACCTTGAGCACGCTGCTGGAGGAGAGGCCCTCTTCAAGCATCGTCGTGTACGCGGTATCGAGGTGCTCGGGAGTGAGGCGGTCGAGGCGATGCTTGCCGAGGAGAGGCACGATCCAATTCCTCGTCTTGGATCGGTAGTCCGTCAGCGTGCGCGGCGCCATTTTCTCGGAGAGGACCAGGCGCGCGCAGATCACGTCGAGGAACTCCGCCATCCATTCGGCGACGGTCGGAGCACGGCCCGCCTTATTCACGCGCCCTGACTCTCGCTGGCTTTCCAGCTCGCGGACCTTGCGTGTCACCTCCGCCTCTGTCTTGCCCTTACGGTGGCGGCGATCAGGTGACCCATCCGGCTTGATGCCGACCGTGACCCAGCCGTGCCACAAACCGTCTTTGCCGAGGAAGATCGATGAACGCCCGTTCGGCTTTCTAGCGGTCATCACGCCACCTCCACGGACGCCCGAGTCTCAAGGGCACGGGCATAGTCCACGAGTGCGGCTGCCGGGATCAGCCGGTATCCGTCGTGCTTGATCGATCGGAGTTCGCCCGACTTGATGAGCCGGAATACGGCCGTGCGGCTCATGCCGAGAACGGTTGCCGCATCCTTGGGACGGTAGAACAGGCGCTCCATCAAGCTGCCTCCCCTCGAATTGCCGAAAGTTCTTGTCCTGCTGCTCTGGCTTCCAGTTCTCTGAGGTGGGCTCGCCAGCGTTGGCGTTCGTGGACGGAGCGGAGCAGCCGCATGGCGAGTGGTGGCACGTTGGCGTCTCCGGCCGGTACGGACCGCCAGATGTAGCGGTGTGGGTCGGTTGGTTCGTCGGCTTGGCCGAGAGCTTCCAGGACCCAGGTGCGGCGGTCCTGCTTGTGTTCGGCGAGGGTCTTGTTGGACCACTTACGGGAGACCAGGACCCGGCGTCCGGCGTAGCCGAGGTGTTCGGGCTTGTGCGCCTTGGAGCGGCACCGACCAGGAGCCATCCCCGCCTTGGCGTTCTTGGGCTGTACGCCGTAGCGCAGCCAGTTCGGGCATGCCGGCGAGCACGGCTCGTAGCGGAGAGCGTCGAGCATGCGCGCGGCGTGCTCACGCTGGGCCTTGCCACCATCGAGGGTCTCGCCGATGGACTTGGTCAGATACTTGGACAGATACCGGATGCACTGATCGGCGTCCGGGGTTCCGGCGAGGACCCCTTGGACATCGACTTGTTCGCCGAAGCGGAGAACGTGTAGAGGCTCGGCATCCTCATCCAGAGCGTCGAGGGCCTCGTCCCACGTGGGCAGGACCTCACCGGTGCTCGGGTCGAGGTAGCCGGTCCCGTCCTGCCATACGGGCAGATGATCACCGTCGAAGCGCACATGGTCGGTCGAGGGCCACCACACCTGGTGATAGGTGGCCGCGGCTATCTGCTTGATCTCCGCACGCGGCAGGGTGCCCCGGATGGCCATGTGCAGGTGCGGGGCGAGCCGCTTCTGAGGTTCGACGGCCGCGAAGTACTGCACGTCATAGCCCGCGACCCGGCGTAGGTTCTGCACGAACCGGTCCACGAGCTTGGAGAAGTGCAGCGCGTCCCGGGCGGCGCGCCGGTAGTCGTAGGTGTCGGGATCGATCGGGACGCCGTCACGGACCTTGCCGTAGCTGGGCAGGGTGAGCGTGACGAAGAGCGACGGCCGGTAGGTCTTGCCGTCGGAGCTGGTGAAGGTGCGTCCAAGGGTGGTGTTGGTCATCTTGCGCTTGGGCAGGTCGGGTGCGTCCTGCCGCCGCCGGGTTGATCGAGTGCGCTTGGGCACCGCGGATCCGGTGACGCTGCCTCGCATCCCAGCGGCGTTGATCTCGTCATCGAGGCCGGACAGGACAGCGTCCAGGTCGGTCGTGTCGTCGCCGGCCTCTTCGGCGGCATCTCGTCTGGCCTGCATGTCGGCGCGGAACTCGACCAGCCAGCGCTGCTCTTCGTTCGGTTCGTCGGGCGTGATCGTGGGTTCGTTGTCGAGGTGCCAGCCCTCGCGGCATTGGGCCATGCGGAGCTGCCGGTTGCGCTTGGCACACGGCGGGCACTTGCTGTCGAGGACGGCCCCGCACGGAACGTCGATGATCTCCGACTTGCCGGTGACGATGTCGAGCCGCCGCAGAGGGATGGGCCTGATGCAGACCCCGTGAAGCTTGGCGACCTCTTTGAGCACGTCCCGGGCCATCGGCATGGCCAGGCGGACAGCCCGGGGGAGAGCGCGATCGTGAGGATGGGTCATGCGGTCCTCCCCTCGTCGGTTGTTTCGGCCAGCCGGGCGCAGAGCCGGTAGTGCTCTCGGTGCGGGTGAGCCTGGATGCGGGGGTGGTAGAGCTCGAAGACCCGCATGTGGGGCAGGTCGTGAGCGGTCAGCAGGACCAGAAGCGGGCGGCCTGCGACCAGGCTGATTTCGTCGGCCGTGCCGTGGAAGCAGATCTTCATGCCGCACCGCCGTGCGGGACGAAGGCGTCGACCATGGCGCAGATGTCGGCATCGGAGACGTAGGCAGCGCGCACCCGGATGGGTTCGGGGCTGGCTTCCAGCCGGACGTAGCCGACGCCCGCGCCGATCTCGGGGATGGGTGAAATGTGATCAGCGAGGGCGCCTCGATCACGTGCACCGTCGCCGAGGACCATGTCCACCTGTTCCGACTCATCCAGCCGGAGGGCGATCTTGTCGGGGAACAGGTTGCGGATGTTCATGACCTCTTTGCGCGGATCCTGCAAGGCGGCCAGGACACCGACGCCCACCGCGCGCCCCTGGGTGGTCAGCGTGGCCAGCGCGGCGGAGATGCGTGAGCTGCCGATCGGACTGGTAAGCGGTCAGGAACGCCACCTCATCGACCACGACCAGGACGAACGGATCATCGACGGTGGGTGTGTGGGAGCGCTGGAGACCGGCGAACCGAGTAGCTCGTTTCTGCATGACGCAGACGGCCTCGTCCAGCAGGTCGGCGCACTCTTCGGGGGTGGCCGCGTACCGGGTGCCGAAGAGTGCCCGGCCGTAGGATAGTTCCATGAGTTTGGGGTCCAGCGCCCACAACTCGACCAGGCCCGCGCTGACGGCAGTGAGCAGGGCGCGGATGACGGACCAGATGATCGATCCCTTGCCGGCTCCGGTCGCGCCCGCGACGAGGACATGGGTGCCGTGCAGCTTGAGCCGCCACGGCCGCCCATTCTCCGCTTTGCCGATCTCGACGGGCCCTACTGTCGGCTCCTCCGGTATGGCGAGCGCTGGCAGGGGCGAGGCGAGTGGATCGCTGCGCGGGAAGGTCAGCGTCAACCGACCGGCCCGGGATAGGGCCACCCGGCACGACTTCGCGCCGAACCCTTGGGCCAGGTGGTCGGTGCGGTCAGCCCAGTCCTTGACCGCTTGTCCCTTGAGCATGCGCACGGTGACCAGGTCGGCCCACGAGGTGCAGGTGACCTTGCCGAGAGTGGGCAGGTAATCGCGGCCCCGGATGTGACGGCCGAGACCGGTGACGATCATGACGGGTTGCCAGTGCCGCCGGTAGATCCAGACGAGCCGCCACCAGGCCAGCAATCGGTAGCCGATCAGCCGGGCGAAGGACACTCGATCGATGAACGCCCACGAGACCAGGACCAGGACGACAGTGCCGAGCAGGGATGCCGCCAGCGGCCAGCCGTAGAAGTACCAGGCAGCGCCGAGGGCTACCGGGATGATGGACGCGATGGGGTGGCGCCAGATCGTACGGACGAGTCCGGCGAGCATCCGACAAGCGAAGATGACGATCGTGATGACAGCAGGAGTCTTGACGACGGCCGGTCGGAAGACGACGGCCGTGTCGGGCGTGGTGGAGACGAGGTTGCGCGCCTCATCACCAGGCAGCCGCTTGAACATAAGCTGGGAACCTCTCGTGATGAGTCAGGGGAGAACCGAGGGGCCGCCGGAAGTTGCCGCTTCCAGCGGCCCCGCCTCATAGGTCAGGCCGCCGGGTCGGTGGCGTCCTTGGTGGCCGACTGTTCGGTGTGTAGCTGCTCGCAGTCGGCCAGGTAGCGAGCGGCGGCGTTGAAGATCTCGCGGGCGATGGCCAGATCGGCGTCGGTGACCGGCCCGGCCCCGGTGGTGGAGATGTGCACGTTGGCCTCGTGGGAGGTGAACTCCAGGTACGGCCGCGGGCTGCTGAGCAGGAGTCCGGCGCGGACCTTGAGGCCGGGCGTCTGGAAGGACACACCGACGTGCGGCGTGGATTCCGGTCGCAGGGACAGAGTGACGTAGGTGTACGGCCCGAGACTCACGCCGCGACCCCCTTACCATCGGACAGGCCGTAGAAGCTGCGCTCCAGGGAGCGGGCGAAGCGGTGGGCCTCGCGGGCGAGCTGGCGCGCGAACTCCAGGTCCTCCACCGTCACCGGCCCGCTTGTGGTGACCAGGACGGAGGTGGCGCCAAAGTCGAGCGCCAGGACGGGCTCACGGCGGGTGAACGGGTGGTTCATGGTGCGGGCGGCGTGCCCGGTGGTCAGCCGGATCACGCTGTTGCGCGGGGTACGGCGACGGGTCATCGGGCGGCGTCCTTTCCTGCCGAAGCCTTGCTCTGGGCGGGCTGGGTGGTCTGTCGCGGTGCGTGCATCTCACGGACCTTGATCGAGTACGCTAGGCGACCGGCGGCGTTGACGTAAGGCGTAACCGTGATGCCGTCGAACTCGACCGGCGTGAACGGCAGCCCCGGCATCGGCTGCGGTGGCACCGGCTGGACCGGCGCGAGGATCTTGACCGCCACCGTCTTCTGGGCGGGCTTGAGGGTCGGGTCACCGTCCATGACCGCGACCTGCCAGACCAGCTCTGCGGTCTGCTTGTCGCGGGACTGCACGAACCGGCCGTTGGACGAGGCGTCGAAGTCCTTGACGGGCTCGACCTCGCCGACGATGTAGCAGCCGTGCGGAAAGACCATGGTGTAGGTGACGGGGATGGGTCCCTGGATTGCCATGTTGTTCCTCTCGATAGCGGCGGAGAGTCGTTCATTCGCTCGTCCACTTGTCCGCATGAGTTGAGACTAAGTGATCGCAACTCGTCCGCACAAGTGATTGAGAGGTAAGTGGCGAGTAAGAGTTAGCTCACCTTGAAGACATCTTCGAGCTCGTGCAGGCTCCCAGGCAGGGCGAGGCTCACCACCATCAGCACATCGCCGGCTGGGTCATGCACGGTTGCCAGGACCCCAAGGACCGGGTTGGCCGACCCGAGCAACTCGGCTTCTTCAGGGGTAGGGGTGCGTGCACGGAGCCGCTCGGTGATGTGGTCGAAACGCAGGTGCTTGACGGCCTGAAGATGCTGACGAATGCCGTGTCGCAGGGGTTCCGGTTTGTCCAGGTCGGTGCCGATCGCATGCTCAAGTGGTAGCCAAATGGTCTCCACCGCCGAGATCACATCGGCCTGCCGTGCTACCCTCTTCCGCACGATAAGCGGAGTTCCCTCGGCGACACCTAGTAGCCGCGCGACATGGCGGGGAGCTGGTACGCGCCCAGCCTCCAGTACGGCATCGGCGTTCTCGCCCTGCTCGGTCGTGGCCAGGCTCGGGCGTACGATCTCGGCCGCGTTCTGGGGACGGCCTTTGACGAACGACCCGCGGCCGTGTTCGCGTTCGATCCACCCTTGCATGGCTAGGGTCTGAAGGGCGCGCACGACTGTGGTCCGGCCGACTCCGAGTTCGCGCACCAGCTGAGTCTCGGAGGGCAGCATGTCACCCGGGGCGTACTCGCCCGATTCGATCCGCTCTTGGATCGTCCGCATGACCTGCGCGTATTTGGGTGGGGCGAATTCCATGCCCATCTCAACCGCCCGTTCACTCTTGCACTTGTGCGCATAAGTACAGTACCGGTCGAGGATGCGTTTGTCAGGACCCTTCAGAAGCGCAGGCATCTCGGCCGTGATTTCGTACCGATCAGGAACCGTTGATCAGCGTGACGCACTTCGGGCACGCATGAGGCACGTTAGGTGCGAAGGGCATCGACCAGCCACAGAACGGCAACGGCCGGACCGGCGACGAGCACACCGCCCTGCTTGCTCCAAACAGCACGGCGTGCTGCAGTGCGTTGCGGCGGTCTGTAGAGAGGCCCGCCACATACGTTGGGGCAGGTGGGTCGTCCGGGATCCATGCCGGTTCACCCACGTACAGGTCATCCCAGGACACGGCCCAGCGCCGGGTTCCTTCCGGTAGGTAATAGGAGTCGTCCAGTTTCAGCAGGGCGAGCTGGCCGTTGCGTAGCAGCGACGCCACCACGCCTTCGAGACCAAGCAGTAGGGAGCGGTAGACCCGCGTTGAGAGAGGGCTGTGGTCCAGGCACATTATGGCGGCTCGACACCCGACCCTCTCCCATACCCCGCTCACTGTGGCTCCGCAGAAGGCGCCATATACGGGCCCACTGCATGGAAGCCAGGAGCGCCTTGCTGAGCGCGTACCTCGGCATACCGCATCGCGATACGACGAGCCGCTCGGCAAGGATCAGACGCCGGATGCCATGCATAGATGACCCGCCGGCGTTCGGCATTCCATCCGGTACGCCACCAAAAGCGCTCACCGTCGCACCATACGATCAGGTCCACCCAGACCGAAACCAGCGCCAGTCCATAACCGTCATGGACATCGGCCTTGATTCCGTCGTGCCGCAAAGCCTCTTGAAGGAGTTCGGCCGACCGGAGGGGATCCGTACTGATCATCATGGGCGCGATCATTTGGCGACCCGCTCAAATAGTACGGAACCCGCCGGATCGAGATATGCGCGGAAGATATGACCGGCTTGACCAGCCTTCCGAACCCGCGCCGAAGTCGAAGACTCTGTGCACGATGCTGCCCCGAATAGAAGCGTCACCCGGCATGCCTCGCATCGCCTTGCGCAGCTCATCCATCGCGGTGGCCTGGAAGGCAGAGGACCCGCACGGTCCCAAGGCGTCGCCCTGCTCCGAGGTGATGCGGACTTCCCACTCGAACCGCTCCTGCGGCGTCTCCACCGGCCCCGGGCAGTGCAGGCAGTCCTCTTGGGCGGATGCCGCCAGACCCAGCCCTGAAGCCGCTACGTGGCCACGTCGGGTGACGATCTTCCAGCCCCGTCCGTCGCACTCTGTGCATCTGACTGGCGTTGTCATGCCGGACAGCATGGTTGCCGATACCTTCCTTACCTATCCCACGCTGATATACGACGATGGGATATAGGCTCCGCCACACGGCAATGCATCATCCGGGAATGACAAAGCCGGAGGTCAGCAATGCAGAATGGCGCGTTCGACCCAATTGAGCTACCCGCCGCCGTCTGGGAGCAGGAACAAACCCGGGAAATTCTCAGAGAGCGCGACATTGCCGGACTTTTCGCTCTTGCGGTCAAATACGGCGCGAGTCAGGTCCGCATCGGCACCGCCACCGGCCTCGGTCAGCCCCGCGTCAACGCCATCCTGCGCGGCAACGGAACGATCAAAGAACTCGCCGTCATCGAGCGCATCGCCTCTGGCCTACGCCTGCCCGACCACGCCCGCATGCTTCTTGGCCTGGCCCCGCTCGACATCGCCTCACCTACCGGCGACCACGACGACGAACACGAAGAACAAACCACCGAACTCATCAACCGCCTGGACGCCGCCGCAGTCGTCGACCCCACCACGGTCATGATCCTGCGCACCGACACGAACAACCTGCGCCTGCTGGACCGCCGCCTCGGAGGTCCCGCCATCGCCGACAAGATGCACGCCCAGATGGCCCAGATCCAGCGAGCCCACCGCCACGCCATCCGCCCTGGCCTACGCGCCCAACTGGCCCACCTACTCGCCGAAACCGCCTCACTCGCGGGATGGCAGGCCATCAACACCCTGGCACTCAACGACGCCTGGACGCACTACGAGCGCGCCAAGGCCGCCGCGTACGAGGCTGACGACGCGGCCCTGCTGGCCTATGTCTCTGGCGAACAGGCGTACGTCCTCATGGAGCTCGGCCGCCCCGCCGAAGCCACCGAACTCCAACAGCATGTTCACGAGCAGCACGGCGGCCACGTACTGGCCCGCCTGCGCACCTGGCTCTCAGCCGCTGAAGCAGAAGCCGCCGCCATCCTCGGTGACGAGACAACCTGCCGCACGGCTCTCGACCAGGCCGCCGCCCTTCTCCCCGATGGAGACGGCGACCCGGAAATGCCGTACCTGTCCATCAACGCCCACCACATAGCCCGCTGGCGCGGCAACTGCCTCGTACGTTTCGGCGACCCCGACACTGCCGAAGACCTCCGCTCGGCCCTCGCCGGCATGGACGGCACCTACAACAGAGCCGAATCCGGCGTCCGCTGCGACCTCGGCCATGCCCTCCTGGCCGTCGGCGACCCCGAAGCCGCCCAACCCCACATCCAACGCGCTCAGCAACTGGCCACCATGACCGGCAGTCGCAGACAGCGCCGCCGCATCGACGAACTGTCGAAAGCCGTCAACCGCGCCCTCGGCCGTTGAGCCACACCTGAGCCTGAAGCAGCCCGATCAAGGTTCCCGACGTCCAGATGTCCCCGCGGGCAATCATGCCCGGGATCTCGCTCATAGGGACCCATTCAAGCCGGTCGGCCTCCACCTCACCCTCGGGCTTGCCCACCAGCTCGGCCCCGCGCCCCACAAACAGCATGTGCTCTGCATTCACCATGCCGGCCATCGGTTGATAGCTCACCAGGTGCTCGACGTTCTTCGGCCGATACCCGGTCTCCTCCTCCACCTCCCGGATAGCGGTCGCCATCGGATCCTCACCGGCTTCGACCAACCCGCCGGGAAGCTCCCACCCCCACCGATCGAACACGAACCGATGCCGCCACATCAGCAAGACCCGATCCTGCTCATCCAGTACGACGGCGATCGCGGCCCGATCCAGATGAACTACGTGATGTTCGAACCGCTCCCCGCCCGGGATCTCTACATCGGCCAGCCCCAGCCGAATCCACCGGTTGTCGTAGATCAGCCGTTCCCCATGCACGACCCAGCGCGTCAGCTCAGCGTCATCAGCCACACAGCGAAACTACCGTCTTATACATCCTGGGTACATGGCTTCCAGCCGAGAGCTCAGACACCGACATCGTGTTATGCCGGAGCCCCATGTATGTGGGCCTTATGTGCATCATCAAAGGCAGGCCGCCTGCGGTTCCTCTGCTGGGCGTCGGTCGGTCACTGGCCACGCTGCGGCTCTCTGGCCGGTTGTGACCAGTGAAAGCATACGCACAGATCTCGGCTAGCGGATTCCTCAGCGAGGCAAATAAACACTCGCGTCCAAGGGAGAGGGCGGCTCGTATATCAACCGCGACCTATTCATCAAAAAGAGACGATTGGCCAGGACTTTGCTTGGAGGTACGCTGACGCCTAGCAGGCGCCTCTCTTTCCTTGGGCTGGCTATCAGACTCGGCGGCCTCGTCGGCATCGAAATCGGGGGTATATACCCATTCCGCGCGGCGCAGACGATCCATTTCCGCTTGTTTAGTCCAGAAAGGAATGACATCTTGATTGAGCCGCTGGCGAGCACTATTGGCGAGATCAATCATGACAACTACCGTTTTTATTCCTCGCCACCCGGACGTGTTTGGGACGGCGGTGGCAATGCGGTGAAGGAGCCGCAGATTAAGTAGTTGCTGGACTTCGGCACCCCAAGCAGTTTGCCCGAGGTCTTCTTGCTTAAAAAGCACGAACTTAGTATTGTCTCGGCTTTGCGAGAACTTTCGAATGTGATTCCAGCGCACCCTGAGGGCGCTGTAGTTCTCATGTGCATCGGTGGCTAGGTCTTCTTCTTCCTTTTTGTCCAGCCGCCGACTGGCCGCCTGCATAATATCTTCGGTCCCAATGCGGAAACTCGATGCCCCTTGGGTCTTTCGCGGACTGCCCTGTATTGCCTCTTGGAGAGCAATATCCAACGCGTCGTCCACGAGATTGATATAATCCCGCGCCACTGCTCCGCCACTCGCCAGAATGATTCTATCGCGGGCTCCACTTGTGAGGATAGAGTTAATGTCCAATTTTAGCGGCGCAAGTATTCCTTCCATTACCTGCTCCAGGAACCGTTTGGCTGTTACGAAGTTTTCGAGTGTGACGTCAAGACTAAGTCGGATGACGTCATTGCCCGGCTCCATTCCAACTGGAGGGTTACCGTCAGCGTAAGGGCGTATTCTGCTGCCAACGCCGCATATCTTGATCCAGACAGAAGTACCCTTACATACCTGATGCAGGTAATCGAGAACATGGGGTTGATCGTTGGTGTTGATATAGTAGAAGTCGTCAATAAAAATGATCGATTTCTCTGCGGGTGTTGCCTTGACGAGCGTACTTAGCATTCTACTTAGGCGAGGTGCTAGATCGCGCAATCGCTGTATTTTAGTATAAGCAAGAGTTCCCGTCTCCGCCCACTCCTGTGCCGCTTCTCCGCTGGCTGATGCAGAGCCGGAGATTGCCCCATTACCCGATGCTGTCGCGGTTGCTTTGAATCCTTTGGAGGTATTGCCGCTACGTTTCACCTCACGATTGATTGACTCAGGATCACTGAGAATCAAGTTAAGTTCTCTGATGACTCGATTGAACTCGGTTTTTACCGTCCGCCGTTCCCCGATGACGGCCCACCATGGAACCTCAGGCTTTAATTCGTTGAGAACATCGATCAAGAGTTCCACGAGCACATCGGGATAGTTCCTATGCTTGTGCTTTTCCATATCAACAAAAGCTACCGGAATGCTTGCATCCAGTGCACGCTGCCTGAGTACTTGCAGAACAGTGCTCTTGCCTGTCCCTCGGCGACCTTCAATAAGGTGATTAGCTCCTGACATAAGTTGATCGAGCAACCCGACGCGAGGCTCAATGAATCGGTCTATCACTGCCTGGTCCGTTCCTTCGGTGGTGCGATAGGCAGCGCTCAATACCTTCTTGATGGGACCAACCAGCTCATCGCTAATCTGTGCTGCGACGTTTTTTGACATGATTGACACCTCTGAGGCCAGGTCTAGCAAAGAGGGGACATTGTAGCAAGTTTTGCGGAAGTGTTGCGGCAAGGGTGCGACTCGCCGCGGCTCGATCCATCCCATCATGCGCATCGAGAATCGGGATAACTAGACATTAAGTATCCGAATCGTCTTTAAGGTCTATCGTGCCAACCCAATTTGGTGGACCGATCCAATGGAGTTCGATCTAGGAGCGGGTGTAGATCGCTTGGCTCTCGACTCCACGCTCGTGCCCGAAGGCGGACGGTCTCTGAGAACCTCGCCTGTGTCGCCGCGTATCAACGCGTCGACCTTTGCCGAATTGATCTCATAGGGATCAAGGCGGCGGCGCGGCGCGCCGCCGTACCCCGGCCCTCCGCCCGCCCGCCGTCCGGGCGTGCGGCCTGGGGGCCGGTCCCGGACGGCGGCGGCACACCGGGCCGGGCACCGCACGCCCGCCGCGCCGTACAGACCGAACGCACCGACCGGGGTTGCCACGCCGCCGCACAGATGCAGCCCTACGATCGCCACTGCATGGCCGGCCACCGTATGTGCTTGGGGGCGATCGACGATCCAGGGTTCGTTCCTCACCCTGGCTCACCGAACAACGTGGCTGATCGCGGTTCGGCGGCGGACGGCACTCGGATGCGCAAAGATCATTGAGCGTGGCCCATGGCGGTGTCAGCTGAAAGGAAACGTTCATGATCGACTCAACCTACAAAGAGTGGTTTCGCCTGCGAACCCAGCTGGTCGTCGACTTGACATGGTGTTCCGCCACCAAGATTGACGACGTCCTGGCGGCGTACGACATCTCACCCGAGAGCACTCAGCCGGCACGCTTGCTCGCAGACGACATCGACATGCTCATCGGGCGCCTCGGCAACGGCACCGTCATCATGGACTACCGCGTCGATTCCGTCACCGAGGGAGCTCTTCCCATTCTGGCGCAGTATGGCCCCTGCCTGAGCGCTGTATGGATCGATGAAGCCCCAGCGTTGGTCTCGTATTGGACGGAAAGCGGCCTGGTGGTCAAGTTCGACATGAGTGAATGGGACTGGTATCCAGTTCCTGATCTCGCCAGTGTCGAGCGATGGATCGCTGCCAGCCCAGCGGGTCGGGAGACCTGGGAGAACAGTTATGGTCTCGCCACGCTCATCACCGCCGAAGCGCTATGCCAGGCTGTGGTCGACGACGAATGGATGCGATCCGTACACACTGGCGTCACCTCACCACATCCACCGGTGCAGGAGACGCCGGCAGGCTCACGCTCGCTCAGTTCGATCATCGAAAAATATGGTGACCGCACACCGTAGAACAGAGGTCCGGCAGAACAGACCCCGTGACCACACACGTGATCGCCGTGCCATTAGCGTGCCATTAAGGGCGGCCAACAGAGGTCAGTCACGGTCACTGGCGGACTGCCGGTCGCCCAGGTCGAGGCCGTGATACTCGAAGATCAGACCGATTTGCAAGCAGGAAGTCAGGCATCCTACTTAGGCTCCGCCCACCAAAAGGCCCAGGTTGGCCCTGTCTTTGCAGTACCATCGGCTCTCATGATGACCGGCCGTCGGACCTTCCTGGTGCTAGGAACTGTCTTCCTCCTGCTGGCGGCTTTCAGATCATGCGGCGCGATAGAGGGCGGGTCCCCAACACAGCCGATCCGTGAGGTAATGCAGATCTTCGCAATTGCCGGCGTGGGGTTCATGATTGCCGCCGTCGCGATGGCCATTGTTGAGCAACGCCCCGACGACAGCCCCCATCGGGGACTCAACTCCGGGATGATCAGGAAGACCCCGTTTAGTGGTCAGTGGCCGAGGCGAAGTGTCCGATACGTCTGGCGACACACATCCGCCACGTCGCCATAAGCAGCAGAACACTAGGGAGGCACTCCGACCCCGGATGCGGGCAAAGGTGCCCACTTGAACAAGGCGTCAGTGGTTGAGGCGGCGCCTGTTCATCCCACTCGCCATCGGCTGGGGGACGAGGTGAGCAGACCAGGGCCGGTCAACGGCAGACGGATGATCAGGAGGCGATTTCTCGCTGTCCGGACAAAGATCGTCATGGGTTGCAGTTTGGGTTGCAGTTCCACGCCGTACCAGCTCGTTCCAGGGTGACCGTCAGACCACATCGGTCCACGTTGAACGTCCTGGAACGACAGGCCTCCTAGCTGCTAATGCGGTTTGGGTTTACCGCCCATCCGGGGTTCAAATCCCCGATCCTCCGCACGTGAGAGGGCCCTTCCCCGAGTCTGAGGGAAGGGCCTTTTGATCTTCAAGGGCGTCATAGTTGCAGTGCTAGTTGCAACGCCTACGGATTTCCCCAGCGAGCGGAGGCGAGCCGTTCCCCGGCGTCGCGCATCAGGGGTGTGGATACGTGGGCGTAGCGCTCGGTGGTCGTCACTCGGGTGTGGCCGAGGACCTGCTGCACGACGCGGATGTTCACGCCCTGCTCTATGAGGAGCGTCGCGGCGGTGTGCCGAGCGTCGTGTACTCGAACGTCTCTGACGGCGGCCTGCTTGAGGATGGCCTTCCAGACCTTCCAGTCCTCGGTGCGCTCGATGGGAGTGCCGTACTTGGTGGCGCACACCATATCGTGATCTTCCCATCGGTCTCTGGCCTTCTCCAGCTCGGAGCCCTGCCTCTCGCGGTGTGCCTTGAGCTGGGCGAGGAGTTCGGGCGGGCATTGGAGAGTGAGCTTGCTCTTGCCCTTGCGCTGGCCGAAGACCGGGCCGCCGCCGGTGCGCTTTCGGCACTTGTCCGCGTGGCCGGTGCAGTCCTTGAGGCAGGGCCGCCTGTAGCAGACATGGCCGGACCGGCTGCAGCCCGGCTTGCAATTCGGCCCGAGTGCGAGCGCCACTGACCAGCGGGCGCCGTTCCTCTTGGACCTGGCCACGTCTCGCTCAAGATGTGCTCGGCGTGCGTCGAACCCAGGCTCAGACAACCAGGTTCTCCTGAGGGCAGTGTTTGTTGGTGCAGCTGCTGTTGGGTGAGAAGGGGCGCCGATGCCTTCGCAGCCCGGCAAAGTCGAGCGGTGTGGAGGTAAGTCGAGCAGAGGGCAGGGAAACTTTGCCGAATTGCGCTCAGGTATCAAGCGGCGGCGCGGCGCGGCGCTGTACCCCCGGCCCTCCGCCCGCCCGCCGTCCAGGCGTGCGGCCTGGGGGCCGGTCCCGGACGGCGGCGGGACACCGGGCCGGGCACCGCTCGCCAGTCGCGCCGTACCAACCGACCCCTTCGGTTGGGTTGCCGCGCCGCCGCACAGATACAGCCCTTACGATCGCCACGACGTGGCCGGCCGGCGTACGTGCTTGGGGGCGATCGACAACCCAGGGTTCGTTGCTCACCATGGCTCACCGGAGAACGTGGCTGATCTCCGTCGTTGGGCTGGTGAGAGCGACTACGCACTGAGAGGAATGATGTGGCTGTGGCCGATGACGCAATGCTGAGTCACCTGGAGAATTTCTTCCAGGGGCATCGGGTCGCGTCTCTACCTGGGGTCGCCGGCCCCGTTGAGGAGCGGATCCCGGGTTTCCGGATCTTCCGTATTGGGCCGGGGCCAAGGTTCAGCGGTTGGACCTACGTGAGCTCAGGATGTGCTGACATCACATTGCCGGACGGACACGGCTTGGAGTTTGTCCTCACCGCACAGACCGACGACTGGCAGCACCTCGAGTCGATGACCATGGTCGCCTACTACCACGCTGGTCCTCATCAGCGCCTCGGCCACAGCCATGTCGTCCCGATCGGCCGGCCGTGGGTTGCAGACTCGGCGTGTGACCGGTACCTGATCAGCCTTCCTTACCCCTTCGGTCCGGACTTCGAAGTCTGCGCGTGGGATGGCGGCCACACTCGCATCCTCTGGCTTCTGCCGATCACCGCGGCTGAACGCGACCTACTCATGAACGTTGGCCTGGAAGCGTTGGAATCGCTCTTCGATGAGAAGGAGATCGACTACATCGATCCTCACCGGCCGTCGGTCATCTAAAACCGAGTCGTACAACATACGTGCAACGATCCTGTTTAAGGTGAACCGACGAGGCGGCGTCGCAGGTCAAGACCTAGGTAGAGACAACAACGGTCACGCGCTGTAAAACCGTCGCCAGTGGGCGCGCATGCCTATTGCGTTCCCGATCGTAGGGCGATCAAGCGGGAGCCAGGGGGAATCACAAGCGCTTCACCGGCTCCCCAGTAGGTCACGGTTTTCTGAGCTCAGCGGCAAGATCCGGAAAGACTTCCCGAGCTGATGGCCTCAACTTGCCGAGCGTGACAGCTTCGGGTAATACAAGACCTCCACGAACATGATCCGCCCCTCAACGACGTCAAGGATCAGATCGCCTTTGGATGGAATCAGCGGCACGCATCTGTGCCCGGGACCGTACGCTCCATCCGGACGCTCGGCCGTATAGAAGCTCTGGCAGAAGTCATCACCGCATCCGCACTCCTCGTAAAATCGGATGTCCCAGGCGGAGACGGCGAGATTCTCCTCCCCTTCTTCTCTCAGACACGCGACGAGCTCCGTAATGAGATTGGGGAACAGCTCACGTGCGAGCGGGCGCTTGGTCTTGCTCATGTCACACAGTGTCCCAGCCCTTTTCCCGGAAGCGCTATCAAGATCCGAACTATACGTGGAACGCCTGCCCTCGGCAGGGACGAGACGGCACTCGAAGCACCAGGTCAGAGCGCCGTGAAAGCCAATAATCGCCGTCCACTTCTAAGCCGGCACTCTCGGTTTGCGCCTGCCGGTTGCGGTTCGAGGAATGTGCATACTGAGAGCCATCATGAGTGAACATTCGTCCTGCACACCCCAGGCGGAGGGCGGTGGGTCGTCCATCCTCCACAGGATCCATATGGTGATGGCTACGTGTACACCGTCGCGACGGAACTGCATGACGACGGTTTGACCGCGTCGACGGTCGCCAAGATTGATGGACTCTATGCCAACCCGGTTTGCACCCTGTCCGGCTTCATGGAGGGGCTCGTAGTCGAGTGGCGAGGGTGGAACGGTGTCCGCACCTGGACATCCTTGGAGCGCGAGCTTGCGCTTGATGCTCGGCATGATGGGCGCGGTCATGTGTCGCTGGGTGTGACTTTGCGGGCTCCCGGACTCGACTTGGATGACACGGCTTGGTCCGCCAGGTCCGTCTTCGTCCTCGAAGCCGGGGAGGAGCTGACCCGCTTGGCTGCTGATCTCAGCTACCTCCTCCGAACATGGCCACCTCTTCGGTTATCTCACGTGTGGCGGTCGCTGCCTCCTGCCGAGTTACAAATGCGGTTTGGGTTTACCGCTCATCCGGGGTTCAAATCCCCGATCCTCCGCAGGTAGAACGCCCTCTCCCTTGAACCCGGGGGGAGGACCTTTATGATCTTCGAGGGCGTCATAGTTGCGGCGCTGGTCGCAACGGCTACGAGTTTGCCCAGAGTGCGGAGGCCAGGCGCTTGCCTGTGTCGCGTATGAGGGGTGTGGATGTGTGGGTGTAGCGCTCGGTGGCGGTCACCCAAGTGTGACCGAGAGCCTCCTGCACTACCCGGATGTTCACGCCCTGCTCGATGAGGAGGTGGCGGGAGCCGTGGAAGCGTACATCCCGATGGTGTGCCAGTCTTCTATGGATCATGGGGTCGGGTGTCGTAGGAGCCTCGGTGTGGCACAGCCCGAGCGTGCTGCGCCGAAATGGGCGCCCATCATGCTTTTCTCCAGGGGCCCGGCACCGCCCGGCGCGGATGAACTGGCGTCCGGGGGAGGTCAGGAGTCGTTGCCGAGGAGCCGAGGTAGTTCCTCGGCGACGACGTCGGCAAAAGCCTGTGCGGCAACGGAAAGCTGCCCGGTTCGCCACACCAGCCCCGCCCTCGACGGAGGGGCTCCCACGATCGGCACGGACACCACGTCCGGATGCTGGTAGTAGCGGAGGATCAAGCCAACGGTCGGATACACCACCGTGCCCCTGGCGGCGTGCGTCAGCGCCTCGCCGACCGAGTTCACCGCGACAGTCCGTCTGATCGGCCGTCCGTTCGGCGCCCGCGGAGGAAAAATCTCGTCGCGCACCTCCTTCGGTGCTGTTGGGACATCGAGCGTCGCATAGTCCGCGACATCGTTCAGGGTGACCGACTCCCGCCCAGCCAGCGGATGGTCCTTCGCCACGATCAGGATCCGGCTATCCGTCGAAAGAACCGGTCCCACCATCAAGCCAGCGTCATCCGGCGCGGGTAGCCGGATCGCGAGCATGTCGAACTCACCCCCGCGCAGTAGCTCGTAGGGCTCGGTGCGGTACGTGAGTTCAACGAGGTGCACGGTGCACTGTGGATAGCGCTGCTCGAATATTCGCACCAGGCTCAGCAGGTGTGGTCCTGCCGAGGACTGCAACACCACGCCGACCCTGACCGTCCCCGCTGTGCCGGTCATCATGTTCCTGGTGTCGTCCAGCGCCGCGCGCAGCGCGCCGTACGCCGGTTCGAGCCGGTCATGTAGGTAGGTGCCGAGGGGGGTCAGCTGTACACGTCTGCTGTTGCGATCGAACAGCTGGCTGCCGAGGCGTCCCTCAAGGCTCCTGACCAGCTGACTCACACGTGACTGGGTCAGGCACATCCGCTCGGCTGCCCGGCCGAAGTGCAGTTCGGCCGCGACCATGAGGAACGCACGGACCTCTTGCAAGTCGATACTTTCCCACATCGAGGAGCGAGGCTACCTGAACCATTGGTCGTGTTACACACCGAATACTCGAATTGCCGGGGATGCGGTCGCTGCGGCAGCCCGCTCTGACGGAATGTGGAGCGGCACCTGGCTGACCTCCGTTTGGCGGGCAGCGGGTGGTGGTGCGGCTCGGGTTCGGCGGTTGAGGTGCGCGACTGTCGGGTGCGAGCGGCAGACATTCCGGGGCCGCTGCCCGCGCCGACCGAGCCGTATCAGTGCCGTACGATCGCCTTGACCGCGAGGTGGGGGGGCGGTGGCGCGGAGTTGGCCGGCGGGCTGGACTGGGCGTCGGCCGTGCCTGGTTCGCTGGGGGAGGCGCCGTATCATCCCTCTGATCAGATGTGTGCACCTATGAAGAGAAGGGCGAGTTGCGTACGATTTGCGCAACCAGTTTTCGACATTGCATGTGTGAGATGCTTTTTCACGGTATCGATGGTGATGTGCAGACGCTGGGCGATCTGCGCATTGCTCAGTCCGCTGGCCACCAGTTGCGCGATTTGCTTTTCCCGACCCGAAAGTGTCGGAGATACACCGGCGGTGGGCAGGCAGGAGAAATGCCGATCAAGCCACGGCCCGAGCTGCCGGCTCAGGTGCGCCATCAGCAGGTGGTCGCGTTCGAGCAAATCGCTTTCATCATTGAAGTAGACACACAGGAGTGCCGCTCCGCCGCTGCCCACGATGCGACTGTTGAGCACGTCAGCGATGCGATGCTTGTGCAGGTAGCCTTCGACGAAGGCCCATTCATCGGTCGTCGAGCCGGTCCTGAGATCGCGCAGTGAGACATGGCTGCGGCGGTCGAGCAGCAGGTTGGCGCTAGCCGACTTAAATGGGTTTCGCATATACCAGCGGTCTAGATACTCCTCCAGGTACCTGGGGGAACGGTTGGTGTGAAAATGGTCCATAGCAATCTCACGCCGCGGAAAATCGCCAAGCTCGGCAGGAATGTCGACAATCATGGAGTCGGCCCAGCCCAGGCGGGAAGCCAGTGACTCTCGGAGCAGCTCGAAGAAATGCTCGTGCGCGACCGCGTCGGCAACGCTGTCGAGAACGGCGAACATGTCACGGTAGTCAGCGAGCTCCAATGGAGCCGCATCCTTGACGTCACGAATCAAGCCTCAGTCTCTCTTTCCCTGTGGCGGGTCATACCGACACCGAACTCCTCGCAACGGGCGGTCCTGGGGGCGGTGGGGAACCGTAACTCGTCGACGCACAGATACGACATCGCCACAGGTCACCGTTAGCCATGGGCATTGGGTAGGACTTCCACGACGACAGTGGTGTATTCCGCCGGATCAGGCCGTTCGCGAAGCGGAAAGCAGCGATATTCTCGTTGGGTTGTTCACAGGCCAATTCGGCAGTCGTGAACTCGCGATCGGCGAACAACTCGACAACCAGCACCACGATGCTCCGCGCATCACCATGCCCCGCCCCCAATGAACTTCCTCGCCCCCATGAGCGAGCGCAGACCATCGATGGACCGAATCTTCATCGGTGAGACAGGCCTCGCTGTAAACGGTCCGGTCGGCAGAGCGCCGACCCTCCAAGCATGAGGGACAGCCGTAGGCCGAGCAACAGGTGATTCCTCATGGCAGCCAGTAGTGCGGCTCATGATCACTACGCTCCATCCCACGGACCACGACCGTCATGGCATCCGTCAGAATCCGCGCCGCGCTCGCCGGAGAGGTGACGCCGGGGCGCGGGCACACGAGGCACCGACCGGGGCACGGTGCTTGGTCGCTACGAACGATCCCTGGCGCCGACCTCGGCCGCTCCACCAGGCTTACCGCGCCCTCGCCGGGCCCGATATTCCACTTTCGGGCAATGGACACATCGATCGCCTGGCAGGCAGAATCACCACGGGCCAGCGCGGGCCGCGCTGCCATTCAGCGCATGCCGGCTGGTAGTACCCGGCTACAGCAGTGCCGCATGGTCTGGTTCTGGCTGTGACAAGAAGCAGCAGCCTGTCTGACTTCTGGCCGGCTCGGGCGATCCTTGTATGGAAGTGGCATCAATTGCGAGGAGGCGATTAGAGGTGCCAGAGCGAACGAAGGCTATGAGGCCCGAAGACATCACCCGTCTGTTCGTCGAGCGCTCAAACGCCGGGGACGCCGAAGGGGTCGCGGCGCTGTACGAGGAGGACGCCGTGATGGCCTTCCCGCCAGGAAGTCAGACGGTGGGACGGGCGGCCATTCAGGCGTTGTGGGAGAAGGTGCTCGTCAACCGGCCCCACTTCGAGCTCGAGGAGCCGCTGCCTACGCTGATCAGCGGCGACATCGCGCTCACCTCGACGCCGCCGAAGGACGGCGCCGGCGCGCGGGCGCAGGTCGTACGTCGCCAGCCGGACGGCAGCTGGTTGCGCGTCCTCGACCAGCCGGAGTTCATCCGCCCCTGAGCCGGTGCCTTCATGAAGTGACTCGTACCCGAGTCCGCGACGGCACGTCGGGCGTGGGCGCGGTGTGCGTGTGACGACCAGGGACGATGGCGATGCCGCTTGAAGGATGTGCGGATCGTGCCGCCCGCCCTTGTCGGAGAAGGTCTTCACGCCGGCGCTGGTCAAGGCGCCGGCCAGGCCGACCGTCCGAGCGGCGATCACGTCGTGAGTAGCGCCCGGCAGCGCGGGTGAGACCCACACCAGTCGGCCTCCGGGTTCGGTGAAGCGGTGAAGCGGTCGGCCCATCGTCAATAGCGGGCCCGGCAACAGGTCAAAGTCCCCCGAGGCGCATGGGGTGCTGAGCGTTCTTGGGCGCGGGATGCATTCCGCACGCCGTCGACGTCCCATTGGGCGGCTCCTCGAACGAGAGGAGGCCGCCCGTGAAGCCGGACGCCCTCATTCTCCGGCATGCAGTTCAGGCATTGCAGGGTTGGACTGCGCGGTCAGTGGGCTGTGAATGTCGCGGTCGGGATCGGCCGTTTTGGGCGGCCGATAGGCGATGGCCCGGACGTGCACGGATCTCGCCTCATGTTGGGAGCGAGCTGCCAATCGATGACATTATGCTGATCGACAAGGGAAAAGAAGTCGCCCTGGCTCGCCAGATCGGGGTTCACCACGTCGGTGTCGTAGGTCCAGAACAGCCAGCCCTTTGCACCGTGCCCGATCGAGCAGGACTGTATCTGCTTTTCCCGCATGTCGTAGGAGGCCGCGTTGATGTCGTTGTTGTAATCGGGCTTGTACGCGCCGAACTCGGCCATCACGTACGGTTTCGCGAACTCGGAGACCTCCACCGTTGCAAGGTTGGTCGCCAGCGAGTCATTGACACCCGCGGGGTAGACATGAATGTCCAGGAAATCGGTCTTGCTCCATGCCGCGATCGATGCCGGGCGGCCCGGATACAGATACTTGAGGCCCCCCTCGCAATTGGACTCGCAGCGAGTGGGGAACCCACCATACCCGGACTTGCCCACGGCCTTGTTGGTGAAGAAACCGATGGTCACCATGGCCTCCGGATCGGCGTCGTGCACACCGTCGGCAGCGGCGTTCTGGTAGACGACCATGCTGGCGTCGGCGGCCTGCTGGCGTTGAGCCGGCTTGGACATGTCGTAGGTCAAGCCGTCCGGGCCGGTCACTGAGCCGGTGGACATACTGAACGGCTTCTGGGCCGCATCCCAGAACGCCTCGTTCTCGGTCTCATACGCGAGAATCGCGGAGATGCCTGCACCCAAGCGGCTCTTGAGCCCGAGAATGAAGTTCTTCAGGTACGCTTTCTTCGCTGCGATGAAACCGGAATCCATGAACCACTGGTTGTTGCCGGACACGTTGGGATTGTAGTGCCCGTTGTCGGTGGCGTCGAGGATGTCCTTGTAGTACTGGCTTACCGGCCAATTCGAGAGGACAGGCAGTACGTAAATGTTGCGGGCGGCCGCGCGACTGACGAAGTCTGTGACATTATCCAGGTATTCTTGGTTGAGGCCGTCAGGGCCGGGGTTGGTGGCCAAACCGTTGGTGTAGTAGCCGTCACCCGTGTCGATGAACACGCGTACCGTGTTGTAGCCGGAGTCTTTCATGCTGTTGAGCATGGCCTGGGCATCTTCCGGGGCATATCGTCCCGGCTCGAAGGTGGAATGATAGGCGCCACCGTGTGCGCCTACGAGCCGGACATAGTTGGCGCCCCGCGGAACGAATGGCTCACCGGTGACGGTGTCATAGAGGCGTACGGAATCCGCCGCGATCCGATGTGGCGCCATGGTCTCGACCGCCTGCGCGCCGGTGAGCAAAGACAGGGCCAGTGCACCTGCCATGGCTATGTTCATCATCATGAGTTGTTCGTGGACTCCTGCAGTGCCGTATCAGTTGGTGTGTACCGGGTGGCCGTAGCCCGCTCGGCCCCTGAGAATTGTTCTTGCCGATTGATCGAGGTGTCCATTACACGAACGTGGAATCGTTGGCCTGGTCAGAGCATGATGCGACCATGACCGCCGGTTGCCGGCCGCTCGGTGGGCGTAGAGCCTGCTGACCAGCTCGTGCAGCTGTGCGTGCTCAGCGCCGGTGAGCGGCGCGAACGTCTCCCGTTGAGCTGGCCCGTCTCGCCATCGCCGCGATCACCTTGCGCCGCGCGATCGCCACGCTCGTCGTGGCGAGCCTGATCGCCACGGCCAGAGGCGTCTTGACGGCGTTCGCGCCCACGCCGCCCCTCGCGTCGGCGGGCGTCATCGCGGCCGCCGCAGGCATCTCACTGCTCTTCCCCCACGGACTTCGACCGGTTCCCGACGAGTCATGGGTGCGAGCCACCTCCGCCATCTCCGTGGTCGACCATCCCGCCCTGTCAGCGCTCCAACGAGCCAAGGTGCGACGGCCTCGCCGTGGCGCGGTCAAGTGTGCCCATGCTTGATCCCCGGCCCGGCGCTAGGTTGCAAGCCGGCCGCGGGTCAGGTGCAGCTCCTTGTTTGCGGGGATTGTCTACCGCCTCGACTCCAAGTCATTGATCTTGGCGGTGACCGCGGCCCGGATCACGTTCAGTTCATGGGCCTGACGATCCAGGCCGGCCAGTTTGTCCCGCAGGAGCTGGAGTTGAAGGTCGATCGTGAGCGTGCCTTCGTCGAATGCCTCCGCCAGCGTCTTGATCTCGGAGATCGACATTCCGGAGCGCCGAGCTTGCACCAGCAGTCGCAGACGCTCGATCGATGCCTCGCCGTAGTCGCGGTAGCCGTTCGGTCGGCGTGCAATGTGGCGGTCGTCGAGCAGACCTTCGCGTTCGTAGTACCGCACGGTGTCGGTGCTCACGCCGAGCAGCGCCGCGACGTCGTGAATCAGCATCGTCGGCCTTGACATTGGTGCACGCTCCAAAGTTTACGTTGGCGTCGCATGAAGTCGACGGCGGAGGCACACATGGCACGGACAGTACTGATCACCGGCGCGAACGGCGGCGTAGGCCGCGCGGTCGCACAGCGGTTCCGGGCGGACGGGGCGACCGTCGTCGCCGGCTACCGCGATCCTGCTGCTGCGGAGACACTCGTCGCGATGGGATGTCGCACCGTCCGGCTGGATGTCACCGAGGAGTCGCAGCTTGCCGCCGCGATCGACGGCGACATCGATGTCGTGGTGAACGCCGCCGGCATCTCCCAGGGCGGGCCGTTGGAGGAGCTACCGCTCGATGCGCTCCGCCGGCAGATCGAGGTGAACGTGTTCGCGGCGCTCCGGGTCGCGCAACTCGTGGCCCCGGGAATGCGCCGGCGCGGTTACGGGCGGATCATCAACATCAGCTCGGTCGCGGGTCGGGTCACGATGCCGGGGATGGGCGCGTACGCCATGAGCAAACATGCCTTGGAGTCCATGAGCGATGCGCTGCGGTACGAGCTGAGCCCGTTCGGGATCGCCGTGAGCGTGATCCAGCCGGGCGGCATAGACACTCCGTTCGCGGAGGCCGAACGGCGCAGTTTCCGCCACGGACATCCGGACGGACCGTACGCGGAGTTCACCGCCGAGGTCGTCGACCGCCTGAGCCGCAACCCTGTCTCGCTTGACCCAGATCGGGTCGCGCGTGTGATCCATCGAGCCGCCACCGTCAGGCGCCCCCGGCCGTACTACCGCGTCGGCAGCCTCGCCCACATCATGCTCGGCCTGCACCACGCCCTGCCGAACCGGCTATGGGATCGGCTCATCCCCGTCATCACCCCGACCCCGACCGGCCTACGACGAGCGACGACACCAGGCTGAGGATCGCTGCTCGGATACGAGCCACCTCGGGCATGTCATCCTTACGTGACCATGTTCCGGAGGACGGCAATCAGTTCAGCCGGACGCGTCATGACGACGTTGTGGCCCGCCGAGATGCTCACAAGGTGGCGCTGGGGTGCGGCGGTCACGATGGCGGCGACCTCGTCACGTCGATGCGCGTAGAAGCCCTGATCCGGGAGCACGATGGTCATGGGAGAGGTGATCAGGTCGTAGACGTCGACGCTCGGATAGACCGGCGCGTCCACCGACGCGCTGGTCGTCGTCATGATCTCTTCTGGAGTGGGTCTGCGTACGAACTCGCCGTCGGCATCGGCGAGGAAGCTGCGTGCGGATACCGCGCGCACGAGTTCTGGATCGGCTCCGGCGTTGAGCCAGTCCGTCGCGGTACGGGCGACCTGCTCGTCGATCCAGGCATCGCGTTGTACGGCGTCGAATCGGCGGCCGTAGCCGAACGTGCGCCGCAGGTCGTCGGCGGCCGCCGCGGTCCGGTATCCCGCGAGCGTACGGGCGGCGGTCGGCCGGTCGTCGAGGACCAAACCGTCGATGACGCAGATCCCGGAGGGCTGCACCAAGCCGGCGGCGGCGACCGCGGTTACGGCGTAGCCGCCCGTGGAGTGGCCGACCAGCAGCGGGCGGTCCCAGCCCAGCGCGGCGGTGACGACGGCCAGGTCACGCCAGTACTGTTCGGCGGTCCGTGATCCGGCGGTGCTGTGCCCATGTCCTCGCAGGTCAACGGCGACCACCCGGTAATCAGGTACAAGTCCGGCCACAACGCCTGCCCACGCGGCGGCGTTATGGCCGCTGCCGTGAACGAGCAGCACCGGCTGCCCGGCGCCGCCGTGATCGAGGGCGGCCAGGGAACCACCGTCGACGTCAAAGAAGACCTCGCTGCTCATACCACCTCGTTGTTCCTTTCGGCGACCAGGAACCGCTTCCCAGTCGCAGCTCACCCGCTGCCTGACCAGCGCGGTCCGCACGCTCCACCGCTTCGGTGCGGGCCATCAGGAGCGCGTCATGGCTTGATCGGCATTCCTCCAAGCCTGCACGCCGCCGGCGCGTCCCATGGCCTTTCGACGGGAGGAGCAGATCGCGCGCCTGGTGGTCGGCGGACTGAGCAGTGCGCAGATCGCCCAGGGCCTGCACATCACCATCGATACCGTCCGAACGCGCGATTCCCGGACGACCCGCCTTCTGAGCACGACCACCCGCGGGCTACTTCCTGCTGGCCCAGATGGCCCGGTGATCGGTCGTGTAGATCACCAGGTTGCCGTCGTTCTGGACGGCGAGGGTCGCACCCGGGTTCGCGCCGGTACCGGTACTCCACACCGCCCGATTGCCCTGGTATTGGACGAGGTTTCCGTCTGCCTGCATGATCGCGTATACGTTGGGTCCTGTGGTGCCAGAGCTCCAGATCGCCTCGTTGCCGTTGCGATAGAGGACGAGACCGCCGTCCTTCTGCTGAAGCAGCGTGTAGGCGCCACTGGCGGACCTCACACCTTCACCCGGCGTCAGCTTCTGCCCCGCCGCCAGTTCTCCGTATGCCTGATGCCGTGACCACAGGGACTTGCGGTCGGCACCGTAGATGACCAGGTTGCCGTCGTTCTGCACGGCCAACTGGGAGCCGGGGTGGCCGCCGGTGTTGCTCTGCCAGAGCGGCGTGTGACTCTTGCTGTAGACGACCAGATTGCCGTCGGCTTGCATGACGGAGTACGCACCCGCGCCCGGAGCCGCGGTACTCCACAGCGCCTTCTTACCCCGGTAGAGAACCAGGTTGCCATCGGCCTGCTGCACCAGTTGAAAGCGCTTGTCGCGCGAGCGCAGGGACTGCCCGGCCTTAAGCGTCTGGCCCGACGCGAGCACATCCGCCTGGGGCGCGGCGGTGGACACCCGAACAGGGACGAAGCCGCCATGGTGGTCACCGCCGACGGCCGCCGACGCCGAGACCGCAACCGACGTGGCCGCGACAAGGGCACCGGCAAGCACGGTGACGGACTTGATTATGTTCATAGGGGTTCTCCCGATACCAGGCAAGGCTAATTAAATGCCAGAACGCCGCACAGGTGACTCGACTTATTGCGCCAATAAAAAGCGATACTGGCATAGCTATATCAAGCATGGCGTACGCGTTTCATGGCAGTCTTGCCCATTACGACGCCCCTCAGGTTATACGGACGACCGTAATAGCAGGAATACCACCAAAGTGGAAGGTTTGCGCTGCATAAACGCGCAGCAGAACGAGGTCGTCATGCACGCTAAATACGGATTTCCCCAGAGAGCGGAGGCGAGGCGTTCCCCCGCGTCGCGCATCGGGGGTGTGGACACGTGGGTGTATCGCTCGGTGGTCGTCACTCGGGTGTGGCCGAGGATCTCCTGTGTGACGACGATGTGGACGGCTGCTCGGCGGCGGTGAGGGTCTCCTGGGCGAGGCGGAGGGTGGTCTCGTTCGCTCGCTTGGCTGCCTGGAGGGCGGTGGTGTTCTGGGCGATCATCGTCCGCTGGTAGGCGCTTTCGACGGACAGCCAGATGCTCACCAGATTGGTCCGCTTCTTACAGGCGAGGTCGGTACGGGCGGTCGCCAGCTCCTTCTGGGACGTTCCGTCGCGGAAGGCCGGGTCGGCTATGGGATCGAAGGGGGTGGCGTAGGAGTGGCCGGCGGCGCGCATGCAGGCCGACCAGGCCTCGACGGCGGCTCGGACCCGGGGGTCGGTGCGGGAGCGCTGGAAGCTGAGCATGGACAGGTGCTCCGGAAGCGAGGGGTCGGCTCCCGCAGGGGCCATGGCGAGGGCCTTGCAGGTCTCCTCCTGGCAGCCGCCCGGCGGGACGTCGCGACCGGCGTCGGTGCCGGTGATGACGGCGATGGTGGCGGGGTCCAGAGGCGCGGGCTCGGGCGGGTGCCGGGCGGGGTCGCGGGGACCGAGGCCATAGCCGTAGGAGGCGGCGTCTGCTGCGTCGGTGAGGCCGTAGCGGCGTTCCGTCCACGTTCGCGGACCGACCAGGGGGCGGGGTGAGGACGTGATGGGAAGGGTACGGCCGTGGCGCCGCGCGCAGCGGATGAGGAGGACGCGGTAGGCGTTGGTCACCGCGAGGCCCTGGACGGGGGAATGCTGATAGTCGTCCAGCGGGAGGCGAAGGGCGGTGCCGTCCGGGGTGGTGGTGTCCGGGGCGGTGGTGCCGTCCGGCGTGGTGGTGCTGCTCGGGAGGGGCTGGGCGCACGATGCGGTGAGGGCCGTGGCGGCTGTCAGCAGGGCGGCGAGGTGGCGGCGCATGGTGGTCTCCCAGAGGGCGGCCGCGGGCCCGAGCCCACGGCCGCCGGGAAAGGGCGTCAGCCCCAGTAGTGGGATTCGGAATTGTTCGCGAACGTGGGCGCGGTGTTGCCGTAACCGCCCGGTACGAGCCGTCCGCACTGGCCGGCCTGGAACGTGTTGGTGCAGATGTATGCGCTCAGGAACAGGTGCGCATTGATGGCGGACTCGTCATTGTTGGCGATGAACGCGTTGTACGTGTGGGTGCCCCACGAAGGGTGCCCGGTAGTGTCCATGTAGGTGAAGTCCGCCATGCGGCCGGTCAGGTTCGGGCTTTCGAATACGCACAGGTCGTACCAGTTGCAGACGCCGTCATCCATGATTGTGGAGATGGGCGGCTTCTGGAACGTGGTGGAGAGCTTGGACTTGTCGAAGTAGGACGGTTCCGGCTCCGCTTTCGCTGGGGTGGCCAGCAGGGTGGCGGCGAAGAGTGCCAGGAGCACACCGATGATGGCGCGGCGCATTGTCGTCCTTTCCTTAGCAGGCGAGGGTGACCTGGGGAGTGGTGCCGTTCATGACCAGTGGGGAGCCGACGTAGCCGGCCTTGGTGAACACGGCGGTCCCGCCGGCGAAGTAGGTGTTCGTGGTGCCCTGGCACGGCGCACTGGAGTAGTGGATGCCGTAGTTGGCCGGGTTGTAGCGCTTGGGGCCGGGATTGATGGAGGATCCGTCCCGGTAGAGAATGATGTACAGGTCGATCGAGTCGACGACGGCGCTGCACTGCACCTCAATCTCGGTGTGTACGGCGTTGTACAGGCTGTTGACGTACGGGATGCTGAGATAACCGCCGCAGTAAATGACGTCCGCCGGCGCGTTGACGCCTTTCGCGGTGTCCGCCTTCCTGGTGAGGGTCATGGTGAACGACTGGGTGGTGGCGCCGCCTTTGAGGGGGACGGACGGCCTTTCCTGGGCGGCGGAGGCCGGGCTGCCCATAAGGGCGACGGATAACACGAGGGCGATGGATAAGACGATCGTGCGAAGAGATACCTGCATTTCTGTGCCTCCCGGGGAAATGGGGATCACGTTGCATTCCGTATGGTGATCGACTGCCCCCGGGGGCGTCTTCGTGATATCGCGTAAAACCCTCGGTCAATGGCTGCCCGGCGTTGTAACAAGGGGTGAAGTCTCGTGTTGCGCCTTGTTCCCGGTCGCTGCGCGGATGGAAATGGAAGGTCTGGGGGAAGGGTCCAACGGCGGCGCGCTGTGCAGCCGGACAGCTCGGCCCTCAGCGTCCCGCCGCCGGGGGCGGTCCCGGGTGGCGGCGGCTCGGGCCGTAGTCGTCCGGCATCCCTCCGCAGCCCGCGACGAGGCCACAGGCTCCAGGATGATCACAGACCAACGGCTGGTGTTCGTAGGTTTCCTGAGGCGGAAGCCTGATCTCCCGTCCTCGGAGGGTGGCCGACGGCGACGGATGGATCAGGCAGGCAGGCATGGTGCGCGCCGCGGCGCGAGCCCTCATGATGGATCGATGCTGACCGAGTCGGAAGCCCGATGTGTCGCCGAGGCCGAGGTGGCTAGGCTCCGTCATGATGTGCGCGGGTACTTCGCCGAGGACGACGACTTCGTCATTGTCGAAATGGAGGAATATCCCATCGGGTGGGTCTACTACTACCAGTCCAGCCGGTACCTGCGAACCAGAAGAATGAGCGCGGCACTGATGGGTAATGCGCCGGTTCTCATCGACCGCCGGGACGGCTCGATCTTGCCCACGGGCACGGCGCATGCTGTCGAGCACTACATTCGCGAGCACGAACAGTCCCAAGGGTGACAGGCAAGGTCTCAGGGGCTGTGCAATATGAGTGGCAGGATCATGACGACGGCGGGAGTGCGCACGTTGCTGCGTCCCAGGTAGAAAGCCACGCGCCGACCGTAATGGTCACGAGCTGTAAAACGGGAGGGCGGTGACCACGAGAGGGGTGCGGCCGGGGTGGGGCTCAGACTGGTGGTAGGGCTCTTCGTGGTGGCTCGTGCCGTAGTGCCGGGTCGGTGGTGTTGAGGGTGGGAACGTCCGGGCCGGTCGAACCACCGTAAGTGGCGATCTTGTACTCGACGGCCGCGAGGGACAGGGTCAGCTCGCGGAGTCTGCGGCGGATGGTGTCGCGATGTTCGATCAGCATGTCGAGCCGCTCCGGCTCCGTGTGCGCGCCGGCGTCGACGAGCGAGGTGTAGTGCTGTAGGTCGCGCATCGGCATGCCGGACAGCCGCATCCGGGTGAGGAACACCAGGCGCCGTATCGCCGGGGCGTCGTAGACGCGGTGACCGTTGCTGTCGCGGGGCACTTCGACGAGTCCGGCCCGCTCGTAGTAGCGCAGGGTGTGGGGGGAGATGTCGAGGAGGTCGGCGACCTCCGTGATCATCATGGACTCCGGTACGTCGGCCAGGTCGGTGAGACGGTGGATCGCCTCGACCGAGAGCGGCCCGTCGTCTCCGAGCGTTTCGAGCACCCTGGTCATCAGGTCGTCGGTGGCCATGACGCCAGCCTAGATCGGCCTGACCGATGCAGGGACGCCCTCGAAGTCGGCGCTGCGGGCGGTCTCGGCCCAGCGTTCGACCTCGTCCAGGCCTCGCCGGTAGACGGCCGAGATCCGTTCGACCGCCTCGCGTCCCAGCGGCAGCCGCAGCGGCACCTCCGGGCCGTGGGCGAGGGACACGATGATCTCGGCCGCCCGCGCCGGGTCGCCCTCCTGCCGGCCGTTGGCGCCGGCCATGTCCGCGCGTACGTCGGCCAGCATGTCGCGGTACGGCTCCGAAGCCGCGGTGAACTCGAGAACGTCGGCCGCGTTGAAGTCGGTCCGGAAACGGCTGGGTTCGACGATCATCACGCGGATCCCGAACGGTGCCACCTCCCCGGCCAGGGCTTCGGACCAGCCTTCGAGGGCGAACTTCGAGGCCGAGTACGTCGACACACCGGGGAAGGACATCCGCCCGCCCTGGCTGCTCATCTGCACGATCGTCCCGGTGCCTCGGGCGCGCATGGCGGGCAGTGCCGCGCGGACGAGTGCCGCGGGGCCGAACAGGTGCAGGTCCATCAGCTCACGCAGTTGCGCGTCGCTGACCTCCTCGACCGCTCCGACCACGGCCCGGCCGGCGTTGTTCACGAGCACGTCGAGCCGGCCGAAGCGGCGCAGGGTGTCGCGTACGAGGTCCGGGGCCGCGGTGGTGTCGCGGGCGTCGAATGCGGCGACGTGGCAGTGGTCGGGGTACTGGGCCTGGAGGTCGGTCACACTCTCGGGCCGGCGTACCGCCGCGACCACACGATCGCCCGCCGCGAGCGCCGATTCCGCCAGTGCCCGACCGAAACCGCGGGACGCGCCGGTGATGATCCAGGTCTGTGTAGTCGTCGTCATGGCGGCGACGTTATGGCTTTGAGCGCGCTCGAACGCAATGGCCGGATGCGAACGGGTCGCCCGTTCAGCGGTAGGTTCGCGGCGAAGCCGTAGGTCAGCACGGGAGGTCGGCGAGGTTGGACGCGCTCGGCCGCTTTACCGGTCGGTCCCGTCGCCGAGGGACTCCAGCAGGTCGCGCAGTAGCTCGGCGAGCTCGGCGCGGCGCTTGCCGGTCAGCGCCGACAGCACCCGCTCCTCAGTTTCCAGGTGTGCCGGCAGCGCCTGGTCGATCAGTGCGAGCCCCTCGCCGGTGAGCGTCACCACGACGCCGCGGCCGTCGGACTCGCTGGGCGCACGGGTGACCAGCCCGCGTGCCTCCAGCCGGTCGAGCCGCTGCGTCACCGCCCCGGAGGTGATCATCGAGGCATGCATCAGCTCGGCCGGCGTCAGCTGGTGCGGGGGATCGCTGCGGCGCAGCGTGGCGAGTACGTCGAAGGAGGCGGAGTCGAGCCCGCACGCGGCGAACGTACGGCGCAGCTCGGCGTCGATCAGCCGGTGCAGCCGGGACAACCGCCCGATCACCGCCATCGGCGAGGCGTCGAGGTCGGGACGCTGCGCCTGCCACTGCTTAAGGATCAGGTCGACATGGTCTGCCACGCCGCCCAGCCTACAGAAAATGTCTTAGCAGTGAGGTAATTCCTCTGGCCAACTACCTTAGCGCTGAGATACTTTGCCTTAGTGCTAAGGAAAAACATGGGCCTCCTGCTCCTGACCTCCCTGACCCCGATGATCTGGGGCACCACCTACCTCGTCACCACCGAGTTCCTTCCCCCGGACCGGCCCCTGCTGGCCGCCGTGATCCGGGCCCTGCCCGCCGGACTGCTGCTCGTCGCCATCACCCGCGTGCTGCCGCGCGGGATCTGGTGGTGGCGGGCATTCGTGCTCGGCGCGCTGAACATCGGGGCGTTCTTCGCGTTGTTGTTCGTGGGGGCGTACCGGCTGCCTGGCGGGGTGGCCGCCACGGTCGGCGCGGTGCAGCCACTGCTGGTCGCGTTGCTGTCGGCCGGGCTCCTGGGCGAGCGCCTGACCTGGCGTACCACGCTGGCCGCCGCAGCGGGCGTGGCCGGGGTCAGCCTGCTCGTGCTGCGGGCCGACGCTCGGCTCGACGTACTGGGCGTGGCGGCGGCACTCGGCGGCGCGGCGGTGATGGCCGCGGGCGTGGTGCTGAGCGAGCGCTGGCAGTCGCCCGCCCCGCTGCTGGCCACCACCGGCTGGCAGCTCGTCGCCGGGGGCCTGCTGCTGCTCCCCGTGGCCGCCCTCGTCGAAGGCGCGCCGCCGGCCACCCTGACGCCCGCCAACCTCGCCGGGTACGCCTACCTGACCCTCGTCGGCGCGGCCCTCGCCTACACCCTGTGGTTCCGTGGCCTGCGGGCGCTGCCGGCGACCAAGGTGACCTTCCTCGGCCTGCTCAGCCCGGTGGTCGCCACCGCGCTCGGCTGGCTGGTGCTCGGTCAGGAGCTCACGGCGGCTCAGGTGGTGGGTGCGGTGGTCGTACTGGCTGCCCTGGTGGTGGCTCAGCGCCAACGCCCCCGGACCGCCGCGGCCCCGAGCACCGCGGCCCCGAGCACTGCGGCCCTGACCGCCGCGGCCCCGAGGACCGCCGTCCATCCGGAGCCGGAAAGCGGTGCCGCTCTGAACAAACGCTCCCCGTCCGGCGGCAACCGCATCATGGCCGTCCGCACGCGCACTTGAGCCGGCGGCGAATCCCGCGACCGGCCTTGGTGCGGAGAGCCGGAGACGGGGTGACTAGCCGATCTTCGTGTATGAGAGCCCGAATGCCTGCTGAGCTACGCACGGCGGGCGGTGGAGAGGCGCCACTCCCGCGCTGGCCGGCCGGCCTGCGCCATGGCGGGCCGGCCGGGCCAGACAAGGGTGGACGCGCGGGGAGGCTCTCGGCGCGGGCTACTGGTCCTGTAGGACGGACAGGACGTTGCCCGCCGGGTCCGTGAACCAGGCGATCAGTGGGCCGCCGCCGCGGAAGATGCCCCGCTCGTCCGCATCGAGGCCGTCGTAGCGCTCGAAACGCACCCCGCGCTCCACCAGCTCGTCCACGGCCTTCTCGATGTCGTCCACGGGGAAGTTGAGCATCGTGTACGTGGCCGGCGTGTGGTCGTCCTTCGGGTAGACCAGGATGTCGGTCCCGCCCGCCACGTGCAGCGTCAGCAGCCCGTGCTCCTCCGAGACGCGCAGTCCCAGCGTCTGGCCGTAGAACCGTTTCGCGGCCGCGATGTCGTTCACCGAGAAGCCGCTGAATGCCTTCGTCTGCTCGAACATGGTCGCCTCCCCGGGCTCACTCGGCCGCTTGATCAGCTCGGGCGAACTGGATGATCTGTACGTAGTTGCCGTCCGGGTCGATCGCGGTGGCGAACAGGTTGCCGTCGCGGTCCTCCAGCTCGGCCAGCCACGATACGCCCGCGCTCTCCATGCGGGCCGCTACGGCCCGCGCGTCGGCCACCTCGAAGTTCAGGATCACCCTGCCGGGTTCGGGGTTCTTGTCGGCCACGTCCGCCCGCGTGTCGATGAACAGGTTGAAGTCACCGAACTTGAGCACCCCGTACTGGGCCACGTCGGTGTTCTCGGCCGGGTCGAGCGCGGTGGTGTACCAGGTGCGCAGACGCTCGGGGTCGGTGCTGGACAGCAGCAGGCTGCCCAGGACGGGTCGCTGCATGGCGAGCTCCTCTGTCGTCGGAAAGTGCCTGGATGAGGCTGTTCAGAACGACAGACTCCCCGGGCGGCGAAAACTCATCGCCCGGGGATGGGGGGCCGGCCGGCCGGCGGGCCTGTCGCTCCCGCCGCCGCGATCGGGGAAGGCCCGCGCAGCGCGTCCGGCCGGTGGACACGCCGCGCGGGTTTCGGTCAGCCGGTTACGAGTGTGAGCCCGTAAACGCTCAGTGCCTCGTTGACCGGCTGGTGGTACGTCGTGCCACCGACGCTGCAGTTGCCGGAGCCGCCGGACGTCATGCCCTGGGCCTGCGAGCCCGAGATGAACGAGCCGCCGGAGTCACCGGGCTGCGCGCACGCGCTGGTGCGGGTCAGGCCGCTGACCGTGCCCTGCGGGTACGTGACGCTGGCGTTGTGCTGCTGGATGGTGCCGCAGCGCCAGCCGGTGGTCGAGCCGGAGCGGCAGATGGACGAGCCGACGGAGGCCTGCGTGGAGCCGCGGACGGTCACGTTCGCGCCACCCGAGCCGCGTACGTACGGCGTGACGGTGTTGCCGGGAGCGGCGACCCACGCGTAGTCGTTGCCGGGGAAGGACGAGCCCTGGAAGGTGCCCGTCGGCTGGGAGGTCGTGGAGCCGGCCCGGCCGCAGTGGCCCGCGGTGACGAAGCCGGGGGTGGTGCCCCTCCTCACGGAGAAGCCGATGCTGCACCGGCTGCTGCCGATGTAGTACGCGGCACCACCGATGATGTTGATGAACGGCGTCGGCTTCTCGGCGGTCGCCGACACCGTCACCGCGCTCTTGTCCACGCCCGCGGCCGCGGCGAGGGCCTGGGCGGCCTCGACCGTGGGTGCCTGGACGGAGACGGTGTTGGTGGTGACGTCGACGTACCACAGGGACGCGCCGGCCTTGGCCTGCTTGGGGGCCTGGTCGAGCTGCTGCATGACCGTGTTGAGCTGGGCCATCGAACGCGGGACGAGCACCGGCTGCGCGCCCTGGGCCTGGATGTCGGCCGTGGCGCCCGCATCCGTCGTGGCGACCATGAGCTTGGAGGCGTCGGCGTTCAGCCAGGCTCCGCCGAACGAGGCGCCTAACTTGCTGGTGAGGCTCGACTCGACGGACGCGGCGCGTTCCTCGTTGGCGAGTCGGGTGACGACCTGCGCCTCGGAGAGACCGAGATCGCGTTCGAGCGCGTCGATCATGGCAGGAGGGGCGGTCGGGGTGGCCGCCTGAGGTGCCGGGTCAGCTGCCGCGGAGCTGAGAGGGGTGGCCAGGGAGCCGGCGAGGATGACGCCGACTACCACCGCACAACGTTTACTCAACATGCGCACTCCTCGGGTGGGGGGTGCTGTCAAGTTAACGGCTGCTATGAATCCTGCTTAGATGCCAAAGAGACCCTATTTCGGTGTTATGGCCATATTCCGGGCTAAGACCTGAATTGGAAGTTTGCGCCTTAAAGGCGGGGATGCGGAGGGTTGAGTAGGGTTCGCCGTGACTGGAGGTGTTCGCCGTGGGTAATGGTGTCCGTCATACGCTCGGCGCCGTCGGCGGGGTGCTGGCCACGCTGTTGATCGCAGCAGGTTTCCTGTACAACTCCATCGCCGCGGTCGCCGGTGTGGCGATCCTGGTCGGCGTGCTGGCGGGGTCCAGGGTGTCGCCGCTCACCTCGTTGCTGCCGGGCCTGGCCTTCGCCGGGCTGGCGGGGGCGGCGCTGGCGCGCACGGCCCTGGGCGGTGACGAGCGGTTGTGGTACGACCTGGTGCCGACCGAATATCTGGCCCGCTATTCGGCCCTGGTCCACACCTGGTCGCTGGTCATCGGCTGCGTGCTGCTGGCCGCCTCGGTCTTCCCCTCGCGTTGGCGGAAATCCAGGCCGGGGCCTCCCCCTCCCCCCGAGGAGGAGGAGACCCCTGGGCCGCCGCCGCTGCCCAAGCGGATTCCTCTCGTTACTGATCCAGCAGCGAGGCCGGCCTGGCGGGGCCGCGACGGGCCGTGAGCAGGGCGATCAGCACGTACGGCAGGAGCAGCAGCGCGAACGTCGTGCCGTGCGACAGGTACGGCGACAGCGCCCCGTAGGTCCCGTACACGGCGACCGTGACCAGGTTCTCGCCCAGCCCGGCGACGGACGTGACGGTGGCCCTGGCCTCACCGGTGATGCGTTCCTGGAGCCGGGCGTCGGCCACCACCCCGGCGAGCTGGAACGCCCCGAAGGCCACGGCGATCAGCACGAACCCGGCCGGGTGCCCGATGAGCGCCCCCACGGCCATGGCCGGCGCCGCCAGCGCGAGCATCAGGGCGTACCGGCGGGAGGTGAGGCGGGCCGCGAGCCCGGACAGCAGGCCGCCCGCCGTGGCGCCGACCCACACCAGGAGGATCACCGCCGGGACGGCCGTCTTGGCCACGCCCGACTCCGCCGCGAGGAAGGGCACGTATTCCTCCAGTGCCCCCCAGATCGCCGTCACGAAGGCGAGCAGCAGAACCGCGTGCAGCACGCCCCGGTCACCGCGGGCCTCCTCGATCCCGGCCCGCAGCGTCGCCCAGTAACGGCCGTCGTCCGCGTCGCCGCCGCGCGTCCTGTGCTCGGGCAGCGTCAGCGCGGTGGCCGCGCACAGCACGCAGACCACTACGCTGGCCGCGCCCACGGCGAGGTAGCCGCCGCCCGCGAACACCGGCACCGCCAGGCCGATCGCCGCCGCGCTGCCGACGAGGCCGATGGAGGTGGCCCGGCCCATGACGACGACGTAGCGGTCCTTCTCGCCACGCCGCTCCAGCTCCTCGTAGGCCAGGGCCTCGTAGGCGCCGGAGACCAGTGCCCCCTGGGCTCCCCAGAGCACGAAGCCCAGGGCGAACACCCAGTAGGACGGGTAGAGGATCCACAGCGCGTAGCCCAGGCCGGCCAGCAACGGGCCCAGGCAGAGGAGCAGACGCCGGGACACCGCGTCGGCCCAGGCGCCGGAGGGGATCTCCAGCACCATGCCCGTCACCGACCAGATGACGAACAGGGAGGAGGTCTCCGCGACCGATAGCCCCGCGTCGTCGAACAGCAGGGCATAGATCGGATAGATAAGGATGAAATCGCTCAGGAACGCGTAAGCGTACAGCTTCGCGACAAGCATATGAGGCCTTCCGGGAGGACGAACGGGGACTCCGAGTGCTTGCCGCTCTCGGAGGCCCGCGCGCCTCGCGCCGGCCCGTGGTAAGTCATCAATGTCGCCAGGTCATGTCCGGCAGTCTAGCCTGCCCGCGCGGCCTCGATGCGATCTCGGAACGGACGGCGTTCCAGGGCCTCCACGGTGGCCCTGAGCACCTCGGCCAGCGGCACCGGCAGCTCCGCGTCCAGCTCGCGCACCGCCCGCTCCGTCGCCGCCCACTCGGCCTCGATCTCGGGCAGCGTGGCCTGGGCCTTCGGGGTGAGGTGGACGATGCGCTGCCGGGCGTCCGCGCCCTTCTCCAGGGTGACCAGGTCGCAGCGCCGCATCTCCACCACCGTCTGGCTGGCCGCCGAGTGCGTCACGCCGATCGCCGTGGCGAGGTCGCGGATGGCCATCGGGCCCTGCGACACGAGCGTGCGGACTACGGGGGAGAAGCGGGGGCGGTATTCGGGCAGGCCGAGGTCCGCGTAGTGGTCGCTGATGGCGCCGTCCATCAGCTCGTGTACGTGGCGCAGCAACGTGCCCAGGCCGGTCATGGGATCGCGGGCCGGTGCCTAGGCGGACCTCGCCTCGGGCAGCGGGATCCACTTGTGCGCCCAGGTCACCAGCTCGTCCAGGACCGGGCGCAGCTCCCGGCCCATCTCGGTCAGGTGGTATTCCACCCGCACCGGTGAGGTGGCCAGCACGCGCCGCTCGACGAGGCCGGCGGCCTCCAGCTCGCGCAGGCGCCGGGCCAGCATCGTGTCGTTGATGCCGGGGATGGCGGCCTTGAGGTCGGCGTAGCGGTGGGCGCCCTTGAAGATCATGTGGATCACCGCTCCGGACCACCGGGCGCCGATGAGCTCAAGGGCGGTGTGGAAGCGCACGCAGACGGAAGTGAGGCTCACGGGGTGATCCTAGCATTTGCTAAGAAATGTTTAGTTGCTCAATAATGTTGAGCAACTCACCTACGAGCCCCCTTTGGAGCAGTCATGGGCAAGCCCGTCTTGCAGATCATCGTCGCCAGCACCCGCCCAGGCCGGGCGGGGCGCAGTGTCGCCGAGTGGATCCACGGCAGGGCCGTGGACTCGGAAGAGTTCGACGTGGAGCTGATCGACCTGGCCGAGGTCGCGCTGCCGTTCCTGGACGAGCCGCACCACCCCCGGCTCAAGCAGTACGTCAACGCGCACACCAAGGAGTGGAGCGCCACCGTCGACCGTGGCGACGCCTTCGTGTTCGTGACCCCCGAGTACAACCACAGCTTCACCGCCGTGCTGAAGAACGCCCTGGACTACCTGCACCACGAGTGGCACCACAAGCCGGTCGGGTTCGTCAGCTACGGAGGCGTCTCCGGCGGCACCCGCGCCGTGAACGGCCTGCGCCAGGTGACCGCCTCCCTGAAGATGGTCCCGGTGCTGGAGGGGGTGATCATCCCGTTCCTGGCCCAGTTCAGGAACGATGACGGCACCCTGCGCCCCAACGACGTGATGAACTCGGCCGCCGACGACATGCTCGCCGAGCTGGCCAAGCTCACCGGGGCGTTGCGCCCCATCAGGCTCGGCTGAGTTACGCTGCGGGACGTGGCGCTGGCAGTGAGTGTGGTGGTCCGATACCGCAAGGCGGTGACGTACGGCGTGCACGCGGTGCTCGCCGCCCTGGAGAGCTCGGGGGTGGAGCACGAGCTGCGCTACGGCACGACGCCCGAGGAGACCGCCGGGCACATCGCGGCCAGTGACGCCGACCGGATTGTCGTGCTGTGGTCGTTCTACTCGCCCGACGCCGAGGCCATGGCCGCCGAGCTGGCCGTGGTCAGGTCGCTCAGCGGCGGGCGGGGGCTGCACATCGCGGGCGGCGTGCACGCCACCGCCGAGCCGCAGCAGGTGATCGACGCCGGCTGGGACCTCGCGGCGATCGGCGAGGGGGAGTCCACGATCATCTCCCTGGTCCGGGCGCTCCAGGAGGACGAGCCGCTCACCTCCGTCCCCGGGCTGGCGGTCAAGGACGCCGACGGCGTGGCGCTGCGCACCAGGCCGGCGCCGCAGCTGCCGCTCGACACCTTCCCGTCCTTCTCGGACAGGAAGGGGCCGATCGAGATCACCCGGGGCTGCCGCTACACGTGCCGGTTCTGCCAGACGCCGTTCATGTTCGGCGGGCAGTTCCGCCACCGCTCGGTCGCCAGCGTGCGCGAGCACGTTCGTGGCATGGTCGCCAAGGGCCTGCGCGACGTCCGGTTCATCACCCCGACCTCGCTCTCGTACGGCTCGGCCGGGCCCGATCCCGACCTCGGCGCGGTGGAGGAGCTGCTGGCCGGGGTCAAGGAGGAGCTGCCGGCGCACGGCCGGGTGTTCTTCGGCAGCTTCCCCTCGGAAGTGCGCCCGGAGCACGTCACCCCCGAGGCCATGCGCCTGCTCAAGCGCTATGTGGCCAACGACAACCTGATCATCGGCGCCCAGTCGGGCTCCGACCGGATGCTGGCCGCCTCGGGGCGCGGGCACGACACCTCGCCCGTACGCGATGCCGTCAGGATCGCGGTCGAGCACGGTTTCCGGCCCAATGTCGACTTCATCTTCGGCATGCCGGGGGAGTCCGAGCAGGACCAGGCGGAGTCGCTGCGGCTCGCCGCCGATCTCACGGAGCTCGGAGCCCGCATCCACACGCACACGTTCATGCCGCTGCCGGGCACGCCGTGGCGGGACGCCGAGCCGGCGTTCATCCCGCTGTCGACCATGAGCGAGCTCGACCGGCTGGCCCAGCGTGGCGAGGCCTACGGGCACTGGCGCAAGCAGGCCGAGCACGCCGCGCGCCTGGCCGAGACGGCCAAGGCCTATCCACGGCGGACCCGGCGCAGGCGCGCCACCTGAACGCGAGGCCCAGGGGTCGGGCTTGAGGCGGGGCAGGCGGCCCGATCAGGTGCCGGGATCAGGCCGGGCGGACGGGGCCGTCGTCGTCATCGTCGAACGCGTGCAGGACGCGCTCGAACGCGTCGCCCACCGGGCGCAGCGCCTGAGAGAACGCGTTGACCAGCGGAGTGAAGATCTCGGTCACCTCGGACACGAGGTCGGGACTCTTGCTCTCGGGAGGCGCCCAGCGCATGGCGTCGGCGCTCAACGTCTCCCACTCGTCGACGACACCGTCGATGGCGTCGAGCACATGATCAGGATCGCTTGGCATGACCGCTCTCCATGAAGGATTTCCGTGGGAGGGCTTTCCGTTTGACGTCTCCGTCGGAGCCGAACACTTCCCACCGTACCTTCATACCTTCAGACCGGTATGGACACGCCGACGCCGCCGCGGGTCTGGGCGCCGTAGCGCTGCTTGTCGGCGGGCAGGTCGAGCGGGCGGATGCTGGACCGGGCGGCCAGGATCTCCTCGGTCAGCAGCGAGGCCGGCACCAGCCACGACACCTCGAACTCCAGCCCGTCCGGGTCCCGCGCGTAGAGCGCCTTGGTGGTGCCGTGGTCGGAGGAGCCGACCAGGGCGTCCAGCTCGACCAGCTTGGCCGCGACCCGCTCCAGCTCCTCCAGGGTGTCGACCTCCCACGCCAGGTGATAGAGGCCGACGGAGGTGCGCCCGGCGGGCGAGGCGGTCGCGGCCGGGCCGATCTCGAACAGCCCCAGGTCGTGGTCGTTGGTGGAGCCGGGAGCCTGGAGGAAGGCGGCGCCCCGCATACCCATCACGATCTCGAAGCCGAGGGCCTCACGGTAGAAAGCGACGCTGCGTTCCACGTCGCGGACGTAAAGCACCGCGTGGTTGAGCCGCTGGACGGGCATGGCGTACCCCCTTCGACGTAGTCCCGTTCGAGTATATGAGCCTTCAACTAAATCGAGGGAGGGACCGGCTGGCTGGATGGGACGGCGGCCACGAGGGATTCGTGTCACCGTCACGAACACGCGGGCGGAGGTGGCACGAACTGTCGGGCGGAGGCCGTAGCGTTCTCCCGGTACCCGGACGAGGAGAGGCGATGCACGACACCGAAGAGGCACTGTTCAGGACGGTTCACGGGATCGCGGGCCGCTTCGCAGGCCAGCCCGTGCCGGTGGTGATGGACGCGCTGATGCGTCAGCTGCCCAAGGCTCCCGGGCTTGAGGCGGCGGAGATCCGCAAGATCGCGGAAGAGATCAGCGTGGGGCGTGATCCTTCGGGCTTGTGAACAACTGATCGCCAGGGGAGCATCGAACCATGTACGAGCCAACCCCTGACGATCGATTCACCTTCGGTCTGTGGACGGTCGGCTGGCAGGCGCGCGATCCGTTCGGGGACGCCACGCGGGCGCCGCTCGACCCGGTGGAGAGCGTGCACCGGCTGGCCGAGCTGGGGGCCTACGGTGTCACCTTCCATGACGACGATCTGCTGGCGGTCGAGCCCGATCGTGACCGGGCTGTCGCGGCGTTCAGGAAAGCGCTTGCTGAAACCGGGCTGAAAGTGCCCATGGCCACCACCAACCTGTTCACCCACCCCGTCTTCCGCGACGGGGCCTTCACCAGCAACGACCGCGACGTGCGGCGGCACGCACTGCGCAAGGTCACGCGCAACCTCGACCTGGCCGCCTCGCTGGGCGCCACCACCTACGTCTTCTGGGGCGGCCGGGAGGGGGCCGAGTCCGACGCGGCCAAGGACGTACGCGCGGCGCTCGCCCGCTACAAGGAGGCCATCGACCTGCTCTGCGACTACGTGCGCGAGCGCGGCTACGGCATCCGCTTCGCCATCGAGCCCAAGCCCAACGAGCCGCGCGGCGACATCCTGCTGCCGACGATCGGGCACGCCCTGGCCTTGATCGGCGAGCTGGAGCACCCCGAGATGGTGGGCCTCAACCCCGAGGTCGGCCACGAGCAGATGGCCGGGCTCAACTTCGTGCACGGGATCGCGCAGGCGCTCTGGCACGGCAAGCTGTTCCACATCGACCTCAACGGCCAGCACGGGCCCCGCTTCGACCAGGACCTGGTCTTCGGCCACGGCGACGTGATGAGCGCCTTCTTCCTGGTGGACCTGCTGGAGCACGGCGGCTACGACGGGCCGCGGCACTTCGACTACAAGCCGCTGCGTACGGAGGACCGCGACGACGTGTGGGTGTCGGCCGCGGCCAACATGCGGACATACCTGATACTTCGCGATAAAGCCCGAAATTTCAGAGCTGATCCGGAAGTGCGGGAGGCACTCCGGGCCGCCCGCGTCGACGAACTCGGGCTGCCCACCCTCAACCGCGGCGAGACCCTGGCCGACCTGGCGGACGACGATTTCGACGCCGACGCGGCCGCCGCCCGCGGTTACCATTTCACCCATCTCAACCAGCTGGCGCTGGAGCACGTGTTAGGAGTTCGCGGGTGACGCTGGTCGCCGGGGTCGATTCGTCGACCCAGAGTTGCAAGGTCGTCATTCGGGACGCGACGACGGGCGCCCTGGTGCGCCAGGGCCGTGCCCCGCATCCCGACGGCACCGAGGTCCACCCGTCGCACTGGTGGGCCGCTCTCCTGCGGGCCCTCGAAGAGGCCGGCGGGCTCGACGACGTGGCGGCCATCAGCGTGGCCGGCCAGCAGCACGGCATGGTCTGCCTGGACGAGTCCGGCGCCGTCGTACGCGAGGCCCTGCTGTGGAACGACACCCGCTCCGCCAGCGCCGCCCGCGACCTGGTGACCGAGCTGGGCGGGGCGCAGGCGTGGGCCGACGCGGTCGGCCTGGTGCCCGTGGCGTCGTTCACGGTGACGAAGCTGCGCTGGCTGGCCGAGAACGAGCCGGACAACGCGCGGCGCACGGCCGCCGTGTGCCTGCCCCACGACTGGCTCACCTGGCGCCTGGCGGGCGCGCTGCGCACCGGAACCCTCGACATCCCGTCCTGGGCGGACGCCCCGCCGCCGCCCCTCGACCACCTCACCACCGACCGCGGCGACGCCTCCGGCACCGGCTACTGGTCCCCGGCCACCGGCGCCTACCGCACCGACCTCCTCAAGGCCGCCTTCGGCTCGATCCCGCTGCTGCCCCGGGTGCTGGGACCGGTGGACGAGGTGGGCGCGGCCACCGGGGGCGCAGGACCGGTGCTGATCGCGCCGGGCACGGGGGACAACATGGCCGCCGCGCTCGGGGTGGGTGCCCGGCCGGGCGACGTCGTGGTGTCGCTGGGCACGTCCGGCACCGTGTTCGCGGTCACCGAGTCGCCCAGCGCCGACCCCACGGGCACGGTCGCCGGTTTCGCCGACGCGACCGGGCGGTTCCTGCCGCTGGTGGCCACGCTCAACGCCGCCCGCGTCATGGACGCCGCCGCCCGCATCGCCGGGGTGGGGCTCGACGAGCTGAGCGACCTCGCGCTGCAGGCGCCGCCGGGGGCGGGCGGGCTGACGCTGGTGCCCTACCTGGAGGGCGAGCGCACCCCGAACCGCCCGACCGCGACCGGCTCGATCCACGGGCTCAGCCTCGCCACCGCGACCCCGGCCCACCTGGCCAGGGCGGCCATCGAGGGCATGCTGTGCGGCCTGGCCGACGCCCTGGACGCGATGAGCATGCGGCCGGAGCGGGTGCTGCTGATCGGCGGCGCGGCCCGCTCGGAGGCGGTCCGCCGCATCGCCCCCACGATCTTCGGGGTCCCGATCACGGTCCCGCCGCCGGCGGAATACGTCGCCAACGGCGCCGCCCACCAGGCCGCCGGCCTCCTCGCCACCCCGGAGTGGGAGGCGGAGGACACGGTGACCTACGAGGCCGAGGCCGTCCCCGCCATCCGCACCCGCTACGCCCGCGCCACCGACCACATTCTCGACTAAAAACCCAACCATCCTGTACGGCAGAGCACGGTGGGCTCCACCCACCGTCCTGCGTTGCTCGCATTCCAGGGAGACGCTTACCGACATCCCCGCCACCCCGCCGCGACGGCGCCCGGGCACCGCCGTCTTCGCCGAGCCGGTCACTCCCGCAGCCTGTGGGTCGTGGGGGCGGCAGGGCCCCAGCGAGATCGACGACCGGTCGCGCGTAAATGAAGAGAACCAGGGGGAACCTCAGGGTCGGGTCAGGGATGGTGCCGGATGTTAGACGACCCGGTGAAACGGAAGAGTGGCAGGCATGTTGCCCCGCTTGACCTCCCTGCTGGCCCTCGGGTCGATCGCGTTCTCGGTGATCCTCACCCTGATCGACCAGTTGGGCGCCGGTGCCCACGTCGACCTCGTCAACGTGAGCGTGAGCGTGAGCGAATACGCCGTCTCCGAGCGCGGCGGCGTCGTGGCGGCCGCGATGGCGCTGCTCGGCATAGGCTCCCTGGCGTTGCTGGCGGGGTTGCGGTCGGCGGGCGCCCCCGTCAGGGGCCTGCCTGAGAGGCTGCTGCTGGTCTGGTCGGGAGCGCTGGTGGTGGCGGCGCTCATCCCGGCCCTCCCTCTCGGCGGGGACTTCGAGCCGGCGGCCCAGGTCCACCAGTTCGTGTCCATGGCGGCCTTCGTGAGCCTCCCGGCCGTGGGCGCGCTGCTGGTCCCCAGGCTGGCCTCCGACGCCCGCTGGAAGCCCGTGGCACGGGCCGTGGAGTGGGTGGCGCTGGCGGGCGGGTTCGGGTTGCTGGCGCTGACGTACGTGGCGCTGCCGGGTGGCGGGGTGATGATCGGGCTGGTCGAGTGGCTGTTGCTGGGCGCCGAGGTGGCGCTGCTGGTCGTCCTCGCCGGATGGCTGGTGCGGCTGGCGTGGCTACCGGCCGGGGTCAAGTCTGTCAATTTGCCGACATACCACAGATTTATCGCTAGTCGATCTTAAACGCACCCGTTTCGGTGCTATTCTCTCCCGCGATCTTCTATCCGGGAGCAGGTGTCATGGCATCGGGCAGATCCATCAGATTCAAGATCTCGACGCTGCTCATCATCCCGTTGGTCTCCCTGGTCGCGCTCTGGGGTTTCGCCGCGAGCACCACGTCGGGAGAGGCCCTCAACCTGCTCAAGGTAGAGACCATCTGGGAGAACGTCATCGCTCCCGCGGACAACCTGGTCTCCAACCTCCAGGCCGAGCGCCTGGCCTCCGCCGAGCGGCTCGCGGGCACCGGGCGCAGGGCTGACGCGCTCTCGCGGGCGCGGGCCGGGGTGGACGCCGGCATCACGCGGCTGCGCCGGCAGGCGATGTCCGAGGACACCCAGTCGGCCCTCACGCAGGACATGCGGAACCAGCTCCAGACCCTGTTCGGGGTGATCGACCGGCTGCCGGACGTCCGGCGCAAGGTGGACGGTCGCCTGATCAGGGCCAACGGCCTCGTCACCGAGTACGCGAAGATCTCCGACGAGGTCCACCTGCTCTACTCCCGGCTGACGGTCAGCACCGACCTGGAGCTGGCGCTCCAGGCGCAGGGCCTGATCTCCGCCGACGAGGTGCGCGAGCTGCTCAACCGCGAGCACGCCCTGCTCGTGGCCTCGAACGGCAAGGCGAGCATGCAGGACGTGCACCTGCTGGCGGGCATCGACGGCACCAGGACGTACCTGTTCCCCAAGGCGCTGGCCAACCTCGACACCGAGCTGCGGGCCCCGTTCGAGAAGCTGTACTACTCCAGCCGGTACATCACCATGGAGAACCTGCTGGAGGGCTACGTCGCGGGCCAGCCGGTGGACGTCGAGCTCTGGCGGGGCATCGCCGACCAGGTCGAGCGGGAGTTCACCCAGGCCGTCAGGGGCACCGGCGAGGGACTGCGGGCCCGGATGGAGCCCGCCGGCATGGCCGTGCTCCTCCAGGCCGGCGTCGCGGGCGCGATCGGGCTCATCGCGGTCGTCTTCTCCGTGTTCATCTCCATCCGGGTCGGCCGCCGGATCACCCGCGAGCTGGCGGCCCTGCGCCTCAGCGCGCTGGACCTGGCCGAGATCAGGCTGCCCGACGTCGTGACGAAGCTGCGCCAGGGCGAGCCGGTGGACATCGGGACCGAGGTGCCGTCCATCCGGGTCGCCGAGCACGCCACCAGCGAGGTCAGCGACCTCGCGGCGGCGTTCGACAGCGTCCAGCGCACGGCCGTGGACGCCGCCGTCGAGCAGGCGAGGCTCCGCGAGGGCGTGTCCGAGGCGCTGCGCAACCTGGCCCGGCGCAGCCAGTCGCTGCTGCAGCGCCAGCTCAGGATGCTGGACGAGATGCAGAGCCAGACGGAGGACCCGGAGGCCCTGGAGCGCCTGTTCAAGCTCGACCACCTCACCACCCGCATGCGCCGCCACGCGGAGGGCCTGGTGCTGCTCTCCGGCGGCTCCGCGGGCCGCAGGTGGCGCGGCGTCATCCCGATGGAGGACGTGCTCAGCGGCGCGGCGGCGCAGGTCGAGGAGTACACCCGGGTACGCGTCTACCCGATGCCCGAGGTCGGGGTCTCGGGCGGCGCGGTGGCCGACCTCATGCACCTGTTCGCCGAGCTGATCGAGAACGCGGCCTCCTTCTCCTCGCCCGGCAACGAGGTCTCCGTGCGCGGCGAGATGGTCGGCAGGGGCTTCGCCGTCGAGATCGAGGACCGCGGCCTCGGCATGGACGAGGGCACCCGCCGGGCCATCAACGAACGCCTGGCCAGCCCGCCGGACTTCGATCCGGCGCAGACCGAGCGGCTGGGGTTCGCGGTGGTCGGCATGCTCGCCTCCCGGCACGGCATCAAGGTGACGGTCAAACCCTCCCCGTACGGGGGCACCACCGCCATCGTGCTCGTGCCCGGCACGCTGGTCGAGCCCATGCCGGCCCCGGTGCAACCGCTGGAGTTCGAGTCGGTCTCCGTGTCCGTCATCAGATCGGAGCCAACGGGGCCTGGCGAGCTGCCGCGCCGGGTCCGTACCAGCAAGCGTGGCGGCACCACCGCGTTGCCGCAGCAGGACCCGGCGGGGCTGCCCCACCGCGACCGGCAGGCGGACCTGCCGGAGCGGGACCGGCAGCCGGGCCTGCCGCACCGCGACCGCCGGCAGGGGCTGCAGCAGCGGGACCGCCAGACGGGCCTGCCGCAGCGGCTCAAGCAGGCGCCGTCCGCCGCGCCGCCGGCCGGGGATCGTTCGCCCGAGGAGGCCAGGACGCTGCTCTCCTCGCTCCAGGCCGGCTGGCAGCGCGGCCGGCAGGACAACGACCAGGATGGGGGAGCCGAATCGTGAGCAGCGAGCACGAGTGGATAGACGAGGAGGCGGGCCCCGTCGTGCGACCGTACGCGGTCACCCGCGGGCGCACCAGACCCGCGTCCTCGTCGTCCCTCGACCTGCTGGCGATCATCGCCTCGACGCGGTCGCCCGCCCCCGCCGGCGCCGATCTGGGCGTGCAGCACCGGCGGCTGCTGGCCTGCCTGGCGGGGCAGAACAGGCCCGTCGCCGAGATCGCCTCGGAGCTGGGCCTGCCGGTCGGCGTGGTCCGGGTGCTGCTGGGGGACCTGCTCGGGTACGGGCTGATCACGGTGCGCCCGCCGCGCGACAAGGCCACCGCGGCGACGGAGAGCCTGCTCGAAGAAGTGATCAACGGCCTCAGGGCCCTCTGAGCGGCCCCGGGTTCGACCGGGGCCGGGGTCCGCGCGTCCTTCTCCGAGCCGAGCGGCCCCCCGGCGCTAGTTGGCCGAGGCGAGCGTCCTCAAGGAGTGCTCGACCAGCGCGATCATGACCTCCTTGGCCGAGGCGCGCCGGCGCACGTCGCACAGCAGCACCGGCACGTCGTCGTCGAGGTCCAGCGCGATGCGCACGTCGTCGATGCTGTGCCGGGCGGCACCGTCGAAGCAGTTGACCGCCACCACGAACGGCGTTCCGCGCTGCTCGAAGTAGTCCACGGACGGGAAGCAGTCGGTCAGCCGCCGGGTGTCGGCGATCACCACCGCGCCCAGCGCGCCGTAGGACAGCTCGTCCCACATGAACCAGAAGCGTTCCTGCCCCGGGGTGCCGAACAGGTAGACGACCAGCCCCTCGCGGATGGTGATGCGCCCGAAGTCCATCGCCACGGTCGTGGTGTTCTTGCCCTCCACCCCGTCCAGGTCGTCGATGCCGATCCCGCGGTCGGAGAGCACCTCCTCCGTGCGCAGCGGCTTGATCTCGCTGACCGCCCCGACCAGTGTGGTCTTGCCGACACCGAACCCCCCGGCGATGAGAATCTTCAGCGCGACGGGGTCCTCAGAGAGCACGGAGTCCATTGATCACTTCCTTGAGAATGCGCTCATTCGACCGCGCCCCTACTGCCGGAGGCGACGTCACCGAGATGAGGGCTTGGTCACGCAGGTCGCCGAGCAGCACCCGGACGACACCGACGGGCAGATCGAGCTCGACGGCCAGGTCGGCCACCGAGATCGGACCACGAGCCGCCCGCAGGATGTGTCGCTCTTCTGGGCCGAGCTCGCCAGACGGCGGGTCGCCGATGGCACGCACGGTCGCCACGAGGTCGAACGCGTCCCCGGAGGGGTGCGTGCGGCCGCGAATGAGAGCATAAGGCCGGACGACGGGTCCCGCCTCCTCATCCAACCACTGCGGGCTGTCGCTCATGACTTTCCGGCACGCGGGTTGGTGGTGATGTGCTGGCCCACCCGCTTGACCAGCATCGCCATCTCGTAGGCGATGTGGCCGACGTCCACGTTCGCATCGGCGATCACGGCGAGACAGGTGCCCTGTCCCGCCGCGGTGACGAACAGGAACGCCGACTCCATCTCCACGATCGTCTGGCGCACGTCCCCACCGCCGAAATGGCGTCCGGTGCCCCGGGCCAGGCTCTGGAAACCGGCCGCCACTGCCGACAGATGCTCGGCGTCATCCCGGGACAGGCCCTTGGAATAACCGATCGCCAAGCCGTCGGTCGACAAGATGGCCGCCTGACGCACCGCGGCGACCCTGGTGGCAAGGTCGTCCAGCAACCAGTTGAGCTCACCGGTGTTGGTGGTCGGCACACTCATGCATCCCCCTTAATCATGGCCCCTCCTCAGAGGCTTCTTCTCTGGCGCGTTGGGCGCCCCGCTGGAAGGCGGAGAACAAGTCGCGTACCTCTTCGGGAGAGCGTTCGGCCGGCTCCGCCTGCTCGGGCGCCGTGATCTCCGGCCGTTCCGGCTCGGACGGCGCGTCCTGGAGCTGCGGCGCCAGATTGGCCTGGCGCACTCGCCTGGGCAGCCCGGCGTGGGTGCCCGAGGTGACCACCGCGAGCGCCTTCTTCCTCGTACGGCTGGGCAGCGCGGCCCGGTCGCCGCCGTCGCCCGCGGCCGGCTCCGCCGGGTCGGCCAGCACCGTACGCGGCACGAGCACGATGGCCGTCGTGCCGCCGAAGGGCGAGCGCCGCAGCATGACCTTGACCCCGTACCGCTCGGCCAGCCGGGCCACCACGAACAGGCCCAGCCGGTCGCTGTCGGCCAGGTCGAACGCGGGCGGGGCGGCCAGCAGCGCGTTGAACGTCGCGTATTCAGCCTCCGACAGCCCGAGCCCCCGGTCCTCCACCTCGATGGCGTAGCCGTTGCTCACCAGGTCGCCGCGTACCTGGACCAGGGTGGCCGGCGGCGAGTAGATGGTGGCGTTCTCGACCAGCTCGGCCACGAGGTGGGTGAGGTCGGCCGCGGCGGTCCCGTCGGCCGCGCCGTCCGGCATGTTCTCGACGGTGACCCTGGTGTAGTCCTCGACCTCGGCCACCGCGGCCCGGACGATGTCGATCACCGGCACCGGCCTGCGCCAGGCCCGGCCGGGCGCGTAGCCGGAGAGGATCATCAGGCTCTCGGCGTGCCGCCGCATGCGGGTGGTCAGGTGGTCCAGGCGGAAGAGCTCCTCCAGCCGGTCCGGATCGTGCGTACGGCGCTGCATGCCGTCCAGCAGCGCCAGCTGGCGGTGCAGCAGGCCCTGCTTGCGCCGGGCGAGGTTGAGGAAGACCTGGCCGACCCCCCGCCGCAGCGCGGCCTGCCCGACGGCGGCCGTCACGGCGGTGCGTTGCACGGAGGCGAAGGCCCGGGCCACGTCGATGATCTCGGCTGAACCGCTCATGTTGATCGCCCCGACCTCCTTCCGCATGTCCACTTCCACGTCCTCGCCCTTGCGCAGCCGCTCCACGATGTCGGGCAGCCGCCGTCGCGACAGCTCGACCGCGGTGGTGCGCAGCCCTGCCAGCTCCGCGGCCAGGCGACGACCGAAGCGTACAGAGATGATGATCGACGCGAGCACCGCGATCAAACCGAGGCCGCCCGCGACGGAGATCTCCACGATGGTCCGCGTGGCCGCTCGGGAGGCGCGGGCGGCCAGGGCGTCGGAGGAGGCGACGTTGAGCTCGTCGAGCCGGCTGGTGAGCCGGTCGATCGTCTCGTGCCAGCCGGCGGCGTCCGGGGGCGGCGCCCCGGTCTTGACGATCCGCGCCTCCATGGTGGCGAAGGTCAGGAACGGCTCGGTGGAGAAGACCTGCACGTACGGCCGGCGCAGCTCCACGTCGAGCCCGGCGAGCCCGCGTGCGTGCAGGAACCTCCTGGAGGTCGCGTACTCGGTGAAGGCCGCCACCTCCGGTTCGGTGAGCCGCTTGTCGGTGAGCGCGCCGAGGATCAGGGAGTGCTCCCTGGCGATGTACTCCCTGGCCATGCCCACGGCCTGCAACGAGGACGCCTGCTGGTAGATGTCCAGGTCGGAGACGGCGACCAGGTGGTCGTAGAGCAGGAAGGTCGAGTCGAGGATGCGGTTGTACTCGTTGAGCCCGTCCAGGCGGGAGCCGAGGCCGCCGTCGATGTCGGCCCTGATCGGGCCGAGCCGGTCGAGCTCGGCGTTCAGGTTGCCGAGCGGGAGGCGCGCTTCGTCGCTGATGGCGTTCCCGGCCGCGATGACGGCCTGCCGGAAGTCGTCGACCGACTTGTCAGTGCGGGCGCGCTGGCCGTCGAGCACCGCGGTCAGCTCACGCGTTGTGAGCACCTCCGAGGAGCGCGCTCGTTCGGCCTGCAACTGAAGTCCCAGGTCGATGGAGGTGACGCCGAGAGTCTGGTACAGCGTGTTCGCGCGGAGCAGTGACTGCGCGTCGCCCATGGTCAGGTTGAGGACGAAACCCCAGAGCGCGCTAAGAGACAGAAGGGGTAGCAGCAGCAATAAGAAGATCTTGAACCGAATTGACCGGTTTCGCGAGCGCATGTCCCAACCTCGAGTCGGGGGCATTTCCACACCTTGTGTAAATAACCTCCGGAAGATCGCATAGGAGACTAGCACCGTTTATGGCTCCGGCGCAGTGGGAGGAACACGTTCATTACCGTGATTATTGATGCCTGATCCTCCGGTCCCGGCGGTCCGAGCCGAGCAGCGCCGTGAGCCACAGCAGCCCTACCAGCGAGATCACGATGAGTCCAGCCCAGTGCAACAGCGTGTACACGTGCATCTGCCAGTCGGTGACGCCCGGGACCCGGCCGATCCGCAGGAGGTCGAACTGCCACGGCTGGCCGAACAGCACCAGGGTCACCGCGATGGCGATGGCGGTCATCGAGTCCCACAGGGCGTGCAGCAGCGAGACGCCGAGATAGCTCAGCACCACGGGGGTGGTGATCCGCCCGCCCCTGGCGAACAGCACGCCGCCGAGGATCGCCGTCCACAGGCCGTGCCCGACGGGCGCCAGGATGCCGCGTAGCACCTCGGTCTCGACGAGGCCGGGCAACGACAGGCCCGCCGAGGTGAACAGGGAGTTGAAGGCGTACCCGGCGCTCTCGAAGCTGGAGAAGCCGAAGCCGACGGTCCCGCCGAGCACCACGCCGTCCCGCGTCGTGCGGTAGGTCATGCGCCGGCTGACGAACATGAGCGCGGCCAGCTTGACGCCCTCCTCGATCAGGCCGATCAGCAGGAACATCGTGATCGAGGGCCGGATCAGCCAGCTCTCCAGCAGCGAGGCGCCCAGTACGCCCAGCACGCCGCCCACCACGAACCCCTTGAACAGCAACTCGACCGTGACCCGTGGCGTGCGCCCCCGCCCGTACGCCCACACGACGAACGTCACGGGCACCAGGAAGCTGCCGAGCAGCACCAGGGTCGGCACCAAGTTGGAGTTCCTGGTCGTGGCCGTGACGATCACGGTGGCCAGCCACAGCACGAACCCGGTCAGGAAGATCCGCGCCCACAGCCTCATGGCGCGATCTTCGGCAACCGCCGCCGTGGTCGCGCCGGGGCGCGCAGCGCTTCGAGGAACTTTTTGCGCGGCCTATTACCGCGAATGCCCGTTTGGAGTTAGCGCCCGGAATATCCGGACCGCGATCACGAACTGTCCACCGGTACTCGCGCTTTGCGATCGGCGCCCTCACCGTCGAGGACCTCATGCTCGACCGACGTGGCGGAGCCGCCGGCCAAGGCGCTCACCTCCGGCGGCGCCGGCCTGGGCCTGGGCGGAGCGTTGCCCGACGGTGACGGTCACCGCCACGTCTCGGGCGACGGCACCAATGGCGGCGAAAGCGAAATTACTCGTAAAACCGCTGAATCCCGCGAATAGCGACGTTACTCGGCCCCCTGCTCGCCCCTTCCTCTAGCGTTTTCAAGAATGCCGCCAGTGGAATTGGAGAATCCATGCGTAAGACGATTTCTGGCATATGTCTGGGCATGATGGCCATGGCCGGATGCTCGGCGGAACAGCCCGCCTCGGCGCCGGCGCACTCTACCCCGCCCTCTCCGTCGGCGGCCGAGACGGCCAGGCTCCGCTCCGCGCTGCTGCCGGTGCCCAAGGGCATGCGCGTCGCGTACGGGCCGGAGCTGGGGGCGTTCGGCTCGCTCAAGTCCACCCAGCAGGGCCTGGCGGCGGTGCGCCAGGCGAAGCTGCAGCGGCCCGAGTGCGCGGGCTCGGCCCAGCTCGACGCCGACCGGCCGGACGTCGCCAAGGCGCCCGCCGCGGTGATCGCGTTCGCCGCGGACCGCGGCTCGATCACCCAGGCGGTGGTGTCGATGCCGTCGGCCGTCTTCCCCGATCCGCTGCCGCGGGAGTGCGCCGACTACACCGCCGACGTCGCGGGCACCAAGGTCGCCTACAGGACGCGGGTGCTGGCCATGCCGCCCAAGGGCGACCAGTCGCGGGCCTACCTCACCAGCGCCAAGGGCGGCGACCAGAACGCGGAGATCGGCTCGGTCATGATCAGGCGGGGCACCATGATCATGAGCATGCTCGTGGTCGGCAAGCAGGTGCAGCCGCAGGGCCTGTACGAGCTGGCCCGCCTGGCCGACCAGAACCTGGCCCAGGTCGCCAAGTGACCGCCCGCCGGGCGGCGGCACCAGGCGGCCCGCGCGTCAGATGAGCACGTGCGCGTCGGGCCGGCCGACGAAGGAGAACTGGGCGTTGCGGGTCAGCTTGATGTGGTCGGCCTGCCAGGTGTGCATGCTCGCGTCGGCGCTGCGCCAGTAGACGAAGTTGAAGCGGTCCGCCGAGTAGATCTTGACGGAGTCCTCCTTCAACCGCCGAACGAGGTGGGTGTCCTCGCCCCGGGTGAGATCGGGGAAGCCGTACGAGCGGAACATGTCCGCCTTGCCGAGGAACGTACCGCCCTGCACCAGGAACGAGTAGCGGTGCTCCAGCCCGGGCAGGCGCAGCATGGTGGTGTCGCTGCCCTCGAAGTACGCGTAGTGCGCGCCCTTGCCGACCAGTTCGGCGTCGGAGTAGTCGAACGCGCGCACCAGGTCCGACAGGTAGTGGTCGCCGTAGAGGTTGTCGTCGTCCATCTTGGCGATCAGGTCGCCCTCGGCGGCGGCGATGCCCAGGTTCATGCAGGCGCCGAGCGACAGCGAGGAGTCGGCGGGCAGCACCACGACGTCCGTGACGCCCGCCATGCGGGCCTTGTCGGCGACCACCACGGGGTCGATGTCCAGGCCGTGCAGCACCATGACGAGCTGCAGCGGGCGGTGGATCTGGCGGGCCACCGAGGAGATCGCGTGCTCGATCTGGGCGGCGCGGTTGGTGGGCAGCACCACCGAGATCGAGCGGGACCTGGGCTCCACCGGCCGGCCGAGGTCCTGGAGGATCTGGTCCACGCGGTGCGAGAACAGGTGCTTGTCGAACACCTCGCGCATCGCCAGGTGCCCCATCCGGGCCCGCAGCTCGGGGCTGTTGATCAGGTGCAGCACCTGGTTGTAGGACTCGATCGGCTCGCGGGCGATGGGCACCAGCTCCCCGAACGTCTCCTCGATCGCCCGCGACCACCCCGACACGACGGGCGTGGCGCACGCGGACAGCTCGAAGACGCGCCGGGCGCACATGGTGGGCGAGTCCAGTACCGAGTTGACGTTGAGGAAGACCTTGTACATTCGGTACGCGGCCAGCATCTGGTCGTAGGGCAGCTCGCCCACGATGTGCGGCCGGTACTTCTCCGGCCAGGCGTACTTCTCGTCCACCTCGCCGTTGCGCGCGAAGATGTGCAGGCCCAGCTCCCTGATCGGGTCGAGCACGGTCTCCATCTGCTCGCGGCGCTCGGGGTGCTTGTCACGGAAGTACATGCCGGCGAAGACCACGTCGTGCAGGCGGCCCTGCTTCTGCTGGATGGGGTTGTGCACCCGGGGCTGGGCGGCGAACTGCAGCACGTCCACCCGGTCGTGTCCCAATATTTGCCGATATTTCGGCAGCATGTCACCGTCGCAGGTGAACACGTAATCGAACAGCTTGGCCGTGTCGATGAAGAAGTCGAAGTTCGGCGGGTCCTCCTTGTTCCAGAAGACCGTCGGGATGCCCTCCCTGCGGCACCAGGCGACCAGGTCGCGCAGGGGCTCCTTGGGGGCGTTCGTACCGGTCATCTGGTAACGCCAGCGGCCCTGGTTCCCGTGCCACGCCGACTCGCAGAACAGCAGGTCGGGCCGCTTCTCCGCGAAGATCTCGCGCCAGTCCTTGAGCCCGAACTCGATCTGGTCCCACTCGTAGCGGAAGGCCATCCTGGAGAAGTCGTCCAGGATCACCGCGACCTTCAGGTCCGGCCGGTTCACCGGGCCGCCCGGCCACTTCACCGGCGGCACCTCGACCAGCGGCGGCCGGTGGTTGGCGATCTCGACCGCCTCGGTGACCGGCATGGGCGGCTTGGGGGCCTTCTCCTTCGAGCGGACCGCCTCGACGATCTTCCCCGGGCTCTTCGAGCCCAGCGCCTCGCCCAGCTTGAACGTCCGCTTGGCCTGCGTGGCCTCCAGCTTCCAGGTCGCGTACGCGGCCTTGGCCTCGGCGATCTCCAGCCGCCGCCGCAGCTCCCTCACCTCAGCCTCGAACCGCTCGACGACTTTGCGCTCCTCCGGCAGCCAGTTGACGGGGCCGAGTCGCTGGTAGGTGGGCTCTTCGGGGGTTTCGGCCATGGTGATACGCCTATCGCTTGGGAGGGGCCGCCAAGAAACCTGCTCGTTGGACTGCCGTCCCGCTGCCGTGCCTGATCAAGGTCCGCGTCGCAGGTTTCTGATCGGAAGTCATATTACGGCGGACATGGGCGTTATTCGGGGCGTTTGCCCTGAGAGGCGGGTGCCAGGTTGTCTCCCTTGAGCCAGGCGGAGATCACCTTGGCGATCCGCGGCCCGGCCGCGCCGTCCCACAACACCGGCAGCTCGCCGGCCGGGGTGACCGCGCCGTCGGCCAGTGCCTTCTCCGCGGCGGCGGGCAGCAGGGCGGGCGTGACCAGCCGGTTCGTGCCGTGGGTGATCGTGATCGGCCGCTCGGTGTTGGGCCGGACGGTCAGGCAGGGAACCCCCAGTACGGTGGTCTCCTCCTGCACGCCGCCGGAGTCGGTGACGACCAGCGCGGCACCGCGTACGAGTGAGAGGAAGTCCACATAGCCCAGCGGGTCGACGACCTTGACGGTCTCTCCGTCCACCAGGCCCGCCTCGGCCAGCCGTATCTTGCCGCGGGGGTGGATCGGCACCACGACCGGGATCTGCCGCGAGACCTCCAGCACCGCGTCGACCAGCTCCTTGGCGGCCTGCGGGGTGTCCACGTTCGCGGGGCGGTGCAGGGTGGCCACGGCATAACGAGCCGGTATGGCCAGCCGCTCCACCACCGGGGCGGGGTCCAGCGACGGCAGCGCCGCGTACAGGCTGTCGATCATGGGGTTGCCGACCAGGTGCAGCTTGGCCGCGGGCACCCCCTCGTTCGCCAGGTAGGCCAGGGCCTCGGGCGAGGTGGCGAACAGCAGGTCGGCCAGCGCGTCCGTGACGACCCGGTTGACCTCCTCCGGCATGCCGCGGTCGAACGAGCGCAGGCCCGCCTCCACGTGCGCGGTCCTGACGCCCAGCTTGGCGCAGACCAGGATGGCGGCCAGCGTCGAGTTGACGTCGCCGTAGACCACGACCAGGTCGGGGTCCTGCTCGGTGACCACGTCCTCCAGGCCGACCAGCAGGGCCGCTGTCTGCTTGGCGTGGGTGCCGGAGCCGACCCCCAGATTCGCCACCGGATCGGGCAGGCCGAGGTCGGCGAAGAAGACGTCCGACATCAGGGCGTCGTAGTGCTGACCAGTGTGGATGATGCCCTGCCGCACGCCGAGTTCGTCGAGTGCCCGCACCACCGGGGCCGCTTTCACGAAATTGGGACGAGCGCCCAATACGTGCAGGACCAGGGGGTTCTCCCTCATTGACCTCGCCTTTCATAGCGGAAGGGAAAAAACGCTGCCTATGGTACGGTCCCTGCGTGGCATCCGACGCCAGTCGTCAAGACTCCTCCCGTTCAACCGACAGGGTCTCCGCGAAGTCCGCCCGTGCCGGCGTCGGGGGACTTCTGAAGGGCTTCGTCCGGCACCCGATCATCGTGACCCGCGTCGTCGCGACGAAGGTCAAGTCGGACCCCGTCCGGGTGGCCCAGGCCGCAGCCGACGCGCTCCCGCCCCGGCTGCGCCCGGTCGTGGGCACCCTCGCCTGGCCCGCCGCCCGCCAGGCCCGGCGCGCGGTGCGCAAGCTCGGCATGCGCATGATCAAGGCGCCGTGGAACGAGGCCAAGGAGCACTGGGACGCCGGCCGGGTCAGCCAGGCCGCCGAGGTGCTCGACGCCCATGCGAAATACCCCTTCGTCAAGCGCCGGGCCGCCTACTACCGGGGCGAGCTGGCCGCGATCAGCCCCGACCCGATCCCGCCCGGGCCCAAGGTGGCCGTCACCGAGCGGGTCGAGGGCCGGGTGCTGCACCTCGTCACGAACGCGCTGCCGTACACGCAGGCCGGCTACACCGTCCGCACCCACCGCATCGTCACCGCCCAGCAGGCCGCCGGGCTCGACCCGCACGTGGTCACGAGCTGGGGCTGGCCGATGCTGCAGGGCCACGCTGACGCGCCGGCGTTCGAGGAGATCGACGGCATCCCCTACTACCGGCACATGCCCGACGGCCACGACGAGGTGCCGTTCGAGATGCGCGGCCGGATGATCAAGGGCGCCGAGGCGGTCACCCGGCTTGTCGCCGAGCTGAAGCCGCAGGTCCTGCACGCCGCCACCGACCACCGCAACGGCTCCGTGGCGCACGCCGTGCGCGACAGGACGGGCACGCCGTTCGTCTACGAGGTACGCGGCTTCCTGGAGGAGACCTGGGCCTCCCGCGACCCGATCCGGGTCGGCAGCGAGCGGCACGTGCTCCAGCGCGAGCGTGAGGCGTTCCTGATGCGCTCGGCCGACGCCGTGGTCACGCTGGCCGAGACCATGGCCACGGAGATCGTCGAGCGGGGGGTGCCGCGCGAGAAGATCCACCTGGCGCCGAACGCGGTGGACGACTCGCTGCTGACCGCCCACTACGACGGGGCCTCGTTCCGCACCGCGTACGGCATCCAGCCCCACGAGATCGTGGTCGGGTCCGTGTCGAGCATCGTGGCTTATGAGGGGTTCGCCACATTGCTCCGGGCCGCCGCTCTGCTGCGCGACGACGACACCCCCGTACGGGTGCTCATCGTGGGCGACGGCACCGAGCGCGAGAACCTGCTCTCGCTGGTCGCCGAGCTGGGCCTGAAGGACGCCGTCCTGCCGGGCCGGGTCGGTCCCGAGGAGGCGCTGCAGGCACAGGACGCCATCGACGTCTTCGTCTGCCCGCGCGAGGACCTGCGGGTGACCCGGCTCGTCACGCCGCTGAAACCCGTCGAGGCGATGGCCCTGGGCAAACCCGTCGTGCTCAGCGACCTGCCCGCGCTGTCGGAGTTGCTCGGCTCCTCCGACGGGGCCGGACTGCTCGTCCCCGCGGGCGATCCGGCCGAGTTGGCCAAGGCCATCGCGGGCCTCAGGGAGGACCCGGACAGGCGCGCGGCGATGGGCGAAGCGGGCAAGGCCGAAGTAGCCGCGAAGCGAACGTGGAGCCGCGTCGCGGAGACTTATCAAGCTCTATACCGGTCTCTGGCCTAATGATGACCTTCATGAGGGCTGTCTCTTGTGACGGGTTCGGTCGCATTAGGCGTGAGCTAGGTGGACTTGAGATAACCTTTGCGACCATGAAGTGTTGTATCCGGCTCCCTAAGGCACAGCTGTGACAGAAATCGACTTGGCTGTCATCGGCCTGGGCTACGTCGGCATGCCTCTCGCCAAGGAGGCGGTGGCCGCCGGCCTGCGGGTCGTCGGCGTGGACGTGGATCCCGGCAAGGTCGACGCTCTCAACACCGGTCAGTCCTACATCGATGACCTGACCGACGCCGACCTCGAGCACATGCTGGCCAACGGGTTCCGTGCCACGCTCGACGCGACCGTGCTGGCCAGGAGCAACACGATCGTCATATGTGTGCCCACCCCGCTGGACGAGGACCACCGCCCGGACCTGTCCGCCGTGGAGGGCGCGACCAAGACCGTCGCCGACAACCTGAGCAAGGGCACGCTCGTCGTGCTCGAATCCACCACCTGGCCCGGCACCACCGACGAGGTGGCCAGGCCGTTGCTGGAGACCTCGGGACTGGTCGCCGGCGAGGACTTCCACCTGGCCTTCTCGCCCGAGCGCATCGACCCGGGCAACCCCAAGTTCGGCCTGCGCAACACCCCCAAGGTCGTGGGCGGCTACACGCCGACCTGCCGGGACCGGGCGACGGCGTTCTACGGGCAGTTCATCGAGCAGGTGGTGCCGGTCAGCGGCACCCGCGAGGCCGAGATGGCCAAGCTGCTGGAGAACACCTACCGGCACGTCAACATCGCCCTCGTCAACGAGATGGCGATCTTCTGCGACGAGCTCGGGATCGACCTGTGGGAGTCGATCGAGGCGGCGGCCACCAAGCCGTTCGGGTTCCAGAAGTTCCTGCCGGGGCCGGGCGTGGGCGGGCACTGCATCCCGGTCGACCCGTCGTACCTGTCGTACACGGTGCGCAAGCTCGGCTACCCGTTCCGGTTCGTGGAGCTGGCCCAGGAGATCAACGAGCGGATGCCCTCGTACGTGGTGGCCCGCGTACAGCGTCTGCTGAACAGACATAAGAAGCCCGTAAACGGCGCCAGAGTCGTTATGCTCGGCGTCACCTACAAACCGGATATCGCCGACGAACGCGAGACTCCGGCCCTTCCGGTGGCGCGTGCGCTGCTGGAGCTCGGGGCCGAGCTCACATTCGTCGATCCGTATGTCAAGGAGTGGGCGGTCGACGGCACACCCGTGCCGCGCGAGGAGGATCTGGCCGAGGCCGTGATCAACGCGGACGTGACGCTGCTGCTGCAGCAGCACGCCGCGTTCGACCTCGACATGGTCGAGGCGAAGGCCAGGCTCGTGCTCGACACCCGCGGCGTGCTCGCCGAGGGTGAACGCGTCGAGCGGCTGTAGCGACGGAGGGCTGCGCGCAGTGCACGTGCTCGTCATGACGGTGGTGCATAACCCCGAGGATGCTCGGATTCTGCACAGGCAGATTCGTGCTCTGGTGGATGCCGGTCATGAGGTCACGTACGCAGCGTCGTTCACGGCGCACGGCGTGGTCCCCAGACCGTGGGTCAACGGAGTCGATCTCCCCAGGGCCTCCCAGCGCAAGCGGGTAGCCGCGGTACGCGCCGCGCGCCGGTTGTTCAGACGCATGCGGAACAAGGTCGACCTCGTCCTCATCCACGACCCCGAGCTGCTGTTCGCGGTCTGGGGCGTGCGCAACAGGCCGCCCGTGGTGTGGGACGTGCACGAGGACACCCCGGCCACGCTCTCGCTGAAGCCGTGGCTGCCCTCGCCGCTGCGCCCGCCGGTACGTTTCCTCGCCCGCGTGCTCGAAGGCACCGCCGAGCGCCATATGCACCTGTTACTGGCCGAGACCGCCTACGCGGGCCGGTTCAAGCACGCCCACCTCATCGTGCCGAACGAGACCTGGGTGCCCGACTCCGTCACGCCGCCGGGCGACGACCGGGTGGTCTATCTGGGCTGGCTGTCGCGGGCCAGGGGAGTGGCCGAGGCCGTCGAGGTGGCGAAGCTGCTGCAGCCCTACCGGGTGGGCGTGGAGCTGATCGGATACGCCGACCCGCAGAGCCGTCCCGTGCTCAACCAGGCGGTCACCGAGGGCCTGCTGGAGTGGCGCGACTTCATGCCCAACGACGAGGCGCTCAAGCGGCTCGACGGCGCGCTGGCCGGGCTGTCACTGCTGCACGACGAGCCCAACTACCGGCACTCGATGCCTACGAAGATCGTGGAGTACATGGCGCACGGCATCCCGGTCATCACCACGCCGTCGCCGCGCGCGGTGGAACTGGTCGAGCGTTACGACAGCGGCGTCGTGGTGCCCTGGCAGGACCCCAAGGCGGTGGCGCAGGCGGTGCTGACGCTGCGGGACGACGTACGCGAGCGGCGGGCGCAGGGTGCACGCGGCTACGCGGCGGCCAGGGCGAACCACCACTGGCCCAACTCGGCCAAGCGTTTCGTCGCCCAACTGGAGTCGTGGGCCGGGGTCAAGCCGTAGACATCGAGGGCGGGTAGGTTCCAGACGTGCGCTGGCTTTTCCTGGTCGTGGGCGTAGCCATGCTGGCAGTGGTGGCCACCGTGATCATCATTCTGCCGAGGTCCTCCGAGGAGCCGGGCGCCAGTGCCACCCGTTCGGCGGCGCCCCGGCACCCCAGTGACAGGCCGACCCCCAAGGTCACGGAGTTCACCGACTCCTGTGGAACGTTCGACACCGGCGAGCGGGCCCCGTACGCCGTCACCGGCTACTGGATCACTCCCAAGTCGAACCCCTGCACCTGGCGCTCGCAACTGCAGGAGATCCACCGGCTGGGCGGGGACACGATCATCAGGATCGGGTACGGCCTGCAGTTCCGCACCACGTCCGACAGCGGCGAGGTGCTGACCAAGGACGGCGACGTCGACTCCCTCTACAAGCCGTGCCAGGAAGACGGCCTGACCTGTCGTGACGCCGCCGAGCGGGACCTTCAGGCGGCGAACCCGGGCAACCGGATCGGCCGTACCTACGTCTACCGCACCGACGAGTCGTTCGGCCCCGGGGTGTTCCGCTGCCCCGAGATGGAGCACGGCATCAGGGTGGGCAAGCGGATCTACTTCCGCCTCATCACCCAGGCGGACGGCTCGGACGACCCCACCTGCGACTTCACCAGCAAGGCCGCGTCCTACGACATGATCCTGGTGGCCGGCTCGGCCACCGACAGCCTGACCGAACTGCTCAGCCTGGGCGACCAGTTCGGCATGCGGATCTTCCCGGCGCTGCCGCTGGCCCCCCGCGACCCGGACGTCCCGACCAGGGCCAACAAGCACCACATCGGCACGCTCACCACGCTGACGCGGCGCGTCCTTCAGGACTACGGCGCGCGCTTCGCCGACCGGGACTCGCTGGGCGGGGTCTACCAGCCGTTCGAGGTCCAGATGGCCGCCACCCTGACCTCGAACCCGACCCTGGAGGTCTACGCCGACCAGCACACGATCGTGGAGCAGGAGTTACCGGGCAAGCCCATCCTGATCAGCCCCTACCTGGACGCGCGCAAGCGGGTCGCCTTCGGCCAGACGCCCGCTCAGGTGGCCGAGGCCTTCACGGCCCTGGCCCAGACCGGGGTCGGCATCATCGCGCCGCAGGACAGCCGGGGGACCGGCAAGGTGGGCCTGTTCTGGCCGGACGAGAGCGACACGGAGGTCGACGAGCGGCTGCGGCCGGTGGTGGGGGAGTCGACGTACGAGACGGCGTACCACGGGTCGACCCGCGACTACTACCGGGCGATGGCCGAAGCCCGGGACCAGATGCTCAGGGCCGGTCACAAGGTGCAGCTCTGGGCGAACGTGGAGGCTTTCGAGCCCTCGGGCGCCGAGCCGTGCGCGCCGACCGGGACACGCGGCAAGACCGACAAGCAACGCCTGGACCAGGCCGTGACGATGGCCGGGCGGTACGTGCAGAAGATCGTCTCCTATATGTGGAGCGATTTCATGACCTGCGGGAATCCTTCGCTCGAAACCGAGATCACCAGGGACTGGCAGCGCCCGATCGCGGTGGACGCCATCAGGCGGCCCCGGGACGTCCAGGACGGGGTGGAGGTGCGCGGCTACAACTTCCGTGACTCCACGGTCACCATCCAGTGGTCCGGAGGGACCAACGACCAGGTCGTGTCCGCGGTGGGGTGGCTGGACGAGGACCCGCTGGAGGAGATGCCGGAGGGCATGGTCACGGCCTGGGTGCCGTTCGACTGGAGCCAGGTGCCGACCGGGGAGTGGATCAGGATCACCGTCAAGGTGCCCTCGGGGCTGTCGACGACCGAGCCCTTACACGTGCGCGTCCTGACGTAAGGTCGCGCGCCGGTCGCACTGTTCGCTCCCCCCCCGCGACTGCGTGTAACGTGCGGTCCATGGTCCCGAGCATCCCGGTCAGCGTCGACCTGGTCGTGCTCACCGTGCGCAACCAGGCGCTCAGCGCTCTGGTGTGGCGCCGCGACAATCCCCCGTTCCTGCGGCGCTGGTCGCTGTCCGGCGGCTTCATTCAACTGGACGAGGACCTCCCGGCGGCCGCCCATCGCATCCTCGCGGAGCGGGCCGGCCTCCCCGGCGCGCCGGTGCACCTGGAGCAGCTCCAGACCTACGGCTACCCCGACCGCGACCCGAGGCAGCGCGTGCTGAGCGTCGCCTACCTGGGGCTGGCCCCCGACCTCCCCGCCTCGGAGAAGGCCCACATGAGCTGGCAGCCGGTGGACTCCCTGCAGGTCATGGCCTTCGACCACCGCCGCATCATGCACGACGGGGTGGAGCGGGCGCGGGCCAAGCTGGAATACACGTCGCTGGGCGCGGCCTTCTGCCCGCCGGAGTTCACGGTGGCGGACCTGCGCCGCGTCTACGAGATCGTCTGGGGACGGGTGCTGGACCCCCGTAACTTCCACCGGAAGGTGACGAAGGCGGAGGGCTTCCTGGTGGAGACGGGCGCCACGACCACCAGAGACGGCGGGCGCCCGGCCAAGCTCTTCCGCCGCGGCCCCGCCGAGCTCCTCCACCCGCCGATGCTCCGCAGCCTCAAGGAATAGCCCGCCCCCGGCTCGTCAGGCGCCGGCCCATGAGATGATCCCGAACCTCAGGCACCCCAGCCGTAACGAGAGGTCGTGGACATCATGGCATCGCTCTCCCTGTTGATCATCGCCGGCGCGCTGGCCGTGATGGCCGTGGTGGCCGTCGTGCTGGTGCTGGCCCTGCGCCGTTGACCCACCGCGACGCCAGGGTCTTCCCGGCGGGCACCCCGGTGGCACGCTTGATCGCGTGACCAGCCGGCCCCGGGAGGCGGCGGGTCCGACCTCGACCTGCCGCACCCGCTCATCGTCGGCACCGACATCGAGCCCGGCACCTACACCGCCCGGGACCGGAAAGGCAGCTGGGCCAGGGTGGGAGGGCTGTCGGGCCGGCGCGGCGACGTGATCGACTCCGGCCGGGCCGGTGACCATTCTGCAGATGGACAAGGGATTCGTGACCGGTGGCTGCGGGGAGTGGGTGGGACCCGTGGGACCTGGTTGATGCCTCACGTCGTCGTGCCTTCTATGGTTAGGCCATGCCTCGTTTCCGCCACATCCTGGACACCATGGCCGCCTACAAGCCGGGCAAGGCCGTCGCGACCTCCGACGGGCGGTCGTACAAGCTTTCTTCCAACGAGTCTCCGTACGATCCGCTGCCGTCCGTGGTGGGGGCGATCGCCGAGGCGGCGCGGCAGGTCAACCGGTATCCCGACCCGGGCGCGATCAAGCTGACCGAGGCGATCGCGGAGCGGTTCGGGGTGCCGGTCGAGCACATCGCGCTCGGCGCCGGGTCGGTGACGGTGGCGCAGCAGCTGTTCGAGACGGTGGGAGAGCCCGGGGTCGAGGTCGTGTACGCGTGGCGGTCGTTCGAGGCCTACCCGCTGCTGGCCGACCTGGCCGGGGTGACGTCGGTCCGGGTGCCGCTGGCGGGCGAGGACCACGACCTGGACGCGATGGCGGAGGCGATCACCGACCGGACGCGCATGGTGTTCGTGTGCAACCCCAACAACCCGACCGGCACCGCGATCCGGCGAGCCGCGCTGGAGGCGTTCCTGGACCGGGTGCCCGAGCATGTGCTGGTGGTGCTGGACGAGGCCTACCGCGAATACGTCCGCGACGAGGACGTCCCAGACGGCCTCACCCTCTACCGCGACCGGCCGAACGTCTGCGTCCTGCGTACGTTCTCCAAGGCGTACGGGCTGGCGGGGCTGCGGGTCGGCTTCGTGGTCGGGCCGGAGCCGGTGGCGACGGCCGTCCGCAAGACGATCATCCCGTTCGCCGTCAACCACATCGCGCAGGCCGCCGCCATCGCGTCGCTGAAGGCCGAGGACGAGCTGCTGGAGCGGGTCGAACGGGTGGTCAAGGAGCGCACCCGGGTGCACGAGTCGCTGCTGGCCCAGGGCTGGACGGTCCCGCACTCCGAGGCGAACTTCGTCTGGCTCAGGCTCGGCGAACGCACCCTCGACTTCGCCGCGGCCTGCGCGGCCGAGGGGGTGGCGGTGCGGCCGTTCGAGGGGGAAGGCGCACGCGTGTCCATCGGCGACCCAGAGGCGAACGACGCCTTCCTCGCCGTCGCCAAAAAGTACCCACACCGCTAGCCGCCCCCCATGCCCCCGGCCGGCCTCCACAGCCGGCCGGCCCCGCGCCCCCGGCTCCCGTTTCCGCGTCTCGGCGTCGTTGGGTCGCGCCTCTGCGCTGCTGGGTCGTGCCTTCGCGTTGCCGTCGCGTTTGCGCGCCGCCGCGCTGCTGGCTCGCGTCTCCGCGCGATCGGGTGGCGCCTCCCCGTCGCTGGGCCGCGTCTTCGCGCTTTCGGCTCGCGCCTCCGCGCTGCCGCTCGCGTCTCCGCGTCGGGGCCAGCCGGTGCCCGCCCGTAGGCTCGCGCCTTCGCGTCTCCGCGCCATCGGGTGGCGCCTCCTCGTCGCTGGGCTGCGTCTTTGCGCTGTCGGCTCGCGCCTTCGCGCCTCCGCGTGCTGGGTCGCGTCTCCGCGCGGCCGGGTCGCGTCTTCGCGCTGCTGGGTCGCGTCTTCGCACCGCTCGCGCCTCCGCGCTGTCGGCTCGCGTCTCCGCGTCGCGGCTGGCCTGTGCCCGCCCCGCAGGCTCGCGCCTCCGTGCTGCCGCCAGCCGGCCCACTCCCCGGCAGGATCGTTTCCGTGCTGCCGCCGGGCGGCGCGGCGCCGCAGGCCGGGGGCAGCACGGCGGGCGCCGGGGGTGCCCGTACTCGCTTCTGGCTCTCAGACGGTGACTTTGTCCGGCACCGGGGCCCTGGTCTTGGCGCGTCGTTCGGTGGACACCACCAGGGCGACGCCCGCCAGGATCACCAGCCCGCCCAGGATCATCTGGGTCGTCACCTGCTCGTTCAGCACCAGCATGCCCAGCAGGACGGCGACGGCCGGGTTGACGTACGCGTACGTGGACACCAGCGAGATCGGCGCGTTGCCCAGCAGCCACGTGTAGGCGGTGAACCCCACCAGCGACCCCACCAGCACCAGGTACGCCAGCGCCACCCACGAACGTCCCGAGACCGCCGCCAGGTCCAGCCGCTCGCCGAGCGCGGGGCCGACCACGAGCAGCCCCAGGCCGCCGACCAGCATCTCGACCGTGCTGGCCGCCCACACGTTGTCGGGCATCGGGATGCGCGCCGACAGGAACGACCCGATCGACCACGACAGCGAGGCCAGCAGGATCACCACGACGCCCGTCGTGCTGGCAGACTCGCCGCCCCCGTTCAGCGACAGGGCCGCCACCCCGGCCAGCCCGACCAGGACCCCGGCCACCGTCAGCAGCGCCGGCCGGTCCCTCACCACGAGCCGGAACACCACCAGCCACAGCGGCACCGACGCCACGAGCAGCGCGGCCAGGCCGGTGGAGATGTGCTGCTCGGCCACGGCGACCATGCCGTTCCCGCCGGTCAGCAGCAGTAACCCGACCAGCCCCGCTCCGCCGAACTGGCGCCAGGACATCCTGAACGGCGCGAGCCCCTTCCGGATCACCAGGAAGCCGGCGAGCAGCAACGCGGCCGTCACGAACCGCAAGGCGCCGCTGAGCATCGGCGGCATCGTCTCGATGGTGATCCTGATGCCGAGGTACGTCGAGCCCCACACCACGTAGACGATCGCCAACGCGCTCCAAACCAGAAGTGGAGCACGGTTGTCAGGGGCGTTTGAACTCATGGCTCATGACTGTAGCGGGCAAGTGTGACAGAACGCCTGCGGGTATCGGACTTCGGAATGTGGCGGGATATCAGCGATAGGCGGCTTTCCCGCCACTGTTCCCTTCCTGCCCTGACCTGCCAGGATCCCCTCATCGTCGAAGGGAACCCCAATGTCCGCCACCGCCACCCCAACTCCCACCAACGCTGAGGCGATCGCCCACTTCACCGCCCGCCTCGGTTTCGAGACCGACGTCTCGGACGTGGCCGCCGACTTGGCGGCGGCGGTGCCCGGCCTGGTCGTCGTCGACTCGCGCAGCCAGGAGAGCTGGGACCAGGGGCACATCGAGGGCGCCGTACACCTTCCCACCGCGGAGATCGCCGCCAAGGCGGCCACGCTGATCCCGAAGGACGCCGTGGTCGTCACCTACTGCTGGGGTCCCGGTTGCAACGGCGCGACGCGGGCGGCGCTGGAGTTCGCCAGGCTCGGTTATCGGGTCAAGGAGATGCTCGGCGGCTTCGAGTACTGGGCCAGGGAGGGTTTCCCGGTGGAAACCCGTTCGGGGACCACCCGCCGCCCGGTGGACGCGCTGACAGCCCCGACATCGGGCATCGCATGCGCCTGCTGACCCTGGAGGCGACCCGGGCCTGACAGCGCCTCCAGCGCCTCTACAGCCCCGCACAGCCCGTACTGGAACCAGGCCACTCCTGGACGTATGCCATCAACTCGCCACCGCGGGGAAAATCGGCCCGCACGGATGCGGTGACAGTGAGCAACCCGCCTGTCCTGGAGCTCCCGGACGAGGACGATGGCTGCCGGGATCACCGTCGAAACATCAAGCCCGTAATGAGGAAGTGGATCAACCCAAAACCCACCAATCCGTACTATGAACCCTCATTCTTCCGCCAACCCTCAGCGCATGCGCACATGGTGCTGGCCGGAAGCAAGCACAGGCAGCCAGAAACGAACACGAAGCCCACACGACCGGACGCATTCAAGGGTCTGGAAGGCTCAACGCACTCAAGCGGTAGGTCCACCCGGAAAATTTGGCGCCCCCGTCCGAATCGCGTCGATCGGGGGCGTCGAAGAACATACCCCCATCTACACGGGTCAACCAATAACTTCATAAGAGTCAATAGGTTAGTTAGCAAAGTTGACAGCGCTTGTCAATGCAACGGCCGTCCACCAGTCACCCAAACCTCGATCAGCCTCATGGGCAGCCGGCGACGCAGAGTTGGTGGCTCGCCACCATCAGCCCACGATTCACCTGGTAATCGGCCCACGGTGCGCCGTTACGGCGGCCCGCCCCGTGCGGGTCAGCGGTCGTCCCCCTGGAGGCCCTCTACGCCGTGCGGCGGGTGGCGCCAGGTCGGCCTGCCGTAACAGGAGGAGGGGTTTGAGCCCAGCCCCCCGCCGAGGGCCCGTCGTCCTTGGAAGGGGAAGGGGACGACGGACCCGCACATGGGGGCGGACCCACGCCGAACATGATCCACGTTAGGCGTCACCGACGCCAAGCGCCAGCCCACGCCGAGCGCCAAGTCACACCGAGCACGACCGTATCCGGTCCGTCGGCACGAGCACCAGACCAGGCCCCACACCTGGTCAGGACCCGCACCGGGACGGGCGACCAAGCCGCCCGCCCCAAGTGCGGCGCCCGAACGTGAAGCGCGCCTGAACAGAAGCGCGCCCGAACACAAAGCGCACCCGAACGCAAAGCGCGCGCGGTCAGCGGGGGCCGAGTTTCTCCACGATCAGCCGATACAGCTGTCGCGGCCGGCCCGGCTGCGGTGTGCGGTTCGGCGGCAGCGGCCACGCGAGTCCCTCGTCAACCAACGTGCGCAGCAACCGTCGAGCGGTACGAGGGGTGACCCCCAGCATTTTTCCAGCGCCCTCCGCGTCCACCACGGTGTCGCCGCCTTCCAGTTTGGCGGCGAGCCGGGCCAGCACCTCCACTCCCTTGGGTTTGAGCGCGGTGGCCCCGGTCGGTGGCATCCGGGGCGCGGGGATCAGTGCCCGCCCCTCCCGATCCACCGCGAACCCCTGCGCCTGTTTTCCGGCCTGGGTCCGGGCCAGGGCGGCCCGCGCGTGCGACTCCGCGTCGTGCGTCGTACGTCCCATCCCCACGCCGACCTCGACCGCCAGCCCCAGCTCGTCCCTGATCCTGGCGGCGAACGGCAACACCCTGAACCCGTCCGTGGCCGCCGCGATCGACCCCCTGGTGGCGGTCACCAGGTAGCTGTGATCGTCGATCGGCCAGACGGTGGCGTTGATCCGGTTCGCCTCCTGGACCAGCAGCCGGTGCAGCGACAGCCGCAACTCGTCGCGCCAGTAGCGGGGCGCGGCACGCCGCACGGGCTCGCGCAGCGTCGGCACCTCCACCAGCACGACCGTGAGTTGCGACTCCTCCAGCCGGTGATGCGCCCCGAGCAACGCCGCGGTGTGCAGCGCCGTGCGGACCGCGGCGGAGGTCGGCCTGATCCTGATGACCGGTACGCCCGCCGTGTGCAGACGCTCGGCCACCGCGGGCAGGCAGGTCAGCGCCCCGGTGGTCGCGCCCTGCCGGGCGAGACGTTCGTGGTAGGCCGCGATCGTGCCGGTGGCGCCCGGCTCGTCGCGGCTGTGCACGTCCGTGGCCGGGATGCCGAGGTCGGTGTACGCCTCCTCGACATCGGCCCTGCTGACCACGTCGACGCTGACGCGTTGCGGGTCCATGCGGGTGTCGAGCGCGGCCTTGGCCAACGCCGCCACCAGTGCTGCTCCGCCGAGTTGAACGTACGTCGCGGGCATCGTCAGCACACCTGAACGCCTGGCCAGGTCATAGGGGACCGGGCTGGCGAACAGGCATGCGTCGACGCCGGGACCGAGCCGCGTCACCTTGTCCGGTGCCTCCTGCTCGTCGCGGTAGGCGGCCGCCACCAGGCGACACGGCAGCGGAGCCGCGGCGTGACCCATCAGCATGACTCGCTCGACCAGGTCGTGGGGTCCGACCACGCCGATGGTGAGGTCCGGTGTCATGGCGCCCGGGCGTGACACTCGGGGAGTTTCTTCGGCCCTCTCGACCAATGTTCGTCCCATCCTGCCGTCCGTTGCAGTGCTCTCTTTTGGAACGATCGCTCGCGGGGGCCGTAATGTCACGCCCGACTTTTCCGGAAAGCCGTTCTGGTTGACCGCCCGACAAGATGTCCTAGCAGCTCAAAGCGGTATTTCGTGCGTTTTTTAGCGTTCAGAAATCTCTCGTGTAATGTCCGCGCCGAGCGCGCGCATTCGCGCCGCGAGATGTGCGTGACCGCGATCGATGAGGTATCCGGACTCGATCACGGTCTCGCCCTCGGCCGCGAGTGCGGCCAGTACGAGAGCTATCCCCGAGCGCAGGTCGTGTGCCGTCACCTGCGTCCCGGTGAGCGGCGTGCGACCGCGGACGACGGCCCGGCTGCCCTTGACCTCGACGTTGGCGCCCATCTTGTTCAGCTCGCCGGCCAGGGCGAACCGGCCGTCGAAGATGCGCTCATGGATGTAGCTGGTGCCGTCGGCGAGCGCCGCGACGGTCATCATCGGCGACTGCAGGTCGGTCGCGAAGCCGGGGTAGGTGTCGGTGATGATGTTGATCGGCCGCAGCGGCCCCTCGCACCGCACGTGCAGGACCGCGCCCTGGCGGGAGAACTCGACGCCCATCTGCTCCAGCTTGTAGCGGACGACGCCGAGGTCGAGCCCGGTGCCGACGAGGCTGAGCTCGCCCCCGGTGATCGCCGCCGCCATCGCGAACACGCCCGCGTCGAGCCGGTCGGGCATCACCGTGTGCTCGACGGCGTGCAACTCGTCCACGCCCTCGACGGTGATGAACCCCGTGCCGCCGCCGCTGATCCGCGCGCCCATCTTGGTGAGGATGTCGATGACGTCGAGCACCTCGGGTTCGAGCGCGGCGTTCTCGATCACCGTCGTGCCCTTGGCCAGCGAGGCGGCCATGATCAGGTTCTCGGTGCCGGTGTGGGAGGGGGTGTCGAGATAGAGGGTGGCGCCGGTCAGGCCGGACGCCTTGACGTGGATGACGGTCTCGCCCTCGTCCACGATGGCGCCCAGCCGCTTGTAACCGAGGTAGTGGAAGTCGAGGTTGCGGCTGCCGAGGTTGCAGCCACCGACCCCCTCCACGATGGCCTCGCCCAGCCGGTGCAGCAGCGCGGGAGTGAACAGCACCGAGCCCCTGAAGCGCCGGGCGATCTCCGCGGGCAGCACCGGGCTGCTCAGCCTGGACGCGTCGATGACCAGCGTGCGCTCGGACTCGTGCAGCTCGACGTAGGCGCCGATCGCCTCGGCCAGTTCGACCGCGCGGCGGACGTCCTCGATGATCGGCACGTTACGCAGAACGGTGCGGCCCTTCGCGGCCAGCAGAGCCGCACCGATCATCGGCAGCACGGCGTTCTTCGCGCCCTGTATGAACGCGGTTCCACGCAGTGCGTTGCCACCGCGCACGCGGTAACGGACCATTCGTGCGGCTCCTTGGAATTCAACGTCAGGCTCGATCGGGCCAACAGTAGTCGGTAACACCCGATGCCCCTGCCGAATCATCCGCTAAAGGGAGTCCCCGTGATGCGCTCATACGCTTCTAGGTATCGCTGCCGCGTGCGCTTGACGATGTGCTCGGGAAGCCGAGGTGGGGGGTTTCCGGAGGATTTGTCCCATCCCGATTCGGGCGATAGCAGCCAATCGCGTACAAATTGCTTGTCGAAAGCGGGCTGGGCGTGGCCGGGCTCCCATTCGTCGGCGGGCCAGAATCGCGACGAGTCGGGCGTGAGAACCTCGTCGCCCAAGGTCAGCACTCCCTCGGAGTCCCAGCCCAGCTCGATTTTGGTGTCGGCCAGGATGATGCCCCGCTCGCGAGCGATCTCGGCGCCGCGCGAGTAGACGGCCAGCGTGATCCGCCGCAGCTCCGCGGCCGTCTCCGCGCCGACCTCCGCGACGACCCGCTCGTACGAGATCGGCTCGTCGTGCTGGCCCATGGGCGCCTTGGTGGACGGCGTGAAGATCGGCTCAGGGAGCCGCGAGCCGTCCTGGAGCCCCGCGGGCAGCTGCACCCCGGACACCGTGCCGTCGCTCCGATATTCGTTCAGCCCGCCGCCGGCCAGGTAGCCGCGGGCCACGCATTCGACCTGGACCATCTTCAGCGGCCGGCACACCACGCTGCGCGCGTCGTCGCCCCGCGTCACGACGTGGTGCGGGACGACGTCCTTGAGCTGCTCGAACCACCACAGCGACATCTGCGTGAGGATGGCCCCCTTGTCTGGGATATCGGGCTCCATCACATAGTCGAAGGCCGACATCCGGTCGGAGGCGACCATCAGCAGCAGCCCGTCCGGCCGCTCGTAGAGGTCGCGTACTTTGCCGGAGTGCAAGTGCTTCATGGGGCGATGTCCGTTCGGTAGTGGGAGCCGCGCAGCTCGATCTTCTTCACCAGGTCGTAGGCGTGCCGGCGCGCGCTCTCCTGGTCGGGCCCGCTGCCCACCACGGCCAGCACCCGCCCGCCGTCGGAGACGACCTGGTCACCGACCCGCCTGGTCCCGGCGTGGAGCACGTAGGCGTGCTCGGTCGGCGCGAGCCCCGTGATGACGTCGCCCTTGACCGGCGCCGCGGGGTAGTTTTCCGCCGCGAGCACCACGGCCACGGCCGAGCCCCCCTTGAACACCGGGTCCAGCCCCAGCTCCCCGGTCGCGCACGCCATCAGCAGCCCGCCCAGCGGCGTTTCCAGCCGGTCGAGCAGCACCTGCGCCTCCGGGTCGCCGAAGCGCGCGTTGAACTCCACGACCTTCGGCCCCGCGGCCGTCAGCGCCAGCCCCACGTAGAGAACGCCCTGGTAGGGCAGCCCGCGCCGGGCCAGCTCGCCGATCGTCGGATGCACGATCTCCCGCATGACCTGGTCGGTGAGCTTGTCGGGCGCCCACGGCAGCGGCGTGTAGGCCCCCATGCCCCCGGTGTTGGGCCCCTCGTCGCCGTCATAGGCCCGCTTGAAGTCCTGCGCCGGCTGCAGCGGCACGGCGGTGCTGCCGTCGCAGAGCGCGAACAGCGAGACCTCCGGCCCGTCGAGGAACTCCTCGATCACCACCCGCTCGCACGAGCGCGCGTGGGCCAGCGCCTCGTCACGGTCGCCGGTGACGACCACGCCCTTGCCCGCGGCCAGCCCGTCGTCCTTGACCACGTAGGGGGCGCCGAACTCGTCGAGAGCCGCCGCGGCCTCCTGCTCGGTGACGCACGTCCGGGAGCGCGCGGTGGGCACGCCGGCGGCCACCATGATCTCCTTGGCGAACGCCTTGGACCCCTCGATCATGGCCGCCTCGCTGGACGGCCCGAAGCACGCGATGCCCGCCTCGCGCACCGCGTCGGACACCCCCGCCACGAGCGGCGCCTCCGGCCCCACCACCACGAGATCGACCCGCAGGCGCTCGGCCAGCTCGGCCACCTGGGTCGGGTCGAGGGGGTCGACCGCATGGGTGATCGCCACCTCCTCGATGCCCGCGTTGCCCGGGGCACAGTGGAGCTCGCTGACCTGGGGATCAAGTTTGAGTGAACGGCACAGGGCGTGCTCACGCCCTCCGGAACCAATGACTAGAACGCGCACACCGTCCATTGTCGCAGGCCCGCTGCCTGGCACCCGCTCAGGCCTGGTGCACACCGAATGCCGGAATAGGGACCAAGCTTTGTGGAGTTCTACCTGAGCCGGGGGCTCCCCGGCGAGTATCGTCAGAGAAGTTCACCCGCCTGTGGTAAGTTAGGGCGGCTTTGCGGCATTCCCGTGTGATTGGAGGTGGTCCGGGATGAATCCTGGTGATCCCAGCAGTACGTGCCTCAGCACGTACATCCTCCATACCCCCGACCACTCCAATCCGGCAGCCTGATCGTGCCTCCACGCACCTGCGTCGATTGAGGTGACCTTTTCTCGCGCGTGGAGCGTGCCAGGTCGGGCGGAAAGGGACTGCCATGCGCTCGTCCACGCTTTTCCGTCGCATCAACCGCCACCCCGTGCAGCCGCATACCGCGCGCCAGCTGCCCAAGCCGGTGGTTCATGAGGTCCGTGTGCCCCCCGTAGACTCCATTGTCGAGTTCGGCGCCTACGTCCAGGGCCAGAAGGTGACCTCCGAGGGCATCGTCGAGGCCCTCGACCTCGTACGCGAGTACAACACCGCCGCCGAGGGCGGCCCCAACGCGTTCGTCTGGGTGGGACTGCACGAGCCCGAGGCCCCCGAGGTGGAGTGGCTCTCCGAGGTCTTCGGCCTGCACCCGCTGGCCGTGGAGGACGCGGTCAAGGCGCACCAGCGCCCCAAGGTGGAGCGGTACGGCGACTCGCTGTTCATGGTGCTGAAGACCGTCGCCTACCTCGACCATGACGAGCTGACCGCCACCAGCGAGATCATCGCGACCGGCGAGATCATGGTGTTCCTGGGATCGGACTTCGTGGTCACGGTGCGGCACGGCCGCCACTGCCCGCTCACGCTGGTCCGCGAGCGCCTGGAGGACAAGCCCGCGCTGATGAACCGCGGTCCCGCGGGCGTCCTGCACGCCATCTCCGACCACGTGGTCGACCAGTACCTCCAGGTGGCCGACCTCATGCAGCTGGAGCTGGAGGAGGTCGAGGCGACGGTGTTCGCCGACGTCAGCTCCCGTGACATCAACCGGATCTACCACCTCAAGCGCGAGATGCTGGAGATGAAGCGCGCCGTCACCCCGCTGCTGGCGCCCCTGGCGGCGTTGCCGCAGCGCCGCGTCATCCCCCAGGACATGCGGGAATACTTCCGCGACGTCGGCGACCACCTGTCCCGGGTGTGTGAGCAGGTGGAGTCCTCCAACGAGCTGTGCAGCTCGATCCTGCAGGCCGCGCTGGCCCGCTCGAACGCGCTGGCCAACGAGGACATGCGCAAGATCTCCTCCTGGGTGGCCATCCTCGCGGTGCCCACGATGATCGCCGGCATCTACGGCATGAACTTCGACTTCATGCCGGAGACCAAGCAGATCTGGGGCTATCCCGCGGTGCTCGCCCTCATGGCCACCGCCTGCGTGCTGCTGCACCGCGGCTTCCGCAGGAACGGCTGGCTCTAGCCCTCCGGCCAGCGCTGGGCGCGGGTCACACGCCGACGGGGCGGAGCGGGGCCACGGGCACGGGCAGCTCCAGCCCGCGCTCCCGCCACAGCTCCCGCATCCGGTCGGGGTAGTCGGTGACGACCCCGGAGACCCCCAGCTCCAGCATCCGCTCCGCCAGCGCGGTGTCATTGACCGTCCACACGACCAGGTCGAGCCCGGCGGTCGCGGCGTGCGCCGTCAACGCCTCGTCCACCATGACGTGCTGGGGCGAGAGCGTGGTGGCCCCCGCGTCCCTGGCGGCGGCGGGGAGGTCGGCGTCCGCGGCCTCGTGCCAGTGCAGGGTGTCCGGCTCGATCAGCGCGAAGCGCGGAATGCCCGGCGCCAGCCGGGCGGCGTGCTCGATGATCCGCCAGTCGAAGCTCAGGATGGCCGCGTTGCCGAGCCGGCCGTGCCGTTCGAGCTCCTCCAGGACCATCTCGGTGAAGGCCGCGGGGTCGGACGTCAGCGCCGGCCGGGTGGGGTCGGACTTGAGCTCGACGTGCAGCCGTACGCTCTCCGCCTCGTAGGCGTTCGCCAGCCCGATCACCGCGCCCAGGGTGGGCATCCTGGTCTCGGGCATGGCGACCTGCGTCAGCGCGAACGGGTCGTCGGGATGCCGCGGCAGCCGCACGCCGACGTCGAGCATGCGCAACTGCGCGAGCGTGAGCGAGTTGACCGCCTTGCCGACATAGGGGAAGAGCGGATCATCGGCATAGAGGGGCCGCCTGTCGGCACTGGTCACCGCCGAGACGGTGAGATCGTGCGTGAGCACGAGGCGTCGATCGGCGGTGAGCGCCACGTCGAACTCGAGCGCATGCACGCCCAGCTCCATCGCGCGGCTCATTCCCGGCAGAGTGTTCTCCGGCCAGAGGCCACGCGCCCCCCGGTGGCCATGAATCTCAACGCGCACACCCGGACCCTACCTGCCGGGAGCCACGACCTGACAGTGCCACGCCGTGTCCTTTTTATCCTGCTACGCCCGTTCGCTTGCTGGACTCTCACTTGTCATCTCAAAACGGGCTTTATTGACAGTTAATGCAACTATCTTGCAATAAACTTCACATCATGACGGGTGGGGGCACAATTATCCGTCCCGCAACAGTTCGGGCATGGGTCGAAGGGTGGGTCGTCTCCCGCCACGCACCCGACCCCGTACCCGAACCCTGGGGCTTGAGAGTGGACGTGGGCCTGCCGGACCACGTGGCCCGGCACATCGTGCCGCATCCCACCCCGGCGGTCCTGACCCGCCTGACCAGGTCGGTCACCACCCCGGGCACCTGGCTCAAGCTCTGCGCCCCTGCGGAGGCCGTGGCTCCCGGCCTGTCCTCCAAGTGGCGCATCCAGGACCCGGAGTTCATGATGACCACGACCCTGACCCGTGCCGCCCCGCGCGCCCCGGCGGGCTACACCCTGGCCATCACGACCCGCTCGAACGTCACGGCGGCCCGCCTGCTGACGGCGGCCGGCGAGGTGGCGGCGCGTGGCCAGTTCGCCCCGTCCGGCCGGACGGTCGTGGTGGACCAGGTCGAGACGGCCGCCGGCCACCGCCGCCGCGGCCTCGGCACGGTCGTCATGCAGGCCCTGGCGTCCACGGCCGCCTCGATGGGCGCGAGAGACGGCGTCCTGGTGGCCACGGCGGCCGGCCGGGCCCTCTACGAAACCCTGGGCTGGAGCGTCCACACGCCCATGACCGCCGCCGTCCTGACGCTCTGATCCTCCTCAGGCCCTCATACCAGGGGCCGCACGACCACGGTCTGGTCGCGGCCGGGGCCCACGCCGACGGCCGAGATCGGGGCGCCGCTCATCTCCTCCAGCGTCCTGATGTAGGAGCGGGCGTTCGGCGGCAGGTCTTCGAGCACCTTGGCGCCCGAGATGTCCTCCTGCCATCCGGGAAACTCCTCGTAGATCGGCTTCGCGTGGTGGAAGTCCGTCTGCGTCATCGGGATCTCGTCGTGCCGCACCCCGTCCACGTCGTACGCCACGCAGACCGGGATCCTCTCCAGGCCGGACAGGATGTCCAGCTTGGTGAGGAAGTAGTCGGTGACCCCGTTGATCCGGGTCGCGTACCGCGCGATCACCGCGTCGAACCAGCCCGTACGCCGGTTGCGTCCCGTCGTGACGCCGAACTCCCCGCCCGTCTGCCGCAGCCACTCGCCCATGTCGTCGGTGAGCTCCGTCGGGAACGGCCCCGACCCCACCCGCGTGGTGTACGCCTTGAGGATGCCGATCACCTTGGTCAGGCGGTTCGGCGGGATGCCCGCCCCCGCGCACGCGCCCCCGGCCGTCGGCGACGACGACGTGACGAACGGGTACGTGCCGTGGTCGATGTCGAGCAGCGTGCCCTGACCGCCCTCCAGCAGCACGAACTTGCCCTCGTCCAGCGCCTTGGCCAGCACCAGCGACGTGTCGGCGATGTGCGGCTTGAGACGCTCCGCGTAGGCGAGATACTCCTCCAGCACGGCGGCGGGGTCGATGCCGCGCCGGTTGTAGACCTTGGTCAGCACCTGGTTCTTCTCGGTCAGCGCGACCTCGATCTTCTTGGCCAGGATGCCCGGGTCGAGCAGGTCCTGCACCCGCACGCCCATCCGGGCGATCTTGTCCGCGTACGCGGGGCCGATTCCGCGACCGGTGGTGCCGATCTTGGACTTGCCCAGGTAGCGTTCGGTGACCTTGTCGAGGGCCTTGTGGTGGGGCATGATCAGGTGCGCGTTCGAGGAGATCAGCAGCCGTTCGGCGGAGATGCCCCGCGCGGCCAGCCCGTCGATCTCGCCCAGCAGCACGCCCGGGTCGATGACCACGCCGTTGCCGATCACCGGCACCACCTGCGGCGACAGGATCCCCGTGGGTAGCAGGTGCAGCGCGTATTTCTGGTCCCCGATGACCACGGTGTGACCCGCGTTGTTGCCACCCTGATAGCGGACGACGTAGTCGACGTCGCCACCGAGCAGGTCGGTGGCCTTGCCCTTGCCCTCATCGCCCCATTGGGCCCCTACGAGAACAGCAGCCGGCATGGTTCTGTCTCTCCCGTGCACAAAACGAAAACCCCTGGCGCAAGCGCGACAGGGGCTCTTGCGTAGAGAGACTACCCGAACGTACCCAAACCTCCCAAGGGCTAGCTCTTGGTCAGCGCGTCGTAACCGGTCTGCGTGCTGTCCTTGAGGAACTGCAGGCAGCGCTCGGCCTCGTCCTTCTCGCCGATCGCCTGGGCGGCCCGGGACAGCGCGTGGAGGCAGCGCAGGAAGCCGCGGTTCGGCTCGTGCTCCCACGGAATGGGCCCGTGCCCCTTCCAGCCGCTGCGGCGAAGCGCGTCGAGCCCGCGGTGGTAGCCCGTACGGGCGAAGGCGTAGGAGGTGACCGCGTGACCCTGCGCGAAGTACTCTTCCGCGAGCGACGCCCAGGCCGCCGGGTAGGCGGGGAAGCGGGCGGCCACGTCGGAGGCCTTGGCACCGGATTCGAGGGCCTCCCTGGCCTCGGGCAGGTCCGGCAGGTGAGTCGGGGGCGGCCCGGCGAGAAGGTTATCCATAGGACAAGTCATACCCGCCGAGCCGCTCATGTGCTATGAGATCTTCGTCCCAGCGCTCTTGAGGTTCTGGCACGCCTCCGCCACGCGCGCCGCCATCCCGGTCTCCGCGGCCTTGCCATAGGACCGCGGGTCGTAGGCCTTCTTGTTGCCCACGTCACCGTCCACCTTCAGCACGCCGTCGTAGTTGCGGAACATGTGGTCCGCGATCGGCCTGGTGAAGGCGTACTGGGTGTCGGTGTCGACGTTCATCTTCACCACGCCATAAGAGATCGCCTCGTGGATCTCCTCCAGCAGCGAGCCGGAGCCGCCGTGGAAGACCAGGTCGAACGGCTTGTCCTTGCCGTACTTGGCCCCGACCGCCTCCTGGATCTCCTTCAGCACGCTCGGCCGCAGCTTGACGTGCCCCGGCTTGTAGACCCCGTGCACGTTGCCGAACGTGGCGGCCAGCAGGTAGCGGCCCCGCTCGCCGATGCCCAGCGCCTCGGCGGTGGCCAGCGCGTCCTCGGGGGTCGTGTAGAGCTTCTCGTTGATCTCGCCGACGACGCCGTCCTCCTCGCCGCCGACGACGCCGATCTCCATCTCCATGATGATCCGCGCCTTGGCGCACTTGTCGAGGAGCTCCTTGGCGATCTCCAGGTTCTCCTCCAGCGGCACGGCCGAGCCGTCCCACATGTGCGACTGGAACAGCGGGTCGAGGCCCTTGGAGACCCGCTCCAGCGAGATGTCGACGAGCGGCCGCATGTAGCCGTCGAGCTTGTCCTTCGGGCAGTGATCGGTGTGCAGGGCCACCGTCACGGGGTATTTCGCGGCGACCACGCGCGCGTACTCGGCCAGTGCCGTGGCCCCGGTGACCATGTCCTTGACCGTGGTGCCGGACAGGAACTCGGCGCCGCCCGTCGAGACCTGCACGATGCCGTCGCTCTCGGCCTCGGCGAAGCCGCGAAGGGCCGCGTTCAACGTCTGCGACGAGGTGACGTTGATCGCCGGATAGGCGAAGCCGCCCGCCTTGGCCCGGTCGAGCATCTCAGCATAGACCTCTGGAGTCGCGATAGGCATGATTCATCTCCCTGAGAAGTTTCGGCTTCGCGCCGAGCCCCAGTATCCCGGGCTCACTACCCCATGCGGTAGAGACAACGCGCGCCTGATGGTCATGTCGAGAGTCCCCGCTACAGGTAGGCTCTCGGCGTGGACTGGCTCTGGAATCTCCTGGATCCGACGTGGTGGCTGACCCTGTTGGGGGCATTCGCCACCATCGGCGTTCTCATTATCATCTTCGCCGAAACGGGTCTGTTGCTCGGGTTCTTCCTGCCCGGTGACTCGTTGCTGGTGGCCGCGGGGATTTTCAGCTCGGCGTCGGTGGCCCAGGGAATTGGCATCGCGCCGCTCTCACTGCCGGTCCTGTTGATCGGCACGCCGTTGTGCGCGATTGCCGGTGCCCAGCTCGGGCATTTCCTGGGCGGGCGATTCGGCCGCAAACTCTTCGACAAACCGGATTCGCGGTTGTTCAAGCGTGAGCACGTGCTCCGGGCGGAGGAGTTCTTCCAGAAGTTCGGCCCGGCGCGAGCGGTCATTCTGGCGAGGTTCGTGCCGATTGTCCGTACGTTCATGAATCCCGTGGCGGGCGTCCTGGAGATGCCCGCCCGACGTTTCTTCCTGTGGAACGTCATCGGCGGCATCGTCTGGGTCGAGGGTCTCCTCCTGGTCGGCCACTTCCTCGGCGCGGAGGTCGATCCCAAGCAGATCGACAAGTACATCCTGCCCGGAGTGTTCCTCATCGTCTTCATCTCACTGATCCCGATCATCGTCGAGGTCGTCAAGAACCGGCGGAAGGGCAGAGACCTGCCCCCTCCCAACGGTAAGCACCACCGCATTTCATCCGGAACAGACACCCAGCAGTGGCAATGACCAGAACGGCGGCATACCAAACGGTACGCTGCCGACTGTGGGACGCCACAGCTCAGATCCGATGGGCCTCGCCCGCCTGACGGTCGCCGTTCTGGCGGCAGGGGCCGTGGTGACACTCCTGGTCATCGGCGGTCGCGCCCTGCTCGGCTCGTTCGGCGGCACGCCGGAGTCCGAGCGCGCGGGGGCCGCCACCCCCGCCCCGCCCAGCACCGCCTCACGGGAGGCCGCCGCCCAGGTGCCGACCGTGCGCATCGAGTGCGTGGCCGCCACCTGTCCCACCGTCACGGTGCGCGTGCCGGGCGGCGACGTGCTGCAATATCGCGAGATGAGCGGGGGCGAGGAGGTCAGCTACTTCGAGCCCGAGCTCGACGTGGTGCTCAGCGACGCGGGCACGGTCCGCGTCACCGTGAACGGCGAGCCGCGCGATCAGGGCGAGCAGGGCACCAGGGAGGCGTTCACGGCGAAGGCCGACGACAAGGGCTGAGACCGGGCACGGCCACCCGCTCCCCTCGGCGACGGCTGATCCTCCTTGGGGCCGTCGGTCACAGTCCGAGGTCGTCGAGGGTGAAGACGGAGCGGTAGTCGAGGCCCTCGTCGGCGATCCGCCGCCTGGCGCCCCGGTCGACGATCGTCGCCACGGCCACCACCTCGGCCCCGGCCTCCCGCAGCGCCTCGACCGCCGTCAGCGGCGAGCCGCCCGTCGTGGAGGTGTCCTCGACCACGAGCACCCGCCGCCCCTTGATCTCGGGCCCCTCGATCCGGCGCTGCATGCCGTGCGCCTTCTGCTCCTTGCGCACGACGAACGCGTCCAGCGTCCGCCCCCGGGCCGCCGCCGCGTGCAGCATCGAGCCCGCCACGGGGTCGGCGCCCAGCGTGAGCCCGCCCACCGCGTCATAGCCGATGTCCTCGGTCAGGTCGAGCATCACCTTGCCGACAAGGGGCGCGGCCACCCCGTCGAGCGTGATCCGGCGCAGGTCGAGATAGAAGTCCGACTCCAGACCCGAGGAGAGCGTGACCTTGCCGTGCACGACGGCCTTGTTCTTGATCTCGGCCAGGAGGTTGTCGCGATCCGTCATGCGTCCAAGCTTAGGGTCCTGATCAGGGAGCCCATCGAACCTGCCCCGAGGTAAAGACGCGCTCGCGGTTTAGTCAGGACGGGGAATGCGGAATGATTGCGCGGGCAACCCCGTGTAATCGTGAGGTCACTATGGGTGTCGATTCGCCGCAAAGCGATGCGCAACTGCTGCAGGCGGTCAGGGACGGCGACGCCGCCGCCTTCGGCCGGCTCTACGAGCGCCACGTCGCCGCGGCCCGCGCGCTGGCCCGGCAGCTCGTCCGGGGCGCCGAGGTCGAGGACGTGGTCGCCGAGTCGTTCACGAAGATCCTCGACCTCGTCGGCAGGGGCGGCGGCCCCGACTCGGGCTTCCGTACCTACCTGCTGACCGTGGTGCGGCGCACGGTCTACGACCGCGGCAGGGTCGAGAGCCGCCAGGTGAGCACGGGCGAGATCGAGCTGTACGACCCGGGGGTGCCCTTCGTCGACCCCGCGCTCGTCGGGCTGGAGAAGTCGCTGATCGCCCGGGCGTTCCTGTCGCTGCCCGAGCGGTGGCGGGCCGTGCTCTGGCACACCGAGGTGGAGCGGAGCAAACCCGCCGACCTGACGTCGCTGCTGGGGCTGTCGGCCAACGGCGTGGCCGCGCTGGCCTACCGGGCGCGTGAGGGGTTGCGGCAGGCGTACCTGCAGATGCATCTCAACGGGGTGCCGCAGCACCAGTGCCGGCCCGTGCTCGGCAAGATGGGCGCCTATGTGCGGGGCGGACTGGCCAGGCGCGACTCCAAGGTGGTCGACGAGCATGTGAGCGCCTGCGAGGAGTGCCACGGGGTGCTGCTGGAGCTGGCCGACGTCGACCGCGGGCTGCGCGTCATGGTCGGGCCGCTGATCGCCGGACCGCTGTTCGGCGGCTACGCGATGGCGCTGGCCAAGTCCGGCGCGGCCGGCACGGGCGCGGGCGGGCTGCTGCGCGTCCTCGGCCGGGTGCGCCACGCGCCCAAGCAGCAGGCCGCGATGGCGGGCGGTGCCGCCGTCACGGCCGCGGTGGTCGTCCTCGCGCTGGTCTCGGGCTCGGAGCCGGTCAAGGTCGGGGCGCCTCCGGCGGTGACGCCACCGGTCGCCCAGCCGCCCGCCTCGGCGTGGCCGCCGCCGCCCACGCCGAGCGAGGAGCCCACGCAGGTGCCCCCGCCCGCGAAGGGCGAGCCCCCGGCCCGGGCCCGGCTGCGCGCCACGATCGACCCCCTCGGCGCCCTGGTACGCGCCCAGCCCGGCATCGTCGGCCTCCGCCTGCGCAACCACGGCCGGGCACCGAGCGAGAACGTGGTGGCGTTCGTCGACCTGCCGGAGGGCGTGACCCTCATCCCGCCCGCGAGGCGGCAGCACCGCGGCGGGGCCCTCGACCCCGTCGGCACCGTGGACGGCTGGGCCTGCCGCCCATCGGGCAGCGGCGCCCGCTGCGACAGGGAGCCGCTGGCGGCGGGCCGGGGCACGGCGGTGTTCCTGCGGGTACGGGTGGCGGAGCAGGCCCCGGAGGGCGCCGGACCGGCCGTCCGGGTGGAGGCAGGCCCGGTGAGCGTCCGGGCGCGGGCCGAGGAGGGCGTGCGGACGACCGGGGCGCCGGCCAGGTTCGCCACCGACGGGAAGGTGGCCGTCAGGGCGATCGGCAACTCGCTGCTGAGCTGCTCGGAGCCGGACGCGGCCTGCTCGGAGGCCCGGTGGCGCCAGGGCGACCGGCGCGACAACGACCTGTGGCCGATGACCGCCCTCGACCGGGACGGCGATCCGGGCACCACCGCTTCCAGCGCGGCCCGGCTGTCGCTGCCGAAGGGCGGCCAGGTCGTGTGGGCCGGGCTCTACTGGTCGGCCGGAGGCGAGCAGGCCGGGCCCATCAGGATCCGGCCGCCCGGCCGGCGCTCCTATCTGACCGTACGGCCCAGCGAGGTGACCACCCGCGAGCTGCCCATCGGGCCGGTCTACCAGGCCTACGCCGACGTCAGCGGACTGGTCGCCAACGCGCACAAGAACGGCTCCTGGTGGGCGGCCGACGCGCCGCTGCGCGAGGGGGTCTCCCACCATGCGGGGTGGAGCCTGGTGCTGATCGTCACTGATCCGGCGGAGCCGTACAGCCAGGCCGTGGTGCTCGACAGCGCCGCGGTGGTCGGCGGCGAGTCCCGGCGGGTGCGGATGCCGCTGGGCGGGCTGAGCCCGGCCGCCTCTCCCGCCAGGCTGAAGCTGGTGACGTGGGAGGGGGACGCCGACCTGAAGGGCGACCGGGTCTCGCTGGGTTCGGGCTCGCTCACCCCCGCGGGCGGCGACCGCGACGCCGCCAACGTCTTCGACGGCTCGTCCAGCGGCGTGGCGGGGATGACGTTCGGCACCGACGTGGACACGGTCCGCGCCGAGCTCGGCGCCGACCCCGGGCTCACGATCGCCACGGACCAGGACGTGGTCCTGTTCGGGGTGGCGGCATTGAGCGTCCGCGCACGATCGTGACCACAAATCAGGACATACTGGTACGGTCTGCCTATACGGTCTGACGCTGCGATGACCAGCAACCGAATCGTCGGGATTAACCCTCGGACGATCACCTGCTTTCATTACCCTGAGAGAGGGCCGCCGAGTCCGGTCTCTGACGGTGCAAAGCCTGCAAGGTCGGACCACCAGGAAAGGGGCGGTGTCAGTGGATCGCTGTGCGCTGTTCGTGGACGCTGGCTATCTGCTCTCTGACGGAGCGATGGCCGCGCACGGCACACGTCATCGCGAAGCGGTTTCCTGGGACTACCCGGGACTGCTCCAGTTCATGACCGGCCTGTCGCGCGAGCGCACCGGCCTGCCGCTACTGCGGTGCTACTGGTACGAAGCCACCGTCGAGGGCCGCCGTACGCCGGAGCATGACGCGCTGGCCGACATACCCGGGCTCAAGCTCAGGCTGTCACGCATCCGGCCGGGCCGGCGCGAGGGCGTGGACGCCCAGGTGCACCGCGACCTGATGACCCTCGCCCGCAACAACGCCATCTGCGACGCCGTGGTGGTCAGCGGTGACGAGGACCTGGCCCAGGTCGTGTGCGACGCGCAGGACCTCGGGGTCAGGGTGAGCGTCTTCCACATCGCGACCGACGGCGGCTGGGCGGTCTCGCGCTCGCTCAGGCAGGAGTGCGACGACCTGGTGGAGTTGGGGGCGGTCCACCTGCGCCCCTACGTCAACCTGGTGACCGGCATCACCGAGGCCTCCAACGGCCACCACCAGGCGCTCAGCAACGGGCAGGCCGCCCACTCGCTGCCGCCCGCCCAGCCGTCCCAGCCCTCCCCGGCCGCCTCCTTGCCGCCCTCGCTGCCGCAGACGCCCTCGTCCTCCGGCAGCCACGCCGCCCGGCCGGTGACGCCGGCGCCCGCCGAGCCCACGTCCAACGGGCCGGCGCCGTCGGCGGGGCGCGGCCAGCCGGCCACGCCGCCCGCGTTGCCGAGCTACACCAACTACCAGCCCGAGCCGCCCTCGCCCGCGCCGCCGCCCGCGGCCCCGGTGAGCGCTCCCGTCCAGGCTCAGTCCGCCTCGCCCACGACCGGGCAGTTCGCCTCGCCGGTGAGCGGGGCCTACCAGCCGTCGCAGCTCGGGCCGTACACCGGGCCGCAGCCCGCGCCGGTCAACCCGCCGTCGGCGGCGACGGCGGGCGCCACCACGCTGGCCGACGCCGTCAAGGCCGCCCACCGGGAGGGCCACGACTTCGGCGAATCGGTCGCCCGCGACGCCCCCGCCCTGTGGCTGGAGGCGGTGCTGGCCCGCAAGCCGCGCATGCCCTCCGACCTGGAGGCGCGCCTGCTGCAGGGCTCGTCGCTGCCGATCGACTTCCTGCTGCACGACGAGGTCCGCCACGCCCTGCGCCGCGGCTTCTGGGACGCCCTGGAACGCGCCCGCCACTGACCGACCGACCACCCAGCACAACACGCCCGCCACCGCCCACGACCGGCCGCTCGGGAATGGCACTCCCGGTCGGTGGCGCGCTGGGGGAACCGCGCGGAACACCGGGAGGGCGATCTGCCGGGCGGCTGGCCTCTGGGGTCGGGCGCCGTTAGGAGAGCGCGTCGAGGCCGGCGCGGAGGTGGGTCAGCCGGTCCGTCAGGTCGGCCAGCGGCACGGCCAGCGTCGGATCCGGCGCCTTGCGGGCCAGCTCCCTCACCCGGGCCAGCTCATCCTCCACCGCCGTCAGCCGGCGCGACAGCTCCGGCAGCACCTGCGCCTGATCGCCCGCCCCCGGCGGCAACTCGCCGCCGAGCCGATCGCGGAGCATCGACGCCTGCTCGGCCAGGCGCTTGTTCATGTTGTACAGCTCCGTGAACACCGACACCTTCGCCCGCAGCACCCACGGGTCGAACGGCTTGGTCAGGTAGTCGACCGCGCCCGCCGCGTAACCTCGGAAGGCGTAATCGGGCGCGCTGTCGACCACGGTCAGGAAGATGATCGGAATGTTCCTGGTCCGCTCACGCCGCTTGATGTGCGCGGCCGTCTCGAACCCGTCCATGCCCGGCATCCGCACGTCGAGCAGGATGAGCGCGAACTCGGTGTTGAGCAGCGCCTTGAGCGCCTCCTCGCCGGACCTGGCGCGTACGGGCACCAGGTCCAGGGAGCTGAGGATGGCCTCAAGCGCGATCAGGTTCTCCTCGCGGTCATCGACCAGGAGGATCTTGGCACGGTCCGGCATCGATCACGATCCTTCGACGGATGAGTCGGACGCGGACCCGCGCCCTCGGCTGAGCCAGCCGCGCAGGCGCTCCAGCAGACGGTCCACGTCAACGGGCTTGGGCACGTAGTCGGAGGCACCCGAGGCGATGCTCTTCTCGCGATCGCCCCGCATGACCTTGGCGGTGAGCGCGATGATCGGGAGATCCGCGAACTGGGGCATGCGTCGGATCGCCGAGGTCGTGGCCCAGCCGTCCATCTCCGGCATCATGATGTCCATCAGCACGAGCGCGACGTCCTCGTTCCGTTCGAGCTGCTCGATCCCCTCCCGACCGTTTTCAGCGTAGACGACGGTCGAGCCGTGCCGCTCCAGGACGCTGGTCAGCGCGAACACGTTACGGATGTCGTCGTCCACGATGAGGATCTTGGCGCCGTTGAGCGGGTCGTCGCCCTGCCACTGGGCGGGCGTCTCGACCGGGGTCTCGACCAGCTCGGGCATCGGCAGGTCCAGCGGCAGCGGCGGCTCGGGCACCGCGGCCGTGCTCTCCTCGGCCGGCGGGGACATGAGCTGCCGCCGCGCGACGCCGCCGTCGGTCGCGGCCAGCGGCCCGGTGTAGGAGGCCGGCAGGTAGAGGGTGAACGTGCTGCCCTTGCCCAGCTCGCTGTCCACGTGGATCTCGCCGCCCAGCAGCCGGGCGATGTCCCGGCAGATCGCCAGGCCCAGCCCGGTGCCGCCGTATTTGCGGCTGGTCGTGCCGTCGGCCTGCCGGAACGCCTCGAAGATGACGTCCCGCTTGTCGGGCGCGATGCCGATGCCGGTGTCGATCACCTGGAAGGCCAGCAGGTCGGTGGCGTTGTGCAGGGTGTCGTCGTCATATTCGATGCCCGCGGGCGCCGTCGAGACCCGCAGCTTGACCTCGCCGCGCGGCGTGAACTTCACCGCGTTGGAGATCAGGTTGCGCAGCACCTGCTGCAGGCGTTGCTCGTCGGCGCGCAGCTCGTGCGGCACGTCGGCCTCGACGTCCGCGGAGAACGACAGCCCCTTGTCCTGCGCCAGCGGCGCGAACGCGGCCTCCAGCAGGTCCACCATCTTCGGCAGCGACACCTGGATCGGGTGGATGTCCATCCGGCCCGCCTCGACCTTCGACAGGTCGAGCATGTCGTTGATCAGCTGGAGCAGGGAGGAGCCCGCGCTGTGGATCGTCTTGGCGAACTCGACCTGCTGCGAGGTCAGGTTGCCCTCGGCGTTCTCGGTCAGCAGCTTGGCCAGCACCAGCAGGCTGTTGAGCGGCGTGCGCAGCTCGTGCGACATGTTCGCGAGGAACTCGGACTTGTAGCGCGAGGACACCGCGAGCTGCTCCGCGCGCTCCTCCAGGGTGCGGCGGGCCTGCTCGATCTGGAAGTTCTGGATCTCGATCGCGCGGTTCTGCTTGGCCAGCAGCGCCGCCTTGTCCTCCAGCTCGGCGTTGGATCTGCGCAGCTCCTCCTGCTGGCGCTGCAGCTCGTCGGAGCGCTCCTGCAGCTCACGGGTCAGCCGCTGCGACTCGGTCAGCAGGTCCTCGGTGCGGGAGTTGGCGATGATCGTGTTCATCGTGACACCGATGGTCTCGACGAGCTGCGTCAGGAAGTCGAGGTGCACTTCCCCGAACGGCGTGAACGAGGCCAGCTCCAGCACGCCCAGCACCCGGCTCTCGAACAGGATCGGCAGCACCACGATCTGCGCCGGCGTGGACTGGCTGAGCCCGCTGTCGATGGTGATGAACTTCGGGGGCACGTCGTCGAGGATGATGTGCCTGCCCTCGGCCGCCGCCTGGCCGACGATGCCCTCGCCGATCGCGAACCGCTGGCGCGGCCCCCGGTCGGGGCGCACGCCGTAGCCGCCGATCAGTATCAGCTCGTGGTCGCCCCCGGGCTCGATGCCGTAGAAGGCGCCGTAGCGGGCCGACACCAGCGGTGTCAGCTCGCTCATCGTCAGCTTGGCGACCTCCAGCAGGTCGCGGTGGCCCTGCATGAGCCGCGAGATGCGGGCCAGGTTGGACTTGAGCCAGTCCTGCTCCTGGTTGGCCTGGGTGGTCTCGCGGAGGTTGGCCACCATCAGGTTGACGTTGTCCTTCAGCTCCGCCAGCTCGCCCTGCGCCTCGACCGCGATCGACCGGGTCAGGTCGCCGCGCGCCACGGCGCTGGTCACGGTCGCGATGGCGCGGACCTGCGTGGTGAGGTTGCCGGCCAGCTCGTTGACGCTCTCAGTGAGCCGCTTCCACGTGCCCTCGACGCCCTCGACCCGCGCCTGGCCGCCGAGCTGTCCTTCCGAGCCGACCTCGCGGGCGACGCGGGTGACCTCGGAGGCGAACGACGACAGCTGGTCCACCATGCGGTTGATGGTGGTCTTCAGGGCCAGGATCTCGCCCTGGGCGTCCACGTCGATCTTGCGGGTGAGGTCGCCGTTGGCCACGGCCGTGGTGACCTCGGCGATGTTGCGCACCTGGTAGGTCAGGTTGTTGGCCATGCTGTTGACGTTGTCGGTGAGGTCCTTCCAGACGCCCGACACGCCCTTCACCCGCGCCTGGCCGCCGAGCTGGCCCTGCGTGCCGACCTCCCGGGCGACCCGGGTGACCTCGTCGGCGAAGGACGAGAGCTGGTCGACCATCGTGTTGAGGGTGTCCTTGAGCTGCAGGATCTCCCCCTGCGCGTCAACGGTGATCTTTTTCGACAGGTTGCCCTGGGCCACCGCCGAGGACACCGCCGCGATCTGGCGCACCTGGGAGGTCAGGTTGTTGGCCATCGAGTTGACGTTGTCCGTCAGGTCCTTCCAGACGCCGGACACGCCGCGCACCTGGGCCTGGCCGCCCAGCTGCCCCTCGGTGCCGACCTCGCGGGCGACCCGGGTGACCTCGGAGGCGAACGAGGAGAGCTGCTCGACCATCGTGTTCATGGTGGACTTGAGCTCAAGGATCTCGCCCTGGGCGTCCACGTCGATCTTGCGGGTGAGGTCGCCGTTGGCCACGGCGGTGGTCACCTGGGCGATGTTGCGCACCTGGTAGGTCAGGTTGTTGGCCATGCTGTTGACGTTGTCGGTGAGGTCCTTCCAGACGCCCGACACGCCCTTCACCTCGGCGCGACCGCCCAGCTTGCCCTCGGTGCCGACCTCGCGGGCGACGCGGGTGACCTCGTCGGCGAAGGACGAGAGCTGGTCGACCATCGTGTTGAGGGTGTCCTTGAGCTGCAGGATCTCGCCCTGCGCATCGACCGTGATCTTCTTGGACAGGTTGCCCTGGGCCACGGCGGTCGCCACGGTCGCGATGCTGCGCACCTGGGAGGTGAGGTTGTTGGCCATGAAGTTGACGCTGTCCGTCAGGTCCTTCCAGACCCCGGACACGCCCGTCACCTGGGCCTGGCCGCCGAGCTGGCCCTCGGTGCCGACCTCGCGGGCGACCCTGGTCACCTCTTCGGCGAAGCCGGACAGCTGGTCGACCATCGTGTTGACGGTGTTCTTCAGCTCGAACATCTCGCCCACGGCGTCGACCGTGACCTTGCGGCTCAGGTCGCCCTTGGCGACGGCGGTGGTCACGACCGCGATGTCGCGCACCTGCGCGGCCACCCGGGACGACATCGTGTTGACGGCCTCGGTGAGGTCGCGCCAGCTCCCCGACATGCCGCGCAGGTTGGCGCTGCCGCCCAGCCTGCCCTCCGTGCCCGCCTCGCGCGCCACCCTGGTGACCTCGGAGTTGAACAGGGCGAGCTGGTCGACCATGCCGTTGATGGCCTTGCCCAGCCGGCGCACCTCGCCGCGGGCCGACCGGTCGAGGTCGATGCGCCGCGACAGGTCACCCTTGGCGACCGCGTCGATCACGTCGGCCGCGCCGCTCACCGGGCTCACCAGGGCGTCGATCAGGACGTTGACCGACTCCACGCCCTCCGCCCAGGCGCCGACACCGGGTCCGGGCGTCAGCCGCTCGCTGAACCGCCCTTCCTTCACCACTTCCTTGCGTACGCGTACGAGCTCGTTGGCCAGATGTTCGCGACGGTCGGCCACCTCGTTGAGCAGCAGCCGCACCTCGCTGAGAATGCCGGGAGGAGCGTGCGGCACCCGACGCCTGAAGTCACCGTCACGCCAGGAGAAGAGGGTCTCGAGGATGGGCACGAGATCCGATTCGGTGTAGGTCCTCTCCTCCGGGGTCGGTACGACCTTGGCCGTGGTCATGGTGCCTCCTTCACTCGCTGCGGGCTCCGGCGAGTGATTCAAGTCTGTCACGATGAGTAGCTCGTAGTCCTGCCCTTGGATTTACCCCAAGTCAACGGGAAGTGTGGTAGGCACGTTGGGTGACTGGTTCTCCCCATGCGGTGCTCGCTGCGATGTTCGCGCCTGGCGATGCCGCGGTGACTGCTGCGATGAGGTTCACGCGCGAGGTGATGACCGCGTGGGCCACCGGCGGCATGCTCCACACCGCCGAGCAGATCGCGGGAGAGCTGGCGGGGCAGGTCGCTGACGAGCCCTTTGAGGTTATTTGGAAGCATTTCGGGGACGCGATACAGGTTGAATTGCGGCAACGTAGCCTCTCGCAGGGCGATCCAAAGGCCCCTTCCGTAGCTGTCGAGGAGTGGGGAGTCACCTTCGCGGGCGATTCCCGTGTCCACTGGGCTAGGCTCACGCTACCTGGCTCCGCGGACAGAGTGGCAGCCGAATGGCTGGAGGAGAGCGCCAGAGGGCCACATTGGCTGGGGTTCCTGGCCGACGCGAGCGATCTGCTCGCGGGCACCCTCGACCCCGACATGGTGCCCGCCATCGTCGCCCAGGTCGTGGTGCCGCGGCTGGCGAGCTGGTGCGCCGTCTACACCTCCGACGGCCACGTGGGGCCGCCGCGGCTGGTCTACCTCTGGCACGCCGACGAGGCCAGGATCGACGGTCTGCGCGAGCAGCTCTCCGAGATGGACGTCGGCGCCGCCGGCACCCGGGTCACCTCGGCGATCCAGCTGCCCGACGCGCAGGTGCTGGCGATCCCGCTGACCGCCCGCGGCCGCAGCCTCGGCCTGATGTGCCTGGGCAGGCCCGACCGCTTCCCCGATGACGTCATCCAGTTCGCCGAGGACATCGGCAGGCGCGCCGCGCTGGCCATGGACAACGCCCGGCTCTACGCCCAGCAGGCCGCCGCCAACCGGGCGCTCCAGCGCAGCCTGCTGCCGCCCAACGAGCCCGAGGTGCCGGGGCTCGACTACGGCGTCATCTACGAGCCCGCCGGCGAGGCCAACGAGGTCGGCGGCGACTTCTACGACCTGTTCAAGGCGGGCGACGACTCGTGGCGGTTCGCGATCGGCGACGTCTGCGGCACCGGTCCCGAGGCCGCCGCCGTGACCGGGCTGGCCCGCCACACGCTGCGGTTGCTCGCCCGGGAGGGGTACGGCATCGCGGCCGTGCTGGGCCGGCTCAACCAGGCGATCCTGGAGGAGGGGGAGCGGGCGAGGTTCCTCACGCTGCTGCACGGCGACATCACCCCGGTGGAGTCGGGGCTGGAGATCCGCCTGGTGTCGGCCGGTCACCCCGAGGCGCTGCTGCTCAAGGCGAGCGGCCGGGTGGAGGCGGTGACCACGCCGCAGTCGTTGCTCGGGGTGTTCCACGAGGTCATGTTCGAGGCCGACACCGTCCACCTGGAGCACGGCGACGTGCTGCTGGCCGTCACCGACGGCGTGACCGAGCGGCGCTCCGGCGGACGGCTGCTCGACGACGACGGCGGGCTGGCCAAGCTGCTGGCCGAGTGCGCCGGGTTGTCGGCCAGGGCGGTGGCGGAGCGCATTCGCAGGGGCGCGGCCGACTTCGCCTCGGAGCCGAGCGCGGACGACCTGGCCATCGTGGTCCTCCGCGCCCGCTGATCGCGCCACAGCCACCGCTGATCGCCGGTAGCCGCTGCGGGTTGCCGGGGTGCGCTGCGGGCTGCCGGCGTGCGGGTTGCCGGGGTGCGGCGTGCGGGCTGCCTGGGTGTGACGCGGGGTGCCGGGGGTGGGGTGCGGGGTGTCGGGGTGGTGCGGGGGTCAGTGTGGGTTGGCGTGCTTTCTCGCGAACTCCAGTTGGAGCGCCATCTGCGTGATCCGCTCGGCCACCACCAGCGAGCCGCGGATCGCGTCGTAGGTGTAGACCTCGTGTTCCCGCCCGTGTTCGGCGAGCTTCGCCACGTATTTCTCGATCTGGCGCAGCGGGCAACGCGTGTCGTTCTCGCCCGCGAGGATCAGCAGCGGGCTCTTCACCTGGTCCACGTAGGTGATCGGGGAGCTGGCCGCATACCGGTCGGGCTGCTCGTCGGGGGAGCCGCCGAGCAGGGCACGGTGGTAGGCGCGCAGGCTCTCCGCCTCGTCCTCGTACGAGGTCTGGTGGCAGGCGATGGGCACCGCGGCGATGCCGGCCGTCCACAGGTCGGGCTGGGTGCCGAGACCGAGGAGCGTGAGATAGCCGCCCCAGGCAGAGCCCGCCAGCACCGTCCTGGCCGGGTCGGAGATGCCGCGACCGACCACGCACTGGTGTACGGCGGCCACGTCGGCGAGCTCGATGTGCCCCACGTCGCCGTGCAGCGCGTCGCGCCAGGCCGAGCCGTAGCCGGTCGAGCCGCGGTAGTTGACCCGCACCACCGCGAACCCCGCGTCCACCCAGGCCGCGACCTCGGGCGAGAACGCGTCCTGGTCGTGCGCCGTGGGCCCGCCGTGCAGCAGGAAGACGGTGGGGAAGGGGGCGGTGCCCACCTCGGGCTTGGAGACCAGGGCGTGGATGAGGCCGCCCTCGCCCTCGACGTCGATGTCCTCGACCGGGACGCTCGGCGGGGCGGGCGGGCCGCTCGCGTTGACCACGACCTGGCCGTTGCTCGACCGGATCACCGGCGGCCGGGACGCGCTCGACCAGGAGTATTCGACGTGGCCGCCGGGCCGGGGAAGCGCCTGCTCGATCACGCCGTGCGGGGTCTCGATGAGGGTCAGGCCGCCGCCCGCGAGGTCGTAGCGGTGCAGGTAGCTGCGGCCCCGGCTGTCACGCAGGATCAGCAGGCCGCGGGCGTCGTCGTACCATTCGGCGTGCAGGTCGCCGGAGTCCCGCAGCCAGATCTCGCGCTGCTCGCCGGTCACCGGGTCCCAGACCAGGGGCTCGTGGCGGTGGCGGCGCTCGTGCAGGGCGAGCAGGCGGCGGTCGCCGAGCACCGGGGCGAAGTGGAGGCCGATCACGCCCTTGGTGGGGCCGTCGTAGAGCTCGCCGACCGTTTCGCCGGACTGGCGGACGACGCGGAGCGCCGGGTGGCGGAAGTCGCCGTACTCGCCGTGGTTGATCGCGATGAGTGAGCCGTCGAGGGACATGTCGGCCACCCAGGCCGCCTCGGTGTGCTCGTACAGGAGCCTGGCCGGCTCGCCTTCGCGGACCACGTGGATGCGGAACCTGCCCTCGCTGGCCAGGCTGATCGCCGCCACGCCCGTCGCGGACATGGCGATGCCGCCGGGCTGGCCCGGCGGCAGGTCGGCGACCAGTTCGTCGGGGCCGCCGGTGAACGGCTGGCGCCACCACACACCGAACTCGTCGCCGTCGGTATCGGCGAACCAGTAGATCCACTGGCCGGTGGGGTCGATGGCGGCGTGCGCCGTGCCCTTGGACCGGTCGGTGACCTGGCGGGTGACACCGGTCACGCGGTCCCAGGCGTAGACCTCCCACGTGCCGGTGGCGTTGGAGCGGTAGATGGCGCGGTTCGGGGCCTGGCGCGCCCAGGACGGCAGCGTCATGCCCGACGCGCGGAACCTGGCCTGCCAGCGTTCCTCCGCCTTCATCCGGCGCGCCCCCTCCCTTTGAAGTCCCGCGCCTCGGGGCGAGGGATGCCGTCCAGTATTGCGCCTGCATCGAGGAAATACTTAGGGAATGTGGGGGAATTTCGGACTAAATGCCCCATCGGTAACACCCGTAACACATGTCCGTCAAGAAACGGACCTGGCTCGGGATGCGAGCTCGAACGTAGACAGGTGAAAGGCCGCATGTGTTACTACTTTTCCGCTACTTTTTCCGACGGTCCGGGAGAGGTATCCCGCGATTCGCTCATCCAGCTCGGCCTCGTCCGTGTGCCACGCGCTCGGGCCCATGCCCACCACCTGGGCGACGTCGCCGTGCCCCAGCTCCATCTCGAACTCGACCGAGCGCCGCCCGGTCTCGGCGAACCCCTCCATGCTGCGCGCCACCCTGAGCTCCTTCTCCTCGTCGACGGAGAGCAGTCCCAGCTCTTCGACCAGTGGGCTCAGGTGCGTGCCGGCGGGCGTCACGACCACCACGACGCCGTCCGGCCGCAGAATCCGGCCGAACTCGGGCCCGTTACGAGGCGCGAACACATCGATCACCACATCGGCCACCCCATCCCGGATGGGCAGCGGCCGCCAGACGTCGGCCACGAACGCCCCTGCCCTCGGATGCGCCCGAGCCGCCCGGCGTACAGCGTGCTTGGACACATCGAATGCCATCCCGATGCCGTCGTTCACCGCGTCTAGCGCGGCCACCAGATAGTGCCCGGTGCCCGCGCCGGCGTCGACGATCAGCGGCGCGGCCCAGCCCTCCGCGCGACGATCCTCGACGATCTCCGGGTCCCGGCTGGGACCCTGCGGCCCCATGCCGTTACCGGCGTGCACTCCCGCCCCACGGTACGCCTTCAGCTCCTCGCCGTCATCGGTTTCGGTAGAAGGCTCATGTTTTGTTGGAACGTTTCGAGCGCTCGTGTGCCGCCGCACCTCCTCCGCCACGGCCCGGGTCAGCGGGGCGTAGTGCCCGGCCGCCAGGAACCGGGCCCGCGCCTCCACCATCGCCGCGCTGTCGGCGGTCCCCGGCGGCCTGGATCCGACGAGCAGGCTGACATATCCCTGCCTGGCCACGTCGTAGGAGTGCCCGCGGGCGCACCGGAGGGCGGACTCGCCCAGCCGCAGGTCGGCATGGCAGACGGGACAGATCAGGTATTCGACGATGTCGGCCAGCATGCGCCCATTCTGGTGGACCGCCACCACCGCCCTCCCGGCCGGTGGGCCGAACACCGGCTCCGCCCGGTCAGGCGGCGGCCTCAAGGAGGAAGGCGGCGTTGGACGGGGTCTCGCGTAGCTTGCCGATCAGGAGCTCGATCCCCTGCTGCCGCTCCAGGCCGCCGAGCATCCGCCGCAGCCGCCAGACCACCCGCTGCTCCTGCGGGGTCAGCAGCATCTCCTCCCGCCGGGTCCCGGACGAGTCCAGGTCCACGGCCGGGAACAGCCGCCGCTCGGCCAGTTCCCTGGCCAGGTGCAGCTCCATGTTCCCGGTGCCCTTGAACTCCTCGTACAGGTTGTTGTCCATTCGCGACCCCGTGTCCACCAGGGCGCTGGCGAGGATCGTGAGGGAGCCGCCGCCCTCGACGTTGCGGGCGGCGCCGAAGAAGCGCTTGACCGGATACAGGGCCCGGGCGTCGATCCCGCCGGTGAGCACGCGCCCGGAGCCGGGCGGCGTCACGTTGTTGTAGGCGCGTCCGAGCCGGGTCAGCGAGTCCAGCAGCAGCACCACGTCCTGGCCCGCCTCCACGAGCCGCTTGGCCCGCTCTATGGCCAACTCGGCGATGGCGGTGTGGTCGCGGTCGGGGTGGTCGAAGGTCGAGCTGAAGATCTCGCCCTCGATGCTCGCGCGCATCTCGGTGACCTCCTCGGGCCGCTCGCCGACCAGCAGGACCATGAGGTGCACCTCGGGGTGGTTGCGGGTGATCCCGGCGGCCAGGGCCTGAAGGACCATGGTCTTGCCCGCCTTGGGCGGCGCCACGATGAGCCCGCGCTGCCCCTTGCCGATGGGGGCGACCAGGTCGATGACGCGGGTGCTGAGCGACTCGGTCTCGATGTCGAGCCGCTGGTCGGGATGGACGGGTGTCAGGTCGGCGAAGTGGGGGCGGCCGCGCCAGTGCGCGGAGCCGTTGACGGATTCGACGCCGAGGAACTTGCCGTTGGCGTAGGAGGCCACGACGTGGTCGCCGGGGCGCAAGTCGTACTGCCGGATGCGGTCAGGTGGCAGTCGTACGTCGCCGGGCCCCGGAAGGTGGTCGGCCCGGATGAACGCGGATTTGTCGCGTACGTCCAGGAGGCCGCTCACCTGCCGGATGGCCACGTCCGCACGCTGCTCTGGAATGGTGTGCACAGACATGATGAACCTCTTGGGGGTGTGCGCCGAAGGCCCACGACGGGACGGCGCGTGAAGTGATGAAACAGGCCGGACCCCGAATGCCCGGGGTGGGCTGGAGATGAAGATCAGCGGAGCTGGAAATGAAGCTCAACGCTCAGTGGGAACATACCACACGATCAAGCCCATGAAACGCCTAGCCCGCTTGGACTATTCCCGGGCGGTTCTCCGGCTTTCGCCCGCGAAAGCGGGACAGGGCGCATGACAATGTTCTTCCCGGCGCCGCGCAGCGAGGAAAATTACCGCGGCCGGTGTACCGGAGGGCACAGAAACCCCCATCGGCGCAGCGTCATCGTGTCAAGTGGCATGCAGGACCCCTGCAACTCGGTGAGGGTTCCATAGGACGAAAGAAACTCCTTGGGGGAGCACCATGAAGACCGTCAACCACTGCCCGCGGTGCCGCCACGAGCTCGACGAGGGCCCGATCATGTACCGGTGCGCCCACTGCCGCCGCGCCGTCTACGCCGCCGATCTCGAGAACGAGTACGTTCCGCGCGAGCCCGTCGCCGCGTAACCTGGGCCGGGTGCCACACCGATCGATGAACGTGTCCGGCGTCGAAGTCACACCGCTCTGCGACGCCGTGGGCCCGATGGGGCCGGCGATCAGCCGGCCGCTCGCCGAGATGTTCGCCGGTTCCGGCCTCCCGGACGAGCCATGGGTCCTGCATTTCCACTGCTACCTGCTGCGTGACGCGGCAGGCCGGCTGACCCTCGTCGACACCGGCATCGGCGGCGAGCAGTCACCGGCGTCCAGCTGGGCGCCGGTCCCCGGCGTGCTGACCGGCGAACTCGCCGCCGCGGGCGTGACGCCCGCCGAGATCGGCACGGTCGTCCTCACACACCTGCACAGCGACCACGCCTCGGGCGCGGTCGCCGACGGCGCGCCGGTGTTCGAGAACGCCCGTTACGTGGTCCAGCAGGCCGAGCTGGACGCGGCCCGCGGCTCGGTGCTGGATGAGATCGTCTCCGTCATCAAGGACCGGTTGCACGTCGTGGAGGGCGACGCCGAGATCGTGCCGGGCGTGCGCGTACGCCTCGCGCCCGGACACACGCCGGGCCACCAGATCGTCCGCGTCGGCGACGTCGCCATGACCGGCGACCTCGTGCACCACCCGGTGCAGCTGGCGAACCCGGAAATCCGTTACCTCTACGACGACGACGGCGAGACCGCCGCGCGCACCCGGGCGGAGGTGCTCGCCGAGCTCGGTGCCGAGCGGGCCGTTATCGCGACGTCGCACTTCAGCGAGCCTTTCCTGCGTTTGTGAGTCGCTCGGGCAACATGAGCCTCATGAGGATTCGTGTTGTCGCAGGCGCCGCGCTCGGCGCCGTGCTGGTGGCCGCGCCGGGCGCGACGGCCACCGTACCGGCCCAGCTCTCGGGCGCCGCCGTCTACGCGAGCGCCGCCAACCAGCTCAGCCGGTACGCGTCCGGCCAGTGGGCCACGCTGGCCAGGACCGGCACCCTGCCGCAGTTCGCCGCCTCGCCCGACGGCAGGAAGGCCGCCTGGGTCACGTCGGACGGCCGGCTCCAGGTCAGGCAGGAGGGCAAGACCCTCACGCTCGTCAGCGGGATCCAGGGCGGCACGCCGTGCCTCACCCCGGTCTGGTCGCCCAACTCGGAGCGGGTGGCGTACGGAGGCGGCGGCGACACGGTCATGTCCGTCCGGGCCGACGGCACCGGCGCCCCGCACAAGCTGGGCACCACGGAGGGCATCTGCCACCTCGCCTGGTCCGCGAACGGCCGCTACCTGGCCGGCTACACCGGGGAGGCCGACGGCCTCTACCGGCTCGACACGACGACCGGCAAGGCCGCCAGGGCCAAGGGCGTCGACCTCGTCACGCACGTGCAGAGCCTGTCGCCGGACGGGCGCAAGGCGGTCGTGGAGTTCCCGCGGAACCCCGACGCGCTGGGCGACGGTGGCTGGCCGACCTCGTTCAAGCCGGTCGTCGTGGACATGGTGACGGGCAGGCGGCACACCCCGCAGGTCAAGGGGCGCCTGCTGGGGGCCTCCTACCTGCCCGACGGGCGCCTGGTGGTGCGGGTCGCGGGCCAGGAGCACAACACGCTGGTCGTGCTGGACGAGGCGGGCGAGGAGGTCCAGCGGATCGCCGAGCCGTCCAAGGCCAGGAAGCAGGCACTCCTCCAGGTCCTCCTGTGACGACCGGGCCGAGCCCGGCGGGTCCACGGAGCCCCGGCCGCCGGCGGCGGGCCTGGCGGCACAGCGGCCGACGGGAGCCTGGCCAGGGTCGGCGCTGCGGCTAGCGGCCGCTCAGGGCCGGTTGGTCGGCGAGCAGGGACTGGGGCAGCGCGACCATCGCGGTCAGGCCACCGTAGGGGGAGGCCGCCAGGGTGACCTTGATGCCGTGCCTGGCCGCCAGCCTGCTGACCACGAACAGCCCGAGCTGGTCGCTCTGCGCCAGGTCGAACTCGGGCGTCTGGCTCAGCCGGTCGTTGAGCGCGTCGAGCTCCTGGCGCGGCAGGCCCAGCCCGCGGTCCTCGATCTCGACCATGAGACCGTGCGGCGTGGTCGAGCTGCGCAGGTCCACCCTGGTCTGCGGCGGGGAGAACAGGGTGGCGTTCTCGACCAGCTCGGCCAGCAGGTGGGCCACGTCGGTGACCGCCACGCCGACGAGCGCGACCGGCGGCGGTTGCAGCACCTCGACCCGCTCGTACTCCTCCACCTCCGCGACGGCCGCGCGCATCACGTCGAGGATCGGCACCGGGTTGCGCCAGGAGCGCCCGGGGACCTGGTCCGACAGAATGATGAGGCTCTCGGCGTGCCGGCGCATGCGGGTGGTGAGGTGGTCGAGCTTGAACAGGTCCGCCAGGATCCCGGGCTCCTCGGTGGCCCGCTCCATGCTGTCGAGTTGCAGGAGCTGGCGGTGCAGCAGTGACTGATTGCGCCGGGCCAGGTTGACGAAGACCTGGCTGACGCCGTGCCGCAGCCTGGCCTGGCCCACCGCCGCCTCGATGGCCGTGGACTGCACGTCGTTGAAGGCCCGTACGATGTCCTGCACCTCGGAGGTGCGGGCCTCGACCCGCACCGGGGCCGTCTCGGCGGCCGTGGGCGGGTGCACGTTCATGCGCAACCGGCTGACCAGCCCGGCCAACCGCACCTCGGCGAGCTCGGTGGCGGCGTCGCGGAGCGCGGCGAGCTCGCGTACCAGGCGCTTGCGGAAGCGGAGCGAGAGCATGATCGAGGCGACGACGGCGATGAGGCCGAGGCCGCCCGCCACGCCGATCTTGATGAGCAGGCCGGCGGCCGCCGGGGTCACCCGCCGCACGATGTTCTCCGTGGAGCGCGCCTGCTCGCGCTCGACCGCCGTCCACAGGTTCTGGCCGTCCACCGGCCAGGTGGCGGCCGCGGCCGGCAGGCCGTTGGTGGCGGCCTGCCCCCTGATGGCGTCCTCGGCCTTGAGGAACTCCCGGTAGACGGGGGATTCGGTGAGCCGGTCCCACGGCCCGCGCAGCCCCTCGTCGAGGTGCGAGACCGCCTGCGAATAGAGCAGCCGCCGGGTGGCGACCATGCTCGTGAACGTCTCCCGCTCCCTGGACTCCACCCGGCCCCTGGCCAGCACCACGGCGATCATCGCCCGCTCCCTGGACAGCATGTCCATGGCCTCGCCCAGCGTCGTCACCGCCCTGGCCTGCTGGTAGAGGGCCAGGTCGGGCACCAGCACCATGGCGTCGTACATGCGGAAGGACGCGTCCACGACCTGGCTGTAGCTGTCGATGACGTCCAGCGGCGGGACGGTGAGGCCGTCCACGGCGCGGCGTACCTCCACGAGCTGGTCGATCCGGTGGTTCACGGTGGCGAGCTGCTCGGTCATCGCGGGTGAGAGGTTGCGCTGGCTGCCGGCGAGCCGGCGGAACGTCGCCACCGCCCGGTCGGTCTCGTCCCGCTGCCGGCTCAGCTTGTCCGCCCCCTGGCCGCTGACCAGGTATTCGACGGAGGCCAGCCGCTCGTACTGCAACTCGGTGGTGACCACTCCCGACGGGGTGGCCAGGTTGTTCGCCAGGTCGTTGATGGCCAGCAGGCGCAGGCCGACGCCTCCGGTCAGGGCCGCCGCGAACACCCACAGGCCGACCAGGGACAGCAGCGGCACCAGGAGGAGGATGAGGAGTTTCAGTGCGATAGGACGGCCACGCGTGGGGGGCATGCGACCTCCGAGTGCATGATGAGAGCGCCTCGCAGATTACACCCCCCTCTGGAAGGTTTTCAGTGCGTCTTCCGCGTTCTTTCGCCGGTTGGACCATCGCGGTCTTCGGAATCCTCGCCCTCGCGCTCGGCCTGCTCGGACTGGTCTCTCCCGAGACGCTGCTGGTCATGCTGGGTTTCGAGGTGCTCGACGTACGGACCGCGGGTGACTACACGCCGGTCTACATGGCCGCGTCGTCAATGGCGGCCGTGAACATGGGCGCCTATTACGTGTTCGCCGCGTCCGCGGACTACACGCCGTTCTTCCGCTGGACGGTGCCGTTCAGGCTGGTCACGTTCACGGTTTTCACCACGCTGGTGGTGAGCGGGGCGGCGCCGGCCGAGTTCTTCGGGGTCGGGCTCTGGGAGGGGCTCGGGGCCGTGATCACCGGGTTCGCGCTCTGGCGGGAGGGCAACCTGTTACCTTCCCGCCAGAGTGCCACCACGTGAGTCACTTCTTCTCGGTGGTGCCTCGCGCCACGAGCCGGTCACCGGGGACGGTGTCGGGCTCGTGTTCCTGTTCGTGCTCCAGGCGCCGTTCCAGGTCGCGCTTCTCCTCCTCCAGCTGGGCCACCCGGCTGGAGGCCTCGGCCTTGGCGCTGCGCAGTCTGCGATGGCGCCTGGCCGTCCGGCGCGAGCCCGAGCCCAGCAGCCAGAGACCGAGCAGCAGGCAGGCCGCCGCTGCCGCTCCCACCAGGAACATCTCCACGTGATTGAGCTCGAAGGCGTAGCCGAACAGGAGATACCTGGGGCTCTCCTCCGTGAGGACCAGGGCGACCGCGCCGCCGGCGAGCAGGACCAGAACCAGTCCCAGTAAAATCATGCAACTCACCCCTTGTCGTCAGGCGTGTACCCACTGCCCGGAGATCGACGGGGTATGCGTCATGATGACGTTCATGAGACCCGATCCGGGCGAGGTTCTGCACTTCTCCGAGGACCCGACCATCGAGCGCTTCGTGCCGCACGTCGCGGTGACGGCCGCGCAGAGCGAGGCGTACGTCTGGGCGGTCGGGCCCGAGCGCTGCCCCGACTACTGGTTCCCGCGCGACTGCCCGCGGGCGATGGCCTGGGCCGGGCCGCACACCACCGAGGAGGACGCCGCCCGGATCATCGGCTCCGGCTGCGGCGAGCGGGTGCACGCCATCGAGTACGGCTGGCTCAAGGCGCTCATGGACGTCCGCCTGTACGCCTACCGCCTGCCGGCCGACGGCTTCGAGCCGATCGGCGACCCGCCGCACGCCGTGGTCTCGAAGGTGCCCGTGGCGCCGCTGGGCCCGCCCGAGCCGGTCCCGGACCTGTTCGAGCTGCACGAGGAGGCGGGGATCCAGCTCAGGCTGCTGGACAACCTGTGGCCGTTCTGGAACGAGGTGACGGCCAGCACCCTGGAGTTCAGCGGGATCCGGCTGCGGAACGCCCGTCGATGAGGGCGAGCAGCGTCTCCATCGGCATCGAGCCGGGCGGCAGCTTCTCGCGGGCGTGCCGGTTGGCCTCGCGCCGCAGCACCTCGTTGACCGGGGTGGGCACGCCGTGCAGGCGGCCGAGCAGCACGATCTCGCCGTTGAGGTAGTCGGCCTCGATCGAGCCGCTGCCCCTGGCCAGGCTCTGCCATGACGACCCGCCGCCGCGCTTGGAGCCCTCGATGGGCCGGCCGTTGACCTGGTCGCCGCGCGACTCCGCCTCCTCCTCGGGGGTGGAGTAATCGATGCCGGCCGCGCGCAACACGGTCATGGCCTCTTCCCTGGCGCGCCGGAGCACGTTTTCCAGGCCGGGCACGTGGCCGAGCAGGGCCTCCACGGCGTTGCCCAGGTTGCCGAGCAGCTTGCCGTACTTCCAGCGCATGACGTCGGGGGCGGCGTGGGCCACCAGGTCGCGCTTGCCGAGGTCGGTGACGATCTGCGTGGTCAGCTCGTCCACACCCTGTGGATAGCGGCCGACGTGCAGCATGCCGGAGTTGGGGTGCCCGTACGCCTCCACCAGTCCGGGCTCCATGTGCTGGGCGGGCAGCCACACGCACATGCCGTAGACGCGCTCGAACCGCCGCAGGACCATGCGCTCGTTGTCCACGCCGTTCTGGGCGCAGACCACCGGCAGGCCGGACGGCCAGGGGGCCAGCGCGGCGACCGTGTCCTGCGACTTGGTGGCCAGGATGAGCACGTCGTCGTCGCGCGTCGGGACGGGGCCGTCGGCGGCGGGGATGTCGAGGGTCTCGTCGGAGTCGGGGGTGACCAGGCGCAGGCCGTCGCGCCTGAGCGCCTCGTAGTGAGCGCCCCGCGCGATGAGGAGGACCTCGTGCCCACCTTGGTGGAGGCGGGCTCCGATGGTCCCCCCGACTGCTCCTGCCCCGATCACTATGTAGCGCATTGTCCAAGGATGTCACTTGGCAAGCGCTACCTGGGCCTCCACGGTCACGGCAGTGCCGCGTGCCCTCTCCCGCACGATCGTCCTGAGCACGCGCCAGCCGTCGCGCAGCGCGTGCAGGTTGCTCTCGCCGTGGATCCGGCAGCGCTCGTGGCTGGGGACCTCGTGGATGACGAGACCGGCCTGGGCGGCGCGGACGTTCATCAGGGTCTCGATCTCGAAGCCGTCGCAGTCGAGGTCGAGGGCGTCGAGGTGGCGGGCCCAGAAGGCGTTGTAGCCGTAGCAGAGGTCGGTGTAGCGGGTGCCGTAGAGGAGGTTCGTCAGCGTGGTGAGGAACTTGTTGCCGAGCGAGCGGATCGGACTGAGGTCGTCCGAGCCGCCACCAGGGGCGTACCGGGAGCCCTTGGCGAAGTCGGCGCCCTTGACCAGGGCGGTGACGAAGGAGCGGATCTCCCGGCCGTCGGTGGAGCCGTCGGCGTCGATCATGACGATGATGTCGCCGCGGGCGGCCTGGAAGCCCTCGATGAGCGCGTTGCCCTTGCCGCGCCGCGTCTGCACGACGACCCGGAGGTCGGGGCGCAGCCTGCGCGCGACGGCGACGGTGTCGTCGGTCGAGTTGCCGTCGACCAGGATCACCTCGTCGATCCAGTCGGGCAGCGTCGCGAAGACATGGGGCAGGTTCTCGGCTTCGTTCATCGCGGGAACGATGACGCTGACGCTGGCGGCGAAGGGCTGCTTGTTCATGGATTCAAGGTGCTCCGGAACACATGCAGCCCGCTTGAAAGCGCCTTGCATTGATCGGCCTTTATCCGACCTTCGCGTTAAAGGCCCTGGAAATGATCTCGTCCGCGGGTTCCGGTGGGGTTCGCATTGAGCTGCCGAGCTGCGGTGTCCGCCCTCGGATCATCACGTTGAGCTGGGCGATCGCCCAGCCCGCGGAGTGACGGGGGACGGCCGGCAACAATTTCATAAACCATTTCAAATCTGGCGAGAATGATGTGCCGAACTATTGGCGTGAAACCGGCGTCCTACTATAGATGTGCCGTATTCCCCGCCCGCCTCGTTCACGCGCCGACCAGCTTCCTGACGCGGTCGGCGCCCACGGCCATCAGCAGCGTGGGCAGCCGGGGGCCGGTGTCGCGGCTCACCAGCAGCCGGTAGAGCAGGGCGAAGAAGGACCGCTGCGCCGCCTTCAGCTCGGGTGTCGGGCCGGCGTCGGGTGCAAGCCCCGCCTGGGCCTTCGGCACGCCGTAGACCAGCGCCGTGAGGCTGTCGAGCGTCCAGTCGTCGAGCCCGTCGGCCAGCATCCGCAGCGCGTCGCGCTCGCCGGCGCTCAGCGAGTCGAGCAACTCGGTGTCCGGCCGCTCGCGCACCCGCGTGCGGTGGTCGGCCGGCACGTGGCCGTCGATCCAGCGCTGTGCCCGGTCCAGCCGGGGACGTGCCGCGTCGAGGTCGGTGAGCCCGTCGAGGTCGCGCAGGATGCGCAGGGTCTGGTCGGGGTGCCCGGTCGTGATGTCGACGACGGAGGCCAGCGTGCGGTAGGGGACCGGGTGCGGCGTGCCCGGCAGCGGCCCCGCGGCCGTGCTCACCGCGCGCCGGTACGCGGCCAGCTCGGCGGGCTGGGCCTGGCCCGCGGCGACCTTGCGGCCCAGCGCGTCCCACTCGTCGTAGAGCCGCTGGATCTCCTGGTCGAAGGAGATCTTGAAGGACTGGGCGGGCTTGCGGCGGGCGAACAGCCAGCGCAGCACCGGCGCCTCCATGATCTCCAGCGCGTCGGCCGGGGTCGGCACGTCGCCCTTGGAGCTGCTCATCTTGGCCATGCCGGTGATGCCGACGAACGCGTACATGGGGCCGATCGGCTGCCTGCCGCCGAACACCTCGCCCACGATCCGGCCGCCCGCGAGCCAGGCCGAGCCCGGTGAGTGGTGATCCACCCCGGACGGCTCGAAGATCACGCCCTCGTGGGCCCAGCGCATCGGCCAGTCCACCTTCCAGACCAGCTTGCCGTGGTCGTGCTCGGCCAGCCGTACGGTCTCGCCGAAGCCGCACTCGCAGGTGTAGGCCAGCTCGGTGGTCTCGTCGTCGTAGGCGGTGACCGTGGTCAGGTCGCGCTCGCACAGATCGCAGTACGGCTTGTACGGGAAGAAGCGCGCCACCTCCCGCGACCGGTGAGGCGACAGCACGGCGTCGATGTCGGCCCGCCGGCGCATGGCCAGCAGGATCTGCTCCCGATAGGCCCCCATGGTGTATTGCGCTGTCTGGCTGATGCCGTGGTATTCGACCCCCAGCTCCTTCAGGGCGGCGATCATCGGCGCCTTGAAGTGCTCGGCCCAGTTGGAGTGCCTGCTCCCGGCCGGAGCGGGCACCGAGGTCAGCGGCTTGCCGATGTGCTCGGCCCAGGAAGGGTCGACGCCCGCGGGAACCCGGCGAAAACGGTCGTAGTCATCCCAGGAGAGCAGGTGCACGCAGTCGATGCCGCGCCGCCGGATCTCGTCGGCGACCAGGTGGGGGGTCATGACCTCGCGCAGGTTGCCCAGGTGGATCGGGCCCGACGGGCTCAGCCCTGAGGCGCAGACGATCGGTTTGCCCGGGGCGCGTCGCTCCGCCTCGGCGATCACCTCGTCCGCGAACCTGGAGACCCAGTCGGTTTCACCACTTTCAGCCATCGCGCCATTGTCGCGGGTCCGCCGGGTTCTGCCAACGCGTTACCCGGCGGGCCCGCGGCGGTCAGCGCGGCAGGGTGGCCGCGTACGGATCCCAGTCGGCCGGGAGCGTATCCGGCGAGGACATGGTGGAGGTGACGCCGCGGAACTCCGAGCGCTCGCCCGACTCCGAGATGGCGACCATGAGCTCCAGCACGTGGTACGCCAGCGCGCCCGAGGCCCGGTGCGGCGTGCCCGCCCGGATCGACCTGGCCATGTCCAGCACCCCGATGCCGCGCCCCGCCGTGGTGCCGGACAGCGGCAGCTCCCGCCAGTCCATGTCCCGCAGGCCGCGGGCCAGCAGCGGGCCCTCGAAGGTGTTGGGGTCGGGCAGCGACAGAGCGCCCTCGGTGCCGATGATCTCGATCATGCGGCGGTTGACCGGCGAGTCGAAGCTGAACGTGGCCGCCGCCGTGGCCGTGCCGGGGAAGTCCAGCAGGGCGTTCACGTGGGTGGGCACGTTCACCGGGAAGATCTTGCCCTGCTTGTCACCCGAGCCGACCACCCGCTCGGCGCGGGCCGTACGGGTGTCGGCCGCCACCCGCGTGACGGGGCCGAGCAGGGACACCAGGGCGGTCAGGTAGTAGGGGCCCAGGTCGAACAGGGGACCCGCGCCGGGCTGGTAGAAGAACTCGGGATTGGGATGCCAGGACTCGGGGCCGAGGCTCTGCGTGGCCGCCGTGACGGCGACCGGCTCGCCGATGAGGCCGGAGCGCAGCGCGTGCGCCGCCGACTGGAGCCCGGCGCCGAGGAAGGTGTCGGGGGCGCCGCCGACGCGCAGCCCCAGGCCCGCGGCCTCGGCCATGACCTTGGCCGCCTCGTCCATGTCGAGGGCCAGCGGCTTCTCGCCGTACACGTGCTTGCCCGCGCGCAGGGACTCCAGCGCGACGGGGGCGTGCGCGGAGGGGACGGTGAGGTTGACGACGATCTCGACCTCCGGCAGCGCCAGCACCGTGTCGAGCGTGCCGGACACGGGCACGTCGTGCTCCCGGGCGACGGCCGCGGCCCGCTCGGTGTCGAGGTCGGCGACGCCGAGCACGCGTACGTCGGGGAAGGAGGTGAGGTTACGGAGGTACTGGCCACTGATCACTCCGGCGCCGACCAGGGCGACGCCGACGGGGCCGCTGCTCACGAGCGCTCCAAGGAGGTGAGGTAGGCGTGACTGTCGGCGAGCGCGGCGAAGATGTCGGTCTCGCACTCGTCGAGCTCGACGACCCGCCAGGCGTCGGGGGCGGCGGCCAGGATCTCGGGCACGGGCATGGCGCCCCTGCCCACGGCCGTGTGCGGCTCGCCCTCCACCACCGGCCCGTCCTTCACGTGCAGCGCGAGCACCCGGTCCCCGAGGCGGCCGAGCAGGGCGGGCACGTCGGCGCCGCCCACCGCCGCCCAGTAGGTGTCGATCTCCAGGAACACCTCGGGGGCCAGCAGGTCGGCCAGCACCTCGATGGCGTGCCGGCCGTCGATCCGCGGCTGGATCTCCCACCAGTGGTTGTGGTATCCGATCCGCATGCCGAGCCTGCCCGCCTGCTCGGCCAGGCCGTTCAGCAGGTCGGCCGTGCGGGCCAGGCCGTCGCGCGTGGTGAACTCCTCGTGCGCGATCCCGCCGGGGACGATCACCAGCTCGCTCCCGATCGAGGCGATCGCGTCGAAGACCGCCGGGGGCTCCATGCTGAGCAGCGCGTACGCGTGCGTCCCCGACACGCCGAGCCCCAGGTCGTCGGCGAGCCGGCGGAAGCCCTTGGGATCGGCGAGGGGATCGTAGGGCTCCACCCACCGGTAGCCGATCTCCGCGATCCGCCCCAGAACGGCTTCGCGGTCGGCGGTCAGGGCCTTCCTGACGGTGAACAGCTGGACGCTGATGGGTTTCGTCATCCGCGTACCCCCATGAGGTGTTCCAGGGCGAGCTGGTTGAGCTGGGTGAAGTGGAAGCCGCGGGCGGCGGCCGCGTCGAGGTCGAAGTCGTCCTTGGCCAGGTCGGTCCAGGTCTCGCCGGGGGCGAGGGTGGGCTGGGCGAGCTCGTCCACGCGGGAGGCGCGCAGAGCCTCCTGCACCTCGGGGTCCTCCCGGAACTTGCGGGACTTCTCGCGCAAGATCAGGTAGGTCCGCATGTTCGCCGCGGCCGAGGCCCACACGTCCTGCGGGTCCTCGGTGCGCAGCGGCTTGTAGTCGAAGTGACGGGGGCCGTCGTAGCCGCCGTTCTCCAGCAGGTCCACCAGGAAGAAGGCGCTCTTGAGGTCGCCGTGGCCGAAGATCAGGTCCTGGTCGTACTTCGGGCCGTGCTGGCCGTTGAGGTCGATGTGGAAGAGCTTGCCGTGCCAGAGGGCCTGGGCGATGCCGTGCACGAAGTTGAGCCCGGCCATCTGCTCGTGGCCGACCTCGGGGTTGAGGCCGACCATCTCGGGGTGCTCCAGCTCGTTGATCAGCGCCAGGGCGTGGCCGACGGTGGGCAGCAGGATGTCGCCGCGGGGCTCGTTGGGCTTGGGCTCAAGGGCGAAACGGAGGTCGTAGCCGCGCTCCCGTACGTACGAGCAGAGCAGGTCGAGGCCCTCCTTGTAGCGGTCGAGCGCGGCCCTGACATCCTTGGCCGCGTCCGACTCCGCGCCCTCGCGGCCGCCCCAGCAGACGTAGGTCTTGGCGCCGAGCGAGGCGGCCAGGTCGATGTTGCGGATCACCTTGCGCAGGGCGTACCGGCGGACGTCGCGGTCGTTGCTGGTGAACCCGCCGTCCTTGAACACCGGGTGGGTGAACAGGTTGGTGGTGGCCATCGGCACCTTCATGCCGGTCTCGTCCAGGGCCTTGCGGAAGGCGGCGATGGCCTTGTCCCGGTCGGGCTCGACGGCCAGCAGGTCGTCGTCGTGGAACGTGACGCCGTACGCCCCCAGCTCGGCCAGCCGGTGCACGCTCTCCACCGGGTCGAGCGGCGGCCTGGAGGCGTCGCCGAACGGGTCGCGGGCCGGCCAGCCGACCGTCCACAGGCCGAAGGTGAAGCGATCCTCAGGGGTGGGCGTGAATGCGGACATCTGCGTCGAGCCCCTTCTTTAGTCCATAATCTGTACATAATCCTGAGGAGGCAGGCATGGCGGCGTCAAGGGGGGTCAGGCATGATTCCATGCGCGCCCGTAACCTGGCCGTAGTGCTGGGGACCATCCACCGATCGGGACCTCACACCAGGGCCGCGCTCGCGGAGCTGACCGGGCTCACCAAGACCACCGTGTCGAGCCTTGTCGGCGATCTGCTGGAGGCGGGCGTGGTGACCGAGAGCGACGCCGTGCGGGCCGGCGAGCGCGGGCGGCCGGGCAAGGCGGTGCGCCTGAGCGGGCAGCGGGTGGCCACGCTGGGGCTGGAGGTCAACATCGACTATCTGGCCGCGTGCGTCGTCGACCTCACCCGTACGGTGCGGCTGCGCCGGACCAGGCCGGCCGACAACCGCAACTCCGACCCGGCCGTCACCCTGGGGGAGCTGCGTGACCTGGTGAAGGAGATGACGGCGGGGGCGGAGCGGGCCGGGCTGCGGATCACCGGTGCGGCCCTGGCCGTGCCCGGGACGGTCGAGGGCGACGTGTTGCGCAGCGCCCCGCACCTCGGCTGGCGGGACGTACGCGTCGGGGGCCTGACCGACCTGCCGTTCGCCATCGACAACGAGGCCAATCTGGCCGCGCTCGGCGAGTTGTGGTTCGGCTCGCGGGCGGCGGACTTCCTGTACGTGTCCGGCGAGATCGGCATCGGCGCCGGCCTGGTGGTGGGCGGGACGGTGTTCCGGGGCACGCTCGGGCTGGCGGGCGAGCTGGGCCACGTCGTCGTGCTGCCCGACGGGCCCGCGTGCAGGTGTGGCGGGCGGGGCTGCCTGGAGGTGTACGCGGGCCAGGACGCCCTGCTCGGGAGCCTGCCCACGGTGGCCTCGCTCGTGAGGCTGCTGGAGTCGGGGGACCGGCGGGCGCTGGAGACCTGCGAGCGGGCCGGGCACGCCCTCGGCGTGGCGCTCACCTCGGCCGTGCACCTGCTGGACCCGGGCAGGATCGTACTCGGCGGGATCTACGCGACCCTCTACCGCTGGCTCGAAGGGCCGGTCGCCGCCGGGCTGGCGGACCGGCTGGGACTGATGCGCGGCACGCCCCCCACTCTCCTGGTCTCGGGGATCGGCCCGGACGCGGCCGTGCTTGGCGCGGCGGGGCTGGTCATCCAGCGGCTCATCGCCGACCCCGCCGAGGTGCTGGACCTTCAGTGACATTACTTGCTCGCCCGTCCGGAATACGTGCTCGTGCTGGCCACCCTCGAAAACGCCATCTCCGTCAGGAAGTCCGCCCGGGCCGCCGCCCGGGACGAGGTGGTCACCATCCCGATCGTGGTGCACGTCGTGCACAACACCTCCGAGCAGGACATCGGGCAGGGCCAGATCGACAGCCAGCTGCACCGACGGGCGCGGCCGAGGCGCCATACGACGGGGGCCGGACCCTCACCCACGAGATCGGCCACTGGCTCAACCTGCGCCACATCTGGGGCGACGACGGCGACGGCTGCTCCGGCACCGACCACGTCGACGACACCCCCAACCAGGCCGGCCACAGCCGCGGCACCCCTTCCTTCCCCCAGCTGAGCTGTGGCAACGGCCCGAACGGCGACATGTTCATGAACTACATGGACTACTGCGACGACGCGGCGCTCATCATGTTCACGCTGGGCCAGGTGGATCGCATGGACGCCACCCTGGCCGGGCCGCGCGCGTCGTTCCTGCCCCGGCAGCTCACGGAGCGGCAGGGAGCCTGACCGGCGGCCCGGTCCGGCCGGCCAGCCGTTCCACCGGGACGTACGGTTCGTCCAGGCCGAAGCCGGGAGGGCCGAAACACGCCAGGGCCTCCGGGCTGCGCATGATCTCGGGGGTGGAGATCGCGTAGACGGTCAGCCGCTGGCCGTAGGTGAGGGCTTCGGTGGTGACCGGGGCGCCCGTCTCGCTGTTCAGCGTGCAGATCAGGTCGGGCACGATGGCCACCGGGTCGCCGTTGCGGCGGGCGACGAGGTGCTCGTTCTGGAAGACGATCTCCATCGTGTCGTCCGGGTCCGCCATCGCGGTCAGCCGTACCCTGCCCCGGGCGAAGCCGTCCACCGTACGCCGGTCGATGTCGGCGACCTTGCCCTGGAACAGCACGACCCCGTAGCTGTAGATGGTGTCGGTGAGCATCTCCGTCAGGGCCTCGAAGGGGTTGCGGTGCTCCTCGCGTGCCTCCCGGAGGGTGGCGCCGATCCGGGTCGCGAGCGTCAGCGTCCTCGGCACCGCGGTACGGCGGACGGTGGCGGCGTCCATCGGATAGTCGCAGATGTAGGCGGAGCCACCCATCTGCACGGTCATCGCCCGCGCCAGCCACTCCATCCGCCGGTTGTCCACGGCGTCGATGATGCCCGTGTCGCCGTGGTCGGAGGCGATGGACATGGGCGACCCCGGCACGCCCAGCACCGCGAACGTCTCCATCTGCAGCTCGGGGAACGCCCGGCCCATGCCGTCCGCGTCGACCACGGGCAGGCCGGTCTCCGCGCCGAGCAGCAGCGGGATCATGGAGTTGAACCCGCCGCACTCGATCGGCATCGTGGCCGCGGCCCGGCGGCCCAGGTGGGCCTCCAGCGCGCGCATGGCGTTCACGATGCCCTGCGGTCCCGGCAGCTTCTCCCAGAAGACGGTCGGGGCGCCCATCAGCGCGCACGGCAGCACCAGCGCGTCGTCGGGCAGCTCCTCCGCCTGCACGATGCGGATCTGGCGGCCGGCGCGGAGTTGCTGCTCGACCAGCAGCCGGCCCACGTAGGGGTCACCGCCGCCGCCGGTGCCCAGCACCGCCGCGCCCTCGGCGAGGTCGCGCAGCGCCGCCATGGTCAGCTCGTAGCCCACCGGCCGTCCTCCCCACTCGGTACGAGGGCGAGCTCGCCCACCGCCTTCACCCGGACCCGTACGGCGTTCCCCGGCAGGTACGCCACATGAACTTCGTCCACTTCCTTGACCTCCACGGTGCCCGGCGCCGCACCGGCGGCCACGGCCCGGTCGATCGCCTCGGCGCGGGCCTCCTCCAGCACGTCGGCCCGCGTGCGGGACGCGGTGATCGTGTACAGTCCGTCCACGTCGCCGCCGATCTGCCCGATGGCGGCGCCGATGGCGTTGGCCACGGCGTGGTGCTCCGGACGGTGCACGGACGGCACGCCGGGCAGGTCGGCCGGGATGAGCACGCTGCCCCCGCCGACCAGCACCACCGGCAGCGGGGTGGCCGACACCCGCATCCGGTCGACCAGGTCGGCGACCCGCCGCGTCATCCACTCGATGCCGCGCTCGACGAGGTCGCGGTCCAGGTGGCGTACCCGGGCCGGGTCGCCGATGTCGGCCAGGCCCGCGGCCACGGCAAGGTCGGTCGCGGTCAGCACCTGGCCGCCGAACACCAGCGCCTCGCGCGTGAGCCGGTAGCCGACCGAGTCCGGGCCGATCTCCAGCTCGGGATCGCGGGTGACGCGGCTGCCGCCGCCGAGCCCGACCGACAGCACGTCGGGCATGCGGAAGTTCACCCGGACCCCGCCGATGTCCACCTCGCCGGTCGCCTGGCGGGGATAGCCGCCGGCCAGCACGCCGACGTCCGTGGTGGTGCCCCCGATGTCGACGACCGCGCAGTCGGGCCGGTCGGCCAGGAACGCGGCCCCTCGCATGCTGTTGGTCGGCCCGGAGGCGAACGTCCGTACCGGATAACGGCGGGTGAACTCGGCGTCCATCAGCGTGCCGTCGTTCTGCGAGAGGTAGAGGGGAGCCGTCACCCCGACCGCGCGCAGCGCGGCGGTGAAGGCCGCGACGATGTCGTCGGCGAGGTCGCGCAGGCAGGCGTTGACGATGGTGGCGTTCTCGCGCTCCAGCAGCCCGACCCGGCCGATCTGGTGCGAGAGGCTGATGTGCAGGCCGGGCAGCTCGTCCAGCAGGATGCCGGCCGCGGTCTCCTCCATCTCGGCGCTGACCGGGGAGAACACCGAGGAGATGGCCACGCTGCCGATGCCGCGCCGGCCGATCTCCGCGGCGACGCGCCGGAGCTCGCCGGGATCCAGCGGCGCGATCGGCCGCCCGTCGAACTCGTGGCCGCCGTGGCACAGGTGGATGCTCGGCCGCAGGGCCGCCACCAGCCGCGGCGGCCAGTCCACCATCGGCGGCAGCGCGGCCGTGGCGGGCAGCGCCAGCCGGATGACCGCGGTGGGCGCCAGGTGGCGGCCGGTGACCAGCGCGTTCGTGAAATGGGTGGTTCCGATCATCACGCCGTCCACGGCCGTGTGATCGATGCCGGGCGCGGCCAGCAGCCGCTCCAAGGCGGTGACGATGCCGCCGGTCACGTCGAGGGTGGTGGCGGTCTTGACGGAGGCGAGGACGGTGGTCCCGGCCATCAGGACAGCGTCGGTGTGGGTGCCGCCGACGTCGATCCCCACGCGCAAGGAAGGGCTCCGTTCTGTGCAGGAAAGCTTGGTGGGACGTCAGGCGGAAGGGGAGGTACGTTTGCCGGTCCAGCCGAGCTTCCCGGCCACGGCGTAGAGGACGAAGGCGGCCACCAGCGCGTTCAGCGCGGGGATGCCCCAGGTGAGGTAGGTGCCGATCGCGGCCGACGCCACCCAGATCACCAGCGCGGCCGGCACCCAGCCGGGCGCGGTGGCGGGCAGTGTCCCGGAAGCGCGCGACTCCGCCAGCAGCGGGCTCCACGTGCGTACGACGTAGTACTCGGCGACCATGATCCCGGCGACCGGCGGGATGGCGACGCCGAGCAGCACCAGGAAGTCCACGAGATGGTCGGCGATCCCGAGGGCGGCGAGCGCGGTGCCCACGACGCCGAGCACGACAGTGACGGCGGCGCGGCCGGTCCGGACGCCGAAGGCGGTGTGCAGGGCGTTGGTGACGCCCAGCGAGGCCGCGTAGAGGTTCCAGTCGTTGGTCTTGAACGTGGCCGAGACGAGCACGAGGACGCCGATCGCGCCGGAGGTGGTGGTGACGATCGAGACCACGTCCCCGGTGCGCAACGCGTGCGCGAGCAGCACGCCGACCAGGGCCAGCACGTACTCGCCCAGGCTGATCCCGAGCACGGTCTGCTTGACCACGTCGGCGGCGTTGCGGTTGAAGCGGCACATGTCGGGAGAGATGACCGCGCCGACGATGAACCCGCCCGCCACCAGCGTCGCGCCCTGGGCCAGGCTCAGCGGCGGGCCCGCCGGGGCGGAGGAGATCAGATCCCCGAGCGAGCGCTGGGTCAGCTCGACCGTGATGGCCCAGCCGGCCAGGACGAGAAAGGCCGGGACGGTGATCCACGCGGTCCACGCCATCCCGGCGAACCCGTGCACCACGATCGCGGTGATCGCGAGCCCGCCGACGATGGCCCAGATCCACACGGGCGAGCCGCCCAGCAGGGCGGAGACGCCCTGGGCGAGCACGGCGGACTGCACGCCGAACCAGCCCAGCAGGGAAACGGCGATGACGACGCCGACCAGGCCGGAGCCGTGGCGGCCGAAGCCCGCCCAGCGGGCCAGCAACGAGGTGGACAGTCCTTCGCGCATGCCCGCGATGCCGAGGGCGATGGCGACCAGCTCCAGGATGGCCGCGCCCAGCGTGATGGCGAGCACGGCCTCCCAGAACGTCATGCCCATGCCGAGGGTGGCGCCGAGGAGGAACTGTGACAGTGCGGACAGAAGGCCGAAACGTTGTACGGCGATGGTGGCCCAGCCGTAGCGGGCGGAGGTCGGAACACGGTCCAGGGCGTAGTCGTCGCGGGCTAATCCTTCGTCCGCCGCGCTGGGCGGCGACGCCGTCGGGGCCATGGGCATCCCTTCTTCTGGTGCTGTGGGAGACGTTAGGTGCCGACGTGAACCCTGAAAAGAGGCAATTTCCCGGTATTTGATACTTCCGCTAACGCGGCAGGAAGTCTTCCGCAACCGGGCCTAGCGTTCCGCTCGATCCTTCCCCGGAGAAGAGCGGAGTTCTCATGAGCATTCTTGTCACCGGAGCGACCGGGACCGTGGGCCGTCAGCTGGTCCAGCAGCTCGTCCAGGCGGGTGAGCAGGTGCGGGCCCTGACGCGCGACCCGGCCGCGGCCGACCTGCCGGCCGGGGCCGAGGCCGTACGCGGCGACCTCACGAAGCCGGACACGCTCCGGCCCGCGCTGGACGGGGTCACCGGCCTCCACCTGATCACGTTCGGCGGGGACGAGCCCCTGCAGACCGGGTACGAGATCGTGGAGCTGGCGGCCAAGGCCGGCGTACGGCGGGTGACGGTGCTGAGCGGCTGGGACCCGAGCACGGTGGAGCAGGCCCTCGAACAGGGCGATCTCGGATGGACCCTCCTGCAGCCGGTGGAGTTCATGGCGAACGCGCTCGAACTGGCCGAGTCCATCCGTACCGAAGGAGTGGTCCGGGCGTTCGACGCCGGGCGGACCAGCGCGATGGTCCACGAGGCCGACATCGCCGCGGTGGCGGCGACCGCGCTGCTCCAGGACGGCCACGCCGGGAAGACCTATCTCCTCACCGGCCCGCAGAGCCTGACGCTGCCGGAGAAGCTGAGCACGATCGGCTCGGCCATCGGCCGCACCGTCGAGCTGGTCCGGCTCACCGAGGAGCAGGCCCGGGAGGGCATGCGGGCGTCGGGCTTTCCTGAGGAGTACGTCGAGTTCGCCATCCAGCTGGAGACGAACCCGCCGGAGGCGGGCATGGTCGTGGCCCCGACCGTGCAGGAGGTGACCGGCCGGCCGGGGAGGACCTTCGCCGAGTGGGTCGCCGAACACATCTCGCTCTTCCGCTGAAAAGGCGGCCGCTCGTCACGCGGGCGCTGACGGGGATGCGTTCCGTGGCGCCGATCCCATGAGCGCGATCGGTGCCAGCGAGCCGGCCGCCAGCACGGTCGCGACGCCGAAGGCGTACAGGAAGGGCTGGTCCACGCCCATTCTGGTGAACACCTGGAGCAGCACGGCGAGCACCGCGACGCCGAACGGCGTGGCGAGCCGGGCCGCGATCGTGCTCAGCGTGGTCGCGGCCGGGATCGCCGCCGGTTCGAGCGTCCTGAACGCGGCGGCCATCACCGACGTCGACACCAGCCCGTGCCCGAGCCCGAGTACGAACATCGGCACGGGCCCGCCGAACGCGGCGAACCCCGCGATGCCCGCGACCGCCACGACCACCCCCGCCGCGGCGACGCCGCGCGGCCCCCGGGCATCGCTCAGCCTGCCCCCGATGGGCATCGTGATCGCCGCGCCGATGCCCATCGGGGCCAGCAGCAGGCCCGCGTCCAGCGCGTTCCCGCCCTGGGCGAGCTGGCTGTAGAGGGGGACGAGCACGGTGAAGCCGAACATCGCGGCCGAGTAGCACGCGAGCGCGGTCACCGCCGAGGCGAACGTCCTGTTGCCGAACAGCCGCAGGTCCAGCAGCGCCCCGCTGGTCCGCAGCGCCCGCACCACGAACCAGGCGACCAGGGCCAGGCCGATCCACAGCGCGGGATGCGGCAGCGAGGCCCCGTTGCCGATCTCGGACAGCCCGTAGACCATCGCGGCCAGGCCCGGCGACAGCAGCGCGAGGCCCGGCACGTCCAGCCGCCGCGGGCTCGCGCCCGGCCCGCCGGGCAGCAGTGTGTACGCGGCCACCAGCGCCACCACGCAGACCGGCACGTTGACCAGGAACAGCCAGCGCCAGCCGGGCCCCTCCACGATCAGCCCGCCGAGCGGCGGCCCCAGCACGGGCACCAGCATCGCCGGGACCGAGATCAGCGCCATCGCGCGGCCCATGCGCTCCCTGCCCGCCGCCTGGGCCAGCATCATCTGCCCGACCGGCAGCAGCAGCCCGCCGCCCAGCCCCTGCACGGCGCGGAAGGCGACCAGGCTGACGACCGACCAGGCCGCGGCGCTGAGCGCGGACCCCGCGACGAACAGCACGAGCGAGACCAGCCAGACCTTCCTGCCGCCGAACCTGCCCACCGCCCAGCCGGTGACGGGGACCGTCATCGACAGGGCCAGCAGGTAGCCGGTGACCGCCCACTGCATGGTGGCGAGGGACGTACGGAACTCGCGGGCCAGGGTGTCGAGGGCGACGTTGACGATCGTGGTGTCGAGCATCGTCATGACGACGCCGAGCAGGACGGCCAGCGCCGTGGCCCAGAGGGGAGGAGTTCGTACGCTGTATCGCATATCGTACAGCGTATCAGTTTCGTACAGTGTCAAACTGGGCTGGTGAGCTCGATCTGGTCGTCTGCCCCGCCGCCGCGCCGCCCGACGCTGACCAGAGAGGCGATCGTGGCCGCCGCGGTCGCCGTCGCCGACGCCGAGGGGCTGGCCGCGGTCTCGATCCGGCGGGTGGCGGCCGAGCTGGACGCGCGGACGATGACGCTCTACTCCTACATCGGGAGCAAGGAGGACCTGCTGGCGCTGATGCTCGACGCGGTGGGCGCGGAGGTGCTCGTCCACGAGCCGCTGCCGTCCTCGTGGCGCGAGGCGCTGGTGATGATCGCCTGGCGCGAGCGCGAGATGGTGCTGCGCCATCCGTGGCGGACCGACCTGATCTCGCAGCGCGTGGCGGTGGGGCCCAACGGGCTGCGGCACGTGGAGCAGAAGTTGTCCGTCTTCGACGGGCTCGGGCTCGACCGGCTGACGTCCTGGCGCGTTCTGGCGGCCTTCAACGACTACATGACCGGGTTCGTGGTGCGGGAGGCGCTGGAGCGGGGGACGCCCAGGTCCGAGGGGATCAGCGACACCGAGCGGGCGGCGGTGGCGGAGCCGTACATCAGGGAACTGGTCGAGAGCGGGGAGTTCCCGCGGCTGGCGCCGATGATCCAGGAGGGGGTGCGCGGCGCGGACGACAACTTCGAGCGCGGCCTCAACTGGGTGCTCGACGGCATCGAAGGCTCCCTGCCCCGCTAGCGGACCCGCCGGCCGGAAGTCGCGGTCAGGCGGTGGTCAGCAGGACCGGGCGCTCCGCGGGGGTGTAGGCGGCGCGGGTGAGCAGCGCCTGGGCCAGGCTCGCCTTGATCAGGGCCGCGCCGCGCACGATCGGCAGCAGGGTCAGCGCGAACAGCACGCCGATCACGGTGTTGAAGCCCACGTACGTCAGCTCGCCGTCCCCGAGCCCGAGCAACTGCGGCAGGCCGCCGTCGAACCCCGGGATGCGGGTGAGGATCCAGCCGTAGAGGGGGAAGGTCAGGCCGGCGATCGTGCCGGCCCACCACACCGCGGTCACGACGGCGGCGGCCAGGGAGATCGGGAAGGCGACGATGCCGTACAGCAGGTCGATCCATGCCTGGCCGCTGGCCAGCGGGTTCATCATGCGACGGAACCAGCCCGCCCTCTCGGGGACGGGACTGTAGTCGGGGCGGGCGACGGAGCGGCCGAGCACGTCGGGGAGGGCGACGCGCTCGAAGTCGCTCAGGCTCCTGGCCACGATGGCGGTGCCGGAAAGGATGGGCAGGCCGACGAACGCGACCGCGCTCCCCAGACCGGCCGCGACACCGGCCACGGTGACGGAGAAGTGGGCGATGGCGTTGGGAAGGCCGAGCAGCGTGTAGCGGGTGTCGGTGGCGAGGCGGTGGCGGAGGTTCGTCATGGCAAGAACGCTACGGACCCGCCCCTGCTCCCGGACAACCTGCTCACGGCCCAATGGGAGGTAGGGACAGCCCTACCGTCAGCAGAGTTTGTAGTCGGCCCGTGAGGAGTTGTACGAGCAGGAGTCGACCAGCTTGCCGGCGGCGTTCCGCAGGTAGGCGGTGTCGGCGGTCTGGTTCCAGATGTAGGCGAAGGTCGTGCCGCCCGTCCTGTTCCAGTAGCGGATGGTCGGGGTGTCCTTGCCCTTGCCGGTCCGCAGGGTGACCGTCTTCCCGGGCCCAAGCGTGAACGTGCCGAACATGTAGACGTGGTCCGGCTGGGACGTCTTGTCGCGTACGGTCCAGCCCTTGAGGCTGACGGCCTTCTTGGTGATGTTCTTGAGCTGTACGTACTCGCCGTTCAGGCTGCTGTTCGAGCCGGAGTCCGGCGAACCTGGCGAGTCGTAGTAGATCTTGGCGATCTGGACGGCCGGGCCGGCCGCGCCGGCAGGCTGGGAGACGGCGACGACCATGCCGGCGGCCAGCACGGCCGCCGTTAACCGAGATCGGGTACGCACAGAGACGCTCCTCAGGTTGGCGAAATGGCCTGGAGCAAGCATCTTGGCGGCGTTCGGTAGCGATGAATGGATCGTTCCCATATCGGTCTGGTCTCCGCTGGATCCGGCGATCCGTGCCGGCAGGACGAGGGCGCCATGCTGGCGGAATTTTGACCCTCTTCGATGTCGATCGGCCCATAAATGACCTCACCCTTACGCATCGGTGAGCGTGGCCGCATCCATCGCGGTTAAGGGGATTTATGAGTGTCCTACCTAGAGAGGAGGATGTCATGACGGAGCCCAGAGGTCCTGACCCGTACATGGGGCCCGTCGGTTCTCCCGCCCCTGCGCAGGACGCGGAGGATCACGCCGCGTGGCAGGGCAGGACCCGCGTGTTTCTGCAACCCATCGCGGCACCGTCGATCCTCGGACTCTTCGGATTCGGCGCCGCGACGCTGATGGTCGGCGCCTGGCTGGCCGGCTGGTACGGCAGCGTCGCCACACCGCTGATCCTTTTCCCGTTCGCGGTCATGGCCGGAGGGTTCGCCCAGTTCGCGGCCGCCATGTGGTCCTACCGCGCACGTGACGGTCTCGCGACCGGGATGCACGGCATCTGGGGCGCGTTCTGGCTCGCGTTCGGCCTGCTGTTCCTGCTGGCGTCCGTGAGGGGCTTCCCCGCGGCGCTCACGCCGGTGGCCGGCCTGGCCAACCCGGGCTTCGCGTTCTGGTTCGTGGCCCTGTGCCTGATCACGGCGCTCGGAGCGATAGCCGCGCTCGGCACGAACCTGGCCCTGGTCGCCCAGCTGGGCGTGCTGGCCCTGGGCTCGGGCTTCCTCGCGGCCGGGTTCTTCTCCGGGGCGGTCTGGCCGGTGCGTGTCAGCGGGTGGATGTTCGTGGTGTCGGCGCTGATCGCCATGTACATCGCCGCGGCGATGATGTTCGAGGGCAGCTTCGGCAGGACGCTGCTCCCGATGGGCAAGTCCCGCCTCGGGCGGGCCGTCCCCGGCCGGACGAGCCGGGCGCTGGAGTACCCCTACGGCCAACCGGGGGTGAAGATCGGACAGTGACCAGCCCGGAGGGCCCCTCGATCGCGAGGGGTCCTCTTCCATGTCCGGCGGCCCATTGGCCGGTACGGGGCGCGTCGCCGCGGCGTTAGCCTGGTCCGGCCACGGCAAACCGTGCATGGAAGGAACCAGATGTCTTTCGCAGCCGATCGCTGTCGTCGGATCTGGGCGCGAGCGATGCGCGCCTACCACCTCGCGTGCGCACGCGACGACGCCTCCGCGCACGGTGTCGCGGTGCCCAGCGGGGTTTGGACGTGCCAGCGATGCGGGCGGGTGCTGCTGGAGCTGGGCGCGCTGCGCGAGCATCTCCGCCTCGAACACGCCGCCTGACCACCCCGCGGGCCGGCCGCACCGGATGACCGTCCCGTTACCCACCGTCATAGGGCTGTACGCGCTTGGCGCGACAAAACGCCCCATACGGTCAAATCTGGGTAAAACTTCTCCGGCGGGTGTAGTGCGCGATGATCACGCCCTTGGGGGTCGTGACGCTTCCCGTGAGCCCGAACTCGGTCAGCGGGGCGGCTCCGTCGAACAGCCGCGTGCCGCCGCCCAGGGTGAGCGGGTGGATCAGTAGCGTGTACTCGTCGATCAGGCCGGCGGCGTGCAGGCTCCTGACCAGTGACGCGCTGCCGTTGATCGACAGGGCACCGCCCGGCTGAGCCTTCAGCTCGGCCACCGTCTCGACGGCCTCACCGCGCAGCAGGATCGAGTTCTGCCAGGCATCCGCATCCTCCAACGTCCTCGACACGACGTATTTGGTGGCCGCGTTCATGTGCGCGGTGTACGGGTTGCCGTCGGTCGCACGTCCCCACACGGCGCCGAAGTCCTGCCAGGTCGAGCGCCCGAGCAACATGTCTCCGGGCCTGGACATGCCCTTGGCCAGCTCGCGGCCCATCACCTCGTCGTTGTACCGCGGGCCCCAGCCTCCGTGGGTGAAGCCGCCGCGGGTGTCCTCGTCCGGGCGGCCGAGGCCCTGCACGACCCCGTCGAGGGTGACGAACATCGTGGCCCTGATCGTACGCATCAACTTGCTCCCGTCTCGCCGCGAGCCGCCCTCTCGCGGCCCCGTCACCCCCTACACGAACGACCACCCCCGGGATCGACAGCGCCGGTGCCACAGTTCCCCACGACCACCCGTCCCTTCAGCCTGCCCGACCGGGAGTTCGTATCGCGGCCGGACGGTATCGAGCGGTCTCACGCCAGGTGATGCACCTGGGTGAGCGGCAGTCCCGTCGCGGGCGGCAGGCCCATCGGCCTGCCGTCCACCAGTACGGGGCCGCCGTCACGCGGCACGCGCACGTGCGGTACGCGGGCGTTGCGGACCATGTCGGCACGGGCGAGCCCGCGCGAGCCGCGGATCGGCAGGTAGCTCACCCCCGGCGGAAGGGCCTGCCGGGCGGCGGCGTCCGCCAGCGCCTCTCCCGCGACGAACACATGCGCCAGCCGCCCCGGCGCGCCGCCCATGGCGCCGAAATACCGCCGGTACGTCCGCGGCTGCCCGGCCCGGGTGGACGCCGCCCCCGACGCGCTGACCCCCCACGCCACGAACCCCGACTTCACGACCAGCTCGGGCTTCGCGCCGAACCACGCCGGATGCCACAGCACGAGGTCGGCGACCTTGCCAGGCGCGATGCTGCCGATCTGGTCCGCCATCCCGTGCGCGATCGCGGGATTGATGGTGATCTTGGCGAGGTAGCGCAGCACCCGCTCGTTGTCGTGACCGCCGGCCTGCTCGTCCCCGGAGGCCGCCTTGGCGTGCGCCGCGAGTTGCCAGGTGCGCCGGGAGGTCTCCCCGACGCGGCCCATGCCCATCGAGTCGGAGTTGACGATGCTCACCGCGCCGGCGTCGTGCAGCGCGTTCTCCGCGGCGATCGCGCTCGCTCGCACCCGGCTCCTGGTCACGTCCACGTCGCCGGGCAGCAGCGCGTTCTGGCGGTGCACGGTCATCGTCATCGGGAAGAGCTCGGCCACGGTGTTGACCGTGTACGGCAGCGTGGGGGTGGTGGAGGAGGCCAGCACGTGCGGGTGGGCCAGGATCTCCAGCAGGTCGGGATGCCCACCGCCCCCCTCGACGTGGTAGGCGTGAACGGTACGCCCTCGCGTCGCGTCCAGGGTGTCGGCCAGCAGGCCGGACTCGTTCAGCGAGTCGGTGTGCAGCGCGACCGGCAGGTCGGCGGCCTCGGCCACGGCCAGGCAGGTGTCCACCACCGCGGGCTGCGCGCCGAAATCCTCGTGCACCTTGAAGCCGCCGGCGCCGGCGAGGACCGCCGCCTCCAGCGGCGCCGGACGTACCGACGAGCCGCGGGCGAGGAAGGCCACGTTCACCGGCACCTCCCGCCAGGCCTCGATCATCAGGTCGAGGTTGCGCTTGGGGTTGACGCCGATGTCCCACACACCCCCGATGCCCATGCCGACCACGGTGGTCACCCCCGCGGAGAGCGCCACGTCGAGCAGCGCGGGGCTGGACAGGTGGACGTGGGAGTCCACCACGCCGGGCGTGACGATCAGACCCTCGGCGGGGATCATCGCCGTGTGCGGCCCGACCACGAGATCGACGTCGTTGACCGCGTCGGGCGACCCGGCCCGCCCGACGCCGGTGATCCTGCCGTCCTTGATCCCGATATTGGTCTTGACCACGCCGAGCAGCGGGTCGAGGACGAGCGCGTTGGTGACGACCACGTCGAGCTCCGAGTGGCGGGCGCCGCTGGTGAGCAGCAGCCCCTCGCGCACGGTCTTGCCGCAGCCGCCGAGCAGTTCGTCGCCGGCCTCGGTGTCGTCGCGCTCGACCTTGACCACGAGCCCGGTGTCGGCCAGGCGCACCCGGTCGCCGGTGGTCGGTCCATAGACGCCCGCGTACGTCGCCCTGTCGAAGCTCATTGTCCGCCTTCCAGCGTGAGCCGTGGCGCGGTGGCCGCGCCCCCCAGCTTCACCAGCTCCGCGGTGACCGTCACCCCCGGCGGGAAGCACAGGCTGCTGCCCGCCGGCACGTCCAGCCGGTAACCGCGCGCCGCCGCCCGGTCGAACGACAACGCCGCGTTGACCTGCCAGAACGGGTAGTGCGACGAGACGTGCACGTCCACGTCGGCGGTGTTGGTCACCTCGATCTCCACCCGGGCGCGACCGGGCGCCAGCGCCATCTTCTCCTCCACCCCCGGGATCACCATCCCGGGATCATCCGGATGCGGCTCCCGGCCCAGCGGGTCGTCCACTGCCACGAGCGACGTCCCCGTCGGGAACAACGCGTCCACCTCGACCCGGCGGACCAGTGCCGCGACACCCGGCCGGGCCTCCTCCGCGCGTACCGCGCCACGGCCGGCCGCGATCACCTCCTCCATCGACAGCCCGTCCCAGGCGGCCTCGAACACCGCGTCGGCCACCAGCGCGACGACCTCGGGCGCGGACAGCAGCGCGCCCCGGTCGCGGCGGCGGCGAGCCAGTTCCGCCACGGTGAAGACGGTCAGCCGGTCCTGCTCCGCCGGTGTCAGATGCATGGGGCCCCTCTACCAGTCACGTACGAGTTCCATGGTCGAGCAGTGAATGCCACCGCCGTTCTTGAGGATCTCGTCGTAGGGCACCGGCACGATGTCGACGCCCTCGGCGGCCAGCCGGTCGGCGGTGCGTACGCAGTGGGCGGGGAAGAGCAGCCGGCGCGGCCGGACCGTGAGCGAGTTGCAGGCGAGCTGCTCGTCCGGGTGCGGCGAGATCACCTTGATCCCGAGGCTCTCCAGCCGGGTCAGGAACTCGTACGGCAGGCGGTGGGTGTTCGCCAGCGCCAGGTCCTCGTCCATCATGTGGAACTGCCCGTCCACGTGGATGGCGTACCCCGGCAGCGGCACGGTCACCAGCTCGATGCCGAGTGGTTCGAGGAACCCGGCGAGCTGCCGCGCGCCCTCGGGGTTGCACCTGATCGACACCCCGAAGACCGCCAGGTCGCGGCGGAGCTTGACGAACGTGCCGCCCTCCGCGAGCCCCTCACCGGTGATCGTGCCGAGGACCGGCATGCCGAGCGCGGCCACCGTACGGGTCACCGACGCCTCCTCGCCGCGCCGCATCCGCGGGGCCAGCCGGGTGATGACGGCGCCGCCCGGGACGGTCAGCATCGGGTCGCGCGTGAAGACCGACTTGGTGTGGTCGGGCAGCTCGGGCGCCTCGACGACCTCGACGTCCTCGGCCCGCAGCGCGGACACCAGCGCGGCGTGCTGCTCCATCACCAGCTGCATGTTCGGGGCCTTGTCGCCGCGCCAGTACCACCGCCGCCCGGGATCGACCAGCGCGCCGGCACCCGGGTCCCACGCGTCCGCGGTGATGGCGGCCAGGCCGCTGCTCGGGCGGCGTACCAGCACCGTCCGCAGGGGACTCACCTCGTCGGCGGCACCCCAGCGGCGGCCCCAGTAGCGCTCCAGCTCGGCCGGGTCATGGAACGCCGGCTTCGGCTCCGGGCCGACCAGCTTGTGGTAGTGATACTCGGGCTGTGCGCCGTCGTCGGCGATCACGCTCATCATCGGTCCTTCCTCACGTCCGAGCCCTGCGACCCGGAGCCACCGCCACGTCAGAGTTCCACGACCCGGAGCCGCTTCGCCGCCACGGCGGCGAACAGCGTGATCAGCGAGAAGACGCAGAGCATCACCGCGATCGCCCACAGGTTCTGCCCGGTGGCGGCGAGCAGCGCGGTCGCGGCCAGCGGCACGAAGCCGCTGATGGCCCCCGAGACGTTGTACGACAATCCCACTCCCGAGTAGCGCACCTCGCTGGTGAACATCTCGCTGAGCAACTGCCCGCACGCGGCATAGCTGATCGACACCAGCACCACACCGGCGATCAGCCCGGCCGCGACCCCCACCGTGCTGCCCAGCCCGACCAGCCAGAAGATCGGGAACGCCGCCACGGCCGAGGCCGCCGCCCCCCAGACCGCCACCGGTCCCGGCCCGACGCGGTCGGCGATACGGCCGAACAGCGGATAGAGGCACAGGTTGATGAAGGACGCGAGGGTGGCCGCGTTGAGCAGCGCCGTCCGGTCGATACCGGCGGTGTCCGAGCCGTAGTTGACCAGGTACGTACCGCACAGGTAGTAGCCGCCGATCCCGACGAACGACACCGCGATGCCGACCACCAGCCGCCGGCCGCTGGTGCGGACCAGCTCGACCAGCGGCCGCTTGGCGGCGCGCTGCTGGGTCATCATCTCCCGGAACACCGGCGACTCGTCCACCCGGCTGCGCACCCAGAGGGCCACCAGCAGCAGCGGGAAGCCCAGCAGGAACGGGACCCGCCAGCCCCAGGAGTCGAACTGCGCGTCCGGCAGGGTGCTGACCAGCGCGAACACGGCCGTAGCTGTCAGCGAGCCGACCGGCGAGCCCATCTGCGGCATGACGCCGTAGATGCCGCGCTTCTCCTTCGGCGCGTGTTCGATCGCCAGCGTGGCGGCGCCGCTCCACTCACCGCCGACGGAGATGCCCTGCAGCAGGCGGAGCGTGGCGAGCAGGATCGGCGCCGCCACGCCGATCTGCGCATACGTCGGCAGCAGGCCGATGCATCCGGTGACGGCGCCGATGAGGACGACGGTGACCATCAGGATGCGGCGCCTGCCGTACCGGTCGCCGAGGTGGCCGAAGACGGCCGCGCCGAGGGGCCTGGCGACGAAGCCGACGCCGAACGTGGCGAAGGAGGCCATCGTGCCCGCGAACGGGCTGAGCTCGGGGAAGAACTGGCCGTCGAAGACCAGCGCCGCCGCCGTGCCGTAGATGTAGTAGTCGTACCATTCCAGCGCGGTGCCCGCGAAGGCACCCAGCGCGACTGTTCGGGGGCTGGTCTCCGGCCGCTGGGGGTGAGCCGTACGTTGCATGGTGACACCTTGCCGCGCCTCTGACCTGCGGTTCAATCGCAGATCGGCACTCAGGTAGCGCCATTACACTGTGCATCTGCACAGCGAGGAGGAGAACGCGGATGGCCTCGGGCGTGGTCGATCGGCTCTCGCGGGAGCTCGTACGCGACGTCGCCCCGCTCGCCGACCGCTTCGTCGCCGAGGTGGTCCTCATCGGCGGGCCCTATGCCGGGACGGTCATTCCGGAGGGGATTCTGCTCGCCGACGCCCGGCGCAGCCTCGAACTGATCCTGCGGCTCATCGGCCGGCTGTCGGTGCCCGAGCACATCGCCGGCGCGTCGGCCGAGATCGGCGCGGCGCGAGCCGAGGCAGGCGTGCCGCTGGACACGTTGCTGCAGGCCGTACGGTTCGACGCCCGGATCGTCTGGGAGGAGTTGTGCCGGCGGGCGGGTCCCGGCGACGTCGCCGGCCTGGTGGCCGAAGCGCCGCGGGTGTGGGAGGCGGTGGAGCATCACTCCATGAGCATCCTGGCCGCCTACCAGCAGCGGGTGCTGGAGATGGCCCAGGCTCAGCAGGATGAGCGGGCGCGGTGGTTCGCGCGGCTGCTGGAATGCGACGGCCGTCACCCGGACATCCGGCGGCAGGTGGCCACCGTGCTCGGGCTCGACGAGCACGCGTCGTTCGCCGTCGTGGCGTTGCCCCCGGATTGCCTGGCGACCTTCCGTCCCCTGCGCGAGCAGCTCGACGTCCTCGGCGTCCGCGTGCACGCGCAGGACCGCCCCGCCGGGTCCGTCGCCGTACTGCAGCTGCCCGCGCGGTCGGGCAGCGCGGCCGAGGGCTGGTTCCGTGGCGTTCGCTGCGCCGTGAGCCCGGTCGTCGACGGCCTCGCCGAGGTGCCGAGGGCCGTGCGCCTGGCCGAGCTCAGCCTGTACGCCCTGCCTCCGGACGCCGCCGGGCCGCACAACACCCGGGACCTGTGGCCGGCGATCGCGTCCGGCGCGCTCGGCGAGTTCAGAGCCGACCTCGTCCGCGACGCCCTCGGAGGTCTCGGCGAACTGCCGGCCCGTGACGTCGCCCGGATCCTGGAGACGGTCGAACGCTACCTGTCCACCGGATCGGTCGTGGAGACCGCGCGGCAGCTCTACTGTCACCGCAACACGGTGCTCAACCGGCTGCGCCAGTTCGCCGTGGCCACCGGGCGCGACGTCATGACCTCGACCGACGCCACCGTTGTCACCCTCGCCCTACGCGCCCGCGCCTACGAGTGACCGCACACGCGCAAGCACCTTCCTCCTCCGCGGGCCTTGGTTCTAGAGGTCGTCCCCGCGTGCTTCTTGACGGGGCGGGGTGCCGCACCCTGGAAGATCGGGTCCACGGCACAGCACCTCCACGAATTGCCGAAAGGTGTCGGCCCCGAGGACCATCCGCTGCTTTTCGCCGTACAAGGCGAGGCGGCGATCAAGAAACTCGGGCCCTTGCTCACCTCAGTACCCACCCCAGTCGCCGCTGCTGTTCTAGGAGCCGTAACCGTCAAGGCTGCAAAAGACGTCGAAGGTGTAGGGGGCGGTCATGATCTTCTCCTCGGCACAGGCTCCAACTTACCGAGAGGTGTTCGTCGGTTGGGCGGGGAACAGTCGAGGGCGGTGGCCGTAATTATGCGGACATTTAGTGGGTGCTCAAGGTCCCGCCCGTGGCCCCACGAAGAAGTACCGCCCGACCTCAGGCCGTGACACGCGACTTGTCACGCCGGCGGTTTCGCTGTTCCTGATCATCAGGGGTCGCGTTCGGCATCTCCGCACGGGACGCCCCTACCCGCCCTGCGCCACCGGATCGCCGCCCTCGAACGGCGGCTCGGCGCCGACGCCAGAGCGAGATGCGCACCGGAGGACCGGGCCTCTCGCCGCCCTCCTCGCTCCGCCGCCGCGCGAGGGGACGCAGGTCGCTGAAGTGTTCCCATTCTCCGTGACGCTGTGTGCCGATCGCCGAGATATTCCCGATTATCCGTGACTCTGTGTGCAGGTCGCTGTTCGCGAGCGATTCCTGTCACTCGCACCATAACCACCGGTCTCCCATCCGGCTCATCCAAGAGGGGAGATAGGGGGGGCGTTAGGGGTCGAGGGATGATCTGTCAACATATACTAGCGTCATGTTGTCCGGTTCACCGACAATTGGCGATGTCATCAACACATCTAGTCACGAGTCGCCCGTCGCACCCGAGGATCGTCCTCTCCTTCCGACTCCACCCTGACAGACTGGTTGAAGAGTGAATCTTTGATACTCGGAAATATCGCACTCTATGCCTTTCCTTCAGCATGACATGCTGGGGGATGAGGATTGCGGGGGACGCACGTGCGGGAGAGAGACGGCAAGGAAACGGGGCGTGTGACCTGGGCGCGCAATGTGTCGCGCGCTCGGCGAGGCGGGGGCGGATCGTGTTGGCGGGGATCGAGGCTTGCCCCACACCGTCGTGACGGAACCGGGTGTGTGCAGCGCGCCGACGAGGGGACCGTGGCGTCGGCGGCATGCCTTGTAACCGAGATGAAGCTCGCGGCGGCCACACTGGGAGTCGCCGCCGGAGCGGCGGGAGGCCCCGGCCCGCCACGCATCGTGCGCGACGGCAATGCCGCGCACAAGTATCCCGACATCAGAATTTGGGCGACCGATTACTTTCGTGTCCCCTGCGTGTCACCCTGCCCCGCGAACCCTTCTCTCGGACGAAAGACGCCGAGGGGATCGCTGAAATCCGCTGGAAGAAAGTAACTCATCGAGAACGACGACTAGGGTGGCCGGCTGGAGGCATGGGCCATGCAGCTCATCGAACGTGCAGAAGCGCTGGCAGATTTCCGTAGCCTTATAGAGAAGGCGTCAGGCGGGACCGGCGGAGTCATGTTGATAACCGGTTCCGGCGCCACGGGTAAGAGTGCATTATTGCAGGCCTGTGCCAACGAGGCGGGCGCGGCCGGATTCCTTCTGATGAAAAGCGCCGGGTCGCGTGCGGAACGAATGTTTCCTTTGGGGACCCTCGGACAGTTGTTTCGTTCTGCCGAGCTGCCTCCGGAGTTCGCCGACGAGGTGGAGCAGACGCTTGTTCCGGAACCGATCAACGGGATCTCCGGGGTGCCCGACCCGGTGGTGCTCGGGCAGAACCTCACGCATGTCGCGGCGCGGCTGTGCGAAGTCCTCGTGGTGCTCACCAAGCGACAGCCGATCCTGCTGTCCGTCGACGACGTGCACAACGCGGACGGCCCGAGCCTGCAGGCCCTGCTCTACATCCAGCGGCGCATGGCGAACGCTCCGCTGCTGCTGGCCGTGACCTCATTGTCGCAGCGCCGTTCGGTGAACTCCCTGTTCAGCGCCGAGCTCACCCGGCAACCCAATTGCGTTCAAGCGCGGATCGCCGGGTTGTCGCCGACGGGGGTGGAGGAACATCTCCGGGACACGATGGGCACCGAGCCCGCCGCCCGGCTGGCCCCGGAGTACCACCGGCTGAGCGGGGGGAACCCCCTCCTCCTGCACGCCATGGTGCAGGACTACTGGGACGTGGCGCAGGGTGGCTGGTCGCCGGAGGGCTCCCAGCCGGGCGTCGGCCGCCATCTCCACCAAGCAGTCCTGTCCTGCCTGCACCGATGGGATCCGCGGATCCTGGACGCGGCCCGCGGCGTCGCCCTGCTCGGGCGCTCGGCCAGTACCGGCTCGGTGGCGCAACTGCTCGGCGTGAAGCCCGCCTATGTGCTCCCCGCGCTGGAGGCCCTGGACGGGGCGGGGCTGCTGCAGGGATGCCAGTTCCGGCATCCGACGATGCGTAAGGCCGTCCTCCGGGATCTGAGCCCGGACCGGCAGTCCGTCATGCACATGCGGGCGGCGCGGATCATGTATCAGCTCGGCGCCGAGCCCGGGGACATCGCCGACCACCTGCTGACCTCCAGTCCGGCCACTCCGGCCGAAGCGGAGCCGTGGATGGTGGCGGTGCTGCGCGAGGCAGCCCAGGCGGCGCTCGTGCATGACGACCAGGATCGAGCGATCAATTGTCTGGAGCTGGCCCGGCTCATCTGCGACGACGAAGCGACGAGGGCGGCGATGCTGACCGAGCTGGCCCGGGCGAACTGGTGCCATCGGCCCGCCGCGGCGCTGCGCTTCCTGGCCCCGCTGGAGGACGCTTTCGGGCGCGGTCAGCTTGCCGCCGCGGACGCCCGCGCCCTCAGCAGGTATCTGCTGTGGCACGGCCGCTCCAACCGTGCGGCCACGGTCTACGACTGGACCTCGTGCGACACCCCGTCCCGGGGGCATTCCCGGCTCTGTTTCACCCGGGAGTGGGTGCGGTTGATCTTTCCCACCATGTTCGTCGGGGGCGAGGCGGACGGGCCGACGGGTGAGGACGGCACGGCCGGCCGGGAGTTCTCGCTGAGCAACCTGCTGCTGGGCAAGGCCGAGGAGGACATCGTCGGCGCCGCCCAGGAGTTGCTGGAAAGCTGCAACCTGGCCGACGCGGAGCTGGAGGCGGTCTTCGGCGCGCTGTTCGCCCTGGCCTATACGGGCCGCTACCAGGAGGCGGTGCGGTGGTGCGAATCGCTCGGCACCGAGGGGGCGGCGCGCGGGTTTCCACGGTGGACGGCCGCCCTCGCCGGGATCCGGTCGTGGCTGGCCGTGCAGCACGGTGAGCTGGGCGAGGCCCGGCGGTACGCGCGGCAGGCTCTGAGCGGGATGTCGCGGACGGGCTGGGGGGTGATCCTCGGGTTGCCGCTGACGGTGCTGCTGCGGGCCGCCGTCGCCATGGGAGACCTGGACGAGGCGGCGGAGATCATCAAGCGGGGGGTTCCCAGCGACATGCCGCGAACCACGTTGTGGCCGCTCTTCTTGCAGGCCAGAGGGGACTACTACCTCGCCACGAACCGCACGCGGGCGGCGTTGAGCGACTTTCACGAGTGCGGTGAGCTACTGCGCGAGTGGGACCTCGACATTCCCGCGCTCGTGGACTGGCGTTGCGCGATCGCCCGCACGTATCTGCAGATAGGCGCGGTCGAGGAGGCGCGGCAGAAGATCACGGAGCAGTTATCCATACCCGGCGGCACCCACCCGCGGGTGCACGGCCGGGCGTTGCGGCTGCTGGCGTCGGTCACCGAGCTGCGGCAGCGCCCGGGGAGGCTGCAGGAGGCGATGTCACTGCTGCAACGGTCCGGCGACCTGCTGGAGCTCGGCTGGGCGTACGCGGATCTCAGCGACGCCTACCAGGAGCTCGGCGACATCACCCGGGCGCGGTTGATGGCCCGGCGGGCCAAGCAGATCGCCAAGGCGTGCGAGGCCGGCCCGCTGTCCGCGCGGCTGCAGCCGCGCGATGAGGACAGCGGCGGAGATCTGGGTGAGGCGGCGGCGCTCAGCGACGCCGAGCGGCGCGTCGCCGCGCTGGCCGCGTTCGGCTACACCAACAGGGAGATCAGCGAGCGCCTGTTCATCACGGTCAGCACGGTAGAGCAGCATCTCACCCGGGTGTATCGGAAGCTCAACGTGAAGCGGCGCGCCGACCTGCCGACCGAGCTGTCGCTCGGCGTACGGGATTCGTCGAAACAGACGTATCCCGTATGACGCGCCGCGGCGCACGTCAGCCGAGGCGGCCGGCTCGGGGGGCGGCTCGGGGGACGGAGCACTGATCAAGCGCTCATCCAGGACTTCGAGGAGTGGCCGGCTTCGCTCAGCAGCGTGTCGAACGCCAGTGGCTGCGGTTCAGGCAGAAGGGTGACCAGCAGGCTGATCTTTCTGATCATGCCCGGGGAGTATTCACGCACCGGGGTGATCTCCGCCTCGGCCAGATCCCAGGGGCCGAGCAGCTCTTCCGCGCGCTGCGCGGCCAGCACCGGATCCAGCCCGTACCAGAGGATGACCGACGTCAGCAGGTCGCGGCCGGTCCAGTGGTCCGGGATATCCGAGTTGTCGACGAGGGTGGACGGCGCGACAAACGAAAGTGGCGGCTTTTGGAACACAGGAGTCCCCCGAATCAGCTCAACTGTTGTTCGCCGAAGATGCGGTGTCGAGTGCCTCGTGTATGGGGCGCGGATGGCTCCCGCGCCGATGGATCGGGGGCTGGCGGAGGAGCACGCGCAGCCCGTCGGTCAGATCGGTCACCGACACCAGGTCGGGGCTGATCAGCCATTGCGCCATCAGCCCCTGGAGCAGGGTGAGGTAGAGCCGGCCCACCGCGCGTGCGGACTCCTCGTCGAGCGACTCGTCCGTGCCGAGCAGCTTGGCCAGCCCCTCCGGGGCGGCTGCCGACGCGAGCGCGATGCCGAGCCTCTCTCGCAGGTCCGGCGCGTGCTCGGCGCAGGTGAGCGCCTCGAAGTTGGCGGCCAGCAGCGGGCGGTTCTCCTTGAAGCTGTCGACGATCTGTATCCAGGTCTTCTCGAAGCCCTCCAACGGGTCGGTCTCGTCGGCGTAGACGGTGACCTGCCACAGGTCGGTCCAGTCCTGCGTCATCTCGATGAGGGCCTCGCGGAGTAGCGCCTCCTTCGAGCCGAAGTGATAGCCGATGGAGGCGAGGTTGGCCCCTGATGCGGCGCTGATGTGCCGGGCGGTGGTGTGCGCGTAACCGCGCTCCACGATGCACCGCTTCGCGCCCTCAAGGAGCTGCTCTCGATGTCCCATGACCACGATCCTATCATCTATCCATACGTCCGTCCTGGACGCTTGTATAATTCTGGGCATGGCGCAGATTAATCCCCCCACCGCGGGAACTCGTGAGTGGCTCGGCCTCGCCGTACTCACTCTCCCTGTGATCTTGCTGTCTAACTCGATTACCATCCTGTTTCTCGCAGTCCCCCAGATCACCGAAGGACTGCGGCCCAGCGGCGCCCAGCTGCTGTGGATCATGGATATCTACACGTTCGTGCTGGCCGGGCTGCTGATGCCGATGGGCGCATTGGGCGACCGGATCGGCCGGCGGCGGGTGCTGCTGGGCGGCGCGGTGGTCTTCGGGGTCGGCTCGGCCGCCGCGGCGTACGCCACCTCGCCCGAGTTGCTGATCACCGCGCGGGTGCTGCTGGGCGTCGGCGCCGCCACGCTCATGCCGTCCACGCTGGCGCTCATCCGAACGCTGTTCCAGGATCCTGGGCAACGCAAGATGGCGGTGGGCGTCTGGACCGCCGGTTCGTCGGGAGGCGTGGTGCTGGGGCCGCCGCTGGGCGGTTTCCTGCTGGAATACTTCTGGTGGGGCTCCGTCTTCCTGATCAACGTGCCGTTCATGCTGCTGCTGCTGGTCGCCGGGCTGGTGTTGCTGCCGGAGTCCATGGATCCCCGCAAGGGCCGCTTCGACCTGCTCGGTGCGCTGCTGTCGCTGGCCGCGGTGCTGCCCCTGATCTACGGACTGAAGCAGCTGACCCTGGAGGAGCCGTCGATCTGGTCGATCGGCGCACTCGTCGCGGGCGCCGGCTTCGCCCTGGCGTTCGTGCGCCAGCAGCGCCGGCTGGCGGACCCGATGATCGATATCGGACTCTTCCGGCGGCCGGTCTTCGCGACCGCGGTGGGTGGTTACGCGCTGGTCATGTTCGCTCTCACCGGCGGCACCTATCTCGCCTCGCCGTACCTGCAGCAGGTGCTGATGCTGAACCCGCTGCCCGCGGCGCTGTGGCAGATGCCTGCCGGGCTCGGGGTGATCGTCGCCGCGGTGGTCGCCGGCTACCTCGCGCAGCGGGTCCGGCCCGGTCCGATCTTCGCCGCCGGCCCCCTTCTCATGGCCGTCGGCCTGTTGATCATGTCGCAGGTCCAGGTGGACTCCGGGCTGGCGGTGTTGGTGCCGGGGATGATCCTGGTGGGCGCGGGCACCGGGATCGTGGCCACGGTGGCGGTGGACATCGTGCTCGGCAGCGTGCCACCGGAGCGGTCCGCGCGGGCCTCCGCGCTGTCGGAGACCGGTCTGGAGCTGGGGACCGCGATGGGCATCGCGCTCATGGGTCTGCTCAGCACCGTCGTCTACAGCCGGACGCTGCTGGACACGATGCCGCAGGGGGTGCCGGAAGCGCAGACCACGGCGGCGTCCGAGACCCTTTCCGCGGCGCTCGCGATCGCCGCCGACCTGCCGGGCGAGCTGGGCGCCCAGCTCGCCGGGGCGGCTCGGGCCGCGTTCACCCTCGGCATGCAGGTGCCGCTCTACGTGACCGCGGCGCTCATGATGGCGCTGGCCGCCGTCGCGCTGTTCGCATTGCGCCGCGCCAGCCTCAAGCACGCGGAGACCGAGGTGCCTGAAGCGCACTGACGTGCACTGAGGCGCAGGTGCGCGGGCTCCCCTGTCGGCCGCCCCGGCCCCCATACGTGGTTCATCGGGCCGGGGCGAGGTCCATTAGGGGTTGATCTAGGGGGAACGTCCGCCTCTACCGTGGCGATCGTCGATCCGAACGCCGGCTAGGTGGAGGCACCATGCCCGAAGGCGCCAACCCGGTAGCCGATTACGAGTTGGGACTACGCCTGCTCAACGCCCGCGCCACGCAGCGGGTTCTGGGCAGCATGGGCGACCCTTACGCCCTGGTCTTGCGCGGCGCCGACGATCCCTACCCCCTCTACGCCGCGATCCGTGAGCGCGGCCCGATCTACCACAGCACGACCGGAAGCCGGGTGACCGCGGACCCGGAAGTGATCGCCGAGGCTCTGGCAGATCCGCGGTGGCGGATGTCGAACCCGGACGGCTCGCCGGTCGCCGAGCAGCCGCTGCCCTTCTACGGGTACGGCACGCTGGGCGCCGAGGCCGACGAACACATGCGGCTGCGCGCCCACTGGCAGCCTCTGGTCGACCCGGAGGCGCTGGATGCCCATCGCAAGACCGTCGAGCGGGAGTGCCTGGCCCGCCTCGACGGGGTCGCCGGCGGCGATCTCATGGCCGACTACGCCTGGCCGGTGGCGACCGCCGCCACCGGCGCGTTGCTCGGGGTTCCCGCCGCCGCGCCGTCACGGTACGCGGAGTGCTGCGCGGGCGCCGCGGCGCTGCCGGACTCCCTGCTCGCCGCCCAGCCGCTGTCCCTGGTCCGCCAGATAGAGGACGCCGTGGCCGGGCTCGACGGGCTGTTCGGCGGGACGCCCGGGACCCCGGACGAGACGGAAGGGCCCGAACGGGCCGTGCGGGTGCTGCTGTCCACCGCCGCAGTCCCGGCCACCGCGCACCTGGTGGGCAACGCGGTCCACGCGCTGCTGGCCGAGCCAGGGCGGTGGGCGGCACTGTGCGGGGATCCGGACCTGGCGTCGGCGGCCGTGGCCGAGACGCTACGGTACGACCCGCCGGTGCAGGTGGAGATTCGGGTGGCCGCGGCCCCCGTCGAACTGGCCGGGACAGATCTGGCACCGGGCAGTCACCTGGTGATGATCACCGCGGCCGCGGGCCGGGACGAGGCCCGGCACCCGGAGCCGGACCGCTTCCGCCTCGATCGGCAGGCCGAGCCGGAGCCGCTCGCCTTCGCCGGCGGGCTCCACCACCTCCCGGTCGCCCCGCTGGTGCGTGCGCAGGCCGAGGTGGCGCTGCGGATTCTCGCCGAGGCGCGGCCGAACCTGCGGCCGTCCGGCGCGCCGGTTTACCGGCGGCGCGCCCCTGTGGTGCGCGGCCCCGTCGAGCTGCCCGTGCTCGGGCTTGGAGAGACCTGATGCGTGTCCTGCTGACGTCGTTCGCCCTCGCCTCGCACTACAACTGCCTGGTGCCGCTCGGCTGGGCGCTGGCCGCCGCCGGACACGAGGTCCGGGTGGCCAGCCAGCCCTCGCTGACCGACGCGATCACCGCCTCGGGGCTGACCGCGGTTCCGGTCGGCACCGATCCGGCGCTGGAGGAGGTGCGGGAGCAGCCGGCCGCGGCGATGGGCCCGCCCCAGGTGCACGAGGACCGCGACGAGCCGGTCACCTGGGAGCAGGCTCTGGACTTCGACATGGTGATCGCGCCGCTGCTGCTGGCCGCCACCAACAACACGGCGATGGTGGACGAGCTGGTCGACTTCGCCCGGCGGTGGCGCCCGGACCTGGTGATCTGGGAGCCGTTCACGCTGGCCGGCGCGATCGCGGCGGAGGCATGCGGGGCGGTGCACGTCCGGGCGCTGTGGGGTCTCGACGTGCTGGGCAGCGCCCGCCGTACCTTCCTGGACCTGCGTGCCCGGCAGCCGCTGGCGCACTGGGAGGACCCGGTGGGCGAGTGGCTGACGCTGACCCTGGCGCGATACTCCCGCCCGTTCACCGAGGAGGTGACCACAGGGCGGCTCACGATCGACACCACGATGCCGCCGAGCCTGCGGTTGCCGGTCGGGGTACCGGTGGTAGGCATGCGGACGCTGCCGTACAACGGCCGCTCCGTGATGCCGGACTGGCTGGCCGAGCCTCCCCGCCGCCCCCGCGTCTGCTTCACCCTGGGCGGGACCGGCGGCGACTTCCTGCACGACTGGGCGCTCGGTCCGGCCGAGCTGGTGAGGGCGGCGGCCGAGCTGGACGTGGAGGTGGTGGCCACGCTCGACGCCGAGCAGCGCGCCCGCCTGGGCCAGGTGCCGGACAACGTGCGCATCGTCGACTTCGTGCCGATGAACCTGCTGATGCCGACCTGCGCGGCGGTGGTGCACCACGGCGGGGCCGGCACGTTCAGCGCCGCGCTGCTCAACGGGGTGCCCCAGCTGATGATCGCGAACACCTGGGACACCCCGGTGAAGGCCAAGCGGCTGGCCGACTACGGCGCCGGCCTCTACATCCCGCCGCCGAAGCTCGACGCCGGCGGCTTCCGGGACGCGGTGGCGGCGCTGGTGCACGAGCCCGGCCCGCGGGCCGCCGCCGACCGGCTGCGCCTGGAGATGCTCGCGGAGCCCACCCCGGCGGAGCTCGTCCCCCAGCTGGAACGCCTGGTCGCGACGGATCGCGCCGGCAAGTCAGGGGATGACCCCGGTACGACACGGGACCTCGGCCTGGCCGAGCGCGCCCTGCGGTGACCGGGTGGCTGAGATGAGTCGAAGGCCGACCGCGAAGGGCACCGTGCCGTTCCGGGAGTACCGCACCTGGTATCGGGTGAGCGGTGACCTGTCCGGCGGGCGCCCGCCCCTGGTGGTGCTGCACGGCGGGCCCGGGAGCACGCACGATTACCTGCTGCCGCTGTGCGCGCTGAGCGACGCCGGCCAGCCGGTGATCCACTACGACCAGCTGGGCAACGGCGGCTCCACCCACCTGCCGGAGAAGGGCGCGGACTTCTGGACCGTGCGGCTGTTCCTCGACGAGCTGGACAACCTGCTCGCGGGGCTCGGTGTGGCCGACGACTACCTGCTCTTCGGCCACTCCTGGGGCGGCATGCTGGGTGCCGCGCACGCCGCGACCCGCCCGCGCGGGCTGCGCGGCCTGATCATCGCGAACTCGCCGGCCTCGATGCTCACCTGGCGCGAGGAGATGGTACGGCTGCGCGCCACGCTCCCGAGCGAGGTGCAGGAGACGCTGGCCCGGCACGAGGCCGCGGGCACCACCGGCACCCGCGCCTACTTCGACGCCATGCGCGTCTTCTTCGACCGGTACGTGTGCCTGGTGAACCCGTGGCCGCGGGAGTATCAGGCGTCCTTCATGGAGATGCACAACAACCCGACCGTCTACTACACGATGAACGGGCCGACCGAGTTCCACGTCATCGGCACACTGCGCGACTGGTCGGTCGTGGAGCTGCTGCCGTCCATCGGGGTGCCGACCCTGATCATCTCCGGGCGGCACGATGAGGCGACCCCGGAGACCGTCCGCCCGTTCCAGGACCTCATTCCGGACTCCCGCTGGGAGATCCTCGAGAACTCCAGCCACCTCCCGCACCTGGAGGAACCCGACCGGTTCCAGGAAGTGCTGCTGGCCTACCTCGCCAGTGTTCAGGGGCCCCATCCGGGGACCCGCGCAAGCGACGCCGCGACAGGGAGTTGACGTGACCCACAGATTGCCCGACCCGAACCCGAGCCCGCAGAAGGGCCGCCCGCGCGCCCTGGTGAGCGGAGTGGCATCCGACTCGCACACCTGGAACCTGGTCTTCCTGCAACTGGTCTGCGAGGAGGAGGGCCTGGACGTGGTGAACCTGGGCCCGTGCGTCCCGGACGAGCTGCTGGTCACCGAGTGCGTGGACCAGCGCCCCGACCTCGTGGTGATCAGCACCGTCAACGGGCACGGCTACCGGGAGGGCCTGCGGGTCGTCCCCAAGCTGCGGGCCCGGCCGGAGCTGGCCGACGTCCCGATCGTGATCGGCGGCCGCCTCGGGGTGACCGGGCGGCGGGAGGACGGCCTCGCCGGCGAGCTCACCGCGGCCGGCTGTGACCGGGTCTTCGATCGCGGTCCGGAAGACATCGAGGAGTTCAGGACGCTGGCCGCCGCGGTGGCCTGGACGGCGGACGACGCTTCGGCGCGGGCGTCGGTCCAGTTCGGCTGAGTCCGCGGTGGCCGCGGGATTCGGCGGTTTCGTGGCCGACACCGCCGCGAGCGGCGAGCTGGTGGTGCAGCCCCGGATGGGGTTCGGCGACGTGGCGACCATGCGCACGGGGCTGCTCGCCACGAAACGCGCCCGCGCGGCCACCGCCGGCACGATCACCGTGGACAGCTACACCCGGGTGGGCGACCTGGACTCGGCGGCCGCGGCGCTGGCCTCCGGCGCCGCGCTCAACGGGTACCCCCTGGTCAGCCATGGCGTCGCGGCCAACCGAGGGCTGCTGCACGGGGTGCGGGACGCCACCTTTCCTGTGCAGGTGCGGCACGGTTCGGCCAACCCGGGAAAGATCTTCGAGGCGTTGCTGGACGCCGGCCTGGACGCCACCGAGGGCGGGCCGATCTCCTACTGCCTGCCGTACAGCCGGATCCCGCTGAACCAGGCGGTCGACCACTGGGCCCGCGGCTGCGAGCTGCTGGCCACCCGCGGGCAGGCGGCGGGGAATGAACCGCACCTGGAGACCTTCGGCGGCTGCGTGCTGGGCCAGCTCTGCCCGCCCAGCCAGCTCGTCGCGCTCAGCGTCTTGGAGGGGCTGTTCTTTCAGGCTTACGGCCTGCGTGACATCTCGCTGAGCTACGCCCAGCAGACCAGCCCGGAGCAGGACATCGAGGCGGTGCTCGCGTTGCGCGCGCTGGCCGGGGAGTTCCTGGCCGGCGTCCGCTGGCACGTGGTCGTCTACGCGTACATGGGCGTCTACCCCGAGACTCGGCGTGGCGCCGCGTCGCTGCTGGCCGCCGCCGCGGAGCTGGCCGTGCGCACCGGAGCGGAGCGGCTCATCGTCAAGACCGAGGCGGAGTCCCAGCGCATCCCCACGATCGAGGAGAACGTGGCCGCGCTGGAGCTGGCCGGTACGGCGGCGCGCGCGACCCGGCCGGTCACGCCGCCGCCGAGCCGTACCGACTCGCAGGTGTACGCCGAGGCGCGGCGGCTGGTCGAGGCCACGCTGGAGCTGCACCCGGACGTGGGCCGGGCGCTGTTGCGCGCGTTCAAGCTGGGTTACCTGGACATCCCCTACTGCGTGCACCCGGACAACCGGGGGGCGGCGCGCAGCCACATCGACGGCGACGGGGCGCTGCGCTGGGCGGACGTCGGCGCGCTGCCGCTGGACGGGCTGGTGGAGCGGCGCCGCTCCCGCCCGGTCGGCTCGGCCGAACTGCTGGACGCGCTCCACTACGTCCAGCGCAGGCACGACGGCCAGGGGTGAGCACCCGGGCATGGAGCACACGATCGCCGGGGCGAGCGCGGATGATGGGGGCCGACCGGATCACGATGAGGGGTACTAGGGGTGGGGTCGGCCGGGCGGCCGCGGTTAGCGTGCCCTGGTGGACAACGCATCGAGTCACGAGATCGCGATGGTTTTTCCAGGGATGGGGCCGACCGGCTTCGCCGACATCGAGCGGTTCGCCACCGAGGTGCCGCTGGCGTGGCGGCTGTTCGCCGAGGCCGACGAGGCGCTTGGCTACCCGGTGCTGGACCGGTTCCGCCGTGCGGACGGCGACTACTCCGAGTACGCCCAGGTGGCCTTCCTGGTCACCTGTCTGGCTCTGGCCGAGTGGGCGGAGCATGAGGCGCTGCCCGCCCGCCCGGGGCTGTGCACCGGGCCGAGCTTCGGCGGTAAGGTGGCCGCCGCCTATGTGGGCTCGCTGGGTTTCGCCGACGCGGTGTGGATGACCGCCCGGCTGGCCCGGTGCGTGGCGGACTACTTCAGCCGGGAACACCGGAGCCTGGTCACCCACTCGTTCGTCCGGGTGGATCCAGGGGTGGCGGAGGAGATGCTCGGCGAGCTCACCGCGCGGGGCCGCGTGGCGGACGTGGCCTGCCGCGTGGACAGGGACTTCTTCATGGTCACGCTGTCGGCGGACGATCTGCCGGGGCTGGAGAAGGGGATCCGCGCCGCCGGCGGGCTGTCGCTGTACACGATGCGGCCGCCGATGCACTCCCCGTCCTTCGCCCGGTTGCGGGAACGCGCGGAGAAGGAGGTCCTGGACGAGTTGGAGTTCGCCGAGCCGCGGCTGCCGGTGATCTCCGACCACGACGGGTCGTTGCTGACCACCGGGGAGCAGGTGCGGAACCTGCTCCTGGACGGCTTCGTCCAGCGGATGCACTGGCCGGGGACGGTCGAGGCGCTGCACGCCCGGGGAGTGCGCACGGTCTGCGTGGCCGGGCCGGACGCCCTGTTCGGCCGGGTGCCGGCCACCACACGGCACTTCAAGGTGGTGCCGGTCGGCCCGAAGCGGCCGCTTCTCGCCGCCGCGGCTCGCGATGCCGAGCCCCGCTCATCGCGCGTCGGGGAGTCCAGTGCGGAGCGTGGCTCGGCGGCGGGGTGACCCGGCGGTCTCAGAGGGCTGGACGGGCCGCGCTGAGCGCCGCCCACAAGGCTCCCGGGGTGGTGAAGGTGTCCAGGACGAGCGCCTCCTCGTCGAACTGTACGGAGTAGTCGGCTTCCAGCGCGCTCAACAGTTCCACCGCGCCCATGGAATCCAAACCGAATTCCCTGAGGTTGGTGTCCGCGGTGAGCTCGTCGCCGGAAGACAGCAAGGGAAGGCGGTGCCGCAGCAGCGCCTCAAACTGTTTATCCCACATGGCTCTGAATTATGCCTCAATAACTCGCGCTGGGGGAGAAGAAAATGGGCGAAGATATTCACCGGAACCTCCACGGGCGATTTCTGGGCGGACTGGCCGCCGCGCCGCGCGGTGCGGCGCTGCGCCTCGGCGACCGCACGGTCACCTTCGAGGAGTTGCACGAGCTCGCCCTCGTCTGGGCCGGGTCGCTGCTCCACAGCGGCGTCACGGGCCCGATAGGGGTGCTCGCGGATAAGGGGATCACGGCCTACGCCGGGGTGCTCGCGGCGCTGTACGCCGGGGCGACGGTGGTGCCGCTGCACGCCGGCTTCCCGCCCGACCGGACGGCGCGGATGGTGGCGGCGGCCGGAGTCACCGCCGTCATCGCCGATGAGCGCGGCGCCGGCCTGCTGCCCGAGCTGCGGGATCTCGGTTACCGCGGGGACGTGTTGCTGCCCCAGGGCGGCGAAGGGGGGATTCCGGTGGCGGCCGCGCACGCGCCGGCCGAACCGCGCGCGGTGCCGCCCGAGGCCCCCGCCTACATCCTGTTCACCTCCGGTTCGACCGGCCGGCCCAAGGGTGTGGTGCTCACCCACGGCAACCTGCACCACTACTTCGGCGTACTGGACGGACGCTACGACTTCGGCCCCGACGACGCCTTCTCGCAGACCTTCGACCTGACCTTCGACTGCGGGATCTTCGACCTGTTCTGTGCGTGGGGCGCGGGGGCCGCGGCGGTGCCGGTGCCCCCGCGCGGCCACGCCGACCTGCCCGCCTTCCTGGAGCGTCACCGGGTGACCGTGTGGTTCTCCACGCCCAGCGGCATCAGCCTGGCCCGCCGGCTCGGCTCCCTACGGCCGGGCACACTGCCGGGCCTGCGGTGGAGCTTCTTCGCCGGAGAGGCGCTGCGCTGCCAGGACGTCGAGGACTGGACCCGCGCGGCGCCGTACTCCACGGTGGAGAACCTGTACGGGCCGACCGAGCTGACCGTGACGATCACGGGTCATCGCTGGTCGCCGGAACGCTCCGCGAAGCTCGCGGCCAACGGCGTCGTGCCGATCGGCGCCGTGCACCCCGGACACCAGGTCCTGCTCGTCACCGAGGACGGCCGGGTGACCGAGGAGGCGGAGGGGGAGCTGTGCGTCACCGGGCCGCAGCTCACCCCCGGGTACCTGGATCCGGAGGACGGCGTGGGCCGCTTCCTGGAGCACGCGGGGCAGACCTGGTACCGCACCGGCGACCGGGTGCGGCGGCTCCCCGGGGACGAGCTGTGCTACCTGGGCCGGCGGGACGCCCAGGTGCAGGTGCAGGGCTGGCGGGTGGAACTGGCGGAGATCGAGCACGCGCTGCTGGCCGCCGGCGACGGGGTGGCCGAGGCTGCCGCGGTGGGGGTCGACGGCGCGGCCGGCACGGAGCTGGTGGTGTTCTACACCGGCGAGGCGCGTCCGCCGGTCGAGCTGGCCAACCGGCTGCGCCGTACGCTGCCGCACGGCATGGTGCCCAAGCGATATCACCACCTCGACGAACTTCCGCTCAACGCCAACCGCAAGGTGGACCGAAAGGCGCTCACCGAGCGCGCCGGCGAACTGCTCCGCGCCGACAACAATTGGTCTTAGGGGGCGCTTAGGGGTTAGTCGGACTCCGAACGTTTCGTAGTTTGGTGGCGGCACCGAAAGGGTGAGAACCATCACCCCTGGCGAGCTCAACGCTCCTAATATTCTTAGGTTGGTAATGGACAACGAAGAGAAACTTGTCAATTACCTGAAAAGAGCGACGGCGGATCTGCGGGAGTCTCGGCGGCGGTTGCGTGTCGCCGAGGACCGCCTGCGCGAGCTGGGCGTCGGCCCGGACGGCGGGGCGCCGATCGCGATCGTCGGCATGGCCTGCCGGTACCCGGGCGGAGTGACCGCTCCCGAGGACCTGTGGCGATTGCTCACTGACGAGGTGGACGCGGTCACGCCCATGCCCGCCGACCGCGGCTGGGACATCGAGGCGATCTACGACCCGGAGCGCGGCAAGCCAGGGAAGACCTATACCCGCGAGGGCGGCTTCCTGCGCGATGTGGCCGACTTCGAGCCGGAGTTCTTCGGCATCGGCCCCAACGAGGCCACTGCCATGGACCCGCAGCAGCGGCTGCTGCTGGAGACCACCTGGGAGGCGGTGGAACGCGCGGGGATCGACCCGACTTCGCTGCGCGGCAGCCGTACCGGGGTGTTCGTCGGAGTGATGTACGGCGACTACGGCTCGCGTAGCGACCGGGTGCCCCGCGGCGTGCAGGGATTCATCGCGCACGGCAGCCACCGCAGCGTGGCGTCCGGGCGGATCTCCTACCTGTACGGCTTCGAGGGGCCCGCGGTCACCGTGGACACCGCATGTTCGTCGTCGCTGGTGGCGCTGCACCTGGCGGCGCAGGCGCTGCGCGGCGGCGAGTGCGAGCTGGCGCTGGCCGGCGGCGCCACCGTGTTGTCCACCACGGAGCTGTTCGTCGACTCCGGCCGGCAGGGCGTGCTCTCCCCGGACGGCCGCTGCAAGTCGTTCGCCGCGGCCGCGGACGGGGTCGGCTGGGGCGAAGGGGTCGGCCTGCTGCTGCTGGAACGGCTCTCCGACGCGCAGCGGAACGGGCACCCCGTGCTGGCCGTGATCCGCGGCTCCGCCGTTAACCAGGACGGCGCCAGCAGCGGCCTGACCGCGCCGAACGGCCCGTCCCAGGAGCGGGTGATCGGCGCCGCGCTGGCCGCGGCGGGGCTGTCGCGATCGGACGTCGACGTCGTCGAGGGGCACGGCTCCGGGACCGCGCTGGGCGATCCGATCGAGGCGCAGGCGCTGCTGGCGGCCTACGGGCAGGGCCGCGACCGGCCGCTGTGGCTGGGGTCGGTGAAGTCGAACATCGGCCACGCCCAGGCGGCGTCCGGCGCCGCCGGGGTCATCAAGATGGTCCTGGCGATGCGGCACCAAACGCTCCCGAAGACGCTGCACGTGGATGCGCCGAGCGGGGAAGTGGACTGGTCCGTCGGCGCTGTGGAGCTGCTGACCGAATCCCGGCCATGGACGCGGAACGGCCACCCGCGCCGCGCCGGTGTCTCAGCGTTCGGGGTCAGCGGCACCAACGCCCACATCATCCTCGAGGAGGCGCCGGACGAGGCCGTCCCGGCAGAGTCCTCACCCCCTGACCGCACGGCCGCGCCTCCCGCGGCGTCCCCGGTGATGCCGGTGGTGGTGTCGGCCAAGTCCGAGGCGGCGTTGCGCGCGCAGGCCGACCGGCTGGCCGGTTTCCTCGCCGAGCGCGGCACCGACGCCGAGATGGCGGACGTGGCGTGGGCGTTGACCCGGCGGGCGGCGCTGGCCCATCGGGCCGCGCTGGTGGCCGGCGACCGGGACGGCCTGCTCGCCGCGCTGCGCGGCCTGGCCGCGGGCGAGCCGCCGCCAGGCGTGACCGTCGAGGCGGCCCGGACCGGGCGGCTGGGCCTGGTGTTCTCCGGGCAGGGCGCACAACGGCTCGGCATGGGCCGCGGCCTGTACGAGCGCTTCGGCGTGTTCGCGCAGGCCTTCGACGAGGCGGCCGAGCTCTTGACGGCCGAGCTGGCCGGTGTCTCCGGTGGGTCGCCCGGGGTCGGCCTGCGTGAGGTGCTGACATCCCAGGCCGACAAGACGGCCGACGCCCTGAACCAGACGGTGTTCGCGCAGGCCGGGCTGTTCGCGGTGGAGACGGCGTTGTTCCGGCTGCTGGAATCGTTCGGGGTCCGGCCGGATTATGTGGCCGGGCATTCGCTGGGGGAGATCAGTGCGGCGCATGTGGCGGGGGTGCTGGACCTGGCGGATGCGTGCCGGTTGGTTGCCGCTCGTGGCCGGTTGATGCAGGCACTGCCGGCCGGGGGTGCGATGGCGGCGATCGGCTGCGGCGAAGAGGTGCTCGCTGCGGTGCTGGCCGGTTACGACCGGGTGGCGGTGGCGGCGGTGAACGCGCCCGGCGCGGTGGTGGTCTCCGGCGCGTCCGAGCAGGTCGCCGAGGTTGTCGAGTGGGCGCGGCAGCAGGGGCATCGGACCCGGCCGCTGCGAGTGTCGCATGCGTTCCACTCCCCGTTGATGGAGCCGATGCTGGCCGAGTTCGGGGAAGTGGTGGCGGGGCTGACGCTGCGGCGTCCGGCGTTGCCGCTGGTGTCCAACGTCTCAGGTGACCTGGCCGGCGAGGAAATCACCCGGCCCGAGTACTGGGTCGAGCACGTGCGGCGGCCGGTGCGGTTCGCCGACGGCGTCGACGTCATGCGGCGACGCGGGGTCACCCGCTTCCTGGAGGTCGGCCCGGACGCGCAGCTCGCCCCCATGGTCGAGGAAATTCTCGCCGACGGCGGCCACGCGGGCCTGGTCGTGCCGCTGCTGCGCCGCGACCGCGACGAGGCCGCTCACTTCGGTGCCGCACTCGGCTCGGCCTGGGCCGGGGGCGTGACCGTGGACTGGGCCGCCTGGTTCGCCGACCGTGAGACCCCGCCCCGTCCCGTCGGCCTGCCCACCTACCCGTTCCGGCGGCGCCGGTTCTGGCTGGAGGCGCACCGGGCGGGGGACGTGTCGGCGGTCGGCCAGGCGCCTGTCGAGCACCCGCTGCTCGCCGCCGCGGTGACCCACCCGGACGGCGCCGTCACCCTCACCGGGCAGTTGTCCCCGCGTACCCAGTCCTGGCTGGCCGACCACACGATGAACGGCACCGTGATCTTCCCCGGGACCGGCTTCGTGGAGCTGGCGATCCGCGCCGGCGACGAGGTGGACTGCGGTCGGCTGGACGAGCTCGTCCTGGAGACCCCGCTGGTCATCCCCGCCGCGGGGGGCCGCGAGGGGGACACCGGCGTAGCCGTACAGGTCGCCGTCGGGGCGCCGGACGATCGGGGCCGCCGCGCCGTGGAGATCCACTCGACGACCGGGGAAGGCTGGATCCGGCACGCTCAGGGCACCCTGGCGCCCGCCACGGCCGACGGCGTCGGCCTCACCGCGTGGCCGCCCCCGGACGCGCGGCCCGTGGACGTCGACGGACTCGACGACCGGCTGGCCGAGCGCGGCTACGAGTACGGCCCGGCGTTTCGCGCCGTGCGCGCCGCCTGGCGACGCGGTGACGAGTTCTACGCCGAGGTAGCGCTGCCGGAAGGGGTGGACTCCACCGGATACGGCGCGCACCCCGCACTGCTGGATGCCGCGCTGCGGGTGGGCCTGCTGCCCGAAGTGGACGGGGAGACGACCGAGCACGGGCGGCCGGTGGTTCCGTTCGCTTGGCGCGGGGTCGAGCTGCACGCCACCGGCGCCGCCGCGGCACGGGTACGGCTGCGCCCGGACGACACCGCCGGGGCGGGAGCCGTACGGCTGGACCTGGCCGACGCGACTGGCCGCCCTCTGGCCACTGTGACCTCGCTCGAGTCCCGCCCGCTCGCCGCCGACCTCCCGGTCGGCGGCGGGGCGACGCACCCGCTTTACGAGGTGGAATGGCGGCCGCTGGCAGCCCCGGACAACGGCGCGGCGGAGGGGCCGGCCGCGCGGGACGCCATCGCGGCGGCCGAGGTGCACGTGGCCGCCTGGGATGACATCGCTGCCCAAGACGACACCGCGCCGGCCACATCCCCGCCGGAGCTGGTACGGCACGGCGTGGCGGCCACTTTGGAGCGCCTGCGGCGCTGGCTGGCCGGCGAGCCCTCCGCCGAGGACACACTGGTGATCGCGACCAGAGGCGCGGTCGCGATCGGCGACGCGGCGCCGGACGTGGCGCAGGCGGCGGTCTGGGGGCTGGTCCGGGCTGCCAGGGAAGAGAGCCAGGGACGGATCGTCCTGGTCGATCTGGACCCCGAGCTGGACCCGGACCGCGCCGTGATCGACGAGGCCGCCGCGGCCGCGTTGCGCGCAGGAGAGCCCGAGGCGGCCGTTCGCGCCGGCGGGCTCTGGGTGCCCCGGCTGACCCGCCTCGACGCCGGCGGCCCCGCCGTACGGCGAGCCGAGAATGACGCCGATGTGGCCTGGCCGGCCGAGGGCACCACGCTGATCACCGGGGGGACCGGTGGCCTGGGCGCCCTGCTGGCCCGGCACCTGGTCACCGAGCACGGGGTGCGGCACCTGGTGCTGACCAGTCGCCGCGGCCTCGACGCACCTGGCGCGGCCGAGCTGCGCGACGAGTTGACGGGGCTGGGCGCCGAGGTGACGGTGGCCGCCTGCGACGTGGCCGACCGCGCCGCGCTCGCCGCGCTTCTGGACGAGGTCCCGCCCCAGCGTCCCCTCACCGCCGTGGTGCACGCGGCCGGAGTGCTGGCCGACGGCACCATCCCGGCGCTCGACGAGGAGCGGGTGGCGCGGGTGCTGCGGCCCAAGGTGGACGGCGCATGGCACCTGCACGAGCTGACCCGCGACCGCGACCTGCGGGCGTTCGTGCTGTTCTCCTCGACGACCGGGCTGATGGACTCCGCCGGACAGGGCAACTACGCGGCGGCCAACGCCGCGCTGGACGCGCTCGCCGTACGGCGGGCCGCCGCCGGGCTCCCGGCGATCTCGGTGGCCTGGGGGGCGTGGGAGGCGGAAGGCGGCATGGCCGGCCGGCTGGACGGCCGTCAGGCCGCACGTCTGGCCGCCTCCGGGATGCGAGCGCTCACCGCCGCGGAGGGGCTGGCCATGTTCGACGCGGCGCTGGCCGCGGGGCACCCCGCGCCGGTGGCCTGCCGGCTGGACCTCGCCGCGCTGCGCGGCCGGGACACGGAGCCGCCCGCGGTGCTGCGCGCGCTGGCCGGCCGCCGGTCGGCCCGTGCCGCCGCGGCCGGGCCGGGCTCGCTCACCGATCGGCTGGACCGGCTGTCCCCGGCGGAGCGGCGGGAGCTGCTGCTGGGCGTGGTCCGCGCGGAGGCCGCCGGCGTGCTGGGGTACGGCGCGGCCGAGTCGGTGCCGGTGGACCGGGCCTTCCAGGAGCTGGGCTTCGACTCGCTGTCCGGAGTGGAGCTGCGGAACCGGCTGGGCCGACGGGTCGGCGTGTCGCTGCCGGCGACGCTGGTCTTCGACCACCCGACGGTGACCGCGCTGGCGGCCTTCCTGGCGGACCGGTCCGGAGCGAAGCCGGCGCCGGCGCCGGCGACCCTGACGGCGCCCCCCGTCACGACCGACCCCATCGCGATCGTGGGGCTCGCCTGCCGGTACCCGGGCGGCGTGGACTCCCCGGAAGACCTCTGGCGGCTGTTGACCGAGGGCGGGGACGCGGTGGGCGAGTTCCCCGCCGACCGCGGCTGGGACCTCGGGTCGCTGTTCCACCCGGAGCCCGGGCACGAGGGCACCTCGTACGCGAGGGAGGCCGCCTTCCTGTACGGGGCCGCCGACTTCGACCCGGACTTCTTCGGGATCAGCCCGCGTGAGGCGGCGGAGATGGATCCGCAGGAGCGGCAGTTCCTGGAGGTGAGCTGGAACGCGCTGGAGCGGGCCGGGATCGACCCGACGTCGCTGCGGGAGACCAGCGCCGGGGTGTTCGCCGGGGTGATGTACCACGACTACGTGCCCGCCGGCGCCGGTGGCGCCACGGTCTCCGGGCGAGTCTCGTACACCCTTGGCCTGCGCGGCCCCGCGCTCTCCGTGGACACCGCCTGCTCGTCCTCGTTGGTGGCGCTGCATCTGGCCGCGGACGCGCTGCGGCGCGGCGAATGCGACCTGGCGCTGGCGGGCGGGGTGACGGTGATGGCCACCCCGGGGGCGTTCGTGGAGTTCTCGCGGCAGCGGGGCCTGGCCGCCGACGGCCGATGCAAGGCGTTCGCCGAGGCGGCTGATGGGGTCGGCTGGGGCGAGGGTGTCGGCGTTTTGGTGGTGGAGCGGCTGTCGGACGCCCGCCGCCGTGGGCATCGGGTGTTGGCGGTGCTGCGCGGCTCGGCGGTGAACCAGGATGGGGCGTCGAATGGGCTGACCGCGCCGAACGGCCCGTCGCAGGAGCGGGTGATCGCCCAGGCGCTGGCCTCGGCGGGAATCGGTCCCGCGCAGGTGGACGTGGTCGAAGGACACGGCACCGGGACCGCGCTGGGCGACCCGATCGAGGCGCAGGCGTTGCTGGCCGCTTACGGGCAGGATCGGCCATCGCCGTTGTGGCTGGGGTCGGTGAAGTCGAATCTGGGGCATACTCAGGCGGCGGCCGGGGTGGCCGGTGTGATCAAGATGATCCTGGCGATGCGGCACGGGCTGTTGCCCAGGACGTTGCACGTCGATGCGCCGTCGTCGAAGGTGGACTGGTCCGGCGGGGCGGTGGAGCTGCTGACCGAACCCCAGCCCTGGCCCCAGGACGCGGACCGGCCGCGCCGGGCAGGGGTGTCCTCGTTCGGCATCTCCGGCACCAACGCCCACGTCATCCTGGAAGAACCGCCCGTTGAGGAGCCGGCGGCCGTCGGCGACGGCACGGTTGCGCCGTCGGCGGAGATCGTGGCCGGTGAGGACACCGCCGCGCTTCCGGTACTTCCGCTGCTGGTGTCGGCCAAGAGTGAGGCGGCGCTGCGGGTGCAGGCCGACCGGCTGGCCGGGCTCATGACCGAGCACGACGAGGCCGATCTGCTGGATGTGGCCGTCGAGCTGACCCGAAGGGCCGGCCTGCCGCGACGCGCGGCCGTACTGGGCGAGACCCGGGATGCCGCGGTGGCCGGGCTGCGCGCCCTGGCCGCCGGCGAACGGGCCGCGGAGCTCGTCCGAGGTCTCGTGCACGACGGCGCCGACCAGCCGGTGTTCGTCTTCCCCGGGCAGGGCGGTCAGTGGCCCGGCATGGCGATCGAGCTGCTGGACTCCTCGCCCGCGTTCGCCGCGGCCCTGGAGCGCTGCGCCGCGGAGATCGAGCCGCTGGTGGACTGGCGGGTGCGCGAAGCGCTGCGCGACGCCCGGATGCTCGACCGGGTCGACGTGGTCCAGCCGGTGCTCTGGGCGGTCATGGTGGCGCTGGCGGAGACCTGGCGCGCGGCCGGGGTCGAGCCGGCCGCGGTGGTCGGCCACTCGCAGGGAGAGATCGCCGCCGCCTGTGTGGCCGGGGCGCTGTCCCTGGCCGACGGGGCGCGGGTGGTGGTGACGCGCGCCCGCGCGGTCGCCGAGCGCCTGTCCGGCCGGAACGGCGGCATGATGTCGGTGGCGTTGCCCGCCGAACGGATGACCGAGGTGCTCGCCGAGTACGGCGACGCGGTGTCGGTGGCCGTGGTGAACGGGCCCGGCCTGGTGGTGCTGGCCGGCGACGCCGAGGCGCTGGACGCGCTGGAGGCCCGGCTGCGGGCGGAGGGCACCCGCGTCAAGCGGCTGGCCGTGGACTACGCCTCGCACGGCGCGCAGGTGGAAGTGCTGCGCGAACCGCTGCTGCGCGAACTGGCGGAGCTGCGCCCGCGGACCGCCCGGGTGCCCTTCTACTCCACGGTGGTCGCGGCCGAGTTGGACACCGCCGGGCTCGACGCCGAGTACTGGTACACGAACCTGCGGCGGACCGTGCGGTTCGCGGAGACCACCCGGGCGCTGCTGGCCCGGGGCCGCCGGGTGTTCCTGGAGATGAGCCCTCATCCGATGCTCACTCCCGCGATCGAGGAGACCGCCGCCGCGGACGGCGTGGTCGTGGCCGCGCTGGGCACGCTGCGCCGTGACGAGGGCGGCCGGTTCACCACGGCGCTGGCCGAGGCGTGGCTGCGCGGAGTGCCGGTGGACTGGCCGAAGGTCCTGCCGACCGCGCGGCGGCGCGTGGAACTGCCCACCTACCCCTTCCAGCACGACAGGTACTGGAAGCCGGCCACCCAGGGTGGACCGGCCGGGCTGAGCGCCGCCGGCCTGGACTCCGCCGACCATCCGCTGCTCGCCGCGGTGCTGGACGAGCCGGACGGTGACGGGCTGGTCTTCTCCGGCCGGCTGTCCATCGCGGGTCAGCCGTGGCTCGCCGACCACCGGGTGGCCGACCGGATCGTGGTGCCCGGCGCCGCGTTGGTGGAGATGGCGTTGCACGCCGCCGACAGGGCCGGCTGCGACATGCTGGAGGAGCTGGTCCTGGAACGCCCGCTGGTGCTGCCCGACGACGGCGCGACCCGGGTGCGCGTGGTGGTCGGCGCCGCCGAGGACGGCCACCGGCAGATCTCCGTGTACGCGGCGCCTGCGTCGGCGGACACGGTCGGCGCCGGGGCGACCCCCGCGTGGACCCGGCACGCCACCGGCACCCTGGCGACGGCCGCCGACGCGGAGCCGCCCGCCCCGCAGCCGACCTGGCCGCCGGGAGACGCGCGGCAGCTGGACATCGGGGACCTGTACGAGACCCTGGCCGCCGGCGGGTACGGCTACGGGCCGGCGTTCCGCGGGCTGCGCCGTGCCTGGCGCCGCGGCGACGAAATCTTCGCCGAGGTCGCTTTGGCCGAGCCGGTCGCCGGCGAGGCGGACCGGTTCGGGATCCACCCGGCGCTGCTGGACGCCGCGCTGCACACCGCCGGGCTCCTCGACGGTGAGGCCTCCGGCGCGCCCCGGCTGCCGTTCACCTGGCGCGGCGTACGGCTGCGCACCACAGGCGCCACCGCGGCACGGGTACGGCTGCGCGGCGTCGTCGACCGGCCCGGTACCGACGAGCTCGACGGCGGGCGGAACGGTTCGGCCCCGGGGACGACGGACCGCTTCGCCATCGAGCTGGCCGACGCCGGAGGGACCCCGATGGCCTCGGTGGACGCCATGGTGGTGCGCCCGGTGACCGACGGGGAGCTGGCTCACGCGGCGGCGGCGAACGTTCTGCCACCGCGGCTCACCTGGACGCCGCTGCCCCCCGTGGGTCCGCCGACCCCGCTGCCCCCAGTGGGTACGCCGGCCCCGCTGCCCCCGGTGGCCGAGCCGGTCGCCAACGGCGCGGGATCGGCCAATGGCGCGGCCGAGCCGGTCGCCAACGGCGCGCGATCGGCCAACGGCGTGGCCGAACCGCGGGCCGACGCGGCGATGGCACACCTCGCCGCCCCGCACCGGGAGGAGTCCGCCGGGGCCGCGATCCCGGGCCTCGAGGTGTTCCACGTGCCCCGCGACGGTGGCGAGGACCCGGCCGCGGCCGCTCACACGGCCACCCGGGCCACCCTGGCCGCGCTGCGCGGGTGGCTGTCCGGCGACCGGCCGGACGGCGCCCGACTGGCCGTGGTGGTACGGCGTGCGGCGGCGGTCGTCCCAGGAGAGGACGCCGATCCCGCACACGCGGCGGCCACCGGCCTGGTGCGTGCCGCGCAGGCGGAACATCCCGACCGGTTCGTCCTGCTCGACACCGACGAGCAGGACCTGCCGTGGGCGGCGGTGCGGGCGGCGATCGAAGCGGGCGAACCGGAGCTGGCCCTGCGGGCTGGCACGGTTCACGTGCCGCGGCTGGTGCGGGACGCCGACGCGCTCGTCCCCCCGGCCGGGCCGTGGCGGCTGGCCACCACCGGCAAGGGCACGCTGTCCAACCTCGCGCTGATGCCGGCGCCGGAGGCGACCCGCCCGCTGGCTCCCACCGAGGTACGGCTGGCGCCCCGCGTCGCCGGGATCAACTTCCACGATCTGGTGGTCGCCCTCGACATGATCACGGAGGAGGACGACGGCCTGATCGGCGAGGCCGCCGGGGTGGTGCTGGAGATCGGCTCGGCCGTCACCGACCTGCGGCCGGGCGACCGGGTGACCGGCCTGGTCGACGGCGGCGCCGGCACCGTGGCGATCAGCGACCGGCGGCTGCTCGTCCCGATCCCGGACGACTGGTCGTTCACCGCGGCCGCCGTGCTGCCGATCGTCAATCTCACCGCCTACTACGGCCTGGTCGACCTGGCCGGCGTGAGCCCGGGGGATCGGGTGCTGGTGCACGCGGGCGCGGGCGGAGTCGGCATGGCCGCGATCCAGCTCGCCCGGCACCTGGGCGCGGAGGTCTACGCGACGGCCTCGCCCGCCAAGTGGCCCGTGCTGCGCGCGCTCGGCCTGGACGAGGCCCACCTGGCCTCCTCCAGAGACCTCGGCTTCCGGGAGAAGTTCCTGGCCGCCACCGGCGGCGCGGGGATGGACGTGGTGCTCAACTCGCTGGCCAGGGAGTTCGTCGACGCCTCGCTGGAACTGCTGCCCCGCGGCGGCCACTTCCTGGAGATGGGCAAGACCGACATCCGGCGGGCGGAAGAGGTGGCCGACACCCACCCGGGCGTCGTCTACCGGGCCTACGACATGGTGGCCCAGTCGCGTACCGAACATCCGGCGGGCACCCCGGAGCGTGTCCAGGAGATCCTCGCCGAGGTGCTGCGGCTGTACGAACGTGACGTGCTGCGGCCGGCCCCCGTCACCGTCTGGGACGCCCGGCGCGCCAGGGACGCCTTCCGGCACCTCCAGCAGGCACGCCACGTCGGCAAGCTCGCGCTGACCGTGCCGCGGGAGCTCGACCCGGACGGCACCGTCCTGATCACCGGCGGCACCGGCGTACTCGCCGGGCACGTCGCCCGCCACCTGGTGACCCGGGCCGGCGCGCGGCACCTGCTGCTGGTCACCCGCCGTGGCGCCGACGCACCCGGCGCCGCAGAGCTCCGCGACGAGCTGGCCGAGCTGGGCGCCTCGACACGGGTCGAGTCCTGCGACGTGGCCGACCGGGACGCCCTCGCCGCGCTGCTCGACGGCATCCCGGCGGCGCATCCGCTGACCGGGGTGGTGCACGCGGCCGGCGTCCTCGACGACGCCACGATCGCCTCCCTCACCCCGGACCGGCTCGCCGCGGTGCTGCGTCCCAAGGCCGACAGCGCCTGGCACCTCCACGACCTGACCCGAGGGAACGACCTCGCCCTGTTCGTCATGTTCTCCTCGGCCGCCGGGCTGCTCGGCTCGCCCGGGCAGGGCAACTATGCCGCAGGGAACGCGTTCCTGGACGCGCTCGCCCAGCATCGGCGCCATCTCGGCCTGCCAGGCCACTCGCTGGCCTGGGGGCTGTGGGCGGAACGCAGTGCGATGACCGCCCACGTGGGCACGGGTGACTCGGCGCGGCTGGCCGCGACCGGGCTGCGCGAACTCGACACCGAGACCGGACTGCGCTGCTTCGACGCCGCCGTCTCCGGGGACGCCCCGGTGGTGCTCGCCGCGGACGTGGACGCGGACGCGCTGTCCGGCCACCCGGTGCCGCCGGTGCTGCGTGGCCTGGTGGCCGCGCCGGCGCGGCGACGGGCCGCGGCCGACACGCTCGCGACGGAGGAGTCGCTGACAGAAAGGCTGACGGGGCTGCTCCCGGCCGAACAGCGCCGCATCCTCCTCGACCTGGTCCGCTCGCACGTGGCCGCGGTGCTCGGGCACGCCGGCGTCGACGCGATCGCGGCGGAGCGGGCCTTCGCCGAGCTGGGCTTCGACTCGCTGACCGCGGTGGAGCTGCGGAATCGGCTGGCCGAAGCCGCCGGGCTGCGCCTCCCGGCGACGCTGGTCTTCGACCATCCCAACCCGGGGGCACTGGTGACGTTCCTTCTCGAGGAACTCGACCCGGAGCACGCCGACCCGGCGCGCGCCGTACTCGACGAACTCGAACGGCTGGAGGCCACGATGGCCGAGCCGCTCGCCGAGGCTCCGCCCGGGCAGGCCGACGTGGAGGCGGTGGCGGCCCGGCTGGAGGCGCTGGCCCGCCGGTGGCGGGAGGCGCACCGCCGTGCCGACGGCAACGGAGCTCCGCGCGACCGGGTGCGGGATCTCGCCGCGGCGACCGACGAGGAGCTGTTCGCGGTGCTGGACAGCGAGCTGGGCGGCCCTGGCGGGACGTCCTGAACGGGGGAGATGATTCATGTCGGGCGACGACCGGCTGCGTGACTACCTGCGCAGGGCCACCGCGGATCTCCAGGAGACCCGTCGGCAGCTCCGCGATGTGACGGAGCGGGCCCGGGAGCCGATCGCGATCGTCGGCATGGCCTGCCGGTACCCGGGCGGGGTGGCCACGCCGGAGGAGCTGTGGACCCTGGTGGCCGCGGGGCGGGAGGGCATCTCCGGCTTCCCCACCGACCGGGGCTGGGATCTGGACGCGCTCTACGATCCGGAGCTGAACCGCCCCGGAACCAGCTACGTGGACCGTGGCGGGTTCTTGGAAGGCTCCGGCGAGTTCGACGCCGACTTTTTCGGGATGAGCCCGCGCGAGGCCACCGCCACCGACCCGCAGCAACGGCTCATCCTGGAGACCTCCTGGGAGGCCCTGGAGCACGCCGGCGTCGACCCGTCCGGGCTGCGGCGCAGCCGTACCGGGGTCTATGTCGGGGTGATGGCTCCGGACTACGCGATCGGCTACGGCCGGGATGTGCCCGAGGCCGAGGGCCTGCTCAGCACCGGATCGCACGGCAGTGTGGTGTCCGGGCGGGTGTCGTACGCGCTCGGCTTGGAGGGGCCGGCGGTGTCGGTGGACACGGCGTGTTCGTCGTCGTTGGTGGCGTTGCATCTGGCGGCGCAGGCGTTACGTAGCGGGGAGTGTGATCTGGCGCTGGCCGGCGGGGTGACGGTGATGGCCACGCCGGAGACGTTCACCGAGTTCGCCCGGCAGCGAGGGTTGGCCCCGGACGGCCGGGTGAAGGCGTTCGCCGACGCCGCGGACGGCACCGCCTGGGGCGAGGGCGTCGGGGTGCTGGTGGTGGAGCGGCTGTCGGACGCCCGCCGCCACGGGCACCGGGTCCTGGCCGTGGTGCGTGGCACCGCGGTCAACCAGGACGGCGCCTCCAACGGTCTGACCGCGCCGAATGGCCCCTCCCAAGAACGGGTGATCTTGCAGGCGCTGGCGGCCGCCGGGTTGGTGGCCGCGGACGTGGACGTGGTCGAAGCGCACGGTACGGGGACGGCGCTGGGCGATCCGATCGAGGCTCAGGCGCTGCTGGCCACCTATGGTCGGGGGCGGCGGTCACCGCTGTGGCTGGGGTCGGTGAAGTCGAATCTGGGGCATACCCAGGCGGCGGCCGGGGTGGCCGGTGTGATCAAGATGGTCCAGGCGATGCGGCATGGGCTGTTGCCCAGGACGCTGCACGTGGACGCGCCGTCGTCGAAGGTGGACTGGTCCGGTGGGGCGGTGGAGCTGCTGACCGAGGCCCGGGAGTGGCCGCGGGTCGAGGGCCGGCCGCGCCGGGCGGGGGTGTCGTCGTTCGGCTTCAGCGGCACCAACGCTCATGTGATCTTGGAAGAGCCGCCCGTTGAGGAGCCGTCGGTCGTCGGTACCGCTGTCGAAGAATCGCCGGCCGGGTCGCCCGTTTCCGCTGGAACGGACGCGCCGGTGCCTGTGGGGTTGGCGGTGCCGGTGGTGGTGTCGGCCAAGAGCCAGGCGGCGTTGCGGGCGCAGGCCGGTCGGCTGGCCGAGTTCATGGCCGGGCGCGACGAGGCCGACGTGCTGGATGTGGCCGTCGAGTTGACCCGCAGGGCCGGCCTGGAGCATCGAGTGGTGGTGCCGGTCGCGGCGGCGGACCGGGAGGGTCTGCTGGCCCGGTTGCGGGCGCTGGCGGCTGGGGAGTTGGAGCCGTCCTCGGTGGTGGGTCGGGTGCGGCCGGGCCGGGTGGCAGTGTTGTTCTCCGGTCAGGGTGCTCAGCGGCTGGGGATGGGCCGGGGCCTGTATGCGGCTTTCCCGGTGTTCGCCCGCGCCTTTGATGAGGCTTGCGCATTATTGGAGGCCGAGCTCACCGCCGCCGACGCTGCGGGGGTTGTGACCGGTCTGGCCGGTGGTGTGAGCCTGCGGGAGATCATCCTCGGCGAGTCCGGCAAGTCCGGTGGTTCTGCGGCTGCTGGGTCTGGTTCTGCTGTGGGTGGGGTGCTGGATCAGACGGTGTTCGCGCAGGCCGGGTTGTTCGCGGTGGAGACGGCGTTGTTCCGGCTGCTGGAATCGTTGGGGGTCCGGCCGGATTATGTGGCCGGGCATTCGCTGGGTGAGATCAGCGCGGCGCATGTGGCCGGGGTGTTGGATCTGGCGGATGCGTGCCGGTTGGTGGCGGCTCGTGGGCGGTTGATGCAGGCGTTGCCGGCCGGGGGTGCGATGGCGGCGATCGGCTGCGGCGAAGAGGTCCTCGCGCCGGTGCTGGCCGGTTACGACCGGGTGGCGGTGGCGGCGGTGAACGCGCCCGGCGCGGTGGTGGTCTCTGGTGCTTCCGGCCAGGTCGCCGAGGTCGTCGAGTGGGCGCGGCAGCACGGGCATCGGACCCGGCCGCTGCGGGTGTCGCACGCGTTCCACTCGCCTTTGATGGAGCCGATGCTGGAGGAGTTCGCCGCGGTGGCGGCCTCGCTTGCGTTCCATCCGCCGACCGTGGCGCTGGTGTCGGGGGTGAGTGGGCGGCTGGCCGGGCCGCAGATCACCGAGCCCCGCTACTGGGTGGAGCATGTGCACCGGCCGGTGCGGTTCGCCGACGTCGTCACCACTCTGCGCGAGCATGGGGTCGGCCGTTTCCTGGAGGTCGGCCCGGACGCCCAGCTCGCCCCCATGATCGAACAAACCCTTACTCACCACGACGATGCCAGCAGTGTCGACGGTGGCCTCGGGGACGCAGAGTCTGCCTCGGTGGTGGCGTTGTTGCGCCGCGATCGGGACGAGACCGCCCAACTGGTCGCCGGATTGGGCCAGGCCTGGACGAGTGGCACCGGCGTGGACTGGACCGCCTGGCCGGCCTGGACCACCGGTGCCCGCATCGGCCATCTGGATCTGCCCACCTATCCCTTCCAGCGGCGGCATTACTGGCTGTTCCCCCCGGGCCGCTCGCTATCGGGTGGAGCCGCCGTCACCGACCGTCCTTCCGTGTTCGAAGTGGCGTGGCGGCAGTTGGGGCCGGCGTCGGCACCCCTCAGTGAGGTGGCCATCGGCGACACACTCGTCATCGATTCCACAGACGGTGCTGACGGAGCCCAGAGCGCTGGTGATGTGACCGACCGAGTGCGGAGCGCTCTGCGTACGGTCCTGGCCGACTTGCAGGGCTGGTTGGCCGAGGCGGACACGCGGCCGGTGGCGGTGGTGACCCGGGGCGCGGTGGCCGTGGCCGACGGCGAGGTTCCGGATCCGGTGCAGGCGGCGGTGTGGGGGCTGGTGCGGGCTGCTCAGTCGGAGGAACCCGGCCGGATCACCCTGATCGACCTGGACCCGGCCGACCGTTCACTGGAAGACACGCAGGTCGCCGTCGGTCCGGAGGAGGCATCGGCGAGTGCCGTGCCGATCACCACCGCCGGTGGTGAGGACCTCCTTACGGGTGGTGTGCGTGCCGCGCTGGCTTGTGGTGAGCCGGAGGTGGCGCTGCGCGGCGGCGGGTTGTGGGTGTCGCGGTTGTCGCATGTGGAATCTGTCGACCCGGACGGTGGAGCCTCCTCATCGCCTGGCGGGGCTGGTCGGGTGGATGGTGACAATGCCAGCGAGGAGCCCGTGGCGGCCTGGCCGGTCGATGGGACCACGCTGATCACCGGCGGCACCGGCGGGCTGGGCGCCCTGGTGGCCCGGCATCTGGTGGCCGAACACGGCGTACGGCATCTGCTGCTGGTCTCCCGCCGGGGTGCCGATGCCCCCGGCGCCGCCGAACTCCGCGACGAACTGACCGGGCTGGGCGCCGAGGTGTCTGTCGCGGCCTGTGATGTGGCTGATCGGGACGCGCTGGCGGTGCTGCTGGAGGGGATCGGCCAGGCGCGGCCGTTGCGGGCGGTGGTGCATGCGGCGGGGGTGGTGGACGACGGGGTGATCACGTCGTTGTCGGCCGAGCGGGTGGAGGCGGTGTTGCGGCCGAAGGTGGATGCGGCCTGGCATCTGCACGAGCTGACCCGCGAGGATGGTCTGGCCCGGTTTGTGGTGTTCTCCTCGCTGGCCGGGGTGGTGGATGGGGCCGGGCAGGGCAACTACGCGGCCGCGAACGCGTTCACCGATGCGCTGGCGGTGGCCCGGGCCGCGGCCGGTTTGCCGGCGGTGTCGCTGGCGTGGGGGCCGTGGGCCGAGGAGCGGGGCATGGCCGGCCGGATCGGCGCGCGGGATGATGCGCGGATGCGCAGCGCGGGGCTGGTGGCGTTGACCGGGGGTCAGGGTCTGGCCTTGCTGGACGCCGGCCTGGCCGCGGGTCGGCCGTATCTGGTGCCGGCCCGGTTCGATCCGGCCGCGCTGGGCCGGCGTGGGGCCGATCTGCCGGCGCTGTTGCGTGAGCTGGCCGGTCCCGTCACGCGTCCGGCCGCCGACCCGGCCCGGACGGCCGACCCCACCGGTGCGGCTGGTGAGGGTGGTGAGGTGCGGCCGTTGGTGGCGGCGCTGGCGCACTTGTCGGCTCCGCAGCGGCAGCGGCAGTTGCTGGATGTGGTCTGTGGTCAGGCGGCGGCGACCTTGGGTCATGACACCGCTGCGGCCATTGATGCGGATCGGCCTTTCCAGGAGTTCGGGTTCGATTCGCTGACCGCGGTGGAGTTGCGTAACCGGCTGCACGCGATGACCGGGCTACGGCTGACCCCCACCCTGGTGTTCGATCATCCGACTCCTCGTGCGCTGGCGGTGCATCTGGATGCCGCCTTGTCCGGTACCGTTGCCCGCCGCCCGGCTTCGGCCGTCCCGGCTGGCGGCCCTGCGGGTGACGCGGCTGGTGATCTGATCGCCGTTGTCGGGATGGCCTGCCGTTTCCCCGGTCAGGTGACCAGTCCTGAAGACCTCTGGCAGCTCCTGATCGACGACCGCGATGGCATCACCGGCTTCCCCACCGACCGAGGCTGGAACCTGGGATCGCTGTTCCATCCGGATCCCGACCACCCGGGAACGTCATACGTCCGCACCGGCGGATTCCTGTCCGGTGCCGCCGACTTCGACCCGGAGTTCTTCGCGCTCAGCCCGCGCGAAGCGGTGGCAATGGACCCCCAGCAGCGGCTCATCCTGGAAACCTCCTGGGAGGCCCTGGAGTTCGCCGGCATCGACCCATCCGGACTGCGCGGTACCCCGACCGGGGTGTTCACCGGAGTAATGGCCAACGACTACGGCTCCGGCGCGGTCGCCACACCGGAGGCCGAGGGCCTGGTGGCCACCGGAACGCAGGGCAGTGTGGTGTCCGGGCGGGTGTCGTACGCGCTTGGCTTGGAGGGGCCGGCGGTTTCGGTGGACACGGCGTGTTCGTCGTCGTTGGTGGCGTTGCATTTGGCGGCGCAGGCCTTGCGTGCGGGGGAGTGTGATCTGGCGCTGGCCGGTGGGGTGACGGTGATGGCCACGCCGGATGCGTTTGTGGAATTTTCGCGGCAGCGGGGCCTGGCGGCCGATGGCCGAAGCAAAGCGTTCGCCGAAGCGGCTGATGGCGTCGGCTGGGGCGAGGGCGTGGGCGTGCTGGTGGTGGAGCGGCTGTCGGACGCCCGCCGCCGTGGGCACCGGGTGCTGGCGGTGCTGCGCGGCAGCGCGGTCAACCAGGACGGCGCCTCCAACGGTCTGACCGCGCCCAACGGCCCCTCCCAAGAGCGGGTGATCGCCCAGGCGCTGGCGGCCGGTGGACTCACACCCGGCGATGTGGACGTGGTCGAAGCGCACGGCACCGGCACCGCACTGGGCGATCCGATCGAGGCCCAGGCGCTGCTGGCCGCTTACGGCCAGGACCGTCCATCGCCGCTGTGGCTGGGGTCGGTGAAGTCGAATCTGGGTCACACTCAGGCGGCGGCCGGGGTGGCCGGTGTGATCAAGATGATCCTGGCCATGCGGCACGGGTTGTTGCCCAGGACGCTGCACGTCGATGCGCCGTCCTCCAAGGTGGACTGGTCCGGCGGGGCGGTGGAGCTGCTGACCGAGGCCCAGCCCTGGCCCCAGGACGCGGACCGGCCGCGCCGGGCGGGAGTGTCCTCATTCGGCATCTCCGGCACCAACGCTCATGTGATCTTGGAAGAGCCGCCCGTTGAGGAGCCGTCGGTGGTCGGCGCCGGTTCGGCCGCACCCGCTGCTGAGGAAGCGTTGGCCGGTGAGGGGTCGGCAGAGCGGGACAGCATCACGGCCATTGCACCCGAGGGCGACTCCGCGGCTACGGCGCCGGTGCCGTCGGTGCCTGTGGTGTTGCCAGTGCCGGTGCTGGTGTCGGCCAAGAGCGAGGCGGCGTTGCGGGTGCAGGCCGGTCGGCTGGCCGGGTTCATGACCGGGCATGACGAGGTTGGTCCGGTGGAGGTGGCGGCCGGGCTGGCGCGCCGGGCCGCCCTGGAGCATCGGGCAGTGCTGGCGGCGGCGGACCGGGAGGGTCTGCTGGCCGGGCTGCGGGCACTGGCCGCCGGGGAGCCGGCGATCGGAGAGTTGGCGGCCGGCGGGTTGGCGGCCGGGCTGCTGGAGCCGTCCTCGGTGGTGCAGGGTCGGGTGCGGCCGGGCCGGGTGGCAGTGCTGTTCTCTGGTCAGGGTGCCCAGCGGCTCGGGATGGGTCGCGGCCTGTACGAAGCTTTCCCGGTGTTCGCCCGCGCCTTCGATGAGGCGTGTGCGTTGCTGGAGGCTGAACTCACCGCCGCCGACGCTGCGGGGGTTATGACTGACCTGGCCGGTGGTGCGAGCCTGTGGGAGATCATCCTCGGCGGGTCCCGCGAGTCCCGCGAGTCCCGCGAGTCCGGCGGGTCCGGCGGGTCCGGCGGGTCCGGTGGTTCTGCGGCTGCTGGGTCTGGTTCTGCTGTTGGTGGGGTGCTGGATCAGACGGTGTTCGCACAGGCCGGGCTGTTCGCGGTGGAGACGGCGTTGTTCCGGCTGCTGGAATCGTTCGGGGTCCGGCCGGATTACGTGGCTGGGCATTCGCTGGGGGAGATCAGTGCGGCGCATGTGGCTGGGGTGTTGGACCTGGCGGATGCGTGCCGGTTGGTGGCCGCTCGTGGTCGGTTGATGCAGGCGCTGCCAGCCGGGGGTGCGATGGCGGCGATCGGCTGCGGCGAAGAGGAGCTCGTGTCGGTGCTGGCCGGTTACGACCAGGTGGCGGTGGCGGCGGTGAACGCGCCCGGCGCGGTGGTGATCTCCGGCGCGTCCGGCCAGGTGGAGCAGGTCGTTGAGTGGGCGCGGCAGCTCGGGCATCGGACCCGCCAGCTGCGGGTGTCGCACGCCTTCCACTCCCCGCTGATGGAGCCGATGCTGACCGAGTTCCAGCAGGTCGTGGCGGGGTTGACGCTGCGGCGTCCGGAGTTGCCGCTGGTGTCCAATGTCTCGGGTGATCTGGCCGGCGAGGAGATCACCGAGCCCGGCTATTGGGTGGAGCACGTGCGGCGGCCGGTGCGGTTCGCCGACACCGTCACCACCCTGCGCGGGCACGGGGTCGGCTGTTTCCTAGAGGTCGGCCCGGATGCCCAGCTGGCCCCCATGATCGAACAAACCCTCACTCACCACAACGACAACGACCACACCGGCAAAACCGGCGGCGGGGATGGCGACCACGCCCAGGTCCGCAGCGCCCACGGTGGCCGCGGAGACGCAGAGCCTGCCTCGGTGGTGGCCTTGCTACGCCGCGATCGGGACGAGACCGCCCAACTCGTCGCCGGGCTGGGCCAGGCCTGGACGTGTGGCACCAGCGTGGACTGGACCGCTTGGCCGGCCTGGACCACCGGCGCCGGACCGGCCGCTGCCGGTCCTCTGGACCTGCCCACCTACCCCTTCCAACGCCGCCGGTACTGGCTACAGCCCACCCCGGCCGGCGACCCGGCCGCCCTCGGCCAGACCGCCGCCGACCACCCCATCCTCGGTGCCGTGGTGGAGCAGCCCGACGGCGGCGCCATCCTGACCGGCCGGTTGTCGGTCACCACCCAGCCCTGGCTGGCCGATCACGCCATCAACGCCGTCCCGATCCTGCCCGGCACCGCCTTCGTCGAGCTCGCTCTGCGTGCCGGCGACCAGGTCGGCTGCCCGGCGATCGAAGAGCTCACGCTGCACACCCCCCTGCCCATCCCCGACCCCACCAACGGCACCGCCGACGCCAGCGGCGGCGTCGTCGTGCAGGTCACCGTGACCGGACCCGACCAAGACGGCCGACGTCAGATCGGCATCCACTCCAAAGACGATCACGGAACCTGGACCCGGCACGCCACCGGCGCCCTCACCCCGGCCATTCCCGCCGACGCGGTGGCGGACCTGAGCTATGCCTGGCCGCCGCCGGGCGCCCAGGCGCTGGACACCACCGGCCTGTACGACCGCCTGGTCGACCAGGGCTACGGCTACGGCCCCGCCTTCCACGGCCTCACCCGCGCCTGGAAACACGGCGACGACCTCTACGCCGACATCACCCTCCCCGAAGAAGCCGGACAGACCACCCGATACGGCCTACACCCCGCCCTCTTCGACGCGACGACGCACGTGGTACTGCTGGCCGGGGAGAACACAGGGGAGGGCGGCCCGCTGATCCCGTTCAACTGGAACGGCGTCACCCTGCACGCCATCGGCGCCACCGCGCTGCGAGTACGGCTGCACCCGGAGCCGGATGGTGGGTTCCGGCTGGACCTGGCCGACCCCGTCGGCCGGCCGGTGGCCACCGTGCAGACGGTGGCATCCCGGCCAGTGGCCGAGACGGATCCGTCGGCACCGACCGCGGCGTCGGTGGCGCGCTGGCTCACCGAGGTGGTGTGGCGACCGCTGACCGGAGCCTCCGCCGCCGACAACGGGGGAGAGCCGGCGCTGCGTGACGGCGCTGCCGTGGTGGACGCCACGGGCGGCGCCAGCGACGACGCCGGTGACCTGCCGGACAGGATACGGCGCCGCGTTGGGGCGGTGCTGGCGGAGCTTCAGGACCGGCTGGCCGAGGAGGATCCGCGACCTGTGTTGGTGGCCACCCGGGGCGCGGTCGCCGTGGCCGACGGAGAGACGCCGGACCCGGCGGGCGCGGCGGTCTGGGGATTGGTGCGCGCGGCCCAGCAGGAACACCCCGGCCGAATCACGTTGGTCGACCTGGAGCCGGTGCGGACGAGAGGGCGCGCCGCAGCCGCTGATGGGACTGCCGCACAGCCGGAGCTGAGCACGCTTGAGAGCTCGGCGCTGGCCGGCGACGAGCCAGAAGTGGCCATCCGCAGTGACCGGCCATGGGTACCCCGGCTGGAGCGGGCACGCCTCGGCGAGGAGCCCGTGGCGGCCTGGCCGGCCGATGGGACCACGCTGATCACCGGCGGCACCGGCGGGCTGGGCGCCCTGCTGGCCCGGCACCTGGTCACCGAACACGGCGTACGGCACCTGCTACTGGCCTCCCGCCGGGGCCTGGACGCCCCCGGCGCCGCCGAACTCCGCGACCAGCTGACCGAACTGGGCGCCGAGGTCACCGTCGCCGCCTGCGACGTGGCCGACCGGGACGCGCTGGCGGTGCTGCTGGAGGGGATCGGCCAGGCGCGGCCGTTGCGGGCGGTGGTGCATGCGGCGGGGGTGGTGGACGACGGCGTGATCACGTCGTTGTCGGCCGAGCGAGTGGAGGCGGTGCTGCGGCCCAAGGTGGACGCGGCCTGGCACCTGGACGAACTGACCCGGAAGCATGATCTGGCCCATTTCGTGGTGTTCTCCTCGCTGGCCGGCACCTTGGGTGCGGCGGGGCAGGGTAACTACGCGGCGGCCAATGCTGCGTTGGATGCGTTGGCGGTGGGGCGGGTCGGTGCCGGGTTGCCGGGGATCTCGCTGGCGTGGGGTGTGTGGGATGCCGAGGAGGGCATGGCCGGTCGGTTGTCCGATCGGGAGCGGGAGCGGATGGTGCGGGAGGGGTTGATCCCGCTGTCGGCTGGTGTTGGTCTGTCGGTGCTGGATCGGGTGGTGGCCGAGGGTCGGCGTGGTGTTGTGGTGGCGGCCGGTTGGTCGGTGGGTACGTTGCGTGCCCGGTCGGCGGAGCGGTTGCCGGCGATGTTGCATGATCTGGTCGGTGTGCGGCGCAGGGCTGCGTTGGATGCTCCGGTCGGCAATGCTTCGTTCGCTGATCGGCTGGCCGAGCTGCCTGCCGCAGAGCGCCAGGCGGCGGTGACGGAACTGGTACGCGCGCAGGCGGCCGCAGTACTGGGGTACGGCGCGGCCGAGTCGGTCCCGGTGGACCGGGCCTTCCAAGAACTGGGCGTCGACTCGCTGATGGCGGTGGACCTGCGGAACCGGCTGGGCCGGGCGGCCGGGCTCACCCTGCCGGCGACGCTGGTCTTCGACCACCCGTCGGTGAACGCGCTGACGGACTTCGTCCTGCGCAAGCTGCTAGGCGGGAAGGCCGACCAGCGGAGGACGCGGCGTCAGGTGGCGGTCACCGACGATCCCGTCGCGATCGTGGGGATGGCTTGTCGTTATCCGGGTGGGGTGGATGATCCGGAGCAGTTGTGGCGGCTGGTCGTGGATGGTGTGGATACGGTGGGTGGTTTTCCGGCTGATCGTGGCTGGGATGTGGCCGGTCTTTATGATCCGGAGCCGGGTAAGCCGGGTCGTTCCTATGCGCGGGAGGGTGGGTTCCTGTACGGGGCGGCGGATTTCGATCCGGCGTTTTTCGGGATCAGTCCGCGTGAGGCGGCGGAGATGGATCCGCAGGAGCGGCAGTTCCTGGAGGTGTGCTGGGCGGGGTTGGAGCGTGCGGGGATCGATCCGACGTCGTTGCGGGAGACCAGCGGTGGGGTGTTCGCGGGGGTGATGTATCACGACTATGCCCCGTCGGGTACGGGTGGGGCCACGATTTCGGGCCGGGTGGCGTACACGTTGGGCTTGGAGGGGCCGGCGGTGTCGGTGGACACGGCGTGTTCGTCGTCGTTGGTGGCGTTGCATCTGGCGGCGCAGGCGTTGCGTAGCGGGGAGTGTGATCTGGCGCTGGCGGGTGGGGTGACGGTGATGGCCACGCCGGATGCGTTTGTGGAGTTTTCGCGGCAGCGGGGGTTGGCTGCTGATGGGCGGTGTAAGTCGTTCGCTGAGGCGGCTGATGGGGTCGGCTGGGGCGAGGGTGTCGGGGTGTTGGTGGTGGAGCGGCTGTCGGACGCTCGCCGTCGTGGGCATCGGGTGCTGGCGATGCTGCGCGGTAGCGCGGTGAACCAGGACGGGGCGTCGAATGGGCTGACCGCGCCGAACGGGCCCTCGCAGGAGCGGGTGATCGAGGCGGCGCTGGCCTCGGCAGGAATCGGTCCCGCACAGGTGGACGTGGTCGAAGGACACGGCACCGGCACCGCGCTGGGCGACCCGATCGAGGCGCAGGCATTGCTGGCCGCCTACGGCCAGGACCGGCCATCGCCGTTGTGGCTGGGGTCGGTGAAGTCGAACCTGGGGCATACCCAGGCGGCGGCCGGAGTGGCCGGTGTGATCAAGATGATCCTGGCCATGCGGCACGGGCTGTTGCCCAAGACGTTGCACGTCGATGCGCCGTCGTCGAAGGTGGACTGGTCCGGCGGGGCGGTGGAACTGCTGACCGAACCCCAGCCCTGGCCCCAGGTCCCGGACCGGCCGCGCCGGGCGGGGGTGTCGTCGTTCGGCATCTCCGGCACCAACGCGCACATCATCCTGGAAGAACCCCCGGCCGAGGAAGAGCCGCTGCACGAACCGCTCACCAGGGAGCCGTCGGGCGAGCGGGACGGCAGCACGGCCACAGCGGCCGAGGGCAACCCCGCGGCTGCGCCGGTGCCGGTGCCTGTGGTGGTGTCGGCCAAGAGCGAGGCGGCGTTGCGGGCGCAGGCCGGTCGGCTGGCCGGGTTCGTGGCCGAGCACGATGCGGCTGGTCCGGTGGAGGTGGCGGCTGGGTTGGCGCGCCGGGCGGCGTTGGAGTATCGGGCGGTGTTGCCGGCGGTGGACCGGGAGGGTCTGCTGGCCGGGCTGCGGGCACTGGCGGTCGGCGAGTCGGCGACCGGGGAGTTGGTGGCTGGCGGGTTGGTGGCCGGGGAGTTGGTAGCCGGCGGGTTGGCGGCCGGGGTGTTGGAGCCGTCTTCGGTGGTGGGTCGGGTGCGGCCGGGCCGGGTGGCGGTGTTGTTTTCCGGTCAGGGTGCTCAGCGGCTGGGGATGGGCCGGGGCCTGTATGCGGCTTTCCCGGTGTTCGCTCGCGCTTTTGATGAGGCGTGTGCGTTGCTGGAGGCTGAACTTACCGCCGCCGACGCTGCGGGGGTTGTGACCGGTCTGGCCGGTGGTGTGAGCCTGCGGGAGATCATCCTCGGCGAGATCGACGAGATCGACGAGATCGACGAGACCGGCGAGACTGGCGAGACCGGCGGTGCTGAGGCTGCTGGGTCTGGGGCTGCTGGCTCTGGTTCTGGTTCTGGTGCCGGTGGGGTGCTGGATCAGACGGTGTTCGCGCAGGCCGGGTTGTTCGCGGTGGAGACGGCGTTGTTCCGGCTGCTGGAATCGTTGGGGGTCCGGCCTGATTATGTGGCTGGGCATTCGCTGGGGGAGATCACTGCGGCGCATGTGGCCGGGGTGCTGGATTTGGCGGATGCGTGCCGGTTGGTGGCGGCTCGTGGGCGGTTGATGCAGGCGTTGCCGGCCGGGGGCGCGATGGCCGCGATCGGCTGCGGCGAAGAGGAGCTCGCCCCGGTGCTGGCCGGGCGTGGCGAGATCTCGGTGGCGGCGGTGAACGCGCCCGGCGCGGTGGTGGTCTCCGGCGCTTCCGGCCAGGTCGCCGAGGTCGTCGAGTGGGCGCGGCAGCACGGGCATCGGACCCGGCCGCTGCGGGTGTCGCACGCCTTCCACTCGCCTTTGATGGAGCCGATGCTGGCCGAGTTCGAGCAGGTCGTGGCGGGGTTGACGCTGCGGCGTCCGGAGTTGCCGCTGGTGTCCAACGTCTCGGGTGACGTGGCCGGCGAGGAGATCACCGAGCCCGGCTATTGGGTGGAGCACGTGCGGCGGCCGGTGCGGTTCGCCGACACCGTGACTACCTTGTCCCGGCATCAGGTCGGCTGCTTCGTCGAGGTCGGTCCGGACGCTCAGCTGGCCCCCATGATCGAACAAACCCTCACCCACTACGACGACAACGAACACACTGAGGTCCGCAGTGCCGATGGCGGCCGCGGGGACGCAGAGCCTGCCTCGGTGGTGGCGTTGTTGCGGCGTGATCGGGACGAGACCGCCCAACTGGTCGCCGGGCTGGGCCAGGCCTGGACGTGTGGCATGGCCGTGGACTGGACCGCTTGGCCGACCAGGCCAGGCGGTGCTCGCACCGGCGACCTGGATCTCCCCACCTACCCCTTCCAGCATCGCCGCTACTGGCTGCACTCGGCTCCGGCCGGCGATCCGGCTGCGCTTGGTCTGGGCACCGCCGACCATCCGATTCTGGGTGCGGTGGTGGAGCAGCCCGACAGTGGCGTCATCCTGACCGGACGGTTGTCGGTCACCGCTCAGCCGTGGCTGGCCGATCATGCCATCAACGCCGTCCCGATCCTGCCCGGTACCGCCTTTGTCGAGCTGGCCCTGCGCGCCGGCGATCAGGTCGGCTGCCCGGCCATCGAAGAGCTCACCCTGCACAGCCCCCTGCCCATCCCCGACACCACCGACGGCATCACTCTCCAGATCATCCTGAGCCCACCCGACGAAGACGGCCGGCACCAGATCGGCATCCACTCCAAAGACGATCACGGGACCTGGACCCGGCACGCCACCGGCGCCCTCACTCCGGCCATTTCCGCCGATGCAGTGGCGGACCTGGGCCACGCCTGGCCCCCGCCAGGTGCTCAGCCGTTGGACACCACCGGCCTGTACGACCGCCTGGTCGATCACGGCTACGGCTACGGCCCCGCCTTCCACGGCCTCACCCGAGCCTGGAAACACGGCGACGACCTCTACGCCGAGGTGTCGCTGCCGACCGACGTCGCCGATCCGGCGGGCTACGGCGTCCACCCCGCGCTGCTCGACGCGGCGATGCACGTGGGCATGCTGGCCGAGCAGGAGGCCGGGGAACGTGGTCCGCTGATCCCGTTCAACTGGAACGGCGTCACCCTGCACGCCGCCGGTGCCACCGCGCTGCGAGTACGGTTGCGCCGACTGGACGGCGACGAGGTCAGGCTGGACCTCACCGATCCGGGTGGTCGGCCGGTGGCTTCGGTGGAGGCGCTGACCTCGCGAGCGCTGGCTCCTGGGCAGTTGAGCGGCGCGGTCCCGGCCCGGTGGTTGTATGAGGTGACTTGGCGGTCGCTGGCCACGGTGGACGAGCGTGACGCCGAGCCCGCTGCCGCGATGCCGGATGTCGCGGTGCTGGATGTCGCTTCTTCAGTGGGAGCGGGATCTGCCGCCCGAGGTGCGGGGGCCGGTAGCGGAGAGCCGGTGGACGGTGACGTCCCGGTTCCGGTGCGGGTGCGGCGGGCCGTCGGGGATGTGCTGGGCGAGTTGCAGACCTGGTTGGCCGAGGCGGACACGCGGCCGGTGGCGGTGGTGACCCGGGGCGCGGTGGCCGTGGCCGACGGTGAGGTTCCGGATCCGGTGCAGGCGGCGGTGTGGGGACTGGTACGGGCCGCTCAGGCGGAGGAACCCGGCCGGATCACCCTGATCGACCTTGACCCGCACGACGGTTCGCTGGAAGGCGCGCAGGTCGCCCTGGGTCGGGATGGGGCATCGGCGAGTGCCGTGGCGATCACCACGGCCGGTGGTGAGGATCGCCTTTCGGGTGGTGTGCGTGCCGCGCTGGCTTGTGGTGAGCCGGAGGTGGCGCTGCGCGGCGACCGGCTGTGGGGGTCCCGGATGACGCACGTCGCATCCGCCGACCCCGACGGTGGAGTATCGCTTGGGGCAGCCGGCCAGGTAGGCGGTAAGGATGCCGACGGCATGTGGCCGGTCGATGGGACCACGCTGATCACCGGCGGCACCGGTGGGCTGGGCGCGCTGGTGGCCCGGCATCTGGTGGCCGAACACGGCGTACGGCATCTGCTGCTGGTCTCCCGCCGGGGTGCCGATGCCCCCGGCGCGGCCGAACTCCGCGACGAGCTGGCCGGGCTGGGCGCCGAGGTGTCTGTCGCGGCCTGTGATGTGGCCGACCGGGAGGCGCTGGCGGTGTTGCTGGAGGAGGTCGGTGAGGCCTATCCGTTGCGGGCGGTGGTGCATGCGGCGGGGGTGGTGGACGACGGGGTGATCACGTCGTTGTCGGCCGAGCGAGTGGAGGCGGTGCTGCGGCCGAAGGTGGATGCGGCCTGGCATCTGGACGAGCTGACCCGGAAGCATGATCTGGCGCACTTCGTGGTGTTCTCCTCGCTGGCCGGCACGTTGGGTGCGGCGGGGCAGGGCAACTACGCGGCGGCCAACGCTGCGGTGGATGCGCTGGCTGTGGCCCGGGCCGCGGCCGGGCTGCCGGCGATCTCGCTGGCGTGGGGTGTGTGGGATGCCGAAGAAGGCATGGCCGGTCGGTTGTCCGATCGGGAACGGGAGCGAATAGTGCGGGAGGGGTTCATCCCGCTGTCGGCTGGTGTCGGCCTGTCGGTGCTGGATGGAGTGGTGGCCGAGGGCCGGCAGGGAGTTGTGGTGGCGGCCGGCTGGTCGGTGGGTACGTTGCGTGCCCAGCCGGCGGAGCGGTTGCCCGCGATGCTGCGTGACCTGGCCGGTGTACGGCGCAGGGCCGCGCTGGACGCCCCGGCCGGTAACGCCTCGTTCGCTGACCGGCTGGCCGAGTTGCCTGCCGCGGAGCGTCTGGCAGCGGTGACGGAACTGGTACGCGCACGGGTAGCGGCGGTGCTCGGCCACGATTCGCCCGCGTCCGTGCCAGCGGACCAGGCATTCCAGGAGCTGGGCTTCGACTCGCTGGCGGCGGTGGAGTTGCGGAACGGGCTCGGTGCCGCGCTGGGGCTCCGGTTGCCGACCACCTTGGTGTTCGATCATCCATCGGTCCGAGCGGTCGTCGACTACCTGATCAAGCGAATCGCACCGAAGACCGACGGCGGGGATCACGGTGCCGTCAACGGCCAAGACGAGACGGCGATCCGCAGGGCGCTGCAGACCGTGCAGGTGGCGGCACTGCGCGCCGCCGGACTGCTGGACGGGCTGCTGGAGCTCGCCGGAGTGCGTCCCGATGGTACGAACGGAGCCATAGCCCCAGACGAGACGGCGGACGTCGACGCGATCGACGAACTGGATACCGAAGCCCTGATCAGGATGGCGCTGGACAACGGGCAGCTGGATGACGAGACCAAGGAGGGGTGAAGAGAATGGCGGAGGGTGACGGAAAGCTCGTCGAGGCACTGCGCGCCTCTCTGCGGGAGACGGCCAGGCTGCGCCAGCAGAACCGCGCGCTGACGACCCGCGCTCGTGAGCCGATCGCGATCGTGGGGATGGCTTGTCGTTATCCGGGTGGGGTGGATGA
>NZ_FNDJ01000048.1 GCF_900099965.1 Nonomuraea jiangxiensis | reverse complement strand
GCGGGTGGTGCAGCTCACCCCGCCCGGGTCGGCCTGCTCGATCGTCATCGGCGCCGACACCGGGGCCGCTCCCGGCACGGTGCGGGGGCTGCAGCGCGCTGTGGCGGAGTTGGTGCAGCTGACCGCCCTCGGGTAGCAACGGTTCGAGCCGCTCCCACTCTGCGTTGGTTAAGCGCCCCATACTCCCATCGTGACGATTCGACCACGATCAGTCAGAAGATCTAAGAAACAGCGCTTAGGGCTACCACGACTTCGACGACCGGGAGTCGAGGGAGGCGCGTGCGTGTGCCGTACCCGACATGTCTGTCGTCATCATGACCCGTCGGACGCGTGCAGGATGAAGGCCAGCACATCGGCGAGCAGTGCCTGCTCCTGGTCTCTGGTCGAGCCGGCGCCATGCCCGCCGTGCTCCTCGACGCGCATCAGCACCGGCCGGCCGGAGGCCGTGGCCGCCTGCAGGCGAGCAGCCAGCTTCGCCGGCTGCCACGGCGGCACCCGCGCGTCGTGCAGGCCGGTGGTCAGCAGCACCGCCGGGTACGGCACGCCGTCGTGAACCCGCAGGTAGGCGTCGATGATCAGAAGGGCACGCAGGCCCTCCTCGGTGGTGATGCTGCCGAACTCGGGCACGTTGATCGGCCCGCTCTCGGTGAACTCGTTGCGCGTGGCGTTCACCGTCGGCACGTGCATCGCCATGGCCGCCCACAGCTCGGGGCGGCGCACCAGCGCGCCGCTGGTGGGGATGCCACCGCTGCTGGCGCCCTCGGCGGCCAGCCGTCCCGGACGGGTGTAGCCGAGGGCGATGAGGTGTTCGGCGCAGTCGATGAAGTCCGTGATGGTGGCCTCCTTGCGCGGGCCGAGCCCGGCCTCGTGCCATTCGCGGCCGTAGGTACCGCCGCCGCGCAGGTGCGCGACGGCGTAGACGCCGCCACGCTCGTACCAGGCGAGCATCTCGGGACGGAACTCCGGCAGGTCGATGAACCCGTGGGAGCCGTAGCCGGTGAGCATGGCCGGGTTGTCGCCGTTCAGCTCCAGGTCCTTGTGGTGGATGACGGTGAGCGGGATCGGCGTCCCGTCCTGCGCGGGCGCGTACAGGGTGCGGGCGTGTACGGCGCCGAAGTCCACCGGTGAGCGGGGCGCCAGCCCGGTGTCCTGGAGGGACTGGCCGTCGTAGCGGTAGAGCCGTGGCGCGTCGGTCCAGCCGGCCACCAGGAGCAGAGCTTCGGGCCGCTCGGGGTGGGTGGTCCACTCCAGGATGGCACCGTCCATCGGCATCGGGAGGTCGGCGGGCTCGCCGCCGGACAGGGGCACGTGCCGTACCCGGCTGACGCCGCCGTCGAGATCGCGCACCAGCAGCCGGTCGCCCACCACCCGCACCGTCTCCACCGCCCGCTCACCCGCGGGCACGACCACCCGGGCTCGGGACAGATCGGGTGCGGCAAGCGGAACGGCCAGCACGCGGGAGCGCGGCGCGTCCCGATGGGAGACCAGGTAGAGGGTGTCGTGGCTGGTGGCGAAGGCGGTCACGCCGTCCGCTGCGCCCGCGACCTTCCGCCACGGGCAGGCGTCCGGGTCGGCCAGCCCGGTCCGCGGCGCCACGTACACCGTGCAGTCGCTCAGCTGCTCGCTGGTCCAGGGCCAGGGGCTGAGCGCGCCGTGGGAGACGATCGCCAGCATCCACTCGCCTCGCGGCGGTACCACCAGGAAAGGCCGGTCCCGCGGGGTCAGCTCGACGTGGGGATTGAGGCCGCGGGCCAGCACCACCGTGTCCTGCGCCGGGTCGGCGCCCAGGTGATGCAGGAAGGAGCGGCTGTCCAAGCGGTGCTGCTCCACGTAGCGGTGATAGACGAACGACCGGCTGTCCTCCAGCCAGCTCAGGAAGGCGAAACGCGTCGTGGGCGGGATCGTCTCCCGGAGGGCGCCGGAGTCGGCGTCGATCACGTGGATGGAGCTGTCCTCCGACCCGGAGGCGGAGACGGCGCAGGCGACGTGGCGGCCGTCGGGGGAGGGCACGTACCAGTCGATGGTGTGATGCCCGTCGCCCGGCACCGTGCCGGGGTCGAACAGGACCCTGCTCGCTCCGTCGGCCTCGGTCACCGTCAGCACCGGCACGCGGGCGTCCGGCTCGCGTACGAGGGCGAAGACCCTGTCGGCGGCCATCGCGAGGCCGAAGTACCGCGTGAGCGCACCGCCCAGTTCGCGGATCCGGGTCAGCAGGCGAGAGCGGTGCGGCAGGGCGTCCAGGTACTCGCGGGCGTGCCTGGCCTGGCCGTCCAGCCAGTGGTGGAACTCCTCACCTTCGGTTTCCATCCACCGGTAGGGATCCTCAAGGGTGATGCCGTGCAGGGTCTCGCGCACGACGTCCACCCGGGCGATCGGGGGTTCGGTGATGTCGCTCATATGCGCATGATCATATTGCTGCCGTCTTCCGTGTGCCGCCCGGCGGCGGCCAGGTGATCGCGCCAGGCGGTCATCTCGCGGGCGATGATCCGCCGAGACGCGCTCGTGCCTGAGCCTGGTGGTGATCCAGGCGCGCAGCCGCTCCAGATGGCGGCTGATCTTGCCCGTGACTTCCGGAGAGCGGACTCCGCGCACCGCGAGATGGAGATAGCGCTCGATCCACACCCCGAGATCGTCCTCGACGTACCGCACCGTTCATCGGACTGCAACCAAATCAACGCAGATGGTGACACCTGCTGGACCGGCCGCGCGACCGGGTATTGTTCGGGCGGCGACGGCAACAGTGCATCGGGGGTGCGGCTGGATACTCGCACGTCCGCGGGGCTGCCTGAAGACCCCTCTACCGCGATTTGTACCAACGTTGGTACAGACCTTTGGTGATCATGCAGGTCACACGCAGGAGCAACTTGGCGAACGCGCCGATGTCGACCGGAAGACTATCAACCGCATCGAGAACGGTATGTACAGCCCGCACATGGACAAGGTGTTCCAGATCGCCGACGCGCTGAGCGTCCCCGCCAGGGACCTGTTCGAGTGGGATGGCGTCTCACGCTCGCGATGAAGGATGCGGTGCATGTCGATGGCGCCCCACTCCCAAAGTTTGCGCTCGGGAGTGAGGTGGTTCAGTGGTGGATCCAGGTCTGCAGGCCAACTCGGCTTAGCTGGCATAGTACTGGCACCTACTTCCTGGAAGACCGCGGCGTCGACCACTGGAGCGGGGGGATCGGCGAATCCTTCAGATGCTGAACCGTCAGCGGCCGAATCCGCGACCGGGGTCGTCCTGCCGGGGGAGCGGTGGCGGCATGTACGCAGCTGGGGTACGGCTGGGACCGAGCCGGTCAGTGCACGGGACCTCGCGGACAGACGCCGGTTCGCGCGCCTAACCGTGCTCGCAGAGGCCGACGTTGATTTTCTCGCTTCAGGGATTGTCGTTGCCCTGGAAGAAGATCGCTACCAGTTGAGCCCTGTCGCGGGCGTCGAGCTTGATCGACGCCCGCGACACATGGGTCTTGACGGTGAGCGGTGACAGGAACAGCAGCGCCCCGATCTCCTCGTTGGACAACCCTCGGGCGACGAGCTCGACGATCTCACGCTCGCGGGCGGTCAGGCCGGCGAGGTCTATCCGAGGAAGTGCGGAGTGCGTCGGGATCTGACGGACGCTTTCCAGCAGATGCGCCGTCGCCCTCGCTGAGAGTAGCGACTCGCCGCCGGCGACGACCCGCACGGCTTCGAGCAGTTGCTCTGGGTTGGCGCTCTTGCCGAGGAAACCGCTGGCCCCGGCTCGGATGGCGGCCAGGACGTGGTCGTGCAGCTCGAAGGTGGTCAAGATGATGACGCGGCCCCGCGCGAGGCTCTCGTCCCCGCAGATCGCCCTGGTGGCTTCGATGCCATCCATGTCGGGCATGCGGATGTCCATCAGCACGACGTCTGCCTGAGTGGCGCGGGCCTGGTTCACCGCTTCCAGGCCAGTCGTGGCCTCCCCGACGACCTCGATGTCGGGGGCGGTGTCCAGCAGGATGCGGATGCCGGCGCGCAGGAGCGCCTCGTCGTCGGCCAGCAGCACTTTGATCATCGTGTCTTCCCTGAAGGCAGGTGGACGGTCACCGTGAAGACCCCGTGCCCGACGAGGGTGCGCAGCGTGCCGCCGGCCCGCGCGGCCCGCTCCCGCATGCCGATGATCCCGCTGCCCCCGACCGGGAGCGGGGCAGGCCGGACGACGGGGGCGGCGTCCGGATCGCGCAATGGGTTGCCGACTTGGATGCGGACGGATCCGGGACGGTAGGCAACGCACAGGCTGGCCGTGCCGCCCGCTCCGTGTGTGAGCGCGTTGGTGAGTGACTCCTGGACGATGCGGTAGGCGGCCTGGTTCGTCGTAAGGGGCAAAGGGTAGGGCCGGCCTTCGATGGTCACGTCCACCGCCAGGCCGGCGGCGCGGAAGCCGTCCATCAGCTCGCCGATCGACTCGAGGCCGGCCGCGTGCGTCTCGCTCCTGCCGTTACGCAGCACGTCGAGCAGTTCGCCGAGCTCGTTCAGGGCGTTCGCGCTCGCCTGCCTGACATGCTCAAGCGCCTCGGCCGCGCCTTCGGGGCTGGACCTGAGCAGCTGCGCCGCGACGGCGCTCTGCACGTTGATCACGGCGATGCGGTGCCCGATGGCGTCGTGCACATCACGCGCGACCTGCAGCCGTTCCTCTGCCACCCGCCGGCCCGCCTCGCTCTCCCGCGCCTGCTCGGCCCGGGCGGCTCGGTCCTTGACCGCCGTGACATAGGCGCGCTGACTGCGTACCAGGGCGCCGCCCGTCAGCGTGAGCCCTGCCCACACCAGGGTCCCCCACAGGTCCTGCCACCCGGCGAGGAGGTCCGCCGTCACGACAACGGCGAGGACGGCGACGGCGGTGAGCCACGACTCCCGCCGACGGCGCTGAACCCCGACCGTGTAAAGGGCCATGCCCAGCCCGATCAGGTACGGGATGACCCCCGTACCCAGGACATATCCCGACAGGAGTGCCGAAAGCATCACGGCCACTGCCACATACGGCACGCGGCGTCGCACCGCGATCGCGACCAGTCCGGCGACGGCGACGAAACCCATGCCGGCGTCGGATTCCACCTCCGGCTCAAAGGTCGGCAGCATCGTGAACAGTGCAAGATAGCAGCACACGGCCACACCGTCGGCCCGCGCCAGCCCAAGAAAAGCCGCTCTATTCATCGGCGGCCCAGCCTATCGTCCGCCCATTTTCTTGCCCTCCCCCTGACGGCCGAGGTCAGCCGTACTCCAAATGGAGTATTCAGTTCGATATCACGCCTGTTGGAGTAACTCGCGATGACTCGCTCCGGCCGAATCGGGAAACGAGCGGATGGAATAACGTCGAGGCCGTGATAGAAATTGAGGAAATCACCAAGAAATATCAGGACAAGATCGCGGTGGATCGGTTGAGTTTCACCGTTCGGCCCGGTGTGGTGACCGGATTCCTGGGGCCTAACGGGGCCGGGAAATCCACGACCATGCGCATGATCCTCGGCCTGGACCGGCCGACCTCCGGGCGGATCCGGATCGACGGCCGTGACTACCGCGACGCCGCCAGCCCGCTGTGCAAGGTCGGTGCGTTGCTGGAGGCCAAGGCGGTGCACCCCGGCCGCTCGGCCTACGACCATCTGCGCGCCCTGGCCGCCACTCACGCCATCCCCGCCAGCCGGATCGACGAGGTCGTCGACCTGGTCGGGCTGAGCTCGGCCGCCCGACGTCGCGCCGGTGGCTTCTCGCTCGGTATGAGCCAGCGGCTCGGCATCGCCGCGGCCCTGCTCGGCGACCCGGAGATCGTCATGCTGGACGAGCCGATGAACGGCCTCGACCCTGACGGCATCCGCTGGATCCGCGACCTGCTCAGCGATCTGGCCCGCGAAGGGCGCACCGTCTTCATCTCCTCCCACCTGATGAACGAGATGGCCGTCACCGCCGAGCATCTGGTCATCATCGGCAAGGGCAGGCTCATCGCCGACACCTCCATGAAGGAGCTCACCGCGCGAGCCTCCGGCTCCCGCGTACGCGTCCGCAGCCCGCACGCCGGCCAGCTGGTGAGCCTGCTCAGCGGCCCCGACGTGAGTATGACCTACCACAACAGCGACCGAGAATTGCTGGTGGTGGCCGGGCTGAGCGCCAGGGAGATCGGCGAGCGGGCCTTCGAGGCTCGTTACGTCGTGCACGAGCTCACCCCCGTCACCGCCTCGCTTGAGGAAGCCTTCATGGAGCTGACCCACGGCTCCCTCGAATACTCCACCGGGCAGTTGCTCGGGGACAGGAGCGCGGCATGACCACCACCCTCGGTCCCGTCTCCACGACGATCCATCGGGTCACCCTCCTGCGGGTGGCCCGCTCCGAGCTCGTCAAGTTCCTGTCGCTGCGCCTCAACCTCCTCACCCTGGCTGCGGCGGCCGTGGTGACCTTCGCCTTCGGCCTGGTCAACGCGCTGGTGGTGACCAACCCTCAGGCCAAAGAGGCGCTGGAGGGATCCTTCGACCCGGTGGCACTGTCGCTGGCCGGCCCCGCGCTGGGCCAGCTCGTCGTCAGCACGCTCGGCGTCATGGTGATCACTGGTGAGTACGCGAGCGGATCCATTCGCGGCACCCTCGCCGCCGTTCCGCAACGGCTTCCCGTGCTGTGGGCCAAGATCGCCGTCGTCGCCGTGGCTTCCTTTGTGACGACTCTGCCGGCCCTGCTGGCCTCCTTCCTCATCTCCCAGCCGATTTTCGCCGGAGTGGACCTGCCTTCGGCCACGCTGGACGATCCGGGCGTCCGGCGCGCCGTCATCGCATCCGCCCTCTATCTCACCGGAACGGCGATCATGGGGGTCGGTCTTGGCCTGCTTTTCCGCAACACCGCGGCAGCCGCAGCCACGCTCAGCGGCGTCCTGCTGATCGGCGATTCCTTGCTCGCCTTGGCTCCACCGGCGATCTACGAGGCGGTCGCGCCCTTCCTTCCCTCCAACGCGGGTCTGTCCTTCACCAGCGTGCTGCCACCCGACGGGATGTTGCCGGTGTGGGGCGGCGTGGCGGTCTTCGCGGCCTACCTGGTCGTGATCTCCGCCGGGGCGGCCCTCGCCCTGCGGCGGCGCGACGTCTGACCACTGCGGTAACCATCGGGGCGACCCCGGCGGTGTGCCCGCATCGGCGAGAACCGATGCGGGCACACCGCGGAGCGACCGAAGGGAACCGTTCACGGATGGGCGACCATGGCGAGCAGGGCGGTGGGGCCCTGCGGGGACAGCAGGACGTCCTGCACGCCGTTGGACGCGGCAACGGCCTCCGCCATCCGAGTCAGCATCGCCGACTCGTACGCGCCGATCGCCGAGTCCAGGTCCGCATGCTCACCCGAGGTGAGAACGGTGACGAGTTCCAGGGCGTCCAGCAGGCCCATGTTGACGCCCTGCCCGGTGAAGGGAGGCATCACATGCGCGGCGTCTCCGATCAGGGTCAGGCCGGAGCGCGGCCGCCAGCGCTGCTCCACAGGGACGGTGTAGAGGGGCCACCAGACGAAGGTCGTCTCTACCTCGTCGAGAACGCTGCGCATCCTGGGCGACCAGTCCTGGAACTCGCGGTCCAGTTCGGCGCGGATGAAACCGGGATCGTGGAACGTCGATCCCGCGGCGCGGCTCGGGTCCTCGTGGCGGCGCTGGGCGAAGTAGACGCGGATCGAGCCGTCGCCGTTGCGCTGGCAGAGGAACGCCTTCTCGTGGCCGATGACGAGACCGGAGCCCTCACCGACGATCTCGGCGGCATACGAGCCGGGCAGCGGGCGGGCGATCTCACCGGCGATGAAGGTGACCCCGGTGTAGGTGGGGGCCTGGCCGGTGACGATCGCGCGGGCTCTGGAGTTGGCGCCGTCGGCGCCGATCACCAGATCGGCCTCGACGCTTTCGCCGGTTTCCATGACGATCCGCCAGCGGTGTCCTGCCCGCTCCACCGCCTTGACGGTCCGGCCCCACTCCACGGTCCCGTCCGGGAGCGAGTCAAGGAGCAGGGAGCGCAGCTCAAGCCGGTCGATCTCCGGCCGGAACTCGTCCTCGTCGTCTTCGTCGGTGGACAACAGCAGGACACCCTGGGTGTCGAAGTAGTTGGTGTGCTGCCCTTGCGGCCGCGCGGCGTACTCGAACTCATCCATCAGGCCGGCGGCGGCGAGGGCGGCCAACCCGCTGTCCTCTCCAAGGTCCAGTGATCCGCCCTGGTCCCGCGCGTCACGATCGGCGTCACGTTCAAGCACCCGGGGGCGGACGCCCCGCAGGTGCAGGAGCCGGGCGGCGGCGAGGCCTACCGGGCCTGCGCCGAGGATGACGATCTCAAGCTGGCTCAGAGCGTGTGTCGTGGGCATGAGTGTCCTCATAGTTCGGGGAGTAGGCCGTCCGGCGAACTCCCGGCATGAATTTCCGTGGATTGGGGAGGCGGGTCAGTATTCGGGGACCTCGACCTTGCCTTCGGCGACTTCGATCATTTCCTCCGAGAGGGGCTTCTCTCGCATGACGAGTGCGAGGACGAAGGAAACGACCATGAAGGGGACCGACCAGAGGAACACCGTCTGGAAGGCGTATGTCATCGAGGCCGGAGTGGGGTTCGGGCCGGTAGCCGCGACGAGGATGGCGCCGAAAATGGCGGCGCCGAACGCCGCGCCGATGCTCTTGAAGAAGTTCAGCGCTCCCGTCGCGGTGCCCAGGTGCCGGTTTTCGACCGCGTTCTGCCCGGCCAGGAGGGCCACCTGGATCATCAACCCCATTCCGGCTCCGGCGAACACGAGTGGTGCCACGATCGCCCACGCCGCCGTGTCGGCGTCCGCGAACGTGAGCACCCACATCGACACGCCGGTCACCGCGGACCCGATCACCGGGTAGATCTTGTATCTGCCGGTGCTCGCGATGAACGGGCCCGCGACGGCGGTGGCGGCGACGAGACCGAGCAGCATCGGGATCAGGAACAGGCCGGCCGCGAAGGCGGAGTATCCCTGGATGGTCTGCAGGAACAGCGGAACGTACAACATCGCGACGAAAAGGACCACGGCGACGAACCCGAACTGGATAGAGCAGATGGTGAAGACGCTCGACCGGAACAGGCTCAACGGGGTGATCGGCTCGGCCGCCCGCCTCTCGACAAGGATGTAGGCGGCCAGCCCGGCGACGCTGAGGCCGATGAGTGCCACGATCAGGGGCGAACTCCACGGGTGCTCGGTGCCGCCGAGGGTGGTGAGCAGCAGGATCGCCGTGGTCACCACTGCGGCGATCAGGCCGCCCGCCACGTCGACCCGCCTGGTACGCCCGATGGGACGGGGAAGGCTGACGCGCAGGGCGGTCATGACGATCGCCAGCACGCAGATCGGGATGTTGATGTAGAAGATCCAGCGCCAGGAGAGCGTGTCGGAGAACAGGCCGCCGAGGAACGGGCCGGCGATGAGAGCGAGGGTCGCGACGATCCCGGTGTACGCCTGGTAGCGGGAGCGCTGGCGGGCCGGCACCAGGTCGCCGACGATCGCCATCACCAGCGAGTTCAGCCCGCCGCCCCCCACTCCCTGGAGGCCACGGAAAACGATCAGCCAGAGCATGCTTTCAGCCGCGCCGGCCAGCGCCGAACCGACTGTGAAGATCACCATCGAGATCAGGAAGATCGGCTTGCGGCCGAACATGTCGCCGAGCTTGCCGAACAGCAGCGTCGTCACGGCGCTGGTGAGCAGGTACGCGGAGGCGACCCACGAGATCTGACCGGCGTTTCCCAGCTCCGCCACGATGGTCGGCAGCGCGGCCGCGGTGATCGTCTGATCCAGGTTCGTGATGAACAGGACGAGCATCAGCGGGACCAGGATCGTCATGATCGCCCGATGCGTGAGCGGATGCGGCGTTGCCGGCATGGCCTGAACCTTCCCCCTACGGTAAGTACGAGAGAAAAGTAAGTCACTCACCTATATGAGTCAAGCCCCCAAATTGTCAGCGCTGAAAAATGTGACCCACTGTGGCTTTGGGATACGCTGTCGGCATGAAATCGTCGCTGCGGGAACGCAAGAAGGAGCTCACGCGCCAGGCGTTGATCGACGCCGCGGAGCGCTTGTTCGAGGAACGCGGCTTCGACGCGGTGACGGTCGCGGAGATCGCCGACGCCGCCAACGTGTCGGTGAAGACCCTGTTCGTCTACTTCCGCTCCAAGGAAGACCTTGCCTTCGCCGACAAGAGCCTCATCGAAGCCGTGCTCGCAGGTCTGGCCGAACGCCCCGTCGGGACCTCGGCCGCCAAGGCGACGGCCGAGGTGCTGATCACGATGATCGAGAACGACCAGGAGGGCTCCGGCCTGGAGCGATTCCATCGCGGCTACGGCCAGTCCATGTCCCTCCAGTCGGGCCTGCTCCGGCTATGGGCCGACTTCGAGGACCAGATCACAGCCGAACTCGCCCGTGAGGCCGGCACCCCGCCGACCCCGGACATACGCCTGCACGCCATCCAACTCGTCGCGATCATCCGGCTGGCGACCTCCCCCGAGGCCCGCGCGGCCGTCGCCGGGCTCACCCCCGCCGAGTCGGCCGCGTACGTCAAGTCGATGATCAGTAAGGCGGCGGCCACAATCACCGGTCCAGATCCCGGCTCCCCCGCTCACCCGTAGGCCTGCCTGGTCGCGCGGCTCCAGATACCGTGTCAGAGCAGCGACTCAAGGATTTCCCTGGCGGCCTGACAGGCGTCAGCGCCGCCCTGGGCGACCCGTGCCGCCGCCTCGCCCAGCAGGACCGAGCCCCGCGGCGAGGCGAGCCGGAGCCGTACCGAGGCGAGCACGATCGACTCGATCTCGGCACGCGCACGTCCGCGTCGCCGCAGGCTGAGCATGCCCGTCTCCTCAAGCCAGCGCCGGTGCCCGGTCACCGCGGCGAGCACGCCGTCGAATCCTTCGTCCCGAGCCGCCACGGTCATGACGATCGGCCGCCGCCAGCCGTTTTTCGTCGCCGCCAGCTGACGAAGATCGCGAGCGACCAGATCCGCGCCCTCGCGATCGGCCTTGTTGACGGCGAACACGTCGGCCACTTCAAGGATCCCGGCCTTCGCGGCCTGCACGCCGTCACCGAGCCCGGGCGCCAGGATCAGGATCGTGGTGTCGGCCATGGAGGCGATCTCGAACTCACCCTGGCCGACCCCGACGGTCTCGATGAGAACCGTGTCGAAACCGGCCGCCTCCAGGACCCGGACCGCCTGCGGGACTGCGACCGACAGGCCGCCCAGATGCCCGCGAGAGGCCATGGAACGTATGTAGACGGCGTTCTCGGCGGTGTGAGCCCGCATGCGGATGCGATCGCCGAGCAGCGCGCCGCGGGAGAACGGCGATGAGGGGTCGACGGCCAGGACGCCCACCCGCCGCCCGGCCGCCCGCAGCTCTGTGATCAGCGCCGAGACCGACGTCGACTTGCCCACTCCGGGCGCCCCGGTGAGCCCGACGACCCAGGCACGCCCGGCATCAGGGGCAAGGGCGGCGACGACTTGGCCGAGCGCCGTGGCGTCGTTCTCGACGACGGAGATCAGCCGAGCGACAGCTCGCATGTCTCCGCCGCGCACGCGGCGGATCAGATCGGGGATGTCGGTGAGGCGGCCGTACGCGGCGGGCATCGGAGCGGCGATAACACGGGTCCGCTGCCTGCGAAGGTAGCCGGCCTTGCCCGGCGGGATCTTGACGACTGGCGGTTCGGCCAAGAGGCGCGGCTCCCTGCTGCTCGGCGCACCTGTGGACTGCCGGACAGCAGGAGGGAGCCCGCCCTCGAAACCCGCCGAAGCATCCGGCGGGACTTCCAAAATCCCCCTAATCGAGCCCGGCGAAGAAAGCAAGAGCGTATTCTTTTGAAGATCCGGTCCTGCTATGCAATTCATTCTCGTTGAAGCTGTTAACGATAGCCGAACCACCTCGCCGCAAGAGGTTGAAATAATATTGCGACATCTCCAGTCTCACGGCTCCAGCGATCGTTACACCCAGCAGGCGCAAACTGGTGGGGCCTGGATCACCTTCGACGGCTTCGAGTGATCCCGTTTCTCCTGATTGTGAGGTCAATATCTCGCGCCGAACAGTCCGAATCAGGTCCGCCAGAACGGGTAGTGCATCGGAGTCTCCAATGAGCAAGTCGAGCCGGCCTTGAAGCCAATCGGACTGCCCTATTTCCTTGACCAACTGAAAGACAAGCGAGAACTCGTCTCGACTGAGTTCAAGGATCACTCCAAGTGGAGCGCGGATGATGGTCGGCACAGACTACTCCAGGTCGTCAAAGTAATCACGCCCTCTTTGGGGAGTAAATACAGTACCGCTATGCGGAGCGTTAGGATCTTCGATTACTACAGCACCCGTGTCATTGTCATAGTGAGCCGAGCGCCCATCTCTCAGCCGGTATCGACTATCGACATTAGTACGCCTTCCCTCAAGAATATCATCGACGTAGTCCGCCAGCTTGTTCGCAGGGACTCCACTGACCCGATGGTCGAGGGCGCCCTCCATGAACCTCTCGTTGGCATGATTGGCAATATTGTTCGCCTCATCGCATGGGTCAGCGTTGTGTACAAGTATCGCCCGGTCGCCTGCCAGCACGTAGTACGTGTGGAGGCCGGCGACTGTGAGGTTGTGGACGCGTTCCGGCTCCGTCCAGGCAGTGGTGGCGGTGATCCGCACCTTCGCGCCGGTGTGCGTCTGGAGGTAGGTGCCCGGGGTGAGGTCTTCGGCATCGGCCCACGCGCTCTGGTGGGGCAGCCAGAAGGGGTGCCGGTCGGTTCAGTCTATGAGCCTGCCGTTTCCTGCTCCGATAGGTCGTCGCCGCCCATCGAGAGCAAGGCACTGTTGAGCGCATCGAGCAGATTTAGCCGTGCATCCCCCGCATCGGCCTTTTCGAGGAGGATGGCGAGGAATTCGCGATCCGGATGTCCGGTCGGCCCTGCCGTCTTCATCGCCCACATCTGCGACCAGATGGCGATCATCATCTCGTTGCAGGCTTGCGCCTGCCGGGCCGCCTGGGAGGCGTCACCGGTGAAGACGCCGCGTGCCGCGATTCCCAGACGATGACCCAGGGCCAGCAGGAACTTCTCCTTTCGGGGCGAGCCCAGTACTGTTCGTACTCGGTCTCCGATGTTCATTGCTCCATGTTCCAGAAATCCTCGTCTGTCATGGGACTGCGACCGCCATAGGTCTCTCGCGGCAATGAATCGACGTCGTACCCACGCGACCGCAAGATGTCGATCCTGTGGTTTCCGTTCATGATCAGCCCGTCCGGCTTGACGATCAGCGGTTCGGACGCCCCTGGCCTTAGGGAGAAGACTATGTCCTCGGTTTCCTGATTTTGCCAGAAGCTCAGCGTACTGTCGTTCAGCGATCCGCGAGGGTGCAGCGACCTCAGAGGCGGGTCGCAGGGACTGGAGTTGTGTACGAGGACCGGTGTGGCCCCGGCGAGCACATAGTAGGTGTGGAGGTCGGCGACTGTGAGGTTGTAGACGCGTTCCGGCTCCGTCCAGGCGGTGGTGGCGACGATGCGCACCTTTGCGCTGGTGTGCGTCTTGAGGTATATGCCCGGGCGGAGGCGTTCGGCGTCGACCCACGCGCTCTGGTGGGGCAGCCAGAAGGGGTGCCGGTCCGTGGTGGTGATCGTCCCTGTGGCCGTGCCTCGGGGGCCGTCGGTGTCCACGGTGAGGCCGATGAGGTGTTTGACCCCGTTACCGAGGATGACGGCGGTGACGGGTTTGGCGGCGGTGAATTTCGTGCGGGGATCGGTGGCGAGGACCTTGTCGCCGACCTTGACCCGCTCGATGGGTTTCACCGTGCCGTCGGCCATCCGGACCTTGGTGCCTGCGACGAAGCTGTTCGAGGGGCAGGAGCCGCCGCCGCTGCGGGAGGTCGGCCGCGTGCTCGCGGTGGAGCGGGTGGTGGCGGCGGTTCCCGTACCGGTCCCTGAAGCGGTCCTGGAGCCGGAGCCACGGCCGGTGATCCGGGCGACGGCATTGCGGGTGCTCGCGGCGGCACGGGTGGCTGCGCTCGTGACGGCCGCGCCCGCGGTGGTGGTGGCGAGCCGACCGGCGATGGCGGCGGCGGCCCGGCCGAGGTAGCCGCCGGCCGCGCCGGTGACCGCGCCGACGGCGGTGGCGGTCAGCGCGCCCCCGAGGGACTGCTCGTCACGCGGGGTGGACAGCGCGTACTCGGCGAGGCTGCCGGCGGCGCCGCCGAGGGCCATGCAGCCGATGCTGCCCGCGCCGCCGGTGGCGCCCAGGCAGGCGCCGGTGACGACGACCGTCACGGTGACGTTGACGGTGATGCTGATGATGGTGTCTTGGTGCTCGTCCCAGAAGTTGCCGATCTGGCAGCTCCAGCCGCACTGTTGCGGCGCGGCAGCGGGCGGTGCGGGTGGCGGGGAGTAGTAGCCTCCACCGCCACCGCCTCCACCGCTGCCGCCGTCGCCCTTGGGGGGCTTGCCGCCATCGCCCTTGGGTGGCTTGCCGCCACCGCCGCCGCCGAGGTCGAAGAGGTCGAGGCCGTCGGCGTCGGACATGGTGACGGGGCTGTTGTTGGCGTAGGCGTAGCCGTTCCAGCTCTGCGGGTCCGACTGGTCGAAGAGGGGGTCGACGGAGAGGAAGCGGCCGATGGCGGGGTCGTAGAGGCGGGCGCCGACGCTGATGAGACCGCTGGCGGCGTCGATGACGCCGCCGACGAAGCCACGCTCGCCCGGCCAGGACGCGGGGGCGTCGCCGCGGGGGCCGCCGAACGGCAGGGCACGGCGTCGGATGACCGCCTGGGTGTCGTCCGCGGTGATGACGATCTGGGCGGTGCCCTGGTGGTCGGTGCGCATCCAGGTCAGCCCGCTCGCGGTGCGTACCGCCACCGTGACGCCCGCGTGGGCGTAGTAGCGGGTCGCGGTGAGGGCGCCGGTCTGCTTGGCCAGGCGTAGCTCCATGCCGGGCAGGGCGAGGGTGGTGCCGGTGTCGTCGCGGCGCAGGAGGCGGTTGCCGTCGAGGCCATAGACGTACGTGCTGACCTTGCCGTCGTCGGTCGACTTGACGGGTTTGCCGAAGGCGTCCCAGTCGATGGTGTGGCCGTCGCCGCGCTGGACGGTGTTGCCGGTGGCGTCGTAGGAGTAGGCGTCGCTCTGCCCGTCGCGTGGCCCGCCTTGGTAGGAGACCGAGGTCAGGGTGTGCGGCTGGGGCTTGTCCTGTCCGGCGTAGGTGTAGGTCGCGGTGGCGTCTTTCGAGGTGTCCCCGGCCGGGTCGTGGACGGTCTGGCGGGTCCGGTTGCCGACGACGTCGTAGGCGAACGACTGCCAGTAGGGCGCGGCGCCGCCGACGACGGTGGCGGCGTTGCCCGCGGTGGGGGCGGTGGCGCACTGGTCGGTGCCGGTCCACGCGTTGGTGAGCCGCCGCAGATGGTCGTAGGTGTAGCACTGCACGTCCGGCGTCTGGCCTGCCGGGGCGTCGGCGACGCGGGTCAAGTTGCCGGTGTCGTCGTAGCCGTAGCGGACGTCGGCGACGGAGACGGGTGAGGTCTGGCGTTGCGTCAGTGCCCGGATCAGCCGGTTGGTGCCATGCTCGTACTCGTTGGTATGGGCTACCCGCCTACCGCCGTCGGACAGCATGGTCTGCAGGACCTGTCCGAGCTTGGAGTAGGTGGTGGAGGTGACGTAGGTGGTGCGACCGCGCAGGGTGGTGGGGTTGCCGAGTTCGTCGTAGCCGTACAGCAGGGTTTCCTGTGGCAGGTCGCCGGCGGCGGGCAGCCCGGTACGGCGGGGCTTGCCGTCGGAGTTGTACTCGGTGGTCGACGTGTAGGTGCCGGCGAGCCTGCCTTCGGCGGCGGGGATGACGACCTGGCTGCCGGTGGGACGGTAGGCGTGGTCGTAGCCGATGACCCGGGTGGTGTAGGCGTCCGTACCGCCGCTTGCGTTCTTGACGAAGCTGGTGGCGGAGACCGACTGGCCGTGCGCCCGGGTGCCGTCGGGCAGCACGTCGTAGGTCCACTCGGCCAGTTTGGTCCCGCTGGCGCCGGTGCCCTCGTGCACCGCGGTCTTGCGGCCGAGCGCGTCGTAGACGGTGTGCAGACTTCTGTCGCGGGCGTCGGTGGTGGTGACGACCTGGTCGATGTCGTTGTAGGCGATGCGGGTGGTGCCCTTGCTCGGGTCGTCCACCCGTACCCGGCGGCCCCGCAGGTCGTAATGGTGGGTCCAGGTGCTGCCCTGGGCGTCAGTGATGGTGGCCTGCTGGCCGGCGGGCGTGTAGGTGTAGCGGGTGGCGTCGAAGGCGCCGGTGGGAGCCTCGCCCTTGTACTGGCGCAGTTCGGTGAGTCGGCCGCGGGCGTCGGCGATCCGGGTGGTCGGGGTGGAACCGGCGGGTGGATCGACGCTGACCCGTTCGCCGTCGTAGCTGGTGGTCGTGCGCCATCGTTCGGTGCCGTTGACGCGGAAGATCTCGGCGGTCGGCCATTCCATGCCGTTGTAGGTGGTGACCTGCTGGCCGGGGACGTCGTCGTCGCTGTTCGGCGTCCACAGCGTGGCGCCCGGCGGTTGCTCGTTGTAGTAGTCCTGGTTCGTCTTGGCGGCCAGGCCACGGTCGTCGTAGACGGTGTCGTTGACCAGCCGGCCGCCGCCGGGGGCGGGCTGCTGCGTCTGGCGGGGCCGCAGCAGGCCGTCGTAGATGGCGTAGCCGGTGGTGTAGGTGGCGCCGTCGTCGCGCAGGGTGGACGTGGACACCGTGGTGGGCGCGTCGGCGCGGATCTGGTAGGCGAATCTCAGGTTCGGCGTCTGGGCGTTGGCGGCGCGGCTGCGGCCGGGCAGCCACACGCCGGTCAGCCGGCCGAGCGGGTCGTAGGTCATCTCGGTGCGTTTGCCGTTGACGTCGACCGTGGCCGTCGGCTGGCCCCAGGCGGGCTCGGTTTCGGTGACGGTCTGGGCGCCCAGGGCGTCGGTCTGGACGACCTTGGTGACCGCGCCGGTGGCGGGGGTGTAGGTCTGGGTGGTGGCGTGGCCGGCGGCGTTGGCGGTCTCCAGCGGCCTGCCGTAGGAGTCGTAGCGGGAGGTGGCGACGGTGACGTACCTGGGCTGGCCGTTGACGTAGTCAGCGAGCTTCTCGCTCCTGGTCACGTCGCCACGGCTGGGGGCGGTGTTCCACGCCTTGCCGTCGTAGTGCCGGCGCACGTCGGAGATCACGTCGGCCGGACGGTCCGGGTCCTGCGCGCAGGGCTTGGCGACGGTCTCGACGCGCGAGGCGTAGGAGAGCATCCACCGGGTGGTGTCGCGGGCGTAGGTGGTGCGGGTGCAGGTGTCGTCGGCGGGGACGGACAGGTCGCCCCGGTCGTCGACCTGGGTGGCGAGGCCGTCGGCGTTGTAGGCGGTCTCGACGAGGGTGCGCCGCCAGCCGCCGCCGGACAGGGGCTTGCGGATCCGGGTGGCGCCGGTCTTGACCAGGTGGGCCGTGGAGGTCGCCCAGGAGCGGACGCGTTCGGCGGTCTTGCGTGACCAGGGGTCGTTGACGGTGGCCGAAAGGATCGCACCGCCAGGCCCGTCGTAGTTGATCTCCTCGCGGAGGAAGCCCTGGAGGTGCTCGGCATCCTCCATCTGACCGTCCTCGGAGTCGGTGACGGTGCCCTGGCGCTTGCCGCCGTCGTCCTGCCGGTCGCCGTCCATGCCACGGAAGTAGCGGTACTCGGTCTGGCTGCGTACGTCTCCTTCGCCGTGGGTGACGCGGACGCGTCCGTAGCCGCGCCACTGCGACCACGTCTTGTACTTCTCGTCGGTCAGGCCGTCGTCGTCATCGTGGCGCCAGGCGGCCCCGCCGAGGTAGTCGTAGGCGGTGACCTCGGCGGGTGCCCCGCCGGTCCGGTCGATCTCCTCGATGCGGGTGACGACGTACTTGTGGAACCAGTCGCGTTCCGGTTCGGTCGCTCCGGCGGGTGACCAGTACTGCGGGAAGCAGCGGCGGGCGTTGGTGTCGATGTCCGGCTCGTCGCCGGCCGCGCAGTCACGGCCGGAGTAGCCGATCGACAGGCTGCCGCCGGTCTCGTTGTCGATGGCCGAGATGCGCCATTTGGTGAGCGGCGGCAGCCCTTCGGTGGCGTCGACCCGGTTGGGGAGTTGCACGCCCCCGAACCTGACCTCGGGCAGCGCGGCCGAGCCGCCGACCTGGCCGGTGTGCTTGATCGACGCCAGCCACAACGACGCCGAGGTGCCGTCGCCGGGCGCCCGCATCTGCTGGGTCAGCGTCCAGGTGTCCACGGGCTTGTACGCGCCGTTCTCGTGCACCTCGGTGCGGATGCCGGTGAGCCGCTTGCGGGTGAAGAAGGTGGGCGAGTGGTTGTCGGTGCACTCCTGTCCCGCGTCGCAGATCTGGTCGTAGGGCACGTCCGGCCAGCGGAACGCGTTGGCGGCGGTGAGCTTGGCGGCGGCGCAGTCGAAGTCCTCGTTCGGGATGCACCGCTCGGCGGTGGTGAAGTGCACGCGGCCGGGGGCCTGGCTGGTGAAGATGGCGTCCGAGCGCTGCCCGTAGTCGATGCGGTCGAGGTGGCCGCCTCGGACGTAGTCGTCAGGGGTGCCGTTGGGCACGCCGTCGGTCAGCGAGGTGACGTCGCGGCGGTAGTGGTTGGTCTCCGGGGTGTACCAGAAGGTGGACACCGTGCCGCGGGGGTCGACGACGTAATCCAGGTTCCACCGCCACGCCTGGTCGCAGTAGGACCCGGATAGATCGCCCGATTCGTGACAGGGGTCGCCCGAATCGTCGCCCATGACCGGGACGGTCCAGGTGGAGCGGGTGGTGCTCCTTCCGCTCTGCCAGCCGGGCAGGCGGTTGAGGCCGAAGTAGTACTGGGTGCCGTCAGGGGTGGTGACCCGCCAGTGCTCGCCGTTGTCGTCGCCGTTGGTGGTGCCGGTCAGCCGTTCGACCCGGGATCCGTCGTCGTTCTTGGGCTGCCACGCGCCGGTGTCGTCGTCCTGGATCAGCTCGGTGGCGTGCCCGTTGAGCGACATGACCGCGTTGTTGTAGCGGTAGCACAGGTCGTTCCGCTTGGGCGTCACCCCCTCGTCGGCGCACTGGCGGTAGCGCCGCTCGATGAACCCCGGCCAGTACGAGAAGCCCTCGCCGATCCACGATGACTGGTTGTTGGTGGAGACGGTGCGGCCGTCCACGCTGCCGGAGGAGTAGCCCAGTTCGAGGGTGGGGACCGGCCCTCCGGGGGCGGGCGGGATGCGCAGCGGATAGGACCAGGCGAACGAGCCGGTCTGCGGGCTGACGCTCCAGGTGGCCGACGGCGACAGGGACGTGGCCTTGTAGTCACCCGCCGGGCCGGACGGCGCCGCCTCGGCCGCGAGCAGGGTGCCCTCCGCCGTGGCGTCCACGTCGGCGGTCAGCCGTCCGGCCGTGACGTCGTTACCCGTGGGCAGCGGGGTCCCTCCCCGGCATCCCCGCTGCTGCGGGGTGGTGAGAGCGCAGGCGGGCAGCCGTACGAGCCGTAACCGGCTGCCCCAGTCGCCGCCGTAGGCGTGCCGAAAGCCGGAGTAGTCCAGCCGTAAGGAGACGCGGCCCGCGCCCTCGGGGGCGGCCACCTGCAGCCCGAGCCCGGTGATGCCGGCGCGGGCCGCGGTCTGGCCGTCCAGCACCCGCACCCGCACCTGACCTGGTACGGCCTGGGCGGAACGCTCGCCCGCCTTCTGCTCGGGCGGGCCGACCCAGACCGGGAGGGCGCCCGCGCGGACCGGCTCGCCGGACGCGCGGAACCGCTCACCGGCCAGGGTGACGGTCGCCGTGGCGGCGGCCGGCCAGGTCACCTTCGGCGGGGCCGTCGCCTCGGCGGCCTCGGCCGGGTCGACCAGGGGCCGCAGTGGTGTCGTCTCGCGTCCGGGTACCGATCTCTGCGATTGGACCTCGGCGGGGTCCCATGCGGGGTCGCCCGCCGCGGCCGGGGTGGCTCCCAGCAGCGACGCGACGAGTACGAGCACGACGGGCGCCGCGAGCCGCGCCCACCGTCCCCGGTGGCGCTCCCATCTGCGACTGACCACGACAACCTCCATGAACACCAGGTGTGATACGGGAACAGGCGATGGTCAGGCGCCGGTGGTGGCGCCGGCGGCGAGGTCGGCGACCTGCCGGTCGGTGAGCGTGCCGGTGAAGACCCGCACGTCGTCGATGTCGCCGGGCCAGTGGTCGACCAGGCCGGCCAGGCTCTTGGCCCGGCCGATCTGCAGCCCCCCGCCGCCGTGCCATCCGGCGAAGGGCAGTTGGTCCTCGAGCTGGCCGTTGACGTAGAGCCGGAGCCGGCCGGCGGGTTCGTCGTGGACGGCGGCCAGGTGCACCCACGTACCGATCGCGGTGGAGTCCACCGGCTCCGCCGACGTCACGTGCAGCCACTCGGTGCCCTGCGCGACGTCCGCCCTGACCGCGCTGAGCGACCAGTAGGGCGCCCACACGCCGTTCTTGGTGTGGCTCCGCAGCCCGAGGAAGAACGCGCTGCGCACCGAGCCGTCCTGGCTGAGCGCGGTCGCCGTACGGCTGGGCACCGTCGTGCCGTCGCCGGGGTCGGCGAGCCGTACCCAGGCGGCGACCGCGTAGCTCCGGTCGGTGCGCAGGACTGGCGTGGCGCCGGTGCCGGCGAAACCGTCGGTGCCGTTGAGCCGCAGCGCCCCTCCGCCGCCGAGGCCGTCACCTGTCCAGGTGGCGCCGCCGGACAGGGTGGCGGGGGTGGTTCCGGCCGAGTCGGCCGCCGCGGTCCCGGCGGTCTCGTCGAGCTTCCACCAGGCGAGCTGGGTGGGCGGCTGGGTGGCCAGCGCGGCGATCTCGTTGGTCAGCCCGAGGTCGTTCACCGTGCGGGGATGGTCGGACAGGATGCGGTCCCACACCTGCAGGTCGTCGAGCCGGCCGGCGAAGTGCCCGCCGTAGGCGCCCTGGTAGCGCACGCGGCCGACCTGGAAGGCACCGGCGGCGTGCCACGGGGCGGCGGTGAAGGCGGCGGTGGACTGCAGCACCCCGTTGACGTAGAGGCGGAGCTGCCGGGCGGGCGCGTCGTACACGCCGACCAGGTGGGTCCACACCCGCAGCCGCGGCGCGGTGTTCGACATGGCGCGGACGATCTGCGTGTCGTCGGTGTCGGTGGCGTGCCGGTTGAACACCCAGCGCTGGTCGGCGGCGGAGTAGGAGAGCTGGAAACCGCTGGCGCGGGTGCCGGCCTGGCTGAGCACGGTGGAGTCGACGCCGTCGTTCTCCAGCCGGGCCCAGGCCGCCACGGTGAACCCGGCGTCAGTGCGCACTGCCGGCCCCGCCGTGGTGCCATGGACGGTGGCGCCGTCGAGCTGGAGCGCCCCGCCGACCCGCCCCCCGGTCCAGCGGACGCCGCCGGCGAGGGTGACCGGGTTGGCACCGGCACTGTCGGCGGCGCCGGTGCCGGACGTCTCGTCCAGCCGCCACCGCCCCACCGCGTCGCGGCCGGCCTGCACGTAGAAGTCGTAGGTCGCGTAGCGCTGCCCGACGTTGCCCGCCCGGTCCACCGGGAAGACGTACAGCGTGTTCAGCCAGTCATGGCGGGGAGCGATCTGCACCGTCACCGAGGTCTGGCCCGCCGGGATCGCGACCTGGGTGGCGGGGGTCGCCAGGGCCGGTTCGTCCAGCGCGTACCGGAACCCGGCGACGTCGGTGTCCCCGGTCCCCGGGGTGAAGGTGAACGCCCCCGCCGAACCGACACCGCCCTTCCAGTCGTCGGGCGTGTCCGGCGGATACACGGGCGAGGCCACCTGCGGCAGCGTCGCCGGGTCCGTGGTGTCCACGGCGAACTCGCACCACCCCGTCCACGCGCTGGCGTCCGTGCCGTCGTAGGAGCGCACCCGGTAGGAGTACGTCCAGCCGTTGGCCAGGACGGGCAGCAGCAGTTCCCGGTCCACGGGTTGGGAGCTGGCGACGTACCCGGTCTTGCCGTCGCCTGGCAGGGTCGAGGTTCTGTCCTCCCACTGCTGTGTGTCCGGGTTGAGGCGGCGGAACGAGAACTCGGCCCGTACTTGGTCGTTGGTCTTGTCCGGGTCGTAGATCCTCGCCTTCAGCCGCAGCCGGTTCGCCGCGTCGCCGGCGTTCACGTACGGCCGGCCCGCGCCGGTGGCGCACGGCGTGCCGGGCGAGGTGCCGATCCCGGTCGGTACGGCGGGCCGGGTGTTGTAGTCGATCACCAGGCGGGGATAGTTCTGGAACCCTTTCCAGCCGTAGGTGGAGCTGTCGATGTCGTCGCCGTCGCGCATGCCGAATGTCGTTGACGACCAGCCGCTGGCCGCCGCCGAGGTGACGGCGCTGGTGACGTCGAACTCGATGCTCTCGTCGGGGCAGGAGGAGCTGTAACCGGCGTCCGAGGCGACGGTGTCCAGGCGCTCCCGCCAGGCGGGCTGCTTGGCCCACGTGGTCGCGGTCGAGATGCCGCCGGTCAGCCACAGCTCGACCGCCTGCGGGCTGGAGGTGCAGCCCCACGACTTGTCCTGGGTGATGCGGAACGTCGCCTTCAGGATGTGCTTGCCGTTGACGTTGTCGCTGTCCATCCGCCAGAACGAGCGCTTGACGCCGCCGCCGTAGTTGCCCGCCTCGGGCTGGTGGCCGGAGTTCCAGTACTCCTGCTGCGGGAAGGCGCGGTCGACGTACGTCCACGCCTGCTTCGCGCCCGACCACTGCGGGTCGATGTACACCGGGAACTCGACCTCGGAACCCGTCAGCAGCGCCGGATCGGGAAGCACCGCGACCTGCCCGGGGGTGACCTCGACGCCCATCGCCGCACGACGGCCGTCCACCGGCGGCGAGACCGCCTGCATGCGGACGTCCTCCCGGACGCCGCCGGAGGAGTCCCACATCATCGGCGTGGGGGAGTGGAACACAGGTGTGCCTGCGCTGGTGACCGCCTCGATGCCGCCGGTGTCGGTCTCGCGCAGCGTGACGCCGGTGACGCGCGTACCGAATCTGAGCTTGCGTAGCGCCTGGTTCTTCGCCGCCTCCCGGGTCTTGACGACCAGGACCTCCGAGTAGCCGAGCACCCACGCGGTGATCTTCAGGTCCACGCCGGGAAGCACCTCGGGGTAGGTGGCGGTGCTGCCGTCCAGCACCGGTTCGGGTAATGGGCCGGGCCAGCTCATCTCCACCGAACGTGCGCCGTCGCCGATGCGGGCCAGCGCCGCGTTCCCGCCTCCGGAGAAGACCAGCTCCAGCGGCGTCGCGACGGTACGGATCGAACCGTCGGACTCCTTCCGGAGAGTGGTGTCCACCGGCACCCAATCTTGGCCCCGCCGCACCCGCTCGGGCAGCGCCGAGGTCTCAGAGGTGAACGTGCCATCCGGGTTGGCGAACACCTGCCGGGTCTCGGTCCGCAGGGCCATCGCCTCCACCCGCCGGTCGTCCCGGCGGGCAGCCGATTGCGCCTCCTCGACCCCGACCGAATCGGCGACCCCCGTGGAGACCCGCGCCGCGCGCCGGACGTCGCCCAGGGCGGGAAACCCCGGAAGAACGGCGGCTAGGAGAACCACGATCAGCCCGGCCGCCACCGGTAACACACATCGTCGCAACATCATCGCCATCCGGCGTCCTTCCTCGTCGCCGGACCGGCCCGATCGGCCGCCGGACAGCAGACTGCATCTCGGAATCGAGAAGGAGAGTCGATCTTCAGGCTCGCTCGGCGGAGGGCTGGGCGCAAAGTCCGACCTGGTATGCGCGCATACCCCTGAGGTATGTCGGCGCTCGCGTTCGGCCGAGGTTCCCGGTCGCTCCGTGGGGTTGATGGGAGGTGGCTGTCGTCGCGACGCAAGCGATCGTCTTCGGGGTTACGGGCTTCCCTGCGCTCCCGCACTCGTACGCGAACTGTCCGCCACAAGCGACGAGTTCCGGTGGTTGTGGGCTCCCAGCCCGTCGCGGACAAGACCCGCGGCAGCGACCCGCCTCGCCCACCCCAGGTTCGGCTGCTCCGACGCCGGGCATCGGTGCGGCGCCGAGCCAGTACGTGACCATCACGCGCCGGGGAGTGGGCCTCGGCTCCTCAGGCGATCACCGTGTCCCTCCGGTCACCACTGCCTGGTTTCCGTCAACCCAGGCCGCGTGCAGCGTCATGCTGTCGATGACCCATCCTCCGCCTGTGCGCCGCAGGCCGAACCGGTAGGTGCCGCCGACCGTCCACAGCGGGCCGCCGGTCGCGGTGACTCGCCGGTGTACGGCCACCAGGTTCGCGACGACCGTCGCCGTGTCCCTGTTGACCGTGGGCAGGATGCCGGCGATCAGGTGCTGGGTGCTGTCGAGGCCCTCGCTCTGGCCACGCCACCGCGCGACCAGCTCGGCCCTCGTCACCTTCTCGGGATTCCCGCCGAACAACGAGGTGAAGTCGAGGTCGATCGTGTCGGCGAGGATCGATGCCAAGCCGGCCCAGTCCTGATCGTCGGTGAATCTGCCGTACCGGTTCATCGTGTCCACCAACGCCTGCCGATCCTCCACGGAGATGTCCCGTACTCGTGGGGTCGCGGCGGCCGCCGTGGCCGTCACCGGTGTCGCCCCGAGCGCGAGGGCCCCGAGCACGCCGGCCACCGTCGATCGGCGGGTCATGTCTTTCGCGGTCATGAAGGTCCTTTCAGCTGGGATTGCTGTGTTTCGGACGGTGGTCGGACGCGCCCGGGGTTCACAGGGTCGCGCGGAAGTGGGCGTCTGCGGCGTCCACGGCCGTGGTGACCGCAGGGTTCTGGTCGTAGAAGTCGAACTGGGTACCGGTCGTCCAGATGAGGTTCTTCGGTCCTCGAAGCGCTCCCTCTCAGTTCCAGGAGAAGAGCCGCGAGTCGGTTGGTCATCCGTGCGTGGCGCGGCCGACCGGCCTCCGAGCCGAATGCCGTGCCGCAGGTAGCGCCTCTCGCGGATGAGCCGTTCACCTCGATCGTGCCCGCCTGCGCCACGGCCGACCAGGAGCCGCTTGTGACCAGCCGACCAAGAACCAGGAACGCCGGGACTAGGCACGGCAGGGCTAGGATCCGCGGCGCGCCGATGCCGTCGGCCCGGCAGACTGTCACCATGGCGACTCGTGAGCTGGCGCACTTCCTCCGCACCCGCCGCGCCCGGATTCAGCCCGAGGACGCGGGTCTGCCCACCTCAGAGCGGCGCCGCGCGCCAGGTCTGCGCCGCGCGGAGGTCGCCATGCTCGCGGGGATCAGCCCCGACTACTACATGCGGCTGGAACAGGGACGCGACGTACGGCCCTCGTCGTCGGTCCTCGATGCGCTGGCCCGCGCGCTGAAGTTCGACGACGACGAGCGGGACCACCTTTACCGGCTCGCCCGCGCGGAGCCCGCCCCACCGATCCGCGCGGCCCCGCCACCCGTGAACGCGAGCGTCCGCCGGCTCCTCGACGTCATCGACCCGGTGCCCGCGTACGTCCTCAACGGCAGGCTCGACGTGCTGGCCTGGAACACGATGGCGACCGCCCTGATGATCGACTTCGACGCGACCCCTCCGGCGCACCGCAACCTGGCCTGGTTCACGTTCTGCGACCCACGCGCGCGGACGTACTACGTCGAGTGGGACACCATCGCCTGCCACGCCATCGCCCAGCTCCGCACCGCCACCGGCCTGACCCCGGACGACCAGGCGACCAAAGCGCTGATCAGCGAACTGGCGGACCGCAGCGAGGAGTTCCGCACCTGGTGGAACCGCCACGACGTGAAGGGGCCGGGCATCGGGCGCAAGGAGTTCGACCACCCGCTTGTCGGCAGACTCACCCTCGACTACGTCTGCGCACTCCTGCCGGGCACGATCGACCATCAGCTCATCACCTACACCGCCCCGGCGGGCAGCCCCGCACAGGCGGCACTCGACCGCCTCGCCGCCGACCGACCGAACAGCGCGAGAGGCAGGATCCAAGATCCGACCTGGGCGACGAGCTGAAACAGCCGAACGTACGAGAGCAGCGCGAAACCGCCCGATCCCGACAGATCTGGCGCCCCAGCTTCAAGATCGATACCCTGAGTCTTCCCCGTCAGCGGAGCACCGCACGTGCGCCGATTCCCATGGTGATCCTCCTCGCGCTCACCGTGCCTGTAACCCCCTGCGTCACCGCCAACCCGACTTCTTCATCCTGGGATTTCCCGAAAACGCGGTACGTCGCCCAGTACGCCCTGTACAACAACGGCCCATGCGTCGGCCGCGTGGCCAGGTGGCGCCTGCCTCCGATCAGGGGAGGCACCACACGCGCAAGGTGACCTCCGAAGCCAGGGCCGCCGCCACCGCCGCGCGTTCCACGGTGGCCTCCACGATGGCCGGGCAGCCCGCCGAGGCCCTCGTCGCGCTGCTGAGGACGACGGCTCCGGACCCGAAAGTGGCCGGCCTCGGCAACCTTCCCGCTGACAAGCGGTTCGAGCAGGTCACCGGGCCCATCGAGTGAGCAGGCCATAGGGCCCATCGTGGCTGTCGCCCTCGGCCCGGCGACCCCGGCACAACTATCAACAAGGGATCAAAAGATATGGCCTCTCATGTACGCGTTTCCCGCAGAGGGCTCCTCAAGCTCGGCGCCGGTGTCGCGGCGACCGCCACGCTGGCGACCACGCCCGCGAAGGCCGCGGAAGGCCGGTTCCAGCTGACCGCCCCGTCAACCTCGCTGATCTGGAAGAAGGCCCTGTACGACGAGACCGTCCTGCAGTCGATCGCCTTCGACAACCGCAACGGTCACATCTACACGCTCCAAGTGAAAAACGGCGCCGACTCCAACGCGGCCGGTCACCTGTGCCTGTCCAAGCTCAGCCTCACCGACACGATCCTGGGCCACATGTACCTGATGGGCTTCGGCCACGGTGTCCAGTTCGGGGTCGAACCGTCGGGGACGTCGGCCTACCTGTGGACGGAGACGGACGGGGTGAGCGACGGCGCGAGCTTCCGGGGCACGAAGCTCGCCAGGTTCAAGTTCGTCAACGGCCAGACGCTGACCACCTCGTCGTCGGCGTTGACCAAGTACAAGCCGATCGCGGGCTCCGACAACACGACGTGCGCGATCGACCCCTCCACGAACCGGCTGGTCATGCGCTACTGGGACGGGAGCCGTTTCCGCTACGCGGTCTACACGCTGGCGGACGTCAAGGGGGGCTCACCCACGCCGCTGTCCGACATGGCCCAGCCGTCGGGGCTGGGCACCTTCCAGGGGTACGCGGCCTACGGGAGCTTCGTCTACATACTGACCGGCACGGCCTACAGCGACGCCAACCCCGCGCCGGGCAACACCTACGTCACCTGCCTGGACCTGCGCACGGGCGAGCAGGTCCAGCGGGCACGCAGCGTGGCCGGCAAGTCCCTGGACTACCGCGAGCCCGAGGGCATGGGCATCCAGATCGTCTCCGGCGCTCCCCGCCTGTGTCTCGGCCTGGCCTCGGGCGTGGCGAGGGCACGCAAGGCCAGCATCTTCTACAAGACCGAGCTGATCTGACGTGGGGTTGACCTTGTCGGCGGCCTTGGCGTCTTCGGCGCGGACGCGTACGTGCGGGAGGCGCGCCTGCGCCGAACGCTTAAAGTGAGAGGGCACGGGCCTCCTACCGGCAGGAGGGCAACCCAGGCAGTAGGAGGCCCGTTCCACCCGCTAGCGGGTGGACTGATCGATCACCGTCCAGATCAGCCAGCTCAGCCATAGGACGAACCTGATCACGGCAAAGCCGGTCCTCAGCGGGCGAAACCGATCATCGTTGGGACGAGGCGTCTCCACGGGCATGCCTGCCTTTCTCCGCCATCCGGCGGCGCCGGCCGGATGCCATGGACAGGCGGCGAGCGCGAGGTGCCTCATCCGCGCGTCTATTGTCTTGGACGTACGTGTCAGCAAGCTGCCCTGTCCTGTTTGGCCAGGTCAGCGAGGTTGCAGTCGCACGCCGCCTGAGGCACATCCACGTCCCGCATCAGGCCGAAGCAGAGTCCGCTCGGCGAGAATCCGCAGGCAGGAACGGTCTGCCGGGTCGATCTCAAGGTGCATCCACGACTCGATCAGCGCCGGCATGCGCCGAGGAAAGTGAAGTAATCGCCGCTCGCCGATGTTACTGAAGCTCACATCCACGTGTTCCACCGGGTCAGACAGGGTTGGCTCGGAACCGAGGGGCGGGAACGACATGTCGTCGGTGACCACTTCCACCACGGAGTGCTGGCGCGTCCAGTCATGTACGGGCGGCCCGTGGTTCCGAACCCCACCGACGACCGGAGTGGCTGCATGGCCTTCGAGTTGGCGCTGGCCTGGCTCGTCGGGGCGCCGCCGCCCGGCCGCTTCTGCACGGTCAGGTAGTTGCGGTGGATCCGCTGGACGCTGCCGTCCTGCATACGGACCTCAAGCCGGCCGCCTCCCACGTTCTTGACGACGGTGCCGCGGCCGCCGCCCCACACCGACACCACGGCGTTCGTCTCAATGAACCGGCCCCTGCGGTCACGGGGGGTGCAGGTCGGCCTCGAACTTGACGCCGAACCCGCGGCGTGCCATGACATCCCAAGCGTCGTAGTCGGACAAACCAGCCCCCATGCCCCCGGCGTGTGCGTGCGAGGGTGCAGAGTGCCGACTCGGCGGCTTAACATCGCATCGGCCTAGCTGGAGGTCAGGCTCTCCTTGTACGTGTGCGCTCTGTCAGCGCATGCGCTCGCGTCTTCAGGGCGTTTGCCGACAAGAACGAAGTCCTGGCCGCCTGCCTCGCCGAGGTCACCGACCCCCGTCACGTCGTGGGCGAGCTGGCGGCCATCGACCCGTCCGAGCCGCTGCGCGACCGCCTGATCGCCCTCATCGAGGTCATCCGCGCCCAGGGCGAGCGCACCGGCCCTGTCGTCAGCGCCGTCAGCCTGGCGGGCCAGGCCCGGCCACGTGACCACCGATCATTGTCGGACGAGGACCGGGCCCGGCTGTCGGCGAGCAGGACCGCCTCGTACGAGCGGTTGCACGCCGCCACCGCCGCCATGCTGGAAGGTGACGCCGACGCACTGCGCACACCCGTGGAGACCGCCGCGAACCTGGTGCTCGCGATCGTGATGGCACTCGGCCGAGGGGGAGGTTGGGACGCGGGAGCCGCCAGCGTCACCACCGATGGGCTGGCCAACCTCATCCTGCACGGCGTCCTGGCGTAACCCCTTTTCTTGAAGTGACCCGGATGCCACACCACACCATCACCAGAAACCGGAAATTTCTCCTGTTGTGGGGCGCGCATGCCGTTTCCACGTTCGGCGACGCCCTCACCTCCCTGACCCTCATCCTGCTGATCACCGAACGCACGCACTCGGTCGCGGCGGTGGGCGGCTCGCCATGGTCCTGGCCGTGCCGGGCATCGTGATCGGCCTGCTGTCCGGCGCTTACGTGGATCGCGGCGACCGGCGCTGGATCATGGTCGCCAGCGACGGGTGCAGGACCGTCCTGCGCGCCGCGCTGGCACTGGCCGCCACGACCTCGTCCGCCCTGCCCGTGCTCTACGCGATCGCGTTCCTGCAAGCCGTGGCCGGCACCTTCTTCGAGCCCGCACGTGCCGCGCTGACGCAGGTCATCGTCCCCGAGGACGAGCAGGTGCGCGCCAACTCCCTCATCCAGACCGTCACCGTGACGGCCGAGCTGGCCGGCACCGCGTTGGCCGGTGTGCTCGTCGCGGTCATGCACACGTACTGGGTGTCGTTCGCCGCCGACGCCGTCACGTTCGCGTTGTCGGCGGCGCTCGTCCTGGCGATCCGGCACGTGCCGGCCGTTCCCGCCGGGCGGCACCGCTCGACGTGGGCGGCGGTCGCGGAAGGGCTCCGCGCGGTCGGCGCGTCCCCTGCCCTGCGCGCGGTACTCCTGGTGTTCGGCGCGCTGACCTTCGCGCTTACGCCGATGGCCGTGATGCTGACCCCGTACGTCGTGGACACCTGGCCTGGTCCTCGCCGGGATGGCGGCGCTGGGGGTGCTGATCGCGTGCATCGCGGTGACCACGACGGTCGCCGGCCTGCTTGCCGTCTACTTCGTCTTCGGGCTGCTGACCGTGGCCGTCCAGACGGGCATCGGCGCCCTCACCCAGTCCGAGGTGGACAACGCCCTGATGGGCCGGTTCGTCGGGCTGATGTCGATCGTGCCGAACACGGTGTCCGTGCTGTCCCTGGCCTTCTCCGGCGCAGTGGGGGCCGCGCTGGGGGCCAGGACGATGTTCGTCATCAGCGGCGCGATCCTGGCCTGCGGCACCGCCGTGGCCTGGTACCTGTTGCGTACGCCCAGGACGTCGCCGAAGTTGCCGAGGGCGCCCTGGCGCCGAAGAACATCAGCACCACGGTGACGAAGACGGGCATCGCCGCCGCGTTCTGCTCCAGGAAGGGCCGCACGAACGTGTACGCCCCGAAATGCCCGAGCACGAACATCACGACGGTGAACAACACCAGCGGCAGCGGCACGTTCCTGAGCGGCAGCCCGAAGACCTCCCGTACCGACACCGCGTTCTGCGACGGCAACGGCGGCACGGTGGCGGCGGCCGCGAGGAAGACCAGCACGCTCAGACCGCTCCAGATGAGGCAAGTGGTCCACCAGCTCGTGAAGCTCTCGACGCCCCGCAACGCGACCGTCAGGCCGGCGGCACCGACCGAGAAGTCCAGGCTGGCGCTCAACGCGGTGAGCAGCTGCCAGCCGGCCCAGAAGGCTGAGGGTGGGCGCGCGTCAGTCGTGGTGAGGGTAGACGTCGCGGCCAAGTGGCCTGCCGCTGCGGCTGGGTCGAAGCTCCCGACGCTCTTTGTCCTGGGCGCGCTTCTTGAGCACATCGCCGGTCGTCAGCGGAGTGGGCCGGGTCGTCACTCTGGCGAACCTCCGGGTGGGAGTGGTGGCCGACTGGGCCGCGGGCCGTCAACGGTCGTACCGGGCCGGGGCGCGCCACACCACCAGGTCCGGCAGCACCGGTCAGATCATGCGCCTGCTCGTACGGGCGGGCGGCCCACGTCCATCACGGTAACCGAGGTCATGCTCGCAGTGCCCGCCCTTTCCCCCACGTGACGCGCACGGCTTCAGCACGCATCTGGGCGACGACAGCGCGGACCAGCTGAGTGCGGTGTGTCGACTGCCAGCCGAAGGCACACGCGCGAGGAATGCCGTGCTTCGATACCGCTCGTCGCCTCCGTCGAGCACGTCCAGAGCCGCGTCGATTCGTCGAGGTGGGCGGCGCCGCAGTCGGGGCTGCGGCGGCGGAACAAGAGCGGAGGGTGCCGGGGCCTTCTCGGCCAGCAGACGGCGCGTACTCTGGACGGCACAGGCCAGCGTGATAAGTCGGCCGCTTACGCGGATGCGACGCACCTGGCCTACCGGCGTGACCGGATGCCGCCGACCAACTCGATCACGCCGCAGGGCCACCTCGGGCAGCACACACCCGCGATCGGAGCCTCGTCGTCTCCTCTCATTGATCCGGCGCGGCAGGAGGAAGGCCGAGCCGGGGTTCGACGGTGGCTACGAGCTGATCCACAGCCGCCTCGACTTCCTGTTCGTACGCGTACTGCTTCCGCAGATCGACCATCAGGTCACCGGGGTCAACGCCCAAGACGTCGGCCAGGGCGTACAGCTGTCTTCCGGGTGGCAGCGGGTGGCCTTCTATAGGCCATCTGGTACGGCAGGCCGTTGCTAGGGTCGGCCAGCCGGTCGCGCAAACGTTCGTGCCAGTCCATCAGCGCTCCTGAATGGGGGGCGTCGAGAAGGTCAAGGCGTCCGCCCGGGCGGACGATCGCGGAGGTTGAACAACTCTGTCACGTTGGTATGTGCTCGAGCCAGTGCGAGCTGTGCTTGCTCGGCACCGGCTGAAGTCAGCCGGTGGTAGCGGCGGCGCGGCCTGCCTGCCTCATGCGGGTCCACGTCCTCGAGCCGTGACTCTAGCCAGCCGATCCGCTCGAAGCGGGCCAGGATGGGGTGAATGGTGTCGGGAGGGGTGTTCACGAGTAGGTGCGGCCTGGGACAACAGAGAGGCCGAGAAGATCGCTTCCCGAGATGAGAAAGATCGTTTCCCGGATCAGCCGAGCACATCACGATCTCGTCCTGACGCCGCCGACCACGACGTCGCCTACGTCGCGGCGGTCCGGACGCCGACGATGACGAGCACCACCGCCGCCACCTTGCCGACCGCACGCTTGAAGCGGGGCTTGCGCGCGAAGTACGCCCCTTGGTGCATGAGGGTCGTCCAGGTCAGCAGCCATACCGCCATCAGCAGGGCGTGGGCGGTGGCCAGAGCGAGGATCTGGCCGCCGATGGGACGGCCGGACTGGATGAACTGCGGGACCAAGGTCAGGTAGATGGAGGCGGCCTTCGGGTTGAGTACGTTCGCGAGCAGGGCTTGGGTGTAGACGGAGCCGGCCCGTTTCGGCTGTTCCGTGAGCGTGGGAGGTGAGGCCAGGGTGGTGGAGCGCCAGGTCCACAGGCCCAGGCCGACGAGGTAGGCCGCACCGAGGAGTTTGACGATGGCGAAGGCCTGGCTGGATTGCATGACGAGCGCCGACAGGCCGGCGATGGCCAGGGTCGCGTGCGCGTACAGGCCGCTGACCGTACCGAGGATGATGGGGAGAGCCTGGCGGCGACCGCCGGTCGTGACGTGCTGGATCAGCAGGGTCAGGCTGGCGCCCGGAGTGGCGATGATGGGCAGGATCGCCAGAAGGAACGCAGTGACCGTGTACGGGTGGATCACGCCGGGAGCACGACGCGGTAGTGAGTGGTGAGGCGGAGGTCGTCGTCCAGGATGTGGAAGGCGAGGCCGGGCGGTTGCTCGCGGTCGGCGGGCTGGTCGCCCTCCCACGGCAGGCGCAGGGTCCAGGTGACAGCCGGTGCGACGATCACGGGGCGGCCGGCAAAGGTGGAGGCGGCCGCGGTGTGAGCGTGGCCGGTGAGCACGGCGACGACCTGGGGATGGGCGTGGAGCAGCGCGGCCAGGGCGTCAGGCTCCTGCAGCCGGCCGGAGTCGGGCAACGGGTGGTGGAGTTCGACGGGCGGCTGGTGGAAGGCGATCAGCGCGGGCGTGTCCGGGGCGAGCCCGTCGAGGGTGGTGTGCATCCAGGCGAGGGTTTCGGAGTCCAGGCGGCCCTCGTCATGGCCGGGGATGGTGGAGTCGCACATCAGGATGGCGGTGCCGGCGATGTGGTGCACCTGGTTGACGGGGCCGGGGCCGGGCGGCCGGCGTAGCAGTGCCTTGCGGTAGGCGGGGCGGACGTCGTGATTGCCGGGGCAAGTGAGCACCGGGAAGGGGGCGGCCAGGATCTCGGCGGCTTGCTCGTACTCGGCCTCCTCACCGTGATCGGCGATGTCACCGGTGACCAATAGGGCGTCGACCGGGCGGGGCAGGGCCCTCAGATAGTCCATGACCCGGGTGGCGCGCCGGGTCGCCCTGTCGGTGCCGTCGAGGTGTAGGTCGCTGATCTGGGCCAGCAGCAACGTCATCGTCCGATCTCCCACCGGGTCTCTAATGGTTAAATAAGATTTAGCGTTAGACCATAAGGTAATGGAGGGGACGTAAGCAACCGGGAGGTTCGAGTGGAGCGCTGGCCGGCCCTGGAACTGGCGAGCACGATCCGTCACGACGGCAACGGCGGTGTCGCCGACGACCTGGCGACATTGCAGAGCGCGACCCGCTGGATCCACCAGCAGGCCGAGTTGCTGGCCGGCCACGTCGACCTCGCGGGGCTCACGATGGGCGAGGAGCTCAGGAGCGAGATCGTCGAGTTGCGCCGGGCCGTGCGGGCGCTGTTCGCGCAGGCGGTCAGCCCGGCGCCGCCCAGCCGGGCCGACGCCCATCGGCTGATGCCCGCCGAGCAGGCGCTGAAGCACCTCAACGCCGCGGCTGCCCGTGAGGCAATCGTCCCGCAACTTGACTGGCCCGAGGGTGGGACACCTCGTACGGGAGTTTTGTCGGCCGAACGCGACGCCAACGTCCGGCTGATCGCCGGCTTGGCGCGGGCCGCCATCGATTTCCTGAGCAGCCCGCAGCGTGAGCAGTTGCGGGCCTGCAACGCGCCGCGCTGCGTACGCTATTTCGTCAAGAGCCACGGGCGGCAGGAGTGGTGCAAGCCGTCATGCGGCAACCGCGCCCGGGCGGCACGCCACTACCAGCGTCACAACGCCACGGCCGCCCGAGACCTGCCCGGGTCCTGACCCGCCTCGGGGACACCAAAACCCGCAAGTCACGCCGCACGCTCGAACTGCCAAAGCTCGCGGCGCAGGCGTTCCGGCAGCACTACGCCCGCCATGCCGTGCTCGAGCTCAAGGCCGGCGAGGCTTGGCAAGATCATCAACTGGTGTTCTGCACGAGCGTCGGCACCCCGTTGAACGGCTCGAACGTACGACGGGCATTCCGCAAGATCACCAAATGAGCGGGACCCGGAACCACCTGGAGTTCCCGCGAACTGCGTCACTCGTTCGTCTCCATCATGAGTGACCAGGGCGTACCCATCGAGACCATCGCCGATCTCGTCGGGCACGCGGGCACCGCGTCACGGAAACGGTCTACAGGCACCAGCTCAGACCGGTGATCACCAAAGGTGCCCAAACGATGAACACCGTCTTCGGCGACAGCCACCACGGGTAGAGAATCCGACTGAGATGGCTCCCCGATTGGCTCCCATCGACTTCGAGACATGAGAAAGGGCCTCCAGATTACTCCAAAGCCCCTTCTCACCTGCAACTTCCTGGCGTGGGTGCAGGTAGGGCTCGAAGTTCTCCAGCCGTAGCCGCAGCGCGGTCAGCGGGGTTTGAGCTGGTGGGAGGCTTCGGAGGCGAACGCGCGCTGGGCGTGCAGCAGGTGCCGTAGCCGGGTGGCGGTGCGGGTGAAGGTGGCGGCCAGGGGCGCAGTTCGGGCGGCCCGAGCCGGGACAGCAGATGGGCCTCCGGCCTGCTTTGCCGAAACCCCGTGCACAGGAGACAGATTGACCAGCGATCCAGCTTCCCCCGCAAGGCTTGATCCGCCTGATCGCCGACGTGGCGCTCGTCGGGAATGGCAGCCCGAAGCGCTTGAAGGGCCGGCGCGTTGACGTCGAGTTCGACGAACGCCTTCGCGAGGGCGGGCGTATCCATCGCTGTGAGGCCGGCCACAATCTGATCCACGTGGGCCAGATCCGTCCTCGGCCCCTCGCATGCGGACGTGAGCTGGACGATCCTGCCGGTGCGTAATTCGTCCAAGGTCGGTGCGCGGTCGACTACCTCGGTGAGGGCGGCGTCGATGTCCGCGGCCATCGCGAGCAGGTCGCGTCCGGCCGTGCTGGCCGGGGCCAGACCCGCGACCATGCTGCGGAACTCCGCGGTCGGTCTGGCAACCTCGGCCTCGGCCGGCCGGGGCTCCATCGCCTGCAGCAGGGCGAACATCTGCTCGGCCAGTTCGCGTCGGCGTGCATCCACCGCCAGATGGAACGTCGCGGTGCGCTCGCCTGCGTACCTCACCAGCTGCTGCACCCACCAGGTGCGTCGTTCTCCCGCGGGGACGCCCTTCAGCATCGCTTCGAGCTTCTTGGGATCGTCCCATTTGGTCCGCAGCGCTCGATCGGTGTCGTCGGCCCACTGGCCCGCGGGCTGGCCCACGGCTCCCCGTAGCTGGTCGTCGGTGGCCGGACGTGATTCTGGCGCCATCGTGGCCCCTCCCCGGGTCGCGTGACGGCGGCCCGGACGGTTATCGGCCGGTCGCCGTCCGCAGTGTCCCATCAGGGCGTACCGGCGGGAAGACCCGAGAAACCTCGGCTTGCAGAGGCGCTGCGGGCCGTCACAGGGGGCGGGGGAGGGCCCGCAACCTGAAGAGCATCAGCGGTCCAGCTCTGCGCTACCGCGGCAACGCGCCTCTTGCCCCTGCGGCCACGCGATCGGCGGGGGACGGCGGCCAGTCGCGGCGGCGCCGTCGTCGAGCACGTCGAGACCGAGCTGGTAACCCCACTGGCCGGAACGCTTCCGGGGTAAGTGACGACGACTACCTCCGTGTGGAAGCCCACGCCTGCCCGATGACCTCCTGCGAGCGGCCCCGGCGGCTCGCCTTACCGGACCAGCCGGGGCAAGGTGGCCGTCGGGTACCACACCGCCAGGCCGGCCAGCTCCCCCGCTTCCGGGCTGGGGTCGCGAGTCGTGGGGCCTGCCCGAAGAAACCTGCCACGTTCGCCGAAGCCTGGGACTCCGGCCCGAACCCCCGGGACACACGTTCGAGGCAACATGCTGGGAAGATCAGCCAACGTGCCCACGTCGCAGATAAGTTCCGATGCACGCAAGATCTACTCCATCAAGGCGCGTGCGATCGTGAGCGGCTGGCTGCGGATACGTCATGCGCTCTTCTCACTGATCGTGATCCAGTACCGTCGCACGGGGCCATGCTCGGTGTCCCGGATCTCCTCGAAGACGCCGCCGGCACGCTCGATCGTCTTCGCCGAGCCGACGTTGTGGGTCGCACAGACAACCAGCAACCGATCCATGCCGAGTGCCTTCGCTTCGTCGAGTATCCGGCCCATTGCCCAAGCAGCCAGCCCACGCCGTCGCGCAGTCGGCCGGATGCCGAACCCAATGTGACCGGCCCACCGCACGAAGTCGGTGAACTCATGCCGCAGCGCGATCCCGCCGAGCACCTGGTCGTTCTCGACGATCCACCGGCACGTGGCCCGATCCGACTCCTTGCCCAGCCGCGCTACCCAGGCCGCGAACCCTTCAGGCGAGTCAACCTCGTCGGTCGGCGTCAGTCCGAAGCCGTCTTCGTGGAGGCCGGGTCCCCATTCGGCATGCGCGTCAAGCCAGGCATGATGCAGCTGCACGGTGGGCGCGATCAGATGGGGCATACCGGAACTCTATCGATCCAAGCCGCGCACGAGGGCGGCAGTAAGCGTTGCGACGTTCTCCGCGTCGCCGCTCTACAACGACCCGCTGACCAGCGGAAAGACCCGAAATGCCCCCAGAGGGTTCAACCATTGGAAGGTGCAGATAAGCAGGCAGAACTCCCGCTCGAACCGCGCCCGGCCCGCGCCCACGATCCGATCCACCCGCCCCGACGGCTCGATCTTCAACGTCCGGCAACGCCTCAGCAGCGCAGCCCGCAGTCCCTCGTCCGTGAACGGGGTCGGGGAACACGGGGACACCCATTGGCGGTACGGGCTATTCGACCAGGTCAGTGCGATGCACGATCAACCGTGTTGAGTCAGCTTCTCGGCCCCGGACATGGTGGGATAGCCCGACGCGATAATGCACTCTTTGGTGTTTCCGCAGGCCAGCGGTGACGATCCGCACCATGATCCATCTCACCGCCAATGGCTGTCCCCGCGTTACTCGCCCCCGGACTTGCCCGGCATGGACTCGATCCTCTCAAGAGATCAAGTCTCCACCGAAGCCGGGCGCTTCACTGCACCAGACGCCTCAGCACGTGGCCGGTTTCGATGCGGCCCGTGCTGCAGATCAGGACCGCAGCACCGAAGTGAGCTTGTCGACGCCGGGGGCGTAGGCGGTCATCCAGTGCGGATGCAGCCGGTAGTAGACCACGTCGTTGTCCCAGTCGGAGAAGTCGCCGTAGAAATCCTTGAAGTAGGCGAGCAGGTCCGGCCAGTCCTCGGCCGGTTCGCTGTCCTCAGGGTTGAGGATCTCCACCGTGCCGTGGGTGAACACGCCCAGGTCCTCACCGCGCATGTGCGCGGCGCTGACGGCGGGGCGGGCGGCCAGGTGGCGGGCCTTGGCGGCGCCGCGCGCCGTGCCGAAGTGCCACTTGCCGTGCAGGAAGTGCCCGTCCACACCGCTGATCCGCGGCTCGCCCTTCGCCGTCACGGTAGACAGGGCGAGGGTGCACATTCCGGTCAGGATCCGGGTGAGCTGCTCCGCGGTCAGGGTGTTCTCGGTGACGATCGAGCGGAGGTGCAAGGTAGAGCGGGAAAGGGAGGCTTCGAGGAGAGCCTGAAGTTCCTTGAGCTCCTCGGGGGTTTCGCGCATTGAGGTCCTTGTCTATATCTGTGAGGCCCCGGCCCACACTCACATCGGCACTGACCGGTGAACCGATGATCGCTCTGAAACCCGACGCCTTGTGTCATGTTTTTCGGCCGTCCTGCGAAAACCGCCGGGGCGCCACCCTCCAGTGCAGCACCGACCTTCCCGGTTAGTGCCAGCGAGGAGCGATCGCCTCTATCTCTGGGGACGGTTCAGCGTGGCCGTACGTGCCGCCACCCGCCGCCAGCGCCCCCCGTCACCGCCGGCCGCCGTCATCGGCCGGTCCCGCGCGCTGCTGCTCGGTGAGCTGGAAACCCCGCCTCCGCCATGTCAGTCCATGTCCGGCACCGAGGGGAGCAGGCCGAGACTGCGTCCCTTCTTGAGCGCCGTGACGCGATCGTGCACACGGAGTTTGCGGTAGAGGTTCTCCTTGTGCTTGATCACCGTCTTCTCCGCGATCTGGAGCCTGCTTCCGATGGCATGCGCGGTCAGTCCTTCGTCCAGGAGCGCCAGGACCGCCATTTCGCGGGGGGTGATCCCGTATTCGGATGGATCACCGAGTTCCGGCATGCCGAAGGCGACCTTCTCGTACGCGGACACCGTGTCAAGAAGGGAACGAGCCAGTTCGGCGTATTCGAGGTCCCGATCGGTGAACCGCCGGCCGCTGCGGCTCATGATAACCCCGCGGATCTGTCCGGGGCGGGAGCTCAACGGCAGCGCCAGCTGACGGTCGATCCCGATGGCCGCCTTGCCCGCGTGGTAGGCCTCGCTCTTCCACCAGCGGTCGTCGGCGACCTCGTCCAGGGTCAGCGGAGTGCGGTCCGCGGTGCAGGCGTAGTGGCGCAGCAGTGGGTGGGCCCGCATGTGGGCGTGGATCAGCGCGTCCAGCGGCGCCTCGTGCAGCCAGTCGGGTGAACCGGTCTGGGCGTGACCAGTGCCGGCCCGCCAGTCCAGGTCGATGAGAACGGCCAGGTCCACGGGCAGGTCGGCGGTCAGCCGCTCCATGAGCAGCGGCCACACCCGCACCGGCTCGCGCTCGGTGAGGATCGCCATCGCCAGGTCGTGGAGGCGTTTGGCGTCGTGTCCCGACAAGGCCGTCATAACCGCAGTGTGCAGGATCGAACGAGGTTCTGCACAGGAATGCTGAATGGCGGCGAAAAGGCACTACGAACTTCTTCGTATATCCGATTCGGCTGATTTCCTGGGACGCTGTGGTCCGCCGTAAACGGACACGGATTTCGGCGTACGGAGGTCGGTGGGTGGACACCACGGAGCGGCGGTCGCACGCCTCAGCGGACCAGGACGACGAGTCCGGCCGCGGGGCCGTCCGCCGGGCCACCGCACTGGCGGGGCTCGGGTCGGTCGCCGACGTGGCGGCCGTCGCGCAGTTGCTCACCACCGAGTCGCGGCACGGGGTGCTGGTCGCGGGCCTGCTGTCGGTGCTCACCGGGCTGCTGGGGATGATCCAGCTCTACGGGCGGCCCGTCAACGTGCGGGTCATGGTGATGCTCGCGCTGATTGCCGTCGGGGCTGGGCTGACCGGCGCGATGACTCAGCGGTACTACGCCGACGCGGTCTCCGAGGGCCCTCGGCCCGTTCCCGTGGACGCCGTCACCGTGCCGGGCTCGTCCCTCGGCACGCCCGGAGCCACCACCGCACCCGTCACTCCGCCCACGGCGTCACCATCGACCGGGACTCCTCCATCGACCGGGACCTCACCTTCGACCGGGACCTCACCGTCGCCCGTGGCCTCGCGGAAGGCCGGGGAGAAGATCCGCGAGGCCGAGGCGTCCCTGCGCGACCAGGACTACCTCGATGTCGAATCGGGCCGCGCCGGCACGATCGACCCGGCGGCCAGCGACTTGTGGTACGTCAGCCCGTACCGCTCGTTATGGACGGCCGGCGGCGGCAAGTATCCGATCACCCCCGTTGACGCGCGCCCGGGCCCCGACGATTGCGCGCAGGCCCTGATCGCCCGGGACTACGACCAGGTAGAGGTCGGCAAGATGGCGGCCGGCGACTGGGCCTGCGCCCGCACTTCCGAGGGCAACCTCGTCGCGATCCGGTTCGCCGCCATTCCGACCGGAGACGCCCCGCTCAGGATCTCCTACACCGTCTGGCGCTGGACCTCGGAGGAGTAGGCCATGTCGTACCCGCTCGCCAGGAAGTTCGTGGCATCGGTGATCATGACGCTGATCGTGGGCCTGGTGGCCGCGATGGACTATCCCGACCCGCTGCCGGACTTCGCCCATCCGCACACGCCGCACTATCCGTGGTACCAGCCGGTCAACGCGGCCACCAGCCGCCCCATCCTGATCATCCGCGGCGGCTTCACCGACGTGCCGTGGCCCGCGGCCAAGGACGACGCCTGGATCGGGCGGCGGTACTTCGGGGGCTACCCAAGCGTACGCGACTACTTCGTGCAGAGCTCCGGCGGCCGGGTGGACTTCACCCGCGCCCGCGAGAGCTCCGGCGTTCATGACGACGGGATCGTCACCGTCGACTACGGGCTCACCCTGGCGCAATGGAACGAACTCACCGACGAGCAGATGATGCGCCACGGCGTGAACGTGGCCGACCCCCTGGTGGACTACTCGGCCTTCGACCGCAACGGCGACCGCCGGCTCGGCCAGGACGAGGTGGTGATCGTGATCCTGCAGGCGGTGCCCTCCGACACCGGCGGGTACACCGGAGAATGCGGCGCCTCCCGCGATGTCTTCCCGGGGCCCGCGCTCGACGGGATGGACCTCAACGGGCGGACCAACATCTGGGCCAACAGCGCGGTCAACCAGATCACTCTCGACCACGAAATGGTGCATGCCGCCTTCGGCCTGTACCGGGACTTCCACGGATATCCCATCCACGGCTTCGACGTCATGGGGAACACCTGCTCCGAGAACGAGTGGTACGTGGAACTCGGCTCCTGGCACAAGACGCACCTGGGCTGGGCGAAACCGACGATCGTGACGCGGGACGGCTACTACAGCGTCCCCGCCTGGGACACCGGAAACACCGCGTTCCTGCTGTACGACCCCGACCGCGGCACCGACGACTACCTCCTGATCGAGAACCGGTGGCGGCGCCTCGGCACCTACGACGCCGACGTGCAGGACAACGGCCTGGCCGTGTGGCGCGTCGACGAAAGCCAGTACTACAACAACGCACCCGACGCCTATCCGATCAAGCTGCAGGGCCCGTGCCCGGACTACTCGTGCACCTACCACGCCTGGGACGCGAGCGACCCCAACACGCCGCAGCGGGAGATGACCGGCCCCTGACGCGACGGCACGCCCAGCAACGTCGCGGTCCGGATGGTTCAGGAAGCCGGGCCGGTGACGACGGCCTACTTCGACGTGCCGGGCCCGGGCGCCGCAGTGGACTGCTTCGACCGCTCCACCGCGACCCGGCGGCGCGACGTTCAGGTCATCGCCGGACAGACCGTCGCCCTGCGACTTCCCTTACAGAACACCGGCGAGCAGGCCGGCGCCGTGGGCCTGGGCCTGGCCGGGCAGCTCGAGCCCGGCTGGTCATGGAGCGGGAGCACCGCCGACCTGGACGCCAAGGCGACCACCGTGGGCCGGCTGCTCATCACCACCCCGGCGAACGCCGTACCCGGCGCCTACCGGCTGTGGCCGCAGGCCACCTGGCTCGCCGACCCGCAGTACACGTCCCGGTGCGACGTCACCGTCCGGGTCGTCGCGCCGCCGGCGGCGAGCTGGGGGTACGCCTCCACGCGCGCCCTCCAGTACCAGGCGCCGGTCGGCGAGGAGGTCACGCTCGACCCGTCCTGGCAATGGGGCACCTGGAGGCGCGGCGACGATCCGGCGCAAGCGGCCAGGCACGCCACCATGGTCCGTACGGCAACCGGCCGCTACACCGTGACGATGCCCGGCCTGGGGGCGACTCCGGGCGTCGCGCACGCGGGCGCGGGCGTCTCCTGGGGTTACACCGACGCCGCCTGGTGCCAGCTCGACTCCGTGACCCGCAACGACGCCGACAAGCTGCTGGACGTGGCCTGCTTCGACGGCGCCGGCACGGCCCAGAACCTGCCGTTCGCCGTCTGGGCGAGCGGGCCGAGTCCCGGCGCCCGGCCGCAGCTCCAAGCCCGTTACGAAGCGATCGGCGGTTTCGGCAACGCGGTGCCGCTGGTGAACGAGGACACGTTCAACTCCGCCTCGGGCCCGGTGGAGGTGCGCGTGATCGGTGAGGGCCGCTACGAGGTGACTGCCGCGGGCTCGGCCTACGACGCCACCGGATACGCGCGGATCACCGCTCTCAACAGCGCGCGCGCCCGATGCCGCCCGTCGGGTGTCGAGGACACCGGTACGGCCCTGCGGATCGGCGTTGAGTGCGTCGGCGCGGACTTCCGGCCACGGGGCACACCGTGGCTGCTGTCCTATACCGAAGGCGTCGGCGCCCACCACGATCCCGCCGTGCCGGCCGCGTACGCGAGCACGACGGGTGATCCGGCGGCACCGAGCATCGACACCCGGCACTCGTGGAGCAGCACCGGCGAGTCGCCGACCATCGCGCGCACGGCCCCAGGCGTGTACGACCTCAACTACCAGGCTGTCGGAAACCCCTACACCTACCCCGCCGACCTGGTCGACGTCACCGCCGTGGGCCCGCAGGCGCGTTCGTGCCGGGCCCTGTCGTGGAACTCCTACAGCTATCCCGGCAGGTTGCGCATCGTCGTGCACTGTTACGACGCCGCGCGACGACCGGCCGACGCCCACTTCGCCTTCGCCTACCTACGCGCCCCCGACCGGCCCTGACCTGGCCCCGGCTGGTCTGGGCCGACGCCGGCCCGCCGGCCCGCCGGCCCGGCTGGGAGACGGCCCAGGCCGCCGCCGGATCCGCGTCGGGGAACAGCCGAGCAGTCGCCCATGCAAGGTCAGACCTGTGTGCTCGAAGTCATGATGGCGGATCCCCCGGCCGCCTGACCGGACCCGCAGTGGAAGACGTGGCGTCCCGCGCCCACCTCGATGGCTTCGTCCGGATCGCTGGGCAGGTGGACCGCGGCGGTGGTGTTGGAGGGCACCACCACGACCAGGGTCAGTTGCTCACCATCGCGTTTCCAGCCGGCCGCGGCCCGGCCGTAGGGAGTGGCGAGGCCGGCGCGGGCATGGGTGAGGCCTCCGCCCGGGCGTGGCCGTACCAGCAACCGGCGGTACCCGGGGACTGCCGGGGCCAGGCCGGCGACGGTGCGGTGCATCCAGTCGGCGATCGCGCCGAGCGCGTAGTGGTTGAAGGAGGTCATCTCGCCGGGGTTGATGGAGCCGTCGGGCAGCATGCTGTCCCAGCGCTCCCAGAACGTGGTCGCACCCATGGTGACCGGGTACAGCCAGGAGGGGCACTCGGTCTGTAGCAGCAGCCGGTAGGCATCGTCGACAGCGCATCGTCGACAGCGCCCGCATCCGTGAGAGCGTACAGATGAGCGGGGTACCGACGAAGCCGGTGCCGATGCGGTGCCCGTTCTCCCGGACGAGTTCCACCAGGCGCTCGACGGCGCGGGCCCGCGCCGGGTGCCCGGCAGGAGGCCGAACCGCAGGGCCAGGGCATAGGCGGTCTGGGAGTCGCTGGTCACCTTGCCGTCGTGCGTCGCATAGGCGGTTTCGAAGGCGACCTTGACCTGATCGGCCAGTCGCCGGTAGCGGGCAGCGTCGTCGACGTGACCGAGCAGCCTGCGATCTCGGCGACCAGTCCGGCGGAGTGGGCCAGGTAGGCGGTGACGACCAGGCCCGTGTCGATCTGCGCCTCGGAGGGCCGCTCAGGCGGGGCGGTCGGGTCCAGCCAGTCCCCGTACTGGAATCCGGTGTTCCACAGGAAGGTCTCGCCCGCCACCTGCGCGATCTGATCGACCCAGGCGCTCATGCTCGGGTACTGCTCGCGCAGCAGGCCGATGTCGCTGACATAGCGGCTGATGACAGCCGCGTTAACGGCACCCCAAGTAGACGACCCATATGGGAGTGTCACCTTAACGGCTGATCTTGGTGTTGAAGTGTTCAGAAGTTGGCAGGGGTGAGGCGGCCTTCGAAGGCGATCTGGAAGGCGTTCAAAGGTGCCTTCCAGCGCATGGTCCATCTCTTGCGGCCCTGCCCGGTGGGATCGAGGCTCATCAGGGCCATGAACACACACTTCAGGGCGGCGGTCTCGTTCGGGAAGTGGCCGCGGTTCAGGGTGATCATGTTGTAGGCGGCCAGCTCGCCCAGCGCGTGCTGCACCTCGGCCATGCCGGCGTTCAGGCTCTCCAGCAGGGTGCGCGGGAGCGGCTCGGCGCCGTACCAGGCCAGCACTCGCAGCACCGGTCCAGCCAGTGGCACATCGGCCAGCCGGTCCAGGGTGAGCCTCCAGATGCGCGCGATGGTCCGCTCGGCGTTCGCGCCGCGCGCGGCCCGGTCGTACATCACGGCCGGCTGGTGTTTGAGGAGGCCGAGGTAGGCGTGCGGGGTCAGCCGGGTCTGGTGCTGGTAGGCGCCCGCCTGCTCGACCGCCAGCGGCAGGAAACCCAGCTCGCGTACCAACGCGGCCGCCCCGTCCAGGTCCTCGGTCAGGCCCTGCCCGGCCTGGGCTGGAACGGCGTCAGCCGCAAGGGGCGGAGCGGCGATCCGGGCCAGCAGTTCGATCGCCTCCGGCTCGTCCAGCACCTTCAACTGCAGCAGCCGGGCGTCCAGCCCGTGCCAACCCTCGCTCAGCCTGCTGGTCACCAGCACCTGCCCGGTCAGGGTCCGCTCCAGCATCGGCCGCACATCGGCCGCTTCCACCACGTTGTCCAGCACCAGCAGCCATCCCTCGTGCGCGGCCAGCCAGGCCGTGGCCCGCGCGGCCAGTGCCTCCAACGGCATGACCGTGGCGAGTTCCGGTTGCAGCGCCACTGCCAGACCCGCCAGGCCCGCCTCGAGCGCCGGGCCGGAGTCGGCGGTGATCCACCACACCGGGTTGAGGCGCTCGTCATCTCGGCTCGTGGCCTGCATCAGCGCGTAGTGGGCGGCAAGTGTGGACTTGCCGACCCCGCCCAGGCCGTGCACGGCGACCACCACCACCTCGCCCCCGCCGCGCAGCGCCGCCTCCAGCTCGGCCAGCTCATCGCCGCGGCCGACGAACGTGCGCCTGCGCCGGGGCAGGTTCACCAACCGCAGCGGCGCCGCCACCCCGCTCACATGGTCTGGTCACGGCCGCCCTGGTAGGAGCGGGCGTGTCCGGAGGTTTCGGCGTGCAGCTGTAGGTTGACCGCCGCCGCTCCGGTCGAGGCGATACCCGGGTTGCCGCCCTCGACGGCAAGCGATCGCTCAGCCAGGGGCGGCGCCTGCGGGCGATCCTGTTCTTGCCCTTGCGGAGGGAAACGGTGCCAGCCCGTACCCGGCCGTGGCCAGCCCGGCCAAGGCGATGAACAGGCCGATCACACTGGCGAGCTTGTCGGCATCGTCGAGACCGACCCGCACCAGATAGAGGGCCAGCCCGGTGGCGGCCGCCACCGCGACCGCACGCCCGGCCCATACCGGTAGGCGCCTGCGCATACCGGCCATCATGGAACCTCAAGCAAGATCACGCGATGTGCCTGACTGTCGCAGATAAGCCCGGGCGACCAGCGGCTCCCCGGAGGAGTGGTTCCGCAGGAGAGCGCTGGCGTTATCGCAGGTAGTGGCTTGTTATACGCGATAGAGAGTTCGCGATCACCACGCGTTCGTGCTGCCTGCGACGGCGCAGAAAGCTCCTCCGATGACCGAACCCGGTGGAGGAGGTCCTTGGATGATCGAGGGGTTCAGTGCGCCCGGTCGGGCGGGGGATCGGTGGGCAGCTGCCTGTGGCGGAAGGTCCGCCACAGGGCGAGGTCGTAGCCGATCTTCGTGACCCCGGCGAGCAGGAACGGCGCGGCCAGGCTGACCGATTGCAGCGCGCCTGCCAGCGCCGGTCCCAGGGGTCTGGTGAGGTAGCGGGCGGTGTTGGTGATCGCGGCGGCGGCGGTGCGTTCCTCGGGCGGGACCATCGCCATCACATACGCCTGCCGGGCCGGCACATCCATAGACGACAGGCAGGCACGCCCGAGCAGGAGGGCGATCGCCAGCGGGAGGGAGGGGGCAAACGGTACTGCGGCCAGCATGACGTTGGCGGGCAGGTGGGTGAACACCATCGTGGGCAGCAGCCCGATCCGGTTGGCCACCCGTGGTGCGGCCAGCAGCGAGGAGGTCTGGAGGATCCCGGCCACGGCGAAGGTGATCCCGATCGTGTGGGTGGTGGCCTCGAAGCGGACGGCGAGCCAGTAGCCGACGTAGGCCTGGATGACGAACCCGCCGGCAAGGCTGTCGGTGGCGAACAGGCCCGCCAGGCGGGCCACCGGGCCGCGGGAGCGGGCCAATATGCGCGATTGCGGTAGTCCGGGTGCCAGGGCCGGTGCCGGAGCTTCGAGGGTGGCGGGCAGCCGGAGGGTGAGAAGCATTCCGCCGGCGGCTGTGCCAGCCAGGATGCCGCCGAGCAGTCCCCGGTCGGCGGGCAGGCTCCCCAGGAGCGCGCCGAGCGTCCCGGCGACGGCGGCGATCGCGTTGTAGAGGCCGAATCCCCGCACGATCTGCTTGTGGGGGCGGCCGGTGTCGGCCAGCATGACCTGTTCCAGCGTGGTAAACGGCCCGGACTCGATGACCTCGACTGACATCGCTCCGCTGAAGGCGGCCACGGCCAGCAGCCACCAGGGCAGGCCGGTGGCGATGACCAGGCCGCACAGGAACAGGGCGGCGTACAGGCCCGCGTAGGCACGGCGGCGGCCGAGGCGGTCGCCCCACCGCGCCAGGACCAGACTGGCGAGGAAGCTGCCGACCAGAATTGCCGCCAGCACCAGACCGACCTCGGTGGCCGACAGCCCATCGCTGCCCATGAGAGCGCCGAGTTGGACGGCGGCCACGCCGTACCCGAGACCGCGTAACGCCTGCGACGTCAGCAGCACACCCACGGTGCGGTCGGGGGCAGCGCTCATGCCGGTTCACTAGCCGACATGCTGGAGGGCGATAGGTGTACGGGAAGATCCATGATTTCGATCATGTACCGAAACCCGTGCCTGTGACCGCTGTTTACGCCATCGATTCTCATTGCGGCCGGTCACCACGACAATGTCCGGACAGAGACGCTGGGCTCGTACTTACTTACTTACTGACTGGTGAGCCATCGCCGATGAGCGTTCCGTACGGTCCGAATCCGACGTTTTCTGTGGTTTGTCGGGTATCCGTCACGGGCTGGTTTTTGAGGATTGAGCCGGCTGTGGCACGCGAGGATCATGATCGCATGACCGATCAGTTGAACACAGCCAGATGGGCGGGCCTTGTCAGCCGACCCGACTTCGCCGAGTACGCGGAGAAGTACCGCGACTTCTTCGTGATGCGCCGCCGCGACGGCATCCTCGAGCTCCGCATGCACACCGACGGCGACTCGTACGTCCAGACGTTTGCCGGTCACAACGCCTGGGGGCAGGCATGGCTGGAGGTCGGTAACGACCCGGAGAACGAGGTGCTCATCCTCACGGGTACCGGCGACCACTGGCTGGACGCGCGGCGCAGCGCCGACGGGCATGTCGATCGGACGGTTGACGACATTGCCAAGATGTACGAGGACGCGGCGAAGCTGCTGCAGAACTTCGTCTTCGGCATCGACGTCCCGACGATCGCCGCGGTCAACGGGCCCGGACCGCATACCGAGATCGCGCTCGCCTGTGACATCACGATCTGCACCGAGGACGCACGCTTCTTCGATCCGCATTTCCTGGTGTCGACCGCGCCCGGTGACGGGCAAAGTCTCACGTTCCAGGAACTGATGGGCACCAAGCGAGCTGCGTACCATGTCTACACCGGCCAGGCGGTGGATGCGCGGCAGGCACTCGAGTACGGCATGGTGACGGAGATCGTGCCGCGCGAGCGCCTGGTGGACCGGGCATGGGAGCTCGCTGACATGATCATGCGACGTCCGCGTGGCGCGCGCCGGATGACGCACGCCATCGTCAGCCGACCGTGGAAGCAGCGGGTCGTCACTGACTTCCCATTCCAGCTGCAGAGCCAGGCTGCGGCGCTGTTCCTCGACGGCCCACGGGCGGGCCGCCCACCGGTCGGGGAGGAGCTTCAATGGTGAGCCCGCTGGTGAACGGGCATGATGTGCACGGAACCGCGAGGTGGCGGCGTTCAGCGGCATCCTGTACGCCGCCCGCAGGCGGGCAGCTCATGACCGCAGAAGTACCCGGGTCGCTATGACGCCGGCCTCAGCCCGTACAACACCGCTCGGGTCACCTCGTCGGCCGCCTGGTTGGGTGGGGTGTCCGGCAACCCGTTCTCCCGCCACCAACAAACCGCGCCAACGATCGTCGAGCCGACGATGTGCGCCGTCACGGTCGACTCGCACGCGCACCGTTCGACGAGCAGGCGAGACACCTCGGTGCGCACCGCGCGCTGGATCAGCGGGCGCAGAACGTCGATGTTCCGTCGGCAGCCGTCCGCCCGGCTGGAATCCTCCCACAGCAGCACCGCCAGGGCGTGGACGAGGTCGGCGAGCGGCGCAGGCGTAGCCGGGAGCCTGGTGGCGAACCGGTGCCGGATCTCATCGCGCACCATTGCCTCGGCGAACGCGTACTTGTCGGCGTAGTGCGCATAGAAGGTGGCTCGGTTGACGTCTGCCCGCTCGGTGATGTCGCGTACCCGGGCTGCACGAAAGCCCTTCTCACGGATGACCTCGATGGCCGCCTGGCGCAGCAGCGATCGCGTCCGCCGGACCCGCCGGTCCGTGGTCATGCGAGCGCTTTCGAGTCGCCAACCAGCGCGACAATGCGGTCGCTAAGCGCGGTGACGTCTCCGATGAGGCGACCGGCGAGGTGCACGCGGGTGACGCGTAGCGTCGTCGCACAGCGACTCGGCGCCGGCCGTCCGCCAGGCCGGTCCGGCACCCGCTGGTCGAGCAGGGACGCGAACATGGCCAGTTCAACGAGCGTGGAGCCGGCGTCGAGCAACAGCCGATGCCGCCGCGGATCCAGCGCGGCCCGTCGTCGCCGTAGCCAGCCGGAGTACACAGCGCGTCGAGGAAACTCGTGTTCCCCGTGCCAGCGCATCGCCCGCCAGGTCACACCGCCTCCATGATGACTCCGCATTCGACAAGTACACCACGACGGCCCAGCTGGCACGCTGCCCGGTTCAGTAGCATGCCTTACGTGCCCGACAAGATCATCTCGCTTTGACCTGCGAGAAGGGGCCAAGAACCCAAGATAACGATCGAACCAGCCCGGGTTCGCATCTTGCTGTGGACGGGTCAATCTCCGAAGGCTGCCTGGTGGGCAGCGACGCAGGTGTGCGGGAGGTCGACCGGTACCACGACGCTGCCGGTGATCGTGGTCTGCGGGGTGAACGGGATTGCCCGCACCCGGGTGGAGCGGATCTCCGCGACCTGGTCGCCTGGCAGCACGGTCCAGCTACGCGGATTGAAACCGACCTCGACGATCGTGTCCTGGACCGTCCCGGCAAGGCGGCCGACCCGAGTTTCGGCCCCGGCCTTCCGTATCGCGGCTTTCAAGGCTTCCGGCAGGAACAGGCCGTGGTCCCGCGACGGGATCCGCAGTTCGCCGACGGCGAGATCGGCCAGGTCGACTGTCGAGCGACCGGCGGCGAGGTGCTGCACGGACACGACCGCGAACAGCGGCTCCACCCACGTCGGCAGCAGCCCGGGTGCCGAACGCACCCCCCGGGCCAGTGCCAGATCGATCTCCCCCCGTCGCACGGTGTCCAGACGAGCCGCCAGTGGAAGGTCGACCAGCACGACGTCGACGCCGAGCGCCGAGGAGTGCTCGCGCAGCGCGTCGATCCCGCGTTCCAGGCGAGCGGTGAACCCGGCGGCGGTACCGATGCGCATGGTGCCCGCCGGCGCACCGGCGGCGACCTGGACCCGATCCGCGGCCGCCAGCGCATCACGCGCCGCGGCGAGCACCCGGTTTCCCGCAGCAGTGAGCCGAACCCGGCGCGGTGAACGGTCCAGCAGCCGGACTCCCAGCTCCCGTTCCAGTTGGGCGATCCGCCTGCTGACCGCGGGCTGGGCGATGTGCAGCCGCTCGGCGGCCCGCCCGAAGTGCAGTTCGTCGGCGACCGCAACGAAGTAGCGCAGTGACCGCAGTTCCACCGAGCCCCCTGTTCTGCGACGATGCCTCCAGGTTATCGAGCGCGTCGGAACTGGTCCTGGTTCCGAATGGGCGTGGTGCTGGGATCGGATCATGGATATCGATCTGGGTCTGCTCGGCGCCCACCTACGCGAGCATGAGGTGAGCCCGCAGAGCGCGATGGAGGTCGAGCGGGCCGGCTATGGCACGCTTTGGCTGGACGCATCGCCACCGGCCGACCTCGCCTTCGCGGAGAAGCTCCTCGACGCCACCACCCGGCTGGTGGTCGGCACGAGCGTGGTCAACGTGTGGACCGCCGATGCCGAGACCGTCGCCGCCTCCTACCACCGAATCGTCGCCAGGCACCCCAGCCGGTTCCTTCTCGGCGTCGGGGTCGGGCACCGCGAGGTCCACGCCGAGTGGGCGTCGCCATATGACACCCTGGTGTCCTACCTGGACCAACTGGCGCTGGGCGGCGTCCCGGCCGAGCGGGTGGTGCTGGCCGCCCTCGGTCCGAGAATGATGCGGTTGGCCCGCGACCGCACCGCGGGTGCCATCCCCTGCATGGTCACGCCCGAGCACACCCGGCGGGCGAGGGAGGTCCTGGGTGCGGGCAAGCTGCTACTTCCCGGCCACTTCGCGCTTGCGGAGCCCGACGTCGAGCGGGCCCGCGCCGTCGCCCGGGCCGCACCACCCGGGAAGGCGTTGCAGGTCACCAACTACGCGAGCAACCTTCGGCGGCTGGGCTTCACCGACGAGGACCTCTCCGGCACCGGGAGCGACCGCGTCATCGACGCACTGCTTGCCTACGGCGACCCGGCCGACCTCGCGCGCGGCCTGACCGCGCACCTCGATGCCGGCGCGGACCACGTCGGCGTCTATCCCCTCGGCGACGACCCCATCGCCACCCTCCGAGCGGTCTCCGACGCCGTGCTGGCCATCAGGCCCGAGTGACCGGGCGGGAACGCGTCGGCGTCCACGTCTGCGAGCACCACAACCTCCGGTGCGGGTCCGTCCCAACAGTGTCCAAGCAGTCTCCACGCGGGGGCTGCATCCGCATCAACACCACCCACGCCATGACGGAGCTGGAGGAGCTGCTGCCGACCTTCGGCGGCTGGGAAGGACGGCGGGGTAGTACGCCGGCGGCAGGCTGATCTCAGCCATCAAGATGGCCCACCACACCTGACGTCAGCGCCATCCACTTGCCTGACGTGCCTGACAGCCATTCAAGCGGCTGACCAGCTATTTTGCTTGGCAACCCTAGATAACGATCGCACCGCCGATGTCGACTGGGATCAGGCGCTCCTGCTCTTTCCTTCGACGACGGCGCGCACCCTCACCGTCGTGGTGGACCCCTGTGAGGATCGTGGTCTACCCCGTGCCGCCGGGACAGGCCGACGAGGGGTCAGCCAACGCGAGTCCGGTGGGTGACCTTGTCGGACACACCCGGTGGGAAGTGTGAGGGCCTGGGTTTCCGCGTTACCTGGTCATGTACCAGACCACGCTGGACGTGTCCCTGGTGTTCAACCAGCTACGCAGCGAGGGCGAGGCGGTGCATCGCGCCGACGTGGCCATCATGTCCCCTTACCAGTAGGACAACGTACGCCGCTTCGGCTGGAGGACATGGAAGTCCACTTGCGCCTTGGCGAGGGAGACTGCGGCGCGTAGATCTGTGCCGCATGCTCGGTCGCAGCACGCGGGGCCGAGGTTGGGCTCTCATTGGGGCGGCGGGACTACGAGAGTCGGGGGTCTCGCCGCCGGCCAGGGGATCTGGCCTGAACCTCCCTTCAGCTACGGTGAGCCGCCCCCTATCGCGGATTTCGCGTTGCACCCGCTTGTCAGGCCATGCTGAAGGTGAGTGCACCGGGGAGGACCGCGAAGACCGACCGCAGTTCGGCCGTGAGAGCCGCGTGGGTAGGAGCGCCGGGTTTGGCTGTCCAGGCCCGCAGCGCGACGTGGAATGACGCGACCACCAGGTCCAGTGCCAGCCTCGGCCGTGGGTCGGCAGGGTCCAGGCCCAGCCTGCGCTGCAAGGTCGCCTCGATGGCGGCGCTGGTGACCTCGCAGTACTGAAGCCCGTACGCGGCGATCGACGGCGTGCGCTCGGCCAGTTCCCGGCTCCGCCGTACGCGGGTCACCCAGGGGCCGCCATCGTCCATGCGCGCGAGCGCCACGAGCAACGCCTCCTGCAACACCTCCAGGACGGGCGCGCGGCCGAACGACAGGTGCTCGACGTCGTCCCGCAGGCCGTTCCACAGCGCCTCCAGCGGAGCGGAGGCAACCTGCTCCTTGCCGGCGAAGTTCCGGAAGAAGGTGCGCTTGGAGACCTCGACGGCTTCGCACAACTCGTCGAGGGTCACCCTGTCGAAGCCGCGCTCGGTGAAGAGCACAAGGGCCGTATCGACCAGCGCGGCCCTGGTCTTGAGCTTCTTACGCTCGCGCAGCGAGAGTGTTCCCGGCGCGGAGGCGGGGGAGATGTCGGCAGTCATCGCTCTCAGTGTAACGGGAACGCAGATGCCTTCTAGAGGCTTATGCTCCTAAGTGGCATTTTGGGTTGATGTCTGAGGAGAGGATCGCCATGCGCGCCCTGATCGTTGATCGTTCCGTCCCCGGTGGCCTGCGGGTGGGGGAAGTGCCCGAGCCCGTGCCCGCCCCCAACCAGGCGCTGGTCCGGGTCACGGCCACCTCGCTCAACTACGGCGAGGTCAAACACGGCATCGAGACGGCCGCGGAGGGGACGGTGCTCGGCTGGGACGCCGCCGGAGTCGTGGTCCAGGCGGCGGCGGACGGGTCAGGGCCGGCCGTGGGCACGCCCGTCGTAACCCTGGAGGAGAGCGGCGGCTGGGCCGAGACCCGCGCCGTGCGTACCGACTGGATCGGCGTGGTGCCCGAGCACGCGGAGCCGGGCGCGATCAGCACCATCCCGGTCGCGGCCGGCACCGCCCTGCGCGCGCTCCACCGGATCGGGCCTGTCCTGGGGCGCAGGATCCTCGTGACCGGCGCCACCGGAGGCGTCGGCCGCTACGCCGTCCAACTCGCCCGGCTCGGCGGCGCACATGTGATCGCCTCCACCGGCGACCCCGCCAAGCATGGCAAGGCGTTGCGCGCTCTGGGCGCCCACGAGGTGGTCGCTGGTCCTGCGCACGCCGGCGGCGGGCTCGACGGCGTGCTCGACATGGTGGGCGGCCCGCAACTCGTGGAAGCATTCGATCAGCTCGGCGAGGGAGGCACGCTGGTGGCCGTCGGGCACTCCACCGGTGATGGCGAGAGCTTCCCGTTCGGCGCCCTGTTCAGCGGGCCAGGACGGGACGATCGCTCGATCGTCACGTTCATGCTGCTGTTCTGCGACAGGCTGGACCGGGACCTGGCCTGGCTGGCCCAGCAGGTCGCGGACGGTGTGCTGAGCCCCGAGATCACTTGGCGCGGCAACTGGAACGACGTGTCCGAAGCGGTGAACGCTCTGATGGAACGCCGTCTGCACGGCAAGGCGGTGCTCGACCTCGCCTGACGGCCCTGCCGTCTCAGGAGCCGGCTCCGACCAGGTCAGGTCTGCGTGATGCAGTCTACGCTGATCGGAGCCGGTCACGAGAACCGCAGGATCGCGGTTCCTTCCTTATTAGCCAGTGACGCCCGCCCCACCACGGCCGAAACCCTCCCCAATGCGGCCTCCACCTGACCTCACGTCAACCCGAAGGACTTCCGGAGCCGGTCACTCAGCGTACGTTTGCGTTCCGTCGTGCTTCGCCCGAGCCCTGCTGACGTGGGCCACACTGGTCGTCGCCCCCCGACGCTTTCTTGTCCGCGCCGGGCGGTCCCGTACTTCCGAGATCGCGCGATCTGAGTCCGTGCACAAGCCCGGATCCGCTTCCGAGATTACGAAGCGCCGCCCGGGCGCCAGCCCCACCCTGCTGCCGCCCGCCTACGACGGCGTCCTCGGCGAGTACGCCGCGGCGCTGGAGCGCGCCGCTGTCGGCCGAGACCGCTCCCGGGTGCGCATGTACCTGTCCTGGTTGGCCGGTTACGCCGCCCCCTACTGCTGCCGCCGCCGAGCCAGGTGTGCCGGCTGACCGGCCTGGACGACTACGACACGGCGTACCGGCGGCTCATCTCGGCGGGGCTGTACGTCGAGACCGGATCAGGGCGCGTGCGGGTGGCTCCCGAACTGCGAGCGGTCCTTGCGCGGCGGGAGTCGATGACGGCTGAGGAGATGCGGGCCGCTCTCGGTCTGGCGGACCCTGCCGGTGATTCGTCTGCTCCGGCTGTCGAATCCGGGGCGGGCCGATCGACGCGTTGACAACACAAGGCGCGTGAAAGGGACCCGGATCATGGACTACAAGCTCGAAGTGGTGCCGGTCGCGGTGGCCGACGTGGAGAAGGCGAAGCACTTCTACAGCGAGCAGCTCGGTTTCGTGGCCGACCACGACACCCAGATCAGCGGCGATGTGCGGGTGGTGCAGCTCACCCCGCCCGGGTCGGCCTGCTCGATCGTCATCGGCGCCGACACCGGGGCCGCTCCCGGCACGGTGCGGGGGCTGCAGC
>NZ_FNDJ01000050.1 GCF_900099965.1 Nonomuraea jiangxiensis | reverse complement strand
CCCATGACGGCCACCTGGCGCAACACCGAGGTGCTGGTCGGCGAGGCCGCCGACACGGTCGCCGAGCTCAAGAAGCGCACCGACGGCGAGATCATCACCCAGGGCAGCAGCAACCTGATCCACACCCTGCAGCAGGCGGAACTGGTCGACGAGTACCGGCTGGTGATCTCCCCCGTCGTGCTGGGCCAGGGCAAGCGGCTGTTCGCCGAGGGCACGGCCGCGGCCGGGCTGAAGCTGACCGGGAGCCGGACCACCGGCTCGGGCGTCGTGTACGTCACCTACGAGTGGACCGGCAAGCCCCTCCTCGGCTCCCTCTCCGAGGACGCCTGAGGATCACGCCGCCGGGACCCGGCGCGCGTCCCGCCCGCCGATCGAGGCCACGTGGGCGTCCCGGGCGTCCCGCTCGACGGCGATGGCCTGGCGGAAGTCCTCGTCCGCGTGCTCGACGGCCTCCAGCCGCACGGTCTCACGCCGGAACAACGACGCCAGCAGCCAGTCGGCCAGCACCGCCGCCTTGTGCCTGGCGGTCGGCACCCAGCCCAGGTGGTACGTCCGGTGCGCCAGCCACCCGAGGAACCCGGTGAGCTTGATCCGGTACACCTGGGCGACCCCCTGGTGGTGCCCGAGACCGGCGACCGAGCCGAGGTAGGCGTGCCGGTACGGCTTGAGCCGCCTGCCCCGTACGTACGCGACCAGGTTGCGGCCCAGCAGCTTGCCCTGCCGTACCGCGTGCTGGGCGTTGGGCGCCGTGAACTCCCCCGGCCGGGTCAGGTCCGGCACGGCGGCGCCGTCACCGGCCGCGAACGCGTCCGCGACACCCGCCACCGTCAGGTACTCGGTCGCGGTGATCCGCCCGGTGCGGTCCACCGGCAGCCCGCTGGCCGCGGCGAGCGGGCTCGGCCGCCCGCCCGCGGCCCACACCAGCGTGCCGGCGTCGAGTTCGGTCCCGTCCGAGAGCACCGCCACCCCGCCGGCCGCCGAGGTCAGCCGGGTGCCGAGCCGCACGTCCACGGCGCGCTTGCGCAGCGCGTCCACGGTCCAGCGGCCGAGGTCCTCGTGCAGTTCGGGCAGGATGTGGTCGGTGGCCTCGACCAGGGTCCAGCTCAGGTCGGCGGCCCTGATCCCCTCGTGGTAGCGCAGGGCCGCGTCGGCCAGCCCCTGCATCTCGGCCAGCGCCTCGACGCCGGAGAACCCGCCCCCGACCACCACGAACGTCAGCGCCCTGCGCCGCACCTGCTCGTCGTCGGTGGATTCGGCCGCGGCGAGCTGGGCCAGCACGTGGTTGCGCAGGTGCACGGCCTCCCCGATGGTCTTGAAGCCGACCGCGTGCTCGGCCAGCCCCGGGATGGGCAACGTGCGGGTGATCGAACCGGCCGCCATGACGAGGATGTCGTACGGGAGCGTCCTGGCCGGCCCCTGGACCGGCTGGAACTCGGCGCTGCGCGCCCCGTGGTCCACCCGCGTGACCCGCCCCGTCAGCACCCGCACGCCCTTGAGCACCTGTCCGAGCGGGGCGGCCACGTGGCGCGGCTCGATGGAGCCGCCGACCGCCTCGGCGAGGAACGGCTGGTAGGTCATGTAGCCGCGCGGGTCCACCACCGTGACGGCCACCTCGCCGGAACGGATCAGCTTACGCAGCCTCATGGCGCTGTACATGCCGACATATCCGCCACCGACGATCAGGATGTGCTTCCTCATTGCCCCGTCTCCTTTCGGGTCCTTCACCAGAAAGACGGGGACAGCACCGCATTTTGTGACAGGTTTCGCGATCCTGCTGGAGAGATTTTCCGCACCCCGCGACGCGACCCCGTGACCCGGTCCGCACACGCGGACGCCGCGATCGGCACGTTCACGGCAGGTCGCCCACGCGCAGGACGGCGCCCAGGTTGCGCCGCCGGCCGACGGCGGTGTGCGCGTACGCGCCGAGTACGGCGCAGACGGCCAGCCCGCCCGCCAGCACCACGGGCGTGAGCAGGCCGGGCGTGTAGTCGCCGACGGGCAGGCCGCCGGCGTAGGAGGACATGTCCACGCCGGGCCCGAGCGCGGCCGGCAGTCCCAGGCCCAGCGCGAGGCCCACCAGTGCCGTGACGAGGACCAGGGGCAGCAACTCCAGCACGGTCAGCCGCCGGGCCTGCCGGTCGGACAGCCCGAGCGTCCGCAGCAGCGACACCGCCCTGACCCGGCCGGGCGCCCCGACGACCAGTGACAGGACGATCGCGACCAGCGCGTACGCCCCCAGCGCCACCGTCACCACGAGCAGGGTCGAGCGGACCGTGCCGGTGAGCGGATCGGCCTGGATGGCGGCCAGCACCTGCTCCTGGGTCTCCACCGTGGCCGACGGGACGAGCCGCGCCAGCTCGGCGGGCGCGATGTCGCCCTTGATGAGCAGCGTGTTCGCCGCGGGCCAGGGCAGCGCCTCGCGCGGCACGAGGAGGAACTGCCCGCTGGTGGAGAACCCGGGAATGGAGTCGATCACCCCCTGGGTGGTCAGCCTCATCGGCGAGAGCCACATGATCTCGAAGGTCCCCCGGTCGCCCAGCGCGGGCGAGAGCAGCGCGGACGTGCCCCCGGACAGTGTGGGGAGGTCGACGGGCGCGTCACCGAGGACCTGCCGCCACTGCGCCAGGTCCACGGCGAGGGCGGAGGGCCGCTCCCCGGTGGCCCCGATCTGCGTCCGGCCCGTCAGCGCGAGCGCCACCTGCTCGACCCCGGCGGCCTCGCGTACCCGCTGGATGGCCTCGGCCGGGATGTCCTCGACGGACGTCAGCTTGATCGGCGCGCCCACCTTCTGCCAGGACGCCAGCCGCTGCGTGGCGGCGATCCCGTCGGAGATCACCGCGGCGAACACCGACACGCTCAGCGCGGGCAGCAGGATCAGCACCGGCAGCGCGCTGGCGGAGCGCGCCCTGGCCGCCCTGGTCAGCCCCAGGAACGGCACGGCCGCCCGGCCGCGCGCGGTCAGCCGGACGAGCAGCCGCAACGGGTAGGGGTAGCAGCGCACGGTGATGAGCGCCGCCGCGACCGTCAGCGCGATCGGGATCAGCAGCAGGAACGGATCCTGCTCCGCGGACCCGGCCGACCCGCGGGCCCGCAGCAGATAGGCCCCGGCCAGCGCGACCACGACGACCAGCACGTCCAGGGTCACCCGCCGGGCGGACGGCCGGGTGGCGACCACGTCGTCGCGGCTCTCGTGCAGCGGCGTGCGATGCGCGAGCACCAGCCGCGCCACGGCGAAGCCCACGGCGGTGACGACCACGACCGCCGGTCCGAGGTGCACGATCGGCAGCACGGGCCCCGGCATGAGGAAGGACAACGCGTACCCGGCCAGGGCGGCGGGCCCCACCACGAGCACGGTCAGCGCTCCCCCGGCCCCCGCCACCTGCCACAACGACCCGCCGCGCGCCCGCGCCAGCGCCAGCGCCTGATCCATCCGGTCGGTCAGCAGCCGCACGCCCAGCACGATCACGCCGAGCGCGACCGCGAGCAGCCCGCCGAGCACCAGGTACATGATGGTCCGCGCGGCCGACAGCGCGGCCATGAAGTCGCCGAGCAGCTGGGGCAGCCCGGTGGCCAGGCGGTAGTTGGTGGTGCTCGTCCCCTCGACCTCCAGTTGCCGCTGGAACTCGGTGACCGCCGCGTCGATGGCCGCCACGTCCAGCGCGCTCGCGGCCCGCCCGTCGAGCGGCAGGACCCAGCGGTAGGTCACGTCGCGGACGTTGCCGGTGAGCGTGGCCAGCCCGTCGTCGGACACCAGCGCCGTGGTGTGGAACCGGTCCGGAGCGTCCTCCGACACCACCCGCGTGACGTGCAGGATGTCGATGTCGTGGCTCCAGGCACGGTCGGCCGGGTCCTTCGCCTTGAAGACGCCGACGATCCGCAACGCGGCGGAGACGGGGTAGCCGATCACCTTGGTCTGGCCGATCCGCAGGCCCATCATGCCCACGGCCTCGTCGACGACCCCCACCTCGAACAGCGGGAGTGTCCTGTCCCCGTAGCGCATGGTGGACGGCTGGCCGGGCCTGCGGCCCTGCACCCAGTCCACCCGCCGGTCGGCGTCGGAGAGCCAGCCGGGGTTGATGTGGTTGTCGGTCCCGACGACGGGTGTGCGGACGGTCTTGACGCTCATGTGGCCGGCCGGCCTGACCAGGGGCCGCAGCGCCGCCGGGAGGAGCCCGCGCCACTGGGGGTCGAGGGCTTCGAGCCGCTCGCGGCCGTGCAGGTTCCCGTAGGGCATGGCCGGGTCCCCGGTCACGGTCAGGTCGGTCCGCGCGGCGGGGGCGGTGGTCAGCGACTGGCGCAGCGCCGCGTCGAACGACGCCTGCATCGTCCTGGGCAGCCCGGCGACGAGCAGGCAGGCGACCGCCGTCAGCATGACCAGCAGTGCCGATGTGCCCGCGTGCCCCCGGGCTCCCAGCGGGATCCTCATTGCTCTTCCACGATCTGTCCGAGCCGCAGGTGCCGGGCCATCGCGGCGACGATCCCGAGCAGCACCCCCGCCACCAGGACCAGCATCGCGGCCGTGGCCGCCCACGGGATGTGGAGCAGCACGCCGGGCGTGACCGCCGACGCCTGCCCGGTCAGGACGATGCGCGGGACCACCAGGTTCCCGATGATCACGGCGAGCCCGGTCCCGGCGATCAGCGACAGCCCGATGACGAACGCCTGCTCCGTCGCCAGCAGCCCGAACACCTGACGGGAGCTGGTGCCGAGCGCCCGCAGGACGGCGAACTCGGGTCTTCGCTCCCGCGCCACGACCACGGCGTTCGCCAGGAACCCGAGCACCGCGAACCCCAGCGCCGCGGCGAAGCCCAGGATCAGCGCCCCCTGCAGCCCGCTGGCCAGCGGATCGTCCCGCAGCGCCACCGTCAGCTCGCTCCTGTCGACCGTGGTCACTTCCCACTGCGGGTTCTCGCGGAGGAGCTCCCGTGCCCGGGCGGTGTCGGCGGCGGCGAGCCACCACTCGGTGGCGGGCCGGGGCGGTCGCGCCGCGGCCAGCTCGTACGCCTGCAGCGTCTCCCAGTCGGCGAGCACGGCCTGCTGACCGGGGGCGCTCGTCGGCATGCTCGCCACGACGCCGACCACCTTGACCTGCAGAACGCGGCCGGCGAAGCGGGCCGGCCCGGTCTGCCCGACGCCCAGCTTGAGCGAGGCGGCCAGGCCGGGGGTGAGGACCACGGGCAGCGGCCTGAGCCCGTGCTGCGGCGCGAAGGTGATCAGCCCTGGTGTCTCGCTCGCGGCCTGGGACACCGGCAGGTCCCGGCCGTCCGCGCTCAGCCCGGTCAGCCTCAGGCCGGTCTCGTCGGTGAGCAGGCCACGCAGCGCGAGCGGGTAGGTGATCCGGCCGGAGCGTCCGGCCAGCGCGGCCAGGTCGAGCTCGATCCGGTTCTCGCCCGGCCGCAGGTCGCCGAGCGGCAGGTCCCGCCACGTGCCCAGCGCGTCGGACAGCACCAGCCGGGCCGGCACGGCACCGGCCGCCACGACCCGCACGGTGAGGGTGCGCGGCCGTCCGGGCAGCTCCAGCCTGCCCGCCTGGTCCCCGGGCAGGGCCCGGGACATCTGCGCGACCGTCTGGGCCGACAGGTCGGGACGCAGGTCGAACAGCTCACCCAGCTTGCCCGCCTCGACGCCTAGCAGGACCGCGCTCTCACCGCTCACCTCGACCTGCTCCCGGAAGGCGGGCGAGGCCGTGGTGACGCCGGGCAAGGTGGTGAACGCCGTGCCGCGCCCGAGCGAGCCCAGCTCCGGCCCGTCCGCCGGCCCCGACAGCCGCAGGTCGGACCCGGCCTGGTGGTCGGCCTGGTCGAGCTGTGAGGCCTGCCAGGTGGAGGTGGTGGCCAGGGACACGATGCCGATCGCGATCGCCAGGGTCAGCAGCAGCGCGGGGCCGGCGTACTTGAGCGGGCGCCTGCTGACCTGCCACGCCCCGAGCGCGGGGGCGAGCGTGGGCCTGCGCGAGGTGAGCTTTTCGGCCAGCTTCGACACGCGCGGCACCAGCCGCAGGCCCAGCATGCCGCCCGCGAGCAGGGCCAGCGCCGGCCCGGAGATGATGAGCGGGTCCATGCCGAGCCCGCCCGCCGCGGTGGCGGTGACCGGCGCCCCGTAGTGCCGCAGTTGCCAGATCGCCAGCGCGGCCACCGCCAGCAGCGCCAGGTCCGCGCCCGCCCCCTCGATCAGCCCGCGCACGCCGCCGCGCCCGCGCGCCGTCTGCTCCTGCACGTACGTGCGCCGCGCCCCCACCAGGGCCGGCAGCACCAGCAGCACCGCCGCGGCCAGCGCCACGCCGAACGACACCAGGAACGAGCCCAGATCGGCCACCGACGCCAGCCGCACCCCCGAGGCCCTGATCCACGGCAACTGGTGGACCACGGCGAGCAGCGGCGGGCCCAGGAACGGCGCCACGACCGCGCACGGGACCGCCACCAGCAGCGCCTCACCGCCCGCCAGCGCGGCCAGCCGCACGGTGCCCGCGCCGCGCGAGCGCAGCAGCGCCACCTCCATGCGGCGGTGGTCGGCCAGCAGCCGGGCCGTCAGCATCAGCGCGTACGCGGCCAGCAGCAGCAGTTGCAGCACCGGGATCAGCATGGTGGAGCGGGCCACCAGGGACGCCGTGGCGAGCTGGGTGAGCAGCTCGGGCAACTGACCGGCGGTCACGCAGCTCACGCAGCCGGCCGCCATCAGCCGCTCGCCCACCTGGCCGACCGCCGCCGCCAGCGGGCGCAGCCGCTCGGGCGTCAGCGCGCCGAGATCGGGCTCCACCGTCCAGATGGCCCTGACGCTGGTGGCGAAGCGCGCGACGAACGTCTCCTTCGCCACCATCAGCGGCCCGTACGTGGTGAACTCCCCGCGTTCGGCTCCCCTGCTCAGCAGTTCCTCGCCCGCCCAACGCTCGCCCACGGGGTCGGCGAGCTGGAAGACGCCGGCGACGCGGACCGCGACCGGGCGCGAGTCGAGCCGCCCCTTCGTGACGAACTCCTGCCCGGCCTCGAACCCGGTCGCCGCGGCCGCCGGCACCGAGATCGCGACCTCGACCCGGTCGCCGCCCGCCCGCGGCCAGGCGCCGGAGACGAGCCTGGCGTGCCGGTCGAGCCCGTCGTAGCTGCCGAACCTGAGCAGCTCGGGCACCTTCTTACCGTCCTGTCCCGGCATGACGTAGGAGTCCGAGCGGAGACTGGTGGTGACGGCCGGGAGCGTGGTGTAGGCCCTGGTGAGCTCGTCGCGTACGGCCCGGTCGTAGGTGGGGAGGGTCTCGGCGGTGATCTGGGCGCTGATCGTGGTGGCCGTCCGGCCGAACGACGCCGTCTCCGCCACCCTGCGGACACCGGCTCCCGCGATGGAGGAGGCGTACATCGTCAGCGCCACCAGCGTGGTGGTGGCCAGCATGATCGACCCGAAGGCGGCCAGGAGGAGCAGCGGCTCGCTGAACGCCCTCTTGACGACCAACGGCGCTCGCATCCGTCCCCCTCCGCCCGTTGAGTAGACCTTCGGGGCACAGTCGGACGGAGAGCAAGACAGATCACTTCAACGGTGACGCACCTGATACGCCTATGTGATCGCGAAACCGTGACAAACGACGGCGCACCGCGTCCTGATCTGTCAGTGCGACAGGGTCAGGTCAAGAGGACGGCCAGAGAGCGTCCGACGCCAGCAGCAGCGCGCCGAGTCCGATCGCCACCAACCCCAGCACCAGCCCCGCCACGGACATACTGCGGTTGGACACCGTGGAGATCGTGGCCTTCTTCCGCACCGCGGGCCACGCCGCCGCTGCCGCGACGGCCCCGAGAACCGGCGTCACCCAGAGCGGCGCCCCCCATCTCGAAGCCAGCGGGAGAGCGGTGATGATGCCGAGAAGGGCGAGGACCAGGGAGTAAGGACCGAGCCGATCGGCCAAGCGCGTCATGTGAGCGAGTGTAGATCGCTCGGTATCGGCCGTTACTCCAGGGAGGCCGGTGGGGGCGCGCTTCCGTTGTAGAAGGGGTTCTCGGGCAACCGCTCGGGTGTGACGAGCAGCCGGATCACGCCGGCCTTCACCTGCCAGGCGTGCCAGACGATCCAGTCGGGTCCCACCCGGTCGGCGGGAAGCGGTTCGAAGGACAGACCACCGGTCTTGGCAGCCGTCCGGATGAGGCTGAACACCACCGTCAGGCCGCGCTTGCGCGCCTCAGCCAGGACGTCGTCCACGGGGCGGCCGTCGCGCAGGCGAACCCCGTCGAACATCTCGCCCGGCGCCATGGCCAGGTCGGGGTTCGCGTAGTCCTCCCCCGGCTTCGCCTGACGGCCCAGCTGGACGTCGACGGTCCCGGTGAAGGCGGCGGGGATCCGCATCACCATGGAGCAGCCGCCGTCCTGGCCTGGCCGGCACCCCTTGGGGGTCGTCCCCATCGTGAGGGGGATGCCGTCGAAGCGAGGGCCGGCGGGGTCCGGCTCGGCTGCCCGGTCAGGGCCGGCGGAACCCGTGATCACCATCCCCAGGATCTTCCCCACGCTCCCTGGCGAGACGGGCACCGGGCGCAGATCGACGTTCAGGCCGACCGCGTGGAACGCCTCGGTGTACTTGCCGTAATCGGCGAACGGGTCCTTGATGTGGGCGACGTACTGCTCCCCTTCCCGGTGGATCTCCACCGCGGAGTTGGCGTAGGAGGCCACCCCGCCACGTCCGTCCTCCAGCAGGCTCGGACCCACCACCAGGCCCGCCGCGAGCACGATCGCGGCGGCCAGGCCCAGCCCGAGCCGGCGCCGGTCGCGCGGAAGGCGCCGGTGGGGACGCCACGCCGCTCCGGCGGGGACGCCCTGCTCCTGGGTGGCGATCGAGGCCAGCAGTGCCCGTGCCCCCGCACCGGACGCGTGGCTGTCCGGCTGTCCGGGCTCGACCCGGGCCAGCGGGCGCAGCAGTTCGTTGATCTCGTCGGCGCTCCTCACAGCGACCTCCCCGCCGGAATCATCCGGCTCTCTGATGTGAACCGGACACCGGCTTCGTCCAGCGCCCGTGAGAAACGCCTGCGGGCGCGGTACAAGCGGATGCGTACGGCGTTGCGTGACAGGCCCAGCATGGTGGCGATCTCCTCGCGTTCCAGGCCCTCCCAGGCGACCAGCGACAGCAGCTCGCGGTCGTCGTCGGACAGGCTCCGGAACACCGAACCGATCGCGCTCAGCTCCACACCGCTGTCCGGGTGGTCTCCATAGAGATCGGCCAGCTCCGCGTCGAGCTCCACGCTGCGCAGCCGCTGCCGGACCGCGCTCCGGCGGTGATCGGCCAGCACCTTGCGCGCCACCCCGTACAGCCAGAGGCGGGCCTCCTGTCCCGGTGGCAGCTCCCCCACCCTGCGCCAGGCGATGGTGAAGGTCTCCGCGACGACGTCGGCCGCGTCCTGCGGTGAGTCGCAGCGGCGCGCGGCGTAGGCCGCGATCAGGTCGTACGTCTCCCTGTAGACGGCCTCGAACCTGGCCACGTCGTCGTCATCCACGGGCACGTCCCACGGTCGGCCTCCTTCACCAGTACGAAATGCGGACATCCTCGTACATGGCGAGATCCGGCCCATCATTTCGCGCTATTCCGCGAAATCTCGTGTTCTTTCGGTTTGGCTTCCGAGAACTCCGCGCGAGGCCGCCGTTCGTGCGCTCGCCTTCCCCGTCCTCGTTTCTGTACGGCGTCAGGGGTCGAGCGGCTTGAGCCGGTCGATGTGGTCGCGGAACCAGTCGAGCGCGAAGCGGTGTGAGGCGATGCCGTAGTCGAGCGTCGCGCGCTGGTGGGTGGCGAGGTCGGTGTGCTCCGCGGGGACGTCCAGGGGGTCGAGGTGCTTGCCGAGGGCCGAGAGCCCGGCGAGTTCGGTCTCGATGCGCGCCGTGATGCGGCGGAGCACCGGTAGGCGTTCGGCCGGCTCCCCCGTCATCCACGCGCGGAACTCCTGACGACCGGCGTCGGTCAGGCGGTACACCTTCCGCCCCCGGCCTCCGGCTTCGATGCTGGCGACCTCGATGAACCCTTGCGCGAGCAGGGTGTCCAGCGCGCGTTTGATGCTGCCCGAGCTGGCGCTGTAGAAGAGCGCGACGCCGGCCCCGAAGCCAGCACGACCACGGGACTCCACGTCCTCAAGGGAGTCGACCGGACGCCCGCGATCACGGTGCGCCCACCTGGCGAGTCACACGTCCGGGTTGCCCGATCACCTGGAGAAGCGCCGTGAGGGGCCCAGTGTGCTCAAGCGCCTCGCCGCCGGTCAGGATACGGCCTGGACCTTCGAGGACATCGCCCGCCGGATCCGGCGACCGCGGCACCCTCGCCGCTCTACGCGAAACAGCGCCGTGTGGACCTGACCTCCATGATCGAGTCGTCCAACCACCTGTTCAGCACCACCGGCGATCTCCTCGCCTTTCAGCGAGCGCTGCTCGACGGCGAGCTCTTCAGCGACGCCCGCTCACTGGGACTTCTCACCGAGCGTCGCAACCGGCTGCGCAACATCCCCATCCTCCGCTACGGACTGGGCACCATGTTCTTCAGGGTCGGCCGGCTCATGTCACCGGGCGCCGCCCTGTCACGCTCGTCGGTCACTCGGGAGTCACCGGGACCTGGCTCTTCCACTGTCCGGAGCTGGACCTGCACTTGGCCGGCACCGTCGACCAGACCTGGCGAACGTGGGGCTGAAAGTACCGTCGCGGGCCGCGAGACCCGACTTGTGGTCGATGCCCGTACCGGGCGGTCTCCGCAGGATGGGTCCCATGCTCAAGAAAGATCGAATGACCGCTCGGGAGGTCCCGTGACGACCTCCTCCGGCCGGGCGCGGATCGCCGCGCTCGACGTGCTGCGCGGGTTCGTGCTGTGCGAGATCCTGTTCGCCAACATCCAGCTGATGGCCACCGGCGGCACCGCCGTCGCGGCGCTGCCCATGGGCGACGCGGACCCCTGGCTCGGGCTCCCGGTCTTCTCCCTGCTGTTCGGGATCGGGTTCGCGCTGCTGCTGGACTCCGCCGCCGGCCGCGTCCCCCGCCCGCGGCTGGTCCTGCTGCGCCGGCTGCTCGCGCTGCTCGCGATCGGCCTCGTGCACATGCTGCTGTGGCCGGGCGAGATCCTGACCAAGTACGCCGTCGTCGGCTTGGTGGTGCTGCTGCCCTCGACGTGGCTCCCTCGGTGGGCCATGTCCGGCCTCGCCGCCGCGTTCATCGCGGCGGCGCTGGTCGGCGGCGGGGGCGGTCTCCTGCTGATCGCCGGGCTGTTCCTGCTGGGCTCGGCGCTGGTCCGGTACGGGGTGGTCGAGCGGATCGAAGGGTCCACCCTGGGGCCGGTCCTGCTGGGCCTGGCCTTCGGGGCGGGAACGGCCGTGGCCCGGTGGGTGCAGGCCGACGTGCCGCCCGGCGCGGGGTCCTTGACGTCCTCCCTGGCCGACCTGCTGCTCGCCGGCGTGTACGTGTGCGCCCTGCTGGTCCTGCTCAGAACGCCCCTGCGACCGGTGCTGCGGACCCTGTTCGCGCCCCTGGGCCGGATGGCACTGACGAACTACCTGACCGCCACACTCCTCGTCCTGGCTGCGGATCGGATCCTCGGCGTGCCGACCGGCCGGTCCCCGACGGCGGCGTTCCTGACCGCGGGGGCCATCCTGGCGATCCAGTGGTCGTTCGCCACCCTCTGGCTGCGCCGCCACCGCCAGGGTCCCGCCGAGTGGCTCTGGCGCTGGGCCACCTGGGCCCACCGCCCGGCCCCGCGCATCCCCGCGAGCTGAGCCCCCATTGGCCCGGTATCGGAAGCATGGCGTACCGGCCGGCTCGCGGCGTGATTCCCCGCAGGGAATCGCGGTATCGCAGGCCGGGATGCACACTGCTGCGCATGAGCAACGAACTCGACGTCAAGCAGTGGGCCGACCGCTATGTCGCCCAGTGGAACGAGCCGGATCCGGCGCGGCGGAGCGCCCTCATCCGCGAGCTGTGGGCGCCCGACGGGACCCACGTGCTGGTCGACCCGCCCCAGGAGATCCGGGAGGCCGCCGCGGCGCTCGCGTTCCCGGCGCCGGAGCTGGTGGTCCGCGGCCACGACGCCCTGGAGGCCAGGGTGACCCGGGCCTACGAGATGTTCGTCGCCTCGGGCGAGCACGTCTTCGAGGCGGCCGAGGAGCCGCTCCTCCTGATGCCCAACGTGGTCGGCGTCCGCTGGGCGATGGTGTCGACCGGTACGGGCGAGACCCTGGGCGGCGGCCTGGACATCCTGACCGTGGACGGCGACGGCCGGCTGCGCAGCGATCACCAGTTCATCGGGTGAGCCCCGGCGGGTCCCGGCCGGGCGGTGGATCAAGGAGCTCGGAAACACCCTTGCGGCGGACAGGGCGGTCCGGGCATCATGCGACCATGACCATCTCATGGAAGGGCGGCCACCGCCCGGGCCGATGAGCCCCGGCTCGTGGCGGCCGGCCGACGAACGGCCCAGCTTCTTCGCCCACGCGCTGACCATGTCCGCCAGATTCGGCTCCAGTCCCTGGCCCGCCGACGACCTGCCGGACGAGCCCCCCAGGCCGAGCGGCCTGTTCATCTCCAGCACCGTCATGGACGGCATCCGCTCCCATCATTCCGAGCCTCATTCTGACTCCGACACCGTCGAAGAGGCCGCCCGCCTCCTCCAGGCGCTGGCCGAGGCACCGGCTCCGGAGCTGATGTCGGGGCTGCACGACCGCCTGGCGGAGTCCGAGGCGCTCGCGGTCGCCGACGACCTCCTCGACGAGCTCGCACGCCGGCGCCTGCGCGAGGACCGGCTGCGTGCCATCGGGCGGGACCTCGCCGAGTACGGCACCCGCCGCGAGGCCACGAAGATCGGCATCGCGCTGGTCGGGGCCTGCGGCGACGAACGGGACCGCGACCTCCTGCTCCTCCTCGGCTCCCTGGAGGAGTTCACCTTGTACGCGGTGGTCGCGCTGTTGCGCAGCCAGCCCGACGGCCATCGGGCGGTCTACGAGCTGGCCCGCCGGGTCGGCGGCTGGGGCCGCATCCACGCCGTCGAACGGCTGCACGACTGCGACGATCCCGAGATCAAGGACTGGGTGCTGCGCGAGGGCTGGCGCAACTCCATCATGGACGAGTATCTCGCCCCCATCGCCGCCACGACCGGCGGCCTGTACGCCGCCCTGCTCGTCCCGGCCCCCGACGACGGCCTCGTCACGGCGGCGGGCGGCGTGCTGGCCACGCTGGTGCAGGGCGAGTCGGGCCCGAGCACGGGGATCTCCGGCTACGCCGACGCCGTACCGGCCCTGTCGCGCTTCGCCGAGCTGGCGGCGGGCCGCGAGGCGACGCTGGGCCTGGTGAACAACGTGCTCACCATCAGGGCCTACCTCCGCGACGGCGATCCCGGCTGGCCGCGGAAGGACGTACGGGCCCTGCGGCACCGCTACGACCGACTGGCCGCCCGGGACGACTGGCGGGCGATCGTGCTGGCAGGACTGGCCGAGCCGGGCACGGGCACCTTCCGAGCAGCCCTGTCGGCCGCCGAACGCCTGGCCCTCCCGGCGATCCCCCAAGTGATCGCCCACCTGCGGGCCGAACCCGGCGATAATTACTGCTGGTACACCGCCCTCCGGATCGCCGATGCCGCCCAGGCCGCCCAGGTGGTGGAGACCGCGCTGGAGCTGCTGCCGGTGGACGACCTCGCCACCGGCCCTGGCACCGATCAGGGCTTCGGCCCGGAGTACGAGGCCGAGCTGCTCCTGGAGACCGTCGTGGACGGGCTGGGCAGTCGCCCTGGCCTCGGTCTCCCGTTGATCCGGGCGGCTCTGCGCAACCGTGTCGTCCGGCTCCGCTGGTGCGCGCTGCGTGCCCTGGCCGCCTGGCCCGCGATGCCCGACGAGGTCCTCGGCTGGATACGGGAGGCCGCCGACGCGGAACCCGACCCGGATCTCCGCGAGGAGCTGCGGGCCCTCGCCGCCACCGGAACAGGCAGGAAGCGTCGCGTGTCGGGCTAGGGGTGTCGCGGGTGGGCCAAGGGCGTCGCGAGCCGGCTCAGGGGCGTCGCGTGTCGGGCTAGGAGGAAGGGGTCAAGGGGTCGCGGGTGGTCAGGCCGCGGGCGTGGAGCACCGCGCGGCCTCGCTGGGACTCGGCGAAGCGGTCGAGCATGGCGCGTAGTCGCGGCGCGTCGACGTTCGCCCCGAACGGCTCCGTGCCCGGCTCCATGCGCACGCCCTCGGCGAGCGGGCCCGCGATCACCGGATCGAATCCGAGCGCGTCCACGATCGAGCCGACGACGGCGAGGTCGTCCGCGTCGTCTCCGGCGATCGCGACGGCCCGGCGGCCCGGCGTGCCGGCGGGGCTGGGCCCCTCCTCGAGGTCGTGGTAGCCCATGTGGTTGAACGCCTTGACGACCCGGGCACCGGCCAGGAACTCCTGGACGATCTCGCTGGAGGACGTACGGGGATCGGTGAGGTCGTCGCGGACGCCGTCGACCTCCCACCAGTAGTTCATCGCGTCGATCACGAGCTTGCCCCGCAGCGCGTCGGCGGGGAGGTTGCGGTGCTTGCCGAGCGGCAGCGCCAGCACGACCACGTCCGACCGTGCCGCGGCCTCCGCCGTGCTCACCGCGGTCGCGCCGGGCGTGACGACCTCGACGATGAGGGCGATCCGCGCCGGCTCGCCGGACCCCGCGACCAGGCCCGCACCGAGGATGCCGATCGTACGGACCTCGCCCGGCGTCATGACCGCTCCACGGCCGGCGCGCGATCGGCGAGCATGTCGCGCACCATCGGGATCACCTTGGCGCCGTAGAGTTCGACGGCCCGCAGCCGGGCGCCGACCGGCTGGGATCCCGAGCTGTAGATGAGGTCGAAACGTCCGACACCGAGGCTGCGAACGGCACGCGCGATCTTGCGCGCGACCGTCTCCGGCGAGCCGATGTACAGGGAGCCGCGCTCGATCTCGGCGTCGTACTCCGCGCGGCGGATCGGCGGCCAGCCGCGCAGCGCCCCGATCCGGTCGCGGATCACCCGGTAGCGCGGCCAGAACACCTCCCTGGCCTCCTCGTCGGTGTCCGCGACGAAACCCGGCGAGTGCATGCCGACCGGATGCGCGGTCGTGCCGAACTGCTCGGCGGCCCGGCGGTAGAGGTCGATGTGGGGCGCGAACCGCTCCGGGGCGCCGCCGATGATGGCGAGCATGAGCGGCAGGCCGTAGTGCGCGGTGCGGACGACCGACTGGGGCGAGCCGCCGACGCCGACCCAGGTGCTCAGGTGTCCCGACTCGGTCTTGGGGAAGACGTCGGCGTCGGCCAGCGCGGCGCGTACGGTGCCGTTCCAGGTGACGGGCCGCTCGTCGAGCAGCTTGACGAACAGCTCGATCTTCTCCTCGAACAGTACGTCGTAGTCCGCGAGGTCGTAGCCGAACAAGGGGAACGACTCCGTGAAGGAGCCACGGCCGAGGATCGCCTCGGCGCGGCCGTTCGAGAGCGCGTCCACCGTCGCGAAGCGCTGGAACACCCGGACCGGGTCGTCCGAGCTCAGCACCGTCACGCCCGAGGCCAGCCGGATGCGGGAGGTTCGGGTGGCGATGCCGGCGAGCACGGTCGCGGGGGTGGAGATCGAGTATTCGGGGCGGTGGTGCTCGCCCAGCGCGATCACGTCGACGCCGAGCTCGTCGGCCAGAACCGCTTCCTCGACGACCTGGCGGATCGCCGCCGCATGGGAAAGGGGCACTCCGTCGTCGTTCTCCGGCACGTCGCCGAACGTGTCCAGCCCGAATGTGATCTCGGATGCGATATCGGTCACGCGACTCTCCTGCTCCGGTGGCGGGTGATCGCCTCATCGCCACGTGGAGAAAATGATTGACACGTCAATCATGTTCCGCAGATGATTGACGTGTCAATTACCCGGCCTGGAGGTGGTCATCGTGACGCAGCGGAAGCGCCGGCTGCCGACGACCGAGGAACTGCGGATCTGGAGGGACTTCATCGAGACCGCCGAAGCCCTCCGTTCCGAGCTGTCCTCGCGTCTGCAGAGCGAGTCGTCCCTGTCGCCGGGCGACTACGCCGTGATGCTCGCGCTGAGCGAGGCGGACGGGCACCGGCTGCGCCCGTCCGAGCTCGCCGCGACGATCGGCTGGGAGCGCAGCCGCCTGTCCCACCATCTCGGGCGGATGGAACAGCGCGGGCTGGTCCGGCGCGAGGAGTGCGCCACCGACAGCCGGGGAGCCGAGATCGTCCTCACCGCCGGAGGCGCCGAGGCCTTCCGAGGGGCGTCCATCCCGCACCTGCGGGCGGTGCGCGAGCTGTTCGTGGACGCGCTGTCCCCGGGCCAGCTCACCGCGGCGGGCGAGCTGGCGGCCGCGCTCCGGGGGCGCCTGGCGGAGTTGCGGGCCCGGTAGGCAACCGATGCTCAGGGCTTTACGCCAGGTTGATCGGTGATGCCGATACCCAGGCGGACGGCCAGAGTCATGATCGTTCCCTTCTTGATCGTGTAGGAGGGGCCCTGGTAGAGGATCTTCTGGTCTCCTTCCCTGCGGACGCCCGGCTCAGGAGCGGTGTAGTCGGCGCTGGCGAGCGCGCGCTCGCCCAGGTAGGTGTAGGTGGAGCGGTCGAGCAGCAGCTCGTGGCTCACCCAGCCGTTCTCGACCCGGGCCACCGCCACCGCCGGGCGCCCGTCGACGTCGACCGCGTCGGTGTTCACCGTCACTCCGGGGATCTTGGCCATGGCTCCATATACGGCGGCCTCCTGCGCCGGAGGCACCAGGTTCTGGGCGAGCATCGAGCCGAGCAGCCGGTAGGCCTGATTGTGCCGGTCCTCCTCGGATCCGTTCGGGCCGCCGATCACCTTGGCGTACATCCAGCTCAGCAGCGCGTCGGGATCCGTGGGGAGAGAGGCCACCGTGGCGTAGTCCTGCGGGGGCATGGCGCCGCCGGTCGCTGAGCGGACCAGTTCGCCGTTCTCGAAGTAGGCCATCTCCTTGCCGTCGGCCCTGGTCCAGCTCCGGTCCACCCTGGTCTCCAGCGGCGTGTCCGGGGTCTGCACCTCGTCCGTGGTGGCCTTCGGAACGCCTTGCAGGCGCGTCTCGATGTAGACCCACTGGTCAGGCCGGGGAGCGGTGAACGCGCGGTTGCCCGCGGCGGCGGCCGCCCGGCCGAGCAGCGCCTGCGCGTTGGCGACCGGCACCGCGATACCGGGCACGATCGAGTGCGGCGCCTCCACTCCCCCGGGGTTGGCCACCAGCGCGACCGCCGAGATCAGCGCGGCGAGCAGGCCGATCGTGGCGGCCCGCCGGCCCGCCTTGGACAGGCGGGTCCTCCCACCGATGCCGGACAGGCGGATGCGACCGGCGTGCTGAGGCGCCGCCGCCGCGGCCCGGCGGAGGAGCGCGTCCCTGGCGGCGGTGCGGGCCTCCGGGGACGGCGGGGCGGGCTGGGGCCATGCCTGGCGGAGCGCCTCCAGATCGGCCTGCGAGTAGTCACCCATGATCAACGCTCCTTCCTGGTGAGCGCCGGATCCAGTACGGCGCGGATCTTCGTACGGGCGCGGTGCAGCCGCGAGCGGACGGTGCCCGCCGGGATGCCGAGCGCCCTGCCGGCCTCGTCGGAGGTCAGCTCGGCCCAGGCGACCAGCAGCAGCACGTCCCGATCCGCGGCCGGCAACTCGGCCAGCGCCGCCGCCAGCCGGCCGCGGGTGGCCAGGGCGTCGAGCGAGTCCGCCACCCGATCGGCGTGGTCCTCGCCGTTCTCCTCCACCTCTGTCCTGGCCAGCGCCCGGTACTGCCGGATCTCGGTCCGGTGGTGGCGGGAGATCAGGTTCGAGGCGATCCCGTACAGCCAGGGCCGGGCGTCCGGCCGGGACAGGTCGTAGCCGTCGCGCCGGTCGAACGCGATCAGGAACGTCTCGGCGGCGATGTCGTCGGCCAGCGGGCGCGACAGTCGGCGTTCGACGTAGCCGTGAATCGACGCGTGGTGGCGGTGGAACAGCGCGGCGAAGCAGTCCGGCCGCCGTAAGGAGCTCTCGATGAGCGCGGCGTCGCTGTCGTGTTGCGTCATCTGGGTCATGTCGAGGCTCTCGCCATCGCTCTGGGGGTCATCGGCCGCCTTTTCTCTGCGCGAATCCATCGTCCTTTCTTCACCGATGAGCCCGGGAGCGTTCGCGGCCGGTAATCACGTCAGGCCCGCCCGATGCCGGCGATGACGGCGGGCAGCACCTGCGGCATCCTGGACGGCGGGTCGGATCGCCGGGCGGCGCTCGACCAGCCACGTCCTCTCTCCAGGAAGGTCCCGCGTTGACCATCAAGCAGGCGCTCCGCGACGGGGAACTCGTCGTCGGCACGTTCGTCTTCGAGTTCGCGACCAATGGCATCGGCCGGCTGGTGGCGGGAGCGGGGGCACGGTTCGCGATCTTCGACGCCGAGCACACCGGCTGGGGGTGGGAGACGCTCGGCCGGCTCGTGGCGACGACGCGGCCGGCGGGCGTGGAGCCGTACATCAGGGTGCCGACGGCCGAGCACAGCCAGATCTCCCGCGCGCTGGACACGGGCGCGCGCGGTGTCATGATCCCGATGGTGGACTCCGCCGAGCAGGCCCGCGACATCGTACGGTGGGCGAAATACCCGCCCGAGGGCGTGCGCGGCGCGGTCTTCAGCGTGGCCCACGACGACTACGCGACCGGCGACAAGGTCGCCTACATGCGCGCCACGAACGCCGACACCATGGTCATCACCCAGATCGAGACCGTCGCCGGGCTGGAGTCGGTGGAGGAGATCGCCGCCGTCGACGGCGTTGACGTGCTCTGGGTGGGCCAGTTCGACCTGACCAACAGCATGGGCATACCGGGGCAGTTCGACCACCCCGACTTCTTGGCGGCGCTGGACCGCGTGGCCAAGGCGGCGCGGGCGGCCGGCAAATGGGCCGGGTTCATGACGAGCGGCGCGCCGGAGGCCGCCATGGTGGTCGAGCGCGGGTACAGGATGCTCGCCTACAGCGCCGACCTGTGGATCTATCAGACGGCCCTGGGGGCCGGGATACGTGAGATCGGCGCACTCGGCTGACCCCGCCGACCTAGCGGTCCGCGCGCCGACCTCGCTTGAGAAGGAAATGACAGGGGCCAGGCCGTGATTCGGTGGTGAAGCGGAGCTGAAGCCGCCGGCTGCTCCAATGGCGTCAACGTCCCGGGAGGGCTGTCACCTGCCGGGACATCGACGAAGGAGTGAGAGATGACGAACGACGCCAGGCTTCACCCCACTGCCCCCCGGCGAGCGGCCATGAAGGCGGTGTGGGCCGTACCGGCCGCGGCGATGGCGGTCGTGGCCACGCTCGCGTGCGGCACCCCGGCACAGGCGGCGCAGGCGGCGCCCGGCTCGGCGCAGGCGGCGCCCGCCTCGGCGCAGGGCCTGTCGGAGCCCGTCCGGCCGCTCATCAACGAGCGGCGGTGCAACTCCAGCGAGATCCCGCGCCAGATCTGGCTGACCTCGGCGAGCCGCCCGACGCGGTGCTTCGGCGGCACGGTCGGCGGCATCCACATCGGCTCGTTCCCCGTGCAGTGGCTCTCGTCGGGGGACTACACGGGGACGATCGCGTGCCTCGGCGGCTGGAGCCTGCGCTTCAACCCGGGCACGGATGTCCTGCTGAACAGGACGTGCACCTATCTCGAGATCCGTCACGGCAGCTGACGCCCGGCGCGGGGCCTCTTCGGAGCCCTGGAGCCGGGTCTCCGTGTGTCACAGCGCCCTCACAAGGCGCTACGGTTGACGCAAATCACAGGCGAATTGTCCGATTTTTCGTGACAAATTGGTAACGGAGCCGACAGAATGCGGGACCACGAACGTCTCCCGCCTCTGGAGGAATCCCCATGCGTAGACCCCTTGGGGTCCTCGCCGCCGTACTCGGCCTCGCCGCCTGCGCCCCGTCTCCCGGCGGGGCGCAGGGCGGCGCCGCGACGTCCGAGGCGACCGCACCGGCCACACCAGCCGACGGCGCGGCGCCCGACCCCACACCCAGCCGGACGCCGACCGTGGAGCCGGTGGCCGAGTCGGACGAGTGCCGCGTGAGCGTGACCCGGCCGGGTGTCTCCGCGCTCAGGATCCAGACCTCGGCCGCCCGCCGGGGCTGCGTGCATCCGGCGCTGCTGCGGATCCGGATCAAGCGGGCGGTGCCCGGCGACGATCCGGTGATCAAGAGCGGTGCCGCGAAGAGCGGCCGCGTCGCCCTGAAACTGCCCTGCGAGCCGGGCACCTACTACGCGGTCGCCACCGACTACCGGGGCCGCACCACCAGGTCCAAGGCCGTACGGCTGACCTGCGTCACCCCGGCCCCCACCCCCGCCGCCACGCCGCACCCGGCCCGCACGGCGCAGTCACCGGCCCCCGAAGGGGACGCGCCCGGCCCGTCCGTCGGCACGGCCCTGGAGAACGAGGTCGTCCGGCTGACCAACGCCGAGCGCGCCAAGGGCGGCTGCGGGCCGCTCAAGCACGACGCGCGGCTGCGCACGGCGGCGCACGGGCACTCGGCCGACATGGCGAAGAACGACTACTTCGATCACGACTCCCAGGACGGCCGCGACATGACCGACCGCATCCGCGCGGCCGGCTTCACCGGCTCGGCCTGGGCCGAGAACATCGCCATGGGCCAGCCGTCGGCGAAGGCGGTGGTCCAGACCTGGATGGAGAGCGACGGCCACCGGGAGAACATCATGAACTGCTCCTACACCCTCATCGGGGTGGGCGCGGCGAAGAACCCCCAGGGCGAGCTCTACTGGACGCAGGACTTCGCCGCCCCCTGATCCCCTGGCCGACAAAGGCGGGCGGGCGGCCCCGCCGACAGTCATCCGATCTTCGGTCCACCGCGCACGACGGGCGGGACTGCCGTCCCGGGCGCGCGTGTCGTTCCGGATACATCGGATGTAAGCTCTTGTTAAAGCGGCATTTCGGTGCTATCTCCTAGGTCAAGATTGCCATGTGATCGGAGAACACCCGTGCCCCACCCTCTTCGGCGGCGCGTCAGCTCGGCCTTGGTCGCCGCACTGATGCTCGCCACCGGTTTATCCGCCCCCGCCGCGGAAGCCGCCGACAACCCTCACACACCCGATGATTTGACCCTCTGGTACGACAAGCCCGCCACCGACTGGGAGACCCAGGCGCTGCCCATCGGCAACGGCCCGCTGGGCGCGAAGGTGTTCGGCGGCGTGGCGTCGGAGCAGCTCCAGTTCAACGAGAAGACGTTGTGGACCGGCGGCCCCGGCGTCTCCGGCTACGACTTCGGCAACTGGCGGACGCCGCGGCCGGGCGCCATCGCCGAGGTGCAGGAGCGGATCGACCGCGAAGGCCGGGTGTCGCCGAACGAGGTGGCCGCCAAGCTGGGCCAGCCCAAGACGGGCTTCGGGGCGTACCAGACGTTCGGCGAGCTGTTCCTCGACTTCGCCGGCGCGCCCCAGCAGCCGGCCGACTACCGCCGCGAGCTGAGCCTGCGCGAGGCGGTCGCGCGCGTCGGCTACACCGCCGACGGGGTGCGGTACACGCGCGAGTACTTCGCCAGCAACCCCGGCAACGTCATCGTCGGCAGGATCGCCGCCGACCAGGGCGGCAAGGTGTCGTTCACGCTGCGGCACACTTCGCCGCGCAACGACAAGACCGTCACCGCCGCCGGCGGCCGGCTCACCATCCGCGGCCGGCTGAGCAGCAACCGGATGAACTTCGAGGCCCAGGTCCAGGTGATCGCCCAGGGCGGCACCCGTACCGACGCCGGCGACAGGATCACCGTCACCGGTGCCGACAGCGCCGTGTTCGTGCTGTCGGCCGGCACCGACTACGCCGGCACCTACCCCGCCTACCGGGGTGAGGACCCGCACGCCAAGGTCACCGCCGCGGTGGACGCCGCCGCCTCCAAGGGCTACGGCGCGCTGCGCGAGGCGCACGTGGCCGACTACCGCAAGCTGTTCGACCGGGTGCGGCTCGACCTCGGCGGATCCGTCCCGGCCGTCCCCACCGACCAGCTGCGCAGGAACTACACCGGCGGCGCCTCCGCCGACGACAGGGCGCTGGAGGCGCTGTTCTTCGCCTACGGCCGCTACCTGCTGATCGCCTCCTCGCGGGAGAACGATCTCCTGCCCGCCAACCTGCAGGGCGTGTGGAACAACTCCACCAGCCCGCCGTGGTCGGCCGACTACCACGTCAACATCAACCTGCAGATGAACTACTGGCTCGCCGAGCAGACGAACCTGCACGAGACCACCGAGCCGTACGACCGCTACATCTCGGCCATGGTCGAGCCCGGCCGCAAGACGGCGCAGGACATGTACGGCGCCCGCGGCTGGGTGGTCAACAACGAGACCAACCCCTTCGGCTTCACCGGCGTGCACGACTACGCCGCCTCCTTCTGGTTCCCCGAGGCCGCCGCCTGGACCACCCAGCACCTGTACGACAGCTACCGCTTCACCGGCGACACCGGCTACCTGCGGGAGACCGCGTACCCGGTGATCAAGGGCGCGGCCGAGTTCTGGCTGGACTTCCTCTACACCGACCCGCGCGACGGCAAGCTGGTCGTCTCGCCGAGTTTCTCCCCCGAGAACGGTCAGTTCTCCGCCGGCGCGTCGATGTCGCAGCAGATCGTCCGCGAGGTGTTCACCAACGCCCTCGCCGCGGCGAAGAAGCTCAAGGTGGACCAGGACTTCCAGGCCGAGGTGAGCGCGGCCCTGGCCAAGCTCGACCCGGGCCTGCGCATCGGCTCCTGGGGCCAGCTCCAGGAGTGGAAGACCGACTGGGACAACCCGAACGACACCCACCGGCACGTCTCCCACCTGTACGCCCTGCACCCCGGCAACCAGATCACCCCTGGTAGCCCGGAGGCCGCGGCGGCCAAGGTCTCGCTGAACGCCCGCGGCGACGGCGGCACCGGCTGGTCCAAGGCCTGGAAGATCAACTTCTGGGCGCGGCTGCTGGACGGCGACCACGCCCACCAGATGCTCGCCGAGCAGCTCAAGAGCTCCACGCTGGACAACCTGTGGGACACCCACCCGCCCTTCCAGATCGACGGCAACTTCGGCGCCACCTCCGGCGTCGCCGAGATGCTGCTGCAGAGCCAGCACGACGTGGTGCACGTGCTGCCCGCGCTGCCGTCCACCTGGCGTGACGGCTCGGTGTCGGGTCTGCGTGCCCGCGGTGACGTCACCGTGGACGCCGCCTGGAAGGACGGCGCCCCCGCCACCGTCACCGTGCGTCCCGGCAAGACCGGCCCGATCAAGGTCAAGTCGTCGTTCATCGCCGGCCGCTACCGCGTCTACGACGAGCAGGGTCACGAGGTCGGCCCGCACCGCGACGGCGACACCCTGAGCTGGAACGCCCGCGCCGGCAAGGCGTACACCATCCAGAACGAGGCCGCCGTCGCCCTGAAGGCGCCCGACACGGCCAGTCCGGGCAGCCCGTTCCAGGCCGAGGTCACCGTGACCGCCACCCGCCGCCGCGCGGTGCCGGCGGGCGACGTGACGCTCACCGCCCCGCAGGGCTGGACCGTCGAACCGGCCACCCGCCACCTGCCCGCCACGACCCCCGGCAAGACGCGGACCGCCGTCTTCACCGTCACCCCGGGACCGGCGGACGGCTCACGGCGGGCGGTGCTGTCGGCGGCGGTCGCCGGGGACTCCTGGAAGGGCGCGGCCACCGCCGTGCTCGCCCTGGAGCCCTGCGCGCCGGCCCAACCCGGCTCGCGCCTGGTCGCCTGGGACCCGAAGGAGGGCGGCACGGTCGCCGACACCTCCGGCCACGGCCGCAACGCCACCGTCACCGGCGGTGCGGCGGTCTACGACGCCACCGCGCCGACCGGCAGCGGGCTGCGGCTGGACGGGAACACGTACCTGACGACCGGCGCGACCACGCTCGGGCTGGTGCGGGAGGCCACGTTCGCGACCGAGGTCATGATCGGCGGCAGTGGCTACCGGCGGCTGTTCGACTCGCAGCCGTCCGGCGACCCGGGCACCGACGGCGTGCTCATCGACATCACCCCGGACAACAGGCTGCGCTTCATCGGCGCGGGGGCCAACGTCGGGCTGAACACCACCCTGCCCACCGGCCGCTGGATCGACGTGGTGGTCACCCTGGACCGGACCGGCGCGGTCACCGCGTACGTGGAGGGCGAGCGCAGGGCCACGGCCCAGGTCAGCGCGGACGGCATCACCGGCTGCGCCTCCCGCCCGTTGCGCTTCGGAGCCGACCAGAACGGCGGGCAGCGGCTGACCGGCGGCGTGGACCGTGCCGCCGTGCTCGCGCGGGCGCTGACCGCCGAGGAGGTGACGAACTGGCGGAACCTCGCCTTCCCGGCGTCTTGAACGACGACCGCCCTACCGTCTAAATTGGTTTAGGGGGCAGCTCAAGCTCATCGAATGCTGAGCGTTCGCTGCTTGAGCTACCTCCATAATCGAAGATGGTGGTGACCCGGTCCGGGAGGCAGCATGCGAGAACGGTTCGGAAGCAGGTCGGCGATCGTCGCTCTGATCGCCATGACCCTGGCGGTGTTCCTCTACGTCACGACCGAGGCGCTGCCCATCGGCCTGCTCCCCTCGATCGCGAAGGACCTCGGCACCAGCGCGTCGGCGGTCGGGCTGCTGGTCACCGCGTACGGCCTGATCATCGTGGTGGCCACGCTGCCGCTCACGCGGCTGGCTCGCCGGCTCCCCCGGCGGCGGCTGCTGTGCCTCCTGCTGGCCGTCTTCGTCGTGGCGACCTGCCTGTCGGCGGTGGCGTGGGACTACTGGCTGCTCATGGCGGCCCGGATGGTGACCGCGCTGAGCCAGGCGGTGTTCTGGGCCGTCGTGACACCGGCCGTCGCCGGCCTGTTCCGGGCCGAGGCCCGCGGCCGGGCCGTGTCGATCCTGTACGCCGGCGCCTCCACCGCGACGCTGGCCGGCATCCCGGCCGGCACGTGGCTCGGCCAGCAGACCGACTGGCGGACGGCGTTCCTGGCGCTCAGCGGCCTGGGCCTGCTCGCGCTGGTCACCGTCATGGTCGCCCTGCCCGGCATGCCGCCCGGGCAGGGCGCGGCGGAGCGGGGCAGCGCCCCCGACCGCGGCCGGTACCTGTCGATCGTGGCCACCACGGCGGTGGCGGTCACCGGCGCGTTCACGGCGTTGACCTACATCAGCCCGTTCCTGACCGGCGTCAGCGGCTTCGCCGAGTCGTCGGTCGGCCCTCTGCTGCTGGTCCGCGGGATCGCGGGCCTGGCCGGCGTGTTCGTGGTCGGCTACCTCATCGACCGCCACGGCTGGCTCACCATGACCGGGCTCGTCGGCCTGCAGGCGCTCGCGCTCGCCGGCCAGTACGCGTTCGGCGCCTCCCAGGTCGCGACCGTCGTCGCGATCTCCCTGTCCGGTTTCACGCTCGCGGGGCTGACCGCCGCCCTGGGCGCGCGGGTGCTCGTGTACGCGCCCGGCGAGTCGGTCATGGCCAGTGCCGCTACCTCCACGGCGTTCAACGTGGGCATCACCGTGGGCGCGTTCCTCGGCAGCGTGCTGCTGCCCGGCCCGGGCCCGCGCGGCACGGTGCTCGTCGGGGCGCTGCTCAGCCTGGCGGCGTTCGCCGTCGTACTGGCCGAACCCCGGTTCGCCCACCGGCCGAAGCCCGCCGGGGAGCCGCTGCTGGAGACCACCGGGGTCGCGTGATGCTGCAACCTGTGTCACCCCCTTAGGGAGTAGCCTGGTGGGCATGCCACTCGACGTGTGCCGGCTGCCTCTGGTCGGCGGACATCCCGCACTCGACCTGGTCAACACGGTCGAACGCGGAGCACCGCTCGACGGCGAGCCGCCCCATGACTATCTGACCGACGCCTCCGCGCTGCTGCGCTGGACGGTCAGGGCGGGCCTGATCAGCGACGCGGAGGCCGACCGGGCCGGTGCGGTGTGGCGCGAGGATCCCGCGGCGGCGCAGGCGGGGCTGGCCGCCGTACGCGACCTCCGGGAGGGGCTGCACCTCGTGCTGCTGGCGGCGATCCAGCCCTCGGCGGGCGACCCGGATGGCCCCGGCGAGGGCGACCCGATCGCGGCCGGGGCCGCGCTGGTCAGGCTGCACGAGCGGTGGTCCGGGGCGGCCGCCCGGGCGACGTTGGTGCTCGACAGGGGCGACCCGCCCCGGATCAGGCTCACCTACGGCACCGTGCCGGCCATGCTCATACCCGACCGGATCGCCGAGACCGCGCTCGACGTGCTGCGGACGGCCGACCTGACCCGGGTGCGCCGCTGTCCCGTCCCCGAGGGCGGCTGCGGGTGGCTGTTCCTCGACCAGAGCCGCAACGGCTCCCGCCGCTGGTGCCGCATGGCCGACTGCGGCACCGCGGCCAAGTCCCGCCGGCTCACCGAGCGCCGCCGCGCCGCGCGGGCGGGCACCCCGTAGCCCTGCGCTCACCCACGGAAGGTCCTTGTCACACTTCGGGGTGCTGTCTTGTCTGAGCTGGTAGACGGCCGGATCGAGCCGGCCACCACCCGCGAAGGAGACCTGATGAGCACCGATCACGCGCACGCTCACCACCTGGACAACCCCGACAAGAGCGGGCCGCCGCCGCAGATCGACGTGGTCCACACCGTGCCGGGCGCGCCGCCGGCGCCGGAGGGCGCGGAGGCGATGACGATCCTGGTCACGTTGCCGCCGAAGAGCCCCGGCGCGCCGCCTCACCGGCACTCCGGGCCCGCGTACGGCTACGTGATCAAGGGGGCCATCGCCTTCGAGCTCGAAGGCGAGCCCGTACGGGTCGTGCGGGCGGGCGAGGCGTTCTGGGAGCCCGGTGGCGACGTGATCCACTACCAGGACGGCAACCACCTCGACGACGAGGAGTCGGCGTTCGTGGTGACGATGTTCTGCGCGCCCGGGCAGCCGATGTTGACCGTGGTCGGCCCGGAGGAGCTGGAAGCCCGGCGGGACCGCCGCGCCCCGCGGTCATGACCGCGGCCGCTCCCCGCCGGGTTGGCGGGTGAAGAGCTTGAGTGCGAGTCCGCGCAGCTGCTCGCGCTCGTCCGCCGTCAGCGGGGCGAGGGTGTCCCGCTCGACGTCGGCGATCACGCGGCGCGCCCGCTCCAGGGCCGCCCGCCCAGCGGAGGTCAGGGTCACCTGGTAGCGCCGCCGGTCGGCCGGGTCCCGCTCGCGCTCGGCCAGCCGCGCGCCGATCAAATCGTCCATGAGGCGGACCATGTCACTCGGGTCGAGGCCGAGCCTGTCACCGATCAGCCGCTGCGTGGCGGGGCCGAAGTCGTCCAGGGCGCTCAGGACCGCGAAGGGCCACAGCCCGAACCCCATCTCCGCCGACAGCCGGTCGGCGACCGCGCGCCGGTGGATGACGGCGACCTTGTGCAGGGTGAACGTCGTGATGGCCAGCAGTGACGGCGGCAGATCCATGTCCGCTAGTGTAGGTACACACCAATCATTGGTATTCACCAACTATTAGGAGTGGCCGCCATGGACGTCCTCTATCCCCGCCTGCTGGTCCGCGACTTCCCCTCCGCCGTCGCCTTCTACCAGGGCGTGCTGCGCGAGCTGCTGGGCGTCGAGCCGGTCAAGGTCCTGCCCGAGCACGGGTACGCCAACTGGGACGTCGACGGCCAGGCGGCCCTCGTCCTGTACGGTCGCGAGGCCATCACGCAGGTCACCGGCTCACCGGACCCGGGTGCCGCCGGGGACACGGCGATGCTGGTCATGAAGGTGGACGACGTGGACGAGGCCGCCGGCTGCCTGGTCCGGCACGGGGCGGTCGAGGTGGCGCCGCCCCAGGACCGCCCGGAGTGGGCGCCCGGCCTGCGTACGGCACACCTGCGTGACCCGGAGTCCAACCTGATCGAGCTCCAGTCGTACTGACCTGGGAGCAGCAGTGGCCACGGCCGAAAGTCAGGCGCCGTCAGGCTCGGCGGTGCGTGCCCAGAGCGACTTCATCTCGGCGAACCCCTGCTCCATGATGCCCACCATGGCCCGCCTGGCCCGCTCGCCGTCGCGCCGCTGGATCGCCTGGGCCACGTCGGTGTGCAGCCGCAGCGCCTCCTCGTCCGGATAGTGCGGCATCAGGTGGTAGTGGTGCCGGCCGGCGAGCACCTCGGCGACGATCAGCTGCAGCTTCGCGAACATCTCGTTGCCGGAGGCGGCCAGCAGCCGCCGGTGGAAGTCGATGTCCAGGGTGAGGAAGCGCGCCTCGTCACCGGCCTTGCCGGCGGCCCACATCTTGGCCGCGAGCCCCACCAGCTCGCTCGCCTCGTCGTCGTCGATCCGCTCCGCGGCCAGCCAGGCGGCGTACGGCTCGATCGCGGTCCGCAGCTCGGTGATCGAGCGCATCTGCGCCATCCGGCCGTCCGAGGCCAGCCGCCAGCGGATCACCTGCGGATCGAAGACGCTCCACGCCTCGGCGGGCTGGATCATGATCCCGACCCGGCGCCGGGTCTCGATGAGCCCCATGGACGCGAGCACCCGCAGCACCTCGCGGATCACCGAGCGGGAGACCTGATAGCGGTCGACCAGGTCGTCGATGCTCTGGACGGAACCCGCGGCCACGTCGCCGCTGCAGATGGCGGTGCCGAGGTGGTCGAGGACGCGTGCGTGCAGCCCGGCCTCGGCAGCGGGGGGCTGGGTGGGTGCGCCCCCTGGGAAGGACTGCTTCACGCGATAAAGCATATCAGTTGGCGGTTAACCCTTGAATAAGTCCGCTTTTTTGTCCTAGCATCCCGGCATTAAACAGACGTTACAAAAAGCGCTCTCCGGGAGGGCGGCGGCCGTGACAGAAAGGCGAGATGGCGTGCGACGTCGATCGGCATTCGGTATCTCTCTGGCCGTGGTTGCCGCCGTGAGCCTGTCGGCCTGCGGCGGTGGCGACGGCGGCGGCGGGTCCACGACGATCCGGGTCACGCTGGCCAACCACGTGTGGACCGACAACGTCAAGAAGGCGCTGCCGGAGTTCGAGAAGCAGACCGGGCTCAAGGTCGAGGTCACCCAGCTCGGCGAGGACCAGCTCTCCGACCAGTACAACGTCAAGCTGAACGCCGGCTCCTCCGACATCGACGTGATGATGTACCGCCCCCTGCAGGAGGGCAGGCTCTTCGCCAGGAACAAGTACCTGGCCGACCTGTCGGCCCAGGTGAAGTCCAACGCGGGCTGGAACTTCGGCGACTTCCAGGCCGGGCCGATGGAGGCCACCACGTACGAGGGCAAGCCGGTCGGCATCCCGATCATCACCGAGCAGGAGGTCCTCTACTACCGCAAGGACCTGCTCGACAAGGCCGGGCTGAGCGCCCCGCCGAAGACCCTCGACGAGCTGAAGGCCGCCGCCGCCAAGATCAAGGCGGCCGAGCCGGACGTCGCGGGCTTCGTCGCCCGTACCGGAAAGTCGGCGGCGGTCACCCAGTTCTCCAGCTTCCTCTACAGCTTCGGCGGCGACTTCGTCGACGGCGGCGGCAAGGCGGCGGTCAACAGCGACGCGGCCAAGCAGGCGTACGCCTTCTACGGGGCGCTGATCAAGGACTCCGGCCCGGCGAACGTCAGCACCGACATGGGCTGGCCCGAGGCGATGGCCATCTTCACCCAGGGCAAGGCCGCCTTCTACACCGAGGCGAACTCGCTCTACAAGAACGCCACCGACCCGGCCAAGTCCAAGGTCGCGGACCAGGTCGGCTTCGCGCCGTTCCCGGCCGGCCCGGCCGGGTCGAAGCCGTACAACATCCCGTCGTGGGCGCTGGGCATCAACGCCGGCTCGGAGAACACGGCCAACGCCTGGAAGTTCATCGAGTGGGCCACCGGCAAGGAGCAGACGCTCGCCCAGCAGAAGTCGGGCGTGCCGGGCGCCCGTACGTCGGTCTGGGCCGACCCCGAGGGCACCGCGGGGTTCCCGGAGGACCTGGTGGCGGCGATCGAGGCCAGCACCAAGACCGGGGTGGGCCACGACCGGCCGCAGGTCATCAAGGTCGCCGAGGCCAGGGAGGTGGTCGGCCAGCCGCTCGTGGACGCGATCACCGGTAAGGACGCGGCGGCTGCCGCGGACACGGCCAACACCGCGTTCCAGGCGTTCCTGGACGACGAGGCCAGGTAAGCGGCACCCGCGCGGTGACGGGATAGCGCGCCCGTCACCCGCCCACCCCTTGGAGACCTCAATGGCAACGATCACCACGACCAGGACGCCGCGCGGCGCCCCCGCCGTCCCCGTGACACCCGGCTGGGCGCGCTGGGTCAACGACCACCGCAAGTGGCTCTTCGCCGCGCCCGCGATGGTCTTCGTCGCCGCGCTGCTCGTGTTCCCGCTGGCCTGGACGGGCTATCTCAGCCTGACCGACGCCGAGGGATCGGTCCGCGCGGAGAGCGAGTTCGTGGGCCTGCGGAACTATCTCGACGTGCTCTCCGACACCGACCGGTTCTGGCCCGCCGTCGGGCGGACCGCCACGTTCACCGTGGCCGCGCTGCTGTTCGAGGTGGTCCTCGGGATGGCGATCGCGCTGCTGCTCTGGCGGCCGTTCAAGGGGCAGCGGTGGGTCCGGGTCGCCATCCTGCTGCCGCTCGTCGCCACCCCGGTCGCGGTCGGCATGATGTGGCGGCTCATCTTCGACCCGAACATCGGCCTGGCCAACCAGGTGCTCGGCTGGTTCGGCGTCGGGCCGCAGCCGTGGCTCGCCGGCCAGCACTCGGCGCTGCCCACCACGATCTTCATCGACGTGTGGCAGTGGACGCCGATGGTGGTGCTGATCCTGCTCGCCGGGCTCACCTCGCTGTCGGAGGAGCCGCAGGAGGCGGCGCGCATCGACGGCGCCGGCACCTGGCAGCGGTTCCGGCACGTCACCCTGCCGCTGCTGATGCCCACGCTGACCGTGGCGGTCCTGCTGCGCGGCATCGACGCGCTGAAGACCTTCGACCTGCTCTACTCCACGAAGGGCCGCGGCGGCGGCTCGTTCCACGAGGTGGAGACGCTCAACGTCTATGCCTACGGCCTCAGCTTCGACTACAACGAGTACGGCGTCTCCTCCACCGTCCTCATCCTCTTCTTCCTCATCATCATCGGGGCGATGTGGGCCCTGACCGCCCGGCGCAAGGAGGCACGGCGATGAGGCCCAGGGCCGCGTACCGGGTGTTCCGGGTGGTGGCGCTCACCTTGGTGGTGCTCGTCCTGGTCGCGCCGCTGCTCTGGATGATCTCCGCGTCGCTCAAGACCAACGTCGACATCTACGACCCGGACAAGGCGCTGGCCTTCTCCCCCACCCTGGCCAACTACGCCAAGGTGCTCCAGCAGGCGAACTACGTCGAGTTCATCGTCAACAGCCTCTGGGTCGCCTTCGCCGCCACCGTGGCGTCGCTGGTCCTCGGCCTGCCGGCGGCCTATTCGATGAGCCGGTTCAACATGAGGAAGTCCGCGCTGGTGGTGCTGATGGCCCGGGTCATCCCCGGGGTCTCGCTCCTGGTGCCCTGGTACTACGTCTTCTCCAACCTGAAGATGGTCGGGGGCTTCGGGGTGCTGATCATCAGCCACATGTTCGTCTCGCTGCCGCTGGTGGTCTACATCATGATGGGCTATTTCGACAGCCTGCCCGCGGAGCTGGAGGAGGCGGCGCTGGTCGACGGGCTCACCCACGTCGGCGCGTTCCGGCGCATCACCCTGCCGCTGTCCCTGCCCGGCATCGCCACCGCCGGTATCCTGTCCTTCATCTTCTCCTGGAACAACTTCATGTTCGCGCTCGTGCTCTCCGACGCCGACACCAAGACCCTGCCGGTGGCGATCTTCGACTTCGTCGGCTACGCCAGCATCGACTGGGGCGGCCTGATGGCCGCGGCCACCGTGGTCACCCTGCCGATCATGGTGATCGCCCTGTTCGTACAGAAATATGTGGTCTCCGGGCTGACCGCCGGCGCGACCAAGGGCTGACCCGCGCCGGCCCTCTCGCGTGCTCAGATACCGCCTCTCCCGGCCCCGCGGCCGTGACCGGACCCGCTCTTACCAGAAAGGCACCCCCGTGCAGATCATCGCCGCGGACGTCATCGTCACCAGCCCCGACCGCAACTTCGTCACCCTCAAGATCACGACGGACGACGGGTTCACCGGGCTGGGCGACGGCACCCTCAACGGGCGGGAGCTGTCGGTCGCCTCCTACCTGGCCGACCACGTCGTCCCCCTGCTGATCGGCCGCGACCCGCAGCGCATCGAGGACACCTGGCAGTTCCTCTACCGCTCGGCGTACTGGCGGCGCGGCCCCGTCACCATGGCCGCCATCGCGGCCGTGGACGTGGCGCTGTGGGACATCAAGGCCAAGGCCGCCGGGATGCCGCTCTACCAGCTGCTCGGCGGCGCCTCCAGGAACGGCGTCATGGCCTACGGGCACGCCTCGGGCCGGGACCTGCCCGAGCTGTTCGACTCGATCCGCCGGCACCTGGAGCTAGGCTACCGGTCGATCCGGGTGCAGACCTCCGTGCCGGGCATCAACGCCGTATACGGCGTGGCCGCCCAGCCCAGCGCCGGCGGCAGGCGATACGACTACGAGCCGGCCCAGCGTGCCGCGCTGCCCGCCGAGGAGGACTGGGACACCCGCGCCTACCTGCGCCACCTGCCCGGCGTCTTCGAGGCGGTACGCAACGAGTTCGGCCCCGAACTGCCGCTGCTGCACGACGGGCACCATCGCATGACCCCCATCCAGGCCGCCAGGCTCGGCAAGGACCTTGAGCCGTACGACCTGTTCTGGCTGGAGGACTGCACGCCGGCGGAGAACCAGGAGGCGCTGCGGCTGGTGCGCCGGCACACCACCACCCCGCTGGCCATCGGCGAGGTCTTCAACACCGTGTGGGACTACCAGACCCTGATCAGCGAGCAGCTCATCGACTACGTCCGCTCCGCCGTCACCCACACCGGGGGGATCACGGCCATGCGCAAGCTGCTCGACTACGCCGCTCAATACCAGATCAAGTCCGGCATCCACGGCCCGACCGACATCTCGCCGGTCGGCATGGCCGCCGCCCTGCACCTGGACCTGGCGATCCACAACTTCGGCATCCAGGAGTACATGCGGCACGGCCCGGCGACCGACGAGGTGTTCCTTCAGTCGTTCAGCTTCACCGACGGCTATCTGCATCCCGGGGAGCAGCCGGGGCTGGGTGTGGAGCTCGACGAGCAGGCGGCGGCGCGTTTTCCGTACCAGCCGGCGTACCTGCCGTTCAACCGGCTCAAGGACGGCACCATCCACGACTGGTGAGCCTCGCGTCGGCCCCGCGGACGCACGCTGCCGGGCTCAGCGCAGGCGGAGCAGGGCGGGCAGGTCCGCGACGCTCGGCAGGAGATGGGTGTGGCGTACGGCGCCGAGGGTGACGGCGTCCTGGCCGCCGGTGAGGACCCCGGCCACGACGCGGGCGCCCGCGTTGGTGCCCGCTTGCAGGTCGCGTACGGTGTCGCCGGCGGTGAGGACGCGGCCGACGTCGCGGACGCCGGTCGCCTCCATCGCCCGGAAGATCATGTAAGGCGCGGGCCGGCCGCACGGCACGTCGTCCACGCACACCACCGCGTCCAGGAAGCCGTCGTCCCAGCCGACCGCCGCCAGCAGCGCCGTGGTCACCTCGCGGTCGAACCCCGTGGTGAGCGCCACCTTGACACCGGCGGCGCGGAGCGCGGTGATCGCCTCGGGCACGCCGGGCAGGGGCGCGGGCGGCCGGGCGGCGTAGGCCGCGCTCAGCCGGGCGCGGAAGTCCGCGAAGGCCGCCTCGACGACATCCGGGCCCGGCGGCCCGCTCGGCGGCCCGGCCAGGGCCAGGCTGGACGACTCAGCAAGGCTGGGCGACTCGGCCGCGCTCGGGATGCCGGCCCGGCTCGGGGAGGGCGCCTGGCTCGGAGCGGGGGTCAGCAGGGCGGTGATGGCCTCGCGCTTGCCGGCGCCCATCCAGCGCTGGATGTCGGCGGCGGTGGGGGCGCCCCCCGCGGCCCGTACGGCCTGCTCCAGCGCGAGATAGACGGCGCCGTGCTCGTCCACGGTGGTGCCGGCGATGTCCAGGACCGCCAGTTCGATCACGGGGTTGCTCCTTGGGGGACTCGGGCGGGACGCGGGCCGTCGGGGCTCGGGCCGCGCAGCAGCGCCGGATGGGCCTGCTGGGAGTTGTCGATGGTGAACGAGACCAGGTCCGGCCGGTAGCGGTCGTCGGAGAACTCGACGGGCTCACCCCCGGCGGAGGAGGTCTGGCGGCGCTCGCGCAGCAGGGGCGAGCCGAGCGGGACGCCCAGGAGCGCGGCGTCGGTCTCGTCGGTGGCGATCGCGTCGATGACGTGGCGGGCCCGGCTCAGGTCCACGCCGCAGCGGCTCAGGTGGGCGAAGACCGACCCGGAGTCGCAGTCGAAGTCGAACAGCAGCCGCCCGACAGACCAGACGAACGTCGTGCGCTCCACCATGGCGGGCATGTCGTCCATCAACCGCAGCCGCAGCAGCTGCACGACGGGCGCGCCCTCCTCCACCCCGAGGGCGTCACACGCCTCCGGGGTCGCCGGGCGGCGGGCGATCTCGAGCGTGCGCTGCCCGGGCGTGCGGCCCATCAGCTCCACCCAGCGCGAGAAGGACAGGAAGGTCTCGAACGGCTGGGGCACGCTCTGGCTGCGCACCACCGGCGGCCTGCCGCGCCCACCGCCGATGAGACCCTCGGCGCGCAGGGTGGCCAGCGCCTGGCGGATCGGGCCCCGCGAGATGCCCCACTGCTCGCACAGCCGCGACTCCGAGGGAACGGCCGCGCCCACCGGCAGCTCCCCCGAGCTGATCCGGCGGCGCAGCTCCGAGGCGACGCGTTCGTGGAGAGGTGCGTCCATGTGACTTGACCATACAGGAGTGCGGGCGCCTCCCGATTCCTCCATGGCCCTTCTCACATGCGACGATGACGTCGGCGCGAACGCGAGATGACATGTGCGGCCCGGCGTTGACGCCGCCCGACCAGCCCGGGCAGCTTACTTGTCATGACAAGTCATCTGTCGTGGGACAGGTCTCTCGATGCGGCCGATCTCGTGATCGTCGGTGCGGGCGTCGTGGGGCTGGCCCATGCCGTGGCCGCCGTGGACCGCGGGATGTCCGTCGTGGTGGTCGAGCGGGACGAGCGCGCCGTCGGCGCCTCGGTGCGCAACTTCGGGCACGGCTGCTTCACCGCCCAGGACGGCGCGGCTCTGCGGTACGCGACAGCCGCGAGGACCGCCTGGCTGCGCCTGGCCAAGGAGGCGGGGCTCTGGCTAGAAGAGAGCGGCACCGTCGTGGTCGCCCGCGCCGACGACGAGTACGCGGTGCTGGAGGAGTTCGCCGCCACCCGCGACGGCCAGGCCGTGCTGCTCGACGGCGGCCGGGTGGCCGAACGCGTGCCGGTGGGCCCCGGCGTGGTGGGCGGCGCCTGGTTGCCGCTGGACGTGCGCGTGGACCCGCGCCAGGCCGTGCACGCCATCGCCGCCTGGCTGGCCGGCCGGGGCGTGCGTTTCCACTGGGCCACCTCCGCGCACCTCGTCGAACCCGGCCTGGTCACCACCAGCCGGGGACGCATCCGGGCCGGGAACGTGGTCATGGCAGTCGGCCATGACGTCGACCGGCACTTCCCCGACCTGGCCGAGCGCGCCGGGCTGCGCCGCTGCGTCCTGCGCATGCTGCGGGTGGCCGACCCGCACGGACGCCGCGTCGGGCCCGCGGTGCTGTCCGGCTTCTCGCTCCTGCGCTACGGCGGCTTCCGGTCCTGCCCGACGCAGCCCGCCCTGCGGGCCCGCCTGGAGGCCGAGCAGCCGGTGCTGACCGGCATCGGCCTGAACCTCATGTTCACCCAGCGCCCGGACGGTGACCTCACCATCGGCGACACTCACGGCTACGCCGTCACGCCGGAGCCGTTCGACGACGACGAGCTCGACCGGCACGTCCTGGCCGAGAGCGCCCGCCTGCTGGGGGCCGATCGGCTGGTGGTCCGGGAGCGGTGGCGCGGCGTCTACGCCTCGGCCGCGGACCCGTTCCTCATCGCCGCCCCCATGCCGGGCGTGCGCGTGGTGTCGGTCACCTCCGGCATCGGCATGACCACCGCCCTGGGCCTGGCCCCCGAGGTCCTCGACGACCTGGCGGCCTGACCCCCAGGAACGCACGACGCGCGCCCCGAGCCCGCGGTCGGCGGGGACGTCTCGGACGCCATTCGAGCCGGTGTCTCCGGCAGGCGAGCTCAACCATCAGACCCGCGCCAGGAAATGGCGGGGAGAGCGCGTTCTTGAAAGTCCGATGCGGCGGCCGGTGAGCACACCGCGTTATTCTCGCGGCCGGCCGGACCCTTCGGAAGGAGTCCGACCGGTCGGCGGGATGCGGAGGTCAGCCGCGGGTCCACCGCTGGTTGGCGCCACCGGTGCAGGTCCAGATCTGCAGCCGGGTGCCGTTGGCCGAGCTGGAGCCGGTCGCGTCGAGGCACTTGTTCGCCTGGGGGTTGACGATCTGGCCGGTCCCGGAGTTGAAGGTCCACCGCTGCGCGCCGGAGCCGTTGCAGTCATAGAGCTGCACCCGTGCCCCGTTGGCCGTGGAGCCGCCGGTGACGTCCATGCACTTACCGAGCGCGCGTACCGAGCCGTCGCTGTTCCAGGTCCAGTTCTGGGCGGCGGAGCCGTTGCAGTCGTAGAGCTGGACGGCGGTGCCGTTGGCGGTGGCGGCGCCCGCCACGTCCACGCACTTGCCGCCGAGGCCGGTGATCCGCCCGCCGGTGCCGCCGCCGCCGTCGGTCGGCGGGGCGTAGACGCGGACGTAGTCGACGGTCAGAGACTGCGGGAAGGTGGTGGACGCGTCGGGGTAGCCGGGCCAGTAGCCGCCGACCGCCACGTTCATGATCATGAAGAACGGGTGGTCGAAGACCCAGCGGTTGCCGCCGAGGGAGGCGGGGGTCCGGCGCTGGTACTCGTTGCCGTCGACGTACCAGATGATCAGGTTCGGGGTCCAGTCGACGGCGAAGGTGTGGAAGCCGTCGGCGAACGCGCCGCCGATCGTGTAGGGGGCGCCGATGGCCGCGCCGCCGGAGTAGCCGGGGCCGTGGATGGTGCCGTGGACGGTGTTGGGTTCGCGGCCGATGTTCTCCATGATGTCGATCTCGCCGCTGTTGGGCCAGCCGACCGATCCGATGTCGTTGCCGAGCATCCAGAACGCCGGCCAGATGCCCTGGCCGCGCGGGATCTTCATGCGCGCCTCGAACCGCCCGTACGCCCGGGTGAAGGTGGCGGAGGTGAGCAGGCGGGCGGAGGTGTACTGGCAGGTGCCGTAGTGGCACTGGAAGTTGGACGGGTTCTCCCGGCGGGCGGTGATCACCAGGTTGCCGGCGCCGTCCATGGCGGCGTTGCGGGTGCTGTTGGTGTAGTACTGCTGCTCGTTGTTGCCCCAGCCGCTGCCGCCGATGTCGAAGCGCCATTTCGACTGGTCTACGGCGCTGCCCGCGGCTCCGTTGAACTCGTCGGACCAGACCAGCGGGCCGGGGGCGGGAGCGGCGCCGGCGGGGCCGGCCATCGGGACGAGCAGGGCGATCAACGTGGCGAGAGCGGCACCGATGGCGAGCAACGCTCTGGTTTGGGGGGTGTGAACCATTCGGGGCACCTCATCCGCAGAGGATTAAGGGGTTGTTTTACGGAAACCTTCCGGCAACATTAGTTCCGGTGTCAAGAGAGCGCTCTCCAGAAATGGGCGAGGCGCAGGCCAGGCGATTATCTCGGCCCCGGTAAACGCGCTCGGGTCAATGGGAGCGGTGGTCCTCGCGGTTCGCGCGCCTGATTCTGGCGGGGAGCACGCCCCGGACGGCGGCGATCACGGCCGAGCCGACCTCCCCGACCAAGGGCTCCCGCTCCTCCTCCGCGCTGGGTCCGGAGTCGGCGTGCGCGGGCTCGACGCAGCCGGCCCGGCAGGCTTCCAGCTGCGCCGCGAACGCCATCCCCAGGAAGAGCGCGATCGAGCTGAGGAACGACCACAACAACAGCGCCATGACGGCGGTCAGCGGCCCGTACGTGGCCCCGAACGTGCCGTTGTACTCGGTGTAGAGGGCCAGCGCCAGCGTGAAGAACGTCCACAACGCCAGCGCCGCCAGCGCCCCGACCGCCAGCCAGGTGTGGCCCGGCTGCCTGCGTCGCGGCGAGGCCCGGAACAGCGTGACCGTGGACGTCAGCGCGAGCAGGAACCCGAGCGGCCAGCGGATGACGGCGAAGGCCACCTGGGCACCCGCACCCCAGCCGAACGTCTCGCTCAGGGCGTCTCCGAGCTCGCCGCCGCCGACCAGGACGGTGAATCCGGTGATCATGAAGACCCCGGCGGTCAGCGCGAGCACGGCCGCCCTGGCGTACTTGCGATGGAAGGGCCGGTCGCGCTCCACACCGTAGATCCGGTTCGCCCCCCGCTCGAACTGCGCCATCGCGGTGGTCAGCGCGGCCAGCGTGGTGGCCAGGCCGAGCCAGAGGGCCAGCTCGTCCCTGGTGCCGTTGCCGCCTTCGAGCGCCTCGGTGACGGCCTCCGCGCCGCCTCCGGGCGCCAGGGCACGCAGCGTGAGCTCCAGCACCCGGCCCAGTTCCCGCTGGTCGGTGACCGCGCTGAGGCCGACCACCGCGATGGCGCCGGGGATGATGGCCAGGCAGAGCTGGAAGGCCAGGGCCCGCGAGTGGCTCATGCCGTCGCCGTACCGGAACCTGATCAGCGAGTCGCGCACGAAGTGCCAGACGCCGTACTTGCGGAGCGTTTCCCACGCGTCGTCGGCGGACAGCTCCTCGCCGTCCATCGTGCGCGTCTGGGGGACGGTGACGGTGGATCCCACGGCGGACGTTCTACCCCGGTTTGCGGCATTCAAGTGGTGATAATGCGGCCGTCCCGGTGCCCTCAACGGCGGGATGGCGACCCGGTGCAGGCGCGCCCTGTGGCCGACGAACGCGCGGGGCTCAGCGGAAGGCGGGGACGGTCGGCGGGCGGCCCATGAGTACGGCGCCCGCGGCGTCGTACATCGCGGGGCCGAGGAAGGCGTGCTGCTGCGGCACCTGCGCGTCCCCGAGCAGGTCCTGCAGCCGGTGGCCGCGGTGGATGGCGGCGGTGCCGGAGAGCGAGACCACCTTGTGCACCACCTCCGAGCAGATGCGGGCCAGGTGGGCGGCGGACAGCCGCATGTGGGCGTTCTGCCTGTCGCTGACCTGGCCACCGGCGGCGACCGCCTGCCAGCTCTCGTCCGCGGCCTCGTAGAAGTAGGCGCGGGCGGAGCGGAGCGTGGCCTCGGCCTCGGCGATGCCGGCGCGGTAGTAGGCGCGTTCGGCGAGCGCAGGGGCACCGGTGATGCCGGCCCGGCCGCCGCCGACCTCCTCGGCGTGGTCGAGGGCGGCCCGGGCGACGCCGGCGGCGACGACGGACAGCGACTGGGCGACGTACGTGATCGCGGGATATCGGTAGAGCGGTTCGTCGATCACCGGCGTCCCGCCGCGGATGAAGGACCACTCCCGGTCCACCTGGACGTCCTTGGCCACCACGTCGAACGAGCCGGTGCCCTGCATGCCGACGACGTCCCAGTCCTGCACGATCTCCAGCCGGTCCGGGCTCACCAGGACGCCGCGCGGCTTGCCCGCGGTGGCGTCGTCGCCGGGGATGCCGACGACCATGATGTCGGCGGCCATGCAGCCGCTGGCGAACTTCCACCGGCCGTTCAGCCGGAAGCCGCGCTCGGTCGGGACGGCCTCCTGGACCGGGAACAGCCCGCCCGCGAGGACCACGTCCGGGCCGCCGGCGTACAGCTCGGCCTGGGTCTCCAGCGGCAGCGCTCCCAGGTAGACGAGCTGGGCGCCGAAGCTCGCCACCCAGCCGGTGGAGCCGTCGACGGCCGAGATCCGCTCGATCCTGCGGAGGAACTCCGCGGGCGGCATCGGCTCGCCGCCGAACCGCTCCGGCGTGGCGACCCGGTAGAGGCCGAGCGCCTTGAGCCGGGCGACGAAGTCGGCGGGCACGTAACGCAGGTCGCGGAACTCGCCGCGGCGGCGGGCCAGCTCCTCCAGCATCTCGTCGAACGCGTCGGTCCCCCGGTCCCGCCCCATCGCTGCTCCCCCTCGCGGCTCGGTCTTGGTCCGAGTAGGGCCTTCCCCGTTCCCTCCACCCTCTACGCAGGGAAGTCGCGCCCCGGTGCGCCGGAGACGGTCAGCGCATGCCGAGCGACTCCTCCAGGAAGGCCAGCGCCCCCACGGGTTCCTCGGCGAAGAAGACCAGGTCGGTGAGGGGGCGCGGCAGGAAGCCCTCATCCTCCATGCGCCGGAACTGCGTCTTGAGCCCGTCGTAGAAGCCCGCCGTGTTCAGCAGGACGACGGGCTTGTCCGTCCTGCCGTGCTTCTTCAGCTCCAGGATCTCAGTGGCCTCGTCCAGCGTGCCCGTGCCGCCCACCATGATGACCACGGCGTCGGCCTTCTCCAGCAGCAGTTTCTTGCGCTCGGCGAGGTCGGCCGCGATGATCATGCCGTCCACGCCGGCGCGTACTTTGTGGGCCAGGAAGTCCACCGAAACGCCCATCAGCCGGCCGCCGGCCTCGTGCACCCCGTCGGCCATCACCTTCATCAGGCCCACGTCCGAACCGCCCCACACCAGTGTGTGCCCGCCCTTTCCGATCAGCTCGGCGAACTCGCGGGCGGGCTTGGTGTAGGTCTCGGGCAGGTCGGCGGCCGACAGGAAGACACAAATGTTCATGCGGACCACCGTAAGGGTCGCCCGGTCTCGATGGAACGGCGAGCCGATCCGCGCGGAGGGACCGGCCCGCCTGTGCCCGCGCGGCGTCGTCAACCCGGTGCCGGGGCTCAGGGCTCGGTGCCGGGGCGTTCCTGCAGGACCCAACCGTTGCCGTCGGGGTCGTCGCTTCGAGCACCCGGTCGGTCGCCGCCACGTTGTGGCCGGGGGCGAACCCGTGCCCGGGCTTGGCCGGCGTCGCCGCGCCGACGATCAGGCCGGCCAGGATGAGGCCGGCGTAGGAGTTCGGCAGGCTCTCGGCGTAGTGGAAGTTGATCGGCAGGCCACCACCCACCAAGGTAGCGTTCGCGCCGGACCGCAGCCGCAGCCGCGTGCCGACCAGGTCCTCATCGGCCACGTGAGTGGACTCCTCCGCAAGCTCGCCGATGGCGAACGCGCGAGCGCCCAGCGCCCAGCGCCGTGCGACAGGCACCTGCATGGTATGTTGAATAAACGTTTACTCAATGAGGTGAATAATGCCCAGAACTCGAAGTGAGCAGGCGGTATGGCGCCGGGGGCAACTGCTGGACGCGGCCTTGCGCGTGTTCGCCGACAAGGGCGTGGACGGGGCCACGGTCAAGGATGTGGCTGAGGCCGCCGAGGTGACACCCGGCCTGCTCTATCGCTATTTCGACAGCAAAGAGGCGATGGTGGAGACGCTCCTGTCGGAGCGGGGCTTCCTGCCCCGCCTGCGGGAGCTGCGGACGGAGCAGAACGACGCGCGGCCGGCTCCAGAGGTGCTGACCGAGTTGCTGAAGGCGTTCGACCGGCTGCTGGCCGACAACGCCGAGCTGATGGCCGTGTTCTTCAGCGCCGCCCAGGCCCGCGGGCCGCTGGCGGCGCTGGCTGGTGAAGGCCAGCGGCTCATCGGAGACTTCCTGCTCGAACGCATCGACGCCGGCGAGCTGCGCCCGCACGACACGGTCACGGCCGCCAGGACCCTGTTCGCCACCGTCGCCGTCAACCGGCGGCTGGGCACCCCCATCGACATCGCGGCCCTGGTCGGGCTGCTGTTTCCGGAAGAAGGATGAGATGCGCGCACAGTGCTGTGTCGTCGGGGGCGGCCCCGCGGGCATGATGACCGGGCTGCTGCTGGCCCGTCAGGGCGTGGAGGTGACCGTGCTGGAAAAACACGCGGACTTCCTGCGCGACTTCCGCGGCGACACCGTCCACCCCTCCACCCTCGAACTGATCGCCGAACTGGGCTGGATCGAGGAGTTCCTGAACCTCCCGCACACCAAGATGCCGCAGGTGGCTGTCAACATGGGCGGCCGAGACGTCACCTTCGCCGACTTCAGCCGGCTGAACGTGCGCTGCCCCTACATCGCGTTCATGCCGCAGTGGGATGTGCTGGACTTCCTGGCCGGCAAGGCCACGGCCTACCCCTCCTTCCGCCTCCTGCGCCGCGCCCGGGCCACGGAACTGCTCACCGATCAGGGACGGGTGACCGGCGTCCTGGCCGACACCGCCGAGGGCCCCGTGGAGGTGCGGGCCGACCTGGTGATCGGCGCCGACGGCCGCCACTCCACCGTACGGGCCGGCGCCGGCCTCACCCCCGTGAGCGCCTCGCCACCCATGGACGTGCTGTGGTTCCACCTGCCCCGCCGCCCACAGGACCAAGTGCCCTTCTTCCAAGGAGGCAAGGGGGCGCTGATCTCCATCGACCGTGGTGACTACTGGCAGATGGCCTATGCAATCCCGGCGGCCGCCTTCGACGAACTCAAGACCGCCGGGCTGCCGGCGTTCCGGAACCGGGTGGCGCACCTGGCCCCCGCCCTGCGCGACCGCGTGGACCAGATCCACGACTGGGAGGCGATACACCACCTGAGCGTCCGGGTAGACCGGCTTCCACGCTGGCACCGGCCGGGACTGCTGTGTATCGGTGATGCCGCCCACGCCATGTCGCCCGCGGGCGGCGTGGGTATCAACCTGGCCGTGCAGGACGCGGTGGCCACCGCCAACCTGCTGGGCCCGCTTCTCGCCCGAGGCGGCGAACCACAGGACGCCGATCTGGCCCGGGTGCAGTCCCGCAGAGAACGCGCCGCGAGGATCACCCAGGCCTTCCAGCTCGGCATCCTGCGCGACCTCTATCCCAAGGACCTGGGCGACGACACGACCCAGCATGTGCCTCCGATCTTCACGGCGTTCCGGACGCTGCCACCGCTGCGCCACCTCCTGGGTCGTTTCATCGGTATGGGCGTCCGTCCGGAGCACATCGCCGCATGACCGACACCATTCCCTTCCCACGTCCTCGCGTGCGCAAGGGAGACAGACCAGCTACCGGCGCTGTGCTGGGCACCACCGCCCGGCACGCCCGCGCAGCCAGGCGCAGCAGGGCAGTTCATGTGGTGGAGGGCCGCGCTGTGAAATCGAACGGGATCCGGCGCGGGCCGCGTTCGGAGGCAGGGAAAGGCTCGGCCCGCTGATCTACTTCGTTGACGCCGGATCCCCGGCCGGCCTGCTGCGCGCCCGCAGGCCTGCGCCCGCCACGCCGAACACACACCGCTGAAGCTGCTCTTGCTGGCCCGCGCCGCCGGCCGCTGGTGGGATAGTGCGCAGGCGGCTTCCCCCCAGCAGCGAGGCCCTCCTGGGGGGCACCCCCGTCACCCCGCCAACCACCCTGGAAAGCACGCTGGCCAGCCGGACCGACGGCTATCAGCAAGCCGCCCGTGCGTTCGCCGACGAAATGGGCCACCTGCGACCCCGCATCGGGTCCGTCCTGGACCGAACTGGCCGCCGGCTTGCCTACTCCGATGGCGGTTCGGATCCGATCGGGTAACGCGCTGAGTGTGCACATGCCGGCGCCGGCCGACCTGCTCGACACCGCCAACGGCGCCCTGCCCCGCAGCGAGGCGGCCGAAGATGCCGCGTCAGAGCCGACCGGGGGCTGTCAGACGGCCAAGCCCACCCACCGCGATCATGCCGGTACGTAGGCCCTACGGTTCGGCCGTCATCGAAATGTTGGGCGCGTAGTTTGACCCGATGCAGAAAGCAGATGCGTCCTCAGGCGCGACATCGCGTGCTCGGACGGGACAGGTGCGGCAGGGGTTCGTGCTGGTCGCGGCCAGCCTGGGATTCGCGGTCATCCAGCTTGACGTGAGCGTGGTCAACGTGGCGATCAAGCCGATCGGCGCGGAGCTGGGCGGAGGCGTCACGGCGTTGCAGTGGGTGGTCGATGCCTACACCGTGGCCCTCGCCGCGCTGATCCTCGTGGCGGGTACGTTGGGTGACTTCTACGGCGCCAAGCGACTGTTCATCGCCGGTTTCGCCGTGTTCGTGGCCGCATCGGCAGGATGCGGGCTGGCGGCGAACATGGCCGAGCTGATCGCCGCGCGGGCGGTTCAGGGAATCGGCGCGGCAGCGCTCGCGGCCTGCTCGCTAAGCCTGCTCCATCACGCCTACACCGAGCCGGAGCCCCGGGCGCGGGCCGTGGGGCTGTGGGCGGCGGGCGCCAGCACGGCGCTCGTGGCCGGCCCGGTCGTCGGCGGCCTGGTGATCGCGACGCTGGGATGGCGGTCCATCTTCTTCGTCAACGTGCCGATCGGCGCCATCGGCATCTGGCTGACCCTGAGCTACGCGACCGGCTCACCACGCTCGCGCGACCAGGGCCTGGACCTGTGCGGGCAGGTCAGCGCGGTCGCCGCGCTGACCGCGCTCGCGGTGGCCACGATCGAGGCGGGCTCGCGCGGGATGGACGATCCGGTCGTGCTCGCGGGCTTCGCCGTCGCGCTCGCCGCCGGTGCGGGGTTCGTGGTCGCGGAGGTCCGCGGGGCGGAGCCTATGCTTTCGCTGAGCTTGTTCCGCTCGGCACGGTTCGGAGTGCCGGTGGCGATCGGCCTGCTCGTCAACGTGGCGTTCTACGGGCTGATCTTCGTCCTCAGCCTGTACTTCCAGAAGGAACAGCATGCCTCCGCGCTGTGGACCGGGCTGGCTTTCGCGCCGATGATGGCGGCGATCATGGCGGCCAACCTCACCGCCAACCGGCTCACCGGCGCGCTCGGCGCCCGCCGCGTCCTCCTCATCGGCACGTCGCTCCTGGCGGCAGGATGCCTGGCCATGCTCGGCACCACCGCACGTACGCCCTACGCGGCGCTGGTGGTGCCGCTCATGGCCGAGGGGTTCGGCCTCGGACTGATCGTCCCTGTCATGGCCTCGGTCCTGCTGAGCGGCGTGGACCGCTCGCGCTCGGGGCGGGCCTCGGGGACGCTCAATGCCGCACGCCAGACCGGCAGCGTGCTCGGCGTCGCGCTCTTCGGCTCACTGGCTGCCGCAACCGGCCCGGTCAACGGCCTGCACACCGCACTGCTGATCTCCACCGGCCTGATCGTGGCCGTCGCCACCCTGGGCACCGGCATCCCCACAGTGCTGTGATCGACCCCCTGTCGGCCCGGGCGGAGGCCAGCCCCCGACTCAAGAGACGATCATGCGCAGCGCCTGGACGGTGCCGCCCTCCCCGACCGAGCTTGCGTGATCCCTCGCGTGAGCTGCTCGCAAACCTCGGGCACCCGGTCGATCTGCCCCATCAGCTCGAACAGCGCCTCGTTCATCAGCGCTTCCTTCGACCTGAAGTGGTGTCCGATGCCCGCCAGGCTCACGCCGGCCCTTCTCGATCAGGCATCGCTTCGCCCCGCACCGCGACGGCTTACTGGCTCCGCCGGCACGACTACACCGTGACCGTGGTCGAACGCGCCCCCGCGATCCGTACGGGCGGCTACAAGGTGGACATCCGCGGCGCGGCCCTCCGCGTGATCGAGCGCATGGGCCTGATGGACGCCGTGCGCGCCCGCAGCACCGACATGCGGACCGCCACCCACTACGACTCCAAGGACCGCCCGGTGCGGCAGGGCGGGCCGGTGCGGCAGGAAGCCCGAACATGGCCCCGCCGGTACCCGCGAGATGCGCGATGTCGACGGGTCCCTCATGGTTCACGAAGGGTGGCACGGGCCGGTCGAGGGGTGGGTTGTCCAGGAACAGCACGGTCAGACGCTGCGGGAGCCGGTGATTGCGGACCTGGTGGTCGAGCGGCCGGATTTCTCCGCCGGTCGGCCTTCGAGGAGGCTGAGTGCAGAAATTAGCGGTAGTGGTCTGTGACTTCTCCGCCTGTTAGTGGTCTGTGATGCCGTTCGGCACCATGCCCGCCTGCGGGCGGCGTACAGGATGCCGCTGAACTCCGCCACCCCGCGGTTCCGTGCACATCATGCCCGTCCACCAGCGGGCTCACCATTGAAGCTCCTCCCCCACCGGCGGGCGGCCCGCCCGTGGGCCGTCGAGGAACAGCGCCGCAGCCTGGCTCTGCAACTGGAATGGGAAGTCATTGACGACCCGCTGCTTCCACGGTCAGCTGACGATGGCGTGCGTCATCCGGCGCGCGCCACGCGGCCGTCGCATGATCCCAGCGTCTCTGTCCGGACATTGTCGTGGTGACCGGCCGCAATGTGTTGAGAATCGATGGCATGAACAGCGGTCACAGGCACGGGTTTCGGTACATGATCGCTACGCTCTATCGCTGCTGGTTGACGTGGTCAGCCACCCGTCCGTCGATGACACCTCGCAAAGGATCGCAAATTCGCATCAGATGTAATTGGCGGCCTTTCCAGCATCGGAACGCAAAGTCGCGTTAGGCGGTCGCCTCGGCTGACGTTGGCGTGACTTGCCGTTCCGATGCGTCCGGGCTCGACTCGGTCTGTTCGACGTCGGCGGCGGTCAGCAGGGCGTCGAGCAGGCCAGGGAAGCGGGCGTCGAGGTCTTCGCGGCGCAGGGACAGCAGGTTCTCGCGGCCGTAGGGGCGCTGCCAGATGATCCCGCTGTCGCGCAGAACCTTCCAGTGACGGGTCAGCGTCGACTTCGACACGCCGTCCAGGATCGTCCCGCAGGCCTGTTCACCGCCGGCAGCGAGCGTGCGGACGATCTTCAGCCGCAACGGGTTGCCCAGGGCTGTGAGGACATTCTCCAACCGGATCTGGTGGCGTTCGGGATGCTGAGGAATCACATACCCAGTGTACGTACGCGTACTAGCGAACATCCGTCCTCCTTCTGCGCGCCCGCGGTGCTACGTCTGTTGACGCACTCGCGTACTGTACGCAAGTATGCGTACAGTCGAACTTATTGGAAAGGCGGACTGATGACCAATATGTCCATGTCGTCCAGCCGGAGTCAGCGAGGCGGCACCCACCTGGGCTGGAGCCTGGCCCTGCTGGCACTGGCGCAGCTGATCTTTTCCCTCGATCTCAACATCGTGTTCGTAGCACTGCCGGAGATCGGCGCCGACCTGGGCTTTTCGGACCAGACACAGCAGTGGGTCGTCAGCGCCTATGTGGTGTTCGCCGGAGGGTTCCTGCTGCTGGGCGGGCGCGCTGCCGACCTGCTCGGCCGCCGCCGGATCTTCGTTCTCGCCCTCACCGTCTACGCCGGGTCCTCACTGGCCGGCGGACTGGCGGGCACCCCGGGCGTCATCGTCGTCGCCCGCGCGATCCAGGGTATCGGCGGAGCGCTCCTGCTTCCCTCGACCCTGTCACTGATCAACACGCTCTTCGAGGAAGGCCCCCGGCGGAACCGCGCGCTGGCAGTGTGGGGCGGTGCCGGAGCCAGCGGGCTAACCATAGGTGCCCTGCTCGGCGGCGTCCTCACGCAGGCCTTCGGCTGGCCTGCCGTCTTCTTCGTCAACGTCCCCTTGGCTGGCCTCGTCGCCATCGCCGCCCTGGCCGTCATTCCGCGTGACGGGCGTCGTCAACAGGACCGCAGGTTCGACCTGCCCGGCGCCATGACGGTGACCGGCGGCGCGACACTGCTGGTATTCGTCCTCGTCCAGGGACCCGAGATCGGCTGGCTGTCCCCGGCGATCATCGCGGCCGTGGTGCTGGCGGCAGTGCTGCTGGCCGCCTTCGTGGCGATCGAGTGGCGGAGCGCCGACCCGCTGATGCCGCCCCGGCTCTTCGGCAACCGCAGCCTCGTCGCCGGGATCACGGTCACGTTCATTTACATGGCGACGTTCGGCACCCTGCCCTACTTCCTGACCGTGCTATTGCAGACCGTTCATCGCTTCAGCGCCTTGCAGACCGGCCTGGGCTTCCTGGTCCCCTCACTCGCGATCGCGATCGGCACCCAACTCGGAGAACGCCTCACCACCCGCCTCGGAACCCGCACCACCCTGCTCGCCGGCTTCCTCACCGGAACGGCCGGCACCGCCGTCCTCGCACTTGGATTCCACGACAGCAGCGGTTACCTCGCTATCGTCCCGGGGCTGGTGATCTCGGGCGTGGGCCAGGGCGTCACCTGGACCGCCATGTGGATCGCCGCCGCGGCCGGAGTCGCCCCCCGCGAACAAGGCGTCGCCTCCGGCATGGCCTCCACCACACTCAACCTCGGTAACGCCATCGGCCTCGCGGTGCTCATCGCGATCGCCAACGCAGGCGTCAAGGGATCGGGCCCGGTGCTCCGCTCCTCGATCGCCGACGGAAGCCGTACCGCCGTCTACCTCGCCGCCGGCGGCATACTGCTCGGAACCCTCATCGCGCTGCTGTCGCCGCGCGGTACCGCCACCACCCCGCAGGACCCGGGCGACGACGCACTCGAGCCAGCCGAACGCCACAGGGTCTGATGGGGAGCCCCGCCCGCCTGATGGGCTCGGCGACTGGTGAGCTCGTGATTCAAGGGATGCGGCCGCCCTCCGATAAAGGTCCCAGCCGGGGCCTCGAGGAACGGCGCGAAACGCACTCGTCTTGGGCCTGTTCCGTACGAGGATCGTCTACCGGAACACCAGGCGGCCGAAGCGGACCCGCAGCGGCTGAGCCCGGCCGACCGGCGGGGCCTGTCGGCCTTGTTCTGGACCCATCGAACCTGTACGGGCGCTTCGAGCTCGACATGAACCGCCACCTGGAGTTGGAGGCCGTCACCGACCCACTGCAGTGAGTGAAGACGCTGGCACACCGGTTCATCGGACGCGGGGCCTGCACTCCTGCGGGACCATGGTCGCCCCGCAGGAGCCTCACTGTCAGTCGCTGCGTCGGCGGCGCCGGGCGGGGTCGTGTTCGGCCGTGATGCGGGGACCCCTCCAGGGGTCCCCATAGCAATGAAGAAATTTTCAACAAAGTAGCGTCTGACCTGCGATAACGCAGGAGCCTCCGACTGAGGTCCCGGTTTGATCACGGTGTTGGATCATGACGCCAAGGACAGTTCGCGGCTCGGGTACCGGCCAGGGTCTACGGCCGTTGCTTCGCATCGTCGGCTCGGGCGCCCAGCTCGGTGATGCTGGTGTCGTGGTCAC
>NZ_FNDJ01000051.1 GCF_900099965.1 Nonomuraea jiangxiensis | reverse complement strand
CAACCCCGACCCCGGCCCCCAACCCCCGACCCCCATCCCGGCGACCAGCCCGGTCTCCACTCCAGGCGACCAGCCTGGCCTCCACCCCGGCCGACCAGCCTGGCCTTCAGTCCGGCCACGAGTCGGGCCTCCAGCCTGGCCATGAGTCGGGCCACGAGTCCCGGCGATCGTGGTGGAGCCGCCCGTGGCTGCCCGTGGCTGCGCGTGGTCGCCCCTGGTCGCCCGTGGCCGCCGCCTGTGGTCGCCTGTGGTCGCCGGGTCGGTGCCGCTCAGCCGACCGTGCGCCAGCTCTGCTCCTCGACCAGTTCGACGCTGCGCCAGCCGGCGGAGGTGTGCCGCATGCGATGGTGGTACCAGCCGCCGCCGTGCAGGAACCCTTCGGTTCTCGCACTGACCATCTCCTGGGTCGGTCCCAGCGTGTCGGTGAACGGCGCGCTCACCCGCGCCTCGCCGTCGCGGAAGTTGATGGTGGCGGCCCCGACCAGATGCAGCCGGGCCGGCCAGTGCCGCAGGACGTCGGCCAGCCAAGCCTTGACGTCGTCCCGGGTGCCCTTGACACCGCCGGAGGAGCTGTAGTCGATCAGCGCCTCCTCGGTGAACACCACGTCGAGCAGCTCCCACCGGCCGGAGTCGATGGCGCGGGTGTAGCGGGCCAGCAGGTCGGTGATCTCAAGGCGGTCGGCGATTTCCGTCGCGTCCATGAGGCGATCGTCGCGCTGAGAGCCCCCGCCGACCAGAGCCCCGCCCACCAGAGCTCTGCCGACCAGAAACCCCGCCGACCAGAGCCTCTGCCCACCAGAGCCGCCGCCCACCAGGGCCCCTTCGGCCAGAGCCGCCGCCCACCAGAGCCCCGGCCTTCGCTCGGCCGGCGAGCCCTGCTGCCACCGGGTCGAGCGGGATCCGTGCGACCCGCCGAGCCCCCGCCGGGGCCTGACATCACAAAGCCCCGGCTGGTGAGCCGGGGCCGTGAAAGAGTCGAACTGGTGGACGATACTGGGATTGAACCAGTGACCTCTTCCGTGTCAGGGAAGCGCTCTCCCGCTGAGCTAATCGTCCTTACAGAGGTGGCGACGGGATTTGAACCCGTGTGGACGGCTTTGCAGGCCGCTGCCTCGCCTCTCGGCCACGCCACCGAGCCGGAAGCTCCGAGCGGAAGACGGGATTCGAACCCGCGACCCTCACCTTGGCAAGGTGATGCTCTACCACTGAGCCACTTCCGCGTCCGCCCCACTTGCGCCGGGCGACGAGAGAACTCTAGCGAATCCTGGCCCAGTCCCCAAACTGGAATATGCCCGCCCAGGTCAGGTATGGCCGCCGTTGACGGTGATGCGCTCCCCGGTGACGTACGCGCCGCCCTCCGAAGCGAGGTAGGACACCGCCGCCGCCACGTCCTCGGGCGTGCCCATCCGGCCCAGCGGCACCTCGTTCAGGTAGTCGCTCCGGTCGAGGCCGGCGTGCCGCTCCACCGGGATCCAGCCGGGTGCGACGACGTTGACCGTGATGCCGTACGGGCCGAGCTCCCGCGCCCACACCTGCGCCAGGGCGTGCTGGGCGCTCTTGGCCGCGAGGTAGGCGGACATGCCGGGCAGCCTGCGGTCCACGATGTCGGAGCCGATCTGGACGACCCGGCCGCCGCCGCGCTCCCGCATGCCCGGCAGCACCGCCTGCACCAACAGCGTCGGGCTCTTGACGAAAAAGCGGAGCTGATCGAGGTGGGCCTCCCAGCTGAGCTCCGGTAAGGGGATCGACGGCTGGGGCCCGGTCGCGTTGACCACCAGCACCGAAACCGTCCCCAGCCGGTCGCCGACGGCGGCCACCAGGCCCGTCACCTCGGCCTCGTCGGTCACGTCGGCCGCGAACGACTCGGCGCGCCCGCCCGCCGCCTGGATGGCGTCCACCACCCGCCCGGCGCCGGCGGCGTCGGTGTGGTAGTTGACGGCGACGGCCAGCCCGTCGGCCGCCAGCCTGAGCGCGATCGCGGCCCCGAGGCCGCGCGACGCGCCGGTCACGAGGGCAACAGTCATGACCCACGACTCTAGCCACCCCGCCCCACCCGGACCACAGCCCCGCACACGCCCTGAACTCCTGTCCGGAGCCGTCTCGCACTCACGGCGGGCGGTGCGGGGCACCTCCGGGTTGCGTTCTCGGACGGCCCTGGTTAGGTAAGGGCGCGCGTGCCGGATCCGGCCTCGGGTAGGGCCCGGACGTGGGGGAAAACGATGTGATCGACGTGCTGGTGACCCAGCACGGCCAGATCAGGGACCTGTTCGACGAGGTGGAGCAGGCGCCGCCGGACAAGGTGGGCGAGGCGTTCGAGCGGCTGACGCGGATGTTGTCGGTGCACGAGACGGCCGAGGAGGAGATCGTCCACCCGTACGCGCGCAGGAAGCTCGACGGCGGCGAGGGCGTGGTCGACGACCGGCTGAACGAGGAGAACCGCGCCAAGCGGCTCCTGCTGGGCCTGCACCGGATCGGGGTGGAGGACCCGGCGTTCTGGGACCGCCTGGCCGTGTTGCGCACCGCCGTGACGGAGCACGCGCGCAGCGAGGAACGGTACGAGTTCGCCCAGCTACGCGCGAACACCTCCGTGGTCGAGCGCCGGGCCATGGCGGCGGCCGTACGGGCGGCCGAGGCGCTCGCCCCGATCCGCCCGCACCCCGGCACGGAGAGCGCCGCCATGAGCGTGCTGGTGGGCACGCCGCTCGCGGTGATGGACCGGGCCCGCGAAATGATCCGCAAAGCCCTGGGCAAGCGGCAATAACGCGACCCACGACACCGGCCCCGGAACGGCGGCGTGCGGCAGCGGCACGACTCTTAGACGCCGGGCGAAATGTCGGCGCCGTAACGTCGAAGTATGGAGTACATCGCTCATGATGCCGACATAGCGCCCGTCGCCACGCTCATCGCGGACCCGACCCGGGCGGCCATGCTCACGGCCCTGCTCGGCGGCCGGGCCCTGGCGGCGGGCGAGCTGGCCAGGATCTCCGGCGTGAGCGCGGCCACCGCCAGTGCCCACCTGGCCCGGCTGCTCGGCGGCGGGCTGGTGGACGTCGTGAGCCAGGGCCGCCACCGTTACTACCGGCTGGCCGGGCACGAGGTGGCCGAGGTGCTGGAGGTGCTGGCAAGGATGAGCGCCCGCCGGCCGGTACGCTCCCTGCGCCAGTCCCGCCAGGCCAAGCTGCTGGAGGAGGCCCGCACCTGCTACGACCACCTGGCAGGACGGGCCGGGGTGAGCCTGCTCGACCGGCTCAAGGAGGGTGGCCACTACGCGGCGCACGACCTGACGGAGACGGGGGAGCGGCTGCTGACCAGGCTGGGCGTGGACGTGCCGGACGCGCGCCGGGCCAGGAGGCGGTTCGCGCCCGAGTGCCTGGACTGGACGGAGCGCAGGTCGCACCTCGGCGGCGCGCTCGGGGCGGCGATCACCACCGTGTTGCTGGAGCGGGGCTGGTACCGGCGCGGGACGACGCCACGGGCGGTGGTTCTCACCGATGAGGGCAGGCGGGGGCTGGCGGAACTTCTGCCCGGTAAGGAGCTAACATCACATACGCCGGTTACCTAGCAGCGAGAGAGACATCATGCGCGACAACGGAGTCGTGAACGTCGGCCCGGAGCCCCTGACCTTCGACGACGTCATCAGGGTGGCCCGGTACGGCGCCCCCGTACAGCTCACCGACGACGCGATGGCCGCCATCGCGGCCGCCCGCCAGCGGGTGGACGAGCTGGCCGAGAGCCCCACGCCCGCCTACGGCATCTCCACCGGGTTCGGGGCGCTGGCCACCCGGCACATCGACCCCGCGCTGCGCGCCCAGCTCCAGCGCTCCCTCGTACGCTCCCACGCGGCGGGCAACGGCCCCGAGGTCGAGACCGAGGTCGTACGCGCGCTCATGCTGCTGCGCCTGCACACGCTGGCCACCGGTCACACCGGCATCAGGCCGACCACGGCCAAGACCCTGGCGGCCCTGATCAGCGCGGAGATCACGCCGATCGTGCACGAGTACGGCAGCCTCGGCTGCTCGGGCGACCTGGCGCCGCTGGCCCACGTCGCGCTGACGCTGATGGGCGAGGGCGTCGTACGGGACAAGTCCGGAGACGTGCAGTCGGCCGCCGAGGCGCTCAAGCAGGCCAGGATCGAGCCGGTCGAGCTGGCCGCCAAGGAGGGCCTGGCGCTGATCAACGGCACGGACGGCATGCTGGGCATGCTCATCCTCGCCATCGACGACCTCACCAGGCTCGTCAGGACCGCGGACGTGAGCGCCGCGATGAGCGTGGAGGCGCTGCTGGGCACCGACCGGGTGTTCGCCCCGGAGCTGCAGGCGCTCCGGCCGCACCCGGGCCAGGCGTTGTCAGCCGCCAATATGACGAAAATTCTGCAAAATTCCGGCATCATGGCCAGCCATCGCGACCCCGAGAACTGCGCCCGCGTCCAGGACGCCTACTCCCTGCGCTGCGCCCCCCAGGTCGCCGGCGCCGCCCGCGACACGATCGCGCACGCGGCCACGGTGGCCGGCTGGGAGCTGGCCAGCGCCATCGACAACCCGGCGGTGCTGGCCGACGGCCGGGTGGAGTCCAACGGCAACTTCCACGGCGCGCCCGTCGCCTACGTCCTGGACTTCCTCGCCGTCGTGGCCGCCGACCTGGCCTCGATGTCGGAGCGCCGTACCGACCGCTTCCTGGACGTGGCCCGCAACCACGGGCTGCCCGCGTTCCTGGCGCACGACCCCGGCGTGGACTCCGGCCACATGATCGCCCAGTACACCCAGGCCGCCATCGTCTCCGAGCTCAAGCGCCTGGCCGTGCCCGCCAGCGTGGACTCCATCCCCAGCTCGGCCATGCAGGAGGACCACGTCTCCATGGGCTGGTCGGCCGCCCGCAAGCTGCGCCGTTCCGTGGACGGGCTGACCAGGGTGCTGGCCGTCGAGGTGCTGACCGCCGCCCGCGCGCTCGACCTGCGCGCCCCGCTGGAGCCCGCGCCCGCCACGGCGGCCGTGGTCACGGCGCTGCGCGAGACCGTGCCCGCCCCCGGCCCCGACCGGTTCCTGGCGCCCGAGATCGACGCCGCCGTGCGCCTGGTCGCCGAGGGCGGGGTGGTGGCCGCGGCGGAGTCGGTCACGGGCGCGCTCGCCTAGCGTCCCGGGGACGGCAGCGCGACGATCAGGTCCACCTCCAGCAGCAACCCCGGCATGAACAGCCTCGACACCTCCACGGTGGTGCTGGCCGGAGGTGTACCGGTGATGTACTTCCTGCGCACCTTGCCGTATTCCAGCCGATCATCCATGTCCGTCAGGTACGTCCTGATGAACGCGACATCCCCGAACGTCGCGCCCTGATCGGCCAGGATGCGTGAGATGACCTGGAAGACGTGCTCGGCCTGGGCCGCCATCGACCCTTCCCCGACCACGTCGCCCCGCTCGTCGAACGCGGCCTGGCCGGAGATGTAGAGCATGTCACCCACGCGAACGGCGTGCGAGTACGCGCCGTTCGTGGCCGGGATCGCCGCCAGGTTGAGCGGCACCGCCCGGGACACCGGCGCGGCGCCTGACCCGGTCGCGGCGCCTGACCCAGTCGCGGCGGCTGGCCCGGTCGTAGCGGCGGATCCGGCGGTGGTAGCGGATCCGGTGGCGGTGGCCGACCCGGTGGCGGGAGCGGACCCGGTGGCGGGAGCGGACCCGGTGGCGTGGGCGGGTGCGGTCTTGGCGGTGTCGGGTTCGCCGGGGGCCGTGGCGGCGACGTGCCCGGCGATGGCCGTCAGGTCGCGTTCGCCCAGTCCGGCCGCCTGCGCCTCGCGCAGCACGGACCGGGCGGTCCCGATGGTCGAGGCGGTCGGCGGGACGCCGTTCCAGGTGGCCAGCTCCAGGTCCTTGAGCGCGTGGGCGAGCGAGTAGCGGGTCTCGGGGGAGGGCACGCGCAGCCGTTCCGCCAGCGGGCCCAGCGGGGTGCGGGACAGCACGTCGATCAGCGCGTCGCGGTCCACGCCGTGCGCGGCGGCGTACGCGAGGGTCTCGGCCAGCAGCACCTGAGCGGGCACGAGCGCACTCATGACGGCGATCTTCATCGCCGCGCCGGAGCCCAGCGGGCCGAGCTCCACCACCGACCCGAACACCGACAGCACCTCCCGGCACCGGGCCGCCTCATCGTCACCCAGCCCCGCCTCCGATGCCCCGGCCGGCCCACCGGTCAGTCCGCCTGCAAGCCCGCCAACCAGCAGGGTCAAGGTGCCGTCGGTGGCGGGACCCACGCTGCCCAGGACCGGCGCGTCCACCAGCGCCACCGACGGGGGCAGCAGCCCGCGCAGCTCGCGCACCGCCTCGGGGCCGATCGTGGACATCTCCACCACCGTCGTGCCCGGTGCCAGCCCTGGCAGGGCGGCCGTCAGCACCTCGAGCACCGCCGCCGGGTCGCTGAGCATCGTGATGACCAGCTCAGCCCCGTCCACCGCCGTGGCGGCGGTCACCCCCGTGCCCCGCCGCCACGTTCTCACCTGGTGCCCGGCCGCCACGAGACGCCGGGCCATCGGGACGCCCATGCGCCCCTGTCCGAGAAATGCAATCACCTGCCTCAGTGAACAGGGATGCGAGGTATTCCACCAGCGACTAGATTGCATATCAGCCATGCTTGACACGAATGCCTTGGACACCGCGACGCTGCGGCTCTTCGACGAGGTCGCCCGCGGCGGCTCGTTCACCGCCGCCGCCGAGCTGCTCGGATACACCCAGTCGGCGGTCTCCCGCCGCGTCGCCGCGCTGGAGCGCGCCGCCGGCGGGCCGCTCTTCGAACGCCTGGCCCGGGGCGTGCGCCTGACCCCCGCGGGCGCCGCGCTGCACCGGCACGCCGTGGCCGTGCTCGATCGGCTCGAACGCGCCGGGGAGGAGCTGGCCGCCATCCACGGCGGCCGGGGCGGGACGTTGCGGGTGGGCTCGTTCGCCACCGCCAACGTGGACCTGGTGCCCGGTACGCTCAGACGGTTCGCCGCCCGCCGTCCGGACGTCGGGCTGCGGGTGGTCGAAGGGCTTAGCGGGGCCCTGATGGACCGGTTGCGCGCGGGCGCCCTGGACGTGGCCGTGATCAGCGACTACCCGGCCGGGCTGCCTGCCGAGGGCGCCCGTACGGTGCCGCTGCTGGCCGACCGGCTGCTGGTCGCGCTGCCCGGCGATCACCGGCTGGCCGCGGCCGACGACGTGGACCTGCGGGACCTGGCCGGGGAGAGCTGGATCGAGGCGGCGCCGCGCGGCCAGCCGACCCTGCTGGTGACCGCGTGCGCGGCGGCCGGCTTCACGCCGCGTACCGGGCTGCGGGTGGCCGAGTGGACGGGCAAGTTCGGGTTCGTCGCCGCCGGGCTGGGGGTGACGCTGGTGCCGGAGCTGGCGGCGCGGGCCGTACCGCCGGGGTTGGTGCTGCGGCCGTTGCGCGGGATGGTCCCCGTGCGGCGGGTGTACGCGGCCCTGCCCGAGGCGCCGCTGCCCGCCGCGCTGGAGCTGGTCGGAATGCTGGGAGAATGGAAGGCGTGTACGACGGTTTCGCCCACTTAGGCAACATGCTGGCGACCGAGTTGCGCGACGTGACGTCCGACCTGGCCGCGCTCGACGGCGAGGGCTGGTGGGCGGTCGTCGTGGACTACGAGGGCAAGGTGACGTGCGCCCGGTTCGACCGGGTGCGCCGCGCACCCCTGCCCGCGGCGGCGAAGCCCTGGCACGGGCCGCGTCCCGACCAGTGGCACAGCTCGCTCGACCGGCCCGCCTACGAGCGCGGCGTGCGGGCGATCCGGGACCACATCGAGCGGGGCGAGGTCTATCAGGCGAATCTTTGCCGGATTTTGACGGCTCCCGTCCCGCCGGACGCCGACCCGCTCGCGCTGGCCACCCGCCTGGCCGCCGGAAACCCCGCTCCTTACGCGGCCGTCATCCGGGTGCCCGGGCTCAGCGTGGTGTCCGCCTCGCCGGAGCTCTACCTGTCGCGCACCGGTGACGTCGTGGAGTCCCGGCCCATCAAGGGCACCGGCGCGACCGAAGCCGACCTGCTGGAGAAGGACTACGCCGAGAACGTCATGATCGTCGACCTGGTCCGCAACGACCTCGGCAGGGTCGCGGCGGTCGGCTCGGTCGAGGTCCCGGCGCTGTGCGCGGTCGAGGAGCATCCCGGGCTCGTTCACCTCGTCTCGACCGTACGGGCCCGGTTGGAGCCGGGGACGGGGTGGCCGGAGTTGTTCGCGGCCACGTTCCCGCCGGGGTCCGTCACGGGCGCGCCCAAGTCGTCGGCACTGAGGATCATCAATGAGCTCGAACCAACACCCCGCGGCCCGTACTGTGGGGCCGTGGGCTGGGTAGACGCCGACCGAGGCAGGGCGGCGCTGGCCGTCGGCATCAGAACATTCTGGATCTCGGAAGGCGAGATCCGGTTCGGCACGGGAGCGGGCATCACCTGGGGCAGTGACCCCGGACGCGAATGGCTCGAGACCGAGCTCAAGGCAGCCAGGCTCATAGCACTGGCATCCACAGGAGGAACTGAATGAACATCCCGGTCTGGGTCAACGGGGAGCTGATCGACCCCGCACAGGCCACTGTCTCGGTGTTCGACCACGGCCTGATGGTCGGCGACGGCGTCTTCGAGACCATCAAGATCGTGAACGGTGAGTCGTTCGCGCTCACCAGGCACCTCGATCGGCTCACGCTCTCCGCCCAGCGCATGGACCTGCCCGAACCGGACGTCGAGGCCATCGCCGACGGCATCGCGAAGTGCCTGGAGGCCGCGCCGGCCTGGGCGCTCGGCCGCATCCGGGTCACCTACACCAGCGGTCCTGGCCCGCTCGGCTCCGACCGGGGCGACCAGGGGACCACGTCCGTGGTGATCGTGGACGAGCAGAAGCCGTTCCCCGCCACGGCGAGCGTCGCCGTCGTCCCCTGGCCGCGCAACGAGCGCGGCGCGCTGTCCGGGGTGAAGAGCACCTCCTACGGCGACAACGCCAAGGCGCTGCTGCACGCCAAGCGGCGCGGCGGCGGGGAGGCCATCTTCGGCAACCTCGCGGGCAACCTGTGCGAGGGCACCGGCTCCAACATCTTCATCGTCCGCGGCGGGCGGCTGCTCACGCCGCCCCTGGAGTCCGGCTGCCTGGCCGGCGTCACGCGGGCGCTGGTGCTCGAGTGGTGCGGCGGCGAGGAGGCCGACGTGCCCCTGTCGGCCCTCTACGAGGCCGAGGAGGCGTTCCTGACCTCGACCACGCGCGACATCCAGCCGATCGCGCGGGTCGACGACACGGAGCTGCCGATCGCGCCCGGCCCGATCACCGCCAAGGCCATGCGCGTCTTCGCCGAGCGCTCCGCCGCCGACCTCAACCCCTGACCCCCCGCTCGGCCCCACCCCACCCGGTGGGGCCGCCCCCGGCGGCACCGCTCCCGCCTCGGACACCACACACGGTGGGGCCGTCTCGGTCCGGGCGCCGCGCTGGAGTGGAGCCGCTGTCGGTCCGGGCGCCGCGCTCGGTGGGGCTGCTCCCCGTCCGGGTGCCGCATTCTGTGGGACCGCTCCCACCGGCTCGGCAGCGTGACCCGGTCGGGTTTCGGGTTGTGCGTGGGTTTCGGGTCTGACTCTGCGGCGCTACGATTTGCGCAGGATCGCCTCCGACGCAGGGTGAGCCCAGATGAGTGCTGATGGTGGCATTCCGGCACCGCCGATCTCGACGATGGGCGCGATCGTCTCCGTGGAGCGGGTGCTGGCGCGCACGCCGGCCCTGGCCGTCCTGCTGCCGATGATCCAGGTCTACGACTCCGGCTGCCTGCTCAACATGGACGTCGTGGCCCGCAACGCCGCCGCCCCCAGAGGGTTGGCACTGCAGCTCGACGCGGCCTTCTCCGGCGAGGAGGGCACCTCGCTGCACATCACGCTGCGCTATCCGGACGGCCGCGAGGTGGCCTCCGACATGGACCACCACTGCGCGCCGCCGAGCCTGTCCTGGTTTCCAGGAGGAGTGCGCGGCGACGCGTCATACACCCTTTACCAGATGCCGCTGTGGCTGTTTCCGCTGCCGCCGCCGCAGAAGTTCCTGCTCACCGTGGAATGGCCCTGGGCCGGCATCGGGCCCGAGGTGGTGCCGCTCGACGGCGCCGCCATCGCGGTCGCGGCGGCGCGGTCGGCACGCTGCTGGCCCCCATGAAGCACGGGCAGAGGCTCAGTACGACTTCTGGGTCTGTACGTTGAAGTCATCCATCTTGACCTGCTTGGCCGGATCGGTGAGCGGGTCGTTGATCTCGATGACGTCCAGGCCCTCCTGTATGTCGCTGGAGTAGATGTAGCCGTTGTAGTAGTAGGCCGACCAGGCTCCGGCGATGCCCCCGCCCCCGGGGAACGGCCCGCGCTCGAAGTAGCCGATCTCCTTGGGGCTGGCCGAGTCGGTGAAGTCCCAGATCGACACGCCGCCCTGGTACCACGCCTGGACCATGATGTCCTTGCCCGGTACCGGGAGGAGGGAGCCGTTGTGGGCCACGCAGTTCTCGTTCGGCTGCTGCTCCCTGGGGATCTTGAAGTAGCTGCGCCGCTCCAGCCGGTTGTTCACCAGGTCGTAGACGGCGTTCGCGCCCTTGGTGACCGGGGTGTTGTGGTCGCAGGTGGGCTGGCCGCCGCCGCCCAGCTCGTCGCCGAACACGACCTTGGTGGCGTCGTTGTTGAACGTCGCCGAGTGCCAGATCTGGAAGTTCTCCTTGTCGGTGATCTGCTGCAGCACCTTGGGCGCGACCGGGTCGGAGATGTCCAGCAGCACGCCGTCACCGAAGCAGGCGGCCGCGGCCAGCTTCTTCTCCGGGTAGGCGGTGATGTCGTGGCAGCCGGAGGCGAAGTCGGAGCTCTGGCGCTCCGGGAAGATATCCGGCTTAGCCACGATTTTTGCTGACTCGGGCGACTTGAGCGGGACTTCTACGATCTGGATGAGTTCGTGGGGCGGCGGGCAGGTCTCCGAACCCGGTTCCGGGCCGGGCGAGGAGACGTACACGTACAGGCGGTCGCCGTCGGGGACCATCGTGTGCGTGTGCGAGCCGCAGTCGGTGGCGACCGCGCCGACGTACTTGGGGCTCTTCTTGTCGCTGACGTCGAAGAGCCGCAGGCCCTCCCAGGCCCGCCCGTCCGGGTCCGAGTCGCACTCCTCGCCGCCGCTTGGCTGGTCGATCGACAGGATCAGCAGGTCGTCGTAGATGGTGACGTCGTTCTGCTGCGCCGGGCAGGAAACCTGGCTCACGAGCTCGGGCTTGGTCGGTTCGCTGATGTCGTAGATCGCGAACCCGCCGAAGTTGCCCACGTACGCGTAGTCGCCCTGGAAGGCCAGGTCGGTGTTGAAGTCGCCCTCCTTGTCGAGCGGGGCGACCTTCGGCATGTTGGCGACGAGCCTGACATTGTCGCTCGTCATCACCTCACCGGAGGGGATCGCGGCCGGCGTGCTGGGAGAGGGGCTGGTCTCCTGCGGTCCGGCGGTGGGCGCCGAGGTCTCGGAGGCCGGCTGCGCGCCCGCTCCGCACGCCGAGACCAGTAACAGCACCGTACACAGTAACGCTCCGCGCACCTTGGCAGAGATCAACGCGCATCCCCTTTGTCTCGTAGCTCACTATGGAAGCTATGCCAGTGGGTTCGCGCATGTGTACGGTCTTCATCACAGTTGTGATTACATTCACCATCGCTGCCTGCTCTGTGCAGCCCGAGGTGATTTCTCCCATAGGTACGGAGGCGCCCGTCCTCGTGCCGGGCAAGCCGGGAGAGCCGGGCCGTACCGCGACGCCGGGGGAGCGGGTCGGGCAGTCGCCCCAGCCGACGGTGGCCTCGGACGTCCGCTTCGCGGAGGCCATGATCCCGCACCACCGCCAGGCCCTGGAGATGACCTCGCTGGTCGAGGCGCGTACCACGACGGCGGTCGTCCGCTCGTTAGCCCGCTCGATCACGGTCGCGCAGACCCCGGAGATCCGCACGATGACCGGCTGGCTGGCCGAGCTGGGCCGTCCCGCCCCCGCCGCGCACGAGCACGCGCCGGCGGCGGGCTACGGCATGGCGTCGGAGGCCGAGCTGAACGCGCTGCGCGCCGCCCGGGGCACGGCCTTCGACCGGATGTTCCTGCGGCTCATGACCCGGCACCACCAGGGTGCGGTGAAGATGGCCGGCGAGGAGCTGGCGGGCGGCCGTGACCTGCGCATGCGGATGCTGGCCAAGGACGTCTATTCCGGGCAGAGCATCGAGATCGCCCGCATGGCCGAGGCCCTGGAGTCGCTGCCGTCCTGACGGCGATGGCTCAGGACGGCCAGAGCATGTTGGTCAGCTCGGCGTCCAGGTCCATGAAGTCGGTCTCCCGGCCCGCCGGCACCTTCTCGTAGGTGCGGTGCAGGAACTCGGTCAGCGGTGCCAGCGGCACCTCGAAGAGCGCCTGCCCGAACGGGGACGTGAGACTGATGTGGAGCGTGCGCTCGCCGTCGGCGCGCGCGGGCCATACCTGGACGTCGCCGTCACCGACACGCCGCACGATGCCCACGGTCAGCAACTCACGGGCAAAGATCCACTCGACCGGCTCGTCGTTCCCTACGTGGAAGGCCATGCGGATGGCGTACGGATCGTCGGCTGTGTAGCTCAGTCCGGCGAGCAGGGGGACGGTAGTACGGTCGGGGACCACAAGCCGAAGGCCAAGCTCGGCGGAGACGGTGGTGCTGTTCATCGTCAGCCAAACCTTTTCGTCGTAGGTCCCCTCTTCGGGGCTTTCACTGCTCTGACGGACTTCGTCCTGAGCTATGACGCGGAACGAAGAAACCTGTAGGAAAGATTCCGCTCCCGGGGCCTTCTGTAACGCACATCACAGCTGGACATTTAGGCATCTACCAGGCTAAACGGCATCAATCGGGTCGTATTTACAAGGGTTTTGCGTGTTGTGGATCCTGTCCCGGCGCACCTCGACCATGAACGTTTTCTCCCCAAAAGATCGCGATCGAAGCGTTCCGGAACACGACGATGGTATGACACCGGCGCGCCGTGCCGGTGGGCAACCGCCGCGTTTCGCCCGAATCCCTCTCGCTGGGCCCGCCGCGCCCCTCCGCCGGTTTCGCTTCGCCAGCAGGTGCCAGAGTGCGGTATGGTTTTCCCCGTCGGCACCGCAAGGAGCCGGCAGGGCGGGCGATTAGCTCAGCGGGAGAGCGCTTCGTTCACACCGAAGAGGTCACTGGTTCGATCCCAGTATCGCCCACCGGAGCACAGGCCGTCTCCCCCTTGGGGGAGGCGGCCTTTCTGGCTGTCTGGGGAGAATTCGGGGACAAGCCGTCGGATCAGGCGGGCCTCGGGTACGAGTTCATGTCGTCACGGAAAGTGTTGGTTCGATTACGGATCGCGCAGGATTGGTGCGTCCCGCGGCAAGCGCAGCAACTTTCCTGAAGGAGCACGGTCATGAAGAGAATCCTGCTCGTCCCGGCGATCGCGGCCGGGATCATCGCGATCACCGCCGGTGCCGCCCAGGCCTCGCAGTACGTCGCCTACGAAGGCCGGGGTTTCACCGGCAGATCCGTCGTCCTCGACGCCTGCGGGGTGTCCAACATCCCCTTCCACGGGTCGTACAAGTGGTACGGCGACGGGCAATCCGGTCGTATGTACAACCAGCCCAACGCCCAGGGAGTGGCTCATTTCACGCTTCCCTCCAACCGTAACGCCGAGCAGCGCACGCCTGTCGGCTGGAAGAGCATCTTCATCGTGTGCTGATCCGAAGCGGGTCGGAGAAGCGGCGGGCGGTCCTGTGACCGTGCCGCCGCGTTTTTCTTTTCTGCCACAAAGTGCACGATGGGCGCTTCGAGTAACAATGGTGGTTTCTCGACACAATGGCCGTTTTATGGCTCAGGTGGATAAGGTCGTCATCGGCCGCGTACGATCACCCGCCACAACCGGGCCGGCCGTTTCCTGTGGAATGCCGCCCGCTCGTTGACCTGGGGAAACGGCTCATCGGGCACCGGCAGCCCCAGGAACGCGCACAGCGGTTCCCAGCCGTCGCCGATCTCGTACACCAGCAGCCGATCAGCAGCGATCGTGGCCTTCACCTCCGCGATGTGCCGGCTCGGGCTGCGGCCCCGGGTGCTGCGCGGCGCGGTCAAGCTGCAGACCTCCCTCACCCTGCTCGGCAGCCGCGCGGCCATGCCCGTCCTGGTGGCCCCGACCGCGTTCCACCGGCTGGCCCACCCGGAGGGGGAGCGGGCCACCGCCCGGGCGGTCGCCGCCGCCGAGACGATCATGATCGTCAGCATGGCCGCCACCGTCGCTATCGAGGACGTGGCGGCGGCCGCGCCCGGCGCCGAGCTGTGGTTCCAGCTCTACCTCGAACCGGACCTGGTCTTCACCGAGCAGCTGGTGCGCCGGGTCGCGGCGGCCGGCTGCAGGGGCCTGGTCGTCACCGCCGACTCGCCCGCCCTGGGCCGGCGCGAGCGCGACCTGCGCAACGGCTTTGACGACCTGCCGGAGCACCTGTGCTGCGAGAACCTGCGCGACAGAGCCCACGGCGACCGGGTGCGCCCCGTCGTCCTGTCGCCGGAGCTCATGTGGGAGCACCTCGACCGGCTCAGGGAGCTGACGGAGCTGCCCATCGTGCTCAAGGGCGTCACGCACCCCGCCGACGCCCTGCTCGCGATCGAGCACGGCGTCGCCGCGATCATGGTGTCGAACCACGGCGGGCGGCAGCTCGACACCGTGCCCGCCACGATCGACCTGCTGCCGGAGATCGCCGCGGCCGTCGGCGGGCGGGTGCCGCTGCTGCTGGACGGCGGAATCCGGCGCGGCACCGATGTGCTGAAGGCGCTGGCCCTCGGCGCCGCCGCCGTCGCGATCGGCCGCCCGGTGCTCTGGGGCCTGGCCGCCGACGGCGAGCGGGGCGTGACCAGTGTGCTCGGCCTGCTGCGCGCCGAGGTCGAGCACGCGCTCACGCTGTGCGGCTGCGCCTCGATCCACGACCTCGATCCGGAATGGGTACGCCCATGCTGATCGCGCTGCTCCTCGCCGCCGCCGTCGTGGTCAGCCTGCCCTGGTGGCTGCCCGGCCGGGTGGTGGCCCTGCGGGTCCGCGTCTTCGCCCGGATCAACGGTGACGAGGGCATCCCCGTCCCCGGCGACCTCGTCGGCATCGAGCGCTTCAAGGAGGTCTACGCCCATCCGGCGGCGGGCGGCAGGAGCAGGGGAGCGGCGCTGTCGGACGTGTTCTGGTACTGGCTGTCGCCCGGCCCCGAGATGCACCAGGAGCACCTGGAGGCGGGCGAGCGCTACGAGTCCGTCGCCCGTGTGACGCGCGGCCTGCTCGCCGTGCCGCGGGCGGAGGCCGAGGAGCTCACCCGGCGGTGCGCCGCCCGTACGCTGAACGACGCCCGCGGGCTGGTCAGGCTGCGGGACCTGATGATGCCGCTGTGGGCGGAGTTCTCCTACGAGCTGGTCTTCGCCGAGCCGTGCCCGCGCGCCGCCCGCGACCTGATCGTCGGCAACGCGAGCGACGTCTCCGCCTCGCTCAAGTGCACGAGCCTGCGGCACATGGAACGCCGCCACCGCCTGACCCGCTACCTGCTCACCCGCCTGCCCGAGGTGCGGGTCCCGCTCCCGTCCGGCCTGTCACCGCTGGAGCAGGCCTTCTACCTGCACGGCGCCTTCTTCACCACCGCCGTCGTGCAGATGTCGGAGGCCATGGCCCACCTGCTCATGGTCCTCGCCCAGCACCCCGGCGTGCAGGCGCGGGCGCGCACGGACGACGCCCACTACCTCGACCAGGTGATCGCCGAGACGCTGCGGCTCTACCCGCTCTTCGGGATCGCCCACCGCATCACCACCGCCGGCATCCCGCTCGACGAGCACACCACGATCCCGGCCGGCTCCGTGCTCTGCTTCAACTACCCGGAGTTCCACCGCGCCGGGTTCGACGACCCGGGCCGCTTCGACCCTGCGCGCTTCGACCCTGCCCGCGTCGACCGGCCCGCCAAGGACCTCAACCACATCCCGTTCGGCATCGCGGCCAACCGCCCCTGCCCCGCCTGGCGGCTGGCGCCCATCGTCATGCGCGTGGCCGCGTGGGATGTCCTGCGCAGGTACGCGCTGCACTCCTCGGCGGCCCACACCCGCTCGATGCCCAACCGGGGACCCTGCCTGCTCACGCCGCTCCAGGCGGCCGGGAACGTCCGCGCGGCCCTGCTGTTCATGAGCTTCCGCGACCGCTGGGAGGACGTCTGGCGCAGCGTCGTACAGCTCGTCCTCGGCACCTACATGGTCTGGGACGCCCGCCGGAAACGGCTCTGCGAGCACTATTTCGACGATCCATCGGAGAATCGGCATGCCCACCCTGGCCGCCGTGACCGGCCTGGTCACGCCCCCTGACGCGAACCTCGCGCTCATCCTGAAGGTCCTGCCCGCGCTGGTCGTCATCCTGATCACGGCGGCCGTCTGCGCCCGCCTGGCGCAGCTGGTGATGCAGCCGCGCGTGCTCGGCGAGATGGTCGCCGGCGTGCTCCTCGGGCCGACGCTGTTCGGCTGGCTGTTCCCCGGCGCGCAGGCGGCCCTCTTCCCGCCCGAGGTGCGCCCCATCCTGTACGTGCTGAGCACGATCGGGCTGACCCTCTACATGTTCCTGGTCGGGGCCGGGATCGAGCACAACACTCAGGTCACGGGCGAGGCCCGCAAGGCCGGCGTGCTGGCCGCCTCCGGGATCCTGCCCTCACTGCTGCTCGGCTTCGGCGCCGGCCTGCTCCTGCACGACCTGCTCTCCCTGCCCGACGTCGGCCCGGTCCCGTTCGCCCTGTTCGTCGGCGGCGCGCTGTCGCTGACCGCGTTCCCCATGCCGGCCAGGATCCTGTACGAGCGCGGCCTGGAGCACTCGCCCATCGGCCGCCTCACCCTCATGGCCGCCGCCGTCGACGACGCCCTGGCCTGGTGCGTCCTCGCCGTCTTGTCGGCGCTGCACCTCGGCTCCGGCGCGGGAGGCGCGCTGCCCACGATCGGCCTGACGATCGGGTTCGCCGTCGTCATGCTCAAGGTCGTCGCGCCGCTGCTGCGCCCCCTGGGCAGGACCGTCGCCCGCACCGGCAGGCTGGGCCCCACCGGCATGTACGTCGTCATCCTCGTCCCGCTCACCGCCGGCTGGCTGACCGACTGGATCGGCGTCTACGCGGTCTTCGGCGGCTTCATCGCCGGGCTGGCCATGCCCCGTGACGCCAAGTTCCGCGAGGTGCTGCACGGCCGCATGATGGAGGTGGTCTCGACGCTGCTGCTGCCCGCCTTCTTCACCTTCTCCGGGCTGAACACCCAGCTGGGCGGCATCGCGGGCGGCGCCCTGCCGCTGTACAAGCTCGCCCTGCCGGACCGCTTCGAACACGTCAGCAAGCTCGCGCGATCCGACCGGCGGCCCGTGCGGGCGGGGTCCAATCCGTCGTGATCGCGCAGGTGGGGCCCGGTGTGCAGGTTCCTGCAAGGGCCAATGGCGCAGTGGACCTGGTAATTCCCCCGCGCCGGTGTAACCGTTGTCGGGTGGTTGGGACACGGGGTACGGCCGACCTCCCCTCCCGTCGGCTGTTGCTCGTCGAGGATGACCGCGAGCTGGGGCACCTGCTGGTCGAGCTGTTCACGGAGCAGGGGTACACGATCGACCTCGCGGTGGAGGGGCAGCGCGGGCTGCACCTGGGACTGAGCCGCGCGTACGACGTGCTGATCGTCGACCGCGGCCTGCCCATGCTCGACGGGATCGACCTGCTGCGGCGGTTGCGCCGGCAGGCGGTCACCGTGCCCGTCCTGCTGCTCACCGCCTTCGGCACGGTCGCCGACCGGGTCACCGGGCTCGACGCGGGCGCGGAGGACTACCTCGTCAAGCCGTTCGAGATCGACGAGCTGCTGGCCAGGGTGCGCGCGCTGCACCGCAGGAACCTCGACCACGCCAGGCTGCTGCCGCTCGGCGCGGGCTGGCTGGACTCCGAGTCGCAGCTCGTCCGGCTGCCGACCGGGGAGCAGGTCATGCTGTCCGGCCAGGAGTGCCGGCTGCTGAGCGCCCTGGCCGCGCGCCCGCGCCAGGTGCACACCCGCACCTCGCTGCGGCAGCGGGTCTTCGACGGCGCCAGGACGGAGTCGATCGTGGACACCTACGTCTACTACCTGCGCAGCAAGCTGGGATGGGGAGTCGTGTGCACCGTGCGGGGCGTGGGGTACCGCCTGGGTGAGCTGTGAACGAACGGACGGCACGCGACCTCGGCGACCGCCGCCCCGACCCGGAGCGGCGGCTGCTGCTTCGGGCCCGCCGCCGGCTGACCGTGCAGGTGGCGGGCGCGTTCTCCGTGGTGCTCGCGCTCGTCGGGCTGCTGGTCTACTGCGCCATGGTGCACGCCCAGGGCACCGCCGCCCGGCGCGACCTGGCCGCCATCGCCGAGCGCGCCCCCATCGCCCACCCGCCGCCCTGCGTGTGGCTGTTCGAGCTGCGGCCCGGCGGCGCCGTCGCGAGCTCCCCGGGCGCGCCGGCGACCCTCCCGGTACGCGGCCGGCTCGACCGGGTGGCCGCGGCCGGCGAGCCGGTGGTCGAGCAGGTCCGGGTGGCCGGCCGCGACTACCTCATCCGCACCCAGCCGCGTGGCGGCGCGACGGTCCAGGTGGCGATGGACCTGCACGCCCAGGCCGCCGAGCGCACCCGGCTGCTCAGCACGCTCGTCGGCGCGGAGATCGCCGGCCTGCTGGCCGCCCTGCTGGTCGGCCAGGTCGTCTCCCGCCGTGCCATCGCGCCGCTGGGCGAGGCCCTGGCCCGCCAGCGCCGCTTCGCCGCCGACGTCAGCCACGAGCTGCGCACCCCGCTGGCCCGGCTGCACCTCCGCGCCCAGCTGCTGGCCCGCAGGCTGCGCGGCGGGACGGACCCGATCCTGCTGATCGACGAGGTGGACCAGCTCGCCGCCGGGACCCGGCAGCTCGGCGAGGTCGTCGAGGATCTGCTGCAGTCGGCCCGGTTCAACCAGCTGCGCAGGCCGTTCGGCCCGGTGGACCTGGCCGTGCTGGCCGCCGAACTGGCCGCGGCGGAGAGCGCCAGGGCCGAGGCCCGGGGGGTGGGCATCGAGGTCCGCACCGAAGGGCCGGGCGACCCCGTCGTACGCGGGGTGGAGTCGGCGCTGCGCCGGGTGATCTCGGCCCTGCTGGACAACGCGCTCGGCCACACCGGCGCCGGCGGCCACATCTGGGTGACCCTGGCCAACGACCCGGAGACGGTCCGGCTCACGGTCCGGGACGACGGCGTGGGCCTGGACCCCGCCGACGCCGAGCGGCTGTTCACCCGGTACGTCGGCAGCGGGTTCGGGCTGGGGCTGGCTCTCGTGCGGGAGGTGGTAGAGGGCCACGACGGCACGATCACCGCCGACGGCCGCCCGGGGGAGGGCGCGACCTTCACCGTGCGCCTGCCCGCCGCCCTCACCAGCGCGCCCGTCGGCCCCGCGCCGCCGGTCCCGGCCAGGGAGCCGGACACCCCGGCCGGGACCGCTTCGGGGTGAATTCGGCCCTCCGTACCCGCCGCGAGCGCGCCAGGAAGGGGCTGCTAGGGTGCGGCGGATGAGCGGACGTGGAGTTCTTGTCACCGGCGCGTCGCGAGGGATCGGGCGCGCGATCTCGGCGGCGTTCGCGGCCCAGGGAGACCGGGTCGCCATTCATCACCGGGACTCGGCCGAGGAGGCCGACAGCCTGCTCGGCGAGCTGCCCGGGCGGGGGCACACCGTCGTGCGGGCCGACCTGGCCGACCCCGGCGAGGTGCGCGACATGGTCGAGGCGGCGGCCGGGGCCCTGGGCGGGATCGACGTCCTGGTGAACAACGCGGGCACCTTCCTGCACCACCCCATCACCGAGATGTCCTACGAGGAGTGGCAGCAGGCCTGGCGCCGCACGCTCGACGTCAACCTGGTGGGCGCGGCCAATGCCGCCTGGTGCGCGCTCCAGCACATGCCCGAGGGCGGCAGGATCGTCAACGTCTCCTCGCGCGGCGCCTTCCGCGGCGAGCCGGAAAGCCCGGCCTACGGGGCCAGCAAGGCCGGCATGAACGCCTTGGGCCAGTCCCTCGCCATCGCCCTGGCCCCGCGCGGGATCGCGGTGGCCACCGTGGCGCCCGGGTTCGTCGAGACCGACATGACGAACGAGCACCTCAAGCCGCCCAGGGGCGACGCCATCCGGGCGCAGAGCCCGTTCGGGCGGGTGGCCCGGCCGGAGGAGATCGCGGCCGCCGTCGTGTATCTGGCCTCCCCGGCCGCCGAATGGGCCAGCGGCGCCGTACTCGACCTGAACGGCGCCTCCTACCTGCGCTGAGCGGTCTCCCACCTGCGCTGACCGCCTGCCTGCGCTGAGCGCCGGACGCCCGGGCCTGCGCGCCGACCACCGGGGTCAGCGCAGGCGGCGGTCCAGCAGCAGGGCGCCGCGGCCCGACAGCAGCGTGGCGCACCACCCGCGCAGGTCGGCCGGCTTCGGCCCGGTCACCGCGGCGTCGCCTCCCTGACCCTCCAGGCTCCCCGCGAGCCCCCCTTCGAGCAGGTCGGCCCAGTCCAGCAGGGACTCGGCGAGCATCAGCGGCACCCCGCGCCGCTCGTGCACCTCGGCGGCGGCCTCGAAGTGCTCGCTCGCCCGCCGCGGGTCGCCCATCGTCACGCACAGGTGGGCCAGGTAGTGGTGCCCGCAGTGGTGCGCCACCGTCCCGTGCCCGAACGTCTCCCCGTCCGCGGCCAGCGAGTCGTAGAGCTGGCGGGCCAGCTCGGCCCGGCCCAGCCGCGAGGCGGCCACGGCCAGGTTGTCCAGCGCGGGCCGGAGCGCCATGTTGCGCGGCGGCCTGGCCCCGCCGTCGGCCAGAATGCGCTCCAGCAGCGGCTCTGCCTCCTCGTCGGCCAGCTCGCACAGGTAACGCAGCACCGCGTGCACCGGATCGACCCGGGGCGCCTGCGCGACCATGCGCAGCCGGTCGCGCAGCTCCCACAGCCGCCCCTGCAACCGCCGGATCTCGGCGATCTGCTCGGAGTAGATCGCCACCGCCTCCAGCCGGCGGCCGATCTCCGAGCCCAGCCGCATGGCCGCCTGGGCCTCGGCCTCGGCCTGCGCGAGGTCGCCCTGCATCAGCGTGAGGCCGGCCCTGGAGTAGCCGATCAGCCAGTTGAGCTGCGGCTGACCCAGCCGCCGCGCCAGCTCGGCGGCCTGGCCGAGCAGCATCGCGGCCCGGCCCGCGTCGCCGCTGTCGAGCAGCGGGGGAGTGCGCTGCATGTAAGCGTGGAACAGCGCCAGGTCGTCGCCCGTCCGGCGGGCCGCCTCCAGCATCTCGTCGCCGTCACGATGCCGCTGGTGCAGCGGGTCGGCGGGGATGATGGTCAGGCTGCGCATGCCGAGCACGCCGGCCAGCGTGCGCGGATCGCCGGACTTGCGGGCCAGCGCCACAGCTTCGTCGCTCAGCGCGAAACGCCGCTCGCCGTCCGGCGCCCAGATGAGCTCCGAGGCGAGCTGGGCCGCCAGCAGCGCCCTGGTGCTCAGGTCGGTGGAGTCGACCAGCTTGCGGGCCTCGGTCAGCAGCGCGATGCGCTGCGTGTCGGGCGCCGCCGAGATGCTGGAGCCGCTGTCGCCGCCGAGCGCCGCCCTGACGATCAGGTCGTCGCGCCCGCACTCCCTGGCCAGCTCGGCCGCCCGCAACAGGGCCGCCCTGGCCTCCGGGTGCCCGGCCAGCCACATCGCCCGGCCGCACTCCATGAGCAGCTCCGCGCGCCGCTCCTGGGTGGCTCCCGGCGAGTCGCCCAGCAGGTCCAGCACCCGCTGGTACCAGGTGACCGCCTCGCGGTGGGCCAGCCCCTCCAGCGCGTGCTGCGCCGCCCGCACCGCCGCGTCGGCGGCCGCGCTCACCCGGGCCGGGTCACGGCCGTGCTCGGCGGCGGCCAGCAGGTGCGCGGCCACGACGTACGGACGCGACTCCATGGCCCGCGGGTCGGTCCGGCACAGCGCGTCGGCCACCCGCCCGTGCAGCAGCCCGGCCCGTGGCGCCGACAGCGTCGCGTAGAGGGCGTTCCTGGTCAGCTCGTGGGAGAAGTGGTAGCGACCGCTGCCGGTGACGCTCACCAGGCCCGCCGCCATGGCCTCCTCCGCCGCGGCCACGAAGCGGGCCTCGTCCAGGCCGAGCCCGGCACGCAGCTCGGCGGCCTCCAGGCGCTCTCCGACGGCCAGCAGGTTGATCAGGTCTCTGGCCTGCGGGTGCAGCTGTGACAGCCGGGTCTTGACCATCCGGGTGACCGAGTCGGGCACGGCCAGCGCGTCCAGCTCCTTGCCCGCGGACAGCTCCCTGATCACCTCGCTCACCAGGAACGCGTTGCCGCCGGTGATCCGGTGCAGCATCCCGGCGTCGCCGTCGCCGCGTACCTGCCGCAGCGCGTCGGTGACCTCGTCGAGCCCGAACGAGCCGACCTCGACGACCCGGCTGTCGGCGGTCAGCTTGTACAGCTCGGGCATCGCGGACTCGACCGGCACCGGCCGCGAGGTGGCCAGCACGAGCAGCGGCAGCGCGTCGGCGTCCCACATCAGGGCGTTGAGCATCTGCAGCGACTCCAGGGTCGCCCACTGCAGGTCGTCGATCACCAGCAGCACCGGGCGCACGGTGGCCAGGCGCTCGATCAGCGTCCGGGCCGCGGCCATCAGGTGGTAGCGCTCCGACACCGGCTCGGTGGCCGGCGGCACCTCCAGCGACAGCGGTGGCGCGGCCAGCGACGGCGCGAGGCGTACGAGCTGGCCGCACTGCTGGTCCACCCCGGCCCGCAGCAGCAGCGCGGGCGAGGTGCGGGCCAGCCGCTCGATGGCGCCCGCGACCGGCTCGTACGCCTGCCGGGCCGGATCGGTGCACCGCCCGGCCAGCACCGTGAACTGCCGCTTGAGCGCCTGCCTGGCCACCATGGACGCCAGCCGGGTCTTGCCCACCCCCGGATCGCCCTGAAGGATCACCATCCCGCTGCCGAACTCGGCCGCCGCCAGCTCCCCGTCCAGCGACCGCAGCTCCTCGTCGCGGCCCACGAACCGCAGCACGTGCCCGTTGTCCAGCCACGAGGGCAGCTCGCCGCTCTGGTGGTGGTCGGCGCTCTGCCAGTGCAGCTCGTAGGTGTGCAGCGGCTCGCGCAGCCCCTTGCCCGGCAGCCGCCCCAGGTCCTTGAACTCGTGCCGGCTGCGGCCCTGCGCCAGCCGGCGCACCAGGTCGGTGCAGAGCACCTGACCGCCGTCCGCCACGGCCACCAGGCGGGCCGCCTCCACCGTGGGCAGCCCGCTGACGTCGTCGTGACCCCAGCACACGTCGCCGGCCGCGAGCGCGGCCCTGATCGAGATCTTGTCCAGGGCCCTCTCGTTCTCGTCGGCCACCGCCTGCTCCACCGCGATGATCGCGTCCAGCCCGGCCGTCGCCGACTCGAACACCGCCATCAGCCCGTCGCCCAGGCTCTTGGTGAACGTCGAGCCGCTGGCGGTCACCACGGAGTGCAGGAGCTGGTAGAGGCGGCGGAAGACGACGTTGGCCCGCTCCTCGCCGAGCCTGATCCGCAGCGCGGTGGAGCTCACCACGTCGGTGAACAGGATCGTCGCGGTGGTCAGGGTGCCCGGCTCGTGGGGGGCGGTCACGTGCGCAACCCTTTCAGCCCCCGCGCGGGCGCCCGAAGCGTCCTGCGGACATTCTTGCGGGCGACGCGGCGGATCTCGCGGGTCTTGACCGCGCGGTTCGACTGCTTGATCCGCCAGGCGGCGGCCAGCTCCGCCGGGATCCGGAACGCCGCCTGCCCGTCGGAGTGGCGGTCGATCAGCGCGATCACGATGTGCCGCCCGGCCTTGCGCACCAGCCAGCGGATCAACCGGTCCACCGGGCCGGCCGTCCGGCCCCGCTGGTGCGCCGCCCGCGCCACGGTGAACAGCGCCGTGCACCACCAGGCGGGCTTGGGCACGCCGAGCAGCTCCGGCACGCGGTCGGCGTTGTGCTTCGCGTCGCGGAAGACCCAGTGCACCAGGCTGCGCGGCAGCTTGCGCCAGCCCAGATACATGAACTCCTCCATCTCCGCCAGCAGCATGGCCATCAGCCGGCGGCCCTCGTCGCTGGACTCGTATAGGCGGCCCAGTTGCCGGCTGACCGGCTCGACGTCGTCCAGCGTGAGAGGTCCGTCGCGGCAGGCCTCCACGCCCATGAGGTGCCCGAAGACGCTCCAGGTGTAGAGGTGGGCCGCGCGCTGCCGTTCGTTGAGCTCCACGCCCATGCTCTCCAGAGCCTCCCACGTGACCACCGAGAAGTCGAAGATGGTGGCCAGCAGCAGCTCCTGGTTGACCGGCGGGCCGAACCGCCCGGTGTCCCACTGGTCGGCGTAGCGCTCGTTGACCAGGGCCCGCACGAACGAGTGCAGGATCCGCAGCCCGATCGCCGTGGTGTGCCCGGGGCGGCCCGGCTGGAGGCTGTCGGTGGCCTTCAGGCCCATCACGTCGACCAGCATCTGCCCGGTCTCCGCCACCCGGCGGGTGAGGCTGTGCGTGGCCAGCTGGGACACGCCGGCCAGCACCTTGGCGCTGGACACCTCCACGTACGCCATCGGCAGGCATTTGCAGAACAGCGCGGCCGACTGGTAGAGCCCGTAGTCGGCGAACACGGCCTGCCCCTCGGCCAGCATCGCCTTGTCGTCGCCCCACTCGGGCAGGTCCCTGGCGAAGTCGATGGCGGCGAAGATCTCCGAGGCGGGCACCCGCTCCTCCCGCTTGGCGCGGCCCAGCTCCTCGATCGTGGCCTTGACCAGGTCCAGTGGCCCGCGTCCTGCCGGCTGGGAGGTCAGATAGTCGGCCACCACCTTGTCGATGTCCGGGTCCGCCTGTTGTCTCAGTCGCCGGAATCTCTCCTCCGGCCAGCGCTCATCGTGATCGTTCATGTACCCCGTACTCCAGATTCGGTCAGAGCCCGCCCCGCTTGCGCAGGGCGACGACGTCGAGCAGCGTGATGGTCCGGCCTTCGATGGCGATGAGGTTTCTCGCCGCGAGTGACTGCAGCGCCCGGTTGACCGCCGGCCGCGAGGCGCCGATCAGCGCCGCGAGGTCGGACTGGGTCAACCCGGGCAGGTCCACCACCGCGTCGGTCCGGCCGTGCCGGTCGGCCAGTTGCAGCAGCAGCTTGGCCAGCCGCCCGCCCAGGTCCAGGAACGCCAGATCGGCGGCCTGGTCGGTGAGCCGGCGCACCATGTGGCCGAGCATTCGCAGGAACTCGTCGGCCAGCCCGGGATGCTCCCGCATCATCTCCAGCAGCCGTGCCCTGGGCAGTGCGAACACCCACGCGGGCCGCACCGTGACGACCGACGCCGAGCGCGGCGAGCCGTCCAGCAGTGCCATCTCCCCGAAGGTGTCTCCCCGGCCCAGCATGTTGAGCACGATCTCGTCGCCGTGCTCGGTCGTGAACACCACCTTCGCCAGGCCGTCCAGCAGCACGTAGAGGGACTCTCCCGGATCCCCCTGATGGATGATGATCTGCCCGGGCCGGTATCTCCTCGCCAGCCCGGAGCGCGCCGTGCTCAGGATGCCGCTCTCCCCGAGTACGCGGAACAGCGGGATCTCCGCCAGCACGGCGGCGACCGGCTGGACGTCCTGTGGAACCCCGCCGCGCCCATTCATGCAAGAACTCTAGGCCGCATTCCGCGTCGCGGCAGTATGTGGTAAGCGATCTCGCGGATGTGACGAGGACCACATCCGCACTGTCACGCGCGAGACAGCCCCGGCGGATCACCAAGAGCACCGTGGACGTGCCGGCCGGTAATGGCCCCCCGAGTACCCGCGCCGGCAGGGAGAACAACATGCCACTGGAATCCACCATCGAACGACTCGACACGGCGACCCTGGTGTCGGCCGCGCAGGACGGCGACAGCGAGGCCTGGGAGCGGCTGGTCGAGGAGTTCACCCCCATGCTCAAGGCGCGCATCCGCCGCTTCAGGCTCAGCCACGAGGACGCCCAGGACGTGCTCCAGACGACCTGGCTGCTGGCCTGGCAGAACCTGCGGAGCGTGGCGGACGGCCAGCGCATGGCGGGGTGGCTGGCCACGATCGCCTTCCGCGAGTGCCTCAAGCTCAGCAAGCGGACGAAGGAGATCTGCACCCCGGATCTCGACTCGCTGGGCAGCACCGACGACGTGGACCGCGAACTGGCCAGGATCTGGCTGGCTGGCACGCTGGAAGAGCTGGTCGAGGAGCTGCCGGCAGCGCAGCGGGTCCTCTTCAGAGCGCTCACGGAAACCTCCGAGCCGCACTACGTGGACGTGGCGCGCAGGCTGGGCAGGCCGGTCGGGAGCATCGGGCCCACCCGAGCCCGCTGTTTCGCGAAGCTACGCGGGCTCCTGCAGGCCCGCGAGATCACCCGCGACTTCCTGGACTGATCTGTTCTCGTCTCGGCGGAGTGCTATTTGGCCGACGGGTCAAGCTGGATCGCCTCCAGGAACGGCTCGAAGTCGAACCGCGCCATCTCGTACGCGTCCGGGTCGCTCTCCGTCGGATAGTGGTAGAGCCTGCGCCGGATCCGGCCCAGCTCGGGATGGTTGTCGAACATGTCGCTGATGGCCTGGGGCACCAGCCCCCGCGTCATCTCCTCCGCGAGGCCGTCGGCGACGTCCTTGGCGAAGGGCACGTCGTAGAGCGCGGCCACGTTCTGGTAGACGCGGAAATAGCTGACGATGAAGCGCATGCGGTCGGGGTAGGACACCCAGTTGGCCACCCCGGCCGTGGCGGTCGCAGGATCTTCGGTGATGAACTCGGCCGCCAGCTCGCTCACCTTCTGGTGCTGGATCGGCCTCCACGTCCTAGCCAGGTCGACACCGTCGGGCGGGGCCAGCGGCTTGCCCACCTTGATGTCGCTGAGCGGCGTGCGCACGGAGAACAGGTGGCGGGTGTAGAGGGCGGCCCACAGCTCCTCAAGCCTGCGGGTCAGCCACGGCTGGTCCTCGTGCCGCGCGCTGTAGAGGCGGAACCTGGCGAACGGCCTGCGGGTGACCAGCGAGCGCAACGAGCGCCACGACACCCGGGTCAGCCACCGGACCGGCCGGTAGAGCACCAGCTCCAGCGCCTTCTGCGCGCGTGCCTGCTCGTAGGCGGACAGGGCGATGTTGGCCCCGAACATCAGCTCGGCCCGGACGTCGGGGTCTGTGGTGTGCTTCGCCTCGATCAGTAACTGCGCGGCGTCCCTCAGGTAACGCTCTTCGGCCGGCGCCAGCAGGTCGGTGAGGAACTCCGGTGGCGTCGGCGTCAGCTCGGACTCCGGGCTCACCTTCAGGTAGCGGTCGGGCGAGTCGTTCCACAGGTTCACCGCGAGGCTGGCGGTCTCCAGGAAGATCGCCCGGTTGGCCAGCGCCAGCCCGAGCTCGTAGCTGGGGCCGAGCAAGGTGAGCAGCGTCGCCCGGAACAACCGCCGGAACCGGGCCGGCACCCTGAACCGGCGGCCGAAGTCCGTGATGAACGGCGAGCCGGGGCTGAGGTCCAGGCTCTCTCCGACGGCCTTGGACGTCCAGGTGGCGTAGCAATACCAGTTGTTCGCGTCCTTGCCCAGGTGCTGGGCGAGGTCCCCGGCGACGCGGTGGTAACTGTAGGCGATGACCATCGCTTCGAGCGCCGGGCTCCGGTCCTTGTAAGCGGCGATGCGCAGAACGTCGTCCGCGGTCATCGGAGTGTCGGACATGGGGTCTCCCGTTATGTGGTCCCGTCGCCTCAAGGTGATAGAGAGTCCTTGGCGGCGTCAGATACACGGCGGCCTTTTGTCGTGCCCCGTGGCCACCGGCAGGAGAGTAGGACGCGCGACTTGCGACAGGCTTGCAGGACGGTCTCAGCGCGACGCCGGCAGGCACCGTGAGCGGCGGCGACCTGGATCCCACCGGCGGATGACGCCTCTTACGGATCACCGCCGCCCCGGGCGGCCCCTGCCCGGGGCGCCCCGGTCATTCCTTGACCACGATCTTGCTGATCACCACGAATCCGCCGAGCGCTCCCAAGGTGCCCGCGGCGGTCACCGTGGTGAGATTGACGACCAGGTCATATGTGCCGGCGGCGAGCTGGCCGCGCATCGGAACAGAGGCGGTATATCGGCCCGAGCCGGGGGTGAAGGTCATCTCCACCGGAGGTGAGGGGTGTCGCGACTCACCACCGCCGAGCAGGTCCGCGATGATCTCCAATTGCCAGCGGCCCGCCAGCCAGTCGACGAGTTCGCCGGTGACCTCCCAGCTCACGTCCACGGTCCAGCCCTCGCTGCGCCGCACGACGTGCGTCGGCTGGGCGCCCGGGTCGACAACCTGCCCGTGGAGAACACCTGCCAACTGCTCGGCCGGTACTTTCATCACTTGGAATTCTCCGGTCGCCATTCGCGCTCTCCTTTCCGGTGGGGTCCAGGTCCCCGTGTGAAGGTGCAGAGCGATGACAGCGGCCGGTAAATACGCGTCCGTTCTGGAGATAAATATCGGGTTTTACGTCAGGTGTGCGCGCCGCCTATTCTGATCAGATCGCCCGGCCCCGGCGCGCCGACGCGCGTGCCGTTCAGCCGGACGCTCGCCTCGACCTCGCACGACAGATAGCCGTTGACCCCCTTGACCACCAGGTCGCCGAGCTCGCCGCCGGCCAGGCGGACCACCGCCGCGCCGCCCTCCGCGGCCACGACCTCCACGGTCCCGTACGGGGTCCGCACCCCGACCGGGCCCTCGTGGCCCGTCCGGACGAGCACCGTGAGGTAGTGGACGTCCCGATCGGGATGGCTGCGCAGGTAGACGTCGGCGTCGCCGTACAGGAGCGGGCCGGGGCCGGGGTCGGGCGGGGTGGCCGGCGGGGGGAGCAGGGCGCACGGCGCCAGGTTCTCGTCCAGCTCGGGGACGGGCCCGTCCAGCAGCACCCGGCCGCCGGAGCGCGCGTACGCGGCGAGCAGCTCCTGCACCCGCCGGTGCATGAAGGGTCCACCGGGCACGGTGACCGACGAGAAGGCGGCCAGCTCCTCGGCCGTCGCGTGCTCCAGGTCGAGCACCGCGTAGTCCAGGCCGAGGGCGCGCATCCGCTCGTGGAAGGCGCGCAGCGGCCGCCCGCACCCCGGCCCGTCCGGCGGCGCCCCGCACTCACCCGTCCCGTTCTCCTTCGACAGGGCCGCGATCCCGGCGTAGGGCAGGTAGAGCCCGAACGCGTGGTCGGTCACCCCCGCGCACTCCAGGAACTCGCCGCCGTGCCGGGCGAAGAAGTCCGCCAGCGCCCGCACCACGGGTGCCTTCACGGTGGCGGTCCCGCTCGCGTCGATCGGCGGGCAGTCCGGGTACGGCCTCGCGTGCGCCGTGTCCAGCTCCGGCGCCCAGCCCGAGGTGGCGACCCCGGTGTAGACGTTGAACCCGGTGGCCCCCGCCGCCAGCGCCAGCAGCGACTGGTGGAAGCTGGTGGACGCGTCGATGTAGGCCGGGTGGTAGAGCTGGGAGAAGCCCCAGTTCTCCTCCAGGTTCGGTCCGGGGGCGCGCTTGGCGGCGATGACATAGCGGGCGTGCGCGTCGCGGTCCTGCGACACGACCCCCATCCAGTTGGTGAACCCGTAGGAGATCCCGCCCCACAGCTCCGGCCGGACCCTGGCCAGCCAGTCGTCCAGCTCGGGCACGGTCGGCGGGTTCAGGTTGACCAGGACCGGCAGGTCGGAGCCGACCGCCTGGGACCAGACGCGGTAGACCTCGGCCAGGTAGTCGGCGTGGAAGCGGCCCCAGTCGGCCTTGGCGCGCGGGCCCGCCGTCCCGTTCGGGGGCTCGACGGCGGTCCAGTCCCGGTGCGAGGTCCCGTGTACGGCGTTGTAGGCCGCCAGGTCCCCGTACCAGGCCCGCAGCCGGTCGCGGAAGAAGGCCAGCGCGGACGGGCCGTAGTCGTAGGCCGTCAGGGGCAGCGCCCCGTTGGTGTAGATGCCCTCGTTCGCGATCTGCAGGGCGATGACCGGCATCGAGCCCTCGTCCGCGGCCGCGAGCACCTCCTTGCCCACCGCCGACAACCACTGCGTGGTCCTGGTCAGGAACGTGGCCCCGAGCGGAGCGGGCAGCGTGCGGCCCACCGGGTCGGACCCGTCCGACCAGCGCGTGGCCGCGCCGCGGGCGTCCAGCAGCGGCTCGATCGAGGAGTCCGCGTCCGGGCACACCCAGTCGGGCAGCCCGCCGTAGGTCAGCTCGGCGTGGATGAACGGGCCCGGCTTGGCGATCACCTTCAGGCCCAGCCGGTGGCAGAGGGTGAGGAATCCGACGACGTTCCTGGCCGGGTGGGTGGCGCCGGTGAAGTCGGGGGCCGAGCCGGGCTCCGGCTGGTGGTGCCGCCAGGGCAGGTAGCAGGTGATCACCTCGATCCCGAGCTCGTCCCGTACCGCTCGCAGCCGGTCGGCCCACTGGGCCGGATCGTCGCGGTAGTAGGGATAGTCGGCGGTGACGAGCACCCGCGGCTCGCCGTCGACGACGGCGACCCCGTCGCGGACCTCGATGACCACGCCTTTTCCTCCTCGACCTTCGAGACCGGTGACTCTCAACCCTTGAGACCGGTGAACGCGATGCCCTGCAGGATGCGGCGCTGGAAGATCAGCAGCACCACGATCACCGGCAGGACGGCGAGCGTGGCGCCCGCCATGATGTAGTACGCCCGCCCGCCGTCCGGGCTGGCCACGAGTTGCTGCAGGGCCAGTGGCAGCGTGTAGAGCTCGGGGTCGTTGGTCACCACCAGCGGCCACACCAGGTCGTTCCAGTGGAACAGGAAGCTGGTGATGGTGACGACCGCCAGCACCGGTTTGGACAGCGGCAGCACGATCCGCCAGAAGATCTGCATCCGCCCCGCGCCGTCGATCAGCGCGGCCTCCTCCAGCTCGCCGGGGATCGACAGGAAGAACTGCCGCAGCAGGAAGATGTCGAGCACCGAGGCCACGTTCGGGATGATGAGCCCCCACCCGGAGTCGAACATGCCCAGCGCCTGCGTGACGTGGATGCGCGGCACCAGCAGCGTGATCGTGGGCACCATCATGCCGGCGAGCATGATGACGAACAGTTTGTCGCGCCCTGGGAACGGGATCCGCGCGAAGGCGTACGCGGCCAGCGCGTCGATCAGCAGCTTGGCCGGCACCAGAATCGCGCACACCCACACGCTGGTGACGAACGCCGAGCCGAGCCCGCCGACGCCGAGCACGTAGTCGTAGTTCTCCAGCGTCGCGGCCCACTCGCCGGTCTTCCTGTCCACCGGCAGCAGGTTGGGCACCTTGGTGTAGATGTCCGGCCCGTGCTTGAACGAGGTCGCCAGCATCCAGAGGAACGGCACCACCGACACGGCCGCCAGCAGCACCAGCGCCACGTAGATGGAGACCTTGCGGCCGGTCGTCATGCCGCCTCCCGCTTGAGGAACCTGAACTGCAGCGCCGTGACGATCATGATGAAGACGAGCAGGATGAACGACATCGCGCAGGCCGCCCCCATCGCGTCATAGCGGAAGGCGAACAGGTAGAGGTGCAGTACGTAGGTCAGCCCGGACTGCTCGGGACCCCCGGTGACGCTGCGCCCGCTGCCCGAGAAGATCACGTACACCAGGCCGAACACCTGCAGGGCCGCGATCACGCCGGTGACCACGAGGTAGAACGTGGTGGGCCGGAGCATCGGGAAGGTCACCCGCCAGAACCGCTGCCAGGGGCCGGCCCCGTCGATGATCGCCGCCTCCTGGATGGAGCCGGGAATGCCCTTCAGCCCGGCCAGATAGATGATCATGGAGATGCCGCACTGCCAGGTCGCGATGAAGGCCAGCGCGGGGATGACCAGCTCGGGGGTGTTGAGCCAGTTCTGGCCGGGGATGCCGAACAGGCCGAGCGCCGAGTTGATGAGGCCGTACTGGGGGTCGTAGAGCCAGCGCCAGATGGCGCCCACCGCGGCCTCGGCCGTCACGACCGGCAGGAACAGCAGCAGCCTGAACAGGTTCGAGCCGCGCCTGATCGCGTTCAGCAACAGCGCCTGGACCATCGCGGCCACCAGCGTCATCGGCACGGAGAGCAGCGTGTACTGCAGCGTGACCCCCACCGACTTCCAGAAGTGGGGGTATTTCACGTCGTCGAACAGCAGGTCCGTGTAGTTGGCCAGGCCCACCCAGGAGGCCTCGGAACGCAGGTTCCAGTCGGTGAAGCTGTAGTAGAGGGCGGACAGGGCCGGATAGAGCAGGAAGACCAGGAAATAGGCGAGCGCCGGGGCGATGAGGAGCCAGGCGACGAGGTGGTCGCGGCGGCGGGCGACCGGCCGGCGCCGGGCCCCTCCACGCGGGCCCGGCGCCAGATCCTGCTGTTCCACCAGCGGGGGTGCCGTCACGTCAGCTGTTCCAGCCGAGCAGGGTACGGGTCTTGGCGGCGGCGTCCGCCAGCGCCTGCTGGGCAGTGGCCTTGCCGGTCAGCGCCGACTCGATCGCCGGGGCGATGATCTCATCGTTGATCTGGATCCACTGCGGCACCGCGGGCCGGGCGTGCGCGACCTTGAGCTGCTCCAGGAACGCCGCCTGCTCCGGGCCGCCCGCGACCACCTGCGCCTTGACGTTGACGGGGAACCCGCCGAGCGCGTCGGCGAGCTGGCCGTTGTTCTGCGGGTTGGTCAGGAACACCAGCCACTTCCACGCCAGGTCGGCGTTCTTGCTGGTGGAGAAGACCACGGAGTCCTCGCCGCCGATGTTGCCGGCCGGCTCGGTCTTGTACGGCAGCGGCGCCACGCCGAAGTCGAGGTCGGGGAAGTCGGCCCGGATCGTCGGCACGTCGTAGGGACCGGTGATCGTCATGGCGGCCAGGCCGTTCTCGAAGGGCTTGTCCGAGTCGGTGATCTGGCGTGGCGACGACTTCAGCAGGTCCACCCAGAGCTGCAGCGCCTCCACCGCGGGCGGCTGGTCGAACAGCACCTTCTTGCCCGCGTCGTCCACCATCTCGCCGCCGGCGCCGTGCACGATGGCGGGGAACATCCAGCCGCCGTAGCCGTCGCCCTTGGGCACGTTCATGCCGGCGATGTTCGGGTCGGCGGCGTGCACCTGGGCGGCCACCTGCTTGAGCTCGTCCCAGGTCTTGGGCGGGGTGGGGACCAGCTTCTTGTTGTAGAACAGCGCCACGCAGGTCTGGTCGGCGGGCAGGCCGTAGAGCTTGCCGTTGGCGCGGTTGGTGTCGAGCGCGCCCTTGTAGTAGTCGGCCTCGTTGATCAGTCCGGCGGGCACCTCCTTGATCGTGCCGTCCAGGGCGAACTTGGAGACCAGGGGCTGGTCGAGGATGCCCGCGTCGGGGGCGCTGTTGCTCGCCACGGCGCTGCCGAGCTTGGTGTTGTAGTCGTCCTTCGGGATCTTGACGATCTTGACCGTCACACCGGGGTTGGCGGCCTCGAAGTCCTTGCGGATCTTCTCGATGACCTGGCCTGCCTGCGGGGTGCGGTCCTGGTACATCCAGAACGTCAGCTCTTTGTCCGACCCCTGGCCGCCGCCGCTGCCGCCGCCGCAGGCGGTCAACCCGATCGCGAGCAGCGCTGCGACGGCGCCGCGGACAAGTCCTCGACTCATTGTCATCTCCTCATCAGGGGGATGGCCAGACCATAATCTAAGCCTCGAATAAAGTCAGGAGTCGCATGGAAACGCTTCGGTAACGCCCCCGGTACACCGGGTTCATGGGCGGTACTTGGATCGGTCTTCGAGGCGTGAACTAACATGACCGAGCACAATCGCGCGGAATCCGCCATGGATGCGGGAGGGAACGGGGATGGTCACGTCAGGGCGCAGGACCGTACGGGATCTTCGCCGGGGGAACCGGGCGATGCTGCTGCGCGCGCTGTACTTCGGCGGCCCCGCCAGCCGCAACGAGCTGTCCGCCGCCACCGGGCTGAGCCCGGCCACCGTCAGCACCATGACCGGCGACCTGCTCGCCGAGAACGTCGTCGTCGAGGCCGGCCAGGTGGACTCCGACGGCGGCCGCCCCCGGATGCTGCTCAAGGTCAACCCCGCCTTCGGCTACGCCGTCGGCGTCGACGTGGGCGAGACCCAGGTGAGGGTCGAGCTGTTCGACCTGGAGATGAAGGAACGCGCCAGGGCGCACTACGCCGTCCGCTCGGCCAAGCACGACCCCGAGCTGGTCGCCCGGCACATCGTGGCCGGCGTGGACGCGGTGATCGCCGAGAGCGAGGTGCCCGCCGACCAGGTGCTCGGCGTGGGCGTCGGGGTGCCGGGCATCGTCGAGCCCGGCCCCGACGCGCTGGTGCGGGCCAAGACGTTCGGCTGGGAGGCGGTGCCGCTGGGCGCGCTGCTGCGGGCCGGCGCCACGCTGCCCGAGCTGCCCATCCACGTGGACAACGGCGCCAAGACCATGGGCCAGGCCGAGCTCTGGTTCGGGTCGGGCAAGGGCACCCGCGACGCGATCATCGTGCTGATGGGCTCAGGCGTCGGCGGCACGATCGTCACCGACGGCGCCATCTACCGCGGCGCGGGCAGGGCCGCGGGCGAGGTCGGCCACCTGAAGATCGTCGCCGGCGGCCGGATCTGCCGCTGCGGGGCGCGCGGCTGCCTGGAGGCGTACCTGGGGGCGGAGGCGATCCTCGACCGCGCGGGTGTGGTGGCCGACTCCGCCGAGGAGGAGGCGGCGCTGGCCCGGCTGCTGGCCGAGGGCTCCCCGGTCGTCGGCGAGACCGTCGAGCTGCTCGGGGTCGGGCTGTCGAGCCTGGTGCACCTGTTCAACCCCGAGCGCATCGTCATCGGCGGGTGGGCCGGGCTCCTGCTGGGCGGGCGGCTGCTGGCGGAGATCCGCGCGGCCACCGCCGCCAACACGCACGCGCTGCCGTTCCAGCCGGACAGCGTCGTGCTCGGCCGCCTCGGCCCGGACGCCGTGGCGCTGGGCGCGGCCACGCTGGTGATCGAGCCGGTCTTCGGGGGCGCCGCGCTCCGCGGATCCGTCCCGACCACCGCGTGACGCGGCTCTGCGGTCCGCGACCCCGACACGCCGGCGAAATCCGACTCGACTATTGCGTAAGTGTTAAATCAAGCATTGACAGAAGTTCGGACCACAGGCACGCTCAGCTCGATAGAGCGCTCTCTCACACACCCTTCGTTCGTGAGGAGAAGCAGTGCACCCCCGCCGAAGTCCCGCCCGCATCAGGGCTTTCCTCGCCGCTCTGATCCTGCCCTGCTCCTTGCTCCAGGGCCTGATCATCCAGGGCGTGGCCGCCGCTCCCGCGCAGGCCGCCGACCCGCTCCTGTCACAGGGCAGGCCCGCCACCGCCTCCTCGGCCGAGAGCGCGGGCATGTCCGCCGCGGCCGCCGTGGACGGCAACACGGGCACGCGCTGGTCCAGCGCCTTCAGCGACCCGCAGTGGTTACAGGTGGACCTGGGCTCCACCGCCAGCGTCACCAGCGTGGTGCTGCGCTGGGAGGCCGCCTACGCCAGGGCCTTCCGCATCCAGGTCTCCGACAACGGCTCGACGTGGACGGACATCTACTCCACCACGACCGGCGCCGGCGGCACGCAGACTCTGACCGTGTCGGGCAGCGGCCGCTACGTCCGCATGTACGGCACCACCCGCGCCACCGGCTACGGCTACTCGCTCTGGGAGTTCGAGGTGTACGGCACCACGTCGGGCGGCCCGCCCCCCGGCGGTGGCGGTGACCTCGGCCCCAACGTGCACGTCTTCGACCCGTCGATGTCCTCGGCCAGCATCCAGTCCACGCTGAACTCGGTCTTCACCCAGATGGAGTCGAACCAGTTCGGGCTCCAGCGCCACGCCCTGCTGTTCAAGCCGGGCAGCTACAACGTCAACGCCAACATCGGCTTCTACACCTCCATCATGGGCCTGGGCCGCAACCCCGACGACGTCACCATCAACGGCCAGGTCAGGGTGGACGCCGGCTGGTTCGGCGGCAACGCCACGCAGAACTTCTGGCGCTCGGCCGAGAACCTGTCCATCACCCCGTCCGGCGGCACCAACCAGTGGGCGGTCTCCCAGGCCGCGCCGTTCCGCCGCATCCACGTCAGGGGCAACCTCAACCTGGCGCCCACCGGTTACGGCTGGGCCAGCGGCGGCTACATCGCCGACAGCAGGATCGACGGGACCGTGCAGCCGTACTCGCAGCAGCAGTGGTTCACCCGCGACAGCAACATCGGCGGCTGGCTCAACGGCGTCTGGAACATGGTCTTCTCCGGCGTCGTCGGCGCGCCCGCGCAGACCTTCCCGGAACCGCCGTACACGACGCTCGACACCAGCCCGGTGACCAGGGAGAAGCCCTTCCTGTACGTGGACGGGTCAGGCAACTACCAGGTCTTCGTGCCGGCCCTGCGGCAGAACTCGCGGGGCGCGAACTGGCCGGGCAGCGGCTCCTCGATCCCGCTCACCCAGTTCTACATCGCCAAGCCCGGTGACACCGCGGCCACCATCAACGCCGCGCTCGCCGGCGGGCTGAACCTGCTGTTCACGCCCGGCATCTACCACGTCAACCAGACCATCAACGTCAACAGGGCCAACACGGTCGTGCTCGGCCTCGGCTACGCCACGATCATCCCCGACAACGGCGCCGTCCCGATGCGGATCGCCGACGTGGACGGGGTCAAGGTGGCCGGGCTGCTGTTCGACGCGGGCAGCGTGAACTCGCCCATCCTGATGGAGGTCGGCCCGTCCGGCTCCTCGGCCACGCACGCCGCCAACCCCATCTCCATCCAGGACGTGTTCTTCCGCATCGGCGGCGCCCACGCCGGCAAGGCCACCACCAGCCTGGTGGTCAACAGCGACAACACGATCATCGACCACATCTGGGCCTGGCGCGGCGACCACGGCACCGGCATCGGCTGGACCGTCAACACCGCCGACACCGGCCTGATCGTCAACGGCGACGACGTCATCGCCTACGGGCTGTTCGTCGAGCACTACCAGAAGTACCAGGTCATCTGGAACGGGCAGCGCGGCCGGACGATCTTCTTCCAGAACGAGATGCCCTACGACCCGCCCAACCAGGCCGCCTGGATGAACGGCTCCACCCGGGGCTACGCCTCCTACAAGGTGGCCGACTCGGTCACCTCGCACGAGGCGTGGGGGCTCGGGGCGTACTGCTACTTCAACGTGAACCCGAGCGTCGTGGCCGAGCGCGGATTCGAGACGCCCGTCCGCTCGGGCGTGCGCTTCCACAGCCTGCTCACCGTCTCGCTCGGCGGTAACGGGGTGATCGCGCACGTCATCAACGACACGGGCGGCCCCGCGCAGGGCACGGCCACGATACCGGTGAAGATCGTCAACTTCCCGTGACGAGTCAGCGCAGGCGCACCATGTCGCGGCTCAGCTCGGCGACCCCGCCGACGCCCAGCAGTTGCAGGGTGCGTACGAGCTCGGCGCGCAGCAGGTCCAGCACCCGCCGCACGCCGAGCTCGCCACCGGCCATCAGGCCATAGAGGTAGGCGCGGCCGACGAAGCACGCCCTGGCGCCGAACGCGACCGCGGCGGCGACGTCGGCCCCGCTGCGCACCCCGCCGTCCAGGTAGACCTCCACGCGGTCCCCGACGGCGTCCACCACGTGGGGCAGGAGCTCCAAGGGGGTGGGGGAGCGGTCGAGCTGCCGGCCGCCGTGGTTGGACACGACGAGACCGTCCACCCCGGCGGCCGCCAGCTCCTTGGCGTCGTCGACCCGCTGCACCCCCTTGACCAGCAGCCGGCCCGGCCACGCCGACCGGATCCAGGCCAGGTCGCTGATCGTCACCGAGGGGTCGAACATCAGGTTGGTGATCCCCGCCAGGTCGCCCGGCGCGCCCTCCACCGTGGCGAACCTCAGCGGCTCGCTGGTGAGGAAGTCGAACCACCACGCCGGGCGCCACACCGCCTGCAGCACGCTGCGCCAGTGCAGGGACGGCGGGATCGTCAGGCCGTGCCGCACGTCCCGCAGCCGGGCCCCGGCCACCGGCACGTCCACGGTCACCACCAGCACGTCCATGCCCGCCTCGCGGGCCAGGGCCAGCGTGTCCAGGCTGCGGGAGCGGTCGCGGACGACGTAGAGCTGGAACCAGTTCCACCCGCCGGGGGCCGCGATGGCGACGTCCTTGGCGCTCGTGGTGCCCATCGTGGACAGGGTGTACGGGACGGCCGCCCGCTCGGCGGCCCGCGCCACGGCCCGCTCGCCCTCGCGGTGCATCATCCGGGTGAACCCGGTGGGCCCCAGCACGACCGGCATCGCGATGCGCCTGCCCAGGACCTCCACGGACGTCGGGGCCTCGCTCACGTCACGCAGCACGCGCGGGCTGAACTCCACCCGGTCGAACGCCGCCACCGCCCTGGCCATCGACCGCTCGCCCTCGGCCGCGCCGTCCACGTAGTCGAACACCATGCGCGGCGCGCGTCTCGCGGCCAGCCGCCGCAGGTCGGCGACGTCGGCCGCGTCCGCCACTCGCCGCGCCCTCGTCAGCAGGGGCCGGCGGGGCAGCACGGCCCGCAGCTCCCGCCAGCGCGGCAGCCGCCTGGGCTCCGTCGGACTCGTCTCGATGGTGGGGACGTTACCCCAATCGTCCGGGGACGTACCGTTGAAGGGTGATCGACTGGACGGCCGAATGGCGGCGGCTCGCGGGCGGCGTACCCGCGTCCCTGGCCCTCGGCGCCGAGCTGGTGGCCCGCTGGGCCGAGCCGCACCGCCGCTACCACACCCTTGACCACCTGGCCGCCGTCCTCGCCGCCGCAGGCCGGCTCGCGGACGAGGCGGACGACGTCACGGCGGTGCGGCTGGCCGCCTGGTTCCACGACGCCGTCTACGACGGGCGGCCCGGCTGGGACGAGGAGCGCAGCGCCCAGCTCGCGCAGTCCCGCCTGCCCGGCTGCGGGGTGCCCGCGGCGCGGGTGGCGGAGGTGGCCAGGCTCGTCCGCCTCACCGCCGCCCACGACACGCTCGCCTCCGGCGACCGCAACGGCGCGGTCCTGTGCGACGCCGACCTCGCCGTGCTGGGCCGCCCGGGATACGACGACTACGCGGCCCGGATCCGGCAGGAATACGCCCACGTGCCCGACCCGGCGTTCCGGCGGGGGCGGGCCGGGGTGCTGCGCCGGCTGCTGGCCGCGCCGCGCCTCTACAGGACCCCGCGCGCCCGGGAGCTGTGGGAGGAGCCGGCCCGCGCGAACATGGCGGCCGAGCTAGCGGCGCTTGCGGCGGCGCAGCCCGGCGGCGATGAGCCGCTGTAGCAGCTCCCTGGAGCTGACGGCCTCCGCCCCCAGGGCCACCGCGCGGGCGTGCACGGTCTCCGGCACGTCGTAGTGGTCCCGGTCGAACGCCCGCCGCGACACCCCCAGCCGCACCGCGAACTCGTGCAGCTCCTCCAGCGAGCTGTCGCTGACCAGGTGGGACCACATCAGGTCGCGCGGCCCCGGCCAGTTGGGCGGATCGATGAGAACGGTCACGGCCTCAAGGGTAGGACGCGGTTGCGCACGCTCAGCTCGCCGAGGTCGGCCACCACCACGTCGGCTCCCGGCGCGGGCACGCCGCCGTCCCTGGCCACCGCGATGACCAGGCCGAACCCGCCCTTCCTGGCCGCCTCGATCCCGGGCAGCGTGCCCTCCACCACCGCGACCTTGGTGGCGGGCAGCGCCAGCCGCCGGGCCGCCTCCAGGAAGAGCGCGGGGTCGGGCTTGCCCGGCAGGTTCATCAGGGCCGCGTCGTTGCCGTCCACCAGCAGGTCGAGCAGGTGGCTGACGCCCGCGGAGTTGACCAGCTTGCGGCCGTGCCGGCTGGAGGAGACCGCGGCCGTACGGGCGCCGCGGCGGCGCAGCTCGTGCAGCAGGCCCACCGTGGAGGGGAAGGCCGCCACGCCGTACTTGTCCACCTGGTCGACGAAGATCCGGTCCTTGGCCAGGCCCAGCCCGTGCACGGTGGGAGCGCCCGGCTCGTCGTCCGGCGTGCCCTCGGGCAGCGTGAGGCCGCGCGCGGCCAGGAAGGTACGGATGCCGTCGAGCCGCGGGCGGCCGTCCACGTGGCGCAGGTAGTCCTCGCGGATGTCGAACGGCGCCGAACGGCCGCGCAGGAACGCGTCGAAGACGTGCTTCCAGGCGGCCGCGTGCCCCCGGGCGGTGTCGGTGATCACGCCGTCGGTGTCGAACACGACGGCGCCGATCTCGGTCAGGTCGATGACGGGCTCGTCCGCACCGTGCCGATCATTGGGCCGGTCCACACTGGGCTCATCCACACTGTGAACGTAGCCTTTCTACCAGGCGACGGGTAGCTCCTTGACGCCGTAGACGATGGCCAGCTCGCGGAAGGGCACCTCGCCCGCGACGCGCAACCCGGGGAAGCGGCGCAGCAGGGCGGGGAAGGCGATGCGCATCTCCATCTGGGCCAGCGGGGCGCCGATGCAGCGGTGGATGCCGTGGCCGAAGGCGAGGTGCGAGCCCGCGGACTCCCGGCCCGGGCTCACCTCGTCCATGTCCTCGCCCAGGGCGGGGTCGCGGTTGGCGCCGGTGAGCGAGCACAGCACCATCTCGCCCTTCTTGATCTGCTGCCCGTGCAGCTCCAGGTCCTCGCGGGCGAAGCGCGGGAAGGCGACCTGGACGACCGTCATGTACCGCAGCAGCTCCTCGACCACGTCGTTGATGTAGCCGTCGACCTCGCGGACCTTGGCGGCTTCCTCGGGGTGGCGCAGCAGCCACAGCGTGCCCAGGGCGAGCATGCTGGTGCTGGTGTCGTGGCCGCCGGTCAGCAGCCCGTCGGCCATGCTGGCGAGCGTACGGTCGTCCAGCTCGTCCCCGTGCTCGCGGAGCAGCTGGCCGAGCAGCCCCTCGCCCGGGTTCTGCCGCTCGCGCGCCACCAGGTCCGTCAGGTAGGTCATCGCGTCGTTGATGGCCTGGAGCGAGGCCTCGGGGCCCGCCGTGAAGTCGAAACGGTCCTTGCTGATCTTCACGAAGTCCGCGCGCTCCTCGTACGGGACGCCGAGCAGCTCGCACACGACCAGCGACGGGATCGGCAGCGCGAACTCCGCCACCAGGTCCACCGTCGGGCCCATGGCCTCGATCCGGTCCAGGTGCTCCGCGACCATGGCCTCGATCCGCGGCTCCAGCCTGCGCAGGCGGCGCATGGTGAACTCGGGCGTCAGGTATTTGCGCAGCCGCGTGTGCTCAGGCGGGTCACGGAACCCCAGCCCGCCGGGGTCCTCCTGGTTGGAACCGAGCCCGATCACGCCCGCGAAGTCGTTGCTGAAGCGCTCGTGGTCGCCCAGGACGGCGCGTACGTCCTCCCAGCGGGTCACCAGGTAAACCGTCTGGCTGCCGGGAATCTCCATCGGGAAGACGGGGTGCTCGGCCCTGATGCGCCCGAGCTCGGCCACCGGGTCGAACTCCTCGCGCATGAACTGGACCAGCGGAAAGTCTGCTGTGTCTGACATCGATATCCGTCCTGCTGGGATACATCGCACGATGTTGGGATAAACCCCTGCATAGATGGTCCCATCTGCAAGGACGTCCCGTGCCCTCCGAAAGGACGAATTTACCTCTCATGCTCAGGTTCCTCGGCGGCCGCACGGATTGCCCTCAACCTCCGTTCACCTGGCGGCCTTTCCCCCGGTGGCCCTGATCGCCTCGCGGAGCACGGACCGGTCGCGGGCCGGTTGCGGGCCGGTCGCGGGGCGGCACGGGCGGCTCGGGCGGAACCGCGGCGACCGGCGGCGCGGGCGAAGGGCACGGCGTCTGCGCGATCGCGTGCTCCTCATTGTGCGCCCGGGGTCCCCCGCCGGACCATGCCGATCCCGTACCTCTCACCCTTCGGGCACCCGCCCGGCCGGCTTCGGGGCGGGCACGGTGGGGGAGCATCGTGCGTCATGCTGGTGGGAGTGGTGGGAATCAGGGGCAAAATGGGACGGCAACCGTCGTTTGGCGTACAAGAAGGCGACCTTCTGCGATGATCTCGTCGCAAACAGCCGGAGCCAGAGCCCCCCACGGATAGTGACAGATGCCGACATTCGAGGAAATAACAGCCTTTATCATCGAGAAGCCGCTTCCCACCGCTGTCATCGCGCTACTCAGCCTGGCCGGGCTGGCGCTGGCGTTTCTCGTGATCAGGGTCGCCTGGCGAGCCATCGCCTGGCTGTTCAGCCGGTACGTGGCACAGCGTCCCGTCGAGGACGTGCTGACCATCGTGGCCGCGTCCATCGCCACGGGCGTGTCCGCGCAGGGCATGTGGCGCTTCTCCGGTGACGTGCTGGGCCTGGATGGACCGCTCCGGCTGCTGCTGTTCGCCTTCATCGAGGTCGCGATCATCACCTCCGCCGTCCGCGCCCGCCGCAACATGCGCGAGAACTTCTCGGCGGGCATCGACGGCATCGCCGTCTGGGCGCTCACCTGCCTGACCGCCGTCCTGTCCAGCATGGACGCCCGCAGCCTGCCCGAGGCGCTCTTCAGGCTCGCCGCGCCGCTGGTGGCCGCCTGGCTGTGGGAGCGCGGCATGGCCATCGAACGCCACCGCATCCGCGGCACCGGCCGCATCAACTGGCGCCTGACCCCCGAGCGCATGCTGGTCAGGCTGGGGCTGGCCGAGGTCAGCGACCGTACGGCCAGCGAGGTCGACGCCCACCGCAGGCTGACCCGGGTCGCCCTGGCCGCCAAGCGGGCCAAGGCGCTGCGCGAGGGCGGCGGGTCCGAGCGCAAGCTGCGCGCCGCGCTGGCCAAGCTCGACAAGGCCATGGACCAGGCCGTCGAGCACACCGGGCTGGCCGTGGACCAGCAGCGTCAGGAGGCGCTGCTGGCCCAGATCGCCGCCCTCTACAACACCTCCGCGCTCATCGACGCCGACCCCCGCGTCCCGTGGGAGCCGGAGGCCGACCACCACCCGGTGCCGGCCCGCCCGGCGCTGCCGCCCGCGCTGGCGGAGCTGGTCGAGGACGAGGACGAGGACATCGAGGTCCTCGACTCCACCCCGCAGGTCGTCGACACCGCCCAGCGCGCCGCGCTGATCCGGGCCGCCCGCGACTACTGGGACCGGCAGATCTCCAAGGGCATCGTCCCGCGTACGGTGGACATCGCCCAGGAGATCGGGCTCTCGCTGGCCACGGCGCGCGAGTATCGTGCCCTGTGGAAGCTTGAGCCGCAGGCGCACGCCCTCATCGAGGCTCTCTACCACCAGCACGGCATCGTCGACACCGGCGCCTTCCCCGTCCTCGGGCCCGACGGGCGGGTGCTGGCCAAGTCGTAGGGGGAGCACGTTTGCGGGAGCGCACGCTCGAACGCGTCAGGAAACTGCTGGCCAAGGCCGAACGCACCGACAACGAGCACGAGCGGGCGACGTTCATGGCGGCCGCCTCGGCGCTCATGGCCAAGCACGGCATCGACTCGCTGCCTCCCGCGGGCACCCGCCAGACCCCCGGCGACCGCATCGTCACCCTGCCCGCCCCCTGGGCCAGGGAGAAGGCCCGTCTCGTCAGCCTGGTCGCGCAGGCGGTGCGCTGCCGGCCGCTGCTCATCGGGCAGGGCGACGGCGGGCACCGGGTGCACGTGTTCGGCTTCGCCGCCGACCTGGAGCGGGCCGACCTGCTGGCCACCTCACTGCTGCTGCAGATGGCCTCGGGGCTGGCCCGCGTGCGGCCGCCCGCCGACGTCGACGCCTTGCGCGCCTACCGGAGGTCGTGGCTGCTGGGGTTCACGGACGAGGTCTACCGGCTGCTGTGCGCGGCCGAGTCCCGGGCGGCCGCGGCCAGTACGGGCGCCGCGCTGGTGCTGGCCGACCGCCGGGCCGAGGTGGAGCGGGCGGTGGCGGCCCGCTATCCCCGCATCCGCATGAGCGTGCCCAGGACCAGCGGCACCGGCTACCGGGACGGGGTGGCGGCCGGGCGGCGCGCCGACCTCGGGCGTACCGGGATGGGCAGCGCCTGCGCGGGCGAGCTCACCTGATCAGGAGGCTGCCGGGTAAGCCCTTTCCGAAGGCCCGTTTGCGGCAGTGAGAAACGGGCATGAGCGCGCACACGGAACGCAGTCCTGCCGAAGCGAGACCGGTCACCGTGAACGCATCCCCCCGCATCATCACCGCCGACCTCCTCCGCGATCTCGCCACCGGCCTCCTGACCGCCGCGAAAGTCCCCTCCGACACCGCCACGATCGTCGCCGGGTCCCTGGTCGAGGCCGACCTCGCCGGTCACGGGTCGCACGGCGTCCGTCGGCTCGTGCCCTACCTCGACAGGATCGAGGCGGGCGAGATCGTCCCGGGGGCGCGCCCGGAGGTGGTCGCCCGCCGCGGCGCGACCACCGTCGTGTCCGGACGGCGCGGCTTCGGGCAGGCCGCCGCCCGCTTGGCCGCGGAGGAGGCCGCCGGGCTGGCCGCCGCGCACGGCGTCGGCGTGGTCGCCATCCGGGAGTGCAACCACGTCGGCAGGCTCGGCGAGTACGCGGAGACGCTGGCCCGCCGGGGCCTGATCGCGCAGGTCGTCGGCAACGCCGACCCCACCGTGGCGCCCTACGGCGGCCACCGCAGGATGCTCGGCACCAACCCCATGGCCTGGGCCGTGCCCCGCGCGGGCGGCGCGGCCGTGGTCATGGACTGGGCGACGGCCGCCATGGCCGAGGGCAAGCTGGGCCTGCTGCGCGCCGCCGGGGCACCCGCGCCGGACGGGGTGCTCGTCGATCCCGGCGGCCGCCCGTCCACCGACCCGGACGACTTCTACCGGGGCGGGGCGCTGCTGCCGTTCGGCGGCCACAAGGGGTACGGCCTGAGCGTGCTCATCGAGCTGGTCGGCGGCCTGCTCACCGGCACCGGCACGGCCGGCTCGCCCGAGTACGACGGCACCTTCGGCACGGTGATCACCGCGGTCGACATCGGCGCGTTCGTCCCCCTGACGGAGTACGTCGCCCAGGTCGAAGCCTTCTGCCTGGCCCTGCGGGGCTCGGGTCCCGGCGTGCTGGTGCCGGGGGAGCCGGAGGCCGAGACCCGCGCGGCCAGGCTGGCGGAGGGTGTCCCCGTGCCCGCGCCGGTATGGGCGGAGCTGGCGGTGCTCGCCTCGCGGGTCGGCGTTCCGTGGCCTGACACGCCACCTGGAGGTTAGATGTCCGCCACACCCGAGTTGAAGCGCGTCGTCATGGGTGCCCTCGTCGGCACCGCCCTGGAGTGGTACGACTTCTTCATCTACGGAACCGCCGCCGCCCTCGTCTTCAACCGCCTGTTCTTCACCGACGCCGACCCCGCGACGGGCACGATCGTGGCCTTCGCCACGTTCGGCGTGGGGTTCGTGGTCAGGCCGTTCGGCGGCATCCTGTTCGGCCACCTCGGCGACCGGATCGGCCGCCGTTCCACGCTGATCATCACCACCGTGATCATGGGAGTGTCCACCGGGCTCATCGGCCTGCTGCCCACCTACCCCGCCATCGGCGTGTGGGCCCCGGTGCTGCTCACGCTGCTGCGGGTCTGCCAGGGGCTGGGCGCGGGCGCGGAGTTCGGCGGCGCGGCGACGCTGCTGGCCGAGCACGCCCCGCCGGCCCGGCGCGGTTACTACGCCTCCTTCGCCCAGACCGGCGTGCAGATCGGCCTGGTGCTCGGCACCTCGGCGTTCCTGCTGGTGCAGCTCCTGCCCGAGCCGGACATCACCTCCTGGGGCTGGCGGGTGCCGTTCCTGCTGAGCTTCGCGCTGATCGGCGTGGCCCTGTACGTGCGGCTGCGGGTGGCCGAGTCGCCGGTGTTCCGCGAGATGGAGCGGACCCGCGTGATCGTCAAGCTGCCGATCAAGGACGCGGTGCTCCGCTACCCGCGTAACTTCCTGGTCGGCATCGGGGCGCACATCTGCGACACCGCCGTCGTCTACACGCTGGCCACCTTCAGCGTCGCCTACGCCACGGGTCAGCTCGGGCTGTCGAACCGCACGGCGCTGTTCGGGGTGGTGCTGTTCGGGCTGACCGTCATCGTGCTCCAGCCGGTGTACGGGAACCTCTCGGACCGGATCGGGCGGCGGCCGCTCAACCTGTTCAGCGTGGTGTTCGTGGCGGCCTTCGTCTTCCCGTACTTCCTGATGGTCAACACCGGGGTGCCCTGGCTGGTGTGGCCGGCGATGATGATCATGGGTGCGCTCGGGTTCGCGCCTCAGGTGGCGGTGCAGCCGGTGTTCTACGCCGAGCTGTTCGGAGCACGGGTGCGTTACACCGGGTTCGCGGCCTCGCGTGAGCTGGGTGCGGCGCTGGCCGGGTTCTCGCCGCTGATCGGCGGGGTGTTGGCGGCGCAGTTGGACGGCGCGCCGTGGCTGGTGGCGGCCTTCCTCGTCGGGACCGCGGTGATCTCGTTCGTCGCGTTCTACGCCTCGCGGGAGACCAAGGACATGGACATAACCGCCACGGACCCGGTGGCTGGTGGAGGCGCCACGGACCCGGTGGCTGGTGGAGGCGCCACGGACCCGGCGGTGAAGCGACTGGTGGAGGAGTAGCGCATGGATCTCAACGGGAAGGTCGCCGTGATCACCGGCGGCGGCACCGGCATCGGGGCCGCGGTCGCGGAGGCCCTGGCCAGGAAGGGCGCGGCGGCGGTCGTCGTCAACTACTCGCGCTCGGCCGAGGAGGCCAGGGAGACGGTCGCCCGGCTGGAGAGCATGGGCTGCAAGGCCACGGCGATGGCCGCCGACGTGTCGGACGACGCCTCCGTACGCCGGCTGGCCGAGCGCGTACGCGCCGACCACGGGCGGGTGGACGCCCTGGTGTGCAACGCGGGGACGACCAGGTGGGTGCCCTTCCCCGACCTGGAGGGGCTCACCGACGAGGTGTGGCAGCAGATCATGGGGGTCAACCTCATGGGCGCCTTCTACTGCGCCCGGGCCTTCGCCCCCGACCTGCGGGCCGCCCGAGGCGCGATCGTGAACGTGGCCTCCGTCGCCGGGCTGCTCGGCACCGGCTCCTCCGTGGCGTACGGGGTGAGCAAGGCCGCCATGATCCAGCTCACCCGCGGCCTGGCGGTGGCGCTCGGGCCTGACGTCCGGGTGAACGCGGTGGCGCCCGGCATCGTGGCGACCCGCTGGCACATCGACCGGGTGGGGGAGCAGGTCTTCCACGAGATGACCGCCAAGGAGGGGGCGAGGGCGCCGCTTCGGCGCACGGCGGAGCCGGAGCACATCGCCCAGATGGTGGTCGCGCTGCTGGAGTCGGACATGGTGACGGGGGAGGTGCTCGTCGGGGACGGCGGACGCCACCTCATGTACTGACGCGCCCGCCGCACACAGGCGCCCGTGCGGGCGGGTCAGACATCCCTGGAGCTTGGATGTCAAGCCGCGACGTCGTGGGATCGGTGAGACCAAGCGGTTGCCTGGTCGTAGTGGGTTCCGGTTTTG
>NZ_FNDJ01000052.1 GCF_900099965.1 Nonomuraea jiangxiensis | reverse complement strand
CGGTGGCCAGGTGACGGTGGCCAGGTGACGGTGGCCAGGTGACGGTGGCCAGGTGACGGTGGCCAGGTGACGGTGGCCAGGTGACGGTGGCCAGGGACCTGGTGGCGGGGCCGGGTGACACCGGCAGGGGAACGGGGGCGGGGTGGGTGGGGTGTTATGTCGTGAGTTGGGCGGATGCGCTGGAGAGGAGCATGTCGAGGGCTGTGGGGTAGGCGCTGTTGTTCATGCGGGCCACCAGTAGCGGTGCTGTCGCGGCGATGTTCGGGTGGGTGCGCGCCGGCAGCCGTGCGTACGTGTCCCGCCACACCTCCTCGTCCGCCTCCCGGGCGGGCGCGGGCAGCGCCAGGGTGGCGGCGTCCAGGATGGCGAAGGCCAGGCTCTGGTCGATGAACGCGTGATAGATGCGCACCGCGTCGGCGTCCGCGAACCCGGCCCCGCGCAGGATGCCGAGGATCGTCTCGTCGCTGGCCACCTCGTTCGGCCGGCCCGTGACCCGGCTGGCCGTCAGCAGGGCGGCCTGCGGGTGGGCCAGGTAGGCGTGGTGGATGCGCAGCCCCAGGTCGCGCAGGTCTGCCCGCCAGTGGCCGGTGGGCCGCCAGTCCGCCATCGCGTTGGCGAACACCTCGTCCGCGATGGCCAGCACCAGGTCGTCCATTCCACGGAAGTACCGGTAGACGGTGCTGGCGTCGGCTCCCAGGGCAAGGCCGAGGCGGCGGGCGGTCAGCCCGGCCGCGCCGTGCTCGCGCAGCATCCGTAGCGCGGTCTCCACGATGAGCCGGTGGGTCAGCACCTGCCCCTGCTTGGTGGGGCGCCGCCGCCGGCGCGCCGTCTCCGGCACCACCCGCTTGGTCGTCATGTTCCCACCTTATGCCAACACCATTGACGTTGAAGACTCTACTGGCGTTTGATGAACGACATACCCCACAAAAAGCGTACAAAAGGGGATAAATCGCTATGCGCATCTTGCTTGTCGGTGCCGGCGGCGTGGGAACCGCCATCACCCGGATCGCGGCCCGCCGCGAATTCTTCGACCATATGGTGGTCGCTGACTACGACCTCCCCCGCGCCAAGGCCGCCGTCGCCGCACTCGGCGAACGGGCGGCCAGATTCACGCCCGTCAAGATCGACGCCGCCGACTCGTCCGCCGTCACCGCCCTGCTGACCGAGTACGAGTGCGACGTCCTGCTGAACGCCACCGACCCCCGTTTCGTGCTGCCGCTGTTCGACGCGGCGCTGGCCGGCGGGGCCGACTACCTCGACATGGCGATGTCGATGTCCAGGCCGCACCCCGACCGCCCGTACGAGGAGGTGGGGGTCAAGCTGGGCGACGACCAGTTCGCCCGCGAGGCCGAGTGGACCGCGCGGGGCAGGCTCGCGCTGGTCGGCATGGGCGTGGAGCCCGGCCTGGCCGACGTCTTCGCCCGGTACGCCGCCGACGAGCTCTTCGACGAGATCGAGGAGATCGGCATCAGGGACGGCGCGAACCTGACCGTCGAGGGCTACGACTTCGCCCCCTCGTTCAACGTCTGGACCACGATCGAGGAGTGCCTCAACCCGCCGCTCATCTACGAGAAGGACCGTGGCTGGTACACCACGGAGCCGTTCAGCGAGCCCGAGGTCTTCGACTTCCCCGCCGGCATCGGCCCCGTGGAGTGCGTGAACGTCGAGCACGAGGAGGTCGTACTCGTCCCCCGGTGGATCCCGGCCCAGCGGGTGACCTTCAAGTACGGCCTCGGCGACGACTTCATCGACAAGCTCAAGACCCTGCACGCGCTGGGCGTGGACCGCACCGAGCCGGTCGCGGTCAAGACGGACCGCGGCACGGTCAAGGTGTCGCCGCGTGACCTAGTGGCCGCCGTACTGCCCGACCCGGCGGAGCTCGGCGACCGCATGCACGGCAAGACCTGCGCGGGCACCTGGGTGAAGGGCCGCAAGGACGGGCGGCCCCGCGAGGTGTACCTGTACCACGTGGTGGACAACCAGTGGTCGATGCGCGAGTACGGCTCCCAGGCCGTCGTCTGGCAGACCGCCGTCAACCCGGTCGTCGCCCTGGAACTGCTGGCCGGCGGCGCGTGGCATGGCGCGGGCGTGCTCGGCCCCGAGGCGTTCGAGCCCCGGCCGTTCCTGGACCTGCTGGTGGAGTACGGGTCCCCGTGGGGGATACGCGAGCAGTAGGCGGATCATGGAAGGGCCACGAACCGCATCACCGGAGGAGTGCCCTTGAGCATCGCCGAGGATCCCGACCGCGCACCGGCCCGCTCCCACCTTTACGCCATGGGCATGTCGGACGAGGACATGCGCCGCCCGACGGTCGGCATCGCCACCACCTGGACCGGCACCATGCCGTGCAACCTCACCCATCGCGAGCTGGCCGCCCACGTGGCCGACGGAGTGCGCGCGGCGGGCGGGACGCCGATGGAGTTCAACACCATCGCGGTGTCCGACAACCTCACCATGCACACGCCCGGCATGCGCGCCTCGCTGATCAGCCGGGAGGTCATCGCGGACTCGATCGAGCTCATGGGCCGGGCGCACGGCTTCGACGCCCTGGTGGCCATCGTGGGCTGCGACAAGACCGTACCGGCGGCGATCATGGCGCTGGCCCGGCTGGACGTGCCCGCCGTCGTGCTCTACAGCGGCAGCATGATGCCGGGCCGCTGGCGCGGGCGCGACGTGACCATCCAGGACATGTGGGAGGCGCTCGGCGAGCGGGCCGTCGGCCGTCTGGACCAGGCCGACCTGGACGACCTGGCCCGGCACGCCTGCCCGGGCGCCGGCACCTGCGCCGCTCAGTACACCGCCAACACCATGGGCGCCGTCGCCGACTTCCTCGGCCTGGCCCCGTTCGGGGTCGGCGACATCCCTGCGGTGGCCGAGGAGAAGAACGCCGCCGCGCGGCGGGTGGGCGAGATCGCCATGGGCGCGCTGGCCCGCGACGCCCGCCCGTCGCGTGTGCTCACCGAGGACGCGCTGCACAACGCGATCGTGTCGGTCGCCGCCATGGGCGGCTCCACGAACGCCGTGCTGCACCTGCTGGCCATCGCCCGCGAGGCGGGGCTGCCGCTGCGCGTCGACCGCATCGGGGAGGTCTGCCGCGAGGTCCCGATCATCACCGGGCTCAAGCCGAGCGGCGGCGAGCACACGGCCCTCGACCTGTGGCGGGCGGGCGGCACCTCGCTGGTGGTGCGCCGGCTGCTGGCGGCCGGGCTGCTGCGTGAGGACGTCACGCTGGTGGACGGCCGCACGCTCGCCGAAGTCGCGGCGGACGCCCGGGAGAGGCCGGGCCAGGCCGTGGTGGCGAGCGTGGCGGAGCCGTTCAAGCCGCACGGCGCGCTGGCCATCCTGCGGGGCTCGCTCGCGCCGGACGGGTGCGTGCTCAAGCTGGGCGGCAAGCAGGATTTCCGGCACGAGGGGCCCGCGAAGGTGTTCGACTCGGAGGCCGAGTGCTCGGCCGCCATCGACGCCGGTCAGATCGTGGCCGGGGACGTCGTGGTCGTCCGCTACGAGGGTCCGGCGGGCGGTCCCGGCATGCGCGAGATGCTCTCGATCACCGGCCCGCTGGTCGGCCGTGGCCTCGGTGACTCGGTGGCGCTGGTCACCGACGGGCGCTTCAGCGGGGTTTCGCACGGGCTGGTGATCGGGCACGTGGCCCCGGAGGCGTACCACGGCGGGCCGATCGCGCTGGTGCGCGACGGCGACCCGGTGGTCGTCGACAGCGCGGCGGGGACCCTGGACCTGGTGGTGCCGGAGGAGGAGCTGGAGCGGCGCCGGGCGGCCTGGCGGCGGCCCGAGCGTGCGGTGGAGCGCGGGGTGCTGACGAAGTACGTCGCCACGGTCGGCTCGGCCTCGGACGGCGCGGTAACGACCTGACCCGAACGGAACGAGCACCTGGCGGGGGCGGTTAAGCTGCAGTCAATCATGCCGTCCCCGCAGAAGGAGACCTACGCGATGTACAAGGAGTTCGCTCTCGAGGCCGTGATGTGGCTCGTCCCGGTCGTGGTGCTGATCGGAGTGGCGCTTCTCGTCACCGCGTGAGGCCAGGGGACCGGCCGGGGGTCGACCGGCCCCTGGCGGTCACTCAGCGGTAATACCGGTAGGACACCGAGGTGCGGGCGTACTTGTTGAAGGACCTGAGGTCGCCGTCCAGCCAGGTGTTCCAGTAACGGTCCAGCGTGGCGGTGCGGATCGTGCAGGACGCGTTGCGGACCTTACGGGCACGGATGGTGCCCACGCTGTCGTAACAGGTCCCGACATTGCGGCCGTTGATCGTGAGCCTGGCGTTGAGCTTCACACTGAAGAGGGTCTTGCGGGAGATGTTCGTGATGCGGACCTTGATCTGGCAGGTGTCCTTGCACCGGCCGAACGACAGCTTGGTCCGGATGAGCTGAGGTCTGGCGGCGGTCGACTCGACGGTGGCCGTGCTGGTCGCGGACGCGTTGGCGGGTGCCGCCAGGAGGGTGGTCGCGGCAGCGGCGACTAAGGCCATGCCGGCAAGACTTCTGAGCATGTGGTGCCCCCAAGTGATGAAACGGCCGCTTCCCCCTGTTGGCAGCGGCCAGTACCTGATCGAACTCTTTCAAGAAATTCGCCGGCCCGACTTTCGCCGGACACTACCGATACGAAACGGTTATCCGCTTATATCGCCCTTATGCGGCTATCTCCTGCGAAGCCCCGGGGCAGGAGCGGACCTCCGGCAGCGGGCTCTACCCGGTGTACGGCGGCGAATTCCCGGGTTCGTTGAGTTCAGCGATGGCCAGCTCGGCCGTGCTGCGGATGTCGAAGAACTTGTCCAGCGCGGTGATCGCGAAAAGGTGCTTGCACCGGCCGTTCAGCCCGGACAGCAGCAGCTTGCCGCCGGAGGCGGTGACGGCCTTGTGCAGGTAGACCAGCACGGAAAGCCCGGAGGAGTCACAGACGCTGACCGCCTGCATGTCGATGACCAGCAGCGGGGGCTGGGTGAGGTCGAGCGCCTTGGTGACGCGGTCGCGGACCTCGGCCGCGGACCCGAAGTCGAAATCCCCCGTCAGCCGCGCGATGACGCAGGGTCCCTGGAGCCCGAGGCTGATCGACAAGGCCTGGTCCGAAGTCACCCAGCTCCACCTACCTGTGCTTTGCTCTCCCGATCTGACCTACTTTACGAGAAGTAGCGTTTCGGGTTGAACACCAGCATCTGCTCAATCTGGTCATCGGTCACACCCGAGTGCAGCAGCGCGGCCAAGACGTCGTCGTGAATGTGATCGTAGCGCCAGTTCGGCGCGAGCGTGGGGCGGGCCTCGTCCCAGGTGCCCCCAAAGTAGTCCATGAAGCAGGCCGTATCGTGGCTGAGGACCATGCGGTCGGCGTATCCCCGCTGGCAGAGCGCGGCGATCGTGGCCACCCGCTGGGCGGTGGAGTTGTAGACATCCAGGCCGAATCGGTCCATCCCCAGGATCGCGCCCGTGTCCGCCATCCGCATGAGGTAGTCCAGGTCGTTGCTGTCGCCCGCGTGCCCGACGACCACCTTCGTCAGATCGACCCCCTCCTTCCCGAACAGGTCGAGGGCGAGCAGGCCGCTCTGGGCGAAGGCGTTGGTGTGCACGGTGATCGGCGCGCCGGTACGCACATGCGCCCGCGCGACGGCTCGGCAGATGCGCTCGACCCCGGGGGTCAGGCCCTTCGCCTCCACCACGCACTTGAGGAAGGCGGCCCTGACCCCGGTGTCGGCGATGCCGTCGGTGAGGTCGCGGACGAAGTCGTCGATCATCGGGTCGGGGCCGTCGATGATCAGGCCGGGGCCGCGGTACTCGTACTGGTGCGGGAGCTCCTCGAAGGAGTAGATGCCGGTGGCGACGACGATGTTGAGCCCGGGCACCTGCTCGGCGACCCGCTGGACGCGCGGGATGTAGCGGCCCAGCCCCCACACCGTCGGGTCGACGAGCGTGCGCACCCCCTTCGCGGCCACCGCGTTGAGCTTGGTGACCGCGTCCGCCACCCGGAACTCCTCGTCCCACCAGGCGCCCTTGCCGTAGTTGTCCAGATGCTCGGTGGACACGATGAAGATGTGCTCATGCATCAGGGTCTGACCGAGTTCGTCCACGTCAAGGGGGCCGCGAATCGTGTTGACGGTGGGCACGAGCACCTCCATACCGACTGGTTGGTCGCGCCGCCAACCTAGGCTCCTATGCGATCTCCGTCAACCTTCGCCGCGAGCCGCCGGAACAGCGGCTCCGGCGGCGGCAGCCGGTCCCCGCGCACCGCCGCGGCCACCCGCGCCGCCGCCGTCGGCAGGAAGGGCTCAAGCTGTACGGCCAGCTCCCGGCACGCGTGCACGAGCGTGGCCAGCGACACCTCCTGCTCCGCCCGGGACTGCCGCCACGGCTGGGCCTTCTCGACGTACTTGTTGGCCTCCTCGACGATCGTCCACACGGCCGCCGCCGCCCGCCGGAAGTCGAACTCCTCCAGCGCCTCGTGCACCGCCTCGGACACCTCGGCCAGCGGTCGCGCGGGGACCTCGGGCACCCGGCCGCCCAGGAACCGGTGCACCATGGTGACCACCCGGTTGACCAGGTTCCCCAGGCCGTTGGCCAGGTCCTCGTCGGCCCGGCCTGCCAGCCGTTCCTCGGTGAAGTCGGCGTCGCCGACGCGCGGCACCTCGCGCAGCAGCCACCACCGCACGGCGTCCACCCCGTACGCCTCCACCAGCGCGAGCGGGTCGGCGGCGGTGCCCGACGACTTGCTGATCTTGCGGCCGTCCACCGTGAGGTAGTCGTGCACGAAGATCTCGGTGGGCAGCGGCAGCCCGGCCGACAGCAGCATCGCCGGCCAGTAGACCGCGTGGAACCGGATCACCCCCTTGCCCATCAGGTGGGTCTTGCGGCCCTCCGACACCCACCAGCGCCCGTAGTCGCCGTCCTGGAGCGCGGTCACGTAGTTGGCCAGGGCGTCCCACCACACGTACACCACCTGGTCGGGGTCGCCGGGCACCGGGATCCCCCACCCCCGGGCGCGTACGGCCGAGCGCGAGACGCTGATGTCGGCCAGCCCCGCCCGGACGAACGCCAGCACCTCGTTCCGCCGCCCGGCCGGCTCGATCCTGAGCCGCCCACCGTCGATCAGCTCCAGCAGCGCGTCCTGGTAGCGGGACAGCCGGAAGAACCAGTTCTCCTCCGACACCCGCTGCAGCGGCGCCTCGTGCCCGTCGGGGCAGGGGTCCGCCGGGTAGAACTGCTCGCAGCCCACGCAGTAGAGCCCGGTGTAGTGGCGCTGGTAGAGATCGTGGCGGGTGGCCGCCCAGATGCGCTCGACCCCGGCGCGGTGCCCCGGATGGCTGCTCGTCCTGATGAACGAGTCGAAGGACAGGTCCAGCGGCCGCCGGAGCCCCTCGAACGCGGCCGCGTTCCTGTCCACCAGCTCGCGCACCGGCACGCCCTGCGCCTCGGCGGCCAGTACGTTCTTCAGCGAGTTGTCGTCGGTGCCGGTCTGGAACCGTACGGGCTCGCCCCGCCGCCGGTGGTGCCGGGCCAGCACGTCGCCCTGGACGAGCTCCAGGGCGTGCCCGAGATGCGGCCGGGCGTTGACGTAGGGGATGGTCGTCGTGATGTACATCGGATGCCTCCAAGGGCCCCGGACACGACGAGAGGCCCCGCTCGCAGGGCCTCGACAAGACGTCGCCGGTGAAAGCCCCTAGGGGGCCATCATCACCAGGCAGGTCGTCATGCCCGCCATGCTAGCCCGCTGTAGGCGGACCCCGCCAGCCGATAAGGCCCCGTCAGTCGGCCTTCTCCGGGGCGGGCACCACCAGCACCGGCCGTCTGGTGTGGTGCAGCACCCGGTCCGACGTGCCGCCCAGCAGCAGCGAGCGCATCCCGCCGAGCCCGCGCGTGCCGGTCACGATGAGGTCGGCGTCGATCTCGTCGGCGACGTCCACGATCGTCGACCAGACGGACAGCGAGTCCGTGTCGCAGCGCGCGCTCGCCTCCAGCCCCGCCTGCCGGGCCAGCTCCGCGCCCTGCTCGGCTAGCTGCCGCATCGCCTCCCCGATCGCCTCGTCCTCAAGACCGGACTGGTCGAGCGTCAACATGAGCCCCGCCGAGGCCCGGGAGGCGGCCATCGCCACCCGCTCCCACACCGTCAGCACGACCGCGCGCTGCCCGGGCATGATCCGGCCCGCGACGGCGATGGCCGCCTTGGCATCGTCGGAACCGTCATACGCCACCAGAATCGTCATTTCAGTCCTCCCGCGTCAAAGTAGGCACATCCCCTTTCCCGATCAACGCGTTTCACGCATCTGGGCAGCGAAAAGGCCCCCGGGACGCCGAGCACCCGGGAGCCTGCAAGACGACGCCGGCCGGTTACGCCAGGGCGGCCCCGACCGCGGCGTGCCGCACCCCGGGCCGCAGCATCGACAGCGCGGCCAGCGCCAGCACTCCCAGTTCCGTGACCACCACGACCCGCTGGGTCAGCCCGGCCGGGATGTCGTCGTTGGTCAGCGGCACCCCGAACATCCGCACCACGTACGGGATCACCACCAGCAGCAGCGCCCCGAGCGCGATCCCGCTGAGGACGCGCACCGCCTTGGCGTGGCGGATGCGGGCCCTGGCGAGCAGCAGTCCCACCACGGGCATCACCAGGAAGGCCACGAAGGCGGCGTAACGGTGGATGCCGCCCGACAACGACAGCGGCACCCCGGGCCGGTCGGTCGGGAAGGCGCCGATCAGGAACATGCTCGCCGCCCACGTCAACAGCAGCGCGAAGACCCAGCGGCTCATCCCGGCCCGGCGCAGCGCCTCGGCGATCAGCGTGGCGCCGATCGCGAACAACGTCAGCGAGGCGGGCAGCAGCCAGCCGCCGGTGTGGAAGGCGTACTCACTGATGACACTGTGCATGGGGTCGAGCCCCGCCTCGGCGTGCAAAGTGAGCATGGCGCCCGTTCCGGTGCCGATGGCCGCGAACCCGCTGACAAGCAATCCCTTCATGCCTACAAAAGTCCTGGAAAGCGGCCACGCGCAGTATCGGAGATGGACCCCAACCGGCCCTGAAGGATCCCTTAATACCTTGGTCGGTGTCTCCCCTGAGAGCACCTGGTGACCTGTGCGAACACGACCCTTGGTAGGGTCCGCCTCCTCAGGGTGGGTACAGGGGTCCGCACCCCGGTTTGACTTAGAGCGCGCTCTAAGGGCGAACCTGGTGTCATGAACAAGCGCACTCTAGGGCAGGGCAACCTTCAGGTCTCCGCGCTGGGGCTCGGGTGCATGGGCATGTCCGAGTTCTACGGCCAGACCGACGACAAGGAGTCGATCGCCGTCATCCACCGCGCGCTCGACCTCGGCGTGAACTTCCTCGACACGGCCGACATGTACGGCAGGGGCGCCAACGAGCAGCTCGTCGGCCGCGCCATCAAGGACCGGCGGGACGAGGTCGTGCTGGCCACGAAATTCGGCATCAAGCGTGAGGGCACGACCCGCTCCGTCGAGAACAGCCCCGAGTACATCAGGGCCGCCTGCGACGCCTCGCTGCGCCGCCTCGGCGTCGACCACATCGACCTCTACTACATGCACCGCCGCAATCCGGAGGTGCCGATCGAGGAGTCGGTCGGCGCCATGGCCGAGCTGGTCAAGGCCGGCAAGGTCGGCCACCTCGGCCTGTCGGAGGTGGGCGCGGACACGCTGCGCAGGGCCGGGTCGGTGCACCCGATCGCCGCCCTGCAGAGCGAGTACTCGCTGTTCACCAGGGACCTGGAGGCGGAGATCCTGCCGGTGGCCAGGGAGCTGGGGGTGGGGCTGGTGGCGTACTCGCCGATCAGCCGCGGTTTCCTGGCCGGCACGGTGCCGCCCGCCGACGAGCTGCCCGACGACGACTTCCGCAAGTGGATGCCGCGCAACTCGGGCGAGAACGCCGCGCACAACGCGGCGCTGGCGGCGGAGGTGAAGAAGATCGCGGACGCGGCCGGGGTGACCGCGGCGCAGATCGCGCTGGCGTGGGTGCTCGCCCAGGGTGAGGACGTGGTGCCGATCCCGGGCACGAAGCGGCTGAAGTATCTGGAGGAGAACGTGGCCGCCGCGGACATCACGCTGACGTCCGAGCAGCTCGACGCGCTGACGGCGGCCGTGCCCGCGGACGCGGTACGCGGCACCCGTTATCCCAACATGTCGGAGATCGGACGCTGATCCAGCCGGTCCGGGAGGTCCGGTCCATGCGGAAGGTCCGGATGGTCCTGCCTCTCCGGGAGGTCCTGCCGGCCCCGGAGGTCCTGCCGGTCCGGGATGTCGAAGTAGACGCGGACCGCGGTGCCGCCGGCCCCGGTGTGGACGCGGACGAGGTCGCTGAGCAGGTTGACGATGAGCAGCCCGCGCGAGCCCGCCGCACGCGGATCGACGGGCTTCCGCCCGGCCAGCGGGTCGGTGATGTGGCCCGCGTCGCTGACCTCGCACACCAGCCGCCCCTCCGCGACCCACACCCTGATCAGCCCCGCGCCGCCGCCGTGGTCGAGGCTGTTGGCGCCGAGCTCGGCCACGGTCAGCCGGACGTCGTCGCGCCGGTCCTTGCCGAACCCCAGCTCGGCGGCCCGGCGCCCGGCCAGGCCCCGCACGGCGGACAGGTTGCCGTGGTCGAACCGCAGCGAGACGAACTCAGCGGGCTCGTCGAACGGCCGGTTGTGCCCGTCGATCACCAGGTCCGGCGCGTAGTCGGCGCTGGGCCACTCCCCCGTGGCGTCCCGCAGCACGGGATGAGTGCGGGCGGCCTCGCGGAGGATCGCGGGATCCAGGCGCTCGGCGTCGTACGGGCACAGGATCGTCATGTGCCGCCCCGCGAACGACAGGTTGATCAGAGCCTCGTGCTGCGCGCACGCGGGATATTCGGTCGCCGTCCGGCCCGGCCAGATCGGCTCGCCGATGATCCACACGTGCCGGCCGTGATGCCGGTCGGCGAAGTCACGCAGCACGGCGGGGATGATCCGCCCCGGGTTGCGCCCGGCCCTGCTCATGTCGAGCAGGTGCACGGCCTCGGCGTCGGAGCCCAGCGCGGCCTCGATCAGGCCGAGATTGCCGGCCGGGACGGCGACCGCGACGGGCTCTCCGGCGGCCAGCCCGGCCCGCACGAAAGCCGTGGTGGCAGCCAGATATTCCCGCTCCCCCCGATAGAAGAGCGCCGGGTGTAGGAAGGGTTCCGCCAGCATCAGCACCAACGCTACCCAACGGGAACGACTTCATGACGAACCATTGGGTACGTACGTGTCGTGAAGAGAGTCCAGGTCACCCCCCGCCCCCGGCCGATCCGACGACCGGCTCCCGTCGATCTGCGCACCCCTTCTGGCCGACATCTCCCGTTCTGAGCGCCGCGAACCTATGCTCAAGGCATGTCGGAATTGCAGATGCGGGTCTCCGACGAGGACCGGGAGCGCACCGCGCGGCGCCTGCAGCACGCGTTCGCCGAGGGCCGCCTCAACCAACTGGAGCTCGAAGACCGTCTTGAGCTGGCCCTGAGCGCGAAGACCTATGGCGACCTCCTGGGCCTGATCAGTGATCTGCCCCAGGAGCAGCCCCCGGTCAGCGACGTGGTCGAGCTGGAGGCGAAGAACGGCCACCTCAAGCGTTCCGGCGACTGGGCGGTCCCGCGCCGGCTGCGGGTGACCTCCAAGCACGGCAGCGTCGACCTCGACCTCTCCGAAGCCGTCATCGACCACCAGGTCGTCGAGATCGAGCTCAACCTCACCTACGGCTCGGCCCGGATCACCCTGCCCGAGGGCGGGGTGGCGAACGTGGACGGGTTCAGGAGCGACTGGGGCCACGCGACCTCAAGCGTGCCGAGCAGGCCCCGCCCCGGCGCGGTCCACGTGGTGATCAGCGGCCGGTCGAAATACGGCGGCGTCACGGTGCGCTATCCGCGCAAGCGCTGGTTCACCCACTGATGGAAGGCCGAGATGTGGTGCTCGCTGGGCACCAGCACCCCGCCGTCCCGGTAGGCGCGTGACGACATCCCCGGCTGGGTCTGCTCGCATGCCGCGAAATCCTGCTCGTTGACCCGGTGGAACAGCTCGACCGACGCCGACAGGTCCGCCCCCGAGGCGACCACGTCGGGGTGGTAGAGCCAGTCGCACTCGACCACCGTCCGGTCCACGGCCAGCGGGAACATCCGGTGCATGATCACGTGGTCGGGCACCAGGTTGACGAAGACCTGCGGCTTGACGGTGATCGCGTAATAGCGGCGGTCCTGCTCCGGGGCCACGCCGGGCAGCTTGCCGAACCCCGCGCGTCCGTCCACGGTGAACCCCTCCGCCCGCTCGGCGAACGCGGCGCCGTGGCCCACGTAGGACTGGGCCGCGTAGCCGCCGACGAACTCCGGCAGCACGGCGGTCAGCTCGGGGTGGATCGTGGCGCAGTGGTAGCACTCCATGAAGTTCTCGACCAGGAGCTTCCAGTTGGCCGCGACGTCGTAGACGATCCTGCGGCCGAGCGCGAGCCCTTCCACGTGGTAGTGCTCGATGGCGGCGGGGTCGCCGAGCCGCTCGGTGGCCGCGTACGTCACCGTCTCCTCGAACGAGGGCGGCCGCTCGGCCAGGCACACCCAGGCGTAGCCGAGCCATTCGCGCAGGTGCACGGGGACCAGGCCGTATTCCACCCGGTCGATGTCGGGCATCCGGGCCAGGTTGGGCGCGGCGGCGAGGCGGCCGTCGAGGTCGTAGGACCAGGCGTGATAGGTGCACCTGATCGTGCGCCTCACCTCGCCGCTGTCCTCCAGGCACAGCCGGGCGCCGCGATGCCGGCACACGTTGAGGAAGGCGCGCAGCCGGTCGTCGCGGCCGCGTACGACGATCACGCTCTCCCTGCCGACCTGGACCGTCCTGAACGCGCCCGGCGCGGCCAGGTCCGCGGCCCGGACCGCGCAGAACCAGAGGTTTTCGAAGATCCTGGTCTGCTCGTCGGCGAACACCTCCGGGTCGGTGTACGAACGGCCGGGCAGCGTGGAGATCAAGCTGGACGTGGTGGTCAACCCGCACCCCTTGTTGCGTATTACGCACCGAGTTGCTCTATATGCGAATATTCGGGCGGGCCTCACGAGGTGTCAAGGGGCCGTCGCCCGCCGGGCGTTCCCCGGCCGCGGCGCGGATTTACGCTCACTTGACGCCCGCGGTGTTAGTGGGGTGCAAGTGACGATCAAGCGCTGATCCATAATGTTCCCTTCGTTAGTAAATCTACGAAGGGCACGGAAATGACACCCCCTCGTCGTCGCCTCGCCGTTGCGGCAGCGACGCTGACTCTTGCCGTTCTCACCACGTCCTGTGGTGCGGTCGGCCAGGCCGTGGACTGCGCCACGCTCAGCCAGGAGATCACGAAGATCACGAGTGAGCTGAGCGCCGCGGCGGCCGACCCCACGGCCATCGAGAAGGCGAGTCAGGACGCCTCAGGGAAGCTCAAGACCCTCGCGGGCAAGTACGACGGGGAACTCGCGAGCGCGGTGAACGACCTGGCGACCATCTTCGGGAGCGTGAACTACGACGACCCGACCGCCACCACGAACGCGATGTCGAAGATCCCCGAGATGCAGGCCAAGATCGTCTCGGCCTGCGGCTGATCGACGCGGCCGCCGCGTACCGGCCTGTGGGGGGCAGGTCGCGGCGGCGGTCGCGTCCCGACCGGTCGCCGCACCGCCCGTGGGGGGCAGGAAGGTGCGGCGGCCGTGTCATGTAAGGGGCTATGAGGGGCCGCTTCGTGACCGGCGCGCCGCCTGCTCGTACGCCCGCTCGAACCCCTCCAGCACGGTCGGCCACGAGCCCGCGGCGGGCGGCGTGGAGCGATTGTGCGCGGCCATCGCCTCGCGCAACTCCGCGTCCACGCACAACCGCGCCACCGCCCGCGACAGGTCGCCGAGCGTGCGCCCGAGCAGGCCCTCCGTGCCGTGTTCGACGAAGTCGGCCACCCCGCTCTGCGCCCTGGCCACCACCGGCAGCCCCGCCGCCCGCGCCTCCAGCGCCGCGATGCCGAACGACTCGCGCGGCGCGGGCGCCACGAACACGTCGGCCGACTCCAGCACCTTGGCGATCTGCTCCCTGGTGTAGCGGCCGGGCAGGGAGACCCAGCCGGTCATGCGGTGCCGGGCGAGGAAACGCTCCATCTGGCCCCGGGCTGGACCGTCGCCGACGATCGTGGCCCGCAGGGGAATCTCCGCGGGCACCCGCGCCCGTGCCGCCTGGAGCAGCTTCAGCAGGCGTACGGGCTGCTTTCGCGGCGCCAGCCGGCCGACCGCCACGATGTGAACCTCGTCACCGCGCCGCGGAGTCCCCGGCGGCGGCGCCCAGCCGGACAGGTCGAGGCCGTTGGAGATCACCCGCACCGGCACCGCCGGCCCCGCCACCGCGCGGATCGGGGCCGCGGCGGCGTTGCTGACCGTGGTGGCCACCAGCCCCCACCTCTGCCAGCCGAACACCAGCCGCAACAACCGGTAGGCCCCCCGCGTGAGCGGATCCCACATGCTGTGCACGGTCACCACGCACGGCACCCGCGCCCGCACCGCCGCCCGCACCCCCATCCAGGCGAACGGCGAGACCGCCCCCGCGTGCACGTGCACCACGTCGGGCCGGTCCGCGGTGATGCGGCGGATGAGCCGTCCCACGCCGAACGGGTGCACCGGCAGGTCGAAGGGCATCCTCGCGACGATCCTGTGCACGCCGGGCAGCGGCTCCCCCCGGGTCGCCGTGGCCACCGACACCTCGTGCCCGGCCTCCCGCTGCATCCGCACGAGGTCGGCGACCTGAACCTCGATTCCCCCCAGTCGCGGCAGGTAACAGTCACTCACGTGGAAGATCCGCACCCCTCCCAGACTAATCTGGGCGTGTGCCTCCACGTACCGCTGTGTTCTTCCATGCCCATCCCGACGACGAGGCCCTGCTGACGGCGGGCACCATGGCGATGCTCGCGGCCGAGGGACACCGCGTGGTGCTCGTGGTGGCCACCGCGGGCGAGCGCGGGCTGGCCGAGATGGAGCCGGGCGAGGCTCTCGGCGAGACCAGGCTCAAGGAGCTCTACAAGTCGGCCGCGCTGCTGGGCTGCGCCCGGGTGGAGTGCCTCGGCTACGGCGACTCGGGGCTGAGCCCCAAGGGCGGCATCGCCGAGGACCGGCCGGACAACGCCTTCATCGACGCCGACAGCGAGGAGGCTGCCAAGGCGCTGGCCGCCATCCTTCAGGAGGAGCAGGCCGACGTGGTGGTGATCTACGACCCCGCGGGCGGCTACGGCCATCCCGACCACGTGCAGGTGCACCGGGTGGGCAAGCGGGCGGCCAAGATCGCGGGCACGAAGGTCGTCCTGGAGGCGACGGTCAACCGCGACCCGCTGGTCAGGCTGCTGCGGGTGGCGGGCAGGTTCTACAAGTTCCCGCCGGAGTTCGACGTACGGACGTTCGAGAGCGCCTACTCGTCGAACGAGACGATCACCCACCGGGTCAACGTCCGGAAATACACCAGGCAGAAACGGGCCTCCATGTCCGCGCACGCCTCCCAGGCCAGCGGCGGCGACAGCGACCGCACGCTCGCCGTCATGCTCAAGGTCCCGCGCCCTCTCTACCGGCTGGTCTTCGGCACGGAGTGGTACGTACGCCGCGACCTCCCCCCGGGCACCCGCCTCACTCATCCCTTCGATCGGTGGCCGAACTAATACTTGAGTCTGACGAGGCCCCCCGTCACCAACGGGCAGACTGGATCCCGATGAAGAACAAGTGGCTCCAGATCATCCTCTCCGTGCTGTCGCTCGGCCTGGCCGCGCTGCTCGTGTTCTACCTGCCGCAGCTCGTGCACGCGCTCACCGGCAAGCCCGTCTCCTGGCAGCAGATCCTCCAGGTGTTCGGCACGCTCGACGGCGGCGAGATCGCGCTGATGACCGCGCTGTGGCTGCTGAGCCTGCTGGCCTACACGTTCGTGCTGACCAGCTCCCTGCCCGGCCTGAACAACCTTCAGGGCCTCACGCTCAACGCGGCGGGCAGCGCGGTGAGCAACCTGCTGCCCTTCGGCGGGGCCGTGGGGGTGGCGCTGTCCTTCGCCATGACCAGGGGCTGGGGCTTCACCAGCCGCGCGTTCGTGGTCATGACGCTGGTCAGCGGCATCTGGAACACGTTGTTCAGGTTCATCCTGCCGGCCGTCGGGATCATGGCGCTGCTGGCGGCGGGCAAGGCGCCCAACCCGACGGTCGCGAGCGCGGGCTGGACGGGCGCGGTCTCGATCCTCGTGTTGTGCGCGGTCGTGGCCGCCGCCCTCTACTGGGACCGCGCGGCGAACGTGCTCGGCCGCGCGGTCGACGGCGTCGTCCGGCTGCTGCGGCTGAAGTTCCACGCCTCGCAGGCCTTCCAGCGGCTGCGCGCGGACACCGCGGGCGTCGTCAGGACCCGCTGGCCGGGGTTGTCCCTCGGCATGGTGTTCTTCCTCGGCTTCCAGTGGGCGATCATGGCGGCCTGCATGCACGGCACCGGCGCCTGGCCCGGCCTGGCCGAGTCGATCGCCGTCTTCGCGCTCTCCAGGGTCCTGACCAGCGCTCTGATCACGCCCAGTGGCGCCGGGATCATGGAGAGCGGCGTGGCCGCGCTGCTGATCACCTTCGGCGTGCCGGCCACTCCCGCCATCGCGACCGCACTGCTCTTCGGCTTCTGGACTTACACTATCGAGATCCCGTTCGGTGGCCTGGCTCTGGGCGCGTGGGCGCTCCTGCGCAGGCGCAACGGCCGGAACGCCGGCGCGGAGCCCCCGTCCGCGATCCCGAAGGCCACCCGGTGACAATCCCAAACCCAACAGATGCTAATCAACCACGGGACTTGTGCGTGATTCCTAGGCACGCATAGCGTGGCGGCTGACATGGTGGCGTTCCGAGTTCTGGGGCCAGTCGAGGCGTACGAACACGACGACGAACTCGACCTCGGCGGGTTGCGGCAGCGGGCCGTCCTCGCCCGACTGCTCGTGGCACGAGGTCAGGTCGTGCCAGTTGACACACTTCTTTACGATCTGTGGGACGACGACGCAGCCAAGGGCGCGCAGTCGGGCCTGCAGGTCTACATCTCGCGCCTGCGCCGGGTGCTGGAGCCGGGCCGCCCGCGCGGCGGGCCCAACCGGCTGCTGGTGACGGTCGCCTCCGGCTACGCGTTGCGGGTGGCCCCCGACCAGGTCGACGCGCTCAGGTTCGAGCAGCTCGTACGCGCGGCGGGCGAGCACCTGGAGGAGGGCGACCCGCAGTCCGCCCGCGGCCGTCTGGAGAAGGCGCTGGGCCTGTGGCGCGGCACCCCCTACTCCGACTTCGCGGACCAGCAGTGGGCCGAGGCCGAGGTCAACCGGCTGGCGGAGCTGCGCGTGGTGGCCCGCGAGCGGCACTGCGACACCGGCCTGCGGCTGGGCCTGCACGCCGAGACCGTGCCCGACCTGGAGGCGCTCACCACCGAGCACCCGCTGCGCGAGGAGGGCTGGCGGCTGCTCGCGCTCGGCCTCTACCGCTGCGGCCGTCAGGGCGACGCGCTGGCCGCGCTGCGCAGGGCCAGGAACATCCTGGCCGACGAGCTCGGCATCGACCCCGGGCCGGCGCTGCGCAAGCTGGAGTCCGACATCCTGGCCCAGTCGCCCGAGCTGGAGCTGGCCACCCCGGCCCGGCCGCCGAGGCCCGCGCCGGTCACCGACACCTGGCCGCCCCGGCCGGCCACGCCGGTCGAGCCGCCGCCGCTGGAGCCGGAGCCGTTCGTCGGCCGCGACGCCGAGCTGGCCCGGCTGACCACGGCGGCCTCCCGCACCGGCCGGTTCCAGGTCGCGATCGTTACCGGGGTCGCGGGCGCGGGCAAGACCACGCTGCTGCGCCAGCTGGAGAGCAGGCTGGCCACGGACGGCTGGATCGCCGCCTCCGGCGCCTGCCCCGACTCCAGCGCCACCCCGCCCGGCTGGGCCTGGGTGGAGATCCTGCGCGCGCTCACCGAGACGACGGGCGCGGGCGAATACGCGCAGCTGCTCGCGCCGCTGCTCGACGACGCCGCCCCCGACCCCGACGAGGACGAGGTGTCCGGCGGGTTCCGGCTGCACCGCGCGGTCGGCGGCTACCTGGCCGGGGTGGCGCGCCGCGCGCCGGTGCTGCTGACGCTCGAAGACCTGCACTGGGCCGACGACCAGACGCTCGCCCTGCTGCGGGCGCTGCCGAGCCTGCTGGCGACCAGCCGGGTGCTGCTGGTGGTGACGTGCAGGGAGAGCGAGCTCGACGACCGCCAGTCCGACGTGCTGGCCGCGCTGGCCAGGCTGGGCCCGGTGCGGGTGGGCCTGTCGGGGCTCGATCCGAAGGCCGTGGCCGAGCTGGTCAGGGCGACGTGCGTACGCGAGATCGACGAGGACGCGGTCGAGTCGATCGTCGAGCGCACCGGCGGCAACCCGTTCTTCGTCCGCGAGACCGTGCGCCTGCTCGACTCCGAGGGCGCGGCCGACCGGGCCAGCGCGACCGAGGTGCTCTCGCGGGTGCCCTCCGGCGTGCGTGACGTGCTGCGGCGGCGCATCTCGCGGCTGCCGGCCGGCGCGCAGCAGATCCTGCTGCAGGCCGCGGTGATCGGCCGGGACGTCGATCTCGACGTGCTGGTGGCCGTGGCGGTGGACGAGGAGTCCGTGATCGAGGCCGTGGAGGCGGCGCTGCTGGCGGGGCTGGTGACGGAGCCGGGTCCCGGGCTGCTCAGGTTCGACCACGACCTGGTGCGCGACACGCTCTACTCCGACGCCTCCCGGCTGCGCCGCACCCGGCTGCACGCGGCAGTGGCCTCGGTGATCGAGCAGCGCACGCCGTCCGACGTGGCGGCGCTGGCCCACCACTACTTCCTGGCCGACGCGGCCGGGAAGGCGGTGCACTACGCGGGGCTGGCGGCCGAGCAGGCCGAGCGGCGGTTCGCCCACCGCGAGGCGGCCACGCTGTGGGAGCAGGCCATCGCCGCGTTCGACCGGTCGCGCAACGACGACCAGGGCGGCCCACAGGAGCCCGAGCGCGCCAAGGAGCGGCTGCGGCTCATGCTGCGCCAGATCAGGGCGCTCGCGCTGTGCGGTGACATGACCGCGGCCAGGATGCTGCGCCGCCAGGCCATGGACGCGGCGCTGCCGCTGGGCGACCTGGAGATCACCGCGAAGGTGGCGGCCTCGCTGGCCGTGCCGCACAAGGGCATGGCCCGCGACTTCACCCGCACCGCGTGGGAGATCGTCGACGTCACCGAGAAGGCGCTCATGGAGCTGCCCGCGGGCGAGCAGCGGCTGCGGGCCAGCCTGCTGACGACGCTCGCGCTGGAGCTGGAGGGCTCCTCCTCGCCCGAGCGCGGACGGCAGGCCTCGCTGGAGGCGCTGGAGCTGGCCAGGCAGAGCGGTGACCCGGCGCTGATCGCGGCGGCGCTCAGCGGACGGCTGCGCCAGTCCTACGACATCCCCGCCGTGGACACCCGCGAGAGCATCGGCCGCGAGTTGCTGGAGGTGGCCCAGCGCTCCGGGCAGATGGCCACGCAGGCGCTGGCGCACCTGGTGCTGCTGGAGTGCGCGGCGGCCCGGGGCGAGTTCGCGGTCGCCGACGAGCACGCGGCCGCCGCCGACACCCTGGCCAGACAGTACGACCTGTCGGCGCCCGCCGCGGTCGTCGTCTGGTACGCGGGCCAGCGGCAGATGATCGCCGGCGACTACGAGAGCGCCGAACGGACCTACCGCGAGGCGGCCAGGATGACGCAGCGGGCCGGCATGCTGGAGGGCCGCCAGGACCTGCCGCTGATCACGCAGTTCTGCCTGCACCTGGTGGCGGGCCGGGCGGCCGAGACGGTCGATCTGCTGGCCGAGAAGCACATGCAGGGCGCCAAGTGGACGCTCGACGCCTACGCGCTGGCGCTGGCCTCGGCCGGGCACCTCAACGACGCCAAGGCCGTGGCCGCCACCCGCCCGCCGGTGCGGCCGGACTTCCTCTACGAGCTGGCGATGACCTGGCGGGCGCTGGCCGGGATGCTGCTCGACGACCGGGAGCGGATGGTCGACTGCTACGACAAGCTCAAGCCGTTCGCCGACCGGGTGGCGGGCGCGGGCACCGGCGTGGTGGCGCTGTGGCCGGTGGCGCTGACGCTCGGCGACCTGGCCGTGCGCCTGGGGCAGCCGGAGGCCGCGCGTGACCACTACAAGAAGGCTCTTGAGGTGGCCGAGCGGGTCGGCGTGCCACGCTGGGTGGAGGCGGCGCGGCAGTCGGTCAGCAGCTGACCTGGAAACGGTCGCTCTTGATCGCCTCGGCGCCCGCGACGGACAGCTCAACGCGATACCAGCCCGGGTCGCCGGAGACGTGGAGCCGCCACTCGGCGGTGTCCGTGCCGCCGGAGAAGCCGTCGTAGTCCGCGAGATAGGTGCGCCAGGTCTTGGTGGCCTGGCTCCAGCGGGTGAGCTTCCAGCCGTACGTCACGAACTGGGCGGGGTCGGACCGGGTGGTCCTGCCCCGGGCCACGTACTCCTTGGCGCAGTGCCCGCTGCCGCCGGCCAGGGCGCTCAGGGTGACCTCGCCCACCTTGACGGGGGCGGCGATCTTCTCGATGACCGGCAGCTCGCGGGCCGACAGGACGATCTGGTGGGCGGGGCGGGCCTGCGTGCCGGCGGTGGCGTTGCTGTAGGCGGAGAAGCCGACGTACGCGCTGGTGAAGGCGAGGGCCGCCACGAAGAGCTTGGCCGCGTTCGCGCTGCCGGTGGCCAGGACGGCCGTGCTTCTCGTCGTCATCTTCAACACCCCTTCTGGCTCACCCCTAGAGTGGATGAGGGTGGTTGAGTACCGCTTGTCGGCGAGTTGCACCTTTTGCAGGGGGCTTGCAGGCGGGTGTGGCGAGAACTTGCCCCTTAAACTAAGGTGAGGCTGACCTAAGGGGTGGGAGGGGCGATGGGTCAGAGATGTGGCAGGCGATGATCCCTGACCCGGCGCGCCCGTCGTGGTTCGGCCTGCCGTACTGGCTGGTGGGCGCCGTGCTGATCCTCGCCCTGTTCGGCGCGTTCCAGGTCTACTACTGGGTCGGCCGCAAGCTGGGTGAGAGGCTCTACGACTCGCGGATCGGCGTCAAGCTGGGCCGCGAGCGCATCGCGAAGATCGAGCAGATCGTCGAGAAGTGGGGCGCGCTGGCCGTCTACGGCTGCTTCTGGGTGCCCATGCTGCGGCACACGCTGCCCTGGGTGGCAGGGGCGTTGCGCGTCTCCTATCCCTGGTACGTGGTCGCCAGCGCGCTGGGCTGCCTGACCTGGGCGCCGATCTGGTGGTTCGGGCTCACGGCGATCGTGTGGGGGTGGCTGGAGCTGGCCGCGCGGTCACCGATCACGGCGGGTGTGGTGGCGGTGGCGGTCGTCGCGGGCGCGGGGTGGTTCGTGGCCCGGCGCAGGCGGAAGCGGCGCGCCGCCGACGCGAAAGCCGTGGTGTCGTAGACCGTCCTAGATCTCGGGGGCCGGGGACGCCTGCCCCCGGCCGGTCCGGTCGTCGATCGCGGCCTCGGGAGCGTTCCTGCGTACCGTCTCGATGCCGTTCACGCAGGCCATCTTGGTGGGGAAGCCCTCCCCCACCGCCAGCGTCTGCCCGTTGTTCGCGACGAGCTCGAAGCGGAACCCGCCGCGCTCGTCCTCGCTGATGACGAACCTGCCTGCCACGGCCGCCCCCCGCCCCGTTGGACCTGCCATACATTTACCCCCATCTGATGGTGCCTTATGGCCCGAGTAGGCAAACGAACCCTTGATCAACTGACACCATGTTTGCCATGCGTACTGGGGGTTTCATAGGTTCTGCCACGCTCGCACTGGTTGTGGGGTTCGCCTCGCCGGCCGTGGCCGTGGCGCAGGAGACGGCCGCCCATGCTCCGAAGGTGGCGGCCAGGGCGGCGTACGTGGTCGACTCATCGGGAACGGTCCTTTTCGGGAAGCGGGAGACCGACCGCTTCCCGGTGGCCAGCCTGGTCAAGGTCATGACGGCGTACGTCGTGCTGCGCGAGGCCCGGCTGAGCGACACCATCACCATCACCTCCGCCGACGTCAAGTACGGCTCCAGGGGCGGGGCCACCACGGCGGGACTCAAGCCGGGCGAACGCCTGACGGTCAGGGACCTCCTCTACGCTCTCCTGCTCCCCTCGGCAGCCGACGCGGCCAACGCCCTGGCCCGGCGGTACGGCCCCGGCAGGACGGCCTTCGTCGCCAAGATGAACCAGGCGGCCCGCTCCCTCGGGCTGGAGGACACCCGCTACACCAACACGGACGGCATGCCCGACCCCAGCCCCGGCCACTCGACCGCCGTCGATCAGGCCAAGCTGGCCCAGCACATGCTGGAGAGCAGCACGTTCAGGACCATCGTGGGGACCAAGGTGCACACGGTGGCCAAGTCGGCGGTGCACCGGCCGCACACCTGGCGCAACTCCAATGAGCTGCTGTCACGGGCGAGCGGGGTGCTGGGCGTGAAGACCGGCTACATCAAGGCGGCCGGCTACTGCCTGATGTTCGCGGGCGAGCGGAGCGGGGAGCAGGTGGTGGGCGTCCTGCTGAACGGCAGCACCTCCGAGAGCCGCTTCGCCACGGCCGAGCGGCTGCTCGACTACGCCGGCGACCGGCTCGCGGGCCGCTGACCGGCCGTCCGGGACGCGGCTAACCGAAGGTCACGCGGCCGGAGCCGGGCAGGCCGGTCATGCCCTGGGTGGCGCAGACGAGCAGGGGCGTGGCGGGGGTGACACCGCCGCTGACGCGCTCCCCGGCGAGGGGGCCCGCGGTGACGGAGCCGGTGAGCAGGCTGTCGGCCGGGCGCTGGACGGCCAGTCCGTCGGCCCTGACCCGTAGCTTGGAGGTGCCGACCGGGCGGCCGTCCAGGCCGAACCAGGTGATGACGGCGCTGCCGCGGACCTGGCGCGTGCTGGTGCAGGAGGCCAGCGCGGTGGCCTTGACGGCGACCCAGCCCGAGCTCAGGGCGGTGGCCGTGCCGTCGGGTGACACGCAGCCGGTGAGCTCGAGATGGCCGCGGGCCGTCACGCGCCTCGGCGTCAGGCCCACGCTGGGGCTGAAGGTCAGGGGGTCGCCCGCCGGGGTGGCGGCGTGGCAGGCCAGCGCGGCCGGGGCGTGCGGGGCCGGGGTCTGCGGGGCCGCCGCGGCCGCGACGACGATGATCCAGGCCATGTGCATGGGATGCTCCGAGCACTACTGAGGGTGACATGCCCGTCACAGTCTAAAGGGGAAGCCGTGCTGAGCGGGCACCCGCCAAAAGCCACGCTGACTCATGTCCCTGCGGCTGCACATATTTCGGCAAAACAGCACCTTTACCGGGCGACTCGCCGCATGCCCCCCTCCGGTAGCGGTACCTGATCGGAAGGAGCCGAGCCGGACGGGAAGCAGGCAGCCATGCTTGAGGTGATCGGGGCGGGATTGCCGCGGACGGGCACCCTGTCACTCAAAGCGGCGCTGGAACGCCTCGGTTTCGGTCCCTGCCACCACATGTACGAGCTTTTCGATCACGCGGAGCTGGTCGAGCGGTGGCTGCCGGCCGTGCCCGACGGTCCCGCGGGATGGGAGCGGGTCTTCGCGGGTTACCGATCGGCCGTGGACTGGCCCGCCAGCTTCTTCTGGCGCCCGCTGGCCGAGGCGTTCCCGCGGGCCAAGGTCGTACTCACGGTCCGCGACCCCGGCCGCTGGTACGCCAGCTTCCGCGCCATGGTCAGCCGGCGGGCGGCCTCGATCGCCGCCGGCGGCCTCTCCCGCGACCCGCTCCTCGGGCTGCACCCGCTCCTGCGGCGCATGGCCCGCGAGACCTTTGGCGAGACCAGGCCGTTTCCCGACTGGACGCCCGGCAGGGAGCAGGCGATCGCCGCCTTCGAACGCCATGCGGCCACCGTCCGGCGCTCCCTGCCCGCCGATCGGCTCCTGGTATTCGACGTGCGCCGGGGATGGGAGCCCCTGTGCGGCTTCCTCGGCGTCGCGCCGCCGCCCGGCGAGCCGTTCCCCCTGCTCAACGACCGCGAGACGACCATGCGCAGGCTCGACGGGCTGAGCGCCGGCCGGCCCTTCGGAGGGAGTGAACGGTGACCAGCCCGAACGGGATCGCCGGCCTGCTGGTACGAGCCGCCCAGTGCCCCGGTCGCGGCGTCCGGTACGTCTGCGACGACGGCACCGAGACCGAGCAGTCGTACGCCGCGCTCAAGGAGGCGGCCTTCGAACTGCTCGGCGGGCTGCGACGGCACGGCGCCGAGCCCGGCTCGGCGGTGGTGCTGCTGCTGGAGCGGCCTGACGAGGTGATCCCGGCCTTCTGGGCATGCGTGCTCGGCGGCCTCGTACCGTGCCCGATGGCGCCGCTCCGCGGCGACTCCGCCCGCTGGTCCGCCCATCTGGAGCACGTCACCAGACTGCTGGCCGACCCGCTGATCGTGACGAATGACGCCGTCCGGCGCGACCTCCCGCCGCTGCCCGGCCGGGTGGTGCTCCTCGACGACCTGCCAGGAGGGCCGGCGCCCTCCCCCGCGTCCTGCGACCCCGACGGCCCGGCGCTGCTGATGCTCACGTCGGGGTCGTCAGGCGCGTCCAAGGCCGTCCCGCTGACGCACGCCAACCTGCTGGCGTCGATGGCCGCCAAGGCCGAACGGCTGGAGGTCGGCGACGCCGACGTGATGCTGAACCTGATCGCGTTCGACCACGTCGCGGCCATCGAGGGGCACCTGCTGCCGATGTCGGCCGGCGGGTCCCAGGTGCAGGTGCAGCCGCAGGTCGTGCTCGGCGACCCGGTACGCCTGCTGCGCCTGGCCGCGGACCACCGCGTCACCTTGACCTTCGCCCCCAACTTCCTCCTCGGCGAGATCCTCCGTGCCTTCCCTGACGGGGACCAGGACGACGACCTCGACCTGTCGGCGCTGCGGCACATCATCTCCGGCGGCGAGGCGGTCGTCTGCGCCACCGCGCGCCGCTTCCTGGACCTCCTGGCCCCGTACGGGCTGAGCCCCCGAGCGATCGTGCCCGCGTTCGGGATGACGGAGATGTGCGCGGGAAGCACCATGAACCTGGACTTCCCGGCCGTGGACGCCGGGCAGGAGTTCGCCTCGCTCGGGCCGCCGATCCGCGGCCTCGACCTGCGGATCACCGACGAAGGCGGGCACCCGGTCCAGGACGGCATCGAGGGTGAGCTGCAGGTACGCGGCCCGATGGTCTTCCCGGGCTACCACAACGACCCGAGATCGAGCGCGGCGGCCTTCACCGCCGACGGCTGGTTCCGTACCGGTGACCGGGGCCTGCTGGACGGCGGGCGCCTGCGGCTGACCGGCCGCAGCAAGGACAGCATCATCGTCAACGGCGTCAACTACTTCAGCCACGAGGTGGAGACGGCGCTGGGCGAGCTGCCCGAGGTCGAGTCCTCCTACGTCGCCGCCTTCCCGACCCGGCCGCCGGGCGGCGACACCGAGCAACTGGCCGTGCTGTTCACGCCGGCGGTGCCCATGTCCGACGAGGCGCGGATCCACCAGGCGGTCGCGGCCGTCCGCAGCACTGTCACGCTGGTGTGGGGCTTCCGCCCCGGACTGGTCCTCCCGCTGCCGCGTCCGGAGATGCCCAGGACCAGCCTGGGGAAGATCCAGCGCACGCTCCTGCGGCACCGGCTGGAGGAGGGTCGCTTCGCCGCCCGGCAGCGATGGCTGGACGAACTGACCGCGCGGCGGCTCGGCGGCCACGTGCCACCGGACGGCCCGGCCGAGCGCAAGGTCGCCGCCGTCTACGCCGACCTGTTCGGTCTCGACCCCGGCTCGGTCGGCGCCACGACGACCCTGCTGGAGCTGGGCGGCACCTCCCTGGACGTGCTGCGGCTCAAGCAGCGCCTGGAGCGCGACTTCCCCGGCACCGATCTGCCGGCGGTGTCGATCCTGCGCGCCCCGGCCGTCCGCGACCTGGCCGCCCTCCTCGGCGATGCCGGGCGGAGTCGCGGTTACGACCCGATCGTGCCGCTCCAGCAGACCGGTGACCGTACGCCGCTGTTCTGCGTCCATCCCGGCGTGGGCGAGGTGCTCGTCTTCGTCAACCTGGCCCACTACTTCACCGGCGAGCGTCCCTTCTACGCCCTGCGCGCCCGCGGCTTCGGCCCCGGCGAAACGCATTTCAGCGGCTTCGAGGAGATGGTCTCCTGCTACGTGGAGGCGATCCGCCGCCGCCAGGAGCGCGGGCCGTACGCGATCGCGGGCTACTCCTACGGCAGCGCGGTGGCCTTCGAGACCGCCAAGGCCCTGGAGGGGCAGGGCGAACAGGTCGACTTCGTCGGGATCGTCAACCTGCCGCCGCACATCAAGGCCCGGATGCGGGAGCTGGACTACACCGAAGGCGCGCTGCACCTGGCGCTCTTCCTCGACCTCATCGCCCCGGACCAGGCCGAGCGGCTGGCGGGGCCCCTGCGCGGTCAGCCCAGGCGGCGGCAGATCGACCAGATCATGGCGCTCGCCTCACCCCGCCGCCTGGCCGAGCTCGACCTCGACCGGGACGGCTTCGCCTCCTGGGTGGAGCTGGCCCAGTCGCTGGTCCGCGCGGGCCGCACGTACGAGCCGAGCGGCACGGTCGCCTCTGTCACCGTCTTCTACGCCGACCCGCTGCGCGGCACCAAGCAGGAGTGGCTGGACCACGAGCTGCGCGCCTGGGACAAGTTCACCCGTGGCGAGAACCGGTACGTGGAGGTGCCGGGCGCGCACTACACCCTCATGAACGCCGACCACGTCGCGACGTTCCAGCACATCCTGCGCAGCGAACTGGACCGGGCACTGGACGGGCGCTGACCCCTCAGGCCGGGCGGCAGGCGGGGTCCAGGCGGTCGGCGGTCCATCTGAGCGAGTACGCGAGCCGCACCCGGACCGTGCGCCTCTCCCGGTGCGGGCGGCGCGGCGCGCCGGGCAGGGCCTCGCCCAGCGAGGCGCTATGACCCATGGCGGTCTGGTGTGCGAGCACTTGCATGGCCTCCATGACTCCTCCTTAATCCATTAAGACCTTAATTGATTAAGGAGGGGTCGGCAACCTCTTTCGATACCGTTGGACGATGCCCAGGGTCACTCTCCAGACGATCGCCGACCGGCTCGGCGTCTCCCGGGCCACGGTGTCCTACGCCTTCTCCCGGCCCGACCAGCTCAGCGACGGGTTGCGGCGGCGCATCCTGGAGGTGGCCGACGAGCTCGGCTACGCGGGCCCCAACCCGACCGCGCGCTCCCTGCGGCTGGGGCGGGCGGGGGCGCTCGGGCTGCTGTTCGGCGAGACTCTGGCCTACGCGTTCGCCGACCCGTACGCGATCGGGTTCTTCCAGGGGCTGGCCACGGCCGCCGAGGACGCGGGGGTGGGGCTGCTGATCCTGCCGCTGCCGCACGGCGACCGGCGCAGCGACACGGTCAAGGACGCGGTGGTGGACGCCTTCTGCGTGGTCTCGCTGCCGGACGGGCATCCGGCGCTGGCGGAGGTACTGGCCAGGAAGTTGCCCGTGGTGGTGGTGGACGAGCCCTACGTGCCCGGCCGGCCGTTCCTGGGGATCGACGAGCCCGCCGCCGCGGCGGCGGCTGCCCGGCACGTGCTGGAGCTCGGGCACCGGCGGCTGGGGGTGGCCATGGTCGCGCTCAACGACGACGGCCACTCCGGCTGGGCGGACCTCGGGCGCCAGGAGGGCGCAGTGTTCGAGGCCATGCGGCGGCGGCGGACGGGCTACCAGCGGGCCTGCGAGGAGGCCGGGGTGGACTGGGCCGGGGTGCCGCTCTACGAGCTGGCGCGCAACACCCGCGAGTCCGGGCGCCGGGCGGGGCACGCCCTGCTCGGGCTCGATCCGCGGCCCACCGCGATCCTGACCAACACCGACGTGCTGGCGCTGGGGGTGCTGGACGCCGCGGCCGACCTGGGGCTGGAGGTGCCCGGGGAGCTGTCGGTGGTGGGGTTCTCCGACAGCGCGGCCGAGGAGGCAGGGCTCACCACGATCAGGCAGGCCAAGCAGGAGATCGGGGCGGCGGCCGGGCGGCTGCTGCTGTCGGGGGAGGCCGCCCCGCCGGAGCGGCTGATCTTCCCGCACGAGCTCATCATCCGCTCCTCCACCGCCCCACCACCCCCCTGAGCCACCCGCCCCCTCAACGGCGTCCGCTCTTCAACGGCCCCCTGAGCCGCCCGTATCCGCTCCTCAACGGGCCCCTGTGCCGCCCGTTGGGCCGTCAGGCGTTCCAGACGGCGGCGACTCGTTCCGCCGCCCGTACCGAGCGGCCGTTCCTGGCGGCGGGGGCGCGGCGGGCCGGGTCGAGGAGGCCGGACAGCGAGCGGCCCCTGGCCTCGCGCCAGCTCGCCGCGTCGGGCGTGATGAGCGCCACCTTGGCCTGGTCTCCCAGCTCGGCGATCTGCCGCTCCACCCCCGGTATGACCCCGCCGCCCCGCGTGAACGGCGCGATGACCACGATGCGCTCGTATCCGGCGGCCAGGTCAACGTTGGCCGGTGAACGTGTCCCGCCGTCGATGTAGCGGCGCCCTCCGATCGTGGCCGGCGGACGGGTGCCGGGGCCGGCCGTACTGGCGCACACGGCGTCCACCAGGTCCACCCCGCCGGCCGCGTCGAAGTCGGCGGCCTTGCCGGTCTCCGCGTCGACGGCCGTGATGACCAGCCGCCTGTCCGGCCATTCCCGCACCTCGTCGCCGAGCCACCGCGCCACCTCCGCCCGTCGTTCCTGCTCCGAGGGGGTCCTGGCGGCCAGGGCGATCCTGCCCATCCGGGCGCCGTACTCCTCGATCGTCTTCGACCTGGTCAACTGCCACGCGATCCGGAACGGCGCGAACGGCGACGCCTTCGGCGCCTGCTCGCCGACCGGCGGGCGGAGCTGGCGGGCGTACAGGTCCTCGGGGTGGAGCCCCGTGGCGAGCTGGGCGCCGACCACCGCGCCCGCCGACGTGCCGACGATCAGGTCGGCCTCGCGCAGGTCGAGACCGTCCGCCGCGAGCGCGGCCAGCACGCCCGTCTCCCAGGCGATCCCGATGACCCCGCCGCTGCCCAGAACCACTGCCCTGCCTGCCATCCACGGCTCCCTCGAAGCTCAGAACATGGTCGATCCCCTGCTCGGGCGCCTCTGTGCCCGGCTCCCAGGGACGTTCTCGCGACCGCTTGAACACCCGTACGGTACGGTCCGCTCACCGAAGCCACATAGGGACATATGTCATGATTTCGGCCTGGCTGGATCCCCGCTCACCTCGCCTGCCGGAGGCGTGGCCCGCCGCGATTCCCCGGTGGGCCGTCCGTCCTCCGGGCGATCCGATGGGTAGGGTGAACCCACCCCGCCAGAAGGAATCCCTCATGTCGGAATTCATTGAGGTTCACACGACGATCGAGGGTCATGAGAGGGCGGCCGAGCTCATTCACGGCATCCTCGGCGCGGACCTCGCGACCTCGATCGACATCTCCGAGGTGCCACGGGCCGGCGGCTCCTCAGGCGACATCACCACCTGGGAGCTCACGTTCATCACCCCTGCGCGCCGGGTCCCTGACCTCGAACGCCACATCAAGGAGCGAGACGGCGGCCTGATCGTCAGCCTGCCGGTCACCCACGACCTCAACGACTATCCCGACTGGCTCGCCGACGGCCAGGGCTGAGCCGCCTCCCCGCGATCCCGCAGGCCGAGCTTGCCGAGCACGCGGCCGACATGAACCGTCACCGTCGCCTCGGAGATGTGCAGCCGGGCGGCGATCTCGGCGTTCGAGCGGGCGCGGGGGAGCTCCATCAGCACGTCGCGTTCCCGCGTGGTCAGCTCGTCGAGCGGCGCCGGGGTGTCCGAGGCCGGCAGGTGGGGGGCGAACTCCGAGATCAGCCGCCGCGTCACGCCCGGCGCGACGGCGGCGTCACCGGAGGCGACCACGCGGATGCCGCTCAGCAGGTCCGCCGGCAGCGCGTGTCCGGCTCCTGCTCCAGCACCGCCCGGAACCCCAGCCGCAACCAGGGCTGGTCGTCCACCAGGAGCACGCGGATGGTCATGGCGGCACCGGCAGCCGCGCGTGGACCCGCCGGCCGCGAAGGAGCGCGGGTCGAGCAGGATCTCGGGGAAGCGCAGCGTCGCGGACAGGGCGAGGGCGCTGAGGAGAACGAGGGCGAAGGCCAGGCGGAAGAACCCCGGTGTGTTTGACTCGATCACGAGACCGACGCCAGGAGCCCGGCCTCCCACGGCGTATCAGCCCGGAAGCGAGCGTCCCCCGGTCCGGATACGACTTGAGTCGTATGTCCCGCACGGTAGAACCCCCATCAGCCCGTCGAGCGCATCAACCCGTGGCAGGCGATGGCTGCCGCGGCCACGACGTTGAGGGAGTCCACGCCCGCCGCCATGGCCTCGGCGCTCATCGGGATGCACACCGTCTCGTCCGCCTCCTCCAGCCAGTGGGAGGAGAGGCCGTCGCCCTCGGAGCCCAGCAGCAGGGCCACCCGTTCGCCCGTCTTGACGGTGTCGATGGGGGTGGCGCGCTGGTCGGGGGTCAGCGCCAGCGTACGGAAGCCCGCCTCGCGCAACCGGCCGAGCCCCTCGAACCAGTCGTCCATCCGCGCGTACGGGATCGAGAACACCGCACCCATGGAGACCTTCACCGCCCGCCGGTAGAGCGGATCGGCGCACCGCGGCGACAGGACGATCCCGTCCACCCCCAGCGCGGCCGCGGACCGGAAGATCGCGCCGACGTTGGAGTGGTCGACCAGGTCCTCCAGCACGAGCAGGCGACGCGGGCCGCCCGTGATCAGGGACTGCACGGTGGGGAGCGGGAGGCGCTCCATCGAGGCCAGGGCGCCGCGGTGGACCTGGAAGCCCGCGATGCCGGACATGATCTCGTCGCTCACCACGTAGACGGTGGCGTCCCCGAGCACGTCGGCGAGCGAGGGCAGCCAGCGCCGGGTGGTCAGGACCGAGCGGATCGGGTAGCCGGCGCCGATGGCCCGCCTGATCACCTTCTCCCCCTCCGCCAGGAACAGGCCGCGCTCGGCCTCCAGGCTCTTGCGCAGCTCCACGTCCCGCAGCCGGGTGTAGTCGGACAGGCGCGGGTCGTCGGCGTCGGTTACGGGCTCATGCACCTTCCGATACTGCCATGCGCCGGAGGACCTGCCAGACCACGGCGTAGCAGGCCAGGACCAGGCACAGGCCCACCACGGTGCCCGCGCCGGTCTTGGTGATCACGCTCGGCAGGCCCAGTTCGGGGACGGGCTCGTCCACGAGCGGCCACAGGACGGCGCCCGCGACGATGCCGAACGCGGCGGCGGCCAGCACGGTCCAGCGTACGCGCGGGGCCAGGCGCAGGCGGTCCGGGACCGCCGTGGCGGTCATCCGGGCCAGGCCGCGCCAGCCCCACCAGACCACGACGGCCAGACCGACCGCGGACGAGACGTACTGGAGCAGGCGGAAGAGCCTGATCACGCCGAAGACCGAGACGGACAGCCAGGGACCCCACTCCATGGGGCCGGTGGAGTGGGTGAAGGAGTCCCACAGGACGTGCGAGGCGGCGCCCACCACCCCACCCGCGGCCATGGGCAGGACGGCCATCCGGTACGGGACGAGCAGGGCGGCGCGGCCGGCCAGGGACGGCGGCAGGAGGGAGATCAGCGGGTCCCGCAGGACGAGGTGGAACAGGGGCAACAGCAGCAGCACGGCCGCCAGGTCGAGGGTGACCACGCCGGCCCAGGAGTGCCAGTCGGTGTAGTCGGGCAGGAACGGCAGGAAGATCGGCAGGTCCGGGACCATGGCCCCCAGCGCCAGCGCCCATGGATCAACGAACCTGCGCACGCGCGGCGAAACCATCAGTGGCACCACCAAGGCCACGTGACTGGGCGTGAATGGCACGAACCCTCCCCCAACTGATCTTCGGTCATTATGCGGCGAAGCTTGAACATCCTTTGCCAAGGTAGCCTTGAGTTACTGTCCGTAGTGGGTAAGGTACATATCGCTGTCGACGGCCGGATAGCCGGGAGTTCGGGGGATCATGGTGCCTGACCAGCGGATTCAGGAGCATCCGGCCGCGTCAGCCGACTGGTTGCACGCAGCGCGAACGGCTCGTTCGCTGTCCGTGTTCACGCTGGCCTGGCTGGGCGTGGAGAGCACGCTCGGCCTGGCCGCGGGGCTGGCCGCGGATTCCGTGGCGTTGATCGGGTGGAGCCTGTCGGCCTTCGTGGAGGCGGCGGCCAGCCTGATCGTGGTGTGGCGGTTCACCGGCGCCCGCACGCTCTCGCCGCACGCGGAGACGACCGCCAGGCGGGCGGTCGCGGTGAGCTTCTGGCTGCTGGCGCCCTATCTCATCGTGCATGTCGCACACGATCTGGGCTCAGGACAGCGGGCGGCGCCGAGCACGCTGGGGATCGTGGTGACCACGCTCAGCCTGGTCGGCATGCCGGTGCTGGGAGTGGCCAAGCGGCGGCTGGGCCTGCGGCTGGCGTCGGCGGCCACGTCCGGCGAGGGCACGCAGAACCTCATTTGCGCGGCCATGGCGGCGGGGGTGCTGGCCGGGCTGTGGCTCAACACCTTCGGCTGGTGGTGGGCCGATCCGGCGATGGCGGTGGCGCTGGCGGCGGTCGCCGTACGCGAGGGCAGGCGGGCCTGGAGCGGACATTTTTGCTGTCATCGAACGTAACAAGCATCACATCCGTATCACTGGTTGATACGCCAGAACAGTTACCTATGCAGCCATAGCCCATCACATTGGGTAATCGTCGCATTAAATGGGCTGTTTTCCCACATAGACCGCACCGAGTATCGTTCCCGGAGTATTGCGGAGCATCTCCCGCTAGGGTCTCCGGAAGGTCACAAGCACACCGAAGAGGACATCGTGGGGCGACACCGCACAGACGAGTTCGACGGCGGATACCGCGCGCACGAGCCCTCGGCTCGTAGACGGTCCCGCGGCCGAGGCAAGGTGCTCGTACCCCTGGCCGGGGCCGTCGCCCTGGCCGTGCTGCTCGGCGTCGCGGCCTTCGTGATCTTCAATCGCGACCACGACTGCTCGGACGGCAAGCTACCGCTGCGCGTCGTCGCGACCCCGGACATCCAGCCCGCGCTCAGCAAGATCGCCGGCCGGTACAACAAGGCCCTGCACTCGGTCGACAGCCGCTGCGTCGAGGTGACGGTGGCCAAGGAGGCGGCGGCCAGGACCGCGAACTCCCTGGCGGCGGGCAAGGTCTCCGCCGACTTCTGGGTGGCCGACTCCAGCCTCCTCCTGGAGAGCGTCCGCAGGACCCCCGCCGGCGAGGCGCTGCCGCAGCCGGAGGGCTCGGTCGCCACCTCCCCCGTGGTGCTGGCGGCGGCCAGGTCGGCCGCGGCGAAACTGTCCGGCAGCATCCAGCCGAGCTGGGTCAGCATGGTCGCCGCGGCGAACGTGGCGAACGTGGACGGGCCCGGCAGGAAAGTGCGCGTGCTCGCCCTCGACCCGCAGAAGAACTCCGCCGGCCTGGCCGCGCTGCTGGCCGCCGCGGGCGTGGCCAGGGAGGCCAAGCAGGACCAGGCGCTGGTGGGCGCGATGAAGGAACTGTCGGGCCAGCTCGCCTCCGACTCGACGGCGCTGCTGGCCAGCCTCACCGTGAAGTCCGGCAGCAGGGTGCCCGTCGGCGTCACCTCCGAGCAGGCCATCTACGCCCACAACTCGCAGAAGCCGGACGCGCCGGTGGTCGCCCTCTATCCGAAGGAGGGCACGCTGAGCCTGGACTACCCGGTCACGATCCTGGCCAAGGACCCGTCGGTGATCAAGGCGGCGACGGACTTCAAGCAGGACCTCGCGACGGACTCGGCCCAGAAGACCCTGCGCGAGGACGGGTTCCGCGGCACGGACGGCTCGGCGGGAGCCGCGCTGTCCAAGGACAAGGGCTTCACGCCGGACACGCCGCCGGCCCTGGACCCGCCCGACAGCGCGACCGTGGCCAGGATGGTGCAGACCTGGTCCAGACTGAACCTCGGATCGCGGCTGCTCACCCTTCTCGACGTCTCGGGCACGATGGCGCTGCCCGTGCCGGGCACGAACATGACCCGCATGCAGGCCATCAACAAGATCGCCACCGAGGGTCTCGGCCTGTTCCCCGCCGACTCCGAGCTGGGCCTGTGGTCGTTCTCCACGCACCTGGACGGGCAGGGCAGGGACTGGAAGGAACTGGTCTCCGTCGGACCGGCCAGCGAGACCGTCAACGGGGTGCTCCGCAAGGACCTGCTCGTCCGGGCCTTCGCCCAGGTCCAGGCCAAGCCCACCGGCGACACGGGGCTGAACGACACGGTCAAGGCGGCCTACACGGAGCTGACCAAGACGTACGCGGGAGACAAGATCAACACCCTGCTGATCCTCACGGACGGCGCGGGCAACGACGATCCTGACGGTGGCGTCAGCAACTCCCAGCTGCTGCAGTTCCTGAAGAAGACCTACGACCCGAAGCGGCCCATCAGCATCCTGCTCATCGCGTTCGGCCCTGAGGCCCAGAAAGGCAAGGCGCAGATGGACGCGCTGGCCAAGGCCACGGGTGGCGAGGCGTACATCGCCAAGGACATCCTGCAGGTCCGCGACTTCTTCCTGCAGGGCATGGAGCGCCGCCTCTGCTCCCCCAACTGCGACGGCTGATCCCTGCCTCGAAGCTCGGCGCCATGCCTGTTGGGCATGGCGGGCGAACCCGCCCGAATGAGGCCGCGTCCTCTCCGCGTGGGGCCTGAGTGCCCGTACCACCCGCGGGGAGGGAAATCCGTGCCCGGATGGCCGACCGTCGATCGCGCCGAGGACCACGAGCTCGTCGATGCGCTGCTGCGCGCCCACGCCGATGCTCCCGCCAAGCTCTACGACCTGTACGGCGAGCGGCTGCACGACTACGCCTACGGGCTGGCCGGCGACGGGGACGTGGCGGCGGACGCCGTACATGACGCGCTCGTCACCGCGCAGGGCGGCATGCGGCGGCTGCGCGAGCCGGGCCGGCTGCGGGCCTGGCTGTACGCGCTGACCCGCTTCCAGGTCCGGGCCAGGCTCGCGCACCGGACCCCCGTGGCCGGCATGCCGCTGCCGCAGCCGTCCGAGCACGACGACCCCGAGCTGGCCGACCTCGTCCACGAGACGCTGGGCGACCTGAGCGGGAACGGGCGCGAGCTCCTGCTGCTGTCGCTGCGCCACCGGCTGAGCCCGGCCGAGGTCGCCGCGGTGCTCGGGCTGACCTCGCGGCAGGCGGCGGCCCGGCTCGGCAGGGCCCGCGACCGGCTGGAGAACGCCGCCGCGGCCGTGGTGCTGGCCAGGACCGGCCGGGCGCACTGCCCCGACCTGTCGGCGATGGTGGACTCGTGGGAGGGACCGCTCACCCCGCTCCTGCGGCGCCGGCTGGCCGGGCACATCAGCGGGTGCGAGGTGTGCACCGAGGGGCGGCACCGGCAGGTCTCGGCCGGGCGGCTGCTGGCCATGGTGCCGGTGGCGTACCCGCCGCTCTCGCTGCGCCGCCGGGTGATTGACACGTGCGTCAACCCCGAGCGCGACCCGACCCGGACGCTGATCATGGAGCGCGGGGACTCCTTCGACCGGGCGGGCTTCCCCGTGGCCCCCGCCCAGCGCCCGCGCCGGCGCAGGCCGCTCCGCCTGGCGCCGGTGGTGCTGGCCGGCGCCTGCGTGCTGGCCGCGACCGGCGCCATGGTCGTGATCAACGGCCGCGGCGCCTCCAACACCACGACCCTGCAGCTCGCCCCCTCCCCCACGCTCACGCCTACGCAGGAGGAGGAGAGCCCCGCGCCCGAGCCCGTGCCGGAGCAGGACGAGCGCACGCCGTCGCCCTCCCCGACGGAGACCCCCACGCCCACGCCGACGCCGAGCGGCAGGGAGTCCGTAGGGGTCCAGCCGACCTCCCGGCCGGCCGCCGCGCAGCCCCGCACCCGGCAGGCCACCACGCCCTCGCCCACCCGCCGCCGCCCCGCGCCCACCGCCCGGCTCGCCATCACGTGCCCGGCGAAGATCGACGAAGTGTCCGAGATCGGGATGCGCGCCCGCCGCGCCGCCGTCTCCTGGGTGGCGACCGCCTCGGACGGCCTCGATGTGTATCCGGCGAGCGGGTCGATCAAGTCCGGCGGCTCCATGAAGGTCTGGGTGACGGTCGTGGACCCGGCCGGCTCCGGCAGCGGCCGCGTCGTGTTCACCTCCAACGGCGGCACCGCGACCTGCGCGTTGTCCTGGAACGGCGAGCGGCTCCCGGTCTCAGAACCGCCGGACGACCAGCCCACGAGCTCCCCGGAGCCGAGCGAGCCGCTCTCCGATTCGCAGCCGTCATTCCGACAAAGCGCTCCTACGAGTGAGTAAAGCGGCAAATAGCGAGCAAACTCACAGGAGATCCCCAGTTTAAGCGACAAAAAGGTATAAATCGGGCCCTGAGTCGAGGATCCCCGGCCAGATAGGGCATTCTGGTGTGCTTGGGGACCTTGCCGGGGCTACAGACGGCTTGACCGTGTGCTGAAACTCACACGAAAAAACTTTGCCTGCCGGTAAACCGAGACGGGTCGCCAAGCGTCGGCATTGACGTGTCCGCGCGCCGATTGGTCCCATGAACTGCGACCCGATCGGCCTTTACCAGGAAGAGCAGGAGAGAAACAGGAGATGCTCAAGCACCGCAGAGCGCTGGCCTGGCTGCTGGCCCTCGCCTGCATCGCCGGGGCGGTGGTCGCGCTGTTCGACATAGAGACGCCGCTGCGCCCGTTCCTGATCTCCTTGTTCCTCCTGGTCGTCCCAGGGGCGGCAGTGGTGGGACTGTTGCGTGATCGTGATCCCCTCGCCGCGCTTTCGGTTGGAGCCGCGGCAAGCCTCGTACTGAACGTGCTCCTCGCCCAGGCCATGCTGCTCTTCGGCGCGTGGTCACCCCGGGCCGGTGTGGCTACCGTCGCCGTTCTCGGCGGGTTCATGTACGTGCTGCGCGTGCTTTACCGGGGGAAGAGCATTCAGACCGAACAGGGGGCCAGGGCAAGGTGAACATCCAGGTAGTTCGGCCGCGGGAGCTCGGCGACGCCGAACGGGCCCGGTGGCGGGAGCTGCAGAAGGCCGACCCGAGTCTGGACAATCCGTTCCTGTCCGTCGAGTTCGCCGTGGCGATGGACCGCTTGCGCGACTACGTGAGGGTTGCGGTCATCTCCGACGGCGGCCGCGTCGCGGGATTCTTCCCGTACGAGCGGCACAGCTTCGGCATCGGCAAACCGCTCGGCGGCTTCCTGACCACGTGCCACGGGCTGATCTCCACCCCGGACCTCAAGCTCGACGCGAAGGCCCTGCTGCGGGCCTGCAAGCTCAGCGTGTTCGACTTCGACCATCTCGTGGCGGGGCAGCCGACGTTCGCCCCTTACGAGATGGACGTGCGCCCCGCCCCGGTCATGGACTTCACCTCCGGGTTCGAGGCCTGGATCGAGCAGGTCAAGGCCAACTCGCCGAAGAACCTCAAGACCGTGCGCTACAAGGAGCGCAAGCTCGGCCGGGAGCAGGGCGAGCTGCGCTTCGAGTGGGCCTCGGCCGACCCTGAGGTGCTGCGCACGCTGCTCAACTGGAAGTCCGACCAGTATCGCCGGACCGGCCGGGTCGACAGGTTCGCCCAGCCGTGGATCGTCGAGCTGACCGACATGATGCATGCCGAAAAGTCATCGGACTTCGCGGGTGTGCTGACCATGCTGTATGCCGGAGACGTACCGGTGGCCGGGCATTTCGGCCTCCGTACGGCGACCACGCTTGTAGGGTGGTTCCCCGCCTACGACACCGAGTTCGGGCGCTATTCGCCGGGCATCGTCCACCACCTCCAGATGGCCGAGGCCGCCGCGAACGACGGCCTGCACATGGTCGACATGGGCAAGGGCGGCAAGGAGTACAAGGACTGGCTCAAGAGCGGTGTCCTGTACGTCGCCGAAGGCCGCATCTCAAGACCGTCCGCGACGGCGGCGGTCCACTGGATGGGCCGAACTCCTTTGAACAAGGCCCGAACAATTGTCATGGACCGGCCGTCTCTTTATAGAGCGGCCGACCGTGTCCTCAAGGGCTTCGGTCGGGTGCGCACCTCGATGCAGCAACAGGAGTCGCCCAACTCAGTAGTCAAAGAACCATCGGGAGCGAGCTGAGCGCTCCCGAGCCCGGCACAGCACACCCTCACAGCACAGGACCCGTCGATGCACCGTTCAGCGGCTTCGCCATTCCCACGGCACCCGGGACTGGCTCCAACCCGGCCGCTTGCAGAGCCGGGTCCCGGAAGGAATTCCCTCGTCATGAGTCCCGAGATGACCAAACACAACGGCCAGCGCCAAGGCTCTCCCTTGCGCTCGATGCCGCCACCCTCGAGCTTCACGCCGGTCACCCCGCACCTGGCCATCTCACCCACGGTGAGCGTGGTGGTGCCGGCGATGAACGAGGCCGAGAACCTGCCGCACGTTTTCGCCACGCTGCCGCAGTGGATCGACGAGATCGTGCTCGTCGACGGCAACTCCACCGACGACACCGTGGCGGTGGCCAAGCGCCTGCGACCCAACGTGAAAGTCGTCACGCAGACGGGCAAGGGCAAGGGCGACGCCCTCGCCGCCGGGTTCGCCGCGTGCACGAGCGACATCATCGTGATGATCGACGCCGACGGCTCGACCGACGGCAGGGAGATCATCAACTTCGTGGGCGCGCTGGTGACGGGCGCCGACTTCGTGAAGGGCTCGCGCTACGCCTCCGGCGGCGGCAGCGACGACCTGACGATCAACCGGCGGCTCGGCAACAAGGTGCTGACCGGCATCGTCAACGTGATGTACAACACCAAGTACACCGACCTCTGCTACGGCTACAACGCCTTCTGGGCCCGTCACCTCGACGTGCTCAACCTCGACTGCGACGGCTTCGAGGTGGAGACGTTGATGAACGTGCGCGCCGCCAAGGCCGGGCTGAAGGTGCACGAGGTGCCGAGCCACGAGCGCAACCGCATCCACGGCGAAAGCAACCTGCACGTCGTACGAGATGGCTTCCGCGTGCTCAAGACCATCCTGAAGGAGTGGCGACGCCAGCCCTCTCCTGCTCAGCCTGAGCCGACCGCCACTCCCGCCGCTGACCGAGGCGTCGCGTAAGAAGGACCGTTGTGAACACGTCTGTTGTCATCTGCGTCTACACCGAGGAACGGTGGGAGGACATCAGGCAGGCAGTCGAGTCGGTCGAGAACCAGACCCGCCCGGCACACGAGCTGATCCTGGTGGTCGACTACAACCCGGACCTGCACCTGAAGCTCAAGCGTGAATATCCGCAGGCCATCGTGGTGGAGAACACGCACGAGCAGGGCCTTTCCGGGGGCAAGAACACCGGCGTGGCCACGGCCAACGGTGAGATCGTCGCGTTCCTCGACGACGACGCGGTCGCCGACGCCGGGTGGCTGGAGGCTTTGGAGGAGGGCTTCCAGAACCCGGACGTGGTGGGCGTGGGGGGTCGTACCGACCCCTTGTGGGCGTCCTCACGGCGCCCGCGGTGGTTCCCGTACGAGTTCGACTGGACGGTCGGGTGCACCTACCGCGGCATGCCCGCGGTGCGTGCGCCCATCCGCAACGTGATGGGCGGCAACGCCGCCTTCCTGCGGGACGTCGTGTCCGAGGTCGGTGGGTTCCACAGCGGCATCGGGCGCAGCGTGCAGGGGCGCAAGTCGCGCCCGCTGGGGTGCGAGGAGACGGAGTTCTGCATCCGGCTGAGCCAGCGCAAGCCGGGCTCGGTGATGCTGTTCGAGCCGCGCGCGGTGATCGGGCACAAGGTGTCCGCGCAGCGTGAGCGGTTCGCCTACTTCAGGTCCAGGTGCTACGCGGAGGGGCTGTCCAAGGCCCTGGTGACGCGGGAGGTCGGCACCCAGGACGGGCTGGCCAGCGAGCGGGCGCACGCGCTCAAGACGCTGCCGCTCGGGGCGCTGCGCGGGGTCGGTGAGGCCCTGCGGGGCGACCTCGGCGGGCTCGGCCGGGCCGCCGCGATCGTGATCGGGCTCGCCTGGACGACCTGGGGTTACGTGGTGGGTTCCGTACGGCTGAAGGCGGCACGCTCATGATCCGGGTCCCGATCCTGATGTACCACTCGGTCACCGACGCCCCCAACCCGGAGACCAAGCCGCACTCGGTACGGCCCGGCGACCTGGCCGAGCAGCTGGCCTACCTGTCGGAGAGCGGCTTCACCCCGCTCACGCTGGGTGACCTGGTCGCTTCGCTGAACAAGAACAACGGCCGGGCACTGCCGGCCAAACCGGTCGTCGTGACCTTCGACGACGGCTACGCCGACTTCCACAGCCACGCGCTGCCGCTGCTGGAAAAGCACAACTTCCCCGCCACGGTCTTCCTGACCAGCGGGTGGGTGTCCGACGCGGGCAAGGACGCCGCGGGCCGGCCGCTGGACGACATGCTGTCCTGGAGCCAGGCCCGCGAGGCCGCGCAGACCGGCATCGAGATCGGCGGGCACAGCCACAGCCACCCACAGCTCGACCAGCTCCGCATGGACGACCTGCGGCAGGAGCTGCGCAGGAACAAGGGCCTGCTGGAGGAGAAGATCGGCGCGCCCGTCGCCACCATGGCCTACCCCTACGGTTACTCCAGCGCCCGCGTGCGCCAGGAAGTCCGTAAGGCCGGATATTTCGCCGCGTGCGCCGTGAGCAACACGATCGCCGCGGACCGGCACGACATGCTCGCCATCCCCCGGTTGACGGTGGGCAAGGGCACCACCATCAACATGTTCAAGCGCGCCGTCGAAGGCAATGCCGTGCCTCTCATCTACCTGCGCGAACGCATCCTCACCAAGGGGTACGCGGTCGTGCGGCGGACGAGGTACGGACTGCAGCGGGTGCGCGGAAATGTCTAGGGTCTGGGGGAAGATCCTCGTCGACCTCCGTAACCCGCTTTTCCGCCAGGGTTACGCGCTCATGGCGAACACCGTCATCACCGGCGTGCTCGGCATGGGCTACTGGTTGCTGGCGGCGCACTACTACACGCCCGAGGAGTTCGGCCGCGGGCAGGCGGTGATCACGGCGATGCGGCTGTTCGCGTCGCTGACGGCGCTGGGCTTCGTGGGCGCGCTGGCCCGCTACCTGCCGGTCGCGGGCCGCCGTACGCCGGAGCTCATCCTGCGGGGGTACGGCCTGGCCGCCGCGACGGGCGGGGTGGCCGCCATCGGGTTCCTGCTGACGCTGCCGCTGTGGGGGGAGACCTACTCCGTACTGGCCGGGTTCGGGCCCGGGCTGTTCTTCCTGGCCTCCGTGGTCGTGTGGGCCGTGTTCACGCTGCAGGACGTGGTGCTGACCGGGCTGCGCAGGGCGACCTTCGTACCCCTGAACAACCTGATCTTCGGCGTGGTCAAGATGGGGTTGCTGGTCGCGCTGGCGGGCGCGCTGCCCGAGGGCGGGATCTTCGTCTCCTGGGTCATCCCGACGGCGCTCGCGCTGATCCCGGTCAACTGGCTGATCTTCGGCGTCGTGGTGCCCCGGCACGTCAGGGAGGCCGACGGGGCCGCACAGCCGCCCCGGCTGCGCGAAGTCGGCAGGTTCCTGGCCGGGGACTTCCCTGGGACGCTGTCGATCCTGGCGATCGTCTATCTGGTGCCCGTGGTGATCGCCACGCAGGTGGGCGAGGCCACGTTCGGGCGCTTCTCGATGGCGTTCACCCTGGCGAGCATGATCGAGCTGCTGGCCATGAACATGGCGGTGTCCCTGACCGTTGAGGGCTCTTTAGACCGTGCCAAACTCGCGACGAACGCCCGCAACGCCCTGCGGCGCGCCTTCCTGATCGTCATCCCGATCATCACGGTGGCCATCGTCGGGGGGCCGCTCATCCTGACCGTCTTCGGGTCGGAGTTCGCCGACGAGGGCTCGACGCTGCTGCGGCTGATGGCGCTGGCCGTGCTGCCGCGGGTGCTGATCGAGGTCTATCTGAGCGCGTTGCGGGCGCAGAGCAGGCCACGGGCGCTGGCGACCGTACAGGTGGGGCTGGCGGCGCTGGTGCTGGCCTCCATCGCGGCGCTGTTCCCCTTCGTCGGGGTCGACGCCGTAGGGTACGGGTTGCTCTTCAGCGAACTTCTCATGGCCTTTTTGATCTTCGGAAATCTACGCAAAATTCTCAAGTATGACGAAACTGGTAAGCCGACTGTCACCCAGGGGTCGTCCGGGGCCGCATGATGGTCAACGTGAGGCAACGGGACGGCGATGGCATGACAACCGGGATCACCGGCTCCTCGGACGGGGGCGCAGGCAAGGAGGAGTCGGAGGTGCCCTTCGATCCGGAGGCCACCGGGGTGATCCCGCGGCTGACGTTCGATCCTCCCGCCGATCCGGAGGAGTCCGGGTCGGCCAAGGGGGCTGCTGAGGGACCTTCCTCGGGTGTGTCCGCGGGTTCCGCGGACGCGGCCGAGGCCGCCGATCCGGGGGCGGAGCGGACGACGGCCTTCCGGCTTCCCGGGGCGGTGCGGATCGGGCACGCGCCTACGGCGGAGAAGGAGGCGGACACCGCCTCGGCCGCCGGCACCGTGCCCACGCCCGTCCAGCGGGCGGGGAGCACGGAGAGCCCCTCGAAGGCCCCCGCCCCGCCCAGCCCCAAACCCCAGGAAGCCAGGACCACCCCTCAGCCCAAGCCGAGCACGCCACCGGCCAAGCCCGCGCAGGCCGGGCAGGAGCCGGCGGCTCCTGATGGCTCGCAGGCGAAGGGGGGCACTCCGGCGACCGCTCCGCCGGCCAAGGGCGCCGCCGGCACGACCGCGCCTCCCGGCAATGGCACGACCGCGCCCGCCTCCAAGGGGGCGGGGGGTGCGTCGCCGGTCGCCGGGACGCAGCCGATGAGCCTTCCCACCGTCGGAGGGGAGTCCGGCGAGGGAGCGTCGTCCGCCGGGGCCTCCTCCGGGGACGAGGCGCCTGCCGGGAAGGAGCCCGGGAGGTTGGTGCATCCCGTCGGGGCTCCGGCACTCGCGCCCCGGCAAGCTCCGCCCGCCGCACCGCAGCAGGCGCCGGGCACCGGACCTCAGCAGGCGCCCGGGACCGCACCGCAGCAAGCGCCGGCCCAGGGGCTTCAGCAGGCACCCGCGCAAGCACCGGCCCCGGGGGTCGCGCCTCAGCAGGCACCCGGGACAGGGCCGCAGCAGGCGCCGGGGATCGCGCCTCAGCAGGTCCCGGGGACAGGGCCGCAGCAGGGGCCGGGGATCGGGCCTCAGCAAGGTGAGTGGCAGGGGGCGGGCGGTGGGCTGGGGCAGGCCGCCGGGGCCAGGGCCGGGCAGGGCGTGGGGCAGCGGAGTGGTGCTGCCGCTGGGCCTGCCGGGCGGATCGGGGCGCTGGTCGCCAGCGCGCCCAAGTGGCTGCCGGTCCTGCTGGTCCTAGAGGGCCTGCTCATGTACATCCTCGCCCTCAAGGTGCCGCCGGGACCGCTGCGCGGCGTGAACCCGGCGAACATCGACGGGCTGGGGCTGATCTCGGCGCTGCCGGTGAGCGCGTTCGTGGCGATCCTCATCATGATCGTGTCGTTCTTCGTCACCGTCGCGCAGAGCACCGACCGCAAGTTCCTGCTGCTGTTCCAGATCGCGGCGATCACCTTCGCCCTGCACGGGGCCGGGGCGCTCGTGTCGAGCGAACCCCGCTTCCCCACGGCCTACATCCACGCGGGCTTCGTGGAGTTCATCGCCAGGACCGGCGAGAGCGCGATCAACATCGACGCCCGCATGGGCTGGCCGGGCTTCTTCGCGTTGTTCGCGTTCGTCACCAAGGCGGCGGGCATCACCGACTTGACGACGATCCTGCAGTGGACGCCGTTGCTGTCCAACCTGCTCTATCTGCTGCCGTTCGTCCTGATCCTGCGCCAGGTGGTGGCCACCACGCGGGCGCGGTGGTTCGCGGCGCTGCTGTTCGTGCTGGTGCAGTGGATCGGGCAGGACTACTTCTCGCCGCAGGGCTTCACGTTCGCCCTGTATCTGGCCTGGGTGGCGATCCTGCTGCGCTGGTTCGGGCGGGTGGAGCCGCGGACCAAGCCGATCCCGCCCAAGGGGCTGCGCAAGCTGCTCGGGCGGCTGGACGCGATGACGCCGGGCGAGCTCGCCAACACCGGGACGTTCCGGGCCGACAAGCTGCTCATGCTGATGATGCTGCTGGCGCTGTTCTTCGCCTCGACGGCCTCACACCAGATCACCCCGTTCATGATGCTGGGCGTGGTCACCGCGTTCCTGATCTTCAGACGGACCTCGCTGACGTGGGCGCTGCCGTTCTTCCTCGGGCTGGTGGTGCTGGCCTGGATCAGCTACATGACCGTGGGGTTCTGGGCCAGCCAGATCGACACGATCTTCGGCGGGCTCGGCAACATCCTGGCCAACCTGCGCAGCAACACCGGCGACCGGATCGAGGGCACCGACCCCGCGCACACGATGGTGCTGCAGGCCCGGCTGGGCATCCTGGTGGTGATCCTGGCGCTGGCCGCGACCGGGCTGTTCCGGCGGTTGCGGCGCGGGGTGTTCGACCGGTCGGCGCTGATCCTGCTGTGCGTGCCGGTGCTGGCGCTGGGGCTGCAGAGCTACGGCGGCGAGATCGGGCTGCGGATCTACATGTTCGCGCTGCCCGGCGCGTGCCTGCTGGCCGCGTACGCGTTCTTCCCCAACCTGCCCGCCGACAGCGCGGACGTGCGGGAGGAGACCGTGCCGCTGCGCAAGCGGAACGTGCGCTTCAATCCCGAGCTGACCAAGAAGCTCACGGTCGTGCTGGCGGCCTGCTTCGCCGTCATCTTCGCGATGGCGTTCCTGCTGGCGAGATACGGAAACGAGAAGTTCGAGCGGGTCACCACCGGCGAGGTGGCCGCCATGCGGTACATCTACGACCACGACCAGCCCAGCGCCAGGGTGGTCTACCTGGTGCCCAAGCTGGGGCCCGAGGTCACGCCCACCATGCCGTGGGGAGAGCAGGACATCGAGCGGGTCAACTTCGGCGTGCAGGCCCTGGTGCACAAGGACCCGACGCGGATCGCGGACGCGGTGGCCAGCGTGAAGGCCCAGCCGCGTAACACGTACCTGATAGTGAGCACCGGCCAGGTGAGCTACCTGCAGCTCAACGAGGGTTATCCGGACGACTGGGGACAACGGTTCCGGGCGGCGCTGGACGCCTCGCCGGACCTGAAGCGGGTCTACTCCAACGCGGACGCGGCGCTCTACACCTGGAAGAACTTCGTGCGGGGCACGGAGATCCCCGAACCCAGCCCGTACCAGGGGCGCGGCGACCCCACCACGCCCTGGACGCCGGTGGGCATCGGCGCGCTGGCCGTGACGTGGGTGGCGCTGCTCGGTTACGAGATCATCCGGCTGAACGGCCCGAACCGGGCGCGGAAGGCGCGCAAACGCCTGCTGTTCCTGGCGGTGCCGGGCTTCGTGGTAGCGCTGGCGGTCATCGTCGAGCGGTTCATCTACATCGCGGCGAACAACTGAACCCGGCGGATGCGTCCCTTGTGGCCCCCGTGCCGACGCAAGGGACGCATCCTGGCCTCTGGAAGCACGGTAGCCAGGCCCGACCGGCACCCGGAATCCGGTTGCCGGCAAGGCCGGGGTGCACCTAGATACACCTCGCCGATAGGTTCTCGTGGTGGATCTCGTACGTCACTCGGTCTCGACCTGGCGGCAACCGCTCCCGCCGCCGGCCTCCCCGGCCCGGACGGCGCTGGTTCGGCAGGTCGCCGCCCGCGTCACCGCGCTCGGGAGCGGACGCCTGCTGGTGGGCATCGACGGGCTCACGGCGTCGGGCAAGACGAGCTTCGGGCACGAGCTGGCCCAGGAGATCGCCACGGCGTCCCGGCGTCCCGTCCTCCGCGCCGGTCTGGACGACTTCAAGCAGCCCTGGAAGGACCGGCACCGGTACGACAGGGAGTCAGACATCCCTGGAGCTTGGATGTCAAGCCGCGACGTCGTGGGATCGGTGAGACCAAGCGGTTGCCTGGTCGTAGTGGGTTCCGGTTTTGAGGCATCCGTGCAAGATGCCGACGAGGCGGTTGCCGACCTGGCGGAGGGCGGCGTTGTGTTCGACGTCGCGGGCGCGTAGCTGGTCGTAGTAGGCGCGGACCTCTGGGTCGTGCAGGATCGCGCAACTGGCTTGCAGATGCAGGGCGTCGACGAGGCGGTCGTT
>NZ_FNDJ01000053.1 GCF_900099965.1 Nonomuraea jiangxiensis | reverse complement strand
CTAAGAGCTGTTTCTTAGATCTGCTGACTGATCGTGGTTGAATCGTCACGATGGGCGTATGGGGCGAGGAGACTTAACCAACGCAGAGTGGGAGCGGCTCGAACCGTTGCTACCCGAGGGCGGTCAGCGGGGCGGGCGATGGAATGACCACCGCAGAACGATCGACGGCGTGTTGTACCGGGCCCGCACCGGACTGCCGTGGCGGGACCTGCCCGAACGGTTCGGTCCGTGGATCACGGTCTACAAGCGGCATCGCCGCTGGTCGGCCGATGGCACCTGGCAGATGCTGCTGACCGCGATCCAGGTCGAGCAGGACGCCGAGGGGCGGGTGGACTGGAATATCTCCGTGGACTCCACCACGGTGAGGGCGCATCAGCATGCCGCCGGCGCGCCTCGCACACCGCCCCCTGCACCTCCTGCATCCGGGGGCGGCAAAAGGGGGGATGCCGCCGGGACAAAGCGGGGCGATCCGGTGCTGGCCAGGCTGGCCGCCCGGCTGGCGGAGGTGGTCAGACTGGGGAGTGCTTAGGCCGTTCCCGTGGCGGGTTCACCACCAAGATCCATCTGTCCGCGGATGGCCGCTGCCGGGTGTTGTCGCTGGTGCTGACGCCGGGCCAGTATGGCGACAGCCCGCAGTTCCGGCGAGTGCTGGGCGCCATCCGGGTGCCTCGGCTGGGGCCGGGACGTCCGCGTACCCGGCCCGACAGCCTGGCCGCGGACAAGGCCTACTCCTCCCGCGCCAACCGCGTCCACCTGCGCCGCCGCAAGATCCGCCACACCATCCCCGAACCACGCGATCAACGCGCCCACCGCCGCCGACGCGGCTCGGCAGGGGGTCGGCCCACCGGCTTTGACGCCGAACGCTACAAGGCGCGCAACGTCGTCGAACGGGCGATCAATCGGCTGAAGAACTTCCGGGCCGTGGCCACGCGTTACGACAAGCGCGCCTACATCTTCCTTGGCACCGTCACCCTGGCCGCGTTGGTCATCTGGCTCCGAACCTGATCCAAGAAACAGCTCTTAGGTCCGTGGCGGATCTGATGGCCTTCGTGATCGACCACCGGCAGGAGGGGACACAGGTCCTGGGCCCGTCCCCTTGGGACGCGCTCACTGACGCGCATCCGGCGACCTGGCTGCGGCAGCGCACCCGACTGCCGCGCCAACAGCTGATCAGCGACGAGACCCACTAGGTCGACGACCATGCCCTCGCGCAGATCTCCGCCTGCCTGCCCGCACTCGGCGAGCCGAGCACGACCACCCTCACCATCACCTCCGGTGAGGTGACCCGCGTGCTGCCCGGCCAGGATGATCCGCAGTTGATGCGGATGCTCCTGCTGCAGATCGTCACCGGCCGCGGGGAGAGTGCGCGCCACGTGGAGGCGGGAGTGTGTTCTCGATCAGGGGTTCCGGTGCCATCGGTCGATCGGGCACGGCCGACTCACATCCGCTTGATGATGACGGCCTCCTGGGCGAGCCGACGCAGAGCGCTCAGGGCACGGTCTCCGACCACCGTCCAGACCAGCATCCGTTCGGTCGACTCCTCCAGCGTCGCAGGTGAGAGGGCGAGCTCGACGTCGACTTCGGCAACGGAGTGTGCCGCCTGCGCATAGCGGTCTAGCAGGTCGAGGGCGTCGCCCATGTCGAGCGCCTGGACCGCGGCGATGGCCGAGGCCAACTGGGCCCGGGCCGGGTTATCGGGTCTGACCGTCCAGCCGTAACGGTCGAGGAGGTCGTTGACCCTGGTCACGCTCGCCGTGTCGAGGTCTAGTGCGCCGACACGCGCGTTATCGTCCGCGCCTGGCGGCACCGCGGCCGGGAAGCCGCGGGCCAGGGCGTAGGCGGCCCTGCCGATGCTCGTAAGCGGGGACTCGTCGGGGTCGTCGAGTGCGGCGATGATCCTTTTGGCGGTGGCGACTGACAGTTCGCCTACGTCGAGCAGGGCGCGCACCAACCGGAGGCGGCGAAGGTGGGCCTCGCTGTAGTCGACTTGGTTCGCCTTGGTGCGCAGGCCGGGGGGAAGGAGTCCTTCCCGGACGTAAAACTTGATCGTCGCGATGGCCACGCCCGAGCGCTTGCTCAGTTCGCCGACCCGCATGCGTAGCCTCCCTCTTGTGGTGATAGTTAGACTATCGATAGTATCGGTACCCATAAGGGCTAGGTCGAACTCCACCTGGGACCCGATCGAGGGATCATTATGGCCGACGTCCAGCCACCTTCACCAGCGAGTTCGACTTCCGCTGAGCGCACACCGAACGAGAACGCATCCGAAGACCAGCCAAGCGGTACAGCGGCAATCGGCTCATCGCAACCGGGACCTCGCCCGCTGGCAGGCGCCCGACGCGGAGGTCGTTCCTTAGTCGGGGTGCATCTCCCCGGCAGGGAGAAAACGGGAAGTACGTCACCTCCTGACACCCACCAAACGCTATTTCTAGGCAATTCGCCGCCCGACACACCATCACGGTTAAGCGTGCACGTTGCCGACCGAGCCGGACAAACAACGTCCACTGAGAGGAATCAGTATGACGACAGGACGTGAACCATTCGCGCCGCCTCGTCAGCGGATGCGTCCACCCGGGGGCGCCAAGTCCCTGTGGAGCAGGGGCGCCATCGTCACCGCGATCGTGTCCCTGCTGGTGCTGGCGCTCTCCTCCCCGGCGAGCGCGGACGTGATCTACGACGATGGACATGTGTACGCCGGCGACGGCCCCTGCACCTGGGCGCGGGCCGAAGTCTCCCACGGCGGCGGAGGAGGATACACCAGATCCGATGTCGCTCAGGATTACCAGCTTCAGACTCCGTGGGGATCCTACGACTGCCGCGACACAACACCGACCCAGGGCGCTGGACGGATGGCGCTCCGCTACGACTGGTACTACTGGAACGGCACCGAGTGGCGTATTTGCGGCGTATCCGACTGGCATTACAACCCGCAAACCTCCCACTCATTCGCCATCGCCTGGGACTTTGGGGCCAACCCGCTTTGCGGACCCGGCTACTACGGGACCATGACCGCCGCCTTCACGCTCAACGGCACCGAGTGGCTCGGTGGGCCGCTGTGGTCCGGAAGCCATTACCTGCCGGCCTGATGACGCCCGGATAACCCTCACAAATGGGGAGAAATCAATGACAGGGAAAACATGGAAGCGGCTGGCGGGAGCCGTCGCCGTCGGTGCTCTAGTGGGCGGCTTAGGCCTGACCATGGCCGCACAGGCTGACCCAAACCCCGCCCCGCCGCCCCCACCGTGGGTCAACAGCGACGGCTCCGTCGACCCGGCCAAGATTCCCGACTCGGTTGCTGTCGTCGGTCCGGACGGCAAGCCCGTTCGCGATCGCAAGGGCAACGAGATCCGTTACAACCTCCGGGACAAGCTCCGGCCTCCGGCGAACCCTCCGGCGGCCAGCAACACGCCTCGCGACAGCTTGCGGTTGGATGACGGCACTCCCGTCAAGGAAGCAGAGCCCCAGCGGCCCTACTAGTAGTGGGCCGGTTCGGCGCGATACGACCGCGCCGAACCGGCCACACACGCGTTCCGGAACGCCGGCGTCGATAATTCAGGGAACGGCTTCTGGGATGGGTGCGGCTCCTTCTGAGGGACCGAGTTGATCAAGTGATGAGCTGGTAGTCGTGCGGATGGTCTCCAGCGCCCGGTACCCGGTCCCGCCCAGGGATGTCGTCACCGTCAGCAGACTCTGCTCGGCGAGCCGGGCCAGGCCGTCGGCGACCATGCCTTCCGCGTCCTCGTCCCCGGTCACCTCCGCCGCCGCCGCGGCGGTGAACGGGGCCACGAACACCGACACCCGGCGCAGCAGCACCCGGTCGGCCGGCTCCAGCAGGGCATGGCTCCAGTCCAGCGCCGCCCGCACCGAGCGATGCCTGTCATCGGCACGGGAGCCGCCGGTGAGCATCCGCAGCGGGTGGGACAGGGCGGTGGTAATGCCATCGAACCCGAGCATGGGAGAGCGGGCGGCGGCCAGCTCGATCGCCAACGCCATTCCGTCCAACCGCTCACAGATCGCGGCCACCTGGTCGCGCAGCGGCGGATCCAGCGGCCAGCCAACCGCCGCCGCCCGTTCCATGAACAACGCGACCGCGTCCGACTCGCCATCGACGGCCAGCGACAGCGGCGGGACCGGATACACCCGTTCGAACGGCACCATCAGCCGCGCCCTGCTGGTTGCCAGCACCGTCACCCGCGGGCACGCCGCCAGCAGCCGCTCGAGAAACAGCGTTACCCCGTCCACCACGTGCTCGCAGTTGTCCAGCACCAGCAGCGCATGACGGTCGGCCAGCGCGGCGACCACGGACTCGGTCATGTCGCGGCCGGGCTGCTCACCGAAGCCGAGCGCCCCCGCGACCGCCGCCGCGATCAGGCCCGGATCGGTGACCGGGACCAGGTCGACGAACCACACCCCGTCGGCGTACTCGCCGGCCACCTCCGCGGCCACCGCCGACGCCAGCCGGGTCTTGCCCACTCCGCCGGGGCCGACCGCGGTCACCTACCGGTACGCCTTGATCATCTCGGTCAGCTCGGCCCGCTCGCTCACCCGGCCGATGAACGAGGTCAGCGGGGTCGGCAGAACCGGTGCCGGGCGGGCCGGCGTGAGCGCACGCCGGGCCAGCGCTCGCCGATCCGGCACCTCCAGCTTGCGCAGCAGCGAGGAGACATGGCTCTCCACGGTACGCACCGAGATGCACAGCCGTGCCGCGATCTCGGCGTTGCTGAGATGGGCCCCGACCAGTTCCATCACCTCGGCTTCCCGAGGCGAAATCTCCCCTCCTGTCACCACCGTCCAAGTTTGCCGCATTCCCTCCGTAATCCATCCGTACTGACAATCCGTGGTCACCACGGATGTGGAGCGGCCAGGCCGGGCGAAAAGCTGAGCACACGCGAACAGCGGGTCGATGCGACCCACGACAACAGGAGCGACCATGACCGGCTCTTCCTCCCAGGAAATCAAGACCGTGCTGCATCCCGTGTCCCATCTGGCCAAGGCCAAGGCGGTGTACGCGGCCCTCCTCGGTGTCGTGCCACAGACCGACTCGTCCTATTACGTCGGCTTCGAGGTCGGGGGGCAGCACATCGGGCTGGTGCCTGGCGGTGGGCCGCAGGGCATGACCTCGCCGGTGGCGTACTGGCACGTACTGGACATCGAAGCGAAGCTGGCCGAAGTGATCGCCGGGGGGCCACCGTGAAGGAGGCCGCGCACGACGTCGGCGGCGGCCGCCTCGTGGCCACCGTCACCGACCCCGACGGCAACGTCCTCGGGCTGCCTCAAGACCGATGAACCCCGACGCCGCCGCGCCACCTCGTCCGATGAGAAAGGCAGTGATAGAGCATGAACAGGCATGTCAGCGGCAACCTGCTCGGCGTCAAGGACATTGAGCAGCAGCCTAAGAGGCGTGGAATGAGGTTCACGCTCAACGGTGCACTTTGGTCACTGCAAGCGTTGTTCGGCTTCTTCTTCGCCGGCAGCGGTTTCGGCAAAGTGCTGTTGTACGACGCGGCTCTGTATGCGGCAGCGCCCCGGGCCGTGGCCTGGTACGCCGCGGTGCCGCAGCCCCTGATCGTCTTCATCGGGGCCTGTGAGACACTTGGCGGCGTCGGCCTGATCCTGCCGGCGATGACCAAAGTCAAACCGATGCTGACGCCGCTCGCCGCCGTCGGCCTGACACTGACGATGATCCTCGCGGCTGGTTTCCATATCACGCGCAGCGAATACGCACTGGTGCCCGCGAATCTCTTGCTGGGAGGCGTCGCGGCGTTCATCGCGGTCGGACGATGGAAGCCGCGGCCCATTGCACCCGCGCCCCTCACCACCTCACGCGCACTCACGTCGTTCGCGGTCCTCGTCGCACTGGCCCTGCTGGCATGCGTTCCGACGTGGTACACGATGACCAACGTCCAATTCTGAACGCTCTCCGCCGAGCCCACCCTAAGCAGCTGATCATCGAGAGTGAGCCAGAGCCTGTAAGTCCATCCGACGGCGCTGGGAAACGATCAACCTGCACGCGGTCGGGTAGCCGGGAGGGATCTCACCTCCCGGCTCCCACAGATCCGTAGGTAAACCTCTCGATTTATACGGCTCTTGTCACCCCGGTCACCAGACGGCGGGCATGGTGGTGATCCAACGCCAGTGCTTGTACAGCCTCGGGTACTGTGTCGCTTTTCGCAGTCGCGTGCACAGATTCCCGAAGTCGTGTGCACACGACTACCGAGCCGTGGTTCTGTCGGTGACAAGTGACAGCGTTTGACGGTCTGCTGCAACAGCGATCTTTTCCGCTTGAAGACGATGTCGCCGAGAAGTAACAGCGCCCCGAGGGCCTGCAGCGAGAGCAGTGATGTGCTTCGCGGGGTGGGATCACGCCGGTGATGCCGTGGTTGGCGGATGCCGTCGGATCGCTCGTGGCGAGTAGGCCTTGATGCCTCTGACGCGGTCGGAGTGAATAGGTCTTCAGATTTTTTTCTGCGGTGATGTCGAGTGGCGTCGAGCCCGTTCGTAGCCAGGGTGAGAGGCCGGCAAGGAGCCGGTCACCACTCACCGGAGGTCTGCAATGTCCGTCATCACCACCACCGCTCCCGCCAAGCCGCTGATCATCGGCGGCTTGACCGCCGCGATGGTCGCAGGCGCGGCGACCGCGGCCGTCGCCACAGCGGGTGAGTTCGCCGGGATCAGCCTCGTTGTCGGCGGCGCGCCGATCCCGGCGTCCGGGTTCGCCATGCTGACCGTCATCTTCTCCGTGGCGGGCCTGGTGCTGGCCGTAGGGTTGGCTCGCTGGGCTCGCCGGCCGCGCACGACGTTCGTCCGCGCCACGCTTGCGCTCACCGCGTTGTCCCTGGTACCGGATGCGCTGGTGGGCGCGTCGGTGGCCACGAAGGTGCTGCTGATGGTGACCCACGTGGTCGCCGCCTCGATCGTCATCCCGGCCATCGCCCGCCGCCTGTCCGCCTGACCCGCTTTTCGCAAGGAGTTCGCCCGTGAAGAAGTACCTGCTGGCCGTCCAGTACGACGAGAGCGCACCGTGGCCGTCCGAGGAGGATCTGCGGGAGCAGCAGGCCCGGACCGGCCAGGTGACCGCCGACATGCAGTCCGCCGGTTGCTGGGTGTTCGTCGGCGGCCTGCTGGGCTCGCACGCCACCACCGTCGTACGCCCCGGCAACGGCGTGACCACGATGACCGACGGCCCCTTCGCCGAGACCAAGGAACAGCTCGGCGGGTTCTGGGTGATCCAGTGCGACGACCTGGACCAAGCGCTGGCCTGGGGCGAGAGGTGCGCGCTGGCCTGCGGGTCCCCGATTGAGGTGCGCCCGTTCGAAGACGCGCAGTGGACGTGAGCACCGGTGGATCTTGACGGCATCTACCGGGCCGAATACAGCCGATGCGTGGCCACGCTGACGCGCCTGCTCGGTGACATCGGACTGGCCGAGGAGTTCGTGCAGGACGCGTTCACGGTGGCCGTCCAGAAGTGGGACGAGCAGCCGCCGCCCAATCCCGGCGCGTGGATCGTGACCACCGCCCGCAACCGGGCGATCGACCGGCTGCGCCGGGAATCCACCCGCGAGGCCCGCCACGCCCAGGCGCTACTGCTGCACCACGTCGACGAACCACAGGAGATGGGACCGGTGCGCGACGACCAGCTCCGCATGATCTTCACCTGCTGCCACCCGGCGCTGTCGCCGCCGGCACAGACCGCACTCACCCTGCGCCTGCTCGGCGGGCTGGAGGTGGCCGAGATCGCCCGGGCCTACCTGGTGCCCGAAGCGACCGTCGCCCAGCGGATCGTCCGCGCGAAGAAGAAGATCCGCGACGCCGGCATCCCCTACCGGGTGCCCGGCGCCGCCGAACTCCCCGACCGGCTGGCATCGGTGCTCACCGTGCTCTACCTGGTCTTCAACGAGGGATACACCTCGACGTCCGGGCACCTGCTGCGGACCGACCTGTGCCTGGAGGCGGTCCGCCTGACCAGGGCGCTCGCCGAGCTGATGCCTGATGAGCCGGAGGTGATCGGGCTGCTGGCGCTGCTCCTGCTCACCGAGGCCCGCCGGCCCGCGCGGGTGGGACCTTCGGGCGAGCTGGTGGTGCTCGCCGAGCAGGACAGGTCGCTGTGGAACCGCGAGCTGATCGCCGAGGGACACGAGCTGGTACGCCGCTGCCTGCGCCGCAACCAGCCGGGACCGTACCAGTTGCAGGCCGCAATCAACGCCGTGCACACCGACGGGCCGGCGACCGACTGGGCTCAGGTGCTCGCGCTGTACGACCAGCTCCTGCACCACACCCCGACCCCGATCGTGGCACTCAACCGCGCGGTCGCCGTCGCCGAGGTACACGGACCGGCGACGGCTCTGGCCGCCATCGAGGATCTGGACCTGCCGGGCTACCACCTGCTGCCCGCCACCCGCGCCGACCTGCTGGCCCGTCTGGGCCGTACCGCCGAGGCGGTCGCCGCCTACGACGAGGCCATCACCCTGGCCACCAACGACACCGAACGAACCTTCCTGCAGACACGACGAGCCCGGCAAGGAGCATGAGATGACCACGAACGTCCACACCATGGAGCGGGAGAGCGTGAGCGCCACCCTGACTTTCGCCGTACCCGCCGCGAGGGTGTTCGCAGTGCTGGCGGACCCGACCAGCCATGCGGCGATCGACGGCACGGGCTGGGTGCAGGAAGCCGTCAACCAGGCGCCGCTCACCGAGGCAGGGCAGATCTTCCGGATGGACATGCACCACGCCGACCATCCGGACGGTGACTACCGCGTGGTCAACAAGGTCGAGGTGTTCCAGGCACCGCACGCCATCGGCTGGCTGACCGGGGTGGAGAAGGACGACGGCCAGCTGGAGCTCGGCGGCTGGCTCTGGCGCTATGACCTCGCACCGCTCGGCCCGTCCCAGACCGAGGTCACGCTCACCTACGACTGGTCGGCGGTGCCGCAGTTCCGCCGCGAATACATCCAGTTCCCGCCCTTCGGCCCCGACCATCTCATCAACTCGCTGCACCACCTGGCCGAACTCGTCTCCAGCAGGTGATGCCGCCGACCGACCAGTCGTTCGGCCAGCCCCGTTCCCCACGTCGCTCCGCGCGTCGAGTTCCCAGACAACCAGTCAGGGCGACACGTCGTTGCCAGTCTGTTTCTTCACACCTGATCATTAGAGGAGAACATCATGGCCGCCACCTACACTTTCGACGTCTTCACCACCCTCGACGGCTTCGGCTCCTACAACAGCAGCGGCGACTGGGGCGGATACTGGGGCAAGCAAGGCCCCGAATTCCTCGACCGCCGCCTCGCCCTGTACGAGCAAGAGCAGCGGATGGTCTTCGGCGCCAACACCTATCGGGCGCACGTGCAGTTGCTGGCCGCGAGCACCGAGGAGTCCAGGGGGGGTGACCCATGGGCCACCCGGATGATGAACCTGCCGGCAACGGTGGTGTCGAGCACGCTGCAGGGACCGCTCGACTGGCCGAACGCGACCCTCGTGAGCGGCGATGTCGTTGACGTCGTCGCCCGGCTCAAGGAGAAGTCCGAGGTGCCGTTGCGCTCGCACGGCAGCCTGTCGCTGAACCGGGCGCTGATGGCCGCCGGCCTGGTCGACCTCGTCCAGGTGACCGTCTTCCCTGTGATCACCGGTCAGACCGGAGTAGACCCGATCTTCCAGGGCGCGGCCGACTTCGACCTTGAGCTGATCGAGAGCCGGACGCTCGACGGCCACACCCAAGAGCTCATCTACCGGCCCACCCTGCATGCCTGAGTCCGTCCATGCACCCTCCCCCAAGCCGTCGACCTCTTCCTCAGCGGTGACTGTTTGATCGCGAAGGGGTAGAGGTCTGCACCTCCGGACGCTGCTACTTCTCACCGACATTTCCGGCCCGATCAACCTCCGAGCGCTGTCCGAACTGACCGGCAAACGCTGCTACTGATCACCGGCAAAATCAGAGCCGGGAGCCTCAGGGTGGTTGCAGCAGTCGAACAGCCACTGGTCAGTTCTGATGTGGGTGGGTCGCTGGATCGGCCTACGAATCCTTGGCGGTGGCCCTTGTCATGCTGGGAGAGCCGGGTTGGGACGGACCGGGGCACCTTGTTGGGGAGAGGAGAGGTAGCCGGCCTGGAGCGCGGTCAAGACAGCAGCAACTCGGCGGCTGCTCTCGGGGGTGTCCTTCAGATCGAGCCGGGCGAGAATCGCGGTGATGTAACCGTCGACGGTCTTCTCAGAGATATGCATGCGTCGCGCGATGCCGCTGTTGGATAGCCCTTCGGCCATCAGCATGAGGGCTTCCCGCTGCCGGGGTGTGAGTCGGTTGATCTTGTCCTGCGTCTGCCCGCGAGTGAGCAGCTGCTTGACGAGATGCGGGTCCATGACGATCTCGCCGGCGACGACCCCGTGGAGGGCAGCCAGGATGGTCTCCAGATTGTTAGTGTCCCTCACGAGGTAGCCGACGCCGTTGCCGATCTGCACAAGGCGTTCGGCGTACGCGGCTTCGCCAAAGGCCGCCAGGACGAGCACACCCAAGTTCGGATAACGCTGACGGAGGTCAACGGTGCCGACGATGCCCTCATCGATGTGGGTGGGTGACGTGGGGACGCCGACAACCACGGCGTCCGGCAGCGACTCTCGCATCAAATGGCGAAGCTGCTCGAAGTCTTTCGCCACACCGGTGACATGGACGCCCTCCGTCTCCAGGAGCATTTTCAACCCGTCGCGGTAGGGCCCAGGGTTGTCGCAAATCATCACTCGTATCGCAGCTGTGTCTCTGGAGCCGCGGGACTCGGCTCCAGACGGTGAAGGGAGTCGGGCGGCCGCGCCTGATTGGAGGCGGTCGAGTAGGGCTTCTAGGTCCGCGCAGCGGGTTTCGGCGGCAGCGCGGCGCTCGTGGGCGAGGTTCAGCTGGCTGGTGAGGTCGGCGATCTCGCGGTTCAGCCGGTCGCGGTCGGCGTCCCAGTCGGTACGCATTCGGGCGTTGTCGGCAGTGAGATCGGCGAGCTGTCGTTCGCGGCCGGTGAGTTCGGTTTCCAGTCGGTTGACGTGGCGTTCGCTCTCACGGCGGGCGGTGAGTGCGATGTCGAGTTCGTCGGTGACGCGACGAACCTTGTAGTCGTGAGGGTGGGCGACTTGGAGCGCGGCCAGCTGGAGGTCGACCAGATGGCCCTGGGCCTCCTCGGTGAGCGGGGTGCCGGCCTTGACCCGCAGGGCGAACAGCCGGTCCAGGAGCCACCGCTCGCGGGGGACGCGCTTGCCGTTGAGGTAGCGGGACAGGCTGCCTTTGTCGATGATCCCCTGGCTGGTAGCGCAGAACTGGCCGAGGGTGAGACCGACGGTATCGAACAACCGCTTCAACTCAGCCGCGAACAGGACGACCTCGGTCCGCTCTTCCACGAGGACGTGCCGGGTGCTGCGTTCGATGTCAGCCACATGTCCATCATCTCCATGAGCGCCCGGATCCGCCCGGATGTCGAGGACGCTCACCGTTTGCCGATGACGTCGTGGAGGCCGCGGGCCGTCCCGCCGAACGCGGCCATCCCGGTCAGTACCGCGGCCGGCGGGACCGCACCGGTCCACAGGGTGAGGGCCCCCACGACGACTCCGGCGGCGAGGGCGAGAGCAAGGATGACCGCCGCTCGCAGCGACAGCAGCGGCTCGGGCAGACGGTCGGGGTTGGGGGCCTGTCGGGCCATGGTCGGGGCTCTCCTCATCATCGGTGATGGGCTTGATGACCCCATAAGGCCATACCGCCGCGGTGTTGCGTTTTTCTGCAACGGCCGCAAGCGTTGCCACCCCCTGCAACGCCTGGACACAGCCCGGCAGCCGCCGCCCGAACCCCCAGGGCTGGACTGGAGCAACTGCTGACAGCTCCCAAGGAACCAGGGACGTCCTTTCCAGCAAACCCCTCGATTACTAGAGAAGATCGCCTGACGGGCGTCGGCGTGTCTGTCTTGGCGTTTCATAGGCGACCACCCAATGCCGCGAAGGCAACGATCATGGGGCCGTGTCCAGAGCGGTTGAGTGCGCGATCCGGTAGATGCCCGGAGCGGTCTTGGTGAGTCTGCCCCGACGGGCCCAGGCGGACATCTGGACGTAGAAGCTGTGGAGGCTCTGCTTACCGGTGATGCCGAGGGCGGCGGCGATGTCCTGGGCTCGTCGTGGGCGTTCTGGAGTCTGCTGCAGGATGGCCTGGGCTTTCTGCCAGCGGCTTTGAGTGGGTGTGGCGCCTTTGGCCTGGTCGGTAGGTCGGGATTGGCGGTGCCGCTGAACTGGTGAGGCGGGCTGGGGCTTCTTCGGCGGGTCAGCCGGGGGCTTGGGCTGCTGGATGGCGACTTCCACGGAGGCGATGTCAGTGCTGGTCGCTGGCCTGTTGTCGTCAGCTCGGCGGTTCCATGTGCCGTAGCGGGAAACGCTGGCTTTGACGATCCGGGCGCTGAAGCGCGCTCGTCGTGGTGGGGGTAGGTCGGCCAGGACGGCTGTGGCAATGTGCCCGATCGAGCCGCCTTTGCCGCCTGTGACGGGCATGACGATGTCGGTAGCGGTGATGACAGTGACCCGGGCGGCTTCGAGCGCGATGGTGAAGGACGCACGGTCGGGATCAGCACCGGAGCGCGTCTCCACGGCGGTGACCATGGCGTGCCGGAGCGCCTGGTAGAGCGTAAGCAGGGCCCATACCTCCCTGCTCGATGCCGACCGGATCCTTGGAGCGCGGCACCCGGCAGCGAAGGAGCGTGTGGCGCAGCGCGAAGAAGGCCGACTCGATCTCCCAGCGTTCGTGATAGAGCTGAACGAGCGCGGCGGCGGGATCCGCGCGGTGGTCGGTCAGCGTGGTGAGCAGCCGATACAGGCCCGTGGTTGCACTTGTCAACGACTTGTTGACATGATGCGGGTGGGCGGCCGAGCACTCAACCATGGCAGGCGTTGCCGGCAGATGCGGAGTACTGGATTCTGCGATGGGGGCGTTCGTGCTGACATCGATCCGCGGGTGCTGGTGGGGTGTGACACGGGTCGGACTCGGGTCAGGTGGTGCGTTGCCGCAAGCGGCCGGACAGCTGGGCGGCGCCCTGACGCGTCATCCCGACGGCCTGGCCGAGGAGGTCCCACGAGGTGTCGGCTTTGCGGGCGCGGCGCACGGCCTCGGCCAGCAAGCTGTCGAGGGCGGCGGTGGCGATGCGGTGATGCTCGGCGGCCACCACGACCACAGCCAGCGTGATCTGCGGACCCGGGTCCGAGTCAGCGAGGGCCGCTCGCAGGGCCTCCTCCAGCGGCAGCGTCCGCAGACAACGCCGCCAGTCGAGCGCGGCCTGGCCGGTGGCGTAGCGGGCGGTGAGGAGCTGGCCGGTGGCGTAGCGGGCGGTGAGAAGCTGGACGGCGCGGCCGAGCTCCCGCAAGCATCTCAGCAGCCTGGCCGCGGCGGACGGGAGTGCCTGACACGTCTGCCGTCGAGCTCAGCGCCACGTGTCTCCGCGGCCAGGCGGGTATCGTCGGCTGTTGGAGAGGTGGTCGTGTTGCCGGGTCGGCAGCTCGATCGCGCCGCTGTCGCGCAGTACCTGCTCGGTCAGGGCTTCGGCATCGGCGGCGCTGTCCACACCGTCGGGGACCTCGGCCAGCGCCAAGGCTATGGCGTCGGCCCCGGGACAAGCCCGGCGTGGAGTTTGCCCGGGATGCGGCCCGCTGTCACATGCGCGTGGTGATGTCGGCCGGGGCAGGCCGCGCGGGCAGGCCGACGACGGCGGCGATGTTGAGGCGTGGGAAGGACAGCCCGTTGCCGATGCCGTGCGTGACCGGCCGGCTGCCGACCACGCCAGCATGAGACGGCCCGAGATTCACCTCTACCCAGACGACCCCGAGGTCCTCCAGCAGGCCGCCGCGGCCATCAACCCGCTGCGCCTGGACTCGGCCGCGCCGGTGACCACCGCCGACAACCGCGTCAAGGACCCCACCGCCGACATTGAGATCCGCCACGGACATGACGGCTGGTGGTACCCGTTCGCCGCCACCGGCCACGACTGGCAGCTCATCGCCCTTCCCGCCGGCCGACAACCGTCCTGCTCGCCCCTGGTCCTCGTGTACGGTTCGGGCTCCAGTGCGTGATAGAAGGTCAGCGGTCCTGCTCACTGCAAGTGCAACACCGCATCGGGGTAGCGCGCTGCCAGGTCGCGAGCTGTGATGACGATCTCGCGGTCGTTGTTGGCCCACTCCTGCCACAGTGCCTGGCTTTCGGCTTCTGACTGCTCGATCCTGGCGCGATAGTGGCGGCTGACCCAGCCCTCGGGGAGTGGCTGATCCACGTGGACCGGCACGAAGAGGTCCTCGCCGTCCGACTGAGCACCCCGTTACGCTCCAGGCGCGATAGCGCTTGCTTGATCGCCAGATGGGTCACGCCCAGGTCGTCGGCGAGGTCACCGACCTCTGGCAGCCGGCTTCCCTGTGGATAGATCGCGTGCTGCAAGCGTTGTGCCAGCGCCTTGACGGCCGTGGCCACCGCCTTTTCATGATCTTGCTCCGACACTGCCCGTGCTCCTTGGCCGATGAACGGGACGGATCGCCCGCCAGGGATGCTGGTGAGAGCGATATACCCGCGGGTCGGATAGATCATCGCATATGACCCGATATGGCCTCGCAGCGGCCAGCCGCGCCTGCGATCCACCATCGGACGCAACGGCGCGATCGGCAACGCCCACACCGGCGACCACTTCACGGTCTCGGCCCTGCCTGTCGCCGTCCAGCAGGTACCGGGGGGCGGATCAGCCTTCAGCGCCGCGTTGATCCACGCGCTGAGCCAAGGGATAGCCGGTCAGCAAGCAGCGGCGTTCGCCTGCCGGGCGGGCAGCCTGAGGTGCAGCCGAACCCCGCACGGCCGACTGCCGACGCTGGGCGACCTCCAGCCGGACCAGCCCAGCTAGCCGACGGGAGCCAGTTCCAGCGCGCTGGTGAGCTTGGCCATGAATCGGAACATCTGCGGATCGAACTCACCGACCCAAGCTGCCGTATCGTTCAGGGCGAACCATCGGCACACCGAGAATTCCGCCAGGTCGGGGACGATCTCCTGCTGCTGACTGGCCGAGAAGACGAACCACAGCGTCACATCGGTGTGCGAATGCGGCGGCCGGGTCTCGGTCACTGTCAGGAAGAACGGAGCCGAGCCGAGCCGCAGGTGGAAGGGCGGGGCGATCTTCAGCTCCTCGTCCAACTCCCGGACGACCGTCACCTGCGGATTTTCTTGAGGATCGACGTGCCCGCCCGGCAGGAGCCAGGCCTTCGCCTTCGCATGGTCCACGAGCATGAGTGTTCGGGCCGCCTCGTCCAAGAGCGCGGCATAGACCGCGAGATGACGGTGCGGCGTCGCCGGCTTGGCCGTGCGGAACAGCGGGTGCCCGGCATCGATCCAATCAAGCACCCATTGCTGGTCGGCGGACTCTCGCTCGTCATACGGCACGACGGCCTGCACAAGGTCTCGAACAACCAGCCGGGGGTCATGCTGCCTGCCGGGCATCGGACACCTTCCGCTGCTGAGAGAGATCTGGTGAACCTCCAACCCCTCCGTGCTCGCCAATTGCAGGCACCCTACCGATCAGAGCCCATCCACGCCCCGCCATCGACAAGACACGCTGGCCGCCCCTGTCTCCTGCTGCGTGTCAGTTAATTGGGTCAGCCGCGTGCCGCACGGCCCGGTCAAGCGATCCGGCCCGGCCTGCTGACCGCCCGCGAAGCGCCGCGGGCCCTGCGCGCGTGGGCCGAGCACGGCGGCGATGGACGCTGTGGGCGTTGGTCAGCTCGTCCCTGCGGATCTCCAGCAGGGTGGTGAGCTCGTCGATCCTAACCGTGGCCGCGATCGCCTGACCGTTGGAGGGAGTGGCTCGCCCGCACCGAGGGCGGAGATCCCGTCGATGCCCGACGGGACTTCAACACCTTCTCACCTTCAGCGCCTCGGTGCCACCGCCCAGAACGAAACTGTCAGTGGTCGCCGTAATACTCTCCGCTATGGCAGATGATGCCCTCGACATGGCGAGATCACGATCTCCGACTGGTACGGCCACGCCGACAAGATGGCCGAAGTTCGCTTCCTCACGATCACCAGACGCCTGCCCCCCTCGCCCGCCAGGCCATGGACGTCGCCTGGCGGGCCGGCCCCCGCGACATCCTGTGCGCGGTCATCCTCAACCTGCTCGGCGGAATCTTCACCGCCTTCTGGCTGCTCGCCACCACAGGCGTCCTCACCGCGCTGTTCACCGCCGGACCCACCCTCGACCGGGTCCAGGCCGCGCTACCGAGCCTCGCCCTGGTCGCCGCAGCTGCGACGATGCGCGCCTCGGTACAAGCAGGCGCGGGATGGACTCAATCCCGCCTCACCCCGCAGATCTCCTACCGCAGGGGCGCCGTCGTCACCCACGCCGACGCCGCCCATCGCCGCCACCACCATGTTCCTCGTACTCACGCGTGTCTGCCTGTGCTGAGGCGTGGCCTGCCTCTGGCGCAAGGACGCGGCCAGGGCGGGAAGGCCAGGGCGGGAACACGTGCAGGCACGCCGCGAGCCAGTGGTCGGCCCACTGGCTTCGATGTCCCTGGTCTGGCGCAGAGCCAGGCAGGCCAGATCTGCGCGGCGGTGAGGCAGACCAGGTGGGCCCGCGTCAGGGGGTCGGGGCGGCGTTCGAGGTAGCCGGTGGCTTGGATGGGCGAGGAGTTCGCCCATCGACTGGTGGGTGATCCCCGCCCGACGACCTGGACGAAGACCTCCCCTCCCTGGACCGGCTCGCCGGCTGCAGGCATCGTAGGTGCTGCCGGGCCGCCACGCACCCGCGGCCGCCTCGACGGCAGAGCTTGCAAGCCGGCGGCAAAGCAGGTCACGCGCTGGCGCGGGTCACGCTACACAGCGCGGGACGCGTGTAAGGTCGCCGTCTAGTGGGTCTGCGCGAGCAGGGTGGTCAACGTGCCGGCGACCCGCAGCAGGTCCTCGCCCGGCAGGTCCGCGGCCAGCTCCTCCAGCCTGCTGACGATCTCCCCGTGCACCCGCACGGCGAGGACCTCGCCCTCGGGCGTCAGCTCGACCCGGCACGCGCGCCGGTCGGCGCCGTCGCGCACGCGGCAGACCAGCCCGCGCCGCTCCGCCCGGTCCACCAGCCCGGTCAGGCTCGGCTTCTCCAGGTGCAGGAGCCTGCTGAGGTCCGTCATCCCGATCCCGTCGCCGCTCGTCAGCACGCACAGCAGTTGTGCCTGCTGTGGGGTGACGTCGCGCTCGCGGCTGACGTCGGCGAAGACGTGCTGCACCAGGTGCGACATCCGCACCAGCGCCGCGGCGAAGCCGAGCCCGGCGTCTATCGCGCTCTTCATCCGCACCTCCTGCCGCTGAGTGTAGTTGCGAACAGTTCGTGTCACAAACTATGTTGTTAGCATTACGAACTGTTCGTAGAACGAATCAAATCTGGAGATGAGGCCATGCCCGCATCCCCCCGGCAGATCGTGACGGCGCTCGTCACGACGGTCTTCGGCTACTCCCTGATGCAGACGGTCGTGGTGCCCGCGCTCGGCCTGCTCACCCGCGAGTTGCACACCACACCGGCCTGGTCGGCCTGGATCCTCAGCGCGTTCCTGCTGTCCAGCGCGGTGCTCACGCCACTGCTCGGACGGCTCGGCGACCTGTACGGCAAGCGCCGCGTCATGGTCGGAGTGCTCGCCGCGTACGCCGTCGGCATGGCCGGAGCCGCGCTCGCTCAGGACATCGCCCAGCTCATCGCCGCCCGAGTCGTGCAGGGCGCGGCGCTGGCGGTGGTGCCGCTGTCGATGGCGATCCTTCGCGAGGCGCTGCCCAGAGAACGGCTGGCGTCCGCGATGGGCCTGGTGTCCGGCATCGTCGGCGCGGGGGCCGGAGCCGGGCTGGTAGTCGGCGGGCTGCTCGCCGACCGGCTGTCGTGGCGCCACCTGTTCGTCCTCGGCGCGCTGCTGGCGCTGATCAGCCTCGGCATGGTCGCGCGATGGGTGTCCCGCGGCGAGCGCGCGGCCTCCGGCGGGCTCGACGTGCCCGGCTCTGTGCTGCTCGGCCTCAGCCTCGTCGCGGTGCTGCTCGCCCTCACCCAGGGCCCCTCGTGGGGGTGGTACTCGGCGCCGGTGCTCGGCTTGTTCGCGCTCGGGGTGCTGCTCGCCGCCGGACTGCTGGCCCTGGAGCGGCGCAGGAGTGACGCCCTCATCGACGTCGCGGAGCTGGCCGACCGGCCGATGCTGGCCACGCATCTGGCCGCGCTGGTGTTCGGCGCGGGATCGTACTTCTTCTACGTGGCGATCCCGCTGTTCGCCCAGCAACGGCCCGGCCCTGACGGCGCCGGCTTCGGCGCCTCGGTCACGGTCGCCGGCCTGCTGATGCTGCCCGGCATGCTGGCCATCATCCCAGCGGGCATCGCGATCGGCCGGATCTCGCAGGCGATCGGCTCCCGCTGGCCGCTGGCGATCGGGTTCCTGGCGATAGCCGGGGGATCGGCGCTGATCGCCATGGCGCACGGCGCGTACTGGCATCACCTAGTGTTCTACGGAATGGTCGGCGCCGGGTCCGGCCTCGTCATGGGGGCGCTGCCGAAGCTGATCGCCGACATCGTGCCGCCGGCCAGGACCGGCACCGCGAACGGGCTCAACAACATCGCCCGCACCGTCGGCGGCGTCGTCGGCAGCCAGCTCGCCGCCGCCGTGATCGCCTCCGGCAGCGGCGGGCGCGCCGGGGCCGTGCCCGACTCGGCCTTCACCGCGCTGTTCTGGCTGGCGGGAGGGGTGGCGGTGGTTGGGGTCGCGGTCTCACCGTATGCCGTGCGCGCCGTGCGAACGGTGACGGCATGAGTATCTTCAGCGAACGCGAGCTGGCCTACCTGCGCGGCGAGCGGCTGCTGGGGCGCTTGGCCACCGTCGGCGCCGACGGCTTGCCGCACGTCGTACCCGTCGGCTGGTCCCTCGACGAGACCGGCACGCTGGTCGAGATCGGCGGGCGCAACCTCGTCCGCTCCAGGAAGTTCCGCGACGTCGCACGCGACGGCCGCGCCGCGCTGGTCATCGACGACGTGCTGCCGCCGTGGCGGCCGCGCGGTGTGGAGATCCGCGGCGACGCCGAGGCGATCGACGGCGACCGACCGCTGATCCTGCTGCGCCCGGCCCGGATCGTCAGCTGGGGCCTGCACAGCGGCGCCACCATCGAAGACACCTACCGTGCCCGCGCCGCAGGACAAGCCGTCGACACCTGACTCATAGCCACGATACGGGTCCATCAGCCGATGAGAGGCAGTCCAGCCTCCCTCGCCCGTTCACCGCTCCCTGTTTCACAGGCGACCATTACCTGTAGCGCCTGAGCCGGAGGGTGAGCTCGTCGAGAATGACACGGCGGGGGCCATGGGGGCGGCGGACGAGGAGCCGCCTGGCGGAACGGTCGAGGTCGGCCAGTAGCAAAGCATGATCAGCGAGCGATGAACGACAGCATGCCGCGGGACATCGCGGCCCTGGGTACGGAACTCGCCGATCGTCGTGCCGTAGTACTCAGTGGTCATGACCACGCTGGAGCGCACGCTGACGAAGCACTCCTCGAGATCGTCATCGGGCTGGACAGCGATGACAACGCACGCGCTGGTCGAGTACGGCATCGACTCGCGGGTGGAGGCGGTGATCCTGGACCTGGAGGGGAACGGCACGCACACCCGGTACGGCGGCGACGGCCCTTACTACAACCCGGACGGCACCTTCAACGGGCACGCCGTGCTGATCGTCCCCGCGGCCGATCGCCTGCTGGACCCGACGCTGCAGCAGTACCGCGAGGTTCCCGACACCGAGGCGGCCACCGTCCCGCTCATGGTCAAACTCGGCGGGACCAGCTTGGGCCCCGCGTCGGCCGAGGTCGCCCGTAGCGATCACCGGGTGCGCTATCACCCGGCGCCGGAGCATCTGCGCGAGGCCTGGCGCAACGTCACGATCACCGCGAACGAGGACGCCTACCGGTGGGCGGGCGCCAACCTCGCGGCCAACGTGTTCGACATGCTGCGCAGCGAGTTCTTCCGCGATAAGTCCCTCGCCTCGCCCTACCCGCGCTTGCATCGCCTGGTGCGGGCGCTGGGCGAGGCCAAAACGGTCGCCGACCGGCAGAGGGGCTACCGGTTCCTCTGGCCGGGGCGGTCGGCGAGGTCCGCCTGGCGGACATCCCCTGACCCGCCGAGTCGCGCGCTCAGGCGGCCGGGGTGGGCCTGAGGGGGTCCGGAGCCTCGTGGTCCCGCTCGGTGGCTTCCTCGATGCCGAGAGCACCCCGGGCACGAGGGCGGCGCTTTACCGGATGCTCGCCGATCTGCCGGGCACACGGGTGGCCGTCGGCGTCACCGACCCCGACGGCCGCACCGGAGTCGCGCTGATGTACGGCGGCCTACATACGCTCGGGCAGATCGTCATCGACCGCGACAGCGGCGACCTGCTTGCCCTCCAGGATGAACAGGTCCCAGCGAATGGCAAGGCGAGTGGCCTTGATGACCGCGGAATGTTCGATTCGTACGTGGTCCAGCGGCTGGGCTGGACCAACGAAGCACCTGGGAGTGACTGAGACCGCCCGGCGGGCGCAGGTTCAGCTTCATGCTTGAGGACGCGCGGGTCGAGGCCTGTAACAGGCTCACCCTCGCGCACCTCACGAGCAGCCCCGAGGGTTAGAAGCGCCTCGGCCCGGAAATCCAACACCTTCCCGGCCGAGGGCTGCGCCATGCCCACCAGGCCATTCACCACGCCCACACGACCGCGTGACAGCATCCGAGCCCACTCATCTCGCCGACTCTCGGATCCCAAACCAGGACAAACTAGATTCGGGAAACCCCTGAAACTGTCCTATCGCAACGAAGTTTGAGTAGTGTCAACGAAGCTTGAGTGCCACAGCTCGCCTCCAGTACCCGATCGCCCTGGCCGCCGACGGAGTCCGGCCGCAGGGCATGAGTACGCGGCCGGGCACCGTGGTGCGCAAGCGCCTGCAGGCCAAATCGGAAAGTCTGCGTGCTGGCAGTGGCCGGATGAAGGCCGCTGGGATCATCCAGGCCGGGGACCCCATCCGGGCCGCCACGGCTGATTTGTCATGCTTCAGCCAGCGTCACGCACACTATAGATCACAACATCTGGCCGTTCTACTTCGTCGAGATCGGGCTCCGGAGCCCACTCGACGCAGGTGGGGCGCTTGCCGGTGGTGACGTACTCCAGCACCGCGCGGCGCGCGGTCGCGGTGCTCACCCGCGCCAGCTCTCCGGGGAGCGTGACAAGGCGCGCGTCCTCCGACCACATGACGGTGATGGGCGGGCCCGGTTCCAGCTCGATGCCGATGGTGTCGTGGCCGAGCGGCTGCGGCGCGCGGCGCCCGGCAGGGGCACCGGGTCGGGGGTGGCCAGTTTGTCCACGGCCGCGCGGCGCGTCTTCTCCGGCCGCCGGGGCGACTTCTCGCTCGCTGACGGGCGGAAAGGCGAACCCCACGGCGCCTCCGGTGTTGGCCACCGCCGTCCAGCAGGCGACCAGCTCCACACGGAGCTCCGGGGCGGCAGTATCCGGGCTCATGAGTTGCAGGAACTCGGGGTATCGGAGGGCATTGGGTGAGTGTGCCAGATCAAGCTGGGCACGCCTGCGCTCGGCGCCTTCCATGAGCCAGGCATGCTGTTTCATGGTCACGCGCAATCCATGCCGCGGACTGCCCCCGACTATTTCGACCAGCCATGTGGCGGCAAACGCGGGATGATCGTCATGACCGGCCGCTCCGCTTCCTTGTGCAGCGCCTCAACGAGAAGCAGCTCCAGCGCCACGTCCTCCTCGAGGCCGTTCAGAACTTCCACAACACCTCCTGGTGAACAGACGTCCCAATCGCCCCAAACGTTTACGGCCAAGCGCACCAGGAGCCGACGCACGGCCGTTCCTGCAACAACCGTGCCGGTGCTGTGCAGCACGGCGATCGCCGATCGCAACACCGGGAGGAGCTGCCCCCACGTGACGCCGGCCTCGCTCACCGCTCGATGAGCGCGGCGAGCGGGGCCATCCCGGATATCGGCTGGCAGGTCGTCGAGGGAAGAAGCTTTCATTCTCGCCAGCTTGTACAAGAACGGACCCTGGCCCCGCCGACCTCAACGTGGGGACGGCTCAGGAACCGCACTTCGTCCCCCGGGCAGACACCCGGCTACCGTGAGCGCACGACCCGGCGCCCGGCCGACCGCGCACCGCGGCGACTCAGCGCCGGTACCAGTCAGCACGCCGGGGCGAAGATCCGCCACACGCCAGCGTGCTTCACCAATTCCCCCGCTTCGAGCTTCGTACCGGCGGCCGAGCTTCGGCGCCGCCGAGCACCAGGCCACGCTGGCCGAGCGCGAGCCGCGAGCTCGCCGATTCTCCGTTCCGTGTTGGCGTGGTGGCGTAACGTAGGCATGTGCCGAAATCGCGACGTCGTGCCGCTCGTCGCACGCGGGAACGGCCCGGGTTGTCGGGCAATCCTGCCCGCCGGGCGATCAGTGGCCCTGAGCACGTCGAGCAGCGGGCACGCGCACGTCTAGGGGAACACCTTACGCGCGTGCCGGCCTCCGACCCGCTCCTGGTGACCGGTACGCCCGCACTGTTCCTGTCCGCAGTCGCCGCAGCTTTGGGAGCGCCCGTCGAAAGCTGCGTCGATGACTGCGCCGCGCTCGTCCACGCCTACGCCCAGCTGGGCGTACCCGCATATGTACGCTCTGCCGCGGTGACTGTGGTGAACGTGCGCACCGGCGCGGTCGGCCGATATGGCGCGCTCCTTCCAGAGTGGGAAGGCGACAGAGTTCACGGGCACGCTGTCGTCTGGCTGCCTGCCCATGGACATCTCATCGACGTGACCGCCGAGCAGTTCCCCCTCATCGCTGCGGTGGAGAACGGCCCGGTCATCGCCGTCAGGAGTTCACGCCGGAGGACGCCGAGCACGCTGTACTGCAACGGATCGCCGTCGACCTTCATCCGCTGAGCATGGAGTACGCACTGGCTGATGCGGAGATCACTCACATCCTGCTCGACCATCCCCTCGTCCGCGGCCAGGCCGCCGACCACCGCCGGCGAGGCGTCGACATCGCCACCGCCGCCGTGCACCTGCTTGCCCGCAATCTGCCACCGGAGGCCGACGCGGACATGCCGCTGCCGCGGGCGGCCGCCCTCGTCACCGCGGCTCGTGACCTGCCGAACACGCTCACCCCTCGGGGAGAAGTGCGGTTCCTACTGGCTGAGCCCAACGGCCACGACCGATGGGTGGACGTGAGCCAGATCCCGCTGCCGGATGGCACGCCCGAGGCACTCGACGTCGCGCTGTAAGTCGGCGTCGGCGGGCACCTCGCCCAGGTCCAGGCGAAATGTCTGGCCCATGCCGCACGCTGATGTCGGCGCCGTGGGGCTACCGCCAGCGGCGCGGCAGTAGCAGCTGGTCACGCCGGTGGGTGGCCAGGATGCGCTGGACGGTGGGACAGAGCTGGCCTTCCTCATGCGGGTCGCGCCCAGCCGCGGGCGGGAAGGTCCCCCGCGATCACGTTGCCGGGAGCCGGCGGCTCCGCAAGGGCGGCTGGGGCCGCCGGCGCCTGCCTGCACAACCTGGTGCCCGTCAGCTGCTCAGTGACGAGCCCTGGTCCTGCCCCCTCTCTACCGTTGATCACGCGGATACGGGCGCCGGCTCCACACCTCGCCTCGATGAGGAGGGCCGCTGCTCCCGAACCTCGCCCCGTCGCCTACCGCTACGCTCAGCGACGACCAGGCCGGCCCCGATGGCTGCCGCCACCGGCCATTCGATCACCTCGAACGCGGCCAAAGCGGCGAGACCGCCGTAGTAGACGAGGTGATCCGGCCGCAGGATCGACCGAGTGGTTCCCGCCACGGTTCCGACCACCTGTGCGACCTGCTGGCGGCTGACGTTCGGCGGGTGGACATTGAGGCTGAGCACAGGCAGGTCCAGCGTGACCCCGCGTCTTTGTCCGTCGTGCTCCACGACCGGTCCTGTGCCCTTCTGCTTCTCGGGCTCCCCCTTCGCGATCCTCGCCGGCCTAGGCTTGCGAGCGCGCGGTGTTGGCTGGGTCATGACTCCTCCCAACAGTTGAAGCATCGATTCAAGCGATATGCGTACCGTTGGATTTCTGGATCCCCCTTTCTGGGGAGCGCCGGTCCAAACCCCCACAGTCGCAAAATGAGCTTGTGCATTCCCCCTTGAGAAGGAGAAGATCCCCGGGTCTCGGGAGGCCGCAATCGTGGGGTCGGCGAGGCGCGGGATCGACACCTGCGGCGTGGCCCCGCGCAAGATCGTCGCTGGAGTGACAGGGATACACCTCCGCCCACCGTGGCGGTGGACGTGACCGGGTGACGCGTATGGCACGATGCCACCGCCGTCACATTCCGTCAGGCCCGCGTTCGACGCGCTGCCCCGCACTGGCCCCGGCGGCTGGCAGGTGCTGTTCTGGCTGCTCGCCCAACCGCCGCTCCCCCGCGGCTGCCCGCTCTGGGCCGGTGCCGACCGCCGAACGTCCGTGAGGCAGGTGGATCGCGCAGTTCGGAGCTGCGCACGCCGTCATGAACCCGGCCGACCTGGCACCCGGCGCTGATGTACAGCACCCCTGACGGCGCCAAGACCCTGACCGCCTCGCTGAACTACATCGACGACGCCGGCCTGTCCACGGCGCGGCGTTCCAGAAGGCGACGCAGAGGCTCGTCCAGGAGGTGTTCGGCGGCGCTCAGGCTGACGAGGCGGCCCACTGAACAGCCACGGCACCACAGTCCCATGCCGGCCAACGCGGGCACGGGGCCTTGGCAGACGTCGACTGGCACCGACGACCATATCCGGCAGCCCCGGCTACTGTTCGTGACGGTCAGGCCGTCTCTTCGCTGGCTTCCCACCTCGCGTAGCAGGGGCGAGCACCACTGTCCGTCACCTCGGTCGAGGAAGTTCTCCTGTAGAAACTGATCCCAGCCGCCGGTCGCGTTGAGCTCGATGACCTGGGCCACCATGAGCAGGATCGCCGCGTTGGCCAGCAGCGATACCGCGTCGACATCGCCGACGATCTTGGCGGCGTGCTGGTTGGTCGGCGAGGTAGCACAGGGAGATAGGTCGACATTGTCGGGAAGCATCTTCACCTGCTCGAAGGCGCGCCCGGCCTGCTGCAGCTCCTTGTCGGCGAGCACCCACAGGTTCCCGCCGACGGCAAACGGGCTGCCGATCATCTCGACGACTACTGCCCTGGCCTCAGGCTCGTCCGCCGGGTGCCGGTGCTGGATGGTGGCCAGCCGCTGGGCGCAGGTGGTGAGGATGTCGCGCCGCCCGTAAGGGCGGAGGTCTTCCCAGACGGTGATGTCGGCGTCGGCGGCGATCTGCTTGGCGGTGTCGCCCAGCGACAGGTCCAACGCGCCGTCCGCGTCGGGTTGCGTCTCGGCGAGCTGGGCAGCGATCCGGTGGAGCACCAGCCCACCGTCAGCCAGTTCGAGGTGCAGCCGCCGTTGCCGGTACTCCCGCGGCAACCGCCGGTGGCCGGTGGCGGTGTCCTCCTGAAGCAGAGCACCGGGTTCCCTCGCCAGCGGGCACGTGCAGTTCCACCACCGGCCCGCCGCCGGTCTCTTCTACCAGGTAAGCATTCAACAGGGCTCAAGATCGAGTAGGTCGTGAGGATAGCCTTCGTCCCGTCCCGGGCGGTGCTGCCGTCCGGCTGGGGTGCGCCCGTCAACGGTGCGTGTGTTGTGCACGGATCCAGCGCGGGCTCAGCAGTCCGCGGGTTCGGCCCTGAGCCGGTGGATGCCGAGCAGGGCGTAGCCGAGCACCACGAAGGCGGCCAGCGCTGCGAGCGACGCCGACGCGACGGCCGGCCAGCCCAGTCGTTCCACGTTCAGGAACGGGTAGACGTAGCGGCGGGGCAGATTGGGGCTGACAAGAAGCACGAAAGCGCCGTACAGAAGCGGGTAGCCCAGCCAGGCGAACGGCGCCGCCCATCGGACTCGGCGCGACCGGTCGAAAGCGGTCCAGTCGACCAGCGCCATGACGGGCGTCACGTAATGCAGCAGGAAGTTGCCCAGCCCGCGTATCCCGCCGCCGGCCAGCAGTGCCAGTGGGTTGGCCAGGTCCCGCGAGACGTAGTTGACCAGGCATGTGACCAGCAGGTACAGGGTCACCGCGCCTTTGACGTCGGCGGAGGCTGGTTTCCTGCGGTCGTTGACCAGCCGCCAGCCGTAGTAGAGCGCGAGCATGACGTTGCTCTGCACCGTGAAGTATGCCCACGGGCGGCCGATCGACGTCGCCATGCACACCAGGCCTGCGACGGCCGCCGTGACCAGCAGTATCCGCCACGCCGTCATCCGACTCTCCGTAACCAGCGCGGGTGCTCGGCCCGGGCCGCCGCGTACCAGAAGGGGTGAGGCGGGCTGAACGTGCTGCCCGGCAACGGCCGCAGCGCGGCCGGGATCTCCCCGAGCTGGGCGAACCCGATCACCCAGCTCGGCTCGGCCGCTGGCACGCCGCCACACCGGAGCTCACCCTGGCGAGGATCCGTGCCGTGAGCGTGCAGATCAGCACGGTGCGGAGGATGTCGCTCGCGCACTTCGACACGAGGCCGTCGAACAACGTGTGCACGCTCAACATCGACGCGGCCCGCAACAGTCAGGACGGCTGCGCAGGGGGCGGGCAGGCGGAACATCGTGATCACGGTAGCGCCAGGGCAAAACATTCATCAACTCGGTGGCGTTGTGTGATGCTCGCTGTCAGTCGGTCAGGACGATAGGGGGCATCCAGAGGTGGCCGGTGAGGGCGCGGCGGATCGCGTCCAGGGCGTTCAGGCCGTGCTTGCGGGCCGAGTCGAGGTAGGAGCGGACCGCCAGCCAGGCGACGGCACCGGTCTCGGATTGATGGCAGCCTGAGATCTTCACCTGGGCCTTGACCGGCCGCAGCGCGCGCTCGCCGGTGTTATCGGTGAAGGGCACCAGGCCCGGAAGGTCGGCGAAGCGCAGCACGTCAGCGCTGCGGTGGCGCAGGCGCTCCAGCAGGTTGCGGGTCGGGCTCTGTTTACGACCCGGGGCACGCGGATGCAGCGACAACCCGACCGCCACCCCGTGGTGGAAGGACTCCAGGTAGACCAGCGCCCGTTCCGGCGCAATGTCAGCCAGCCCCTGCTCGGTGGCCTTCTTGGCCTGCTTGTTCAACTCCGCCAGCGCCCAGCGCACCTGGAGCGGCCAGCGCTCATCGGGATGGTCCTCGGCCGCGGCGGTCAACTCCCTGATCAAGTGCGCCCCGCACAACTGGTGCCGAGCATCGGGGTAGCCGTCGTACAAGGCGAGGAAGTCGTGGACCCCCACACCGCGAAACTCCGGTAGCACGCCCAGCGCGTTGGCGCCCTCACGCGAACGCGGCCCCCAGCCCGAGCAGGGTCAGCCGCTCGGTGCAGGCCACATGCAGCCACCGCCGCCCGCTGCCGATCCGGGTGGTGGTTTCATCGGCGTGCAGCACATGTACGAGAGTTAACAGGGCACGGATCAGTTTCAGGCTGTCGGCCACCGCCTCGGCGGCCTGGCCGGGCACCCCTGACACTCAGCCGGTTGAGACATTCGCGCCGGTCAAGTCCGTGATCAGTTGGGCGGTCCGCTCGACCGGGATGTGTTGGAAGACCAGAAGGTAGGCCGCCAGCGCGCGCAGATTCGGCCCATAGGAGGTCGGCGAGCCGGCCACGGTGGCGGGCATCGCCGCCCGAGTCGTCGTCCCGCACGCGCAGCGGCACCGGTGTGCCCGATGCTCGGTCACCGTCACGGTGACCAGGGGAATGTCCCACACCTGGCAGGGCTCGTATCCGGTGCTGTCGGCCAGCCCCGGTCCGGCCCCGCACCCCGTACACGACTCGGGCAAGTGATCGTCGACCGTGTCGGGCCGATCGATCATGGCCAGCCCGCCGCCCGCCGAACCCGGCTGGCCTCCCCGACGCCGACCGCTCTGTCCTCCTGGCTTCTTCTCTGGGCGGGTGAAGGTGTCGGCCGACGGCGGCAGCGAGGAGTTCCCCGAGTTGCGGCCCAGTCGCCGCTCCAGTTCGGCCACCCGTCCCGAGAGCCTCGTCAATCACAGCAGCTGGGAGGCCTGCGGGTTGACAATCCACACTCTTCGCCGCGGGGTTATGGTTGTCAGGCGGCGGCGAACCTGCTCACACGCTACTGAAGCTCGTCCTGCTGCTCGCCGCACCCGCACTGCTGTTCTGGCTATCACGGCGCGATTGCGCGGATCGCAGCCAAATCCATGAGCGGCCCGCGGCTGGCGTCACTACGGTCCCATCGCACCGGTGGCCGCCTGGCCCGTCGCCGACGAACTGACCGCTGTTGTAGCGGGCTGCCAGGCACCCGGAAATCCAAGCCGATGCGGGCCGCGGGGGTTCAGTGTGATCGCTGATGCGTTGTGCCTACGTTCGCCAGCGTCCCGAAGTCGAGTGCGCCGTTGGCCTGACCGGTTCGGAGGGTGGCTGTGTGGGAGTGCTGCTGGACGAGTCGCGCCATGGGTTGGCGGATCGTGGCGTACCCCGCGAGCGCGGCCGGGACCGGCATGTCCGGCAAGGCAAGGAGTTCGGAAAGCACTGCGGCGTCCTGGAAGCCGACTCCCGCGCCCTGGCCGATTCGGGGACTCATCGCGTGCGCCGCGTCGCCTGCGAGTGCGATCCGGCCCTTGGCCCAATCGTCGGTGACGACTTGATTGATGTTGGCATAGAAACTCGTGGGTTCGGCGCGCATGGCGCGGACGAGGCTGCTGAGCGGGCCTCGTAGGTCGCGGTAGGGTTCGGCCAGTTCGGCGAGGGTGCGGTCGCGGTGGTTATCCGCTTCGCCCGGCAGGAACAGCGTGCCATGGAGGGTGGTGCCGCCGTTCAGGATGAAGTAGCCCAAGGAGCCGTCGCTGGTTATCGCGGTGACGTCGAGACCGTCGATATTGGGGACCTGGAAGCGGATGACGGCACAGCCTACGTAGCTGGGCTCCGGCCCCGCAAAGACGGCGTGCCGGGTCCAGGAGTTGATGCCGTCGGCGCCGATCACGGCGTCGAATTCGCCGGTGCTGCCGTCGCTGAAGCCGACCTCGACGTGGCCGCCGTGATCGGTGATCGCGGTCGGGGTGATCCCGGTACGCACAAGGTCGGCGACTGGCTTGGCCAGCCACAGTTGCAGATTGGAGCGGGACGTCACCACGATTCCCATATCGGCGATTCCGACGGGGACGGACGTCTCTCGGTCGAACAGGATCGTGCGGGACACCGTGTCGGCAGCGATGTCCTCCAGTGTCAGGCCCAACTGCCTGAGCGCATCGACATGTCGGCCTGTCAGGCCGATCGCCCAGCCCGCTTCGGTGATGACCGGCGCCTGCTCGATGATGCTGACGTCGATGTCCTTGGCGCGGCGCAGGCCGTGGGCCAACGCCAGGCCGGTCAATCCGGCTCCGATGATCAGGACGCGGCGAGTCATGCGATCACCATGCCGCCGTCGACCGCGATCACCTGACCGGTCACCCACGATGAGGCCGGGTCGGCGAGCGCGACGATCCAACGCGCGACCTCGTCGGCGGTGCCCCGCCGCTTGAGCGGGAGCGAGGCGGCTTCCTTCGCGGTGACCTCGGCGATCTTTTCCGCCGGCAGCACGGTCGACATGATCGGTGTCTCGGTGGGACCGGGGGCGACTCCGTTGACGCGGATGCCGTGCGCAGCCAGTTCGGCGGCCCAGGACCGGGTCAGGTAGTCGAGCGCGGCCTTGGACGCACCGTAGAAGCCCGCCCGGGAGCTGGGGCGCTGAGCGACCGCGCTGCTGACGTTCACGACGCTGCCGCCGGAGACGGACAGGTGTTTCACTGCTGCGCCGACCAGATAGGACGGTCCGAAAACGTTGATCGAGAACAGCTGTCGCAGCGCCTCGGGTTCAGGGTTGGTGGCGGGGAGGGGGACCAGTACGCCTGCGTTGTTGATCAGCGCGTCCAGTCGGCCATGGATGTCGGCGACCTCATCGACCAGCGAGGCGACTCGGGCGGGATCGGCGACATCCGCGACGCGGTGATCGATGGCCGGATGCCCGGAGGCAAGGTCGGCGAGCGGGGCATGGCGGCGGCCGGTCACGATCACCCGCCAGCCCGCCTCGGCGAGTTGGAGAGCGGTTTCGCGGCCGATTCCGGTGCCGCCGCCGGTGACCAGGGCGACCTGGCCGCTGTCATTCACGGTCATGGTCCAGATCCTCAGGGTTGCTACAAAATGAATGATCTTTCGTTTTAGAGTGCCTCATGGGAGGTGGCGTGTCAAGGCGAAAGATCGTTCTATATTGGTCCCATGCCCCAGGTCACACCGCAGTACCTTGCGCAACGGCGCGCATCGATCCTGGCCGCGGCTGCGCGCTGCTTCGCGGCCAACGGATTCCACGCCACGTCGATACCGGACATCTGTGCCGAAGCGGGGATGTCCGCAGGCGGGGTCTACCGCTACTTCGCCGGCAAGGACGAGCTCATCGCGGAGCTGGGAGACAGCGTAATGACGCCCGTTCTCCGGGCGCTGCGCACGGCGGCATCCGCGGATCCAGTGCCAGGCCCCGCCGAAGTCATCGACCTGATCCACCGCGCACTGCTGACCGAAGGGTCGTCATCGGATGCGTCGCTCATCCTGCAGGTCTGGGCCGAGGTTGTCCGCAATCCTGGTATGCGTGAATCCCTGCACCGCCATGTCGTCGAACTCGTTGATGCCCTGAGTGAATTCACCCGCCAGTGGGCGCCCAGCGAGAACGAGTCGGCGGAGACCGCGGCGCGCGCCCTGATGGCGATGAGCATGGGCACGTTCCTGATGCAGAACGTCCTGGAGGCCGAGACGCAGCCGACACCCACACAGACGTTGCTCGACTCAGTGAGCGTACTCATCCGGCATCGCTAACAGCCTCAACCAGGTTTGCCGCACTTACCCACCACGAGCCCATATTCGGACCACGAGGACGGAACGGCAGCCTGACGGCTGCGATGCGTGAACTGGTGACCGCAGGTACGCACGCCGCTGACCCACGCGATCACCAGGTCGGCGATGTGACGGTCTGCCGCCGACCCGCGGATGGCATCCCAACCATGGAGGAAGAGTCCGATGCTGCCGCTGAACTCGCCGGCCACGCCGAGGAATTCGGCCGCGTCGCAAAATGAGCCGACCCGCGGCGGATACTCCTCCAGCAGGCCAGTTGTGCCCGCAAGTCCTCGGCGTGCCGTAGCGCAGCCGTCTCGGCCTGGGCCACGCGTTCCAACAGTGATGTCACCATCGCCTCCCAGAGGAGAAGCAGCCGGACCCACCAGTCGCATTCACGCCATGCAGTCCAACAACTCCACACTGTAAACGGCAAAGCACCGGCAGTCACTACGAGGCTTAAAGATCCTTCAGGCCATGCATCGTCAATGGTGGAACAGCCGAAGATCGGTGCGGGCGAGCGCGATCTGGCGCCCCCGGCAGGTGTCATGCACCTCCGCGGACCGGATCGAACCACCTGGCTCGCACAAGGGCGAAATTGGGATGTAAGAAAGCCTTCGTCCGGACCACATGCTCCATGGACAACGTGCCTCCCGACCGAAGGAACCGGCTTGCCAGGGAGTGTCTGACAATTCGGCTTGCCGGAGCCAGAGCATGAGCGAGGCGATGGTGACGCCTGCCAGGTAGCGGCCGGCCAGCTTGTCGAGCGGCATTCCTCCTCGGCGGCGGGGATGAGACCCGCCCGCAGCAGCGACGACTTGCCCGCTCCCGACGGCCCGGTCACCAGCAACGGCCCGTCCCGCCCGATCTGCGCCGACACCCGATCCCACAGCAACCGGGTCAGATCCCGGCGCCCGCAGAAGTACTTCACATGCTCAGGCTCGAAGACTTCTAGACCTCGGTACGGGCACCCATCGTCGGCGCGGTTGGCGCGAGCATGGGCCTGCTTCCACGCGCCCAGATCGGCTTCGGCGATCCCGACAGCCCCAAGGACCTTGCGCAGAGTCGTCCACCGCGGGAAGCTCCTGCCGCTCACCATGTCGTGCACGGTCGCCACGCCGGTGCCCGCCGCGGTGGCCACATCCAGAAAGCTGCCCTCGAACTCCTCGAACAAGTCGCGCAGCGCCGCGTGCAGCTCCGCACGGCCGTTGATTCTGGATGGGTCGGCCATCACCCCTCCCGCTGGAGGCGTCTTCCGGTTCGGCTATTCGGTTCCGTTCGGGATCGTAGAGCTGCCCATGGTCTGCTATCTGCCGTTTCCGGTGAATGTGCGATACCGGATGCCTCTGAACACCGCCGGACCCGATCGTGGACGTCATGACGACCACGATCCTCACCACGATCGGCGCGACCGTCCTGCTCCTGCAGACCGCCACCCGCATCCCGCCCGCCCTCACCGACCTCGTCCGCGCCCTCATCCCCGTACGCGAGGCGCTACGCGAACTCCTGCACCGGCAGGACCATCCCAGCAGCCCTCACCACCCCGACCAGAGCGCTAGCGGCTAGCTCCCGATACCCGAGGGGCCGCCGCTACTGACACTTTCGTGGCAGAGCGACTGACGTCCGGCGCAATACGCACTGACACTCTCGTGGCACTTGGCAGGATGCGAACTGGCCAGATGAAGCGGTCAGTCACACCATGCCCGGCCATGCCCCCGCGTCCGGGTCCCTGGGGGGCCCGGACAGCATCCGTTCGAGCGGCACGCGTCTCCTGAGCGCTGAAGTCCGGAGTTGATCATAAGCGAGATCGAATAGTGATGACTTTTGAAAATCATGGAGGGCTTATCAAATCGTCGAAACGAAACAGGCTGTGGGTATGTCAGAGACGAGCCCTTCAGATGCCCCCACGCCCGGCGCCGAGACCGGCCGGGCCTGCGGATACAGCCGGTGCGACCAGCGCATCACCTACATCATCGAAGGGCTGTTGAAGAACGCCTCGAAGATCCAGCCCGACACCATCCATGCGGACACTCAAGGCCAGTCGCTGCCGGTCTTCGGTCTCGCCGCGCTCATGGGGTTCGACCTGCTGCCCCGTATCCGCAACTGGCACGACCTGATCTTCTACCGGCCCACCCCGGGCACCCGGTACCAGCACATCGATTCGCTGTTCGGCGACGAGGCGATCGATTGGACTCTTACAGAGACCCACTGGACGGACCTGCTCCGTACCGCGATCTCGATCCGGGAGAACCGGCTGTCCTCAGTGACTCTGCTGCGCCGCCTGGGCAACCACTCTCGCAAGAACCGGCTCTACCGAGCCTTTCGCGAGCTCGGCCGCGCGGTCAGGACGATCACGCTCTTGCGGTATTTGTCGGATCCAGACCTTCGCGAGCAGATCACCCAGATCACCAACCGCAACGAGTCCTTCCACAACTTCGCCGACTGGCTGATGTTCGGCGGCAAGCTCATCGGCCACAACGACCCCGACTACCACGAGAAGATCATCAAGTTCAACGAGTTGCTGGCCAATTGCGTCATTTACTCGACCGCCCAGGACATCACAGACGCGGCCAACGCCATCGCCGCCGACGGCCACCCCGTCGACCTCGATGACCTGGCCACCATCTCGCCCTACATCACCCACGTCATCCGCCGATTCGGCAACTGGATCCTCAACCTGACCCCGCCGGCCACCAACCCCACCACCCGACTCGACCTCGAGGCCCAAGTCCTCTTCGCCCCATAACCGGCGGCTCGCTCGCCGCTGCGGCTCTTCTTCGGCACCGAAGGGCTGCGGACGACCCAGCAGGCCTACGCCAAGCGGCTCAAGACGTGGGCCGACTGGGAGGAGCTGTCAGCGGCCGCTCACTGACTGCTTGGCCTCCTGACTGTTCGGCCCGGACGCCCCTCGGCGTTCGGGCCGCGCTCAGCCACAGGCCGGTGAACACGGCGCAGGCCAGCGTCACGGCACCCGCCGCGAGGAAGGCGCTGTTGAGGCCGGATCCGAAGGAGGCTCCGCCGGACTCCCGCGTGTGGACGATCGCCCCGAGCACCGCCACGCCGAGCACCGCGCCGATCTGCCGGGTGGTGCTGCTGACGCCCGAGGCGAGGCCGCCCTCCTGCGGGCTGACCGCCTGGATGGCGGCCCCGGTCAGCGGCGACATGGTCAGAGCGAACCCGATGCCGGCGACCGCCAGCCGCCACCACACGTTCCCGTAACCGGTATCGGCGTGGACGAAGCCCAGCGCCAGCAGCCCCAGCCCGGCCAGCGCCAGGCCGATGCTGACGACGACGCGGAAGCCGTACCTGGCCGCGAATCGGCCCGCGTACGGGCTGACGATCACCATGGCCAGCGAGACGGGCAGGGTCCGCAGCCCGGCGACAAGGACCGAAGTGCCCTGGACGTAGACGAAGAACTGGGAGAAGAAGAACGACGACCCCATCAGCGCGAACCCGACCACGACCATCGCCGTGTTGGACACCGTGAACAGCCGCTGACGGAACAGCCGCAGCGGCAGCATCGGCGTCGACACTCGACCCTCGACCACGACGAACGCGGCCAGGAGCACCAGCCCGGCGGCGAAGCCGCCCAGGATCACCGGCGAGGTCCAGCCTCGGGAACCGCCCTCGATCAGGCCGTAGGTCACAGCGCCCACGCCCGCGACGGACAGGACCGTGCCGGGAACGTCGATCGGCGGCGCGCTCGGGTTGCGGGACTCTCCCAGCACGCGCAGCCCGGCCAGCAGCAGGACCGCCCCGATGGGCACGTTGACCAGGAAGATGGCGGGCCAGCCGAAGGCCTCCGCCAGGACCCCGCCCGCCAGCGGTCCGGCGGCCAGGCCGATGCCGCTGAACCCTGCCCACAACCCGATCGCTCTGACGCGCTCCCTTGGAGCGGGATACGCGGCGGCGAGCAGCGCCAGCGAGGCGGGGCTCAGCGCCGCGGCCCCGACGCCCTGCAGCACCCGCCCGGCGATCAGCCAGCCGATCGAAGGCGCGAGCGAACACACCACCGACGCGGCCGTGAACACCACCACCCCGGCCAGGAACACCCGCCTGCGGCCGAACCGGTCGGCGAAGACGCCGCCCGACAGCAGCAGCATGGCCACCAGCAGCACGTAGGCGTCGACGATCCACTGCAGGCCGGTCAGCCCGGTGTGGAGCCGCTGCTGCATGTCGGGCAGGGCGGCGCCGACGATCGTGTTGTCGAGCAGCACCATGAACTGACCTGCGCAGGTCAGGGTGAGCAACGCTTTCACGTACATCTCTCCTAAAAGCAGTTTGTGACTGCGTTAACGTAGACCCTCATGAGCTCTAACGCAAGTCTCGACTGCGTTAAGGTGGAGGTATGGACGAGCAGCAGGGGCGGGCCAGGCGGCCCGGCGGGCGCAGCGCCCGGGTCCGCGCGGCAGTGCACCAGGCCGTTACCGAGCTGGTCAGGGAGCGCGGCTACGGAAACTTCGCCGTCGGCGACATCGCGGCCCGCGCGGGCGTGGCCGACACCAGCCTCTACCGCCGGTGGGGCAACCTCCAAGCCCTGCTCAGCGATGTGCTGCTGACCCGGCTCAACGCGCAGTCGCCGATGCCTGACACCGGCAGCCTGGCCGGCGATCTGCGGACCCACGCCGCCAACGTGGCCCGCGAGGTCACCGGACCCGACGGCCTGGCGCTGGTGCGGCTGACCCTCGCGCTGTCAGGCGAGGGTCAGCAGGGCCTTCAGGCGCGCGACGAGCTCCTGGCCGACCGCACCAGGCAGTTGCAGGCCATGCTCGACCGCGCCCGCGGCCGCGGCGAGGACCCACCTGACGTACTGGAGGTGCTGGACCATCTTCTGGCGCCGATCTACATGCGCGTCCTGTTCGGCGCGGGCCCGCTCACCCCTGACTACCTCGACGGGTTGGTCGACCGGTTGCTCGCCTGATCCACTCAGTCGCTCGGCCGCGCCCACCCGCTCGCCCGCCATCTCGACGACTTCCTCACCGATCTGGCCAACGCCGGGAAGTCGGCGCACACCCGGCGCGCCTACCGCGGTGACCTGGTCGCCTTCGCCCACCACGGCGAGAACCTCGCCGAGCTGACCGCCGCGCCGGTCCGCGCGTTCCTGGCCGAGCTCGCCGACCTGTCGCCGGCCAGCCGCAAGCGCAAGCGCGCCGCCGTCGCCTCCTTCACCAAATAGGCCGTCCGCCACGACCTCAAGGTGCTGGCAGTGATCTGCTCGCGGCGGCCGCGCAAGGACCTGCCGCTGGACCGGCTGCGGGATCGGGTGCTGTTCGAGACCGCCTACGTGTGCGGCGCCCGCGCCTCCGAAGTCTGCGGCCTGTACGTCGAAGACCTGGACCTGCGCCTGGACGACGAACACGTCCGCATCCATGGCAAGGGCGGCAGCGTACGCACCGTCCTGCTCGACGACCGCGGCTACGTCATCCTGCTCAAGCTCTACCTGACCCGCGCCTGCTACACCACCGGACCCCTGTCCTACGACGCCGTCCACCACCGCTGGCAGACCTACTGCACGCAGCCGGACGTCGAGATCGATATCCACCAGCTGCGCCACGCCCACGCCACCGAGCTCATCAACACCGGACGGCGTCGTCGGCGTAGCACTCGAACTCCACGGTCGGGAACTCCCGTTCCAGCCATGTGTCGAACGCGTAGTGCATGAACAGGTTGGCCAGGACGGGCGATACCGCTGATCCTTGTGGGGTTCCTCCGTGCCGCTCGGCCAGGGTTCCGTCGGGTTGCTGGATAGGAGCGGCAAGCCACCGCTTCACATACAGCAGTACCCACCGTTGGTCGATGGTGATATTGACCTCGACCGCCTTGACCATCAGGTCCCACGGCACGCTGTCGAAGAACTTGGCGGCATCAAGGTCAATCACCCAGTCCTTCTTCCAGCACCGCTGGAGGCACTTGGCCACCGCGTCCAGCGCAGAGCGGCGGGGCCGATACCCATAGGAGTCGTCATGAAAGATCGACTCCGTTCGAGGCTCCAGCGCCAGCGCCGCCACCGTCTGGGCGACCCTGTCGGCCACGGTCGGTACTCCCAGAACGCGAGTACCTCCCCCGGCCTTCGGGATTTCCACCGCCATCACCGCAGGAGGGAAGTAGGTCCCCGATGACATCCGATTCCAGATCTTGTAGAGGTTGTTCCTCAGATCGGCTTCGAAATCCTCGATGGACTGCCTGTCCACTCCGGCGGCGCCCTTGTTGGCCTAACTCTCTCGTATGCCTCCCACACCAGCCGCTTCGGAATGTCGAACGGCTTGTCCTTCGGTTCCGACATGCCCACCCGCTTCCTCCCAGGCCAATTGCCCGGTTGTTCGTGCGAACAGATCGACAGATGAGCCGGCCCCTTCGCTCCACCCCGATTACCAGGGCTTCGTCACTACTACGGGCCGGTCCGCCGGCGGACGCCGCGACGGTAGTCAACGCCTCACGATTTCTGCCGCCCGGCGCGCTCCCTCTCACCACCCCGACCGCGCACGGCCCAGAGCAGCGGTATCGGCATCCGCCTTCCCACGTTCCATGCAGAAGCCGCAGACCGGACTCGCGCCGCCTCTACGCCGGACACCACCTGGCCAATAGACGGGCGCCCGCCAGGCTGATCCCGGGCCCTTTTAACCACCCCGGTTTTCGATGTCATCTACTTGTTTCGACGCGTCCTCGGGCGGTTCGCTCGCGCTCGCCTTCCCGGTCCCCACCTGACGCATCACGTGCGCCTTTTCCTCAACGCTCACCACGACGGTCTTCAGCCAACGCAGCTTGAGGCGGTTTGACGTCTCCTCCCGCAGGGCGACGCCGAAGGGCCAGACCTTCATCTCCTGCACAGCACCGCATCCAGCAAGGTCACCTACACAACAACCTGACCTTCTGCGCTCGTGGCGCACTTAAAGATCAAGCTAAGGCGCCATCGTCGATCAGAAGGCTTCCGATCAGGGGGCCAGGCTGGGCGGTTCGCCGGGGAGGGCGCTGGGGTCGGGGCTGCGCAGGCCGTCCAGGATGACGTGGAGGTTGCGGTCCCACTGGCGGGCGCCCGCGTGGAGGCCCAGCGTGTAGGGTCCGGCGGAGGACGCGGCGACCATGAGGAAAGCCACGTCCTCCCAGGTCACGTCCGTACGCATCATTCCGGCCTGCTGGGCTCGCTCGACCAGGAGCTGAATGCGGTCGCGCAGTTCGGCTCTGGAGTGGTCCAGCACGTCGCCGAGGCGCTTGTTGACGTCGCACAGTTCGTTCCGTAGGTGAATGTAGGAGAGGGCAAATGTCGTGAAGCCCGCCCAGGGGTCGGGATTGGCCAGCCCTTCCTCGCCCTTGGCGACGATCTCCCCCAGCACCTCACCGAGGACCGCCTTGAGCAGCGCCTCGAGGGTACCGACCCGGCGGTAGAACGTGCCGATTCCCACACCGGCACGGCGTGCGATCTCGTGCGCGGTGATCTCGCCGCCCACGACGGCGGCCTGACGGGCAGCGACGACGAGACGTTCCACGTTGCGCCGGGCATCGGCGCGCGGGCGTCGGCCCGAACCGTCGTCCAGGAGTTGCTCCACTGCGGGTGCGACTGCTGCCATGCGACCAGCATAGCAATAAGTGGACTAAACGAGTCCGGTTTAAGTGGACAAGAGGCGTCCGGTTGCACTAGCGTCCAAATCCGGACAGACGACGTCCGTTTAGCTTCGAGGACGTGAGGTCGATGATGCCCAAGATTCCGCCAGGCCCGATGAAGATCACGGCGTTGGCCGCTGGGTTCATCATGGCGAGCCTGGACACCACCGTGATGCAGGTAGCCGGGGTAACGATCCAGGAAAGCCTGGACGCTTCCCTCTCCCAGCTCACCTGGGCCGTGGACGGCTACGTCCTCACCTTCGCCGCGCTGCTGATGCTGGCCGGCGGCCTGGCGAACCGGGTGGGCGCGAGACGCGTCTACATGTGGGGCATGGCGACCTTCGGTGTCGCGTCGCTAGCTTCCGCGCTGGCAACGGGCATCGAGGTCCTGATAGCGGCGCGGCTCCTCCAGGGGGCCGGGGCGGCGCTGTTCATGCCGAGCTCGCTCGCGCTGCTGGTGCGGGCCTTCCCGGACGCGCGCGAACGCACAAAGGTGCTGGGAGTCTGGTCGGCGATCGTCTCCTCGTCAATGGCGCTGGGCCCGACGGTCGGCGGCATCATGGTCGGCGTGTTCGGCTGGCCGAGCATCTTCCTGATCAACCTGCCGATCGGCATCGCGGGCATGCTCCTCACCCGCCGGCACATCGCCGGGGGCGGAGGAGACGCCCGGCCGCTGGCGGCCCCCGGGCACGCCGCCGTCATCGTCCTGCTGGCAGGCGTCAGCCTCATGCTGATCGAGGGACCGCAGCGCGGCTGGAGCGCGGCCCCAGTGCTCGCCGCCATCGCCGCCACGGTGCTGGCCACCGTCCTGCTCATCGGCCGCGAACGCCGCACCGACAACCAGGTGATGCCCTGGACGCTGTTCCGCGGCGCCCGTTTCGCCGGCGCCAACGCCGTGGGCTTCCTGTTCAACGCCGCGTTCTACGGCTCGCTTTTCATGATCGGTCTGTACGTCCAGCACGGCCGCGGCGCGAGCCCGTTCCAGGCCGGACTGCAGATCCTGCCCCTCACGATCTTCATCCCGTTCGCCAACATCGCTTTCGCCCGCATCTCAGGGCGCGTCGCGACCGGCCTCCTCCTGGCCGTCTCCTTCCTGGTCGCGGGGACCGCATCCCTGGCCCTGACCGCCCTGTCGGCTGCCACCCCGTACTGGATGCTGGCCGTCGCCCTCGGGCTCACCAGCATCGCGAGCGGCTTTATCGCGCCCGCCATGACGGCGGCCATGGTGAATGCGGCGGGCACCCGGCACGCCAACACTGCCGGTTCGGTCCTCAACGCCAACAGGCAGATCGGATCCCTGGTCGGTATCGCCGCCATTGGCGCCATCCTGGCCGTTACCTCCGGCTGGACTACCGGAGCGGCCCTGTCGTCCCTCCTCGTCGGCGCCGCCTACATCGCCAGTGCCCTGATCGCCTGGCGCCTCATCCATCTGCCAGAACGCCGCGAGGCCACCGCCACGACCGCGGCCACCGTGGCCGGACTGGCCCCCGAGGCACAGCCCCGCCACGCCGGGAAGACGTCCCGGCCGGGCTCACCCTCGTAGCGCAAGCAGATCTCTGCCGGCTGACCGCGGGGCCGAACAGGAATCTGGCGCGGGACGACCCAGCCGCTGTTCAGCGTTGAGCCAGCGCCTCGTAAGCCGTGGAGCGGCCGATTTTGAGGGTGCGGGCAGCCTCGGTGACCGAGACACCATCGTCGACCAAGCGGCGTAGCGCGGCCAGCTCGGCGGGGCCGATGGCGCGCGGCCGGCCGGTCTTCTTCATGCCTGGCAGCATGGCACCGGTGGCTTCGCGGCGCTTGGCGGCGGCGATCCCCTCGGCCTGCCACTCGGCTCGCAGCTCCAGCTCGTACTCCGCGGCCGCGGCCAGAACCACGAACATGAAACGGCCCTTCTTGGTGGCCAGATCGAAGTTCTCCGTCAGTGACACCACGGTGATGCCGCCGCCAGAATGGTGATCATGGCAGACGACGTTGACCCACCCGCCGGCCCCGAGGACGACCCGCGTAACGAGCCCGCCCCCTTCGGGCTCGTGGTGCTTCTGACGGCCGCCTCGGCGGTGGTGGTCATGGCGCTCGAGGTGTTCCTGTCCGACCCGCCCGGGCTGAGGTTCCTCCTGTTCGGCCCGGTCGCTCTCGTGGCGTTCGAGGTGATCACCCATGAGGTGTGGTGGCAGCGCTGGTGGGGCGCGATCCCCGGGGCGGTGGCGGGCCTGGGGCTCTACTTCGAGGGCCGCGCCGCGCTGAGCGACCTCATCGGCGCCGCCTGGGCCCATCCCGTCGCGTACGTCGCCGCCTGGACCCTCTTCGCCGTCGTCTTCGCCGTCTGCAGCCGCTACCCCCGGACCCTCCGGCCGACCTGATCTTCTCCACCGCGCAGGAGACCCGAGGTCGGCCGGCAGGCGGACGACGGGCGGCGCGGTCGGCGAACCGCAGGAGGAGGCCCGAAGACGATCAGCGTGGTGCCCACAGGCGCAGGTCGCGACGCGCACCATCTCGATCTCGCGGTGCGCGGAGTCCGCTCTCCGGAAGTGACGGGCAAGATCAGCCGCCATCTGGAGCGGCTGCGCGCCTGGATCACCACCGGGCTCGGGCACGAGCGCACCTCGGCGATCACCGCCCGCGAGATGACCGCCTGGCGCGATCACCTGGCCGCCGCCGGGCGGCACGCGAAAAACGGCAGCAATATGATCATGCGCCTATGAGCGACATCACCGAACCCCCGATCGCCCGGGTGGACGTCGTGCGCGAGACCCGCCGTGACCAGGAGACTGTCCCTTTCGGCGGTACTTGGTCTGGGCCCCACATGGGGAGATCAGAGGCGGAACCCGAGCCGGTGGACCCCCGTCGAGGGCGACGCGCTGGTCTGCGGGACCTGACCTCATGAGGACCTCGTCCTCGACCTGTGAGCGGTGCGGCGGGTGGTGATGACGCCCGCGCCGCCGGCGACGGCCAGGGCCATCAGCACAGTGGCGAAGACGGTGGTGGCGGCGGTCAGCCCGATGGCGTCGCTGAGGTAGCCGGCGCTGACCGGTAGGACGCCGGCGAGCAGGTAACCGCCCACGTTGAGGGCCGCGTTGGCCTCGGCCAGCCGCTCGGGGGGGACGCTGGAGTTCAGCAGGGACAGCCCACCGAGTTGGCCCATGCCCTGTCCGGCGCCGGCCAGCAGTGCGGCGGCGACCAGGGCCGGGGCGGACGCGGCATGCACGGCGGCGACCAGCGCGACCATGCCCACTGTCGTCCCGGCAGCACCCGCGACGAGGATGGTCCGCCGGCTTAGCCGCCGCACGGCGAACTGCACCCCCGTGGCCGCGAGGAACATCACGAACGCCATGGCGCCCGCCACGCTGCGGCTGCTGCTGCCCAGCAGGCCGGACAGCAGCGAGGGGCCCAGTGAGAGCACGAACGAGGTCGCGGTGATGCCGGGGGCGAACACACTGATTCCCTGAGCGAGCTGCGACCCGCTTCCATGGGGCACGCGCGGGAGGCGGATCCAGGATCCCGCACCGGGCGCGGCTGGCCGAGGCAGGGGCATCCGCGCGACCGTGACGACGGCGGTGACCAGCAGCGCGGCCTCGACGGCGAAGACAGTGACGGTCGGGCCGGGCAGGGTCTCAGACAGCACGCCGGCCAGCAGTGGGCCCAGTCCCGCGCCGAAGACCATGGAGCAGGACGCGAGTAGCGCGGCGAGCCGCCGGCGTCTGGGCCCGGCCACGTCGGTGACCGCCGCCATCCCGGCCGAGACGACGGCGCCGACCGCGACGCCGGTGAACAGGCGGGCCACGATCAGCGCCGCCACGGACGAGGCCGTCGCGAAGATCACGCAGGCGGCCAGGGCGAGGCCGAGCGCGGGCAGCAGCACCCGGCGGCGGCCGAGCCGGTCGGAGACCACACCGCAGATCAGAAGGGAGCCGAGCAGCCCGACGATGTAAGAGGCGAAGATCACCGTCAGGGTGCCCTTGGAGAAGCCGATGTCGCGCTGCCACAGCACGTACAGCGGGGTCGCCGCGTTGGACAGTATGAAGACCGCGGTGACCGGCCAGGCCGCCAGCCAAACCCAGCGGTTGGGTGCCTCAAGGTCGCGCTTCTCGGGCCAGCTTCCGCCCGAGATGGCCTCTCTTAGGATGGTTTCGCTCTCTGACACTACTGTCCTCCCAGCATGACACAAGTACGACTTGACTCGAACTTGTACGAGTGAAGTCGAAGTTAGCACGTAGTACGATTGGAGTCGTACAGAGGGATCGCTTGTGAGGAGCCGCTCGTGCCGCCAAAAGGGGCCGCCACACCCACCGCGCCGGTCGTCCGCGACCTGCCGGAGCCACCCGTCCTGCCTGAACCACTGCCCGAACCGGCGATCGACGACCTGCGCCTGGAAACCGTTCTGGGCGTGCTGAGCGATCCGCTGCGGCTCACCATCGTCCGCAAACTCCTCCTGGAACGGGAACAGTTCGACCACACCTGCGGCTGGTTCGGCCTCGACCGTCCCAAGTCCTCGCTCACCCACCACTTCAAGGCGCTACGCGAGGCGGGCGTGATCAGGCAGCGCCAGTACGGCCTGGAACGCCGCAGCCACGTACGGCGGGCCGATCTCGACACCCGCTTCCCCGGGCTGCTCGACCTGGTCATTGCCTGGACACCCGCCACGCGCTGAGCACGCCCCAGATCCGGGCGAATGACGATGCCCTCAGCGTCCTGGCGACCTTGTGGCGCTGGCCCCCTGTGACGGCCCGCAGCGCCTCTGCAAGCCGAGGTTTCTCGGGTCTTCCCGCCGGTACGCCCCGATGGGACACTGCGGACGGCGACCGGCCGATAACCGTCCGGGCCGCCGTCACGCGACCCGGGGAGGGGCCACGATGGCGCCAGAATCACGTCCGGCCACCGACGACCAGCTACGGGGAGCCGTGGGCCAGCCCGCGGGCCAGTGGGCCGACGACACCGATCGAGCGCTGCGGACCAAATGGGACGATCCCAAGAAGCTCGAAGCGATGCTGAAGGGCGTCCCCGCGGGAGAACGGCGCACCTGGTGGGTGCAGCAGCTGGTGAGGTACGCAGGCGAGCGCACCGCGACGTTCCATCTGGCGGTGGATGCACGCCGACGCGAACTGGCCGAGCAGATGTTCGCCCTGCTGCAGGCGATGGAGCCCCGGCCGGCCGAGGCCGAGGTTGCCAGACCGACCGCGGAGTTCCGCAGCATGGTCGCGGGTCTGGCCCCGGCCGGCACGGCCGGACGCGACCTGCTCGCGATGGCCGCGGACATCGACGCCGCCCTCACCGAGGTAGTCGACCGCGCACCGACCTTGGACGAATTACGCGCCGGCAGGATCGTCCAGCTCACGTCCGCATGCGAGGGGCCGAGGACGGATCTGGCCCACGTGGATCAGGTCGTGACCGGCCTCACAGCGATGGATACGCCCGCCCTCGCGAAGGCGTTCGTCGAACTCGACGTCGACGCGCCGGCCCTTCAAGCGCTTCGGGCTGCCATTCCCGACGAGCGCCACGTCGGCGATCAGGCGGATCAAGCCTTGCGGGGGAAGCTGGAGCAGGCCCTACGCGGCAACCAGGTGACGACCCTGTCCTCGGAGGAGCTGCGCCAGACGCTCGCGGCTCCCTTCGAGGCGGCGATGAGCGCCGCGAGGGCGGTGCAGCCGAAGACGTCCGCGCTGAAGGCGGCGGTCGACGCGCGCGTGGCCCTGTACGACAGATACTTCGGGCGCACGGCCATACAGTTTGATCGGGGTGCCGGATTCAGGATCGAACGCTTCGTTGTGCGCTATGGAAGGCCTGCGGCGCAGGCTATGTACGACTGGCTCCAGGCCGAGTCCGCATGGCGGAGCGATCCGTTCTTGGCAGAGGCGGATTACATGCACGCAATCACCATCGCCTTCGAGCGCTACGGCTTCGACAACCCCACGGAGGCACTGATACGCGAGACGCTCGAGGCGATCTCGGCCGCCGCGCGTTCGCGGCACACGGATAACGGGCGCGTCAATGAGGCGGTCGACGGCGTATGCAGCCGCTACGCCTCAGCGCTGAGCCCCTCGGAGCCTGAGTAGCCGCCCCCGCGAGCACCAGGATCCACAGCTCACATGGGCTGTCGTCATCGCTGGTCAATCTGTCTCCTGTGCACGGGGTTTCGGCAAAGCAGGCCGGAGGCCCATCTGGTCAGTCGCTGCGTCGGCGGCGCCGGGCGGGGTCGTGTTCGGCCGTGATGCGGGGACCCCTCCAGGGGTCCCCATAGCAATGAAGAAATTTTCAACAAAGTAGCGTCTGACCTGCGATAACGCAGGAGCCTCCGACTGAGGTCCCGGTTTGATCACGGTGTTGGATCATGACGCCAAGGACAGTTCGCGGCTCGGGTACCGGCCAGGGTCTACGGCCGTTGCTTCGCATCGTCGGCTCGGGCGCCCAGCTCGGTGATGCTGGTGTCGTGGTCAC
>NZ_FNDJ01000055.1 GCF_900099965.1 Nonomuraea jiangxiensis | reverse complement strand
CGGGACCAGCCCGATCACCCGTCAGTCCGGCAAGATGCGGACCGTGCACGCCCGGTTCGTCCACAACGACCGCCTCGTCGACGCCCTGCATCTGCAAGCCAGTTGCGCGATCCTGCACGACCCAGAGGTCCGCGCCTACTACGACCAGCTACGCGCCCGCGACGTCGAACACAACGCCGCCCTCCGCCAGGTCGGCAACCGCCTCGTCGGCATCTTGCATGGATGCCTCAAAACCGGAACCCACTACGACCAGGCAACCGCTTGGTCTCACCGATCCCACGACGTCGCGGCTTGACATCCAAGCTCCAGGGATGTCTGACCCGGCTCTCGGGCGCGGGGGGCGTTCAAAGGTGTCGCAAGATGTCGCAAAGCCCGCATGGCGCATCCCCCGCCGGATAGGGCCAGCTCGGATGGGGCGCACCGGTGGTTCCGGAGGGAGGCCACGTCATGGGCATCGAGTTCCTGCCGGGCCGGCTGGGCTTCGGCAGCGCGCCGCTGGGCAACATGTACCGGGCCGTCCCCGAGCAGGAGGCCGGCGCCACCGTACGGGCCGCGTGGGAGCACGGCATCCGCTACTTCGACACCGCCCCCTTCTACGGGGCGGGGCTGGCCGAGCTGCGGCTGGGGCACGTCCTGCCTGAGCATCCGCGCGACGAGTTCGTCCTGAGCACCAAGGTCGGGCGGATCGTCCTGGACGAGATCGAGGACCCCACGACCCGCGAGAAGGGCGGCTTGTTCGAGCACGGCCGCCCGAACAGGATCGTCTACGACTACAGCGCGGACGGCGCCCTGCGCTCGATCGGCGACAGCCTCGAACGCCTGGGCACCGATCGCCTCGACCTCGTATGGGTGCACGACGTGTCCCAGGACTTCCACGGCGACCAGTGGTTGTCCGTGTTCGACCAGGCCCGCACCGGCGCCTTCCGCGCCCTCCAGCGGTTGCGGGACGAAGGGGTCATCAGGGGCTGGGGCCTGGGCGTCAACCGGGTGGAGCCGCTGGAGCTCACGCTGGGGCTGGAGGAGCCACGGCCGGACGCGTTCCTGCTGGCCGGCCGTTACACCCTGCTCGACCACCGGCGGGCCCTGCAGCGGCTACTGCCCGAAGCCGCCGAGCGGCACGTCGACCTCGTCATCGGCGGCCCCTACAGCTCGGGCGTCACCGCCGGTGGCGACCACTTCGAGTACCGGCAGGCGTCGGGCAGGATCGTCGCCAAGGTGGATCGCATCACGGCGCTGTGCTCGCGGTACGGCATCAGCGTCAAGGCGGCCGCGCTGCAGTTCTGCCTGGCTCACCCCGCCGTGCGCGCGGCCGTTCCCGGCTCCACGCAGCCCGCCCACGTCGCCGATGACGTCGCCGCGCTCAGCGAGCGCATCCCGGCGGAGTTCTGGACGGCCCTGACCCGGGAGCACCTGATCGCGCCGGACGCCCCGGTCCCGCTGAACGATCGATATATTGCCCATTAGGCAAATTTGCCGACTAGGCAAGTTCGCGTATATGGTTGCGGCGTGAGCGGGCTGAGGGAACGCAAGAAGCAGGCCACCCGCGAGGCGCTGATGAGCGCCGCGTTGCGGCTGGCGTTGGAGCGCGGGCTGGACAACGTACGCAACGAGGACATCGCCGCCGAGGCCGGGGTGTCACCGCGTACGTTCGGCAACTACTTCTCCAGCAAGTACGAGGCGCTCGCCGCGCGCCACACCGACCGCGCCGCGCTTCAGGTGGCGGTGTTGCGCGCACGGCCCCCCGGTGAGCCGTTGTGGCAGGCGCTGACGGAGGCGACGGCGCAGGCGTGGGAGTCGCACACCGGCCCCGAGGCCACCGCCCCCGATCCGGAACGGCTGGCCGCCACCCGGCTGCTGGTCGACGAGCCCAGCCTGCAGGCCGAGGCGATGAAGCTGGCCCTGGCCTCCCAGCAGGAGCTGGTGGCCGCGGTGGCCGAGCGCACCGGCACCGATCCCGGCCGCGACCTCTATCCCCACCTGGTCGCCGGCACCGTGACCGCCGCCGTGCAGACGACCGTGGGGCGCTGGCTGTACGCCGACCCGCCCGTCCCGTTCATACCGCTGCTGCGCGAGGCGCTGCGCCAGGTGGCGGCGGGACTGCCTGACCCTTCGACGCGAGGAGACACGTGAGCGCGGACATCGTCATCGTCGGCGCCGGCCCCAACGGGCTGATGTTGGCCTGCGAGCTCGGCCTGGCCGGCCTGCGGCCGCTCGTCATCGATCGCCTGCCGCGCCGCAGCGACCAGCCCAAGGCCAACGGGGTCGTCGGCGAGGTCGTCCACCTGCTGCACCGCCGCGGCCTGGGCACCGGCCGGCCCGGCCCGGCGCCCGCCTTCATGTTCGGCGCGCTGCCGCTGGACCTGGCCGGGCTCCCGGACAATCCCCTGAGCGCCATGCGGATCAAGCAGGCGGAGCTGGAGGAGCAGCTGGAGCGCCGGGCGATCGAGGTGGGCGCCCGAATCCAGCGCGGACACGAGCTGACCGGCCTCACGCCGGACACCGAGGGCGTCACGCTGAGCCTGACCGGCCCCGATGGCCCGTATCGGCTGCGCACCCGCTATCTGGTCGGCTGCGACGGCGGGCACAGCGCCGTCAGGAAGCTCGCGGGCATCGATTTCCCGGGCGTGCGCCAGGACGAGGTCATTAGCCGCGCCGCCGAGGTCGTCGTGACCGGTGCGGCCTTACGGCCGGAACGCGCCGAGCTGGAGGTGCCGGGAATCGGCACGTACGGGCTGTACGCCTGGCACCGGACCGAGCGTGGCGCGTACGCGATGCTGCCCACCCGGCCCGGCGTGCTGACCGTGAGCTCGATGGAGTGGGGCGGCACGGCGCCCGGCGACGAGGTGCCCATGACCATCGCCGAGCTGCGCGCCAGCCTGGCCCGCGTGACCGGCGCCGACCTGCCCCTGGCCGCCCCCGACGGCGACGGCCCCTACCTGCTGCGCCGCCTGAACGCCCGCAACACCCGGGTGGCCGGGCACTACCGCCGGGGCCGGGTGTTCCTGGCCGGGGACGCCGCCCACGTCCACTCCGCCATGGGCGCCCCCGGGCTCAACCTGGGCCTCCAGGACGCCGCGAACCTCGCCTGGAAACTGGCCGCGGCGGTACGCGGCTGGGCCCCGCCCGGCCTGCTCGACACCTACGAGGCCGAACGCCGCCCCGCCGCCCTGCGGGTCGCGATGCACTCCCAGGCCCAGCTTGCCCTGACCGCCCCCGGGCCGGAGATCACCGCGCTGCGCGAGCTGTTCGGCGACCTGCTGACCGAGGAGGTCAACCGCCGCCGCATCGCCGCCCTCCTGGCCGGCGTCGACCTGCCCTACCCGGCGACCGCGCCGCCGCACCCGCTCGTCGGCCGCTTCCTCGCCGACCTGCCCGCCGAGCTCCACGAACCCGCCTCGCGGGCCCGCCCGCTGCTGCTCGACCCCACCGGCGGCCTCCGCGTCCGGCACTCGCACGTCGAGGTGGTGCCGGTGGAGGCGACGGAGGCGGTGCTCGTGCGGCCCGACGGCTACGTGGCCTGGGCGGGCGCTCCCGACGAGACCCTGGACGACGCGCTGCGGACCTGGTTCGGCGACAGCCTCGCCGCGGGGGTTCACAGGTAGGTGCTGACCTCGATCAGGTTCCGGTCGGGGTCGCGGAAGTAGACGCTGAGCATGGGGCCGGTGGCGCCGGTGCGTTCGACCGGTCCCTCCTCGACGGGGATGCCGTGCCCGCCCAGTTCCTCGATCACCTGTTGCAGCGGGCCGGTGGTGATCAGGCACAGGTCGGCGCTGCCCGGCGTCGGCCGGTGGGCCTTCGGCTCGAACTCGTGACCGGCTTCGTGGAGGACCTTCGTGTAGAAGTCCACGGTGGCGTCGAGGTCCGCGACGGTCAGCACCAGATGGTCGAGTCGATCAATGCGCACGACGCCCATTGTAGGAAGCGCCCGGCGGGCTCCCCGGTGCAACCATAGGGAAAACCTCCGAAACGGCTCATTCAAGCAGGTGTTCTCGCCGGTGAGACGGCAAGGGATACCAGGAGTGCGGCCACGGCCGGATCCACGGCCGCCTCAGGTCGCGGCGATCGGGAGGAACCATGACGCGATCACTACGCGATCGCATCCAGAGCGTCCCGCACGAGGTGAACCGCCTGGCCATCGCCGTCGGCGAGCCGCTGGACGCCTTCCGCGCCCGGTACGAGCGGGCCGTCCCGGTGTACGACGCCGAGCGCTTCGCCGGGCTCGTCGCGGCGGGCGCCACCTGGGACACCCTCCTGGAGGCGACGAGGGAGAACGCGCCGCACGGGTTCATCATCTACTGGAGCCACGACTTCTCCCCCTTGATGCGGCTGGCCGGCCACCGGTTGCGCGGCATCGAATACCTCATGGGCAACCACGCCGTCGCCGAGACCATGTACCGCCACGACCCGGCCATCATGCTGTACGCCCCGCTGCGTACGGTCATCTACGAGGACGCCGGCGGCGAGACGTGGTTCGCCATCGACCAGCCGCGCACCCGGTTCGGCAGCTTCGGCGATCCTGGCATCGCCCGGGGAGGCGTCGAGCTCGACCGCCGGCTCGCCGCGCTGCTCGCCCACCTCGGCCTGCCCGCCCCCGACGTGCTGACCGCCCGGACCTGACCGTCACCGCGACGTCGTCAGCGTGCGGCGATCCGTGTCGTCGGTCCTGGCCTCGATCGCACGCAGTACGGCCACCATGTCCTCGCCGCCATGCCCCCGTGCCACGGTCTCCTCGAAGAGGGTGTGGCAGACGTCCAGGAGGGGAGAGGCCAGGCCCGCTTTCCTGGCGGCCTCCGCGATCAGCCGGTTGTTCTTCAGCACGTCGGCCGCCCCCGCCTGAACGGCGAAGTCGCGGGCGAGCAGTTTCGGCGCCTTCATCCGGGAGACGGCGCTGGCCATCGGTCCCGCGTCCAGGACGTCGCTGAGCAGGCGCTGGTCGAGCCCGTGCCGGTCGGCGAAGTGGAAGGCCTCGGTCAGCCCGGTGACCAGCGTGATCAGGAACAGGTTCACCGAGAGCTTCATCAGCAGGGCGGCCGGAACGGGGCCGCAGCCGAACGCGTCGCGGCACAGAGGGGCGAGCAGCGGACGTACGGCCTCCACGGCGTCGTCGTCGCCCGCCAGCATCGCCACCAACCGCCCCTGCTCCGCCGGGACGCGGGAACCGGACACCGGAGCCTCCACGTATCTGCCGCCCGCGGCCCGGATGTCGTCCTGGAGGCCGCCCGAGTATTCCGGCGAGGTCGTGCCCATGTGAACGACGGTGTGACCGGCGACGCGCGCGGCGAAGTCCGGGGTGCCGCGCCCCAGGACCGCGTCGACGGCGGTCTCGTCGGCCAGCATGAGGATCACCACGCCGGCCCGGTCGAACACCTCGGCGGGGCTCGCCGCGACCTCGGCCCCGGCGGCGTACAGGGGCTCGGACCTGGCCGGAGTGCGGTTCCAGACCACGAGCGGCGTCCCCGCGCGGGCGAGGTTGAGCGCCATGGGCTGCCCCATGACCCCGAGACCGACGAAACCCACGTACGCCACGATGCACCGCCGTTTCCGAGGGGACGCCCGAGGACCGTCCCGTCTATGACAACGGTCATAGTAGCCCACGTTATGACGGCCGTCATAGAGTGGCAGGGTCAGGGGAACGGTGATGGAGGTCGAGGATGGCGGTGTCCGAACGAGGGCCACGCGAGCGGATGGTCTTCAGCGCGGCCCAGCTCATCCGGCGCGACGGGGTCGGCCCCACGGGGATGCGTGACGTCGCCGCCCACGCGCAGGCGCCGCGCGGTTCGCTCCAGCACTACTTCCCCGGCGGCAAGGAGCAGCTCGTCAACGAGGCCGTGGCCTGGGCGGGCCGGTACGCGGGCAACCGGATCGCCCGATTCCTGGCCGCGCTGCCCGAGCCGACGCCCAGCGGGCTGTTCGCCGAGATGGTGCGCCAGTGGACCGACGAGTACGAGACGTCCGGCTTCGCGGGCGGCTGCCCGGTCGCCGCCGCCACGGTGGACTGCGCGGAGTCCACCGCGTCCACGCGGGAGGCCGCCTCCGCCGCCTTCTCCACGTGGACCGGCTCGGTGGCCGAGGCCCTGACCGGCATGGGGGTGGCGGAGGAACGGGCCGCGGCGCTCGCCACGCTCATGATCAGCTCTTTGGAGGGGGCGATCGTCATCGCCCGGGCCGAGCGGGACGTCCGCGCCCTGAGGACCGTGTCCGGCGAACTCGGCCCCCTCCTCGACGCCGCGGTCCCCAAGACGGTGGCGGACTGAGCCCGCGTTTGATGGCCGTTTAGTGGCCGTTTCGGTGGCCGAATCGGTGGCCGCTTCAGTGGCCGCTTCAGTGGCCGCTTCAGTGGCCGTTTCGGTGGCCGTTTCGGTGGCCGTTAAGTGGCCGGGCGAGCCCGACCCGCGGTCGAGCGGCCCGTCCCGCCTGTCCTCCGACGAGACCGCGTCCCGGCCGGTCTCCCCCTGGACCGGCTTCCGGCCTGGCAGGGGTGCCGGCCGCTGAGCGCTGGCGGCGGTGCCGGGGCGGCGGTCCCCCACGCCGGTCACCCCGATGTGGGGGAGACTGGGCGGATGTTGAGCGATGGTGCGGTGGTGACCGGTGAGCTGATGGTGGGCGGGCGGGTGCGTGGTTGCACGTTCCGGGTGCCGCGTGCGGCCGTGGAGGGTGAGTCCCGGCCGCCGGTCGCGGGAGGTGAGCCGCGGCCGCTGGTGGTGGTGCTGCATGGCAATCATCCCGAGGAGGGGGCCGGCAGCCGGATGATGCGCGAGTGGACCACGTTCGACGCGCAGGCGGACGCCCGCGGGTGGGTGATCGCCTACCCCGACGGCCACGGCGGCAGCTGGGCCGACGGCCGGGGCGTCACCAGCGCGGACGAGGCGGGCGTGGACGACGTCGCTTTCCTGCGGGCGCTGATCGACCACGCGGCCGCCCGGTACGGCACCACGCCGGACCGGACCGTGGTGGCGGGCATCTCCAACGGCGCCTTCATGGCCCAACGGCTGGCCCTGGCCGCCGGCGACCGGGTGGCCGTGCTGGCGGCGGTCGCGGGCACGATGCCCGCCGCGCTGCGCGACCTGCGCCCGGCGTATGCCGTCTCGGCGTTGCTGATCCACGGCACGGCCGACCGGCTCGCGCCCATCGAGGGCGGCTACTCCCGCCGGCGGGGCCCGAACGGCGAACTCCGCGGCCGTACGCTGTCGCTCCAGGAGAGCGCGGAGCGCTGGCGGGAGATCGACCGGTGCCCACCCGGCCCTGGACAGGCCGTTGACAGCGAGTTCTCCAGCCGGGTGACGGCCTGCGACGGCGTCGGCGGGACCCGGGTTTCGGCCTGGACGGTTTTCGGCCTCGGCCACGGCTTGCCGGGCGTGCCCATGCCCTCCGAGGAGGGCGAGCCGGTCACCACGGAGTTCGACGCGGCCGAGGAGATCTGCCGCTTCGCCGCTCCCCTCCTGCTGTCCGCCGACACCCGCCGCCTCACCTGGTAAGGCCCGATCGAGGAACGGCCCATCCCGCGGACGGGCCGTTCACACCTTCTTCCTGGGGCCGCCTGTGCGACCGGTGCCCGACCCCTTGTTCTGCTGGGTCGGCTTCTGCTGCGTCGACTTCTTGGTCTGCTGCTTCGGCTTTACATTCGACGTCGGTTGCGACTTTTTTTCGCTGACCGGAGTGACCAGGTTGGGGGTCTGGGTGCGGTTCAGCGCGGCGTCCCATTTCTCGTTGACGTAGGACAGGAAGTCCTCCACCAAACCAGTTCCCACCGGATACGTGGTCAGCTGGATGACGCCCTTTCTGATGGCGCTCAGCCGCCCGTTGGTGCGACTGAAGTCAGGCTTGATCATGGCATCGTGATTCGGCGATAAACGTTGCCATGCGTCGATGTAGAGGGCCGGATGCGAGGTGGTAAGCGAGTCCTGCAGTTTTTTCTCCCGATTGGGGGCGATCGGCGTGGTGAACAGATCGCTCTTTGTGGGCTTCGGGTTCAGCACCTTCGTTCTACCGGTTTTCTCATCAATGATGGTGCGGCAGTCCTTGCTGTTCAACACCTGCGCCCAGTGGTCGTCGCGGATCTCCTCGGTCATGGACTCCACGACCTCATGGGCGAGGGTGTAGACGACACAGTCCACGGCGCCTTTCTTGACCTCGTCGTCGATGCGGATCAGAGTTTCGCGCTGGCCGGCGTTGCAGAGCTCGAAAAGCATCCTTTTGAAGTACAGCCAATAGCCGCCCGCGTCCACCCCGGCGATGTACGGGTCATCCTCGGCGTTCGAGTCGATCTCGATCGTGTGAAGGGACGGGGTGTAGCCGGCCTGGGGCAGCTCCGGGTTCTGGACGAGGTCGACTTCGAGGCCTGCGAACCCGGCACGGTCGATCACCACGATGCCGACGTTCTCGGGCACGAGCAGGAGCCTTTCGAGCACCTCGCGGGGCAACTGCTGGTCAGGGGGCAGGTTCTGATGGTCCGCGACCATCTGCGCCCAGCTCGTGGTCTTGCCGCGGACGACCCGCGCCATCAGGTCGCTGAAGATGTCGTTGTTGCGGATCTTCGTCAGGACCTGGTAGAGGTAGTCGCGATCCAGGGCGGCCTGGGTCTGAGCGCCGTGCGTCAGGAGCGCGATGCCGCCCTTGCCGTCGGGGCCGGTGATGATGATCGGCGCATCCCCGCCCACCAAGGGGCCGCTCTCCGCAGTGCTTTTCGGTTGCCCGCTTGTCGTGCTGCTCGGCTTCTGGCCGGGCAGCACCTGACGATCGACGTTGGACACGACTTTGCGGCGCTGGTTGTTCTCGATGCGCTCCGAGTTGCGCTTGCGCTTGTTCAAGCTACTCGGCGGGGTGGTGTCAACCTGCTCTACCACTGGCGGGACCGCTGTTGGCTTGCCCGGTTGCTTGGCAGGCGGCTTGGCATCCGGCTTGGCAGGCGGCTTCGAGCCTGGAGTGATGATGTCCCAAAGGTCTTCGGTGGAGTGCAGCACCATGTCCTTGTCCTGGGCCTGCTTGAGCTGGTTGGTCCTGGTGCTCCCCTTCTGGCTGCTCGTGCCCTGCAGGGTGCCCTTGCCGGAGGCGGGCGCTCCGGGCGGTTGATCGCTCATGTGGCTCGCCCTCCTTGGGGTACACGTGAGCGGACGCTATGCGAGCGAACCAAGCCGGTCAATGAGCCGGTGATGTGCCGCTGACGGTCCGCATTTATCACCTTTCCGGTGAATGGCCCTTCCTTCAGCGATAGGAGAGCATGAGGCGGCTCCAAGCAGGGTGGGACCGGGGACGGTTGAGGGGGCGGGCGCGGCATGGGCGGCGATGCTGGGACACCTGATTACGAACGGCTCTTCGGAGAGCTCGATCTACGGGCAGGAGACGAGGCCAGGACGGTCTATTCGCCGGCCGCCTACCTGACCGATCTGCTCAAGCTGCTCCAGGATTCGTTCGGCGACGCCTCGATCCTGGGGCGCCGGCCCGACCTGGAGCAGATCCCGCTCGACACCGAGAACACCTTCACCCAGACGCCCTACCTCGACATCGTCATCAGGGTGCTGGAGGGGCTGGTAGGAGCGGACCCGTACGAGAGACTCAAGAAGATCAACCACCCGTTCGCGCTGCCCTTCTCCCTCGATCACGCCAGGGTGGTCACCTACCTGCGCCATCTCGGTGTCGACCCGGTCGCGTTCGCCACGCTGTTCGCCGCGCGGACCGACGGCGACAGGATCGCGCACGAGTGCCTCGGGCTGTCGCCGAAGGACGTCGAGACCATCACCACCGTGCGAGCCACCGCGGGCGGCGTCGCCGAGATGTACGGCAGGCCGCACGGCAAGCTGGGCAGCGTCGAGTCGTTCCGCGCCGCCACCTCGATGACCGGAGCCGAGCTGCGCGAGCTGCTCTACCAGGACCCGCTCTCGGAGCGCTCGCCCGCGACGTTCTTCGTGCACGCGGGCGGTCCCGTCGTGCGGGTGGCACCTGACGATCTGACGCTGGTCACCGGCGATTCCAGCCCGATTCACGTGTCCTGGTTCGACCGTGCCGGGCGGTTCGTCCGGCTGGCGCGGCGTACCGGCCTGTCCTTCACCGACCTGGACCTCCTCCTGACCTCCTGCTGCGGCGGCAAGCTCGACCGGGGCGCGCTACGCCCCCTCGCGGCCGCGGTCCACCTGCACCGGGCGTACGGCCTGCCGGTCGAGACGATCGCGGCGCTGACCGCCAGGACGCTCCCTCTGACCGTGGACGACGTGCCGCCGCCCACCGGCGACCTCCTCGCACCACAGAACCGCGACTACCGCCTGCACCTGGCACTCGCCCTGGACCTGGCCGAGTCCGACATCGTCGAGGTCGTGAGCCGCTACCGCGCCCGTTACGACGGCCCGCTGGAGGAGAGCCCCTTCGACCGCGGCATCGGCCCGCGGGCGCTGTCGGCGCTGCACCGTACGGGCCGCCTGCTGTCGGCCCTGGGCGTCTCGGTGGAGGAGCTGTTCTCCCTGCTGGGGGCGCTGGAGGCGGATCCGGCCCTGCGCCGCTACACGACCTTCCCCGTGCTCCCGGTGCTGGAGCCCGGCATCGGCGACTGCCACCGCATCCTCGCTGGCGACGACCCGCTCGCGAGCCTGTGGCTGGTGCAGACGCTGGTCGCCGTCAACGCCTGGACGCGCGAGTCCGGCTTCGGCATCGGGGAGCTCACCCGGATCCTGGGCGACCCGGCGGCGTCCGAGCCGGAGGAGGAGCAGCTCGGCCTGCTCGAAGGGCTACGCGACAGGTTCGAGGGCGTCGCCCTGTCGCCCGGGTCGCTGCGGTCCGACCGGTTCGACGAGCGCGGCGCGCAGGTGGTGCACGACGTGCTCGCCGCCTACGACAACGGCGTGGTCTCGCCGCACGACCCCCGGTTACTGCGGCCCGACCCCGCCACCGTGCTCGCCGCCGCCTACCGGACGGTCACCGAACTCGGCGTGCTGTGCCGCGAGGACTTCCTCGGCCTCGGCCTGGACGGCCCGGTGGCCGAGAAGGTCTTCACCAACCTGGTGCTCTCCGGCGTGCTCGACGCCGACGGCCTGCTCGTCACCGAGACACTGCCCGCCGAGCTGTCCCTGGCGGGCGACTACGACGAGCTGTCCGCCGCGCTGTTCGCGGCGATCGCGACCGCGCGGGACGCCTACTACCTCTCCGACGTGGCCGAGCTGTTCCCCGACCTGACGGACGCCGAGCAGACCGAGCTGTACGACAACCTGCTCTACAACGGCTGGATCGACGAGGAAGGCCAGGTGCTGGACCTCGCCTTCTTCGCCGACCCCGGCAACGCCGGGCAGTTCACGGCCTCGGCCGATCTGACGGAGGTCGAGGCGGGTGTGCTGGACACCCTGCGCGAGCGCGTCGAGCTGTTCCGGACGGCCGAGATCACCATCGACCCCGAGGTCGTCGCCACCCTCAGGCTGCCGGAGGCGCAGGTCGCCGCACTCATCGACGGGCTGCGTTACAACGGCGTCATCGACCGGAACGGCGTCCTCGGCAGCAACGACGTGTTCGGCAAGAACGGCGCCGATGCCCCCGCGTTCACGGCCGACGACCTCGGCCTCCCGCTGGAGCTCTACCCGATGCGCCGGGCGGTCCTCGCCGCGATCCGCGCCCGGATCGCGGCCGTCAGGCTGGAGCTGTACACCTTCACCCCCGCCGACTTCGTCCCGGTCGCGGACGAGGCGATGGCCCAGCGGGTCATCGACCGGCTCGAAGGCGACGTCACCGAGCGGGGCCGGATACGCGAGGACGCCCGCGACCTGTTCACCGACCCCGCCGGCGGGCTCGCCCTCGGCGACGGCTTCACCGAGGGCGACGGCGCCCTGGTGGCCCGGCGGATCGCCGGGATCCTCGCGGCCCAGCGCCCGTACCGGATCGACCCGGCGGCGCTGACCGACCTCGGCTTCACCGACGAGGAACGCGAGCAGCTGGTGGCGATGCTCGTGGCGGACGGGCACCTGGACGACGCCCTGGGCATCCCGGAGGACCGGGTGGCCTACTTCGCCACGGTCACCAACGCAATCGGCTTCGCGCTGCCCGGGCTGGAGGACTACGCCAAGGACATCTTCTTCGTCCTGCACCAGGTGGCCAAGGAGACCGCCGCCGCCGTCGCCGAGATCGCCGGCCGGGTGGACGAGCTGGCCGCGGCCCAGCACGACGCGGTCATGGGGGTGCTCCAGGACGGCTTCGGCGTGCCCGCCGACGTCGTCGAGGTGCTCTGCCAGGCGGTCGCGCCCGACACGCTCGACCTGCTGCTGGTGCCCGCGCTGGTCGAGGGGCCCGTGGCCGCCCTGTCCGATCCGCAGGTGCGGCGCGTGTACCGGCGCGTCAAGCGGTTCGCGCGGCTGGCCGCGAAGCTCGGTCTGGACGCCACCGGCACCCGGCTCGCCTTCCGCGACCAGGACCTGGCCGGGAAGTTCCCCGAGCCGCTGGCGCTGCCGCCGGGCGTCGGCGCGTTCGACGCGCTGCTGACCGGCTGGGACGGCAAGATCTACCTGTTCGACGGCCCCTACTACTGGATGTACTCGGCCGCCACCCACGCGCTGGAGGATCCCAAGCCCAGGGAGCTGAAGGAGCTGTCGCCCAACCTCACCGGGATCGAGGCGATCGACGCGGCGTTCGTGCAGCCCGACGGCACCGAGTGGATCGTGGGCAGGGGCGTGGACGGGAAGTCGCATGCGTTCACCCGGGTGCGCGGCGGCACCAGGTGGGGCGCGAAAGCGCAGGTCTGGGGCAAGGTCAGGAACGCCTTCGCCGACCCCGCCGCGCGCATCGGCGCCGCCTTCGTGGACGCCGACGGCCGGACGTTCCTGTTCAGCGGCGATCAGTACGTGCGCTATTCGAGCTCCGACTACACCGTGGCCGACGAGGGCTACCCGCGTTCCGTCGGCGAATGGTGGCAGGGCGAGGGCCGTGACACGCCGTTGCCCGAGGGCTTCGGCAGGGCCGTGGACGCCGCCTTCCACGGCCGCGACGGCCGTACCCACGTGTTCAGCGGCTCCCGCTGGTTCGACGGCACGACCGAGCGTCCGCTGGCCGAGCACTGGGGGACGCCGCGCAACGCGTTCGCCGGAGCCGAGCGGATCGACGCCGCGTACGCGGACGCGGACGGTTTCCTGCTGTTCGCCGGCGACCAGGTCGTGCGCTACACCGACAGCCCGGAGAACGACGGCGTCCGCGTCGCCGACGGCCACCCGCGCAGGATCGGGACGTGGCGTCCCGACGTGCCCGCCGGGTTCGACGGCTCGATCGAGGCCGCCTTCGAGGACGGCTCGGGAGTCGTGCACCTGTTCAAGGACGGCAGGACCGTCGCGCTCGGCCCCACCCGCGCGGGCGCCGTCACGCCGACCGCGGAACGCTGGGGCAGGCTCGCGCCCGTCCTGCCCGGCGGCGGGGTCGACGCCGCGTTCGTGGGCCGCGACGGCAGGACGTACGTCTTCAGCGGCGACCGTTACCTGCGTTACTCCACGGCCGACTACTCGGTCGCCGACCTCGGCTACCCGAGGGCCGTGGCGGGCGACTGGGGCGGGCTGGACCGGGTGGACGCCGCGTTCGTGATGGACGGCGTCACCCACCTGTTCGGCCCGGCCGGCCAGATCCTCGACCTGCCCGCCGGGTACGAGGCCGAGCTGTCCGAGGGGCGGCTGTCGCCCGCGCTCCGCCGCCGGCTGCGCGAGCACGGCATCACCGTGCCCGACGACGCGCGGGTCACGGGCGCCGCGCCGGCGTGGCAGGTCACCGCGGAGCGCTCGCTCGTGCTGACGATCCGCCGGGCGGGCGACCGGATCAAGGTGTCCGGCGATGACACCTCCTTCTACGTCCGCTACTCGACCAGGGACTACACCGTCCCCGACGCCGGATATCCGAAGCCCCTGGCCGACAACTGGTGGAACCTGCCGGTGACGCTGGCCACCGACCCCGGCTTCGCGCGGATCGACGCGGTCCTCACCGGCCAGGACGACCGGACGTACCTGTTCTCCGGTGGCCGCTTTGTTGTGTTCGACGCGCGGCGCCGCTGGTGGTCCGAGCCGTACCGGCTGGACGAGCGGTGGGACAGCATCCCGTTCGACCAGGTGGACGCGGCGTTCGTCGGCCGGGACGGCCGGACGTACGTCTTCCGCCGCGACCTCTACGTCCGTTACTCGACGGGCGACTACACGCGGGTGGACGACCGGTTCCCGGCGAGCGTGAGCGCCTTCTGGGGGAACGTGGCCAACACCATCGCGCGGACCGGCCGGGTCGACGCGACGCTGGTGATGGACGCCGTCGAGCTCGTCGACGGGGCCGAGGTGACGCGCACCTACACCTACCTGTTCTCCGGCGACCAGTACGTCCGCTACGCCGACCACGACTACGCGGTCGTGCAGAACGGCTACCCGCGCCCGCTCGGCGCGCTGCGGACCGAGCCGCGCATGGCGGCGCTCGACGTGCCGCTCGACGGGGTGGACGCGGCCTTCGCCGACCGGCGCAACGTCTACCTGTTCCGCGGCGGCCGGTGGCACGTCGTCTCCGACACCCTGTACCGGACCTACGCGGACCTGGATCTGGCGGGGCTGTCGTGCGCGTTCGTCGAGAACGGCGCCGTCCTCGTCGAGCGGAACGGCCGCTGGACGCGGCGGGCGGCGCTGGAGGGCCCGCCGGGCGCGACGGACGTCCACCCGCTGACGCTGCGCACGGTTCCCGAGGAGTACCGCACGGGCCTGGACGCCGTCCTCACCGGCGCCGACGGCAGGACGTACCTGTTCAAGGGCCCGAACTGCTACGACACCGCGATCAACCACGACTACCCGGTGGCCCAGGAGTGGGGCCGGCCGCGCAACATGATCTATCAGGACAACGCCGTCGACGCGGCCTTCGTCGGCAGGGACGGCAGGACCTACCTGTTCCGCGGTGACCAGTTCGTCGTCTACTCGGCCGCGCTGGACACGATCGAGGGCGAGCCCAGGCCGATCAGCGACGGCTGGGGCGGCCTGACCGGCGTCACGCTCGCCTACTTCAGGAACGGCGTCACCTACCTGTTCGAGCACCCCGACGCCACGGGCGCCATGCGTTACGTCGTCTACACCGGCGAGTACGGCCCGTACCTGGAGCCCGACCCCGGCTATCCGGCGCTGACCGACGAGACCTTCTGGAAGGCGCCCGACGGTTTCCCGGTTCCGTCCGCCGTGCTGTTCGAGGGCGACACGATGCTGCTGCTCAACGGCGAGCAGTGCGTGCAGTTCAGCGAGGAGACCGGGCAGTGGTCCCACCCGCGGCCGATCGAGCGGATCTGGCGCGGCTTCGGCCGCGGCCTGGAGCCCGGTGAGCGGCTGCGTGCCGCGTTCACCGCCGCCGACGGCGCCACCTACTTCTTCTTCACCGAGCAGTACGCCCGCTACGCCAACCGCGCCTTCGAGCCGCCCGCACAGATCCGCGACCGGTGGGGCAGGTCGCTCAACCCGTTCGTCCCCGACGACGACACCGCCGCGGTCGACGCCGCGATCGTCTTCGGCGACGACACGACGTACCTGTTCTCCGGCGGGCAGTACGTCAGGTACACCGGCGCCGACTACCGCTACGTGGACCCGGGCTATCCCAGGCCGATCGCGGGCGGCCTGCGGACCGAGCCCGCCTTCGCCCACCTGGGCGAGGCGTTCGAGGACGCCGTGGCCGCCCGCGGGCCCGGCCGGGTGGTGGACGCGGCGGTGGCCAACGGCCGCACCGCCTACCTGGTCGTCGGCGGTGTCCTGCACGTCGTCTCGCGCGGGCGGGCGGCCGCGTACGACCTCGCCTCGCTCGGCCGGGTCCGCAACGCGATCGTGGACAGGGAGAAGGTCGACGCCGCGTTCGTCGCCGGCGGGCACACCTACCTGTTCTCCGGCGACCAGTACGTGCGCTACTCCGGCGCGGACTACGGCCAGGTCGACGAGGGCTACCCGCGCTCGATCGCCGCGTCGCTGCCCGACGAGCTGGACGTCCCGGCGCTGCCGGCGGACTTCGCGTACGGGCTGGACGCGGCCTTCCGCACCCTCGACGGCGACCTCTACCTGTTCAAGGGCACGACCTTCCTGAGCGACGGGACGGTACGCCCGCTGGCCGACCTGTGGGGCAGAATCCGCAACGAGTTCGCCGGGAGCGACACGATCGACGCGGCGTTCGTCGCCCCGGGCGGCGAGCTGTACGCCTTCCGCGGCGACCAGTACGTCCGCTACCGCCCGGGCGTGCCCGACCTGGTCGAGGAGGGTTACCCGCGGACGATCAAGCACGACTGGGGTGACCTGCCCGAGGACTTCGGGTTGGGCATCGACGGCGCGTTCGTCCTGCGGGGCCGCACCTACCTGGCCAAGGGCGAGCTGTACGTGCGCTACTCGGGCCGCTACGACGCGCTCGACCGCACCTTCCCGCAGACGTTCCGGCACAGGTGGTCCGACGCGGCCGACTACCGGCTCACCGACGTCCACACCATCGCCTGCTTCGCCGAGCTGGCCCGCATGCGCCCCGGCCTGGTCGAGCTGCTCGGCGAGGGTGCCGCGGAGCCGTACGAGCGGCTGGCCGAGCTGTTCTCTTGGGACGTGGAGGAGCTGCGCTGGGTCAAGCGGAACGCCGGCCTGATCACCGAGTTCCCGGCCGAGGAGGAACGGTTCGAGATCGAGTTCGTCCTCAGGCTGGTCCGGCTGTTCGCGCTGAGCGCCACGTTCGGCGCGGGCCCCTCGCGGATCTACACCCAGGCGTGGAGCAGGCAGGACCCGGGTGACGGGCTGGCCCTGATGCTGGAGCGCAAGCACGGCCCCGAGGCGTGGCCGGCCGTCTCGAAGATCGTCCAGGGTGAGCTCAACGTGCTCAAACGCGACGCGCTCGTACCGGCCGTACTCCATCTGCACCCGGACCTCGCCGACGTGCGCGCGCTGTACGAGCGCCTGCTGATCGACGTGGAGATGGGCGCGGAGGGCAGCACCTCGCCGGTGCGCGAGGCCATCGCCGCCACGCAGCTCTACCTCCACCGCTACCTGCTCGACCTGGAGGAGGTCACCGCCGACCGGGAGACCCGCGACCGGATCAAGACCTGGTGGTCGTGGCTGAAGGACTACCGGATCTGGGAGGCCAACCGGAAGGTCTTCCTCTACCCGGAGAACTACCTCAGGCCCGAGCTGCGCGACACCAAGACCCCGGCCTTCCGCGAGCTGGAGAACGACCTGCTCCAGGGCGAGATCACCGAGGAGTCCGTGCAGCGGGCCTACAAGAGGTACCTCGACGAGTACACCGAGGTGTCCAGGCTCGCCATCGCCGGCGCCTACGTCTACACCGAGGACGGCGCCGAGCCGGGCACCCGGCGGCTGGTGCTGTTCGGCCGTACCAGGACGGAACCGCGCCGCCACTACCTCCGCGGCGCCGAGTTCCGCGACGGCGACAAGCTCTCCGCCACCTGGGAGCCGTGGGTCAAGGTGGACGTCCAGATCGACGCCGACCGTGTCGACCCGGTGCACGCCTTCGGCCGCGTCTTCGTCTTCTGGACCGTGGTGGAGACCGTGCCGCCGGAGACCGTGCCGCCGAAGACCACGACCGCCGGTGAGGTCGCCCCCGACCAGGCCGGCGCCGGCCAGAGCGAGTCCGCCAAGCAGCGGGTACGCATCCTCTACTCCTTCCAGAACCTCACCAGCGAGTGGGTCCCCGCCCAGCAACTGCCCGCGGGCCCGCTGGAGGACGGGCCGATCGGCAACGTACGGCTGTCGGTCCAGGCGTCGGCCACGCTGCCGGGCGACGGCGTCCAGGGCCGGCACGACTCGATCGTCGTGACGTGCTCGTACGACCTCCCCGCGCCGGAGAACACGACGGCCACCGTGTCCACGGCGTACGCGCTCACCCCCGAGCTGTACGCGGTGCCCGTGGACGCGGAAGCAGAACCGGCGAAGCTCATCGAGCTGTCGAAGATCTTCGCCGAGTCGGTGGACGAGGCGAGCATGGTCCGCTTCAACAGCCCGGCCGCCTCCCCCGACGGCCCCTGGTTCAGCGTCGACCACAAGGGCGGCAGCTTCCTGTGCCGGCCGATCGCGGTCGGCTCCGGCGACGACCCGCGGTTGCTCGACCTGGCCGACGAGGCCCACCACCTGCCCGTCCTGCCGCAGATCAACGCCGGCTTCGAGCTGTCGGAGAGCACCGCCTACTACTTCGACAACAGCACGCAGCGCTTCCGCGAGGTGACCACGGGCCCGCCGCGCGGCACCGACACCGTGACCGCCAACCAGTGGGGCTGGATCCACAACTCGCTGGCCGAGACCGGCCGGGTGAACGCCGTGCTGGTCAGAGGCCGGCTCACCTACGTGTTCTCCGGCACCCAGTACTACTGCTTCCGCAACAAGCCCTTCGGCGTGCTCGAACCCGGCTACCCCCGGCTCCTCGCCACCAACGACGACGACTTCCCGCGGTGGGAGCGGCTGGACGCCGCGTTCAGCGCGCCCGACGGCACCGAGTACTTCTTCTCGGGGAAGCTCCGCCATGTCCGGAGCCCGTCCTCGAACAAGTCGTCAGGTGACGGCGTCGACCGGTGGGAGCCGCCGGAGAACGCCGGAATCACGTCGGTCGTGCTCCGCCAGGGCACCCTGTTCGCCTTCGCGGGCGCGCAGTACTGGTCCTACTCCGACGGCCGGCGGCCCGACAAGGGCTATCCCAAGCCGCTGGCGACCAACGAGGACAGGCTGCCGCGGTGGCCGGAGATGGGCGCGGCGTTCTCCTACGGCGAGACCCAGTACTACTTCGACAACACGGGCGGCGTCTACGTCCAGCACAGCCAGAGCAGCGTCTCGGGCGACCAGCAGACCCGCCACCTCGGCAAAATGCCCACGAACCTCACCACTAACGGCGTGGTCGACGCGGCCTACCGATCCGGCGACCACCTCTATCTCGTCAGCGGCCTGGAGTACGTCCGCTACACGATCCCCACGAACGGCCCCGTACCCCCCTTCATCGACAAGGACTACCCCAAGCCGCTGCAGCACCCCGTCCAGGCCGTCTTCCGGCGCGACGACCGCCACTACGTCCTCGGCGACGGCAAGTACGCCATCCTCGAAGCCACGCAGGAGCTCGACGCCCTGACCCCCGAGTCCTTCCGCTCCGTCGAGGGCAACTGGCACGGGCTGCCGCCGGGCTTCCCCGCGGGCTTCACCGGCGCGATGGACACCGCCGGGCACCTGTTCCTGTTCTTCGGCGCCGACTACGCCGCCTACTCCAAGGCCGCGGCCATCGAGCGCCCGTACGAGTTCGCGGCGCACCCCCACGAGATCATCAGGCTCACGTCGAGCACCGCGTACGAGCTCAACCGGCGGCTGCTCGTCGGCGGCGTGCCCGCGCTGCTCGCCCCGCAGACGCAGGAGACCGACGAGCTGCCCGCCTTCAGCCAGGCCGTCACCGGGCCCACCACGATCCAGGTGCGGGCCGAGGTCGCCGGCGTGCCCACCAGCTCGCACCTGGACTTCCAGAGCGCCAACGGCCGCTACTACTGGGAGATCTTCTTCCACGCGCCCATGCTCATCGCCCAGGCGCTCAACGACGCCCAGCGCTTCGAGGACGCCAGGCGCTGGTACGAGTACGTCTTCGACCCCTCGGAGCAGGACAGGTACTGGCGGTTCCTGCCGTTCCTCGCGGTCGACGTGCGCGCGCTGGTCGCCGGGTGCCGGGCCGACCTCGACGCGCTCGGCTCCGAGGGCGTGCCGGACGCGCTCGGGGACGCGCTCAGAGACGTCCTCGACGACGTGTTGGGCCTGGCCCCGGCGTTCGAGCAGGCCCGTCCCCTAGAAGCGGACGAGATCACGCTGCTCGACAACCTGGCCACGCCCCTGGTGCCGCCGGGCCTGCTGAAGCCGATCGACGACGACCTGGCGGACCTGCCGGGAAGCGCCGCGCTGCGCGAGAAGGTCGCCATGCTCGCCCGGCTGCGCCGGCAGTACGACCTGATGGGCGACCACGGCGCGCTGCTGAAGGCGTACCGGGACGACCCGTTCGACCCGCACGCGATCGCCGGGCTGCGGCCCACGGCCTACCGGCGGGCGGTGGTGATGGCCTACGTCGACAACCTGCTCGACTGGGGCGACCTGCTCTTCCGCCAGTACACGATGGAGAGCGTCGACGCGGCGCGGATGCTCTACATCCTCGCCTACGACCTGCTCGGGCGGCGCCCGGACGGCATCGGCACCCGTACGCTGCCGCCCACCAGCACCTTCAGCGAGCTGAGCCACGCCGGCAGGCAGAATCCGGCCGTCGCGAGGATCACCGCGGGCGGCCGCATGCTCGACGGGATGGGCGCCGTGCACGGCGGCGTCGCGCACCCGTACTTCTTCGTCCCGGGCAACACCGTGCTCGGCGACTACTGGACGCGGGTCGAGGACCGCCTGCGCAAGATCAGGGCCTCGCTCGACATCATGGGCGTCAGCCGGCCGCTGCCATTGTTCGAGCCGCCGGCCGACGTGATGGCGCTGGTCACGGGGGCGGCCGCGGGCCTGGCGCCCGGCGCGTCCGCCACCGGCGTGGGCGCGGCGGTTCCGCACCACCGGTTCGCCTACACCCTCCGCAAGGCGCAGGAGCTGGCCGACAAGGTACGGCAGTTCGGCAACGACCTGACCGGCGTGCTGGAGCGGCGCGACAGCGAGGAGCTCTCGCTGGTGCGGGCCCGGCAGGAGAGCGAGATCCAGCTCATGACCCGCGCGATCAAGGAGGCGCAGGTCACGGCCGCCACGGAGAGCCTCCAGGAGACGCGGGCCGCCCTGGAAAGCGCCAACGAGCGCGCCACCTACTACGAGCAGCTCATCGCCACCGGGCTCACCTCGTTCCAGCAGGCCCAGATCGGCATGATGACGGATGCCGTGAACGCGCACTTCGCCGCCGCCGGGCTCCGGCTCGGCGCGGCGATCGCGTTCTCGCTGCCGCAGGTGTCCATCGGCCCGTTCATCATGGGCACCGAGTACGGCGGCGTGAACGTCGGCGAGAGCCTCGACAAGGGCGCCGAGATCTCCGAGTCGATGGGCGAGGGGTTCGGCATGATGGGCGAGCTGTTCGGCATACGCGCGGAGCAGCAACGCCAGGAAGGCGACTGGCGCCACCAGCTCGTGCTCGCCCAGGCCGACATCGTCCAGCTCGGCCATCAGGTGGCCGAGGCCGAGCAGGGGCTCGCGATCGCCCGACGCGAGCTGGAGATCACCGACAGGGAGATCGCCAACGCCGAGGCCGTCACGACCTTCCTCACCGGCAAGTTCACCAACGCCGAGCTGTATCGGTGGATGGCCGGGCGGCTCGGCGCACTGTACTTCCAGACCTACAACCTGGCCCACGAGACCGCCCGGGCCGCCGAGCGCGCCTACCAGTACGAGCGCGGGGTCACCGACACCTTCGTCCAGCCGGCGTACTGGGACAGCAGGCGGGCGGGGCTGATGGCGGGCGAGAGCCTGGGCCTCGACCTGGACCGGCTCGCGAAGGCGTACCTGGAGGGCGACGGCCGCGGGCTGGAGATCGTCAAGCGGGTGTCGCTGCTGGAGCTCGACCCGGTGGCGCTGCTCAAGCTCAGGACCGAGGGACGCTGCGAGCTCTCCCTCACCGAGGCGCTGTTCGACCGTGACTTCCCCGGCCACTACCGGCGCAGGATCAAGACCGTGTCGGTGCTCTTCGAGGGCGCGGACGGGCCGCTGGAGATCAACGCCACGCTCACCCAGCTCGGCCACAAGACGGTCCTGTCCCCCGACCTCAAGGCCGTGCGTTACCTGATGGACGGCAAGGGCGAGCCGCCCGGGTCCGTACGGTTCGACTGGCGCGCCGGCCAGCAGATCGCGCTGTCCGGCCTGGAGGAGGGCCGCGACAACAACGGCCTGTTCGAGCTGCGTTACGACGACGACAGGTATCTTCCGTTCGAGGGCACGGGCGCGGTGTCCACCTGGCGGCTGGAGACCGCCGACCTGCCCACCGACGACCTGGCCGACGTGAGCATCGTCGTCAAGTACGTCGCCGAGCAGGGCGGCGCGGTGTTCGCCAACGCGGTCAGGGGGATGCGGGTGCCGTACCAGACGTCCCGGTTCATCGACGTCGCCGCCGAGTTCCCGGGCGAATGGGCGGCGTTCCTCGCGGGAGAGGAGGGCGGGCTCGTCCTGCCGATCACGTCGGAGACGCTCCCGAGGATCACCGGCAGCCAGATCGCCGGCCTTTACGCGAAGTACGCGCTGGACGGCGACGAGGAGGTCCGCCTCCTGCTCGACGGCGACCAGCAGCTGCCGCTGGAGGACGGCAGACCGCTGCGCACCCCGGGACTGCGGGCCGGCCCGCTGACCCTGGTGGCCGACGGCGACCCCGCCGCCCTGCTCAACGTCGGTCTCGTCATCAGCTACCGGGCCCTGTGACCGGTCGGGTCAGCCGGCGTGCTGGGCGATCTGGATGAGGTTGCCGCAGGTGTCGTCGAGCACGGCCGTGGTCACCTGACCCATGTCGGCGGGCTCCTGGGTGAAGCGCACGCCGAGGCCGCACAGCCGCTCGTACTCGGACTTGATGTCGTCGACGGCGAATGAGGTGAACGGGATGCCGTCGGCGACCAGCGCCTCCTTGAACGGCGGCACCGCCGGGTGGACGCCGGGTTCGAGCAGCAGCTCGGTGCCGTCCGGGTCCTGCGGGGACACCACGGTCAGCCACCGGTGCTCGCCCACCGGGACGTCGTGCTTCTTCACGAAGCCCAGCACGTCTGTGTAGAAGCGCAGCGCCTTCTCCTGGTCGTCGACGAGCACACTCGTCATGTTGATTCTCATATCGGTCCCCTTCCGTCCGCGTCGGCGCCGCTCTCCGGGCGGCCGGCGTCCTGCTCGGGCTTCTTGAGCCACCGCTCGATGATCGGTTCGAGCGGGCTGGTGTTGATGTAGTGGAACTTGTACCGGCCTTCGCGCCTGGTCTCGACCAGGCCGGCGGCCTCCAGAACGTCAAGGTGCTGAGAGACCGCCTGCCGCGACGAACCGAGCTGGTGCTTGCTCGTCAGGCGGGCACAGATCTCGAAGAGCGTCTGGCCGTTCCGATCGGTCAGCTCGTCGAGAATGATCCGCCGCGTGCGGTCGGCCAGGGCCTTGAAGACATCTCCCACGAGCGAGAACGATACGCAAGCAGCGACTTGCCTGTCAAGATAGGTCGAGGTAGGGGGGTATCGGGGCCACGGGTCGGTCAGGGCTTGCGGGCGACCACGCCGTACTGTGCCACCGGCTCGGGAGGGCCGAACGGCGACTCCTCGGCCCGCCACAGCGAGCACGACGTGAGACCGGGTTCGAGCAGCTCCAGCCCGTCGAAGAAGCTCATCAGCACGTCCTTGCCGCGCATGACGATCTGCGGGGTGGCGTGGGCGTTGTAGAACTCCAGCGCCTTGGCGTTGGACCCGCCGCCGATGTCCATCGTGGGATGGGTGAGCGCCAGGTGGCTGCCCGACGGCAGCGCCTCCAGCAGGCGTTTCACGATCCGCCGCGCCTCGCCGGTGTCCTGGATGAAGTTCACGACGCCGAGCAGCATGAGCACCACCGGCTGGGAGAAGTCCAGCGTCCGCTCGGCTTCCCGCAGGATGGTGTCCGGATCGTGCAGGTCGGCGTCGATGTACTCGGTCACGCCTTCCTTGGTGCCGGTGAGCAGGGCACGCGCGTGTACGAGCACCAGGGGGTCGTTGTCCACGTAGACGATCCGCGCCCGGGGATTGACCCGCTGGGCGACCTGGTGGGTGTTCTCCGCGGTGGGCAGGCCGGTCCCGATGTCGAGGAACTGCCACATGCCGGCCTCGCCGGCCAGATGGTGCACGGCACGTCCCAGGAACTCCCGGTCGGCCCGGGCCACGTCCACGATGGAGGGGAACATGTCGCGGACCTGATCACCCACCTCGCGGTCGGCCGGGAAGTTGTCCTTTCCGCCCAGCCAGTAGTTCCACACGCGCGCGTTGTGCGCGACGTCGGGTTTGAACTCCCGCTGCGATGCCTCAGCCACGACTCACCTCGTGCCCGCCGTCCTTCGTCCGTCGTCTGTCCCGCCGGCCGTCATGGCGCGGCAGCCGTTGGGGCGGCGTCCTCCCCGTACGGCCGTAGGCGCGGACGAACCGGATACGAGCGACGTGCCCTGCCTCGGCAGGGTAGCGACAAGCGGTGATCTATGTCGATTCGTGACCAACTGCCGCTGTTTCCCATCGCAAGTCGCGGCTGTCAGGCCCTGACTCCCTTTGAGGCGGCCATCCCGCTGCCACCGCCTCGGCCCGCCCGTCGGAGGCGGCCCGACGGCAGAGGCGGGCCGGAGGTCGGGCGGTCGGGCGGTCGGTCGGGCGGTCGGGCGGTCGGGCGGTCGGGCGGTCGGTCGGCCGGTCGGGCGGGGCAGGACGTCGGCGGGGGCCAGGGCTCCGGCGCGTCAGAGCTTTCGCCCCACCCCGCAGATCGCCGCCAGCCCCGCCATGCGATCCAGCGCCGGAACCGACTCGTCCGGACGCCAGTCCGTCAGCGGCACCACGCCGGGAGGCACGAGTTCGAGCCCGTCCAGGAACTCGGCGATCCGCTCCGGCGAGCGCAGCACCGCGCCGGTCCCCGAGGCGCTGTAGAAGCGCGCCGCCTCCCGGAGCTGCGGGGTGTCGCCGATGTGGCTGATAACCAGGTACGACCCCGACGGCATCGCGTCCATCACCGTACGGACGGTGCGATGGGCGTCCTCGTCCGGCATGAAGTGCAGCATCGCCAGCATCATCACCGCGACGGGCCGATCGAGGCCCACCAGCGCGTCCACCTCCGCCAGAATCGGCTCCGGATGGTAGAGGTCGCCTCCCACCACGTGCGTGTTGCCGGTCGTGGCCAGCAGCGCCCGCGCGTGCGCGAGTGCCACCGGGTCATTGTCGACATAGACGACCTCGGCCTCCGGACGCGCCTTCTGGGCCACCTCGTGGACGTTCTCCATCGTCGGCAGACCCGCTCCCAGGTCCAGGAAGCGCCCGATGCCGGCTTCACCGGCCAGGAACCGCACCACGCGGCCCAGGAACAACCGGTTGTGATAGGCCATCAACGGCATCTCGGGCACGACGGCCTTGACCCGGTCACCCATCTCCCGATCGGCCGCGAAGTTGTCCTTTCCGCCCAACCAGTAGTCATAGACGCGAGCGATGCTCGGAACGTTCGGGTCGACACCACTGGGGGGCTTCACATCGTGATCCATGGTCATGACGTTAACGCCCCTGGCGCGCGACCGTAACCGTCACGGTCAGATCTCGTCGGCCTTGATCGAACCGCCGGTGGCGTGGTCGCGCAGCATTCCTTCGAGCTGCCGGGCCTGCCTGATGAACTCGCCGAGCCGGTCCGCCTCCGCGAGCAGCTGCTGCGGCGTGCGGGCGTCCTCCACCCTGCGGTCGTAGGGACGGCGCTCGTCGTAGGAGAACGGGTACACCTCGGCGCCGAAGGCATCGGCCAGCTCCATGCGGAGAACCTGCCGTTCGTAGGCCTGGACCAGTGGCTTCCAGTCGTCGCGGACCATGAGCGCGAGCTCCCACTGGCCCGGCCCCGGTTCGAAGAGGCCGAGCTGCCAGGCGTTGTCGAACAGCTGCCGGGCGCGCGGCGACAGCTCCTCGCGGAAGGGCGCGAACTCGGGGATGTCTTCGGCGGCGGGACAGTCGTCGCGGAGCCGCTCCACATAGGGGTCCCCGGCCTCCTCCGCTGCGGCGAGCCGGGGGGCGCGTTCGGCGAGCCAGGTCCGGTACGTGAGTTCCTCGTGCCTAGGGCACGGGTCGAGCCGCAGATCTCCGCGAACTTCGCAGGTGCACTCGGTGGCGACGGTCACGTGGGGGTCCTTTCACGATCACGCAAAGAGGAGCCGAATCGGGCGATCGTGCACTGCCCCGCATTTAGCGGTTTTCACATCACATTTCATGCTTCCGAGGACATCTTCCACAGCAGCGTGCCGAGGACACCGCCTTCCCACGCGACGAGGGCAGCACCGTCACCACCATCACCTTTCGACCACGCGACCACCGGGCACAGGCCCCGCCCCCGCTGCCCGCGCCCGGACCTCCAGCGGCCGTGCCCACGTCACCGCCGACAGGCCGCGTCCTGCGCCTCCACCGGGCCGCGCCCACGTCACCTCCGACAGGCCGCGTCCGGGGGTCTCCCACCGGGCCGCGCCCGCTTCACCGCCGACAGGCCGCGTCCGGGGTCTCCACCTGGCCGCGCCCGCGTCACTTCCGGCGGGCCTGGTTCGTCTCGCGGACGACCGCCCAGGCGTCCGCGACCGGGCCCAGGTGCCGGAGCTTGTCGGGGTTGATCACCGCGCGGATCGTCTGGATCTGCCCGTCGAGGATGTCGAGCGTCAAGGTGTTGACGACCTTGCCGTCCCGGTCGCGGAAGATCGCGCCCGGCTGGCCGTTCACCTGGTGGGGCTCCACCACGCCGCCGATCCGGACGAACGGCGCGACGAACGTGGCCAGGGTCCGGGCCACCTTCTCGGCCCCGAAGACGCCCTTGCCCCACAGCGGAGCCTTGCCGCCGCTGTCGCCGACCATCCGCACATCGGCGGCGAGCAGGTCCCGCAGCCCGTCCACGTCCCCGTCCCGGAAGGCGCCGAAGAATCGCCCGGCGAGCTCCTCCCGCTCCCGGCGATCCGCCTCGAACCGAGCGCTCCCCGCGTCCATGTGGCGGCGGGCCCGCACCGCGAGCTGGCGGCAGGCGGCCTCCGACCTGCCCACCGCCGAGGCGACCTCGCCGAAGCCGAACCCGAACACCTCCCGCAGCACGAACACCGCCCGCTCCAGCGGGCTGAGCCGCTCCAGCAGCAGCAGGGCCGCCATCGACACCGAGTCGGCCAGCTCCGCCGACCGCTCCGGGTCCTCGTACGGGTCGGCCAGCAGCGGCTCGGGGAACCACTGCCCGGCGTACTCCTCGCGCCGGACGCGGGCCGAGCGCAGCACGTCGATCGCGATCCGGGACACCGTGGCCGACAGGAACGCCTTGACCGACTCCGGCCGGGTCGGGGAAGCCTCGTAACGCAGCCAGGTCTCCTGGACCGCGTCCTCGGCCTCGCTCACGCTGCCGAGAATCCGGTAGGCGATCGAGAACAGCAGCGGCCGCAGCTCTTCGAACTCCGCGGCCCGGCTCACCCCGCCACCCCGGCCCCGCGGGCTACGGACATGCGCATGACCATCAACATCCCTCCGACCTCAGTGTCCGCCTCCACTACCCGAGACGAGACAGCGGGGCCGCCTGTGACATGCGGGCCCATGTCACAGAACGGCGGGGCCGTCTCGTCCCGGGGGAGACAGACTCACTTCTGACAGGAGCTTGGTCATGAACGAGCACACCACCCACCAGAAGGTGGCCTTGATCACCGGGGCGAACAAGGGCATCGGCCGCGCGACCGCCGAGCAGCTCGCCGCGCTGGGCATGACGGTGTTGATGGGCGCCAGGAACCCCGGGCGCGGCGAGGAGGCCGCCGCGGCGGTGCGGGCGGCGGGCGGCGACGCGTACGCGGTCACCCTGGACGTCACCGACCCGGCCACCGTCCAGCGGGCCGCAGGGTGGGCCGAGGAGCGCTTCGGCCACCTTGACGTGCTGGTCAACAATGCCGGCATCAGCGGCTCCGGCCAGGTCAGGCCCCAGGACGCCCGCGACCAGATCCCGAGCTCCGTCGACCTGGACATGGTCCGGGCGGTGTTCGAGACCAACGTCTTCGGGGTGATCGCGGTGACCAACGCCATGCTCCCGCTGCTGCGGCGGTCGCCGGCACCGCGCATCGTCAATCTCAGCAGCGCCGCCGGGTCACTCACCGTCAACAGCATCCCGGACGGCCCGCTGGCGTCGCTGCCGGCGTCGGCCGCGTACTCACCCTCCAAGAGCGCGCTCAACGCGCTGACCGTGCAGTACGCCAACGAGCTGCGCAAGGACGGCATCCTGGTCAACGCCGCCGACCCCGGCTTCGTGGACACCGACATCAACCACCACACCGGCTACCTCACCACCGCGCAGGGCGCCGCGATCGTGGTGCGCCTGGCGACCCTCGGCGCGGACGGGCCGACCGGCGGGTTCTTCGGCGAGGGCGGCCCGGTGCCCTGGTAACGGTCACCCGAGCCACGTCCCACGCCGCTGAGACGTTGTCGCCGGCGGCGAGCGTCACCGCCGCCGCCGGCGTCGGCGGTTACGCGGGTGATCATGCCGCGTCACGCCCGCCGTTGATCGCCCAGGAGCCGTCGGAGCCGTCAGAGCCCGAGGTCGTCCAGTTCCTTCAGCAGCGCGGACCTGGAGCCGTCCTGCGGCGAGGCGGGAGCCGGCCGACGGCGGCGGCGGTCGCGGAACACCCAGCCACCCAGCACGCCGGCGAGAAACCCGAACAAATGCGCCTGCCAGCCGATGCCCTCCTGCGGCAACAGCCCGGTGAACTGGTAGGCGAAGCACAGGGCCATCACGACGCCGACCACGATGTCGATCAGGTGCCGGTCGAACGCGCCGCGCACCAGTACGTAGCCGAAGTAGCCGAAGACGACCCCGCTGGCGCCCGCGCCCACGCTCCCCGCGCCGGCGGTGAACCACGCGCCGAGCCCGCTGACCACGACGATCAGTGCCGTCACGCTGAAGAACTTCGCGACGCCCCGATAGGCGGACAGGAATCCGAAGATGAACAGCGGCCCGGAGTTGCCCTCGATGTGCTCCCAGCTCCAGTGCAGGAAGGGTGCCGACACGATGTCGGGCAGGCTGGCGAGATCCCAGGAACGCAGGCCGTACTCGTAGCTCAGCGAGTAGCCCGACGCCCAGTTGGGGATCTGCAGGACCCAGATGACGGCCAGGAAGCCCACCATCACCCAGAACGCCTTGCGAGCCTCAGCGATCATGATCTCAGCCGTCTGGCCCCTGGCCTCCACCCGGTTCCTCCCTGGTCTCCGCGCCTCGTGCGCGGACCCAGTATTGGGGCGAAAGGTAACAAATCAAGCCTTGTCACGGGCTGTTCACGCAGGCGGGGCCCGCCTAGGGCCACCGCAGGGTGCCTCCCTTGATCAGCGGTGCGTTGTTGGTCTCGGTCCACTCCTTGTGGTCCTTCAGATCCTGGATGCAGATCTCGTTCGCCGCCTTGATCAGCACCCGGGGCGCCACCCGTGACACGTACGAGGAGACCCGGGCCGTGTTGCTCCGGACGGTCGAGCGCACGTCCGTGATCGACACCTCGATGTCCGGCGCGTCCGGAAAGGTGCCTCGCAGGATGAAGACCCCGCCGCCCTTGGCGAACATCGGCCGGCCGACCGGCGCGCCGCCCCGCAGGAACCCCGCCCCGTTACCGGTGATCCGCGATGCCGGGCCGATCGAGACCCGGATCGCCCGCACCTCGAAGACCTCCCGCAGGATCGCGGTCCACATGTCCGGCACCCCGCCCATGTCGCCCTCGGTGTCGGCGTACACCAGCACGCCCCCACCCGGGTGATCACTGGTGAGATTGCCCAGCGGGCGCGACCCCACCGTGGTGCCGGTCAGGGTGAGATCGCCGTTGCGGACGGAGATGCCACCGCCGCCAGGGGTCGAGATCGGCTCGGGCGGCTTGGCGGGTCTGGTGATGGTGACACCGCCGACGACGATGCTGGAGGCGGGCCTGCCCTTCGACATGGCCACCCCCGGACGCGTGCCACACACATTGCGGTCCACGACGCAGTCGGTGATGGTCCCGGCCGAGCCCATCGTCAGCCGGGCCCCTCCGCCCGCACCCGGCGCGCTGTTGCGCTCGAACCGGCACCCGCTGACCGAGATGCGTGACATCACCGAGCAGTAGAGGCCGCCGCCGTCGTCCCCGCACTCGTTACCGGTGATGCGGCCGCCCTTGACGGTGATCGACCGGGTCCGCGCGGCCTTGATCTCCGGCTCGTTCCAGGCGTCCCACCGCGCCAGGGCGAGCGCGGTCGTGGAGAATACGTAGAAGAGCTGCTTGACCAGTTGTTCCGGGTCCCGGTAGCCGTTGATGAGGAACAGGGCCAGCCGCCGTACGTTGTCGGTGATGACGGGCGGCTGGGTGGGATCGGCGAGCCAGACGGCGAACCGCATCAGGTCGATCGGGCCGGGCAGCCCGGCCGAAGCCAGCCGCGCCCGCACCTCGGCCGCCTTCCCGCGCAGGAACATGATCAGTTCCAGCTCGCTCAGGTCGCGGGTCAGCTTGCCCGGCAGGCAGATCTCGGCGCCGATCCCGCCGCCGTCCAACCGCCCGCGCGCCCCGCTGCGATTGCCGTCGATCCAGCAGTTGTCCACCGTCGGCCAGCCATAGCCGACGACGGCCACCCCCGATCCCCGCCCCTCGGCACGGTTGCCCTGGATACGGCAGTTGCGCAGAGTGAGGCTGGACCAGACGGCCGCGACCCCGCCGCCGAACGCCTGGCCGGCCAGCCACATGATCGGATGCCCTGGCGGGATCAACCCGTCGAACTCCGCACTGATCATCGTCTTGAGCGCCGCCCGGTCGAACAGCGGGATCGCCGGAACCCGCCCCGGCAGGTTCGCGATCAGTATGTTCGCGAGCTTGATCAGATTGTTCAGCGCCGCCTCGGCGGAGGCCGGGACGAGCACGTCCACCAGATCCACCAGATCCTGCCGCAGTGCCCGCCGGTCAGGCTCCGGCCACGCGCGGAAGGGCGCGCACTCGGTCTGGCAGCCGGTGACCACACAACGCTCGATCCGCACGTCATCGGCGTCGACCACCGCGATCCCGCCACCGGCCCCCAACGCCGGGTCCGGGCCACCCGGCCGGTGCACCGCGTGTCCTTGCACGACCCGCAGGCCGCTGATCACGACCGGGCCGAGCTTGTGATCAGGCTTCCCGGACACCCGTAAGACCCGCTGCCGGGCCCGCGGCGCGGGGGCGAGGGCGGGCAGCAACCGGGGGTCGAACCGAGGGTCGCTAGGGTCGGCGTTCGGATGACCCTGGAGGTACGCGCTGGTGAGGGTCAGCGGCCGATCGATGACCAGCTCACCCTCGGCATAGGTGGCCGCGTCCAGGATCACGATCGTGTCCCCGTCGGACGCGGCCCTCAGGGCGGCGCCCACGGAGCGGGCGGCCTTGGCCGGCGTGTCGAACTGCCCGCTCCTGACGCCCCTCGTGGCGTGCACATACCGGGTGGTCGCCATGGGATCAGTACAGCCGCCCGGCCGCCGTACCGTCCCCGCCCGCCGCGGCGACTCGCGACGCCATGGGGACCGGGGCCGTCACAGCTGCTGCCCCGTCTTCGGGTCGTACTGAACCTCGACCGCCACGACCTGGTCGGTCGGCAGCACCTCGATCCACTGGTCGAAGACCGCGTACGGGTCCGCCGGGCGGAAACCACCGTCCAGCGGGTCGAACCCGTTCTCGAAGACCTCCTCCGTGGAGAGGGTGTTGGCGATCAGCGTGTTCGACCGCTGCAACTGCGCGGCCAGGAGATCCAGCACCTCCCCGACCTTCTTGCCCCGGTATTCCTCCGGATCGCCCTCGTGGAACTGGTAGTCAAGGCCGAGCGCCGCCTCCCCTTCGACATCCGCGTTCCTGAGCCATTCGAGCGCGGCGGTCTCCCGGCCGGGCCGCACCGGCAGCACCGCCTTGGCCCAGGCGGCGTTCAGGAACTCGTTACGGCGTACGTCGCCGTCGATCTGGATCAGCCAGCCCAGCGAACTGCCGAGGGGGGCGGGCTGCGTCTCCTCCGTGATGAGGTAGTCCACCCGCCACTCGTCACTGGCCTGACCTTGCGGATCGATCGCGTTGGTCTTGTCGGTATGCGAATACCAGCTGACCACCGTCCGGTCTTTCAGAATCCCCGGGTCCGGCGCCGGGAACTTGCCGAGGCTGTCCTTCGTGGGCAGCGGAACGGGCGGCGGAGAACCCGGCGGGGGCGGCGTCACATTCCGGGGCCGCCAATAGTCCGGCGCGACGAAATACAGCATCTCGTCCACGTCGAAGATCTGCCGCAGCAGCTCCGACCCCAGGTACGGGTCCGTGAAAAGCTCGAACGGCTTGAGTTTCTGGATCAGGCTCCCGTAGATCGTCTGACGTTCCTCGTCACGCAGATCCTGCGACGGCCGCGGCCGCATCGACGCGACCAGGGCGAGCCGATCACGGAAGGCCGCGGCGTAGGCGGTGCGCTGCAACTCGGCCACCTCGTCCTGGTAGACTCGCAGCTCCGCCTTGTAACGCTCGTGGGCGTCGTTCGTCTGTGGTGGCTCCCACTGCACCTCGAACGTCAGGCCGATCGGGCTGAGATCCCCCGAATTGAAGAACTTGGCGAACACCGCGAAACTCGCCCCGTCCGCGGCCGGCCGGATCAGATCCGCGACGAACGACCGCCCCGGCGCCACCGCGACCAACCGCGCGCCCTTCAGCTTGTATCCCTGCTCGGGCGGCGGTGGAGTGAAATCCATCCGCGCCACCGCGTGAATGCCATTGTCGTGGTTGGTGATCCCCTCGGCATCCGCGGGGAAATGGTGCACGAACTCCATGTTCACCTCCGGCGGATTCTCCGTGTCCGGCTTCTTCCGGACCGGGAACCCGCCGGTGAACTCCGTCGTCTTCGCTTCGAGCGGCGGTGGCGCCTCCGGCTTGCGCAGCGATGACAGATCCGGCGCCTGGACGATGTGCACCAGGTCTCCCAGACCCAGTGTCCGGCCCGGCACGGGAATGTAGACCTGCCAGCACAACCGCGCGCCGATGTTCTGCAATTGCACACCGACCTTGCGCATCTTGCGCCGCAGCTCGTAATTGACCAGCTTGTCGGTGGTGTTCTGCACGACATAACGGCGGCTCGACAGGTCGGTGGTCTCCGTCACCGTCTTGAACGTGGTCTTGAAGTTGCGCTTGATCTCACTGGCCACTTTCGCACTCTGCGTACGCGAGTGCTTGTGCGTCTCCTCCGACGACTGCTTGACCGTGGATTGCAGGCCGAAACTCGCGCTCGCCTCCGCGTGATAGATCCCGACATTGGCGCCCCCCGACGCGCTCACGCCGAGCTTGGTGTCGTTGGCGTTCTCCTCCTTGACCGCGTTGGCGAGATCGTCCTGCTCCGTCAGGGACTCCTCGACCTTGCGCGAGGTCTCCTCGAACTGCTCGACCGTCTTCTCGACCAGCGTCCGCCGCGTAGTCGTCTCCACCAGTTCGACCGTCCCGCCGGGGCTCAGCCACAGATGCCCGGCCGGGGACCCGAGGAAGGTGTCGAACTCGAAGAAGTACTGGCGGAAGAGATGCACCAGCCCGACCGGCGACAGAATCCCCGAGGTCACCGCCTCGAATCGCGCGGCCAGCGCGGCCAGGGCCGCGTCGTCCAGCGTGCGCGCGGCGGCGCCGGAGAACGAGTCACGGGCCAGGTCCGCCAGGGCCCCGTCGCCGGCGGCCCGGGCGGCACGCATCGAGGTCTGCAAGCCGTACCATCCGGCGAGCGGCTGGTAGATGCCGAACAGCTCGCTCGCGTACGGCAACATGCCGGCGAACTCCGCCGGTGGACGCCCCTGGAACACCCGCGGCCCGTGCACCGGCGCCTTCACCATCTGTACCGGGGCCTGCGGTCCGCCCGGGACGGCCGCGAACGGCAGCGAGACGGGAGACTGACCGCTCACCAGCCTGACAAGGAGCGTCTCGGCGGTGGACTCGGCGGCCGGAGCGACGAACGAGATGGTCAGCGAGCCGGCCTGGCTGGTGACCCGGCCAACGTACTGGCGGGAGGCGTTATCCTCGCGGAGCAGGAACATGTTGGCGAGCGCCGGAATGTTGGGGAAGGCGTCGGGGTTTTTGATGTCCATATCGCGCGGCAGGCCGAGGGCGATCCGCTGGTTCGACGGGATCTCCCCGGGCGGAGAGGCGTCGATCTTGTAGGACCAGATCCGATACCCAGGGTCCCCACCGGGGATCGGCGTTTTGCCGGTTAATGTGATAGTGATCGCCATGATGCCCCCTCCGCTGGATGGCCGGATAACTGACCATCGGTAATCAGAATCCGACCTGAGGTAATAGTCGTCAAGCATCAATAACGGCCGGGCAAATTGCGACTTTCCAGCTTTCTGCCCCCTTTTGACCACCCAGGGACGGCGTTTTCAGGACATTCTTGGAGCACGTTGAGGCTGACCCGCCGAGGCGGAAGGAGCCGTGGGGAACAGGGAGCGGAAGTTGTGCACCGCCGGGTTCTGGTCGCCGGTGCGCCAGGTCAGGTCGAGCGTGACGATCCTGGTCGGCGGGGACAGCGGGCGGAAGGCCACGTCGCCCCGCCGCAGCCGGGCCACCGACTCGGGCACGATCGACACGCCGATCCCCGCGGCCACCAGACCCACGATGGTCTGCATCTGCACGGCCTCCTGGACGACCCTGGGTTCGTACCCGGCCGCCCTGGCCACGGCGGTGATCTGGTCGTGCAGCGCGGGCCCGTAACGTCGCGGGAACATCACGAACGGCTCGCCGGCGAGCGCCGCGGGCGGCAGCGACGTACGGGCCGCGAGGGGATGGTCGGCGGGCAGGGCGGCGAGCAGCAACTCGCGTGCCACGGTCTGCGTGCTGAGCACCTCGGCGGCGAGCCCGGCCAGCGGCGCGTGCAGCAGGCCGACGTCGAGCAGCCCCTGCCGCAGGTCCTCGGCCTGCTGCGCGGTGGGCGACTCGCGCAGCTCGACCTGCACCCCGGGGTAGCGGGCGCGGAAACGGCGCAGCACCCTGGGCAGCGTGACGTTGGTCGCCGACCCCACGAACCCGATCACCAGCCGTCCGGCCTCCCCCCTGCCCGCCCGCCTGGCCGCCTCCGCGGCGCGCTCGGCGTGGGCGAGACTCGTACGGGCCTCGGCGACGAACGCCTGGCCCGCCGGGGTGAGTCGTACGTGCCTGGTCGTGCGCTCGAACAACCGCACGCCCAGCTCTTCCTCCAGCTTGCCGATCTGCTGGCTGAACGGCGGCTGCCGCACCCCTTCCCGCAGGGCGGCCCGGCCGAAGTTCAGCTCCTCGGCGAGCGCCACGGCATAGCGAAGCTGCTGGAGATTCATACGCTCGTTATATCAATCTCCGCCTTCTTATCTCTGAATCACGATATGTCCGGTAGGCATGCAACAGCCGGGTCCCGCTGTGCGTCCTGGGGGAAACAAGAGGGGAAGGCGGCGGAGTTGGAGCAGTCCACGAGTTTCACCGAGTTCGTACAGATCCGCGGACCCGCGTTGCTGCGCTACGGGCTGGTGCTGACCGGCAACCCCTACGATGCCGCGGATCTCGCCCAGGAGGCGCTGCTCAGGCTCAGTAACTCCTGGTCGCGGGTGCGTAAGAAGCATGACCCGGAGGGGTTCGTCCGCATCACCATGGCGCGGCTGCACATCAGCGTCTGGCGCCGGCGCCGTCGGGAGCACCTGGTCGCCCAGGCGCCGGACAAGGGGGTCGCCGACGCCGACATCGCCCGCTTCGACGGCGAGCCGGGGTTGTGGCACCTGGTCACCGGGTTACCGCCGCGCCAGCGCGCCGTCATCGTCCTGCGCTACTACTGCGACCTGTCGGACGAGGAGATCGCGCAGGCCCTGGGCGTGTCCAAGGGCACGGTGCGCAGCCAGGCGGCACGCGCGCTCGACAAGCTCCAAACCGCATGGAACCACGACGACCACGTGGGAGACAGTGATGTTCGACGATGACCTGTCCAGGACGCTCAAGGCGGTCGCCCGAACGGCCCAGCCCAGCGACCTGCTCACAGGGGTGGCCAGGTTGCGCCGCCGCAGGCGCCGCCGTACGGGGGCGGTGCTCGCCGCCGCGGCCGTCGCCGTCGTCGTGGCGGTCGTCACCGTGCTGGTACGGCCCGTCACCTCGGCCCCGATGCCCGCCACGACCCCCACTCCCACGTCCACGGATCTGGCGGGCATGGTGACCTCGGCGACCGTACGGCTCCCGGCCCGCTCCCCGGACGGCCTGGAGTACCAGCCGGTCGCGGCCATCGACGCACGCCGGCTGCTGCTGCTCACCCGACGTGGTTTCGACATGTTCGACGCGGTCACCCGCGAGATCACGCCCGTGGCGGAACTGGGCGGCCGGGGCGAGGTGAGGCAGGTCCGGGCCGACAACCGGCATGTCGTGTGGCTGACCGCCGTAGAGCCGTCACCCGCCGAGCTGAGGACTCCCGGCCACGAGATGATCCCCGATGTGCCGCCCGAGCTGCTGCACACCTACGAGTACTGGACGGTACCGCTGTCCGGCGGCGCGCCGACCAGGCTTCCCCCGACGTCGCCGGGCCTCGCCTTCGAGGTCGCCGGTGACGACATGGTGCTGGTCGACGGGTCCGGTGACGTGAGCCGGGTCCCCCTCACCGGCGGCCCACCGCGAGCCGTCGCCGGCGGGAAGAACGCGGTGGCGCTGGACTGGCCGTGGGCGATCCTCGCGACCGAGCGCGCACTCACCGGAGGGGAACCGGTCGAGGCGCTCAACGTCGAGACCGGCGAGAAGCGTCAGCTGGCCGCGAGCTTGTGCGCGTCAGGGCGTTGCCTGCTCTCCCCGTTGCGGCATTGTTCCGCCGACTGGTGTCTCGGGAGCGACGCGAGGGGGAATCCGGCCGCCATGCGTACGAACGGCTCACAGACGTTGCCACTGCCGGCGGAGGGCGCGGAGCCGCCGGCGTTGAACCGGTTCGCCGTCCTGGACGACGGGCGGTGCCTGTTCGACCTCGCCACCGGAGTGAGCCTCACCCTCCCGCGGGACATCCCGGCCCAGAGCTACGGCGACGGCGGGCGCACACTCCTGGTGAGCAGCGCGGGCGACGACGTCATACAGGTGCTCAACCTCAAGGCGATCACCTGAGAGCAGCAGGTCCGGGAAAGTACCCTTTACTGATGTTCTCGCCTCAAGGCCCGACGCTACGCGAACTGGTCGTCCAGGCGCTCTCCTCGGTCGAGCGCGGCTACGACCTGCTCGCCCCGAAGTTCGAGCACACGCCGTTCCGCACCCCCGACAGGGTGCTCGACGCGACCGCCGACGCGCTGCGCCCGCTCGGGCCGTTCGGGCGGGGGCTGGACGTGTGCTGCGGCACCGGCGCGGGCATGCGGATCCTCCGGCCCCTGTGCCAGGGACGGATCACGGGTGTCGACTTCAGCACCGGCATGCTCGCGCAGGCGCGCCGGACGCACCCGGACGCCGAGTGGGTACGGGCCGACGTCCGGGTCCTGCCCTTCACCGAGGGCTTCGACCTCGCGGTCAGCTTCGGCGCGCTCGGGCACTTCCTGCCCGCGGAACGGCCCGCGCTCTTCGCCGGCGTGTACCGGGCGTTACGGCCCGGCGGGCTCTTCGCCTTCCCGATCGGCGGGCCGCCCCCGGTCACGTCGGCGCAGTACTGGACGCTGCTCGGATTCGACCTGGCCATGCAGGTGCGCAACGCCGTGTGGCGTCCGCCCTTCGTCATGTACTACGGCACCTGCCCGCTGCACGCGGTCCGTACGGACCTGGTGGCGACCGGATTCTCCGTGACGACGGTCCCCCTGACGGCGCTGGGCCGCCGCGAGGACGGCAGTCCCCGGTGCCGGCTCGTCCTCGCCCGCAGAACGTAACCCGTGACGGGGCCGGGTGAACGCGCCCGGCGGAAGACCCCCACCGAAGTGACGCGAATCACCGTCGTCAAGCCCTCATCGCCATCACATTTCCGGGCCCTGTCCAGTCATGTAAGTGAGGCTAGGTTAGGGGGCTCAACATGCATTCATTGCCGGTCAGACGCCGCTCATTTCAGCTTTCCCACTGGTCGTTCATGTTCGCCGAGATCGCCGTCTGGTCGTTCGTCGTTCTGGCGGTGACCGGGGCGGTGCTCATGGTGTTCTACGACCCCGGCATGTCCCAGGTGGCCTACGACGGCTCGTACGGCCCGCTGCGCGGACTCCTCGTCAGCAGGGCCTTCGACTCGACCATGCATCTGAGCCTGGAGGTGCGCGGCGGGCTGCTGATCCGCCAGGTCCACCACTGGGCGGCGCTCGTCTTCGTGGCGGCCGTCGTCCTGCAGCTGCTGCGCATGTTCCTCACCGGCGCGTTCCGCCGCCCGCGCACCCGGCAGTGGCTGATCTGGGTGACGCTGCTGGCCCTGGGCATGGCCGCGGGCGAGACCGGCAACGCGCTGCCGGACGACATGCTGTCGGGCGGGAGCCTGTGGTTGATCTCGTCGGTCGTGCAGTCCATCCCCCTGGTCGGAACGTGGGCGCTGTCGCTGCTGTTCGGCCCGGACTTCCCCGGTGACAGGATCATTCCGGTGTTCTACGGGGGGCACCTGCTGATCGCGGTCGTCATGGCCGGGCTGCTGATCGCCCGTGAGCTGCTGGTGCGGCGGCATGGTCACTCCCGGTTCGTCGCCTCGCTGCCGGCGCGGCGGAGCGCACGCACGCTGATGGCGTCCGCGACGGTCGGCATGCTGATCATCCTCGGGTTCGGCTTCCAGATCGCTCCCATCTGGCTGTACGGGCCGGCCAAGCCGACGCTGAGCTCGGCGGGCTCGGTGCCCGACTGGTACATGGGGTTCCTGGACGGCGCCCTGCGGATCATGCCCGGGTGGGAGCTCACCCTCGGGGACTACACGCTCAGCCTCGCGGTGCTCGTTCCCACGCTGGTGATCCCGGGGGTGTTCTTCACCGCCCTGGCCGCCTACCCGACGGCCGAGCGATTCCTCCGCTCGCGGCGCGGCCGTCGCGACGCCCAGGGCCGGCCCAAGACCACGAGCCGCCTGGCCCGCGAGAGGCACGCGCACGACGTGCTCGACCGGCCCCGCGAGACACCGGTGAAGACGGGCATCGCGGTCGCCGGGGTCACGTTCTACGGCCTGCTGTGGGCGGCCGCGGCCAACGACCACCTCGCCCACCAGTTCCACCTGACCGTCGAGAGCGTGACGGTCTTCTTCAGGTTCGCCGTGGTCATCGGCCCCGTCATCGCGTTCGCCGTCACCCGGTGGATCTGCCTCGCCCTCCAGCAGGCGGAGCACCACGTGGCCGAGCACGGGGTGGAGACCGGGATCATCACGCGCTCCCCGGACGGCGGATTCCACGAACGGCTCGCGCCGGCCCGGGAGGACCGCCGGGAGCCCGCGATCACCTCCGGGAGATGACCGTGAACAGGCCCCAGGTGGTGATCGTCGGAGCCGGGATCGCCGGATACCAGGCAGCTCGTGCCCTCTCGCGCAGGGTGGGGGACGGCGCGGAGATCGTACTGGTCAACCCGACCGGCGTCGCGCTGCGCCCGGAGCTGCTCCCGCAGGTGATGACGGGCGTCCTCAGCCCCGACCGGGTCGGCGTGCCGCTGGCCGGGACGCTGCCGGGTGTGCGGGTGGTGCTCGGCACGGTCGCCCACATCGACACCCACGCCCGGCGCGTCCTCTACGACGGCGGCGTGCTGGACTACGACCGGCTGATCGTCGCGGCGGGAGGCGTGAGCGAGGTCGCCCGGGTCTCCGCGATCTCGGCGCACAGCGTCGGCTTCCACGACGCCGGCCAGGCCCTCCGGCTGCGTGATCACATCCACCGGCAGCTGTTCCAGGCCGCCGCGACAAGCGATCCAGCCGAACGCGCGGCGCACTGCACGTTCGTCGTGCTCGGCGCGGGATACGCCGGCACCGCGGCGGTCGCGGCCGGGCAGGCGCTGTCCCGGGCGATCGCCTGCCGCGACCCGCGGTTGCGCGAGCAGCCGATCCGCTGGATCCTGGCCGATCCCGCGGAGTGGCTGCTGCCTGACATGCCGCACCGCCTGTCCAGGGCCGCGGCGCGGATGCTGCGGTCGCGGGGCGTGGAGGTCCGGACGCGGACCTCGCTCGGCCAGGTCACCTCCCGGGGGCTGCGGCTCACCGACGGCGCGTTCATCGCCACCCGTACGATCGTGTGGAGCTTCGGGGTCCGCCCCGATCCGCTCGTGGCGAACCTCGGGCTGGCGGCCGAGCAGGGCAGGATCAGGGTGGACGAGCACCTCGCCGTGCCGGGCCACCCCGAGATCCACGCCTGCGGCGACGTGGCCGCCGTCCCCGACCTCACCAGGCCGGGCGGGATCATCCCGATGAGCGCGCAGCACGCCCTGCGCCAGGGCAGGCTGGCGGGCGGCAACGTCGCGGCCTCCCTCGGGTACGGCTCGCGCCGGCCGTACCAGCACCGGCTCCACGACTCCCTCGTGCCCTGGTCCGGACGCCGGCACGAGTCGCCTTTCCCGGCAGCGGTCACCCGCTGACGACGGATGGACCGCGTGCCGGCCCGGTGCGCAGGGGCCGGTCGTAGGAAAGCCTTAAGCGATCCGTAAACCGGCCCCGCGAAGCTGTGGGCACAGGTCAAGGGGCACACCAAAGCCCCAGCAAATATGCGGAGGAGTACATCATGGCGAGCAAGCTCGTGGTCGCGGCGTTCCTGTCCCTGGACGGCATCATGCAGGCCCCCGGCGGGCCGGGCGAGGACGACGACCACAACTTCCCCTACAGCGGCTGGCTGGCCCCGCACGTGGACGAGGGCTTCGGCGAGATCATGGGCGGCGTGTTCGCCGAGACGACCGGCATGCTGCTGGGCCACCGGTCCTACGACATCCTGTCCTCGCACTGGCCCCACGTGCCGGACGAGGAGGGCGCCTGGATCAACAACATGCCCAAGTACGTGGCCACCCGCACGCCCATGACGGCCACCTGGCGCAACACCGAGGTGCTGGTCGGCGAGGCCGCCGACACGGTCGCCGAGCTCAAGAAGCGCACCGACGGCGAGATCATCACCCAGGGCAGCAGCAACCTGATCCACACCCTGCAGCAGGCGGA
>NZ_FNDJ01000056.1 GCF_900099965.1 Nonomuraea jiangxiensis | reverse complement strand
CTGGGTTTAGAACGTCGCGAGACAGTTCGGTCCCTATCCGCTGCGCGCGTAGGAGACTTGAAAGGGGCTGTCCCTAGTACGAGAGGACCGGGACGGACGAACCTCTGGTGTGCCAGTTGTATCGCCAGGTGCATGGCTGGTTGGCTACGTTCGGAAGGGATAACCGCTGAAAGCATCTAAGCGGGAAGCTCGCCTTGAGATGAGGTCTCCCTCCCAGTGATGGGGTAAGGCTCCCGGTAGATGATCGGGTTGATAGGCCGGAGGTGGAAGCGCGGTAACGTGTGGAGCTGACCGGTACTAATAGGCCGAGGACTTGACCACAAAGCAGACTTTCAAGTTTTTGCTCGCGTCCACTAGGCAATTCTGAGACAGCAAACAGGCTGTTTCGGAGGGTTACGGCGGTTATGGCGGGAAGGAAACACCCGGTTACATTCCGAACCCGGAAGTTAAGCTTCTCTGCGCCGATGGTACTGCACTCGGGAGGGTGTGGGAGAGTAGGTCGCCGCCGGACAATCTTTGTGGGGGGTTCGACGCTTCGAGCGTCGGACCCCCTTTTTTTTGCGTTGGTGCTGGGTGTGGGAGGGCCGCCCTAAGCAGCTGGATGCTGAGGCTTTTCATCCTGATGGCCTGGTCTGGCAGGCCCGCGGAGAATGGTATCCCCTTGGAGCCTGCAGGAGCGTGCAGCGAAGTGATCCACCGTCCGCGGCCAACTTGCGGGGGCCGTGGAGGGCGGGTTCTGCTCACCTCGATCCGGGAACGACTCCGCACAGGTAAGTGGACTCCTCCAGCAGCCGCGGGGTCATTGTGATCCCGGTGAGGCGCTCGGCCAGGAGGAACGCCGGCCCTTCGTGGGGGTCGGCGATCGGGTAGATGGGGGAGTCGATCCGCTCCAGAATCTCTACGAGTTCGTCCGGCATCTCCTCTGAGTAGCTTTCATGGTGCCTGAACATGAACTGGATCTTCCCGTCTTTGATCCAGTGGGAATAACCTTCCTGGTACACGAACTCGAACCGGATCTTTCCGTCGTCGATCCAGTAGAAGTAGTCCATGCCGTCAACGTCGAGGTAGAAGTGGGAGACGAGACGGGTGCCCGCCGACAGCGGCATAATGATCTCTTCGGTGACGCCAAGCCCGCCGTAGGCCTCGACGAGGAGTACCCAGTCTCCAACGGCGACAGCACCGAAGGTTTGCCATCGGATCAGCTCATCAAGCGTCACGCGAGAGCAGTCCTCAACCCGGACGCCGAGCCGGTTCACCACTTCCTCAGGCGTCAGGCCGCGGACGTAGGTGAAACAGTAGGCATCCGCCAGGCCGGGGAAGCGCTCGGGGGAGAACCAGGAGTAGTCGTCAGGAGTCGCAATCATCCCGTCATGCTCGCAGCACCCACCGACACAACAAGAGCCATTTCATCCTGCGTAGCGGCCTTCTTCCACGAGCTGCAGCACAAGGATCGCCTGCACGAGCGCGGTCGCTCGATGCGGGCAACAGCGCAGCCTGGTCAGCACGTTCCAGCCCTTCAAAGTCGCGACGGCACTCTCACCGATGGCCCGGATACGAGCGTGGGCGCGGTTGACGTCCCGCTGCCCGCGTGACAACCCGGGCCGATGGCGATGCCGCTTGAACGGCGTCCGAATCGCGCCGCCTGCGCCTTGATAACCCTTGTCCGCAAAGGTCTTCACGCCAGCACTGGTCAAAGCGTCGATCAGGCCGACCTTCCGAGCGGCGGTCACGTCGTGCACGGCGCCCGGCAGCGCGGGCGAGGCCCACACCAGTCGGCCCATGGGGTCGGCCAGCAGCTGCACGTTCATTCCATGCCGCTTGTGTTTGCCGCTGTAATACGGCCGCTCGTCGGCGAGGCGGTCGATCGGGATGAGAGTGCCGTCCAGGATGGTGTAGGCCAGCCGGGCCGCTCGCGCCACAGCGGCGTGGACGTCATCGGCCAAGGCGGCCAGGAGATCGACGACTTCGCGAACATAGTGCCAGGCCGTGGTGGTCCCCACGGCGAAACCGGCGGCCAGGCGGGCGTAGGTGTCGCCATTGCGCAAATGGGCCAGGACCAGTGGCGCCTGCTGCGCTGGGTCCAACTTCCGCCACCGGGAGCAGCGTTCGGCGTGCCGGGTGCGGATGAGTTCGGCCAGGCGAATCAGGGTGTGGTTGGACAGTGGAATCGAGGCACGGTAAGACGGCAACGAGGCTCCCGGTTGGGGCATCGGATCTTGGTCGACTGCTGCCTTATCGGGAGCCTCCTCTCATCCGCTACTGCTTTCCACAGGCCCATCCTGACCAGCGCCTTCACGATGGAAGAGCTCGCTGTATTGTCGCGTCCGGGTTGCTGGGGGTCCGCTGTTAGCGTGGTGCGCTGTTGTCGTTGTCGTTGTTCATGGATGTTGGTGTTGGTGTTGGTGTTGTCGGGGAGGCGGGGCTACGGGTCGGTTGGGTCCTGATCCGCGGTCACCGGATTTGATCCGCCATCGCCGTGACGGTTCTGCTCACCGTGGCGGCGGTGTCACAACTCTGGTCGGCAGGCTCTTTCCTCGTGCCTGTACAGCTGCGGGGAGACGAGACAATCACCGGAAGTTGCCGCCGGCTTCGGCGTCGGTGGGGTCACCGCCTGGCGTTCGCTGGGGCTGTTCGCGTGAGGTCATCGCCCTGGTCGCTGCTTGCGCACTCCGGGTGGATGCGGCTCCACGTGTCGTGTGGCACCGCCCTTTGTGTTGACTGGCGCTACTTGATCCTGGACAGGATGCTCATCCCCTCGACTGGGTGGCGGCCGATCGTGCCTTCTTCTAGAAGAGGCATGGTGACGCCGAGGCGGACGATTTCTCATCGGTGGGTTCTGGCCTTGCGACGTGTCCTAGCACCATGCGATGCCCCTTGGCGGTGTCCATGTGCGCGCGCAGAAGCAGCAGCAGGCAGTGCGATACGCGGCGCCAATTGGCGGGTGGCACGCATCTACCAGTTAGGCCGTGTGAGAGCCGGCGGGGAGAAATGAACATCGTTCCACGAGCCGTCGTCCTGTCGAGGCGCTGCTTCGGGTTGAGGTGAATCCCTGTGTGTTTGAGGGTGGCGTTGGGGTCAGTGGTGCAAGGTGCCGGACATGATGGTTACCGCGTTTCCGGACAGGTGGACGCGGGCGCCTTCGTGGCGTACGTGGACGGTTCCGCCTCTGGCTGAGAGTTGTGCGCCGGTCAGGTCGGGACGGCCCAGGCGGGCGGACCAGTACGGGGAGAGGGCACAATGTGCGGAGCCTGTCACCGGGTCCTCCGGGACGCCTACCTTCGGGGCGAAGAAGCGTGAGACGAAGTCCGTCTCCGTGCCGCGGGCGGTGACGATGACCCCGCGTGCGTCAAGTGTCTCCAGCGTGGCGATATCGGGGGTGAGCGAGCGTACGGATTCCTCTGAGTCAAGCTCCACCAGCAGGTCGAGCTGGCTTTTTTCGACGTGTACCGGAGTGCGGCCGAGTGCTTTCTCCAGCCCGGGAGGAACGGGGGCGGGGGCCGACTCCTTGGCCGGGAAATCCATTGTGATCATGCTATCCGGCAGCTGATTCACCGTTAGGGTGCCGCTGGCCGTGGTGAATTCGACCGGCCCGGTGGCGGCGCCTGTCGAATAGAGGACGTGCGCTGTTGCCAACGTAGCATGGCCACAGAGCGTGACCTCCACCGCCGGGGTGAACCAGCGGAGGGAATCTCTGAGCAGGAAAGCGGTCTCGGAGTGGTTCATCTCGGTCGCTACGCTCTGCATCCACTGGTCAGTAACCGGAGAGTCCAGCAGGCAGACTCCAGCGGGATTACCCTTGAAAGCTGTGTCGGTGAAGGCGTCGACAGTGAAGAGGCGCATGCGGCCGATGCTATACGGGGGGCGGATATCCAGATGCAAGCGGGTTGCAAGCTGTACAAAATGGAATTAGGGCTGGGCGTGTCGCGTGGCGAATGCGGAATCGTCGGTTACCGTCCAATGTGTAGGGACGTGCCGATTACGGTGAGTTCCTGAGGAAAGGACAAGCCGATGGGGGCAGTGCGCAAGGTGGTGAGCTACCTTGGCCTGGGCGGGGTCGACCAATACGACGAGGCCTATGACGACGACGGGCACTACGAGGACGAGTACGTACCTGCCACTGAGCGGGCCGCCAGACGGTGGCGCGCGAACGTCGACTCGTCACGTATCGTGATGGTCCAGCCGCTCAAGTACAATGACGCGCCGTTGATCGGTCAGCACTTCCGTGACGGGCAGACGGTGATCATGGACGTGACGGGCATGCCGATGCCCGAGGCGACGCGGATGGTCGACTTCGCCGCCGGGCTGGCCTTCGGGTGCGAGGGGCGGATCGAGCGGATCGCCGACCGCGTGTTCCTGCTGGCGCCGGCTCACGTCGAGATCGAGACCACCTGAGCGAGCCGACGGGGCCGGTCCGAGGCATGCGACCGGCCCGGCGGGTCAGAGGGCGGCGAGGGCTGCCCGTGACCACCGTGATCGACCCGCTGATGATGACCAGCGGCTCGGCCTCGGCCCCATGCCCCAGAACCCATGCCCCCAGGAGAACCCATGCCCCCAGGCCAGGGATGGCCAGGTCGTCCGGGTTCAGTGAGCAGCGAGTAGCGCCAGCCCTGGGAGCGGCTAGGCAGCCCAGGCCCAGTGGGCAGCTAGTAGCGCCAAGTCTGGGGGGATAAGTAGCCCTAGCTCAAAGGGCAGCGGCCGCGCCAGGGCCGGAGGTGGCTGATCAGCCCAGGCTCAGAGGGCACCGCCAGGGCTGGGTGTGGTTGGGCAGCCCAGGCCCAGTGGGCAGCTAATTGGTAGCGCCAAGTCTGGGGGGCTAAGTAGCCCTAGCTCAGAGGGCAGCGGCCGCGCCAGGGCCGGAGATGGCTGATCAGCCCAGGCTCAGAGGGCACCGCCAGGGCTGGGAGTGGTTGGGCAGCTCAGGTCCAGTAGGCAGCGCCAAGCCTGGGGGCGGCTGGTCAGTCCAGGTCCAGAGGGCGGCGCCAGGGCTGGGGGTGGTTGGGCAGCTCAGGTCCAGTAAGCAGGGCCAGGGCCTGGGGGTGGCTGGGGTGCCCTGGCTCAGGAGGTGGCTGTTGGTGCGCGGTTAGGCGGCGCGGGGGCCGCGGCGGATCAGTCGGGTCAGTTCGGCTGAGTCGTCGGCGGCCTGTTTTGCGCGGGCGTCCGCTTCGCGGGCGTATGCGTGCAGGGCCCACACGGCTCCCTCGGCGAGCTCCTTCAGCTCGCTGACCTGGGCGGCCACGAAGCGGGCGTCGGCTTCGACGAGCTTGTGGCGCTGCCAGAGCTGCCAGCAGGACAGGCCGATCATGGCCACTCCGGCCGCCGCGAGCAGGCTGTCGACGGTCACCGCGCCGACGAGACAGGCGACGCCCGCCACGATCAGCACCATCGCGGCCCACGGGCGGCCGCGTGGTACGACGCCGTCGGCGACGATGGCGTCCTCGGCGGTGGCGAGCGAGGTCTGGTCGGGCCCCTCGGGCCGCAGGTGGATGCGGTGGCCCAGGAGCGGCACGGTGAGCGTGGTGGGCGGCTCCAGCCGGCTGTCGGCCTCCAACTCCTCGGCGACGCCGCGCAGGATGGGTGCCGCGACGTGCAGGGCGATCGCCGCCAGGTGCGGGTCTGCCCCCGGGCGCAGGTCGTCGAGCAGGTATGAGCTGAGCGAGGCCATCGGCCCGGCCGGACCACCCTGGCCGATCAGTGACCGCAGCATGGCGAGCGGCTCGTCCTCGGACCACGTCGTGGCCGGGGAGCCGGAGCTGTTGTCGAGCGGGACGGAGGAGTCGTGCTCGGCCTGCCGCGCAGAGGTGATCTCCGCGCACCGGGCGCGCAGCCGGGCCAGCCGGGCGGCGGCCACGGCCGGTTTCGCCAGCTCCGGAATCTCCGCCATTTCCGGGAAGTCGACCAGGGACGGCGGCACGACGACCGACGGCTCGCCCGGCGCGAGTGCCTGCACCCACTGCTCGGGCTCGGTGTGCTCCTGTACGGCCAGCGCGTCGAGCTTGCGCAGCACGAAGATCTTGCCGGCCGGGCCGTACGCGCCCCGGGCGGCGGCCAGCCAGAGCGAGCGCTGCCCGTGGGAGACCGGCTGGTCGAGCGACAGCTTGCCGAAGGCGGTGCCGAGCCAGGAGGCGTGGATGCGGCTGCCCTGCCCGGACACGGCGAGTGCCAGGCACAGGAAGAGCGCGGTCTGCTGCTGGTCGCGGCCGGCGGCCCGGCTGAGCGGCTCAAGGGGATCTTCGCCGGCCAGGATGGCGACCAGTGCTTCGACGGCTGGAGGCAGCCAGTAGCCGGATATGTCGCGAAAACCCGGTGCGGCGGGCGGGGCACTGCCGTTCGCGGCGAGGTGCGCCAGCAGCGCCTCCGCGTAGCGATGCAACTCCGCCGCCGCAGGGGGACTCGCAGTCAGGTCCGTGCTCAAGGCAGAGAACTCCCCCAATTCGGCCTCGGTTCATGACCGCGTAAAGCCTAGCCGTTGGGGCGCGCCTACGAGGTGGAGGCGCGCCCACGACGGAACGGGGGAGTTTGAGTCAACTGCCTGTTTACATCCGCTCGGGGACAGGGACGCCCAGGAGATCGAGCCCGGTCTCCAGCACCCGCAGGGTCAGCGCGCAGAGCGCCAGCCGGTGTGCCCGGGTCTCGGGATCGACTCCCTCCTTGACCACCGGGCACTCCTCGTAGAAGGTGCTGAAGAGGCTGGCGGTCTGGAAGAGGAAACTGCACAGCCGGTGCGGCTCGGAGTCGCTGGTGACCTGGGAGATCAGCTCGGCGAAGCCCAGCAGGTGCAGGCCCAGGGCGCGCTCCGCGGGGGCGGCGAGCACGATCGGGCCCGCCGCGTCGGCCGGTGCCTGCTCCGCCTTGCGGAAGATGGAGCGGATCCGGGCCGTCGCGTATTGCATGTAGGGGCCGGTGTTGCCGGTGAAGGCGAGCATGCGGTCGAAGTCGAACACGTACTCGCTGTCGTGGCTGACCGACAAATCGGCATATTTCACTGCGCCCATGCCGACGGCGTGCGCGATCTCGCGCCGGGTCGACTCGTCGTACCCGCGCTCGTCGAGCAGCGCCGACGCCCGGTCGACGGCCTCCTGCAGCAGGTCCATCAGCTTGACCGACTCACCGGAACGGGTCTTGAACCGGCGCCCGTCCTTGCCCAGCATCATGCCGATCTGGACGTGCTCGGCCGAGACCGTGTCGGGCAGCCAGCCCGCCAGCCGCGCCGCCGCGAAGACCATCCGGAAGTGCAGCGCCTGGTCGGCGCCCACGACGTAGAGGATGCGGTCGGCCTTCAGGTCGTGCACGCGGTAGCGGATGGCGGCCATGTCGGTGGTCGCATAGCCGTAGCCGCCGTCGCTCTTCCTGATGATGAGCGGCAGCGGCTTGTCGTCGGAGCCCGTGAAGCCGGGCGGGAACACGCAGAGCGCGCCCTCGCTGAGCACCGCGACCCCGGCGGCCTCCAGCTCGTCGCACGTCTTGTTGAGCATGGGGTTGTACATGCTCTCGCCGGCGATGTCGGCGTCGGTCAGCGTGACGCCGAGCAGGCTGTAGATCTTGTTGAAGTAGCGGACGGTGGCGTCCATGAACACGTGCCAGAGCCGCATGGTCTCGGGGTCGCCGGACTGAAGCGTGGTCACGCGCGTCCTGGCCCGCTGCTTGAACGCGTCGCCAGCCTCGAACTTGGCCCGAGCCGCCTGGTAATACTCGGTGCCCAGGCCGGCTTCGAGCTGCCCGACCGCGGCCTCCTCGCCGATGTCGAGCAGGTGCTCGATGAGCATGCCGAACGGCGTGCCCCAGTCGCCCAGGTGGTTTTGCCTGATCACGGTGTTGCCGAGGTGCTCGTGCAGGCGGGCCAGCGAGTCGCCGACGATCGTGGTGCGCAGGTGGCCGACGTGCATCTCCTTGGCCGCGTTGGGCGCGGAGTAGTCGACCACCACGGTCTGCGGCGGCGTGATCGTGCCGACGCCGAGCCGCGCGTCCTCCAGCATGTGCTGGGCCTCGGACTCGATCCACGAGTCGTCGAGGGTGATGTTGAGGAAGCCGGGGCCGCTGACCTCCACCTGACCGGGGAAGTCCGACAGCTCCGCCTTGATGGCCTCGGCGACCTCCCGCGGGGAACGTCGCAGCCGCTTGGCCAGGCTCATCGCGACGTTCGCCTGGAAGTCGGCGAACTGGGAGGGCCGGATCAGCGGATCTGCGTCGGCGTGCTCCGCGCCGAACGCGCGGGCCAGCGCCTGCTGGACGCGCTCGGTGAGCACTATCTGCGGGTCGGTCATGTTCTTAGGGTACCGGCGACCTTGACCGCGGCGCTGATGGCCGCGGCGGCCACGATCGAGATGCCGACGGCGGTCAGGTTGCTGCCGAGATCCTGTGGCCGCAGCGCGAACAACTCCCTGACGAAGGGCAGCGCCAGGGCGATCGCGAACAGTGCCGCCATCGACCCGACCAGGACGATCCGCCCCCAGTTGAGCGGCCGGGCGATCAGCACGAGCACCCACCAGGTGGTGAGGAAGAGCGCGATCACGGCGGCCGTCTGGTCCTCGACGAGAGTGGAGTCCTCGCTGTGCGCCGCCCAGAACGACAGCAGCACCGCCGCCGCGCACAACACCCCGGCGGGTACGGCGAAGCGCAACACCCGGCGGACGAACCCGGGCTCGGAGCGTTCGAACGTGGGCGCGAGCGCGAGGAAGAGTGCGGGGATGCCGATGGTGAGGGCGTTCGTCAGGGTCGAGTGGCGGGGCGCGAACGGGAACATCATCCCGGCCACCCCCACGACCAGCGACAGCACGATCGCGTAAAAGGTCTTGGCGAGGAAGAGGTTGGCGACCCGTTCGATGTTGGCCAGCACCCGGCGGCCCTCGCCCACGACGTGCGGCAGCGTGGCGAACTTGTTGTCCAGCAGCACCACCTGCGCGACCGCCTTGGTCGCCGGGCTGCCCGCGCCCATCGCGATGCCCAGGTCGGCGTCCTTCAGCGCGAGCACGTCGTTGACGCCGTCGCCGGTCATGGCCACGGTGTGGCCGCGGGCCCGCAGCGCCGCGACGAACTCCCGCTTCTGCCGCGGGCTCACCCGCCCGAACACGGTGTGGGAGTCGAGCAACTCGCCCAGCTCGTCGCGGTCATGGGGGAGGGTTCTGGCGTCCAGGGAGCGCTCGCCGCCGGGGACGCCCAGGCTGGTGGCGATGGCTGAGACGGCCGCCGGGTTGTCGCCCGAGATGATCTTTACGGTCACGCCCTGTTGGGCGAAGTACCGCAGGGTTTCGCGGGCGTCGGGTCTGACGGACTGCTTGAGGGTGACGAGCGCGACCGGCTCGATGCCATCGGGCAGGGGTCGGGTGTCCCGGGGTGGGGTGGGTTCCGCGTCCTCGGGGGTGGCGGGGTCCGTGTTCCTGGGGGTGGTGGGTTCCGGGTTCGTGGGGGTGGATCTCGTGTCTTCCGGTGAGGTCAGCCGGTCCGTACGGCAGAGGACCAGCACGCGGGCACCGGTCGCGGCCAGGTCGGCGGCCCTGTCGTAGCAGTCGCCGCCGTCGAGCAGCACGTCGGGAGCGCCCAGCACCCAGGCGCCGTGCTCGCCGAAGTCGGCCCCGCTCCACTTGCGCGCCGACGAGAACGGCACCGTCTCCGTGGCCGTCCAGCTGTCCTCGGGCGCCGGGTAGCGGGTCTGGAGGGCCTGGGCGGTGGTGTTCGGGCGGTGGTCGAGGTGGGCCAGGGCGGCCAGCGCCGCGTCGACCGGCTGGTCGTCGCCTACCGGGAGCACCTGGTCGAGGTCCATGCCGCCGGCGGTGAGCGTACCCGTCTTGTCCAGGCAGAGCACGTCCACCCTGGCCAGGCCTTCGACGGCGGGTAATTCCTGGACCAGGCACTTGTGCCGGGCCAGGCGGATGACGCCGACGGCGAACGCGATCGAGGTCATCAGCACCAGGCCCTCGGGGATCATGGTGACGATGCCCGCGACCGCGCCGGTGATGGCGGTGCGGAAGTCGGTCGAGTTGGCGAGCTGGCTGAAGATCAGCAGGACGCCGATGGGGATGACCAGCCAGGTGAGATACCTGATGAAGTTCGCCACGCCTTCGCGCAGCTCGGAATGGGCGAGGTGGAACTTGCTGGCCTCCTCGGCGAGGCGGACGGCGTACGCGTCGGTGCCGACCTTCGTGGCCACGAACGCGCCGGCGCCCGCCACCGCGAAGCTGCCCGACAGCACCGGGTCGCCCGGCTGCTTGGCCACGGGGTCGGCCTCGCCGGTCAGCAGCGACTCGTCCACCTCCAGCCCGTCGGACTCGATGACCTCGCCGTCCACCAGCAGCCGGTCGCCGGAGCCGAGCAGGATGAGGTCGCCGAGCACCACCTGGCGGGGCTCGACCAGTTGCTCAGTGCCGTCGCGCCGGACCCGGACGGGGGCCTCGTTGATCACGGCGAGCTTGTCCAGCGTACGCTTGGCGCGTAGCTCCTGGACGATACCGATCAACGCGTTGGCCACGATGACCAGCCCGAACATGCTGTCCTGCCACTCGCCGAAGATCAGGATCAGCGCCCAGAGCACGCCGATGACGAGGTTGAACAGGGTGAAGACGTTGGCCCGCAGGATCGCGCTCAGCGACCTGCTCGACCGGCGCGGCACGTCGTTTCTCGGCGCCCCCGCCACCTGCGCCGAGGTGAGCCCCTGTGCCGAGGTGAGCTCGCGGGCCGCTGCGGATAATCCCTGCACCGAGTCGAGCCCCTGCGTTGTCGTGCGCGCTCGCGCCGCTGCGGTGATCTCCTCCACATAAGCCCCCGTTTCTGTGGATCGGATGACACCCTAGACGTTCACCACAGACGGTGTGAGCGACTTGTCGCGGAGATCCGGTCGCCCACGTTCGCGACGATCCCGCCCGCCGACAGGTCGGCCGCCAGTTTGCAGGCGGCGCTGATCGCCGGTGCCTTGGACGAGCCGTGGGCGATCACGACGGTGCCGTTGAGGCCGAGCAGCACCGCCCCGCCGTACGCCTCCGCGTCGAGGCGGCGGCGCAACTCGCGGATGCGGGAGCGTTGCAGTACGGCCCCCAACCGGGCCAGCCGGCTGTCGCCGATGGCCTCACGGAGCTCGGCGAAGGCGTACTGGACGGCGCCTTCCATGGTCTTCAGTGCCACGTTCCCGGTGAAGCCGTCCGTGGTGATCACGTCCACCTTGCCGGTCAGCAGGTCGTGGCCTTCGACGTTGCCGACGAACTGCAGGCCGGGGGAGCCCTGCAGCAGCTCGTGGGCGCGTTTGACGAGTTTGTTGCCCTTCTCCGCCTCGCTGCCGATGGTGAGCAGGCCGACGCGGGGCGACTGTACGCCGTGGGCCAGCTCGGCATAGGCGGCTCCCAGGTGGGCGAACTGCACCAGCATCTCCGGCTTCACCTCGGCGTTGGCGCCGGCGTCCAGGAGCAGGGTCGGCCTGGGGAGCGTGGGCAGCGCGACGGCTATGGCCGGTCTGAGCACGCCCTGCTGGGCTTTGAGCCGGAGCCGGCCGGTGGCCACGATCCCCGCCGTCGAGCCCGCCGACACGACGGCGCTCGCGTCGCCCCGGCGTACGAGGTGGCAGGCCACGGCGATGCTGGAACGTGGGCGGCGCAGGCTGGCCAGCGCGCCCTCGTCCATCGTCAGGGCCTCCTCCGCCCGGACGATCGGGACCTCCTTGGTGGCGTCGTGGTCGGCCAGGGTCTCGTAGAGCACGCGCGGGGAGCCGACGAGCACGACGTGGAGACCGCGCTCCCGCACGGCGTGCACCGCTCCGGCCACGATCTCGTGCGGTGCGTGGTCACCGCCCATGGCGTCGAGCGCGATGGGCCTGCTCTCGGACAATCATCACCTCGTACGGCATCGAGCCCGCCGTCACGGCTTGGCCGGAACGCGGGCTCGGATGTCCGCATCGCAGGCATGGCAGGTGCCAGACTAAACCGGCGGGTAGGCCCTTTTGGTTCCCGCCGGCGCGCGTTCCAGTCCTGCGTCGCCCCGCCACCGCCTCCTGGGCCGCGCCCCGGCCTCCCGTTCGGGCCGTCGTGCGACGGCGGGAACTTGGTGGCGACCCTTGCGCCGTCGGGCGTGCCGCACCGGCCCGGACCCCGGCCATGTGGGCTGCTCGCGGTGCCGGCCGCTCCCGAGGCTGGCCCTTCGCGAGGCTGGCCGTTCGCGAGGCTGGCCGTTCGCGAGGTTGGCGGCTCCCGGTGCGGGCCGTTCGCAGGCCGTTCGCGGGCGGGCCGCTTGCGGTGCCGACCGGTCGCGGTGCGGCGGCCGGCGTGGCGTGCGGGGAACCGCCGAAGGCGGCGCCAGGAGGTGCCGCGCTCAGGACGTGCCGTGCCACCGGGTGCCGTGCGACCGGGTGCCGTGGCACTGTCTTCCGTGCCAGGGCGTGCCGTGTCAGGGCGTCGCGCCAGTGCGCGAGGTGCCAGAGGCGTCGTGCCTGCGGTGTCAGTGCGCCAGGCGCCAGTGGCGTCGTGTGTGCGGGGTCAGTGGGTGCGGTGGCTGTGTGGTTCGGTCAGTGGAGGTTCCAGTCGGATACTCCGCGGGACACGATCACCTTCGAGAACTTCGACTGTCCCCGTACCCGGATCAGCGGCCCGTCCGCGCCGGACCCGCCCGTGACGTTGCGCTTGCCGAACACGGAGCCGCCCTCGTCGATCACATGGGCGTTCTCCGGCACGCGAACGATCATCTTGCTGAACCACGCGTCCGTCTCAAGGGTGATCTCCCGGCCCGGCAGCACCGCGTCCGACAGGTCGACGATGAGAGCGCCGAACCGGGCCGACAGCCGGACGTTGCGGGAGGCCACCCAGCGGCCCTTGCGCACGATCTTGCTGAACTTCGAGTCGATGATCTGCCGCTCGATGGTGGCGGGCACGTTGGACGCGGACACCTCGGGCAGGTCCCGGGTGAGGGGGACGAGCTCGCCGACGGTCTTCGCCGTGTAGGCGACATCGAGACGGTCGGCGTGCTCGACGCTGGTAAGTCTTCCTGTGGCGAGCGCCTCGCCCAGCACCGCGGCCACGCGGTCACGGTCGGCGTCGGAGGCGCGCAGGTCCGGTTGGTCGGTCACAGTAGCCCAGTGTATGCCTAATCGCGATATGTCGCGAGTGTCCGGAACCTCAAGGAAAACTTGGAGCCCAGTGGAACCGGGGACGTGGTGGTTCGCGTCCGGGTATTAAGGACCGTAGACGCGCGACGGGGTCGTGAGGTTTACGCCCGATCGAACAAAAAAGATGGGAAACGCCTAGTGATCTTGAACCAAGTAGGTACGCGGCGCTTCAAGGCGTACACGTCCAAGCACCTCGACGAGCTGCTACAGCGTGCGGGGCTGAGCGACGAGTCGCGGCTCAAGGTCCGCGCTGTCGCCACGGTGCTGCCCTTTCGGACCAACGCCTACGTCGTGGACGAACTCATAGATTGGTCGGCCGCGCCCGACGACCCCATCTACCGGCTCGTGTTCCCGCAGGAGGACATGCTGCCCGAGGCCGACGTGGCCCGGCTGGCCGACCTGCTGAAGGCGGAGGCGCCCAACGCGGAGATCCAGGCCGAGGCGAACCGCGTGCGCGCCCAACTCAACCCACACCCTGCCGGCCAGAAGGAGCTCAACGTCCCGACGATGGACGACGAGCCGGTCCCTGGCATGCAGCACAAATATCCCGAGACAGTGCTGTTCTTTCCCAAGCAGGGGCAGACCTGTCACGCGTACTGCACGTACTGCTTCCGCTGGGCGCAGTTCGTCGGCGACGCGGACCTCAAGTTCGCCTCCGACGACATCGACCAGATGGTGTCCTACATCAGGCATCATCCCGAGGTCACCAGTGTCCTGATCACCGGCGGCGATGCGATGATCATGGGCGAGCCCGTGATCAGGCGGTACATCGAGCCGCTGCTCGGGTTGGAGCAGTTGGAGTCCATCAGGATCGGCACCAAGGCGCTGGCCTACTGGCCGCAGCGCTTCACCACCGACCCTGACGCCGACTCCACGCTCGGACTGTTCGAGGAGGTGGTGAACGCGGGCAAGAACCTCGCCTTCATGGCCCACTTCACGCATCCGCGCGAGCTGGAGTCGCCACTGGTCGAGTCGGCGGTCAGGCGCATTCTCGGGAGCGGGGCCACGATCAGGACCCAGGCGCCGCTCATCAGGTCCATCAACGACGATCCCGCCGTGTGGTCAGGCATGTGGCGGCGGCAACTCCGGATGGGGATGATTCCCTATTACATGTTCGTCGAGCGTGACACGGGACCGCAGGACTACTTCGCGGTTCCGCTGGCGCGGGCGTACGAGGTTTTCAGGGACGCCTACTCCAGCGTCTCCGGGTTGTGCCGCACCGTACGCGGGCCGTCGATGTCGGCCACACCGGGCAAGGTGTGCGTGGACGGCGTCACGGAAATCGCGGGGGAGCGGGTGTTCATGCTCCACTTCATCCAGTCGCGCGACCCGTCGCTGGTGGGCAGGCCGTTCTTCGCGCGCTACGACCCGACGGCGGTCTGGCTGACCGATCTGCGGCCGGCCCTGGCCGATCGTTTTCCGTTCGAGCCGGCGGAAGCCCTGCTGCCGGCCTGATCCGGTCGCGGGCATCCACCGCGACCGGAAATAGTGCGTCCCCGGCCCGTGACAATTGTTTTCGCGACCCAGCTGGCACGGGCCGTCGGGGCGCTCAGCGGCGTCGGGTAAAACCCGAACGTGTACGCACAATATCGGAAACAAGACCCTCCTATTTCCCGTTTTGTCTCCCCGCTCAACGCTCCCCCTTTACTCGGTAACCGGGCTGCAAACCCCTGCTACATGGGCATTCATGCGCCTGCGGCCGATCAGAAGCAGTGATAGAACTGCTGGCGTAGCTCAGCCGTGACGGCCCGCTTCGTGTGGTGCCCATAGCGCGACCGGCACGGCATTCGGGGGTTATCGATTCGCATTTCCACCGCATTCGAGAGCGATCGATCACGAGCCGGGAAGGCAATCATGAATCGAGTAGTCAAGGCGGCGGTAGCCGTCACAGCATTCGGGTTGGCGGCGGCTTTGGCCGTGCCGGCCCACGCGGAGGTACAACACGACACCGCCAGGCACGACGGCCTGGGCGGAGGCACCACCATGGGCAGCCCGCTCGGCAGCCTGCTGGGCGGCCTGGTCGGCGGCGGCCTGCTCTCCGGCCTGGTGGGCGGCATGAAGGCGCAGCCGTCGGGGCTGTCCCAGATCGAGCGCGACCTCGCCGCCGAGCGGAGCCAGCGGGAGCCCGGCTTCACGCCGAACGCCGCCGAGGACGTCACCCGTACGGGTGGTCCGCTGCCCGAGCTGTCGCCGATCGTCAGCGGCATCCCGCTCGGCGGCGGCGGCCTGACCGAATCGCTGCCCGTGCTGGGAGGTGCGGCCCGCATGGCGCAGCCGTCGGTCAAGGCAGGCAAGCAGGGGCGGGCCAAGGCCGCGGCCCAGGACACCACCATGCAGGGAGCCACGGGCGCGATGCTCGGCCTGCTGGACTCGTACGCGATCAACGGCATGAGCGAGGTGACCGGCGGCGGCCTGATGCTGACCTCCGGCACCGGCATCATGGAAGCCGGCAGTGCCACGGCCAAGACCGTCAGCAGCACCGCCAGGGGCTTCGAGACCCTGTCCGCGGACACCGTCCTGGCCGGTCTCTCGCACGCGACCAGGCGTGCGCTGCCGCAGGGCGCGACCACGGAGCTGTCTCCGATGGTCGGCCGCGTCGCGCCGGCCGAGATGTCGCCGGTCATCGAGATGCTGCCTGGCACCACCCAGGCCGCCTCTGTGGACGAGCTCACTCCGCTCGTCGAGAAGGGGTCGAGCTTCGTCTCGGCCAACGGGACCAAGGCCGCCGGCGCGTACAGCGACGTCGTGACAGCCCTTGGCTGGAGCACCGGCTCGCTGACGAGCTCGGTGCGGAGCTCCTGGATTCGCGGCTAGCCGCGATGCGGGCGCTGGCGAGCGGCTTCGCCCAGCGCCGGCACGACGGTTCGCGGGCGTCCTAGGTGCCGATGCCCGGGGGTCGGCCGTGGCGGCGACGAGGCGGGACGGCGCGCCACAGCTTCTCGATCGGGTCACCATCCGTCTTTTGACGGCGGGTTACCGCTGGACGGGGAAACCGTCGCATTGACGCGCCAGGCCGGCGCGGGCGTCCCAAGGTGCCGGACGCCCGGGGCACTGGCGCGCATGGATCACAACCACTCCGCGTATGTGTGGGTGGTCTCATGCCGGGCCGGGGCGGACGCGCCCTCGCCCGGGTCGTGCCCGCGTCGCGACAGCAGGGCCGCGACGCCACCCCGCCGACCCTTCGCAGGGTCGGCGGGATTTCTCTTTTCCACCGTGTACGGCGGCGCCAAGTGGGCCGGAGCCACCCGCCGTACGTGGCTGATGACCTCCAGGAAGACGCTCGCTGACCGCCACGTGGCCGGGCGCCGTGACGCCGCGCCCTGTGGGCCTCCTAAGGCTGACCTGTGCACCCACGGCTCCAGGACAGGCGTGTCACCCGGCATCCGAGGACCGGGCTGATCGGTCAGGTGAGTTGCTTGGGAGCCCTGTGCCGGCCATGCCGCGTTTTCCTCCGTACGGGACACTGCCGGGGTGTCTCGGAGTGGCTGGACGGCTCGTGGCCGGTCGTGGAGGGCTGGGTGGGTCCTTCGTGGTGGCCGGGGCCGGATGGCGGAGGGGGCGGGTCCGTCAAGGAAGGCGGACGCCGGTGCGGCGGGCTATCTGGGCCTGCAGCCGGGCCATCTGCCAGTGCAGCTCCAGAAGCTGCTCGGCGAGTTGCATTCGCGGGATCTCCGACACGTCCTCGATGTCCAGGTGGTCAATCGCGGCCGAAAGCTCTCCCATCGCGCGCCCCCACTCCATCACCGTTCCTCGGATCGAATTGACGTTCGAATGCTATCGGAACGGGAGGCTCCCTGTCAGTCATTTGCCCCTGTGGTTCACCGGTGTTTCGTACAGGCGTTCGGGCATATCGTGCGAACATGTGCAGACGTGACAACAGCGCCGGCCGGGGGTGCGGACCAGCGCTGCTTGGAGGAGGAGGGGTGGGGGCCGGGGTCAGCCCTTGTTGTAAGCGGCGAGGACTTCCTTCGGGTCGCCGTCCATCTTGATCTTGCCCTTGTGCAGCCAGATGACGCGGTTGCAGGTCTCCTCGATGACCCGCAGGTCGTGGGCCACGAGGAAGACCGTGCCGGCCGACTCGCGGATCTGGCGGATGCGCTCCTGGCTCTTCTTGCGGAACTCGCGGTCGCCCGTCGCCAGCGCCTCGTCGATGAGCAGCACGTCGTGGGTCTTGGCGGAGGAGATGGCGAAGCGCAGGCGGGCGCCCATGCCGGAGGAGTAGGTGGACATCGGCAGCTGAACGAACTCATCGATCCCGGAGAAGTCGACGATGTCCTGATACTTCTCGCGAACCTCGGCCGGCGTCATGCCCATGGCGTAGCAGCCGAGCACGATGTTGCGCTCCCCGGTCAGCTCGCGCATGAGGGCCGCGTTGACGCCGAGCAGCGAGGGCTGGCCGTCGGTGTAGACGGCGCCCTCGTGCGGCGGCAGCAGGCCGGCGATGGCCCGCAGCAGCGTGGACTTGCCGGAGCCGTTGCGGCCCACGATGCCGATGGCGTCGCCGTGGTAGGCCACGAAGGTCACGCCCTTGACGGCGTGCACCTCTTTCATCTGGGGGCGGCCCTGGCGCTTGAGAATGCGCGTGAGCGCGTTGACCGCGTTGCCCTTCTCCGATTCGCTGGCCGCGCCGTAGACGCGGTAGACGATGTGGAGATCGTCGACGATGACGGTCGGCGTGCCCGTGGGGACGTCGAGCGGGCGCTTGCCCGGGGTCTCCGGCTGCGGACGCACCTGCCCGTCCGTGCCGGGAGCGCTCTTGCCCGTGTTGGGCGTGCCGTTGCCCTTGCCGGGAGCGGCCACATCCTCGCCGGGGACGGCGGGCTTGTCGCCCTTCACCTGTGATAGCTCCTTGGTCAGTTCAGCCACGCCCGTACCTCTCCTCGGACCGCCAGAAGTACCAGAAGCCGAAGCAGAGTGCGAACACCGCCCAGAATACGCAAGACATCCACACCATTGGCGGGGGGTGGTGGCCGAACTGCTTGTTGTGGGTGCTGATGAGGATCTCACGCATCCACTCGATGTAGGAAGCCGCCGGATTGAGATACATCACGTTGGCCACCCACTGCGGCAGCCCGGCGGAGTCGACCACCTTGTCCTGGATGGAGAAGAAGACCCCGGAGGCGTAGAGCCAGGTGCGCGTGATGAAGGGCAGCAACTGGTTGAGGTCGCGCATCGTGGCCCCGAGCCGGGCGACGACGAGCCCCGCGCCGATGTTGAACATCGTCTGCAGCAGCAGCACGACGGGGATCATGAGCCAGTACCAGTTGGGCCATTCCCTGGTGTCGGCGATCACGAGGACGAAGAGCACGCCCATGGAGATGGCGAGCTGCTGGAGCTCCTGGATCGTGTAGGCCAGCGGCAGGGACGCCCTGGGGAAGTGCAACGCCCTGATGAGCGACAGGTTGCTCGAGATCGACTTGGCGCCGGCGGTGACCGTGCGCTGCGTGTAGGTGAAGATGAACATGCCGGTCAGCAGGAACGCCGGGTAGTGCTCGATGTTCTTGTGGCCGCCCAGAATGAGGCCGAACATCAGGAAGTAGATCGCGGCGTTGAGCAGGGGGGTGAGCACCTGCCACAACTGGCCGAGCGCCGATCGGTTGTATTTCGAGACGTTGCGCGAGGTCGCGTACGTCAGGATGAAGTGTCGCCGCTCCCAGAGTTGGCGCAGGTAGACAGGGAACCTCGGCCGCGCGATGGCACGGCGAAGCCCATATCTCTTGGCGAGCTTGGCCAGCGGCTCCTGCCCGCTTCGGCCGCCCGCCTGGGCGTCCGCGACAGCGGATTCCGGCTGGCTCATGGCAAGGACTCTATTGGATCCGGGTAGGTGGGGTGCCTGCCGCACGTGGTCGGCGACAGTCAGTTGGACGGGGTCTCGCGACGCGAGGTTCCAAAGACGTCGTCAAGACCTGCTCAACGGTAGCCCAGCGGACCGGCGCGTGCTGGCAAGGGCGCGAGCACAGTCGTGTAGCGGGTAATTTTCATCCACTGTTCACGTCCGGAGCCTGCCTGTAGTGGTGGATTTGCGATGTTTGATGCTGTTCGGGCTTAATGTCTGTGACGTGGAATAGGCGTACGTGTGACCGAACTGCAACGCGCCAGAGACTCGCTGGTGGCAAGTAGTAAGGGATAGTCGCGATCGACTGGCAGGGCGTCGGCTGGCTTGACCGTGTCAAGCCAAATCCGGGGGGTAACCAGGACCCCCCCGTCAGGCTGCTCTTGATCGGCTCTTGATCGGCGCAGCTCAGCGCCTACGTCCACCTGTAGAGGGAGGAATTCTTTCACCATGCGTGTTACTAAGGGCGCAAAGATCGTCGCCGGTACCGCGCTGCTCGCCCTCGCGGTTGCCGCGTGTGGCGGCGGTGCCTCGGACTCTGGTGGCACTGCCGCGGGCGGCGGGGACACGACGCCGGTCCGCATGGAGATCGGGGAGCCCCAGGAGCTCCTGAACCCGCTGAACACGACGGAGACCGAGGGCTCCGAGGTCCTCGCGGCGATCTTCGAGCCGCTGGTGGAGTACGACGAGAACAAGCAGCCGGTTGAGGCCGCCGCCGAGTCGATCACCACGACGGACAGCAAGGTCTGGACGATCAAGCTGAAGTCAGGTTACACCTGGCAGGACGGCACCGCGGTCACCGCCGCGGACTACGCCCGCTCGTGGAACTATGGCGCCAACCAGGAAAACGCCATGGGCGCGTCCGCCTTCTTCAGCCGCATCGACGGCTACGCCGACGTGCACCCCGGCGAGGGCAAGACGCCGACGAGCAAGGAGATGAAGGGTCTCAAGGTCGTCGACGACCTGACGCTGGAGGTCACGCTCGCCGCGCCGTTCTCCCAGTTCAAGACCATGCTCGGGTACACCGCCTTCTACCCCCTGCCGGCTTCGGCGATCGGCCCGGACGGTCAGGTGACCCAGGCCTACGGTGAGCAGCCGATCGGCCAGGGACTGTTCAAGATGGACAAGCCCTACAAGAAGGGCACCGACACCACCGTCGACCTGACGGTCTACGACAAGTACCCCGGTACCAAGCCGAAGAACTGGACCAAGCTGCAGTTCAAGGTCTACACGAGCTCCGAGACGGCGTTCAACGACCTGCAGGCCGAGAACCTCGACATCCACGACTCCCTTCCGCCCTCGACGATCGCCACCGCCAAGTCGACGTTCGGCGACCGTTACCACGACGAGCCCGACGCCGCCGTGGGCTACATCGGCGTTCCCCTGCGGTACAACCCCGAGTTCGACAACCCCGAGATCCGCAAGGCCATCTCGCTGGCCATCGACAGGAAGACCATCGCCGAGACGGTCTTCTCCGGCACCCGCGCCCCCGCCGACGACTTCATCAACCCCGCCATCCCCGGCTACCGCCAGGGTGCCTGCACCGCCTGCACGTACAACCCGGCCGAGGCCAAGAGTCTGTACGAGAAGGCCAACGGGCCCAAGACCATCGAGCTCGGCTACAACGCGGACGGCGGCCACAAGGAGTGGATCGAGGCGGTCGCCAACAACCTCCGCTCCAACCTGGGCATCAACGTCAACCCCAAGCCGTTCGAGAAGTTCCAGGGCATCCTGGACGCCCTGGACGCCAAGGAGTACAAGGGCCTGTTCCGGATGGGCTGGTCGATCGACTACCCGTCGGCTGAGAACTACCTGACGCCGATCTTCGGCACCGGCTCCATCGGCACCGGCTCCAACTACGGTGGCTACTCCAACAAGGAGTTCGACGACCTGGTCGCCAAGGGTGACCAGGCGCTCGACGCCGCCGAGGGGCTGAAGCTCTACCAGCAGGCCGACGACATCCTGGTCAAGGATCTCCCGTACATCCCGGTGTACTTCTACCGGAGCAACTTCGCCTATTCCACCAAGGTCAAGAACGTCACGCTCAACCTGCTCAACCAGGTCAACTGGTCCCAGATCGAGAAGGCCTGACGCTGTTTCGCCGGGTGGGCGGTGCTTGCCGCCCACCTGTCGAAGGGCTGAGCTTGGAGGCAGTCGCTTGGGCCGGAAACCTCGGACTCCAGGGGCTGCCTCCAGGTGTGTGTATGGGAGGGCTTGAATGGGCCGTTATGTCATCAGGCGTCTGATCCAGGCGATACCCGTCCTGCTAGGCGCAACGCTACTCATCTTCTTGATCGTCTTCGCTTTGCCCGGCGACCCCATCGCGGCAATGTTCGGAGACAAACGTCCTGACGCCGCCGTGGCGGCGGTGCTGCGCGAGCAGTATCACCTCAATGATCCGTTGCTGGTCCAGTATTGGTACTACATCAGCGGCGTGCTTTTCCACGGGGATTTCGGGGTCAACTTCTCCGACATCCCGGTGTCCGAAATCATGGCCGGCAAGTTCCAGGTCACCCTGAACCTCGCCCTGACCGCCCTGACCATGGAAGCGGTCATCGGCGTCGGCCTCGGCCTGTGGGCGGCGCTGCGCCGCGGCAAGGCCACGGACACCATGATCCTCGCCTCGACGCTGCTGCTGATCTCGGTGCCCACGCTGGTCACGGGTTTCGTGCTGCAGTTGTTGCTGGGCGTGAAGCTCAAACAGTGGACCGGGCTGGACATCTTCCCCGTCGCGGGCACGTTCGCGGGTCTGCGCAGCTATTTGCTGCCGGGCTTCGTGCTCGCGGGCACGTCCATCGCCTACCTGACGAGGCTGACCAGGACCAGCCTCGCGGAGACCCTGCGGGCCGACTACATCCGCACGGCCACGGCCAAGGGCCTGTCCAGGCGGCGCGTCATCGGCAGGCACGGGTTGCGCAACGCGCTGATCCCGCTGGTCACCTTTCTGGGCGCCGACCTCGGCAACCTGATGGGCGGCGCGGTGATCACCGAGCGGATCTTCAATCTCCAGGGAATCGGCAACCAGCTCTTCACGTCGGTCTACTTGCGGGAACAGCCGGTGGTCGTAGGCATCGTCACCGCGCTGGTGCTGATCTACATCTTGGCCAACCTGGTCGTCGACTTGTTGTACGCCGTGCTCGACCCGAGGATCCGCTATGAGTAACCCCACCCCACCGGTCGGGCCAGGACTCCCGGAGGCGCCGGCACTGGTCACGGACACGGTCACCGCCCCGGCGCCGCCGCGGCACGGCAAGAAGGCCAAGTCGGGCAAGCCCGCGAGCCTGTGGACCGACGCCTGGTACGACCTGAGGCGCCGGCCGATGTTCATCCTGTCGGTGATCATCATTCTGGTGCTGCTGGTCATGTCGTTCTGGCCGTCGTTGTTCACCGCGATCGACCCGTTCAACGCCAGGACCTGCGATCTGGCCACGGCACGGCAGGCGCCCAGCGCCGGGCACCTGTTCGGCCGGGACAACCTGGGCTGTGACGTCTACGCCAAGACGATCTACGGAGCCCGCAACTCGATCGTGATCGGCGTGTTCACCACGTTGATCACCACGCTCGTCGGCGGCCTGCTCGGCATCGTCGCCGGCTACTTCAGCGGTGCGGTGGACGCGGTGTCCTCGCGGCTCACCGAGATCTTCTTCGCCATCCCCCCGATCCTCGGCGCCCTGCTGATCGCGGCCACCTTCCGCGGCCGGGCCAACAGCATCCTGCTGGTCATCATCGCGCTGGCGGTGCTCGGCTGGCCGATGACGTTCCGCATCATGCGGGCCGCCGTGATCACGGCGAAGAACCAGGACTTCGTCGTCGCGGCCAAGGCACTGGGAGCGAGCGCGGGCCGGATCATGTTCCGCCACCTGCTGCCCAACTCCCTGGCTCCGGTCATCGTCGTGGCCACGATCAACCTGGGCGTCTTCATCGCGGCCGAGGCCGCGCTGTCGTTCCTGGGAGTCGGCGTGCAGTCGCCGGACATCTCCTGGGGCCTGATGATCTCGGACGCGCGCGACCGGTTCCTGGAGGCGCCGTTGCCGCTGGTGTTCCCGGCGGTGTTCCTGAGCATCACCGTGCTCGCGTTCATCATGATGGGCGACGCCGTGCGCGACGCGCTCGACCCGAAGCTCAGGTAGAAGGGGGGATCAAGTGAAGTCGACGTCAACGGGAGTGTTGCCCGCCGAGGGAGGGCTGGGCGACCATCCGCTGCTCGCGGTGGAAGACCTGCACGTGGAGTTCCGTACTCGTGCGGGCGTCGTACGCGCGGTCAACGGCGTGACCTACTCGGTCGGCCCCGGCGAGACGCTCGCGGTGCTGGGCGAGTCGGGTTCTGGCAAGTCTGTGACCGCTCAGGCGATCATGGGCATCCTGGACATGCCACCGGCGGTCATTCCCAAGGGGGAGATCCGCTTCAGGGGCACCGACCTGCTCAAGCTCTCGGAGGAGGCCCGCACGCAGGTGCGCGGCCAGCGGATCGCGATGATCTTCCAGGACGCGCTCTCGGCGCTCAACCCGGTGTTCACCGTGGGCTGGCAGATCAGCGAGATGTTCCGGGTGCACCGCGGCATGTCCAAGGGCGAGGCCATGAAGAAGGCCGTCGAGCTCATGGACCGGGTGCGCATCCCGGCCGCCAAGCAGCGCGTGCACGACTATCCGCACCAGTTCTCCGGCGGAATGCGGCAGCGCATCATGATCGCGATGTCGATCGCGCTGGACCCCGAGGTGCTGATCGCGGACGAGCCGACCACGGCGCTCGACGTGACCGTGCAGGCGCAGATCATGGAACTGCTGGCCGAGCTGCAGCGCGAGAGCCAGATGGGCCTGATCCTGATCACGCACGACCTCGGCGTCGTGGCGGACGTGGCCGACAAGATCGCCGTCATGTACGCGGGGCGCATCGTGGAGCACGCCCCCGTGCACGACATCTACCGCCGGCCCGCGCATCCGTACACGAAGGGGCTGCTGGAGTCGATCCCCCGGGTCGACCTCAAGGGGCAGGACCTGTACGCCATCAGCGGCCTGCCGCCGAACCTGCTCGAACTGCCGACGGGCTGCTCGTTCCACCCGCGGTGCCCGTACCGGCAGGACAACTGCGTGACCGACGTCCCCCCGCTGCACACGATCAGTGGCACGCGCGGCAGTGCCTGTCACTACTGGAGGGAGGTCGTCGATGGCGAGCGGCAGTGAGCCCATCCTCGAAGTACGCGACCTGGTCAAGCACTTCCCGCTGACCCAGGGCATCGTCTTCAAGAAGCAGATCGGCGCGATCAAGGCCGTCGACGGCGTGTCGTTCGAGCTGAGCAAGGGCGAGACGCTGGGCATCGTGGGCGAGTCGGGCTGTGGCAAGTCCACCCTCGCCAAGGTGCTGATGGCGCTGGAGCGGCCCACCTCTGGCTCGGTGACGGTCAGCGGCCGGGACATCACCAGGGCCAGGGGCGGCGAGCTCAAGCGGATGCGCCGCAACATCCAGATGGTGATGCAGGACCCCTACACCTCGCTGAACCCGCGGATGACCGTCGGGGACATCATCGGGGAGCCGTACGAGATCCACACCGAGGCGGCGCCGAAGGGCGACCGGCGCAAGAAGGTGCAGGAGCTGCTGGAGGTCGTCGGGCTCAACCCCGACCACATCAACCGCTACCCGCACCAGTTCTCCGGCGGTCAGCGGCAGCGCATCGGCATCGCCCGGGGGCTGGCGCTCCAGCCGGAGATCATCGTCTGCGACGAGCCGGTCTCGGCGCTCGACGTGTCGATCCAGGCGCAGGTGATCAACCTGCTGGACCGGCTGCAGAAAGAGTTCAACCTGGCCTACATCTTCATCGCCCACGACCTGTCGGTGGTGCGCCACATCTCCGACCGGGTGGCCGTGATGTACCTGGGCAAGTTCGTGGAGCTGGGCAGGGACACGGAGATCTACGACCGGCCGGCGCATCCGTACACGCAGGCGCTGCTGTCGGCGGTGCCGGTGCCGAACCCGGAGGGACGGGAGCAGCGCGAGCGGATCATCCTGCAGGGTGACCCGCCGTCGCCGGCCAACCCGCCGTCGGGGTGCCGGTTCCGTACGCGGTGCTGGAAGGCGCAGGAGATCTGCGCGGAAGAGGAGCCGTTGCTGCAGATCAGGACGGGGGTCGGGCACGAGAGTGCCTGCCACTTCGCCGAGACGCACGACGTGGTCCACGCCGGCTGACCCGGTTTCGCTCGGGCCCTCCGGGGGTTCTCCTCGGGGGGCCCATGCGTTGTCACACGGTGGTGATGACGGCGGAGCCGTGGCCGAACAGGCCCTGGTTGACCGCCAGGCCGGTACGGGCGCGGGGGACCTGGCGGGGGCCCGCCCGGCCGCGCAGCTGAGTGGTCAGCTCGCACAGCTGGGCGATGGCCTGGGCCGGGATGGCCTCGCCGAAGGAGGCGAGCCCGCCCGAGGGGTTGACCGGTACGCGGCCCCCGAGCGCGGTCTCGCCCGCGCGCAGGAGCTTTTCCGCCTCGCCCGGCGGGCACAGCCCGATGTCCTCCATCCAGTCCAGCTCCAGCGCCGTCGAGAGGTCGTACACCTCCGCGAGCGACAGGTCCCGCGGGCCCAGGCCGGCCTCCTCGTAGGCCGCGTGGGCGATCGACGCCCGGAAGGGCAGCTCGGGCGGTGGCACGGCGGCGCTGGAGTCCGTGGCGAAGTTCGGCAGGTCCAGGGTCGTGTGGGGGAAGGTCGGGGTGACGGTCGAGACGGCGGCCAGGCGGACCGGGCGGGTGACGCCGCGGCGGCGGGCGTAGGACTCCGAGGCCAGGACGACCGCGGCGGCTCCGTCCGAGGTGGCGCAGATGTCCATCAGGCGGAGGGGGTCGGCGACCATGGGAGAGGACAGGACTCGCTCGGCCGTCACCGGCTCGCGGTAGCGGGCCATCGGGTTGAGCGAGCCGGCCAGCGCGTTCTTGACCTTGACGGCGGCGAAGTCGGCGGGGGTGGTGCCGTGCAGGGACATGCGCCGGCGGGCGTAGAGGGCGAAATAGGCCGGATTCGTGGCGCCCAGGAGGCGGAAGCGCTGCCAGTCAGGGTCGTCCGGCCGGTCGCCGCCCACCGGCCTGAAGAAGCCCTTGGGAGTCGAGTCCGCCCCCACCACCAGGGCCACGTCGCACAGTCCCGCCAGGATGCGGGTGCGCGCGATGTCCACGGCCTGGGCGCCGGACGCGCAGGCCGCGTAACAGGACGCCACCCTGGCTCCCGACCAGCCCAGCGCCTGGGCGTAGGCGGCGCCGGCCACGAAACCCGGGTAGCCGTTCCTGATGGTGTCCGCCCCGACCACGTACTGCACGTCCGGCCACGACAGGTCCGCGTCGCGCAGGGCCGCGCGGGCCGCGGCGAGGCCGTACTCCAGGAACGGGCGGCCCCACTTGCCCCACGGATGCATCCCGGCGCCGAGCACCACGACGCTCGCCTGGGCGCTCACGAGGGCCGTCCCCACATCCACACCAGCGGCCCGTCGGCCAGCGGGCCCGAGGTGAGCTCCAGCTCCATGCCCACCGCCAGCTCGTCCACCGTCAGGCCGCTGACCTGGCCCAGCACCACGATCCCGACCTCGTCGAGGGCCACCGCCGCCAGCGTCACCGGCTCGTACGGCTCCGCCGCCACGTACGGCGCCGGCGGCGGATAGCAGGCGTTCGTATACGACCACACCCGCCCGCGCCGCGGCAACCGGTGCTCCACCAGCTCGGTGCCCTCGCACGCCGGATTGGGGCAGAACCCGCGCCGCGGCGGGAAGCAGACGGTGCCGCAGGTCGTGCACCGGGTGCCGAGCAGGCGGACGTCGTCCCCGTCGATGGCGAACCAGCCCTCGATCGCGAAGGTCATGACCGCAGTATCACACAAGCGCTTGCTAGGTTACATCCCTGTCGCGCCTGCGGTGCCGGACGATGACCCCCGCCGACATCGCCACCGCCAGCGTCAGCATGCCCGCCACCACGGGAAGCCGGGAGGGCGGGATCGGCCCGTCGCCGAAGTACGTCACCGGCGCGGGCACCACCGGCGCGGGCACGTCCAGCCGGTCGGCCGCCCGCAGGGCCAGCAGCGCGTTGACCACCCCGTGCCCGTAGGCGCTGCTGTAACCGTCCGCCGGCCGCTTCCTGGTGCCCTCTTCGATGGCCCTTCGCACGTGATAGGGCGACATTTCTGGATGTGCCGCCTTGATCAGGGCCGCGATGCCCGCCACCAGGGCCGCGGCCGAGCTGGTGCCGTCGCCGACCACGTACGAGTCGGCTCCGTCGGCCGTGACGATCTCCGTGCCGGGCGCGGCCACCGAGAGGTAGTCCTGCCGGTTGGAGAACCGCGCCACCCGCAGGTCCCGGTCCACCGCCCCCACCGCGATCACGCCGGGGTAGGCGGCGGGGAAGTTCTTCCGGTTGCCAGTGTCGCCGTCGTTGCCGGACGAGGCCACCAGCACCGCGCCCTTGCCGATGGCGTACTGGACGGCCTCCTCCTCCGACGCCGAGCCCTCCCACGACCCGCTGCCGCCGCCCAGCGACATGCTGATGACGTCGGCGCCGTGGTCGACCGCGTACCGGATGCCCTTGGCCAGCGCGTCGCCGCCGCGGGGGCGTCGCTGTTCGCGCAGCGGGTCGCCGTTCTCCAGGGTGACCCTGACCGACAGCACCTTGGCCGCCGGCGCCACCCCGATGAGACCGCGGCCGTCGCCGTGCCCGCGCCCGGCGATCAGGCTGGCCATGGCGGTCCCGTGCTGGCCCCACGGGCCCCTGGTCGTCCCGGTCAGGTCCGGTCCCTGCAGTACGGCGCCCGCCAGGTCGGGGTGGCGGCCGTTCACGCCGGTGTCCAGCACGGCCACGACCACGCCCGCGCCCCGGCTCGTCCGCCACGCCTCGGGCAGACGCAGCACGCCGAGCTGCCACTGCCCGGCCCGCGCGGCCTCGCCCATGTCGTCGGAGGCGCTCGGCGCCCCGATCCCGACCACGAGCGCGGCCAGCAGGGCGGGGACGAGGACGCGTTTCATCGGGTCAGCGCCCGGTGCAGCGCGGTCGCGAGCTGCCAGGCGGCCTGGCGCAGCCGCGGCACGGTGTGGTGGCCCGGCCGGTACGGCCGCCCGTCGGCGTATCCGGCGGCCGTGGCCACCAGATAGCGCTCCCCGGAGCCGACCACCGCCCCGGTGAAGTACTGCCGCTCGCCGAACCGCTCGGCGGGCCCGCCGGGAAAGGCCACCGGCCGCACGGTGGCCGGCCGCCCGCGGTCGAAGGGCCCGAATCCGAGTGCGGCGGGCCCTGAGCCGGCCGGCCGCCAACCGTCGAGCCCGTGCCCGGCGGGTCCGAAACCGTGGAACGCGGGCCTGTCGAGCACCGGCTCGTCGAGCACGGCTATGCCCACGGTGGCGACGAAGGTCTGCGTGCTGTCGGCGTAGGTGGCGCGTAAGGCGACGCGGCACCCGGTCCGCACGATCCCGGGCTGGAAGGCGGCCGCGCAGCTCGCCTCGGGGGCGACCCCGGCCAGCACGTACGTGACCCGCGCCCCGGACGGGCTGAGCCCCGGCACCGTGCCGGGGAAGACCCGGGTCACCGGCCACGCGTGCCAGCGCTCGGGCACGGGCGGATCCGGCGGGGGCCAGACCGTGGACATCGCCACGGGTATCGCCGCTGTGACCGCCATGATCATGGCGAACAGCGGGGCAATGGACAGCTGGTACACGTCGACCTCGAACGGGAGGGGAGGGACGCCCGATCTGCCACCGCATTCTGGCACGCGCTCGTCGCTGCAATCCGACGCTTCGGTAAACACGCCGATACGCGGAGTAATTCCGATCTGGGGGCTTTCATACTAAGGAGTAGGCGAAAGTCTGACATGCGCCCCAGGCGGGAGCCCTAACCGCTGCGCGGCATCACCCGAATTGATGGCGATCGCGATCAGCCCCGCCGAGTCCGCGAACGCCACCAGCTCCCCCGGCGGCACCGCCGCGAACGTCTCCCGGTACGGCAGCGAGAGTTGCCGCCGGCCCAGCCACACCCCGAGCGTGTCGCCCACCCGCACGCCCAGCGCGTGCAGGTCCCCGGCCGGGATCGAGAGCTGGGTGTTGCCGTAGCGGTCGACCGAGACGACCTCGCCCTCCACCGAGCCGTCGCGCAGCAACGAGGTCGGCTCTGGCAGCGTGACGAGCCGCTCCAGCGGCACCCGCGGCCCCAGGTCCGCCGGCGCCAGCCCGCCGAACAGCCGCCCGGCCACCGGGGCGAACACGTCCCGCCCGGGGAAGGTCGGCGAGACCGGCCGCAGGAAGTGCTCCTGGTTGCTGATCTCGAACGCGGCCCGCGCCCCGCCGCTGGCGTGCACGGCCCACGACAGCAGCCCGTTGTCGGGGCCGATGAACACCCGGCCGCCCGCCTCCACGGCCACCGCGCGCCGGGCGCCGCCCGCCCCCGGATCGATCGCGCCGATGTGGATGCCAAGGGGGAGATACGGGATGGTCTGGGCGAGAACCGCCGCGCCTCGCCGTACGTCCCCGGAGGGAATCAGGTGGCACACGTCGATCACCCGGGCCTGCGGGGCGATCCCGGCAATCACTCCATGACAGGCCGCCACATAGCCATCTTCGAGCCCATAGTCGGTGAGGAGGGTGATTACGGAGGTCACATTTGGTGACTGTACGTCCCCCAATCCATCGTGAACAGCCGCACTTCGCACATTACGATGGGCCACGGGCCGCGTGCGGGCGATGTGATCGTCGCCCGCCCCTTTCGAGGAGGACACCATGGGAGCACCGCTCAGCGGTGACAGTGCTGCCCAGGAACCGTCCCATCCGCCACTCTCACAACGCGATCTCGAACTCCTCGCCTTCGAACGCCAGTGGTGGCGTTACGCGGGTGCGAAGGAGCAGGCCATCAAGGAGAGCTTCGGGTTCTCGGCCACGCGCTACTACCAGTTGCTCGGTGAGTTGATCGACCGTCCTGAGGCGCTGGAGCACGATCCCATGCTGGTCAAGAGGCTGCGCAGGTTACGCTCCACCCGTCAGCGTGACCGTGCGGCCAGAAGGCTCGGCATGCGCCCCTGATCGGCGGGGTACGGGCAGCCGCGTGAGGAACATCCCTGGAATGGAAGCGATCTTGAAGGATCCGGCGGGCGCCGTGATCGGGCTCGACTTCGACGGGACCCTGTCGCCCATCGTGCCCGACCCCGCCACGGCCGTGATCCACCCGAAGGCGCCGGCGGTTCTCGCCGACCTCGGCGCCCACGTCCGCGCGGTGGCCATCGTGACAGGCAGGCCCGCGGCCACCGCCCTGGAGCTCGGGCCCGCACTCGCCGACGTGCCCGGGCTGGTGGTGCTCGGTCACTACGGCTTCGAACGCTGGGAGGGCGGCCGGATCTCCGCCCCGCCACCGCCCCCCGGTGTGCCGCGCGCCGAGGCCGAGCTGCCGCTGCTGCTCGAATCGCTCGGCCTGCGGGACGTGGCCGTCGAGGACAAGGGCCGGGCCGTCGCGGTGCACACCCGGCGCAGCGCCGACCCCGAGGGAACGTTCGCGGCGCTGCGCGAGCCGCTGGCCAAGCTGGCCGAGAAGCACGGCCTGGTGGTCGAGCCCGGGCGCATGGTGCTGGAGCTGCGGCCGCCCGGCATGGACAAGGGGCACGCGCTCAGCCTGTTCCTGGCGGAGCGGACCGCGCGGTCGGTCATGTTCGTCGGGGACGATCTCGGCGACCTGGCCGCGTTCGAGGCCGTACGCGCCTCGGGGCTGCCGGGCGTGACCGTGTGCAGCGGGTCGTCCGAGGTGACGGCGCTGGCCGAGCGGGCCGACATCGTGGTGGACGGGCCCGAGGGCGTGGTGGCGCTGCTCTCCGAGCTGGCCACGGCCTTCACCCGCCCGTGACAGGTCCGCGGGCCGCCCCGGCGCCGGCCCCGCTCAGCCCAGGGCGTCGAGCGCCGGCCCCGCTCAGCCCAGGGCGTCGAGCGCTGACCCCGCTCAGCCCAGGGCGTCGAGCGCTGACCCCGCTCAGCCCAGGGCGTCGAGCTGGGCCGCGAGCCACTTGTCCGGCGGCAGGGCGGTGGCCGCGGCGTGCAGCTTGTCACGTCGCATCCGGCGCTCGTCCTCGGGCATGACCAGCGCGTCGTGCAGCGCGGCGGCCGTGCCGCTGATGTCGTAGGGGTTGACCATGAGCGCGTACGGGCTCAGCTCAGCCGCCGCCCCCGCCTCCCGCGAGAGCACCAGCGCGCACCGGGGCGAGAGGATCGGGCCCTCCTTGGCGACCAGGTTCATGCCGTCGCGGATGGGGTTGACTAGCAACACGTCGGCCAGCCGGTATGCCGCCAGCGAACGCGGATAGTCGTCGTTGACGTTGAGGATCAGCGGGTCCCAGTCCTCGGTGGCGTATTCGTCCTCGATCTCCTTGGCGCAGCGCTGCACCGACGCGGTGTACTCGCGGTATTCGGGCAGGTCGTGGCGGCTGGGATAGGCGAAGGCAAGGTGCACCACCCGCCCGTGCCACTCGGGGTGCGCCGCGAGGAACTCGCGGTAGGCCACCAGGCCGCGCACGATGTTCTTCGACAGCTCGGTGCGGTCGATGCGGACGATCAGGCGGCGATCGCCCACCTGCTCCCTGAGCGCGGTCATGTTCGACTCGACGTCGGGCTCGCAGGCCCGCTGCCACAGCGCCTCGCCGTCCACGCCGAGGCTGTGCACGCCGATGCGGGTGGTCCGCCCCTCATAGGTGACGCTGCGGCCGACGCGGTCGACCTCCGCGCCGAGCAGCGACTCGCAGCAGTCCATGAACGCCTGCGCCCACCTGCCGGCCAGGAACCCGGCGTGATCGGCGCCCAGGATGCCCTCCAGGACCTCTCCGCCCACCTCGTCGGGCAGCAGCGAGAAGTATTCCGGCGGCGCCCACGGGGTGTGGCTGAAGTGGGCGACGCGCAGGTCGGGCCGCTCGGCGCGGAGCATCGCCGGGGTCAGGGTCAGGTGGTAGTCCTGCACCATCACCCGGGCGCCGTGGCCGGCGTTCTCGGCCAGCGCCAGCGCGAACGTGCCGTTGTAGTCGCGGTAGGACTCCCACTCGCGCTCGAACCTGGTGCCGAAGTTGGGCGAGTTGGGGATGTCGTAGAGCAGGTGGTTGACGAACCACAGGGTGGAGTTGGCCACGGCGTTGTAGGCGCGATGGAAGGTGGCCGGCGGGATGTCGAGCATGCGCAGCGGGCCCGTGTCGTAACCGGCCTGGTCGATCCGGCCGCCGGGAGCCAGGCGCACGGCGCTGCGGTCGCCGTCCGACAGCGCCGCGCACACCCACAGCACGCCGTCGTCCTTGGCCACCCCGGACAACCCGGACACCAGGCCGCCACCCCCGCGTCTCATGGTCAACTCGCCGTCGTCGGAGACGGTGAAGGAGACGGGCCCTCTGTTGGAGGCCAGCAGAATGCTGTTCATCAAGGCTCCCTTCGACCATAGGATCCCAGCTATGGCGCTTGATGAGCTAACCGAGGAACTCGCCCGCTCCGCCGCCGCCGGAGACCATCGTGCTCTTGGCGAGCTACTGGCGCGGATCGAGCCTGATGTGATGCGTCACTGCGCCCGGATCCTGCCCTATCACCAGGACGCTGAGGAAGCCTCGCAGGACACGCTGCTGGCCGTGGCGCGCAACATCGGGCGGTTCGAGGGACGGGCCAGATTCAGTACGTGGCTGCACATCGTGACGGCCAACTGCGCGCGGACCACCTATCGCTCGCTCAAACGCAGGGCGGCCGAGCAGAGCTCGGACGAGCTGCCGATGCAGAAGCCGGACGTACGCCGGGTCAGCGTCATCGCGGGGTCACGGCTCGACCTGCTCGATGCCATGGAGGCCCTGGAGGCGGACAAGCCCGACCTGGCGCAGGCGCTGGTGTTGCGCGACATCGTCCAGCTCGACTACAACGAAGTGGCCGAACAGCTCAAGATCCCGCTGGGCACGGCGAAGTCGCGCATCCACCAGGCACGCAAATACGTGCAGGGTGTGCTGGGTGACGACTACCGCTGAGACCGTACGTCTCAACTATTGAGACAGGTGGATATTTGGGCCACTTGGGCGGGTAGAGTCCATTTCAACAACTGAATATTGCTCATCCAGAGGGGTGGAGGGACCGGCCCTGCGAAGCCCCGGCAACCCTCCCGGTTCTGAGGCTCGCGACGTGCGAGGCCGACCGGGACAGGTGCCAATTCCGGTCTGCGGTCAAGGTGGCCGCAGGCGAAGATGAGGGAAGGCCTCGCTTCATGTCGCTTGACTTTGGTCCCGCTGTCGGTCTCTCCTGTCGCGAGTGCGGCACGCGCTATGAACTCGGGCCCATTTTCGCCTGCCAGGAGTGTTTCGGGCCGCTCGAAGCGGCTTATTCGTTCGGCGAGGTAACCCGCGCGGACATCGAGTCAGGTCCGGCCAACATCTGGCGTTACCGGTCGCTGTTGCCGGTCCCGGCCGACGTCACCAGTAAGCCCAACATGAACCCGGGCTGGACCAAACTTGTCAAGGCGGGCAACCTCGGGCGAGCGCTCGGCATCAAGTCCCTCTACGTGAAGGACGACTCAGGCAATCCCACCCATTCCTTCAAGGACCGGGTGGTCGCCATGGCCGTCGAGGCGGCCCGTAACTTCGGTTTCCACACGCTTTCCTGCTCCTCGACCGGCAATCTCGCCGGTGCGGTCACGGCCGCGGCGGCCAGGGCGGGGCTGGAGTCGTGCGTGTTCATCCCGGCCGACCTCGAACAGGCCAAGATCGCCATGGCGCGGGTGTTCGGGGGCAGGCTGATCGGGATCGAGGGCAACTACGACGACGTCAGCAGGTTCTGCTCGGAGCTGATCGGTGACCCGATGGGCGACAAGTGGGGCTTCGTCAACGTCAACCTGCGGCCCTACTACGCCGAGGGCTCCAAGACGCTCGCCTACGAGATCGCCGAGCAGCTCGGATGGCGGCTGCCGGAGCAGATCATCATTCCGATCGCCTCAGGGTCGCAGCTCACGAAGATCGACAAGGGCTTCAAGGAGCTGGTGGCGCTGGGGCTGGTCGAGGACACGCCGTACCGGATCTTCGGGGCGCAGGCGGCCGGGTGCTCGCCGGTCTCGACGGCGTACAAGGCCGGGCACGACGTCGTACGGCCGGTCAAGCCCGACACCATCGCCAAGTCCCTGGCCATCGGAAACCCGGCCGACGGACCCTACGTGCTGGACATCGCCCGGCGCACCGGAGGCGGTGTCGAGGACGTCACCGACGCCGAGATCGTGGCGGCGATCAAGCTGCTGGCCACGACCGAGGGCGTCTTCGCCGAGACCGCGGGCGGCGTGACGGTGGGCGTGCTGAAGAAGCTCGTCGAGACGGGACAGCTCGATCCCGAGGCCGAGACCGTGGTGCTCAACACCGGCGACGGGCTCAAGACACTGGACGCCATCAGCGACGATGCCCAGCCCACCGCCGTGATCCGGCCCTCTCTCGACGCGTTCCGCGCGGCTGTCTGACAATCAGGAAAGGCGAGTTAACCATGAGCGTTTCTGTGCGGATTCCCACGATTCTGCGCACCTACACCGGCGGCAACGCGGAAGTGAGTGGCGAGGGCGCGACTCTTCGTGACGTGCTCGCCAAGCTCGACTCCGACTACCCGGGGATCGGCGCGAGAATTCTGGATGAATCGGGCAAGATTCGTCGTTTTGTCAACGTTTACGTTGGGGAAGAGGACGTCCGTTTCGTCAACGGACTGGACACTCCCGCCCCTGAAGGCACACAGATCTCCATCATCCCGGCGGTTGCCGGCGGCTGAGTTGCCGTACACGTCAACTGTTGAAGGCGCCCCTAGCGGGCGCCTTCTGCTTTTCCTGGTCAATTCACGGTCGAAGCGCCTTGTCCTCGAAGAAATACGTAGTTTGTGGATTGACTCTGTTGCCGAACCCCGTGCCACAGGTATGGTCGAGGGCGATCGTCTGGCTTGATTTTGCGTTAAGTCGCGCGATTACGGGTCTCGCGGAGGAATGGGCGAGATCTGGGAGCCCAGTAAGAGGAGTCGGAAGTGGCGCAGGGCACCGTCAAGTGGTTCAACGCGGACAAGGGCTACGGCTTCATCGCGGTAGACGGTGGTAAGGATGTATTCGTCCATTACTCAGCGATCCTGATGGACGGGTATCGATCTCTCGAACAGGGCCAGCGTGTCGAGTTCGAGATCACGCAGGGCCAGAAGGGGCCGCAGGCGGAGTCCGTCCGCTCTGTCTGAATCACCTCGCTGGTATGCACCGGCCGGAACGCACGGCAGCGCAGTCCGTGCGAGCCTGCCACACAACCCTTTCGTCGACTTGGGGTCCGGCGGGTCGCCTCCAGCGGCCCGCCGGAGTTACTTGGCGGTAGTCCATACCACGGACTGACCTGGGGTTGCACGCCTGTCGGATGGGCGTTCGCTTGCACTCGGCAGGGTAGAGTGCTAAACAGTTCGTTGGCACTCTGTGCAGCAGAGTGCCAACTCGGATCGAGACGATGGGGTCTGCCGAAGGAGATGCTGACCCATGCCGTCGCGGGCGTCGGCTCGGTCCACGACAAGCCACCCTGCATCTGGGAGGTCTAGCCTTATGGCAGCCAAGATGATCGCGTTTGACGAGGACGCCCGGCGCGGTCTCGAGCGCGGTATGAACCAGCTCGCCGACGCCGTCAAGGTGACCTTGGGTCCCAAGGGCCGCAACGTCGTGCTGGAGAAGAAGTGGGGCGCTCCCACGATCACCAACGACGGCGTGTCCATCGCCAAGGAGATCGAGCTCGAGGACCCTTGGGAGAAGATCGGCGCCGAGCTGGTCAAGGAGGTCGCCAAGAAGACCGACGACGTCGCGGGCGACGGCACCACCACCGCCACCGTGCTCGCCCAGGCGCTGGTGCGTGAGGGCCTGCGCAACGTGGCCGCCGGCGCCAACCCGATGGCCCTGAAGAAGGGCATCGAGGCCGCTGTCGAGCGGGTCAGCGAGGAGCTGTCCAAGCTGGCCAGGGACGTGGAGACCAAGGAGCAGATCGCCTCCACCGCCTCCATCTCCGCCGCCGACCCCGAGATCGGCTCGCTCATCGCCGAGGCGATGGACAAGGTCGGCCAGGAAGGCGTCATCACCGTCGAGGAGAGCAACACCTTCGGCCTGGAGCTTGAGCTCACCGAGGGCATGCGCTTCGACAAGGG
>NZ_FNDJ01000059.1 GCF_900099965.1 Nonomuraea jiangxiensis | reverse complement strand
GGCCGGTGTCGTGGACAACTCGTCGTGGAAAAGCCGGGTGAGGTGCCGGGTGCTCACGTTGAGGTGTTTCGCGAGCTCACCGAGCGAGTGGTCCCCGCGGGGGTTCGCTGTCACCAAGTCGGTGATGCTGCGGAGAGCCGGCGAGCGGGGCGGCGGTCCTTGCAGCGGTGCCGAGAACTGGGACTGGCCGCCCGCGCGCTGCATGTAGACCACCAGGGCACGGGCGACGTCGCGCGCCACGTGGGGCCCGTGGTCCTCTTCGACGAGAGCGAGCGCCAGGTCGATGCCGGCCGTCACCCCTGCCGACGTGTACATGGTGCCGTCGCGAACGTAGATCGCGTCGGGCTCGACGCGGCACGTCGGACACCGGGCGGCCAGTTCGTGCGCGACCTTCCAGTGCGTGGTCGCGCGCTTGCCGTCGAGGAGACCGGCGGCGGCGAGCAGGAACGCCCCGGTGCAGATCGACGCGACCCGGCCGGCCACCACCGCCGGTATCCGCGCGGCGTCCGCCAGATCGTCGGGGACACGGGCGCGCGGATAGAGGTCGGACCCCGCCACCAGCAACGTGTCGGGAGCCGGCGCGGAGGAGACGGCGCCGTCGACCGCCATCCGCACCCCGAGGTTCGATGTGACGTCCGCACCGTCCGGCGACAGCAGCACGATCCGGTAGTCGGCACCGAGCCGGTTCGCCTCCTTGAACACCTCCGCGGGACCGGCGACGTCCAGCAACGTCACTCCGTCGTAGACGAGGATCGCGACGCGGTGGGGGGCGGCGTTCACCACCGCGGAGCCCGATCCGCGCGCTGACCGGCCGGACCCCGGCGGCACTGACCGCCCTCGGGTCGGCGACGCAGGAGGCATGGACACCTTTTCATTGGTAGCACACCGTTACGGGACATCCTTATGGGCGGGGTTGCGCAACCGGCAGCGGGTGTGACGGACGGCGTATCCAGGCGGAAGTCGCTGGATCCGCCGAGGCGTGGCGGGGCACGCGGCTGCGGGCTCGCCCTGTCCGGAAATGGGTGATTCCTGGCCGGACGAAGGCTGCGCCGCACGCCGCTCGGCGGACAGCATGGAATCGGACAATCGGTACATAATCCGACACGCTTCCCGGAGAGTCAGAGGTCATGCCAGAGGTCATCGCGGGGTTGGAGATTCCTGAGACAGCGGCGGTCGCCGAAGCGACCAGGTTCATCCAGGAGACGACCAGCCCTCTCATCTACCACCACTCCCGGCGGGTCTTCCTCTTCGGCCTGATTCACGCTCGCAAGCTCGGCGTGGAACCGGACCCGGAGCTGCTCTACGTGGCGGCAATGTTCCACGACACCGGCCTCCTGGCTCCCTTGCCCGGCGTCGAGCAGCGCTTCGAGATCGATGGCGCCGACCACGCGCGCAAGTTCCTCCTGGACCGGGGTTTCTCGACGGCCGCTGCCGAAACCGTCTGGACGGCGATCGCGCTGCACACCACGCCGGGCATCCCCGGCCGGATGGCCCCGGAGATCGCGACCACGCACCTGGGCGTCTTGACCGACGCGATCGGCTTCGACCTGGACGGACTGGAACCTTCTCAGCTGGGCGAGATCCTCGCCGTCCACGTGGGGACTTCAAGAACGAGTTTCTGCAAGTGTTCGTCGACGGGCTCGGCCACCGCCCCGAAACCACGAACGGCACCGTGAACTCCGACGTGCTCGAGCACTTCATCCCCGGCTTCCGGCGTACGACGACGGTCGAGCGCATCCTCAAATCGGCCTGGCCCAGCTGACTGGATATCACACGAGGCCACGAGATGAACGGCTTTGACCATGAACGTCGGGCTTCGTTCGCCCTGCTCGCGAGCGCGCCGTCCCCCATCTACCCGCTGTGGCGGGAGCGGTGGGGCTTCGGCCTCGCCGTGGTGGTGCTCGCGATCCCTGAGCCACACACCTGGCGAGCCGGTGGACTGGCGTGGCTGCGACAGCGAGTCCGCGATTCCCGGGAGTTCCTCGCTTCGGTCCCCGCCATCCATCTCGCTGGGAGCCGGGTTGACGTGCAACGGAACCCTCCGCGTCACCCGAGCGGACCCCGCGCTGAGCCTCCCGCAACAACCATTGCCCACTTGAAAGGATTCGAACATGCGAGCAATCATCGTGCGAGACCGTGACGCGGGTGTCGGCGGCCTCACCCTGACCGACATGCCCTACCCCCACGCCGCGGAGAACGACGTCATCGTGCGCGTGCACGCCGCGGGCTTCACCCCTGGAGAGCTCGACTGGCCCTCGACGTGGACCGATCGGGCCGGCCGCGACCGGACGCCGAGCGTGCCCGGGCACGAGCTGTCCGGTGTCGTCGAAGAGCTGGGGTACGGCACCACCGGCCTGAGCGTCGGGCAACGAGTGTTCGGCCTGACCGACTGGGCCCGTGACGGCACGCTCGCCGAGTACACCGCGGTTGAGGCCCGCAATCTCGCCCCGCTGCCGGCGGACATCGACCACACCGTGGCTGCCGCGCTGCCGATCTCCGGGCTGACCGCCTGGCAGGGGCTGTTCGACCACGGCCGCCTCACCACAGGCCAGACCGTCCTGATCCATGGTGCCGCGGGCGGCGTCGGCTCGATCGCGGTACAGCTCGCCCGCGAGGTCGGCGCACGCGTCATCGGCACCGGCCGGGCCTCCAACCGGGACACGGCACTCGCGCTCGGCGTCGACACTTTCATCGATCTGCAGACCGAGAAGCTGGAGGACGCCGGCGAGGCCAACGTCGTGTTCGACGCGATCGGCGGCGCCACCCTCGACCGCTCGGCCGCCCTGGTCCGAGCCGGCGGCACGCTCGTCACCATCGTCATGCCGCCCAAGGTCCAGCCCAGGGACGGGCGGGCGGTCTTCTTCGTCGTCGAACCCGACCGCGCCCAGCTCACCGACCTCGCCACGCGGGTAAGGGATGGTCGGCTCAGTCCGTTCGTCGGTGCTGTGCGGCCGCTCGCCGAGGCACCCGCCGCGTTCGCCCCCGACAAGCCCACCCCTGGCAAGACGATCATCCGCGTCGCGGAAGACTGAATCAGGGGACCCATCGTGATGATCGGAATGCGGATCGCCGCCGGCCTCCTGGCTGTCGCCACGGCCTGCTCGACCTCCAACCAGCCCGCCCACGCCCAGCGGCCGACAGCGGCCGCGGCATCGACGCGCCCCTCCGAAACCCTCAAACCGCTGCTCCAGCAGGCCCTTCCGAACGTGAAAGGCAAGACGTTCACCTCGGCGGTCGTCGAGCTTCCGCCCAACGCACGCGCGATGCCGCACCGGCACGGCCAGGCGTTCGTCTACGCCTACGTCCTGGACGGCACCGTACGCAGCAAGCTCGACGACAAGCCCGTGACCAACTACCACCAGGGCGAGAACTGGGTCGAGCAGCCGGGCGCCCACCACGTACTCACCGAGAACACCAGCCGGACCAAGCCGGCCAAGCTCCTTGTCGTCTTCGTCTCCGACACCGGAGACAAGCTCAAGGTCGAAGACCCGAGGTCATAGATCGGGGCACGCAGCGGGCGGCAACACTCCTGCCCCTGCTTAGATCACACCCCACCCGCCACCAAAACGCACCCGAAGAGCGCAGCGCAGACCACATTCACGACTACATCGGGGGTTTCAATAAAACTCGGACTTCGTCTGCCCCAGAGATTGGGAGTAGACCTACAACACGACCTGGTCGAAGCAGCTAAAACGGCCGAAGCGGCCGGATATGCCAGTTTGTGGACGTACGAACGGCTGCTCTTCCCGGAGACACCCGCCGAACCATATGCCCCGCCGAACGTGCCATGGCCGGAAACCCAGCGGCAGGCCGCCGACCCCCTGGCAGTCCTCACGGCAGCGGCGGTGGCGACCGAAGACGTGCGCCTCGGTACGGCCGTTCTGATCGCCGCCCTCCACACACCCGTCCAGTTGGCGAAGCAACTGGCCACGATCGATCAGATCAGCGGCGGCCGCATGATCGCAGGTATGGGCACCGGCTGGTCCACCGACGAACTCCAGGCCACTGGCGCCACCCGAGCGGATCGCGGCCGCCTCCTCGACGAGACGCTGGACGTCTTCGATGCCGTGTGGGGGCCGGACCCGGTGACCTTCCGGAGTCCTCGCGTAGTCATCGACAACGCCTCGGTCCTGCCCAAGCCCGCTTCGAAAATCCCCGTGATGCTGGGCGGCGGTGGCAGCAACATAGGCCGCGGCACCAGTCCCAAGGTCGTCGAACGCATTGCCAAACGCGCAGACGGCTGGCTGCCGCTACCTACCACGCCGGGGCCGGCCGGAGCCGCAGACTTGCGCGCAAGCTGGGACCGTATCCGGGAAATGGCTTCTGCGTATGGCCGGGACACGAGCCGGATGGAGATGATCGTGGTGGGAAACGTCACCTTCACTGACCGCCCGGCAGGACCTGACCGATCGGCGTTCGTCGGCACACTCGACCAGATCATGGACGACATCCACACGGCCGCAGAGGCCGGCGCGGACGAGCTCATCGTGGATCTGAATCTGCAAGACTGGTTCGCCAGCACTCCGCAGATGCTTGAGACGGCGGTGGAGATCCGCGAACGGGCCGCAGTCTCATAACCGATGCTGCCAACGCCGGAGACAATGCCCCCAGCTGCCAACTAGTTCAGCTCGCCCGAGCCCGTGATAGCGTCCTTCTCTTCTCCGGTAAGCCGGATGAGGTTCCCAGCAGGTGACCGTGACCGACCCCTATCAGCGCCTCGATCACGCACTCGACGCACTGGACACCGTCCTTGCTCCTTCCTCAACGCAGCCGTTCACCGTAGGCGGCTGCACCTTCTGCTACAGTCCCGCCGATCTGGAAGCCTTGGCCGGTCCGGTAGATCGGGTGCCGGAGGAGTTGATCCTGTCCGTTGCGGACCCCGGTGCCCAGCCTGTCACCGGACCCCTGGAGACGATCTCCGTCAGCACCGGCACCCTCGCGCCGTGGCTGGACATCTGGGCCGAAACCCGAACCCTGGCGGCGGATCAGCACCTGCGTGACGCACTCGACAACTGGCTTGTCGAGTGGCAGCTCGCCGATCTTCACTTCGGCTTCTACGACGAGTTTCATGCCACGCCGCAACTTCTGCCTTGGCTGCTCACCTTGGACGAAGGCCGCCTCGATGCCGCTCAACTCGTAGAGGTCGAACACATCGCGCACAGCTAGGGACCCCTTGTTCGGGACAGGGCCGCGCCCTTACAGCGAAGGGAGTCGACCAGCACCAAAACGAAAGTCGCGTTAGCGCAAGCTAATGAGAATCCGGCTCATCCGCGGCAACGCCTACCCGCGCTCCCTCACGGTCTGGAGCGCGATGTCCAGCGCCTGCCTCAGGGGGGCTTCTCCTGGCCGTCGTGCTGGTCCACGACCGCGACGGCAACGCCGCAGTGGTCGGCGCCGTGCTGGCCGGGGCGTCCCCGTCGGGCCGGATCATCACCGTATTCGCTCGGGGTAGCCCAGCGACGGCTCCAGTCCAGCGGTCTTCAGCGGTCTGTCGGATGTCGGAACCCGATCTTGCAACATCCGTCCGATGACAGGCCCCAGAGGCTTGCCTACGCTCCGCTTGACAAATGTCGGAGCTCGCACGCTCTCACTTTGTCAACCGTGGTCAAGTGACGGAGGCGTTGCATGCAATTAGCAAGGACAGTCTCGATCCTAGCAGTCACCGCTGCCATAGCGGCGTTGGCGACGGGGCCGACAGCGGCGGCCGAGGTGCAGGCGCCAGGCATCGCCGTTGAGGGCGGTGTGACGCAGCCGGTGTTCTCCCATGCAGAGGCGATCCAGGAGGTCGTCTACGTGGAGACGCCGATGGACAGCGACGGCGACGGACGTAACGACCTGATCGCCATGGACATCATCCGCCCGCGTGAGACCGGTTCGGGACTGAAGGTTCCCACCATCATGGAAGCGAGCCCCTATTACGGGCGCTCCTCCCAGCCGCCGCCCGACCGAACCCGCGGCTTCCCCGGTTGGTGGGACGAGTACTTCGTGCCGCGCGGTTACGCCATCGCCCAGGTCGAGATGCAGGGCACGGGCCGATCGTTCGGCTGCCCGACCACCGGCGGTCCCGAGGACACCATCAGCATCAAGGCCGCGGTCGACTGGCTCAACGGCCGGGCCCGCGGATACTACGCCAACGGCACGGAGGCCGTCGCCGGTTGGAGCACCGGCAATGTGGGCATGCAGGGCGTCTCCTATGTCGGCACCCTGCCCAACGCAGTGGCCACGGAAGCCGTCGAGGGGCTGCGCACCGTCGTGCCGATCGCGGCGATCTCCAACTGGTACAGCTACGCCAACGACCAGGGCATCGCCTGGGCAGGTTGGGGCACCCGGTACACCGAGTACCTCGCCAACTACGTATCGGTGGGGCGAAGCGCCCCCGGCTCGGTCTCGGCCCCGGCCTGTACGGATCGCATCAAGGCCCTCGGTGACGAGGAGGAGGTCAGCGACAGCGACTTCACCTCGTTCTGGCAGGACCGCGACTACATCCCCTCCGCGAACAAGATCAAGACGGCCAAGACCTCGGTGTTCATGGTTCATGGCCTGACGGACTACAACGTCAAGACGATGCACTTCGCCAATCTCTGGTACGAGGTCGCCAAGCGTCAGATGCCGCGCAAGATCTGGATCCACCGCGGCGCCCACTCCAACCCCACCAGCTTCCGCAACGCGGAGTGGCAGAGCGTGATGCACCGGTGGATGGACCATTGGCTGTACGACATCGACAACGGCATCATGGACGAGCCGATGGCCGACATCCAGCGGCCCGACGGCTCCTGGGAGACGCACGCGAGCTGGCCGGAGGCGAGCGCGTCCGAGGTGAAGCTGTCGCTCGGCCCGGCCACCGGCGGGGTCGCCGGCACCCTGTCGCTCGACTCACCTTCCGGCAACCCGACGCAGAGCTTCGTCGACCAGATCGAGTCCCAGGCCCTCAAGGTCGGAGACCCGTCCCAGTCCCGCGCGGGCCGGCTGGCCTACGTCACTCCCCCGCTGACGCGGGAACTGCGGCTGTCGGGCACCCCGAGCCTCGACGTACGGATGACGACCGACAAGACCAGTGCGCTGCTGTCGGCGATGCTGGTCGACTACGGCGAGGGCCCGACCGTCACCGTGGCCGGCAAGGAGCCGCTGGAGCTGGTGCAGGAGCCGTGCCAGCCGGAGGACCTCGCCAACCTCACCGGATGCGCCACGCCCATGGAGGTCACCTCGGCCATCACGCCGGAGCGGGTGCTCGCATGGGGTCACGTGAACGTCCAGAGCACGCCTGACCTGAGGCGCAGCGACGAGCTCAAGCCCGGCAAGCAGTATCAGGTCCGGTGGAACACGTTGCCGACCGAGCACGTCATCCCCGCGGGTCACCGTATCGGGCTGGTGCTGACGGGCAACTACAACGCCGATCCGAGCCAGACCCGCCCCGCCCGCGACCAGGTGGCGCTCGGCGGCCAGATCACCATCGACCTGCACGGCAGCCGTATCAGCCTGCCGGTCGTCAACGGGACCGACGGGCTGCGCTTCTAACCCGAACGCTCACGTCGCGTGCCCCCGGCGGTCGAACGCCGGGGGCACGCGCGTACTACGTCAGCGCCAAACCGCCGACTGTGAGCAGGCCGCCCCAGCAACCCGGTTTCCACGGCTTCGCCCGACCGGCCGGCCCCATGGCGAAGCCCCGACGCGCCGTCCAGGCAAGCCGACCGGTGCCGCCCCTCCAGCCCTGCCATCGTGATACCGGGAGGGAGGGAGGGCCACGCGTTCTGCCCGCTGTGGGTTGAATGAAGGCTTCAGCGAAGTACAGCAGCGCGACGATGCGGCCATTCCAGCCGCCGTCTCTGCCACCGCGCCGCTGCGCGTCCCGTCCCGTGGTCTTCGGAATGGTGGCGTCCGGGCTGGGCGGCTTCGCCCACGTGATCGCGAGTGGCGTGGTGCCGCTCGACTCCGCGCTGGCAGCCTCGCCGTCTGCCTCCCAACCTCGTCACCTTCATCGCAGTACTGGTGGCCTGGGACCTGCTCGGCGACCTGACCGCTGATTCCGATAGGGACGGCAAGCGTCGGCTGCACCGCGACCGTCACACCAATCAATACCGCGGTGACGATGATGGGGAGTGCACAGGAGCTAAGAGCGCCCGCAACCGCCGACAAACCCCAGCTCAGCAAGTGTCGGCCCCGCACGCGCGGGGATCACCCGGCTGTCGACGGGCCGCCTGCGCACAAGCCACCGCGTCAGTTAGTCGACCCAAGGATGAAAGGCGTTCTGTAACTATGTAGCGATCAAAAAAGGTATATTTCGGCCCTACTGGTATTGTGCAACTCTAGGCGTAATTCTTTGGCCTTAGTACTATCTAAAGGACTGGCATCCGATCGGCCGGAGGCGCCCGTGGCAGCGGCTCATGAGCATGATCCGTTTTTTGTTCCGGTGACCGCGGACCGATTTGAACGCCGCCTGCTCGCCGATCTTGCCGCTGGCCGATGTGCTGCGATTCGAGTACATGATTTCTTCTCTCCGGCCGAGTGCGAAGTGGTGATGCGTGCCCTGCTGGACGTTGAGTTCGCCACGTACGGGCGCGCCCGAGTTCAGCCTGAGGTGATGCGGTTCGGCGTAGGGGTCAGTGACTACCGGCGAGACGGCCGGATCTCGGAGGAGTTTTGGGCCGCAGTCGATGAAGGGCGGCGCGCGTGGGAAGCACTGAACCTGCCGTTCGATCCCTTCGCTCTCTGCCGGTCACGGCTGGGAGCCGATCTCCCCCAGCAGGTGGAGGTCGGCCGGCACGACGGCCACGCCATGAGCCCGGGGGTGGCCCGAGAGCCTAACCAGGGATTCCTGGTACATTTCGACGACGCACAGCGGGAGTTCCCCGGCGGCTTTCTGGACGAAAATGTCGTATGCCAGTTCGCCTTCAACCTGTACCTCAGCGTTCCGGAAGAGGGCGGAGAGACGGTTGTCTGGCGACACCGCTGGCACCCCACCGACGACAGTCACAGACCCGACGGATCTTACGGTTTCAAGGAAGATGTGGTGGGCGCCGCCGAATCATTCCTCATGCGCCCTCGAAAGGGCGAGGCGGTGCTCTTGGAACCGAGAAACTTTCACGCGGTGCGGCCCAGCAAGGGCGGGCGAAGGATCTCCTTGGGTTTCTCCGTGTCGATGACGGACACAGGGCAATTGCTCACCTGGGGCTGATCCGAATCGCTTCACCGCAGATTCCCCGGAACAAGTTGTCGGATCCCAGGTTCGGACCTAACGTTTCACTATGGAGCTCCTACGGTACGTGGCCTTCAGCGACCGTGTCGACGGTGGAAATCCCGCGGGGATCGTATTGGACGCCGCTGGGATCAGCCCCGATGAAATGCTCGAAGTCGCCGCAGAGGTCGGCTATTCAGAGACCGCCTTTGTGACGGAACGGTCGGACCGGACGCTAACAGTCCGATATTTCAGCCCAAAGGTAGAAGTACCGTTCTGCGGTCATGCCACAATCGCAACAGCGGTAGCCTTCGCGGACGTGCACGGGCCCGGAGAGTTGCTTCTCCACACACAAGCCGGTGAGATCAGAGTATCCACGTCAGTGACCCCCGCCGGGTTGACCGTGGCGACCCTCGTGAGCGTTCCGCCGCGCGTGGATGCAATGGATGACGCACTTGTTCGGGAACTGCTGTCGATTCTGGGCTGGTCGCCAACCGATCTCGATCCTACGCTGCCGCCACGAGTGGCCAATGCGGGTGCCTCTCATCCGATCATCGCTGCCGCCACTCACGAGCGCCTCTCGGATCTGGTCTACGATTTCCCTGCCCTGGCGGAGTTGATGGACCGAGTTGGCTGGACGACGATCAACCTGGTGTGGCGCGAGCGGAGCGATGTGTTCCACGCCAGAAACCCCTTCCCGCCTGGGGGTGTGGTGGAAGATCCGGCGACTGGCGCGGCCGCGGCGGCATTCGGCGGCTATCTGCGCGCCCTCGGCCTCCTCACGCCGCCCGCGACGGCGACCGTGTACCAGGGCCAGGACATGGGCCGACCCAGCACCATCACGCTGTCAATACCGGAGGACCCGGCAAGCGGAATCTCGGTCACGGGGACGGCAGTAGCGCTGTGATGGTGCAGGACCTTTCTCTCTGAGACGGTCCTTGGTCCGCTGATTGGGGAATGGCCGGGTCAGCCGACCGGGCGCACTCGGTACTGAGCGGCCGCCGCTGGGTGAGCGCTTAGTCCGCTGGATCAGTAATGATCCACGGCGAGATCGAGGACCCTCACCGAGCCGTGGAACTCGGCTCGCCAGTCGGCCCGGGCGCGACCTGCACGGTCAACTCGATCTCGACCGTGGTGTCAAAGGGCAGCACCGCCACCCCGATCGAACTGCGCGCATGCCTTCCCGCTTCTCCGAAAACCTCGAACAGCAGGTCGCTGGCGCCGTTGACGACATCTGCCTGCGAGGTGAAATCGGGTGTCGACGACACGTAACCCACCATTTTCACCACGCGCACGACGCGATCAAGCCCCACGGTCACGTTCACGGCGGCGAGCGCCGAAAGGGCGCACTGACGGGCTAGCGCCGCAGCGGCCTCGACGGTTATCCGGTCGCCCACCCTGCCGGTGACGACCACTTCCCCGTCGGTCATCGGGATCTGGCCGGATACGAACAGGAGGTCCCCGGACAGGACGGCGGGAACGTAGGACCCCTTAGAGGGGCTTACCGATGGCAGTTTGAGGCCGAGTTCTGCGAGCCTGGTCGACGGAGATGCCGTACTCATGCCAGCACCATACGCGTACGGGTCCGCTGCAGGGAGCGTTTGGCTCATCACCCCTGCTTCACGGTCATACAACGGATACTTCGTCCCCCAGAAGCCTCATGTCTTCGGTTAGACCACCGACGATTCACACCCTTTTCGGCCAGTCAGGACCAAGGGGCAATATACGGACTATTGTTATAGGTGGAGGCCGCCCAGACGAGATCTTGCGAGCAGGAGGCGCTGCGTGAGCGGGCGTGATCAAATTTATGTGCTCTTCATCCACGGGCTCTTCTCGAACAGGAAGGTCTGGAGGCACTTCACGCGGGCGATCAAAGCAGATCCAGATCTTGGGGACAGGGTCATTCCGCTCTACTTCGAGTATTCGAGTCCGATCTTTAAACTCCGACTTTCGCGGGCAATTCCGACATTTAGTACAATTGCTAAAAATCTGGATGCGGACTTGAGGCTCAAAATTCCGGACGGACGTAAAGTATTCTTAGTGACGCACAGTCAGGGGGGAATTGTCGCACAGACGTTCCTAGCGCAGGCGTTGCACAACGGAGACGCTCGCGGACTCGACAAGATCGCACACCTCCTGATGTACGCCTGCCCGAACGCCGGCTCGAGGATCGCTCTGGGCCTGCGGAGATTGCTACTCCCTCGGCACCCGCAAGAGTGGCTGCATCGCCGGATGCAGGCGGATGTTGCGGCCATCGCCGAGCTTGAAGATCACTGCCCCTTCCCGATCACGGCGTGTGGCGGGGCAACGGATGGCATCGCGCCTGACGCGGATGCCACTTATCCCTTCCGCAACAGGACAACGGTGCCTGGTGACCACAAATCCATTGTTCGCCCGCGAACCCCGGACGATGCCTCATTCCTCCTGTTCAAGCGTCTGGTGAGACAGATGTGGTCAACCCCGGCCGAACCGACTCTCCTCGCCGCTCCCGTCGACAGCGCGCTCTCGCCGCAACCGCTGCCCGAAGGCAGTTCGCAGGTATCAACCGCTCCTCCATGGCCCCAGCGTGACGAGAATCTCGAAGGTCGTGCCGAAGAGGTCGAGGCCATACTCGCCGAGGGTGCCAAGGTATGCGTTCTCGCGGGACTGGGAGGCGTCGGCAAGACCAGAGTCGCGCTCGAAGTCGCCCATCGGATGCGCGCTCAGCGCGACGTGTGGTGGATCAACGTCACCGAGCTCGACACCGCGATGCAGCAGTTGGCGCTGCGTCTCAACGTGGCGAAGAGCGCCCTGGTCGAGGCACAAAGCGCCCGGAACGTTCCAGATGTGATCTGGAGGGCGCTGGACGCCCACAACCGCCCTTGGCTCCTGGTGTTCGACAACGCCGACAACGCCGAGGTGCTCGCGGCGGGAAATGGACGCGTCGCCGAGGGCAGGGGATGGTTGCGCATGCCTGACGGCACCAACGGCATGGTGATCGTGACCAGCCACGACCAGAGCACGGTCACGTGGGGACAGTGGTGCCGAGTCCGAAAGATCGACACGTTGCCCGAAGACGATGGCATCGCGATGCTGACGAAGATCGTCGGACAACAGGCGGCCGGGACTCGAGAGGAGGCCCGGCTGCTTTCCCGGGCCTTGGGCGGACTCCCGCTCGCGCTGTGGTGCGCGGCGCGGCACATCAAGGCCAGCTACGACACGGGTGAACGGCTGACGTTCGGCCGTTATCGGCAGGATCTGGAGTCCCGGCTCACCGCTCTGCCCGGAAGCGGCCCGCTGGACCCGAAGCTGGGGCTGGAACTCGTTCAGAAGGTATTCAAGATCTCGCTTGACGCGCTCGTGGGCGCGGGGATGCCGCAGGCGGAGCGCCTCTTGAAGGCTTTCGCATGCATGAGTCCAAGCATGATCCCCTATAGGACGGGTTCCGAAGCCCGCCTTGCGCATGCCGATCTCTTCGATGGCCATCCGAGCCCTGACATCGACAGAATCCTGGCGCGACTCAGAGACGTTGGCCTGGTGACATTGCACCGTGTCCCCGCCGCGGGGAGCGAGTCGGACAAGATCACCGTTCAGGCGTTGACCATGCACCCGGCGGTGCATGTGGTCTTCCGGAACGACCGCGACGTGACGGCCCGCGGTCGCGCCTACTACGGCTTCGCGCTGCGGTTGCTTGAGGACGTACTGGGAGAGTCGGATCCAGACCAGAGCGAGGATCGCGCGCTGTGGCGACTGGTGGCACCTCATGTCATCCAGATCGCCAACACCGCGGTCAGCACACTCGCCGGCGAGCAGGATCTCATCCGAAGGGCGCTGAAGTTGGTCCGTGTCACCAGCCGGTATTACATCGCGGCGGGACTTGTGGCGCCGGCGAGCGATTTCCTCCCCGGCCTCATAGGCAAGTGCAGCTCCTACGGGTTCTCTCCTGACGACCGAGAGATCATGGATCTGCGCCACGAACACGGCCGGATGATGATCGAGGTCGGTAACCCCGAAGCCGCGGAAGCGGAGATCCGGGAACTTATCGCTGACCGGGAACGTGTTCTCGGAGACAATCACCGGGACACCTGGGCCAGCCGACACAAGCTGGCGAAGGCCATTCTCGTCCAGGACGGCCGATGGCGGGAGGCCGAAGAGTTGTTGTTGGGAATACTCGACGCCGAGCACGCCCTTGACCCCCAGCACACGGACAGCATGGTCGTCAAGCACAGCCTCGCCCGCGCGATCCTGGCTCAGGGAAATGACCGTGTCGCGATTGCCGAAAGGATGTGCAAGGAGATCCTCCAGCAATGGGACCCGGACGGGACATCGACTCTCGATGAGGTCCTTTTCGTGCGAGGCACATTAGTCCGAACGCTCTCGGCGCGGGGAGCGTACCGGGAGGCGAGGGAGGAGGCCGAACGGACTCTGGCGCGCAACGTCGAACACCTCGACGAAGTGCACGTCATGGGCTTGACCTTCGCATACATCGCGATTCTGCTCGCGCTCGGAGAGGTGCCCATGGCGTACGAGCAGGCGACCTCACTGCTGGCTCGCCGCGTCCGCCTGCTGGGGGATCACCACTCGGACACGATCAGGACGCGAGAGCTTCGTGACGACATCCGCAGACTGCTGGATGGCGGGCAATCGGGTGACCAGGCAGACCGTGCTGGATGATTTTCCCCAAAGCATATGGCTGGAGCCGGATGCGCCGGGTTATTTTTTACGGGTGGAGCACTGGAAAATGATCGTCAGCCAAAGGAGGCAGTTGTGTCGACGGCCGAGAATGAGCAGTGGCGCCTGATGTTCGACGAGGGGGATCCGGCAGACGAGGAGCTCTCGCCGCTGGAGATTGCCCAGAGGCTCGCTTACCAGGCTCTGGAATCGGAGCACCAGGCTGCGGAGTTAAGGGTCAGAGCAGCGCAAATTCTGTGAGCGAAGGCGTGGATCGGACCACCAGAGGAAGCGGGGCGATCACCTCGACCCGGCAGGCGGTGACCATCTTACAGTGGCGGAAGAGGGGCTAAGGCTCTATGCCGCGAGATTTCTATGCGACAAGCGCTCAGGTATTACCGATCATTCTGTTGGCATTCTTATGGGACTCCAGGTTTCTGGAGAACATAGCCACCGAATCGCGTTCGGTGCGCCGTCTCGACCCCGAAAAGGGAGTTCTCTTCTGGACTCGGCGACGGGTGCGTATATATTCGCTGTTCGTCGCCACGACTATCACAATTAATATCGGAATCTGCCTTCTTGTCCTGGTGGGCCTGGTGGGCGATTCCCCTCTCGTCCGCGGCCTGGTCCTAGGCGGAACCACGCTGGCGCTCGCTACCTTGCTGACGCGAGCCTATGTCGAGATCATCAAGGCCACCGGTCGCCTTCCCTCGCCTGACGGCACCCATGCCGATCAGCCAACGGGCCGCCTGCCCTCGGCAGACTCGATCAAGACCGATGAGTAGCCAGGCGACCGTGGACGCCGGCTACCTCAGGCAACACTTCTGCCCGACGGGGCAATCACCGTTGCTCCCGATCGTGGCAAATGTGCAGCTCAGAGGTTAAACGACAAACTCAGGACATGGTTGAGCCCTCGGCACCCGCGCAGCGCCCGGCAACCACGCCAAGCTCAAAAAACCGGCGGAGGCAGTGCGCGCTGCGCGAACCTCGTGTCGGCCGAGTTCGGGAGGAGGCGCGTATATCCACCGGTAGCAGAAATTGCCGATCCCGATCAACCCGTCGGAAGCCTCGCGCCATCCACCCATACAAGGGCCACCTCGTACACCACTCCCGTGGACCCACCCGAGGCAACGTAGCAAGGGCGGCCGATCCCGCCGAAGTCCGTGGTTGAGGGGATGCAGCAAACGCCGCCGCTCGGCCCCTTCACGACTCGCACCCCGACACCCCGCCGACCGCGTACCGCCGTGGGTGCGGACGCCTATTCGGTCCTGGTTCACCACCTGCTCGGAGTGGCGCCACCCGGGGGTATGAGTTGCCCCTTTTGATCAAGTATGCGCCCTTGATCCGATTGGGTGTAGCGGAGGTCTCATCGCCTCCGCTCATCTGCTGAGCCGAGGTTTCTATGAGATCGATGGTCTTGAACCATCAGGCTGCGAGGCCACTGCTGGTGGCGCTCGCCGCGGCGACCGCGCTGGCCGTCTTCCCGGCCGCCGCTTACGCGGACGCGGGTCAGCCCGCGCCCGTCACCGGCGGACTTCCCTTGATCAATACGACCGAGAAGATCGGTCCGGGGATCAACCTGCAGCACGTGCAGGCGCTCGACCAGAAGGGCTGGTACAACGCGCGGTTCCTGACCGTGGACCTGTCCAACAGCGCGGTCAGCACGGACCTGCTGACCGCCGGACCGGTCGCGTCAGGCGGGCCACTCAGCGTGGCCGCCAACAAGGCCGGCGCCGTCGCGGGCGTCAACGGCGACTTCTACGACCTGGGCAACTCCACCGCGGCGCACGGTGCCGAGATCCAGAACGGGCAACTGCTCAAGACCTCCAACCTCGGCGGCCCGGAAGCCGCCCAGGTGCAGCCGCACGTCGGCGTCAGCCAGGACGGCATCACCCAGCTCGTGAACGTCATGGTCAACGCGTCCGCGAACTTCGCGGGCACGGACCACAAGGTCCTGACGGTCAACGCCGCGAACCCCGAACCCCACCCGGTGCCCGCGGACGGCATGGTCGCGTTCACGTCGGCGTGGGGCACCTACAGCCGCAACCGCCCGTTCATCGGCGTGGACGGCAACCTCGCCGAGGTCCTGGTCCAGAACGGCAAGGTCGTCTCGGTCACGCCGAACGGCCCCGCGGGCTCGGGGACGATCCCGGACGACGGGTTCTACCTGGTGGGACGCGACGCCGCGGCGACCGCGATCCGCGCGCTGCAGCCCGGCGACCCGGTGACGCTCAGCTGGGCGCTGGCCGACCCGGTCGCCAGGACCATGAAGTTCGCGCTCGGCCACGGCGGCACCGGCGAGGGCGTCATCGTCTCCAACGGCAAGCCCCGCGCGGGCCTGGACAGCACCGCGATCTCCCCGCGTACCTCGTTCGGCTTCAAGGACGGCGGGCACACGCTCGTGCTCGGCCAGTGGAACGGCCCGGGCGGCACCGGCAAGGGCGGCGTCGCGATCGACAAGGTAGCCCATGACATGGTCGCGATGGGCGTGCAGACCGCGGTCATCCTCGACAGCGGCGGCTCCAGCGAGATGGTCGCCCGCGCGCTCGGCGAGGACCACGTGACCATTCGCAACACCCCGTCCGACGGCCAGGAACGCCACAACACGAACGGCGTCGGCGTCTTCGTCTCCAAGGGCGACGGCAGGGCGCACGAGGTCCTCATCAAGCCCGCGCCGGGTGCGACGTCGGCCGACGGCGGCGTGAAGGTCTTCCCGGGACTGCACCGCGCGCTCGTCGCGCAGGCAGTCGACAACCACCAGACGCCGGTGACGATCGACCCGAAGTCCGTGCGATGGTCCGCGTCCGGAGCCTCCGTCAAGGGCGGCGTGCTTGAGGCCCCGAACAAGCAGCGTGACTCGATCGACGTCAAAGCCAAGGTGGGTCACGAGCAGGCGCACGAGAGGGTCACCGTCCTCGACGCGCTCGACAGCGTAGAGCTGTCGTCCCAGCGCCTGTCGATCGCCGACGCGACGCCCGACCACGCGGTCACCGTCGCCGTGACCGGCCGGGACGCCCAGGGCTACACGGCTCCGATCGACCCGCGGGACCTCTCGCTCGACTACGACCACAGCGTCGTGGACATCCAGCCGGTCGACGGCCAGCTGAAGATCACCCCGCTCACCGCCGCGGGCACGATCCTCACGGTCTCGGTCGGCGGCAAGTCGGTGCAGCTCCCGATCACCGTCGGCGTGCAGACCCAGACGGTCTACGACTTCGACGACAACGTGCTCGCCCGCTGGCGCAACAACAGCACCGCGGCCACGACGTTCTCGGCGGACCCCGACGGCCTGCGGATCGACTTCAACGGGATGCGCAACGTCGGTATCGGAGCGGTGTCGGCGGCCCAGCGCGTCCAGGTGCCCGGCCAGCCGCTGCGCGTCAGGATGCGGATCAAGTCCAGCATCAGCGTCCCGAACGGCCTGACCTACCTGCTCTTCTACGACGCCAACGGCAAGAGCACCGGCATCTACGGCACCGCCCTCGCCGCAAGCAGCGACTGGCAGTACGCGACGTGGACGCTGCCGGCCAACACGGCGTTCCCGATCACCATCAACAGCTTCCAGGGCATCAACACGAGCGTCACCCAGCAGAAGCCGGGCACGTTCATCCTGGACCGCTTCGAGGCCGACATCCCGACCTCGATCGACCTGCCCGCCCAGCCCGACCCGCAGCCGGACCCGCTGATCTCCGACGACGGCGTGCTGCCCGAGGGCCGTGACACGTGGCAGTTCGCCACGCTGTCGGACGTGCAGTTCACGGCCGACAACCCGGCGCTGACCCAGGTCGCCACAGCCGCCATCAAGCGGATCCGGCAGACCCGGCCGGACCTGCTCGTCCTCAACGGCGACATCACCGACCGCGGCCTGCCGCAGGACCTCGCGCTCGCCCGCCAGGTGCTCACCGACGCCGGATGCGACCTCATCCCGGTCGGCCAGGAACCGGCGGAGGACAGCACGCCCGACCCGAAGACCGGCA
>NZ_FNDJ01000060.1 GCF_900099965.1 Nonomuraea jiangxiensis | reverse complement strand
CGGCGTCGACCCCGAGCTTCTTGTTGATCTTGTAGCGGCCCACCTTGGCCAGGTCGTACCGCTTGGCGTTGAAGTACAGATTCTCCAGCAGCGTCTGCGCCGACTCCTTGGTCGGCGGCTCACCGGGCCGCAACTTGCGGTAGATGTCCAGCAGCGCGTCATCCTGGCCGGCCGTGTGATCCTTCTCCAGGGTCGCCCGCATCGACTCGTACTGGCCGAAGCGCTCGAGAATCTGCTCGCTCGTCCAGCCCAGCGCCTTCAGCAGCACCGTGACGGCCTGCTTGCGCTTACGGTCGATACGCACACCGACGCTGTCACGCTTGTCGATCTCGAACTCCAGCCAGGCCCCCCGCGACGGGATGACCTTGCACCCGTACAGGTCCTTGTCGGAGGTCTTGTCGACCGTGCGCTCGAAGTACACGCCGGGCGAACGGGTCAGCTGCGAGGTCACGACACGCTCGGTGCCGTTGATGATGAACGTGCCCTTCGGCGTCATGAGCGGGAAGTCCCCCATGAACACCGTCTGGCTCTTGATCTCACCGGTGGTGTTGTTGATGAACTCCGCCGTCACGAACATCGGGGCGGAGAAGGTCATGTCCTTGTCTTTGCACTCATCGACTGAGTACTTCGGCGGCTCGAACCGGTGGTCGCGGAACGACAAGGACATGGTCCCCGAGAAGTCCTCGATGGGACTGATCTCTTCGAAGATCTCTTCGAGGCCCGACTGGGTCGGGACGTCCTTGCGCCCGGCCTGGCGAGCCGCCTCTACCCGGCCCTTCCACTTCTCGTTGCCGAGCAACCAGTCGAACGACTCGGTCTGCAGGGCGAGAAGGTCAGGAACTTCGAGGGGCTCCTGGATGCGCGAAAATGAGACGCGACGGGGACCGGCGGGTACGGCGGAGGCGTTGCGCGAGGCTGCCAACAGATGTCCTTCCGAGGGCTCGCGGCGGACTGACTACACGCACGCCAGACAACCTCGCAACGTGAGCAAGCATCACGGGTCGTCAAAGGGCAGCGCAAAGGGGCAGTGTAGCCGAACGGCACACGCCTGTCCACTTCGCCCTCGCTGCATGCTCCACGTTGGTCGCAGCATCGCCCGTTCAGACGGAAACGTCAAGCCCACAAGCCCGACTTTTAGCCGACTCTGAGCCCGGACGCTGGGTTTTCTCCCCTGCGTGACCGGTCGCCTACCGCCAGGCCCAAGACGATACCCGCGAACGGGGGCGGTTAACGCTCCGTCACACCGAGGGTCGAACCCATGCCGACAACCGGTGCAGCAGTGACTTGGGTACCCGCGGCAAAGGCTTCGCTAAACCTGATTTTTGGTAACAATTGAAAGTAGTGGCGCGCCCGGAAGATCAGGCCGTCCCCAGCAGGGTGGACAGATCGGCCACCAGCCAGCGGGAATCTTGCCGCACCATGACGAACCTGGCGCGGTTCTGGGTGAACTGCTGCTGCGGCTCCGCCTCGCCGGGGATCTCCTTGACCGTACCAGTGTTCACGAAAAGCAGAACCTCTACGCGGTCCGGCTCCGCGTGTTCGACCCCGACCCCCGCCACGGCCACGGTCTGCACGACCTTCTGGGCCCTGGCCCTGGGCACCAGGGTCGTGGCCAGCTCCCGGTACTGCCCCGTCAGCGCTCCCGTGGTGTACGTCCGCGCTTTGGCCAGGTCCGCCTCCACGGTCCTGTAGTCGTAGGAGAGCAGGTCGGGCGCCACCTTCCTGGCCGCGGCCATGGCCTGGGCGCCGGCCGCGTCGGCCTCCCGCAGGTGCCGCAGGTCGAACCACATGGTCGGCACCAGCACCCCGGCCGCCACCACGAGGACGCCCAGCAGGACGATCACGACGGTTCTCATCCCACCTGCACCGCCTTGGACACCAGCCAGCCGCCGCCGACCTTGGTCAGGTCCATCGACCACCGGTAGTACCGCTCCTGGGGCGCGCTGCTGGACCCTTCCCAGCGGATCTCCACGTCGGCGACGACCAGCACCTTGGCCGTCGACCCGGTGAGCGAGGTCAGCCCCGTGGCGCGCAGCACGCCGTGCTGGACGACCTTGTTCGCGATCGTGGTGGACTTGAGCTTGGCCGCGTTGGCCGCGTATTCGGCCCTGGCGGTCCCGGTCGAGGTCTCGAGGATGCGCCGCACGTCGGCGTCGGCGGTGCGGTAGTCGAGCGAGATCAGGTTCTTCGCGTGCGTGCCCGCCGCCAGCAGCGCGGCCTCCTTGTCGCCTGCCCTGCCCTGCTCGTCACGCGCCTGGGCGGCGATCCACACGCCCGTGGCGACCAGTACGGCCAGCACCGCGCTGAGCGCCGAGATCAGGATGCCGGCAGGGCGAACAGCGAGTCCCGCCACGTCCGCTCACCCCTTCCCCGGCCAGTCGCCGGATCATAACCCGCCACTTCCGCCCCCAGCCCCCGAAACAACCCATGCGGTTGGCCAACGGACACAGCCCCTCATGGCGTGCCCATCCCCGCAGCGAATCGGTCAAGGTTGTCAGATCTCCCGCAAATGCCTCCAGAAGGCTCTGAGAGCCCCGCTGAGCGTCCGACCCGATCTCTCCCGCCCGCGAACCCTGACAGCCGCCGCAGGCACCTTCTCAGCCCGTCGGAGCAGATGTTCGCCGACCCCCGGCCGGCCACCCCGGCACGCCTCTCAGGCCCCTACTCGGCCCCACCGGCGCCGCCTCCAGGCACGCTCAAAAGCGGTCATCGAACGCCGTGCAGGTAGGCGTTGACCAGCCGCGGGTACTCCTCCAGCCAGTTACGCCCCCGCTCGTCCACGAACGAGCCCGGCGGCGGGATCACCCCGTTGGCCGCCAGCCAGGCCCCCGGCGGCCGCTGGGTGTGGCGGATCCGGTCACCGGTCGGCATGAGCTGCGGCGGGATCGGCGGCAGCGCGCCCGGATCGTGCCCCAGTTGCGCCTCGGCCGCCAGCTCGGAGACGTCCTTCTCCTCCGACATGCCGATCGGGCCGTGCTTCCTCGCGTTGAGGAACTGCCGCACCACCGGCTCGTCGCTCGACAGCAGCATCTCCCGCGGTCCGAACATCACCAGCTCCCGCCTGAAGAGCAGCCCGATGCCGTCGGGCACCGTACGGGCGGTGTTGATGTCGTGCGTCACGATCAGGAACGTCGCCTCGATCTCGGCGTTGAGGTCGACGATGAGCTGGTTGAGGTACGCGGTACGGACCGGGTCGAGCCCGGAGTCCGGCTCGTCGAACAGGATGATCTCCGGATCCAGCACCAGCGCCCTGGCCAGCCCCGCCCGCTTGCGCATGCCGCCGGAGATCTCGCCGGGCAGCTTCGACTCCGCGCCGAGCAGGCCGACGAGCTCGATCTTCTCCATCACCAGCCGGCGGATCTGCGTCTCGGTCTTCTTCGTGTGTTCGCGCAGCGGGAAGGCCACATTGTCGTACAGGTTGAGCGAACCGAACAAGGCGCCGTCCTGGAAGAGCACGCCGAACAGCCGGCGCAGCTCGTAGAGCCTGTCCTCGGAGCAGTTGGCCAGGTCGTGGCCGTCGATCCAGATGTGCCCGCGATCGGGCCTGAGCAGGCCGACCAGCGTCTTGAGGAACACCGACTTGCCGGTGCCCGACGGGCCGAGCAGCACCGAGATCTCGCCCGCGGGCAGGGTGAGCGAGACATCCTCCCAGATGACCTGCCGGCCGAATGATTTGGTCAGACCGTCGACCACGACCTCGACGCCCACTGTCACCTTCCCGATCGCAGGGAGTACGCAGGGGATAACGTGCCGCACACTTTACTTGCCGGCCCTCGCCACCGTAACGGCGTCCCGCCGGTTGGGCCGACTTGTGGCCCAGTGGTTATGAGACTTCGGGTCCAGTAAGGGCCCGCAGGCTGGGCCGCAACAAGCGGGCGACCTCCTCCTGCGGCACCCCGCGCAGCTCGTCGAGCTCCAGGAGCTGGTGCCCGACGGTGACGCCCACCATGATCATGGTCACCAGCGCCGCCCGCAGCCGCGCGTCCTCGCCCGGAATGGCCGCGGCCAGCCGGTCGATCTGCGCGCCCAGCGCCTCCCTGGCGGACACGGCCGCCTCCGGGTGCGTGAGCATGGACCGCAGCATCGCCAGCGAACTCTGCGGCAGGTCCCCCAGCTTCAGGTCGAGCGTGCCCAGCAGCCCTTCGACCAACTCTTCGGCGCCCAGCCCCGGGTCCGGCTCCGGGGCCATCCGTACGGCCTCCTGGAAGAGCGCCTGCTTGCTCCCGAAGTACTGCATCACGAGGGCCGGATCGATCCCGGCGGCCTTGGCGATGGCCCTGACCGTGGCGCGCTCGTAGCCCACCTCGGCGAAGAGCGCCCTGGCGGCGTCGAGGATCCGCCCTTCGGTCCTGCGCCGCCGCTCGGCCCGCAGCGGCAACCTGTCACCCACGGCCCGACTCTACATGCGTTGACCGACTCCGCCCTTTCGCTCTACGCTCGTTGAGTCAACGCCTGTTGAGTGAAATAGGAGGGGTCTCATGTCCATCGAGGACGTCGTCACCGGCTTTCACGCGGCCATGCTGCACAAGTCCGCCGACGAGCTGGCCGATCTCTATGCGGCGGACGGGCTGCACGAGTTCCCGTTCGGGGGGCTGGCGCCGTACCAGGGGAGGGAGGAGATCCGCGCGGGCTACCACGCCATGTGGGACCCGAGCCCGATGCGGGTCCGCGAGATACGCCGGGTGGCGCTGCACCGGACCGCGGACCCGGAGGTGGTGGTCGTCGAGCAGGACGTCCTCGTCGAGGTGGGCGAGCACCCGGTCACGGTCCCCGGCCTGCTGGTGCTCCGGGTCAGGAACGGCCAGATCATCCACACCAGGGACTACATGGACACCTCGGCCATCGCCCGCGTACGGACCGCCGCGAGCCGCTGAGCCGGCACGACCCCGGAAACGCGAAAAGAGGCGGCACACCCGGCACCTGGGTGTGGTCGCCTCTTTCCGAAGAGCGTGCGTGAAGGGGGAAGTTACTTCACGGTCACGGTGGCGCCGGCGCCCTCGAGGGCAGCCTTGGCCTTCTCCGCCTGCTCCTTGTTGACCTTGCCGTCGAAGACGGGCTTGGGAGCGCCGTCCACCAGGTCCTTGGCCTCCTTGAGGCCCAGGGACGTGAGGGCGCGGATCTCCTTGATGACCTGGATCTTCTTCTCGCCGGCAGCCTCGAGGATGACGTCGAACTCGTCCTGCTCCTCAACGACGGCGGCCTCACCGGGGCCACCGGTGGCGGGGGCGGCGGCGACCGCGACGGGCGCGGCGGCCTTGACGTCGAAGACCTCTTCGAACTGCTTCACGAACTCGGACAGCTCGAGGAGGGTCATCTCCTTGAACGCGTCGAGCAGCTCGTCGGTGCTGAGCTTCGCCATGATTGTTTCCTTACGTTAGGGACGTTCTGCTGAATCTAGGAACGGGACCGCGGTTGTCTGCGGCAACCCCCGTGTTACTCGCCCGCCTCGTCGCGCTTGGCACGCAGGGCGTCGGCCAGCTGGGCCATCTGCGTGGGCAGCGCGGCGAAGACAGCGGCAGCAGCGCTCTGCTTCGCCTTCAGGGCACCGGCGAGCTTCGCGAGGAGAACCTCGCGGGACTCGAGGTCGGCGAGCTTGGTGATCTCGTTGGCGTCGAGCGTCTTGCCGTCGAGGACGCCACCCTTGATCACCAGAAGGGGATTGGCCTTGGCGAAGTCACGCAGGCCCTTGGCCGCCTCGACAACGTCACCGTTGACGAAGGCGATCGCGGTCGGACCGGCGAGCAGGCCGTCGAGGCCCGTCAGACCGGCCTCGTTGGCCGCGATCTTGGTCAGGGTGTTCTTCGCCACGGCGAACTTCGCATTCCCACCGAGAGAGGTGCGCAGCTCCTTGAGCTGCGCGACGGTGAGACCGCGGTATTCGGTCAGAACGGCGGCGGCGCTGCCTTCGAACTCGGTCTTGAGCTCGGCAACCGCTGTCGCCTTGTCCGCCCTCGCCATGGGCCTCCTTCCAGATGTGCCACCGGCGAAGGCCCAGAAATGAGAACAGCCCCGGGCGCAGGGCGCACACGGGGCTCACGCACGTGGATCACTCCACGTGGGAAACTCGCATCACACCTGCGCGGGCCGTCCACATGAAGTGGATCCTTCGGTCGCCGGGCTTTGAGCACCCGACGACGACCGGCGGTCTTCGGCAACGACCAGAGTACGTCCTGGCCGCCGAGTTTCCAAATCGTTCTCAGTAGTTCCAGCTGATGGGTTCTGGCTGATCAGTTGTCAGTTGGTCGTGCCCTTGGGCAGCTCGCCGACCTGATCGGCGGGCGGGGTCTCGATGTTCACCGCCTTGTTGAAGTCCTTGAAGAACAGCGTGGCATCGAGCGTGGCGCCCTCCTTGGAGCCGTTCAGCGCCAGCTTGCGCGGCAGGCCGTCACCGGCCACCCAGATGTCGAACTTGACGTCGCTGAGCTCCGCCAGGTTCGTCCGGGCCTGCTCCTGCTTGTCAGCGGGCAGTTGCTGCACGGCCGCGTCGACCGGGAAGGTGCCGCTGTAGTGGGTGGTGTCCTCGCCGTTGACGCTCTCGTTGCCGGCGGACTTCACGTTCTGCGAGGCCGTGACCATCTTGGTCACGTTGCCCAGGTCGAACTGCTGGATCTGGGTGAGGTACTGGTTCACCTGGGCGGACTCGCCGACCTCGGTGAGCGGGACCTTGATCCACGGCTTGGTGGCGCCCACGAGGTCCTTGAGCGCGTCGACCTTCACGTAGACGGCGTCGGACTGCAGCACGGCGCGTACGCCGCCCGGCAGGTTCCTGCCGCCCATGTCGACGGTGTCCAAGGTGAGGTCCACGGCGAGGGGATCGCGCTGGTACAGCATGCGCCCCTGCACCTTGCCGTTGCCCTCGGAGTGCGCCACGTTCACCACGGCGTCCACCGTGTAGCTGGTGACCTGCGCGGTCTTCTGCGCAGCCTGCGTGAGCACTTCTGAGGCGGCCAGGTTGACCTGGATGGGCTGGGCGTTCGATCCGCATCCGGCGACCGCGCCCACGACCAGCGCGGCTCCGACCGCGGTAAGACTTATCGTGCGCTTCAGCATGTCTTGACCTTACGTTTAAGTTCCGTCGCCGAGGCGCCTTCCCCGCACAATTAGGTGAAAACCCAGGGTTATCCCCTACACGCTCCACACATTTCCTGCACATCCTCTTCCCCGCCCCCGGCCCCGCACGCCCTCCACCCGCGCAAGGAGCTGAAACGCACGAGAACGCCCCCACACGCCTTCACCGACAACCGCGGGCCCTATGCCCCCAACAAGCCGCCCAGAGCCCACAGAACGCCGCAACCCCCACCCCCCATCAGCGCCCCACCCAACGACCAATCTCGGCAACGCGGATAGAACACCGGCAGCCAACCCACGTAGGCAGCAGCCGACGAGCACCGGGATCGGATAGCCACGGGGTGAGCGAAGCGACGAATGCCCCGGCTGTCAGGGATACGAATGCCTCTGGTGCCGGAGTGAACGGATGCCCCCTGGGTGGCGGAGTGGCGGATGCTTCAAGGGCGCCGGTGGTGGATGCTCACGGATGGGGTGACGGGCGTCGAGGGGACGAATTGACGGGGCGCACGTAACGGCGCCCGGCCCCGCACCGGTCAGAGGCCGTTTTCCTGGAGGCCCCAAGCCCCGAACGGCGGGTGGCGGTCGCCACAATGCCAGGAACTTAAGGGCATCTTGCGTCTGCAACGGATCAGGTGATCACGATGTGGAGCCGGTCGATGGCGATGGTGTGAGATGTGGCGAGGCTCCTGCTAGGACTGACGATTGCTGAAGATCGTTGGCCTGGCAAGGAGCCTCGTTGCCCGCTGATGCTGCCATATCGCTACTGAGAAGATCCAGTCACAGCAAGATCTTGGATCACGTCGGGCTGGGCGTACTGACTCGGTTCCTGCCGCCCGACCTGGTCGATGAAGTACTCGCCGGCTGGCGGCCCACGCATGGCAAGAAGGCGCGGACACGGGCGCTGCCAGCCCGGTTCGGGGTGTACTTCGTGCTGGCGTTATGCCTGTTTTCGCACCTGAACTCGATCGATGTGGCCGGGCAGATGGTGGCCGGACTGGCCGACCGGCTACGGACGGCAGGCTGGCGCATCCCCTCCTCCACCGCCTTGTCAAAGCTACGTGCGCGGTTGGGCAGCGTGGTGTTCGCGCAGCTGCTGCAGCGGGTGGCCTCGCCCCTGACAGCGGGCCGCGCCCCTTGGTCCCACCTGGGCGAGTTGCTGCTGGTGGCCTGGGACGGCACGAGCATCGCCACCCCGGCCGGCCCAGCCAACCGAGCCGCCTTCAACCCG
>NZ_FNDJ01000061.1 GCF_900099965.1 Nonomuraea jiangxiensis | reverse complement strand
AATTATCTGGGGTTGGATGTTATGCCGGGCTGGGTGGATCAGGGCTGGCCAGCGAAGGTCTGACAGCGTGGCCGCCAGAGATAATTACAGGTTTTCCAGGAAGGCGAGCAGGCTGTCGCCGGGGCGGTAGCGCCGGGTTCCGACGCCAGGAGGTGCGGTGCGGGCCAGGGCCTTCTCCTTGGTGGCCAGGTCGGCGTGGAGGTAGATGTCGGTGGCCTTTGTGCTGGTGTGGCCGAGCCAGAGCGCGATGGTGGAGGTGTCGACGCCGGCGTGCAGCAGCGCCATTGCCGCGGTGTGTCGCAGGGTGTGCGGGGTGACGTTCTTGGATGCGAGGGTCGTGCAGGTGCGGGCCGCGACGGGGACGTACTTGGCGAGCAGGTCGGCGACGGCATCTCGGCTGAGGCGTCCGCCGGTGCGGTTGGGGAACAGCGGGTCGGCCGGTGCGGCGTGACGATCGGTGATCCAGCGCTGGAGCAGGCGAGCGGTGGGCCGGGTGAGCGGGGTGGCGCGCTGCTTGCGGCCCTTGCCGGTGCAGCGCAGGTGGGCACCCGCTCCGAGCTCGGCATCGGCGCAGGTCAGCGAGGTGAGTTCGGAGACGCGCAGCCCGGTCTGCAGGGCGACGAGCAGCAGCAGGTGATCGCGGCGGCCCAGCGGGGTGGACTGGTCGGGAACCGCGAGGAGCGCGTCACTCTCGGCTCGGGTCAGGAAGCACACGTCGGTGGAATCACGGCGCTTGTGAGGGATGGCCAGGACACGCTGGATGAGCAGGGCATGCTCGGGGCAACGCAGCGCCGCGTAGCCGAACAGGGAGTGGATCGCGGCCAGCCGGGCGTTGCGAGTGGTGATGCCGTTGTTCCGGTCGGTCTCGAGATGGTCCAGGAAGCCGCAGATGAGGTCGGCATCGATGTCGGCCAGGTCCAGGGCCGCGGGCGGGCGGCTGAGCTGGGCTTGGGCGTAGTGCAGCAGCAGGCGGAAGGTGTCGCGGTAGGCGGCGATGGTGTGTTCGCTGGCACGGCGGTCGGTGAGCCGTTCGGTGAAGTATCCCTGCATGATCGGGGCCAGGCTGGTCATGATGGTTCCTCCCAGGAGGCTTCCAGGCGCTTGGCGGCTTCGGTCATCAGCTGCGGGCAGGCGTGCAGATACCAGTACGTGGTCGCCGGGCTGATGTGTCCGAGGTAGGTCGACAGGGCGGGCAGTAGATGCGCGACGTCGGCTCCGGTGGCGTACCAGTTCGCCATGGTGGTCACCGCGAAGGTGTGCCTGAGGTCGTAGAGCCGCGGCTTGGTCGTCCCGGCCGGGGTGATGATCGCCGCGGTCTTCAGCACATGGGCGAAGGCGGTGCTGGCGCTGTGGTGGTTCAGGCGGGTGCCGGCGCAGGAGACGAAGAACGCCGCGGTGGACGGATGCGGACACAGTTCGTCGCGCCGCGCCTGGTAGGCGGCCAGGTGTTCGGCGGTGCTGGGGTGCAGCGGGACCAGGCGGGACTTGCCGAACTTGGTGCCCCGGATCAGCAGGAGGAGGCCGTCCAGGTCCACATCGCTGCGGTCCAGGCTCATCGCTTCTCCGGTTCGGATGCCGGTGGCGGCCATCAGGCCGATGAACGTCTCGACGGTGGCGGCGCGCAGCGGGTTTTTGAACCTCCGCGCTGCTCGCAGCATCGCGGTGATTTCTGCCGGTGAATACAGACGGGGCTCGCAGCGGTCTGCCGTGCGTGGCAGCAGGGCCGTCGGCGGGACCTCGGTGCGGGCGTCGAAGGCGGCCTGGAACCGGGCGAACTCGCGAACGACCGTCAACCGTGCCGCCCACCAGGACGCATCCGCCCCCTCCGGGGTCGTGGCCCACTCCACGGCCGCGGCGACGGTGACGTGGTTCAGCTCGCGGGCGTCGCAGAAGGTGACGAACTGGCCGAGCATGCGGCCCTCGATTTTGAGTTTGTAGCCCAGGCTTCGGCGAATCGCCAGGTAGCGGTCCACGGCCTCACGCAGTGTCGTCATCGCCGACCACCATCGGCCAGGGCCGCACGACCGCGGCAAGCGCGGTCAGATCGACCTTCGCATAGATGGCCGAGCTCGCGTGGTCGTTGTGCCGCAGCACCTCGGCGACCTCGGCCAGGGACCCGCCGTCGGCCAGTACCCGGCAGGCGACCCGGTGTCGCAGCCGATGGGCGCCCACCATCGCGATGCCGGCCCGTAACGAGGCACTGCGCGGCACTTGCACGATCGACTGCCGCTTCATCGGCGCGTCCGGGCCGATCGTGCGGGTGAACACCTCCCGCAGCGTCGAGGGCCGCCGGCCGTTGCGCAGCCAGTCGGCCAGGGCACCGCCGACGTCGGACGGAAGCGGCATCCGGTCGACGCGACCGCCCTTGCCCCGAACCGTCAGCTCACCGCCGCGCCATTCGATGTCGTCCAGGCGCAGCCGCGCGACCTCCACCGCCCGCAGCCCCAGCCTGGTCATCAGCAGCAGGACCGCGAAGTCCCGCCGCCCCACCGCCGTGGACCGGTCGCAGGAGGCAAGCAGCATGGTGACTGCCTCGTCATCCGCACCGACCGGAATCCCGCTCAGCTGCCAGCCGGCCACCGACGGCACCACCGGCGACAGGTCACGGTCGAGGTCGCCTGCCGCGAACAAGAACCGCAGCAGCGACCGCAGACCCGAGGTCAACGGTTTCATCGAGCCGGTCGCGTAGTGCTGCGACATCTCCAGCACGAACGCCGTCACCGCTTGCGGCCCGATCCGGTCCAGTTCCAGCCGGCCGCCTTCGACCTGAGTGAGCAGGAACTTGGCGGCCCAGTGCAAGCGTAAACTCACCGTCTGCTCGCCAAGCCGACGCTCACGCTCCAGCCAGCGGCGATACCTCTCCAGCACCGCATCGACCGGACCCAGAGCGCGCGGCTTCTCGGCTGGGATCAGCCCAAGCCCGCGCAGATAATCCAGCATCGGCCGCAGCGAGCCAGCCGTCCGCCACCGTCGACAGCCGCCGACTCGCCGCGCCGCGACAAACGCGGCGATCCGCTCGGCACCCAGCTCAGCGGGAGCCGCCCCCTCCTGCTCCAGCCAGCGGCTCAGATGCGCCAGCACATACGCGTGGCCCTGAGCGGTCCGCGGCGTGAACCCCTGACCGATCAGCTCCAGCCGAAACTCGTGCACCAGCCCCGCCAACGGCCCCGACACCCTGACCGGGTAGCGGCCGTCCGTCGCAGCCCTGACCATGTCTTCACCTCCATCGACAGCCCCTCGATGAAGGAGACGGTGAACCTCCGGCGTTATGAGGTCAATTCACCCGGTCGCACCACCCGCAGCCAGCACTGATCCACCCAGCCCGGCATAACATCCAACCCCAGATAATTGC
>NZ_FNDJ01000062.1 GCF_900099965.1 Nonomuraea jiangxiensis | reverse complement strand
ACGCGGCTTCTTCTTCCCCATGCTCTCCATCATGGACATCCTTCCGGGGACAAGCCCCTGATCTCGGATGTCCGTCAAACCGGATCAAGCCCAGGCCAGGAACGACGGAGCATGAAGCCGCCATGCCGTCGTATCGTGGCTATGCGGCTCCCGGCGCCGGGACGGCGGCGACCGTGAGGCTCGGGCAGCACGGCGGCGAGCTTGGCCTCGCCGCCGTTGTAAGAGATCGGGGGCAGCACCACGCTCCTACGCCGAGACCGGCTTGTCGGGGTCAAGGTGACGGTAGATCGTGGCGCGGCTGACGCCGAGCCGACCGGCGATTTGCTGGACGGTGTAGCGGCGCTTACCGGCATCGCCCTTCATCTCGTACAACGCGCGGGCCATCTCCACGCCGTGAGCGTCCAGGGCGGGTGGGCGCCCGCCGACGCGGCCGCGTGCTCGGGCCGAGGCGAGCCCTTCGAGGGTTCCCTCGACGATGAGCTCGCGGAGGAACTCGTCGAAGGCACCGAACATGTGGAACTGCAGGCGCCCGGACGGTGTGGAGGTGTCGATGCCCTGCTTGAGCACCAGGAGGTCGACTTCGCGCTCGCGAAGTTGCGCCGCCAAGTTCAGCAGGTGGCGCAGTGAGCGGGCGGCGCGCGACAGGCGGGTGACGGGCCCAGCAGCTGTTCCCGGACGCCCACGCCCGGTTCCAGGCCGCCCGGCCCGTTCGCCGCGGCACTCGCCGAGCTGATCGCCCTGCAGGCCGGCCGCTTCCACGGCAACGGCGGGTTCGTCATCCTGCCGGAGTCGGCCGACATCCTGGACCGGCACTTCCCCGCCGATCGTTAGCTCAACGTGAAGCCCCCACGTAGAAGGCAGCGTACAAGACGAAGGGTCAGGCGGCGTCGTCCTGGTCCTGGTCCTCGTTCCTGTCGGCCTGGGACTGCGCTTCGCGGTCCAGGCCATCGCGGTCGCTGGGGCAGCCGGGGTTGCGGGCGGCCGCTGACTGCACCCTGGCGGCGGCTTCCTTGTCCCATGGCGTGTGTTTGCTCATGCCGTCCGGCTACCCGCAGGCCTTCGGCGACAGGTCGGAGTCGAGCAACCCGGACGCAAAAGGTGCATGAGGACCTCAGCGCGCGGCTGCGGCGCGGGCGGCTGGATCCTGGGGCGAAAAGTGTCCGTTCCGGCCGAACCTTGCCGGGTCCGGGACGCTGGCCCGCAGGTTGAGAAGTAGATCCGAGCAGCGACCGCCGTGCTTGTTCAGACTTAATTTGCATCTTCGGTGGAAGCGGTCACCGGGGTCTGACGGTAGGCGGATCGATCCGGCCGGGGCCCACCTGTATCCCGGTGGTCACCAGATGTCCGGGGTCGGGATCGCCCGGCTGAAGTCGCCAGTCCGCAGTGCGTCGGTGGGGATCGACCAGTGCATCCAGCCGCCGTCGCCACCGATGCGCCACTCATGCTCGTCGGACAGCTGGAGCAGGTGGTGGTAGCGGTTCGGGTCGTCCTTGCCGGGAAGCAACGGCGAGCTTCCCGTGGGGAAGATCGGCCAGCCGAAGGCGGCGTCCCGGCCGTAGAGCGCGCCCGGCCGTTCCGGCCAGTCGCTGTCGAGGTTCGACATGTTGGTGTATTCAATGACGTAGTCGACGACCAAGTCGCCGTCGGCACCAGGTTCCACGTCGATGGCCCACCAGGCCGGGTCAAAGGTGTCGGGGAAGGCGAACCCCGGCGAGGCCGCCCATGCGACCGGCGCGAAGACACCGGACCGGGCGGGTGGGTCCGTCTCCACGGCGTGCCCGGACCGGGCGGCGACCACGGCTCCCATCTGAGGGGCGTAGATCCTGAATCTGCCGGCCAGGTCGGCGGCGGCAGGGTCACACGTCTCGGAGTCGCTGTCGAGGTAGAAGAAGTTGAGCAGGCCCGTGTCGGCCGGAAGGAGGTCGCCGAGCCAGGGGGCCAGGGCGTCGGTGTCGAGGACCGCGAACAGGCTCAGCGGGACTGTCAGATCTCTCCCGATGCAGGGTTAGTCCGAACGTCTCGCGAGTGGTGGCAAGGTAGGTCCGGATGATGCAAGGTTCACCCGGACAGGACAAACAGAATTGTCCGATCATGGCCGGGTTCCACGTATGCGCCGGCGATACCTAGGTCCTTTTCCGCTCTTGCCCGTTACGTCCGGGACGAAAGCACACTGGTTTCAGCGCCGTGACGCCAGCTCGTCCAGCCCGCCCGGGTGAGCCTGATCCAGCATCCTGAGATCCTCAGCCAGAGCTTTGTACAGCTTGCTGTGGTCCCAGTGCCGGAGGGCGAGCGTGCCGCCCTTGTGCAGCTGGTCGGTGAGCGCGGCCAGGTGCTCGCCCCAGTCGTGGGCGGTGGTCGGCGGCCGCCGTTCCAGGCGCGTGGGCCGCACCCGCCCGGCATCGATCCGCCCGTGGGTCGGCGCGTCATACAGGCTGCCCCAGCTGCGGCGAAAGACCGGCTCCAGGCTCAGGTACGGCAGCGAGGTGATCGTCGGCGCCGGCAACACCGCGTCAGTGAGCTCGAATAACGCAGCTCCGCCACCTAATCGGATCATCTAGGCGAGCGACTGTCCTGCGACAGCAAACCCTTGGGCTTGTGTCGTCGAAGCTTGAGCGACTCGGGAAGCTCGGCGTTTGGCTTCGCGATACCGCCGAGGGTAGCTGCTCACCTCATCGGGACATCAGGATCAGCCGGACTCCGCGAGCAGATGAATGACACCGGCTGGGTTCTTGATCCAGTGGGTTCTGGATTCGAGGTTCTCCAGGGGCTCGACCTCGTCACAAGGGTGGATACCGATGTCGGCCAG
>NZ_FNDJ01000063.1 GCF_900099965.1 Nonomuraea jiangxiensis | reverse complement strand
CGTCGTCACGCCCCACCGGACCGGTCTGGAGCACCGCCTCGAACAGCGCCGCCACCAACTCCTCCACCGGACCACGCGGCGCCACCCGCACCGGCTCCACCACACCACCCGGCTCGGGCAGGGCCGACCTGTCGAGCTTGCCGTTGGCGTTGGTCGGGAGCTCGTCCAGGAAGGTGACGGTGGCGGGGACCATGTGGTCGGGCAGCCGCTCGTGCAGGAGGGCGCGGAGTTCCGCGGGTTCCGGCGTGACGTCACCCGACGGCACGACATAGGCGGCCAGGACGCCGCGAACGGGCTGCACCACCGCGGTCCGGACGGCCGGATGCTCGGCGAGGAGCGACTCGATCTCGCCGGGCTCGACCCGCATGCCCCGGATCTTCACCTGGTCGTCCATGCGGCCGAGGTAATCGACCTCGCCGCCCGGGAGCCATCTGGCCAGGTCACCAGTGCGGTAGACGCGAGCGCCGGGCGGGCCGTACGGGTCGGGCACGAACTGCCGCGCCGTCAGCCCTGGCCGGCCGGCGTACCCCTCGGCCAGGCCGATGCCCGCGATGCACAGCTCGCCGGGGGTGCCGATGGGCACCCTGCGCAGGTCCGCGTCGAGGACCTCGATCCTGATCCCCCTGATCGGGGCGCCGATCGGGGTGTGCGTCTCACCCGGCTCGCACTTGTGCCAGGTCACCTCGATGGCGGCCTCGGTGGGACCGTACAGGTTGTGCAGCTCGACGCCGGGCAGCCGGGTGTGCAGGCGTTCGGCCAGCACGGCGGGCAGCGCCTCCCCCGAGCAGATCACCCTGCGCACGGAGGGCAGGTCCAGCTCCGGCTCGTCCAGCAGCGCGTCCAGCATGGACGGGACGAAGTGGATGGTGGTGACGTCGTGCCGGGCGACGAGCCGGGCCAGTGCGGCGGGATCGCGGTGCGCGTCCGGCGGGGCGACCACGAGGCCGGCGCCGGCGATGAGCGGCCAGAACAGCTCCCAGACCGACACGTCGAAGGTGAAGGTGGTCTTGAGCATGACCCGGTCGCCGGACGTGAGCGTGAAGGCGTGGTCGGTCCAGGTCAGCCGATTGACGATCGCCTCGTGGGAGACGAGGACGCCCTTGGGGGTGCCGGTGGAGCCGGAGGTGTAGATCAGGTAGGCCGGAGCCCTGGGCGGGATCTTCAGCGCCAGCGGCCCGCCATCCCCCGCCGTATCAGGACTTGTCGTGATGAAGCCAGGGAAGCGGTCCGGCTCTTCGGTGATCACGACCCGCGCCCTGCCGTCCGTGGCCATGAACGCCAGCCGCTGGTCGGGGTAGCCGGGGTCGAGCGGCAGGTACGCCGCTCCCGCCGCGACCGCGGCGTGCACGGCCACCACCAGATCGACGCCGCGCGGCAGGCACACGCCCACCACGTCGCCCAGGCGTACGCCACGCTCACGCAGGGCCCTGGCCAGCGCGTTGACCCGCCCGCCGAACTCGGCGTAGGTCAGCCACGTACCGTCGGCGTCGCACACCGCGGGCGCGTCCGGCGTCGCGGCCACTCGCCGCGCCAGCAGGTCGGGCAGCGCCGCGAAGCCCTCCGGGCCGCCCGTGGCGTTCCACCGCTCGATCGTCTCGGTGTCGGCGGCGGTGAGCGCGGGCGCCGCGGACAGCCGCTGCTCCGGCTCGGCGGCCGCGGCGGCGAGGATTTCGGTGTAGAGGGTCGCGATGCGCTCGGCGGTGGCCTCGTCGAACAGGTCGGTGCGGTATTCCAGGATGCCGCCGATGCCGCCCGGTTCCCTGCGGAGGTACATGGTGAGGTCGAACTTGGCCGTCGAGGTGCCGACCGCCCTCCACTCCATGCTCAGGCCACCGGCGTCGATCGGCGGACGGTCGGCGTCCTCCAGGCTGAACAGGACCTGCACCAGCGGTGTCGCGCTCAGGTCGCGCTCCGGCCGCAACTCTTCGATCAGCGCTTCGAAGGGGACCTCGGCGTTGGCGAAGGCCTCCAGTGTGGTGGTCCTGACCTGCCTGATCAGCTCCCGGAAGGTGGGGTCACCCGAGCAGTCGGTACGGAGTACCAACGTGTTGAGGAAGCAGCCGATCAGCGGTTCCAGCTCCGGCCTGGGCCGTTCGGCCACGGGTGTGCCGACCACGATGTCGTGCCGGCCGGTGGCGCGGGAGAGCGCGACGGCCAGGCAGGCGACCATGGTCATGAACAGCGAGGCGTTCTCGTCGGCGCCGAGGGTGCGCAGCCGCTCCACGACCTGTCCCGGAACGGTGACCGGGACGTTGGCGCCCTGGTAGTCGCGCCTGGCGGGGCGCGGCCGGTCGGCGGGGAGTTCGAGGCGTTCGGGCATGCCCGCCAGCCGCTCACGCCAGTAGGCCAACTGGGTGTCACGCAGCTCACCCTCCACCCGCGAACGCTGCCACGCCGCGTAATCGGCGTA
>NZ_FNDJ01000066.1 GCF_900099965.1 Nonomuraea jiangxiensis | reverse complement strand
GCGGGGGCGACCAGCGTGGCGCCGTCGGTGCCGTGCTGGTCGGGCTCCTTCACCATGTCGAGCGCGGGCGCGTGCGCCCAGGTGTCCAGCCGCCACTGCTGGCCGCACGGGAAGGGCAACTGCAGGGCGGGCGCGGCCATCGCCGGGCTCGCCGTGGCGACCAGGCCGCAGGCGGCCAGGACCATGGCGCCGGCGCCGAGTCGTAAAGCGGTGATTCTGGACATGAGGCTCCTCCAGTAGACGAGCGAAAATGGTTGGGGATTTGGTCTCCGCCGGCCGGTCGTGTTCCCGGGAGCAGACGATCAGAAGTCTTCACCAGGCCGCTGAAAATTCACCTTCAATCAGGCCCAAACCCGTTCCCTTCATTTCCTGGCAGCGCACTCTTACCAGGTCAGGGGCGATCCGCGCCGAAATCCGCGCGCCATCCCACGCTTCCGGCCCGTCGCTGAACGATCCCGCGGCCGGCGTACCGGATTTCCCGGGCCGCGGTCTTGAAGGCGCGTTACAGATCAAATACAGCCGGGGGTGGCAGTTTGCTGCGGGAAGGAAATCGCCCAGCGAATGGAGGAAAGACCGATGGTCATATTCACGCTTCGCCGCTCGTTAGCCGTTGTCTGCGCTGTCGCGGCGGCGGCGTTCGGACTCACCGCGGTGGACGCCGCCCGCAAGGTGGCGCCGGCGCAGGCCGAGAGCGTGCCCAACGGCACGATCACCCGCGCCGAGGTGCTCTCCCGCGCGCAGAACTGGGTCGACCGCAATGTCAGGTACAACAAGACGCGGGACTCCGGCACGTTGATCACGGACGTGGAGGGCGACAACCGGTACGGCCCGGACTGCTCCGGACTCGTGTCCATGGCGTGGCACATGACCGCGAACGCCGGCAAGGGAGGAAACAGTACGTATGATTTCCTCGACTCCCCCGACATCATCCCCCTGCCGAGCGCGCACAGTCTCCTTCCCGGGGACGCGATTCTCCGCGGAGGGCACATGGAGCTCTTCGCGCGCTGGAAGGACCCGGCCGACCACACCAAGGGCGCGTGGACCTACTCCCTCAACGGGACCGGCGATCCCGACTCCAACGGGTGGGAGAACGACTGGGCCAAGGGCCCCGCGGCCAACTCACACGGCCAGCGCGGGGAAGAGTCGTGGTCGAGCATCGTCAACGACTACACCCCCGTGAAGTACCGCAGGATCGTCGACGAAGCGCCGCTGCCCCAGGGCAGGGTCTCGGTGTACGGGGTGCAGCCGGACGGGCGGCTCACCTACGCCGCGATCGACGCCGCGACCGGGCGGCGTACCCACGGCAA
>NZ_FNDJ01000067.1 GCF_900099965.1 Nonomuraea jiangxiensis | reverse complement strand
AACGAAATCCTCATCCGCCCCACCGACCAAACCCCCTAACCCACCCACACCCCCCATCCAAACGCGCGGGTCGGACCCGCAGTCGCCCAGGTACGACCGTGGGCGGACGCGAAAGTTCTGACCACGGTCGGACGCGCCGGCAGGGCGGGTTTTGCCACCGTGTTCACGTGATCGAAGTAAAGGAACTGACCAAGCGATACGGCGAGGCGCTCGCACTCGACCGGCTGTCCTTCCAGGTCCACCCCGGCCGGGTGACCGGCTTCCTCGGACCCAACGGCGCCGGCAAATCCACGACCCTGCGCATCATCGTCGGCCTTCATGCGGCGACGTCCGGCGTGGCCCTGGTCAACGGGCGCCCATACGCGGAGATCAACCGGCCGCTCCACGAGGTGGGGGTGCTGCTCGACGCCGGTGCCGTGCATCCGGGCCGCACCGCGTACAACCAGCTCGCCTGCCTGGCCCGCAGTCACCGCATCGGCCGCTCCAGGATCATGACGCTGCTGGAGCTGGTGGGGCTGCGGGACGTGGCGCACAAGCGCATCGGGGGCTTCTCGCTCGGGATGCGGCAGCGGCTGGGCATCGCGGCGGCGCTGCTGGGCGATCCCGGCGTCGTCCTGCTCGACGAGCCGGTGAACGGCCTGGACGCCGAGGGCATCCGCTGGATGCGCGGCCTGATGCGCACTCTCGCCGCGGAAGGCCGTACGGTGCTGCTGTCCAGCCACCTGATGAGCGAGATGGCCCTGACCGTGGACCACGTGCTCATCATCGGACGGGGCAGATTGATCGCCGAGACCTCGATGGAGGACCTCACCGGCCGCTTCCGCCGCGACATCCTGGTCCGATCCCCGAGACACGTGGAGCTGGGCAAGGTCCTGCGCAGCGCCGGTGCGTCGGTGACGTTCGGGTCGCAGGGCAGCCTGGCGGTGACGGGCGCCGACACCGCCACGATCGGCGATCTCGCCGCCGAGCGCGGCATCCCGATCCACGAGCTGACCCCACGCAGCGCCACACTCGAAGAGGTCTACCTCGACATGACCGACGAGGCCGCCGACTACCGTGCCGCCGAGTACCGCGCCGGGGAGTATCGTGCCGCCGCCGACCGCGTTGGCGCCGACCGCGTTGGCG
>NZ_FNDJ01000068.1 GCF_900099965.1 Nonomuraea jiangxiensis | reverse complement strand
CCACGACGGCGACGGCGACGACATCACCGGCCTGGGCACCGTCGACCCCAAGGGCTGGTCCCAGATCCTCCTGTCCGCCCAACCCGCCACCGTCAGCTGACGCCGTACCGAAGGACTTCCCACATGTTCAGAGCGCTCGTCCGCCGTGCCTCCATCACGGCCACGGTGGTCATCATCGCTTCCGGCTTATCGGCCACCGCCTTTCCCGCGCTGGCCGACCCGCGGCCCGCGCCCACCGCGGCCTCGGATGTCGAGGCCGACTACCAGGTAGCCCCCTGTGACCCCGATGGCACCACCGCGACCGACGCGGCCCTGGCCAACCAGCTCAACAGCTCTCTCAACAAGAAGATGCGCGGCTACATGTCCGCCTACCGCGTGTCGTGCGCGCGAATGGTGATCAAGGCCGTGCACGACCGTGGACTGGATCCCCGGGCGGCCGTGATCGCCATCACGACCACGATCGTGGAGAGCAGCATCGAGAACATCAGCGAAGAGGTCGACTTCGACAGTCTGGGACTGTTCCAGCAGCGCGAAGCCTGGGGAGAGGTGCCCGATCGCCTCAACCCGACGTGGGCGACCAACGCCTTCCTCAACAAGATGATCCGGCTCTACCCGAACAACAGCTGGCGGACCGCACCGGTCGGCGAGGTGGCCCAGGCGGTGCAGGTCTCCGCCTTCCCGGACCGCTATCAGGTGCAGGCCGGCGACGCGCAGATCATCGTGAACACCATCCTGCCCCACATCAGCGTGCCCAGAGGCAGGGTCTCGGTGTACGGGGTCCAGCCGGACGGGCGGCTCACCTACGCCGCCATCGACGCCGCCACCGGGCGGCGTACCCACGGCAACGTCGTGTCGACCGCCACCCTCGGCTTCACCCCCAAGGCCATGGCCACCCTCAACTTCAACACCCTCCTCATCACCGAGGACGGACCCGAAGGCAGGCTCTACCGCGTCGACGTCATCACCAACAACACCAGCCTCTCCTTCCACCCACCCGTCCACCTCGAAGAC